>NZ_JAGINI010000001.1:0-280000 GCF_017875935.1 Pseudomonas sp. BP6
ACACCGATGCCAAGCAGTATGCTGGCACGGGCGAGTACGGTAACTGGGAGCTGTCGGCCAACCGCGCCAACGCCGCGCGTCGTGCACTGGTGGCCGGTGGTTACCCGGACAGCCAGGTGGCGCGGGTGGTGGGTTACGCCTCGTCATCGCTGTTCGACCGCAAGGACCCGTTCAACCCGGTCAATCGCCGCATCGACATCATCGTGCTGACCAAGAAAGCCCAGCGCAACATCGAGGGTGAGCAGGGTGCGCCGCAAACACCGCCAACTGCTCCTGCAGCGCCAGCCAGTGGTGCTGCGCCAGGGGCTTCGGCGCCGGCTGCCCCAGGGGCAACTGAACAGACACCGATGCAACCGCGTGAGCTGCGCCAGAAGCTGAACATCTTTGAAGAGGGCACGCTGAAGATGGATGACGCCAAGGAGCAGTAAGCGGCCTTTTTGTGTGGGCAACTGTGCTACCCAGCACTTGAACGCTGGCGCGATCACTGCAGGAGCGGGTTTACCCGCGAAGCCTCCAGCGCGGTGAATGGCACCGGCGTTGCCGGTGTTCGCGGCTAAAGCCGCTCCTACATACGCATCGGTGATTGGGCGCAGGCCGTCGTAGGAGCGGGTTCACCCGCGAAAGGGCCGGACCTGCTGGCCAATTTCCACCCGCCGTTCACCGTTGCAGTCGCCACCGTATTCGCGGGTAAACCCGCTCCTACAAGGGATCGCGGCAACTTTCAATTCGAGCGTTTCAGTAGCTGTCTTCAGTCAGGCTGGCAATGATCGAGCGATAGCTGTTCATGCGTTGCGGCTTGATACGCCCCTCTTCCAGCGCCTTGAGCAGCGCGCAGCCCGGTTCGCGGTCATGCTTGCAGTCGCGGAAGCGGCAGGTGCCGAACAGGTCGCGGAACTCGATGAAGCCGTCTTCCACGTCGTCGCGGCTGACATGGCCAAGGCCGAACTCGCGAATGCCCGGCGAGTCGATCAGGTCGCCGCCGTTGGGGAAGTGGTACAGCCGGGCCGTGGTGGTGGTGTGGGTACCCTGGCCAGACCATTCCGACAGGTCGCCGACGCGGGTGCCGGCGTCCGGCAGCAGGCTGTTGACCAGCGACGACTTACCTACCCCTGACTGGCCGACGAACACACTGATGTGGCCGTCGAGTAGCTGCTGCAGGCGCTGCATGCCGTCGCCCTGGTGTGCCGATACTTCCAGCAGCGGGTAACCCAGTTCGCGGTAGACCTCCAGCAACGCATGCAGGCCGGGGCCGTTCTCTTCGTTGATCAGGTCGGCCTTGTTCAGCAGCAGCAGCGGCCGCAGGCCGGCGTGTTCGGCCGCTACCAGATAGCGGTCGATCAGGTTCGGGTGTGGTTCCGGCGCCGGGGCGAACACGATCACGATCAGGTCGACGTTGGCAGCTACGGGCTTGAGCTGGCCATGGTTGTTCGGCCGGCACAGCTCGGTGCTGCGCGGCATCTGCGCCACGATCACGCCAATGCCCTGATTGCCCGCACGCCATACCACGCGGTCGCCGGTGACCAGTGCTGGCAGGTTGGCACGCAAGTGACAGCGGAACACCTGGCCCGCGGTTTCGCCGTCCTGGGCTTCCACTTCTACCTGTACGCCGAAGTGTGCGATCACCAGGCCAAGCTGCTCCGGCCCCAGGTCACCACCCTCCAGTTCCTGCAGTGCATGCTGCTCGCGTTTGGCCGCGCGAGCGGCGCGCTCACCCTGGATTTTTTCGATCCGCCAGTTCTGGCGGCGATTGAGCTGGCGTTTGGCCATGAAGGTACCGTAAGAGAGGCCCGGCGTGGGCATTGAAAACGGCAGGCAGTTTAGCACGCCAGCCGTTGGACTATTCCGCCCAGGTTTATGCCGTGAATGGGCGTGCCTTGGCCACTAGGCTAATATGACCGCCTATATGAGGAGCCCCTGCATGCAAAACCCACAGAACCTGATCTGGATCGACCTGGAAATGACCGGCCTGGATCCGGACAGCGACGTTATCATCGAAATGGCCACCATCGTCACCGACAGCGAGCTGAACACCTTGGCCGAAGGGCCGGTAATCGCCATCCACCACAGTGACGAAGTGCTGGCGCGCATGGACGAGTGGAATACCCGCACCCATGGTGCTTCGGGGCTGACCCAGCGCGTGCGCGAGAGCAAGGTCAGCATGGCCGAAGCCGAGGCGCAGACCATCGCCTTCCTCGAGCAGTGGGTGCCTAAAGGCAAGTCGCCGATCTGCGGCAACAGCATCTGCCAGGATCGTCGTTTCCTCTACCGCCACATGCGCAACCTGGAAAACTACTTCCACTACCGCAACCTGGATGTCTCCACCCTCAAGGAATTGGCCGCGCGCTGGGCGCCGAACGTGCGTGACAGCTTCAAGAAGGGCAATACCCACCTGGCGCTGGACGATATCCGCGAATCGATCGCCGAACTGCGTCACTATCGCGAGCACTTCATCAAGCTGTGAGTCGAAACGGCGCAGATATTGTATCTGTGCCCCCTTTTGGTGCCTTGGGCAACTGGTTAGACTGCGCGCCTTTCCTGCACGGACCCGCGCCATGTTGTTGATGCTCTACCTCATCGCCATTACCGCCGAAGCCATGACTGGCGCGCTGTCTGCCGGGCGTCGCGGCATGGACTGGTTTGGCGTGGTACTGATCGCCTGCGTCACTGCGCTTGGGGGCGGCTCGGTGCGTGATGTGCTGCTCGGGCACTACCCGCTGACCTGGGTGAAGCACCCGGAGTACCTGGTGCTGACCAGTTTTGCGGCGCTGCTGACCATTTTCATCGCGCCAATGATGCGCCGCCTTCGCTCGCTGTTCCTGGTGCTCGATGCCCTGGGGCTGGTGGCATTTACCCTGATTGGCTGCATGACGGCGCTGGAGATGGGGCAGGGCATGCTGGTGGCGTCGATCAGCGGGGTGATCACCGGGGTGTTTGGCGGGATCCTGCGGGATATCTTCTGCAACGATATCCCGCTGGTGTTCCGCCGAGAGCTGTATGCCAGCGTGTCATTTGCGGCGGCCTGGTTCTATCTGGGTTGCGTGTATTTCAAGGTGCCGGCGGAGCAGGCGATGTTGCTGACACTGTTTGGCGGTTTCCTGGTGCGCCTGTTGGCGATTCGCTTCCACTGGGAAATGCCCAAGTTCCACTACAACGACCAGCAATAGGCTGATGCAGCCCTGTAGGAGCGGGTTTACCCGCGAAAGGGCCGGGCCTGTCGGCCAATTTCTACCAGGCGTTCAATTTTGCCACTGCCATAGCATTCGCGGGTGAACCCGCTCCTACAAAGATTGTGTGGCTAGGAAATGTCGTGTCGGGCCAGCGCCCATTCCACATGCTCGCGCACCAGATCCGATTCATCGTCGCGCCGGGCCTTCAGCGCCTCGATCACCGGAATCGTCGACGGCGCATTGCCCAAACCTACCGCCAGGTTGCGCAAAAACCGCTCGTACCCGGCCCGCCGCAACGGCCCGCCTTCGGTCTTGCGCAGGAAGGTGCGTTCATCCCACAGGAACATCGCTGCCAGATCGGTATTTTCCAGCCCGTGCCGTGGCTGGAAATCCTGCTCCTGGCTGTGCTTGGCAAAGCGGTTCCACGGGCAGACGATCTGGCAGTCGTCGCAACCGAACACCCGGTTGCCCATCTTTGCGCGCAACTCGACAGGGATCGCGCCTCTCAGCTCGATGGTCAGGTACGAGATGCAGCGCCGGGCATCCAGCACATAAGGCCCGACGAACGCCTGTGTCGGGCAGATGTCCAGGCAGGCCTGGCAACGCCCGCAGTGTTCGCTGGTGGTGGCTTCGTCCACCGGCAGCGGCAGGTCGACGAACAGTTCGGCAAGGAAGAAATAGCTACCTGCCTTGCGGTTGAGCAACAGCGTGTTCTTGCCGATCCAGCCCAGCCCGGCCTGTTCGGCCAGGGCTTTTTCCAGTACCGGGGCGCTGTCTACAAAGGCGCGGTAGCCGAACGGGCCGATGGCTTCCTGGATGCGGTCGGCAAGAAACTGAACGCGCTTGCGCACCAGCTTGTGGTAGTCCCGGCCAAGCGCATAGCGCGACACGTAGGCCTTCTCCGGCTGGGCCAGGCGCTGTGCCATCTGCGTGTCGCCGGGCAGGTAGTCCATGCGTAGCGAGACCACGCGTACCGTGCCGGGGATCAGTTGGTCCGGGTGTGACCTTTTGCTGCCGTGGGCGCCCAGGTATTCCATTTCACCCTGATAGCCGGCGTCGAGCCAACGCTGCAGGTGGTGTTCGTGTTCGCCAAGGTCGACCCCGGCGATGCCGACATGGGCAAAACCGAGTTCCTGGCCCCACATCTTGATCGATTGGGCCAGTTGGGCGAGGTCAGGTGTGGAGGCAGGCATGGATGGGCAAGGCAATACGGGCTCAGGTGCGTATAATTCTGCCAGACATTGGAGCCTTTGACCCCATGCCGCAGACCAAACACCCCAGTAATGCCCCTCAATTGCTCAGCAGCGTGACGGTTGCCCGCCTGCCGGCACGGCATGCGCATGCCCACAAGGGCGACTTTGGCCATGTACTGGTGGTCGGTGGCGACCTTGGTACCGGAGGCGCTGTATTGCTCAGCGCTGAAGCCGCCCTGCGTTGCGGCGCCGGGCTGGTCAGCGTGGCAACCCGGCCCGAGCACGTGTCGGCCAGCCTGGCGCGCCTGCCCGAGGTCATGTGCCTGGGGGCCCGTTCGGCCAACCAGCTGATGGGCGTGCTGGAGCGCGCCTCGGTGGTGGTGGTCGGGCCCGGCCTGGGGCAGGCGGCGTGGGGCCGCAGCCTGTTGTCGGCGGTGGCCAACGCCGAGCGGCCGCAAGTGTGGGATGCCGATGCCTTGAATTTGCTGGCGCGCACCCCGCTGGCCCTGCCCAGTGGCAGCATCCTTACCCCGCACCCGGGGGAGGCGGCGCGGCTGCTGGGCATTTCCACCGAGGCGGTGCAGGCCGACCGCCCTGGCGCCGCACGCAAGCTGGCGCGTCGTTATAACAGCGTCTGTGTACTCAAAGGTGCTGGCACATTGGTGGCAGCTCCGAGCGGGCAACTGGCGGTGTGCGAGCGCGGGCACCCGGCGATGGCCGGCGCCGGTCTGGGCGATGTGCTGACTGGCGTGTTGGCGGCACTGGTGGCCCAAGGCCTGGATGCCTGGGGTGCGGGCTGTCTGGGGGTATGGTTGCACGCCTGTGCCGGCGAGCGCCTTGGGATAAAAGGTAGAGGCCTGGCGGCCAGTGATCTGGCGCCGGTCATTCGTGAGTTGTTGGAGGAGCATTCTGCGTGTCTGGCTTAAATTTGTTTCTGGCCGATGAAGAGGCCACGGTCAAATTCGGTGCAGCACTGGCCGAGGTGACCGGTGGTCGCGGTGTTATTTTCCTTGAAGGCGACCTGGGTGCGGGTAAAACTACCCTGTCGCGTGGCCTGATCCGCGGTCTGGGCCATACTGGTGCTGTGAAAAGCCCGACGTTCACCGTGGTCGAACCCTATGAAATCGGCGAGGTCCGAGCCTTTCACTTCGACCTGTATCGCCTGGTCGACCCGGAGGAGCTTGAGTTCATGGGTATTCGTGACTATTTCGAAGGCGACCCGCTGTGCTTGTTCGAATGGCCACAAAAGGGTGCGGGCGTTTTGCCAAAGCCTGACCTGACCATTACCATAAGCCCCCAAGCGAGTGGACGCTCGCTGAACCTTTCGCCGCAGGGGGCTCGCGGCGAGGCCTGGTGCGTGGCACTGGCCGAACACTATAAACAGTAAGTGGGGTAGGTATGCGCATACGCGCACTGGTCGCCATCGTTGGGCTGCTGCTGACAACGGTGACCGTTGAGGCTCTGGCCGTCACTCAAGTCAAGAGCATGCGCCTGTGGCGCGCACCGGACAACACGCGGCTGGTTTTCGACCTGTCTGGCCCCGTGCAGCACAGTGTCTTCACCCTGAGCGCGCCCGATCGCCTGGTCATCGACATCAATGGCGCAACACTGGCCGCGCCACTGAATGTGGCCACCTCCAACACGCCGATAAGCAATGTGCGTTCGGCCCAGCGTACGCCAACCGACCTTCGGGTTGTGGTCGATCTGAAAAAGTCGGTAACCCCGAAAAGCTTCACCCTGGCGCCCAATGCACAGTACGGCAACCGCTTGGTGGTCGACCTTTATGACCAGGAAGCTGACGCTATCGCGGCCAGCGCGCCGCCGCCTGCACGGGCTCCGGTGCAAACGCCTGCGACCACGCCGGCGGTGCCAGTGACGCCGGCCCAGCCGGCGATCAAGCTGCCACCGGTACCCAGTGGCAAGCGTGACATCGTGGTTGCCATCGATGCCGGGCATGGCGGCGAAGACCCTGGCGCTTCCGGCTCGCGTGGCCAGCACGAAAAAGACATCGTGTTGCAGATCGCCAAAGAACTGCAGCGTCAGATCAACAGCGAAAAAGGTTTCCGCGCAGAGCTGACCCGCACCGGTGATTACTTCATCCCACTGCGCAAGCGTACCGAAATTGCCCGCAAGAAAGGCGCCGACCTGTTCATTTCGATTCACGCCGACGCGGCTCCGTCGCGTGCAGCCTTTGGCGCTTCGGTGTTCGCCCTGTCCGATCGTGGCGCCACCTCCGAGACTGCGCGCTGGCTGGCCGACACGGAAAACCGTTCCGACCTGATCGGTGGTGCGGGTAATGTCAGCCTCGACGACAAGGACCGCATGCTCGCTGGCGTGCTGCTTGATCTGTCGATGACAGCTACGCTCAGCTCCAGCCTCAACGTGGGGCAGAAGGTATTGGGCAACATGGGGCGCGTCACCTCGTTGCACAAGCAGCGCGTGGAGCAGGCCGGCTTCATGGTGCTGAAGTCACCGGATATTCCGTCGATTCTCGTTGAAACCGGGTTCATCTCGAACAACAACGAAGCAGCCAAGCTGGCCTCGCCCAGCCACCAGCAGGCACTGGCCCGCTCGATCCGCACCGGGGTGCGCCAGTACTTCCAGCAGAACCCGCCACCTGGCACCTATATCGCCTGGCTGCGTGACACCGGCAAGATTGCCGCCGGCCCGCGTGAACACACCGTGCGCCCTGGCGAAACCCTGGCGATGCTCGCCGTGCGTTACCAGGTCAGTGTGGCCAGCCTGCGCAGCACCAACAGGCTGAAGACCGATGAACTGAAGGTTGGCCAGCGCCTCGATGTGCCCGCCACAACCTTGGCCGCGCAATAATGAGTGGCGGTTCACGAATTCAGCTGCTCAGCCCGCGGCTGGCCAACCAGATTGCTGCCGGCGAGGTTGTAGAGCGGCCGGCATCCGTAGCCAAGGAACTGCTGGAAAACAGCCTGGACTCCGGTGCCCGGCGCATCGATGTCGAAGTAGAGCAGGGCGGCGTCAAGCTGCTGAAGGTGCGGGACGACGGCAGCGGCATTTCTGCCGACGACCTGCCGCTGGCGCTCGCCCGACACGCCACCAGCAAGATCCGCGAGCTGGAAGACCTTGAAGGGGTATTGAGCCTGGGCTTCCGTGGCGAGGCTTTGGCCTCGATCAGTTCGGTGGCGCGCCTGACCCTGACCTCGCGTACTGCCAGTGCCAGCGAGGCATGGCAAGTTGAAACCGAAGGCCGAGACATGACGCCGCGGGTGCAGCCGGCGGCGCACCCGGTCGGTACCTCTGTGGAAGTGCGCGACCTGTTCTTCAATACCCCGGCCCGGCGCAAGTTCCTCAAGGCCGAGAAAACCGAATTCGATCACTTGCAGGAAGTGATCCGCCGGCTGGCACTGGCCCGTTTCGATGTCGGCTTCCACCTGCGCCACAACGGCAAGAGCATCCTCAGCCTGCATGAGGCCCACGACGAAGTCGCCCGTGCGCGGCGGGTGGGTGCCATCTGTGGCCCGGGGTTCATGGAGCAGGCGCTGCCGATCGACGTCGAGCGCAACGGCCTGCGCCTTTGGGGCTGGGTCGGTTTGCCCACGTTCTCGCGCAGCCAGGCAGACCTGCAGTACTTCTTCGTCAATGGCCGGGCAGTGCGCGACAAACTGGTCGCCCATGCCGTGCGTCAGGCCTACCGGGACGTGCTGTTCAACGGCCGCCACCCCACTTTCGTGCTGTTCCTGGAGCTGGAGCCCAACGGCGTCGATGTGAACGTGCACCCTACCAAGCATGAAGTGCGATTCCGTGAAGGGCGCTCGGTGCATGACTTCCTGTATGGCACCTTGCACCGTGCCTTGGCCGACGTACGCCCGGAAGATCAGCTGGCCGCACCTGCTGCCGTGCCTGAGCTGGTGCGCCCGACTGGTCAGCAGGCCGGTGAGTTCGGGCCCCAGGGTGAAATGCGCCTGGCCTCGCCGGTGCTTGAACAGCCTCGAGCCCCACAGCAGTCATTTTCCAATGGTGGCAGTGGCGCCGGTTACCAGTATCAGTACACCCCACGCCCCTCGCAGCCGCTGCCGGCCGCAGAGGCACAGGCGGTGTATCGTGAGTTCTACAAGCCGCTGGAAACCGGTGCAGCGCCTGCGACGGCCCTGCCCGAAAGCCAGGGCGACATTCCCCCGCTAGGCTACGCGCTGGCGCAGCTCAAGGGCATCTACATCCTGGCCGAGAACGCCGTTGGCCTGGTGCTGGTGGACATGCACGCCGCCCACGAGCGGATAATGTACGAGCGCCTCAAGGTGGCCATGGCCAGCGAGGGCCTGAGCGGCCAGCCGCTGCTGGTGCCGGAAACCCTGGCCTTGAGCCAGCGTGAGGCCGACTGTGCCGAAGAGCATGCACAGTGGTTCCAGCGGCTGGGCTTCGAATTGCAGCGCCTGGGCCCCGAAACTTTGGCGATTCGCCAGATCCCGGCCTTGCTCAAGCAGGCCGAAGCCAACCGCCTGGTGCAGGACGTGCTTGCCGACCTTATGGAATACGGCACCAGTGATCGCATTCAGGCGCACCTCAACGAACTGCTCGGCACCATGGCCTGTCACGGTGCCGTACGCGCCAACCGGCGCCTGGCAATTCCCGAGATGAACGCCCTGCTGCGCGACATGGAAAACACCGAGCGCAGCGGCCAGTGCAATCATGGCCGTCCTACCTGGACCCAGATGGGCCTGGACGATCTGGACAAACTTTTCCTGCGCGGTCGATGAAATGAGCGGCAAGCCCCCTGCAATATTCCTGATGGGTCCGACGGCGGCCGGCAAGACCGACCTTGCCATCGAACTGACCACAGTGCTGCCGTGTGAGCTGATTAGCGTCGATTCGGCACTTGTCTACCGTGGCATGGATATCGGTTCGGCCAAGCCGTCGAAAGAAATACTTGCCGCCCACCCGCACCGGCTGATCGACATTCGCGACCCGGCCGAGAGCTATTCGGCCGCGCAGTTCCGTACCGACGCCCTGGAGGCCATGGCCGAGATCACCGCGCGCGGCAAGATCCCGCTGCTGGTCGGCGGCACCATGCTCTATTACAAGGCGTTGATCGATGGCTTGGCCGACATGCCAGCGGCCGATGCGGCGGTGCGCGCCGAGCTGGAGGCACAGGCTGAAGCCCTGGGCCTGGCCGAGCTGCACCGCCAGTTGGCCGAAGTTGATCCGGAGTCCGCGGCGCGTATCCACCCCAATGACCCGCAGCGGCTGATCCGGGCGTTGGAGGTATACCGGGTGAGCGGCGAGAGCATGACAGTTCATCGTCGGCGTCAATTCGCGGAAAGTCGCGGCGCAGACGCAGGCGCTGGCGGACATTTGCCCTATACTGTCGCCAGTTTGGCGATTGCTCCTACAGATCGTCACATTTTGCATCAGCGAATTGCGTTACGATTTTCGCAGATGCTGGAACAGGGCTTCGTTGACGAGGTCCGATCGCTGCGAGCCAGAAGTGACTTGCACGCCGGGCTGCCGTCTATACGGGCAGTGGGTTATCGGCAAGTGTGGGATTACCTGGATGGCAAGCTGACTGAGAATGAGATGCGTGAACGCGGTATCATTGCTACCCGGCAGCTGGCCAAGCGGCAGTTCACCTGGTTGCGTGGCTGGCCTGAAGTGCACTGGCTTGACAGCCTGGCCTGCGACAATCTGTCCCGCACCTTGAAATACCTTGGGGCCATCTCCATATTGAGCTGAGTCCCTGCTGATTGCCGTCTATTCTTGCGAAGGGGCGGCCTAATTTATCGATTTTATTGATTTTCTATTATTTATCCTTACAGGAGTGCGGCATATGTCAAAAGGGCATTCGCTACAAGACCCTTACTTGAACACCTTGAGAAAAGAAAAGGTCCCGGTATCCATTTATCTGGTCAACGGTATCAAACTGCAGGGCTCGATCGAGTCGTTCGACCAGTTCGTGGTATTGCTGAAGAACACCGTCAGCCAGATGGTCTACAAGCACGCCATCTCGACCGTAGTTCCGGCCCGTCCGGTCCGCCTGCCAAGCCCGACCGACAGCGAGCACGGCGACAGCGAGCCAGGCAACGCCTGATAGGAGCCTGCATTGTTCTTTGAGCGCCACGGTGGTGGTGAGCGGGCGTTGCTCGTTCACTTGGAAGGTCAGAACCCTGAGGCGCGCGAAGACCCGCAGGAGTTTCAGGAGTTGGCATTGTCGGCCGGGGCCGACATCGTCTCGCTGGTCACGGTGACAAGGCATCAGCCTTCCGCCAAATACCTGATTGGCAGTGGCAAGGTCGAAGAGTTGCACGACCTGGTCCATGCCGAACAGGTAGATCTGGTGATTTTCAATCACACCCTTACGCCCAGTCAGGAGCGCAACCTTGAACGTGTGTTCGAGTGTCGTGTGCTCGACCGTACCGGGCTGATCCTCGATATCTTCGCCCAGCGGGCGCGTACCCATGAAGGCAAGCTGCAGGTCGAACTGGCCCAGCTGGAGCACATGAGCACGCGGCTGGTGCGCGGCTGGACTCACCTTGAGCGACAAAAAGGTGGTATTGGCCTGCGCGGCCCGGGTGAAACCCAGCTGGAAACCGACCGCCGCCTGTTGCGGGTGCGGATACGCCAGATCAAGTCACGCCTGGAGAAAGTGCGCAGCCAGCGCGAGCAGGCGCGTCGCGGGCGCAAGCGCGCGGATATTCCGTCGGTGTCGCTGGTGGGTTATACCAACGCCGGCAAGTCCACGCTGTTCAACGCCCTGACCGAGTCCGAGGTGTATGCCGCGGACCAGCTGTTCGCCACACTCGACCCGACCCTGCGCCGGCTCGAGCTCAACGACCTGGGGCCGATCGTGCTGGCCGATACCGTAGGCTTCATTCGCCACCTGCCGCACAAGCTGGTCGAGGCATTTCGGGCTACGCTCGAAGAGTCGAGCAACTCCGACCTGTTGCTGCATGTGATCGACGCCCATGAGCCTGAGCGCATGGAGCAGATCGAGCAGGTGCTGGCGGTGTTGGGCGAGATTGGTGCCGAGGGGTTGCCGATCCTTGAGGTGTACAACAAACTCGACTTGCTCGAAGATGTCGAGCCACAGATCCAGCGCAATGCCGATGGCAAGCCGGAACGGGTCTGGGTATCGGCACGCGATGGGCGTGGCCTGGAGCTGGTTGGCCAGGCGGTTGCCGAGTTGCTGGGGGATGATCTGTTTGTCGGTACCCTGTGTCTGGAGCAGCGTTTTGCCCGCTTGCGCGCGCAATTCTTTGCCTTGGGGGCCGTGCAGAGTGAAGAGCATGATGAAGAAGGGCGCAGCCTGCTGAGCGTGCGACTGCCCATGGTCGAACTGAATCGCCTGGTCAGCCGCGAAGGCATGGAGCCGCAAGTGTTTGTCGAGCAACACACTTTGCAATAAATGCTCGTCGAGGTCGCCGGGCAGCAGTGACAGGCATTCTGTAGCATTGGACGGCGCGCCGTGGGCGCGTCTTTGCTTTATCAGATGGAGAGCGCTATGGCTTGGAACGAGCCGGGTGGCAACTCGAACAATCAGGATCCCTGGGGCGGCCGCCGTGGTGGCGGTGGCGGCGGTGGTGACAAGAAAGGTCCACCGGATCTGGACGAGGCCTTCCGCAAACTGCAGGACAGCCTGAATGGCATGTTCGGCGGCAGCAAGAAACGTGGCGGCGGTGACCGCAATGTCGGCAAGGGCGGTGGCCTGGGCCTGCTGGGCATCGGCCTGGCGGTGCTGGCTGCAATCTGGCTGTACAACGCCGTGTATGTGGTCGACGAGCAGGAGCAGGCGGTTGTGCTGCGCTTCGGCAAGTACTATGAGACGGTCGGTCCCGGCCTGAACATCTACTTCCCGCCGATTGATCGCAAGTACATGGAAAACGTCACGCGTGAGCGTGCCTACACCAAGCAGGGCCAGATGCTGACCGAAGACGAGAACATCGTCGAGGTGCCGCTGACCGTCCAGTACAAGATCAGCAACCTGCAGGACTTCGTGCTCAACGTCGACCAGCCTGAGGTGAGCTTGCAGCACGCCACCGAGAGTGCTCTGCGCCACGTGGTTGGTTCCACTTCGATGGACCAGGTGTTGACCGAGGGTCGTGAGCAGATGGCCGTGGATATCCGCGAACGCCTGCAGCGCTTCCTCGACAACTACCGCACCGGTATCACCGTTACCCAGGTCAACGTACAGAGCGCGGCAGCCCCGCGTGAAGTGCAGGAAGCCTTCGACGACGTGATCCGAGCCCGCGAAGACGAGCAGCGTGCCCGCAACCAGGCCGAGTCCTATGCCAACGGCGTGGTGCCGGAAGCCCGTGGTCAGGCGCAGCGCATCATCGAGGACGCCAATGGTTACCGCGACGAAGTCATCGCCCGCGCCAAGGGTGAGGCAGACCGCTTTACCAAGCTGCTTGTCGAGTACCGCAAGGCACCTGACGTAACCCGTGAGCGTCTGTACCTGGAGACCATGCAAGAGGTCTACAGCAACTCGAGCAAGGTCATGGTGGCAACCAAGGACGGGCAGAACAACCTGCTCTACCTGCCGCTGGACAAGATGGTCGAAGGCAGCCGCAGGCCGTCCATGCCAACCACCAGCGTGTCGCCATCGGCCAACGATGCGGCCGCCCGTGCCGCGCAGGACATGCAACAGCAACAGCAGCAACTGCGTACTAGGGAGAGCCGCTGATGAGCAATAGATCGCTGATCGCCCTGATCGCCGCCGTGGTCCTGGCCATCGTGGCCTGGAACAGCTTCTACATCGTGTCCCAGACCGAGCGTGCGGTACTGCTGCGCTTCGGTAAGGTGGTCGAGGCGGATGTTCAGCCCGGCCTGCACGTGAAGATTCCGTACGTGAACCAGGTGCGCAGGTTCGACGCCCGACTGATGACCCTCGATGCTCCTACCCAGCGGTTCCTGACCCTGGAAAAGAAAGCGGTGATGGTCGACGCCTACGCCAAGTGGCGCGTCAAGGACGCTGAACGCTTCTACACCGCCACGTCCGGCATGAAGCAGATCGCCGACGAGCGTCTGTCGCGCCGTCTGGAAAGTGGCCTGCGCGACCAGTTCGGTAAACGTACCCTGCACGAAGTGGTTTCCGGTGAACGTGACGCGCTGATGGCTGACATCACTGCATCGCTGAACCGCATGGCGAGCAAGGAGCTGGGCATCGAGGTGGTCGACGTGCGCGTCAAGGCCATCGACCTGCCGAAGGAAGTCAACCGCAGCGTGTTCGATCGCATGAGCACCGAGCGTGAGCGTGAAGCCCGCGAGCACCGTGCCAAGGGTAACGAGCTGGCCGAAGGTATCCGTGCCGATGCCGACCGTCAGCGCCGTGTGCTGCTGGCCGAGGCTTATCGCGAAGCAGAAGAAACCCGCGGTGATGGTGACGCCCAGGCGGCCGCTATCTATGCCAAGGCCTACAGCCAGGACGCTGATTTCTATGCGTTCCACCGTAGCCTGCAGGCATACCGCGAGAGCTTCTCGAGCAAGAGCGACGTGATGGTCCTGGATCCGAAGAACGAGTTCTTCCGTTACCTGGACAAGAGCAGGCCTTGATGCTCAGGCCCTGATTTTCATGCAGCGGCACCCCGCCTGGCAGCTAATGCACCAGGCGGGGTGCATCCTGAATGAAAAGGGGTGTATGATGAGGCAGCCGGGAAATTTCCCGGCTTTTTTGCGTCTGCAAGGTTGATTGGCACAGCGCCGGTCGACAGTTTGGTCAGCTCGCAAGGCAATTTGAGGGTGTCGGGTACGGTGGCTGCGCTGGGATCAGTGCTGCCCGCTGCTGTGCGCGATACCGGCTTTTCTGACGGCTTGCCTGCTGGCAAGCCGCCCGGACCAGAGGGGAAATGGCGTAATGGCAACGGTAGACCGCTGGCTGCTGCCAGATGGCATCGAGGAAGTACTGCCACCTGAGGCTGCGCGCATCGAGATCGCGCGTCGCCAGGTGTTGGACCTGTTCCAGAGTTGGGGCTACGAACTGGTCGTCACCCCGCATATCGAGTACCTGGAGTCGCTGCTTACCGGCGCCGGCCAGGACCTGGATCAGCGTACCTTCAAGGTAGTGGACCCGCAGTCCGGCCGCCTGATGGGCTTCCGCGCCGACTTCACCCCGCAGGTGGCGCGTATCGATGCGCACACACTGCGCCGTGAAGGCCCGAGCCGCCTGTGCTATGCCGGCAGCGTGCTGCACGCCCAGCCGCGTGCCCTGTCCACCTCGCGCAGCCCGATCCAGCTGGGTGCCGAGCTGTACGGCGATGCCAGCCCTACCAGTGACGTCGAGGTCATCAGCCTGATGCTCGCCACGCTGCAGCTGACCGATGTGCCGGATGTGCACATGGACCTGGGCCATGTCGGTATTTACCGCGGCCTGGCCCGTGCCGCCGGCCTGTCTGGCGCGGTCGAACAGCAGCTGTTCGACGCCATGCAGCGCAAGGCTGTCGATGAAGTGCAGGCGCTGACCGCCGACCTGCCGAAAGACCTGGGCAGCATGCTGCGCGCCCTGGTCGAACTGTGCGGTGGTCGTGAAGTACTGGCTGAAGCCCGCGTGCGCCTCGGTCGCGCCCCGGCCAGCGTACTGGCGGCGCTGGACGACCTGCTGGCGATCGCTGATCGCCTGGCGTCTCGCTACCCGGACCTGCCGCTGTACTTCGACCTCGGCGAGCTGCGTGGTTACCACTATCACACCGGCGTGGTGTTCGCCGTGTTCGTGCCGGGCGAAGGCCAATCGATCGCCCAAGGCGGGCGCTACGACGATATTGGCGCCGATTTTGGCCGGGCGCGCCCGGCCACTGGTTTCTCCACGGATTTGAAGACCCTGGTCACACTGGGGCGAGCGGAGGTCGTATTGCCAACTGGCGGCATCTGGATGCCGGACAGTGGCGACGCGGCCCTCTGGCAGCAAGTCTGCCAGTTGCGCAACGAGGGCCAGCGTGTGGTTCAGGCTCTGCCTGGCCAGCCGTTGAGTGCTGCTCTCGAGGCGGATTGTGATCGGCAATTGATTCAGCAAGACGGGCGCTGGCAGGTTCTGCCGCTGGCCCAGTGAGTTTCTGCGTCGGCAACAGGCCGGCAACCAAGTTTGCGTGAATGAGGACCAATGTAATGGGTAAGAATGTCGTCGTCCTGGGCACCCAGTGGGGTGATGAGGGCAAAGGCAAGATCGTCGATCTGCTGACCGAACATGCTGCCGCCGTAGTGCGCTACCAAGGTGGCCACAATGCGGGTCACACCCTGGTGATCAACGGTGAAAAAACCGTTCTGCACCTGATTCCGTCCGGCATCCTGCGTGAAGGCGTACAGTGCCTGATCGGTAACGGCGTGGTCGTTGCCCCGGATGCACTGATGCGTGAAATCACCAAGCTGGAAGAGAAAGGCGTGCCCGTGCGCGAGCGTCTGCGCATTTCCCCGGCTGCGCCGCTGATCCTGTCGTACCATGTGGCCCTGGACCAGGCCCGCGAAAAAGCCCGTGGCGAAGCCAAGATCGGCACCACTGGCCGTGGTATCGGCCCGGCCTATGAAGACAAGGTGGCACGTCGCGGCCTGCGCGTGGGCGACCTGTTCCACCGCGAGCGTTTCGCTGCCAAGCTGGGTGAGCTGCTGGATTACCACAACTTCCAGCTGGTGAACTACTACAAAGAGCCAGCCATCGACTTCCAGCAGACGCTGGACGAGTGCATGGCTTACGCCGAACAGCTCAAGCCGATGATGCTCGACGTCACCGCCGAGCTGCACAACCTGCGTCGCGCCGGCAAGGACATCATGTTCGAAGGCGCCCAGGGCTCGCTGCTGGACATCGACCACGGCACCTACCCGTACGTCACCAGCTCCAACACCACTGCTGGCGGTATTTCCACCGGTTCCGGCGTTGGCCCGATGTACCTGGACTACATCCTGGGTATCACCAAGGCCTACACCACTCGCGTGGGTTCCGGTCCGTTCCCGACCGAACTGTTCGACGAGACCGGCGCTACCCTGGCCAAGCGTGGTCACGAGTTCGGTTCCACCACCGGCCGTGCCCGTCGTTGCGGCTGGTTCGACGCCGTCATCCTGCGTCGCGCCATCGACGTCAACAGCATCTCGGGCATCTGCCTTACCAAGCTGGACGTACTGGACGGCCTGGAAACCATCAACATCTGCGTTGGCTACAAGAACGAGAACGGTGCCGTCATCGACGCGCCTTCCGATGCCGACAGCTACATCGGCCTGGAGCCGGTGTACGAAGAGATGCCAGGCTGGAGCGAGTCGACTCTGGGTGTGAAAACCCTGGAAGAGCTGCCGCAAGCTGCGCGTGACTACATCAAGCGCATCGAAGAGCTGGTTGGCGCGCCGATCGACATCATTTCGACCGGCCCGGACCGCAACGAGACCATCGTGCTGCGTCATCCGTTCGCCTGATCTGCCCGCCAGGCTGATCTGACGCCGTGGCCCTGAAAAGGGCTGCGGCGTTTTCATTTGTGGGCATGTCTGTGCTGGCCAATATCCACCGGCAATCCACCGTTGCCGCCGCTACCGTATTCGCGGGTAAACCCGCTCCTACGTGGGCACACAATGGTGGTGGGGCCAAGGCCGTTGTAGGAGCGGGTTTACCCGCGAATGGGCCTACACACGAAACCCCATTGCTAGACCTTGGCGCATTTCCCCGCTGCCTACGGCACAACCCTTGCTGTAAGAAGTTTCTGTAGATGCCATCAATATAGTGGCGCCAGAAAACACGAGGGTTACACCGTGTCTGCCATCCTCTCACTGTTACGAAGCCGCCTCTTGCGGCCTGTGTTTGTTGCCCTTGGTATCGCTCTTTTGGTGCAAGTGCTGGTTGCCGTTGCGCTCACCCGAAGCACAGTCACCGCCCTGGAGGCTGATCTTGGCGAGCGACTGGGTAATGACAGTCGCCAACTGGCAAGCGAACTGGAGCAAGCCGGACAAGATGTACGCTCTGGGCTCGACGGCCTGTCCAGCAGTACCCGCCAGCGCCTGAGTGCAGGGTTGTCGGAGCGCCTGCAAAGCGAACAGCAGCAACTGCGCAGCACCTTGGAAAAAAACCTCAAGGATTCCGCCAACGACATGGCTGAACTGCTGGCTTCGGTTGCGCCGCGGGCGATCTGGGACAACGACGTGCCGGTGCTCTCGGATTTCGCGCGACGCGCTCAGCGTAACCCGAACGTGTTGTTCGTGGTGTACGACGACGCTCAGGGTCAGCATCTGACTCGCTATCTCAACCGGCAAAACCCGATCAACCAGGCCTTGTTGGAAAAAGGCCAGGGCGAGCGTGCGCTGGACAAGGTGCTCGATGCCGCGCGTCGTGATCCGTCGGTGTATTTCGTCGAAGCGTCCATCAACCCCAATGGCGCCGAGATCGGCAAAGTCCTGATGGGGGTTTCTACAGCCGGCATTGACCAGGAACTCAAGGCGCTCGACCAGCGCTTCAGTGCCCTGATCGCCAGTGGCGAGCAACTGGTTGGCGATAGCCTGGGCGCGGCGGCTGCCGACAGTGGCAAGGCCCTGCGCGAGCGCCTGGAAGTCGCGCAGGCTAGCGCCACCGCGATGCAGGCCAACACTGCACAGACCGTGCGCGATGCGGCTGCCGAGCTGCGCTGGCGGATTGGTCTGGGCCTGGTGGTGGTGGGCCTGGGTGTGCTGCTGGTGGTCGCTTTAGTGTTAGGCCGCCGCGTGCTCAGCAAACTGCGCCTGCTGATCGCAGCGCTCAACGACCTTGCCGCTGGCGAAGGCGACCTGACCAAGCGCGTGACCCTCGACAGCCGCGACGAGATCGGCGACATGGCGTCGGCGGTCAATCGCTTTGTCGACAAGCTGCAGCCCATCGTCCGCGAGGCTGGCGAGGTGGCCCAGCGTACCGGCGTCGAGATCGGCACCATGGCCCAGCGCAATGCCGGTGCCGATGCCGCGGCGGCGTTGCAGCGTGACGAAGTGGCCGCCAGCCTGCGCGACCTGTCGAGCATGGCTGACGAGGCTCAGGCTGAAAGCCATGCTATGCAGGCGGCGTTGCAGCAGGTGGTGGACATTCGCCAGGCGACCGATGAGAACAGCCGTTCCTCGACGCAACTGGCGAGCCTGATCGAGAACCTTGCCGGGCAGGTCGAAACGGGCTCTCAGGTGATCGAGCGCCTGGCCAAGCAGAGCGAACAGATTGAAGTGGTGCTGACCGTCATCCATGGCATTGCCGAGCAGACCAATCTGCTGGCCCTCAACGCTGCAATCGAAGCCGCACGCGCTGGTGAGACTGGCCGCGGATTCGCTGTAGTGGCCGATGAAGTGCGGGCGCTGGCGAGCAAGACGCAAAGCTCTACCGGCGACATTCAGGCGCACATTACCGCGCTGCAAAAAGGTGCCAAGGAAGCAGTGGCCACCATCAGTCAGGCTGGGCTCAAGGCCAGTGAAGGGTTGCTGGTGCTGCGTGACAACGAGCGCCGCCAGCAGTCGGTGCAGGCGGCCGTGGAGCAGGTGCATGCGGCCATTGGCCTGGCGACCAGGGCGGCCGAGCAGCAGGCGAATGGCGCGCAGGCGGTGCGTGGGCGGGTGGAGACTATCCATGCCCAGGCTGAGCGATCAGCCGAGGTGGTGATGCAGACCACGGCCAGCAGCAAGGTGTTGGATGACTTGGCGGCGCAGCTACGGGCAAGCCTTGGCCAATTCCGCGCCTGACGCGGTCCCTGTAGGAGCGGCCTTGTGAGAGGTGTTGCTATGATGGCGGCGACAAATGGCAAAGGGAGTTGTTCATGTCCGCCCAACTGGTCGCCGCTCCGGCCGAACTGGATTTTCTTTCTAGCGATGGCATTTGCGTCACCGCACCAATGACCGCCATCCAGGCCTACTGCGCCATGACCTCGGACGTTCCGGGCTGGCTGGCCATTGCCTTTCGCCTGCGCGACTTCATCTCGCGTCGGTTCAACGTTGCTACTATCCACGGTTTTTCATCGCGCAACCCCGACCGGGTGCCGGCGGTGGGTGAGTTGCTGGATTTCTTTACCGTCGAGGCAATCAGCGACCAGCAACTGGTCCTGACCTCGCGTGACACGCACCTGGCGGTGATGGTGAGCATGGATCTGGATGAAGCAGAGCAGGGCTGGCAACGCTTGAATGTGACCACCTCGGTGCAGTGCTTCAATCGTTTCGGCCGCCTCTACATGCTGCCCGTCGGCAAGGCTCATGGGCCAATCGTCCGCCGGATGCTGCGTAACATCTGATGGCCTCACCGCCGGCAAGCCAGCTCCCACAGGTCCTGCCCAGGCCTTGAGGGCGGCGCGGTACCTGTGGGAGCTGGCTTGCCGGCGATGAAGGCGACGCGGATCAAGCTTTGTTCAGATACATCCGCGTAGTCAGCAGATAAACGGGCAACCCCGACACCACGATCAGCAGTGCCGCATAAGGCGCCGCTGCCGCGAACTCGACGTTGGCTGTGTGCGCCCACACCTCGGTGGCCAGGGTGGTCATGCCGGTCGGGCTGAGCAGCAGGGTAGCCGTCAGCTCCTTCATGGCATCCAGAAACACCAGGGCGAAGGCCGCCGCCATGGCCGGGAAGATGATCGGCAAGGTCACCCGGCAGAATGCGGCAAAGCTGCTGGCGCCCAGGGTGCGTGCGGCTTCTTCCAGCGTCGGCGAAGCCTTGTTAAGCGCGGTGCGCACCGGCGACTGGGCCAGCGGCAGGAACAGCAGCGCATAGGCCAGCAACAACAGTGCCGTGGTCTGGTACAGCGCCGGCACGTAGTGCAGGGCGAAGAACACCAGGGTCAGGGCAATCACCAGGCCGGGCAGGGCGTGCAGCAGATAGGGCAGGCGCTCGGCCCAGATCGCCAGGCGGCCTTTGTAGCGCACCACTAAAAAGCTGATAGGCAGAGCCAGCAGCACACAGAAGCCAGCACCGCCCAGCGACACCGACAGCGAGGTGAACAACGCCTTCGAGATGGCCGCCACCGGAAATGCCGCCGACGAACCTACGCTCAGCCAGTAACCGAGCATCGCCAGCGGA
The DNA here is from genome assembly GCF_017875935.1 of Pseudomonas sp. BP6. Lineage (NCBI taxonomy): Bacteria > Pseudomonadati > Pseudomonadota > Gammaproteobacteria > Pseudomonadales > Pseudomonadaceae > Pseudomonas > Pseudomonas sp. BP6. Next base: position 20,304 of record NZ_JAGINI010000001.1, read on the forward strand.
ATGCCGCTGCCCAGCACCGCCAGGCCCACGCAGAACAGTTGCGCCAGCACCGCCCAGCCGCGCAGCCGCACCGGTTGCGCACGCCGCGCTACGCCCTGGCCAATACGTACATGGCGGGCTTTGCCGCGCACCCGCAGTTCCAGCCACAGCATTGCCAGGCACATCGCCAACAGCACGGCAGACAGCATGGCCGCGTTGGCGTTGCTGAACTCCAGCTCGAACTGCTGGTAGATCGCCGTGGTAAAGGTTTGCAGGCCGAGGATCGACAATGCGCCAAACTCTACCAGCATATGCAGGGCAATCAGTAGCGCACCGCCGAGCATCGACGGCCACAGCAGCGGCAGGGTGACTTTGCTGAACACCCCCCAGCGGCTGCAACCCAGGGTGCGTGCCGACTCCTCCAGCGACGTGTCGAGGTTGCGCAGGGTCGCGGCAACGGGCAGGAACACCAGCGGGTACTTGGACAGGGCCATGACCATGATCGCGCCGCCCAGGCCTTCAAAGTCCGAACTTAGCGACACCCAGGTGAAGCTGCTGACGAACGACGGCACGGCGAATGGCAGGCACAGCACCACGCCCCACAACCGGCGGCCGGCCAGGTTGCTGCGCTCCAGCAGCCAGGCCAGTGCCAGGCCGACCACCATGCAGGTCAGCGTCACCCCGACCATCAGCATCAGGGTGTTGCGCATCAGCCCCCAGACAAAGGGCCGCCACAACAGGTGCAAAGCTTCGCGCCAGCCGGCCTCCCAGGCTTTGATGGCAACATAAGCCAGTGGCAGCAAGCTCATTGCCACAAGGAACAGCACAGGCAGCACTACCCAGATGGAAGGGCGCTTGCGCCGCGGTACGAAGCGTACCGGCACCGGTTCGGACAGGGCGGCAGTCATCAGAGCAGGCCGACCTCACGCTCAAGTTCGATGGCTTCCTCGGCATTGCCCAGGTCAGCTGGCGAGATCTTCGGCGGGCGCAGTTCGTCGAACGGCTTCAGGCCGCGGTCAGAAACCATACCCTTGTGCAGCGGGTACTCGGCGGTGGTCTGGGTGATCACGCGCTGGCCTTCTTCGCTGGCCATCCAGTTGAGCAGGGCCTGGGCTTCTTTCGGGTGTTTGCTGGCCTTGACCACGCCGGCGCCGGAGATAGTGACCAGGTTGCCAGCATCGCCGTCGGCCAGGTAATAGAGCTTGGTGTCCAGCTTGCCGCGTTCGCGTTCGAGCGCGTACCAGTAGTAGTTGTTAACCAGTACCGCAGCCACTTCACCTTTTTCCACGGCTTTGAGGGCGACCATGTTGTTGGTATAGGTCTTGCCGAAGGCTTTCAGGCCGGTCAACCATTCTTCGGTGGCTTCGCGCCCGTGCATCTTCAGAATGGCCACGGCCTGCTCCTGGAACGCACCGCTGGTGGGTACGTAGCCGACGCGGCCTTCCCACTCAGGGTTGGCGAAGTCCATCACCGTGGTCGGCAGGTCTTTCTCGTCGACTTTCTTCGGGTTGTACACCACGATGCGCGTACGGGCGGTGATACCCATCCAGGTGCCGTTGGCGCCAACGTACTCCTTGGGCATCATGTTCAACGTAGCGTCGTCAATCTTGGCCAGCAGGCCCAGTTCGCCCAGGTTGTTCAGAGGCGGGGACTCTTCGGTGTAGATGATGTCGGCCGGCGAGCGGTCGCCTTCCTCGATGATCTGGCTGGCCAGCTGGTTGCTGCTGCCTTTACGGATGTCGATGTGAATGCCGGTCTTGGCCTCATAGGCCTTGGCAATGGCTTCGCCGATTTCCTTGTGCTGACCGTTGTACATGGTCAGCGTGACCGGTGCGTCTGCCATGGCGGCCGGAGCGCCGATGACCAGGCTCAGCACTGCGGCGGCCAAGGTACGCATCAGCGGTTGCGGGCGGATCGTCATGCGGGTACTTCCTCGCTTACGGCTACATATTTGGAAACAATGGTAAACGAAATTCTTTCTCAAGTGGCCGGGTGACGAGAAATTCATGGTCAGACCATGGTGCAAGGGGTTGGGGTGTGTTGCCTGTAGGGGGGGCTATTCGCGGGTGAGCCCGCTCTTACAACGTGCGCGTATCGAGGAGGGGGCACAAAAAATCGCAGGCAAGAAAAAACCCACTAGCAAGCTAGTGGGTTTTTGTATGGTGCCCAGGAGAAGACTCGAACTTCCACGACCGTTAAGTCACTGATACCTGAAACCAGCGCGTCTACCAATTCCGCCACCTGGGCAAAGCTTTACATCATCTGCAGAAGGCGACTATCGTTCGCTTTCACGCAGTAGTAACAGATCCTTGGTCATCTGTTACTTGAAAATACTTGGTGCCCAGGAGAAGACTCGAACTTCCACGACCTTGCGGTCACTGATACCTGAAACCAGCGCGTCTACCAATTCCGCCACCTGGGCACACATTCGAGGTTACTTGATGCTTTACAGCGTCGTTCATCTCTACTACAACTTCGGGGTTGTCCGTCGTTGTGGTGCGCACTATACGGACGCTACCCAGGGCTGTAAAGCCCCCAATCGAAAAAAAATTCAAAAAATTCAACTCGTTGATTCCATAAGCCTATTTCTGCTGTTTATGCACTGCAGCGGGGGCTGTCCAAGGCAGACATTTCCGGTTTCAATACGCCTATGCCAGAATTCCTATCTATATACCCCAAGGTGAACCCCTTCTGATGGCCGATTGGCAATCCCTCGATCCCGAGGCCGCTCGCGAAGCGGAAAAATACGACAACCCCATTCCCAGCCGTGAGCTGATCCTGCAGCGTCTCGCCGACCGAGGCGAACCTGCTGCCCGCGAGGAGCTGGCAAAAGAGTTCGGTCTGTATGAAGAAGACCAGATCGAAGCCCTGCGCCGCCGCCTGCGTGCCATGGAGCGCGATGGCCAGCTTATCTATACCCGGCGCGGCACTTATGCCCCGGTAGACAAGCTGGACCTGATCTGCGGTCGAGTCTCCGGCCACCGCGACGGCTTCGGCTTCCTTATTCCCGATGACGGCAGCGAAGACCTGTTCCTCAGCCCGTCGCAGATGCGACTGGTGTTCGACGGCGACCGTGGCCTGGCCCGCGTCTCCGGTGTCGACCGCCGTGGCCGCCGTGAAGGCGTGCTGGTCGAAGTCATCTCCCGTGCCCACGAAAGCGTGGTCGGCCGCTATTTCGAAGAAGGCGGCATCGGTTACGTAACCCCGGACAACCCGAAGATCCAGCAGGAAGTGCTGGTGACCGCCGGGCGTAACGGCGGTGCCAAGATCGGCCAGTTCGTCGAGATCAAGATCACCCACTGGCCAACGCCGCGCTTCCAGCCGCAAGGCGATGTGGTCGAGGTCATCGGCAACTACATGGCGCCGGGCATGGAAATCGACGTTGCCCTGCGCAGCTACGACATTCCGCATGTGTGGCCCAATGAGGTGGTCAAGGAAGCGCGCAAGTTCCGCTCCGAAGTCGAGGAGAAGGACAAAGAGAAGCGTGTCGACCTGCGCCATCTGCCGTTCGTCACCATCGACGGTGAAGACGCCCGCGACTTCGACGATGCCGTTTATTGCGAACCGCTGGGCAAGCTGCGTCTGTTCTCCGGTGGCTGGCGCCTGTACGTGGCCATCGCTGACGTATCCAGCTACGTGCGTCTGGGCTCTGCCCTGGATGTCGAAGCCCAGCAGCGCGGCAACTCGGTGTACTTCCCCGAGCGCGTGGTGCCGATGCTCCCCGAAGAGCTGTCCAACGGCCTGTGCTCGCTGAACCCGCACGTCGACCGGTTGGCCATGGTCTGTGAAATGACCATGAACAAAGCCGGCCAGATGGTCGACTATCAGTTCTACGAAGGCGTGATCCACTCCCATGCCCGCCTGACCTACAACAAGGTCAGCAGCATGCTCGAGCACTCGCGTACCCGTGAGGGCAAGGCGCTGCGCGAAGAGTACAAGGACGTCGTGCCGGACCTGAAGAACCTGTACAACCTGTACAAGGTGCTGGTGGACGCGCGTCACACGCGGGGCGCCATCGACTTCGAAACCCAGGAAACCCGCATCATTTTCGGTGATCAGCGCAAGATCGCTGAAATCCGCCCGACCGTGCGCAACGACGCCCACAAGCTGATCGAGGAATGCATGCTGGCGGCCAACGTGGCCACTGCCGAGTTCCTGCAGAAGCACGGTGTACCGGCGTTGTACCGCGTGCACGACGGCCCTCCACCGGAGCGCCTGGAAAAACTGCGTGCCTTCCTTGGGGAGTTGGGCTTGAGCCTGCACAAGGGCAAGGACCCGTCGCCGAAGGATTACCAGGCCCTGCTGGCGAGCATCGCCGGTCGCCCGGACTTCCACCTGATCCAGACGGTGATGCTGCGCTCGCTGAGCCAGGCCGTGTACAGCACCGAGAACAACGGCCACTTCGGCCTGAACTACGAGGCGTACACCCACTTCACCTCGCCGATTCGTCGTTACCCGGACCTGCTGGTGCATCGCGCCATCCGCAGCATCATCCGCTCCAAGGTCGATACCCCGCACGTCAAGCGTGCCGGCGCCATGAGCATCCCCAAGGCGCGTATCTACCCGTACGACGAAAACACCCTGGAGCAACTCGGCGAGCAGTGCTCGATGACCGAGCGCCGGGCTGACGAAGCCACCCGTGACGTGGTCAACTGGCTCAAGTGCGAGTTCATGAAAGACCGCGTTGGCGAGACCTTCCCGGGTGTGATCACGGCAGTGACCGGTTTCGGCCTGTTCGTCGAGCTGACCGATATCTATGTAGAGGGCCTGGTGCACGTCAGTGCGTTGCCGGGGGACTACTACCACTTCGACCCGGTACACCATCGCCTGTCCGGCGAGCGTACCGGTCGCACCTTCCGCTTGGGCGACACCATCGAAGTCAAGGTCATGCGTGTTGATCTGGATGAGCGCAAGATCGACTTCGAAGTGTCGGAAAAGACCCTCGCCGCACCGATCGGCCGCAAGCAGCGTGGCGCCGCGCCGGCTGCCGAAAAAGCCGAGCAGCAGCCGGTAACTGAAGCGAAAGCCACGCCCAAGCCGCGCAGCCGCAAAAGCGAAGCGTCCGAAGCGTACTTCCCCAAGGATGCTGTGCAGCGTAACGCTGAAGTGCGTAAAAGCCGCGAGATGAAGAAAGCGCTGATGACCGACGCGCGCAGCAGTGCTGGCAGCAAATCCGAGAAAGGTGGCAAGCCGTCCGGCAAACCGACCAAGCACCGTAAAGGCCCGCCGAAGTCCGGCGCGCCACGCAAAAGCAAGAGCAATTCATGAGTCAGCTGGAAAAAATCTACGGCGTACACGCCGTGCAGGCATTGCTGCAGCACCATCCAAAGCGGGTCAAGCAGATCTGGCTGTCGGAAGGGCGTAGCGAGCCACGCCTCGAGACCTTGCTGGCGCTGGCCGCGGAAAACCGCGTGCCGGTCGGCCAGGCCGAGCGCCGTGAGATGGATGCCTGGGTCGAAGGCGTGCACCAAGGTGTTGTTGCCGAGGTCAGCCCGAGCCAGGTGTGGGGCGAGCTGATGCTCGAAGAGCTGCTTGAGCGCACAGAAACCCCGCCGCTGATCCTGGTGCTGGACGGCGTGACCGACCCGCACAACCTCGGCGCCTGCCTGCGTACCGCCGATGCGGCCGGTGCCACGGCAGTGATCGTGCCCAAGGACAAGTCCGCAACGCTGACGCCGGTTGTGCGAAAGGTGGCTTGTGGCGCGGCAGAAGTCATTCCGCTGGTGGCTGTGACCAACCTGGCGCGTACGCTTGAGAAGTTGCAGCAGCGTGGCCTGTGGGTCGTGGGTACCGCTGGCGAGGCCGAGCAGGAGATCTACCAGCAAGACCTGACCGGGCCACTGGTGATGATCATGGGGGCGGAAGGCAAGGGCATGCGCCGGCTCACCCGCGAGCATTGCGACTTCCTGGTGAAGTTGCCGATGGCGGGTAGTGTCAGCAGTCTCAACGTGTCGGTGGCGACCGGGGTTTGCCTGTTCGAAGCCGTGCGTCAGCGCCAGGCCAAGCGCTGATTCTCAGCCTGTTCCGGCCTCTTCGCGGGTGAACCGGCTCCTGCAGGGTGATTGCGTTCCCCTGTAGGAGCGGGTTCACCCGCGAAAGGGCCCGCAGCCTGTAAATATGTTTCAGGCTGTTCAAATATTCACCAATCACCTTGCTTGTGTGTCCCACCTTCTCTACAATTGCGCCCCTTGCCGAGCTGGCAGGCGCTCATGTGCCTCCCCTCCGTGCAAGACATACAGTGTCATTCACTCCTTGTCTGACCAGATTCGCTGGCAGACTACTAACCCGTAAGGAGCATTCATGCGTCATTACGAAATCATCTTCCTGGTTCACCCGGACCAGAGCGAGCAAGTCGGCGGCATGGTTGAGCGTTACACCAAGCTGATCGAAGAAGATGGTGGCAAGATCCACCGCCTGGAAGACTGGGGCCGTCGTCAACTGGCCTACGCAATCAACAATGTTCACAAGGCTCACTACGTGATGCTGAACGTTGAGTGCACCGGCAAGGCCCTGGCCGAGCTGGAAGACAACTTCCGCTACAACGATGCCGTTATCCGTAACCTGGTCATCCGTCGCGACGAAGCCGTTACCGGCCAGTCCGAGATGCTGAAGGCTGAAGAAAACCGCAGCGAGCGCCGTGAGCGTCGTGAGCGTCCTGAGCATGCTGAATCCGCCGAAGGCGATGACAGCAATGACAGCGACTCCAGCGATAACGCTGACGAGTAATCCACGGACCTTTAGAGGAGCCTATTAAATGGCACGTTTCTTCCGTCGTCGTAAATTCTGCCGCTTCACTGCTGAAGACGTGAAAGAGATCGACTTCAAAGATCTCAACACCCTGAAAGCTTACGTATCCGAAACCGGCAAGATCGTTCCAAGCCGTATCACCGGTACCAAAGCTCGTTATCAGCGTCAGCTGGCTACCGCTATCAAGCGCGCCCGCTTCCTGGCCCTGCTGCCCTACACCGACAGCCACGGCCGCTGAGACCGGGTCGTCGACAAGCAGTAAGGGGTTAGCATGCGAGCGTTAGCAAGTTTCATCATGCGCGGTCGTGTGCAGGCCACCCTGGTGGTGGTCATCAGTGCGGTACTGCCGCTGCTGTTCTGGTTGAGTGCCGCTGCGTGCAGCCTTGTGCTGCTGCGGCGTGGGTTCAAGGATGCTACAACGGTCATCGCTGGCGGCCTGCTGGCCGGGCTGGCCGTGTGGGTCATGGGCGATCCCATCACCTTTCTGGTGATTGCGGGTGCCCTGGCCCTGGCCGCCATGTTGCGTGCCGAGCATCCGTGGAGCCGGGTGTTGCTGCTCAGTGCCGTGTTCGCCGTGGCTTTCAGCCTCGTGCTCGATCTGGCGCTGGCGCAAACCTTCGACGTGCTGGCCAAGGCGTTTGCCGAAGCCATGCCGAAAATCGAGGGGCAACCGGTACTCTCCGATGAGCTGATCCGCCCTGTGCTGGTCGCTTCTACTGCAGTGACGGTGCAATTGTTCAGTGTGTTGGCCTTGGTGCTGGCGCGCTATTGGCAGGCAGCGTTGTACAACCCTGGAGGCTTCGGTCGCGAGTTTCGCGCGCTGAAGTTGCCGAAACAGGCCACGGCGGCCTTGGTGGCAGTGATGGTGGTGGCTCCGTTTATCGGGCCGCAGTTCATCATCCTGGCATCTGCCTCGAGCCTGGTACTGGTGCTGGCCGGCATCGCCTTGATGCACGGGCTGGTGGCACAGGGCCGACTGGCCGGTTTCTGGCTAGTGGGGATGTACGTGACGCTGCCGCTGATCATGCAGCTGATTTATCCGTTGCTGATGGTTTTGGCCATTGTCGACAGCCTGATTGATTTTCGCGGTCGCAAGTCCCCTCCGGGGAAAGACTCCGCGAACGGTGAAGGTTAAAAGTTAAGAGGTTTTACCAAATGGAACTGATCCTGCTGGAAAAAGTCGCTAACCTGGGCAACCTGGGCGACAAAGTAAAAGTTAAGGCTGGTTACGGCCGTAACTTCCTGCTGCCATTCGGCAAGGCCACCGTTGCCAACGCCGCCAACCTGGCTGCGTTCGAAGAGCGTCGTGCCGAGCTGGAAAAAGCAGCCGCTGACAAGAAAGCTTCGGCTGAAAGCCGCGCTGCCCAACTGGCCGAGCTGGAAGTGACCATCACTGCCACCGCTGGCGACGAAGGCAAGCTGTTCGGTTCGATCGGCACCCACGACATCGCTGACGCCCTGACCGCCTCCGGCGTTGAAGTGGCCAAAGCTGAAGTTCGTCTGCCGAACGGCACCATCCGTCAGGTTGGCGAATACGACGTAGCCGTGCACCTGCACAGCGACGTTGAAGCCACCGTACGCGTGGTCGTCGTAGCTGCCTAAGCTGCGCTAACTGGCTGGCTCCTTGCGAGTCAGGCGGTTAACATCGGGCACGGTCCTGTTTTCGACAGGCCGTGCCCTTTGTCTTTTTCGTCCTCCAGAATTCTTTCGTGGCCATGAACGAGATCACCACTTCCGAACAGCTAGACCTGCAAACCGCAGCCCTGAAGGTGCCGCCGCATTCCATCGAGGCCGAACAGGCCGTACTCGGTGGCCTGATGCTGGACAACAACGCCTGGGAGCGGGTGCTGGACCAAGTGTCGGATGGCGATTTCTACCGGCATGACCACCGCCTGATTTTCCGTGCCGTGCACAAGTTGGCCGATGCCAACCAGCCATTTGACGTGGTTACCCTGCACGAGCAACTGGACAAGGAAGGCCTGTCCTCGCAAGTCGGCGGCTTGGCCTACCTGGCCGAGCTGGCCAAGAACACTCCCTCGGTAGCCAACATCAAGGCATACGCCGCGATCATTCGCGAGCGGGCCACGTTGCGCCAACTGATCAGCATCAGTACCGACATCGCCGACAACGCCTTCAACCCGCAAGGGCGCAACGCCGAAGAAATCCTCGACGACGCCGAGCGGCAGATCTTCCAGATCGCCGAGGCCCGGCCAAAAACCGGCGGCCCGGTGGGTGTCAACGAACTGTTGACCATGGCCATCGACCGTATCGATACGCTGTTCAACTCCGACAGCGACATCACCGGTATCTCCACCGGTTACACCGACCTGGACGAGAAGACCAGCGGCCTGCAGGCAGCCGACCTGATCATCGTTGCGGGTCGTCCGTCGATGGGTAAGACCACCTTCGCCATGAACCTGGTGGAAAACGCCGTACTGCGTACCGACAAGGCGGTGCTGGTGTTCTCCCTGGAGATGCCAGGTGAGTCGCTGATCATGCGTATGCTCTCGTCCCTGGGGCGTATCGACCAGACCAAGGTCCGTTCCGGCCAGCTGGACGATGACGACTGGCCACGCCTGACCTCGGCAGTGAACCTGCTCAACGACCGCAAATTGTTCATCGACGATACGGCGGGTATCAGCCCCTCGGAAATGCGCGCGCGTACCCGCCGCCTGGCCCGTGAGCATGGCGAAATCGCCATGATCATGGTCGACTACCTGCAGCTGATGCAGATCCCGGGGTCGGCCGGTGACAACCGTACCAACGAAATTTCCGAGATTTCCCGCTCGCTCAAGGCCCTGGCCAAGGAATTCAACTGCCCGGTCATTGCCCTTTCGCAGCTGAACCGCTCGCTGGAGCAGCGCCCGAACAAACGCCCGGTCAACTCCGACTTGCGTGAATCCGGTGCAATCGAGCAGGACGCCGACGTGATCATGTTCGTGTACCGCGACGAGGTGTACCACCCTGAAACCGAGCACAAGGGCGTGGCGGAAATCATCATCGGTAAACAGCGTAACGGCCCCATCGGTTTCGTGCGTTTGGCGTTTATCGGTAAGTACACCCGGTTCGAGAACTTGGCGCCGGGGATGTACAACTTTGATGATGATGAATAACCCATTGAGCTAGCAAGGCCGCTCCTACGAGGTTTGCGGTGCGCCTGCTAGCTCTGAAATCTGAGCGATGTTCGTTTGCCCTTGGCTGATGATCCGCCCCTCGCTCAGGGTGATCACCCGGTCAAACCGCGACAGTGCGCTCTGATCATGCGTCACGCAAATCAGCCCTCGCCCTTTAAATGCTTCGAACAACAGGTCCCAGGTACGCTCTGCCGACGCGGCATCGAGCCCTGCTGTGGGCTCGTCAAAGAAATTGAATTCCCCAGGCTGATTAAGAAGGCGTAGCAGCGTCAGCCTGCGTGCTTCGCCGCCCGATATCGATTCTGCGCGTGCATCCAGATCAAGTTCGTACCAGTCTTTGCTCAGGCCCAACCGTTCAAGCCATCGTTCGATTTGAGCGCGATCATGAGCTTGCTCGAACAGCACCGCGCGGGGCAGGGGGCCGGGTATGAAATGCGCATCCTGAGGGCAGAGTCGTAATCGACTGAATTGTTCACTAGCGTCGAGCGACGCCAGGCACCTGCCGTGCAGGTGCACATCCTTGCGCAACGGGAATATCGTTCCCGCCAGCGTATGCAGAAGTGTCGACTTACCACATCCGCTGGGCCCGATCAGTGCGACCCGTTCTCCTTTGTGCAGTACCAAGGGTTCTTCGATGTGAAGTTGTACAGTATCTCGAGCGCTCAACTGGCACGGGGCGATGCTTAGGCCAGCGTCCTTGTCTTGGGACTTCGCCTCAGTAGTGCATGCTGGGCCGAACGAGGGGAGCTGGAGCCAGTGTTCGAGTTTGCGTTTGTCTAGCCGAAACTGGTCTAGCAATCGCCAGGCCTCAGCAAGTTGCGCAACCCCTGCCAGCAATCCGCTCACCAAGGTGAAGAGAGCAACCAGCTCGCCCAGGCTCAATTGCGGTGCTGCCAGAGCCTGATCATGGATACCCCACATGAGCAGACCGCCACTGCCCAGGCCTATGAACAGGGTGCGCAGGCTCTGAATCCAACCCCCACTGTGAGCTACCTGCACTGCTGAGTCGGCATAGTGCGAAAGTGTCTGGTTGACCGGGAGCATTGCGGCATCCTCGGCCTTTTCCAGTTTGACCGTTGCCGCGCTGGCGAAGGTATCGACCCATTGTTCCGCCAGTTCATCCTCGCGCGCGTTCACTGCCTCGATATGTGGCCGGCGCCAGCGCACCAGGCGATCGTTGGCCCACAGGTAGGCCAGGCTCAAAGGGATGAGGCCGATCAATACCGAAGTAGCCCCCAGGTAAGCGAAGAGCGTTATCAGCACTGCAGCTTCGGCTAGCACCGGCCATGCCGAGCCAATCAGAAAGCCCAACCACCGCTCCTGTGCGGTAATGCCCCTATCCAGTACTTTTACCAGTGTTCCGCCATGGAGTTGTCCATAGGCCTCGAAGCGCTTGTCCAGCAATTCGCGGCACCAGCGGATGGAAAGTTGCTTCACGCGTTCCTGGCAAAGCCGCGCCAGGCACCAGGCTTGTAGAGGGGTCATAGAGGCTTGTAATGCGACAAGGCATATGAAAGCTCCGAGCAGAAGCTGGGAAGACGCGGCTGAGGTGGCCAGGTTGTCAATGATGTCGGCCAAGACTAGAGCAGGTACGACGGTCGCGATTTTCAGGAACAGTGTCGCGCCGAGGGCGGCGAGCATTCCTCTATAGATTTGCATGTCATTGCCTTATGCCTTTGAGTGCACTCTGTGGCGCGATTGGAATACCTGATCTGATCAGGTGGAAGCGTTCAAGTCCGGGTATGAACACCTGAACAACCGTAGCGAGATTCGGGTGCTCATAAAGTGTGCGATAGAATGCGATCTTGTTATGTTTTTCCAAGTTGATCAGTGTTCGCTTGACTTGCCCGCGCACGCTGAGAACGGTATGCGGAGGGTGAAAAGCGGGTACTGATCCTTGGTAGAGCCAGAAGGAGCTAAGCCCCTTCTGGTTTGTCACTTACAGAAGGTTGAGAAATTCAACCTCGGAATCGGTGAATGTGTAGTTCATCACGCGTGAGATCTACAGCGTGTGGATTTCAGAACGACGACGTCCCATGGCTAATACTCCTATAGAGTTGGTTTGAGTGCGCCTTTCTGCGCGTCACTGTTGTAGCACTTGTTTTTTTTGGGGGTTCAAGATCTTCTCGGGATTTGTTGAGGAAAGTTAATGTAGGATTTTTTACTAAGACTAGAAGGTCGATTCCTACAATTCTTGAGAGATAAAGAAAAAAGCACCAATAATTAGCTGGTTAGCACTTTCTCAGGGTTGGATAGGCTAAACATTCAGTAAAAATCTGAAGGAATTGCGATCGCTCAGCAGGGGCGCGATCGCCATCGGTCTAAGCAGGCTCAGGTTTTCCTGTGAGTAATCGCCTTGCCCCGATCCATCCCACGATCCCCCTTTTCTTGAAGACAACCCGATGCAGGGGCAGGGGCCTGCTGTAAGGCTTCGTTGATGTGTTGCCTGGGCTGGCCCTTTCGCGGGTGAACCCGCTCCTACAGGTTCACCATAGGCTTCAAGAGTTGCACCGTACCTGTGGGAGCGGGTTTACCCCACCCGTTGTTCCGCATCGAGCCCGGGATCCAGTGTAGAGACGCCCGCGAGCAGTATTCGGAGTTGATGGGCTATGTGCGCGAACTGACCATCACCGGGTTGATGGGTGAGAAGCCGATGATGATCTGGGCTGCCGATTACCTGAGTGCGATGGCCAAGGCGCTGATGGATGATGCTGAGCTGTGGATGAGGCAGTGAGGGGTTGGCTTCAGGTTGCATGAACTCCTGGCAACCCCACTACACCCCTCAAGCCAACCACGTGCCACGTCCATCCCCCAACCGTCGCCCCGCCCACCAATCCCCACGAATCCAGTCGGATTTGGTCAAAATTTGTGCTATATTCCGCGCCCGCGATTTCCCTGTACACCAGAACCGGTCACTGACATGCAAGCAGCCAAACCACTCTACGACTATCCCAAGTACTGGGCCGAATGCTTCGGGCCAGCACCTTTCCTGCCAATGAGCAGGGAGGAGATGGATCTGCTCGGCTGGGATTCCTGCGACATCATCATCGTGACCGGTGATGCCTACGTCGACCATCCGTCGTTCGGCATGGCCATCATTGGCCGTCTGCTGGAAGCCCAGGGCTTCCGCGTGGGCATCATTGCCCAGCCGAACTGGCAGTCGAAAGACGACTTCATGAAACTCGGCGAGCCAAACCTGTTCTTCGGGGTGGCCGCCGGCAACATGGACTCGATGATCAACCGCTACACCGCAGACAAGAAGATCCGTTCCGACGACGCCTACACCCCGGGTGGCCTGGCCGGCAGCCGTCCGGACCGTGCCAGCCTGGTGTACAGCCAGCGCTGCAAGGAAGCCTACAAGCATGTGCCGATCGTGCTCGGCGGCATCGAGGCTTCGCTGCGCCGCATCGCCCACTACGACTACTGGCAGGACAAGGTTCGTCACTCGATCCTGATCGACGCCAGCGCCGACATCCTGCTGTTCGGCAACGCCGAGCGTGCAGTGGTCGAGGTGGCCCAGCGCCTGTCCAACGGTGAGAAGATCGAGACCATCACCGACGTTCGCGGCACCGCCTTCGTGCGCCGCGATACCCCGCAGGGCTGGTACGAGATCGACTCCACCCGTATCGACCGCCCGGGGCGCGTCGACAAGATCATCAACCCGTACGTGAACACCCAGGACACCCAGGCCTGTGCCATCGAGCAGGCCAAGGGCGACCAGGAGGATCCGAACGAAGCCAAGGTGGTGCAGATTCTCGACAGCCCGGCCGTGACCCGGGAAAAGTCGGTGATCCGCCTGCCATCCTTCGAAAAGGTGCGTAACGACCCCGTGCTCTATGCCCATGCCAACCGCGTGCTGCACCTGGAGACCAACCCGGGCAACGCTCGCGCGCTGGTGCAGAAGCACGGTGAAGTGGATGTGTGGTTCAACCCGCCACCCATCCCCATGAGCACCGAGGAAATGGACTACGTGTTCGGCATGCCTTACGCCCGTGTGCCGCACCCGGCCTATGGCAAGGAGCGCATCCCGGCCTACGAGATGATCCGTTTCTCGGTGAACATCATGCGTGGCTGCTTCGGTGGCTGTACCTTCTGCTCGATCACCGAGCACGAAGGCCGCATCATCCAGAACCGCTCGCACGAGTCGATCCTGCACGAAATCGAAGAGATGCGTGACAAGGTGCCGGGCTTCACCGGCGTGGTCTCGGACCTTGGCGGGCCGACTGCCAACATGTACCGCATCGCCTGCAAAAGCCCCGATATCGAGAAGCACTGCCGCAAGCCGTCGTGCGTGTTCCCGGGTATCTGCGAAAATCTCAATACCGACCACAGCTCGCTTATCGAGCTGTACCGCAAGGCCCGTGCCTTGCCGGGTGTGAAAAAGATCCTGATTGCTTCCGGCCTGCGCTACGACCTGGCGGTGGAATCGCCGGAGTACGTCAAGGAACTGGTCACCCACCACGTTGGCGGCTACCTGAAGATTGCCCCGGAGCACACCGAGCGTGGCCCGCTGGACAAGATGATGAAGCCGGGTATCGGCACCTACGACCGCTTCAAGCGCATGTTCGAGAAGTTCTCGAAAGAAGCGGGCAAGGAGCAGTACCTGATCCCGTACTTCATTGCCGCGCACCCTGGCACCACCGACGAAGACATGATGAACCTGGCCCTGTGGCTGAAGGGCAACGGCTTCCGCGCCGACCAGGTACAGGCGTTCTACCCGTCGCCAATGGCCTCGGCCACGGCCATGTACCACTCAGGCAAGAACCCGCTGCGCAAGGTGACCTACAAGAGCGAAGGGGTGGAGATCGTCAAGAGCGACGAGCAACGCCGTCTGCACAAGGCGTTCTTGCGCTATCACGACCCGAAGGGCTGGCCGATGCTGCGTGAAGCGCTGCAGCGAATGGGCCGCGCCGACCTGATCGGGCCGGGCAAGCACCAGCTGATTCCGGCGCACCAGCCGCAGTCCGACAGCTACCAGAGCGCGCGCCGCAAGAACTCGACCCCGGCGGGGAGCCACAAGGTGGGCAAGGACCAGAAGATCCTCACCCAGCACACCGGCCTGCCGCCGCGTGGCAGCGATGGCAGCAAGCCGTGGGACAAGCGCGAGAAAGCCAAGGCCGAAGCGTTTGCGCGTAACCAGCAGGCGGCCAAGGAGCGCAAAGAGGCGAGCAAGGGCGGCAAGGGCAACAAGAAGCCGCGTCAGCCTGTCATTCCCCGCTGATTTTGAAGGCTACATAGAGCCCTGTGGGAGCGGGTTCACCCGCGAATGCGTCGGTAGATCCACTATCGATTCGCGGGTGAACCCGCTCCCACAGGGGCAGTGTTCGGCCCATCCATCTGGATCAGTCAGGCTGCTTGTCGACCCACTTAGGCGCGACCGGCGCCACAAAGCTGTCCATCCCGTCCAGCAGCTCGTCTGGCTGCTGCCCCAGCAGCAACATCGCCCGGTGTTGCGGGCGCACGAAACCTTCTTCGACGATATGGTCGAGGAACCCGCCCAGCTTGTCATAGAAACCGTTCACATCCAGTAGCCCGAGCGGCTTGGCGTGATAGCCCAGCTGCCCCCAGGTCCACACTTCGAACAGTTCCTCCAGCGTACCCAGCCCACCCGGCAAGGCAATGAAGGCATCGCTCAGCTCGGCCATGCGGGCCTTGCGCGCATGCATGCCATCCACCACTTCCAGGCGGGTCAGGCCCTTGTGGCCGACCTCAGCGTCCAGCAGGCTCTGCGGAATGATCCCGATCACTTCGCCACCGGCCGCCATGGCCGCATCTGCCACCACACCCATCAAGCCGACCGCGCCACCGCCATACACCAGGGTCAAACCACGGCGGGCAATGGCCTGGCCCAGCGCGACGGCTGCTTCACGGTAGGCAGGGTTGGCGCCCATGCTGGCGCCGCAGAACACACAAACGGAACGTACGGGCATTGCTCATCTCCTGTCACTCAGGCGCACAGGGTACGGCGCATGCCTGTCAGTTCCAAGGGCGGGTTCATTCTGGCCGGGAGAATTCGCAGATTGCACCTGTGGCCCCGTGGGCGTAGGCAGCGAGCAGGCTATTGAGGAAGTTGGAGATGGGCATTTGGTATTGCTCCTAAATGAGAGGTTGTCTCATCGTCCAATAAAAGGGCATGATGTGCCGTTAGAATTGTTGTATACAATCCATTGAACAAATTTACTGGCTGGCCTCTTGACGCCCCCTTGACCCATATCACCAAGGGGCTGAACGGTTTCAGGCAGTCTCGCAATTGATAAAACCCTGCCAAGGAGATTCATGATGTTTGCGAAAGCTGTAGCGGTATCTCTGCTGACCCTCGCCAGCGCTTCTGTCTTCGCCGCCGAGTGCTCGGTCACTGTCGACTCGACTGACCAGATGTCCTACACCAGCAAGGAATTCACTGTCGACAAGAGCTGCAAGGAATTCACCGTCAAACTGACCCACTCCGGCAACCTGCCGAAGAACGTCATGGGCCACAACCTGGTGATCAGCAAGACTGCCGACATGCAGGCCATTGCCACCGAAGGCATGAGCCAGGGTCTGGATAAGGACTACCTGAAGGCTGACAACGCCGCGATCATCGCTCACACCAAGATGATCGGCGCGCCTGAGAAAGAAACCGAAGTGAAGTTCGACACATCCAAGCTGGAAGCCGGTGGTGACTACAGCTTCTTCTGCACCTTCCCGGGCCACATCTCGATGATGAAAGGCAAGGTCGTGGTCAAGTAATCAAAGGCTGACGGCGAACCCTGTAGGAGCGGGTTCACCCGCGAATGCGTCGGTGGGTTCACCATCGTATTCGCGGAAAACCCGTTCCTACAGGTTTTTCTATAGCCTTATCAAGGTGCGAACGGCAGTTCGCGCTTGTGCTGGGTCTTGCGGTAGGTGGCGACGATGATGTCGAACGCTGTCTGGTCAACCGGCTGCCCATGCAGGAAGGCGTCGATCTGCTGGTAGGTCACGCCATGTGACGCTTCGTCCGGCTTGCCCGGCTCCAGGTCTTCCAGGTCGGCCGTTGGCACCTTCTCCACCAGTGATTCCGGCGCACCGAAGCTACGCGCAATCGCCCGCACCTGATTCTTCACCAGCCCACTCAGCGGCGCCAGGTCGCAGGCACCATCACCAAACTTGGTGAAGAAGCCCATTACTGCCTCGGCCGCATGGTCGGTACCGATCACCAGACCTGCGCGGGCGCCAGCGATGGTGTACTGGGCGACCATCCGGGTACGCGCCTTGACGTTGCCAACCACGAAGTCCACCAGCGTCGGCGAGCCGTTTTTCAACTCCACCACTTCGGCCGCCAATGCACGCACTGCCGGGGCGATATCCACAGTGTGAACTTCATCCGCCTTGATCACTTCCAGGCATGCCTGGGCGTCATGCTCATCATGCTGTACTTGGTACGGCAGGCGCACGGCAATGAAGGTGTAGGCCTTGTCGCCGGTCTCGGCACGCAGCTCGTTGATGGCACGCTGGGCGAGCAGGGCGGCAGTCAGTGAGTCGACGCCACCGCTGATGCCCAGCACCAAGGTCTTGAGCCGGGCGTTGGCCAGGCAGTCCTTGATGAACGCCACGCGCCGGGCGACTTCGGCCTCGAGCGCTGCCGCGTCGGCGAACGGCGGCTGTACCTTCAGCGCCTGGGCAATCTCTTGCTGAACCGCTTGCATGGGTTACTCCTTGCTGGGGACTTTGAATACGTGACGCATGTAGGCGACGAAGTTCTCGTCGCGGCACTGGGTCTTGGCGGCTTCATCAGAAATCTTGGCCACCGGCGCGCCGTTGCAGTCGGTCATTTTAAGCACGATGCTCATGGGTGCCACGCCCGGGATGTCGCAGGTCAGGTTGGTGCCGATGCCAAAGCTGACGTTGATGCGGCCGCGCAGGGCACGGAAAATTTCCAGTGAGCGGGTCAGGTTGAGGCCGTCTGAGAACACCAGGGTCTTGGTCATCGGGTCGATACCCAGTTTCTGGTAATGGGCAATGGCCTTTTCCGCCCAGGCTACCGGCTCGCCCGAATCATGGCGCAGGCCGTCGAACAGCTTGGCGAAGTACAGGTCGAAATCGCCGAGGAAGGCATCCATGGTGATGCAGTCGGTCAGGGCGATGCCGAGCAGACCACGGTACTCGCGTACCCAGCAATCCAGCGCGGCAATTTGGCTGTCGATCAGCCGTGGGCCGAGCTGCTGGTGGGCCATGATCCACTCGTGGGCCATGGTGCCCAGCGGTTTGATATCCAGTTTCCATGCCAGGTCGACGTTGCTGGTACCGACAAAGCGGCCGGGGAAGTCGTCGCGCAGCACCCGTACCACCTCCGCCTGCACGCGGCTGGAAAAGCGCCGGCGGGTGCCGAAGTCGGCCACCTGCAGTTCGGCCAGCTCGTCATCGCTGGCATGCGCGCGCAGCCAGTCGAACTTGCGGTACAACTGGTCCCGCGCCTCGGCCAGGCGCATGTGCGGGTGCAGATTGCGGTTGCGTACTTCGCTGATGATGGCCAGCAGCGGCACTTCGAACAGGATCACATGCAGCCATGGACCTTTCAGGCGCAGGAACAGTTGGTCGTTTTCAATGCCGACGTGCACGTAACGCAGGTTGAAGCGGAACAGGCGCAGAAAGCGTAAAAAGTCGGGTTTGAGGAAGCTGATGCGTTCGAGGAAGGTCAGCTGGCCATCGTCCAGGGTGAGGTCGCCAAGCCGTTCGAGCTGATTGCGAATTTCGCCGAGGTAGGGGCGCAGGTCCTCACCGTTGCGACAGCGGAATTCCCATTCGACGTCGGCGTCCGGGTAGTTGTGCAGCACACCTTGCATCATGGTGAGTTTGTAGAAGTCGGTGTCGAGCAGGTTGTGCACGATGCGCTCGGCGAATGCGCTTTCGCTCATCAAGGGGGCTCCGGAAGCGGCGATTGGCAGACATTGTGCCAGCCTTTTACCCCTTGTGTGGCTGTTCCGGCCTCTTCGCGGGCAAGCCCGCTCCTACACGGTGCGGGGACGAGGAGCGGGCTTGCCCGCGAAGAGGCCGGAACGGCCTAAACAGAGGTGTTTTTCCGTGCACAAGCTAGCCTTGAAACGGTGCCGCCTGTAGCAATCGTGCACCAGCGGTGTGCAGTTCGGTGACGTCCCGCTGTTACAGGTCGGTTGCACGTAAACACTTGCCAGGGTTGCAATGATGGCACTCGACGGTTGCTCCTTGTCTGTATGTATGGTGGCGCCTGCCGCGTGGCAGACGGTTGCACGCTCAATAAAGAAAAGGCCGCCCGTCGCCTACAGGCACCCTTCACAGTGTGTTTTCCCGGAAGACAAAACCGATGGCACGACCCTTGCTCGGAGTACCAGGCTGAGAAGTTGTAGTGCCAACCAAAAAAACTCTAGGAGCACCACCTCATGTCGCAGACGTTTTACAAGAAAGGTTTCCTGGCTCTGGCCGTAGCTACGGCCCTGGGTGTTTCTTCGTATGTTCAGGCCGACGTCAAGATCGGTGTAGCGGGCCCCATGACCGGGGCAAACGCAGCGTTTGGCGAGCAGTACATGAAAGGTGCGCAGGCAGCGGCCGACAAGATCAACGCCGCCGGTGGCGTGAATGGCGAGAAAATCGTTCTGGTCAAAGGCGATGACGCCTGTGAACCGAAGCAAGCCGTGTCCGTGGCCAACCGCCTGGTCGATCAGGACAAGGTGATCGGCGTGGTGGGCCACTTCTGTTCCTCCAACACGATCCCGGCGTCCGAGGTATATGACGAGGCGGGCGTGATTGCCATCACTCCAGGCTCCACCAACCCAGCGGTCACTGAGCGCGGCTTGAGCGCCATGTTCCGCATGTGCGGCCGTGACGACCAGCAGGGTATCGTCGCTGGCGACTACATCGTCGACGTGCTCAAGGGCAAGAAGATCGCGGTGTTGCACGACAAGGACACCTACGGCCAAGGCCTGGCTGACGCGACCAAGGCGCAGCTGGAAAAGCGCGGCGTGAAGCCCGTGCTGTACGAAGGCCTGACCCGTGGCGAGAAAGACTTCAGCGCGGTGGTCACCAAGATCCGCTCTACCGGTGCCGACGTGGTCTACTTCGGCGGCCTGCACCCGGAAGCCGGCCCGCTGGTTCGCCAGTTGCGCGAGCAGGGCCTGAAGGACGTCAAGTTCATGTCCGATGACGGCATCGTCACCGACGAACTGGTGTCCACCGCCGGCGGCGCGCAATACGTGGACGGCGTGTACATGACCTTCGGCGCCGACCCGCGCCTGCTGCCAGACAGCAAGGCGGTGGTGGAAGAGTTCCGTAAGGCCGGCACTGAGCCTGAGGGCTACACCCTGTACGCCTACGCTTCGCTGCAGGCCCTGGCTGCCGCGTTCAACGGCGCGAAGTCGAACAAGGGCGAAGACGCTGCCAAGTGGCTCAAGGCCAACCCGGTGCAGACCGTCATGGGCGAGAAGAAGTGGGACAGCAAGGGCGACCTGACCGTCTCCGACTACGTGGTCTACCAGTGGGACAAGACCGGTAAATACCACCAGCTGGAAAAACAAAAATAACAACGGCCCGCGGCCCGGGCTGTTGCTCGGGCCCAAAGCCCCGCGGTACCTGTCTTTATTCGTAGATCTGCACAGTTCTGCGCTGCGAGGGCCCCGCACAGGTGGCCCGCGCCGTGGTCGGCGCTCGTGCAATCTCAATCAGGTGAGATTGCGTTATGGATGGTATTTTCCTGCAGCAACTGGTCAACGGTCTGACCCTCGGGTCGGTCTATGGCCTGATCGCCATCGGCTACACAATGGTCTATGGCATTATCGGCATGATCAACTTCGCGCACGGCGAGGTGTACATGATCTCCGCTTACCTCGCGGCGATCAGCCTGGCATTGCTGGCTTACTTCGGTGTCGAATCGTTCCCCCTGCTGATGCTGGGCACCCTGTTGTTCACCATCGTCGTCACCGGCGTTTATGGCTTCACCATCGAGCGCATCGCCTACAAACCGCTGCGTAACTCCACCCGCCTGGCACCGCTGATCAGTGCCATCGGCATTTCGCTGATCCTGCAGAACTACGCACAGATCAGCCAGGGCGCCCGCCAGCAAGGCGTGCCAACCCTGTTGGAAGGCGCCATGCGTGTCGAAGTCGGAACCGGCTTCGTGCAACTGACTTACACCAAGATCTTTATCCTGGTGGCGGCATTCGTCGGCATGGGCCTGCTGACCTACGTGATCAAGTACACCAAGCTCGGCCGCATGTGCCGTGCCACCCAGCAAGACCGCAAGATGGCCTCGATCCTGGGTATCAACACCGATCGGGTGATTTCCTACGTGTTCGTCATCGGTGCAGTGATGGCCGCCCTGGCAGGCGTGCTCATCACCATGAACTACGGCACCTTCGACTTCTACGCCGGTTTCATCATCGGTATCAAGGCGTTCACTGCCGCAGTGCTCGGTGGCATCGGCTCGCTGCCGGGTGCGATGCTCGGCGGGATCATCCTGGGTATTTCCGAGTCGCTGTTCTCAGGCCTGATCAACTCCGACTACAAGGATGTGTTCAGCTTCTCGCTGCTGGTGTTGATCCTTATCTTCCGCCCACAAGGCCTGCTGGGTCGCCCGCTCGTGGCTAAGGTGTGAACATGTCCGTTGCCAAAACTGCCTCTGTTAGCGAAACCAAGGGTTTCGACCTTAAACGCAGCCTGCTGGAGACCATTGTCGCTGGCCTGCTGGCACTTATCGTGTTCGGTCCGGTCGTTGGCGTGGTACTTGACGGCTACACCTTCAATGCCGAGCCGCGCCGCGTGGCCTGGCTGGTCGGCGGTGTGATGGTTGGGCGCTTCCTGCTCAGCCTGTTCCTGCAGACTGCCCCTGGGCAACGCATGCTCCTGGGCTTTGATAGCGGTGGCTCGGGCGTGCATGTGACCGCCCCGGACTACAAGTCGCGCCTGCGCTACATCATCCCCGCGCTGATCGTGATTGCCATCGTTTTCCCGATCTTCGCCAACAAGTATCTGCTGACCGTGGTCATCCTCGGCCTGATCTACGTATTGCTGGGCCTTGGCCTGAACATCGTGGTCGGCCTGGCCGGCCTGCTCGACCTGGGGTATGTGGCGTTCTATGCCATCGGTGCCTACGGCCTGGCGCTGGGTTATCAATACCTGGGGCTGGGCTTCTGGAGCGTGCTGCCGTTGGCGGCCATCGCTGCGGCGCTGGCGGGGTGCATCCTCGGATTCCCGGTGTTGCGCATGCACGGTGACTACCTGGCGATCGTGACGCTGGGCTTTGGCGAGATCATCCGCCTGGTGCTGAACAACTGGCTATCGTTCACCGGTGGCCCCAACGGCATGCCGGCGCCTTCACCCACTCTCTTCGGCCTGGAGTTCGGCCGCCGGGCCAAGGATGGCGGCGTGCCGATCCACGAGTTCTTCGGCTTCGAGTACAACGCCAGCCTCAAGTTCGTGTTCATCTACGCGGTGCTGTTCATGGTCGTGCTGGCTGTGCTGTACATCAAGCATCGCCTGACCCGCATGCCGGTCGGCCGGGCCTGGGAAGCGCTGCGCGAAGACGAGATCGCCTGCCGTTCGATGGGCCTGAACCACGTGTTGGTCAAGCTGTCGGCCTTTACTCTGGGTGCCTCGACTGCCGGTCTGGCGGGGGTGTTCTTCGCCACCTACCAAGGCTTCGTCAACCCGTCGTCATTCACATTCTTCGAGTCGGCGCTGATCCTCGCCATCGTCGTGCTGGGCGGCATGGGCTCGACCGTGGGCGTGGTCATCGCCGCGTTCGTGCTGACCGTGGCGCCGGAGCTGCTGCGCAGCTTCTCCGAGTACCGCGTGCTGTTGTTCGGCGTGCTGATGGTGCTGATGATGATCTGGCGACCGCGTGGGCTGATCCGCATCAGCCGTGCCGGTGTGACCCCGCGTAAAGGAGTGGCGCCATGAGCGACGATATCATTCTCTCGGTCGACAACCTCATGATGCAGTTCGGTGGCATCAAGGCGCTCAGCGACGTCAGCCTGAAGGTCCGGCGCAACCAGATCTTTGCCCTGATCGGCCCTAACGGCGCCGGCAAGACCACGGTGTTCAACTGCCTGACCGGCTTTTACAAGGCCAGTGGCGGACGTATCGAGCTGAACGTGCGTGGCAGCCACACCAACGTCATCCAACTGCTCGGCGAACGCTTCCAGGCGGCCGACTTCTTATCGCCTGCGCGCTTTGCCAACCGTATGTACTACAAGATGTTCGGTGGTACCCACTTGGTCAATCGCGCCGGCCTGGCGCGCACCTTCCAGAACATTCGCCTGTTCAAGGAAATGTCGGTGGTGGAGAACCTGCTGGTGGCCCAGCATATGTGGGTCAACCGCAACTTGCTGGCCGGGGTGCTCAACACCAAGGCCTACCGCAAGGCCGAAAGCGATGCACTGGATCACGCCTTCTATTGGCTGGAAGTGGTCGACCTGGTCGATTGCGCCAACCGCCTGGCCGGCGAGCTGTCGTATGGCCAGCAGCGGCGCCTGGAAATTGCCCGGGCCATGTGCACGCGGCCGAAGATCATCTGCCTGGACGAGCCGGCGGCGGGCCTGAACCCGCAGGAAACCGAGGCACTCAGCCGCATGATCCGTGTGCTGCGTGACGAGCACGACATCACGGTGGTGCTGATCGAGCACGACATGGGTATGGTCATGAGCATTTCCGACCATATCGTGGTGCTGGACCACGGCACTGTGATTGCCGAAGGTGCGCCGCAGGACATCCGCCACAACCCGACGGTGATTGCCGCCTACCTGGGTGCAGACGAAGAGGAACTGGTATGAGTGCACCCATTCTCGAGCTGAAGGACCTGGACGTCTTCTATGGGCCGATCCAGGCGCTGAAGAAAGTCTCGATGCACATCAACGAGGGCGAGACTGTAAGCCTGATCGGTGCCAACGGTGCCGGCAAGTCGACCCTGCTGATGTCGATTTTCGGCCAGCCGCGGGCGGCATCCGGGCGTATCGTGTACCGCGGCACCGACATCACCCGCAAATCCTCGCACTACATCGCCTCCAACGGCATTGCCCAGTCGCCGGAAGGGCGCCGGGTGTTTCCCGACATGTCCGTCGAAGAGAACCTGATGATGGGGACCATCCCCATTGGCGACAAGCATGCCGACGAAGACATGCAGCGCATGTACGAGCTATTCCCGCGGTTGAAGGAGCGGCGTAACCAGCGGGCCATGACCATGTCCGGTGGCGAGCAGCAAATGCTGGCGATTGCCCGGGCACTGATGAGCCGGCCGAAGTTGCTGTTGCTGGACGAGCCCTCGCTGGGGCTGGCGCCGATCGTGGTCAAGCAGATTTTCTCTACCCTGCGAGAGTTGGCCAAGACCGGGATGACCATCTTCCTGGTGGAGC
Source organism: Pseudomonas sp. BP6 (assembly GCF_017875935.1). NCBI lineage: Bacteria > Pseudomonadati > Pseudomonadota > Gammaproteobacteria > Pseudomonadales > Pseudomonadaceae > Pseudomonas > Pseudomonas sp. BP6. The sequence goes on from NZ_JAGINI010000001.1 coordinate 44,503, forward strand.
AGAACGCCAACCATGCGCTGAAACTGTCGGACCGGGCGTATGTGATGGTCAACGGGCAGATTCGCATGACCGGGACCGGGCAGGAACTGTTGGTCAATGAGGAAGTGCGTAACGCTTATCTGGGTGGGCACTGAGTGGTATGCAGGGGCTGCAATGCAGCCCCTTCCCAATGTGGAAAACTTGTCGTTCCCTTCTCTCGCCACACGCCAATATTCCCCCGCAAGCCATTGTTTCCACAGGCCATATCTTTTCCACGGATAATGTGGAGCCGCCTGTGGAAAACATGGTGGCATATCGCTCGATGCCTTTAGACTCAGGCCCTGTAGCGATATGATCATTTTTTGTTCATATCCCCTTAGTGGATGGTTTTCCCCAGTTTTCAAAGGCCCTGCGTGCACTTCGAGCGCAGCGCAAACCCTGTGGATAACTCTGTGAAAAAACGTTGGACAGACCGCTGCAGGCGGCATGCTTGAAAGCCTTGCGCCATCACCTGAAAGATGTCCACCGACCACGGAGCGCTGAAAGGGTTCCGCGCAGTGGACAAGTTGCCCCCAATCCGTGGGGAAAGCCTTGTGGATAACATGCGTATACCTGGCGGCGAGCCCTCTGCTGCAAGGGTTTCACGAGTATGAACAAAAAATGAACAGCCCCTGAACGGCTTGCTGCCAAGGCCAGGCGCGGGCATGCTGCAAAGCTGCCATGACAACCTACCGTGAGGAACAGAGCATGACGTCCACCGTATTCATCACTGGCGCGACTTCCGGTTTCGGCGAGGCCACCGCCCGCCGCTTCGCCGAAGCCGGCTGGAAGCTGGTACTCACTGGGCGCCGCAAAGAGCGCCTGGATGCCCTGTGCGCTGAACTGTCGACCAAGACCGAAGTGCATGGCCTGGTGCTGGATGTGCGTGACCGCAAGGCCATGGAGCAGGCTATTGCCCATCTGCCGGCCGGCTTTGAAAAGATTCGCGGTCTGGTGAACAACGCCGGCTTGGCGCTGGGTGTGGATGCTGCGCAGAACTGCAGCCTGGACGACTGGGAAACCATGGTCGACACCAACATCAAGGGCCTGATGTTCACCACTCGTTTGCTGCTGCCACGGCTCATCGCCCATGGCCGTGGCGCGACGATCCTGAATGTCGGGTCTGTGGCGGGCAATTATCCGTACCCGGGCAGCAACGTGTATGGCGGCACCAAGGCCTTCGTCGGGCAGTTCTCGCTGAGCCTGCGTTGCGACCTGCGCGGTACCGGCGTGCGTGTGAGCAACATCGAGCCGGGCCTGTGCGAGAGCGAGTTCTCGCTGGTGCGCTTCGGGGGCGACCAGGCCAAGTACGATGCTACCTACGCGGGTGCGGAGCCGATCCAGCCACAGGATATTGCCGAGACCATCTTCTGGATCCTCAACCAGCCGGCACACATCAACATCAACAGCCTGGAACTGATGCCGGTGAGCCAGGACTGGGCAGGGTTCTCGATCGATCGTTCGGCCAAGGGCTGATAATCGTCGCTGGGGCCGCCTTGCGGCCCATTGGCGGAGGCCCCCACAAAGACCCAACAGCTTCAAGGGCAGTGCAGCTTGTGGGAGCAGGCTTGCCTGCCAAATACGTCAGCTCAGGCGCAGCAACCCTTCCAGGCAGGTCGCTAAATGGTAAGGCGTAGTAGAAGGCATATCGTGCCGGCTAACCGCCCCCTCACCATCCCTGCATTCATACCAGCCGGCGTCACGCAGGAACCGCGCCTCCAGCGCCTGTAACTGCTCCGTCAGCTTCGCCTCGCCACCCGCGCGCAACGCAAGCGCCCGCAGATACTCGGCCTGCGCCCAAATGCGCTGGGAAGCATCGAGCACCCGGCCATCCACATTCAGCATTGCCAGCACTGCCGCATCTTTCACCCCGAACTGTTCGGCAAAGCTGAAAGCCCGGTCAATTGAGGCATGCAGCGGCGTGTTACGCAGCAGCGGGGAGGTATGCAACAGATAGAACCACTCGAACTGGTGCCCCGGCTCGAACCAGTTATCCACAACCCCGCGTGGCTTTTCCAGCATCAGGCCATGGGCCGGTTCAATGAAGTGTGCCTCGAGCGCCTGACACAGTTGCAGCAACGACTGGCGGACATGTTCGTCGCCACGCACTGCCAGGACCTGCAGGAACGCTTCGGCCAGGTGCATCTGCGGATTCTGCAGCGGGCCACTGCCGAGGTCGGCCCAGTCTTCGCCCAGGCAGGCTTCGAAGAGGCCATCGTCACGGGCGAACTGCTGGTCGATGATGGCCAGCGCGGCATTCAACGTGGACTCCACCAGGCTTTCGCGCACTTTGCCCCAGTAGTGCGCGCAGGCGAACACGATGAAGGCGTGGGTATACAGGTCCTTGCGCCGGTCCAGCGGCTTGCCGTGGGCGTCGATGCTGTAGAACCAGCCACCGTGCTCGGCATCGTGGAAGTGCTTTTGCAGCGAGCGAAACAGGGCTGCGGCACGCTCGGCGGCACCCGGCTGACCGATACGGCTGCTGAACAGGTAAAGCTGGCGCGCACAGGCCATGGCGCGGTAGCGCTGCACCGGCAACGGATGGTGCTGGGCGTCCAGCGCTTCGTAGGGCAGGGCCATGTCGGCGTTCCAGCCCGGGCCTTGCCACAGCGGCACGATACGTTCGGCGAAGTGCTGGTTGAAGCGGGCCAGTTCGGGCAAGGTGGGGCGGGGGTCGGACATTTAGGCGCTCGTCGCTGTCGGGCAGGGCGCCATGGTAGCAGAAGTGAGGTTTTCAGTAGCCTGGGTTGCCGAGCCCCTGCCAATGCCGTGCCCCGACAAAGATGAAGCGCAACTGCTGGGTGATTTTTTCCTGAGGCGTCAGGGCCTGTGGATAACCCGCTTCCGGGTTGTCGATAAGCTCGGGCAGGGTGGCGAACACGGTCTTGACCACCAGGTCGGCCATCACCGCCAGCGCGGCGCTGTCCAGGTGCTGCCAGCGCTTCATCCGCGCCAGGTCGGTAGCCAGGTCGTCGCTGATATCCTGGCGCAGGCGGGCAATGGCCTGGCGCACGGCCTGTGAACCGCCGTACTGCTCGCGGGCCAGGAACAGGAACTGCGCGCGGTGAGCGGCTACCACGTCGAGGAAGATGCGCACCGAGGCGTCAGTGATGCCGCCCAGTTCGAACTCGTTCTGGCGCACCAGGCGGATGGTCTGGCGGAAGGTGGTGTCGATTTCGGCAACAAGGGCCAGGCCCAGGGCGTCCATGTCGGAGAAGTGCCGATAGAAGCCGGTCGGCACGATGCCAGCTGTCTTCGCCACTTCGCGCAGGCTGATACTGCCGAAACCACGGCCACTCTCCATGAGCAGGCAGGCGGCATCGAGCAGGGCCTGGCGGGTCTGTAGCTTCTGTTCGGCGCGCGGCAGCATGGTGCGGGCTTCTGTAACGGTCAGGCTGGGCACTCTAGATAAAAAAACAAAGCCCGGTCAATGGACCGGGCCTGGAGGGGAGCAAGCGTTGTGACAGAAGTTGTTCTTTTCGGCCATGGCGATCAGCTCACACGGCTGAGTTCAACCAGGCGATCCGAGCCACCTTCGGCAACACGGCCAGCTTGTTCGATCAGGCGATCCGAGCCACCTTCAGCGACACGGCCAGCTTGTTCGATCAGGCGGTCCGAGCCACCTTCAGCGACACGGCCAGCTTGTTCGATCAGGCGGTCCGAGCCACCTTCAGCGACACGGCCAGCTTGTTCGATCAGGCGGTCCGAGCCACCTTCAGCGACACGGCCAGCTTGTTCGATCAGGCGGTCCGAGCCACCTTCAGCGACACGGCCAGCTTGTTCGATCAAGCGATCCGAGCCACCTTCGGCGACACGGCCAGTACGTTCGATCAGTCGATCGGAACCACCTTCAGCTACGGTTTTCAGCGGCTGGGCAATTTCGGCAGCGCTGGAGCGCGCTTCGGATGTCAGGTGTTGCTCGGACGCTGGCAGGGCGAAAGCGTTGGCGGCCAGAAGGGACAGGGTCAGGGTCAGCAGATGGCGTTTCATGATTTCGGTGCTCCTCTCGGGGGCTGGAAAGTGGGTACGGAGCCAATGCTACGCCGCGTAACGCCAGAGAGAAGTTCATATGGGTAATGGTAACAATCGACCATATTGATAGAGGTTGGAAAGGCCTCTATTCCGGACATTACAGGCGTTCTGGAAACCCCATGGCATTGTTGGCGGTGGGTAACAGGTACGTCCTGGTGCGCCGAATTCCTGAGCAAGAGGCCAGGAAAAACTTCGCTATCATGGCGCCATCGATAAAACCTCACGGGTTTTCATCAGTCGGAGTTATTGAGGCGATCACTGCGCCTGTTTTCTGTCATGCCGCAAGGAGATTTACGCAATGACGCGTCCCGCCAGAATCCTCGTCTGGACCCTCGCCAGCCTGCTTACCGTGCTGGCGATCCTGGTGGTAGTGATTGCCACCTTTGACTGGAACCGCGTCAAGCCACTGCTCAACGAGAAGGTCTCCGAAGCCTTGCATCGGCCCTTCGCGATCAACGGCAACCTCGCCGTGCACTGGCGTACCGAGCCCGAAGAGGGCGGTTGGCGTGCCTGGGTGCCTTGGCCGCACTTCATTGCCGAAGACCTGACGTTGGGCAACCCCGAGTGGCTCAAGGAGCCGAAAATGGTCGGCCTTGAGCGCGTGGAGTTTCGCCTGGCGCCGCTGCCGCTGGTGTTCCAGCAGATCAGCATACCCCGCATCAACCTCACCAAGCCCACTGCCAGCCTCACTCGCCTGGCCGATGGCCGTGCCAACTGGGTCTTCGACTTCGGCCCCAAGGATGAAAACGCTGAACCTTCCAAATGGCAGCTGGACATCGGCGCCATCGGCTTCGATCAGGGCAATGTCAGTTTCGACGACCAGACCCTGAAAACCAGAATGAAGGTGCAGATCGACCCGCTTGGCAAACCAATCCCGTTCAGTGAGATTGTCGGCAAGGCCAGCGCCGAGAAGGTCGGTGGTGCGCAGGACTATGCCTTCGGCCTCAAGGCCCAGGGCCGCTATAAAGGCCAGCCAGTGTCCGGCACCGGCAAGATCGGTGGCCTGCTGGCCCTGCAGGACGCCAGCCAGCCGTTCCCGCTGCAGGCTGACGTGCGCATCGCCGACACCCATGTGGTCCTCGCCGGCACCCTCACCGACCCGCGTAATCTTGGCGCCCTCGACCTGCGCCTGCGTTTGTCGGGTGCCAGCCTGGGTAACCTCTACCCCTTGACCGGGGTCACCTTGCCTGACACCCCGGCCTATTCCACCGACGGTCGCCTCAGCGCCAACCTGCGTGCGGCGCCAGGGGCGACGTTCAATTACCAGGGCTTCAACGGCAAGATCGGCGACAGCGATATCCACGGGGACCTGGCCTTCGTTGCCAGCCAGCCACGGCCCAGACTGTCCGGTAACCTGGTATCGAACCAGTTGCTGTTCAAGGACCTGGCGCCGCTGATCGGCGCCGACTCCAATGCCGAACAGAAGGCCCGCGGCGGTGCCAGCAAGCAGCCTGTGGGCAAGGTGCTGCCAGTGGAGGCGTTTCGCACCGAGCGCTGGCGCGCGATGGATGCTGACGTCACTTTCGCTGGCAAGCGCATCGTGCACAGCGCGCAACTGCCGTTCAGTGACCTGTCGGCCCATGTGATGCTCGAAGACGGCCTGTTGCGCCTGGAGCCCCTGCGTTTTGGCGTGGCCGGCGGCAGCCTGGCCTCCAACATCCGCCTGGACGGGCGCAGTGTGCCCTTGCAGGGGCGTGCGAAGTTGACTGCCCGCGGCTTCAAGCTCAAGCAACTGTTCCCCACCTTTGCACCGATGCAGACCAGCTTTGGTGAGCTCAATGGCGACGCCGATATCAGCGGCCGTGGCAACTCGGTAGCCGCCTTGCTGGGGACAGCCAATGGCGACCTGCGCATGCTGATCAACGATGGCGCCATTAGCCGCAGCCTGATGGAAATTGCCGGGTTGAACGTGGGCAACTATGTGGTCGGCAAGCTGTTTGGTGATGAGGACGTGAAGATCAACTGTGCGGCGGCCGATGTTGGCATCAAGGATGGCCTGGCGACTACGCGGCTGTTCATCTTCGATACCGAGAACGCGATCATCTACATCGACGGCACGGCGAATTTCGCTTCCGAGCAACTGGATTTGAACATCACCCCGGAATCGAAAGGGCTGCGGTTGTTCTCGCTGCGTTCACCCCTGTATGTGCGCGGGCCGTTCGCCAAACCGAACGCCGGTGTGCAGGCGCTGCCGCTGGCGTTACGTGGCGCAGGGATGGTTGCGCTGGGTGTGGTTGCAGGGCCGGCGGCAGGGTTGCTGGCGCTGATCGCGCCCAGCAGCGGGGATGACCCGAACCAGTGCACGCCGTTGTTGCAGCAGATGAAGGCAGGCAAGGCGCCGGCGACAGTGAAAGCGCGGAAATAGCAAGGGGCCGCAAGCGGCCCCAGGAGAGTGTCAGAAATCAAAGGCCTTGCAGCAGGTCGGACATATCGTCCGCGTGCTCTTCTTCCTGCGCCAGGATGTCTTCGAATATACGACGGGTAGTCGGGTCTTTATCCCCGATGTACTGAATGATTTCCCGGTAGCTGTCTATGGCGATCCGCTCTGCCACCAGGTCTTCCAGCACCATCTCTTTCAGCGAGTTGCCGGCCACGTACTGGGCATGCGAGTTCTTGGTCAGGTTGTCGGGGTTGAAGTCCGGTTCCCCACCCAGTTGCACGATGCGCTCGGCCAACTTGTCGGCATGTTCGGCTTCCTGGTTGGCATGTTCCAGAAATTCCTCGGCAGCCACACCGGCCTTGATGCCGCTGGCCATGAAGTAGTGGCGTTTGTAGCGCAGCACACAGACCAGTTCGGTGGCCAGCGATTCATTAAGCAGGCGCAGGATCTGCTCACGGTCGGCGTGGTAACCCTCGGTCACTGCACCTTGCTCCACATGCTGGCGTGCACGCTCGCGCAGGGTTTTCACATCGGTCAGTTCAACATTGCTCATGGTTATCTCCAGCAGGGGTCAGGGTCAGGTTGGAGCGCAGGCTTACGCGCCATGCAGGGCGTCGCTGTCCTCTTGGCGTTGTTTGCAGGTCTTGAAGCCTTTGGCATCGACATGGCCGGTGGCATCGAAGCGCACGTAGTAGGGTTGCTGATTGCCAGCGTGGTTGAGGATGTAGTCGTTGCAGGTGCCCCCGTGCGGCAGGTCGATCACGTTCGATGGGCTGCCGCCAATGGCGATGACCTTCTGCATGGTCATTCCGTTCTCCACCTGCTTGACCAGCGGCTCGTCGCGGTAGGTGACGTAATCCACCGGGTTTTCCGGGCGGCTACCGCAGGCGGCCAGGGTGGCGCTTGCCAGAAGGATTGCCAGGGTCTGCTTGTACATGGTCCCGCTCCTTGCAAAGGGTCTGTGTGGTTTTTGAACCACAGCGCGCGCCAGGAGTTCGATTGCGATGGTCATCATGGCCGCTGTAGTGTTGACCCGTCGTCCACGCAAAGGAGCTGCGGCAATGCAGCAGGAGTTGGCCACGCGATACCCGCTGGTGCTGGTGCCGGGCATGCTCGGGTTTGTCCGGATGGTGCTCTACCCCTACTGGTTCGGCATTGTGCCGGCCTTGCGCAAGGGCGGGGCGCAGGTGTTTCCGGTGCAGGTTTCGCCGCTGCATTCCAGCGAGGTGCGCGGCGAACAGTTGCTGGCGATCATTGACGACATTTGCCAACGTACCGGCGTCGACAAGGTCAACCTCATCGGCCACAGCCAGGGCGCCCTGAGCGCGCGTTACGCAGCGGCCAAACGGCCGGGGCGGGTGGCGTCGGTCACCTCGGTGGCGGGGCCCAACCATGGCTCCGAGCTGGCCGACCACCTGGAACGCACGGCACCGGGCGATTCACCCCAGGGGCGCATCCTCAAGGCTGTGCTGCATGGGTTTGCCGTGCTGCTGGTGTGGCTGGAAACCGGCTGGCGTCGTGAGCCGCTGCCGGTAGATGTGCACGCCTCGCACCAGTCGCTGACCAGCGCCGGGGTGGCACTGTTCAACCAGGCTTATCCACAGGGCCTGCCGCAAACCTGGGGTGGGGAAGGGGCTTATGAGGTCAATGGCGTACGCTATTACTCTTGGTCCGGCACCTTGCAACCGGGCCTGACAGACCAGGGGCGCAACCGCTTCGACGGCAGCAGCCGCTTCTGCCGCCTGTTCGCACGCAGCTTCATCAAGGAAAAGGGCCATTGCGATGGCATGGTCGGGCGTTTCAGTTCGCACCTGGGGCAGGTGATCGGCGACGATTACCCGCTCGATCACCTGGACATCGTCAACCAGTCGCTCGGCGCCGTGGGCAAAGGCGCCGAGCCGGTGCGGCTGTTCACCGAACATGCCGCCCGGCTCAAGGCGGCAGGGCTTTAGCTCAAGCGCCTTGGCGGCGGATCGGCGTGGTCCAGCGTTCGGCCAGCACTACGCCGGCCAGGGTCAGCAAGCCGCCAGCCAGGTGGTAACTGGCCAGTTGCTCGTCGAGTACCACGGCGGCGATCAGCGCAGTGACCAGCGGCAGCAGGTTGAAGAACAGCGTGGTGCGGCTGGGCCCCAGACGGTGCACGGCCTGCATCCACACCAGTGGCGCGACCATCGAGGCCAGTACGCAGGCATACAGGACCAGGCCGATGTTGTGGCTGTTCAGGCCGGTCTTGTCCGACAGCAGGAACAGCGGTAGCAACACGACGATGGCCACCAGAATCTGCAGGTACAACAGCTGCATCGGCGGCAGGCGCAGCTGCCATTTCTTCAGCAGGAAGCTGTACAGCGCATAGGCCAAGGTGGCCACCAGCATCAACAGGTCGCCGCTGTTCAGCCCTTGCTGCAGCAGGCTGGCGGGGTGGCCGGCGCTGACCACTTCAAGCACGCCAAAGAATGACACCACCGCGCCCAACAAGGCACCGTAGCTCAGGCGCTGGCCCAGCCAGACGATGGACAGCGCCAGTGACATCAGCGGCATCAGCGAGAGGATGATGCCCATGTTGGTGGCACTGGTGATGCCAGCGGCGAAGTAGGCCAGGCTCTGGTACATCGCCATGCCCAGCACGCCGAGCACGAACACCTTGGCCAGGTGCGGACGGATGGCTGCACGGTTGCGCCATACGGCGGGCAGCAGGAACGGGGTGAACAGCAAGGCGGCCAGCAGCCAGCGGTAGAAGCCGATCTCCGCGGGGTGGATGGCGCCAGCCGACATCTTGGTGACCACGGTGTTGCCGGCCCAGATGAGGATGGCGGTTAGGGGGAACAGGTAATTCATGCAGCAGGGTACTCGTTGGGGGCTGGAATGGGGCTGCTTTGCAGCCCTTCGCGGGTGAACCCGCTCCTACGGGGATACACAGACCTGGAGGCTGGCGCAGATCCTGTGGGAGCGGGCGAGCCCGCGAAAGCCAGCAAGGCAGGCCCTCGATAGGCCTGTATTATCGAATGTCTGTCTACAAGCCTATACTTCTATCCAGACAACCGACCCTGCAAAGCAGACAGCATGCCGCGTAAATACCTCGATATCCCCCAGTTCACCCAACTGCCGGCCCCGGTGTACTTCCGCCACGACGAGTTCGTTGCCGACACCCACAGCGCCGTGCACCAACACGCCTGGGGCCAGCTGAACTACACCGCCCACGGCGTGATGCATCTGGATGTGGCCGGCCAGCGCTTCCTGTCGCCGCCGCACTACGCCGTTTGGGTGCCGCCCGACACCGAGCACGGCTGCTACAACCCCCAGGCCATCGTCTATCGTTCCATCTACCTCGACCGCAGCCTGTGCGCAGCCCTGCCAGCGCGCCCGTGCAGCCTGATGATCAGTGACATCCTCAAGGCCATCCTCGGTGACTTCGCCCGGCGCAATCTCAAGGTGGCCGAGGACGAGCGTGACCAGCGCCTGGTACAGGTACTGCTTGACCAGTTGCTGCTGGCGCCCACCTTGGCCTGCTACCTGCCGTTTGCCCACAGCGATGGCTTGCGCCAGGTGCTCGACGCGCTCAGCGCCGAGCCGGGGGACAACCGCCCGCTGGCCGACTGGGCCGCCCGCGTGCACGTCAGCGAACGCACCCTGGCCCGCCAGTTTCTGCGCGAACTGGGCATCAGCTTTGGCGAATGGCGTCTGCGCCTGCGTTTTCTGCGTGCCATCGAAGCGCTGGAAGCCGGCCTGCCGATTCAGGCCATTGCCTTCGACCTTGGCTACAGCAGCGCTTCGGCGTTCATCGCCATGTTCCAGCGCCAGGCCCGGTGTACGCCCGAGCAGTACCGCCGGCAGGCGCGTGCGGGGCGCTGAACATTCTTGGCTACACTCAGCTCGACCCCCGTGCATCGGGCGCGGAGCCCAGGAGACCACTCCATGAAAGTGCTGCAAATCCCGTTACTGGCGCTGGCGGTGTTGTTCAGTGCCCAAGGTTTCGCTGCCAATACCGCGCAGCAGGAAAAAATGAAAACCTGCAACGCCGACGCCACCGCCAAGGCCCTCAAGGGCGATGAACGCAAAGCGTTCATGAGCACCTGCCTGAAAAAGGATGTGCCGCAAACCCAGCAAGAGAAAATGAAGACCTGCAATGCTGACGCCACCACCAAAGCCCTGAAGGGGGACGAGCGCAAGGCGTTCATGAGTGACTGCCTGAAGAAGAAATGACCTGCGCCTATGCCTGCGCCGCCAAGGCTGGCAGACTGCGGCATTCCCGCTGTCTGCCGTCGAGGCTGTATGACCTTTACCCCCCGTCAGATCACCCTGGCCAGCCTGATCATCGTCATGGCCGGGCTGCTGCTGGCTTTGCCCCTGAAGTTGCTGCCCAGCCTGCTGGCCGGTCTTCTGGTGTTCGAACTGGTCAACATGCTGACCCCGCGCCTGCAACCGCTGTTTGCTGGCCAGCGTGCGCGCTGGCTGGCCGTGGCGCTGCTCGGCACGCTGGTTGTCAGCACCCTGACACTGCTGATTGCCGGTGCCTTCAGCTTCCTGCTGCACGAGGCGGAAAACCCCGGCGCCTCGCTGGACAAGTTCATTGCCCTGGTCGAGCAGGCCCGCGGTCAGTTGCCACCCTTCATCGAGGGCTACCTGCCGGCCAGTGCCGCAGAGTTCAAGGTGGCCATCGGCGACTGGATCAAGAGTCACCTGAGCGATTTGCAGTTGGTGGGCAAGGGCATGGCACACATGTTCGTGACGCTGCTGATCGGCATGATCCTCGGCGCCATCATCGCTTTGCAGCGCATTCCCGATGTTTCCCGGCGCAAGCCCCTGGCGGCGGCGCTGTTCGAGCGTCTTAGCCTGCTGGTGAAGGCGTTTCGCAACATCGTGTTCGCACAAATCAAGATCTCGCTGCTCAACACGATCTTCACCGGCGTTTTCCTGGCCGTGGTGATGCCACTGTTCGACGTGCACCTGCCGCTGACCAAGACGCTGATCGTGCTGACCTTCCTGCTGGGCCTGCTGCCGGTGATCGGCAACCTGATGTCCAATACCTTGATCACCATCGTCGGCCTGTCGCTGTCGATCTGGGTGGCGGCGGCGGCGCTGGGTTACCTGGTCGTCATCCACAAGATCGAGTACTTCCTCAACGCGCGGATCGTGGGTGGGCAGATCAGTGCCAAGGCATGGGAATTGCTGCTGGCGATGCTGGTATTCGAGGCGGCGTTCGGGCTGCCTGGTGTCGTGGCGGGGCCCATCTACTATGCCTATCTGAAGAGTGAGCTGAAGCGGGCGGAGCTGGTCTGATCATGTAGTGGCCTGTACCGGCCCTTTCGCGGGTAAACCCGCTCCTACAGGGGCCTGTGGTCAATCACCGATGTGTGTCCACCCCGACCGGGCGTAGGAGCGGGTTTACCCGCGAATACGGCAGCGGCGGCAACGGTGAACGGCGGGTGGTAATTGGCCAGCAGGGCCGGCCTCTTCGCGGGTAAACCCGCTCCTACACGGCGGCCTGTGGTCAATCACCGATGTGTGTCCACCCCGGTCGGGCGTAGGAGCGGGTTTACCCGCGAATACGGTAGCGGCGGCAACGGTGAACGGCGGGTGGTAATTGGCCAGCAGGCCCGGCCCTTTCGCGGGTGAACCCGCTCCTACACGGCGGCCTGTGGTCAATCACCGATGTGTGTCCACCCCCGACCGGGCGTAGGAGCGGGTTTACCCGCGAATACGGTAGCGGCGGCAACGGTGAACGGCGGGTGGTAATTGTCCAGCAGGGCCGGCCTCTTCGCGGGTAAACCCGCTCCTACACGGCGGCCTGTGGCCAATCACCGATGTGTGTCCACCCCGACCGGGCGTAGGAGCGGGTTTACCCGCGAATACGGCAGCGGCGGCAACGGTGAACGGCGGGTGGTAATTGGCCAGCAGGGCCGGCCTCTTCGCGGGTGAACCCGCTCCTACACGGCGGCCTGTGGTCAATCACCGATGTGTGTCCACCCCCGATCCGGTGTAGGAGCGGGTTTACCCGCGAATACGGTAGCGGCGGCAACGGTGAACGGCGGGTGGTAATTGGCCAGCAGGGCCGGCCTCTTCGCGGGTAAACCCGCTCCTACACGGCGGCCTGTGGTCAATCACCGATGTGTGTCCACCCCGGTCGGGCGTAGGAGCGGGTTTACCCGCGAATACGGTAGCGGCGGCAACGGTGAACGGCGGGTGGTAATTGGCCAGCAGGGCCGGCCTCTTCGCGGGTAAACCCGCTCCTACACGGCGGCCTGTGGTCAATCACCGATGTGTGTCCACCCCCGACCGGGCGTAGGAGCGGGTTTACCCGCGAATACGGTAGCGGCGGCAACGGTGAACGGCGGGTAGAGATTGGCCAGCAGGCCCGCCCCGTTCGCGGCTACAGGCTAAACGACAAATCAGGCCGCGCCGTAACGCTTGCGCGCCTCGATGGCCAGCCCGCTCCCAATGCTGCCAAAGATGTTGCCTTCCACATGCCGCGCATTCGGCAGCATCGCCGAAACACTGTTACGCAGCGCTGGAATGCCGCTGGAGCCACCGGTGAAGAACACCGTATCGACCTGGCCTTCGCTTACCCCGGCCTTGGCCAGCAGTTCGGTCACGCTGCCGCGCACGCGCTCCAGCAGGCCTTCGATCGCCTCTTCGAACAGCGTACGGGTCAGTTCCGCTTTCAGGTCGGGCTCGACGCGGCGCAGGTCGATGTGGCGGCTGTCGTGCTCGGTCAGCTCGATCTTGCTGGCTTCCACTTCCATTGCCAGCCAGTGCCCCGCGCGCTGTTCGATCAATTTGAACAGGCGATCGATGCCGAAGCTGTCCTCGATGTCATAGCGCATGCTGCCCAGCGCCAGCTGCGACTTCTGCGAGTACAAGGCGTTGATGGTGTGCCAGGTGGCCAGGTTGAGGTGGTAGCTGGTCGGCATCAGCGCACCGCTCTTCATGCGGCTGCCGTAGCCAAACAACGGCATCACGCCCTGAAGGCTCAGTTGCTTGTCGAAGTCGGTACCGCCAATGTGTACACCGCCGGTGGCGAGGATGTCACTTTGGCGCTCGGCGACCAGGTGGCGCTCCGGCGACAGGCGGATCAGGGTGAAGTCCGAGGTACCACCGCCGATGTCGACGATCAGTACCAGCTCTTCGCGGCTGATGCTCGATTCATAGTCGAAGGCCGCGGCAATCGGCTCGTACTGAAACGACACGTCCTTGAAGCCTATCTTGCGTGCCACCTCGGCCAAGGTGTCCTCGGCCTCCCGGTCGGCAGCCGGGTCTTCGTCGACGAAGAACACCGGGCGGCCCAGCACTACCTGGTCGAACTCACGGCCAGCGGCGGCTTCAGCGCGCTTCTTGAGCTCGCCGATGAACATGCCCAGCAGGTCCTTGAACGGCAAGGCGCTGCCCAGCACGCTGGTGTCGTGCTTGATCAGCTTCGAGCCCAGCAGGCTTTTCAGCGAGCGCATCAGGCGGCCTTCGTAGCCTTCCAGGTACTCGTGCAGCGCCAGGCGGCCATACACCGGGCGCCGCTCTTCGATATTGAAGAACACCACCGAGGGCAAGGTGATCTTGCCGTCTTCCAGGGCAATCAGCGACTCGACGCCAGGCCGGTGCCAGCCGACTGTGGAGTTGGAGGTGCCAAAGTCGATGCCCAGGGCGCGGGCCGGGGATACGTCAGACATGGGAAATGGGCTTCCGGAGGCAAAACGGCCGCGCAGTGTATGCCAGTTGGCTACAGAATCAAGACCAGTCGTCTGCCTTGAGGCAAACCCAAGTCGGTCTTGAAAGGCTATGCTTGACCCCTATCTTCAGTTGCAACATGCACATTCACATTGGTGATCCATAAATGGACTTCAAAGACTATTACAAGATACTCGGCGTAGAGCCCACTGCGGATGACAAGGCGATCAAGGCCGCATACCGCAAATTGGCGCGCAAGTATCACCCGGATGTCAGCAAGGAGCGCGACGCCGAGGAAAAATTCAAGGAGGCCAATGAGGCCTATGAGGTGCTGGGCGACGCGCAGAAACGTGCCGAGTTCGACGAAATTCGCAAGTACGGCGGCCAGCATGGCCGGCCGTTCCAGGCACCACCGGGTTGGGAAAACCGTGGCGGTGGCGGCGGCTTCGAAGGCGGCGACTTCTCCGACTTCTTCAGCTCGATTTTCGGTGGGCGCAGTGCTGGTGGCAACCCCTTCGGTGGCGCCCGGCAGCAACAACGCAGTGCCGGCAGGCGGGGGCAGGACGTGGAGCTTGAACTGGCAGTATTCCTTGAAGAAACCCTGAGCAAGGAGTCCAAGCAGATCAGCTTCCAGGTGCCGCAAACCAATGCCATGGGCCAGCGCACCGGCTTCACCACCAAGACCTTGAACGTGAGGATTCCGGCCGGGGTGACCGACGGCGAACGCATCCGCCTCAAGGGCCAGGGCGCGCCGGGCAGCGGTGGCGGGGCCAACGGTGACCTGTTCCTGACCATCCGCATGGCACCCCACCCGCTGTTCGATGTCGAAGGTCATGACCTGATCATCACTGTGCCGTTGGCACCGTGGGAGGCGGCCCTGGGCGCCAAGGTGGCGGTGCCGACCCTGGATGGCAAGATCAACCTGACCATCCGCCCTGACAGCCAGAGCGGCCAGCGCCTGCGTGTACCGGGCAAGGGCCTGGCGAACAAGCAGGGAGAGCGCGGCAACCTTTATGCGCAGCTCAAAGTGGTCATGCCGCCCGCGTCGGACGAATCTGCCCGCGAACTCTGGACCAAGCTTTCCGAGAAAGCTGCGTTCAACCCGAGGACACAATGGAGTAAGTGATCATGAGCAGCACCCTGATCGTTCAACTGGACATGCGTACCCTGTGTCAGGAAGCCGATGTCACGGCTGAATGCGTGATCGAAATTGTCGAGCACGGCATTGTCGAACCTTCCGGGCGAACGCCGGAGGACTGGCTGTTTGACGATCAGGCGCCGCTGGTGGCCAAACGAGCGGTGAAGCTGCACCAGGAGCTGGAACTGGAGTGGGAAGGGGTGGCGCTGGCGCTGGAGCTGTTGCAGGAAGTGCAGCAGTTGCGCAGTGAGAACAGCATGCTGAAGCAGCGGCTGGGCCGGTTTATCCAGATGTAGGCTCCCTTGCCGACATCTGTGGGGGCGACACAAGGCCGCTCCCACAATGGACCGCATTTCAGGTCGGTTCGGCGCCCGGGTTCAGCACCAACTGCATGAAGGTCAGGTCCAGCCAGCGGCCAAACTTTACCCCCACCTGCGGCATCTGGCCGGTCACCACGAAGCCCAGCCGCTCGTGCAGGCGCACCGACGCTGCATTACCACGCTCGATCGCTGCCACCATCACATGCTTGCCACATCCGCGCGCGCGCTCGACCAGCGCCGCCATCAACACCGGCCCGAGCCCTTTGCCACGCTGGTCGCTGCGCACGTACACCGAGTGCTCAACGGTCAGGCGAAAGCCCTCGAAAGGCCGCCAGTCGCCAAACGAGGCATACCCCAGCACGCCGGTTTCATCGACCGCCACCAGAATCGGGTAGCCCTGCTGCGCGCGCGCTTCAAACCAGGCCTGGCGGTTGCCGAGGTCTACCGGGGTTTCGTTCCAGATCGCCGTGGTGTTGAGCACCGCGTCGTTGTAGATGTCGAGTATGCCCGGTACATCGGTGGGCAGGGCATCGCGGATTTCGTAGCTCATGACAGCGTCTCGCAAGGTCGTTGCTCGCAGATTAAATGGTTACCAGCCCGCGTACACCTTCGGCTTGCATGTTTTCGCCGCGGCCGCGCTGGATGATTTCGCCGCGGGCCATGACCAGGTACTGGTCAGCCAGCGCTTCGGCAAAGTCGTAGAACTGCTCCACCAGCAAGATCGCCATGTCGCCACGCTCGGCCAGGCGGCGGATGACCGCGCCGATCTCCTTGATCACCGAGGGCTGGATGCCTTCGGTCGGCTCGTCGAGAATCAGCAGGCGCGGGCGGCTGGCCAAGGCGCGGCCGATCGCCAGTTGTTGCTGCTGGCCGCCAGACAGGTCGCCACCGCGGCGCTGCTTCATCTGCTCCAGCACAGGGAACAGTTCGTAGATGAAGGCCGGTACCTCGCGGGCTTCGCGGGCGGGGAAGCGCGACAGGCCCATCAGCAGGTTTTCCTCGACGGTGAGGCGCGGGAAGATCTCGCGGCCCTGGGGCACGTAGGCGATGCCGGCCTGCACCCGTTGCTGCGGTTTGAACGCGGTGATCGGCTTGCCTTCCCATTCGATACTGCCGTCACGGGCGGGCACCAGGCCCATCAGGCAGCGCAGCAAGGTGGTCTTGCCCACGCCGTTGCGGCCCAGCAGGCAGGTCACTTCGCCGACCTTGGCTTCGAAGGACAGGCCACGCAGGATGTGGCTGCCGCCGTAGTACTGGTGCAGTGTGTCGATCTTGAGCATGTGAGAGTTCCTGAAAGGGATGCTGTGCCTGTGCCGGCCTCTTCGCGGGCAAGCCCGTTCCTGTAACGGGAACCGCCCCATGGCATTACGCCCCCTGTAGGAGCGGGTTTACCCGCGAAGAGGCCGGTACAGGCGCCAAAAATTCAAATCCGGTCAGCGGCCCAGATACACCTCGACCACCCGCTCATCTGCCTGCACCTGCTCCAGCGAACCTTCCGCCAACACGCTCCCCTGGTGCAGCACGGTCACATGGTCGGCAATGCTGCCGACAAAGCCCATGTCATGCTCCACCACCATCAGCGAATGCTTGCCGGCCAGGCCCTTGAACAGCTCGGCGGTAAACTCGGTCTCGGCATCGGTCATGCCGGCCACCGGTTCATCCAGCAGCAGCAGTTGCGGCTCCTGCACCAGCAACATGCCGATCTCCAGGAACTGCTTCTGCCCATGGGACAGCAAGCCGGCCTGACGCTGGGCAAGCGGCAGCAGGCGCAAGGTGGTCAGCACTTCCTCGATGCGCTGGCGCTGGTCACCGCTCAGGCGCGCCGCCAGGCTGGCCCACACCGACTTGTCGGTCTTCAGCGCCAGTTCCAGGTTCTCGAACACGGTCAGCGCCTCGAACACCGTGGGCTTCTGGAACTTGCGGCCAATGCCGGCCTGGGCGATCTGGTATTCGCTCATGCGGGTCAGGTCGAGGGTATCGCCGAAGTAAGCCGTGCCGCTGTCGGGGCGGGTCTTGCCGGTGATGACGTCCATCATCGTGGTCTTGCCGGCGCCGTTGGGGCCGATGATACAGCGCAGCTCGCCCACCCCGATGTACAGGTTCAGCGTGTTGAGCGCCTTGAAACCATCGAAGCTGACGCTGATGTCTTCCAGGCTCAGCACCGTACCGTGGCGGGTGTCGAGGCCGGCCTTGCGGCTGTGGCCCAGGCCAATGGCATCGCGTCCGGCGCCGAGGTTGTCGAATACCGGTTCCAGCATGAATTCCGGGTGGACTGGGGGCACGCCTCTCATGGCTGGCTCCTTTTCTTCAACAGGCCGACCACGCCCTTGGGCAGGTACAGGGTGACGAGGATGAATAGTGCGCCGAGGAAGAACAGCCAGAACTCGGGGAAGGCCACGGTGAACCAGCTTTTCATGCCGTTGACCAGGCCTGCACCGAGCAGCGGGCCGATCAGCGTGCCGCGTCCGCCCAAGGCTACCCAGACGGCGGCTTCGATCGAGTTGGTCGGCGACATCTCGCTGGGGTTGATGATGCCCACCTGCGGCACGTACAGCGCACCGGCCAGGCCGCACAGCACGGCGCTCAGTACCCACACCAGCAACTTGAAGCCGCGCGGGTCATAGCCACAGAACATCATGCGGTTTTCAGCGTCACGCACGGCGGTGAGCAGGCGGCCGAACTTGCTGCGGGTCAGGCGCCAGCACAGGTACAGGCTGGTCAGCAGCAGGGCCACAGTCAGCAGGAACAACACTGCGCGGGTACCCTGGGCTGCAATGTCGAAGCCGAGGATGGTGCGGAAGCTGGTGAAGCCGTTGTTGCCACCGAACCCGGTTTCGTTGCGGAAGAACAGCAGCATGCCGGCAAAGGTCAGGGCCTGGGTCATGATCGAGAAGTACACGCCCTTGATCCGCGAGCGGAAGGCGAACCAGCCGAACACCAGCGCCAGCAGCCCGGGTGCCAGGACTACCAGGCACAGGGCCCAGGCGAAATGCTGGGTACCGGCCCAGTACCAGGGCAGCTCGGTCCACGACAGGAAGGTCATGAACCCGGGCAGGCCGTCGCCGGCTGCCTGCCGCATCAGGTACATGCCCATGGCGTAGCCGCCCAGGGCGAAGAACAGACCGTGGCCCAGCGACAGCAGCCCGGCATAGCCCCAGACCAGGTCCAGGGCCAGGGCGACGATGGCGTAACAGAGAATCTTGCCGACCAGGGTCAGGGTGTAGGCCGACACGTGCAGGGCATGGTCTGCCGGCAGCAGTGAGCACAGTGGCAAAGCCACCAGCAGCAGGACGACGACGGCACCGATGGCAAGGGTCAGGCGTGGGCCGGCCTTTTGCGTAGCAGTGACAAGCAGTGGCTGGTTCATCAGTCGATTACCCGTCCCTTGAGGGCGAACAGGCCTTGCGGGCGTTTCTGGATGAACAGAATGATCAACGCAAGGATGAGGATCTTGCCGAGTACGGCACCAATCTGCGGCTCCAGCAGCTTGTTGGCGATACCCAGGCCGAAGGCGGCCCAGAGGCTACCGGCCAGCTGCCCGACGCCGCCGAGCACCACCACCAGGAACGAGTCGATGATGTAGCTCTGGCCCAGGTCCGGGCCGACATTGCCCACCTGGCTCAAGGCCACGCCGCCGAGCCCGGCGATACCCGAGCCCAGGCCAAAGGCGAGCATGTCGACGCGCCCAGTGGACACGCCGCAGCAGGCGGCCATGTTGCGGTTCTGGGTGACTGCGCGCACGTTCAGGCCCAGCCGGGTACGGTTGAGCAGCAGCCAGGTGAGCAGCACCACGGCCAGGGCGAAGCCGATGATGACCAGACGGTTGTACGGCAGCACCAGGTTGGGCAGCAGCTGGATGCCACCGGACAGCCAGGCCGGGTTGCTCACCTCGACGTTCTGCGCGCCGAACAGCAGGCGGATGGCCTGGATCAGGATCAGGCTGATGCCCCAGGTGGCCAGCAGGGTTTCCAGTGGGCGGCCGTACAGGTGGCGGATCACCGTGCGCTCCAGCGCCATGCCGACGCCGGCACTGACGGCGAACGCCACCGGCAGGGCAATCAGCGGGTAGAACTCGATGGCGCCTGGGGCGAAGCGCTGCAGCAGTACCTGAACCATGTAGGTGCTGTAGGCGCCGAGCATCAACATCTCGCCATGGGCCATGTTGATCACCCCGAGCAGGCCGAAGGTGATCGCAAGGCCCAGCGCTGCCAGCAGCAGGACCGAACCCAGCGACAGGCCGCTGAAGGCCTGGCCGAGCAGTTCGCCGACCAGCAGTTTGCGTTTGACCTGGGCCAGGCTCGTTTCGGCGGCTGTGCGCACGCCCGGGTCGCGTTCCGCATCGGGCTGCAGCAGGGCTTCGAGGCGGGTGCGGGCCAGCGGGTCGCCGGTTTCACCCAGCAGGCGCACGGCGGCCAGGCGTACCGCAGGCTCGCTGGCGCCCAGTTGCAGGTTGGCCAGTGCCAGGCCGAGGGCGGCCTGCACGGCGGCGTCCGGCTCGCTGGCGAAGCGCCGGTCAAGGAAGGCCATTTGCGCGGGTTTTGCGGTTTTTTGCAGTTGTTGTGCGGCGGCCAGGCGGGTGTCGCTGTCGTCGCTGAGCAACTGATGGCTAGCCAGGGCGTTGTTGATCAGGCCGCGCAGGCGGTTGTTCAGGCGTACCTTGCGCGTGTCATCGGTGGCGATGCGGCCTTGGCGCAGGTTTTCCAGTAGCGGCAGGCGCGCGGCATCGGGTTGCGCCGCCCAGCCTTCGAGCAGGCGGACCTGCTCGGCGGGCTTGGCGGTGAGAAAGAATTCGCCCTCGCTGGCGTGGGTTGCCAGGGGGATTAGTAGCAGGAGGGTGAGCAGGAGTCTGAGCATGCGGGCAATCCTGGAAATCGGTGTTGGATTCTTCGCGGGTAAACCCGCTCCTACAGGGATTTCACCGGTCCAGAGGGCAGTGGGGAACCTGTGGGAGCGGGCAAGCCCGCGAATGGGCTGCAAAGCAGCCCCGTGCACTCAGTTACCTTTCACGGCGTAATCTGGCC
Organism: Pseudomonas sp. BP6; assembly: GCF_017875935.1. Lineage (NCBI taxonomy): Bacteria > Pseudomonadati > Pseudomonadota > Gammaproteobacteria > Pseudomonadales > Pseudomonadaceae > Pseudomonas > Pseudomonas sp. BP6. Next base: position 65,068 of record NZ_JAGINI010000001.1, read on the forward strand.
GCTTGTCATTGCCCGGAATGAACGGGCTCCATGGCTGCGCCCGCAGTGGCTGCTCGGTTTCCCACACCACGCTGAACTGCCCGTCATCCTGAATCTCGCCGATCATCACCGGCTTGTGCAGGTGGTGGTTGGTCTTGTCCATGGTCAGGGTGAAGCCCGACGGTGCCTCGAAGCTCTGCCCGGCAAGCGCTTCACGCACCTTGTCGACGTCGGTGGACTTGGCTTTTTCCACCGCTTGCGCCCACATGTGGATGCCTACGTAGGTGGCCTCCATGGGGTCATTGGTCACGGCTTTGTCGGCACCCGGCAGGCCCTTGGCCTTGGCGTAGGCCTTCCAGTCGGCGACAAATTTCTGGTTGACCGGGTTATCCACCGATTCGAAGTAGTTCCATGCCGCCAGGTGGCCCACCAGCGGTTTGGTGTCGATGCCGCGCAGTTCCTCCTCGCCCACCGAGAAGGCCACCACCGGCACGTCGGTGGCCTTCAGGCCCTGGTTGGCCAGTTCCTTGTAGAACGGCACGTTGGAGTCACCATTGACTGTGGATATGACCGCGGTCTTGCCGCCGGCGGAGAACTTTTTGATGCTGGCGACAATGGTCTGGTAATCAGCGTGGCCAAACGGCGTGTACACCTCTTCGATGTCCTTGTCGGCCACGCCTTTGCTGTGCAGGAATGCGCGCAGGATCTTGTTGGTGGTGCGCGGGTAGACGTAGTCGGTGCCCAGCAGGAAGAAGCGCTTGGCGCTGCCGCCGTCCTCGCTCATCAGGTATTCCACGGCCGGGATGGCCTGCTGGTTCGGGGCGGCGCCCGTGTAGAACACGTTCGGCGACATTTCTTCGCCCTCGTACTGCACCGGGTAGAACAGCAGGCCGTTGAGTTCTTCGAACACCGGCAGGACAGACTTGCGCGACACGGAGGTCCAGCAGCCGAACACCACGGCCACTTTGTCCTGGGTCAGCAGTTGGCGGCTTTTTTCAGCGAACAGCGGCCAGTTGGACGCCGGGTCGACCACCACCGGTTCCAGCATCTTGCCGTTCACGCCACCCTTGGCGTTGATCTGCTCGATGGTCATCAGCGCCATGTCCTTGAGCGATGTCTCGGAAATGGCCATGGTCCCGGAAAGCGAATGCAGGATACCGACCTTGATGGTCTCGGCGGCCTGGATACTCCAGCTCAGGCCCATCGCCGCAATCGATGCGCTGAGGGTAAGGGCCTTGATCAGACTGCGACGCTTCATGTGCTCTCTCCGCTGAGTTTTTTATGGTGTTGGGCAAGCGGGGAGGGCATTGCAAGGGGTGTGCCTAGTGGCGAAAGGTACGGTTTAGAGGGGCTGTGCGAGGTGTTGGGGCGTTGGTTGGATCCAGGTTGGTGCCTGATGGAATTGTGTGCACAGGATTGGGGCTGCGACGCAGCCCCGAGGCCATCAGCCGTTATGCACAGCCGTGCGGGGATGGCGCCTGCTGCGTACGAGCTGGTAGGTCACCGCCAGCAATACAAACCAGATCGGCGTCACCACCAGCGCTGAACGTGTATCTGCCTCCAGGCTCAGCAACACCAGGATGAACGCAAAGAACGACAGGCACACGTAGCACATGAAGCGCCCGCCCGGCATCTTGTAGTTCGAGGCCTGGTGCAGCGCCGCGCGGTTCTTGCGGTACTTCAGGTATGACAGCAGGATCAGCGTCCACACGAACATGAACAGTACCGCCGACACGGTGGTGACCAGGGTGAATGCCTCGACCACGTTCGGCACCAGGTAGATCAGCACCGCACCAAGCAGCAGGCAGGTGCACGAGAAGTACAGGCCGTTGGCCGGTACCGAACGGCTCGACAGTTGTTCGAAGGACTTGGGCGCATCACCTTCCTGCGACAGGCCGTACAGCATGCGGCTGGTGGAGAACACGCCGCTGTTGGCCGACGAGGCCGCCGAGGTCAGCACCACGAAGTTGATGATACTCGCCGCCGCCGGCAGGCCTGCCAGCACGAACAACTCAACGAACGGGCTTTTGCCTGGCACCACGTCGCGCCACGGGGTTACGGCCATGATCGCGATCAGCGCCAGCACATAGAACACGATGATACGGATCGGAATCGAGTTGATCGCCCGCGGCAGGGTGCGTTCCGGGTTCTTCGCTTCGGCGGCGGTGGTACCCACCAACTCGATGCCGACGAAGGCGAACACGGCGATCTGGAAACCGGCGAAGAAGCCCATCAGGCCATGGGGGAACATGCCGCCGTCATTCCACAGGTTGGCCAGCTGGGCGGTGCGCCCGCTGGGCGAGGTGAAGCCGGTGATGACCATGTACAGGCCGGTGGCGACCAGGCCGAGGATGGCCACGATCTTGACCAGGGCGAACCAGAACTCCAGTTCGCCGAACATTTTTACGGTCACCAGGTTCAGCGACAGCAGCAGCCCTACGCAGGTCAGCGCCGGTATCCACTGCGGCAGGTCGGGGAACCAGAACTGCGTGTAGGCGGCGATCGCGACCACGTCGGCGATGCCGGTGACCACCCAGCAGAACCAGTAGGTCCAGCCGGTAAAGTAGCCGGCCCAAGGGCCGAGCAGGTCGGCAGAGAAGTCGATGAAAGATTTGTAGTTCAGGTTCGACAGCAGCAGTTCGCCCATGGCGCGCATGACGAAGAACAGCATGAAGCCGATAATCATGTAGACGAAGATGATCGATGGCCCGGCCAGGCTGATGGTCTTGCCCGAGCCCATGAACAGGCCGGTACCGATCGCGCCGCCGATGGCGATCAGCTGGATGTGGCGGTTGGTCAGGTTGCGTTGCAGGTGCTGTTCATCGGGTGGAGTTGGTGAGGTTTGCGTCATAGGCGGCATTCCCTTGTAGAGGCCAGTCTGCTTGTCAGAGGTAGCCGGCTAGGCTAACACGCGCGTTCCAGTTCTGGGCGCGACAGATCGACTCTACATTTGCGGCTCAGCATTTCGCCTGTACCGGCCTCTTCGCGGGTAAACCCGCTCCTACAAAGGCAACGCGGTCCCCTGTAGGAGCGGGTTTACCCGCGAAGAGGCCAGCACAGGCAACACAAGGCTCAAGCGCTGGCCAAGACCCGGCGGCGTCTCACCACCAAACTATCCACCCCCCACATCACCACCATCGACACCCCCACCAGCGGGAACATCACCCCCAGCACCAGCATCACTGCCACCGCCGCCTTCCAGCGTGGCAGGTCATGACGCAAAGGCGGTACGCCCAGGCCGCCTTCAGGCCGGCGCTTCCACCACATCACCAGCCCGCTCACCGAACCCAGCAGGATCATCAGGCACACCAGCAGGATGATGATCTGGTTCAGCGCCCCGAACATCTTGCCTTCGTGCAGCATCACGCCCAGCTCGGTGGCGCGGGCAACCGGGCTGTAGTCTTGCCAGCGCACATCGGCCAGAACCTTGCCGGTGTATTGGTCGACATGCAGGGTGGCGTCGTTGCGCGGGTCGTCGGCGAACACGGCAATGGTGAACACCCCGTCGGCAGTGGTGGGCAGGATAATGCTGTAGCCCGGCTCGACTTGACGCGAAGTGGCAATGTCTTCGACTTGCTGCAAGCTCACCAGGGGCGCCGCGGGCATGTCCGACATCATGTGGTGCCCGGCGTGCTCGGCGTGTGCACCGGACTGCGGCATCGGCGTGTTTTCCATGGCCCAGGGCACGGTCTGGCGGTGCGCGCTGTTCAGCTCACGCGCCTGCTGGTCCGACTTGGGCACGTCGTTCCACATGGCTGCCGGGAAGCGGTTCCACAAATCAGCGTACTGCTTGCCCCACAGGCCGGTCCAGGTCATGCCGCTGAGCAGCATCAACAACAGCAAGGCCGAACCCCAGAAGCCGGTTACCGCGTGCAGGTCACGCCACAGCAGCCGGCCGCGTGCCGACAGCCGCGGCCAAAGCACGCCGGCGCCATTGCGCCCGCGCGGCCACCACAGGTACAGGCCTGATACCACCAGCACGATGCCCCAGCCCGCCGCCAGTTCCACCAGCCGGTCGCCGACCGTGCCGACCATCAGTTCGCCATGCAGGGCGCGGGCGATGGCCTGCAGGTTCTGCTTGCCGTCCTGTTCACCGAGGACCTTGCCGCTGTATGGGTCGACGAACACGTTCAGTTCACGCCCGCCGTCCTGCACCACGAACTGCGCACTACGCTCTGCATTCAGTGGCGGCAGGTATTGGCTGATGTGGCCCTTGGGGTAGGCCTGGCGCACTTCAGCCAGCATCATGTCTGCGCCCTGGCGGTGGTGACCGGCCTCGACCACCATCAGGTCGCGGTACAGCAGCGGGTCGAGCTGGGGCTTGAACAGGTAGATGATCCCGGTGATCGCCAGCAGGATCATGAACGGGGCCACGAACAGCCCCGCATAGAAATGCCAACGCCAGGCCAGGTTATAGAATGAGACGCGTGTTCCTCTCATGGGAACCTCCTTTTTGACCAGCTGAGGGGCGCAACCGAAGCTGCGCCCGTTGTTGTCAGAAGCTGAAGTCGACCTTGGTCCAGAAGGTCCTGCCTGGCTCGTTGACCGGCTGTGGATCTGTAGCCGGGTAGCCAAACCCGGCGTTCCCGGCCAGGTTCAGGTGCTCGGCGTAGGTTTTGTCGAACAGGTTGTCGACCCCTGCGCTGAGCTTGAGGTTGTTGTTCACCTTGTAGGCGCCGTTCAAGGAGAACACGCCGAAGCCGGCGCTCTTGTCGTAGTCCTTGCCGACGACGTTCCCTTGATTTTCGGCAATACGGTTTTGCGCCGCCACCAGCCGCCACAGTGCGCCGACGCTCCACACATCGCGGCTGTAGGTCAGGCCCATGCGGCTTTCCAGGGGAGGCATTTGAGGTAGCGCCTTGCCATCACTGCTGTTCTTGCCCCAAGCGTAGGCAAGCGTGGCGTCGGCCTTCCAGTTTTCAGTCAACTGGTAGGCGGCGCCCAGTTCGCCACCCATGATGCGGGCGTCGATGTTCTGCGCCTGCGAGGTGCTCATGCCCATCATGCCAGTGCGATAGTCGAACAGGATGTAGTCGCGAATCTGCCCGACATAGCCCGAAGCCCAGGCCTCCAGGCGCTCGGTGCGGTACTGGATGCCGAAGTCGAGCTGGGTGGTTTTCTCTGGCTTGATGCCGTCGAAGGCATTGGCCGAGCCGGGTGGTGCCAGCTTGGGTGAGAACAGCTCCCAGTAGTCGGGGAAGCGCTGGGCATGGCCGAGGCCGATGTAGGTGGTGGCCGGGATGGCTGCCAGGTCGTGCTCGTAACGGATGAAGCCGCTTGGCAGGGTATCGGCGCGGGTGTCGCCTTCGGTGGCGCTGGTTTTGCGGAAATCGCGCGCCGAGGCGCGGTCCAGACGGGCGCCGGTAATCAAGCGGTCCTCTCCGCTGACGTACCAGGTCAGTTCGCTGAAGGCGCCGTAGTTGTGGAAGTCGGCGTCCTTGGTCCAGGCCTGGCCCCTGTGTGCGTCCACACCCATACCGCCACGCTGGCGATGTTCGTTGGTTTGCGCGTCGATCCCGCTGATCAACTGCACGTCGGCCCAGCGCCAGGTGGCTTTGATGCGTGCGCCCATGGTGCGGCGGTCGACGTTGCTGACCATCGGCATGCCCATCATGCCGCTACCCGACGGCGTGCGCAGGCTGTAGTTGTCCATCACATGGTCGGCGTAGTTGTAGTAGACCTGCGCCTCGACCTTGTCGAGCACCTCGCCGAGGTTGGACTTTTCAAAGCGCAGGCCAAGGCTTTCGCGCTTGAACTGCGAGCCGTCCATACCGCGCCCGGCGTAGCGGGCTTCGCCGTCACCCTTGCCGGCAGTCAGCTCCAGCAAGGTGTCCTGGTCGGGTGTCCAGCCGAGGGCGACATCGCCGTTCCACTTGTCCCAGCGCGACGGCACGGTGTCGTTGTTGCCGTCGTGGTAGTCATCCGAACGTGACTGGTTGCCGACGAAGCGGGCATAGCCCTGACTGTTGCCGGCCGCGGCATCCAGCACCTTGTCGAAGCGGCCGTTGGAGCCGGCCAGCAGGCTTGCGTTGACGCGGCTGCCGAGGGTGCCGAATTTCTCCGGTTCGCGCTCGAAGAGGATGGTGCCTGCCGAGCCGCCGGGGCCCCAGATAACGCTCTGCGGGCCTTTGATCACGGTCAGGCGGTCGTAGGTTTCTGGCGAAATATAGGACGTGGGCGCGTCCATGCGATTGGGGCAGGCCCCAAGCATCATGCCTCCGTTGGTGAGGATGTTCAGACGCGAACCGAACATGCCGCGCAGTACCGGGTCGCCGTTGGTACCGCCGGCACGGATTGCCGAGAAGCCGGGGATGGTCTTCAGGTAGTCGGCCCCGTCGCTGGCCGGCACTGGCTGGCGCGGGTCTTTCGGGTTGGTGACCACGGTCAGCGGCGAACTCGGGGCCACGGCGGTGATCACCGTCGGGCTCAGTTCGGGAGCATCGTGCACATGGCCTTCATGGCCAGGGTCGGCGGCCAGGGCCATGGGTGCGAGCAGCGAGCCGCACAGGGCGGCGATGGTCCCGCGCAGGGACAAGGCAAAAACAGGGGTGCAGCCGGACATAATGATTCCAGTCGATCAGTCATGAGTTAGCGCGAAGCCTCCTGGCTTCGTGCGCAAAATGTGGTTTCAGACGTTGATCGAAGAAGGCGGGGCGCGGCTGCGCGCACCTGGGAATACAGCCTGCCGGGCATGGCCCTGGTGCGTTGGCGCAAGCAGGTGGCTGGTGGGGACGATGCTGCCGGCGCTGAGCGGGCTGAGGGCCTGGGGCAGGGCCGGGCAGTTGAACAACAGGCTGCAGTAACCGCACTTTTCCCACATCACATGCAGCTGGCCATCGCCGCCGTGGCCGTGATGGGTGTCACCGCCATGCTGATGGGCAGCCGCCATCGGCATGTCCATCGGCATGTTCATGCCCGCGTGGTGGTCCATCGGCATCGACTGGGAAATCAGCGGGCCGATGAAGATCATCCACATGGCGAACAGGCTCAGCCATCCGCCACCGGCGCGCCTGAATTCAGGGCGGGTGGTACGGCTGATGCGGCTGCGCGGCAGACTCATGGCGAGTGCCTGTCAGCAGGTGTCAGTGTGCGTGTTCGTGGGCTTGCGACTGGTCCGCTGGCGCCTGCTTCTGCACGGCCACTTCGACGGTGATATCGCCGGCCTTTTCGAAGTGCAGGGTCAACGGGAAGCGCTTGCCGTCGCTGAGCAGGCTGCGGTCCTTGGGCTGCATCAGCATCACGTGGTACGCGCCGGGGGCAAAGGTCAGGTCCTTGCCGGCAGGCACTACCACGCTGGGCACCTGTTGCATCTTCATGGCGCCGCTGGCGCTCATGGCATGCTCATGCAGTTGCGCGTCATCGCTGATGGGGCTGTCGACGCTGAGCAGGCGGTCATCGGCCTGGCCATTGTTGTGCACCACGAAATATGCGGCGACATTAGGCGCGTTGGGTGGCAGTTGCAGCGACCACGGGTGGGCAATATGCAGGTCACCCACGCGGTATTCGTGGGCATTGGCAAAGGCGCCAGGCAGCAGCAGGGCGGCCATGACGAGGGCGTGCTTGAGCATGGTGAATCTCCGTTTCCGTTCTGGTTCAGGCAGACAGCGTGATGAACTCAGGCTAGCGGAGAGGCACGAGGGTTTAGCCCAGGCCAGAGCTGGCGCGGCGTAGGCTGGTACTTGGCAGGTGGCGGCAGCAGCCCGCCGAGCAGTGTCGGCGGGTTGTGCAACTGTGGCGGGTAGCCGGGCAGGGCCAGCAGCGGCACGGCACCGGAGCAGCACCAGCAGTTCATCATGCCGACGCTGTCGTCGCTTTGTGGGCCGAGGTCGATCTTGGCCAGGGCCTGTACGTCGACGTTGCCCTTGTTGGCCATGCTGGAACAGAAAGCCCCCCACAGCAGCTGCTCGGCCGGGCCCTTGGGCGCAGCAGAGGACAGCGGCATGGCCAGCAGGTTGAACAGCACTGCAAGGCAGGCTATCCAGGCAATGTGCCGACGTGGGGGCATGGAGAGATCCGGTCAGGAATCGTGGTGGCTATTGTACGGCGGAGTATAGGTAAAAATGCCGGGGTGCGGTGAAGTGACGCAGGTGGTCTCGTAATGGGGGCTGCTGTGCAGCCCATCGCGACACAAGGCCGCTCCCACAGAATTGCGGCAGCCTCGAATACTGCGCTGTCCTGTGGGGCCTTGTGTCGCGATAGGTGCGCAAAGCGCCCCCGACACTCTCAAACCTTGTTGCGGCCCATCAACCCGCGCACGGTTTCTTGCAGGTCAGCCGGCAACACCACCACCTTGGCATTGCTGCTGCCCGCCAGGTTCTCCATCGCGCCCACATAGCGTTCGCCCAACAGGTACATGGCCGGTACGGTCTCGTTGCCCACTGCTTCTTTCACCAGCGAAATCGCCCGCGCCGAGGCCTCGGCCAGGCTGATCTGTGCCTCGGCATCCAGCCTGGCCGCCTGCAGGCGCGCTTCTGCTTCGAGGATTGCCGCCTGCTTGGCCCCTTCGGCACGGGTGACGTCGGCCTTGCGCTCACGCTCGGCCGCAGCCTGGCGTTCCATGGCCAGTTGCATGTTTTCCGACGGTTTGATGTCTTGAATTTCCACCGAGCGCACGGTCACGCCCCAGTCTTCGGTCTGCTCGGACATTGCATCGCGCAGGCGGGCCTTGATCTGCTCGCGGCTGGACAGCGCCTCGTCGAGGTCCATTGCACCGACGATGGCGCGCAGCGAGGTCATGGTCAGGCTGGTGACGGCGAAGGAGAAGTCCTGCACGCCATACGAGGCTTTCTGCGGGTCGACTACCTTGGCGAAACACAGGGCGTTGGCGACGATTACCGCGTTGTCCTTGGTGATGATTTCCTGCTGCTGCACATCGAGGATGATGTCCTTGGTCGGCAGGCGGTAGGCGACCACGTCCATGTAGGGGATGACAATGTTGAGGCCCGGCTTGAGGGTGCTGTTGTAGCGGCCCAGGCGTTCGACGATCCACTCCTCGCCCTGGGGCACGATGCGCACCCCCTTGAACACGGTGATCAGGACGAACAGGGCGATGGCGCCGACGACGATGAGGCTGGTCATGCTGCAAAATTCCTTTTAATGCGGATTCAGGCCCGGATAACGCGGGCGGTGTTCCCCTCGATGGCGGTCAGGCGTACCCGTTCGCCGACGGCGATCTGGCTATCGGCGACGCAGGTCCACTCTTCGTTGCCGAGGATCGGCTTCTGGAAGCGTACGCGGCCCTTCTGAAACTCCGACACGGCAGCGGTCAGCAGGCCCACTTCGCCGATCACGCTGTCGGCGGTCCAGCGCACATCCGGCTGCTTGCGCCGGAACACTTTGAACCACAGCACGGTGGTGGCCGACGACAGCAGCACCCACAGCAGGATTTGCATGTCCAGTTGCAGGCTGGGTGCGGCGAGCGAGATGAGCGAGACCAGCACGGCGCCGATGCCGAACCAGAGTACGAAGAACGTTGGCAGGACCAGTTCAAGCAGGATCAGCGCGATGCCGAAGACCAGCCAGATCCACCATTGCATTTCCATATGGGTGAAACCTTCCGGGGGAGGGGCGTTGAGTTTAAGGCAGCAGGGCAGCAACGGGCCACTTGGTAAGTTGGAAGAAAAGTCTGAAATCTTTGTAGGAGCGCCTTGGGGCGCGAAAGGTCAGCGCCTAGAGAGCGAGCGCTGTTGCCAGATCTGCCAGTGAGTCGAATGTCCGGTCCACCTCCGGCAGCGCCGGACGTTTCAGGACAAGCACCGGCACGCCAAGCTCCCGCGCCACTTCCAGCTTCGGCTCGGTCGCCACACTGCCGCTGTTCTTGCTGATCAGCACATCGATGTGGCGGCGTTGGAACAACGCCCGCTCATCCTCGATATGGAACGGCCCACGTGCGCCAATCACTTCACAGCGCTCGTTGCCAGGGCATGCCTCCAGCGCACGCAGGGTCCAGAACTGCTCCGGCGGAATCTCGTCCAGGTGCTGCAGCGGCTCACGGCCCAGCGTGAACAGCGGCCTGCGGAACGGCTTCAGTGCTTCGATCAACCCTGCCCAATCGTCGACTTCTCGCCAGTCGTCCCCTGCTTGCGCCTGCCAGGCCGGACGACGCAAGGCCCAGCACGGGATGTCGGCGTTGCGTGCGGCGCTGGCGGCATTGCGGCTGATTTGCGCGGCATAGGGATGGGTGGCGTCGATCAGCAGGGTGATACCCGCTTCGCGCAGGTAGCGGGTCAGGCCCTCGACACCGCCATAGCCCCCGACCCGCACCTGGCATTGCAGGCCCTGCGGCACGCGGCCTATGCCAGCCAGGCTGTAGACATGTCGAGGCCCGAGCCGGCGGGCGATAGCCAGGGCTTCAGTGACCCCGCCCAGCAACAGGATGCGCGCAGTCATTGCACACCCGCCTGGCCGACGATGCCGCCTTGGCGGTCGATGGCGAACACTTCCACTTCCACCTGCGCCGGCACGACGCTACGGGCGAAGGCCAGGGCGTGGGCACACACCGCGTCACCCAGGGCAATGCCGGCCGCATGAGCCAGAGCGAGCGCTTGCTGGCTGGTGTTGGCGCCGCTGATGGCAGCCTGCAACGCCTCGTCAGCGCCAATGTCTGCGGCCCAACCGGCCAGTTGCGGCAAGTCGATGCTGGAGTGACGACTGTGCAGGTCCATGTGCCCGGCGGCCAGTTTGCTGATCTTGCCGAAGCCGCCGCACAGGGTCAGGCGCGGCACCGGTACCTTGCGCAGGTGCTTGAGCACCGCGCCGACGAAATCGCCCATTTCGATCAGGGCGATTTCCGGCAGACCGTAGACGCGGCGCATGGTGTCTTCGCTGGCATTGCCGGTGCACGCGGCGATGTGCGTGTAGCCGTTGGTGTGGGCCACGTCGATGCCTTGGTGGATCGAAGCAATGTAGGCTGCGCAGGAGAACGGCCGGACGATTCCGCTGGTGCCGAGGATCGACAGCCCGCCAAGGATGCCCAGGCGCGGGTTCATGGTTTTCAGGGCCAGTTGCTCGCCATCTTGCACATTGACCGTGACCTCGAAGCCGCCAAGGTAGCCGCACGCGTCGGCCAGGCGTTGCAGGTGTTCACTGATCATGCGCCGAGGCACCGGGTTGATGGCCGGTTCACCCACCGCCAGCACCAGCCCTGGCCGGGTCACCGTGCCCACGCCGCTGCCGGCGACAAAACCAATGCCAGGTTCCGCCAGCAGGCGCACCTGGGTATAGAGCAGGGCGCCGTGGGTCACGTCCGGGTCGTCACCCGCATCCTTGAGCGTGCCGGCTTCGGCGCACTCGCCGATCAGGCGGCAGAACTCCAGGCGCATCTGCACGACCTTGCCTTTGGGCAGGGTGATGTCCACCGCATCGTCACGCTGCCCGGTGAGCAGCAGCTTGGCCGCTGCCAGGCTGGTAGCGGTGGCGCAGCTGCCGGTGGTAAGGCCGCTGCGCAGAGGCGCGGGTTGTTCGCGGGTTTCTTCACGCATCGGCGGGTTTCAATACTTCCAGGAGGGTGATCGGTAGTGCCTGGCGCCAGGTGTCGAACGCACCCAAGGGCTGGGCATGCGCGACATGGATGCGGGTCAGCTCACCACCGTGCTGTTCGCGAAAGTGCGCCAGGGCCAGTTCGCTTTGCAGGGTGACGGCATTGGCCACCAGGCGGCCGCCGGGGCGCAGGCTTGCCCAGCACAGGTCCAGTACACCTTCGCGGGTAACGCCACCTCCGATGAAGATCGCATCCGGTTGCTCCAGGCCTTGCAGCGCCGCTGGCGCCTTGCCGCGAACCAGTTGCAGGCCAGGTACACCCAGTGCATCGCGGTTATGCTCGATCAAACCCTGGCGACCTTCGTCGGCCTCGATGGCCAGGGCCCGGCATGCCGGATGGGCGCGCATCCATTCGATGCCGATCGAGCCACAGCCCGCGCCCACATCCCACAACAGTTCGCCAGGCTGCGGTGCCAGGCGCGCCAGAGTGATGGCGCGGACATCACGCTTGGTCAACTGGCCATCGTGCCGGAATGCGGCGTCTGGCAACCCGGCCAGCCGGTGCAGGCGGGGCGCATCGGGCGTAGCCAGGCATTCGATGGCTACCAGGTTGAGCGCCGCGATACCGGTGTGCGGCCAGTCCTGGGCGGTGCCGGCCAGTGCACGTTCGTTCACGCCCCCCAGGTGCTCGAACACCTGCAGGCGGCTTGGGCCGAAGCCTTGCTCGCGCAACTGCGCGGCAATTGCCGCCGGGCTATCGCCATCGTTGCTCAGCACCAGCAGGCGCATGCCGCTGTGCAAGTGGGCATTGAGCGCTGCCAGGGGGCGGGCCACCAGCGACACCACCTGCAGGTCCTGCAGTGGCCAGCCCAGGCGGGCAGCAGCCAGGGCGCAGGAAGAGGGCATCGACAGCACGCGCATTTCTGCAGCGGGCACCTGGCGTGCCAGGCTGGCGCCGACGCCGTAGAACATGGGGTCGCCGCTGGCCAGCACGCACACCGGCTCGCCACGCAGGCTCAACACCGGGGCCAGCGAGAACGGGCTGGGCCAGGCCAGTTGTTCAGCGGTCACGCAACGTGGCAGCAAGGCCAACTGGCGCGGGCTGCCGAAGACCCGCCCAGCGCCAAGCAGTGCGCGCCGGGCCTGTTTGCCCAGGCCGCTGAAGCCGTCTTCGCCGATGCCTACTACCGTCAGCCAGGGTGTCATGTATTTCAATCCGCCATTTTTGGGGCCGCTTCGCGCCGCTTCGCGGGCAAGCCCGTTCCTACAGATACAGTGCAGCATGTGCGGCCTGCAGTGATCCTGTGGGAGCGGGCGAGCCCGCGAAGAAGGCGACGCGGTCCTGAATTTCTACTTGATCGCCGAGGGTGCTCGACCACCGGCTTTTCATGCCGCCGGACAAAGCAGGCATAATACCGCGCCTTCTACACTCAAGCGCACTTTCACAGATTGCCGGACACCCCATTGACCCAGGCCGAAGCCCCCACTGTCATCCCTCGCCCCTCGGCCTGCCCGGGGTTGTGGCGCATCGTCAGTGCCCGTGATGGCGGCATCTGCCGTATCAAGCTACCAGGCGGCCTGTTGCTGGCCGATCAGGCCGAAGTCGTGGCGACGGCGGCCGAGCGCTTTGCTGGCGGTGTGATCGAGGCTACCAACCGTGGCAACCTGCAGATTCGCGGCATCGGTAACGAGCACCGTGCCCTGGTCGACACCTTGCTCGCTGCTGGCCTGGGCCCACGCGAGGCGGCCGGTGACGATGTGCGCAACCTGATGCTCAGCCCGCTGGTCGGGCATGATCCGCTCATGCTGCTGGACGCCAGGCCGCTGGCCGGGCAGATCCTCCACCTGCTGGAAGGTACTCCGCGCTTTCACCAGCTGTCGGCCAAGTTTGCTGTGCAGCTGGATGCAGGCGAGCGCCTGGCGATGCTCGAGCACCCTCATGACCTGTGGCTGTCGCCCCTGCACCTGGACCAGCAGACCTGGCTGGTGTTTGGCCTGGCAGGTTGCCCGGCAGAGGGCCAGGCGCTCGGTGCGGTGCCGCTGGCGCAGGGCCTGATGCTGGTGCGCGCCGTGCTGGATCGCTTCCTCGATCTGGCATCCCCGACGCAGACGCGCATGCGCCAGCTGCTTGAGGTGTACCCGACAGCCGATTTTGTCGCTGGGCTCGGTCTGGACATCCGCCGCGATGCCGCCGTGCTCACATGGCGGCGTAAACAGCACCGCGCCTCGTGGTTGGGCAGGCTGCCCCAGGCGCAGGGTATTGCCCTTGGCGTTGCCCCGCCGCAAGGCCGCCTGACCCCCGCGATGCTGCGTGGCGCCGCACGTATTGCCCGTGAACTGGGCGATGCCAGTATGCGCCTTAGCCCTTGGCAAAGCCTGGTGCTGACCAACCTGCAAGAACAACACCTCGATCAGGCCTTGGCCGAACTGTCTGCGCTGGGGTTGCTGTGCCACGACCATGAACCCCTGGCGCGTATCAGCGCCTGCACCGGTGCCAGCGGCTGCGCCAAGGCCCTTGCCGAGACCAAGGCCGACGCGGTTGTCCTGGCCGCGCTGCTGGGCCCTGGCGTGCCGGCCAGCGTGCACCTGTCCGGCTGCCCCCGTTCCTGTGCTGTGGCCCATGTTGCCCCGGCCACTTTGCTGGCCCGTTCGCCGGGCCGTTACGACCTGTACCTGCGTGATGCGCGCCAGCCGGGTTTCGGTGCCCTGCGCGCCACCGACCTTACCTTGAATGAAGCAGGCGCCATGCTCGACCTGCCGACGGAGCACCTTGATGATTGACTACATCCGCGATGGTCAGGAGATCTATCGCAATTCCTTCCGGATCATCCGTGAGGAAGCCCGACTCGAGCGGATCCCCGCAGACCTTGAAAAGCTCGCCGTGCGCGTGATCCACGCCTGTGGCATGGTCGATGCACTCGATGGCCTGCAGTTCTCCGAAGGTGCCGGCCGGGCCGGGCGCGAGGCGCTGCTCAACGGCGCGCCGATCCTGTGCGATGCGCACATGGTGGCCGAAGGCATCACCCGGGCCCGCCTGCCAGCCGACAACAAAGTCATCTGCACCCTGCGTGACCCGAGCGTGCCGGGCCTGGCCAAAGATGCCGGCAACACCCGCTCCGCCGTAGCCCTGGAACTGTGGCGCCCGCACCTGGAAGGCAGTGTGGTGGTCATCGGCAATGCCCCTACCGCGCTGTTCTACCTGTTGGAAATGCTCGATGCCGGCGCGCCCAAACCGGCGCTCATCCTCGGTTTCCCGGTCGGTTTCGTCGGCGCTGCCGAGTCCAAGGCCATGCTCGCCGCCGACAGCCGTGGCGTGCCGTTCGTGATCATGCAAGGCCGCCTGGGCGGCAGCGCGATGGCCGCGGCGGCGGTCAACGCCCTGGCTACGGAGGTGGAATGATGGCCCCGCGTGGACGGCTGCTTGGCCTGGGTGTGGGCCCTGGCGATCCTGAACTGATTACCCTCAAGGCCCTGCGCCTGTTGCGCGAGGCGCCGGTGGTCGGCTACTTCGTGGCCAAGGGCAAGCGTGGCAATGCCTTCGGCATTATCGAGGCGCACCTGCAGCCCGAGCAGACCTTGCTGCCGCTGGTCTACCCGGTCACCACCGAAGTGCTGCCGGCGCCGCTGTCCTATGAGCAAGTGATCAGCGACTTCTACGACGAAGCCAGCGTACAGGTGGCCGAGCACCTGGATGCCGGCCGCGACGTGGCGGTGATTTGCGAAGGCGACCCGTTCTTCTATGGCTCCTACATGTACCTGCATGACCGCCTGGCGCAGCGCTACGAGGCCGAAGTGGTTCCCGGTGTCTGCTCGATGCTCGGTGGTGCTTCGGTGCTGGGGGCGCCGCTGGTGTACCGCAACCAGAGCCTGTCGGTGTTGTCTGGCGTGTTGCCCGCCGAAGAGCTCAAGCGCCGTCTGGCCGACGCCGATGCAGCGGTGATCATGAAACTTGGACGCAACTTCCCCAAGGTGCGCGAAGTGCTGGCCGAACTGGGCCTGGATCGGCGTGCGCTGTATGTGGAGCGGGCGACCATGGCCAACCAGAAGATCGTGCCGCTGGACCAGGTCGACCCGCAGTCGTCGCCCTACTTCTCGCTGATCATCGTGCCGGGGGAAAAATGGCAGGGCTGAACATGCACAAGGCACCGGCCATCGTCATTCTTGGCCCGGGCAGCCTTGCGACGGCGCAGCGTATCCAGGCCTGTTATCCACAGGCCACGATCCATGGCCTCGAAGGGCGTGTCGAGGGTGCGGACCAGTCGTACGCGTCGTTTGGCGATACCCTGCGTGGGTTGTACCAGCAAGACACGCCGATCATCGCGTTGTGTGCCGCGGGCATTGTCATCCGCAGCCTGGCCAGCCTGCTCAGCGAGAAGGGCAGCGAGCCGCCAGTACTGGCCGTGGCCGAGGATGGTAGCGCGGTAGTGCCGTTGCTCGGAGGCCTCGGTGGGGTGAACGTGATGGCGCGCGAAATCGCTGACGCACTGGGCGTTTCCGCGGCCATTACCACCAGTGGCGAGCTGCGCTTCGGTACTTGCCTGCTGAACCCGCCGCAGGGCTATGCATTGGCCGACATCGAGCAAGGCAAACGCTTTGTATCCGACCTGCTGGCGGGTGAGACTGTGCGTATCGAAGGTAACGCTCCGTGGCTGCAGTTGGCGCAGTTGCCTGCAAGCGAAGCGGCGCAGCGCACCATCCATGTGGGGCATCAGGCGCGCCCGGCCAACCGCGACGAGCTGCTGATCTACCCGCGCCTGGTGGTGGTGGGCGTTGCCGGTGGCAATCTGCACAGCATTCGCGCAGCACTGCAGCAGGCCGGTATCGCCGAGCCCTCGGTAGCCTGCGTGCTGGCAGACGAGCGAACCATGGCCGACAGCGCGTTGCACGAAGCTGCGCAGGCTCTGGGCGTCCCTTTGCGCTTCGCCACCCGCCTAGGCGATGTGGCCAGCATGGTCGCTGCGGCGGTGCCCGATGCCGAGTTGATAGCGATTGAAGAAGTCGTAGTCGCGGTGGCGCCTGCCCCGGTCGACGTAGCGCAGGTCGGCCGCCGTCGCGGTCGCCTGGCGGTCATCGGCCTTGGCCCAGGTGCGGCGGAACTGATGGTGCCGGCGGTCAAGGCAGAACTTGCGCAGGCCGAAGATGTGCTCGGTTACGAAACCTACGTACGCATGGCTGGCCCGTTTCGCGGCGACCAGGTGCTGCACTGCACCGACAACCGCGAAGAGATGCAGCGCGCTCGACATGCTTTCGAACTGGCAGCCCAAGGCCGTTCGGTGGTGGTGGTATCTTCGGGTGACCCGGGCGTTTTCGCCATGGCTGCTGCGGTGCTCGAAGCGCTGCACGAATCCAGTGACCCCGCCTGGCATAGCGTCGACCTGCAGATCCTGCCGGGGGTTTCAGCCTCGCTGGCAACCGCCGCCCAGGCAGGGGCACCGCTGGGGCATGACTTCTGTGTCATGTCGCTGTCGGACAACCTCAAGCCCTGGTCCATCATTGAAAAACGCCTGGACTTGGCTGCCCAGGCCGACCTGGTGCTGGCCTTCTACAACCCGATCTCCAAAGCCAGGCCACACCAGCTCGGTGTGGCCCTGGAGGTTGTGCGCCGACATCGTGACGGGAACACGCCTGTAGTCCTAGGCCGTGACATCGGTAGGCCGGGGCAGACGCTGAAGGTAGTCACCTTGGCCGAACTGCTGCCAGAAATGGTCGACATGCGCACCATGGTGCTGGTTGGATCGTCCACTA
Organism: Pseudomonas sp. BP6; assembly: GCF_017875935.1. Lineage (NCBI taxonomy): Bacteria > Pseudomonadati > Pseudomonadota > Gammaproteobacteria > Pseudomonadales > Pseudomonadaceae > Pseudomonas > Pseudomonas sp. BP6. The sequence continues at coordinate 82,270 of NZ_JAGINI010000001.1, forward strand.
CCTGCACTTTCGACCGCGCAGCTGGCGGGGTTTGGGTCTATACCCCGCGCTGGTATGGCGCAAAGCCGTAAGCGGCGGCAGCGCGGGCAGATGAGGAATTGCTTCGTGGCAGATTGAGGTAAAGGTCACAGGTAGGTTTGCGGCTGGAGCTATTTGGCTCCAACCGTACCCTTCCTGGAGACCTTTCCCATGACGACCGATAAAGAGAAGCTGCAGCTTCAGGTTCTGCCGGACAAGAATCTGTTCGTGTTCCCCGACCAAATGAGTGAGCAAAACCGCGATGCTGCAAAAGCTTGTCATGCCCTGGCAACGCAAGGTGCCAACAGGCAGCATGATCCTGTCCGTGAGACGCAGCTCTGGTTCAAGCACTACATCTACCTGATGTCCAAGATGGGCTGGGCGTCAACCAATGTCGACGTACAGCAGCTCACTGAACGCAATATGCACCTTGAGATCAGCAACCTGCTGGGCAAGGGCTTGCAGGCGGCATATGGCGTTTTCACTGGCGATGTGGCAACCGCCCTGGACAATCTCGGCAAAACAGTTGTTTCAGCCTTGGCCGCCAGCACCAAAAACGTCGAGTTGCTCGACCGCAAGTCGGTGGAAGATGACCGAACCGAGCTGAGCCTGGTCAAGTGCGAGCAAACCGGCGAAGGGCAGGTGGCGATGCTTGTCAGTGCAATCCAGACCGACGCCAAGCCTGACAAGGCTGCCAACTATCTTCTGGCCAAGTGGGAAAGCAGCGGCACCTCCAATTTTGCCTGTGGTGCAGTGTTGAATTTCGATAGCCGCCGATACGACAAAATTCGCGCCATTGTAGAAACCAAACTTGACGACAATGCCCTGCAGGTTCTGCTGGCACTGGAACTCTGACTATGAAGTTGGCCTGTCGACACGGCGTCGACGGGCCTGGAGGGCATACTGATGCACGCCAATTACACTTTGTGGTTGAACGGCAATAGCCTGGTATTGATCGACAACTCCGTCAGTGCTTCACGAGCAGAAGCGTTGTTGGATGTTCAGCTGGCAGCCTACCTGACTGCTAACAAGGGTCACGCCATTCAGGACGCTGTGTGGCACAAGGAATATCTGCGAATTCAGGGTAACTTCGGCTGCACTGTCGCGACCTTGCATTCCGGCGCCGCGCCTGCTGTATCCGCAGTGGCCTGTGAACCGTGGAAGATGCTGCGGATCAATCTCTTGGCAGCTCTGCCAAGCGCCCTTCAGGGGCCGGTAGCCAAATGCCTCGACGCTTACGCCGCCCAGCCAGACGGCGCTATTGAACAGTTGTTATGGGTGGAGTGTGTTCGGCCCCCGGACGATAAAGGCGTGAGCCATGTACGTATGGAGTTGCGCCTGATACTGGCTGATTCCGGCGTTATCAGTACCGCGTTGGGCTTTAGCACAGCAGAGCATGTGGCGATGGATTGGCTGTGGCAGCCGCTGGAACTTGCAAGCGCCCATCCCGCTCAGCAGTTCGACGCCAATTATTTCACCCATGGAAAAGTGATCAGTTCGATAAGTGCAGGCTTGCATGATTCCATCAAGGTCAAGCAATTGCAGTATCGCAGCCAGGTCAAACTTGCGACAACATCAGGAGTCGACAATGAGTGAGTTCAATCAAGATGCCGCCAGTGGCAAACTCGTCCACAGCAGCCTGCTGTCATTCTTGCCAGGTGTTAGCCGCGAAGCCCGTGACGACATCCTGTTGGCCAATGCGTTTGCCCAGCAAGTAGCCTGGGGGGACTTTAACGAAGGCCTGGAGCCGGACTGGTTCAGGAACTACTGGCGTAACCTTGCGTTTCTGGGCTTTGATGGCAAGCTCGCGCCCACGGCGACTCGACCGGGGCCGGACAGGGCCAGCCTTGCCGAGCAGGCGCTTGCCCAGGTTCGTCAGAAAGGCTCCGCCGGTCATCATCAATCTGCCCAGTCGTCGCTTCAGGCACTGCGCAATGACAGCCAGGCATTGACCGCGTTTGAATCCAGGGCAGTCTCCAAAGCGGTCGGACGCTTTCAGTTGCTGCCTTGCTCACAGCAGTCGAGCGGCTTCATCGACATGGTGTTGGTTCACATGGAAATGTCGATGAAAAAGACTTCCAAGGGCTTCTTGTTCATGCAGTTGAACAGTGAAGTCAAAATCCTGGACATGCGTGTCGAAGTGATCCACTTCAACTTGCAGGGGTTTCGCGAAGACTACCGCAAGCGGGCCCAGGCCAGCGTCGACAAGCAAAATGGCAAGGCTATCCTTGAGCTGCAGTTGTAGGCCTCCGGCCTACCGGTCCGGACAGCTTTGGTTCTGTACCCTAGGGCAGCAGGTAGCCGCGAATCCCGGTAAAGATGATCTGTGCTGCCAGGGCGCAGACGAAGAGCCCCATCAGGCGGCTGACAATTTGCAAACCCTGGTCACCGAGCAGGCGCTCGATACCGTGCGATAGATACAGCACCAGGCCTACGGTAAAGCTGGCCAGGGCAATGCTGACGATGGCCAGCAGTTTTTCATCCCAGTGCGGCTGGCTTACCCCCATCACCAACAGCGCACCGATGGTGCCTGGGCCAACCGTCAGCGGAATGGTCAGCGGTACGATGGTCACATCCTGCTGTACGTTGTCGGCCTGTACCGCCGGCTTGCCCTGGGCCATGCCCAGGGCCGAAATGAACAGCACGCTGCCGGCACCGATGCGGAAGGCATCGGCGGTGATGCCGAAAATACCGAAGATCGCCCGCCCGAACAGGTACAGCATCACGCTGGCGACCAAGGCTGCGAACGCGACCTTCCAGGCCAGTTGCTTGCGCTCCTTGCTGGAGTGGCCACGGGTCAGGCTGATGAAACACGACAGCACGAAGAACGGGCTGTAGAGCACGAGCATTTTCAGGTAGACGCTGAACAACTCATGGAGCATGAGCACTGTTCCTTGGGGGTTATGCCGGGGCGGCCTTGTTTCGCGAGGCCGCTCCTGCAAGAGCATTGGGTATCGGTCAGGACGTATGTGCCGGGTCCACCTTGACTTCCCGGTGATTGGCCCAGTATTGAATCAGCTCGCGTAACTGCGACAACTCCACCGGCTTGGCCATGTGTCCGTCCATGCCCGCCAGCCGCGCGCGTTCCTTGTGTTCGGCCAGTATGTGCGCAGTCAGTGCCACCACCGGCGTGCGCTGGCGCTGGTTTTCAGCCTCCCAGGCCCGTAACTGCTGGGTGGCCGAAAAACCGTCCAATATCGGCATCTCGCAGTCCATCAACACCAAGTCATAATGCTGCGTTTTCATTGCCTGCAAGGCCTCTTCGCCATTGCAGGCGGTATCGGGCTTGAGGTTGAGCTTGCCGAGCATACTGCGGATTACCTTGGTCGAGATGCTGTTGTCTTCGGCGACCAGCACGCGGAAGTCGCCTGGCAGGTCCAGCGCCTGCGGGACGCCAGGCAGGCTGGCAGGCATCGCTTGTTCGCGGCCGCGCTGGGCCAGTTCCTCGGCCAGGGTGGTCTTCAACGTATACCCGGCCACCGGCTTAGCCAGTATTCGCTTGACCCCGGCGTTGCGCGCGATGACTTTGCTCGGCGCATTGCTGATGCCGGTGAGCATCACCACCAGGATGTCGTGGTTCAGGCTCGGGTCTTCCTTGATCTTGGCGGCCAGTTGCATGCCGGTCATGCCGGGCATGTTCTGGTCCAGCAGCACCGCATCAAAGTAGTCGCGCAGGTGCGCCTTGGTGCGCAAAAGGGCCAGGGCCTCCTTGCCCGACGGTACCGCGCTGACATTCATGCCCCAGGCGCTGCACTGCTGTACAAGCACCTTGCGGCACGTGTCGTTGTCGTCCACCACCAGCACGCGGGCATCGCGCAGCGGGCTGTCGAGGTCCGCCGGTGGCTGTTCCAGGCGCGAAGGGTCCAGCGGTAAGGTCAGCCACAGGGTATTGCCCATGCCGGTGCTGCTCTTGATGCCGAACTCGCCCTGCATCAGACCGATCAACTGTTTGGCGATGACCAACCCCAGATGGCCGCCCAGCTTGTTGCTGGAAAGGAAGTGGTGGCTGTGCAACTCGGCCTGCAGCAAGGCTTCACGGTCGGCAGCGGGCAACGGCTCGCCGCTGTCCTGCACGGCGATACGCAGGCGTGGCACCTCGCCGCGTTGATCCAGCGCCACCACCAGCAGGATCTCGCCTTGGTCGGTGTTTTTCAGGGCGTTTTCCAGCAGGCTCGACAAGGCCTGGCGCAGGCGCGTCGGGTCTCCGCTGATGACCCGCGGTACTTGTGGCTGGGTGAAGCTGATCAACTCGATGTTCTGTTGCTCGGCCTTGGCGCGGAAGATGTTCAGGCAATCCTCGATCAGCGCGTTAAGGTCGAACTGCACATCATCCAGCTCGATCTGCCGGGATTCCAGCTTGGAAATGTCCAGAATTTCGTTGATCAGCGTCAGCAGCTCGTTGCCGGCGCTGTGGATGGTCTGCACATAATCACGCTGCTTCACCGACAGCGGTGTGCCCAGCAGCAATTCAGTCATGCCTAGCACGCCGTTCATTGGGGTGCGGATTTCGTGGCTGATCTTGGCCAGGAACTCGGCTTTGGCGTTGATTTCCGCATCGCTGGCGGCCAGCGCACGGCTGGCGCTGAAACGCTCCTCGCTTATACGCCGCAGCCGTTCACTGACTGCCAGGTTGAGCAGCAGGCCACTGACCACGGTCAGGCCCAGCAGGATACACAGCAGCCAGGGTGTCGAGGTGCGTGTCAGCCCCAGCAGGGCGGGCAGCAGTACCAGGCCTCCGAGGTTGAACACCACCATGGCCAGGCTGAACAGGCGTCCGGGTGCATAGCCCTTGTACCAGTGGTAGCTGCTGACCAGCAGCATGCTCACGCTGCCCAGCGCCATCAGGGCGTAGGTCATCAGGTTCAGAGGCAGGGTATCGACGAACAGCAGCACCAGGCCACTGAGCCCGACGATCAGCATCTCACCCTGCAGCAAGCGGTTAAGCCGTGGCGAATTGCATGGCGAAAAGAAATGTTGAGTGAAATACAACCCGGACAAGCCGGCCAGAACCAGCGTCAGGTAGGCGGCAGGTGTTTGTGCACTGTGCCACACATGCCACCAGGGGCCGCTGAGGTTCAGCAGGATCAGGCCGCTGAGCAGCATCAGGGCGTGGTACAGCGCCAGGATCAGGGTGGTGCTGGAGCGGGTGTAGAGGAAGCGGATCAGGTTGTGCATGATCAGCATGATCAGGCCGCCGAACAGCATGCCGAACAGCAGCGGCTGGCGTTGGTCCGAGGCGGCCTCTGCCGCAGGCTCAAGGCTGATGGCCGGCCGCAGCTGGTGCTCTGAGACCAGGCGCAGGTAGATGTCCAGCGGTTGCCTGCTGTTGGGCAGGGGCAATACATGGTCGCTGCCGCGCAGGGTCGGGCTGGCATTGCCGGCCTGGCGCCCGTGGTGCAGCTGACGCAGAAGTTGCTCGCCTTCAAGGGCGTAGAGGTCCAGGCCAGAAAGGTCCGGGGCAAATACCCGCAGCAGTTGCTCCTGGTCACCTGGAGCCAGACGATAGTGCAACCACAAGGCCTGCCCAGCCGGGGCAGCATCAAGGTCGGCGAGAGGCAGTGGGCTGAACTGGTTGCGATAGCGCTCGGAGCGCACATCGCTCAGTTGCAGGTTGGCCTGTTCGTCGAGCAGAACGGTCCAGCCACCGTCATGTTCGGCCGCAGCCGGAAACATGCAGAGCAGGGTCAGCAAGCTGACGATCAGAACTGAGGCAATCCGAAGCCGACGCACTACGAAATCCCTTCTTGGCCGATGTGCCGGGTACTCACTATGCGCGGCGCGCCAAGTCGAAGGCAAGGCCCATGCCGGGCCCTGTCGACGAGCCGGATGCCGCAAGCTGAATCAGCTACGGCAAACCGGTAATACTTACTGCTGGTGCTCACCGCGCTCGCGGGCGATGGCCCGATAGCCGATGTCGGAACGGTAGAAGCTGCCGTTCCAGCTGACTTCCTTGGCCAGGCGATAAGCCTGCTGCTGCGCGTCGGCAACGGTGCTGCCCATGGCGGTGGCACACAGTACGCGCCCGCCGTTGGTGGTTACCTTGCCATCCTTGAGCGCAGTACCGGCATGGAACACCTTGCCTTCGATCTTGGCGGCAGCGTCCAGGCCGTTGATCACGTCGCCCTTGGCGTAATCGCCCGGGTAACCGCCAGCTGCCAGGACCACGCCCAGGCTCGGGCGCGGGTCCCACTGTGCTTCGACCTTGTCCAGGGCCTTGGCGAATGCAGCTTCCACCAGCAGTACCAGGCTCGACTCCAGGCGCAGCATGACCGGCTGGGTTTCCGGGTCGCCGAAGCGGCAGTTGAACTCGATGACCTTGGGGTTGCCCGCCTTGTCGATCATCAGGCCGGCGTAGAGGAAGCCGGTGTAGACGTTACCTTCCTCGGCCATGCCGCGCACGGTTGGCCAGATCACCTGGTCCATCACGCGCTGGTGCACGTCGGCGGTGACGACCGGGGCAGGGGAGTAGGCGCCCATGCCGCCCGTGTTCGGGCCGGTGTCCTGGTCGCCGACGCGCTTGTGGTCCTGGCTGGTGGCCATGGGCAGCACATTATGGCCGTCGACCATGACGATGAAGCTGGCTTCCTCGCCGTCGAGGAACTCTTCGATCACGACGCGCGAACCGGCTTCACCGAAGGCGTTGCCAGCCAGCATGTCACGCACGGCTGCTTCGGCTTCTTCCAGCGTCATGGCGACGATCACGCCTTTGCCTGCCGCCAGGCCGTCCGCCTTGATCACGATTGGCGCGCCTTTTTCCTGCAGGTAGGCCAGCGCTGGCTCGATCTCGGTGAAATTCTGGTAGTCGGCGGTCGGGATCTTGTGACGCGCGAGGAAGTCCTTGGTGAAGGCCTTGGAGCCTTCCAGCTGGGCCGCGCCCTTGGTTGGGCCGAAGCAGTCCAGGCCGCGGCTGCGGAACAGGTCGACCACGCCGATAACCAGCGGTGCTTCCGGGCCGACGATGGTCAGGTCGACGTTTTTCTCGGCGAAGTCTGCCAATTGTTCCAGGGCGCACACGTCGATGGCGACGTTCTCGCACTTGGCTTCAATGGCGGTACCGGCGTTGCCCGGTGCAACGAAGACTTTCTCGACGCGTGGGTCCTGGGCGGCTTTCCAGGCCAGGGCGTGCTCACGGCCGCCGCTGCCGATGATCAAAACTTTCATGTCAAAACCTCGATTCAAGTGATCCCGTGGCTTGCGCCGAACACTGTGGGAGCGGGCTTGCCCGCGAATGCGGCGGTGAATCCACCATCGTATTCGCGGGCAAGCCCGCTCCCACAGGATCTCGACTCGCCTCGGGATCCGCGTAATTAGTGGCGGAAGTGGCGCATGCCAGTGAAGACCATCGCGATGCCGGCCTCGTCGGCAGCAGCGATGACTTCAGCATCACGCATCGAGCCACCCGGCTGGATCACGGCGCTGATACCCACTTTAGCTGCATTGTCGATGCCGTCACGGAATGGGAAGAATGCATCCGACGCCATGACTGCGCCCTGCACCTGCAGGCCAGCATGCTCGGCCTTGATTGCAGCGATGCGGGCGGAGTTGACGCGGCTCATCTGGCCGGCGCCGACGCCGATGGTCTGGCGCTGCTTGGCGTAGACAATGGCGTTGGACTTGACGAACTTGGCCACTTTCCAGGCGAATACCAGGTCGTGGATCTCTTGCTCGCTCGGGGCACGCTTGGTGACGATCTTCAGGTCATCGGCGGTGATCATGCCGATATCGCGGCTTTGCACCAGCAGGCCACCGTTGACGCGCTTGAAGTCCCAACCGGCAGCGCGCTCGGCTGGCCACTCGCCGCACTCCAGCAGACGTACGTTCTGCTTGGCAGCCACCACGTCGCGAGCGGCCTGGGAGATTTTCGGAGCGATGATCACTTCGACGAACTGGCGGTCGACAATGGCCTTGGCGGTTTCGCCGTCCAGTTCACGGTTGAATGCGATGATGCCGCCGAACGCCGACTCGGTGTCGGTCGCGTAGGCCAGGTCGTAGGCCTTGCGAATGCCGCCCTCGTCTTCCGGTACTACCGCCACGCCGCACGGGTTGGCGTGCTTGACGATGACGCAGGCCGGCTTGACGAAGCTCTTCACGCATTCCAGCGCGGCGTCAGTGTCGGCCACGTTGTTGAATGACAGTTCCTTGCCTTGCAGCTGGACAGCAGTGGAAATGCTGGCTTCGCCTTTCTTGGCTTCTACATAGAACGCCGCGCTCTGGTGCGGGTTCTCGCCATAGCGCATTTCCTGTGCCTTGACGAACTGGCTGTTGAAGGTGCGCGGGAATTCGCTGCGCGCCTCGGTGCTCAGGGTGTCCTTGGCCTGGTCGATGGTGCCCATGTAGTTGGCGATCATGCCGTCGTAGGCGGCAGTGTGCTCGAACGCCTTGAGCATCAGGTCGAAGCGCTGGGCATAGGTCAGGCCACCGGCCTTGAGGCCTTCGACGATGCCGGCGTAGTCGCTGGCGTTGACCACGATGGCCACGTCCTTGTGGTTCTTGGCTGCCGAACGGACCATGGTCGGGCCGCCGATGTCGATGTTCTCGATAGCGGTCGGCAGGTCGCAGCCAGGCTTGGAAATGGTGGCTTCGAACGGGTACAGGTTGACCGCAACCAGGTCGATCGGCTTGATGCCGTGCTCGTTCATGATGGCGTCGTCGGTACCGCGACGGCCGAGGATACCGCCGTGGATCTTCGGGTGCAGGGTCTTGACCCGGCCATCCATCATTTCGGCGAAGCCGGTGTAGTCAGCCACTTCCACCGCGTTTACGCCGTTGTCCTTGAGCAGCTTGTAGGTGCCGCCGGTGGACAGGATCTCGACACCGAGCTGCTGCAGCTCACGGGCGAATTCGAGGATACCGGTCTTGTCGGAGACGCTGATCAGGGCGCGGCGGACTGGCAGGCGGGTAGTCTGGTCGGTCATTTCGGATTCCAATAACGCGGTGGAGTCAGCAAAAAAGGCGCCTCTGTTCAGGGAGTCGCCTTTTCTGGATGGGATTCTGGCTTACAACAAGTCGTACTGCTTGAGCTTCTTGCGCAGGGTACCTCGGTTCAGCCCGAGCATCTCGCTGGCCTTGGTCTGGTTGCCCTTCACGTAGTTCATCACGCTTTCGAGCAGGGGCGCCTCGACTTCGGAGAGCACCAGGTTGTACACGTCCGTCACGGTCGCGCCTTCCAGGTGGGCGAAGTAGTTGTGCAGCGCCTTCTCGACGCTGTCGCGAAGGGTCTGGCCCTCTTCGCTCGGCGTGTTGAGGTGCTGTTTCAGGTTGGCGTTGTCGCTCACGGGCGTTGTTCCACTCACAAATGTCTCGGTCATCATCGTCATGCGGCCACCCCTTGTCCGTCCTCTGTCTCAAGGCTCTGTCGACGTTCGCTGAAAAACGCGCGAACGTTGGCGCACTGCGCTTGTGTGTCTTCCAAAGCGTTGAACCGGGCGCGAAACTCCTTGCCGCCGGGTCGTGTTGCCAGGTACCAGCCAACGTGCTTGCGGGCGATACGTACGCCCATCACATCGCCATAGAAGGCATGCAGCGCGGCCAGATGCTCCAGCAGGATGCGTTCCACTTCTTCCAGTTGCGGCGCTGGCAGGTGTTCGCCAGTGCGCAGGTAATGCTCGATCTCGCGAAAGATCCATGGCCGCCCCTGGGCAGCCCGGCCGATCAACAGGCCATCGACCCCGGTGGTTTCCAGCACCGCCCGGGCCTTTTCTGGCGAGGTGATATCGCCGTTGGCAAAAACCGGGATTGACACCGCCTGCTTGATGGCAGCGATGGTGTCGTATTCGGCTTCGCCGGTATACAGGTCGGCACGTGTGCGGCCATGCACCGCCAGCGCCTGGATGCCGGCCTGTTCGGCGATCTTCGCCACGTTCAGGCCGTTCTTGTTCGCCCGGTCCCAGCCGGTGCGGATTTTCAGGGTCACCGGTACATCCACGGCGCTGACAACGGCGTGGAGGATCTCGCTGACCAAGGCTTCATCTCTCAATAAAGCAGAGCCTGCGGCTTTGTTGCAGACTTTTTTTGCCGGGCAGCCCATGTTGATATCGATGATCTGGGCACCCGCGTCGACGTTGGCCTTTGCCGCCGCTGCCATCATCTGCGCATCACCGCCGGCGATCTGCACCGAGCGTGGCTCGGGATCACCTTCATGGATGCGGCGCAGGCTCGACTTGCGGCTGTTCCACAGGCTCATGTCGCTGCTTACCATTTCCGACACCACCATACCGGCGCCCAGGCGCTGGCAAAGTGTACGGAAAGGCTGATCCGTCACCCCGGCCATGGGCGCGAGGATCAGGTTGTTACGTAGTGTGTATTGGCCGATGCGTACCGCCGACATAGGTGATCCCTGTTGTGGGGCCGAATCTTGGAGTTCGAAAAAGGGTTGGCATGATACCCGCTCTCGATGACTGGATAAAGATGGATTTGGATAAAATCTGAACAGTTGCCGGCTTATGCCTTTGCGCTTCAAGCAGCAAGCGACACGCCAAAAGCGGCCACGTTTTGGGCCTCTTGTCTTGTGGCTTGCTGCTGGCCGCTTGTCGCTTATTCCGGCGAACGGAAGCTCAGGCTGTAATTCACGGCCTTCGGCCCCGGGTCGAGGATGTCCAAGGCAATGTGGATCGGCGTCTGGCTGGGCATTTCGCCACGCCCTGCCAGTTCGCCCGACAGGTACTCGCTGGGCTTGAAGCGACGGCTGGCGATCAGTTGGCCATTGAGGTCGGCGAAGCGCAGTTCCAGCAACGGGAACGGCTGGGCGAACGGCGCGCGGTTGTAGATGATCGCGTCGACAATCAGGGCGCCCGTGAAGTCAGGGTGGCTACGCACCACCAGATTGCTGCTCTTTATCCGTGCAATATCGACGCGGGTAGGTACCTGGCAACCGACCATCGGGCAGATCTGCTGGAAAATCGGCCGATACTGATCCTGGCGGGCCATCTCGTCGAAGTGGAACCACACGTACTGGAACGCCAGCAGGCCGGCAGCCAGCAGGGTCAGAAAGCCCCACAGCAGGCGCTTGCCCCAGTGGGGTGCGGGTTTTTCCCAGCCCAGCTGCAGCGGGTCGTCGACCACATCGACCAGCGGCTCCTTGCGCGAGGGGCGCTCAGGTTTGCCGGCAAGGCCTGGTTCCAGGCGCTCTCCGGGCAACGGCTCGACTGGCTCGTCATCATGCGCCGAGAGGCGCAGCGCCAAGGGCTCGTCGTCACGGGCACTCAGGCCCTTTTCCGGGGTTTCGTCATCGCTGATGCGCAGCGGTTCGCTGAGCACGGGCTGGTCATCGCGTTCGGCTGCACGGTGCGCGGGCGGCTCGCCATCGATGTCCAGGTCAAGGTTGCTGCCCAGGGTCGGCTCGGTGCGCTCGCCGGGTGCAGGCTCCAGGTCCAATTCCAAGGGCTCAGGCTCCAGTCGTACTGGGCCAGGCTCTGCCGGTTCCTGCGGCGCGTAGGGCTCATCGGTAGCCGTGCCGAAAAGGTCTTCTGCGTGCTCGTCCGGGTGAAGTTCGTCGCGCCGTGCCTGCAGTTGATCACCCTGGCTGGCCGGGCGGGTCGGGGCCGGTTGGCCGCGACGCTCCAGGCGCTCCAGTTCCTTGTCGAGGTCAAGCTCGTCCAGCGCTTGGGCGGTAAGCGCCCAGTCCTGGTCAGGGGAGCTGCCGCGTACACTGATGGCAGGCTCTGGCGCCGGTTCGGCAGGCGCTGCAGGTGCCGACGCCGGTACCACGGGGGCGCTGGTGGGCGCGGCGCGGTTCTGCTCCAGCAACTGCTTGGCGGCATTGAATACCTGCAGGCAATGCCCGCAGCGCACCACACCGCGGGCCACGCTCAACTGGTGGTGGGTGACGCGAAAGCTGGTCTGGCAATGCGGGCACTGGGTGACGAAACTGTCGGTCATGCGGCGATCCGGGAGCTGTGCAGAAATGTATTCTAGGCCCGCTTAGCGACGCCGACCACTGATGCGTACCCAGCCGTCGCGCACGACGATCGGGTCCAGTTCAAAGTCGGCGGCGTAAGCGGCGGCCACTTCTTCACCTTGCTCGGCGAGGATACCCGACAGCGCCAGCAGGCCACCTGGGCGAACCAGGCCGGACAATTGTGGCGCCAGCGACACCAGTGGGCCGGCGAGGATGTTGGCAACCAGCACGTCGGCCTGCATCGCCGGCATGTGCTCGGGCAAGTACAGCGCCAGTTTCTCGTCGGCAATACCGTTGCGTTGGGCGTTGTCGCGCGAAGCCTCGATGGCCTGCACGTCGATGTCGGTACCTACCGCTTCGCGGGCGCCCAGCAGCAATGCAGCGATAGCCAGGATGCCCGAACCGCAGCCAAAGTCCAGCACCTGGGTGCCTTCAAGCTGCTGGCCGTCGAGCCATTCCAGGCACAGGGCCGTGGTGGGGTGGGTGCCGGTGCCAAAGGCCAGGCCCGGGTCGAGCAGCAGGTTCACGGCGTCCTTTTCCGGAGCATCGTGCCAGCTGGGCACGATCCATAGGCGGCGACCGAAGCGCATCGGCTGGAAGTTGTCCATCCAGCTGCGTTCCCAGTCCTGGTCCTCGATCACCTCGGCCTGGTGTTCGGGCAGCTCGGCGCCGGTCAGCAGGCGCAGGTGGGCGAACACCTGTTCAGGGTCGGCATCGGCCTCGAACAGCGCCAGCAGGTGGGTGTGCGACCACAGCGGGGTGGTGTTGAGGTCTGGTTCGAAGATCGGTTGATCTTCGGCATCCATGAACGTGACCGAGACGGCGCCTACTTCAAGCAGCGCATCTTCATAGGTTTCGGCTTGTTCCGGGCTGATGGCCAGGCGTACTTGCAGCCAGGGCATGGCGGGCACCTTTGATAAATCGACAGGGGCAGCCCTAGGCTGCGCGAAGGCTGGCAGTTTACGCGAGTGCGGGGGATTTGTGGATCGGGGGCTGCATAGCAGCCCCTGGGGCATGTATCAGACAAAACAAAGCGACAGCGACTCGGCTATATAAGCAGGCTTCTCTTCACCTTCGATCTCCAGTGTGGCAATCGCCTTGAGTAGCCACTGCCCCGGCTTTTTCTCCACCACCTCGCCCAGCTTTACCTTCAGCCGAACGCGGCTGTCGACCTTGACCGGCTGAATGAAGCGCACGCTGTCCAGCCCGTAGTTCACCACCATCTTCAGCCCTTGCGGCAGGACGAGGATGTCCTCGATTAGCTTGGGGATCAGCGACAAGGTCAGGAAACCATGAGCGATCGTGCCGCCAAACGGGGTTTTTGCCGCCTTCTCAGGGTCGACATGGATGAACTGGAAGTCGCCGGTCGCCTCGGCGAACAGATTGATGCGCTGCTGGTCAATCTTCACCCACTCAGAGTGGCCCAGCTCCTTGCCAACGTACTGCGAAAGCTCTGTAACCGGTACATGGGGCATCGCGGACTCTCCGGGTTGTCAGTTGGTACGAAAGTACAAGATCAGCACGGCGAACCGTTTCAGTCAAGTTGCCCGCTTTTCGGCGAATATCGGTCTCTAGCTGCGCGTGCTTATAATGGCGGCCATGCACGAGGGAGATGCTTATGCTGTTGCGTGGTTTGACCTGGCTGGTGCTGTTCCAGTTGCTGGGGACGGCGATCAATCACCTGTTTGTACCGTTTTTGCCCGGCCCGATCATCGGCCTGTTGTTGTTGCTGTGCTTCCTCATGGCCCGCGGTGAGGTTGGCAAGCCGCTGAACGAGGCCGCCAGCAGCTTGCTGCGCTATCTGCCGCTGTTACTGGTGCCGCCGGCAGTTGGGGTGATGGTATATGCCAAGGACATTGCCGCCGACTTCTGGGCGATTGTCGGGGCCTTGCTGATCTCCTGCCTGGTGACCCTGGTGTTCGTCGGTGTGCTGATGCAGAAGCTCATCCAGCGCCAGGGCAAGCGTGAGGAACAGCCATGATGTTCGACTGGCAGGGCGCGCTCGATGCGGTCATACATCACCCATTGTTCGGTATCGGCATTACGCTGGGGGCCTATCAGGTAGTGCTGGCAGCCTACGAGAGAACCCGCTGGATCTTCTTGCAACCTGTACTGGTATCGATGCTGCTGGTGATCGGCGTGTTGCTGCTGAGCGGTATCGATTACAGCGAGTACCGCAAAAGCACCGAAATCATGAACATCCTGCTGGGGCCCGCCACTGTGGCCCTGGCTGTGCCGCTCTATCTCAACCTGCGGCGTATCCGCCAGCTGTTCTGGCCTACATTTACTACGCTGGTGGTCGGAGGCCTGTTCGCCACGCTCTGCTGCTTGGTGCTGGGCTGGTGGTTCGGTGCCGAGCACATGATCCTGATGACCATGGCGCCGAAGTCCGTCACCTCGCCGATCGCCATGCTGGTGGCCGAGCAGATTGGCGGGGTGGCGGCCCTGGCAGCAGTGTTCGTGTTGATTACCGGGGTGATCGGGGCGATCTTCGGCCCGGCGTTGCTGAGCCGCTTCGGCGTGCACAGCCCTGAGGCGCGCGGCATGTCGCTGGGCGTGACCGCACACGCAGTGGGCACTTCGGTGGCCCTGCAGGAAAGTGACGAATGCGGCGCCTTTGCCGCGCTGGCGATGAGCCTGATGGGGGTGGCTACAGCGGTGTTCCTGCCGCTGGCGGTCAGCCTGGTGGCTTGAGGAGTTGTGATGACGCTACCGCTGTTTCCGCTCAATACCGTGCTGTTTCCTGGCTGCTTTCTCGATTTGCAGATTTTCGAGGCGCGCTACCTGGACATGATCGGGCGCTGCATGAAGCAGGGCGAAGGGTTTGGTGTGGTGTGCATCCTTGAGGGCGAACAAGTCGGCAAGGCGCCGCCGGTGGTCGCCTCGATCGGCTGTGAAGCGGTGATCCGCGACTTCGTGCAGCAGGATAATGGCTTGCTGGGTATTCGCGTCGAGGGCGTGCGGCGCTTCAATCTGGAAAGCTCCGAGGTGCAGAAGGACCAGTTGCTGGTGGGTCAGGTGCAATGGCTGCCGGAGCAGGCCGACAGCCCCTTGCTGGAAGCCGATGACGACCTATTGGCGCTGCTGGTGGCTCTGGGTGAGCACCCCATGGTCGAAGCGCTGGGCATGCCGCGCCCGGTGGACGGGCGTCAGGCGCTGGCCAATCAGCTGGCGTACCTGTTGCCGTTCATGGAAGAGGACAAGCTGGACCTGCTGACTCTCGATTCGCCGCAGCAGCGGCTGGGGGAAATCCAGAAACTGCTGGAACGGATTCAGGGTGAGCTGTTCGCTTGATGGTTCTGTATTGCCTGTGCCGGCCCCTTCGCGGGTAAACCCGCGCCTACAACAAGCGCGATCCCCGCGAATAGGCCGGCACAGGCGACATCAATATTGATACCTGGCCAACGCCTGAGGCAGCGCATGCATGGCAAAGAACGCCAGCAGCGCCACGCATGCCGGCAACACCAGCCACCACACCCGAAGCGGCAGGGCCGGCAGGGCCTGCTGGCGTTGCACCAATGTCAGGCTGAGTGCACACACGCAACAGGCCAGAAGGGCCCCGGCCAGGATGTCGGTTGGCCAGTGCGCCCCCAGGTACACCCGCGACAGGGCAATCGCCAGCGCCGGAATGCACCCCAGCATCACCCAGGTCAGACGCATCCGTGGTGGCTGCCCACGCCCTGCCAGCACGGCCATTACCAGAAAGAACGCGAACGATGCCGAGCTGTGCCCGCTGGGCATGCTGTAGCTGGTCAGTGGGTCGGTCAATACTTCCGGCCGTGCCCGGGCAAATAGCCATTTCAGGGTGCCGTTGGCGATCGCCGTACCCATCAGCGCACCAGCGGCGAAAAATGCATGTCGCCACTGGCGGGCAAGCAGCAGCAGGCCGGTCAGCAGGCCGCCGAGGAAGAACTGGGTGCGGAAATCGCCTAGTCGTGTCACCAGTACCACGGTACTGTCGATGGCCTGGCTGCGATGCTCCTGGACCAGTGTCATCACGCCTTGGTCGAACTCATGGAAGTAGGGCCAGCCAAGGAATACACCGGCCAGGGCGATAAAGCTGAGAGCGGCAACCAGCCGCGTGCCGTGGCGCTGGTCACGCAGGCTGGTATTCAGGCTCAGGCCGATCAGCACTGCGAGGGCGCCGGCAATGATCCCGGCGTCCAGCCAGAAGCCTTCCGGCAGGGGCAGGCGCATGGCGGCGCCGGTGGCCCAGCCGGGTAGCAGGTAGGCTACCGACCAGCCGGCACCCGCCAACAGGCTGACAGCGATGAAACGCGGCAGGGGCATGTCGAACATGCCGGCGACCATTGGCAGCATCGGCCGCAGCGGGCCGATGAAACGGCCTACCAGCAGGCTGGCGATGCCATAACGCTGGAAGTAGCTTTCGGCGCTGCCGATCCATTCTGGATGGTGGCGGAGCAGCGGCAGGCGGCGGATGTTCTGGTGAAAGTACTTGCCCACTGCGTAAGACAGGGCGTCGCCCAGCAGGCCGCCGAGAAAGCCGAGGAGCAGCGTTTCGCCCAGGCTGAACGCGCCGTTGCCGGCCAGTACCGCAACGGCGAACAGCAGTATGGTGCCCGGCACGATAATGCCGGCGATGGCCAGGCATTCGATGCAGGCCACCAGGAAAATCGCCAGGCCAAGCCACTGCGGGTTGGCGCTGAGCCAGCCGGTCAGGCTGTCGAGCCATTGGCCCATGTTCAGCTTCCTTGTTCGAGAATGAAGAAATCACGGCCTTCGACTTGGCCGCGGCGTAACGGGTTCCGCGTGCAGAAACGGGCGTACTCGGCGTCGACGAAGCGGTACGGCAGGTGCTCGTCGCGCCCGTGCGGGATGCCCAGGCGAGCGGCCTGGACCACTCGGGGCACGGCGTTGCCGCAGTCCTCGACGTACAGGCGTTCGGCGTCAAAACGCTGGGCGTCCCAGTGCGGCACTTTCAGGCCCAGGGCCCGGCATAGCAGGGTCTGGCCGGCGCACAGGTGTTGTTCCGGGCGTAGGTTGCCGCTCGCATCGGGGTTGTTCAGTTGCATCTGCGCCAGGCTGTCGGGCCCCGAGAGGGTGTCCTGCCAAGGATAGGCAGACTTGATCAGCACGGCGTTGCCCGGCCCTTGGGCGCTGAAGTTCAGCGAGTCGCCGCCGCGGGCGTAGTACATGTAGATGTGCCCACCATCCAGGAACAGCGCCTTGCGTTTTTCGGTGTAGCCGAGCGAGGCGTGGCTACCTTTGTCGGCAAGGTAGTAGGCCTCGGTCTCGATGATGCGCGCGGCCAGCCACAGGTCGCCGTGGCGGTGGCGGATGACCTTGCCCAGCAGGGCCTTGGCCAGGGTCTGGGCGTCGCGGTCGAAAAAGCTGTCGGGCAGGGCTGGCATGCGGGCAGTTCGTGGCTGGAGGGGCAGGGATGATAGCAATGAATGGCTTAATCGAGGCTGAATTGGATGGTGATGTTGGCAGTGCCGGCTCTTTCGCAGGCATGCCCGCTCCCACTGGTGGTGCATAGGTCCAGGCCTTGTGAAATCCCTGTGGGAGCGGGCGCGCCCGCGAAAGGGCCGCAACAGGAGGTGCCAATCTCGATAACCCCGGTTACATCTTTCCTGCGCATTGCCCCATCCATTTTCTACCATCCGCCACCCGCCGCTGGGCGTACACCTGCGCGGCAGTTATAATCAGCCGATTTCCCCTTCGCCAAGACACCGAACCCATGACTGAGTCCGTTCTTGACTATATGACCCGCTTGGGTCGCGCTGCCCGTGAGGCTTCCCGGGTGATTGGCCGTGCCAGCACCGCGCAGAAGAACCGCGCCCTGCAAGCCGCCGCCGACGCGCTGGACGCTGCCCGTGCCGAACTCACTGCTGCCAACGAGCTGGACCTGGCCGCCGGCCGCGCCAGTGGTCTGGAGCCCGCACTGCTCGACCGCCTGGCGCTGACCCCTGCGCGCATCGACGGCATGATCACCGGCTTGCGCCAGGTGGCCAGCCTGCCGGACCCGGTCGGTGCCATTCGCGACATGAGCTACCGTCCATCGGGCATTCAGGTAGGCAAGATGCGTACCCCGCTGGGGGTGATCGGGATCATCTATGAATCGCGCCCGAACGTGACCATTGATGCTGCCAGCCTGTGCCTCAAGTCGGGGAACGCAACCATCCTGCGTGGCGGTTCCGAAGCCATCCATTCCAACCGCGCCATTGCCACCTGCATCCAGCGCGGCCTGGCCGAAGCCGGCTTGCCGGCAGCGGTGGTGCAGGTGGTCGAAACCACCGACCGCGAAGCCGTGGGCGCGCTGATCAGCATGCCGGAATTCGTCGATGTCATCGTGCCGCGCGGAGGCCGTGGCCTGATCGAGCGCATCAGCCGCGATGCCCGCGTACCGGTGATCAAGCACCTGGACGGTATCTGCCACATCTATGTCAGCCAGCATGCCGACCTGGACAAGGCCTGGAATGTGGCCTTCAACGCCAAGACCTACCGCTACGGCATTTGCGGGGCCATGGAAACGCTGCTGGTCGACCAACAAGTGGCTGAGCGCTTCCTGCCAGAAATGGCCCGCCGCTTCGTGGAGAAGGGCGTGGAGCTGCGCGGTTGCGAGCGTACCCAGGCTATCATCAGCGCCAAACCGGCCACCGAAGCCGACTGGCACGCGGAATACCTCGATGCGATCCTGTCGATTCGCGTGGTCGACGGCCTGAACCAGGCCATCGAGCACATCAACCACTACGGCTCGCACCACACCGACTCGATCATCAGCGAACACCAGGGTGAAGCCCGTCAGTTCATGGCTGAGGTCGATTCGGCGTCGGTCATGCTCAACACCCCGACCTGCTTTGCCGATGGCTTCGAGTACGGCCTGGGTGCGGAAATCGGTATTTCCACCGACAAGCTACATGCCCGCGGCCCTGTGGGCCTGGAAGGCCTGACCTGCGAGAAGTATGTGGTGATCGGTGATGGCCAGTTGCGCGGCCAGGGGTCCTGCTGAGTTGAGCAAGGCCCAGGCAGTCCGGCGCATCGGCATTCTAGGTGGTACCTTCGACCCCGTGCATATCGGCCACTTGCGCAGCGCGCTGGAAGTGGCCGAGTTCATGGGGCTGGATGAGCTACGCCTGTTGCCCAATGCCCGGCCGCCGCACCGCGACACGCCACAGGTGGCTGCGCAGGATCGCCTGGCCATGGTCCGTGAAGCGGTGCAGGGCGTCGTTTGCCTGAGCGTCGATGCCCGCGAGCTGGAACGTGACAAGCCGTCGTACACCATCGATACGCTGGAATCGATCCGCGCCGAACTGTCCGGCAACGACCAGCTGTTCCTGGTGCTGGGTTGGGATGCCTTCTGTGGCCTGCCCGCCTGGCATCGCTGGGAAGAATTGCTGCAATACTGTCACATCCTGGTACTGCAACGTCCGGATGCCGACGTAGAACCCCCTGACGAGTTGCGCAACCTGTTGGCTGCGCGCTCGGAGAGCGATCCCACCGCCATGTCCGGCCCGGCGGGAAATATTTCGTTCGTCTGGCAGACGCCGCTTGCGGTGTCGGCTACACAGATCCGACAGCTGCTGGCCAGCGGCAAATCGGTGAGGTTCCTGGTGCCGGACGCCGTACTGGCCTATATCGAGGCGCACGAACTGTATCGTGCGCCCAACTGACGGTGCCTCTGGCGCCTCATCCAACGAGTTGAACGAGTTTTATATGACCAAGCAGAAAATTTACGGCGAAGAACTGGTCGCAGTGACCAAGGCCGCGCTGGAAGACGTCAAGGCCCAGGACATCCAGGTCATCGACGTGCGCGAGAAGCACAGCCTGACCGACTACATGATCATTGCCACCGGTACCTCCAACCGCCAGATCAACGCGATGGCCGAAAAGGTCCGTGAAGCGGTCAAGGCCAAGGGCGCCCAGCCACTGGGTGAAGAAGGCAAGGGCGATAGCGACTGGGTGCTGCTGGACCTGAACGACGTCATCGTGCATATGATGACCGCCGCTGCCCGCCAGTTCTATGACCTTGAGCGTCTGTGGCAGGGTGCCGAGCAAAGCCGTGCCGCCGATGGCAAGCACCACAGCCCGGACCATGCCCACGAGTACTCCGACAAGCTCAAAGACCGCGAATAAGGAAAGCGCTGTGCGTCTGCGCCTGATTGCAGTCGGCTCGCGTATGCCAAAGTGGGTCGAGGAAGGCTGGCATGAATATGCCAAGCGCCTGCCCGCTGAGCTGTCGCTGGAGCTGGTGGAAATCCCGCTGAACACCCGTGGCAAGAATGCGGACGTCGCTCGCCTGATCCGTCAGGAGGGCGAAGCCATGCTGAGCAAGGTGCAACCTGGGGAACGCATTGTCACCCTCGAGGTCCATGGCAAGCCCTGGAGTACCGAGCAGTTGGCCACCGAGCTGGACCGCTGGCGCCTGGATGCGCGCACGGTGAATTTGATGGTGGGCGGCCCGGAGGGCCTGGCGCCTGAGGTTTGCGCACGCGCCGAGCAACGTTGGTCGCTGTCGCCGCTGACTTTGCCGCACCCGTTGGTAAGGATACTCATCGGCGAGCAGATCTATCGCGCCTGGACCGTGTTGTCCGGGCACCCTTACCACAAATGAGCCTGTAAGCAGTCCGATGTCGCAGCCGATCCGTCTCAAGGACCACGAGAAAGACGCCCGCCTGGTGCGCAAGCGCGTCGTGGTCGGCGCAGTGGCGATCATGCTGCTTGTTTGCGTGTTGATCGCGCGGCTGTACTACCTGCAGATCATCCAGTACGACTACCACTCCACGCTGTCGGAGAACAACCGGGTGCATGTGCAGCCGATCCCGCCGACGCGCGGGCTGATCTTCGACCGCAACGGGGTGATCGTTGCCGACAACCGGCCCAGCTTCAGCCTGTCGATGACCCGCGAACGTGCAGGTAACTGGCAGGAAGTGCTGGATACGATCGTCGAAGTGCTGGATCTTACCGCTGACGACCGCGCCCTGTTCGAAAAGCGCATGCGCCAAGGCCGCCGGCCATTCGAGCCGGTGCCGATCCTGTTCGAACTCAATGAAGAGCAGATCGCCCGTGTGGCGGTAAACCAGTTCCGCCTGCCAGGTGTGGAAGTGGTGGCCCAGTTGGTGCGGCATTACCCGCAGGGTGCGCATTTCGCCCACTCGGTGGGTTACGTAGGGCGGATCAACGAGAAAGAGCTGAAAACGCTCGACCCGGTGAACTACAGCGGTACCCACCATATTGGCAAGACCGGCATCGAGCGCTTCTACGAGGATGCCCTGCACGGCCAGGTGGGTTACGAGGAAGTCGAGACCAACGCCCGTGGCCGCGTGCTGCGGGTGCTCAAGCGCACCGACCCGAAGCCGGGCAAAGACATTGTGCTGAGCCTGGACATCAAGCTGCAGGAGGCCGCCGAAGCCGCCCTGGGAGGCCGGCGTGGTGCAGTGGTTGCGCTCGATCCGCGAACCGGCGAAGTCCTGGCGATGGTGAGTCAGCCTAGCTTCGACCCCAACCTGTTCGTCACCGGCATCAGCTTCAAGGCCTATGGTGAATTGCGCGACTCGATCGATCGGCCGCTATTCAACCGCGTGCTGCGTGGCCTGTACCCGCCGGGTTCGACCATCAAGCCGGCGGTGGCTATTGCCGGACTGGACAGTGGCGTTGTCAATGCCAGCAGCAGGGTGTTTGACCCAGGCTACTACCAGCTGCCCAACTACGACCATAAATACCGTAACTGGAACCGCTCCGGTGATGGCTGGGTGGATCTGGATACTGCCATCATGCGCTCGAACGACACCTACTTCTATGACCTTGCGCACAAGATGGGTATCGATCGGTTGTCCATCTACATGAACAAGTTCGGTATCGGCCAGCGGGTTTCCCTCGACATGTTCGAGGAGTCTGCCGGGTTGATGCCGTCGCGCGAATGGAAGCGAGCCACCCGTCGCCAGGCCTGGTTCCCCGGCGAAACCCTGATTCTCGGCATCGGCCAGGGCTACATGCAGGCAACGCCGCTGCAACTGGCCCAGGCCACTGCACTGATCGCCAACAAAGGCGTGTGGAACCGCCCGCACCTGGCCAAGACCATCGAAGGCCAGCCGCCGGTGGACAACAACCCGATGGAAAACATCGTGCTGCGTGACAAGTCCGATTGGGCCAAGGTCACCCATGGCATGGAGCAGGTGATGCACAACGCCCGCGGTACCGCGCGCAAAGCAGCTGCCGGTGCCCAGTACCGTATTGCAGGCAAGAGCGGTACCGCTCAGGTGGTGGCGATCAAGCAGGGCGAGAGGTACGACCGCAACAAACTTCAGGAGCGCCACCGCGACCATGCCCTGTTCGTCGCTTTTGCCCCAGCCGAAGCCCCGAAAATCGTGGTCTCGGTGATGGTCGAGAACGGTGAGTCCGGCTCGGGTGTCGCCGCACCGGTGGTACGCCAGATCATGGACGCCTGGTTGCTCGACGAAAATGGCCAGCTCAAACCCGAGTTCGCGCCAGCCACCGTTACCCAGGAATCGGCCCTGTGATGAACAATTTCGATCGCATGCTCTCCAGCGAGGATGTGATGCGTCGGCGTGCCAGCTTTCTGCAGCGCATCCATATCGACGGCCCCTTGCTGATCATTCTGCTGACCCTTGCAGCCGGCAGCCTGTTCGTACTGTATTCGGCCAGTGGCAAGAACTGGGACCTGCTGCTCAAGCAAGCCACCTCGTTTGGCATCGGTCTGGTGTCGATGTTCGTCATCGCCCAGCTGGAGCCGCGCTTCATGGCGCGCTGGGTGCCGCTGGCCTACCTCACCGGAGTGCTGCTGCTGGTGGTGGTGGACGTGATGGGCCACAACGCCATGGGTGCCACGCGCTGGATCAACATCCCAGGGGTGATCCGCTTCCAGCCCTCGGAATTCATGAAGATCATCATGCCGGCGACCATCGCCTGGTACCTGTCCAAGCGCACCTTGCCGCCCCATTTGAAGCACGTGGCGATCAGCCTGGTGCTGATCGGTGTGCCGTTCATGCTGATCGTGCGTCAGCCCGACCTGGGGACCGCGCTGCTGATCCTGGCCTCCGGTGCGTTCGTGCTGTTCATGGGCGGCTTGCGCTGGCGCTGGATTCTCAGCGTGCTGGCGGCAGCAGTGCCAGTCGCAGTGGCAATGTGGTTCTTCGTCATGCACGACTACCAGAAGCAGCGGGTATTGACCTTCCTCGACCCTGAAAGCGACCCGTTGGGCACCGGTTGGAACATCATCCAGTCCAAGGCGGCGATCGGCTCGGGCGGGGTGTTTGGCAAAGGCTGGCTGCTTGGCACACAGTCGCACCTGGACTTTCTGCCGGAAAGCCACACCGACTTCATCATCGCCGTGCTCGGCGAGGAGTTCGGCCTGGTCGGCATCTGCCTGCTGCTGATTGTCTACCTGCTGCTGATCGGCCGTGGCCTGGTGATCACGGCCCAGGCGCAGACCCTGTTTGGCAAGCTGCTTGCGGGCAGCCTGACCATGACCTTTTTTGTATACGTATTCGTCAATATCGGAATGGTAAGTGGCCTTCTGCCCGTGGTGGGCGTGCCGCTACCGTTCATCAGCTATGGCGGAACATCGTTGGTGACGCTGCTGTCAGCGTTTGGCGTTTTGATGTCGATCCATACGCACCGCAAATGGATCGCGCAGGTTTGAATAAGGTGAACAATTTCATGCAAGCAGTGCGTAACTGGGCTGCCCGTTGTGCGCCTTGGATCGGAGCGATGGGCCTGTTCGGCGCTGTACAGCTGGCCCATGCCGGCGAATACGACGGCTCGCCCCAGGTAGCCGCGTTCGTTGGCGAACTGAGCCGCGACTATGGTTTTGCGCCTGAGCAACTGATGGGTGTGTTTCGTGAGGTGCAGCGCAAGCAGTCGATCCTCGACGCCATATCGCGCCCGGCCGAACGGGTCAAACCGTGGAAGGACTACCGGCCGATGTTCATCACCGATGCGCGTATCGCTCGCGGTGTGGACTTCTGGCGCCAGCACGAGGCCGTATTGACGCGGGCCGAGCAGGAGTACGGCGTACCTGCGCAGTACATTGTCGCGATCATTGGCGTGGAAACCTTTTTTGGCCGCAATACCGGCAACTACCGGGTGATCGACGCCCTGTCGACGCTGGGCTTCGACTATCCGCCACGGGCCGAATTCTTCCGCAAGGAGCTGCGTGAGTTCCTGCTGCTGGCCCGCGAGGAACAGCTCGACCCCTTGACGCTCAAGGGGTCATACGCCGGTGCCATGGGGCTGCCGCAGTTCATGCCAAGCAGCTTCCGCCACTACGCGGTGGACTTCGACGGGGACGGCCATATCAATATCTGGAACAACCCTGACGATGCCATCGGCAGCGTGGCCAGCTACTTCAAGCGCCACGGCTGGGTGGCCGGGCAGGGTGTGGTCAGTCGCGCCAGGGTGGCCGGCGAGCGCGTCGACGAAGGCCTGACGACCGGCATCGAGCCGGTGAAAACGGTTGGAGAGTTGCGTACGCTTGGCTGGTCGGTTCATGATTCCCTGCGCGATGATCTGCCGGTTACCGCCTTCCGTCTCGAAGGCCAGAACGGTCCCGAGTACTGGATGGGCCTGAAGAACTTCTACGCGATCACTCGCTACAACCGCAGCGTGATGTATGCCATGGCGGTACATCAGCTTGCGGAACAGCTGGTTCAAGTACGGGGCATCAAGTAATGCGCGCAATCATCTCTGCCAACTCTTTCAAGCTGCTCACCTGCCTCACCGTCGGTGTGGCGCTGGCCAGCTGCTCTTCCAACCGCCCGGCCCCGCAAAGCAGTGGTAATGTCGTGCGCAGCCAGCCGGGCCTTGACATCAACCGGGCGCACAAGGACGGCGCACCGTGGTGGGACGTGGATGTGAACAAGATCCCCGATGCCACGCCGACCGTGCACACCGGTAACTACAAGGCCAACCCGTACACCGTGCTTGGCAAGACCTACTACCCGATACAGGACTCGCGCAACTACCGCGCCGAGGGTACGGCGTCATGGTACGGCACCAAATTCCACGGGCAGAACACTGCCAACGGTGAGCTGTACGACCTGTATGGCATGAGCGCAGCGCACAAGACCCTGCCACTGCCAGCCTATGTGCGGGTGACCAACCTGGCGAACGGCCGCAGCGTGATCCTTCGCGTGAACGACCGCGGCCCGTTCTACTCCGACCGTATCATCGACTTGTCCTATGCTGCGGCGAAAAAGCTCGGCTATGCCGAAATCGGCACTGCGCACGTGCGCGTCGAGGGTATCGATCCGAAGCAGTGGTGGGCTCAGCGTGGCCAGACGCCGCCGATGGTGTTGAAGGAGCCGCAAGTGGCGCAAACCCAGGCAATACCGGCCAGCACCGGGCGTGTCGAGCAATGGAACCCGCCACCACAGCAACACGCAGCACCAGTGGTCCCGGTGCAGGTGGGTGGCAACAACGTGCCCGGCGGCAACGCTGGCAGTTTCTTGCAGGTAGGCGCTTTCGCCAACCCTGACGCTGCCGAGTTGCTGCGCGCCAAGCTCAGCACCATGGTCAGTGCACCCGTGTTCATCAGCTCGATCGTGCGTAACCAGCAGACCCTGCACCGCGTGCGCCTGGGGCCGATCGGCAGCCAGGGTGAGATCCGGCAAGCACAAGACAGCATTCGCTTGGCGAACTTGGGGCAGGCCAAGGTGGTCACAGCAGACTGACTGCGGTTTTGTCATGAATTGCCGGGCTCGGCCATGTACAATGACAGCTTTTGCCCGCAGCGACATAAAGCCGCACGTTCGCGGGCCAGGCCAACGGCCATAAAACTAGACTGACTGGCGCTGGGCACATGATCTTGCCCAGGGAACATCTCAGACCATTAGCGATTTTCGAGAGACGGATGAACATCACCAACCTTGCCAAACGACTTTGCCTGCCTGTACTGCTGCTGATCACGCCTGTCGCCTTCGCGGCCGAGCAGATGACGCCGGCGCCACCACAACTGGCAGCCAAGTCCTACGTACTCATGGACGCGTCCAGCGGCAACGTGCTGGTCGAGAACAACGGTGACGAGCGCCTGCCGCCAGCCAGCCTGACCAAGCTGATGACCGCCTACATCGCCACGCTGGACATCCGACGTGGCCAGATCGGTGAAAACGACCCGGTCACCGTCAGCGAAAACGCATGGCGTACCGGCGGTTCGCGCATGTTCATCAAGGTTGGCAGCCAGGTAACGGTCAGCGACCTGCTGCACGGCATCATCATCCAGTCCGGTAACGACGCCTCGGTCGCCTTGGCCGAGCATATCGCCGGCAGCGAAGACGCCTTCGCCGACATGATGAACAAGACGGCTGCCGACCTGGGCATGACCAACAGCCACTTCATGAACCCGACCGGCCTGCCTAACCCTGAGCACTACTCGTCGGCGCACGACATGGCGACCCTGGCCCGTGCGATCATCAGTGTCGATCCGGCCCACTACGCCATCTACTCGCAGAAAGAGTTCTTGTGGAACAACATCAAGCAGCCTAACCGCAACCTGCTGCTGTGGCGTGACAAGACCGTCGATGGCCTGAAAACCGGTCACACCGACGAAGCCGGCTACTGCATGGTGGCCTCTGCCGTACGTGACGGCCAGCGCCTGATCGCCGTGGTGTTCGGTACCAACAGCGAACAATCGCGTGCTGCCGAAACCCAGAAGCTGCTGACCTACGGTTTCCGCTTCTTCGAAACCCAAACCTTCTACCAGAAGGGCACCGAGCTGACCCAGGCACCGGTCTGGAAGGGTGCGACCAGCCAAGTCAAGGCTGGCCTGGCGGACGACCTGACCATGACCATGCCTAAAGGCCAATTGAAGCGCCTGCAGGCTTCGATGACCATGAACCCGCAGCTCACCGCACCGATCGCCAAAGGTGACGTGATCGGCAAAGTGGAAGTCAAACTGGACGAGAAAGTGGTTCACAGCGCCGACCTGATCGCCCTTGATGGCGTCGAGGAAGGTGGTTTCTTCCGCCGTATGTGGGATAGCATCCGTCTATTCTTCTACGGGTTGTTCAACTGATACGTGACCTGCATGCCCCCGCGCATACCGCGGGGGTGTTGTTGTTGCCACGGCTTACGAGGCCGTTTCCGCCATGAGCGAACCAGACGTCAAGTCGCACAAGATCGAATTCCCCTGCGACGATTACCCGATCAAGGTCATCGGTGACACCGTTGTCGGTTTCAAGGACACGGTCATCGAGATTCTCAGCAAGCACGCCAAAGTCGACCTTTCCACCCTGGCCGAACGCCAGAGCAAGGAAGGCAAGTACACCACCGTGCAATTGCACATCGTTGCCGAAAGCGAGAACCAGTTGCACGATATCAACAGCGCTCTGCGCGCTACTGGCATCGTGAAAATGGTGCTCTGATGTCCGCCTGCCTCGGTTTTCGCGAGCTTGGCCTGCAGCCCTATGAACCGGTGCTCGAGGCCATGCGTCGTTTTACCGAGCTGCGCAGCCCGGACAGCCAGGATGAAATCTGGCTGGTCGAGCACCCTGCGGTCTTCACTCAGGGGCAGGCCGGCAAGGCCGAACACCTGCTGGTGCCGGGCGACATCCCGGTGGTGCAGACCGACCGCGGCGGCCAGGTCACCTACCATGGCCCCGGCCAGCTGGTGGCCTACCTGCTGCTGGATGTGCGCCGGCTGGGCTTTGGCGTGCGTGAGTTGGTCAGCCGTATCGAGCAGGCCCTCATCGACCTGCTCGCCAGCTATGCTGTTCAGGCGTCTGCCAAGCCTGATGCCCCGGGTGTCTATGTCGACGGAGCGAAAATCGCCTCCCTCGGCCTGCGAATTCGCAACGGCCGTTCGTTTCACGGCCTTGCCCTGAACGTGGACATGGACCTTGCGCCATTCCGCCGAATCAACCCCTGCGGCTATGCGGGGCTGGCGATGACCCAGCTGCGCGACCTGGCAGGTCCGATCGAACTCGACGAGGTCAGGACAAGGCTGCGCGGACAGCTGGTCAAGCACCTCGACTACGCTGAGCAGACGACCCTCACGGGCGGAATCGACTGAATATGACAACTGTGCAAGAAGCCGTGCCGAACCTGATACCTACCCAGGATGCCACCCCGCGCCCAGCGCCGAAGAAGGTGGAAGCTGGGGTCAAGCTGCGTGGTGCCGACAAAGTCGCGCGCATCCCGGTGAAGATCATCCCTACCGATGAGCTGCCAAAGAAGCCCGACTGGATTCGCGTGCGTATCCCGGTGTCGCCCGAGGTAGACCGCATCAAGCAACTGCTGCGCAAGCACAAACTGCACAGCGTGTGCGAAGAAGCATCCTGCCCGAACCTGGGCGAGTGCTTCTCGGGTGGTACCGCCACCTTCATGATCATGGGTGACATCTGCACCCGTCGTTGCCCGTTCTGTGACGTTGGCCACGGCCGACCGAAGCCGCTGGATCTGGACGAGCCGAAAAACCTGGCGGTTGCCATTGCCGACCTGCGCCTGAAGTATGTGGTGATCACCTCGGTGGACCGCGACGACCTGCGTGACGGTGGTGCCCAGCACTTTGCTGACTGCATCCGCGAAATCCGCGCGCTGTCGCCGGGCGTGCAGTTGGAGACCTTGGTGCCGGACTACCGCGGCCGTATGGACGTTGCCCTGGAAATCACCGCGCAAGAGCCGCCGGATGTGTTCAACCACAACCTCGAGACCGTACCGCGCCTGTACAAGGCCGCGCGCCCGGGGTCGGACTATGACTGGTCGCTGGACCTGCTGCAGAAGTTCAAGCAGTTGGTGCCGCACGTACCGACCAAGTCGGGCCTGATGCTCGGCCTGGGTGAGACCGACGAGGAAGTGATCGAAGTGATGCACCGCATGCGCGAGCATGACATCGACATGCTTACCCTCGGCCAGTACCTGCAGCCGTCGCGCAGCCATTTGCCGGTGCAGCGTTTCGTTCACCCGGACACCTTTGCCTGGTTCGCCGAGGAGGGCTACAAGATGGGCTTCAAGAACGTTGCTTCTGGCCCGCTGGTGCGTTCTTCGTACCACGCCGACCAGCAGGCTCACGAAGCCAAGATCAAGCTCTGAGCTATGCTCTAGCCAAGAGCAGAGCCACAGATGCCGATGCGCGCCCAAGGGCGGCATCGGCATTTTTGTTTGTGTCCCATGCGCTGCAAGGAGCCGCGATGTATTGCGCCAAAACCTTCCAACCCACCCTGCCAGCCGCGTTGCCGGCCAACGCGTGCTTTGCCATTGTCGCCCCGGCGGGCGCGGCGCGGCTTGATGCGCACAACGTTAGCCAGTGGTTCGTCGACCGCGGCTACCGTTGCTGTATCTACCCGGGTGCCCTGCAGGCGCAGGGCTACCTGGCTGGGCCGGACCAGCAGCGCCTGCAGGACTTGCACGCAGCCTTTGCCGATCCGGCCATTGACGCCATTCTGTGCATGCGTGGGGGGTACGGCAGCATGCGCTTGCTTGATCAGCTCGACTTCGAACTGATCCGACGCAACCCCAAGCCGCTGATCGGCTACAGCGACATCACCGCGCTGCATACGGCGATCTACCGGCATGCCGGACTGGTGACCTTCCATGGGGGGATGCTCAATGCCGACCTGCTGGGGGCCAAGTTGCCACCTACCGAGTCGTCGTTGCTGGCGCAGCTGGGTGGGCTTGTGAAGGCAGGCGAGCAGGTCGCGCACCCGGAGGGCTTCGCTTTGGATAGCGTGCTGCCGGGGGGGGCCAGCGGGCCGCTGTTGGGTGGCAACCTGTCGATGCTGGGTGCGACCATGGGGACGCTTGCCGAGCTGGATACCCAAGGCTGCATCCTGTTCATCGAGGACGTCAACGAGCCGTTGTACCGGGTGGATCGGCTGCTGACCCAGTTACGCCTGGCAGGCAAGCTGGAGGGGATCAAAGGCGTGCTGGTGGGTGACTTTGCCGGGATTACCACAGCGGCGCTGACGCCGTTGCTGGAGGATACGTTTGCACCGCTGGGGGTGCCGGTGCTGGCGGGTTGGCGCAGCGGGCATTGTGACCCGAATGTATGCTTGCCGCTGGGGGCTCGGGTAAGGCTGGACAGTGTTCAGCAAACACTGGTGCTGGAGCAGGATCTGTTCAGGGCGTGAGATTGTCGGGGCCGCGCAGCGGCCCCGAAATGCTTACTGCTGCCGCAGGCTCTCAAGCAGCTTATGGGTCGGGTAGCCATCCGCTGGCCATCCCAGCCCTTGCTGGGCATTGCGGATCGCCTTGCGGGTATTGGCCCCGATAATGCCATCGGCTTTACCCGCATCATGCCCGCGGCTGTTCAACAAGTGCTGCAGCTCCATGCGCTCGCTGCGACTGAGCGGCAGGTCCTCTTTCGGCCAGCTGCCGGCAATGAAGCCCCAGCCGCTGAAGCGATCCCCGAGCAGGCTCACTGCCAAGGCATAGGACGACGAGTTGTTGTACTTGAGGATGGCGCGGAAGTTGTCCAGCACCAGGAACGCCGGGCCGCGTGCACCGGCCGGCAGCAGAAGGGCGGCAGACAGTTGGTTGCTACCTGCTGGCAGGCGGGTACCTGCTGGCAGTTTTAAGCCCATCGCCAGCCATTCACTCACCGGTTTGCGCTGTGCGCCATCGGCCTGCCAGAAGTCGAAACCAGCCGGCACCTGTACCTCGAAGCCCCACGGTTGGCCGCGTTTCCAGCCCGAACTCTGCAGGTAGTGCGCTGTTGAGGCCAGGGCGTCTGGTGTGCTGTTCCAGATGTCGCGGCGGCCATCGCCGTCGAAGTCCACGGCATGGGTGTTGTAGGTGGTCGGGATGAACTGGGTCTGGCCCATGGCGCCGGCCCACGAGCCCCGCATGGCTTCAGGCTGGATGTCACCATGCTGGATGATCTGCAGCGCGGCAATCAGCTGGTCCTGGGCGAACTGTGGGCGGCGGCCCTCATAGGCCAAAGTGGCCAGCGAGCGGATCACCGACTTGCTGCCCTGGAACTGACCGAAGTTGCTTTCCATGCCCCACACCGCGACCAGCACCTGGCGGTCCACGCCATATTGTTGCTCGAGGCGAGTCAGCAGCTCAGCGTTCTGCACCAGCAGCTTCTTGCCGTTGCGCACACGCAGGGGCGACAGGGCGCCTTCGAGATATTCCCATACCGGGCGGGTGAACTCCGGCTGGCTGCGATCTGCCTTGATCACGTCCAGGTCGGGGGTGACACCGAGGAAGGCGCGGTCGAAGGTGCTCGGCGAAATGCCGGCTTGCAGGGCCTGCTCGCGGAAGCCCGCTTGCCATTGGGCGAAGGTTTGCAGAGGCTGGATTTCAGTGCTGACGTCGGGCGTTGCGCCGGGCACGGTCACCACTGGGTTGGGTTGGGCAGGGGCCAGCGGCAGCGCGTCGGCGGCGGTGGGCTTTTCCGCACAGGCCACGAGCAGGATGAAGCTGGAGGCCGCGATCAGCTGGCGGGTTTCCCAGCGGGGGATAATACGGAAGAGCATGCACAGATCCAGAGTTGCAGGTCAGGTGACGACCATATCATGCCTGCGCTTGCGATGCTTTCATGCAGCCAAAAAGTAGGAAGCCTCCCAATCTCTCGATTGGAAGGCTTCGCGGCGGTAGCTGCCTTTGCCCTTGTTCGGTTGTTCCTGGCGGCAGCGGAACAGTGGCTGGGCGATGATGGACTTGGCCTTGTTGGGGCCGTGCTTTTTCGGCTTTTTGCTCATGGCGGTCTCCCGGGGTTGGGTGGGTTTCGGGCGCACTGTAGGCCCCCCGAGGGGTGGGGGCCAATTGATTGTGTATATGATCGAGGCTCTGGTGCCTATGCAGGCGCGGGCCTGCGCCCAATCGCCAATGTGTGTCCGCCCCCGATCAGGTGTAGGAGCGGGTTTACCCGCGAATACGGTAGCGGCGTCAACGGTGAACGGCGGGTGGAGACTGGCCAGCAGGGCCGGCCTCTTCGCGGGTGAACCCGCTCCTACACGACGGCCTGTGTCCAA
Organism: Pseudomonas sp. BP6; assembly: GCF_017875935.1. Taxonomy (NCBI): domain Bacteria; kingdom Pseudomonadati; phylum Pseudomonadota; class Gammaproteobacteria; order Pseudomonadales; family Pseudomonadaceae; genus Pseudomonas; species Pseudomonas sp. BP6. The sequence continues at coordinate 114,076 of NZ_JAGINI010000001.1, forward strand.
CCCCTGATGTGTGTCCGCCACCGATCAGGTGTAGGAGCGGGTTCACCCGCGAATACGGTGGCGGCTGCGACGGCGAATGACCGGGGATATTGACCAGCAGCCCCGGCCCTTTCGCGGGTAAACCCGCCCCTACATGGGCGGCAGGGTCAGGCGCTGGCCAGCCATCAACAGCGACAGCCGCGCCAGGCCAATCCAGGGCGAACCTTCTGCCTGCCCTTTGATCTGCGCATCGATACGCTGGGCATCCTGCAGCAGTTGTGCCCAGCGCTGCGCCGAGAGGCGCTGCAGGGCCTTGCTGACCAGCGGTCGGCGTTTGTCCCAGATGGGCGGGCGGGCCTGGCTGAACGCTTTGTCCAATGGCACGCCTTGGCTGAACTGCTGGGCCAGCCCCGCCAGCTGACGCAGCTCACGGGCCAAGGCCCAGAGGATGACGGGCGGCTCCACACCTTCACCGCGCAAGCCTTCGAGCATGCGCAGGGCATGCGCAGCCTCGCCGTTGAGAATGGCATCGACCAGGCCGAAGACATCGAAGCGGGCGCTGTCGGCGACGGCAGCCTGCACGGTTTCCACGGTGATCTGACTGCCTTCGGCCAGCAACTTGAGCTTTTCGATTTCCTGCGCGGCTGCCAGCAGGTTGCCTTCCACGCGCGCGGCAATCAGGTCGACGGCATCACGCTGGGCTGACAGGCCGGCCTGTTGCAGGCGCTGGTTGATCCACTGAGGCAACTGGTGCACATCCACCGGCCAGATCTGGATGAACTGGCAATGGGCGCCTTCGATCAATGCCTTGCCCCACTTGGTCTTCTGCGCACTGCTGTCGAGCTTGGGCAGGCTGATCAGCAACAGCGTGTCTTCGGCGGGATTGGCGCAGTATTCCATCAGCGCGGCGGCACCTTTGTCACCGGGCTTGCCTGAGGGCAGGCGCAGTTCCAGCAGGCGGCGCTGGGCGAACAGCGACAGGCTTGCACCCGCCTGGAGCAGGGTGCCCCAGTCGAAGTTGGCGTCGGCACTGAATACCTGGCGTTCATCGAAACCTTGCTGACGCGCGGCATTGCGGATGGCGTCGGCGGCTTCCTGGCACAGCAGCGGGTCGTCGCCGCTGACCACGTAGACCGGTGCCAGGGCGCCTTGCAGGTGCTTGTTGAGTTGGGCAGGGGCGAGTTTCATGGGAGCAGGCGAGGCGCCCGAGGGCGCCCCTCACGGGCTTAGTTGCCCGGAACTTCCAGTGGCGATTGCTGAGGCGTCTCGGCTTGCTGGCGGCGGGCTGCTTCCAGCGCGGCAGCTTCGGCGCTGGCACGCTCGTCGGCTTTACGCTGCAGCTCATCCAGCTGGGACGGGGACAGCATTTGCAAGCGTACGACCATGGCGTTGACCAGGTCGCGGCGCATTTCTTCGCGGGCGCGTTTGGCTTCCTGCTCGGAGCCGGTGATGTTCGAGCCGTCACGCACGTAGACCTTGCGCACCTCCAGCTTGTCGCTCATCAGCTCCAGGTTGTTCAGGCCCAGGATGCTGTAGTCCAGCTTGGTGGTCAGCTCGTACTCGGCGGTACGGTTGCCACTGTTGTAGGTGGCCGAGCGCTCGCGCTCCTGTTCGTTGGTCAGCACCAGGCGATACGGTGCGCCGGCGTGCACGTTGACGCCGCTACGTTCCAGTACTTCACGCAGCTGGACCACGGTCGGGCCATAGGCATTGCGCGCGCTGACGTCCATTTCCTTCACGCTCAGCTCGGTGGCGCCGGTGCCGCGCAGCTGGAAACCGCAGGCGCTGAGCATGACCGCCAGGCCGATTACCAGCAAATTGCGTTTGATCATGTTGTTGCTCCCTTTTGGGCCTGTTCCGCCCACCCGCAGCCAATGCGGGTGGGCGTTTTCATCAGTTGGCGACGATGTTGACCAGTTTGCCCGGTACCACGATGACCTTGCGGATGGTCAGGCCATCGATGAAGCGCAGGACATTCTCGTTGCTGCGGGCAGCGGCTTCGACTTCTTCGCGGCTGGCAGCAGCAGGCATCTCGACCTGGCCGCGCAGTTTACCGTTGACCTGAACCACCAAGGTAATGGTGTCCTGCACCAGCGCCTGTTCGTCGACGCTTGGCCATGCGGCATCGATCACCGACCCTGCATGGCCCAGGTGCTGCCACAGCGCGTGAGAGATGTGCGGAGTGATCGGTGCCAGCAGCAGGGTGACGGCTTCCAGGCCTTCCTGCAGCAGGGCACGGTCCTGCTCGGTGGCTTGCGGGGCCTTTTCCAGCACGTTCATCACGGTCATCACCTGGGCGATGGCGGTATTGAACTTGTGGAACTGGCCCACGTCGGTGCTGGCCTGCTTGATGGCGGCGTGAATCGCGCGGCGGATGACTTTTTGCGCGTCGTCCAGGGCGGCGACATCCAGCTTGCCTGGCAGACCCTGGCTGACGTGAGCCTGAGCCAGGCGCCAGACGCGGCGCAGGAAGCGGCTGGCACCCTCGACGCCGGAGTCGGACCATTCCAGGCTCATGTCGGGCGGCGAGGCGAACATCATGAACAGGCGGCAGGTGTCGGCGCCATAGGCTTCGATCATGGACTGCGGGTCGACGCCGTTGTTTTTCGACTTGGACATCTTTTCGGTGCCACCGATTTCCACCGGCAGGCCGTCGGTCTTCAGGCGGGCGCCAATGATCTTGGCTTTGGCATCACGCTCGATCTCGACATCGGCCGGGTTGAACCAGTCCTTGCCGCCGTTGCTGGCAACGCGGTAGTAGGTCTCTGCGACCACCATGCCCTGGGTCAGCAGGTTCTTGAACGGCTCGTTCGAGGTGACCAGGCCTTCGTCACGCATCAGCTTGTGGAAGAAGCGCGCGTACAGCAAGTGCAGGATCGCGTGTTCGATACCGCCGATGTACTGATCTACCGGCAGCCAGTGGTTGGCGGCTTTGGGGTCGACCAGGCCTTTGTCGTAGTTTGGCGAGGCGTAGCGGGCGAAGTACCAGGACGACTCGACGAAGGTGTCCATGGTGTCGGTTTCGCGCTTGGCCGGAGTACCGCATTTCGGGCAGCTGCATTCGTAGAATTCAGGCATGCGCGCCAGTGGCGAACCGGCCCCGTCCGGCACCACGTTCTCCGGCAGGGTGACCGGCAACTGGTCTTCCGGCACCGGTACGTCGCCGCAGGACGGGCAGTGGATGATCGGGATCGGGCAGCCCCAGTAGCGCTGGCGGCTGATACCCCAGTCGCGCAGGCGGAACTGGGTACGCGACTTGCCCAGTTCCTTGCGGATCAGCGCCGCTTCGATGGCGTCGAAGGCGCCAGCGAAGTCCAGGCCGTCGAATTCTGCGGAGTTGATCAGCTGGCCGTGTTCGCCATAGGCGGCCTGCCATTCGCTGCCGACTTCATCGCCAGCGCTGGTGCGCACCACGGCCTTGACCGGCAGGTTGTACTTGTGGGCGAACTCGAAGTCGCGCTCGTCGTGGGCCGGTACGGCCATTACCGCGCCATCACCGTAGTGCATCAGCACGTAGTTGGCGACCCATACTGGCAGCTTCTCGCCAGTGAGCGGGTGCTCGACCAGCAGGGAAGTGGCCATGCCCTTCTTCTCCTGGGTGGCCATGTCGGCTTCGGCAACGCTGCCGCTCTTGCACTCATCGATGAACGCCTGCAGCGCCGGGTTGCCCTGCGCGGCCTGGGTGGCCAGCGGGTGCTCGGCGGCGACGGCGACGTAGGTGGCGCCCATCAGCGTGTCCGGACGGGTGGTGAAGACCTTGAGGGTGCCTTCGTGGCCGATGCTGGCCTGGTCGTACGGGAACTGTACTTCCATGCCGCGCGATTTGCCGATCCAGTTGCGCTGCATGGTCTTGACCTGCTCAGGCCAGCCTGGCAGCTCGTCGAGGCTCTCCAGCAGTTCGTCGGCGTAGTCGGTGATGCGGAAATAGTACATCGGGATTTCGCGCTTCTCGATCAGCGCGCCCGAACGCCAGCCACGGCCGTCGATGACCTGTTCGTTGGCCAGTACGGTCTGGTCCGCCGGGTCCCAGTTCACGGTACCGTTCTTGCGGTAAATGATGCCTTTCTCGAACAGACGGGTGAACAGCCACTGCTCCCAACGGTAGTAGTCGGGTTTGCAGGTGGTGACTTCACGTGCCCAGTCGATGGCCAGGCCCAGGCTCTTGAGCTGGGTCTTCATGTAGTCGATGTTTTCGTACGTCCACTTGGCCGGGGCGACGTTGTTTTTCATCGCCGCGTTTTCCGCGGGCATGCCGAAAGCGTCCCAGCCCATCGGTTGCAGGACGTTCTTGCCCAGCATGCGCTGGTAGCGGGCAATCACGTCACCGATGGTGTAGTTGCGCACGTGGCCCATGTGTAGCTTGCCGCTCGGGTACGGGAACATCGATAGGCAATAGTAGGTGTCTTTGCCTGGCTGTTCGGTCACAGCGAACGATTGTTGCTCGTCCCAGAACTTCTGGGCGGCGGCTTCGATATCACGGGGCGTGTATTGTTCGTGCATGGCTACTTTTGGCTGAGAGAGAAGAGACCTTGTTCCAGGCAGCGGAACCTCGCTGCGTCCGGCACTCCGGTGTCGTTTAGAGTGAACGCCGTAGCATACAGCAGCGCTGCGTATCGTGGGAAACCTTCGTTGCGAATGCCCGCTGGTCGCGGCACACGGCTGCTTTTTGCAGCGACGCTAAGCTCAGGTGTGGGGGGGATATTCTTACCTTCAATGAGGTGAACGGATGGGAGAGACGCAGCTACCCGCAATCAGACCGGAGCTTTACGAGCGCCTGATCGACCGGCTTGGCCTGGCACTGGAAACGGCCAGGACCTCGGTTCGATTGCGCGACGAGATGCCAGCTGAGCTTGAGTTGCGTGGCCTGAGCCACGCAGAGTTCGAAGTGATAAAGGCCTACCTGGATTCCCTCCCGGAGCGCCACAATGCCTCTGTCGGCAGTTACCCACAAGCGGAGCCGACATCGGCCAAGATCATCTGGCTCAAGGACAAGAAACGCCCCGCCAGTAAGGCGAGATCCAGGACGCTGCCGCATCGCTAGCCGTTCAGGACGCCAGGCGCAGGCTATCGCGCGCCGGTTCTTCACTATCACACAACTCACGATCGACGCCGGTACGCACTTGTTGACCGGCGTCGATCCTTCTAGGCTGCACGCCTGCCAAGGAGGTGTGGCCGATGCCGATCCGATTCTTCATCAAACAATGGCTGATGCCGCCGGGCGTGCTGCTCTTGCTGCTGCTTGCTGCCTGGTGGCTGCGCACGCGGCGGCCACGGTTGGCGGCGCTTTGCTTTGCCGCAGGACTGGGTGGTCTGTGGCTGATGAGCCTGCCGCTGGTGGTGCAGGAAACCGCCCGTGTGCTGGAAAGTGAGCCGCCGCTGGCGGTGAGCGACTGGGCCGGCCTGGCGAGCCGGGCGGATGCCATTGTGGTGCTGGGCGCCGGGCGCGAGCGCGGGGACCCGGCCTGGGGTGGCGGTGACCAGCCCACGGCCACGGCGCTGGAGCGTATGCGCTTTGCGGCGCGGCTGGCCAAGGCCTCCGGTCTGCCAGTGTTGACCAGTGGCGGGTTGCATTACGGGACGCCGCCCAGCGAGGCGAGGCTGATGGCTGATCGCCTGCGTGAAGATTTCGCTGTCGAGGTGAAATGGCGCGAAGAGGCCAGCCGCACGACTTGGGAAAATGCCCAGCTGACGGCAAAGGTGCTGCAGCCTTTGGGAGTTCGCCGGGTGGTGCTGGTGACCCAGGCCTGGCACATGCAGCGCTCACGCTGGAGTTTTGAAAAGGCGGGGTTCGAGGTGGTGCCGGCGCCGGTGGGGTTCCTGGGGCGCGATCATGCGCGGCCGTTTGGCGGGCTGTTGCCAGAGAGCCGGGCGATGTGGCAGAGCGGGCAACTGCTTAATGAAGTTGTGGGGTTGGCGGGGTATCGGGTGTTTTACTGATTCACCGGCTTACATAGTCCCCTGTAGGAGCGGGCTTGCCCGCGAAAGGGCCGGCCCTGCCGGCCAATCTCCACCCGCCGTTCACCGTTGCCGCCACTACCGTATTCGCGGGTAAACCCGCTCCTACAGTGGCCGCGTATCGCCAATCAGACGGTTTTTGCAATACGCCCTGCCAGCAACGCCCAGCCCAGCAGCAATGCACAGACTATTGCCAGCGGCCATGAGCGCCATTGCAGGTAAGGTGTCAGCTGCTGCATCGGCACCACTTCGCCATACAGCACTGCCTGCTGGAATTGCGGAACCTGCGTGGTAATGCGGCCAAACGGGTCGATCAGCGCCGTCACGCCGTTGTTGGTGGCGCGGATCATCCAGCGGCCGGCTTCCAGCGCGCGCATCTGCGCCATCTGCAGGTGCTGCAAGGGGCCGATGGATTTGCCGAACCAGGTGTCGTTGCTGATGGTCAGCAGCAGGTCGCTACGCGCAGCCAGGCCGGCGGCGAACTCGGGGTAGACCACCTCGTAGCAGATGTAAGGGGCAATCTGGTAGCCCTTGGCCTGCAGCAGCGGCTGGTCTTCCGGGCCGCGGGCGAAGTCCGACATGGGCAGGTCGAAGAACTCGATGGCCCCACGCAGCACGTCTTGCAGCGGCACATACTCGCCAAACGGCACCAGCTTCTGCTTGAGGTAAGTACCATCGCCTTCGCCCGTGACGGTGATGCCGTTGTAGTAGCGGCGCTGGTGGTGCACTTCTTCACGCACCGGCACCCCCGTGATCAGTGCCGAGTGGCGCTCGGCGGCGAAGCGGCCCATCACGTCGATGTAGCCCTGGGCCTGGTCCTTGAGTACCGGAACAGCAGTTTCCGGCCAAACCAGCAGGTCCACTGGCCTGGAGCTGAAACTCAGGTCGCGGTATAGCGCCAGTTGCGCGTCGATGTGCCTCGGGTCCCATTTCAGGTCCTGCTCGACGTTGCCCTGGATCGCCGCCACTTTCAGCGGCTCGCCTGCCGGAATGGTCCAGGCATGGCCCTTGAGCGCCAGGCCCAGCACCCAGGGGGCCAGCAACAGCACACTGGCCACGGCCAGGAACGAGGGGCGGGTGCGCAGGCGGTGCAGGTTGCACAGCAGGGCGGCGGTGAGGGCGAGGGTGAAGGAAATCAGCCATACGCCGCCCAGCGGCGCAAGGCCGGCCAGCGGGCCGTCCAGTTGGCTATAGCCGGCGTACAGCCAGGGGAAGCCGGTCAGGAACCAGCCGCGGAAGGCCTCTTGCAGGAGCCAGAGGGCGGCGAAGCACAGGGCGTCGGCCAGTGGCGCTTCGTTGCGGCGTAGCCAGCGCGCCCACAACCAGGTGGGCAGGGCAAAGAACCAGGCCAGTGCGGCGAAGAACGCCAGTAACAGCACGATCGCCAGCAGCGGCGAGGCGCCGCCGTAGGTGTTCATGCTGACGTAGATCCACCAGGTGCCGGCGCCATACAGGCCAAACCCGAACCACCAGCCACGCCACATGGCCTGGCGCGGGCTGAGCTCGCGCAGGCCAAGGTAGAGCATCGCGATGGACAACACTGCCAGCGGCCAGATGTCGAACGGCGCCAGGGCCAGGAGGGTGGAAGCACCGGCCGCCAGGGCCAGCAGGTTACCGGGCCAGCCGGGGCGGGTGATCCAACGCATGTTTGTCCTTAACGGGTGATCGGGGTCAGGCGCAGCAAGTGTATCCGCCGGCTGTCGGCGTTGAGAATACGGAACTTGTAAGAGCCGATCTCAGTGGTTTCGTTGCGCTTGGGCAGGTGGCCAAAGGCGCTCATCACCAGGCCGCCGACCGTGTCGAACTCGTCGTCGGAGAACTCGCTGTCGAAGAACTCGTTGAAGTTCTCGATCGGGGTAAGCGCTTTGACCAGGAAATCACCGCTGGGCAGTGGCTTGATGTAGCTGTCTTCCTCGACGTCGTGCTCGTCCTCGATATCGCCGACGATCTGCTCCAGCACATCCTCGATGGTAACCAGGCCCGCCACGCCGCCATATTCGTCGATGACGATGGCCATGTGGTTGTGGTTGGCGCGGAACTCGCGCAGCAACACGTTCAGGCGCTTGGACTCGGGTACGAAGGTGGCCGGGCGCAGCAGGTCCTTGATGTTGAAGCTGTCGCCGTTCTCCTTGAGGATCAATGGCAGCAAGTCTTTGGCGAGCAGGATCCCGAGCACATCGTCATGGCTTTCGCCGATTACCGGGTAGCGCGAGTGCGCGGCGTCGATCACCGCCGGCAGGAACTCGCGAGGCGACTGGCCGGCCTTGATGCTGTTCATCTGCGAGCGCGGCACCATGATGTCGCGAACCTGCAGGTCGGCGACCTGAATGGCGCCTTCGACGATGGTCAGCGCTTCGCTGTCCAGCAATTTGTTCTGATGGGCTTCGCGCAGCAGCTCAAGCAGCTCCTGGCGGTTTTTCGGCTCATGGGCAAAAGCCTGGGTCAGTTTACCCAGCCAGGACTTCTGCCCGTTGCTCGATCGATCTTCGCTCATGGCGGTTCTCGTGATCCTTCGTGTATCAGTGTGTGATTGTGTCGGTTTCATCATCGGCATACGGGTCGGGGTGACCCAGTTCTGCCAGCAATTCCCGTTCCAGGCTTTCCATTTCCTCGGCCTCCTCATCCTCGATGTGGTCATAGCCGAGCAAGTGCAGGCAACCGTGGATGACCAGGTGCGCCCAGTGCGCCTCCAGCGATTTGCCTTGTTCGGCCGCTTCGCGCTCGACCACCGCCACGCAGATCACCAGGTCGCCCAGCAGCGGGATATCGAGCAGGTCATCGGGCACATCGGCCGGGAACGACAACACATTGGTCGCGTAGTCCTTGTGCCGGTAGGTGTGGTTCAGCTCGCGGCCTTCGTTTTCGTCGACCAGGCGAATGGTCATTTCCGAGTCTGCGCTGCGCTGGCGCAACGCCAATTCGCACCAGCGGCGAAAGGCGGCGTCATCTGGAGTGGCAGCATCCGTGGCCCGTTGGATATCAAGTTCAAGCATCTTTGCCGGGCGCCTCGGGCTTGGGCTGACGGGCTTCGAAGCGGTCGTAGGCTTCGACAATACGCTGCACCAGTGGGTGACGAACCACATCCTTGGGTTGGAAATGGGTAAAGCTGATCCCGGGAACGTCCTTCAGCACCTCGATGACGTGCGCCAGGCCCGACTTGGTGCCACGGGGCAGGTCGACCTGGGTGATGTCACCGGTGATCACCGCGGTAGAGCCGAAACCGATGCGGGTCAGGAACATCTTCATCTGTTCGAGCGTGGTGTTCTGGCTTTCGTCGAGGATGATGAAGCTGTTGTTCAGGGTGCGGCCACGCATGTAGGCCAGAGGGGCGATTTCGATCACCTGGCGTTCGATCAGCTTGGCCACGTGTTCGAAGCCGAGCATTTCGTACAGGGCGTCGTACAGCGGGCGCAGGTACGGGTCGATTTTCTGTGCCAGGTCGCCGGGCAGGAAACCGAGCTTTTCACCTGCCTCGACCGCCGGGCGCACCAGCAAGATGCGGCGCACCTGTTCGCGTTCCAGCGCGTCCACGGCGCAGGCTACGGCCAGGTAGGTCTTGCCGGTACCGGCCGGGCCGATGCCGAAATTGATGTCGTTGGCCAGGATTTCCTTGACGTAGCGCTGCTGGTTGAGCCCGCGCGGGCGGATGTTGCCCTTGCGCGTGCGCAGCGACACGCTGACCTCGTTGACGGCCGGGTTGTCGATGTTTTCGACAGCCGACTCCTGCAGGTACAGGTGTACGGTTTCCGGTGACAGGTCGGTGGCCTTGGTCTCGCGATAGAGACGGCGCAGCAGCTGTTCGGCAGCAGAGGTGGTCCTGGGTTCGCCGATCAGTTCGAACTGATTGCCGCGGTTGCGGATCTCGATGGCCAGGCGCTGCTCGATCAGGCGCAGGTGCTCGTCGAACTGGCCGCACAAGTTGGCGAAACGGTGGGCCTCGAAGGGTTCGAGGATGAAACGATGGGGTTCTATGGGTGCGTTCAAGGTCGTTTTTAGCCGCTCGACGGCGATGGAGTTGAACTCAAGAATAACCCTTGAATGGCAGTGGCGAAAGCACTGAAACGTTCAACGGTATGTACGGGCTGTTCTGGCCTCGTCGCGGGTGAGCCCGCTCCTGCAAGGCCGGTAGAGATCCTGTGGGCGCGGGCTCACCCGCGAAGGGGCCAGAACAGGTATCATGGCCACCTTTTCTTACGCATGTGTTATCTGGTCGAACATGAGCAAACGCGAACCCGCCATCTATAAAGTGATCTTCCTGAACCAGGGCCAGGTCTTCGAGATGTACGCCAAGCAGATCTACCAGAGTGACCTGTGGGGCTTTCTGGAAATCGAGGAGTTCGTGTTCGGAGAGCGCTCGCAGCTGGTAGTGGACCCGAGTGAGGAGAAGCTCAAGAGCCAGTTCGACGGAGTGGTCCGCAGTTTCGTGCCAATGCACTCGATTGTGCGCATCGATGAGGTGGAGCGGCTGGGCACGGCGAAGATCAGCGAGGCCAAGGGTGGCGGCAATGTGATGCCGTTCCCGATGCCAATGCCGGAAAAGTGACCTTCAGGGAAGCGGCGAGAACGGCGTACGCCCTTCGGCGCTCTGCAGCTCCAGCAGGTACTTGCGGAAAATCTGGCCGAGCACCTGGGTGGCATGCTCCAGTTCGTCGCGGGGCATTTGCTCGGTCACTTCGTCGGCCATGTCCAGCGCATCTTCGGCGCCATTGACCGCAGCCATCTTCAGCAGGATGTAGGCCTGCACGTTGTTGGCCTTGACCCCTTCGCCACGGAAGAACATGGCGCCCAGGCGGTATTGGGCGTCGGCATGGCCTTGCAGCGAAGCCTTCTGGAACCAGTCCAGGGCTTTGTCCAGGTTTTTTGGCGTTTGCGTGTAGTAATACTCGCCCAGTTCGAATTGCGCCTGGGCATCCCCCGCAGTCGCCGTCTGCTCGCAGGCCTTGAGGGCGTTTGCCAGGTCTTCAGGCTGAACGTTCAAGGTACAGCGGCCCGTCGCCGGAATCAGCAACGAGTTACCGCCCTCCGCCAGGGCCAGCAGGGGCTGAAGAAGCAACAGGCAGCCCAGGGTCAGGGCGCGGCCGGTGCGGTTCATGGGGATCGACTTACCTCTGCAAAGCTGCGGCCAATGTCTCTGGTGGCACATTATGGGATAAGCAGCGCCAACCTTACAAAGTTTTACTCGAATTTCTGCTTGGTTGGGGAAGTCAGCTGATTGTGCGTGCGTAATTATTGCCTGTGCCGGCCTCTGTGGGAGCGGCCTTGTGTCGCGATAGGGCTGCGCAGCAGCCCCAGAATTCCAGCAGAAATGCATCGATTGCTGGGGCCGCTTTGCGGCCCTATCGCGACACAAGGCCGCTCCCACAAAGGGGAGTAGCTGCTTATTTCAGGGCGGCAAAGGCCTTCTCAGCCGCATCCAGGGTGATCTGCAGCTCCTTGTCACCGTGGGCGATGGAGGTGAAGCCCGCCTCGAACGCGCTCGGTGCCAGGTACACGCCACCGTCGAGCATCAGGTGGAAGAAGCGCTTGAAGCGCTCGGCATCGCTGGCCATCACGTCTTCGAAAGTGACGATATCGTCGGCGCCGCTGAAGTACAGGCCGAACATGGCACCGGCCTGGGTGGTGACGAATGGCACGCCAGCGGCATCGGCGCGCTGCTGCAGGCCATCGAGCATGCGGCTGGTGTAGTCGGTCAGCTCGGCGTGGAAGCCTGGGCGGCTGATCAGCTTGAGGGTGGTCAGGCCGGCGGCCATGGCCAGCGGATTGCCCGACAGGGTGCCGGCCTGGTAGACCGGGCCGAGCGGGGCGATGCAGCCCATGATTTCACGCTTGCCGCCGAAACAGCCGACCGGCATGCCGCCACCGACGATCTTGCCGAAGGTAGACAGGTCCGGCGTGATGCCGTAATGGCCCTGGGCGCCGCCGAGCGAGACGCGGAAACCGGTCATCACTTCGTCGAAAATCAGCACCACGCCATGCTTGTCGCATTGCTCGCGCAGGCCCTCGAGGAAGCCCGGTGCCGGTGGCACGCAGTTCATGTTGCCGGCCACGGGCTCCACGATGATGCAGGCCACGGTCTGGCCAACTTCGGCCAAGGTCTTCTCGACGGCAGCGATGTCGTTGAACGGCAGGGTCAGGGTGTGTTTGGCGAAGTCCGCTGGCACGCCTGCCGAGCTTGGCACGCCTTGGGTCAGCAAGCCGGAGCCGGCTTTTACCAGCAGGCTGTCGGAGTGGCCGTGGTAGCAGCCTTCGAATTTGATGATGGCGTCACGGCCAGTGTAGCCACGGGCCAGGCGGATGGCGCTCATGGTGGCTTCGGTGCCCGAGCTGACCATGCGCACCATTTCCATCGACGGTACGATCGAGCAGACCAGATCGGCCATCTCGGTTTCCATGGCGGTCGGCGCGCCGTAGGACAGGCCGTGCTCCAGCTGCTTGCGTACCGAGTCCAGCACGTCCGGGTGGCCGTGGCCGAGGATCATCGGGCCCCAGGAGCCGACGTAGTCGACGTAGCGTTTGTCGTCCTCGTCAACGACATAGGCGCCTTCGGCATGCTTGAAGAACAGCGGCGTGCCGCCAACGCTCTTGAAAGCGCGGACTGGCGAGTTGACGCCGCCGGGGATGTGCTTCTGGGCTTGGGCGAACAGGGCTTCGGAACGGGACATGGAAGTATCTCTCGAATCAGGATGCGAACAAGGCGTTGAAGGCGCGGGCGCGGCGGGTGACTTCCTGCGCGCTGTCGGCACCGAACAAACCGTGGATCACCGCCAGCAAGTCGGCACCGTGGGCGACCAGCGGGGCGGCGTTGTCGAGGGTGATGCCGCCGATCACGGCGATCGGCAGTTTCACCTGGGCGCGGGCCTGCTGCAGCAGTTCGACGTTGGCAGCGGGCGCGCCCGGCTTGGTGACAGAATTGAAGAAGCGGCCAAACGCCACGTAGCTGGCGCCTTCGCTGGCAGCCTGGGTGGCCAGTTCGAGGCTGGCGTGACAGGTGGAACCGATGATTGCCTGACGGCCGAGCAGTGCGCGGGCCGGGGTCAGCGGGCCGTCGGTCTGGCCCAGGTGTACGCCGACACCCAGGCGTGCGGCCAGTTCGGCGTCATCGTTGATCAGCAACCGGGTGCCGTAACGCTCGCAGAGCTTCATCAGCCCTTCGGCTTCACGCAGGCGGCGCGCCGCATCGTCGCTCTTGTCGCGGTACTGCAGCAGGCACACGCCGCCTTCCAGGGCCGCCTCGACATGGGACAGGAAACGGCCGGCGAGCAGCTGGCTGTCGGTGATGGCATACAGACCGCGTAGCTTCATTGAAGGCCTCGTGTCAGGAGCAGAAGTCCAGGGGCAGGCGGCGCGGCACGTACTGGCCTTTGCCCAGCTGCTCGGCGTCACGCAGGGTGCGCCAGGTGTAGTCCAGGGCGGTGCGCACGGCGCTTTCCAGCTGCTCGCCGAGCGCCAGGCGGCCGGCCAGGGCGCTGGCCAGGGTACAGCCCGAGCCGTGGTAGCTGCCTGGCAGGCGCTGGCAAGTCCAGGTGAAGTGCTGGCCGTCCTGGGTGTACAGGCGGTTGTGAATTTCGTCTTCGTCGCCGTGACCGCCGGTAATCAGCAGGTGTCTACAGAACGGCAACAGTTTCTTGGCGCATTCATCAGCGGTGCCTTCGGGCAGTTCGGCGAGGATGCGCGCTTCGGGCAGGTTCGGTGTGGCGATGGTCGCCAGCGGCAGCAGACGTTCGCGCAGGGCGTAGCCCACTTCGTCCTTGCCCAGGCGGCCACCGCCACCGGCACGCAGCACCGGGTCGCAGACCAGCGGCAGGTGGGGGTGGGCGGCCAGCAGTTCGGCGACGGTGTCGACCATCTCGATCGAGCCGAGCATGCCCAACTTGACGGCGGCCACCGTGGAGTCGGCCAGCACGGCGTTGGCCTGGGCCAGCACCCACTCGCGGTCGAGTACGCGGAAGTCGGAAACGTTGACGGTATCCTGCACGGTCAGGGCGGTCACTGCAGGTGCAGCGTGGCAGCCTTGGGCAATCAGGGCTTCGATATCTGCCTGCAAGCCGGCGCCGCCACTGGGGTCGTGGCCGGAGAGACAGAGGACAACGGGGCGGGAGCTGTAGGTATTCATGGTCGGCGAGCTTACCACCAAACCTGTTTGGGCGGATCGTCCGACAAACGAGTTTTACTGATCGATCGGTCAGGTTGTCTGTTGTTTTTCTATTGAAAGCGTTGATTTAGAGCCTTTTCTTTGTGTTTTTTATGGCCCATTGCCAGGTTGTGAAGCTATGCTAGAGTGCTCGGATAACTCTACAAACGGGTTCTGCAGGATCACGTCGTCTCAAACGGATGGGAGGCTACCGCGACGCGACCGGACAGGCCATGCTGGGGCTGTATGCGCTATTTGCTGATTGTGCTTCTGGGCTTGCTGCCCGTGCTGGCCGGAGCGGTCGATTTCGACGACGCTACCCGGCATCTTCCACTGGGCAAGGCCATGCAGGTTTATGAAGACCCCGGTGGCAATGCCAGCATCGCTCAGGTCAGTGCCCCCGGGTTTGCCAAACACTTTCAGCCCCACCATGAAGATGTGCTGAACGCCGGTTACTCCACCTCGGTGTTCTGGCTCAAGGTCGAGTTGCGCCCCGTTGCCGCGCCCAGTGCAGCCCCGCGTCAATGGTTGCTGGAGCTGGCCTACCCGCCGCTGGATCACCTCGAACTGTATTTGCCTGACAGCAGCGGCATGTACCGTCTGGCGCAGCGTACCGGCGATGCCTTGCCTTACGACAGCCGGCAGATCCGGCAGAACAACTACTTGTTCGAATTGCAATTGCCCCCTGGCAAGGTGACTACCGCGTACCTGCGGCTGCACAGCCAGGGGTCGGTGCAAGCACCGCTGGCGTTATGGTCCCCTGATGCCTACCTGGAAGAGCAGCCCACGCGCCTGTATGTGCTGGGGATGATCTACGGCGTGTTGCTGGTGATGCTGGTATACAACCTGTTCATCTACCTGAGCGTGCGCGACGTCAGCTACCTCTACTACATCCTTTACATCGCTTCGTTCGGCCTTTACCAGGTGTCGGTGAACGGTGCCGGTGTAGCGTACTTCTGGCCAGACAGCCCTTGGTGGGCGAATGCTTCCACGCCATTGTTCATTGGCGCCGCCGGCCTGTTCGGCTGCCAGTTCGCCCGGCACTTCCTGCGACTGGGCAGCATCAACCGTGGCTTCGACCGCCTGTTGCAACTGCTGATGCTGGGGGGCGCGCTGGTCATGGTGCTGGCGGTGAGCATGCCCTATGGCGTTGCTCTGCGCATGGCCACGCTGCTGGCGTTGCTGTTCACTGTAAGCGTCTTCTGCGCCGGCCTGTATGCCTGGTGGCGCGGCTTTCGAGTGGCGCGCTGGTTCATCATCGCCTGGACGGCGTTTCTGCTTGGCGGCCTGGTCAACACCTTGATGGTGCTGGGCTACCTGCCGAACGTGTTCATCACCATGTATGCCAGCCAGTTGGGTTCGGCGCTGGAGGTGGCCTTGTTGTCGCTGGCGCTGGCCGACCGCATCAACAGCCTGCGCGAGCAGCAGGCGCAGACCTTGCGCGACACTGGGCGTACGCTCGAGCAACTGAACCTGCAACTGGCCAGGAGCAACCGTCTGAAGGACGAGTTCCTGGCCAGCGTGACTCACGAGCTGCGCACCCCGATGAACGGGGTGATTGGCTCGCTCGAGTTGATGCACACCCTGCCGATGGATGCCGAAATGGCTCAGTACCATCACACGGCAGTGGGGTCTGCCCAAGGCATGATGGATATGGTCGACGCCATTCTTACCCTGTCCGAATTGCAGGCCGGCCGCCTGCGGGTGCAGCCGGCACCATTCAGCCTGCGCGCCCTGTTACAGGGCTTGCGCGCTGGTTATGCCGGGCAGGCTCTGGGCAAAGGCTTGTACCTGAGCCTGGATATTCCGGCCGACCTGCCGGACGAGTTGCTCGGTGACGGGCAGAAACTGGCGCACTGCCTGGGTTGCCTGGTGGACAACGGCTTGAAGTTCACCCATCAGGGCGGGGTGATGATCCAGGTGCGCGGCCGCCGGGTGGGGCCGGGTGATCTGGCGTTGACCTTTACCGTCAGCGACAGCGGTATCGGTTTCGATGATCTGGAGCAGTCGACCCTGTACCAGCGGTTCTTCCAGGTCGATGGTTCGATGACCCGGCGGTATGGCGGTTTGGGGATTGGCTTGTCGATTTGCCGGCAGATGGGGGAGTTGCTGGGGGCCAGATTGGCACATGAATCGACGCGCGGGTTGGGTAGCCGCTTCGAGTTGAGTTTGGACATGGCGATTTCGCAGGCGCAGATGAACCCGAACATGCTGCAGGCGCGGCGCTCGCTGTAGGAGCGGGTTCACCCGCGAAAGGGCCGGGTCTGCTGGCCAATATCCACCCACCGTTCACCGTTGCCGCCACCATCGTATTCGCGGGTAAACCCGCTCCTACACAGCACAGGTCGTTGTAGGAGCGGGTTCACCCGCGAAAGGGCCGGGCCTGCTGGCCAATATCCACCCACCGTTCACCGTTGCCGCCACCACCGTATTCGCGGGTAAACCCGCTCCTACACAGCACAGGTCGTTGTAGGCGCGGGTTCACCCGCGAAAGGGCCGGGTCTGCTGGCCGATATCCACCCGCCGTTCACCGTTGCCGCCACCACCGCATTCGCGGGTAAACCCGCTCCTACACACAGGTCGTTGTAGGAGCGGGTTCACCCGCGAAAGGGCCGGGTCTGCTGGCCGATATCCACCCGCCGTTCACCGTTGCCGCCACCATCGTATTCGCGGGTAAACCCGCTCCTACGCGCGCGTGCACGCCAGCAACCACACGTTTAGTCATTAATACCCCTTTGACTACCCCGCAAGCAGTGCTTCACTGGGTCTCTCAAGCCTACCCGGATCCAGGAGCCCCCCGATGAGCCTGCACCAGTACGCTGAAACCCACGAAGTCACCAATCAGCCGCCGCCACTCGACGGTGCCAACCTGTACCGCCTCGACATTCCACTGCAGGAATGGTCAAGGCGTTTTGGCGCGGGCTGGGCCGAGTCGCGGATCGACGCCTATGGTGCCCTGGCCGGCGGCCCGCTGATGCAGGCGGGCTTCCTGGCCAACGCGCACAAACCCGAGTTCAGCAGCCACGACCGCTATGGCCATCGCATCGACCTGGTCGAGTTCCACCCGGCCTACCATGAGCTGATGCGTACCGCCGTCGAACATGGCCTGCCTTCTTTACCATGGGCCGAACCCCGCGCTGGCGCCCATGTTGCGCGGGCGTCGATGACCTACCTGCACAGCCAGGCCGAGGCCGGCACCGGTTGCCCGCTGACCATGACGTTTGCCGCCGTGCCGGCATTGCGCCTGCAGCCTGAACTGGCTGAATACTGGCTGCCGAAGGTCCTTGCCTGCGAATATGATCCGCGCAACGTGGGTGACCGGCACAAGGCCGGGGTCACGCTTGGCATGGCGATGACCGAAAAGCAGGGCGGCACCGATGTGCGCGCCAACACTACCCGGGCCTATCCGGTCGGTACGCCGGGCCCGGGGCAGGCCTATGAGCTGGTTGGCCACAAGTGGTTCTGCTCGGCGCCGATGTGCGACGCTTTCCTGACCTTGGCGCAAACCGACAAAGGCCTGAGCTGCTTTCTGCTGCCGCGCCACCGCCCGGATGACAACCGCAACCAGTTCTATATCCAGCGGCTGAAGAACAAGCTGGGCAACAGCTCCAACGCCTCCAGCGAGGTAGAGTTCCGCGGTGCGCTGGCGTGGATGATTGGCGAAGAGGGGCGCGGCGTGCCGACCATCATCGAGATGGTCGCCATGACCCGGTTCGACTGCATGGTCGGCTCCAGCGCGCTGATGCGCCAGGCGCTGACGCAGGCGGCCCACCATTGCGCGCATCGCAAGGTCGGCGGGCGGGTACTGAACGAGCAGCCATTGATGCAGAACGTGCTGGCCGACCTGGCACTGGAAAGTGAGGCTGCGTTGGCCCTGAGCTTGCGCATGGGCCAGGCGCTGGAGCAACTGGACGACCCACAGCAGGCGCATTTCGCTCGGCTGGTCACGGCGGTGGGCAAATACTGGATCTGCAAACGTGCGCCGGCCATGATCAACGAGGCCGCCGAATGCCTGGGTGGCGCGGGGTATGTGGAAGACAGCATTCTGCCACGGCTGTACCGCGAGGCGCCGGTCAACTCGACCTGGGAGGGCTCGGGCAACGTGCAGTGCCTGGATGTGCTGCGGGCATTGTCCAAGGAGCCGGGAGTGCTCGATGCACTGTTTGCCGAGCTGGGTGACGGGCATGGCGACCCGCGCCTGGCGGCGCATATCGGCAACCTCAAGGGGGCGTTTGCCGACACCGGTGACATGCAGTACCGCGCGCGCCAACTGACCGAGGATATTGCCCTGGCGTTGCAGGCCAAGCTGCTGCTGGAGGCGGGGAATACAGAGGTCAGTGATGCGTTTATCGGCAGCCGCTTGGCCGGTGGTGGCAGGGTGTATGGGGCACTGCCGCGAGGTGTGGATGTGATGGCATTGGTAACAAGGGCTACGCCTGCCTGGCCGCTGTAGCAGCGGGCTTGCCCGCGAATCAACCCAACAGCGATCAATGGGGGTGTATTTAACCAAGAAGGCAGGCAAGATGGATCACATGCATGTCCAGACAGGAAGCACAGTGTGAGCCACGCTTTTGTAGTCGTTGATACCCCCGAACAGGCCGTCGACCGTCTGGCGGCCTTGCATGAACAGGCCACAGGGGCCCTTAGTAAGGCCCTGAAGCGTTACCTGAAGGACCGTACCGAGCCCGATGCCGATGAGCGCGACCTGTTCCGCTACCCGGCACTGCGTCTGACCTACTACAGCCATGGCGAAGTCGCCGCCACCACCCGCGCCTACGCCAAGGTTCAGGTTGCCGGCACCTACAGCGTCACCATTACCCAGCCCGCTGCGTTCCGTGGCTACCTGTTGGAACAACTGCGCCCGCTGATGCATGACTACACCGTCACGGTAGAAGTCGGCGTCAGCGAGCAGAACATCCCTTACCCCTATGTGGTCGACCAGGGCGACGAGCTGGCCGGCAGCGGCATTACCGCTGCGCAGCTGGCGCGTGTGTTCCCCAGCACCGACCTGTCGGCGGCCACCGACAACATCGCTGATGGCCTGTACGACTGGGACCGTGCTGAAATCATGCCACTGGCGTTGTTCGATGCCGCGCGGGTCGACTTCTCGCTGCGCCGCCTGGTGCACTACACCGGCAGCGACTGGCGCCATGTACAGCCGTGGATCCTGCTGACCAACTACCACCGCTATGTCGATCAGTTCATCAGCCATGGCCTGGAACAACTGCGTGACGACTCGCGCTTCGTGCGTATGGTGTTGCCGGGTAACGTTGTGATCGAAAAGGGCATGGACCATGGCGAAACCCAGGCCCTGGTGGCCAGCGTGGTCTGGCACCGCTACCAGATGCCGGCCTACCACCTGATCGCCGCCGACGGCAATGGCGTTACCTTGGTCAACATTGGTGTCGGCCCGTCCAACGCCAAGAACATCACCGACCACCTGGCCGTGCTGCGCCCGCATTGCTGGCTGATGATCGGCCACTGCGGCGGCCTGCGGCAGTCGCAGACCATCGGCGACTACGTGCTGGCGCACGCCTATATGCGTCGTGACGGCATTCTCGACCGGGTCGTGCCGCCGAATATCCCGATCCCGGCCCTGGCCGAAGTGCAGATGGCCTTGCAGGAGGCTGCCGCACAGGTCACTGGCGAGCGTGGCGAGCAGTTGAAAAAGCGCCTGCGCACCGGCACCGTGCTGACCTACGACGACCGCAACTGGGAGCTGCGCTGGGCCCAGGAACGCCCGTTGATCAACCTGTCGCGTGCCGTGGCGGTGGACATGGAAAGCGGCACCATTGCTGCCCAGGGCTACCGTTTGCGCGTGCCTTACGGCACCTTGCTGTGTGTGTCCGACAAGCCGCTGCACAGCGAGATCAAACTGCCAGGTTCGGCCAACGCCTTCTACAACCGGGCGGTCAGCCAGCACCTGAAGATCGGCATTGCCGCCCTCGACCTGCTGCGCACCGAGCTCAACTCGCTGCACTCGCGTAAACTGCGCAGCTTCGATGAGCCGCCGTTCCGCTGAGGATCCATGTCACTGCCACCCCGTAACAAGCCGCGCCGCCCCCAGGCGCGGCCTGCCGCCGGCCCGCGTCGCCAGGCCAAGGCGCCACCCGCTGAGCCGCGCCTGATCCTGTTCAACAAACCGTTCGACGTGCTGACCCAGTTCAGCGACGGTGAAGGGCGCGCGACGCTCAAGGACTTCATCGACATCCCGGGCGTATACCCGGCCGGGCGTCTGGACCGCGACAGTGAAGGCCTGCTGTTGTTGACCAATGATGGTGGGCTACAGGCGCGGATTGCCGACCCGAAGCACAAGCTGGCCAAAACCTACTGGGTGCAGGTGGAAGGCGAACCGAGTGACGAGCAGTTGCAGCGTTTGCGCGATGGTGTGGAGCTGAACGATGGGCCGACCTTGCCGGCCGAGGCGCGGCGCCTGGAAGAGCCCGAGCTGTGGCCGCGCAACCCGCCGGTACGCTTTCGCAAAAGTGTGCCGACCAGCTGGCTGGAGCTGGTGATTCGCGAAGGGCGTAACCGCCAGGTGCGGCGGATGACGGCGGCGGTGGGCTTGCCGACCTTACGCCTGGTGCGGGTGCGGATCGGGGATTGGGCGCTGGATGGGCTGGAGCAGGGGGGCTGGCGGGAGGTCCCTGCCAAGCTTTAGTTCAGGTCAGGGGCCTGTTCGCGGGCATGCCCGCTCCCACAGGGACGGCGCAGTACTTGAAGGCAGCGCCAAATCTGTGGGAGCGGGCGTGCCCGCGAATGGCCCTGAAATGTTTTATACGCCTTCCAGAAACCCCACCACCACGCTCTTGATGATGAAGGCCAGCACCCCAAGCCCCAGCACGAAGAACAGGATCAGCGTGCCGAACTTGCCTGCCTTGGACTTTTTCGCCAGGTCCCAGACGATGAAGCCCATGAAACCGATCAATACGGTGACCAGGATAATCATCATCCACTCTTCGAATACGGCGGGATCCATCGGTGTTCTCCAGGCGGGTTGAGCGTCCGATTATACGTCGGCTGGCGTGAGCATTTAACGCAGGTGGGTCAATGGCAGCTCGGTGCTGGCCAGTACCTGGTTGAGCACGAAGCTCGAACGCACGCTGGTGACGCCTTCGATACGCGTCAGGCTGCCTAGAAGCAGTTTCTGGTAGTGGTCCATGTCCGGCACCACCACTTTCAGCTGATAGTCGGCATCCATGCCGGTGACCAGGCTGCACTCGAGCACCTGCGGCAGGTTGCGGATGGCGGCCTCGAATGTTTCAAAGCGTTCCGGGGTGTGGCGGTCCATGCCTATCAACACATAGGCGGTCAGGCTCAGGCCCAGTTTCTTGCGGTCGAGCAGGGCCACCTGGCGCGAGATGTAGCCGTCGTCTTCCAGTTGCTTGACCCGACGTGAGCATGGCGATGGCGACAGGCCGATGCGTTCGGCCAGTTCCTGGTTGGAAATGCGCGCATCGCGCTGCAATTCGGCGAGGATGCTCAGGTCGTAGCGGTCAAGTTTGCTCATGGCATTTGCCTTTTCTGTTCGGATTGCTGCGAATTATCAATCCAGGGTGAAAAATTGCGCAAGTGCTATTTATCTGAGCAATCTTCGCAATCCTCTGTCGCAACCCGTCCGGTATCTTTATCACCAGAATCACTGCCCGGACATCAGTCCACGGCGACGCGCCCTAGGCGGGCGGTCGCGGCCAGCCATCCAACAGGATCTGCAGGCCCCCGGGCTACACACCCTCCAGAAGACGGTGTGAGGTGAGCCGGCGCCACAAGTGCCGAGCACGGACGACAATTCCTGAAGGGAGGCCCTGTGGCCTCCCTTTTTTCATGCCGGGAATTTTAATTGGCCTGTGTCATGGGCGCGGTAGACTGGCGATGGTTGCAGTTTTTTCTACCGAGAGGAACACCATGACGTCGCGCATCTGGCAGTTGGCAGGTGTTGGTTTGCTAGGTTTGAGCATCAGCCTTGGGGCCCTGGCTGAAGGGCCTGGCGAGGGGCCGTCGGGGCGCTCGCTCAACTCGCGCGACGAAGTGCGCCAGACCCAGCCGCCGCGCCAGGGGTATTACCAGGACATTCCCCGCCGACACGGTGATGATCACCACTGGCAAATCGGTGGCCCGGGGCAACGGCCTGGTGGCGACTGGCAGGGGCGCCCGGATGGCCATGGCAATGGCTGGGGGCCTGGGCCGCAGTATCGCCCAGGGCACAGGGTGGACCATTTTCCTGACCGCTACTGGAAAGTACCCTACCGGGGCGCTGACTATTTCTACTCCGGGGGTTACTGGTACCGCCCGCACGGGGGCAGTTACATCGTGGTGACCCCGCCGTACGGCGTGCGGGTCAATTATCTGCCGCCTTATGCGCGGGAAGTGTGGTTGGGGGGTGCGCTGTTCTTTCTGGTGGCCGATACCTATTACCAGTACCTGGCAGACAGCCAGGAATATGTGGTGGTCAACCCGCCGGTTGGCGTGCCGGTGGCACCGGCAAACGGCGGGTATGACGTGGTGGCTTATCCGATGTATGGCCAGGGGCAGGAACAGCAGGAGCAGGACCGCTATCAGTGCCATCGCTGGGCGGTGAGCCAGTCGGGCTTCGACCCGGCGACGGCGACGTACGCACCGGAGGCCACTGTGCTCAGCCACTACCAGCGGGCGCTGGGGGCCTGCTTCAGTGGTCGGGGTTACAGCATCAACTGAACCCTGCACGGAACCCCTGTAGGAGCGGGTTTACCCGCGAATACGGTAGCGGCGGCAACGGTGATCGGCGGGTGGAAATTGGCCAGCAGGCCCGGCCCTTTCGCGGGTGAACCCGCTCCTACAAAGGCCTGTGCGTGTGCAGGAGCGGGTTTACCCGCGAATACGGTAGCGGCGGCAACGGTGATCGGCGGGTGGAAATTGGCTAGCAGGCCCGGCCCTTTCGCGGGTGAACCCGCTCCTACAAAGGCCTGTGCGAATGTAGGAGCGGGTTTACCCGCGAATACGGTAGCGGCGGCAACGGTGATCGGCGGGTGGAAATTGGCCAGCAGCCCCGGCCCTTTCGCGGGTGAATCCGCTCCTACAAAGGCCTGTGCGTGTGGAGCGGGTTTACCCGCGAATACGGTAGCGGCGGCAACGGTGATCGGCGGGTGGAAATTGGTTAGCAGGCCCGGCCCTTTCGCGGGTGAACCCGCTCCTACAAAGGCCTGTGCGTGTGGAGCGGGTTTACCCGCGAATACGGTAGCGGCGGCAACGGTGATCGGCGGGTGGAAATTGGCCAGCAGCCCCGGCCCTTTCGCGGGTGAACCCGCTCCTACAAAGGCCTGTGCGTGTGTAGGAGCGGGTTTACCCGCGAATACGGTAGCGGCGGCAACGGTGATCGGCGGGTGGAAATTGGCCAGCAGCCCCGGCCCTTTCGCGATGAACCCGCGCCTACAAGGGGTGGGGCATGGGTGGTTACCTCATACCGGGTCGGCGTGCACCATCACGTCTGCCTGTGGGTAACGCTGGCGGATCACCCGCGAGGCCTCCACGCACAAGCTATGCGCCTCATGCAGCGGCAGTTGCCCCGGCAGTTCCAGGTGCAGTTGCACAAACCACTGGTTGCCCGACACGCGCGTGCGCAGGTCATGCACGCCTTTCACGCCTGCAACGGCCAGCACCAGCGCGGTCATCTCCTCGCCAACATCGCCGGGTAACGCCTTGTCCATCAGGATCGCCGTACTTTCGCGGGCAATTTGCAGCGCACTCCAGAGGATGTAAAAGGCGATGCCCAGGCCGAACAGCGCATCCAACTGAGGCCAGCCAAAACGCGCCAGCAACAAGGCCAGCAGAATGCTGCCGTTGAGCAGCAAGTCCGAGCGGTAGTGCAGGGAATCTGCCCGCACCGCAGTAGAGCCGGTGAGCCGGATAACCTTGTACTGCAATGCCAGCAGGGCGACTGTCAGCACCAGCGACAGCAGCATCACTACAATGCCAATGGCGGTATCACCCAGCGGTTGCGGGGTGTACAAGCGCTCGATCGCTTGCACCCCGATCAGCACCGCACTGACTCCGATGAACAGCGCCTGGGCCATACCGGCCAAGGCCTCGGCCTTGCCATGGCCAAACCGGTGATCGTCGTCGGCCGGGCGCAGGGCATAGTGCACCGCCAGCAGGTTGAGGAACGAGGCCACTGCGTCCAGTGCCGAATCGGTCAGCCCAGCCAGCAGGCTCACCGACCCACTCAGCCACCAGGCCAGCGCCTTGCTCAGCACCAGGATGCTGGCCACTGCCAGTGACGCGCGTGTGGCCAGGCGCAGCAGGCGCTGGTGTTCAGCTGGGGTCGTGGTCATCCGTGGTCAGCGTCCGTGTGGCTCAGGCTGCCGGGACCAGGCCGAGGCTGGCCAGTTGTTCGATGCTGCCGCGGTGCTGGATCAGCCGTGGGTCGTTCAGCGGCAGGCGCTGGCCCAGTTCGCTTTCCAGAATGGCCTGCAACTTCAGGTTGTCGACCTTGCCATCGGGGCTGACGGCTTCTTGCAGTTTGGCCGGTTCGACCTGGGCGGTGTGGCCACCTGGGTAGTAAATGGCGCCGGTGGCAAAGTCGATGCCGAAGGCAATGAGCCCCGGGATCACGTAGAACAGAATACCGATGGCATCCATTGCAGCAACCACAGGGTCGATCTTGCCGCCGATCTGGCCGCGCCGGTCCGGGTAGAAAATGGTGCCGCAGGCCGTCAGTTGAGTCAGCAGGGTGGCGATGAGGGCGCCACCGATGACGCGGGTCGAGATGCGCATGTAAATCTCCGAGAAGGTGTTCAGCAGGACAAGCGATGCGCCTGCACCTGATGTTAAGACCATGATAGAGCAGGCTGGGTTCGCCGTTATACTCGCGACACTGTTCGAGGACCACCATGATTTCATTACCCATTGATGCTGCCTTGCCCGCCCTGCGCCAGGCGCTGGAAAACCGTGACGAAGTGGTGCTTGAAGCCCCGCCCGGCGCTGGCAAGACCACCCGCGTGCCACTGGCGCTGCTGCACGAACCGTGGCTGGCCGGGCAGACCATCCTCATGCTCGAGCCTCGGCGCCTGGCTGCGCGTGCTGCGGCCGAACGGCTGGCCAGTGAACTGGGCGAGCAGGTTGGGGAAACCGTGGGTTACCGCATCCGCCTGGACAGCAAGGTCGGGCCGAAAACCCGTATCGAAGTGGTGACCGAAGGCATCCTCACACGCCGTCTGCAAGCCGACCCGGCGCTGGAAGGTGTGGGCTTGCTGATCTTCGATGAATTTCATGAGCGCAGCCTGGATGCCGATCTGGCCCTGGCGCTGAGCCTTAACGGCCGCGAGTTGCTTCGTGACGACCCGCCCCTGAAGATTCTGCTGATGTCGGCGACGCTGGAAGGCGAGCGCCTGTCGCGGCTGTTGGACGATGCCCCGGTGGTCACCAGTGAAGGGCGCATGCATCCGGTGGATATCCGTTGGGGGCGGCCGTTCCAGCCAGGCGAGTTCATCGAGCCACGGGTGGTGGACAGCGTGCTGCATGCGCTGGCTGACCAGGCCGGCAGCGTGCTGGTGTTCCTGCCTGGGCAAGCCGAGATCCGCCGGGTTCACCAAAGCCTTCAGGAGGCGCTGGGGGCGCGCCCCGAGATTCTGCTGTGCCCGCTGCATGGCGAGCTCGACCTCAATGCCCAGCGCGCCGCTATCGACCCGCCGGCCAAGGGCCTGCGCAAGGTGGTGCTGGCCACCAACATCGCCGAAACCAGCCTGACCATCGATGGCGTGCGCGTGGTGATCGACGCAGGGCTGGCCCGGGTGCCGCGCTTCGACCCCGGCAGCGGCATGACCCGCCTGGACACCCAGCGCATTTCCCGCGCCAGTGCCACCCAGCGCGCCGGGCGTGCCGGCCGTCTGGAGCCCGGCGTGTGCTACCGCCTTTGGTCCGAGGCCCAGCATGACCAGTTGGCCGCCCATGGCAGTGCCGAGATCCTCCAGGCCGACCTGGCCGGGCTGGCCCTGCAACTGACCCGCTGGGGTGTAACCCCCGAGCAGTTGCGTTGGCTCGACCAGCCGCCTGCGGCAGCGTTCGCTCAGGCGCAGGACCTGTTGGCGCGACTCAGCGCCTTCAAGCCGGGCAGCCGCGACAACCTCAGCGAGCATGGCCAGGCCATGGCCGAACTGCCGGCTCACCCACGCATCGCGCACTTGTTGCTGCGCGGTCAGGACCTGGGCCTGGCACAGATGGCATGCGATGTGGCTGCACTGCTGGGGGAGCGGGACATTCAGCGCGGCGGTGGTGCCGACTTGCACAGCCGACTTGCGCTGGTCAGCGGTGAGAGCAAGGCTGCGCGTGGCGGCCAGGGTGGGGTGCAGCGTGCTCGCCAGCTGGCCCGGCAATACCGTGGCCTGTTGCGTGGCAAGGTTGGTGCGCCGGTCGCCGACCCGGACCACCCTCGCTGGTTGGGCGCCCTGCTGGCGCTGGCCTACCCTGACCGGGTCGCCCAGCAGCGCCGGGCGGGTGGGGCTGAGTATCGGCTCGCCAACGGCCGTGCGGCCCTGTTTGGCGAAGTCGATGCCTTGATGAAGTGCCCATGGCTGGTGATCGCCGACCTGGGTAGCCGCCAGGGGCAGCGTGAGGAGCGGATCTATCTGGCAGCCGAATTCGATCCGGTGTTGCTCGAGGGTGTACTGGCCGAGCAGGTCGAGCGGGTCGATATCCTCGATTGGGACGAGCGCGAGCAGGTGTTGCGCGCCGAGCGCCAGGTGAAGGTTGGCGAACTGGTCCTCAGCCGCGAGCCGCTGCCCGGGCTGGATGACGAAGCCAGGGCCCGAGCGCTGCTTGGCCTGGTCCGGCGCAAAGGTTTGAACCTGCTGACCTGGACGCCCGAGCTGCGGCAATGGCAGGCACGTGTGGCACTGCTGCGTCAGCTCGACCTGGAGAAGGATGGCCACAGTGAATGGCCTGACCTGGGGGACGAGGCCCTGCTGGCCAGCCTGGAAGACTGGCTACAGCCTTACCTGAGCAAAGTATCGCGTCTCAGCCACTTTGCCGCGCTGGACTTGCCGTCGATGCTGCGTAACCTGCTGCCCTGGCCGCTGCCGCAACGCCTGGAAGAACAGGCCCCGGCGCATCTGGCCGTGCCGTCCGGCTCGAACATCCGCCTGGATTACAGCGAAACCCCGCCGATTCTCGCCGTGCGTCTGCAAGAACTGTTCGGCCTTGCCGACACCCCGCGCATCGCCAATGGCCGGCAGCAGGTCAAGCTGCACCTGCTGTCACCGGCGCGTCGGCCGGTGCAGGTGACCCAGGACCTGGCCAGTTTCTGGCGCACGACCTATGCCGAGGTGAAGAAAGACCTGAAAGGGCGATATCCGAAGCACTACTGGCCGGACGACCCTCTGGTGGCCGAGGCTACCGCCAGGGCCAAGCCGAGAGGGAGCTGATGCACACCACCGAGTGCGGCAGGCCGAAAAATCATGCTCTGGCCACGACGTGGCAGTGGTCGTGCCATTTATCGTATTGCCCCCGTCAGTGAAGCTCGATCTGCCTGCCTCAACAGGAACGTGATCACTTCGCCTTCCTCGACGTTGAGCCAGGCTACCCACTCCCCACTCCTGTGCGGCGTATCCGTGAGGGCGCCGACCCTGTAGCCCCGCTGGTCGCGCAGATGGCAGACAAGGCCTTCATCTGTCAGCGCCAGCGGCTCGATTTTCCAGTATTCGCTAACCTCTGCATGCCAGTAGAAGCCCAGATAGCCATTGCGGCTGAATCCTAGCTTCTTGGTCTCCGGGCGCCCTGGCATGCTGATGCGGTAGTGCAGGCGATCGTTGGTCCGCGAGTGGTAATGAAAGTCCATCACCGGCGAGTCCTGCCTACCTCCCGCCTGCAACCAGTCATCCTCGGGGGTAATGCCCCAGCCGAATTTGTCTGTACTGCGGCTGAGGCGCAGCGGGATGTCTCGGTCGACGGCGCGCATGTACAGTTGGCCGCGAAATGACCGGGCGTACCCTGCCTTGATGGTTTCGTTCATGGTGCACTCCTTGAATGGCGTTGAGGGTGTGCACTCTGGCGCCAAGGCTGGGCAGCCGGCAGATCGAAAACATTCCCCGGTGGCCTCAGGTGCTGGCTTCACCTTCCAGCAACATGAACAGGCGATACAGCACCACGGTGCTGAACAGCTGCAGGAAGCCGCTGAGGCTGTCCATGGCCAGTTCCATCCCTGGTGATGGCTCGGGGAAGGCCATCAACAGCAGCCCGTCGATCAGCCAGATCGGCGCCAGCACGCCTAGAACGCAGATCATGATGCGCATGAAGTGCCCGGTGGTCATGCTTGCGCTTTCGCGCATCGCCTGCACCACCGGCCGGCCGCGCAGTACCAGCAGGTACTCGGCGAACACCAGGTTGATCATGATCCACACCCCCGGGAAGATGAACAGCGCAAGGCCGGCCATGATCAGCAGCGAGCTGATCAGGATCAGCAGGGCCAGTTGTGGCCACAACTGCAGGGCGCGGGCGAACAGGTCGCGCTTGGCGATTTCCTGGCCGTTGCTGCGCGTGTCCAGGTACAGGATCAGGGCTGCGCTGTACAACGGGTAGAACAACAGGCTGACCAGCATGCCGTAGGCCGGTGATGCCTGGTCGCCCAGCTGTCGGTCCAGCAACTGGGTGAGCAGGGCTTCCACGACCACCAGCGGCAGGCACAGCTGGAGGATGTTTGGCAGGTGACGGCGGAAGAAGTACAGGGAGTCGCGCAGAACGCTCAGCGGATTCATCAGTCAACATCGCATGGCAGTAAAAACAGGGGCCTAACTTTAGCCCAAAGCAGGCCTGGGGCTGTCACTTGCTGAAAAAAGTTTCACCGCAGCAGTGATTGAATCCCGCGCCTGTACGCCCCATCTTTGACGCTGTCCGTTGTCCCGCTACCCCACGAGGTCGCCCCATGAACACTGAAGAACAAACCCTGATCGACGGCCTGTTCGGCCGTCTCAAGCAAGCCGAAGACCCGAGCCAGCCGCGTGACGCGCAAGCCCAGGCGTGTATCGAGCAGCACGTGCGTCAGCAACCGGCGGCGCCTTACTACATGACCCAGGCGATTCTGGTGCAGGAGGCCGCGATCAAGCGCCTCGACGAACAGAACAAGCAGCTGCAAGCCGAGCTGCAACAGGCACGTGCCCAGGCTCAGGCGGCACAAGCCGCCAGCAGTGCGCCGAGCAATGGCGGGGGTGGCTTCTTGTCCGGCATCTTTGGTTCGGGTGGGCGCAACGCGGCCCCGGCGGTGCAGCCACAGCGTCCTTCGGCGCCCCCAGTAGCGTCCGGTGGTGGCTGGCGCGAGCCGTCGGCACCTGGTTTCACCCGGCCTCAGGCGCCGCAGCCTGGCTATGGCGCCGCGCCTGCGCGCAGTGGGGCCAGCAGCTTCCTTGGTGGAGCCATGCAGACTGCCGCCGGTGTGGCCGGTGGTGTGTTGCTGGCGCAGGGTATCAGCAGCCTGTTCAACCACAACTCGCAACCGGAGGAAGTGGTCGAGGTCATCAAGGAAGAGCCGGTGCCAGCCAGCGACAGTGGCGGCTGGAGCGACCAGGGCGGGCAGCAGCAAGTGGCTGACAACGGTGGCTGGGGCAGTGACCAGGGCGGTTACGCCGACAGTGATTACGGCAGCGATGATGGCGGGTTCTTCTCGGACGACGACTCGTTCGTCTGACAGGTCTGGCATACTGCTGGCATTTCCGGGGGCGCTTTGCGCCCCTTCGCGGGCACGCCCGCTCCCACATGTACGCGCGATACCTGTGGGAGCGGGCGTGCCCGCGAAGGGCTGCGCAGCAGCCCCCCCAGCACTCCAGGCCAAAAATGAGGTTCCCAGGTGAAAAAGATCGCGCTGTTCGCCGATGTGCAGAACCTCTACTACACCGTACGCCAGGCCCACGGCTGCCACTTCAACTACACCGCCCTGTGGGCTGACGTCAGCCGCGAAGGCCAGATCGTCGAGGCCGTGGCCTATGCCATCGACCGTGGCGACAGCAAACAGCAGCAGTTCCAGCAGATCTTGCGCAACCTCGGTTTCGATGTGCGCCTCAAACCGTTCATCCAGCGCAGCGATGGCTCGGCCAAAGGCGACTGGGATGTGGGCATTACCCTGGATGTGATCGACGCGGCCAGCCGGGTCGACCAGGTGGTGCTGGCCTCCGGCGACGGTGACTTCGACCTGCTGCTGGAGCGGGTAATCCAGCGCCATGGCACCGAAGCGGTGGTGTATGGCGTGCCGGGCCTGACGGCGTTGTCACTGATCCGTGCTGCCACCCGCTACGTGCCCATCGAAGGCGCGCTGTTGCTCAAACACTAAGGTCTTTTCATGGAACGTATCGCTGTCATCGACTTTGAAACCACCGGCATTTCCCCCGGTACCGGCTGCCGTGCCACCGAGGTGGCGGTGGTAATGCTCGAGGGTGGGCGCATTGTCGAGCGCTACCAGAGCCTGATGAACGCCGGTGTGCCGGTGCCGGCCTTCGTCGCAGGGCTGACCGGCATCACCACCGCCATGCTGCGTGGTGCGCCGCCGGTGGACAAAGTGATGAACGAGGTGGCCGAGTTCGTCGGTAGCACCCCACTGTTGGCGCACAACGCTGCTTTCGACCAGAAGTTCTGGGACTATGAGCTGGGCCGTATTGGCCGCAGCCGCAGCCAGCCCTTCGCGTGTTCCCTGTTGCTGTCACGGCGCCTGCTGCCCACCGCGCCCAACCACAAGCTGGGCACTTTGACACGCTGGGCTGGGTTGCCTGACACGGGCACCGCGCACCGGGCCATGGCCGATGCCGAAATGGCCGCCAACCTGCTGCAGCATCTGGCGGGTGTGTTGCACCAGGACCACGGGGTTCAGCAACTGTCGCACGAGCTGCTTTGCCGGCTGCAGAAAACCCCGGCTGCGAAGGTGCGCGAAGCGCTGGCCAAGTATCGTCAGGGCTAGCAGGTGATCGTCTGGGGTGTCGCCTGCGCCGCACGCACCAGAATTGTGCCGCTCATTTGCACCCGTTCTGTAACGTACCTTCACTCAGGCAGGCCGTTAAACTGAGCCACCCGTAAATGGATTTCGAGTTTTCCCCATGCCTGCCTCCCGTCGTTTCCCGCTGTTGCTGATTGGCGCCTTCCTGGCCCTTTATCTGGTCTGGGGTTCCACTTACCTGTTCATTCGCATCGGCGTCGAGAGCTGGCCTCCGATGCTCATGGCCGGGGTGCGCTTCCTGATCGCCGGGGGGCTGCTATACGGCTTCCTGCGTTGGCGCGGCGTGCCGGCACCTACCTGGCCGCAATGGCGGGCGGCAGGGGCGATCGGTTTCTTGCTGCTCAGTTGTGGCAACGGCGGGGTGACCGTGGCCGAGCATGCGGGTGTGGCTTCGGGCGTGGCGGCTTTGGCAGTGGCGACGGTGCCGCTGTTCACCTTGCTGTTCGGCCTGTTGTTCGGGCACCGCAATTCCAAGCTGGAATGGGCGGGGATCGCCCTTGGGCTGGTGGGCATCGGCCTGCTGAACCTGGGTTCCAACCTGCAGGCAAGCCCGATAGGTGCGGCGCTGATCATCTTCGCGGCGGCGTCCTGGGCATTCGGCTCGGTGTGGAGCAAGACCTTGCCGCTGCCCCAGGGGCCGATGGCCAGCGCAGCGGAAATGCTGGTCGGGGGGGCGGTGCTGTTGCTGGGCAGTGTACTGTCGGGCGAACGCATGACACAGGTGCCGACCGCTGCTGGCTGGGGGGCGCTGGCCTACCTGGTGTTCTTCGGTTCGATCCTGGCGTTCAGTGCCTACATGTACCTGCTCAAGCACGTGCGCCCGGCAGCGGCCACCAGCTACGCCTACGTCAACCCGGCGGTGGCGGTGCTGCTGGGTATCGTCTTTGCCGGTGAGCAGATTGGCGCTGAAGAGTGCGTGGCGATGGCAGTGATCATCGGCGCGGTGGTGCTGATCGGCCTGCCACAGTGGCGCAAGGCGCCCGTAACTGTGCCACCGTTGAAAGGTGAAATCTGCAAGTAGGCAGGGGCGATGCGGTAAACTTGCCGCCTTCGCTGAACCCCCTGACGGTATTGCCATGAATTTCGCCAAACTCGGCCTGATCGAACCGCTGCTGCGCACGCTGCAGCAACTGGACTACACCACCCCGACCCCAGTGCAGGCCAAAGCCATCCCCGCCGTGCTGGCCGGCCGCGACCTGATGGCCGCAGCCCAGACCGGTACCGGCAAGACCGCAGGCTTCGCCCTGCCTGTGCTGCAGCGCCTGGCGCTGGAGGGCGAGAAGGTGGCCAGTAATTCGATCCGTGCCTTGGTGCTGGTACCCACCCGCGAGCTGGCCGAGCAGGTGCACAACAACGTGCGCGAATACGCCGAGAACCTGCCGCTGAGTACTTACGCGGTGTATGGCGGGGTCAGTATCAACCCGCAGATGATGCGCCTGCGTCGTGGTGTCGACCTGCTGGTGGCTACACCTGGCCGCTTGCTCGACCTGTTCCGGCAGAACGCCGTGAAGTTCAACCAGGTGCAGACCCTGGTGCTGGATGAAGCCGACCGCATGCTTGACCTGGGCTTTGCCGAAGAGCTGCAGTCGGTGTATGCGGCACTGCCGCGCAAGCGCCAGACGCTGCTGTTTTCCGCCACTTTCTCTGATCAGATTCGCATGCTGGCGGGGCTTGCGCTGAATGACCCGCTCAGTATCGAAGTGAGCCCGCGCAACGCCACGGCCACCAGCGTCAAGCAGTGGCTGGTGCCTGTGGACAAGAAGCGCAAGGCCGACCTGTTCTGCCACCTGCTGCGCAAACAGCGCTGGAAGCAGGTGCTGGTGTTCGCCAAGACCCGTAATGGCGTCGATCAACTGGTGGAGCGCTTGCTGGCCGAAGGCGTGAATGCCGACGGCATCCACGGTGATCGCCCACAGGCGACCCGGCAGCGTGCGCTGGACAGCTTCAAGGCCCGTGAGGTGCAAGTGCTGGTGGCGACCGATGTGGCGGCCCGTGGCCTGGATATCGATGACTTGCCGCTGGTCGTCAACCTCGACCTGCCGATCGTTGCCGAAGACTACGTGCACCGCATCGGGCGTACCGGGCGGGCGGGCAACAAGGGCGAGGCGATTTCGCTGGTGTGTGCGGATGAAGTGCAACTGCTGGCGGCTATCGAGGTGCTGACCCGGCAGACCCTGCCGCGTCATGAAGAGCCGGATTTCATCCCTGAGCACCGGGTGCCGATGACCGATGCCAGCGGGCAGGTTATCAAGAAACCGAAGAAGCCCAAGAAGCCGAAAGAAAACAGCGCCAAGCGCGGGCTGGGGCGCTGGATGGACAGCACTGAAGCCGGCAGTGCGGAACCGGCGGTGAAGGCTGTTCGCAAGGTGCCGAGCTTCAATGGTGGGCCGCGCAAGCGTAAGCCTTGAGGTTTTGGGGCCGCTTTGCGGCCCTTTCGCGACGCCAGGGCGCTCCCACACGGATCGCGCCAGCTTTCAGAAATTGAGCAAGACAGTTGCTCCCACATGGGCTGCGCAATCTGGATTGATGCAGTACTTGTGGAAGCAGCCCCGGCAAGCTGTCAGGAAGCCCGCACCCAATCCGCCGCTGCCCGCCCGGCGCGCAAGCCGCTGGCAAAGCACGCCGTGAGCAGATACCCCCCGGTTGGCGCCTCCCAGTCCAGCATCTCGCCGGCACAGAATACCCCCGGCATGCCCTTTACCATCAATCCCTCATCCAGCCCCTCGAAGCGGACCCCGCCGGCACTGCTGATCGCCTCATCCAGCGGCCGCGTGCGTATCAGGGTGATGGGCAATGCCTTGATGGCTCGAGCCAAGGCATCAACGTCGGCAAAGGTCGCCGGATCAGTCAGCTCGCGCAGCAGTGCTGCCTTGACCCCATCAATCCCCAGCTGGCTGTGCAGGTGCTTGGCCATGGAGCGTGAACCGCGTGGTTTGGCCAGTGCCTGGGCAATCTTGTCCACAGGCTTGTCCGGCAGCAGGTCGAGCAACAACACCCCATGGCCTTCACGGTGGATGGCCTCGCGTACCGGTGCCGACCAGGCATACACCAGGCTGCCTTCCACACCTTGAGCGGTGAGGATGAACTCGCCCTTGCGCGGTGTGCTGCCCGGGACACTGAGGGCGATGTTCTTCAGCGGTGCGCCCGCGAACTTGTCCTTGAGCAGCGCGCTCCAGCCCTCTACTTCAAAACCGCAGTTGCTCGGCTGCAAAGGCGAGATATCCACAGCCCGTTCGGCCAGCAGCGGTTGCCAGCTGCCGTCAGAACCCAGGCGCGCCCAGCTGGCGCCACCCAGCGCCAGCACCACGACCGAGGCTTTCACCTGCCGTTCGCCCTGTGGATAAGCAATTCGCAAGCTGCCATCGGTGTTCCAGCCCAACCAGCGATGGCGGGTGTGGATAACTACCCCGCTGTCGCGCAGGCGCTTGAGCCAGGCACGCAGCAACGGTGCGGCTTTCATGTCGGTGGGGAACACCCGGCCCGAGGTGCCGACGAAGGTTTCGATGCCCAAACCATGAATCCACTGGCGCAACGCGTCCGCATCGAAGTCGCGTAGCAGGGCTTCGATTTCGCCCTGGCGTTCGGCATAGCGGGCCACGAACGCCGGGTAGGGCTCGGAATGGGTGATGTTCATGCCGCCGACACCCGCCAGCAGGAACTTGCGCCCAACCGAAGGCATGGCATCGAACACCTCGACCGCCAGGCCTGCGTTGGCCAGTGCTTCGGCAGCCATCAGGCCGGCGGGGCCGCCACCGATGACGACAGCGGGAGGAGGGGATGCGGGGTTCAGATCGGGCATGGTGGGCAGCAGGCTGTGGAAAAGAGGCGCATTCTACCGCAGCGCTGCCCACGGAAGCACTGGTCAAAAAATAGCCAGCGTCACGCAGGCCTTGCCAGTAAAGGGCTACAGCGCCTTTCGCGCAGGTTATCCACAAGCGGTTCCACAGTCATTGTGAACAACCCATGACACGTGCGGCGCTGTGGTGAAGGATGCCGTGGCGTTTGGCCAGGGCTGTGCGGTCCTTGCTGTAGCCTCCGCCGATCACGCCCACCACCGGGATATCGCGGCCCAGGCAATGGCGCAGCACGGCTTCGTCACGGGCGGCAACGCCTGCGTCGGTCAGCTGCAGGTAGCCCAGGGCGTCGTCCTTGTGCACATCGACACCGGCGTCATATAACACCAGGTCGGGTTGATAAAGCGGCAGCAGGTAGTTGAGGGCGTCGTCCACCACCTTCAGGTAGGCCGCGTCGCCCATGCCTCGGGGCAGAGGGATGTCCCAGTCGCTTTGTGCCTTGCGGGCGGGGAAGTTCTGTTCGCAGTGCAGCGACACGGTGATGGCCTCAGGCGTGTCGTGCAGGATGCGCGCGGTGCCGTCACCCTGGTGCACGTCGCAATCGAAGATCAGCACCCGGTGTACCCGGCCTGCTTCCAGCAGGTAGCGGCTGATGACCGCCAGGTCGTTGAAAATGCAGAAGCCGGCGGGGTGGTCGTAATGAGCGTGGTGGGTGCCACCGGCGAGGTGGCAGGCGATGCCGTGCTGCAGCGCCATCTCGGCAGTCAGCAGTGAGCCGCCGACGGCGCGCACGGTACGCCGGGCCAGGGCCTCGCTCCAGGGCAGGCCGAGGCGGCGCTGGTCCTCGCGCGACAGCTCGCCGTTCATGTAGCGCTCGATGTAGCTGCGGTCATGGGCCAGGGCGAGGATGTCGTTGGGGCAGATGTCCGGGCGCAGCAGGGCCTGGTCGGTGGTCAGCCCGCTGCCGACCAGGTGGTCGTGCAGCAGTCGGAACTTGTCCATTGGGAAGCGGTGTTCGGCGGGGAACTCCGGGCTGTAATCTTCGTGGTAGATCAGCGGCAACGGCATGGTTGAGGTCGTAATCAGGGCCAGTGCTGATCTTGCCATGACGGGTGACTGTAATGGGAGTACCTGTTTCTTGCGCCGGTACCGGCCCTTTGTGGGAGCGGCCTTGTGTCGCGATTGGGCTGCGCAGCAGCCCCAAAATTTCAGCGCAGATGCACACATTGCTGGGGCTGCTGCGCAGCCCAATCGCGACACAAGGCCGCTCCCACAGAGATGGCGTTTACGTTTGAGGGCTATTTTCCTGTGCTGGCCAATACGCGTTGCCAGTCCGGTTCGTTCAGGCGCCCCAGGATGCGTGCCTTGCCATTGCCATCCACCGATACGAACAGGGCGCTGGCATAGTTGCTTTGACGTTCGCCGCCGGCAACGTGCTGCTGGCGGGCAAAGTGGTCGATGCAGCCGTTGTGAGTCACCAGCACCAGGTTGTGGCCCGCGCGTTTGTGTGCAAGCGCTTCGTTGGCGAACTGGCTGTCGCAGCTTTCCAGCCAGTCTTCGCTGGCCACCGCCTGGCCGAGGATGAAGTGCGCGGTTTGCCGGGTGCGCCGTTTCGGGCTGGTGAGCAAGTCGGCGTTGTTCAGGCCCAGCCGGTGCAGCCCCTGGCCAACGCGGGCGGCAGCCTGGCTACCGCTCAGGGTGATCCCCGTGGGGTCGTCCAGGCAGGGGCCGGGGGCGCTGTCGCAGCGTTCGGCGTGGCGGATCATCACGATCACCGCACCGTCGGCCCAGTCCTGCAGCAGGCCGCTGTCACTCAGTTGTTGCTCGTTGCCAAGGTCCACGATATGCGTCCTCGTCGCCAGCCAGGTGGTCAACGCCGCCACGACCATGCACAGGCCCAGGGCGGCTCCGAGGGCTTTGCGGGTCAGGCGTCGCTTGCGCCGGGCGTGAATGGCGGAGTGCCCCAGGGTATTGCTCAATTGCATGCGTGGCTCCGTTGGCATGGCCGTGCTTGGCACGGCAGGGATGGCGGCATCCTGCCAAGTGGCCTGTCGGGGGCCGGTGAAGGGCGTGTGAAAATTGCATTCGGCTACTACCGGCTGGGTGAAACCCGCGCCCGCGCCTACGCTGTAAACTGCAACACGGCAAAACCGGAGCAGGCCCGATGACCCCTATTCTTGAACTGGAAAGCGCACGGCTGGTGCTGCGCCAATGGCATGACGACGACCTGCGCGAGTTCGCCGCGCTGTGCGCTGACCCGCAGGTAATGCGTTACTTTCCGGCGCCGTTGACGCGCCTTGAGGCCGCTGCGTTGATCGGCCGCGTGCGTGGGCACTTCAATGAATACGGTTTTGGTTTGTGGGCCCTGGAGCGCAAGGACAGCGGCGCGTTCATCGGCATGACTGGCTTGCTGCACGTGGGCTTTGACGCCGATTTCACCCCCGCCGTAGAGATTGGCTGGCGCCTGGCCCGCCGCCACTGGGGCCTTGGCTTTGCCAGCGAAGCGGCGTGGACCTGCCTGCGTTGTGCTTTTGCCCAATTGCGCCTGGAGGAGGTCGTGTCATTCACTAGCGAATGCAACCTGCCGTCGCAGAAGGTCATGCAGGCCATTGGCATGCAGCAGGACCCACACGGCAGTTTCGAGCACCCCCGCCTGCCCATTGGCCACCCACTGCGCCCGCATGTGCTGTACCGCATTGACCGCGCGCACTGGGAGCGCACCCTGCGCGCCTGAATGCACGGCCATGCCCGGCGCGAATGACAAACGCTGTATCATTTGCCCATCTTGGAAGGCGCTTGCCCGTAACACGTTCAGCGCCTGTGAAATCGAGCGCCGCTCGGGCGGCGCATCGCGAGCTAGGCTCGCTCCTACGGAGATCCCCCGATGAGTCATGTGTTGGACGACCTGGTCGACCTGTTGAGCCTCGAATCCATCGAGGAGAACCTGTTCCGTGGACGTAGCCAGGACCTGGGCTTCCGCCAGCTTTACGGTGGGCAGGTGCTGGGCCAGTCGTTGTCGGCTGCCAGTCAGACCGTCGAGGACGCGCGCCATGTGCATTCGTTGCACGGCTACTTCCTGCGCCCGGGCGATGCCAGCCTTCCAGTGGTGTACTCGGTGGACCGGGTGCGCGATGGCGGCAGCTTCAGTACACGGCGGGTGACGGCGATCCAGAAGGGCCAGACCATCTTCACCTGCAGCGCGTCGTTCCAGTACGACGAGGAAGGCTTCGAGCACCAGGCGCAGATGCCTGACGTGGTCGGCCCGGAAAACCTGCCTACCGAGGTGGAACTGGCCCGTGCCATGGCTGACCAGTTGCCTGAGCGCATCCGCGACAAGGTGCTGTGCGCCAAGCCGATCGAGATCCGCCCGGTCACCGAGCGCGACCCGTTCAACCCCAAGCCGGGCGACCCGGTGAAATACGCCTGGTTCCGCGCCGACGGCAACCTGCCTGACGTGCCTGCCCTGCACAAGTACATGCTGGCCTACGCCTCGGACTTCGGCCTGCTGACCACGGCGTTGCTGCCCCATGGCAAATCGGTATGGCAGCGCGACATGCAGATCGCCAGCCTCGACCATTCG
Source organism: Pseudomonas sp. BP6 (assembly GCF_017875935.1). Lineage (NCBI taxonomy): Bacteria > Pseudomonadati > Pseudomonadota > Gammaproteobacteria > Pseudomonadales > Pseudomonadaceae > Pseudomonas > Pseudomonas sp. BP6. Next base: position 152,460 of record NZ_JAGINI010000001.1, read on the forward strand.
TTGTGGTTTCACGGCAACCTGCGCGCCGACGAGTGGCTACTGTACGCCACCGATAGCCCCTGGGCCGGCAATTCCCGTGGTTTCTGCCGCGGCAGCATTTTCAACCAGGCCGGGCAACTGGTGGCATCGTCGAGCCAGGAAGGCCTGATTCGCCATCGCAAGGACTGGGCATGAGCCTGGGCGAGGTGCGCAACTGGGTGTTCGACATGGACGGCACCCTGACCGTGGCCGTGCACGACTTCGCCGCCATTCGGGTGGCGCTGGACATCCCGGCCGAGCACGACATCCTCACTCACCTGGCGGCCTTGCCGGCGGCGGAAGCGGCGGCCAAGCATGCCTGGTTGCTGGAACACGAAAGGGACCTGGCAACGGCCTCCACGGCGGCCACCGGGGCGGTGGAACTGGTGCGCGAGTTGGCCGAGCGCGGGTGCCGGCTAGGTATTCTGACCCGCAATGCGCGTGAGCTTGCGCATGTAACGCTGGAGGCCATCGGCCTGGCGGACTGCTTCCCGGTGGAACATATTCTTGGGCGTGACGAGGCTGCGCCCAAGCCGAGCCCGGATGGGCTGCTGAAGATTGCCAGCGCCTGGGGCGTGACACCGAGCGAACTGGTGATGGTGGGGGATTACCGCTTTGACCTGGACTGTGGGCGGGCTGCGGGAGCACGCACGGTGCTGGTGAACCTGCCGGACAACCCCTGGCCAGAGCTGGTGGATTGGCATGCGGCGGATTGCCGGGCGTTGAAGGTGATGCTGGGCTGATGCGTGTGTTGGCCATGCGGGCCTCTTCGCGGGCACGCCCGCTCCCACAGGTATTGCGCACGTCTCGGGTCCTGTGGTGCCCCTGTCAGGGCGGGCGTGCCCGCGAAAGGGCCGGATCTGTCTATGCTGAACCCCATTCTTTGCTCTGATACGGAGACCCACCCATGAGCAGCAAGGCCATCTACGTACAACCCGGCGGCGGCTACGACAAAGTCGAGGTCGGCACCTGCGAGGCCCAGGCCCCCCAGGCCGACGAGATTACCGTGCGCCTGCACGCCAGTTCCCTCAACTACCACGATTTCGCCGTGGTCAGCGGCATGTGGGGCCCGAGCGAGCGACGCATCCCCATGGCCGATGGCGCCGGCGAGGTGGTTGCGGTGGGGGCTGGCGTCACTGAGTTCCAGGTCGGCGACAATGTGGTCAGCACCTTCTTCCCCGACTGGCTCGATGGCCAGGCCAATGTCGAGGGCTTTGCCCGGGTGCCCGGCGACGGCATCGACGGCTACGCCCGTGAGCAGGTGACTGCCCGCGCCAGCGCCTTCACCTTGGCACCCCAGGGTTTCAGCCATGCCGAGGCTGCCACCCTGACCACCGCCGGCCTTACCGCCTGGCGCGCGCTGATGAGCGATGATCACCTCAAACCCGGCGACACGGTGCTGGTGCAGGGTACCGGCGGTGTGTCGATTTTCGCCCTGCAGTTCGCCAAGCTGGCGGGCGCGACCGTGATCGCCACCTCGTCCAGCGATGCCAAGCTGGAGCGCCTGAAGGCTCTGGGTGCCGACCACCTGATCAACTACAGGAGCACCCCGGCCTGGGGTGAGAAGGTGCGCGAGCTGACTGGCAACCGCGGTGTCGACCATGTGATTGAAGTGGGCGGCCCGGCGACGCTGGAGCAGTCGATGATTGCCGCGCGCATTGGCGGGCATGTTTCGCTGATCGGCATCCTTACCGGGGTGGCCGGGCAGTTGCCGCTGGTACAGGCGTTGGTGCGGCAGATTCGGCTGCAAGGGGTGCTGGTCGGCAGCCGAGCGCAGCAGCAGGCGATGGTGCGGGCGATCGACGCCAACGGCCTGCGGCCTGTGGTGGACAAGCATTTCGAGTTGGAACAGATCGTCGAGGCGTTCCGTTACCAGGAGAGCAACCGGCATTTCGGCAAGATCTGCCTGACCTGGTGAAGTGAGGGCAGGGTAGCTGGGTGTAACGGCCACCCTGCACGCCAATATGCTTGTCTTGCACTGCCTGACAGTCAGTCCGGCAATAGCCGGTCGCGGCTGTTGGACAGGTGCAGGCACACCGCCGCCCGCGCCGCATCCGGGTCTTGTCGGCGGATGGCATTGAGGATCGCCTCATGCTCCAGGTTGGCCAGGTACGCTTGCCGCGCCAGCTTGGCCCCCGCGCGCTCGGCCTTGGCCATGCGGTTGCGCGGGATCAGACCATTGCCCAGTTGCAGCAGCATCTCGGTGAAATACAGATTGCCGGTGGCCTCGGCAATCAGCAGGTGAAAGCGCCGGTCGGCTTCGATGCAGCTGTCGCCAGCAGCGGCCAGGTCCTGATAGTCATCCAGTGCCTGGCGCATGCGCGCCAGTTGCGCCTCGTCACGACGCAGCGCGGCCAGTGCGGCAGCCTGGCCCTCAAGGCCAATACGCAGCTCCAGCAGATCGCGCACATTCGCCGCGCTCTCCGCCGCAACGCGCAGGCCGGCCTGGGCCTGGCGCTCCATCACGAACGTACCGATCCCGTGGCGCGGCTCCACCAGCCCAGAGGCTTGCAGCTTCGACAAGGCTTCGCGAACCACCGTGCGGCTGACCCCGTGCTCGCGCACTAGGGTGTTTTCCGAAGGCAGTTTGTCGCCTGGTTTGAAGGTGCCCAGCAGAATTTGCTGGGTCAGGCTGGAAACCAGGTCATGGGCACGGCTATGGCCGCGTTTGCGCGCGTGTTCGGGTTCCATGTGTGATTCGCTTCTTGATTGCTTGTACGACAAGTTAATCGATAGAAAAATTTTTTGCCGATTTTTCGCGCATCCAATTCAGCATGTAATTGATCTGTTTTTGCACGTTCGGATCAAATTAGCATTGTGACAGCTTGTATATTGCTATTTTGCCGACGTTAATGATCTTGTCGTACAACTTCGCTGCGCATAAGCTCCTCCCCACTGCCATGTCAGACAACCCGACCCGCACAAAAACAATTAGTGGGAGATCCGCAAGTGAACGACACCCTCGCTCCGTCTGCCCGGCATGAAGGCGACGCGTTGGCCAGTGCCGTGGCCAAGGTCAAGCGCCACGTCCTGCCGCTGTTCGTCATCATGTTCATCGTCAACTACCTCGACCGCGTCAACATTGGCTTCGTCCGCCCGCACCTGGAAAGCGACCTGGGCATCAGCGCTGCGGCCTTTGGCTTTGGTGCCGGGCTGTTCTTCATCGGTTACGCGCTGTTCGAAGTACCTTCGAACATGCTGCTGCAAAAGGTCGGTGCCCGGCTGTGGCTCACCCGCATCATGTTCACCTGGGGGCTGGTGGCCACGGCCATGGCCTTCGTGCAGAACGAAACCCAGTTCTACGTGTTGCGTTTTCTGCTCGGGGTGGCCGAAGCAGGTTTCTTTCCTGGCGTGATCTACTACTTCACCCGCTGGCTGCCAGCGGCAGAGCGCGGCAAGGCCATTGCTATCTTCCTCAGCGGTTCTGCACTGGCATCGCTGATTTCCGGGCCGCTGGCCGGGGCGTTGATGCAAATCCAGGGCCTGGGCCTGCATGGCTGGCAGTGGATGCTGTTCATCGAAGGCATGGCCTCGGTAGCACTGTGCTTCTTCGTATTCTTCTGGCTCGACTCCAGGCCGCAGGACGCCAAGTGGCTGAGCAAGGCCGAGCAGGACGCGCTGGTTGCCACCATCGACCGCGAGCAGCAAGCGCGTGAGGCCATCGGCGCGGTCAGGCCATCGGCCTGGAGCCTGCTCAAGGACCGCCAGATCGTGCTGTTCTGCCTGATCTACTTCTGTATCCAGCTGACCATCTACGCTGCGACCTTCTGGCTGCCTAGCATCATCAAGCGTATGGGCGACCTCAGTGACATGCAGGTCGGTTTCTTCAACTCGATCCCTTGGCTGATCTCGATCCTGGCCATGTACGCCTTCGCCGCCGGTTCCGCTCGCTGGAAGTTCCAGCAGGCCTGGGTGGCGGGCGCGCTGCTGGTCGCTGCCACGGGCATGTTCATGTCCACTACGGGTGGGCCAGTGTTCGCCTTCGTCGCCGTGTGCTTCACCGCGATCGGCTTCAAGTCAGCGTCGTCACTGTTCTGGCCAATCCCCCAAGGCTACCTGGACGCCCGCATCGCTGCGGCGGTGATTGCCTTGATCAACTCGGTCGGCAACCTCGGCGGCTTCGTTGCCCCCACCACCTTCGGCTTGCTGGAGCAGCAGACTGGCTCGATCCAGGGCGGGCTGTACGGCCTGGCAGTGACCTCGGTGCTGGCGGCGATTGCCATCTTCTTCGTACGCATTCGCCCCAAGGGCGTCCCTTCCGATGACCTCAAGGCCCCTTCGGCCCTGGGCCAGACCCACTGATGACTGCGAGACAACCCTCATGAATATGCAGACCCTTCACACCAGCACCCCGGTGGTCACCGACCTGCGCGTGGTCCCCGTGGCCGGCCATGACAGCATGCTGCTCAACCTCAGTGGCGCCCATGGCCCGTACTTCACCCGCAACGTGGTGGTGCTGCGCGACAGCGCCGGCAATACCGGCCTGGGCGAAGTGCCCGGCGGCGAGAACATTCGCCAGACCCTGGAGGACGCCCGCAGCCTGGTGGTCGGCCAGCCGATCGGCCATTACCAGCGTGTGCTCAATGCCATGCGCCAGACCTTCGCCAACCGCGACTCGGCAGGCCGTGGCCTGCAGACCTTCGACCTGCGCATCACCGTGCATGCGGTGACGGCCATCGAGTCGGCGTTGCTCGACCTGCTTGGCCAGCACCTGAACGTGCCGATGGCGGCACTGCTGGGCGAGGGGCAGCAACGGGATGCGGTGAAGATGCTCGGCTACCTGTTCTACATCGGCGACCGCCAGCAGACTGACCTGGCTTATCGCAACGAAGCCGACAGCGATGACGACTGGTTCCGCCTGCGCCACGAAAAGGCCCTGACCCCGGAAGCAGTGGTGCGGCTGGCCGAGGCCGCCAAGGCGCGCTATGGCTTCAGCGACTTCAAGCTCAAGGGCGGTGTGCTGCGCGGTGAAGAAGAGATGGAGGCTGTGACAGCGCTGGCCGAACGCTTCCCCGAAGCGCGCATCACGCTCGACCCCAATGGCGCGTGGTCGCTGAAGGAGGCCATCGCCCTGTGCCGCGACAAGCACGATGTACTGGCCTACGCCGAAGACCCGTGCGGTGCCGAGAACGGTTACTCGGGCCGCGAGGTGATGGCCGAGTTCCGCCGCGCCACCGGCCTGCCTACCGCGACCAACATGATTGCCACCGACTGGCGACAGATGGGCCATGCCATTCAGTTGCAGTCGGTGGACATTCCGCTGGCCGATCCGCACTTCTGGACCTTGCAGGGTTCGGTAAGAGTGGCGCAGATGTGCAATGACTGGGGCCTGACGTGGGGATCGCACTCGAACAACCACTTCGACATTTCGCTGGCGATGTTCACCCAGGTGGCGGCTGCGGCGCCGGGCGAAATCACGGCGATCGATACGCACTGGATCTGGCAGGATGGCCAGCGCCTGACCCGTGAGCCGCTGCGCATTGTCGACGGGCATGTGCGGGTGCCGGCGCGGCCGGGTTTGGGCGTGGAACTGGATGAAGACCAGCTGGCCAAGGCCCATGAGTGTTACCGCAACATGGGGCTGGGTGCGCGCGATGACAGCGTGGCGATGCAGTTCCTGATCCCGGGTTGGCGCTTCGATAACAAACGGCCCTGCCTGGTGCGTTGAGGCTGCTGGCCTCTTCGCGGGCAAGCCCGCTCCTACATCAACCGGTGGTGTCGCTACGCCGTCGTAGGAGCGGGTTCACCCGCGAAAGGGCCGGACCTGCCGGCCAATCCCCCCAGTCATTCACCACCGCAGCCGCCACCGCATTCATCAATCGGCGATGTCGCCACGCACCATCGTAGGAGCGGGTTCACCCGCGAATAGGCCCGACCTGCCGGCCAATCCCCCCAGTCATTCACCGCCGCACCCGCCACCGCATTCCTCAATCGGTGGCATCGCCAGGTTCCGTTGTAGGAGCGGGTTCACCCGCGAATAGGCCCGACCTGCCGGCCAATCCCCCCAGTCATTCACCACCGCAGCCGCCACCGCATTCATCAATCGGTACCGTCGCCACCTCCCGTCGTAGGAGCGGGTTCACCCGCGAAAGGGCCGGACCTGCCGGCCAATCCCCCCAGTCATTCACCGCCGCACCCGCCACCGAATTCATCAATCGGTACCGTCGCCACGTCCCGTCGTAGGAGCGGGTTCACCCGCGAAAGGGCCGGCACAGACAACACACATTCATATGAAAAACAAAAGCTCCATTTGGGCCCATGGCGCGATCGGACATGCCATTCGCGACATTTGGCGTTGATGGAAATGCCCTGTCGTGATCGAACAGTTCCGGGGCGTTCTCGTGTAATTCCCCACAGCCATGCGGGGATTAAATGAAGCCCGCCCTGCACTGACACGTTGCGCTGTGAAGCGCTCCAAAGATCAACAACAGAGCGCGAGTAACGTGTCGACTTATTGATTTCAAAGGAGATATTTTTCGCCTACGCCTGCCCGTCCTTCCTTGTGTCAGCAAAAAGAGAACAACATCAATGAACACCGTGGGATCTGATGGCAACCTTGCACAAGGTTTCAAGCCACGTCACGTAACGATGCTGTCCATCGCCGGCATCATCGGCGCCGGACTTTTCGTAGGTTCTGGCCATGCCATCGCGGCAGCCGGGCCAGCAACCATAATTTCCTATTTCGTGGCCGGAACCTTGGTGGTACTGGTCATGCGCATGCTCGGCGAAATGGCCGTGGCACACCCCGACACCGGATCGTTTTCCACCTACGCTGACCAGGCCATTGGCCGCTGGGCCGGCTATACCATCGGCTGGTTGTACTGGTGGTTCTGGGTACTGGTCATTCCTATCGAAGCATTGGCCGCCGGGCATGTGCTGAACGCCTGGTTCCCGCAGGTGGACAGCTGGATCTTCGCCCTGGCTTCGGTGTTGCTGCTGGCCGGTACCAACCTGTTCAGCGTGGCCAAGTACGGCGAGTTCGAGTTCTGGTTCGCCATCCTCAAGGTCACCGCCATCCTGGGCTTCATCGGCCTGGGCTTCGCCGCGCTGATGGGCTGGCTACCCAACCGCGAGGTCAGTGGCCTTAGCAGCTTGGTTGCCGAATACGGCGGCTTTGCACCGAATGGCTGGTCGGCAGTGGTGGGGGCGTTCATCACCGTGATGTTCAGCTTCATCGGCACCGAGGCGGTGACCATCGCCGCGTCCGAGTCCAGCGACCCGTCGCGCAACATTGCCAAGGCCACTCGCTCGGTGATCTGGCGTATCAGCACCTTCTATATCCTGTCGATCTTCGTGATCATTTCGGTGGTGCCGTGGAACGACCCGCAACTGGCAGTGGTGGGTTCGTACCAGCGTGCGCTGGAAATCATGAACATCCCCAACGCGGCATTCATGGTCGACCTGGTGGTTCTGGTAGCCGTTACCAGCTGCATGAACTCGTCGATCTACATCGCTTCGCGGATGATGTTCTCGCTGGCCAAGCGCGGTGACGCCCCGGCCTTCCTCAACAAGACCTCCAAGGTCGGCGTACCGCGTGCTGCAGTGTTCGGCAGCACCCTGATCGGTGCGGCCATCGCAGTCCTCAACTACTTCGCGCCGAAGGGCGTGTTCGAGTTCCTGCTGGCCAGCTCTGGTGCCATCGCCCTGTTGGTGTACATGGTTATCGCCATCTCGCAGCTGCGCATGCGCCGCCGTCTGGAGCGCGAGAACACCGAATTGAAGTTCCGCATGTGGCTGTTCCCGTACCTGACCTGGGCGGTGATCATTTTCATTGCCGGGGCGCTGGCGGTGATGATGTACACGCCTGAGCATCGGGCGGAAGTGAGCTCGACATTGGGCCTGGCGATCGTGATTTCCTTCCTGGGGATCGTGACGGCGAGGGGCCATGCGCAACCGGTGGGCGCGCGATCGATGGGGTGATTCAGTTCACCTGGCTGTAAGGCAAAGGGCACCCGAGGATGGGTGCCCTTTGTTTTTTTTACACTTGTCTGGCGGAAGATGCCTACGTGGTCGAATTCCTGGGCCTACCGGGGGGGCCATGTCGAAGCGGATCTGCAAGGTGTACTGATAGATATGCTCAAACAGTTCCTGCAGAAGATCAGCGTACTTGAGCGGCCATCAAGTGCCGCCCATCACGCTTTGCACATATCGCATCACAGCCGGCGCTTTCTCGAAGCGTCGGTGAACCAGGCTCAGCCACGAGCTAGCCTGGCAATCGACGACCCGCCGGTAATTCACCTGCGGCAGGTTGATGCGCTGCACCACCGATTCCGGGACTACTGCAATGCCTTGCCCAAGTGATACCAAGGTAATCACGGCCACCAGGCTGCCGGGTTGTGGGCCAAGCATCGGGACGAAGCCACCTTGCGCCGCCACTTCCAGCGTGCCGGAAATCTGCTCGGGCAGAATGAAGGTTTCATTGGCCAGGCGCGAGGCCGGGATCTGCGGCACTTCGTTGATCCGCGAGCTGGCGGGCAGGGCGAGAACGAAACCTTCCTGGTGCAAGGCGATGGCTTCCAGCTGGTCAGGAAACTCCATCGGTGAGCGCACGTAGGCAAGGTCTAGTAAGCCGTCGCGGACCATGCCGGGTAGTTCGGCCATGGGCAGTTCACGGATATTCAGGCGCACGCCAGGGCAGGTTTCGCTGTAGCGGCTGACTTGCTGCTGGAGCATGCCCGAGTAGGCGGCCGAAGCCACGTAGCCCAGTTCGATACGCCCGCTTTCGCCACGGGCTGCGCGTTGTGCACCCAGCTGTGCGGCGTCGAACTGGCGCACGGCCTGTTCGGCCTCAATCAACAGCGCCTGGCCGGCGGCGGTGAGGTTGACCTCGCGCTGGCTGCGCTCGAACAAGCGCACACCTAGCTCGCGTTCCATGTCCTGGATCTGCCGGCTGAGGGTGGGCGGGGCGATGCCCAACTGCTCGGCGGCCCGGGTGAAATGGCCGTGGCGGGCAACGCAGAGAAAATAGCGGAAATGGCGGATTTCCATCAGGTGTTACCTGCAGGGTAATGACGCGGGCCGCCGGGGCTAACAAGCCTTGGCGCAGGCGGCGGTATGGTAAGGCCAACACTACAAGGCTGTTGGCTTGGCGGCAAAGCCTGCCTGTGCAATTGCAGGGACCGCTCAACATTCGAGGGCTATGCAATATCTGGAGCGCGCAGCGGTCCCGGCGATCCTGCAGGTTAAAGGCACTTCAAACCAACCAGCTCAGCTTCTGGAGCCCCACCATGCCCTCTGCACGCTTTACCCTGCTTACCGCCTCCCTGGTCTGCGCCCTGATCATCCTCGACACCAACATTGTCGCGGTCAGCCTGCCCAGTATCGCCCGCGACCTGTCTGGCTCGTTTGCCGATATCGAATGGGTGGTCAGTGCCTACCTGCTGGCCTTCGCCGCTTGTCTGCTGCCCGCCGGCAGCCTCGCCGACCGCTTTGGCCGCCGGCGCATGCTGCTGCTCGGCCTGGCCCTGTTCGGCCTTGCCTCGCTAGCCTGCGGCGCGGCGCCCAGCCTGCTATTGCTCGACCTGGCCAGGGCCGCCAAGGGCATCGGCGCGTCCCTGTTGTTGACCTCGGCACTGGCCGCCATCGGCAACCGCTTCCACCAGCCGCAGGAACGCATGCGCGCCTGGGCCTTCTGGGGTGCCTGCATGGGCGCCACCATCACCTTTGCGCCGCTGCTCGGCGGGGTGATCGCCAGTACCCTGGGCTGGCGCTGGATCTTCTACATCAACCTGCCGTTGGTGGCGTTGCTGGCAGTGATGGTGCTGCGCAGTGTAGAGGAGTCCCGCGACAGCGCGGCGGCCCGGCTTGACCCATGGGGCAGCCTGACTTTTGCGGGTGCCCTGGGCTATCTGATCTGGGCGATGATCGATGCCAACCAGGTGGGCTGGGGCAGTGCTCAAACCCTGGGCCGGCTGCTAATCAGTGCCTTCCTGTTTGGCCTGTTTATCATGGTCGAACGCAACCAGGAACGGCCGATGATCGACCTTCAGCTGATGCGCAGCGGGCGGTTCGTGGGTGCTTTGCTGGGCATGTTCGCCTACGCCGCCTGCGCCCAGGTGATGATGACTTTGCTGCCGCTGTACCTGCAAAACGGCCTGCAACTGTCCGCATTGGCAGCCGGGGCCGGCATGCTGCCGTTTGCCGTGGCCATGTTGCTGGCACCGCGCTTGGGCATGCGCCTGGCGGCGCACTTGAGCCCGGCGCAGGTATTCGCCCTTGGCCTAGTGCTGGTGGGGGTGGGCAACCTGCTATGTGCCTGGGCCGCCGGGTTTGGCGGCTATGCAGCCTTTGCCCTGGCCAGCCTGGTGCTGGGGGCGGGTGCCGGGCTGCTAAATGGCGACACCCAGAAAAACATCATGGCTTGTGTGCCACGCCAGCGTACCGGGATGGCTTCCGGGTTGAGTACAACTACGCGCTTCGGGGCCATCGTCCTGGCTATCGGTTTACTGGGCGGCGTACTGGCCGCCCGCAGCGGGCAATTGCTTCACGAAGCCCTGGTTGCCGTAGCGCCATCGCAAGTGGGCCAAGTTGCTGCGATGGCCACGCGGGTAGCGGCGGGCGACCTGCAGGCGGCCCTGGCGCTGCTTGATCCGGGCTTGCGTGAAGCGGTGGCACCCTTGGCCCGCCAGGCGTTCATGGGTGGCTTCGAGGCCGTGTTGCAGGTTGCGGGCCTTGCAGCGCTGGTGTTCGCGGTGGTGGTTGGCGTGCTGCTGAGCCGCCCGCTGCCCGCTACGCAGGAAACGCTACTGGCTCAAAGCCAACCCCTGTAAAAGGCATGTATCCACACCGGCAAAACCGCTTTGAAACCGCACTCGGATGAGTAGGTGGCTGACCGCAGTTATTTCACCCTTGCGCGCAACTAATACAACCGGAAAATGTCATTTCACTGCGCGCCAGCAATGGCGCGTGGATGATGCTGGCGCTGGCCAGTAAAACTATACCGAGGCAAGGAGCTTCCCGTGCACAACGACGACTATTCCGACCAGCTATCAATCCCGGCGGACCAACTACCGCCAGGCGTTTTCCCGCCGATGCCGGGCTACACCATCGCCGACCTGCTTTATGTTGCCTACCAACCCACTGAAACGCTACTTGAAAAGCTCGATATCGACCCGGGCCTGATTCGCGAAACCAGCATCGCGTTTGCCAGCCATCTGTATCAGGCGCTGGAAAGAGACGATATCCAGTATCAGATCGCGACCTGGTACCAGAAGCCCTATGACCACCCTGAAATGCGTGTGCGCAGTGTGGAAATCATCGCTGAACAATTCGGGATCGTAACGGTAGAAGCTGTCGCTGACTCATTGGAGGGCTCACCGCTGCGGCAACTGGGTAAAGACTTCTATGCGGAATACATCGATCTGGCCGGTTGTGCCATCAAGAACCACATCCTGAAGTTGAACGACCCCGAGTTTGACCCGTTTGCGAGCCGCGAAAGTGAATAAGGTTTAAGTGCTGGAGGCGCCCGCGGTGTGGTGCCTCCAGCTACCCGAAAAATAAATGAGGTGTTTTCTCATTCTCGTTCGGCTTGTAGAGAAGGCCGGAATACAGGCCAGCCCGCCGACACTCTACGGAGCGAGAAAATGAGTTTGACCCCGGTTCCACAGCACCATCCATTGAGCCGTGCCGTGCGCGGCGCGTTTTTGGGTATGGTTGTCAGCAGCTACGCGCTGCCATCGCTTGCACAACCCGTAAACGCTGAGCACAACAACCAGCTGCAGCAGTGGAACATTCAGGGTGGTCCTTTGGCACCGGCGCTCGACCGCTTTGCTCGCCAGGCGGGTATCAGCCTGTCCTTCGATGCCCAAAACGCAGCTAACCGCAGCACCCAGGGCGTACAGGGCAACCTGGAAACGTCGGCAGCGTTGTCGTCGCTGTTGCAAGGCACCGAATTAAAAGTCGAGCAGCAAGGCCCCAACGCCTACCTGGTGATTCCACAACCAAAGCCTGCCGGCCCGCTGGAACTGGGCGCGACCGAGGACTACCGCCTGGCGCCTGTCATCATCAATGCCAAGGTCAAGGCCAGCGCCGACGATGACGCCAACTCGGTGGTTGCCAAGGAGCTGTGGGTTGGGGGCAAGGTGGCGACCAGCATCCTCAACACGCCCGCGTCCGTGTCTGTGGTTACCAACAAGGAAATGCAGCAGCGCAGCGTCAGCACCACCGAAGAGGCGCTGCAGTACACCCCCGGCGTGGTCAGCGACTACTACGGTTCGGACGACCGCAACGACTACTTCCTGATCCGCGGCTTCCAGGCCACCACCTACCGAGACGGCCTGACCCTCAGCTCGATGCGCGGTGTGCGCGAAGACCCTTACGCCTACGAGCGTATCGAAATTTTGCGGGGTGCCAACTCCACCCTGTTCGGCCCGGCAGACCCGGGTGGCTCGGTCAACTTCGTGACCAAGCAACCACGCTTCGAGAAGTTTGGCCAAGGCTACGTGACCTACGGCTCCTATGACCATGCCGAAACCGGGATCGATGTAGGCGATGCGCTGAACGACGAACAAACCCTGGCCGGCCGCTTCACGGCCAAGATGCAGAACAGCGACCGCGAGTACGACCACTCCCAGGACGACAACCGCTTCGTCATGGGCGGCCTGACCTGGGCGCCGACCGACTTCACCTCGGCCACGGTGGTGCTGGATTACCTGAAGACTAACAGCTCGCCGAACAGCGGTGGCTACCCGCTGGACAAGGAATACGACCGCAGCGACTTCTACGGCGAGCCCGGCTACAACTTCCACGATGTCGAGCGCACCAGCCTCAGCGGTAACATCACCCACGACTTCGACAACGGCTTCGTGCTGCGCAGCAACCTGCGCTACAGCGAGCTGACCGATGACTTTGGCTACGCCTACCTGAGCGACAACGCCTCGCGTGTTGGCACCACCATTCCACGCTACGTCTTCGGCACCGACAGCGATGCCGATCAGCTCAATGGCAACTTGATGCTGCAGTACGATGCCCAGTTCGAGCACATCGACAGCAGCACGCTGGTGGGCGTCGAGTACCTCGACTCGACGACCAAACAGAGCTCGGTCTACGGCCTGGCGCCCTCCATCGACATCGCCAACCCGGTATTCACCGGCGTGCCTGGCGGCATCACGCCCTATACCCGCAAAAAGAATGACGCCACCACCAAGGCGGTTTTCCTGCAGCAGAACCTGTCGTTCTTTGACCGCGTCATCGCGACCGCAGGCGTGCGTAACGACTCGATGGACCTGTCGAGCAAGGAATACATCGGTGGCGAGCAGACGGAAAAGGACAACTTCTCCGAAACCTCCTACCGCGCGGCACTGACCTATATCGTCAACGATGAAGTGTCTACCTACGTGAGCATGGTGGAGTCCGTCTCGCCCCCGCAAGTAGGCGTTACCCCGCAGACCGGCAAGCAATACGAAGTGGGCATCAAGTACTCGCCCATGGGCATGGACGCACTCTTCTCCGCCGCTGTTTATGACCTGACCCAGGAGAACGTCACCATTGCCGTGGTGTTGCCAAGCGGCATCATCGAGCAGCAGACGGTGGGCGAGTCACGCGTGCGTGGACTTGACCTGGAAGCCAAGGCACAAGTCACGCAAGACATCAGCGTGATTGGTGCTTACTCCTACATGGAGTCCGAGGTGCTGCGCGGGTCGCTGTATGACGGCTCTTCCTTGAAGGGCAATGAGTTCACCACGGCGCCCAAACACACCGCATCGTTGTGGAGCTACTACGACATACCTGGCACTGACGTGAGCGTCGGCCTGGGCGCGCGGTATGTGGGGGCGTACTACATGGATGCTGCCAATACCAAGAAGAGCGATGGGACCACGTTGTTCGATGCGGCGCTGAACTACAAGATCGCCAAAGGGACCGACCTGGCGCTGAATGTGAGCAACCTGTTCGATGAGCAGCATGTGGTGGGGTCGGGGACGGCGAATTACTACAACCCGGGGCGTGAGGTGACGGCGAAGTTGAGTTATAGCTGGTAAGGCGGGTAGGGGATGGCACGGGTTGCGCCCCTGTTCGTGGGTAAACCCGTGCCTACAGGTGCGCAAGATCCTGAAGCTTGCTATGAACCCCCGTATCTTCAAAGAGGCTCACTTGTGAGTCGGTGTTTTTAGACCTTCAAATCGGCACCGCTAAAACCGTTGCGCTGATAAAAGCGCTCCAGCTCACGGGCTTCCGGCTCCCTGCCGGTGAAAATCTTCAGATACTCGGGAATGTAGCGCATGCGCTGGGCCAGGGGCTCCCGGGTTTTCATGCTGATGTAGCCGATTTGCGTCAGGTAGATGGAACGGGCGCGGGTAATCGCGGCATCGTGTTCAAAGCCGAAACGGTCGAACATCTGCCGCAATGCCTCGACGCGTTGCGCGTCTGCCTGGCCGATTTCCTGCGCCACTTCCGGCGACTGGAGTGCCCAACTGCGCATGGCGAACTCGAATTGCGAGTCGAACAATTCGCTGTTCAGCCAGCAGTCGAAGACGTTGAGAATCGCCTCGGTGATGGACTCGGCATAGGCCTGGGATTTGGTCACCAGGTTGAAGGTGTTCTTGTTTTTCCATTGCTCGATCAAGGCCACGAGCAAGGCATCGCGGTCTTCGAAAAACCAGTAGAAGCTGGTGCGCGACAAATTCAGTTTTTTGGCCAGCGGCATCACTCGCACGGCATCCACACCTGACTCGGTCAGGCTTTCATAGGCCGCATTAAGCCAGCCTTCCAGTGAACCTCGGCCTGCTGCTTCCGCCTTTGAGGTGGTTCCTTTCATGGGCATTTCTTCCCTTCTCAATGTGCGCTTTGTGGTAACTGTACACCATCGTCAAGAGTATTGACACCTGTGTACACAGGGGCATATTGTCGGCGTGCCTGATGACCTGTTTGCGAGACCGATATGAAAAACGATCCGCTACTTCAGCCTTATCGCCTCAAGCATTTGACCCTGCGCAACCGCATCATCACCACTTCCCACGAGCCGGCCTACCCGGAAGACGGGATGCCGAAAAAGCTCTACCGGGCCTACCACGTTGAACGTGCCAAAGCCGGCGTAGCCATGACCATGACCGCAGGCTCCGCCGCAATCTCCCGTGACAGCCCACCTGTGTTCAACAACATTCTGGCCTACAAGGACGAAGTGGTCGGCTGGATGAAAGACCTGACCGACGAGTGCCACGAACATGGTGCAGCGGTGATGATCCAGCTCACTCACCTGGGCCGGCGTACCCGCTGGGACAAAGGCGACTGGCTACCGGTGGTGTCGCCCTCCCACAATCAGGAGCCCGCACACCGCGCCTTCCCCAAGCAGCTTGAACAGTGGGACATCGAGCGCATCATTCGCGATTATGCCGATGCCGCCGAACGCATGAAGGCCGCCGGCCTGGATGGCATCGAGCTGCAAGCCTACGGCCACTTGATGGACCAGTTCTGGTCGCCACTGACCAACGAACTGGAAGGGCCGTACGGCGGCTCGCTGCAAAACCGCCTGCGCTTCACCTTCGATGTGCTCACGGCCATTCGCAAACGCGTGGGCCCGGAATTTATTGTCGGCATTCGCTACACCGGGGACGAAGTGCTCGCCGGTGGCCTGCAAAAAGAAGAGGGCTTGCAGATCTCTCAACTGTTGAAAGACAGTGGCATGATCGACTTCCTCAATGTGATTCGCGGCAACATCGCCACCGACGCCGGGCTGACCGACATCATCCCGATCCAGGGTATGCGCAATGCCCCGCACCTGGACTTTGCCGGCGAAATCAAGACGCTGACCGGCTTCCCAACCTTCCATGCAGCAAAAATTCCAGACGTGGCCACGGCGCGTCATGCCATTGCCTCGGGGTTGGTGGACATGGTCGGCATGACCCGCGCGCACATGACCGACCCGCACATCGTGCGCAAGATCATCGAAGGCCGTGAGGACGATATCCGCCCTTGCGTAGGCGCCAACTATTGCCTGGACCGCATCTACAACGCAGGCGCGGCCTATTGCATCCACAACGCCGCGACCGGGCGTGAAACCACCATGCCTCATGAAATACCCAAGGCTGTGCAGAAGCGCAAAGTGGTGATTGTCGGCGCCGGCCCTGGTGGCCTGGAGGCGGCACGTGTGGCAGGCGAGCGCGGCCACGAGGTGGTGGTGTACGAGCTGGCGGACAAACCCGGCGGGCAGATTCGCCTGACCGCACAGTCCGAACGGCGCAAGGAAATGATCAGCATCATCGACTGGCGCATGGCGCAATGCGAGCGCCTTGGTGTGAGGTTCCACTTCAATACCTGGGCAGACACCGCGATTGTGCTCGATGAAAACGCCGACGTGGTGATCGTGGCGACCGGGGGCATGCCGCACACCGAAGTGCTGGAGCACGGCAATCAGTTCCTGGTTTCAAGCTGGGACATCATTTCCGGCGACGTGAAGCCTGGGCGCAATGTGCTGGTGTACGACGATGCGGGCGACCACGCTGGTTTGCAAGCCGCTGAATTCGTAGCCCGCAGTGGCGCCAAGACTGAAATCATGACCCCCGACCGCTCGTTCGCGCCAGAAGTCATGGGCATGAACCTGGTTCCCTACATGCGTGCGTTACAGCAACTGGACACCACTTTTACCGTCACCTACCGGCTCAAGGCCGTGGAGAAACAAGGCGACCAATTGCTGGCCACGATCGGCACCGATTACAGCGACCTGACCAAAACGCGCCTGGTGGATCAGGTGGTGGTCAACCACGGCACCCGTCCGCTGGACGAACTGTATTTCGACCTCAAACCCCTTGCCAGCAACGAAGGTGCCTTGGAGTACATGGACCTGATTGTCGGCAAGCCGCAAACCGTTGTCAGCAACCCCGAAGGGCGCTTCCAGCTGTTCCGCATTGGTGATGCAGTGGCGTCGCGCAATACCCATGCGGCCATCTACGATGCCCTGCGGCTGGTCAAGGACCTCTAGCTGCCCTGCGCCGCCCACAACAATAAAGACAGCCGTCACCAGATTTAGAAACCTTTTAGTTACTGCCCCGAAAGTTGGTTTGACTCAGCGGAGGTTGTTACATGCAAACGGGTTCTGATTCCATTGAGCTGCTCACGGCGTTAACCGAACGCGACCTGCGCTTTCGCAGCGATGCCAAGGTCACTGAACATGCGATCGCGCCGGTCGACACGGCGTTACTCGATGCGTATGCCGCCATCGACCGCAAAGCCTTGCGCCATTACCGCCTGGAGCGCATTCGCGAGCAACTGCGCGCCCAGGATTACGCCGGCATTCTGTTGGCCGATCCGATCAATATTCGCTATGCCACCGACACCAATAACCTTGGTTTGTGGGTGATGCACTCGCCCAGCCGCTATGTGTTCGTGGCCACCGACGGCCCGGTGGTGCTGTTCGAGTTCACCAGCAGCCGGCACAACAGCGAGCACGTGGAAACCATCGATGAAATTCGCCCGGCGATTCCCTGGCTGTATTTCCTCGCCGGCCCCCGCGTGCAGGAAAAAGCCGAGCGCTGGGCACAGGAGGTGGCGGACCTGATGGCCCGCCACGGTGGCGGCAATCGCCGCCTGGCGGTCGACCGCTGCGACCCTTGGGGCGCGCAGCGCCTGACACACCAGGGCATTGAGCTGTTCGATGCGCAGCCATTGATGGAGCAGGCGCGCTTGATCAAATCGGCTGAAGAAGTGGCCAGCCACCGGGTGTCCATGGGCGTGTGCGACCTGGCCATTGCCCGGATGCGCACAAGCCTGGTGCCGGGGGTTACTGAAAACCAGCTGTGGAGCATCATGCACGGCACCAACGTCGCGCACGGCGGAGAGTGGGCCGAAAGCCGCCTGCTCAGCTCCGGGCCGCGCACCAATCCGTGGTTTCAGGACGCCACCGACAAGGTCATCAAGGCCGGTGAGATGGTCTGTTTCGACACCGACATGGTCGGGCCCGGTGGTTACCTTTCAGACATCTCGCGCAGCTTCATCTGCCCCGGCAAGGCGCCGACCATGGCCCAACGCGACTTGCTGGACATCGCCTCACAGCAGATCAACCACAACGTCGAACTGCTGCGCCCGGGCCTGTCCTTTCGCGAGTTCGCCGAGCGCTGCTGGCCGGTGCCCCAGCGCTTCGAGCACAACCGCTACATGATGATGCTGCACGGTGTCGGGCTGGTGGACGAGTACCCCAGCGTCGCCTACGCCGTGGATTTCGCCGAGTGGGGTTACGACGGCCTATTCGAGGAAAACATGGTGGTGTCGGTGGAAAGTTACATCGGTGAGCAAGGCGGTGGGGAAGGGGTGAAGCTCGAAGAACAGGTGCTGATCAGCGCCAACGGGCCGATCAAACTCTCGCGCACACCCTTGGTCGACGGCGATCGATAGCTGGAGCAAAACCATGAGCAGTATGACCGTGATCGAAACCGCACCCACCTTGGCGCCGCGCTCGGTGACCAGCGCCGAACCGTTCTTGCGCCTGGAGGGCATTCATAAACAGTTTGGCCCTTACCCCGTCTTGCACGACGTGTGTTTTGAAATGAACAAGGGCGAGGTGGTGGCCATTATCGGCCCCAGTGGGTCGGGCAAAAGTACCTTGCTGCGCTGCATCAACCAACTGGAGCCGCCGACCAAGGGGCGGGTCAGCATGGATGGCGTGCACATTGAAGCTGGCAAGGCATTGCCCCGTACAGAGCTGCTGAAGTTGCGCCGGCGCATTGGCATGGTGTTCCAGTCGTTCAACCTGTTCCCGCACCTGACGGTGCTGCGCAACGTCAGCCTGGCGCAAATCCGCACCTTGGGCCGCAGCGCCAAAGAAGCCGACGCCCGCTCCTTGCAACTGCTCGAACGCGTTGGGCTGGCTGACAAGGCCCAGCATTATCCGGCGCGCTGCTCTGGTGGCCAGCAGCAACGGATCGCTATTGCCCGCGCCCTGGCACTGGACCCTGAGCTGATGCTGTTCGACGAGCCGACCTCGGCGCTGGACCCCGAGCTGGGCCTGGAGGTGCTGGCGGTGATGAAAGAGCTGGCCGGCGAAGGCATGTCGATGATTGTCGTGACTCACGAGATGCACTTCGCCGAAACCGTGTCCGACCGGGTGGTGGTCATGGCTGACGGGCGCATCATCGAACACGGGCCGAGCCAGCGAGTGATGCGCGAGCCCGAGCATGAACGGGTGATCCAGTTCCTTCAGGCAGTGAGGAATCGCTGATGAAAGACATCCTGATGATGCTGTTGAACGGCATACCCTGGACCATTGCCGTTACCGTGCTCGCATTCTGCGTCGGCGTAGTGCTGGGGTTTCCCATCTGTGCCCTGCGCATGTCCAGGTTCAAGGTACTGAGCATTCTGGCTGCCATGCTGGTGCTGACCCTGCGCTCAGTCCCCCCGATAGTCTGGCTGTTTTTCATCTTCTTCGGCATCGGTGGCGGCTATATCAGCTTGTCGCCATTTACCGCAGCGGTGGTTGGCTTGGGGCTGATCACGGCGGCGCACATGTCCGAGGTGTACCGCGGTGCGTTCGCGGCAATTCCCGCCGGCCAGTTCGAAGCCGCCTATGTGCTTAACCTGTCGGCGTCGCAACGGTTTTTCGATGTGGTGTTGCCGCAGTTGGTGCGTATCGCCATTCCCACCTCAGCCACCTACGCCATAGGCCTGCTCAAGGATTCGGCCGTGGCCTCGACGATTGGCGTTGGTGAAATCAGCTTTCAGGCTTACCAGGTTTCACAGCAAACCTTTCAGGGCCTGAGCGTCTACAGCGCGGCGGCGGTGGTGTACCTGGTGCTCAGCGTGCCAGTGGCCTTGTTCTCTCGTTGGCTGTCGGCCACGTTGAAACAGAGGATTGCCCGATGAGCGAACTGCTGACGATGTGGATGCAATGGTTGCCGGAGTTGTGGAAGGGCTTTGTGCTGTCGATGCAGGTCACGGCGGTGAGCCTGGGCCTGGGCGTTGTGCTGGGGCTGTTGCTGGCACTGGGCGTTTCGGCGCCGAGCCGCTGGTTGCGTTACCCCTCCCTGGTGGTGGTGGAACTGGGGCGTGGCGCACCGGCGTTGATCCTGCTGCAGTACTTCTACTTTGGCCTGCCCAGCGTCAACCTCACCCTGACCTCGTTCTGGGCTGCTGCGCTGGCCATGGCGTACTGCACGGCGGCCTACACCAGTGAAATCATTCGCGGTGGCATCGAGTCGGTGGCCGCAGGGCAAACCGAGGCCGCAGAAGTGATCGGCCTCAACCGGTTCGACGCGCTGCGCTTTGTGATCCTGCCTCAGGCCTTGCGGGTGGCGCTGCCATCGCTGCTGGGGTTCTCGATCATGATGTTCCAGGCCTCGTCGCTGTGTTTCACCATCGCCCTGCCAGAAATTGTCAGCCGGGCGTCCTCCATTGGCTCTTCCACGTTCGAGTACATGCCGGTGCTGATACTGGCCGGTTTGATGTATGCCGCTGTCTGCGCCCCGGCGACCCTGGGTGTGGCAGCGCTGGAAAGAAGACTGGCCCCCAGCCAGCCATAACAACAAATCCACTCGCGCCGATTTCGGCTGCTGCTCTCTTATTGCAAAGGTGACGTCATGACTCGCTCATTCAAGCGTTTTACCCGTTGGATGTTCTTGTGCTCGACCTTGGCCGGCGCCCCGTACGCCTTGGCCGAATGCACCCCCGCGAACCAGTTTGAAACCATCACCCCGGGTGTACTGACCGTGGCGGCGTATGTCTTCCCGCCATACTCGATACCGGGGCCGAACAACCAGTTGAGCGGCGTGGACGGCGAGATCATCAAGCGCATCGCTGAGCGCGAATGCCTGAAAGTCAAAACCATGGTGGTGGACACGGCAGCCGTCGTCCAGGCAGTGGTGGCAAAGCGCGCCGATGTCGGCATCGGTGATTGGTATCGCACGGCAGAGCGCAGCAAGGCGTTGGGCTTGTCGGCACCCTTGTACCTGGACGTGATGGGCATCATTTCGGATGAGGGTTACACCAAGATCTCCGAACTGGATGGCAAGCGTATCGGCACCGTGCAAGGCTACCTGTGGGTGGACGATTTGAAGAAAGCCTTTGGCGATAACCTGGTGCTCTACCCGAACCCCGTGGCCATGGCCCAGGACCTGGCGTCCAGGCGCATCCAGGTTGGCGCGGACAGCTTCGCGGTGGCCGTGTCTTCGCAGCAGAAGGGCGGCTACCCCGGCAAGAGCATCAAGGTGTCCGAGCCCGATCAACGGGTCAAGGCCACGCTTGAGCCCGGGCAGAGCGCCTTCCCGTACACCAAGGCCAACGCCGCCCTGGGCGAGGCGCTGGGCAAGAACATCCAGGCCTTGCATGCCTCAGGCGAAATCGCAGAAATCCTCGCCTCGTTTGGCCTGGACCGCGAGGCTGCAAAAGTGGGTGAGCCCAGGATGATTCAGTAAAGATAATCAAATCCCGTAGGAGCGGCGTTAGCCGCGAATGAACGCACCGCGAGCTTTCAGGAATGACGCGTTATCGTTCATTCGCGGCTAACACCGCCCTTGCAGGTTCGCTGGCTGCGGCACACCTTCAACCCGAGAGCACCGAAGCCCCCATGGACGATGACAAACCCGAAAAGCGCCTGTCGCTAACCGATGCCACCACCTTCGCACAGCAGTTGTGCCTGGCCCACGGCACCAGCTACGCCGTGGCCACGGCGCTTGCCAACGCCACCGTATCAGCCCAGGCCCATGGCCAACACGAACTCGGTTTCGGCCATTTGCCCGACTACCTCAGCGGCTTTGCCACCGGCCGAATCGCCACGGCTGCCGAGCCCATCGTGACCCAGGTCGCGCCGGCCATGATCCGCTGCGACGCCGCCCGAGGCATCGCGCAACTGGGGTTCGATCGCGCCTTCCCAGCGCTGTGCCGCAATGCGCATCAACTGGGTATCGCCCTGTTTGCGCAGTTCAACGCGTTCACCTGCGGCGAGTTGGGCTATTACACCCGTCGGCTGGCGCGGGAGGGGCTGGTCGCGTTGGCGTTCACCAATGGCTCACCGCTGCTCACCGTGGCCGGCCAGAGCCGGCCGCTGTACTCCACCAACCCCATCGCATTTGCCGCCGCCAGTGACACGGGGCGGTTACTGGCGATTGACCAAGCCAGCAGCGCCACGGCCTACGTAAACCTGGTGCGGGCCGCTGAAGCGGGGGAGGCGATACCGGCAGGCTGGGCGGTTGATGCACAAGGCAATGAAACGCGCAGCGCGCGGGAGGCATTGCATGGGACGTTGCTGGCGTTTGGGGGCGGTCGTGGGGCTAATATTGCGTTGATGGTTGAGGTGCTTGCGGCGGGGGTGACGGGGGCCAATTGGTCGCTGGATGCAGGCGATTTTCGTGCTGGTAGTGAATCCCCTGGGGCGGGGATGCTGGTGATTGGTATTGCTCCCAGGTTGCTGGATGAGTGCTTTGCTTCAAGGTTGGGCGAGCTGATGGCTCGGCTTGAGGCCTTGGGGGTTTACTTGCCGGGGAAGGGTAAAGAGCAAGCTTATGCTCGAGCGGTCTGTGAGGGGATCAGCTTGCCGTTAGCGGCGTACGATGCGTTTAGGGGGCGGGTGGGATAGTTACGCACTTTGTTGCTGGCGGCCGTGCCAGAAAACGCTAAGCGCAGCGGTTATGTTGGAAGAGTCTTTGATGCCTAGCAGGTTGGCGTGTTCGGACTGCAGGTGCGCGGTAGCTGATGGGCCGGGGTGAGCTGAATCGTTTACCCATAAAGTTGATTTAAAGGGTATTTTCTTGTTTGAAGATGTACTTGGAATACCGTTTGGAATAACGCAAGGATCGCGTTGATGACGCGGAGAGGACGGTAGGTGCCGAGTTGTCCTCCATTAACTCTCAATAGTTAGCCACCCGGTGAGTCGGGTGAGCTTTTCAGATTTGGAGTACGTCTCTAAGCGTAATCAAACGTGCCGTGAGCGTTTCCTGGCCGAGATGAATGAAATCAGCACCTTAGCCGTATGTCGATACTGGCTCGAAGCTATCCAACCGGTTAAGGTGTGGCATTGATCACATATACCTCACAGGGATGCGGCGAGCACGCCCTCCCTGCTTCTGTGTAAGGAACGTGCGCGTGAACCAGCAGACCCTGGCCCCCTTCATCTGGAATATCGCAGATCTGCTTCTGGGAGCCTTCAAGCCCTCCGAGTACGGCCGCATCATCCTTCCGTTCACCGTGCTGCGTCGTCTGGAATGTGTGCTGGAACCCACCCGCGGCAAGGTACGCAGCCAGTATGAGGCGATGAAGGCCAGTGGCGTGGACATGGACCTGATCTTGCCGACGACGGCCGGCGCAACCTTCTACAACGTCTCGCAGTTTTCCCTGGACAGCGTGGGCTCCACCAGCACCCGCGCCAACCTGGAAGACTACATCGCCAAGTTTTCCGCCAACGCCCGCCAGGTGTTCGAGCATTTCGCCTTTGACCGGTGGTTGGAGAAGCTGGAGAAAGCCAACCTGCTGTACCTGATCTCGCAGAAGTTTGCAGCAGTCGATTTGCACCCGGACAAGATTAGCAATCACGAAATGGGGCTCGTCTTTGAGCACCTGATCCGCAAGTTTGCCGAGTCATCCAACGATGATGCCGGGCAGTACTTTACCCCGCGCGATGTGGTGCGCCTGGCCACCACCCTGGTGTTTGCGCCGGATCATCAGGCACTCAACCGCGATGGTGTGGTACGCACCGTGTACGACTGCGCCGCCGGCACGGGCGGCTTTCTGTCTTCGGCCATCGAGCAGGTCTACGAGTGGAACCCCAATGCCCGCCTGGTGCCCTACGCCCAGGAGCTGAACCCGGAAACCTACGCCATCTCCGTGGCGGACAAGCTGATCCAGGGCTACGACACCCGTAACATCAAGCTCGGCAACACCCTGTCCGACGATCACCTACCCCATGAGCAGTTCGACTACTGCCTGGCCAACCCGCCGTTCGGCGTGAAGTGGGAGAACGTCCAGAAGCAGGTGCAGACCGAGCACAGCCAGCAAGGCTTCGCCGGCCGCTTCGGCGCCGGCCTGCCGCGCGTGGGCGATGGTTCGCTGCTGTTCCTCATGCACCTGCTGTCCAAGCGCAAACCGCTTGAGCTGGGCGGCAGCCGCATCGGCATCGTGCTGTCCGGCTCGCCGCTGTTCAACGGTGGTGCTGGTTCGGGCGAGTCGGAGATTCGCCGCTGGATTCTGGAGAATGACTGGCTGGAGGCGATCATCGCCCTGCCCACCGACCTGTTCTACAACACCGGCATCGGCACCTATATCTGGGTGCTGTCCAATCACAAAGACGCGCTACGCAAGGGCAAGGTGCAGCTGATCGATGCCAGCGCTGTGCACACTCCCATGCGCAAGAGCCTGGGCAGCAAGCGCAAGTATCTGTCGGATGAGCAGATCGCCGAGATCGCTAAGCTGTATGAGGCCTTCGAGGAGGGCCCGAACTCCAAGATCTTTTCCACCATCCACTTCGGCTACCGACGTATCACTGTTGAGCGCCCGCTGCGCCTGCGCTTCTCGGTCACGCCGGAAAAACTCGCCGCTTACCGGGATACCAAGGGTGCCGACCAGGTCGAGGCCTTTGCCGGCGTGCAGGGCGAGTTCGACAACCTGCCGGCCCTCCTCAAGTCCGCTGGTATCAAGAAACTGGGCAAGAGTGCACTCAAGGCGGTGCTGACCTACTTTGGCGAGCGCGATGCCAACGCTCAGCAGGTTCTGGACGACAAGGGCAGTGTGCAGGCCGATTCCGACCTGCGCGAGTTCGAAAATGTGCCGCTCAGCCAGAGCGTCGACGCCTATTTTGAGCGCGAAGTGCTACCCCATATGCCGGATGCCTGGATCGACATCGGCAAGCGGGATGAGAAAGACGGCCAGGTTGGCATCGTAGGCTACGAGATCAACTTCAACCGCTACTTCTACGTCTACCAGCCGCCGCGAGCGCTGGTCGAGATCGATGCCGATCTTAAGGCCGTGGAGGCCGAGATCGCCGCTCTGCTGGGCGAGGTGACGGCATGAGTCACTACAAGCCCTATCCGGCCTACAAGGACTCCGGACTGGAGTGGTTGGGGAGGGTGCCGGAGCATTGGCAAGTAATGGCGATAAAGCACATCGTGTCAGCGCCAATTACAGATGGCCCCCATGAAACTCCGGAGTTTTTGGATGAAGGGGTGCCATTCGTTTCAGCTGAGGCGGTTTCTGCGGGGAATATCAATTTCGAGAAAATTCGGGGCTTCATTTCCCGTGAAGATCATGAGCGGTACTCGAAAAAGTACTTTCCTCAACGAGGCGACATTTTCATGATCAAATCAGGTGCTACCACTGGCGTGACAGCAATAGTCGACACAGATAATGAGTTCAATATCTGGTCTCCGCTTGCGGTTATTCGCTGTGGTGAACGCTCCGCCCCATACTTTGTTTTGAATTTCATGCGCTCGCGAAATTTTCAGGAAGCTGTAGCGCTAAGTTGGAGCTATGGAACTCAGCAGAATATCGGCATGGGTGTTATCGGTAATCTTGCTGTGACGGTTCCTCCGCAAGAAGAGCAGCAGGTAATTGCTGCCCATCTCGACCGCGAAACCGCCCGCATCGACGCGCTGATTGAAAAGAAAACCCGTTTTATTGAACTGCTGCGCGAAAAACGCCAGGCGCTGATCATTAATGCCGTCACTAAGGGCCTTGACCCTAATGTGGGTATGAAAGACTCCGGTGTGAAGTGGCTGGGAGAGGTGCCAGAGCATTGGAATGTTTTGCAATTAAGGCATACAGCTCGGTTGGAGTCAGGCCATACACCCAGTCGCTCAAAGCCGGAGTACTGGGTTGACTGCACAGTTCCGTGGTTCACGCTCGCAGATGTCTGGCAGGTTCGTAGCGGTGAGCAAAAGTACGTATCGGAGACCTCTGAGAAGGTGAGTCAGCTAGGCCTGGAGAATTCATCAGCCCGTTTGTTGCCTGCGGGCTCCGTATTCTTGTCCCGAACTGCCTCCGTGGGCTTTCCGGGCATCATGGCGGTCGACATGGCAACCTCCCAAGACTTCGCAGTGTGGACATGTACTAGTGAGCTATTTAACGAGTACCTCTACTACGTACTGCTGGGCATGAAACCGGATTTTGATCGCTTGATGATGGGGTCGACCCACAAGACCATTTACATGCCGGATATCGAGGCTATTCGAATTGCTTGTCCACCAGTTGATGAGCAGCGAGGTATCGTAAGTGCGTTGAGTGCCCAGCTTGGTCGTTTCAGGATTATCATTGATAAAACCGAGCGCAGCATCGAACTCCTAAAAGAACGCCGCTCTGCCCTGATCACCGCAGCCGTCACCGGTCAGATCGATCTACGGGAGGCGGTATGAGCCAGGGCCGCAGCCTGCGTCTGTTTCTGGTGGACGGCACACCCAACGGTCTGCTCACCGCCGAAATCATGAACTGGACCGGCCATGTGCTGACGGGGCCGCGCTCCAGATTGGCCGAACTGGTGCAGCGCCCCGAATGCGCGCGAACCGGCGTGTACTTTCTTGTCGGGCCCGACCCGGACGACAGCCTGCGTACCCGGGTGTATATCGGCGAGTCTGATGATGTGGCCCAGCGTCTGAAACAACATAACCGTCCGCAAGAGCAGGGTGGCAAGGACTTCTGGGAGCGTGTGTGTCTGATTACCAGCAAGGACCAGAACCTGACCAAGGCTCATGCCAAGTATCTGGAAAGCCAACTTATTCAGATAGCCAGTCAAGCCGGTCGCTGCGTAGTAGGCAATGGCACAGCACATAGC
This sequence comes from Pseudomonas sp. BP6, assembly GCF_017875935.1. Classification (NCBI taxonomy): domain Bacteria; kingdom Pseudomonadati; phylum Pseudomonadota; class Gammaproteobacteria; order Pseudomonadales; family Pseudomonadaceae; genus Pseudomonas; species Pseudomonas sp. BP6. The sequence continues at coordinate 179,149 of NZ_JAGINI010000001.1, forward strand.
TACACCAATTTGCCTGAGTCGGACCGTGCTGATATGGCTTTCTTCCTCGAGCAAATTCGCATCGTGCTACCTGTGCTGGGCTTCGACTTCCTGCGCGAGCTGATCAAACCCTCCAAGCTCGTTATGGCACCCGTCGAGCAACCGGTTAGCCAGTCGCCGCGTTTTGCATTACAGCTTCCAAAGAGCAAGGAGCGCGCGCAAGCGCAAGAGGTTGATGGTGAGTTCTTTGTACTGAAAGGGTCCCGAGCTCGAGCGCAGTGGGTAGGAACTGCGGATCACAACTACCGGAACCTGTACCAGCAGCTGGTGAGTGACGGTGTCATGATCAGTGACGGAAGTGAGTATCTAATGTTCAAGGACGACTATGCCTTCAGTAGCCCGAGTGCCGCGGCAGCGGTTGTGTATGGTCGTGCAGCCAGTGGTCGAATCTCTTGGCTGGTAGAGGGTAGTGGTGAAACTTATGCCGCCTGGCAGGACAGTCAATTGAGTGATATCGGTGTGAAGCCAGAAAATGAGTTGCTCAGTGAATAAGATCGAGCAGCCGCAGCGGTTGATCCTGGTGCGCTTCGAGAACATCAGTGGATACGCCAGGTAATGTAAATTTCGGTCTTTGGATTTGTCGCGGTAAGGGATTAGGCGTCGATGAAACTCACCACCAGCTGGTTGAAACCACCCTATGCAAGTGGCGGCATTGATCACCTCGGCACTCAGGCGCCCTGCGTAATGATCTATGGCCAGCTTCTGCCTGGCATTACGAATGTCACTGATCGGGCGCGCTACTACTCGCTCTATCCTTGGTTGGTATGGTCCTATGACCAGCGTTATGCGAAGAATGACTACCACCACTTCGTCGAGCGTTTTAGGCGTGCAGACTGCCTATTCACCCTGATTGCCGAGCAGCACGCACGGGGGACCGACCACAATAACGAGCGACACGGCGTCGCTATGGTCGGTCGCACCAAGCTGGTTCCCTCACTTGCCAGTCTGAAAGCCGGTGAACCATTGCGGCTATCGCTCTACGCGACGACCGAGGAAACGCCACAGCGCTACTTCATGAATCGGCTAGGTGGTCTTTCGCAGTACTACGCGGGCACTCTGGCCGATCTGCAACTGATGGAGTCGTCCGGTCGTTCCTGGAGTTTTTATAGCAGCCAATATGGCGCGCCACTGGCGCAGAGTGTCGATGCGTCGGTTCCTGGTGAGCGGTTCTGGCAGGTTGTAGAAAACGACTTGGTGACACTCGAAGAGCTCGACGGGCTGAGCGGTTTCTGTGCCTGCAACGTTGCTGGCAGCCAGCGCGAGCATCAGCAACTCACTGATATTTTCTTCGATACAGGCAACCGCTATTCAGAGGAAGGCACTCAGCGACGCCGAAGCCTGGGTCTGATTCAGCAACTGGTGGAAGCCCTGCCTAACGGATGGGATCTGACCGAGGATGTGTTCCGAGCCTGTGTCTATAGCGCCACTTTACCCTATGGCGCTGCGTGGGAAATTCCCGATGCCTTGCAATCCACTCAGGCGCACTGGGCTGTCTATGTGCGCAATGATCTCATGTCGGTTGCCTTCCAGACGATCCTCGCCATCTGCCTGCAGGAACTGCAACCGCAATCGGCGGCGCAGCGGCGGGTATTTCATAGCGTCGAGATGTTCGCTGACTGGTTTGCCAGCTCGGCAACGGTTGCCGGGGTATTGAGTAATCTGGGGGCGGGCAGTTTTGCAGATCTGGTTGCCAGCAGCAGGGCGAACGCTCCGGCGCTTACTGACTGGACAAACGACGCGCATGAGATTCAGTTGGGTTTGCAGTTAATTGGTGGCTGGCAGCCGGGCGTGGATATTGCGCCGCTGCTTTCAAATAGCCTGAGCCTGCTGGCAATGTTAGTTGCTCGCGATGATTCAGGGGCGCAGCCATATTCAGGGCTGGCAATTACTTATGAGGCACTCAGGGACTATCCAATCAACCTCATCAGCTTCCGCAGCCGTGGTGCAGACTGGATGGCGATGTCTCTCGAGCATGTGGTTACCGATCTGGTCGTTTGGTGTCTGGATACCCATCTTCGAGTGGCACTGCGCAAGCTCCGACAGTCCAACCGCTCAACCTTTCATTTGCGACCGTCCGAGCGAGGCCTGGAAGTGGTGGGTGACCAGGTCCCGCCGCCCTCCCAGACCACTCCTCGTTTCCGACAGGCGGTGCAGATTCTTCGCGATCTTGGAATGCTGGTGCGTGATGACAACCACATGACCAGGTTGACTGCATCTGGTCGGACGCAGATGGAGGTTGCTAGTGTCTGACGACGTATCCCTCCTAGACGTGATCAAACGTGGAGGTTACGAGGCCTCGCTGATAACCACCTTCAACGCGACTCTGCCTTTCTACGAGGAGGTTTTGCTGCGCAAGCTGGTAACAGCCGGATGTCGGTATAACGTGGTGCTGATGGATCGGGGCCAATGTGCAGCCTCATGGGAAAGCCAGGCGACCCGGCCTCGGCTGGCTGGTCATGCCTACACGCTGCTACCGATTGGCGTCAGCGGCGCGTTTCACCCGAAGGTCTGTCTGTTACTGGGGGCAAAGAAGGCGACGATTCTGGTCGGCAGCCACAATCTCACGCTCTCGGGGCTTGGCTTCAACCGCGAAATCACCAACTGGATCGAAGTTGGTGGTTCCAAAGATGGTGAGGGTATCGCCGTTCTCAAGGCTGTTTGGCTGATGCTTCGTGAGTGGATCGAGCTGGAACGCGGCAAGGCTCCTGAGCCTCTATTGGAGTCGGCGCTGGCAATTGGCCGTTCCATCAGCCCTTTGATTGCCACGGCCGGAGACATGGGCTCGCCTGCGGTCTTGGCGCAAGGTCCGAGAGGGCTGGCGTTGATCGATCAAATTGCTGAGCGGATTACAGCTCCGGTCAGGAGGATTGCGGTGCTGGGGGCGTTCTTCGATCGGGAGCTGGCTCTGCTCAAGGAGTTGAAGGCACGTTGGCCCGCTACAGATATCGTGGTGGGTATCGATCCCGACTCGGTCCATCATCCAGGCAACTTTGATAGCGAAATCGTTCGGTATGTGGATGCGCGAGAGGTTGCTAATCGAGCCGGCTATCTGCATGCCAAGGTGCTCTATTTTGAAACGCATGGCGCTGCGCCCGATGTGTTTGTCAGTGGTAGCGCGAACCCCAGCCGTCCCGCTTGGATGGGGGGTGTGAATGTCAATGTCGAGGCCATAGTGCTTCAGGTAGGCACTGCCGCCCGAAGTGCTGCTGAGGCCACTTCAATGCTCAGCCTGTTCGAGTTGCCCGAGCTGGCGCCAGAGGAGTTCGCTGCGATCCAAGAGCGCAACAAGACCAGCGAGATCGAGCAGCAGACGTCGTTGCCACTACTTTCGGGATTTTCGGATGGGGGGAGTGGCCTGATACGAATCAGTTATCGGGGCGAACTGATGTCGGTGGCTGCAGCTGTAATGCTTGGCCCGAACCAGGAGAAGTTGGAGACGCTTGCCCCACTGGAAATACGTGACGACGAGGTCGTGTTCAGAACCAATGTTGAGGCGACAAACATTCGTTCCTGTCTATTGGAGCAGAACGGCAGGTCGATCGCCCGGGCGATGATTCTGCACCCCTCGATCCTTGAGGCGAGCTCCCGGTCCTCTAAGCAGTACCAGATTCGTTCGGCACTCAGTGAGCTGGGCTCGAGTGAGGCCGATATATCGAAGGTCATCGCCACCGTTGAGAGGGTGATCTTCGCGGAGCAGTCCGATCACGAGATCCAGATGGCAATCCGCGAGTGTCGGGATAAGAAAGATGCGCTTCCAGTTGAGGACGGACCACCATCGTTGGTGATTAGTGTGAGCGACATGGCTCGGAGGAGGCGCAAGCAACGTGTGTTGAAGTCCGGTGACTTGGCCTACCTGATCGATGTGCTCATGCGACGCCTGAGCGACGGTCTCGAGGTGCAGAGTGTTGAGGTCGATCAGGCTGGGCGGAGCGAAGAGGAACAGGTTGGCCAGGAGGACGATGGCGGCGATAAAACGAGCGATCCAGTCGACAAGCCCCAGTTCTGGGACGCTGAAATCGCTTTGGCAGTTGCCAGGAAGGCAAGGTCATTGAGTAGAAAAATGGTCGAGCAACTGAAGCTGGCCAGCCAGGACGAGTCAAGGAAAGTCAGTGCGTCGATCCAGTTGATTGCCGTATTGGCTCTGATTCGTGAGCTACGCCATCTCGACAAGCAGAAACGCTGGCGAGCAACCGGGCAGGATCTCGTGGAAGAGCGAGATCGTCGTTATCTCCTCGATGAAAGTATCAGGTATTTACTCGGTTCGGGGGCGCGGCTCCTCGAAGTGATCGACAAGTCGATCGACGACGATGCCGATGAGACGATGCAGCTAACTACCTTGCTGATTTGGCTGGCTTGGGACCTGGGTGATGAATTGACGGCCAGGATCAGCCTAATGTGGGGTACGGATGAAAAACTCCGGAGGTTGCAGGCGAATGCGTTGTTCCTGAGGTTGATGCCGTCAATCGCTGCCGACCAGGATGCGAGTGCAGAGCTGCGCGAGAGCATTCAGCGAACACTCAAGCCAACTCCGAGCGCCTCCATTCAGGCAGAGCAATGGCTAATCCTGCATCTGGCTTATGGTTCATCGTGGTCGCAGGGGCAGAAGGAGACCGACGGGTTGGAGCTCGGCGGATATTGCAGGATTTTTGGTTTGGACGATAAGCCGAGAGTCATCGTGGAGATTGATCAGAACAACGTTGGCTTCTGGGATTTCGATGACGTACGGAAGTTTAAGCGTGACCGGGTAGTTGCACTGATGCCGACACAGCCAGCAAGTTACGCCCCGAATTGAGCCGCATCGGGACAAACAGTAGAGAAGCGAGACTGAATATATGAGCCACATCCACCACGAATGCGAACTGGAACGCCATATTGTCGAGCAGCTTGAAGCTGCCGGCTGGCTGGTGGGTAAGTCTGCTTATGACCAAGGGCGGGCGCTAGTCCCCGAGGATGTGCTGGGTTGGCTGGAGGAAAGTCAGCCCCAGGCTATGGCTAAGATCCTCGCCATGAATGGTGTTGGCACGCGTGATGTGGTGCTGGACCGGCTGGTCAAGCAGCTGGAGAACAAGGTTGATGGCGGCACGGTGAATGTGTTGCGTTACGGCTTTGCTGTGGCTGGTGGCGGCACCTTGGCTATGAGCCAGGCTCTGCCCGAGGATGAGCGCAACGACACGGTGACCGCCCGCTATGCGGCGAACCGTCTGCGCGTAGTGCCGCAACTGCGTTATTCGTTGGACAAGGCTGACGAAATCGATCTGGCCTTCTTCATCAACGGTATCCCGGTGGCCACGGTGGAGTTGAAGACCGACTTCACCCAGTCAGTCCAGGCCGCCATGCAGCAGTACTGCATGGACCGCCGCCCTGAGCGCAAGAGCGGTGGCCTGGAGCCGCTGCTCACCTTCAAGCGCGGCGCAGTGGTGCATTTCGCCATGAGTGATAGCGACGTACGCATGACCACCAAGCTGGCCGGGGACTCAACCTTCTTCCTGCCGTTCAACCGGGGCAACGATGGCGCCGCCGGCAACCCGCCGGGCGACAACGGTAGCTACCCGGTGAGCTACTTCTGGGAGCGGGTGCTGCAAAAGGACAACTGGCTGCACATCTTCCACCGCTTCGTGCTGCAGGAGCGTAAGGAAGCCCAGGACGTCAACGGCAAAACCTACTTCAAGGAGGGCCTGATCTTCCCGCGCTTCCATCAGTGGGAAGGCGTGACCAGGATGATCGACGCGGTGCGGGTAGAAGGGGCAGGGCAACCGTATCTGATCCAGCACAGCGCCGGCTCGGGCAAGACCAATACCATCGCCTGGACCGCGCATTCGCTGATTCGTGTGCGCCGTCCGGACGGTGAGCCGTATTTCCACAGTGTGATTGTGGTGACCGACCGCCAGGTGCTTGACCAGCAGTTGCAGGATGCCATCCAGCAGATCGAGCACCAGGCCGGCGTGGTATGCGCTATCGATCGCCAACAGTCGAATCTGCCCAAGAGCCAGCAGTTGGCCAAGGCCATGCTCGATGGTGTGCCGATTATCGTTTGTACCCTACAGACGTTCCCCTATGCGCAGAAGGCCATCCTCGGCGAGCAGAGCCTGCGCAATCGCCGTTTCGCGATCATCATCGACGAGGCGCACAGCTCCACTGGGGGCAGCACGGCGGATGACTTACGTTATGTTCTGACCGGGCAGAGCGAGGCGGAGTGGGAAAAACTCTCCAAGGCGGAGCGGTTGTCCGTGTGGCAGAGCTCGCGCTCGCGCCCAGGCAATGCCAGCTACTTCGCCTTCACCGCCACGCCCAAGCATTCGACGCTGAGCTTGTTCGGTCGCCCGCGCAATCCGGCGCAGCCCGTCAGCACCGACAACCCGCCGGCACCGTTCCACCTCTACACCATGCAGCAGGCGATCGACGAGGGCTTCATCCTCGATGTGCTGAAGAACTACACCAGCTACGAGGTGGCGTTCAAAATTGGCAGCGAGATGGTCGATGACAAGCGCGTGGACGAGAAGAGCGCCGGGCGCAAACTTGCCAAGTGGCTGTCGCTCAACCCGGTAAATGTGGGACAGAAGGTCGAGCTGATCGTCGAGCACTTCCGCAAGAACGTCGCGCACCTGCTCGGTGGCCAGGCCAAGGCCATGGTGGTGACCAGCTCGCGTGCTGCAGCGGTGAAGTACCACCTGGCGCTGGAGGACTACTGCAAGCGCAAGGGCTATGACAACGTGCTTGCGATGGTGGCCTTCTCAGGTGAGGTGCCTAATACGGATGTGGAAGCTGCCAGCCTGCCCAAGGATCACCAATTCAGTGAAACCAACCTGAACCCCGGCCTGCATGGCCGTGATATGCGCAAGGTGTTCGACACTCCGGACTACCGGGTGATGATCGTCGCCAACAAGTACCAGACCGGCTTCGACCAGCCCAAGCTGGTTGCCATGTACCTAGACAAAAAAATATCCGGTGTGGAGGCCGTGCAGACCCTCTCGCGTCTGAACCGTACCTTCCCCGGGAAGGAAAAGACGTTCGTCATCGACTTCGCTAACAAGGCCGACGAGATACTGGCGTCATTCAAGACCTTCTATCGTGATGCCCAGGTGGCGGACATCCAGGATCCGAACATCGTCTATGACATCAAGCAGCGCTTGGATGGCATGTTCATCTATGAGCAGGCTGAGGTGGAGGCTTTCGGTGACGCCATCGTCGATCCGAAGGTGACGCACCAGAAGCTGTTCTCGCTTACTCAGTCAGCTACCGACCGCTTCAACGGAAAGTTGAAGACGCTCAACGATGCCATCGACCAGTGGGAAAAAGCCTGGGAGAAGGCCCATGACGAAGGTAGCGACAAGGACATGGAGTATGCCGATGTGCAGCGTTCGGAGTATTGCAAGGCACGCGACGAGCTGATGATCTTCAGCGAGAGCCTGACCAAGTTCGTGCGCAGCTATGAGTACATCGCCCAGTTGATCGACTTCGGCGACCCCAGCCTGGAGGCCTTCGCCAGCTATGCGCGCCTGCTGCGTAAGCGGCTTAAGGGTATCACCGCCGAGCAGGTGGACCTGGGTGACCTCAAACTCAGCCACTACAAGATCAAGAAGGGCAGCAACCTCAGTGGTGTCGCCGTGCTGGGTGAAACACCTGGCCTTTATGGTATGACCGATAACGGCCTGCGCGACGCCCGCGACCGCGAGAAAAAATACCTCGCCGAACTGATTGAGAAGCTCAACAACTCCTTCGGCAAGGACATTACCGACACTGACCAAGTGGCCTTCGCGGTGCACGTCTCCGAGAAGCTGCGCGCTGACAGCGTGGTGATGGCCCAAGTGCAGAACAACACGATGGAACAGACCATGAAGGCGGACCTGCCTTCAAAAGCCATCTCTGCCATCGCTGCCGCCATGAGCAGCCACACTAGTATGGCGACTAAGCTACTCAGCGACGAGTCGACGCGTGAGGTGTTCCTGACGGTGGTGTACGAGCTGCTGAAGAAGGATTCTGGAGCAGATTTGTTTGGGGCTACACGGGAATGAGCAATGCTGATCTTTCCAATTTCCAAGTGTTGAATTGCCACTTCGGCTGAAGCCCTATCACTACAAAGAACGAGACAGGAACAAACATGGCTCGCATCGAGAACCACAAATACAGCATCGAAGAGGCCTTTAGAGAGTGCTTCTACATCGTTCCGGACTATCAGCGCGAGTACGTCTGGACGGACAAGGAAGTGCATCAACTGCTAGAGGACATCGGTGAACAGATCGATGCAGGGACCACTCGGGAATACTTCATCGGTACCGTTCTGGTGTCACCGACTGATCAGAAGAACCATTATGAGGTCATCGACGGCCAGCAACGGCTGACTACGTTCTTCTTGCTGCTGTGTGCGCTCAAGCATCTGTTCCAGGGGGAGCCGCAGCGGCAAATGATCTCTGGGTTGATCTCGACCAGTTATGTGGACAGCGATGGCGAGGTTCGCACCAACCTGAAATTGGAGCCGCGTTATGAGAACGCAGGCGAAGTCATGGCCACGCTGGTGGAGTTGGATTCTGACCCACAGGCTGTACGTGCGGGCATTCAGGCTGCGGGCATTTCAAGCTTCGGCTCGCTTGAGAACCTGATCAATGCCTATAGCACGCTGTACCGCTATCTGAAGGATAACTACGACGATGCCGCCAAGCTGAAGAAATATTGGGGCTATCTGGCCAACAACGTGGTGTTTATTCAGATATCCACGGACGTCAGCAGCGCCCTGAAGATTTTCGAGACCATCAACGAGCGAGGTGTGGGGCTGAACCCGATGGACTTGCTCAAGAACCTGTTGTTCACACAGGTCAAGCAGGCACAGTTCACCCAGCTCAAGGACGAGTGGAAAAAGATCACCAAACCGTTGGAGAAGGGCAAGGAGAAGCCGCTGCGTTTCCTGCGCTATTTCCTGATGGCTAACTACATCATCAAGAACGAGCGCGGCGACGCGGTGGTGCGGGAAGACGAGATCTACGACTGGTTTGTGGCCAAGGACAACGCAGCCTTGTGTGATTACGCGAATAAGCCCTTCGAGTTTGTCCGTAAGGTTATCCGCAATGTCGAGCACTACCTAGCCTTTGCCAACGGGCAGGGAAATGACAGCAAGCCCAGCCTGGCCATGGATAGCCTCAAGCGGCTAACTGGCGGCGCGTTCAGCTTGCATTACGTTTTGCTGCTGGCGGCGGCAAGCTTTCCCAAGTCGTTGTTTGACCATTTTGTTGCGCAACTGGAGAGCTTCCTTTTTTACTACATCTTTACTAAGACTCCTACCAAGGATCTGGAGCGCAGCTTCTCTCAATGGGCCGACGAACTGCGCGCGATTGCGGGGACAGCTGATGCTGCAAAGCAGAAAGCTCAGCTTAATGCCTTCATCGCCGAGCGTTTCGAGACCAATATGGTAGGTAAATCTCAGGAATTGGCGGATGCTCTCAAGCGCTTCAACTTTTACTCGATGCAGCAGTACCGGACTCGTTACTTACTGGCGCGGCTGACGCAGCACGTCGAGATGGCTTTCAGTGGACTGAAGGTGCCGGGCAGCCTAGCGCCCTTCACTAATTTGGAAATCGAGCACATCCTGCCCAACAGGCCAAAGGATGATCTGCGCGCTAAGTGGGCCACCGAGAGTCCGGGGATGGCCTACGACGACTACAAGAACCGGTTGGGCAACCTGACCCTGATTGAGAAGCCGATCAATATCGTCGCGGGTAATGATTTCTACACGGACAAGCAGGTCGAATACATCAAGAGCGGCAATTACCTAACCCGTAGCCTGGTTACGTTGACCGACGTCGGGCAAAACACCTCCATCTCGCGTATCAATGCCAAGTTGGAGGCTTTCTCCGAGTGGAATGCTGCGGCCATCGAAAAACGACATGCGATGCTGATTTCTCTGGCGCGGGACGTTTGGAAGACGACGCCGATTGAGGTTTAAATTTTCGGCACCTTACCGAAAGCAATCGGCGGCAGCATTGCCTGCTTTCGTACAGCTAAGAGCGACTCTCAAGCGCCCAGCTGTGATGTCGTAACCGTCGATCTACCTCTTGGTGAGCACGTCATGACTTTGGAACGGCCAGCCCCTGACCCCGAAGGCTGCGCCCGTTTCGTCCGCGAGCTGCTCCAGTGATCCGCATCAATTTCAGTTGCAAGCTTGGTTTACAAATTGACGCTAAGCGTGGTGCTGACAAAACACCACAATGCTGTCTGCGACGAGGAGCGTAATGTTCAGATCAAGAGCACGTTTGGTACGAGCCTGACGTTCCCGGTGCACCATGTGCCTGACTATTACCTGGGCATTCGTATGAACCGTGACGGGACATTCGAAGAGATCTACAACGGGCCGGGAGCGCTCATCCAGCAGCAACTGGCGGGACGTAAGCCGACGCGCACCGGGTTGCATGGTGGGTTGATGGCAATGCTGCGGCGCATCAATGCGACGGTTGCTGAGGAAGACCGCATCCCTCGGCGTTGATCGATTGGAGTAACAGGGGCCAAGCGGCTGACGCTGGCCCCTTGAAGCATCGCGGTGCGTGATTCAACGCATCATGCCGAGTTCGGCATCATCCAGTAGCGCTTTGCCCAAAGCACAGAGGTAATGCGCCGCCCAGATCAGTTTAGGCTTATCTTCCATCAGCCCGTCGATGGTCAGGTCCCGTGCGTAGCCCATCAGTTCCGAGGCCTGTTCGCGGGCGTTTTGACAAGGAATGCCGGCTTCGATACGGAACAGTGGGTGGGTCTGGTTTTCGCCTTGAAAGAAGATGGTTTTACCAACTGTGCATGGGGTGTCTTCGGTTGTCATTGATCAATCTCCCTGGTTCTGCTGGTGCGCCGGCAAGCCGGGCTTGCGCAGGCTTTTCGCTCGGTATGCGAATCAATGCATCGGTTGCGGGTTGGCTGTTTGCTGTATTTGCGTCAGCGCGGATTCGAGTAACCGCCGCAGGGTTTCAAGCTCGTGCATCGAGGCCATGATCAAAACCGATGCGGGTGACTTGGGCTGCATCAGAATTGCCTGCTGGGCTACGGCTTCTGCACAGAGCGCGTAGTCCGAGGCCATCATGATCGTGTCTTCCAGGGAGTGGAGGTGGTGAGGCGGGTCAGGAACGATCTTTAGCATTTTACTGTGTTCTCGATAGGGGCCACCGCCACCCCGCTGTCAAACGGAATGGTGGCAGCTGTGCATGGGTTGACAGACCGGCGAACACAGAAACCGGCGCACGCGAGCGTGCCCCATGCACAACCGCCATGAACGGTTATGCGCGCTGTGTAGCGTTGCGGCCTGTCAAAGCCGGTCGTTGATGAGCAACGACCCCTCGAGACTAAAACTCTGAAAAAATGACCGCAACGGAAAACAGGCGCAGGCAGTATCTTTGGGAAACGCCCTACAAGAAAGGGGTTAAATCCGATTTTTTCGACCCGCAGCGCCCAAATGCCAGGCACAAAAAAAGCCGCCCGAGGCCCCCTTCGATAACACTGCAGGTGTCTTCTCGATGTGCCGTTGCCGGTGCAGGACGGCGCGCTGCGGGTCAGTGGCGCTCATAACGGCAACGGGTCGCTGCCTGGACTGAACTGCGAGAACATCCAGTCGATGAACACCTGGGTCTCGGCGACCGCATCCTGGGACACCCCGTAGTAGTAACGGGTCAGTGGCAGGCGCAGGTGTGGCAGTGGGCTGTGCAGGCGACCGGTGGCCAGGTCCTTGCCCAGCAGCGAGGCCGGACACAGCGCCACGCCAAGTCCATCGACGGCGGCCTGCAGCACCAGGTGCATGTGGTCGAACTGCAGTCTTGGCTGGCGCTGCGGCTGGCTGATGCCGGCCAGTTTGCACCAGGCCGCCCAGTCGCCACTGCGGGTGCGGCCCGAGAGCAGGGTATGGCGCAGCACATCGCTCGGTGCAATTACCGGTATCGCCTGCAGCAGGGCGGGTGCGGCGACCAGCAGCATGTCGTCCTCGAGCAGGACGTGCGGTTCCACGTTGGCCGCCCAGCCCGAGCTGCCACGGCGTACCACCACATCGAAGGCTTCCCGTGACTGGTCCGGGGCCAGGGTGCTGGTGACCACCTCAGGCTGGATGTCCGGATGCTGCGCCATGAAATCGGGCAGACGCGGGATCAGCCAGCGCACCGCGAAAGACGGTCGGACATTGATCACTACCTTGCGCGACGCACTGCCGCGGGTCAGGGCGTGGGTGGCGTTGGCGATCTGCGCCAGGCCCTGGCTGATCTGTTCGAAATAGGCCTGGCCGATCGGGGTCAGCAGCGATTTCCGGTTGCGGCGTTCGAACAGCACCACCCCCAGGTGTTCCTCGAGCAGCCGGATATGGCGGCTGACGGCGCTGTGGGTAACGTGCAGCTCTTCGGCGGCACGGCTGAAGCTCTGGTGACGCGCAGCCGAGGCAAAGGCACGGACGGCGTTCAAGGGGGGGAGGTCGGCGATCATCTGTCTAATTTAGTCACATCAGAGGTGCAATTAAAGCGTTTGTCAGCAGTCGCGCTTCGCGCCACCCTTAAGGCCGCTGTTTCTGCCTTGGCCACCGCCCCATGACTGTGAACACCACCCAAGCTGCCGATCGGGATTCGCTGCGCGCTGCCGTGATACTTGGCCTGTGCCTGCCCGGCGATGTCCTGCTGTATCTGCTGCTGCCGATGCAGCCGGAGGCGTTTGACATCACCTTGGCCGAGGCCGGGCTGCTGCTGGCGGCCAACCGGCTGGTGCGGATCGTCGGCTATCGCCCTGTGATGAGTGCCTACGCGCGCTGGGGGGATCGCCCCAGCGTGATGCTGGCCGCCGGCAGCGCCGCCCTGTGCGCGCTGGGCTACGCCACGCTTTCGGGGTTCTGGGCCCTGTTGCTGCTGCGCCTGGTCTGGGGGTTGTGCTACGCGGCGTTGAACCTGTCTACCCAAGTCATGGCCACCGCCCAGGCCGCGGGTTCGGCGCGGCGTAGCGGCCGCTCCCGAGCGGTGATCGCCATCGGTCCAATGCTGGCATTGCCACTGGGCGCGTTACTGAGCCAGGCGCACGGGCCGCGCGTGATTTTCCTGGCGATGGTCGCCAGTTCGTTGCTGGCGGCCTGGCTGGCCAGGGGGCTGCCGGCCGCCGGGCATCCTCTGGCCCCTGCCGGCCGGCGACTGCGCAGCCCGGACAGTGTGGCGATCTGGTCCTTTATCGAGGGCCTGACCCTCGACGGCCTGTTCATCGTGGGGCTTTCGCTGCTGGCGCAGCAGTTGCTGGGGGGCAACGCGGTGCTGGTCGCGGGAGGGTTGCTGGCGTTGCGCTACCTGTCGGAACTGGTGCTCAGCCCGTTGGGGGGATTAGCGGCGCAACGTTGGGGCGCGACGCGCATGCTGATCGGCTTTTCGCTGCTGACCGCTCTGGCCCTGGTGGCGTTCGGTTGCCACTGGCTGGTACTTGGCGGTGGTCTGGTATTGGTACTGCGGGCCTTGCAACTGCCACTGGTGGTACCGGTGATTGCCGAGCGCAATCCCGGCCAGCAACGGCTCCAGGCCCTGGCCGCCAATGCGGTGTGGCGCGATATCGGGGCGGGTGTCGGGCCATTGCTGGCGGCGCTGTTGCTGCCCTTGGTGGCGTCGGCCTGGGTGTATTCGCTGGCGGCGCTGGCCTTGGCGGTCAGTGCCCTGGCGTGTGCCCAGCGGCGTACCGCGTTGGTCGGGGTGACGCCGTAGTCGTCGGTCGAGCGATAAATGGCAGGGGAAAGCAATACGTTGACTTATGGCCAGGGAGGCGCGGGCTGACTGCCAGGCGCCCTACCCAGTGAACCTTTAGGCGGGCAGGGGGCGCAGTGCTGGGTACTGTAAAAATAATAAGTAAACGAATCGGGGTGAGTGTCAGGAGTTATATGTTTCAGGTGAATGAATACAGTGTAGTCATGTTGTAATAATTTGTTGCTTTCGAGTCGGGGCTGTGCTTTTTTATAGTGGCCTTCGGCTATGCCGGGTGGGCAAGGCTATCTTTGAAGGGAGTTACCGAATTGTTCGGGTGCGCAGTCCGTTGCGCGCGAAAACAATAACTGTCAGTCCATAGGGAATGTCGAACTTTAATAGTCGACATAATAGCCGACTGTTGTCTGGAGAAAATAATGAGTGCTCAAGCTGCCTTCAAGTTTATCTCTGCGGATCACCGTGCCGCCTCACTTAGAACTTTATTGTCGACTAAACGTTGCCTGCGTTTTCTCGAAGCCCATAATCCGATTTCCGCGATCCTCGCCGAGCATGCCGCGCAAACCGTCGATGGCCAGACCCGGGTCTACGATGGCTTCTGGTCCAGTTCGCTGACCGACTCCACCGCGCGCGGCAAGCCGGACATCGAAGTGCTGGCGATCAAGGACCGTCTGGCCAACGTCAACGATATCTTCGAAGTCACCAGCAAGCCGCTGATCATGGACGGCGATACCGGCGGCAAACCCGAGCACTTTGCCTTCGATGTGCGCTCGCTGGAGCGCCTGGGGGTGTCGGCGGTGATCATCGAAGACAAGACCGGGCTGAAGAAGAATTCGTTGTTCGGCAATGAAGTATTCCAGCAACAGGAAACGATTGAGGACTTCTGCAACAAGATCCGCGTGGGTAAAAACGCGCAGATTTCCACTGACTTCATGATCATCGCGCGTATTGAGAGCCTTATTCTCGATGCCGGCCTGGACGATGCCCTGAACCGCGCCGACGCTTATGTTGCAGCAGGGGCCGACGGGATAATGATTCATAGCCGGCAGAGCACCCCGGACGAGATATTCGCATTTGCCCGGCGTTTCCGCGAACGGCACTCGTATGTGCCACTGGTGTGCGTGCCGACCAGTTATTCAAGTATTCCGTTCGAAACACTCGAGGCTGAGGGTTTCAATGTGGTAATTTATGCCAACCATATGTTGCGCTCGGCATATATGGCGATGAAACAAGTTGCCGAAACTATTCTGATGTCAGGCCGCACGCTGGAAGTTGAATCCAGCTGCCTGTCGATCAAGGAAATCCTCGAACTGATTCCGGGTACCAAATAATGAGCAGCCCATCCCTGGCCCAGCGCAACGACCTGGTGGTCGCGCCTAGCACTTCGCGTATGCGTAGCATTGCCAACGAACTGAAAGAGCGCGGTGAATCGGTGATCAACTTCGCCGCCGGTGAACTCGACTTCGACACCCTCGACAGCGTCAAGCAGGCGGCCATCGAGGCCATCAAGGGTAAATGCAACACCTATACCCCGGCCCTCGGCGAGAAGAAGATTCGCGAGCAACTGGCCGGTCATGTCAGCGCTCAGCTGGGCGTGGACTATGCCTGGAACGAAGTGGGCATGACCGCTGGTGCCAAGCAGGCGCTCTACAACACGGCTATGGTGTTGGTCAATCCGGGGGATGAGGTGATCATCCCGATCCCTTACTGGGTGACCTTCCCGACTCAGATCGAGCTGGCCGGCGGCAAGCCGGTGCTGGTCGACACCCGTGTCGATCACTACCAGCTCAGTGCCGAACGGGTCGCCGCCGCCATTACCCCGAACACCCGGGCGATCCTGATCAACACACCGAACAACCCGACCGGCGCGGTCTACAGCGAGGAGACCCTGCGCCGCATCGGCGAGCTGGCGATCCGTCACGACCTGTGGATTATCTTCGACGAGTGCTATTCGCGGCTGATCCGCAAGGGGGGCCAGCACCACAGCATCGTCACCCTGATGCCAGCGCTCAAGGCGCGTACGGTGGTGATCAACTCGTTCTCCAAGAGCATGGCGCTGACCGGCTGGCGACTGGGTTATGTCAGCGCGCCGGAACAGGTGATCAAAGCCATGGAAAACCTCCAGGGGCACACCACTTCCAACCCCAACGTGGTGGCGCAGGTGGCGGTATCCCGGGCGCTGGACGATTCGGCAGACTTCATCGCCACCGCCAACGCCATCCTCGACCGTCGCCTGCAGGTGATCCACGAAGCCCTGGCCGGCATCGACCATCTGCAGGTGGCCCCGGCAGCCGGGGCGTTCTACGTGTTCGCCGATATCCAGTGGTTCATCGGTCGGCAGTATGCCGGCAGGCAGCAAGTGCGCAGCACCGACGAACTGGTCGAACTGATCCTGGCCGAGGCCAAGGTGGCAGTGGTGTCCGGCGCCGGTTTCGGCGACCCGAGCGGTATCCGTATTTCCTATGCGGTGAGTGATGCCGATGTCGCCACCGGCATGCAGCGTCTGCGTGAATTCTTCGCCCGATTCAACTGAGGAGCGTCTGGCAATGAGAAAGGAAAACCCCGTTTCGGTGATCGTCCTCGCGGCAGGCCTGGGCTCGCGCCTGGAAGACCAGACCCTGGCGAAGAACAAGTGCCTGGTCGAGGTGGCCGGCAAGACCATCATCAGCCGCCTGCTCGAACAACTACAGGCGCATCAGGTGGCCAACGTCATCGTCGGCGTCGGCTACCTCAGTGATGTGCTCGAGAGCTACATCCGCAGCAACCACCCGGGTATCAACAGCGTGTTCGTGACCAACCCGATCTATGCCCGTTCAGGTTCGGTGCATTCGCTGAGTCTGTGCCTGGAAGCCGTGCCCGAAGGCCACGACGTGGTGATCTTCGAGGGTGACGTAGTGGTCGAGGACCGCCTGGTGGAACGTGCCCTGGCGTCGCTGCAAAACCTCGGCGAAGAAGGCTTCGCCACCGTGCTGGCACCCTGGTCCAGCGAGCTGAGCGGTACCTTCGCGCTGGTCGACGGCGCTCGGGTGAGCGCCTGGCGCCATGAGTCGGTGCGCGATGCCGAGTTCCCCCTCACTGCGTCGTTCAAGACGGTGAACATCACCGCGATGACCCCGGCCGCCGCGGTGATCCTGCAGCGGCACATCCGCCAGACGGTGGCCAACAAGGGCGTGAAGGCACCGCTGGAGTACGCCATGGACAGCCTGATCGACCATGGCTACCGGATCGATGCGCTGCTGGTCGACGCGGAGAAATGGTTCGAGGTCGACACGGCCGAGGACCTGGACATCGCCAACGACATCTTCAGCGCGCCGGCGCTGGTCCAGGCCTGAGGTGCGCCATGTTTGCTGCTCTGCATGAATGGCTGATCCTGCCCATCGCCCACTGTTTCCAGTGGGTGCTAGAAAGCAGTTACCAACACACCCACGATTTCGGCCTGGCGATCCTGTTGCTGAGCCTGGTGTTCAACCTGGTGCTGCTGCCGGCCTACCACTTCGCCGAGAAGGTGCAGGGCCGCGAACGCGCGGCGCGGGCGGCGATACAGGCCAAACTCGATGAGTTCAAGCGCTGCTTCAAGGGGCACGAACGGCACATGATGATCGCTGCCCTGTATCGCCAGCACCGCTATCACCCGGTGTACGCCTTGCGTGGCCTGGTGCCGCTGCTGATCCAGATTCCGGTGTTCATTGCGGCCTACGGCCTGCTCAGCGACTACCCGCCGCTGCGCGACGAGCACCTGTTCGGCATCGCCAACCTGGGGGCGCCCGACGGCCTGCTGGGCGGGGTCAACCTGCTGCCCATCGTCATGACCGGGGTCAACCTGCTGGCGGCCCACGTCTACAGTCGCGACCTGTCCGCGCGGGAGCGCCTGCAAACCTGGATCGTGGCGATGCTGTTCTTCGTGCTGCTGTATGGCTCGCCCGCCGGGCTGGTCCTGTACTGGATCTGCAACAACCTTTTCTCGCTGATCAAGAACCTGGTGTATCGGCTGGCCCGCTCCAGCTCGCCCCTTCGAAGGACTTCCAATGCCTAATTCGACCAGCCCCGCCTTCGCCGTGCCGGCAAGTGCGGTGGCCAACGCGGACAAACCGCTGAAACTGTTTCTGCTCTCGTTCGTGGCGCTGTACTTGCTGCTGGTGCTGGCGACTCCGCTGGCGCTGACCAGCTTCGAGGATGACGCCAGCGGGCTCGATGGCTACCTGACCCTCTACGCGACGACCCATGCCGTGGTGTTCGTCGCTTACCTGGCGCTGCTGGCACTGCTGGCCAGGTTCGCGCCCCGCGGGCTGCTGCAGATGCTCAGCGTGCTCGGGCTATGGGCCCTGCTGGTGGCCGGCGTTTACAGCTTCCTGCTGCCGCTGGATGCCGGGATGATCGACAACTTCCGCTTTTCCGAGCCCCAGGCCATGACCGTTTCGGGCCCGCGCCTGCTGCTCGACCTGGCAGTGGCCGTCGCCACGTTAGGCGTGGCGTTGTTGCTGGTACGCCGTTTCGCCGAGCAGGCTGGTAAGGCGCTGACCTTGTTCGTGCTGATCTGCGCTGCCTATGCCTTGTTCAGCGGCGTTACCCTGGCCTCGAAGATCGCCGTGATCCCGCTGCCGGGCAACGATGGCAAGCAGACCCTCTCGTTCTCGAAGACCGAGCAAAACATCGTCGTGCTGATGATCGATGGATCCATGGCTGGCTACATTCCGCGCCTGCTCGAGCACGATGCGCAGGCCGCCGAGCGCCTCAGCGGCTTCACCTGGTATTCCAATGTAGTGTCCACCGGCAACCGTACCTTCAATGCCCTGCCCGCGGTGTTTGGCGGCCTCGACTACACCGCTGGCAACATCAACAAGCTCCCGGGCGACAGCCTGGAGGAAAAGGTCGACCAGGCTTACATGTTGTATCCGGACAACTTCACCGCCAAGGGCTATGGGGTCCGCTACGTCGACCCGTTCTGGTATGGCTTCGCCCGCCGCGGCGACTGCGACAAGTTCATTGCCAAGGGCGCCGGCGACTGCATCCATTTGATCGACACCGTCGGCCGGCAGCAGACCAATGAGCACATGTCGGCCAAGCACGCCGAGTACCTCTGGGGCGTGCTCAAGCAGTACCTGGCGATCTCGCTGTACAAGGCCGCCCCCAACAGCCTCAAGGGCCAGGTGTATGATGCCGGCAACTGGCAGGGCGCCTCGCTGTCGTGGTGGAAGCGCGAGGACAAGTTCCTCGAGAACTACTTCTCGCTGCTGGCTTTGCCGGCGCTGTCCGACACCCAGGCGCCAGGCCCGACCTTCACGTTCATGGCCAACAACATTACCCGTGCGGTGCTCAAGCTCGACGAGAGCTGCGTGCCCAACAAGCAGTTGGGAACCACCGCGCAGGAGCTGTCGCAACTGCACAGCCAGGACACCGTGGAGATCTACGACACCTTCTACTGCGCGATGAACGGCGTGACCCGCTACCTCGACTGGTTTAGGCAGCAAGGCATCTACGACAACACGATGTTCGTGCTGGTTTCCGACCATGGCTGGCCGTCGCGCAACCCGTTGCTCAAGGCGGTCGGTAATGCCGAGCAGCAGGAACTGTACTCGCAGTTCCAGAACCTGCTGATGATCAAGCCGTTCGCGGCCAAGGGGGCACCACGGGAGAGCCGCGAGTTCATCTCCAACGCCAGCGTGCCCGGCATCGTCTGCGAGGTGATCGGTGGCTGCGTGGACCGCAGCACCGGCAAGCACGTGCGCTACCAGCCTCTCACGGAGCCGGTGCAGTTGTATGAAACCCCATGGCAACCCCAGGGACAGAACGCCGACTCCTACAAGATCCTCAGCACGTATGAGGTGAAGGACGACGTCTCGGTCCCAGGCAACTGGAGCAAGCTGCAATGACCGGTCTGCTGGAACATGCGGTTGCCGTTCCCTACGTCGGCCTGTACCTCGACCCAGGCACGGGCAGCCTGCTGTTCTCGCTGATCGCCGGTGTGGTGACCACGCTGTTCTACTCGGCCAAGGGCTTGTACTACCGCTTCGGCGGGGGCGGCAAGGGCGCCGCCGGCACTGCGGAGCGCAGCGTGCTGGAAGCCTGGCCGGTGGTGATCTACTCCGAAGGCCGGCAGTACTACGGCACCTTCCGGCCATTGCTCGAGGCGCTGGACAAGGCCGGTGTCAGGACCCTGTTCCTGAGCTCCGACAGCGAGGACCCCGGGCTGCGCCATCAGGGCCAGGTGACGGCGTGCTTCATCGGCAGCGGCCACAAAGCCTGGGCGCTGCTGGCACGGTTGCGCGCCGACCTGTGCATTTCCACCACCCCGGGCCTGGACGTGATGCAGTTCAAGCGCTCGAAGCGGGTCCGGCACTACATGCACCTGGTCCATGCGCCAACCGACAAGGCCTTCAACCGGCCTTACTCGTTCGACTACTTCGACTCGGTAGTGATCAACGGCCCGCATCAGGCGCGCACCCTGCGCTACCTGGAGCAATTGCGTGGCTCGCCGGCCAAGACGCTGATCATGGGAGGCTGCCTGTACTACGACGACCTGCTTGAGCAACTGCGCAACCCATTCCCCGAGCGCGTCATCCCAGGCAAGACCGTCCTGCTGGCCCCCACCTGGGGGCGCAACGGCCTGTTACGCTTGCACGGCAGTAAGCTGCTCGGCGCGCTGGCCGCCCAGGACATCACCCTGCTGATCCGCCCGCACCCACAGAGCCTGGTTTCCGAGCCGGAGCTGATCCAGCAACTGCAGGTGCTGTTCCCCGAGGGGGCGCGACTGGCGTGGGATTTCTCGCCTTCGCCTTTCGCCGCCATGAGCCGCAGCGACGTGATGGTCTCGGACATTTCCGGGGTGATCTTCGACTACGCCTTCCTGTTCGAGAAACCGGTCATCACTGTCGGCATCGAACCGGTGCGCGAAGGCACCGAGGCCAGCGACCTGCCCTACGACCCCTGGGAGCTGACGGTGCTCAACGACATCGGCCTGCGCCTGAGCGAGCAAGAGATCCCCCGCCTGACCGAGTACCTGCCGCAAGTCGCCGAGGACGAGCGCTACCAACGCAATATCCGTGCCTTGCGCGACGAGTACGTGGTCAACTTCGGCCATGCCGCCGGACCGATCATGCAGGCCATCATGCCGTTGATCGGGCGCGGTGCCGAGGCGCCGGTGGGTAACGAACTGGCGCGGCAGGTGAGGTGAGTCATGCTCGACGTCGTGCAAGGTCTCGCACAGTTGCTGCCGGCGTTGATCCTGGCGGTGACCGTGCACGAGGCCGCCCACGCGCTGGTGGCCGCGCTGTTCGGTGACCGCCAGGCGCTGGTCAGCGGGCGGGTGTCGATCAATCCGCTGCGGCACTGCTCGTTGCTGGGCACGGCGCTGGTGCCGTGCTCGGTGTTTGCCATCACCGTGCTGACGAACCTGCCGGGGATGCTGGTGGGCTGGGGGCGGGCGGTACCGATCGGGCCGCAACTGGCCCAGCGCCGCCTGGGCCTGTTGTGCACCGCGCTGGCCGGCCCGCTGGCGAACCTGCTGCTGGCGGCGGCGTGCCTAGCGTTGCGTCCGGCCGATGGGCAGGGCGCCTGGGTGGTGTTTCTCGAGACCAGCGCCTCGCTCAACCTGCTGCTCTGCGTGGTCAACCTGCTGCCGGTGCCACCGCTGGATGGCGCCACCTGTATTCAGGCGCTGTGTGGCGAGCGGGGGTGGAGGCGTTATCAAGGCTTGCAACCGTACCTCTATGTGGTCGGTGCCGGCCTGCTGTTCACCGGGCTGCTGGGGCAATACCTGCTCTGGGCGGCGCGGACGTTGTTGAACCTGCTGCCAGGAGGCATGCTGCATGGCTAGTTATGGACTGTTCCTCATTCTCGCGACGCTTACCGTACTCAGCCCTGGCCCCGGAGTGGTGCTGACACTTTCCAACGCCCTGCGCCATGGATGGAGCGGCGCGCTGCCCGGGATCCTCGGTATCGCCCTGGGCGCCTTCATCGTCGCCGGACTCTCGGCCAGCAGTGTCGGGTTGATCCTGGCGACCTCTGCGATGGCGTTCACCGTGCTCAAGTATGTTGGTGCCCTGTACCTGCTGTACCTGGGGGTCAAGATGTGGCGCACGCAGCGCTTTATCTCCGAGCTCACGGTGACCGCCACGCAACCCTGGCGCCGTTTTGTCGAGGCGCTGTCGATCCAGTTGCTCAACCCCAAAGCAGGATTTTTCTTCCTGGCGGTTTTCCCGCAGTTCATCCGTGCGCAGGACAGCTACTACAGCCAGTTCTTCATACTGGTGTCGTCCTACGCCCTGCTGGTGGTGCTGGTGCACACCGGCTATGCGCTGATGGCCAACGGCGCCAGGGGCTGGTTGTCGACCAACCGCGGCGCGCGGATTGTCGGCAAGCTTTCGGGCGTCACTTTCTTCTGTTTTGGCATGCTGATGGCGTCGGCCAGCAAATGAACCGTTTTGAATGTAACCAGGAGGCTGCATGGCCAGGAAGGCACTGGAATTCCTGCTGTCGGATGACGACCGCGCACATCTGAGGAAGACTGCCCGCTCCGGGCGAATGCCCTATCGTAGCGTTACCCGGGCCTCGATTCTGCTGTTGCTGGACAGTGGACTGACACCGAAGGAGGTCAGCTTGCGGCTGAACGTTACCGCACCAGTGGTGTTCAAGTGGCGTAGTCGGTACCTGGCCAATGGTATCGAAGGGCTCGAGGATCTGCCGCGTGGTGGGGTGGGTAGGGGATTGTCGATGGTGGGGTGAGGGCGACTGCGCTTTGGTGAGTCAAATTGCTGATCTCAACGCGTTGCCTACCCTATTCATAGCCCATCAGTTCCGAGGCCTGTTCGCGGGCGTTTTGGCAAGGAATGCCGGCTTCGATGCGGTTTGGGAAAAGCCCTGCAAGAAAGGGGTTAAATCCGATTTTTCCACCCGCAGCGCCCAAATGCCAGGCACAAAAAAAGACGCCCGAGGGCGTCTTCTTCTTTGGATTTGGTGGAGCCGGGGGGATTTGAACCCCCGTCCGCCAGTACTCCGCTGTCGGTACTACATGCTTAGCCGTGTCTACTGATTTAATCCGCAGCCGCCCGACGGGCAGGGTGCTTTGGATGAGTTGTGTAAGTTTTAGTCACTTCGCCCACAACGTGCTACGCGACGATCCTGTTCTGTATGACAATCATTTCGGGTTTACAGGCATCCCCTAGTGATTGCTGGAGCCGAAGCTACCAGAAGCAAAGGTCACTTACGCTGCGAGAGCGTAGGATTCCTCGCCGTAGGTTTCGTCATTGGCAACTATAGAAGTTGCAACAGTGGATTTACGAGTTCTGTTACCAACTCGGCATGCACCTAGAGTTTCGCTACCGGCGTCGAATCCTAATCGGCCCCGCACTAGCTCTTGGCTAACGCACCTTGCGGCGCGTAGGACGGAGTATACGCCATTGCGCGGGCGACGTCGACAGCCGGTCCAGTCGCCCGCTTTTGGGCTCACGCGCCGCCGTTGCCACTACTGCCTTTCTCGGTTTT
Source organism: Pseudomonas sp. BP6 (assembly GCF_017875935.1). Lineage (NCBI taxonomy): Bacteria > Pseudomonadati > Pseudomonadota > Gammaproteobacteria > Pseudomonadales > Pseudomonadaceae > Pseudomonas > Pseudomonas sp. BP6. Next base: position 202,341 of record NZ_JAGINI010000001.1, read on the forward strand.
TTCCAGGCGCTCCAGCACTTTGCTGGTAATGGCGATGCATTCCTTGGTGTCGCCCGAGGCCTGGGCGGCCTTGGCTTTGTCGACGTGCTCGGTGATGGCCTTGTCGAGGCCCTCGGAGGTGGCGCCGGCGGTGGCCATGCTGTTGTCGATTTTTTGCAGGTTGGTGGTGCAGAGGTCATCGGCGGCGAACACCGGCGAAGCCAGCAGGGTGGCGGCCGCGAACAGGGCCGAAAGTGCGGTACCTTTCATGGGTGTCTCCTCTGGGGCCTCTGGAAGGTGGGCCTGTAAGGTGGACTGTGGGGGATTGGCGGGGGTTCAATCGGGATGGTGGCGGGCGATATTGAGGTGGGGATGGCACCGGCGTTGCCGGTGTTCGCGGGTGAACCCGCTCCTACGGGGGGGGGGGCTGTGTCTGGCGCCCGATGTGTGTCCACCACCGATCTGTGTAGGCGGCTGTGACGGTGGACGGCGGGTGGGGATTGGCCAGCAGGGCCGGCCCTTTCGCGGGTGAACCCGCTCCTACACAGATCCTACAGCGTTCCCCACCTATATCAACGCGTTAGAGGCTGCGTGGTCGGGTGACGCGGTCTACCAGGTAGACCAGGCCGTGGTAGTCGATGCCGCTGTGGCTCGACAGGCCTATCTCGCAGGTGCGGCTGGTGGAAATGCCTTCGCTGCAATACTGCACGGCGTCCTTCAGGCTGCGCAGCGAGTGGGCGTTCAACTCGGGGGTGGTAAAGCCTTTGTCACCGGCAAACCCGCAGCAATGGATGCCTTCCGGGATCACCACCTGTTTGCTGCAGCGCCGCGCCAGGTCGATCAAGGCCTGGCTTTCGCCCAGGTGCTGGGTGCTGCAGGTCACGTGCACGGCTACCGGTTCGTCCTGGGGGGTAAACTCCAGTCGGTCGAGCAGGTGGGTGCGGATGAAGCGCACGGGGTCGTACAGGTCCAGCCGGGTTTCGCCCAGGTCCTGCACCAGGCGCAGGGTGCAGGGGCTGGTGTCGCAATAGATCGGGTCGAGGCCACCGCGGCTGGCGTGCAGCAGGGCGGTGATCAGCTCCTGGCGTTTGTGTTCGGCCTGCTCGGGGTAGCCTTTGGAGGCGAACGGTTGGCCGCAGCACAGGCTGTCGGCGTTGTCGGGGAACACCACTTGGTAACCGGCCTTTTCCAGCAGGGCGCGGGTTTTGTCCAGCAGCGAGCTTTGTTCGCGGTCGGCATAGGCCGGGCCCATTACCCGGGAGACGCAGGCGGCCAGGTACACCACGCGGGGGCGGGCGTCGTTGCTGGGCGCGCCGAAGGCCAGGGGGCGCAGCGGTTGCGGCATGGCCGGGGTCCATTGGGGCAGGCGGCCTTTGCTGGCTTTGCTCAGCGAGGCGCTCAGGCGGCCCAGGCGCGGGGCGCCTAGCAATTTGCGTGCGGTGTTGGCGGCGGTCAGGGTCAGGCGTGCACCGCTTAGGGCGGTGTGGAAATGCTCGGCTAGCCAGTCGGCGGTTTTAGCGTGGTCGGCGGCCTGGCTGCGCAGTTTCTTCACCAGCTCGCCGGTGTTGATGCCGACCGGGCAGCGTTGGGCGCACAGGCCGGTAGCGGCGCAGGTGTCGATGCCTTGGTACTGGTAGCTTTGCATCAGTTCACGGGTATCGATGCCGGCGCGCTGCTTGGCCTGGATGTCACGCCACATGACGATGCGCTGGCGCGGGCTGAGGGTCAGGCCCTTGGACGGGCACACCGGTTCGCAGAAGCCGCACTCGATGCACTTGTCGACGATTTCGTCGGCGGCAGGCAGCGGCTTGAGGTTTTTCAGGTGGATATCCGGGTCGTCGCTCAACACCACGTCGGGGTTGAGGATGCCGTTGGGGTCGAGCAGGCGCTTGAGCTTCCACATCAGCTGGTAGGCGTCGTGCCCCCACTCCAGCTCCACGAAGGGCGCCATGTTGCGCCCGGTACCGTGTTCGGCCTTGAGCGAGCCGCCAAACTCCACCGCCACCAGCTGCGCCACGTCGTCCATGAACGCCTGGTAACGGGCGACTTCTTCGGCGCTGTTGAAACCTTGGGTAAAGACGAAGTGCAGGTTGCCTTCCAGCGCGTGGCCGAAAATGATCGCTTCGTCATAGTGGTGCTTGTCGAACAGCTGGATCAGGCGGTTGACGCCTTCGGCCAGTTGCTCGACGGGGAAGGTCACGTCTTCGATGATGACCGTGGTGCCGGTCTGGCGCACGGCACCGACGGCGGGGAAGGTGTCCTTGCGGATTTTCCACAGCTGGTTGTACACGGCCGGGTCTTCGCTGAAGTCCACTTGCTGTTCCAGCGGGAAGTCGGCGATCGAGGCCATGATCTGCTGCAGTTGCTCGTGCAGCAGGCTCTGGCTGGCGGCGCGGGATTCGATCAGCAGGGCGCAGGCATTGTCCGACAGGCCTTTTACCCACAGCGGCATGCCGGGCATGTTCTGCACCGAGCGCAGGCTGCGGCGGTCGAGCAGTTCCACGGCCGAGACCGGCTGCTGCTTGAGCACGGGTACCGCGCGGCAGCAGCTTTCGACGCTGGGGAACACCAGCAGGGCGCTGGCCTTGTGCGGGTGGTCGGGCACGGTGTCGTACGTGACGGCGCTGATGAAGCCCAGGGTGCCTTCGGAGCCGACCAGCAGGTGCTGCAAAATGTCGAGCGGCTGGTCGTAGTCCACCAGTGCGTTCAGTGACAGGCCGGTGGTGTTCTTCAGCCGGTATTTGTGCCGGATGCGCTCGGCCAGCGCGGTGTTGGCGCGGGTTTCGCGGCCCAGGCGGGCCAGTGCTTCCAGCAGCTCGGCGTGGCTGCTTTCGAAGGCGGCGACGCTGGCCGGGTCTTCGCTGTCCAGGCGGGTGCCGTCGGCCAGCACCAGGCGCAGGCCCGCCAGGGTGTGGTAGGTGTTCTGCGCGGTGCCGCAGCACATGCCACTGGCGTTGTTGGCGACGATGCCGCCGATCTTGCAGGCGTTGATCGACGCCGGGTCGGGGCCGATCTTGCGTCCGAAGGGGGCCAGCCAGGCGTTGGCCTGGGCGCCGATCACGCCGGGTTGCAGGCGAATCTGCTCGCCCTGGCGACGGATTTCGCGGCCGTTCCAGTTATCGCCGAGCACGATCAGCACCGAGTCGCTGATGGCCTGGCCAGACAGGCTGGTGCCGGCAGCGCGGAAGGTGACCGGCACCCGCTCGCGCTGGGCCAGTTTGATCAGGCCGACCACTTCGTCCTCGGACTCGACGCGCACCACCAGCTTGGGGATCAGGCGGTAGAAGCTGGCGTCGGTGCCGAAGGCCAGGGTGGAGGTGGGGTCGTCGAAGCGGCGTTCGGCGGGGATCAGGCGCTCGGCATCACGCAGGAACGCGGCGGGCAGGCTCATGCAGTCTCCTCGCGGGGCTGTGGCGTCTGTGCGCTACATGCCCCGGGTCATTCAGGCGGTGGTTCTTGCAGGCGTTCAGGCGCCCAGTTCGCGTACCAGCGAGTCGCGGGTGATCTCGCTGATCGACTTGGCACCGGTCAGCACCATGGCCACGCGCATTTCCTTTTCGAACAGCTCGAGCAGGTTTTTCACGCCGGCCTGGCCATGCACGGCAAGGGCGTAGAGGAAGGCGCGGCCGATCAGTACGGTGTCGGCACCCAGGGCGATCATGCGCACCACGTCCAGGCCACTGCGAATGCCCGAGTCGGCCAGGATCTTCAGGTCGCCTTTGACCGCGTCGGCAATTGCCGGCAGGGCACGGGCGCTGGACAGCACGCCGTCGAGCTGGCGGCCGCCGTGGTTGGACACCACGATACCGTCGGCACCGAACTTGACCGCATCGCGGGCGTCATCGGCATCGAGAATGCCCTTGATGATCATCGGGCCGTCCCAGAACTCGCGGATCCACTCCAGGTCTTTCCAGGAAATGGACGGGTCGAAGTTGTTGCCCAGCCAGCCGATGTAGTCGGCAAGGCCGGTGGGGTTGCCACGGTATTTGGAGATGTTGCCCAGGTCATGCGGGCGGCCCATCACGCCCACATCCCATGCCCACTCGGGGTGGGTCATGGCTTGCAGCACGCGGCGCAGCGGGCCGTTCTTGCCGCTCATGCCGGAGTGGGCGTCGCGGTAGCGGGCACCGGGTACGGGCATGTCCACGGTGAACACCAGGGTCTTGACGCCAGCGGCCTTGGCGCGCTCCAGGGCATTGCGCATGAAGCCGCGATCCTTGAGCACATACAGCTGGAACCACATCGGCCGGTCGATGGCGGGCGCCACTTCTTCGATCGGGCACACCGACACGGTAGACATGGTGAACGGGATGCCATGGGCGGCTGCCGCGCGCGCCGCCTGCACTTCGCCGCGGCGGGCGTACATGCCGGTGAGGCCGACCGGGGCCAGGGCCACCGGCATGCTCAGGGTTTCGTCGAACAGCTTGGTTTCCAGGCTGAGCTCGGACATGTTGTTCAACACGCGCTGGCGCAGGGCGATGCCGGCCAGGTCCGACACGTTGTGGCGCAGGGTGTGCTCGGCGTAGGCGCCGCCGTCAGCGTAGTGGAACAGGAAGGGGGGCAGCTTGCGTTGGGCCGCGGCGCGATAGTCGGTAGAGGCAGAAATGATCATGGATTCTCGCAGCGTTGCTTGTGGGAGTGTCGGGCGCACGACGGCGCCCGGCCCCTTTCACTTTAGTGATGAACCAGCATGCCGGTCAGCCAGTAAGCCTGGATCAGGGTGATCAGGCCGACGATGGTGGCGAAGAACAGGCTGTGCTTGACGGTGAAGCGGAACAGGTCGGATTCCTTGCCGACCAGGCCGGTAGCGGCGCAGGCCACGGCGATCGATTGCGGCGAGATCATCTTGCCGGTTACGCCGCCGCTGGTGTTGGCCGCTACCAGCAGGGTGTCGTTGACCCCGATCTGGTGCGCGGTGGTGGCCTGCAGCGAGCTGAACAGGGCGTTGGACGAGGTGTCCGAGCCGGTCAGGAACACGCCCAGCCAGCCGAGGAACGGCGAGAAGAACGGGAACGCGGCGCCGGTACCGGCCAGCACCAGGGCCATGGTCGAGGACATGCCCGAGTAGTTGGTGACGAAGGCGAAGGCCAACACCATGCCGATCGACAGAATCGGCCAGCGCAGTTCCCAGAAGGTTTCTTTGAAAGTGGTAAGACCAGTTTTGAAGTTGATCTTCAGCACTGCCATCGAGATCAGCGCCGAGAGGAAGATCGCGGTGCCGGTGGCGGAGATCGGGTCGAGCTTGAACACCGCTGGCATGGCGGTCGGCGCGGCAACGATCGGTGCGGTCTTGATCACCAGCTGGTCGAGGTGCGGGATGGCGAAGTTGAAGACGAAGTTGTACATCGCGCCGCCCGGCGCGAAAGCCGCCTTGAACGGCTTCAGGGTCCAGATGGTGACCAGCACGGTGAGGATCAGGAACGGCGACCAGGCCTTGAAGATCTCGCCAAAGCTGTACGGGCTAGGCTGGCTGCCGCTTGGCTGCACAACGGCTGCGCCGACACTGCCTTTGGCCTCGCTGAACGCACGCTTGGGCTGCCAGACTTTCAGGAACAGGGTAAGGCAGATCAGACTGGCCAGTGCCGAGGTGATGTCTGGCAGTTCCGGGCCGATGAAGTTCGAGGTGAAGTACTGGGTGACGGCAAAGCTCAGGCCGGCGACCAGGGCGGCAGGCCAGGTTTCCTTCACGCCACGCAGGCCATCCATCATGAACACCAGCCAGAACGGCACGAACAGCGACAGCAACGGCAGCTGGCGGCCGGTCATGGCGCCGATGTGGAAGGCGTCGATACCGGTGACCTGGCCGGCCACGATGATCGGGATGCCCAAGGCGCCGAAGGCCACTGGCGCGGTGTTGGCGATCAGGCACAGGCCGGCAGCGTACAGCGGGTTGAAGCCCAGGCCCACCAGCAGTGCGGCAGTGATGGCCACCGGTGCGCCAAAGCCCGCCGCACCTTCGAGGAAGGCGCCGAAGCAGAAGCCGATCAACAGCACTTGCAGGCGCTGGTCGTCGGTAATCGACAGCACCGAGCTGCGGATCACTTCGAACTGGCCGCTCTTGACCGTGAGTTTGTACAGGAACACCGCGGCAACGATGATCCAGGCAATTGGCCAGAGGCCGTAGAGGAAGCCGTAACCCGCGGCGGCGAGGGCCATGTCGACAGGCATCTGGAAGGCGAAGATCGCCACCAGGATCGACAGCGCGAGGGTGATACTGCCCGCTACGTGGCCCTTGAGGCGGAACACGGCGAGGGCCAGGAAGAAGAACACGATAGGGATGACCGCCGCCAGTGCGGACAGGCCGAGACTACCAAGCGGGGTATAGAGTTGTTGCCAGGTTTGCATATGGGGTGGCCCCTAATTGTTGTTGGTCAGGCACTGGCATTGGATAATTGGTAAGACCAATTTACAATGGCTGGACGCTAGGTTAAAAGCGCTGTCGTGGGTGTGTCAATTTGTCCTGTGCAAAACTTTGGTCGCGTACCGATGAGCGGGCATCTGATGTGCTGGGAAAATCGCGGCTTGATGGGTGTTTGCGTGGCCTGGATCGGCGAGAATAGGCACCCCCTGACATTTGCCCGGGGGTTTGTGGAGAGCATGTGATGGTTTTTGATCAGGTACGCCAGCGGCGCCTGTCCGACGACATTGTCGATCGGCTGGAAGGGATGATTCTGGAAGGCACGCTGACCTCGGGGCAGCGGCTGCCGGCCGAGCGCGTCCTGGCCGAGCAGTTTGGTGTGTCCCGCCCATCACTGCGTGAGGCGATCCAGAAGCTGGTGGCCAAGGGGCTGTTGGTCAGCCGTCAGGGCGGGGGCAATTTTGTGGCGGAGTCGTTGGGGTCCACCTTCAGCGACCCGTTGCTGCAGTTGCTCGAGCACAGTGCCGAAGCGCAGCGTGACCTGCTCGAGTTCCGCCATACCCTGGAGGCGTCCTGTGCCTACTACGCTGCCCAGCGTGCCACCGAGCCGGACCGGGCGCGCTTGAAGGCGGCCTTCGATACGCTGCAGGACTGCTATGCCAGGTTCGACGAGGTAACCCGTGCGGAGGAGGGCGCGGCTGATGCGCGCTTCCACCTGGCGATCGCCGAGGCCAGCCATAACGCGGTGTTGCTGCACACCATCCGGGGGTTGTTCGACCTGCTCAAGCGCAACGTGGTGACCAACATCGGCGGCATGTACCAGCAGCGCACCGAAACCCGGGACATGCTGATCAGTCAGCACCGGGAGCTGTACCTGGCGATTGTCGAGGGCAGGGCGGAGGATGCGCGGGAGGTGTCCAGCCGGCACATTTTGTATGTGCAGGAGGTGCTGGAAGAGGCGCACGAGGAAGCTCAGCGGGTGGCGCGGGCGGAGCGGCGCAGCGGGCGCTGAGACTTTTATGGGCAGTACCTGCCTCTTCGCGGGCAAGCCCGCTCCCACAGGATAGGTGCCGGGCTTGAATCTGGTGCCCTTCCTGTGGGAGCGGGCGTGCCCGCGAAGAGGCCGCACACAGGATAAGCGCCGGGCTTGAGTCTGGTGCCCTTCCTGTGGGAGCGGGCGTGCCCGCGAAGAGGCCGCACACAGGATAAGCGCCGGGCTTAAGACTGGTGCCCTTCCTGTGGGAGCGGGCGTGCCCGCGAAGAGGCTGCACACAGGATAAGCGCCTGGCTTGAGACTGGTGCCCTTCCTGTGGGAGCGGGCGTGCCCGCGAAGAGGCCGCACACAGGATAAGCGCCTGGCTTGAGTCTGGTGCCCTTCCTGTGGGAGCGGGCGTGCCCGCGAAGAGGCTGCACACAGGATAAGCGCCGGGTTTGAATCTGGTGCTCTTCCTGTGGGAGCGGGCGTGCCCGCGAAGAGGCTGCTCCACAGGATAGGCGCCGGGTTTGAATCTGGTGCCCTTCCTGTGGGAGCGGGTTTACCCGCGAAGAGGCCGGAACAGGCTAAAGACCAATTAGTCTTCCTTGCCCTTGTTCCGCACAGCCCGCTGCAGCTCGCGGTTGGAATCGCGCTCGCGCATGGTGTCGCGCTTGTCGAATTCCTTCTTACCCTTGCCCAGTGCGATTTCGCACTTGATCAGGTGCTTGCTCCAGTACAGCGCCAAAGCCACGCAGGTGTAGCCTTTTTGCGCCACAGCCGCTTCCACGCGCTCTAGCTCGCGCTTGTTCAGCAGCAGCTTGCGGGTGCGTGTAGGGTCGGCGATGACGTGGGTGCTGGCCGTGGTCAGCGGGGTGATGTGGCTGCCGAACAGCCAGGCCTCACCGTCCTTGAGCAGCACGTAGCTGTCAGTCAGGTGCGCCTTGCCGGCTCGCAGGCTTTTTACTTCCCAGCCGGACAGGACCAGCCCGGCCTCGAACTTGTGTTCGATGAAGTAATCGTGTCGCGCTTTCTTGTTTTGCGCGATGGTCCCGGTCGGATGTTTTTTTTGCTTAGCCATAGGGGCGGCATTATAGGCAAGTCCGCGCGTCGTCCGCTATGGGATTTCGGTGTGCTTGAGCCACTGGAATGAATACCGGACAATACAAACCCTGTCATACGCACAGAACCTGTTTTCGGCACGCTGCGAAGCGTCGCCACCCAGCCTTGGAAGTGACGCCTGGATGACTACCCATATTCAACGCTCCGCCCTGCTGCCATACCCCGCCCAGGCGCTTTACGATCTGGTCAACGATGTAGCCAGCTACCCTGAGTTTTTGCCGTGGTGCTCGGCCTCGACGGTGATCGAAACCAGCGATACACACATGCGTGCCAAGCTCGAAGTGGCCAAGGGTGGCATGAGCCAGCACTTCGTTACGCGTAACGTGCTGGTGCCGGGGCAGTCCATCGAGATGAATCTCGAAGAAGGGCCATTCACCCAGCTGCATGGTGTTTGGGTGTTCAAGCCACTGGGTGAAAAGGCCTGCAAGATCAGCCTGGACCTGTCCTTCGATTACGCCGGGCCGATTGTGCGTGCCACGTTGGGCCCGCTATTCAATCAGGCGGCCAACACGCTGGTCGATGCGTTCTGCCAGCGTGCCAAGCAACTGAATGCCTGACTGAACGGGCGGCAATAAAAAGCCCGGAACACGTCCGGGCTTTTTTGCACCTGCTTCCCGGCTACCGGGTTTCCAGCGGTGCGGGGGTCGGGACCGGGGTGGTCTCGATGGTGTCGATCTCGCGCTGGATGGCCTCTTCGGTCGAACCTGGCTTGGCCGGTTTTTCTTCAGGCTGCGCTGCCGGCTGCTCGGTCTGGCCTGGCTCGGTGGCCGGGCTGATGGTGGTGTCGCTGCTGCCACCGAGGATTTCCTGATCGCGGCTGACGCCTGGCATGAAGTCGCCAGACAGGCTGACCAGTTGATCGCTTTCGTTGAAAAATACACTCATGCGTTCTTGCTGGCGCTTACCGCCACCAGGCTGCAGGCTGTACAGGTAATCCCAGCGATTGGTGTTGAAGGTATCCTGAATCAGCGGGTTGCCCATGATAAACCTTACTTGCCGGCGGGTCATTCCCGGGCGTAATTGGTCTATCATGTCTTGCGTGACGACATTGCCCTGCTGGATGTCGATTTTGTAAACCCCGGGAAACGAGCAACCGGCGAGTGCGAGCAGTCCCACTAGGGTGAGGCTGGTTAGCAAGAGCTTGGTGTTTTGCATCGGTGGGCGACTTCCACTATCTTGGCTGGACAACGTAAACCCCGATCATACCCGTATTAAGAGAAGCTGCGAAGCAGCATCGGCGAGAAAGCTGACCATGGTTGAAAATAGCGAATTGCGCAAAGCCGGTCTCAAGGTGACCCTGCCTCGAGTCAAGATCCTTCAGATGCTCGACTCTACCGAGCAGCGTCACATGAGTGCAGAGGATGTCTACAAGGCGCTGATGGAGGCTGGCGAGGATGTAGGCCTGGCCACCGTCTATCGCGTGCTGACCCAGTTCGAGGCGGCGGGTCTGGTGGTTCGCCACAACTTCGACGGCGGTCATGCAGTGTTCGAGCTGGCCGACGGCGGTCACCACGACCACATGGTGAACGTGGATACCAGTGAAGTCATCGAATTCATGGATGCTGAAATCGAGAAGCGCCAGCGCGAAATCGTGGCCGAGCATGGCTTCGAGCTGGTGGACCACAATCTGGTCCTGTATGTGCGTAAGAAGAAGTAACGATTTTTCGTTATGGATGGCAAAGGCGACCTTCGGGTCGCCTTTGTGCTTTCTGGGATTGAACGATGTGTTGTCTGTGCCGGCCTCTTCGCGGGCGCGCCCGCTCCCACAGGTCCAACACCTCAGGTTTCAGATCCTGTGATCACCCTGTGGGAGCGGGCGTGCCCGCGAATCGTCCTGGAAAAGCAAGGCTCAGGCCTTGCCGCTCACCACCATCTTGCGCGCATGCGCCAAAGATTCCTTGGTCAGGTCGATCCCGCCGAGCATCCGCGCCACTTCTTCCACGCGCTCACGCTTGCCAAGGCTAGCCACGGCGGTGTGGGTGGTGTCGCTGTTGCGCACCTTGTGCACGAACAGATGGTGATGCCCCTGCGCCGCCACCTGCGGCAGGTGGGTCACGGTCAGTACCTGGCCGCGTTCGCCCAGGCGCCGCAGCAATTGGCCGACGATTTCTGCCGTTGGCCCGCCAATACCCACGTCGACTTCGTCGAACACCAGGGTAGGAATGCGCGAGGTCTGCGCCGTGATCACCTGGATCGCCAGGCTGATACGTGACAGTTCACCGCCCGACGCCACCTTCGCCAGGCCCTTGAGTGGCTGGCCAGGGTTGGCGCTGACCAGCAGTTCGATCTGCTCCAGGCCATGGGGTGAAAGGTCTGTGCCTTCGTTGGGTGTCAGCTCTATGCAGAAGCGCCCGCCAGGCATGCCCAGGCGCTGGATTTCCTGCTCTACCGCGCCTGCCAGTTGCTGCGCCGCTTGCTGGCGCAGGCCGCTGAGTTCGCGCGCCTTCTCTTTATAGTGCTGGGCAAAGGCGCCAAGCTCTTCGCCCAGCCGCTCGATCGACTCATCGCTGGCATTAAGGCCTTCCAGCTCTTCCATCAATTGCTGTTGCAGGTGGGGCAGTTCGGTGGGGTGCACCCGGTGTTTGCGCGCCAGGGTATAGATGGTGTCCAGGCGCTCTTCCAGGGCTTGCAGGCGCATCGGGTCGGCGTCGAAGTTGTCGAGGAAGCGGTTGAGCTCGCCCATGGCTTCTTCGACCTGGATCTGTGCGCTGGCGATCAGGTTGGCCGCTTCGCTCAGTGCCTTGGGCGAGTTGGTGGCGGCACCCAGGCGGTTGAGGCTGGAGGTGAGGGCGCTGAGCACATTGCCCGAATCGCTCTCGCTGCACTGGTCGATGACCTGGCGGCAGATGCCGAACAGGGCTTCGGCGCTGGTCAGGTTCTTGTGTTCCTGTTCCAGCTGCTCCAGTTCGTGCTCGCCCAGGCCGAGGTTGTCCAGTTCTTCCAGCTGGTAACTGAGCAACTGGTGGCGGGCGCGCTGCTCGTCGCCCGAGTTGGACAGGCGCTCCAGCTCCAGGCGGGTCTGGTTCCAGCGCTTGGCTGCAAGCTGTACCTGGCGGGCCAGGTCGACGGCACCGGCATACTCGTCAAGCAGGCGACGATGGGTGTCGGTCTTGAGCAGGGACTGGTGCTCGTGCTGGCTGTGGATATCGATCAGCAGTTCGCCCAGCGCCTTGAGGTCGCCGAGCGGGCAGGGCGTGCCGTTGATGTAGCCGCGGCTGCGGCCTTCGGCGGTGATCACCCGGCGCAAGATGCACAGGCCTTCGTTGTTCAGGTCGCGCTCGGCCAGCCAGGTATGCGCTTCGGGAATGTCCACCAGGTCGAAGGTGGCCAGGATGTCTGCCTTGTCGGTGCCGGGGCGCACCACGCCGCTGTCGGCACGGTCGCCCAGGGCCAGGCCGAGGGCGTCGAGCATGATCGATTTGCCGGCACCGGTCTCGCCGGTGATGACGGACATGCCACGGGCGATTTCGAGGTCGAGGTGCTCGACGATGGCGTAGTTGTGAATGGACAGGTGCACCAGCATGGGGGGCGGCTCCCGAAAGTCAGGTCTGGTTATTTATACAGTACTTTTTTCAGGCCTGCCAATGCCCCTTCGCAGATTCTGTTGCAGCCTTGAAAACCACCTTGCCCCTTGAACCTGGTTTTTCCGGCCCCATATAGCCGTCATCCAAGGCGAGCCTGGCTCGCAGTCCACAAAATTGCGCAGGAGAGACCCCATGGCTGATGAGCAGCTGAACGAGAAAGACCTTAACGTGGAAGAAACCGGTGCAGGCAATGCAGCTGATACCCGTGTTCTGGAGCTCGAGGAACAGCTGGCCGCAGCCAAGGACCAGGCGCTGCGCGCCGTTGCCGACCTGCAGAACGTACGCCGTCGTGCCGAGCAGGACGTGGAAAAAGCCCACAAGTTCGCCCTGGAGAAGTTCTCCAGCGACTTGCTGCCGGTGATCGACAGCCTGGAGCTGGCCCTGGCTCACTCCAGTGCCGAGGATGAGCACGTCAAGCAGATCCGCGAAGGTGTCGAGCTGACCCTGAAGATGTTCCAGGACACGCTCAAGCGCTACAACCTTGAAGCGGTCGACCCGCACGGCCAGCCGTTCAACCCTGAGCACCACCAGGCCATGGCCATGCAGGAAAACGCCGAGGTCGAGCCAAACAGCGTGCTGAACGTGTTCCAGAAGGGTTACCTGCTGAACGGCCGCCTGCTGCGCCCCGCCATGGTGGTGGTCAGCAAGGCGCCGAGCGCGGCGCAACCCTCGATCAATGAAAAGGCTTGAAATCCTTCCGGGCATCCCCATCTAGGTGTCAAGCCTTCAAGTATTACCGCAGTTGGCCAAAGTAGTCGCTGCTACCAAATTCAAGTTTCGGGAGAGTTAACATGGGCAAAATCATCGGTATCGACCTGGGGACCACCAACTCGTGCGTCTCCATTCTGGAAAACGGTAACGTCAAAGTCATCGAAAACGCCGAAGGTGCGCGTACTACCCCTTCGATCGTGGCCTACGCCAACGATGGCGAAATCCTGGTTGGCCAGTCGGCCAAGCGCCAGGCCGTCACCAACCCGCACAACACCCTGTTCGCAGTGAAGCGCCTGATTGGCCGCCGCTTCGAAGAAGATGTCGTGCAGAAAGACATCAAGCTGGTGCCGTACAAGATCGTCAAGGCGAACAACGGTGACGCCTGGGTCGAGGCTGCTGGCAAGGAAATGGCTCCGCCGCAGATCAGCGCCGAAGTCCTGAAGAAAATGAAGAAGACCGCCGAAGACTACCTCGGCGAGCCAGTCACCGAAGCGGTCATCACCGTTCCGGCCTACTTCAACGACAGCCAGCGTCAGGCGACCAAAGACGCCGGCCGCATCGCTGGCCTGGACGTAAAACGCATTATCAACGAGCCGACTGCCGCTGCGCTGGCCTACGGTATGGACAAGGCCAAGGGCGACCACACCGTCATCGTTTATGACCTGGGTGGTGGTACCTTCGACGTTTCGGTCATCGAAATCGCCGAAGTCGACGGTGAGCACCAGTTCGAAGTACTGGCTACCAACGGCGACACCTTCCTGGGTGGCGAAGACTTCGACATGCGCCTGATCGACTACCTTGTCGACGAGTTCAAGAAAGAGTCGGGCATGGACCTGAAGAACGATCCTCTGGCCCTGCAGCGCCTGAAAGAAGCCGCAGAAAAGGCCAAGATCGAGCTGTCGTCCGCTCAGTCGACCGACGTCAACCTGCCGTACATCACTGCAGATGCCACCGGTCCTAAGCACCTGAATGTGAAGATCTCCCGCGCCAAGCTGGAGTCGCTGGTCGAAGACCTGGTCAAGCGTACCATCGAGCCTTGCCGCATCGCCCTGAAAGACGCTGGCATCGACGCCAGCAAGATCGACGACGTGATCCTGGTCGGCGGTCAGACCCGCATGCCGCTGGTGCAGAAAGAAGTGGCCGACTTCTTCGGTAAGGAAGCGCGCAAGGACGTGAACCCGGACGAAGCGGTTGCCATGGGTGCTGCCATCCAGGGTGCGGTACTGGCCGGTGACGTGAAAGACGTACTGCTGCTGGACGTCAGCCCGCTGACCCTGGGTATCGAAACCATGGGCGGCGTGATGACCGCGCTGATCGAGAAGAACACCACCATCCCGACCAAGAAGTCGCAGGTGTTCTCGACTGCCGACGACAACCAGAGCGCCGTGACCATTCACGTGCTGCAGGGTGAGCGTAAGCAGGCTGCGCAGAACAAGTCGCTGGGCAAGTTCGACCTGGCTGACATTCCGCCAGCACCGCGTGGCGTGCCGCAAATCGAAGTGACCTTCGACATCGACGCCAACGGCATCCTGCACGTAGGCGCGAAAGACAAGGCTACCGGCAAGACTCAGTCGATCGTGATCAAGGCCAACTCCGGCCTGTCGGACGAAGAAATCGAGCGCATGGTGCGTGACGCCGAGGCCAACGCCGAGGAAGACCGCAAGTTCGAAGAGCTGGCCGCTGCCCGTAACCAGGGTGACGCGCTGGTGCACTCGACCCGCAAGATGGTCGCTGACGCAGGTGACAAGGTTACCGCTGAAGAGAAAACCGCCATCGAGGCCGCCGTTGTTGCCCTGGAAGCCGCTGTCAAAGGCGACGACAAGGCTGCCATCGACGCCAAGGTTGAAGAGCTGTCCAAGGTCTCTGCCCCGGTTGCCCAGAAGATGTACGCCGAGCAGTCGGCTGAACAGCCTCAGGGTGGCGCGCAGCAGGCCGAGCCGGAAGCCAAGCACGATGACGTGGTTGACGCCGAGTTCGAAGAAGTGAAAGACAACAACAAGCAGTAATCCCTGCATGTTGTCGGCCAGTTCACCGTCGTTTGCCGGTGAGCTGGTAGGATGTCGCCGCGCGGGGGCTTGCTCCCGCGTTGGCGTATCTGGAATTCGAGAATTTTTACAGCATCTGTCAGTGGCTTTTAAGGGTAGCGGGCGGGTGCTGATGGCGTGGCGCAGATGCCAGACGCCCAACAAGGTGCAAATGACCTATGTCCAAGCGTGATTATTATGAGGTCCTGGGTGTCGAGCGCGGCGCCACTGAAGCGGACCTCAAGAAGGCTTACCGCCGTTTGGCGATGAAGTACCACCCGGACCGCAACCCGGGCGATAAAGAATCGGAAGACAAGTTCAAGGAGGCCAACGAGGCCTACGAAGTGCTGTCGGACGCTAGCAAGCGTGCGGCCTTCGACCAGTATGGCCATGCAGGTGTCGACCCAAGCATGGGTGGCGGTGGTGCCGGCTTTGGTGGTGCCAACTTCTCCGACATCTTCGGTGATGTGTTCAGCGACTTCTTCGGTGGCGGCGGCCGCGGTGGTGGTCGAGGCGGTGCCCAGCGCGGCAGCGACCTGCGCTACACCCTGGAACTGAACCTGGAAGAAGCGGTGCGTGGCACTACGGTCAGCATCCGCGTGCCCACCCTGGTCAACTGCCAGCCTTGCGACGGTTCCGGTGCCAAGAAGGGCTCGACCCCGTCGACCTGCCCGACCTGCGGCGGCATCGGCCAGGTGCGCATGCAGCAAGGCTTCTTCTCGGTGCAGCAGACCTGCCCGCGCTGCCATGGCCAAGGCAAGATCATTACCGACCCGTGCACTTCGTGCCACGGTGAAGGGCGTGTCGAGGAATACAAGACGCTGTCGGTCAAGGTGCCGGCAGGTGTTGATACCGGCGACCGCATCCGTCTGTCGGGTGAGGGCGAGGCGGGTACTCATGGTGGCCCGACTGGCGACCTGTACGTGGTGATCAGCGTGCGTGAGCACGAAATCTTCCAGCGTGATGGCAAGCACCTGTACTGTGAAGTACCGATCAGCTACACCGATGCTGCCCTGGGCGGCGAGCTGGAAGTGCCGACCCTGGATGGTCGTGTGAAGCTGAGGATTCCGGAAGGTACCCAGACCGGTAAGCAGTTCCGTCTGCGTGGCAAGGGTGTTGCCCCGGTGCGTGGCGGTGGCGCGGGCGACCTGCTGTGCCGTGTGGCCGTAGAAACCCCGGTCAACCTCAGCCGTCGCCAGCGCGAGTTGCTCGAAGAGCTGCGTGATTCGCTGGAAGGCGACAGTTCCCACTCGCCCAAGGCCAGCGGCTGGTTCGATGGTGTGAAGCGCTTCTTCGGCGATCTCTGACAAGGAACAGGTTATGCGACGTATTGCAGTGATGGGCGCGGCGGGGCGGATGGGTAAAACCCTCATCGAAGCCGTGCAACAAACCTCAGGTGCAGGGCTGACTGCGGCAATTGATCGCCCTGACAGCTCGTTGGTCGGGGCTGATGCCGGAGAGCTGGCGGCACTTGGCCGAATTGGCGTGCTGTTGTCCGACGACCTGGCCAAGGTTGCCGACGAGTTCGATGTGCTGATCGATTTCACTCACCCCTCGGTGACCCTGAAAAACCTGGCGTTCTGCCGCAAGCACGGCAAGGCGATGATCATCGGCACGACCGGTTTTACAGTCGAAGAGAAGCAGTTGTTGGCTGAGGCTGGCAAGGACATTCCTATCGTGTTCGCCGCCAACTTCAGCGTGGGTGTCAACCTTAGCCTGAAGCTGCTGGATATGGCTGCGCGGGTGCTGGGCGATGATGTCGATATCGAAATCATCGAGGCGCACCACCGGCACAAGGTCGATGCCCCGTCGGGTACTGCACTGCGCATGGGTGAAGTGGTTGCCAATGCGCTGGGCCGTGACCTGCAGGAAGTGGCCGTGTATGGCCGTGAAGGGCAGACTGGCGCGCGGGATCGCAAAACCATCGGTTTCGCCACCGTGCGTGCCGGCGATGTGGTGGGCGATCACACTGTGTTGTTCGCTGCCGAAGGCGAGCGCCTGGAAATCACCCACAAGGCCTCCAGCCGCATGACCTTCGCCAAGGGTGCCGTACGTGCGGCGCTGTGGCTGGATGGGCGTGAGCCGGGGCTGTACGACATGCAGGATGTGCTCGAGCTGCGTTAAGCCGTTCTGGCGGTGCTGGCTGCTTCGCGGGCTTGCCCGCTCCCACAGGTATTGCGCGGGTCTTGTGGCTTGTGGTGGGCCTGTGGGAGCGGGCGAGCCCGCGAAGAAGCCAATACAGATGTCAGCCTGTCGCATTGATGTGTTTTAGAGGCACATCCGCGGTAGACCGAAAACACACTTTTCTGTAAGCTACAGCTTTAGTGTGTCCACTAAAAGCGCGCAGCGAATTGAATTCAGCACATGAAAGCGGGGTGACGTGTCCATACGTCACTCCGCTTTTTTGCAACCTGCGATCGCCCTTTCATGCTTGATTTACGGGAGGTCTTCTTGACAAAGCCAGCCATACTCGCCCTTGCCGACGGCAGTATTTTCCGCGGTGAAGCCATCGGTGCCGACGGTCAGACCGTTGGTGAGGTGGTATTCAACACCGCTATGACCGGCTACCAGGAAATCCTTACAGACCCTTCCTACGCGCAGCAAATCGTTACCCTGACCTACCCGCACATCGGCAACACCGGTACTACCCCGGAAGACGCCGAGTCGAACCGCGTCTGGTCCGCTGGCCTGGTCATCCGTGACCTGCCGCTGCTGGCCAGCAACTGGCGCAACACCCAGTCGCTGCCTGAGTACCTCAAGGCCAACAACGTCGTTGCCATCGCCGGCATCGACACTCGTCGCCTGACCCGTATCCTGCGTGAAAAGGGCGCCCAGAACGGCTGCATTCTGGCGGGTGACAACATCAGCGAAGAAGCCGCCATCGCTGCTGCCCGCGGCTTCCCGGGCCTGAAGGGCATGGACCTGGCCAAGGTCGTCTCCACCAAGGAGCGTTACGAGTGGCGCTCCAGTGTGTGGGAGCTGAAAACCGACAGCCACCCGACCATCGAGGCTGCCGACCTGCCGTACCACGTGGTTGCCTTCGACTACGGCGTCAAGCTGAACATTCTGCGCATGCTGGTAGCCCGTGGCTGCCGCGTGACCGTGGTGCCAGCCCAGACCCCGGCCAGCGAAGTGCTGGCACTCAACCCGGACGGCGTGTTCCTGTCCAACGGCCCTGGTGACCCCGAGCCGTGCGACTACGCGATCCAGGCGATCAAGGAAATCCTCGAAACCGAGATTCCGGTATTCGGCATCTGCCTCGGCCACCAGCTGCTGGCCCTGGCCTCCGGTGCCAAGACCGTGAAAATGGGCCACGGCCACCACGGTGCCAACCACCCGGTCCAGGACCTGGATACCGGCGTGGTCATGATCACCAGCCAGAACCACGGCTTTGCCGTTGACGAAGCGACCCTGCCGGGTAACGTTCGCGCCATTCACAAGTCGCTGTTCGACGGCACCCTGCAGGGTATCGAGCGTACCGACAAGAGCGCGTTCAGCTTCCAGGGCCACCCTGAAGCGAGCCCAGGCCCGACCGACGTCGCGCCTCTGTTCGATCGTTTCACCGATGCCATGGCCAAGCGCCGCTGAGCATCCTGCTTCAAGGCCCCGGGCCGGCACCTGCCGTGCCCGGAAGCGCCTGACCCAGATTGTTCAAAGCGGCTTGCCGACTGACCCCGGATTTGAGTGACCACCATGCCAAAACGTACAGACATCAAAAGCATCCTGATTCTCGGCGCTGGCCCGATCGTGATCGGCCAGGCCTGCGAATTCGACTACTCCGGCGCCCAGGCCTGTAAAGCCCTGCGCGAGGAAGGTTTCCGCGTCATCCTGGTGAACTCCAACCCAGCCACCATCATGACCGACCCGGCCATGGCCGACGCCACCTACATCGAGCCGATCAAGTGGCAATCGGTCGCCAAGATCATCGAAAAAGAGCGCCCGGACGCCGTTTTGCCGACCATGGGTGGCCAGACCGCACTGAACTGCGCCCTGGACCTGGAGCGCCACGGCGTTCTGGAGAAGTTCGGCGTAGAGATGATCGGTGCCAACGCTGACACCATCGACAAGGCTGAAGACCGTTCGCGCTTCGACAAGGCGATGAAGGACATCGGCCTGGAGTGCCCGCGCTCCGGTATCGCCCACAGCATGGAAGAGGCCAATGCGGTCCTCGAGAAGCTTGGCTTCCCGTGCATCATTCGCCCATCGTTCACCATGGGCGGCACCGGTGGTGGTATCGCTTACAACCGTGAAGAGTTCGAGGAAATCTGCACCCGCGGTCTGGACCTGTCGCCGACCAAAGAGCTGCTGATCGACGAATCGCTGATCGGCTGGAAAGAGTACGAGATGGAAGTGGTCCGCGACAAAAAGGACAACTGCATCATCGTCTGCTCGATCGAGAACTTCGACCCGATGGGTGTGCACACCGGTGACTCGATCACTGTTGCTCCGGCACAGACCCTGACCGACAAGGAATACCAGATCATGCGCAACGCCTCGCTGGCGGTGCTGCGTGAAATCGGTGTGGAAACCGGTGGTTCCAACGTCCAGTTCGGCATTTGCCCGAACACCGGCCGCATGGTCGTCATCGAGATGAACCCGCGCGTATCGCGTTCGTCCGCCCTGGCTTCCAAGGCCACCGGCTTCCCGATCGCCAAGATCGCCGCCAAGCTGGCCATTGGTTACACCCTCGACGAGCTGCAGAACGACATCACTGGCGGTCGCACCCCGGCGTCCTTCGAGCCGTCGATCGACTACGTCGTCACCAAGCTGCCACGCTTCGCTTTCGAGAAATTCCCGAAAGCCGACGCCCGTCTGACCACCCAGATGAAATCCGTGGGTGAAGTCATGGCCATCGGCCGTACTTTCCAGGAATCCCTGCAGAAAGCCCTGCGCGGCCTGGAAGTCGGCGCCTGCGGCCTCGACCCGAAAGTCGACCTGGCCAGCCCGGAAGCCGCCAGCATCCTCAAGCGCGAACTGACCGTGCCGGGTGCCGAGCGTATCTGGTACGTGGCTGACGCCATGCGTTCGGGCATGACCTGCGAAGAAATCTTCAATCTGACCGGCATCGACATGTGGTTCCTGGTGCAGATGGAAGACCTGATCAAGGAAGAAGAGAAGGTCAAGACCCTGGCTTTGTCGTCGATCGACAAGGACTACATGCTGCGCCTCAAGCGCAAGGGCTTCTCGGACCAGCGTCTGGCAGTACTGCTGGGTATCACCGACAAGAACCTGCGCCGCCACCGCCACAAGCTGGAAGTGTTCCCGGTGTACAAGCGCGTCGACACCTGCGCCGCCGAGTTCGCCACCGACACCGCCTACCTGTACTCCACCTACGAGGAAGAGTGCGAGGCCAACCCGTCGACCCGCGACAAGATCATGATCCTGGGTGGTGGCCCTAACCGTATCGGCCAGGGTATCGAGTTCGACTACTGCTGCGTACACGCAGCCCTGGCGCTGCGTGAAGACGGTTACGAGACCATCATGGTCAACTGCAACCCGGAAACCGTCTCCACCGACTATGACACTTCCGATCGCCTGTACTTCGAGCCGCTGACCCTGGAAGACGTGCTGGAAGTCTGCCGCGTCGAGAAGCCGAAGGGCGTGATCGTTCACTACGGCGGCCAGACCCCGCTGAAGCTGGCCCGCGCTCTGGAAGAAGCTGGCGTGCCGATCATCGGTACCAGCCCTGACGCCATCGACCGCGCCGAAGACCGTGAGCGCTTCCAGCAGATGGTTCAGCGCCTGAGCCTGCTGCAGCCGCCAAACGCTACCGTGCGCAGCGAAGAAGAAGCCATCCGTGCTGCGGGCAGCATCGGCTATCCGCTGGTCGTGCGTCCGTCCTACGTACTGGGCGGCCGTGCCATGGAGATCGTCTACGAACTGGACGAGCTCAAGCGCTACCTGCGTGAAGCAGTACAAGTGTCGAACGATAGCCCGGTACTGCTCGACCACTTCCTCAACTGCGCCATCGAGATGGACGTGGATGCGGTGTGCGACGGCACCGACGTGGTCATCGGCGCAATCATGCAGCACATCGAACAGGCCGGTGTTCACTCCGGTGACTCGGCGTGCTCGCTGCCACCTTACTCGCTGAGCAAGGAAGTGCAGGACGAAGTCCGCGTTCAGGTCAAGAAAATGGCCCTGGAGCTGGGCGTGGTCGGCCTGATGAACGTGCAGTTGGCCCTGCAGGGTGACAAGATCTACGTGATCGAAGTCAACCCGCGTGCCTCGCGTACCGTACCGTTCGTGTCCAAGTGCATCGGCACGTCCCTGGCGATGATCGCAGCCCGTGTCATGGCGGGTAAAACCCTGAAAGAGCTGGGCTTCACCCAGGAAATCATCCCGAACTTCTACAGCGTCAAGGAAGCCGTCTTCCCGTTCGCCAAGTTCCCAGGGGTTGACCCGATCCTCGGCCCTGAGATGAAATCGACCGGTGAAGTGATGGGTGTCGGTGACAGCTTCGGTGAAGCCTTCGCCAAGGCCCAGATGGGTGCAAGCGAAGTGCTGCCGACCGGTGGTACTGCGTTCATCAGCGTGCGTGACGACGACAAGCCACAAGTGGCTGGCGTTGCCCGCGACCTGATCGCCCTGGGCTTCGAAGTGGTTGCCACTGCCGGCACTGCCAAGGTTATCGAGGCGGCCGGCTTGAAAGTGCGCCGTGTGAACAAAGTGACCGAAGGTCGCCCACACGTGGTCGACATGATCAAGAACGACGAAGTGTCGCTGATCATCAACACCACCGAAGGGCGCCAGTCGATCGCCGATTCCTATTCGATTCGTCGCAATGCGCTGCAGCACAAGATTTACTGCACCACTACCATTGCGGCTGGTGAAGCCATCTGCGAAGCGCTGAAATTCGGTCCGGAAAAGACCGTTCGTCGCTTGCAAGATCTGCATGCAGGACTGAAAGCATGAGCATTACCAAATACCCGATGACCGTCCAGGGCGCTCGCGCCCTGGAAGAGGAACACCTGTTTCTGAGCAAGACCGAGCGCCCGCGCCTGAGTCAGGCCATTGGTGAGGCACGTGAGCTGGGTGACCTCAAGGAAAACGCTGAATATCATGCAGCCCGTGAGGAGCAGGGCATGGTCGAAGCGCGTATCCGTGATATCGAAGGCCGTCTGCAGAACTCGGTGGTCATCGATGTGACCACTATCCCTCACACCGGCAAGGTGATTTTCGGTACCACCGTGGTACTGGCCAACACCGAAACCGATGAAGAGGTGTCCTACCAGATCGTTGGCGAGGATGAAGCCGACGTGAAGCAGGGCAAGCTGTCGAGCGGCGCACCTATCGCCCGTGCCATCATCGGCAAGGAAGAAGGTGATACTGTCGTCGTCAAGACGCCTAGCGGCACGGTCGAGTACGAGATTGTCGAAGTCAAGCACATCTGACCGGCGCCTGCGGGCGCCATCCCTTGAGGGGATCCTCTGGCAGCTGGCCCAGGTTTTCTGGGTCGGTGGCCTGTGGGTGTTCCATGTGGGGCTGGTGCCTGCGCTCAAGGTCAGTGGCCTGGCGCCGCTGCTGGTGCAGGATGTTGCCGGGCAGATCGACCGCTGGTTGATCGGCGTGGCGTTGCTTGGCTTGTTGACTCAGCTGGCAGTGCTGGCGAGGGTGGACGGCCTGGCGGCCTGGTGGCGGCAGTTCCGCGGCCAGATGCTGTTGCTCGGCTTCGGTGCCTGCGTGGGGTATTACACCTTGCGCTACGGTATTTCCGTGGGCGAGCGCTGGCAGATGTTCTGCTTCCTGGTGCTGGGTTTTTCCGGCGTCGTGCTGGTGGCCCAGCCGGTACCGGTCAGGGCGCGTTCACCGCGCCACTGATCGGCGCTACCGTTACTTGTAACGGTGGATGTTGGACAGCTGCTTGTTCGGCTGTGGGTTCTTGCGGTAGATCAGGGCTTTCTTGCCGATGGTCTGCACCAGCTCGGCACGGCCGGCCTTGCACAGCTCGGCGATGGTTTCGGCGCGCTCCTCGCGGTCTTCCGAGCGAATCTCGACCTTGATCAGCTCATGGTCGACCAGCGCGCGCTCCAGTTCGGCGATGACGCCTTCATTCAAACCGTTGCCAGCAACGATCAGGACCGGCTTCAGGTCATGACCAATGGACTTGTATTGCTTCTTCTGCTCGTTATTGAGCGGCATAATCTGACCCTTTCCGTCTGATTCTGTAAAATTGACCGGCATTTTACCCGAGGGCCACCGGCTCCGCCCAGTCAATCACGACGCATATCATCGAGGTGCCCCGTGGTACAACGTTCCAAAAGCAGCGCAAACTGGCTGCGAGAGCATTTCAACGACCCTTTTGTGAAGCAGGCGCAGAAGGATGGGTATCGCTCGCGTGCGAGCTACAAGCTGCTGGAGATCCAGGAGAAGGACCGCATTATCCGCCCAGGCATGAGCGTGATCGATCTCGGCGCGGCCCCTGGTGGCTGGTCCCAGGTGACCAGTCGTCTGATTGGTGGCCAAGGTCGCCTGATCGCTTCGGACATTCTGGAAATGGACGCGATCGCCGACGTGACCTTCATTCAGGGGGACTTCACCCAGGACGAAGTGCTGCAGCGCATTCTCGAAGCGGTCGGCGATTCGCATGTAGACCTTGTGATTTCCGACATGGCCCCCAATATGAGTGGTACGCCCGCGGTAGACATTCCGCGTGCCATGTTCCTCTGCGAGTTGGCCCTCGATCTGGCAACCCGTGTACTCAAGCCCGGGGGCGACTTCCTGATCAAGATTTTCCAGGGCGAAGGTTTTGACGTGTACCTGAAGGACGTGCGCAGCAAGTTCGACAAGGTGCAAATGCGCAAGCCGTCGTCGTCGCGGGACCGTTCCCGGGAGCAATACCTGTTGGGCAGGGGCTTCAAAGGGTAATGAAAGGTGTGAAGCGGGGTGGTCGATAGTTAATTCCAATCGGCCGCTGCGTCAGGATCGTCCGAACTTCGTGTAGTCTAGCTTTCACAAAGGGTTACAGACGGTGCCTGCGGCTGCGTAGGTAATGTAGTAAGTTAGGGCGATGAATATCATGCGAGGCACGGCTGCGTCGTGCGCCGGCCTCAGAGGGTAGCTAATTGAACGACATGGCAAAGAATCTGATCCTGTGGTTGATCATCGCAGCTGTCCTGGTGACAGTGATGAACAACTTCTCCAGCCCTAACGAGCCGCAGACCCTCAACTACTCCGACTTCATCCAGCAGGTCAAGGATGGCAAGGTCGAGCGTGTGACTGTCGATGGCTACATCATTACTGGCAAGCGCAGCGATGGCGACAACTTCAAGACTGTGCGCCCGGCCATCACCGACAATGGCCTGATTGGCGATCTGGTCGACAACCACGTGGTCGTCGAAGGCAAGCAGCCTGAGCAACAGAGCATCTGGACACAGTTGCTGGTGGCGAGCTTCCCGATCCTGGTGATCATTGCCGTGTTCATGTTCTTCATGCGCCAGATGCAAGGTGGTGCGGGCGGCAAGGGCGGGCCGATGAGCTTCGGCAAGAGCAAGGCCCGCCTGCTGTCCGAAGACCAGGTCAAGACCACGCTGGCTGACGTTGCCGGCTGCGACGAGGCCAAGGAAGAGGTTGGCGAGCTGGTCGAGTTCCTGCGCGATCCGGGCAAGTTTCAGCGCCTGGGTGGCCGTATCCCGCGCGGTGTGCTGATGGTTGGCCCGCCCGGTACCGGTAAGACCCTGCTGGCCAAGGCCATTGCGGGCGAAGCGAAAGTACCGTTCTTCACCATTTCCGGTTCGGACTTCGTGGAAATGTTCGTGGGTGTCGGTGCCAGCCGTGTGCGCGACATGTTCGAGCAGGCCAAGAAGCACGCCCCGTGCATCATCTTCATCGACGAGATCGACGCCGTTGGTCGCCACCGTGGCGCCGGCATGGGTGGCGGTCACGACGAGCGTGAACAAACCCTCAACCAGTTGCTGGTGGAGATGGACGGCTTCGAGATGAACGATGGCATCATCGTCATCGCCGCCACCAACCGTCCGGATGTGCTCGACCCGGCGCTGCTGCGCCCGGGCCGCTTCGACCGCCAGGTGGTGGTTGGCCTGCCGGACATTCGTGGCCGCGAGCAGATCCTCAAGGTGCACATGCGCAAGGTACCGATCGGCGAGAACGTCAATCCGGCGGTCATCGCGCGTGGTACCCCAGGCTTCTCCGGCGCCGACCTGGCCAACCTGGTCAACGAGGCTTCGCTGTTTGCCGCGCGTTCCAACAAGCGCCTGGTCGAAATGAAAGAGTTCGAGCTGGCCAAGGACAAGATCATGATGGGCGCCGAGCGCAAGACCATGGTCATGTCCGAAAAAGAAAAGAGAAACACCGCCTATCACGAGGCCGGCCACGCCATTGTCGGTCGCCTGGTGCCTGAGCACGACCCGGTCTACAAGGTTTCGATCATCCCGCGTGGTCGTGCCTTGGGTGTGACCATGTTCCTGCCGGAAGAAGACCGCTACAGCCTGTCCAAGCGTGCGCTGATCAGCCAGATCTGCTCGCTGTATGGCGGCCGTATCGCCGAGGAGATGACCTTGGGCTTCGATGGCGTGACCACCGGCGCGTCCAACGACATCATGCGGGCCAGCCAGCTCGCTCGTAACATGGTCACCAAATGGGGCCTGTCCGAGAAGCTCGGCCCGCTGATGTATGCAGAGGAAGAGGGCGAAGTGTTCCTCGGCCGTAGTGCCGGCAGCCAGCATGCCAGTGTGTCCGGCGAGACTGCCAAACTGATCGACTCCGAGGTGCGCAGCATCATCGATCAGTGCTATGCCACTGCCAAGCAGTTGCTGATCGACAACCGCGACAAGCTCGAGGCGATGACTGAAGCGCTGATGAAGTACGAGACCATCGATGCCGATCAGATTGACGACATCATGGCTGGGCGCACACCACGTGAACCGCGTGATTGGGACGACGACAAGCACTCGGGCACGCCTGCGGCCCAGGATGATCGTCCGGAATCGCCAATCGGCGGCCCAGCGGCTGAACACTAAGGGCATCTATGAGCTCAGTGCAGTACCCGACCCGGTTGCCTTGCGGCAGCCGGGTTCTTGATTTGTCGCATACCCATGTGATGGGTATTCTCAATATCACCCCCGATTCCTTCTCCGATGGCGGTCGCTTCAGTCAGCGCGACGAAGCCCTGCGCCATGCCGAAGCGATGGTTGCCGCTGGCGCAACGCTGATCGATATCGGTGGCGAGTCCACGCGCCCGGGTGCGCGTGCAGTGTCGGTGACCGAGGAGCTGGAACGTGTGGCGCCAATGGTCGAGGCCATCAACAGCCGCCTCGACGTGGTCATTTCGGTCGATACCTCCACACCTGCCGTCATGCGCGAAGCTGCACGCCTTGGTGCCGGGCTGATCAACGACGTGCGGGCCCTGGAGCGCGATGGCGCCCTGGACGCTGCGGCGGATACCGGTCTGCCGGTGTGCCTCATGCACATGCGTGGCGAGCCAGGCAACATGCAGGACGATCCGCATTACCAGGACGTGACTGCCGACGTCACGCGTTATCTTGAACAGCGGATGGCCGCCTGCGCAGCTGCGGGCATCGACGCTGACAGAATCATCCTTGACCCGGGCTTCGGTTTCGCCAAGACACTGGCGCACAATCTGAGCCTGTTCAAGCACATGGAAGCGCTCTATCGCCTTGGGCGCCCACTGCTGGTGGGCGTTTCACGAAAGAGCATGATCGGCCTGACGCTGGAACGTCCGGTCGGCGAGCGCTTGTACGGCAGCCTTGCGCTGGCGGCGTTGGCCATGACCAAAGGGGCGAGCATCCTTCGTGTACATGACGTGGCCGAAACCGTTGATGTGGTGCGCATGATCGCTGCGGTGCAAAACGCCGAATAAGAACATTGGAGTCCCTATGAGCAGAAAATACTTTGGTACCGACGGCATTCGTGGCCGCGTCGGCGAATACCCGATCACGCCTGACTTCATGCTGAAGCTCGGCTGGGCGGCCGGCATGGCCTTCCGCAAGCAAGGCCATTGCCGCGTGCTGGTGGGCAAGGACACCCGTATCTCCGGGTACATGTTCGAGTCCGCACTTGAAGCCGGCCTGTCCGCAGCAGGTGCCGATGTGATGCTGCTCGGGCCGATGCCGACCCCGGCCATCGCTTACCTCACGCGTACCTTCCACGCCGAAGCCGGCATCGTCATCAGTGCCTCGCACAACCCGCACGACGACAACGGCATCAAGTTCTTCTCGGGCCAGGGCACCAAGCTGCCGGACGAGGTCGAGCTGATGATCGAAGAGCTGCTCGACCAACCGATGACCGTTGTCGAGTCGGGCAAGCTGGGCAAGGTTTCGCGTATCAATGATGCCGCCGGCCGCTACATCGAATTCTGCAAAAGCAGCGTGCCGAGCAGCACCAGCTTCGAGGGCCTCAAGCTGGTGGTCGACTGCGCCCATGGTGCTACCTACAAGGTTGCGCCCAGCGTATTCCGTGAGCTGGGTGCCGACGTGACCGTGCTGCATGCACAACCGGATGGCCTGAACATCAACGAAGGTTGCGGCTCGACACACATCGAATCGCTACAGGCCGCTGTACTGGTCGGGCATGCCGATCTCGGCATTGCCTTTGACGGTGACGGCGATCGCGTGCTGATGGTCGACCACACGGGTGCCATCGTCGACGGTGACGAACTGCTGTTCATCATTGCGCGCGACCTGCAGGAGCATGGCAAGCTGCAAGGCGGGGTGGTCGGCACGCTGATGAGTAACCTGGGCCTGGAGCTGGCGCTCAAGGACCTGGACATCCCGTTCGTGCGGGCCAAGGTCGGCGACCGTTACGTCATGGCCGAGCTGTTGGAGCGTCAATGGCTGGTCGGCGGTGAAAACTCCGGTCACGTCGTGTGCTGCAACCACACTACCACCGGCGATGCGATCATTGCCGCGCTGCAGGTGCTGATGGCGCTCAAACGCCGTGGCGAAACCCTGGCCCAGGCCCGCCAGGCCCTGCGCAAGTGTCCGCAGGTGCTGATCAATGTGCGCTTTGGCGCCAGCAAGGTCGACCCGCTGGAGCACCCGGCCGTCAAGGAAGCCAGTGCCAAGGTTACCGAAGCGCTGGCGGGGCGTGGTCGTGTGCTGTTGCGCAAGTCCGGTACCGAACCGTTGGTCCGGGTCATGGTTGAGGGCGAAGACGAAACCCAGGTGCGGGCCCATGCTGAAGCGCTGGCCAAACTGGTCGGCGAAGTTTGTGTCTGAAGGCGCTTGCCAGCGCAGATCTGGTTGGGTAAGATCTGCGCCCACTTTGACCGACGAGGTAAAGCATGCGTCGCCCTATGGTAGCTGGTAACTGGAAAATGCACGGTACCCGCGCTAGCGTCGCTGAGCTGACCAAAGGCTTGAGTAATCTCGCCTTGCCGAGCGGAGTGGAAGTCGCCGTATTTCCACCGGCCTTGTTCATCAATCAAGTGATCGATGGCCTGGCAGGTAAAGAAATTACTATCGGCGCACAGAATTCTGCTGTACAACCCGAACAGGGTGCGCTGACTGGGGAAGTTGCTCCCGAGCAGCTGGTTGAAGCAGGTTGCAAGTTGGTGTTGATTGGTCATTCGGAGCGTCGCCAGATTATTGGTGAAACCGACGAAGTACTCAATCGCAAGTTTGCAGCCGCTCAGGCCAAAGGCTTGAAGCCAGTGCTTTGCATAGGGGAAACCCTTGAAGAGCGCGAGGCTGGCAAAACGCTCGAAGTTGTCGGGCGTCAACTAAGCAGTATCATCGAAGCATTCGGTGTTAAGGCTTTTGCCGATGCAGTAATTGCCTATGAGCCTGTATGGGCCATCGGTACAGGCCTTACGGCCACGCCACAGCAGGCCCAGGATGTGCACGCCGCCATCCGCGGCCAGCTGGCGGCAGAAGATGCTGAAGTGGCTGCGAAGGTGCAGTTGCTATACGGCGGCAGCGTGAAGGCGGCCAATGCGGCCGAACTGTTCGGCATGCCGGATATCGATGGGGGGCTCATTGGTGGGGCTTCCCTGAACGCAGACGAATTCGGTGCAATTTGTCGCGCCGCAGGAAACTGAACAAATGCTGGAAACAGTCATCGTTGTTTTTCATCTGTTGGCAGCGCTGTCGCTTGTAGTGCTGGTTCTGTTGCAACAGGGTAAAGGTGCTGAAGCAGGTGCATCTTTCGGCGCGGGTGCCTCAAACACCGTGTTCGGGAGCCAAGGCTCTGCAACGTTCCTAAGTAAATTAACTGCTATACTCGCTGCCACTTTCTTTTTGACAGCACTTGGGTTAGGATACTTCGCGAAGCAACAAGCTCACCAGCTTAGCCAAGCAGGTCTTCCAGATCCAGCAGTGCTAGAAGTGAAAGAGCCGCAGAAACCGGCAGTTAATGATGATGTACCGGTGCTCCAGCAGCAGAAGAGCGAAACCACCCATAATACCGGTGATGTACCTCCTCCGGCTCAAGAGCAGAAGTAACGGGTTTCAAGTAGTAGTATTGCCGAGGTGGTGGAATTGGTAGACACGCAACCTTGAGGTGGTTGTGCCCATAGGGTGTAGGGGTTCGAGTCCCCTTCTCGGTACCAATTAAAGCTTGAGAGCCCGCTTTAGCGGGCTTTCTTGTAGGTGAATGTTTGGATTTGACCCTCAACAGGGTTCGGTCTTATACTTTTGCCCCAGCTTTGTCGCGGGGTGGAGCAGCTTGGTAGCTCGTCGGGCTCATAACCCGAAGGTCGTTGGTTCAAATCCAGCCCCCGCAACCAGCTTCAGCGGAGCCCCTTTTCAGGGGCTTTTTGCTAACCGAACAGTTTCGGCGTCGTTGTCCTACGGCGCTTTCAGGGATGGGCGCTTCGCCCATTTTTTATTTGCACAGCATGCACGAGGGGGTTCAGGTGTCGAGCAAGCTAGAACAGTTGCAGGCCTTGTTGGCCCCGGTTGTCGAGGGTCTGGGCTATCAGTGCTGGGGGATCGAATACGTTTCCCAGGGTAAGCATTCGGTACTGCGCATCTACATCGACAAGGAAGGCGGTATTCTGGTGGACGACTGCGAAGCGGTCAGCCGTCAGGCCAGCGCAATCCTCGATGTAGAAGATCCAATCAGCAGTGAGTACACCCTCGAGGTGTCTTCTCCAGGCATGGATCGCCCACTGTTCACGCTGGAACAGTTTGCCTCGCATGCCGGCGAACAAGTGAAGATCAAGCTGCGCTCACCCTTCGAGGGTCGTCGTAACTTCCAGGGCCTTCTCCGCGGTGTGGAGGAGCAGGATGTGGTGGTCCAGGTGGACAATCAGGAGTTCCTGTTACCGATCGACTCGATCGACAAGGCCAATATTATTCCCAGTTTTGACTGAGACGTGCCGGGCCCGGCGGACTATCCGGGCCCAATGGCTTGCGCAAGGCGAGGCGTACGATGAGCAAAGAAGTACTGCTGGTTGTTGAATCGGTATCCAACGAAAAAGGTGTACCGCCCGGCGTCATTTTCGAAGCGCTGGAAGTGGCCCTGGCCACTGCAACCAAAAAACGTTTTGAAGACGAAGTCGACCTTCGTGTGGAAATCAACCGCCACACGGGTAGCTACGAGACTTTCCGTCGCTGGACCGTGGTCGACGAAGCCGATCTTGATGATCCGGCGATCGAGACCTGGCTGGACAAGATCAAGGACACCCACCCTGAAGCCAAGGTCGGTGACGTGATCGAAGAGAAGATCGAGTCCATCGAGTTCGGTCGTATTGCCGCCCAGACCGCCAAGCAGGTCATCGTGCAGAAGGTCCGTGAGGCCGAGCGTGCCCAGGTGGTCGATGCCTACCGTGAGCGCGTTGGCGAGATCATCTCCGGTACCGTAAAAAAGGTTACCCGCGACAACGTCATCGTTGACCTGGGCAACAACGCAGAGGCCTTGCTGGCCCGCGAAGACATCATTCCGCGCGAAACCTTCCGTGTTGGCGTGCGCCTGCGTGCGCTGCTCAAGGAAATTCGCACCGAAAACCGTGGCCCACAGCTGATCCTGTCGCGCACCGCGCCGCAGATGCTGATCGAGCTTTTCCGCATTGAAGTGCCGGAAATTGCCGAGGGCCTCATTGAAGTCATGGCTGCTTCCCGTGATCCGGGTTCGCGAGCCAAGATTGCCGTCCGCTCCAAGGACAAGCGTATCGATCCGCAAGGTGCCTGCATTGGCATGCGTGGTTCGCGCGTCCAGGCCGTATCCGGGGAGCTGGGTGGTGAGCGTGTGGATATCGTCCTTTGGGACGATAACCCGGCGCAGTTCGTCATCAACGCCATGTCGCCGGCTGAAGTCGCGGCGATCATCGTTGATGAAGATGCCCATGCCATGGACATCGCCGTCGCCGAGGACAACCTGGCCCAGGCCATTGGCCGTGGCGGTCAGAACGTTCGCCTGGCCAGTCAGTTGACCGGCTGGACCCTGAACGTGATGACCGAAAAGGACATCCAGGCCAAGCAACAGGCCGAAACCGGTGACATCCTGCGCAATTTCATCGAAGAACTGGAAGTCGACGAGGAGCTGGCCCAAGTGCTGGTCGACGAAGGCTTCACCAGCCTTGAAGAAATTGCCTACGTACCGTTGGAAGAAATGCTCAACATCGATGGCTTTGACGAAGACATCGTCAATGAGCTCCGCGCTCGAGCCAAGGACCGTTTGTTGACCAAGGCCATCGCTACCGAAGAAAAACTGGCAGACGCCCACCCGGCCGAAGACCTGCTCTCCCTTGAGGGCATGGACAAAGACCTGGCGGCTGAACTGGCGGTGCGCGGCGTGGTTAACCGCGAAGACCTGGCCGAGCAGTCGATCGACGATCTGCTCGACATCGACGGCATCGACGAAGAGCGTGCCGGCAAGTTGATCATGGCCGCCCGAGCCCACTGGTTCGAGTAATTAGGCGCGGCCTGAGGAGAGAAGTGCATGACGCAAGTCACGGTGAAAGAACTGGCCCAAGAGGTCGAGGCACCGGTAGAGCGCCTGCTGCAGCAGATGCGTGAGGCAGGTCTGCCGCACACCGACGCCGGTCAGGTAGTGACCGACAATGAGAAGCAGACCCTGCTGACTCATTTGAAAAGCAGCCACAAGAGCAAGGCGGAAGAGCCGCGCAAGATTACCTTGCAGCGCAAAACCACCAGCACCCTGCGTGTCGCCGGTAGCAAAAGCATCAGCGTAGAAGTACGCAAGAAGAAAGTTTTCGTTCAGCGCAGCCCTGAAGAAATCCAGGCTGAGCAGAAGCGTGAGCAAGATGAGCGCCGCGCGGCTGAAAATGCCGCTCGCGACAAGGTCGAGGCCGAAGTTCGCCAGCGCAACGAAGAGCAGGCTCGCCGTCAGGCGGCCGGCTCCGCAGCCGCCGCTCCTGCACCTGCCGCCAAGCCAGAGCCGGCGCCTGCCGCTGCTCCGGCCCCGGTAGTCGCAGACGCCCCGGCCTCTGAAGACGCCGCAGCCCGTGCTGCCGAGCGCAAGAAAGACGAGACCCGTCGCAACGAAAGCCGTACCCGTGATGACGACCGTCGTCGTGGCGAAGCACCTCGTGTGTCGATCAAGGTCAAGGTCAAGGAGAAGGAAAAAGCGCCGACTCCACGTGCGGCTCCGCGCACTACCGACGAAGAGAGCGATGGCGCTCGTCGTGGCCGTGGTGGCAAGAGCAAGCTGAAAAAGCGTAATCAGCACGGCTTCCAGAACCCGACCGGCCCCGTCATCCGTGACGTGACCATCGGCGAGACCATCACGGTCTCCGAGCTGGCTAACCAGATGTCCGTCAAGGGCGCTGAAGTGGTCAAGTTCATGTTCAAGATGGGTACCCCGGTCACCATCAACCAGGTGCTCGACCAGGAAACCGCTCAGCTGATCGCAGAAGAGCTGGGCCACAAGGTCACGCTGGTCAGCGATACCGCCCTGGAAGACTCCCTGGCCGAATCGCTGAAGTTCGAAGGCCAGACCGAGTCGCGTGCGCCGGTGGTTACCGTCATGGGTCACGTTGACCATGGTAAGACCTCGCTGCTCGACTACATCCGTCGTGCCAAGGTTGCCGCTGGCGAAGCCGGTGGTATTACCCAGCACATCGGTGCCTACCACGTGGAAACCGACCGCGGCATGGTCACCTTCCTCGATACCCCAGGTCACGCTGCGTTTACCCAGATGCGTGCCCGTGGTGCCAAGGCGACCGACATCGTCATCCTGGTGGTGGCGGCGGACGACGGTGTGATGCCACAAACCCGCGAAGCCGTTCAGCATGCCAAGGCAGCCGGTGTTCCGCTGGTCGTTGCGGTGAACAAGATCGACAAGCCAGGTGCTGACCTCG
Source organism: Pseudomonas sp. BP6 (assembly GCF_017875935.1). Classification (NCBI taxonomy): domain Bacteria; kingdom Pseudomonadati; phylum Pseudomonadota; class Gammaproteobacteria; order Pseudomonadales; family Pseudomonadaceae; genus Pseudomonas; species Pseudomonas sp. BP6. The sequence continues at coordinate 235,333 of NZ_JAGINI010000001.1, forward strand.
ATCGCATCCGTAACGAGCTGTCCGTCGAAGGCGTTACCTCTGAGGACTGGGGTGGTGACACGCCGTTCGTCAAGGTTTCGGCGAAGATGGGTACCGGTGTCGACGAGCTGCTCGAAGCCGTTCTGCTGCAGGCCGAGATCCTCGAGCTGACCGCTACCCCGACCGCCCCAGGTCGTGGCGTGGTCGTCGAATCGCGCCTGGACAAGGGCCGTGGCCCGGTGGCGACCATCCTGGTTCAGGACGGTACCCTGCGTCAGGGCGACATGGTCCTGTGCGGTTCCAACTATGGCCGCGTACGCGCCATGCTCGACGAGAACGGCAAGCCTGTGAAGGAAGCCGGCCCGTCGATCCCGGTCGAAATCCTCGGCCTGGACGGTACTCCGGAAGCCGGTGACGAGCTGTCCGTGGTTGCCGACGAGAAGAAAGCCCGTGAAGTTGCCCTGTTCCGTCAAGGCAAGTATCGCGAGGTCAAGCTGGCCCGTGCTCACGCCGGCAAGCTGGAAAACATCTTCGAGACCATGGGTCAGGAAGAGAAGAAAACCCTCAACATCGTTCTCAAGACCGATGTGCGTGGTTCTCTTGAAGCGCTGCAGGGTTCGCTCGGCGGCCTGGGCAACGACGAAGTGCAAGTGCGCGTGATTGGTGGTGGCGTCGGTGGTATCACCGAGAGCGATGCCAACCTGGCGCTGGCTTCGAATGCAGTACTGTTCGGCTTCAACGTGCGTGCCGATGCCGGTGCGCGCAAGATCGTCGAGCAGGAAGGTCTGGATATGCGTTACTACAACGTGATCTACGACATCATCGAAGACGTCAAGAAGGCCCTGACCGGCATGCTCGGCAGCGATGTTCGCGAGAACATCCTGGGTGTCGCCGAAGTACGTGACGTGTTCCGTTCGCCGAAGTTCGGCGCCATCGCTGGCTGTATGGTCATCGAGGGTACCGTGTACCGCAACCGTCCGATCCGCGTACTGCGCGATGACGTTGTGATCTTCGAAGGCGAGCTGGAATCGCTGCGTCGCTTCAAGGACGATGCTTCCGAAGTCCGTTCGGGCATGGAGTGCGGTATTGGCGTCAAGAGCTACAACGACGTCAAGGTCGGCGACAAGATCGAAGTCTTCGAGAAAGTCCAGGTGGCTCGTACCCTTTAAGGGCGAGCGAGCCGCAAGCGCCTGCTACAGGGCGGCTTGCGGTACCTCTTCAGGTAGCGCCCGGTCAGGCATTCGTCTGTCCGGGCGTTTGCCGCTTTAAGTTACAGGTAGCAAGAATGGCCAAAGAATATAGCCGTACCCAACGTATTGGCGATCAGATGCAGCGCGAGCTGGCCGAGCTGATCCGTCGCGAAGTCAAGGACCCGCGTGTCGGTCTGGTGACCATCACCGCCGTGGACGTAAGCCGTGACCTGGGCCATGCCAAGGTGTTCATCACCGTCATGGGCGAGGAAACCCCGGATGCCGTGCAGCAGTCGCTCAAGGCATTGAATAGCGCCGCCAGCTTCCTGCGTCTGCACCTGGGGCGTTCGATGCAACTGCGCAGCGTGCCGCAGCTGCACTTCCATTTCGATGAAAGTGTCAGCCGTGGTGTGCACCTGTCGGCGCTGATCGAGCGTGCAGTGGCCGAAGACCGCCTGCACAAGGATGCCGACGAGTCGGACACCAAGGAGTAAGTGGTGGCCCAGGTCAAACGTATCCGCCGCAATGTCAGCGGCATCATCCTGCTCGACAAGCCGCTGGGCTTCACTTCCAATGCCGCCTTGCAGAAGGTGCGTTGGCTGCTCAACGCGGAAAAGGCCGGCCACACCGGTAGCCTCGACCCGCTGGCGACCGGCGTGTTGCCGCTGTGCTTCGGTGAAGCGACCAAGTTTTCGCAGTACTTGCTCGATTCCGACAAGGGCTACGAAACCGTCATGCAGATGGGGCAGACTACCAACACCGGCGATGCCGAGGGTGAGGTGCTGCAGACCCGCGACGTGACCGTTGGTCGCGCCGACATCGAGGCGCTGCTGCCACGTTTTCGCGGCCAGATCAGCCAGATACCGCCGATGTACTCGGCGCTCAAGCGTGATGGCCAGCCGTTGTACAAACTGGCACGTGCAGGAGAGGTAGTGGAGCGCGAGGCGCGTTCTGTTACTATTAACCGCTTGGAGTTGCTCGAGTGCGAAGGCACCCGTGCACGGCTGAGCGTAGGATGCAGCAAAGGTACCTATATCCGCACGCTGGTGGAGGATATCGGTGAAGCCCTTGGTTGCGGCGCCTATGTCGCCGAGCTGCGCAGGACCCAGGCAGGGCCCTTTGCGCTGGCACAGACGGTCACCCTCGAGGAGCTCGAACAGGCCCACGCCGAAGGTGGCAACGAAGCGCTCGACCGCTTCCTGATGCCATCGGACAGCGGGCTGCAGGACTGGCCGTTGGTCAGCCTGTCGGAACACAGTGCGTTCTACTGGCTGCATGGGCAGGCGGTACGCGCGCCGGACGCGCCACAATTTGGCATGGTCCGGGTACAGGATCACAACGCACGCTTCATCGGTATCGGTGAAGTGAGCGAAGACGGGCGCATTGCGCCGCGTCGGCTGATTCGGTCGGAATGACCGAAACCGCGGGGCCAGGCAGTTGCCGAGCCCCACGGCATCAAGGGTGGCTGTCAGTAGGCACGGTCACACCTTTTTTATTAATACAGGGATTTGTCCCTGGCCTATTGGACCCCGCATGCGGGATCCGTTATCAGGAGAAGCCAAATGGCCCTCAGCGTTGAAGAAAAAGCTCAGATCGTTGCCGAATATCAGCAAGCCGCCGGCGATACCGGTAGCCCGGAAGTGCAGGTTGCTCTGCTGACCGCCAACATCAACAAGCTGCAAGGCCACTTCAAGGCCAACGATAAAGACCACCACTCCCGTCGTGGTCTGATCCGTATGGTCAACCAGCGTCGTAAGCTGCTGGATTACCTGAAGGGCAAAGACACCACTCGTTACAGCGCCCTGATCGGTCGCCTGGGCCTGCGTCGCTAATAGCGGCCTGGTCAGTGGTGTGCGTGGGGTGTCGCAGGCTTCGGCAGGGCTGTTTTGCAGCGCTGCCGTTGGACATGCCACGCGTATCTCCGAGGTTGGCAGCCTGGCTATGCTGAGCGGTTTTTCCGCTTGGTGCCAGGCTCCCAGCCTCGTGTTGTATCTGGACGGTCAATGGGGCCGATTCCCCGTTCTGCCCAAGAATTCGCAAGAAACCAGTTCCCCCAAGAGCCACTGAAAAAGGTAGGAAACCGTGAACCCGGTAATCAAGACTTTCCAGTTCGGTCAATCGACCGTCACTCTCGAAACGGGCCGTATTGCCCGTCAGGCAACCGGCGCCGTGCTGGTTACCGTCGACAACGACGTCACCGTGCTGGTGACTGTGGTAGGCGCCAAACAGGCTGATCCAGGCAAGGGTTTCTTCCCGCTGTCGGTTCACTACCAGGAAAAGACCTACGCCGCTGGCAAGATCCCAGGTGGCTTCTTCAAGCGTGAAGGCCGTCCTTCCGAGAAAGAGACGCTGACCTCGCGCCTGATCGACCGTCCGATCCGTCCGCTGTTCCCGGAAGGCTTCATGAACGAAGTGCAGGTCGTCTGCACCGTGGTTTCCACCAGCAAGAAGACTGATCCGGACATCGCTGCGATGATCGGTACCTCGGCTGCCCTGGCCATTTCCGGTATTCCGTTCGAAGGCCCGATCGGCGCTGCCCGCGTTGCCTTCCACGAAAGCACTGGCTACCTGCTGAACCCGACCTACGAGCAGCTGGCTGCCTCGAGCCTGGACATGGTCGTTGCCGGTACCTCCGATGCTGTACTGATGGTTGAGTCGGAAGCTCAAGAGCTGACCGAAGACCAGATGCTGGGTGCCGTACTGTTCGCCCACGACGAATTCCAGGCTGTTATCCAGGCTGTCAAAGAGCTGGCTGCCGAAGCTGGCAAGCCGACTTGGGACTGGAAACCTGCCGTTGCCAACACCGAGCTGTTCAATGCTATCCGCGCCGAGTTCGGCGAAGCGGTTTCGCAGGGTTACACCATCACCGTCAAGGCCGACCGCTACGCGCGTCTGGGTGAGCTGCGTGACCAGGCGGTTGCCAAGTTCTCCGGTGAAGAAGGCCAGCCTTCGGCTTCCGAAGTAAAAGACATCTTCGGCGAAATCGAATACCGCACCGTTCGCGAAAACATCGTCAACGGCAAGCCTCGTATCGACGGCCGCGACACCAAGACTGTACGCCCGCTGAACATCGAAGTGGGTGTGCTGCCGAAAACTCACGGTTCGGCACTGTTCACCCGTGGCGAAACCCAGGCCCTGGTCGTTGCGACCCTGGGTACTGCCCGTGATGCCCAGCTGCTGGACACCCTCGAAGGCGAGAAGAAAGACCCCTTCATGCTGCACTACAACTTCCCACCGTTCTCGGTAGGTGAGTGTGGCCGCATGGGCGGTGCTGGCCGTCGCGAAATCGGCCACGGCCGTCTGGCCCGCCGTTCGGTTCAGGCCATGCTGCCTGCTGCTGACGTGTTCCCGTACACCATCCGCGTGGTTTCGGAAATCACCGAATCCAACGGCTCCAGCTCCATGGCTTCGGTCTGCGGTGCATCCCTGGCCCTGATGGACGCCGGTGTGCCGATGAAGGCGCCGGTTGCCGGTATCGCCATGGGCCTGGTCAAGGAAGGCGACAAGTTCGCAGTCCTGACTGACATCCTGGGTGACGAAGACCACCTGGGCGACATGGACTTCAAGGTAGCTGGTACCGCCAAAGGCGTCACCGCGCTGCAGATGGACATCAAGATCAACGGCATCACCGAAGAGATCATGGAAATCGCCCTGGGCCAAGCCCTGGAAGCGCGCCTGAACATCCTCGGCCAGATGAACCAGATCATTGGCCAGTCGCGTACCGAACTGTCGGCCAACGCCCCGACCATGATCGCGATGAAGATCGACACGGACAAGATCCGCGACGTCATCGGTAAAGGCGGCGCCACCATTCGCGCCATCTGTGAAGAGACCAAGGCTTCGATCGACATCGAAGACGACGGCTCCATCAAGATCTTCGGCGAAACCAAGGAAGCGGCAGATGCTGCCAAGCAGCGCATCCTGGGCATCACCGCTGAGGCCGAGATCGGCAAGATCTACGTCGGCAAGGTTGAGCGCATTGTCGACTTCGGCGCCTTCGTCAACATCCTGCCTGGCAAGGACGGCCTGGTGCACATCTCCATGCTGAGCGATGCTCGCGTCGAGAAAGTCACCGACATCCTGAAAGAAGGCCAGGAAGTCGAAGTGTTGGTACTGGACGTGGACAACCGCGGCCGTATCAAGCTTTCGATCAAGGACGTTGCTGCGGCCAAGGCCTCGGGCGTCTAAGCGACACACGCTACAGAGAAAGGGCCCTTCGGGGCCTTTTTTCATGGGCGACGGGAACCTTTTGCGGACTTGCATCTTGCATGCAGGTTTACCGCGCTGATTGCAAAATGCACGACCATCGAAGTGATGGTTGTTTGCTAACTGATTGATTTAAAAGGAAATAATAGAAGTGGCAAAGCTGGCACAGCCCGTGCAACTACCTTCATACCTGCCGCCAGGACATACGGCGCAGACCTTTCGAAAAACAGGAGTGACCCACATGAAGAAGTTCGCCATTGCTGCCGCTACTGCTACCGCTCTGACCCTGACCATGGCTAACGGTGCATTCGCCGCTGAGCCAACCCAGGCTCCAGTCATGTTGGCGGCCAACACCGTTGACAACGCCAAGCAAGAGGGCTCCGACACTTGGATCACTACCAAGGTCAAAGCTGACCTGCTGACTGAAAAAGGTATCCCAGGCAGCGACATCAAAGTCGAGACCAGCCAAGGTGTTGTGTCCCTGTCTTCTGACGTGAAGGTTACCGAATCGCAGAAAGAAGAAGCGGTACGCATCACCAAGAACATCAAAGGCGTCAAGAGCGTGATGTCTGACGGCCTGAAAGCCGAATAAGGAATGTCCCGTCGGCCAAATGGATTTGGCCACCTCCATCAAAGCCCTGGCCCGTGCCAGGGCTTTGTCTTGCGCTCAATACACCGGGTTGCGCGCGATCACATCGCTTTCGAAGCATTCCTGCTCAAGGATCAGCGGTTCCACCAATGGCCGGCTGTCGCGAAAGTGCGCGGTCTGGGTATGCGCTTCATACGCAGCATCATCGCGGTAGATTTCGTAGAGATAGATCAGCTCCGGGTCGACCCGATCCTGCGACACATCGAACACCAGGCAGCCTGGCTCACTCGCCACGGAAGCTGCGGCATTGACTTTGATTGCACTCAGGAACGCGTCGGCGCATCCAGGTTTCACTCGGGTCTTGATGAACAGGCTATACACAAAGGGCTCCTTTTGTTTTAAATTCAATAATGAATTGTATACAAAAGTGGAGCTCCGCAAATGTCCGAATTGCCTGCACGCCCTGGCCGCCTGAATGGCCTGCGCCACATCGCCCTGCTGGTGCCCAACCTGGAGGAGTGTGAACGCTTCTACGTCGATGTGCTGGGTATGGAAGTGCTGAATCGCGCCAATGAGGACCTGGTGTACCTCACCTGCGGTAACGATAACCTGTCGCTTGGGCGTGGGGCAGGAGCGGCCAACGGGTTACAGACCCTGGATCACTATGGATTCATTGTCGACAGCGTGGAGGAGTTGGAAGCCTGGTACCAGTACTTCAAGGCTCATGGCGTGACCTTGCTCGACCGACCGTTCAATCACGGTGACGGCGCACGCAGCTTCCACCTGTTGGACCCGGCGGGAAACAAGGTTCAACCGCTGTATCACCCGGCGGTGTCGGGGCAGCGGTTGGTTTGAAACCCGTGCTGGCCTCTTCGCGAGCACGCCCGCTCCCATCGGTATTGCGCAGGTCCGAGGTTGTGCGCCATCTCTGTGGGAGCGGGCGTGCCCGCGAAGAGGCCAGGCCTGGCACAGGGAATTACTCGGCATCCAGGTGCATCGGCGTAATCACCCGCCCATCGCTTTCAGGCTGGCCCAGGCTGGTATCGATGAAATACACCCGGTCATCTTCCAGCTTGCCCTTGTCCACCAGGTAATCCTTGATACTGCTGGCCCGCTCCTGGCCCAGTGTACGCAGCAAGGCGGTACTCTCAGCCCATGACTTGATCACCGCGTCGCGCAGCTTGGTGGTACGTTCGTCACGGCTCAGTTGCTCCCATTCTGCTGGCGGCTGTTTTTTCAGGCGGGTGCGGTAAATGCCTTCGAGCATCGCGGGCTTGTCGTCGTCGTCGATCACCAGCATCGAGGCATTGGCCGGCACCTTGTCACCCCGTCGCTGCAGGATCTTGTACCAGATAGTCTGGTACTCACGCTCCAGGCGCTTTTGGGCAATCAGCGGGCCATCGCTGGCCTGGGCGCTGGTGCCTTCGATTTCCAGGCGCAGTCCCGGGCGCTCTTTCAGCGCGGATGCCAGCTTGTCCAGGGACGCCTGGGCATCGCCGCTGAGTTCGCTGGAGCCCGGTGCGAACGCCACGTTGCCAAGGTCTTCCGAGCCGCCGCCGCTGATCAGCCCGCCAATGAATTTGAATGGCGCCTGCGCCGCGCGCAGTACCAGGTTGCGCAGGGTTTGCCAAACGATCGGCATCACGCTGAATTGCGGGTTGTTGAGGTCGCCAGACACCGGCAGCTCGATCGAGATCTTGCCCTCGGTATCCTTCAGCAATGCCACCGCCAGGCGGATCGGCAGGTCGACCGCATCCGGGCTGTCGACTTTCTCGCCCAGTTGCAGTTGTTCCACTACTACCTTGTTCTCGGCCTTGAGTTGACCGTTGGTGATCAAGTAGTGCAGGTCCAGGTTCAGCCGGCCCTTGCGGATGCGGAAGCCGGCGAACTTGCCGGAGTAGGGGGTCAACGTGGTCAGTTCGACGCGCTTGAAGCTGGTGGCAATGTCCAGACTGGCCAGCGGGTTGAACGGGTTGAGTGCGCCCTTGATGGTAACCGGTGCGTAGCGGTCCACCTTGCCCTTGACGTCGACATTGGCCGGCAGCGGCTTGCGGTTGTCGATGGTGCCGATCTGGCCGTTGAGTTGCTGGATGGCCGTGGCGAAGTTGGGGGTAAGCGACAGGTCGGCAAAGTTGGCCGAGCCGTCCTTGATGTCGATCTGGCCGATGTGGATGCCGAGCGGCTTGCTATTGCTGGCCGTGGGCGGCTTGGCCTGGCTGCTCGTCGGGGCGCCGGCCGGTTGCGGGATCAGCAGGTCATTGACGTTGGTAGTACGGTCTTCGTTGATGATGAAGCGTGCATAGGGCTGCAGCAGGGTCACCTTGTCGATCGACAGTGCATCGCCGTGCACGTAGGACAAGCCGTCCACGTTCACCTGCTGCCATTTGACGAAGTCGCGGCTCTTGATGGTGTCAAGCGTATGCAACTGGCTGACCTGCGCCTTGCCGGTAACATTGAAGGCCAGCGGCTCGGTGTTCTTCAGGTCGACCTTGAGGTCGCTGGAGAGCATGCCGCTGCGCAGCTCCAGCAGGATGAACGGGCTGATGTAGGCCTGGGCCACACGCAGGTCGATGTCGCGGGTGCTCACATCCAGCTTTGCCCATATCGGTGCCAGGTTGACCTGGCCTGCGGCCTGCAGCTTGCCTTGCTTACCCACACCTGTGTCGAGTTTGACGGTGAAGGGCGACTGGTTGAGGCTGTCGAAATCTTGCAGGTCGGCGTTGAGGGGGCCAATGTCCAACGCTACCGGTTCCTTCTGGCTGCGATCTGCCAGGTGCACCAGGTAATTGCGCAACTGCACGTCCTTGAGCAGCACTTGCCAAGGTTTGCTTGGCTCCTTGGCAGCTTTCTCTTCAGGCGTAGGTTCTGCGGCAGCCGGCTCGGCCTTTTCCTGGGGCGTGGCCTTGGCGGGTTGGCTGGCGAACAGCTTCTGCCAGTCGAGCTGGCCGTCTTTTTCCAGCGCCGCCCAGGTTTCGAGTTTTTCGCTGCGGACCTTGCCGACGGTGACCTGCTGTTTGACCAGATCGATGGAGGTTTCGCTAACCTCCAGGCTGGCCAGACGTACCAACGGTCGGCCATCCGGCGCCTTGATGGCGAATGGCGCGATGTGTACGGAGGCGTTATCCAGCAGCAGCTCGGTCTGTTTGGCGAGGTTGAGCGTGTAATGCGTATCGAGGTTGAACACGCCGTCTTCCAGCACCAGTGGCACGGCATCGCGCACGTAGGGCCAGAACAGCTTCATCTTGCCGTCAGTGACCTTCAGTGTGCCTTCGGAGGCGATCGGCGACAGGCTCAGGGTGCCCTTCCAGTCGATGCGTCCGCCGTTGGGGCCGCTGGCCACCAAGGTCATGTCGGCGCTGTCGTTGGGCAGGGTGCTGAGGTTTTTCAGCTCCAGACTCATGTTGTCGTAGAGAAACTCGATCGGCTCGCTGGGACGCAGGTCCTCGAAGTGCAGGTAGCCTTGGACGAGCTTGATGCTGCCAATACGTAGCGGGAACGGGTCGCTGGGCGGTTCTTCGGGTTTGGCTTCGCTGGCCGGTAGTTTGAACAACCCGGTCAGGTTGAGGGTACCGTCCTTGGCGAACCGCACTTCGTTGCGCGGTTTGTCGAGTTCCACCGCTTCCAGATGCAGGGCTTTGGTCCACAGGCTGTCGAGCGAGGCGTTAGCATAAAGACGCTCGAAACCGACCTGCTCCTTGCCCGGCTCGCCGATCTGCAGGCCCCACAGTGTCAACTCGAGGCTGAAGGGGTTGAGTTCGATCCGTTCGAGGTGGGCCGGCACGGTGGCGTATTGGGCCAACTGCTGGTTGGCGATGCGCAGTGCGACACCGGGAAGAATGAGAAAGCCGAGCAGGCTATACAGGGCTACCAGGGCCACGATTGCGCCAGCGGCGCGAGTCAATCCTTTGTACATGTGTCGCTTCGTCTGTCTAAGCAGGAGTGCTTGGAGTATGGCACGTTAAATCAGTTCCGCAGGGGCGACCTTTTTGCGCTCAATCAATGCCCATGCGCCGTTTGGCCCGGTGTGCCGAGCCGTCGCGCATTGCCCAGCGCAGGACCGGCGCGGTGCGTCGCAGGCCCAGGCGGATCAGGCGCTGCTGCAGGGGCCCGTGCTGCAGGCCGAGCATGGCCTGGGCCCAGCCGGGCAGCAAGTCGATACCCGCGTGCAGCATCAGTTTGCCAACCGGCTGCGCCAGGCGGCTGGGGGCAGGGGCGTCGAGCAGGATTCGTATCACCTCATGGCTACGCGCATCACAGTGCAGCTGCGGGCGTATGTGTTGCAGATAGTCTTCAACTTGCTGGCACGAGCGCGGCACGTCACGGGCACCGAGGCGCTCGGCGATCAGGGCGATTTCGTTGTAATAGGCATCCTGCTCGGCGCGTGGCAGGTGTGGGTTGCGGTAACGCAGGTGGGCGGCTAGGAAACTGCTGACCTCCGCTACATGCACCCAGGTCAACAGGTCCGGGTCGCTGGCCGCATAGGGGCGGCCATCTGGTGCCGTGCCGGTGACCTGCAGGTGAATGGTGCGCACTTTGTCGATCAGCCACTCGGCATCGCCAGTGGCCCCGAAGGTGGTGCCGGAAATGAACTGGCTGGTACGGCGCAAGCGGCCGAGCAGGTCTTCACGGAAATTGGAGTGGTCCCACACACCGGCCAGGGCCAGTGGATGCAACAACTGCAGCATCAGCGCACTGATGCCACCGACCAGCATGCTCGGGAAGTCGCCATGTACCCGCCAGCTGATGCTGTGCGGGCCGAACAGGCCGGGGTCGCCCTTGGGCGATTCCAGGTCGAGCTGGCCGAGGGCCAGCCCAGTGAGGCTCATGACCTGGGTTTCGATGCGGCGACGAAGGGCTTCCATGGCGACCTGTTGTGCAGGGCGGCCATGATTGGCGGCCGCCGGTTACTGGTTGAGGCGTTTGTCGATCAGGCCCTGTACCACGCTTGGGTCGGCCAGGGTCGAGGTATCGCCCAGATTCTCCAGCTCGTTGCAGGCGATTTTGCGCAGTATACGCCGCATGATCTTGCCTGAGCGCGTCTTGGGTAGCGCTGGCGCCCACTGAATCAGCTCAGGCTTGGCGAAGCTGCCGATTTCCTTGCTGACCAGGGCCAGCAGCTCGGCCTTGAGTGCGTCATCCGGCGACACGCCATTCATGGTCGTGACGAAGGCGTAGACGCCCTGGCCCTTGAGGTCGTGGGGGTAGCCGACCACCGCGGCTTCGGCCACGCTGTCGTGCAGCACCAGTGCGCTTTCCACTTCAGCGGTGCCGATGCGGTGCCCGGAAACGTTGATCACATCGTCGATGCGCCCGGTGATCCAGTAGTCGCCATCGGCATCGCGGCGGGCCCCGTCGCCGGTGAAGTAGTAGCCGGGCAGGGGCTTGAAGTAGGTATCGACCATCCGCTGGTGGTCGCCGTAGACACTGCGGATCTGCCCGGGCCAGCTGGCCTTGATCGCCAGCAGGCCGGCGCCGGGGCCTTCGATCAGTTTGCCTTTTTCATCCAGTAGCACCGGTTGCACGCCGAACATTGGCTGGGTGGCGCAGCCGGGTTTGAGCGACTGCGTGCCGGGCAGTGGGGTGAGCATGATGCCGCCGGTTTCGGTCTGCCACCAGGTATCCACAATCGGGCAGCGCTTCTGCCCGACCTCCTCGAAATACCATTCCCAGGCTTCCGGGTTGATCGGCTCGCCGACGCTGCCCAGCAGACGCAGGCTTTTGCGCGAGGTGCTCTGCAGCGGCGCAGAGCCCTCGCGCATCAGTGCGCGCAGGGCAGTCGGGGCGGTGTAGAAGATGTTCACCTGGTGCTTGTCCACCACCTGCCAGAAGCGCGAGGTGTCCGGGTAGTTGGGTACGCCTTCGAACATCAGCGAGATTGCGCCATTGGCCAGTGGGCCATAGACGATGTAGCTGTGGCCGGTCACCCAGCCGACGTCGGCGGTGCACCAGAACACCTCCCCGTCACGATAATCGAACACCACCTTGAAGGTCATCGTTGCCTGTAGCAGGTAGCCGCCGGTGGTATGCAGCACCCCTTTGGGTTTGCCGGTGCTGCCGGAGGTGTAGAGAATGAACAGCGGGTCTTCGGCCTCCATCGGCTCAGGAGGGCAGTCGTCGCCGGCGGCCTTCGTCGCTTCGTGGTACCAGAGGTCGCGGCCCTCGGCCCAGGCTACATCGCCGCCAGTGCGCCGCACCACCAACACGCTACTGACCGCTGGGCAGTTGGCCAGGGCCTTGTCGACGTTCTGTTTCAGCGGGATGCGTTTACCGCCACGCACGCCTTCATCGGCGGTGATCACGGTGCGACAGTCGGCATCGAGAATACGGTCACGCAGGGCATCGGGGGAAAAACCGCCGAACACCACCGAGTGGATGGCGCCGATGCGGGTACAGGCGAGCATGGCGAAGGCGGCCTCGGGGATCATTGGCATGTAGATGCACACCCGGTCGCCTTTCTTCACACCGCGCGCTTTCATTGCATTGGCCAGGCGGCAGACCTGACGGTGCAGTTCGCGGTAGGTGATGGCCTTGGCGTCCTGAGGGTCGTCGCCCTCCCACAGCAAGGCTGTTTGCTCGCCGCGCTGGGCCAGATGGCGGTCGATGCAGTTGTAGCTGACGTTGAGCTGCGCACCGTCGAACCAGCGGGCCTTGCCGGTCTTGAGGTCGCATTGCTGTACGCTTGACCAGGGCTTGATCCAGTCCAGGCGTTTGGCTTGTTCTGCCCAGAACGTGTCAGGGTCGTCGACCGACTGGCGGTAGAGGCGGTGGTAGTCGTCGGTGCTGAGGGTGGCAGACTGGCTGACGGCCAGGGCCTGCGGGTAATTGCGGATATCGAACATGGCGGGTGGTCCTGCTCTTTTAAGGGGCGATGGACTGCAACGGCTATTCGATAAGACAGTGTAGCTGGGAGAGGTGTTCAACCTGGGCCGGCCTCTTCGCGGGTAAACCCGCTCCTACGAGGTAATGCATAGTCTCGTAGGAGCGGGTTTACCCGCGAAGAGGCCGGCACAAGCTTCGGATCAACCGCGGTGACGGCCGCGGAAGTAGTTGATCAGGCCCTGGGTGGAACCGTCTTCGGCGCTGTCTTCCAGGCTGCCGACCAGGCGCTGGTAAACGCCCTTGCCCAGTTCCTTGCCCAGCTCAACGCCCCACTGGTCGAACGCGTTGATACCCCATATAACGCTCTGGACGAACACCTTGTGCTCGTACATGGCCACCAGCGCACCCAGGCGGCGCGGGCTGATGCGCTCGACCACCAACGTGTTGCTCGGGCGGTTACCCGGGATCACCTTGTGCGGGGCCAGCTTTTCGATGTCCGCTTCGTTGAGGCCTTTGCCGCGCAATTCGGCTTCGGCTTCCTCGCGGGTCTTGCCCAGCATCAGCGCCTGGCTCTGCGACAGGCAGTTGGCGTACAGCCATTGGTGGTGGTCGGCCACCGGGTTGAAGCTCACCACCGGCACGATGAAGTCGGCCGGAATCAGCTGGGTGCCCTGGTGCAGCAACTGGTGGTAGGCGTGCTGGCCGTTGCAACCCACGCCGCCCCAGATCACCGGCCCGGTGTCGGTCTTCACCGGGGTACCGTCTTGCAGCACGCTCTTGCCGTTGGATTCCATGTCCAACTGCTGCAGGTGCTTGGTGATGTTGCGCAGGTAGTGGTCGTACGGCAGGATCGCGTGGCTGTTCGCGTCCCAGAAGTTGCCATACCACACGCCCAACAGGGCCAGTAGCACCGGCATGTTCTTGTCGAACGGTGCGGTCTGGAAGTGCTGGTCCATGGTGTAGGCACCGGACAGCAGTTCCTTGAAGTTGGCAGTGCCGATGGCCAGGGCGATCGGCAGGCCGATGGCCGACCACAGTGAGTAGCGCCCGCCCACCCAATCCCACATCGGGAAGATGTTTTCTTCGCGGATACCGAACGCTACAGCAGCGGCCTTGTTGCTGGACACTGCAATGAAGTGGCGGTACAGCTCGGCTTCCGAGCCGCCTTGGGCCAGGTACCAGGTCCGCGCGGCCATGGCGTTTTTCAGCGTCTCGAGGGTGTTGAACGACTTCGACGAGACGATGAACAAGGTGGTTTCGGCGCGCAGGTTGGCCGACAGCTCGTGGAACTCACTGCCGTCGATGTTGGCCAGGTAGTGGCAGCGTACGCCGCGCTGGGCGTAGGGTAGCAGCGCTTCGGACACCAGCTCGGGGCCGAGGAACGAACCGCCAATACCAATGTTGACCACGTCGGTGATCGGCTTTTCGCTGTAGCCGCGCCACAGGCCATCGTGAATGCGGCCGACCAGTTCGGTGATCTGGTTGAGCACCTTGTGCACTTCCGGCATGACGTTCACGCCGTTTACATTGAGTTTGTCGCCTACGGGCCGACGCAAGGCGGTGTGCAGCACCGGGCGGCCTTCGGAGGCGTTGATGATCTCACCACCGAACATCGACTTGATGGCGTCCTGCAGGCCCACTTCATTGGCCAGGTTGACCAGCAGATCGCGGCTTTGCTCGGTGATCAGGTTTTTCGAGTAGTCGAGGAACAGGCCGCAAGCGCTAAGGGAAAACTGGTCGAAGCGCTTGGCATCGGCGGCGAAGGCTTCGCGCATGCTGAAGCTTTGCATGGCGTCGCGGTGTTTCTGAAGCGCCTGCCAGGCGGGCAGGGCCGTCACATCGTGGGGTGTACGGTAATACGCCATTGCGCGGGGTTCCCTTGGTGCGTGGTGAGGGCTTGGACACGGCAGCCATTGCCGGGTTCAGGCTGGCATCATTATAGGCAAAGGCCACGCGCTGGGAATGGGTAAGGAAGGGGGATTTTGGGGGGCTTTACAAGCAAGTCCGCCCCTACAGCTGAACGTGTAGGGGCGGGCTTGTCTGCGAATGGACTGCAAGGCAGCCCAAGACCATTATGCGGTCTTCTCTTCCACATGCAGGTAGAGGTTGTCGATCAACCGCGTGTTACCCAGGTAAGCCGCCGCAATCACCACCAGGTCTCGATCATCGATCACTGCCGGGCGCAGGCTTACGGCATGGCGTACTTCCAGGTAATCCGGACGGAAACCCGCTGCGCTCAGTTGTGCCTGGCCTTCAGCGACCAGCGCGGCAAAATCCCGCTGGCCACGGCCGATGCCCGCTGCAATGTGCTGCAGTGTGCGGTACAGCGCTGGCGCAGCAGTACGCTGCTCTGGCGTGAGGTAACCATTGCGCGACGACAGCGCCAAGCCATCCTCGGCACGCACGGTGGGTTCGCCGATGATCTGGATCGGCATGTTCAGGTCGCGCACCATGGCGCGGATCACCGCCAGCTGCTGATAGTCCTTCTCGCCGAACACGGCAAGGTCTGGCTGGACCATGTTGAACAGCTTGTTCACTACGGTGGCCACGCCTTCGAAATGCCCAGGTCGGCTGGCGCCGCACAGGCCTTCGGAAAGCTGGGGCACGCTGACGCGGGTTTGCACGCTCATGCCGTCGGGGTACATCTCTTCCACGGTGGGCGCGAAGAGCAGGTTGCAGCCGGCCTGCACCAGGCGCTCCTGGTCGGCTGCCAGGGTGCGTGGGTATTTGTCGAGGTCTTCGTTGGCACCAAATTGCAGCGGGTTGACGAAGATGCTGGCGACCACGAAATCGGCGCGCTGCGCAGCCTTGGACACCAAGGCTGCATGGCCGCTGTGCAGGTTGCCCATGGTCGGCACAAAACCGATGCGTTTGCCTTCACCGCGAGCGCGGGCCACTGCCGCGCGCAGTTCGCGGACGGTCTTGACTGTATTCATGCACTGAACCCGTGTTCGCTGCCTGGGAAACTGACTTGCTTGACTGCCTCGACGTAAGCGACGAGGGCGCTGTGGATATCCGGTTGGCCCTGCATGAAGTTCTTCACGAACTTCGGTACCCGGCCGCTCAGCGACAGGCCGAGCATGTCGTGCAGTACCAGTACCTGGCCATCGGTGGCGCTGCCGGCGCCAATGCCGATTACCGGGATGCCTACGGCGTTGGTGATTTCCGCCGCCAGTTCGCTGGGTACGCATTCGAGCAGCAGCATGGCCGCACCGGCCTGCTCCAGGGCAATGGCGTCGGCGCGCATCTGCCGGGCCTGGGCTTCCTGGCGGCCCTGCACTTTGTAGCCGCCCAGCACGTTGACGGTTTGCGGGGTCAGGCCCATGTGCGCGCAGACTGGCACACCACGTTCGGCCAGCAAGCGGATGGTTTCGGCCAGCCAGGCTGCGCCTTCGATCTTGACCATGTGGGCGCCGGCCTGCATCAGTGTGGCGCTGTTGGCAAAGGCTTGCTCCGGAGTGGCATGGGCCATGAACGGCAGGTCGGTGAGGATCAGCGCGCCGTCGTTGCCGCGTTTGACGCTGGCGGTGTGGTAGGCCATGTCCGCCGTGGTTACTGGCAAGGTGCTGTCGTGGCCCTGCAGGACCATCCCCAGCGAGTCGCCCACCAGCAACACTTCAACGCCGGCCTGGCTGGCGGCCTTGGCGAAGGTCGCGTCGTAGCAGGTCAGCATGGTGATTTTTTCACCCTTGGCCTTGAGGCCGTTAAGGGTGGTAAGGGTTACTTCAGGCATGTAGGAAATTCCTCGTTCAGGCGCTGTAAAAAACGACTGCATTCAACGCGTGTAGTCATCTTCCGGAGCGGCACATCATCGCGCGTGATGTTCGGGCACAGGTCCGTCCGGGCCTAAATACGGGTATGCGGCACTTTGGTGCCACACGGGACGCCTATAGTCGTGAGCGAGGTGTGGGAAGTCAATCACCCTGTTACCGCATTGTTACGATCAGGGTGTTACTGGCGTTACCGAGGTGGCAATGCAGGCTGGAACGCCCGGTTTACAAGCGTTCCAGGCCGACGAACGGGCAGTCGTCAAGCAGTTGCGCGAGGGCGCGGCCATCGGCCAGGCGGAAATCGCCCGGTACCAGTTCGGCCAACGGATACAGCACGAAGGGGCGGGCATGCATGTGGTAATGCGGCACTTTCAGGCGTGGCTGGTCGAGCACCTGGTCACCGAACAGCAGGATGTCCAAATCCAGCGTGCGGGGGCCCCAGCGCTCTTTGCGCACGCGGCCCTGGTCGTTTTCGATGGCCTGCAGCGCATCGAGCAATGCCAGTGGTTCCAGGGCGGTGTCCAAGGCGGCGACAGCATTGGTGTAGCGCGGTTGGCCGGGCAGCAGCGAATCGCTGGTGTACAGGGCCGAGGCAGCTACCAGGCGCGTGGCTTCGACCTGGTCGAGCGCCTGCAAGGCGCTACGCAACTGCTCGGCAGGGGCGTCCAGGTTGCTGCCCAGGCCTACGTAGGCACGAATGGTCACTCGAACGCCTCGTCACCACTGCGCTTGCGTTTGCTGCCGCTGCGCTTGCGTTTGCGCGGGCCGGCGCTTTCGTCACGGCTGCCAAGCTCGCGGATCATCTCGCGGCGCTCGCTGTCGTTTGCGTCCTGGTAATCGGTCCACCACTGGCCCAGGTCGTCGGTCTCTTCCCCGGCGCTTTCACGCAGCAGCAGGAAGTCGTAACCGGCGCGGAAACGCGGGTTGTCCAGCAGCATGTCGGCGCGCTTGCCGCTGCGGCGCGGCAGGCGCTCCTGCATGTCCCAGATCTCGCGGATCGGCAGAGTGAAACGCTTGGGGATGGCAATGCGCGCGCACTGCTCGGCGATCAGGTCGTGGGCCGCACCGTTCATGGCCGGGATCGGCGGCACGCCTTGGTTCTGCAGGTGCAGCACACGGGCCGGCAAAGCTGGCCAGAGCAGAGCAGCGAACAGGAAGGCTGGTGTCACCGGCTTGCCCTGTTTCACGCGCAGGTCGGTGTTGTTCAGCGCCTGGCTGATCAGCGTGTGGGTGTAGGTCGGCCGCTCGTCCAGCGCTTGGGCACTGGCCGGGAACAGCGGTTCGAACAACTCCAGATCGACCAGCATTTCGAAGGCCATGGCACCTTGGCCGCTGAGGAACAGCTTGAGGCATTCCTCGAACAGGCGTGCGGGTGGAATCTCGCGCAGCATCGGGGCCAGACCGCGGATCGGCAGGAAGGTGTGCTTTTCGATGCCAAAGTCGAGCTTGGCGGCAAAGCGCACCGCGCGCAGCATGCGCACCGGGTCTTCCTGGTAGCGGTGGGTCGGGTCCCCGATCAGCCGCAGCAGGCGATTGCGCACGTCGTGCACACCGTTGGCGTAATCGAGAATGCGTTCGCTGACCGGATCGTAGTACAGGGCGTTGATGGTGAAATCGCGGCGCTGCGCGTCCTCTTCCAGGGTGCCGTACACGTTGTCTCGCAGAATGCGACCACTGGCGTTATGCGACGAACGGTGGGCATCGCCCTGGTCGTCCTCGGAGTGGTGGGCGCGGAAGGTGGCGACTTCAATGATCTCACGGCCGAAATGCACGTGGACCAATTTGAAGCGGCGACCAATGATGCGGGCGTTGCGGAACTCGGCACGGACCTGTTCGGGGGTGGCACTGGTGGCCACGTCGAAGTCCTTCGGCGTGATGCCCAGCATCAGGTCGCGGACACAGCCACCGACCAGGTAAGCCTGGTAGCCGGCGCTTTGCAGGCGCTCCACGATGTTAACCGCATGACGGCTGAACTGGTGGCGCTGCAGCGAGTGCTGGCTCTTGTTGATCACCTCGGGCGTGGTGCGCCTGTGGTGCGGGCCCGGTACGGGCGGGCGGAAAGACTGGAACAGCTTCTTCAGCATGGGATGCACTGTGTGAAGGAATGTTCGGCCAAGAATAGGAGAATGGCCGCATGATGGGCGGGGATTCTAGCATTTACTCGGGGAATGGTGTAGGCGGGTAGCAGGATGCCTGCCAGAAGGGTAGAAATGACAAGGGGAGCCTAAGCTCCCCAAGAAGTCATTGCGTGCTCTTATTGTTTTTTTGCTGGGCTTCTTGTTTTTGTTGAGCGCCCTGTCCACAAATCTCGAAACTTGTGGACGACCCCCAAACCGGGGGTAAAGAGCAAACGGATTGCTTTGGCCGCTGATGACACGTTGATCTGTCGATCCAACCAGTTCAGGCGCTGCTTTTTAGTGCAGTTTTTGTTGTTCTCTGCCTGGTTGTGGGGCAAGCCCCAAACACGCATCCTCTCCAAAAGAATCAGTTAGCTGCGCCTCCGCCATCTTGTTTTTATTGTGCGTGAGCCGTTTCGTCTTGTTCTTATTATGAGTTGCAGTGCTTGTTATTGTTCTTGTACCAAAGATATAGCAGGTGCCGTGCCAACTTTTGAAAACCCAGCAAAATCAGGGGTTTGAGCGGGTTTTGCAATTCTTGGCAGGTCGAAAAGGTCGGGATTTCGTTACCGTACGCCTCGGGGACTGTTACGGCGGAAGGCTGGGGTAACAGATTTTTACGGGAGGTGATGTGTTACCTGCGGGGCGTCGTGACACGTTCTGCGCCTGTGAGACCGAGCGCCGCCCGCGCGGCGCTTCGCGGCTAAAGCCGCTCCTACAGTTGTTCGGTCCAATTTTTTCTGTGGGTTTTGCGCGCGAATGCCTTGGCGCATGGCTCGAGATTGCGTCGTACAACAAGGCGGTCGTGCGCGCGTGGCACAGGAGGGACTGGCCCGAAACAAATGTAGGAGCGGCTTTAGCCGCGAAGCGCCGCGCGGGCGGCGCTCGATCTCACCGACGCCGCGAAGGCCACGGCGTGCGGTGCGCAGGTGGGTTATTCGCTGGTAGCGTTGCTCTTGCGCCGTGGGATGCCCAGGCGTTGGCGGCGTTCCCACAGGCACTTGCGGCTGACGCCGAGCTTGCGTGCCAGTTCGGTCTCGGTCATGTGGTCCTGGTGTTCAAGCACGAAGTGCTGGAAGTAGTCTTCCAGCGACAGGTCTTCGGTCGGCTCGTGGCTCGCATTGGCCGCGCTGGACACCACCAGGGCATTGTCGAGGATGTCGTCCTCTTCCAGGTCGCTCAGCTCGATGTCGATGCCAAGCAGCTCGGCGGAAATTTCTGCGCTCTCGCTGAGGATCACCGCGCGCTCCACGGCGTTCTCCAGTTCACGCACGTTACCGGGCCAGCTGTAGTGACGAATGGCTTGCTCGGCCTCGGCCGAGAAGTGCAGGTCGTCGCGGCCGATGCGAGCGCTCTGGCGGGCGAGGAAGACGCTGGCGATCTCGTTGACGTCGCTGCCACGCTCGCGCAGGGCCGGCAGCTTCAGGGCAATGACGTGCAGGCGGTAATACAAGTCTTCACGGAACTGGCCGGCCTTGGCCAGGTTTTTCAGGTCGCGGTGGGTCGCGGCGATCAGGCGCACATCGACCTTTTGCGACTGCACCGAACCTACCCGGCGTATCTCGCCTTCCTGCAGCACACGTAGCAGGCGAGCCTGGGCTTCCAGCGGCAGTTCGCCAATCTCATCGAGGAACAACGTGCCGCCATCGGCGGCCTCCACCAAGCCGGCGCGCCCGGCGCTGGCGCCAGTGAACGCGCCTTTTTCGTGGCCGAACAGTTCGGATTCGATCAGCGTTTCGGGGATGGCTGCGCAGTTCACCGAGATCATCGGTGCCTTGGCCCGGCGAGACAGGTTGTGCAGGGCGCGGGCCACCAGCTCTTTACCGGTGCCCGACTCGCCCTGGATCAGCACATTGGAGTCGGTAGGCGCGACTTTGCGGATCTTGCTGTACATGTCCTGCATGGGCTGGCACGAGCCGATGATGCCGATTTCGCCATTGGCCGTTGCCGCGCTGCCTTTGTCGGGCGCTGCAACCTTGCCATTGCTGGCGCGTGGCTCGGCAGGTGGTGCCGCAGCCGGGGCGTTTTGCCGGTCGCGCAGAATACGCGCCACTGCCTGCAGCATCTCGTCATGGTCGAAGGGCTTGGCGATGTAGTCCACCGCGCCCATTTTCATCGAGTCCACCGCTGAGCGCAGGCTGGCGTAACTGGTCATGATCAGCACCGGGGTGCCTTGGCCGAGCTTGATCAGCTCGGTGCCGGGCGCGCCTGGCAGGCGCAGGTCGCTGACGATGAGGTCGAAAGTGGCAATGCTGAAGCGTTCCTGGGCTTCCTGCACCGAGCCGGCCTCGCTGACCTGGTACTGGTTCCGCTCAAGCAGACGACGCAAGGCCGAGCGGATGATGGTTTCGTCTTCGACGATCAGAATGTGCGGCATTGATTCAATTCTCTCGACGGTCTCGAATTTCAGGGGACGTCGCTACGACATGCCGGGGCAGGGTCACGCGGATCCGGGTGCCACGTTGCCGTTCGATATCGGCCGGGCTGTCGATGGTGATTTGCCCATAATGCTCTTCCACGATGGAATAGACCAGAGCGAGCCCCAGTCCGGTTCCTTCGCCCGGGTCCTTGGTGGTGAAGAAGGGTTCGAACAGGCGGTCCATGATGGTCTTCGGAATCCCGCTGCCTTCGTCTTCGACGATCAGGTCGACGGTGTGCTCGTTAACCTCGCTGCGCACGCGCACGGCGCTGCCGGGCGGCGAGGCATCGCGGGCGTTGGAGAGCAGGTTGATCAGTACCTGGGCCAGGCGCTGCGGGTCACCTTCGGCCCAGTGGTCCGGGTCGCAAAGGTTGAAGAACTGTACTTCGAAATTGCGCCGGTTCAACGCCAGCAGACCGATGGCATCTTGTGCCACTTCGGCCAGGCACACAGGCTCCTCGCTGTTCTGGTGGCTGCCGCCGGCATGGGCGAAGCTCATCAGCGACTGGACGATGCGCGATACGCGCTTGGTCTGGTCAAGGATCTGGCTGGACAACTCGATGATTTCGCCATCGTCTTCGCGTTCCTCGCGCAGGTTTTGCGCCAGGCAGGCGATACCGGTGATCGGGTTGCCGATTTCGTGGGCCACGCCGGCGGCCAGGCGGCCGATGCTGGCCAGGCGCTCGGAGTGCACCAGCTTGTCTTCCAGTGCCTGGGTTTCGGTAAGGTCTTCCACCAGCAGTACCAACCCGCTGTTACCGGGGGCCAGTGGCTCGTCGATGGCTGCCTTGTGCAGGTTCAGCCAGCGCGGCTGGCCGTCCAGCGCCAGGCGCTGCTTGTGCAGGTGCTCGTCGGGCACGTTGATGAAGCCTTGCAGCAGGCCGCGCCAAGGCTCGTCGATGGTGACCAGACGCGAGCCGACCACATGCTTGGCGGCGATGCCGGTGAGCTCTTCCATGGCCTTGTTCCACATCAGGATTTCCTGGTCCTTGGCCAGCGAGCAGACGCCCATGGGCAACTCCTGCAGGGTCTGGCGATGGTAGCGGCGCAGGGCATCGAGTTCGGCGGCCAGCCCGGTCAGGCGCGAGTGGTAGTCCTCCAGGCGGCTTTCGATGAAGTGGATGTCTTCGGTCACGTAGTTTTCGTTACCGGACTTGTACGGCAGGAAAGTCTCGACCATGTCCTGGGCCACGCTCGGCCCCATCAGGCCGGACAGGTTGGCCTCGATGCGGTCGCGCAGGCGGCGCAGGGCATAGGGGCGGCGTTCGTCGAACGGCAGGTAGAGATCGCGTAGCGCTTGCTCCACTTCCTTTTGCGCGGCCTTGGCGCCCAGCGGCTTGGCCAGCTGGGTGGCGAACTCCTGCGGCGAAGCGGCATGCAGTTCGCGGCGTTGCGGGCGGCGCACGTTATCCACGGCACAGGCTTCGGCCGCGCTGACCTCTTCGTTGCTGGCGTTGGTGAACAGCGAGATCAGGGTGAACAGCAGCACGTTGGCCGCCAGCGAGGCGATGGCTGCCATGTGCCAGCTGGTATCGTCCAGCACATAGATCATGTCCAGCAGCGGGATGTAGAAGCCCTGCAAGTTGCCGAGAAGCGGCAGCAGCATGGTCACCATCCACACCAGGGTGCCGGCCAGCAGCCCGGCGATGAAACCGCGGCGGTTGGCGGTTGGCCAGTAGAGCACCGACAGCACCCCAGGCAGGAACTGCAAGGTGGCGACGAAAGCGACGATGCCCAGGTTGGCCAGGCTCTGGTGGTAGTTCTGGCTCAGGTAGAACATGAAGCCGGCGGTGATGATGGCGACGATCAGTGCACGGCGGGTCCACTTCAGCCAACGGTAGATGTTGCCCTCGGCCGGGGGCTGGTAAAGCGGCAGCACCAGATGGTTAAGGGCCATGCCCGACAGCGCCAGGGTGGTGACGATGATCAGGCCGCTGGCTGCCGACAGGCCGCCAATGTAGGCCAGCAGTGCCAACGCCTGGTTGTTGGCGGCGATGCCCAGGCCCAGGGTGAAGTACTCGGGGTTGGTGCTGGCGCCCAGGCGCAGGCCGGCCCACAGCACCAGCGGCACGGCAAGACTCATCAGCAGCAGGAACAGCGGCAGGCCCCAGCTGGCGCTGACCAGCGAGCGCGGATTGAGGTTTTCGGTAAAGGCCATGTGGTACATGTGCGGCATGACGATGGCCGAGGCGAAGAACACCAGCAGCAGGGTGCGCCATGGGCCTTCCTGGAGGGGGGTGTGCAGGGCGGCGAGGGCGGTCTGGTTCTGCAACAGCCAGACTTCCAGCTCGTGCGGGCCGCCGAATACGCCATACAAGGCATACAGGCCGATACCGCCCAGGGCCAGCAGTTTGATCACCGACTCGAAGGCGATGGCGAATACCAACCCCTCATGTTTTTCGCGCGTGGCGATGTGCCGCGAGCCGAAGAAGATGGTGAACAGAATGATCAGCGTGCAAAAGGCAAAGGCCACCCGGGCCTTGACCGGTTCACCGGTAAGGATGCTGATCGAGTCGGCCACCGCCTGGATCTGCAGGGCCAGCAACGGCAGCACGCCAATCAGCATGATGATGGTGGTCAAGGCTCCGGCCCAGGTACTGCGGAAGCGGAAGGCCAGCAGGTCGGCCAGCGATGACAGCTGGTAGGTGCGGGTGATCTTGAGGATCGGGTAGAGCAGCACCGGCGCCAGCAGGAATGCGCCAGACACCCCCAGGTAACAGGCAAGGAAGCCGTAGCCGTACTGGTAGGCCAGGCCAACCGAGCCATAGAAGGCCCAGGCACTGGCGTAAACGCCCAGCGACAGGGTGTAGGTAAGTGGGTGGCGAATGATCGAACGCGGGATCAGCCCGCGCTCGCTGATCCAGGCCACGCCGAACAGCACCATGAGGTACCCGGCGCTGATCAGGATCATCTGGGTCAGGCTAAAGCTCATCGGCATCTCGTTGGCTCTGCAGGATGAAGGTGACGACGATCAGGATCAGCCAGAGCAGGTAGGGGCGGTACCAGGCTCCGGTCGGTTCGATCCACCAGTCCATGATGGCCGGGGAGAACAGGTAGATCCCCACGACCAGAAGCAGGACCAAACGATAGATGTACATGCTGGCCTCGATGGTTGGGCGCTGCGGGCTTGAACTTATTATTGGCGCAAATGGCAGGGGGGATGCTAGCGGGAATCCACAGCGTTAGCCAAGGGTTTGAATTTACTGGGCTTTTGTTTTTGAGAGGAGGAATGAATGTGCCGGCCTCTTCGCGGGTGAACCCACTCCTACAGGTAAAGCGTTGCCTCTAGGTTTATTGAGGACCCTGTGGGAGCGGGCGCGCCCGCGAAGAGACCGGTAAAGGTTCAGCGCAAATCAGCCTCCGGCACGGTGGTCCGCTGCGCGATCGCTTCTGGCCGCCACTGCGTGCGCGCGACTGCCAGCACCTCTGCCGGCGTAGCCAACAGCAGTTCCGGGTCCGTCTCCTGCCCCAGCGCCCGCAATGCCCGCAACAGCAGGGGGGTAGCATGCTCCGCCTGCAGTGGCGGGGAACGGTACGACTTGCCCAGCTTGTGCCCATCTGGCTGCACGATCAGCGGAATATGCAGGTAACGCGGCTGTGAGAAGCCCAACAGTTCCTGCAGGTACAGCTGGCGCGGGGTATTGTCGAGCAGGTCGGCGCCACGCACGATGTCGGTAACACCCTGCCAGGCATCGTCCAGCACCACGGCCAGCTGGTAGGCGTATAACCCGTCACGACGCTGGATGACGAAATCGCCCACCTCACGCCCCAGGTGTTGCTGGTACTCACCCTGCACTCGGTCGGTAAAGCGGTAGATCAGCTCCGGCACCCGCAAGCGGATGGCCGCCCCTTCACGGGCATGCCCGGCGTCGCGGCAAAAGCCTGGGTAGATGCCGTTGTAGCTTTCCAGCTGCTTGCGCGAGCAGGTGCATGCGTACGCCAGGCCCATGTTGAACAGGCGGTCTACCACGGCGGCATAGGCATCGTGGCGCTGGCTCTGGAATACCACCTCGCCATCCCATTGCAGGCCGTAACGTTCCAGCGTCTGGAGGATGGCATCGCGCGCGCCGGGCATTTCCCGGGGCGGGTCGGTGTCTTCCATGCGCAGCAGCCAGCGGCCGTTGACGGCGCGGGCATCGAGCCAGGAGGCGAGGGCGGCGACCAGCGAGCCGAAGTGCAGGAAGCCGCTGGGGGTGGGGGCGAAGCGCCCGATGTAGCTGGAGTCGGTCATGGTCAGGCTGGGTATATAAATGAAACGGGGCGCATGATGCGCCCCGTTCAGGTGGAAGAAAGATCAGCCTTTGCCGACCGTTTTTTCCTTTTTCTCGGCAATTTCCTTGCAGTCGAAGCACAGGTCGGCGGTCGGGCGGGCTTCCAGGCGGCGCAAGCCGATCTCGATGCCGCACGACTCGCACCAGCCGTACTCCTCGTCCTGAATCTTCTGCAGGGTTTTATCGATCTTCTTGATCAGCTTGCGCTCGCGGTCGCGGTTGCGCAGTTCGAGGGCGAACTCCTCTTCCTGGGATGCGCGGTCTGCGGGATCTGCGAAGTTGGCTGCCTCTTCTTTCATATGGTCAACGGTCTTGTCGACGCCGACCATCAGCTCTTGCTTCCAGCCAGTGAGGATCTTGGTGAAGTGCTTGCGCATGGGCTCACCCATGTACTCCTCACCCTTGGTCTCCTGATAGGGTGCAACCCCATAAAGATTCTGGTTGGCTTTTTGCTTTTCTAGGGTGGACATGAATAGACCGCCTCTCACTCATCTGATCCAATGCGCAGGATGCTCCATCTCCGGCGACCGCCGGCCCTGCGACTGCGAGCCGCCGAACTTACCAGATAGATCGGGGGTGCGCTACCCCGCCCGATCCTGCTAATTGACACTGGCCTGAGCGGTACGTTCGGTGGTGTGCAGAGGTAGAATCTCCAGTTTAGACCCAATTGAGAGAAGGTCATGGCCCAACCCTACAGTGCGCGCAGCCGCGCCATCGAACCTTTCCACGTCATGGCGCTGCTGGCCCGTGCCAACGAGCTGCAGGCGGCCGGGCACGATGTGATTCACCTGGAAATCGGCGAGCCGGACTTCACCACGGCTGCCCCCATCGTCGCTGCCGGCCAGGCCGCGCTGGCCGCCGGGCACACTCGCTACACCGCCGCACGCGGTCTGCCGGCACTGCGTGAGGCAATTGCCGGCTTTTATGGGCAGCGCTATGGCCTGAATATCGACCCGGAGCGCATCCTTATTACCCCGGGTGGCTCCGGCGCGCTGCTGCTGGCCAGCAGCCTGCTGGTGGACCCGGGCAAGCACTGGCTGCTGGCCGATCCGGGTTACCCGTGCAACCGCCACTTCCTGCGCCTGGTCGAGGGCGGGGCCCAATTGGTACCGGTGGGCCCGGACGTGAATTACCAACTGACTGCCGACCTGGTTGAGCGCTACTGGGACAAGGACACCGTCGGCGCCCTGGTCGCTTCGCCGGCTAACCCGACCGGAACCGTGCTGGGGCGCGAAGCGTTGGCCCGTCTGGCCAAATCCACCCATGAGCGGCATGGTCATCTGGTGGTGGACGAGATCTACCACGGCCTCACCTACGGCATCGACGCGCCAAGCGTGCTGGAAGTCGACGACTCGGCATTTGTCCTGAATAGTTTTTCCAAGTATTTCGGCATGACCGGTTGGCGCCTTGGCTGGCTGGTGGCCCCGCCCGGTGCGGTGGCCGACCTGGAGAAACTGGCGCAGAACCTGTACATCAGCGCGCCGAGCATGGCCCAACATGCCGCGCTGGCCTGTTTCCAGCCCGAGGCGCTGGCCATTTTCGAAGAGCGCCGCGCCGAATTCGCCCGCCGTCGCGACTACCTGCTGCCCGCCCTGCGTGAACTGGGTTTCCGCATTGCCGTCGAGCCGCAAGGCGCGTTCTACCTGTATGCCGATATCAGCGCTTTTGGCGGTGACGCGTTCGCATTCTGCCGACACTTCCTGGAAACCGAGCACGTGGCGTTCACGCCGGGCCTGGACTTTGGTCGCCACCTGGCCGGGCACCATGTGCGCTTCGCTTATACCCAGAGCCTGCCGCGCCTGGAAGAAGCGGTGCAGCGTATTGCCCGTGGCCTGCAGAGCTGGCAAGGCTGATGCGTTTCTCTCCGTCACTCGAGCAGGGCCGCCTGCTGCGTCGCTACAAGCGCTTTCTGGCCGATATCGAACTGGCCAGCGGCGAGCAGATGACTATCCACTGCCCGAATACCGGCTCCATGCTCAACTGCATGCGTGAAGGTGGGCAGGTGTGGTTCAGCCGCTCCAACGACCCCAAGCGCAAGCTGCCAGGCACCTGGGAAATCAGCGAAACCCCCCAGGGGCGGTTGGCCTGCGTGAATACCGGGCGGGCAAATGCGTTGGTCGAAGAGGCCCTGCGCGCCGGCACTATCACTGAACTGGCCGGTTTCACTGCACTCAGGCGCGAAGTGGCCTATGGCGAGGAAGGCAGCCGTATCGACTTTCGCCTGGAGTTCGAGGGTGCCCCGGCCTATGTCGAGGTCAAAAGTGTGACGCTGAGCTACCCCGACACTGCTGTTGCGGCCTTCCCCGACGCGGTGACTCAGCGCGGTGTGAAACACCTGCGCGAGCTGGCAACGCTGGCCCGGCAGGGCGTGCGGGCCGTGCAGCTGTATTGCGTGAACCTGACCGGTATCGACGCTGTGCGCCCGGCCGAGGAAATCGATATGGCCTACGCCCAGGCGCTGCGCGCTGCAGTAGCGGACGGGGTGGAGGTGCTGGCCTATGGCACCCGGCTGGACGCCGAGGGTATCGTCATCGATCGCCGCTTGCCGGTGCTGCTTACCCCTTGAACCAGATGCCCTGGCTGTCTTCGTGGCAGCCCAGGGGCTGCAGTTGCTCACCCTCGCAGGGCCCTGCCACGCATTCGCCGCTTTCTATCAGGAACAGCGCACCGTGATGGGCGCAGTGGATGAGGCTGGCGCTGTCATCCAGAAACGCGTCGTCTGCCCAGTTCAGTGGGATGTCCCGGTGCGGGCAGCGGTTGCGGTACAGGTACACCTGACCTTGGCGACGCACGCCGAACAGTTCGAGGCCGTCTACGCTGAAGGCGCGGCTTTGGCCCTCGGCCAGGCTGAGGGATGGACAAAGGAAGTGCATGGCAAGGATGGCTCGTGAGACACGTGATGGCTTGACGCTCCAATGCGAATAATTATCAAATTGCCCGCATTCGCTGCGCCCGGCTGTGTATGGTGCGCAGTTCCGCTGCTCGCCACAAGGCGTGCAGCCCGTCTTCAGAAGGAACCCGATGATGCGCCGTCCAGCTGCTTTTCTCGCTTTGTGTGCAAGCCTTGTGCTCTCAACCCAAGCCTTGGCAGCCGAACTGCCGCAACGCTGGGTCAGTGCTGGTGGCGCCTTGAGCGAGTGGATAACCGCATTGGGCGGCGAAGCACGCCTGGTCGGTGTGGACACTACCAGTCAGCACCCGGCCTCGTTGAAGTCGTTGCCCAGTGTGGGTTATCAACGACAGCTGTCGGCCGAAGGCATTCTCAGCTTGCGCCCGGATGTGCTGGTGGGCACCGAGGAAATGGGACCGCCACCGGTACTGGCGCAAATCCGCAAGGCCGGCGTGCGGGTCGAGTTGTTCTCCAGCAAGGCCGAGCTGCCGGCAGTAGATGAAAACCTCAGGCACCTGGGGCAGTTGCTCGGTGCAGAGCAGCAAGCGTCCGCGCTTGCAGCGGACTACCGCCAGCGGCTCGATGCGTTGCATGTCAACGTCAAGCTGGCCCAGGCCGGGGAGCAGGCTCCTGGGGTGTTGCTGCTGGTCGGTCATGCCGGGGCCAAGCCGCTGATTGCCGGGCAAGGCACTGCCGGTGACTGGCTGCTGGGCCAGGCGGGTGGGCGAAACCTGGCCGCGCACCAGGGCTACAAGAACTTCTCCAACGAAGCCTTGGCGGCGCTTGACCCGGATGTGATCGTGTTTTCCGACCGGGCGCTGGCCGATGAGCAGGCCTTGCAGGCGCTGTTGAAAGAAAACCCCGCGCTGGCTGCCTCGCGGGCCGTGCGTGAGAAACGCCTGGTCTCACTGGACCCGACGCTGTTGGTCGGCGGGCTCGGGCCTCGGCTACCGGCGACCTTGCAGTCGTTGGCAGCCACCTTCTACCCGGCTGCTCAGGCCAGCTTCGCACAATGAAACAACGGGTCCAGTCACGTACGTTGTTCATTAGCCTGAGCCTGCTGTGCCTGTTGGCGATCTGGCTGTCACTGGCGCTGGGGCCAGTCAGCCTGCCGATGTTCGATACGCTGCGCGCTGGGCTGCGTCTTTTGGGATTGCCTGTTTCCGAAGATGGCCTGCAGCAGGCCGAGATGATCCTTGGCCAGATCCGCTTGCCGCGCACCCTGTTGGGGTTGGCGGTGGGCGCGGTGCTGGCGCTGTCCGGGGTGGCCATGCAGGGGCTGTTCCGCAACCCGCTGGCCGACCCCGGGCTGGTAGGCGTTGCCGCCGGCGCCGCAGTGGGGGCAGCGGTTGCCATTGTCGGCGGCGCCTGGTTTGGCGGCATGCCGGATGCTTTCGCGCCTTATCTGCTGTCGTTCTGCGCTTTTGTCGGCGGGCTTGGGGTCACTGCGCTGGTCTACCGCCTGGGGCGCCGCGATGGCCAGACCAACGTTGCCACGATGCTGCTGGCTGGCGTGGCCATGACCGCGCTGGGTGGTGCGGTCGTGGGGCTGTTCTCTTACCTGGCCGATGATGCCACCTTGCGCACGCTGACATTCTGGAACCTTGGCAGCCTCAATGGCGCCAGCTATGAGCGGCTGTGGCCATTGTTGCTGGTGGCGGTAGCGGTAGCGGTGTGGCTGCCACGCCGGGCCAAGGCGCTGAATGCCCTGTTGCTGGGGGAGTCGGAGGCACGTCACCTGGGCGTTGACGTGGAGCGGCTCAAGCGTGAGTTGGTGTTCTGCACGGCGCTGGGGGTAGGGGCTGCAGTGGCTGCAGCCGGGTTGATCGGCTTCATCGGCCTGGTAGTACCGCACCTGGTACGCCTCCTGGCCGGGCCCGATCACCGTGTGGTGCTGCCAGCCTCGCTGCTGGCCGGCGGTGTGCTGATGTTGTTCGCCGACTTGGCGGCGCGGCTGCTGCTGGCGCCTGCCGAGCTGCCGATTGGTATCGTCACGGCCTTCATCGGTGCGCCGTTCTTCCTGTTCCTGCTGATGCGAGGGCGCGGCTGATGTTGCAAGTAGAGGGCCTGTATCTGTGCAGGGGCAGCAATGAGGTACTGCACGACATTCACCTGCAGTTGCCTCCGGGGCAGGTCGTGGGTGTGCTTGGTCCCAACGGTGCCGGCAAGAGCAGCCTGCTGAGTGTGCTTTGCGGTGAACTGGCGCCCGACCGCGGGCGGGTGACGCTGCAGGACCGCCCCCTGGCCGATTGGGCCGGGCAGGAACGGGCAAGGCGCCTGGCAGTGCTGCCACAGGTGTCCAGCCTGGGTTTCTCGTTTCGGGTCGAGGAAGTGGTGGGCATGGGGCGCATGCCTCATGGCACCGGTCAGCGACGCGATGCGGAAATTGTCGAAGCGGCGTTGCGGGCGGCAGATGCCTGGCACCTGGTAGAGCGCAGTTACCTGGCGCTTTCCGGTGGCGAGCGGCAACGGGTACACCTTGCCCGCGTGCTGGCGCAGCTATGGCCGGGCGAGGAAGGTGCCACTTTGCTGCTCGACGAACCGACCTCGATGCTCGACCCGCTACATCAGCACACCACCCTGGAAGCCGTTCGCCGCTTTGCCGACTGCGGTGCTGCAGTGTTGGTGATCCTGCATGACCTGAACCTGGCGGCGCGGTACTGTGATCGTATCCTGTTGCTGGAGCAGGGGCGCTGCCACGCGTTTGCCACGCCCGAAGCGGTACTGACCCCAGCGGCACTGAGGGCGGTGTACGGTATCGACGTACTGGTGCAGGCGCACCCCGAGCGCGGGCATCCGCTGATCATCACCCGTTGATTCTCGAACCGTGCACGGCCTCTGTGGAAGCGGCCTTGTCTCGCGACAGGTCCGCCCCGGGGCAGGCCATTCAAATTGTGGATGACATGGAGTAACTGCCGATGCGACACGCGCTGCTGTCTGGTTTCTCGCTGTGCCTGGTACTGGCGCTAGGCGGCTGTCAGGCCAGCCTGCCGCCGTTGCCCGCCTGGCAGAGCAGCGAAGGTCGCACCCACGCCGAGCTGGGGAAGATTGTCGATCTGTCCAATGAGCAGGTCATTAGCCCTGAACAGCTGGTACAGCGCCTGGCTGTCGCACCCCGCGTGCTTGTCGGCGAGAAGCACGACAACCCTGACCATCACGCGCTGCAACTATGGCTGCTGCGCGCTCTTCAAGGCCAGCGCTCTCAGGGCAGTCTGTTGCTGGAAATGCTGCAGCCCGGCCAGCAATCACGGGTGGACAAGCTGGTGGGGCAGCCTTTGCCGGTAGACTTGCCCAAGGCGCTGGCCTGGCAGGAGGGCTGGGATTGGCAGTTGTACGGGCCGATTGTCACCGAAGCCCTGCAGCATCGGGTGTCGTTGCTGGCAGCCAACCTTTCGCCCGCCGAGATGCGTCAGGCCTATCGACAGCCGGCTCCGGTGCAGGGCGAAAAGTCCAATGCACCCGCAGTAAAGGCTGCCTTGCTGGAACAGGTGCGCGCCGGACATTGCGGGATGCTGCCGGAAAGCCAGTTACCGGCGATGCTGGCCGTTCAGCAGCAGCGCGACCGGCGCATGGCCGAGCGTTTGCAGGCGGCACCGCAACCGGCACTGCTGTTTGCCGGGGCTTACCATGTGCGCAAGGACCTGGGCATACCCTTGCATCTGGCTGACCTGGGGGCGTCGGACGAGAGCAAGGTATTGCTGCTGGCTGAGGTGGGCGAGCGAGTCGAGCCTGGCGAGGCTGACTATGTGTGGTACACGGCAGCGATGCCGGAGCAGGATTATTGTGCGCTATTGCGGCGTTGATCCGGAAAAAGCCCAGGCAAAAAAAGACCCGGCAAACTGCCGGGTCAATAACCGTGATTAGCCTGATGAGGAGATAATCTGAGAGTCCGAACCAGGGGCTCTTAGCTTATCCAACCAGTCTCGCGACCAGTTGTGATAATCATAACAATTCTCATTTAGGCGTCAATCCCTTTACGCCGATTATTTTGGTTTTTTTTGCGTAGGGTTTTTCGCGTCCAATTGTTGGTTGAGTGCTTCCTTGCGTTCGAGCGGCAAATCGTTCCAGTGCATGTCCAGCAGGGCGCCTTCAATGGCATACAACAGCACCTTCGATGCACGGAACCCTCGTGTCTTCACGGCCTGGTACGCACCCACCGCGCCCAGGCGGCGCAAATCCGATGCACTGTGGATGCCAGCTGCATGCAGCCACTGCGCAGAAGTCTTGCCAAGGTTCTTCAGATGCTGCAATTCATCGTTCATCGAGCCTCCTTGCGATGGCTGAACGGGAATGGGGGGATAAATCGCGAGCAGGTCTGAGAGGAGTGTAGCGGGGGTTGGGAAATATGCGGCTTTTTGCCATCGGAGGGTGAGCGGCCTGTGCCTGCCCCTTCGGGGGTAGGCACAGGAAGATGACGAACTTACAGGCCAGGCAACCGCTGGCGAATCTGCTCGATCACCTGGTCCATGCTGCCAGCAGCCTGGGTATCGACGCGGGTGCTGTGCACCAGCTCCTGCGCATCCAGCGCCTCACGGCTGGCCTGCTGGGCCTTGATTACCTCCAGCGTGGCATCCGAGGGGTCGCTGTTTTCGGCCTGGCGCTGCTCCAGCCAACTGGCGATGACCGCCTCCGGCGCGTGGCAGTCGAGGATGAGGAACGGCACTCCGGTCTGGCTGGCAACGTCTGCCGCAGCCTGGCGCTGCTCACGCTTGAGGTAGGTGGCGTCCAGCACCACCGGGAAGCCGGCGCGCAGCACGGTCGCTGCCACCTCGTGCAGGCGCTGATAGGTCGCTGCGCTGGCCTCCTGGTCGTATATGCCCGTACTCAGCTGGCCGGCGTCGGCCTGCTGTTGTTCGCCGAACAGGCGCTTGCGCTCCACGTCCGAACGCACGCGCACTGCACCCAAGGCCTCGACCAGACGCATGGCCACGTGACTTTTGCCCACCGCCGAAACGCCATGGGTGATGGCCAGCAGCCGCGACGGGATGGCACTGTAGCTTTCGGCCAGGTTGGCGTAGTTGCGGTAGGTGCGCAGGGTGGTGGCACGCTGCACGCCATCAGCGTCGGCCGGCATGCTGAACAGTGCGACCTTGGCCCGCACCAGCGCGCGATAGGCCTTGTAGAAGTTGAGCAGTTCCAGGCCTTCGTAGTCCCCCGTCAGTTCCAGGTACTGGCTGATGAAACGTCGGGCCAGGCACTTCAGGCCGCGGTCTTCCAGGTCCATGGCCAGGAAGGCGGTGTCGGCGTAGACGTCGGTCAGTCGGAAAGGCTCGTTGAATTCGATGCAATCGAAGATCACCACCTTGCCATCGATCAAGGTGGCGTTGCCCAGGTGGATGTCACCGTGGCACTCACGGATGAAGCCATTGGCCTTGCGCCTTTCCAGCAGGCCGTGCAGGCGCTCGAAGCTGCTGCGGGCCCAGGCCTGCAGGGCGTCGAGTTGCTGCAGATCGGCTTTGTCGCTGAGGAATGGGCGAATTTGCTCGAAGTTCTGCTCCACCGGGGCCATCACGCTGTCTGGCGTGCCCAGCGGGTGCTCCATCGGCACACGTGGGGCCTGCAGGTGAAACTCGGCAATCTGCCGGGCCATCTGGTCGATGTGCGTGGCGTTCAGTTCGCCATTGGCCTGCAGGGTGTTGAGCATCTGGCCCTGGGGGAACTGGCGCATCTTCAGCACGTATTCGATGGCTTCACCTTCGCCACCGATCTGCGGTGCGTCGACGCTACCGGTGATCGGCAGCACTTCCAGATACAGGCCTTCGGTCAGTCGCTGGTTCAGGCGCAACTCTTCGTTACAGAAATGCTGGCGCTGGTCCAGCCCGGTGAAGTCCAGGAAACCGAAATTCATCGGTTTCTTGACCTTATAGGCGTACTCGCCAGTGAGCAGGACCCAGGAGATATGCGTCTCGATGAGCTGAAACCCATCCACGGGATGAGGGTACAGGGCAGGGTTCTGCAACGCAGTAATAAGAGCTTGGCTCACGGCAAATCCTTCCGGGGCAAGGGAATTCGAATGCGCCATTATGGTCAATGGTGCCGTCCCTGCCTACCGCTGGGCCGTCTGCCCAGCCTTTATAAAGTGCGTATAATCCGCCGCCATGACCCGAACCCGAAATTCCCGCACCCCTCAGAAACGCCCGACCGGCCGCTCCCGCGCCTGGCTGGGCTGGGCTTTGAAGCTCAGCCTGGTAGGCCTGGTGATCGTCGCCGGCTTCGCGGTTTACCTCGATGCCGTCGTCCAGGAAAAGTTCTCCGGCAAGCGCTGGACCATCCCGGCCAAGGTGTATGCCCGGCCGCTGGAACTGTTCACCGGCCAGAAGTTGAGCAAGAACGACTTCCTCACCGAGCTCGATGCGCTTGGCTACCGTCGCGAAAGCGCGGCCAACGGCCCCGGCGCTGCGTCCGTCAACGGCAATACCGTCGACCTCAATACCCGTGGCTTCCAGTTCTACGAGGGCATGGAACCGGCGCAGTTCGTGCGCGTGCGCTTCTCTGGCGATTACGTTGCGGGCCTTTCCGGTGCCAACGGCAAGTCGCTTGACGTGGTGCGGCTGGAGCCGCTGATGATCGGCGGCATCTACCCGAAAAATCTCGAGGACCGCATCCTGATCAAGATCGATCAGGTACCCAAGTATCTGCTTGAGACCCTGGTGGCCACGGAAGACCGCGACTTCTACAGCCACCACGGCGTGTCGCCCAAGTCCATCGCCCGGGCCATGTGGGTCAACACTTCGTCCGGCTCTATGCGCCAGGGTGGCAGTACCCTGACCCAGCAGTTGGTGAAAAACTTCTACCTCAGCAGCGAGCGCAGCCTCAGCCGTAAGCTGACCGAGGCGATGATGGCGATACTGCTCGAACTGCACTACGACAAGCGCGAAATCCTTGAGGCCTACCTCAACGAGGTGTTCGTCGGCCAGGACGGTCAACGCGCCGTGCACGGCTTTGGCCTGGCTAGCCAGTTCTTCTTCAGTCAGCCCTTGTCTGAGCTGAAACTGCATCAGATCGCCCTGCTGGTGGGCATGGTCAAAGGCCCGTCCTATTACAACCCGCGGCGTCACCCCGAGCGCGCTTTGGCGCGCCGCAACCTGGTGCTCGACCTGGTGGCCGAGCAGGGTGTGGCCAGCCAGGCAGAAGTCGATGCGGCGAAGAAGATGCCGCTGGGCGTGACCAAGCGTGGCAGCCTGGCCGACAGCTCGTTCCCGGCCTTCCTCGACCTGGTCAAACGACAGCTACGTCAGGACTACCGCGACGAAGACTTGACCGAAGAAGGCCTGCGCATCTTTACCAGCTTCGACCCGATCCTGCAGATGAAGGCCGAAACCTCGATGAGAGAGACCTTCAAGCGCCTGTCGGGCCGCAAGGGGGCTGACGAGGTGGAAGCGGCAATGGTCGTGACCAACCCTGAGACAGGTGAAGTACAGGCGTTGATCGGTAGCCGCCAGGCAGGCTTCGCCGGCTTCAACCGGGCCATCGATGCTGTGCGGCCGATCGGCTCGCTGGTCAAGCCGTCGGTATACCTGACCGCGCTGGAGCAGCCAAGCAAGTACACCCTGACCAGTTGGATGCAGGACGAGCCATTTTCGGTCAAGGGGGCTGACGGCCAGGTCTGGCGCCCGCAAAACTATGACCGTCGCCCGCACGGCACTATCTACCTGTACCAGGGGCTGGCCAACTCGTACAACCTGTCGACCGCCAAGCTCGGCCTGGAAGTGGGTGTGCCGAACGTGATCAAGACCATTGGTCGGTTGGGGGTGAATGTCGATTGGCCAGCGTTCCCGGCCATGTTGCTGGGGGCTGGTGGCATGTCGCCAATGCAGGTGGCAACCATGTATCAGACCATCGCCAACGGCGGCTTCAACACGCCGATGCGCGGTATCCGCAGCGTGCTCACCGCCGAGGGCGAGCCGCTCAAGCGTTACCCGTTCCAGATCCAACAAACCTTCGACCCGGGTGCCATTTACCTGGTGCAGAACGCCATGCAGCGCGTAATGCGCGAAGGTACAGGGCGCTCGGTGTACAACACCTTGCCACGCTCGCTGACCTTGGCGGGCAAGACCGGTACCAGTAACGACTCGCGTGACAGCTGGTTCTCCGGCTTCAGTCAGGATCTGCTGGCCGTGGTGTGGATGGGCCGTGACGATAACGGCAAGACACCGTTTACCGGCGCCACCGGAGCCTTGCAGGTGTGGACCAGCTTCATGAAGAAGGCCGACCCGCTGCCGCTGGATATGCCGCAACCGGACAACGTGGTGCAGGCCTGGATCGACCCGTACACTGGCCATGGGTCTGATGCCAGCTGTCCGGGAGCGGTGCAGATGCCGTATATTCGCGGGAGTGAGCCGCCGGCCGGCGCAACCTGTGGCGGTGAGCAGGATCCAGTCGAATCGGTAATGGACTGGGTCAAGGGCTGGATGAATTAAGCACAGGCTGCATTGATGAGGTGTGACGTGAACAAGTGGCTGTTTCCTGCCGTGACGGCGTTGGCTGTGCTCCAGGGGTGCTCCAGCGTCCCGCGTGGCAATATTCCGGTGGTCGATTCGAGCACCCGTGTGTCCAACAGCGAACGCGTGACGGCCAACCGCTCGGCGGGTGGCTATAACACCGGCACCGCCCAGGCGCAAACACTGCCGGAGGACTCCGGCGTCACCGTGATGATCCCGCAGGGCGCAGGCGCTTCGGCCATCCAGACGTTCCCGGCGAACAATGGCGCAGCACCGATCACTCCGGGGCCGATCACTCCTGGCCCTGTCAGCTCGGCACCGATGACCACCAATCCCAACCCGATTGCCGATGAGCCTTTCGACATTGCCGCGATGAACAGCACTTCGCAAAGCGCCAGCGCGCCAACCGGTATTCCGCGCAGCGCTGCCGCCGGTGGCCTGTCGGCCGACGAGCAACTGGACGGCCCGGTGCTGGCATTGCTGACCACTGCGCAGACGCAGCAGGGCAGTGGCGACTTCAACGGTGCCGCCTCGAGCCTGGAGCGTGCCCAGCGTATTGCTCCGCGTGAGCCGCAGGTGCTGTATCGCCTGGCCCAGGTGCGCCTCTCGCAAGGTGATGCAGCGCAGGCAGAGCAGTTGGCGCGCCGCGCCCTGACCTACGCCAACGGCCGCCCAAGCCTGCAGGCTGAGCTATGGAACACGATCGCCCAGGCCCGTGAAAAGCAGGGTGACAGCGCTGGCGCTGCGCTGGCCCGGCAAAAGGCGCGGGTCAATTCGTGATGATCGAGCAACGCATTCTGGATATTGCCGACCACCTGCTATTGATCGAGCGTGAACTGCAGGTGCAAGGCTGGTGGGATGACGAGCCGCCAAGCGACGAGGCATTGGCCAGTACGGTGCCGTTCGCCGTGGATACCCTCAGTTTCGAGCAATGGCTGCAATGGATCTTCCTGCCCCGCATGAAGATCATCATCGAGCTGGGTCACCCGCTGCCCAATGCATCGAGCATCCTTGTCATGGCCGAAACCGTGTTTACCGACCGGCCGGAGCAAAGTCGTGAGCTACGGCGCCTGTTGGCAGCTTTTGATCAATTGATCGCTCCTTCCGCCTGATTTCTTCAGTTTTTCCTTCTAGGGCCGCAGATTGTGGCCCTTTTTATTGGAAATCTTCTTAATTCTGCTGCTGAAGCGATTTTTAGTGGTGGCAGGAATTCATCTTGGGGAAAAATTGGCAATAATTTTTCTTGACTTGTTGGCGCCGAATCACAAGAATCCAACTTCCGCTGTAGAGGGACTGCCAGAAGCAGACCCGCTAAGCAGATCATGAGGTGCACACCCGCGCCGACCTGTTACACCCCGCAACGCGTTACCTCGCGCTGGGTGGGAAACCCCCGCAACACTCTGGGGATCTCCCAATACTTGCTCAGTCAGTGCTGACGTTCGCTCATGCTCTGCTTGGCAGTAAACCTATTAAGACCCGTCCAGTGAGGGCGGTATTCTGGCGTTTTAGAGGTGAACAACGTGGAGCTTTTATCTGGCGCTGAGATGGTCGTCCGCTTCTTGCGTGACGAAGGCGTTAAGCACATCTACGGGTACCCTGGTGGTGCTCTCCTGCATGTTTACGACGCAC
Organism: Pseudomonas sp. BP6; assembly: GCF_017875935.1. NCBI lineage: Bacteria > Pseudomonadati > Pseudomonadota > Gammaproteobacteria > Pseudomonadales > Pseudomonadaceae > Pseudomonas > Pseudomonas sp. BP6. The sequence goes on from NZ_JAGINI010000001.1 coordinate 273,653, forward strand.
TGTTCAAAGAACCGGAAGTGGAACACATCCTGGTTCGTCACGAGCAGGCGGCAACCCATATGGCGGACGGCTACGCTCGCGCCACCGGCAAGGCCGGTGTGGTGCTGGTAACCTCCGGTCCTGGCGCGACCAATGCCATCACCGGCATTGCCACCGCCTACATGGACTCGATTCCGATGGTCATCCTGTCCGGCCAGGTGCCTAGCACCATGGTGGGCACCGATGCCTTCCAGGAAACCGACATGATCGGTATCTCGCGGCCGATCGTGAAGCACAGCTTCATGATCAAGAACCCGACCGAGATCCCTGAAATTCTGAAAAAAGCTTTCTACCTGGCGCAATCCGGTCGCCCAGGTCCAGTCGTGGTCGACATTCCAAAAGACATGACCAACCCGGCTGAGAAGTTCGAATACGTCTACCCGAAAAAGGTCAAGCTGCGCTCCTACAGCCCGGCGGTCCGCGGTCACTCCGGCCAGATCCGCAAGGCTGCCGAGATGCTTCTGGCAGCCAAGCGCCCGGTCGTCTACTCCGGTGGCGGTGTGATCCTCGGCGGTGGCTCCGAAGCCCTGACTGAAATCGCCAAGTCGCTGAACCTGCCGGTTACCAATACCCTGATGGGTCTGGGTGGCTTCCCGGGTACCGACCGCCAGTTCCTCGGCATGCTTGGCATGCATGGCAGCTACACCGCCAACATGGCCATGCACAATGCCGACGTCATCTTTGCCGTCGGTGCGCGTTTCGACGACCGCGTTGTAAACGGTCCGGCCAAGTTCTGCCCGAATGCCAAGATCATCCACATCGACATCGACCCGGCGTCGATCTCGAAGATGATCAAGGCCGACGTGCCGATCGTCGGCCCGGTCGACAGCGTACTCAGCGAAATGCTCGGCATCCTCAAGGAAATCGGCGAGCAGCCTGACAAGGCGGCGCTGGATGCCTGGTGGAAGCAGATTGACGAATGGCGTGGCGATGGCGAGTTGTTCCCTTACGACAAGGGCGATGGCAACGTCATCAAACCGCAAAAAGTCATCGAGACACTGTGCGAAGTGACCAATGGCGATGCCTTCGTCACTTCCGACGTGGGTCAACACCAGATGTTTGCCGCGCAGTACTACCGCTTCAACAAGCCAAACCGCTGGATCAACTCCGGTGGCCTGGGCACCATGGGCTTCGGCTTCCCGGCGGCGATGGGCATCAAGCTCAACTTCCCGGATCAGGACGTGGCCTGTGTGACCGGTGAAGGCAGCATCCAGATGAACATTCAGGAGCTGTCCACCTGCATGCAATACGGCCTGCCGGTGAAGATCGTCAACCTGAACAACGGTGTGTTGGGCATGGTCCGCCAATGGCAGGACATGGCCTACAACGGTCGTCATTCGCACTCGTACGTCGAGTCGCTGCCTGACTTCATCAAGCTGGCCGAAGCCTATGGCCATGTGGGTATCCGCATTACCAGCCTGAAAGACCTCAAGCCGAAGCTGGAGGAAGCGTTTGCGATGAAGGACCGTCTGGTGTTCATCGACATCGCGGTTGACCGCAGTGAGCACGTCTATCCGATGCAGATCAAGGATGGCTCGATGCGTGACATGTGGCTGAGCAAGACGGAGCGTACCTGATATGCGGCACATCATTTCCCTGCTGCTGGAAAACGAACCCGGTGCGTTGTCCCGTGTGGTCGGCCTGTTCTCCCAGCGCAACTACAACATTGAAAGCCTGACTGTAGCGCCGACCGAAGACCCGACCCTGTCGCGTCTGACGCTGACCACCGTTGGCCATGACGAAGTGATCGAACAGATCACCAAGAACCTGAACAAGCTGGTCGAAGTGGTCAAGCTTGTCGACCTGTCGGAAAGCGCTCATATCGAGCGTGAACTGATGCTGGTCAAGGTCAAGGCCACCGGTGCCCAGCGCGCCGAGATCAAGCGCACCACGGATATCTTCCGCGGCCAGATCGTCGACGTGACCGCCAGCGTGTACACCGTGCAGCTGAGCGGTACCAGCGACAAACTGGACAGCTTCATCCAGGCGATCGGCACTGCATCGATTCTGGAAACCGTGCGCAGCGGCGTTACCGGCATTGCCCGTGGCGACAAAGTGCTCAGCATCTAAATTTAAAAATTAGCGATGGCTCCGCAGGGGCCGAGATATAACCAGGGGTATTTTTATGAAAGTTTTCTACGATAAAGACTGCGACCTTTCCATCATCCAGGGTAAGAAAGTCGCCATCATCGGTTACGGCTCCCAGGGCCACGCTCAGGCGTGCAACCTGAAAGACTCCGGTGTAGACGTTACCGTCGGTCTGCGTAAAGGTTCGGCTACCGTTGCCAAGGCTGAAGCCCACGGCCTGAAAGTTGCTGATGTTGCTACCGCTGTCGCTGCGGCTGACCTGGTCATGATCCTGACCCCGGACGAGTTCCAGGGCTCGCTGTACAAGAACGAAATCGAGCCGAACATCAAGAAGGGCGCTACCCTGGCCTTCTCTCACGGTTTCTCGATCCACTACAACCAGGTGGTTCCGCGTGCCGATCTCGACGTGATCATGATCGCGCCGAAAGCCCCGGGCCACACCGTTCGCTCCGAGTTCGTCAAAGGCGGCGGTATCCCTGACCTGATCGCTATCTACCAGGACGCTTCCGGCAACGCCAAGAACGTCGCACTGTCCTACGCTTCGGGCGTGGGTGGTGGCCGCACCGGCATCATCGAAACTACCTTCAAGGACGAAACCGAAACCGACCTGTTCGGTGAGCAGGCTGTTCTGTGTGGCGGTACCGTCGAACTGGTCAAAGCCGGTTTCGAAACCCTGGTCGAAGCTGGCTACGCGCCGGAAATGGCCTACTTCGAGTGCCTGCACGAGCTGAAGTTGATCGTAGACCTCATGTACGAAGGCGGCATTGCCAACATGAACTACTCGATCTCCAACAACGCCGAATACGGTGAGTACGTGACTGGTCCGGAAGTCATCAACGAAGAATCCCGCAAGGCCATGCGCAATGCTCTGAAGCGCATCCAGGACGGCGAGTACGCGAAGATGTTCATCTCCGAAGGTGCTACCAACTACCCATCGATGACCGCCAAGCGTCGCAACAACGCCGCTCACGGCATCGAAATCATCGGCGAGCAACTGCGTTCGATGATGCCGTGGATCTCGGCTAACAAAATCGTCGACAAGACCAAGAACTAAGTCTTATCGAAAGATGAAAAACGCGGCTTCGGCCGCGTTTTTTCGTTCTGGCATCCAGCTTCTGGTATAAAGCAGACCAGTGGCTCGCTGTCAGAACCTGTTTCGCGGGCCCGTGTCGAACATTTTCCATCCTGTTGCAAGGTACCCTCCATGAGCGAACGTCCCGAAGAGCCGAACAAGCCCTCCGACGCCGAAAGCCTGCTACCTGTCGATGAGCACGTTGAAGAAGGGCATGACGCCGAAGGCCGCAAGGTGCGCCACCGCGGCATCTACCTGCTGCCCAACCTGTTTACCACCGCCAACCTGTTTGCCGGTTTCTATTCCATCATCAGCTCGATGAGCGCACAGAGCGCCCTGAGTGCCGGCGACCCGCGCGAGGCGAGCAAGTACTTCGCTTTTGCCGCTATCGCCATCTTCGTGGCCATGGTGCTCGACGGCCTGGACGGCCGCGTTGCGCGTATGACCAACACCCAGAGTGCCTTCGGTGCCGAGTATGACTCGCTGTCGGATATGGTCGCCTTCGGCGTGGCCCCGGCTTTGCTGGCCTTCGGCTGGGCGCTGGGTGACATGGGCAAGGTCGGCTGGATGGTTGCATTCATCTATGTGGCCGGTGCCGCGTTGCGCCTGGCGCGCTTCAATACCCAGGTCGGTACCGCCGACAAGCGCTACTTCATCGGCCTGGCCAGCCCGGCTGCCGCAGGTGTGGTGGCGGGCACCGTATGGGCGTTCAGCGACTATGGCATCCAGGGCTCCAAGCTGTCGTTCCTGGTGGCGCTGCTGGTGGCTGCTGCTGGCATGCTGATGGTCAGCAACATCAAGTACAACAGCTTCAAGGAGCTGGACCTCAAGGGACGCGTGCCGTTCGTGGCGATCCTGGCGGTGGTGCTGGTGTTTGCCGTCGTATTCAGCGACCCACCACGTATCCTTCTGCTGATCTTCCTTGCCTATGCAGCATCGGGGCCGATCCAGTTCCTGCTGAAGGCGCGCCGTCGCAAAGTGTGAAAATCACTTAACGCTGGAATAACCTCGCGGCTCCATAGTCTTACTGGTACATCCGTTACTCAGTGCTATGGAGCCGTTCATGCTTATCAAGCTTCCCAGGTCTTCCGAGTGCAAGGCGTCGGAGATCACCCCCGAAAGCATTTACCTTTCCCGTCGCACCCTGCTGGGCGGCTCATTGGCTGGCTTGGCGCTAGGCGCATTACCGGGTGGGGTGGGCGCGGCGCAAGTGTCGCGTTATGCCGATGTGCAGGCTGGGGCCGCGCCGGCCTGGTTCACTGACAAGCTCTCCGCCACGCGCTGGCAAGCGGTGACGGTGAAGGACGAGGCTATCACGCCGTTCAAGGATGCCACCCACTACAACAACTTTTACGAGTTCGGGCCCGACAAGGGAGACCCGGCGGCCAATGGCGACAGCCTGAAGACCGAACCGTGGTCCATTGTGGTGGATGGTGAGGTTGGCAAACCCGGACGCTATGCTCTGGAGGACTTCGTAAAACCCTATCAGCTTGAGGAGCGGATCTATCGGCTGCGCTGCGTAGAGGCGTGGTCGATGGTCATTCCGTGGCTGGGGTTCCCTCTGGCTCAGGTGCTCAAGCAGGTCGAGCCGACCTCGAGGGCGCGTTATGTGCGTTTCGAAACGCTGAAGGATCCTCAGCATATGCCCGGGCAGCGGTCAGGATTCGCCTTGATCGACTGGCCTTATAGAGAAGGGTTGCGCCTGGATGAGGCGATGCACCCGCTGGCAATTCTCGCGGTGGGTATGTACGGCCGGGAGCTGCCCAATCAGAACGGCGCGCCGTTGCGTCTGGTGGTGCCTTGGAAGTATGGCTTCAAGAGCATCAAGTCGATTGTGCGCATCAGCCTGGTAGCGGAGCAGCCTGGTACTACCTGGGAAGGGCTGGCGCCGGATGAATATGGTTTCTATGCCAATGTGAATCCGACAGTCGACCACCCGCGCTGGAGTCAGGCGCGCGAACGTCGCTTGCCCAGCGGGTTGTTCAGCCCCAACGTGCGGGAGACACAGATGTTCAATGGCTACGCTGATGAAGTGGCGTCGCTGTATACCGGGCTCGATCTGCGGAAGAACTACTGATGCGTTACCCCTGGTTTCGCTTGGCCATCTTTGTCGTGGGCTGCCTGTTTCCGGTGTGGTGGCTATATGAAGCGGCGATGAACCTGCTGGGGCCTGATCCCGGGAAGATCATGATGGACCGCCTTGGGCTTGGGGCGCTCACCTTCTTGCTGGTGACCTTGAGCATGACCCCACTGCAGAAGCTGACGGGCTGGTCTGGCTGGATTGTGGTTCGCCGGCAGCTGGGGTTGTGGGTGTTCGCCTATATAGTGCTGCACATCCTGGCTTACCTGTTTTTCATTCTGGGGCTGGATTGGGGGCAGTTGGCGGTGGAACTGAGCAAGCGGCCATACATTATTGTGGGAGCGCTGGGGTTCCTGGGTCTGCTGGTGCTGGCGGTCACCTCTAACCGGTACAGCCAGCGGCGGCTTGGGGCGCGTTGGAAAAAGTTGCACAGGTTGGTGTATGCGGTGCTTGGGTTGGGCTTGCTGCATTTCCTGTGGATCGTGCGCTCGGACCTTCGGGAGTGGGCGATCTATGCGTCTATTGGGGCTGTGTTGATGGTGTTGCGGATTCCTGCTGTTGCGCGGGTGCTTCCCAGGGTTGCCAGGAAGCAGGGTCGGGCGGTTTGAGAGTGGGGCGGGGCTGCCAAGGGCCTGTCTTGAGATAGCAATGGCAGTAGAGGGGCCCGCCTTTGTTTCTCTGGTGTCTGTGAGATCGAGCGCCGCCCGCGTCCGGCTCGAGACATTCATCGCCTGCGAGACCGAGCGCCGCCAGCGTCCGGCTCGAGACATTCATCGCCTGCGAGACCGAGCGCCGCCCGCGCGGCGCTTCGCGGGTAAACCCGCTCCTACGTTTGTTTCGGGCCAATTATGCCTGTGGGATTCGCGCGCGAACGCCTTGGTGCCTGTCTCGATATCGCGGCGTACCAACAAGGCGGTCGCGCGCGCCCGGCACAGGAGGGACTGGCCCGAAACAAACGTAGGAGCGGGTTTACCCGCGAAGCGCCGCGCGGGCGGCGCTCGATCTCACCGGCGCAGAAACTGTTGTGGCGAACACTTGGCAGCCCCGATACGGTCTTTTCCCCTTATAT
>NZ_JAGINI010000001.1:285000-4825000 GCF_017875935.1 Pseudomonas sp. BP6
CCTCTGGTGTTCCGGTTGTCACGCCAGTGGCATTGCCGGGTAGCTATGTTCGGAAGAGATAACCGCTGAAAGCATCTAAGCGGGAAACTTGCCTCAAGATGAGATCTCACTGGGATCTTGAATCCCCTAAAGGGCCGTCGAAGACTACGACGTTGATAGGTTGGGTGTGTAAGCGCTGTGAGGCGTTGAGCTAACCAATACTAATTGCCCGTGAGGCTTGACCATATAACACCCAAGCAATTTGCTGACGCAGATTGCGGTGGTGAAGACGAAAGACCCGAAAATTCGTAAGACCACAAATATCGCATATCCGGATTCGCTGGGCTGTCCATCTGGACATTCTGGCTACAGAATTTCTTGACGACCATAGAGCATTGGAACCACCTGATCCCATCCCGAACTCAGTAGTGAAACGATGCATCGCCGATGGTAGTGTGGGGTTTCCCCATGTGAGAGTAGGTCATCGTCAAGATTCATTTCGCAAAACCCCTATCTGCACATGCAGGTAGGGGTTTTGTCTTTGTGGGCCAAAAAATCTGGCCCTGCTCGAATCCAGCGGGCACGCCCGCTTCCGCGGCCTGATGGCATTCGGCCGTTTCATGTACGCATGATATCGTTCCCCTCTCAGCCATCAGCGCCTCCAGAGACCTTTCGATGCTCAACACCGCCCATCTCCACCCTGGCTTCATGATCGTCCACGGCAACCGCCTCGACGACCTGCGTAGCCTGGTAGTGAGCTGGATGCGTCGCTACCCGCTGGCGCCTCTGGAAAACGAAATTGCCCTGGTGCAAAGCAATGGTATCGCCCAATGGCTCAAGCTGGCCCTGGCTGAAGATCCGCAGGAAGGCGACCTGGGCGGCTGCGGCATCGCCGCTGCAATCGATGTGCAACTGCCCGGTAGCTTTATGTGGCAGCTGTACCGCAGCGTGCTTGGCCGTAGCGAAATTCCCGAAGTGTCCCTGCTCGACAAGGCACCACTGACCTGGCGTCTGATGCGCCTGTTGCCAGCGCTCATCGAGCGCCCGCACTTCGAGCCACTGCGGCGCTTCCTCACCGACGACAGTGACTTGCGCAAGCGCTACCAGCTGGCCGAGCGCCTGGCCGACCTGTTCGACCAGTACCAGGTCTACCGCGCCGATTGGCTCAAGGACTGGGCCACCGGCGAGCATGTCATCAACACGGCCCGCGGCGAGCGCAAAGTCCTGCCGCCAGGCAACCGCTGGCAAGCCGAGTTGTGGCGAGCATTGCTGGAGGATGTTGGCGAGCAAGGCATGGCACAGAGCCGCGCCGGAGTACACCAACGCTTCATCGAGCGCATCAACAGCCTGGAGCAGGCGCCTGCCGGGCTGCCACCGAGGGTGATCGTGTTCGGTATCTCTTCGCTGCCGGCCCAGGCCCTGGAAGCGCTGGCAGGCCTGTCGCGTTTCAGTCAGGTCCTGTTGTGCGTACACAACCCATGCCGCCACCACTGGGCCGATATCGTCGCCGACAAGGACCTGTTGCGCCACCAGTACAAACGCCAGCAACGCAAGCAAGGCATGCCCTTGCAACTGGACGACCAGACACTTCACCAGCATGCCCATCCGTTGCTGGCAGCCTGGGGTAAACAAGGCCGCGACTACATCAACCTGCTCGACAGCTATGACGACCCGGGCAGCTACCAGGGCGTGTTCAGCGACGGCCGCATCGACCTGTTCAGCGATGGTTCACCCACCACGCTGCTCAACGAACTGCAGGACGACATTCTGGAGTTGCGCCCGCTCGCCGAGAGCCGTGAACTGTGGCCGCCAGTGGACACCACAAAAGACCGCTCGATCCGCTTCCATATCGCGCACAGCCCGCAACGTGAAGTGGAGATCCTCCACGACCAGCTGTTGGCCCGCTTCAGCGCCGACCCTACTTTGCGCCCGCGCGACGTGATCGTCATGCTGCCGGACATCGACACTTACGCGCCACATATCCGCGCCGTCTTTGGCCAGTTGCAGCGCAACGACCCGCGCTACATCCCGTTCACCCTGACAGACCAGGGCCAGCGTGGTCGCGAGCCTTTGCTGATCGCGCTTGAGCACCTGCTCAAACTGCCTGACAGCCGCTTCGCGGTCAGCGAAGTGCTCGACTTGCTGGACGTGCCGGCAGTCCGCGCCCGCTTCGGCATTCGCGAAAACGACCTGCCCACGCTGCACCGCTGGATCGAGGGCGCTGGCATCCGTTGGGGCCTTGACGCCGACCAGCGGGCGAGCCTTGGTTTGCCCGCCGGGCTTGAACAGAACAGTTGGCGTTTCGGCCTGCGCCGCATGCTGTTGGGTTATGCCGTGGGGGTAGGCGAGGCCTGTGATGGCATTGAACCCTACGATGAAATCGGTGGCCTGGACGCTGCACTGATCGGCCCGCTGGTCGCGTTGCTCGATGCGCTCGAAGTCGCCTGCCAGGCCTTGTCCGAGCCTGCTACCGTCAGCCAGTGGGGCGAGCGACTGCATGCTTTGCTGAACGTGTTCTTCCTCGCCGAGGACGAGGGTGATGAATTCCTGTTGATGCAACTGCAGGATTTGCGCGATAGCTGGCTTGAGGTATGCGAGACCGTCGGCCTGCACGACCCGCTACCGCTTACCGTGGTACGTGAAGCCTGGCTGTCGGGCCTCGATCAGGGCAAGCTGTCGCAACGTTTCCTCGCCGGCTCGGTCAACTTCTGCACACTCATGCCCATGCGCGCGATCCCTTTCAGGGTGGTCTGCCTGCTGGGCATGAACGATGGCGACTACCCGCGTGCGCAGCAACCGCTGGACTTCGACCTGATGGCCAGCGACTACCGCCCCGGTGACCGCTCACGCCGCGAAGACGACCGTTACCTGCTGCTTGAAGCGCTACTGTCTGCACGTGACCAACTGTATGTCAGCTGGGTGGGGCGCAGTATCCGCGACAACAGCGAACGCCCGGCCTCGGTGCTGATCGGCCAGTTGCGCGATCACATCGCTGCCGGCTGGCATTTGGCCGACGCGCAGCAGGGGCAGCCAGTGAAACCGGGCGAGCAACTGTTGCACGCACTGACCCAGGAACACCCGCTGCAGCCGTTCAGCCCTCGGTACTTCCAGAAGGACAGTCCTCTGTTCAGCTATGCCCATGAATGGCAGGTGCTGCACCAGCAGGGTGAGGCAGACGAGCAGAGCGAGCCGGGCCTGCCGCCTTATCAGGACGCTGAAGCCCTCAGTCTGCACCAGCTGAATGATTTCTTGCGCCACCCGGTCCGGCACTTCTTCAGCCAGCGCTTGAAGGTGTACTTTGAGGCGCTGGAAGCGCCGACCCCGGACGAAGAGCCCTTCGTCCTCGATACCCTGCAACGCTACAGCGCCAGTGAAAGCCTGCTTGGCGCCGCCTTGGCCGCACCGGACCACGCCGAACAGGCCTTGCGCGCCCAGGCCCGACGCCTGCAGGCCTGCGGTTTACTTCCGCTAGCCGGTTTCGGCGAACTGCTGCAGAACGAGTTGATCGAACCGCTGCCGGATCTGCTGCAACGTCACCAGCAATTGCTGCAACGCTGGCCACAGCTGGTCGAGGGCGCTTTGCCGGTGCATTTCGAGCACGGTCAGCATCGACTTGAGGGCTGGCTGGGCCGGGTGTTCCAGGCGGAAGATCAGAGCCTTCTCAGCATCACCACAGTACCCAACACCATCAGTGCCGGGCGCAACAACCTCAAGTGGCACCGCCTCATTGCGCCCTGGGTTACGCACCTGGCGGCCTGTGCAGCGGGCTACCCCTATAACAGTGCATTGGTAGCCAGTGACCTGACCCTGTTGCTTGCACCGCTGCCGCAAGCGCTGGCCGCGCAACTGCTGGGCGACCTGTTGGTGGCCCGTCAGGCGGCAATGAATGCGCCGTTGCCAGTCGCGGCCAAGACCGCATTCGCCTGGTTGGCCCAGGACGATGCCGATAAAGCAATGGCCGCAGCAGCTCGCGCCTACGAAGGCGACGAACGCACCAGCTTTGGCGAGCGAAGTGAAAGCATTGCCCTGGCCCGCCAGTTCCGGGACTTTGCAGCACTCACCGCTGACGAGACGTTTGAAGGCTGGTGCGAAACCTTGTACCGCCCGTTGTTCACCGCCCCTTGGCAGACCTTGGGCAACCCGGAGAAAGGCGCATGACCCAGGACCGTCCTCTGGCACTGAGTTTCCCTCTGCACGGTAGCCAGCTGATCGAGGCCAGCGCTGGCACGGGCAAGACCTTCACCATTTCGGCGCTGTACCTGCGCCTGATCCTTGGTCACGGTGGCGAGCAGGGCTTCGAGCGCGAGCTGCTGCCACCGCAGATCCTCGTGGTGACCTTCACCGACGCCGCCACCAAAGAGCTGCGCGAGCGCATCCGCGCCCGCCTGGCTGAAGCCGCACGGTTCTTCCGTGGTGAGCTGGAAGGCGCTGATCCGCTGTTGCACCAACTGCGTGACGATTATCCGCAAGAGACTTGGCCGCGCTGCGCCGGCCGGTTGGAAATCGCCGTGCAGTGGATGGACGAGGCTGCGGTATCGACCATCCATGGCTGGTGCCAGCGCATGCTGCGCGAGCATGCCTTCGACAGCGGCAGCCTGTTCACCCAGACCCTGGAAACCGACCACAGCGAGTTGTTGGGCCAGGTCATGCGCGATTACTGGCGGCGCTTCTGCTATGGGATGCAAGGTGACCCACTGGCCTGGGTGCGCAGCAACTGGGGGAGCCCCGACGCCTTGCTGCCGCGCATTCGCCCGCTGTTCGGCCGTGTGCGCGCCCAGCAGGATGGGCCAGAGCCCGCCGCATTGATCCAGGCGTCGCTGCAGCAACGTGGCGCACAGTTGGCGCGGATCAAGGCACCATGGGCGCAGTGGGCCGAGGAGCTGCGGCAAATCTGCCGCGATGCGCTGGCTGCCAAGCAGGTCGACGGCCGCAAGATGCAAGCCCGTTACTTCGAGCCCTGGTTCGACAAGCTCTGCGCTTGGGCCAGTGATGAGCAACTGGTAGAGCTCGACTTGGGCACCGGCTTTACCCGGCTGACCCCGGCGGGCATGGCCGAGGCATGGAAGGGAGAACCTCCCGAGCACCCAGCCCTCAACGCCATGCAGCACTTGCAGCAACAACTGCAGGCCCTGGACAGCCCGGATGCACCGCTGCTCGAGCACGCGGCCAGTTGGGTATCGGCGCGTTTCGAAGTGGAGAAGCGCCGGCGTGCAGAAATGGGCTTCGACGACATGCTCGTGCGCTTGCAGCAGGCGCTCGCCAGCGAGGCCGGCGAGCGCCTGGCCAGCCTGATCCGTGAGCAGTTCCCGGTAGCGCTGATCGACGAATTCCAGGACACCGACCCGGTTCAGTACGGCATTTTCGAGCGCATTTACCAGATCAGCGAAAATCGCGCAGAAACCGGCCTGTTCATGATCGGCGACCCCAAGCAGGCGATCTACGCCTTCCGGGGGGCCGACATCTACACCTATCTTGCCGCGCGACGCGCCACCAGCGGTCGCCTGCACAGCCTGGACACCAACTACCGCTCCAGCAAAGCCATGGTCTCGGCGGTCAACCAGGTGTTCCTGCAGGCTGAGGCGCGTGAAGCGGGGCGGGGTGCATTCCTGTTCCGCGAGGCCGATGACAACCCGCTGCCATTCATCGAGGTGCGCGCCAAGGGGCGGGGCGAACAGCTGCTGATTGACGGTGAAGTCAGTGCAGCCCTGCAATGTTGGCAGCTGGAAAGTGAAGAGCCAGTCTCCAGCAGCGTTTACCGCCAGCAACTGGCCGCCAGTTGCGCCAGCCATATTGTTGCCTTGCTCAATGGCGGCCAGCAGGGCACGGCGGGCTTCCAGAATGCCGAAGGCGAATTGCGCGCCTGTTTGCCCTCGGACATCGCCATTCTGGTGCGCGATGGTCATGAGGCGCAGATGGTCCGCGCCGAACTGGCCGCACGCGAGGTGCGCAGTGTGTACCTGTCCGATAAGGACTCAGTGTTTGCCGCCCAGGAAGCCCACGACCTGCTGGCCTGGCTCAAGGCCTGCGCCGAGCCTGACTCGGAGCGCCTGCTCAAGGCTGCTCTGGCCAGCCTGACACTGGGCCTGTCGCTGGCCGCGCTGGACCGGCTTAACCAGGATGAGCGGGTCTGGGAGAGCTGGGTGATGCGTTTTCGCCTTTACCGAGATACCTGGCAGCGCCAGGGTGTGTTGCCGATGTTGCGCCACCTGCTGCATGACTTCCAGCTACCGCGCACGCTGATCCGCCGCAGTGATGGCGAGCGGGTACTGACCAACCTGCTGCACCTGGCCGAGCTGCTGCAGCAGGCCGCTGGCGAGCTGGACGGCGAACAGGCGCTTATCCGCCACCTGGCCGAGCACCTGGCCAGTTCCGGGCAGGCCGGTGAAGAGCAGATCCTGCGCCTGGAGAGCGACGAACAGTTGGTCAAGGTGGTGACCATCCACAAGTCCAAGGGCCTGGAATATCCCTTGGTCTACCTGCCATTCATCTGCTCCAGCAAACCGGTGGATGGCAGCCGTCTGCCGCTGGCCTGGCATGACAGCGAAGGTAACGCCCACGTCACCCTTACACCTGACCAGGAGCAAATCGAGCGCGCTGACGACGAGCGCCTGGCCGAAGACCTGCGCCTGCTCTACGTGGCCCTGACTCGCGCCCAGCATGCTTGCTGGCTGGGTGTCGCCGACCTCAAGCGCGGTAATCAGAAGAGCTCGCAGCTGCACCGCTCGGCTTTTGGCTACCTGCTGGGGGGCGGCCTGGCCTTGGCTGGCTCGGCGCAGCTAGCGGACTGGTTGCAGGCTTTGGCGGCGAAGTGCCCGCACATCACTTGCCCAGGCCTGCCGCAGGCGGATGAGCAGATGTACCGCATGCCACACGCCGAGCGTGAACTGCTGCCAGCACGCAGGCCACGCCGTGCGGCTGCCGAGCACTGGTGGATCGCTTCCTATAGTGCCCTTCGTGTCGGCGATCAGACCCTCGACGCCGACAGCTCGCAGGCCCAGCAACTGCTGGATGACGAGGTGGCCGATGCCCAGGTGTTGCGCGAGGTCCCGGCCGACAGCGGCGATATCCATCGCTTCCCGCGGGGGCCTAACCCCGGCACCTTCCTCCATGGCTTGCTGGAGTGGGCAGGCCGCGAGGGCTTCAGCGAGGTCAGCGGTGACCCTCAGCTGATCGAGCGTACCGTTGGTCAGCGCTGCAACCGCCGTGACTGGACCGGCTGGATCCCCACCCTGAGCCACTGGATGCAACGTTTGCTGGGCGAGGCGTTGCCATTGCCGGGCGGCGACCAGAGCGTAACCCTGGGCCAACTGCGTCATTACCAGATCGAAATGGAGTTCTGGTTCGCCAGCCACCGGGTCGACGCAGAACAACTCGATCGCCTGGTGGCACGCCACACCCACCCCGGTCTGGCGCGCCCGGCTGCGCAGCCGACCGTGCTCAACGGCATGTTCAAAGGGTTCATCGACCTGGCGTTCGAGCTGGACGGGCGTTACTACGTGACCGACTACAAATCCAACTGGCTGGGTGCGGACATCCAGGCCTACGATGCCATGGCTATGGAAAAGGCGATTCTTGACCACCGCTATGACCTGCAGTACGTGCTGTACCTGCTGGCCCTGCATCGCCAGTTGCGTGCGCGGCTGGCGGACTACGATTATGACCGCCATATTGGCGGCGCCCTGTTCATCTTCCTGCGCGGTGCCAGCAGCAGCGGCCACGGCGTGTACCACGTCAAGCCACCGCGTGAGCTGATCGAAAGCCTCGATGCGTTGTTCCGTGGCGAGCACGCGCCGGTACAGCAGGACCTGTTTGCCGGAGTTGCGCCATGAGCCGAAGCCTTGTCGACCTGTTGCCTACCCCTCTGCACGCAGAGCACCTGCTGGCGCTGGCACCACAGGACAACAGTGGTGACCTGCTGCAGTTGCTCGACCGCTGGGTCGAGCGGGGCTGGCTACGTGCCCTGGATCGCGCATTCGTGTCGTTCCTGGACGAGCGCGCACCCGGCAGTGATCCCTTGTTATTGCTGGCGGCGGCGCTGGCCAGCCACCAGCTGGGGCACGGACATGTCTGCCTCGACCTGCAACAAACCTTGGCCGAGCCTGATTTCGCCCTGTCGTTGCCGCCGGAAGGTGACGCCCTGATCGGCCCTTTGCTACTGCCATCGCAACTGCTCGCCAACCTCGACTTGAATGCCTGGCTTCAGCGCATCAGCGCCAGCCCACTGGTGGCGGCAGGTGATGCGCCTGGCCAGCAAGCCCGGCCACTGGTACTCAGTGGCGAGCGCCTTTACCTGCGCCGTTACTGGAGTTATGAGCGGCGCATCGACCATGCCCTGCGCCAGCGCCTGAGTCAGGCCGAAGCACCGCCTGCAGACCTGCCAGAGCGCCTGGCGCAATTGTTCGAGGGCGGCGCGCCAGCTGGCCAGGTGGACTGGCAGAAGCTCGCCTGTGCCTTGGCCACCCGTGCCGGTTTCAGCATCATCACGGGCGGTCCCGGTACCGGCAAGACGACCACCGTGGTGCGCCTGTTGGCGTTGCTGCAGGCGCCGGCAGTGGAGCGGGGCAGGCCACTGCGCATTCGCCTGGCTGCACCGACCGGCAAGGCCGCTGCGCGCCTGACCGAATCCATTGGCCAGCAAGTCGAGCGCCTGCAAGTCAGCGCCGAAGTACGCGGGCAAATCCCTACTGAAGTCAGCACCGTGCATCGCCTGCTCGGCAGCCGCCCAGGCTCGCGGCACTTCCGCCATCATGCTGGCAACCCGTTGCCGTTGGATGTGCTGGTGGTCGACGAGGCGTCGATGATCGACCTGGAAATGATGGCCAACCTGCTCGATGCCTTGCCGCCGCGGGCGCGTCTGGTGCTGTTGGGCGACAAGGACCAGTTGGCCTCGGTCGAGGCCGGCGCGGTGCTGGGTGACCTGTGCCGGGATGCTGAGGAGGGTTTTTACTCGCCGACGACTGCAGCGTGGCTTGAGCAGGTCAGTGGTGAGTCGCTGGTCGGCAGTGGCCTCAAGGCCGGCGACGAGCAGCGCCACCCGCTGGCCCAGCAGGTGGTGATGCTGCGTTTTTCGCGGCGCTTCGGTGAAGGCAGCGGTATCGGCCAGTTGGCCAGGCTGGTCAATCGTCAAGACGCTCACGCGGCGCGCACCCTGCTGGCCACGGCGCCGGCCGACGTGCACAGCCTGGCGCTCAAGCACGAGCAGGATCGTGCTTTCGACCGTCTGTTACTCGACGGCCTGAACCGCGGGGCCGATGGCCCTCAAGGCTACCGCAGCTACCTGCGCACCCTTGGCCGTTACCGGCCGGCACTTGATACCGACTTTGACGACCCCGCCTGGGAGCAGTGGGCGGCCAAGGTGTTGCGCAGTTTCGAAGATTTCCAGTTGCTGTGCGCGGTGCGCCGGGGCGTCTGGGGTGTCGAAGGCCTCAACGAGCGGGTGGCGCGGGTGCTGCACAATGCCGGTCTGATCGACAGCCAGCAGCCCTGGTACGAAGGGCGCCCGGTGCTGGTGACCCGCAACGACTACGGCCTGGGCCTGATGAACGGTGACATTGGCATTGCCCTGCGGCTGCCGGATGAGCATGGCCAGCCGCTGCTGCGTGTGGCTTTCCCGCGCAACGACGGCAGTGGTGGTGTGCGGTTCGTTCTGCCGAGCCGGCTCAACGAAGTGGAAACGGTATTCGCCATGACCGTGCACAAGTCCCAGGGCTCGGAGTTCAGCCACACGGCCCTGGTGCTGCCGGATGCGCTCAACCCGGTGCTGACCAAGGAACTGGTGTACACAGGCATCACCCGGGCCAAGCACTGCTTCAGCCTGGTCGAGCCGCGCCAAGGCATTTTCGAGCAAGCGGTGGCCCGCAAAGTCCGGCGTATTTCCGGGTTGATGCTCGAGCAGGTCTAGAGCCATGAAACCCAATGCACATGGCCGCATGCACCTACAATAAAGCGGCCATGTGCTATCGTTGCGCCGATATCGGAAGGGGCTATAAGGGATTTCCCACATGAACGTGGCCGCAAGACGAGTGACAAGCTGTGTGCTTTCGCTATTGCTGGCCGTCCTGTTCCTTTCTGCAGGCGCTGCCCGGGCAGACCCCGGTACAACTGCCGCCCAGGCACAGCAACGCGCCAAGGCAGTCACCCAGGTAGTACTGGGTATCTTCAGCTACGCCCGCTGGCCCGTCGAACCTTCTCCTTTGCGCCTGTGCCTGGTCGGCCCGACCGAGTACGCCGACGATCTCATCAAGGGCCATGTCCAGGAGTCTGGCCGGCCGCTGCAGGTGCGGCGCCTGCTGGCAGAAGACACCCAGGTCGCCCAGGCCTGCGATGCCATCTACATCGGCAAGCTTGACCAGGGCCAGCGGGATCGACTGTTCCAGCGTATCGGCGGCCGCCCGGTGCTGAGCATCAGCGAGGCGGATGACCCATGCACGGTCGGCAGCCTGTTCTGCCTGCGGGTCAGCGACCAGCAGGTGGCCTTTGAGGTCAATCTCGACTCGGTGGCACGCTCTGGCGTGCGCATTCACCCTAGCGTGCTGCAATTGTCGCGGCGCCGGGCGGGGCAGCCATGAAGCAGCCCCGCAAGCGTACCGTGCGCCCGACCCTGCGCTCGGTGCTGGGCCGTGGCCACCTTAGCGTCGCCTTGCTTGCCGTTGGCCTGGCGGGTATTTCCCTCACGCTGCTGGGCGTGCTCGCCCTGCGTGTCTATGCCAACCATAACCTGCAGTTGATCGCCCGCTCGATCAACTACACCGTAGAGGCGGCGGTGGTGTTCGATGACAGCGCCGCCGCCAATGAATCGCTGGCGTTGATTGCCAGTACCGAAGAAGTGGCCGAGGCCAAGGTCTTCAACAACGAGGGCGAGCAACTGGCGCACTGGCAACGCGACAATACCGGCATGCTCGCGCAGCTGGAGGTGCAGGTTGCCACTGCCTTGCTGGAAGAGCCGGTCATTCTGCCTATCGTGCACCAGAACCAGCAGGTGGGGCACATCGAGCTGGCAGGCCAGGGCAGGAGCCTGTTGCTGTTCCTGCTCAGCGGCTTGGCCGGGATCCTGTTCTGCACGGTCCTCAGCGCTTTGGCTGCCCAGTATCTGTCGCGGCGCCTGCTCAGCGATATCACCCGCCCGCTGCGGGGCCTGGCCAGTGTCGCTCATGCCGCCCGCCGTGAGCGCAGCTTCGACCGGCGCGTGCCAGAAGCGCCGATTGCCGAGCTCAACGAGCTGGGTAACGACTTCAATGCGCTGCTGGATGAACTGGAGGTGTGGCATAGCCACCTGCAGAGCGAAAACCAGACCCTGGCCCACCAGGCCAGCCATGACAGCCTGACTGGCTTGCCCAACCGCGTCTTCTTTGAAGGGCGCCTGAGCCGCAGCGTGCGAAATGCGGCGCGCCAGCAGGACCACCTGGCAGTGCTGTTCCTCGACAGCGACCACTTCAAGCAGATCAACGACACCCTCGGCCACGCCGTGGGTGACGAGGTGCTGATCAGCGTGGCCGAACGTGTGCGCGCCCAGCTGCGCGAGCAAGACCTGGTGGCGCGCCTGGGTGGCGACGAGTTTGCCGTGCTGTTGACGCCTTTGCATTCGCGCAAGGACGCCGAACACATTGCCGAGAAGATCGTTGCCAGCATGAAGTTGCCGGTGCAACTGGACAGTGGCCGCAGTATCTCCACCTCGCTGAGTGTCGGTATTGCCTATTACCCGGATGACGGCGCTGACCCCGCCAGTCTTCTCAATGCCGCCGATGCGGCAATGTACCAGGCCAAGCGCAAACGCCGTGGCCATTGGCAAGTGGCGCAGACGGAACGGTCCGCCAACGAAATCAGCAACAGGAGTTGAACCCGTGATGCAAGCTTTACGATTCCCGCTTTGGGCCTTGTTGCTCGCCCTGCTGGCGCTGACCGGTTGTCAGAGCGCACCCCCCAAGGGCCTTACCCCAGAACAGATTGCTGTGCTCAAGCGCGAAGGTTTCACCCCGACCGATGAAGGTTGGGCCTACGACTTGTCTGGCAAAGTGCTGTTTGGCAGCGATCTGGACAGCCTCAACGGCCAGAGCCAGGCGATTGTCGAGCGCATCGGCAAGGCGCTGCTCGGCGTTGGTATCCAGGGCGTGCGGGTGGACGGGCATGCCGACTCGTCGGGCAAGGCGGCATACAACCAGCAGCTTTCCGAGCGCCGCGCGCAAAGCGTGACCAAGGCACTGGTGGGGATTGGCATGCAGGCGCAGAACATTCAGAGCCGTGGCCTGGGCAGCAGCCAGCCGGTGGCGGACAACCGCACCAGCGCCGGGCGTACCGAGAACCGTCGGGTGTCCATCGTGGTAGCGTCCTACTGATCGTCGCCGTACGGGCAGTCACAATCTCCAGTGAGAGCGGGCGTGCCCGCGAAGCAGGCAACGCGGTGTCTGGCACCGGCTTCGCCGGTGTTCGCGGGCAAGCCCGCTCCCACAGTATCTGTGCTTGTCTTTGGAAATGCGCAGGCCCATCAGTCACATATCCCCAGTGGGAGCGGGCGTGCCCGCGAAGCAGGCAACGCGGTGTCTGGCACCGGCTTCGCCGGTGTTCGCGGGCAAGCCCGCTCCCACAGGATCTGTGCTTGTCCTTGGAAATGCGCAGGCCCATCAGTCACATATCCCCAGTGGGAGCGGGCGTGCCCGCGAAGCAGGCAACGCGGTTTCTGGCACCGGCTTCGCCGGTGTTCGCGGGCAAGCCCGCTCCCACAGTATCTGTGCTTGTCTTTGGAAATGCGCAGGCCCATCAGTCACATATCCCCAGTGGGAGCGGGCGTGCCCGCGAAGCAGGCAACGCGGTGTCTGGCACCGGCTTCGCCGGTGTTCGCGGGCAAGCCCGCTCCTACAGGATCTGTGCTTGTCTTTGGAAATGCGCAGGCCCATCAGTCACATATCCCCAGTGGGAGCGGGCGTGCCCGCGAAGCAGGCAACGCGGTGTTTGGCACCGGCTTCGCCGGTGTTCGCGGGCAAGCCCGCTCCTACAGGGGCTGTGTTGCCTTCGGAAATGCGCAGGCCCATCAGTCACATATCCTCAGTGGGAGCGGGCGTGCCCGCGAAGCAGGCAACGCGGTGTTTGGCACCGGCTTCGCCGGTGTTCGCGGGCAAGCCCGCTCCTACAGGATCTGTGCTTGTCCTTGGAAATGCGCAGGCCCATCAGTCACATATCCCCAGTGGGAGCGGGCGTGCCCGCGAAGCAGGCAACGCGGTGTCTGGCACCGGCTTCGCCGGTGTTCGCGGGCAAGCCCGCTCCTACAGGATCTGTGCTTGTCTTTGGAAATGCGCAGGCCCATCAGTCACATATCCCCAGTGGGAGCGGGCGTGCCCGCGAAGCAGGCAACGCGGTGCCTGGCACCGGCTTCGCCGGTGTTCGCGGGCAAGCCCGCTCCCACAGTATCTGTGCTTGTCTTTGGAAATGCGCAGGCCCATCAGTCACATATCCTCAGTGGGAGCGGGCGTGCCCGCGAAGCAGGCAACGCGGTGTTTGGCACCGGCTTCGCCGGTGTTCGCGGGCAAGCCCGCTCCTACAGGATCTGTGCTTGTCTTTGGAAATGCGCAGGCCCATCAGTCACATATCCCCAGTGGGAGCGGGCGTGCCCGCGAAGCAGGCAACGCGGTGTTTGGCACCGGCTTCGCCGGTGTTCGCGGGCAAGCCCGCTCCTACAGGGGCTGTGTTGCCTTCGGAAATGCGCAGGCCCATCAGTCACATATCCTCAGTGGGAGCGGGCGTGCCCGCGAAGCAGGCAACGCGGTGTTTGGCACCGGCTTCGCCGGTGTTCGCGGGCAAGCCCGCTCCCACAGTATCTGTGCTTGTCTTTGGAAATGCGCAGGCCCATCAGTCACATATCCCCAGTGGGAGCGGGCGTGCCCGCGAAGCAGGCAACGCGGTGTTTGGCACCGGCTTCGCCGGTGTTCGCGGGCAAGCCCGCTCCTACAGGATCTGTGCTTGTCTTTGGAAATGCGCAGGCCCATCAGTCACATATCCTCAGTGGGAGCGGGCGTGCCCGCGAAGCAGGCAACGCGGTGTTTGGCACCGGCTTCGCCGGTGTTCGCGGGCAAGCCCGCTCCTACAGGATCTGTGCTTGTCTTTGGAAATGCGCAGGCCCATCAGTCACATATCCCCAGTGGGAGCGGGCGTGCCCGCGAAGCAGGCAACGCGGTTTCTGGCACCGGCTTCGCCGGTGTTCGCGGGCAAGCCCGCTCCTACAGGGGCTGTGTTGCCTTCGGAAATGCGCAGGCCCATCAGTCCTGGGCAAAGCGTATCTTGCGGGTTTGCCCCATCAACAATGGCGCATTCGCCTCGGTCACCGACCGGATGTAATCCCACAGCAAGGTAATCCGCTTCAACTTGCGCAAATCCTCCCGGCAGTACATCCAGAATTGCCGCGTCACCTCGATCTCCTCCGGCAACACCGTGACCAATCGCGGGTCCTGCGCAGCGAGGAAGCACGGCAATATCGCCAGCCCACGCCCCTGCAGCGCTGCCGTGTACTGCGCGATCACGCTGGTACTGCGCAAATGCGCGCTGGCGTTGGGGATCAGGTTGGCCAGGTACAGCAGCTCGGAGCTGAACGCCAGGTCATCCACGTAACTGATGAACGGGTGTTTGGCCAGATCCGTCACCTGGCGGATCGGCGCGTGGCTGTCCAGGTAGTCCTGGGTGGCATACAACCGCAAGCGGTAGTCGCACAGCTTGCAGCACACATAAGGCCCATGCTCGGGCCGCTCCAGCGCGATGACGATGTCCGCCTCACGTTTGGACAGGCTGATGAAGTGCGGCAGCGGCAGGATGTCCACCGAAATCGCCGGGTAGGCGTCGACGAAGTGGCTTAGCTGCGGCGTGATGAAGAAGCTGCCAAAGCCCTCGGTGCAGCCCATGCGCACATGGCCCGACAATGCCACCCCCGACCCGGACACCTGTTCGCAAGCCATGTGCAGCGTGCTCTCGATCGACTCGGCATAGCCCAGCAGGCGCTGGCCCTCGGCGGTCAGCACAAAGCCGTTGGTCCGCGACTTTTCGAACAGCAAGGTGCCCAGCGCGCCCTCCAGCGAGCTGATGCGTCGCGACACGGTGGTGTAATCCACGCTCAGCCGTTTGGCAGCACTGCTGGCCTTGCGGGTGCGAGCCACTTCGAGGAAGAACTTCAAATCGTCCCAGTTGAGCGCGCTCAGGGATGTGAGGTCTTTTTGCATGATGATCCGGTTTTTTTGTGCGTTCTTGTTGGATGTTTGCACATCTATACTCGAAACAAGCCTCAGGACGCCACCTCGCGTTTGCCCGGCGCTGGCGATCTCGTCCCGACAACAATTCCAAGGAGAACGCAGATGAACGCACCGCAATCCCCTAACAGCACCAAGGTTGAGCAGGTCAAGCTGCTGATCGACGGCCAGTGGGTCGAGTCCAAAACCACCGAATGGCGTGACATCGTCAACCCGGCCACCCAAGAGGTGCTGGCGCGCGTACCGTTCGCCACCGTCGAGGAAGTCGACGCAGCCGTGGCCGCCGCGCAACGCGCATTCCAGACCTGGCGTAACACCCCGATCGGCGCCCGCATGCGCATCATGCTCAAACTGCAGGCGCTGATCCGCGAACACACCAAACGCATTGCCCAGGTGCTCAGCGCCGAGCAGGGCAAGACCCTGGCCGACGCCGAAGGCGATATATTCCGCGGCCTGGAAGTGGTCGAGCACGCTGCGTCCATTGGCACCCTGCAGATGGGCGAATTCGCCGAGAACGTCGCCGGCGGTGTCGATACCTACACCTTGCGCCAGCCGATCGGCGTATGCGCTGGCATCACCCCGTTCAACTTCCCGGCGATGATCCCGCTGTGGATGTTCCCCATGGCCATCGTCTGCGGCAACACCTTTGTGCTCAAACCGTCCGAGCAGGACCCGCTGTCGACCATGCTTCTGGTCGAGCTGGCGCTGGAAGCCGGCGTACCGGCCGGCGTGCTGAACGTGGTGCACGGCGGTAAGCAGGTGGTGGATGCCATTTGCACCCACCAGGACATCAAGGCGATTTCCTTCGTGGGCTCTACTGAAGTCGGCACGCACGTTTACAACCTCGGCAGCCAGCATGGCAAGCGTGTGCAGTCAATGATGGGCGCCAAGAACCACGCGGTGGTGTTGCCTGATGCCAACCGCACGCAAACCATCAATGCGCTGGTCGGTGCTGCATTCGGCGCGGCGGGCCAGCGCTGCATGGCCACCTCGGTGGCGGTGTTGGTGGGCAAGGCCCGCGAATGGTTGCCGGATATCAAGGAGGCTGCCAGCAAGCTCAAGGTCAATGCTGGCTGCGAGCCGGGCACCGACGTTGGCCCGGTGGTTTCCAAGCGTGCCAAGGAGCGTGTGCTGGGCCTGATCGAAAGCGGTATCAAGGAAGGCGCCAAGCTGGAACTCGACGGCCGTGACGTCAAGGTACCGGGTTACGAACAAGGCAACTTTGTCGGCCCGACCCTGTTCTCGGGCGTGAAGACCGACATGCAGGTGTATACCCAGGAAATCTTCGGCCCGGTGCTGGTGACCCTGGAAGTCGACACGCTCGACGAGGCCATCGCCCTGGTCAACGCTAACCCGTTCGGCAACGGCACCGGCCTGTTCACCCAGAGCGGCGCGGCAGCACGCAAGTTCCAGAGCGAAATCGATATCGGCCAGGTCGGCATCAACATCCCGATCCCGGTACCCGTACCGTTCTTCAGCTTCACCGGCTCGCGTGGTTCCAAGCTCGGTGATCTCGGGCCGTACGGCAAGCAAGTGGTGCAGTTCTACACTCAGACCAAGACTGTCACTGCTCGCTGGTTCGATGACGACAGCGTCAACGACGGTGTGAACACCACCATTAGCCTGCGCTAAGGAGTACGTCATGCGTATCGCATTCATCGGCCTGGGCAACATGGGCGCGCCCATGGCCCGCAACCTGATCAAGGCCGGGCATCAGCTGAACCTGTTCGACCTGAACAAGGCCGTGCTGGCCGAGCTGGCAGAACTGGGCGGGCAGATCAGCCCCTCGCCCAAGGACGCGGCGGCCAACAGCGAGCTGGTGATCACCATGCTGCCGGCCGCAGCCCATGTGCGTAGCGTGTACTTGAACGAGGACGGCGTATTGGCCGGCATTCGTCCTGGCACGCCGACCGTTGACTGCAGCACCATCGACCCGCAGACCGCACGTGATGTGTCCAGGGCTGCAGCGGCCAAGGGCGTGGACATGGGTGATGCACCGGTTTCCGGTGGCACTGGCGGCGCCGCGGCCGGCACCCTGACGTTCATGGTTGGCGCCAGTACCGAGTTGTTCGCCAGCCTCAAGCCGGTACTGGAGCAGATGGGTCGCAACATCGTGCACTGCGGGGAAGTCGGTACCGGCCAGATCGCCAAGATCTGCAACAACCTGCTGTTAGGCATTTCGATGATCGGCGTGTCCGAGGCCATGGCCCTGGGTAACGCGCTGGGTATCGATACCAAGGTGCTGGCCGGCATCATCAACAGTTCGACCGGACGTTGCTGGAGCTCGGACACCTATAACCCGTGGCCGGGCATCATCGAAACCGCACCGGCATCGCGTGGCTACACCGGTGGCTTTGGCGCGGAGCTCATGCTCAAGGACCTGGGGCTGGCTACCGAAGCGGCACGCCAGGCACACCAACCGGTGATTCTCGGTGCCGTGGCCCAGCAGTTGTACCAGGCCATGAGCCTGCGAGGCGAAGGTGGCAAGGACTTCTCGGCCATCGTCGAGGGTTATCGCAAGAAGGAGTGATGCAAGAGGTGGATTTCATCGCGGGCCAGGCGGCCTTCCCTCTGTAACTGCGCACCAGAGGGAAGGGCGTCTGCTCCGCGATTTTTTTCGTCCACGCTTACAGGTATTGCGCGGCCGTGGTAGGAGCGGGTTCACCCGCGAATGCTACAGAAGCCTCACCGCCTCATTCGCAGGTAAACCCGCGCCTACAAGTCAGGCGAAGACGAAATACTTGCGTACAGTCTCGACCACTTCCCAGGTACCTTTCATGCCTGGCTCGATCACGAACACATCACCCGCTTTCAGGTGTTTCGGCTCTTCGCCTTCCGGGGTGATGATGCAGTAGCCATCGAGGAAGTGGCAGAACTCCCATTTATCGTAGTTGACCTCGAACTTGCCCGGGGTGCAGATCCAGGTGCCCATGATCTTGCTGCCGTCGGCCGACAGGTAGGCATTGAGGTTGACGGTATGCGGATCGCCGCCGATGCGCTTCCACTTGGTGGCGTCCACGACCGGCGTCGGGCAGGTTTCGCGCAGGACGGTGATGAAATCGGACATGGCACAACTCCTGGTGACTGGCTGAATGACTGGTCACCATAGGCCCAACGGCCGAGCCGCAGTTGCCTGGGCTCGACGTCCAGGTGTCTGGTCGCGCTATGGCAGGCGGTTTGCCTCGACAGTGGGGTGCGCCCCTGCGCGTCAGCCAGTAAAGGTGGCTACCAGTTCTGCGGCATAGCCTGGTAATGCCGCAAAATCCCGCGCGCACACCAGCAACCGGCGGTTGGCCCATGGCTCCTGCAGCGCCACCCAGTGCAACGGCAGCATGCCTTGCCAGCGCTGCACCGCTGCCAGCGGCACCACCCCGATTCCGGCCCCGCCCGCGACCATGCGGATCACCCCATCAAACCCCTCCGCACGCACCCGGACCTGCATGCGCTGCCCCTCGTGCAGCGCTTGCTCTTCCAGGTACAACCCCAGTGCACTGCCGGCCCCCAGGCCGACATAGCCATGGGCCAGGCTATCGATGAAGCTTGGCGCCAGCGCACTGGCCAGAGGGTGGCCCAGCGGAGTCACTAGCACCAGCGGGTCGTCTCGAAACGGCCGGGTTTGCAGGTGCTCGCTGGGGGCGGCTGTGGACACGATGCCCAGGTCGGCCATGCCTTGGGTAATTGCCTGCACGATGCGCAAACTCGGCAACTCTTGCACGTCCACGCTGACGCCCGGGTTTTCAGCCAGATAGCTGGCCAGCAGTTCGGGCAAGTATTCGGTCAGCGCAGCGGTGTTGCACAGCAGGCGCACCTGGCCTTGCTGCCCTTGCGCGTATTGGCCCAGGTCGAACTGCAGGCGTTCGACCTGCTGCGTTATCAGTCGTGCATGCTGCAACAGTGCCTGGCCAGCCGGCGTTGGTTGTACGCCACGGCGGTTACGTTCCAGCAAGGGAATGCCCAGCGATGCTTCCATGGCGCGGATGCGCGCACTGGCTGCCGGCAGCGACAGATGGCTGCGGCTGGCGCCGGCGGTGATGTTGCCGCACTCCAGGGTGTGCTGGAACAGCTTGAGGTCGGTCAGGTCGAAATGCATGTGGCTCTGTCCTGGCAAGAGGCTGGCTGAGTATATGGCAGATTCTCACGTTGCCCGGGGTGCGCCATCATCGGCCCCATGACTACCTTGCTCGCTTTCTACCAGAACATTGGCCCGGCACTGTCGTTGCTGGTTGTACTGACCTTCCTGCTGGCTGGCGCAGTGAAGGGGGTCATCGGTCTGGGCCTGCCGACCATTGCCATGGGCCTGTTGGGCCTGGCTATGTCGCCGGCGCAGGCTGCCGCATTGCTGATCGTGCCCTCGACGCTCACCAACCTGTGGCAGTTGGCCTGCGGCGGGCACCTGCGAGGGTTGTTGATCCGTCTGGGGCCGATGCTGGTACTGATCTTTGTCGGCACCTTGCTGGGCAGCGTGTGGCTGGGAATCAACAGTGGCCCCTGGGCTGCGCACGCGTTGGGGGGCGCCTTGCTGGTCTATGCGTTGTATGGGTTGGTCGGCCCGGGCTTGCAGGTGACCCCGGGACACGAGCGCTGGCTGGGACCGCTGTGCGGGCTGGTCACGGGTGTGGTCACGGCGTCGACCGGGGTGTTCGTGATGCCAGCGGTGCCTTACTTGCAGAGCCTGGGTTTGAACCGCGAGCAGATGATCCAGGCCCTGGGCTTGTCGTTTACGGTGTCGACCCTGGCCTTGGCCCTAGGCCTGGCCGGGCAGGATGCCTTGGGTGGCCAGGCGCTAGGAGCGTCGCTGCTGATGCTGGCGCCGGCCTTGCTCGGCATGCTGGCGGGGCAGTGGCTGCGTCAGCGGATCAGCGCGCTGCTGTTCAAGCGTTGTTTTTTCATCGGCCTGGCCGCACTCGGCGGCCACCTGCTGATCAACGGTTAGCGGACGAAGCACTGAGCATGTCGACCCTCTGGATATCGAAATCGCGCTCCAGGTAATCCATGCGCTTTTCGAAGAAGGCGGCCATGTGCGGGAGGGCCGAGTGCACGTCCAGCGCGGCCTTGTCGGCCCACACTTCGAAGAACACAAACAGGCTCGGGTCCTGCTGGTCGCGCAGCATGTGGTACTCGATGCAGCCGGGTTCCTGGCGGCTTGGCTCGACGTAGGGACGGAACAGCTTTTCGAACGCATCAGCCATTTCCGGGCGGGTCTTGGCTTTGAGGATAAAGGCGAACGGCTCACTCATGGGGCGCTACTCGGTGATGGGTGGTGAGTCGATTCTACGGCAATAATGCATTACTCATTCGTGACTTCTGGTCAATTGTATTTTGCCTCGTCACCGCTGTATCCCGCCCCCGCGAGCCTCTAACCTGCCGGCATCAATTTTTGATTCGGCCGTGGAGGCCAGCATGAAAAAGATCCTTCTGCTCAACGGTGGTAAACAGTTCGCTCACTCCGAAGGCCGCCTCAACGCGACCTTGCACGACGCGGCCATCGCTCACCTGGACCGCGCCGGTTTCGATGTGCGCCAGACGTTCATCGATGGCGGTTACGATGCCCAGGAAGAGGTGGAGAAATTCCTCTGGGCCGATGTGGTGATCTATCAGATGCCCGGCTGGTGGATGGGGGCGCCGTGGACCGTGAAAAAGTACATCGACGAGGTGTTCACTGCCGGCCACGGCAGCCTGTATGCCAATGACGGTCGTACCCGATCGGACCACTCGCAGAAATACGGCAGCGGTGGTCTGGTGCACGGCAAGCAATACATGTTGTCGCTGACCTGGAACGCGCCGCAGCAGGCGTTCGATGACCCGAGCGATTTCTTTGAAGGCAAAGGGGTGGATGCCGTGTACTTCCCGTTCCACAAGGCCAACCAGTTCCTCGGCATGACCGGCCTGCCGACCTTCCTGGCTGTGGATGTGATGAAGCGCCCGGATGTGCCGGCGGCGTTGGCAGCTTATGAGGCCCATCTGGACAAGGTGTTTGGCAAGGCACAGTAATTTTATGCCTGTACGGGCCTATTCGCGGGCTTGCCCGCTCCCACAGGTATTACGCAGGTTTCAAGGACTTTGCAGTACTTGTGGGAGCGGGCAAGCCCGCGAATAGGCCCGTACAGGCGCCGCTGGACTTGGTCTCGACAAGCGGTTATCTAATCCTTGCACAGACCAACCACAGGCCCAGATGTGAAAACCCGATCCGAAGAACTCCAGGTATTCGTCGCCGTCATCGACTGCGGCTCGATTTCCGCTGCTGCCGAGCAGATGGGCCAGACCCCGTCTGCCGTCAGCCGCACCCTGTCGCGTCTGGAGGGCAAGCTGGGCACCACGCTGGTCAACCGCACCACCCGGCGCATGGACCTTACCGAAGAGGGGCGCTACTTTCTTGAGCGCTCGCGGCTGATCCTGCAGCAGATGGACGAGATGGAAGAGCGTCTGTCGATGAACCGCCAGACCCCGACCGGGCGATTGCGCATCAATGCTGCGGCGCCGTTCATGCTGCATGCCATCCTGCCGTGGATCGGCGAGTTCCGCCGCCAGTACCCGGGCATCGAACTGGAGCTCAACACTGACGACCTGATCATCGACCTGCTGGAGCAGAGCACCGATGTGGCGATCCGCATCGGTGAACTGGCCGACTCCAGCCTGCATGCGCGCAGCCTGGGTTGCAGCCCGGTGCAGGTGCTGGCCAGTCCGGCCTACCTGGAGCAGCACGGCACGCCACGGCAGGTCGAGGAGCTGGCCGACCACTGTCTGCTCGGCTTCAGCCAACCTGAGTCGCTCAATCACTGGCCGCTACGCCACGCTCAGGGCGATCGCTGGAGCATCCGCCCGGCGCTGGTCGCTTCCAGCGGCGAAACCCTGCGCCAGTTGGCGCTGGCCGGGGAGGGCATCGTCAGCCTGTCGCACTTCATGACCCACGAAGATATCCGCACAGGGCGCCTGCAGGTGCTGCTGAGCGAGGCCAACAATGGCTACCGTCAGCCGATCCATGCGGTGTATTACCGCAATACCCAGTTGGCGCTGCGCATCCAGTGCTTCCTGGATTTCATCCAGCGCAAGCTGGCGATGTACGCCTGCTGAGTTGCCTGAACGCGACAAATCCTGTCCACAGGCGGCGAAACTTCCGACGGTTGATTGCACAGTCGAAGCGCTTCGGCCTTACTGACTGCTCGACAAAAACAACACCAAGGAAGTGTCATGCGTATTGTCCCTTTCCAGTATCTGGCTCTCGCAGCCGCGATCCTGAGCTGTTCCTCGGTTTACGCCGCCACGCTGGAGGGCGGCGCGGTGGCCGCCCCCGATCAATATGGTGCACAGGTGGCCGCCGATATTCTGAAAAAGGGCGGCAACGCGGTAGACGCGGCAGTGGCGACCGCCTTCACCCTGGCGGTGACTTACCCGGAGGCCGGTAACATCGGCGGTGGCGGCTTCATGACCCTGTTCGTCGATGGCAAGCCTTACTTCCTCGACTACCGCGAAGTCGCGCCCAAGGCCGCCACACGCAACATGTACCTGGACGACAAGGGCGAGGTCATCGAGAACCTCAGCCTGGTCGGGGCACGTGCCGCAGGTGTACCTGGTACGGTAATGGGCCTGTGGGAGGCGCACCAGAAGTTCGGCAAGCTGCCCTGGAGCGAGTTGCTGACCCCGGCCATCGGCTATGCGAAAAACGGCTTCAAGGTGGCGGAAAAGCAGTACCAGTACCGCAACGATGCCCAGGGCATGTTCAAGACGGCGACCAACTTCAACGATTACTTCGGCAACATGAAGGTCGGCGAGCTGTTCAAGCAGCCGGAAATGGCCCAGACCCTGGAGCGTATAGCCGACAAGGGCGTGAGCGAGTTCTATCAAGGCAAGACCGCCGATTTGCTGGTGGCGCAGATGCAGGCTGACAAAGGCCTGATTACCAAAGACGACCTGAAGGATTACAAGGCGGTATGGCGTGAACCGATGGCCGTGAGCTGGCGTGGCAATGTGGTGTATACCGCGCCACCGCCGAGCTCAGGCGGTGTGGCGCTTGCCCAGTTGCTGGGCATCAAGGAAGACCGCGCGGCCGACTTCAAAGGGGTGGCGCATAACTCGGCGCAGTATATCCACCTGTTGGCCGAGATCGAGAAGCGGGTGTTCGCCGACCGCGCCGACTACCTGGGCGACCCGGCCTTCACCAAGGTGCCGGTGGACCAGTTGGTGGCCAAGGATTACCTGGCCAAGCGCGCAGCCCAGGTCAACCCGAAGGCCATTTCCGAAACCGACAACGTCAAACCGGGCCTTGAACCGCACCAGACCACGCATTTCTCGATCGTCGACAAGCAGGGCAACGCGGTCAGCAATACCTACACCCTCAACCTCGACTACGGCAGTGGCGTGGTGGTGAAGGGCGCCGGTTTCCTGCTCAACGACGAGATGGATGATTTCAGCGCCAAACCGGGGGCGGCGAACGCCTTTGGCGTGGTTGGCGGTGATGCCAACGCGATCGAACCGGGCAAGCGCATGCTGTCGTCGATGAGCCCCAGCCTGATGACCCGCGATGGCAAGGTCGAGTTGGTAATCGGTACCCCGGGTGGTTCACGGATCTTTACCTCGATCTTCCAGGTGATGAACAACCTGTACGACTACGGCATGCCGCTGGACAAGGCGGTGGCGGCGCAGCGCGTGCACCATCAGTTGCTGCCCAAGGACACCATCTACTTCGACAGCTATGCGCCACTGACCGGGCCGGTAGCTGATGAGCTGAAGAAGATGGGCTATGTGCTGGAGGACCAGGGCT
Organism: Pseudomonas sp. BP6; assembly: GCF_017875935.1. Lineage (NCBI taxonomy): Bacteria > Pseudomonadati > Pseudomonadota > Gammaproteobacteria > Pseudomonadales > Pseudomonadaceae > Pseudomonas > Pseudomonas sp. BP6. Next base: position 308,962 of record NZ_JAGINI010000001.1, read on the forward strand.
GGGAGATGGGCGACATCCAGGCGATTCGAGTCGATGGAGCGAAGCTTGAGACCGCTTCCGACCCACGTGGGCGTGGGGTGGGGATGATCGTCAAGTAGTACCTGTGAGCACGCCGGGAGGGCTTTGCCCTCCTATCGCGACACAAGGCCGCTCCCACGAGGACCTGCGTACGTCGATCAATGTGGGGGTGCGGCCTTGAATCGCGAAAGGGCCGCAAAGCGGCCCCAGGTTCCAACGGTCAGACGCGGAACTGGCTGACCAGTGTCTGCAACTGCCCACCCAACCGCGCCAGTTCCACACTCGACGCTGCCGTCTCGTCACTGGCTGCTGCGGTTTGCTCTGACACATCACGTACATTCAGGATGCTTCGGCTGATCTCTTCAGCCACCGCACTCTGCTGCTCTGCCGCCGCAGCAATCTGCTGGTTCATCGACTGGATGCTCGATACCGTACTGGTAATGCTCTCCAGCGATGACCCGGCCTTTCGCGCCAGTTCGACGCTGCTGTCGGTCAGGGTACGGCTGCCCTGCATGGCACTCGCCACTTGCTGGGTGCCGTGCTGCAGGCTGGCAATCAGCTCTTCGATCTCTTCGGTAGACTTCTGTGTGCGCTGGGCCAGGCCGCGCACTTCGTCGGCAACCACAGCAAAGCCACGGCCCGCCTCGCCGGCGCGTGCCGCCTCGATCGCTGCGTTGAGCGCCAGCAGGTTGGTCTGTTCGGCCACCGACTTGATCACGTCCATCACGCTTCCAATCTTCTGGCTTTCCTGCTGCAGCAGGTTCATGGCCTCGGTAGAGCGGTGCATGTCTTCGGCCAAGCGTTCGATCTGGCCAATCGCTTCGCCCACCACGCGGTCGCCGGCCCGGGCTTCGTCATCGGCACCGGTGGCTGCATGTGAGGCCTGCTCGGCATTGCGCGCCACTTCCTGAACGGTAGCGGCCATTTCGTGCATGGCGGTGGCCACCTGGTCGGTCTCGACTTTCTGGCTGTTGGCGCCGGCGCTGGTCTGTTCGGTGACTGCCGACAGCTCTTCGGCGGCGCTGGCGATCTGGGTGACGCCATCGCGGATGCCGCTGATCAGCTCGCGCAGGGTGGTGCCCATGCGTGCGATGCCTTGCTGCAGTACGCCCAGTTCGTCGCGGCGGGTGACGCGCATATGCTGGGTAAGGTCGCCGCTGGCGATCTTTTCCACGGCCATCAGGGTGTCTTGCAAGGGGCGAGTGATCTGGCGGGTGATCAGCACCGCCGCCAGCACGCCGACCAGCAGCGCCAGCAGTGTAGCGATGGCCTGCAGGCTGCGGGCCTGGGTGCTCTCGATGTCACGGCGCTCTAACTGGATCTGGTACAGCGCGTCGCTGCGCTTGACGATGTCGGCGCCTTGCACGGTCATTTCGGCGCGCGAGGTGGTGATGTTGGCAACCGCGTCGCGGAACTGGCGCACGGCCTCACGATAGGCCAGTACCGCGTTTTCGAACTGTTGCAGGCGCGTGTCTTCGCTGGGCAGCTGGCGCTTGAGGTTGTCGGTATCGGCCAGTGCTGCATCCAGCTGGCGCAGGGCAGCCTGCTCGTTGGCGCTGCTGTTGTCGGCGATGTAGCCACGCACATCGATGCGTACCTGCAGCAATTGCTGGCGGGCCTTGCTGATCAGCTGGTACTGGGCCAGGCGCACGCTGTCAGCCTCGGGGCGAGCCATCACCTCCCGGCTGAGCGCATCCATGGCCTGGTCGGCGCGGATGGCCGAGCTGTCCATGGAAACGCGCGCCGCGCGGGTGGCGTCATAGCCCTGGCGCATCTTGTTCAGCGACACCTTGTAGGCGCTGATGGTTTCGCCCAGTTCACCCAACAGCTTGATGTTCTCCGGGCTTTTGAAGGTGGTGGCCAGGTAGGCCTGCTGCTTGCTGAATGCATCCAGCTTGGCCAGGGTGTTGGCGGCGGCGGTATCGTCGCCGTTGGCGATCATGTACTGCAGGCGCGCAATGCGCAGGTTGGTGAGGTCCTTGTTCAACTGGCCGATATCGCCCATCCAGTTGCTGCGGTCGATCAGGCTGCCCAGGCTGGTCCAGCCGGTGAGGGCCAGCAGGCCGGTGAGGACCAGCACCAGGCCGAAGCCCAGGCCGAGTTTGAGGTTGACGCTGATGTTGGCGAACCAGCTGTTCATGCACGCTCTCCAGAAGTTGATTTCGCTCTCTTGATCTTCGATCGCCAGGCGTTGTTGTTCTGGATGCCCGCTGATTCGTGCAGGGGTTATCGGCAATGGATAGGGAAGCTGAAACGCTTTTTCAGCAAAATATCAGCAAGCGGTCTCGCTCGGTCCCTGTGGGAGAGGGTTCACCCGCGAAGCAGGCGACGCCGTGAATGGCACCGGCTTTGCCGGTGTTCGCGGCTAACGCCCTACAAGGACCGCGTCTGCCTGTTGGACCGAGTATCAGAGGTTGCGCGCACTGAAGGTATCGCAGCGGTTCACTTCACCTTCGGCAAACCCGATCTTGAACCAACGCACCCGCTGCGCGGAAGTGCCATGGGTGAACGAGTCCGGCACCACGCGCCCGCGGCCTTGCTGCTGCAGGCGGTCGTCGCCAATGGCATTGGCTGCATTCAGCGCTTCCTCGACATCGCCTGGCTCCAGCCAGTTCAGGCGTTTCTGCGCCTGGTAGGCCCATACCCCGGCCAGGCAGTCGGCCTGCAACTCCTGGCGCACCAACAGGCCGTTGTCGCCCTCCATACGCTGGCCGCTGCGTCGTGCGGCATCGACCTTGGCCGAAACCCCCAGCAGTGTCTGCACATGGTGACCGATTTCGTGGGCGATCACGTAGGCCTGGGCGAAGTCGCCAGCTGCAGCGAAGCGGGTTTCCATTTCGCGGAAGAACGACATGTCCAGATACACCCGCTGGTCCGCCGGGCAATAGAACGGCCCGACCGCTGCCGAGGCAAAACCACAGGCCGAGTTGACCTGGCCACTGAACAGGACCAGCTTGGGGTCACGGTATTGTTTGCCGGCCTGGGCGAACAGGGCTTTCCAGGTGTCCTCGGTGTCGCCCAGAATCGAGGCGACGAACTCGGCCTGCTGGTCGTTGGCCGGAGGGGCCTTGCCGCTTGTGCCACTGGGTGCTGTCTGCTGTTGCTCCATCTGGCCGGCAAGCTGGCCAAGAATCTGCAACGGGTCCTGCCCGGTGAGCCAGCCGATGCCGACGATCAGCAGAATCGCCCCGAGGCCCAGCCCTTTGCCGCCGCCGAAACGCATGCCGCCGCCACCGCCACCTCTGGCATCGACCACGTTGTCGCTGCGTCGGCCTTTTCGCCATTCCATGAGTGCTCTCCCGAGCGTGAAACAAGAAGACAAAGATTAGTTCACGAAGGCGGTACGTGTCAGGCTGAGGTGTTGATACATAACCATTTGGTTATGTATAAAGTGGTCGATTTCAATATTCATCGCGTACCGCCTGCCGGAAACTGCAAGTCCGCCTGCCACGCCCAGGCGTTCTCACAATTCCAAGAGAGGAAACCGGCATGCCCGCCCAGGACAACAGCCGCTTCGTGATCCGTGATCGCAACTGGCACCCCAAAGCCCTTACGCCTGACTACAAGACCTCCGTTGCCCGCTCGCCGCGCCAGGCCCTGGTCAGCATTCCGCAGTCGATCAGCGAAACCACTGGTCCGGACTTTTCCCACCTGGGCTTCGGCGCCCACGACCATGATCTGCTGCTGAATTTCAATAACGGTGGCCTGCCAATCGGCGAGCGCATCATCGTCGCCGGTCGTGTCGTCGACCAGTACGGCAAGCCTGTGCCGAACACCTTGGTGGAGATGTGGCAGGCCAACGCCGGCGGCCGCTATCGCCACAAGAACGACCGCTATCTGGCGCCACTGGACCCGAACTTCGGCGGTGTTGGCCGGTGCCTGACCGACCGCGACGGCTACTACAGCTTCCGCACCATCAAGCCGGGCCCGTACCCATGGCGCAACGGCCCGAACGATTGGCGCCCGGCGCATATCCACTTCGCCATCAGCGGCCCGTCGATCGCCACCAAGCTGATCACCCAGTTGTATTTCGAAGGTGACCCGCTGATCCCGATGTGCCCGATCGTCAAGTCGATCGCCAACCCGCAAGCCGTGCAGCAGTTGATCGCCAAGCTCGACATGAGCAACGCCAACCCGATGGACTGCCTGGCCTACCGCTTCGACATCGTGCTGCGCGGCCAGCGCAAGACCCACTTCGAAAACTGCTGAGGACCCCGCCATGCCAATCGAACTGCTGCCGGAAACCCCTTCGCAGACTGCCGGCCCCTACGTGCACATCGGCCTGGCCCTGGAAGCCGCCGGCAACCCGACCCGCGACCAGGAAATCTGGAACTGCCTGGCCAAGCCAGACGCCCCGGGCGAGCACATTCTGCTGATCGGCCATGTATACGACGGGAACGGCCACCTGGTGCGCGATTCGTTCCTGGAAGTGTGGCAGGCCGACGCCAACGGTGAGTACCAGGATGCCTACAACCTGGAAAACGCCTTCAACAGCTTTGGCCGCACGGCTACCACCTTCGATGCCGGTGAGTGGACGCTGCAAACGGTCAAGCCGGGTGTGGTGAACAACGCTGCTGGCGTGCCGATGGCACCGCACATCAACATCAGCCTGTTTGCTCGTGGGATCAATATCCACCTGCACACGCGCCTGTATTTCGATGATGAAGCCCAGGCCAATGCCAAGTGCCCGGTGCTCAACCTGATCGAGCAGCCGCAGCGGCGTGAAACCTTGATTGCCAAGCGTTGTGAAGTGGACGGGAAGACGGCATATCGCTTCGATATCCGTATTCAGGGGGAAGGGGAGACCGTCTTCTTCGACTTCTGAGGTGAAGCTTGGGGCCGCTTTGCGGCCCATTCGCGGGCAAGCCCGCTCCTACAACGATCTGCGTACACCGACGCCGATCAATGTGGGAGCGGGCTTGCCCGCGAATGGGCTGCAAAGCAGCCCCGGCAATACAACGATCAGCGCCGAACCAGCAGAACCCCACTTTCCATATGGTGGGTATACGGGAACTGGTCAAACAATGCACAGCGCTCGATGCGGTGGGTATCCTGCAACTGGGCAATGTTCGCTGCCAGTGTTTCCGGGTTGCACGAGATGTACAGGATGCGTTCGAAACGACGGGTCAGCTCGCAGGTATCCGGGTCCATCCCCGCACGCGGTGGGTCGACGAACACGGTACCGAACTGATAACTCTTCAGGTCGATGCCTTCCAGGCGACGGAACGGCCGCACCTCATTGAGTGCCTGGGTCAGTTCCTCTGCCGACAAACGTACCAGCCGCACGTTATCCACAGCGTTCTCGTCGAGGTTGCTCAGTGCAGCATTGACCGACGTCTTGCTGATTTCGGTGGCCAGCACCTGGCGTACACGCGTGGCCAGCGGCAGGGTGAAGTTGCCGTTGCCGCAATACAGCTCCAGCAGGTCATCCTCACGCTCGCCAATGGCCTCGAAGGCCCAGCTGAGCATCTTCTGGTTCACTGCGCCGTTGGGCTGGGTGAACGCCCCCTCAGGCTGGCGATAGCTGAACACGCGGCCAGCCACGTCGAGCTTTTCCACCGCGTAGTCGCGTCCGATAACCAGGCGCTTGCCCTTGGAACGGCCAATGACGCTCACGCCCAGCGCTTCCGCCAGTTGCCGTGCCTCCACTTCCCAGGCCTCGTCCAGCGGGCGGTGATAACACATCGTGATCATTGCATCGCCAGCCAGGGTGGTGAGGAACTCCACCTGGAACAGGCGGTTGCTCAGTTCTTCGCTGGCTTGCCAGGCCGCCTTCAGGCGCGGCATCAGTGCGTTGATGCGCTGGCTGGCAATGGGGAAATCGTCGATCAGGATTGCCTTGTGCTTCTCGCCCGGGGCGAACATGGCGTAGTGGCGCTGGCCATCCTCGCGCCACAGGCGGAACTCGGCGCGCAGGCGGTAATGCTCGCGCGGTGAGTCGAAAACAGTCGGCTCCGGCGCGCCGAACGGCGCCAGCAGCTCGCGCAGCCGGGCCACTTTGGCATCCAGCTGGGGGGCGTAGGAGGAGGGGTCGAAAGCAGCACTCATGCGTTGAACCAGCCTAGCTTGATGACGAACAGGATGGAAAGGATCACCAGCGCCGGGTTCAGGTCGCGGTGGCGGCCCGAAATCAGCTTGACGGCGGTCCAGGCGATGAAGCCGAAGGCGATGCCGTTGGCGATCGAGTAGGTCAGCGGCATGGCCAGGGCGGTCACTACAACCGGCGCGGCTTCGGTCACGTCGTCCCAGTTTATTTCTGCCAGGCCCGAGGCCATCAGCACGGCGACGAACAGCAGCGCCGGGGCGGTGGCGAAGGCCGGTACGCTACCGGCCAGCGGGGCGAAGAACAGCGCCAGCAGGAACAGCACGGCAACCACGATGGCAGTCAGGCCGGTACGGCCACCGGCGCTCACACCCGCAGCCGATTCGATGTAGCTGGTGGTGGTCGATGTGCCCAGCAGGGAGCCGGCCATGGCGGCGGTGCTGTCGGCGATCAGGGCCCGGCCCATCTTCGGCATGTGGCCGTCCTTGCCCATCAGGCCGGCGCGCTTGGCCACGGCGATCAGGGTGCCGGAGTTGTCGAACAGGTCGACGAACAGGAACGCGAAGATCACGCTGATCAGGCCCACATCGAGGGCACCGGCGATGTCCAGTTGCAGGAAGGTGGGTGCCAGCGAAGGTGGCATCGACACGATCCCGCCGAACGGCGTGACGCCCATGGCGATCGACGCGACGGTGACGGCCAGGATGCCGATCAATACCGCGCCGCGCACCTTCAGCGACTCAAGGCCGACGATCAGGAAGAAGCCCAGCGTGGCGAGAATCACCGAGGGCTGCTTGAGGTCGCCCATGCCCACCAAAGTGGCTGGGTTATCGACGACGATGCCAGCGTTATGCAGGGCGATCAATGCCAGGAACAGGCCGATACCGGCGGCAATCGCCGAACGCAGCGGCAGCGGAATGCTGTTCACGATCCACTCGCGGATGCGGAAGATCGACAGCAGGAAGAACATCACCGCCGACAGGAACACGGCACCCAGCGCCACCTGCCAGGTGTGGCCCATGTGCAGCACCACGGTGTAGGTGAAGAACGCGTTCAGGCCCATGCCCGGTGCCAGGGCGATCGGGTAGTTGGCAATCAGGCCCATGGTGGCGGAGCCGATGGCCGCTGCCAGGCAGGTGGCGACGAAGATCGCGCCCTTGTCCATGCCGGTCTCACCGAGGATGCTCGGGTTGACGAACAGGATGTAGGCCATGGCCAGGAAGGTGGTGACGCCCGCGAGAATCTCGGTGCGCACGTTGGTGTTGTGTGCTCTTAGTTGAAACAGCCTTTCCAGCATGCCCGCTCCCCAAGGCGCCCCCGGCGCCATGAATGTATCGACCCCATCAGCAAAGCACAGACCGTACCGGATGCCGTGGTTTTGTGTGGGGAGGAAAAAAGCCGCGCATCATACCAGCATGCATGGCGGGGGCCTATGGCCGTTGGGGAATGGGTTTTTCTGGCTCTTCGCGGGTAAGGTCCCCTGTAGGCGCGGGCTTGCCCGCGAAGAGTCCGGCACAGGTAACCCATCACCCGTTATGCAACCGATCCCGCTTGGCCAGGGTAGGGAACAGTTTTATCCACACCCCGGTCACCACCAAGGTGCCCACCCCACCCAGCACCACCGCCGGCACTGTACCAAACCAGTGCGCGGTCACCCCCGATTCGAACTCACCGAGCTGGTTCGAGGCACCGATGAACAAGCCGTTCACTGCGCTCACCCGCCCACGCATTTCATCCGGTGTCTCCAGCTGCACGAACGAACTGCGAATGACCATGCTGATCATGTCTGCCGCACCCAGTACCACCAGTACCGCCAGCGAGAACCAGAACGAGGTCGACAGGCCGAAGGCGATGGTCGCCACGCCGAACACGCCGACCGCAGTGAACATCGTCCGCCCGACGTTGCGCTGGAACGGGAAGCGCGCCAGCCAGAGCGACATCAGCAACGCCCCCACCGCTGGCGCCGAGCGCAACAGGCCAAGTCCCATCGGGCCGGTCAGCAGGATGTCCTTGGCAAATACCGGCAGCAACGCGGTGGCCCCGCCCAGCAATACTGCGAACAGGTCCAGCGAGATGGCGCCGAGGATGTCGGGCCGGCTGCGAATGAAGCGGATGCCAGCCAGCAGCGATTCGATGCTGGCGCGCCCGCGCTGGGCGACCTGGCCACGCGCCTGCAGGCTCAGGGTCAGCACGCAGGCAATGGCGTACAGGGCCACCGTCGGGCCATACACCCACATGCTGCCAAAGGCATACAGGAAACCGCCCACCGCCGGCGCCACGATGGTCGCCGACTGGGTGGCCGAGGCCGACGCCGCCACTGCCCGCGGGAACAGCCCGGCCGGTACCACATTGGGCAACAGCGCCTGGGTTGCCGGCATTTCGAATGAGCGGCTGGCGCCGAGCAGGAAGGCCAGGGCAAAGATCAGTTCGCGGGTGACGTTGTCGGTAGCGCTGCCCACCGCCAGTGCCAGGGCAATCAGCCCCTGAAGGCTCTGGCACAGGGCGGCGACCTTGCGCCTGTCATAGCGGTCGGCGACATGGCCGGTGTGCAGCATGAACAGCACCCGTGGGGCGAACTCGACCAGGCCGACCAGGCCCAGGTCCAGTACGTTGCCGGTCAATTGGTAGAGGTGCCAGCCGATGGCCACGGTGAGCATCTGGAAGCCGCTGGCGGTGAACACACGGGCCAGCCAGAAGGCCAGAAAAGGACGATGGTGACGCAACAACTGCGGTGCGGAATCGGACATCGGAAATCAGTGGCCTCGGCGCAGTAGAGGGGCGCGCAGCGTATCACCTGTTTGTAACAAGCAGTTACTGTTTGCTCAGGTCGGCACTTTTCTACTGTTTATTAAAGAGGGTGAGGCAACAGGTCACGCGGCAATCCACCACACGCCCCATCGGGCCATTCGGGACTATGCTTCCAAGCATTCATTGATCTGGGTCAATCGTTCCAGATCAATGAATTGGCCGTCTGGCCGGAATCCCTGCGATCGAACAGAACAATTCCAACACGCCGTACTCGACCCAGTGGGGGCAGTGGGCGACTGGGGCCACAAGCCCGGACGCCGGATTATCTGAAGAGGAAGCACCATGTTCGGAATAGAGGCCTTAGAGCTCGCCCGAATGCAGTTTGCCTTTACCGTGTCATTCCACATCCTGTTCCCGGCCATCACCATTGGCCTGGCGAGCTACCTGGCAGTCCTTGAAGGCCTCTGGCTGCGGACCCACAACCAGGTTTACCGTGACCTCTATCACTTCTGGTCGAAGATCTTCGCCGTCAACTTCGGCATGGGCGTGGTCTCCGGCCTGGTCATGGCCTACCAGTTCGGCACCAACTGGAGCCGCTTCTCCGACTTTGCCGGCGCCGTCACCGGCCCGCTGCTCACCTACGAAGTACTGACTGCGTTCTTCCTCGAGGCCGGCTTCCTGGGCGTCATGCTGTTTGGCTGGAATCGCGTCGGCCGTGGTCTGCACTTCTTCTCCACGGTGATGGTAGCGCTCGGTACGCTGGTTTCGACCTTCTGGATTCTCGCCTCGAACAGCTGGATGCAAACCCCGCAAGGTCACGAGATCATCGATGGTCGGGTGGTGCCGGTGGACTGGTTTGCGGTGGTGTTCAACCCCTCGTTCCCCTACCGCCTGATGCACATGGCCACTGCCGCGTTCGTTTCCACCGCGTTCTTCGTCGGTGCCTCGGCGGCCTGGCACCTGCTGCGCGGGCGTGACAACCCGGCCGTACGCAAGATGCTGTCGATGGCCATGTGGATGGCACTGATCGTCGCCCCGATTCAGGCAGTGATCGGTGATTTCCACGGCCTCAATACCCTCAAGCACCAGCCGGTGAAAATTGCCGCGATCGAAGGCCACTGGGAGAACGTGCCCGGTGAGCCGACTCCGCTGATCCTGTTTGGCATTCCCGACATGGAGGCCGAGACTACCCGGTTCAAGATCGAGATCCCGGCGCTCGGCAGCCTGATCCTGACCCATAGCCTGGACAAGCAGGTGCCGGCGATGAAGGAGTTCCCGCCCGAGGACCGGCCTAACTCCACCATCGTATTCTGGTCGTTCCGGATCATGGTCGGGCTTGGTTTCCTGATGATCTTCGTCGGCCTGTGGAGCCTGTGGTTGCGAAAACGCGGCACACTGTACAGTTCGCGCCCGTTCCTGCATGTGGCCCTGTGGATGGGGCCATCCGGGCTGATCGCGGTGCTGGCCGGCTGGTTCACTACCGAAATTGGCCGCCAGCCCTGGGTGGTGTACGGCCTGATGCGCACGGCGGACGGTGTTTCCAACCACAGCTACGCGCAGCTCGGCTTCACCCTTGTGGCCTTCGTGGTGGTGTACTTCGCCCTGTTTGGCACCGGCCTTGGCTACATGATGCGCCTGGTGCGCAAAGGGCCGCAGACCGGCGAGGGTGATGAGCACACACCGGGAGGCCCAGGCCAGAAACGCACGCCGGCACGGCCTTTGTCCGCCGCCGATGATGGCCGCGAGGCCACCTCTGCCAGCTTGAACAAGGGGAACTGAACCATGGGTATCGACCTTCCACTGATCTGGGCCGTGATCATCATCTTCGGCGTCATGATGTACGTGGTGATGGACGGATTCGACCTGGGGATCGGCATGCTCTTCCCCTTCGTCAAGGGCGAGCAGGACCGTGATGTAATGATGAACACTGTCGCGCCGGTATGGGACGGCAACGAAACCTGGTTGATCCTGGGCGGTGCCGGACTGTTCGGGGCCTTCCCGATGGCCTATGCCGTGGTCCTCGAGGCCCTGTACCTGCCCCTGATCCTGATGCTGATCGGCCTGATCTTCCGGGGCGTGGCCTTCGAGTTCCGCTTCAAGGCCAAGGCTGACAAGCGGCATATCTGGGACAAGGCTTTCATCTGGGGTTCGCTGATTGCCACCTTCTTCCAGGGCGTGGCGTTGGGTGCGTTCCTGGAAGGCTTCAAGGTGGTCGACCGGCATTTCGCCGGTGGCACCCTGGACTGGCTGACCCCGTTCAGCCTGTTCTGCGGGCTGGGGTTGATCGTGGCCTACACCCTGCTGGGTTGTACCTGGCTGATCATGAAGACTGAAGGGCCGCTGCAACAGAAGATGCACGACATGGCCCGGCCGCTGGCGCTGGTGCTGCTGGTGGTGATCGGTATCGTCAGCCTGTGGACCCCAATCGCCTACCCGCAGATTGCCGACCGCTGGTTCAGCATGCCCAACCTGATCTGGTTCATGCCGGTACCGCTGCTGGTGCTGGTGACGTTCTACGGGTTGCTCAAAGCGGTGGCGCGCAACGCGCACTACACGCCGTTCCTGCTCACGCTGGTATTGATCTTCCTTGGCTACAGCGGCTTGGGAATCAGCCTGTGGCCTAACATCATCCCGCCGTCGATCTCGATCTGGGATGCCGCAGCGCCACCGCAAAGCCAGGGCTTCATGCTGGTGGGTACCCTGTTCATCCTGCCGTTTATCCTCATGTATACCTTCTGGAGCTACTACGTGTTCCGCGGCAAGGTGACCCACGAAGACGGCTATCACTAGGAGGGCCGCATGATGACTGGCAAGCATGGCTTGGAAGACAAGAAACCGCTGTGGCAGCGACTGGGTTGGCTGTTGCTGATCTGGGCGATGAGCGTCGCGGCGCTGGGTGTGGCGGCCTGGGTGATGCGGCTGTTCATGGGGGCGGCGGGCCTGACCACACATTGATAAAGAGCGGCAGCGGGCTTGCCCGCGAAGCAGGCAACGCGCTAGATGGCACCGGCGTTGCCGGTGTTCGCGGGCAAGCCCGCTCCTACGGGGGCGGTGGCGCGCTTACTTGCGGGCTTTCAGAATGACGAACTTGGGCGTAGCCGCCACCTGCTCAACGCCGCGGAACAACCGCGCCAGCTTGCTGTGATAGCCCAGGTGCCGGTTACCCACGATGTACAGCGCCCCACCTACCACCAGCGCTTCACGCGCCTGCTGGAACATGCGCCAGGCCAGGAAATCACCTACTACCTGCTGTTGGTGGAACGGCGGGTTGCACAGCACCACGTCCAGCGACTGCTTCTCCAGCCCGGCCAGGCCATCGGCCGCGACGAAGGTCGCCGGGCGCTCGCCCAACGCTGCCTGCCAGTTCTCCTGCGCCGATTGCACCGCCATGTACGACTCGTCGACCAGGGTGTACTCGGCCTCCGGGTTGGCCAGGGCGCTGGCAATCGCGAGTACGCCGTTACCGCAGCCCAGGTCTGCCACCCGCGCACGGCCGAGGTCGCGTGGCAGATGCGGGAGGAACGCCCGGGTACCGATATCCAGGCCTTCACGGCAGAACACGTTGGCGTGGTTGATCAATTCCAGTGCCGGCACGTCGAGGCGGTAGCCGCTAGGGTAGGGGGACTTGGCGAGCGGCCGCTCGGCAACCGTTGCAGTCAGCAAGCGGGCTTTTTTCTGTGCCAGCGAAGCCTGTACGGGGCCGATGTACTTCTCCATCAGGTCGCCGGCCGCCCGTGGCAGGTGCTTGATCATCGCCCCGGCAATCACCTGCGCACCGGGGGCCAGCTGGCCTTGCAGGCGGATCAGTTGTTCTTCGAGCAGGGCCAGGGTCTTGGGTACACGCACCAGCACCCGATCAAACGGGCCTTGCCAGTGCTCGCTGGCCGGTACGAACGGCACACTGTCGAATGGCAGGCCATTGCGCGCCAGGTTCTTTTCCAGGGCCAGATGCCCCAGGTGCGAGTCACCGCTGCTGACCACCTGCAGCTGGCCCGCCAGGCTGGCGGCCAGGGCACCGAAGCTGTCATTGAGCACCAGTACCCGGCAATTGGCGTCAGGTGCCTGATCGTGTAGCTGCGCAAGCAGGTACTCGTCGGCGGCATCGAAAGCCTGCAGCGGGTCGTTGGCCTGCTCCGGCTGGCGGATCAGGTCGAGTTCGGCGTAGGGGGTGGTCAACAGGGGCATGGCGTCTGGCTCGGGTACGAAACTGCCCGTTGCGGTTCGCCCCGGGCTTTGCCGGGCGATTCTACAGGGCTTTGCCCAAGGCCGCAGGCTTGGAGGTCAGATCCAGCCACGCAAGGCGGCAATGGCGATGGCTCCGGCCTTGTTGGCTGCATTGGTCTTGGTGATCACGCTGCGGATATGGAAGTTGACCGTGCTTTGCGACAGGGAGAGGATGCAGGCTACATCGGCAGCGGTCTTGCCGGCGGCAGACCATTTCAGCACTTCCAGTTCACGCTCGCTCATTTTCGGTTGGGGTGGGCACAGTGCGTTCAGGTGATGCTCGCCCAGTACCGCGTGAAGGGTGTGGCACAGCCACTGCACACTACCGGCTTTGTCGTACAGCTCGAACACATCGATGTGGCCGTTTGGTCGAGCGACACTGATCTGGCTTTCGTTGTGCTGCAGATCGTGAAGCGACTGTGTCCAGCCGTGGCGCAAGCCATGCTGGCAGGCCATTTCGCGAAATTGCGGGGCTTCCTTGTACAGTTCATCGGTCCACAGCACCGGCGTCGTCGAGCTGTGGCTCAGGTTCGCCGCCGGGTCCTGCTTGTAGAAGTCGTCGCGCTGGTAGCGCTCGATCCACTCACTTGGGTAGTTGCTGTAGAGGTACAGCCTTGGCGTTTGCGTAGCGATCTGAATACGGATGTTCAGCCCAAGGTAATCCATGCCCAGGCCCTGAGCCAGGTGGACTGCGATGTCGAACAGCTTCTGCGGGCTCCGTTCGCTGACGAAGGCATGAAGATGTTCAGGTTTCCATTGATACATCTGAGGCACTCCTTGGAGGCGCGCAGAATCCAATCCGTTTGAGTACCCGGAAGATTGTAGGAAAAGACCTACCATCCTGTTGGGAATTTTTTGTTATAGCGATCAGGATTTTCTGCGACTTCGGCCCGGTTGCACTCTATGAGGCCCTACAAAGCGGTGGTTTTTATCCTGGCCACTTTAGGCGACACTGTGCACACGCCAACCCTGGAGCCCGATATGACCGCTAGCGCCGACAAGTTCACCCGCCAGACACTGCTCGATGTTCAGCCACTGACGCCGAACCTCTTCAGCCTGCGGGTTACGCGCGACGCGGGGTTCCGCTTCCGTTCCGGCCAATTTGCCCGGCTAGGTGTGACCAAGGCCGATGGTAGCGTGGTGTGGCGCGCCTATTCCATGGTCAGCGCGCCCCATGATGAGTATCTGGACTTCTTTTCCATCGTGGTGCCAGGTGGTGAGTTCACCAGTGAGCTGAGCCGTTTGGGGGCAGGCGATACGTTGCTGATCGACCGCCAGGCGTTCGGCTTCCTCACCCTCGACCGCTTCGTCGGTGGTCGTGATCTATGGCTGCTGGCCACCGGTACCGGCATTGCGCCCTTTATGTCGATCCTGCAGGACTTCGAGGCCTGGGAGCGTTTCGACAGCATCAAGCTGGTGTATTCGGTACGCGAAGCCAAGGAGCTGGCCTATGTGGATGAGATTGCCGGGCTGGAACAGCGCGATTATCTGGCTGAGTACGCGGGCAAGTTGCAGTTCATTCCCGTGGTGACCCGTGAACAGCACCCGGGGGCGCTGAACCAGCGGATTACGACGTTGATCGAGAATGGCGAACTGGAGAGGGCGGCAGGGCTTGAACTGTCACCGGAGCATTCGCGGGTGATGCTGTGCGGTAACCCGGAAATGATCGACGAAACCCGCAAGGTCCTCAAGGCGCGAGACCTGCAACTGAGCCTGAGCAAGCGGCCCGGGCAGGTGGCTGTCGAGAACTACTGGTAAGACCATTGCGGCCGTTGTGGGGCCTGTAGGAGCGGGTTTACCCGCGAAAGGGCTGGGCCTGCTGGCCAATCTTCACCCGCCGTTCACCTTTGCCGTCGCCACCGTATTCGCGGGTGAACCCGCTCCTACACAGATGGGGGTGGACACACATCGGAGGTTGGACACAGGCCGCCGTAGGAGCGGGTTCACCCGCGAAGAGGCCGGGCCTGCTGGCCAATCTCCACCCGCCGTTCACCGTTGCTGTCGCCATCGTATTCGCGGGTAAACCCGCTCCTACACAGATGGGGGGTGGACACACATCGGAGGTTGGACACAGCCCGCCGTGTAGGAGCGGGTTCACCCGCGAAAGGGCCGGCCCTGCTGGCCAATCTCCACCCGCCGTTCACCTTTGCTGTCGCCACCGTATTCGCGGGTAAACCCGCTCCTACACACAAATCGTTGGTGGACACACATCGGTGGTTGGACACAGCCCGCCGTGTAGGAGCGGGTTCACCCGCGAAAGGGCCGGGCCTGCTGGCCAATCTCCACCCGCCGTTCACCGTTGCTGCCGCTACCGTATTCGCGGGTAAACCCGCTCCTACACAGATTGGTGGTGGGCACACATCGGAGGTTGGACACAGCCCGCCGTGTAGGAGCGGGTTCACCCGCGAAGAGGCCGGGCCTGCTGGCCAATCTCCACCCGCCGTTCACCGTTGCTGTCGCCACCGTATTCGCGGGTAACCCCTTCCTACACAGATGGGGGGTGGACACACATCGGAGGTTGGACACAGGCCGCCGTAGGAGCGGGTTCACCCGCGAACACCGGCGGAGCCGGTGCCATCCATCGCATTGCTTTCTTCGCGAGCATGCCCGCTCCCCACAGCGCCTCCGGCAATTTTCAAGGCAAGCGGTTCTGGTTCTGCGTCTTGAGCAAATCGCGGATCTCGGTCAGCAGTGTCTCTTCAGCCGAAGGCACAGGCGGCGTAGTCGGTGCCACGGCTTCTTCACGCTTGAGCTTGTTGATTGCTTTCACGCCCATGAAGATGGCAAAGGCCACGATCACGAAGTCGATCACGGTCTGGATGAACTTGCCATACGCCAGCATCACCGCTGGCAAGTCACCTTCGGCAGCCTTCAGGGTAATGGCCAGGTCGCTGAAGTCCACGCCACCGATCAACAGGCCCAGTGGCGGCATGATCACGTCGCCGACGAAGGACGAGACGATCTTGCCGAAGGCCGCGCCGATGATGATACCGACCGCCATGTCGACGACATTGCCTTTGACTGCGAAAGCCTTGAACTCGTTGAGCATGCCCATGTTTGGTTCCTTGTAACAAAAGGTAAGGTTAAGGCAGTGTAAGCCACTAAAACGCTTCATGCGTTGTGTTCAGGGCTACTGACTGCAGTTAGAACGAATAGTTTTGTCGCATCTCGAGGCGTTCGAGACACGTCCTGCTCGGCTATCATGGCGAATTTTTCCAGGAGACCCCACCCATGGCCAAGGCCAAGCGCTTGTATGGCTGCACCGAATGCGGCGCGACTTTCCCCAAATGGGCCGGCCAGTGCGGCGAATGCGGGGCCTGGAATACCCTGGTCGAAACCATGATCGAAAGCGGCGGCGCTGCTGCACCCAGTAGCGGCCGCGCTGGCTGGACAGGACAGCAGGCGCAGATCAAGACCCTGGCCGAAGTCAGTGTCGAGGAAATCCCGCGTTTCACGACCAGCAGCACCGAACTGGACCGTGTGCTGGGTGGCGGCCTGGTGGATGGCTCGGTGGTGCTGATCGGCGGTGACCCCGGCATCGGCAAATCGACCATTTTGCTACAGACCTTGTGCAACATCGCCGTGGGCATGCCGGCACTGTATGTCACAGGGGAGGAGTCGCAGCAGCAGGTGGCCATGCGCTCCCGGCGGCTGGGCCTGCCCCAGGACCAGCTCAAGGTGATGACCGAAACCTGCATCGAGACGATCATTGCCACGGCGCGGGTCGAGAAGCCGAGGGTAATGGTGATCGACTCGATCCAGACCATTTTCACCGAGCAGTTGCAATCGGCCCCGGGCGGCGTGGCCCAGGTGCGCGAAAGCACAGCGTTGCTGGTGCGCTACGCCAAGCAAAGCGGTACGGCAATCTTCCTGGTCGGCCACGTGACCAAGGAAGGCTCGCTGGCTGGCCCAAGGGTGCTGGAGCACATGGTCGACACTGTGCTGTATTTCGAAGGTGAGTCCGATGGCCGCCTGCGCTTGCTGCGGGCGGTCAAGAACCGCTTTGGCGCGGTCAACGAACTGGGCGTGTTCGGCATGACCGATCGTGGCCTCAAGGAGGTCTCGAACCCGTCGGCGATCTTCCTCAACCGTACCCAGGAAGAGGTGCCGGGGAGCGTGGTGATGGCAACCTGGGAGGGGACCCGGCCGATGCTGGTCGAGGTGCAGGCGCTGGTCGACGATAGCCATCTGGCCAACCCGCGGCGGGTGACCTTGGGCCTGGACCAGAACCGCCTGGCCATGTTGTTGGCGGTACTCCACCGTCATGGCGGTATCCCGACCCATGACCAGGACGTGTTTCTCAACGTGGTCGGCGGGGTGAAGGTGCTGGAAACGGCTTCGGACCTGGCGCTGCTGGCGGCGGTGATGTCCAGCTTGCGTAACCGGCCACTGGCCCATGGTTTGCTGGTGTTTGGCGAGATTGGCTTGTCGGGCGAGGTACGGCCGGTGCCCAGTGGCCAGGAGCGCTTGAAGGAAGCGGCCAAGCACGGCTTCAAGCGTGCCATCGTACCCAAGGGCAATGCGCCGAAAGAAGCGCCGGCGGGTTTGCAGGTGATTGCCGTTACCCGCCTGGAACAGGCGCTGGATGCGTTGTTCGAATAATGTGCAGGAGCGAGCAAGCTCGCTCCTGCACACAGTCAATGCTCGGCAACTGGCGTGCGCTTGACCGTTTCATTGCCATGCTCGTCCAGTTCCAGCATTGGCACTTCGTTACCCTCGGCATCGAACAGCTTGCCATCCTTGAAGTAGTCCCCATCACGCAGCGCGGAAATGTCCGAATACTGGATGGTCCGCTCGTAGGCTGCAGCGAACACTGACTGGTTTTCCGAGTTGCCGGTGGTGAAGTGGTTGAAGATCAGGTTCAGCAGGATGGCCATGATCGCCGCCGAGCTGATGCCGGAGTGGAAGATGGTCTCGAACCAGTTCGGGAAGTGGTGGTAGAAGGTCGGCGCGGCAATCGGGATCATGCCGAAGCCCAGCGAGGCGGCAACGATGATCAGGTTGACGTTGTTCTTGTAGCTGACCTTGGACAGGGTGCGGATACCGCTGGCCGCCACGGTGCCGAACAGCACGATACCGGCGCCGCCCAGTACCGGGGTAGGCACGGCGGCAATCACCCGTCCCATGACCGGCAGCAGGCCGAGTACCACCAGAATCACGCCGCCGGTAGCCACCACGTAGCGGCTCTTGACCCCGGTCACCGCCACAAGGCCAACGTTCTGGGCGAACGCGCTCTGGGTGAACGAACCGAAAATCGGCGCCAGGATGCTCGATGCCATGTCGGCGCGCAGGCCGTTGCCCAGGCGCTTTGAGTCCACCTTGGTGTCGATGATCTCACCGACGGCGAGGATATCGGCCGACGTTTCCACCAGGGTCACCATGATCACGATGCACATCGACAGGATCGCGGCGATGTGGAACTCCGGCATGCCAAAGTGGAACGGCGAGGGGAAGGCGAACATCGGGCCTTCGCTGACCTTGCTGAAATCGGTCATGCCCAATGCCCAGGCGATCAACGTGCCGACCACCATGGCCAGCAGGATCGACAGGCGTGAGATGGTTGCGTTGCCAAGCTTGCTCAGCAGCAGCACGATGGCGAAGGTCAGCCCGGCCAGGCCGATGTTGGCCATGCTGCCGAACTCCGGCGAGGCGCTGTTGCCACCCATCACCCAGCGTGCGGCAACCGGCATCAGGGTCAGGCCGATGGTGGTGATGACGATACCGGTCACCAGCGGCGGGAAGAACTTGGTGATGCGCGAGAACACCGGCGTGATCAGAAAGCCGATCAGCGACGCTGCCATGACCGCGCCGAGTACGCCTGGCAGGCCACCGCCCCCCTCGCTGCTCAGAATCGCCCCCATGGTCGCCACACCGGCGAACGACACGCCTTGTACCAGCGGCAACTGGCAACCAAAGAACGGCAGACCAAGGGTCTGCAGAAGGGTGGCCAGGCCACCGGCAAACAGCGAGGCGGCGATCAGCATGCCGATTTCGGCACCATTCAGGCCCGCGGCCTGCCCCAGGATCAGGGGTACTGCGACGATCCCACCATACATGGTCAGCACATGCTGCAGACCATAGGCCAGGTTGGCACCAAGGCCGAGGTTTTCATCCTCGGGTCGCTTGGCGGGAGACGTGCTAGGGGACGTAGTCATGGAGCAGGCTCTCTGTTTATTGTTGTGCCGCTACTGTAGACACTTCACTCAATTGATTGCTACAAAAATTGTATACAATATTTTGATCGGAGCGCGAACAGATCCGGCCGCAGGGCGTGCTAAAACCCAATGCAGAAGGCGTACCAACTTGGCAGAAGTTGTATTAGAAGGGTGTGTACAAAGCAACGCTACCCAGGCTTAAAGCTGTCTGGGTAGACAAGAAACACTCTGTGGGGAGGCTATTAGCTAGCTAAGAGATTTCATTATTCGATGAGTTCGCGCAGCTCACGCATCATTTCGGTGCTGTCAGCCACGTTCAGTTCCACAAGACGGTGCAAGTGGCTCAGCGAGTCGAGGTCGATGTAGAGGCAGATGAAGCCCAGGCGGTCCGCTTCCTCGTGGCGCAGTTCGACCTGCATCTGCACGCGGGCATCTTCGCCCAGGTGGATGATGGCGTCGAAGTCCTGCGTCAGGTCGGCATCCCAATCTGCCGGGCGTTCTATCAGCAAGCCTTTGAGTGAAAGGTCCAGCAGTTTTGCAGGCCAGCGTTTCAGTCCCTGGTGTAGCTCGGCGGGCGCATCGAAGTCGATGCGTTGAAAGCGGCGGCGTTCGTCGTGATCGCTCATGGCATGGATCCTCAATAGGTCGTCAGGTGTCATCCTGACTATATTTAGAACTGCATGTGCATCAGGTACTGCAATCTGGCCGCAGAGGCTCTAGAACAAAGCAAGTGTGGCAATGCCGCTTGACTCGCCCTAGACTCGGTGGGCGGTCTTTCCAATCCACCAGCTGGAAGCTAACCATGAACAACAATAATAGCCTGCTACGCCATATTCCGTGGCTGGCGCTGGCAGTCATAGGCGCCTGCGCACTGGGTGTGGTTGCCCTGCGTCGCGGCGAGGCGATCAACGCCTTGTGGATCGTGGTCGCGGCGGTGGCCATCTACCTGGTCGCCTATCGTTACTACAGCCTGTTCATCGCCACCAAGGTGATGCAACTCGACCCGCGCCGTGCCACCCCGGCGGTGCTCAACAACGATGGCCTGGACTACGTTCCGACCAACAAACACATTCTTTTCGGCCACCACTTCGCCGCCATCGCCGGCGCAGGCCCCTTGGTCGGGCCGGTACTCGCCGCGCAAATGGGCTACCTGCCCGGCACGCTTTGGCTGATCGCCGGCGTGGTGCTGGCCGGTGCGGTGCAGGACTTCATGGTTCTGTTCATGTCTACCCGCCGCAATGGCCGCTCGCTGGGCGACATGGTGCGCGAGGAGATGGGCAAAATCCCGGGCACCATCGCCCTGTTCGGCTGCTTCCTGATCATGATCATCATCCTTGCGGTGCTGGCGCTGATCGTGGTCAAGGCCCTGGCCGAAAGCCCGTGGGGCATGTTCACGGTGATGGCGACCATCCCGATCGCGATGTTCATGGGCATTTATATGCGCTACATCCGTCCGGGCCGTATTGGCGAAATCTCGGTGGTTGGCGTGGTACTGCTGCTGGCTTCCATCTGGCTGGGGGGCGTGATCGCTGCGGATCCGGTGTGGGGCCCGGCGTTCACGTTCACCGGCGTACAGATCACCTGGATGCTGGTGGGCTACGGGTTTGTCGCCGCCGTGCTGCCGGTATGGCTGGTACTGGCGCCGCGTGACTACCTGTCGACCTTCCTCAAGATCGGTACGATCCTTGGCCTGGCCATCGGTATCCTGATCATCGCACCCGAGCTGAAAATGCCGGCGCTGACCCAGTTCACCGACGGCACCGGCCCGGTGTGGAAGGGTACCCTGTTCCCGTTTCTGTTCATCACCATTGCCTGTGGTGCGGTGTCTGGCTTCCACGCGCTGATTTCCTCGGGGACCACCCCGAAGCTGCTGGATAACGAAACCAACGCCCGCTATATCGGCTATGGCGGCATGCTGATGGAATCGTTCGTCGCCATCATGGCCATGGTTGCGGCCTCGGTGATCGAGCCGGGCGTGTACTTCGCCATGAACAGCCCGGCTGCCGTGGTCGGTTCCGATGTTGTGTCGGTAGCGCAGACGGTCAGCAGTTGGGGCTTCCTGATTACACCTGAGCAGCTCGAAGCGGTCGCCCGTGACATCGGCGAGCACACCGTCCTGGCCCGTGCTGGCGGTGCGCCAACCCTGGCGGTCGGTATCGCGCAGATCCTGCACCAGGTGTTGCCAGGTGAAAACACCATGGCCTTCTGGTACCACTTCGCGATCTTGTTCGAGGCGCTGTTCATCCTCACTGCGGTGGATGCCGGTACCCGTGCCGGGCGCTTCATGTTGCAAGACCTGCTGGGCAGCTTCGTGCCGGCGCTCAAGCGCACCGACTCGTGGGGGGCCAACCTGCTCGCCACCGCTGGCTGCGTGGCACTCTGGGGCTATCTGCTGTACCAGGGCGTAATCGACCCGCTGGGCGGCATCAACACCCTGTGGCCGCTGTTTGGTATCTCCAACCAGATGCTGGCCGGTATCGCCTTGATGCTCGGTACTGTGGTGCTGATCAAGATGAAGCGTCAGCGCTACATCTGGGTCACCCTGCTGCCGGCCGTGTGGCTGTTGATCTGCACCACTGCAGCAGGCCTGATCAAGCTGTTCGACCCGAACCCGGCTGTCGGCTTCCTGGCCCTGGCCAAGAAGTACAGCACTGCGCTGGACGCCGGCCAGGTACTGGCCCCGGCCAAAGACATCGGGCAGATGCAGCACGTGATCTTCAACGCCTACACCAACGCGGGCCTGACGGTCTTGTTCCTGCTGGTGGTCTTCAGCATCCTGTTCTTCGCCATCAAGGTCGGCTACGTCGCCCTGGGCCGCAAGGAGCGCAGCGACAAGGAAACCCCGTTCCAGGCGCTGCCTGACGCGTAATAGAGAGGACTGCAATCATGTTCAACGACCTGGGTCGACTGGGAAAATACCTGGGGCAGGCAGCCCGCCTGATGGTCGGCATGCCCGACTACGACAACTATGTCGAACACATGCAGAAAACGCATCCGGACAAGCCGGTGATGAGCTACGAGGCGTTCTTCCGCGAACGCCAGGAAGCACGTTACGGTGGCAAATCCGGCCCCAAGTGCTGTTGAGCCTGCGGTACGTGTGAACCTGTGGGAGCCTGGGTAACCGGCTCCCACAGTCATTTTCAGATTCAGGAGTATTTTGCGTGCAGACGCCCATTCCCGTAACCGTCCTCACTGGCTTCCTCGGTGCCGGCAAGACTACCTTGCTCAGGCACATGCTCAAGGCCGAGCATGGCCTGAAGCTCGCCGTGATCGAAAACGAATTCAGCGAGGCCGGCATCGACAGCCAACTGCTGGGTGATCAGCCGGTGCAGGTAATGACCTTGGCCAACGGCTGTGTATGCTGCAGCATCCATGGCGACTTGACCCGCGCCCTGTACCTGCTGCTTGAACGTCTGGATGCCGGCGAGATTGCCTTCGACCGCCTGGTGATCGAGTGCACCGGCCTGGCCGACCCGGCGCCGGTAGCGCAAACGTTCTTCATCGACGAGGAGCTGCGTGAGCGCTACATCCTCGACGGCATCATCACCCTCGTCGATGCCGCGCATGCCGAACTGCACCTGACCCAGACCATCGCTCAGGCCCAGGTCGGCTTTGCCGACCGTCTGCTGCTGAGCAAGACCGACCTGGTCGAGCCAGCTGCGGTTGAAGCCCTGCGCGAACGCCTGGGCCGCATCAATAGCAGGGCTGCGATCCGTGTGGTCGAACACGGCTGCATCGACCTGGCTGAACTACTGGATGTGCGCGGTTTCAACCTCAACCCTGACCTTGGGGTAAACCTGAAACCGATGTTGCGACCCGTGCTCAAGCCTGCCACCCCGGACCGCATCTCCACGATGGTGCTGCGCACTGAAGCGCCGCTGGATATCGACCGCCTCAGCAGCTTCATGAACGCGCTGCTGGAAACCCACGGCAAACAGCTGCTGCGCTACAAGGGCGTGCTGAACATTGCCGGCGAGGAACGCAAGCTGGTGTTCCAGGGCGTGCTCAAGCTTTATGGCTTCGACTGGGACGCCGAGTGGGCCGTAGGCGAAGCGCGCGAGAGCGTGATGGTGTTCATTGCCGATGAACTGCCCGAGGCTACGATTCGGGCTGGCTTCGAGGCAATGGCTGCGGGCTGATCCGCTGCGGCGCCTGCCCTGCGAACCACTGCGGCCATGAGCTGCGGTGGCGGGTCTCGACCTCGATGCACGGGATCAGGCGTTCGGTCAGCACAGCGGTTTGCCGCACTGCTTTGGCGGTGCGGTATTTGACGCTGTGGATGCACTCGCGGTCGCCGAACTCGCAGCGGTTCAGGGCGGTTCCGCCGCAGGGGCCATTGGCCAGGCCTTTAGGGCAGGTTTCCGGGCAGGTGTACAAGGTGTCTTCCAGGCGGCAACGGCCGCAGGTGTCGCAACCCACCAGCGGGCGCTTCACACTGCGCTCGAGCGTGTGCAGCACTTGTGCGCCAACGCGTGTTGCCCATAGAGGCTGGCGCACTGCCCAACCGAAGGCCTTGCTCAGGCCGTTGCGCCGGCTGAACAGCAGTGAATGCATGCCATGCATCAGGTGATAGCGGGCTTTTTCCTTGAATGAGGCATCGACCCGTGACTCGCCCAGGCGCCAGCCCGCCTGTGGCGGATGGAAGGTTACCGCTGGCAGGCCGGGCATCTGCCAGCTGGCGTGCCAGGCCGGTGTCCATTGCTCCAGAGAGTGAACCTGGGATTGCCAGTGCTCGATACGGGCCTCCAGGGCCAGCAACTGTTCGAGTGTGTGAACCCCTGACAGGTGCACACCGGCGTAACCCATCAGCTTTGTACCGATAATCTGCAGGGCCAGCCGGTCAACACTGCGCGCCTGGGCAAAGGCCTTGGACTGCGCCGTTTCCGCTTCGAGCATGTCGCGCATGGAGAGCGTGACAGTGACGCCGGCCACGTGGTCGAGCATCGCTGCGCGCCCGTGGGTGAGGCTCATGAGGCAGGCCAGCATGGGCTTGGGTGACGCCTGGCGGCGCATCCAGTGTATGGCTTCCTGGTGCTTGGCGGCATCGAAGCCCAGCTGCAAGGTGAAGAAGTCAGCCCCCGCTGCCAGCTTTTTCTCGGCCTTGAAATACTGGGCGCCGCCTTCTTCCTCGTGGTACTTGAACGGGTTCAGCGCCGCGCCCAGCAGCCAGTGCGGGCAAGCCTGGCGGGCAATCTGCAGGGCAGCGACCGATTCCAGATAGCGCACCGGGCGCTGGCCAGGTTCATGGCCGGGCAGGCGGTCGCCAGTCAGCAGTAACAGCTGGTCGAGGCCGGCGGCGTCCATGCGCTGCAGTTGGGCGAGCAGGTGGTGGCGCTCGCGATCCTTGCCCGAAAAATGCGGCAGGGCAGGCACCGGGTTGCTGAACGAGGCGAGGGCGTCCAGCGGTGACATGTCCAGCGGGCTGCCGACACGATCACCGATGGCCACGGTCATAGGCCAGCCGCACAGGTGCGCACGGGCCATGATCGCTTCCATGGCGGCAAAGCGTTCTGCGGAAGGTTTGGGGACGAACTCCATGACGCAGACGAAGTTCTTTTCGCGCAGGGCGGTTTTCAGCAGGCTCATGTTGGCCGGGCACCTGGTGTGGTCAGGGTGGCATTGTGCGGCAGAAGGCGAGCCGGGTCATGTCCGGATGCGCAAGGTGGTGATCTGAATGAGACATGGGGGGCGCGAAGATCATGGCAGCATGATCATGAAGATTTCTTGGGTTCATCTCAAATTTAATGAGTTTGTCTCAATACCCCCACCAGCTGGAGAATCCCCCTCATTCATTAAAGCATGCTGAAGGGACAAGACATGGCACTGGCACATAACCTGGGCTTTCCACACATCGGCCGTGACCGCGAGCTGCGTGCCCGCCACTGGCAGGTGCAGAAAGACGCTGGCATCGAGCTGCTGCCGGTCGGCGACTTCGCCTGGGACAGCCACGTGCTTAGCGCAGGCGATCAGCCGTTCGTTCTGAACTGGGAACCACTGTTCGAAGAAGTGGAGCACGCCAAGGCTCTGGGCCATGCAGTCAAGCCGGTAGTGATCGGCCCCTTGACCTACCTGTGGCAGGGCCAGACCCTGGGCGGTGACTTCGACAAGCTGGAGCTGCTTGACCGCCTGCTGCCCGTGTATGACCAGCTCCTCAACCGCCTGGCCGCCCTGGGCGTTGAATGGGTGCAGATCGATGAACCCATCCTCGCCCAGGCGCTGCCCCAGGACTGGAAAAATGCCTATGAACGCGTCTACAACATCCTTCAACGCGCACCGTTGAAGAAGCTGATCGCCACGTACTTCGGTGGCCTTGACGGCAACCTCGGCCTGGCCGCCAACCTGCCAGTGGATGGCTTGCACGTCGATCTGGTTCAAGCCCCTGAGCAATACCAGAGCATTCTCGACCGCCTGCCGGCTTACAAGATACTGTCGCTGGGCCTGGTCGACGGTCGCAACGACTTGCCTTGCGATCTGGGCAAGACCCTGGGGCTGCTGCACGAGGCCCATGAACGCCTGGGTGAGCGGCTGTGGTTGGCGCCGGCCTGTTCGCTGCTGGAGAGCCCAGTGGATCTGGCCGTGCAGAAGTGCCAGGAAGTGGCGGTGCTGGCTGCTTCGCTGGAGCAGGACCGAGCCGCGGCTTGAACGGTTGCTGCCTGTGCCGGCCTCTTCGCGGGTGAACCCGCTCATACAACGGCCTGCGCCCAATCACCGATGTGTGTCCACCACCGATCGGTGTAGGAGCGGGTTTACCCGCGAATACGGTGGCGAATGCAACGGTGAATGGCTGGTGGAGATTGGCCAGCAGGTCCGGCCCTTTCGCGGGTGAACCCGCTCCTACAACGGCCTGCGCCCAATCACCGATGTGTGCCCACCACCGATCAGTGTAGGAGCGGGTTTACCCGCGAATACGGTGGCGAATGCAACGGTGAATGGCTGGTGGAGATTGGCCAGCAGGTCCGGCCCTTTCGCGGGTGAACCCGCTCCTACAATGGCCTGCGCCCAATCACCGATGTGTGCCCACCACCGATCAGTGTAGGAGCGGGTTTACCCGCGAATACGGTGGCGAATGCAACGGTGAATGGCTGGTGGAGATTGGCCAGCAGGTCCGGCCCTTTCGCGGGTGAACCCGCTCCTACAATGGCCTGCGCCCAATCACCGATGTGTGTCCACCACCGATCAGTGTAGGAGCGGGTTTACCCGCGAATACGGTGGCGAATGCAACGGTGAATGGCTGGTGGAGATTGGCCAGCAGGCCCGGCCCTTTCGCGGGTAAACCCGCTCCTACGAGGATTTACTTACCTGTAGGCTGGGGTTTATCCGCGAAGAGGCCGGGCCTGCTTGAATCAATCAGCGCTCGATGGCCAGCGCCACCCCTTGCCCGCCACCAATGCACAAGGTGGCCAGGCCTTTCTGGGCATCCCGTTTGATCATCTCGTGCAGCAGGGTCACCAGCACCCTGCACCCGGAAGCACCAATCGGGTGGCCCAGGGCAATCGCCCCTCCATTGACGTTAACCCGCGCGGCATCCCATGCCAGCGCATTGCCCACGGCCAGCGCCTGGGCGGCAAAGGCTTCGTTGGCTTCGATCAGGTCCAGTTCGGCCAGTTGCCAACCGGCCTTGTCCAGGCAACGCTGGGTCGCCGAAACCGGACCGATACCCATGATCGCGGGGTCTACCCCGGCACTGGCATAGGCGGCGATCTTCGCCAGCACCGGCAGGCCCAAAGCCTCGGCCTTCGCTGCGCTCATCAGAAGCACGGCGGCGGCGCCGTCGTTCAGGCTGGAAGCATTGCCTGCGGTAACGCTGCCGTCCTTCTTGAAGGCCGGGCGCAGTTTGCCCAGGGACTCGGCGGTGGTGTCCGGGCGTGGTTGCTCGTCACGGGCAAAAACCTTGGGCTCTCCCTTTCTCTGCGGCAGCACGATGGGGGTGATTTCAGCGTCGAAACGGCCGGCCTCGATCGCCGCCACTGCCTTGCGCTGCGATTCGGCAGCGAAGGCATCTTGCTGTTCACGGGTTAGACCGTACTTGTCCACCAGGTTTTCGGCAGTGATGCCCATGTGGTAATCATTGAAGGCATCCCACAAGCCGTCCGTGATCATGCTGTCGATCAGTTGGCCATGGCCCATGCGCTGCCCGGTACGGGCCGAGGGCATCACGTAGGGGGCAAGGCTCATGTTTTCCTGGCCACCTGCAATCACCACCTCGGCATCGCCGCAGCGGATCGCCTGGGCGGCCAGGTGCAGGGCCTTGAGGCCCGAGCCGCAGACCTTGTTCAGGGTCAGGGCCGGTACGCTGAAGGGCAGGCCAGCCTTGATCGCCGCCTGGCGGGCAGGGTTCTGACCGGCACCGGCCGTAAGCACTTGGCCGAGGATGACTTCGTCGACCTGGGCCGGGTCCAGCCCGGTTTGTTTCAGCAGTTGCTTGATCACGGCGGCGCCGAGGTCGACTGCAGGCACACTGGCCAAGGCGCCCTGGAAGCTGCCGATGGCGGTACGGGTTGCGGCGACGATCACCACGTCGTTCATGTTGTTGTTCTCCGTGCAATGGGCGTAGTGCCGCCAGCATCGGCGGGTTTGGCTTATTTGTTAAGTTTGTTTTTCTTTCGGATTGATGTGAAAAACAAATCAATGGGTGGCGAAGGTTCTAACCAGCCAATCTGGATTTCGTGGAGCTGTGAGCCTCCTGCACATAAGAACTCTGGTTTTGCATCCCTCTGATCACCCCGTAATATGTGTCGGATAACCTGCGGGGGTAGTCTCACCCTCTGATCAATCGGAATCGCCCCAAGCGGCGCTTCCCCGGCATAAACCTGACGAGGTACAGACATTGGCCATCATTCATCCTAAGGTTCGCGGTTTCATCTGCACCACGACTCACCCGAAGGGCTGCGAGCTCAACGTCCGTGACCAGATCGAAGCCACCCGCAAGCTGGGCGTACGCGAGGATGGCCCGAAGAAGGTCCTGGTCATCGGTGCTTCCAGCGGCTACGGCCTGGCAGCCCGCATCACCGCGGCGTTCGGCTTCAAGGCCGACACCCTGGGCGTGTTCTTCGAAAAACCAGGCACCGAGACCAAGGCCGGCACTGCTGGCTGGTACAACGCTGCTGCCTTCGACAAGTTCGCCAAGGCCGAGGGCCTGTACAGCAAGTCGATCAACGGTGACGCCTTCTCCGACGAAGCCCGCGCCAAGGTCATCGAGCTGATCAAGAACGAAATGGGTGGCAAGGTCGACCTGGTCATCTATTCGCTGGCTTCGCCCGTGCGCAAGCTGCCGCAGACCGGTGAAGTCATCCGCTCGGCACTCAAGCCGATCGGCCAGCCATACAAGTCGACCGCCATCGACACCAACAAGGACACCATCATCGAGGCCAGCATCGAGCCGGCCACCGAGCAGGAAATTGCCGACACCGTCACCGTCATGGGTGGCCAGGACTGGCAACTGTGGATCGATGCGCTGGCTGGCGCCAATGTACTTGCCGAAGGCGCTCGCACCGTGGCCTTCAGCTATATCGGCAGCGATATCACCTGGCCGATCTACTGGCACGGTGCACTGGGCCAGGCCAAGCAGGACCTGGATGAAACCGCCCTGCGTCTGAACCAGAAGCTGGCCGGTGAAGTGAAAGGCGGCGCCAATGTGGCGGTGCTCAAGTCGGTGGTTACCCAAGCCAGCTCGGCCATCCCGGTGATGCCACTGTACCTGTCGATGGTCTTCAAGATCATGCAGGAGAAAGGTGTTCACGAAGGCACTCAGGACCAGCTTGACCGCATGTACCGCGACCGTATGTACCGTACCGACGGTGCGCCGGCAGAAGTCGACGAGAAGGGTCGCCTGCGCCTGGACGACTGGGAGCTGCGTGACGACGTGCAGAACGCTTGCAAGGCCCTGTGGCCCAAGGTGACCACCGAGAACCTGTTCGAGCTGACCGACTACGCCGGTTACAAGAAGCAGTTCCTCAACCTGTTCGGCTTCGAGCGCGCTGACGTCAACTACGACGAAGACGTAGCCACCGATGTGAAGTTCGACTGCGTCGAGCTGTAATCGGGTAAGCCTGTACCGGCCTCTTCGCGGGCAAGCCCGCTCCCACAGGTTCTCCCCCTGTAGGAGCGGGCTTGCCCGCGAAGAGGCCGGTACAGGCTACAAAATCTTTGCTAGTTTTGGCGCACAACGACAGGGAATGCGCCATGAGTAGCCTCACCCAACCCGCTACCCCATTTCACCACCCCGCGGCCGACGGCTACCGCCTCGGCGGCTTCTGCTGGCGCCACGCCCAACCTGACCCCCAGCGCCCGCTGGTGATCATCAACGCTGCCACTTCGGTACGCTGCCGCTATTACGCCCGCTTTGCCGACTACCTGTTCGCCCACGGCTGCGATGTGCTGACCTATGACTACCGTGGTATCGGCGAATCCCGGCCTGCGTCGCTGCGTGGTTTCCAGGCCTCCTGGAGCGACTGGGGCCGGCTGGATTTCGAAGCCATGCTGGCGCATGCGGCAGCGCATTTCCCAGGTCAGCCGGTGGACGTGGTGGGGCACAGTTTCGGCGGTTGTGCAGTAGGCCTGGCACCGTCGGCTGGCCAGATCCGACGGGTCGTGATGGTTGGCGCGCAGTTCGCCTACTGGCGCGACTACGCGGCCAGCCAGCGCTGGCAACTGTTCGGCAAGTGGCATGTGGTCATGCCGCTGCTGACCCGGGTATTCGGCTACTTTCCCGGCAAGCGCCTGGGTTGGCTGGAAGACACGCCAGCCGGTGTGGTGCATGACTGGACCACACGCACCCCACGTTATGAGCACCGCCCCAGCGGGCGGGCGTTGGCGGCGCTACCGTTCGCCCAGGTGCGTGCGACGACGCTGGCCATCAGTCTGACTGACGACCCTTTTGGGACCGTGGCGGCGACCGAGCGTTTATTGGGTTATCTACAGGGGGGCGAGCGCCAGCACCTGCGCATTGCACCTGTGGATATCTCGGCCGAGGAAATTGGCCATTTCGCGTTCTTCCATGACCGGTTTCGCGAAAACCTGTGGCCGGTGGCCTTGCAGTGGTTGCGGCAGGGGAGGCTGGAAGGTGGGGGGCCTGGCACCATCATGGATTGATGGTGGGCGCAGGACAGTGGGGCCGCAAAGCGGCCCCGGCTATCTCAAGCCTTGCGCGCAAGCGGCTGCGCAGCAAACTTCACACCCGCCAGACCGTGTTTGATCAGCGCACGGATGTTGCCATGGTCGCTACCCTCAGGCGTGGCCACCACATCACGGTAGTGCTCGCCGAAGGCCAGCAGCGCTTCCTGGTCGCTCAGCCCTTCAAGCAAGGCCAGGCCCAGGGTTTTGCACGAACCTTCGTTCTGCCCTGCCGCATTCTCCACGCCGCCGTTGTTGAAGGCCTGCGGCTGGTAGCTGTAATTGTCGGCAATGAACGCCAAGGTATCGGCAAAAACATGTTGGCCGCTGGCCAGGCTTGCGCGCAGGGTATTCAGATCAGTCACGAGGTTTTCCTTTTTCGAACGCCGCTTGTTGATCGGCGCTGGCTTCTTTCTGGTATTGGGCTTTCCACTCGGCGTAGGGCATGCCGTACACCGCTTCGCGGGCATCATCCAGGCTCAGGTCCAGCTGACGCTCGTCAGCGGCGGCCTTGTACCACTTGGACAGGCAGTTGCGGCAGAAACCGGACAGGTTCATCAGGTCGATGTTCTGTACATCGGTGCGCTTTTGCAGGTGTTCAACCAGGCGCCGGAATGCGGCCGCCTCGAGCTCAAGCTGTTGTTGTGGGGTCATGGTCTTCTCTCAAGTCATGCGGTTCTTCAGGTGGCGGCCACCGTTGATGACCACCTGGCTGCCGGTGCTGTACTGGCTGGCGAGCAGGTACTTGACGGTCTCGATCAGCGGGCCGGCGCCGGGTTCGAATTCCAGCAGGGCCTTTTTCAGGGTTTGCTGGCGGTAGGCTTCGTCCCCCCCTTCCTTGAGGATCAGCAGCCCAGGCAGGATACCGTTCACATGCACCCTGGGCGCATATTTTTCGGCGAATGACAGCACCATGTTCTGCAGCGCGGCCTTGGTGGCGGCATAGCCGATGTGGCTTTTACTGCCGCGCGAAGAGGTTTCGTCGCAGATGTGGATGATGTCGGCCTTTTCCACCTTGGCCAGCAGGTCGCCCAGGGCCAGGTTGAGGTGGTAGGGCGCTTCGACGTGCAGGCGGAACATGGTCTCGAGGTTGTCGAGGCTATCGTCGAGCCATAGTGAGGCGTTGTGGATGATGGCGCGCAGTCCGTCGTAACGATCGTGCAGGTGATCGATCAGCGCCTGGCGGTCGCCCGCGTGGCACAGGTCGGCCTGAAACTGCACGATGTTGGGGTGGGCTGCCTGCGGCTGGATGCTGCGGCTGGCACTGACCACCGTATGGCCGGCCTGTGCCAGTTCGAGGGCCAGGGCCAGCCCGACGCGCTGGCTGGCTCCGGTAACGAGAATGGGGCTGTTCATGTTCGGGGTGGTCAACTTGTCTGTCCTTTGGTTGCCACCCAGCATACCCGAACTGTTTCCCTGTTGTATGGCCTGGCCTCAGCGGCTGCGCAAGGCGCCGGCAGTGGCCGGGGAGGCCTGCAGCCAACTGGATAGCAGGCGGGTGGACAGCGGTATGAACAGGTACACCATCACCGGCGTCAGGGCCAGGGTGCTGAGCAGTACCCGGGGAACGAGGTCGAGTGCCGCCAACCAATGGCCGAACAACAGGTTGAAGGCCAGCGAGACTGGGAAAAACGCCAGCCAGATGGCCACGGCCTGCTTCCAGCGTGGCGGTTTTTGCACCCTGTTGGTGCCAAACCAGTCGTCGATACCGCTGACGCGCGCCTCTTTGGGGCGCTCGAACAGGCCGTTGCCGCGTTGTAACCATGCGCGGCGAGAGGCGGAGTGCTCCCAGGCATGCAGGGTCGGCTCGTCGCTGAAGCGGAAGATGATCTGAAATTCGTCGCTATCCTGAGGCGGGGCAAGGATGCCCGAGCCGAGGTAGCCAGGGAAGTCGGTGGCCAGCTGTTCGCCTTCGTGCAGCCAGGCCAGCAGGTCCTGGTAGCGGCCATGGGCGGCGCGGCGCGACACCATGAGGGTAACGGGTGGGGTAGACATCGTGTATCTCCTGGCAACGGGGCTGGCGGGTAGCTGGCCCCTTTGGCTGTGTGGCCCGGGGTGATGGGCGACGCAGTCGTGCATGCAAGAATCGGGCGCGCATTATCGCGCAGTTGCGATCTTCGGCAAATATCGGCAGTTAAACGGTGGCACCAACAGACCGACACAGTCGTAGTAAGCTATGTGCCCAGTTTTTCGCACTCAGGGTACTTCGTGCAGATGAACGAACAGGGACGTAAACCGTTGATCGATGCGAGCTTCGAGCAGCAGGAGCTGTTTCCGATTCGTGAAGTGTCACGCTTGACCGGTGTCAACGCCGTCACCCTTCGTGCCTGGGAGCGCCGTTATGGACTGATCCAGCCCATCCGTACCGACAGTGGTCACCGCTTGTATTCCCAGGCTGATATCGATGAAATCCGCCGTATCCTCGGGTGGCTGGAGCGCGGCGTGGCGATCAGCAAGGTGGGCAGTATTCTGGCCCGCGGCCATGCCCTCTCCGGGCAGGCTGGCGGCGCGGTGGACACTAGCCTGCGCTGGCAAAACCAGATTCGCCTGGCGGTACAGCACTTCGATGTGGCGGGCCTGAATCGCCTTTATGACGAGGTGTTCGCAGCCAGCACCCTGGATCAGGTTTTCGCGGATGTACTCATGCCGGTGTGGCATGACATGGTAGTCCGGCAAGGCGGCTATGGGCAGGCCAGCGAATGGCTGTTCTATGACCAGTTCCTGCGCGGTCGGGTTTTCGCCCGCTTGCAGCTGGCCCGTGTGCCGTGTAGCCGCACCGTGCTATTGGCGCCATTGCCGGGGCAGTGCCATGAGCTTGAGTTGCTGGTAACCAGCCTGATCCTGGATAGCGACGAAGTTCGCGTGATCCCGTTGGCGAACGGGCAGCCGCTGCAAGAGCTTGCGCTGGTCTGCGAACGGCTGAAGCCGGACGCCCTGGTGCTGTTTTCCCATCAGTCGCCCACAGCAGAACTCACGCGGCACTTCAAGCGCCTGGCGTCGATGCTGGAGTGTCCGTTGTTACTGGCCGGCGAAGCGGCGGAAGCGGTACAGGACAGCCTGGCTGGCAGCCCTGTAGCCTGCCTGGGCGCGCAGGGCAGTGTGATGCGCCAGCGCTTGCGGCAGTTTCTGGCCCGTCAGCTCGATACCTGAGTGTGCAACTCGGGGTGGGCCTGACGGTGGGCCTGGAGGATGTAGTCGCGCAGGCGTTCGATTTCTTCGGCTGGGCTTTGGCTGAGGTCGTAGGCAGCCAGGTCCGAGCCGATGCGCCGGCCCAACACACCATGCAGTTCGATCGGGTTGATGCCGCCCGGGGCGAAGCGCAGCGCGAAGCGGGCGGGTGCTGTTGGCAAATCACGGACTTCCAGCAGCACACCCTTGAAGGAAATCTCGCGTACCCACAGGCCGCTTGTTTCGTCATGGGCATCGAGCAGTGCGCTCGGCTGGTCCATCGACAGGCGCCATGGGCGCAGCATGGGGCCGTCTTCGTAGATTTCCGGTGAACCCAGTTGCAGGTGCAGGGCGTGGAACTCGTCCTCTACCAGCTGCAGCGGGAAACTGATTTGCTGGTTGTTGAACTGGGCCTGCAAGGTCACCTGCTCGTTAGCCACCAACCGGGTGAGCAAGCTTTGTATGCGGCGGTCGCCATTGACCAGCAGGCTCGACATGGTGTCAGCCAGGTTCAGTTGCGGCGAATGCTGCATGTTCTGTATGAAATCCAGCTCGTCCTGGGTCAGGAGCGCGTCTGCTTGCATGATCGAACTCGGTGGTGGCGATTTCTTCAACGGAATTGACCGTGCGTGGCGGACTTGGTTCAGGCGCGTTCGTCGGGTTTCAGATGAGCGCGCAGTTCTGCCAGCTCCCGTTCCAGTTCGACCTGGCGGCTGACGTCTTTCTGGATGCCGATGAAGTAAGTGCGCTGGTCGAAGCCGCTCTTCACCGGCGTGATCGACAGCTCGTTCCAGAAGGCGCTGCCATCCTTGCGATAGTTACGCAGCACTTCGCGGCATGGGCGGCCCTCGGCCATGGCCTTGCGGATGCGTGCGCGGCCAAGCTGGTCACGGTCGTCAGCCTGCAGGAACCGGCAATCCTGATAGAGAATCTCGTCACGGTTGTAGCCAGTGAGGCATTCGAAAGCGGCGTTCACGTAGATCAGGATGGTGTCGTCGCCTTCCTTTTCGGCAACCACGATGCCGTCATTGGACGCATCGACCATCGATTGCAGCAATTGCGCGTTGATCATGTCCGGGCCATAGGTGAAGGAAAACGGAAGATGGCGACTTTGGTAAGGGCGGCCTTTTGCCAGCGTTGAATGCTAGTATCCTACGTTTTCACTCAGTTTCGGAATCCTCTACTCGATGAAAGTCGCCATTATTTCCGGCTCGGTCTATGGCACCGCCGAAGAAGTCGCCCGTCACGCTGAATCGCTGCTCAAGGCGGCAGGTTTCGAGGCTTGGCATGCTGCGCGTGCCACCCTTCAGGATCTTCAGGGTTTTGCCCCTGACGCCTTGCTGGCCGTGACCTCGACCACCGGTATGGGTGAGCTGCCGGACAACCTCATGCCGCTGTACAGCACCCTTCGTGACACGCTGCCCGCGGCCTGGCGCGGCTTGCCTGGCGCGGTGATCGCGCTGGGCGACTCCAGTTATGGCGATACCTATTGCGGTGGTGGCGAGCAGATGCGTGAGCTGTTCGCCGAACTGGGCGTGCGCGAAGTGCAGCCAATGCTGCGCCTGGATGCGAGCGAGACGGTGACCCCGGAAGCGGATGCCGAGCCTTGGCTGGCTGAGTTGGCGAGCGCACTGAACGCCTGACCCGACACCTGTGCAGGCGTGTTAGCCGTGGGGCTCGCGCAACAAGGCCAACCACGCCTGCGCCGCCCGTGACAGGTAGGCGCCGCGTCGCCAGATAAACGCGATATCCCAACGCAAATCCTCCTGCGTATTCAACGGCACACGCACCACCCCGGGGCGTTCCAGCGCTTTTGCCACCACCCGGGGCAGCATCACCACGCCCTGGCCCGCTGCCACCAGCGCCGCCAAAAAGTCCGCCTGCCCGCTGCGCCCGCCTTCCTTGGGGGTGAAGCCCTGCTGCTGGCATGCCTTCAGCAGCCGGTCGTTGAGCACGAAACTGCGCTGGTACAGCAGGAACGGTGTATCGGCCAGTTGCCTCAGGCCCACGGCGTCCAGGCCCGCCAGGGCATGGCCAGCCGGCAGCAAGGCATCCAGCGGCTCGTTGCAGAAGGGCTGGTAGTCGAATGCCTCGTCGGTGGGCGTCAAGCAGCCGCCCAGTTCCAGTTCGCCACTTCTGACGGCCTGTTCGACGTTGCGGCTGCCGCCTTCAAGCAGCTGGATGGCGATGTTCGGATGACGCCGCCGGTACTCGGCGAACAAGCCGGCGAACAATGTGTCGCTGCCAAGCATCGGCAAGCCCAGGCGTAGTTCGCCACGCTCCATCTGGCTGAGATCGTCCAGCTCGTTGAGCAGCGCCTGGCGCATGCGCAGCAGGGCTTCGCCACGTTCCAGCACGATGCGCCCGGCAGCGGTCAGGTGCAGGTGCGACGCCTGGCGCTCCAGCAGCGGCTGGCCCACATCTTGCTCAAGCTGGGCCACCTGCTTGCTCACGGCCGACTGGCTGATGTGCAGGGTCTGTGCCGCCTGGGTAAAACCGCCGCGGTGCACAACTTCAATGAAGCTGCGCAGTTGTTTGAACTCCATGAGTCGAATTCCATTTTGGAATGGCGAGTAGTCTAACAATTCGCTTCTGGCCTAGGCAGCCAAATCTTAGAATGAGGGCCTGTCGAGGAACCCCGCCATGAAACCTGCATTATTGAAAAAAGCCCTGCGCCTGTTTGTCGAGCTGGCGGTTCTCTGTGCGCTGTTCCTGCTTGGTGGCCAGATTGCCAGTTGGCTGGGCTGGCCGATCCCCGGTGGTGTGATGGGCCTGGCACTGCTGTTGATACTGTTCGCTTCAGGTGTGCTCAAACCGGCCATGCTGCAACTGGGTGCTGGCTGGCTGATGGCTGAGATGCTGTTGTTCTTCATCCCGGCGCTGATGAGTTTGCTCGACTATGGCTCACTGATCCGTGATGAGGGCTGGCGCATCTTGCTGGTGATCGCCGTGAGCACGCTGATGGTGATGATAGTGACCGCCATGACCGTTGAGCTGGTGTGCCGCTGGAGGTTGCGCCATGAGCCTTGAACCCATGCCGCTGTTCTGGTTGGCCTTGACCTTGCTGGCTTACCTGGGCAGCCGCTGGTTGTACCGGCGTAGCAAACGCTACCTGCTGTCACCGTTGATCCTGGTGCCGTTGTTGCTGCTGGCTGTGGCCGTGCCACTGCATACAGCCTATGCCGAGTATGCGCGCAACACCCACTGGTTGATGAGCGTGCTCGGCCCGGTGACCGTAGCCTTCGCGGTGCCGATCTGGCAGCAGCGGGCCATGCTGGCGCGCCACTGGCCGGCCTTGATGGTGGGCATGGTCGCTGGCAGCAGTGCCTCGATCGCCAGCTCCTGGGGGCTGGCACACCTGTTGGCGCTGGACAGCGCAACCAGCCTGTCGCTGGTGCCGCGCTCGATCACCACGCCATTTGCCATGCCCATGGCCCATGACCTGGGTGGGGTGCCAGAGCTGACAGCGGTGTTCGTGATGTTCACCGGCGTGCTCGGTGCCATGTTCGGCGGTGTGCTGTTGCGTTGGTTGCCGCTGCGTACGCCGCTGGCACGAGGTGCGCTGTTCGGTGTTGGCGCGCATGGTGCCGGGGTCAGCCGGGCACAGGAAGTGGGCCGTGAGGAAGGCTCGGTGGCCGGCCTGGTGATGGTCCTGACCGGGCTACTCAACCTGTTCGCGGCCCCCTTGTTGGCCTTGCTCCTCTGACCGTTCGTGCCACTGACTCGCTCAGTCATCAAGCTGGCTGGCAACGCAAGTTCCAGCCAATGGGCTGCTGGCTAGACTTTGCCTCGACATAGAGAGCACATGTAAGTGCCGAGGTGACATGCAATGAACGCAGCCTTGCCCTATTCCGCCAACACCACTACACCGGGACACTTCTGATGCCTCTGGCCGAGATTCCATTGTGCGTCTGGCGTACCCGGGCACAGAGTTTCATCTTCCGGGGCCAGAGCATCCGCTACTGGACCGCAGGGCAAGGAGAGCCTCTGCTTCTGTTACACGGTTTCCCCACCGCCAGTTGGGACTGGCACTACCTGTGGGGCCCTCTGAGCCAACGTTTCCGGGTGATCGCTTGCGACATGCTCGGCTTTGGTGATTCGGACAAGCCCGTCGATCACACTTACAGCCTGATGGAGCAAGCAGACCTGCAGCAGGCATTGCTTGCCCACCTGCAGGTCACGGAGCCGGTGCACCTGTTGGCTCACGACTACGGTGGCAGCGTGGCGCAGGAACTGCTGGCGCGACACCATGAGCAGCGTGCCGACATTGGCAGCTGTGTGTTCCTCAACAGCGGGCTGTTCCCCGAAAGCTGCCGCATGCTACTGATCCAGAAGCTGCTGCTCAGCCGGTTTGGCTGGCTGGTCGGGCGCTCGTTCGGGCGTGACGACCTGGTGCGTAATGTGATGCAGGTCTACGGCCCCTGCACCCATCCCAGTGAAAGCGCGCTGGATGACTTCTGGAGCCTGATCGCTGCCAACCGGGGCACGCGCATCCTGCACAAGCTGGTGGGCTACATGCCGGAGCGCAGGTTGCACCGCGAACGCTGGGTAGGGGCGATGCAATGTAGAGGCGTGCCGCTGCGCTTGATCAATGGCATTGTCGACCCGCTTTCCGGCGCGCACATGCTTGAGCGCTACCGGCAACTGGTGCCGGAGCCAGACACCGTGCAGTTACTGGGCATTGGCCATTACCCGCATACGGAAGCGCCAGTGCAGGTACTGCGCCACTACCTGGCCTTTCGTGAGCGGCCGCTGAGCTATTACCCGCCGAAAGTGGCGTGGTCATGACGGGGCCTTTGCGCTAACGGGACAGAGCGCTGTCCGTGCGGCGCTCGGTCTCATCGACGCTGAAAATATCGACGGTCACCTGACAGCCAGCGTGCATTTTCAGTCGCCAAAAAAAAGGCCGCTGCAAGCCGCAGCGGCCAATCGAGACGTCAGATCAAGGAGCTTCAAAATCTACGTCGGTGAACCTCGCAGGCTTGAAAGGCGGGGGGGAGAGCCCTTCAAGCCGGCCAGTGAGTTAAGAATAAGCGCTTGATCCGTCTGGAAAAATAGCTTCTGTCGACATTCACCTTTACGTTTCAGGCAACAGTGCCAAGTGCTGGGTAAGCTTCCCTGCGCTATTGCCTTTCTCATCCGTTCACTCTGCTGCTCCCTTGTTTTGGAGCGCAGTTCATGTCTTTCGATTTCAATCTTGGCATCACCAATTTCGGTCAGGGGTGCCCGGATGCACGCTCTGTGAAAGAACAGGTGAAGGCCATGATGGCTCACGCCCAGGAGCTGCAACAGCTGATGGCTACGGTTGCGCAACTGGCCAGCCTGATCCCGGAGGCTCATCGACAACAGTTCACCGAGCAGAAGCGTTTGCCGTTGGCGGTTGTCGAGTCGCTTGTGCCGCAAAGGCAGGCGGTTCTTGACCAGTGGTGGGAGCAACAGTCCAGGTTAAGTTCGAAACCGCTTACCCTGGCGTCCCATTTGATCCAGCTGATGTTTGCCGAAACGCGCCTCAAGGCCCTTACGTTCAAGGCCTGGGAAGCCGGTATCGAGGCCCTCGAGCAGGGCGGGGACGTAAACAAGCATGAGGTGCACCTGGTTGCCGGCGATTTGCGTTTTCGTTTGCCGGGTGTCGTTGCCAGCAGTCATGACCTCGAACAGAACCCGGACGCACCTGCGGATTTCCTGATCTACAGCCTGGCCAGCGGTTGCTGGTTCGACACTGAGCGCGCGCGCGCAGCCCGTGAACTCGCCCCTGCCTTTGCTGAAGGCAGCCCGTTGCGTTGGCTGTTGTCTTCGCAAGAGCGGGCAGCGCTGTCTACAGAGGGTTTGACACTCGATTTCGTGCCGCTGCAGGTGCCACTTCACAGGTATTTCATCCGTGATCTGCAGGCTATCCAGCTTGAAGCCACCCGGCGCAGCCTGCGGATCAAGGTCGATGACGCCCGGCGTCTCACCCAGCTCGACAGTGCGGCCCGGCTTGAGCCTCTGGTGGCTGCGCTGCAGAAACGTGCGACGCGGCATGTGCGCGCGTACCGCACCAGCCTGCTGCCCGAATGGCGGCGGTTCATGCAGGGCGAGGGACTGCAAGCCTATCGACAACTGGAAGATGATCTGCAGGTGAAGGAGAAGCGTTGCACCGAGCGTCTGGCGCAATGGCGCGACCTGCGCAGCTTCGCCCAGAAACAGGTCAAGCAAGCCCTTGGGCTGAATATCGACCCCGAGCAGGTGCGGCTGCGAGTCAGTCACGTCGATGACCCTGAGCAGGCGATGAAACACACCCTGCTCGATTGGGCGTTGAGTGGTGGCTACAGCGGGTGCCAGCTCAAGGTCGAAGTCCTGGGTGAGCGGCACCGTTCATTGTTGGGGGGCACCTCTGTCCAGCGGGTGATCGAGAAACTGGATTTGCGCGTCAGCTACGTCAAACAGATCCGTACGCTCTATGACGACACGTTGACCATGGCCGCACTGTGTGAGGTTCTTGATGCGCGGCTGGCGCTGGCCAATCAGGCCGCTCGTCATCAAGGTTTTCACCCGGCGGCGTTCGATCTGTTGCACCACGCACGCCGGGGGGAAATGCAGGCCAATGGCATCAGCGCCGGTCTGGTTTGCCTCAATGGTGCGCCAACGCCCTTGAAGGACCTGCTGTGCCTGGTACAGGGCGATCAGTACCTGCTCTATGCCCCCGGCGCACCGGGAGGCGATTTTCATCTTTTCGACTCACTCGAAAAAATGGCGCTCGAAATCGGTAGCTGGACCTTGTTGCCGGTAGGCAGTGAGTACCTGCTGGGGCAATGCTCGCGGGCCCAGCATGATTCGCTCAAGCGCCATTTGCGCAAGGTCGGGATGCTGCCCACCGACTGGTCCATGCACAGCGTGACGCTCGCGCCGGTCAAGTCGCAGCAGTGGCCGGATGTGCTCAATGCCCTGGCCAAGCGCAAGATCACTGCCCTGATCGAGGATCAGCAGGCCACCACGCCAAGCTGGTTCATCAAAGCCAGTCGTACCGAGCAGCAGGCACTGGTTGATATCGACCAACTGCTCAAGCTGGCACAGACCAGGTATCAGTCGCTGATGAAGATGCCGAGCTTTCGCACCTTCGCTCATCGACAGGTGACGGAAAAGGTCAATTCATACCCGGGCAATCGCGGCGGCCCAATCAACCCGGATCAGGTATTGATAGCGCTGGAAGAGGATGCTTTTCGCACACTGACGCAGACCGTCATCAAAGGGTATCCCACGTATTACAATTTTTCCGGCTTTGCCCGCATCACCTCGGCTACGGGCCAGGATATCTCGCACCTGAGCCCGGCGCTGCTGGGGAGCTACATCCGCGCTGCCGACCTGGGCAACAAGTACATCGAAGAAGTGAAAGCGCAGTTACTCGACCGTTCCAGGCCTGAATATGAAAGGCTCAGGCAGTGTTATCGCACGCTCTTCGCTTTGAAGATCAGGCGTGCCGTGCTCAGCGAGAAACTTCAGGGCAGCTTGTCGGGTCGCCATGCGCAGTGGCTGGCGTCAGTGATCGACAGCTTTTCCGGGACCTCGATCGACGCGGCGTGCAACCTTTATCCGTTATGGATGGACGATTGCCCCGTCCAGGGTGCCTACCTGCTGAAACCTGCTCGGGACCGCGAACTTGAGCCTCTGGTCTATCTGCCAGAAATCGAGCAAGGGCCCACTCTGCGGACCCTCAGTGAGCTGGCAAGGACCTGGCGTGAGCACGACTTGGCAGGTTATTGCCAGGACCGCGTGCCGTTATCGAGCCAGTCGCGCATGAACGCATTGATCGAAGAGCAACTGCGCGCCGGAGATGGCATTGAGGTGGTGCTGGACGCCGTTGCCCGAGGCAGGGGCGTGCGGGCGCCGATAGGGGAGACCGGGCGTATCGGGGATCCTGTCCAGGACCTTGAAAAGCGGATCAGGCGGATGATCAACGAAGCCGCTGAAGACAGCGCAGGCGCTGCCGAGCGTATTTCGGCCGTGGTGGTGGAGTGGGGGATCGTACTGGCTGGCATCCTCACGGTGCCGTTTCCACCGGCGGCCATGGCCGTCGGGCTTTTCTGTGCGGCCAGGTCCTTCGTCACCGGGGCCACCGCGTGGAGCGATGGCGACCGTTCCGCCGCCTTGCTGTCGTTCGCGGCGGGGGTTGCAGGAACGGTGGCTTCCACGGGGGTCTTGGTGCGGCTGTTCGGTGCCGCACAGAAATACATCACCGTGCTTTCCCGGGCAGAGGTGTCTC
The DNA here is from genome assembly GCF_017875935.1 of Pseudomonas sp. BP6. Lineage (NCBI taxonomy): Bacteria > Pseudomonadati > Pseudomonadota > Gammaproteobacteria > Pseudomonadales > Pseudomonadaceae > Pseudomonas > Pseudomonas sp. BP6. The sequence goes on from NZ_JAGINI010000001.1 coordinate 350,669, forward strand.
AGCCCACGGCCTTCTCGCGTGTGATCGGGCGGCTATGCGATGACTACGGCGATTTGGTGAGCGAGGTGGCGCCCGCCCTTTATGACGGTTTCTCTCAGGAACTGCTCTGGCTGGTCGAGGAGGAAACGCTAGACGTCGAAGCGCAGTGTGGGTTGCCCGCGTAACCCATGCGCCAGCTCACGGTTCGTGCGGCCGTGAGCAGGCGCTGCGCCGCCGGCCCATGTTCATCGGCATGGAAGATCGACGTCGGCCCGACCACGGTCATCACCGCGGCGATCTGCCCCATGGCGTTGAATACCGGCGCCGACAGCGCATCCACTCCCGGCATCAGCAGGCCATGCACATGGTGCAGGCCCTTTTCGCGGATGCCGGCCAGCAGTGTGTGGTAGTCACTGGCGGTTTGTTGCAAAGCGGCCAGTTCCCTGTCGCGCAGCTCCTGGGTTTCTCGCTCGGGCAGATAGGCGGCGAATACCAGCCCGGTGGACGAACTGAGCAATGGCAGCACCGAACCGATCTGGGTCACCACGGTGACCGCGCGCACGGCAGGTTCGATGCTTACCACCGTGGCCCCCTGGTTACCCCACACGGCGATGAAGCAACTTTCGTTGAGTTCATCTCGCAACTGCGACAACGGCATTGCCGCCACCTTGAGCACATCGATGCTGCCCAACGCCGCCAGCCCCACCCGCAGTGCCTCACGCCCCAGCCCATAATGGTTGGTGGCGGCATCCTGCTCGGCAAAGCCACTGGCAATCAACGCCTGCAGGTAGCGATGCACTTTGCTTGCAGGCATCTGCACGTGCTCGGCCAGGCGTGATAGTGAAGTCGAGGGTGAGAGTTCTGCGAGGGCCTTGAGGATGTCGGTGCCGACTTCCGCCGAGCGGACCTTCTGCTTGCCGGTGTCGGTGGGGGAGTTGGCTTTGGCCATGGGAGGGGAGGTTCCGGATTTATCGTGTCGCCTTTATAGCTTGACGCCTTGAGCGGAGCAAATTACGTTATTCGTAATCTGATTACGATAAAAACAAAATCCGGAGGCATCGATGAACCGCGACACGTCGCCCGACCTTCACTACCTGAGCGGCTTCGGCAACGAATTCGCCAGCGAAGCATTGCCCGGGGCGCTGCCTGTCGGGCAGAACTCCCCGCAGAAGGCCCCGTACGGCCTGTATGCCGAGCTGCTGTCGGGCACGGCGTTCACCATGACCCGCAGCGAGCTGCGCCGTACCTGGCTATACCGCATTCGGCCTTCTGCCTTGCACCCACGCTTCGAGCGTCTGGCGCGCCAGCCGCTCGGTGGGCCACTGGGTGGCATCAACCCCAATCGCCTGCGCTGGAGCCCGCAGCCGATTCCTGCTGAACCGACCGATTTCATCGAAGGTTGGCTGCCCATGGTCGCCAACGCCGCAGCGGAAAAACCGGCTGGCGTGAGCATCTACATCTACCGCGCCAACCGGTCCATGGAACGGGTGTTCTTCAACGCTGACGGTGAGCTACTGCTGGTGCCGGAACAGGGCCGCTTGCGTATCGCCACCGAGCTGGGCGTGATGGAGGTCGAACCGTTGGAAATTGCGGTGATCCCACGTGGCATGAAGTTTCGCGTCGAACTGCTCGACGGCCAGGCCCGTGGCTATATCGCGGAAAACCACGGTGCGCCGCTGCGCCTGCCGGACCTGGGCCCGATCGGCAGCAACGGGCTGGCCAACCCCCGCGACTTCCTCACGCCTGTGGCCCACTACGAAGAAGCCGAAGGCCCGGTGCAACTGGTACAGAAGTTCCTGGGTGAGCACTGGGCCTGCGAGCTGCAGCACTCGCCACTGGACGTTGTGGCCTGGCATGGCAGCAACGTGCCGTACAAGTATGACCTGCGCCGCTTCAACACCATCGGCACCGTCAGCTTCGACCACCCGGACCCCTCGATCTTCACCGTGCTCACCTCGCCAACCAGCGTGCATGGCATGGCCAACATGGACTTCGTGATCTTCCCGCCACGCTGGATGGTGGCCGAGAACACCTTCCGTCCGCCATGGTTCCACCGCAACCTGATGAACGAGTTCATGGGCCTGATCAATGGCGCCTACGACGCCAAGGCCGAGGGCTTCCTGCCGGGTGGTGCCTCGTTGCACGGGGTGATGAGTGCCCATGGCCCCGACGCCGAAACCTGTGAGAAGGCCATTGCCGCTGACCTGGCACCGCACAAGATCGACAACACCATGGCCTTCATGTTCGAGACCAGCCAAGTGTTGCGCCCGAGCCTGCAAGCCCTTGAATGCCCGCAATTGCAGGCCGACTACGATAGTTGCTGGGCAACCTTGCCGAGCACCTTCAACCCGAACCGGAGATAACCCATGAACCACACTGCCAATGCCCGTAGTTGGGTCGAGCACGCCAACGGGCACAGCGACTTCCCGCTGCAGAACCTGCCATTGGGCATCTTCAGCCGGCCGGGTGAAGCCAGGCGCTGTGGCGTGGCCATCGGCGACGCGATCCTCGACCTGGAGGCGGTGCTGGCCGCCGGCCTGTTCGACGGGGCGGCCAAGGCCGCCGTTGAAGCCACCCGCGGTGGGGCTCTGAACGCATTCTTCGCTTTGGGCCGCAACGCCCGCGTAGCCCTGCGCGAGCGTTTGCAGGTGCTGCTGGGCGAGCACAGCGAACACCAGGCAGCCCTGAAGCCGGCGCTGCTCCCGGCCAGCGACTGCCAGCTGCACGTGCCAGCGCAGATCGGTGACTACACCGATTTCTACGTTGGTATCGAGCATGCGAAGAACGTGGGCAAACTGTTCCGCCCCGACAACCCACTGCTGCCCAACTACAAGTACGTGCCAATCGGTTATCACGGCCGCGCCTCCACCATCCGCCCGTCCGGCACCGACGTGCGCCGGCCCAAGGGCCAGACCCTGCCGGCCGGGCACACCGAGCCGAGCTTCGGCCCTTGCGCTCGTCTGGACTACGAACTGGAACTGGGTATCTGGATTGGCCAGGGCAATGACATGGGCCAGGCAATTCCGGTAGGCGATGCCGCCGAGCACATAGCCGGCCTGTGCCTGCTCAACGACTGGTCGGCGCGCGATATCCAGGCTTGGGAATACCAGCCACTGGGGCCGTTCCTGTCCAAAAGCTTCATCACCACCATTTCGCCCTGGGTTGTCACCGCCGAAGCATTGGAGCCGTTCCGCTGCGCCCAGCCGGCCCGCCCGGAAGGCGACCCGCAGCCACTGTCGTACCTGCTGGACAAGCGCGACCAGGCCAGCGGTGCATTCGATATCGAACTCGAAGTGCTGCTGCTGACCGAGCGCATGCGCGAACAGGGCATTGCCCCGCACCGTCTGACCTTGAGCAACACCCGCAGCATGTACTGGACCGTGGCGCAGCTGGTGGCGCACCACAGCGTCAACGGCTGCCAGCTGCAGCCGGGTGACTTGTTCGGTTCGGGCACGCTGTCGGGTGCCACGCCGGGATCGTTCGGTAGCCTGCTGGAGATCACCGAAGGCGGCAAACTGCCGATCGAGCTGGCCAGCGGCGAGGTGCGCAAATTCCTTGAAGACGGCGACGAAATCATCCTGCGTGCCCGCTGCACACGTGACGGCGTGGCCAGCATCGGTTTCGGCGAATGCCGCGGCACGGTCATCGCAGCCAACTGAGGAGGCAGGGGTATGGAGCTGTACACCTATTACCGTTCCACCTCGTCCTACCGGGTGCGCATTGCCCTGGCGCTGAAGGGGCTGGCTTACCAGTCCCTGCCGGTCAACCTGCTGCAGGGTGAGCAGCGCGGTGAGGGCTATGTAGCCGTCAACCCGCAGGGCCGCGTACCGGCCTTGCGCACTGATGGTGGTGAGGTGCTGGTGCAGTCGCCGGCGATCATCGAGTACCTGGAAGAGGTTTATCCACAGCCTGCGTTGCTGCCGGCCACAGCCGAGGCACGGGCCAAGGTACGGGGGGTGGCGGCCATCATTGGCTGCGACATTCACCCGCTACACAACGTCAGCGTGCTCAACCGGCTGCGCCAGGCCGGTCAGGACGAAGGGCAGGTCAACCAGTGGATCGGCCACTGGATCACCCAGGGGCTTGCGGCAGTGGAACAACTGATTGGCGATCACGGTTTCTGCTTTGGCGACACACCAGGGCTGGCGGATGTGTACCTGATCCCGCAGTTGTACGCGGCCGAACGTTTCAACATCGACCTCCACAGCTTCCCACGCATCCTGCGGGTTGCCGCATTGGCGGCCGCGCACCCGGCGTTCACCAAGGCCCACCCCGCCCAGCAACCGGACAGCCCGGCTCAGTGAAGTGAACGGTTCGCCGCCGGAAGCTTGCCGATTTGCTCGGACAGCTTCAGGCGCTGGACCGGGTCTTCCGTCAGTAGCAACGCATGCTCCAGGTCGAAGCGCTCGGCCTGCGGGCAATCCAGATGATGGTAGAGCGAGGCGCGGGTCATATAGTCGCTCACCTGTACCGGGCCCAACTGCATGATCCGCTCTGCATCGATCAACGCCGCCAGGTGGTTGTCATTACTGATGTGCAGTTGGCGCAGGTTGCGTGACAGGCGTTGCAGCATCTGCATCGGGCTGGCGCTGCGCAGGTGCTCTGCTGTCAGCGCCTGGTGCGGGCCGAACTGGCGCGCCAGCAACTCGCGGCAGTCGCTGGGGTACAGGCGCCGGCCGCCGCAGGGATCGAGCAGGTGGTCGGCACCCGGCACGCGCAGCAGGAAATGGCCAGGGAAGCCCACACCCTCCAGCGGTATGGACAGGCGCCTGGCCAGTTCCAAAGCGAGGATGGCCAGGGTCAGTGGTTGGCCGCGGCGGCGCTGCAATACCTTGTCCATCATCGCTGCATGCGGGCGCAAGGGGTGGTATTCATCCTGCTGAAAGCCCAGCGCATTAAGCTGGCGCAGCAGTGGCTGGGCCAGTTCGCACAGCGGCAGCATCGGCAGGTTGGCGCTTATCTCGCGCTGCAGGTCGTGCAGCGCAGCAAGGCTGGCCGCGGGCTCGACACCAGGGTCGTGCTCGGCGGCAATCCACAATGCGGCTTCCAGCAGGTCGACAGGCTCGCGTTCCAGGCAGGCCAGGCAGGCTTGACGTGGCTTCATGGGGCATCTCCACACACATTTGAGTATTAGCCGTGGCGCGTGGTTTCGTCCAGTGGTCCGGCGGCGGCGTCAACGCCGAGGCCGTGCCTATACTGGAAGGAGCACCTCGTAGGGGAGCCGGTCGATGTTCGCGCTGATGCAAAGCACCCGTACCCAGTCACTGCACCTGTTCAATGACCCGTCTACGGGCCTGAAAGCCGTTGTGGCAATCCACAGTGAGCAGTTGGGCCCTGCCATGGGTGGGTGTCGTTACCTGCCTTACGCCGATGACGAAAGCGCCATGACCGATGCTATTCGCCTGGCCCAGGGCATGAGCTACAAGGCAGCACTGGCCGGCTTGCCGATGGGGGGTGGCAAAGCGGTGATCATGCGCAACCCGCATGTGGAAAACCGCGCCGCGCTGTTCGAGGCCTTTGGCCGCTTCATCGATACCTTGCATGGGCGCTTCATCATTGCCGTGGACAGTGGCACCTCGACGTTGGACATGGACTGCATTGCCCACAGCACACCCCATGTAACCAGCACCACTGCCTCGGGCGATCCATCGCCCCATGCGGCGATGGGGGTGTTCGCGGGCATACGTGCCACTACCTCGTTCCGGCTGGGCAGCGATGACCTGAGAGGCTTGCGGGTAGCGGTGCAGGGGTTGGGCAATGTCGGTTATGCACTGGCGGAGCAATTGCATGCGGTGGGGGCAGAGCTGCTGGTCAGCGACCTGGACCCGGGGCGGGTGCGGCTGGCGATGGAGCAGTTCGATGCCAAACCGGTGACCAACGATGCGTTGATCAGTACCCCTTGCGATATCTTTGCACCCTGCGGCGTGGGCCCGGTACTGAACGGGCAGAGCGTGATGCAACTGCGTTGTGCGGCAGTGGCGGGGGCGGCCAACAACCAGCTGACTACCTTGCAGGTGGCAGACCAGCTGGAGTCGCGCGGCATATTGTATGCACCTGACTACGTGATCAATGCCGGTGGGCTGATCTATGTGGCACTCACCCACCGTGGCGAAGATCAGGGCACCATTACTGCGCACCTGGCGCGTATCCCTTCACGGTTGACCGAAGTGTTTGGCCATGCGCAGGCGGAGAAGCGTTCGCCGGCAAGGGTGGCGCAGATGTTGGCGGAACGGTTGTTGTATGGCTGAAGGTGATGATGGCGTTGTGGGCCACTTCGCGGGTAAACCCGCTCCCACACCTCCAGATCACTCGGCAGCAGCATCCTCAAGCAACTCGGACAACGCATCCGGCTGGCTTTTGAACGCCCGGGCGAACACATCGCGGTTCTTCGCCATGTAGATACCGGCTTCCTCGACCTGCTGCTCGGTCAGCGACGGCACCGCCTTGTGCAGCACCTCGGCCAGGCGCTCGGCCAGTTCGAGCATTTTGTCGTGACGGTCTGCTTCGGCCTTATCCATGAACAAGCGCTCCGGGTCGCGGCTGCTGCGGTACACCACTTCGACGGCCATTCATCACCTCTATGCCTTTTTGCTGGTTGTGTTGCGGTTTACTGTATCTATATACAGTAATGGCAATGCTGGTTGGTTCGCAAGCAGAAATTGTAGCGTGGCATAGACCGAGCGAATGCGGTGGCGGTTGCGACGGTGAATGGTTGGGGGATATTGGCCGGCAGGTCCGGCCTATTCGCGGGTGAACCCGCTCCTACGGGGGCGTTAACGGCTGGATTTTGCGTCAGGCACGTGATCGCAAGGAGAGCAGTCTGGCTCAAGACATGCGCTGTAGATGTAGATGCTCTGTTGGCGGTCAAGCTTTTCTGTGGGGTCTACGGCCGATTGTGTCAGGGCGGCAAGGCGCCTGCCTTGGTTTTTGCGGTGTTGCGTAGATCGAGCGCCGCCCGCGCGGCGCTCGATCTCACAGGCGCTGAAACTGCTGCGGCAAACACATAGAGGCCTTCATCCAACCTGAAGCGAAATCCTCACGGCTTCATACCCAACTCAGCATCATCCATCAGCGCCTTGGCCATGGCACTCAGATAATGGGCGGCCCAGATCATCATGGGTTTCTCCTCCATCAGGCCAGTAATGGTCAATTCACGCACATAGCCCATCAATTCCGACGACTGCTCGCGGGCGTCCCTGCAGGGGATGCCGGGCTCGATGCGGAACAGTGGATGGGTGCTGTTTTCGCCTTGATAGAAAGTGGTCTTGCCGACGGTGAATTGGGTGTCTTCTGTTGTCATTGTTCAATCCCCTGAAGTTTCTCTAGTGCCTGGCCGACCCTTTCGCGGGCATGCCCGCTCCCACAGGCTCCCACAGGTACTGTGCAAGTCTTGAGGCTGTGGTGATCCTGTGGGAGCGGGCGAGCCCGCGAAGAGGCCGGCCTCCCGGCGCATTAACCAGCCTTAGTGCGAAGTCCTGGGCTCAGCGGGCATCTGCACCTGAACCAGTGCCGACTCAAGCAGAGCCCGCAGCGCCTCCAGCTCATGCATCGAGGTCATCATCAGGATCGAAACCGGTGACTTGGGCTGAAGCAGCAACGCCTGATGCACCACGGTAGCTGCGCACAACGCGTAGTCGGTGGCCTGGATCAGGGTGTCTTCGAGGGAATGGGGGGTGTGGGGTGGATCGGGAACTATTTTCAGCATGCTCTGGTATCCATTTTTGGGGCCGCTCCCCACTTGCTGTCAAACAGGTAGGTGGCAGCTGTGCACAGGTTGACAGACCGGCGGATACCAGAACCGGCGCACGCGAACGTGCCCCATGCACAGCCACCATAAAGGGAAAAGCTATGCAAAGTATCTCATCGCGGCCTGTCAAAGCCGATCGCTGATATGCAGCGACCCGCCGAGACTAGATCGCTGCCAAAACGGCCGCAATGGAAAACAGGCGGCCAGAGTATCTTTGGGAAATGCCCTACAAGGAAGGGGTTAAATCTGATTTTTCCCCAAGCACGGCCGTGCATTTCTGCAATGCGCCATGCCTCAAGGTGCCTTGCGGCAATCGGTCGCCTTCCAAGACAGGGGCTTGGCCCTTTAACTGCATGGCACAAGCGTCACATCAGCGACGCATCATCCTTAAAGACGTATCGGGGAATGGAACATCGTGAACATCAAATGGGCAGAAAAACTGCGCAAGGGCCTGCACGGCTCGGCCGACTCGCTGGGCAACCTTTGCGTCGAGGCGTTCCATTACCTGGCGCTGTTCGGCATTGGCGCGATCACCGCCTACGCGGCGGTGGTGACGTTCCTGGACATGCTGGGCAAGGGCGGGATCAGTGTCGATGACATCCTGCTGTTGTTCATCTACCTGGAGCTGGGGGCGATGGTGGGGATCTACTTCAAGACCAACCACATGCCGATCCGCTTCCTGCTGTACGTGGCAATCACCGCGCTCACTCGCCTGCTGATCGGCGATGTTTCGCACCACAAGGCACCGGACGAAGGGCTGCTGTACCTGTGCGGCGGCATCCTGCTGCTGGCGTTCTCGATCCTGGTGGTGCGCTACGCCTCGTACCGCTACCCCTCGACCAAGGTGCTGGACGCCAACGGCAAGGCAGTGGAGGAGGGCAAGTAGCCCTCAGTTGGCAACGGAATGGCGCGGCTCGTGACGGACGTCACGGGTCAGCGCGGCCAGCACTTGCATGGGGTTCTGGTCGAGTTCGATCGCAAGGCCCAGGCGGATGCTGTCGATCACCCGTTGCAGGCGCACCGGGTCGTTGCGTTGGGCCTGGGTGATGAGGCGCTTGGCGACCACGCCGGCGTCGTCGGACAGGGTTAGCATGATGCTGCCGTCAAGGTTGGTAATGCTCAGGTTGACCCGGTATTCGGGGGCGAATGCAGCACTGATTCGGTCGAAAGGGTTGTTCATGGCTGGGTGCCTGTAAAAAGGTATCTGCTGAAGTTGACCGGCCACCATCAGGTTGGTTCCTGGCAGGCAATTGGCCATTATCGCAACTACACTCCTGGAATCGCAGCCGCGACGCATGGCCAATGGCCGGCAAAGGAGTGCCCGTGGTTCCCTCATCTGCAGCCCGCCAGCGTGGCGCAATCGGCCTCATGGCGGTGGTTACCTTGGGCCTTGCCTTGTTGTTCATGCTGGTGGTGATCGACAGCGGCCGGCTTTTTCTTGAGCAGCGCAAGCTGCAGCGCATTGCCGACATGTCGGCGCTGGAGGCGGCAGGCCAGTTTGCCGTGTGTACCGGCAGCGGCCCCCAAGCCACCGTGATTGCCCGGACTGCCGCCACACGCAACGGCCATGCGGCCAGCAACCCGCTCACGGCCAGTTGCGGGTACCTGCAGACCGGCGCCAACAGCTTGCGTACCTTCACCAGTGACAACGATCGCAATGAAGCCATCCGGGTGGATGTGAGCAACACGGTGCCCACCAGTGTTGCTGCGGGGGTCTACACGTTGGCGCAGGGCAGTGGATTGCCGTTGACCACAACCTTGCAGGCACATGCGGTGGCATCGTCGCCCCTGCCGCCGCAGGCTATGTTGAGTATTCGTACCACGCTGGCGACCGTCGACTCGCGGCAGTCGGTTCTGCTAAATGCACTGCTCGGCGCACTGGGCGGTGCGGTTCAGCTTGATGTGGCCGGCTGGCAAGGCATCGCCAGTACTCAGCTGAATCTGCTCAGCTACCTTGACCAACTGGCCGTCGAACTTGACCTCAAGGCAGGCGACTATCAGCAACTGCTCACTGCCGACGCCACTGCTACGCAGTTGCTGCAAGCAGCGGTAAAGGTACTGCAGCAGAGCGGTGCGGCGGCAGATGTGGTAACCAATCTGGGCAAGGTGGCACTGGGCGCCAGCAACAGTACGCTGCTGCAACTTGGGGACTTGCTCGATATTCAGAACGGCACGGCGCAGGCCGGGCTGGATGCCAGTATTCAGTTGCTGCAACTGGTGCAGGGGGTAATCCAGCTGGCGGTCAGCGAAAGTGCAGCAACGGTGGACTTGCCAATCAACGTGCTGGGGCTGGTCAATGGTCGGGTGCGGCTGAAGGTGATCGAACCCCAGCAGATTTCTGCGGTGGGAGACCCGCGTACAGATGAGTTGCGGGTGCATACCGCTCAGGTGCGGGCGATGATCTCGTTGGACTTGCCTTTGCTCAACTCGGTGCTTGGGTTGCTCAATGCAGTGTTGGACCTCGTCGGGCCGATAACCAGTGTGCTTAACAATCTGCTCAGCCTGAACCTCGCCAGTACATTGCAATCGGTGCTATGCCTGGTCGGCGTGCCATGTACTGTCACCGATATAATCCTGGTCCCGGATAAGTTGTCGCTGGACATCGGTCTTGAGGTGGCAGAAGCGACGACGAGGCTCAACCCGTTATCGCCAGAAACCTTCAGTTGCTCACCCAAGCGTTTGACGACACAGACTCAGAGTTCAGCCGCCAAGGTGGCGGTTGGGCGTTTTGAGTCGGTGGATGCGTTCTTCACTGGTGGCACTACTGTGGTCAAACCGCTGCCGCTGGTAGATATCGGTACCAAGCGTTGTAGCCAGATCTTGGGTATCGGCACTTGCCTGGCTCGTATACCTTTTGCCGCAGGCGGTCTAGGCCTGCGCGTCAACAGCAAGCTGCTGGGCAGCGGAGCGGTCGAACGCCCGCTGGTGTTCCAGGCCCCCAACAGCACGCCACCGAACATCGGCCTTCCCTCGGCTTACCAGAGCATGCAACCCGCCAACAACAACGTTGTCGGCAGCCTCACCGACACGCTGCTGGGAATACAGCTGGAAGCCTACAAGCCCACCGCCAACAGTGGCCTCGGCGAAGTACTGGTAATCGTCGGCAACGTCCTTGGCGGCGTCAAAGGCATCGTCGAACCCCTGATCAAAAATCTGCTCAGCCCGTTGCTCGACCCCTTGGTCAATGTGTTACTCAAGGTCCTCGGCATAGACCTGGTCAATGCCGAGGTCGGGGCCAACCTCAGTTGCTCCGGCGGCCGTGCTCAGTTGGCGCTGTAGACGGGCAACCAAACCTGGAAGCACGCACCTTCGTTGCTGTTGTGTGCTTCCAGCCTGCCGCCCATGGCCTCGACGATACTGTGGCTTACCGACAAGCCTAAGCCGGTGCCCGCTCCGGCGGCCTTGGTGGTAAAGAATGGTTCGAAGATGCGTTCGAGCAGGCGTGGCTCGATGCCGCCGCCGTTGTCTTCCACCACCAGGCACAGGTGCCCTTCCTCGACGCGCTGGCTCACGCTGATCCGCGGCCTGGCAACCCGCCGTTCGAGCAGCGCGTCACGGGCATTGACCAGCAGGTTGATCAGGACCTGTTCGAGCTGGTCCTCATGGCCCAGTACTTCCGGACACAGTTCTGGCTCTTCGATATGCAAGGCTACACCTTTGCTGCCCAACCCCTCAGCCAGCAACCCCAGCGCACCTTGCACCGCCACCCAGGCGGCGAACACTTGCTGTTCGACCTCGGACCGGCGCCCATAGGTGCGCAGATGCTCGACCAAGCGCGCAATACGATCGACCTGGGCATCGATCCGCTGCAGTTTGCCCGCCACATACTCGGCATCGACCACGCCACTTTCCAGGCGCTTGAGGGTATTGACCAGCGCAAGGCGCATGGTAGTCAACGGCTGGTTGATTTCATGCACGAAGCCCGTAGCCAATTCGCCCAGCGTGGCCATCTTGGCCCCTTGTAGCAGTTGTTGCTGGCTGTGGCGTACTGCTGTGTTGTCGCGTCCCACCGCCTGCACTTCCTGCAACTGCCCGTGCTCATCGAACAGGCCACGCTCGGCCCACACCCACCAGGATGTTCGGCGCCCGGGCAATTGCAGGCAGATTTCAGCACTGGCCAACGGCTGGGTCGGCGTCAACATCGAGAGGCGTTGGAGGAAGGCCGCACGCTGGCTGTCGGACAGCCACTGACCGAGGTTCATGCCCGTCAATTGTTGCGGCGTGCATTCCAGCTGTTCGGCAAGCGGGTGGTTGCCAAACAGCAGCTCAAGGTCTGGGCGATAGCGACAGATCATGGCCGGCGAGTCTTCTACCAGCACCCGGTAGCGCTCTTCGCTTTGGCGCACCCGCTCGGCCGTTTCGGTCAGTTCGCTGACGTCCAGCCACAGCCCCACAGCCTCCACAGGCTGGCCCAGGTCGTCACGCAGCAGGCGGGCCTCGTCCAGTATCCAGTGGTAGGCGCCAAGGTGATCGCGCAGGCGGTAGCGGCTGCGCACCTGGCCATCGCGCAGCAGGGTGCGGGTGCGTTCGAGCCACGTCGGGTGGTCGTCGGGATGCACTGCCTGAGCAGGGTGGCGCGCCAGGTCACTGTCTCTGGGCCAGCCCAGCAATGGCATCAGGCTGGCGCTGAAAAATTCACTGTGCAGTGCACCTTCGGCATAGCGCTGGATGTAAATCACCGCGGGCGAGCTGGCGATCAGGTTTTCGAGCCGGGCGCGCGCGGCTCCGGCCTGCAGTTCCTGGTCCTTCAACGCGCTGATATCGAGCACAAACCCCTGAACCTGATGGCCTTGCAACTGGCCTGCCCACTGTAGCCAGCGCGGGCTTGCCAGGCTGTTGGCTGGCAGCAGGCGCAGGTTCAGGTTCAAAGCAATGCCTGCGCGCAGTTGTTCCAACGCCATGCGTGCGGCTTCACGATCGGCCGGGTGCACCCGGCCCAACCATTGCTCGGCGGTGGCCTCAGTCGGTATGCCCAGGCGCAAGGCCAGCGCCGGGTCGAACTGCAGCGGCCCTTGCAGAGGCCATGACCACCAGCCTGCCCCCAGTTGCTGTTGCAGTTCATCCAGGTGGCGTGAACGTTCCCGCAACTGGTGCTGGCGCAGGCGACTGAGCAGGGGTTCGATCAGCGCTTGCAGCAGGGCTGCGACCGTTTCGCTCGCCGGTGGCCGTTGCGCGCCTGCGCACAGCAACCAGGCCTGCACGGTATGGCCGTGCAGGTAGGGCACGGCCAGCAATGGCAAGCCGGCACATGATGGCTGCAACAGCGAGTTTCCAGCAGCCACTTCTCGACCCCGTGGCGGTAGCGTTTGCAGCCAGGGTCGCAAGCGCTCGTCATCGGCCCAGGGCCAGTCGTTGTCGCTGCAAGTGTAGGTGTACCAGCCGCAATCGCCCGCCAGCATCAGGCGCAGGGAGCCGGCATGCCAGTGCTCGGCCAGGTGCTTCAGTTGTTCGGAGGCCGTCAGTATCAGGCGTTCTTCGTCGCAGTCACGCAGGGCGCGGCCAAGCGCCACTGCCAGCGCCTGTTGCGTCAGGCGGTGGTCTTGTTGCTCGAGTTCCCCCAGCAGATCACCGATATCGAACAATTGCAGCAGCCAGCCGTCTGCCTGCCGCTGGAGCCAGCCGCGGGTGTGCAGGGGACGGCCGTGCACGGTCGTGAAGTCAAGGTCCAGCGGTTGCCCCTGCCAGTCGGCAGGGGGGCCTTCAAGTACCAGCCAGCTGTGCCGTTGCAGGTAGTCATGCACACGGGGGGCACTGTGCGAACTCGCAGGCAGCACCGTGCGCAGGGGACCGGCCAGGCGCAACACATGCCCAAGGTCATCCAGCCAGAGTTGCAGCCCCACCGCTTGCGGGGTGGGCGCTACCTGCGCGGTGGCCTGGTCGCCCAGCCAGCGATCGAACAAGCCGCTCATAGCTGCAAGCTCGCTTCGGCCCTTAGGCGATCGGGCAGGCGCGGCACCTCACCGATCAGCGGCAGTACCAGCATAGGCAGCACGTTGTTCAGTTTCGTTTTGGGGTAGTTGATGGTCACGGTCAGCAATTTGTCGGCGCCCAGGGTCACCTGGGTATCACTGGCGGGCTGGAAGTCGAACGCGGCGGGTATCCACTGCAACTGTTGGCTGATGACCTGGTGGGCCAGGGTCTGCACATCGGCGCTGTAGCTGGCGCTGTCCGGGTCCAGGGCCACGCAGCGGCGCACGGCTTCGGCACTGGCCTGGTTGAATGACTGCAGCATCAGCATGGGCAGGGTGTAGCTGACCAGGCCGTAGAACACCGCGAAAAAGATCATGAATACGGCCGCGAACTCAATGGCCGCTGCGCCTTTTTGCCGTTTTGCCGGGCCTGCTTTCATGATTGCGTCTACCCTGACCATGAATCCTGAGTAACAGCATAGAACCGATCGTCGAACAGGGATGGCCATTTGCCTATGCATAGCCTTGCAGTGCTTGTCTGGCTGGTGTTGTGCGCTGGGCAGGATGCCTGGGAGCGGCAGATTTCCAATGTCCTGACGCTGGGGGCTGCTGCCTGTGCGCTGGCCTGGTTGCTGGCCACCGGGCACAGTTGGCTAGGTGCTCAGGGCAGCGATGCAGCGCTTGCTTTCGTCATCGTCCTGCTACTGACGCTGCCCGGCTACATGCTCGGCCAGTTCGGGGCTGGCGACGTCAAGCTGCTCGGCGCGCTTGCCCTGGGCACCAGCCTGGACCACGTACTCGGCACGTTCATTGGCGCTGGTGTGGCAATGGTTGTATGGCAAATGGTACGGCGCAGGTCACGCCAGCCAGGGGAGAAAAGGCCGTTTGCGCCTTGCTTGCTGGCAGGCTTTGCCGTTTCGCTGGCCTGGGTTGGCTAAACATCTTCAAGGTATGCAAAGAATCTGTAGGCGATTGCCCAGCCCACAGAGCCCCCGCTAAGTCAGCGAGTCAGTTGTTTCGCTCTGCCATCTTTGTCCAGCGGTAGAAGTCGGGGATTTCGTACTTGTAGGTATCCAGCCAGCGCTGCATGGACTGGTCACGCTCCCGCGCGGTTTGCACCTGCAGGTGCCTGGATGCCTGCTCACCGCTGGACTGCAAGCGCAGCAGCCGTTCGGTCGCCGTCTCGTCCAGAGGGGGATGGTGCGGGTTTTCCTCGGCCAGTAACGTCGCGCTGCCAACGCAGCAGGCCAGTACCATCACATACCTGATCATGATCACCTCCGCGTATCAATTGACCATCATGTCCTGGGCCCTGGTCGACGCGATCGGGCCTCGGCCGCCGGCCTTGATCTTGCTGGCCCGCGCCTGGGCTTCGGCAAACTGCCCAGCTTTGAGCTGCAGCCGGTATACCAGGTCGGTGGCCTGTTGCCAGTTGTCCTGCACCAGCGCCAAGGTCACCAGGTTGACAGCAGGCAGCGTGTTGTCGTCCTTCAGTTCAATGGCCGTCAGCAACTCGAAGCGAGCTTGCTCATAGCGCCCCATGTTCATCAAAACCACGCCTAGGTCGTTGCGCACCCGTTCGTCGGTAGGCGCAAGCCGTACTGCGCGTTGCAGGTGCTGCAGGGCCTGGACGTCGTCGCCCCGGGCTGAGGTCAATTGGCCCAGGCCATGTTCGCCTTCGGCGGCCAGGCAACCGCCAAGCAGGCTGCGGTACAAGGGCTCGGCTTCGCCGAGGCCAAGCAGCCGTGACACTTTGGCCTTGCGCAGGCGAACCTGTTCGAAGGTGTCCGGCAGTTGCTGCAAGTGGGCAAGGCTGGCGTGCGGGCGCCCGTCGTTGAGCATTTCGTCTGCCAGGTTCAGTGACAGTTGCTGGTCGGCGTCTGGCTTGCTGCAACTGGCGGTAGCGAACAACTGGCGCAGGCCTTCCGGCTGCTGCCCGGCGCATCCGGTCAACAACACCAGGCTTGCGCACAACAGGATTGTCTTCATCAATCAGTCCTCATGGGCTTAACGCCCGCGCCAATGCAGAGAAACCCGGGCCGGCAAGGACAATGAGCAAGGCCGGGAACAGGAACACCATCATCACTGCCGACATCTTTGCCGACATCATCGACACCCGTTCTTGCAGGCGGGTCAGGCGACGGTCGTCGAGCAGCGCCTTCAGTGCCTGCAACGACTTCATCGCGCCACTGCCCTGTGTCAGCAACTGGCGCAGGATCACGCAGGTATCGGTGAACTCATCCACAGCCAGCAGATGGGCGACCTTTTCCAGCTCCGGGCCCAGCGCCATGCCTGAGTCCACCCGCTGCAGCACTTGGCGCAACTCTGCGCTGGTGTGCGGGATCAGCGTCCGGCCTTCCTGGCTCAGCACGCGCAGTGCCTGTTCAACGGCCAGGCCGGTCTCGAATAAAATCCGCAGCAAGGGGATCAGCAGGCTGACTTCTTCTGCAATGCGCTGCTGGCGACGTGCCGCAGCCACGGCCAGCAGTCGCTTGGGCAGCAGGTAACCTACGCCCAGCGCGCACGATGGCCAGACCAACCAGCCGGCTGCGGCGCTGCCCTTGAACACCTGTTGCAGCAGCAGCGTCATTGCCACGGCCAGCAGCGGCAGGCCCAGCTGAACAGCGGCAAACAGAGCACGCTGGCGGCTGCGGCGCCAGCCGATACGTTCGAGCAGGGCCTGGCTTTCGCCGTCGAATCTCTGTAGGCGCTGCCCCCACGGGCTGCTGCCCAGCCAGTGCAACCAGTCCCCCAGGCGCTCGTCGCGGGTCAGCCGCCCTTGCAGCCGTCGGGCCACCAGTACTCGTGCGCGCCATTGGCGAACAGCCTGCAGGCCAAACAGGCAGGCAGCGATGAACAGGCACAAAGTGCAGATCAGCAAGGCCATGGTCACAGGCTCCTCATCATTCGCCACAGCACCAGGCAGCCGAGCACCTGCAGGGCAAAGGCCAGCAACAGCATCATCTGGCCGCTGCTGTCCCGCCACATGGTCAGCAGGTAATGCGGGTTGGCCATCAGGAAGTAACCGACCATCGCCAGCGGCAACGAGCCTAGAATGATTGCGGTGATGCGGGTTTCGCCGGTCATCGCCTTGAGCTGACGCGCCCCTTGTTCCCGCTCGCGGATCAGTTTGATCAGGTTTTCCATCAGCTCGCTGGCATTGCCGCCGTAGCGCTGGTTGATGCGCAAGCCGAGGGCGAACAGCCGCAGTTCGTCCTGTTTGTGCAGTTCGGCCAGCTCGCTCACAGCATCCTCCAGCGTCACGCCCAACTGTACGTTGCGCCGCACACGCGCCATGGCTGAGCGCAGGGGATCGCGGCTACTGTCGATACCGCCCAGCACCGCATCATTTAGCGTGCGGCCAGCCTTGAGGCTGCGCACGCTATAGTCCAGCAGGCCAGGCAACTGGTCGACGATTTGCCGCATCTGACGGCGGCTTTGCCAGCTCAGGATCAAGTACGCAAGGGTTGGCAGGCCGACCAGCAGCATCAAGGCGGCCACCCAGCCGGCGGCGATCAGCGCCAGCACCACCACGGCCAGCCACGCCAGTAACCAGCGCTGTGGCTTGATGTCGACAGCCCCCAAGCCGGCGCGCTGCAGCAGGGCGTCGAGCCATTCGCGCCGGCCGGTGCCATTGCGCACGATGCTGAACGCCCGCCCCAGGCGTTGCAGGATGCGCTCTTCGTGCCGCTTGTACAGGCCACGGCGCAACAGTAGCAGGGCGACGCCCATCAACAGCGGGGACAGCGCCAGCAGCAGGGGGCCGGTCACAGCACGCCCTCTGCGCGCAGCTTGCTGCCCGCCGGGTTAGGTGCTTCGCGCAGAAAGGTATCGCCGCCGCGCCGATCGAGGCGGAACAGGGTGTTGGTCACGTACACCTCATCGCGCACGCCGATCACTTCCAGCACCTCGCTGACGCAACGTCGACCATCGGGCAGGCGGGTCAGCTGGATCACCACATCCAGCGCCGCGCAGACCATTTGCCGCAAGGTCTTTTCGGCAATCTGCCGACCGCTCAGGCCGACCAGGGTTTCCAGGCGCAGCAGCGCATCCTGCGCGGAGTTGGCGTGCACCGTGCTCATCGAACCATCGTGGCCGGTGTTCATCGCCGTGAGCACGTCGAGCACTTCGCTGCCGCGGATCTCGCCCAGAATGATGCGGTCGGGGCGCATGCGCAGGGCGTTGCGGATCAGTTCGCTGGCCTTGATTTCGCCATGCCCTTCGGCATTCGGCGGGCGAGTTTCCAGGCGCACCACATGGGGGTGGTGCAGTTGCAGTTCGGCGACGTCTTCGATGGTCACCAGGCGTTCGCGGGGCGCGATCATCTGGCTGAGGATGTTCAGCAGGGTGGTCTTGCCGGTGCCGGTACCGCCACTGACCAGGATGTTGCAACGTTTGCCCACGGCGCGCTCGAAGAAGTCGAAGATGGCCTGGTCGATGGCGCGGGTGGCCAGCAGGTCGGCACTCTTGAGCATGTCCTGGCGGAACTTGCGGATCGACAGGCACGGGCCGTCCAATGCCACAGGTGGGATGATCGCATTCACCCGGCTGCCGTCGGGCATGCGCGCGTCGACCATTGGCGAGGATTCGTCCAGGCGTCGGCCGAGCGGTGCGAGGATGCGCTGCATCACCCGTTCCACATGGTGAGCGTCGATAAAGCGCAGGTCGGTCTGTTGCAGCAGGCCCGCCCGCTCCACGAACACCCGGTGGGGGCCGTTGACCAGGATTTCCGTGACGGTGGGGTCACGCAGCAACACTTCCAGCGGGCCGAAACCGGTCAGCTCATCCACCAGCTCCTCGGCCAGGCGCTCCATTTCGTAGCGCGACATGGCCAGGTGCAGGCGCGCGACGTAATCGCCCACCTGCTCCAGCACGAACTGGGTCAGCGCTGGCCGCGCGCCTTCCAGCAGGTTGCGGCCGCTGTCCTCGATGGCGTCGATGGCAAAGCGGTGCAGGGCACGCTTTAGCGCGTAGGGGTCGCCCGAGGCGTGTTGCTGGCCACCAAAGGGTTGGTCATTGCTCATTTGTTGCCCCAAAGCCGACGCAGCCAGGTGAAGCCTGGTGGTGCGAGGTTTTCCGAGCGCCGTGCCAGGCGCTCACCCAGGCTGCGCAGGGCTTGAGTGAGGCTTTCACGCGGGGCCAGTTCGAACAGGCTCAGGCCCTGGTTTTTCACGTTCAGGCGTACTTCGGGGCTACAAGGGATGGCCTTGAGCAAGGGCAGCCCGTAACGTTTGGCCAGGGTGTCGGCGTCGGGGGCAACGTTGCCCAGGTAGCGGTCGACCAGCAAGCTGGCGTGTTCCAGCTTCATGCCGTTGTCACGCCACAGGTCGAGCACTTCAAGGTTGCGCCGGCAGTCGAGGATATTCTGGTCGGTGTAGACAATCAGTTTGTCGCAATGGCTCACCAACGTGCGCAGGGCTTCGCTGTCGGCATGCCCGGTCAGGTTCACGACAATGTGCTGGAAGTGCTGGCGCAAAGCGCTCAGCAGCATGTACAGCTCGGCGGCGCTGGTTTGTTGCAGCGGTTCATCGGCCTCGGCGTAGGTCAGCAGGCGCAAGCCCTTCTTGTCACGCGTGAATGCGCTGTCGATCAGTGTGGTGTCGAGGCGGCGCAAGTGGCGCAGGGCGTCGCCGAAGAAGAACGAAGCCTCCAGGCCGAGTAGCGCCAGGCTGTCGCCACGCGGCAGGCCCAGGTCCAGCAGCAGGGTTTGCTGGCCGCTTTCCTGCACCACGCGGGCCAGGTGGGTGGTGAGCAATGCCCCGTCCGCATTGGCTTGTATGCCGAACAGCACCGTAAGCCCGCCAAGGCTGGGGTTGCTGGCCACCGTCGGCATGCGCTTGCCCAGGCGCCGCACCAGCCCGGCCACCTCGCTGGCGCGTGAGCCATAGGCGACAAAGTCGCGGGCGCCTGCGCGCATGGCATGCAGCACCAGTTGGTTGTCCATGCCATCGCCGAGGGCGACGATTGCCAACATCGGCCTGGCCTCCAGCACCCCCTCGATCAAGGCGCACTGGCTGACCAGCTGTTCGCGGTCCAGGCCGATGAACATCAGGTTGCTGTAGGTGGCATTGACCAGTGCCAGCAACTCGTCGAGGCTGCCGGCACTGGTCCCGATTACCTGGCCTTGCGGCGCCAGTGCGCCCTGTAGCCAGTGGAGGTCCTCTTCGTTGCGGGTGATGGCGAGGAAGGTGGGGTTCAGGCTCTCGTTCATTGGGATAATCCGCCCTTGCCATCGAAGTTGCCGTTTTCGAGGAAAAACAGGCGCCCCCAGCTGGGGTCGTAGTTGCGCAGGTTTTCGCCCGGCAGTTCTGGCAGCCGTGCGTTGGCCGCCAGGGGCTGGACCAGGTGTGGAGTGACGATCATCAGCAGTTCGGTTTCTTCGCGGCGCATGGCCGAGTTGCGGAAGAACGCACCCAGTATCGGCAGGCTGCCCAGGCCGGGTAGCCGGTCTACTGCGGAACGCGTGTTGTTGCTGACCAGGCCGCTGATGATGAAACTTTCGCCATCGGCCAGGGCAATGCTGGTGTCGGTGCGCCTTACCGTCAAACCCGGCACCTGTGTGCCGGCGATGGTTACCACGTTGTTGTAGTCCAGTTCGCTGACCTCTGGCGCCACCTTGAGTGTGATCCTGCCTGGGCTAATGATGGTTGGTGTCAGCGCCAGACGTACGCCGAACTCTTTGTATTCGATCGATACGTTGTCGCTGCCTGCGCTGGGCACCGGGATCGGAATTTCACCGCCTGCCAGGAAGCTTGCTGTCTGGCCGCTGAGCACGGTCAGGCTCGGGCGCGCCAGGGTATAAGCGAAGCCGCTGTTTTCCAGAGCGTTGATCATGGCCAGGAAGCGGCTGCTGCCGCCGCCCCAGACGATGTTGAAGACGGTGTCGTCGAGGGGGATAGATGGGGTTGCGATCGGGACCGAACCGGGGGTGACGGAAGTGCCGGGTACGGTACCCGGCGAGCCGATCAGGCTGTTGTTCGACCCCTTGAAGAACAGCCGTGCACCGGCCTCCTTGTATTTGGTGCGGCGTACTTCCACGAAACGGATGTCGGCCTGCACCTGGCTGATCAGTTGCGCATCCTGCGACGGCAAAAAGCTGTCTTGCGCCATGTCGGCACTGGCCCGGCCTTTGACGAACACCATGGCCCGGTGCGGTGACGGGGCGCATGCTGTCCACAGCATCAGGGTGGTATTGCCCTGGCCCACCGCGGTAATCACCACGCCGCGCTCTCCGCTGGCCTGCACATCAGCCACCTTGGGTTCGCCTACGGCAACCCGGCTGATCGCCAGTGGCAGGCGCAGTTCCTGCTGCAGGCCCTGGTCTATCTCGATGACCGAGGGCAGTTGATTGAACGCCTCGCAGCCTTTGCCGGATGCCTGGGCCTGGGGCAACAGCACGGCCAGCAGCCCGGTACAACATGCTTGTCTCAAAAAGGAACTACGCATCGCTGCATCCTTGCCAGGTCAGGGGTTTTTATTCGTATCGTCAGCCTGTGCGCCACGGATGATGTGCATGGCGGGTTTGGGTTTACTGGTCGCCAGGCTGGCAGCGTTGGCCACCGGCGACTGGGATAGCTGGCTGAAACGGTAGAGTTCGCGGTTGGCGGCGTCGACCTGCGGTTTGGCATCGGGTTCGTTCCAGTACCGCGCCAGGCGTTGTTCATCGGCACTGCGCACGGCCAGGCGCAACGTACCGGCCTGGGCAGCCAGCATCAAACGGCTGACCAAGGCCTCGGGCACTGCCAGCGCCACGGTGCGCGTCCCCATGCCATGGCTCAGGCTGGCTTGTTCGCGCCGGGCCTTTTGCTCTTCGGCGGTCTGCGCCGGGCGGCCGTCGTTGGCCAGGCCCGTCTGCTCGCCGACACTGAGCACACGCAAGGCCGGCAGCACCACCTGGGCGGAGGATTGCGGGTTGTTCGGCTCTTCACGCAGGAACAGCAATACGTCTACGTAGTCGCCCGGGCGCAGTTGGCCGGCGGCGCCGACCACTTCGTCCACTCCGACTGCCACGGCCCGCTCGCTGGTGCGGATCATCCGCGCCAGCGGCCCGCCGGGTTGGAAGCTGAACTCATCCAGCCAGGTGCCTGCTGCAAGCGGCCTGGCGCTGGTGCGCCCGATTACCTGCGCGGTTTGCTGGTAGGCCCCTGCGGGGGCAACCTGCAGGCGTTCGATCAGCACATCGTCTTGAGTGACCGGCGTATTGGCTGGCAAAGCCTTGCGCAGTACGACAACGGCAGTACGCGGTGGCTCCGGTGGGGTGGTGGGCGGTGGGGCGATGGCTGCAATCGGTTGTTGGGCCGTAGGGGTAGCCGGTGCGGGCGCAGTCGCAGGGCGGCTCAGCACCACACCCCAGTAGCCTGCCAACAGTGCTGCCAGCAGGAAGAACGCAGCCAGGCATAGGGTCAAGCGACTGCTCATCTCGGCCTCCCTGCACGCATCGACTGATGTCAAAAAGTCATCATTTCGCTATAGAACGGTAGCGCAGTCATCGCCATTTGCCATGCGTGAGAGGTTTTTTTTGGGGGGCGTGTGATTAAGTCGAGGCAATACAGACAGTTAGCAATTTTGCGGGTGTTAATCCTCTTGAGATAATACTTTGTAATTAATCCTTTAATACATTTGCAGTCCGCCTCAGCTTGGCAATTCTTTGATGGCAAATGGGTGTCACTTTGATATCGCAATCGCCGGCATGTGCCGCAAGGAGCTGAGACATGAAACTGTTCATTCTGCACTGCATGAACTTCCTGCATCGCAAGGACGGTGCGTCCGGTATCGAATATGCGGTCATCGCGACGATGGTCGCAGTGGTGCTTGCCGCCTTCGTCGGGGACATCTCCACGGCCGTCAACACCACCTTCACCACGATCAAAGATGCCCTTTGACCGGTGAGCAGGAGCCAACGCCATGTCGAACTCGAACGCTTTCCCGCGCCAGCAGATCCTCTTGGTGGATGACGAGCAGGACGCTTTGCTGGAGCTGACCGAACTTCTCGAGAACGAAGGCTTCGCTTGCTTGACCGCGACATCGGCAAAAGCTGCCTTGCAACAACTTACCCGTCATCCGGACGTTGCTCTGGTCATCACCGACCTGCGTATGCCGGAGGAAAGTGGTATCGGTTTGATCAGGCGCATGCGCGACCATACGGCCCGCCAGCACCTGCCAGTGATTGTCGTGTCCGGGCAGGCTGAGCTGGATGACGTCAGCGAATTACTGCACTTGCAGGTGGTGGATTTTTTCCGCAAGCCGCTTTATCACGCGCGCTTGCTGAATACACTGGAGAACCTGTTCCCCGTACCCAAGCTGAGGATAGTGAATTGAGGGAGGCCTTGAATGAAAACGCCCGGCACTTGGCCGGGCGTTTTCATTGGTGCGATCAGGCGTCCGGGTCACTCAGTTCCAAGACGCCGCGCTTGCTGCGCAGCTTGCCGTAGAAGTGTTCCAGCGCGTGATTGAGCTTGGTGGCGGCACCGTCGACTGCCTGGTCCAGCGAAGTGGCGGTGTGGGTCACGGAAATCGGTTGGTGGCCTTTCGGGCGAGCCTCCATCTGGCAGCGTTTGTCATGCGGTCCGGGCTTGACGCCGTTCTCGTCGCGCAGGTGAACCTCAATGCGGGTGAGGTCTTCTTCGTAACGTTCCAGCGAGTTCTGCAGTGTGCTGCGGACCCACTGGTCGAGCCGGGCGTTACCGTCGAAATCGTTGCTGCTGTTGACCTGGATTTGCATGATTCAATCCTTATTCAGCTTGCTCGCATGGAGACGCGCTCAGGTCCTTGAGACCCTTGGAATTTCTGCGCCTCTTGACTCTAAGGTCAGGCAAGCGCGAGACGAATTCAAGCCCTTTTGGAAAATAAATTTCTTGTTGCAGATTGGCGGGCTGCGACGTGCCGTTATCGTGGCCAAACGGGGAGAGGATTCTGGGCTTTGCTTATGAGAATTGAAATCATTATTATTGCAGCCTTTAAAACGCCCGGACCCCGCCATGACGCGCAAAACCGCCGGCCTTCCCCTCAGCTATCGCCTGGCCGTGACCTCCCGTAGCCTTGCCGCGTTGCTGGGTGGCTATCTGCTGGCGTCCCTCGCGAGCGTCTGTATTGCCTTGCTGGCCCCACTGCCAAAGGTCGATGCCACGCTCACCGGCCTGCTGCTGTCATTCGTCTTCTACCTGCTGGCGTTTATCTGGTGTTTTGCCTGCCGCAGCGCCTGTCGCGCCTGGTTGGGCGTATTGGCGCCAAGCCTGCTGCTGGGCCTGATCAGCGGCGTTGCCTACTGGATGAAGAACGCATGAAAGAAGGCTTCCGCCAGGCCATGGCCTGGCTGCACACCTGGACTGGCCTGATCTTCGGCTGGCTGTTGTTCGCCATCTTCCTGACCGGCACGCTGTCGTACTTCAAGGAAGAAATCACTCATTGGTCGCAGCCTGAAGTGCGCAGCCATGCCCTGGACCCGATCAATAGCCTGGCTGTCGCTCAACGTTACCTGCAGGACAATGCAGGGCATTCGCGTACCTGGTTCATTCGCCTGCCGAACGAACGGGAGGCCGCCTTGAGTGTGGGCTACCGCGACCCCAGCGGCGGCCCACGTGGCTTTGTCAGAAAAACCCTCGATACCCAGACCGGCCAGCCGGTGGCAGCACGTGACAGCCGCGGTGGTGAGTTCTTCTACCGCTTTCACTTCCAGCTTCAGATGCCTTACCCGGTTGGCCGTTGGCTCTCGACGTTCTGCGCTTTCATCATGCTGCTGGGGTTGGTCACCGGCATCATTACCCACAAGAAGATCTTCAAGGAGTTTTTCACCTTCCGCCCTGGCAAGGGGCAGCGTTCCTGGCTGGACGGGCACAACGCCATCGGCGTGCTGGTGCTGCCGTTCCACCTGATGATCAGCTACAGCAGCCTGGTGCTGTTCATGTACATGGTGATGCCGGCGGGCATCATGGCCAGCTACGGCAATGACACCGACAAGTACTTCAACGACCTGTTTGGCCGCAACGATGCGCCCAAGGCGGCCCAGGTGGCCACGCCGCTGGTAGCGCTGCCGAGCCTGTACGCCAAGGTGCAGGAGCTGCAGCCGGGGGCGCGTGTCGGCAACATCCAGGTGCAGAACCCGGGCGACAGCAATGCCCGCGTCACCTTCACCCAATCGGCAGCCGACCACGTGGCCTATCGGCGTAGTGCCAACTGGACATTCGATGGGGCCAGTGGTGCGCTGTTGAGCCAGGGCAAGCCAGAGAGCGGAGTAATGATGACCGCCTTCAGTTTCGCCGGGCTGCACATGGGTAACTTCGCCGGGCCTTGGCTGCGCTGGCTGTATTTCTTCTTTGGCGTGGCCGGTACTGCAGTGATTGGTACCGGGTTGGTGATGTGGCTGGGCAAGCGCCAGCTCAAGCACGCCAGGAACGGGCATATGCCAGGTGAGCTGCGTTTGGTCGAGGTGCTCAATATTGCCAGCATGAGTGGCTTGTTGCTGGCGGTGGCGGGCTTCTTCTGGGTCAACCGCCTGGTGCCCTTGGCTGTCGAAGGCCGGGCTGACTGGGAAGTGAATGCTTTCTTCATCGTCTGGGGCTTGTCGCTGGTGCACGCCGTGCTGCGTAGCGGGCGCAAGGCCTGGGGCGAGCAACTGGCGCTGGGTGCGCTGGCCTTCGCCCTGTTGCCGTTGCTCAATGGCCTGACGACTGACCGGGGCTTGAACCATTCGGTACTGGAGGGTGACTGGGCCATGGCCGGCTTCGATCTGACAGCCCTGGGGACCGGCCTGTTTCTGGCCTGGCTGGCCCGCAAGATGCTGGCCAGCCCCACGCCCGTAGCCAAGCGCGCCGCACGTGCGACAAAAAAGCCGAGCATTGAAACGGTGGGGGCGAGCTGATGCTGGGTAACGCACTGATCGCCTTTGCAGGCTTCGTTGCCCTGTGCCTGGCGATGGAAAAGCACTTCAGCGACTTGCTCGGGCGCAAGCCGCGCCCGCGCCACTTGCACCTGTTGCGTGTCGCAGGTTGGCTGCTGCTGATACTGTCGCTGGTGCTCAGCGTGCACCAGCGTGGCTGGGCCCTCGGCCTGGTGGAGTGGACCGCGGTGATGATGGCCGGGGTAACACTGTTGGTGTTCGGCCTGCCGTACCAGCCTCGTCTGCTGCTGGGCCTGGCCGCCGTCAGCGTGGTGCTGGGCCCGATGCTCGCCGTGTTTGCCGTGTGACCCCCGTGAGTGAGCCAGGGGATATCATCGAGCCTCACGCTGACAGCGCAGGCGCACGTGCACGTTTCGTTCAGGTGTTCCAGGCCCAGCGTGCGCGTATGGAGGCGCTGGTAAGCCGTCGGGTCGGCTGCCGCGCCACCGCTTCGGACCTGGTCCAGGAGTTGTTCCTGCGTTTCTGGCGTCGCCCCGAGGTCAAGGTCGAGGCGCTGGACACTTACCTGTTGCGTTGTGCGGGCAACCTGGCCATAGACCACCTGCGCAGCGAAAGTAGCCGCGAACGCGTGGCCGAAGCCGCTGTGCCGGTGAACGAGGCGAGCCTGGCCCAGGCCCCTGAGCAGGCCGTGGAGGTCGACCATGACTTGCAGCGTATCGAGGCCACCTTGCGTGCCTTGCCCGAGCGCACCCGGCAGATCTTCCTGCTCAACCGCATTCACGGCTGCAAGTACAGCGAGATCGCCAAAGCCATGCAGCTGTCACAGAGCGCCGTGGAAAAGCATATGATGCGCGCCCTTGAAGCGTGCAAGGCGAGTGTTGCCGAGCCCGCGTCCACCCCACGCCGGCCAGGGAGCGCCCGTCGATGAGCCGTTTACCGCCGATCACCGAGGCGCAGTTTCAGGCTGCCCTGCAATGGTTCAACCGGATCAACGGGCAACCCGGGCAAGCCGAAGGGGCGGCATTCAAGCGCTGGTTGCTGGCCGACCCCGCGCACCGCGCAGCCTACGAACAGGCCCAGGTGCTGTGGCAGAAAAGCGCCGCCCCGGCGGCGCGGCTGGCGGACGAAGAGCAGGACGCCCTGCAGCGCTACCTCGATGCCATGGCCAGACCACCGGCGCGTGGCGGCTGGCGGCGGGTGGCAGGGTTGGCGTTGGCAGCCTGCCTGGTGCTGGCCGTGGGCGTCGCTGGTGGTTGGCACCCGGGGTACTGGTTGCAGGACCTGCAGGCGGACTACAGCAGTGCCGGGCAGATTCGCCAGGTGACCTTGGCCGACCAGTCGCAGGTGACGCTTGATGCCGGTAGCGCCATTGCGGTCGATTTCGCCCAGGGTGAGCGCCGTGTGCGGTTGCTGCATGGCGCGGCGTTCTTCGAGGTTACCCATACCGGTGAGCCGTTCCTGGTGGAAGCTGCCGGCGGCGAAGTGCGGGTGCTCGGCACCCAGTTCGAGGTGCGTGAGCAAGGCGAGGGTGCCCAGGTGACGGTACGCAGCGGGCGTGTGGGCGTCAGCCCCGCGCAGGGCACTTTGGCGCGAGAACTGACTGCCAACCAGCAGGCTACCTACAGCGCGGGCAGGGTAAGCGACACCCTGGCGGTGGACAGTGACAACCGCCTGGCCTGGCGCCAAGGTTGGCTGAACTATTATCAGGTTCCGTTGGCGCAGGTGATCGAAGACCTTGGGCGTTATTACCCAGGGCGCATCCTGTTGCTCGATGGTGACCTGGGGCAGCGCAAGGTCAGCGGCAGCTTCCCGGTGGCCGAGCCGCTGCTGGCGCTGGATTCGCTGGGCAAGGTGATGGGTTTTTCACGGCAGACCGTGTTGGGGCGTTTGACCCTGATTCGGTAGTTGCCTGTGCCGGCCTCTTCGCGGGTGAACCCGCTCCTACAGCGTCCCCCCCTGTAGGAGCGGGTTCACCCGCGAAGAGGCCGGCACAGCAAAAATATTTCCAGGCACAGGTGAGGTAACAGCACGTGGCATCCGTGTAATGAGTGAAAGTGCGATTGATTCGCAGTAATCACCCTTCCACAGGTCAGCGTCCATGAAGTTCTCCCCGCGTTGCGTCCCTCTCTGGTTCGGCCTTGTTGCGCTCCCGGCCTTCGCTGTCGCCCCCCTGGTGAGCGCGGCCGAGCAACTGCAGGCCTATACCTTCGCCCAGCCGGCCCAACCCTTGGCCCAGGCCCTGAATGCCTTCAGCCGCACCACCGGCCAGAGCGTGGTCTACACCCTCGAACTGCCGGGCGTGCAAGCGCCAGCGCTGAATGGTCGGTTCAGCGCCGAGCAGGCGCTGCAACAACTGCTGGGCAACGTTGGGCTGGCCTGGCGCCGCGTCGACGCACGTACCCTGACCCTCGAACCTGTAGACACTTCCGCCGCCCTCAACCTACAGGCCACCACCGTGACCTCGCAGCTGGACGACTACAGTTACCAGCCCCCGGCCAGCGCTTCGATCATGCGCGGGCAGGGGCCGAACCAGGACATCCCCCAGGCAATCAACGTGGTACCGGCACAGGTCATCCGCGACCAGGCCCCGCGCAACCTCGATGACGCCCTGACCAACGTCAGCGGCATTACCCAGGGCAACAACTTCGGCGGCACGTCCGATACGGTGATGAAGCGTGGCTTCGGCGACAACCGCGACGGCTCGATCATGCGCGATGGCATGCCCGTGGTGCAGGGTCGCAACCTCAACGCCAGCACCGAACGGGTCGAAGTGCTCAAGGGGCCTGCCTCGTTGCTGTACGGTATCCAGGACCCGGGTGGGGTCATCAACGTGGTCAGCAAGCGTCCGCAGTTGCAGCAGTACAACGCCCTGACTGTGCGCGGCTCGACCTATGGCAGCGGCAAGAACGGCAGCGGTGGCGGGCTCGACAGCACGGGCGCACTGGGTGACAGCAACTTCGCCTACCGCCTGATCGTCGACCACGAAGACGAGGACTACTGGCGCAATTATGGCGTGCACCGCGAATCGCTGGTGGCGCCGTCGCTGGCCTGGCTGGGCGAAGACACCCAGGTGGTGCTGGCCTACGAGCACCGTGAGTTTCTCTACCCCTTCGACCGTGGCACCGCGTTCGGCAACAACGGCCACCCGCTGAACATCCCCGCCACGCGCCGCCTGGATGAGCCGTTCAACGACATGGAAGGGCGTTCCGACCTGTATCGCCTGGAAGTCGATCATCAGCTGACTGATGACTGGAAGCTGCACGTTGGCTACAGCTTCAATCGTGAGACCTACGATGCCAGCCAGGTTCGCGTGACCGGCGTCAACGAAACCCAAGGCACGCTGACACGCAGCATCGACGGCACTCACAATGCCATGAGTCGTGACCAGTTCGTGACCCTGAGCCTCAATGGCAATGTCGAGCTGGCGGGGATGCAGCATGACCTGCTGTTTGGCATCGACCATGAAGACCGCAAGATCTTTCGCGGTGACCTGATCCGCCAGACACCGCAGTCCACGTTCAGTTATCTGGACCCGGTCTACGGACAGGAAGTGGAGGGTTCCAACGTACGCGCCAGCGACAGCGACCAGACCGACAAGCTGCGCACCGATGCGCTGTTCGTGCAGGACGCGCTGCACCTCGATGAGCACTGGATCCTTGTAGCTGGTGCGCGTTTTCAGCAGTACGACCAGTACGCTGGCCGCGGTCGCCCGTTCAAGGCCAATACCGACATCAGTGGCCAGGCCTGGGTCCCCCACGCCGGTATCGTCTACAAAGTGGACGACCAGCTCTCGTTCTATGGCAGCTACAGCGAGTCGTTCAAGCCCAACTCGACCATCGCGCCGCTGACCGGCAATGTTGTGCTCGACGCCTCGGTGGCACCTGAGGAGGGCAAGTCGTGGGAGCTGGGCGCCAAGCTCGACATGCCGGGCCGCATCACGGGCACCCTGGCGTTGTTCGATATCACCAAACGCAATGTACTGGTCTCGAACATTGACGCCATCACACGCGAGACGGTCTACAGCAATGCGGGTGAGGTCAGTTCACGCGGTGTGGAGCTCGATGTGACCGGCCAGCTCAGCGAGCGCTGGAGCCTGATCGGCAGTTATGCACTGACCGATGCCAAGGTAACCAAGGACCCTGATCTTCAGGGCAACCGCCTGCAGAACGTGGCCCGGCACAGCGGCTCGCTGTCGGCGGTGTATGACTTTGGCAGCCTGTTCGGGGGGGACCGGCTGCGCTTCGGTGCCGGCGCCCGTTATGTAGGCGAACGTTCGGGTAACTCGACCAACACCTTCGACCTGCCGAGCTATACCGTTGCCGATGCGTTTGCCACTTATGAAACCAAACTCGAGGAACACAACGTGCGCCTGCAGCTGAACGTGAAGAACCTGTTCGACAAGGTTTATTACAGCTCGGCGGTGAACCAGTACTTTGTGGCGGTAGGCGATGCGCGGCAGGTAAGTTTGTCGAGCACCTTGGAGTTCTAGGTTATCGGGGGCTGCAGAGCGGCCCCGGTTTCAGATGACAAAGGCGCTGCGGTATTCGCCAGGTGTGGCACCCAGGGCCTGTCGAAATCGGTTGCTGAAATGGCTGGCACTGGCAAACCCGCACAACAAGGCAATATCCCCCAGCGGTAACACGCCCAGGCGCAACAGCTGGCACGCCCGGTGCAGCCGCCGGGCCAGCAGATACTGGTGCGGCGGGAGCCCGAAACTGGCGCGGAACATGCGCGCAAAGTGGTATTCGGACAGGTTGCAGCGCAGCGCCAGCTCGCCCAGGGTGATGGGCTGGTCCAGGTGTGCCTCGATGTAGTCGACCATTTGCCGGCGCAGGTTTGGCGCCAGCCCGCCTTTCAGGCGCAGGCCTTGGCGCAACCCGACCTGGCTGAGCAGCGCATGGTCAACGATCTCGTGCGCGAGGCTGCTGGCCAGCAGGCGCTCACTAGGCTCGTCCCAGTCCAACTGGATCAATTGACGAAAGCGTGCAGCCTGCTGCGGGTCGTCCAGAAAGGTTGCTTCCTGCAGTTGCAGCTCGCGCGGTTCCCGGTCGAGCAGACGCACACAGCCCAAGGCGAACTGCGCCTCGCTGACATACAGGTGCGCCAGGCGGATCGCGCCATTGACGACCCAGTTCGATTCCTGCCCGGCCGGCATCACGCACAGCTTGTCGGGTGCACCTTTGTCGGCCGGGCGCTGGCGGCGGAAAGTGCCGGTGCCGTCGGCGATGTAGCACGACAGGGTGTGATGGCTGGGTGCCTGGTAGTCGCGGGCATCGTCACGGTTGCTCCACAACGCCGCCGCCAGGCCGTCGCCCAGGTGCGCGCTCAGCTCCAGCCTTGCGTGGGGCGAGGCATGCATGGCGTTGAACACTTGCAACTGGTTGAGTGGCGTCATTGGCGGGTCCTCTTGCCAGCCATCCTACTGTGCACTGGATCGAGTGACATCTACCGGCGCAAGAAAAGCGCAAGTTTATGCAAGCTGACAGAGGCCGATCGAAAGAACACTGGTCATCCCTGTGGGGGCGGGTTTACCCGCCAAGCGCCGGGCACCGATTTCCAAAGGCCCAAGGAACTGCCGCCATGAACCTGTCACTCTATCTGCTCACCGTCCTGATCTGGGGCACCACCTGGATCGCCCTGAAACTCCAGCTAGGCGTGGTCGCGATCCCGGTGTCGATCGTCTACCGCTTCGCCCTGGCCGGCCTGATCCTGTTTGCTTTCCTGTTGATTACCCGCCAGTTGCAACCCATGAACCGCCGTGGCCACCAGATCTGCCTGGCCCAGGGCCTGTGCCTGTTCTGCGTCAACTTCATCTGCTTCCTCAGCGCCAGCCAGTGGATCGCCAGCGGCCTGATCGCGGTGGTGTTCTCAACTGCCACACTGTGGAACGCGCTTAACGCCCGAATTTTCTTCGGCCAGAAGATCGCCACCAATGTGCTTGGCGGTGGTGCCTTGGGCCTGCTTGGCCTGGGCCTGCTGTTCTGGCCGGAGCTCTCGCATCACGCAGCCAGCCGCGAAACCCTGTACGGCCTTGGCTTGGCCCTGTTGGGCACGCTGTGCTTCTCGGCCGGCAACATGCTGTCGAGCATGCAGCAGAAGGCCGGCCTCAAGCCGATGACGACCAATGCCTGGGGCATGGTCTATGGGGCGGTGATGCTGGCGGTGTTCTGTGTGGTCAGCGGCGTACCGTTCAGCATGGAGTGGAATGCGCGCTACATCGGTTCGCTGCTGTACCTGGTGGTGCCGGGGTCGGTGATTGCCTTCACTGCCTACCTGACCTTGGTCGGGCGCATGGGGCCGGAGCGGGCAGCTTACTGCACGGTGCTGTTCCCGTTGGTGGCGTTGAATGTGTCGGCGGTGGCCGAGGGTTATCAGTGGACGGCGCCGGCCTTGCTCGGTTTGGTGGCAGTGATGGCGGGGAATGTGCTGGTGTTTCGCAAGCCCCGGGCCAGGGGGGCTGAGGGTGTTGTGGTCGCCAAATAGATGATGGTTGCCTGGGCCGGCCCTTTCGCGGGTAAACCCGCTCCTACAGGGCAGTGCACACCCGTTGTAGGAGGGGGTTTACCCGCGAAGAGTCCAGCACAGGCACTCCAAATTGTAGGAGCGGGTTTACCCGCGAAGGGGCCAGCACAGGCACTCCAAATTGTAGGAGCGGGTTTACCCGCGAAGAGGCCAGCACAGGCACTCCAAATTGTAATCGATGGACTCGCCCCCGCCGAGGCATCACAGTGCCACGGTGGTGTTCGAAGAAGCCAACGGCAGCGAGGGCGAGACCATGAAAAAGCATAGTTCGAAACACGATTCCCTGTCTTCCACTGATGTGGAGCTTTGCACAACCATCTGCGTAGACCTGGCCAAACAGGTCTTCCAATTAGCAGGCGAGGACGCTACTGGGCGGGTGATCTACGAAGATCGCATCAAATCCCGCCAAGCGTTCCATGATTTCCTGCTCAGGCTGCCAACTACCGTGGCCGTCTTGATGGAGTGCGGTCCAGGTGCACAAGCCTGGGCCAGACTGCTGCAGGCCAAAGGTAATCCGGTTCGCATCCTGCCGGCGCAACGTGTCGCCGAACATCGCAGCGGTGCAAAGAACGATCGTAACGACTGCTATGCCATTTTGCGTGCCGGTCGCGATACGAGCATCGCTTCGATACCGATCAAGAGCACCACAGCACTGGCTATTCAAGCGCTGCACCGTATCCGGCGCGGTAACATCAAGCGACATACCGCGCTGGGTAATCAGATCCGTGGTTTGCTACTTGAGCATGGCGTATCCATGCCCCAGGGCGATGCCGCGATCAATAAGCATGTGCCTCAGGCGCTTGAGGATGCTTCCTTGCCTCTGCCCGACCTGTTGCGCGAGTTGCTCGATGAGTTGCTGATGGACTGGTTGTCTCTAGGTGAACGCATAGCGGCGCTGAGCCGCCGGCTCGAAGCGACTGCCCAAGAGGATAAAGTCGCTCAGCGACTGATCACCATTCGCGGCGTCGGCCCTATCATTGCCACGGCGATCGTGGCGAAACAGACCGACCCCAGCCGCTTCGCCAGTGGCCGAATGTATTCCGCCTTCTTCGGTATCGTGCCCGATCAGCACAGCAGCGGAAACAAAATCAGATTGGGCAAGATGAGCAAGCGCGGTGACGGCTACATACGCAGCCTGATGATCCAGGGCGCGCATGCCGTCTTGAGCCAGCTAAGGCCTGATTCCGATCAGCCAGATGATCGCCGCCTCTTGCGCTGGCTATCCCGCCTTGGGCGCAAGGAGGCGGCGATCAGGCTGGCTAATCGAAATCTGCGGATTATCTGGGCCCTGTTACAGAGCGATCAGGTTTACCAACGCAAACCGAACGAAAAACCGGAGGCGGCTATGAGCCTCTGACCAACCGGGTAATGCCACCGGGGCGCTAGGCGCTCCAACCCCTGCTAGTGAACATTGACCCTAGGTAAGACCGTCGCAGACCGATGCCTCCGCTCCTACAGGCCTGATAGTGGCCTCAATGTAAACGGCACACTGCGAGCTCACCACGATGTTGGCCAGAAGCAAAAAGCTTCCTCGAATAGGCCTGATACATAGATGCAACCGGGTTCCTATGTTCAAAAAGCAGCTAGACAGTGTGGGCGAGTCCATACATAGGAGCGGGTTTACCCGCGAAGAGGCCAGCACAGGCACTCCAAATTGTAGGAGCGGGTTTACCCGCGAAGAGTCCAGCACAGGCACTCCAAAACGGTCAGCCCTTCCACACCTGCGGGTTCACCAGGTCCCGCGGCCGCTCGCCCAGCAGCGCCGCACGCAGGTTGTCGATCGCCCGGTTGGCCATGGCCTCGCGGGTTTCGGCTGTGGCCGAGCCAATGTGCGGCAAGGTCAGCGCATTGGGCAGCTTGAACAGCGGCGAATCGCTCAGCGGTTCTTTCTCGTACACGTCCAGGCCTGCGCCGCGGATGGTGCCGTTCTGCAGCGCCTCGATCAACGCCGCTTCATCCACCACCGGCCCACGGGCAATGTTGATCAGGAACGCACTCGGCTTCATCAGCTTCAGCTCGCGGCTGCTGATCAGCTTGCGGGTGGCATCGGACAATGGCACCACGATCACCACGAAGTCGGCCTCGGCCAGCAACTGGTCCAGGCTGCGGAACTGCGCGCCCAGTTCCTGCTCCAGCGCGGTCTTGCGGCTGTTGCCGCTGTACAGGATTGGCATGTTGAAGCCGAAGCGGCCACGGCGCGCCACTGCTGCACCAATGTTGCCCATGCCGACGATACCCAGGGTCTTGCCATGCACATCGCTGCCGAAGTGGGCCGGGCCCACGGTGGCCTGCCAGTTGCCGGCTTTGGTCCAGGCATCCAGTTCGGCGGTGCGGCGGGCGCAGCCCATGATCAGTGAGAAGCCCAGGTCGGCGGTGCTTTCGGTCAGCACGTCAGGGGTGTTGGTCAGTGCGATGCCGCGCTCGTTGAAGTAGTCGAGGTCGTAGTTGTCATAGCCGACCGACACGCTGGACACCACCTCCAGCCTGGCCGCACCCTCAAGCTGGACGCGGCCGAGCTTGCGGCCAACGCCGATCAGGCCATGGGCTTCTGGCAGGGCTTCGTTGAACTGGGCGCTGATGTCGCCGAGCTTGGGGTTGGGCAGGATCACGTTGAAGTCTTGCTGCAGGCGTTCGGCCATGGCCGGGGTGATTCGGCTGAAGGCCAGGACGGTCTTTTTCATCGGGCAACTTCTCTGCAAGGCGGGGTGGGGCTGTGCTGGCCTTTTCGCGGGCAAGCCCGCTCCTACAGAGGCGCGGTGCCTTGTAGGAACGGGCTTGCCCGCGAAGGGGCCGGAACAGGCGAAATCAATGGTTAGCAACCTACCATTGTCCGCCCCCGCAATGCAGCAGCTTTTTAGTTGGCGATCAGCACCTGATGGGTTTTCAGGTCTGCCTCATGTGCGGCAAGAATCTCTGGCAGCGAGTTGCGCAGGTACTCGACCCAGGTCTTGATCTTGGCATCCAGATACTGCCGCGATGGATAGATGGCATACAGGTTCAGCTCCTGCAGGCGATATTCGGGCAGCACCCGTGCCAGGCTACCGTCCCGCAGGCCCTCGATAGCCGAATAAATCGGCAGCACACCTACGCCCATGCCACTGCGGATAGCTGTCTTCATGGCGTCGACGGTATTCACCATGAACGGCGAACTGGTGATGTTGACCATCTCTTGGCCTTCCGGGCCATCGAACAGCCACTTTTCCAGCGGTATCACCGGGCTGACCATGCGCAGGCAGGCGTGCTTGAGCAGGTCGGCAGGCTTGTAAGCCATGCCATGCTGGGCAATGTAGGTGGGCGAGGCACAGACAATGCTGTAGGTGATGCCCAGGCGCTGCGAAACGAACCCCGAATCGGGCAGTTCGGTGGCCAGTACGATGGACACGTCATAACCCTCGTCGAGCAGATCGGGCACGCGGTTGGCCATGGTCAGGTCGAAGGTCACGTCCGGGTGTGTTTCGCGGTAGTGGGCGATGGCATCGACCACGAAGTGCTGGCCGACGCCGGTCATCGAATGCACCTTCAACTGCCCGGACGGGCGCGCATGGGCGTCGCTGGCTTCGGCCTCGGCTTCTTCGACGTAGGTAAGAATCTGTTCGCAACGCATCAGGTAGCGCTTGCCGGCTTCGGTCAGCGCAATGCGGCGGGTGGTTCGGTTGAGCAGCCTTGTTTGCAGATGGGCTTCCAGGTTGGAGACCGCCCGCGACACGTTCGCGGTGGTCGTATCCAGTTGCGCCGCCGCGGCAGTAAAGCTGCCTAATTGGGCTACGCAACTGAAAGCACGCATGTTTTGCAGGGTGTCCATGGGTCACTCTCGAGGTAGAGGACAAAATTGTGTCACGAAGTAACCTAGAAAAGAGAAAAAGTTGCCTTCGACCAAAGGCGGATTATCGCTGTTTTGGTAACAAAGATTCGCAGGAATCTGCGCTTATCGCCAGTGCTGCCGCCCCCTAGAATTGCTCGGCCTCTTCACTTCTTCCTCGGGAAATCGCAGCTGTGCCGCGTCGCATCATCAGAACGCTCAAGGCGTTCAGTGCCTGTGCCCTTGCCCTCGCCTTGAGTGGTTGTATCGGAACCTGGGGCATCGCCCCGCAAAGCAAGACGCTGCAAGCCAATACCTTGACCACCGACGCGGCCATTCGCGAAGCCGCGACCGACGCTCACTGGCCCAACCAGCAGTGGTGGCGCGCCTATGGCGACCCGCAGCTGGACCGCTGGGTTGCCCTGGCCGTGGCCGGTAGCCCGAGCCTGGCCATGGCCGCAGCGCGAGTGCGCGAAGCCAAGGCCATGGCCGGTGTGGTCGAGTCGGCGGAAAAGCTCCAGGCCAACGGCCAGGCTACGCTCAAGCGCCACAACTGGCCGGAAGACCAGTTCTATGGCCCTGGCGCGCTGTCCGGTGCCAACACCTGGGACAACAACGCTGCCATCGGCTTTAGCTACGCCCTCGACTTGTGGGGCCGTGAACGCAATGCCAGCGAGCAGGCCGTGGACCAGGCGCACATGAGCGTGGCCGAAGCCCGCCAGGCGCAGCTGGAGTTGCAGAACAATGTGGTGCGTGCCTACATCCAGCTGAGCCTGCATTTTGCCCAGCGCGATATCGTCAAGGCCGAACTGGAACAGCAGGAGCAGATCCTGGCCCTGGCCAAGCGTCGCCTGGATGCTGGTATCGGCACCCATTTCGAAGTCAGCCAGGCCGAAGCGCCGCTGCCGGAAACCCACCGCCAGCTCGACAGCCTCGACGAAGAAATTGCCCTGACCCGCAACCAACTGGCGGCGCTGGCCGGCAAGGGCCCGGGGGACGGCGCGCAGTTGCAGCGCCCGGCCCTGGTCTTGGCCGCGCCATTGAAACTGCCCTCGAACCTGCCCGCCGAACTGGTCGGCCAGCGCCCTGACGTGGTCGCCAGCCGCTGGCAAGTGGCCGCGCAGGCGCGCGGCATCGACGTTGCCCACGCCGGCTTCTTCCCCAATGTCGACCTGGTCGGCAGCCTGGGCTTCATGGCGACCGGTGGTGGCCCGCTGGAGTTCCTCACCGGGCGCAAGTTCAACTACAACGTCGGCCCGGCCATCAGCTTGCCGATCTTTGACGGCGGGCGCCTGCGCTCAGAACTGGGCGTGGCCTCGGCGGGGTATGACGTGGCTGTAGCCCGCTACAACCAGACGGTGGTTGGCGCACTGAAGAACATCTCCGACCAGTTGATCCGCCGCGAGTCGATGAAAGAACAGTCGCACTTCGCCGCCGAATCGGTCGCCGCTGCGCAGAAAACCTATGACATTGCCATGGTCGCGTTCCAGCGTGGCCTCACCGACTACCTGAACGTGCTCAACGCGCAGACCTTGCTGTTCCGCCAGCAGCAGGTGCAGCAGCAGGTGCAGGCCGCCCGCCTGATTGCCCATGCCGAGCTGGTCACCGCCCTGGGTGGTGGCCTGCAGGCTGGTCAGGATGTGCCGAAAGAGGAACGCCAGGCAGCACCGAAGACCCCGGCCACCCTGGCCATTTTCGACAAGAAGCCGGATAACGCCGAATGAGCACTTCCAGTTTGCCCGTGCGCTGGCTGCAAAGCCTGGAATGGCGCCGGGGCTTCTTTGCCTGGGCGCGCACCGACGGCGTGACCTGGGTGTACATCTTCAAGGTGCTGGCCGCTGCGTTCATCACCTTGTGGCTGGCCATGCGCCTGGAGCTGCCGCAACCGCGTACAGCGATGATCACTGTTTTCATCGTCATGCAGCCGCAAAGCGGGCATGTGTTCGCGAAAAGCTTCTACCGGGTGCTCGGTACTTTGGCGGGTTCGGCGATGATGGTGGCGCTGATCGCCATCTTTCCGCAGAACACCGAGCTGTTTCTGCCCAGCCTGGCCCTGTGGGTGGGCCTGTGCTCGGCCGGTGCCATGCGCTACCGCACCTTCCGCGCCTATGGTTTCGTGCTGGCCGGCTACACCGCAGCGATGATCGGCCTGCCGGTGCTGCAACACCCCGACCAGGCGTTCATGGCAGCGGTATGGCGGGCGCTGGAAATTGCCCTGGGTATTCTGGTGTCGACCTTCGTCAGTGCCGCGATCCTGCCGCAGTCGGCCAGTGCCGCGATGCGCAACGCCCTGTACCAGCGCTTTGGCGTGTTTGCCGGGGTGGTGGTCGAGGCCCTGCATGGCGATAGCCAAAAGGACCGCTTCGAGAGCAGCAACGTGCGCTTCGTGGCAGAGGCAGTGGGTCTTGAGAGCCTGCGCAACGTCACCGCTTTCGAAGACCCGCACATGCGCCGTCGCAGTGGTCGGCTGGTGCGCATGAACAGCGAGTTCATGGCCGTCACCACGCGTTTCAATGCCTTGCACCGCTTGCTGGAGCGCCTGCGCACCCGTGGCCCGCTGCAGATCGTCAGTGCCATCGAACCTGGCCTGAACACCCTGATGGAGTTGCTGCAGCCCTATGTGGGCCGGGCGTTGACTGACGCCGATGCGCTGCGCCTGACCCTGGAGCTGGCCGCCTACAAGGAAGGCCTGCAGGCCCAGGTGCGAGGGCTGCGGGCTGAGTACCTGGCAACGGACCCCAGCGAGTCCGACCTGCTCGATTTTCATACCGCGTTCGAGCTGCTGTACCGCTTCGTCGACGAAATGTTGAGCTACGCCGAAACCCATGCCTCACTGGCCGCGCACAAGCACGAGCGCGAGCAGTGGGACGAGCCCTACGTGGCGCAGACCAGCTGGCTGGTATCGCTGGCGGCGGGTGTGCGGGCCTCGGCAGTGCTGTTGCTGCTGGGCAGTTACTGGCTGCTCAGCGATTGGCCCAGCGGCGCCATGATGACCCTGATCGCCACGGTCACCGTATGCCTTTCGGCGGCGTCACCCAACCCCAAGCGCATGTCGTTCCAGATGGCGTGCGGCACGGCCATCGGCGCTTTTGTCGGCTTCTTCGAAACCTTCTTCGTGTTCCCCTGGATCGACGGTTTTCCGCTGCTGTGCATGGTGCTGGCGCCTGTGTTCATGCTGGGCGCGTTTCTTTCGTCGCGCCCTGCCTACGCCGGTTATGGCATCGGCCTGCTGGTGTTCTTCGCGATTGGCTCGGTGCCGAACAACCTCACCGTTTATGACCCGTACACCTTCATCAACGACTACATCGGTATGGTGATCGGCATGTTCGTCTGTGCCGCCGCCGGGGCGATCATCCTGCCGCCCAACAGCCGCTGGCTGTGGAGCCGCCTGGAGCAGGCGTTGCGCGAGCAGGTGCTGTTCGCCATCAGCGGCCGCCTGCGCGGCCTGGGCTCGGCCTTCGAAAGCCGCACCCGCGACCTGCTGCACCAGGCCTATGGCCTGGCGGCCGGCAAGCCGCAGGTGCAGAGCCAACTGATGGGCTGGATGTTCACCGTGCTGGAGATCGGCCACGCCGTCATTGAGCTGCGTAAGGAGCAAGCCCGCGCGCCGGTGCACCCGGCCTATGCCGAGTCGCAGCCGTGGCGCCAGGCAATCCGTGTCATGGGCCGCGCTCTGGCCCGGCTGTTCCTGCAGCCTAGCGCCAGCAACCATGAACGCGCACTGGTGGCAGTGGACCACGCCATCGCCCGCGTGCAGGCCACCGACGAGCCGTTCGCCCGGCACTTCGATACCTCTGTGCTGCGCCGCGTGCAAAGCTACCTGCACTTCATCCGTTCTTCCCTGCTGGACCCACAGTCGCCACTGGCACCGGCGAAAGGACTGCACCATGCCTCGTGAAATCGCCTTCCATGGTGTGTACATGCCCACCATGACCTTGATGTTCCTGTTTGCCCTGGGCCTGGCCTGGGGCCTGGACCGGTTCATTGCCAGCCATGATGGCTACCGCTTCTTCTGGCACCCGGCGCTGCTGCGCCTGAGCCTGTTCGTCTGCTTGTTCGGCGCCATGGCGCTGACTGTCTACTGGTGAGAATCCTTCGATGAAAAAGTTCTTCAGCCTGATCGCCACCCTGCTGGTGCTGGTCGCTGCCGTGGCCATCGGTCGCCAGTTGTGGCTGCACTACATGACCACGCCCTGGACCCGTGATGGCCGTGTGCGGGCCGACATCATCAACGTCGCTGCCGACGTGCCCGGCTACGTGGTGGCTGTACCGGTCAAGGACAACCAGCGGGTGAAGAAGGGCGACCTGCTGATCCAGATCGACCCCGAGCACTACCAACTGGCGGTCGACCAGGCAAAGGCGCTGGTCGCTTCGCGCAAGGCCACCTGGGAAATGCGCAAGGTCAATGCCAAGCGCCGTGCCGACATGGACAACCTGGTGATCTCCAAGGAGAACCGTGAAGACGCCAGCAACATCGCCAACTCCGCCCAGGCTGACTACCAGCAGGCCCTGGCCGAACTGGCTGCGGCTGAGCTGAACCTAAAGCGCACCCACATCGTGGCCACGGTGGACGGCTACGTGACCAACCTGAATATCCACAAGGGCGACTATGCGCGCACGGGTGAGGCGGTGATGGCGGTGGTCGACGAAAATTCGTTCTGGGTCTACGGGTTCTTCGAGGAAACCAAGCTGCCCCACGTGAAGGTGGGTGACCAGGCCGAGTTGCAGATGATGAGCGGCGAGCGCATCAAAGGGCATGTGGAGAGCATCGCCCGCGGTATCTACGACCGCGACAACCCGCAAAGCCGCGAGCTGATCGCCGACGTGAACCCCACCTTCAACTGGGTGCGCCTGGCGCAGCGGGTGCCGGTACGTATTCACATCGATGAAGTGCCGGAAGGGTTTTTGCTGGCGGCGGGGACGACGTGTACGGTGGTAGTCAAGCCTGGCGAAGGTTGACCTTCGCGACCATCCCGGCCTCCCGCATCATCTATGGGAGCCCTGCTGATGCATGCGTATTAGCCAGTCGGCTCAATCTGCGGCAGCCTCTTGCAGCAACTGGTCCCAATCGTCCGGTGGGTGGCCGCTATGCAACATCTTTTGAAAGACCTTGTAAGCATCGTCGCTACTTTCATAGGCCCGCTTGCTCGACTCGTCATTGACCCAGGCCAGCACGATGATCCTGCTGGGGGTGTGGTAGCGGAAGAACAACCGGTACTGCTGGAAGAACTTTGCTCTGAACCAGTGCTTGTGGTCACCGCCAAGTGTTGCCCCTTGCCGGTATTCGGGTTTGGTCGGGTCTTGAGGGATTACATCGAACGCCAACCGCCGGATGGCGGCCAGCCTTTTAAAGGTATTTCTTTTCGTATAACCCGTTGGGTCTTTGTCCCGTTGAGCCTCGACTTGAGCGCTTAGCGCGTCCAGTTTGGCCAGGAACAGCGGGTGGGCAATTACAGTCCATCCATGAATAACCAGAGGCTTCCTGCTCGCATCACTCATTCATCGTCCGCCGACAGAGGTTGATCCAGGTCGACCTCCGCGTCGCCGACAAGCTTGTCGAGGCGCGCGATGAGGCCAGCATCGACAACCTGCAGCCGTTGAGGGTTGGTAGCGATATCGTGTGCCAGGAAATCCAGAAATTTGCCCAGTACCGGATCGTCCTCGGTTGCCTCTGCGCGGGTGAGTATCACCCCACCGTCGGGGCGAATCGAGTAATGGATCTTGTCACGTTTTTTCAAGCCCAAGGCGCGCCGCACCGTTTCGGGAACAGTGGTTTGATAGCGATCGGTCAGCGTGGACTCGACGTCGAAGGTGGCAGCCATGAGTAATGTCCTGTGGGTGACAGCGATACGGCCCAAGGTAATGCGATTGCATTGCCTCGTCAATGCAGGTGCATTACCACGGTGATGAGCGGTCAGGCAGAGCCCACCAACACTGGCATGTCTACCCGGTCAATCACCTTCGCGCTGATTGACGGGTCCAGCAACCGCCCCAACCGCGACAGGTGGCGGTGGCCCATGATGATCAGTTCGCAGTTCAATTCCTGCGCTTTGGCCACAATCGCTTCAACCGGCTGGCCGGCCGCCATGCAGCCCAGGCTGGTGAAGCCGGCTTGCTGCAGCTCGCGCACGGCCTCGGCTACGGCGTGGTCGGCATGCTGCTGTTCCTCGCAGGCGGCGGGGTATTCTTCCAGTTCCTCGGCGGTGTAGGGCGCAGGTTGCTCATGCACGGCGAAGGTGGAGTCGATGGCCAGCAGCACGTGCAGTTCGTGTTCGCCGGGGCGGCAGTAGCGGCGGGCGAGGGTGAGCAGGGTGCTGGAGGCGGGGGAGGCGTCGATGGCGATCAGGACGGGGCTGGGCATTGGAATCCTTGGCAGAGGCTGGCTTGTGGGTCTGCAGGATCGGCCCTTTCGCGGGCATGCCCGCTCCCACAGGTGTGTCGCACAACATTCGGGAATTGTGGGGGGCCTGTGGGAGCGGGCGCGCCCGCGAAAAGGCCAGACCTGCCAATGCTTCATTTAAGGCCGAATACGCCCAGTGAATAAATGCCCCACCACGCAAGAGCGCATTGCGTCTGATGCAATCCACCAACCTGCTACCATCGCGTTTCCCGCAGCTGTAACGGAAAACGGCCATGCAACTCCCGGACATGAACCTGCTCGTCGCCCTCGATGCCT
The DNA here is from genome assembly GCF_017875935.1 of Pseudomonas sp. BP6. NCBI lineage: Bacteria > Pseudomonadati > Pseudomonadota > Gammaproteobacteria > Pseudomonadales > Pseudomonadaceae > Pseudomonas > Pseudomonas sp. BP6. The sequence continues at coordinate 393,137 of NZ_JAGINI010000001.1, forward strand.
TGCTCGACGAGGGCAGCGTGGTGGGCGCAGCGCAGCGCATGAACCTGAGCCCGGCGGCCATGAGCCGGACATTGGGGCGTATCCGCGATGCCTTGGGTGACCCGATCCTGGTGCGCGCCGGCCGTGGCCTGGTGCCTACGCCCCGTGCGTTGGCCCTGCGCGAGCAGGTGCATGGCCTGGTGGAGCAGGCCGGGCAGGTGTTCCGCAGCCGTGACGATGTCGACCTGGTCAACCTGGACCGTGCCTTCAACATCCGCACCAATGATTTGTTCATTGCCCTTTACGGCGCCCAGCTGCTGCGCATGATGCTGGCCCAGGCGCCGCGTACGGTGTTGCGGTTTGTCCCGGAGGGCAGTGGTGACGATGATGCAGTGCTGCGCAACGGGCATATCGACCTGATCATCAGCTCGGCCATTGAACTGGGCCCGGAAATCAAGGTGCAGAGCCTGTTCAATACTTACTTTGTAGGCCTGGCGCGTGTGGGCCACCCTATCTTCGATGCCCCGATCACCCCTGAGCGTTTTGCCGCCTACCCGCAGATCAGCGTGTCTCGACGCGGCCGTGCCAACGGGCCGATCGATGTGGCGTTGGCCAACCACAAGGTGGAGCGGCGCGTGGCCCTGATCACCACCAGCTTCCACTCGGCGATGTTCTCGCTGCCGGATTCGGACCTGATCCTGCCGATACCCGCCAATATCCTCAACAGTGTGCAGCGGTTGAAGTTGCCATTGCGCTCGTTCGAGATCCCGGTGCCGTTGGAGAAGGTCAATGTGATGCAGGCGTGGCACCCGCGCTTCGACAACGACCCCGCGCACCGTTGGTTGCGCCAGACGTTGAAAGCGTGTGGCCGCATCGATCCGTGATTCAGGCATGGATTGCGTCTGACGCAATATAAAACTACCGACAAGTCAGTTTTCGTCAGCATTCGACCTTCTTAAACTTGCCCCAGCCCTGAAATTGTTGCTGGAGATGTATTCTCATGACTTCCCTGACGGCGCCCTCTGCGGCGCTGGCCGCCGCCCCCGCGCCGGCCGCGCCTGCGCAGACGGCGTTTGGCCTGCAGGTGGTGGTCGGGCTGTTCGGTGTGTTGCTGGCTGTGCTGTGCGCCGGCCTCAACGAGTCGGTAACCAAGATTTCCCTGGCCGATATCCGCGGCGCCATGGGCATCGGTGCCGACGAAGGGGCCTGGTTGCTGGCGGTATACAGCGCCGCTTCGGTCTCAGCCATGGCCTTTGCGCCGTGGCTGGCCACGACCTTCTCGCTGCGGCGCTTCACCATGAGCGCAATTGGTCTGTTCGCCGTGCTTGGCCTGCTGCAACCGTTCGCCCCCAATCTGCACAGTTTGATGTTGCTGCGCGTACTGCAGGGCTTTGCCGCTGGCGCCTTGCCGCCGATGCTGATGAGCGTGGCCCTGCGCTTTCTGCCGCCAGGTATCAAGGTCTATGGCCTGGCCTGCTACGCCCTGACCGCCACCTTTGGCCCCAACCTCGGCACGCCGCTGGCGGGGCTGTGGACCGAATACGTCGGTTGGCAATGGGCGTTCTGGCAGATCATCCTGCCCTCGCTGCTGGCCATTTTCTGCGTAGGCTGGGGGCTGCCGCAGGACCCGCTGCGCCTGGAGCGTTTCAAACAGTTCGACTGGCGAGGCGTACTGCTGGGGCTGCCTGCAATCAGTTGTACCGTACTTGGCCTGTCGCTGGGCGACCGCTGGGGTTGGTTCGACTCGCCGTTGATCTGCTGGCTGCTGGGCGGTGGCCTGCTGTTGCTGGTGTTGTTCATGTACAACGAGTGGTCCGAGCCGTTGCCGTTCTTCCAGTTGCGCTTGTTGCAGCGGCGCAACCTGAGTTTCGCCCTGGTGACCCTGGCCGGTGTACTGGTCGTGCTCTCGGGTGTGGGCAGCATCCCGTCGGCCTACCTTGCGCAGATCCAGGGCTATCGCCCAGCGCAGACCAGCCCGTTGATGATGCTGGTGGCCATGCCGCAACTGATCGCCCTGCCGCTGACAGCGGCACTGTGCAACATCCGCGCAGTGGACTGCCGCTGGGTGCTGGGCATTGGCCTGGCGATGCTTGCGGCGTCCTGTGTTGGCAGCAGCCTGCTGACCAGCGAGTGGATCCGTGGCGACTTCTACCCGTTCTACCTGCTGCAGGTGTTCGGCCAGCCGATGGCCGTGCTGCCGTTGCTGATGCTGTCAACCAATGGCATGACCCCGCAGGAAGGCCCGTTCGCCTCCAGCTGGTTCAACACCGTCAAGGGCCTGGCCGCCGTCATCGCCGGTGGCCTGCTGGATGTGCTTGGCACCCTGCGCCGGCATTTCCATTCCAATCACCTGGTGGACAGCCTGGGCAACGCCCCGCTGGTCGACGGCAACGCCGCCGGCCTGGCCAAGCGCATTCACGACCAGGCGCAGGTATTGACCTCGGCTGACCTCTATCTGGTGCTGGCCTGTATCGCCGTGGCCCTGATCTGCCTGATTCCTTTCGTGCCTACCCGGGTCTATCCGCCGCGTGCGGTGGCTTGAACCCTGGACGATGTCGAGAACTATTGAAATGACCAACAACCGCAAAACCCTTCTCATCGGCTCGGTGCTGGCCGTGGCCGTCCTGGCCGGCATCGTCGGCCCTTGGATCTTAGGCAGCGACCACCGCCAGAGTACCAATGACGCCTATGTGACCGCTGACTACACCGTGGTCGCGCCCAAAGTCGCCGGCTTCATCAAGCAAGTGCTGGTGGAAGACAATCAGCAGGTCACGGCTGGCCAGTTGCTGGCGACCATCGATGCGCGTGACTACCAGGCCGCGCTGGATGCTGCGCAGGCGCAGTTGCTGGTAGCCCAGGCACAGAGCGCCGATGCCCGCGCCACGCTTGAACGCCAGGATGCGCTGATTGCCCAGGCCGAAGCGGCAGTGAAGGCGGCCCAGGCTGAGGTGGCGTTCGCCGACCATGAAGTCAACCGCTACAGCCGCCTTGCCGAGCAGGGCGCAGGTACCGTGCAGAACGCCCAGCAGGCGCGCAGCGCGGTCGATCAAGCCCGTGCTCGCCTGGCCAACGCTCAAGCGGCGCGGGTGGCGGCGCGCAAGCAGGTGGACATCCTCACGGCTCAAGTGGCCAGCGCCGATGGCCAGCTCAAGCGCGCCGAAGCAGGCCTGGAAAAGGCCCGGCTCGATCTGTCTTACACCCGCATCACAGCGCCGGTGGACGGGATGGTCGGCGAACGCGCCCTGCGCGTGGGGGCCTACGTCAACCCGGGTGCCCGCCTGCTGTCGGTGGTGCCGTTGCAGCAGGCTTATGTGGTCGGCAACTTCCAGGAAACCCAGCTGACCCACGTACAGCCGGGCCAGCCGGTGCGCATCAGCGTCGACACCTTCTCCGGCGAAACCCTGCAAGGCCATGTGCAAAGCATTGCCCCGGCTACCGGCGTAACCTTCGCCGCGGTCAAGCCAGACAACGCCACCGGCAACTTCACCAAGGTGGTGCAACGCATTCCGGTAAAGATCGTTTTCGATGATGGCCAGCCACTGCTCACCCGCCTGCGTGTGGGCATGTCGGTAGAAGCCACCATCGACACCCGTGGCGACAAGCTGGACGGCAAAGAGGTAAGTGCGCGATGAAAACGGGATTGCGCTTGAGCCCGTTGCTGCTGGCCGTGCTGCTGGCCGGCTGCACCCAGGGCCCGGATTTCATGCGTCCAGATAGCCAGGCCCCGCAGCAGTGGGCGCCGCTGCAAGGCGAGGCGGCAGCCAGCCAGCCGCAGGCCGAACCGCTGGAACTGCGCTGGTGGGAAACCTTCCACGATGCAAAGCTTAGTGCCTTGATCCAACGCGTTGCCGAGCGCAACCTCAACTTGCAGATGGCCAGCGCGCGGCTGCTGCAAAGCCGTGCCCTGCGCAGCACCTTGGCTGCCGATGAAGTACCGTCGGTGGACGTGAACGCCGGTTACAGCCGCGCGCGCAACAGCGCCGATGGCTTGAGCGATCCGTCCGGCAAGGCCGGGAAAGAAGCCTTCAACCTCTGGCAGGGTGACCTGGTGGCCGGTTGGGAGTTGGACCTGTGGGGCCGTGTGCGGCGTCAGGTCGAGGCTGCCGATGCCACGGTCGAAGTGGCCGAGAATGACCGCCGCAGCGTGCTGCTGGCGCTGCTTTCGGAAACCGCCGGCAATTACATCCAGCTGCGTGCCGTGCAGCACACCCTCGATGTGACGCAGGATAACCTCAGGGTCGCCCGGCACAGCCTGAAGCTGTCCCAGGACCGCCAGGCCGAAGGTGTTGCCACGCGCCTGGATGTGGCCCAGGCCAGCGCCCAGGTCGCGTCTATCGAGTCGCGCCTGCCGAGCCTGGAAGCGCGGCGTGATGACCTGATCAATGCCCTCAGCCTGCTCGCTGCCGAGCGGCCGCGCAGCCTCCAGGCCGAATTGCTGCAAGGCGGCGAGTTGCCCGTGCCGCAGCAGAAGTTTGCTATCGGCTTGCCGTCCGAACTGGCCGAGCGCCGCCCGGACATCCGCCAGGCCGAGGCCCGCCTGCATGCCGCCACCGCCAGCATTGGCGTGGCCAAGGCGGATTTCTACCCGAGCATCCGCCTGTCGGGCAGTGTCGGCTTCCAGGCCATGCAGCTGTCGGATTTCGGTGGCTGGGATTCGCGCCGGTTTGCCTTCGGTCCGCAGTTGTCGCTGCCAATCTTCGAAGGCGGCCGGCTCAAGGGCACCCTGGAACTGCGCGAGGCGCAACAGCAGGAAGCCGCGCTGAACTATCGCAAGGTGGTGCTGGGGGCCTGGCATGAAATTGACGATGTGCTACGCCTGTACAACGCCAGTCAGTTGCGCCGTGATCACCTTGCCGAGGCCGTGCGGCAAAACCGTATCGCCCTGGAAACCGCCCAGCGCCAGTATGTGGAAGGGGCGGTGGACTTTCTCAATGTACTGACGGTGCAAGGCGCGCTGCTGGCCAGCGAGGAGCAATGGATCGACAGCTCGGCGGCGGTGTCGCAGGCGCTGGTGGGGCTGTACAAGGCGCTGGGTGGAGGCTGGCAGGCGTTTGACGAGCAGCTGCCGAATGCTCACAGCTAGGGAGGAAGCACAGAGTTTGAAGGGGGGGGCACTGCGGTCCATGGCCTGATTCTTTGCAGGCTGCACCGGCCTCTTCGCGGGTGAACCCGCTCCTACACGGCGGCCTGTGTCCAACCACCGATGTGTGTCCACCACCAATCTGCGTAGGAGCGGGTTTACCCGCGAATACGGTAGCGGCGGCAACAGTGAACGGCGGGTGAAAATTGGCCAGCAGGCCCGGCCCTTTCGCGGATAAACGGCGGCCTGTGTCCAACCACCGATGTGTGTCCCCCACCAATCTGTGTAGGAGCGGGTTTACCCGCGAATACGGTAGCGGCGGCAACAGTGAACGGCGGGTGAAAATTGGCCAGCAGGCCCGGCCCTTTCGCGGATAAACGGCGGCCTGTGTCCAACCACCGATGTGTGTCCACCACCAATCTGTGTAGGAGCGGGTTTACCCGCGAATACGGTAGCGGCGGCAACGGTGAACGGCGGGTGAAAATTGGCCAGCAGGCCCGGCCCTTTCGCGGATAAACGGCGGCCTGTCTCCAACCACCGATGTGTGTCCACCACCAATCTGTGTAGGAGCGGGTTTACCCGCGAATACGGTAGCGGCGGCAACGGTGAACGGCGGGTGAAAATTGGCCAGCAGGCCCGGCCCTTTCGCGGATAAACGGCGGCCTGTCTCCAACCACCGATGTGTGTCCCCCACCAATCTGTGTAGGAGCGGGTTTACCCGCGAATACGGTAGCGGCGGCAACAGTGAACGGCGGGTGAAAATTGGCCAGCAGGCCCGGCCCTTTCGCGGATAAACGGCGGCCTGTGTCCAACCACCGATGTGTGTCCACCACCAATCTGTGTAGGAGCGGGTTTACCCGCGAATACGGTAGCGGCGGCAACGGTGAACGGCGGGTGAAAATTGGCCAGCAGGCCCGGCCCTTTCGCGGATAAACGGCGGCCTGTCTCCAACCACCGATGTGTGTCCCCCACCAATCTGTGTAGGAGCGGGTTTACCCGCGAATACGATAGCGGCGGCAACGGTGAACGGCGGGTGAAAATTGGCCAGCAGGCCCGGCCCTTTCGCGGATAAACGGCGGCCTGTCTCCAACCACCGATGTGTGTCCCCCACCAAATCTGTGTAGGAGCGGGTTTACCCGCGAATACGATAGCGGCGGCAACAGTGAACGGTGGGTGAAAATTGGCCTGCAGGTCCGGCCCTTTCGCGGGTAAAGGCAGGCGATCACTCAGAGCGGACGCAGCAGGCCGAAACGCTTGCGCAGCGCCCAGTCCAGCAACCGCCGCGGCAGCAACCGTGCCATCAGCGGCAAGGCTGTACTGCCATTCCCCAGCCGCACCCGTGCTGGCGCCGGCGACTTGCCGACGGCTGCCAGCACGCCTTGGGCAAATACCGCCGCCGACGTTGGCTTGTCCTGCGATGCCCGCGCCCGCGCCTGCACATGCTCACGCAAAGGCCACCACGCCGAGTCCATCGCCAGTACCTGCTCGGCCTGGCGCTGGGCATTGCTGGCGAACTGCGAGGCAATTGCGCCCGGCTGTACTTCCATCACCTGCACACCGAACGGCGCCAGCTCCAGGCGCAAGGCATCGCTCAGGGCATGCACAGCCGCCTTCGAGGCGCAGTAGGCACCGGCGAATGGCGTGACCAGCACGCCCGATACACTGCCGATATTCACCACCAGGCCGCGTGAGCGGCGTAGCAGTGGGAACAGCGCCCGGGTAACGCCGACCACGGCGAAAACGTTGGTTTCGAATTGCTGGCGCAGGGCGTCGACGCCACCATCGAGCAGTGGGCCCATGGCGCCGTAGCCGGCGTTGTTGATCAGGATATCGAGGGTCTCCAGTTCCTCTGCCAGGCGGGCCAGCGCCTCGCCGTCGTTTACATCCAGCTGCCGGGCCGTGTAGCCGGCGGCACTCAATTGCTCGACATCTTCAGGCTTGCGGGCGGTAGCCCAGACATGGTGGCCCGCATCGCGAAAGGCGTCGGCCAGGGCGCGGCCGATGCCGCTGGAACAACCGGTGATCAGGACGGTGGGCATGGTTGGGGCCTGTTGTCATGGAGTAAACACATCAATTGGCAAATGTACCCTGCAGGCGCTCTGCCCGGAATTCCAGGGTCTGCGGCCGATAGCCGGAACGCAGCGGTGGCAATGGCAGGCAGTCTTGCCACTCGGCCCCCGGCTGCAATTCACCTGGTCCTCGGTATCGCGGTGCATTGTAGGTATTCTCGGCCAGGTTCACGGTATCGCCCGGTGCATACGCCGCCACGCGCCAACGCAGTTCGGTCAGCGGCACGTCGTTGCCGTTCTTCACGCGGACCTGCAGGGCACGGTCGGCGGGACAGTGTTCGGGGGCGTAGGTCAGGCGCAGGTCCAGGCGTGCCAGTCGGCTGCTTTCGCGGCTGTCTTGCCAGACGACGAACGAAGCCACCAGGCCCAGGCCACACACGGCCGCCAGGGAGATGGGAAGAGCCTTGGCTGGGTAACGCAACAACAACACCAGCCAGGTGAGGATCAGCAGGGCACCGATCAGCATCGCGTAATCGCCTCATTCGCGCGGAGTGATGGCTACAGCCTACCTAAAACCCAGCGGTCAGGTAACCGGTGAGCACCTCTGCCAGAAACCAGACCTGACATTGCTGCGAGCAGAGGAAACGCTACATCCCTTCTGGATTTCACCCTGCCTATTCTAAAGGAGCATGGCCATGAGTCACATTTGAGGGGGAGGATGATTTGCAGCGACCTTTCAAGGTGGTGGGTGGCCCATTCGACATCCACATCATAGCCCCGAGCGTTGAATGAGCAGGCTCGCCCCTGGTCAGCCCAGGGGCGAGTCAGCATTTACTGCGCGATGGTCTTCACCGAAACGCCGCGCTCGATGGGGGTGGAGGTGCGCCCATACACATCCTCGAAGCGCTCGATGTCATCCTCGCCCAGGTAGCTGCCGGACTGCACTTCGATGATCTCCAGGGGGATCTTGCCCGGGTTGCGCAAACGGTGCACCGAAGCGATGGGGATATAGGTCGACTGGTTTTCGGTCAGCAGGAACACGTTTTCGTCGCAGGTCACCTCGGCGGTACCGGATACCACGATCCAGTGTTCGGCGCGGTGATGGTGCATCTGCAGCGACAGGCTGGCGCCCGGTTTGACGGTGATGTGCTTGACCTGGAAGCGGCCGCCCATGTCCACCGAGTCGTACGAGCCCCACGGGCGATACACTTCCAGGTGGTTCTGGGTTTCCGTGCGGCCCTGTTCGTCGAGGGTCTTGACCATCTGCTTGACGCCCTGGACCTTGTCCTTGTGGGCAATCATCATGGCATCCTTGGTCTCGACCACCACGATGTTCTCCAGGCCGATCACCGACACCAGTTTGCCGTTGCCGTGGATCATGCAGTTGCGGCTGTCTTGAACCACCACATCGCCCTTGGTGACGTTGCCGTTGTCGTCTTTCTCGTGCACTTCCCACAGCGACGACCAGCAGCCGACGTCGCTCCAGCCGGCCGACATCGGCACCACGCAGGCGCGCTGGGTCTTTTCCATTACCGCGTAGTCGATGGAGTTGTCCGGGCAGCAGGCGAAGGTGGCTTCGTCGATGCTCAGCACATCGCCGTCTTCCTCGCTGCGCTCCAGGGCCAGTACGCAAGTGTCGTAGATGTCGCCATCGTGCTTTTTCAGTTCCTCAAGGAAGCGGCTGGCGCGGAACAGGAACATGCCGCTGTTCCAGAAATAGCCACCGGCCTGGACGAACTCGGCGGCGCGTTTTTCATCGGGCTTCTCGACGAACTGCGCAACCCGCGCCACGCCTTCGGGCAGCAGCGCGTCCTGGCTGGAACGGATGTAGCCATAGCCGGTTTCCGGCTTGGTCGCCGGCACGCCGAACAGCACCATCTCGCCACGCTCGGCGGCCACGGTGGCCAAGGCCAGGGCACGTTGCAGGGCCTTCTGGTCATCGATCACATGATCGGCAGGTAGCACCAGCATCAGCTCGTCGCGGCCTTCGTTGACCAGCTTCATGGCAGCCATGGCCACGGCCGGCGCAGTGTTGCGGCCGAACGGTTCCATGAGGATGCCCTGGGTTTCCAGCTTCAGTGCGGCCAGTTGCTCCTGGACGATGAACTTGTGGTCCTTGTTACAGACCACGACCGGGGTGTCCATGCCCTCGAATACCAGGCGCTCGATGGTTTGCTGGAACAGCGTGTGTTCACCGGTCAGGGCCAGGAACTGTTTGGGGAACTGCTTGCGCGACAGAGGCCACAGACGGGAACCGCTACCACCAGAAAGAATTACCGGGATCATCATGTTTCTCCAATAGTCGTTGAGAGGCAGGGGAATCAGTTGCTAGCCACGGGGCGAGTTACCCACACCGGCGACAAGGCGTTGCCGGAACCCGTTACGTACAGCACTGCGGCTTCGCCGCGTTCCAGGGCGACGGGTTTCACGTCACCCACTTTCTTGTCTCCTTGGTACAGTGCCAGGTTGACCTTGACCGGGTTGATTTCGCGTTCGCCACGGCCGTTGGCGGCCACCGGCTTGACCACTTCGGTCTTGCCGTCGGCGGTTTTCAGGGTCAGTTGCTGGTCGCTCAGGTTCTGCACGCGCACCAGGGCTTTCTGCTTGTTCTTGAACGGTGGTTCTTCGATCAGTTTCGGGTTGCCGTTGTTGCTGTTGACCAGGGTGTAGTACTTGTCCGAGGCCAGCTTGACCGGCACGCGCTTGCCGCCGACCTGGGCGGTGTAGTCGCCGCCTGGCAGGAAGCTGAAGTCGCTGCTGGCCTGTGCGCCAACCTGTTTGATCTGGGTGTTGCCGACCGACGCGGCGGCCGGTGCGCTGGTCGCGTTGTACAGGCGTACGAAGGTCGAGCCTTTCGGCGCACTTGGGCCATACAGTGCGGCGTCGGCACCGGCGAACGCCTGCATCGAAGCAAGGGAAAGGCCGGCCGCGAGGGTGAGGGCTTTGGCAATGGAAGTCTTGGTAGTCATGTGCGTTTCCTCTCTATCAGTCAGTGGTCTGTCCGGGTGGACGACAAGGCCAGGTTTTGTTCGGATTTACGGGAGTTTTTCAGCTGCGCGATCCACTGCGGATCGAAGCTGCTGAGGTCGTTTTTCATTGGCAGATAACGTTCGGGGAATTCCCACACCACCACTTGTGGTGCGGCGTTCTTGAAGGCATCGCTTTGCAGGTACTTGAGCATCGGCAGCAGCGGGCCATGGCCGTCTTCGGCGTAGTTGGCGACGTCACTGCGCAGGGCCTGCTGCAGCGCGCCGAGGAAGTTCCAGTGCGGGTTGGCGCTGTAGCTGGTGCCTACCAGTGCAACCGGGATCTGCTTGTCGGCGAACAACGCGTCGCCGGCGTCACCCTCGGCGTCGACTGGGCGAGTGGTGCGTTGCTGCAGGTTGTCCGGGGTCGGCAGCAGGTTGCTGAACAACGGGTCCAATGGCAGGAAGTTGGTCAGGTCGCCCTTGTAGGGGGCGGTGTTGCCGGCTTCGGTGATGAAGGCTTGTGGGGCGCCGTTGAGCAGGCTCTGGCGGCTGACCGCTTCGGCCAGCGTTTGCGCCGCCACTTCGGCACCCATAGGCGTCCAGTGGGTATCGGTACGCAGGAACACCTGGCCACGGGCCTTGGCCTGCTCCATCGCTGCCATCAGGTCCGGTGCGAACACGTTGGCCTGGCGTGCCTGGGCATGGAACTGGTTGTACAGTTCGTCATGCAGGCTGGCAGGCCGCTCTTTGCCCAGGTACTCGGCGTAGACCCGCGCCTTGGCTGGTACGATCGCCAGCACCAGTTGGCTGCCGTGTTGCTGCAGGGTGTCGCGTACGCCACGGATCAGTGCCAGGTTTTCCTGCATCAATTGTTCGGCACCGGCGGTGGGCTTGAACTCTTCGTCGCTGAACAACCATTGGTCGCGGCCCAGTACCACACCCGGGCGGCCTTCGTTGAACAACTTGAAGTCCATTGCCGCCCACAGGTTGGTGCCCAGGCGCTTGATCGGGAACTCGGCGTCGTAGTGGGTCTCGGCGGCCTTGGCCAGCTTGCCGTTGAGCAGGGTCATCTGCTCGGTGCGCTGGAAGCTCTGCAGGCCACCGGTGGACCAGGCGCCCATGCCGACCAGCAGGCCGAGGAACGACAGGGAATAGGTGATGCGTAATGTCCGGGTCATGGTCATCAACCTCAGAACTGGAAGTAAAGGAACGGCGAGTAGCTTTGCGCCGAAAGCTTGAGGATCGAGGCGACGAACAGCAGCAGGATCAGTGCGCGGGTCATCACCCGGGTCCAGTCCAGGCCGATCGAGCCGTCAGCGTTGACCTGCACCGGGGTCGCCGTGGGCGTCGGTCTGGCATTGCGGTAGAAGTCACGCAGGCCGAAGAACGCCAGGGTGAGGTAGGCGATGACCAGGGTGGCCACCTGCAGGCCGGTAAGTTGGGCACGGTTGAGCTCCGACAGCTGCCAGTCGCCGAAGCTGAACATGGCGCCGTACATACGGGCGGCCACATGCAGGTTTTCGGCGCGGAAGATCACCCAGCCGACCACCACCAGCAGGAAGGTGAAGGCCCACTTCACTGGGTTGAAGCGTTGCGGGTTGGTGTCGAGGCCCAGCGCGCGCTCGATGGCCAGCCACATGCCATGCCAGGCGCCCCAGATGATGTAGGTGAAGTTCGCACCGTGCCACAGGCCGCCCAGCAGCATGGTCAGGAACAGGTTGCGGTAGGTATTGAAGGTGCCTTTACGGTTACCGCCCAAGGTGATGTACAGGTAGTCGCGCAGCCAGGTCGACAGGCTGATATGCCAGCGCCGCCAGAACTCGGTGATTGACTGGCTGATATAGGGCTGCTTGAAGTTTTCCATGAAGCGGAAGCCCATCATCAGGCCCAGGCCGATGGCCATGTCGCTGTAGCCGCTGAAGTCGAAGTACAGCTGTGCGGTGTAGGCCAGGGCGCCGAGCCAGGCGTCCCCCGTGGTGGGGTTTTGCAGGGCGAAGCAGTGATCGGCGACCACGGCCAGGGTGTCGGCGATGAACACTTTCTTGATGAAGCCCTGCATAAAACGGGTGCAGCCTTCGGAGAACTTGTCCAGGGTGTGGGTACGGTTATTGAACTGGTCGACCAGGTCCTTGAAGCGCAGCACGGGGCCTGCGATCAGGTGCGGGAAGATCGCCACGAACGCTGCGAAGTCGATCAGGTTGCGGGTCGCCGGGGTGTCGCCGCGGTATACATCGATGATGTAGCTGATCGACTCGAAGATGTAGAACGAGATACCGATCGGCAGCAGCACGTGGGTCAGAATGAATGGCTCCAGGCCAAACGACGTCATGATCGCGTTCAGGCTGTCGACGCCGAAGTTGGCGTACTTGAAGTAGCCGAGGATCGCCAGGTCGACACCCACGCCGAGCAGCAACCAGCGCTGCGCTGGCTTGGTGCGCACACCGGCGGCACCGACTTTCAGGCCGATCCAGTAGTTCCACAGGGTGACCCCGGCGAACAGTGCCAGGAAATCCACCCGCCACCAGGCATAGAAGATGTAGCTGGCGATCAGCAGCAGCAGGTTGCGATAACGTTGCCCGCTCAAGTAGTACAGGCCGAGGAAGATCGGCAAGAACAGGAACAGGAACACGTTGGACGAGAAGACCATCCCGGTTCTCCTAATTTGTTCACAGCATCCAGGGCAAAGCGCCCCCCAAACCCCCCAGTGCAAGACTGGAAGGCAACTTAGATCCCTGTGGGAGCGGGCAAGCCCGCGAACAAGGGCGAAGCCCTTGCCATGCACCGCGGTGGCTTCTTCGCGGGCATGCCCGCTCCCACAGGTTCCGCCCCCGCAATGGGGGTCAATTCATTTCTTGCTCTCTGCACTCGGGTCGTAGACCCGGGTCAGGTCGCCGCCCAGCCGGAAGCTGTTGAACGGCTGCATGTCGTGCTTGCGCTCAAGCGTGTCGCCAACGCAGTGGTACAGCGCACACCAAGGCTCGAGCCAGGAGTACTTGCTGTCGACCTTGAGGTCGGTCATGTCCTGTTTCTTGCCCGCGCGCGCCTTGAACTGGCTGGGGTCGCGGGCGCCGGCCAGCACGCCTTCACCCAGGCGCTGCAAGGCGAAGTTGTTCTCGGCGCGCAGGTCGACGCCATTGGCCTGGGCGAAGCTGGCAATCATCGCCAGCGGCGGCAAGGCGTAGTTGTGATAAGCCAGCGCGCGCTGCTTGCGCTTGATTTCGTTGGGCAGGAAGCCCTGGTCATCCACCTGGTTGGCGCCCACCTTGTATTCCTTCACGGCCCAGTCGAAGAGGTCGCGACGGTCGGTGGCAACGGCGGTAGCCATCACCGACCAGGCTGCCCAGTAGCTGTGGTTGTTGATCTTCTCCAGCGGCAGGTCGCTCCAGTCACGCACAGTCTGCTCGGCCAGGCGGGTAAGCCATTTTTCGATCAGGTCGGCCTCGGCCTGGTGTGCGGCCAGCGGCTGCGAGTTGGAGAACTTCAGCCGCAGCCACGAACCGCTCATGCTGCCCAGCGCCCATTTGCGCATCGACTTGCCGGTATGGTTGTAGTCGGTGGACAGCAATGCACCGGCGCGTGCCCAGGTGCTTAGCCACGTCAGGGTGCAGTCGAGTTGCGCCGGGCGGCCGTCGCGCATGTACTGGCCGACCATCTTGCTCACGCCTTTCTCCAGCGTGGTGATGTCTTCGGTCGACTTGCGGAAGGCTTTTTCCGAGGCAGCGTTGAGCGTTGCCCGTGCCTTGTCCGAACCTTCGTACTTGCTGCGAAACTGCAGTGCGCCGGTGTATGGCTTGGGTGCCGCTTCGCAGCGGAAGTTACCATCGCCGCTCTTGAGCTTTTCGATCCCCTCGTAGTAACCCTGCGGCGGTACCAGCGCGGCGTGCGCGGCACCACCAAACAAGGCCAGCGCGAGCAGGGCGGGGCTGGAAATTCGCTTGAAAATGGTCATGGGTCGCCTCACTGGCCGGCCTGCGCGGTCTGCGCAGGCATGGCGAAGTTGTTGCGTTTGCAGAGCTTGGCCTCGACCTTCTGGGTGCCGCTTTCCGGCCCCTGTACCTCGAACGCCAGCAGGCGCTGGCTGGCCCAGTCCTCGTCTTCGCGCATCTGGAAGACGAAGCGGCCGTCGGTGTCGGCGGTTTCCGGTTTTTCCAGCTTGATGTCCTCGTGGCGGCCGTTGAGGTACCACAGGGTGGCCTGCAACACCTTCACCGAGGGGTCTTCGAACTTGACGTCCATCTGCAGGTCGCGGTTGATCAGGTCTTTGATCACGCCGCCCTTGCCGTTGACCATCAGCTCGTTCTTGCCCGGCTTGAGGGTGGTGCTGGCGCTCATCAGGGCTGGGCGGTCGTCGCAGCCGTTGTCGAGCAGGCCAAGGATTTGCCGCCAGATGGTTTCCTGGTTCAGGCGGTACAGCGGGGAGAATTCCCAGATGAGGATCTTCGGCGGGTTCTTCTGGAATTCCTCGCTGCCCAGGTACTCGATCATCGAGCCTTCCAGGCCACCGCCTGGGAAGGCGACGTTGAGCACGTCGGCGCCGATGTATTGCTCGAGGAAACCCGAGAAGTTGTAGTTCTTGCCACTGTGGCTGGTACCGACCAGGGTGATCTGCGCGTTGCCGCTGTCACCGAACAGGTCGTCACCGCCGCTCGAGCCTTTCGGCTCGGTGGCGAACTGGTCCATGTACTGGACGGCGTAGCTGGTGCCGCACAGTTGGCCGGCAACGTTGTGCAGGGTGCCGGTCTTGCCCATGCGCCCGGACTTCTTCGTCTCGAATTCCTTGCGCGGGATGCCTTCGAAGGCTGGCATCTTGTGCACGGTGTCGGCCACGATCTTCGCTGCGCGCTCGGCACCGTATGGCGTCCAGTGCTGGTCGCCACGGAAGTAGAAATCCTTGCCCCGGTCGGCGGCGGCCAGTTGCTCGTTGGTCAGTGGTGACAGGTCGGGCACGTTGTAGCCCATGCTGGCGAAGCGCTTGAGCATGGCCTGGTAGTTACCCAGGGCCTTCTGGTAGTCGAAGGCGGCTTTTTCGGCCGGGTTGAGCATGTTGCGGTTCACCAGGCCACGGGTCGGCTGGTACACCACCACCAGTTCCACACCACGCTTCTTGAACGCGTCGTGCACTTGTTGCAGGCGTTTGTAGCCGGCCGGGGTGGTGTTGAACTCGGTGCGCAGGTCTTCGCGGGTGCGGAACAGCCAGTCGCCCTGGGCCTGCACCAGCGTGGTGAAGTTTTGCTGATAGCGGGTGGTGTAGCGGCTGGCATCGTGCGCTTCAGGGCACAACTGGCAGCAGGGCTCGGCGCTGAAGGTCGGGGCCTTGACGTCTTCGGCGCGCACGCCCTGGCTGATTGCCAGAAGGGCGGCGGACAGGCCCAGCAGTTTCATCAGGTGTGGAGTCATGGTCTGGGCTTCCTTAATCGATCATTTCGGTCTGGCGTTCGACCGGGTCGATCAGCACAGCCTTCTGCTGGCGTACCAGCAGGTCGAGGATTTCGTCCTGGCGCTCGCCCAGCACACCATTGAGGCTGATGCCGCTGGCCTTGCGTGGGGCGAGCATGGACACCTTGTACAGCTCGACCGACAGCGGCGAGTCGATCGACAGCGGGCCGGAGCCGTTGGCCGACAGCTCGCCACCCACCACGATCAGCGACACCTTGGTGTCGAACGGGTCGAGGGCGATGTCGCGGTCGGTGTCTGACAGGTCCTTGATGTGGCCGTATACGCCGACCAGGCCGTTGGCCATGGCGACGTTTTCGTACAGGCGGATGTTCACGCTGTTACGCACGCGGATGCCGTGGCGGCGGTTGTTGACCAGCTTGTTGCCCCAGATCAGGTTGTCGCCGCTTTCGTACAGGGTGATGCCGTCGGTGTGGTTGCGGTAGATCTCGTTGTAGGCCACCAGGTTGTTGACGCTGTTACGGTCGATCACCACGCCCGAGAGCTTGTTGTCATAGCTCTTGTTGTTGATGATCCAGCTGTCGTTGACCTCACGCGAAACGATGATGCCGTGCTTCTTCTTGGTGCCGTACACCGTGTTGCCGGCGATGATCAGGCGGTGCGAACGGTCGTGCGGGTCGATGCCGTAGACGATGTTGTCGCGGTAGGTGCTGTCCTTGATCACGAAGTCCTGGGTTTCGTAGCAGTAGAAGCCGTACCACATGTCGCTGAACTCCGAACCGATGATCCAGCCGGTGGGCTCCGGGCGGCCCATGCGCTTGGCCATGTTCGGCGTGTACTGGGAGATGCTCACGCCATACGACTTGGACTTGGCGTAGCCAAAGCTGGCCATTTTCGTATTGACGATGTAGGTCTCGGTACCGCCCCACGACAGCAGGAACGGGCGGAACTCCTTGGGCGAGCGGAAGGTCGCCGGGCCGTTGTCCTTTTCCCGCCAGCCGGTCACCTGGGTGTCGGTTACGAACAGCTTGCCGTCATTGACCAGAAATGCGCCGCCCTCCTGGGACAGGCGCAGCTGTTTGACCTTGCCGTCGATCTCGAGGATGCCCTTTTGCCCGACCACGATCGGCAGACGCGCCAGGTAAACCCCGGGCTCGACTTCGCTGAGGTACTGTTTGGGCACCTTCTTGCTCAACTCGGCCAGGTCGACATGGCCGTCATCGACGAAGATCGCCTGCGGGATGCCGTGCTGGCGCTGCACCCACTCGGCGGCCTTGTTGTCGCCGCCGACGAATTCCTTGAGGGCGTCCTCCTGGAACATGCGGCGCAGGCTGACCTTGCCCTTGTGGCGGCGGTCGATTTTCTTCTGCACCGCCTCGGCCGTGAAACCGGTGAGGTCGGGCAGCTTTGGCGGGTCCATCTGCAGCGGCTCGATCGGTGCGCTGGCCACCGTATAGGTCTTGGCCTGCTGCAGCTCCTTGGCGATCACCTGGGGCTCTGCGGCAGTGGCCAGGCCGCTTGCCAGCAGCAAGGCACTGGCCAACAGGCTGTGACGTAAGTGCGGGTGAAGGTTCATCACGGTCAGTCCCCTACGGCCTCAGAAGCGCCAGATGACGTCGACGAAGGCGCGGTGCATGTACGAGTCCGCTTCCTTGCCGTAGGCGTCGCCCGGCTTGAATACACCGGCACGCAGGCGCACCAGGGCTGACGGCTCGTCGATTGCCTGGCTCATCGAAGCCGGCAGCAGGCCTTGCTTGAAGTACTTGGTCACGACCACGTCCATTTCCTGGCCAAGGTCTTTTTCGCCATCGACCAGCGGGCGATTCACGCCGTTGTCGTTGACCACCGCGTTGATGCCACTGGAGCCAATGTTCTGGTTGCCGTCTACCCGCCAGAACTTGTGGTAGATCAGGCTGGCGTCATAGTCATCACGCAACTGCCAGGAGGCGAACAGGGTGGCGGCCTGCAGGTTGCCCAGCTCGCCGCGGAAGGCTTCGCCGAAGCGGTGCACGCGCGAGCGGGTGCCGGTGAAGTTGGAGCGGTTGCTCTCCAGGCCGGTCTGCTCGAAGTTGTTGGAACCGTCATCGCCACCGCCCCCGCTGCCACGGGCATAGGCCGCGCCGACCTGCCATTGTGGGTCCAGGCGCAGGCGGATGCCGAGGTCGGTTGCCCAGGCATTGACGTCACCGCTCCGCTTGCCGGTGGCAACCTGCTCGTCGCCTACGGCCTGGCTGCTGAGGGTGTCGCGGTCTCCGGTCAGCCAGGTGACGCTGCCCCAATAGTTGACGGTATGGTCGTTGCGCCAGTTGTAGGCGTCGCTGTTGGCCTCAAGGCCCAGCCAGGTGAGGTCGCCGGTGCGGGTCTTGTCCAGGGCGTCGACGGTTTCGCCGGGGTTCTTCAGGCTGCCGTTGTCGTGCGTATGGTGTGCCCGCACGCCGACCCAGTGGCCAGGCGTCCACTGGGTGGCGACGTTGCCGTAGAGGTGGGTGCGGTCCTTGTCTTCCGGGGCCAGTTCGGTGAGGTCGGTGCGGTATTCGCTGAAGCGCTGGGCCACGCCCAGATCGGCCTTGAGCAGGGTGGTATCGAAGGTCCAGTTCAGCGCTTCGATGTTGGTATCACGCCACATGCCATCGTCGCTGCGCAGGCGCTGGCGACCGAAGCGCAGTTGCTCGCCGGGGTAGGCGGTGAGGCCGCTGTAGCCGATCCAGAACTCGCGCATGGCCAGGTAGCTTTTGTCTGGTTGACGGCTGTCGTCGCCGGTTTCGCTGCTGGTGCCGTCGCCGTTCTGGCGCAAGGTGTCGGTTTCGATGGTGTCGGTCGCAGCGACCGCCTGGCCCATGGCGTAGGCACTCCAGTTACCGCGCTCGCCGTATACCCACGGGCGCAGATCCAGGCCCAGGCCGTTGACATCGCCGCCAGAGCGGGTGCCCAGGTCACGATCGTCTTCCGATTGCCCGGTGATTTTCACGTCCAGGCCGAAGTTTTTCTCGGCGGTCATTTCCGCCAGGGTCGGGCAGGACCACAACAGGGCGAAGCTCAGACCGATACCGGCTTTCACGAAGGGGTTGAGCGTCATAGCGAGTCCTCACCGTCTACTTCTTTTTCGTCGTCTTGCAGGGCTTCGAGGGCCAGGGTGCTATTCGCGCCCTGCGCCATGCTGCCGCGTGCACGCTTTTCCTGGTCCAGCAGCTGCTGGGCCTGGTTGCGCTGATCAGGTGTCAGTTGCTGGTCGAGCTGCTGCAGCAGTTCCGCCGATTGTGGCGTCGGGTTGGCCTGCGACAGTTGGGCGAATACCCAGGCGTTGCCTGGTTGCGGGCGGATGCCGTGGCCCTCGCTGAACAGCTGGGCCAGGGCATAGTCGGCGCTGTTCTGCCCGCCACGGGCGGAGGCCAGCAGGTGGTCGACGGCCTTCTGCGGTTCGACATTGCCCAGGTAGCCGCGACGGTAGAGCTGGCCCAGGTAGTAATGGGCGCTGATCTCACCGGCTTGGGCAGCGGCTTGCAGGTGCTGCTCGGCTTTTTGAGCGTCGGCAGGCAGGGTTTTGCCTTCGTAGTACAGACGGCCCAGCAGCAGTTCGGCGCGTGGCTGTTCAGCTTCGCGGCCTTTGTCGATGTAGGCCATCAACTGGTCGGTGTCGCCCAGTTCGGGGAAGTCGTATACCAGCTGTGCCAGGCTGACCCAGGACGCCGGGTTGGCCGGGGCTACTTGCTCAAGCAGATCCTTGGCGGTTTTTTCGTCGGTCTGGCCGAGGCTGCGATCGGCCAACACCCGGGCAACGCTGTCGACCCGGGTGGCCGGTACTGCGCCACGGGCATAGGCGGATTTCAGTTGGCCGAGCAGGGCGGCTTGCTGATCGGCCTGGCCACGCATCTGGTACACGGTGGCCAGTTCGACGTAGCAGATGTCGGTGGTGTTCAGCGCGGCCTTGCAGATTTTCTCCACCTCGCCCAGGTGCTGGTCGTAGGTGCCCTGGGTGCGGTACAGCAACACCTGGGCCATGCCTGCTTCCGGGTTGCCGGCGGCGCGCCACTGGTCGATCTGCTGCTGTGCGTTGACCTCGGGAAAACTCTGCGGGTAGCTGAGGTAGAGCATTGCCAGCGGAACCAGGATATTGCTTTGGCCCTGCTTCGCGGCCTGTTTGAGCAGGGCTTCGGCTTCCTCACGTTCGGCCTGGGTGCTGTCAGGCTTGGCCACCAGCAGGCGGCCAAGGCGCGCCTGGGCGCGTGGCGACGTGGCGGCCGCAGCGCGATAGGTGGCCTCGGCTTCCCTGATTTGCGAGGGGTCGCGGGTGGCCACCTTGATGTCTGCAAGGCCGACTTGCGCTTCGCTGTAGCCCAGGTCGGCCAGCGCCTTGTAGTTGCGTTCGGCCAACGCGGTGTCACCGCGCTTCAGGGCCTCGTTGGCCAGGCGCTGGTCAGGCAGGCCGGCACAGCCGGCCAACGTGATGGCGGCGGCCAGTGCACACAATCCCAGGTTCACGCGGACCCTGTGGGAGCGGGCAAGCCCGCGAATTGGCATGGCCGACGGTGCTGTCCCTGCTGGCCTCTTCGCGGGCATGCCCGCTCCCACAGGATAGGTGTTGGTATCAGAGATCATTGTCCGTCCCTCACAGGCCACGGGCCACGGCTTTGTCGATCAGCCAGTTCAACGATGGGCCACGGTCGCTGTTGACCGACGCCGGGCGGCCAGCCAGTTCGGCGGGCAGGCTGCTGTCCGGCTTGATCTGCACGCGGATGGCGGAGGACAGGTCTTCGCTGTTGAGGCTGGTGCTGCTGACGATCTGACCGGTGCGCACTTCGTCTTCGCCGGCCACCTGGAAGTTGACCCGGGTGCCCGGCTTGACCTCGTCGAACTGGCGGTAGCTGAAGCGCGCCTCGACCATCGGGTTGGTGGTGCGCGGGATCAGCTGGAAGATCGGCTGGCCCTTGGCGGCGTACTGGCCGTCGTCTACCAACTGGCGCGCGACCACGCAGTCGCAGGGGCTGGTGAGGGTGCCGGACAGCTGCTTGCCGAACAGCTCCTCGAGCTTCGCTGGCTCCAGCTGTGCGTCTTCAAGGTTGCCCTTGAGCATGTCCAGCATGCTGGTAGTGAAGCTGGCCAGTGGCGCGCCCTTGGCAATCGGCCCACCGCTTTCGACCAGGCTGCTCACGGTGCCGTCGCGCGGCATCGTGATGTTGGTGGTCGGCACTGCGACCACACCGGCTTCGGCGTGGCTGACGAAATACATGCCGTACAACGATTTGGCGACGAAGCCGAAGGCGGCAACGCCGACCACGAACACGCCCAGTGTGACGGTGACTGCCTTGAGGCGGCCGAAGGCGCTCAGGCCCGACCCACCGTCCTTCTGCTTGCGCGCCTTGGTGAAGTTGTCGCGCTGCAGGGTGCTGAGTACGTCGCCGATGCTGATCAGCTCACCCGACAGGTGGCTGGTGATGATGTGCCGCAACGTGGCGATGTCACGTGGCTCAAGGTTCTGGAACTGCGCACCGATACGCCCATTGTCCGGGTTGTACGAGCGCACCTGGAACTCGATGTCGATCGACAGGCCCAGGTTGTCGACCACGAACTGCAGGCGCCCGCGCAGCACGTCGCCCACCGACTGCGGTTGCTTGGCGTGGAAGCTCAGGCCGCCGGCAGATAGGTCTTCAACCTTGACTTCGTGGACCTGGCGCTGGGCGTCCAGGAACCGCAGCTTGGCGGGAATGCGTACCCGGGCGTGTTGGCGCTGGGCTTCGGACTCATGCACGACATTGACGTTCACGGCGGTATTCATGGTGGTTTGTTCCTGTTAGATCCGATCCGGGTTGGGCTCACACGACCATGAACAGCACAGCAACGAAGATGCTGGCAGCCGAGAAGGTCATGGTCCGCGAGGACCAGGTGTTGAACCATTGTTGAAAGCTGGCGAGGTCACGCTTGAGGGCAGTGGGCTGACGCGTCCACGACTGCTTGTCGAGGCGGAAGAACACGTAGATCTTCATCAGCGCGCCGATGATCTGGTTGTAATAGAGAATCAGCGGGTAGGCCGGGCCTACGCTGTGGCCGGAGCACAGCAGCATGATGGTGAGGATCAGGCGCGTGATGCCGATCCACAGCAGGTACACCAGCAGGAAGGCCATGCCGAACTTGAGGCTGGCGATCACCGCCACGGTCAGGCCCAGCAGGCTGGTCCACATCGACACGCGCTGGTCGAACAGCACGATGCTGGTGAACAGGCCCAGGCGACGCAGGCCAAGGCCCAGTGCCCGTGAGTTCTGCCGCAGGTTGTTGCCGTACCAGCGGTACATCAGCTTGCGGCTGGCCTTGAGGAAACTTTTTTCCGGCGGGTGCTCGACCGTGTTGATGGCGGCGTCCGGCACGTAGAAAGTGTCGTAGCCCAGGCGCATCAGGCTGAACCAGCTGGATTTGTCGTCCCCGGTAAGGAACTTGAAGCGGCCCAGGCGCCAGTGCATCAGCGAATCGCTTTCGACGTCGGCGATGAACTCGGGGTTGGTCACCACGCTTGCGCGGAACATCGACATGCGCCCGGTCATGGTCAGTACGCGCTTGGACAGGGCCATCGAGCACATGTTGATGTGGCGCTGGGCGAAGCGCAGCTTGTGCCACTCGCTCATGATGTAGCCGCCGCGCACTTCGCAGAATTCATTGGTGGTCAGGCCGCCCACATTGGGGAACAGCTTGAACCAGGGTACGGTCTTGCGCACCACACCGTCGGCCAGCACGGTGTCACCGTCGATCACCGCCACTACGGCGTTCTCGTCCGGCAGCATGCGCGAGATGGCGCGGAAACCGTAGGCCAGGCCATCGCGCTTGCCGGTGCCGGCGATTCGCACGATGTCCAGCTTCACATGGGCCGGCGGGTTGTACTTGGCCCACAGGCTCTTCACCAGCAGTTCATCGGACATTTCCACCAGCGAGCAGACCACGGTGGTGGGGAAGCCACAGTTGATCGCCTCGCGAATCACCGAGCTGTACACCTGGGCGGTGGTCAGCGCTTCGATACGGAAGCTGGTGACCATCAGGTAGACATGCGACGGGTCGGTGGCATTGCCCATTTTCTGCACCTTGCGGCGCAGGTACGGGTACACGCCGTAGAGGAAGATCATGCCGCGGATGAAATGGGTGGCGCCCATGGAGTAGCGCCAGATGCCGACTGCGCCGACCAGGAAGATGAAGTGCTTCGACTGCGAGTCGAAGATATCGGCTGGCAGGGCCAGGGCGATCAGCATGAGCAGGCTCATGTAGAGCAGCCACCCGGCGCACTGCAACAGCACTGTCTGGAGCCTTTGCATGTTCAGCATCCGTCGAGAATTCGGGAAAGGGTGGGCAGCGAGGGGGCGGCTCTTGTCGAGTGCCTCATCGCTGCCCGGCCGGGCACTTACCAGCAGATGCCTTCGGTACGGTTGGTGGTGCAGGTCGGTTTGTTCATGAAGCCGACCAGGTCAATCACCTGCTTGCCAGTTGGCGCTTGCAGGGCCAGCGCACGGAACTGCTCGTCACGGTTGCCGAGGACGATGATGTCGGCGTTGTCGATCACCTGCTGCAAGTTGGCGTTGAGCAGCGACGACACGTGCGGGATCTTCGACTCGATGTAGTCCTTGTTGGCGCCGTGGACGCGGGCGTACTGGACGTTCTCGTCGTAGATGTCCAACTGGTAGCCCTTGCCGATCAGGCGCTCGGCCAGTTCCACCAGCGGGCTTTCGCGCAGGTCATCGGTGCCGGCCTTGAAGCTCAGGCCCAGCAGGGCGACCTTGCGCTTGTCGTGGGCTTCGATCAGCTCGAAAGCGTTCTGCACCTGCGATTCGTTGCTGCGCATCAGCGAGTCGAGCAGCGGTGCACGGACATCGAGGCTGGCGGCGCGGTAGGTGAGGGCGCGTACGTCCTTGGGCAGGCACGAGCCGCCGAAGGCAAAACCTGGGCGCATGTAGTACTGGGACAGGTTGAGGACCTTGTCCTGGCAGACCACGTCCATCACTTCACGGCCATCGACACCCACGGCCTTGGCAATGTTGCCGATTTCGTTGGCGAAGGTGACCTTGGTGGCGTGCCATACGTTGCAGGTGTACTTGATCATCTCGGCCACCTCGATCGGCTTGCGGATGACCGGGGCGTCGAGTTCTTCGTACAGGGCCTGGAGGATGTCACCGCTGGTGCTGTCCAGTTCGCCGATGACCGTCATCGGTGGCTGGTCGTAGTCCTTGATCGCGGTGCTTTCACGCAGGAATTCCGGGTTGACCGCCACACCGAAGTCGACGCCGGCCTTCTTGCCCGAGCAATCTTCCAGGATCGGGATGACCACGTTCTTGACGGTGCCAGGCAGCACGGTGCTGCGCACCACGATGGTGTGACGGCGGGTGGTGTCACGCAGCACGTAGCCGATTTCGCGGCACACCGACTCGATGTACTCCAGGCCCAGGTCGCCGTTTTTCTTGCTGGGGGTACCCACGCAGATCATCGACACGTCGCTGGCGCGGATGGCTTCGGCGAAGTCGGTAGTACCGCGCAGGCGGCCATTGGCGATGCCCTGTTGCAGGAGTGCTTCCAGGCCAGGTTCGACGATGGGCGACTTGCCCTGGTTGATCAGGTCGATCTTGGTGCTGGACACGTCCACACCGATCACTTCATGGCCACGCGCCGTCAGGCAGCCTGCACAGACTGCACCCACATAACCCAAACCAAAGATGCTGATACGCATCGCTATCACCTCATGTGTTTATCACGCCGACACCTCCGCAGAGAGCCGGGCTGGGTTGATTAACAACAGTTTTCGGGCGCACGGATCCATGGCGAATGCACACTTCGCCGAGCGCAGGCAAAATAAATCCGGAGCGCAAAAAGTTATGCGCTCAAAGTTGGCACTTAATAGCCATTCATTAAAAAACGTGCCCTGAAATGCAGCCGTCTTTATTGCAATACGCTACTTGGCGCGTTGCTGTGCTTGTTTTTTCAAGTGAGTAAATCCTTTGAAATCAACCACTAGGACGATTTGTAAGGGACGCTTCTCTCCTGCGTGGACAAGGTCTTCGGGGGTTTCCGTGATACCTGTCGAGTTTCTCATGGCGGGCAGTGGATACCCGCCGCTGTCATCTGTAAGTCATCTCTCACAGCCCGTAGGCAGGAAAATCGTTACGGCACTATGAGCGATTGGCTTCGGCAGAAGTTCCTGAGCCAGTTTCACTCGAATGAAAGATTTCTAAATATTTATTCAGTTGCGGACAGTTTCAAATTGATAGCACGCAGGTGTATCACCCCCGTGTATCAAGGGCGTAACTGTTGCTAGATATTTTTATGCCAGCATCTGAAAATTTTTTTCAGATTTCGTCAAAAAAGTATGAACGGTCTTATGGCGTTTGGCGATAAAGGCAAGGGTGCTGGATTTTTGGCGTCGGATTAGTGGCGTGATGGCGGTTTGCAGCGTGCCCTGTTGCAGGGCAGAGGGGATCACGGCAACTGACCTCTTCGCGGCTTTAGCCGCGAAGAGGGCGTGGCAGGCTCACTCCGCGGGGTGATCGCGCAGGAACACCAAATGGTCCGGCTTGGACTGCTCGGCGCTGTAGTAGTAACCCTGAGCATCGAACTGCTTGAGCTGTTCCGGGGCGCTGATGCGCTGCTGGATGACGAAGCGGCTCATCATGCCGCGGGCCTTCTTGGCGTAGAAGCTGATGATCTTGTACTGGCCGTTTTTCTGGTCCTTGAAGTCGACGTTGATCACCCGGGCCTTCAGGGCACTGCGTTTCACTGCACTGAAATACTCGTTACTGGCCAGGTTCAACAGCACGTCATCGCCTTGGTCGGCCAGGGCCTGGTTCAGCCATTCGCTGATGCGCGTGCCCCAGAAGGCGTACAGGTCCTTGCCGCGGGCGTTGGCCAGCTTGGTGCCCATCTCCAGGCGGTAGGGCTGCATCAGGTCGAGCGGGCGCAGCAGGCCATAAAGGCCCGAGAGCATGCGCAGGTGGCCCTGAGCGTAGCTGAAGTCGTCTTCACTCAGGCTCTCGGCATCGAGGCCGGTGTACACGTCACCCTTGAACGCCAGCAGCGCCTGCTTGGCATTGGCCGGGGTGAAGTCTGGGGTCCAGCTGCCAAAGCGCGCAGCATTCAGGCCGGCGAGCTTGTCGGACAGGTGCATCAGCTCGCTGATCTGCGCCGGCGACAGTTCGCGCAACTGCTGGATCAGTGCCTGGGATTCATCCAGGTACTGGGGCAGGGTGAAACGCTCGGTCACTGGCGGGGTGTCGTAGTCGAGGGTCTTGGCGGGGGAAATCACCGTCAGCATCGGGTCGGCTCCTGGCATCGTTGGCGGAGGATTCTACGGGGTGGGCGGTGCAAGTCCAAACTATGGCGACGATAGTCACAGACCATGGTCGGTGCAGGCGCTATAGTTCGCGTTTTGCCGTTGCGGAGCCTTCCACTGTGCGCATTGCTTCTGCTTTGCTGGCCTGCCTGCTGAGCCTGGCCGTGCAAGCCGCCCCATCATCGCAGGTCAGCCTGGACCGCAGCCTGTGGCCCGAACAACTGGACAGCCCGGCGCTGTTCGATGTGGCCTCCCGGGCAGAAATCCTTTCGTTCGCCCAAGTACTGCACGAAAGCGAGTTGCTGGATGACGCGACCCTGGCGGCCCGGCTGGGGCTGCGGCAGATCAACCTGCAGAAGGTGCGCCAGGTTCGGGCGCGCATGTGGCAGCGGTTGTGGGAGGGTTATCAACAGGCTCAGCGCAGTTGTGAGCAGGATGCATCATTTTGCTACCCGATTACGTCCATGGCGGACTTGCGCGCACAAGCGGTGACGTTCGCAGCTGACGTTGGTGCGTTCTATACCGGCTGGATCGAGCCGAGCCACCAGTTCCATGTACGCTACCTGGACGAGCAACTGCGCAAGGCGGCGTTGCTGCCGCAGACCAGCAGTGAAATTGAGCGGTTGTCTTCGCGCGAGCGCAAGGGTGACGAACTGAACGACCGCATGTTCCTGCTGACCTTTGTCGGCGGGCCCGGCCCCGAGGGGGGCAGTACGGATCTACTCACCGATTACCTGCGCCGGCAAAAGCTCGAAGGCACGTTCTTCACGCTCGGTAACCGTTTGCAGCAACGTCGTGATGGCGCCTCGGTACACGCCTTGCGCCAGCTCTATGGCGGGCAGTGCGTGGGCATCCAGGGGTGGGAATACCGCTCCCATGCGCAGTGGACCGACTGGCAGGATTCGCTGCGGCGCAGCCAAGCGCGGGTGCAGGCTGATCTGCCCGAGCAGTATGTACCGCTGTTCAGCCCACCTTATGGCCAGCGCCGGGCTGACGGCGAGGCGTTCATGGCCCGCCAGCAGTTGCGGGTATCGTTGTGGGACATCGATGCGCAGGATGACGGTGCATTGAGCGCCGAGGCGTCCGCACAGCGCGTATTGACCCTGATGCTGTTGTGGCGCAAGGGCGTGATCCAGTTTCATGACAGCCTTCCCAAGGCGCAGCCGGCCGTGGAATGGCTGCTGCGCAATACCGCGCAAAGCGGTATCGGCTGGGAAGATTGCCGGGAATACGGATACCGCGAATAGAGGGTATGACTTTTGAGCGTAGTCCCCTCTGACGCTGGCGCCAAGGCCTCTTCGTCAATCGGAAAAATAAACTTCAAAAATACGTAAAAGTGCTTTTTTCGGTCATGGTTTTTGCGGTATGAAGAAACCAGACAGCCGATTCCTGCAGCACAGGTGGCGTCATCCGGGCTCACCTGGCCAGGTTCGCTTCCCGCCCGTAACAACGCGGATACGGGGACAGCGGCAGTCACTCTGCGGCGTAACAGACCACGCCGTGTGGCTTCGACATAAGGTGACCGAGTATGGATGACCAAGGACGCAACCCTTCCTCCAGCAAGCCAATCCTGTATGTGCTCGATACCAACGTCCTGATTCACGACCCTAACGCGTTACTGAACTTCGAGGAGCACCATGTCGCCATCCCGATGACGGTGCTGGAGGAACTCGACAAGCTCAAGACCGGCAAACAGAGCATCGCCGCCGAATGCCGCCAGGCCATCCGCCTGATAGATCAGACCCTTGGTGACGCTTCGCCCAGCGATGTCGAGCAGGGCGTGCCGATCCAGCGCAACAAGAGTGGCCCCAAGGGGTTCCTGTCCATCCTGATGACCCCGCGCAACGAGCCGATCAAGCTGCTGCCGGAAAACCTCAACGACAACATCATCATCAACCAGTTGCTCGAAGTTCGGGCCCGGCGCACCGACCTGGATGTCGTGCTGGTCACCAAAGACATCAACATGCGCCTGAAGGCGCGCGCTTGCGGTATAGCGGCTGAGGACTACAGCACCGACCAACTGGTCGATGACGTGTCCCTGCTGTCCAAGGGCTACCATTCGGTCACCGGCTCGTTCTGGGACCGCGTGAGCAAGGTCGATACCCGTCAGGAGCGCGGCCGCACCTGGCATCGGGTGCAGATGATCGACAACCTGCCAGCCGTGCACGTCAACGAGTTCATCATCGATGAGCAGGGCTTCGTCGGATGGATCAAGGGCATTCGTGACGACGAACTGCTACTGCTCGACCTGCACCAGGAGCCGTTGCTGCACCAGGAAGCCTGGGGCCTGAAACCACGCGACATTCACCAAAGCCTGGCACTGTTCGCCCTGCTGGACCCGGATATCCACCTGGTGAACCTGACCGGCGCCGCCGGCTCCGGTAAAACCATCCTGGCGCTGGCTGCGGCCATCGAGCAAACCATGGTCAGCAAGCGCTACCGGCGCATCATCGCCACCCGCAGCGTGCAGGGGCTGGACCAGGAGATTGGCTTCCTGCCGGGCACCGAAGCAGAGAAGATGGAGCCGTGGCTGGGCGCCATCACCGACAACCTCGAAGCTTTGCACATGGATGACGAAAGCACCCATGGCAGCGTCGAATACATCCTCGAGCGCGTGCCGCTGCAGTTCAAGTCGCTGAACTACATCCGTGGCCGTAGCTTCCAGCAGAGCCTGATCCTGATTGACGAGTGCCAGAACCTGACGCCGCACCAGATGAAAACCATCATCACCCGTGCCGGCTCCGGGTCCAAGGTGGTCTGCCTGGGTAACCTGGCGCAGATCGACACGCCCTACCTGTCCGCGACCAGCTCGGGCCTGACCTACCTGACCGAGCGCTTCAAGGACTTCCCAAATGGCGTGCACATCACCCTGCAGGGCGTGCCTCGCTCGGTGCTGGCCGAGTACGCCGAGTCGCATTTGTAAGAGTGATGCTCTCAGTTGCAAGCCTGTTTACAGGCTTGCAACTTTTTACGAGGCACCGAGTGTTTCATGTGTTAGATAGTAGATGTGCAAAATGCCAGCGCTGATAAGCGTCAGCAATCCAGCTGTCATGATGACGCTGGCTGTACTCGTTATGCCTGCTAACCATGCGCCTGCGGCTGGCAGTACAATGAATAAGGAAATTGAACAGCTTCTCGCAGTGGAAAATGCTCTTCCTAGAATTTTACTTGGGCATTTAATTTGGAGAGTGGAAGTGAAGCCTTGAGAGGTGAGTCCATAAGCAAAGCCTGCGATCAGAAAGAGAATCGGGAATGAGTGAGGTTTGACTATTTCAGGATTTAAACCCGCAATGGCTACAATGCATAAGCAAACGCCAAAAATTGATGAGGCGACTGTCGCACAAACTAAAAAATGTCGTCGGTAAAGTATGGGGAAAGCAAGTCCAGAAATAATCCCCCCGATTGCCGTCGCGCTAACTGCTTGACCGAAAGAAGTAGAGCTTAAACTCAGCTCCTTCATAAAAAGGCTTAGCAGAGAGTCATAGATGCCCAAGGCCGTCGATTGAATAAGCATGCATAATAGAAATGCTTGAACAGTCGTCTGAGAGACAAAAAAATTGATCACCTCGCGTAGGTTGGATTGTTGTTTTGTTTTTCCGCGTCTACCGGTGTGTATATCTCCTGACTTCAATAGCCAGACAAAAAACAATCCATTGATGCTGATGGCTGCAGAAATTAAGAAGCCGTAAGTACTATTGCTCCAGCTGATTGATAATCCAGCGGCAAGTGGTGCTATTATTTTTATGGTCTGATCAGTGATGCTAACTAATGACGTGTTTTTTATTATGCTTTCAGGGGGTAATAGCCTAGCTGTCAGTACGATCTCAGCTGGAGTTGAACCTAAGTTTGATAGGCCCTTTAGGGTTATAAAGAACAAAAATATATTCAAATCTACAGCGTGTGAAAGACAGATCGCGGTAATCGCTCTAATACAAAAGCTGACTGCTACTATTGCGCGTGGTGAATAGCGGTCTGGTAATGACCCAATGTATGGGCCCAATATGAGCGAGGGTAGGCCATAAAGCGCTGCCGCAAGTGCTAACGTTTGTGCTTGTGCATTGAATATAAAAGTGAGCGTAGAAAATATTAGAATAAAGTCAAGCCATACGGTAGCAGAGCTACATAGCCGTATTCCGTACAGGTAGAAATACTGACTGGTTGCCAACCTTTTCATTATTATTACTCCGCTTTTGTATACATCATGTCGTCAATGACGAATGTAGAAATATCGTTGTTCGTGCAGAATTTCTCTAAATCAGATCTATTGTTGATGAAGCCTGTGTCCATCTTGCTTTGATCCAGTGGTGGCTGGTCGGTATTCTTCCCTTGGTTTGGAGTGTGTGAAGTTTAGAGTGGTGGTTTTTAGGTCTGGTCTACCAATACTTATCAAATCGAGCCGCAAGGATGTGATAGGTGTTATTGGAAAAAGCACTGCGGTGGGACTGCAATGTGTTTTCCTTCATTGTTATTTTTTCGTTTGGTTATGGAGGTCTTTTTGGCTTCGTGAATAAGAATAATTTCCATGCGTTAAAAGTCAATCGCGTGGAGGTGTAGGAAAGTTCTACGAGAGGGGTAGGAGTTTTCCATGGAAGTAAATGCTTTATTTCTGATGTTGAATATTTTTCGCGCACTAATGATCATCCATAGTTCTGAATGCTTTTCACAGATTATGTGCGTTTCTCAAAGGCACATTTTTTTCTGCCAAAACCTGACCTACAGGTTTAAACTTTGGGTTCCCTTCACAGGAGCAAAGCAGTGCTGACACATCTTGATTCCCAGGGGCGGGCCAACATGGTCGACGTCACTGAAAAGGCCGTGACCGAGCGCGAGGCTACCGCCGAGGCGCGGGTGCGCATGTTGCCGCAGACCTTGCAGATGATCGTCGACGGTGAACACCCCAAGGGTGACGTGTTCGCCGTGGCGCGCATTGCCGGGATACAGGCGGCGAAAAAAACCAGCGACCTGATTCCGCTGTGCCACCCGCTGATGCTCACCAGCGTCAAGGTCGAGCTCAGCGCTGAGGGGCAGGATGCCGTGCGCATCGTCGCCCGCTGCAAGCTGGCCGGGCAGACCGGCGTGGAGATGGAGGCGCTGACCGCCGCCAGTGTGGCCGCGCTGACGATCTATGACATGTGCAAGGCTGTGGATAAAGGTATGGTCATCGAGCAGGTGCGCCTGCTGGAAAAACTCGGTGGCAAGAGTGGCCATTACAAGGTGGAGGCGTGATGAAGGTCAAGGTGATGTACTTCGCCCGTTACCGCGAACTGTTGGGCGTGGATGCCGAGCGGGTGGAGGGGACGTTCAAGGTGCTTGATGATGTGCGCCAGGCCTTGGTAGCCAAGGGCGGGCAGTACGAAGTGCTGGCCGAGCAGAACCTGATGTGCGCGCGAAACGAGGAACTGTGCAAGCTCGATGAACCGCTGGAAGAGGGTGATGAAGTGGCGTTCTTCCCGCCGGTGACCGGAGGCTGAACATGGCTGTGCGAGTACAGGAAGGCGCGTTCGACCCCGGGGCCGAGACCAATGCCATGCATGCGGCCAATGTGGGCGTGGGCGCGGTGGTCGGTTTTGTCGGCTATGTGCGGGA
This sequence comes from Pseudomonas sp. BP6, assembly GCF_017875935.1. Lineage (NCBI taxonomy): Bacteria > Pseudomonadati > Pseudomonadota > Gammaproteobacteria > Pseudomonadales > Pseudomonadaceae > Pseudomonas > Pseudomonas sp. BP6. Next base: position 424,445 of record NZ_JAGINI010000001.1, read on the forward strand.
TTTCAACGATGGCCGCGAAGTGGCGGGGATGTTCCTCGAGCACTATCCGGGCATGACCGAAAAGGCCCTGGCCAAGATCGTGGTCGAGGCCGAGCAGCGTTGGCCGCTATTGAAGGTGGAGGTGCTGCACCGCATCGGTGCGCTGGAACCGGGCGAACCGATTGTGTTCGTGGGGGTGGCCAGTGCCCATCGGCAGGCGGCGTTCGATGCCTGCAACTTCATCATGGACTACCTGAAGACCCGGGCGCCGTTCTGGAAGAAGGAGAATACCCAGGAAGGGCCAAGGTGGGTGGAGGGGAAACAGAGTGACCAGGATGCGGCGGGGCGCTGGTAATCAAGGCGCCACCGGTCGCCTGTAGGAGCGGGTTTACCCGCGAAAGGGCCGGCCCTGCTGGCCAATCTCCACCCGCCGTTCACCGTTGCCGCCACTACCGTATTCGCGGGTAAACCCGCTCCTACAGGGGGGACCTTGTGTCGCGAAAGGGCCGCACAGCGGCCCCCGATAATCTGCGCATCAAAGCCGAAATCCCGGGGCCGCTGTGCGGCCCAATCGCGACACAAGGCCGCTCCCACGGAGCGCGTGTAGCCCGCTGAAGGTCAGTGATGCTTGCGCGGTACCGGCTTGAGCAGTTCATCCGGCGGCATCTCGCACTTGATCTTGCGCCCCAGCAGCGCTTCGATCGCCGGCAGCTGATACGAGTCATCCTCACCGGCAAAGCTGATCGACACACCACTGGATGGGTGGAGGGGCGGCAGAGTGACCAGGATGCGGCGGGGCGCTGGTAATCAAGGCGCCACGGGTCGCCTGTAGGAGCGGGTTTACCCGCGAAAGGGCCGGGCCTGCTGGCCAATCTCCTCCCGCCGTTCACCGTTGCCGCCACTACCGTATTCGCGGGTAAACCCGCTCCTACAGGGGGGGACTTGTGTCGCAAAAGGGCCGCACAGCGGCCCCCGACAATCTGCGCATCAAAGCCGAAATCCCGGGGCCGCTGTGCGCCCCAATCGCGACACAAGGCCGCTCCCACAGGGCGCGTGTAGCCCGCTGAAGGTCAGTGATGCTTGCGCGGTACCGGCTTGAGCAGTTCATCCGGCGGCATCTCGCACTTGATCTTGCGCCCCAGCAGCGCTTCGATCGCCGGCAGCTGATACGAGTCATCCTCACCGGCAAAGCTGATCGACACACCACTGGATGGGTGGAGGGGCGGCAGAGTGACCAGGATGCGGCGGGGCGCTGGTAATCAAGGCGCCACGGGTCGCCTGTAGGAGCGGGTTTACCCGCGAAAGGGCCGGGCCTGCTGGCCAATCTCCCCCCGCCGTTCACCGTTGCCGCCACTACCGTATTCGCGGGTAAACCCGCTCCTACAGGGGGGACCTTGTGTCGCGAAAGGGCCGCACAGCGGCCCCCGATAATCTGCGCATCAAAGCCGAAATCCCGGGGCCGCTGTGCGGCCCAATCGCGACACAAGGCCGCTCCCACAGGGCGCGTGTAGCCCGCTGAAGGTCAGTGATGCTTGCGCGGCACCGGCTTGAGCAGCTCATCCGGCGGCATCTCGCACTTGATCTTGCGCCCCAGCAGCGCTTCGATCGCCGGCAGCTGATACGAGTCATCCTCACCGGCAAAGCTGATTGACACACCACTGGATGGGTGGAGGGGAAGCAGAGTGACCAGGATGCGGCGGGGCGCTGGTAATCAAGGCGCCACCGGTCGCCTGTAGGAGCGGGTTTACCCGCGAAAGGGCCGGCCCTGCTGGCCAATCTCCACCCGCCGTTCACCGTTGCCGCCACTACCGTATTCGCGGGTAAACCCGCTCCTACAGGGGGGACCTTGTGTCGCGAAAGGGCCGCACAGCGGCCCCCGATAATCTGCGCATCAAAGCCGAAATCCCGGGGCCGCTGTGCGGCCCAATCGCGACACAAGGCCGCTCCCACAGGGCGCGTGTAGCCCGCTGAAGGTCAGTGATGCTTGCGCGGCACCGGCTTGAGCAGCTCATCCGGCGGCATCTCGCACTTGATCTTGCGCCCCAGCAGCGCTTCGATCGCCGGCAGCTGATACGAGTCATCCTCACCGGCAAAGCTGATCGACACACCGCTGGTGCCGGCACGGCCGGTACGGCCAATGCGGTGCACGTAGTCGTCCGGGTCCTCTGGCAGGGTGAAGTTGATCACGTGGCTGATGCCATCGATATGGATCCCGCGCCCGGCCACGTCGGTGGCCACCAGCACGGTGATGCGCCCCTCGCGGAAGCTCTCCAGGGTTCGGATGCGCTTGTGCTGCGGCACGTCGCCCGACAGCTGGGCGGCATTGATGCCGTCGCGTACCAGCTTCTCCTCGATGCGCCGCACTTCGTCCTTGCGGTTGGCGAACACCATCACCCGTTCCCACTTGTTCTGGGTCACCAGGTTGTACAGCAGTTTGTACTTGTCGCTGCCGGCCACCGCATACACGTGCTGCTCGACCGTTTCGCTGGCCACGTTCTCCGGCTCGATCTCGACGATGGCCGGGTTGGTGGTCCACTGCTTGGCCAGGTTCATCACATCGTCGGTGAAGGTGGCGGAGAACAGCAGGGTCTGGCGCTCGCTTTTCGGCGGTGTCTGACGAATGATTTGGCGGACCTGGGGGATGAAGCCCATGTCGAGCATGCGGTCGGCTTCGTCAAGCACCATCACCTCGACCATGTCCAGGTGCACTTCGCCGCGCTGGTTGAAGTCCAGCAGGCGGCCAGGGGTAGCCACCAGGATATCGCAGTGGCGCGCTTCCAGGGCTTTGAGCTGCTTGTCGAAGTCCATGCCACCGACGAAGCTCATCACGTTCAGGCCGGTGTACTTGGTCAGGGCAGCGGCGTCCTTGGCGATTTGCACCACCAGTTCGCGGGTGGGGGCAATGATCAGCGCGCGCGGTTCGCCCATGTAGCGCTCTTTAGGCGGTGGCGTCTGCTGCAACTGGGAAATGATCGAGATCAGGAAGGCGGCCGTCTTGCCGGTACCCGTCTGGGCCCGGCCGATGGCGTCCTGGCCCCGCAGGGTGTAACCCAGGACCTGCGCCTGGATCGGCGTGCAGTACGGGAAGCCCAGGTCGTGGATGGCGTGCATCAGCTCGTTGGACAGCTTGAAGTCGTGGAAGCGGGTTTTGCCTTCCTGTGGCTCGACCACGAAGTCTTCGGGCTTCCACAGGCTCGCCTGCGGCTTGGGCTTGCGTTCGCGGCGCGGTTTGTCCTTGGCCGGTTGTTCGGCAGGTGGCGTAGCGGCGGCAGGTGGCTCAGCCTTGGGGGCGGGGGTGGCATGTGGTGCGGCCGGTTTTGCCGCGGGCCGGGCTTCCGGCGTCACGCTGGCAGCAGGAGCGGCGGCTTGCGGCGCGGCCTCTCCCTTGCCGAATATTTTTCTGAGTGCTTTGAGCACGGTCGTCTCATCAACTGATTAAGGAATGTACGCCGGGCAGTGTAATGCAAGATCCGGGCGCGGCGTAGCGGAATACGCCCACAACTACAAGCGAGGCTGCCTATTGCAGCTGCTTGCTCAGCCAGTCGTGGATATCGTTCAGTTCTTCGACCACCACTTCGTGTTCCATCGGGTATTCGTACCAGCGGGCAGCGACGCCCCAGATGTTCAGGTACTCGAAGGCGGTACGGCCCATGGACGGGATTACCACCGGATCATGCACGCCATGCAGGCACAGGGCCGGGGTGCGTTGCTGGCAGGCACTCAACTGGTGCTGCTCATTGAAGGTGGGGGCATAGGTGGACAGGGCGATCACCCCGCCCAGTGCTTCCTGCCACTTTATATAGGCAGTGTGCAGCACCACCGCGCCGCCCTGGGAGAAGCCGGCCAGGAAGATCCGCGACAGGTTGATGCCTTTGGCCTGCTCGGCCTTGATCAGTGCAACCACCTGTTCGGCTGACTCTTCCAGTTGCGCTTCGTCGATGGCGCGGGCCGGGGTCATGGCCTTGATGTCATACCAGCTGGGCATGGCATAGCCGCCATTGATGGTCACGGGCCGGGTCGGTGCCTGGGGCATGATGAAGCGCGTGCTGAGCAAGCGCTCCTGCATGAATTCGGCCACAGGTAGGAAGTCGTAACGGTCGGCCCCCAGACCGTGCAACCAGATCACACAGGCGTCAGCGGTTTTCTGTGGTTCGAGAATCAGCGGGTTGGTCATGACTGCTCCGAAAATGTGCGGGTCTTGTTATGGCGTGCGTGAAAAGTAGGCACCGGGAATGATTGTCGGAAAAAGAATGTCGCAACGATACAACTTTTCCTACTTGACGAGCGCTTAAACGCTACAGCGCGACAATCTGGTACGCGCTTTGCAACTCAACCTGTGATGCAAAGGGCAGGCCGTGACGGTAACACCCTCTGCACGCGAAGGCTGTCACAGAACAGTCCATTGCGCCAATTGACCCAATAACAAGCCAATACGGGTCGGATACGCCTCAAAAGGGTGCGGTGCAATTCCGGCTCGATACAACAAGAGCGATTTGGAGGTTGTGAATGAAGATGTTGAAAACCACCCTGGCAGTCCTGACCGCTGCCGCCGCGCTGGGCGCCGTGAGCAATGCCCAGGCCGGCGCCACCCTCGATGCGGTAAAGAAGAAGGGCTTCGTCCAGTGTGGCGTGAGCGACGGTCTTCCAGGCTTCTCGGTACCTGATGCGAAGGGCAAGATCGTCGGCATCGACGCCGATGTCTGCCGCGCCGTGGCTGCCGCCGTATTCGGCGATGCCACCAAGGTCAAGTTCAGCCAGCTCAACGCCAAGGAACGCTTCACCGCCCTGCAATCGGGCGAGGTCGATGTGCTGTCGCGTAACACCACCTGGACCAGCTCGCGCGATGCCGGCATGGGCCTGGTATTCACGGGTGTCACCTACTATGACGGCGTTGGCTTCCTGGTCAACAAGAAGCTCGGCGTTTCCAGCGCCAAAGAGCTCGATGGCGCGACCATCTGCATCCAGGCCGGTACCACCACCGAGCTGAACGTCTCGGACTTCTTCCGCGCCAACGGCCTGAAGTACACCCCGATTACCTTCGACACCTCTGACGAGAGCGCCAAATCGCTGGAGTCTGGCCGTTGCGATGTGCTGACTTCGGACAAATCGCAGCTGTTCGCCCAGCGCTCCAAACTGGCCGCGCCGACCGAATACGTGGTGTTGCCGGAAACCATCTCCAAGGAACCGCTGGGCCCGGTAGTGCGCAAAGGCGACGAGGATTGGTTCAGCATCGTCAAGTGGACCCTGTTCGCCATGCTCAACGCCGAAGAGGCGGGCATCACCTCCAAGAACGTCGAGGCCGAAGCCAAGTCCACCAAGAACCCGGATGTCGCCCGACTGCTGGGTGCGGATGGCGAGTACGGCAAGGACCTCAAGCTGCCCAAAGACTGGGTAGTGCAGATCGTCAAGCAAGTGGGTAACTATGGCGAAGTGTTCGAGAAGAACCTGGGCCAGAGCACTAACCTGAAGATCGACCGTGGCATGAACGCCCTGTGGAACAACGGCGGCATCCAGTACGCGCCTCCAGTGCGCTGATGGCTGCACCCTGCGGCGGCATTCGGCCGCCGCAGGTTGTTCGGAACCCTTCTTTCCGGGGCACTTCATGCAAAATCAAATCGGCGCACAAAAGGGGCTATCCCTGAATGATCCGCGTGTGCGCGCGTGGCTGTTCCAGATTCTCACGATCGTCTTCGTGGTCGGTCTGGGCTGGTACCTGTTCCACAACACGCAGACCAACCTTCAACACCGGGGCATCACCTCGGGCTTCGAGTTCCTCGACCGCAGTGCCGGCTTCGGTATCGCCCAGCACCTGATCCCCTATGTGGAATCCGACAGTTATGCGCGGGTGTTCGTCATCGGCCTGCTCAATACGCTGTTGGTGACCTTCATCGGCATCATTCTGGCGACGATACTGGGCTTCATCATCGGTGTGGCTCGCCTGTCACCGAACTGGATGATCAACAAACTGGCGACCGTGTATGTGGAAACCTTCCGCAACATTCCGCCGTTGTTGCAGATCCTGTTCTGGTACTTCGCCGTGTTCCTGACTCTGCCGGGACCGCGGGGCAGCATCAACTTCGATGACAAGTTCTTCATCAGCAACCGTGGCTTGAACATGCCTGGCGCGTCCATGGCTGATGGCTTCTGGCCATTTGTGGTGGCCTTGGCAATCGCCATTGCCGCTATAGCCGTGATGGTGCGCTACGCCAACAAGCGCTTCAACGAAACTGGCGTGCCGTTCCACAAGTTCTGGGCGGGGCTGCTGCTGTTCATCGCCATCCCGAGCCTGAGCGTGCTGGTGTTCGGCAGCCCGGTAACCTGGGATATGCCGCAGCTCAAGGGCTTCAACTTCGTCGGGGGCTGGGTGCTGATCCCAGAGCTGCTGGCGCTGACCTTGGCGCTGACTATCTATACGGCAGCCTTCATCGCCGAAATCGTGCGTTCCGGCATCCGTTCGGTCAGCCATGGCCAGACCGAAGCGGCTCGCTCGTTGGGCCTGCGCGAGGGCCCGACCCTGCGCAAGGTGATCATCCCCCAGGCACTGCGGGTGATCATTCCGCCGCTGACCAGCCAGTACCTGAACCTGGCGAAGAACTCGTCGCTGGCGGCCGGTATCGGCTATCCGGAGATGGTCTCGCTGTTCGCCGGTACCGTGCTCAACCAGACCGGACAAGCCATCGAGGTGATTGCCATCACCATGAGCGTCTATCTCGCCATCAGCATCAGCATTTCGCTGCTGATGAACTGGTACAACAAGCGCATTGCGCTGATCGAGCGATGAGGATACGCCCGTGAATGCCCATGTTTTCAAACCTGACATGCCGCCACCGGTGAAAACCGTCGGCGTGCTCGCATGGATGCGCGCCAATCTGTTCTCCAACTGGCTCAACACGCTGCTGACCTTGTTCGCGATCTACCTGATATGGCTGATTGTGCCGCCAATGCTACAGTGGGCGTTGCTCGACGCCAACTGGGTCGGCACCACCCGTGCCGATTGCACCAAGGAGGGCGCCTGCTGGGTGTTCGTGCAGCAGCGCTTCGGCCAGTTCATGTACGGCTACTACCCCGCCGAGCTGCGCTGGCGCGTGGACCTGACCGTGTGGCTTGCAGTCATCGGCGCCGCGCCATTGTTCATCAAGCGTTTCCCGCGCAAGGCCTTCTACGGCCTGGCCTTCCTGGTGCTGTACCCGGTGTTGGCCTATACCCTGCTGCATGGGGGGTATCTGGGCCTGCAAAACGTACCCACCAGCCAGTGGGGCGGGCTGATGCTGACCTTGGTGATCGCCACCGTGGGCATTGTCGGCGCCTTGCCTTTGGGCATCCTGCTGGCCCTGGGCCGGCGTTCGAGGATGCCGGCCGTGAAGGTGGTGTGTGTGACCTTCATCGAGTTCTGGCGCGGCGTACCGCTGATCACCGTGTTGTTCATGTCGTCGGTGATGCTGCCGTTGTTCCTGCCCGAAGGCATGAGCTTCGACAAGCTGCTGCGGGCGATGATCGGTGTAATCCTGTTCCAGTCGGCGTACATCGCCGAGGTGGTGCGCGGCGGCCTGCAGGCTATCCCCAAGGGCCAGTACGAAGCCGCCGCGGCCATGGGCCTTGGCTACTGGCGCTCGATGGGGCTGGTGATCTTGCCGCAGGCGCTGAAGCTTGTGATTCCCGGCATCGTCAACACCTTCATTGCCCTGTTCAAGGACACCAGCCTGGTGATCATCATTGGCCTGTTCGACCTGCTCAACAGCGTCAAGCAAGCCGCCGCAGACCCGGCCTGGCTGGGCATGGCCACCGAGGGCTACGTGTTCGCCGCCCTGGTGTTCTGGATTTTCTGTTTCGGTATGTCCCGCTACTCCATGCATCTGGAGCGCAAGCTGGACACTGGCCACAAGCGTTAGGAGTTTCGAAATGAGTGAAGCGATCAAGCAGCCTGCTGGCCCCGAAGGCATCATCCAGATGCAGGGTGTGAACAAGTGGTATGGCCAGTTCCATGTGCTCAAGGACATCAACCTGAACGTGCGCCAGGGCGAACGCATCGTGCTGTGCGGGCCGTCCGGTTCGGGCAAGTCCACCACCATCCGCTGCCTTAACCGCCTGGAAGAGCACCAGCAAGGGCGTATCGTGGTCGATGGCGTGGAGCTGACCAACGACCTCAAGCAGATCGAGGCCATCCGCCGCGAGGTGGGTATGGTGTTCCAGCACTTCAACCTGTTCCCGCACCTGAGCATTCTGGAGAACTGCACCCTGGCGCCAATGTGGGTGCGCAAGATGCCCCGGCGCAAGGCCGAGGAAATTGCCATGCACTACCTGGAGCGTGTGCGGATTCCGGAGCAGGCACACAAGTACCCCGGGCAGCTGTCCGGCGGCCAGCAGCAGCGTGTGGCCATTGCCCGCGCGTTGTGCATGAAGCCCAAGATCATGCTGTTCGACGAGCCGACCTCGGCACTGGACCCGGAAATGGTCAAGGAAGTACTCGATACCATGGTGGGCCTGGCCGAGGATGGCATGACCATGCTCTGTGTGACTCACGAAATGGGCTTTGCCCGTACCGTGGCGAACCGGGTTATCTTCATGGACAAGGGCGAGATTGTGGAGCAGGCCGCGCCGGATGATTTCTTCGACCGGCCGCGCAGTGACCGGACCAAGTTGTTCCTCAGCCAGATCCTCCACTGATGCTGTTTGGGCTGCTCGGCAGCCCTTCGCGGGCACGCCCGCTCCCACAGGTTTAGCGCTGGCTTTGGAGCCTGCGTAAATCCTGTGGGAGCGGGCGTGCCCGCGAAGGGCCGCAACGCGGCCCCGGCTTTATTTCTTTTCCTGGCTGGCAGCCGGCGCCGGCGGCGGCCGCAGCCCCACCTCGGCGATCAGTTTCAACGGCTGCCCGTTGCGCATCACCTCGATGGTGATCTTCTCGTTGGGCTTGATCCGCGCTACCTGGTTCATCGACTTGCGCCCGTCGCCGGCCGGCTCGCCATTGATGCTCAGGATCACGTCACCCAGGTGCAACCCGGCCTTGGCCGCTGGCCCTTCGCGGAAGATACCCGCCACCACGATGCCTGGGCGGTCCTTCATGCCGAACGATTCTGCCAGTTCCTGGCTCAGTGGCTGTACTTCGATACCCAGCCAGCCACGGATCACCTGGCCATGTTCGACGATCGACTTCATCACCTCCAGTGCCAGTTTTACCGGGATGGCGAAGCCGATGCCCTGCGAGCCACCGGACTTGGAGAAGATCGCGGTATTGATGCCGATCAGGTTGCCATTGGCATCCACCAGCGCACCACCGGAGTTGCCCGGGTTGATCGCCGCGTCGGTCTGGATGAAGTCTTCGTAGTTGTTCAGCCCCAGCTGGTTGCGGCCAGTGGCGCTGATGATGCCCATGGTCACAGTCTGGCCGACGCCGAACGGGTTGCCGATGGCCAGCGACACGTCGCCGATGTGAATGTTGTCGGAACGGCCGATGGTGATTGCCGGCAGGTTCTTCAAGTCGATCTTCAGCACCGCAAGGTCGGTTTCCGGGTCGCTGCCGATCACGCGGGCCAAAGTCTCGCGGCCATCCTTCAGGGCGACGACGATCTGGTCGGCGCCGCTGGTGACATGGTTGTTGGTCAGCAGGTAGCCCTCAGGGCTCATGATTACCGCCGAGCCCAGGCTTGATTCCCAGCGGCGCTGTTTGGGCAGGTTGTCACCGAAGAAGCGGCGGAACTGCGGGTCCTCGAACAGCGGGTGGGCGCTTTTGTTCACCACCTTGGTGGTGTACAGGTTGGCCACCGCCGGGGCGGCCAAGGTCACGGCGTCGGCGTACGACACCGGACCTTGCATGATCCGCGAGGTCTGTGGCGCTTGCTGCAGGTTGACGTCCTGGCTGGGCAGCCCGACCCATTGCGGAAAACGCTGGATGATCAGCATGGCGATCAGTATGCCGGTAAGCAGGGGCCAGCCGAAGTAACGCAAAGCCTTGAACATGAACGAATCCTGGAAAGAGCAGGGGCCAGCGGCCTGGCAGTGGGGCATGAGCGCGCGCGATCATACACCGGTTCCCCCAGTGACGGCGACGGCCCATAATGGCCGGCATTATACGGGCGTTCGTCAGGCGTTGCGCCCGGGAAAAGCGCAGTTTTCGAGGAGATTTTCATGGCCGTCGCTCTAAACACCCTGGTCGAGGAAGCCGAGCGTTATCTGGGCAGCGCGAAGATCCAGGATTATTGCCCAAATGGTCTGCAGGTCGAAGGCCGGCCGCAGGTCAGCCGTATTGTCAGTGGTGTTACCGCCAGCCAGGCATTGCTGGATGCCGCGGTCGAGGCCGAGGCCGATCTGGTGCTGGTGCACCATGGTTATTTCTGGAAGGGCGAGAACCCGTGCATCACCGGGATTCGCCAGCGTCGCCTGAAGACCTTGCTTAATAACGATATCAGTCTGCTGGCGTTTCACCTGCCCTTGGACGTGCACCCGGAAGTCGGCAACAACGTGCAACTGGCGCGGCAACTGGAGATCACTGTCGAAGGGCCACTTGACCCGGAAAACCCCAAAGTGGTCGGGCTGATCGGTTCGCTGGCCGAATCCATGACCGCGCGCGATTTTGCCCGTCGGGTTCAAGGCGTGCTGGGGCGTGAGCCGTTGCTGGTCGAAGGCAACGACATGATCCGCCGGGTGGGCTGGTGCACCGGCGGCGGGCAGGGCTATATCGACACGGCGATTGCCGCCGGGGTGGACCTGTACCTGACCGGTGAGGCGTCCGAGCAGACCTACCACAGTGCGCGCGAGAATGGCGTCAGCTTCATTGCTGCCGGGCACCATGCCACCGAGCGCTATGGGGTGCAGGCGCTGGGCGATTACCTGGCACGACGGTTTGCCGTGGAGCACCTGTTCATCGATTGCCCTAATCCCATCTGATAGCGGTGTCGCCCTCTTCGCGGGTGAACCCGCTCCTACACGGGCCTGTAGGAGCGGGTTCAGCCGCGAAGAGGACGGCCCTGCCAGCCCAAACCCCCAGTCATATCGTTAGATTTTTTCGATCTAGCCAGCCTCCTAAATAGAAGCAGCCGCTGTGATAGAGTGGCTCGCTCGAACACGGCCCGCAGGCCGTCCATAAGATCGTTTTTCGTGAGTAGCCATGGTCGACAAACTGACGCACTTGAAACAGCTGGAGGCGGAGAGCATCCACATCATCCGCGAGGTGGCCGCCGAGTTCGACAACCCGGTGATGCTGTACTCGATCGGCAAGGACTCCGCCGTGATGCTGCACCTGGCGCGCAAGGCCTTCTTCCCGGGCAAGCTGCCGTTCCCGGTGATGCACGTCGACACCCAGTGGAAATTCCAGGAGATGTACAGCTTCCGCGACAAAATGGTCGAGGAAATGGGCCTGGAGCTGATCACCCACGTCAACCCCGAGGGTGTGGCGCAGGGTATCAACCCGTTTACCCATGGCAGCTCCAAGCACACCGATATCATGAAGACCCAGGGCCTGAAGCAGGCGCTGGACAAGCATGGTTTCGACGCTGCCTTCGGTGGTGCGCGCCGCGACGAAGAGAAGTCGCGGGCCAAGGAGCGTGTGTATTCGTTCCGTGACAGCAAGCACCGTTGGGACCCGAAGAACCAGCGCCCCGAGCTGTGGAATGTGTACAACGGCAAGGTCAACAAGGGCGAGTCGATCCGCGTCTTCCCGTTGTCGAACTGGACCGAACTGGACATCTGGCAGTACATCTACCTTGAAGGCATCCCGATCGTGCCGCTGTACTTCGCCGCCGAGCGTGAAGTCATCGAGAAGAACGGCACCCTGATCATGATCGACGACGAGCGCATCCTCGAGCACCTCTCCGAGGAAGAAAAAGCCCGCATCGTCAAGAAGAAGGTGCGTTTCCGTACCCTCGGCTGCTACCCGCTGACGGGCGCTGTCGAATCGGAAGCCGAGACCCTGACGGACATCATTCAGGAAATGCTCCTGACCCGTACGTCCGAACGCCAGGGCCGTGTCATCGATCACGATGGCGCCGGTTCCATGGAAGACAAGAAACGCCAAGGCTACTTCTAATTTCAGGGTTACTCCATGTCGCACCAATCTGATCTGATCAGCGAGGACATCCTCGCCTACCTGGCCCAGCATGAGCGCAAGGAACTGCTGCGCTTCCTGACTTGCGGCAACGTTGACGACGGCAAGAGCACCCTGATCGGGCGCCTGCTGCACGATTCGAAGATGATCTACGAGGACCACCTCGAGGCCATCACCCGTGATTCGAAGAAAGTCGGCACCACCGGCGAAGAAGTCGACCTGGCGTTGCTGGTAGATGGCCTGCAGGCCGAGCGCGAGCAGGGCATCACCATCGATGTCGCCTACCGCTACTTCTCCACCGCCAAGCGCAAGTTCATCATCGCCGACACCCCGGGCCACGAGCAGTACACCCGCAACATGGCCACCGGTGCGTCCACCTGCGACCTGGCGATCATCCTGGTCGATGCCCGCTACGGCGTGCAGACCCAGACCCGTCGCCACAGCTACATCGCGTCGTTGCTGGGCATCAAGCACATCGTGGTCGCGGTCAACAAGATGGACCTGAAGGGCTTCGATGAAGGCGTCTTCGAGTCGATCAAGGCCGACTACCTGAAGTTTGCCGAAGCCATCAACCTGACCCCGAGCAGCCTGCACTTCGTGCCGATGTCGGCGCTCAAGGGTGACAACGTGGTCAACCACAGCGAGCAATCGCCGTGGTACGCCGGCCCGACGCTGATGGAAATCCTCGAAACCGTCGAGGTTTCGGCTGACCGCAACTTCACCGACCTGCGTTTCCCGGTGCAGTACGTCAACCGTCCCAACCTGAACTTCCGCGGCTTTGCTGGCACCATCGCCAGCGGCGTGGTGCACAAAGGTGACGAGATTGTCGTGCTGCCGTCGGGCAAGAGCAGCCGGGTCAAGTCCATCGTCACCTACGAAGGTGAACTGGAAAACGCCGGCCCAGGCCAGGCCGTGACCCTGACCATGGAAGACGAGATCGACATCTCCCGTGGCGACCTGCTGGTACATGCCGACAACGTCCCGCCGGTAACTGACCACTTCGACGCCATGCTGGTGTGGATGGCCGAGGAGCCGATGCTCCCAGGCAAGAAATACGACATCAAGCGTGCCACCAGCTACGTGCCAGGCTCGATTGCCAGCATCACCCACAAGGTCGATGTGAACACCCTGGAGCAGGGCGCTGCCAGCGCGCTGCAACTGAACGAAATCGGCCGCGTCAAGGTTGCCCTGGACACCTCGATTGCCCTCGACGGTTACGACAGCAACCGCACCACCGGTGCGTTCATTGTCATCGACCGCCTGACCAACGGCACCGTTGGCGCCGGCATGATCATCGCCCCGCCCGTGTTGCCACACGGCAGCACCGGTCATCATGGCAAGCAGGCCCACGTGTCCACCGAAGAGCGCGCCCTGCGCTTCGGCCAGCAGCCAGCCACCGTGCTGTTCAGCGGCCTGTCCGGTGCTGGCAAGAGCACCTTGGCTTATGCCGTGGAGCGCAAGCTGTTCGACATGGGCCGCGCGGTGTACGTGCTCGACGGCCAGAACCTGCGTCACGACCTGAACAAGGGCCTGCCACAGGACCGCGCCGGCCGCACCGAGAACTGGCGCCGCGCCGCCCACGTGGCGCGCCAGTTCAACGAAGCCGGCATGCTGACCCTGGCTGCGTTCGTGGCCCCGGATGCCGAAGGCCGCGAACAGGCCAAGGCGCTGATCGGCAAGGAGCGCCTGGTGACCGTTTACGTCCAGGCCTCGCCGCTGGTCTGCCGCGAGCGTGACCCGCAAGGCCTGTACGCTGCCGGTGGCGACAACATCCCGGGCGAGAGCTTCCCGTTCGATGTGCCGCTGGATGCTGATCTTGTGATCGACACCCAGGCCACCAGCGTGGACGAAGGCGTGAAACAGGTGCTGGACGTGCTGCGTCAGCGTGGCGCGATTTAAGCGCTAGCCTGTAAGAAAAAACCCGCTTCGGCGGGTTTTTTTATGCGCGTAATCCTGGTTTGTGCGGTGCCTGTAAGAGCAACTGCCTTGCTGACAATCTGAAAGTTTTCACAATCAGTGTAGGAGCGGCTTTAGCCGCGAATACCGGCAAGGCCGGTGTCTTGCACCGCCGTTCCCAAAGGTTCTTCGCTAGCCTCAGAACTGTATCCAGACCCGGGCGGCTAGCTATCTTTAATTCTGAACACTGCAAGCCCCTTTGAGGCTCTCCATTCCAAGATGCGCGCCATGACCTGCTCGGAGCATCTTCCCCGTCCCTTGTCGGGGCTATAGATAAGGTCGGCGCCATCAGGATGCTCAACCACATCGATAAAATGCTCCAGCAATCGGTCCTGCCAATCACGCGAGCCTGTCGCCTGAATCAACGCCCCAACAATCGACCGGACCTCACTGTGGGTGTAGTCGGTGAGGCTGTGCTTCAAGCTGATTACCATGTTGCCTCCGAAGAAAGCGCGTATTGCATAGCGCTCATGATCCGCAGGTTTTCAGCGTCGTACATCAGCCCACCCCACTCGGGCGGGTTCAGGTGGCATATCTGATACGAGCGCAGTCCCTTTGCCGTTTCATGGAATGGCGCGCGAGGGGGCCAGCCTTTCTTGAGGCGGTTGAGTTGGGCGGGGATGAATTGCTGGCTGTAGATTGGGTCTTCTGCGGTCGCCAGCCAGAAAGCTTGGGAGAAATGGTCGAAGCTGTGGAATGTTTGACCTGCGAGTTTACGGATGATGAATTCTGGAAGAAGGCTGGCCATGGAGTCGTCCCTGGGTGAAAGGCAGGGAAAGTGTGCCCGGGGACCAGCTTTCTGTATGTCAGGGGTAGGCTGTATGTCAGTAGGATCGTTCCTGGTGATTTGTAAGAATGGTCTTGGAGCCTGTTTATCCTTCACCGCTTTGGATGAAAAACTGCCGGGTAAATTTGCCAAATGACTCCGGGTGCGGTGCCAGCATTCTCAGCGGCGCGTCATGGCATCCGGATATGTTGAGACCCTGGGTGATCAGGGCCTCATTCTATTCAGCTAGCTTTGAAACCTTCTTTGCCATTGGCCAGGCGCCACGTTTCGACTATTTCAAGTACTTGCTCAGGCTCACCCCGGTTGCTGCCTTGCGGTCTAAAAAAAAGATCACTACCAGACGGGTGCTCGGTAATTTTCTCAAAATGTTCAATCAAAGGTACCAGTACGTTGTCTGGCTCATCCTCGATAGCTGTATCAATCACTTGGAGGAAGGTAAGGAACTCTTGTTTTGTATAATCTTCAAATTTATTTTTCAAGACCGTCTTTTCCATAGTGAATGTGGTTGTGGGCTTTGGGCGTCAAAATTATTAAGTTGTC
Organism: Pseudomonas sp. BP6; assembly: GCF_017875935.1. NCBI lineage: Bacteria > Pseudomonadati > Pseudomonadota > Gammaproteobacteria > Pseudomonadales > Pseudomonadaceae > Pseudomonas > Pseudomonas sp. BP6. Next base: position 439,744 of record NZ_JAGINI010000001.1, read on the forward strand.
CATATCATATACACCACCTTGCTCGCTGATAGGCACGACGTGGTGAATTTCGTGGGAGCGTTTGCTCATATACTTGTCATCTCTATCGACCCAAGGCGAGTATCCATGTTTTCTGATTCGACGGATGTCTTGAGGGCTAAACTGCTTCGAAAGCTCGGGGTCATTAGCCACCGCCTTCCAAAATTGCCGCCGGAACGCGTTAAAGCTCCTATATTCTCTATCCCTCAGAAGATCAGCAATCTGAGCAGGAATTGGAGCCCCTTCGAGGCTGGCTGCCGATTTACGCCATGTATCTGTTACCTGTGCACCGTTCCCGGTTGATGTACCAGCCTCGTATCGCGGACTCTTGAATACCACCAGAATAGGCGGTAATCCCGAGTCCATGGGAAAGGTGATGATCAACCGTTCCTGGTCCAGCAAGTCCAGCGCCGGGTAACCCTCTGTTTTGGTGCTGACGGGGTTCAGGGTACTGCCGGTGTAAACGACGGTACCGGGCGCTGCTGGCGGCAAGCTGGTGGAGCTTCCGGCTTCACCACCCGGCGCGTTGGCCGGTGTCCAGGTCAGAATCCGCTGCGGATTTTCCAGTGCAAGGCTGTAGACCAGACGTTCAGTGTCGAATGTCGCCGTGCGCACCGGTACTGGCCTGCCCCCAGGCACCACATACAGGTCCAGGCCGTTGTCATGCTCGGCGCCTGCCAACAAATAGGGTAAGTCGATGCTGGCTGATGACAGAGCCAAGGCTGCAAGGTCCGGCCCGCCGGGCGGCGTAAGGCTGGCTAGTGGGGTGCTGATCAGGTACCTGCGCTCACTGTTACCCAGCGTTGATGGCCAGGCCATCGCGAGGGTGCCTACCGCAAGCGAGGAGATGGTAGTCGCAACGAGGCGGGTAATCGCCGCTGTGATCGCTTCGCTCAAAGCCTTATAAGACGTTTCGGCCACCGCGAATGTTGCTGTACCAATCGGGATTACGGCTGGCGTCGATCCCGATAAACGCGCTTCATTGATATAGGAGATATTACGCCGCAGCGTCTCTTGCCTTTGCCGCTCGGCTTCTGCAGCCAAGCGCTCGGCTTCGGCCTGCTGGCGTGCAGCTTCTTCCTGTGCAGCAAGTTGGGTCTGGAGGTTTTCCACGTCAGCGGCACGCTGCATCAGGTTTTGCGTGGCACCTGCATATACGCCCAAAAACCTGATCGATTCGGTTAGCGCGAGTGCCAGATGGTATTCCTGCCAGCGCGGACCAGCCCTGCGTAGCCGTTGCTCGTCTACAAGATGCAAAAGCCCTTCAAGTTGGGGCTTCGACAGGGGCCCGCTGATTCGGGGGTTGTAATCAGAGTGTTGCGGAATTTGTGATTGCTTGGCCTGCACCAAGGCAGCCGCGGTTGCCAGGTAGGCACTGAAGGTCTGGGCAAGCGTAAGCGCGTCGTCGATGACGGTTTGCCCCAGTTCATGCTGAAGAACATTGGGTAAACAATCGAAGTGTATTTGCCGCTCTGTGTGAATCTGCGCCGTTCTGCGCGAAATCATTTTCGACAGATCTGGAGGTTGGTGACTGAGCTCTTCCTGATCTACTTGGTCTGCCAGCCCTTGAAGTTCGTCTGCCAGTGCCTGGTGTTTCTGAGCTTCCAGATGTAGGCGGTATGCGCCATCCCAAGACTTCTCCAGCCTCGTGGCCCATTCAATACCTAACTCTTCGCCCGTTGTGGCAGCGAAGAAGCCCGGGTCCAAAAACCGGCTCATCATTGAGTCGCCGCGCTTGTAGAATGCAGGTACGCCAAAGTAGCTGTTGGCGTCGGGCAAAATTTGTAAATAATTCTCTCGAAGCTGACTGATTCGCGATGATAGGATTTGCTGTTCTGCTGAGCGTGGTGGTACCCCGCCATTTGTACTGTTAGCCTCAGCTTTGATCTGGGCTTTCAATGCATTGATGGTTTCAGGGAGCTGGTTTATTTCGTGAGCATACTTATCTGAAGAGCCCTTCTCGATGCCTTGAAATTCTTCTGTCAGCACCCTGCGCGTGGAAATAACCCTGGCAATATCGGGTTTGGTAGGGCTGGTGCCCGGCGGAATGCCTTCGCTAAATCCCCATCCCCCGCTACCTGGGCCACCTCCACCATTACCGATTAACCGTAGTTCAGCGCCGGTGGGGGCCTGCGCATTAATAAATAAAGCCTCGTTAAGATAATAGGTGTTGTCCCGTGCCATGTAGGTTCTCCTGATCACTACATGGGCTAGGTTTACGTATATCGAATTTGCGGTATGTCAGCTGCAGCCTGTCAATCAGTAGGAAGCTTCGTGTTGTTCGGAAAGATCCGTTTCAGATATGTTTCTCCGACACAGGTATCACCCGCCTTTCCTTCACTGCTTTGTACGAAAAACTCGAATAGATCTCCTTCACCCCCGGCAACCGCTGCAGCACCTCCCGGGTAAATTCCCCAAACGACTCCAGGTCCCGTGCCAGTATCTCCAGCAGAAAGTCATAGCGCCCGGAGATGTTGTGGCAGGCGACGATTTCGGGTATTTCCATCAGCCGCTGTTCGAACGCCAGCGCCATGTCCTTGGTGTGCGAGTCCATCATGATGCTGACGAACGCGGTCACGCCAAACCCCAGCGACTTGGGCGAGAGGATGGCCTGGTAGCCGGTGATGTAGCCGTTTTCTTCCAGCAGCTTCACCCGTCGCCAGCAGGGCGAGGTGGTCAGTGCCACCTGATCGGCGAGTTCGGCAACGGTGAGGCGGGCGTTGTCCTGCAAGGCGGCGAGCAGGGCGCGGTCGGTGCGGTCGAGGCTTGAAGGCATTTTTTGCCCTCCTGGTCCGTTGATTATTGTTTTTGTTCCAGAAAGCATGCCTATGTGTAGGCTATTTTGGAAAAAATTGGGCAGCTCGGTGGCATAAGCTTACAACAAACCACAAGAGGCCGTTGCCATGCGCGACTCCCACGACAACACCGGTTTTTCCACGCGGGCCATTCACCATGGCTACGACCCGCTGTCCCACGGTGGCGCCTTGGTGCCGCCGGTGTACCAGACGGCCACCTATGCCTTTCCCACTGTTGAGTACGGCGCTGCCTGCTTCGCCGGAGAGGAGGCGGGGCACTTCTACAGTCGCATCTCCAACCCCACGCTGGCCTTGCTGGAGCAGCGCATGGCTTCGCTGGAGGGTGGTGAGGCGGGGTTGGCGTTGGCATCAGGGATGGGTGCGATTACCTCAACCATCTGGACCCTGCTACGGCCTGGCGATGAGCTGATTGTGGGGCGCACCTTGTATGGCTGCACCTTCGCTTTTCTGCACCACGGTATTGGTGAGTTCGGCGTCAAAGTTCGCCATGTCGATCTCAACGATTCCATGGCCCTGAAGGCGGCGATCAACAGCAAAACACGGATGATCTACTTCGAAACACCGGCCAACCCCAATATGCAGCTTGTGGACATTGAGGCGGTTGTCGAGGCGGTGCGGGGGCATGATGTGCATGTGGTGGTCGATAACACCTACTGTACGCCGTACCTGCAGCGGCCACTGGAGCTGGGGGCGGACCTGGTGGTGCACTCGGCAACCAAGTACCTCAGTGGCCACGGTGATATCACTGCGGGTCTGGTGGTGGGGCGCAAGGCGTTGGTCGATCGCATTCGCCTGGAAGGGCTGAAGGATATGACCGGGGCAGTGCTGTCGCCCCATGACGCGGCGCTGCTGATGCGCGGGATCAAGACCCTGGCCCTGCGAATGGACCGGCATTGCGCCAATGCTCAGAAGGTGGCCGAGTTTCTGGCTCGGCAGCCGCAGGTGGAATTGATTCATTACCCGGGGCTACCGTCTTTTGTCCAGTACGCGTTGGCCCAGCGACAGATGCGTTTGCCTGGGGGGATGATTGCGTTTGAGCTCAAGGGTGGCATTGAGGCGGGGCGGCGGTTCATGAATGCGCTGCAGCTCTTTGCCCGGGCGGTGAGCCTGGGGGATGCAGAATCGCTGGCACAGCACCCGGCGAGCATGACCCATTCCAGCTATACGCCGCAGGAGCGGGGGCATCACGGGATATCGGAGGGGCTGGTGCGTCTGTCGGTGGGGCTGGAGGATGTGGAGGACCTGCTGGCAGATGTCGAACAGGCATTGCAGGCCTGCTGTTAGGTTGCCTGCACTGGCCCCTTCGCGGGCACGCCCGCTCCCACAGGTATTCCACAAGTTTCACATGCTGTGGTGTACCTGTGGGAGCGGGCGTGCCCGCGAAGGGGCCAGTGAATCCAGCCCACAAAAAAGGCCTCTTGCGAGGCCTTTTGCATGTTCAGCAGATCAACGCTTGAGCCCGTAGCTCTCATCCAGCATGCCTGGCGAGTTGGGCGCTTTCGGCGCATAGTCGCGCGGCACTTCGGCGGTGTCTTTAGGTGGGGTCAGGCGGTCACGCGGGCCTTGCGGTGCATCGGAGTGCAGCGCAGCCAGCAGGCGTTGGCGAGTGACGTCATCGAGGGCCAGACTGTTGGCGCCTTCAGCCAGGTGATCCTGTACGTCCTGGTAGCTCTGGGTCAGTTTCTTGACCAGCATGGCGGTGCTGTTGAAGTGGGTGACCACTTCGTTCTGGTAGCTGTCGAAGCGCTTCTGGATGTCATCCAGTTGACGCTGGGTGTTGCTCGGCGCCGCATTGGGCAGCAGGCGGGCAACAATGAAACCGACTGCCACACCGATGACCAGGGCCAGGGTTGGCAACAACCAAACAAGGAGCGAGAGTTCCACGAGTCCTTCCTCTATAAACGGCTTTGCTTTACGTTAACGGCTCAGACCTGCGCTGTATACCGCGAGCGATCGCAAATCAGAACAGAATTTCACACCTAGACGAATCGACCCTTCCCGAGGTCACGGAGTAGTGCCTTGCTTGTCCGCGAAACCCCCTTGTTCATCGATGGCCCTTGCGGCCAGCTTGAAGCTTTGTACCTCGACGTGGCGCAAGCCCGTGGCGCGGTGCTGATCTGCCATCCTAACCCGGTCCAGGGCGGCACCATGCTCAACAAGGTTGTCTCGACCCTGCAGCGCACCGCACGTGATGCCGGTTATGTGACCTTGCGTTTCAACTACCGTGGCGTCGGGCAAAGTGCTGGCAGCCATGACATGGGCGCTGGTGAAGTGGCCGATGCAGAGGCCGCTGCAGCATGGCTGCGTGCCAGGCACCCCGGGCTACCGCTGGTGCTGATGGGCTTTTCGTTCGGTGGTTTCGTTGCCACCAGCCTGGCCGGGCGCCTTGAAGCAGCAGGTGTCGAGTTGCAGCACCTGTTCATGATCGCCCCGGCAGTCATGCGCCTGACCGCCGAATTTCCGCTGCCGCAGCGCTGCCCGATCACCGTGGTGCAGCCGGACGCCGACGAAGTCGTCGCGCCGCAGCTGGTTTACGAATGGTCCGACAGCCTGTCGCGTCCCCATGAGCTGCTGAAAGTGGCAGAATGCGGACACTTCTTCCATGGCAAGCTGACCGATCTGAAGGATCTGCTGCTGCCGCGCCTTTCGAACTGAGCCAAGCCTGAATAAGCGAACACCCATGACCACGCGCATTCTTACCGGTATCACCACCACCGGCACTCCGCACCTGGGCAACTACGCCGGCGCCATCCGCCCGGCGATCCGTGCCAGCCAGCAGCCCGGTGTCGACTCGTTCTACTTCCTGGCCGACTACCACGCCCTGATCAAGTGCGACGACCCGCTGCGCATCCAGCGTTCGCGCCTGGAAATTGCTGCCACCTGGCTGGCCGGTGGCCTGGACCCGGACAAGGTGACCTTCTATCGCCAGTCCGACATCCCGGAAATCCCCGAGCTGACCTGGCTGCTTACCTGCGTTGCTGCCAAAGGCCTGCTGAACCGTGCGCATGCCTACAAGGCCTCGGTGGACAAGAACGTCGAGAACGGCGAAGACCCGGACGCCGGCGTGACCATGGGCCTGTTCAGCTACCCGGTGCTGATGGCTGCGGATATCCTGATGTTCAACGCCAACAAGGTGCCAGTCGGCCGTGACCAGATCCAGCACGTGGAAATGGCCCGCGATATCGGCCAGCGCTTCAACCACCTGTTCGGTCAGGGCAAGGACTTCTTCGCCTTGCCGGAGGCGGTGATCGAGGAAAGCGTGGCGACCCTGCCGGGCCTGGACGGGCGCAAGATGTCCAAAAGCTATGACAACACCATCCCGTTGTTCACCAGCGCCAAGGACATGAAAGACGCCATCTCGCGCATCGTCACCGATTCGCGCGCGCCAGGTGAGGCGAAAGACCCGGACAACGCGCACCTGTTCACCCTGTACCAGGCCTTCTCCACGCCTGAACAATGCGCCGGTTTCCGCGAAGAGCTGCTGCAGGGCCTGGGCTGGGGCGATGCCAAGCAGCGCCTGTTCCAGCTGCTGGACGGCCAGTTGGCCGAAAAGCGCGAGTACTATCACCAGCTGATTGCCCGGCCGGCGGACCTGGAAGACATCCTGCTGGCCGGCGCCGCCAAGGCCCGCAAGATCGCCACGCCGTTCCTCGAGCAGTTGCGCGAGGCCGTTGGCTTGCGTTCGTTCCGCAGCAGCGTGCAGGCCAGCACCGAAGTGAAGAAAAGAGCCACCAAGAGCGCACGCTTTGTCAGCTTCCGTGACGAAGACGGCAGCTTCCGTTTCCGCCTGCTGGCCGCTGACGGTGAGCAACTGCTGCTGTCGCGCAGCTTCGCCGACGGCAAGAGTGCCGGCGCTGTGAGCAAGCAGTTGCAGCAGGGTGGCGAGGCCGATGTCCGCGTCGAAGGCCTGAGCTTCGGCCTGTGGCTCAATGGCGAGCAGGTCGCCGAAGGGCCGCAGTTCGACAACGCTGAAGCCCGTGATGCGGCCATTCAGAGCCTGAACGAAGCCTTGGCACCACAGCAGGACTGAGGTTGGCAAACGGTGGGAGCGGGCGTGCCCGCGAAACAGGCGCCGCGGTGCATGGCACCGGCTTTGCCGGTGTTCGCGGGCACGCCCGCTCCCACAGACTGATTGCCATTAAGCGGGCCTGTCGCTACAGTGACGGCCCGTTTTTTGTTGCCTCGCTAACGAATCATGACTCCCTTAGAACGCTATCAAGCAGATCTGAAACGTCCCGACTTCTTCCATGACGCGGCGCAGGAAACTGCGGTGCGTCACCTCCAGCGCCTGTACGACGACCTGGTGCACGCGCAGAACAACAAGCCGGGCGTGTTCGGCAAGCTGTTCGGCAAGAAGGAGCAGACCCCGGTCAAGGGCCTGTACTTCTGGGGTGGGGTAGGGCGAGGCAAGACCTACCTGGTTGATACTTTCTACGAAGCGCTGCCGTTCAAGCAGAAGATGCGTACGCACTTCCACCGCTTCATGAAGCGTGTGCACGAGGAAATGAAAACCCTCAAGGGCGAGAAGAACCCGCTGACCATCATTGCCAAGCGCTTCAGCGAAGAAGCCAAGGTGATCTGCTTCGACGAATTCTTCGTGTCGGACATTACCGACGCCATGATCCTCGGCACCTTGATGGAAGAGCTGTTCAAGAATGGCGTGTCGCTGGTGGCGACCTCCAACATCGTGCCGGACGGCCTGTACAAGGACGGCCTGCAGCGTGCGCGCTTCCTGCCGGCCATCGCCATGATCAAGCAGTACACCGACGTGGTTAACGTCGATAGCGGGGTCGACTACCGCTTGCGTCATCTGGAGCAGGCTGAACTGTTCCACTTCCCGCTCGATGACGCGGCGCACCAGAGCATGCGCGCCAGCTTCAAGGCGCTCACCCCCGAGTGCACCCAGGCGATAGAAAACGACGTGCTGATGATCGAGAACCGCCCGATCAATGCCCTGCGTACTTGCGACGACGTCGCCTGGTTCGACTTCCGCGCCCTGTGCGACGGGCCGCGTAGCCAGAACGACTATATTGAGTTGGGCAAGATTTTCCACGCTGTATTGCTGAGCAACGTGGAGCAGATGGGCGTCACCACCGACGACATCGCCCGCCGCTTCATCAACATGGTGGACGAGTTTTACGATCGCAACGTCAAGCTCATCATCTCGGCCGAGGTGGAGTTGAAGGACCTGTATACCGGTGGGCGTCTGAGCTTCGAGTTCCAGCGTACCCTGAGCCGGTTGCTGGAGATGCAGTCGCACGAATTCCTGGCGCGCGCGCACAAGCCTTAACAGCAGCAAGCTTCAGGCGGCAAGGAAAATTCAGGGCAATGCGCGATCCGCTCTGGTTTTTCCTTGTCGCTTCAAGCGCGAAGCCTGCTGCTCTGGAAGCCTCTCAGGCCTCCTGCATGAACTGCTGCCGATACTGGTTCGGCGACAACTCGGTGTGCTGGCGGAACAGTCGCGCAAAGAAACTGGCATCGTCATACCCCACCTCGTAACTGATGGTCTTGATGCTCTTGCGCGTGCTCGACAACAACCCCTTGGCTGTCTCGATGCGTAGCCGTTGCAGGTAGTGCAGCGGCTTGTCACCTGTTGCGCCCTGGAAGCGGCGCATGAAGTTGCGGATGCTCATGCCGTGGTTGCGAGCCACATCCTCGAAGCGGAACTTGTCGGCGAAGTGCTCCTCCAGCCAGTGCTGGATCTGCAGGATGATCAGGTCCTGGTGCAGCTTCTGCCCGCCAAAGCCCATGCGCCCCGGGGTGTAGTTGCGCTGCACTTCGTAAAGGATATCGCGGGACACCGCACGGGCCACGTTGGCGCCGCAAAAGCGTTCGATCAGGTAGATGTACAGGTCGCAGGCTGAAGTTGCACCGCCGGCGCAATAGATATTGTCGGCATCGGTCAGGTGCTTGTCCTGGTTCAGGCGGATCTGCGGGAAGCGTTCGGCAAAGCTGTTGAAGAAGCGCCAGTAGGTGGTCGCCTCCTTGCCATCGAGCAGACCGGATTCGGCCAGCCAGAACACACCACTGGCCTCGGCGCACAGCACCGCGCCACGCGCGTGCTGTTCACGGAGCCACGGCAGCACCTGTGGATAACGTTGCAGCAGGTTGTCGAAATCATCCCAGTAGGCCGGAAGGATGATCACATCAGCGTCGTCCAGGCCGCCGTCAACCGGTAACTGCACATTGCTGAAGCTGTCCACGGGCTGGCTGTCGGGGCTCACCAGGCGGATTTCGAACATGGGCTGCAAGCCCAGGCCCAGCTGCTTGCTGTAGCGCAGGCTGGCGAGGTGGAAGAAGTCCTTGGCCTGCATCAAGGTCGAAGCAAACACCTTGTCAATGGCCAGGATGCTGACGCGCCGCAGCGACGCTGAGGGTTGGGTAAACATCATTGTCATTGTTCTTATAGGGTAGAGTGGTCAATCACCGGCTGGATCGTCTTATTTTTTGGCGATTGTGTCTACCCCATGGAGCAGCGGCGCGAGGCGGTGCGCAGTGTTTGGATCAAGGCGCCGGGTTGGGTTGCTCCTGATGAATGGCTTCGATCGCTGTCAGCAGATCGGCGCTCAGGTTCAGTTCAAGGCTGGCCAGGTTGCTGTCCAGCTGCTGCAGGCTGGTGGCGCCAATGATGTTGCTGGTCACGAACGGCTGTCGGGTGACGAACGCCAAGGCCATTTGCGCCGGGTCCAGGCCGTGCTCGCGGGCCAGCTGCACGTAGCGGCTGCAGGCCGCCACGGTCTGTGGGTTGGAGTAACGGGCAAAGCGGCTGAACAGGGTCAGGCGTGCATTGTCCGGCCGTGCGCCGTTCTCGTACTTGCCCGAGAGCATGCCGAAGGCCAGCGGCGAATAGGCCAGCAGGCCACACTGTTCGCGTATGGCCACTTCTGCCAGGCCCACCTCGAAGCTGCGGTTGAGCAGGTTGTACGGGTTCTGGATCGATACCGCCCGCGGCCAGCCATGGCTCTCGGCCAATTGCAGGAATTTCATGGTGCCCCACGGTGTTTCGTTGGACAGGCCGATGTGGCGGATCTTGCCCGCACGTACCTGCTCGTCGAGCACCTGGAGGGTTTCTTCCAGTGGGGTGAAGTGATCCTGCGGCAGGTGCTGGTAGCCCAGCTTGCCGAAGAAGTTGGTGCTGCGTTCTGGCCAGTGCAACTGGTACAGGTCGATCCGGTCGGTCTGCAGGCGCTTCAGGCTTTCGTCCAGCGCCGCGACGATGTGCTGACGGTTGTGCTTGAGCTGCCCGTCGCGGATATGGCTGATGCCGTTGCCCGGGCCTGCAACCTTGCTGGCCAGGATCCACGCGTCGCGGTCGCCATGTTCGCGGAACCAGTTGCCGATGATGCGCTCGGTGGTCGCGTAGGTCTCCGGGCGGGGAGGGACCGGGTACATCTCGGCGGTGTCGATGAAGTTGACCCCGGCGGCTTTGGCCCGGGCAATTTGCGCGAAGGCCTCGGCCTGGATGTTCTGCTCGCCCCAGGTCATGGTACCCAGGCACAGGGCGCTGACGTTGAGATCGGTACGGCCGAGCTGGCGGTATTCCATCGGTTAGTCACTCCTTGGCAATGGATGCTCATCAAAGCAGGTTGAAATTTTTCGCGCAATCTGGATAATTCAGCCCCTCTCCGCGTGGCGGAAGTGATGCACCATCACGCAGGAAGAACCCCGTCGAACATTGGCGTGCCCGACCCGAGCCCCCAAAAGCGTCTGTGTTCGGCTGCGCGCTTGCCCTTGGCAAGCTGTGCACTATCCAGTAAGATTCGCCGTCTATTTTTCGCTGGGCGGCCTCTGAGGCTTTAGAGAATGAAAACTTTTACTGCTAAACCGGAAACAGTAAAGCGCGAGTGGTTCGTAGTCGACGCCGCTGGCCAGACCCTGGGTCGTCTGGCTACCGAAATCGCTACCCGTCTGCGTGGCAAACACAAACCAGAATACACCCCTCACGTTGACACCGGCGACTACATCGTCGTTATCAACGCCGAGCAGGTTCGTGTGACTGGTGCCAAGTCTTCCGACAAAATGTACTACTCCCACTCCGGTTTCCCAGGCGGTATCAAGGAAATCAACTTCGAGAAGTTGATCGCCAAGGCCCCTGAGCGTGTTATCGAAACTGCGGTCAAGGGCATGCTGCCTAAGAACCCGCTGGGTCGCGACATGTACCGTAAGCTGAAAGTGTACGCGGGTGCTGCTCACCCACACACTGCTCAGCAGCCTCAAGAACTGAAGATCTAACGGGATAGTTCATTATGTCGGCGACTCAAAATTACGGCACTGGCCGTCGCAAGACCGCAACCGCTCGCGTATTCCTGCGTCCGGGTACTGGTAACATCTCCATCAACAACCGTTCTCTGGACGTGTTCTTCGGTCGCGAAACCGCTCGCATGGTTGTTCGCCAGCCGCTCGAGCTGACTGAATCCGTTGAGAAATTCGACATCTACGTCACCGTTTCCGGTGGTGGTGTCAGCGGTCAAGCCGGTGCGATCCGTCACGGTATCACCCGCGCTCTGATGGAATACGACGAAACCCTGCGTGGCGCTCTGCGTCGTGCTGGCTACGTCACCCGCGACGCTCGTGAAGTTGAGCGTAAGAAAGTGGGTCTGCGTAAAGCGCGTAAGCGTCCTCAGTACTCCAAGCGTTAATACCGCTTCGGCAGTCGAAAAAAGCCCGGTTCCTTGGAACCGGGCTTTTTTTTGGGGCTTGAACTAACCTGTCAGCAGTCAGTGGCCGCTTGTCGCATAGACGCAGATCAAGCAAAGCGTGGGTTGTCGCCCTTGCCGGGGTAATCACCTTGTCAGTGTGTGGATTTGTTTCTTACCATGGCGGCCAATTTTTAGTGCCATTGACACAACCTAAGTACAGGCCAGGTCCAACTGGCCAAGCAAGCTGATGGGAGAGGACTGAATGAGCAATGACGGCGTCAACGCAGGCCGGCGCCGCTTCCTCGTAGCCGCGACATCCGTGGTCGGGGCGGCGGGGGCAGTGGGGGCTGCGGTACCGTTCGTGGGGTCATGGTTTCCCAGTGCCAAGGCGAAAGCCGCGGGTGCACCGGTGAAGGTCAACATCGCCAAGGTCGAGGCCGGGCAGCAGATGGTGGCCGAGTGGCGTGGCCAGCCCGTATTCATCGTGCGGCGAACGGAGGAAATCCTTGGCAATCTGAAAAAAATCACGGGTGACCTGTCCGACCCCGAGTCCAAGGCCTCGGTACAGCCAGCGTACGTCGACCCTGAGGTTCGCTCGATCAAACCGGAAATTCTCATTCTCGTTGGTCTGTGCACGCACCTGGGCTGCTCGCCCACCTTCCGACCGGAAGTGGCACCCGCTGACCTTGGGCCGAAATGGGTTGGTGGCTACTTCTGCCCGTGCCACGGCTCCCACTATGACCTGGCTGGCCGTGTCTACAAGTCCCAGCCGGCGCCTCTCAACCTGCCCGTGCCACCACACTCTTATGAGTCGGACGAGATCATCGTCATTGGCGTCGACCAGGAGAACGCATGATGAGCAAGTTCATGGACTGGATTGATGCTCGCTTCCCCGCCACCAAGATGTGGGAAGACCACCTGAGCAAGTATTACGCACCCAAGAACTTCAACTTCCTGTACTTCTTTGGCTCGCTTGCATTGCTGGTGCTGGTCAACCAGATCGTGACCGGCGTTTGGCTGACCATGAGCTTCACGCCTTCGGCGGAAGAGGCGTTCGCCTCGGTCGAGTACATCATGCGTGACGTGGAATACGGCTGGATCCTGCGCTACCTGCACTCCACGGGGGCGTCAGCGTTCTTCATCGTGGTCTACCTGCACATGTTCCGCGGCCTGCTCTACGGCTCCTATCAGAAGCCACGCGAACTGGTCTGGTTGTTCGGCATGCTGATCTATCTGGCGCTGATGGCTGAAGCGTTCATGGGCTACCTGCTGCCATGGGGGCAGATGTCGTACTGGGGGGCCCAGGTGATCATCTCGCTGTTCGGTGCCATCCCGGTGATCGGTGATGACCTCACCCAGTGGATCCGCGGTGACTACCTGATCTCGGGCATCACCCTGAACCGCTTCTTCGCCCTGCATGTGGTTGCCCTGCCAATCGTGATTCTTGGCCTGGTGGTATTGCACATCCTCGCCCTGCACGAAGTGGGTTCGAACAACCCTGATGGCGTCGACATCAAAAAGAAAAAGGACGAAAACGGTATTCCGCTGGATGGTATTCCGTTCCACCCGTACTACACCGTCAAAGACATTGTTGGCGTGGTGGTGTTCCTGTTCGTGTTCTGCGCCGTGGTGTTCTTCTTCCCTGAAATGGGCGGTTATTTCCTGGAGAAACCTAACTTCGAGCAGGCCAACGCCTTCAAGACCCCAGAGCACATCGCGCCGGTGTGGTACTTCACGCCGTTCTACGCAATCCTGCGTGCGGTGCCTGACAAACTGATGGGCGTCATTGCCATGGGGGCGGCCATCGCCGTGCTGTTCGTGTTGCCCTGGCTCGACCGCAGCCCGGTGCGCTCCATGCGTTACAAGGGCTGGATCAGCAAGGCCTTCCTGCTGGTGTTCTGTGTGTCCTTCGTCATCCTCGGCGTGCTGGGCGTACTGGCACCGACACCTGGGCGTACCTTGTTGTCGCAGGTGTGCACGGTGCTGTACTTCGCCTACTTCCTGCTGATGCCGTTCTACACAAGGCTCGAGAAGACCAAACCGGTTCCGGAAAGGGTGACTGGCTGATGAAAAAGTTGATTGCAGTATTTTTGCTGGCAGTGATGCCTGCCTTTTCCTTCGCTGCCGAAACTGGCCTGGAGCTGGACAAGGTCGATATCGACCTGACTGACAAAGCCGCCATGCAGGACGGCGCGCGTACCTTCGCCAACTATTGCATGGGTTGCCACAGTGCCAAGTTCCAGCGTTACGAGCGGGTGGCTGATGACCTGGGGATTCCGCATGAGCTGATGCTCGAGAAGCTGGTGTTCACGGGTGCCAAGATTGGTGACCACATGCAGATCGGCATGAAGCCCAGCGACGCCAAGACCTGGTTCGGTGCCGCGCCGCCCGACCTGACCCTGGTGGCCCGCGTACGCGGTACCGACTGGCTTTACACTTACCTGCGCAGCTTCTATGAGGACCCATCGCGCCCTTACGGGGTGAACAACAAGGTATTCCCGAACGTCGGCATGCCTAACGTGCTGGTAGGTCTGCAAGGCAACCAGGTGGTAGGTTGCAAGCAGGTGCAGACTGTGGTCGATGGCAAGAAGCAATTCGACCCGTTGACCGGCAGCCCGTTGACCCATGAAGCTTGTGATCAGCTGACCATTACGCCGAATTCCGGTACCCTGACGACCGAGCAGTTCGACGAGAAGGTCAAGAACCTTGTGACCTTCCTGGCCTATTCGGCCAACCCAGTCAAGCTGGAGAGCCAGCGCATCGGCACCTATGTGTTGCTGTACCTGGCTTTCTTCTTCGTATTCGCCTACTTGCTCAAGCGTGAATACTGGAAGGACGTGCACTGATCACGCAGTAGTTTCTGGTTGTTGAACGCGCCCGGGGTGGCCTAGCAGTATTGCCAGGTCACCCCGGGCGCGTTTTCATTTAAAGTTGCACAAGCATCCGTGCGAGGAGCCGCTACATGGGCGCAACCAACAGGTTAGCCTGCTATTCCGATCCCGCTGATCATTATTCTCATCGGGTGCGCCTGGTTTTGGCCGAGAAGGGCGTCAGCGTACAGTTTATCGATGTCGATCCCGCCCGCCTGCCGCCGAAGCTGGTCGAGGTCAACCCATATGGCAGCGTGCCGACCTTGGTCGACCGTGACCTGGCGTTGTATGAATCGACCGTGGTAATGGAATACCTCGAGGAGCGTTACCCGCACCCGCCGCTGATGCCGGTGTACCCGGTTGCGCGTGGCAACAGCCGTCTGCTGATGCACCGCATCCAGCGCGACTGGTGTGCCTTGGCCGATACCGTACTTGACCCGCGTAGCAGTGAAGCTGCCCGAACCGAGGCGCGCAAGGCCTTGCGCGAAAGCCTGACCGGTGTCTCACCGTTGTTCAGCGAGTTCGTCTGCTTCATGAGTGATGAGCAAAGCCTGGTCGATTGCTGTCTATTGCCCATACTCTGGCGTTTGCCGGTGTTGGGTATCGAGTTGCCGCGGCAAGCCAAGCCGCTGCTGGATTACATGGAGCGCCAGTTCGCCCGCGAGCCTTTCCAGGCGAGCCTGTCCTCCGTAGAACGTGAAATGCGCAAGCTTTAAGGAGCCGTTGATGAACTCCAGTCGCCCCTATCTGGTTCGAGCACTGTACGAGTGGATCGTCGACAACGATTGCACGCCCCATATGCTGGTCAATGCCGAATTCCCGAAAGTTCAGGTGCCGGATGGTTTCGCCAGTGATGGCCAGATCGTCTTGAATATCTCGCCAAGTGCCGTGCGCAGCCTGCACATGGACAATGACGCAGTCAGCTTTGAGGGGCGCTTCAGTGGCGTGGCTCACTCGCTGTTCGTGCCGGTTGGTGCCATCCTGGGTATCTACGCCCGCGAAAATGGCCAGGGTATGGTTTTCGAGCTGGAGCCGCCTTTGATGGATGGCGACGAGCTGGAAGACGATGATGTACAGCCGGATGGCGATGGCCCGCCAGACGATGGAGGGCAGCCGCCGCGTCCGACTGGCCGGCCAAGCCTGAAAGTGGTCAAGTAACAAAAAAGGCGATCCGGATGGGTCGCCTTTTTTGTGTCTGCGATGGAGCGGGACTACCCGCGAAGAGGCCCGCGCAGACAATCACTGATTCAATCGATGTACTCGAACAGCTTGACGATCTTCTGCACGCCCGACACGCCCTGCACCACGGCAGTGGCCGAGTTGGCTTCTTGACGGGTGACCAGGCCAAGCAGGTAGACGATGCCGTTTTCGGTAATCACCTTGATGCGCGAGCTGGGCACGGCACTGTCGGTCAGCATCTGAGCCTTGATCTTGGTGGTCAGCCAGGCGTCGTTGTTGCGCGCCAGAATGGAGGAAGGCTGCATCACTTGCAGCTCGTTGTGCACTCTCTTGACGCGCTGTACCTGGCTGGCGGTTTGCTCTGCAAGGCTCTTGAGGTCGGCGCGCGGGGTCTGGCCGGCCAGCAGGACGATACCGTTGTAGCTGCTGACAACGATGTGCGAGCCTTTGTCCAGGTCTGGGCTGGCCTTGGAAATGTTCACGGCGGCCTTGGTTTCGATCAGCGAGTCGTCGATCTTGCTACCAATGGTGCGCGTGCCGCGATCGTCCTCGATCGGCGAATTGCGGGTGGAGGTGAGTACCGAGCTGCAACCAGTGACGCTCAGGCACAGGGTCAGGGCCATCAGGCCGAGGCGCATAGGGGTCATTCTTCACTCCCGAACAGTTGGCTGTCGATCAGATCGCACAGGCAGTGGATCGCCAGCAGGTGGACTTCCTGGATGCGCGCGGTAACTGTCGAAGGCACGCGGATTTCCACGTCCTCGGGTAGCAGCAGAGAAGCCATGCCGCCGCCGTCGCGACCAGTCAATGCTACGACAATCATTTCGCGGTCATGTGCGGCCTGGATCGCCTGGATCACGTTGGCCGAATTGCCGCTGGTGGAGATCGCCAGCAGAACGTCACCGGGCTGGCCCAGGGCGCGGATCTGCTTGGAAAAAACTTCGTTGTAGCTGTAGTCGTTGGCGATCGAGGTCAGGGTCGAGCTGTCGGTGGTCAGCGCGATGGCCGGCAAGCTGGGGCGCTCGCGCTCGAAGCGGTTGAGCAGCTCCGATGAAAAGTGCTGGGCATCGCCGGCCGAGCCGCCGTTGCCGCAGGCGAGCATCTTGCCCTCGTTGAGCAACGCATTGACCATGACCAGGCTGGCCTGCTCGATGTGCGGTGCCAGGATGTCCATTGCCTGTTGCTTGGTTTCGATGCTGGCCTCGAACAGCCGGCGAATTCGGGATTGCATGTCCATCTGGTGACCTTAAGTGGGGCGGTGGCCTTTGCTACGCGCAACAACGACCAGCCCGCGATACATAGAGCGAAAAAAACAAAGTGGGTTCAGCATTCGAAGGCGTTTTTCAGCCATTGAAGCGGTCTGCCTGCGTGGTGGCTGCCCTGCAGGGCGACTACGTCGAAGCGGCAGGGGTGGTTGCCCCAGTGAGCCTCCTTCTGCAGGAACAGGCTGGCAGCAAGCACCAACCGTTTCTGCTTGCGCCCGTCGATACTGTCGAGGGCGCCTCCGAAGGCCGCGTGCAAGCGGTAGCGGACTTCGACGAATACTACTGTATCGGCGTCGAGCATGACCAGATCAAGCTCACCGCCTTTGCATCGCCAGTTGCGTGCCAGCAACTGCAGCCCTTGCCCCTGAAGGTACTCAAGGGCTTGGGTTTCTGCCGCTTGCCCGGCGCTGGTTGGCGATGCTGAGGCCATCAACGCACTGTGTCAGGCAGGCGCTTGACCTGGCCGCCGGTAAACTCGGCCCATGGCAACTGGCGCTCGACGCGCTGGTTGGCATTGATGCTCAGGCTGCCCGAAAGGCCCAGGATGCGGTTGTCCGGTAGCGCTTTCAGTTGGCCCAGGCGCGGTGCCAGGCTGTAGGCATCGACGCCCATGGCATACAGGCGGCCGAGGCTGCCAGCGGCTTGCGGCCACTGCTGTACAACCTGTTGACGCAGGCTGTTGCTGGTGTCGAGCAGCCACGGTGTTTCGCAGAAGCGGATGCCGTTCATGTCATTGTACTGGTTGACGTCGCCGCTGGCGCTGTACAGGTTCGAAGTGGCATAGACCGGCACGTCACCGGCGTACTGGAAGTTCAGGGTCGGCTTGATCTGCTGCGCCTGTTGTGGGGTCGAGGCGAGGAAGATGAAGTCGATGTCCTGACGGCGCGACGGTTGTGCAGCGATGCGGCCGCCTACCGTGCTTTGCAGGCTCTTGGCGCGGCCTTCGCTCTGGCGTAGCTGGAACAGGTCGGCAATCTGCTGGGCCAGGGCGACCGGCTGGGCGATGCGTTCGGCGGCGAGCAGGGTTCCGCCATTGCCTTCCCAGTCCTGGCGGAAGGCGGCCAGGACACGGTCACCCCATTCGCCGCGCGGTACCAGGGCTACGGCGCGGACCATGCCATCGGCGCGGGCGCGGCGGGAGACTTCACGGGCTTCGTCTTCGGCAGCCAGGCCGAACTGGAACAACTGTGGCGGCGCCTTCTGGCCGGCGTCAGCGTAGTTCAGGGCCAGGGTGGTGATCGGCAGTTGTGGTTTGGCGGCCAGTTGTTTGACCAATGGTTTTTCCAGCGGGCCGATGACCAGCTGCACGCCGGCGGCTTGGGCCTGGCGATAGAAGTCGTCCAGCGAGCCGATACGCGAGCTGTCGAACACCTGCACCGCAGGCGCTGGCTGGCCGGTTTGCTGGGCCTGGAAGTGAGCGGCCATGAAGCCGTCACGCAGTGCGCGGGCAACACCGGCCAGTGGGCCTTCCTGAGGCAGCAGCAGGGCGATCCTGGTCAGCGGCTGGCTGGCCAGTTCCTTGAGCTTGATCAGCGCTACCGGCAGTTGCTGGGCGGCAGGGTGGTCCGGGTGCTGTTTGACCCAGGCCTCGATGGCTGCTTGCTGCTGCTCCAGGGTGCCTGCGCTTTTCACGGCGAACGCCAGGCTGGTCCAGCCGGCCAGTGTCTGATCGTTGGTTGGCTGCTGCAGTTGCTCTGCAGGCAGCGAGGCGACCAGTGCCCAGGTGGCGTCATTGTTGGCGCTGGCCGCCTGGCCGCTGAGCAGTGGCGCCAGCAGTATGCGCTGCTGTGCGGCAGCCAGGGCCTGGCCATCGGCTTCAAGTGCGGCGGCGTGCACGGTATAGGTGCGCGCCTGTTGCTCTGGCGGCAGCTCGGCAAGGCGCTGCAGACTGGGGTGGGCCAGGGCGGTCAGGGCCGCCTTGGGCTGGTTGCGGCTCATGGCCAGCTCGGCCGCGAGGGTGCTGGCGAATACTTGCTGGGCCGGCTTGAGTGTGTCCAGTTGGACCTGCTCGAGAATGCGTGCGGCGCGTGGGAAGTCCTTCTGCTTGTAGGCCAGATCGGCCGCGCTCAGGCGCAGCAGAGCGGCGTCTTCCGCAGACTTGCTGGAAGCGGCCTTTTCGAGCAGTTGCTCGATGCTGGCGTCCGGGGTGCGTGGCAGTTCGCCCAGGCTGGATGAGGGCGAGCTGGCGCAGGCTGCCAGCAGGGCGGCGAGGCAGAGGGCTGTGAGCAGCCGCAGGCAAGCGATCATGTAAAGGTCCTGTTACTCGATCAAGTTGGCCGGCAATTGTACCCAAGCACTGGCCGGGGCGCGATGTTGCTGTGTCGATCCTTCACTATAGGTGGCGTGTTCCTGATCGCCGGCGAAGTTCTTTACGCCCTGTTGCAGGCGCTCGGGCTACAATGGCGCCTTTGATCCGAATGACAGGTGTGCGCAGTGACTGATGTGGCAGGGGCTTCGAAATCCACGGTGGGGACGCTGTATGTGGTGGCAACCCCCATCGGCAACCTCGACGACATGAGCGCCCGGGCGCTGAAGGTGCTGGCGGACGTGGCCCTGATCGCCGCCGAAGACACCCGTCATTCGATCCGCCTGCTGCAACACTTTGGCATCGACACGCCGTTGGCCGCTTGTCATGAGCACAACGAGCGCGACGAAGGCGGGCGTTTTCTCTCCAAGCTGCTGGCGGGTGAAAATGTGGCGTTGGTCTCCGATGCCGGCACGCCTCTGATTTCCGACCCGGGCTATCACCTGGTGCGTCAGGCGCGTGCCGCGGGGGTGAGCGTGGTGCCGGTGCCGGGCGCCTGTGCCTTGATCGCCGCACTATCGGCGGCAGGCCTGCCGTCGGACCGTTTCATCTTCGAAGGCTTCCTGCCGGCCAAGCAGACAGGGCGTCGAGCGCGGCTGGAGCAGGTGAAGGAAGAGCCGCGCACGTTGATCTTCTATGAAGCCCCGCATCGAATCCTGGAATGTCTTGAAGACATGGAGGTGATATTTGGTGGCGACCGTCCGGCGTTGCTGGCGCGCGAACTGACCAAGACCTTCGAGACCCTCAAGGGCTTGCCGCTGGCTGAGCTGCGGGCTTTCGTAGCTGGCGACAGCAACCAGCAGCGCGGTGAGTGCGTGGTGCTGGTCGGCGGTTGGAGCGCGCCGGAGGGCGAGCAGGCCATCAGTGCCGAAGCTCAGCGCGTGCTCGACCTGCTATTGGCGGAGTTGCCACTCAAGCGGGCTGCGGCGCTTGCAGCGGAAATTACCGGTGTGCGCAAGAACCTGTTGTATCAACTTGCCCTGGAAAAGCAGAAAGCTGAGTAGTGGCAGTTTGATATAAATGTCGGTATCGCTTGTTCTTGCGCGCGCGTGCCGGTAACCTTGGCGGCGGAGAGTCGATCGGACAGTCGCTGCCTGTTTTTGTTCCGCAACTTTTTTGTTGTGTGAGCAGCAGGGGGAGGAAAGTCCGGGCTCCATAGGGCAGAGTGCCAGGTAACGCCTGGGAGGCGTGAGCCTACGGAAAGTGCCACAGAAAATAACCGCCTAAGCACTTCGGTGCCGGTAAGGGTGAAAAGGTGCGGTAAGAGCGCACCGCACGGCTGGCAACAGTTCGTGGCTAGGTAAACCCCACTCGGAGCAAGACCAAATAGGGTTCCATCAGGCGTGGCCCGCGTCGGAACCGGGTAGGTTGCTAGAGGCGTCCAGTGATGGCCGTCGTAGAGGAATGACTGTCCTCGACAAAACCCGGCTTACAGATCGACTCTCCACCTTTCTCTTCCTGCTTGAATCGATAGCAGATCCTCTCTGGTAATACCGAAAAAATCTTACTCTTAATAAATTACTTTAACTTCGAACTCCATTCGCTTGCGTGGGTTTGATTTTTCTCGTGTTTTTTTCTCTCTGGCAGTCCTTCCACATTCCGTTGTCGCGCTAAATCGCGGTCCTGTAAGGCTTTTCCTTATGAACGTGCCTTGACGGTGCTGCGGGCGGATTCCTATAGTGTGCGCAAGTGGCAGAAAGTGGGATGAAGTGGGTTTTCTGACACAAAAAAGCTAACATTGTGGGGAATCACAGCCGTGTTCCGCGGAGCCAACGCCGTCAGCCTCGATGCCAAGGGCCGTCTCGCCATGCCGAGCCGGTACCGTGACGAGCTCGACTCACGTTGCAATGGCCAACTGATCGTGACCATTGACGCCGTAGACCCTTGCTTGTGTGTTTATCCCCTCGACGAGTGGGAACAGATAGAAGCCAAGTTGCGTGCCTTGCCGTCGTTGCGTGAGGAAAACCGCCGCCTGCAGCGTTTGCTGATCGGTAATGCGGTTGACCTGGAGCTCGATGGCAGTGGGCGTTTCCTGGTGCCGCCCCGCCTGCGTGAGTACGCCAAGCTCGACAAGAAGGCGATGCTGGTGGGGCAACTGAACAAATTCCAGCTGTGGGATGAAGATGCCTGGAACGTGGTTTCGGCAGCCGACCTTGCAGCTATCCAACAACCGGGCGCCATGCCCGACGAATTGCGTGACCTGATCCTGTGACCATAGATAGCGGCTTCAACCACATTACCGTCCTGCTCGATGAAGCTGTCGAGGCATTGGCCCTGCGCGCCGACGGTTGCTATCTGGACGGCACTTTCGGCCGTGGCGGACACAGCCGTCTGATTCTCAGCAAGCTCGGGCCGCAAGGGCGGCTCTTGGGCTTCGACAAAGATCCACAGGCGATTGCCACGGGGCAAGCGCTGGCGGCCGAAGACGGCCGCTTTGTCATTGTGCAGCGCAGTTTTGCCGAGTTGGGCGCGGAAGTGGCAGCGCGCGGCCTGCACGGCAAGGTCAGTGGCGTGTTGCTGGACCTGGGCGTGTCCTCGCCGCAGCTGGATGATCCAGAGCGTGGCTTCAGTTTCCTCAATGATGGCCCGCTGGACATGCGCATGAACCCGGACCAAGGCATCAGTGCCGCCGAGTTCATCGCCACTGCGCCCGTGGAAGAAATCGCCCGCGTCTTCAAGGAGTACGGTGAGGAACGCTTTGCCGGGCGCATGGCGCGTGCAGTGGTCGAACGCCGCGAAAAACAGCCCTTTACCCGTACCGCCGACCTGGCGGAGGTGCTCAAAGTGGCCAATCCGGCCTGGGAAAAGGGCAAGAACCCGGCTACCCGTGCCTTCCAGGGGCTGCGCATTCACGTCAACAACGAGCTGGGTGACCTGGAGGCTGGCCTTGAGGCTGCGCTCGATGCGCTCGAAGTCGGTGGTCGCCTGGCGGTCATCAGTTTCCATTCGCTGGAAGATCGCATCGTCAAGCTGTTCATGCGCAAGCTGGTGAAGGGGGAGGCCGACAACCTGCCGCGTAACCTGCCGGTTCAGCACAAGGTCTTCGAGCCGAAGATCAAGCTCATCGGCAAGGCTCAGTTCGCCTCCGAGGCCGAGCTCAAGGCCAACCCGCGGTCGCGTAGTGCCGTGATGCGCGTGGCGGAGAAGCTGCGGTGAGCAGGCTGCTTGCCAAACCTTTGCCAGGCGGAAGCTTCCTGATGCTTCTGCTGTTCATCGGCGTACTGGTTTCGGCCATTGCCGTGTCCTACAGTGCGCACTGGAACCGTCAATTGCTCAACACCCTGTACGGTGAATTGAACGAGCGCGACAAGGTTCAGGCCGAATGGGGCCGGTTGATTCTTGAGCAGAGTACCTGGACCGCTGCCAGCCGCATCGAGACCCTGGCCTCCGAACAGTTGAACATGCGCGTGCCGTCAGCTGACGAAGTCCGGATGGTGGCGCCATGATGAAACTCGAAGGCGCACTCTACCCGTGGCGCTTCCGCGTGGTGATCGGTTTGCTGGCGATCATGGTCGGTGCCATTTGCTGGCGCATCATCGACCTGCAGGTGGTTGACCGTGACTTCCTCAAGGAACAGGGCGATGCACGCAGCCTGCGTCATATCCCCATCCCGGCGCACCGGGGTTTGATTACCGACCGCAACGGTGAGCCGTTGGCCGTGAGTACCCCGGTCACCACCCTGTGGGCCAACCCCAAAGAGATGCAGGCCTCCAGGGAGCGCTGGCCGCAATTGGCCGCAGCGCTGGGGCAAAACCCGCAGCGGCTTGCCGAGCGCCTGACCCAGCAGGCCAACAAGGAGTTCATCTACCTGGTCCGAGGGCTGACCCCCGAACAGGGCCAGCATGTGCTCGACCTCAAAGTACCTGGTGTGTACGGCCTGGAAGAATTCCGCCGTTTCTATCCGGCCGGTGATGTGGCTGCGCACATGGTCGGCTTTACCGACCTTGATGACCACGGTCGCGAAGGGGTGGAGCTGGCCTATGACGAGTGGCTGGCCGGTGTGCCCGGCAAGCGCCAGGTGATCAAGGACCGGCGCGGCCGGCTGATCAAGGACATTCAGGTAACCAAGAACGCCAAGGCCGGGAAGACCTTGGCGTTGTCGATAGACCTGCGCCTGCAGTACCTGGCTACCCGTGAGCTGCGCAACGCCATTGCCGAGCAGGACGCCAAGGCCGGCAGCCTGGTGATCATGGACGTCAAGACCGGTGAGGTCCTGGCCATGGTCAACCAGCCGACCTACAACCCCAACAACCGCCGTAGCATGTTCCCGGCGGCCATGCGTAACCGGGCGATCATCGACGTGTTCGAGCCGGGTTCCACGGTCAAGCCGATCACCATGAGTGCAGCGCTGCAGAGCGGCCGCTGGAAACCGAGCGACAAGGTCGAGGTGTACCCTGGCAGCCTGCAGATCGGTCGCTACACCATCAGGGATGTGTCGCGCAGCGAGGGCCCGATTCTTGATTTGACCGGCATCCTGATCAACTCCAGTAACGTTGGCATGAGCAAGATCGCCTTCGACATCGGCGGCGAAGCCATCTACCGGGTCATGTCCCAGGTCGGCCTGGGTCAGTACACCGGCCTTGGCTTCCCGGGCGAGCGTGTCGGCAACCTGCCCAACCACCGCGAGTGGCGCAAGGCCGAGACCGCAACCCTGTCCTATGGCTACGGTGTGTCGGTGACCGCCCTGCAGCTGGTGCATGCCTACGCGGCGCTGGCCAACGACGGCAAGATGGTGCCGCTGTCGATCATCAAGGTCGACAAGACGCCGGAAGCCGTGCAGGCCATTCCGAAGGAAGTCGCCGAAACTGTTCAGGGCATGTTGCAGCAGGTGATCGAAGCGCCGCGCGGCGTGTTCCGGGCCCGGGTGCCGTTCTATCACGTGGCCGGCAAGTCCGGCACCGCGCGCAAGGCCACCGTGGGTGCCAAGGGGTACACCGAAAATGCCTACCGCTCGCTGTTCGCCGGCTTCGGGCCAATGAGCGACCCGCGCTACGCCATCGTCGTGGTCATCGATGAGCCGAGAAAGGGTGGTTACTTCGGTGGCCTGGTTTCGGCGCCTGTATTCAGCAACGTCATGTCCGGCACCCTGCGCCTGATGAACGTGCCGCCAGACAACCTGCCGCCACCGGCGCCAGTCGTGCCATCGCAAGTCAATGCAGCAGCAGCCAAGGGAGGGCGTGGATGATGACAATGCCATTAAGCAAACTTTTCGCCCACGCCAGCCGTGATCCGTTGATCCGTGAGCTGACCCTGGACAGCCGCAGTGTGCGCCCGGGGGACTTGTTCCTGGCCGTGCCGGGTGCCAAGGTCGATGGTCGCGAGCATATCGCCGATGCCCTGGCCCGCGGCGCTGCCGCCGTGGCCTATGAAGAACAGGGCGCCAACGTGCTGCCGCTGACCGATGCGCCCCTGATTCCGGTCAAAGGCCTGATCGCTCAGCTTTCAGATATTGCCGGGCGCTTCTATGGTGAACCGAGCCGCCAGTTGAATCTGGTCGGTGTGACCGGCACCAACGGCAAGACAAGCGTTACCCAACTGGTAGCCCAGGCGCTCGACCTGCTTGGCCAGCGCTGCGGCCTGATTGGCACCCTGGGTACCGGTTTCTACGGCGAGTTGCAGAGCGGCCGCCTGACCACGCCCGACCCGATTGCCGTGCAGTCGACCCTCAATGACCTCAAGAAAGGCGGCGCCAAGGCCGTGGCCATGGAAGTGTCTTCCCATGCCCTGGAGCAAGGCCGGGTTGCCGCACTGGAGTTTGACATTGCGGTGATGACCAACCTGTCCCGCGACCACCTCGACTATCACGGCAGCATGGAGGCCTACGAGGCCGCCAAGGCCAAGCTGTTCGCCTGGCCGAGCCTGCGTTGCCAGGTGGTCAACCTGGATGACGGCTTTGGTCGTCGCCTGGCCGACGACTTTGCTCGCCGCCCGAGTGTCGACCATATCGAAAGCCGGCTGTTGAGCTATAGCCTGGAAAGCCCTGAGGCCTCGCTGTTCTGCCGCGAAGCCGTGTTCAGTGACGATGGCGTGCGCGCTACGATCGTCACTGCCCAAGGTGAGCGCATCTTGCGCAGCCAGTTGCTGGGCCGCTTCAACCTGAGCAACATGCTTGCCGCGGTGGCGACCCTGCTGGCGCTGGACTATGCGCTGGACGAGATCCTCAAGGTTACCCCGCAATTGCAGGGGCCGGTAGGCCGCATGCAGCGCCTGGGTGGCGGCGACAAGCCGCTGGTGGTAGTCGACTACGCACACACGCCGGATGCGCTTGAAAAAGTACTCGAGGCCCTGCGCCCGCACGCTCATGGCAAGTTGTTGTGCCTGTTCGGCTGCGGCGGTGACCGTGATCGCGGCAAGCGCCCGCTGATGGCCGAAGTGGCCGAGCGCCTGGCCGACCGCGTACTGGTCACCGACGACAACCCACGTACTGAAGATCCGTTGCGCATCTTCGATGATATCCGCCCCGGTTTCGCCAGGCCTGACGACGTCGAGTTCGTCGCCGGCCGTGGCGAAGCCATTGCGCACCTGATCGCCACTGCCGCTGCCAACGACGTGATCGTGCTGGCCGGCAAGGGGCACGAGGATTACCAGGAAATCAATGGCGAGCGCCATGATTTCTCAGATTTGACCGAAGCCGAAAAGGCACTTGCAGCCTGGGAGGCTCCACATGCTTAAGCCGCTGTCACTCAGCCAGCTGACCACAGCACTGAATGGTCAACAAATTGGTGCCGACGCCACGTTCACCGGTGTCAGCATCGATAGCCGCAGTGTCAGCGCCGGGCAACTGTTCGTCGCCCTGGCCGGCCCGCGTTTCGATGGCCATGACTACCTGGCTGATGTAAAAGCCAAAGGCGCAGTAGCCGCCCTGGTCGAGCATGAAGTGGCCGGTGTCGACCTGCCGCAGTTGCTGGTCAAGGATTGCCGGGCAGCACTGGGTCAGCTCGGCGCCCTGAACCGCGCGGCTTTCGACAAGCCTGTAGTAGCCATTACCGGTTCCAGCGGCAAGACCACGGTCAAGGAGATGCTCGCCAGCATCCTGCGTACCGGTGGCCTGGTGCACGCCACCCGCGGCAACTTGAACAATGACCTCGGCGCACCGCTGACACTGCTGGAAATCGCCCCGGAGCACAGCGCCGCAGTGATCGAGCTGGGCGCCTCGCGCATTGGCGAAATCCGCTACACCGTGGGCCTGACACAACCGCAGGTGGTCATCATCAACAACGCCGGTACTGCCCACGTTGGCGAATTCGGCGGCCCGGACAAGATCGTCGAAGCCAAGGGCGAGATTCTCGAAGGCCTGGGCGAGGGCGGTATTGCCATTCTCAACCTGGACGACAAAGCCTTTGATATCTGGAAGGCGCGTGCCGGTGCGCACAAGGTCGTCAGTTTCGCACGCAGCAACCCGAAAGCCGATTTCCACGCTTCAGACATTGGTCGCGATGCCCGTGGCTGCCCGTCCTTTACCCTGCATGGCGCCAGTGAAACGGTAGCCGTGCAACTCAATGTGCTGGGTGAACACAACGTCAGCAACGCCTTGGCCGCCGCCGCCGCAGCACATGCCGTTGGTCTGAGCCTGAGCGGTATTGCCGCAGGCCTGGCTGCCGTGCAACCGGTCAAGGGGCGTACCGTGGCGCAGATCGCGCCGAACGGGGTACGGGTAATCGACGACAGTTACAACGCAAATCCCACCTCTATGTGCGCAGCCATTGATATACTCGCCGGCTTTTCCGGACGCACCGTTCTGGTGCTTGGGGATATCGGCGAATTGGGGCAATGGGCGGAAGAAGGCCACCGTCAGGTGGGTGACTACGCGCGTGGCAAGGTCGACGCCCTGTACGCAGTGGGTTCCAACATGACACATGCGGTCAAGGCGTTCGGCGCCAATGGCCGCCATTTCGCTACTCAAGCTGAGCTGATCGATGCGGTTAGCGCCGAGAAAGCCAGTGACACCACTATCTTGATCAAGGGCTCGCGCAGCGCTGCGATGGAAAACGTCGTGGCGGCATTGTGCGGTGCCAGCGGGGAGAAACATTAATGCTGCTGCTGTTGGCCGAGTATCTGCAACAGTTCCATAAAGGCTTCGCGGTCTTTCAGTACCTGTCCCTGCGCGGGATTCTTGGTGTACTGACCGCGTTGTCCCTGGCGCTGTGGCTGGGCCCCTGGATGATCCGTACCCTGCAAATTCGCCAGATTGGCCAGGCCGTGCGTAACGACGGCCCGCAATCGCACCTGTCCAAGTCCGGTACCCCGACCATGGGTGGTGCGCTGATCCTGTCGGCCATTGCCATCAGCACCTTGCTGTGGGCCGACCTGAGCAACCGCTATGTGTGGGTTGTGCTGATCGTCACCCTGGCGTTCGGTGCCATTGGCTGGGTCGATGACTACCGCAAGGTGATCGAAAAGAACTCCCGTGGCCTTCCGAGCCGCTGGAAGTACTTCTGGCAGTCGGTGTTCGGCCTGGCGGCGGCGGTGTTCCTGTACAAGACGGCGCCAACCAGCGTCGAGACCACGCTGATCCTGCCGTTCATCAAGGATGTCACCATTCCGCTGGGCGTCGGCTTCGTCGTACTGACCTACTTCGTCATTGTCGGTTCGAGCAACGCGGTCAACCTCACTGATGGCCTCGACGGCCTGGCAATCATGCCGACGGTGATGGTCGGCGGTGCGCTGGGCATCTTCTGCTACCTGTCGGGTAACGTGAAGTTCGCCGAGTACCTGCTGATCCCCTACGTGCCGGGCTCGGGCGAGCTGATCGTGTTCTGCGGCGCGCTGATCGGTGCCGGCCTGGGCTTCCTGTGGTTCAACACCTACCCGGCGCAAGTGTTCATGGGTGACGTCGGCGCGCTGGCGCTGGGCGCCGCGCTGGGCACCATCGCCGTCATCGTGCGTCAGGAAATCGTGCTGTTCATCATGGGCGGCATCTTCGTGGTGGAAACCCTGTCGGTGGTCATCCAGGTCGCCTCCTTCAAGCTGACCGGCAAGCGCGTGTTCCGCATGGCGCCGATTCACCACCACTTTGAACTCAAGGGCTGGCCAGAGCCTCGGGTGATCGTCCGATTCTGGATCATCACCGTGATCCTGGTACTGATTGGCCTTGCAACCCTGAAATTGAGGTAGATGAGCGTGTCTTTGATCGCTTCCGACCAATTCCGCATCGTTGTCGGCCTCGGCAAGAGCGGCATGTCCCTGGTTCGCTTCCTGGCGAGCCGGGGCATTGCCTTTGCGGTCGCCGATACCCGCGAGCAACCGCCGGAACTGGAAACCCTGCGCCGTGATTACCCGCAGGTGGAAGTGCGCTGTGGTGAACTGGACGTGGACTTCCTGTGCCGCGCCAACGAGTTGTACGTGAGCCCCGGTCTGGCCTTGGCCACGCCGGCCTTGCAGCAGGCGGCCGCGCGTGGCGTGAAGCTGTCTGGCGACATCGAGCTGTTTGCTCGCCATGCCAAGGCGCCGATCATTGCCATCAGCGGTTCCAACGCCAAGAGCACCGTCACGACGCTGGTCGGTGAAATGGCCGCCAAGGCCGGTAAACGCGTGGCCGTGGGCGGTAACCTCGGTACCCCGGCGCTCGACCTGCTGGCCGATGACATCGAACTGTACGTGCTGGAGCTTTCCAGCTTCCAGCTGGAAACCACTGACCAGCTCAACGCCGAAGTGGCGACCGTTCTGAACATCAGCGAAGACCACATGGACCGCTATAGCGGCCTTCCGGCCTACCACCTGGCCAAGCACCGGATCTTCCGCGGGGCCAGGCAGGTGGTGGTGAACCGTCAGGATGCCCTCAGCCGGCCATTGCCCGTGGAGGGCCGCCCATGCTGGACCTTCGGCCTCGGCCAGCCGGACTTCAAAGCCTTCGGCCTGCGCGAAGTGGGCGGTGAAAAATACCTGGCGTTCGAGTTCCAGGCATTGATGCCGGCGCGCGAACTGAAGGTTCGCGGCGCCCACAACCAGAGCAACGCCCTGGCAGCACTGGCCTTGGGCCATGCTGCCGGTCTGCCGTTCGAGCCGATGCTCGAGGCCCTGCGCGAGTTCAGTGGCCTGGCCCACCGGTGCCAGTGGGTGCGCGAGCGTAACGGCGTTAACTGGTACGACGACTCCAAGGCCACCAACGTCGGTGCTGCCCTGGCCGCCATCGAAGGCCTGGGCGCGGATATCGAAGGCAAGCTGGTGCTGATCGCCGGTGGTGATGGCAAAGGTGCCGAATTCACTGCGTTGCGCGAGCCGGTCAAGCGTTACTGCCGCGCCGTGGTATTGCTTGGCCGTGATGCCGAGCGCCTGGCCGAGGCGTTGGGCGATGCTGTGCCGCTGGTTCGGGTCAAGACCCTTGACGATGCCGTACAGCAGTGTGCCGAGCTGGCCCGGGCCGGCGATGCCGTGCTGCTGTCGCCGGCATGCGCCAGCCTTGACATGTTCAAGAACTTCGAGGAACGCGGGCGCCTGTTCGCCCAGGCAGCGGGAGGTCTTGCATGATCTTCGGCATCTTCAAGCCCTACCCGTCGCCGCTGATCAGCGGCCGTGGCATCGACCTGGACTTCCCGATGCTCGCCGGTTGCCTGGCCTTGCTGGGCCTGGGCCTGGTGATGATCACTTCGGCATCCTCGGAAGTGGCTGCTGTACAGTCCGGCAACCCGCTATATCACATGTTCCGCCACCTGGTGTACGTGTTCCTTGGCCTGGTGGCCTGTGGTGCAACGCTGCTGGTGCCGATCGCCACTTGGCAGCGCATGGGCTTCATGATGCTGCTTGGCGCCTTCGGCCTGCTGGTACTGGTACTGGTGCCGGGGATTGGCCGTGAAGTCAACGGCTCCATGCGCTGGATCGGTTTCAGCTTCTTCAACGTTCAGCCTTCGGAAATCGCCAAGGTGTTCGTGGTCATCTACCTGGCCGGCTACCTGGTACGCCGACAGACCGAGGTGCGCGAAACCTGGATGGGCTTCTTCAAGCCGTTCATCGTGCTGCTGCCCATGGCCGCCTTGCTGCTGATGGAACCGGACTTCGGCGCCACCGTGGTGATGATGGGCGCGGCGGCGGCCATGTTGTTTTTGGGAGGGGTGGGGCTGTTCCGCTTCAGCCTGATGGTGGTGCTGGCGGTGCTGGCGGTATTTGTCCTGGTGCAGGCGCAGCCCTACCGGATGGCGCGCCTTATTACCTTCACCGACCCCTGGGCCGATCAGTTCGGCTCCGGCTACCAGCTGACCCAGGCACTGATTGCCTTTGGCCGTGGCGAGTGGCTGGGCGTTGGCCTGGGCAACAGTGTGCAGAAGCAGTTCTACCTGCCTGAAGCGCACACCGACTTCGTGTTCTCGGTCCTGGCGGAAGAACTGGGCGTGGTCGGCTCGCTGCTGACCGTCGCGCTGTTCGTGTTTGTCACCGTGCGCGCCCTTTACATCGGCCTGTGGGCCGAAAAAGCCAAACAGTTCTTTGCCGCCTACATGGCGTTCGGCCTGGCTTTCCTGTGGATTGGCCAGTTCCTGATCAACATCGGTGTGAACGTCGGCCTGCTGCCGACCAAGGGCCTGACCCTGCCGTTTCTCAGTTACGGGGGGAGCTCGCTGGTGATCTGCTGCGCCTGCGTGGGCCTGTTGCTGCGCATCGAGTGGGAGAGCCGCACGCACCTGGGCAGTGAGGAGCACGAATTCAGCGAAAGCGATTTTGCCGAGGAGACCAATCATGGCCGCTGAAGGCAAAAATGTATTGATCATGGCCGGCGGCACCGGGGGGCACGTGTTCCCGGCGCTGGCCTGCGCCCGTGAGTTCCAGGCGCGCGGTTACAGCGTGCACTGGCTGGGCACCCCGCGTGGCATCGAGAACGAACTGGTGCCGCAGGCGGGTTTGCCATTGCATCTGATTCAGGTCAGCGGCTTGCGTGGCAAGGGCAAGCTGTCGTTGCTCAAGGCGCCTTTCACCTTGGTCAAGGCCGTACTGCAGGCACGGCGCATCATTCGCCAGCTCAAGCCCGTATGTGTCCTGGGCTTTGGCGGCTATGTGACCGGCCCCGGCGGCGTGGCCGCGCGGCTGTTCGGCGTGCCACTGGTGATCCATGAGCAGAACGCCAGGGCCGGTACCGCCAATCGGTTGCTGGTGCCACTCTCGGCGCGGGTCTGCGAAGCTTTCCCGAACACCTTCGAGGCCAGCGACAAACGTCGCACCACCGGCAACCCGGTGCGCCCGGAACTCTTCATGGACGCGCAACGTGCGCCCTTGGGCGAGCGCCGTGCACGCCTTTTGGTGCTGGGGGGCAGCCTGGGTGCGGAACCATTGAACAAATTGTTGCCTAAGGCCCTGTCCGAAGTGCCCGCCGCGCTGCGGCCAGAGGTGTTCCACCAGGCCGGCAAGCAACACGCGCCGATCACCGCCGAGCGTTATCACGAGGCGGGTGTCGCGGCTCAGGTAGAGCCCTTCATCAAAGACATGGCCCAAGCTTATGGCTGGGCCGACCTGGTGGTGTGCCGGGCCGGTGCCCTGACCGTCAGCGAACTGGCGGCAGCAGGCCTGCCTTCGATGCTGGTGCCTTTGCCCCATGCGATCGACGATCACCAGACCCACAACGCCCAATATCTGGCCCGCGAAGGCGCTGCCTTCCTGATGCCACAAGCGACAACTGGCGCAGCGCAACTTGCTGAACGCCTGAACGAGGTGCTGATGCAACCCGAGAAACTCAACGTCATGGCTGGCACCGCACGGCGCCTGGCCAAACCTGCTGCAACCAGCACCGTGGTCGATATCTGCCTGGAGGTGGCCCATGGTTGAGAGCCAGAAAGCCATGCCCCAGCCGAAGATGGGCCGTATTCGCCGCATTCACTTCGTCGGCATCGGCGGCGTTGGCATGTGCGGTATTGCCGAAGTCTTGCTGAACCTGGGCTATGAAGTGTCCGGTTCGGACCTTAAGGCCTCGCCGGTTACCGAGCGCCTGGAGTCCTTCGGCGCCGAGATTTTCGTCGGCCACCGCGCCGAGAACGCCGCCACCGCCGATGTGCTGGTGGTGTCCAGCGCCATCAACCCGGCCAACCCGGAAGTCGCCACCGCCCTGGAGCGGCGCATTCCGGTGGTGCCGCGTGCCGAGATGCTCGCCGAGCTGATGCGTTACCGCCATGGCGTGGCCGTTGCCGGTACTCACGGCAAGACCACCACGACCAGCCTGCTGGCTTCAGTGTTCGCCGCAGGTGGCCTGGACCCGACCTTCGTCATCGGTGGCCGCCTTACCGCTGCCGGCACCAATGCCCAGCTGGGCACCAGCCGCTACCTGATCGCCGAAGCAGACGAAAGCGATGCCAGCTTCCTGCACCTGCAGCCGATGGTGGCCGTGGTCACCAACATCGATGCCGACCACATGGCGACCTACGAAGGTGACTTCAACAAGCTGAAGAAAACCTTCGTCGAGTTCCTGCACAACCTGCCGTTTTATGGGCTGGCGGTGATGTGTCTGGACGACCCGGTGGTTCGCGAGATCCTGCCGCAGGTGAAGCGCCCGACCGTGACCTACGGCTTCAGCGAAGAGGCCGACATCCGCGCCATCAATGTGCGTCAGCAGGGCATGCAGACCCACTTCACCGTGCTGCGCCGTGATCGCGAGCCGTTGGAGGTTTCCGTGAACATGCCCGGCAACCACAACGTGCTCAACGCCCTGGCCACCATTGCCATCGCCACTGACGAAGGCATTACTGACGAGGCCATCATCCAGGGCCTGTCCGGTTTCCAGGGTGTCGGCCGTCGCTTCCAGGTGTACGGCGAGCTGCCGGTCGAAGGCGGCAGTGTGATGCTGGTCGACGACTACGGCCATCACCCGACCGAAGTGGCTGCGGTGATCAAGGCTGTACGCGGTGGCTGGCCAAGCCGCCGTCTGGTGATCGTCTACCAGCCGCACCGCTACAGCCGCACCCGCGACCTGTACGACGATTTCGTCCAGGTGCTGGGTGATGCCAACGTGCTGCTGCTGATGGAGGTCTACCCGGCCGGTGAAGAGCCGATCCCCGGTGCCGACAGCCGTCAGCTGTGCCACAGCATCCGCCAGCGCGGCAAGCTGGACCCGATCTATATCGAGCGCGGCGCCGAGCTGGCGCCGCTGGTCAAGCCACTGCTGCGCGCTGGCGACATCCTGCTCTGCCAGGGTGCCGGTGATGTTGGCGGCCTGGCCCCGCAGTTGATGAAAAGCCCGCTGTTCGCAGGCGCCAAGCAGGAGAAGTCGAAATGACCAGCGCCTACGACAAGCTGCACTCGACCCTGGACGTCAAGGCGTTCGGCCGCGTCGCTGTGCTTTACGGTGGCAAGAGCGCCGAGCGAGAGGTGTCGTTGAAGTCCGGCGCCGCAGTGATTGATGCACTGAGCACTGCCGGTGTCGACGTGGTCGCCATCGACGTCGGTGACGACCTGCTCGCGCGCCTGCAAAGCGAGAAGATCGACCGCGCCTTCATCATCCTCCACGGCCGTGGCGGTGAAGACGGGAGCATGCAAGGCTTGCTGGAGTGCCTGGGCATCCCCTACACCGGCAGCGGCATCCTGGCTTCAGCGCTGGCGATGGATAAGCTGCGCACCAAGCAGGTGTGGCAGAGCCTGGGCATTCCCACACCACGCCACGCAGTGTTGGCGAGCGAAAGCGATTGTTTGCAGGCCAGTACGGAACTGGGCTTCCCGCTTATCGTCAAACCCGCCCATGAAGGCTCTAGCATCGGCATGGCCAAGGTGAACAGCGCCCAGGAACTGGTCGCCGCCTGGCAGGACGCCGCCAAATACGATTCCCAGGTACTGGTGGAGCAGTGGATCCACGGTCCGGAGTTCACCATCGCGGTACTGCGCGGCCAGGTGCTGCCGCCGATCGCCCTGGGTACGCCGCACGTGTTCTACGACTACGACGCCAAGTACATCGCCAACGATACCCAGTACCGCATCCCGTGCGGGCTGGATAGCGTCAAGGAACAGGAACTGATCGACCTGACCGCGCGCGCCTGCAATGCCATTGGCATCGAGGGCTGGGGGCGGCTGGACGTGATGCAGGACGAGCAGGGCCGGTTCTGGCTGCTCGAAGTCAACACTGCACCGGGCATGACAGATCATAGCCTGGTGCCCATGGCGGCCCGCGCGGCTGGCCTGGACTTCCAGCAACTGGTGCTGGCAATCCTGGCCGAAAGCGTGGCGACGCGAGGTTAATAACCATGCAAGGCGCAATGATACGTCAGCAGCAACCCGTTACCGGCCGTAGCAAGCCGGTGCCGCGTGGTGCCAGCCGGCTGGTGGC
Source organism: Pseudomonas sp. BP6 (assembly GCF_017875935.1). Classification (NCBI taxonomy): domain Bacteria; kingdom Pseudomonadati; phylum Pseudomonadota; class Gammaproteobacteria; order Pseudomonadales; family Pseudomonadaceae; genus Pseudomonas; species Pseudomonas sp. BP6. The sequence continues at coordinate 474,065 of NZ_JAGINI010000001.1, forward strand.
CGACGAGCCCGTATCGGCGCGCCTGCCTCGGCCAAGCCTGGGCGGCCTCAAGCGCTTGCTGTGGCCGGTGTTGCTGGTGGCGGCCGGCTTTGGTGCCTATGAGGGTGCCGTTCGCCTGATGCCGTACGCCGACCGCCCGATCACCAAGATCGATGTGCAGGGCGACCTTAGCTACATCAGTCAGCAGTCGGTGCAGCAGCGTATCGCGCCCTATGTGGCGGCGAGCTTCTTCAGCGTCGACCTGCCGGCGATGCGGGCCGAGCTCGAGCAGATGCCGTGGATCGCCCACGCCGAAGTGCGCCGGGTGTGGCCCGACGAGGTGGTGATCCGCCTTGAAGAACAGCTGCCTGTGGCACGCTGGGGTGATGCAGCCCTGCTGAACAACCAGGGTCAGGCTTTCACCCCGCGCGAGCTGGCCAACTATGAGCACCTGCCGCAGCTGGCCGGGCCGCAGCGTGCTCAGCAACAAGTCATGCAGCAGTATCAGGTACTGAGCCAGATGCTGCGCCCCTTGGGCTTTTCCATCGCTCGCCTGGAGCTGCGCGAGCGAGGCAGCTGGTTCCTGACCACCGGTGCGAGCAGTGCCGGGCCAGGCATCGAGTTGCTGCTGGGGCGCGATCATCTGGTGGAGAAGATGCGCCGTTTCATTGCCATTTACGACAAGACACTCAAAGACCAGATCACCACTATCGCCCGCATTGATCTGCGTTATTCCAACGGACTTGCCGTTGGTTGGCGGGAACCGATTGCACCGACGACGGCCCAACCCGCCGTTGCGAAGAATTAGAGAGAGGCAGGACCATGGCAAACGCGCATAGCGGCAAAATGATCGTCGGGCTGGACATTGGCACCTCCAAGGTGGTGGCGCTGGTGGGCGAAGTGGGCGAAGACGGCACCCTGGAAATCGTCGGGATCGGCACCCATCCGTCCCGTGGCCTGAAAAAAGGCGTGGTGGTGAACATCGAGTCCACCGTGCAGTCGATCCAGCGCGCCGTGGAAGAGGCGCAACTGATGGCCGGTTGCCGTATCCACTCGGCGTTCGTCGGTGTGGCCGGTAATCACATCCGCAGCCTGAACTCCCACGGCATCGTCGCCATTCGTGACCGCGAGGTCAGCCTGGCCGACCTGGAGCGCGTACTCGACGCTGCCCAGGCCGTGGCGATTCCGGCCGACCAGCGCGTGCTGCACACCTTGCCGCAGGACTACGTGATCGACAACCAGGAAGGCGTGCGCGAGCCGCTGGGCATGTCTGGCGTGCGCCTGGAAGCCAAGGTTCACGTGGTCACTTGCGCGGTCAACGCCGCCCAGAACATCGAAAAGTGTGTGCGCCGCTGCGGCCTGGAAATCGACGACATCATTCTCGAGCAGCTGGCTTCAGCCTACTCGGTGCTGACCGATGATGAAAAAGAGCTGGGCGTGTGCCTGGTGGACATCGGTGGCGGCACCACCGACATCGCCATCTTCACCGAGGGCGCCATCCGCCACACGGCGGTCATCCCGATTGCTGGCGACCAGGTGACCAACGATATCGCCATGGCCCTGCGTACCCCGACCCAGTACGCCGAAGAAATCAAGATCCGCTACGCCTGCGCCCTGGCCAAACTGGCTGGCGCTGGCGAGACCATCAAGGTGCCGAGCGTGGGCGATCGTCCACCGCGCGAGCTGTCGCGCCAGGCCCTGGCCGAGGTGGTGGAGCCACGTTACGACGAGCTCTTCACCCTGATCCAGGCCGAACTGCGCCGCAGTGGCTACGAAGACCTGGTGCCCGCTGGCATCGTCCTCACCGGCGGCACCGCGAAGATGGAAGGCGCCGTGGAACTTGCCGAGGAAATCTTCCACATGCCGGTACGCCTGGGCGTGCCGCACAGCGTTCGGGGGCTGAGCGACGTGGTGCGCAACCCGATCTATTCCACTGGTGTGGGCTTGCTCACCTACGGCCTGCTGAAGCAGTCCGAAGACTTGGCCCTGACCGGTAACAGCAACAGCAGCAGCAACAGCTATGGCGATGAACCGAAGGCCCCAGTGCTTGAACGCTTCAAGAAATGGGTCCAGGGCAACTTCTAAGTTTCAAAGCAGTAGTGGTAGGCGCGACAACTAGAGAACTGTAAGGAGAGGGAAAATGTTCGAGCTCGTAGACAACGTCCCGCAAAGCCCGGTCATCAAAGTGATCGGCGTTGGTGGTGGTGGCGGCAACGCCGTCAATCACATGGTCAAGAGCAGCATCGAAGGCGTGGAATTCATCTGCGCCAACACCGATGCCCAGGCGCTGAAAAACATTGGCGCGCGCACCATCCTGCAATTGGGCACGGGTGTGACCAAGGGCCTGGGTGCCGGTGCCAATCCGGAAGTCGGCCGTCAGGCCGCGCTGGAAGACCGTGAGCGCATCGCTGAAGTGCTGCAGGGCACCAACATGGTGTTCATCACCACTGGCATGGGTGGCGGTACCGGTACCGGTGCAGCGCCAATCATTGCCGAAGTGGCCAAGGAAATGGGGATCCTCACCGTTGCAGTGGTGACCCGTCCGTTCCCGTTCGAAGGCCGCAAGCGCATGCAGATCGCCGATGAAGGCATCCGCATGCTGGCTGAAAGCGTCGACTCGTTGATCACCATCCCCAACGAGAAGCTGCTGACCATCCTGGGCAAGGATGCCAGCCTGCTGTCCGCCTTCGCCAAGGCTGACGATGTACTGGCCGGTGCCGTACGCGGTATCTCCGACATCATCAAGCGCCCCGGCATGATCAACGTCGACTTCGCCGACGTGCGTACCGTGATGGGTGAAATGGGCATGGCCATGATGGGTACTGGCTGCGCCAGCGGCCCGAACCGTGCGCGTGAAGCCACCGAGGCAGCTATCCGTAACCCGCTGCTGGAAGACGTCAACCTGCAGGGCGCCCGCGGTATCCTGGTGAACATCACCGCAGGCCCGGACCTGTCGCTGGGTGAGTACTCCGACGTGGGTAGCATCATCGAAGCCTTCGCCTCCGACCACGCCATGGTCAAGGTTGGCACCGTGATCGACCCGGACATGCGTGACGAACTGCACGTGACCGTGGTGGCCACTGGTCTGGGTGCACGCATCGAGAAGCCTGTGAAGGTCGTCGACAACACCCTGCAGACTGCCCAGCAGGCGTACGAAGCGTCCAATCCTGCGCCGGTGCGCCAGGAGCAGCCAGCGGTCAACTACCGTGACCTGGAGCGCCCGACCGTCATGCGCAACCAGGCGCATGCAGGTGCTGCCGCAGCCGCTAAACTGAACCCTCAGGATGACCTGGACTACCTCGATATCCCGGCATTCCTGCGTCGTCAGGCTGATTAATGGAATTTATCAGGGGTATAAAGGTGATTGGTATTCATCAAAGGTTGGGTCTGTTATCATCCCCAGCCTTTGTTGATACCTGTTCGCAATTTGCGCTGAAGCGGCCAATGCCATGATTAAACAACGCACCCTGAAGAATACCATCCGTGCCACAGGTGTCGGTCTGCACTCCGGGGAGAAGGTTTACCTGACCCTCAAGCCTGCACCTGTTGACACCGGCATCGTCTTCCGCCGCGCCGACCTCGACCCTGTGGTCGAGATCCCTGCGCGTGCGGCCAACGTCGGCGAGACAACCATGTCGACGACGTTGGTCAACGGTGACGTCAAGGTCGATACGGTCGAGCACCTGCTCTCCGCCATGGCGGGCCTGGGCATCGATAACGCCTACGTCGAGCTCTCCGCCTCGGAAGTGCCGATCATGGATGGCAGCGCCGGTCCTTTTGTATTCCTGATTCAGTCTGCCGGCCTGGAAGAACAGGACGCAGCCAAGAAGTTCATCCGCATCCTGCGTGAGGTAACCGTGGAAGAGGGCGACAAGCGCGCCACGTTCCTGCCTTTCGAAGGTTTCAAGGTGAGCTTCGAGATCGATTTCGATCACCCGGTGCTTCGCAACCGGACCCAGAGCGCCAGCGTCGACTTTTCCAGCACCTCGTTCGTGAAGGAAGTCAGCCGCGCGCGTACTTTTGGCTTCATGCGTGACATCGAGTACCTGCGCAAGCACAACCTTGCGTTGGGTGGCAGTGTCGAGAACGCCATCGTGGTCGATGAGGACGGCGTGCTCAACGAAGACGGCCTTCGTTACGAAGACGAATTCGTCAAGCACAAGATCCTCGACGCCATCGGCGATCTGTACCTGCTGGGCAACAGCCTGATCGGCGAGTTCAAGGGCTTCAAGTCCGGCCACGCGCTGAACAATCAGCTGTTGCGCAAGCTGATAGCTGAAACCGATGCCTGGGAAGTGGTCACTTTCGAAGATGCCAGTACGGCACCGATCTCGTACATGCGCCCTGTTGCGGCCGTGTAAGTTCGAACACTCTCTAGTTCATTAAGGCCACCTTCGGGTGGCCTTTTCTATGGCTTGTCCAGGGCGTGGGCGGCCAACCGTTCCAGTGCTGCGCGCAGTTTGGGGTCGGTAATGCCCTCGGCGGTGTCGCGCAGGCTCTCGGCCGCGCTGTTAGAAAGCTCGGCAGCATGCCCGCCACGCTTGGCCGGCACCAGCGGCGGCTGTACCTTGTACAGAATGCGCCTGAGGTTGCCGAATGCTTCCATGGCCTGCAGTGCCGCCAGCAAACGCTTCTGCTGGTAGCGCAGGCGGGTGGCCCAATGGCCGTCGGTTACCACCAGCAACAAAGTGCCATCGCGCCAGGACGCCACATGGCAGTGCTCGCGGGCAGCCGGTTGCAACTGGCTTTCCAGCAGGCGCTGCAAGTGCTCCAGGCGCTCGGCCTGGTTCAGTAGCAGGCGCAGCGGGCGCACCTGGCGCAGCAGGGCGGAGGGCGGCTGGGCGGGGGAGGGTTTATAGGCCATGGGAGTACGCGTGAGGTGACGTGGGCACAGTCTAACATCTCCGTTGCCTGTGCCGGCCTCTTCGCGGGTGAACCCGCTCCCACAGGGTTATCGATACCTCGAGCAGGTTCACCCGCGAAGAGTCCGGCACAGGCAGCCAAAGACAAGACTGGTTCTCGATAGCTTTCATGTTGCCAAGCCTTGAACTCAGGGAAAATGCCCCTATCTAAAACAGGCCCCTGCCAAAACGCTGTATCAGCATCGTGGAAATCCACCACTTTCCTCACCATCGTTTCCGGGTAGAATGCTCGTTCGCATGCGGCCTATGGGCTGCACGGGCGACTCACGGGGCCGCCCTCCATCCCTACGTGTGGAAGATCCTGCCGATATGTTTGCGCCTTTGTTAAAAAAACTTTTTGGAAGCAAGAACGAGCGTGAAGTCAAACGCATGCTCAAGACGGTGAGTATCGTCAATGCCTTCGAAGAGAAGATGGTGGCCCTCTCCGACGAGCAACTGCGGGGCAAGACCGTAGAGTTCAAAGAGCGCCTGGCCAAAGGCGAGACACTGGACCAATTGCTGCCCGAAGCCTTCGCCGTGGCCCGCGAGGCCGGCAAGCGCGTAATGGGCATGCGCCATTTCGATGTGCAGTTGATCGGCGGCATGACCCTGCACGAGGGCATGATCGCAGAAATGCGCACCGGTGAAGGCAAGACCTTGGTCGGTACCCTGGCCGTCTACCTCAACGCATTGTCCGGCAAGGGCGTGCACGTGGTCACCGTCAACGACTACCTGGCGCGCCGTGACGCCAACTGGATGCGCCCGCTGTACGAATTCCTCGGTCTGTCGGTCGGTATCGTTTCGGCCTTCCAGCCGCCGGAAGAAAAGCGCGCCGCCTATGCCGCCGACATCACCTACGGCACCAACAACGAGTTCGGTTTCGACTACCTGCGCGACAACATGGCGTTCAGCCAGGACGAGAAGTTCCAGCGTGAACTGAACTTCGCCGTGATCGACGAAGTCGACTCCATCCTCATCGACGAAGCGCGTACCCCGCTGATCATTTCCGGTCAGGCCGAGGACAGCTCCAAGCTGTACATCGAGATCAACCGCCTGATCCCGCGCCTCACCCAGCACATCGAAGAGGTCGAAGGCCAGGTCACCCAGGAAGGCCACTTCAGCATCGACGAGAAGAGCCGCCAGGTCGAGCTGAACGAAGCCGGTCACCAGTTCATCGAAGAGATGCTGGCCCAGGCGGGCCTGCTGGCCGAAGGTGAGAGCCTGTACTCCGCGCACAACCTGGGCTTGCTGACACACGTCTACGCCGGTCTTCGTGCACACAAGCTGTTCCACCGCAATGTCGAGTACATTGTCCAGGACGGCCAGGTTCTGCTGATCGACGAACACACCGGCCGTACCATGCCGGGTCGTCGCCTGTCCGAGGGCCTGCACCAGGCCATCGAGGCAAAAGAGAACCTGAACATCCAGGCCGAGAGCCAGACCCTGGCTTCGACTACCTTCCAGAACTACTTCCGCCTGTACACCAAGCTGTCCGGCATGACCGGTACCGCCGACACCGAAGCGTTCGAGTTCCAGTCGATCTATGGTCTGAACGTGATGGTCATTCCGCCGAACAAGCCGCTGGCGCGTAAGGACTACAACGACCTGGTGTACCTGACCGCTGACGAGAAATACGCCGCGATCATCGCCGACATCAAGGAAAGCATGAAGCTGGGCCGCCCGGTGCTGGTGGGTACCGCGACCATTGAAACTTCCGAGCACATGTCCAACCTCCTGAAAAAGGAAGGTATCGACCACAAGGTGCTCAACGCCAAGTATCACGAGAAGGAAGCCGAGATCATCGCGCAAGCAGGTGCGCCAGGTGCACTGACCATCGCCACCAACATGGCTGGCCGTGGTACCGACATCCTGCTGGGCGGTAACTGGGAAGCCGAAGTGGCTGCCCTGGAAAACCCGACCGCCGAGCAGATCGCCCAGATCAAGGCCGACTGGCAGAAGCGTCACCAGCAAGTGATCGAAACGGGTGGCCTGCATGTAATCGCTTCCGAGCGCCACGAGTCGCGCCGTATCGACAACCAGTTGCGTGGCCGCTCCGGTCGCCAGGGCGACCCGGGTTCCAGCCGCTTCTACCTGTCGCTGGAAGACAGCCTGATGCGCATCTTCGCCTCTGACCGGGTGAAGAACTTCATGAAGGCACTGGGCATGCAGTCGGGCGAGGCCATCGAGCACCGCATGGTCACCAACGCTATCGAGAAAGCCCAGCGCAAGGTCGAAGGCCGCAACTTCGACATTCGTAAGCAATTGCTCGAATATGACGACGTCGCCAACGAGCAGCGCAAGGTGATCTACCACATGCGCAACAGTCTGCTGGCTGCCGATAACATTGGCGACACCATCGTCGAATTCCGCAAGGAAGTACTGGACGCTACCATCAGCCAGCACATTCCGCCGCAGTCGCTGCCAGAGCAGTGGGACGTAGCCGGCCTGGAGGCTTCGCTGGCCAGCGATTTCGCCATCAAGTTGCCGATCCAGCAATGGCTCGACGAGGACGACCACCTCTACGAAGAGACCTTGCGCGAGAAGCTGCTGAGCGAGATCACCGCTGCCTACAACGAGAAGGAAGACCAGGCTGGTCTCGAGGCCCTGCGAACCTTCGAGAAGCAGATTCTGCTGCGCGTGCTGGACGACCTGTGGAAAGACCACCTGTCGACCATGGACCACCTGCGTCACGGTATTCACCTGCGTGGTTATGCGCAGAAGAACCCGAAGCAGGAGTACAAGCGCGAGTCGTTCAGCCTGTTCCAGGAACTGTTGGAGTCGATCAAGCGCGACACCATCCGCGTGCTGTCGCACGTACAGGTTCGCCGCGAAGACCCGGCCGAAGAAGAAGCCCGCCTGCGCCGCGAGGCTGAAGAGCTGGCTAGCCGCATGCAATTCCAGCACGCCGCCGTATCCGGCCTGGAAAGTGAGCAACTGAGCGAAGAGGGAGCCGAAGTAGCGGTAGCCTCGGCGCCAGTACGCAATGACCAGAAGCTGGGCCGCAACGAGCCGTGCTGGTGCGGTTCGGGCAAGAAGTTCAAGCATTGCCATGGTCAGATCGAGTGATCTGAACCTTACGTTGTACAAGCCTGGGGCTGCTTTGCGGCCCTTTCGCGACACAAGGCCGCTCCCACAGGTGCCGCGCTCGTCCATGAACGGGCGCGATCCTTGTGGGAGCGGCCTTGTGTCGCGATGGGGCGCGAAGCGGCCCCTTTTTCGACATCATCGTTTTTTCTAGGAGCGCTCTAATGGCTGTTGGTCTTGGTCCTTTGCCCACCCTGCACCCGGTTCCGGGTTTTGAACTCGGTATCGCTTCTGCCGGTATCAAGCGCCCGGGGCGCAAGGATGTGGTGGTCATGCGCTGTGCCGAAGGTTCCAGCGTGGCCGGCGTGTTCACCCTCAACGCCTTCTGCGCAGCGCCGGTGATCCTGTCCAAGCAGCGTGTACAGGGCACCGTGCGCTACCTGCTGACCAACACGGGGAACGCCAACGCCGGCACCGGCGCGCCAGGCCTGGCCGCCGCCGAGCGCACCTGCGCCAAGCTGGCCGAACTGGCTGGCGTACCGGCCGAATCGGTACTGCCGTTCTCCACCGGCGTGATCGGTGAGCCGCTGCCGGTCGAGAAGATCGAAGGCGCGCTGCAGGCCGCGCTCGACAACCTGTCGGAAAACAACTGGGCTGAGGCCGCTACCGGCATCATGACCACCGACACCCTGCCCAAGGGGGCCAGCCGCCAGTTCCAGCACGATGGCGTGACCGTTACCGTCACCGGCATCAGCAAGGGGGCAGGCATGATCCGCCCGAACATGGCGACCATGCTGGGCTACATCGCCACCGACGCCAAGGTGGCACCGAAGGTTCTCAAGGACCTGATGCTGGACGGCGCCAACAAGTCGTTCAACCGCATCACGATCGATGGTGACACCTCGACCAACGATTGCTGCATGCTGATCGCTACCGGCAAGGCTGACCTGCCGGAAGTGACCGAAGCCAGCGGCGCGCTCTTCGAAGCGTTGAAAAAGGCCGTGTTCGAAGTGTGCATGGAAGTGGCCCAGGCCATCGTCCGTGACGGCGAAGGTGCGACCAAGTTCGTGACCGTGCAGGTCAACGGTGGTGGCAACCACCAGGAGTGCCTGGATGTCGGCTACGCCGTGGCCCACTCGCCGCTGATCAAGACCGCGCTGTTCGCCTCCGACCCGAACTGGGGCCGTATCCTTGCCGCCGTAGGCCGTGCCGGCGTACCGGAGTTGGATGTGAGCCTGATCGATGTTTACCTGGACAACGTTTGCATTGCGAGCCAAGGCGGCCGCAGCCCGAGCTATACCGAGGCGCAGGGTTCGGCAGTGATGGCCCAGGAAGAGATCACCATCCGAATCGAACTGGGCCGTGGCCAGTGCAGCGAAACCATCTGGACGACCGACCTGTCCCACGAGTACGTGAAGATCAACGCCGAGTACCGTACCTGATCTACTGATCCGAAAGCCTCTTCACGGGCACGCCCGCTCCCACAGGTGTTGCAATGCCTGCAGGAGCGGTGCGGTCCCTGTAGGAGCGGGCTTGCCCGCGAAAGGCCGCGCAGCGGCCTGCGGGTTTTGCAATACAAACCTGATGGAGCCGAACCATGAGCTATCACCTGATCATCGGCGACAAGCTGTACTCCTCCTGGTCGCTGCGTGGCGCCCTGGCCCTCGAGCTGGCTGGCATACCCTACGAAGAAACCCTGATCAAGCTGAACCAGCCTGATACCCGTCAGCGCATTCTCGCGTACTCCGCCACCGGCAAGGTACCGCTGCTCAAGACCGAGCTCGGTGTGATCGCTGACTCGCTGGCCATTGCCGAATACCTCAACGAACGCCACCCCGAAGCCCAGCTGTGGCCTGCCGATGTGACGGCGCGAGCCCAAGCCCGTTCGGCCTGTGCGCAGATGCATAGCGGCTTCTTTGCCCTGCGCGGCGCCATGCCGTTCGACTTGTCGCGCGACCAGGCGCTGGAAAGCGTGCCGCTGGACGTACAAATCGACATCGACCGTATTGTTGCGCTGTGGTCCGAATGCCGTCTGGTGGCCAAGGACAGCGGCCCGTTCCTGTTCGGCAAGGCAAGCCTGGCCGATGCCTTCTTTGCCCCGGTGGCGGTGCGCCTGCGTACCTACCGCGTAGAAGTCCCCGCTGAGGCGGCAGCCTACATCGAGACCATCTATCAGTGGCCAGCCTTCCAGGCATGGCAACAGGCAGGCCTGGAGGAGCGTAAAGCGTGAAACGGATTCATGTAGTAGCGGCCGTCATTCGCGGTGCTGATGGCCGTATTCTGATCGCACGCCGTGCCGACACCCAGCACCAGGGCGGCTTGTGGGAGTTCCCCGGTGGCAAGGTGGAAGAAGGCGAAAGCGTCGAAGCGGCGCTTGCCCGCGAGTTGCGCGAGGAGCTGGGTATCGAGGTAAGCCGGTCGCGTGCGCTGATCAAGGTCAGCCATGACTACCCGGACAAGCAGGTGCTGCTGGACGTGCGCGAAGTCGAGGCGTTCACTGGCGAACCCCATGGTGCCGAAGGCCAGCCGCTGGAATGGGTTGCCCCGCGCGATTTGCCGCAGTACGAATTCCCTGAGGCCAACAAGCCGATCATCGCCGCTGCGCGCCTGCCGGACCAGTACCTGATCACCCCGGATGGCCTGGAGGTGCCGCAGCTGCTCAAGGGCATCCAGAAGTCGGTGGCCAATGGCATTCGCCTGATCCAGTTGCGTGCCCCGGACATGTACGATCCCAAGTACCGCGACGTGGCGGTGGATGCGGTCGGGCTGTGTGCGGGCAAGGCGCAGTTGATGCTTAAAGGGCCACTGGAATGGCTGGGTGATTTCCCGGCGGCCGGTTGGCACCTGACGGCCGCGCAACTGCGCAAGTACGCTGCCAGGGGCCGGCCATTCCCCAAGGAACGCTGGTTGGCCGCGTCCTGCCACAGTGCCGAGGAGCTGGCGCTGGCTGAGCAGATGGACGTGGACTTTGTCACCTTGTCGCCAGTGCAGGCGACCCAGACTCATCCGGATGCGGTGCCGCTGGGCTGGGATGAGGCGGAGCGCCTGATTGCCGGGTTCAACAAGCCGGTTTATCTGCTGGGTGGGGTAGGGGCGAGTGAGCGTGAGCAGGCCTGGGAAGCGGGGGCACAGGGTGTGGCCGGGATCCGGGCGTTCTGGCCCGAGGTTTGAGTCCCCTGTAACAGGGGCCGCTGCGGGGCCCATTCGCGGGCTTGCCCGCTCCCACAGAAAACTCACAAGCTTCAAGCCTGCTCGAAACCTGTGGGAGCGGGCAAGCCCGCGAATGGGCTGCAAAGCAGCCCCAGAAGTATCAGCCTTTGGGTTTCTCGGCGGGCTGCCACAAAACCTCAGCCACCCCCTGGCGCCGCCCGATGATCCGCGCCGCCACGAACAATAGATCGGAAAGCCGGTTGATATACGTCATCCCAACGCCTTCCAGTGGCTCCACGGCATTCAACTGCTGACACCGGCGCTCTGCACTGCGCGCCAGGCTGCGGCACACATGCGCCTGCGCCACCAGCGCCGAACCACTGGGCAGAATGAAGTTCTTCAGCGGCCCCAGTTCTTCGTTCCACACATCGATGGCCGCCTCCAGGCGTTCCACTTCCGCCAGGTTCAACGCCTGGTAACTGGGCATCGCCAGCTCGCCGCCCAGGTCGAACAAGCGGTGCTGACACGGCGCCAGTACTGTGGCCACCTCATTCAGCCCGTGCTCGGCGAGCCCCGCCAGCAGCAACCCCAACTGGCTGTTCAGGCTGTCCACCTCGCCAATCGCTTCGATCCGCGGGTGGTCCTTGGGCACCCGACGGCCGTCGCCCAGGCCGGTTTCGCCTTTGTCGCCGGTGCGGGTATAGATTTTCGAAAGGCGGTAGCCCATATCATTGCTCCGTTCTGGTCGGCGCCGCCGCTGTCGGCTGGCTGAGGGGCAGGCGCAGGGTAAAGCAGGTGCCCTGGCCTGGCGTGGATTGCACTTCCATCTGCCCCTTGTGGTTATTGGTGATGATGAAGTACGAGACTGACAGGCCCAGCCCGGTGCCCTGGCCGATTTCCTTGGTGGTGAAGAACGGCTCGAAGGTGCGCTTGCGCACTGCCTCGGGCATGCCGACGCCGTTGTCCTCGACCTGGATTTCCGCCCATGGCGGGTTCAGCCGTGTGCGCAGTGTGATGCGCCCGGGCTCGCTGGGTTGCGGGCGTTGGTGGATGGCCTGGGCTGCGTTCTTCAGCAAGTTGAGCAGTACTTGTTCCAGCTCGTTGGCGGTGCAGGGCACCGGCCCCAGGTCGGGGTCGAACTGGCGCACGATGGCTTGACCCTTGAAGTCGAAGCCGATGGCCAGGTCGAAGTCATTGCCGGCAATTTCAAGCGCCTGATCAATCAGTGCCGGCAGCTCGCATGGCACCAGTTGGCGGTTACTGCGGCGGCTGAAACTGAGCATGTGGGTGACGATCTTCGCCGCCCGGGCGCCGGCCTGCTGAATGCCGTCGAGCAGTTGCGGCACCTCGCGGCTGTCCAGGTAGCGGTTGATCGTGGCCAGGTCGATGCCCAGCTCTTCGGCCTGTTCCTGGTTGCGCGGCAGGTCGGACGACAGGCGCCGGCGAATGTTCTGCACATTGTGCAGGATAGCGCCCAGCGGGTTGTTGATTTCGTGCGCCATGCCGGCAGCCAGGCCGCCGACCGAGAGCATTTTTTCCGACTGCACCATCATCTCTTCCAATGACAGGCGCTGGGTGATGTCGTCGATACGAATGACCACGCCGCGCCCGCCGCCGCCGGTCAGTGGGTAGAAGGTCAGGGCGTAGTGGCGCAGGTCGTCGCCCTTGGGCCAGGTTACCCGCTCGATCTTCGCCACTCGATGTTTTTCCACGGTTTCCTTCAGCTGCGGGAGGAACGGCTTCAGCGGCTCGAACGCAATGAACACCGGCTGGTTGAGTGCCTCGTCCAGTGGCGTGCCGGAAAGCACCGTGGCTTCGTGGTTCCATTGGGTCACGTAAAGCTGTTCGTCGAGGGCAATCAGTGCCGAGGGCATCGAGTCGATGATGCTGTTGAGGTAGTTCTGGAAACCGGTGAGTTTTTTTTCGATCTTGCTGCGTACCTGTACTTCCAGTTCCAGCTTGCGGTTGGTGTGGCGGGTTTCCTCGGCAAGGCCCTGAGCCTGGTCGTAGGCGCTCTGGAACTCGTCGCGGGCGCTCTTGAGCTGCTGCTCGCGGGCCTCGATGCGCGACAGCATGGTGTTGAAGGCCTCGGCCAGGCTGCCGATCTCATCGTCGTTGCCGCGCTGGGCGCGCAAGGCATAGCTCTCTTCGCGGGTAACCTGGCGGCTGAGTTCCTCAAGCTGGTTGATCGGTTGTGTGATCAGGCGCTTGATCTGCCGGGCGATGACGATCCATAGCAGGACACTGAATACCAGGATGCCCAGGCTGGCGCTGAGTGTGCCGGTGTAGAAGGCCATGGGCAGTTCGCTGCTGGCTACCAGTAGCAAGTGTGCCGGTGGGTTGGCATCGCGGGGGATACGGATCAACTGAGTGCTGCGAAACTCCATCAGGCGCCAGCCGTCGATGTTTCGAAAACGCTTGGGCAGGGCCAGCGGCTCGCCGTGCTGCAACTGCGCCAGCATCCGCCCATCGCCACCGTAGACGGCGGCGGCACGCAGCGGTGTGTAATTGTCCAGTTCCTTGAGCAGGGCATTGGCAGTGTCCGGGGTGTCGCCGGCGCGGGCTGCAAGCTGTGGATTGGCTACCAGTCGGCCGATGGTCTGCAGAGCCTGCGGCGCCATGCTTTCCTGGGTGATCCAGTAGGCGGCGCTGATGAAAGTGAGGTTGGCCACCAGCAAGATGGTCACCAGCAATACCAGCAGGGCCGCCAGCAGCTTCTGCCCGACCGGGAGGTTTTCCAGGCGTTGGCGCAAGGTCATGGGCAAGGCAATGTCCGTATCCGGTTGAAGGGGCGCGTCAGTCGCAGGGCAAACCACGCACGCGCAGGTTTTCGACCAAGCGCTGCAGCAGGTGTTCCAGCTGCGGCAGTTGCAGGCCATGACGGGTGGCTGCGCGGCAAGCATGGCCGAGCAGGTAGTGCAACTCGGTGCGCCGTCCTGCATGCACGTCCTGGTACATGGAAGAGTAGTTGGCTGCGGTGGCCAGGATTACCCGCTGCACTTCTTCGTCCAGCCCCTCGGCTGCTTGCGGCTGGCCGCAACGGCGCAGCAGTCGGGCCAGCTCGGCGCACAGGGCCTGAACTTCACCCAGGTGCCCCAGCAGCCCGCCATTCTGGCAATCGTGAAGCACGGTCAGCGGGTTGATGGCGCAATTGAGCGCCAGCTTGCGCCACAGTCGGGTGAGTATGTCCACTGTCCATTCCGCGGGGATACCGGCTTCGTGCAGGTCATCGAACCAGGCGGGGACCATGGGGTTACCTGGGTCGCCCAGCCAGTTGAAGCCATGGCCGGCAAAACGCACCTGCCAGTCCCCCTCGCGGAAGGCGCCTTCGGTGCTGGAGACGAAGATGCAGCGAGCGTGCGGCACCAGGTCGGCGACTTCATCCTGACTGCCCAGGCCATTCTGCAGCAGCAGCACCTCGGCGCTTTCGGCCAACCGCGGCGCTACACTGGCAATCGCCGGGGCAGCGTCATAGGCTTTGCAGGCCACCAGCAGGCGGTGAATCGGGCCTTGCGCCTGCGCGGTTTCGGCAGGTATGGCGTAGTGCCGGGTTTGCTCCTGTTCGGCCAGGGACAGGCCACCGGCCTGCTGATAAGCCTGCAGCCGCTGCCCGTCACGCAGGATCAGGCGCACGGCCTTGCCTGCGCGTGCCAGGCGGCAGGCCCACAGACTGCCCAGGCTACCGGCGCCGAGAATATGCCAGGTGCTGCTCATATGCGTTTCGCAACCCGTTATAATGAGCCCGCATTTTAACCTTCAAACCCAGCGCGCTCCATCTTCAGCCTGAGCGCGCTTTTATTTTGGGAGAACCACCATGCCTTCGTTCGACGTGGTATCGGAACTGGACAAGCACGAAGTGCAGAACGCGGTCGACAACGCCATCAAGGAACTGGACCGCCGCTACGACCTCAAGGGCAAAGGCACCTTCGAGTTCAAGGACAAAGAGCAGACCGTGATGCTCACCGCGGAGGAAGAGTTCCAGCTCGAGGCGATGCTGGAAATCCTGCGCCTGGCACTGGTCAAGCGCAAGATCGACGTGAAGTGCCTGGAAACCAAGGACCCTTACGCCTCCGGCAAGGAAAAGAAACAGGAAGCCAAGTTCCGCGAAGGCATCGACAAGGACCTGGCGAAAAAGATCGTTGCCACCATCAAGGATGGCAAGTTGAAAGTACAGGCCGCCATCCAGGGTGAGCAGGTACGGGTAACCGGCAAGAAACGTGACGATCTGCAGGAAGCCATTGCCCTGCTGCGCACCAAGGAATTCGACATGCCGCTGCAGTTCAACAACTTCCGCGACTGATGCGGGGCCGGAACCCCGATGGCTAAATGATGTCCATGGGGGCCGGGGTTGCGTAAATACATGCGCGGCCTGTTCTACCGTGTACTTGCCGCTCGGCATCAGGAGATGAATATGGATTTGAACGCTGAGGTCGATCAGCTCGTCCGCCAATCCCAGACGTGGATCCCTTTGATCATGGAATACGGCAGCCGTGTGCTGCTGGCACTGCTCACCCTGGCGGTTGGCTGGTGGATCATCAACAAGGTCAGCGCCCGCCTCGGCAGGCTCGTTGGCCTGCGCAACGCCGACCTGGCGCTGCAGGGCTTCATCAGCTCTCTGGCAAACATCGTGCTGAAGGTGCTGCTGTTGGTCAGTGTGGCCTCGATGATCGGCATCGAGACCACCTCGTTCGTCGCCGCCATCGGTGCTGCAGGCCTGGCCATCGGCCTGGCCTTGCAGGGCAGCCTGGCGAACTTCGCCGGTGGTGTGCTGATTCTGATGTTCCGCCCGTTCCGTATCGGTGACTGGATCGAAGCACAGGGCGTGGCCGGCACCGTCGACAGTATCCAGATCTTCCACACCGTGCTGCGCACCGCTGACAACAAGACGGTCATCATGCCCAATGGCAGCCTGTCCAACGGCATCATTACCAACACCAACCGTCAGCCGACGCGCAAGGTGGTGTTCGATGTGGGCGTTGACTACGAGGCCGACCTGCAGACGGCCCGCAATGTGTTGCTGGAGCTGGCAAAGGACCCACGCGTCCTGCAAGACCCGGCACCGCAGGCGGTCGTGTCGACGCTGGGCGACAGCTCGATCACCGTATCGCTGCGCTTGTGGACCAAGACCTCCGATTACTGGGACGTGATGTTCATGCTCAACGAGTATGCGCGTGACCGCTTGAAGGCCGAAGGGATCGACATTCCGTTTCCGCAGCGGGTCATTCGTGTGGTGCAGGAGACTGCAACGCAGTAATACCGCGTCAAAGCTGGGGCCGCAAAGCGGCCCCGGTTTTTTTCCTACCTTGATTACACTTGTTCACAGCAACTTCCAACAATTTCTGGCATATAGCCTGACCCCGCCTGCCACACCCGATACGCCATCATGAAACCACTGCTGTATATCACCCCTCTGCGCGCCTTGCTGTTCGGCCTGACCTTGGCCCTGTTCGAACTGCTGACCTACCTGGCCAGCGACGCGGTCATGCCGGCCATGCCGGTCGTGGTCGGCGACCTCGACGCCAGCCCTGAATACATACCCCATGCCCTCAACCTGTACCTGCTGGGGGGCGTGGTACTGCAATGGCTGATCGGCCCGCTGGCCGACCGCTATGGACGGCGCCCGCTGCTGCTGGTTGGCTGCGCATTCTTTGGCCTGGCCTGCCTGGCTACCTTCTGGGTCCAGGGCATCGGCCTGTTCAACCTGTTGCGCCTTTTGCAGGGCATTGGCCTGGGTTTTGTGGTCACTGTCAGCTACCCGGCCCTGAATGAGGCTTTCAGCGAGGCTGATGCCGTACGCATGATGGCCCTGCTGGCCAACATCGCCTTGTTGTCGCCCTTGCTCGGACCGCTGGTGGGCACTCTGCTGCTGCAATGGCTGGACTGGCGCTGGCTGTTCGTGGCGTTCGCCATCGGCGCGGTGCTGGCCTGGCTGCTGTTGTACCGCCTCATGCCGGAAACCCTGGGGGTGGAGCGCCGTGACGGTTCGCGGCTGGCATTCACGCCGATTCACCTGCTGCCACTGTTGGCGGGCTATGGCCAGTTGCTGGCCAACCGCCGCTTCGTTGCAGGCAGCGCTGCCCTTGGGTTGGTCGGCTTACCGCTGATTGGCTGGATCGGTCTGTCGCCGGTGCTGCTGATTCACGATGAGGGGTTGAGTACCCTGGAGTATGCCTTGTGGCAGTTGCCGGTGTTTGGCGGGCTGATCCTCGGTAACCTGATCATCAACCGTATTGCTGACCGCTATCCGCTGCCAGCCTTGGTGCGTGGCGCGCTCTGGCCATACCTGGCCGGCCTGTGCCTGATGGTGCTGGCGACCTGGTACTGGCCGAGCGTGACCAGCCTGGTGGCGGGCATGTCGCTGTATGCGCTGGGGTTGGGCGTGGCCAATGCGGTGCTGTACCGCATGACGCTGTTCTCCAGTGAACAGAGCAAGGGTCTGGTTTCGGCCATGCTGGGGATGATCACCATTGCCCTGCTCGGGCTCGGAGGGGCGCTGCTGGCGATGATTGGCGCCGGTGCCAGCTTGCTGCATTTTGCCCTGGCGGCGGGGGTGGCGGGGGCGTTGGCGCTGTGGCCGCTGTGGTTTGTGGTGGGTGGGCGGCCTGGGGAAGGGGCTGTAGCTCGATAATCGGTATTGCCTGTGCCGGCCTCTTCGCGGGTAAACCCGCTCCTACAAGGCGACGCGGCCCGGCCTCTTTGCGGGTGAACCCGCTCCTACAAGGCGACGCGGCCGGCCTCTTCGCGGGTAAACCCGCTCCTACAAGGCGACGCGGCCCGGCCTCTTCGCGGGTGAACCCGCTCCTACAAGGCGACGCGGCCCGGCCTCTTCGCGGGTGAACCCGCTCCTACAAGGCGACGCGGCCCGGCCTCTTCGCGGGTAAACCCGCTCCTACAAGGCGACGCGGCCCGGCCTCTTCGCGGGTGAACCCGCTCCTACAAGGCAACGCGGCCCGGCCTCTTCGCGGGTGAACCCGCTCCTACAAGGCAACGCGGCCCGGCCTCTTCGCGGGTAAACCCGCTCCTACAAGGCGACGCGGCCCGGTGTAGGAGCGGGTTCACCCGCGAAGAGGCCAGCACAGGCAATGCAAAGCTTCAGGGCCGCTCAGCTGCGGAGTGTTCCTCCGCCACCGGCGTCCCCCGCCCGGCTTCCTGATGCCACTGCAGGGCGATCAGGATCAGCGTAGGCACCCCCAGCAAAGCAGTGATCAGGAAGAAGTCGTGGTAGCCGAACTTCTCCACAATAACGCCCGAATACCCGCCGATCAGCCGCGGCAACAGCAGCATGATCGAACTGAGCAGCGCGTATTGGGTCGCCGAGAACTTCAGATTGGTCAGGCTTGACAGGTAGGCCACAAAGGCCGAGGTAGCCATGCCGGAGCTGAAGTTGTCCAGTGAGATGGTCACCACCAGCATTTCCAGGTTCGGCCCCATGTCAGCCAGCATCAGGAACAGGATGTTGGTGCCGGCAGAGGCTACGCCGCCGATAAACAGGATGGGCATGATGCCGAAACGTACGATCAGCAGACCGCCAACCCCGGCGCCGACCAAGGTCATGATCAGACCGAAGATCTTGCTGACGCTGGCAATCTGGTCCTTGGTGAAGCCCATGTCGATATAGAACACGTTGGCCATCACCCCCATCACCGTGTCCGACATGCGATAGGTGGCGATCAGGCCTAGCAGCAGCAGAGCCTGCCAGCGGTAGCGGGTGATGAAGTCGTTGATCGGGGTCAGCACGGGGGCCAGGCCGCGACGACCGAGGCTCGACAGGCAGGCCCAGGACAACAGCACGTAGAGGATCAGGCGCAGGAAGGCGCGGTCTTCCAGCAGCAGGTCAAGCGGCGTGGCATCACCGGAGATCACACTGGACCAGCCGGTATTGAACATCTGGGTGAAGCTGGCCGGTACCGAGACCAGCAGGATGATCAGCACGAACACCGAGGCCATCTGGTGCACCAGCCCGTAGCGCGCGGCCGACAGTTGGGTGCGCATGGGCACTGACGGTTCGCGCATGACCAAGGTGGTGAACAGGGCGGGCAGCATCATCACGCCGAACATCACGTAAGTACCGGCCCAGGCCTTGTGCAGGTAGCTGAAGCCGGTAGAGCCGAACCACTCGGCGAAGAACAGGGCACCGGCCGTGGCGAGCAAGGCAGCCACCCGATAGCCGGCCATGTAGCTGGCAGCAAGCGCGGCCTGGCGCTGGTCGTCGGCAATTTCCAGGCGGTAGGCGTCGACAGCGATGTCCTGGGTAGCCGAGGCGAAGGCCACCAGTACGGCCATGGCAATCAGCCAGGAGAGGTGTTGTTGCGGGTCGCACAGGCTCATGCCGACCAGCCCGATTACCACCAGCGCTTGCGACAACAGCAGCCACGAACGCCGGCGCCCGAGGCCGCCAAGCAACGGCAGACGCCATTGGTCGAGCAGCGGTGACCAGACCCACTTGAAGGCGTAGGCCAAGCCAATCAGGCTGGCATAACCGATGGTTTCACGGGCAACGCCGGCTTCGCGCAACCATACCGACAGGGTCGAGAACACCAGCATGTAGGGCAGGCCGGCGGCGAAACCGAGTAGCAAAAGTACCAAGGTTGACGGGCTGGCATAGGCAGCAAGCGCAGCGCGCCAGGTTTTACGGGGCATGGGCCAACATCTGCCTCAAGTTTTCGAAAACAAAGCGCGCACTCTAACCGCTGTGCTCCATTGGGCGCCAGCCATGGCGCGTCATATCCACACGATTGTTGCTTACATTCACACCTTCCTCGCGTAACCGCGCCCGTTGTTCATCGCCCGACGGCGTGCCCAGCGCCAGGCTCAGCCGGCCACCTGCGCCAAGCACCCGATGCCAAGGCAGGCGAGTGTCTGCAGGCAACTGCCCCAAGGTGCGCCCAACCCAGCGCGCCGCACGGCCAAGCCCAGCCAGTTCGGCCAGTTGGCCATAGCTCACCACCTTGCCGGGTGGCACTTGGCCAAGTACTGAATACAGCGCCGTTCGTCGGCCCTCGGCCGAATCAAGGGCGTGCTCATATCCATCAGACATCTCGCCCGCCTTGGGCTGCAGATGAAACCGGACCGGTGGTCCGGCAAATGAGAGTTGAACTCAACGGCATGCTCCCGGTCTGTCCTTGCTCTGGTCGTCGGTATCTGGATAATGCCCGGCTTTTTCGTCAAATCGAACCCTAGTCCGCAACCAAAGTCCGTTTATGAATTCTAGATCCTTGTTGTGCCTTCTTGCTGTTTCCCTGTGCGCCTCTCCGGTGTTCGCCGACACTGTGTGGATGAAGAACGGTGACCGGCTGAGTGGCAAGATCAAGGTCTTCGACGGCGGCAAGCTGCTGCTGGAAACCCCTTATGGCGGGTCAATCGCCCTGGACTGGAAACAGGTCCAGACGTTGGAAAGCGACCAGCAGATGCTGGTCAAACAGGACGCCTACAGCGGAGAGAAAGCCAAGTCGCTCAAGGCCGCCGAGCCAGGCAAGGTGACCTTGGCCAATGGCGATTCACCGAAGACGGTGGAGCTGGCCAGCATCGAGCAGATCATGAAGCCCAGGCCGCTGATCGAGGATTTCGTGTGGAAAGGCAATGTCGACGTGGCGCTGGACTACAAGCGCGCCGAGAACGACACCGACGATTACGACGTGGGCTTCAAGACCACTGCCCGCCATGGCCGTTGGCGGCACAACGCCGAGGGTGAGTACAACCGCGAGACCAAGGACGACATCACCACCACCAACAACTGGAGCGCCGAGTACGCTCTGGACCGCTTTATTACCGAGAAGTGGTTCTGGCAGGGGCGTGCGGAATACAAACGCGATCACATCGAAGACCTGGCCCGCCAGCGCACCGTGGGTACAGGCCCGGGTTACCAGTTCTGGGACGATGAGCTGGGTGCGTTCTCGCTGGGTTCACTGATCAACCGCACTGATTTCGAGTATCGGGACGGCGGAAAGGATAATTTCTATTCTGCGGCCGTGAAGTGGGATTACACCCGCTACCTGATCGGCAAGAACGTGCAGCTGTTCACCAACGGCGAGTTCGCCAAGCCGCTGGGTGGCGTGGCCGACTTTTCGCTGGATGCCGAGGTTGGCCTGCGCTACAAGGTCACCGAGTGGGCTTCGCTCAACCTCAAGGCAGAGAAGGATATCATCACGGGCACGCGTGAGAGTGACCTGGACAAGACACGCTATACCGCGGGCTTTGGCGTTACCTGGTAAGGCGTCTGGATGCAGGTCAGTGGCACAGGCAGCGGATAATGCTTATCTTGTCCCCAACCCGTCCGCCAGGAGCCGCCCTCAAGTGAGTACCAACGCCATTCGCCCCGCCCGGGAACTGCTGCTCAAGGAATACCGCGGCGTGCTTTCGACACATTCCAGGTCGATGCCTGGCTACCCCTTCGGTTCGGTCGTGCCGTACTGCCTGGACGCCCAGGGCAACCCGCTGATCCTGATCAGCCGCATTGCCCAGCACACCCACAACCTGCTGAAGGACCCCAAGTGTTCGCTGCTGGTGGGTGAGCGCGAGGCTGAAGATGTGCAGGCGGTAGGGCGCCTGACGGTGATGGCCGAAGCGCACAAGCTGGTCGACGAGGCCGTCATCGAGGCCGCCGCCGAACGCTATTACCGCTATTTCCCGGACGCGGCCAACTACCACAAGGCCCACGACTTCGATTTCTGGGTGCTGCAGCCGGTGCGTCACCGCTACATTGGCGGCTTCGGTGCGATCCACTGGCTCGACCAGGTGACCTTGGCCAACCCGTTCGCCGGCAAGGCCGAGGGCAGCATGATCGAACACATGAACAGCGATCACGCCAGTGCCATTGCCCACTACGTCGAACTGACCGGGTTGCCACAACACGTACCGGCGCAGATGGTCGGGGTAGACAGTGAAGGGATGCACCTGCGCATCGGTCAGGCAGTGCACTGGTTGCCTTTCCCGACTACTTGCAACACGCCGACACAAGTCCGCGAGGCCTTGGTTTTGCTGGCTCGCGCCGACAAGTGGGCGCATATGATGCAAGCCGAGGGTTGAAATCCGGAGCGCAGGCATCCATCTGAGGTCTTATTGGAAGGTTATCTTCCGTCGAGGAACCCTTGATGCGTGCTTTTCTACTGCTGTTTCTGATTTTTCCTGTGCTGGAGCTGTTCGTCTTCGTGAAGGTCAGCGCGGCAATCGGTTTCTTCCCGGCGTTACTGCTGATCATCGCCGGTTCCGCCCTGGGTGTGCTGGTCATGCGGGTGGCCGGCCTGGCTACCGCATTGCGCGCCCGTGAAAGCCTGCAGCGCGGTGAGTTGCCCGCCGAGGATATGTTCCAGGGCATGATGCTGGCTGTGGGTGGTGGCCTGTTGCTGCTGCCAGGCTTCATCAGCGACGTGTTGGGTGTGCTGTGCCTGTTGCCGTTCACCCGCCGCCTGGCTGCGCGCAAGATGCGCGAGCGTGCCGAGGCCCAGGCCATGCGCCAGCGTGCGTTCCAGGACGACCCCTTCCAGGCGCAGCCGCGAGATGGCGGCCACCGCCCGAACGTGATCGAAGGCGAGTACGAGCGCCGAGACAAATAAAAAAGACCGGGGCCGCGCAAGCGGCCCCGGTTTTTTTCGGCCTGATGAAAAATTTTCCATATCGAGCCTTGTAATTGAATATGGCGGCCTCATGTATGTGGTCACCGCAAGGTTTCTGGTGGCAACACCAGACATTACACAGGTGGTTCGCTCACAGCGGGCCGCCCCCGGCAACGCCGGACAGCATCAAAACCGCCGGTGTCGAACCGGCCGATGAAAACCACAATTTGGGAGAGATCGACAATGAAACTTCGTCCTCTGCATGACCGCGTAGTCATCCGTCGCAGCGAAGAAGAATCGAAAACCGCTGGCGGTATCGTCCTGCCGGGTTCGGCCGCTGAAAAACCAAACCGCGGCGAAGTTGTAGCCGTCGGCACCGGTCGCGTCCTGGACAACGGCGAAGTTCGCGCGCTGGCCGTGAAAGTGGGTGACAAAGTGGTTTTCGGCCCGTACTCGGGCAGCAACACCGTGAAAGTCGATGGCGAAGACCTGCTGGTCATGGCCGAGAACGAAATCCTCGCCGTTGTCGAAGGCTGATTTCCCCCCGACTTCCCGTTACTCCAAAGTTTTTCAAGGATTAAACGATCATGGCTGCTAAAGACGTAAAATTTGGTGATTCCGCTCGTAAGAAAATGCTGGTTGGTGTCAACGTTCTGGCTGACGCGGTAAAAGCGACCCTGGGCCCGAAAGGCCGTAACGTGGTACTGGCCAAGAGCTTCGGCGCGCCGACCATCACCAAGGACGGCGTTTCCGTCGCCAAAGAAATCGAGCTGAAAGACGCTTTCGAAAACATGGGCGCCCAGCTGGTCAAGGAAGTTGCTTCCAAGGCCAACGACGCTGCCGGTGACGGCACCACCACCGCTACCGTTCTGGCTCAGGCCATCGTCAACGAAGGCCTGAAAGCCGTCGCTGCCGGCATGAACCCGATGGACCTGAAGCGCGGTATCGACAAGGCAACTGCTGCCGTCGTTGCCGAGCTGAAGAACCTGTCCAAGCCATGCGCCGACTCCAAGGCCATCGCCCAGGTAGGTACCATCTCTGCCAACTCCGATAGCTCCATCGGTGAAATCATTGCCGAAGCCATGGAAAAAGTCGGTAAAGAAGGCGTGATCACCGTTGAGGAAGGCTCGGGCCTGGAAAACGAACTGTCCGTCGTAGAAGGCATGCAGTTCGACCGCGGCTACCTGTCGCCGTACTTCGTCAACAAGCCGGACACCATGGTTGCCGAGCTGGAAAGCCCGCTGCTGCTGCTGGTCGACAAGAAAATCTCCAACATCCGTGAGCTGCTGCCAGTTCTGGAAGCCGTTGCCAAGGCCGGCCGCCCACTGCTGATCGTTGCCGAGGACGTTGAAGGTGAAGCGCTGGCTACCCTGGTAGTCAACAATATGCGCGGCATCGTCAAGGTTGCTGCAGTCAAGGCTCCGGGCTTCGGCGATCGCCGCAAGGCCATGCTGCAGGACATCGCCGTCCTGACTGGCGGCCAGGTCATCTCCGAAGAAATCGGCCTGTCCCTGGAAACCGCTACCCTGGAGCACCTGGGTAACGCCAAGCGCGTCATCCTGTCCAAGGAAAACACCACCATCATCGACGGTGCTGGTGCTGATACCGAGATCGAAGCACGCGTCAAGCAGATCCGTGCCCAGATCGAAGAAACTTCCTCGGACTACGACCGTGAGAAGCTGCAAGAGCGTCTGGCCAAGCTGGCTGGCGGTGTTGCCGTGATCAAGGTGGGTGCCGGCACTGAAGTTGAAATGAAAGAGAAGAAAGCCCGCGTTGAAGACGCCCTGCACGCTACCCGTGCAGCCGTTGAAGAAGGCGTGGTGCCTGGCGGTGGTGTTGCCCTGGTTCGCGCCCTGGCAGCCATCATCGACCTGAAAGGCGACAACGAAGACCAGAACGTCGGTATCGCGCTGCTGCGTCGCGCTGTTGAATCCCCGCTGCGCCAGATCACTGCCAACGCCGGTGATGAGCCAAGCGTGGTTGCTGACAAGGTCAAGCAAGGTTCGGGCAACTTCGGCTACAACGCCGCTACCGGTGAATACGGCGACATGATCGAGATGGGTATCCTGGACCCAGCCAAGGTTACTCGCTCGGCGCTGCAAGCTGCTGCTTCGATCGGCGGTCTGATGATCACCACCGAAGCCATGGTTGCCGACCTGCCGGAAGACAAGCCAGCTGCTGGCATGCCTGATATGGGCGGCATGGGTGGCATGGGCGGCATGATGTAAGCCAGCCTTACCCCCTGCACCATCAAAAAGCCCCGGTTCGCGAGAACCGGGGCTTTTTTTATTGCTGTCGGGGCCTCTTCGCAGCACAAGGCTGCGCTTGAGCCTTGTGCTGTGAAAGAGTGGATCAACCGACCAGCGGATCACCGACGTGCAGAATTTTCATGCCGTTGGTGCCACCGATGGTGTGGTAGCTGTCACCCTTGGTCAGGATCACCCAGTCACCTTGCTCCACCAGGCCACGTTTGAGCAGCTCGTCGACCGCTGCCTGGCTCACCTTGTCGGCCGGCAGCGCGGCCGGGTCGAAGGCAATCGGGTACACACCACGGAACATCGAGGCGCGCGCCTGGGTAGCGCGACGCGGCGACAGGGCGAAGATCGGTACATGCGAACGCAGGCGCGACATGATCAGCGGGGTGTAGCCGCTTTCGGTCAGGGCGATGATCGCCTTTACGCCCGGGAAGTGGTTGGCAGTGTACATGGCCGCCAAGGCGATGCTTTCGTCGCAGCGCTCGAAGGTGGTGTGCAAGCGATGGCTGGACTTCTGGCTGGTCGGGTGCTTTTCGGCACCCAGGCAGATGCGTGCCATGGCCTGAACCGCTTCGATCGGGTAGGAACCGGCGGCGCTTTCGGCCGACAGCATCACCGCATCGGTGTTGTCCAGCACGGCGTTGGCCACGTCGGACACTTCAGCGCGGGTCGGCATCGGGTTCTGGATCATCGACTCCATCATCTGGGTCGCCACGATGACTGCCTTGTTGTTGCGGCGGGCGTGCTGGATGATCTTCTTCTGGATGGCGATCAGCTCGGCGTCGCCGATTTCCACGCCCAGGTCACCACGGGCAACCATCACCGCGTCGGAGGCGGCGATCAGCTTGTCGAGGGTCTCGTCATCGGCAACTGCTTCGGCGCGTTCGATCTTGGCCACCAGCCAGGCGCTGCCGCCGGCTTCGTCACGCAGCTTGCGCGCGTATTCCATGTCGCTGGCGTCACGCGGGAAGGACACGGCCAGGTAGTCCAGGTCCATTTCCGCAGCCAGCTTGATGTCGGCCTTGTCCTTTTCGGTCAGGGCCGGTGCGGTCAGGCCACCCCCTTTACGGTTGATGCCTTTGTGGTCCGACAGCGGGCCACCGATGATCACCACGCAGTGCAGGGCGTCTGCAGTGGCGGTTTCGACGCGCATGACCACACGGCCATCGTCGAGCAGCAGTTCGTCACCAACGCCGCAGTCCTTGACCAGGTCGGGGTAGTCGATACCGACGATGTCCTGGTTGCCTTCGGTCAGCGGGTGGGCGGTGGAGAAGGTGAACTTGTCACCGATCTTCAGTTCGATGCGCTTGTTGGCGAACTTGGCGATGCGGATCTTCGGACCCTGCAGGTCGCCCAGCAGTGCAACATGGCGGCCGTTCTTGGCGGCGATGTCACGAATCAGGCGCGCGCGGGCCTTGTGCTCGTCCGGCGTGCCGTGGGAGAAGTTCAGACGTGCCACGTCCAGGCCGGCGAGGATCAGTTGTTCGATCACTTCCGGCGAGTTGCTGGCGGGGCCAAGGGTGGCGACGATTTTGGTGCGGCGGATGCTCATGCACAGACTCCTATAGTGAAGCGCAGCGAAAGGCTACTCCTGAATCTCGCTGTAGTCATTGTTCCGTTGCACTACCTACGCCCAGGGCAGGGTGGCATTTGAACGGCGCAGGGTATCCTTGCAAAAGGGTGTGAAGATTTGCAGGCAAACGCCGATACACTGGCATCAAAGGAGATCCCCATGCGAGCCCTGATCGTTTTAGCCCTGGCCGCCAGCGCCGTCGGCTGCACCCGCTGGTCCATGGACCACCACTTGAACAATGCTTACCGCGCCTACGACCGCGGCGATTGCGCACGGGTCATGCTCGAACTGTCGCAGGTTGATCGCACCAGCCGGGCCCGGCCGTTCATCCACCCCGAAGTGTCACTGCTGCGCGGCCAGTGCCTGGAGCGTCAGGCGTTGTACGTGGACGCGGCGCAGACCTATCAGTACCTGATCCAGCAATACCCAGGCAACGAATATGCCTATCGCGCCCGAGCGCGTCTGCAGACACTGGAAAAACTCGGCCATTTGCGCGGTGCAGAAACGGCCGTGGCCAACCCGGTGACGACCGTACCTTGGCGCTAACACAAAGGTGTGGTTTATTTCACGAGATTTGCTGCGCGTGCTGCGCTAATCTGTAACTCAGTTGTTACAACAACCGCCAGTACCTTGTATTCCTGGCATCAGGTACGGAATACACCCGCGATCATGTTCAACAAGCGCAACATCGAACGTCATCAGCTACCTTGTGTCCTCAAGGTGTTCAACCGCTTTACCGGTCAGGAGATCGGTCAGCTAGGCAATGCCTCTGAAAATGGTCTGATGGTCATCAGCCAGCTACCCGTGCTGGTCGGGCCCGATTACGAGCTGCAGCTGCGTATGCCCCTGCATGGCGGCGGGCACCAGTTCGTCAACCTCACTGCCAGTTGCCTGTGGTGCCGCGAGGACCAGACGCCTGGGCACTACGATTCGGGCTTCATGCTGTTGCAGTCTCCGCGCGAGTACGATGATTTCGTCCGTTCGTTGCGCGATTATTTCAGTTTCCGCCCCGCCAACGCGCCCGTCTGAACGTTCGTTCTTCACAATCGCGCTAGAATCGGGTCGACCTCGATACAGGACGACCCCGTGACCTCCAGCATTTTCTGGCACGACTATGAAACCACCGGCATCAACCCGCGCTGCGATCGGCCGCTGCAGGTGGCCGGCGTGCGCACTGACTTCGACCTCAACGAGATCGACGAGCCGATCAGCCTTTATTGCCGGCCGTCGGACGACATCCTGCCGCACCCGGCGGCCTGCCTGGTGACAGGTATCACGCCGCAGCTGCTGGCGGAGCAGGGCCTGTGCGAAGCCGAGTTCATGACTCGTGTGCATGCCCAGCTGGCGCAACCGGGCACCTGTGGTGCCGGCTACAACACCCTGCGCTTCGACGATGAAGTGACCCGCTACAGCCTTTACCGCAACTTTTTCGATCCGTATGCCCGTGAATGGCAGGGAGGCAATAGCCGCTGGGACCTGATTGATATTGTGCGCACCGCCTATGCCCTGCGACCGGAAGGCATTCAATGGCCACAACAGGACGGGCGCACCAGCCTGCGTCTGGAGCTGCTGAGCAAGGCCAATGGCATTGACCACGGGCATGCCCACGAAGCGCTTTCCGACGTGCGGGCAACCATTGCCCTGGCCCGCCTGATTCGGCAGAAACAACCCAAGTTATATGACTGGCTGTTTCAGTTGCGCAGCAAGCATAAAGTGATGGAGCAGATCCGTTTGTTGCAGCCACTGGTGCATATATCCGGGCGTTTTTCGGCGGCGCGCAATTACCTGGGGGTCGTATTGCCATTGGCCTGGCACCCGCGTAATCGCAATGCACTGATTGTCTGCGACCTGCATCAGGAAACCCTACCGTTACTGCGGGAAAGTGCTGAAGTTTTACGTCAGCGCTTGTACACCCGGCATGATGAATTGGCTGAAGGTGAATTACCGGTACCGCTCAAATTGGTGCAGATCAATCGTTGCCCGGTAGTGGCGCCGCTGTCGGTATTGCGCCCGGTCGATCAACAACGATTGGGCCTGGACTTGACGTTGTTACAGTCGCGCGGCGAACAATTGGCCAGTCAGCAGGGGCAATGGCAGGAAAAGCTGGAACACATCTATGGCAAGGACGAGTTCGCCCCGAGTGAGGACCCGGAACAGCAGTTGTATGATGGTTTTATAGGTGACCGCGACCGGCGCTTATGCGAGCAAGTGCGTGCGCTGGAACCGGCGCAGTTGAGCCATGGCCACTGGATGTTCGATGATTCGCGTTTGCCGGAGCTGTTTTTCCGCTATCGGGCACGTAACTTCCCTGAAACCTTGACCCGCGAAGAGCGGCAACGTTGGTATGGCTTCTGCCAGCAACGCCTGAGCGACCCGCAGTGGGGCGCGCCGAATACCTTGGGCGACTTCGAACGAGCACGCCAGCAAGCCTGGGAGGGCGCCGACGAGGCGGGCAGGCGGGTGTTGGAGGCCTGGCAAATGCATGCTCGACAATTGCAGGAAAACTATTCAATCGGCTGATGGCTGGTAAACAAAAACGCCGGCAATGTGCCGGCGTTTTTGTTGTGCGAAGCAAGAGGGCGTATGCGGATAATCAGTCCAGCAGGGTTGCCCAGCTTTCAACCACGTCGCCGCCCCAAGTGGCTTTCCACTCTTTCAGGGTCTTGTGGTTGCCGCCTTTGGTTTCGATCACTTCACCGTTGTGCGGGTTCTTGTATTGCTTGACCTTGCGCGCACGCTTGGTGCCGGTAGTCTTGACCGAACCACGAGGTGCCTTGCTCAGTTTCGACTCTGGGTCGAGCAGGGCAATCACGTCGCGCAGCGACTTGGAGTACTCGCCCATCAGTGTGCGCAGTTTGCCTTCGAACTCCAGTTCTTTCTTCAGCTTGTCATCCTGCGACAGATTGGCCAGGCGGGCCTGAAGTTCCTTGATGGCTTCTTCGGTAGCGCGGTACTCGTTGATCAGGGACATGGAGTGTTCCTTAATGCGTGTTCAGAAATGTGTGGGCCAATAATAGACAGGCAATACTCGCAAGTAAACATAAGAATGGGCAATTAACTGTTAATTAAGCTGTGACAGCATTTCTCTACGTGAACAAAATTTTACATACGGCCCAGGCGATTCGTCATGTCTGTCAGACAGCGCCCTTGCAGCGTTTCGCGCCTGCATATGCCATCGCGGCAGCGATCAATACTGCGTTTTTTCTGGCGGACCGCTAGAATAGGCGCCTTTGCGAAGTTCTGGAGTCTCATTCATGCGCACCTATCGTCTGGTGATCGCCTGCCCCGACCGTGTAGGCATCGTGGCGAAAGTCAGTAATTTCCTGGCCTTGTACAATGGCTGGATCAACGAAGCCAGCCACCACTCCGATGAGCAGAGCGGTTGGTTCTTCATGCGTCATGAAATCCGCGCTGAGTCGCTGCCGTTCGGTATCGAAGCTTTCCGTGAGGCGTTTGCGCCGATCGCTGAAGAGTTCTCCATGACTTGGCGCATTACCGACTCGGCACAGAAAAAACGTGTGGTGTTGATGGCCAGCCGCGAGTCGCACTGCCTGGCAGACCTGCTGCACCGCTGGCACACCGATGAACTGGACTGCGAGATCCCTTGCGTGATTTCCAACCACAACGACCTGCGCAGCATGGTCGAATGGCACGGTATTCCGTTCTTCCATGTACCGGTCGACCCTAAGGACAAGGCCCCGGCCTTTGCCGAAGTGTCGCGTCTGGTGCAGGAGCATGCCGCCGACGTCGTGGTACTGGCCCGCTACATGCAGATCCTGCCGCCACAACTGTGCCAGGACTATGCCGAGAAGGTGATCAACATCCATCACAGCTTCCTGCCGTCGTTCGTCGGCGCCAAGCCATACCACCAGGCCGCCCTGCGTGGGGTGAAGCTGATCGGCGCGACGTGCCATTACGTCACCGAAGAGCTGGACGCCGGCCCGATCATCGAGCAGGATGTGGTGCGAGTCAGCCATGCCGACAGCATCGAGGACATGGTCCGCTTTGGCCGTGATGTGGAGAAGATGGTGCTGGCCCGTGGCCTGCGTTATCACCTGGAAGACCGCGTGCTGGTGCATGGTAACAAGACGGTGGTGTTCGACTGACGCCATCGGGCTTGCTGTGAGATTCTGGGTTGCTGTGCAGCCCCGTCGCGACAGGGGCGCAAAGCGCCCCGGCAATCTTGGGTGAAACGCTAATGGCCAGGCAACGCAACAACCCCGCCGCCTCACCTCCACCGACCCTTGGCGAAGGCTGCCTGGCCCGCTACGACCCTGAAGCCCTGGATGACACGGATGGCACCGACTTCCCCGGCGCCGCCGAACTCTGGCAGCAGCTCAACCCGCCTGACGCCGCCAGCGTTCCAGCAGCGGACGCCCCAGCAGGCAGACAAACACCGGCCCCCCAGCCAGCAGATAAAAGTAGTAAGTAACCGCCCGCCATATCAGGATTGCCGCAGCGGCGGTCGAACTGCCCACCAAGGGTGTCAACAGGCTGGCCGACGTCAGCTCGGCGGCCCCGGCCCCACCAGGCAGCAGGCTGAATTGGCCGGCGCTGAGCGACAGCATCTGCACCAGGAAGCTGGGAATCCACTGCAGGTCTACCCCCAAGCCTCGCAGCACCAGGTACAGCACGCTGTAGCGCAGCCCCCAGTGGGCGCAGGTCAGGGTGAACACCAGGCTCAGCGTGCGCTTGGGCAGGCGCCAGGTCTGCGCCAGTGCTGCGACGAAGTGCAGCAGTTTGCGCGCCCAGCGACGTTTGCGCGGGTGGCCCATCCCCATGCGCTGCAACAGCCTGCCGTTCATGCGCATTATCGGGCGCCGGTAGCGCAACAGCCCGATCACCCCGGCCAACGCTGTGCACAGCAGTAACGCACTGCCAAGCAACATGCTTTCCTGACTGCGACCCAGGCTGTGGAACAGCGCGTAGCCGGCAATTGCCAGCATTGCGCAGAAGAAGAACACCAGGTCGTTCAACTGGTCCATGGCAAAGACGGCGCCGCTGCGCGCCGGGCAGATGCGGTCTCGCGCCAGCAGGGCCATCAGGGTAAGCGGCCCACCACTACCGCCAGGGGTGGTGCAGATGGCAAACTCGGTGGCCATGACAACGCCCAGGCTGCGAGCATGGCTCAACTGTTTCGCCTGCTCACCCAGCAACAGGCGCAGGCGCAGCGCATTGATGACCCAGCACAACAGAATCATGCCTAGCAGCATGATCATCAGGTGCGGGTCGAACCGGCTCAGCCTCGGCAGCAGTTCGCTACCACCCAGCAACGCTGGCACCAGCGCTGCACCCAGCAATGCCAGCGCCAGCCAGGCCCAGCGCTTCATACTGCCCCCTGGCGCTCCAGCCAGGCGGATTTGGTCAGCGGTTCACGGCCCTCCTTGAGCAGTTTTTCCAGCGTGCGCAGCCAATAGTCGCGGGATGAGCGATGACGCATGTCTACAGGGTGCAGTCCCATGCGCAACGTGCTTGCACCCCGCCAGCGCTGGCATTGCCAGTCGCAGAGCGTGCGGGACAGTTTGCGACGCCATGCGCTCCGGGCGCTCCAGACCAGGCCTGGCGCATCAATGGCCGTAAAGTCCGGCAAGCGGTACAGATGCTGCGGTGTGCTGGTGTATTTCAGTGGCAGGCGGCACAGCGCTTGCCGTGTGCCCTGGCTCATGAGCCAGGCTGGTGCGACAAACCCTGCCACCGGCCAACCTTGGCCCTCGAACAGTGCCAGGCCCTCCTGTAGGCGGGCCAGCGCTTCGGCCTCATCAAGGCTGTAGAACTCGCCTTCATGCGTATAGATGCGCCGCATGAAGTAGTCGACGGGGCTGCGCGGTGTGGGTCCTTCGTCAGCATGGGCATAGCCATGAAGTGCCAGCTCGTCGCCTTTGGCCAGGCGTGCATCCAGGAGGCGGCAGAACGTAGGTGCCCGGTGCAGCGGATTACGCCGATGGAAGTCCGGGACCACCAGCCATGTCATTGGCACGTTGCCCAGCGCGTCCACGGCCTCTACGAACGGTTCATAGTCCGGCCAGGTTTCCGGGGCAACATCATGCAACACCAGCATGAGGCTGCGCTGGCTCGTGGAGGGCTCAAGCATGGGCGCGCACCTGTGGCTGGTGGCCGAGCACGGCCTGGTAGTGCTGCAGCAGGCCAGCCACCACGTTGTCCCATGAATAATGTTGCTCTACATGGTGACGGGCCTGCACACCGAGCTCGCGTACACCTGCCTCGAACGCCTCGCGCACGGCTGACGCCATGGCCCGACCATCGTTGGGCATGCACAGGCGGCCGCACTGTTCGTTGATGATTTCAGGGAACGCACCGGCGCGCACGGCCACCACGGGCGTGGCGCTGGCCATCGCTTCGAGAATGACCAGGCCGAATGTTTCCTGGTCGCCAGCATGCACCAGCAAGTCGGCGCTGGCCATCAGCCGGGCCACCTCTGCAGCCGGGCAGAAGTGATCGATGACGCTGACGTTGTGCGGCACGCTGGCCGGCATGTTCGAGCCTACCAGTAACAGGTGGTAGGGGGCGCCGAGTTGCTGCATGCAGTCAAGCAGCACCGGCAGGTTCTTTTCCCGCGAGCCGCGGCCGGCAAAGATCAACAGGCGGCTGGTGTCGGCAATGCCCAGTTCGGCACGTACATGTGGGTCGCGCCGGGCGGGGTGGAAAGTGGCAAGGTCAACGCCCAGTGGCTGCACATGGACATCGCGCACGCCCAAACGGCGTAATTTGTCGGCCATCACCTGGCTGGGGGCCAGTACCCGGTCAAAATTGCCGTATAGCTTGCTGACGTAGGCCTCGACATTGGGGGCGAACCAGTTGCCCATGCGGTTGCTGACGAGTAACGGCAGGTCGGAATGGTAGAAACCGATCACTGGTACGTCGAGTTGGCGCCGTGCTTCCAGCGCCGCCCAGGCGGTCAGGTAGGGGTCGCCGACTTCGATCAGGTCGGGCTTGAGCGTGCGCAGTGTGTTGCACCAGGGGGCCAGGCGTACCGGAAAGCGGTAGCCTTTGCCAAACGGCAAGGGCGGCGCAGGCACCTGGTAGATGCCATCGGCGTGTTGGGCGCTGGCACCGGGAATCAACAGGCTGTGGCGTACGCCATGAATGGCGTCGAGACGGTGATGTTTGGCATCAAGATAGGTACGTACGCCACCGCTGGCCGGGGCGTAGAACATGGTGATGTCGGCGATGTGCACGATCAGCATCCCTCCGGGATCGTCTTCGGGTCTGTCATCCAGCGTCGAATTGCCGGCGATGACACGCCTAAAGATGGACCTATCAGAAGGATAGTTTGTTCGATCAGTTTGAGAGGGGGAAATGCGCAGTGCCTGGCGCAGCAAGAAGGCTGCGCCAGGCGAAGGTGTAGCAGCTATCAGATACGGAAGCTGCCCACCAGGTGCTTCAGGCGGCCAGCCTGCTGCTCGAGGTCGGAGCACGCGCGCAGGGTCGCTTGCAGGTTCTCCACGCCTTCCTGGTTGAGCATGTTGATCTCGCTGATGTCCATGTTGATCGCCTCGACCACGGCGGTCTGCTCCTCGGTGGCAGTGGCCACTGACTGGTTCATGCCATCGATCTCGCCAATGCGCACGGTAACGCTGTCCAGTCGCTCACCCGCCTGGTTGGCGATCTGCATGCTGTCCTGGCTGTGGCGCTGGCTCTGGTCCATGGTATCGACCGACTCGCGGGCACCGACCTGCAGCTCTTCGATCATGGTTTGCACTTGCTGCGCCGATTCCTGGGTGCGGTGCGCGAGGTTGCGCACCTCGTCGGCGACCACGGCAAAGCCACGCCCGGCCTCACCGGCGCGGGCTGCCTCGATGGCAGCATTCAGCGCCAGCAGGTTGGTCTGCTGGGAAATGCTGGTGATCACTTCGAGGATCTGGCCGATATTCACGGTCTTGCTGTTCAGTGTTTCGATGTGCGCGCTGGATGTAACGATCAGGTCGGACAGGCGGTTCATCGCGGCAATGTTGCGCTCGACCACTTGCTGGCCTTCTTCTGCCAGCAGGCGCGCGGAGGTTGCGTGCTGCGAAGCCTGGGCGGCGTTGCCGGCAATTTCCTGAGCTGCAGCTCCCAGTTCGTTGATGGCGGCAGCGACACTGTTGGTGCGGTTCGACTGCTCGTCGGAGTTGGTCATCGACGAGTTCGAAGCACTGATCACCCGCAGGGCCACTTCGTTGACCTGTTCGGTGGCCGAGGACACTTCTCGAATGCTGCTGTGAATGCGTTCGACGAAGCGGTTGAAGGCGTTGCCGAGGACACCGAACTCGTCGTGGTTGTGGATGTGCAGGCGCTTGGTAAGGTCGCCTTCACCTTCGGCAATGTCTTCCATGGCGCGGGTCATGGTGTGCAGCGGTTGCATCAACACGCGGATCAGCAAGCCGAGCAGGCCGATGATGATCACCACCGCCACTACCGTGGCGATCACCGCAGAGGTGCGGAAGGTGCTGAGCATCGAGAAGGCCTTGTCCTTGTCCACCGAAAGACCGATGTACCAGTTCGCCGACGGCAGGCCGGTGATCGGGCTGAAGGTCAGCAGGCGGGTCTGGCCATCGCTTTGCACTTCGGTCAGCTCACCGGTCAGTTTCGGCGTGTGCTGCGGGAACAGGTCCGACAACGACTTCATGACCAGATCTTTATCGGGGTGCACCAGGATCTTGCCCTGGTCGTTGACCAGGAAGGCGTACCCCATGCCGCCGAAGTTCAGCGAGTTGATGATCTGCACCAGGCCATCCAGGGCCAGGTCGCCGCCGACCACGCCAACGCTGCTGGAGACCTTGTTGAGGATGCCAATGACCATCTTGTTGGTGGTCATATCGATGTAAGGTTCGGTCAGGGTCGCGCCGCTGGCGTTCATGCCGTCCTTGTACCAAGGGCGGGTGCGCGGGTCGTAGCCATCGGGCATCTTCGCGTCCGGGCGCACGCTGAAGCCGCCGTCGACTTTGCCCAGGTAGACCGTGAGGAAGCTGGAGGTCAGCGCATTCTGGCTCATCAGGGTTTCGGCGCTGGCCGGGTCCTGGGCAATGTTCTGCGCCAGGTTCTCCACCAGTTTTATCCGGCCCTCGAACAGGTTGCGAATATTGGTCGACGTGGAGGTGCCCATTTCAGCCAGATAGTTTTCCAGGTCCTCGCGAATCGCATTA
The DNA here is from genome assembly GCF_017875935.1 of Pseudomonas sp. BP6. NCBI lineage: Bacteria > Pseudomonadati > Pseudomonadota > Gammaproteobacteria > Pseudomonadales > Pseudomonadaceae > Pseudomonas > Pseudomonas sp. BP6. The sequence continues at coordinate 509,642 of NZ_JAGINI010000001.1, forward strand.
CGCTGGAGGTAATCGTTGTAGAGGGTGAAAAGGCTGAAGGCGAGGATCACGATCAGTGATGCCGCCAAAAGAATCTTGTGGCTGAAACGAAGGCTTTTGTTCATGGGCGTAATCGGTTCCGCTAAGGTTCTATATCAGGCGTTTGCACGAGTGGAGCCGTAGGTTGTGCAACATCCCGAGAAGTCCCCTTTCGGTTGTTCCTCTCTATTAAGGCGAATATCACCCACAGGTATCGGCCGAATTAAGCTAAAGCTTGAGCAGAGGATTAAAAAGATGTCGGAATATTCGACCATCGTTGTAGGAGCGGGGCCGGATGGCCAGCCAGTCGGGCAAGCGATGCGCCTGGCCAACCGCCACGGTCTGGTGGCTGGCGCAACCGGTACCGGCAAGACCGTCACCCTGCAGCACTTGGCGGAGGTGTTCAGCGACGCAGGGGTGGCGGTGTTCGCCGCCGATGTCAAAGGCGACCTCTGTGGTTTGGGGGCTGCCGGTGCGCCACAGGGTAAGGTGGCTGAGCGTATCGCCGGCATGCCGTGGCTGGGGCATACGCCCCGGGCCTATCCGGTGAGCTTGTGGGATATCGAGGGGCAGTCTGGCCACCCGCTGCGCACCACCCTCAGTGAAATGGGGCCGTTGCTGCTGGGCAACTTGCTGGAACTGACCGACAGCCAGCAGGCTGCGCTATATGCAGCATTCAAGGTGGCCGACCGCGAAGGCCTGCTGCTGCTGGACCTCAAAGACCTCAAAGCCCTGCTGGCGCATCTGAAGGACAACCCGCAGCTGCTCGGCGAAGACAGCGCGCTGATGACCACGGCTTCCACCCAGGCCTTGTTGCGCCGGCTCGCTACTTTGGAGCAGCAGGGCGCCGAAGCACTGTTCGGCGAGCCGGCATTGCAACTGGAGGATCTGCTGCGCCCTGATCCGGATGGCCGTGGGCGTATCCACCTGCTCGATGCCAGCCGATTGGTGCACGAAGCACCTAAGGTATACGCGACGTTTCTGTTGTGGCTGCTGGCCGAACTGTTCGAGCAGTTGCCCGAGCGCGGTGATGCCGACAAGCCGGTGCTGGCGCTGTTCTTCGATGAAGCACACTTGCTGTTCAACGGCACGCCCAAGGCCTTGCAGGACCGTCTTGAGCAAGTGGTCCGGCTGATCCGCTCCAAGGGAGTGGGGGTCTATTTCGTTACCCAATCGCCGGGAGACTTGCCCGACGCGGTGCTGGCCCAGTTGGGCTTGCGCATTCAGCACGGCTTGCGGGCGTTCACTGCCAAGGAGCAGAAGTCGCTGCGGGCGGTAGCCGATGGTTTCCGCCCCAACCCGGCGTTCGACACCCTGGCAGTGCTGACCGAACTGGGTATTGGCGAAGCGCTGGTGGGTACATTGGAGGAAAAGGGGACGCCGGCCATCGTGCAGAGGGTGCTGGTTGCACCGCCGCAGTCGCGTATAGGGCCGCTGAGCGCGACTGAGCGCAGTGCGCTGATTGCCGCCTCGCCATTGGCGGGGCGCTATGACAAACCGGTGGACCGTGAGTCTGCCTATGAAATGCTGAGCCAGCGTAAGGGCGAGCCAGTGGAACCGGCGCCACAACCGAAGGCGGATGAAGAGAGTTTTGCCGACAAGGCTGGCGAATTCTTGCAGAGTGCAGCGGGGCAGGCGATCAAGTCGGCAGTGCGCCAGGCAGCTAACCAGTTGGGGCGGCAGTTGGTGCGCGGGTTGATGGGATCGTTGTTAGGGAGCAAGAAAAGGTAGTCTTCCTGCGCCGCCCCATGCCTTCAGGAGCGCAAGGCTGCTTCGGCAAAGAACAGGGCGGCACAGGAGCAACGGCTATGAAAAAGGCGCCCGGAGGCGCCTTCATTCATCGCGGTGTCACTCAGCCAATGGCTTTGGACGCCAGCCAGAACAGGCCGGCCGCCAGGCCCATCGAGGCAGGCAGGGTCAGGACCCATGCCAGCAGGATGGTCTTCACAGTACCGCCTTGCAGGCCACTTTTGTTGGCGACCATGGTGCCGGCCACGCCGGACGACAGCACGTGGGTGGTCGATACCGGCAGGGCGAATACGTTGGCCATGCCGATGGCGCAGGCTGCGGTGATCTGTGCCGACATACCTTGGGCATAGGTCATGCCTTGCTTGCCGATCTTCTCGCCTACGGTCAACACGACGCGCTTCCAGCCCACCATGGTGCCCAGGCCAAGGGCCAGGGCGACGGCCACGATCACCCAGAACGGGGCGTATTCGGTAGTGGCGGTGAGGTCTTTGCGCAGCTTTTCAAGGTCGGATTTTTCACGGGCGTCCAGGCCTGGCAGCTTGCCAACCTTCTTCGCAGTGTCATCCAAGCACAACAGGTAGCGGCGTACTTCAACGCGCTTCTCGGCATCGAGGCTGTGGTAGTCCGTCACGCCCTTCAGCGAGGTCTGCAGCGCAGCAATGGTCGGTTCGGTCTGCTGTGGGTTGCAGCTGAACTGCTCCGGCAGATCGCTGGCCTTGGCCTTGCCCAGTGCCAGGAACTCGCCCAGGGTGGCGGCGTTGCGCTGGTAGAACTGGCTCATGTGCAGCGTGGCGTCGCGAGTACGCTCGATCTGGTAGGTAGTGCTGTTCAGGTCGAGTACGAACTTGGCCGGGACAATACCGATCAGCACCAGCATGATCAGGCCGATGCCTTTCTGGCCGTCGTTGGAGCCGTGCACGAAGCTCACACCCATGGCGGAAACCACCAGGACCAGACGGTTCCAGAAGGGCGGGTGCTTCTTGTCGTCGAGCTTGCGGCGCTGTTCCGGGGTCTTGTGCATCTTCGACAGCGGGCGCCACCATTTCAGGCCGATCAGCACCAGGGCAGCAACGGCGAAGCCGGCCATTGGCGAGACCACCAGCGACATGGCGATATCGATCGCTTTCTGCCAGTTGACGCCGTCGCCCAGCGGAATGTCGTTGATCAGGGCGTTGGCCAGGCCGACGCCGAGAATGGAGCCGATCAGCGTGTGCGAACTGGAGGCGGGGATGCCAAAGTACCAAGTGCCCAGGTTCCAGGTGATGGCCGCGGCCAGCAACGAGAAGACCATGGCCAGGCCGTGTCCGGTGTTCACATTGATCAGCAGCTCTACCGGCAACAGGTGCACGATGGCATAGGCCACCCCTACACCGCCGAGCAGAACGCCAAGGAAGTTGAACACGCCGGAGAAGAACACGGCGAGGTGCGGTGGCATGGCTTTGGTATAGATGACGGTAGCTACCGCGTTGGCGGTGTCATGAAAGCCATTGATGAACTCGAAGGCGAGTACGAAGGTCAAGGCGAGCAGCAGGCTCACCAACACCCAGGCATCCAGTCCGCTGAATAAATCGATCATGAAGGTTGTCTGGCGGGTCATAGGGGGGCGGGATTATGCCAGAAAACCTTTGCAATCGATGCACTTGCAACAGACAGATGACAGCCTTCATGGTGCAAGCGTGTCGTGCAGAGGGGGGCGTTCAGTGGGGTAAATGGCGGCTAAAAGTCGAAAAACATGGCGAAAAATGGCCTAAATGTTGAGAAATGTCCATTTTGCAAAATTTCAAACGGCCGTATGAAATTTGTGTAATTCCATTTCATCATCGGCCAGACAGTAAAGATCGACCTCGCCCGGGCTGACCGGGCGACGACGCGCAGGGGCCCCGAGACTCAGGGGTTGTCGCTGCGCAGTTCTTTTTCGATGCGTTCCAGTTCCTGGCTGAAGGCCTGGTCGCGAACGCTGGCACGCTTGCGCCAGGGTTTGCGTTCCGGATCCGGTTGTGCGGCGTAAGTGGTGACTTCGCCACCATAAACATCCTTGTAACGTTCAGCCTGGCGCTCGAGTTCCGCGCGCAGTTCATCTTTCGTCACGTGCAGTACCTGAAAAAAAGTGTAATGACTGTTGTCATGCATTGTGCCACATGCATATTGCCTTGCTGGCCGCAACGGCTTGATAAAGCGGAAGGTTCTATGACCACGGTAAGCGGAGGGCCTGCGCAATCGATTATAGCAACCGATAATTCGCCGAACATCGTTAATTTACTCAACCCTGACATCATCTGGCGTAACTAGCAGGATGTGCCCGCGAACAGTTGGGACCTTTCGTACAAGTTTGAAAGGATTGACAGATAGAAGTTCGCTGCATTGTCAGGGCAGGGCGTAATGAAAAACGGCCTCGCCCGAAAAGGCGAGGCCGTTGCCTGGGGACTTCTACGGTGGGTACCTGACCAGTCTCTCCAAAGAAGCCACAAGTGGCATGGGAAAGGTATAAGCAAACGTGTCGGCGGTCAATTGCGATTATCGGCCGTTTGTTCGATAATCGCACGAACGGGTGTTTTTTTTGAGGTGTGCGATGAGTGACGAAACCCTGGGCAACGATTCCGCCAATCCGGAGGTGGCGCGGCCTGCTTCGACGGCCATGGCGCCGCCGATCGTGGCGTCCCCGGCCAAACGCATCCAGGCCTTTACCGGTGACCCTGACTTCATGACCTCACTGGCGCGTGGCCTGGCCGTGATCCAGGCATTCCAGGAGCGCAAGCGTCACCTGACCATCGCCCAGATCAGCCACCGTACCGAAATCCCTCGCGCAGCCGTGCGCCGGTGCCTGCACACGTTGATCAAGCTGGGTTACGCCACCACCGACGGGCGTACCTATTCGCTGCTGCCCAAAGTGCTGACCCTGGGGCATGCCTACCTGTCGTCGACGCCGCTGGCAATTTCTGCCCAGCCGTACCTGGATCGCATCAGCGACCAGTTGCATGAGGCGGCCAACATGGCCACCCTCGAAGGTGACGACATCCTTTATATAGCCCGCTCGGCCACGGTCGAGCGGCTGATCTCGGTCGATCTGTCGGTGGGTGGGCGCCTGCCGGCCTATTGCACGTCGATGGGGCGCATTCTGCTGGCGGCCATGGACGACACCAGCCTGCGTGAGTACCTGGAACGTGCCGACCTCAAGGCGCGCACCAGCCGTACCCTGAATGACCCTGAGTCGTTGTTTGCCTGCATCCAGCAGGTGCGCGCCCAAGGCTGGTGCGTGGTGGACCAGGAACTGGAACAGGGGCTGCGATCGATTGCAGTGCCGGTGTACGACGCTTCGGGGCAGGTGTTGGCTGCGTTGAATGTAAGTACCCATGTCGGGCGGGTGACCCGCAGTGAGCTGGAGCAGCGGTTCTTGCCGATTTTGCTGGCAGCCAGCCGGGACCTTTGCCATCAGTTGTTTGGTTGAGACCGCAGGGAGCACTTTGCGGCCCCGGATCAGAACAGGCAAAACCGTTTCTTGTGCGATAAACGCACAGTGTCGTGCCGGGTGAATTGCGTCACCCCGGCCCGCTGATTAATGTCTCTCGCAACGGTCGGCTAGCCGACCGAACAAGAAAAACACAAGAGGCACTTACGCATGAATACTGTCATCTCGCTGCTGCGGCCGCACCCGCATGCAGTACCGTTGTATCCAGGCTGACCCAGGCCATATACCCCAATCATCGCCCTTGTACCGGTTGCCCGCGTGCAATGGCCTGACTGTGCCCCACATTCTGGATAACAATAATGAACCAAGCGCAAACCAACGTCGGCAAAAGCCTCGACGTTCAGTCGTTCATCAATCAGCAGCCGCTGTCCCGCTATCAGTGGCGGGTCGTGCTGCTGTGCTTCCTGATCGTCTTCCTCGATGGCCTGGACACCGCTGCCATGGGTTTCATCGCCCCGGCACTGTCGCAAGAGTGGGGGATCGATCGCGCCAGCCTTGGACCGGTCATGAGTGCCGCGTTGATCGGCATGGTGTTCGGCGCCCTGGGCTCCGGGCCGCTGGCTGACCGCTTTGGCCGCAAGGGCGTGCTGGTGGGTGCGGTGCTGGTGTTCGGTGGCTTCAGCCTCGCCTCGGCTTATGCCACCAACGTCGACCAGTTGCTGGTGTTGCGCTTCCTGACTGGCCTGGGCCTGGGTGCAGGCATGCCCAACGCCACCACGCTGTTGTCCGAATACACCCCGGAGCGCCTCAAATCGCTGCTGGTGACCAGCATGTTCTGTGGCTTCAACCTGGGCATGGCGGGTGGAGGCTTCATTTCCGCCAAGATGATCCCGGCCTACGGCTGGCACAGCCTGCTGGTCATCGGTGGCGTGCTGCCGTTGCTGCTGGCGCTGGTGCTGATGGTCTGGCTGCCGGAGTCGGCGCGGTTCCTGGTGGTGCGCAACCGCGGCACCGACAAGGTGCGCAAGACCTTGTCGCCAATCGCGCCGCAAGTGGTGGCCGAGGCCGGCAGTTTCAGCGTGCCGGAGCAAAAGGCGGTGGCTGCACGCAACGTGTTCGCGGTGATCTTCTCTGGCACGTACGGTTTGGGTACCGTGCTGCTGTGGCTGACGTATTTCATGGGTCTGGTGATTGTCTACCTCTTGACCAGCTGGCTGCCAACCCTGATGCGTGACAGTGGTGCGAGCATGGAACAGGCCGCATTCATTGGCGCGCTGTTCCAGTTTGGCGGAGTGCTAAGTGCAGTCGGCGTGGGTTGGGCCATGGACCGTTTCAATCCGCACAAGGTGATCGGCATTTTCTATCTGCTGGCCGGGGTGTTCGCCTACGCAGTGGGGCAGAGCCTGGGCAACATCACCGTGTTAGCCACGCTGGTACTCGTCGCCGGTATGTGCGTGAACGGTGCGCAGTCGGCAATGCCATCGCTGGCGGCACGCTTCTATCCCACCCAGGGCCGGGCCACGGGTGTATCGTGGATGCTGGGTATTGGCCGCTTTGGTGCGATTCTCGGGGCCTGGAGTGGCGCCACGCTGCTGGGCCTGGGCTGGAACTTCGAGCAGGTGCTGACGGCGTTGCTGGTGCCGGCGGCGCTGGCGACCGTGGGTGTGGTCGTCAAGGGGCTGGTCAGCCACGCTGACGCGACCTGAGGGCGAGGGCCGCGTTGCGGCCCATTTGCAGCACAAGGCTGCTCCGGCAGAGCGGCGTTGTGCTGCGATCAGGGCGCACAGCTGCCCTGGATAGCCGCGCAACAAATGGTTCGTTAATCGCACAGATAGTCGATTATCGGATTGTAAGGTACCTACCAGTCTCCTTAATCTGGGTTCACCGAAGCACCCTGACCAGGAGCCTCCAAATGCCACGCGCAGACCATTTCCGAACCCACCCCAATCGAGCTGTCCACCATGTGTGACCTCGACGCCCGTACCGCCGCGGCCCATGGCCAGCTGGCAGGAGAAGCCTGATGCACGACGTATTCATCTGTGATGCCATCCGTACCCCGATCGGCCGCTTCGGCGGCGCCCTGGCCAGCGTACGGGCCGACGACCTGGCAGCCGTGCCGCTGAAGGCGCTGGTAGAGCGCAACCCAGGCGTGCAGTGGGACCAGGTAGACGAAGTGTTCTTTGGTTGCGCCAACCAGGCCGGTGAAGACAACCGCAACGTCGCCCGCATGGCGTTGCTGCTGGCCGGCCTGCCGGAAAGCATCCCGGGCGTCACCCTGAACCGCCTGTGTGCATCGGGCATGGATGCCATCGGCACCGCTTTCCGCGCCATCGCCAGCGGCGAGATGGAACTGGTGATTGCGGGTGGCGTCGAGTCGATGTCGCGCGCTCCGTTCGTCATGGGCAAGGCTGAAAGCGCCTATTCGCGCAACATGAAGCTGGAAGACACCACCATTGGCTGGCGTTTCATCAACCCGCTGATGAAGAGCCAGTATGGTGTGGATTCAATGCCGGAAACCGCCGACAACGTGGCTGACGACTATCAGGTTTCGCGTGCTGACCAGGACGCGTTCGCCCTGCGCAGTCAGCAGAAGGCTGCCGCTGCGCAGGCTGCCGGCTTCTTCGCCGAAGAAATTGTGCCGGTGCGTATCGTTCACAAGAAGGGCGAAATCATCGTCGAACGTGACGAACACCTGCGCCCGGAAACCACGCTGGAGGCGCTGACCAAGCTCAAACCGGTCAACGGCCCGGACAAGACGGTCACCGCCGGCAACGCCTCGGGCGTGAACGACGGTGCTGCGGCGATGATCCTGGCCTCGGCCGCAGCGGTGAAGAAACACGGCCTGACCCCGCGTGCCCGCGTTCTGGGCATGGCCAGCGGCGGCGTTGCTCCACGTGTCATGGGCATTGGCCCGGTGCCGGCGGTGCGCAAGCTGACCGAGCGTCTGGGGGTGGCGGTAAGTGATTTCGACGTGATCGAGCTTAACGAAGCGTTTGCCAGCCAAGGCCTGGCAGTGCTACGTGAGCTGGGTGTCGCTGACGATGCGCCACAGGTAAACCCTAATGGCGGCGCCATTGCCCTGGGCCACCCGCTGGGCATGAGCGGTGCGCGCCTGGTGCTGACTGCGCTGCACCAGTTGGAGAAGAGTGGTGGGCGTAAAGGCCTGGCGACCATGTGTGTGGGTGTCGGCCAAGGTCTGGCGCTGGCCATCGAGCGGGTTTGACCTGTACCGGCCTCTTCGCGTGCAAGCCAGCTCCCACAGGGATCCACGCAATCCCCTGTGGGGGCTGGCTTGCCCACGAAGAGGCCTGTCCTGTGAGACATAAGGCCAATTGCCAGCCAGATAGCGGAACGAGTGTGTTACCAGGTATGTCTAGATTTACCTGGTACCCACCAGGAGTAAAACCCTCATGACCTCAACCTATTACACCGGCGAAGAGCGCAGCTCGCGCATCTTCGCTATTGTCGGTGCCTCGTCAGGCAACCTGGTGGAATGGTTCGATTTCTACGTCTACGCCTTCTGCGCGATCTACTTCGCCCCAGCCTTCTTCCCCTCCGACGACCCCACCGTGCAACTGTTGAACACGGCGGGTGTATTTGCCGCAGGCTTCCTGATGCGCCCCATTGGTGGCTGGATCTTCGGCCGTCTCGCCGACCGTCATGGTCGCAAGAATTCCCTGATGATCTCGGTGCTGATGATGTGCTTCGGCTCCCTGATGATCGCCTGCCTGCCCACCTATGCCAGCATCGGCACCTGGGCCCCGGCGCTGCTATTGCTGGCCCGGCTGATCCAGGGCCTGTCGGTAGGAGGCGAATACGGCACCACGGCCACCTACATGAGTGAAGTGGCCCTGCGTGGGCAGCGTGGTTTCTTTGCTTCGTTCCAGTACGTCACCCTGATCGGCGGCCAGTTGCTGGCGGTACTGGTCGTGGTGATCCTGCAACAGCTGCTGACTGAAGATGAACTGCGGGCCTGGGGCTGGCGCATTCCCTTCGTGGTGGGGGCCATCGCCGCCCTGATCTCGCTGATGCTACGCCGTTCGCTGCACGAGACCAGTAGCGCCGAAGCCCGTAATGACAAGGATGCAGGTTCGATCGGTGGCCTGTTCCGCAATCACGCAGCGGCGTTCATCACGGTGCTTGGCTACACCGCTGGTGGCTCGCTGATTTTCTATACTTTCACCACCTATATGCAGAAGTACCTGGTCAACACTGCGGGCATGACAGCCAAGAACGCCAGCTACGTGATGACCGGGGCGTTGTTTCTGTTCATGGTGGTGCAGCCGTTCTTCGGCATGTTGTCCGACCGCATCGGTCGGCGCAATTCGATGCTGCTGTTCGGTGCGCTGGGTACCCTGTGCACAGTGCCGCTGCTGATGGCACTGAAAACCGTGACCAGCCCGATCATGGCCTTCGTGCTGATCAGCCTGGCCCTGTGTATCGTCAGTTTCTACACCTCGATCAGCGGTCTGGTGAAGGCTGAGATGTTCCCGCCACAGGTGCGGGCACTGGGTGTGGGCCTGGCCTATGCGGTGGCCAACGCAGCATTCGGCGGTTCGGCCGAGTATGTGGCCTTGGGCCTGAAAAGCCTCGGGATGGAAAACACTTTCTACTGGTACGTGACGGCGATGATGGCGATTGCCTTCCTGTTCAGCCTGCGCCTGCCGAAGCAGGCGGCGTATCTGCACCATGATGATTAAGGACGCTGCATGAGCAACCAACTGTTCGACGCCTATTTCACCGCGCCGGCCATGCGCGAGATTTTCTCCGACCGTGGCCGCCTGCAGGGCATGCTGGATTTCGAAGCAGCGCTTGCCCGTGCCGAAGCCTCTACCGGTTTGGTCCCGCACAGCGCGGTGGCGGCCATCGAGGCGGCCTGCCAGGCCGAGCGCTATGACGTTGGCGCGCTGGCCAATGCCATTGCCACCGCGGGTAACTCGGCAATTCCGTTGGTGAAAGCGTTGGGCAAGGTGATCGCCACTGGCGTGCCTGAAGCTGAGCGCTATGTGCACCTCGGGGCCACCAGCCAGGATGCGATGGACACCGGTCTGGTTCTGCAGTTGCGCGATGCTCTGGACTTGATCGAGGCCGACCTCGGCAAGCTGGCTGATACCCTGTCGCAGCAGGCGTTGAAGCATGCCGATACGCCACTGGTGGGGCGTACCTGGTTGCAGCATGCTACCCCGGTGACCCTGGGCATGAAGCTGGCCGGTGTACTGGGCGCTTTGACCCGCCACCGTCAGCGCCTGCAGGAATTGCGCCCGCGCCTGCTGGTCCTGCAGTTCGGCGGTGCCTCGGGCAGCCTGGCGGCCTTGGGCAGCAAGGCGATGCCGGTGGCCGAAGCGCTGGCCGAACAGCTCAAGCTGACCCTGCCCGAGCAGCCCTGGCACACCCAGCGCGACCGCCTGGTGGAGTTTGCCTCGGTAATGGGCCTGGTTGCCGGCAGCCTGGGCAAGTTCGGCCGTGATATCAGCTTGCTGATGCAAACCGAGGCGGGGGAGGTGTTTGAGCCTTCTGCGCCGGGCAAGGGTGGTTCTTCGACCATGCCACACAAGCGCAACCCGGTGGGGGCCGCCGTGTTGATCGGTGCCGCAACCCGCGTGCCGGGCCTGCTGTCGACGCTGTTTGCGGCGATGCCCCAGGAGCACGAACGCAGCCTGGGCCTATGGCATGCCGAGTGGGAAACCTTGCCGGATATCTGCTGCCTGGTCTCTGGCGCCCTGCGCCAGGCTCAAATGATTGCCGAGGGCATGGAGGTGGATGCCGCGCGCATGCGCCATAACCTCGACCTGACACAAGGCCTGGTGCTGGCCGAAGCGGTGAGCATCGTCCTTGCCCAGCGCCTGGGGCGCGACCGTGCTCACCACCTGCTGGAACAATGCTGCCAGCGCGCGGTGGCCGAACAGCGGCACCTGCGTGCCGTGCTGGGTGACGAACCGCAGGTCAGCGCCGAGCTGTCTGGCGAAGAACTCGATCGCCTGCTCGACCCTGCCCATTATCTGGGCCAGGCCCGCGTCTGGGTGGCGCGCGCCGTATCCGAACATCAACGTTTTACTGCCTGAAGGAGACTGCTGTGGCGCACTTGCAACTGGCCGATGGCGTTTTGAATTACCAGATCGATGGCCCGGAAGACGCCCCGGTGCTGGTCCTGTCCAACTCGCTGGGTACCGACCTGGGCATGTGGGACACCCAGATTCCGTTGTGGAGCCAGCACTTCCGGGTGCTGCGCTACGACACCCGCGGTCACGGTGCATCGCTGGTCACTGAAGGCCCTTACAGCATCGAACAGCTGGGCCGAGACGTGCTGGCCCTGCTCGATGGCCTGGACATCCAGAAAGCTCACTTCGTCGGCCTGTCGATGGGTGGCCTGATCGGCCAGTGGCTTGGCATCAATGCAGGTGAGCGCCTGCGCAGCCTGACCCTGTGCAACACGGCCGCCAAGATCGCCAACGACGAGGTGTGGAACACCCGTATCGACACTGTGCTCAAAGGTGGCCAGCAGGCCATGGTCGACCTGCGCGATGCCTCCATCGCCCGCTGGTTCACCCCAGGTTTTGCCCAGGCACAGTCGGAGCAGGCTCAGCGTATCTGCCAGATGCTGGCGCAAACCAGCCCGCAAGGCTATGCCGGCAACTGCGCAGCGGTACGTGACGCTGATTATCGTGAGCAACTGGGCCGCATCCAGGTGCCCGCGCTGATCGTTGCCGGTACTGAAGACGTGGTGACCACCCCTGAGCATGGCCGCTTCATGCAGGCCGGTATCCAAGGTGCCGAGTACGTCGACTTCCCGGCGGCGCACCTGTCCAACGTCGAGATTGGCGAGGCCTTCAGCCGTCGCGTGCTCGATTTCCTGCTGGCTCACTGAGGACAACGCCATGGACGAGAAACAACGTTACGACGCTGGCATGCAAGTGCGCCGCGCAGTGCTGGGCGATGCCCACGTGGACCGCAGCCTGGAGAAACTCAACGACTTCAATGGCGAGTTTCAGGAAATGATCACCCGCCACGCCTGGGGTGACATCTGGACCCGCCCGGGGCTGCCGCGTCATACCCGCAGCCTGATCACCATCGCCATGCTGATCGGCATGAACCGCAACGACGAGCTGAAGCTGCACCTGCGTGCGGCGGCCAACAATGGCGTGACCCGCGACGAGATCAAGGAAGTGCTGATGCAGAGCGCGATCTACTGCGGCATTCCGGCGGCCAATGCCACGTTCCACCTGGCTGAGTCGGTGTGGGATGAACTTGGCGTAGAGTCGCGCCAGTAAATCGTGTTCGCGGGCAAGCTCCTTGCCACAGGTCCTGCATAACCCTGCAGACCTGTGGCAGGGAGCTTGCCCGCAATGGCCCTTACACCGACGCCTTTTTCTCCCGCATGGCAACCGGGCCGGCTTTGGTTTCCACGGCATGCTTCAGTGTCGGGCACAGGCCCAGCATGAACGCAGCTTCCGCCACCACGAACAATGGCCCGATGATCAGGCCGCTCACATCGTCGACAAATGCCGGTTTGCGGCCTTCGTAGTAGTGGCCGATGAACTGGATGATCCAGCCCACCACGAACGCCCCCAGCCCGGCGCCGAGCCATAGTGTTGTCGACTGCACTGCCAGCGCCTCACCGACCCACAGGCACAGGCCCAGCAACAGCCCCATCACCAGCCCGAAGCGCAGGTCCAGGCGCAGGTAGAACCACACCGACGCCGCCGCTGCCAGCAGGGCGGGGGACAGCCAGATGCCAGCTATCTCCCAGCCTGGACGTGACAGCAGGATGGTGACTGCCAGCACGATCATGGGGATGCCGATGAAGTGGGTGAAGATGTTGCGCGGGTCGCGGTGATAGTTGGCGTATTGGCTCAGGTGGTCGACGAGGGTTTTCATTGTTGTGCCTCCCTGTTCAGCTTGGTTTCACCTGTAGCGGATAGTGATCAGGATAGCCTGCAGTCGCCACTATCATCATCTCAGCGAATGGCGGCAGCTCGCACTGGCAAATTCATGGCAGGGTTTTATTCAGCTGTAGCAAATCATGCCCTCAAAGAAGGTGCATGAATGTTTATAGCTTTAGGTCACTTGAGGGGCATCTGGCCTCTTCGCGTGTTCATCCGCGAAGAGGCCATTCGATTCACAGAAGGTTCAGCGGGTAACTCACAATCAAGCGATTCTCATCGAACGCGTTGGTGCTGAAGTCGCGACGCATGGTCGAGTTGCGCCATTTCACCGACAGGTCCTTGAAGCTGCCCGACTGCACCACATAGGCCAGCTCTGTTTCCCGCGCCCATTCCTTGCCATCGTCCACGCTGCCCGCGGTGACGTTTTCACCCTTGATATAACGGTTCATCAGGGTCAGGCCGGGTACGCCGACGGCGGCGAAGTTGAAGTCATGGCGAACCTGCCAGGAACGCTCCTTGGCATTGTCGAAGCTTGAATTGTAACTGTCGTTGGCCAGGCTACCGCCACTGGTGCCATTGACCCGCATCCAGGCGTCATCGCCGCTGACCTTCTGCAGGCCAACGTAAAAAGTGTGGCCTTGGTAGCGCGCCGAAAGCAGGGCGGAGGCGGTGCGGTTGTCCAGCTTGCCGGCACGTTCGGCGCCATCTTCCTTGCCGATGAAGTAGCCCAGGTTGGCGCCCAGCGTCCAGTCGCCCAGCGGCTGGCTGTGCGTCAGGTTGAGGTACTGCTGGCGGTAGATGTCCTTGAGCTGGGCATCCCACAGGCCGATCATGGTGCGCTTGTCGTTGAAGCTGTACTCACCGCCGCCGAAGTTGAAACGGTCGGAGGTGAAGGCAGCTTTGCCGTTGAGCGACATGTCTTCCATGCTGGCATCGTTGCGCGGGCTATTGCCGCGGAACTGGCCGGCGTACAGGGTCAGGCCGGCGATTTCCCTGGAGGTCAGTTGACCACCGCGGAAGGTTTGCGGCAACGAGCGACCATCGTCTGAACGCAGGATTGGCAGTACCGGCATCCATTCACCGACTTTCAGCTCGGTTTCGGACAGCTTGGCTTTCAGCGCCACACCCAGCCTGCCGAAGTCATCGGCCGGGCGCCCGTCGTCATGCACAGGTAGCAAGTGAGTGTTGGTGGTGCCTCTGCCGCCGTCGAGCTTGACCGAGTACAGCCCCAGTACGTCCACGCCGAAGCCGACCGTACCCTGGGTGAAACCGGAGCGGGCATCGAGGATGAAGCTTTGCGTCCATTCCTCGGCCTTGCCCTGTGGGTGGGCCGGGTCGACGAAGTTGCGGTTGATGTAGAAGTTGCGCAGGTTGAGGTTGGCCTTGGCGTCCTCGATGAAACCACCTTCGTTGGCGGCGAACACGGGGAGGGCGCAGGACATGGCCAGCAGGCCGGGCAGCAGCTGGCGTGCGGGTAGCGAAATGCTCATCTGTCGTGAATCTCTTGTTTTTATGGTCGAGCCAGTGCACTGCGGGATCGAGCCTGCAGATGCGGGTGTTTTTTGATGAACTTGGGCAACGTTGCGTGGGGGGGATGGTGCGGGGTTGTGCGGGGGTGAGGCAATTCGCCGCAAACGGAACGGGGCGATAATCGAACGGAATGTTCTGGTTGGTTAATAAGTCTCCTGTGCTGGCCTCTTCGCGGGTAAACCCGCTCCTACAACGGCTTGCGCCCAACCACCGATATGTGTCCACCACCGATCAGTGTAGGAGCGGGTTCACCCGCGAATACGGTGGTGGCTGCGACGGTGAATCACCAGGGGATACTGGCCGGCACAGGCAGTAAAAAAGCAAAGCCCACCGCTAAGGGTGGGCTTGTGCTGTAACAAGGCCGATCAGCCTTTCGGTGTTTCCACCGATGCTTGCTGGTTGGCCTGCCCGGTCTGCTCGTACCAGCCACCGCCGAGCGCCTTGTACAGGTTGACCTCGCTGGTCAGTTGCGACAGGCGGTCTCCGATCAGTGCTTGCTGGGCACTGAACAGGTTGCGTTGGGCGTCGAGGAAGGTCAGGTTGCTGTCAATCCCGATGCGGTAGCGGCGTTCGGCCAGGCGGTAGTAGTCCTGGTTTGCCTGCACCAGGTCGCGCTGGGCTTGCAACTGCTCGTCGAAGGTCTTGCGCGCCGCCAGGCCATCGGAGACTTCCTGGAAGGCCGTCTGGATGGTTTTTTCGTACTTGGCGACGTTGATGTCCTTCTGGATTTTCGAGTAGTCCAGGCTGGCTTTCAGGCTGCCGGCGTTGAAGATCGGCAGGTTGATCTGCGGCTGGAACAGCCAGGTGCCCTGGCCGCCCGAGAACAGGTGGCCCATGTCGGGGCTCAGGCTGCCGGCGTTGGCGGTCAGGCTGATGCTCGGGAAGAACGCTGCGCGGGCTGCGCCAATGTTGGCGTTGGCGGCCTTGAGCAGGTGCTCGGCTTCCTGAATGTCCGGGCGACGCTGGAGGATATCCGATGGCAGGCCGGCCGGTACTTCGGCCAGTTGGTCGTCATCGAGCGCCAGCGGCTTGGCCAGGTCGGCAGGAATGCCGGTACCCAGCAGCACAGTCAGGCTGTTGACGTCCTGGGCGACCAGGCGCTGGTACTGCGAGTACTTGACCCGGGCGCCTTCCACGGCGGTGCGTGCCTGACTGACGTCCAGGGCCGAGGCCACGCCGACTTCATTGCTGCGACGGGTGAGGTTGTAGCTTTCCTCGTAGGTCTTCAGCGTTTCTTCGGTCAGCTTGAACAGGGCCTGGTCGGCCTGCCAGGTGTAGTAGGCGTTGGCCACGCTGGCTACCAGGGCGATCTGCGTGGAACGACGCGCCTGCTCGCTGGAGAGGTAGGTTTCCAGGGCCTGCTCGGTCAGGCTGCGCACGCGGCCGAACAGGTCCAGCTCGTAGGCGCTGACGCCCAAAGTGGCCGAGTACTGGCTGGTGATGCCAGATTCACCTGTTTGCGACATGTTCGCCGGGACACGCTGGCGGCTGCCGCTGCCGGTGGCCGAAACCGCCGGGAACAGGTCGGCGCGCTGAATGCGGTATTGCGCACGGTAGGCGTCGAGGTTCAGCGCCGCAACGCGCAGGTCGCGGTTATTGACCAGCGCGGTCTGGATCAGCTGTTGCAGCGCTGGGTCGTGGAAGAACTGACGCCAGCCCTGTTCAGCAGCGGCGACATCCGCCGATTGCGTCGGCGAATAGGCAGGGCCTTGTGGCCACTGCGCAGCCACCGGCGCTTCCGGGGTCTGGTAGTCAGGGATCAGCGAGCAGCCGCCAAGAATGAAAGCGGTTACCGCCAGGGACAACAAAGACTTGGTCATTGCCCAGCCTCATAACGTGGATTTTCAGGGGTGACGTCTTTTTCCGGCTCTTTGCTGCCGAACAGCGACGACACTGCGACGAAGAACAGTGGTACCCAGAAGATAGCCAGCACGGTCGCACTGATCATGCCGCCGATCACGCCAGTACCGATGGCGTGCTGGCTGCCGGCGCCGGCGCCGCTGGCGATGGTCAACGGCACCACGCCCAGGATGAACGCCAGCGAGGTCATGATGATCGGGCGCAGACGCATGCGGCACGCTTCGATCGCTGAGTCGTACAGGCTACGGCCTTGTTCGTGCAGCTCCTTGGCGAACTCGACGATCAGAATGGCGTTTTTCGCCGCAAGACCGATGGTGGTCAACAGGCCAACCAGGAAGTACACGTCGTTGGACAGGCCGCGCAGGCTGGTGGCGATCAGTGCACCGATGATACCCAGCGGTACTACCAGCACCACGGCGATCGGGATCGACCAGCTTTCGTACAGGGCTGCCAGGCACAGGAACACGAACAGTACCGAGAGGGCGAACAGCGCCGGCATCTGCGAGCCGGAGAGTTTTTCCTCGTAGGACATGCCGGTCCAGGAGAAGCCGATACCGCTTGGCAGCTCGCCAGCAATGCGCTCGACCTCGGCCATGGCTTCACCGGTACTGTAGCCAGGCGCCGGTGCACCGAGGATCTCCATCGCTTCGACACCGTTGTAACGCGACAGCTTTGGCGAGCCGTAGGTCCATTCGCCTTTGGCGAAGGAGGAGAACGGCACCATCTCGCCTGCGCCGTTGCGCACGTACCATTTTTGCAGGTCTTCCGGGCTCATCCGCGCGCTTGGTTCGCCCTGGATGTACACCTTCTTGACCCGGCCACGGTCGATGAAGTCGTTGACGTAGCTGGCGCCCAGCGCAATCGACAGGGTGTTGTTGATGTCGGCAATGGTCACGCCCAAGGCGCTGGCACGTTCGTCATCAATGGTCAGCTGGTACTGCGGTTCATCGTTCAGGCCGTTCGGTCGCACGGCGCTGAGGATCTTGCTCTGCGCGGCTTTGGCCAGGAACTGGTTGCGCGCCTCCATCAACTTCTCGTGGCCGACACCGCCGCGGTCCTGAAGGAACACGTCGAAGCCGGTGGCGTTACCCAGTTCAAGCACCGCTGGCGGGGCGAAGGCGAACACCATTGCATCGCGGAAGGTGAAGAAGTGCTGCTGGGCACGCTGTGCCAGGGCGAACACGCTGTTCTCCTTCGAGCGTTCATCCCATGGTTTGAGCATGATGAATGCCATGCCCGAGCTCTGGCCGCGGCCTGCGAAGTTGAAACCGTTGACGGTGAATACCGACGATACGGTATCGGCTTCGTCCTTGAGCAGGTATTCGCGCATCTGGTCGACCACAGCCTGTGTACGCTCGGCACTGGAGCCGGCCGGGGTCTGCACCTGGGCGAACAGTACGCCTTGGTCTTCTTCCGGCAGGAACGCGGTGGGGATGCGGGCGAACAGCCAGATCATGCCGACCACGATCAGCGCATAGGCCAGCAGGAATGGCACCTTGTTGCGCAGGATGGTGCCTACACTGCGCTCGTAGCCATTGACGCTGCGGTCGAAGTTGCGGTTGAACCAGCCGAAGAACCCGCCTTTGGCGGTGTGGTGCTCGCCTTTCTTCAGCGGTTTGAGCATGGTTGCGCAAAGCGCCGGGGTGAAGATAAGCGCAACCAGCACCGACAGGCCCATGGCCGAGACGATGGTGATGGAGAACTGCCGGTAGATCACACCCGTGGAGCCGCCGAAGAACGCCATGGGCAGCAGTACGGCCGAGAGCACCAGGGCGATACCCACCAAGGCACCCTGGATCTGTTCCATCGAGCGCTTGGTAGCCTCCTTGGGCGGCAAGCCTTCCTCGGACATTACCCGCTCGACGTTCTCCACCACGACGATGGCGTCATCCACCAGCAAGCCGATGGCGAGGACCATGGCGAACATGGTCAGGGTGTTGATGCTGAAGCCCGCGGCGGCAAGGATGCCGAAGGTACCCAGCAATACGACCGGTACGGTCATGGTGGTGATGATGGTGGCGCGGAAGTTCTGCAGGAACAGGTACATCACCAAGAACACCAGAACCACGGCTTCGATCAGGGTGTGGATCACGCCGCTGATCGATTCGGTGACCACTGGGGTGGTGTCATACGGGAATACCGCTTTCACTCCAGGCGGGAAGAACGGTTCCAGGTCGGCGATGGTCTGGCGCAGTGCCTTGGCGGTGTCCAGGGCGTTGGCGCCGGTTGCCAGTTTTACCGCCAGGCCGGAAGCCGGCTTGCCGTTGAACTGGGCGCTGACTGCGTAGTTTTCACCCCCCAGGCCCACTTGGGCGACGTCACCCAGACGCACCTGTGAACCGTCTTTGTTGACCTTCAGCAGGATATTCTCGAACTGCTCGGCGGTTTGCAGGCGGGTCTTGCCGATGATGGTGGCGTTCAGCTGGGTGCCCGGCAGGGCTGGCAGGCCGCCGAGCTGGCCGGAGGACACCTGCACGTTCTGTGCGGCCACGGCGGTCTTGACGTCGACCGGGGTCAGCTGGAACTTGTTCAGCTTGGCCGGATCGAGCCAGATACGCATGGCGTACTGCGCACCGAACACCTGGAAGTCACCCACACCCGCAGTACGCGAGATCGGGTCCTGCATGTTCGAGACGATGTAGTTGGCCAGGTCGTCCTTGGTCATGCTGCCGTCTTCGGAGACCAGGCCGATCACCAGCAGGAAGTTCTTCACTGCTTTGGTGACGCGGATACCTTGCTGCTGCACTTCCTGCGGCAGCAGCGGGGTGGCCAGGTTCAGCTTGTTCTGTACCTGTACCTGCGCGGTGTCGGGGTTGGTGCCCTGTTCGAAGGTGGCGGTAATGGTCATGCTGCCGTCGGAGTTACTTTCCGACGACACATAACGCAGGTTGTCGATACCGTTGAGCTGCTGCTCGATCACCTGCACCACGGTGTCCTGCACGGTTTGCGCCGAGGCGCCCGGGTAGGTCACGGCGATGGCGATGGCCGGCGGCGCGATACTGGGGTACTGGTTGATCGGCAGCTTCAGGATCGACAAGGCCCCGACCAGCATGATCACCAACGCGATCACCCAGGCGAAGATCGGGCGATCGATAAAGAACTTCGACATGGTTTACTCCGCTTTGGCGTCTGCTTTCGCCGCGTTGGCCTGAACAGGGCCGGCCGGCTTCTTGACGTTGGTGGCTTCGCTGACCTTCACCTCGACGCCCGGGCGCACGTACTGCAGCCCTTCGGTGATCAGGCGGTCACCCGGGTTGAGGCCTTCCTCGATCAGCCAGTCGCTACCCAAGGTGCGGCTCGCCTTGAGTTGGCGCAGTTCGACCTTGTTCTCCTGGTTGACCACCAGGGCGGTTGGTGCGCCCTTGAGGTCGCGGGTCACGCCTTGTTGCGGTGCCAGGATGGCGTTGGCGTTGACACCGGCCTTGAGCCGCGCATGCACGAACATGCCTGGCAGCAGGGTGTGATCGGGGTTGGGGAACAGGGCGCGCAGGGTCACAGAGCCTGTGGTCTCGTCGACCGCGACTTCGGAGAATTCCAGGCGGCCTTCCTGTTTGAACAGGCTGCCGTCCTCCAGCACCAACTGAACCGAGGCGGCGTTGTCACCAGCCTTCTGCAACTGACCGCTTTCCAGGTCACGGCGCAGCTTGAGCAGCTCGGCGGTGGACTGGGTAACGTCGACATAAATAGGGTCGAGCTGCTGGATGGTGGCCATGGCATCGGTCTGACCATTGCTCACCAGTGCACCTTCGGTGAACGAAGAACGGCCGATACGGCCGCTGATCGGCGCCAGAACCTTGGTGTAGCGCAGGTCGATCTGTGCGCTCTTGAGCGAAGCCTCGGCCTGCAATCGTTTGGCATTGGCGTCGTCATATTCCTGTTTGGAGACGGCCTGTTCGTCAATCAGTTGCTTGTAGCGTTCGGCCAGCGAGCGTGTAGCCAGCAGGTTGGCCTTGGCATTGGCCAGGGTGGCTTCGTACACGGCAGGGTCGATCTGATACAACTGCTGGCCTTCCTTGACCTCACTGCCTTCCTTGAACAGGCGCTTGAGGATGATGCCGTTGACCTGCGGGCGCACTTCGGCGACGCGGTAGGCACTGGTACGCCCCGGCAATTCCGAGGTGAGGGTGAAGGCTTGCGGCTGGATGGTCACGACGCCGACCTGAGGAGCCTGCGCCGCTGGCGCTGCTTCTTCTTTCTTACAGCCACTGAGCAGTGTTGCCAGGGCGACGGCGGAAACCAGAGCGGTAACGGCTGGCTTGAATTGCATGAGGATCCTCGGGTCGCTGGAGCAGGGAGACGCTCAAGAGTAATGGAAGAGATCTTGATCTGGAAAAAATGCTATCCGGTGGATAAATAGCTTGCTAAGAAATATACTTACATTCATGGTTGTTTGTAAATACTGCTGGGCTGTACTCCGGTACTGCCTCAGCGTTTGATTAGCTCATCCGAGAGGCCCCTGCAGAGGTTCCCCGGAGCGTTTCCCGCACGCGCTGCGCGTTCGGGCCAGATGAGGTTGTACTGCCATGGTCCGTAGAACCAAAGAAGAAGCCCAGGAAACCCGCGCCCAGATCATCGAGGCGGCGGAAAGGGCTTTCTACAAGCGCGGGGTTGCGCGAACCACACTGGCCGACATCGCCGAACTGGCGGGTGTGACGCGGGGGGCGATCTACTGGCACTTCAATAACAAGGCCGAGCTGGTGCAGGCGTTGCTCGACAGCCTGCACGAGACCCATGACCATTTGGCGCGCGCTAGCGAAAGCGAGGATGAAGTCGACCCGCTTGGCTGCATGCGCAAGCTGCTGTTGCAGGTGTTCAACGAGCTGGTGCTCGATGCCCGAACCCGTCGTATCAATGAAATCCTGCATCACAAGTGCGAGTTCACCGATGATATGTGTGAAATTCGCCAGCAGCGCCAGTGTGCGGTGCTGGATTGCCACAAGGGCATCACCCTGGCGCTGGCCAATGCCGTACGCCGGGGCCAGTTGCCTGGCGAGCTGGATGTCGAGCGCGCGGCGGTGGCCCTGTTTGCCTATGTCGATGGCCTGATCGGGCGCTGGCTCTTGCTGCCTGACAGTGTCGATTTGTTGGGTGATGTCGAAAAATGGGTCGACACCGGGCTGGATATGCTGCGCTTGAGCCCGGCTCTGCGCAAATGACACTTTGTGAAGGATTGTGAGGGAGTGTTTCCCGTTTGTGTTAAGGGGGGATTAAGGGCGCGGCTGCCTTGCGGCTGTGCGCAGCACAAGGCGGCTCTTGCAGCGATTGCGCAACTTTCAGCGGCCGCGCAATTGCCGGTCGGGTAGAGCGAATGCCGCAAACAGGCCCAGCACCGCGACAAGCGCACTCCCCATCAACAGTTGTCTGAACGTCTCCAGCAACCGTCCCTGAGTCACCAGGTCCACCTCTGCGGCCTTCAAGCTCCCCAGCAACGGATTGACCGACAGTTCGAAACCACCCTGATGCAGCAGTGCCAGCAACAGGCTGGACATGCACGCCACGCCCATGGCTCCGCCCAGCGAACGGAACAGGTTGGTGGTGCTGGTGGCCACGCCGATGTCCTTGCTGGCCACCGCGCTTTGTGTGCCCACCAGCGAGGTCGGGAATTGCAGCCCGCAGGCTATGCCGGTCAGCAGCATGAACAGCGCAGCGAGCAACGCGGATTGCGGCGGAGTCAGTGCCATCGCGAAAATGGCCACTGGCATCAGCAGTGCACCGGCCAGGATCTGCGGCTTGTAGCGCCCGGTCCGGCTGGTCATGCGGCCTCCTGTGAAGGCGCCCATGGGCAGCCCCATGGCCAGCGGCAGCAGGTGCAGGGCGGCGCTGTCGGCACCGGCGCCGGTGATGCCTTGGTAACGCAAGGGCATGAGCATGGTCAGGGAAATGGACTGGAAACTGGCGAAAAAGATCACTGCCCAGCACAGCACTGCCACTCGGTTGCTGAACAGGCTGAGCGGCAGCAGCGGCTCCGGGCAGCGCCGTTCGTGGGCGATGAAAAGCGTGAGGCCAAGCAGGGCGCAGCCGAACAGCGCCAGCACGGCCGGGTCGGCCCAGGTGTGGCCCTGGCCCACCATGGTAATGCCCAGCAGCAGGCTGCCAAGGCCGAGAATCAATAGCATGGCGCCAAGGTAGTCCACCTGTGCCTCGCGACGCTGCACCGGCATGCTGCCGAGCGCACGGCGTATGGCCCACAAGGCGACCAGCCCCAGCGGCAGGTTGATCCAGAACACCCAGCGCCACGACAGGTACTCGGTCAACCAGCCGCCCAGCACTGGCCCAGCCACGCTGGCCGCGGCGTACATGCTGCTGAAGTAGCCCTGGTAGCGGCCGCGTTCGCGTGGGGGCACGAAGTCGCCAATGATTGCCTGGCTCACCGAGACCATGCCGCCTGCGCCGATACCCTGCAGTACCCGGGCCAGCACCAGTTGCGGCATGTCCTGGGCCATGGCGCAGGCAATGGAGGCCAGGGTGAACAGGCTGATGCCGGTGAGGATCATCCGGCGCCGGCCATAAAGGTCGCCCAGTTTGCCGTAGATCGGCACGGCCACGGTCATTGCCACCATGTACCCGGAAATGACCCAGGCCAGCATGCCGACATCGCTGAACTGTGCCGAGATGGCGGGCAGCGAGACGGCGACGATGGTCTGGTCCAGAGCGCCAAGGAAGATGGCGAGCATGAGGGCGGTGAGCACGTTGCGCAGGGAGGTGGGGGGCAGGGCGGCGGTCACGGGAATACCTTGTTTTGTCTATGGCAGCCTCTTCGCGGGCAAGCCTGCTCTCACAGAAGCCCCCGAATTGTACCCTGAGTTAGGTAGCTTCCTATGTACTATCTGCATCCCCTATGCAATATCGGCATTGGCGCATTCATCCAGTGCTGCATGGCTGCGTGATATCGTTGGTATGCCACAGAGGCTGAAATCCGGGGCTTGCACCAGCTTGGTGCAACATATTGCCGCAGGTTTTTCAGTCCACTGTCTCCCACACCTTTTATTCCTCTGCCTGCATGTCGAGCATGACCGCCCAGATGGCGACGGTTGGAACAGGTCAGGTAGACCCGATTACAGGGGTCGGTAGTTACCGTTCAAATTTCAACATTATTGCGGAGTGATCATGCCCAAGGCTTCCCACCAAGATCTGCGTTTTGCCTTCCGCGAGCTGCTCGCTTCAGGTTCCTGTTTCCACACTGCCTCGGTGTTCGACCCGATGTCGGCACGCATTGCCGCAGACCTGGGCTTCGAAGTCGGTATCCTCGGCGGTTCGGTCGCCTCGTTGCAGGTGTTGGCTGCTCCGGACTTCGCTCTGATCACCCTCAGCGAGTTCGTCGAGCAGGCCACCCGCATTGGTCGGGTCGCGCAACTGCCGGTACTGGCCGACGCCGACCACGGCTATGGCAACGCACTGAACGTGATGCGCACGGTGACCGAACTGGAGCGCGCCGGTGTGGCCGCGCTGACCATCGAGGACACCCTGCTGCCTGCCCAGTTCGGGCGCAAGTCTACCGACCTGATCCCGGTCGAGGAGGGGGTTGGCAAGATCCGCGCGGCGCTGGAGGCACGAGTCGATTCGTCCCTGTCGATCATTGCCCGTACCAACGCGGGCGTACTCAGCACCGAAGAAATCATCGTGCGTACCCAGAGCTACCAGAAGGCGGGCGCTGATGGTATTTGCATGGTAGGGGTCAAGGACTTCGAGCAGCTCGAGCAGATTGCCGAGCACCTGACGGTGCCGCTGATGCTGGTCACCTATGGCAACCCGAACCTGCGCGATGACGAACGCCTGGCGCGTCTGGGCGTGCGCATCGTGGTCGATGGCCATGCGGCTTACTTTGCCGCGATCAAGGCCACTTACGACTGCCTGCGGCTGCAGCGTGGCCGGCAGAACAAGTCGGAAAACCTCAGTGCCACCGAACTCTCGCACACCTACACCCAGCCTGAAGACTACATTCGCTGGGCCAAGGAATACATGAGCGTCGAAGAGTGATCGGCAGGGCGCCGTCCATTCAACGGACGGCGCTCAAGGTAGCACTCCACAGTCGGCCATTGAGTCGCCTGCTTCGCGGGCATGCCCGCTCCCACTGGTACCGCACAGATCCCAAGGCATGTGCATACCTGTGGGCGACCCCGCGAAAGGGCTGTCACAGGCTGGCCTGGCCCTCCAGCCAGTCCAGTAGTTCGAGCAACCCCGGCGGCAAGCTTCTGGCCTGGCTCACCAGGTAATACCCCTTGCCCGTCAGCACCTTCAGCGCAAACGGCATGCACAACCGCCCACCGCGCAGGTCATCGCCAATCAGCGACCAGTCACCGATCGCCACCCCTGTGCCCTGCGAAGCCATGGCCATCGCCATGTCCAGTGTCTCGAAATGCTGTTTGGGTCCATGTGTGGCCAGCGTCACTCCAGCCGCCTGCAACCACAACCGCCAGTCGTGTTCATCCCGCGAGGGGTGCAGCAGCATGTGCCTGGCCAGGTCTTCCACCTGCTGCAACGGCACTGGCCCTTCACGCAGTGACGGTGCGCACACCGGGGTCAGTTGCTCATCGAACAGTTTGCGCACGTGTAGCCCGTGGTTTGGCGCATTGCCATAGACCACCGCTGCATCGAAGCCCTCGCGACGCAAATCCACCCCGTGCTGCACGGTCGTGGTCAGCTCAACCGGCACATCCGGGCGCAGTGCCTGCCATTCCATCAGGCGCGGCAGCAGCCAACGCATCACACAGGTGGGGGCCTTGAGCTGCAGGGTGGTGCTGTGCTCGCCCACTTCGCGCACCCCTTGTTCGATCAGCGCGAACACCTGCTGCACCCGCGGCAGCCAGTCCAGGCCTTCACGGGTCAGGCTTAACCCGCGTGCCTCGCGCTTGAACAGGGCATAACCCAGGTGTTCTTCGAGGGATGCAATCTGGCGGCTGACAGCGCCTTGGGTGATGTGCAACTGCTGCCCGGCGCGGGTGAAGTTGCACTGCTGGGCGGTGACCAGAAACGTGTGCAGGGCAGGCAGGGGCGGGAGGCGTTTCATTGCAGTAAGCCATGATCACAGGACATGGCTAGTATGTGTTTTTTTGCATTGTGGCGATAGCCGTGGCTTGGGTCCAATAAGGGCATACCCCAACACGATTCATGGTGATCCCTGATGGCAACCTGCGGCGAAGTACTGGTCAAACTCCTTGAAGGCTATGGCGTCGATCATGTCTTCGGCATCCCCGGTGTACATACCGTGGAGCTCTATCGTGGCCTGGCGGGCTCTTCCATTCGTCACATCACCCCACGTCATGAGCAAGGTGCCGGGTTCATGGCTGACGGCTATGCGCGCACCCGCGGCAAACCCGGGGTGTGCTTCATTATCACCGGGCCGGGCATGACCAATATCACCACTGCCATGGGCCAGGCCTATGCCGACTCGATCCCGATGCTGGTGATTTCCAGCGTGCAGTCCCGTGACCAGTTGGGCGGTGGCCGTGGCAAGCTGCACGAGCTGCCCAACCAAGCGGCGCTGGTATCGGGTGTGGCAGCGTTTTCCCACACTTTGATGAGTGCAGCCGACTTGCCGCAGGTGCTGGCCCGGGCATTTGCCGTGTTCGACAGTGCCCGGCCGCGTCCGGTACATATCGAAATCCCGCTCGATGTGCTGGTTGAACCGGCCGACTTCCTGCTGCCGGGACGCCCTGTACGGGGTAGTCGGGCAGGGGCTGCACCTCAGGCCGTGGCGCAGATGGCTGAGCGACTGGCCAGTGCACGTCGGCCGCTGATTCTGGCCGGTGGCGGGGCGTTGGCTGCGGGCGCTGCGCTGGCACGCCTGGCCGAACACCTTCAGGCCCCGGTGGCGCTGACCATCAATGCCAAAGGCTTGCTGCCTGCCAGCCACCCATTGCAGATCGGCTCGACCCAGTCGTTACCGGCCACACGGGCGCTGGTGGCCGAGGCTGACGTGGTGCTGGCGATCGGCACCGAACTGGCCGAAACCGATTATGACGTGACCTTCAAGGGAGGCTTCGAGATCCCGGGCAGTCTGCTGCGCATTGACATCGACCCGGACCAGACCGTGCGCAATTATCTGCCGGAGCTTGCGCTGGTAGCCGATGCCGAGCTGGCTGCCGAAGCGCTGCTCGGTGCCCTGCAAGCCCAGCCGCAGCCAGTGCACGAAAGCACTTGGGGCGTGGCCCGCGTGGCCAATCTGCGCAAGGTCCTGGCGGCAGACTGGGACCAGCCCACCCTGAGCCAGACGCGCTTGCTGAGCGCCATACTAGAGCGCCTGCCGAATGCGATTCTGGTGGGCGACTCGACCCAACCTGTGTACACCGGCAACCTGACACTTGACATGGAGCAGCCACGCCGCTGGTTCAACGCCTCGACCGGTTACGGCACCTTGGGTTACGCGTTGCCAGCAGCCATGGGCGCCTGGTTGGGCAGTGCCGAGCAGGCCGTTGAACGCGCTCCGGCGGTGTGCCTGATTGGTGATGGTGGTTTGCAGTTCACCCTGCCGGAACTGGTCAGTGCAGTGGAGGCGCAGGTCCCGCTGATCGTACTGCTGTGGAATAACCAGGGGTACGAGGAAATCAAGAAATACATGGTCAATCGGGCGATCGAGCCGGTCGGGGTGGATATCCATACCCCGGATTTCATCGGCGTGGCGCGGGCGTTGGGCGCGGCAGCAGAGAACGTGGCCGATATCGCCCAATTGCAGGCCGCGCTCGGGCAAGCGGTGGAGCGCACGGGGCCGACCTTGATTCAGGTGGATCAGAATCAGTGGCAGGCCGCGGTGTTGGGTTGAAGCATTGCGATTGCCTGTATCGGCCTCTCGCGCCTGCAGGCAGCGCGCAATTTTCGCATCTGTGCAAAAACCTGTAGGAGCGGGTTTACCCGCGAAAGCGCCGGTGCAGGCGAATGTTGAGCTTCAGACCGCAGTAGCCCGCAACCGAGCCACATCACGAATCGGCGGCGCGCCGTAAAGCCGGCTGTATTCACGGCTGAACTGCGACGGGCTTTCATAACCCACCCGATAAGCCGCCACCGCCGCCTCCAGCCCGTCGTTCAACATCAGTCGCCGGGCTTCCTGCAGGCGCAGTTGCTTCTGGTACTGCAATGGGCTCATCGAGGTCACCGCCTTGAAGCGGTGGTGCAAGGTCGAGGTGCTGAGGTTGACCTCACGTGCCAGGTCCTCGATACGCAGCGGCTGTTGGAAGTTGTTGTTGAGCCAGGTGATGGCCTGGCAAACCCGATGGGTCTGGCTGTTGGCCAAGGCAATTTCATACAGCCGGTAACCCTGCGGCCCACGCAGCAGGCGGTAGAGAATCTCGCGGCGGAACAGCGGCGCCAGCATTGCGATATCGCGGGGGGTGTCAAGCAGGCGCAGCAACCGCAGCAGGGCATCGAGCAATGCGGCATCTGTCCTTTCCACGTACAAACCACGGCCGGAAGGTCGATTGGGTACCAGCATCGGTCCGCTCTCGGCGATCAGTTGGCTGATCTCGGCCGGGTCCAGGTCCATGCGCAGGCCCAGGCTTGGGTTCTCGGGGCTGGCATCCAGCCTCACGGCACTGAGCGGCAAGGTCACCGAAACGACCATGTAATGCAGTGGGTCGTAGGCGTACTGCTCGTCACCCAGGAACAGGCTTTTGCTGCCTTGGGCAAGGATGCACAGGGCAGGCTGCGCCAGGGTGGGCACAGAACGCACATTTTCGGTGTAGCGCACCAGGTGCAGGTCATCGATGGCCGATGCCGGGCCATGGGGCTCGCCCGCGTGGCGGTTGATCAGCTCGGCCAGCTCCAGGCGCTGCAGTTCCAGGGTCGGTTCGGTGGACGTGGCGGTGGTCATGATGGCTTTCCTCTGCTGACCGACGCAGCATAGGTTTGGGCAAAGACGGGCGCTAGTCGAAAGCTGCATGTCGATTGCCTGATCCTGCCGCGCTGCAGGATCAGGCAATCGACGTGCAGTAATGGCCTAACGCGCCGCGCGGGTGAGCGCCTAACCTTGGCAGCCTGGCTTTTCCGTCCGCCTGCTTCAAGGAGATTGTGCAATGACCCTTAACCAACCGGTCACCCACCTTGCTTTCATCCGTGCCAGCAGCGGGCGCTCGGCAGAGCTGGGCGCGCGCCTGCGTGACCTGCTTGAGCCCTCGCGGCGTACACCGGGTTGCCTGAGTTTTACCGTGCAGCGTTCGCAGGCTGATGCTGACCTGTGGTTGCTCAGCGGAAGCTGGCAGGACCAGCAGGCGATGAGTGGTTACTTTGCTTCGCCGACACTGGAGGTGTTCGGTGAGCTGGTGCAGGCCCAGGTGGTCAGCAGCCTGGACTTGCATACCTTCGATTGAGCGTGGATGAGGTAAAGTGACGCCCTTGTTCAATCACGCGGACAGCAACATGGCACGTAGGGAATTCACTCATTTCGAAGCGGTATCGGCGATGGTGCCGGTGGAAGGTGGCGGCTACAACGCAGCCATCGCGGTCAAAGCCTTGGGTATGGGCGGCGCACCGCGCTTTCACAAGGTTCTCGACGGGCAGGTGTTCAAGGGCGCCGTGGCCGCCGACGAAGCGGCCACCGCCGAGCTGCAACGCCTGCAGGGCGTCAGCGAAGAGGGTGAGCTGGTCTGGTGATCAGGCCGGTGGCCGGGCCATCTTGAACAGGTTGCCCAGCTCGAAATAATCCGCCGGGCCACCCCCCCGCAGAATAGGCTCGGCGGCAGCGGTATCGTAGATGCCGTTGTTCAGCAGGTGTTCGGCAATGTGCACCGCCACCACTTCCCCGAGGATAAGCCAGCTGGGCACCTGTTCCTGGTCGGCGCGCTTGAGCTGGACGATCTGGCTGACCTTGCACTCGAAGGCTACCGGCGTTTCACCCACGCGCGGCACCTTGACGATGCTCGACGGTGCGGCAGTGAGGCCGCTCAATTCGAATTCGTTTACTTCGGCAGCAACCGGTGCGCAGCTCAGGTTCATTTGCTCGGCCAGGGGGCGGGTGGCCAGGTTCCAGACGAACTCACCGGTCTGCTCGATGTTGTTCAGGCTGTCTTTGCGCCCGACGCTGCAGAAACCGATGATCGGCGGGATGTAGTTGAACGCATTGAAGAAGCTGTAAGGCGCCAGGTTCAGGCGGCCTTCGCGGTCCTGAGAGGAGATCCAGCCGATCGGGCGGGGACCGACGATGGCATTGAACGGGTCGTGCGGCAGGCCGTGGCCTTTGGCGGGTTCGTAGTAATACATCTGTGCTGGCCTTGTTGGCCCTACCTCCTAGTGGACAAGGTGCCTAGTGTGCCAAGCCTGAGCTCGCGTGCAAATGATCAAGCCCGGCCGAAGCCGGGCTGGGTGCTCGCAATCAGGTATCAGCTGATGCGGTGCGCGTTGGTGCGGTTGAAGCCATCTTCGGCAAAACGTTGGCCGCCGGTGCGATCAAAGCCGTCTTCGGCGAAGCGTTGGCCGCCGGTGCGATCGAAGCCGTCTTCGGCGAAGCGTTGGCCGCCGGTGCGGTCGAAGCCATCTTCGGCGAAGCGTTGGCCACCGGTGCGATCGAAGCCGTCTTCAGCGTAGCTGGCGGGCTGGGTTTGAGCCGCGGCAAAGGTGTGAGCGTCGGTCCGGTCGAAGCCATCTTCGGCGAAGGCGCCAGCTGCGAAAACCGAGAGGGCCAGGGTAAGGATCAGTTTGTTTTTCATGGTCGTTGCTCCAGGGGTTTGTGAGTTGTTTGTTTCTATGGGTTTAATCCTACGCCGAATAATTTGATTAAAAAGCGCAAAAAACAGCGCTTAATAATCTATTTATTCGATGTATTTGGGCGCGTATGTCGTGCTTCAGGCCGCAAGCCTGGCTAGGGAGCGTCCTTGCGGGCGCCAACGTTCTGCCAGCCATTGCAGCTTGATGAGGTGGAATTAATAGGGCGTTAAGAAGGAAAAGTCTGAATAGAAAAGGGGCGCTCCATGCAATGGAGCGCCCCTTTTAGTACTGCCAGGCCAGCGTTACTCAGTGGTAATCCGCGAGTGCTGCTTGGTGTCTTTCATGGTCGCGTAAACCAGCAGCGAGCAGGCGATACAGGCGGTGACGTACCAGTAGAAGCCGCTCTCCATCCCAGCGCTCTTGAACCACAGGGCCACGTATTCGGCGGTGCCACCGAAGATCGACACGGTCAGGGCATACGGCAGGCCCACGCCCAGGGCGCGAATCTCGGTAGGGAACAGCTCGGCTTTGACCACGGCGTTGATCGAGGTATAGCCGCTTACGATGATCAGCGCTGCCATGATCAGGAAGAACGCACCCCACCAGCTCTGGATGGTGTGCAGGGTGCTGAGGATAGGGACGGTGAACAGGGTGCCGAGCACACCGAAGGCGATCAGGATTGGACGGCGGCCGATCTTGTCGGAGAGACCACCGATCACCGGCTGCAGGCACATGAACAGGAACAGCGTGGCGGCCGAGATGGTGGTCGAGTCACTGATGCTCATGCCTACGGTGTTGACCAGGTACTTCTGCATGTAGGTGGTGTAGGTGTAGAAGGCCAGGGTACCGCCCATGGTCAGACCGACGACGGTCATCAGTTCCTTGGGGTGACGCAGCAGGGTGCGCATCAGGCTTTCCTTGGCCTTTTCCTTCTTGGTGAACGAGGCGGTTTCTTCCATGCCGCGACGCAGGTACAGGGCCACCACCGCGCACAGCGCACCGATCACGAACGGCACGCGCCAGCCCCAGGCGTACAACTGCTCGGTGGTCAGGGTCTGTTGCAGGACGATCAGTACCGCCAGGGCGATGAGCTGGCCGGAGATCAGGGTCACGTACTGGAAGCTGGAGAAGAAACCACGGCGCTCCTTGCTGGCCATTTCGCTGAGGTAGGTGGCCGAGGTGCCGTATTCACCACCCACCGACAGGCCCTGCAGCAGGCGCGCGATGACCAGCAGGACAGGTGCGGCGACGCCGATGGTTTCGTAACCCGGGGTCAGGGCGATGACCAGCGAGCCGGCGCACATGAGCAGGACCGACGCCATCAGCGCGGCCTTGCGGCCCTTGCGGTCGGCGTACAGGCCCATCAGCCAGCCACCGATCGGGCGCATGAGGAAGCCCACGGCGAAGATCGCGGCGGTATTGAGCAGTTGTGCGGTGGAGTCGCCGGCCGGGAAGAAGGCCTTGGCGAAGTACAGCGAGAATGCGGCGTAGACGTACCAGTCGTACCATTCGACCATGTTGCCGATGGACCCGCTGAAAATCGACTTCAAGCGGCTGGCGGTGGTTTTTTCTGCGGCAGGCGCGGTGGCCGCCCCGGCGGGCAGGGAGGTGGCGTTATCCATCAGGGATACCTTCTCGTTGTTTTTGTGGAGCGCGCCGTGGCGCAGCTTGCCAAGGCAATTGCAGAAGGTGTGCCAAATGGGTGCGGGCTGATTCATTTGAGGGCATCAAATACCCCAAGCCGGCACAGTAGTGGGCCTTGCGCCGCCCTATGCAGGCGCGGGCCTGACCGCGAAGGGCTGCAAAGCAGTCCGAAATCTCGATGTGATGAGCAGTTTTTCGCCTACCAGGTCCTGGTCATAAGCGGATTTCCGCTCATGCCTGCCCAATAAAATCCTCGCGCACCAGCCCATGCCGTTGCATCTTCTCGTTAAGCGTGCGCCGCGGCAGTTGCAACGCCTCCATCACCGACTTGATCTCGCCCCCATGCTGACGCAAGGCCGCACGCAGGCATTGCGCCTCGAATGCTTCCATTTGCTCGCCCAGCGACTGCCCGGCAGGTGCAACCTCGATGTTTGGCGAACCCAGCCCCAACGCATGCCGCTCCGCCGCATTGGCCAGCTCACGCACGTTGCCAGGCCAGTCATGTGACAGCAGCTGCGCCAGCTGTGCACCCGATAGCGGCGGGGCAGCGCGACCAAGCTTTTCACCGGCAGCACGGGCAAAGTGTTCGAACAGCAGCGGAATATCCTCCCGCCGCTCGCGCAGCGGTGCCAGGCGCAATTCGGCCACATTCAGGCGGTAGGCCAGGTCTTCGCGGAAGCGCCCGGCACGAGCCTCCCCGAGCAGGTCGGGCTTGGTCGCCGCAATGATGCGCAGGTCCACGCTGATGCTCTGGTTGGCCCCCAGGCGCTCCAACTTCTGCTCCTGAATCACCCGCAACAGCTTGGCTTGTTGGGCCAGTGGCATGCTCTCGATTTCGTCGAGGAACACGGTGCCACCGTTGGCGTACTCCAGCTTGCCGATCCGTTTACCCTGGGCGCCCGTGAAGGCACCGCTCTCATGGCCGAACAGTTCGGCCTCGAACAGCGATTCGGGGATGGCCGCGCAGTTAAGGGCTACAAAGGGCTTGGCGGCGCGAGGACCAAAGTCGTGCAGGCAGCGGGCCACCCGCTCCTTGCCACTGCCGGTTTCACCGCGGATCAGTACGTTTACCGGCAGGCTGGCCAGATCCAGGACTTGCCGGCGCAGCTGTTGCAGGCCCTGGGACATGCCCAGCAGCGTGACTTCCAGGCGTGACTTGAGGTCGGCCTGCTCGTGGAGCCGGCGGTTCTCCAGCACCAGCTGGCGCTTTTCCAGGGCGCGACGCAGGCTGCCCAGCAAGTCTTGCGGCGTGAAGGGTTTTTCCAGGAAGTCATAGGCCCCGCTGCGCATGGCTTCTACCGCCATCGGTACATCACCGTGACCGGTCAGCAGAATCACGGGCAGGTCGGGGTCGTTCGCTTGCAGGCGTTCGAGCAATTGCAGGCCATCCATACCCGGCATGCGCACATCGCTGATGATCACCCCAGGGAAGTGCTGCGGCAGGTGCGCCAGGCACTCTTCGGCGCGAGCGAACAACTGCACGCTGAAGCCTGACAGGCTCAGCCATTGCTCGACAGCAGTGCGGATACTGGCTTCATCATCGACGACGATCACCGAATTCAACATACAGGCTCCAGGTCACGGGGCAGGGTAAGGCTCAGGCGCGCGCCGCCAGGCAGGTTTTCGGCCCGCAGCTGGCCGCCGGCCTCATGGACGATGCCGTAAGAAATGGCCAGGCCCAGCCCTAGCCCTTCCCCCACCGGTTTGGTGGTGAAGAACGGGTCGAAGACCTTGGGCAGGTCGGCTTCGGCAATGCCGCCACCCGAGTCGAGCACGCTCAGGCGCCATAGCTCTCCGTCGGGTTCGATGCGGATCTCCAGGCGTTTGTAGCGCTTGTCGATCATCGCGTCGAGTGCATTGTGCAGGAGGTTTATCAGCACCTGCTCCAGGCGTATGGCATCGCCGCGTACCCAGGCCGGGCGTGCCAGGTACAGAGCCACCTCCACTTCCTCGCTGCGAATGCGCGCTTCCAGCAGGTGCAAGGCCTGATCGACCACGGTTGCCAGGTCGAGGCGTTCGCGCAGGCCCATCGGGCTGTTGCGGGCAAAGGTTTTCAGGTGGCTGGTCAGTGCTGCCATGCGCGTGAGCATCTGTTCCAGCGGCTCCAGCGCTTGCCGTGCTTCGTCGTGGCGACCATGGTCAAGCAGCAGGCGCAGGGTCTCCAGCTGCATACGTTGGGTGGTCAGCGGTTGGTTGATTTCGTGGGCCATGGCCGCCGACATCTGCCCGAGTGCGGCCAGCTTGGCTGATTGCACCAGGCCTTCCTGGGCAGTGCGCAGCTCGCGGGTGCGCTCCTCGACCTGGCGTTCGAGTTCTTGCCGGCTGCGCTGGCGCAGGCGTGCCAGGCGCAGGCGTTGGCTGACGAAAAGGACGGCGAACACCAGGCTCAGCCAGACGGCGGCGGCGCCAAGCGCGGCATTACGGCCGTCGGCAGCGACCTGCGGTTTGCGCAGCAGGTGCAAGGTCCAGTTTTCGCCTTCCAGCGGCAGGCTTTCCCACAAGTACTCGGTGCTACCCTCGGGGCCTTGCACGCGGCTAAGGGTGCTGTAGGGGGCAAACCGCGTCAGCACCTGATGCTGGAGCGGCACCAGCGGTTGCTTGTCGTACTGACGGGTTTCGGCCAGCTCGGCACGGTCGGCACCACTGAGCGGCTGAAGCTCGCGGTAGCGCCAGCCATCCTGGTTTGCAATGAAAGTAATACCGCGGGCGTCGCTGACCAACAGGATATCGTTGCCCTGTCGCCACTCGCGTTCCAGCTCGGGGAATTCCAGCTTCACCACCATGGCGCCAAGGAAGCGGCCGTGCTCGTCGTTCACCGCGCTGGCGAGAAAGTAGCCCGGCACGCCACTGGTCACGCCCACGGCATAGAAGCGGCCACTGCCCTGGCTGCGGGTTTGCTTGAAGTAGGGACGGAAACCGTAGTTGGAGCCGACGTAGCTGCTGGGCAGGCGCCAATTGCTGGCGGCAATGGCCAGGCCGGTGCGGTCGAGCAGTTCGAGGGTGGAGGAATTGGCGGCGCCATTGATACGTTCGAGCTTGTGGTTCAGGGCGTTCTGAACGCCTTCATCGATCGGGCCGCGCAAGGCTGCGATCAGTTCCGGATCCAGCGCCAGCACGGCGGGGAGGGCGCGGTAGCGCTCGATCAGGGTGTGCAGTGCGTTGGCGTACAGGCCCAGTTGCTGGCTGGCACGCTTGGCGTCGTCTTCCATGGCCTGGCGCTTGGCCTGGTGCATGGCCCAGCCGGCGCTGAGTGCGGTACCCAGCACGATCAGCAGGGTGATCAGCCCCAGACGCAGGGCGCGAAAGGAAAAGGGCATTGGGGGCGGATCCGGTGGTGGGATATCGGGGCCGGCCTCTTCGCGGGTAAAACCGCTCCTACAGGTACTCTGCAGCACCTGCAGGAGCGGGTTTAGCCGCGAAAAGGCCGGAACAGGCGGCCATTTTCAGTCAAAGCAATTCGAAGCTCTGCTGCTGCACCGCCTGGGAATCCAGCCCTACCTGGACATTGAACTCCCCAGGTTCGGCAACCCGCTGCAACTGGCCATTGTAGAACTTCAGGTCGTCCTCGCTGATGCGGAAGGTCAACGTGCGGTTTTCACCAGGTTCAAGCATCAGCTTCTGGAAGTTTTTCAGCTCTTTCACCGGGCGGCTCATCGACGCCGACACATCCTGCAGGTACAACTGCACCACCGTCTCGCCTGCAACCTTGCCGGTGTTCTTGACCGTTACCTTGGCTTCCAGCGTATCGCTGCGCTTGAGATCCTTGCCCGACAGCTTCAGGCCCGACAGCTCGAAGCTGCTGTAGCTCAAGCCATAGCCGAACGGGTAGAGCGGCCCGTTGGGTTCTTCGAAGTATTGCGAGGTGTAGTTGCCCGGCTTGCCCGGCGTGAACGGCCGGCCGATGCGGGTGTGGTTGTAGTACATCGGGATCTGCCCCACCGACCGTGGGAAGGTAATGGCCAGCTTGCCGGAGGGGTTGTAGTCGCCAAACAGCACGTCGGCGATGGCATT
The DNA here is from genome assembly GCF_017875935.1 of Pseudomonas sp. BP6. Classification (NCBI taxonomy): domain Bacteria; kingdom Pseudomonadati; phylum Pseudomonadota; class Gammaproteobacteria; order Pseudomonadales; family Pseudomonadaceae; genus Pseudomonas; species Pseudomonas sp. BP6. The sequence goes on from NZ_JAGINI010000001.1 coordinate 545,375, forward strand.
GCCGCCTTCGGTGCCGGCGAACCAGGTTTCCAGGATGGCGTCGGCCTGCTCGCGCTCCCAGCTGATCGACAGCGGACGGCCGTTCATCAGCACCAGCACCAGCGGTTTGCCGGTGGCCTTGAGCGCCTTGATCAGCTCGCGCTGGCTGGCCGGGATCTCCAGGGTGGTACGGCTCGACGACTCGTGGGACATGCCGCGGGACTCGCCGACCACGGCTACCACGACGTCGGATTGCTTCGCCGCCTTGACTGCTTCATCGATCAGCACGGCAGGCGGGCGTGGGTCGTCGACGATTTCCGGGGCATCGAAGTTGAGGAAGTTCAGGTAATCGAGGATCGCCTTGTCGCCCGTGACGTTGGAACCTTTGGCGTAGACCAGCTTGGCCTTGCCGTCCACGGCGCGGCGCAGGCCCTCGCGCACGGTCACGGAGTGGACGGGTTTGCCGTCGGCGGCCCAGCTGCCCATCATGTCGATCGGGGCATCCGCCAGCGGGCCGACCACGGCAATGGTGCCGGCCTTTTTCAGCGGCAGGGTCTGGTTGCGGTTTTCCAGCAGCACCAGGCTGCGGCGTGCCACGTCACGCGCAGCTTCGCGGTGCAGGCGGTCGTTGCCGTAGTAGTCTTTCAGGTCGGTTTCGGCCTTGCCGATGCGCACGTAGGGGTCTTTGAACAGGCCCATGTCGTACTTGGCACCAAGCACCTCACGCACCGCCTGGTTCAGTTCGCGCTGGGTCACCTCGCCGGACTTCAGCAGGCCCGGCAGCTCTTCGCCGTACAGGGTATCGTTCATGCTCATGTCGATGCCGGCCTTGATCGCCAGCTTGGCGGCTTCACGGCCGTCACGGGCGACGCCGTGGCGAATCAGCTCCTGGATGGCACCGTGGTCGCTGATGGTCACGCCCTTGAAGCCCCACTCCTTGCGCAGCAGGTCGTTCATCAGCCAGGTGTTGGAGGTGGCTGGTACGCCGTTGATCGAGTTCAGCGCTACCATCACCCCACCGGCGCCCGCATCGAGTGCGGCGCGATAGGGCGGCAGGTAGTCGTTGTACATTTTCGGCAGGCTCATATCGACCGTGTTGTAGTCGCGCCCGCCTTCCACTGCGCCGTACAAGGCGAAATGCTTGACGATGGCCATGATGCTGTCGGGGTTGGCCGGGCTGCTGCCCTGGAACGAGCGCACCATTACCTGGCCGATTTTCGAGGTCAGGTAGGTGTCTTCGCCGAAACCTTCACTGGTGCGGCCCCAGCGTGGGTCACGGGCGATATCCACCATTGGCGCGAACGTCATGTCCAGGGCGTCGGCCGAGGCTTCGATCGCGGCGGTTCGGCCGACCTTGGCGACGGCCTCCATGTCCCAGGTAGCGGCCATGCCCAGGCCGATCGGGAAGATGGTGCGCTCGCCGTGGACGGTATCGTAGGCGAAGAACATCGGGATTTTCAGGCGGCTGCGCATGGCCGCGTCCTGCATCGGTCGGTTTTCGGGGGCTGTGCGAGAGTTGAAGGTGCCACCGATGCGGCCGGCGGCGATTTCCTCGCGGATCTTCTCGCGGGGCATTTCCGGGCCGATGCTGATCAGGCGCAACTGGCCGATTTTCTCGGCTTCGGTCATCTGGCTGATCAGATGCTCGATGAATGCCTGCTTGTCCTGCAGGGGCGGCGCGGAGGGGGCGGCGAGGGCCGCCTGACTGGCAAGGCCCATGGCCAGGCCCAGCAAAGACAGTTTCATCATCAATTCCGTTATGGGGCCGCTGCCGTATCCACCGTGATACGTGCGCGACCGAAGTTTTCAGGCGGCTATTGTTGTACGATTTGCGGGCAATTCTTCCAGCGGCGGATTATGCCTGAATATATCGCCTGCGGATGAAGCCCCGAATGCCGGGATAACAACTATAAGAACGCTCAAGAGACCGACGGCATGACGCCCTTCGACGAATACCATCAGCGGCAGATTGCCGAAGCCATAGCCCGTGCCGAACGGCGTACCGATGCCGAACTGGTGACGGTGCTGGCCCGCCGTGCCGACGACTACGCCTATTGGCCGTTGCTCTGCGCCGCTGTGCTGGCGCTGTCCGTACCGGGTCTGTTGCACTGGCTGCTGGCTTGGCCCAGCGTGCGTGGTGTGCTGCTGGGCAACGTGCTGTTGTTCGTCGGTCTGTGCCTGCTGCTGCGCAACGCGCGCCTGGCCGACTGGCTGATCCCCCGTGCCTTGCGCCGCTGGCGAGCCTCACGCCTGGCCCGCCAGCAGTTTCGCGAGCAGAACCTGCAGCGCACAGCAGGCGCCACGGGCGTGCTGATTTTCGTCAGCGAGGCGGAGCGGCATGTGGAAATCTTGGTCGATCGGGGTATCGAACACTGCCTGGATGCCGAGGCCCGCGCGGCCATCGGTGCCCGCTTTGCCGAGCAGGTGCGCCAGGGCCGGACCTTGCAGGGCTTTGTCGAGTGCATCGAGGCGTGTGGCGAGCTGCTTAGCCGGCACGTGCCGCCAACCCATGCCCGCAACGAGTTGCCCAACCGCTTGGTGATTCTCGACTGAAGGAGCACCAGCGTTTCTGGAGAGCGCTCCCACAGGGTGCTTGGGGCACGTTAGAATAGGCGTTCCGCTACCCAAGGCCCCCTTTTTCATGCCCGCCAGTACTTCTGCCTCTTCCGCGCCGGATGCGCGCGCTCAGTTTCTCGACCTGCTGAACGCCGCCCTGCACGGCGAAACCCTGGTCAAACTGGTGCTGGCGCGCCATGTCGGTGCCGACCAGACCTTGCAACGGATCATTGCCAAGCCGCTGCAGGTCAAGGGCCAGCCGTGCCTGTCGCTGGTCTACCGCCACCAGACCCGTGACATCACCCGCAACCTGCCGCTGGACCAGGCTCAGGTGCTGGTTTCCGAACTGCTGCCGGACAGCTTCCGCAATGCTCACCTGTTCGATGTTGACGGCGAAGTGCAGCTGACCTTCAGCAAGAAGGGCAAACCGATGCTCCAGCGCCACGGTGCCCAGGCGCCGCGCGTGGCCGACGCGGGCAGTGGGCATGACCGCGAGAAGAAGCGTTATCTGGAGCTGTCGCGGCCGTTTCTGCGCGACCTCGGTGTGACCGATGCACAAGGCGCACTGATCCCGTCCATGTCGCGCAAGTGGAAGCAGATCAACAAATTCATCGAGGTGTTCGACCACGCCCTGGCCAGCGCCCCGGTGCCGGCCGAGCAGGCACTGCGGGTGGCCGACTTCGGCTCGGGCAAGGGCTACCTGACCTTTGCCATGCACGATTACCTGCGCAACAGCCTGGGCCGCGACGCACAGGTGACTGGCGTGGAACTGCGCCAGGACATGGTCGACCTGTGCAACACCGCAGCCGCACGCCTGGACCACCCGGGCCTGGAGTTCCAGTGTGGTGACGTACGCAGCGTGGTGCCTGAGGCCATCGAGGTGATGATCGCCTTGCATGCCTGTGACATCGCCACCGACTACGCCATCCACACCGGCATCCGCTGCAACGCCGCAATCATCATGTGCTCGCCGTGCTGCCACAAACAGATCCGCCCGCAACTGCACAGCCCGGGGTTGCTGCAACCCATGCTGCAGTACGGCCTGCATCTGGGCCAGCAGGCCGAAATGCTCACCGACAGCCTGCGCGCGCTGTATCTGGAAGCCTGTGGCTATGAAACCAAGGTGTTCGAGTTCATCTCGCTGGAGCACACCAACAAGAACAAGATGATTCTTGCGGTGAAGCGGCGCCAAGCGGGGGATAACGGGGCGTTGCTGGAGAAGATTGCCCAGCTCAAGGCGTTCTATGGGGTGCAGGAGCATTGCCTGGAAACATTGTTGCGGGCGGATGGGTTGCTCTGACGCCACCCACCGGCATGCCTGCAGGGGACGCTGTCAGCGCCGAGCTGAGGGCACTTCGACAGCCAATGCTGCCTGCCCCAGCGGATGGGTGCTGGCATCGAAGAAATGCAGCGTCGTCCCCGGCAAATCCCCGAAACGATCTGCAAAATGCTGCTTCTGATTGATCACCGAAGCCTCGCCTAGCGGCCGAATGGCAATGGAGAGCTGTTGCGGACGGGCTTGGCGCACTGCGTCGAGCAGGTGCCGGTCACTGCTGTCCAGGTGCTGCCCGAACAGGCATAGCCCCTGGCTTTCCCTTGCCAGCTGCCCCAGGCACCAGCTCAGATAGTCCGAGTTGCGGATCGCGCGCAGTTTCTCGTCGCTGCGGTCTTCGTTGACGAACAGCGGTACTTCACCCGGGATGTTCACGGCAAACCCATCGAGCAGTTCGGCACTTTCAGCGCTGCGCTGGCGGGTGGTGCCGTCGGGCAGCTTGAGCAGGTGCAGGCCGCCGTGCAGGTGCAGCACCCGGGTGCCTTCGCTGCCGGTGCGTCGAACGTCGAAATAGCCATGTTCGTCGAACAGTTCGGCGAAGCCATTCGGGGCGTGCTGCACGGCCCATGGCAGCAGCAGGTCGTAGTTGCTGGTGTAGACGCTTCGATAGCCGCGCAGCGCCTGATTGAGGGTTGTCAGTGTCGCCTTCGGTATCAGCGGCCAGGGCAGATGCACCGTGCGCACGGCGTGGATCAACGCTTCCTTGATCGAGTAGTAGCGGTTCAGCGGCGCGGTGGAGTTGATGGCCAGGGCGGCATTGGTACGCACGGTGGTGTTGAGGGCGCTGAGCACCGGCTCGAACAGTTCCGTGGCCAGGGACTTGAACAATGCCTGGTCACTGACCGCCAGGCCTTTCTTGCGGCCCGCGCGTTGCGCTTGCTCGAACAGCGAGAAGTAGCCGAACGGCTTCCATACTGCGCGGCTGGCGCCGTTGCCCAGCAGCAGGGCGTCGCAGGGGTGGCGGGCGGCGAGTTCTGGCCAGGGGGTAAGGGTGGCATCGAGTGCGGGCATGCTGGGTCCGTTGGGTGGTGCGGGGAACGGGGCGACTTTAGCATGTCATGCGAGGTGTGCGAGGGTTGGTGTCAAGGCGATGGTTTTGGGTTGTCTGTGCTGGCCCTTTCGCGGGTAAACCCGCTCCTACAAGTCCCTGTAGGAGCGGGTTTACCCGCGAAAGGGCCAGCACAGTCGCAGCACGTTGAACAGGATGAAAGCCGCTCAACCCTGTTCTGTCACTTGCACACTGCGGTTTCGGTTGCGCCACACGCGGTACGCGCGAATTCCCGCGCGGACCGAGCCGAATAGCAGTTTGTCTTCCATGTCCCGCGCCATCCCCGAGCGCACCAGCATGCGCAGGAAGGTGCCTCGGGCGCGGGCGATGGCGAAGAAGATGCCTTGGGCCGCCAGGGTGTCGCGGACTTCGCGCAGGGCGGCCATGCCGCTGACATCGATGCTGGTTACCGCTTCGGCATCGAACAGCACGGCTTTAGGCTGGTCCTGGCTTTGCACGGCTTCCAGCAGGCGCATCTTGAAGTAGTCGGCATTGAAGAACAGGATGGCGTCGTCGAAGCGGTACACCACCAGGCCAGGCACGGTGCGGGCGTCCTTGAACTTGCGGATGTCCACCTGGCCTTCGGTGCCCGGCAGCCAGCCCAGTACGGCATCGGTGGGCTGGTAGATGCTGTAAAGCAGGCGCAGGATCGCCAGGGTAACGGCAAACACGATGCCGGGCAGCACGCCCAGGCCCAGTACGCCCGCCGTGGTCAGCAGGCACAGCCAGAACTCGAAGCGGCTAAGGCGCCGGATGTGCCCCAGCGACTTGATGTCGATCAGCCCCCAGCCAGCCATCAGCAACACGGCGCCCAGCGCAGCCTGCGGGATCCACGCCATGGGCGCGGTGAAGAACAGCAGAATCAGGGCGATGACCAGTGCAGCGATGATGCCCACCAGCTGGCTTTTGCCACCAACCATGTCGTTGACTGCCGTGCGCGAGTCGGCGCCGCTGATGGCAAAACCCTGGGAAACCCCGGCCGCCAGGTTGCTCACGCCCAGGGCGACGAATTCGTGGTTGGCGTTGATCGCATAGCCATGCCGGGCGGCAAAGCTGCGTGCGGTAAGCATGGCGCTACAGAAGCTGACGGTGGCGATACCCAGGGCGTCGCGCAGCAGGCTCTTCATTTCTGCCAGGTTGCTGTGTGGCCAGGCCAGTTGCGGGATGCCTGCAGGTACCGGCCCAAGGACGGCGACGCCGAAGCGGTCGAGGCCGAACAGGCCAACCAGCAGCATGAACAGCGCCACTACGGTGAGGGCGGCGGGTAGGCGCGGGTAGCGCCGTGGCAGCCAGATGAGCAGGCCCAGGGCGGCCAGGCCGATGATCAATGTGACCCAGTGAATTTCCCCCAGGCGCTGGAAGAAGTTGATCAGGCTGAGGATGAAACCGTCGCCCTCGATCTTGAAGCCCACCACCTTGGACAGCTGCCCGGCGATCAGGCTCAGGCCGATACCGTTGAGGTAGCCGATCAGGATCGGCCGCGAGAAAAAGCTGGCGATGAACCCGGCCCGCGCCAGGCCGGCGGCAATCAGCATCACGCCGACCAGCACGGTGACGATCACCGACAGTTCAGCGATGCGCTGCGGGTCGCCCATGGCCAGCGGTGCCACGGCACCGGCGATCATCGCGCAGGTGGCGGCGTCGGGGCCGACCATCAACTGGCGCGAGCTACCGATCAGCGCGTAGACGATCATCGGTAGCACACAGGCGTACAGGCCATATTGCGGCGGCAGCCCGACGATCTGCGCATAGGCAATGGCAATGGGAATCTGGATCGCGGCTACCGACAGGCCAGCTTGCAGGTCGGCGTGGAACCATTCACGGCGGTAGTGCAGCAGGTTGGCAAGGCCCGGTAGCCAGCGGGAGAGAAACATGCGTTGTCCTTTCGAATGGTTTCACGAATCCATTGAGCATATCCGCCACAAGCCGTTTCGCTTGCACGTGCTGAGGCCCGATGCGCATTGAAGCGGATCGGCGGGTAAATGGCCATGGGCCAGATCACGGGAGGGGGGAAAACGAAAAAAGGAGCCAAGGCTCCTTTTGACTGCGATGACGTTGCTGGAACGCCATGCGGGAATGCGATGTGGAGCGGGTAGAGGGAATCGAACCCTCAACTAAAGCTTGGGAAGCTTTCGTTTTGCCACTAAACTATACCCGCATCTGAGCTCGACTTTTTACCAGAACCTTCAGCGAATTAGAAGCCCAAGTTATAAAAAAGCTTGTCGGCGCCCCATGGCTTGCGGGTATTTGCTACAAGGCGCCGAGCCGCTCAGATGGCAAATGCATGCTGCCCCTGTTGCACAGGTTGGTAACGGTGACGGGGTTCACGCACGGTTGGCTTGAGGAACCCCAGCATGACACTGCGGGTGTTCTCGCAGGCGGTCTTGTTCTCCATGTCCAGGAAGTGGCCCGCGTCGCGGATCACGCTGAACTGGCTTCTGCCCACATGCTTGCTGAACTGCCGCGCATCCTCGACTGTGGTGTACTCGTCGCGTTCGCCGTTGATGAACAGTACCGGGATGTTGATATTGCGCGCGCCTTGCAGCGCTCGTTCCAGGTCGTGCTCCAGCACCTGGTTGATGTGGAAGTGCATCTGTGCGTACTCGTGGCTGTCCAGGCTGCTCACATGGCGGTAGTTGAAGCGCTTGAACAGCGACGGCAAGTGCTTGCCGATGGTGTCATTGACCAGGTTGCCGACCTGATAACGGTCGCAGGCGGCCAGGTACTGGCAGCCACGGTCCAGATAGTCGCGCATCGGCTCGTTGATCACTGGCGAGAACGAACTCACCACTGCCTTCTTCACGTACCGCGGCTGGTGCGCCAGCGCCAGCAGCGTGCTTGCGCCACCCCACGAAAAAGACATCACGTGGTCTGCCTGGAAGTGCTCGATCAGCTCAAGGAGGATATGCGCCTCGGTCTCCTTGCTGATCAGCCGTTCCTGACGGTTGTGCGGTTTGGACTTGCCGGCATACGGCTGGTCGAACAGTACCACGTTGAACTGTGGGTGCAGGTTACGTACCGTCTGGGCGAAAGAGGCCGTGGTGGCCAGCGAGCCGTTGATCAGGATGATCGTGTTTTCGGCCGCATCCGCGCGATAGAACTCCGTGTAAACCCGATACTGACCTTGGATATCAAGTACAGCGATTTCTGGCCTCATGTCATCGACTCCTGGCGCAAAAAGGGTATTCGCGTCACCTAGGGTGCACGTGCTTTATGACAGGTAGGCATTTGCCTGAAGATAAAACCGGGGGCCCTGTGTCGATCCTTGGCACTTGCGTCGACGGTATTTTTTTTGGCGGGCAATTTGCCGTGCCCCAAGGCATCTAGGCCTTGGGTGGCCGACAAAAAGTGTCATCGACCGCGGGTGTGACCTGGTAGTCACATGCAGACTGACGATTTGGATTCAAGCAGTGGGTTGGGGATCGCGCAAGTGCCGTTCGGTAAGTAATGTGACTTTTGTCGCTGAGCGGTCGTATGACGAGCCGGGCTGTCTGTTGCGGCCTAGACAGTGGCTATCTCATTGGCCGTCAGTTCACGGTACTCTCCCGGCGCCAACCCCGGATCCAGCCGGATCGCCCCCATGCTTTCCCGGTGCAGCCCCACCACTTTGTTGTTGAAATGCCCGAACATGCGCTTGACCTGGTGATAGCGCCCTTCGACGATCGCCAGCCGGGCCTGGTGGGGGCCGAGGATATCCAGCTGGGCAGGCTGGGTGGTGAGGTCTTCGAAGGCGAAATAGAAACCCTCGCGAAACTTGGCCACATAGTGCTCGCCAATCTCGTCCTCGGTGTCCACCAGATAATGCTTGGGCAGTTTGGTGGCAGGCTGGGTCAGGCGCCGTGACCACTGGCCATCGTTGGTCAGGATCATCAGCCCGGTGGTGTTGAAGTCCAGGCGCCCGGCGATGTGCAGGTCATCTCGCAACGCCGTTGGCAGCAGGTCGAGAACAGTACGGTGTTGCGGGTCGTGGGTGGCGCTTACGCAGCCAGTGGGCTTGTACAGCATCAGGTAGCGGGCCGGGCGGCCGGCCTGCAGCAGTTGCTCGTCCAGCTCTACGCGGCTGAATTCACGTACTTCGGTCAGCGGGTCGCTGACGATCTGGCCGTCCACCCGCACGCGGCGTTGCGCCAGCATCAGGCGAACTTGCTGGCGGTTGTAGCTGGGCAGGTTGGCGAGGAAACGATCAAGGCGCATGGAAACGATCAGTGGGCAGCGGATGGACGGAGCTGTTCTTCAATGGCGGCGCAGCGCGGGCACAGACAGGCCTTGTTGCGCAGCTCGGCGGGCAGCGCCTGGAGCACGGCCGGGTCGATGGTCACGCTGTAGCACCAACAAGCCTGGGTGGCACGGCGTGGGTCGGCCAGGCTGCACTGGTTGAGGGCACCGCAAGCGGGGCAATGTTGCTTGTCATTCATGGCGGGTTTCACTGCAGACGCGGTTGCGGCCAGCCTGCTTGGCACGATAAAGCGCGCGGTCGGCGCGGGTCAGCAGGGCGTGCAGGGTATCCCCCGGTTGCAGGCTGCTCAGGCCGATGCTGGTGGTCAGCCGCAGCGGCTTGTTGTCGTAACTGAAGGTCAGCTGCTTGGTGCGTCGGCGGATCTTTTCCGCCACCTCGATGGCCTGGCGGCCTTCAGCTTCGCGCAGTAGCACGATGAATTCCTCACCGCCCCAGCGGCACAGTATATCTGACTGACGCAGGCTGCCTTGCAACACATTGGCGAATTGGCGTAGCACTTCGTCACCTGCCAGGTGGCCGTGGGTGTCGTTCAGCGCCTTGAAGTGGTCCAGATCGATCAGCAAGGCCACCAGTGGGCTGCTGTCGCGCCGGGCTTCGCGCAACGCCTGGGCGGCGAGCAGGTCGAAGCTGCGCCGGTTGTGCAAGCCGGTGAGGCTGTCGAGCGTGGCCAAGGCTTCGGTGCTTGCCTGGTGGCGGCGGACCATGGCATGCACCAGTGCCAGCACCACCAGGGTGATCATCGTACAGATCGCCAGGTTCAGGTACAGAGCCTGGCGAATGCGGTCGAGGACGCCGGTTTCGCGTTTGTCCACCAGCAGGTACCAGTTCAGTTCGGGGAGGTGACGCACGTTGAGAAAGTGGCTGTGGTTTTCGCTGTCATGGTACTCGTGGCTGCCTTCGCCTGGCACCCACTGCTCGGCCAGCAGGGCCTTCAGCTCAGGGTTTTCCTTAAGTGGCTGGCCGACTTGCAAGCCATGCGGGCCGCCCCCGGAGCCGGTCAACAGCACCTTGCCTTTGGCATCCGTGAATAGCACCGCGCGCTGGTAGCGGCGTTGGTACTGATCGATCAGCTCGACCACCGACGATACGCTCAGGCCTACGCCTGCCGCACCGATGAAGCGCTGCTGGTAGTCGTGCACCTGGTAGTTGATGAACACAGTCAGGCTGTCCTGGTTGGCCATGTCCAGGTCGACGTTGATCTCATAAGGGGCCTTGAGTTCACGCAGACGGAAATACCAGGCATCACGCCAGGTGCCCGGTTCGACATGCTTGAGCACACCTTTGGCCTGGTAGTAGGTCAGCGTGCGATCGGACACGAAAAAGGACGTGAATATGTCCTGCTTGCCCATGACCTCGCCCAGGTAGCGCGTCATGCGTTCGGTATCCTGCTCGCCGGACAGCACCCAGTCGCGCAGGAAGGTGTCCTGGGCCATCATCGAAGCGATCAGCACCGGGCGGATCAGGTCTTTCTGGATTTCCGAGTAGACAGTGTCGGAGGTCAGCGGCAATTCGGTATTGATGATGCTGTCGCGGATGGCGCTGCGCGAGGAGAAGTAACTGAGCAGCGAAGTGGCCAGGAAGCCGCAGGCCAGTAACACGAGCAGGGTAACGATCAGCGAGCGCTGCGAGAACAGAGCGGAACGTAAGGGCATGATCTTCCCGTGATGTGTGCCGAGCCGCTTATTCTATTGAGATGGCGGGCAAATGACTGCAAGTTTTTCAGGGTTATTTCACCTGTATCAAGTTATTGCAGGAATGGCACTGCACCTGCGCGCCACTGTCTTATTCAGTGTCGATCTACACATCTTGCATCGATGCTCGCCAGCGCCGCTGTTCGGGCACTCCAGCGGTCCAGGAGGCCGCCATGTCCTATCGAATCCTGTTGATCACCCTGCTGGGGCTGATGACTTCGGCCTGTGCCCCGTACCATGACCGCGGAGGCTATTACCGTTCGGACTACTATTCTACCGACCGCTATGTGGCGCCGGGGTATTACCGCCATGACCGGTACTATGTGGCGCCTGCGCCGCGCTACTACTATCAGCCTGCTCCCCGCTACTACAATCGGTCGGCCCCTGTGCCCCATTACCGGCCCTATTCGCGGCCGGGGATGAACCAGTGGCATGGCAACCCGCGCCATGACTATGGCAATCGCCAGCGGCAAGACTACCGGCAGGACCGGGATCGCCATGACTATCGCAATGGCAGCCAGCGTTACCGGCAGGGCGATCGGCACTCCAATCGGCAGGTGGACGACCGCGGTCGCTGGGACGGGCGGCGCGGGCAGGGGCGAGGAGGAAACTGGCAGCGCTAGCTGAGCGGAGGCGGGGGCTGAAAAGAAGCCCCCGGATCAGCAAGCTAACCCACATCCGCCAATGGGTGCCGCCCTTCCCACGCCTTGGCAAAATGCGCCTCGACTACCGCCGCCGGCACTTGCGCCACATCAGGCCAGTGCCAGCGCGGCTGGTTGTCTTTGTCCTGCAGGCGAGCGCGCACGCCTTCACTGAATTCAGGGTGGCGGCAACAGTTCAAGCTCATGCTGTATTCCATCTGGAACACTTGCGCCAACGACAGGTACCGCGCCCGGCGGATCTGCTCCCAGACCAGATGCGCCGTCAGCGGGCAACCCTCGTGCAGGCGTTGGCCGGCATCTGCCAGCAATGGGTCGTCATGCCGCTTGAGCCTTTCCAGTGCGCGCCAGGCTGAGGCAGCATCAGCCACGTCGAGTAACTGATCGATCTCATGCCGTCGCGGCAGCCACTGGGCATCCGGCAGCTCGGCCCAGGCACGATGCTGTTCGGCCTTGAGCAGGCTGTTCAGTTGTATGGCAGTCTGCTCCTGCCAGTTGAGTTGCAGTAACTCCTCGATCAAGGCCTCTTGCTGGTGCTCGCCCAGGAAACGGTCAGCCAGGCCCAGGTCAAGGGCATCGCGGGCGTTGATTGGCGCACCTGTCAGGCCGAAGAACAAACCCAGCTTGCCCGGCAGCCGGGCCAGGAACCAACTGGCGCCTACGTCAGGGTACAGGCCGATGCTGATTTCCGGCATGGCCAGCCGGCTGCTGGGGGTCACGATGCGTACATTGGCGCCTTGCAGCAGCCCCATGCCGCCACCCAGCACATGCCCATGCCCCCAGCACAGTAACGGCTTGGGGTAGGTGTGCAGGGCAAAGTCCAGGCGGTATTCGGCGGCGAAGAAGGAGGCCGCCAGCGGCGGAACGCTACCGGGGTGGTCGCGGCAGGCTTGCGCCAGCGCACGTACATCGCCGCCTGCGCAAAAGGCTTTTGCCCCGTTGCCGCGCAGCAGCACGCAGACGATACCCGGGTCGCGGGCCCAGGCATGCAGCTGTTCGCCCAGTACCTCGATCATCGGCAGGTTCAGGGCATTGAGCGCCTTGGGCGCATCCAGTGTGGCGATGCCGATGCGGGCGCCATCGACGCCGGTGAGTACCTCGCAGTGAATGGTCATGGACTACCTCTCGCAAGTCATCGCTCAAGTATGGCTTGCCTGGCCGATCATGCCGGTCGTCGGTCGGATCGTTTGACAAGCGCGAAGGGCTTACCTAGTGTCGCGCCATTGTTTATGGAAGGCCCCATGACTGACGACGATCGCATCAAACTCGAACCCAGCTGGAAGGCCGCATTGCGCGGTGAATTCGACCAGCCTTACATGCATCAACTGCGCGAGTTCCTGCGTGGCGAGTACGCTGCCGGCAAGGAGATCTACCCGCCAGGGCCGCTGATCTTCAATGCGCTCAACTCGACGCCGCTGGACCAGGTGAAGGTGGTCATCCTCGGTCAGGACCCGTATCACGGGCCGGGGCAGGCACATGGCTTGTGCTTCTCGGTGCAACCGGGCGTGGCCACACCGCCGTCGCTGGTCAATATCTACAAGGAATTGCAGCGCGACCTGAACATCCCGATCCCCAGCCACGGCTACCTCCAGAGCTGGGCGGAACAAGGCGTTCTATTGCTCAACACGACCATGACCGTCGAGCGCGCCAATGCCGCGTCGCATGCCAAGAAAGGCTGGGAATTGTTTACCGACCGGGTCATCCAGGTGGTCAGTGAGCAATGCCCGAACGTGGTATTCCTGCTATGGGGGGCTCATGCGCAGAGCAAGCAGAAGCTGATCGACGGTACCAAGCACCTGGTATTGAAGTCGGTCCATCCTTCACCGCTGTCGGCGTATCGCGGGTTCATCGGTTGCGGGCATTTCAGTCGTGCCAACAGCTTCCTCGAGCAGCGGGGGCTCGGGCCCATCAACTGGGCACTGCCCCCACTGTGAGAAACCGCGGGTGGGGTACGCAATCGCTCAGGGCGTCATGCTGATGCGCGGCTCGCTGCGCTGGCCAATTGCAATACCCCGCTCATGGTTCTGGCGCACATACTCCACCAAGGCTTCCAGGTCGGAAATGCCGGTGTCCTGACGTCGCCTTCCTTCTTTGAACGTGGCCAAGCCACCGCCACCATCGGCCAGGAACAGGTTGCTGACTACGCGATAATGGGTCAACGGCTCAAGGGGTTTGCCGTGCAGACGTACACTCCCGTCGACCACACGGCTGCCGACAGGCCGTGAACCGTCCCATTCATAATGGAAACCCTTCGATACCTGCAGCGGGTTGAAACTGCCCCTGTTCCATTGAAGGTTGAGCAGTTCGGTAATCTGCCTGCCTGTCAATTCCTGAACTACCAGAGGGTTATTGAACGGTTGTACGGCGAATAATTGTTCGTAGGTCAGGTCGCTATCGGCAGGCTGGATAAGATCACTGCGCAGCCCACCCAGGTTGAGAAAGGCAATCTGTGGCTGAAACGCTTGGGTCATGGCCAATTGGGCATCCGTGACCAGGTTTCCCAAGGTTGTTTCACCGGCGGCATTTTCTTCGCGGTCAAGTTCTGTCGTCGAGATGCGTCCTATGGGTTCGAGCAGTTTTTCCCCGGACCGCTGACGCACTTCCTCCAGCAGACTGGCCAACTTGGCGTTCGGCAGGTAGTTCTGCGGGTCAGCAGGAATATTGCGGGCAGTGATGTTTGTGACGTGATGGGTGCCTGGCGTTACCTGCAACTTCAACTGAGTCAGGAAGTGGCCGTACTTGCCAGCCTGAGTGATGCTCAGGTCACCCACCTTGCATTGATAGCTGGCATGCGAGTGACCGCTGATGACGGCATCTACCGCAGGATCCAGCCGCTTCGCCACGTCGACGATCGCACCACCCAGCTGGCTGCAATCCTGTGTGTCGAACGGCTCGGCGGTATCCCCTCCTTGGTGCATGATCGCAATGATTGCATTGACACCTTTGGCTTTGAGCTCCGGAATCACGTCATTGATGGCTTGCGCTTCATCTGTGGCTTTGAGCCCTGCGAATGCTCTGGCCGAAACCACTTTTTCCATGTTGCGCGGTACTGCACCGACGAACGCTATCTTGACCCCTTTTACCTGCTCAATGTGATAGGCCGGTAGCAAGCGCTTGCCCGTAGTGGTATCGATCAGGTTGGACGCTATGTAAGGGAAGCCACTTCCAGAATAATTGCCGCGAAACTTGCAAGCCTTTTCAGGGCGTGTTGACTCGCACCCTCCGTGGATCTGACGAAGGAACTCGGCCTTGCCTGCATCCAGTTCGTGGTTTCCGGATGCGCTGACAATCATGCCCATCGCGCTCAGGGCCTCAAGCACAGGCTCGTCAGCCCAGAGTGCAGAAATGGCGGGGCTGCCCCCTATCAAGTCGCCAGCCCCGATGAACAGCAGATCGGGGTCCTGGGTTCGCAGTTCATCGAGCATGGCGCCGAGTGTGGCGATGCCGCCGTAGGTCAGGCGGGTAGCGCCTTGCGCGCCGGCGTAGTCTTGGGGGTTGGGTTCCAGGTAGCCGTGAAGATCATTGATGGCCACGACGTTGATCTGGACGGGGGCAGGTGACTCTGCGGCAAGACTGCCTGCGCTGATGGCAAGGCATGCCCAGGCAATAGCCGAGCGACAGTTGCAAGAAAGACGGACTTTCATCATTACCTCTTGAATGCCGGGAAGTGTGGGTTTGCTGTCGATCAGGGCAGCAAACCGACTCTATTCACCCGGGCATTGGGCAAGTGGTAACTATCTATCTTCAGGGAGCTTGCAGCTTGAATGCCTGTTGTCCCACCACCGGAAAAGCGGTTCTGCAAGAAACAACACCAGGATCAGGCGCATCACCTGCAGCGCCGTCACCAGCGGCACCGACAATTGCAACGTTTCGGCCGTGAGGCTCATTTCGGCGATCCCGCCAGGCATCATCCCCAGTGTCAGTGAGCGCAATTCCAGTGCAGTCATCATGCTCAGCAGCCACGCGGCACTGGCGGCAATCGCCATGCACAATGCCGTAGCCATCAAGGTGCGCCCCAGGAACGACGGTGCGCGGCGGAAGAACGCGCGGTTGAAGTGGCAGGCCAGGCCGCTGCCGATGAGCCACTGGCCGATCTGGCTGGCGCCATTGGGCAGGGCGATCTGCAGGTTGCCGGCCAGGCTGACCGTAGCCGCTACCAGCAATGGCCCGAACAGCCATGGGTTGGGCTGGCGCAAGCGCTGCCAAAGCAAGGCAACGGCAACGCCCAAGGGCGCAATCAGTGCCAGCCAGCCCCAGCTCACGCTACCGGTGTGGTTCAGTGGTACCCCGTCACCCAGCAAGAACTTGAACAGCGCCGGCACGCACAGCACCACTGCCAGCACACGCAAGCTCTGCGCTGCTGCCACCTGGCTGAGTACCGCGCCATTGCGCGCCCCAAGGTTGACCATTTCTCCCGAACCGCCTGGCATGCTGGCAAAGAACGCGGTGGCACGGTCTTCGCCGGCTCGCCGCAGCAGCCATACGCTGATCACGCTGGACAGGGTGGTGAACAACGCGCCGAAGAGGATCAGCGCGAAATGGCTGGCCACTTGCTCGATCACCGCTGGCGTGAAGTGCAGGCCAATACCGATGCCGATGATCCACTGCCCGCACTTGCGGCCGTTGGGGATTTCCGAAAGTTGCCAGGGCGTCAGGCAGCGCACCAGGATGATCGCCAGCAATGAACCGACCATCCATGGCAAAGGCCAGCCGACCTTGCTGGCGGCAAAACCGCCAGCAAGGCCGACCAACCCGGTCGCGACGAACCATGGCAACGACCGATCAGGCATCGGCCAAGGCCCGGCGCTGCAGGCTGCGTTTGCGCCAGATGCGCAGCAGCGGCAGGGCGAGCATTGCCACAACCAGCGCCCAGATGCCCATGCTGATTGGGCTCGACCAGAGGATGCCCAGTTCACCGTTGGAGATCGACAGCGCCCGGCGCAGGTTCTGCTCCATCAGCCCGCCGAGGATGAAGCCCAGCAGAATCGGCGACAGAGGGAAGTCCAGCTTGCGCATGATGTAGCCCATGATGCCGATGCCGACCATGAGGAACAGGTCGAAGGTAGTGGCATGCACGGCGTACACGCCGATCGCGGTGATGATGGCGATCACCGGCACCAGCGCCCAGTTTGGCACGGCGAGGATACGGGTGAAGATGCGGATCATCGGGATGTTGAGGACCACCAGCATGATGTTGGCGACGAACAGCGAGGCAATCAGGCCCCAGACGATATCTGGCTGCTGCTCGAACAGCAGTGGGCCAGGGGTGATGTTGTACAGGGTCAGGGCGCCGATCATCACCGCCGTGGTGCCGGAGCCGGGTACGCCCAAGGTCAGCATCGGTACCAGGGCGCCACAGCAGGACGCACCAATGGCAGTTTCCGGCGCTGCCAGGCCACGGGCATCGCCCTTGCCGAACTTGCCGCTTTCACCCGCCAGGCGCTTCTCGGTCATGTAGGCCACGGCGCTGGCCAGCGTTGCGCCGGCGCCGGGTAGAACACCCATGATGAAACCGAGCAGGCCGCAACGGATGTTGACCAGGAACACCGAGGCCGCTTCCTTGAAGTTGAACAGCATGCGGCCGGTAGCCTTGACTGCCTGGTGACCATGGTGGGTCTTTTCCAGCAGCAGGAGGATTTCGCTGATGGAGAACAGGCCCAGCACGAGCACCACGAACTGAATGCCGTCGGCCAGGTGCACGCTGTCACCGGTGAAACGGTACACGCCGCTGTTGGCGTCGATGCCGACCGCCGACAGGAACAGGCCGATGAGTGCGGCAATGAAGGTTTTCAGTGGTTTGTCACCGGCCATGCCACCCAGCGCGACGATGGCGAACACCATCAGCACAAAGTACTCCGCGGGGCCGAAGGCGATGGCCCATTTCGCCAGCAGCGGGGCGAACAGCACCATGCCGCAGGTGGCGATGAAGGCGCCGATGAACGAACTCCAGGCCGACAGCGACAGGGCAACACCGGCCAGGCCCTGACGGGCCATCGGGTAACCATCGAGGGTGGTCATGACGGTCGAGGCTTCGCCCGGGATGTTCAGCAGGATCGAGCTGATACGCCCGCCATATTCACAGCCCAGGTACACCGCGGCCAGCAGGATCAGCGCCGATTCCGGCGGCAGCCCGAGGGCAAAGGCGATGGGGATCAGCAGGGCCACGCCGTTGATCGGGCCCAGGCCCGGCAGCAAGCCGACCACGGTGCCGATCAAGGTGCCGGAGAGGGCGGTGACCAGGTTGTAGGGGGACAGGGCGATGCCGAAGCCCTGGCCCAGGTAGCTCAAGGTATCCATGTGTCAGTTCTCCAGTACGCTCAGCAGGCCAAGGGGCAGGGGCACGTCCATCACGCGGTCGAACAGCCAGTAGAGGAAAATGCTCATGCCGACCACCACGATGGCGCTGCGCAGTCCGCGGCCACCGTACAGCCGGGCCATGGGCAGGCCGACCAGGACAGCGCTGAGGATGAAGCCGAGGGCTTCGAAGGTGGCGGCGAAGACGAGCAGCAGGCCGACACAGGCGGTGATCTTGATCAGGGTCTCGCGATCCAGTTCTGGTTCGTCATCCTTGCGTACGATGGGCGTTGGGCGGAACACCAGGTACAGCAGGCCCAGCCCCATCAGGCCGAGCACCAGCAGCGGGTAGGCGCGCGGGCCCACCGGTTCATAGGAAAATGCAGCCTGGTAGGGCCAGGCCATGACGGCCAGGGCGGCACAGACCGCCAGCAGGGCCAGTGCGAAAATGCGTTGAAGGATCATTGGGGAATCCTCGATTGTGGGCGCGGGTAAACCCGCACCCACAAGGGCTATGAAAGGTCGTGGAAGGCTTACTGGATCAGGCCGAATTCCTTGGCCAGTGCCTTGTAGTCAGCCACTTGCTTCTTCACATAGCCGTCCAGCTCTTCGCCGGTCATGGCGAACGGGAACAGCTCGCGCTGGTCTCGCAGCTTGGCGAAGTCCTCTGAGGCCAGCATCTTGTCGAACGAGGCCTTCCACCAGGCGTAATCCTCGTCGCTCACCTTTGGCCCCAGGTAGAAACCACGCACCACCGGCCAGACGATGTCGTAGCCCTGCTCCTTGGCCGTCGGGATGTCTTTCATTTCCGGCTCGTCCAGGCGGTTTTCCGAGAACACTGCGAGGAGGCGCATGTTGCCGCTCTGGATGTGCGGCATGGAGTCGGAAATGTCGGTAGAGCCGACCTGAATGTGACCACCCAGCAGTGCCGTGGCGATTTCGCCACCGCCTTCCAGGGCCACGTAGCGCAGGTCGCGCGGGTTGATGCCTGCGGCCTTGGCGATCAACGCGGTCTGCATCCAGTCCTGGCTGCCTACGGTACCGCCGGAACCGATCACGACCTTGCTCGGATCTTTCTTCAGCGCTGCGACCAGGTCATCAAGGGTCTTGTAGGGCGAGTCGCTCTTCACCGCGATGGCACCGTAGCTGGTGCCGACGGCAGCCAGCCATTTCACCGCATTCTCGTCGAAACGGCCGAACTTGCCCTGGGCCAGGTTAAGCAGCGAGCCGCTGGACCAGGCCACCAGCGTGCCGGCGTCTGCCGGGCGCTGGGCGACCACGGCGTTGTAGGCTACCGCGCCGACACCGCCGGGCATGTAGGTGACGCGCATTGGCTTGCTGAGGATCTTTTCTTGCACCAGTGCGCTTTGCACCAGCTTGCAGGTCAGGTCAAAGCCACCACCGGGTGAGGCGGGTGCGATGCATTCGGGGCGTTTCGGTTCTGCAGCAAGGGCGTTGCCGGCCAACAGCAGGCAGCCGGTAGCGAGGACGAGGCGGCGCAGTGAAAAGGTCATCGTCGATCTCCGTGAGCGTTGTTGTTATCGGATTACCGCTATGGGGTTACCACAGCGCCACGCTGTAGCTGACCAACAGCCTCACTTCATCCGCGTCACGGGCGAAGTTGGAGCGGAAGGTAGCGTTGCGCAGGCGCACGGCGACGTTCTTCAACGGGCCGCTTTGTACCACGTACTTCAGTTCGGTGTTGCGTTCCCACTCTTTGCCTTCGCCACCGGCAGCCCGGCTGACGTTGTCACCGCTGACGTAACGGGTCATGAAGGTCAGGCCCGGTACGCCGAGTGCGGCGAAGTTGTAGTCGTAGCGCGCCTGCCAGGAGCGTTCGTCGGCACCGGCGAAGTCGTTGATCTGGACGAAGTTGACCAGGTACGGGTTGGCGCCATCCACATACGGGAAGGCGCTTTCGCCAGACAGCTGCTGCCAGGCAGCGCTGACCTTGTGCCCGCCCAGGGCATAGCTGAGCATGCCGTTGAAGGTGGTGTTGTCGATGTTGCCGGCCTTGGCGGCGCCAGCGTCGTCACTCATGGCAAGGCGCAGGTCGGCACCCAAGGTGCCCGGGCCCCAGGGTTGGGTGGCGACCATGCCGATGAAGTGCTGGCGGTAAATATCGTCGAGCTGGGCGAAGTGGTAGCTGCCGGTGATGCGGTCGGTGAACTGGTAGTCGAGCCCGCCCAGAGCCAGGTTGTCAGCGCTGAAAGTGCCACCGAAGCGGCCGTTCTTGTTGTTCAGCGTCAGGTCTTCCCAGTTGGTGTCGTTGCGGTCCTTGGCTTTGTCTATGCGGCCACCGGTGAAGGTCAGGCCCTTGATCTCCTTGGAGGTGAGCAGGCCACCCTCGAAGGTTTGCGGCAGGATACGCCCATCGTTGGGCTGCAGCGTCGGCAGGTCGGGGATCAGGGAGCCGATCTTGAGTTCAGTCTGGGAGATCTTCACCTTGCCGGTCAGGCCCAGCTTGGAGTACTCGTCGGCAGCCTTGCCGTCATCGTGGGTCGGCAGCAGGCCGCTGTTGGCACGGTCCGGGCTGGAGTCGAGCTTGATGCCGAGCATGCCCAATGCGTCCAGGCCAAAGCCCACGGTGCCATCGGTGTAGCCAGACTCGAAATTGAGCATGAAGCCCTGGGCCCATTCATCGCGCTTGGATTGCTGCGCGCTGGTGCCGTCGCGGAAGTCGCGATTGAAGTACATGTTGCGGGTTTCGAAGGTGGCCGTGCTGTCTTCGAAGAAGGCGGCCTGGCTCATCGGGGCGACACCGGCAAGCGCGAGGGCGCTGGCGATGGCCGAAGGGCGTGCGATAAAGGAACGGGTAGGCGCGAACGCCTGCGGCTGCGATGACAGCATCGTCGATGACTCCGTTTATTGTTCTTATTCGTCGCACCTTGCTGGTGCTTTTTTCGGCGCGAAGGGCGACCGTGGTGCGATGCTAGGCAACGAACCTTTCGCTAACCTTTCAGCGTGAAAGGTTTGTCACGAGGGGCTTCACAGGCGTGGTGACAGCGGTACACTCCGCGCCACCGTCCCACCCGAGCAGGGAGAATCCGATGCGTGTACTGCTGGTCGAAGACCACCTGCAACTGGCCGAAAGCGTGGCCCAGGCCTTGAAAAGCCATGGTCTGACCGTAGATGTGCTGCATGACGGCGTGGCGGCCGACCTGGCGTTGGCCAGTGAGGAATACGCTGTGGCAGTGCTGGATGTCGGCCTGCCGCGCATGGACGGCTTTGAGGTGCTGGCGCGTCTGCGAGGACGTGGCAAGACTTTGCCGGTGCTGATGCTGACTGCGCGCAGCGACGTCAAGGACCGGGTCCATGGCCTGAACCTGGGCGCCGACGATTATCTGGCCAAGCCGTTTGAGCTGACCGAGCTGGAAGCGCGGGTCAAGGCCTTGCTGCGTCGTAGTGTGCTCGGTGGCGAGCGCCAGCAACGCTGTGGGCCGTTGGTGTATGACCTGGACACCCGGCGCTTCACCCTCGGTGACGACAACCTGGCGCTGACTTCGCGCGAGCAGAGTGTGCTGGAAGCGCTGATCGCTCGTCCGGGCCGGGTGATGAGCAAGGAGCAGCTGGCTGCCCAGGTGTTTGGCCTGGACGAAGAAGCCAGCCCTGACGCCATCGAAATCTACATTCACCGGCTGCGCAAGAAGCTCGACGGGCACCCTGTGGCCATCGTCACTTTCCGCGGTCTGGGCTATTTGCTCGAGCACCGCGATGCGTGACAACGGCAGCCTGCGCGGGCGCTTGCTGGGTAATTTGGCACTGTTGCTGGTGGTGCTGATGCTGGCCAGCGGCCTTAGCGCCTACTGGAATGGCCGCGAGGCCGCCGACACCGCCTACGACCGCACCCTGCTGGCTTCGGCGAGGACCATCGCCGCGGGCCTGTCGCAGCGTGATGGTTCGTTGAGCGCGGATGTGCCTTACGTGGCGTTGGACACATTCGCCTATGACAGTGCGGGGCGCATTTACTATCAGGTGCTGGATATCAAGCAAAGGCTGATTTCTGGCTACGAGAACCTGCCGCCACCGCCGCCTGGCACGCCGCGCACCGATGACTATCCGGCATTGGCGCGTTTCTACAACGCCACTTACCTTGGCCAGGACGTTCGTGTGGTCAGCCTGCTTAAGCCGGTAAGCGAGCCGAACATGAACGGCATGGCAGAAATCCGCGTAGCCGAAACCGAGGAAGCGCGGGTGCGTATGGCCCGAGGGTTGATGGCCGATACCCTGCTGCGTCTGGGCATGCTGGCACTGGCGGCGTTGGTGATGGTGTGGTTTGCCGTGAGCGCCGCGTTGCGGCCTTTGGAGCGCCTGCGCACAGCGGTGGAAGAACGCCAGCCGGACGACTTGCGAGCGTTGCCGGTGGTACAGGTACAGCGTGAACTGAGCCCGTTGGTGCGCGCCTTGAACCACTTTACCGAGCGCTTGCGCGGCCAGTTCGAGCGCCAGGCGCAGTTCATTGCCGACGCGGCCCACGAACTGCGTACGCCGCTGGCGGCATTGAAGGCGCGGGTCGAGCTGGGCTTGCGCTCGGCCGAGCCGCAGGAGTGGCGGCAGACCTTGGAGTCTGCAGCCCAGGGTACCGACAGGCTGACCCATCTGGCCAACCAGTTGTTATCGTTGGCGCGGGTCGAGAATGGCGCACGGGCAATCGCTGAAGGCGGTGCGCAGCGTCTGGACTTGAGCCAGTTGGCCCGCGAGCTGGGCATGGCCATGGCGCCTTTGGCGCACAAGCGCGGGGTGGCGCTGGCGCTGGAGGCCGAGGCGCCGGTATGGCTGAAAGGGGAGCCGACGTTGCTCAACGAGTTGTTGAGCAACCTGGTGGACAATGCCTTGGCGCATACGCCAGCGGGTGGCAATGTGATTTTGCGGGTAATGGCGCCGGCAGTGCTGGAAGTGGAAGACGACGGGCCAGGTATTCCCGAGGCCGAGCGCGAACGGGTGTTCGAGCGCTTCTACCGGCGAAGTGCGCAGGGCAGTGGATTAGGGCTGGCGATCGTTGGCGAGATCTGTCGGGCGCACCTGGCTCAGGTGAGCCTGCATGATGGCGAGAAGGGCGGGTTGCGGGTACGGGTGAGTTTTATAGCGGATTGATGGCTTGCCTGTGTCGGCCCTTTCGCGGGCTCACCTGCGAAAGGGCCCTGGCAGGCTGTTACAGCTCAGCGCAACATGCTCCGCGCCTCTAGCAGTTCATCGACCTCCAGCTCGGTGCCAAACGGCAGCCCCAGATGGCGGTAAGCCGGTAGCGCAGCCAATGGCCGGTGGCGCCCGCGCTGGCTGATGCAGCGGGCGATCTGCACGATGTCGATGTAATCGATCTTGTCCGTCTGGCGGTCCAGGTCATGAACCTGGCTTGGCAGGTGGACCAACTGCTCCGGAAACTCCCAGGCCTTGAGGATCTTGTCCCCCAGCACCGGCTGGAGTTGCTCGATCACGTAATGCAGGCAAACCGGGTCGGACAACAGTTCGTTGTGCTCTTCGGCATAGATGAGTACCGGCAGCGCGCCAATCTGGTTGACCAGCCCACCCAAGGTGGCCTGGTCAGGCTTGAGGGGTGTAAAGCGGCGGCAGATTTCGTAGCTGATGCCCGCCACTTCCAGGCTACTGGCCCAGATATCGCGCAGTTTCTGCTCGACTGCGGACGAGCGGGCATGGAAAATCTGCTCGATCACCAGGCCGATGGCCAGGTTGCAGCTGTAGTTGATGCCTAGCCGCGTGATGGCGGTATGCAGGTCGGTAACCTCGACCGCAGCACGCAGCAGTGGGCTGTTGACGACCTTGATCAGGCGCGCTGAAAGGGCCGCGTCGCGACCGATCACCTTGCTCAGGGCCGCTACGCTGATCTCGCTGTCTTCCGCTGCTTCGCGGATGCTCAAGGCAACCTCGGGCAGGGTTGGCAGGACCAGGTCATCCTTTTCGATGGCGTCGAGCAATTGTGCTTGAACCAACTCGGCCAGCTTGTTCATGGGCATGTCTACCGCAGTGGTGGTGCGGCCCCGCCACAAGGGTGGGGCAGGCTGGTCAGCGCTGGATTTCCCGGTCGCGGTCCAGTTCGTAAGGCAGGGTCAGTACCTGCAGGCGCGGGCCTTCGAGGCTGCCCAGGTGCAGGTTGCCGTCTTCCACCGCCTCGGCGCTGAGCACCGCGAGCAGTTCGCAGCCCGCGCCGTTGCCGGCAGCAATGACCACTTCACCGACCGACGACCCATGGGTGGGCGAGAAAATCTCGGCGCCCGGGGCCGGAATGGCCTGCTGGTCCAGTGCCAGGCGGTACTGGCGGCGTTTGAGTTTGCCCAGGTACTGCATGCGGGCGACGATTTCCTGGCCGGTGTAGCAGCCTTTCTTGAAGCTGACGCCGTCGACAGCCTGCAGGTTGATCATCTGCGGAATGAACAGCTCACGGGTCGGGCCCATGACCTGGCCGATACCTGCGCGAATCTGCCCCAGCAGCCAGTCGTTGATACTGCCTTCGGGCAGCGCTGCGGCAAGGGCCTGGCGTACAGGCTCGGCTTCAGTTGCCGGCACCCACAGTTCAACCCGGCCAGCGGATGCGGTGATGGCGATCAGCCTATCATGGCGCACGGTGCTACCGGCGGCTGCGGGCACGACAAGCCCCAGCGCCTGCAGTGCAGAGTCGCCACCTTGCAGGCCGAAGCGTACCCATGCTGTGCTTTCGTCGGTCAGCGTGGCCTTGGAGAACACGGCGTACTTTTTCAGGTCGGCCAGTTGTGCGTCGAGCAGTTCGCTGGCCATGGCCAGCAGGTAGCCGTTGCCTTCGGGCACTATACGGAAGCTCGACTGCATGCGTCCCTTGACCATGCAGCGGGCGCCGAGGCTGGCGTATTCCTGGCTGAGGTAGTTGATGTTGCAGGTCAGCTGGCCTTGCAGGAACTTGCCTGCATCGGAGCCGCGGACGGCGAGGATGCCCTCGTGGGACAGGGGGCAGAAGAAAGCGGAATCGGCCATGGGTCATCGCGGTGGCTAAAGACTGGCGGCCATCATAGAACGCCGGTAACAAAATAGGTAGGTGACTAGACCAACGCCCGGTGTCGCTTCGCGCGCCTGGCTGTATACTGGCGGCCCATTCGAGGAGGGCCCCATGGTCGAACAAACTGAACTCAACCGGCTTTTCTGGCACAGCCGCCGCGGCATGCTGGAACTGGACGTACTGCTGGTGCCTTTCACCCAGGAAGTCTACCCCACCCTCAATGAGACCGACCGTGAACTGTACGTGCGTCTCTTGAGCTGCGAGGATCAGGACATGTTCGGCTGGTTCATGGAGCGCACCGAGTCCGAAGACCCGGAACTGCAGCGCATGGTCCGCATCATTCTGGACCGTGTCCAGCCCAAGTGAGTGCTTCGAGTGCCGCTGGCAAGGCTCGCGCCTGCTGCTGGCGGTCTACCTGGCTTGTCAGGTTCTGGCGTGGCTTGCCGTGTGGGCGAGCCCGCTGCCCGGGTGGTTGGCCTTATCGGTTGTCGCCGCCTGCTCGGCCCACGCTTGCTGGGCCATTCCCCGACGTATTCTGCTGACCCATGACCATGCTGTTGTCGGCCTGCGCCGTGATGTGCGGGGCTGGCAGGTGCTCAGCCGTGCCCGTGGCTGGCAGCGGGTTCGGTTGTGCCGGGACAGCGTGGCGTTGCCACGGCTGGTGGTTTTGCGCTTTGAGCGGGTGGGGCGTTGGCTGGGGCAAAGCCAGTGCATACCTCAGGATGCGCTAGGGGCTGACGAGCATCGGCGCTTGCGGGTGCGGTTGAAGTTCAGCCGGCGGCGCTGGGCCGAGGTGAGCCGGGCATAGATCAAGACCGGGTCAGCTTCTTCGCGGGCTCGCCCGCTCCCACAGGTACCGCGCAATGCTGCAAGGCAGTCAAATTCCTGTGGCAGCGGGCGAGCCCACGAAGGCCGCGACGCCGTTTTCAGAGCGGGCTGAGGATGGTGTCCTTGGCCTCGTCCAGCATCCCCGGATAATCCAGTGTGTAATGCAACCCACGGCTTTCCTTGCGCTGCATGGCTGACAGGATCATCAGCTCGGCCACCTGCGCCAGGTTGCGCAGCTCGATCAGGTCACGGCTGACCTTGTAGTTGCTGTAGAACTCGTCGATTTCATCCAGCAGCAGGCGAATGCGGTGCTGGGCCCGCTGCAGGCGCTTGCTGGTGCGTACGATGCCGACGTAGTCCCACATGAAGCGCCGCAGTTCGTCCCAGTTGTGCGCAATGATCACATCCTCGTCCGAGTCGGTCACCTGGCTGGCGTCCCAGCCGGGCAAGGCCTTGGGCAGGGCCACTTGCTCCAGGTGCGCCTGGATGTCGGCAGCGGCGGCGCGACCATAGACAAAACATTCCAGCAGCGAGTTGCTGGCCATG
Organism: Pseudomonas sp. BP6; assembly: GCF_017875935.1. NCBI lineage: Bacteria > Pseudomonadati > Pseudomonadota > Gammaproteobacteria > Pseudomonadales > Pseudomonadaceae > Pseudomonas > Pseudomonas sp. BP6. The sequence continues at coordinate 571,531 of NZ_JAGINI010000001.1, forward strand.
CGGTTGGCGCCGTGCAGGCCGGTGAAACTGGTTTCGCCGATGGCATACAGGCCAGGCACGTCGGTGTGGCCGCAGTCGTCGACCATCACCCCGCCGCAGGTGTAATGCGCCGCAGGCACCACCGGTATCGGCTGACGGGTGATATCGATGCCAAAGGCCAGGCAGCGCTCGTACACCGTGGGGAAGTGGCTCTTGACGAAATCAGCAGGCTTGTGAGTGATGTCCAGGTATACGCAGTCCACGCCCAGGCGCTTCATCTCGTGGTCGATGGCGCGGGCCACGATGTCCCGGGGGGCCAGCTCTTCGCGCGGGTCGAAGCGCGGCATGAAACGTTCGCCGTTGGGCAGGCGCAGCAGGGCGCCTTCGCCGCGCAGGGCTTCGGTGATCAGGAAGCTCTTGGCCTGCGGGTGATACAGGCAGGTGGGGTGGAACTGGTTGAATTCCAGGTTCGCCACCCGGCAGCCGGCCCGCCAGGCCATGGCGATACCGTCGCCGCAGGCACCATCGGGGTTGCTGGTATAGAGGTAGACCTTGGCCGCACCGCCAGTGGCCAGCACGGTGAAGCGCGCGCCGAACGTGTCTACCTCACCGGTGTTGCGGTCGAGCACGTAGGCGCCCAGGCAGCGTTCGCCGGGTAGGCCCAGACGGCGTTCGGTGATCAGGTCGACCGCCACCCGCTGCTCCAGCAGCTGGATGTTCGGGCGCTGGCGAGCCTGTTCCAGCAGCGTGGTGAAAATTGCCGCGCCGGTAGCGTCGGCGGCGTGGATGATGCGCCGGTGGCTATGGCCCCCTTCACGGGTGAGGTGGAACTCGAAGCCACCATCGTCGACGCTGTAGTGCTCATCGCGGGTGAAGGGCACGCCTTGCTCGATCAGCCACTGGATCGCTTCGCGGCTGTGCTCGACGGTAAAGCGCACCGCGTCTTCATGGCACAGCCCGCCGCCAGCATTGAGGGTGTCCTCGACATGCGACTGCACAGTATCGGTATTGTCCAGCACGGCAGCGACGCCGCCCTGGGCCCAGAAGGTCGAGCCATTGGCCAGGTCGCCCTTGCTCAACACGGCAACGCGAAGGTGGTTGGGGAGGTTAAGTGCCAGGCTGAGACCGGCGGCACCGCTGCCGATCACCAGGACATCATGTTGGAATTGTTGGCTCATGTCGGGACACTAGTAATCTTTGGGAGGGGCACGGCACAATGGTCACGCGCGGATGGCATTGTGAAACTATCGTTAAACGTGGTCGGATGCCTTTATAGCAGCCCCAGGTGGCCAATTTCCATGCTGCCTGCCAGGTTGCGATAACCTTTGTGGGAACTTTCCGACATGGCCGGAAATCCTATGAAGGCTGCCCGCACGCCACAATTTGCCGCGGCGACGCAGGGCGGCAGGCCTTTCCGGGCTTTACCCCTGCGTATTTGAAACCTGATTATCGACGTAGCCGGCCGTGACCGCGCCGCGTCTTCCGTGCAAGCCGACCAAGGGCTGCAGGAAACTTGCTTGGAGGGGAGAACTTTTGCGCAAAGCCCGAGTCTATGGTTGCAAGCCTGAACGATGGCTGATGCAACGCTCCTTCGAGTTCACTGAGGAGTGTTCATGCTAACCCAGGAAGAGGATCAGCAGCTTGTCGAGCGCGTGCAGCGCGGCGACAGGCGAGCTTTCGATCTGTTGGTGCTGAAGTATCAGCACAAGATTCTCGGGTTGATCGTGCGGTTTGTCCACGATACCCACGAGGCCCAGGATGTAGCACAGGAAGCCTTCATCAAGGCCTATCGTGCGCTTGGCAACTTCCGCGGCGACAGTGCGTTTTATACGTGGCTGTACCGCATCGCCATCAACACGGCGAAGAACTACCTGGTGTCCCGTGGAAGACGGCCGCCAGACAGTGATGTGAGCTCCGAGGATGCGGAGTTTTACGACGGCGATCATGGCCTCAAGGATCTCGAGTCACCAGAGCGCTCGTTGTTGCGGGATGAAATCGAAGGCACCGTCCATCGCACCATCCAGCAACTGCCCGAAGACCTGCGTACGGCATTGACGCTACGCGAGTTCGACGGGCTGAGTTATGAAGACATTGCCAGTGTCATGCAATGTCCGGTGGGTACCGTGCGCTCTCGAATCTTCCGCGCTCGGGAGGCCATAGATAAAGCCCTGCAGCCGTTGTTGCAGGAAACCTGAGACAGCGGCGACAGCGCCAAGAGAGGAACCGCCATGAGTCGTGAAGCTTTGCAGGAATCGCTGTCCGCGGTGATGGATAACGAAGCGGATGAACTGGAATTGCGTCGGGTGTTGAACGCCGTCGACGAAGCCGAAACCCGTGCCACCTGGTCGCGTTACCAGGTTGCCCGTGCAGCCATGCACAAGGAGCTGCTGCTGCCTAATCTGGATATCGCATCGGCGGTGTCTGCTGCACTGGCCGACGAAGCCGTGCCAGCCAAGGTCAAGAAAGGCCCCTGGCGCAGCATTGGCCGTCTGGCGGTAGCGGCCTCGGTTACCGTGGCGGTGCTGGCTGGTGTACGTATGTACAACCAGGACGAGATCACTGGGGCTGAGCTTGCTGCCCAGCAGCCAGTCCAGCAAGGCCTGAGTGTGCCACAAGCGCAAGGCCCGGCCGTTTTGGCAGGCTATAGTGAGAGCAGTGAGCAACCGACCGGGCCAATGGCCAATGGCGTGCTGCAGAACCAGGCCGGCTGGGATCAGCGTCTGCCAGGCTACCTGCGCCAGCATGCCCAGGAGTCTGCGCTCAAGGGCACTGAAACCGCATTGCCGTATGCCCGCGCCGCCAGCCTGGAAAACCGTTAAGTAAGGAGGATCATGCGCGCGCTACCTCTCCTGTCGCTGCTGATTGGCAGCTGCATGACGGTGCCAGCATTGGCGGCCAATTCTTCGCCTGAGGCGAGTGAGTGGCTGAACAAGCTGGCACAGGCCGAGCAAAAACAGAGCTATCAAGGTTCGTTCGTCTACGAACGCAATGGCAGTTTCTCCTCTCACGACATCTGGCACAGGGTCGAGGACGGCAAAGTCAGCGAGCGGCTGTTGCAGCTTGATGGCACCGCCCAGGAAATCGTGCGCGTGGATGGCAAGGTGGAGTGCGTCAGTGGGGCCTTGGCCAGCGGTGTCATGGCGCCGCCGGACACCGCACCGCGTGTGCTTGATCCGCTGAAACTGATGGGCTGGTACGATTTGAGTGTGGCAGGCAAGTCGCGGGTCGCCGGGCGCGATGCCGTGATTATCACGCTCACTCCACGCGATCAGCACCGCTATGCTTTCGAATTGCATCTGGACCGTCACTCGGGCTTGCCGCTGCGTTCGTTGATGCTCAACGACAAGGGGCAGTTGCTGGAACGCTTCCAGATGACCCGTCTCGATATCGATGACATCCCCAGCGACGCAGACCTGCGTCCAGGTGCTGCTTGCAAGCCAGTGCAGCACCTGGCGGCCGGGAGCAATGATAGCGCCGCGGGTTGGCGTTCGGACTGGCTGCCACCCGGTTTCGAGCTGGTCAACAGCTCGGTACGCCGCGATCCCAAGCGCAACAGTTCGGTCAGCAGCCTGATGTACGACGACGGCCTGGCGCGTTTTTCGGTATTCATCGAGCAAGTGAGCGATGATGGCGGCACCGACATGCGCACCCAGTTAGGCCCGACTTCGGCGGTTTCGCGTCGCCTGAATACACCAAAGGGCAAAGTGATGGTGACCGTGGTTGGCGAAATCCCGCTGGGTACGGCAGAGCGCGTCGCCCTGTCGATGCGCCCCCAGGATGCCCAGGCGCGCCAGTAATGGCACGTTTTTGCGGGTTGAGCCAAGGTGGGCGGTCATGCGGCTGAAATGAAATTAAAGCATTGTCATTTGCAATCTATCGGCAAATTTTCTATAGGTCAGGCTTTGAAGAGCCTGGCCTTTTCTGCTTTGTGCAGGGGTCTTTCTAAACTACCGCTCGTTGTGACGGGAGTCGTATGTCAATACCACGCTTGAAATCCTACCTAATAATGTTCGCTGCTGTGCTGATGCTCGGCCAGGTACTCACCGCCCAGGCCGAGGAAGCCCTGCCGGACTTCACCACCCTGGTGGAGCAGGCTTCGCCGGCGGTGGTCAACATCAGTACCAAGCAGAAGCTGCCTGACCGCCGGATCGCGGCAGGTCAGATGCCGGACCTGGAAGGCCTGCCGCCGATGTTCCGTGAATTCTTCGAGCGCAACATGCCACAGCAGCCGCGCTCGCCGCGCGGCGACCGCCAGCGCGAGGCGCAGTCGCTGGGCTCGGGCTTCATCATTTCCAGTGATGGCTATGTGCTCACCAATAACCATGTGGTGGCCGATGCCGATGAGATCATCGTCCGCCTGTCGGACCGCAGCGAGCTGAAGGCCAAGCTGGTTGGCACCGATCCGCGTACCGACGTGGCGCTGCTGAAGGTCGACGGCAAGAACCTGCCGATCGTGAAGCTGGGGGATTCCGAAAAGCTCAAGGTGGGCGAGTGGGTACTGGCCATCGGTTCCCCGTTCGGCTTCGACCATTCGGTGACCAAAGGTATCGTCAGCGCCAAGGGCCGGACCCTGCCCAATGACACCTACGTGCCGTTCATCCAGACCGACGTTGCCATCAACCCGGGTAACTCCGGCGGCCCGCTGTTCAACATGAAAGGCGAAGTGGTGGGTATCAACTCGCAAATCTTCACCCGTTCTGGCGGTTTCATGGGCCTGTCGTTCGCCATCCCGATCGATGTAGCGATCGATGTCTCCAACCAGCTGAAGAAAGACGGCAAGGTCAGCCGCGGCTGGCTGGGCGTGGTGATTCAGGAGGTCAACAAGGACCTGGCCGAATCGTTCGGCCTGGACAAGCCGGCGGGTGCCCTGGTGGCCCAGGTGTTGGAAGACGGCCCGGCGGCCAAGGGCGGCCTGCAGGTGGGCGACGTGATCCTCAGCATGAACGGTCAGCCAATCGTCATGTCGGCCGATCTGCCGCACCTGGTTGGCAGCCTCAAGGATGGCGAGAAGGCCAAGCTGGAAATCATCCGCAACGGCAAACGCCAGACCCTCAACATCAGCGTCGGTGCACTGCCGGACGACGACGTCGACATCGGCACCGGTGCCGACGGCAGCGCCGAGCGCAGCAGCAACCGCCTGGGGGTATCGGTCGCCGACCTGACCGCCGAGCAGAAAAAGTCGCTGGAGCTCAAAGGTGGCGTGGTCATCAAGGAAGTGCAGGATGGCCCGGCAGCCATGATCGGCTTGCGCCCGGGTGATGTCATCAGCCATCTGAACAACCAGGCCATCGGTTCGGCCAAGGAATTCACCGAAATCGCCAAGGAACTGCCGAAGAACCGTTCTGTGTCGATGCGCGTGCTGCGTCAGGGCCGCGCCAGCTTCATCACCTTCAAGCTCGCTGAATAAGCGGTTTCGCAAGGCGAAAGGGCAGCTTCGGCTGCCCTTTTTCATGAATATTCACAATTGCGGGAATGATTGCTGTGTACAGTCGGACAGAGGAATCTCCCATAACCCAGCAGCTTAAGGTACAATTCCCGGCTATTTTTCGGCGGGCGTCCGGCTCGCAGCCTTTTCGAGTGTTGACCCGTGAGTGATTTGAGTCATATCCGCAATTTCTCCATCATCGCCCACATCGACCATGGCAAGTCGACGCTGGCTGACCGTTTCATCCAGATGTGCGGCGGCCTGACGGCGCGCGAGATGGAAGCCCAGGTGCTCGATTCCATGGACCTGGAGCGTGAGCGCGGTATCACCATCAAGGCCCACAGCGTCACGCTTCACTACAAGGCGCAGGACGGCAAGATCTACCAGCTGAACTTCATCGATACCCCCGGCCACGTCGACTTCACCTACGAAGTCTCGCGCTCGCTGGCGGCCTGTGAGGGGGCGCTGCTGGTGGTCGACGCCGGCCAGGGCGTGGAAGCCCAGTCCGTAGCCAACTGCTACACCGCTATTGAGCAGGGCCTGGAGGTCATGCCGGTCCTGAACAAGATGGACCTGCCCCAGGCCGACCCTGACCGTGTCAAGGACGAGATCGAGAAGATCATCGGTATCGACGCCACCGACGCCGTAGCCTGCAGCGCCAAGAGCGGCATGGGCGTGGACGAGGTGCTCGAGCGCCTGGTGCACACCATCCCCGCGCCGAAAGGCGAGATCGATGCACCGCTGCAAGCCCTGATCATCGACTCCTGGTTCGACAACTACCTGGGTGTGGTCTCGCTGGTGCGCGTGCGCCAGGGCCGCGTCAAGAAAGGCGACAAGATCCTGGTCAAGTCCACCGGCAAGGTGCACCTGGTCGACAGCGTCGGTGTCTTCACCCCGAAACATACCCAGACTGCCGATCTGAAAGCCGGTGAAGTAGGCTTCATCATCGCCAGCATCAAGGACATTCACGGCGCCCCGGTTGGCGACACCCTGACCCTGTCCTCGACCCCTGAGGTCGAAGTGTTGCCAGGCTTCAAGAAAATCCAGCCGCAGGTCTACGCCGGCCTGTTCCCGGTCAGCTCCGACGACTTCGAGGATTTCCGCGACGCTTTGCAGAAGCTGACCCTGAACGACTCCTCGCTGCAGTACATGCCGGAAAGCTCCGACGCGCTGGGCTTTGGCTTCCGTTGCGGTTTCCTGGGCATGTTGCACATGGAGATCATCCAGGAGCGCCTGGAGCGCGAGTACGACCTGGACCTGATCACCACCGCACCAAGCGTGATCTACGAGCTGGAGTTGAAAACCGGCGAAACCATCGTCGTCGACAACCCGTCCAAGCTGCCGGACGTCTCGGCTGTAGCCGACTTCCGCGAGCCGATCGTCACCGCGACCATCCTGGTCCCGCAAGAGCACCTGGGCAACGTCATCACCCTGTGCATCGAGAAGCGTGGCGTACAGCGCGACATGCAGTTCCTCGGCAGCCAGGTGCAGGTGCGTTACGACATGCCGATGAACGAAGTGGTGCTCGACTTCTTCGACCGTCTCAAATCCACCAGCCGCGGCTATGCTTCGCTGGATTACCATTTCGACCGCTACCAGTCGGCCAACCTGGTCAAGCTGGATGTACTGATCAACGGCGACAAGGTCGATGCCCTGGCATTGATCGTGCACCGCGACAACGCGGCCTACAAAGGCCGTGCGTTGACCGAGAAGATGAAGGAACTGATCCCTCGGCAGATGTTCGACGTAGCGATCCAGGCAGCCATTGGCGGCCAGATCATTGCGCGGACAACCGTCAAGGCGCTCAGAAAGAACGTACTGGCCAAGTGCTACGGCGGTGACGTCAGCCGTAAGAAAAAGCTGCTGGAGAAGCAGAAGGCCGGTAAGAAACGCATGAAACAGGTGGGCAATGTGGAAATTCCACAAGAAGCCTTCCTCGCCGTGCTCAGGTTGGATAGCTAGGTCCTATGTCGCTAAATTTCCCGCTGTTGTTAGTCATCGCCGTCTTCATCTGCGGTCTGCTGGGCTTGATCGACCTGCTGTTCCTGGCTCCGCGCCGGCGTGCGGCAATCGCCAACTATCAAGGCAGCGTCAGCCAGCCTGAGATGGCGGTGGTCGAACGGCTGAACAAGGAGCCGTTGCTGGTCGAGTACGGCAAGTCGTTCTTCCCGGTGCTGTTCATCGTGCTGGTGCTGCGTTCGTTCCTGGTCGAGCCGTTCCAGATCCCTTCGGGATCGATGAAGCCGACCCTGGAAGTGGGCGACTTCATCCTGGTGAACAAGTTCTCGTACGGCATTCGCCTGCCGGTGATCGACAAGAAGGTCATTGCGGTCGGTGACCCGCAACGCGGGGATGTGATGGTGTTCCGCTACCCGAGCGACCCGAATGTCAACTACATCAAGCGTGTGGTCGGCCTGCCGGGTGACGTAGTCCGCTACACCAACGACAAGCGGCTGTTCGTCAACGGTCAGTCCGTTGCCGAACAACTGGTGGGCAGCGAGCCGGGTACCCTGGGCAGCGCTCAGCTGTACAAGGAAAAGCTCGGCGAGACCGAGCACCTGATCCGCAAGGAAATGAGCCGTTATCGCATGCCGCCGGACCAGCAGTGGACCGTGCCAGCGGGCCATTACTTCATGATGGGCGACAACCGCGACAACTCCAACGATAGCCGTTTCTGGGATGACCCAAACATTCCCAAGGAACTGCACGGCATGGTTCCGGACCGGAACATTGTCGGCAAGGCCTTCGCGGTGTGGATGAGCTGGCCAGAGCCCAAGCTCAGCCACTTGCCCAACCTGTCGCGGGTTGGCCTGATCCATTGATACCCATCGGCGCTGTCCAGCAGGCAGCGCCGAATGCATTTCTGACATAGGCTGTGTTCTCAGGGATCGGGAGATTCGCCGCAGATCGATCGGCGGACCACAGCCAAACAGTCTTTCAGGATGTTGATTTGAACAACGCGTTGAACAACGATCGGGTGGCCGCATGAGTGCTTCCCTTGCCGGTCTGGAGCGAAAGCTCGGTTACACCTTCAAGAACCAGGACCAGATGCTCCTGGCGCTGACCCATCGCAGTTACGCCGGGCGCAACAATGAGCGCCTGGAGTTCCTCGGTGACGCCATTCTCAACTTCGTTGCCGGTGAAGCGCTGTTCGAGCGTTTTCCGCAGGCCCGTGAAGGCCAGTTGTCGCGGCTGCGTGCGCGGCTGGTCAAGGGTGAGACCCTGGCCCGTCTGGCCCGTGGATTTGACCTGGGCGATTACCTGCGCCTGGGTTCCGGAGAACTCAAGAGCGGCGGCTTTCGCCGCGAGTCGATCCTGGCCGACGCCCTGGAGGCACTGATTGGTGCCATCTACCTGGACGCTGACATGGACACCGCCCGGGAGCGCATCCTGGCCTGGCTGGCCGATGAGTTTGAAGGCCTGACACTGGTCGACACCAATAAAGATCCGAAAACTCGCCTGCAAGAGTTCCTGCAGTCGCGCAGCTGTGAGCTGCCGCGTTACGAAGTAGTGGATATCCAGGGTGAACCACACTGCCGGACCTTCTTCGTCGAATGCGAAGTGGTACTGCTGAACAACAAGAGCCGTGGTCAGGGCGTTAGCCGGCGTATTGCCGAGCAAGTCGCCGCCGCGTCTGCACTGATCGCCCTGGGCGTGGAGAATGGCAATGACTGATAGCAACCCGACCCGCTGCGGCTACGTAGCCATTGTCGGCCGCCCCAACGTCGGCAAGTCGACCCTGCTCAACCACATCCTCGGTCAGAAGCTGGCGATTACCTCGCGCAAGCCCCAGACCACCCGCCACAACATGCTCGGCATCAAGACCGAAGGTGATGTGCAGGCGATCTATGTCGATACCCCGGGGATGCACAAGGCCAACGACAAGGCGCTGAACCGCTACATGAACCGCAACGCCTCGGCAGCCCTCAAGGACGTCGACGTGGTTATCTTCGTGGTCGACCGTACCAAGTGGACCGACGAGGACCAGCTGGTTCTGGAGCGCGTGCAGTATGTGACCGGCCCGCTGATCATCGCAGTCAACAAGACCGACCGCATGGAAGAGAAAGCCGAGCTGATCCCGCACCTGCAGTGGCTCCAAGAGCAACTGCCGAACGCCGAGGTGATGCCGATTTCCGCGCAGCAGGGGCACAACCTTGAAGCGCTGGAAGCACAGATCGCCAAGCACCTGCCCGAGAACGATCATTTCTTCCCCGAAGACCAGATCACCGACCGTAGCAGCCGCTTCCTCGCCGCTGAACTGGTACGCGAGAAAATCATGCGCCAGTTGGGTGCGGAGCTGCCGTACCAGATCACCGTCGAAATCGAGGAATTCAAGCAGCAGGGTCATGTGCTGCACATTCACGCGCTGATCCTGGTTGAGCGCGACGGCCAGAAGAAAATCATCATTGGTGACAAGGGCGAGCGCATCAAGCGCATCGGGTCCGAGGCGCGCAAGGACATGGAAGTGCTGTTCGATTCCAAGGTCATGCTCAACCTGTGGGTCAAGGTCAAAGGCGGCTGGTCCGATGACGAGCGTGCACTGCGTTCGCTGGGCTACGGCGACCTGTAATTACCTGACCGGTCGGTTATTGCTGTGGGAGCGGGCGTGCCCGCGAATGCGATAGTGAGTTCACTGACGCTTTCGCGGGCACGCCCGCTCCCACACGTACATCAGGCCCCAGAGATAGTGCATGGACCAACCCACCCCCCAGCCAGCCTACGTACTGCATAGCCGTGCCTACAAGGAAACCAGCGCGCTGGTGGACTTTTTCACCCCGCAGGGCCGCATGCGTGCCGTGTTGCGTCGCGCACGGGGTAAGGGCGGCAGCCTGGTGCGACCGTTCGTGTCGCTGGAGGTGGAGCTGCGTGGGCGCGGCGAGTTGAAGAATGTCGGCCGCATGGACAGCACCGGCATCGCCGCCTGGCTACACGGCGATGCCCTGTTCAGCGGGTTGTACCTCAATGAGCTGCTGATGCGCCTGCTGCCTGCCGAAGCGCCGTTCCCGGCCCTGTTCGAGCACTACGCCTTGACCTTGCAGGCACTGAGCGCCGGGCGCCCGCTGGAACCCCTGCTGCGCTCGTTCGAATGGCGGCTGCTGGACGAACTCGGTTATGCGTTTTCCTTGCACCATGACGTCGACGAGCAGCCCATTGCCGCCGATGGCCTGTACCGCTTGCGCGTCGATGCCGGCCTGGAGCGGGTAGAGCTGGCGCAGCCCGGTTTGTTCCGTGGCACCGAACTGCTGGCCCTGGCCCAAACCGACTGGGACGCCCCTGGCGCCTTGCTTGCCGCGAAGCGGCTGATGCGCCAGGCACTGGCGGTTCACCTGGGGGCAAAACCGTTGGTCAGCCGGGAACTGTTTCGCAAGCGCTGATCAGGACGTATGCTGTTGGGCTCAATCTTCAGGAGAGCCTTTCGTGACTCACAGCAACCGCATGCTTCTTGGCGTAAACATCGACCACGTGGCGACCCTGCGCCAGGCCCGTGGCACGCGCTACCCTGACCCGGTCAAGGCAGCCCTGGACGCCGAGGAAGCAGGCGCCGATGGCATCACCGTGCATCTGCGTGAAGACCGCCGGCACATCCAGGAGCGTGATGTCTTGCTGCTCAAGGATGTGCTGCAAACCCGCATGAACTTCGAGATGGGCGTCACCGAAGAGATGATGGCCTTTGCCGAGAAGATTCGCCCGGCGCACATCTGCCTGGTTCCCGAAACCCGTCAGGAGCTGACCACCGAAGGCGGCCTGGATGTGGCGGGGCAGGAAGCGCGGATCAAGGCTGCAGTGGAACGGCTGGCGCGTACCGGTGCCGAGGTGTCGCTGTTCATCGACACCGACGAGCGGCAGATCGAGGCCTCGCGTCGGGTTGGCGCACCGGCCATCGAGCTTCACACCGGCCGTTATGCCGATGCAGAAACTCCCACCGAAGTGGCTGAAGAGCTCAAGCGCATCGTCGATGGTGTGGCGTTTGGCGTGGGGCAGGGGCTGATCGTCAATGCGGGTCACGGGCTGCACTACCACAACGTCGAGGCGGTGGCGGCGGTCAAGGGTATCAATGAGCTTAACATTGGCCATGCACTGGTGGCGCATGCCCTGTTTGTCGGCTTCAAGGCTGCTGTGGCTGAAATGAAGGCGCTGATCGTGGCGGCTTCGCGCTGATTGTTGGTCGCCTGTACCGGCCTCTTCGCGGGCTTGCCCGCTCCCACAGGGGCTGCACAGCCTCAAGGCCTGCGGGGTATCTGTGGGAGCGGGCAAGCCCGCGAAGAGGCCGGTACAGGCGGCCGATCACTCGGCAGGAAACACCAAGGTAAACCGGGTAGGCCCCAGGGGGCAGCTGCTGACCTCGACCCGCCCGCCATGCAACTGCATGATCGACTTCACGATCGCCAACCCCAGCCCGGTTCCGCCCTCCAGCCGCGAACGCCCCGAACCTACCCGGTAAAACCGCTCGAACAAGCGCGACTGTTGCTCTGCCGCCACCCCCGGCCCCTGGTTCTCCACGGATAGCCGTACTTCGCTGCCCGAGCGTTCGATGCGCAGAGCTATGGGTTTACCCTCCGGACTGTGCCGTATGGCGTTGCTCAACAGGTTCGACAGTGCCCGCTGAAACATCAGCCGGTCTCCCTGCGCTGTTCCCCAGCCTTGAACGCTTAGCTCAATTTCTTTCAGCTCGGCACTGTAGGCAAACAGCTCGACAACCCGCGCTGCCTCGTCGGCCAGCGCCAAGGGCTTCAATGCGACCTGCGTATGCGGCTGGCTGACTTGGGCAAGAAACAGCATGTCGTTGATAATGCGGTTGAGCCGGGTCAGCTCTTCGATACTGTCTTCCAGCACTTCCCGATAGTTGGCGTTGTCCCGCTCACGGGCCAGTGTCACCTGCGCCTTGCCCATCAGGTTGCCCAAGGGTGTACGCAGTTCATGGGCCAGGTCGTCAGAGAACTGCGACAACTGCCTGACACCTTGGTCGAGGCGGTCGAGCATCACGTTGATACTGCCGGCCAGTTCCGCCAGTTCCTGTGGCAAGCAGGTAGCGGGCAGGCGATGCTGCAGGTCCTGGGCCGACACCTGCCCGGCAATGCGCCGGAAGTGCCGCAACGGTTTCAGGCCGCGCTGCATCAGCCACCATGCCCCCGCACCAATCAAAACCAGTAGCAGTGGCAATGCGAGCAACGTGGAGTGCAGGTAGGCTTGCAGCAGGGCGTTGTCGTCGGCGCGGTTGAGCGACATCATCACCTTGACGGGGGTGTTGTCGCGCAGGCGCATCAGCCGGGTAACGGTGAGGATCTGGTTACCGCCGCTGTCACGCCAGGCGTGAAAGGCCAGGCGCGCATCGGTGTGCAGTTCACCGACCCGCGATTCCAGGGCCGGGCCAAGGCTGAGCAGGTGGGGGTGGCGGCCGTCGAGGGCCAGTACACTGAGGCTCAGGTTGTCATGCCCCATCACCAGGTCCAGCAGTGGATGAGCGCGGCTGCCCAGATCCTCGCTGCGCAGGTCGACACGCAGGTTGTGCTCGACCTGAAGCATCTTGCGCGCCAAATCCTTGCGCGCGCGGCTGTCCAGTTCGTGATCCAGGGCAAACACGGCCAGGCAGGCCAGCAGCAGCACCAATGCGGCGCCCATCACTGTCACGCTCAGGCCCAGGCGTAACGACAGGCTGGCGTTTTTCAAAGGCGAGCCTCAAGTACGTAGCCCACACCACGCAGGGTATGGATCAGCTTGTTGTCGAACGGGTCGTCGATCTTCGCCCGCAGGCGCCGGATCGAGACCTCGACCACGTTGGTGTCGCAATCGAAGTTCATGTCCCACACCAGTGAGATGATCTGCGTGCGCGACAACACTTCGCCAGTCTGGCGCATTAGCAGGTGCAGCAGGGCGAACTCCTTGGCGGTCAGGTCGATGCGTTGCCCGGCGCGGTAGGCGCGGTGGCGGCCGGGGTCCAGTTCCAGGTCAGCGACGCGCAGGGTGCTGGGTTGCAGTTGCTGGTCGTTGCGGCGCAGCAGGCTGCGGATGCGCGCCAGTAGCTCAGGAAACTCAAAAGGCTTGAGCAGGTAGTCATCCGCGCCCAGGTCCAGGCCTCTTACCCGATCGGCCAAGCGACCGTGGGCGGTAAGCATCATGATGCGGGTGGCCGATTCCGCACGTAGCCGCTGCAGCACGGTCCAGCCATCGATTTCGGGCAAGTTGACGTCGAGGATGATCAGGTCGTAGGCCTGTTGGCGGGCCAGGTGCAGGCCGTCGGTGCCTGTGCGGGCGCAGTCGACCACGTAACCGTTTTCGCGCAGGCCTTGTTGCAGGTAGTCGGCGGTACGCAGCTCGTCCTCGATGATCAGTAGGCGCATTGGGGGCTCGGTTTGTTGAAAGGGGGCGATTCTTGACCCTGTAGTGACATCAGGGTCAAGGGCCCCCATGTTACGGCATGAAAAAAGGCCTGCGATGCAGATAACGGATTTGTAATTCTGCTGTTATCTGGCGGTCTGTTCGGGCCTCTTCGCGGATAAACCCGTTCCTGTAGGAGCGGGTTTATCCGCGAAGAGGCCCGAACAGTCCACACAAGGCCACATTGCAGGACTGTAATCCCCGCCTCACCTTGCCGTTAGCCAGCCCTCGCTAGGATGGCCGTGTCCGATCGGTTATTACGAGGCAAACACGATGAACCTGACCAAATACCTGCTGTTGGCCACCCTTGCCCTGGGCAGCGCCAGTGTTTATGCCGAGGGCGGTGCGGAGCGCTCCAGGCAGTTCTGGCAAGCCTTCCGCGAAGACCAGCAGCGACTGCACGGCGACAAGCAACAGGCTGTTGCAGAGCGCGAGCGCAATGCGCAAGAGAAGGCGCGTGAGGTGGCCAAGGATTGAGGTAACAACACCTGCGCCGCGACGGCTCCTCGACGCAGGTGTATTCAGGCGCCCGTGCGGGCGCCTTTTTTATTTGCGCGCCAGCAGGGTGGCGCGGCGTGGGGCTGGCAGGCCTTCGACGGTCTTGCTGTGGTCGTTCGGGTCGAGGAAGTCGCTCAGCGACTGGTAGCGCATCCATTCGGTGCTGCGCTGTTCCTCGACGCTGGTCACGCTTACGTCGACGCAGCGCACATCGCTGAAGCCGGCACGGCGCAACCAGCGGGCCAGCGCCGGTACCGACGGCAGGTACCAGACATTGCGCATCTGTGCGTAGCGGTCCTCAGGCACCAGCACCTGGTTTTCGTCGCCCTCGATAACCAGCGTTTCCAGTACTAGCTCGCCACCTTTGACCAGGCAGTCCTTGAGCGCCAGCAGGTGCTCGATGGGCGAGCGGCGGTGATAGAACACGCCCATGGAAAACACGGTGTCGAAACCTTCCAGGTTGGCGGGCAGGTCTTCCAGGGCGAATGGCAGGTGCCAGGCCGGCAACTCCGGCAGGTACTGCTGCACGGCCTGGAACTGGCAGAAGAACAGCCAGTTGGGGTCGACCCCGATCACCATGTCCGCGCCGGCACCGAGCATGCGCCACTGGTAGTAGCCATTGCCACAGCCCACGTCGAGTACGCGCTTGCCCTTGAGGTCCAGGTGCGGGCCAACCCGCGACCACTTCCAGTCCGAACGCCATTCGGTGTCAACGTGCACGCCAAACAGGTCGAACGGCCCTTTGCGCCAAGGCGACAGGCCCATCAATGCCTGGCGCATCTGCGCGCGGGTGGCGTCGTCGCAGTCGCAATCCAGACGCAACCCGTTGACCAGGTCGATTTCACTGGGTTGCAGGGCGGGCAGGGCTTCCAGCGCCCCGCGCCAGCGGTCGAGGTCACCGTGGCCCTTTTCCAGCTTGGCGTCCAGTTGCGCTTGCAGGCCTTGCGACCAGGAAGCCAGAGGCGTGCCCGCCAGGCGGCGGACGAGGGGAGACAGATCGATCATGGCAGGGCTATCAACGAGGCGAAGTTAAGGCATTGGAACCAAGGCACCACTTTCGAGAAGCCGGCTGCGCGCAGGCGTTCCTGGTGGGCTTCGAGTGTATCGGGCTTCATCACGTTCTCGATGGCGCTGCGCTTCTGGGCGATCTCCAGTTCGCTGTAGCCATTGGCCCGTTTGAAATCCAGGTGCAGCTCATTGAGCAGGTCCTGCTCTTGCTCATCGGCGAAGCGCAGCTTCTCCGAGAGAATCAGCGCGCCGCCGGGCAGCAGCGCCTGGCGGATTCGCCCGAGCAGTTCAAGGCGCTGGTCAGGGGCGATGAACTGCAGGGTGAAGTTCATCGCCACTACCGAGGCGGGCTCGAAGGGCAGGGCAAGGATATCGGCCTCCAGCACGTGCACTGGCAGCAACTCCTGGAACATCGAATCTTGTGCAGTGAGGTACTGGCGGCAGCGCTCGACCATGGCGGCGGAGTTATCCACCGCGATTACCCTGCAGCCGTCGCTGCGTACATGACGACGCAGCGACTGGGTAACGGCACCCAGCGATGCGCCCAGGTCGTACAGCGCGGTGCCTGGCTGGGCGAACCGAGCGGCCAGTACGCCGAGGTTCTCGACGATGGTTGGGTAACCGGGCACCGAGCGCTTGATCATGTCCGGGAACACACGCACGACGTCTTCGTTGAAGACGAAGTCGGGCACCTGCTCCAGGGGTTGGGAGAAAAGGCGGTCGGGTTGTTTGCTCACGGCGAATCCAGGCGGCTGGTGATAGGCAGGGGGCGCATTCTAGCCAAACCGCAGACTGGATGCATGGTTGGCTGACCAGCGCTTTGCGTTCAATTGACCCGAATGGCGCAATCGAAGGTCTGCACCGGGCGCACTTCCGGGGCCCAGGGTTGCTGGTAGACCAATACCAGGTTCCCTTCGCCAGTCGCGCGGGCCTGGAAGCGCCAGGTCGACATGCCCGAGCTGCCGACGATACCGGTGTCTTCAGGCGCGCTGTAAACCTCGGGACCAAGGCTTTGCAACACGTTGGGCGCCGGGTTCTGTACCAGCCAGCGGTAGCCGGTGGTGGGGTTGCTGGGCAGGGTAAGCGTGAGGATCTGGCCGACCTGCAGGCGCTTGGGGCATTCGCTTTCGGCGTCCAGGTCAACGGGCTGTGACGGTTGTTGCGCGCAAGCAGAAAGCAGGGCAAAGCTCAGGGGAACGAGCAGACGAGGAGAGGTCATGGTGGCTCCGAAGGCTGGCGATGGCCTGAGGATAACCGATGATCGAGGAAATTTGTGTTGCCTGTGCCGGCCCTTTCGCGGGCAAGCCCGCCCCTGCAAGGGTTCGCTATCCCTGTAGGAGCGGGCTTGCCCGCGAAGAGGCCGGTGCAGGCTAGAACAGCACTTTGGCCACGTCGGCAAAGCGTTTGGCGAAGTGAACTGTCAGGCCTTCGCGCAGGTACTCCGGCAGTTCTTCGAAGTCGCCGCGGTTAGGCTCAGGCAGGATCAGTTCGAAAATCTTCTGTCGCCGCGCCGCAATCACTTTCTCGCGCACGCCGCCAATCGGCAGTACCTGGCCGGTGAGGGTGAGCTCGCCCGTCATGGCGACACCTTTTTTGGCAGGCTGGTCGCGGGCCAGTGAAAGCAAAGCGCTGGCCATTGTGATGCCGGCACTCGGGCCGTCCTTGGGTGTGGCGCCTTCGGGTACGTGCAAGTGGATGAACGCTTCGTTGAAGAAACCTGTATCCCCGCCAAATTGTTTGAGGTTGGAGCTGATGTAGCTATAGGCAATTTCGGCAGACTCCTTCATCACGTCACCCAGCTTGCCGGTCAGCTTGAAGCCTCGGTTGTGGGTGTGGATGCGGGTCGCCTCGATCGGCAGTGTGGCACCGCCCATGCTGGTCCAGGCCAGGCCGGTGATCACGCCTTTGCCAGCCAGAACCTGTTCGCTGCGGAACACCGGCATGCCGAGTGCTGTTTCCAGGTCTTTGGTACCGATCTTCAGCTTGGCTTCGGGGTTCTCCAGCAGCTTGACCACAGCCTTGCGCACCAGTTTGCCCAGTTGCTTCTCCAACTGGCGCACGCCGGCTTCGCGGGCATAGCCGTCGATCACCATGCGCAGCGCGCTGTCGCTGATGCTGAGGCTGGTCTTGGAAACGCCGGCCTTTTCCAGCTGCTTGGGCCACAGGTGGCGCTTGGCGATGGTCAGTTTTTCTTCGGTGATATAGCCGGACAGGCGGATCACTTCCATGCGGTCGAGCAACGGCCCGGGTATTGAATCAAGGGTGTTGGCAGTGCACACGAACAGCACCTTGGACAGGTCCAGGCGCAGGTCGAGGTAGTGGTCGAGGAAGTCAACGTTCTGCTCGGGGTCGAGGGTTTCCAGCAACGCTGATGCCGGGTCACCCTGGTAGCTCTGGCCCATCTTGTCAATTTCGTCGAGCATGATCACCGGGTTCATCACTTCGACGTCTTTCAAGGCCTGCACCAGCTTGCCGGGCTGGGCGCCGATGTAGGTGCGGCGGTGGCCCTTGATCTCGGCTTCGTCACGCATGCCGCCGACGCTGAAGCGGTAGAACGGCCGGCCGAGCGATTCGGCGATGGACTTGCCGATGCTGGTCTTGCCCACCCCGGGCGGGCCCACCAACAGCACGATCGAGCCGCTGATTTCGCCTTTCCAGGCGCCCACGGCGAGGAACTCGAGGATGCGCTCCTTGATGTCGTCGAGGCCGGAGTGATACTGGTCGAGGACTTTGCGCGCATGCTTGAGGTCGAGCTTGTCTTTGCCGTACACGCCCCACGGCAGGGCGGTGGCCCATTCCAGATAGTTGCGGGTGACGGCGTATTCGGGCGAGCCGGTTTCCAGGATGGCCAGTTTGCCCATCTCTTCATCGATGCGCTTGCGTGCCTGCGGTGGCAGGGTCTTGCCTTCCAGACGCTGTTCGAACTGTTCGAGGTCGGCGCTGCGGTCGTCCTTGGTCAGCCCCAGCTCCTGCTGGATGACCTTGAGTTGTTCCTTGAGGAAGAACTCGCGCTGGTGCTCGCCGATCTGCCGGTTGACCTCGGCCGAAATCTCGTTCTGCAAGCGTGCGACTTCCACCTCTTTGCGCAGCATTGGCAGTACTTTTTCCATGCGTTTGAGCATGGGGACGCAGTCGAGCACTTCCTGCAACTGGTTGCCGGTGGCCGAGGTGAGCGCGGCGGCGAAGTCGGTGAGCGGCGAAGGGTCGTTGGGGCTGAAGCGGTTGAGGTAGTTCTTCAGCTCTTCGCTATACAGCGGGTTGAGCGGCAGCAGCTCTTTGATCGCGTTGATCAGTGCCATGCCGTAGGCTTTGACCTCGTCGGTCGGCTCGGCGGGCTGGCGCGGGTATTCGACTTCGACCAGGTAGGGCGGGCGGTGGTGCTTGAGCCAGTTGCGGATACGCACCCGGGACAGGCCCTGGGCGACGAACTGCAATTTGCCGTTTTCGCGGCTGGCATGGTGCACCTTGACCAGCGTGCCGTACCGCGGCAATGCCGAGGTGTCGAAGTGGCGGTGGTCTTCTGGCGGGGTGTCCATGAAGAACAGCGCCAGGCAGTGGTCCGGTGACTTGGCCACCAGGTCGAGCGTTTCGGCCCAGGGCTCTTCATTGACGATGACCGGCAGTACCTGGGCCGGGAAGAACGGGCGGTTGTGGATCGGGATGACGTAGACCTTGTCCGGCAGCTGCTGACCGGGCAGGGCGAGGGCGTGGCCGGCTTCGGCCTGGAGGGTGTGTTCGACTTCGCTGTGTTCGTCAGGGTGTTCGGGGAAATCCTGCTGGTCGCTCATGGGGCACCTGCGTGAATGACTATGGTGCTTAGATGGGGCGGGGAGGGATGGGTTTCAATGGTTCGGGCGCAGCCTTGTGTCGCGATTGGGCTGCGCAGCAGCCCCAGAATCCATCCAGCATTCTAGATCGTTGGGGCCGCTGCGCGACCCAATCGCGACACAAGGCCGCTCCCACAGGGTTGAGCCTGCGGGAGCGGTGTAGCTTACTCAGCTAATTTGTAAGCGATGATGTAATCGCCCATCTTGGTGCCCAGCGAGCCATGGCCGCCGGCAGTCACCAGCACGTACTGCTTGCCGTCCTTGCCGGTGTAGCTCATCGGCGTGGCCTGGCCACCCGCTGGCAGGCGCGCTTTCCACAACTCCTTGCCGTTGTTCACGTCATAGGCGCGCAGGTACTGGTCGAGCGTGCCGCTGAGGAAGCCGACGCCACCGGCGGTGACGATCGAGCCACCCATGCTCGGCACGCCAACCGGCAGGCCGATCGGCAGCGGGGTGCTGTCGCGGGTGGTGCCGTTCTTGTGTTTCCACACCACCTTGTTGGTGAACAGGTCGATGGCGGCGACGTAGCCCCAGGCGGGTGCCTGGCACGGTACGCCGAGCGGCGACATGAACGGGTGCATGGTCACTGCATACGGTGCGCCGGTGTTCGGCTGCACGCCGCTGGTCTCGCTTTCGCGCTTGCTGCCTTCGGCAACCTGCTCACGCGGGACCATCTTCGACACGAAGGCCATGTAGTTGGGCGAGGTGAACAGCAGCTGGCGCACCGGGTCTACCGACACGCTGCCCCAGTTGAATACACCGACGTTGCCGGGGTAGACCAACGAGCCTTGCTCGGATGGCGGGGTGTACTGGCCTTCGTAGCGCAGCTCGCGGAACTGGATGCGGCACAGCATCTGGTCGAAAGGCGTGGCGCCCCACATGGCCTGTTCGGTCAGCTCTGGGCCGAGCAGGTTGAGGTCGGAGCGGGCCTGGGTTGGCGAGGTGTGATCGCCTTCCACTGCACCTTGTGGGGTGGGGATCTCGCGGATCGGCACGATTGGCGTACCGTCGCGGCGGTCGAGCACGTACAGGCTGCCTTGCTTGGTCGGTACGATGATCGCCGGTTTCACACCATCGTCGGTTTTCAGGTGTACCAGGGTCGGCTGGCTGCCGACGTCCATGTCCCACAGGTCGTGATGGGTGAACTGGTAGTTCCAGCGTGCCTTGCCGGTGGCCAGGTCAAGTGCGACCACGCCGGCGCTGTACTTCTCGGCGCCCGGGGTGCGGTCGGCGCCCCACTGGTCCGGGGTCTGGTTGCCCAGCGGCAGGTAGATCATGCCAAGGTCTTCGTCGACGCTGGCGATCGACCACATGTTGGCCGAGTTGCGGCTATACATTTTGCCGGCAGCCAATGGCTTGGTGTCGTCCGGGTTGTTGCTGTCCCAGTTCCACACCAGGTGGCCGTCGTGCACATCGTAGGCGCGGATCACCCCGGACGGCTCATTGGTCGACTCGTTGTCGGTGACGTGGCCACCGATGATCACCAGGTCACGGGTAATCGCAGCAGGCGAGGTGGAGTAATAGCCGCCGGCAGTGAACGGGCCAATGCCGGTGGTGAGGTCGATCACGCCCTGGTTGGCGAAGCCTTCGCAGACCTTGCCGTTGTCGGCGTTGATGGCGATCAGGCGGGCATCTGCGGTAGGCAGGTAGAGGCGACGTGGGCAGGCTTGGGCCACGGCCTGGCCTGCGTCGGTAATTTTCGGCGCCGGGCTGCCGTCGCGGCTGACGTAGCGGTTTTCGTCATAGTACGAGACGCCACGGCACGTCATGTGGGCAAAGCCCTTGAAGGTGCCGGTCGGGCTCTTGACCTGCGGGTCGTAGCGCCAGATTTCCGCGCCAGTGTCCGGGTCCAGCGCCAGCAGGCGGCTGTGCGCGGTGCAGGCGTACAGCATGCCGTTGACCTTCAGCGGGGTGTTCTGGTTGGTCAGCTCCACCGGGTCGTTTTCGGTTGGCAGATCACCGGTGCGAATGCGCCAGGCTTCTTCCAGGCGGTAGGCGTTCTGCGGGGTGATCTGGCGCAGCGGCGAGTAGCGGTCGCCATGCTCGGTACGGCCGTAGGCCTGCCATTCGCCGTCGGGCATGGCCGGGGCGGCGCTGGCCATTTCGCTGCTGTCGCGGCCCAGTTCGCCGAACACTTCACCGGGATGGGTGAACTGGCTGGCCAGCGCGCAAGCGCCCGAAGCGACCACCGCCACGCTGAGCAGTGCAGTGTTGGCTTTGCTGGCTGGGCCGATCAGCGGGCGACGTGCCCACGGTAGCAGCAGCACTACGCCGATGGCGAACCAGATGGCCAGCCGTGGCACCAGTTGCCACCAGTCCAGGCCTACTTCGAGCAGGGCCCAAACGGTGCTGCCGAGCAGCACCAGGCCATACAGGCCCAGGGCGATCCGGCGTTGGGCCAGCAGCAGGATGCCCGACAGGGCAAAGCCGATACCGGCGATCAGGTAGTACAGCGATCCGCCTAGCTGGCTCAGCTTGATACCGCCGGCCAGCAGGGCCAGGCCCATCAGCAACAGCAGCGCGCCAACCAGGCGCGGTAGCCAGCGGCTTCCTTGGTTCGCACCTTCAGTGCTCATCGTAGGTTCTCCGTCAGGTCAAAAAAGGGGTTAGAAACTGCTCTGGATCTTCAGGCCGCCGATCAGGGCGCCATCGACCTGCGACACCCCGCCCGGGTGGCGGATGTATTGCAGGTTGGGGCGTACCGTGAGCCAGTCGGCCAAATGGATGCCGTAGTACAGCTCGGCGCTGTACTCGGTGTCCTGCACTGGCAGGAAGCCCGGGTTGTCGTAGTCGTAGAGGCCGGCGGCCTGGTTGGCCAGGCGGGCGTTCTTGCGATAGGCAGGGTTGACGTGCACGCGGGCCAGGGCGAAACCGATGTCGTCCTTGGCGCGGGCATCGAAGGGCCCTTTGAATACCAGTCCTGCCTGCACATAGTTGTCGATGGCATTGGTCTTCTTGTCATGCACCGTGGCGTTGGCGAACACGCTCAAGCCGCGCGACTGGTCGGACGCCAGCGAGGTGACCTGCTGCTGGGCGCCGATCCACAAGCCGTGCTTGCTCGAGCTGCTGCGGTAGGCGGCGCCGCTGATGGCGGCCGGCTGACCGTTGCTGTCCTTGAGAACATCTTGTGCCTTGGCATTACTGTAGTAGTAGCCGGCACGATATTCCCCTTTCAAACCTTGGATACGTGGGGTCCATACCAGTTCGAACGGCATTACCGCACCTTGGGTGCCGCTGCCGCTGAGCTTGAAACCATTGCCAGATTCGAGGTTGGAAGGGTTCTGCTCGAAGACGCCGACCTGTGCGTACAGCTCAGGGGAAAGGTTGTAGCGCACGCGCAGGGCCCACTGGCTGACTGGCCAGTTGTACCAGATGCCACCCACCCAGTTGCCCACCTGCGAGCCGCAGAAGGCCAGGTTCTGGAAGTCGCAAGGGAAGCTGTTGAAGTCTTCGCCTTCACCGAAGCGGCCGAATTTCACATCCAGCGCACCATCGAAGTACTTCTGCTTGATCCACATCTGCGTCAGCCGCCAGGTTTCGCCTCGGCCCCAGACTTCCTGGGCGGAGGTGAAGCCGCCGACACGCGGGTCGTTGATGCGGTCGTTGCTGATGTTGTCGCCGTGGCGCTCGGTGATGGTCAGCTGGAGTTCGGTGTCGTGCCAGCCGAGGATCTTGTCCAGGTCCAGGTGGCTGCCAAAGGTGAACTGGTCGCTGTAGCGCGCGGTGCGGTCGTGGTCGTAGCCGCCGTGCAGGTTGCTGCCCATCTCGCCGGTATAGCCAAGGGTGAAGTCGTAGCCTTTTTCCAGCAGTTCGCTGCGGGTTCCACCCCAGTCGCCGAGCATCCACGGAGAGTCGCTGGCGAACATTTCGCTGGCGCTGGCGGGGGTTGCCAAGGCACTGAGGGCGAGGCCGATGTAACAGGTTTTAGGCAGTTGGAGCATGAGATAGCGCTATCTTTTGATTATTGAAAAAACGGCAAGCGCATCGAAGGGCGGGCCCCTCAATGGATATGGCGACAAGATTGTTCGATGAAGCGTTTCAGCTTGCGGCGGGGAGGATATAGGGGAAACTATAAGAAAAAAAGACAAATTGTCGCAGATGACTGTTGCTGAACGGGCAACAGTCGTCATTAATCGAGGCAGGTGTAGGAGCGGGTTCACCCGCGAATGCGCCGGTTGCCCTGCCATCGTATTCGCGGGTGAACCCGTTCCTACACCGATCTTCGTCGCTTGTGGTTCAGAAGGTGGTACGCAACCCGACTTCCACACTGCGCCCCGGCGCTGGTGCGATATCGCGCAGGATCGAACTGGCGTAGCGCACGGTCTGGTCGGTCAGGTTTTCGCCGCGCACAAACGCCAACCACTGGCTTTGACCAATGTCGAAGCGGTAGCCAACGCTCGCGCCCAAGGTGGTGTAGCCATCGGTGCTGGTTTCGTTGGCGGGTTTGCGGTGCTGCGACGCAGCGTGCTGCACGTCTACTCGCGCCTGCCAGCGGTCCAGCTCCCAGACCAGGCCGCTGTTCAGGCGTAGCGGGGCGATACGGGGCAGGGGCTCGCCACTGTCGAGGTTCTTGGCCCGGGTATAGTCACCGGACAGCTCCAGCGCGAAGCTGCCGTAACGATTCTCGGCCAGCTGCCAGCGGTCCTGGGCCTCGATGCCGTAGAAGCGCGCCCGCACGCCTTGGTACTGGTATTCCGGGAAGCCTTCATGGTCATGATCGTGATCGTGGTCATCCTCGTCATGGTCATGCCCGCCCTCGCGGGTGTTGCCGGTACCAATCAGGCCGATGTAGTTGCGGAAGTGGTTGTAGAACACCCCGACACTGCCTTTATGGGTGCCATTGTCGAAGCGTAGCGCCAGGTCGGCGGAAATGGCCTTTTCCTTGTTCAAACTGGCGTCGCCGACTTCAAAGGCGCCAGTGGCTACGTGCGCGCCATTGGCGTACAGCTCGTAAAAGGTCGGGGCACGCTCGGTGTAGCCGAAGTTAGCGGCCAGCGACCAGATGGGGTCGAGCTGGTACACAGCCCCCGACGACAGGCTGAAGGCGTTGAAGCTGCTGGCGCTGTCGGCGTCGACGAAGTTCTCGTTGCCTTTGGCGTCAGGATCTACGCGGGTGTGCTCCAGGCGCGCACCCAGGCTCAGGTTCAGGCGCTCGTTGGCTTGCCACTGCTCGAGCATGAACAGTGCCACGCTGTCGGTATCGGTATGCGGGACGAAGGCTTCCTCGCCGAGGGCCGAAAACTCGTTACGGCTGACCTGGGCCCCAATGACCCCTTCCACTGGTCCGAGCGGTTGGTGGCGGGCTTCGATACGCGCTTCGTAGCCTTTGTTCTTGAAGGTGGTATGGACCTCGCCTTCTTCGATTTCTTTGTGCTCGTAGTCGGTGTAGCCGGCATCTACCTTGACCGAGCTGAATGGGCCGTCCAGATCGCGCAGTTCGGAGGCGAAGGCGTAGTGATCCTGTTTCATGTCCAGGCGTACGCCGGACTCGGCCACCGAGCCATAGTTGCTGTCGTAGCCGCTGTACGACAGGCCGGCGTAACCGTGGTCCCAGTGGTAGGCACCACCGATTGCGCCGCCGTCCTGGCGACCGTCGCTGTTTTCCAGGCGGTGTTTGCTGCCGGGCTCGTCGGCATCGCGCACCTTGGCGCTGCGGGCGTAGCCAGGGATGCGCAGATCGTTGAACTGGCGACTGTTGGCGTCCAGGTGCAGGGCGAAGGCACCGTTACCGGCCTCTAGCTTGCCGGCACTGCTGCGGGTGGTGTCGGCACCGCCGTAACGCAGTTCACCGGCACCGTGAATGCCCTCGATCGGCGAGTCCGGGATGCGGTTGTCGAAGGTGTTGACCACCCCGCCAATGGCGTTGCCTCCGTAAAGCAGGGCGGCCGGGCCACGGACGATTTCGACGCGCTCGACGGTTACCGGGTCCAGCGGCACGGCATGATCGTAGGACAGTGACGAGGCATCCAGGGCGCCGACGCCATTGCGCAGGATGCGGATGCGGTCGCCATCCAGGCCGCGGATCACCGGGCGGCTGGCGCCAGGGCCAAACCAGGTAGAAGCGACACCGGGCTGCTTGTTCAGGGTTTCACCCAGGCTGCCGTGCTGCTGTTGCAGCAGGTTCTCGTCTTCGAGCACGGTGCTGGGGACGGCCAGTTGGCGGTTACCCAACGGGTTGGCGGTGATGACCTGTGGTTCGAGTTCTACGGCCTGGCTGGGGGATGCAGCCAGCCAGAGTGCGACGGCAAGGGGGGAGAGGCGAAGCGGTGTGTACAGCATGGGGATGAGGCGTTCCTTGGCAGATGCTCTTTAGTGTTACAACATAACATAACTATTCCATCACAGAGGTTTTGCCTCTGACCAGCGATTTTTCTGTCGACTCGACTGATCCCGCCCACCACTACACTCGTGTAAGGTGCGCATCTTTCCTACGGAGCACAGCATGAGCACGGCCCAACACAACGCGCTGCACGGCAAGACCCTTGAACAGATCCTCACCGAGCTGGTGGCGCATTACCAATGGCCTGGCCTGGCCGAGCGTATCGATGTGCGCTGCTTCAAGAGCAACCCGACCATCAAGTCGAGCCTGACGTTCCTGCGCAAAACACCGTGGGCGCGGGAAAAGGTCGAGCAGCTGTACGTGAAGCTGCAGCGCCAGGCCTGACATGTCGCGTCGCCCCTGGCTGACCGGCATGGCTGTGCTGGGCTGGTTCGGCCTGGCCGTGCAGGTGAACCTGGTGCTGCTGGCGCGTTGGCAAGAGCAGGCCAGCCTGATTGGCGGCCTGATCAATGTGTTCGGCTACTTCACCGTGCTTACCAATACCCTGGTGGCGACGGTGCTCAGCTATGCCGCGTTCGGTCGGGAAGGTCGTGGCAAACGCTTTTTCCTGTCGCCCTCGGTAAGCTCTGCAGTGGCCGTCAGTATCGTGCTGGTGGCGCTGGCCTACAGCGTGCTGCTGCGCCATTTGTGGCAACCACAGGGTTGGCAATGGCTGGCGGACGAGTTGCTGCACGACGTGATGCCGGTGCTGTATGCCTTGTACTGGTGGTGCGAAGTGCCCAAGGGCAGTTTGCGGCTATGGCATTTGCTGGTATGGGCGGTGTACCCGGCGGTCTACTTTGGTTATGCGCTGTGGCGGGGGAGCGAGATTGGCGTGTATGCCTACCCGTTTATCGATGTGGCGAGCCTGGGGTATGGGCAGGTGATGCTCAATGCGCTCGGGGTGCTGGCGGGTTTCTGGGGGATAGGGCTGGTGTTGCTTGGGCTGGATCGGTGGCGGGGGCTGCACAGACTGGCTTGACCTGTGCCGGCCTCTTCGCGGGCAAGCCCGCTCCCGCAGAGAAATCACAAGCCCAGGGGCTGTGGTATTCGCTGTGGAAGCGGGAGACACGCGGCCGGGGTGTCAGCAGCAGGGCACAAGATTTCTGACATCCCCAAATGGCCTGGGCCGCGATGGCGTCTTAGTGCTTCTTGCCCTGCATGCTCGAAACCCATTGCTCGCTGCGACTATGCCCACTGGTCCTCAACACGCCCAGGTCCAGCGCATTTTCGCCATCCGCCGCCATTTTGCTTTTGGCTATCTCGGCGATTGCCGTGCCCAGATCCACCGGTGAGTTGGACGCATCCAGCGACAGGTCTCGGCGATAGTCATTACCGCTTAGCGTTTCCTGGGTGACCGAGTTGGCGTCGAGCCTCACGTCACCCTTGGCCGACTGCAAGCGTGCCCCCACCAGATGGGCGCTGCCACCGACCTGCAGGTCGATGCCGTCGCTGCTTTTAAGCGTGGTCTGACGCGCCACATTGTCGCGCTGTGCATGCGACACGTCGAGGCTGACGGTTGGCGAGAACCCTGGGTCTGCCTTGCTCAGGGCCGAACCGGCCGTTTTCTCGACCTTGCCTCCCAGCGGGCCAGCCACCGATTTGGCCGCGTTGACATAGCCCTGCGGGTTTTTCTCCTGGCTCAGCCTGACATCGCCCTTCACGCTCAGGGTGTCGACGCTGTCCTTGAGGCTGGCGATGCGCAGGTCACCGTCGATTGTGCCGCCAATATGCCCTGCATCCAGGGTGGCACTCTCGATGCGGGTATCGCCACGGCTTTGCAGGTCGATGCGCTCGGCGCGCAGGTCACTGGTATTCCAGGTGAGGTTGTCGCGCTTGTCGAGCTCAACCTTGAGCCGGCCATGCAGACCGCGGGTGTCCAACGCGCCCTTGGCCATGTTGAAACCGGCGCCGGCCGAGATGTCGAGGTTGTCGCGTCGCTCCTGGCTGGAAGAGGCTTCAACCAGCATGCCGCCATTCGAGGCGTCGAGGGTTATCTGTTCGGCCGAGGCCTGCAGACCTTGCAGGTGCAGGGCGATGTCCTCGCGGGCGCTGCTGCTCAGGGTCAGTGTGCCGTTGCTGGCAAACTGGGCATCGACCGCCTGCCGTGCTTGTTCGTCTTGCTTGCCGTGGCTGAAGTGGCCGCCGATGGCTCCCCCCTTGGTCTGGCCAGCCTTGGCCGCCAGCTCCATGCCGCCACCCAGGTTGCTGCCTGCGGCTTGCTGGGTATTGCTGGCCGCCTTGACCTGCAACTGGCCGCCACTTTGCACCTGTATGTCGCCGGCCTTGGCCTCGCGGCTACCAATGCGCGTGCCTTCGAGCAACAGGTCGCCTGTGCTGGTCAGCTTTACCTCGCCCTTGGCGTCGATTTGTGCCACTTGTGCCTTGCCCTGCGTGCTCAGCTTCTGGCCATGGTCCAGATAACCCCGGCCATCGACACCGGTGCTGCCCGGGCGGTTGCCGACTTTGGCCCAGGCATTGCCATCGAGCTGGCGTGACTGCTGTTCGGCCTGGTCGGTCGCCTGGGGTAAGGCCAGCGACCCGGCACTGTGCATGACCACGCTGCCTTCACCGCCATCGATGTGGGCCCCTTCGTAGCGGCCATCGCTGCCCAGCTGTACCTGGATACCCTGTTGCCCGTAAAGGCTGCCGGGCACAGCGCTGCTGGCAATATCCTTTTTATCCAGCGACCCTCCTTTGCCGGCGGCGCGTACATTCAAGTCCTCGCCGGTGCTGGTGTCCAGGCGCGCGTCGCCACCATAGGCCAGGCGTTGAACGGTGGTTTCCTGGGTATTTTCGGCGGCGCTCACCTGGTGCTGTTGCGCCTCGATCTTCAGCGAGCCGGCATTGGCCCGCCAGGCTGTGCCCTGGTCGGCCAGTGTCTCAGCCTTGACCTCGACCTTGGCTGCGGACAACTCGCTGACCTGAGCAATGCCACGGCGCTGGTTTTCCAGGCGCTTGAGGTGTTCAACCGTCATGTCGGCACCCACGCTGGGCGGCGCCATGGCGTCTTCGGGTGAGGCTTGCTGGAAGCGCGGGGCTTCCTCACCCAGCACCAGGCGCTCGATAGGGCGGGTCAGGTCGCGGTATTCGATACTGGCGCCCAGGCTACCCGACCAGTCGTCACGGGTTTGTTCATGTTCATGGGTATCCTGCACCGCACGGTTGTCGATGCGTTCGGCGGTCACCTGCAGGGTGTTGCCGGCCTCGACGTGCGCGGCCTCGGTGAGCAGTGAATCACTGCGCAATTTCAGATCGCCGCTGGCCTGCAACTCGCTGCGCTGCACCTTGCTTTCGCGTTCGGCTTGCACCTCGCGGTTGTGATGGCCTTCGAACAAACTGCCCAGACGGTCGATGCCACCGGTTACCGTCAGCCCGCCACCACTTTCGGTGGTGCTGGTGGCTGTGTCACGGTCGTTGCGGGTCGCCCCCAGTGTCACTTCCCGTGCCTGCACATCGAGGTCGCCGGCAGTGGCCTGGACCTTGCTGCCGTTGACCTGCAGGTGCGCGCCGCTGCTCATGCCCACCGAGGCGCCTTTGAGCTCACTGGCAACCTGGGTGGTCGCGCGCTGCTTGCCGGTGGTGGTAACGACCTCATAGGCCACGCCAGCCGCATACTGGCGGGACTCGGGCTTGCCATCCTCGGCTTCCTGGGTCTGTCTGGCGCTGGCCGTGAAACCCCGTTGTTGGTCGCGGGTTTCGCGTTCATCGACCGATTGCGCACTGCCAATCAGCAGCTCGCCTTTGGCCTCGACTTGCAGGTGCTTGCCAGCTTCGACCTTGGCGCCCTGGATGCGCATCTCTTCGGCGCTGGCCAGGCGCAGGTTGCTGGTCGAGCTGACGTCGCTGACCAGTACCTGCTGTTTGCGGTCCGTGCTTTCGTGCGTGCTGCCGATCAGGCCGAACAGCTTACTGTCGCTGGTGCGCTGGGTGGAGGTCGTGCTGCCATGGTCTGCCTCGATGGCCAGCGAACCGTTATCGCTGTAGAGCACCGCGTCCTGTTTGCCGAACACGGTGCTGCCTTTGATGGCAACCTGGTCGGCTCTCACGGTGAGCTCGCCATCGCTGGTTACCGTGCTGCCCGCGACGACCTGGCCCTCGGTGTCGTTACCTTTGCGGTCACCAAAGAATGTGCCGGACACCAGGTCGCCTCGGTAGTCGCGTTGGGTGCCGTGTTCCTGCAGGGTGGTGGTGCCGATGTCTGCCTGTTTTGCCTGGATAGCCAGATCGCCGCGGCTGTGCAGGCTGCTGCCCTGCACGTTGAGGTTGTCGCTTGCCTTTATCGACATGTGCCCGGCGCTCAGGGTACTGCCCTTTGCGGTTTCCTTGAGCTGGTTGCTATCGCTGTCACCGCGCCATAAGTCCTTGCGATGACGCACCTGCTGTTCGATGCGCTTGCTGTCGATGCCGGCGATGATGTCCAGGCCGGCACCGCTGTCGACCGTCAGCTCGTTACCGGCGTCCAGCTTCGCTGCGGTCATGCGCATGTCGTCGCCGGACTGCAGCAGCACGCTGTCAGTGCCCAGCAATTGACTGCCCTGTTGCTGTTGGTGGGTGGTGGTGGTTTTGCTGTTGTAGGTTTCGCGGGTGACGAACCAGAACTTCTTGTTCCAGCTATCACTGTCGTGCTTGATGTGCTCGATTGTCTTGGCATCCAGTGTGAGCTTCTTGCCGGCCCTTGCTTCGATTCGCTGGGCCTGGCCGTCAACCGTTTCAAGCATCAGGTCATCGGCAGCGGTGAGTTTCAGTAGGCCACGCTCGCTGCGCAGCTCGGTCGGGCGGTCGCCAGTGCCGCTGACATGCAGGCCCCCGGCCGAGCTGATGTCGACCCCCTCGGTGCCCAGAATCTGCGAGGCCCCCACACGCACACCCGCGCCTTCGGCAGTACTTACCACACGGATACGCCCGGCGCGCATGGCGCCGAACAGGCTGGCGTCAATGCTCGAAGAGGGGCTGGGCAGGTGTTCGACCACCTCGCCGCTGCGGCTGTCGATACGGTTGCGACCGACGGTGATGTCGAGCGTTTCGCTGGCCATGAGCAGGCCTTTGCTGTCCACGCGCGGTGCGATCAGTTCGAGTGCGCCACCGGCATTGCTCTGGCCATGCTCAAGTACCTGCAGGGTCCCACTGGCAGTGAGCGTATCGAGGTACCTGAGCTGCTGCTCCTCGAATTGCGGGGTGCCCACCACGAAGCCCGCGCGGGTGGTGTTGATGAAACTGCCGCCGTTGAGGGTGATGCCATTGGGGTTGGCCAGGATGTAGTCGGCCGGGCGCCCGAAGATTTCCTGTGGCCCCTCGATCAGCGAGGCGTTGCGGCTGACCACTTCGTTAAGAATGGTCGAGGCGGCCTGGCCCTGAAACTGCGGGTTGGCCGCCAGGGCACCGGCCAGTTGCGATTGCCCGGCTGCGGTGGCGTTGTTCAGCACCAGGCCTGGGGTGCCAACGTTGTAGTCGATGAACTGGTTATGTGACAGCCCCCTGGCGTTGGGCGGCACAATGTCGATGACCGGTACCCCGTGGCCGTTGTGGATGACCGGGGTACCCCCGGGGCCGCTGGCTGCTTCCAGCCCGGTCTGAGCCAGTGCGGCGCTGGGCCCGAACACCGCGAAGAAGATTGCCCAGCGCAAGGTATCCGGGCGAACAGGCGGTAACTGCGAGAGTGTTTGCATTTTCTCGTTCTCTTTGTTGTGGGTGAATCAGATGCTCAGTGTCCAGTCCAGTACCCAGAAGCCGGGCTCCAGCCGCGGGCGGGGCAGGTCGCTGGTGTACAGGGCGCGTTGGTAGTCCAGGCGCAGGCGGCTGCCGGGCAGGGTCAGCTCCAACCCTGCGGCGGCCCCGGCCAGGCGCTGTGACGGTTTGCCTTCGGCGGTGCGAACCCAGCCCTGGTCCAGGCCGATGTAGGGGCGTATCTCGAAGGGGTGGGCCCAGGTCAGCGGCAGCGCTTGGCTGAACGTATTGCGCCAGACGGCGCTGCTGGCACCGGAGTAAGTGTGCAGACGAAAGCCGCGGACAGCCGAATCGTCGCTGACCAGCAGTTGTTCGACGGCAGGCAACAGGTCGCGGCTGTACTGCAGGGCCAACTCGCTCTGCCAGCGCCAGGGGTAGGGTGCCGGGCCCTGACGCAGGTGCAGCAGGTTGGCGCGGTATTTGCGAAAGTCCGGGCGCAGGCGTTGAACACCCAACGGCGAACGGTCGGCACCCAATGCGTCAATGCCTTGGGCAACGCCGAAGTAGCCGTTCCACAAGCCACTTTCGAGCCACAGCAGGTTGATGCCGGCCTCTACCGTGGTCAGCGTCGGGCTCTGCTGGACGATAACCGCGCCAGCGCTGCGGTTGACCAGTTGTTTGCGGTCCAGCCGGACGCTGGCGCTGAGCAGGCCTTGCTGGTTGCGCCACAACACCCGCTCGATACTCAGGCCCTGATAGCTGCTGCTGCCGTCGACAGCCTTGTCGCTGTAGGGGAGGGGGGCTTGATAACGTAGCTGGCTGGCGCTGAGGGCAAAGGTCCAGGCGCCATAGGGGATGCTGTAGTACAGCGACATGCCTTGGCTTTGGCCGGGCGTATCGAGCACCGTGCTGGTCAACGACAGGCGCAGCTCATCATTGAGGCCAAGCGGGCTGTCCAGGCCAATACCGAGGTTGAGGCGGTGGCGGCCGGTCAGCTCGCTGCCCCGGTTGTCGAAGCGGCTGTCCAGGTGCCAGCGTGAACCAACCTTGCCTGGCTGCACGACCACGCGGGTGCCGCCCTGCAGTTCGCCGGGCAGCAGGGTGGCGCCCAGCTCATAGGCGCGTAGGCGGTTGAGCTGGTCCAGGCCTTGCTCAAGGTCGGGCAGGTACAGTGGCTGCCCGAGCAGGCCAGGGAAGGCGCTGGAGAGGGACAACGGCAAGTCGGGGCCTGCCAGTTCGATGGTTTCGACAAAACCTTCGACAATGACGATGTCCAGCGGCATGCCCTCTTCTGGGGGCTGCCGCAGGTAGGGTCGGCTGGTTGGGTAGCCGGCTTGAACATAGCGTTGGGTGATGGCTTTGAGCAGCCGGTTGATGTCGGCGATGCCCATGCAGGCAGGTGTGAAAGCACGGAGCGTCGGCGCCAGTGCCGAGCTCGAAAGCCGGTGCATGCCAGCCACGCGCACGCCATCGACTGCCCAGCAGTGATCGTCGTGGGGGTGGCGGGAAGTGGTGTTGGTCGGTTCAGCCGGGACGGGGATACGCTGCCAGCGTTCCAGCCGCTGCTGTTGCTCCAGCTGCCGCAGCCCCTGCTGCTGATCGCGCAGTTGCTGGCTGGCAGGGTCGTCGGCCAGCACCTGGGGAATGGACAGCAGGCCTGAAAGGCAACTGGCCGACAGCCAATGGGCGATGCGGTGGATCAGACACGGCATTGAAGCACCCCGCAAATGACGTACGGTTTTCGTACTCGTCTGCGTGGATGCTAAAAATTAAGTCACTCGCCTGGATGCAGTACCCTGCCTAAGCACCTGTAAGGCAGGTTCTCGCAAAACGGTGGGAAGGTTCCTACAACCTTTACCGGAAGGCTCTATATCAAGGCCGGATCTCGATCAGCGTTCCATCCCGTACCAGATCCCACACTTCCTGCATGTCGCGGTTGCGCATGGCGATGCAACCATCCGTCCAGTCCAGGGTATGGAAGTACCATTCCGGGTATTCATCGTTGATCGGCGTGCCGTGAATCATGATCATGCTGCCGGCATTCACCCCTGCCCGGGTCGCGCGGGCGGCATCGCTGATGTTCGGATAGTTGATGTGCATGGCCAGGTTGAAGCGGTCGCTCTGCTTGCGCCAGTCCAGCCAGTACAAGCCCTCTGGGGTTTTCTTGTCGCCTTCGCGTTCCTTGGCACCCTTGGGCTGCTTGCCCAGCGAGATGCGGTAGGTTTTCAGCGGCTCGCCACGGCTGATCAGCTGCAGCCGGCGCTCGGACTTGATCACCAGCACCTTGTCGATCAACGGTTGCATGGCTTGCTGCGAAGGCGATGGGGATTGCGCTGCCGGCACGGGCTTGCGGATGATGGTTTCGGTGAAGGCCGCCTGGGACACCGAGGTAACGCAAAGGCAGAAGAAGGCAAGCAACCAGCGCATGGAACAGTATCCCTGAAGGCTTTTAGGTGTGTGGCGACACGTTCATCGGCGGCAGGTATTCATGGCCTATGGGGTAGTGCTGGCCGATGCGGTCGCGATAGTAGCATTCTAGTGTGCGGGTGACGGTGCGGAAAGCCAGCTCGTCCCACGGTATCTCATGTTCTTCGAACAGGCGTACCTCCAGGCTTTCCACACCGACGGCAAAGTCCAGGTCCGCCAACTCGGCGCGAAAGAACACATGCACCTGGCTGATGTGCGGTAGATCGAACAGCTGGTACAGGGATGTCGGCCCGACCCGGGCGCAGGCTTCCTCGACGGTTTCGCGACGCGCGGCCTGGTCGAGGGTTTCGCCGTTTTCCATGAAACCGGCGGGCAGGGTCCAGAAGCCCCGGCGCGGTTCGATGGCGCGGCGGCACAGCAACACCTGGCTACCCCAGGTCGGCAGCACACCGGCCACGATGTTGGGGTTCTGGTAGTGGATGGTCTGGCAAGAGCCGCAGACGTACCGCAGGCGGCTGTCGCCCTCGGGGATCTGCTGAGTGACCGGTTGGCCGCACGCGCTGCAGAATTTCATGTGTGGTTCCTTATGTTCAAGGCTATCTTGGCGCGGCCACCGTGCCGCCGCAAGCGCTGGGGCTTGGGTGCTTCGCGGCTTTGGTGCATCATGCAACACAGGACCTGGATACGAGCGTGCGCAATGCTGGACGAGCTACTTCGCCGAATGAGCAACCACCAACCCGCGTCATTGGAAACCGACAGACGGTTCCCTGAAGCGGCGGTCCTCTTGCCCATTACCCGCAGCGAAGCGCCCGAACTGGTTTTGACCCTGCGCGCCAAGGGTCTGTCTACCCACGGTGGTGAAGTGGCCTTTCCCGGTGGCCGTCGGGACCCGGAAGACCCGGACCTGGTGTTTACTGCCCTGCGCGAGGCTGAAGAAGAAATAGGCCTGCCCCCTGGCCTGGTGGAGGTGATTGGCCCGCTCAGTCCACTGATCTCGCTACATGGCCTGAAAGTGACGCCATTCGTCGGGCTTATTCCCGACTTCGTCGAATATCGCGCCAATGATGCCGAGATTGCGGCAGTGTTCACCGTGCCGCTGGAGTTCTTCCGCCAGGACCCGCGTGACCATACCCACCGTATCGATTACCAGGGCCGTAGCTGGTTCGTGCCAAGCTATCGCTATGGCGAATACAAGATCTGGGGGTTGTCGGCGATCATGATCGTCGAGTTGGTCAACCTGCTGTTCGATGCCGGTATCAGCCTGCATCAGCCGCCGGAGCGTTACATCAAAAATTGAGCGGGGCCTGACCCGCCGTCTGCGTCGCAGCCTGAGGAACAAGCATGAAATATCGCCTGGGTGACCTGCGGGTCGAGAGCCACCCCACCAGTTGGACCGCACCCAACGCCACGCTCATTGGCAGCGTGCGCCTGCAAGCCAATGCCAGTGTGTGGTTTGGCGCGGTGTTGCGCGGGGATAACGAGCTGATCGATATCGGCGAAGGCAGCAACGTGCAGGATGGCACGGTGATGCACACTGACATGGGCTCGCCACTGACGTTGGGCAAGGGCGTGACCGTTGGCCACAACGCCATGTTGCATGGCTGCACGGTGGGCGACTTCAGCCTGGTCGGTATCAACGCAGTGATCCTCAATGGTGCGCGCATCGGCAAACACTGCATCATCGGCGCCAACGCACTGATTGCCGAGGGCAAGGAAATCCCGGATGGTTCGCTGGTGATGGGCTCGCCGGGCAAGGTGGTACGCGAACTGACCGAGCAGCAGAAGCGCATGCTTGAAGCCAGTGCCGCACATTACGTGCACAATGCCCAGCGCTATGCGCGGGATCTGGTGGTTGATGATGAGTGAAGTGGTCGAGCGGCCGGTGGCTTCGCCGTGTGTGAGCATTTGTGCGCTGGACGAGCAGGATATCTGCACCGGCTGCCAGCGTACCGTGGCGGAGATTGGCCGCTGGGGGCGGATGGACAATGCTGAGCGCCGGGCGGTGCTCAAGCGTTGCCATGAACGGGCAGTAGAAGCCGGCCTCATC
The DNA here is from genome assembly GCF_017875935.1 of Pseudomonas sp. BP6. Classification (NCBI taxonomy): domain Bacteria; kingdom Pseudomonadati; phylum Pseudomonadota; class Gammaproteobacteria; order Pseudomonadales; family Pseudomonadaceae; genus Pseudomonas; species Pseudomonas sp. BP6. Next base: position 607,104 of record NZ_JAGINI010000001.1, read on the forward strand.
TTGCAGGCCTGACGCGAACCTGTGGGGGCGGGCGTGCTGGCGAACACCGGCGAAGCCGGTGCCATGCACCGCAGTGGCAGCTTCGCGGGCATGCCCGCTCCCACAGGTACAGCGTCAGCCTTTGGGGCCTCACAACATCTGTGGGAGCGGGTTTACCCGCGAACGGCCCAGCGGTAATCTGTGCGGCTTGCCCACAGACAGCCCGCCATGTTCTATCTGATTGCCTACATCAGCAGCGTAGTGCTGATCAACTACGCCTTCTCCAGTGCCCCGCACCTGGACATCATCTGGTCCGCCTGGGGCGGCCTGGTGTTCGTCCTGCGCGACATGGTGCAGACCCGTTTTGGTCATGGCGCCCTGTTCGCCATGCTGGTGGCACTGGTGCTGTCCTATGTCACCTCGGAACCGGCCATCGCCCTGGCCAGCGCCACAGCGTTCTTCATCTCCGAGCTGATCGACTGGCTGGTGTTCAGCATCACCCGTCGGCCGCTGCGCGACCGCCTGTGGCTCAGTTCGGCGCTGAGCATCCCGGTGGATACCTTCATTTTCTTCGGCATGATCGGCGCGTTGACCCCGGCAGTGATCGGCACCGCGATGGCCTCGAAGTTCGCCGGTGTAACCGCGGTGTGGCTGGCCATGGCATTTCGCGCTCGGCGGGCCGCCGTCGCCGGTTGATGGTGTAGAATAGCGGTCCTTTTTCAGCGGGTGGCGTCTAGCCTGGCGCGGCCCCGGTTGCCTTCGAGGACCTGAAATGACCCGTATCGGAACCCCATTGTCGCCCACAGCGACCCGTGTACTGCTCTGCGGCTGTGGCGAGCTGGGCAAGGAAGTGGTAATCGAACTGCAGCGCCTGGGCGTCGAAGTAATCGCCGTCGACCGGTACGCCAATGCTCCGGCAATGCAGGTGGCGCACCGCAGCCATGTGATCAATATGCTCGATGGCGTTGCCCTGCGCGCGGTGATCGAAGCCGAGAAGCCGCATTACATCGTTCCGGAAATCGAAGCCATCGCCACCGCCACCCTGGTCGAGCTGGAAAACGAAGGTTTCACCGTGGTGCCGACCGCCCGCGCCACCCAGTTGACCATGAACCGCGAAGGCATCCGCCGCCTGGCTGCCGAAGAGCTGGACCTGCCAACCTCGCCGTACCACTTCGCCGACACCTATGAAGACTACGCCAAGGCCGTAGCCGACCTGGGTTACCCGTGCGTGGTCAAACCGGTGATGAGCTCGTCGGGCAAGGGCCAGAGCCTGCTGCGCAGCGATGCTGACCTGCAGACGTCGTGGGACTATGCCCAGGAAGGCGGTCGCGCTGGCAAGGGCCGGGTGATCGTCGAGGGTTTCATCGACTTCGAATATGAAATCACCCTGCTGACCGTGCGCCACGTGGGCGGCACCACCTTCCTCGAGCCCGTCGGCCACCGTCAGGAGAAGGGCGATTACCAGGAGTCCTGGCAGCCACAGGCCATGAGCCCGAAGGCGTTGGCCGAATCGCAGCGCGTGGCCAAGGCGGTCACCGATGCCCTCGGCGGTCGCGGCCTGTTTGGTGTAGAACTGTTCGTGAAGGGCGACCAGGTGTGGTTCAGTGAAGTGTCGCCGCGCCCGCATGACACCGGTCTGGTCACCCTGATTTCCCAGGACCTGTCGCAATTTGCCCTGCATGCCCGCGCCATTCTCGGCCTGCCGATTCCGGTGGTGCGTCAGTTCGGCCCGTCGGCCTCGGCAGTGATCTTGCCCGAAGGCCAGTCCCAACAGACCAGCTTCGCCAACCTGGGCGCAGCGCTGAGCGAGCCGGATACCGCCATTCGCCTGTTCGGCAAGCCGGAAATCAACGGTACCCGCCGCATGGGTGTGTGCCTGGCGCGTGACGAGTCGGTTGAACTGGCGCGGGCCAAGGCGACCCGTGCTTCGCAGGCGGTCAAGGTCGAGTTCTGATCCGAGAGTGCTGGGGCCGCAAAGCGGCCCCAGTCGCTTACAGCGCAGTATTGCGCGTCTCTTTCAGGCACAGCACGGCAATCAGGCTGATCACCGCCGCTACCGACACATAGCCCCCCACCCAGCTCAACCCGCCCATGCTCACCAGCTTCTGGGCAAAGAACGGAGCCGCCGAGGCGCCGACGATACCGCCCAGGTTATACGCCGCCGAGGCACCGGTATACCGCACGTGAGTCGGGAACAGCTCTGGCAGCAGTGCCCCCATCGGCGCAAAGGTCACGCCCATCAGGAACAGCTCGATGGCCAGGAACAGCGCCACACCCGTGGTCGATCCCGAAGTCAGCAGTGGCTCCATGGTAAAGCCCGACGCTATCGCCAGCAGGCCGCCGACGATCAGTACCGGCTTGCGCCCGTAACGGTCACTGAGCCAGGCCGACAATGGTGTGGCCAGGGCCATGAACACCACCGCGAAGCACAGCAGGCCAAGGAACGTTTCGCGGCTGTAGCCCAGTGTGGTCACGCCGTAGCTCAACGAGAACACCGTGGAAATGTAGAACAGTGCATAGCACACCACCATGGCCGCAGCGCCCAGCAGGGTTGGCAGCCAGTATTTGGAGAACAGGTCGACCACCGGCATTTTCACCCGCTCGTGGCGGGCAACGGCCTTGGCAAACACCGGGCTCTCTTCGAGCTTCAGGCGCACATACAGACCAACCAGTACCAGTGCGGCGCTGAGCAGGAACGGAATGCGCCAGCCCCACTCGCGGAACTGCTCGTCGCTGAGCACCAGGGCCAGAGTCAGGAACAGGCCGTTGGCAGCCAGGAAACCGATTGAAGGGCCCAACTGTGGGAACATGCCGAACCAGGCACGCTTGCCTTCCGGAGCGTTTTCGGTGGCCAGCAGGGCCGCTCCACCCCATTCGCCGCCCAGGCCCAGGCCTTGGCCAAAGCGCAGCAGGCAGAGAATGATCGGCGCCCACACGCCAATGCTGTCATAGCCCGGCAGCACGCCGATGGCGGTGGTGGATACGCCCATCAGCAGCAGCGAGGCAACCAGCGTCGACTTGCGGCCGATGCGGTCGCCAAAATGGCCGAACAATGCCGAGCCCAGTGGGCGGGCGAGGAAGGCGATACCGAAGGTGAGGAAGGCGGCCAGCATTTGCGCGGTGCCCGACCCGGACGGGAAGAACACCGGGCCGATCACCAGGGCTGCGGCGGTGGCGTAGACATAGAAATCATAGAACTCGATGGCGGTGCCGATGAAGCTGGCAGTGGCTACCCGCGCAGGCGAGTTGACTGGCGCGGCAGGCGCTTGGGCGTAAGTACTGCTTGTCATTGAGTAAGTCCCTGACAGTCTGGTCCGGCTCCATGGGCTTGGCCCGCGATGGCTTGCCATGTAAAAGGCACGGTTACGCGGACGCCGGAGCGTTTCGTTGTGTGCGCCCGACTGACGATGGCCCAAGGGGGGTAGGGGCGGGGCGGGTACTGTTCGGGGTATTGACGCAGGACCGCAGGGCGTATCAGTGGAGCGGACTGGCCGTGGAGCGCCGGGTGCGGGTAGCAGGCGTGACGGCGGGGCTGGGTAAGCGTGACCCGAGTATAGCTATCGGGTCACGGTCCACACCAGTACCTTGCTGGCACAATTGTCCTCTGTTTCAAGGATTTCCAGGCGATAGCGGCCTATCTTCAGGCAAACAGCGCTTTCCGGGATGCTTTCCAGCGCTTCGGTCACCAGCCCGTTGAGGGTTTTCGGCCCGCCGTCGCAGGGTAGGTGCCAGCCCAGGGTGCGGTTGATTTCGCGTAACGAAGCGGTGCCATCGATGACGAAGGTGCCATCGGGCTGCGGGTGGACATGCGGGTTATCCAGGCTTTGCTCGTCCTCGAACTCGCCGACGATCTCTTCGAGAATGTCTTCCAGGGTGACGATACCCAGTACTTCGCCGTACTCGTCCACTACCACGCCCAAGCGGCGTTGTTGCTTGTGGAAGTTCAACAACTGCATTTGCAGGGGCGTGCTTTCCGGTACGAAATAGGGTTCGTAGCAGGCGCCGTGCAGCGCTTCGAGGGTCAGCCCGGCCTTGGGCAGCAGGTGGCTGATCAGCTTGGTGTTGAGAATCGCTTCGACCTGGTTGATGTCGTTATGGTAGACCGGCAGGCGGGTGTGGCGGCTGACGATCAGTTGCTCGATGATGCGTTCGATCGGCTCGTCGAGGTTGATACCATCCACTTCGTTGCGCGGCACCAGGATGTCGTTGACGGTGATTTTGTCCAGCGACTGCAGGCCGTCGAGCATGCCATGGCGAGGCGCTTCGTGCTGTTCATCCTCATCGAAGTCGTCGGCATCCTGCGCGTGCAGGGCCACCGCTGTGGGCTGTGCACGGAACGGGCGCAGAATCAGCTTGGCGGCGCCGTCCAGCAGGCAGGCCAGTGGCTGCAGCAGGGCGAGGGGTACTTTCAGCAGGCTGGCCCCAAGGCTCACGAACGCCTGCGGGTTACGCCGGGCCAGGCGTCGCGGCAGGTATTCGGCAAACACCAGCAAGGCGAGGGTGGCGGCCATGCCTGCCAGCCAGAAGCCATGCTCGCCACTCTGGCGCTGGCCGACCAGGCAGGCCAGCCCCAGTACCAGCAGCTTGCCCAGGCTGGCGCACAGCACCAAGGCCTGGGCTGGCAGCACGGGCTGGTTGTCTTCGCCGGCGCGCAGTGCGCCATTGAGCTGCAGGCGGGCAGCATCCACAGCGGTGAACAGCGCTGACCACAAAAGGGCCAGTGCCAGAGTGCCGAATAGCGGTGCGTACGGCAGGGTGTTCATGGGCGGCCGTCAGATATGCAAGATGAATTCGCGAACCAGCTTGCTGCCAAAATAGGCCAGCATCAGCAGGCAGAAACCGGCCAGCGTCCAGCGGATGGCCATGTGGCCCCGCCAGCCCAGGCGGGTGCGGCCCCACAGCAGCACGCTGAACACCACCCAGGCGACACAGGCCAGCAAGGTCTTGTGCACCAGGTGCTGGGCGAACAGGTTGTCGAGGAACAGCCAGCCGGAGATCAGCGACAGCGACAGCAGACACCAGCCGGCCCAGAGGAAGCCGAACAGCAGGCTTTCCATGGTTTGCAGCGGCGGGAAGTTGCGGATCAGCCCGGACGGGTGCTTGTTCTTCAACTGGTGGTCCTGCAGCAGCAGCAGTAGCGACTGGAACACCGCGATGGTGAACAGCCCGTAGGCCAGGATCGACAGCAGGATATGCGCAAGGATGCCCGGTTCTTCGTTGATCAGCGGTACCGTACCGGGTGGTGCGAACTGGGCCAGCAGCGCGGTCACCGCACCCAGCGGGAACAGTAGCACCAACAGGTTTTCCACGGGTATGCGCAGGCAGGCCAGCAGGGTCAGGGAGATGACGGCCACGGCGATCAGGCTGGCGGCGCTGAAGAAGTCCAGGCTCAGGCCCAGCGGGGTGATCAGCTGGAAGAACAGTGCACCGGCCTGGGCCAGGACCGCGATGACACCCAGCAGGCCAAGCAGGCGCTTGTCGGCCTTGCGGCCCTGGGACAGGTATGAGCCCTGGTAGATGGCCGCCGCTATATATAGGCCGGCAGCGATCAGGTTGGGGATGAGGCTGGGAGAGGAGACCATAAGTCCTGGTTGGCGAGCCTTAAAGAGACGGAGTTTGGCATAGATTCCGCTGATCAAGGAAGACTGAAGGCTTGTGTCAGGGCATTCGCGGGCACGCCCGCTTCCGCAGGTGTGGCGCAGGCCTGCAAGCAGTGAGGATCCTGTGGGAGCGGGCGCACCCGCGAAGAGGCCAGCACAGCCACCGAATATCTACCAAGGTGTGCGTCGCCGCTGCACTTCGCTATAATCGCCGCCTTGCTGTGCCCGGCGGGTGGGTAGTTCCCCCCTGGCACCTGACAAACCTCGGCTTTACTGGGCCTGAAAGGATCACCATGTTCGAAAACCTGACCGACCGCCTGTCACAGACGCTGCGCCATGTCACCGGCAAGGCCAAGCTGACCGAAGACAACATCAAGGACACGCTGCGCGAAGTGCGCATGGCCCTGCTCGAGGCCGACGTCGCCCTGCCGGTAGTCAAGGATTTCGTCAACAGCGTCAAGGATCGTGCGGTCGGTACCGAGGTGTCGCGCAGCCTGACCCCGGGCCAGGCCTTCGTGAAGATCGTCCAGGCCGAGCTGGAAAGCCTGATGGGCGCGGCCAACGAAGACCTCGCACTGAACGCCGCCCCGCCTGCTGTCGTACTGATGGCGGGCCTGCAGGGCGCCGGTAAGACCACCACCGCCGGCAAGCTTGCGCGCTTCCTTAAAGAGCGCAAGAAAAAGAGTGTGATGGTGGTATCTGCCGACGTCTATCGCCCTGCGGCGATCAAGCAGTTGGAAACACTGGCCAACGATATTGGCGTCACCTTCTTCCCGTCCGATATCAGCCAGAAACCGGTGGCCATCGCCGAAGCTGCCATCCGTGAAGCCAAGCTGAAGTTCATCGACGTGGTCATCGTCGACACCGCCGGCCGTCTGCACATCGACGCCGACATGATGGACGAGATCAAGGCGCTGCACGCGGCCGTCAAACCGGTCGAGACGCTGTTCGTGGTCGACGCCATGACCGGCCAGGACGCCGCCAACACCGCCAAGGCGTTTGGCGAGGCGCTGCCGCTGACCGGTGTGGTGCTGACCAAGGTCGACGGTGACGCCCGTGGCGGTGCCGCGCTGTCGGTCCGTGCAATCACCGGCAAGCCGATCAAGTTCATCGGTATGGGTGAGAAGACCGAGGCACTCGAGCCGTTCCACCCCGACCGCGTCGCTTCGCGCATCCTCGGCATGGGCGACGTGCTCAGCCTGATCGAGCAGGCCGAGCAGACCATCGACAAGGCCAAGGCCGACAAGCTGGCCAAGAAGCTGAAGAAGGGCAAGGGCTTCGACCTCGAAGACTTCCGCGATCAGTTGCAGCAAATGAAGAACATGGGCGGCCTCGGCGGCCTGATGGACAAGCTGCCGAGCATCGGTGGGGTCAACCTCTCACAAATGGGCAACGCCCAAGGCGCGGCCGAAAAGCAGTTCAAGCAGATGGAAGCGATCATCAACTCCATGACCCCGGCCGAGCGCCGTGACCCTGACCTGATCAGCGGTTCGCGCAAGCGCCGTATTGCATTGGGTTCCGGTACCCAGGTGCAGGACATCGGGCGGCTGATCAAGCAGCACAAGCAGATGCAGAAGATGATGAAGAAGTTTTCTGCCAAAGGCGGCATGGCCAAGATGATGCGCGGCCTCGGTGGGATGCTGCCAGGTGGCGGCATGCCAAAGCTGTAACCCCTGATCCGGGTGCCTGCCTTTTGTCTGGCAAGCGCCCAGAATCCCCGCTGTAGCGGGGCAACGGCCGCGAATTTCGCGGCGCAACCGGCAAATCTGGACGGCAGGGCGAGGTCTTGCCGAAAAAGTCATTTGCAAATGTCCGTGTATTCCCCGAGAATATGCGGCCTTTTGGGCACCCGTGTGCCTATTTGGCATTCAGATTTGCAGTACCAGCTGCTGTATCAACTGCAGCACCGACTATAGGAACGATGTTCACATGGTAACCATTCGTCTGGCCCGTGGCGGCTCGAAAAAGCGCCCATTCTACCACCTGACCGTGACCAACTCGCGTAACGCCCGTGACGGCCGTTTCGTTGAGCGCGTAGGTTTCTTCAACCCGATCGCTGCTGGCGCCGAAGTCAAGCTGTCGGTCAACCAAGAGCGCGTCACCTACTGGCTGAGCCAGGGTGCACAGCCGTCTGAGCGTGTTGCTCAGCTGCTGAAGGAAGCTGCCAAGGCCGCTGCCTGAATAGTATGAACGCGACGCCAGAAAAGGCTGACGACCTCATCGTCGTTGGCAAGATTTTTTCGGTTCACGGCGTTCGCGGCGAGGTGAAGGTGTATTCCTTTACCGATCCGATTGAAAACCTGTTGGATTATCCGCGCTGGACGCTTCGGCACGAAGGCAAGGTAAAGCAGGTCGAACTGGTCAGCGGTCGTGGCTCCCAAAAGGGCCTGGTCGTGAAACTGAAAGGTCTCGAGGATCGCGATGAAGCCCGTCTTCTGAGCGGTTACGAAATCTGCATCCCGCGGAGCCTTTTGCCCAACCTGGCTGCCGATGAGTACTACTGGTACCAGTTGGTGGGTCTGAAGGTCATCAACCAGGACGAACAACTGTTCGGCAAGGTCGATCACCTGTTGGAGACCGGTGCGAACGATGTAATGGTGGTCAAGCCCTGCGCAGGCAGCCTGGATGATCGCGAGCGTCTGTTGCCCTATACAGAGCAATGTGTGCTGGCAATCGACCTGGAAGCAGGCGTGATGCGGGTCGAATGGGACGCGGACTTCTAAACGATGGGTAACCTTCGCGTAGACGTCATCACGTTGTTCCCCGAGATGTTCTCGGCCATCACGGAGTACGGCATTACCAGCCGCGCGGTGAAACAAGGGTTGCTTCAGGTGACTTGCTGGAACCCGCGGGACTACACCACAGATCGTCACCACACGGTAGATGATCGGCCGTTTGGCGGTGGTCCGGGCATGGTGATGAAAATCAAGCCTCTGGAAGACGCCCTGGTTAGCGCCAGGCAGGCGACCGGAGCAGCGGCGAAGGTGATCTACCTTTCGCCACAAGGCCGCAAGCTGACTCAGCAGGCGGTCAAAGGCCTGGCCGAACAGGAATCGTTGATCCTGATCGCCGGTCGTTATGAAGGCATCGACGAGCGCTTTATCGAGGCTCATGTCGATGAGGAGTGGTCGATTGGCGACTATGTGCTTTCCGGTGGCGAGCTGCCGGCCATGGTACTGATCGATGCGGTTACGCGGCTGCTGCCCGGAGCTTTAGGGCATGTGGACTCGGCGGAAGAAGATTCCTTCACCGACGGTCTGCTCGATTGCCCGCACTACACCCGGCCTGAGGTGTATGCGGATCAGCGTGTTCCCGACGTGTTGCTAAGTGGCAACCATGCACATATCCGGCGTTGGAGGATGAAGCAGTCCCTTGGTAGGACCTTCGAACGACGCGCCGATCTTCTGGAAAGTCGCTCGCTTTCTGGAGAAGAGAAGAAGCTGCTCGAGGAATATCTCCGCGAGCGGGACGATAGTTAAACGTATCGATGGTGGATCGCGTATCCATCTTAGGAGCACAGCATGACCAACAAGATCATCCAGCAGCTCGAAGCCGAGCAGATGAGCAAGGAAATCCCGACCTTCGCACCAGGCGACACCGTTGTCGTTCAGGTTAAAGTGAAGGAAGGTGAGCGTTCCCGTCTGCAGGCGTTCGAAGGCGTCGTTATCGCCAAGCGTAACCGCGGTCTGAACAGCGCCTTCACCGTGCGCAAGATCTCCAGCGGCGTTGGCGTAGAGCGTACCTTCCAGACCTACAGCCCGCAAATCGACAGCCTGGCCGTGAAACGTCGTGGTGACGTGCGTAAAGCCAAGCTGTACTACCTGCGCGACCTGTCCGGCAAAGCCGCTCGCATCAAGGAAAAACTGTCCTGAGTGCAGTTTGCCCGGTGGCCGAGGCCGCCTAGCGAGAAAGAAGCAGCCTTCGGGCTGCTTTTTTGCGTTTTGAACCCCCGAAAATGTGATTGCCATGACGACCCGAGACCAGGAAATCCAGCGCCGCACCGAACTGTCGGTGACCCGCGTGACCAAGGCGGTGTTCCCCAATACCACCAACCACCACAACACCCTGTTCGGCGGCACCGCCCTGGCCTGGATGGACGAAGTGTCGTTCATCGCTGCCACGCGCTTTTGTCGCCTGCCGCTGGTGACCGTGTCTACCGACCGCATCGATTTCAAGCACCCGATTCCGGCGGGCTCGATCGTCGAGCTGGTGGGTACGGTGATCAAGGTCGGCAATACCAGCTTGCAGGTGCAGGTGGATGTGTTTGTCGAGAACATGTACCTGGATGGCCGTGACCGGGCGATCCATGGGGTGTTCAGCTTCGTCGCCATCGACGAGGACAAGCGCCCGGTGCCCGTGCTTCCAGGCGCCTGAGTATCACGGCTCCGGTGCTCGCTCGATCAATGCCACCAAGGTCCATCCCGGTTGCGGCTGCAACGGGTTATCAGGGCTGGCTACATGGACCCAGCCATGGTCATCGCGCGCGAACAGCAAGTGTGCACGCTCGCCATGCAGCGCCTGGTAGGCGTCCCAGCCAAAGCCTTCGGTCAGGTTGGTACTGTACAGCTCGGCGCCCTGATGCATGCGGTTGGCCAGTTGCAAATAGGTCATCGGCTTGGCCCCCAATAGATGCCCGCGGTGCTCTTCGGCCGCCCGATGCTTGTCGCTACGTTGTTTTTCCAGGCCACTGGCAAGCACGAACAGCCGGCTGTGCCCGAAATCATGACGGAACCTGGCGCAGGCCAAGGCATTGATTTCGCCGGCAGGAGAGAGGCCCAGCAAGTGCCCGAGGCCGACCAGGTCCAGATGGGCGTCGGCATGCTGCGAGGCTGGGTTGCCAAAATAGGTCGTGAGCCCGTCCATACGCGCGGCGCGGATGTTTTCCCAGCTGGAGTCCGTCAGCAAAACCCGGCAGCCCAATTGCTGAAGGGTTTTGGCGATGGCCCGGGCCGGCTCGTTGGCGCCGACGATGAGAAACCCGCTGGGGGCCGGTTCAGCGACCTTGAGCAAGCGTGCCAGCGGCCTGGCCGTAGCGCTTTGCAGTACCACCGTGCCGATGATTACCGCGAAGGTCAACGGTACCAGCAGCAAGGCATCCTGGTGGCCGGCCTGGTCCAGACGGATGGCAAAAATGGCTGAAACGGCTGCGGCAACGATGCCGCGTGGAGCAATCCAGGCCAGCAGCGCGCGCTCCCGCCATTTGAGTGTCGAGCCCAGTGTGGCCAGCCAGACGCTGAGAGGGCGTGCCAGCAGTTGGATCACCAGCAACAGCGCCAGGACGGCAGGGCCAAGGCCTAGCAGGGCATGCAGGTCAAGGCGTGCAGCCAGCAGGATGAACAGGCCGGAAATCAGCAGCACGCTGAGGTTTTCCTTGAAGTGCAGGATCTGTCGCACATCAACCCCGCGCATGTTGGCCAGCCACATTCCCATCACGGTGACCGCCAGCAGCCCCGACTCGTGCACGATCTGGTTGGCGGCGATGAAAATACCCAGTACCGCCGCCAGTGACGCGAGGTTGTGCAGGTACTCTGGTAGCCACTGTTCGCGCATGATTTGCCCCAGCAGCCAGCCCCCCGCCGCGCCCAGGGCGGTACCGCAGAAGATCACGCCGGCGAAGGTAACAAGGCTCTGGCTCAGGCCGTTACCCTCGGCGCTGGCGATGATGAAGCTGTATACCACCACGGCGAGCAGCGCGCCGATCGGGTCGATCATGATCCCTTCCCAGCGCAGGATGTTCGCGATCGCTGCCTTTGGTCGCACCACGCGCAGCATGGGCACGATCACTGTTGGGCCGGTCACCAGGGTCAGGGTGCCGAAGAGAATCGCCAGCGGCCAGTCGAACCCGAGCAGCCAGTGGGTTGCCAGTGCAATCACCAGCCAGGTGACCAGTGCGCCCACCGTGACCAGGCGATGCACCACGCTGCCGATCTCGCGCCACTGCGACAGGTGCAGGGTCAGGCTGCCTTCGAACAGAATCAGCGCTACCGCCAGCGACACCAGCGGCATCAGCAATGGGCCGAACAGCGCCTCGGGATCGAGCCACCCCAGCGCTGGGCCGGCAATGATCCCGGCCAACAACAGAAACAGAATTGCCGGCAGCTTCAGGCGCCAGGCCAGCCATTGGCAGGCGAGCGCTGCTGCGCCGATGCCGCCCACACTCAGAAGGATCTGCTGTTCGTTCATGCGGGCTCCCTATGCCGGCGTTGTTATGAAAGACTAAGCGCCATTTCCTCGTTTGCCACCGAGATTTCATGCCCGCCCTCGACCACCCCTTGATCGACCAGTTCCTTGACGCCTTATGGCTGGAAAAAGGCCTGTCCGACAACACCCGCGTGTCCTACCGTAGCGACCTGGCCCTGTTCAATGGCTGGTTGCAGGAGCGTTCGGTATCGCTGCCAGACGCCGGCCGCGACCTGATCCTCGATCACCTGGCCTGGCGCCTGGATCAAGGTTACAAGCCACGTTCCACGGCGCGTTTCCTGTCTGGTTTGCGCGGTTTCTTCCGTTACCTGCTGCGGGAAAAGCTGGTGGCGATCGACCCGACCCTGCAGGTCGACATGCCGCAATTGGGCAAGCCGCTACCCAAGTCGCTGTCTGAAGCCGACGTCGAAGCCTTGATGCAGGCTCCGGACCTGGGCGAAGCCATTGGCCAGCGCGACCGTGCCATGCTCGAAGTGCTCTACGCTTGCGGCCTTCGGGTCACCGAACTGGTCAGCCTGACCCTCGACCAGGTCAACCTGCGCCAGGGTGTGCTGCGGGTGATGGGCAAGGGCAGCAAGGAACGCCTGGTGCCTATGGGGGAAGAGGCGGTAGTGTGGCTGGAGCGCTACCAGCGCGATGGGCGCGCCGAACTGCTCAATGGCCGTCCCAGCGATGTGCTGTTCCCCAGCCAGCGCGGCGAGCAGATGACCCGCCAGACCTTCTGGCACCGTATCAAGCACCACGCACGGGTTGCCGGCATCGACAAGCCGCTGTCGCCACACACCCTGCGGCATGCCTTCGCCACCCACCTGCTCAACCATGGTGCCGACTTGCGTGTGGTGCAGATGCTGCTGGGGCACAGTGACCTGTCGACCACGCAGATCTATACCCACGTCGCCAAGGCCCGGCTGCAGCAGTTGCACGCCCAGCACCATCCGCGTGGATGAATGTTACTCATGTTCCGCCGACCGGTCCTTGCGAGCCCCTTCACTGGCAGCGTGATGTGGTAGGCTTGAGCGGTTTGCACCACGGGCCGCACGGTCACCGCGTATTTTCCGCAGGTGGCGCCCTCCGGCCCCTGTCCGCCTTCAGGAGTTCCCATGCGCGTGACCCAGTTTTTCGCCGCCGCCGCGTTGGCGCTGGCCAGTACCTTTGCCGTTGCCGCGGCAACCGATAGCAACGCCGGTGCGGAGCAGGCCATCCGTAAATCGTTGCAGAACCTCGAACTGGAAGTGCCCGTGGAAAGCGTGGCCAGCAGCCCGCTCAATGGCCTGTATGAAGTCAAGCTGCAGGGCGGGCGCGTGCTGTACGCCAGCGCCGACGGTCAGTTCGTGATGCAGGGCTACCTGTTCCAGATCCAGGACGGCAAGCCGGTCAATCTCACCGAGAAAGCCGAACGCCAAGGTATCGCCAAACTCATCAACGGCATTCCAGCCGCCGAGATGGTGGTTTATCCTGCCAAGGGCGAGACCAAGTCGCACATCACCGTGTTCACCGACACCACCTGCCCGTACTGCCACAAGCTGCACGCCGAAGTGCCCGAGTTGAACCGTCGCGGTATCGAAGTGCGCTATGTCGCCTTCCCGCGCCAGGGCCTCGGTTCGTCGGGTGACCAGCAGTTGCAGGCGGTGTGGTGCTCCAGTGACCGCCGTGGGGCGATGGACAAAATGGTCGAAGGTAAAGAAATCAAGGCCGCCAAGTGCACCAACCCGGTCAGCAAGCAGTTCCAGCTGGGTCAGTCGATCGGGGTCAACGGCACGCCGGCCATTGTTCTTGAAAGCGGCCAGGTCATTCCTGGCTACCAGCCGGCACCGCAGGTCGCCAAGCTGGCACTTGCCAAGTAATTCAGTTCAGTACGCCGTCGTCATGGGGTGACGGCAAGTTTCACGGTCGGCAAACGTGTCGGCCGTTCAATGGGGAGTTCACAGTGAAACCGGTCAAAGTAGGCATCTGTGGGTTGGGGACCGTCGGTGGCGGAACCTTCAATGTACTTCAGCGCAACGCCGAGGAGATTGCCCGCCGTGCCGGGCGCGGTATTGAAGTGGCACAGATCGCCATGCGCTCGCAGAACCCGAACTGCCAGATTACCGGTACCCCCATTACCGCTGACGTGTTCGAAGTTGCAAGCAACCCGGAGATCGACATTGTCATCGAGCTGATCGGTGGCTATACCATCGCCCGCGACCTGGTGCTGAAGGCCATCGAAAACGGCAAGCACGTGGTCACCGCCAACAAGGCGCTGATTGCCGTGCATGGCAACGAAATCTTCGCCAAAGCCCGCGAGAAGGGTGTGATTGTCGCGTTCGAGGCGGCCGTAGCCGGTGGCATCCCGGTGATCAAGGCCATTCGCGAAGGCCTGTCGGCCAACCGCATCAACTGGCTGGCTGGCATCATCAACGGCACCGGCAACTTCATCCTCACCGAAATGCGTGAGAAGGGCCGTGCCTTCCCGGACGTGCTGGCCGAAGCTCAGGCGCTGGGCTACGCAGAAGCCGACCCGACCTTTGACGTAGAAGGCATCGACGCTGCGCACAAGCTGACGATCCTGGCGTCCATCGCGTTCGGTATCCCGCTGCAGTTCGACAAGGCCTACACCGAAGGTATCACCCAGCTGACAACGGCAGACGTGAACTACGCCGAGGCCCTGGGCTACCGCATCAAGCACCTGGGCGTGGCGCGTCGCACCGCCGAAGGTATCGAGCTGCGCGTGCACCCGACGCTGATCCCGGCCGACCGCCTGATCGCCAACGTCAACGGCGTGATGAACGCTGTCATGGTCAACGGTGATGCTGCAGGCTCCACCCTGTACTACGGTGCCGGCGCGGGTATGGAGCCTACCGCTTCGTCAGTGGTCGGCGACCTGGTCGACGTGGTCCGTGCCATGACCTCCGACCCGGAAAACCGCGTGCCGCACCTGGCCTTCCAGCCAGACTCGCTGTCGGCCCACCCGATCCTGCCGATCGAAGCCTGCGAAAGCGCCTACTACCTGCGCATCCAGGCCAAGGATCACCCGGGCGTACTGGCCCAGGTCGCCAGCATCCTCTCGGAGCGTGGTATCAACATCGAGTCGATCATGCAGAAGGAAGCCGAGGAACAGGATGGCCTGGTGCCAATGATCCTGGTGACCCATGGCGTGGTCGAGCAGCGTATCAATGATGCCATCGTCGCTCTGGAAGCCCTGCAGGACGTGGTCGGCAAGGTTGTGCGCATTCGCGTCGAACAGCTCAACTAACAAGTATTTGCCGACGGGCCGCCTGCGCGGCCCCGGCCCCAGCATCGAAGGTTTGCACCCATGCGCTATATCAGTACCCGCGGCCAGGCACCGGCCCTCAATTTCGAAGACGTGCTGCTGGCTGGCCTGGCCAGCGACGGCGGCCTCTACGTGCCGGAAAACCTGCCACGCTTCACCCAGGAAGAAATCGCCTCGTGGGCAGGCCTGCCTTACCACGAGCTGGCCTTCCGCGTGATGCGCCCGTTCGTCGAAGGCAGCATCGCCGACGCCGACTTCAAGAAGATCCTCGAAGAAACCTACGGCGAGTTCGCCCACGCCGCGGTCGCCCCGTTGCGTCAACTGAACAGCAACGAGTGGGTGCTGGAACTGTTCCACGGCCCGACCCTGGCGTTCAAGGACTTTGCCCTGCAGTTGCTCGGCCGCCTGCTGGACCATGTGCTGGCCAAGCGCAACGAGCGCGTGGTCATCATCGGTGCCACCAGCGGTGATACCGGTTCCGCCGCAATCGAAGGCTGCCGCCGTTGCGACAACGTCGACATCTTCATCCTGCACCCGCACCAGCGTGTGTCGGAAGTGCAGCGCCGCCAGATGACTACCATCTTTGGCGACAACATCCACAACATCGCCATCGAAGGCAACTTCGACGATTGCCAGGAAATGGTCAAGGCCAGTTTCGCCGACCAGTCGTTCCTCAAGGGCACCCGCCTGGTCGCCGTCAACTCGATCAACTGGGCGCGGATCATGGCCCAGATCGTCTACTACTTCCATGCAGCCCTGCAGCTGGGTGGCCCGGCGCGCTCGGTGGCGTTCTCGGTACCAACCGGCAACTTCGGCGACATCTTCGCCGGCTACCTGGCGCGCAACATGGGCCTGCCGGTCAGCCAATTGATCGTCGCCACCAACCGCAACGACATCCTGCACCGCTTCATGAGCGGCAACCAGTACGTCAAGGAAACCCTGCACGCCACCCTGTCGCCGTCGATGGACATCATGGTCTCGTCCAACTTCGAGCGCCTGCTGTTCGACCTGCATGGCCGCAACGGCGGTGCGATTGCCGAGCTGATGGCCAACTTCAAGCAAGGTGGCGGCTTCAGCGTCGAGCAAGACCGCTGGACCGAAGCCCGCAAACTGTTCGACTCGCTGGCTGTCAGCGACGAGCAAACCTGCGAGACCATCGCAGAAGTGTTCGCCGCCACCGGTGAAGTGCTCGACCCGCATACCGCAATCGGCGTCAAGGCTGCCCGCGAGTGCCGCCGCAGCCTGGACACGCCAATGGTGGTGTTGGGTACCGCGCACCCGGTCAAGTTCCCGGAAGCGGTGGAGAAGGCCGGTGTGGGCAAGGCGCTGGAGCTACCCGCACACCTCAGCGACCTGTTCAGCCGTGAAGAGCGTTGCACGGTACTGGCCAATGACCTGAAGGCTGTACAGGGCTTTGTCAGCCAGCACGGCAACCGCGGCAAGCCGCTGTAATAGCATTGCGTTTGGGGCTGCAGAGCGGCCCCGACGTCTCAGCCTTTTCCCTCAGGCCTATCAGAAACATCCTATTCGGCCCGCCGAGCTTCAAGCATAAATTAGCCGGTCCTCCCACCAGGAGCGGCTCATGCACCAGCCCTATGTGTTGATCCACCAGGCTCGCCCATCCCACCAGATCCTCTTGCATCAGGCCCTCAACGGCCAAGGCGTCTTCAACGTACGCATCAGCGAGAGCATCGCTGACCTCGACGCCTGCCTCTGTGCTGAGCGTCGCCCCGACCTGCTGATCCTCGACCACGCCATGCCAGCCCGGGCCGGCCTTGCCCTATTCGCCCAGCGGCAGCGAGCGCGCGCATTGCTGTTCGTCGGGCAGCCTGCCCCAACGCGTCAAAACCTTGCCCAAGAGGCCAGAAAGCGCGGCATGTGGGTGCTCGACGAGTTGCCCTGGCCGCTGTCGATGCCACGCCTGCAGCATGCCTTGCAAACACTGCAGGTGCGCCCAGGGTCGCGTATTCAAACTGTCACGCCAGCCCCGCATGCTCACTGAAGCGGGCGCGGTTTGACGAACTTTATGCGGCGCCTGCTGGTCAGTCACTTTAGGTCCCACCACGCAGCGAGTGATCCGGATGGAAAGAATCTGCAGCCTGCTCAACGAAGCCCTGACGCCCTATCAGACCCACCTCGGCATCGCCGATCCCGGCGGTAATCGCCAACTGACCGTTCACGATCCCCTCTCAGGTATTACCTTGCGGCGCACGGTCAGCGAGCGCCAATTGCAAGAGCAACGCCTGCTGATCGACCTCGTGGACGGCTTGCACCGAGACCTGCAGATAGCTGAGGGGCGGTTGCAGCCTTGTGTGATCGCGGCATTGCAGCATCGTCAGCAACCGCAGGGAACCTTTGCCTGAGTGGCTTATCAGACAGTGTAGGGGCAGCCAGCCAGTGCTTTGCTCCAGCGCTGGCAAGGCTGTCACGGGAAGTCCTCAAGGGCTTTCGCTTGGCCCCGGGCGTCTTCCCCAGCGCCCGGGGTTTCTTTTTCCGGGCGGGCACTTACCCCCAAGGCTGCTCCTGCAACGACGGTGCGTGCCGGGTGGGCTTATCTGTCCTCAAAGAAAAGACTGCTGTCCTTCAGGTAGTCTTCCCGCAATGCCATGTCCAGCCAGCGGGCATACAACCCTGGCAACACATCCCGGCGCAGGGCAGGCAGCAACTGGTCGATGTGTGCAACTGCCGCACGCCCCCGTTCGTTATCTGAGCATCCCACATGCAGAAACTGGTAGCGCTTCACGCCCTGCACAGTATGAAACTGGTAGTCAGCCAGTGACCCGCCTTGTTGTTCGATCAGGTAGCGCACCTCTGGCCAGTAGCCGAGCACCAGGCGCAGACGCCCCAGTTGCTGCATTTGCAGCAGGTTGGCGGTGGCCTCGTTGCCGTAGTGCCGGCTGAGCGTGCTTTCGGGCAACTGGCTCAGGATGGTGTCGATCTGGGTGCCATAGCTGCGCTCGGCGACAATCCCCAGCTTCAGCGAGGCCTTGCTCAGCAGGCCATTCAGGTCCACCTGCTGGCCGTCGAGGTAGGGTGCCACCAGCGCCTGGTTTTCCTTGCGCAACACCAGGCCACCGCTGAGCGCGCCCAGCGATGGAACGGAAAAGTGCACATACCCGGCCCGTTTCGGGGTCCACAGCACGGTTGGGTCGCAGGTGAAGGTGTCACGGTCTTGCAGCATCTGGAGGCTGCGGGCGCGGTTGACCCGCACGATGCTGTGTTCGTACTCGGGCATCTGCCTGATCAGCAGCGGTAACAACTGATCGATCACCCCCCGGCCTTCTTCCGGGCCATCAAAAATGGTGAACGGTGGCAGGTCACGCACCAGCCAGAAGAGGTGCTCCTTGGCGTTCGCTGGCTGCAACAGCAACGCAGGCAACAGCCCGCAGAGCAGGACCAGATGGCGTAGGCAGCGGGTCGCGTACATGGAACCGGTAGCGCCAGGGTCAGACCGTGCCCGCTGCGCGCAGGCTGGCGATGGCCGCTGCGTCGTAGCCCAGGCTGCCGAGGAGCGCATCGGTATGCTCGCCCAAGGCCGGGCCGACCCATTCGCTAGAGCCGGGCGTTTCCGACAGCTTGGGCACGATGCCGGGCATGTGGAATGGCTTGCCATCCGGCAGCTTGGCCTGCAGGAACATCTCGCGCGCCAGGTACTGGGGGTCGTTGAACATGTCTTCGGCCGAATAGATACGGCTGGCCGGCACTTCGGCGGTGGTCAGCACCTGCATCAGTTGCTCCAGTGGCAGGCTGTTGGCCCAGCGGTCGATTACCCCGTACAGCTCGTCACGACGCAGGTCGCGGCCGTCGTTGCTGGCCAGGGTCGGGTCATTGGCCAGGTCGTCACGACCGATGGCCTGCATGAAGCGCTTGAAGATCGCATCACCGTTGGCGCCGATCTGCACATGCTTGCCGTCGGCGCTTGTGTGGATGGAGGAGGGCGTGATGCCTGGCATGATGTTGCCGGTGCGTTCGCGGATGAAACCGAACACATCGAACTCCGGGACCATGCTCTCCATCATGGCAAAGATCGCTTCGTACAGGGCCACGTCCACCACTTGGCCCTGGCCGCCATTGACCTCCCGGTGGCGCAGCGCCATCAGCGCGCCGATCACCCCCCACAGGGCGGCAATCGAGTCACCGATGGAAATCCCCGTGCGCACCGGCGGGCGGTCATCGAAACCGGTGATGTAGCGCAGGCCGCCCATCGACTCGCCTACGGCACCGAAGCCTGGCTGGTCTTTCATCGGCCCGGTCTGGCCAAAGCCCGACAGGCGCACCATCACCAGGCGCGGGTTCAGCGCATGCAGTACATCCCACCCCAGGCCGAGTTTCTCCAGCACACCCGGGCGGAAGTTTTCGATCAGGATGTCGGCCTCGGCCAGCAGGCGCTTGAGGATATCGCGGCCCTCAGGGTGCTTGAGGTTGAGGGTGAGGGACTGTTTGTTGCGGGCCTGCACGAACCACCACAGCGAGGTGCCCTCGTACAGCTTGCGCCACTTGCGCAGCGGGTCGCCGCCGTCGGGCGATTCGACCTTGACCACTTCGGCACCGAATTCGGCACAGATGCGCGAGGCGAACGGCCCGGCGATCAGGGTACCGAGTTCGACAACTTTAAGGCCGGCGAGGGGTTTGCTGGGCGTCGACATGGGGTATCCGTGGCAGTTGGGCAGAGCCGTGGTTTTATCACACGTCGGTTTCGCCGGGTACTGCTGCGGGGCATGGAAGGTGCGGATGGGTTAGACTGTGCCACTTTCTTTTGCACGAAGCCCGTCGACCATGGCCCAGCCGTCCACCACCTACAAGTTCGAATTGAATCTCACCGACCTTGATCGCAACGTCTACGAAAGCGTCAAACAGACTATCGCTCGGCACCCTTCGGAAACCGAAGAGCGCATGGCCGTTCGTTTGTTGGCGTACGCGCTCTGGTACAACGAGAACTTGTCGTTTGGCCGCGGCCTGTCGGATGTCGATGAACCGGCGCTGTGGGAAAAGAGCCTGGACGATCGCGTGCTGCACTGGATTGAAGTTGGTCAGCCCGATGCCGATCGCCTGACCTGGTGCTCGCGTCGTACCGAACGCACCAGCTTGCTGGCTTACGGCAGCCTGCGAGTGTGGGAGGGTAAAGTGGTGAGCGCGGTAAAGAACCTGAAAAACCTGAGCATTGCCGCTGTGCCGCAGGAGGTGCTGGAAACCCTGGCGACCGACATGCCGCGTAGCATCAAGTGGGACGTGATGATCAGTGAAGGTACGGTATTCGTGACTGACGACCGTGGCCAGCATGAAGTCCAACTGCAGTGGCTGCTCGGCGAGCGTGGTTGAAGCAACCCATGCGTATCGAACCTCGCCCGCTGCCGCCGACCCTGCCATTTCTGGGTAACCTGCCACCCTTGCTGACCCGCCTTTACGCCGCGCGCGGCGTGCAGAGCGAGGCCGAGCTGGACAAAAGCCTGGCACGCCTGCTGCCGTACCAGCAGCTCAAGGGCATCGAGGCCGGTGTGGACCTGCTGGTCGAAGCCATCGACCAGCGCCAGCGCATCCTCATCGTCGGCGACTTCGATGCCGACGGTGCCACCGCCAGCACCGTCGGGGTGCTGGGCCTGCGCCTGCTGGGTGCGACCCATGTCGATTACCTGGTGCCCAACCGCTTCGAGTACGGCTACGGCCTGACCCCGGAAATCGTCGAGGTGGCGCTGCAGCGTCAGCCGCAGTTGCTGATTACCGTGGACAACGGCATTTCCAGTGTCGACGGGGTGGCGGCGGCCAAGGCCGCCGGGCTCAAGGTGCTGGTCACCGACCACCACCTGCCGGGCGAGCAGTTGCCCGACGCCGATGCCATCATCAACCCCAACCAGCCGGGCTGCAGCTTTCCAAGCAAGTCACTGGCCGGAGTAGGGGTGATCTTCTATGTGTTGATGGCCCTGCGCGCTCGCTTGCGCAGCCTTGGGCGCTACGAGGCGCAGCCACAGCCGAACATTGGCGAGCTGCTCGATCTGGTGGCGCTGGGCAGTGTTGCTGACGTGGTGCCGCTGGATGCCAACAACCGCATCCTGGTGCACCAAGGCCTCGAGCGCATCCGCGCCGGCCGCGCCCGGCCCGGCCTCAAGGCCATCCTTGAGGTGGCGCGGCGCGATCACCGGCGCATCACTTCGACTGACCTTGGTTTCATCCTCGGCCCACGGTTGAATGCCGCCGGGCGCCTGGACGACATGAGCCTGGGCATCGAATGCCTGCTGTGCGAGGACGCGGCGCTGGCCCAGGACATGGCCCAGCAGTTGGATGACCTGAACCAGGACCGCAAGTCCATCGAGCAGGGCATGCAGCGCGAAGCCCTGGCCCAACTCAAGGACCTGCCGGTCGAGTCGATGCCGTATGGGTTGTGCCTGTTCGATGCCGACTGGCACCAGGGCGTGATCGGTATTCTGGCTTCGCGCTTGAAGGAGCGTTACCACCGGCCGACCATCGCCTTCGCCGATGCTGGTGATGGCATGCTCAAAGGCTCGGCGCGTTCGGTGCCGGGCTTCCATATTCGCGATGCGCTGGATGCCGTGGCGGCGCGCCATCCGCAGTTGATCAGCAAGTTCGGCGGCCACGCCATGGCGGCAGGGTTATCGTTGCCCGAGGCCAATTTCCCGGCATTTGCCGAGGCGTTCGATGAAGAGGTGCGGCGTCAACTGCGCGAAGAAGACCTGACCGGCCGGCTGTTATCCGACGGTAGCCTGGCGGTCGAGGAATTCCACATCGACCTGGCCAAGGCCCTGCGCCACGCCGGGCCTTGGGGCCAGCACTTCCCGGAGCCGCTGTTCCATGGCGTGTTCCAGTTGGTGGAGCAGCGTGTGGTTGGCGAACGGCACCTGAAAGTGGTGCTCAAGAGCGAATGTGGCTCGGTGCGGCTGGATGGCATTGCCTTCGGCATTGACCGCGAAGTGTGGCCAAACCCGACGGTGCGCTGGGTGGAGTTGGCGTACAAGCTGGATGTGAACGAGTTTCGCGGTAATGAGAGTGTGCAGTTGATGATTGCGCATATGGAGCCGCGCTGAGTTTAGCGTCAGGTGCCTGCCTTGGATCTTGCGCTGGGGCACAAATCGAGCGCAGCCCGCGCGGCGCTCGATCTCCCAGGTGCTGCTCAGGTTCAGTTGCACTCCTTTCTGGGGCGGTAGTAGATCGCCGCTGCCGCAATCAAGATGCTGATGCCGCTAAATGAGAAAATGATAACTGCTAGTGTGGTCTCCCGGTTTCTTACATTGGTGACATGTGCCGCCATTGCAGAATCATAAAGAACCATTCCATTAGGAGCGATTAAGCGCTGAGCCGTTGCAGCGCTTTTAGAGGTTGCTATGTCAACAAAGAGTGGCGTATTTAGGTCCAGGCTCGCTGCATCATAGTATATTTTGTCTGCATAAAGATGAACGTTGTGGTGCTTTCCATTTGAAGTTTTAAACTTGATGCTGAACGTATAAAGAGATTTGTCGCTATCCCAGGTTTCAGGCTTGGAGGTGAGAAAGGCTGGAACTCGCGACCATAACTCTTCATTGGTGTTTTTGTGTTCGCGCCACATGAATGTGAAGCTGGTGCCTAGGGTGAGATTTATAAGTCCGCCTATTAATAGCGCTTTGGCTTGTTTGTGAGGCGGGAGTTCACGTATGAGTTTTAGCGATTGCTGCCAGATATTCATATCGGCTCGTTACGGCGTGGAGGGTTTTACAGGTTGGCTAGAAGTACTGATCCTGCTGCGCGCTGCTACAGCATATGTAGTTATCTTGATTGTCCTGGTTGTCGTCAATAGGTACGGTAATTGATAGTGCTTGGTCGGGTGGCTTTATACCATCTATACTTTCTATGCTTATAGTCAGTGTTGCGTCAGGGGCAGGTATGTCAGGGGTAGATGTCACCGCTACTGAGTTGCTGCTGGAGTTTCCGCTAAGGGGAGGCGGTTACGTTGAATTGAAAGTCTCGCTCCCTGTTGGGGCGGTGTGAGCCTGGCTGCTATCTGGAAAACTTAGTGGTTCGGTGCCTAGGGATATTTCTGAAGAGTCAGGGTTCCAGTTAACGGTTGTGATCATTCCCTGGTGGGTGGAAAGTATCTGGTCAGGTGAAGCGAGTGTGAAGTCAGGCGCAATCCGTGGCGCGGTAAAACCAGTAAGGTCACCTTGACTCAGCAGGCTGGTAAAGAGTGGAGCCATCTTGTCGTAAGCTGCTTTAGCCAGGTCAGAATTGAAGATGCTATAGAGTGTGGCGGTTACGCCCACGACTGTGGCCCCTCCAGCAATTAAAGGTGCTCCGGCCAGAATGGCGAACGAGGCCACGATGCCTGCGACGTTGCTTGCCAAACTTATGACATCTCCGTTCTTAATTTCCGCGCCCTCTTTGAGGTCTGCCGCGACTTTCAGGAAGGTCACGGTGCCAGAAAGGGTATTGGTAACAATGTTAATGAAGGGTACAGCACCTATCGGGAGGTGAGTGACGGAGACTACTGAGGCTATCGCCGTAGTTGTCTGTGCTGTTTGGATGACTAGTGAAAATCCGGTTTTATCTGTGTTGAATTGGTCGTGGATTGCTGCTGCTCCCCCAGTTTGATTGATGGGTTTTGCCGTTTTATCTATTACTGCTACTATCAGTTCGGCGCGTGTGCTCATTGTTTAATATCCTTATTCATGGTCTTAAAAGCGATAGTGGTTCGCAATTTGTCGCAGTCAACGGTGGGCGCTCTGGCTCTGTGCGGTATGTGTCCGTCGAAAATCGCTATGCGTCCCGGCTTTGGTTGTATGGCAGCGATGGTGTCATTCTTCTGCTGATCGAATAGAATCAGTTCGCCGCCCCATGTGGTTTCCCACTGGGCATTGCAGAAGAGGACTGCGGTTTTTCCTGGTTCAATTGATTTGTTATCTCTATGAATAGGACTGTCTTGGCCGAAAGTCTGGCCGTTTGCGTAAACACCCAGCAGCAAACAGTCACGCATGTGAGCAAGCTGCGTGCGCCTCCAAATATCAAGTAGAAAGCCCCAATGGCTGTCGCTGGCCAGTTCATGCTCGCAGCACTCCAGTGAGGTACGTTTGCTACCGGCTATGAAGATGTGCCAGCAAGGACGTGCGAGGGGAATTGTATTAATGGGCCAGCCATATCTCCATATTGCACCCGAAAATGAATTTGTGAGTAAATTTTGCTCGTGTTCAGTAATGAACTTATCTAATACTTTCGGTTTTTCTGTAAAGGGGATATCCGTCATTGACTCAACTCGCGAGCGTGGAGGTCGGGTTTGTGCGAACTGTGTGATTGGCTTCATTGGTCGCCGTGACGTGATGGACAATAGTATTTGAGAGGCAGAACAGCGATAGGAGGAGGGAGATGTTGCTTGAGAAGAATTTCCCAAGAGAACGTAGAACTTTAAGTAATAGGCTGTAGGATTTTTCTAAGATGCCCGGTAGGCCGGGTGGAAAGGGTTGTCGTGGGTGGTACTACCCTAGCGCTTAAAGGGCGGTCGACTTTTGCTGATTACAGTCAGACCGCGGAATGAAGGAGGTTTCAGTCACCCAACGGTTTATGCGTCATGCCCAGCTCGGCATCATCCATCAGTGCCTTGGCCATGGCACTCAGGTAATGGGATGCCCAGATCATCATCGGTTTTTCATCCATCAGACCGATGATGGTCAGCTCTCTTACATAGCCCATCAACTCCGATGCCTGCTCGCGGGCATCCCGGCAGGGAATGCCTGGCTCGATGCGGAACAGGGGATGGGTCTGGTGTTCGCCTTGGAAGAAGGTGGTTTTGCCGACAGTGAATTGGGTGTCGTCTGTGGTCATCGATTCCTCTCCTGAAATTTCCTGATTGCCTGTTCTGGCCTCTTCGCGGAGGTTCGACGCCTCGATGAACCCGCTCCCACAGGTCAGGCGCAAGCCTTGGAGCCTGTGATGACCCTGTGGGAGCGGGTTCATCGAGGCGTCGAACCGCCGCGAAGAGGCCAGCAAATCTAACCTCAATGAAGGCTGGTACTCCGCTCCAAGGCGAGTGACAGCGCATCCGCCTGACCCCAGGCAATCTGCATGGCACGCAGCCCATTCACCAGCGATTCCCGGGTGCGGTCATCTTCGATGGCATCGAGGGTTCGGTGGCAATGGTTATAGGCGAGCATCAGGTAATGGGTGATCTTCACCACATGATCGATGGGCACGATGCCATCGCTGACGGCGTTGGTGAGGGTCTTGTCGGAGGGAAGGTCGAAATGATGGGGTGGGTCGGGGACGATCTTTTTCATAGCAATTCCTTGAAGATTTAAGGAGTTGCCACCGCCGTTTCCACACGAAGGGCGGCAACTGTACACGGGGTGGAAAACCGGTCTTCAAGGAACCCCGGTAGGCCATACGGCCTCCCGTGTACAGCTGCCATTACGACAGGCACTTGAAGATTGACCGGGTTTCCACACCCGCATCGCTGATGCTTTCAGCGACACGAAAAGCCTAAAGGGCGGTGTTTCCAGGAACAATCAGACGCGAGTCGACAGGGTCTGTAGGATATTTTCCTCAGCTAGGCATCGCCAGCTCATATGTGTAGGAAACGTCTGATACATGCGTCGGACCATTCGGAAATCCCGGGGCCGTACTAAGGCCATTAAGTGCCTGCCTTGATTCTTGCAGGAGCGCCGCCCGCGCGGCGCATCGCGGATAAATCCGCTCCTACAGTTTGTTTCGGGCCAGTCACTCCTGTGAGGCCACCGCTGTTCGCCTTGTTTGTTCCCTTCGATATCGAGGTGGGCACCACTGCTTTTCATCGGTCTTCAGCCATGCATCAAGGCGGTCCCTGTTGGCGGCACAGGAGTGATTGGCCCGAAACAGATGTAGGAGCGGATTTATCCGCGATGCGCCGCGCGGGCGGCGCTCGATCTCACAGGCGCTGCAAACCTTTCGGCGAACCCCTCGCCATCCCACAGAACCTTCCCCCCCACCAATCTGGTCTAGTCTCATTAATGACCGGCACCGGGCCAGGGATGTGCACTTGAGTGTCCAGGCCGGATCACCATTGGAGTCCTTGGGAGGTGCCCTCATGAGCCTGCTGCTCGAGCCTTACACCCTGCGTCAGCTGACCTTGCCCAACCGCATCGCCGTGTCACCAATGTGCCAGTATTCCGCCGTCGATGGCTTGGCCAACGACTGGCATCTCGTCCATTTAGGCAGCCGCGCCGTAGGTGGCGCGGGCCTGGTGATTACCGAAGCTGTGGCGGTTACCGCCGATGGCCGCATCACCGCCGAAGACCTTGGCCTGTGGGACGACGCGCAGATCGCCCCGTTACAACGCATCACCCGCTTCATCACCGCCCAGGGCGCCGTGGCTGGCATTCAGCTGGCTCACGCCGGGCGCAAAGCCAGTACCTACCGTCCGTGGCTTGGCAAGCCAGGCAGCGTCAAACTGGAGGAGGGCGGCTGGCAGCCGGTGGGGCCATCGAGGATCGCCTTCGATCCGCAGCACACGCCTCCACGCGAGTTGAGCCAGGACGAGATCCAGGATGTAATCGCCGCTTTCGTCGCCTCGACCGAACGCGCCTTGAAGGCTGGATTCAAGGTGGTGGAAATCCACGCTGCCCATGGCTACCTGCTGCACCAGTTCCTGTCACCGCTGAGCAACCAGCGCCGTGACGAATATGGCGGTAGCTTTGAAAACCGTATCCGCCTGACCCTGCAGGTGGTCGAGGCCGTGCGCAAGGCCTTGCCTGCCGAATTGCCGCTGTTCGTGCGGGTATCGGCTACCGATTGGGTAGAGGATGGCTGGAATCCGGATGAAACCGTCGAACTGGCACGCCGCCTGCGGGAGTTGGGCGTGGATCTGATCGATGTCTCTTCAGGCGGCACCTCGGTCAACGCCGAGATCCCTACCGGCCCCGGCTACCAGACCCGCTTTGCCGAGCGCGTGCGCAAGGAATCGGAAATTGCCACCGGCACCGTGGGCATGATCACCGAACCGGCCCAGGCCGAGCACATCCTGCGCACCGGCCAGGCCGATATCATCTTCCTCGCCCGCGAACTTTTGCGCGATCCGTACTGGCCACTGCATGCCGACGACGACCTGGGCGGCAACAAGGCCACTTGGCCGGCGCAATACCAGCGCGCGACCAGCCGCGCCAACCCGATTCACGAGTCCGATTTGCGCGACTGACCCAAGCCTTGCGCGGCCCTTGCAGGAGCGGCCCTGTGTCCCGGCAACAGTTGCCGGGGCTGCCGCGCAGCCCATCGCGATACAAGGCCGCTCCTGCAACGCCGGCGTTGGTAGCTGGGTTCAGCTATAGGTAGCCTTGCTGAGAATATCGCTCACCCATTGATTGATGCTCTTTTCGGCCAGCTCTGCCTGGGCCGCCACACTGGCGTGAAGGGTAGGCTCAAGGCGTAGGCTGAGCTTGCCGGAGTACGTTTTCTGCGGTTCCCGCCCGAGGCGTTGGCAAGTCTCAAGATAATCGTCAACGGCTTCTTCAAATGCCTGGCGCAACTCACTGATCGATTCGCCATGAAAACCAATCACGTCACGAACACCGGCGACACGGCCGATCAGCAACTGGTCTTCGTCGCTGTATTCGATACGAGCGGCGTAGCCGCGGTAAGTCATTACATTCATGGTAATACTCCTGCCTGCTCAAGGAACTGGCGGGCGTCTCTGAGTTGATAGGGCTTGGCGTGCCTGTCCGGATGAGGGCGGTGGAAGGTTGCCACTGCTCCATTGAGTTCAAAGCGAACCCGCGATCCTCTTCCTTCTATGACCCTGGCACCCAGCGATACCAATAGAGACTCCACTCGCGCCCACTCCAGTGTTCTGGGCACCGGCCTTTCAAGTAATGCTTCAAGTGTGGCTTTCTGATGATTATTCATGGTATCAGATTATGATACCAAGCATGAGGGCTCAATGGATGTGCAGTAGGAGGGAGTGGATCGGGGTTGAAGGAAAATTCTGAGGCGTTGACCGAGGGGCATTCAAGACCCTCGGTCAACGCGAGCACTTAGTGCTTGATCATCACATGGCGCACACAGGTGTAGTCCTCCAGCCCATACATCGACATGTCCTTGCCATACCCCGAATGCTTCTGCCCGCCATGGGGCATTTCGCTGACCAGCATGAAGTGGGTGTTCACCCAGGTGCAGCCGTACTGCAAGCGCGCCGCCAGGCGGTGGGCGCGGCCGGTGTCGCGGGTCCATACCGATGAGGCCAGGCCGTAATCGGAGTCGTTGGCCCATTCCAGCGCCTGCGCTTCATCGGTGAAGCGGGTGACCGAAATCACCGGGCCAAACACTTCGTTGCGCACGATCTCGTCATCCTGAAGGGCATCGGCCAGTACGGTAGGTTCGAAGAAATAGCCATCGCCCTCAATTGCCTTGCCACCGGTAACCAGACGAATGTGCGGCTGGGCGATGGCCCGCTGCACCAACCCGGCAACCTTGTCGCGGTGCTGGGCACTGATAAGCGGCCCCAGTTCGGTTTCTTCAGACTCCTGCAGGCCCGGTTTGAGGCTGGCTACGGCTTTACCCAGGCGCTCGACGAAGCGCTCGTAGATCCCGTCCTGCACATACAGGCGGCAGGCTGCGGTGCAGTCCTGGCCGGCGTTGTAAAAGCCGAAGGTGCGGATGCCGTCGATAGCGGCATCGATGTCAGCGTCATCGAACACCAGCACCGGCGCTTTGCCGCCCAATTCCATGTGCATGCGTTTCACGCTGTCGGCGGTGGCGCTGATGATGTGCGCGCCGGTGGGGATCGAGCCGGTCAGCGATACCATGCGCACCTTGGGGTGGGTAATCAACGGGTTGCCGACCGTCTGGCCGCGGCCGAAGAGAATGTTCAGCACGCCCGGCGGGAGCAGGTCCTGGGCCAGCTCGCCCAGGCGCAGGGCCGTCAGCGGCGTCAGTTCGGACGGCTTTATCACCACCGTGTTGCCGGCAGCCAGGGCCGGGGCGATCTTCCAGGCCAGCATCATCAGCGGGTAGTTCCACGGCGCGATGGAAGCCACCACGCCCAACGGGTCGCGGCGAATCATCGACGTGTGGCCCGGTAGGTACTCGCCTGCCGCCGAGCCGCCCAGGCAGCGCGCCGCACCGGCAAAGTAGCGGAACACGTCGGCAATCGCCGGGATCTCATCGTTCAGTGCAGCGCTCAGGGGCTTGCCGCAATTTTGCGATTCCAGCCGGGCCAGTTCATCGCCATGGGCTTCGATGGCGTCGGCCAGCGCCAGCAATGCTTGCGAACGTTCTTTAGGGCTGGTTTGCGACCAGCTGTCGAAGGCCTGGTCGGCAGCGCGTACGGCGCTGTCCACCTGTGCCTCAGTGGCTTCGTTGATCTGCGCCAGGGCAGTGCCCAGCGCCGGGTTGAGCACGGTCCAGGCCGGGCCTTGGCCAGCGACCAGTTGGCCATTGATCAGCATCTGCGTTTGCATCGGGGGCTCCTCCAGGGTCATTTGCCACCGCCCGCGACGCTATCGCCGCCACGGGTCAGGTAATAGGCGCCAAGAATCGGCAGCATGGTCACCAGCATCACCAGCATGGCGACAACGTTGGTCACGGGTACGTCGCGCGGGCGGCTGAGCTGGTTGAGCAGCCAGATCGGCAGGGTGCGCTCGTGGCCGGCGGTGAACGTGGTGACGATGATTTCATCGAACGACAAGGCAAAGGCCAGCATGCCGCCCGCCAGTAGTGCCGAGCCGAGGTTGGGCAGGACGATGTAGCGGAATGTCTGCCAACCGTCGGCGCCGAGGTCCATCGAGGCTTCGATCAGGCTTTGCGAGGTACGCCGCAGGCGGGCGATCACGTTGTTGTAGACGATCACCACGCAGAACGTGGCGTGGCCGACTACGATGGTGAACACCCCGGGCTCTATCCCTAACGTCTTGAACGCCGAGAGCAGGGCGAGACCGGTGATGATGCCTGGCAGGGCGATGGGCAGGATCAGCACCAGCGAAATGCTCTCCTTGCCGAAAAAACTGCGCCGGTACAGCGCCGCCGAGGCCAGCGTACCGAGCACCAGTGCGATCAATGTGGCCAGGCAAGCCACCTGCAGCGAAAGCTTGATTGCCTCAAGGACATCGGGCCGGGCGAAGGCAACGTCGATCCACTTCAGGGTAAAGCCCTTGGGCGGGAAGCTGAACGCGGCGTCTTCGGTGTTGAAGGCGTACAGAAAGATGATCAGGATCGGGAAGTGCAGGAACAGCAACCCGCCCCAGGCCGCCAGGCGCAGCCCCGCAGACGCTTTTTCAGAGTGCATCGAAAGCCCCCAGGCGTTTGACGATGGCCAGGTACACCGCGATCAGCACGATGGGCACCAAGGTGAACGCGGCGGCCATCGGCATGTTGCCGATCGCCCCTTGCTGGGCATAGACCATGCTGCCGATGAAGTAGCCGGGCGGGCCGACCAGTTGCGGCACGATGAAGTCGCCCAGGGTGAGCGAGAAGGTGAAGATCGAGCCGGCGGCGATACCGGGGATCGACAGCGGCAGGATCACCTGCACGAAGGTTTGCCCTGGCCGGGCGCCCAGGTCCGCCGAAGCCTGCAGCAACGACGGTGGCAAGCGCTCCAGCGAGGCCTGGATTGGCAGGATCATGAACGGCAGCCAGATGTACACGAACACCAGGAAGCGCCCCAGGTGCGAAGTCGACAGCGTGCTGCCGCCCACGCCCGGCACGGCCAGCACCGCTTGTAGCAGGCCATCCAGGTGCAGCTGGTGGACGAACCATTGGGTCACGCCGCCCTTGGCCAATAGCAGGGTCCAGGCATAGGTCTTGACGATATAGCTGGCCCACATCGGCATCATCACCGCGATGTAGAAAAACGCCTTGGTCTTGCCGCTGGTGTAGCGCGCCATGTAATAGGCGATGGGGAAGGCCAGTACCGCGCTGGCCAGCGACACCGCTGCCGCCATGCCCAGGGTGCGCAGGATGATGTCGAAGTTCGACGGGTTGAACAGCGCGGCGAAGTTGCCCAGGGTCAGGTCCGGGGTCACCGCCATGGTGAAATCGTCGAAGGTATAGAAACCCTGCCACAGCAGGTTCAGCAACGAGCCCAGGTAAATCGCGCCGAACCAGGTCAGCGGCGGGATCAACAGCAGTGCCAGGTAGAGGTTGGGGCGCCGGTACAGCAGGCTGGACAGGCTGCGCAGTGTGCTCATCTCAGCAGGCCTCGGTTTCCTGCAGCACCGTCATGGCCTCGCGGGGCCAGTGTACCTGCAGCCGTTGCCCGGGCTGCCAGCTCTGCACCTGCTTCTGCCAGCGGTCATTGGCCTGGCTGACTGCCAGCAGTTGGCCGTTGTCCAGTTGCAGTTCGTAGCGGGTGGCGCTGCCTTGGTACTGGACATCACGCAGCACGCCGCTGACCTGAACCTCATGGCTGGTCACTACCGGGTCACCCAGACGGATATGCTCGGGGCGAATGGAGAAGGGCGCAGGGCTGCCGTTGAGCTGCATGGCCAGCTCGCCACGCACCACGTTGGACGTGCCGACGAATTCAGCGACGAAGGTGGTGGTAGGCTTCATGTACAGGTTGCGCGGGGTGTCGACCTGTTCGATACGCCCGCGGTTGAACACCGCGACCCGGTCTGACATCGACAGCGCTTCGGTCTGGTCGTGGGTGACGAAGATGAAGGTGATGCCCAGTTGGCGTTGCAGCTTTTTCAGCTCGCCTTGCATCTGTTCGCGCAATTTCAGGTCCAGCGCGCCCAGTGGCTCATCCAGCAGCAGCACCCGCGGCCGGTTGATCAGCGCCCGGGCCAGGGCCACGCGCTGACGCTGGCCGCCAGACAGCTGTGCCGGCTTACGCGCGCCATAGCCAG
The DNA here is from genome assembly GCF_017875935.1 of Pseudomonas sp. BP6. NCBI lineage: Bacteria > Pseudomonadati > Pseudomonadota > Gammaproteobacteria > Pseudomonadales > Pseudomonadaceae > Pseudomonas > Pseudomonas sp. BP6. Next base: position 638,918 of record NZ_JAGINI010000001.1, read on the forward strand.
CCAGGGCCACCATGGCCAGGGCTTCTTCGGCACGGCTGTGGCGTTCGGCCTTGCCCACGCCTTTTACCTTCAGGCCATAGGCGATGTTGTCCAGCACGTTCATGTGCGGGAACAGCGCATAGTCCTGGAACACTGTGTTGACGTCACGTTGGTAGGGCGGCATGCCTGCGGCCTCGATCCCTTGGATGCGGATCGACCCGCTGGAGGGTTGCTCGAAGCCTGCGATCAGGCGCAGGCAGGTGGTCTTGCCTGAGCCGGAAGGGCCGAGCATGGAAAAGAACTCGCCATCGATGATGTCGATGCTGACCTGGTCGACGGCCTTGACCTCGCCAAAGGTGCGGGAAACCTGGGTGAACTGGACGGCTAGGGGCATGCTGGGCTCCGGACAACAAGGGTTCTCCTGTGCCGGCCTCTTCGCGGGTGAACCCGCTCCTACGGGAGACGCGCCACCCTTACAGGCGGTGAAGAACCTGTGGGAGCGGGCTTGCCCGCGAAGAGGCCAGCACAGGCATTCAGAAAACCTCAGCGACCACCCATGATCGCAATGTAGTCCTGGGTCCAGCGGCTGTAAGGTACGAACTTGCCCCCTTGGGCCTGCGGTGTTTTCCAGAAGGCAATCTTGTCGAAGTTGTCGAAGCCGTTGGTCTTGCAGCCCTCGGTCCCCAGCAGTTCGCTGCCGGTGCACGCCGCCGGCACAGCCGGCAACGAGCCGAACCAGGCTGCCACATCGCCTTGCACCTTTGGTTGCAACGACCAGTCCATCCATTTGTAGGCGCAGTTGGGGTGCTTGGCCTCGGCGTGCAACATGGTGGTGTCAGCCCAGCCGGTCGCGCCCTCCTTGGGGATGGTGGAGGCCACTGGCTGGTTCTCGGCCTTGAGGCCATTGACCATGTAGCCCCAGGAGCTGGAGGCAACCACGCCTTCATTTTTCACATCGCTCATCTGGACCGTGGCGTCATGCCAATAGCGGTGGATCAGCGGTTGTTGCTGGCGCAGCAGTTCCAGCACGGCCTTGTATTGTGCCTCGTTCAGTTCGTACGGGTCCTTGATGCCCAGTTCGGGCTTGGCCGACTTGAGGTACAGCGCTGCATCGGCGATGTAGATCGGCCCGTCATAGGCTTGCACGCGGCCCTTGTTCGGCTTGCCGTCGGGCAGGTTCTGCGGCTCGAACACCACGCTCCAGCTGGTCGGTGCCTGCTTGAAGGTGTTGGTGTTGTACAGCAGCACGTTTGGCCCCCACTGGTACGGCGTGCCGTACACCTGCTTGTCGACCACATACCAGTCACCGTTCTGCAGGCGCGGGTCGATGGTCTTCCAATTCGAGATCAGGGCGGTGTTGATCGGCTGCACGCGTTTGCCTGCGATCAGCCGCAACGATGCATCGCCCGAGGCGGTGACCAGGTCATAGCCGCCCTTGGCCATCAGGCTGACCATCTCGTCCGAGGTGGCGGCAGTTTTCACACTGACCTTGCAGCCGGTTTCCTTTTCGAAGCCGGTTACCCAGTCGTAGGCCTTGTCGCTTTCACCGCGCTCGATGTAGCCGGGCCAGGCGATGATGTCCAGGCGCCCCTCGCCGGCTCCCAGGGCCTTGGGCGCTTCGGCGGCCTGCAGGCTGGTGCCGGCCAGCAAGGCGCAGGTGGTGGCGCCGAGCAATGCGGTCTTGTGCACTGACATGGTGTTCCCTCTTCTTGGCGATCCTGTTCTGGCAGTCATGAGGCAAGCAGTGAAGCAATCGTTATAAGCGTAGTGCGTGGGTGCGAGGTATTGGCGATATCGAGTCTAGTTGGCTTTTTGCCAGCTAATGCAACATCCGGAAGCAAATCCCTTCATGGCGTGTGCTCCGCCAAGCCTTACTCTGGCGTTTGAATCTTCTTACGTGGAGACGCGCGAATGAATACCCGGGGCTTGCTTGATCAACTCCTCAAATCTGGCCAGCAATTGCTCGAGAAGCAGGGAGGCGCCACCAAGCCTGGCAGCGCGTCAGGCGGGCTTGGCGGGCTATTGTCCGGAGCAGGGGGCGGCCTGTTGGGTGGAGGCGCTCTTGGCCTGTTGCTGGGTAGCAAGAAGGCCCGCAAGTACGGTGGCAAAGCCCTGACATACGGTGGCCTCGCCGCGCTGGGGGTGCTGGCCTATAAAGCTTACGGCAACTGGCAGGCAAACCAGCGGGTGGCCGCCGCCGAGCCTCAAACCATCGACCGCCTGCCGCCAGCCCAGGCCGAGCAGCACAGCCAGGCAGTACTGCGCGCGCTGGTGGCGGCCGCCAAGTCCGATGGGCATATCGACGAGCGCGAACGGGCGCTGATCGAGGGCGAGTTCACGCGCCTGGACAGCGACCGCGAATTGCAGCACTGGCTGCATGCCGAGCTGAACAAGCCGCTGGACCCGGCCGAAGTGGCCCGCGCGGCGCAAACGCCGGAGATGGCTGCCGAGATGTATCTGGCCAGCGTGATGATGGTCGATGAGGATAACTTCATGGAGCGTGCCTACCTGGATGAGCTGGCCCGCCAGCTGCGGCTGGACCCGGGCTTGCGCCAGGCGCTGGAGACCCAGGTGAGGGAGGCCGTTGCGCAGTAGCAGCGTTTGTCACGACATTTTCTGCGTTCGTCAAGCCGAGCGCCGAAAATGTCACGACAAGCACTTGCCAGCTTTTACCCAATCCGCGCATTTCGCCCGATAAACCGTAAGACCTCTGGGCTATACTTCGGCGATTTTTCCCGCTCGTTGTGAATTCCTGAGGGCTGAATGTGAAGAACTGGACCTTGCGCCAACGGATCCTGGCAAGTTTCGCCGTGATCATCGCCATCATGCTGCTGATGATCGTGGCCGCCTACTCGCGGTTGGTGACTATCGAAACCGCCGAAGAGGCGGTGGGGACCGACAGCATTCCCGGCGTCTACTACAGCTCGATGATCCGCAGCGCCTGGGTCGACAGCTACGTCACCAGCCAGCAACTGGTGGGCCTGTCCAACCATCGTGAAATCACTTCGGCCGACCTGGAGCTGTTCAGAAACTTCGATAACCGGCTGAAGCAGTTCATGGCCAGCTACCAGGGCACCATCCGGGACAAGGACGACCAGGCCCGATTTGACAGCTTCGTGCAACTGGAAGAAAACTACCTCAAGATCGTCAACCAGGTGCTGGATACGTACGGCCAGCGCAACTATGACGAGGCCCAACGTTTGATAAACGAGGTCCTCACCCCGGCCTGGATGGAGGGGCGTGAGCACCTGAACGAGGTGATCGAGAACAATCGGGCCTCTGCCGGTGCCGCCACCAATGAGATCGTCGACGCCGTCAGCACGGCCAAGGGCAGCATGGTGGTTTCACTGTTGTTGGCAATCATCGCTGCCGGCATCTGCGGCCTGCTGCTGCTACGTGCTATCACGGCGCCCATGCAGCGTATCGTGCATGCCCTCGACAAACTGCGCTCGGGTGATTTGAGCATGCGCCTGAGCCTGGACCGCAAGGACGAATTCGGCGCCATCGAAAGCGGCTTCAACGAAATGGCCGAGGCACTGGCCAACCTGGTGGCCCAGGCCCAACGTTCGTCGGTGCAGGTGACCACTTCGGTCACCGAGATTGCCGCCACGTCCAAGCAGCAGCAGGCCACCGCCACCGAAACGGCCGCCACCACCACCGAAATCGGCGCCACCTCGCGGGAAATCGCCGCCACTTCGCGGGACCTGGTGCGCACCATGACCGAAGTGACTACGGCTGCTGATCAGGCATCCAGTCTGGCAGGCTCCGGGCAGCAGGGCCTGGCACGCATGGAAGAGACCATGCATCAGGTGATGGGCGCTGCCGACCTGGTCAATGCCAAGCTCGGTATCCTCAACGAGAAAGCCAGCAACATCACTCAGATGGTGGTAACCATCGTCAAGGTTGCCGACCAGACCAATCTGCTGTCGCTCAACGCCGCCATCGAAGCGGAAAAGGCCGGCGAATATGGCCGCGGCTTTGCCGTGGTTGCTACCGAAGTGCGCCGCCTGGCCGACCAGACCGCCGTGGCCACCTACGACATCGAGCAGATGGTGCGCGAGATCCAGTCGGCAGTGTCGGCCGGTGTCATGGGGATGGACAAGTTCTCCGAAGAAGTGCGCCGCGGCATGTTCGAGGTGCAGCAGGTGGGCGAGCAACTCAGCCAGATCATTCACCAGGTGCAGGCCTTGGCGCCGCGCGTATTGATGGTCAACGAAGGCATGCAGGCCCAGGCCACCGGTGCCGAGCAGATCAACCAGGCGCTGGCCCAGCTCAGCGATGCCAGCACCCAGACTGTCGAGTCGTTGCGCCAGGCCAGCTATGCCATCGATGAGCTGAGCCAGGTGGCCGCGGGCCTGCGTGGCGGCGTGTCGCGCTTCAAAGTCTGACCGCGATGAACGACTTGCAACTGCGCAGCGCGGGGGCGGAGAACACCAAAGGGGTGTTGTACCTGCAGTTTCGCATCAGAGAGCAGCGGTTTGCCCTGAGCGTGCACGAGGTGGTCGAAGTGCTGCCCCGTCAGCCACTCAAGCCGATCGCCCAGGCTCCCGCCTGGGTCGCGGGTATCCTCGCCCATCGTGGCCAGTTGGTACCGGTGATCGACCTTGCCGCACTGAGCTTCGGCCAGCCGGCGGTGCAACGCACCAGCACCCGCTTGGTGCTGGTGCGCTACCGAGGCAGCCTGCAGCTGGGCCTGATCCTGGAGCAGGCCACCGAAACCCTGCGTTGCCAACCCGACGAGTTCCAGCCCTATGGGGTGGACACAGGCGAAGCGCCTTATCTGGGCCCAGTGCGCGAGGATGCCCAGGGCCTGCTGCAGCGCATCGAAGTCAATGACCTGCTGCCCGACACCGTGCACGCATTGCTGTACACGCAATACCCGACAGGGATGCCCACATGAACGAACAGCGTTTCTTCCGCTTCTTGCGCGAGCGTATTGGCCTGGATGTGGAGTCGGTGGGTGCGCCCATGGTCGAACGCGCGCTGCGTCAACGTTGCGTGGCTGCGGGCGCGATGGACCTGGACGATTACTGGCTGCGCCTGCAGCAGTCGGCAGATGAGCAACAGGCGCTGATCGAAGCGGTGATCGTCCCGGAAACCTGGTTTTTCCGTTACCCCGAATCCTTCACTGCGCTGGCCAGCCTGGCCCATAAACGGCTTGCTCAACTGGCTGGCGCGCGCCCGCTGCGATTACTCAGCCTGCCATGTTCTACCGGCGAGGAGCCCTATTCGCTGGCCATGGCCTTGTTTGACGCCGGGATGGGGCCAGGGGCATTCCTTGTCGATGGAATGGACATCAGCCCCAGCTCGGTAGCCAAGGCCGGGCAGGCGGTATATGGGCGCAATGCGTTCCGGGGTAGCGAACTGGGCTTTCGCGAGCGCTACTTCGATGCTCAGGGCGAAGGCCACCGCCTGCATGAACGGGTACGCCAGCAAGTCAGCCTGCGGGTGGGCAATGTGCTTGATCCGGCGCTGGCCAGCCGCGATGGCCTGTATGACTTCGTGTTCTGTCGCAATCTGTTGATCTATTTCGACGTCCCGACTCAACAGCGTGTGTTCGAAGTGCTCAAGCGCTTGCTGCATCCGCAGGGTGTGCTGTTCATCGGCCCGGCTGAAGGCAGTTTGTTGGCGCGCATGGGCATGCGTCCATTGGGGATCGCCCAGTCGTTTGCCTATGTGCGTCACGAAGGCGACAGCCCCCCCTTGGCGGCGGCACCTGCCCAACCCGCCAAGCGTACGTTCACCAGCTTGCCGGCACCGGGTTTTTCGCAGCCCAGTGTGCCGTTGTCTCGTCCTCTGCGTGTGCTGCCGGTGGCGGCCAGGCCAGCGCCAGTCCGCGAGCACAGGCACGAGGGGGCCAGCGAGTTGCTGGCCGACATTGCCCGGCTGGCCAATGCCGGCGCCAGCGAGCAGGCCCGTAGCGCATGCCAGCGCTACCTGAGCCAGTACCCGCCGTCGGCACAGGTGTACTACTGGCTGGGTTTGCTCAGTGATACCGAAGGCGATGCGCAGCAGGCGCTGAACCACTATCGCAAGGCCCTGTACCTGGATCCACAGCACCCCGAGGCGCTGGTGCACCTGGCCGCCTTGCTGGCGGCCCAGGGTGACATGGCCGGCGCTCGGCGCCTTCAGGCGCGCGCGGCGCGGGCTGGCCGGGAGTCTGAACGATGAACAGTGAATCCGCGATGCAGTTGCTCGCCGAGGATGACGCGCACATCGACGACTGTTGGAACCGCATTGGTGTGCGCGGCGACAAGCAGTGCCCACTGCTGGAGCGGCATGTTCATTGCCGCAATTGCGAGGTGTATGCCGCTGCGGCCACGCGTTTGCTCGACCGTTATGCGCTGACGCAGGACCACCAGGCTGCAGCGGTGCAGCCGGACGAGGAAAACACCGGCCATTCCATGCTGCTGTTCCGTCTGGGCGAAGAATGGCTGGCGCTGGCTACCGCTTGCCTGGTCGAGATCGCCCCCTTGCAGGCGGTGCATTCTTTGCCGCACCAGCGCTCGCGGCTGCTGCATGGGGTTGCCAATGTGCGCGGCGCGTTGGTGCCGTGCCTGTCACTGGCTGACTTGCTGGGGGTGCAGGGCGGCGCCCCCGAGCAACGCAGCGTACGGGCGATGCCACGTATGCTGATTCTGGCCGCCGAAGGTGGGCCGGTGGTGATGGCTGTCGAGGAAATCGACGGTATTCACCGGCTCGACCCGCAGTTGCTGGGCAGTGGCCGGGACGCCACACGCTTTACCGCCGCAGTCCTGCAGTGGCGCGGCCGCAGCGTACGGGTTCTGGACGATCAACACTTACTGTCTGCCCTGCAGCGGAGCCTGTCATGACCCCAGAGCAAATGCGCGACGCATCGTTGCTCGAACTGTTCAGCCTGGAGGCCGAGGCGCAGACCCAAGTGCTCAGCGCTGGCCTGATGGCACTGGAACGCAACCCCACCCAAGCCGACCAGCTCGAGGCGTGCATGCGCGCAGCGCACTCGCTCAAGGGGGCAGCGCGCATTGTCGGGGTGGATGCTGGCGTCAGTGTCGCCCACGTCATGGAGGATTGCCTGGTAGCGGCTCAGGAAGGCCGACTGCGGCTGACCGCCGAGCATATTGACGCGTTGTTGCAAGGTACCGACCTGCTGATGCGTATTGCCACACCCGGCGATGCCGGGGCGCAGGCGACCTTGCCGGTGTTTCTTGCGCAAATGGCCAGCCTGCTCGACGCGGGCGCTTCCGCCATGCCTGCAGTGCCGCTGGCTGCACCCGTGCTGCCGGAGCCGCCGCCGGCAACCCTGCCGCCTGCACCCTTGCCATTGCCATTGCCAGCCCAGGTGCCGGAACCAGAGCCCGAACCAGCCCTGCGGCGCAAGGCTGGCAAGCGCGCTGGCGAAGGTGCCGAGCGGGTTCTGCGTGTCACCGCCGACCGCCTCAATAGCCTGCTTGACCTGTCCAGCAAGTCGCTGGTGGAAACCCAGCGGCTCAAACCGTACCTGGCTACCCTGCAGCGCCTCAAACGCATGCACGGCCAAGGCATGCAGGCACTTGACGGCTTGCGCATGCAACTGGAAGACAGTGGTCAGGGCAGCGAGGTGCTCGAAGCCTTGGCACAGACCCAGCGCCTGCTGGCAGAGACCCAGCAGATTCTGCAGCAGCAGGCGGCCGATCTGGATGAGTTCGGCTGGCAGGCCAGTCAGCGTGCACAGTTGTTGTATGACACTGCCCTGGCCTGCCGGATGCGGCCGTTTGCCGACGTGCTGACCGGGCAAAGCCGCATGGTCCGCGACCTGGGCCGTTCGCTGGGCAAACCGGTGCGGCTGGTGGTGGAAGGAGAGAAGACTCAGGTCGACCGCGATGTGCTGGAAAAGCTCGAAGCCCCGCTGACCCACTTGTTGCGCAATGCCGTCGACCACGGTATCGAATTGCCCGAGCGGCGCTTGCTGGCGGGCAAGCCGGACGAGGGGGTGATCCGACTGCGGGCTTCGCACCAGGCGGGCATGCTCAGCCTGGAACTGATCGACGATGGCGCCGGTATCGACCTGGAGCGCCTGCGCAGCAGCATCGTCGAGCGCGCCCTGTCGCCTGCTGATACGGTGGCGCGGATGAGTGAGGCGGAACTGTTGACGTTCCTGTTCCTGCCTGGTTTCAGCTTGCGTGACAAGGTTACCGAAGTGTCCGGGCGCGGTGTGGGGCTGGATGCGGTGCAGCACTTGATCCGCGAGCTGCGCGGCTCGATCGAGTTGACCCAGGTGGCAGGGCAGGGCTGCCGCTTCCATCTGCAGGTGCCGCTGACCCTCTCGGTCGTTCGCAGTCTGGTGGTCGAGGTGGGTGGTGAGGCTTACGCCTTCCCGCTGGCCCATATCGAACGCACGCTGGAAGTGACCGCCGAGCAGATCGTGCAGATCGAAGGGCGGCAGCATTTCTGGCACGAAGGCCGGCATATTGGCCTGGTGGCGGCCAGCCAGTTGCTCAATCGACCGGCCGGGCAAAGCGACGAAACCAGCCTGCGGGTAGTGGTGATTCGTGAGCGCGAGCAACTGTACGGCGTGGCCGTGGAGCGGTTGGTGGGGGAGCGGGTGCTGGTCGTGATGCCACTCGACCCGCGCCTGGGGAAAGTGCAGGACATTTCCTCCGGTGCCTTGCTCGATGATGGCTCGGTGGTCCTGATTGTCGATGTCGAAGACTTGCTTCGCTCGGTGGAAAAACTGCTCAGCACCGGCAGCCTGGAGCGTATCGAACGCGGCAGCAGCGGAGCCCGTGGTGTGGTTCGCAAACGCATCCTGGTGGTCGACGACTCGCTGACCGTGCGTGAACTGCAGCGCAAGCTGCTGGGCAATCGTGGCTACGACGTGGCGGTGGCGGTGGATGGCATGGATGGCTGGAACGCCCTGCGCAGCGAGGACTTCGACCTGCTGATCACCGACATCGACATGCCGCGCATGGACGGTATCGAGCTGGTTACCTTGGTGCGCCGCGACCAGCGCCTGCAGTCGTTGCCGGTGATGGTGGTGTCCTATAAAGACCGTGAGGAAGACCGACGGCGAGGCCTGGATGCCGGCGCCGACTACTATTTGGCAAAGGCCAGTTTCCACGACGATGCGTTGCTGGATGCTGTGGTGGAGCTGATCGGAGGTGCTCAGGGATGAAGATCGCCATCGTCAATGACATGCCCCTGGCCGTCGAAGCGTTGCGCCGTGCGGTCGCCCTGGAGCCCGCGCACCAGGTCGTGTGGGTAGCCAGCAACGGTGCCGAGGCGGTGCAGCGTTGCACCGAGTTGTTGCCGGACCTGATACTCATGGACCTGATCATGCCGGTGATGGACGGTGTCGAGGCGACCCGACGGATCATGGCCGAAACCCCGTGCGCCATTGTCATCGTCACGGTCGACCGTAAGCAGAACGTACACCGGGTATTCGAGGCCATGGGCCATGGCGCCCTCGATGTGGTCGACACCCCTGCGCTGGGGGCTGGCGATGCCCGCGAAGCGGCGGCGCCATTGCTGCGCAAGATCCTCAATATCGGCTGGCTGGTCGGCCAGCAGCGTACACCTGCCGCAAGGTCGGTGGCGGCACCACTGCGCGAGGCTTCCCAGCGCCGCGGGTTGGTGGCAATCGGGTCTTCGGCGGGGGGGCCAGCAGCACTGGAAGTGTTGCTCAAGGGCTTGCCGGTCGCGTTTCCGGCGGCCATCGTGCTGGTTCAGCATGTGGACCAGGTGTTTGCCGCAGGCATGGCCGAATGGCTCAGCAGCGCAGCAGGCCTGCCGGTGCGACTGGCCCGTGAAGGCGAACCGCCGCGGCCAGGGCAGGTACTCCTGGCCGGTACCAACCACCACATTCGCCTGCTACAGAGCGGCCAACTGGCCTACACTGCCGAACCTGTGAATGAAATCTACCGGCCCTCGATCGATGTGTTCTTCGAGAGCGTGGCACGTTACTGGAATGGTGAAGCCGTGGGCGTGTTGCTCACCGGCATGGGCCGCGACGGTGCCCAGGGCCTGAAGCTGATGCGTCAGCAGGGCTTTCTGACCATTGCCCAGGACCAAGCCAGCAGCGCGGTGTATGGCATGCCCAAGGCTGCTGCGGCTATTGATGCCGCCGTGGAAATCCGCCCGCTGGAACGCATTGCCGGGCGCCTGACTGAATTTTTCGCAAAATGACGAAATGTATTGAATCACGCCGCCAGGCCGGTAGTGATCGGGTGAACAATGATGAATGATTTACCGATCGAAGGTTTCGCGACCACCAACGAGAACTCGGCGATGGTGCTGTTGGTTGACGATCAGGCAATGATCGGCGAAGCGGTGCGGCGTGGCTTGGCCGATGAAGACAACATCGACTTCCACTTCTGTGCCGACCCGCACCAGGCGGTGGCCCAGGCCATGCGCATCAAGCCCACGGTCATTCTTCAAGACCTGATCATGCCAGGCCTGGACGGCTTGACCCTGGTGCGCGAGTACCGCAACAACCCGGTGACCCAGGACATCCCGATCATCGTCCTGTCGACCAAGGAAGACCCGTTGGTCAAGAGTGCGGCATTTGCTGCCGGGGCCAACGATTACCTGGTCAAGCTGCCTGACACTATCGAGCTTGTGGCGCGCATTCGCTACCACTCGCGCTCCTACCTGACACTGTTGCAGCGCGACGAGGCCTACCGTGCCTTGCGCGTCAGCCAGCAGCAGTTGCTGGATTCCAACCTGATGCTGCAGCGGCTGATGAACTCCGATGGCCTGACTGGGCTGTCCAACCGCCGCCACTTCGATGAATACCTGGAGCTGGAGTGGCGGCGGGCGATGCGTGAACAGCAGCAGTTGTCTTTGCTGATGATCGACGTGGACTTCTTCAAAGTCTACAACGACAGCTTTGGCCACCTGGCCGGCGACGAGGCCTTGCGCCAGGTGGCCGAAGCCATTCGCGGCTCGTGTTCGCGGCCGACCGACCTTCCGGCGCGCTATGGCGGTGAAGAGTTCGCCCTGGTGCTGCCCAACACCTCGCCAGGCGGGGCGCGGCTGGTGGCCGAGAAGCTGCGCCAGACCGTGCTGGGCCTGGGTATCCCGCATACTGCGCCAACGGCTGATGCATTTTTGACCGTAAGCATCGGCCTGGCCACCCAGACGCCTGCTATCGGCAGCCACTGCCGGCAGCTGATTTCGGCGGCCGACAAAGGTCTTTACCTGGCCAAGAACGGTGGGCGTAACCAAGTCGGCATCGCCTAAGCACTTGGAGAGGGCGCGGCCGCTCTCACATGAGACCGCGCAGGTTGCCCTAAATACATACGACCGCCCGGCGGGTCTGCCGCCATGCTGCGGACTCGGTTATACTCGCGGGCTTTTCACCGAATTCGCACGAGTAGCCCGCCCATGGAAATCCAACCGATCCTGAACACCATCAAGGACCTCACCGAGCGTTCCCAGTCAATTCGGGGGTATCTTTGACTACGATCACAAGCATGACCGCCTGATCGAAGTCAACCGCGAGCTGGAAGACCCCAACGTCTGGAACAAGCCTGAGTACGCCCAGGCACTGGGCCGCGAGCGTGCCATGCTGGCCCAGGTCGTCGAGACCCTGGACAAACTGTCCAACGGCCTGGGTGACTGCCAGGACCTGCTCGACATGGCCGTCGAAGAAAATGACGAAGGCGCCGTCGGCGACGTCGTGACCGAGCTGGAAAGCCTGGAAGAAAACCTGGCCCAGCTTGAGTTCCGTCGCATGTTCAGCGGCGAGATGGACATGAACAACGCCTACCTGGACATCCAGGCCGGTTCCGGTGGTACCGAAGCGCAGGACTGGGCCAACATCCTGCTGCGCATGTACCTGCGCTGGGCCGACAAGCGTGGTTTCGACGCCACCATCATCGAGCTTTCCGAAGGTGAAGTGGCCGGTATCAAAGGTGCAACCGTGCACATCAAGGGCGAGTACGCCTTCGGCTGGCTGCGCACCGAAATCGGTGTGCACCGCTTGGTGCGCAAGAGCCCGTTCGACTCCGGTGCCCGTCGCCACACTTCGTTCTCGGCGGTGTTCGTATCGCCCGAGATCGACGACAAGGTCGAAATCGAGATCAACCCGTCCGACCTGCGCATCGACACCTACCGCTCCTCCGGTGCCGGTGGTCAGCACGTGAACACCACCGACTCGGCGGTCCGTATCACCCACGTGCCGACCAACACCGTGGTGGCTTGCCAGAACGAACGTTCCCAGCACGCCAACAAGGACACCGCCATGAAAATGTTGCGGGCCAAGTTGTACGAGCTGGAAATGCAGAAGCGCAATGCCGCCTCGCAGGCGCTGGAAGACAGCAAGTCGGACATCGGCTGGGGTCACCAGATTCGCTCCTACGTACTGGATGACTCGCGCATCAAGGACTTGCGTACCGGTGTCGAGCGTAGCGATTGCCAGAAAGTCCTGGACGGCGACCTCGACCAGTATCTGGAAGCGAGCCTCAAGCAGGGCCTGTAATTCGCACCCCCATGCCGCGCTACCTGGCCAGCCGCCGGTAGCGCGTGCCCTGCCCGGAACGGGCAACGAATACCTGATGGAAAGAATGACGACATGAGCGACCTCAAGACCGAATCGCAAGACCTGCAACAGGAAGAAAACGCCCTGATCGCCCTGCGCAAGGAAAAACTTGCCGCCGAGCGTGCCAAGGGCAATGCCTTCCCCAACGACTTCCGTCGCGACAGCTACTGCAACGACCTGCAGAAGCAGTATGCGGACAAGACCAAGGAAGAGCTGGAAGCAGCCGCGATCCCGGTCAAGGTCGCCGGCCGCATCATGCTCAACCGTGGTTCGTTCATGGTTATCCAGGACATGACTGGCCGTATTCAGGTCTACGTCAACCGCAAGACCCTGCCGGAAGAAACCCTGGCCGCGGTCAAGACCTGGGACCTGGGCGACATCATCAGCGCCGAAGGCACCCTGGCCCGTTCCGGCAAGGGCGACCTGTACGTCGAGATGACCAACGTACGCCTGCTGACCAAGTCGCTGCGCCCGCTGCCCGACAAGCACCACGGCCTGACCGACACCGAGCAGCGCTACCGCCAGCGCTACGTCGACCTGATGGTCAACGAAGAAACCCGCCACACCTTCCGTGTGCGTTCGCAAGTGATCTCGCACATCCGCAAGTTCCTCATCGAGCGTGACTTCCTCGAAGTCGAGACGCCGATGCTGCAGACCATTCCGGGCGGCGCCGCTGCCAAGCCGTTCGAAACCCACCACAATGCCCTGGACATGGCCATGTTCCTGCGTATCGCGCCGGAGCTGTACCTCAAGCGTCTGGTGGTTGGTGGTTTTGAGAAAGTGTTCGAGATCAACCGCAACTTCCGTAACGAAGGCGTTTCGACTCGTCACAACCCTGAATTCACCATGCTCGAGTTCTACCAGGCCTATGCCGACTACCGTGACAACATGGACCTCACCGAGGAACTGTTCCGCGAGCTGGCGCAACTGGTATTGGGTTCTACGGACGTGCCGTACGGCGACAAGGTATTCCACTTCGGCGAGCCGTTCGCACGCCTGTCGGTGTTCGACTCGATCCTCAAGTACAACCCGGAGCTGACCGCTGCCGACCTGCAGGACGTCGACCGCGCCCGCGAGATTGCCAGGAAGGCCGGCGCCAAGGTGCTGGGCCATGAAGGCCTGGGCAAGCTGCAGGTGATGATTTTCGAAGAGCTGGTCGAGCACAAGCTGGAACAGCCGCACTTCATTACCGAGTACCCGTTCGAAGTGTCGCCGCTGGCCCGTCGCAACGACGACAACCCGGCCGTTACCGACCGTTTCGAGCTGTTCATCGGTGGCCGCGAAATCGCCAACGCCTACTCCGAGCTCAACGATGCCGAAGATCAGGCCGAGCGCTTCCTGGCCCAGGTGGCCGAGAAGGACGCAGGTGACGATGAAGCCATGCACTATGACGCCGACTTCGTTCGTGCGCTGGAGTACGGCATGCCGCCGACCGCCGGTGAAGGCATCGGCATCGACCGCCTGGTGATGCTGCTGACCAACTCGCCGTCGATCCGCGACGTCATCCTGTTCCCGCACATGCGTCCGCAGGCCTGAGTGAGCTGAACGAGCCGCCTTTCGAGGCGGCTTTTTCTTGCCTGAAGCTTTATGTTGTCAGGGCTGGCCCCTTCGCGGGTGAACCCGCTCCTACAAAGGCCTCAGCAGGCCCTTGCAGGAGCGGTTTTACCCGCGAAGAGGCCGGTACTGACGAAACACTGTCCATGAGGTATCCCCCGTGACACCCGCCATGCCTGACCAAGGCGCCGCCGGCATCGCCACCGCCGTCGCCGAAAGCGTGCAATACCAAGGCCGCAAGACTGCCCGCCAAGGCAGCGAACAGCGTCGCCAGTTGATTCTCGATGCCGCCATGCGCATTGTCGTGCGCGATGGCGTGCGCGGTGTGCGCCACCGGGCAGTGGCCGCCGAGGCTGGCGTGCCATTGTCGGCCACCACCTACTACTTCAAGGATATCGAGGACCTGCTCACCGATACCTTTGCCCAGTATGTCGAGCGCAGTGCGGCCTACATGGCCAAGCTGTGGGCCAATACCGAGGTGGTGTTGCGCCAGTTGCTGGCACAGGGCGATGGCAGCCCGCAGTCACGTGCGCGGCTGGCTGACGACGTGGCGCGCATGACCGCCGACTACGTTCAGCGGCAACTGCTGAACCGCCGTGACTTCCTGATGGCCGAGCAGGCCTTCCGCCAGGAGGCGTTGTTGTGCCCACGGCTGGCAGAGCTGGTGTGCGCCCATGAACAGATCCTGCTGCACGGCACCCGGCAATTGCTGCAGGTAGTAGGCTCGCGGCAGCCGGAGCAGGACGCACAGATGTTGACGGCGATTATCGAGCAGTTGGAATATCAAGGCCTGCTCAAGGATGCGAATGCGCAAGCCGATGGGCAGATGCTCGCTATGCTTACCCGATACCTGCAGCTGGTGCTGGCATCGGCCTGAGGCGAGAACGACCTTTTCAAGGAGAACCTGATGAAAGCCTGGCGTGTGGTGTTGTTGACTTTGTCATTCCTGCTGCTGGGCGGTTGTCTGGTGACCTTCCATGAGCCCTTGCCCAGCAACCAGGCAGCGCCCAAGGCCCTGCTCGGCAAGTGGAGCAGCAAGGACGCCTGGGGGGAGCCGCTGAAACTGGTGATCAGCCGTAGCGGCGGCGATGCCTACAAGGCGGTGGCCACGGCCAAGGGCAAGGCCCCTGAAGAATACGTGTTCACCGTGTCGCGTCACGGCAACCGCTGGTACTTGTCGGCCGGCGTGCCCAAGCGCCTGGGCGGCAATTTCCTGATTGGCGGCTTCGATATCGTCGATGGCAAGGAACTGGTGGTCTACAACCTGGATGTCGAGCAGGTGCAGCAGGCGGTGGACAAGAAGGAACTGAGCGGTCGTAGTACCGAAGTGCCGGAGGACAACGGCGACGGCGTGCTGATCGACAGCCCGGCGGCGCGGGTGCTGGCCTACCTGGACGACCCGGCCAACTCCGACCTGTTCGTCGAAGTGGCGCGGTTCCAGCGCTCGGGCAAATGACCGTGTTGGCGTCTTCGCGGGCTTGCCCGCTCCCACAGGTATTTCACAGGTATCTGATCCTGTGGTGTCCCTGTGGGAGCGGGCAAGCCCGCGAAGAGGCCGGTACAGGTTTCGTGTACTAGAAAGGAGTCCCCGTTGGACGAATACCAGCAAACCATCCGCGCCCTGTCCGACCGCATCGTCGCGGCCCAGACGCCGATCCGGGTCCTTGACGCGGTGAAGTGGGACGACAACATCCGCCAGGGCTTTCTCAAGGCCAAGGGCAAGGAGCCGCCGGCGGTTGATCGCGCCTACTACCAATCGCGCCCGCTGTCGTTCGACTCCAGCGCGGTCAAGGCCGAGTTCCAGGGCATCGAGCGCGACATCATTCGCCAGTTGGGCCAGTTCAACCCGGTCGGGCAGATCATGAAGCGCATGTGCCGCGAATACCGCATGGTGGTGCGCATGCTCGAAGCGCGCGGTACCGAGGACTTCGGCCTGATCTCCCAGGAGCTGTACGGCGCCGCCTCGGATGCCTTCCACGCCGGTGACCCGACCCTGGCCGACCTTGGCCTGATGCTGTCGGACTACCTGAACAACATCGATGGCCGTGGTGACCTCAAGGATGAGCCAAAGAACCTCACTGCCAAGGAGGCCGTGGAGATCCTCCAGCACCGGCTGAACAAAGTGTTCGGCGAGGCCGAAGGGACCATTCGCGTGTTCGAGTCCGACGGTATCGTCGCCGACGCCGCGGCTGGTGCCGACTACATCAAGGTGCGTGCCGATGCCATGTTCAACACCCGCGATGTGCGCGCCCTGGAGGTGCACGAAGGGTTGGTGCACGTCGGGACCACGCTCAATGGCCTGAACCAGCCGATCTGCACCTTCCTGGCCAAGGGCCCGCCCTCGTCGACGGTAACCCAGGAGGGCCTGGCCATCCTCATGGAGGTGATCGCCTTTGCCTCCTACCCCAGCCGCCTGCGCAAGCTCACCAACCGCACCCGAGCCATCCATATGGTCGAGGAGGGCGCAGACTTCATGCAGGTCTACGGTTTCTTCCGCGAGCAGGGCTTCGAGATGGCGCAGAGCTACAGCAACGCCAGCCGGGTGTTCCGCGGGTCGGTGCCCAACGGCTTGCCATTCACCAAGGACTTGTCCTACCTCAAGGGCTTCATCATGGTTTACAACTACATTCAGTTGGCCGTGAAGAAGGGCAAACTGGAACAGATCCCGTTGCTGTTCTGTGGCAAAACCACCCTGGAAGACATGCGCACCCTGCGCCAACTTGTCGAGGAAGGGCTGGTCGAGCCGCCCAAGTACCTGCCCGAACAGTTCCGTGACCTTAATGCGCTGTCGGCCTGGATGTGTTTCTCCAACTTCCTCAACCACCTGAGCCTGGACCGTATTGAAGCCGACTACGCGAACATTCTCTGAGCACTGCCGTCTGCTGGTCCTGGGCCTGGTCCTGCTGAGCCTTGGGGGCTGCAGCAGCCTGCTGTTCTACCCCGAGCGTGGTCAGGCCTTCACCCCTGAGCGGGCCAAGCTGGAATACCGCGACGTCACGCTGACCACTGCTGATGGCGTCCGCCTTCACGGTTGGTGGCTGCCGGCCAAGGCCGGGGTGGAGGTCAAGGGCACGGTGCTGCACCTGCACGGCAACGGCGGTAACCTGCCTGGGCACCTGGGGGGTAGCTACTGGCTGCCGGAGCAGGGCTACCAGGTGTTGATGATCGATTACCGCGGCTATGGCTTGTCTCAGGGCCAGCCGAGACTGCCGGAAGTGTACGAGGACATTGCCGCAGCCATGGCCTGGCTGGAGCAGGCGCCCGAGGTCAGGGGCAAGCCGTTGGTACTGCTGGGGCAGAGCCTGGGCGGTGCGATGGCCATTCATTACCTGGCGGCGCACCCCGAGCAGCGCCAGCGTTTCAGCGCCCTGGTGTTCGATGGTGTGCCGGCCAGTTACCGCGCGGTAGGGCGCTTTGCGCTCAGCACCTCCTGGATGACCTGGCCATTACAGGTTCCGCTGTCGTGGCTGGTGCCGGACGGCGACAGCGCGATCCACTCGATCGAGCAATTGAGCAATCCGCCCAAGTTGTTTTTCCACAGCATCGACGACAACCTGGTGCCGATGGACAACGCCATCCGCCTGTATCAGCACGCGCCACCACCGCGGGTACTGCAACTGACCCGAGGGGGGCACGTGCAGACGTTCGCCGACCCTACCTGGCGCCAGGTCATGCTGCGATTCCTCGATGACCCCAGCCATTTCAATGGCCTGCGGCGGCTTGCCGAAGTGCCCAATTACCCTGACGAGAAGAACAAGCAATGAGTGAAGAACGCAACGCCATCCCGCTGATCCTGACCGGCGTCGGCAGCATCATCGTGACGGTGGGGGCCTTGTGGTACTACGGTTACCTGCATTTCGCCAAGCCCGAAGATGCCCTGCTGCTGCAGGATTTCACCATGCTCAAGACCATCCCCGGCGAGGACTACAAGGTATCGCTGGACCCGGCGCCGCAAGTGGCCCAGTGCGTCGACGGCGTGCTGGTGCTGTTCGACACCCAGCAGAAAGGCCTGACCGGCGTGCTGGTGGACAACCGCAAGCGTGCGGTGCGCTGCATGGGCGAAGAAACACCACAGCAGGTGCAGTGAGCCATTATCCCTGCTGCCTGTTCTGGCCTCTTCGCGGGCACGCCCGCTCCCACAGGGTCGCGCAAAACTCGAGACTGGCGCCGTACCTGTGGGAGATCACCCAGCCCTTCCGGGCTGCGCTGTCGCGCAGCAAACATGAGGTGTACGGCTTTAGATCCGCAGCGACGCTGACATGTTGAAAAAGAAAAGGCGGTTGGCCCGGTAGGGCCAGCCGCCTTTTGCTTTGTTAGGGTTCGTGTGCGCGGGACAGAGATCGTAGCCAGCACTGGTGTGTGTGCGCACACCCGCGTGGGAGAGTGATCCGCACGGTATCGGCGTGAAGTCCCTGTAGGCATCAGCTGATTCAGCTGTGACCACGTATGAGAGAGTGAACCCTTTCGCCACCGTGTGCCCCGCGCGCCCTTTATCCTGCGAGGATTCATCATGGCGCGCAAGCCTTCCAAGCAACGCTTTACCGTCGTCCATCCCGATTGCGCGGCGATCGATGTCGGTGGTCGAGAGCATTTCGTGGCGGTCGATCCCCGGCACGAAAATCCCGTCCAGTCGTTCACGTCCTTTACTGACGACCTGCTCAAGATGGCTAACTGGCTTGAAAGCCTGGGGATCAAGGTCGTTGCCATGGAATCTACGGGAGTTTATTGGATTCCAATTTACGAGATTCTCAGCGAGCGCGGTTTTGAGGTTTATCTCGTCAATGCCAGAGCAACTCGACAAATCACGGGCCGTAAATCAGATGTGCTGGATTGCCAGTGGATTTGGCAACTGATGACTCATGGACTGCTCAGAGGCGCATTCCGCCCCGATGATCTGACCTGCTGCGTCCGGTCATTGGTCAGGCAGCGTGCTTCCAAAGTGAAAGACCAGGCGCAGACGCTGAACCGGATGCAAAAGGCCATGAGCCAAATGAACATCCAGCTGGCCAATGTCATCAGTGATATTTCCGGCGTAACTGGCATGAAGATTTTGCGAGCCATCTGCGCAGGTGAACGGGACCCAGTGCAACTGGCTGAACTGACCGACCGCCGCATCAAGGCAGGCAAGGAGGCTGTCGCTCGGAGTCTTCATGGCAATTGGCGGCGCGAGCATTTGCATGCGCTAACTCAGGAATTGGCTGCCTATGACTTCCTGGAGCAGCAAATTGCTGATTGTGACGACGCCATAAAAGCCGCGTTAGAGCAGTTGCCGGTGCTGCAAAACAAGCCAGAGCCATCCAATAAGCCTTTACGGAGCCCGCACCGAAACGGTGCCCGACAGACTGAATTGCATCAGACATTGTGGAAGGTTCTTGGCGTGGACCTAACCGCAATTCCAACCATTGGGGTGGACACTGCATTAGTGCTGGCAGGGGAGATCGGTACAGATCTATCACGCTTCCCGTCCTCACAGCACTTCTGCTCTTGGTTGGGACTGTCTCCCCCTACCCGAATTTCCGGCGGTCATCGACTGGCAGGTGGCGGGCCAAAAATAGTCAATCGAGCAGCTCAAGCACTCAAGCAGGCTGCATCCAATGCCCGTAACGACAAGGGTTTCATTGGTGCATCGCACCGAGCCAGGCTGACTCGAATGGATACCAGCTGCGCCATCAAGGCCACTGCGCATCAGTTGGCACGTCTGGTGTACAACCTTTTAACCAAGAAGCAGGCTTATGTTGAAAAAGGTCTTGAGGAGTTCGAAACCAGAAGCCAAGACCGGCAGGTCCGGGCTTTGCTCCGCAAAGCCCGGAAACTGGGGTATCAGCTGGTGGCCGCTTGAGTGCTTAGAAAACAGTGGGTTGCATTTTGTTTGATGAGAGCGGGCGTGCCCGCGAAGAGGCCAGAACAGGCAAAAGAAAGCCCCGCGTCGATCGCGGGGCTTGTCATTTCAGCTAACCAGCCTTACTGCTGAGCCTGGCTCACCGAGCGCGGTGCCACCGGCTGGTTGTCGTTGGAGATGGTCACCTCCACCCGACGGTTCTGCGCACGGCCCGAGTTGCTCGAGTTGTCCGCTACCGGGTACGCCTTGCCATAGCCCTGGGAAACGATTCGCGCCGGATCTACCCCGGCACGTACCAGTGCCATGCGCACGCTGTTGGCGCGGCGCTCGGACAGTGTCTGGTTGTAGTTGGCCGAGCCGACGCTGTCGGTGTAGCCCTCGACGATCACCTTGCGTTCCGGGTTTTCCTGTAGGAACCGCGCCAGCTTGGTGATGTTCGGGTAAGCGCTGCTCTTGAGTTCGGCCTTGTTGAAGTCGAACAGTACATCGCCGAAGGTCACCAGCGTTCCGCGGTCGGTCTGCTTGGCGTTGAGGCTGTCCTGCAGCTTGGCGATCTGCGCGTCGCGGGCATCCAGTTTGGCCTGGGCGCGCTGGGCCGAGGCGTTCTTCAGCTCGGCTTCGGCGGTGCGCAGGGCAATGGTCTGCTTGGCCACTTCGACGCGCTGGTTGGTCAGGTAGGCCAGTTGGTCGACTTTCTTCTCGTCTTCACGGTCCATGTACGCCTTGTCGGCCTTGTTCAGCCAGTCCTGGGCGTCCTTGGTCTCCAGTGCCGCGACCTTGCTCGCTTGCGGGTTGCTCTGCAGCGAAGAGAAGTTGGTGCGGGCCGCTTCCAGATTGGCATTCGGATCGTGCGAGCAGGCAGCAAGACCGACGCTCAGGGCCAGCAGGGCGGGAATCATGACGTGTTTGCGCATAGTGTTCATCCTTTGATCGTGTGCGAAGGCTAAGGTTGGCGGGGCAGGGCTCACTGAACGCTGCGCAGGCCTTCCTCACGTACGTCCTGAACGCCCTGGCGGGCATCCTGCACGGCCTTCTGGGCTTTGGCTGCCTGGGCCTTGCGTTCGGCGAGGCGTGCATCCCACTCGGCCTGTTGGGCCAGGCGCTTGGCCTCGTCGTACTTCTTGTCGTGCATGGCGATTTCGGCTTGCTTGAACTTGTCCTGAGCCGCTTTCATTTCCACGGCGGCGAACTCTGTACCGCCGGCGCTGACGGCGGAGTTCACGGCGGACTGGGTAACGGCATACTGCTCGGTGGGCGGATTGCCCGCACAGCCGGCCAGGACCAGGCTACTGCCCAGTGCCAGCGCGGCCAGCTTGAACCCGCGCACATGAGTGGATGACAGTTTGCTAGTGCGGGTCTTCATGGTGGTCAGCTCCATTGGATCACTCCTGATAACGACGATGTCCGTAGCAGTCCATCGCTCAATCCCTGACAAAACCGCGCGCTTCAGCTCAACGGTGCACGAGGGCAGTGTGCAGGGTTTTAGCGTGATGGCTATTGGCTCCGACTCGGACGTTTTTCGAATAGTTCAGAAAAAAGCGCCGGAATCGGATAACTATTTCTGACTGATCGGTCAGTGCGAATTGCCTGGAACTTTCCCAGGCTGGAGCTGTATTCCGGGCCTTCAGCAGGCCCGGAACGCAGGAGCGCAGGATTATTTGTCGCTGTCGACTGTAGCGTTGCTCAAGTTGTGCAGGTGCTGGCGGGACAGGGAGAGAAAGCGCGGCGTAGGACCGACGTCCTCGTACAGGGGGTCGCCCTCTTCGTCGGTGGCGATGACCTGGCGGCCCTGTACATAGGGGAAGCTGGCCTCCAATTCTTCAAGGGCGGCTGCGACCAGTTCGCCGAGCAGTTCTTCGGCCGTGCGCTTGGGGTACATGTCGATCAGCGCGGCCAGGCGCGCCTCGGACTCCAGGTCCAGGTGCAGGACATGGCCCGTACGGCTGAGGGTGCCGGCGGCATTCTGTTCCCAATGCTGGGCGAGTTCACGGATTTTCATGATGACCTCTGTTGACGCCTGGAAAGGCTGCACTGCATGGGAGTGCTGTGCTTTCACTTTAGTTTGGTTTGGCCGATCACGGCTTGCCATCGTTGCCCGGCTGTGGGCACTCTTGGGGGATACCGCCCCCCCTGTAGGAGCGGGTTTACCCGCGAACACCGGCAACGCCGGTGCCAGGCACCGCCTTGGGTTGTTCACGGGTTAACCCGCGCTTGCACAGGGCGCGCTGAGGCTGATAGGGATGCAACGGAGAGAGCGCCAATGACCGATATCGATGTGCGTTTGCGTGAAGATGTCCATGTGTTGGGTGAACTGCTTGGCGAAACCATTCGCCAGCAGCATGGCGATGCGTTCCTGCAGAAAATCGAGGACATCCGCCACAGTGCCAAGGCCGACCGCCGCGGCCCTGGTGAGCAACTGAGTTCAACCCTGGCGGACCTTGCCGAAGAAGACCTGCTGCCTGTAGCGAGGGCCTTCAACCAGTTCCTCAACCTGGCCAACATGGCCGAGCAGTACCAGTTGATCCGCCGCCGCGACGCTGACCAACCCGAACCTTTCGAAGCGCGGGTACTGCCCGAGCTGCTGGGGCGTCTGAAGCAGGCCGGCCACAGCAACGACGCCCTGGCCCGGCAACTGGCCAAGCTCGATATCCAGTTGGTGCTCACCGCACACCCCACCGAAGTGGCCCGCCGCACACTGATCCAGAAGTACGACGCGATCGCCGGCCAACTGGCCGCACAGGACCATCGTGACCTGACCCCGGCAGAACGCCAGCAAGTGCGCGAACGCCTGCGCCGGCTGATCGCCGAGGCCTGGCATACCGAAGAAATCCGCCGCACCCGGCCTACGCCGGTAGACGAAGCCAAGTGGGGTTTCGCAGTGATCGAGCATTCGCTGTGGCACGCCATCCCCAGCCACCTGCGCAAGGTCGACAAGGCCCTGCTGGAGGCCACTGGCCTGCGCCTGCCGCTGGAGGCCGCGCCGATCCGCTTTGCCTCGTGGATGGGGGGGGACCGGGATGGCAACCCCAATGTGACCGCTGCCGTCACCCGCGAAGTGCTGCTGCTGGCGCGCTGGATGGCCGCCGACCTGTTCCTGCGCGACATCGATGCACTGGCCGCCGAGTTGTCCATGCAGCAGGCCAGCGACGCCCTGCACAAACAGGTCGGCGACAGTGCCGAACCCTACCGCGCAGTGCTCAAGCGACTGCGCGACCGCCTGCGTGCGACACGCGCATGGGCGCATTCGGCCTTGACCAGCAACCAACCAGCCGGTGCCGACGTGCTGGTGGACAACCGCGACCTGATCGCGCCACTGGAGCTGTGCTACCAGTCGCTGCACGAATGCGGCATGGGCGTGATCGCCGAAGGCCCGCTGCTTGACTGCTTGCGTCGCGCGGTTACCTTCGGCCTGTTTCTGGGCCGCCTGGACGTGCGCCAGGACGCTGCCCGTCACCGTGATGCGCTGACCGAGATTACCGACTACCTGGGCCTGGGGCGTTACGCTGACTGGGATGAGGAGCAACGCATCGCGTTCCTCCAGGCCGAGCTGAAAAACCGCCGGCCCCTGCTACCTGCGCATTTCAAGCCGCAAGCGGACACCGCCGAAGTGCTGGCGACCTGCAGGGAAGTGGCCGCTGCACCGGCCGCCTCGCTGGGGTCTTACGTCATCTCCATGGCGGGGGCCGCCTCGGATGTACTGGCGGTACAACTGTTGCTCAAAGAAGCCGGCCTGACCCGCCCCATGCGTGTGGTGCCACTGTTCGAGACCCTGGCCGACCTCGACAACGCCGGCCCGGTCATGCAGCGCCTGCTTGGCCTGCCGGGCTACCGTGCGGGCCTGCGCGGCCCGCAGGAAGTGATGATTGGTTACTCCGATTCGGCCAAGGACGCCGGCACCACGGCTGCTGCCTGGGCGCAGTACCGGGCTCAGGAAAACCTGGTGCGTATCTGTGCCGAGCATCAGGTCGAGCTGCTGCTGTTCCACGGCCGTGGCGGTACGGTCGGGCGAGGCGGTGGCCCGGCCCATGCCGCGATCCTGTCGCAGCCACCGGGTTCGGTGGCGGGGCGTTTCCGCACCACCGAGCAGGGTGAAATGATTCGCTTCAAGTTCGGCTTGCCGGGCATCGCCGAGCAAAACCTCAACCTGTACCTGGCTGCCGTGCTTGAAGCCACGCTGTTGCCACCGCCGCCCCCGCAGCCGGCCTGGCGTGAGGTGATGGACCAGTTGGCTGCCGATGGTGTCCAGGCCTACCGCGGCGTGGTGCGGGATAATCCCGATTTCGTCGAGTACTTCCGCCAGTCGACGCCAGAACAGGAGCTGGGGCGCCTGCCGCTGGGCAGCCGCCCGGCCAAGCGTCGCGCCGGGGGCATCGAAAGCCTGCGCGCCATCCCGTGGATCTTCGGCTGGACCCAGACCCGGCTGATGCTGCCGGCCTGGCTGGGCTGGGAAACCGCGCTGACGAATGCCTTGGCCCGGGGACAGGGTGAGTTGCTGGCGCAGATGCGAGAGCAATGGCCGTTCTTCCGCACCCGCATCGACATGCTGGAAATGGTGCTGGCCAAGGCCGATGCGCAAATTGCCGAGGCCTACGACGAACGTCTGGTGCAACCGCACTTGCTCCCTTTAGGTGCGCACCTGCGCGACCTATTGTCGCAGTCATGCCAGGTGGTGTTGGGCCTGACCGGGCAGCCGGTGCTACTGGCGCACAGCCCCGAGACACTGGAATTCATTAGCCTGCGCAATACCTATCTGGACCCGTTGCACCGCCTGCAGGCAGAGCTGCTGGCTCGCTCGCGCAGCCGCGAAGCCGCTCTGGACAGCCCGTTGGAGCAGGCCTTGCTGGTGACCGTGGCGGGTATTGCCGCTGGGCTGCGCAACACCGGCTAAGGGCAAGCCCGGGTCGTGTCTGGCGAGTGCCATACAGGCCCGGCACAATGACGGGGAGGGTGGTTGCGCCGGGCGCAACCGCCTGCCCGGTCAGCCGCAAGTGGCGCATTCCTGCAACTTTGGGACGCTTGTCTGGCTGCCGGGCGCTGTGTATCTTGAGCAGCCTTCTGACCGATTTATGGTCATACCCGATTTTCCGGACTTGGCCCTGGTCGCCGAATCCATTGAATTTCATAAAAAAATTTGAGGAGCACAAGATGCGCGTAATTCTGCTGGGAGCTCCCGGGGCCGGTAAAGGTACTCAGGCAAAGTTCATCACCGAAAAGTTCGGTATTCCACAGATCTCCACCGGTGACATGCTGCGTGCCGCCGTCAAGGCCGGCACCCCGCTGGGCCTGGAGCTGAAGAAAGTCATGGATGCAGGCCAGCTGGTCTCCGACGAGTTGATCATCAGCCTGGTGAAGGAGCGCATCGCTCAGCCTGATTGCGCCAACGGTTGCCTGTTCGACGGCTTCCCACGCACCATCCCGCAAGCCGAAGCCATGGTCGCTGCCGGTGTCGACATTGATGCCGTGGTTGAAATTGCCGTGGACGACGAAGAAATCGTCGGCCGCATGGCGGGCCGCCGCGTGCACCTGGCCTCGGGCCGTACCTACCACATTCAGTACAACCCGCCGAAAGTGGAAGGCAAGGACGACGAGACCGGTGAAGACCTGATCCAGCGTGACGACGACAAAGAAGAAACCGTTCGCCATCGCCTGTCGGTCTACCACAGCCAGACCAAACCGCTGGTGGATTTCTACCAGAAGCTGTCGGCTGCCAATGGCGGCAAGCCGAAGTACAGCCACATCGAAGGTGTCGGCTCGGTTGAAGCCATCACCGCCAAGGTCCTGGCAGCCCTGAGCTGAACCGGCGCCTGACGCACCTCGAAACGGCCCGCTTTTGTGGGAGCGGCCTTGTGTCGCGAAAGGGCTGCAGAGCAGCCCCAGATAATGGTGTGATACCGCTGAAACCCTGGGGCCGCTTTGCGGCCCTTTTCGCGACGCAAGGTCGCTCCTCCAGGGCCAGTGCAGGCTTTGAAATCAGTGCGATGGGCCGCACAGCGGCCCCCTCGGGACACAACGCCGCTGCTGCTCTATACTGCCGCTCTTTTTCATTCGCACCTGGATACCCGTTCGATGACCACCCTGCTGGCCCTGGATACCGCCACCGAAGCCTGTTCCGTCGCGCTGCTGCATGACGGCAAGGTAACCAGCCACTACGAGGTGATCCCGCGCATGCATGCCCAGAAGCTGCTGCCGATGATCAAGCACCTGCTGGCTGACGCTGGCGTGGCACTGAATGCGCTGGATGCCATTGCCTTTGGCCGTGGCCCGGGCGCGTTCACTGGCGTGCGTATTGCCATCGGTGTGGTGCAAGGCCTGGCCTTTGCCCTCGAACGCCCGGTGCTGCCGGTGTCCAACCTGGCCGCACTGGCCCAGGGTGCATTGCGCGAGCATGGCGTGCAGCAGGTGGCAGCGGCCATTGATGCACGCATGGATGAAGTGTACTGGGGTTGCTACCAGGCCACGGCGGGCGAAATGCGCCTGGTCGGCCGTGAAGCCGTGTTGCCGCCCGAGCAGGTGGCGCTGCCGGCAGGCAGCAATGGCGAGTGGTTCGGTGCCGGTACCGGATGGGGCTATGCCGAGCGCCTGGCGGTTCAGGTGGCCGCGAGCAACCCTGGCGCCTTGCCCAATGCCCTGGACGTCCTCAGCCTGGCCACCTTCGCCTGGGCGCGTGGCGAGGCAATCGTCGCCGAGCAGGCGCAGCCGGTTTATCTGCGCGATAATGTAGCCACGCCCAAGAAGCACTGAGTGCTGTTCGTCGGTTATCGCCGAACACACTAAAACCTTTTGCGCGATCTGTGGTCCAGTTATCACTCAAGCATTAGCGACGGAACCCTGATGCTGCTAAATTGCCATCATTGGTCCTGAGTGCTCATGCCATGCGTATCGACGGTTTCTCATCGCAGTCCTACCCGCTCAAGCGCACCTCGCGCAAAGCAGCGGTGCGTGACCAGGCCATCGACGATGCCGAGGTAATCGAGGAGGCAGAAGCCGCCCCGCAGGAAACCACCGCCCGCCGCCCTGGCGGTGGCCTGCCAGCCCGCCAGCAGGACATGGTTTTCCCTCGTGCCCGTGACCGCCGCACCGCCACCGCACTGGCCAGCTACCTGAGCACTGCCGGTTTTACCGACTGGGACATGGAAGTACTGGGGCTCGACCTGTACATTTGATGGATGAATCCGTCACCACTGCCTTACTTTCTCGGTTGCCCGTCGTGGAGCGAAAACGCCTGGCGCGACTACCTGTACCCCGCCGACGCCAGCAGTAATCAAATGCTTGGCTTCTACAGCCAGGTCTTCAACGCCGTCGAAGGCAACACCACTTTCTATGCACGTCCCGCGCCCGGTACCATTGCCCGCTGGGCGCAAGTCATGCCCGAGCACTTTCGCTTCACTGCCAAGTTTCCGCGGGATGTCAGCCATGAGGGCGACCTGCGTGACCAGCTTGAGCCTGCCTTCGACTTCACCCGGCTGATGGCCCCGCTGGGCCAGCGCGTGTCACCCTACTGGCTGCAGTTGCCGGCCCAGTTTGGCCCGGCGCGCCTGGGTGAGCTTTGTCACTTCCTCGATCAGATCGCCGTGCCCGTGGCCGTGGAAGTGCGCAACCAGGCCTTTTTTGCCAAGGGTGAGGAAGAACGCCTGCTCAATCGCCTGCTGCACGAACGCGGCGTGGAGCGCATCTGCCTCGACCCGCGCGCGCTGTTCAGTTGCACCTCGCGCGACCCTGCCGTGCTGCATGCGCAGTCGAAGAAGCCCAGGGTGCCACCGCGTCCGGCAGCCTTCAGCCAGCACCCTCAGGTTCGCTTCATCGGCCATCCGGAACTGGAGGCCAACCACACCTTCCTCGGCCCTTGGGTAGAAAAAGTCGCCGCCTGGATCGAAGAAGGCCGCAATCCCTATATCTTCCTGCACACCTCGGACAATCGCCTGGCTGCGGCGCTGGCCCAGTGTTTCCATCAGCGGCTGATGGCACGGCTGCCGGGCCTGGCACCTTTGCCGGAATTGCCGCGCGCCCCTGAGGTCGAACAATTAGGGCTACTCTGACCTTTCCCTGACTGCCGGAGGTTGAACCATGGATGTGCAAACCCTGCGAGCTGAGGCCTTCAAGGCTTTACACGAGCGCGACGGCGCGTTCGTCATCCCCAACCCGTGGGATGCCGGCTCCGCCAAGTTGCTCGCCAGCCTGGGTTTCGAGGCACTGGCCACTACCAGTGCAGGCCTGGCCTTCAGCCTGGGCCGGCCAGACGCCGAAGGCGCCTTGAGCCTGGACGATACGCTGGACAATGCCGGCGAGATCGTCGATGCCACCGCGCTGCCGGTGGCCGCCGATCTGGAAAACGGCTTTGGCGATTTGCCCGAAGACTGTGCCCAGACCATTCTGCGTGCCGCCGAAGTCGGCCTGGTAGGCGGCTCCATCGAAGATGCCAGTGGCCGCAGTGATGCGCCCATCTATGACTTCGGGCTGGCCGTGGAGCGCGTGCGCGCCGCTGTGCAGGCGGCGCGTGGCCTGCCATTCCCGTTCACCTTGTGCGCCCGTGCAGAAAACCTGCTGCACGGGCGCATGGACCTCGATGACACGATCTTGCGCCTGCAAGCCTATGCCGAAGCCGGTGCCGACGTGCTCTACGCCCCCGGGCTGCGCACTGTGGAGGAAGTCCGTGCCGTGGTTCAGGCAGTCGCACCGCGCCCTGTGAATGTGCTGATGGGCATGGTGGGCGTGCCGCTCAACGTCAACCAGTTGCAGGACCTGGGCGTGCGTCGCATCAGTGTGGGCTCCTCGCTGGCCCGTGCTGCACTCGGGGCCTTTCACCGAGCCGCGCTGGAAATTCGCGATGAGGGCACGTTCGGCTACGGTGAGCAGGCCATGCCGTTTGCCCAACTGAACGACCTGTTCCGCCGCTGATGCGGGCATTGCTGGCGATACTGGCCGGCCTGCTGACGGTGGCCGGCCTGGCCTGGCACTTCGGCTGGCGCCTGCCTGCCATGTGGAACCCCTGGGCACCGCTGGACGTAAGCCAGCCGCCCAACCTGCTGACCCCCTACAAACTGTCGCGCCTGCGCAATGACCCGGCGCTGTGCCGGCAGGCGCTGGAAACCAGCCACCTGCGTTACCGGGCACAAGCCGACAGCCCGGCGTCGGCCAACTGCCCGCTGCAGAACGTCTGGCGCATCGAGGGCGGCCAGGCGCGGCTGAGCAGCAGCTTTCTGGCCAGTTGCCCGCTGGCGGTGGCCTATGCACTGTTCGAGAACCATGGCTTGCAGCCGGCGGCGCAGGAAGTGTTTGGGCAATCGGTGACGCAGGTCGATCACCTGGGCAGCTTTGCCTGCCGCAATGTCTACCATCGCAAGCAGGGCCGATTGAGCCAGCACGCCACGGCCAATGCGCTGGACATCAGCGGATTTCGCCTGAAGGACGGCCGGCGCATTATTCTGGCGCGTGACTGGCAGGCAGGTGGACAGAAGGCGGAATTCCTGCACCGGGTGCAGCGGGCAGCTTGCGAGAGCTTCAGCACGGTACTGGGGCCGGACTACAACGCTGCGCACCGCAACCACTTCCATCTGGACATGGGGCGCTGGCAGATCTGTCGTTAGCTTCAGGCGTACGCGCGCACGTTGTTCAGCACCACTGGGCGCGCCCAGTGGATGTCGAACTCCAGGTCATTCTGCTGCTTGGCCAGGGTGGCTTCGTCGAACGGCTCGGGCGCCGGGTCCAGCAGGTTGGTCTCGAGCTCGGCAATGGGCAGGAACAATGACCGTGGTGTGGGGGCCGGGCCAGGCTCGGCAATGGGCTGGCCCTGGCTCATTACCACCGGACGCAGCCAGCTGTTGTTGATGTCGAGCTGACGCTGCTGCTCGATCAGTTCAATGGCGCTGAACGGCTCGGGCGCGGGTGGCAGCAGCTTGGCCTCGAGCTCGGCCTTGGGCAGGAAAAGCGGCTCGGGCGGTGCCACCACGGTGTCTTGCACCGGGCAGGCGCGCTGAGCGTCGATCAGGGCCAGGGCACGGGCCCCGCCGATGGGTTCGCCGCTGTCCTGATCGTACTGCACGAACGACTGGCTGACGCCGTCTACGGGCTCTTCCTGCTGCTCGGCCATGGCCCGGGCAAAGAAATCCTGCCACAGGTGGCTGACGCCCCCGAGTGCCTGGGTGTTGTGCTGACTGTAGTTGCCGACAGGCGACAAATAGGTCAAGCCGATGGGAAGAGTATCTGACATGGCAGTCGTGCGCGCTGTGCTCTGGCAGAATAGCGGGATATTGCCTGTATCGGCCGTGGTTGCCGATTCATTAAGGGCTTGGTTTGATTTTTCGGGTGTGAACGATGGAAGAGCAAGGCACGGGTATCAGGGTCGAGGCAATGACAGCTGAGTATGCGCAACAGGCCAGGGCGTGGGCTGAACGCCTGGGCCTGCCGCTGCAGGACGATACCGCCGGCTTCGCTGTGCAGGTGGGCGCCGACGGCTTGCAGATTCAGCAACTGGGCCCGCAGGCGCCCGGGCCGGTGCGCGTGGACTTCGTCGAAGGCCAGGCTGCGCATCGCCGCCAGTTTGGCGGTGGCAACGGGCAGATGATCGCCAAGGCCGTGGGCATTGCCCAAGGTATCCGGCCGCAGGTGCTGGATGCCACGGCGGGGCTGGGCAAGGACGCGTTCGTGCTGGCCAGCCTTGGCTGCCAGATGACCCTGATCGAGCGCCAGCCGCTGATTGCCGCGCTGCTGGAGGACGGCCTGGCGCGGGCGCGAGCGGACGAAGAAGTGGGCCCGATTGTCGGGCGCATGCGCCTGCTGACCGGCAACGCCATCGAGCGCATGCGCGCCTGGGAAGGGGAGGCGCCGCAGGTGATCTACCTCGACCCGATGTTCCCGCACCGCGACAAGAGCGCCCTGGTGAAAAAGGAAATGCGCGTGTTCCGGCCTTTGGTGGGCGATGACCTGGATGCCCCGGCGCTGCTCGAAGCCGCCCTGGCGCTGGCCAGCCACCGAGTGGTGGTGAAGCGGCCGCGCAAGGCGCCGATCATCGACGGGCCGAAGCCGAGCCATAGCCTTGAGGGTAAGTCGAGCCGCTATGACATTTATCCGAAGAAGGCGTTGAAGGCCTAGTCTCCACGCAGGCGCCTCAGGCGTTCTTTCAACTCTTGGTCTACAAAGTCTTCCGGGATTGAAGGGTCAATGGTTGAAGGGCCGCCAAGTATATCTTCAGCGGTTTTACGGCTAGGGCCGGAGTAGACTGGAATTTCACCATGTAGCTCTTGAGTAAGTGTAAAGTTAAAACGACCGTTCTGGTCAGCTGACAACTTTTTCAATGTTGCGTGTTGCTGATCAAGCGTGCTTAATTCTTGGAGCACATTTTCCGTTGTATGAGGAGCGTCATATTTAAGTCCAAGTTCTAGTTTTTTTTCAGATCTGAGTTGGCGCTTGCTGATGGATTTTGAGAGCTTATTGTATTCATTTCTAGATAGGTTAGGTCTGCGCTCATCCAGACGTGGAGCCAGCTTCTTGTATGAGTAGCCACCATTTAACTTTTTGTACAGCCTTCCGAAAAATCTGCCGCTAGGGTCCACTCTGTTGATGGGGTCGTTACCGCAATAGGCATAGGCATTGAGACCACCTTTTCCGAACGGGGAAAAGCTGTCCGCACTGTGAAAGCGCATCAGTCTTGAATTGAACAGACGGTGACCATTACCTAGCAAGTAACCTATGGCAGAGGGTAACCAACTCTGGCCTGTGAATCGAGATAGTAAGGGGTTGGTAGGCGGGCAATTGTCATTGCCGTAAGGGCTGTAGTTAATGTTCCTCTGGCTTTTCGAGCCAATGCTGACTGTTGACTCTTGTGCGTCGGTGGCCAATAGACGTACTTGTGGAGGGGTATTTGTCGTTTCGCTTAGATTCCGGTTATTGGCGCTGAGCAATGTCTGGTGAGTACTCCCTGTATGCCAGGTTGAAAGCTTATTATCCTTATAGAAAAAAATCAGTGTGTGCGCTGGCATGGTGATGCGTTCATGTTAATGAGTTAGATATGAACCTACCGGGAGTTTTTCTGTTTGGCTACTGGCAGAAATGCTAGGTAGGCGCATTGGTTAAACAGGTTCGGCTGATTGGCGAATATGGCCCGTTGTGCGCCTCTATCGCGACACAAGGCCCCCTACAATGGCCTGTGTCCAACATCGATCAGTGTGTAGGAGCGGGTTTACCCGCGAATATGGTGGCGGCAGCAACGGTGAACGGCTGGTAGAAATTGGCCGGCAGACCCGGCCCTTTCGCGGGTAAACCCGCTCCTACAGGGAGACGTGATAGGTGTTTTCAGGGTGGAAAGCCCGCAAGAATACTTCTACCACCTCTCGCACATGCGCCTCGGCCTCATCTCCCTCCAGCGGCCCCGCACAACCCAGCAGCAAGCGGTAATCTGGCGCCCCCTTGACCAGGCAGAAGAAGTGCTCCGCCGCCCTCAATGGGTTGTCGATGCGCAGCAGCCCGCGCTCGTGGGCCCCGCGCAGCAGGGCTTCCATCCCGGCCAGCACGCGCTTGGGCCCGGCCTCGTAGAAGTACTCGCCAAAACTCGGGTCCAGGCTGCCCTGGGCCATGATCAGGCGGCTGAGCTTGATCGCTTCGTCACTGCTGATAAGCGCCTGGAAGTTGCGGGCAATGGTCAGCAGCACTTCTTCCACCGGTACCCCCTCGGGATACTCGAACAGCAGGTCAGGCAACTGGATCTGGCAGGTGGCCATGACCGCCGAGCAGAACAGGGTCTGCTTGTCGGTGAAGTGGCTGTACACGGTGAGCTTTGAAACACCTGCCGCCGCAGCGACCGCATCCATGCTGGTGTTGGCGTAGCCAAGGCTGAGGAACAGCGTCTTGGCCGCTTCGAGGATCGCCTCGCGCTTGGCCAGGTCCTTGGGCCGACCCGGGCCGATGGGTGCGTCGTTGGACATTGTGGTCTGCATCTGGTTGAAGGATCACCATCTTAACGGGTCAGGCGCCATCCGGCGAAAGCCAGGCTGCATTACCTGCTGACCGCACGCTTGAAAAACCAGCGCACACCCTTCCCGCCATCCTTTCGCTGACTTAATATACCCGTCAGTACAAATATTAAATGTGCACTCCGCGAAAGGATTCATCATGTTGCGCCATGCCTTGTCCATCGCTCTGCCCGCCGCTGCTGCCCTGCTTCTGGCGGCGTGTGGCCAGGAAGCCGCCCCACCCGCAGCACCGCGCCCGGCACTGGTGGTTCAGCCACAGCCGGCCGAAGCCGCTGCCGACAGTTACCCCGGTGAGGTGCGTGCGCGTTTCGAACCGGAGCTTGCCTTCCGCATTGGCGGCAAGGTCAGCAACCGTTTGGTCGAGGAAGGGCAGCGGGTCAAGGCCGACCAGCCGCTGGCCGAACTGGACCCGCAGGACGTGCATCTGCAGCTGGAAGCCAACCGCGCCCGGGTGGCCGCTGCGCAGGCCAATCTGTCGCTGGTGCGCGCCGAGCGCGACCGCTACCAGAAGCTGCTGGAGCGGCAGATGGTCAGCCATTCCCTGTACGACAATGCCGAAAACCTCTACCGCGCAGGCCTTGCCCGTCTGAAGCAGGCCAAAGCCGAGTTCGATGTGGCTGGCAACCAGGCCGAATATGCCGTATTGCGTGCGCCGCAGGCCGGGGTGATCGCCAAGCGCCAGGTTGAAGTGGGCCAGGTGGTCGCCGCCGGGCAGACCGTGTTTACCCTCGCCGCCGATGGCGAGCGAGAAGTGGTCATCGGCCTGCCGGAACAGCAGTTCGCTCGCTTCGCTGTGGGTCAGCCGGTGAGCGTGGAGCTGTGGTCGCACCCGCAGGCACGTTTCCAGGGGCGCATTCGCGAGCTGTCACCGGCTGCCGACCCGCGCTCGCGCACGTTCGCGGCGCGCGTCGCCTTTACCACGGCCGCCGTTCCGGCTGAGTTGGGCCAGAGCGCCCGGGTGTTCATCGCCAAGGATGGGCTGATCCCGCTGTCGGTACCGCTGTCGGCAGTGACTGCGGAAAACGGTCAGGCCTATGTCTGGCGGGTGAACAAGGAAAGCCGCCTGGAGCGGGCGACCGTGCGGCTGGGGGCATATGGCAGCGACAGTGTGCCGGTGCTCGAAGGCCTGGACCCGGGTGACTGGGTGGTTGCCGCTGGTGGCCATGTACTGCGCGAGGGCCAGGAGGTACGCCCCGTGGACCGCAGCAACCGTGTAGTGAACCTGGCGGCCAAGGAGTAAGTCCCGATGGGTTTCAACCTTTCTGCCTGGGCGCTGCGCAACCGCCAGATCGTCCTGTTCCTGATGATCCTGCTGGCCGCCATTGGCGCCATGTCGTACACCAAGCTTGGCCAGAGCGAGGACCCGCCATTCACCTTCAAGGCTATGGTCATCCGCACCCTGTGGCCAGGCGCCAGCGCCGAAGAAGTGTCGCGCCAGGTGACCGAGCGCATCGAGAAGAAGCTGATGGAAACCGGCGAGTACGAAAAGATTGTCTCGTTCTCTCGCCCCGGTGAATCGCAGGTCACTTTCATGGCCCGCGACTCGCTGCATTCCCAAGACATCCCTGAGCTGTGGTACCAGATTCGCAAGAAGGTTGCGGACATTCGTCATACCTTGCCACCGGAGATCCAGGGCCCGTTCTTCAATGACGAGTTCGGCACTACCTTCGGCAATATCTATGCGCTGACTGGTGAGGGTTTCGATTATGCGCTGCTCAAGGACTACGCCGACCGTATCCAGATCCAGCTGCAGCGGGTCAAGGATGTGGGCAAGGTCGAGCTGATCGGCCTGCAGGACGAGAAAGTCTGGATCGAGCTGTCCAACCTCAAGCTGGCGACCCTCGGGGTGCCCCTGGAAGCTGTGCAGAAGGCGTTGCAAGAGCAGAACGCGGTGAGCACCGCCGGTTTCTTCGAGACGCCCAGCGAGCGCCTGCATCTGCGGGTGAGCGGGCGTTTCGACAGCGTCGAGCAGATCCGCCAGTTCCCCATTCGCGTGGGTGATCGCACCTTCCGGATTGGCGATGTCGCCGAGGTGCACCGTGGCTTCAACGACCCACCCGCACCACGCATGCGCTTCATGGGCGAGGATGCCATTGGCCTGGCAGTGTCGATGAAAGACGGTGGTGACATCCTGGTGCTGGGCAAGGCCCTGGAAGGCGAGTTCGAGCGCCTGGCGCACAGCCTGCCGGCCGGCATGGAGCTGCGCAAGGTCTCGGATCAACCGGCGGCGGTGAAGGCTGGCGTGGGGGAGTTCGTCCAGGTGCTGGTCGAGGCGCTGGTCATTGTGCTGCTGGTGAGCTTCTTCTCGCTGGGCCTGCGCACCGGCCTGGTGGTGGCGCTGGCCATTCCGCTGGTGTTGGCCATGACCTTTGCCGCCATGCATTACTTCGGCATCGGCCTGCACAAGATTTCCCTCGGTGCACTGGTGCTGGCCCTGGGCTTGCTGGTGGATGACGCGATCATTGCCGTGGAGATGATGGCGATCAAGATGGAGCAGGGCTACGACCGGCTCAAGGCGGCCAGCTATGCCTGGACTAGTACGGCCTTCCCGATGCTTACCGGCACGCTGATCACGGCAGCAGGTTTTCTGCCGATTGCCACCGCGGCCTCCAGCACGGGCGAATACACCCGGTCGATCTTCCAGGTGGTAACCATCGCTCTGCTGACCTCGTGGGTGGTGGCCGTGGTGTTCGTGCCTTACCTGGGCGAGCGCCTGTTACCCGACCTGGCCAAGCTGCATGCCGCGCGGCATGGCAAGGACGGCCATGCGCCAGACCCATACGCCACCCCGTTCTACCAGCGCGTGCGACGGCTGGTGGAGTGGTGCGTACGGCGGCGCAAGACGGTAATCCTGCTGACCATCGCTGCCTTTGTCGGCAGCATCCTGCTGTTCCGCTTCGTGCCCCAGCAGTTCTTCCCGGCTTCCGGGCGCCCGGAGCTGATGGTTGACCTGAAGCTGGCCGAAGGCGCCTCGCTGGCCAATACCGCCGAGCGGGTCAAGCAGCTGGAGGCGCTGCTCAAGCAGCAGGACGGTATCGACAACTACGTGGCCTATGTGGGCACCGGTTCGCCGCGCTTCTACCTGCCGTTGGACCAGCAACTGCCGGCAGCCAGCTTTGCCCAGTTCGTGGTGCTGGCCAAGTCGATGGAAGACCGCGAGCGCCTGCGCAGTTGGCTGATCAGCACTGTGGACCAGCAGTTCCCCGACCTGCGTGCCCGGGTCACGCGCCTGGAAAACGGCCCGCCCGTGGGCTACCCGGTGCAGTTCCGGGTCACTGGCGAGCATATCGAGAAGGCCCGTGCACTGGCCCGTGAAGTGGCTGACAAAGTACGCGAGAACCCGCATGTGGTGAACGTGCATCTGGACTGGGAGGAACCCAGCAAGGCGGTGTTCCTCGAAATCGACCAGGACCGCGCCCGGGCGCTGGGTGTGAGCACCGCGCACCTGGCGAGCTTCCTGCAAAGCTCGCTGATCGGCACCACGGTCAGCCAGTACCGCGAGGACAACGAGCTGATCGAGATCCTGCTGCGCGGTACCCCCCAGGAACGCAGTGAGCTGGGCAACCTGGGTAGCCTGGCGTTGCCCACCGACAATGGCCGGAGCGTGGCGCTGTCGCAGGTGGCGACCCTGGAGTACGGCTTTGAAGAAGGCATCATCTGGCACCGCAACCGCTTGCCGACGGTGACCGTGCGTGCCGATATCTACGACCAGGAGCAGCCGGCGACGCTGGTGAAACAGATTCTGCCGACCCTGCAGGACATCCGCGCCAAGCTGCCCGATGGCTATCTGCTGGAGGTGGGCGGCACAGTGGAGGACTCCGAACGGGGGCAGAAATCGGTGAATGCCGGCATGCCACTGTTCGTCGTGGTAGTCCTGAGTTTGCTGATGATCCAGCTGCGCAGTTTTTCGCGCACGGTGATGGTGTTCCTCACCGCGCCGCTGGGGCTGATTGGTGTGACCCTGTTCCTGCTGGTGTTCCGTCAGCCGTTCGGCTTTGTCGCCATGCTTGGCACCATTGCCTTGGCGGGGATGATCATGCGCAACTCGGTGATCCTGGTGGACCAGATCGAGCAGGACATCGCAGCGGGGATGGAGCGCTGGCAGGCGATCATCGAGGCTACGGTGCGGCGCTTCCGGCCGATCGTGCTGACCGCGCTGGCGGCGGTGCTGGCCATGATCCCGTTGTCACGTAGTGTGTTCTATGGACCGATGGCGGTGGCGATCATGGGTGGGCTGATCGTGGCCACGGTGCTTACACTGCTGTTCCTGCCGGCGTTGTATGCGGCGTGGTTCAGGGTGAAGAAGGGCTGAAGGCCGCTCCTACAACGGCCTGTGTCCAACCCCGCCGCCGTGTAGGAGCGGGTTTACCCGCGAATACGGTGGCGGCAGCAACGGTGAGCGGCTGGTGAAAATTGGCCAGCAGGCCCGGCCCTTTCGCGGGTGAACCCGCTCCTACAGAGGACCTCGCAGGCTTTTCGATCATTGTAGGAGCGGGTTTACCCGCGAATACGGTGGCGGCAGCAACGGTGAGCGGCTGGTGAAAATTGGCCAGCAGGCCCGGCCCTTTCGCGGGTGAACCCGCTCCTACAGCGCGCCGAAGACCTTCTTGGCCAGGCTGGTAGCCGCAGCTGTCGGGTTCTGGCGAATGCTCTGTTCCTGCTTGCCGATCATCTCGAACAGGCCGTCCAGCGCCTTCTCGGTCACGTAGTTCTCGATATTGGCGTCATCCTTGACCAGCCCCAGGCCTTTGGCCTGGGCAGCGAAGGCATTGTACTGCTGGGCCACGCCGACCTTGTCGGTGGCCTGCTTGACGATTGGCAGGAACTTGGCGCGGATCTGCTCGCGGCTGCTCTTGTTCAGGTACTGGGTGGCCGAGTCGTCACCGCCGCTGAGAATGCCCTTGGCATCGGTCACGCTCATGTTCTTCACGGCCTCCACCAGAATTGCCTGGGCCTGCGGCACGGCAGCCTCGGCGGCCTTGTTCATGCTGGTTTCCAGGGCTTCGACCTGTTCACCCTTGCCGAACATTTTCATCGCCTTGGCAGCTTTGCCCAGGTTGCCTGGCAGCTCGATGCGCACGTCCGGGTTGTTGCTGAAGCCGCCTGGGGTGCTCAGTTGCTTGACGGCCAGTTGCGCACCTTGGGTCAGGGCGTCCTTCAGGCCGCCGGTGGCGTCTTTCTGGCTGAGGTCGCCGAGCGACAGGGCCAGGGCACTGGCCGACAGCAGCAGGCCGGCGCACAGGGTGGTGAAGCGCAGGGAAGTGCGGATCATGAAGCTTTCCTTGTAAACGGATGAGTACGGGTATCAGCGAACCTGGTCTACCTTGATACGTACAGATTGCGGGTCACTGCCATCGAGCGCGACAGCGTGGTGTTCGGTATTGATGAACAGCAACTTGCCATTCAGCTCGATGCGCGCGCTCACCGCATAGCGGTGGCCAGGCTTGACCTGCGCGGGGTCATAGGTGAGATGGAACGGCAGTGGTACGTTGCCTTTGACCGGGCCGGCCTGGCGCGCCAGGGTTACGGCAGGGGCGTCCATCAGCGACACATCCTGCAGTTCCACGCTCAGGGTGGCGGCAGGCGGCAGGGCAATGCGCTGCAGGTAGAAGACTTCACCGTCCAGGCTGGCCTGGCTGTGTGGGGTTTGGCTGGAACAGGCTGCAAGCAGGGATGCGCAACACAGCATAAAGAGTTTTTTCATGGAATCTCCGGTGTCCTTGGAGCTGGCTTGTGGCCAACCCCAGGGACTTTAGCGGATTTTACCGACCGATGAACCGTTAGAGGGTCGAAGTTTCCAGCCCGTCCTCCCGGTGCAGGGCCACCTGGCGGATCGACAGACGCAGCTCGGCCGACAGCACACGCTTGGCCACGCCCTCGGCCAGCTCGCCGAGCTTGTCGTGATAACCCAGCTTGCCTTGCGCGTCGGCGTGCAGCACGCCTTGCTGAAGCAGGGTCTGGATGAAGTGGCGGAACAGCGTCTTGTCGAAGAACTCCGGCGCGTTCAGGCCATGCAGGATCGACAGGCGCTGGGCCATCATCACGCACAAGTCTTCCAGCGCTTCGGCGCTCAGGCTGTTCTGCCCGCTGTTGATCAGCAGCGAGGTGGCCATGTAGAAGCGCTGCAGGGTCTGGGTGATGGTGCGGGCAAGCAGGGTCAGCAACACGAACTGCCGCGAGCTGGGCGCCGGGCGCACGTACAGGTCGTTGTCCTGGCGCAGCAGGCCCTGTTCCACCAACGCGACCAGCCATTGGTCGATGACCTCGTCCAGCTGTTCTGGTGTCCAGCGCAGGAACAGTTCGGCCTGCAGGTAGGGGTAAAGCGCGTGCACATACTGGCCCAGCAGTTGGCGGCTCATGCGTGAACTGCTGAGGAAGAAGCTGGCCAGCAGCGCCGGCAGGGCGAAGATGTGCAGCACGTTGTTGCGGTAATAGGTCATCAGTACCGCATTGCCTTCATCCAGATAGAGGATGCGGCCCAGGGCGTCCTTCTGCTCGGCCACCAGGTTCATGCTGCGTACATGTTCGATCAATGCCTGGCCGTCGCCCTCGGGCAGGGTGGTGTGCGGCGAGTAGGGCACTTGGCGCAGGAGCGCCAGGTACAGGTCGAGTACGCGGGTCAGGGCGCGTTCGTCCAGGGCAAGGCGGCTGGTGGACAGCAGTGCCAGGGCCACCAGGTTGACCGGGTTGATGGCGGCTGCCTCGTTGAGGTGACGGGCCACGGTTTCTCCCAGGCGAGCGGTGGTAGCGTTGAGCCAGTCCGGACGGTACTGCGGACCGTGATCCTGGTCACGCCAGCCGGGCTGCTGCTGGTCGAGGAAACCAGCCAGGCGGATGGGTTCGCCGAAGTTGACGTAGACCTGGCCAAAGCGCTGCTTGAGTGCGCCGAACACCTTGAAGATGTCGAACACCGACTCCTTCTTCTTGCTGGCGCCGCGCAGTTCGCCCAGGTAGGTACGGCCTTCGAGCACGCGCTCGTAGCCGATGTACACCGGCACGAACACGATTGGTGTACGCGACGAACGCAGGAAGCTGCGCAGGGTAATGGCCAGCATCCCGGTGCGCGGCTGCAACATGCGCCCGGTGCGCGAGCGGCCGCCTTCGACGAAGTACTCGACCGGGAAACCCTTGGTGTACAGCGTGTGCAGATACTCGTTGAACACTGCCGTGTAAAGCGGGTTGCCCTTGAACGTGCGGCGCATGAAGAAGGCGCCGCCACGGCGTAGCAGGTTACCCACCACCGGCATGTTGAGGTTGATGCCCGCCGCCACGTGCGGCGGGGTGAGGCCGTTGCGGAACAGCAGGTACGACAGCAGCAGGTAGTCGATGTGGCTGCGGTGGCACGGCACGTAGATCACTTCATGGCCAGGGGCGATACCCTGTACCTGTTCGATGTGGTTGACCTTGATGCCGTCGTAGATCTTGTTCCAGAACCAGCTGAGCACCACTTCGAGGAAGCGGATGGCGGTGTAAGTGTAGTCCGAGGCTATCTCGTTGCCGTAGCGCAGTGCCTGGGCCTCGGCTTTGGCCAGCGGCAGGTTCTCGCGCTGCGCTTCGTCGGCAATCGCCTGGCGCACTTGCGGAGCATGGACCAGGCCTTTGACCAGGGTGCGCCGGTGCGAGATGTCCGGGCCGATGACAGCAGTCTTGAGGTTGCGAAAGTGCACGCGCATCAGGCGCTGGGCCATGCGCACGGTGCGCTCGTGGCCTTTGTTGTGCTGCACCAGTTCGCGCAGGTGGATTGGCGCGGAGAATTGTACCCGGGTCTTGCGCCCCAGGATCAGTACGGTCAGCAGCCGGCGCAGGCGCCCGGTTACCGCCCAGCTGTCGGCGAACAGCAGCTTCCAGGGGCTGGACTCGCTGGCCGGGGTCTGGCCCCAGAACACGCTGACAGGAATGATCTGCGCATCTTCTTCGGCATGCTGTCTGACGGCAGCCACCAGGCGCTCGAGCGTGGGCGGGGCGCCACTTTTGTCCTGCCGGCCGAGCCAGTCCGGGTCGGGGGTCAGGTAGAAGAACGCGGCGGGTTCCTGCAGTGGGCCGACGGCTACCGGCAGCACCGGGCGCGGCAGCCCCGCCTTGGTGCACTCGTGGTCGAGCACGGCCAGGTCGGTGAGCGCGGGCGAGGGCAGCGCATAGAACACCGGCCGACTGCGGTCCAGGTTGAGGGTCATGGAAGACTGGTTGATGGTCTCGGAGCGCACCCACAGGTACAACAGGCGACGCAGGCCGCCGAAGATCAGGCGGCGCAGGGGGGAACGGGTCATGGGGTGTGTGCCCTGGGTGTGATTATCAGGTGAGTATCCTGCTATTTAGTCTGCCGTAT
Source organism: Pseudomonas sp. BP6 (assembly GCF_017875935.1). Taxonomy (NCBI): domain Bacteria; kingdom Pseudomonadati; phylum Pseudomonadota; class Gammaproteobacteria; order Pseudomonadales; family Pseudomonadaceae; genus Pseudomonas; species Pseudomonas sp. BP6. The sequence goes on from NZ_JAGINI010000001.1 coordinate 680,080, forward strand.
CGGCGTAAGTTCAGCAAAATTCGGCCAACAGCGGGGCCGTCATCAATTTTTTTTGTTCTGTGTCATATACTCGGCCTGCCACTTGCAGGATATTTCGGCAAGCGGCGTTGGCATGGGGCAGGTGACCTCATGCCTGCAAGGCGATCTTCACAATAAAAATCCGGAGTAGTTCAGATGTCGTCTCGTGAGACTGGGAATGTAAAGTGGTTCAACGATGCCAAGGGTTACGGCTTCATTCAGCGCGAAGGTGGTGCAGATGTGTTCGTCCACTATCGGGCGATTCGCGGTGAGGGGCATCGTACCCTGGTCGAAGGGCAGCGGGTGGAGTACGCCTGCGTGCAGGGCCAGAAAGGCCTGCAAGCCGAAGACGTAGTGGGCCTCTGAGCCTCTGGTTTCAAGCCGTAGGAGCGGGCTTGCCCGCGAAGCAGCCACCACGGTGGCTGCCACGGGCATGGCCCGTGTTCGCGGGTAAACCCGCTCCTACAGAAACGAGCAAGGCTGCCGTTTCATGATGTACGCCAGGTGATTTCCTCCTCACCGTCGGCGCTGATGCGGACCCAGCGGTCGGCATCTTCTTCCCCGTCTTCCTCAACCCAGCCACCCGGCGCACAGCGCACTTCCACACCCAGCGCGGCAAATGCAGCCCTGGCGCAGGCAACGTCATCGGCCCACGGCGTCTGGTCGCTTTCCAGGTACAGGCTGTTCCATTTCCCTACAGCCTTGGGTAACCAAGTGACCGGAATGTTACCGGCATGGCATTTGAAGGTCTGGCCTTTCTGCTTCCATTCAGTGCACGGGCCGATTGCCTGGGCAAGCCACTCGGCAATCTGCTTGTGGTCGACGTCGGCGTCCTTCAGGTAGATCTCGATATCAGGTTGACGCATAAGGGCTCCGGTGTGCTCAGTCTTGGCGCACGAAATAGTCATAACGCATGGAAACCGTGACCTCGAACGGCTCGGGCTGGTCGATCACCCGGGCACGTTTTTCGGCGCTGGCGCGCCAGCCGTGTGGGGTCATGGCCAGCAGGTCGGCGCGGGCCTTGGGCGCGGCCAGGCTCAGGCGGAACTCGAGGGTTTCGCTGTGGGCATGGGCCATGCCTTCAGGGACCAGGGCCAGGTGCTTGTCGTCGGCGTAAGGGCGTACTTCATCGTAGAGCACTTCACGCAGTTCCATCAGATGGCCGCTGGTCGGGCCGACCCGCATCAGGCCGCCGCCGGGGCTGAGCAAACGCTTGGCCTCGGCCCAGTCCAGCGGGCTGAAAACGCTGGCGATGAACTGGCAGCTGGCGTCGGTCAGCGGTACGCGGGCCATGCTGGCGACCATCCAGGTGACCGCCGGTGCTCGGCGGCAGGCACGCTTGACCGCTTCGCGGGAGATGTCCAGCGCATAGCCGTCGGCGGCCGGCAAGGCCTGGGCGACCTGTGCGGTGTAGTAACCCTCGCCGCAGCCGATGTCCAGCCAGGCGCCAGGCTGGCGCTCGGCGGCCAGCTCGGCCAGGCGGCGGGCGACTGGCGCGTAATGGCCGGCGTCGAGAAAGTCGCGGCGTGCCTCGACCATGGCCTGGTTGTCACCGGGGTCGCGGCTGTTCTTGTGCTGCACCGGCAGCAGGTTCAGGTAACCCTGGCGGGCGCGGTCGAAGCGGTGGCCAGCCGGGCACACCACACCATTGTCGAGCCGGCTCAGCGGCGCCTGGCAAAGCGGGCAGGCAAGCATCAGGCGAGCAACCGGACCAGGGTCTGGTAGTAGATTTCGGTCAGCAGATCGAGGTCGCTGGCAAGGATCCGCTCGTCAACCTGGTGGATGGTGGCGTTGACCGGGCCGAGTTCGACTACCTGGGTGCCCATGGTTGCGATGAAACGGCCATCGGAGGTGCCGCCGCTGGTGGAGGGCTGGGTTTCGCGACCGGTGACGCCCTTGATGCTGGCCGCCACGGCGTCGAGCAGCTCGCCTGGTTCGGTCAGGAATGGCAGGCCCGACAGTGCCCAATCGACCGACCAGTCCAGTTCATGCTTGTCGAGAATCGCCGACACTCGGGCCTGCAGGCCTTCGACGGTGGACTCGGTAGAGAAGCGGAAGTTGAACAGCGCGGTCAGCTCGCCCGGGACCACGTTGGTGGCGCCGGTGCCGGAATTGACGTTGGAGATCTGGAAGCTGGTTGGCGGGAAAAACGCGTTGCCTTCGTCCCAGTGCTCGGCAGCCAGTTCCGCCAGGGCCGGGGCGGCCAGGTGGATCGGGTTGCGCGCCAGGTGCGGATAGGCCACATGGCCCTGCTTGCCGCGTATGGTCAGCTTGGCGCCCAGTGAACCACGGCGGCCGTTCTTGACCACGTCGCCCAGCAAGGTGGTGCTGGACGGTTCGCCGACGATGCACCAGTCCAGGCGCTCGTTGCGCGCTTTCAGGCGCTCGACTACCGCCTTGGTGCCGTGGTGGGCCGGGCCTTCCTCGTCGCTGGTGATCAGAAACGCGACCTTGCCGCGATGGTTCGGGTAGTCCTGCACAAAGCGCTCGCTGGCGATGACCATGGACGCCAGGCTGCCCTTCATGTCGGCGGCGCCACGACCGCAGAGCATGCCGTCGGCGTCGATCAGCGCCTCGAACGGTTCATGCTGCCATTGCTGGACCGGGCCGGTGGGCACCACGTCGGTGTGGCCGGCAAAGCACAGCACCGGGCCTTCCTGGTTGCCGTGGGTGGCCCAGAAGTTGTCGACGTCTTCGATGCGCATCGGCTCCAGCTGGAAACCAACGGCGCCCAGACGGTTCATCATCTGCGCCTGGCAATCGGCATCGACGGGGGTGACCGAGGGACGACGGATCAGGTCGCAGGCCAGTTGAAGGGTAGGCGAGAGCTCGGCAGGGGCCGTCATGGGGGACTCCGGGGCAAGGCAAGGCGGGGAAATCTGAGGGGCGTTATCTTATATCAAATGGTTTCGGGCAGCACGGCCCATTCGCGGGCGTGCCCGCTCCACCAGGTACCGCACAGCTCTGAATGCCTGTGCCAGGCCTGTGGGAGCGGGCGTGCCCGCGAATGGGTTGCACAGGTCAGCCCAGGCAACTTCAAGCCTGCTGCGCTTCGGCAGCCTTTTCTGCGGGCTTGGGCAGCGACGACAAGAATGCCATCACCAGCGCTGCCACATATGGCAACGACTGCACCAGCAACATCGCCACCCAGAAGCGCATGTCCGAGCTCGGCAGCCCCTGCACCAGGTAGATGCCCAGCGCCGCGCCCCACAGCAGCACCATGATGAACAGCTCTTCACGCGCTTCGGAAATTGCCACCAGCAACCCATGGCTGTCAGCATTCTTCGGCGTGCGGAAGAACGGCATGCTGCTGGTGAAGAAGCCATACAGGACCGCCTTGGCGATGGTGTGCGACAGTGCCAGCCCGGCCAGTGCAGCTGCGAAGGCATCCTTGAGGTTCACCCCCACCGCTCGGCGGTACAGGAAGACGATCTTGCCGACTTTGAAGAAGAACAGCGCCAGCGGCGGGATGGCGAAGATCATCAGTGGCGGGTCGACCCGATGCGGCACGATGATCATCGCCGCCGACCACAACAGCGCGCCGATGGTGAAGAAGATGTTCATGCCATCGGCGATCCACGGTAGCCAGCCGGCCAGGAAGTGGTAGCGCTGGCCACGGGTCAGCTGGCTGCCTTTGCCGCGCAGCAGCGCACCGGCGTGGTGCTTGATGATCTGGATGGCGCCGTAGGCCCAGCGGAAGCGTTGCTTCTTGAAGTCGATGAAGGTGTCGGGCATCAGGCCCTTGCCGTAGCTGTTGTGGGCGTAGGCGGCGGACAGGCCTTTCTCGAACACGCGCAGCCCCAGCTCGGCATCCTCGCAGATGCACCATTCGGCCCAGCCCAGTTCTTCCAGCACACTGCGCCGGGTCATGGTCATGGTGCCGTGCTGGATGATCGCGTCACGGTCGTTGCGGGTGACCATGCCGATGTGGAAGAAGCCCTTGTATTCGCTGTAGCACAGCTTCTTGAAGGCACTCTCGTGCTGGTCGCGGTAATCCTGCGGTGACTGCACCACGGCAATTTTCGGATCGGCGAAGTGCGGCACCATGTGCTTGAGCCAGTTGCGGTCGACGCAGTAGTCCGAGTCGATTACCGCGATCACTTCGGCGTCCTTGGCCGTGTGCGGGATCAGGTAATTCAGTGCACCGCCCTTGAAGCCGGCCAGAGGCGCGACGTGGAAGAACTTGAAGCGCTCGCCAAGCTTCTCGCAGTGGGCCATGAGCGGCTCCCACACGGCCGGGTCCTTGGTGTTGTTGTCGATCACCAGTACTTCGTAGTCGGGGTAGTCCAGGGCGGCCAGGGCGTCGAGGGTTTGTTTCACCATCTCAGGTGGCTCGTTGTAGCACGGCACGTGCACCGACACCTTGGGCCGGTAGGCACTGTCGGCCTGCACGGGCAGGAATTCGCGGCGGCGCTTGTGTATCCAGACCGCCTCGGCCAGCTCGTGGGCTTCGGTGAGCAACACGATGAACACGCCCAGCGCGCCGAGGGCCAGCAGCACGCCCACGGTCAGGCTGAACCAGGTGCTGTATTGCTGGCTGTAGTCATAGGCGATCCACACCAGTACCGACCCGCACAGGAAGGTGATGAACGTCAGGAAGGTACGGCCACGCTGGCGCAGGGCCGAGCCATCGATGAACAGCACCATCAGGGCGATCATTGCCAGCACCACCGACGCCACTGCCAGGGCCCGCCACTGCGGGATCGCCACCACGGGGCCGTCGAAGTTGAACTTCTGCTGGCGCTCGGCGTTGTAGACGCCCCAGTAGGCGCCTACCGAGCCTTCGTCGCTGGCCTTCCAGGGTTGGTCATAGGCTTCAATGACAAAGTAGTTGTAGCCACGGCGGTTGAGGGTATTGACCAGGGTGCGCAAGTAGATGGCCTGGTCGGCCTGTGTGGCATCGGCACCACCGCGCATGCGGCCGTTGCTCGGCCAGCCGACTTCCGACAGCAGCAGGGGTTTGCGCGGGAACTGGTGCTTCAGTTCACGGGCGCGGTCGAGGACGAACTCGACCGAGTCCTTCATTGGCACGAACTCCCAGTAGGGCAGGATGTGCGCGGCAATCAGGTCGACGTGCCTGGCCAGCTCAGGATGTTCCTTCCAGATGTGCCATTGTTCACTGGTGGTCACAGGCACCTTCACGGCTGCGCGTACCCGGTCCAGGTATTCGATCAGGTTTTCCGGTGTGACTTCTTCACGGAACAGCGCCTCGTTGCCGACCACCACCCGCACCACGCTGCGCGAGGTATTGGCCAGCTGGATGGCCGTGGCGATCTCGCGCTCGTTGCGCTCCAGGTCCGGGCTGATCCATATCCCCAGCGTCACCCGCAGGCCGAACTCTTCGGCCAGGCGCGGGATGTCGGCCTGAGTGCCCTCCACGGTGTAGATACGGATGCTGTCGGTCAGTTTGCTCAGTTGCTCCAGGTCCTGGCGCAGTTCTTCGTCAGTGGGGTACTGACCCTTCTGCGGGCTTTCGCCCAGGCGGAACGGCGAATACGAAAAGCCAGAAATCTGTTCTGGCCAGGCGGGGGCGAAGACCGGGCGGTTGATCAGTGCCCAGAACCCGGTGAACAGTGCGGCGATGGCCAGCACCACTACCAGGTTCAGGCCGAATTTACGTGAAGACATCGTCGTCCATTCGTGGCGAAGTGGTAGGACATTAAAGCAGTGTTGGTAGTCTCTTTCCTAACGATGCAGGCCTTGGGGCTGCTGGCATATAATGCGTGCCGGTTTTTTGGGGTATGAACATGAGCACAGAAGATCCACGCTTTGCCGGCGTTGCCCGGTTGTATGGCGACCAAGGGCTGCAGCGGCTGGGCCAGGCCCATGTGGGCGTGGTCGGTATCGGCGGGGTGGGCTCGTGGGTGGCCGAAGCGCTGGCCCGCAGCGGCGTGGGCGAAATCACCCTGTTCGACCTGGACGATGTCTGTGTCAGCAACACCAACCGCCAGGCCCATGCGCTGGAAGGGCAGGTGGGGCGGCCCAAGGTCGAGGTCATGGCCGAGCGCCTGCGGGCGATCAACCCCGGGTGCACGGTGCATGCGGTGGCCGACTTCGTCACCCGCGAGACCATGGCCGAATACATCACCGAGCACCTCGACTGCGTGATCGACTGCATCGACAGCGTCATGGCCAAGGCGGCGCTGATCGCCTGGTGTCGGCGGCGCAAGATTGCCATTGTCACTACCGGTGGCGCGGGTGGCCAGATCGACCCGACGCAGATCCAGATCGCCGACCTGAACAAGACCTTCAACGACCCGTTGGCGTCACGGGTGCGTTCCACCCTGCGCCGCGACTACAACTTTTCGCGTAACGTCAGCCGCAACTATGGCGTGCCGTGCGTGTTCTCCAGCGAACAGCTGCGTTACCCCAAGGGTGATGGCAGCGTTTGCTTGCAGAAAAGCTTCGTGGGTGAGGGCGTGCGCCTGGACTGCTCGGGTGGCTTTGGTGCAGTGATGATGGTGACCGCGACCTTTGGCATGGTAGCGGCGAGCAAGGCGATCGAGAAGCTGGTGGCTGGAGCGCGCCGGCCGTCGGAACGGGTCAAGCCTGAATAGACCGCGTGGGCGTCTTCGCGGGCCCGCCCGCTCCCTCAGGTACTGCATCTCTCTCAAGCATGACGCCGTACCTGTGGGAGCGGGCAGGCCCGCGAAGAAACCGGCGCCGATTCAGCGGTTGGACGCCAACTCCGTCATCCGCTGCAACACCGCATGCAGCCCATTGCTGCGCGACGGCGACAATTGGCGTTCCAGCCCGAGCTGGGTAAACCACTCGTGCAGATCAATCCCGGCCAGCTCCTCACTGGCCAGTCCCTGCACCCGCACCAGCAACAGCGCCAGCAGCCCACGCAACAAGCGGGCATCGCTGCTGGCCTTGAACCGCCATACTCCCTCGATCTGCTCGGCCACCAGCCACACCAGGCTCTCGCAGCCATGCACCCGGTTGGCCTCGGTCCTTTCGGCATCAGCCAGCGGCTCCAGGCGGTCACCCCACTGCATCAGCAACCGAGCACGCTGTTCCCAGCCTTTGCCCTGTTGAAAAGCTACCAGCGCTTGATGCGCCTGTTCCGGCAGGCTCATCGCAACAGCTCCAGGCCTTGATCCAGCGCGTCGAAGAAATGTTGCAAGTCATCGCTGTCGTTGTACAAACCCAGCGACACCCGTATCGCGCCCTCTAGCCCCATCCCCTTCAGCAGTGGCATGGCACAGTGGTGACCGGCACGCACGGCAATGCCCTGTTCAGTCAGCAGATGAGCGATATCGGCGTTGTGCACGCCCTCGATGACGAAACTGGCCAGGGCCGTCTGCGGTGCACCCAACACCCGCACACCTTCGCGGTCGCCCAGGCCACGCAGCAGGTGCTGGTGCAGGTTGGCTTCATGCGCTGCGACCGCATGGGCATCGAGGCTGGCCAGGTAGTCCAGTGTTGCGCCCAGGCCTATCACTCCGGCAATGGGCGGCGTACCCGCCTCGAATCCCAGGGGCGCGGGGCGGAAGCTGGCGCTGTGGTATTCGGCCAACTGCACCATCTCGCCACCGAACTGCCAGTGGCGCAACAGCTCCAGGGCCTGGGCGCGACCATAGAGCACGCCGACGCCGTCTGGACCATACAGCTTGTGGCTGGAAAACACATAGAAGTCGCAGCCCAGTTGCTGCATGTCATGGCGACCATGCACCACGCCTTGGGCACCATCGACCACAGTCAGCGCGCCCTGGGCGCGGGCATGGGCCAGTAGCGCTGGTAGCGGCTGCCAGGTACCCAGCACGTTGGACAGCTGGCTGACGGCGAGCACCCGGGTGCGCGGGCCGATCAGTTGCAGTGCCTGTTCCTGGTCGATACGGCCATGGGCATCCAGCGGCAGCACCACCAGGCGCAGGTTGCGCCGGTGCGCCAGCTGTTGCCAGGGCAGCAGGTTGGCATGGTGCTCCAGGGCACTGACGGCAATTTCGTCACCGGCTTCGAGGCGGTGCTCCAGGCCATAGGCCAGCAGGTTCAGCGCCGAGGTAGCACCGTGGGTGAACACGATCTGCCGCGAGTCTGCGGCATTGAGCCAGGCGGCGACCTTGTCGCGGCTGGTTTCGAAGGCCTGGGTCGCCAGCGCGCCGGGCAAATGTTGGGCGCGGTGCACGTTGGCCGCGCCATGGCCGTAGTAATGGCTCAGGGCGTCGAGCAGGGCTTGCGGCTTCTGGGTGGTGGCTGCGCTGTCCAGGTATGTCTGGTGCTGCCGTTGCAGGGCGGCGATGGCGGGAAAGTCGGCACGCCAGGGAGAGGGCTGAAACATGTTTGCGAGGCCTGGAATGAAAATCGGGTCTGGTGCATTGGCGCCAGACCCGATCTTAACACCTCAAACCCGGCAAGGTTCTCAGTTGTGAGCGTGCAGCGCTTCGTTCAGCTCGATGGCCGACTTGTGGGTCTTGCACTCAACTGCGCCGTTGAGCGAGTTGCGACGGAACAGAAGGTCGGTCTGGCCGGCCAGATCGCGGGCCTTGACCACTTTGACCAGCTCGTTGTTCTCGTCCAGCAGGTTCACCTTGGTGCCTGCGGTGATATACAGGCCGGCTTCGACGGTGTTGCGGTCGCCCAGCGGAATACCGATGCCTGCGTTGGCGCCGATCAGGCAGCCCTCGCCAACCTTGATGACGATGTTGCCGCCACCGGACAGGGTGCCCATGGTCGAGCAGCCGCCGCCCAGGTCCGAACCTTTGCCAACGAATACGCCAGCGGAAACGCGGCCTTCGATCATGCCCGGGCCTTCGGTGCCAGCATTAAAGTTGACGAAGCCTTCGTGCATGATGGTGGTGCCTTCGCCGATGTAGGCACCCAGGCGCACACGGGCGGTGTCGGCGATACGCACGCCGGCTGGTACCACGTAGTCGGTCATTTTCGGGAACTTGTCCACCGAGAACACTTCCAGCAGCTCGCCCTTCAGGCGTGCTTCCAGTTGCAGCTCGGCCAGCTCGCCCAGGTCGACTGCGCCCTGGTTGGTCCAGGCCACGTTTGGCAGCAGCGGGAAGATGCCGGCCAGGCTTACGCCATGCGGTTTGACCAGTCGGTGCGACAGCAGGTGCAGCTTGAGGTAGGCCTCTGGAGTCGAGCTCAGAGCGGCGTCTTCGGCCAGCAGGGTGGCGACCAGCGGCTTGTGGCTTTCGGCCAGGCGGGTCAGCAGGGCGGCCTGGGCGGCGTCCACGCCTTTTACGGCTTCGGCCAGTTGCGCGGCCTGGGCGTTGCTGAAGGCGATGGCCTGGTTGCCACCTTCGTAACCGAGAACAGGGGCGACTGCAGCAACCAGTTCGGCGCTCGGGTTGAGCAGCGGTTGTGCGTAGAACACTTCCAGCCAGGCGCCCTGGCGGTTCTGGGAGCCGACACCGAAGGCCAGGCTGAACAGGGTATTGGACATGTGATTACCTCGTGCGAAATAGGGTGGGGGCTCAGGCCAGGGCAGCGGCGTACAGGTCGGGCTTGAACCCGACCAGGGTACGCGCGCCAAGGTCGAGCACCGGGCGTTTGATCATCGACGGCTGGGCCAGCATCAGCTCGACGGCCTTGGCCTGGTCGAGGTCTGCCTTGCTGGCGTCGTCCAGCTTGCGGAAGGTGGTGCCGGCACGATTGAGGATGACTTCCCAGCCGTGTTCGGCGCACCAGCGGTTCAGGCTGTCACGGTCGATGCCTTGGGTTTTGTAATCATGGAATTCGTAGGCGATGGCGTTGTCTTCGAGCCAGGTACGCGCCTTTTTCATGGTGTCACAGGCTTTGATGCCGTAGAGCGTGTAGGTCATTGTGTACATTGGGGTTACAAGTCGCCCCAATCTCTCCGTTTTTCGATGTCAGTCGCGGGATTATGCGGGAACGATCCTCGCGGCGCCACGCCCGTGGCGCCCCTGTTTATTGATCAGGATGTGTTCAAGCGACCAGGCGCTGGACCGACCCGATGATCTCATCGCCGTGTTGCTGTTCGGCTGTGCGCAGGTCGAAGGCCGTCTGCAGGTTGAGCCAGAACTCAGGGGTGGTGTCCAGGCAGATGGACAGACGCAGTGCCATGTCGGCGGATACACCGCCCCGTTCGCGCAGGATGTTGTTGACGGTTGGCGTTGCTACACCCAACGCCCTGGCCAGAGCCGCGGCGCTGAAGCCCATTTCCTTCTGGAAGTCCTCCCGCAGGATTTCACCCGGATGGATTGGACGCATACCGTTCTTGAGCATGATGCACCTCAGTGGTAATCGACAATTTCAACGTTAACTGGCCCGTGTTCTGTCCAGGTGAAGCACAACCGCCATTGGTCATTTACACGGATACTGTGTTGGCCGGCGCGGTTGCCGCTCAGTGACTCGAGGCGATTGCCAGGTGGCGACCTAAGGTCTCGCAACTCTGTTGCGGCATCGAGCATGGCCAGTTTGCGCTCCGCGACTGACTTGATATCTGACCAACGCCGTGTCTTTCCCGTTGTGAAGAGCGCTTCCGTGTCGGCACAGCTAAAGCTTCGAATCATGAGCCTGAATGCTTAACGTTATTCGTTAATGTCGATTATACGACGGGATCGCTGTAGTTCAAGTCTTCAATAACGGGGCACGCGACTCGCAAGCTCCGGTCACATCTGCTGGGTATCATCATGTTACATATTCACCCGTCACCTGCGACTATCGTGCAGCGGCCCCGAACCGTCGGTCGCCGCTAACATATTGTTTCAATGGCGATGCCTCGCCTTGATATAGTTTCTGGTTCACAAAGGAAGCTTTCCCGGATGCAGTCCGCCTACACCGTTCTCATCCTGCTGACGCTGGTCAGCCTGTCGAAGCTGGTCGGCCGTGTGATTCCGCTGCCATTGCCGCTGGTACAGATTGCCGCCGGTGCCTTGCTGGCGTGGCCGACGCTGGGCCTGCATGTAGCCCTTGACCCCGAATTGTTCCTGTTCCTGTTCCTGCCTCCGCTGCTGTTCGCCGACGGCTGGCGCATCCCCAAGCGTGAGTTATGGCGCATTCGTGGCCCGGTAGTGGCGCTGGCCGTGGGGCTGGTGTTGTTCACCGTGGTCGGCGCCGGTTACTTCATCCACTGGTTGTTGCCGAGCATCCCGTTGCCGGTGGCCTTCGCCCTGGCCGCAGTGCTTTCGCCGACCGACGCCGTGGCCGTTTCGGCCATTGCCCAGGACCGCCTGCCCACTCCCCTGATGCACATGCTGCAGGGCGAGGCGCTGATGAACGACGCGTCGGGCCTGGTAACCTTCAAGTTCGCCTTGGCGGCGGCGATCACCGGGGTGTTTTCGTTGGCTGACGCCGGCTTCAGCTTCGTGTTGGTCGCACTGGGCGGCCTTGCGGTGGGCGTGATACTGAGCTGGTTGATCGGTCGCCTGCGCATGTGGATGATCACCCGGGGCTGGGACGATCCGGCTACCCATGTGGTCTTCATGCTGCTGCTGCCGTTCGCCGCCTACGTGCTGGCCGAGCGTGTGGGTGTTTCGGGCATTCTCTCGGCGGTGGCGGCCGGCATGATGCAGAGCTGGCTCGACCTGCTGCCGCGTCAGACCAGTACCCGCCTGCTCAACCGCAGTGTGTGGTCGTTGCTGGAGTTTGCCTTCAATGGCCTGATCTTCCTGTTGTTGGGCTTGCAGTTGCCAAACATCATCAAGGCTGTGGTCAGCCACGAAGCGACCCTCTGGCCGACATTGGCCTACCGCTGCCTGGACGTGGTGGCGATCTTTGCCGCACTGATTCTGTTGCGGTTCATCTGGGTCCAGAGTATCTGGCGCTCGATCGGTGTGGTCCGTCGCTGGCGCGGCAAGCCGGCACTGGTGCTGATGCCTACGGCGCGTTCCTGCTGGTTGCTGACCTTGGGTGGTGTGCGCGGCGCTGTCACCCTGGCGGGTGTCATGTCGATCCCGTTGCTGATAGGGGCTGGTACAGCTTTCCCGGAGCGTGACCTGCTTATCTTCATTGCTGCGGGGGTAATACTGCTGTCGTTGATCAGTGCCTGCCTTGCCCTGCCGCTGTTACTGCGAGGGGTGACCAAGAGCCCTGACGAGCGCTTGCACCAAGAGGTGCAGGAAGCCTGGCGGCGCACAGCCGAGGCGGCGATTCATGCCTTGGAGGCAGAAGAGGTGATCGACAGCAACGCACCGCAGGATGCTGCGCAGGCAACCTTGGCGACCGAGTTGAAGGCGCGCTTGATGGCTGAATACCGGGATGAGCTGGAAAGCTACGACGACAGTGCCGAAGCCAAGGCCCTGGCCGCACAGATGGACTTGCTGGAGCGGCGTTTACGCTTGCGTGCCCTGAGGGCCCAGCGGCTGGAACTGTACAACCTGCATCGTCAGCACCTGGTGGGCGATGAGGTGGTGCGGCAAGTACTGGGTGAGCTGGATATGAGTGAGGCGAACCTGGGTTCAGTCAAGTAGACCCTATCAAGGCCCTTCGCGGGCGCGCCCGCTCCCACAGGTACTGCGCTGCGCTTGAAATCAGCGCAGTACCTGTGGGAGCGGGCGTGCCCGCGAAGGGGTTGATCAGCGGTTTTGCAGGAAGGCGCGAATCCGCTCCGCCGCCTCGATGCATTCGGCCAGTGGCGCAACCAGTGCCATGCGCACGCGCCCGGCACCCGGGTTCACCCCGTCCACTTCACGCGACAGGTACGACCCCGGTACCACGGTCACATGCTGGGCTTCGAACAGGTCACGGGTGAACTCGGCATCGTCGCCCGGTACCTTGGCCCACAGGTAGAAACTGCCGTCCGGGCGTTGCACGTCCAGTACCGGCTGCAGAATATCCAGCACGGCATCGTACTTGGCCCGGTATTGGTCGCGGTTGTCGCGCACATGCGCCTCGTCCTGCCAGGCGGCGATGCTGGCCAGTTGGGTTTGTACCGGCATCGCGCAGCCGTGGTAGGTGCGGTACAGCAGAAACGGCTTGATGATCCGGGCATCGCCGGCGACGAAGCCCGAGCGCAGCCCTGGCAGGTTGGAGCGCTTGGACAGGCTGTGGAACACCACGCAGCGCGCAAAATCGCTACGGCCTAGCTCGGCGCATGCCGTCAACAGGCCTGGCGGTGGCGCGTCTTCGTCGAAGTACAGCTCGCTGTAGCACTCGTCGGCGGCGATCACGAAGTCGTGCTCGTCAGCCAGGGCAATCAGCTTCTTCAGGGTGTTCATCGGCACCAGCGCACCCGTAGGGTTGCCCGGCGAGCACAGGAACAGGATCTGGCAACGCTTCCACACTTCGGCCGGTACGGCGTCGAAGTCCGGGTTGAAACCGTTGTTCTCCAGGCACGGCAGGTAGTGCGGGGTGGCGCCGGCCAGCAGCGCTGCGCCTTCGTAGATCTGGTAGAACGGGTTGGGGCTGATCACCAGGCCGTCATCGGTGCGGTTGACCACGGCCTGGGTGAAGGCGAACAGCGCTTCACGGGTGCCGTTGACCGGCAGGATGTGGCGGTCGGCGTCCAGCCAGCCGGCTGGCACACCAAAGCGTCGTTCGCACCACTGGCCGATGGCCTGGCGCAGGGCTGGCAGACCGATCGTGCTGGGGTAGACCGCCAGCTTGTCGAGGTTGTCGGCCATGGCCTGGGCGACGAACGCCGGCGATTCGTGCTTCGGCTCACCGATCGACAGGGCGATGGCGCGTTTGTCCGCCGCGGGCTTCACGCTGCCCAGCAGGGCACGAAGCTTTTCGAACGGATAGGGCTGAAGCTGGGTCAAGGCATGGTTCATCGGCGCGAGGTCTCGTCAATCGTCTAATCGTTAAATGGTCACGCGGGTCTGGCTGGTGTCGCTACCTTGGCCGGCCTGCAGTTGCTGCACGATGGCTTCCTGCAGGCGGCTGCACAGTTGCGGGTCTGACAGCGGCTGGTTGTCGGCATCGGTAATGAAGAACACGTCTTCAACCCGCTCGCCGAGGGTGGCGATCTTGGCGTTTTGCAGCGACAGGTCGAACTCCAGGAAGATCCGCCCCAGTCGGGCCAGCAGGCCCGGGCGGTCTGGCGCGGTGATTTCGAGGATGGTCACCGGCCGCTGGGCATCGTTGAGGATGGTCACTTGCGGCGGGAAGTCGAAGTGCTTGAGCTGCCGCGGCACCCGGCGCTGGATGATGGTCGGGTAGTCCTCGGGGTTGCGCAGCGCATCGGTCAGGCCGTCGCGAATCTGCTTGACCCTCTGCGGGTTGTCGCCGATCGAACCACCGTCGTTGTCCAGCACAATGTAGGTGTCGAGGGTGAACTGGCTGCTCGACGTGATGATCCGTGCGTCGTGGATGTTCAGGTTCAACTGTGACATGGCCGCCACCGTCACGGCGAAGAAATCGTGCTGGTCGGGGGCATAGATGAAGATCTGCGTGCCGCCTTCGAACTCGCGCTGGGTGGTTTCCTTGATCAGCACCAGCGGCCCGCCGTCGGCCGGTTGCTGCAGGATCGCATCCGTGTGCCAGGCCACGTCGGCGGCTGTGTGCTTGAGGAAATAGTCATCGCCCAGTTGCGCCCATAGCTGCTCGACGTCGTCCGGGTCGGTGCCCTCGCGCACCAGGATATCCAGCGCTGACGACTGGGTCTGGCGAATCTGCTCTTCGCGGTCCAGCGGGTTTTCCAGGCCGCGGCGCAGGGCGCGCTTGGTCTCGGTATACAGCTGGCGCAGCAGGCTGGCCCGCCACGAGTTCCACAGGCTCGGGTTGGTGGCGTTGATGTCGGCCACGGTCAGCACGTACAGGTAGTCAAGGCGCGTCTCGTCGCCCACGTGCAGGGCAAAGTCGTTGATCACCTGTGGGTCGGACAAGTCCTTGCGCTGGGCGGTAGTCGACATCACCAGGTGGTTCTGCACCAGCCAGACGATCAGGCGGCTGTCCCAGGCCGGCAACTGGTGCCGTTCGCAGAACTTCTGCGCGTCCACCGCACCGATTTCCGAGTGGTCGCCCTGGCGACCCTTGCCGATGTCGTGGTACAGGCCGGCCAGGTAGATCAACTCGGGTTTGGGCAGGCGCCCCATGAGCTTGCTGGCCAGCGGGAATTTCTCGGACACCGGCGTGTATTGCAGCTTGCGCAGGTGCTTGATGAGGTTGAGGGTGTGCGCGTCGACCGTATAGATGTGGAACAGGTCATGCTGCATCTGCCCGACGATCAGGCCGAACTCTGGCAGGTAGCGGCCAAGAATGCCGTAGCGGTTCATCCGGCGCAGGTTGCGGTGGATGCCGATTTCGCACTTGAACAGCTCGATGAACAGGCTGGTATTGCGGATATCAGTGCGGAACGTGTCATCGATCAGGTGGCGGTGTTCGCGCAGCAAGCGCACGGTATCGGCACGCACCCCCTTGATCTCGGGGTGTTGGGCCATCAGTACGAAAATTTCCAGCATGGCGAACGGCGTGCGCTTGAACACGTTCGGGTTGGCGGCCTCTATATAGCCGTCATGCAGGCGGAACCGCGCGTTCAGCGGCTGGGTGCTGCCACTCTCCTCGTCGGCGAGGATAACTTCTTCGAAGTGCTGGATGATCAGGTCGCACAGCTGGCTGATGCTCATCACCACCCGGTAGTACTGCTGCATGAACTGTTCGATCGCCCGCTTGGGGTTTTCATCGCTGTAGCCCAGCAGCGTGGCGATGCTGCGCTGGTGGTCGAACAGCAGGCGGTCTTCGGCGCGTCCGGCCAGCATGTGCAGGGCATAACGGACTTTCCAGAGGAAGTCCTGGGACGAAGCCAGCAGTTCATTCTCGCTTTCCAGCAAGAAGCCTTCGCCGGCCAGTGCATGCAGGTTGAGCGTCCCGTACTGGCGGCGGGCCACCCAAAGGACCGTCTGGATGTCACGCAGGCCGCCTGGCGAACCCTTGACGTTGGGTTCGAGGTTGTACTCCGTGTCGTTGTACTTGTGGTGGCGGGCCTTGAGTTCGGCGCGCTTGGCCAGGAAGAATTCCTTGCTCGGCCACATTTGCGCGGTGCTGGTGACTTCCAGCATGCGCTGGCGCAAGGCCTCGGGGCCGGCGATGGTGCGGCTTTCCATCAGGTTGGTGATTACCGTCAGGTCGGCGCGGGCCTGTTCGGCGCACTCGTCGACGGTGCGCACGCTCTGGCCGACTTCCAGGCCAATGTCCCACAGCAAGGTCAGAAAGCGCTCAATGGCGTCGCGGTACTGTTCGTGCTCGGCCGCGCCCAGCAGAATCAGCAGGTCGATGTCCGAGTGCGGGTGCAGTTCACCGCGCCCGTAGCCGCCCACCGCAACCAGGGCAATGCCGCTCTGGTCGCCCCAGTCGAACTGGTTCCACGCCTGTTGCAGGATATTGTCGACGAGCCAGGCGCGGGCCTCGATCAGCGGGCGGATGTCGCTGCCGGCGCTAAAACGTTTGTCGAGCACCTCGCCGGCCAGGCGGATGGCTTTCTTGAAGGCGGCGATGGGGCTCGCCTTGAGGGCCAGTTCCGCCTGGAACTGGCCACGGTCGAACAGCTCGGGGTCCACCTGGGGCATCGCGTCACGTTCCTGTCGTGGGGTGGCCTGTCGGGGTGCGGTCAGGCCGAAGTGCGCGGGATGGTGTCGTCCTTGCGCAGGGTGAAGATCTCGTAGCCGGTCGCGGTCACCACCAGGGTGTGTTCCCACTGGGCCGAGAGCTTGCGGTCCTTGGTGATGGCGGTCCAGCCGTCGCCCAGCACCTTGGTGTCGGCCTTGCCCTGGTTGATCATCGGCTCGATGGTGAAGGTCATGCCTTCCTTCAGTTCCATGCCCGTGCCAGCGCGGCCGTAGTGGAGGATCTGCGGCTCTTCGTGGAACACCTTGCCGATGCCATGACCGCAGAACTCGCGTACCACCGAGAAACCGTTCTTTTCCGCGTGCTTCTGGATCACTTCACCGATGTCGCCCAGGCGGCAGCCCGGCTTGACCAGTTCGATGGCCTTGTACATGCATTCCTGGGTGACCTTGGACAGGCGCTCGGCCCAGACCGGCACGTTACCGACGTGGAACATGCGGCTGGTGTCGCCGTGGTAGCCGTCCTTGATCACGGTGACATCGATATTGAGCGTGTCACCGTCCTTGAGCGGCTTGTCGTTGGGGATGCCGTGGCAGACCACATGGTTGATCGAGGTGCAGATCGACTTCGGGTAGCCCTTGTAGTTGAGCGGTGCCGGAATGGCCTGCTGGACGTTGACGATATAGTCGTGGCACAGGCGGTCGAGCTCTTCGGTGGTGACACCGGGCTTGACGTGCTCTTCGATCATTTCCAGCACTTCGGCGGCCAGGCGGCCAGCGATGCGCATCTTCTCGATGTCTTCTGCGGTCTTGATGGTGACGGTCATTACAGGCTCTCTACGGCGCCGTGCACGGCGCGAACAAACGGGAAAGGCCGGATTCTAGCAGAGCAGGGCGCCGATCGGTCGGGATAAAGGCGGCCATGCTGTTGTCTACAGCTGGCATTCTGGCGCGAAAGCCGGGGTGCTGCAAAAAGTGCTGACAGACGCAACAGTATCCGGGTTCCGTTCGCTCGCGGTCTGTGGTATAAAATGCGCCGCTTTCGGGGACGACCCCGTCAGCACTTAACCCACACACGTGTCGACACGATGACCTGGGTGCCCCGAGTTGCAGAATTCGCGGGTTGGTCATTGGGATACGTGGAGGCCCAACCCGACTTATCAAGGAACTATCATGTCCCAAGTCAATATGCGCGATATGCTGAAGGCCGGTGTGCACTTCGGCCACCAGACCCGTTACTGGAACCCGAAAATGGGCAAGTACATTTTCGGCGCGCGTAACAAGATCCACATCGTCAACCTGGAAAAAACCCTGCCAATGTTCAACGACGCTCTGTCGTTCGTAGAGCGCCTGGCCCAGGGCAAGAACAAGATCCTGTTCGTCGGCACCAAGCGTTCCGCCGGCAAGATCGTTGCCGAGCAAGCAGCTCGTTGCGGTTCGCCGTACGTTGACCACCGTTGGTTGGGCGGCATGCTGACCAACTACAAGACCATCCGCGCTTCGATCAAGCGTCTGCGCGACCTGGAAACCCAGGCCGAAGACGGCACTTTCGCCAAGCTGACCAAGAAAGAAGCCCTGATGCGCTCCCGCGACCTGGAAAAACTGGATCGCAGCCTGGGTGGCATCAAGGACATGGGCGGTCTGCCAGACGCTCTGTTCGTTATCGACGTTGATCACGAGCGCATCGCGATCACCGAAGCCAACAAGCTGGGTATCCCGGTTATCGGCGTTGTCGATACCAACAGCAGCCCGGAAGGTGTTGACTACATCATCCCAGGTAACGATGACGCCATTCGCGCTATCGAGCTGTACATGACTTCGATGGCTGACGCAGTCATCCGCGGCCGCAACAACGTTGCCGGCGGCACCGAAGTTTACGCTGAAGAAGCGGCTGCACCTGCTGCTGAGTAATAGGCGCTAGCGTCTACTTGGCACGCAAAAAGGGGGCTTTGCCCCCTTTTTGCCACCTTGAAATCCTGCTGTCAGCATCGGCCCCGCATCATGGGCCTGCTGAAATGAAAGCAGCGGATTTGCAGAATTGAACGCCCGTGATTGACGGGTGGAATGGTTGAAAAACTTTCCAAGAGGATTTTGAAATGGCAGCAATTACTGCAGCGCTGGTAAAAGAACTGCGCGAGCGTACCGGCGAAGGCATGATGGATTGCAAAAAGGCCCTGGAAAAGGCCGGCGGCGACATCGAGAAAGCCATTGACGACATGCGTGCCTCGGGCGCCATCAAGGCCGCCAAAAAGGCTGGCAACGTCGCTGCTGAAGGCGCTATCGCCGTCAAGACCGACGGTACATCCGCCGTCCTGCTGGAAGTGAACTCGCAGACCGACTTCCTGGCCCTGCAAGACGACTTCAAGAACTTCGTGGCCGAAAGCCTCGAAGAAGCCTTCGCCCAGAAGCTGACCGACGCCGCTCCGCTGATCGCCTCGCGTGAAGCTGCTCGTGAAGCCCTGGTTGCCAAGTGCGGCGAGAACGTCAACATCCGTCGCCTGGTGCGCGTTGAGGGTGACGTTGTCGGTGCCTACCTGCACGGCAACAAGATCGGCGCTGTCGTCGTTCTGAAAGGCGGTGACGTGGAGCTGGCGAAGAACATCGCCATGCACGTCGCAGCTTCGAACCCTGAGTTCCTGGATTCGTCGGAAATCTCCGCCGAGGCCATCGAGCGCGAGAAGAATGTCTTCCTGCAGCTGAACGCCGACAAGATCGCCGGCAAGCCGGAAAACATCGTTGAGAACATGATCAACGGTCGTATCACCAAGTTCAAGGCAGAAGCCTCGCTGAAAGAGCAAGCTTTCGTCATGAACCCGGAAGTCAAGGTTGGCGAGCTGGCCAAGAAAGCCGGTGCTGAAATCGTTTCCTTCACCTACTTCAAGGTAGGCGAAGGCATCGAGAAGCCAGTCGACGACTTCGCTGCTGAAGTTGCCGCTCAGGTAGCTGCTGCCAAGCAGTAAGACAGCCCCGTCTGTCGCCCCAAAGAGGCTGCCCGCTCACGCGCGCAGCCTCTTTGTCAAAACGGGGAGGGGTTTATACGACTCCCTCTTCGCTGGCACCGAAGCGGTGCCACGCTACAGTTAGCAGGCTGCAAACAGCCCGCACGAATTTTCTAAAAGTACGCCGCAGGAGAGACTCGCAATGGCTCAGCAGGTGAGTGGTCGCCAACCTCGCTATAAACGCATTTTGCTCAAACTTAGCGGCGAGGCCCTGATGGGGTCGGAAGACTTCGGGATCGACCCGAAAGTGCTGGATCGCATGGCGCTTGAAGTTGGCCAGCTGGTAGGGATCGGTGTCCAGGTCGGCCTGGTCATCGGTGGCGGCAACCTGTTCCGCGGCGCCGCGCTCAGCGCAGCCGGCATGGACCGCGTCACGGGTGACCACATGGGCATGCTTGCTACCGTGATGAACGGCCTGGCCATGCGCGATGCGCTGGAGCGCTCGAACATCCCGGCGCTGGTCATGTCGGCCATTTCCATGGTGGGTGTCACCGATCATTACGATCGCCGCAAAGCTATTCGTCACCTCAACTCCGGGGATGTGGTAATTTTCTCCGCCGGTACCGGCAACCCGTTCTTCACCACCGACTCCGCGGCCTGCCTGCGCGCCATCGAAATCGATGCCGACGTGGTGCTGAAGGCGACCAAGGTCGATGGCGTGTACACTGCCGATCCATTCAAGGACCCGCATGCCGAGAAATTCGATCACCTGACCTACGATGAGGTTCTGGATCGCAAGCTGGGTGTGATGGACCTGACCGCAATCTGCCTGTGCCGTGACCACAAGATGCCATTGCGGGTATTCAACATGAACAAGCCTGGCGCCCTGCTGAACATCGTGGTGGGTGGCGCTGAAGGCACACTGATCGAGGAAGGCCAAGCATGATCAACGACATCAAGAAAGACGCGCAGGAGCGCATGGGCAAGTCCATCGAAGCCCTGTCCCGCAACCTGGCTGCAATCCGCACCGGTCGCGCTCACCCAAGCATCCTGGACAGCGTCAAGGTTACCGCCTGGGGTAGCGAAATGCCGCTGAACCAGGTCGCCGCGATCACCGTCGAAGATGCGCGCACCCTGAAGATCGTCGCTCACGACAAGAACCTCAGCGCTGCCATCGAAAAGGCCATCCTTACCTCCGATCTGGGCCTTAACCCGTCCAGCGCCGGTACCACCATCCGAGTACCGATGCCGGCCCTGACCGAGGAAACCCGCAAGGGCTACACCAAGCAGGCCAGCGGTGTTGCCGAGGATGCCAAGGTAGCCGTGCGCAACGTGCGCCGCGACGCCCTGGCTGACCTGAAAAAACTGACCAAGGACAAGGAAATCAGCGAAGACGAAGAACGTCGCGCCGCTGACGAGATCCAGAAGCTGACCGACAAGTTCGTCGCCGAAGTGGATGCTGCCTTCAAAGCCAAGGAAAAGGACCTGATGGCCGTTTAAGGCCGGGGTTTTTTAATGGAAAAGACCAAGCCAGCGGCGCCGTCCTCGGTGCCGCGTCATGTCGCGATCATCATGGATGGCAACAACCGCTGGGCGAAAAAACGCCTGCTGCCCGGCGTGGCCGGGCACAAGGCGGGTGTGGATGCCGTTCGCGCGGTCATCGAAGTCTGTGCCAAGTCCGGGGTCGAGGTGCTGACCCTGTTCGCCTTCTCCAGCGAGAACTGGCAGCGCCCTGCCGAAGAGGTCGGGGCGCTGATGGAGCTGTTCTTCTCGGCGCTGCGCCGTGAGGCCAAGCGCCTTGACGAGAACAATATCAGCCTGCGCATCATCGGCGACCGTTCGCGTTTTCATCCTGAGCTGCAGGCCGCCATGCGCGAGGCCGAGGCAGTGACCGCTGGCAACAACCGCTTCATTCTGCAGATAGCAGCCAACTACGGTGGCCAGTGGGACATTGCCCAGGCTGCCCAGCGGTTGGCGCGGGAAGTGCAGGCCGGGCACCTGCGCCCGGAAGACATCACCCCGGGTCTGCTGCAGACCTGTCTGGCAACCGGCGAGCTGCCGTTGCCGGATCTTTGCATTCGCACCGGTGGCGAGCATCGCATCAGCAATTTCCTGCTGTGGCAACTGGCCTATGCCGAGTTGTACTTCTCCGACCTCTACTGGCCGGACTTCAAACACGAGGCCATGCGCAATGCCCTGGCCGATTTCGCTTCGCGCCAGCGCCGCTTCGGTAAGACCAGCGAGCAGGTCGAGGCTGGAGCTCGTGCTTAATGCTTAAACAACGCATCATTACTGCGCTGATCCTGTTGCCGGTCGCGCTGGGCGGTTTCTTCCTGCTCAATGGCGGGGACTTCGCCCTGTTCATCGGCTTCGTAGTGACCCTCGGTGCCTGGGAGTGGGCGCGCCTTGCCGGGCTGATGGCCCAGCCGCTGCGCCTTGCCTATGCGGCGGTGGTCGCTGGGGCACTGATGCTGCTGCACATCCTTCCGGAGCTGGCGCCCTGGGTGCTGGGCGCTGCGGTGATCTGGTGGGGGCTGGCCACTTGGCTGGTGCTTACCTACCCGCGCAGCAGCGACCTGTGGGCCAGTGCTGCCTGTCGGCTGTTGGTCGGCCTGCTGGTGTTGTTGCCGGCCTGGCAGGGGCTGGTGCTGCTCAAGCACTGGCCCCTGGGGAACTGGCTGATCCTGTCCGTCATGGTGCTGGTGTGGGCTGCCGACATCGGTGCGTACTTCTCAGGTCGGGCGTTCGGCAAGCGCAAGCTGGCCCCGCAGGTCAGCCCGGGCAAGAGCTGGGAAGGTGTGTATGGTGGGCTGGCAGTCAGCCTGTTGATCACCCTGGGTGTCGGCATCAGTCGCGACTGGGGCTTTGGTCAGATCCTGCTGGGCCTGCTGGGCGCTGCGTTGCTGGTGATGTCCTCGGTGGTCGGTGACCTGACCGAGAGCATGTTCAAGCGTCGCTCCGGCATCAAGGACAGCAGCAATCTGCTACCTGGGCACGGTGGTGTGCTCGACCGCATCGACAGCCTGACAGCGGCAATTCCGATCTTCGCGGTGCTGTTGTGGGCTGCCGAATGGGGTGTGATGTGAGTCGCCCGCAACGTATTACCGTGCTCGGGGCGACCGGCTCCATCGGCCTGAGCACGCTGGATGTGATTGCGCGCCATCCCGACCGTTATCAAGCGTTTGCCCTCACCGGCTATTCGCGCGTCGACGAACTGTTGGCGCTATGTGTGCGTCATCGTCCGGCATTCGCTGTGGTGCCGAGCACCGAGGCGGCGGTGAGGTTGCGTGCAAGTCTGGCTGCAGTTGGTTGTACCACCGAGGTGCTGGAGGGCGAGGCAGGGCTTTGCCAGGTGGCGTCGGCCGCTGAAGTGGATGCGGTGATGGCAGCCATTGTCGGTGCTGCCGGCTTGCGCCCCACGCTGGCGGCCGTCGAGGCAGGCAAGAAGGTGTTGCTGGCCAACAAGGAAGCACTGGTAATGTCGGGCGCGCTGTTCATGGAGGCGGTGCGGCAAAAGGGTGCCGTGCTGCTGCCGATCGACAGCGAACACAACGCTATCTTCCAGTGCATGCCAGGCGACTACGCCCGTGGCCTGAGCGCCGTCGGTGTGCGTCGGATCCTGCTTACCGCTTCCGGCGGGCCATTCCGCCAGACGCCGGTCGAGGCGCTGCTGGACGTGACCCCGGAGCAAGCCTGTGCGCACCCTAACTGGTCCATGGGGCGCAAGATCTCCGTGGATTCGGCCAGCATGATGAACAAAGGCCTCGAGTTGATCGAGGCCTGCTGGTTGTTCGATGCCGCGCCGTCCAAGGTTGAGGTGGTGGTGCACCCGCAAAGCGTGATCCACTCGCTGGTCGACTACGTGGACGGTTCGGTGCTCGCGCAGTTGGGCAACCCGGACATGCGTACGCCGATCGCCAACGCGTTGGCTTGGCCGGAACGGATCGATTCCGGGGTCGCCCCCCTGGACCTGTTCGCCATCGCCCGTCTGGATTTCCAGGCGCCCGACGAACAACGCTTCCCTTGCCTGCGCCTTGCGCGGCAGGCTGCCGAGGCTGGCAACAGTGCGCCAGCGGTGCTCAATGCAGCCAACGAAGTGGCGGTCCAGGCATTTCTTGAACGGCGCATCCGCTTCCCGGAGATCGCGGGTATGATCGAACAGGTACTCGACCAGGAACCCGTCGTACCGCTGCCGTCGCTGGATGCGGTATTTGCCGCCGATCAGCGTGCCCGGGAGCTTTCCCGAGAGTGGCTGAGGCGTCACGGCCGCTGATGCAGGCCCGCCAAGGTTCGTGAGGGGGCTGGGGGATGCCAGCCCGCTGAACATCATTCGGAGATGGACATGACAGCGCTCTACATGATTATCGGCACCCTCGTGGCTCTGGGTGTGCTGGTCACTTTCCACGAATTCGGTCACTTCTGGGTGGCGCGCCGCTGCGGCGTCAAGGTGCTGCGTTTTTCGGTGGGTTTCGGCACGCCGCTGCTGCGGTGGCATGACCGCCACGGCACCGAGTTCGTTGTTGCGGCCATTCCTCTGGGTGGCTACGTCAAGATGCTCGACGAGCGCGAAGGCGATGTGCCGCCAGCGCTGGCCGGGCAGTCGTTCAACCGCAAGTCGGTGCGCCAGCGTATTGCGATTGTCGCGGCAGGCCCGATCGCCAATTTTCTGCTCGCTATCCTGTTTTTCTGGGTACTGGCGATGCTGGGTACCCAGCAAATCCGCCCGGTTATCGGTGCGGTCGACAGTGGCAGCCTGGCAGCATCGGCCGGGCTGACCGCGGGTCAGGAAATCGTCTCTGTCGACGGTAAGCCGACCAACGGTTGGTCGGCGGTCAACCTGCAGTTGGTTCGTCGTCTGGGTGAGAGCGGTACCTTGCAGATTGGCGTGCGCGATGAGGGTGCCAGCGCCGAGCGCCAGTTGCAGGTCAAGCTGGACAGCTGGCTCAAGGGCGCCGACGAGCCGGACCCGATTCAATCCCTGGGGCTGCGCCCCTGGCGCCCGGCGATCACCCCGGTGCTGGCCGAGATCGATCCGAAGGGGCCGGCTGCCGCTGCTGGCCTGAAAACCGGTGACAAGCTGCTGGCTCTGGATGATGTGGCGGTGACCGAATGGCAGCAGGTTGTCGACCGCGTGCGCGCCCGCCCTGATGCCAAGGTAGTGGTGCGAGTGGAGCGCGATGGAGCTGCCCTGGAGCTGCCGGTGACCCTGGCCCGCAAGGGTGAGGGCAAGGCAGTCGGTGGCTATCTTGGTGCTGGCGTCAAAGGTGGCGAATGGCCTGCCAACATGCTCCGCGAAGTCAGCTACGGCCCGCTGGATGCGGTGGGTGAGAGCTTGTCGCGTACCTGGAGCATGAGCGTCCTGACCCTTGAATCGCTGAAGAAAATGCTGTTCGGGGAGCTCTCGGTAAAAAACTTGAGTGGACCGATAACCATTGCTAAAGTGGCGGGCGCTTCAGCCCAGTCCGGCGTGGGGGATTTCCTGAATTTCCTGGCCTACCTGAGCATAAGCCTGGGGGTTCTTAACCTGCTGCCCATACCCGTACTGGATGGGGGGCATTTGCTGTTTTACCTGGTCGAGTGGGCGCGCGGTCGTCCGCTGTCGGATCGGGTGCAAGGTTGGGGGGTTCAGATCGGTATCAGTTTGGTCATAGGGGTGATGTTGCTCGCCCTGATCAACGATCTGGGTCGACTATAAAGCTTCGCTCAATTGCGAACCTGCCGTTTTGTGACGGCAGGTTGTTTATTGCCAGTTGGAATAAAAGGACTTCATGAAACGTCTGCTGCTAACTGCGGTCATGTCCGCACTGATGATCGCTGAAGTTCACGCCGAGTCCTTCACCATCTCCGATATTCGCGTCAACGGCCTGCAGCGGGTTTCCGCCGGCAGTGTGTTCGGTGCCTTGCCGCTGAACGTTGGTGACCAGGCCGACGACCGCCGCCTGGTGGACTCGACTCGTTCCTTGTTCAAGACCGGGTTCTTCCAGGACATCAGGTTGAGCCGTGATGGCAATGTGCTGATCATCAACGTGGTCGAGCGCCCGTCGGTGTCGAGCATCGAGATTGAAGGCAACAAGGCGATCAGCACCGAAGACCTGATGAAGGGCCTGAAGCAATCGGGCCTGGCCGAAGGCGAGATCTTCCAGCGTGCCACCCTCGAAGGCGTGCGTAACGAGCTGCAGCGCCAGTACGTGGCCCAGGGGCGCTACTCGGCCGAGGTAGACGCCGAAGTGGTGCCGCAGCCGCGCAACCGCGTGGCGCTGAAGATCAAGATCAACGAAGGCACCGTCGCCGCCATCCAGCACATCAACGTCGTTGGCAACAACGTATTCGATGATGAGACCCTGGGGCAGCTGTTCGAGCTGAAGACCACCAACTGGCTGTCGTTCTTCAAGAACGACGACAAGTACGCCCGTGAAAAACTCTCCGGTGACCTGGAGCGTCTGCGTTCCTATTACCTGGACCGCGGCTACATCAACATGGACATCGCCTCCACCCAGGTGTCCATCACGCCGGACAAGAAGCACGTCTACATCACCGTCAACATCAACGAAGGCGAGAAATACACCGTTCGCGACGTGAAGCTGTCCGGCGACCTCAAGGTGCCGGAAGACCAGGTCAAGTCGCTGCTGCTGGTGCAGCCGGGCCAGGTATTCTCGCGCAAGGTGATGACCAGCACATCCGAGCTGATCACCCGTCGCTTGGGTAACGAAGGCTACACCTTTGCCAACGTCAACGGTGTGCCACAGCCGAACGACCAGGACCACACGGTCGACATCATGTTCGTGGTCGACCCGGGCAAGCGTGCCTACGTCAACCGCATCAACTACCGCGGCAACACCAAGACCGAAGACGAAGTGCTGCGCCGCGAAATGCGCCAGATGGAAGGTGGCTGGGCTTCGACCTACCTGATCGACCAGTCCAAGACCCGTCTGGAGCGGCTGGGTTACTTCAAGGAAGTCAACGTCGAGACCCCTCAGGTGCCTGGCACCGACGACCAGGTGGACGTGAACTACAGCGTTGAAGAGCAGGCCTCCGGTTCGATCACCGCCAGCGTCGGTTTCGCCCAGAGCGCCGGCCTGATCCTCGGTGGATCGATCAGCCAGAGCAACTTCCTCGGTACCGGTAACAAAGTGTCCGTCGGCCTGACCCGCTCGGAATACCAGACCCGCTACAACTTCGGCTTCGTTGATCCCTACTTCACTGCCGATGGCGTCAGCCTGGGCTATAACGCCTTCTACCGCAGCACCGATTACGACGACCTCGACGTCGACGTTGCCAGCTATGCGGTGGACAGCTACGGTGCGGGCGTCAGCCTGGGCTATCCGATCAGCGAGACCTCGCGCCTGACCTACGGCCTGAGCGTGCAGCAGGACAAGATCAAGACCGGCAAGTACACCGTTGACGAGATCTTCGACTTCCTCGAGCAGGAAGGTGACAACTTCCTGAACTTCAAGGCCTCGATCGGCTGGTCCGAGTCGACCCTGAACAAAGGCGTGTTGGCCACCCGTGGCCACTCGCAAAGCCTGACCCTGGAGTCCACTGTTCCGGGCAGCGACCTGTCGTTCTTCAAACTTGACTACCGTGGCCAGCTGTTCAAGCCGATCACCAGCGACTACACCCTGCGCCTGCATACCGAGCTGGGCTATGGCGATGGTTACGGCAGCACCTCCGGCCTGCCGTTCTACGAGAACTACTTCGCGGGTGGTTTCAACTCTGTCCGTGGCTTCAAGGACAGCAGTCTGGGCCCGCGCAGTACCCCGAGCATCGGTGAGGCCGCGGGTGGCAAGCCAGGCACCATCGCCGACCCGGATCAGGATCCGTTGCCGTTTGGTGGTAACGTGCTGGTGCAAGGCGGTGCCGAGCTGCTGTTCCCGCTGCCGTTCGTCAAGGACCAGCGTTCACTGCGCACCTCCGTGTTCTGGGACGTGGGTAACGTGTTCGACACCAATTGCGGCAACAAACCTGATTGCGAGAAGGTCGGGTTCTCGGGCATGGCCAGTTCGGTCGGCTTGGGCGTGACCTGGATTACCGCACTGGGCCCGCTGAGCTTCAGCCTGGCAATGCCGGTCAAGAAGCCGGACGATGCCGATACCCAGGTGTTCCAATTCTCTCTGGGCCAGACCTTCTAAGGTCGGCCCTTGCTTAATGACAACGGTTTATCCAGGAGTGCATCGTGCGTAAATTGGCTCAATTGGCCGTAGTGGCCGCGGCGCTGGTCGCCACCCCGGCTTTCGCCGAAATGAAGGTTGCCGTCCTGAACTACCAGATGGCCCTGCTCGAGTCGGATGCCGCCAAGAAGTATGCGGTTGATGCCGAGAAGAAATTCGGTCCGCAACTGACCAAGCTGAAAAACCTGGAAAGCAGTGCCAAGGGCATCCAGGACCGCCTGATCAAGGGCGGCGACAAGATGCAGCAGCAGGAGCGTGAGCGCTTGGAGCTCGAGTTCAAGCAAAAGGCCCGGGACTTCCAGTTCCAGTCCAAGGAATTGAACGAAGCGAAGGCCGTTGCTGATCGCGACATGCTCAAGCAACTGAAGCCGAAGCTGGATGGTGCTGTCGAGGCAGTGATCAAGAAGGGCGGCTACGACCTGGTCCTCGAGCGTGGTGCGGTCATCGATGTCAAACCTCAGTATGACATCACCCGCCAAGTCATCGAGCGCATGAACCAAGCCCGTTGATATGAGTGTGACCATGACGTTAGGCCAGCTGGCCGAGGCACTCGGAGCCACCCTCAAAGGGCCCGAGACGCTGCAGATTACCGGGCTGGCCACCTTGCAGGAGGCTGGCCCCGGTCAGTTGAGCTTCCTCGCCAACCCGCAGTACCGCAAATTCCTGGACGACAGCCAGGCGGCCGCAGTGCTGCTCAAGGCGGCGGATGCCGACGGCTTTGCCGGCAATGCACTGATCGTCGCCGATCCGTACCTGGCCTACGCACGCATTTCCCACCTGTTCGACCCCAAACCCAAGGCTGTGGCGGGTGTTCATCCCAGCGCCGTGGTGGCTGAGGACGCGCAGGTGGATGCCAGTGCCAGCATCGGGCCGTTCGCGGTCATCGAAAGCGGTGCGCGTATCGCGGCCAATGTCACTGTGGGTGCACACTGCGTGGTCGGCGCGCGTTGCGTGATCGGCGAGGGTGGTTGGCTGGCACCGCGGGTCACCCTGTACCATGACGTGACCATCGGCAAGCGCGTGGTCATTCAGTCGGGGGCGGTGATTGGCGGTGAAGGTTTCGGCTTTGCCAACGAGAAGGGTGTGTGGCGCAAGATCGCCCAGATCGGTGGCGTGACCATCGGTGATGACGTGGAAATCGGCGTCAACACTGCTGTCGACCGCGGTGCTTTGTCTGACACGCGGATCGCTGACGGGGTCAAGCTCGACAACCAGATCCAGATCGCCCATAACGTGCAGATCGGCGAGCACACGGCCATGGCCGCTTGCGTCGGGATTTCCGGTAGCACGCGCATTGGCAAGCACTGCACCATTGCCGGCGGTGTCGGCATGGTCGGCCATATCGATGTCTGTGATAACGTTTTCGTGTCCGGGATGACCATGGTAACCCGTTCGATCACCGAACCGGGTGCCTATTCTTCCGGCACTGCCATGCAGCCGCTGGCTGACTGGCGCAAGAGCGCCGCGCGTATCCGCCACCTGGACGACATGGCCAAGCGTCTCCAGCAGCTGGAAAAACGCGTCGATACCGTGACCTCAGGTGGCCTGCCGACATCAGAAGGCTGATACCATTCCCTGAGCAAGAGTGAACAGTCGCTAGCTGGCTCCTCTTTGGATTGCAAAAGGAGCGTGTGGTCAGCACCTGCGCTCCCTATTCTTATTACAGGCTTCCCCACCGAAATGATGGACATCAACGAGATTCGCGAATACCTGCCTCACCGCTACCCGTTCCTGCTGGTAGATCGGGTGACGGATCTGGACTTCGAGGCCCAGAGCATTCGTGCCTACAAGAATGTCAGCATCAACGAGCCGTTTTTCAATGGCCACTTCCCGGCACACCCGATCATGCCGGGTGTCCTGATCATCGAAGCCATGGCCCAGGCGGCCGGCATCCTTGGTTTCAAGATGCTCGATGCCAAGCCGGCCGATGGCACCCTGTACTACTTTGTCGGTTCCGACAAACTGCGTTTCCGTCAGCCGGTTCTGCCGGGTGACCAGCTTGTGCTGGAAGCCAAGTTCCTCAGCCGTAAAAGCATGATCTGGAAGTTCGAGTGCCGCGCCCTGGTCGACGGCAAGCCGGTCTGCTCGGCAGAAATCACCTGCGCGGAACGCTCCCTATGAATTCGATTGATCCTCGGGCCATTATCGATCCGTCGGCCAGGCTGGCCGACGGCGTCGAGGTCGGCCCTTGGTCGATCGTTGGCCCTGATGTAGAAATCGGGGAGGGCACCGTTATCGGCCCGCATGTTGTGCTCAAAGGCCCGACCCGCATCGGCAAGCACAACCGTATCTTCCAGTTCTCTTCCATCGGTGAAGACACCCCGGACCTGAAGTACAAGGGTGAGCCGACGCGCCTGGTGATCGGCGATCACAATGTCATTCGCGAAGGGGTGACCATCCACCGCGGTACTGTTCAGGACCGCGCGGAAACCACCGTGGGTGACCATAACCTGATCATGGCCTATGCCCACATTGGCCACGACAGTGTCATCGGCAACCACTGCATCCTGGTCAACAATACGGCGCTGGCAGGTCATGTGCATGTGGGTGACTGGGCGATCCTGTCCGGTTACACCCTGGTTCACCAGTACTGCCACATTGGCGCCCACGCGTTTTCCGGCATGGGCACGGCGATTGGCAAGGACGTTCCGGCCTTCGTGACCGTGTTCGGCAGCCCGGCCGAAGCCCGCAGCATGAACTTCGAGGGCATGCGCCGCCGCGGTTTCAGCGACGAGGTGATCCATGTGCTGCGTCGTTGCTACAAGATTGTCTACCGTCAGGGCCTGACCGTAGAAGACGCGCTCAAGGAGCTGGCCGAACCCGCTGCGCAACACCCCGAGGTCGAGCTGTTCCGTCAGTCGATCCTGAGCTCCGCTCGCGGCATCACACGCTGATATGGCCCAGCTTTGCGTAGCGCTGGTCGCCGGTGAGGCCAGTGGCGATATTCTTGGTTCAGGCTTGATGCGTGCCCTGAAGGCGCGCCACCCCGACGTACGTTTCATCGGGGTTGGCGGCCCTTTGATGGAGGCCGAAGGCCTGCAATCCTATTTCCCCATGGAACGTCTCGCCGTCATGGGGCTGGTCGAGGTGTTGGGGCGCCTGCGCGAGCTGCTCAAGCGCCGCAAGTTGCTGATCCAGACCCTGATCGAAGAAAAGCCCGACGTATTCATCGGCATCGACGCCCCTGACTTCACCCTCAATATCGAGCTGAAGCTGCGTCAGGCCGGGATCAAGACCGTCCACTATGTCAGCCCGTCAGTGTGGGCCTGGCGGCAGAAGCGCGTGCTGAAGATTCGCGAAGGCTGCGACCTGATGCTGACGCTGCTGCCGTTCGAGGCGCGGTTCTACGAAGAGCAGGGTGTGCCAGTGCGTTTTGTCGGCCACCCGCTGGCAGACACCATCCCGCTTGAAACCGACCGCCCGGCCGCGCGCGCCGCGCTGGGCCTGGGCGAGGGGCCTGTGGTGGCGCTGATGCCGGGCAGCCGGGGTGGCGAAGTAGGGCGCCTGGGTACGCTGTTCCTTGACGCTGCCGAGCGCCTCTGCCAGCAGGTGCCGGGTGTACGCTTCGTATTGCCCTGCGCCAACGCCACGCGACGCGCTCAGGTCGAACAGATGCTTGAAGGGCGCCAACTGCCGCTGACCCTGCTCGATGGCCAGTCGCACCAAGCCCTGGCGGCCTGTGACGCGGTGCTGATCGCCTCGGGCACCGCTACCCTCGAGGCGCTGCTGTACAAGCGGCCGATGGTGGTGGCGTACCGCCTGGCGCCGTTGACCTACTGGATTCTCAAGCGTCTGGTGAAAAGCCCTTACGTGTCATTGCCAAATCTGCTGGCCCAACGAGAACTGGTGCCCGAGCTACTGCAGGACGACGCTACCAGCGAAGCGCTGGCCAACACCTTGGCGCCACTGGTGCGCGATGGAAGCCAGCAGACCGAACGTTTCGACGCAATTCACCGTACCTTGCGCCGTGATGCCTCCAATCAGGCCGCCGAGGCGGTACTGGCCCTGCTCAAGGACCGCTGACATGCAAATTGGACTGGACTTCAACCTGGTAGAAGACCTGGTCGCCGGCGTTGACGAAGTAGGCCGTGGTCCGCTGTGTGGCGCGGTGGTCACGGCGGCGGTGATTCTTGATCCTGCGCGGCCGATTCTCGGTCTGAACGACTCGAAGAAGCTCACCGAAGCCAAGCGTGAGGCGCTGTTCGACGAGATCTGCGAAAAGGCCTTGAGCTTCTGCATCGCCCGCGCCGAAGTCGAGGAGATCGACAGCCTGAACATCCTGCAGGCCACCATGCTGGCCATGCAGCGGGCAGTGGAGGGCCTGCATATTACGCCGAAACTGGCCCTGATCGATGGCAATCGCTGCCCGAAGCTGGCTGTGCCGGCAGCACCGGTGGTCAAGGGGGATAGCCAGGTGCCGGCCATTGCAGCGGCATCGATCCTGGCCAAGGTGACCCGTGATCGGGAGATGAGCGCCTTCGAACTGATCTACCCGGGGTATGGCATTGGCGGGCACAAGGGCTACCCGACCCCGGTGCATCTCGAGGCCTTGGCGCGCCTTGGGCCTACGCCCATTCATCGGCGATCCTTCGCCCCTGTGCGGGCGGCCTGGGAAGCGCGCGAAGGCGTCACCGATTCCCTGATCTGACCTATTGGGGCCGCTTTGCGGCCCTTCGCGGGCACGCCCGCTCCCACAGGATTCATCGGTCTGAGCAGCGGGGCCGTACCTGTGGGAGCGGGCGTGCCCGCGAAGGGCTGCAAAGCAGCCCCAAAAAAAGCCCCTAGTTAGGCTACAATCCCGCCCTTGTCGTTAAGCACTGCTACAGGATCTTCCATGTCGGTTTCCTTCGTTCACCTGCGCGTCCACTCTGAATTCTCGCTGGTTGACGGCCTGGTGCGGATCAAGCCGCTGGCCAAGGCACTGACCGGGATGAACATGCCGGCGGTCGCCATCACCGATCAGAGCAACATGTGCTCGCTGGTGAAGTTCTACAAGACTGCCATGGGCGCCGGTATCAAACCGATCTGCGGTGCCGACCTGTGGCTGGCCGGCGCCGACCCGGAAGCCCCGCTGTCGCGCATCTGCTTCCTGGCCATGGACCCCAAGGGCTATCGCAACCTTACCGAACTGATCTCGCGCGGCTGGACCGATGGCCAGCGCAATGGCCTGGTCATCCTCCAGCGTGAATGGATCGCGCCGGCCAGCGAGGGCCTGATTGCCCTGTCCGCGGGTAAGGAAGGCGACATCGGCATGGCCTTGCTGGCTGGGCGGCAAGATGAAGCCGAAGCGCTACTTCAAGACTGGATGGGCATGTTCCCCGAGCGCTTCTACGTTGAAGTGCAGCGCACCAATCGGGCACGCGACGAAGAATACGTGCACGCGGCGGTGGCGTTGGCCGACAAGCTTGGCGCCCCGCTGGTGGCTACCAACGACGTGCGTTTCATCAAGCAAACGGACTTCGACGCCCACGAAACCCGCGTATGCATTGGCGAGGGATGGACCCTCGACGACCCGCGCCGTCCGCGTTGCTACAGCGACCAGCAGTACCTGAAGTCGGCCGAGGAAATGGCCGAGCTGTTCAGTGACCTGCCCGACGCCATCGCCAACACCGTCGAGATCGCCAAGCGCTGCAACATCCAGGTGCAGCTGGGCAAGTACTTCCTGCCTGACTTCCCCACGCCCAACGGCATGGGCATCGACGACTACCTGCGGCATGTGTCCCACGAAGGCCTGGAAGAGCGCCTGGCGGTGCTGTGGCCGAAAGAGACCACGCCCAATTATGAAGAAAAGCGTCAGGTCTACCTGGATCGCCTGAAGTTTGAACTGGACATCATCATCCAGATGGGCTTCCCCGGTTACTTCCTGATTGTTATGGACTTCATCAAGTGGGCCAAGAACAACGATGTACCGGTTGGCCCGGGCCGCGGCTCGGGTGCTGGCTCGCTGGTGGCCTATGTACTGAAGATCACCGACCTCGACCCGCTGGCCTACGACCTGCTGTTCGAGCGCTTCCTCAACCCTGAACGTGTTTCCATGCCCGACTTCGACGTCGACTTCTGCATGGACGGCCGTGACCGGGTGATCGACTACGTAGCCGAGGCCTACGGCCGTAATGCGGTGAGCCAGATCATCACCTTCGGTACCATGGCCGCCAAGGCGGTGGTGCGTGACGTGGCGCGGGTGCAAGGCAAATCCTATGGCCTGGCCGACCGCCTGTCGAAGATGATCCCCTTCGAAGTGGGCATGACCCTGGAGAAGGCCTACGAGCAGGAAGAGATCCTGCGTGACTTCCTCAAGGGCGACGAAGACGCCCGTGAAATCTGGGACATGGCCCTGAAGCTGGAGGGTGTGACCCGGGGCACCGGCAAGCACGCCGGTGGTGTGGTTATCGCACCGACCAAGCTCACCGACTTTTCGCCGATCGCCTGTGATGAAGAGGGTGGTGGCCTGGTAACCCAGTTCGACAAGGATGACGTCGAGGCCGCCGGCTTGGTGAAGTTCGACTTCCTCGGCCTGCGTACCTTGACCATCATCAAGTGGGCGATGGAGATCATCAACCGCGAGCAGGCCAAGAAGAACCTGCCTGACCTCAATATCGACTTCATTCCGCTGGACGATCGCAAGACCTACGAGCTGCTGCAGAAGGCCGAAACCACGGCGGTGTTCCAGCTTGAATCGCGGGGCATGAAGGAGCTGATCAAGAAGCTCAAGCCCGACTGCCTGGAAGACCTGATCGCACTGGTTGCGCTGTTCCGCCCGGGCCCGCTGCAATCGGGCATGGTGGACGACTTCATCAACCGCAAGCACGGCCGCGCCGAACTGGCCTACCCGCACTCCGACTACCAGTATGAAGGCCTCAAGCCAGTACTGGCGCCGACCTACGGCATCATCCTGTACCAGGAACAGGTGATGCAGATCGCCCAGGTGATGGCAGGTTATACCCTGGGTGGTGCCGACATGCTGCGCCGGGCCATGGGTAAGAAAAAGCCCGAGGAAATGGCCAAGCAGCGCGGTGGTTTCATCGAAGGTTGCGTAGCCAACAATATCGATGCGGACCTCGCCGGTAACATCTTCGACCTGGTAGAAAAGTTCGCCGGCTACGGCTTCAACAAATCCCACTCCGCTGCCTATGGCCTGGTGTCGTACCAGACCGCCTGGCTGAAAACCCACTACCCGGCGCCGTTCATGGCTGCGGTCCTGTCGGCGGATATGCACAACACCGACAAGGTGGTGGTGCTGGTGGAGGAGGTGCGCAGCATGAAGCTGCGCCTCGACGCGCCGGACGTGAACTTCTCGGACTTCAAGTTCACCGTCAACAACGACGGCCGGATCGTCTACGGCCTTGGCGCCATCAAGGGTGTCGGCGAAGGCCCGGTGGAGGCGATTGTCGAAGCCCGTGCCCAAGGCGGTCCGTTCAAGGACCTGTTCGATTTCTGTGAACGCATCGACCTCAAGCGGGTCAACAAGCGTACCCTTGATGCGCTGGTGCGCAGTGGCGCGCTGGACCGCCTTGGCCCGCACTTCCATGACGAGATCAAGGCCTACCACGCCAATATCGACATCAACCGGGCAACCTTGCTGTCGGCGCTGGGCGAGGCCATCAAGGCAGCCGAGCAGGCTGCGCACACCGCTGACAGTGGCCATGTCGACCTGTTCGGCGGCATGTTCGACGCGGCAGATGTCGACGTCTACGCCAACCATCGCAAGGTGCGCGAGCTCACCCTCAAGGAGCGTCTGAAGGGAGAGAAAGACACCCTGGGCCTGTACCTGACCGGCCACCCGATCGACGAGTACGAGGCCGAGATTCGCCGCTTCGCCCGCCAGCGCATCGTCGACCTCAAGCCGTCGCGCGAAACCCAGACCATCGCCGGCATGATCATTGCCCTACGGGTGATGAAGAACAAGAAGGGCGACAAGATGGGCTTCGTCACCCTGGATGACCGTTCCGGGCGGATCGAGGCATCGCTGTTTGCCGATGCCTTCATGGCGGCACAGTCCTTGCTGCAGACCGATGCCATGGTGGTGGTGGAAGGCGAGGTCAGCAATGACGACTTCTCCGGGGGCTTGCGCCTGCGGGTGAAGCAGGTGATGACCATGGAAGACGCGCGCACCAAGCTGGCCGAGAGCCTGCGCCTGAAGGTGGCGCACGACGCACTGAAAGGCGACCGGCTGAAGTGGCTGGGCGAGCTGATCACCCGCCATCGTGGTGCTTGCCCGATCACGCTGGAGTACACCGGCAGCGACGCCAAGGCCATGCTGCAGTTTGGCGAGCAGTGGGCGATCGACCCGGCCGATGGCCTGATTCAGGCGCTGCGTGACCAGTTCGGGCGTGAGAACGTCTTCCTGCAATATCGTTGAACCGACAAAAATTTAATCTCGACCTGAATGCGCCTGATCCCTTAAGGTATGGCGCCAAACGGATCAACCGGCCGGCCGCCTGGCCGTAGACCCAAGACGGATGACTATGAACCCGAATTTCCTCGATTTCGAACAGCCGATTGCCGACCTGCAAGCCAAGATCGAAGGCCTGCGCCTGGTGGGTAACGACAACTCGCTGAACATCAGCGATGAAATTGCCCGTCTGCAAGACAAGAGCAACACCCTGACCGAAAGCATCTTCGGCAACCTGACCAGCTGGCAGATCGCCCGCCTGGCCCGTCACCCGCGTCGTCCTTACACCCTGGACTACCTGGAGCATATCTTCACCGAGTTCGAAGAACTGCACGGGGACCGTCACTTCTCTGACGACGCCGCCATCGTGGGTGGTACTGCGCGTCTGGACGGCAAGCCGGTCATGGTCATTGGCCACCAGAAGGGCCGTGAAGTGCGCGAGAAAGTGCGTCGCAACTTCGGCATGCCGCGCCCGGAAGGCTACCGCAAGGCCTGTCGCCTGATGGAAATGGCCGAACGCTTCAAGATGCCGATCCTGACCTTCATCGACACGCCGGGCGCCTACCCGGGCATCGACGCCGAAGAACGTAACCAGAGTGAAGCCATTGCCTGGAACCTGCGGGTCATGGCACGCCTGAAAACCCCGATCATCGCGACCGTGATTGGTGAGGGTGGTTCCGGTGGGGCACTGGCCATTGGCGTGTGCGACCAACTGAACATGCTGCAGTACTCCACCTACTCGGTTATCTCGCCGGAAGGGTGTGCTTCGATTCTGTGGAAAACCGCCGACAAAGCAGCAGACGCGGCCGAAGCCATGGGTATCACTGCCGAGCGCCTGAAGAGCCTGAACATTGTCGACAAGGTCATCCAGGAGCCGCTGGGCGGCGCCCACCGTGATCCGGCCCAGATGTCCGAAAGCATCCGTGCCGATCTGGTGCAGCAGCTGGACATGCTCGGCAAGTTCGACAACGACGCGCTGCTGGCCCGTCGCTACGAGCGCCTGATGAGCTACGGCCTCTGATTCTGATTTGCCCCGGGGGCCGTTTTGTGGCCCTTGTGATTGACGGCACCGGCTTCGCCGGTGTTCGCGGGTAAACCCGCTCCTACAGGTATTTGCGCTGTCCTTGAGGCTTGCGCCGTGCATGTGGGAGCGGGCATGCCCGCGAATGCTTTCTGGAATCGAGCGAGGGCTAGATGATCAACCTCACTCCTTGGCTCAACGCCCCCACCTGGCACGTCGCCTTCTCCGGCGGCCTCGATTCCACCGTCCTCCTGCACCTGCTGGCCGATTACGCCCGCAATCACGTTTCCCCACCGCTGCGTGCCATTCATGTCCACCATGGCCTGCAGTCCGCTGCTGACGCCTGGCCTGCTCATTGCCAAGCCGTCTGCGACAATCTTGGCATCGAACTCCACGTCATTCACGTCCAGGTCAGCCCCGGCGCCAGCCTGGAGCAGGCGGCCCGAGATGCCCGCTATGCCGCCTTCAGGCAAGTGCTCGGCCCAGGCGACATCCTGTTCACCGGCCAGCACCGCGACGACCAGGCCGAGACTCTGCTGTTCCGCCTGTTGCGCGGCGCCGGCCTGCGCGGCCTGGCAGCCATGCCGGTGCAGCGGGCATTAGGGCAGGGCAGCCTGGTCAGGCCGTTGCTGGGTTGTTCGCGGCAGCAGTTGCAGGACTACGGCAAAGCCCAAGGGTTGGTCTGGATCGAAGACCCGTCAAACGCCGACACACAATTCGCCCGCAACTACCTGCGTGGCGAAGTGATGCCGCACTTGCAGCAACGTTGGCCTCAGGCCAGCCAGAACTTCGCCCGTGCAGCAGAGCATCTGGGTGAGGCGCTGGGTTTGCTGGACGAACTGGCCCAGGAGGATCTGGCGCTTGCGCGTAAGGGGGCGCCCATCGCCTGGCCGGGGCTGGATTCCCTCGGCCTGGCCACCCTGGTAGCGCTATCGCCAGCCCGTCAGCGCAATGCCTTGCAGTACTGGCTAAGCCAGCGCACCCGTTTGCCCGATACCCGGCACTGGGCCGGCTGGGCAGACCTGCGCGATGCCGCCGCCGATGCCCGGCCAGTCTGGCGGCTTGCCGATGGGCGGTTGGTGCGTAGCCACGGGCGCATCTGGTGGTTGAGCGGTGATTGGCTACAGCAACCCGCTGGCTCGCTGGCCTGGCCCGACCCTGATGGGCCGCTGCGGTTGCCGGGCAATGGTTGCGTGCGTCTTGTCGGCGCAGCCGTGCCGGGCGGGTTGCGCATTGCCTACCGTCAGGGTGGTGAAATGCTGGAGGTTCCCGGCCGAGGCCGGCGTGACCTCAAGCGCCTGTTAAACGAGCAGCAAGTGCCGCATTTCCTGCGCTCGCGCCTGCCCTTGCTATATAGCGACGATTGCCTGCTGGCGGTGGCCAACCTGCCCGGGCTGGTGAGGGCGGATTGCCAACTGCACTGGCAGTTACCGACGAACGCGCAAGGTTTGAGCTGAAGGGTACATTCCGGTAGACTACCCTCCCTTCTTGATACAACTTCTGTGGGTTCCGCGAAAACACAGGGGTTGCCGATTACCAAGCAGTTTTTTGCCGAGCTGATTCTGGAAATGACGAGCGAACGCCATGCCGGGTATACCCTGGCTGTACAGACGCGGCAGTTTTTCGAGATGCACTGTGATTGACGCAGGTGATCGGGGGCTTCGGCCTTCCTTCGCTTTCTCCGGCGGCGCTGGCCGCCTTAACGCAGACTTCTAGGGTTTTTCATGACGCGCTACATATTCGTCACGGGCGGTGTTGTTTCTTCATTGGGGAAAGGCATTGCCTCGGCTTCCCTGGCGGCCATCCTGGAAGCGCGGGGCCTGAAGGTCACCATGCTCAAGCTGGATCCGTACATCAACGTCGACCCGGGCACCATGAGCCCGTTCCAGCACGGTGAAGTGTTCGTCACCCACGATGGCGCCGAGACCGACCTCGACCTGGGGCACTACGAGCGGTTCATCCGCACCACCATGACCCAGAACAACAACTTCACCACCGGCCGTATCTACGAGCACGTGCTGCGCAAAGAGCGTCGTGGTGATTATCTGGGCGCGACCATCCAGGTCATCCCGCACATCACCGACGAAATCAAGCGTCGCATCATCAAGGGTGCCGGCGATGCCGACGTGGCCCTGGTGGAGATCGGCGGTACCGTGGGTGATATCGAGTCGCAGCCGTTCCTCGAGGCGATTCGCCAGTTGCGCGTCGAAGTGGGCTCCAAGCGTGCCATGCTGATGCACCTGACCCTGGTCCCGTACATCGCCACCGCTGGCGAAACCAAGACCAAGCCGACCCAGCACTCGGTCAAGGAGCTGCGCTCCATCGGCCTGCAGCCTGACGTGCTGATCTGCCGCTCCGACCACCCGGTCGATGCTTCGTCGCGTCGCAAGATCGCGCTGTTCACCAACGTTGAAGAGCGTGCGGTGATTTCGCTGGAAGACGTCGACACCATCTACAAGATCCCGGGCGTACTGCATGCTCAGGGCCTGGACGACTTCGTCGTCGAGCGCTTCGGCCTGCAGTGCAATGGCGCCGACCTGTCCGAGTGGGACAAGGTGGTCGATGCCAAGCTCAACCCGGAGCACGAAGTGACCATCGCCATGGTCGGCAAGTACATGGAGCTGCTGGATGCGTACAAGTCGCTGATCGAAGCGATGAGCCACGCCGGCATCACCAACCGGACCAAGGTCAACCTGCGTTACATCGACTCGGAAGACATCGAGAACCAGGGCACCAGCCTGCTCGAAGGCGCCGATGCCATCCTGGTACCGGGCGGTTTCGGCCTGCGCGGTGTGGAAGGCAAGATCACTGCGGTGCAATACGCCCGTGAGAACAAGGTGCCGTACCTGGGTATCTGCCTGGGCATGCAGGTGGCCGTCATCGAATTCGCCCGTAACGTGATGGGCTGGAAAGACGCCAACTCCACCGAGTTCGACCGTAACAGCGGCCACCCAGTGGTCGGCCTGATCACCGAGTGGGCCGATGCCACCGGTGCCGTCGAGACCCGCGACGAGGCTTCCGACCTGGGCGGCACCATGCGCCTGGGCGCACAGGACTGCCAGCTGGCTGCCGGTTCCAAGGTGCACGACTGCTACGGCAAGGATGTGATCACCGAGCGTCACCGTCACCGCTACGAAGTGAACAACAACCTGCTGCCACAACTGGTGGAAGCTGGTCTGGTGGTTTCCGGCCGTTCCGAAGACGGCGCGCTGGTGGAAGTGGTCGAGTCCAAGGACCACCCATGGTTCGTCGCTTGCCAGTTCCACCCGGAGTTCACCTCCACCCCGCGTGACGGCCACCCGCTGTTCAGCGGCTTCGTCAAGGCAGCCCTGGCTCAGAAGAACAAGGCCTGATCGATGACCCAGAAGATCATTCGCGTCGGTAACATCGAGATCGCCAACGACAAGCCGTTCGTCCTGTTCGGCGGCATGAACGTTCTGGAATCCCGTGATCTGGCGATGAAGGTCTGCGAAGAGTACGTGCGGGTTACCGAGAAGCTCGGTATCCCGTATGTGTTCAAGGCCAGCTTCGACAAGGCCAACCGTTCGTCGGTGACGTCCTATCGTGGCCCTGGCATGGACGAGGGGCTGAAGATCTTCGAAGAGATCAAGCGCACCTTCAACGTGCCGGTGATCACCGACGTGCACGAGCCTTACCAGGCCGAGCCCGTCGCCAAGGTATGCGACATCATCCAGCTGCCGGCTTTCCTGTCGCGGCAGACTGACCTGGTGGTGGCCATGGCCAAGACCGGCGTGGTGATCAATATCAAGAAGGCTCAGTTCCTCGCACCTCAGGAAATGAAACACATCCTGGCCAAGTGCGAGGAGGCCGGTAACGACCAGTTGATACTCTGCGAGCGTGGTTCGAGCTTCGGCTACAACAACCTGGTGGTCGACATGCTGGGCTTCGGCATCATGAAGCAGTTCGAATACCCGGTGTTCTTCGACGTTACCCACGCCCTGCAGATGCCGGGTGGTCGCGCCGATTCCGCCGGCGGCCGTCGTGCCCAGGTTACCGACCTGGCCAAGGCCGGCATGAGTCAGGGCCTGGCCGGGCTTTTCCTCGAAGCCCACCCCGATCCGGACAACGCCAAGTGCGATGGCCCATGCGCCCTGCGCCTGGATAAACTGGAGCCGTTTCTGGTCCAGCTCAAGCAATTGGACGACCTGGTGAAAAGTTTTCCGACGGTAGAAACCGCGTAAAGCTCATTTCTCGGGTAAAGTACCGCCCGATCCACCCCTGACCAGTCGGTCAGGGGCTCCCTTCATCAGGCCTGCCCAAAGCAAGTTCGCCCGATGAACGGCAAGAATTTCCTAAGCTAAGTTGTTTTCGTCAAATTCTGGAGTGCTTACAACAATGGCAAAAATCGTCGACATCAAAGGTCGTGAAGTTCTCGATTCGCGTGGCAACCCCACTGTGGAAGCCGATGTACTGCTCGACAACGGTATCATCGGCAGCGCTTGCGCGCCGTCCGGTGCTTCTACCGGCTCGCGCGAAGCGCTGGAGCTGCGTGATGGCGACAAGAGCCGTTACATGGGCAAGGGCGTGCTGAAGGCCGTCGCCAACATCAACGGCCCGATCCGCGACCTGCTGCTGGGCAAGGATCCTTCCGACCAGAAGGCTCTGGACCGCGCCATGATCGAACTGGACGGTACCGAGAACAAGGCCAAGCTGGGCGCCAACGCCATCCTGGCTGTTTCCCTGGCTGCCGCCAAAGCTGCTGCCCAGGACCAGGACCTGCCGCTGTACGCGCACATCGCCAACCTGAACGGCACCCCGGGCCAGTACTCGATGCCGGTTCCGATGATGAACATCATCAACGGTGGTGAGCACGCCGACAACAACGTCGACATCCAGGAGTTCATGGTTCAGCCGGTTGGCGCCAAGACCTTCTCTGACGGCCTGCGCATGGGTACCGAAATCTTCCACCACCTCAAGGCCGTACTGAAGGCCCGTGGCCTGAACACCGCCGTAGGTGATGAAGGTGGTTTCGCCCCTAACCTGGCGTCCAACGAAGACGCCCTGGGCGCCATCGCCGAAGCTGTCGAAAAAGCCGGCTACAAGCTGGGCACCGACGTGACCCTGGCCCTGGACTGCGCGGCTTCGGAATTCTACGAAGACGGCAAGTACAACCTGTCCGGCGAAGGCAAGTCGTTCGACGCCGAAGGCTTCGCCGACTACCTGAAAGGCCTGACCGAGCGTTTCCCGATCATTTCGATCGAAGACGGCCTGGACGAGTCCGACTGGGCTGGCTGGAAAATCCTCACTGACAAGATCGGTGAAAAAGTCCAGTTGGTCGGTGACGACCTGTTCGTGACGAACACCAAGATCCTCAAGGAAGGCATCGAGAAGGGCATTGGTAACTCGATCCTGATCAAGTTCAACCAGATCGGCTCGCTGACCGAAACCCTGGAAGCCATCCAGATGGCCAAGGCTGCTGGTTACACTGCAGTGATCTCGCACCGTTCCGGTGAAACCGAGGACTCGACCATCGCCGACCTGGCTGTGGGTACTGCTGCTGGCCAGATCAAGACCGGTTCGCTGTGCCGTTCCGACCGCGTTTCCAAGTACAACCAACTGCTGCGCATCGAAGAGCAACTGGGTGCCAAAGCGGTTTACCGCGGTCGTGCCGAGTTTCGCGGCTAAGCAAGAGATGGTAAAAAGGCAGCAGCCGAAGTTGTAGGAACGTTCGTACTGAACTTTCCTACGTACTAATGGGTTTCTGTCGACGAAGCCTGGCCTCGGCCAGGCTTCGTGCTATTCGAGGCCCCGAAGTGAAAAGTACGCGGCAGCCTTTTTAACCTGGATAACGTGATGCGCAGTCCCTATTGGTTGTTCCTCGTTCTGCTCTTGCTGTTGGGTGGCCTGCAGTACCGCCTGTGGGTGGGTAACGGCAGCCTGGCGCAAGTGACCGAACTGAAGCAGCAGATTGCCGATCAGCATGCCGAAAACGAGCGTTTGCTTGAGCGTAATCGTGTGCTCGATGCTGAAGTGCTAGAGCTGAAAAAAGGCATGGAGACCGTTGAAGAACGGGCCCGCCATGAATTGGGGATGGTCAAAGAGGGCGAAACCCTCTTCCAGTTGCCACAGAAATGATCGATACCTTGCCGGCCTTCTGGGCCGTGATTCCTGCGGCGGGTGTAGGTGCCCGCATGGCTGCCGACCGCCCCAAGCAATACCTGGAGCTGGCTGGGCAGACCCTTCTCGAGCACAGCCTCGACTGTTTTCTAGGCCACCCGGCGCTTAAAGGCGTGGTGGTCAGCATTGCCGAAGATGACCCTTACTGGCCTGGCTTGCGCTACGCCAGCGACCCACGCATCCAGTGTGCGGCGGGCGGGCGTGAACGAGCTGACTCGGTGCTTAACGCCTTGTTGATGCTGCATGCCCAGGGGGCGGCTGAAAGCGACTGGGTACTGGTGCACGATGCCGCGCGGCCGAACCTGGCGCGCGGCGACCTGGACAAGCTGTTGTCGGAGCTGGCGGACGACCCGGTGGGTGGACTGCTGGCGGTGCCGGCGCGCGATACCCTCAAGCGCGCCGACAGCCATGGCCGGGTGAGTGCTACCGTGGACCGCAGCACGATCTGGCAGGCGTACACACCACAGATGTTTCGCCTTGGGGCGTTGCACCGGGCGCTGGCCGAG
Source organism: Pseudomonas sp. BP6 (assembly GCF_017875935.1). NCBI lineage: Bacteria > Pseudomonadati > Pseudomonadota > Gammaproteobacteria > Pseudomonadales > Pseudomonadaceae > Pseudomonas > Pseudomonas sp. BP6. The sequence continues at coordinate 723,680 of NZ_JAGINI010000001.1, forward strand.
TGCCTGCTGTCGGATGTGGTGGTGACCGACGAGGCTTCTGCCATCGAATGGTCTGGTCAGGCGCCGCGGCTGGTGGAAGGGCGCAGTGACAACATAAAGGTGACCCGGCCCGAAGATCTCGAATGGTTGCGCCAGCGCTGGGCGGGTAAACGCTGAGCGTTCGCCTGTGCCGGTCTCTTCGCGGGTGAACCCGCTCCTACCACGGTGGTGGACACATATCGGCGGTTGTGCACAGGCCGCCGTAGGAGCGGGTTTACCCGCGAAGAGGCCGGCCCTGCTGGCCAATCTCCACCTGCCGTTCACCGTTACCGCCGCTACCGTATTCGCGGGTAAACCCGCTCCTACCACGGTGGTGGACACACATCGGGCGTTGGACACAGGCCGCCGTAGGAGCGGGTTCACCCGCGAAAGGGCCGGGTCTGCTGGCCAATCTCCACCCGCCATTCACCGTTACCGCCGCTACCGTATTCGCGGGTAAACCCGCTCCTACCACGGTGGTGGACACACATCGGGGGTTGGGCACAGGCCGTCGTAGGAGCGGGTTCACCCGCGAAAGGGCCGGGTCTGCTGGCCAATCTCCACCCGCCGTTCACCGTTACCGCCGCTACCGTATTCGCGGGTAAACCCGCTCCTACCACGGTGGTGGACACACATCGGAGGTTGGACGCAGCCCGTCGTAGGAGCGGGTTTACCCGCGAAGAGGCCGGCCCTGTTGGCCAATCTCCACCCGCCGTTCACCGTTACCGCCGCTACCGTATTCGCGGGTAAACCCGCTCCTACACAGATTGGTGGTGGACACACATCGGCGGTTGGGCACAGGCCGCCGTAGGAGCGGGTTCACCCGCGAAAGGGCCGGGTCTGCTGGCCAATCTCCACCCGCCGTTCACCGTTACCGCCGCTACCGTATTCGCGGGTGAACCCGCTCCTACCACGGTGGTGGACACACATCGGGCGTTGGACACAGGCCGCCGTAGGAGCGGGTTTACCCGCGAAGAGGCCGGCCCTGTTGGCCAATCTCCACCCGCCGTTCACCGTTACCGCCGCTACCGTATTCGCGGGTGAACCCGCTCCTACCACGGTGGTGGACACACATCGGCGGTTGGACGCAGCCCGTCGTAGGAGCGGGTTTACCCGCGAAGAGGCCGGCCCTGCTGGCCAATCTCCACCCGCCGTTCACCGTTACCGCCGCTACCGTATTCGCGGGTGAACCCGCTCCTACCACGGTGGTGGACACACATCGGCGGTTGGGCACAGGCCGTCGTAGGAGCGGGTTCACCCGCGAAGAGGCCAGTACATGCAGCACATCCCGTCAGCCGAAACGATATTCCGGCAACCCTGCCAACCCCTCCTTCAGGTAATCCACCAGCCGCCGTACCTTCGGCGACAGGTGCCTCTGCTGCGGATACAGCGCCCATACCGCCGTATTCGGCGGCTGGTGCGCCTCCAGCAGCGACACCAGCGCACCGCTATTGAGGTGTTCCAGCACGTAGTAATCCGGCAACTGGCATAACCCTATCCCTTGTAACGCCGCATCCAGCACTGCCTGGCCACTGTTGCAGCGCCAGTTGCCCTGTACCCGCTGGCTGATCTCACGGCCATCCTGCTGTAATGCCCACAAGTCCGAACTCCCCACCAGGCAATTGTGCCGCGCCAGCTCCGACAGGCTGTGCGGCCGGCCATAACGCTCAAGATAGGCCGGCGAGGCGCACAGGTACATGCGCCTTGGCGCCAGGCGGGTAGCCACCAAGCGAGAGTCGGCCAGGCGACCCAGGCGGATGGCCAGGTCCATGCCTTCATGCAGCAGGTCGAGGGTGTGGTTGCTCAGCTCCACATCCACGCGCAGCTGCGGGTACAGCGCCATGAATCGCGTCACCAGTGGCACGATGAAGCGCTCGCCGTAGGCCACAGCGCAGGTCATGCGCAGCAAGCCCTTGGGCTCGCTGGCCAGGTCGCCCATGGCGCGCAGCGCTTCCTCACGGCCATCCTGCAAGCGTTGGCAATGCTGCAGGAAGGTCTGCCCAGCTTCGCTCAGGGTGACCCGGCGGGTACTGCGGTACAGCAAGCGCGTTTGCAGGCGTTCTTCCAGCCGGGCGATCTGCCGGCTGATGTGCGATGAGGAAACCCCCAGGCGTTCGGCGGCGGCAGTGAACTGGCCCGATTCGGCCACGGCGACGAATTCGTCGATGCCTTCCCATCGGCTGCTCATCAATTATCCCTGTATGGCAATAATGTTTTGTCTTTGGCCTGATTATTCATCAAAAGGCGCTGAATTACACTGCAAGACTGAATCGACCCACTGTCTGGAGACCTTTGATGATCAAGTCCCGTGCTGCCGTAGCCTTCGAAGCCAAGAAACCCCTGGAAATCGTCGAAGTCGACGTGGCCATGCCAAAGGCCGGTGAAGTGCTGCTGCGCGTGGTCGCCAGCGGTGTCTGCCACACCGATGCCTATACCCTGTCCGGTGCTGACCCGGAGGGTATCTTCCCATCGATCCTCGGCCACGAAGGTGGTGCAATCGTCGAAGCGGTAGGCGAGGGGGTCACCTCGGTCGCTGTAGGTGACCACGTCATCCCGCTGTACACCCCGGAATGCGGCAAGTGCAAGTTCTGCCTCTCGGGCAAGACCAACCTGTGCCAGGCCATCCGCGCCACCCAGGGCAAGGGCCTGATGCCGGACGGCACCACGCGCTTCTCGTACAAGGGCCAGGAGCTGTTCCACTACATGGGTACCTCGACCTTCTCCGAATACACCGTGCTGCCGGAAATTTCCGTGGCCAAGATCCAGAAAGAAGCACCACTGGAGAAGGTCTGCCTGCTGGGCTGCGGCGTCACCACCGGTATCGGCGCGGTGCTCAACACTGCCAAGGTCAAGCCGGGTGATACCGTGGCCATCTTCGGCCTCGGTGGCATCGGCCTGTCGGCCGTGATCGGTGCGGTCAAGGCCAAGGCCTCGCGTATCATCGCCATCGACATCAACCCGGCCAAGTTCGAAATCGCCCGCCAGCTGGGTGCCACCGATTGCGTCAACCCGAAAGACTACGATCGCCCGATCCAGGAAGTGATCGTCGACCTCACCGATGGCGGCGTGGACTTCTCCTTCGAGTGCATCGGCAACGTTCAACTGATGCGCGCCGCCCTGGAATGCTGCCACAAGGGCTGGGGTGAGTCGGTCATCATCGGTGTGGCCGGTGCCGGCCAGGAAATTTCCACGCGTCCGTTCCAGCTGGTGACCGGTCGGGTTTGGCGTGGTTCGGCGTTCGGCGGCGTGCGTGGCCGCAGCGAGCTGCCGAGCTACGTGGAAATGTCCGAGAAAGGTGAGATCCCGCTGGACACCTTCATCACCCACACGATGGGTCTGGAAGACATCAACAAGGCCTTCGACCTGATGCATGAAGGCAAGAGCATCCGTAGCGTGATCCACTTCTGAGGTTTGCCATGAGCCTGGATAACATCTCCTGCCAGAAGAGCTTCGGCGGCTGGCACAAGCGTTACCGGCATCACTCCAAGGTGCTGGGTTGCGACATGGTGTTCGCTGTGTACCTGCCGCCGCAGGCCGAGCAGGGCGAAAAGCTGCCGGTACTGTACTGGCTCAGCGGCCTCACCTGCACCGACGAGAACTTCATGCAGAAGGCCGGCGCCCAGCGTCTGGCCGCCGAGCTGGGGCTGATCATCGTTGCTCCCGACACCAGTCCGCGTGGCGAGCAGGTGCCGGGCGATCCGGACGGCGCCTGGGACTTCGGCCTGGGGGCGGGCTTCTACCTCAACGCTACCCAGCAACCCTGGGCCCAGCACTACCGCATGCATGACTATGTGGTGGAGGAGTTGCCAGCCCTGATCGAGGCACATTTCCCGGCGTCGGGCGAGCGCAGCATCAGCGGCCACTCCATGGGGGGCCATGGCGCGCTGGTGTGCGCCTTGCGCAACCCGGGGCGCTACCGCTCGGTGTCGGCATTCTCGCCGATCAGCAATCCGATGGATTGTCCGTGGGGCGAGAAGGCCTTCAGCCGCTACCTGGGTGAAGACCGTGGGCGCTGGCGTGAGTGGGATGCCAGCGTGCTGCTGGCTGAAACCCCTGCTGGCCAATGCCCGCCGTTGCTGGTGGACCAGGGCGACCGTGACGACTTCCTCGAGAAGCAACTCAAGCCTGAAGCACTGGAACAGGCGGCACGCAAAGGTGGCCATGAAATGACCCTGCGTATGCAGCCGGGCTATGACCATAGCTACTACTTCATTGCCAGCTTCATCGAGGAGCACCTACGCCATCATGCGGTGGCACTGGGGCGCGTGTAACACCCTGGTCCAAAAGCCGCCAAACCCGCTGCAAAGCAGGTAGAATCACGCCCTGACTCTTTCAGGGCGTTTTCTTATGCGTATTGGCCACGGCTACGATGTGCACCGTTTCTGCGACGGTGATTTCATTACCTTGGGCGGGGTGCGCATCCCGCACAAATACGGCCTGCTGGCCCATTCCGACGGTGACGTGCTGCTGCACGCCCTGAGCGATGCCTTGCTTGGCGCTGCGGCACTGGGCGACATCGGCAAGCACTTCCCTGACACTGACCCGCAGTTCAAGGGGGCTGACAGCCGCGCGCTGCTGCGCCATGTAGTCGGCATCGTCAAGGCCAAGGGCTGGAAGGTCGGCAACGTTGACGCCACCATCGTCGCCCAGGCACCGAAAATGGCCCCACACATCGAAACCATGCGCCAGCTGATCGCCGAAGACCTGCAGGTCGAGCTCGACCAGGTCAATGTCAAGGCCACCACCACAGAGAAGCTGGGCTTTACCGGTCGCGAGGAGGGCATTGCCGTGCATTCGGTCGCCCTGCTGCTGCCAGCATGACCGAACTGGAACTGCTGGGCCCGCGCGCATCGGGTGAATCCCTGGGTACCGCCGTCCTCAAAGCGGTTGCCGAAGACTTTCAGGTTGACGAAGTCCTGGATATCCCGCTATCGGGCCAGGGCGAGCACCTGTGGCTGTGGGTCGAGAAGCGTGATCTGAACACTGAAGAAGCTGCCCGGCGCCTCGCCCGCGCCGCTGGCGTGCCGGTGCGCAGCATCAGCTACGCCGGCCTCAAGGACCGCCAGGCGCTGACCCGCCAGTGGTTCAGCCTGCACCTGCCGGGCAAGGCCGACCCGGATCTGTCGCGAGCCGAGGATGCCAGCCTGCGTGTGCTCAAGCAGGTGCGTCACCAGCGCAAACTGCAGCGCGGGGCGCATTCGGCCAACGGTTTCACCTTGCGCCTGACGGCCTTGGCTGCCGATCACCAGGCGGTTGATGCGCGTCTGGAACAGCTCAGGCGGCAAGGTGTGCCCAACTATTTCGGCACCCAGCGCTTCGGGCACGGCGGTGGCAACGTCCATGACGCCCTCGATTGGGCCGTACGCAAGGCTTTGCCTGAACAGCGCAACGTGCGTTCGCGGCTGCTTTCGGCCGGGCGCAGCTACCTGTTCAATCAGGTGCTGGCTGCGCGTGTCGCTGACGGTAGCTGGGCCCGAGCCCAGGTCGGGGACCTGCTGGCGTTCACCGACAGCCGCAGTTTCTTCCCGGCGGGTGAGGCGGAATGTGGCGACCCGCGCCTGGCGATTCTCGACCTGCATCCGACCGGCCCGATGTGGGGGGAGGGCGCTTCGCCTGCTGGCGCTGCGCCTGCCCAGCTGGAAAACGCTATCGGCTCAAGTCAGCCAGCACTTTGCCAGTGGTTGGCCCAGGCGGGCATGGATCACGAACGACGAATTCTGCGGCTCCCTATTGGCGGCCTGACGTGGCATTATCCCGAGCCTGATATCCTGCAACTGGAATTCGTCCTGCCGGCCGGATGCTTCGCCACCGTGGTGGTGCGTGAAGTCGTGGATCTGGTGTCGGCAGGGCAGACGGACAGCCCATGCGTATTCTGATTTCGAATGACGACGGTGTTACCGCACCTGGCATCGCCGCGCTGCATGCTGCGCTGGTGGATTATGCCGAGTGCGCGGTGATCGCCCCGGATCAAGACAAGAGCGGCGCCAGCAGTTCGCTGACGCTGGACCGGCCACTGCATCCGCAGACCCTGGCCAATGGCTTCATCAGCCTCAATGGCACGCCGACCGATTGCGTGCACCTGGGGCTCAATGGGCTGTTGCCGCAGACGCCGGACATGGTCGTATCGGGGATCAACCTCGGTGCCAACCTGGGCGATGACGTGCTGTATTCTGGTACGGTCGCTGCGGCGCTGGAAGGCCGCTTCCTCGGTGGAACCTCGCTGGCGTTCTCGCTGTTGTCGCGCCAGCCGGACAACCTGCCGACCGCGGCCTATATCGCCCGCCGCCTGGTCGAGGCACAGTCGCGCCTGGCGTTGCCGCCACGCACCGTACTCAACATCAATATTCCCAACTTGCCGCTGGAGCACATCCGTGGCATCCAGCTCACCCGTCTCGGTCACCGGGCGCGGGCGGCGGCGCCAACCAAGGTAGTCAACCCGCGTGGCAAGGAAGGCTACTGGATTGCCGTGGCCGGTGATGCCGAGGATGGCGGGCCGGGCACCGACTTCCACGCGGTGATGCAAGGCTACGTATCGATTACCCCGCTGCAACTCGATCGCACCTTCAATGATGCCTTCGAGCAGCTCGATGGTTGGCTGGAGGGCCTGCTCTGATGCGTGAGGACGATATGCTGCGGCGTGGCATCGGCATGACCTCTCAGCGTACCCGGGAGCGGCTGATCCAGCGCTTGTGCGAGGAGGGTGTTTCGAACCCCAAGGTGCTCGACGTGATCCGGCGTACGCCGCGCCACCTGTTCGTTGACGAGGCGCTGGCGCATCGGGCTTACGAAGACACCGCGCTGCCGATCGGCCACAACCAGACCATCTCCCAGCCGTTCATGGTTGCTCACATGAGCGAGCTGTTGCTCGAGGCCGGGCCACTGGACAAGGTGCTGGAGATTGGCACCGGCTCGGGTTACCAGACGGCTATCCTGGCCCAGCTGGTCGAGCGGGTGTTCTCGGTAGAGCGCATCAAGGTACTGCAGGATCGGGCCAAAGAGCGCCTGGTGGAACTGAACCTGCGCAACGTGGTATTCCGCTGGGGCGACGGTTGCGAGGGGTGGCCGGCACTTGCGCCGTACAATGGCATCATCGTCACCGCCGTGGCGCCGGAGGTGCCACAGGCACTGCTCGACCAGCTGGCACCCGGTGGGCGCATGGTCATCCCGGTAGGGCCGGCCGGCGAAACGCAGCAACTGATGCTGATCGTACGCGAGGAGCATGGTTTCTCCCGTCGCGTGCTGGGGGCTGTGCGTTTCGTGCCGCTGCTCAATGGTCCGCTGGCCTGAGGTCTGTTGAACTGAGCTGTGCAGGCATGAGGCGCGGTGTATTTTTGTGCCGGTGGCGAATTCTTGTCGCTTCGCCCTGTCTATCAGGCGGTGCGAAGCGCTAACGCAAAGCGTGCACCGGGGTTTTGCGCTCGTCTTTCGTAGCCGTCTGCCAATACCGGCTGGCTTGGTTATAATTGCAACAATATTGCATTTCTTGTCTTCATATCGATTTTCGGCACCATGAGGGGAGCGCGGGTGGGTCACACAGTCATTCGGCAGCGCAAGGACGGCTCGGGTTTCAAGCTTCTGGTGATTGCATTGGCCATGGGCGCGCTTCTGGTGGGTTGCTCAAGCACCGGCAGCAACAGCGCGCGGGTGGTCGACCGCAACAACACCGTTCCCAAGCGTCCGGCAGTGACTTCCGGGCAATATATCGTCAAGCCAGGCGACACCCTGTTCTCCATCGCCTTCCGTTATGGTTGGGACTACAAGGAGCTGGCTGCACGCAATGGCATCCGGGCGCCTTATACCATTCGCCCGGGCCAGGCGATTCGATTCAGCAGCGGCTCCGGCAGCCGCACCACGGTGGTGTCCAGCCCGTCCTCGTCAAGCCGCACTACGGTCACGCGGCGGCCTGTGGGCACTCCTGCCACGGCGCCTGCCAGCACCCGTAAACCGGTCACGCCGGCCTCTTCGGGCAATGCGCCAGCGGTTGCCAGTGTGCCGGCTGCGGAGCGTGCCGTAGGCGGTTGGGCCTGGCCGGCCAACGGCGTGCTGATTGGAAAATTCGCTTCAAACGGTAGTTTGAATAAAGGCATTGATATCGCCGGTGATTTGGGACAGCCTGTTTTTGCTGCGTCTGATGGTGCAGTGGTCTACGCCGGAAGTGGTTTGAGGGGCTACGGCGAGCTGATCATCATCAAGCACAGCGACACCTACGTCAGTGCCTACGGTCATAACCGCAGGCTGTTGGTTCGGGAGGGGCAGCAGGTCAAGGCAGGGCAGTCGATTGCTGAAATGGGGTCTACGGGCACAGATCGGGTGAAGCTGCATTTCGAGATTCGCCGCCAGGGCAAACCCGTCGATCCGCTCCAGTTCCTGCCACGTCGTTGATCGTTGTACCCAGCCTGTTCCTGTGATGTAGAGGGGACAGGCTCAAGCGCTGCCAGGGATAAAGGTGCCGCTCGAGTCTGAGTTCGAACTCAGCAAAGGATTATAACAATGGCTCTCAGTAAAGAAGTGCCGGAGTTTGACATCGATGATGACGTCCTCCTGATGGAGACGGGTATCGTTTTGGAAACGGATGTGGTGTCAGACGAACCTGCTGTATCTTCGGTTCGGACGAGGGCCAAGTCGGGCTCTTCGCTCAAGCAACACAAGTACATCGATTACAGCCGGGCGCTCGATGCCACCCAGTTGTATCTCAACGAGATCGGTTTCTCGCCGCTGCTTTCGCCGGAAGAAGAAGTGCATTTTGCGCGCTTGTCGCAAAAGGGTGACCCTGCCGGCCGCAAGCGCATGATCGAAAGCAACCTGCGCCTGGTTGTCAAAATTGCCCGTCGTTACGTGAACCGTGGCCTGTCGTTGCTCGACCTGATCGAGGAAGGCAACCTGGGGTTGATCCGTGCGGTCGAAAAGTTCGACCCGGAGCGTGGTTTCCGATTCTCGACCTATGCGACCTGGTGGATTCGCCAGACCATCGAACGGGCGATCATGAACCAGACCCGCACCATTCGCCTGCCGATCCACGTGGTCAAGGAACTGAACGTCTACCTGCGCGCCGCGCGCGAGCTGACCCAGAAACTCGACCACGAACCTTCACCAGAAGAAATCGCCACGCTGCTGGAGAAGCCGGTCACCGAGGTCAAGCGCATGCTGGGCCTGAATGAGCGGGTGTCGTCGGTGGATGTGTCGCTTGGCCCGGACTCGGACAAGACCCTGCTTGATACGCTGACCGACGACCGTCCGACTGATCCGTGCGAATTGCTGCAGGATGACGACCTGTCGCAGAGCATCGATCAGTGGCTGGGTGAGCTGACCGACAAGCAGCGCGAGGTGGTGGTGCGTCGCTTTGGCCTGCGTGGGCATGAAAGCAGTACCCTTGAGGATGTTGGCCTGGAGATAGGCCTGACCCGGGAACGGGTGCGGCAGATTCAGGTAGAGGGGCTCAAGCGTTTGCGCGAGATCCTTGAGAAGAATGGCCTGTCCAGTGAGTCGTTGTTCCAGTAGCGAAGGTCTGTGTCACTCAAAACGCCCCGATGACCTCGGGGCGTTTTCGTCTGTAGCGGAAAAGCTCGAGAGCGGCGGGGCGCACTTCAGGGCAGAACAGATACCCAATGTGTATTCCGCTACCCCGGTAACATTGCATGTAAGCCTTTTCTTACTCGTTTTGTAAGCTATCTATGCAAGCCTCAGTAGACCATTGTCGTTTCCTGGCTCTGTTTTTTTACAACTCATTGAAAATCATGATTTATTCGCCGCTGACCATATGTGTCGTCGGAAATACCCTGTGAGGTCTCGCGCTTGCCCGCCCGGCTCAACCCGCTAGTATTCGAACTGTGCACAGGGACATGCACAGGCTTTCAGGATGAAGGCCAAGGACATCGCAAGAAGCGATTTCATCAGGATGATGTTTGGGACAAGCAGGGACTACGGAAAAAATGTGGGCGGGTCAAACCGCCCCTTTTTTTTGCACGTAGGAAAACAAAAAAGGCCCCGAAGGGCCTTTTTCGCGTCTGGGCGCTATCAGCGCTCCAGGTCGGCAATCTTGCCGGTCTTGCCATCCCATTCTTCAGCGTCCGGCAGGGCATCCTTACGCTCGGTGATATTAGGCCAGATTTCCGCCAGCTCGGCGTTCAGCTCGATGAAGTTTTCCATGCCCGAAGGCACTTCGTCTTCCGAGAAGATGGCTTGCGCTGGGCACTCCGGCTCGCACAGGGCGCAGTCGATGCACTCGTCCGGGTGGATGACCAGGAAGTTCGGGCCTTCGTAGAAGCAGTCCACCGGACAGACTTCCACGCAGTCGGTGTATTTGCATTTGATGCAGTTGTCGGTGACGACGAAGGTCATTTCTAATTCTCTCCTCAGGCGACGGCGGCGGCCCTTCCTCTCAGGGCCGCGCGGTTTACGGGCATGTGGCTGCAGGCCAGGCTAATAACCTGCAGCACCAGCAAACCGCGGCGGATTCTACCAGCTTGTAATGGGCGCCGTTATAACAGGTTCTTTAGTTGATATAGCATTTCGATAGCTTGACGCGGGGTCATGTCGTCCAGTTGCAGCTTGCCCAGCTTCTCGATGGCTGGATGTGGCAGGCTGGCGAACAGGTCGCTCTGGTGCGGTACCTGCGGCGCATCCTTGGCTTTTGCGGCCGGGGGCTGCTCGTGCGGCAGGCTGGTGGTTTCCAGGCGCCCCAGGTGTTCGCGGGCACGCTGGATGACCGCCGTGGGGACGCCGGCCAGTTGCGCCACGGCCAGGCCGTAGCTCTGGCTGGCAGGGCCGGGCAACACATGGTGCAGGAACACGATGCGTTCGTTGTGCTCGGTGGCGTTCAGGTGCACGTTGGCCACCAGCGGCTCGCTCTCCGGCAGCACGGTCAGTTCGAAGTAGTGCGTGGCGAACAGTGTGTAGGCACGCAGTTGGGCCAGGCGCTCGGCGGCGGCCCAGGCCAGCGACAGGCCGTCAAAGGTACTGGTGCCGCGGCCCACTTCGTCCATCAGCACCAGGCTGCGGTCGGTGGCGTTGTGCAGGATGTTGGCGGTTTCGCTCATCTCGACCATGAAGGTCGAGCGCCCGCCTGCCAGGTCGTCACTGGAGCCGATGCGCGTGAAGATGCGGTCGACCAGCGACAGCTCGCAACTCGCCGCAGGGACGAAGCTGCCGATGTGCGCCAGCAGCACGATCAGGGCGGTCTGGCGCATGTAGGTGGACTTACCGCCCATGTTCGGGCCGGTGATGATCAGCATGCGCGTGCTGTTGTCCAGGCCCAGGTCGTTGGCCACGAACGGTGTGGTCAGTACCTGCTCCACCACCGGGTGGCGGCCTTGCTCGATGCGCAGGCACGGTTCGTCGACAAAGCGCGGGCAGTTAAGGTCGAGGTTCAGCGCCCGCTCGGCCAGGTTGCTGAGCACATCCAGTTCGGCCAGCGCGGCTGCGCTGTCCTGCAGGGGTGCCAGGTGGCTGATCAAGGTTTCCAGCAGGGCGTCGTAGAGCATCTTTTCGCGGGCCAGGGCGCGGCTTTTGGCCGACAATGCCTTGTCCTCGAACGCCTTCAGCTCCGGGGTGATGAAGCGCTCGGCGCCTTTGAGTGTCTGGCGGCGGATGTAGTCGCCCGGGGCCTGCTCGGCCTGCTTGGTCGGCAGTTCGATGAAGTAGCCGTGTACACGGTTGTAGCCGACCTTGAGGTTGGCAAGGCCGGTACGGGCCTTTTCCCGGGCTTCCAGGTCGATCAGGAACTGGCCGGCGTTCTCGCTGATTGCCAGCAGCTCGTCCAGTTCGTTGTCATAGCCGGCCTTCAGTACACCGCCGTCGCGGATCACCGCCGGCGGGTTGTCGATGATCGCCCGCTCCAGCAGGCTGGCCAGCTCCGGATAGGTACCGGTAATCGCCGCAAGGCGCGCCAGGTGCGGCGCTTCGAGCTCGGTCATGGCGTTCTGCAACTCTGGCAACGCGCCCAGCGCATCGCGCAGGCGTGCCAGGTCGCGCGGGCGAGCATTGCGCAGGCCAATACGGGCGAGGATCCGCTCGATATCGCCAATTTCCTTCAACTGCGGCTGCAGCTTTTCGAAGCGGTAGCTGTCGAGCAGGCAGCGGATCGAGTCCTGGCGTGCTTGCAGCACCTTGAGGTCGCGCAGTGGGCGGTTCAGCCAGCGGCTCAGCAGGCGGCTGGCCATGGCGGTCTGGCAGCGGTCGATTACCGATTGCAGGGTGTTGTCGCGCCCACCGGCCAGGTTGATGTCCAGCTCCAGGTTGCGCCGGCTGGCACCATCGAGGATGACCGTATCATCCAGGCGCTCGTGGCGCAGGCTGCGCAAGTGCGGCAGGGCGGTGCGCTGGGTTTCCTTGGCGTAGGTCAGCAGGCAGCCGGCGGCACCGATGGCCAGGGTCAGCTTGTCGCAGCCGAAGCCCTTGAGGTCCTTGGTCGCGAACTGCTGGCACAGGGCCTTGCGTGCCGAGTCGCGGTCGAAGTCCCACGGTGCGCGGCGGCGGGCGCCTGGGCGTTTCTCCGCAGGCAGGTCCCGTGGCCAGTCGTCGGGGATCAACAGCTCGACCGGGTTCAGGCGCTCGAGTTCGGCCAGCAGGTTTTCCCAGCCCTTGATCTCCTGCACGCTGAAATTGCCGCTGGTGATGTCCAGTACCGCCAGGCCGAACAGGCGCTCGTCACCGAGCAGTGCGGCAATCAGGTTGTCGCGGCGCTCGTCGAGCAGTGCCTCGTCACTGACCGTGCCTGGGGTGATGATGCGCACCACCTGGCGTTCCACCGGGCCCTTGCTGGTGGCCGGGTCGCCGATCTGCTCACAGATCACCACCGACTCGCCGAGCTTGACCAGCTTGGCCAGGTAACCCTCCAGCGAATGGAACGGAATCCCGCACATGGGGATGGACTGGCCGGCCGACTGACCGCGGGCGGTCAGGGTGATATCCAGCAGTTTCGCGGCCTTTTTCGCATCTTCGTAGAAGATTTCGTAGAAGTCGCCCATGCGGTAGAACATCAGCTGGTCCGGGTGCTGGTTCTTCAGCTTCCAGTACTGCTGCATCATCGGGGTGTGTGCGGAAAGATCTGACATTCAGGGCCTTACAGGGGGGATCTGGTTGGCGATGGTAACCCGTAATGGTACAGGCTTTTTCGTTGCGATGCAGGCGCGTGCTTTGGGGCATGCGCGCAGTCTGGCGGGCAATGGTGGAGCTGCACCGCGTAACCCTCTAGAATGCGCGCCCCTCGATGAATGCCCCTAGCCGTGACCTGCACGATGAATGTGTCCAGCCCTGTCCCTTATGTATCGCAACAGCTGATCTACCTCCTTTATGGCGAGCGCCGGATCTACCAGTTGGAGGCAAAACTCAGCATCCTTACCGCCCTGGCCCGTTGCAGGTCGGCTGAGCTGCCGGTGATCCGTGTGCTTACCGACCAGCCACAGGCTTTTGCCGGCTGGCCGGTGGAAGTGATCGCACTGGACGAGCAGACCCTGCAGGCCTGGGCCGGCTACGGCGGCTACACCCACCGGCGCAAGGCCTGTGCCATTGCCCTGGCCGGTCAGTGGGCGGACAAGACCGTGTTCATCGATACCGATACGGTATTTCTGCAGTCGCCGCAAAAGCTGTTCAGCCAGGTCGATGCCGGGCAGTTCTTGGTCGACGAGGTGGAAATGAGCTGGGCCGAGGCCTCCCGCAGCAGTTATTACCGCAGTTTCACCGAAGGACTTGCGGAGTCGGGCGAAGCACCGGCCGATGACTTGCGGCTGTGTAACAGCGGTGTCATGGGCTTTACCCGCGACAACGTAGGCACCGCCGAGCGCGCCATCTGCCGGATCGACACCTGGACGCCGTATGCCCGTGACCTGCATACGATCGAGCAGATCGCCTTTTCCTTCGAACTGGATGGCGCGCAGATCAACGAGGCGCGCGGCGTGATCAGCCATTACTTTGCGATGAAGCAGTACGTGCATGCCATTCTAGAAATCTTCTTTGCCCGGCATGGCGAGCATTTTCATCCGAAGATGCCAGGTCTGGCCCTGAAGGTGCCGGCGCATCGCCCGGAGCCCTCGTGGTTGACTAGGCTCTCGGTGAAATGGAGCCTCAAGCATGTGCCCCGGGAACTGCGTGGCATCGGCCGCAAGTTGCTCTATGGCAGTGTGATGAGTGGTGATGATTACCAGCGCGCGTGCAAGGTGGTCTGGTGGCGTTCGGCAATTGAGGACATGCGCAAGCTGGGCGGCTTCGACTGTAGCCGGGAGTGGCCTGAGGGGCTGCCGCGGTTGGGGCAGCGTGACGAACTGGCGTTCAGCGAAATCGCCCGGGCCAGCCTGAAAGTTCCTGAGCCAGAGTCCGAAGCAGGGTGATAGGGTAGAGAGCCGCCCTCAAGGAGCACCCTACATGGACCCGATCACCACGCTCGCCACCCGTCTGGGTGAACACCTGCGCCGATTCAATGCGCAGGTGACGACCGCCGAATCATGCACCGGTGGTGGCATTGCCGAAGCCATCACCCGCATACCTGGCAGCTCGGCCTGGTTCGAAGCCGGTTACGTCACCTATTCCAATGCCCAGAAAACCCGCCAGCTGGGGGTACCTGAAGCGTTGTTCGGTCAGGTGGGGGCAGTCAGCCAGGAAGTGGTCGAAGCCATGGTCCGCGGAGCTCAGGCCACCAGTGGCGCACGCTTCGCCGTGGCGGTGAGTGGTGTGGCCGGGCCGGACGGCGGCTCGCCAGCCAAACCGGTGGGCACCGTGTGGCTGGCCTGGGGTGACGGCGACCGGGTGTTCAGCGAACGCCGGCAGTTCGACGGTGACCGCGAGGCGGTGCGCCGACAGACGGTGATCGCCGCGTTAGACGGCTTGTTACAGCTTGGTGCCGAGTAAATCGACGACAGGGGTTTGCGCGGGCGTCTGCCTGTGGAATAATACTGGCTACTTATACAGGTATTCCGGCCGTCAGGGCCAAGTCGAACACGTGAGGATTTCAATGGACGACAACAAGAAGCGCGCCTTGGCTGCGGCCCTGGGTCAGATCGAACGCCAATTCGGTAAAGGCGCGGTCATGCGCATGGGTGACCATGAGCGTCAAGGCATTCCTGCCATTTCCACGGGCTCGCTGGGCCTGGATATCGCCCTGGGTATCGGCGGTCTGCCAAAAGGCCGTATCGTCGAGATCTACGGCCCGGAATCGTCGGGTAAGACCACGCTGACGCTGTCTGTCATCGCTGAAGCGCAGAAGAACGGTGCCACCTGTGCCTTCGTCGACGCCGAGCATGCCCTTGACCCTGAGTACGCCGGCAAGCTGGGCGTCAACGTCGATGACCTGTTGGTTTCGCAGCCGGACACCGGTGAACAGGCCCTTGAAATCACCGACATGCTGGTGCGCTCCAACGCGGTCGACGTGATCATTGTCGACTCCGTGGCCGCGTTGGTGCCGAAGGCCGAGATCGAAGGCGAGATGGGTGACATGCATGTGGGCCTGCAGGCCCGCCTGATGTCCCAGGCGCTGCGCAAGATCACCGGTAACATCAAGAATGCCAACTGCCTGGTCATCTTCATCAACCAGATCCGTATGAAGATCGGTGTGATGTTCGGCAGCCCGGAAACCACGACCGGTGGTAACGCCCTGAAGTTCTATGCTTCGGTCCGTCTGGACATCCGCCGTACCGGCGCGGTCAAGGAAGGCGACGAGGTGGTCGGCAGCGAAACCCGCGTCAAGATCGTCAAGAACAAGGTCTCGCCTCCGTTCCGTCAGGCTGAGTTCCAGATTCTTTACGGCAAAGGTATCTACCGTAACGGCGAGATCATTGACCTGGGGGTATCTCAGGGCCTGGTCGAGAAGTCCGGTGCCTGGTACGCCTACCAGGGCAACAAGATCGGTCAAGGCAAAGCCAACGCTGCCAAGTACCTGGCTGAGAACCCGGCTATTGGTGCCGAGATCGAGAAGCAGATTCGTGACAAGTTGCTGAAAGCGGGCGCTGTTGCTGAAGCCGGCAAAGCTGCTGCTGCCGAAGCTGATGCCGATGACATGGCCGGCGCTGACGCCGGTTATTGATTGCGCAGTAGATAGCCGAATATGTCCGCCGTACTCGATACCCCCGTCGCCATCCGGCGGACAGCCATGGACCTGCTCGCACGACGTGAGCACGGTCGAGTCGAGCTGACGCGCAAGTTGCGTCAGCGCGGCGCTTCGGACGATTTGATCGAGCCTGAACTCGATCGGCTCGCCGAAGAAGGGCTGCTTAGTGAAGCCCGCTACCTTGAGAGTTTCATCCGTTATCGTTCCGGCTCTGGCTATGGCCCTGCGCGTATTCGCGAAGAGCTATGTCAGCGTGGTTTGGCGCGTGCAGACATCGACCAGGCCCTGCGTGAAAGCGAGGTGAATTGGGGCGAGCATATGCGAGACGTGTGGCAGCGCAAGTTTGCTGGGCAGCGCCCGCAAGATCCGCGCAGCCGTGCCCAGCAGACCCGGTTCCTGGCTTACCGTGGCTTCCCCATGGATATGATCGGCCGTCTGCTCAACGGGCGTGATCTCGACGATTATTGACGCTCGGTATGTGCCCGTAGCGGATAATCTGTTTTGCCAAATTCCCCAGGCTGTCTCCATTCCATTGTAAGAGCGGGTTCACCCGCGAATACGGTGGCGGCTGCGACGGTGAAAGGCCGGGGAGATTGGCTGGCAGGCCCGGCCCTTTCGCGGGTGAACCCGCTCCTACAACGGTCTATGCCAAACCATCGACCAGGTGTTGCTCCTGCAGGCATCACGCGAGCTGTTACAAAAAAGCTTCAACTCACTTTCAGCGCCTGCCTGGCCCTCTGCGTGGTATGCATCGGCTCCGGCTTGGCCCAGTTCTCCGGCAGGTTGATGAAATCCACCAACTCACGCAAGCGGCCCTGATCCCGGCCGTTGAAGGCGAATGACAGGCGGGTCAGGTGGCTGTAATTGCCAACTTCGTGCTCGGCGCTGCTATCCGCTTGCTGGTGATATTTGCCACTCAGGCGCAAATCGGCAAAACCTTCCTGAATGTCATACAGCGCCGCTTCGCTGAGCGGGTGATGCATGCGAATCACGAACTGGCTCTTCAACCAGCGGCTGGAATGGTAGTTGCTGTAGAACTGGTTGATTTCCTCAACGGCCTCGTCGGCACTGTGCACCAGGCGCACCAGTTTCAGGTCGCTGGGCAGGATGTAGCGGTTTTCTTCGAGCTGGCGGCTGATGAAGTCCAGGCAGTCGTGCCAGAAGCTTCCGCCCGGCGAATCCAGTAGCACAACCGGCACCAGTGGGCTCTTGCCGGTCTGGATCAAGGTCAGTACCTCCAGCGCTTCATCCAGGGTGCCGAAGCCGCCAGGGCACAACACCAGGCCATCGGCCTCCTTGACGAAGAACAATTTGCGGATGAAGAAAAAGTGGAACGGCAGTAGTTTGTCGGTACCGTTCACCGTCGGGTTGGCATGTTGTTCGAAGGGTAAGGTGATGTTGAAGCCCAGACTGTGCTCGCTGCCGGCCCCTTCGTGGGCAGCCGCCATGATGCCGCCGCCGGCACCGGTGATGACCATCAGGTCGGAGCGCGCCAGAGTGGCGCCCAGCTCGCGGGCCAGGGCGTACATCGGATGTTCCTGCGGGGTGCGTGCCGAGCCGAACACGGTCACTTTGCGTCGGTCCTTGTAGCGCTGCAGGGTGCGGAACGACTGGTCCAGTTCGCGCAGGGCCTGCAGGGTGATCTTGGCGCTCCAGCGGTCGCTGTCGTCATGGGCCATGCGCAGGATGGTCAGCATCATGTCGCGGTAGAGCGGCAGGTTGGGGCTGTTGGGGGCAACCAGTTGAAGTTGTGCTTCGATATTGCTCAGGTCGATATTGTTGTCGCGGAAGTGGCTGAACAGCAGTTCATTCGAATGGTAAGGCATGCGACGTCTCCTTCTGCACCAATACCTCTGACCTCAATCTAGACCCTTGCGCCCGATCGTGCCGAGGTGTTCGGCGCAGCCGCCTGTCGGCCTGCGGCCATCGGCAGCACGGGTTTGGTTAACTGGTAGAGCGAAATGTGTCGATGCAGGAGGTGGCGGTATGCGTCGCTTGGTCATCGAAGTGGACCGGCAGCTCTACCAGCAGCTGGAGAGCGCCGCCCAGGTGCATCACCTGAGCCTTGAAGCCGAGTGCCGCCGCAGGCTGTCGGGGCTGGAGTGCCGGTCGCGATACTTGCAGGCGCTGTTGGCGGAGATGCGCGCCGATGCCGCTGAAGGTCGCTGGCGCGCTCATGAGGACGAGAAAGCGTAGCCTTGACGCTATGCTTATTTCTTCTTGTTGCCGGCCAGGCAGCTGGCGTTGTCGAAGGCTTGGTCCATGACTGGCTGGTTGGTTTTGTAGACCGTGAAGCGGTAGACCATGACCGCGCCCTTGGACATCAGGTTGCGGAAGCCGTTGTTGCGGCACACGCTGTCGCCGAGCTGGCTACGCACTTGCTCAGGGTTGGCCTGCATGCGCTCTGCGTGGCTCTGGCGTACGCTCAGATGGTTGACCAGCGCCTTGCCTTCAACGGTGTACCCCTGATCGAGGATGTCCTCGTTAATTGCGCGCGGGGTGCCGACGCTGCTCTCTTTGGCGACCTTCTGCAGCAGGGTGTTCAGGTCGTAATCCTGCTTGGATGCCGCCTGGGCTGCCAGAGGCAGGGCGAGCAGCAGGCTCAGGGCGGGGGCAATAAGGCGCAGCATGAATCTCTCCTGGTTCGATGACTGGCGCTTTGACATGCGCGGGCCGACGGCGTTCCGTGAAATTGCGCGCGGCGAGGTCCGGCACGGTAAAAAACCGATTATAAGGAGCGCTTTGCCGGCTGCACAGCAATTGCCACCTGTTCTGGTAGACTGGCAGCCTTGTTTTCTCCGAGTCATCCTTGTGCCCATTTCCAATCTGTCCAGAGGCCTGCCGGCATGAGCCATGCGGTAGCGCGTCTGCGCGCCGAACGCCTGGCCCGCAGCAACAAGCCTTTCATCGCCCGTGGCTCGCGTGCCGAGCGTTGCCCGGATTGCCGGGTCATTGCTACCCATTGCCTGTGTGCCTGGAAGCCTAGGGTGCAGGCTGACGCGGGTGTGTGCCTGCTGATGCACGACACCGAGCCGCTGAAACCCACCAACACCGGCTGGTTGATTGCCGACCTGATTGAAGACACCTGGGCCTTCGGCTGGTTGCGCACCGCGGTTGACGAGCGCCTGCTGGCCTTGCTCGATGACCCGAGCTGGCAGCCCTATATCGTTTTTCCGGGCGAGTTCGTTGCCCAGGAGCGGGTGGTCAGCGAGGTGGTGCGCGAGCCGGGCAAGCGTCCACTGTTCATCCTGCTGGATGCCACCTGGACCGAAGCGCGCAAGATGTTCCGCAAAAGCCCGTACCTGGACCGCTTCCCGGTGTTGAGCCTGCAAGCCGAGCAGATGTCGCGCTACCGCCTGCGGCGCTCCAAGCGCGATGATCATTTCTGTACGGCAGAAGTTGCGGCCATGTGCCTGGACCTTGCTGGCGACAGCCAGGCCTCGCAGGCGCTGGACGCCTATCTGGATGTGTTCAGCCTGCATTACCTGAGCGGCAAGCGGCGGCTGCCACTTGACGAGCAGGACGACACCCACCAGCGTTTGCATACCTTCCTATAGTCCAAGGGGCACAACCCCTGCTTTGGTTCATAATGACTGAGCTGGCAGCCAGGGTGGGCGAGACGGCAGGGCGATTGGCTTGATCACCCTTGAACGTGCTCGGCATCCTTGGCGCCGTTTCCCGCCGGGCGCTTCCCTTCCTCTCGAGTGCCTGGCACAGAACAGGATCCTTAGATCGATGGCCACATACGAAATCCTGATTGCCGATGACCACCCACTGTTCCGTGGCGCCCTGCGCCAGGCCGTTACCCTCGGGCTTGGCTCCGATGTGCGTCTGGTCGAAGTTGCGAGCATTGCCGAACTGGAAACCCGCCTGAGCGAAAAAGCCGACTGGGACCTGGTGCTGCTGGACTTGAACATGCCGGGTGCCTACGGTTTTTCCGGTCTGGTGCTGCTACGCGGGCAGTACCCGCAGATCCCCGTGGTGATGGTTTCGGCACAGGAAGAGGCCGCTGTAGTGGTCAAGTCCCGCGAGTTCGGCGCCAGTGGTTTCATTCCCAAGTCCAGCACCCTGGAAGTGATCCAGGATGCGGTGCGCAAGGTGCTTGACGGTGAGGTCTGGTGGCCGCCGCAGGCGTTCGAAAAGGTCGATGTTTCGGCCGAGGCCAAGGCCGCCAGCGAAGGCTTGGCCAGCCTCACGCCGCAGCAGTTCCGCGTACTGACCATGGTTTGTGAAGGCTTGCTGAACAAGCAGATCGCCTATGAGCTGAGCGTGTCGGAAGCGACCATCAAGGCCCACGTTACCGCGATCTTCCGCAAGCTGGGTGTGCGTACCCGGACCCAAGCTGCGTTGCTGCTGCAACAACTGGAATCGGTTGCCAGCAACTGAGTGCGCGTGGCTTCACGCTTTTTTGACCCGAGCCGGTCTAGTCTGCTGGCCTTTCTGCTGTGAAGTGACTTACATGACCTCGCCATTCAAGGGCCAGACCGGCCTCAAACGCATCTTGAACGCCGCTGGCTACTCGCTGGACGGCCTGCGAGCCGCCTTCAAGGGCGAGGCCGCATTCCGCCAGTTGGTGCTGCTCAATGTGCTGCTGATCCCGATCGCCTTGTGGTTGCCGGTCAGCCGCGCCGAAAGGGCAATCATGATTGTGGTTTGCCTGCTGGGGCTGATCGTCGAGCTGTTCAACTCGGCGGTGGAGGCGGCCATCGATCGCATTTCGCTGGAGCGCCACCCTCTGTCGAAAAACGCCAAGGACATGGGCAGCGCCGCACAGCTGGTGGCACTGACCATGGTGGCGTTGGTGTGGGGGGTGATCCTGCTTTAAGCGATCGGCGGCAGCACGATTTCGTCGCTGCGGGTAAAGCCCGCAGTGAAGTTGCGGCATAGCTCGAGAAACTCACGCATGGCCGAGGTCTGGTACTTTTGTTTGTGCCAGATGAAGTAGAACTGGCGCAGCAGGTCCAGTTCCGGGGTTTCCACAGGTACCAGGCTGCCACGGCGGAAGGCGTCACGCAGGGCCAGACGTGAAATGCAACCGATGCCCAGGCCCGACTCCACCGCCCGCTTGATCGCTTCGGTGTGCTCCAGCTCCAGGCGAATATTCAGGTTGGCGCGGTGATGGCGCATGGCCTGGTCGAAGGTCAGGCGCGTGCCTGAGCCTTGTTCGCGCAGGATCCATGCCTCTTGCGAAAGGCTTTCGATATCGGCGCGGCCCAGTTTCGCCAGTGGGTGCTGTGGCGCACAGAACACCACCAGTTCGTCCTCGACCCACGGCTGAACTTCCAGGTCGGGGTGATTGCAGTCGCCTTCGATTAGACCCAGATCAATTTCGTAGTGCGCGACCTGTTGCACGATATGCGCAGTATTTTGAACATGCAGTTTTACCTGGCTTTCCGGGTGTGTCTGCATGTAGTTGCCGATCAGCAGGGTGGCCAGGTAGTTGCCGATGGTCAGTGTGGCGCCGACCGCCAGCGAGCCGAAACCGGATTTGCCGTTGAGCAAGTCTTCGATTTCCTTGGCCTGGTCAAGCAGGGCTACTGCTTGTGGCAGCAGTTGATGGCCCAAGGCATTGAGGGCCAGGCGTTTGCCGGCACGGTCGAACAGCTGGCAGCTCGATTGGCGCTCCAGCTCGGTGATAGAGGTGCTGGCAGCCGACTGCGACAGCGCCAACAGGCTGGCGGCCCGAGAGACGCTTTGGTGCTGGGCGACAGCAACGAAGACTTGCATTTGACGGAGTGTGAATCGCATATCGATATAACCGATAACACATATCTTGATAATCCAGTTAACAGATATTGTCGCTGCCCCTAAACTATTGCGCAACTGTGCGCTTTGCGCGCGCGTTTTTCTTCAGGAGCCCCATCGATGAGCAACATGAACCACGAACGTGTCCTCAGTGTGCACCACTGGAACGACACCCTGTTCAGCTTCAAGTGCACCCGCGACCCGGGCCTGCGCTTCGAGAACGGTCAGTTCGTGATGATCGGCCTGCAGCAGGACAACGGCCGTCCGCTCATGCGTGCCTACTCCATCGCTTCGCCGAACTGGGAAGAGCACCTTGAATTCTTCAGCATCAAGGTACCGGACGGCCCGCTGACCTCGCAGCTGCAACACCTGAAGGAAGGCGATGAGATCATCATCAGCAAGAAGCCTACCGGTACCCTGGTACTCGACGACCTGAACCCTGGCAAGCACCTGTACCTGCTGAGCACCGGTACTGGCTTGGCGCCGTTCATGAGCGTCATCCAGGATCCGGAAACCTACGAGCGCTTTGAAAAAGTGATCCTGGTCCATGGCGTGCGCTACGTGAACGAAGTCGCCTACCGCGAGTTCATCACCGAGCACCTGCCGCAGAACGAGTTCTTCGGTGAGTCGGTTCGCGACAAGCTGATCTACTACCCGACCGTGACCCGTGAGCCGTTCGAAAATCAGGGCCGTCTGACCGACCTGATGCGCAGCGGCAAGCTGTTCAGTGACATCGGCCTGCCGCCGATCAACCCGCAAGACGACCGCGCGATGATCTGTGGCAGCCCGAGCATGCTCGACGAGACCAGTGAAGTGCTGGACAGCTTCGGCCTGAAGATCTCCCCGCGCATGCGCGAACCGGGTGACTACCTGATCGAGCGAGCTTTCGTCGAGAAGTAAGGCGCAGATTGGTTCAGGAAGGCGACTCTCGGGTCGCCTTTCTTATGCCTGGGATTTGTGCATTGCCTGTTCCGGCCCTTTCGCGGGTAAACCCGCTCCTACAGGTGCAGCGCACGTCTCGGGAATTGTACGAACGCTGTAGGAGCGGGCTTGCCCGCGAAGGGGCCGGTGCTGGCAAACCCGGTCTATTCGACCCGCGTCTCGCCGCTGTACACCAGGACTTCCCGGCACCGCTTGCACAGGTATCGTCGCCCCTGGTGCACCAGCCTGTGCCGCTGCGCGGTAAACGGGAAGTCGCTTTTCGGGCACGGGCAGCGGTAGATGTAGCGGGTCACTGCACGCCGTTGCACGTCATAGTTGTGGCAACGATTGGGCGGCAGCTCATACACCCCGCGCATGATCAATTGCCACTCTTCACCGTGGGCCTGGATACGGTCGCCAAACAGTTGGTGGGCAACCAGGTGCGCCACTTCATGGGCCACGGTCTGGCGCAGGAAGTCTTCCTGGTTTTCGCGGTAGAGCTGCAGGTTGAAGCGCAGCAGATTTTCGTGCAGGTGGGCGACGCCGGCTTTTTGCCCGCGCAGTTTGAAGCTGACCTCCGGGCGCGGGAAGCGGCGTTTGAAAAAGGCTTCGGCTTGCTGGTAACAGGTTTCGACGCGTTGTTTGAGCTGCTCGGGCATGGCGGGGCGGTTCTCCTGACCAGGCATTATGCCGCAAGCGCAGGTGGCTTGCCGAGTCACCGGTCAGCGCACAGCCAGAAGCCGCCTTGCGGCGGCCCCTGGTTGATGCCCCAGTGTTGGTTCAGTCTGTTCTAGTTGGTGTAGACGGGCCCCACGCCCAGTCCCCAGATAATGACGGTAGCCGCCATGATTGCCACCAGTACCACCAAGCCTACTGCCAGCACCGAGCTGGAGAACAGGAAGCCTTCATCCGATGGTATGTTCATGAACGTCGGCAAGCCGACATACAGCAGGTATACCGTGTAGCAGATGGCGGCTGTGCCGATCAGCATGCCCAGCCACAGGTGCGGGTAAAGCGCCGCCAGGCCGCCGATGAACAAGGGGGTGGCGGTGTAGGTGGCAAAAGCGATGCATTGCGCCATGGACGGGTTGGCATCGTAGGTGCGGGCCATCCAGTGGATGAACGCGCCCATTACCGCCACCCCGGCGAGCATGGCCAGGTATGACATGATGCTCATCCAGACAGCGCTTTCCATGGTCAGCATCACTGCCGGTCGGTCACCGATCACCCAGCCCACCTGGGTAGTGCCGATAAACGCCGAAACGGCCGGAATCGCCGCGAGGATCAGGGTGTGCGTCAGGTACATGTGGCTGATGGTTTCTTCTTCGCCACGAATCTCCCGCCATTCCTGATCGGGATGGGTAAACAGCCCCACAACGTGATGAATCATGCCGATCACTCCTCTCAATGTTGCCAAACGCCCCCCAATATGGAGCGCAAGCGGCCCGAGGCCCTAACACCGATGCAAGCGGTAATGTGGCCTTATGTGGCAGTATAGGAAGCCGTTACCCACATAAACCGCGCTTTTTAGAGCAAATTGCGCTGTAAGCGGTGCTGTTGATTACATTGAAGTCTTTATCGGAATGCCTACAGCGATGCTGCGTTTGTGCGTAAAATAGCCGGCTTTTGTCACACCTCGCGGATCCAAGCGCTATGGGCACCCTCTCGGTCAACCAGAACAAACTGCAAAAACGCCTGCGTCGTCTCGCTGGCGAAGCCATCACCGACTACAACATGATCGAGGATGGCGACAAGGTCATGGTCTGCCTGTCCGGCGGCAAGGACAGCTACACCATGCTCGACGTTCTGTTGCACCTGCAGAAGGTGGCACCGATCACGTTCGAGATCGTGGCGGTGAACATGGACCAGAAACAGCCGGGCTTCCCTGAGCACGTATTGCCGGCCTACCTCAAGGAACTGGGTGTCGAGTACCACATCGTCGAGAAGGATACCTACTCGGTGGTAAAGGAGCTGGTACCCGAAGGCAAGACCACTTGCTCGCTGTGTTCTCGACTGCGCCGCGGTACCCTGTACACCTTTGCCGACGAAATTGGCGCTACCAAGATGGCGCTGGGGCATCACCGCGACGACATCGTCGAAACCTTCTTCCTCAACATGTTCTTCAACGGCGCGCTCAAGGGCATGCCGCCGAAGCTGCGCGCCGACGACGGCCGCAACGTGGTGATCCGCCCGCTGGCCTACTGCAGCGAGAAGGACATCCAGGCCTACTCGGACATGAAGGAATTCCCGATCATCCCGTGCAACCTGTGCGGCTCGCAGGAAAACCTGCAGCGCCAGGTGGTCAAGGACATGCTGGTGGAGTGGGAACGCAAGCACCCGGGCCGTACCGAGAGCATCTTCCGTGCCCTGCAGAACGTGGCACCGTCGCAGCTGGCCGACCGGAACCTGTTTGACTTCACCAGCCTTAAGATCGACGAAAACGCTACTCCGCGTTTCCTCGACGTGCTGAACATCTGAGCCCATGCGCGATTACCAGTGGTTGCATGAGTACTGCCTGAACCGCTTTGGCTCGGCCCAGGCGCTGGAGGCTTTCCTGCCGCAGCCGCGCACGCCAGCGCAACTGCGCGACATCACTGATGACCGCTACCTGTCGACACTGGCCCTGCGGGTGTTTCGCGCGGGGCTAAAGCACAGCCTGGTGGATGCCAAGTGGCCGGCGTTCGAGCAGGTATTCTTCGGCTTCGACCCGGAGAAAGTGGTGCTGATGGGCGCCGAGCACCTGGAGCGGTTGATGCAGGATGAGCGCATCATTCGCCACCTGGGCAAGCTCAAGAGCGTGCCGCGCAATGCGCAAATGGTGCTGGATATCGCCAAGGCGCATGGCAGTTTTGCTGCATTCATCGCCGACTGGCCAGTGACCGACATTGTCGGCTTGTGGAAGTACCTGGCCAAGCACGGCAACCAATTGGGCGGGTTGTCGGCGCCACGCTTCTTGCGCATGGTCGGCAAGGACACGTTCATCCCGACCGATGACATGGCGGCGGCATTGATTGCGCAGAAGGTTATCGACAAGCAGCCGACCAGCCAGCGTGACCTGGCTTTGGTGCAGCAGGCGTTCAACCAGTGGCATGCAGAGAGCGGGCGGCCGCTGTGCCAGTTGTCAGTGATGCTGGCGCATACCGTCAATCATTGAGTCTTGTGTTGCTCCCATTCGCGGGCACGCCCGCTCCCACAGGGGCTGCACAGGCTTTAAGGGCGGTGCGAATTCTGTGGGGGCGGGGGCCCGCAAAAAATCTAACTGCCTTCGCCTGCCATGCGCCGCTCATGCTGGAACTTCCAGCGCACGTACAGTAGCCCGGCAATGAACAGCCCCAGGCTCACCAGCACTTCAAGCCAGCCGAATACCGCCCGGGCCGGGTCGAACGCCGCCAGCACGCCCTTGATGAAATAGATATTCACCACGAAGCAGGTCCAGGCATGCGCCCGGGCGCTGCCTTTGAGCATGCCTGGCAGCAGCAACAGCAACGGCACCAATTCGATCGCCAGGATCACCTCGACCCGGGCCCCGTGCAGGTTGGCGAACCACAGGTTGTTCACCACCAGCAGGGCGATCAGGCCGAAGAAGCATGCCAGGCTGAATGCCCGCGTCAGGCGCAGGCGTGGTACCAGCCATTGCAGCGGTGGCAATACCTTGGGCTTTCTAGCCACGCGCCGCCTCCAGGGCCTTGGCCGTGGTCGCCAGGCGTTGGCCCAGGGCGCGGCACAGGGTGATTTCGTGGGGGTCGAGTTCGCGCTTGCCATCGGCACCTGCGTGGTGGCTGGCGCCATAAGGCGTGCCGCCGCCGCGGGTCTCGAGCAGTGCCGACTCGCTGTAGGGCAGGCCCATCACCAACATGCCGTGGTGCATCAGTGGCAGCATCATCGACAGCAAAGTCGTTTCCTGGCCGCCGTGCAGGCTGGCGGTGGAGGTGAACACGCCAGCCGGTTTGCCGACCAGCTCACCGCCTAGCCAAAGGCTGCTGGTGCCATCCAGGAAGTACTTGAGTGGCGCTGCCATGTTGCCGAACCGGGTCGGGCTGCCCAGTACCAGGCCTGCGCAGTGGCGCAGGTCATCAAGGGTGGCGTACAGCGCGCCACTGGCCGGAATATCCGGGGCCACCGCTTCGCATTCGGTGGAAATCGCGGGCACCGTGCGCAGGCGTGCCTCCATGCCGGCCAGCTCGATACCGCGGGCGATGTGCCGGGCCATTTCGCTGGTCGCTCCATGGCGGCTGTAATACAGCACCAGGATGTAGGGCGCGCTCACGGCAGGATCTCCAGCACTTTTTCTGGCGGACGACCGACCACGGCCTTGTCACCGGCAACCAGGATCGGCCGCTCGATCAGTTTGGGGTGCTGGGCCATGGCCTCGATCAGTTGCGCGTCGGTCAGTGCCGGGTCGGCCAGGTTCAGTGTTTTATATTCGTCCTCGCCGCTGCGCAGCAATTGGCGCGGGGCGATGCCCAGCTTGCCGAGCAAGGCCTTGAGGGTGGCAGCGTCGGGCGGGGTTTCCAGGTAGCGCACGATGGTCGGGGCCAGGCCGCGGGCTTCGAGCAGTTCAAGGGCGCCGCGGGATTTCGAGCAGCGCGGGTTATGATAGAGCGTGAGGTCAGTCATGTCGGGTCGCATCCAGCTGGGTGTGGCGGCTATTCTAACCGCAGCGACTGACCAATTTGCTTTAAAACTCGAGAAGGATTGACCCATGGCAAGGCGTTTGGCAGCAGTACTGGCCATCACCGCGAGCCTGTTGCTCGGTGGTTGCGGTGCCGATTATGGCGTGGACCAACACGGTAATACGGTTAAGGCCGAACAGATCGAAGGGCACTGGCTGGTGCTCAACTACTGGGCTGAGTGGTGCGGGCCGTGCCGTACCGAAATCCCGGAACTGAACGCAGCGGCCAAGCAGTGGGCGGCTGATGGCGTGAAGGTGGTGGGGGTGAACTTCGATGGCCTGCAGGGGCAGGACCTGAAGCAGGCTGCCGAAACCCTGGGCATCGGTTTCACCGTGCTGGCCCAGGACCCGGCCGAGCGCTATGACCTGCCGCGTAGCGAGGCCTTGCCGGTGACCTACATCATCGACGACAAGGGCAAGGTGCGTGAGCAGTTGATGGGCGAGCAGACCCTGGAAGGGTTGCAGGCCAAGATCAAGGCCCTGAAAGGCGCCTGATGCATTCGGGGCCGTTCTGCAGCCCTTCGCGGGCACGCCCGCTCCCACAGGGGGACGCGATAAACTGTGGGAGCGGGCGCGCCCGCGAAGGGCCGCAAAGCGGCCCCGGCAATCCTCAGCCTTCCTCGGGCCAGAAGCGCAGCGGCTTGCCTTCGGCCGGCCAGAAGCGTATCTGCTCCACCGGTGACACATCCCAACGCTCTACCGTTTCCAGCGCCTGCAGGAAGCGCTTTTCCTGTTCCATCAGCGCGGGTGCGCACAGCTTGCGGGTCTTGCCGACCTTGCCGAAGCTGAGGTGCTCGCCATCGAGCGTGTAAGGCGCAAACCAGTGGTTGCAGCCGCCGTTGCCATAGGCACGGCCGTCGCTGGCCAGTGTCAGGGTCAGGTGGCTGTAGTCGATCAGTGGTCGTTCGCCAATCCACTCCAGCACGTAGCTGCGCTCCTGCTGCAGCTTGGAAGGTTCTGTGGCGCAGCCGAGCAGGCCGGTTGCAATCAGCACGCCGGTCAGCAGATTCTTCACTCGGCGCTCTCCTGGCAACGTGGGCACAGGTGTTTTTCGCCACGGCTGGCCCAGCCCAGCTCTGCGATACGGGCACTGGCAGCCGGTTGACGAGCTGCCTTGCCGAGCTTGGCGTCTACCGCGAACTCGAAGCCCAGCACCGCATCGCAGCGATCGCACTCGACCTGCCAGGTGAGGATTTCCAGCTCGTTGAACACCGGGCCGCTCGCCACGGCAACCCACTGGCCGCGTGGGTTGATCAGGTGGCGCACGCTTTCCACGGTCAGGCGCATGGACAAATCCTTGCTGCCCTTGAGCGTGACCAGCAGGCTGTCGCCTTTGTGCATCGAGCCGCCGTTGCCGGTGACCTGATAGCGGCCTGGCACCAACGCACGGCACTCGATCAGGGTGTGTTGCGGGTTGAAAAGGGTGTAGCGAAAATCGTGTTCGACCATGGGTCCTCCAGAAATGCCGCGTATCCTAGCACTAACCCATTACCAGATTCTGTGGATTGCCTGCCGCCCAGCGGTTGATGTTGTCCAGTGTGGTCGCGGCAATGGCATCCAGCGCCTCGCGGGTGAGGAAAGCCTGGTGGGCGGTGATGATCACGTTGGGGAAGGTCAGCAGCCGAGCTAGCACATCGTCTTGCAAGGGCAGGTCGGAGCGGTCCTCGAAGAACAGTTGGGCTTCTTCTTCGTAGACGTCCAGGCCCAGGTAGCCAAGCTGGCCGCTCTTCAGTGCGTCGATCAGCGCAGGGGTGTCGACCAGCGCACCGCGACCGGTGTTGATCAGCATGGCGCCGGGCTGCAACTGGGCCAGGCTTTGCGCATTGATCAGGTGGCGAGTGTGCTCGGTCAGTGGGCAGTGCAGGCTGATGATGCGGGCTTCGCGCAATAGCTCGGGCAGGGGCATGTAGCGGGCGCCAAGGGCCAGCAGCTCTGGGTTGGGGTAGGGGTCGTACGCCAGCAGCTTGCAGCCGAAACCGGCCATGATGCGGGCAAAGGCGGCACCGATCTGGCCGGTACCGACCACCCCGACGGTTTTGCCGTGCAGATCGAAACCGGTCAGCCCGTGCAAGGTGAAGTCGCCTTCGCGAGTGCGGTTGTAGGCCCGATGCAGACGCCGGTTGAGTGCCAGGATGAGCGCCACGGCATGCTCGGCAACGGCGTGTGGCGAGTAGGCCGGCACACGCACCACGGCCAGGCCCAAGCGCTGGGCGGCGGCCAGGTCGACGTGGTTGTAGCCGGCCGAGCGCAGCGCGATCAACCGCGTGCCAGCTGCGGCCAGGCGCTGCAGCACCGGTTCGCCGAGTTCATCATTGATGAAGGCGCAGACCACCTCAAAGCCATCTGCCAGGGCGGCGGTGTCGAGGGTCAGGCGGGCGGGCTGGAAATGCAGCTCCAGGGTGGTGCCGCGGGCAGCCTCGGTGAAGCTTTCCTGGTCGTAGTGCTGGCTGCTGAACAACAGGGCGCGCATGGTGGAACTCCTTTGCAATGCATGTTTTGGGTGGGGCGCTGCCTGTCAAGGCATACCCAGCGAGGCCCAGATCCACTCAAGCGCTCAATCTGGCCTGTGCCGCCAGCCGGCTGATCGCGCTGTCCAGTTCATCCAGGGCCTGCTGCGCCTGCGGATTGTCCTGCTTCAGCAAGGTTTCGCTGCGTTGGCACGCTGCCCTTAATTGCGGCACGCCGCAATAGCGTGAGGCACCGTTCAGACGGTGTACTTGCTCGATCAGGCCATTGCGGTCATCGGCTGCGCGGGCGGCGCGTATGGCTTCACGGTCCGTATCCAGCGACGCCAGCAGCATGCTCAGCATGTCAGCCGCCAGATCTGCCTTGCCAGCGGCCAGGCGCAGGCCCTCTTCGGGGTCGAGTACCTTCAGTTCGTCGCCGTTGGTCAGCAACTCGGCCTGCGCCTGCTGCGGTGTGCCCAGGCTCAGGCCGGTCCACTTCATCACCACCTGGGCCAGTTGCCGTTCGCTGATCGGTTTGGTCAGGTAGTCGTCCATGCCGCTGTGCAATAACGCACGTTTTTCGTTGGCCATGGCATGGGCCGTGAGGGCGACGATCGGCAGCGGATTGCCGCTTTGGGTGTTCTCCCACAGGCGGATCTGTTCAGTACAGGCGCGGCCGTCCATGCCGGGCATCTGCACATCCATCAGCACCAGGTCGAACAGCTCGCCCTGCACGGCCTGTACCGCCGCATGGCCATTGTTGACGGCCAGTACCTCGGCACCCAAGTCTTCGAGCAGGGTTTTCACCAGCAGCAGGTTGGCGGCATTGTCGTCGACGCAGAGTATTTTCGGTCGGCGCTGGCCATTGGGGTTATTTGCATCGGCCAGCGGTCGACGTGGTTGCACCAGTTCCAGCAAGAGACGCCGCAGCTTGCGGGTGCAGGTCGGCTTGGACAGCAATTGGCCATGGCCGTTAGGCAGGTATGGGTGGTAAAGCGCCTGCTCGGTGGTCGGGCACAGCACCACGCACTGGCAGTGGTAACGCTCGAGCTGCTGGTGATAATGGCCCAGTTGCTCGGGCGACAGGTTGCCCAGGTTGGCCCCGAGCACCGCGAACTCGAACGGCAGGCCGGCCTGGCTGGCGGCCTGCACCCCCTGCAGCAACTGGTCATAGGAGCCGAAAAGGCTCACGCTGAGGCCGCAGTCTTGCAACTGGTGCTCCAACGCCTGGCGTGCCAGTTCGTGGCCATCGACAATGGCGGCACGGCGGCCCAGCAATGGCTGCGGTGGCAGTTCTTCAGCATCGTCATGCGCCTTGGGCAGGTTGAGGCTGATCCAGAACTGCGAACCTTCGCCCGGGGTACTGTCGACGCCGATCTCGCCGCCCATCTGTTCGATCAGGCGCTTGGAAATCACCAGCCCTAGACCGGTGCCGCCGGGCTGGCGGGCCAGTGAGTTGTCAGCCTGGCTGAAGGCCTGGAACAGTGTGCGCACATCCTGTGGTGACAGGCCGATGCCGGTGTCCTGCACGCTGATGCGCAACTGCGCGCAGTCTTCGTGCTCGTCTTCCAGCATGGCGCGCACGACGATGGTGCCTTCGCGGGTGAACTTGATGGCATTGCTGACCAGGTTGGTGAGGATCTGCTTGAGCCGCAACGGGTCGCCAACCAGCGAAGCAGGTGTGTCACGGTAGATCAGGCTCAGCAATTCCAGCTGCTTGGCGTGGGCGGCCGGAGCGAGGATGGTCAGGGTGTCCTGGATCAGGTCACGCAGGTTGAACGGTATGCTGTCGAGCACCAGCTTGCCGGCTTCGATCTTGGAGAAATCGAGGATCTCGTTGATGATTCCCAGCAAGTTGTCAGCAGACTTCTCGATGGTGTTCAGGTAGTCGAGCTGGCGGGGTGTCATCTCGCTTTTTTGCAGCAGGTGGGTAAAACCGAGGATGCCGTTGAGCGGGGTGCGGATTTCGTGGCTCATGTTGGCCAGGAACTCCGACTTGATGCGGCTGGCCTCAAGTGCCTCTTTGCGCGCCATGTCCAGCTCGATGTTCTGGATTTCGATGGTTTCCAGGTTCTGGCGCACGTCTTCGGTGGCCTGGTCGATGCTGTGCTGCAGTTCTTCGTGGGCGTTTTGCAGGGTTTCGGCCATGCGGTTGATGCCGTGGGCCAGTTCGTCCAGCTCATGGCTGCCCAGGGTCGGCAGGCGTTCCTCGAGGTGCCCGTCCTTGAGCTGGTTGACCGCGTGCTTGATGCGCTCGATAGGGTCGTTGATGGTGCGGCTCATGCGCAGCGCCAGCAGGCCACTGAGTGCCAGGCAAGCGAGGATCAGCAACAGGCTGGTGAACAGGTTGCGGTAGCCGCGCAGCAGTGTGCCGTCGTGCGACAACTCGATCTCTACCCAGCCCAGCAGGCGATCGGCTTCGGCGGGCACGGCGTCGGTGGCCAGGTCACGGTGGTGGCCGAACACTGGCATCAGGTAGCGGGTGGCGTCGTTGCCACTGCGCTGCAGGAGTTGGGTGCCGGTACCGCCGCTGGGCGGCAGGTTGAGCATGCTCGGGCCTGCGTGTGCCAGGCGCGTGCGGTCTGGGGCCAGGAACGCAACTGCGCGCACATCGGCCTGCTCCAGGGTTTGTGCGGCAATTCTCTCCAGTTGCGCAGGCGCGAGCCGGGCCATGGCGGGTGCGGCCAGTGGCGCCAGTTGTTCGGCGATCATTTTGCCGCGCTGCAACAGCTGGGTGCGCAGGTCGTTCTGTTGCAGCCAGGTGAAATAGCTACCCAGCACCAGGGCCATCAAGCCGGCCGGCAGCAGTGCCAGCAGCAAGACCCGACTGCGGATTCCCAAACGATCGAGCACAATCGCCTCCTCTGATGTGCCTGGATGCCGTCAAGTGGTAACGGCCAAGCCGCGAAGTTACTCCGCCTGCGGCACCATTGCATCTCTTTAGTATGTGTCATGCGCTGTTGCCGGGGTATTGGTCGCAACGCGGTTGCCTGGCACGTGGCGAATGCTCAATAATCGCTCAATTGAGAATTAATGGCAGTTGCCAATGAATCCTGTAGCTATTTACAACTCCAATATCCTTGCCATCGAGGACGACCCGGTTCTTGGTGCCTATCTGCAAGAGGAATTGCAGCGCGGGGGCTTCCAGGTCACCTGGTGCCGCAATGGCCTGGAGGGCCTGGAAACGGCTGGCCGCCAGGCTTTCGATGTTGTGCTCATGGACATCCTGCTGCCCGGGCTTGATGGGCTGGACGCCTTGGCGCAGTTGCGCAGGCGCAGCGCCACGCCGGTAATCCTGATGTCGGCGCTGGGAGCCGAGGCCGACCGTATCAGCGGCTTTCAGCGCGGTGCTGACGATTACCTGCCCAAGCCATTCAGCATGGCCGAGTTGCAGGTGCGCATCGAGGCGATTCTGCGCCGCGTGGCCCTGGAGCGGCGGCATCAAGGCCCGCTGGAGCAAGCCAACTGCGGCGAGCTGCAGTTCGACGAGGGGTTGTGTGACGTGTGCCTGGATAATCGCCTGGCAGGTCTGACCCCCAG
The DNA here is from genome assembly GCF_017875935.1 of Pseudomonas sp. BP6. Classification (NCBI taxonomy): domain Bacteria; kingdom Pseudomonadati; phylum Pseudomonadota; class Gammaproteobacteria; order Pseudomonadales; family Pseudomonadaceae; genus Pseudomonas; species Pseudomonas sp. BP6. The sequence continues at coordinate 757,059 of NZ_JAGINI010000001.1, forward strand.
CGAATACCGCGTGCTGGACATCCTCAACCGCAACCTCGACGAGGTCCTCAGCAAGCCGTTCCTGTACCAGCAGGTGTTGCAGCGCGGCTATTCACGGCACGACCGCAGCCTGGACATGCACGTCAGCCAGATCCGCCGCAAGCTCAAGGGCATCGGTTATCACGAACGGCAGATCCGCACCGTGTGGGGCAAGGGTTACGTGCTCAGTGCCGGCGAGGCAGAGTGAACCATGCTCGATCGCCATTCGCTGTTCTGGAAGCTGGCCATCTTGCTGGTGGGCTTCTGCCTGCTGATGATCGGCCTCAGTTATACCTGGGGCCGGCACATGGAAACCCAGAACGCCTTCCTCTCGCAGCCGGCACGGCAGACGTTGCTGGGCTATGCCGCCGAAGCTGAAAAGGCCTGGCGCAGCGGCGGTCGGGCAGGGCTGGACCAATGGGTGGCGGCCATGCATCAGCGCGAACGGGGCTGGGTTGGCGTGCTCGACATCAACCTGCGGCCGCTCGACAACGCCACACTCAACCCGCAGATCATGCAGCGTCTGACGCGCCTGCGCGGTGTCGATTGGCCCATGAGTCGGCGCAGCGTCGACCAGCCGTGGGTGCGCATACCGTTCCCGGGGGCGCCGGAGCAGGGCATGCTGGTGATCGAGCTGCCGCAGCGCTTCAATCCGGGCCAGCACCGCGTGCTGTGGCGCATCGTCACCAATGGCATTATCCCGGGGCTGTTCACCTTGCTGTTGTGTGTAGGCCTGTACCGCATGTTGATCGTGCCGCTCAATCAACTTCGCGAGCAGGCCAATGCCTGGCGGGCCGATCAGCTGTCGGCCCGCCTGGACTCGCGCACCATCGCCCGGCATGACGAGTTGGGCGAACTGGCGCGTGCCTTTGACCAGATGGCCGAGCGGCTGCAAGGCACGGTGGCTATGCAGCAGCAGTTGCTGCGCGACCTGTCCCACGAAATGCGTACGCCGCTGAGCCGGCTGCGGGTGGCCTGCGATGGTGAAACCGACCTGCAGCGTCTGCGTGATCGCCTGATCCGTGAAGTGGACTGCATGCAGCAACTGGTCGAAGACACCCTGCAACTGGCCTGGCAGGACGCCGAGCGTGCGCCGATGAACCTGGAGCCGATCGAGGTCCACGCCTTGTGGGAGTTGCTGGCCGAAAATGCCAGCTACGAGAGCGGCTGGTCGCCTGCGCAATTGCGCTGCGAAGTGCCGGCCGACTGCTGGGTGCAGGGCAACCTCAACCACCTTGCTCAGGCGCTGGAGAACATGTTGCGCAATGCCATTCGTCACTCGCCGGCAGAGGGGGTGGTGCGGCTGGGAGGCCAGCGCGAAGGCGGTTATTGGTGGCTGTGGTTGGAGGATGAAGGTGGCGGTGTGGCTGAAGAGGACCTGGAGCGGATCTTCGCGCCGTTCTCGCGGCTGGACGGTTCTCGGCCGGGGGATGGGGGCTTCGGTCTGGGCTTGAGCATCGCCCGCAGTGCCATTCAGCGCCAGGGCGGGACCTTGTGGGCGCAGAATGGCAAACGCGGGTTGCGCTTGTGGATGAAGTTGCCGTTGCATGTGCCGGCCTCTTCGCGGGTAAACCCGCTCCTACAGGCTAGCGGATCCCCGTAGGAGCGGGTTTACCCGCGAAGAGGCCAGCACATGTCACACCGTTATAGCTTGTAGCTATATGCACTACAGATTGCGTGATATGGCCGCGAAGGGTTTGCCGGTATGATAGGCACCCCGCCGTCCGGATTGCGAAATACGCCCATGACCTTGCAGTACCCAACCATCGCCGATTGCGTCGGCAATACGCCACTGGTTCGCCTGCAGCGCATCGCTGGCGAAACCAGCAATACCCTCCTGCTCAAGCTCGAAGGTAACAATCCCGCCGGCTCGGTGAAGGACCGCCCGGCACTGTCGATGATCGCTCGCGCCGAACTGCGTGGCCAGATCAAGCCAGGCGATACCCTGATCGAAGCCACCTCAGGCAACACGGGCATCGCCCTGGCGATGGCGGCGGCGATCAAGGGCTACAAGATGATCCTGATCATGCCCGACAACTCCACCGCCGAGCGCAAGGCCGCCATGACGGCCTATGGCGCCGAGCTGATCCTTGTGACCAAGGAGGAGGGTATGGAAGGCGCCCGTGACCTGGCCGAGAAGCTGCAGGCCGAAGGCCGTGGCCTGGTGCTCGACCAGTTCGCCAACGGCGACAATCCGATCGCCCACTACAACAGTACCGGCCCGGAGATCTGGCAGCAGACCCAGGGCACCATTACCCATTTCGTCAGCTCCATGGGTACCACCGGTACCATCATGGGCTGCTCGCAGTACCTCAAGGAACAGAACCCTGCGGTGCAGATCATCGGCCTGCAACCGATGGAGGGCTCGGCCATTCCGGGCATTCGCCGCTGGCCCGAGGAATACCTGCCGAAAATCTTCGACGCCACCCGCGTCGACCGCGTGGTCGACATGTCGCAGCAGGAAGCCGAAGACACCACCCGTCGCCTTGCGCGTGAAGAGGGCATTTTCTGCGGCGTGTCTTCTGGTGGTGCGGTCGCGGCCATGTTGCGTCTGTCCCGCGAAGTGGAAAATGCCGTGATGGTTGCGATCATTTGCGACCGCGGCGACCGTTATCTGTCCACTGGCCTGTTTGACCCACGCTAAATGTCCAAGAAAAAAAGCAACAGCGGCCTGCGCTTCCAGCCGGCCGGCGGCAATCGCACCTCCCAGGTCCCAGTGGGCAAGAAGCAACGCCTGGACATCGAGCGCCTGGCCGGTGACGGCCGTGGCATCGCCTTCCTCGACGGGCGTACCTGGTTCGTCAGCGGCGCCTTGGCCGGTGAGGCCGTGGAGGCACGCGTGCTCAATGCCCGTGGCAAAGTGGTCGAAGCCCGCCTGGAGCGGTTGCTGCAGGCCGGGCCCGAGCGCCGTGAGGCGCCATGTCGCTACTACGACCGCTGCGGTGGCTGCAACCTGCAGCACCTGCCGCACGAAGCGCAACTGGCGCTGAAGCAGCGCACCCTCGCCGAGCAGTTGCAGCGGGTGGCCGGCGTGCAACCCGAGGAATGGGCCACACCCCTGAGCGGGCCGGAATTCGGCTACCGGCGCCGGGCCCGTGTGGCCGTGCGCTGGGACGTCAAGGCGCGTCAACTGGAGGTGGGGTTCCGCGCCGAAGCCAGCCAGGACATCATTGCCATCGACGATTGTGCCGTGCTGGTACAGCCCTTGCAGTCGATTCTGCGCCACTTGCCGACGGTGCTGCGCTCGTTGAGCAAACCGCAGGCGCTTGGCCATGTGGAGCTGTTCAGTGGCACCGCCGAGGCGGTTCTGGTGCGCCACGTCATGCCGTTGCCGGCTGAGGACCAGGCCAGGCTGCAAGCGTTCTGCGAGCAGGCCAATGCCCAGCTGTGGCTGCAAGGCGAAGGGGAGCCGGCGCCCGTGGACCCTGCTGCGCAGTTGGGCTTTGCCCTGGCACCCTGGCAGCTGGAGCTGGCCTGGCGCCCGGGCGATTTCGTGCAGGTGAATGCCCAGGTCAATACCGCGATGATCGAGCAGGCCTTGGCCTGGCTCGCGCCAAAGGCCGACGAGCGTGTGCTGGACTTGTTCTGCGGTCTGGGCAATTTTGCCCTGCCGCTGGCCCGCCAGGCGCGTGAGGTGGTGGCAGTGGAAGGTGTACAGGCCATGGTCGATCGGGCCGCGGCCAATGCCCGGAACAACAATGTGCATAACGCACGGTTTTTTCAGGCCGATTTATCGCAGCCTTTGGCAGGCACCGGATGGGCCGCCGAGGGCTTTTCTGCGGTACTCTTGGATCCACCGCGCGACGGTGCTTTCGAGGTGGTGCAAGGCATCGCCCGCCTCAAGGCCAGAAGGCTGGTCTACGTATCGTGCAACCCGGCCACGCTGGCGAGAGACGCCCAAGTGCTGGTCGGCCAGGGGTACCGGTTAAAAAGGGCCGGGATTCTCGACATGTTTCCTCAGACGGCGCATGTCGAGGCCATGGCGTTATTCGAAGCGGGCTAGCTGACTGGCCCCTTGGTGCGGTTGCCACGGAATGGCGGCCGCACGGTGATCGCCAGCACATCCGTATGGTGTGCTGCATGGAAAGGTAAAACAAAGATGGTACAGGTGAGAGTGCACCAGCCGGTCAACACTGACGGCAGTATCAATCTCGAAGCATGGTTGGACCATGTGGTAAGCGTCGATTCGGCACTGGATCGCGCAGCGCTGAAAGAAGCCTGCGAGTTTGCGCATGAGGTAGAGAAAAAGGGCAACCCGGCCAAGCATTCCTGGGCGGATGGTACGTCCAGCTTCCAGGCTGGCCTGGAAATCGCCGAAATTCTGGCTGACCTCAAGCTCGACCAGGACTCCCTGGTGGCTGCGGTCATCTACCGTTCGGTGCGCGAGGGCAAGGTCACCCTCGCCGAGGTCAGCCAGTGTTTTGGCCCGGTGGTCTCCAAGCTGATCGACGGCGTGCTGCGCATGGCCGCCATCAGTGCCAGCCTCAGCCCGCGACAGTCGCTGGTGCTGGGTTCGCAGGCGCAGGTCGAAAACCTGCGCAAGATGCTGGTGGCCATGGTCGACGACGTGCGCGTGGCACTGATCAAGCTGGCCGAACGCACGTGCGCAATCCGTGCGGTCAAGTCCGCCGACGACGAGAAACGCCTGCGCGTCGCGCGTGAAGTGTTCGACATCTATGCGCCGCTCGCGCACCGCCTGGGTATCGGTCACATCAAGTGGGAGCTGGAAGACCTCTCCTTCCGCTACCTGGAGCCCGACCAGTACAAGCAGATCGCCAAGCTGTTGCATGAGCGGCGGCTGGACCGCGAGCGCTTCATCAGCGACGTGATGACCCAGCTGCAGAACGAGTTGCTTGCCACTGGCGTAAATGCCGACATCAGCGGTCGGGCGAAACATATCTATTCGATCTGGCGCAAGATGCAGCGCAAAGGCCTGGAGTTCAGCCAGATCTACGACGTGCGAGCGGTGCGCGTACTGGTGCCGGAAATCCGCGACTGCTACACCGCGCTGGGCATCGTGCACACCTTGTGGCGGCATATTCCCAAGGAGTTCGACGACTACATCGCCAACCCCAAGGAGAACGGCTACCGCTCGTTGCACACCGCGGTAATCGGCCCCGAGGGCAAGGTGCTGGAGGTGCAGATCCGCACCCACGGCATGCACGAAGAGGCCGAGCTTGGGGTATGCGCCCACTGGCGCTACAAGGGCACGGACGTCAAGCCCAGCTCCAACCACTACGAAGAGAAGATTTCCTGGTTGCGCCAGGTGCTGGAATGGCACGAAGAGCTGGGCGACATCGGTGGCCTGGCCGAGCAGTTGCGGGTCGATATCGAGCCTGACCGGGTTTATGTGTTCACCCCCGACGGCCACGCCATCGACCTGCCCAAGGGGGCCACGCCACTGGACTTCGCCTACCGCGTGCACACCGAGATCGGCCACAACTGCCGCGGCGCCAAGATCAATGGCCGTATCGTGCCGTTGAACTACAGCCTGCAGACTGGCGAGCAGGTGGAGATTATCACCAGTAAGCACGGCAACCCCAGCCGAGACTGGTTGAACTCCAACCTGGGCTACGTCACCACCTCGCGGGCGCGGGCCAAGATCGTCCACTGGTTCAAGCTGCAGGCTCGCGACCAGAACGTTGCCGCCGGCAAGACCTTGCTTGAGCGCGAGCTCAGTCGTCTGGGCCTGCCGCAGGTTGATTTCGAGCGCTTGGCCGAGAAGACCAACGTCAAGACTGCCGAAGACATGTTTGCCGCGCTCGGTGCTGGCGACTTGCGCCTGGCTCATCTGGTCAACGCTGCCCAGCAGTTGCTGGAGCCCGAGCGTATCGAGCAGATCGAACTGGTGCCGCGCAAGCCTACCGGTCCGCGTACCGGCAAGCGTGGCGACATCCAGATCCAGGGTGTCGGCAATCTGTTGACACAAATGGCCGGCTGCTGCCAGCCGCTACCGGGCGATGCCATTGTCGGTTACATCACCCAGGGCCGTGGCGTGAGCATTCATCGCCAGGACTGTGCCTCGGTACTGCAGCTGGCGGGCAGGGAGCCAGAGCGCATGATCCAGGTGAGCTGGGGGCCGATCCCGGTGCAGACCTACCCGGTCGACATCGTCATCCGTGCCTACGACCGCCCGGGTCTGCTGCGCGATGTGTCGCAGGTGCTGCTGAACGAAAAGATCAACGTGCTGGCGGTGAATACCCGATCGAACAAGGAAGACAACACCGCGCTGATGTCGCTGACCATCGAGATCCCCGGCCTGGACGCACTGGGGCGCCTGCTGGGGCGGATCTCGCAGTTGCCGAACATCATCGAAACGCGGCGTAATCGTACCCCTTGAGACCGTGGCGCCAGCTTCGCGGGCTTGCCCGCTCCCACAGGATGGATGCAGGTTTGGAAATCTGCACCGTACCTGTGGGAGCGGGCAAACCCGCGAAGCAGCCACCACCGAAGGACCTGCCTGTATGACCTACACCCTTGACGACCTGCTGCATCTCATGGCCCGTCTGCGCGACCCGCAGTACGGCTGCCCGTGGGACCTGAAGCAGAACTACGCCAGCATCGTCCCGCACACCCTCGAAGAGGCCTACGAGGTCGCCGACACCATCGAGCGCGGCGATTTCGAGCACCTGCAAGGTGAACTGGGCGACTTGCTGTTCCAGGTGGTCTATTACAGCCAGCTGGCCCGGGAGGAGGGGCGTTTCGAGTTCGACGGCGTGGTCGACAGCATCACCCGCAAGCTCATCCGCCGTCACCCGCATGTATTCCCCACTGGCGAGCTGTACGCGCCGATGGATACGCCCGGTTTGAGCGATGCGCAGGTCAAGTCGCGCTGGGAAGAAATCAAGGCCGAAGAGCGCGCGGAAAAAAGCCAGCCTGAACAGCTTTCGCTACTCGACGACGTTCCGGCAGCCTTGCCGGCGCTGTCGCGGGCAGCCAAACTGCAAAAGCGCGCGGCCACGGTCGGTTTCGACTGGCCAGCGGCATTGCCGGTGCTGGACAAGGTCCGCGAAGAGCTTGATGAAGTGCTGCAGGCCATGGCCGACGGTGATGTCGATGCCCTTGAAGATGAAATGGGTGACCTGCTGTTCGCCACCGTCAACCTGGCACGCCACCTCCAGCAGGACCCGGAGCACGCCTTGCGCCGCGCCAATCGCAAGTTCGAACGACGCTTCCGTTTTATCGAACAGGCATTGCGCGACAGTGGCCGCCCCATTGAAGATTGTGACCTTGACGAGCTGGATGCCCTTTGGGGGGAAGCCAAACGTCAGGAAAAGAACCTGCCCAGCTGCGGCTGAGCTGTTGCATAAGTGAGTGAATATTCATGAGCCTTTCCCTTCGCGACCAATTGCTCAAAGCCGGTCTGGTCAACCAGAAACAGGTCTCGCAGACCAACAAAGCTGAAAAGAAACAAAAGCGCATGGAGCACAAAGGCCAGGTCGAAGTCGACGACAGCCAGCAGCGCATGGCCAAGGAAGCCATGGCTGAAAAAGCCAGGCGTGACCAGGAACTGAACCGCCAGCAGCAGGAAAAGGCCGAGCAGAAGGCCCGTGCCGCGCAGGTCAAGCAACTGATCGAGGCCACTCGCCTGCCCAAGCTGAACACCGAGGATTACTACAACTTCGTCGACGACAAGAAGGTCAAGCGCATTGCCGTCAACGCCCTCATGCGTACCAAGCTGAGTAATGGCGCGCTGGCCGTGGTAGCCCATGCCGGCGGCTACGAGGTTATCCCCCGTGAGGCCGCATTGAAGATCCAGGAGCGCGACCCTGGCCGTATTCTGCTGCTCAATACCCATGTCGAGGAAGCGGACGAAGACGACCCGTACGCGGCTTACAAGATCCCTGATGATCTGATGTGGTAAACAGAAAAAACCCGCCTTGGCGGTGACGCGGTTCATTCAACTTCGCCAGGGCCGCGTTGCGGCCCTTTCGCGACGCAAGGTCGCTCCTGCGGCTATCGTGAGAAGTGTGTTGGTTCGCCGCTCGCTGAACCGGCGCGATCAGTCAGCTGTGCTATTGCCTTGGTTCCTTCCGTTCGTCGGACATTTCCTAGGGTTTTGGCACAGCGGCTAGCCTCCAGCTTAGCGTCAGGGATAGCGCTGAACATTCGGTCCAGGAAGGGCCAGTACGCCTCGTCGTCCCGACGCTTTATCTGCTGAGGAGACGATAATGAAAATAACCCTGAAACGGTTGGCGTGCCTGGGTGCAAGTTTCACCAGCGCGTTCGCCATGGCCGATGCGGCCAGTCCGCCGGTGCTGTCACCTGCGATTCCCTTCGACGTCACCGCCAATCCCCCTTTCACCCTGGACAACCTGCAACACGATTTCGACGTGCTGTCGTGGCAGACCTTCGTCGCCCTGAACTGGCCCGCCAACGCCGACGGCAGCGCCAACACCTCGGCGCAGATCGGCGCACCCGGCAAGACGGTGTGGGAGTCGTGGAAAGAGAGCTACGAGATCTTCCTGCCCAAGGGACAGAAACCCGTTGCCTGGGATCAGCAGGCACCCGTGCCCGCAGCCTGCCAAGGCAAGGGTGACTTGCCGGTGCTGCAGCAGATGGGCAAGGTCGCCGGCGTGCTCGATGAGTTCATCCAGCCGTTCAAGACCGGCCCGTTGGTCGACCAAAGCGGCACCTACACGCGCAACGCGATCATGGTCAACAAGCCGATGTTCGATGACATCGTCAACAATGGCCTGTACAGCAAGGAAGGCCAGCAAGCGTTCCTGAGCAAGGCTGACAACCGCATCGCTTTCGCCTGTGGTTCGCAGAAGGCCCAGCAGGTCGGTGCGATCATGGTCAAGTCGGCCTGGAAAGTGCTCGATGGCAGCGACAACCCGCAGGAGTTCCACGCCGTCGACGCGCTGGTCTACACCCCCGGTAACGCCGACCCGAACAAGGGGGCGCTGATCCCCGAGTCGTGCAATGCGCAGAAGGTCGGGCTGGTAGGCCTGCACATCGTGCACAAGACCGAAGGTGCACCACAGTGGGTATGGTCGACGTTCGAGCACGTGCGCAACGTGCCGGAAAAGACCACGCCCATGAACGAGCGCAAGGGGCCCTACCTGTTCTACGACGCCCAGGCCAGCGACCGCCCGGTGAACGAGCCGCCCGCGCAACCGTGGGACCCGTCGAAGAAGGCCATCCCCTCGCAGATCGTGCGTGAAATTCCCATCACCGCCGCCACCCAACAGCTCAACGCACAGTGGCAAGGTGCGCTCAAGGGCACGGTGTGGGCCAACTACCACCTGATCAGCACCCAGTGGCCCACCGCCCCGGCCGATGACTGCCAGGTGCCGTCACCGACCAACCCGTTAGGTACGCCTGCGCCGAACTTCCTGGCCAACGCCACCCTGGAGACCTACAACCAGGGCACCACCCCGCAGGCCTCGTCCAGCTGCATGGAGTGCCACAACAACGCGACAACTCGCGTGACCCAGTCACCGCGCACCAGCTTCGCCGATTTCACTTTCCTGCTTGAACGTGCCCAATCCACCGGCGCCAAGGAGTGATGCCATGAGCGACCAGAACCTGCAAAACTTCATCGGCTTGTCCGCCGTGCTCACTGGCCTGTCGGCCAAGCTGCTGGCGCCTTCCGTCGACCCGATCAATCTGCCGCCGGTGTTCTTCGCCACCGCCCAGCAAGGCATGGGCCTCGAGGCGTTCAGCAGCCTGCTGGAGCTGTACGCCAGCATCCAGAGCCAGCCGCCCGCGCAAATCGCCAGCGCCGTGCTCGATAACGCGAACCCGCAAATCGCCCAGGGCGCCCGCTCGATCATGAAGCTGTGGCTGCTCGGCAGTTGGTACCAACCCTACGACCTGGGCAACGCGCGCACGGGTGACACGCGCGTGGTCTCCGACCAGGCCTACAAGGAGAGCTGGGCGTGGAAGATCGCCCAATCCCATCCCATGGGCTACAGCCAGTTCCACTTCGGATACTGGGGAGAGCAGCCACCGACCCTCAAGCAATTCACCGGAGTCGACGCCAAGGAAGGGCAGCAGCCATGAGCAATGTACAAACCCAGAACATCGAAACCGCCGATGTGATCGTGGTGGGCGCCGGCATGGCCGGCAGTGTCATGGCCTACCAGTTGGGCCTGGCCGGGTTGAAAGTGCTGGTGCTCGAATCGGGCCCGGCCATTCCGCCCAATCGCAGCGAGTACCTGGAGCGCTTCTACACCGCGGTGCTCAAAGCGCCCGAATCGCCGTACCCACCTGAACAGAGCGAGCAGACCCCGGCCACGCAGTTCGCGCCACGGGCGACCATCCAGGACCTGATCACCGCGGGTAGCCAAGACCCGGACAAGGCGCAGAAAAGCTACCTGGTGCAGAAGGGGCCGCAACTGTTCGCCAGCACTTACGAGCGGGTAGGTGGCGGCACCATGTGGCACTGGATGGGCACGGCCCTGCGCCTGTTGCCCAACGACTTTCGCATGCGCACTGCGTACAACGTCGGGGTCGACTGGCCGATCAGTTACGACGATCTGCAGACCGCCTATTGCCGCGCCGAAGAGGAGATGGGCGTGTCCGCCGATGTCGCCTCGCAGACTTACCTGGGCGTGACGTTCCCGCATGGCTACAAATACAGCATGCATGGCATCCCGCCGTCGCTGGTCGACCAAGGCCTGGGCGAGAACGTCACGGGCACGGTATACCAGAGCCCGGAGAAGGGGCCCGACGGCAAGCCGTACCCAGGTGTCACCCTCAATGTCCGGCAGACCCCGGCCGGGCGCAACTCGCAGAATGATAACGGCCGTCGGGTGTGCGCAGGCAACACCAGTTGCACACCGATCTGCCCGATCCAGGCCAAGTACGATGCCACCGTGACCATGGCCAAGGCACTGGATACCGGCAACGTGCGCATCCTCTACCAGACCGTGGCAAGCCAGGTGCAGGTCGATGCCAATGGGGTCACGGGAATCGACTTCATCCAGTATCAGAACAACGGCACGCGCCAGAACGGCACGGCCCAGGGCAAGCGCTACGTGATTGCCGCCCACGCGATCGAAACACCGAAGCTGCTGCTCAACTCCATCGGCCCGAGCAGCCCTAAAGGGGTCGCCAACAGCAGCGGCCAGGTCGGCCAGGCGTTGGCTGACCACCCGGTGTACCTGGCCTGGGGCCTGATGCCCGAAGGCAAGCCGCTGTTCCCGTTCCGTGGGCCATTGTCCACCTCGGGGATCGAGGACATGCGCGATGGCCCGTTCCGCAGCCAGCGTGCCGCCTGGCGTATCGAAATCGGCAACGAGGGCTGGAACTGGTCGGTGAACGACCCCTACACCTCGGTCTGCGATTTCATCGACGGGACCAACCACGGCGGCGCTAACCCCAACAAGCTGGCGTTGTCCGGCCAGGCGCTGGTGCAGCAGCTCAACAGCGTGCTGACCCGCCAATTCCGTCTGGGCTTCTTGGTCGAGCAGGTGGAGAAAGACCCCGACAAAGCGCTGTGCCGGGTGGAGAGGAGCACGGAGTTCACCGACGGCCTGGGCCTGCCTCGGCCACAGATCACCTACGAACTGTCCGACTACACCAAGGAGGGTTTCAAGCAAGCGCGCCTGGCCGCCACGCACATCATCACCGAGCTGATGGGCGCCACCGAACTGACCGACCTGAACCCTAAGCTCGAGCCCGGCTCGCAAACGGTGTTCGAGTACGGCGGCGAGAACTACGCGTTCTACGGCGCTGGCCACCTGATGGGCACTTACCGCATGGGATCGGACCGCACCAAGTCGGTGGTGGACAAGGACCAGCGCAGCTGGGACCACCCCAACCTGTTCCTGGTCGGCGACGGTGTGTTCCCCACCACCGGCACCGCCAACCCGACCTTGACCATCACCGCGTTGACCTTCCAGGCCGCCGATGTGGTGGCCAGCGACCTGCTCAAGCGTACCGTACAGGTGCAGGCCAACCAGGCATGGCAGGGCACGGGCATGCAGATCAATGGGCAGAGCTGGCAGTTGGCGGTCTGTACGGGCGGGCAGTGGACGGCCAACCCGGCCACCGGCATGGTTGGCGCGCAGGGCAACCCAGCGTTGATCGCCAAGCAGGGCTACACCCTGCCGGGGCAGAACGAAGGGGCGTTGATCGGACGTATTGGCAACAGCGGCGTGCCGTTCCTGGTCGGCAACCAGATGCAATTGCCGCGTGGCCAGCAGGGAGAGTTGCAATTGTGCATCAATGACGACTTGGACGGCCGTTACGGAGCTGGCCTGAGCGATAACCTGGGCAGCCTGTCGGTGGAGGTGCGTTTCGGGTCGGTGTAGACCCTGTCATGGCAACCCCACAAGGCTCCGGCACTGCCGCAGTATTGTGGGGTTGTTCTTCGAGCCCGGGTGAATCAGGGATTCGCGGCAATGCGCTGGGTCATTGTGTAGCGCGCTGGTTTTCCAGGTCTTCAAGCTCAACGCGGTATTGGTGCGCTTCGTGTTCGTTATGGAACATGCCCACCAGTTGGCCTTGTTGGTACACATCCCAGATCCGCACGCCAGCGGCCAGGCCTTCGTGGGACATTTTCGATTCGTCGCGTTCGGTTACTTGGACAGTCATCGTTAAACTCCACTTCTTCAAGATGGCTGCGACAGTGTGTCGCACGTCTTCTTTATAGAGTTTGTTAGCAGACTAAGTAAATAAAACAGGCATGAAACAAGTTTCATGAAGCTGGGAGGTGTGCTGCCTCGATGGGCTTCTTCGCAGCAAAGAAAAGCCCCGCACTGGGCAGGGCTTCAGGTGTTGCAGGCAGTGCCGGATCAGTTGCCCTTCACCGGCTTGCCATCGACCGTGCCATCCTGCAGCACGATCACGTACTCCTTGCCATCGGTCTCTACCTGGCGCAATTGCACCAGCAGGTAGTCCCAGTTCTTGGCAAACCATAGCTCGGTGATGCGCTTGCTCTGGCTTGGATCGCGCACGCGCTCGACCTTCACTGCATCGACCTGGCCGGTCTTGGTGGTGACCTTTTCGGTGCCCAGCACGCGGAAGTCGTAGGTGTCAATTTCGTCGCCGTCGACCACCTGGTAGGTCATGCTTTTCTTGCCCGCGGCCACGTCGTGCTGCAGGGCCAGCTGGTAGGACGACTTGTCCAGTACGCCGCGGTTCAGTGGCAGGCTGACGGCATCGCCACGGTCGCTGCCGGTGACCTTCTTGGTGCTCCAGTCGAAGTCCAGGTCGACCTTCTTGGCCTTGCCCAGGCCGCCGCGCTCGAAGTGGTACTTCTGCGGCAGCAGGGTGTCGTTTTCCATGCGCAGGGTGCTTTGCTCGGTCAGGCTGGCGATCATCATGGAAGCCTTGAAATTAAGGTCCCAGGTACCGTTGGCATTTTTGACCAGGCTGCGCTCGGCGGTGCCGCTCATGGGCAGCTGTTTCCAGTCGGCCGTGTAGCTGGCCGAGAAGGGCTTCAGATCAGCTGCCTGGAGGGGCAGGGCGAGCACGGCGAGAGCCAAGAGCAGGGCGCGACGCATAAATTCTCCTAGGATCGAATCAAGTGACCGCTGGCCGCCAGTGGCTGGCCGTCCAGTAATGCACCCTGCTCGCCAAGACGCAAGCGCCCTTCAGCGAACCAGCGCACCGCCAGTGGGTAGATCAGGTGTTCCTGATGGTGTACCCGCTGTGCCAGGCTTTCGACGGTGTCATCAGACGCCACCGGTACCACAGCCTGTACGACCAGTGGGCCGCCATCGAGTTCCTCAGTCACGAAGTGTACGCTGCAGCCATGCTCGGCGTCGCCAGCTTCCAACGCCCGGCGATGAGTATGCAGGCCCTTGTACTTGGGCAGCAGCGATGGGTGGATGTTGAGCAGGCGGCCCTGATAGTGGCGCACGAAGCCGCCACTGAGGATGCGCATGAAGCCGGCCAGCACCACCAGGTCCGGGGCAAAGCCGTCGATGCGCGCCATCAGCGCGGCATCGAAGGCTTCACGGCCGTTGAACTGGGTGTGGTCGAGCACGACGCTGTCGATGCCGGCCGCTGCGGCGCGTTGCAGGCCGTAGGCATCGGCGCGGTTGGAGACCACCGCGCGGATACGCACCGGGCTGTCCTGCCCTTGGCAGCTGTCGATCAGGGCTTGCAGGTTGCTGCCGGAGCCCGACAGCAGTACCACTACATTGCAGGCATTGCTCGGCATCAGTGTGCCTTGAGGTTCTGCAGCTCGACCTGGGCAGCGCCTTCGGCGGCTTCGGCGATGTGGCCGATTACCCATGGCTGCTCACCGGCGGCGCGCAGTTCGTTCAGGGCGGCTTCGACCTGGTCCTGGGCCACGCAGATGACCATGCCCACACCGCAGTTCAGTACGCGGTGCATTTCGTGCTCGTCGACGTTGCCTTTTTCCTGCAGGAAGTCGAACACCGCCGGGCGCTGCCAGCTGGCCACGTCAACCACGGCCTGGGCGTTTTTCGGCAGTACGCGCGGGATGTTGTCCAACAGGCCGCCGCCGGTGATGTGGGCCATGGCCTTGACTGCGCCAGTGTTCTTGATCAGCTGCAGCAGCGGCTTGACGTAGATGCGGGTCGGCGCCATCAGCAGGTCGGTCAGCGGCTTGCCGTCCAGCTGGGTGTTCTCGATATCGGTAGCCGACACTTCGAGGATCTTGCGGATCAGCGAGTAGCCGTTGGAGTGCGGGCCCGAGGACGGCAGGGCGATCAGCGCGTCGCCGGTGGCAACCTTGGAGCCGTCGATGATTTCGGCCTTTTCCACCACACCTACGCAGAAACCGGCCAGGTCGTAGTCTTCACCTTCGTACATGCCAGGCATTTCGGCGGTTTCACCACCGACCAGCGAGCAGCCGGCCAGTTCGCAACCGGCGCCGATGCCGGTGACCACGGTGGCGGCCACGTCAACGTTCAGCTTGCCAGTGGCGTAGTAGTCGAGGAAGAACAGCGGCTCGGCGCCGCAGACGACCAGGTCGTTGACACACATGGCGACCAGGTCCTGGCCAATGCTGTCGTGCTTGTTCAGGTTAAGTGCCAGGCGCAGCTTGGTACCGACGCCGTCGGTGCCGGAGACCAGCACCGGCTGCTTGTAGCCGGCCGGGATCTCGCAGAGGGCGCCGAAGCCACCCAGGCCACCCATGACTTCAGGGCGTGCGGTGCGTTTTGCCACGCCCTTGATGCGTTCGACCAGTGCTTCGCCGGCGTCGATGTCTACACCGGCGTCCTTGTAGCTCAGGGAGGGTTGCTTGCTCATTGATCCAGGCCTTTAGGAGGGAGGGATTCTTAAAAACGACCATGACGGCCAAGGCCGGCTGGTAAGCGGCGGCTGCCTGAAACGTCAGTAGTCTGTGAAGGCGCGCGATTTTATCAGGGTTGCCGTGCAGCGGCCATCCTCAGGCCGACGGGCAGGGCATGAAAAAGATAATTAGTTGGGACGTTCGCCTTGAGGGAACAGCCATGCGCCGCGCGGGCGGTGCGCGATCTCACCGGCGCTGCGCCGCTCAACGCGAACACCGGTAGGCCCTACAACACCCGCAAGCAATCTTTCACGCCCCGCGGCTGGTTACCTGGCGCCCCCGTGTATAAGGTATAGGCATTGCGGTAACTGGACAGGAATCCTCCATGCGTTTGTTCAATATTCTGGCAGCCGGTTGCCTGGCCCTGATCTCGGCCACTGCCCTGGCTGAAAATGTCTCAGGCCTTTATCAGGTGCGCGAACCGGTCTCCGGGCCGGGCGCTGAAGCCCGTACCGCGGCCAAGGTCAAAGCCCTGGACACGCTGGTGCTGCGTCTGACCGGTGACCCAAAGGCAGTGCAAAGCCCTGCGTTGGCCGAGTTGCGCAAGGACCCTCGGCAAATCATCAACCAGGTGGGCAGCGAAGCCGGCCCGCCCGAGTCGATAGTGGTCGAGTTCGACCCTGGTAGTACCGAGCGGGCCTTGCGCAAGGCTGGCCTGGCGCTATGGGGCAGTAATCGGCCTTCGATACTGGGGTGGTGGTTGAACGACACTGTTGAGGGCAGCAACCTGGTCGGTGATGGCCAGGTCAGTGCCCAACCCCTGCGCCGCGCCGCCCAGCACCGCGGTCTGCCGCTGCGCTTGCCGCTGGCCGACTTGCAGGAGCAACTGGTTGCCAATGCCAGGCAGATCGAAGGCAGCGACCCGGCGCAGTTGCGCGAAGCATCCGAGCGCTACGGCGCCGATGCTTTGCTGGCGGTACATGCACAGGAAGCCGACGGCAAGTGGCAGGGCAAGTGGCAGCTGTGGCTGGGCGACCAGCGTGAGCAGGGCAATGCCGAGGGTGCCGACCCGACAGCCTTGGCTGACGCGGTGATGCTGGCGGTAAGCAGCCGCCTGGCGCCGCGCTACGTTACCCGGCCGGGTGCCGGCCGCCAATTGCAGGTGCAAGTGCAGGGCATGAACCTGCAGCGCTACGCCGAACTGGCCCGCGTGCTGGAGCCCTATGGCCCACGCTTGCAGGCGGCCGAAGGCACGACCTTGACCTACGGGGTCACTGGCAATCGTGATCAGCTGCGTGCCCAGCTTGGCCTGGCCAAACTGCAGGAGGTGCCGGTAGAGCAGGCACCGGCAGTGCCAGCCACACCAGCACCGGCAGTGGACGCCGCTGCCGGGCAGCCCGCGCCTGCGCAGCCAGCACCCACGCCGTTCGACGGCTTGCGTTTTCGCTGGTAAGGGGCGCTTGCCGTGACTGACATGCGTCGCTGGATCAGGCTGGGTGTTGCGCTGCTGATCGCTGTGCTGCTTTATAGCCTGCACAATATTCTTACGCCGTTCCTGGTTGGCATCATGCTGGCCTACCTGGCCGACCCGCTGGTCGATCGCCTCGAGCGCCTGGGGCTATCGCGTACCTGGGGTGTAGTGGTGGTGTTCGGCCTGTTCACCCTGGTGCTATTGGCCTTGTTGCTGGTGCTTGTGCCGATGCTGGCCAAGCAGTTGGTGCGCCTGTACGAATTGGCGCCGCAGGTGCTCGACTGGCTTGAGCATGTAGCGCTGCCGTGGGTACAGGGCCGCCTTGGCCTGGCCGATGGTTTCTGGAAATTCGACAAGATCAAGGCCGCCATCGGCGCGCACATGGGGCAGACCACCGATATCGTCAGCATGCTGCTGTCCCAGGCTACCGCCTCAGGCCTGGCGTTGGTGGCCTGGCTGGCCAACATGGTGCTGATCCCGGTAGTGGGCTTCTATCTGCTGCGCGATTGGGACCTGATGATGGGCAAGCTGCGCAGCCTGCTGCCGCGCCAGCGCGAGTCGCAAGTGATGGGCCTGGCAGGTGAATGCCATGAAGTGCTGGGCGCATTCGTGCGCGGGCAACTGATGGTGATGCTGGCCCTGGGCATCATCTATTCAGCCGGCCTTATGCTGGTGGGGCTCGAGCTCGGTCTGCTGATCGGCATGCTTGCAGGTCTTGCGGCCATCGTGCCATACATGGGCTTCATCATTGGCATTGGTGCCGCGCTGGTGGCCGGCCTGTTCCAGTTCGGTGGCGACCTGTACCCGATGCTGGGCATCGTTGCGGTGTTCATGGTCGGGCAGGCGCTGGAGGGTATGGTACTGACCCCGCTGCTGGTGGGCGATCGCATCGGCCTGCACCCGGTTGCGGTCATCTTTGCCATCCTCGCGGGTGGTGAACTGTTCGGCTTTACCGGCGTGCTGCTGGCGCTGCCGGTGGCGGCGGTGATCATGGTGCTGCTGCGGCATGTGCATGCTCTGTACAAGGAATCGGACATGTACGCCGGAAATATCGACCCGGAGCTTTGAACGCCACGCGTTTTGTCTTGAGCCTTTTCGCGCCCCGCATCCGCAGGTCGCTTGCAAAACGCAACTTGTTGATTTTGCTTGCCCTATCCGCAGTCGAGATTGTGCGCCCCGCGTTGCAGGTATAGACTTTGCACATTGTTCACCAAAGGCCCCCCGCGGTCCTGCCGACCGCCCGCGAGCATGAAACCACCGATCCAGTTGCCCCTGGGTGTGCGCCTGCGCGATGACGCCACCTTCATCAACTACTATCCGGGCGCCAATGCTGCGGCATTGGGTTACGTCGAGCGGTTATGCGAAGCCGACGCCGGCTGGACCGAGAGCCTTATCTACCTGTGGGGCAAACAAGGTGTTGGCCGTTCCCACCTGCTGCAGGCCGCCACCCATCGCTTCCAGCAACGTGGCGAACCTGCTGTCTACCTGCCACTGGCGCAACTGCTCGATCGCGGCGTAGAACTGCTCGACTACCTGGCCCAGTACGAACTGGTGTGCATCGACGATTTGCATGTGATCGCCGGCAAGGCTGATTGGGAAGAGGCCATGTTCCACCTGTTCAACCGCCTGCGCGACAGCGGCCGCCGCTTGCTGCTGGCAGCCTCGGCATCACCGCGCGAGCTGCCGATCAAGCTGCCGGACCTGAAGTCGCGCTTGACCCTGGCCCTGGTGTTCCAGATGCGCGGCCTGTCTGATGAAGACAAGCTGCGCGCGTTGCAGCTGCGTGCTTCGCGCCGTGGCCTGCACCTGACCGACGAAGTCGGCCATTTCATCCTCACCCGCGGGGCGCGGAGCATGAGCGCGTTGTTCGACTTGCTCGAGCGCCTCGATCAGGCGTCGCTGCAGGCACAACGCAAGCTCACCATTCCTTTTCTCAAGGAAACCCTCGGCTGGTAACCCCCTGAAAACACTGGGCCAGAGCGGTGGCGCAAAAAAGTCACATCTTTTTCGATAAAATTTGCAAATGGCCATGATAGAGGGCATAGTCTCACCCTTCTAAAGGATTACAGACACGGTCGTGCCCATGCTGAAGCGCTTCGCACCCCTCGTGCCACTCGCACTCGTGACCCTTCTTTTTGGCTGCGCGGCCCAAGGCCCGGTATCTCAGCCTCAGGATCACACCCCGGTCACCGCACAATCGGCTATCAAGGCCAAAGCCTCTTCCTCGGCGGTATTCGGTGAGCCGGAAGAGCTGGCCACCGAAGATGACCTTTCGTCTTTCTCCGGCAGCAAGCCTTACCAACTGCCCGTTCTGGCTGACAGCATTCTCGAGCGCGGTATGTCGTTGATCGGCACTCGCTACCGCTTCGGTGGTACCTCGGAAAAATCCGGCTTCGACTGCAGTGGCTTCATCGGTTACCTGTTCCGCGAAGAGGCGGGCATGACGCTGCCGCGTTCCACGCGAGAAATGATCAAGGTCGATGCGCCGAAAGTGGCCCGCAACAAACTCAAGCCAGGTGATTTGCTGTTCTTCAGCACCAATGGCCGCGGCCGGGTGAGCCATGCCGGTATCTACCTGGGTGACAACCAGTTCATCCACTCCAGCAGCCGCCGCAGCGGCGGTGTACGCATCGACAACCTCGGTGATCGCTACTGGAGCAAGACCTTCATCGAAGCCAAGCGAGCCTTGGCCATGGCGCCGACCAACATCGCGCGCAACTGATATCAAAATGATGTACCGTGCCGCGGCGGTGATGCTTTGAAAAAAAGCACACCGCCGTGCGCATTTACAGAAAGCGTCTAATCTAAATTCTCAACTCTTTTCGGCTGCAGCGCAGCGGTCTCAGACAGGATGTTCTGGCCATGATAAAAATGGCGCGCTTCGCATTTCTCTCCTTGGCAGCCTTGCTGGCTGCATGTTCCAGCCGTGCGCCTGCGCCGGCCCCTGTGGTACAGCCACAGGTTACCTATAGCCAGCCCAATCCTTCGCCGGTTGCCGATGACGTGCTGATTCGTGCCATTGGTCTGGTTGGCACGCCTTATCGTTGGGGTGGCAATACGCCGGACTCCGGCTTCGACTGCAGCGGCCTGATCAAATACGTGTACCGTGATGCTGCAGGCATCAGTCTGCCGCGCTCGACGCGAGAGATGATCGTCATGCGCGCACCGACGGTGGATGCCAGTTCACTGCAGTCCGGTGACCTGGTGTTCTTCGCCACCAATGGTGGCTCGCAGGTCAGCCATGCGGGCATCTATGTAGGGGACGGGCGCTTCGTGCATGCACCGTCCACCGGTGGCACCGTGCGCCTGGACTACCTGTCAAACAGCTACTGGGCCAAGGCCTACCTGCAGGCCAAGCGGGTGATTCCTCAAGGGCATCTGGCGCAGAATCCCTGATATCGATACCTGTATCGGCCCCGCTGAGCTCGGGACCGATACAGGCTGCCGAGATTCAGGGGGCTTTGCTCACCCGCCAGATCACATTGCCGACATCGTCGGCCACCAGTATCCCGCCTTGACCGTCCTGGATCACGCCCACCGGCCGACCCATCGCCTTGCCTTCTCTATCGAGAAAGCCCGTTAGCAGGTCTATGGGGCGGCCCGCAGGTTTGCCTGATCCGTCGAAGGGCACGAACAGCACTTTGTAGCCACTGTGTGGTTTGCGGTTCCACGACCCGTGCTGGCCCACCAATGCCCCTTGTTCGAAAGGCGGCGGCAACACGCCGGGTCCGATGAATGCCAGCCCTAGGGATGCAGTATGCGGGCCGACCGCATAGTCCGGCACCAGTGCCTCGGCCACCTTTTGCGGGGCCTGCGGGTGTACTCGTTGGTCTACGTGTTGCCCATAGTAACTGTAGGGCCAGCCATAGAAGCCGCCGTCTTTCACCGAGGTGATATAGTCCGGCACCAGGTCGCTGCCGAGTTCGTCACGCTCGTTGACCGCTGTCCACAACACTTCGCTGTGCGGCTCCCAGGCCAGTCCGTTGGGGTTGCGCAAGCCGGTGGCGAACAGCCGGTGCTTGCCGCTGGCGGGGTCTATCTCCCAGATCGCGGCACGCCCTTGCTCCTTGTCCATGCCGTTTTCCCCCACGTTGCTATTCGAGCCAACCGTCACGTAGAGCTTCCTGCCATCAGGGCTTGCGATCACGTTCTTGGTCCAGTGGTGGTTCAGAGGGCCGCCGGGTAGCTCGGTCACCGGGTGGCCTTCATCGTCAATCTGTAGGGCGCCAGATTCATAGTGAAAGCGCAGCAGCCTGTCTGTTTCCGCCACGTACAAGTTCTTGCCCACCAGTGTCATGCCGAAGGGGGAGTTGAGGCCTTTGATGAAAACGCTGCGGACTTCTGCCACGCCATCCTGATCGGCATCGCGCAGCAGGGTGATACGGTTGGCACTGGGTACGGTAGCGCCGGCACGTTTCATCGCCTTGCCCATGACCCAGCCGCGAATGCCCTTGCCATCTTCGGGTTTGGTCGGCGCGTTGGTCTCGGCCACCAGCACATCGCCGTTGGGCAGCAAATAGAGCCAGCGTGGGTGATCGAGGCTTTTGGCGAACGCTGCGACTTGGGTGCCAGGTGCTGCGGTCGGTTTCATACCCTTGGGCCAGCCGACTGCGGGGGCGATATTTACGGTGGGGATCAAGGTCGTGACAGGGGCCGGCAGCTTGGGCGTTGGTCCGCTGCCCTCGCGCACGTCCAGCAGCGCCGTCTCGCCGCAGCCTGCCAGGCTGGCTGCGATTAACCAAGGCATGAGGCATTTCATAGGCGGCGTCCTCCAGAGAAGGCCTGTTGAACTGAGAGGGGGGCTGGGGTCGTCGGGTTCCCCTCGGCGCCCCCGTCGATCCAGCAGTCTCTGAGAGGCTTGTTCTTGCTCTTGCCTCGACTTTTGCATCTAAGTGCACGGTAGTTCAGGCAACGCAGATTGCTACTTCGGAAGGCCAGGCGCAGCGCAGGGGCCGGACGTTCAGAGCGGGTCAGGCATACTTTGGCGGCGTCACCCGCTTCGATTGACGCTCCCGGTACAACCCTCTAACCTTCGCGGCGTGTTTCAGGTGCCCTGCCAGCCCCGACTGGGCAGGGTGAAACTGGGAAGCCGGTGGGTGCCAGCATGGCGCGATTCCGGCGCTGCCCCCGCAACGGTGGATGAGTAAAAGGCCGCGCAGGGCCACTGGATGCCAGCATCCGGGAAGGCGCGCAGGCCAGGGCCGAGGCCCACTCACAAGCCCGGAGACCGGCCTGATACTGCCAACGGCATCACGGAGGGTGATGCGCGGTGCACCGTGGCATCCTGCCATGGCCTCTGCGCGCTCTCCGTTTGCCTGCCTATTACCTGTCGCCGCGCATTGCCGTGGTGCCAGCCAGCGGAGAACCCTGATGAGCGAATCCACCGAACGCGACGAACGCCACCTGGCGCGCATGCAGCGCAAGAAGGCGGTCATCGACGAACGCATCGCCAATTCCCCTAACGAATGTGGCCTGCTGCTGGTGCTGACCGGCAACGGCAAGGGCAAGAGCAGTTCGGCCTTCGGCATGCTCGCGCGCGCCTTGGGCCACGGCATGCAATGCGGTGTGGTGCAGTTCATCAAAGGGCGCAACAGCACCGGCGAGGAGCTGTTCTTCCGTCGCTTCCC
The DNA here is from genome assembly GCF_017875935.1 of Pseudomonas sp. BP6. NCBI lineage: Bacteria > Pseudomonadati > Pseudomonadota > Gammaproteobacteria > Pseudomonadales > Pseudomonadaceae > Pseudomonas > Pseudomonas sp. BP6. Next base: position 779,335 of record NZ_JAGINI010000001.1, read on the forward strand.
CGAACAGGTGCGCTACCACGTGATGGGCGAGGGCTTTACCTGGGAAACCCAGGACCGCCAGCGTGACATCGCTGCCGCGCAAGCCGCCTGGGCGGTGTCGCGCCAGTTGCTGCAGGACCCAGGTGTGCAATTCGTGGTGCTGGACGAGCTCAACATCGCGCTCAAGCATGGTTACCTCGACCTGGACCAGGTACTGTCCGACATTCAGGCCCGCCCGCCCATGCAGCATGTGATTGTCACTGGCCGCGCTGCGAAACCCGAGATGATCGAACTGGCTGATACCGTGACCGAAATGGGTATGCTCAAGCATGCCTTCCAGGCTGGTATCCGCGCGCAGAAAGGCGTCGAACTGTGAGTCGATCGAGCCACTGCCCCGCCGTGTTGATCGCGGCACCGGCCTCTGGCCAGGGCAAGACAACCGTCACTGCTGCCCTGGCCCGCCTGCACCGCAACCTCGGGCGCAAGGTGCGGGTGTTCAAGTGCGGGCCCGACTTTCTTGACCCGATGATTCTCGAACGGGCCAGTGGCGCGCCGGTGTATCAGCTGGATCTGTGGATGATCGGTGCGGAGGAAAGCCGTCGTCTGCTGTGGGAAGCAGCCGGCGAAGCTGACCTGATCCTCATCGAAGGGGTGATGGGGCTGTTCGACGGCACCCCTTCGAGCGCCGACCTGGCGCGCCACTTTGGCGTGCCGGTGCTGGCGGTGATCGACGGCACAGCCATGGCCCAGACCTTCGGCGCCCTGGCTCTGGGCTTGGCGCGGTACCAGGCCGACCTGCCGTTCGCCGGCGTGCTGGCCAATCGGGTCGGTAGCCTGCGCCATGCGCAACTGCTGGAAGGCAGCCTGACCGAAGGCTTGCGCTGGTATGGCGGCTTGTCCCGCGAGCGCGGCATCGAGCTGCCTAGCCGCCACCTGGGCCTGGTGCAGGCCAGCGAGCTGAATGACCTGGACACCCGGCTGGACGCTGCTGCCGAAGCGCTGGGCGCCAGTTGCGATGCGGCGTTGCCGCCGCCAGTAAGCTTTGCCGAACCCGAACCGCAAGCCTGCGTTGCCTCGCTGGCCGGTGTGCGCATTGGCGTGGCGCGGGACGAAGCGTTCGCCTTCACGTATGGCGCTAACCTCGACCTGCTGCGCAACCTTGGTGCCAGGCTGGTGTTCTTCTCGCCGCTGCACGACCGCGAACTGCCGGCAGTAGACAGCCTGTATCTGCCGGGTGGTTATCCAGAGCTGCATCACCATGCGCTGGCCGCCAACGCACCGATGTGCGAGGCGATCCGCGCCCACCATGCGCAGGGCAAGCCATTGCTGGCCGAGTGCGGCGGCATGCTGTACCTGCTCGATGCCTTGACTGACGTGGCCGGTGAACGTGCCGAACTGCTCGGCCTGCTGCCGGGCGAGGCGACCATGCAGAAGCGCCTGGCCGCCCTGGCGCTGCAGGCGGTGGAGCTGCCGGAAGGGACCTTGCGCGGTCACACCTACCACCATTCGCTGACCAGTACTGCGCTGGAACCGATTGCCCGCGGTCTGAGCCCCAACGGTGGGCGAGGCAACGAGGCGGTTTATCGTCTGGGCCGGCTCACGGCCTCCTACGTGCACTTCTATTTCCCTTCCTGCCCGGATGCGGCGGCGGCGCTGTTGCGACCATGAATGATCACGCCTATAGCGACGCCGAGCGCGCCGCAATCTACCGGGCCATCGGCGAGCGCCGCGACATGCGCCATTTCGCCGGTGGCCAGGTAGCGCCCGAGCTGCTTGGCCGCCTGCTGGCCGCCGCGCATCAGGCGCCCAGTGTGGGGCTTATGCAGCCGTGGCGATTTATCCGTATCACCCGGCGTGACCTGCGCGGGCGCATCCAGGCCTTGGTGGAGGCGGAGCGGATACGCACGGCCGAGGCATTGGGCGAGCGATCCGATGCCTTCATGAAGCTGAAAGTGGAGGGCATAAACGATTGTGCCGAGCTGCTGGTGGCGGCCTTGATGGACAACCGCGAATCACACATCTTCGGCCGCCGCACCCTGCCGGAGATGGACCTGGCCTCGCTGGCCTGTGCCATCCAGAACCTGTGGCTGGCCGCGCGTGGCGAAGGGCTGGGCATGGGCTGGGTGTCGCTGTTCGACCCGCAGGCGTTGGCCACGTTGCTGGGCATGCCCGGCGGTGCCAAGCCGGTGGCGGTACTGTGCCTTGGGCCGGTCGCCGAGTTCTATCCGGTGCCGATGTTGGTGCAGGAAAGCTGGGCCGAAGAGCGGCCCCTGAGTGAAATGCTTTACGAAAACCAATGGGGAGAGCGTCAATGAGCGTGGCCTTGCTGACCGTGGCCGGGGTGGCCCTGGACGCCTTGCTGGGCGAACCACAGCGCCGCCACCCCTTGGTGGCCTTCGGCAACATGGCCGGCAACCTTGAGCGCCGTCTGAATGCAGGCGGGCGTGGCTGGCGCAGCCACGGCGTGAGTGCGTGGTTCCTGGCGGTGGTGCCGCTGACCCTGGTGGCACTGATCCTTTCGTGGCTGCCGTATATCGGCTGGCTGGTTGACGTGCTGGCGCTTTACTGCGCCGTGGGGCTGCGCAGCCTGGGCGAGCATGTGCTGCCGGTGGCCAACGCTTTGCGCCAGGGCGATCTGGCGGAGGCGCGGCGCCGGGTTGGCTACCTGGTCAGCCGCGAAACGCGCGAACTGGACGAACCAGCGGTGGCCCGAGCGGCCACCGAGTCGGTGCTGGAGAACGGCAGCGATGCAGTGTTCGCCGCGTTGTTCTGGTTTGTGGTGGCCGGTGCGCCCGGCGTGGTGCTGTACCGCCTTAGCAACACGCTGGATGCCATGTGGGGTTACCGTAACGAACGTTTCGAGCGCTTTGGCTGGTGCGCGGCGCGCATCGACGATGTGCTCAACTATATACCTGCAAGGCTGGTGGCCCTGACGTATGCCCTGTTGGGCAAAACCCGTCTGGCCCTGGCCTGCTGGCGCAAGCAGGGTCCGCTGTGGGACAGCCCCAACGCCGGGCCGGTGATGGCTGCTGGCGCCGGTGCGCTGGGCGTGGCGCTGGGTGGCCCGGCGGTGTACCACGGCGAACTGCATGAGCGGCCGCGCCTGGGCGAGGGGCCAGTGGCTGATGCCGATGCCATCGAGCGCGGCTGGCAACTGGTGCAGCGCGGCGTGTGGCTGTGGCTGCTGGTGATTTGCCTGGGGGCCTATATCAATGCTTGAACATGGTGGTCGCCTGCTTCGCGCGGTGCAGCAATACGGTATCCCCCGTGAGCAGTGGCTCGACCTGTCCAGCGGCATTGCGCCCTGGCCATTCCCGATCCCGCCGATTCCCGTCGACGCCTGGGCCCGTCTGCCGGAAACCGAGGACGGCCTGGAGGACGCCGCGCGCGCGTATTACGGCGCCCGCCAGTTGCTGCCGGTCGCCGGCTCCCAGGCCGCGATCCAGGCCTTGCCGCTGCTGCGTACAGCCGCCCGGGTAGGCGTGCTGACGCCGTGCTATGCCGAACACCCCTATGCCTGGCAACGGGCGGGGCACCAACTGCTGGCGCTGGATGAAGCGCAAGTTGAGGCTGCGCTCGACGGCCTCGACGTGCTGGTGCTGGTGAACCCCAACAACCCGACCGGCCACCGGGTATCGCGCGAACGTCTGCTGGCTTGGCATGCTCGCCTGGCTGCCCGCGGTGGCTGGCTGCTGGTCGACGAAGCATTCATGGATAACACCCCGGCGGAAAGCGTGGTGGACTGCGCCGAACGCCCGGGACTGATCGTGCTGCGCTCGTTTGGCAAGTTCTTCGGCCTGGCCGGCGTGCGCCTGGGCTTCGTTGCCGCCGAACACAGCTTGCTGCTGCGCCTGGCCGAGCTGCTCGGACCCTGGACGGTCAATGGCCCGACCCGGGTACTGGCCCAGGCCAGTCTGGCTGATCAAGCTGCCCAGCGTGCGCAGGCCGAACGCTGTGCTGCTGCCAGCCAGCGGCTTGCGCACATGTTGCGCAGGGCCGGCCTGGCGCCCAGCGGCGGCTGCGACCTGTTCCAGTACGTGCGTAGCGAGCACGCTGCGCGACTGCATGAATTTCTCGCCCGGCGCGGCATCCTTGTACGGTTGTTCGAACAGCCAGCGGCCGTGCGCCTGGGGTTGCCTGCCTGCGCCGCGGACGAACAGCGCCTGGCCCACGCCTTGGCGACTTATCAAAAGGAAACGGCATGACGACCCTCATGGTGCAAGGCACCACCTCCGACGCAGGCAAGAGCACACTGGTGACCGCGTTGTGCCGCTGGCTGTTGCGCCAGGGTGTCGCTGTGGTGCCATTCAAGCCACAGAACATGGCGCTGAACAGCGCGGTGACGGCTGATGGCGGTGAAATCGGCCGTGCCCAGGCGGTGCAGGCCCAGGCCTGCCGGCTACAGCCGCACACCGACATGAACCCGGTGCTGCTCAAGCCCAACAGCGACACCGGCGCCCAGGTCATCATCCACGGTCGCGCGGTCACCAGCATGAATGCAGTGGCCTACCACGACTACAAGACCACGGCCATGCAGGCTGTGCTGGCTTCTCACCAGCGCCTGAGTGCCGCGTACCCGGTGGTCATGGTCGAGGGCGCGGGCTCGCCGGCTGAGATCAACCTGCGTGCCGGCGATATCGCCAACATGGGCTTTGCCGAAGCGGTGGACTGCCCGGTGATCCTGGTGGCCGACATCAACCGCGGTGGAGTGTTCGCCCATCTGGTGGGCACGCTGGAATTGCTGTCGACCAGTGAGCAGGCACGGATCAAAGGCTTTGTCATCAACCGCTTCCGTGGTGATATTGCCCTGCTGCAGCCAGGGTTGGACTGGCTGGAACAACGCACCGGCAAACCGGTGCTGGGCGTCCTGCCTTACGTTACTGACCTGCACCTGGAAGCCGAAGACGGCATCGATGTGCGCCAGGGCGTCAAGCACGCGCGTGTGCTCAAGGTGATCGTGCCAGTGCTGCCGCGTATCAGTAACCACACCGACTTCGACCCGCTGCGCCTGCACCCGCAGGTGGACTTGCAGTTCATCGGCCCGGGCCAGCCGATTCCGGCGGCCGACCTCATCATCTTGCCGGGCTCCAAGAGCGTACGCGGCGACCTGGCACAACTGCGCGAGCGCGGTTGGGACAAGGCTATCGAGCGGCACCTGCGCTATGGCGGCAAGCTGATCGGTATCTGCGGTGGCCTGCAGATGCTGGGGCGCGAAGTGCATGATCCGCTGGGGCTGGAGGGGGCCGCAGGTTCAAGCCAGGGGCTTGGCCTGCTCGACTATGCCACGGTGCTCGAAGCCGAGAAGCAACTGCGCAATGTTGCCGGCACGCTGAGCCTTGAAGCGGCAACGGTAACCGGTTATGAAATTCATGCTGGCGTGACCACCGGGCCTGCTCTGGAGCAACCCGCGGTCCAACTGGCTGATGGCCGCCATGATGGAGCAGTCAGTGCCGATGGCCAGATCCTCGCCACCTACCTGCATGGCCTGTTCGAAGGCAGCCAGTCGTGTGCCGCGCTATTGCGCTGGGCCGGGCTGGAGGATGTGCAGGTTATCGACTACGAAGCGTTGCGCGAACACGACATCGAGCGCCTGGCCGATCTGGTGGAAAAGCACCTGGACACCGCACAATTGCGTCAGCTGTGTGGGGTGGCCTGATATGCGTAACCTGATCCTCGGTGGTGCCCGGTCTGGCAAAAGCCGCCTGGCTGAACAGTTGGCCAGTGCCAGCGGCTTGCCGGTGACCTACATCGCCACCAGCCAGCCGCTGGATGGTGAAATGAATGAACGCGTGTTGCTGCATCGCCAGCGTCGGCCGGATGACTGGGGGTTGATCGAAGAGCCCTTGGCCCTGGCTGCGGTACTGCGCTCCGAGGCGGCCGAAGGGCGCTGCCTGCTGGTGGATTGCCTGACCCTGTGGCTGACCAATTTGTTGATGCTGGACGACGACCAGCGCCTGGCCGAGGAGCGTGATGCCCTGTTGGCGTGCCTGGAGCAGTTACCTGGCACCCTTATCCTGGTCAGTAACGAAACCGGCCTGGGCGTCGTACCCATGGGCGAGCTGACCCGGCGCTATGTCGACCTGGCCGGCTGGCTGCACCAGGCCGTGGCCGAACGCTGTCAGCGTGTCGTGTTGACCGTGGCCGGCCTGCCCTTAATCCTCAAAGGACCTGCACTATGACCCAAGCCTGGTGGCGTGACGCCTGCCAACCCCTCGACAACGCCGCCATGGACCAGGCCCGCGCCCGTCAGCAGCAACTGACCAAACCTGCTGGCTCGCTTGGCCAACTTGAAGAGCTGGCCATTCAGTTGGCTGGCCTTCAGGGGCTTGAGCGGCCAACGCTGGATAAGGTAGCCATCAGCATTTTTGCCGGTGACCACGGCGTGGTCGAAGAGGGCATCTCGGCCTATCCGCAGGCGGTGACCGGGCAGATGCTATGTAACTTCGTCGGCGGGGGCGCGGCGATCAGTGTGCTGGCGCGGCAGCTGCAGGCCAGCCTGGACGTGGTCGACCTGGGCACCATTGACGCGCAGCTGGAGCTGCCCGGCGTGCGCCATCTGCGCCTGGGCACCGGTACTGCCAACTTTGCCCGCCAACCCGCGATGACCGCAAACCAGCTGCAAGCGGCTTTGCAGGCCGGCCGCGACAGTGCCCAGCGCGCTGCCGAACAGGGCGCACAGCTGTTCATCGGTGGTGAGATGGGCATTGGTAACACCACCGCCGCCGCAGCCTTGGCCAGTGTTCTGCTAGGGTGCCCGGCGTCGGCGCTGAGCGGCCCAGGCACCGGCCTGGACAACGCCGGGGTGCAGCACAAGGCCGAAGTCATCGAGAGGGCGCTGCGCCTGCATGGCTTGCGCGCTGAAGACCCGTTGCAGGCACTGGCTTGTGTTGGCGGTTTCGAGATCGCGGCGTTGGCCGGTGCCTACCTCGGTTGCGCGCAGGCGGGTGTCGCGGTGCTGGTGGATGGCTTTATCTGCAGTGTCGCTGCGCTCGTGGCAGTGCGCCTCAACCCGCAGTGTCGGGCCTGGTTGTTGTTCGCTCACCAGGGCGCTGAGCCCGGCCACAAGACCTTGCTTGCTGCGCTGCAGGCCGAACCCTTGCTGGCCTTGGGCTTGCGTCTGGGTGAGGGCAGTGGCGCTGCCCTGGCGGTGCCGCTGTTGCGCCTGGCCTGTGCGCTGCATGGGCAGATGGCGACCTTTGTCGAGGCCGCGGTGGCGGACCGCCCGGCATGATCCTCGACTTGCTGCGCCATGGTGAAACGGAACAGGGCGGCCTGCGTGGCAGCCTTGATGATGCCTTGACCGACAAGGGCTGGGTGCAGATGCGCCGCGCCGTGGCCGACGCCGGTCCATGGCAGGTGCTGGTCAGCTCGCCGCTGCAGCGCTGCGGGCGTTTTGCCGATGAGCTGGGTGCGCAATTGAAACTGCCAGTGCAGCGTGAGCCTGCCCTGCAGGAACTGCACTTCGGTGATTGGGAGGGCCAAACTGCGGCGCAGATCATGGAGCACCAGGCCGATGCACTGGGGCGTTTCTGGGCCGACCCTTACGCCTTCACACCGCCCAATGGCGAACCGGTCGAGGCATTTGCCGAACGGGTGCTGGCGGCGGTCGAGCGTTTGCGCCTGCAACATGCCGGCAAGCGCGTGCTGCTGGTGACCCATGGCGGCGTGATGCGGCTGTTACTGGCCCGTGCCCGTGGCTTGCCCAGGGCGCAGTTACTGCAGGTCGAGGTTGGCCATGGGGCATTGATGCGGCTGGTGCCGGGTGACGACGGGCAACTGGTCGAGGCACCCTGAGATGTTACCGTTCTGGATCGCCTTGCAGTTTCTCAGCAGCCTGCCGGTGAGCCTGCCGGGCATGCCGGCACCGAGTGAGGTGGGGCGTTCGCTGCTGTATTACCCGCTGGTTGGGCTGCTGTTCGGCTTGCTGCTGTGGTTGGCCAGCCATCTGCTACAGGGCACGCCGCCGCCGCTGCACGCGGCTTTGCTGCTGACGTTGTGGGTACTGCTCAGTGGTGCCTTGCACCTGGATGGCCTGGCGGACAGTGCCGACGCCTGGCTAGGTGGTTTCGGCGACCGTGAACGCACCTTGCTGATCATGAAAGACCCGCGCAGTGGGCCGATAGCCGTGGTCACCCTGGTCTTGGTGTTGCTGCTGAAGTTTTGCGCATTGTGGGTGCTGGTCGGGCAGGGCGTCGGGGCGCAATTGCTGCTGGCGCCGTTGATTGGGCGGGCGGCGATGTTGGGCCTGTTCCTGGGCACACCTTATGTGCGATCTGGCGGGTTGGGCCAGGCGTTGGCCGAACATTTGCCCCGGCGCGCGGCGGGGTGGGTGTTGCTGGTTTGTATGCTGTTCTGCCTGTTCCTTGGCGGATGGAGCGTACTGCTGGCGCTGGCGGTGTTTGTCTGGTTGCGGCATCTGATGTGCCGGCGCCTGGGTGGGACCACCGGTGATACCGCGGGTGCGTTGCTGGAGTTGCTGGAGCTGGCCGTCCTGCTCGGGTTGGCGCTGGGGGGTTGAGCGCTTGGCCCGGACCGTACTTCCGGGGCTGCTTTGCAGTGCTTTCGCGAAAGGCCTCATAGGTGGAGGCGGGGCAGTAACTTCCAGCAACGGTCCGGTAGCGCCTGCATCTCCCTTGTCGGCGTATCCTCAGCCTCCCTTCATGCAACCAGGTAGGCTTCCCGTGCGTCACTGGATCTTTGCCAGTCTATTGGTCCTGTCCACCCTCCCAGCCACTGCTGCAGATCTCATGGCGTTCTGGGACACCCCACGCCACGGCGGCAACAGTTTCAACCGGCTGCCACCCGATCAGGCCTACTTCGATGCCCTGAGGGGGTACGGCGCTACCTGGGTGCGGCTGTCGTACGACAAATGGCAACCGGTGAAACGTGATTTCCTCCTCGGCAGCGCCGATACCTATGAAGGCCTGCCCGAAGCCGACCTGGCTGTGCTGCGTGCCACCCTCGACCGGGCACACCAGGCGGGGCTCAAGGTGGTCATCGCGCCACTCTCGCTACCGGGTATGCGCTGGTCGCAAAATAACCAGGGCCAGTTCGATGATCGCCTGTGGCAAGACAAACGCTACTGGTCCCAGGCTGCGGCCTTCTGGCGAGATATGGCGCGCGAACTGAAGCGCCATCCGGCCATCGCCGCCTACAACCTGATCAATGAGCCAGCACCGGAGAAACAGAGCAGCCTGGCTGAACATGCCAAACGTGGGCAGATGCAGCAGTGGTATGCGCAAGAGCAGGGAGGTACGCGCGATCTGCCCTTGCTGTACCGGCAACTGATAGCGGCCATTCGCGAAGAAGACGCTGATACGCCGATCATGGTCGATGCCGGCTGGTATGCGGGTGCAGACGCGTTCGGCTACTGGCCAGCCCCGCTGGAAGACGCGCGAGTGCTGTACAGCGTGCACATGTATGAGCCCTATGCCGCTACCAGTGCGCCGAACATGGCGCGCAAGCATCCCATCGCCTATCCAGGCCCCGTACCTTTTGCCGGGCAGACCCAGCTGTGGGATGGGCAACGCGTCGAACGCTACCTGCGCCAGCCGCTGGCATGGGCCGAAGCCATGGGGCTGCCGCGTTCTCGCCTGGTGGTGGGAGAGTTTGGCTGCATGCGCAGGTTGCCGGGTTGTCGGCAGTATCTTGAAGATGTACTCGTCGTGCTGGATCGCAACCGGTTGCACTGGGCGTTCTATAGCTTCCGTGAAGACAACTGGGATGGCATGGACTACGAACTGGGCACGGCGAAGGTGCCGTGGCGCTACTGGCAGGCGGCCGAGCAGGGCGCGCCAGCCCCCCTGGCGCGCAAGGCCACGGTTGAGTTCGAGCCGATCCGCAGGCGCTTGAACCCGGACTGACGCTTCTCACCCCTTGTGAAACTTCTTGCAACAGTCAGTATGCGGGTATATACACGTATCCATGCTGACCAGTGAATGCATCTGTACCCACCTGCGTCGTGCCGCCCGCGGGGTGAGCCGGCATTACGACGAAGCCCTTGCCGGCTTCGGGGTCAATGTCGCCCAGTTTTCCCTGCTACGTCACCTGCAACGGCTCGACCGACCCAGCATCACAGTCCTGGCTGAAGCCATGGGACTCGAGCGCAGTACCCTGGGCCGTAATCTGCGTGTGCTGGAGGCGGATGGGCTGGTAGCACTGGGCGATGGCGACGACCAGCGTAACCGCGTGGTGCTGTTGACCGCAGCGGGCAAGCAACTGTTGCACGTTGCCCACCCAGCTTGGGAGCAGGCGCAGAAAGAGCTGGTTGAACGGCTCGGGGTGGGGCAGCGGGATGAGCTGGTGCGACTGCTGAAACAACTGGCCTGACTCGATACGACTATAAGCGGGTATATACCCGCAAAACCTTGCGATGAGCGGGAGATAACGAAAATGACTTCGGTGTGGCGAACCAGCGGATGGGTATTGGTGGGGGCGGCCTTGATACTGGCGCTATCTTTGGGCGTACGACACGGCTTCGGCCTGTTCCTGGCGCCGATGAGTGCTGATTTTGGCTGGGGGCGTGAGGTGTTTGCCTTCGCCATTGCCCTGCAGAACCTGATCTGGGGGCTGGCGCAGCCGTTCGCTGGCGCCTTGGCCGACCGGCTTGGCGCGGCGCGGGTGGTCATCATCGGCGGTATTCTCTATGCCGTCGGCTTGATCCTGATGGGCATGGCTGATTCGGCCTGGTCGTTATCGCTGAGTGCGGGCTTGCTGATCGGCATTGGCCTGTCCGGCACGTCGTTCTCGGTCATCCTCGGTGTGGTCGGGCGTGCTGTGCCGGCCGAAAAACGCAGCATGGCCATGGGGATCGCCAGCGCCGCCGGGTCATTCGGCCAGTTCGCCATGTTGCCGGGCACCCTTGGTCTGATTCAGTGGCTGGGCTGGTCGGCAGCGTTGCTGGTGCTGGGGCTGATGGTGGCGTTCATCGTGCCTTTCGTCGGCCTGCTGCGCGATCGCCCGTTACCCAGTCACGGTGCCGAGCAGACCCTGGGCCAGGCGCTGCGCGAGGCGTGCACGCACTCCGGCTTCTGGTTGCTGGCGCTGGGCTTTTTTGTCTGTGGCTTCCAGGTCGTGTTCATTGGCGTGCACCTGCCGGCCTACCTGGTTGACCAGCACCTGGCTGCGACCACCGGTACGACAGTGCTGGCGCTGGTCGGCCTGTTCAACATCGTCGGAACCTTCACCGCTGGCTGGTTGGGCGGGCGCATGTCCAAGCCGCGCCTGCTGACCGGTTTGTACCTGCTGCGCGCGGTGGTGATCGTGCTGTTCCTGTGGGCGCCGGTGAGCGAGTTCAGTGCTTATCTGTTCGGTATTGCCATGGGCCTGCTGTGGTTGTCCACGGTACCGTTGACCAATGGTACCGTGGCCACCGTGTTCGGGGTGCGTAACCTGTCCATGCTGGGCGGTATCGTGTTCCTGTTCCATCAGTTGGGCGCGTTCCTGGGGGGGTGGCTGGGTGGGGTGGTGTATGACCGCACCGGTAGCTACGACTTGGTTTGGCAGATATCCATCCTGCTCAGCTTGCTGGCTGCTGCCCTTAACTGGCCGGTGCGCGAACGCCCGGTTGCACGCCTTCAGGCCCAGGCAGCATGAACCGCTACCTGCTCCGCGGGCTGTTGGCGGTTGCCGCGCTGTTGCTGTTGGCACTGGTGTGGTGGGGCTGGCATCAGGGAGGGATGGCGCTGATGCAACTGGGCATGAGTGTGTGTTAGGCGCTACCCTGCAAGCTCAAGGGTTGTCATGCGGGAGAAACGAGTCATGCGTGCACATTGGTTGACGGTGCCGGTGCTGGCCCTGCTTGCCAGTACATCGAGCTGGGCAGCGGATTGCCCGGCGTTGTTGCAGGGCAGCCTGCCGGAATTGCGCGGCAAGGGGCAGGTCGAGCTGTGCGAACGCTTTGCCGGCAAGCCGCTCGTGGTGGTGAACACTGCCAGTTATTGCGGTTTTGCCCCGCAGTTCGAGGGGCTTGAGGCGACGTACAAGGAATATCACGAGCAAGGGCTGGAAATGCTCGGCGTGCCGTCCAATGACTTCAAGCAGGAAGACGCCGACAGTGAGAAGACTGCCAAGGTTTGCTATGCCAACTACGGCGTCACCTTCACCATGACCAAGACGCAGGCGGTGCGGGGTAAGGATGCGATACCGCTATTCGCGGAGCTGGCCAGCCAGAGCAGTGCGCCGAAGTGGAATTTCTACAAGTATGTTGTCGATCGCAAGGGCAAGGTGATCGGTAACTTCTCCAGCCTGACCAAACCGGATGATCCCGCATTCCGCGCCGCTATCGAAAAGGCCATCGCCTCACAGCAGTAACCAGGCTGATCTTGCTGCGACTTCTGCTTCTAAGTGCGAGGCAGTTCAGGCGATGCAGATTGCGACTTCAGGAGGCCGAGCGCAGGCCTCCTGAAGTCGTGAAGATCAAGATCAAAAACAGGAAGTGGCTGGCTGCAGGCCACTTCACCGTGCATGCACGGTAATCGCCACCAGCCGCATCACCACCGGCCGGACCACCAGCACACACACAAATGCCACCGGCATCGCCAGCTGATAGGCCTTGAGCACATTGCCCAGATACTCCGGGGTAATCCCGGCATTGGCAGCCGTGATCACAAAGCACATCAACAGCGCCATGATCGACGACATGAAGAACGCGAAAACGTAGGGGGTAGCGACCGGGTGTAATTTGCGTCGACCGCGCGACCGGGAAAGGTTGCTCATGCGAACTCCTGAAAGCTGAGTGGAAGCGCAGATTAGCAACGTGCACGCCTGCAGCTGTAGACCCGCAGCATTGAGTTCTTTATAAAGAAATCATTACGAATCCAAGAGCTCACCATGGACCTGCTCAACGCCATCCGCTGCTTCATCAAGGTGGTCGAGGCCGGTAGCATTGCCGCTGGCGCCCGTAACATCGGCCTTAGCCCGGCAGCCGTCAGCCAGAATCTGGCGCGGCTGGAAGGCCACCTGCAAGTGCGCCTGCTCAGCCGAACCACACGCAGCATGGCCATGACGCCCTCTGGTGCTCAGTATTACGAGCGTGTAAAGCACATCGAGCGTGATCTGGTCCTGGCCGAACAGGCAGTGACAACACCCGACAGCGAACCTCAGGGGCGGTTGTGCATTGCCTCGACCTCTGCCTTCGGGCGCCATGTGCTGGCACCGTTGATACCTGCTTTCAGTGCCCGCTACCCCTTACTTTCGATAGAGTTGGTAACGATTGATCGTCGGGTCAACCATGCCCGTGAAGACGTTGACGTGAGCCTGCGCATTGCGCCGCAGCTCGAAGACCAGTTGCTGGCCCGGCGCATCGCCCGCATTCCGTTCATTTGTTGTGCCTCACCTGGCTACCTGCAAAGTGCTGGCGTACCTGGCACGCCCGAGGCCTTGCGCGGGCACCGTTGCCTTGTGTTTCGCTACCCGGTGGATGGCCGCTTCCTGCGCTGGGGCTTCATACGGGACGGCCTGCGTTTCGAAGCGGAATTCGGCAATGTATTGATCAGCGACGATATCGATGCCCTGACCCAGATGGCCCTGCACGATGGTGGCATCACCCGCCTGGCCGAGTTCATTGTGCGGCCACACCTGGCCTCGGGCGCCTTGGTGCCGCTGTTCGAATACTGCGACAGCAGCCAGGCTTACGCCCAGACCGAGCCCATGGACATCTACCTGTGCCTGGCCGATCGCTTTGCCATGACCACCAAGGTGCGCGTTTTCATGGACTATCTGCGCGAGTGCCTGGGCGACAGCTGGCAACTGCAGGCATGAAAAAAAACCGCCACGAAGGCGGTTTTCATGTGACGCGCAAGAATCAGAAGCGGTAGGTGAGGGATGCACCGATACCGTGAGCGCTGTTCTCGTACTTGGCCTGGTAGCTGCCTTTGGTCGCGCTGACCTGATTGACCTTGGTGTCCTCCTCCCACAGGTAGGAGTAGGCGACGTCAATGGTCATGTCGTCGTTCGGGCTCCAGCCGGCACCCAGGCTGAACACCTTGCGGTCGCCAGTCGGGATGCGCGGCGAACGATCGTGGTTGTTGGTTGGCGACTGGTCGACGGTGAAGCCGGTACGCAGTACCCACTCCTTGTTGACCTTGTAGGATGCACCAATGGCGTGAGCCCAGGTGTCATGCCAGTTCTGCTCTTCGGTGATGGTCTGGAACGCCGAACCTGCCAGTGGCGCCGGCACATCGTTCTGCACGGTGATGTCTTCCAGGCGGCTCCAGCGCGTCCAGGTGCTGCCTGCGTACAGGGTCCATTGGTCGTCCAGTTCATGGGTAACCGAAAGGTCGACGGATTCAGGCGTCTTGATCTTCAGGCTGGCGTCAAACTTGTTGCCGTTGAATGGCCCGATCAGCGGGGTGCTGACACGGGTCTTGCCCTCGAGCTTGTAGTCGACCATCGAGTGATAGGTAAGACCGACACGGGTGCGGTCGGTGGCCTGGACCAGAATACCGATGTTGTAGCCAACGGCGGTATCGTCGCCCTTGATCTTCACTTCGCCGTCGTTACGGCCCGGGGTGAACGGGTTGATCAGGCTCGAGCCCAGTTCCCCTTCGATGCGGTTGATGGTCGGGCCAAAACCGATCGAGACCTTGTCGTTGAAGGCATAGCTGACAGTCGGCTGGAAGGTGACAACCTGTACGTGGCTCTTCTTGCCCCAGTAGCGCGCGGCATCATCGCTGCCGTAGTCGGTTACCAGGCCGAACGGTACGTAGACACCGAAACCGACGCTCCAGTGGTCATCGATCGGCTTGACGTAGTAACCCATGGGTACGCCAACGACAGGCACCATGTCACCATCGGTTTCCCCCCCGAGGTTGCTGCCTGGGCCCGATATGTCGGTCTTGGCGATGACGGCAGCGCCGCCCACGGTGAACTGTTCGCGCTTGAGGCGGGACATGCCGGCCGGGTTGCCGAATACGGTACTTGCATCTTCGGCAGAAGAAGAACGTCCCGCGAAACCTGTCCCCATGCTGCTGATGCTCTGTTCGTTGAGCGCGAAGCCGCTGGCGAGCAGTTGGCTGGAAGCAAGCGCAACGGCTAAGCCGAGGGAGGTTTTGAGCATTACTTTTTTCATTATTAGAAAACTCCTTGGGATCTCCGGGGCGAAAAGCTACCAACAAATCACGCGCCGCGCTATAGGCTCAATCGCAGGAGTTAGAGCGGTTTTGTAGGACAATCCGACCAAAATTCCCTTTTTTCCGGTATAGTTGTAGGACGCGTCTCAAGATGCCTGTGGCAATTTCTGATCTATGCAGGCATGCCAGGCGTGGGTGAAGTCGCGCAGGCGACCCTGGGGGTTGAAAATCTGTCGCCAGATCCGCGCCAGTGCCAGTAGATCGTCCGCCGCAGGCAATGGTGTGGCCTGCTCTTCGATGAGCATCCAGGCAATGGCAGTGGAATAGCGCAGGTTGACGGTGAGCTCCAGGTGCGGGCCACCAAGGAAGGCGTGCTGGCTGGCAAGGCCGCGAATCAGGCTGGCTAGGTCGGGATCACGGGCCAGGTATTCGTCCCAGAGCGCCTGGTGACGTTGCTCGCCGATACGGTAAAGGCCGTGCCCGCGCCGGTCATGCAGGGCTGAGCCGAGGGCTGACTGACTGGCGGCGATGCCCAGTAACAAGGCTTCGGCGCTGGCGCAGTGACGGTTCAGGTAGACCAGGGTGGGTCGGATCACATACTGACACAATTCATTCGCCGCAATACCCATGATGCCCTCGAGCAGGTAAGGGCCGGACGGGCGCTGGAGCTTGGCAGCTGGTGAATGATCAGGCCCGCCGGGAGCGGAAAGCACCGCTCGAGTTGAAGTGTAGTGTGATAATCGTGGTGTAAAGAGCTGTTTTTAAATCGATTACTGCCTGATGCTCCGGGGCATATGCCCTAAGGCAATTACGCCAGGAGCGTTCAGGCAGTCTTGCGATTGGATGATTCAGCGCTTGAATACCCCGGCATTCGCCGGTCACGCGGTAAGCGACTGACGAGTCCTGGCGATCACCGCCTGCAGCGGTTCGCTGCGGCTGTACTGTTCGTGGTACAGGCGTTCGGTGTGGCAGGCAACGCCGTGCTCGTCTACCAAGGTAAAGCTGAAGCTGCCCTTGCGTGGGGCAACGATAAGGCACTTCAGCGGCGAGAAGGCCTGGGAGAGGGTGCCAATGGCAGCCTGAATCTGATGATGAGTTTGCATATTGTTGGAGGTTCCTGCTTTAAACACGGGGATAAGATCCGTGCATGATAGAAACGTTCCAGTGACGCCTTTATTAAGGGACGAACGAACCTGACTGGAACAGGGCAGCCAGAGGGGGCGCAATCAAATGTAGGCGCTTGGGCTGACTGGTAGGTACTTCGGAAGGCAGGCAGCACGCCGAGGCCAAGGTTCTAGGCCGTCGAGGTGGGATCCTGATCAATCTGTCATGTGATTCATGCTTGCGCAGCGCAGTGCTGGCGAGTGAATCATTGAATGGGCCGGTCCTTGTTTCAGCAGAACTGCTCTTGGGGGGAACAAGTCTGCAAGGACGCTTGCGGCCAAAATTGACTTTCAGCTTGGTACTAACGAGGGGCACCTTACCGGAAGTGCAGGTGTTTGGCAAGCAGTATGTATGTTCAAGTGAGCCGCGCAGTATGGCGCGAATTCTCGCTGCTGTGAAGAGGGGGTAAATGGCCTTTATGCGGGCCGATGTGTCCTTTTCGTGCACGGAAATGAAGGTTTATGGTGCACTTGTTCACATTCGGGGCAGCGCTTGTAACGGCTTGATAACACCACCCGGCAGCCTCGCCAATGCCTTGACTGCGTGGTTAAGTCAATGAAAAAAAACACTATTTTTAGCTGGTGAAAAAATCGTCAGTTTGACCAAAGCCCCCAATTCACGGGGGTTTGAGGGGTGTGATAGGGGGTTGTCCACCGAGTTATCCACAGGAACTGTGGATTGTCCCGAGCGCTTGCTCTAGCACGGGCGTGCCAGCAACGGGATGAACTGTCCGACAATCCCCATGCTCCAAAAGACCGGTTGGTCATCCTCCTGGAAACGTCAAGAAAAGATCATTGAATTTTTTTTCAATACTCCAGAAATCGACAGGCCAGGGTGAAAAAAAAAGAGTAGAGTGGCGCGCTTTTCGAGTTACCAAAACCTGTTGCTCATGAAGTTTCGCGGTAAACACCTCGCCAGCCCCGTTGCATCGACACTTGCACCTCCCGCCAAACGCTTTTCCCTGAAAGTGGCCCTGTGGTTGCTCGATAGCCCGCGCCTGGGCGATAAACCTCAGGTCAAGCACCTGGCCGGGCGCCTGTTGAAGCAGCCGGCGCGCCAAGGTGTGGTTGTGGCGCAGAGCCGCCTGGGGCAGATGCTGTGCCGCGACTGTGGCAATGCCCGCGACCGGCGTATTGGCCATGAGCTGCTGCGTCAGGCAGCCCGCGCAGGGGATCGTCGGGCGCAGTTGGAGTACGCTCGGCTGTGTCGGCAAAACGAGCCGGAGCAGGCGCGCTATTGGCTTGAGCTTGCCGCAGGGCAGGGCTCGCAGGAAGCGCGGCGGTTGCTGCGACAGTGGTTTCCTGCCTGAGCTTCGTTGCCTGTGCGGGCCCTTTTGCGAGCAATCCCCGATGTGTGTCCATCACCGTGGTAGGAGCGGGTTTACCCGCGAATACGGTAGCGGCGGCAACGGTGAACGGCGGGTGGAAATTGGCCAGCAGGGCCGGCCTCTTCGCGGGTAAACCCGCTCCTACGGCGGCCTGTGTTCAACCCCCGCTCCTACGGCGGCCTGTGTTCAACCCCTGATGCGTGTGTAGGAGCGGGTTTACCCGCGAATACGGTGGCGGCAGCAACGGTGAGCGGCGGGTGGGGATTGGCCAGCAGGCCCGGCCCTTTCGCGGGTAAACCCGCTCCTACGGCGGCCTGTGTTCAACCCCCGATGCGTGTGTAGGAGCGGGTTTACCCGCGAATACGGTGGCGGCGGCAACGGTGAACGGCGGGTGGAAATTGGCCAGCAGGCCCGGCCCTTTCGCGGGTAAACCCGCTCCTACGGCGGCCTGTGTTCAACCCCCGATGCGTGTGTAGGAGCGGGTTTACCCGCGAATACGGTGGCGGCGGCGACGGTGAACGGCGGGTGGAGATTGGCCAGCAGGGCCGGCCTCTTCGCGGGTGAACCCGCTCCTACGGGCGACCGTGCGGGCTTTGCCTTCAGGCTTGCGCAGCGGGCAGGCCCGCGAAGAGGCCGATGCAGGCAACACGCCAGTCAGGCTGATAAGCTGCACTCAATTTGCATCAGAGCGTTCGGGGTTAGCATGACAGTGGATCTGGCCAGCATTCTGCTGGGCTTGGTGGCAGGGGCAATACCCTGTCTGGTGTGGGTCATGCAGGTGCAGCGCCGCCAGGGCGCACGGCAAGGTGAGCAGGCCTTGCTCGAAGAGCGCCTCAACGCTGCCCAGCTGGCCCAGGCCGGTCTGCAGGCGCAACTGGACGCCAGCCGCGACGAGGTCAGCGACCTCAGTGAGGCCAACGCCGTCAAACAGGCCCAGTTGGCCGCTCAAGGCCGTGAGCTGGAGCTGCTGCAGATCGACCGCGACAATGCCCGTGACGCCGCCCACGCCTGGAGCCTTGAGCGCGCCAACCGCGAAGCCGAACTGCGCCGCCTGGAAGCGCAAACCGCGCGCCTGGACGCAGAACTGCGTGAACAGCAGGAAAGCCACCAGCAACGCCTGGAAGACCTGCAGGAGGCCCGTGACACCTTGCGCGCCCAGTTCGCCGACATGGCCACCAAAATCTTCGACGAACGCGAACAGCGCTTCGCCCAGACCAGTCAGCAACACCTGGGCCAGTTGCTCGACCCGCTCAAGGAGCGCATCCATGCCTTCGAAAAACGCGTGGAGGAAAGCTACCAACAAGAGGCCCGCGAGCGCTTCTCGCTGGGCAAGGAGCTGGAGCGCCTGCAACAGCTCAACCTGCGTCTGTCCGACGAAGCCACCAACCTTACCCAGGCCTTGAAGGGCCAGAAGACCCAGGGCAACTGGGGTGAGCTGATTCTCGAACGCGTGCTGGAACATGCCGGCCTGGAAAAGGGGCGCGAATACCAGACCCAGGTCAGCCTGAAAAGCGCCGACGGCGAGCGTTTCCAGCCGGATGTGCTGATCATGCTGCCCGGCAACAAGCAGGTGGTGGTGGACGCCAAGGTCAGCCTCACGGCGTACCAGCAGTTCGTTGCCGGCAACGACGAAGCTGCGCTCAAGCAGCATGTGCAGTCGCTGCGCAGCCACGTCAAAGGCCTGTCGAGCAAGGACTACAGCCGCCTCGAAGGCCTGCACAGCCTGGATTTCGTGTTGTTGTTCGTGCCCATCGAGGCGGCCTTTTCAGCGGCCCTGCAGGCCGAGCCGAACCTGTTCCAGGAGGCCTTCGACCGGCAGATCGTGATTGTCAGCCCTACCACGTTGCTGGCGACCCTGCGGGTCATCGACAGCCTGTGGAAGCAGGAACGTCAAGGGCAGAACGCCCGCGAAATTGCCGAGCGCGCCGGCTGGCTCTACGACAAGTTCGTGCTGTTCATCCAGGATCTGGATGAGCTGGGCAACCGCTTGCAGCAGGTGGACAAGGCTTATGCCGCAGCGCGCAACAAGCTGTGCGAAGGGCGTGGCAACCTGGTCAGCCGCAGCGAGCAGCTGAAGCTTCTGGGCGCCCGTGCCAGCAAGAGCTTGCCGGCAGACTTGCTGGAGCGGGCGCTGTCCGACGAGGCGCTGCCCGAGGTAGCGGTTACTGAGCCAGGCTCAGATGGCGATTGAGCAGGGCGCGCAAGGCCGCCGGCTTGACCGGCTTGGCCAGGTAGTCCAGGCCTGATGCGTGTACCCGTGCGATGGTTTCCTTGCTGCCGTCGGCGCTGATCACCACACCGGGTACCGGCTCACCCAGCCGTGCTCGAAGCCAGCCCATCAGCCCGGTGCCGGTCTCGCCGTCGTCCAGGTGGTAGTCCACCAATGCCAGGTGCGGGCGCATGCCCTTGGCCAGCAGGGCTTCGCATTCGGCCTGGTTGCGCGCGGTCCATACCTGGCAACCCCAGCGGCTCAGCAAGCTGTTCATGCCAATCAGGATGCTGTCTTCGTTGTCCACGCAAAGCACTTGCAGCCCGGCCAGAGGCTGGCCGCCCTGTTGTTCCACCGGGGCGCTTGGCGCTGCGGCGGCCTGGCGGGCAATCGGTACGCTGACGCGGAACACCGTGCCCTTGCCCGGCCATGAGCGCACCTCCAGCGGGTGCCCCAGCACCCGGCACAGGCCGTCTGCGATCGCCAGGCCCAGGCCTAGCCCCTTCTCGGCACGGGTCTGGTGGCTGTCCAGGCGCTTGAACTCCTGAAAGATCACTTGCAGCTTGTCGTCAGCAATGCCCGGGCCACGGTCCCAGACCTCTAGCCACAAACGCTCGCCCTGCCGGCGCGCGCCCAGCAGGATCGGGCTCTTGCCGTAGCGCAGGGCATTGGTGAGGAAGTTCTGCAGCACCCGGCGTAGCAGTTTCATGTCGCTGTCCACCCGCAGGCGGCTGCCGCGCAGGCGGAACTCCAGGCCCTTCTCGGCCGCCAGCAGCTTGAACTCGGCGCCCAGGGTGTCGAACAGTTCGTTGAGGGCGAAGGGTTTGGCATCCGGGGTGATCTTGCCGTTTTCCAGGCGCGAGATGTCCAGCAGGTCGCTGATCAGCTCTTCAGCCGAGCGCAGCGAACTGTCCATGTGCTGTACCAGCTGCCGGGCCTCTTCGTTCATGCCCTCGGCCTGTTGCGACAATGCGGCAGAGAAAAGTCGTGCGGCGTTCAAAGGTTGCATCAGGTCATGGCTGACGGCGGCCAGGAAGCGGGTCTTGGAGTTGCTCACCGCTTCGGCCTGGCTCTTGGCTTCGGACAGCGCCTGGTTCAACTGCGAAAGCTCTTGGGTACGCTCTGCCACGCGTTGCTCAAGGCGTTCGTTGGCATCGCGCAGTGCCTGCTCGGCCTCGCGGAACGGGGTGATGTCGGTGAAGCTCATGACAAAGCCGCCGCCCGGCATCGGGTTGCCGATCAGCTCGATCACCCGGCCATTGGGGAACAGTCGCTCGGAGGAGTGCGCGCGGCCCTGGCGCATCCAGTGCAGCCGCCGCGCCACATGCACCTGTGCTTCGCCAGGGCCGCACAGGCCGCGCTCGGCGTTGTAGCGGATGATGTCGGCAATCGGTCGCCCAACGCTGATCAGTCCGTCCGGGTAGTTGAACAGTTCCAGGTAGCGGCGGTTCCAGGCCACCAGGTGCAAGTTCTGGTCGACCACGCTGATGCCTTGGTTGATGTTCTCGATGGCGCCTTGCAGCAGGGCGCGGTTGAACTGCAGCACCTCACTGGCTTCGTCAGCGATGCGCACCACGTCTTCCAGCTGCATTTCGCGGCCTTCGATGGCCGCCTTGACCACCGCGCGGGTCGACGAGGTACCGAGTACGCCGGCCAGCAGGCGCTCGGTGTGCTCGATCCAGTCGCCGTCGGCGTTCTGGTTAGGGTTGAAGCCCTTGCCCTGGCGGTAGGCAAAGCGGATGAAGCTCTGCCGTGCGCGCTCTTCACCGACAAAGCGCGAGGCCAGGGTCAGCAGGTCGTCGATCTGCACCGCCAGCAGCGGTTTGCTGCTGGGTCGCGCGCTGGTCTGCTGGCCAATGAACCGGCCGGCCTGCCAATGCTCGGAAACCCGTGTGCGCGACAATACCGAAACCCAGGCGAACAGGGTGAAGTTGCCCGCCAGTGACAGCACTACGCCTTGGGTCAGTGGACTGATCGGCAGGTTCAGCGGGTTGCCGTGCAGCCATGCCAGGCCAGGGAACAATTGCAACGACCAGCCCAGGCTGTGCGCGGCAATCGGCAGCACCAGGGTGTAGAACCACAGGAAAATGCCAGCGGCCAGGCCGGCGAACACGCCGCGACGGTTGGCCTGCTTCCAGTACAGCGCGCCAAGCATGGCCGGGGAGAGCTGGGTCACGGCGGCAAAGGCAATCTGGCCGATGGTCGCCAGGCTGGCGGTGGAGCCCAGCAGGCGGTAGCTGACATAGGCCAGGAGCAAGATCACCACGATGGTTACCCGGCGAAC
Source organism: Pseudomonas sp. BP6 (assembly GCF_017875935.1). Classification (NCBI taxonomy): domain Bacteria; kingdom Pseudomonadati; phylum Pseudomonadota; class Gammaproteobacteria; order Pseudomonadales; family Pseudomonadaceae; genus Pseudomonas; species Pseudomonas sp. BP6. Next base: position 801,369 of record NZ_JAGINI010000001.1, read on the forward strand.
CGAAAGCATCCAGTGACGGAACGCTTCGAAAGGCCGCTCGGCGTTATTGCGGCGCAGCAGCCAAGGCAGCAGCATGTCGTTGGACACCATGGTCGACAGCGCCACGGCCTCGACGATCACCATGCCGGTAGCCGCCGAGGCACCGCCGATGAACGCCAGCAGGGCCAGGCTTGGGTGCGCCTCGGCCAGCGGCAGGCTGATGACGAACGAGTCGGAGATCACCGTGCCTGGCAGCAGCATCTGTCCGGCCAGGGCAATCGGCACCACGAACAGCGCGGCCAATGCCAGGTACATCGGGAATACCCAGCGCGCCAGGCGCAAGTCCTGCGGTTCGATGTTCTCCACCACGGTAACGTGGAACTGCCGGGGCAGGCAGATGATTGCCATCATTGCCACGGCGGTTTGCACCACCATGGACGGCCAATTGATGGTTTCTTTCCAATAGTCCTGCAAGTGGATCGACTGGCGGGCCTGGCTGAACAGGTCGTCGAAACCGTCATACAGGTTGAAAACGATGAAGATGCCCACGGCAAGGAACGCCAGCAGCTTGATCAGCGATTCGAAGGCAATCGCCAGGACCATACCGCGGTGGTGCTCGGTCACATCCAGGCTGCGGGTACCGAAGACGATGGCGAACAGCGCCAGTACCAGCGACACCACCAGCGCAGTGTCCTGCACGCGGGTGCCGGTGGCATCGGCGTTGGCGCCGATCAGCAGGTTCACGCCCAGTACGATGCCCTTGAGCTGCAAGGCGATGTACGGCAGCACGCCGACCAGGCAGATCAGCGCCACCACCACTGCCAGGGTCTGCGACTTGCCGTAGCGCGCGGCGATGAAGTCGGCGATCGAGGTGATGTTCTGCTGCTTGCTGATCAGCACCATCTTCTGCAGCACCCAAGGGGCGAAGATCAGCAGCAGTACCGGGCCCAGGTAGATTGGCAGGAACGCCCAAAGCTGTTCGGCGGCCTGGCCGACCGCGCCGAAGAAGGTCCAGCTGGTGCAGTACACGGCCAGCGACAGGCTGTACACCCAGGCACGCAGCTTTGGCGGCAATGGCGTGCTGCGGCGGTCGCCATAGAAGGCGATGGCGAACATGATGGCCATATAGGCCAGGGCGACCACGGCGATCAGCCCGCTGGACAACGACATGAAGACTCCGAAGCAAAAAGGTAACGCGGTCCCGATCAATCAGTCTGGCACGCAAGTGCCGCTTCGTCAGCGCAGACGATGGTTGTAGGAGCGGGTTCACCCGCGAATAGGCCGGAGCAGGCCACATCAACCCCTGCGGGTACCCAACCCGTAGAACACCCCTGCCAGTATCACCGACAACACCAGCAGGTAGAAGACCGCCCCCGGCCACAGGTGTACCAGTGCGAACCCCACCATCACCGGCCCCAGCGCTGCCCCCAGGTTGGACAGGTTTTGCGCGCCGTAATACACCCCGCGCAAGTGCTCCGGTGCGATCAGGTCGATAAACATGTACTCGGCCGGAATCACGATGATTTCGCCCAGCGTGAACACCAGCATCGCCAGGCACCAGGCCAGTACCGAGCCCGCCAGCGCAAAACCCAGCAAGCCGGCGATGAACAGGCCCATGCCGGCCAACAGCCACGGCATCAGGCGCTGGCGGCTGATACGCCGGCCAATCAGGTACTGCAAGGCAATGACCGTCACGGCGTTGGTGGTGACCAGATAGCCGATCAGCCGTGCGGCTTCGGCCGGGTTGCTGGTGACCACCAGGTACTGGGACAGGTAGGCGGTGAACTGGCCGAACACCACCGCGCTCAGCACCCCACCCAAGGTAAAGCACACCAGCCGATGATCCCGCGCCAGCCCCAGCGCCACTTGGCCGAAACCGGCCGCGGGTTTGTCCGGTACGCTCGCCTGCAGGCTGCGATCGCCAAGGCGCCAATAAGCCAGGCACATGGCCAGGCCAAGCGTGGCAGAAGCGATGAACGGCACATGATCGTTCAGTTCAAGCATGGCCACGCCCAGCAACGGGCCGGCGGCGTAGCCGACGTTGCTGAGGGCGTACTTGATGGCGAATACCTCCGCCCGCTCATCCACCGGCAGTAACGCGCAGAAGCCTGCCTTGGCGGCGATGTCGACCACTGCCAGGGCCAGGTTGATCAACACCAGACAAAAGAAGAACGGCAGCGCCGAACGGCTGGCGACCGCGCCGACGAAGGCCAGGGCGAACAGCAGGGTACTGGCGCTGACCAACGTGTGGTTGCGCAAGGTGTCGACCAGATGGCCACCATACAGACTCAATAGTGAGGCGATGATCAGCGCGCCACCGATCAGCAGACCGATCTGGCTGATCGGCAGCTGGAAATTGTCGGCCAGGTAAACCACCAGGTAGGGCAGGGTGAGGGCGCGGGCGACGGTAAGCGTGAAGGTGGTGGTGAGCAGCAGGCGAACGGTGTGCGGGTAGCGTTTTATGGCGGCGAGCATTGCCACGTCCTTGTTGTGGGGGTGCCGAGCACAAGCATAAGCCACATGCGGTCCCCTCGGCAGCACCGGCCACGTTCGAGTGAATGTGGGGAGTTCTCGGGCTGCTTCACAGCCCTTGCAATTTATGTCTCGAAGAGGAGTGGCCACCTGGCCCTGTCGTAGGGTTATCGCTCAAGTCATCGAGCGCGCGTGCTGGGGAAAAGGGGGAACATCTGTTCTGCGCTAGAGCGAGGCCCACTCTTCACGATACTGAACCAGAAAATCCACAAAAGCGCGCACCCTCTGCGGGACATGACGACCGTGGGGGTACAACAAGGTGTACGGCCTCGACCGCCCGCCAAACGGCGTCAATACTTCGACGAGTCGCCCGTCAGCCAGCTCTTGTTCCACGATGAACTTGTAGGTCTGGAACAATCCGGCACCATTTTTTGCGAGTGTGACTCCACCCAATACGTCGTCGGAACAGGAATAGCTTCCAGCGGTGAACACCTCACGGTCTCGGCCGTTCTCTCGGAACAGCCAAGAGATACGCCTACCGCTACTCGGAAGCTCGAATTGGATGCATTCATGCTGGTCCAGGTCCTCCAGTGCCTGCGGTGCCCCGACCTTCTCCAGGTAGGGCGGAGACGCTACGACAACCAGCTTTGCATCTTCCAGCAATCTGGCAATCATCGTGGAATCAGGTTGAGCCCGTACTCGAATCGCCAGGTCGTATCCTTCCGCAACGAAGTCGATATTTCGATTACCGAGGTGGATATCAACGGTCACCTCAGGGTATAGGTCGCGAAATTTAGGAAGCAACGGCAGGATCCGGTGGTGCCCATACGTCGTGGGCAGGCTGATACGAAGACGCCCTGACGGAGTTGCTTGAGCGCCCATGACTGCCTGCTGGGCCTCCACCAGTTGCGTGAGCGCCTGGCTGCACCGCTCGAAAAAATCCTTTCCTGCATCGGTCAATCGAATGCTTCGGGTTGTTCTTGCGAACAGCCGAGAGCCCAGCCTTTTTTCCAAGCGAAGGATCGACCTGCTTACTGCGGCCGGAGTAACACCAGCGAGCTGAGCAGCGGCAGAAAAGCTGCCCGCTTCCGCAGACAGGCAAAACAGCTCGATACTTCCCAGCTGCAGATCGTCAAAATGCCGCTTCATAGGGCTTGCACCGTATAGGGCCTAGCAGGAGGCTGAGCGTCGGACTCTGCGGTAGAGTCGCGCACCGGCATGGAAAAGTACAACTGGCGTCGAGGTCGTCTCGTGGGTAATCCCGGCCAGATAGTACAGTGAATCTGCCCATCACCCGTACGGGCCGGTGATGAGCATACTGTCGATCAATGGCCTGCGCTCTGACCGCCGTCGACGTGCAGGATCTCGCCGGTGACAAATGAAGCGCTGTCCAGGTAGAGGATCGCTTGAGCGATGTCGTTGATCTCACCCATGTGGCCGACGGGATGCAGCTTGCCCAGGGCATCGTGAGTTTCGGCGCCGTGCATCGGAGTTTTGATGATGCCAGGCGACACGGCGTTAGCGCGGATGCCGCGCTTGGCAAATTCAATGGCGATCGATTTGGTGGCAGCGTTGATGCCACCTTTGGTGAGCGATGCCATTACCGACGGAACGCCGTCGATAGCATGATCAACCAGGCTGGTGGTGACGCTGACCACATGCCCGCTACCACGCTTCACCATTTCCGCGATGGCGAGTTGGGAGATGTAGAAGAAGCCACTCATATTGGTCGCAACGACTTGCGCATAGTCTTCCTTGGTATAGCTGGTGAATGGCTTGGCGACGAAAATCCCGGCGTTGTTGACGAGAGTATCGATGCGCCCGAAGCGGGCCACTGCGTCGCGCACCACTCGTTCCGCAGTGGCCGGATCCGCAATATCACCGGCAACAGTCAGGATGTCTGGGTCGGTCGATGGTTGAATGGAGCGCGAGGTCGCTACCACCTTGTGGCCGAGGGCTCGGAACCCTTTCACCACCCCAGCACCGATGCCTTGAGATGCGCCAGTTACGATGATTACCTTTTGAGAGTCGCTCATGATGTGTTCTCTACAATGGATTAAGTTTAATTGCCTGCCTCATGATTGTGATGGCGACAATTGTTTTCGGTACTCGGTTGTTGTAATACCGGAGTAACCCCAATTGTCGGTGTCGACTTCTTCGATTACGATGTGCGTCAACTTCGGATCTTTATGAAGCACGCGCTCCATCGTTTCAGTGATTTCTTTTATCACCTGAGCCTTTTGTTCCCGGGTTACACCATCACGAGTGATGCGGACGCTGATGAATGGCATTGTAAGTTCCTCTATCAAGTGTGCATTGGGTGATGAGCAGCTGATGGAGAAACTCTAGGAACTCAGAGCGAATTGATAAATATGCCGTGAGTTACATCATTTGTGACTTCGTGTATCAAATCACGCGGTGCCATGGCTTGCTGTGCGTGTTGGCGGTCAGTGCACAGCCGTGGCAGCCTTGGCTACCCGTTTTCCAAAGCGCTGTGCGGTCAGGTAGTCGCCTACGCCGAAGAGACACTGACCGTCGAATCGGCCGACGCGGTGCATGGCCGCTTGCTGCAGCTGCCGGCCGACAGCCCGGTGGTAGTGATCGAGCGCCTGGCCCGAGACTACGCTGGCAAACCTCTGGAATGGCGCCGCTCGCTTGGCCAGGCCTGAGCCGATACTTGCCAGTCAGCGCATTTCCCATGCAGATTTGTGGCCCGGCGCGCTTGGCGAGCCTCCAATTGAAAAGCCCTCAGGACCAAGGACGATGAGTCACTCTTCGCAATTCACCTTGCTCGGCAAGCGGCGTTTCCTGCCGTTTTTCATCACTCAGTCGCTGGGTGCCTTCAACGACAACCTGTTCAAGCAGTCGCTGATCCTGGCGATTTTGTTCAAGCTCAGCCTGGGCGATGGTGACCGATCGATCTGGGTCAACTTGTGCGCCTTGCTGTTCATCCTGCCGTTTTTCCTGTTTTCGGCACTGGGTGGGCAGTTTGGCGAGAAGTTCGCCAAGGATGCGCTGATCCGTGCAATCAAACTGGCCGAAATCGTGATCATGGCGGTTGGTGCGCTAGGCTTTGTCACCAACCATCTGGCGCTGATGCTGGTGGCGCTGTTCGGTATGGGGACCCAATCGGCGCTGTTCGGCCCGGTGAAGTACTCGATCCTTCCACAGGCCCTGCGCGAGGAAGAGCTGGTAGGCGGTAATGGGCTGGTGGAAACCGGCACCTTCCTCGCCATCCTAGTCGGCACCATCGGCGCCGGGGTGATGATGTCGGCCGACAGCTACGCAACGGTGGTGGCCGGTGGCGTGGTCGGCACGGCTGTGCTCGGCTACCTCGCCAGCCGCTGGATCCCACGGGCGGCTGCCGCCTCGCCACAAATGCCGCTGGACTGGAACATCCTCAAGCAGTCGTGGGTGATCTTGCGCATGGGCCTGAGCCAGCCGCCGGCGGTGTCGCGCTCGATCGTCGGCAACTCGTGGTTCTGGTTTGTCGGCGCCATCTACCTCACGCAGATCCCGGCCTATGCCAAGGATTGGCTGCACGGTGACGGCACGGTGGTGACCCTGGTGCTGACACTGTTCTCGGTGGGCATCGCCCTGGGCTCGCTGCTGTGCGAGCGGCTCAGCGGACGCAAGGTGGAAATCGGCCTGGTGCCGTTCGGCTCCTTCGGCCTGACCCTGTTCGGCCTGCTGTGGTGGTGGCACTCTGGTGATGTGCCGGCTGCAGCAGCGCCGCACGACTGGCTGGCATTGCTGGGCATGAGCCAGGCGTGGTGGATCTTGCTGTCGATCGTTGGCCTGGGGGTGTTCGGCGGCTTCTACATCGTGCCGCTGTATGCGTTGATCCAGGCCCGCACGGCCGAGGACGAGCGCGCCAGGGTGATCGCTGCCAACAACATCCTCAATGCCTTGTTCATGGTAGTGTCGGCGGTGCTCACCATCATCCTGCTAGGCTTGGCCGAACTGAGCATTCCGCAGCTTTTCCTGGTGGTGTCGCTGCTCAATATCGCGGTCAACACCTACATCTTCAGGATCGTCCCCGAGTTCACCATGCGCTTCCTGATCTGGTTGCTCAGCCATTCGATGTACCGCGTGCAGCACCGAGACCTTGAGCGCATCCCCGATGAGGGTGCAGCGTTGCTGGTGTGCAACCACGTGTCGTTCGTCGATGCGTTGCTGCTGGGCGGGGCTATCCGCCGGCCGATCCGCTTTGTCATGTACTACAAGATCTACAACCTGCCGGTGCTCAACTTCGTGTTTCGTACTGCCGGTGCCATCCCGATTGCCGGGCGTAACGAAGACCAGGCGACGTACGAGCGGGCCTTCGCGCGGATTGCCGAGTACCTGGCTGATGGTGAACTGGTGTGCATCTTCCCGGAAGGCAAGCTGACGGGCGATGGCGAAATCGATGTCTTCAAGGGTGGGGTCAGCCGCATCCTCGAAGAAACGCCGGTACCGGTGATTCCGCTGGCCTTGCAGGGGTTGTGGGGAAGCTTCTTCAGCCGTGACCCGGCCAAAGGTTTCTTCAAGCGCCTGTGGTCGCGGGTGACCATCGTGGCGGGCGCCGCCGTCCCGGTGGAGGCGGCGCAGCCCGAGGTGTTGCGCGAACAGGTCAGCCGCCTGCGCGGCCACCTGCGATAGGGGTTAGCTGGCGCTGACTTTCAGGCCCACAAGGCCGCAGACGATCAGCGCCACACTGACCAGCCGCACCAGGGCCATGGACTCGCCGAACAGAATGATCCCGGCGATGACCGTACCGACTGCGCCTACGCCGGTCCAGATGGCATAGGCGGTGCCCAGCGGCAACTCCTTCATGGCCAGGCCCAGCAGGCCCAGGCTGATGACCATGGCGCCGACGGTAAGGACAGTGGGGAGCGGTCGAGTGAAACCGTCGGTGTATTTGAGGCCGACGGCCCAGCCGACCTCGAACAGGCCGGCGAAAAACAGGATGATCCAGGACATGAGTGTGTCTCCATCGTTTGAATGATGGGGCCGTCCCCGGAGTGGTCACGCGGTGCGTCGTGAGGTCGTCCTCACAGTGGGCACCATGGTGCCTGTCTGCGGCCTTCCGGGCAAGTCCGCGCCTGCTGGCCGATTTCCACCCGCCGTTCACCGTTGCCGCCACCACCGTATTCGCGGGTAAACCCGCTCCTACACCTATCGGGGGTGGACACACATTGGTGATTGGGCGCAGGCCGTCGTGTAGGAGCGGGTTCACCCGCGAAAGGGCCGGCCCTGCTGGCCAATCTCCACCCGCCGTTCACCATTGCCGCCGCCACCGCATTCGCGGGTGCTGGTGGAAACGATCCAAGCCAGCACCCGCATCTCATACCCGTCAGACCCCTTGCGGAATCTCTTCCCCACCCAGTGCCTCGAACAGCGCTGGCAGGAATTCGGCAAAGGTCATCATCATCAGCTGGAAGCTGGCGTCGAACTGCTGCGCAGCCTCATCGCCACCGTCCTGCTCGGCCTGCTCCTGCAGCAGTTCTTCGAACTTCAGGCGCTTGATGACCATCTTGTCGTCGAGAACGAACGACAGCTTGTCTTGCCAGGCCAGTGCCAGCTGGGTCACCACCTTGCCAGTGCTCAGGTGCAGCTGAATCTCTTCGCCGGTCAGGTCCTGGCGCTTGCAGCGCACGATACCGCCATCTTCGGCGGTGTCGCGCAGTTCGCACTCGTCCAGCACATAGAAACCTTCGGCCGCTTGCTGCGATTTGACCCAGTCGGTCATGGTAGCCACCGGCGCAATCTTCACCGTGGCCGGGCGCACCGGCAGCGAGCCCATCACTTCACGCAGGGTCGACAGCAGGTCTTCGGCCCGTTTGGCGCTGGCCGAGTTGACCAGGATCACGCCCAGGCGCGGGGCAATGGCAGCGAAGATCATCGAGCGGCGGATGAATGCACGCGGCAGGAACGCCTGGATGATTTCGTCCTTGATCTGGTCGCGCTCCTTTTTATAGACCTTGCGCATTTGCTCGGTCTCGATCTCTTCGACCTTTTCCTTGACCGCGTCGTTGACCACGCTGCTCGGCAGGATGCGTTCTTCCTTGCGCGCGGCAATCAGCAGGTACTCGCCGCTGACATGCACCAGGGGAGCGTCTTCGCCTTTGCCGAACGGCGCGACGAAACCATAGGTGGTCAGCTCCTGGCTGGCGCAGGGGCGGGCCGGCTTGCTGGCCAGGGCGGCTTCCAGCGCTTCAGGCTCGAACGGAACTTCCTGGGTCAGGCGGTAGGTCAGCAGGTTCTTGAACCACATGAGGGGCAATCTCTCCTTAATGCATAAGGCGGGCATTATTCTCCGAGCGGTGAATTGAGGCCAGCCCTGTCAGAGGGCCAGCAGTGGCTTATGCATGAAAGAATCGCCCGACAACGCTAGGTCTTTGAAAGGGCAGAGGTTTTTTTTGCAAAAAGTTTAAAAAGTGCTTGCCAGGGTGCGGGGCGCTCCGTAGAATGCGCGCCACACCGAGACGAAGGGTGATTAGCTCAGCCGGGAGAGCATCTGCCTTACAAGCAGAGGGTCGGCGGTTCGATCCCGTCATCACCCACCACTCGATGTATAGCGCAGCGGTAGTTCAGTCGGTTAGAATACCGGCCTGTCACGCCGGGGGTCGCGGGTTCGAGTCCCGTCCGCTGCGCCATATTCCACTTCCAGGGCCCACTGAACACCCGGAAGTAACAGAGAAAGCGACCTTAGGGTCGCTTTTTTTGTGCCTGATTTTTGGTGCTTGACCGAAGTGTGAAAAAACTTCGATAAGTGCTTGCCAGAGCGCCAAGTCGCCCGTAGAATGCGCGCCACACCGAGAGACATGGGTGATTAGCTCAGCCGGGAGAGCATCTGCCTTACAAGCAGAGGGTCGGCGGTTCGATCCCGTCATCACCCACCACTCGATGTATAGCGCAGCGGTAGTTCAGTCGGTTAGAATACCGGCCTGTCACGCCGGGGGTCGCGGGTTCGAGTCCCGTCCGCTGCGCCATATTCCACTTCCAGGGCCCACTGAACACCCGGAAGTAAAAAAGAAAGCGACCTTAGGGTCGCTTTTTTTATTTCTGCTTCATGCAATCGTCTCCGCCCCTCTGCAACAAGGGGCTAGCTGCGGCACTCTTCTTCCCGCAGCGTCAGCACCTCAAACCCGTCCTCGGTCACCGCCACGGTATGCTCCCACTGCGCCGACAGGCTGTGGTCACGGGTAATCACCGTCCAGCCATCCTTCAGCGTGCGCGTCCCACGCCCACCCTGGTTGATCATCGGCTCGATGGTAAACACCATGCCCGGCTTCAGCTTCATGCCCATACCACGTTGGCCAATGTGCAGCACCTCTGGCGCTTCATGCATCTGCTGGCCAATACCGTGCCCGCAATACTCGCGCACCACGCTGTAACCCGCCGCCTCGGCATGGGCTTGCACGGCATGGCCGATATCGCCCAGCGTGGCTCCGGGGCGCACCTGCTCGATGCCTTTCCACAGCGCGTCATAGGTAGTGTCGACCAATCGCCGGGCTTCTTCGCTGATCTTGCCGATGCCATACATCTTCGACGAATCGGCAATGTAGCCGCCCTGTTCCAGAGTGATGTCGACGTTGATGATCGCGCCTTCCTTGAGCACCTCATCGACCTTGGGGATGCCGTGGCATACCACGTGGTCCACCGACGTATTGAGCGAGTAAGGGAAACCGTACTGGCCTTTGCTTGCCGGCCGTGCCTTGAGCGTATCGACGATGAACGCCTCAGCGCGGTCGTTGATCTGCATCGTGGTCACACCGGGGCGGATGAAGCTGTCGAGTTCGGCGAACACCTGGGCCAGTAACTGGCCGGCGCGGCGCATCAGGTCGAGTTGGGCGGGGGTCTTGAGGATCACCTGGGACATGGGGGGAGGGTAGTTGCTCATGCTGGAAATTGCCCCAGCATAGCGCCAGCGGATACCGGCTTGCCACCGCATGGTGCGCAACCTGTGCAGGCCTCTTCGCGGGCGTGCCCGCTCCCATAGGTACGGCGCCGCCCTCAGGCCTTGCGATATCCCTGTGGGAGCGGGCATGCCCGCGAAAGGGCCGGTATAGCTGGCCCATAAATTGCTGATCTACCCTCATCCCGGGCTGTCAACGTCGACAGCCCTCACCACTTCACGACAAAGGCGCCGTGTTGCCCCGCTTGCATCAGCATGCAGGGGCAGCCGGCGCCTTTTTGCGTTTTCCACAGGAGCCCGCCCATGGCCAACAGCGAAGTACGAAGCGTCTGCCCCTACTGCGGCGTGGGCTGCGGCATCGTCATGAGCGTTGCCGATGGCAAGGTCGGCAAGATCAGCGGCGACAAGCTGCACCCGAGCAACTTTGGCCGCCTATGCACCAAAGGCCTCACCGCCCACCTGCCACTGAGTGCCAGCGGGCGCATGGCCGACGCCTACGTGCGCCAGCAACGCAGCCAGCCGCCGGTGCGCACCAGCATGGACCAGGCCATCGCCGCCACCGCCGAGCGTCTGCGCGGCATCATCGACCAGCACGGCCCGGATGCCGTGGCGCTGTATGTGTCCGGGCAAATGTCGCTGGAGGCCCAGTACCTGGCCAACAAGTTGGCCAAGGGCTTTATCCGTACGCGCCACATCGAGTCCAACTCGCGCCTGTGCATGGCCAGCGCCAGCAGTGGCTACAAGCTGTCGCTTGGCGCCGATGGCCCACCTGGCAGTTACCAGGACTTCGAGCACGCCGACGTATTTCTGGTGATCGGCGCCAACATGGCCGACTGCCACCCGATCTTGTTCCTGCGCCTGCTTGATCGGGTCAAGGCCGGCGCCAGGCTGATCGTCGTCGACCCGCGGCGCAGCGCAACCGCCGACAAGGCCGACCTGTTTCTGCAGGTGCGCCCCGGCAGTGACATGGCCTTGCTCAACGGCCTTTTGCACCTGCTGCATCGCAACGGCCACACCAACCCCGATTTCATCGCCCGCCACACCGAAGGCTGGGACGAACTGCCGGCCTTCCTCGACGACTATACCCCCGAGCGCGTAGCCGCCATCACCGGGCTGGCCGAGGCCGATATCATCAAGGCCGCCGAATGGATCGGCAGCGCCAACAACTGGATGAGCTGCTGGACCATGGGCTTGAACCAGAGCATTCACGGCACCTGGCACAGCAACGCCATCTGTAACCTGCACTTGGCCACGGGTGCCATCTGCCGCCCCGGTAGCGGCCCGTTCTCGCTGACCGGCCAGCCCAATGCCATGGGCGGCCGCGACATGGGCTACATGGGCCCCGGCTTGCCAGGCCAGCGCTCAGCGTTGGTGGAAGATGACCGCGCGTTCGTCGAACGACAATGGCAACTGCCACCCGGCAGCCTGCGCAGCGAGGGCGGCGAGGGTACGGTGGCGCTGTTCGGGCAGATGAAAACCGGTGAAGTGAAAGCCTGCTGGGTCATCTGCAGCAACCCGGTGGCCAGTGTCGCCAACCGCCAGCAAGTGATCGACGGCCTGCGCAAGGCCGAACTGGTCATTACCCAGGACGCCTTCCTTGACACCGAAACCAACCGTTACGCCGACATCCTGCTGCCGGCCGCGCTGTGGGCCGAAGGCGAGGGCGTGATGATCAACAGCGAGCGCAACCTGACCCTGATGCCCCGCGCTGTCGAGCCGCCCGGGCAAAGTTTGCCGGACTGGCAGATCATTGCCCGCGTGGCGTGTGCCATGGGCTATGCCGACGCCTTCGACTACCCCAATGCCGAAGCGGTGTATGAGGAAATACGCCGCTTCCACAACCCCTCAACCGGTTATGACCTGCGCGGTATCGGCTATGCCGAATTGCGTACGCAGCCGCGCCAGTGGCCCTGTGCGCCGGGCAGCCAACAGCAGCGCAGCCCGCTGCGCTACCTCAACGACGGCAGCAGCCAGGCGCTCCTGCTCGATGCCCAAGGAGGGCGGCCGGCACTGGCTTTCCCCACCGCCAGTGGCAAGGCGCGCTTCTTTGCGCGGCCCTGGTTACCGGCAGCGGAATTGCCGGACGATAAATACCCCATGGTGCTGAACACTGGCCGTGTGCAGCACCAATGGCACACGTTGACCAAGACCGGCAAGGTGCCGGCACTAAACAAGCTGGAGCCCGGCCCCTACCTTGAGATTCATCCCGAGGATGCTGCCCGGCTGGGTGTTGCTGAAAAGGACCAGGTGGCCGTTCGCTCGCGTCGAGGGCACGCCGTGTTGCCAGCGCGCATCAGTGACCGGGTCATGCCGGGCAACTGCTTTGCGCCGTTTCACTGGAATGACCTGATCGGTGAGCAATTGGCGATCAACGCCGCGACCTGCGATGCGGTCGACCCGCTGTCGCTGCAGCCTGCCTTCAAACACTGCGCCGTAGCCCTGGAGCGGGTCGCAGGCGAGCGCATCGACGCCCTTGATCTGAACACTGCCACTGTAGAGCCTGTCCGCATGCCGACCGCCACCCTGTCCCGCCTGCTTGGCCTGCACACTCTGCCGGTTCCGGTGCTGGCCGAAGAAGAGCGTCATTACCTGCAAGGTTTCCTGCTGGGCCTGGACCAGGCCCGCGCCGAGGGCGTACCCCGCCTGCCGGCCAGTGCGCCGCTGGCTGCCAGCCGTCGTTTGTTTGTCGACGGTTTGCTGGCCGGGCTGTTCGCCCAGCCTGCAACTGCGCCCATCTCGGCACAGGCCGCGCCATGGCATCAGGTGCTGTGGGCCTCGCAGACCGGCACTGGTGAGCAACTGGCCGAACGCTGTGCCGCGCGCCTGCGCGGTGCCGGTCTGAACGTGCAACTCAGCTGCCTGGAGGCGGTCAGCCCAAGCCAGCTGCAGGGCGTTGCCAGTGTGGTATTGATCGCCAGCACCTTTGGCGATGGCGACGCGCCCGACAGCGGCGCGGCATTCTGGCAGGCCTTGCAGGGTGAGGAGGGCGCTCACTGCGCCGGGCTGCCCTATGCCGTACTGGCCTTGGGCGACTCCAGTTACGACCAGTTCTGCGGCTTTGGCCGCAAGCTCGACCAGCGCCTGGCCGAGCTGGGAGGGCGGCGCCTACTGCAACGGGTGGACTGCGAGCCAGACTTCGACGATGCCTTTGCCGGCTGGCTCGAAGCACTATTGCCTGCACTGGGCAGTGCTGCGGCACCACCACCGGTGAGTGAACCTGCACCCTTGGCGGCCTATAGCAAGCAGCAACCCTGGATGGCCACTGTGCTGGAAAACCGCCTGCTCAATGGCCCCGGCGCCAGCAAGGAAACCCGTCAGCTGGTCTTCGACTTGGGCAGCAGCGGCTTCAGTTATGCGGCCGGCGATGCCCTGGGCGTATGGCCGCGCAACTGCCCGGCCCTGGTAGAAGAGCTGCTGACGCTGATGCAGCTCGATGGCCAGGCGATGGTCGAACTTAAAGGTCATTGCGCCATGCCATTGGCCGAAGCCCTGCAAACACACTTGGAAATTGCCAAGGTCACTGCGCAACAACTGCAGGTATTTGCCAGCAACGCGCCTGACCTGCAGCGCTTGCTGCAGCCTGAATGCAAGGCCGAGCTGCAAGATTGGCTGTGGGGCCGGCAACTGGTCGATGTGCTGCGCGCCTTCCCCCAGCAGTTGCGGCTGGCCAGCTGGCTGGAACTGCTCAAGCCATTGCAGCCGCGGCTCTATTCGATCAGCTCCAGCCCGCTGGCGCACCCAGGCCAGGTGCATCTGACGGTATCGACGGTGCGTTATGGCGAACGTAAAGGCGTGTGCTCAAGCTTCCTTGCCGACCGTGCGCAGGTGCAGAAAGTGGAGATCTTCCCGCAGGTGTCGAAGCACTTTCGCTTGCCCGAGGACGACAACGTGCCGGTGATCATGGTGGGCCCTGGTACCGGCATTGCACCGTTCCGGGCGTTCCTCGAGGAGCGAGAGGCACGGGGGGCAAAAGGCGACAACTGGCTGTTCTTCGGCGAGCAGTACGCAGCGACCGATTTCTATTACCAGGAGCAGTTGCAGGCCTGGCAAGCAGCGGGGCACCTGCGGCTGGACACGGCGTTCTCGCGGGACCAGGTTGAGAAGATCTATGTGCAACAGCGCATGCTCGAGCAGGGTGCGCTGCTGTGGCAATGGCTGGAGGCGGGGGCGTATTTCTATGTGTGTGGCGATGCCCAGCGCATGGCCAAGGATGTGGATGCGGCGTTGCGGGTGATCGTCGCCGAGCATGGCCGGATGGATGCGGCGGCGGCTGCGGCTTATGTCGAAGGCTTGAGCAAGGCCAGGCGTTATCGGCGCGATGTGTACTGAAGTGCTCCAAGATGGGGTGTTGTGCACCTTGAATGTGCATTGGCTGGGCGGGCCCAGCGCAAGTGTAGGAGCGGGTTTACCCGCGAAGAGGCCGACACAGGCAACCCAGGCAAGCCACGCATCCCAGACAACCCGATTGGCACGCTCCCTGCTTAACCTCGGATACAACAAAGCCCACTGATCAACGGCGATCAACCCGGGCCCCCTACCGTGATGAATACAGGCAAAGGCGCCTGGAGCTTCGGCTCCAGGCGCTTTTTTTTTGATCGAGGATCGGCTTATGAAGGCAACAGCGAGCAGCGGGCAACGAGAGCAACTGGTCATCGTCGGCAACGGCATGGTCGGCCACCATTGCGTCGAACAACTGGTCAGTCGCGGCGCCCTGCAGCGCTTCGAGCTGCGGGTATTCGGCGAAGAGCGCCAACGCGCGTATGACCGCGTGCACCTGTCCGAATACTTCGGCGGCAGCTGTGCCGAAACCCTGGCCCTGTGTGAGCACGATTTCTACGACGCCAATGGCGTGCACCTGCACCTGGGTGAAGCCGTGCTGGAGATCGACCGCGAGCGCCGCGAAGTCGTCACTGCCGAAGGTCGCTATGGCTACGACCAACTGGTGCTGGCCACCGGCTCCTATCCCTTCGTACCGCCGATCGAAGGCTCCAGCGGCAATGCCCGCCTGGTCTACCGCACCCTGGACGACCTTGATGGTATTCGTGCTGCCGCAGCCGGTGCCCGCCGAGGGGTGGTGGTCGGCGGTGGCCTGCTTGGCCTGGAAGCGGCCAACGCCCTCAAGTCGCTGGGGCTGGAAGCCCACGTGGTGGAATTCGCCCCACGGCTGATGCCGGTACAGCTGGACGGCGAGGGCGGTGCCGCGTTGAAGGCGCAGATCGAAGCGCTGGGTGTGGGGGTGCACCTGGCGCGCGCCACCCAGTCGGTCAGTGCCGGTGAAACCTACCGCTACCGCATGAACTTCGACGGCGGTGAGCACCTGGAAACCGACCTGATCGTGTTCTCCGCCGGTATCCGCCCACAGGATGCACTGGGCCGGGGTTGCGGCCTGGACATCGCCGCGCGCGGTGGCGTGGTCATCGATAACCACTGCCGCAGCAGCGACCCACGCATCTTCGCCATCGGCGAGTGCGCCTCGTGGAACGGCAGCGTGTTCGGCCTGGTCGCCCCGGGCTACAGCATGGCGCGCAACCTGGCCGGGCTGCTGATGGGCGAGGCGGCGGTGGCGTTCACCGGCGCCGACATGTCGACCAAGCTCAAGCTGCTGGGTGTGGATGTCGGTTCGATCGGCGATGCCCACGGTGCCACCCAGGGCGCGCGCAGCTATCGCTTCATCGATGAAGCCAACAGCGCTTACCGCCGTTTGGTGGTGGATGCCAGCGGCAAGCACGTGCTCGGCGCGGTGCTGGTCGGCGACAACAGCTATTACGACACCCTGTTGCAGTATGCCCAGAACGGCATCGCCCTGCCGGCCGACCCGGCAGCGCTCATCTTGCCGCAAGGCGGTGGTGCGCCGGCCCTGGGCGCCGATGCGCTGCCCGACAGTGCGACCATCTGCTCCTGCCACAACGTCAGCAAGGGGGCGGTGTGCGCCGCGATCGACAGCGGCTGCAGCGACCTCGCTGCGGTCAAGGGCTGCACCAAGGCCGCGACCGGCTGCGGTGGTTGCGCGGCCCTGCTCAAGCAAGTCTTCGAGCACGAACTGACGGCCCGCGGTGTGGCGGTGGACAAGAGCCTGTGCGAGCATTTTGCCTACACCCGGCAGGAGCTGTACGGGTTGGTGCGGGTGGAGGGTATCCGCACCTTCAGCGAACTGCTCGAACGCCATGGCAAGGGCCATCTGGGGTGTGACATCTGCAAGCCGGCAGTGGGCAACATTCTCGCCTCGTGCTGGAACCAGCCGATCATGGACCCGGCGCTGGTGCCGCTGCAGGACACCAACGACACCTTCATGGCCAACATGCAGAAAAACGGCACCTATTCGGTGGTGCCGCGCATTCCCGGCGGTGAAATAACCCCCGACAAGCTCATTGTCATCGGCCAGGTGGCCAAGAAATACGACCTGTACACCAAGATCACCGGTGGCCAGCGCATCGACCTGTTTGGCGCCCAGTTGCACGAGCTGCCGCTGATCTGGGGCGAACTGATCGAGGCCGGTTTCGAAACCGGCCACGCCTACGGCAAGTCGACCCGCACGGTGAAGTCGTGCGTGGGCAGTACCTGGTGCCGTTATGGCGTGCAGGACAGTGTCGCCATGGCCCTGCGCCTGGAAGATCGCTACAAGGGCTTGCGCAGCCCCCACAAGCTCAAGTTCGCGGTATCGGGTTGCACCCGTGAATGCGCCGAGGCGCAGAGCAAGGACATCGGCGTTATCGCCACCGACAAGGGCTGGAACCTGTACGTATGCGGCAACGGCGGCATGCGCCCGCGGCATGCCGAGCTGTTCGCCACCGACCTGGACGACGAAACCCTGGTGCGCCTGATCGACCGCGTGCTGATGTTCTACATCCGCACGGCCGACAAGCTGCAGCGCACCTCGGTGTGGCGTGAAAACCTGGAAGGCGGGCTGGACTACCTGAAGCAGGTGATCATCGACGACAGCCTGGGCCTGGCCAGCGAGCTGGAAGCACAGATGCAGCATGTGGTCGACCAGTATGAATGCGAATGGGCCAATGCCCTCAACGACCCGGAGAAGCTCAAGCGCTTCCGCACCTTCGTCAACGACCGACGCGCCGACCCGGACGTGCACTTCGTGCGCGAACGCGAGCAACGCCGGCCCGCTGCACCACTGCACCTGATCCCAACTGTCGAGGAGGCTGTCTGATGAACCTGGCCAATGCTGCTGTGAACACGCAGGAAAACTGGCAGACGGTGTGCCAGGCACAAGACCTGGTGGCCGACTCCGGGGTCGTGGTTTGGGTCGATGGGGCCCAGGTGGCGTTGTTCTACCTGCCGGGGCAGGCGCAGCCGCTGTACGCGGTGGAAAACCGCGACCCGCGCTCCGGCGCCAACATCATCGGCCGCGGGCTGGTGGGTAGCGTGCAAGGTGAGTTGGTGGTGGCCGCGCCGCTCTACAAGCAGCACTTCAGCCTGCTGAGCGGGGAGTGCCTGGAGGATAGCGCGCAGCGGTTGCGGGTATGGCCGGTACGGATGAAGGGTGAGGCGGTGGAGCTGGCTTTGGCCTGACAACCCTTTGCTGCCTGTGCCGGCCTCTTCGCGGGCAAGCCCGCTCCCACAGAGTCTGCACCGCCTTCAAATACGGCGCTGCACCTGTGGGGCCATCGGCAGGGGAACTGCTCAATGGCAGCCCCCCCGGTGGGCGAGCTGGCGCGGCTTTGTTGAATTGCCGACGAAGCCTGCTTTTCTCGGTATTTCCGCTAGATCCTCGGACTGCCGCTCGGGTCATCCCGCCGCCAGCAGCGCGACCCGGATACGCCGCAAGTAGCGATGCGGTAAGCTTGCTGCCATGAACCTCGACACCCGCATCAAATACCGCCACCTGCTGTGCTTTCTGGAGATTGCCCGGCAGGGCAGCCTGGCCAGGGCGGCCGATATCCTGTCGATCAGCCAGCCGGCGATTTCCAAGACCCTCAAGGAGCTTGAGGACCTGCTCGAGGCGCGCCTGTTCGAGCGCAGCCGGCAGGGTGTCGAGCTGACCCCGGCTGGCACCCGCTTCATGCGTTACGCCGGGCCCAGTGTGCAGGCACTGCGCGATGGTGTCAGCAGCTTGCGTGGCGAGGCGAGGGCGCCGTCGCAGGTGCGCATCGGCGTGCTGTCCACGGTCGAAGGCCTGCTCATGCCCGAGGTGCTGTGCCGCCTGCATCAGCGCCATGAAGCGCTGGTGATCAGCGTGGTCACCGGGGTCAGCGCGCAGTTGCTTGGCCAGCTTCACCTGGGGGAGCTGGAACTGGTGGTGGGGCGCATGACCGACAGTCCGCAAATCCAGGGGTTGTCGTTCGAGCACCTGTACAGCGAGTCGATGAGCCTGGTGGTGCGCCCGGGTCACCCGCTGCTGGCCAGTACGCCCGTGGAGCGAGGGCAGGTGGGGCGTTACCCGCTGGTGCTGCCGCCGGCCGGCACCACCATCCGCCAGCACGCCGACAGCCTGTTCGTGCAATGCGGCATCCAGATGCCGGCGCAGCGCCTGGAAACCCTGTCGCTGGCCCTGAGCCGGCGCTACCTGCTGGGCAGCGATGGCCTCTGGGTGGCGCCGCGTGATGCCGTGCTGCTCGACCTGCGCCGTGGCGAACTGGTCGAGCTTGACCTGGGTGTGCGTGAGCCGGGAGGGTCGGTGGGGATTTGCCGCAATGCCGCCTTGCCGATGAGTTTGCCGGCGCAGTGGGTGGGTGAGGTGCTGCGGGAGGTGGCGGGGGAATATCGGGAGGGGCGTTATCCTTGAGGTTTTCGGTGGCCTGCCTGCCCTGGGGTTTCCGACCTCAGAACCCGCAGAAATAAAAGGCCACAAAAAACCGGCAAACCCGGCACAAAGGGTCAATACTGGCCAATGGCTGTAAAGCCTTCGATGAAGAAGCTTTTAACGACTGAACTTCCTTACGAAAACCCGCTCCTATGCCGGTAGCCATTGGTCATGGCCGCCTGCTAAGCTCGCGGCTTTACCCTGATTGCCCTTATGGCGCATGAACAAGGAAATAGCATGAAACAGCATCGTTTGGCGGCTGCGGTTGCCCTGGTAGGCCTGGTACTGGCTGGCTGCGATCAACAAGCCAGCAGCCCCGAGCTGAAGACTCCGGCGCAGAAAGCCTCCTACGGTATCGGCCTGAACATGGGCAAGAGCCTGGCTCAGGAAGGCATGGAAGACCTTGATTCGAAAGCAGTCGCCCTCGGCATCGAAGACGCCGTTAGCAAGAAAGAACAACGCATCAAGGACGAAGAGCTGGTAGAGGCCTTCACCGCATTGCAGAAACGCGCCGAGGAGCGCCTGGCCAAGGCCAGCGAAGAAGCCGCCTCCGCCGGCAAGAAGTTCCTCGAAGAAAACGCCAAGAAGCCAGGCGTGGTCACCACTGCCTCGGGCCTGCAGTATGAAGTGGTCAAGAAGGCCGACGGCCCGCAGCCAAAGCCGACAGACGTGGTCACTGTCCACTACGAAGGCAAGCTGATCGATGGCAAGGTATTCGACAGCTCCGTCGAGCGTGGCAGCCCGATCGACCTGCCGGTCAGCGGCGTGATCCCAGGTTGGGTCGAAGGCTTGCAACTGATGCACGTCGGCGAGAAGTACAAGTTGTTCATCCCGGCTGAACTGGCTTATGGCGCGCAAAGCCCAAGCCCGCTGATCCCGGCCAACTCGGTACTGGTGTTCGATCTGGAACTGATCGCCATCAAGGACCCGGCCCAGTTGCAAGGCGCCGAGCCGCAAGCAGAAGCGCCTGAAGAAGCACCTGCCAAGTAACATTGGCTGGTTGTCGAAAACGCCCCACATTGATGGGGCGTTTTCGTTTGTGCCGATTGGACGAACCTGCGACAGCTGATACTGTCCGAGGAAATGCAACGTGAAGAAGTAGGATGTTTCTGATGCAAATCGTTTGCGGCGTAGGTAGTCATGGCGTGAAACGACTGTGTAAAAAACGCCCGATCTGACCCGGCCCCTTGCCAGGCAGGCACCTGAGGTCGGAAACATCGCCCTGTTCACAAGGTTATCCACAATAAATGTGGATAACCTTTTCCTCTCGGAGGCTCCATGAGCGCACCCTGGAATTTTGCTCGTTTCCTGCCTTTGGCCGAGCGCCTGCTCAGCCGCGGGCGGTTGCCGGCCTTGCTGTTCGCGGTGGCGCGCAAAGGCCCGCGCCTGGGACAACTGCGTGAAGATGTGAAGCTGCTGCAGTCGCTGTGCCTGGCCTGGTGGAGGGGTGAGTACCGCGCCATCAGCCCCAAGGCGCTGGTCACTGTCGTGGCTGGTCTGCTGTATTTCGTCAGCCCCATCGATGCTATCCCGGACTGGTTGCTGGGGGTGGGTTTCCTCGATGACATCGCGGTGCTGGGCTGGGTGCTGAAAACCGTGGCCGACGAGTTGGCGCGTTTCAAGGCCTGGCGCGATAACCAGGCACCCGAACGGCTGCGCGCGGTCGAGCGCCTGCCGGCTACCCCGGAAGCACTGCGGCTGGAGCGCAACAGCTAATCAAACTGGCCTGAATATCACCTCAACTGCACAGACCTCGGAGTTGGTAATATAATTGGCATAAGGGTTATGCCTACGGATTACATGCTGTAATCCTTTTTAAAGGGGTTTGTAATGGGTATTCAGGTCATCAGCCGGGACGGTCAACCCGAGTACGCCGTCGTTCCCTGGGAGCAATACCAGGCGTTGCTCAAGGCTGCAGGGCAGGCACCTGCCGAGGCGGTTTCCGGTGAGGCGCAGGGCGTTGTTGCCAGTGCCCCCCTGCCAGCCTTCAACGAAGTCGCCCAGATTCGCCAGGCCAAGGGCATTGCCCCTGAGCAACTGGCGCGCAATGTCGGGGTGAGCCCGGCGTATCTGGCCATGATCGAATCGGGTGAGCGCCAGCCAGATGCTGCCATCCGCCGCGCCCTGGCCTGGCATCTGGGGGTGGCTGGCTGGAGCGAGCCATCATGAGCCAGGTCAGGATCAGCCGTCAGCACTGGGATAACCTGCTGGGTGAGCTTGACCTGGCCCGTCGTCAACGTCACTTGCTGACATACCGAGCACTGATCGAGCGCTTGCAGTTGCCCAGCCCGGCCATGCAGACGCTGACTGCCGCGCTGGAATACCTGGCGGTGCTGGATGCCCGTGCCGAGCAGCCATTACGCAGTTCGCTGGTGATCAGCCAAGGCGCCAGCCGTTTGCCGCGTACTGGCTTCTTTGAGTGTGTCGAGCGCCTGGGGCGGTTTACCGGGCCGGTCGATGGCATGGAGGCCGCCTCGTGGCATGCCTCTGAGGTGGTTCGGGTGTTCGAGTACAGCTATCCCGAAACGGCCTGAAGCGTTACCCATTCCAGCCTATTCGCTACAGGTGGTGACCCTGAGCGAGAGGGCAGGGCCTGCTGGCCAATTTCCACCCGTCGTTCTCCGTTGCCGCCGCTACCGTATTCGCGGGTAAACCCGCTCCTACGCAGATCGGAGGTGGACACGCATCTGGGGTCGGACTCAGGCCGTCGTGTAGGAGCGGGTTCACCCGCGAAGAGGCCGGCCCTGCTGGCCAATATCCACCCGCCGTTCACCGTTGCCGCCGCCACCGTATTCGCGGGTAAACCCGCTCCTACGCAGATCGGAGGTGGACACGCATCTGGGGTCGGACTCAGGCCGTCGTGTAGGAGCGGGTTCACCCGCGAAGAGGCCGGCCCTGCTGGCCAATATCCACCCGCCGTTCACCGTTGCCGCCGCCACCGTATTCGCGGGTAAACCCGCTCCTACGCAGATCGGTGGTGGACACGCATCTGGGGTCGGACTCAGGCCGTCGTGTAGGAGCGGGTTCACCCGCGAAGAGGCCGGCCCTGCTGGCCAATATCCACCCGCCGTTCACCGTTGCCGCCGCCACCGTATTCGCGGGTAAACCCGCTCCTACGCAGATCGGAGGTGGACACGCATCTGGGGTCGGACTCAGGCCGTCGTGTAGGAGCGGGTTCACCCGCGAAGAGGCCGGCCCTGCTGGCCAATATCCACCCGCCGTTCACCGTTGCCGCCGCCACCGTATTCGCGGGTAAACCCGCTCCTACGCAGATCGGTGGTGGACACACATCTGGGGTCGGACTCAGGCCGTCGTAGGAGCGGGTTCACCCGCGAAGAGGCCGGCCCTGCTGGCCAATATCCACCCGCCGTTCACCGTTGCCGCCGCCACCGTATTCGCGGGTAAACCCGCTCCTACGCAGATCGGAGGTGGACACGCATCTGGGGTCGGACTCAGGCCGTCGTGTAGGAGCGGGTTCACCCGCGAAGAGGCCGGCCCTGCTAGCCAATTTCCATCCACCGTTCACCGTTGCCGCCGCCACCGTATTCGCGGGTAAACCCGCTCCTACGCAGATCGGTGGTGGACACGCATCTGGGGTCGGACTCAGGCCGTCGTGTAGGAGCGGGTTCACCCGCGAAGAGGCCGGTCCTGCTGGCCAATATCCACCCGCCGTTCACCGTTGCCGCCGCCACCGTATTCGCGGGTAAACCCGCTCCTACGCAGATCGGAGGTGGACACGCATCTGGGGGCGGACTCAGGCCGTCGTGTAGGAGCGGGTTCACCCGCGAAGAGGCCGGCCCTGCTAGCCAATTTCCATCCACCGTTCACCGTTGCCGCCGCCACCGTATTCGCGGGTAAACCCGCTCCTACGCAGATCGGTGGTGGACACGCATCTGGGGTCGGACTCAGGCCGTCGTGTAGGAGCGGGTTCACCCGCGAAGAGGCCGGTCCTGCTGGCCAATTTCCATCCACCGTTCACCGTTGCCGCCGCCACCGTATTCGCGGGTAAACCCGCTCCTACGCAGATCGGTGGTGGACACGCATCTGGGGTCGGACTCAGGCCGTCGTGTAGGAGCGGGTTCACCCGCGAAGAGGCCGGCCCTGCTGGCCAATATCCACCCGCCGTTCACCGTTGCCGCCGCCACCGTATTCGCGGGTAAACCCGCTCCTACGCAGATCGGAGGTGGACACGCATCTGGGGTCGGACTCAGGCCGTCGTGTAGGAGCGGGTTCACCCGCGAAGAGGCCGGTCCTGCTGGCCAATATCCATCCACCGTTCACCGTTGCCGCCGCCACCGTATTCGCGGGTAAACCCGCTCCTACCACGGTGGTGGGCACACATCGGGGGTTGGAATCAGGCTGTTGTAGGAGCGGGTTCACCCGCGAATAGGCCGGCACAGGCAGCGCATCCCTGTGAATCAACCCGCACCCCCTGCCATCGGCATCCACCACTTCCAATGCCTCCAGGTGCTGGTATCGGCCAAATAGCTCCAGCAGCTGCCCGATCGTGGCATTCAAGTGCACTGTCGGTTGTTCAGCCAGTGGCACCTGCGTCAGTGCTGGTAAAAGCCCGCTGTCGCGTACCCCCATCTCCTGTGGCCGCCCTAACAAGTAGCCCTGCACCAGGTCCACGCCCATCTCCACCAGCACCGCCAGCTCTTCCGCCAGCTCGATGCCCTCGGCAATCACCTGTGCCTTCGACGCTCGGGCGATCTGCAGAATGGAGCCAACAAACTCGCGCTTGAGCGGGTCACGGTGGATGCCGTCAATGAAGTGCCGGTCGATCTTCACGTATTCGGGGCGCAGCTCCGACCACAGGCGCAGGCTGGAATATCCCGCGCCCAGGTCGTCGATGGCAATCGAGAAGCCCATGTCGCGATAGTGGTGCAGGGCATTGGACAGCAGCTGGAAATCGTCGGTGGGCGTGTGCTCGGTCAACTCGATCACCACCCGGCTGGGCGGCAGGCCAACCTGTTCGAGCAGTTTCAGGGTCAGGCCAGAAGGGTAGTGCGGCTCCAGCAGCGATTCGGGCGAGATGTTGAGAAACAGTTTGCCCTGCAGTTGCTGCTCGCTGAAGCGTCGGCAGGCGCTTTCTCGGCAAGCGGCTTCCAGCTCGGTCAGGCGGCCGGCCTGGCGGGCGATGGTAAACAGGTTGAGCGGCGCATGTAGCGGGCTGTTGGACGGACCACGGCTCAGCGCCTCATGGCCGAACACCCTATGTTCACTCAGGCACACGATAGGCTGGAACAGACTGTGAATACTGCGTTGAGCCAGGATGGCACTCAAGGCACTGAGCTGTTCGGCAACGGTCATGATGTATTCCTGAAAATGAAAAGGCCGGGCATCTACATGCCCGGCCCCCATATTTCACGACAGCACGATGACTGTTTGATGACAGGTCGCATTATTCTGCCATCATTGCTGAGGTGCCTTACTTCTTGGCCACCTTGGTGCTGGCACTGAGGTAGTCGATCAGGATGCGACCGGTTTCCGCAAGGTAAGCGTCGTCTTCCGGCTTGGTGTTTTCATCCTCGACCGGCAGAGCGTCTTCGTCCTCTTTCTTCAGCTCTTTCAGCGGTTCTTCACCCTTGGCCTTGCGGCGGATGTTTTCCAGCGCCAGTTGCTTGGTCTCGATGCTGTCGTGGCGGGCGCGGCGTTCCTGTTCGTTGAGGCTGACGGTTTTCTCGTTCATCAGCTTCTGGGTCAGGGCCAGGCGGTCGCGGATGTAGGTGAACTCGGCATCCTTGTCGCTGCGTGCCTCATGCTGCGCCTTGAGCTGGGCCAGGAACGGCCTGAACGGATCGGCTACAGGCTTGACCACCGGGCGGATGGTGTCCCACGGCATGGCCTCTGGCAGGGCGCTCTCGCCGATTTCCTTGGTGTCGATGATCGATGGGTAGTCGATGTCCGGCAGTACCCCCTGATGCTGGGTGCTCTGCCCGGAAACGCGGTAGAACTTGGCCAGGGTCAGCTTCAGCTCGCCATGGTTGAGCGGCTGGATGGTCTGCACGGTGCCTTTGCCGAAGGTCTGGCCACCGATGATCAGCGCGCGGTGGTAGTCCTGCATGGCACCGGCGAAGATCTCCGATGCCGAGGCCGACAGGCGGTTGACCAGCAATGCCAGCGGGCCCTTGTAGAAGGCCCCCGGGTTTTCGTCTTCCAGCACGTCGACGCGGCCGTCACTATTGCGCACCAGCACGGTCGGGCCTTTTTCGATGAACAGGCTGGTCAGCTCGGTGGCTTCCTGCAGCGAGCCGCCGCCGTTGTTGCGCAGGTCGATGACCACGCCATCGACTTTTTCTTTTTGCAGTTCGGTGAGCAGCTTCTTCACGTCACGCGTGGTGCTCTTGTACTCCGGGTCGCCCGCACGGTAGGCCTTGAAGTCCAGGTAGAAGGCTGGAATCTCGATGATGCCCAGCTTGTAGTCACGCCCGTCCTGCTTGAGCTTGAGCACCGACTTCTTCGCCGCCTGCTCTTCAAGCTTCACCGCTTCACGGGTGATCGACACAATCTTGCTGGTCTGGTCGCTAGGTGCATTGCTGGCCGGGATGATTTCCAGGCGCACCACCGAGCCTTTCGGGCCACGGATCAGCTTGACCACTTCGTCCAGGCGCCAGCCCACCACGTCGACCATTTCCTTGTTGCCCTGGGCTACGCCGATGATTTTGTCGGCCGGGGCCACCTGCTTGGTCTTGGCTGCCGGGCCTGCCGGCACCAGGCGCACGATCTTGACCTGGTCGTTGTCGCTTTGCAGCACCGCACCGATGCCTTCGAGCGACAGGCTCATGTTGATGTCGAAGTTCTCGGCGTTGTCCGGCGACAGGTAGTTGGTGTGTGGGTCGTAGGACTGGGCGAAGGTGTTGATGTAGGCCTGGAAGATGTCCTCGGCACGGGTCTGATCCAGGCGCGCGAGCTGGTTCTTGTAACGCTTGATCAGGGTTTCCTGGATCTGCTTGGGTTCCTTGCCGGCGATCTTCTGGCGCAGCACTTCGTCTTTCACGCGTTTGCGCCACAAGTCGTCGAGCTCGGCCTGGTTCTTCATCCACGGTGCGTCCTTGCGATCGATCAGCAAGGTTTCCTTGGTGGTGAAGTCCATCTTGTCCACGCCCTTGTTCAGCTCGGCCAGGGCGAAGTCCAGGCGTTGCTTGACGCGGTCGAGGTAGCGTTTGTAGATGGTGAAGCCCGGGTCCAGGTTGCCGCTCTTGAGGAAATCGTCGAATTGCCTTTTCCATTTATCGAATTCGGCAATGTCGGCAGCGGTGAAGTAGCTGCGCGCCGGGTCCAGCAGCTTGATGTAGCTGTCGTAGATAATGACCGAACGGGCATCGTCCAGAGGTGGCTTGCTGTAGTGGTGGCGCTTGAGCAATTCCACCACGTTGAGGCTGGCGACGATCTCGTCGCGGTCGGGCTGCAGGCTGTCCCACTTGTTGGCGGCCGCCGCATTGCCGCCGAGCGTGAGGCTGCCCAGGCCGATCATCACAGCCAGTGCGGTGCTTGGAAGGAAATGCTTCATGCTGATTCGACGTGGAGGCAATTGATCACGCATAGTAGGCCGTCTTTTCCGTTGCCGGTTCCATGGAGCCGGGCAAATACTGCAAAAGGCCTGAGGTAAGCGACCTCAGGCCCAGTCATGATTCAACTATGGAGGCACTGTGAAGGCATTGCAAGGCGTTGACGGACATGTGGAGTGGGTCGAGGCCGAGCGCCCGACCTGTGACGCGGGCCAAGTGCGCATTCGCGTGGCCGCAGCGGGGCTGAACCGCGCCGACCTGCTGCAGATGAAAGGTTTGTACCCGCCACCACCAGGTGCCAGCCCGTACATGGGACTGGAGTGTTCCGGGGTGATTGAAGAGGTGGGGGCTGGTGCCGATTGGCGCGTGGGTGACCGCGTTTGCGCCCTGCTGGCCAGCGGCGCCATGGCCGAGGAAGTGGTGGTCGATGCCCGTCACGTCCTGCCGGTACCCGAAGGCCTTGGCCTGCATGAGGCGGCAGCGCTGCCGGAGGTGTATGCCACCGCCTGGCTGAACATCTTCCAGCTCGGTGCGGTGAAGGCTGGCGAGAAGGTGCTGGTGCACGCCGGCGCCAGTGGCGTTGGCTCGGCCGCCATCCAGCTGTGCAAGGCGTTCGGCAGCCCGGTGTGGGTCAGCGTCGGTTCGCAGGATCGTCTGGCCTACTGCCAAGCGCTGGGCGCTGCGGGTGGTGTGGTCCGTAACGAGAACCTGGACGAGCTGGAAGGTTTTGGCCCGTTCGACGTGATTCTCGACCCGGTGGGCGCTAGCTACGGTGAGCTGAACCTCAAACTGCTGGCCCGCGACGGTCGCTGGGTGATCATCGGCCTGATGGGCGGACGCAAGTTTGAGCTGGACCTGGCCCAAGTGCTGGGCAAGCGCCTGGAAATCACCGGTTCCACCCTGCGCAACCGTGACGACGGCTTCAAGGCCGAGCTGCTGAGCGAACTGCAGCAGCACGTATGGCCACTGTTTGCCGAGGGGCGTTTGTCGCCGCAGCTGGTCGATACCTATCCGGTGGAGTTTGCCCAGGCGGCGTATGCCGAGCTGGAGACCAATCAGGTGTCGGGCAAGCTGGTGATGGTGATCGACCCTAGCCTGGTGTAAGCCGGCCAGGCCCCTTCACGGGTAAACCCGCACCTGCATTGAGATCGCCACAATTTGAACACTGTGCGATGTAGGAGCGGGTTTACCCGCGAAGAAGCCGGCACAACCCACAAAAACCTTCAGCTCCAGCTCAGAATCGGCCACCCGTTGATCTCGGCATGCTCGCGCAACACCGCATCCGGGTTCACCACATGCGGATGATCCACCTTCAACAGCAACGGTAAGTCATTCCTCGAATCGGAATAGAAACTCGCGCCCTCCAGGTTCTCCTGCTCCTGATCCAGCCACTCCAGCAACCGGGTGATCTTGCCCTCACGATAGGTCAGCACCCCGTGGGTCTTGCCGGTGTACACCCCGTTCACTGCCTCCAGCTCGATGGCCAGGTATTCATCCACACCCAGTCTCGCGGCAATCGGCCCGACCAGGTGCGTGCCCGACGCGGAAATGATCAGGATGCGATCCCCACGCTTGCGGTGCTCGGCAATGCAGCGGCAGGCGTCACCGTAGATGATCGGTTCGATCACTTCTTCGACCCACGGTGCCACCAGGTGCTCGACTTCTTCCAGGGTGCGCCCGGCAATCGGCTCCAGGCTGAAAGCCATGTAGTCCTCCATCTGCAGGTGGCCCCTGCCATAGGCTTCCATCAGTTCATGGTCGCGGCGCAGGAAATCCTTGCCGTCGACCCAGCCCAACCGGGCCATCTGCTCGCTCCACAGTGAGGCGCAGTCGCCGTGGATCAGGGTCTCATCCAGATCGAAAATTGCCAGTGCCATTGTGTTGAGTCTCCTTAAGCCACTTCCCGCAGCGCAGTGGGGTCGATCGACACGCTTACCCGTTTCCCGTCCGCGTGCAAGTCGGCCGGCGAGCGGTTGAGCACATCGACCACCAGCTCCACTTCGCGCACCTGCACTCGGTAGCGGATCACGTTGCCCAGCAGACTGTGGCTGCGTACCTCGGCGTCCAGCTCGCCGTGCTCGCCAAGGGTGATCGACTCTGGGCGGATCGCCAGGCGGCTGGCCACCGGGCGCTGCAGCAGGCGGCTGGCGCTGTCGGCGTCGAGCAGGTTGTAGTTGCCGATAAAGCCGGCGGCAAACAGGTCCACGGGAGCGGTGTAGAGGGTTTCGGCATCGCCGCTCTGGACGATGCGCCCCTGGTTCATCAGGAAGATGCGGTCGGACATGGTCAGCGCTTCCTCCTGATCGTGAGTGACGAATATGGTGGTCAGCCCCAGTTCGCGCTGGATGGCGCGAATCTGCTCGCGCAGGTGCTTGCGGATACGCGCATCCAGCGCCGACAACGGTTCGTCGAGCAGCAGCAGGCGCGGGCGGGTGACCAGTGAGCGTGCCAGGGCCACGCGCTGGCACTGGCCACCGGAAAGCTGGTGCGGGTAGCGCCCGGCGAACTTGCCCAGCTCCACCAGCTCAAGCGCCTCGTGTACCCGCAGCTGGCTTTCATCGGCCTTGACCTTCTGCATGCGCAGGCCAAAGGCGACATTCTGCTCCACGGTCATGTTGGGGAACAGCGCGTAGCTCTGGAACACCATGCCGATGCCACGTTTTTGCGGGCTTAGCGGCACGATGTCGTGGCCGTCGAGCAGTATCTGCCCGCTATCCACCGAGGTCAGCCCGGCAATGCAACGCAGCAGGGTGGACTTGCCGCAGCCGGACGGGCCGAGCAGGGTGACGAATTCGCCGCGTTCGATGTGGCAGTCGATGCTCTCGAACACCGGGCTGCCGGCGTAGCTTTTCTGCAGTTTCTGTACGCTGACGAAGCTCATGTCAGGTCTTGTCCTTGTTCAGGCGGTTGGCGACCCAGGTCAGTACCAGCACGAAGGCGAAGTAGGAGATCACCAGCGCGCTGTTGAAGTGGCCACTGCTGTTGCGCATGTTGTTCAGGTACACCTGCAGGGTCTCGTAGCGGGTGCCGACCAGCAGGTTGGCAAACACGAATTCGCCGAACAGGAACGAGAACGACAGCAGCAATGCCACCATCAGGCCCTGGCGCAGGTTCGGCAGCACCACCAGCAGTGCGGCCTGCCAGGTGCTGGCGCCAAGCAGTTGCGCGGCGTCCATCAGGTCGCGCAGGTTGATGGCCTGCAGGTTGTTGGTGATGGCCCGGTACATGAACGGCAGGGCGATGGTGAAGTAGCAGCCGATCAGGATCCACGGTGTGCCGACCATGGCCATCGGCCCGCTGCCATACAGCTGCAGCAGCCCCACCGACGACACCACCGGCGGCACCGCGAATGGCAGCAGGATGAGGATGTTCATCAGCGCGTCGAGCCGCGGGAAGTGGTAATGCACCACGAACAGCAGTGGCAAGATCAGCGCCACCGACAGCAGCAGTGCGCCTACGCACACCAGCAACGACTGGCCGAAGGCCGCAAGGAAGCGCGGCTCGCTCCACAGTGCCGCATACCACTTGAGGGTCAGGCCGCTGGGCAGCAGGGTCGCCGACCAGCTGGTGGCCAGCGAGTAGAGGAGGGTGCCGGCCAGGGGCAGCAGCAGGATCAGGAACAGCAGGTAGACCACGAGGCGGTGGTACCAGCCGCCGGAACGGATGTCAGCGCGCATGGTAGCTCCTTTTCAGCAGCCATTGATGCACCACCGTGACCAGCGTCATCAGCCCCACCAGCACCATTGCCAGGGCGCTGGCCAGGTTCGGATCGAGGCTGATGTCGCCCGCCACCAGGCCGGCGATGCGGATCGGCAGTACGTTGAAGTTGCCGGTGGTCAGTGCGTACACGGTGGCGTAGGCGCCGAGGGCATTGGCCAGCAGGATGACGAAAGTGCCCAGCAGCGCCGGGGCCAGCACCGGCAGGCCGATGTGCCGCCAGTACTGCCAGTGGTTGGCGCCCAGCAGCGCGGCTGACTCGCGCCAGTCTTCGCGCAGGGCGTCGAAGGCGGGGTAGAGCAGCAATACGCCCAGCGGGATCTGGAAGTAGGTGTACACCAGGATCAACCCGCTTTTGGAATAGATACTGAAGTCCTCCAGCAGGCCAACTTGCTTCAGCAGCAGGGTCAGCGCGCCGTTGAAGCCGAGCAGGATGATGAAGGCAAAGGCCAGCGGCACACCGGCAAAGTTGCTGGTCATGTTGGCGAAGGCGCTGACGAAGTCGCGCAGCTTCGAGTCCACCTGGCGCAGCGAGTAGGCGCCGAGGGTCGCAATGACGATGCCGAACACGCTCGACCAGAAGCTGATTTCCAGGCTGCGTTGCAACGCCTGCAGGTAGAACTTGGAGGCGAACACCTTGCTGAAGTTGTCGATGCCCCAGCCGGCTTCCGATTGCAGGCTGTTGATCGCCACCCAGGCCAGTGGGGCGACCTGGAAGATGACGAAGAACACGGCGAACGGCAGCAGGCAGAGCAGGGCCAGGTAGCGGCCACGTATGCCGCCACTCACTTCAGTAGCTCCCGGCAAACCGTCTTGTCGTGCGCGGCGCCCAGCAGCTCGCAGATGGTGCCGCACAGTTCGGTCTGCAGCGGTTTGGCGGCCGGGTCCAGGCTGAAGGCGTCGCCGAAGACGAACAGCGGCACTTCACGTTCTTCAGCCAGCAGGCCGTTGTGCGAGCGGTCGTTGTTCATGCCGTGGTCGGCGGTGACCAATACCTGGTAGCCCTCCTCGAGCCAACCGGGCAGGTAGTCGGCCAGCAGGATGTCGACGCTGCGTGCAGCATTGCGATACTGGCTGCTGTCCAGGCCGTGGCGGTGACCCACGTCGTCAACGCTCATCGGGTGCACCAGCAGGAAGTTGGGGGCGTGACGGCGGCGCAGGTACTCGCCATCGGCCAGAAGGTGCGAATCGGGGTAACGGTCGTCCCAGTAGAACAGCCCGTGCTGGATCGGCAGCTTCGGCGCGTGGGTGTGGCGGTCGCGCTGCGGGTCGAAGGGCGAGCGATTGTACAGCTCGCTCATCCAGTGATAGGCCGCCGCCGCGGTGCCCAGGTTGGCCTCGCGGGCGTAGTGAAACACGCTGCGCTGGTTGGACAGGCGGTTGATGTTGTTGTGCACGATGCCGCTGTCGATTGGCGGCACGCCGGTGAGGATGCATTCGTACAGCGGCCGCGACAGCGATGGCAGCTCGCATTCCACGCGGTACAGCGCGGCACGGTCGGCCTCGACGTAGGCGTGCAGGTGGCCCATCGCATGGTGGGCGACCTGGTAGTTGAGGCCGTCGAGCAGGACCAGGATGACGTTGTGTTGCATGTTTTCTCCAGTCATGAACCGCGTTGGCATCTTCGCGGGTAAACCCGCTCCTACATGTATCGCGTATCCCTGTGTAGGAGCGGGTTTACCCGCGAAAGGGCCGGATCAGGCGCTACAAAGCCCGGCCCCTTACTCCATCTCGATGATCACCTGCTCCTGCCACATCTGCGGCAGTTTCTTCGAGGTGGCTTCCCAGGCCTCGGCATTCTTGATCGGTTGGGCGGCACCGTACTGGTCGTTGGGCAGTAGCTTGGCCTGCACATCCGCCGGCAGTTTCAGGTGCTCGGCCCGGATCGGCCGCGCATGGCCCTTGGCCAGGTTGATCTGCCCGGCATCGCTGAAGATGTATTCACGGGTCAGCTTGGCCGCGTTGGGGTGCTTGGCGTACTTGTTGATGACCGTGGTATAGCCGGAAATCACCGAGCCGTCCGAGGGGATCAGCACTTCAAAACGCTTGGGATCGATCTGTTCACGGTAGCTCAGGCCGTTGAAGTCCCACACTACGCCAACTTCCACTTCGCCCTTTTCCAGGGTCTGGATGGTCGGGTTGGCCAGTGACAGGCGCTTCTGCTGCGCCAGCTTGGTGAACAACTGCAGGCCTGGCTGGATGTTCTGCTCGTCACCTTTGTAGGCGATGGCCGCAGCCAGCACACCGTTGGCGGCCTGGGCGGCGGTGCCGACGTCGCCAATGGCAACCTTGTACTTGCCTTTTTCCAGGTCATGCCAGGTTTTCGGCCGTTCTTCTTCCTTGACCAGGTCCTTGTTGATGATGAAGGCGATGGTGCCGGTATAGGCCAGCGCCCAGTGGCCGTCCTTGTCCTTGGCCCATTCCGGCACCTGGTCCCAGGTGCTTGGTTTGTAAGGCTGGCTGACGCCCTTGGTCACCGCGATCGGGCCGAAAGCGGCACCCACGTCACCGATGTCGGCGCTGGCGTTGTCCTTCTCGGCTTCGAACTTGGCCAGTTCCTGGGCCGAACTCATGTCGGTGTCGCTGTGCTTGAGTCCGTACTTGCTGGCCAGGTCTTCCCAGGTGCCTTTCCAGTTGGCCCAGGCGTCGGGCATGCCCACGCTGTTGACAG
This sequence comes from Pseudomonas sp. BP6, assembly GCF_017875935.1. Classification (NCBI taxonomy): domain Bacteria; kingdom Pseudomonadati; phylum Pseudomonadota; class Gammaproteobacteria; order Pseudomonadales; family Pseudomonadaceae; genus Pseudomonas; species Pseudomonas sp. BP6. The sequence goes on from NZ_JAGINI010000001.1 coordinate 834,374, forward strand.
TGCCTTCCTTGCGGGCGGCGTCTTCCAGGGCCTTGAGGTCAGTGCCAGCGGCCATGGCCGTGGTACACAACGCGATGGCCGAACCGAGCAGTGACGCCATGAAGAACTTTTTCATCCGAAGCTCCTTTGGGTGGGTGCCTTTACGATCGTTGTTCTGGGTAAAGCCGTTGCAAGCCTTTGACTGGCACCTTTGGTCTAGGTCAGCAAACCTTGAGCCAAGGTAGGCCGCTTGCGTGACAGTTTGATGTAGGGAGGGGGCCGGTGAGGGCCCTGAAGCTACAGCGTAGACCAGGTAATCGCCCCGGTTCTGCTGGCTTGGCGCGTTTCTGGCAGTACCTGGCACAAGCCTTTGTCACAGGATGTTCATCAGCCCTGCATAGGCTTGCACTATTCTCAATCTGCCCTGTGATGGGGCTGGACTAGTCCAGATAGGTAACCTTTTGATGCAGTCGACGCCCCCGCGTGCGGTAACAGCCATCTGCCATGCCCTGCAGGAGCAGATCGAGCATGGCCTGCTGGCGCCGGGAGGCAAGCTGCCGGCCGAGCGGCGGCTCAGCGAGGTGTTCGACACCACGCGCATTACCCTGCGTGAGGCGTTGGTGCAGCTTGAGGCCCAAGGCTTGATCTACCGCGAAGAGCGCCGAGGCTGGTTCGTTGCGCCGCAGCGCTTGACCTATGACCTGATCGAGCGCAGCCACTTCCATGCCATGGTGCGCGATCAGGGGCGGGTGGCCAGCACCGAACTGCTGTCGGCGAGGCTGCAGCCGGCTTCGGCGGCCATTTGTGCACGCTTGCAGCTGCCGGCGTTGTCCAGCGTGGTGCGCGTCTGTCGGTTACGGCGGATTGACGGGCGGGCGGTGCTGTATGCCGAGCATTACCTCAACCCCCGGTACTTTCCCGGCATTCTCGAACACGACCTGGCGCAGTCACTGACCGAGATTTATGGGCGGGTGTATGGCATCGCATACGGGCAGGTGTGCTTCGAGATCCTGCCGACAGCGTTGCCGGTGGAGGCGGCCAGTGCCTTGAAAGTGTCGGCGGGCAGCCCGGGGCTGCACATTACCCGGGTCAACAGTGACCAGCATGGGCACTTGATCGACTGCGACCTCGAGTATTGGCGGCATGATGCGATCCGCATTCGTGCCCAGGCTGGATGAGGTGTTGCCTTCTTCGCGGGTAAACCCGCTCCTACGAACCGGCCTCCGTCATCCCACCCCCACCGGCTGTCACCACTTGCACCGACAATCGCGGCGTCGCCAGGTCAAGCCCGGCCTCATCCAGTTGCCGCTTCAAGGCCAGGTTGAACGCCCGCGACACCTCCCACTGCTTGATCGGCGCGGTCTTGAACCGTGCCCGCAAGATCGCCGAGCCTGACTCGAAGTTCTCCACCCCCTGCAGCTCCAACGGTGACCAGATGTTGCGGCGCATCAGCGGGTCATTGCGCAGCTTCTGCCCCACTTCGCGAATCAGCGTGATCGCCTGGTCGATGTTCATGCTGTGCGGTATTGCCACGCGGAAGATCGCGTAGCCGAACTCCCGCGAGTAGTTCTTGATGCTCTTGATCTCGCTGAACGGGATGGTATGCACAATGCCGTCGATGTCGCGCAGGCGCACGGTACGAATGGTCAACCCTTCCACCGTGCCCAGGTGGCCGCCGACATCCACGTAGTCGTCGATGGCCAGCGAATCCTCGATGATGATGAACAGGCCGGTGATCAGGTCGGCCACCAGCGACTGCGCGCCAAAACCGATGGCCAGGCCGATCACACCGGCACCGGCCAGCAGCGGGGTGACGTTCATGCCCATGTTGGCCAGTGCGACGATGACCGCGATGATGAAGATGACCACGAACATCACGTTGCGGATCAACGGCATCATGGTTTGCGCGCGGGCGTTGGCCAGCCCCCGGCGCGAGCCCACCAGGGCATGGTGTACGGCGGTGTCGGCAAGGATCCACACCAGCCAGGCCACCATCAGCGTACCGGCCAGGCCCAGCAGGCGCAGGCTGACGTCATGGCCGTTGCCCTCGGCGAAGCTGATCATCGACACGCCCCACACGCGCAGGCCCAACTCGATAAACACCAGCCAGATGAACAGGTGCACCAGCAGGTAGCCGAAGTTGCGCAGGCGCTCGGTGTACACCGCCTGGCGCTTGCTGGCCCGCTTGGGGTTGGCAGTATGGCGGCGCACCAGGCCGTTGAGCACCATGCACACCACCACCAGCACCGTGCACATCAGCGACTGGCGTAGGGCGGTGCTGGTGTCGCCGGCGGAGACGAAGGTGGCGAACAGCGAAATGGCTACAAGGATCAGCGCTGGAATGAACCAGAAGCTGCCGAGGATCTCGATGGTATCGCTGAGGGTGCGTCGGGTCAGGCGCCTCGACAGTGGCTGGTTGCGGATCAGGTGGGCGATCGGGCGGCGGAAGCGCAGGATGAACAACCCGGTGCACAGCGCCGCAATCACATTGGCCAAGGTCGCCAGGGCGTGGGCCAGGTGGGTACCGAGGGCCACCAGCATGCGTGGATCGCTCATCGCCTCGCCAAACGCGGCGAAGCTGCCGATCAGCCACAACGGGCGAAACGCCTGGCGCCGCAGGATGTGCAGGGCACGGTGGCGGTGTGGGCCGTCCAGCAAGGAAAAGGCGATGACGCAAATGGCCGAAAAGCAGGTACCGACCACCAGGGCGTAGGCCAGCACCATGGCCAGGGATTTGCCCAGCGATGGCGGCAGCACGAAACTCAGGTACACCGTGAACACCAGCGCGACCAACCATGGGCCGAGCTTGCGCAAGGCAAAGCGCACCAGGTCCCAGGTACGCGGGTGCTGTGGCAGTTCTTCGCTCAGGCCAAAGCGCAGGCGTACCCGATGGCCGACCCAGTTGAAGGCGTAGGCCAGCACGCTCCACACGGCAATCACTGCAGCAAAACCGAACAGGATCGCCGGCCACTGGTGCACGGGCACCATCAGTTCGGTCAGTTCGGCCTGGGCCTGTTCGATTTCCGCAGCCCAGCGGTGGAATGGACTGGCATCGCCGCTGAACTGTTTTTCAAAGTCATGCAGGGCACCGCCGATCAGGCCGAGCACACCCTGTTCAACACTGGGTTGCGATTGCCGGGTGGCGTCGCGCAGTTTTTTCAGGTCGGCCAGCAGCTTGGCCCGTTGCTGGTCGTTTTCGAGGTTCTTGATCACCTCGTCCAGCGATTTGCCCAGCGGCTCGGTGGCCTCTGGCTGGGCGGGCGCGCTGCCGCCCAGCAGGCCAGGCAGGCCCGCCGCTTGTGCCGGGGCAATGAAAAGCAACAGCAGCAGGAACAGGTAACGCAGGAGGGCAGGCACTGGAAAATCTACCTCAGGTCAAACGATTGACCGAGTGTAGAGGTTTATGTCGGCAGTTTCTCGAGGATCTTCCAGCAGGTGAGGCCGAAAATACCCAAGGTGCCGATCCACATCATCAGTACACCGATGTTGCGTTCGCGCATGCTGAAGCCGATGGTCAGCAGCATCAGGAACAGGAACACCGGCACGAACAGAGACAGGAACGGGGACATGGACAGCAATCCTTTTGCAGTGGGGCCATATAACAAGCATAGCGCTTGGCAAACGAGGCGTGATTGACCTTGAGCATGTGCAAGCAGGCCTGGCCTCTTCGCGGGTGAACCCGCTCCTACGGGGACCGCACAACCCCGTAGGAGCGGGTTCACCCGCGAAGAGGCCAGGCCTGCTTACATCAAGGCAGCTCGCGGCTACGGTAGAACGCGGTCAGTACCTTCACCAGGTGCGCCAGGTCATGGCTGCCGCACAGCTCGCGAATGGAGTGCATGGCAAAGGTCGGCAAACCGATATCCACCGTGCGCACACCCAGGTGGCTGGCGGTGATCGGCCCGATGGTCGAGCCACAGCCCATGTCGCTGCGCACCACAAAGCTCTGCACCGGTACTTCCTCGGCCATGCACAAGTGGCGGAAGAACCCGGCCGTCTCGCTGTTGGTGGCGTAACGCTGGTTGTTGTTCACTTTGATCACGGGCCCGGCGTTGAGCTTCGGCCCGTGGTTGCCGTCATGCTTGTCGGCGTAGTTGGGGTGCACGCCGTGAGCGTTGTCGGCCGACACCATCAGCGAGCGCTGGAGGGTGCGCACATAGGTGTCGCCACCGGGCAGCAGGCGCTGCAGGGTCTGCTCCAGCATCGGGCCATCGGCACCGCAGGCCGAGCAACTGCCGACTTCTTCGTGGTCGTTGCACACCAGCACACAGGTTTCGTCGCTGTCGGCGGCCAGCAGGGCCTGCAAACCGGCGTAGCACGACAGCAGGTTGTCCAGGCGGGCGCCGGCGATGAAGTCACCATTCAGGCCGATCAGCGCGGCGTCCTGCGTGTCGTAAAAGCTGAGCTCGTAGTCCAGCACCACGTCGGCGATCAATTCGTGCTCGCGGGCCAGTTGCTCGGTGAGCAGGGCGCGGAAGTCAATGCGTTCGTCACCGGCCACTTGGGCGAGGATGGGGGGCAGCTCGTTCTGCGGGTTGATTGCCCAGCCTTCGTTGGCGGTGCGGTTCAGGTGGATCGCCAGGTTGGGGATGATCGCGATTGGCAGCTTGAAGTCGATCAGCTGGCTTTCGACCTTGCCGTCACGGCGGTAGGTGACGCGGCCGGCCAGCGACAGGTCGCGGTCGAACCAGGGTGCCAGCAACGCGCCGCCATACACTTCCACGCCCAGTTGCAGGAAACCTTGGCGCTGTAGCTCGGGCTGAGGCTTGACCCGCAAGCACGGGCTGTCAGTGTGGGCGCCGACCATGCGGATGCCATTGAGCAGCGGGGACTGCTTGCCCAGTTTGATGGCGATGATTGAAGAATCGTTGCGGGTGACGTAGTAGCGGCCGCCACCCTCGGGGTCCCAACTGTCGCGCTCGTCCAGGCGCTTGTAGCCGGCCGCCTCAAGGCGCTGGACCAGGCTGGCGGTGGCATGGAAGGGCGTGGGGGAGGCCTTGAGAAAGTCGATAAGGCCGGTATTCAGTGCATCGCGCATAGCTCACTCCAGACAGCAGTGGCGCGAGTTTAACGCAGAATGTCGACAATTGGTGTCTGCATCTTCGCGACCAAAGCCGCTCCCACAGGTATTACACAGCCCCTGAGAGCGGCGCGGTCCCTGTGGGAGCGGCATTAGCCGCGAAGAGGCCGGTACAGGCCCTGCGAAATCAGAACGGTGCCGGGCACTCGAACTTCAACCGCTGCCCGGACACCGGGTGGGTAAAGCTCAGCATCGAGGCATGCAGGCACAGCCGCTCATGGGCCGCCAGGGCTTGCGGGTTGGCGTACAGCCGATCACCCAGCAGCGGGTGCCCGATCGACAGCATGTGCACGCGCAGCTGGTGCGAACGCCCGGTAATCGGCGTCAGCTCCACCCGACAGTGATCGCCGCAGCGCTCGACGATACGCCAGAAGGTCAGGGCGTGCTTGCCCTGCTCGTGGTCCACCACATGCCGTGGTTTGGTCGGTGGGTCGTAACGCAGCGGCAGGTCGATGCTGCCGCTGTCCAGCGCCGGCTGGCCCCAGCACAGTGCGGTGTAGGCTTTTTCGGTTTCACGGTCGTGAAACTGGCGCGACAGCTCGCGGTGGCTGTCGGCATCGCGGGCCAGCAGGATGATGCCGGAGGTTTCCCAGTCCAGACGGTGCACGATCAACGCATCGGGGTAGCCGTTTTCCTGCAGGCGGGTGATCAGGCAGTCCTTGTTGTCCTCGGCACGGCCAGGGACCGACAGTAGCAGGGTCGGTTTGTTGATCACCAGGATGGCGGCGTCTTCGAAGAGGATCTGGACATTCGACAGCGGCATTGCAGGTCTCACGAAAATAGCGTTAAACGCTGGGGCCGCTTTGCGGCCCTTCGCGGGCAAGCCCGCTCCTACAAAGGATATGCGTTCCCCTGTAGGAGCGGGCTTGCCCGCGAAGGGCTGCAAGGCAGCCCCAAGTTGTCGACTACGCGGATCAGCGATCCGGCAGGGTGATGTTCAGCTCGAGAATCGAGCAGCTGCCCTGGTTTTCCAGCTCGATATGCACATCATCGTTGCCGATGTTCACATATTTGCGGATCACTTCCAGCAGTTCTTTCTGCAGTGCGGGCAGGTAGTCCGGTTCGCTGCGTTGGCCGCGCTCGTGCGCCACGATGATCTGTAGACGCTCTTTCGCTACCGACGCGCTGGTCTGTTTCTGTCTGCCACGAAAGAAGTCAAAAAGGTTCATGGTTTATTTGCTCCCGAAAATGCGCTCGAAGAATCCCTTCTTCTGTACATCGATGAAGCGCATCGGCTTCTCTTTGCCCAGCAGGCGGTCGACCGCATCACTGTAGGCCTGGCCGGCATCGCTCTGGTCATCGAGAATGACCGGGATACCTTGGTTGGACGCCTTGAGGACGGCCTGCGACTCCGGGATCACACCCTTGAGCTTGATCGACAGGATTTCTTCCACGTCGGCCACGCTCAGCATTTCGCCTTTGACGACGCGCTCTGGGTGGTAGCGGGTGATCAGCAGATGCTCCTTGATCGGCTCTTCACCGTTTTCGGAGCGGCGCGACTTGCTCGACAGAATGCCCAGCATGCGGTCGGAGTCACGTACCGACGACACTTCCGGGTTGGTGACCACGATGGCTTCGTCAGCGAAGTACATGGCCAGGTGAGCACCTTTTTCGATACCGGCCGGCGAGTCGCAGATGACGTACTCGAAGTCCTTTTTCAGGTCCATCAGTACCTTTTCCACGCCTTCCTGGGTCAGCGCGTCCTTGTCACGGGTCTGGCTGGCGGCCAGCACGTACAGGTTCTCGAGGCGCTTGTCCTTGATCAGGGCCTGCTGCAGGTTGGCTTCGCCGTTGACCACGTTGACGAAGTCGTACACCACGCGGCGTTCGCAGCCCATGATCAGGTCGAGGTTACGCAGGCCCACGTCGAAGTCGACAATGACGGTCTTGTGGCCGCGCAGTGCGAGGCCGGTACCAATGGCGGCGCTGGTAGTGGTCTTGCCCACACCCCCCTTGCCGGAAGTAACCACGAGAATCTTGGCCAAGGTGTTTCACCCCTAAAAATAGTCGGGACACTTGTCCCTGCAAAAAACTGAAATAGCTAAATAAAGGCAACGGTAAAAAAGTTGCTCTAAAAATGCTGGCAAGTATCCGTTAAAGACGGGTGATGTTCAACACGTCACCAGACAGGCTGACTTGCACGCTGGTCCCCCACAGTGGATCCCGGCGCAGGTCTTCGCAAACCTTGTACTGGCCGGCGATCGAGACCATTTCGGCGGTCATCTGCTGGCAGAAGATACGCGCCTTGGTGTTGCCTTTGATGCCGGCCAGGGCGCGGCCACGCATGGCGCCGTACACATGGATGTTGCCATCGGCCAGAAGTTCCGCACCTGGGCTGACCGAGGCGGTAACAATCAGGTCCCCCCCCTGAGCATAGATCTGTTGGCCACCGCGTACTGGCGAAGTAATGATGCGGGTTGGGCGCACCTCGGGTTCGGGGGGCGGTGGTGGCGCCGGGGCCGGTTCGGGCTTTTTGACCACCTCGGGCTCGGGCTCCAGCGGCCGTTCGCGGGCCCCTGACGGCGGCAGCACCGGCAGGTCGATGGCGATGGCAGCGGCGATGTCCTCGATGCGGTTGGCGCGGATGGCCAGGGTACGCAGGCCGTGGTGTCGGCAAATCCGCATCAAGCCGGGCAGGTCGACCGCCCCTTCGTCGGCCGGCAGCTTGTCCAGCGCCAGCACCAGCGGTGTATTGCTGAAGAAGTTAGGGGCCTGGGCGACTTTGGCCGCCAACTGGCGGTCGAGGGCTTCAAGGTCATTGCGTGCCAGTTCCAGTACCGTAATGGCGAGCATGCTGCCCTTGAGCTGGAACACGGAGGCGGTGTCGGGTGTGTGGTTTGGGCTCATGGTCTGCATAGACGGCTTGTTGCGAAAAAAGTGCCCTGACTTATAACGAGAACACCGGTTGCCCGCAACATGCGCTGATCCGTTGTAGAATGCGCGGCCTTTGTCTTTCCGGATGCTTCAATGGAACGCCCGCGTTTTCGTCTCTATTACCTTCACCCCAAGTTCTGGGGCCTGTGGCTGGGCCTGGGCCTGCTGTGGCTGGTAGTCCAGTTGCCGTACCGGGTGCTGCTGAAGATCGGTGCCGTGCTGGGCGCCGTCATGTATCACGTCGCCGGTGAACGTCGACGCATCGCCGCGCGTAACCTGGAGCTGTGCTTCCCGGAGCTGTCTGTCGACGAACGGCAGCGTTTGCTCAAGGCCAACTTCGCTTCAACCGGCATCGCCTTCTTCGAAATGGCCATGAGCTGGTGGTGGCCCAAGGCAAGGCTGGCGCGCCTGGCCCATATCGAGGGCCTTGAGCACCTGCAGGCCGCCCAGCAGGCGGGGCAGGGCGCGATCCTCATGGCGGTGCACTTCACGACCCTGGAAATCGGCGCTGCGCTGCTCGGTCAGCAGCACACCATCGACGGCATGTACCGCGAACACGGCAATGCACTGTTCGACTTCATCCAGCGCAGCGGCCGCGAGCGGCACAACCTCGACTCGCTGGCGGTGGAGCGCGAAGACGTGCGCGGCATGCTCAAGCTGCTGCGTTCGGGCCGGGCGATCTGGTACGCACCGGACCAGGACTACGGCGCCAAGCAAAGTATCTTCGTGCCGCTGTTCGGCATCCCGGCAGCGACGGTAACGGCCACTACCAAGTTCGCCCGGTTGGGGAAGGCGCAAGTGATCCCGTTCACCCAGAAGCGTCTGGAGGATGGCAGCGGCTATCGGCTGGTCATCCACCCGCCGCTGGCGGATTTCCCCGGTGAAAGCGAAGAGGCCGATTGCCTGCGCATCAACCGGTGGGTCGAGAGCGTGTTGCGCGAGTGCCCCGAGCAGTACCTGTGGGCGCACCGTCGGTTCAAGTCGCGGCCCGAAGGGGCGCCGCGGCTGTATGACAAGAAAAAGCGCTGAACCTTGTAAGCAGGCCTGGCCTCTTCGCGGGTAAACCCGCTCCTGCAGGATTACCACAGGTTCTGCATATTGCGGGGCCCTGTGGGAGCGGGTTCACCCGCGAAGAGGCCGGGCATGAAAGCACCTTGACCCCAGGAAGGACTCCATGGCTCCACCCCCGGTAACCGGTCTCATCCTGTCTGGCGGCGGCGCCCGCGCCGCCTACCAGGTAGGCGTGCTGGCGGGCATCGCCGAGTTGCTGCCCGCCGGCGCGCACAACCCGTTCCCGGTCATCGTCGGCACCTCCGCCGGGGCCATCAACGCGGTCACCCTGGCCAGTGGTGCCGTGCACTTCAACGACGCCGTGCAGCGGCTCACTGCCTTCTGGCAGAATTTCCGCAGCCATCTGGTCATCCGCAGCGACTGGCCCGGGGTCGTGCGCCAGGCCAGCCGTTTCGTCGGCCACAACCTGCTGGGGCTGGGTGGCCAGGCCCCCGTGGCGTTGCTCGACAGCAGCCCTTTGCGCAGCCTGCTGCAAACGCACCTGAACCTGGATGGCATCGGCCACGCCTTGGCCGCCGAGCAACTGCGCGCCGTGGCAGTGACCGCCTTTGGCTACGAGTCTGGCCAGGCGGTGACCTTCTACCAAGGCCGCGGCACCATCGAGGCCTGGTTGCGTCACCGGCGTATTGGCGTACCTGCACCGTTGACCATCGACCACCTGCTGGCCAGCGCGGCGATCCCGCTGCTGTTCGCCCCGGTGCAACTAGGCGGTGAATATTACGGCGACGGTGCAGTGCGCCAATCGGCGCCGATCAGTCCGGCCTTGCACCTGGGGGCCAGCCGCGTGCTGGTGGTCGGGGTCAGCGGAAACCCGCAGCGGCCAGCGCCACCGTTGCCGCCCCAGCGTGTGTTCAGCGGGCAGCAGCCGAGCCTGGCGCAGATCGGCGGGCACATGCTCAACAGTACGTTCATTGACAGCCTGGAAGACGATATCGAACTGCTGCAGCGCCTCAACCACTTGAGCGGGCTGTTGCCAGCGCACCTGGATGCCCGGCGCCTGGGGCTGGCCCCGATTGACGTACTGGTGGTGGCACCCAGTCAGCCGCTGGACGAGATTGCCGCTCGGCACCGCCGCGAGTTGCCGGCGGCGTTACGCCTGTTTTTACGTGGGCCGGGGGCGACGCGCACCAGCGGGGCGGGGGTGCTGAGCTATTTGCTGTTCGAGGCCAGCTATTGCAGTGAACTGATCGAGTTGGGGCGGCGCGATGCCCTGGCCAAGAAGCGCGAGCTTTGCGAGTTCCTGGGGGGGTGATGTTGCTTGTGTGGGCCCTTTCGCGGGTGAACCCGCTCCTACAAGTTTGTGTAATACCTGTGCAGGAGCGAAAGGGCCGCAGCAGGCTTATTCGGCTATCTGCAACTTGCGCGCCTGGGTATACACATACCGCACCTTTTCATATTCGAACGGCGAGTTGAGCTGGCCATAGCGGAATTTGGTCGTATAGCGCTTGTCCACCACGCGCAAGGCGAAGATTTCCGGGTGGTCGCTGCTGACTTCAGCCACGTTCAGGTAGTTGACTGCCTGCTCTCCCGCATAGTCCACCACCAGCCCGGTGGTATCGCGCAGGTTCGATGGGCCTAGCACCGGCAGCATCAGGTACGGCCCATCCGGCACGCCATAGAAGCCCAGGGTCTGGCCAAAGTCTTCGCTCTGGCGCGGCAGGCCCATGCTGGTCGCCGGATCCCACAGCCCACCCACGCCGATAATCGTGTTGAACATCAGTCGCGCAGTGATTTCTGCAGAGCGCTTGGCTTTGAGCTGCAACACGCTGTTGAACAGGTTCGGCACATCGCCAAGGTTGTTGAAGAAGTTGCTCACCCCCGTGCGCACGAAACTTGGAGTGACATACTGGTAGCCATTCACCAGCGGCAGCAGCACCCATTGGTCCAGTCGGTAGTTGAAGTGATAGATGCGCCGGTTGATCGACTCCAGCGGGTCGTACACGTTAAGCGCCGCCAAGGTTGAGCGCTCGAATTCGCGCTGGTCCAGCCCAGGGTTGAATTTCAGCTCACGCAGCGGGTCGAGGAAGCCATCGGCTTCGGGCGCCAGGGGCGCGGTACTGCTCACCTGTGGGTCGGCTTCGACCACGCTGGCTCGTGGGGCGGTTTCGGCGGCCAGGGTGTGGCCAGCGGCAAGCAGGGCAGTGGCGAAGAGGAGTTTGTTAACCACGGAAGAACTCCAGCATGGCGTCACTGTTGACGCGGTAGTTGAGGTTGCCGCAATGGCCGCCATGGGGGTAGAGCGTCAGCCGGTCACCGAACACCTTGCGCAAAAAGCCAATGTCGCCCGGGCCGAGAATGACGTCGTCGGCGTTGTGCATCACGGCGATCTTGTCACTGCTGCGCAGGTAGTCTTCCAGGGCATACAGGCTGACTTGGTTGACCAATTGCAGGATGCTGTTGCCGTCGGTGCGGGCGCGCCACATCGGAATCACCTGTTCGGTCATGTAGCAGTCGAAGTCGCACTGCAGGGCGCGCTTGAAGAACGGCGTGAGGCTGCTGCCTTCGGTGATCGGGAATTTCGGCGGAATGATCAGGCCGCGGCGGTTGATCAGGTCGGAAGTGAAGGCGATGTCGGCTGCCGAGAAGCGGAACGAGGTGCCGATCAGCATGGCCATCTGTTCGTTGGACAGGTGCTGGCGCGACTGCTGGAAGTCGTACAGCAAGGCGTCGTTCAGGTCGATGTAGCCCTTGTCCTGGAAGTAGCGGGTGAGTTTTTCCAGCATCAGCTCATAGAACGTGGTGCTGCGGTCGATGCCCTTGACCTGGGTTTGCACCAGCTTGTCGAGGTTGTTGATCGAGGTGTAGAGGTTGACCGGTGGGTTGAGCAGCAGCACACGCTTGAAGTTGAAGCTGCGGCGGGTCTCGTCCAGGTGGCTGACGAAGGCGGCGTCGAGCGCACCCAGGCTGTAACCGGTGAGGTAGAAGTCACTGACCGGCAGGCGTGGATGCTGGGCGCGCACGGCCTGCATCACCCGGTACATGTCTTCGGCGTCTTCCTGGCTGATGCCGGGGGTGGCAAAGCGTGAGGCTGCACTCATGAAGTCATAGCTGGTGGGCGATGACAGTTGCACCACGTGGAAGCCGGCCTGGTAGAACAGCTTTTTCAGGTATTCATTGATGCTGCTGCTGTAGGGCGCGCCGGTGCCGGCGATGATGAAGATCAGCGGCGCTTCGCGATCCTGGCGAGCCAGGCGGTACCTGAGCTTCTTCACTGCCCAGAAGTTGTCGGGCAACGTGAACTCACGTTCCGGGCGCAAGTTCAGGCTGTAATCGGACTGATTGATTTCATCGTCGCTGGGCAAGTCAGGGCGCTTGTCCGGCGGGGTGGTGGCGATGGTCGCCTCGAACGGGTTGGTCAAAGGGTAGCCATAGCTGGCAGCGTCGATATCCCGCGCTGAAGCGGCCACAGCCATGAGCAGGCTACCGAGCAGGGCAGCGAGGCGCAAAGATCGAAGCATGTAATCCCCCAAAAGAACGCAAGGTCGAGCAGTGTGCAGGCTAGGACCACAACCAGGCGGGCAAAGTTGCCCGCTGCGGTGGTCTTTGGCGTACTTGCTATCTGCAACATAGCTGCCGGTGTGTGATTTTGCCTTACAACCGGGCATAAGCGATCATGGATGCTTTCGATTACCGCTATTGGAGAACAGGATGTCTCGTTCGCTGCCGACGGCGTTGCTGGTGCTGTTTCTGGGGCTCTGGCTTGCGGCCAGTTATGGCGTGCGTTACGGCCTCATGGAGGATGGCCAGTGGGTAGGGCTGTGCGCAGTGCCGACGGCGTACTGGCAGTGCGAGGTGCGTTCGCTGCTGGGGTTGGGCATTCACTATCAGGTAATGGCCTGGGGCGGGCTGGGCCTTGCATTACTGGCCCAGTTCGTTTCCGCGCGTGCCGGCTGGTGGCTGGCAGTGTTGGCGTTGGTGTTCGCGGTGCCGGCGCTGGTGCTGTACACCGCCAGCATTGCGGTGTTTGCGCTGGTACTGGCGGGGTTGCGCCTGGTCAGGCAACCCCCATTGTAAGCAGCTGCGCGTACCTGTGGGAGCGGCCTTGTGTCGCGAAAGGCAGGGTTAAAGCTTCACAGCAAAAATTGCTGGGGCCGCTGCGCGCCCCTTTCGCGACACAAGGCCACACAAGGTCCGCGCTGGGCTTGAGGGATATGCAGTATCAAGCCTGGCGCATCCGCAAGCTGCGCCACAACGCCGCCGTCATCAGCACACTCACCACCGCCCAGCCCCAGGCCTGCTGGTTCTCCAGCCCTTCCACGAACAACTGCGGCGCCACTCCGGCGCCGACGATGAATGCCAGCAACGCCACCTCCGCCCGCCGTGCCCGCACCGGCCACAGCACATACACCAGCGCCGGCAACGCCAGGGCCGCACTGGGGAAGCTGCGGTAGCGCGGGTCGAACACCATTGCCAGCATGCTCACCGCCGCAGCAAAGCCCGCCGTCAGCAACAGCCAGCCGGCTCGCACCTGAAGCCAGGTGAACAAGCGCTCACGCCAGCCGGCCCGCCGCGCCAGCGCCAACAACGCATGGGCCAGCACCAGCAGGTTCAGCCCGGCCAGCATCAGTGCCCACAACCATTCCCCGGCAAAGCGCGCATGAGTACGCATCAACTCGCCCCACAGGCCCAGGCAAGCGGCGCCAAACGCCGCCAGCAATGGCAGCAGCAAGGCCGCCATCGGTGTAGCGGGGCGCCCGGCCAGCGCCAGCATGATCACCATCAGCACGGCGCTGGCCAGCAGCCACTGCGGCCAGTCATGCAGGTTGCTCACTGGCCCTTCGAGCACGCCCTTGTCCTGCCGGTCCGCGTCGTATAGCCCCCAGTAACCCCCCACTGCGCCCTCATTGACGCGTTTCCAAGGTTGATCGAAGGCTTCGATCAGGTTGTAGTGCCAGCCATTGCGCTCGGCCATGGCCACAAAGCCACGGATGAAGCGCGCCTCATTGACCCGGCTGGGCACCGCGGTTTCACGCTGGCGGCCTTCGCTGGGCCAGCCGGTTTCGCCAATCAGTATGTCCTTGGGCGCGAAGCGTGTGCCGAACACACGGCGCACATCGGCAACGTGGGCCAAGGCATCGTCGATGCCACGCGGGTCGTCCTCCCAGTAGGGCAGCAGATGGATGGTCAGGAAGTCCACTGCCGGGGCCACCTGCGGGTGCTGCAGCCAGAACTCCCAGACATCGGCGTAGGTCACGGGCACCTTGACCTGGCGCTTCACCCGCGCGATCAATTTGGCCAGGTGGGCACCGGTCACCTCCTTGCGCAACAGTGTCTCATTGCCGACGATCACCGCGCTGACCACGTCAGGGTTGGCGTTGGCAGCGGCGATCAGCAGGTTGATTTCCTTCTCGGTGTTGGCCGGGTGTGCGTTCACCCAGGCGCCCAGCATCACCTTCAGGCCATGCTTGCGTGCCAGCGCCGGGATTGCCTCAAGACCGCTCATGGAATAGGTACGGATGCACTGAAACCGCTCGGCCAGTAACGCCAGGTCGGCGTCCATCCGCGTCGGTCGCAGGCGAAACGGCTGGTCATAAGGCGACTGGTCTTTGTCGAACGGCGTGTACGAGGCGCATTGCAGTTTGTGCGCAGGGCTGGCCGCATCGGGCAGGTGCACCGGCTTGCCCAGCCCGTACCAGAGCCCCCCCAGCCCGAGCAGGGCCAGCAGGCAGGCAAGCAGGTACAACGGTAACAACAGGCGGCTACAACTGGGCATCGGGCGGTCCATCGTCTGGTACAAAAGGCTGGATAGTAGCCCGGCGCCAAACCTTTGGCATGCAAGGATCGCGCAGACCGATGCCGACCGATGGCGCTAATGGCATAGTGCTGTCGCATATGGGGCGGGTATAGGTCGCAGCTGGATCAGGTCGACTTGTGTTGCAGGACGATGATGCAATCTCCAAGACCTGACGAGGGGATGCTTTGATGGCAACTTTGAAGAAAATGCGACGTTTACTGGGTGTGGGCACCGCCCTGGTAATGGCCATGAGCGCTGCACAGGCTATGGCCAAAGAAGTAAGCATTGGTTACGTGGATGGTTGGGCCGACAGCGTGGCGACCACCAACGTGGCCGCCGAAGTAATCAAGCAAAAACTCGGCTACGACGTGAAGCTGCAGGCCGTGGCCACGGGGATCATGTGGCAGGGTGTGGCAACTGGAAAACTCGATGCCATGTTGTCGGCCTGGTTGCCGGTGACCCATGGTGAGTACTGGGCCAAGAACAAGGACAACGTGGTCGACTACGGCCCTAACTTCAAGGACGCCAAGATCGGCCTGATCGTCCCCGAATACGTCAAGGCAGTGAGCATCGCCGACCTCAAGACCGACAATACCTTCAAGGACAGAATTGTCGGCATCGACGCAGGCTCCGGTGTGATGCTCAAGACCGACCAGGCGATCAAGGACTATGACCTGACGGGTTACAAGTTGCAGGCCAGCTCGGGCGCGGCGATGACTGCGGAGCTGGGCCGCGCCTATGCCAAGCAGCAGTCGATTGCGGTGACCGGTTGGGTTCCGCACTGGATGTTCGCCAAGTGGAAGCTGAAGTTCCTCGAAGACCCGAAAGGCGTGTATGGCGCGGCAGAAACCGTGAACAGCATCGGCAGCAAGGAACTGGCAGCCAAGGCACCGGAAGTGGCGGAGTTCCTGAAGAAGTTCAACTGGCAGTCCAAGGACGAGATTGGCGAGGTGATGCTGGCGATCCAGGAAGGGGCCAAGCCTGAAGCGGCGGCCAAGGACTGGGTAGCCAAGCACCCTGATCGTGTGAAGGAGTGGACTGGCAAGTAAAAGCCTTCCAGGGCCAATGTTGTTTCTTCGCGGGTAAACCCGCTCCTACAGGCCTGTGCAAGCCCTTGTAGGAGCGGGTTTACCCGCGAACAGGTTTTCACGTTGTTACGCAATCGGTAAAACACTGTTGCATCTAAGACTAAGGTCGTCTGGTTGGCGTCCATCGGCAGCATAAAGTAAGGGCGTGGGTTCCATCCCGTATCTGTGCTGCTAGGACAAAAACAATGAACGACAGCATTTACCTCTCGATACAAAACAGCCCCCGTTTCAAGGAGCTGGTCACCAAACGCGAGCGGTTCGCCTGGATTCTCTCGGCGATCATGCTCGGCCTGTATTGCGCCTTCATCCTCCTGATCGCCTACGGTCCCCATGTGCTGGGCGCCAAGCTCAGCCCTGAGTCATCGATTACCTGGGGCATTCCCCTGGGCGTCGGTCTGATCGTTTCGGCATTCGTCCTGACCGCCATCTACGTGCGCCGCGCCAACGGCGAATTCGATGAGCTGAACAAGGAAATCCTGAAGGAGGCGCAACAATGATTCGCCCTGTCAAAGCCCTGGCCGTACTGGCCTGCGGAGCTTTTGCACCCGCTGTGTGGGCCGCCGATGCCCTGACCGGCGAGGTGCAGAAACAACCGCTGAACGTTTCCGCCATCGCCATGTTCGTGGCCTTCGTCGCCTTCACGCTCGGCATCACCTACTGGGCCTCCAAACGCAACAAGTCGGCATCGGACTATTACGCTGCCGGCGGCAAGATCACCGGCTTCCAGAACGGTCTGGCGATTGCTGGCGACTACATGTCAGCCGCCTCGTTCCTGGGTATTTCCGCACTGGTGTTCACCTCTGGTTACGACGGCCTGATCTACTCGATCGGCTTCCTGGTCGGCTGGCCGATCATTCTTTTCCTGATTGCCGAACGCTTGCGCAACCTGGGCAAGTACACCTTCGCCGACGTGGCCTCGTACCGCCTCGGGCAAAAGGAAATCCGCACCCTGTCTGCCTCCGGTTCGCTGGTGGTGGTGGCGTTCTACCTGATCGCGCAAATGGTCGGTGCCGGCAAGCTGATCGAGCTGCTGTTCGGCCTGGACTACCATGTGGCGGTGGTTCTGGTGGGTATCCTGATGTGCCTGTACGTGCTGTTCGGCGGCATGCTGGCCACCACGTGGGTACAGATCATCAAGGCTGTGCTGCTGCTGTCCGGTGCCAGTTTCATGGCGCTGATGGTGATGAAGCACGTGGGCTTTGACTTCAACACGCTGTTCACCGAAGCGATCAAGGTACACGCCAAGGGTGAGGCGATCATGAGCCCCGGCGGCCTGGTCAAGGACCCGATCTCGGCGTTCTCCCTGGGCCTGGCACTGATGTTCGGTACTGCCGGCCTGCCGCACATCCTGATGCGCTTCTTCACCGTCAGTGACGCCAAGGAAGCGCGCAAGAGCGTGCTGTACGCCACAGGCTTCATCGGCTACTTCTACATCCTCACCTTCATCATCGGCTTTGGCGCGATCCTGCTGGTCAGCACCAACCCGGACTTCAAGGACGCCGCAGGCGCCCTGCTGGGCGGCAACAACATGGCCGCGGTGCACCTGGCCAATGCGGTGGGTGGCAGTGTGTTCCTCGGCTTCATCTCGGCGGTGGCCTTCGCCACCATCCTGGCGGTGGTGGCTGGCCTGACCCTGGCCGGTGCCTCGGCGGTGTCCCACGACCTGTACGCCAGCGTCTGGCGCAAGGGCAAAGCCAACGACAAGGACGAGATCCGCGTATCGAAGATCACCACTGTCGCCCTGGGCGTGCTGGCGATCGGTCTGGGGATTCTGTTCGAGAAGCAGAACATCGCCTTCATGGTCGGCCTGGCGTTCTCCATTGCGGCCAGCTGCAACTTCCCGGTACTGCTGCTTTCGATGTACTGGAAGAAGCTGACCACCCGCGGCGCCATGATCGGCGGCTGGCTGGGCCTGGTGAGTGCGGTGACGCTGATGATCCTTGGCCCGACCATCTGGGTACAGATTCTCGGCCACGAGAAGCCAATCTACCCGTACGAGTACCCGGCGCTGTTCTCGATGGCCATTGCCTTCGTCAGCATCTGGTTCTTCTCGGTCACCGACAAGTCCAAGGCGGCTGAGGATGAGCGCGCGCTGTTCTTCCCGCAGTTCGTGCGTTCACAGACTGGCCTGGGTGCCAGCGGGGCGGTCTCGCACTAACGTCATTAACCTGCACTGAAAAACGCCCCGCAAGTCGGGGCGTTTTTTATTTCATGCAGGCGACTCGCTTGCCACTCGCCTCAAGTGATTGTCTGAAGTGACTGTCCGCAGCGCGTCATATCATCCCAAGCAACAGTAGTACCAGCAGAATCACCAACACCACGCCGATTATGCCGGAAGGGCCATAGCCCCAGCTGCGCGAGTGGGGGAAGACCGGTAAGCCACCGATCAGCAGCAGAATCAGGATGATGATAAGGATCGTGGTCATGTCAAAGTCCTTGCGTGATTAGGGGGCAAGAGCCTGAGAATGCTGGCCTCTCGATAATTCGGACCGGTGCGGGTTGGTAAAGATTCCATCCCCGTGCAGCCGCCTACCCGGTCATGCCCGCCCATTCACTACCCTGATGAATCCTGCCGGATGGCGACGCCTTGATTAGACTCACCGGACTACTTGTCAGAACAAGGCCTGCGACCATGCAAAAACGCATCATGATCACCGGCGCCGGGTCTGGCCTCGGCCGCGAGATCGCCCTGCGCTGGGCGCGTGAGGGCTGGCGCCTGGCACTGGCCGATGTCAACGAAACCGGCCTGCGCGAAACGCTGGAGCAGGTTCACCAGGCCGGTGGCCGCGGCTTCGTCCAGCGCTGCGATGTGCGCGACTATAGCCAGCTGACGGCCCTTGCCCAGGCCTGCGAAGAGAAGTTCGGTGGGGTCGATGTGATCGTCAACAACGCCGGCATCGCTTCGGGCGGGTTCTTCGCCGAGCTGTCGCTGGAAGACTGGGACTGGCAGATCGCCGTCAATCTGATGGGCGTGGTCAAGGGTTGCAAGGCGTTCCTGCCGCTGCTGGAGCGCAGCAAGGGGCGCATTATCAACATCGCCTCGATGGCTGCACTGATGCAGGGCCCGGGCATGAGCAACTACAACGTGGCCAAGGCCGGCGTGCTGGCATTGTCGGAAAGCCTGCTGGTGGAGTTGCGCCAGATTGAGGTGGCGGTGCACGTGGTGTGCCCGTCGTTCTTCCAGACCAACCTGCTGGACTCGTTCCGCGGGCCGAACCCGGCGATGAAGGCACAGGTTGGCAAGCTGCTTGAAGGTTCGCCGATCAGTGCGGCGGACATTGCCGATTATATCCATCAGCAGGTCGCTGCAGGCGAGTTCCTCATCCTGCCCCATGAGGCAGGGCGCCAGGCCTGGCAACTGAAACGCCAGGCCCCTGAGCGGCTGTATGACGAGATGGCCGAAATGGCAGTGAAAATGCGGGCAAAAGCCCAGTCGCGATGATTGGTCTGTAGGAGAAGTTACTCAAAAGCGTAAGGGGCTTCTGAATCGCAGTGGAGCTATTGAGTAGCTGAATACCTACGGGGCAGGCTCCGGTTTTCCCTTTCGCAGGAGGATCGGAACATGCTGGTAATTGGGCGCGAAGTGGGGGAGGTCATCATGATTGGCGATGATATCCGGATCGTCGTGGTGGAGACCCGGGACGGCGTGGTGCGCTTTGGTGTGGATGCTCCGCGTGAGGTGCCGGTGCATCGAGCCGAAGTTCACAAGCGCATCAAGGCGTCCAAGCAGAGCAAGGCCTGAACAGGCCTTGCCTGCTATTCGAGCAGCTCGCGGGGCACATCATGCTTGGCCAGCAACTGGCATTGCTGGCTTTCCAGGTCGAAAAGGATGAAAGCCTGGCCTTTGGCCAACGCCTGGCGTACCCGCAGCACGCGGGTTTCCAGCGGGGTGTCGTCGCCGTTGTCAGTGCCGTCGCGGGTGACGAAGTCCTCGATCAGGCGGGTCAGGGTTTCGGCTTGCAATTGGTCGTAGGGGATCAGCATGGTCGGGTGGTGTCTGAAATAGGTCTGGGCATGCTACGCGAAACATTCGAGGTGTAGGGGCCGCTTTGCAGCCCCGTGGGCGTTTAGCCTTTGTTTCCGATCAGGCTGTCCACCGCCGGTACCCGCGTGTCGCTTTCCATCTGCGCATCATGCTCCAGTTGGTGGCTGAAGCGCTCGAGCGATGCATTGGCCGGCTGCGAGTCGCTGGCAAACACTGGCGGGCTCAGCAGGTAGGCTGACAACAACCGGCTCAGCGCTGCCAGGCTGTCGATATGGGTGCGTTCGTAACCATGGGTGGCATCGCAACCAAAGGCCACCAGCGCGGTACGAATGTCGTGCCCGGCAGTCACCGCCGAATGGGCATCGCTGAAGTAATAGCGGAACAGGTCGCGCCGCACCGGCAAGTCGTGGTCACCGGCCAGTTTCAGCAGGTGCCGGGACAGGTGGTAGTCGTAAGGCCCCGACGAGTCCTGCATGGCCACACTGACCGCATGCTCGCTGGAAGCCTGCCCAGGCGCCACCGGGGCGATGTCGATGCCGACGAACTCGCTGACGTCCCAGGGCAGGGCGCCGGCTGCTCCCGAGCCGGTCTCCTCGGTGATGGTGAACAGCGGGTGGCAGTCGATCAGCGGCTGGCGACCGCTTTCCACCACCGCCTTCAATGCCGCCAGCAATGCGGCCACGCCAGCCTTGTCGTCCAGGTGACGGGCGCTGATGTGGCCGCTTTCGGTGAACTCGGGCAAGGGGTCGAAGGCCACGAAATCCCCAATGCTCACGCCCAGTGCCTCACAGTCGGCGCGCGTGGCGCAGTAGGCATCCAGGCGCACTTCCACGTGATCCCAGCTGATCGGCATCTGGTCGATGGCCGTGTTGAAGGCATGCCCGCTGGCCATCAGCGGCAGCACGCTGCCACGGAATACCCCGGTATCGGTGAACACGCTAACCCGGCTGCCTTCGGCAAAACGGCTGGACCAGCAGCCGACGGGGGCCAGGGCCAGGCGGCCATTGTCCTGCAACTGGCGCACGCTGGCGCCGATGGTATCCAGGTGGGCAGAAACGGCGCGGTCGGGGGTGGCCTGCCGGCCTTTGAGGGTGGCGCGAATGGTGCCGCGGCGGGTCAGCTCGAAGGGGATGCCCAGTTCGTCAAGGCGTTCGGCCACGTAGCGCACGATGGTGTCGGTGAAGCCGGTGGGGCTGGGGATGGCGAGCATTTCCAGCAGCACGCGTTTGAGGTAGTCGAGATCGGGTTCGGGGTGTCGCTCGGACATGTTGGGGACTCCTTTACTCCTGTGCTGGCCTCTTCGCGGGCAAGCCCGCTCCTACAGGTACAGCGCTGCCTTCGCCGGTAAACCCGCTCCTACAGGTACAGCGCCACCTTCAAGGGCGGTGATATCCCTGTGGGAGCGGGCTTGCCCGCGAAGAGGCCGGCACGGGTTTACGCCAAAGGCCGGCTATGGGGAAACAGCAGGTCGATAAAACGCTCGGCCGTGGGCTGCGGTTCATGGTTGGCCAGGCCGGCACGTTCGTTGGCCTCGATGATCACGTACTCCGGCTGCCCGGCATCACGCACCATGAAGTCCAGCCCCACCACCGGAATTTCCAATGCGCGTGCCGCGCGCACGGCAGCATCGGCCAGCACCGGGTGCAGGCGTTCGGTGACGTCTTCCAGGGTGCCGCCGGTGTGCAGGTTGGCCGTACGTCGCACGGCCAGGCGCTGGCCGGCTGGCAGCACGTCGTCATAACCAACGCTCGCTGCGCGCAAGGTGCGCTCGGTTTCGTCGTCCAGCGGAATGCGGCTTTCGCCACCGGTGGCGGCCTGGCGGCGACGGCTCTGGGCTTCGATCAACTGGCGCACGCTGTGTTTGCCGTCGCCCAGCACCTGCGCCGGGTGACGGATGGCGGCGGCCACCACCTCGTAGCCGATCACCACGATGCGCAGGTCGAACCCGGCATGAAAGCTTTCCAGCAGCACGCGGCTGTCGAACTGGCGGGCGTGCGCCACGGCACGGGTGATGTCGTCGATACAGGTCAGGTTCACCGCCACCCCCTGGCCTTGCTCGCCATCGACTGGCTTGACCACCACCGCGCCATGCTCGTCGAGAAACGCCAGGTTGTCATCGGCATTGCCCGCCAGCTGTTGCGCGGGCACCTGCAGCCCGGCGTTGTGCAGGGCGTGCTGGGTCAGGCGTTTGTCCTGGCACAGGGTCATGGTCACGGCACTGGTCAGGTCGCTGAGCGATTCCCGACAGCGAATGCGCCGCCCGCCCAGGCTCAGGGTGAACAGGCCGCCAGCGGCGTCGTCCACCTGCACTTCGATGCCCCGGCGCAGGGCCTCGTCAACGATGATGCGTGCGTAGGGGTTGAGGTCGGCCTGCGGGCCGGGCCCGAGGAACAGCTGCTCGTTGATACCGTTCTTGCGCTTGACGGCGAAGGTGGGCAGGTTGCGAAAACCCAGTTTCTGGTACAGGCGCTTGGCCTGGCGGTTGTCGTGCAGCACCGACAGGTCCAGGTAGGCCAGGCCACGGCTCATGAAGTGTTCGATCAGGTGGCGCACCAGCACCTCGCCCACGCCGGGGCGGGTGCAGTGTGGGTCCACCGCCAGGCACCACAGGCTGCTGCCGTGCTCGGGGTCATCGAACGCCTTGGTGTGGTTCAGGCCCATGACGCTGCCGATCACCGAGCCGCTGTCTTCGTCCTCTGCCAGCCAGTACACCGGGCCACCCAAGTGCCGGGGGGTAAGCAGTTCGGCGTCGACGGGGAGCATCCCGCGCGCCTGGTACAGGGTGTTGATCGCCTGCCAGTCGGCGGGGTTCTGTGCCCGGCGCACGCGAAAGCCGCGAAATACCCGCTGCGCCGGGCGATAGTCGGTGAACCACAGGCGCAGGGTGTCGGACGGGTCGAGGAACAGCTGCTGTGGGGCCTGGGCCAGCACCTGCTGCGGTGCGGCCACGTACAGGGCGATGTCGCGTTCGCCCGGGTGCTCGTCGAGCAAATCCTCGGCCAGGGAAACCGGGTCGGGGTAGGTGTGGCCTATCAGCAGCCGGCCCCAGCCGCAGTGCACGGCACGCGGTTGGTCGTGGGGCTGGCTGCCGTCGCCGGCCAGGCGCGCTTGCAGGCGCTCGTAGGACGGCGCCTGGCCGCGCAGCAGGCGCTGACCATAAGCGATTTCATGGGCTTTCATCGGTCAGATTCCTTGTTCGCTCAACCACAGGTTAAGCGCTGCCAGTTGCCACAGCTTGGAACCGCGCAATGGCGTCAGTTGACCGTGCGGGTTACTCAGCAGGCGGTCGAGCATGGCCGGGTTGAACAACCCTCGGTCCTGGCTGGGGTCGGTCAACAGCTCACGTACCCAGCCCAGGGTGGCACCTTCCAGATGCTTCAGGCCCGGTACCGGGAAGTAACCCTTCTTGCGGTCGATCACCTCATGCGGGATCACCCGTCGCGCCGCCTGCTTGAGCACCTGCTTGCCGCCGTCGGGCAGCTTGAAGCGTGCAGGTATGCGTGCCGACAGTTCCACCAGGCGGTAATCAAGGAACGGCGTGCGCGCCTCCAGGCCCCAGGCCATGGTCATGTTGTCCACCCGCTTGACCGGGTCGTCGACCAGCATCACGGTGCTGTCCAGGCGCAGGGCCTTGTCCACGGCAGCCGGTGCGCCCGGGCGCGCGAAGTGTTCGCGTACGAAGTCGCCGGCGGCATCGGTTTCCAGCAGCCAGGGGGCCTGCACGGTGTCGCGGTACTCGGCGTGGCTGCGGTCGAAGAACGCATCACGATAGGCCGCATAGGCATCGTCGGCGCCGTCCACCTGCGGGTACCAGTGGTAACCGGCGAACAGCTCGTCGGCACCCTGGCCGCTCTGTACGCCCTTGCAGTGCTTGGCCACTTCCCGCGACAGCAGGTAGAACGCGATGCAGTCGTGGCTGACCATCGGCTCGCTCATGGCGCGGAACGCAGCCGGCAACTGGTCGATGATCTCGTGTTCGGCAATGCGCAGTTGGTGATGGCGGGTGCCGTAGTGCCTGGCGATCAGGTCAGAGTACTGGAACTCATCGCCGCGCTCTCCGCCGGCATCCTCGAAGCCGATGGAGAAGGTCGACAGGTCTTCCACCCCCACTTCGCGCAGCAGGCCGACCAGCAGGCTGGAATCGACCCCGCCGGACAGCAACACGCCAACATCCACAGCAGCCCGTTGGCGGATGGCTACGGCGTCCCGGGTAGCGTCGAGCACGCGGGTGGTCCAGCCTTCCAGGTCCAGTTCATGCTCGTCGGGGTGGGGGCCGTAGTGCAGTTGCCACCAGACCTGGCGTTCCACTTCGCCATGCTGGTCGATGCGCATCCAGGTGCCAGGCTCCAGCTTCTGCACGTTGGCCAGCAGGGTACGCGGTGCCGGTACCACGGCATGGAAGTTCAGGTAGTGGTTGAGAGCCACCGGGTCGAGCATCGGGTCGATGTCGCCGCCCTTGAGCAGCGCCGGCAGGGTCGAGGCAAAGCGCAGGCGCTCACCGTTGCGCGACAGGTACAGGGGTTTGACGCCGAGGCGGTCGCGGGCCAGGAACAGGCGCTGGTTGTCGCGCTCCCAGATGGCCAGGGCAAACATGCCGTTGAGCTTGGGCAGCAGGGCGGCGCCCCAGGCGTGGTAGCCCTTGAGCAGCACCTCGGTGTCGCCGTCGGACCAGAAGCTGTAGCCCAGCGCCTGCAGTTCCTCGCGCAGTTCGGGGAAGTTGTAGATGGCACCGTTGAAGGCCAACGACAGGCCCAGGGTGTTGTCGACCATCGGCTGCGCCGAGCCGTCGGACAGGTCCATGATCTTCAGGCGCCGGTGGCCCAGGGCGATCGGGCCCTGGCTATGGAAGCCCCAGGCATCCGGGCCACGCGGGGCCAGGTGATGGGTAATGCGCTCTACCGCAGCCAGGTCGGCTGGGCGAGGGGCTTGGTCGATGGGGGTGAAACGCAATTCTCCTGCTAATCCGCACATAAGTCCTTACCGGTTTTTCCGTTGGGGAGGTGATGCCCCGGATTAGGGCACCTTAATGAACTGACATGTTTGCTTTTTGAGAGTTTTAGACCTTTTGGTTATAAGTGGATGGGCATACAGCTTGATGCTATCACGTCCCTCGAATCAACCGGCGCAACCCAAACCGGTTCGGATGGCAGGCCTCCACCACCGCCCGCGGCAATGGCAGCGGTTCCCCACATACCCAGGCCGCCACCAGCTCGCCACTCAACGGCGCCGTGATCAACCCGCGTGAGCCGTGCCCGCTGTTCACATACAACCCGCCCAACCAAGGGCAGGGCACATCCGGTACCTGCCGTGCATCACGGCCCAGCACTGCGTAGGCTTCGGCAAACGCCTGCCCGTCGGCGACCGGCCCGACGATCGGCAGGTAATCCGGGCTGGTGCAACGGAACGCTGCACGCCCCTGCAGTTGCTCAGCGTCCAGTTTAGCCACGCCCAGCCGCTGCGCCAGATCGACGGAAATTTCGTCCAGCAGTGCCAGGTTGCCCTGGTGCTCGGCCAGCGTCGGCGCAAGGTCCTCACTGTGGAAGTCAAAACTTGCCCCCAGTGTATGTTCACCCTCGCGCGGCGGTGCCACATAGCCTTCCGCGCACACCACGGTACGCAGTGCCTGGCTGCTGGCGGTGGCCGGCAAGCGGGTGATCTGCCCACGGATGCGCTTGAGTGGTAACTGCGCGCAAGGGGCGAAGCGCCGCACATCCGCTGCACCGGCCAGGACCACCACTGGAGCGCTGGCTAACAGCTGGTCGCCAGCCCAGGCCTGCCACTGTTCACCCACTTTGCGCAGTTCGAGCACTTCCTGGTGGGTCACCAGGTGAATACCTGGGTGCTGCAACTGCTGCTGACACAGTGCCGGCGGGTGCACCCAGCCACCTTCGGGGTAGAACAACCCGCCGCCAGGCAACGCCACGCCGGCGATGGCTTCGGCCTCGGTGCGCTCCAGCGGGTGCAGCAAGCCGCGGTCGAAGGCGGCAGCCAGCTTGCCCTGGCGTTCGGCCTCCTTGCTGTCGAAGGCCAGTTGCAGCACCCCGCAGGCATCCCAGTCACGGCCACGCTGCAAGCGCTGCAGCTGGCGCCGGGTGTAGCCGAACCCGGACAGGATCATCTGCGACAGCGCGGTGCCATGGGCAGACAGCTTGAGGTACAGCACCCCTTGCGGGTTGCCCGAAGCTTCCTGGGCTGGGGCTTCGTGGCGCTCCAGCACGGTAACCTGCCAGCCACGCCGGGCCAGGCTGGCGGCGCTGCTGCTGCCGGCAAGACCGGCACCGATCACCAGCGCCTCGCGCGGCCCCTGTGCAGCAGCGAGGCGTGCGTACCACGGCGCGTGTGGGCCGGGCAGGGGGCCGACGTAGGCGCCGCTCATCACTTCCCACTTCTTGCCGATGCCTGGCACCTTTTTCATGGCGAAGCCGGCTTCGACCAGGCTGCGGCGTACCCAGCCGGTGGTGGTGAAGGTGCCCAGCACCGTGTCCGGATGCGATAGCCGCGCCAGTTGCGCAAACAGCGCCGGGGTCCACATGTCGGGGTTCTTGGCGGGGGCGAAGCCGTCGAGGAACCACACATCGACCTGCGCATCGAGCTGCGGCAGCTGTTCCAGCACATCGCCTATCAACAGGGTCAGGGTGACCCTGCCATCGGCGAAGGTGAACTGCTGAAAGCCCGGGTGCACCGCCACGTACTGCTCCAGCAGCGGCTCGGTATAGGCGGCCAGTTCAGGCCACAAGCTCACTGCGCGGGCCATGTCGGCGTGGCCGAGGGGGTACTTTTCGACGCTGACGAAGTGCAGGCGCGCGTCGCTGTGTGCGTGCTGGTCAAACAGCTGCCAGGCGCAGAAAAAATTCATGCCGGTGCCAAAGCCGGTTTCGCCGATCACCGTACAAGCATGCGGCGCCAGGTTTGCAAAACGTTCGGCCAGGCGGGTCTGACCGAGAAACACGTGCTTGGTTTCTTCGATGCCTTCGTTGACTGCGAAATAGACGTCGTCATAGTGCCGCGAATGGGGGCGGCCCTGTTCATCCCAGTCGATCTGGGCGTGCTGGAGGAGGGTGGGCATGGTTGGCTCGGTTGCAGCGGATGGCGGGATTTTATGCCATCCGGATGAGCTGTGGGAGCGCGTTCATTCGTGAAGAGGCCCGTACAGGCAGAAATGAAATCCGCTAGTCTTGCTTATCCATTGAAGGAGCCAGTGCATGTTCGAATCTGCCGAAATCGGCCACAGCATCGACAAGGAGGCTTACGACGCCGAGGTACCCGCTTTACGCGAGGCCCTGCTCGAAGCCCAGTACGAACTCAAGCAGCAAGCGCGTTTTCCGGTGATCGTGCTGATCAACGGCATTGAAGGCGCCGGCAAGGGTGAGACGGTAAAACTGCTCAACGAGTGGATGGACCCGCGCATGATCGATGTGCTCACCTTCGACCAGCAGACCGACGAAGAGCTGGCCCGCCCGCCCGCCTGGCGTTACTGGCGGGCCTTGCCGCCCAAGGGGCGGATGGGGGTGTTCTTTGGCAACTGGTACAGCCAGATGCTGCAGGGGCGTGTGCACGGGGTGTTCAAGGATGCCGTCCTCGATCAGGCCATTACCGGTGCCGAACGCCTGGAGGAGATGCTTTGCGATGAAGGTGCGCTGATCATCAAGTTCTGGTTCCACCTGTCCAAGAAGCAGATGAAGGCGAGGCTGAAATCGCTCAAGGACGACCCGCTGCACAGCTGGAAGATCAGCCCGCTGGATTGGCAGCAATCGCAAACCTACGACCGTTTCGTGCGCTTTGGTGAGCGCGTGCTGCGCCGCACCAGCCGCGACTATGCGCCATGGCACATCATCGAGGGGGTAGACCCGAATTACCGCAGCCTGGCGGTGGGGCGCATTCTGCTGGAAAGCCTGCAGGCCGCGCTGACCAATAACCCCAAGGGCAAGCACCAGGGCAACGTGGCCCCATTGAGCCATAGCATCGACGACCGCAGCCTGCTTGGCGCCCTGGACATGACATTGCGGCTGGACAAGGCCGACTACCAGGAACAGTTGATCACCGAACAGGCCCGCCTGGCCGGCCTGCTGCGTGACAAGCGCATGCGCCGGCACGCGCTGGTGGCGGTGTTCGAAGGCAACGACGCCGCCGGCAAGGGGGGCGCCATCCGTCGCGTGGCGGCGGCGCTGGATCCGCGTCAGTACCGCATCGTGCCGATTGCCGCACCCACTGAAGAAGAGCGCGCCCAGCCCTACCTATGGCGGTTCTGGCGGCACATCCCGGCACGTGGCAAGTTCACCATCTTCGACCGCTCCTGGTATGGCCGGGTGCTGGTGGAGCGGGTGGAAGGCTTCTGCAGCCCGGCCGACTGGATGCGTGCCTACAGCGAGATCAACGACTTTGAAGAGCAGTTGGTGGATGCGGGCGTGGTGGTGGTGAAGTTCTGGCTGGCGATCGATCAGCAAACCCAACTGGAGCGTTTCGAAGAGCGTGAGCAGATTCCGTTCAAACGCTACAAGATCACCGAGGATGACTGGCGCAACCGCGACAAGTGGGACGAATACTCCCAGGCTGTGGGCGACATGGTCGACCGCACCAGCAACGAGATTGCCCCATGGACGCTGGTGGAAGCCAATGACAAGCGCTGGGCGCGGGTGAAGGTGGTGCGCACCATCAACGAGGCGCTTGAGGCGGCGTTTGCCAAGCACAAGAAATAGCCGAAGGTGAGGTTGCCTGTTCTGGCCCTTTCGCGGGTAAACCCGCTCCTACCGGGGATCGCGTGCTGAGCTGCGCCCCGGATGTTGGACAAAAAATCCAACACCGGGGCGCAGCTCACGCTCCCGTAGGAGCGGGTTTACCCGCGAAGAGGCCAGCACAGGCAACACCTCCCCCCAGCCATGCCCCAAAAGAATGACCTGATGAATTCTTTTCTCGGCACTCTCCACCGTCCCCGTCCTCCAACCCCGTAGAATTCAACAACCCCCACTACGGGCTTGATCGAGGATTTTATGCACACCACTTCTGGCCGCTGGGGCTATGGGCTGTTCCTGGCACTTCTGACAGCGCTGCTCTGGGGCATCCTGCCGATCAAGCTCAAGCAGGTACTGCAAGTGGTCGACCCGATCACTGTCACCTGGTACCGGCTGCTGGTCTCCGGCGGCCTGCTGTTCGCCTGGCTGGCGGCTCAGCGGCGTTTGCCGTCCATCCGCAAGCTGGCGCCCAGGGGCAAGGGCCTGGTGCTGGTTGCGGTGCTCGGCCTGATGGGCAACTACGTGCTCTACCTGATCGGTCTCAAACTGCTTAGCCCGGGTACCGCACAACTGGTGGTACAGATCGGCCCGGTGCTGTTGCTGGTGGCCAGCGTGTTCGTGTTCCGCGAGCGCTTCAGTGTGGGGCAGGGCATGGGGCTGTTGGTGCTGCTGGCAGGGTTTGGCCTGTTCTTCAACCAGCGCCTGGAAGAGCTGCTGACTTCACTGGGTGCCTATACCACCGGCGTGTTGACCATCTTGCTGGCGACCAGCATCTGGGTGTTCTACGCCCTGAGCCAGAAGCAGTTGCTGACCGTGTGGCACTCGCAGCAGGTGATGATGGTGATCTACCTCAGCTGCGCTGGGTTGCTGACACCTTGGGTGCACCCGCTGGAGGTCTTGCAACTGACCCCGGTGCAAGGCTGGCTGCTGCTGGCCTGTTGCCTGAACACCCTGGTGGCGTACGGCGCGTTCGCCGAAGCGCTGGCGCACTGGGAGGCGTCGCGGGTAAGTGCCACGCTGGCGCTGACCCCGTTGGTGACCTTCGTTGCGGTGGCGCTGGCAGCATGGGTGTGGCCTGACTATGTGCATGCCGAGGACATCAACGCCCTGGGCTATGTGGGGGCGGTCACGGTGGTGTTCGGTTCGGCGCTGGTAGCGCTGGGGCCCTCGCTGGTGGCCAGCTGGCGGGCCCGCAGGGCGCGGTTGGCCTAGGTCTGTCGATTGCCTGTACCGGTCCTTTCGCGGGTAAACCCGCTCCTACAATGGATCGCCTCTCGGTGTAGGAGCGGGTTTACCCGCGAAAGGGCCGGTACAGGCTACAGAGCAGTCAGCCCTTGCCCCCCGGCGCCAGCATGTTCTCCGGCCGCACCCACTGGTCGAACTGCTCATTGGTCAGGTACTTCAACGCCAAGGCCGCCTCGCGCAAGGTCTTGCCCTCGCTGTAAGCCTTCTTGGCAATTTCCGCCGCCTTGTCATAACCAATATGCGGGTTCAGCGCGGTCACCAGCATCAACCCGCGCTCCAGGTGCGCGGCCATCTGCTCGGCATCCGGCTCGATACCCGCCACGCAATGCTGCTGGAAGTTGCGGCAACCATCGGCCAGCAACTCGATGGACTGCAGCAGGTTATGGATGATCACCGGCTTGAACACATTCAGCTGCAAATGCCCCTGGCTGGCGGCAAAGCCGATGGCCGCGTCGTTGCCCAGTACCTGGCAGGCCAGCATCGACAGCGCCTCGCACTGGGTGGGGTTGACCTTGCCCGGCATGATCGAGCTGCCCGGCTCGTTGGCGGGCAGGCGCACCTCGGCCAGCCCGGCGCGCGGACCGGATCCCAGCAGGCGCAGGTCGTTGGCGATTTTCATCAGGGCCACGGCCAGGGTCTTCAGGGCCCCCGCCAGGCTGGTCAGCGGTTCGTGGCCGGCGAGGGCGGCGAACTTGTTGGGCGCGGTGATGAGCGGCAGGCCGGACAGCGCCGCCAACTCGGCAGCGATGGCTTCAGCAAAACCCTGCGGGGCGTTGAGCCCGGTACCCACGGCAGTACCGCCCTGAGCCAGTTCGCACACCGCCGGCAGGGTGGCGCGTATGGCGCGCTGGGCATAATCGAGCTGGGCTACGAAGGCCGACACTTCCTGGCCGAAGGTAATCGGCGTGGCGTCCATCATGTGCGTGCGGCCGGTTTTCACCAGCTTGTGGTGACGCATCGACAGCTCGGCCAGTCCCGAAGACAATTCGGTGACGGCCGGCAGCAGCTTTTCATGCACCGCCAGGGCTGCCGCAATGTGCATGGCGGTGGGGAAGCAGTCGTTGGAGCTCTGCGAGCGGTTGACGTGGTCATTGGGATGTACTGGCGCCTTGCCGCCACGGCCTTTGCCGGCCAGTTCGTTGGCGCGCCCGGCGATCACCTCGTTGACGTTCATGTTGCTCTGGGTGCCGCTGCCCGTCTGCCAGACGACGAGCGGGAACTGATCGTCGTGCTGGCCATCCAGCACTTCATCGGCGGCCTGTTCGATCAGCCGGGCGATGTCGGCCGGCAGGTCGCCATTGCGGTCGTTGACGCGCGCAGCGGCCTTCTTGATCAGTGCCAGGGCGTGCAATACCGCGAGGGGCATGCGTTCCTTGCCAATGGCGAAGTTGATCAGCGAACGCTGGGTCTGCGCACCCCAGTAGGCGTCCTCCGGAACTTCGACCGGGCCCAGGCTGTCTGTCTCGATACGGCTCATTCTGTACTCACTCCTGTGTAGTTCGAAATCGCAGTTTAGGCCCTGATTCGACCGAGCGGTTCCGTCGCTCGTCGTGCCACTTGAGCACTTCGCCACCACGGCGCAGAATGCTCTACCCTGAGGTGCCCGCCACCCTCTCTTTGAAGGAAATGCAATGACCCGTCTCCGTGTCCTTTGTGCTGCCGTTGCCCTGGCTTGCGCCAGCGGCCAGGTACTCGCTGCCACCGCCAGCCACAACGCTGCTGCCGAGAAATTCCTGACCCTGGCCAACGCCGACAAGCTGGGCACCCCGGTGTACATGCAAGTGCAGCAGATGTTCGCCCAGCGTTTCGCCCAGACCAAAGCCCCGTCCGCCAAGCAGCCCGTACTGGAAAGCTACCAGGCCAAGGCCAATGCCGCGCTGGACAACGCCATCGGCTGGAAAAAGCTGAAGCCGAAGATGGTCGACCTGTACACCCGCACCTTCACCGAGCAGGAGCTGAAGGACCTGGTGAAGTTCTACGAATCGCCGCTGGGCAAGAAAGTGCTGCGTGAAATGCCCAAGGTCACTCAGCAGTCGGCGCAGCTGACCCAGCAGAGCCTGGAGCCAGCAGTACCGGTGGTGAACAAGCTGCTGGAAGACATGACCAAAGAGCTGGACCCGAACGCAGGCAAGGCCGCCGCCCCAGCGAAGAAGTGAGTACGCCGCAATGACCATGCAACAACGAATCGAACAGCAACTGGCCGCCCTGGCGCCGCAACATCTGGAAGTGCTCAACGAAAGTCACATGCACAGTCGTGGTCAGGAGACCCACTACAAGGCGGTGATCGTCAGCGAGCAGTTTGCCGGGTTGAACAGCGTCAAGCGCCACCAGAAGGTGTACGCCACCATGGGTGAGCTGATGGGCGAGATCCACGCCCTGGCCATCCATACCTACACCGCCGAAGAGTGGGCCAAGGTCGGCGTTGCACCGGCCTCGCCCGTTTGCGCCGGCGGCGGGCACTGAAACCTTTCTGTTGTTCTGGTAGAATCCTGCAAAATCCGGGGGCCGCTTTGCGGCCCTTTCGCGACACAAGGCCGCTCCCACAGGAACCGCACTAGCCATCGGGTTACGCGGTCCCTGTGGGAGCGGCCTTGTGTCGCGAAAGGGGTGCAAAGCGCCCCCATGCTTTTTCTGTACCTGTCAAACCCGGTCCGCCCCTTACGAGGGCAACCACCTGGAGATTCCGTTACATGTCTCAAGCCATCGTCGTCGCGGCGCTGTACAAGTTCGTCACCCTGGAAGACTACGTCGAGCTGCGCGAGCCGCTGCTCAAGACCATGCTCGACAACAACGTCAAAGGCACCCTGCTGCTGGCCCAGGAGGGCATCAACGGTACCGTTTCGGGCACCCGGGAAGGCATTGATGGCCTGCTGGCCTGGTTGCGCGATGACCCGCGTCTGGTCGATATCGACCATAAAGAGTCGTACTGCGACGAACAGCCGTTCTACCGCACCAAGGTCAAACTCAAGAAAGAGATCGTCACCCTCGGCGTGCCGGGCGTAGACCCCAACCAGGCCGTTGGCACCTATGTCGAGCCCAAGGACTGGAACGCCCTGATCAGCGACCCGGAAGTGCTGCTGATCGACACCCGCAACGACTACGAAGTGGCCATCGGCACATTCAAGGGCGCCTTCGACCCGAAGACCGAAACCTTCCGAGAGTTCCCGGAGTACATCAAGGCCAATTTCGACCCGAGCAAGCACAAGAAGGTCGCCATGTTCTGCACCGGCGGCATCCGTTGCGAAAAGGCCTCCAGCTACATGCTCGGTGAAGGCTTCGAGTCGGTCTATCATCTTAAGGGCGGCATCCTGAAATACTTCGAGGAAGTGCCTCAGGAAGAAAGCCTGTGGGACGGCGACTGCTTCGTCTTCGACAACCGGGTCACGGTGCGCCATGACCTGAGCGAAGGCGAGTACGACCAGTGCCACGCCTGCCGCCACCCGATCAATGCAGAGGAGCGCGCGTCCGAGCACTATTCGCCAGGTGTCAGCTGCCCGCATTGCTGGGACAACCTGAGCGAGAAGACCCGGCGCAGCGCCATCGACCGGCAGAAGCAGATAGAGCTGGCCAAGGCCCGCAACCTGCCGCACCCGATCGGTTACAACTACAAAGCCGAGGCTTGAAGCATGTCTGCACGCCTGATCTATGTGATGGACCCGATGTGCTCCTGGTGCTGGGGTTTTGCGCCAGTGGCCGCGGCCCTGATCGCCCAGGCGCGTGAGGCAGGCGTGCCCACCCACTTGGTACCGGGCGGGCTGCGCACTGGCGGCAGCGCCCTGGACAGCTCCACTCGCAAGTACATCCTGGAACACTGGCAGGCAGTGGCTGATGCTACCGGCCAGCCGTTCCGCTTCGAGGGGGCCATGCCTGACGGCTTCGTCTACGACACCGAGCCGGCCTGCCGCGCCCTGGTCACGGCCCGCGAGCTGGATGCCGAGCGCGTCTGGCCGCTGCTGGCGTCGATCCAGCGTTCGTTCTACGAGCAGGGCGTCGATGTGACCACCGCGCCGCAGCTGGTCGAGCTAGCCTCGCAGTGTGGCTTCGACCGTGCCGCGTTCGCCGAAACCTTCGCCCGTGCCGATACCCGCGCCGCCACCGCAGCCGACTTCGCCTGGGCCCAGGACCTGGGTATTGCCGGGTTCCCGACCCTGCTGGCCGAGCGCAATGGCCAACTGGCCTTGCTGACCAACGGCTATCAGCCGCTGGAGCGCCTGCAACCCTTGCTCGGCCGCTGGCTGCAGCAGGCCGCCTGTGCTTGATGTGCCTGGGTCACCCGACCCGGTACCGGGCAAGCCATACACTGCGGGCGATCGACTGAGCTGGGCGGAAATCCGCCGCCTGGCCCTGCATCACAAGAAAAACCTCTGGTCCGCGAACCTCATTGCGTTACTGGCGGCGTGTTGCAGTGTGCCCATTCCGCTGCTGCTGCCGCTGCTGGTGGACGAAGTGCTGCTCGGCCACGGCGATGCCGCGCTGAAGTGGATGAACCACCTGCTGCCGTCCGGCTGGCAGGTGGCGGCCGGCTACATCGGCCTGATGCTGGCGCTCACCCTGTGCCTGCGCCTGGCTGCGCTGGCGTTCAACGTGATCCAGTCCAAGCTGTTCGCCGGTCTGGCCAAGGATATTGTCTACCGCCTGCGCATCCGCCTGATCGAGCGGCTCAAGCGTATTTCGCTGAAGGAATACGAAAGCCTGGGCAGCGGTACGGTGACCACCCACCTGGTCACCGACCTGGACACCCTGGACAAGTTCGTTGGCGAAACCCTAAGCCGCTTCCTGGTGGCCATGCTGACCTTGACCGGCACCGCGGCCATCCTGATCTGGATGCACTGGCAGCTGGCCTTGCTGATCTTGCTGTTCAACCCGCTGGTGATCTACTTCACCGTGCAGTTGGGCAAGCGCGTCAAACACCTGAAAAAGCTCGAAAACGACAGCACCGCGCGCTTTACCCAGGCGCTGGCGGAAACCCTCGATGCCATCCAGGAAATCCGCGCCGGCAACCGCCAGGGCTACTTCCTTGGCCGCCTGGGCCTGCGTGCCCGCGAAGTGCGCGATTACGCCGTGGACTCGCAATGGAAAAGCGATGCCAGTGGCCGTGCCAGCGGCCTGCTGTTCCAGTTCGGCATCGACATCTTCCGCGCGGCGGCCATGCTGACCGTGCTGTTTTCCGACCTGTCGATCGGCCAGATGCTGGCGGTGTTCAGCTACCTGTGGTTCATGATCGGTCCGGTGGAGCAACTGCTTAATCTGCAATATGCGTACTACGCCGCAGGCGGTGCGCTGAGCCGCCTCAACGAGCTGCTGGCGCGTGCCGACGAGCCGCAATACCCAGCCGCCAGCGACCCGTTCGCCGGGCGCGAAACGGTGGGCATTGAAGTGCGCGACCTGCGCTTTGCCTATGCCGACGAGCCGGTACTCGAGCACCTCGACCTGTCCATCGCTGCGGGTGAGAAGGTGGCGATTGTCGGTGCCAGCGGCGGCGGCAAGAGCACGTTGGTGCAGCTATTGCTGGGCCTTTATAGCGCCCAGGCCGGGACCATCCGCTTTGGCGGGGCCAGCCTGCAGGAAATCGGCCTGGAAACCCTGCGCGAGAACGTCGCGGTGGTGTTGCAGCACCCGTCGCTGTTCAACGACAGCGTGCGTGCCAACCTGACCATGGGCCGTGACTGCAGCGATGATGCGTGCTGGCAGGCGCTGCGCATCGCCCAGCTGGATGCCACCATCGCCGCCTTGCCGCAGGGCCTGGACAGTGTGGTGGGGCGTTCAGGCGTGCGCTTGTCCGGTGGCCAGCGCCAGCGCCTGGCCATTGCCCGCATGGTGCTGGCTGAGCCCAAGGTGGTGATCCTCGACGAGGCCACCTCAGCCCTGGATGCTGCAACCGAGTACAACCTGCATCAGGCCTTGGCGCGCTTTCTCAGCGGCCGCACCACGCTGATCATCGCCCACCGGTTGTCAGCGGTGAAACAGGCCGACCGAGTGCTGGTGTTCGATGGCGGGCACGTGGCCGAAGACGGCGACCATCAGCAACTGATTGCCGAGGGTGGGTTATATGCCAAGCTTTATGGGCACCTGCAGCAGAGCTGATTATCTGGTTGCCTTCACCGTACTTGTGGAAGCAACTGTCTTGCTCAATTTCTAAAAGCTGGTGCGATCCCTGTGGGAGCGGGCTTGCCCGCGAACACGGGCGAAGCCTGTGCCATCCACCGCGGTGTCTTCTTCGCGGGTAAACCCGCTCCTGCAATGGCCAGCGCATACGCTGCATAAATCCCCCCGATTCCTTGTCATAAAAATCCCCTCCACAGCAATGGCAAATGGCCTACGCTGTGCTTGTCTGGGTCGATTTACGCCTTATCTGCTCTGTGACAGGGACTCCATGAAGGGAAATCGCACACTCGAAGCGCCAAAGTTGCTCGGCATCACATGGCCTTTCATCGCCGTAGTGGTCCTTCAGGTGGCGTTGGGCAGCCTCAGCCTTTACACGCTCTCGGCCGTGCGCGCCTATGTCGCGGGCGAAAGCCTGTGGTCCAAGGCGCAGAAAGATGCCATCTACTACCTCAGTCTATACAGCGAGACGCGTGACGACAGCACCTACCAACGTTATCGCCAGGCCATTACCGTGCCTCAGGGTGACCAGCGCCTGCGCGAGGTGCTCGACCTCCCCAACCCTGATCTGGACGCCGCGCGACAGGCGGTACTGCAAGGTGGCAACCACCCTGACGATGTCACGCGTATCATCTGGTTCTATCGCTACTTCCGCCATGTCAGCTATATGCAGACAGCCATCGATTACTGGGACATCGGCGACGACTATCTGGCCAAGCTGGATGTACTGGCCGGTGAAATGCGCCAGCGTTTTGCCAGTGGCCCGGTGGATGCAGACACTGTCAGCGAGTGGAAGGCCCGTATTGTCGCCATCAACGAAGGCGTGACCCCGGCGGCCAAGGCCTTCAGTGATGCCTTGGGCGAGGGCTCGCGCGTCGTGCTGCGGGTGCTGCTGATCACCAACCTGCTGACCGCGATGTTCCTGATTGCGATTGCCTGGGGCCGCTCCAGCAAGCTGTTGGCCCAGCGCCAGGCCTTTGCCAGCGCCCTGCAGCAAGAAAAAGAGCGTGCGCAGATTACCCTGCAGGCCATCGGTGATGCGGTGATCACCACCGATGTCGAGGGCAATATCGGCTATATGAACCCGGCCGCCGAACAATTGACCCACTGGCAATCCGGCCAGGCCCAGGGCCTGCCACTGTCGGCGCTGTTCAGCCTGGTGGATGAACACGCCGAGGATGACGGTCGCAGCCTGGTCGAACAGGTGCTCAGCGGCAGCCTCAAGGGCGGCTCCGAGCATGCCCGGCTGATCCAGCGCCTGGACGGCAGTACCGTGTCGATCAACCTGGTAGGCTCGCCGATTGTCAGTGATGGCCAGGTCAGTGGCATCGTGCTGGTGCTGCACGATATGACCCAGGAACGCCAGTACATCGCCAATCTGTCCTGGCAGGCGACCCACGATGCCCTGACCGGTCTGGCCAACCGCCGCGAGTTCGAATACCGCCTGGAGCAGGTGCTCAACGACCTGGCACGCCAGGCTGGGCGGCATTCGCTGATGTTCCTCGACCTCGACCAGTTCAAGCTAGTCAACGACACCTGTGGCCACGCGGCCGGCGATGAGTTGCTGCGACACATCTGTGCTGTGCTGCAATCCGGCCTGCGTGAGGGCGATACGCTGGCGCGGCTGGGTGGCGATGAATTTGGCGTACTGCTGGAAAACTGCCCGCCCGACCAGGCCGAGCGCATTGCCGAACAACTGCGTCAGCTGGTGCAGAGCCTGCACTTCGTATGGAAAGGGCGGCCGTTCGTGACCACGGTCAGCATTGGCCTGGTGCACATGGCCCAGGCCCCCGGCACCCTGGAGGCCTCGCTGCGCGCCGCCGACATGGCCTGCTACATGGCCAAGGAAAAGGGCCGTAACCGGGTGCAGGTGTACCACGCCGACGACAGCGAACTGTCCATGCGGTTTGGCGAAATGGCCTGGATCCAGCGCTTGCATGTGGCCCTGGAAGAAAACCGCTTTTGCCTCTACGCCCAGGAAATCGCCCCGCTTAAAACCTTCGAGGGCCCGGGCCATATCGAAATTCTGTTGCGCCTGCACGACGAAAGCGGCCGCACCATTCTGCCCAGCAGCTTCATCCCGGCGGCCGAGCGCTACGGCCTGATGACCGCGCTGGACCGCTGGGTGGTGCGCAATGTGTTCATGGTCATACGCCAGTGCCTGGAAGAAGGGCGAGAAGGGCCGTTGTCGACCTGTGCGATCAACCTGTCGGGGTCCAGCATTGGCGACGACAAGTTCCTTGAATACCTCCAGCGGTTGTTCGTCGAATACGCCATTCCGCCGCGAATGATCTGTTTCGAAATTACCGAAACCAGCGCCATTGCCAACCTGGGCAGCGCCATTCGCTTCATCAACGAGTTGAAAGGGCTGGGTTGCCGTTTCTCGCTTGATGATTTTTGCGCCGGCATGTCGTCGTTTGCCTATCTCAAGCATTTGCCCGTGGACTACCTGAAGATTGACGGGAGTTTCGTCAAGGACATGCTCGACGACCCGGTCAACCGGGCCATGGTCGAGGTCATCAACCATATCGGCCATGTGATGGGTAAACGCACTATTGCCGAGTTCGTCGAAACACCCTTGATCGAGCAGGCCTTGCAGGAAATAGGCGTGGATTACGCCCAGGGCTACCTGATCGAACGCCCCCAGGTGTTCACCTGTGACAGTCTGCAGCGCCAACGGATCGCCGCCCGGCCTCTGTTGCAGCGAGCACCTGGCACGTTTCGCTAGTTGGAAATCACAAGGATCAAGGAGCTGAAAGTGATTGATGCATTCGTTCGTATCGGGCCTTTGATGGACCCCGCCAGTTACCCTCAATGGGCCCAGCAACTGATTGAAGACTGCCGCGAGAGCAAGCGCCGGGTGGTTGAGCATGAGTTTTATGCGCGTCTACGCGATGGCCAACTGAAGCAATCGACCATCCGCCAGTACCTGATCGGTGGCTGGCCGGTGGTGGAACAGTTTTCGTTGTACATGGCGCATAACCTGACCAAGACCCGCTATGGCCGGCATCAGGGCGAGGACATGGCGCGGCGCTGGCTGATGCGCAACATCCGCGTCGAGCTCAACCATGCCGACTACTGGGTGAACTGGTGCCAGGCGCACGGTGTGCACCTGCACGAGTTGCAGGCGCAAGAAGTGCCGCCCGAGCTGAACGGCCTGAACGACTGGTGCTGGCGGGTGTGTGCCACGGAGAACCTGGCCATTTCCATGGCCGCGACCAACTACGCCATCGAGGGCGCCACTGGTGAATGGTCGGCGGTGGTGTGCTCGACCGACACCTACGCGCAGGGGTTCCCTGAAGAAGGGCGCAAGCGGGCGATGAAGTGGCTGAAGATGCATGCCCAGTATGACGATGCGCACCCGTGGGAGGCGCTGGAAATCATCTGTACCCTGGCCGGTGAGAACCCGACCCTGGGCTTGCGGACCGAGCTGCGCAGGGCGATCTGCAAGAGTTACGACTGCATGT
Source organism: Pseudomonas sp. BP6 (assembly GCF_017875935.1). Lineage (NCBI taxonomy): Bacteria > Pseudomonadati > Pseudomonadota > Gammaproteobacteria > Pseudomonadales > Pseudomonadaceae > Pseudomonas > Pseudomonas sp. BP6. The sequence continues at coordinate 873,728 of NZ_JAGINI010000001.1, forward strand.
TCCTGTTCCTGGAGCGCTGCATGCAGCTGGAAGGGCGCCAGCAAGGCCGCATGCGGCCGGCGTTGGCAGCCGGCTGATCGTTCGCCTGTAGCGGCCTCTTCGCGGGCTTGCCCGCTCCCACAGGTATGGCTCAGTCCTTGAGGGCTGCGCAGTGCCTGTGGGAGCGGGCAAGCCCGCGAAGAGGCCAGTGCAGGTTTATTGGGCGTTGAACGCCTGCCCGTTCACCCCTGTGCTGTCCGGCCCCATCAGGTACAGGTACACCGGCATGATTTCTTCGGGCAGCGGGTTGTTCTGCGGGTTCTCGCCGGGGTAGGCCTGGGCCCGCATCGCCGTGCGCGTGGCGCCTGGGTTGATGCTGTTGGAACGTACCGGCGCCACGCCTTCCAGTTCATCGGCCAAGGTCTGCATCAGGCCCTCGGTGGCGAACTTCGACACGCCATAGGCGCCCCAGTAAGCCCGGCCCTTGCGCCCGACGCTGCTGCTGGTGAATACCACCGATGCGTCTTCCGACAGCTTCAGCAGCGGCAGCAGGGTGCTGGTGAGCATGAAGGTGGCATTGACGTTGATGTGCATCACGCGCATGAAGTTGTCGCCTGACAGCTGTTCCAGCGGCGTGCGCGGGCCGATGATCGACGCGTTGTTGAGCAGGCCGTCGAGGCGGCCGAACTGGCCTTCGATCATCGCCGCCAGCTCGTCGTACTGGTGTGGCAGGGCGGTTTCCAGGTTGAAGGGGATGACCACCGGCTGCGGGTGACCGGCGGCTTCGATCTGGTCGTAGACCTCGTTCAGGTTGGCCTCGGTCTTGCCCAGCAGCAGCACGGTGGCACCTAGTGCGGCATAGGCCTTGGCAGCCGCGGCACCAATGCCACGGCCGGCACCGGTAACCAGGATGACCCGGCCTTGCAGCAGGTCGGGGCGGGCGGTGTAGTCGAACATGGTTCTGTCCTTCGAGTTCGTGTGGGCGGCCTGGGGCTATCGTAGGAGCGGGTTTACCCGCGAATGCGTCCGATCAGGCGCCAGTGTTGTCTGGGCTGGCGCATTCGCGGGTGAACCCGCTCCTACAAAGAGGCGGTGCCCGGTCATCGGTCTGGGTTCAGCAGCCGCACAGCGCGCTGTCGATCACTTTGCGCAGCTCCAGCGGGTGGTCCACCACCACGTCGGCACCCCAGTTGTTGGGGTTGTCCTCTGGATGAATATAGCCGTAGCGCACCGCCGCCGTGCGGGTGCCGGCGTCGCGGCCAGACTCGATGTCGCGCAGGTCGTCGCCGACGAACAGTACACTGGCCGGGTCCAGGTTCAGCGTCTTGCAGGCCAGGATCACTGGCTCGGGGTCGGGTTTGCTGTTTTTCACATGGTCCGGGCAGATCAACAGCGCCGAACGCTCGGCCAGGCCCAGTTGCTGCATGATCGGCTCGGCGAAGCGCACCGGCTTGTTGGTGACTACGCCCCACAGCAGGTTGCCTTTCTCGATGTCGGCCAGCAGCTCGGCCATGCCCTCGAACAGCTTGCTGTGCACCGCGCAGTCACGCTGGTAACGCTCGAGGAACTCCAGGCGCAGGGCCTCGAAGCCGTCAGCCTCCGGGTCCATGGCGAACGCAGTGGCAACCATCGCGCGGGCGCCACCCGAGATCACGCCGCGGATCAGGTTGTCGTCAACGGCCGGCAGCCCGCGCTCGGCGAGCATGGCCTGGCAAATGGCGATGAAGTCCGGCGCCGTGTCCAGCAAGGTGCCGTCCATGTCGAAGAGTACTGCTCGCAAACGCATGCTTATTCCTCGCGCAGGGTCTGGATCATGTAGTTGACGTCGACGTCGCTGTTGAGCTTGTAGTGCTTGGTCAGCGGGTTGTAGGTGAGGCCGATGATGTCCTTCACCTGCAGGCCGGCATCGCGGCTCCAGGCGCCCAGCTCGGACGGGCGGATGAACTTCTTGAAGTCATGGGTGCCGCGCGGCAGCATCTTCAGGATGTACTCGGCGCCGACGATGGCCAGCAGGTAGGCCTTGGGGTTGCGGTTGATGGTGGAGAAGAACACCTGGCCACCAGGCTTGACCATGCGGTAACAGGCGCGAATCACCGAAGACGGGTCGGGCACGTGCTCGAGCATTTCCAGGCAGGTGACCACGTCGAACTGTTCAGGCATTTCCTCGGCCAGGGCTTCGGCGGTGATCTGCCGGTATTCCACCTGCACGCCCGACTCCAGCTGGTGCAGCTGGGCCACTGCCAGCGGTGCTTCACCCATGTCGATACCGGTGACCGTGGCACCGCGCAGGGCCATGGCTTCGCTGAGGATGCCGCCACCGCAACCCACGTCCAGCACTTTCTTGCCGGCCAGGCTGGCGCGCTCGTCGATCCAGTTGACGCGCAGCGGGTTGATTTCGTGCAGCGGCTTGAACTCGCTTTCGCGGTCCCACCAGCGGTGGGCCAGCGCTTCGAACTTGGCGATTTCGGCGCGGTCGACGTTGCTCATTGAACAGTCCTCTGAAACTTCGCAAAATTGCGTCGGAGTATACCCGAGCGCTCGGCCCCGAGGGTCGCTATAATCGCCGGCTTTTGATATCCGAATGACGGGGAGAGGCAATGCGCGAGCGACTTTTGGCGGCGGAGAAGGTGACCGCGATCCGCTGGCAGGGTGGCGCCTTGCACCTGCTCGACCAGCGCCTGCTGCCGTCGGAGGAGCGTTGGCTGGCCTGCGACAATGTTGCGCAGGTGGCCGCAGCCATCCGCGACATGGCGGTGCGTGGCGCCTCGGCAATCGGTATTGCCGCAGCTTACGGCCTGGTACTGGCCCTTGAAGAGCGGCTGGCCGAAGGCGGCGATTGGGAAATGGACCTGGAAGACGACTTTCTGACCCTTGCCGAAGCGCGTCCTACCGCCGCCAACTTGTTCTGGGCGCTGAACCGCATGCGCGAGCGCCTGCAGCGCCTGCGGCCGGAAGAAGACGCTCTGGCAGCGCTGGAGGCTGAAGCGGCGGCCATTCACGAGAGCGACCGTGAGGCCAACCTGACCATGGCCCAGCAAGGTATCGAGCTGATCCGACGCCATCAGGGCAATGCCCAGGCCCTGCTCACCTTCGGCAATGCCGGCGCCCTTGCCACTGGCGGCTTTGGCACCGCGCTGGGGGTGATCCGTGCCGGCTACCTGGAAGGCATGGTCGAGCGGGTTTATGCCGGTGAAACTCGCCCTTGGCTGCAGGGCTCCCGTCTGACCGGCTGGGAACTGGCCAACGAGGGCATCCCGGTGACCCTTTGTGCCGACTCTGCGCTGGCCCACCTCATGAAGACCAAAGGCATCACCTGGGTGGTGGTGGGGGCGGACTGCATCGCTGCCAATGGCGACATGGCCGGCAAGATCGGCACCTATCAGCTGGCCGTCAGTGCCATGCACCATGGCGTGCGCTTCATGGTGGTGGCGCCGAGCACCAGCATCGACCTGAACCTGGCCACGGGCGAGGATATCCCGCTGGAGGAGCGTGACGCCGACGAGTGGCTGGACTTCGGCGGTACCCGGGTGTCGCCGGGTGTCGAGGTATTCAACCCGGTGTTCGATGTGACCCCGGCCGACCTGATTGACGTTATCGTGACCGAACGGGGTGTTGTCGAGCGCCCGGATACCGCCAAACTGGCCCAGTTGATTTGCCGCAAGCGCCTGCACTGATTTTGTATCGCCTCACCGGCCTTTTCGCGGGCTTGCCTGCTCCCACAGGGATATCGCATGGCCTTAGGGCTGTGGTGAACCTGTGGGAGCGGGCGAGCCCGCGAAGAGGCCGGTGCCGGCAATACAAAAACCAGGTTTCAAACGCGGCTGAGACCAACTGCCACCTCTCCCCACCGCCCCCGCGTTTGTGATAACATCCGGCAGTTTCCAAGACCGCCCATCACGGCGGCCTTCATTGCGCAGATCCATGGCACAACTCATTGATTTGTCGTAAGTCGTCGCACCCTTATGCGCTGCGGCGGCGAGCTTCGTTCGGCCCTTGATGGAGCTGCGAAGTTTCACCAGAAAAAGGAATCAGGCTTCTCATGGGCGAACTGGCCAAAGAAATCCTCCCGGTCAATATCGAAGACGAACTGAGACAGTCTTACCTCGACTACGCGATGAGCGTGATTGTCGGGCGAGCGCTGCCCGATGCGCGTGACGGCTTGAAGCCCGTGCATCGCCGCGTTCTCTATGCGATGAGCGAACTGGGCAACGACTGGAACAAACCGTACAAGAAATCCGCCCGTGTGGTCGGTGACGTGATCGGTAAGTACCACCCGCACGGCGACACTGCGGTCTACGACACCATCGTGCGTATGGCTCAGCCGTTCTCGTTGCGCTACCTGCTGGTCGACGGCCAGGGCAACTTCGGTTCGGTGGACGGCGACAACGCCGCAGCCATGCGATACACCGAAGTGCGCATGACCAAACTGGCCCACGAGCTGCTGGCCGACCTGCACAAGGAAACCGTCGATTGGGTGCCCAACTACGACGGCACCGAGCAGATCCCGGCGGTCATGCCGACGCGTATTCCCAACCTGCTGGTCAACGGTTCCAGCGGTATCGCCGTGGGCATGGCGACCAATATTCCGCCGCATAACCTCGGCGAGGTCATCGATGGCTGCCTGGCGCTCATCGACAACCCGGAAGTCACCATCGATGAGCTGATGCAGCACATCCCTGGCCCGGACTTCCCGACTGCCGGCATCATCAACGGTCGCCAGGGCATCATCGAGGCCTATCGCACCGGCCGTGGCCGTATCTACATGCGCGCCCGCTCCGAGATCGAAGACATCGACAAGGTTGGCGGCCGCCAGCAGATCGTGATCACCGAGCTGCCGTACCAGCTGAACAAGGCGCGCCTGATCGAAAAGATCGCCGAGCTGGTCAAAGAGAAGAAGATCGAAGGCATCACCGAGCTGCGCGACGAGTCCGACAAGGACGGCATGCGCATCGTCATCGAGCTGCGTCGCGGCGAGGTGCCAGAGGTGGTGCTCAACAACCTCTACCAGCAAACCCAGCTGCAGAGCGTGTTTGGCATCAACGTGGTGGCTCTGGTCGACGGCCGTCCGCGCCTGCTCAACCTCAAGGACCTGCTCGAAGCGTTCGTGCGTCACCGCCGTGAGGTGGTGACTCGCCGTACGGTATTCGAGCTGCGCAAGGCCCGTGAACGTGGCCATATCCTTGAAGGCCAGGCGGTCGCGCTGTCCAACATCGACCCGGTCATTGCCCTGATCAAGGCTTCGCCGACGCCGTCCGAAGCCAAGGAAGCCCTGGTTTCCACGCCGTGGGAATCCAGTGCCGTGCAGGTCATGGTCGAGCGCGCCGGCGCCGATTCCTGCCGTCCTGAGGACCTGCCGGAGCAGTACGGTCTGCATGACGGCAAGTACTTCCTGTCGCCGGAACAGGCCCAGGCCATTCTCGACCTGCGCCTGCACCGCCTGACCGGCCTGGAGCACGAGAAGCTGCTGGCCGAGTACCAGGAAATCCTCGAGCAGATCGGCGAGCTGATCCGCATCCTCAGCAGCGCCGAGCGCCTGATGGAAGTGATTCGCGAGGAGCTGGAGGCCATCCGTGCCGAGTACGGCGATGCCCGTCGCACCGAAATCCTCAATGCCAGCCACGACCTCAACTACGGCGACATGATCCCGGAAGAAGAGCGCGTGGTCACCATCTCCCATGGTGGTTATGCCAAGACCCAGCCATTGTCCGCCTACCAGGCCCAGCGCCGCGGTGGCAAAGGCAAGTCGGCGACCGGCGTGAAGGACGAGGACTACATCGAGCACCTGCTGGTCGCCAACAGCCACGCCACCCTGTTGCTGTTCTCCAGCAAGGGCAAGGTGTACTGGAAGAAGACCTACGAAATCCCCGAAGCGTCCCGCGCTGCCCGTGGTCGCCCGCTGGTCAACCTGCTGCCGCTGGAGGAGGGTGAGCGCATCACCGCCATGCTGCAGATCGACCTCGAAGCGCTGCAGCAGAACGCCGACCTCGACGAAGAACTGGAAGAAGCTGAAGACACCGTGCTCGAGGGTGAGCTGGTAGAGGCCGAGGAAGTCGACGAAGAAGACGGTGACACCCCGGAGTGGGTTGCAGAGCCGACCGGCGCGTACATCTTCATGGCGACCGCTTCCGGTACCGTCAAGAAGACCCCGCTGGTGCAGTTCGCCCGTCCGCGTTCCAACGGCCTGATCGCCCTGAAGCTGAAAGAAGGCGACACCCTGATTGCCGCGGCCATCACCGATGGTGCCAAGGAAGTCATGATGTTCTCCGACGCTGGCAAGGTCATCCGCTTTGCCGAGAGCGTCGTGCGTGAAATGGGTCGCAACGCCCGTGGTGTACGCGGTATGAAGCTGGGCAAAGGTCAGCAGATCATTTCGATGCTTATCCCGGAGTCCGGCTCGCAGATCCTCACCGCCTCCGAGCGTGGCTTTGGCAAGCGCACCCCGCTGTCCAAGTTCCCACGTCGCGGCCGCGGTGGCCAGGGTGTGATCGCCATGGGTACCAAGGGGCGCAACGGCTTGCTGATCGGTGCTATCCAGGTGCAGGAAGGCGAGGAGATCATGCTGATTTCCGACCAGGGTACGCTGGTTCGCACCCGGGTTGGCGAGGTATCCAGCCTGGGCCGCAACACCCAGGGGGTTACGTTGATCAAGCTGGCGGCCGATGAGACGCTGGTGGGCCTGGAGCGTATCCAGGAGCCGTCCGAGGACGAACTCGATGAGGTGATCGAGACGGACGAGGAGGGTGTCGAGGCTGTAGCGCCAGACAATGAAAATGAAGAAGCAGCGGGTACCGAAGAGGCCCCGCAAGAGTAATCAAGCGTGAAACCCGAACGGGGCGACCAAGGTCGCCCCGTTTGACTGATAACAGCTGGCAAAGCCCGACCTTGTGGGAGCGGGCATGCCCGCGAAGCAGACACTGCGGTAGATGGCACCGGCTTTGCCGGTGTTCGCGGGCTCGCCCGCTCCCACAGGGTCGCTGCTAACCCATGTGATAGTTTTTGTTCTATTTGGCAGAGCGAGAGTGGATGTGAGCAAACGAGCCTTTAACTTCTGCGCAGGCCCTGCCGCGCTTCCTGACGCTGTCCTGCAGCGCGCACAGGCCGAGATGCTGGACTGGCGTGGCAAGGGCTTGTCGGTGATGGAAATGAGCCATCGCAGCGACGATTACGTGGCCATCGCCGAAAAGGCCGAGCAGGACCTGCGTGACCTGCTGTCCGTCCCCTCCAACTACAAGGTGCTGTTCCTGCAAGGGGGCGCCAGCCAGCAGTTTGCTGAAATCCCGCTGAACCTGCTGCCGGAAAACGGCACTGCCGACTACATCGAAACCGGCATCTGGTCGAAGAAGGCCATCGAGGAAGCGCGCCGTTTCGGCAACGTCAACGTCGCTGCCACTGCCAAGCCTTACGACTACCTGGCCATCCCCGGCCAGAACGAGTGGAACCTGACCCAAAACGCTGCCTACGTGCACTATGCGTCCAACGAGACCATTGGTGGCCTGCAGTTTGACTGGGTGCCGCAAACCGGTGACGTGCCGTTGGTGGTCGATATGTCGTCCGACATCCTCTCGCGCCCGATCGATGTGTCGCAGTACGGCCTGATCTACGCCGGCGCGCAGAAGAATATCGGCCCAAGCGGCCTGGTGGTGGTGATCGTGCGCGAAGACCTGTTGGGTCATGCCCGCAGCAGCTGCCCGACCATGCTCGACTACAAGGTTTCGGCTGACAACGGGTCGATGTACAACACCCCGGCCACCTACTCCTGGTACCTCTCGGGCCTGGTCTTCGAGTGGCTGAAGGAGCAGGGCGGCGTTGATGCCATGGAGCAGCGCAACCGTGCCAAGAAAGACCGCCTTTACGGCTTCATCGACCGCAGCGAGTTCTATACCAACCCGATCAGCGTCAACGCCCGTTCGTGGATGAACGTGCCGTTCCGCCTGGCTGACGAGCGCCTGGACAAGGCCTTCCTCGCGGGCGCCGACGCGCGTGGCCTGCTCAACCTCAAGGGCCACCGTTCGGTTGGCGGCATGCGTGCCTCCATCTACAACGCCCTGGGCCTGGAAGCGGTAGAAGCGCTGGTAGGCTACATGGCTGAATTCGAGAAGGAGCATGGCTGATATGTCCGAACAGGAGCTCAAGGCGCTGCGCGTGCGCATCGACAGCCTCGACGAGAAAATCCTCGAGCTGATCAGCGACCGCGCCCGCTGCGCCGAAGAAGTAGCCCGGGTCAAGACTGCCTCGCTCAAGGAAGGCGAGAAGCCGGTGTTCTACCGTCCCGAGCGTGAAGCTGCGGTGCTCAAGCGCGTGATGGAGCGCAACAAGGGGCCGCTGGGCAACGAAGAGATGGCGCGGCTGTTCCGCGAAATCATGTCGTCGTGCCTGGCCCTGGAAGAACCGCTGAAAATCGCCTACCTCGGCCCAGAAGGCACCTTCACCCAGGCGGCGGCCATGAAGCACTTCGGTCACGCGGTGATCAGTCGCCCGATGGCGGCCATCGACGAAGTGTTCCGTGAGGTGGCGGCCGGTGCCGTCAACTTCGGTGTGGTGCCGGTGGAAAACTCCACTGAAGGTGCGGTCAGCCACACCCTGGACAGCTTCCTCGAGCATGACATGGTGATTTGCGGTGAGGTCGAGCTGCGTATTCACCACCACCTGCTGGTGGGCGAGAACACCAAGACCGACAGCATCACCCGCATCTACTCCCACGCCCAGTCGCTGGCCCAGTGCCGCAAGTGGCTGGACGCGCACTACCCGAACGTGGAGCGCGTGGCTGTATCGAGCAATGCCGAAGCGGCCAAGCGGGTCAAGGGTGAGTGGAATTCGGCGGCGATCGCCGGTGACATGGCGGCCAATCTGTACGGTTTGACCCGTCTGGCCGAGAAGATCGAAGACCGCCCGGACAACTCCACGCGCTTCCTGATGATCGGCAACCAGGAAGTACCGCCGACCGGCGACGACAAGACTTCGATCATCGTTTCGATGAGCAACAAGCCAGGTGCCTTGCATGAGTTGCTGGTGCCGTTCTATCAGAACGGCATCGACCTGACCCGTATCGAGACCCGCCCGTCGCGCAGCGGCAAGTGGACCTACGTGTTCTTCATCGACTTCGTCGGCCACCACCGCGACCCGCTGATCAAGGCGGTGCTCGAGCAGATCAGCCAGGAGGCTGTGGCGCTGAAGGTGCTGGGCTCTTATCCGAAGGCGGTGCTTTGATTCAGGGGCCTTGGGGCCGCGGCGCGGCCCTTCGCGGGCATGCCCGCTCCCACAGTGAGCATGTGATGCCGATCTCTGCGGGAGCGGGCGAGCCCGCGAAGGGCCGCGCCGCGGCCCCAATGGCCCTCACAGGCTACCTAGATTTCTGAACAGGGTTCGCACCAGTGGTAAATGCAGCAAAAACCAAACCCGCGCCCATCATCGACCGCCTGGTCGTGGTCGGCCTGGGCCTGATCGGCGGCTCGTTCGCCAAGGGCCTGCGTGAAAGCGGCCTGTGCCGCGAAGTGGTCGGTGTCGACCTGGATGCCCTCTCGCGCAAGCAGGCTGTGGCCTTGGGGGTGGTCGACCGCTGCGAAGAAGACCTCGCCGCCGCTTGTGTGGGCGCCGATGTCATCCAGCTGGCCGTACCGATCCTGGCCATGGAAAAAGTCCTGGCGCGCCTGGCCCTGCTAGACCTGGGTGATGCGATCATCACCGACGTTGGCAGCGCCAAGGGCAACGTCGTGCGTGAGGCGCGTGCCGTCTTCGGTGCACGCCTGCCGCGCTTCGTCCCGGGCCACCCCATCGCCGGGTCCGAGCAGAGCGGGGTAGAGGCGTCCAATGCCACCTTGTTCCGCCGGCACAAGGTCATCCTCACGCCGCTGGCCGAAACCGACCCCGCCGCGCTGGCCATGGTTGACCGCCTGTGGCGTGCGCTGGATGCCGATGTGGAGCACATGTCGGTCGAGCGCCACGACGAAGTACTGGCCGCCACCAGCCATCTGCCACACCTGCTGGCCTTTGGCCTGGTCGACTCGCTGGCCAAACGCAATGAAAACCTCGAGATCTTCCGGTACGCTGCGGGTGGATTCCGCGATTTCACAAGAATCGCCGGCAGCGACCCGACCATGTGGCATGACATCTTCCTCGCCAACCGCGACGCTGTCCTGCGCACACTTGATACATATCGCAGCGATCTCGACGCCTTGCGCGACGCGATCGCTGAAGGGGATGGGCACCAGCTGCTGGGTGTATTCACCCGCGCACGGGCTGCCCGCGAGCATTTCAGTAAAATCCTGGCCCGCCGGGCCTATGTGGACGCTATGAACGCCAACGATCTGATTTTCCAGGCCCAACCGGGTGGCCGCCTGAACGGGCGGATCCGTGTACCGGGCGACAAGTCGATTTCCCATCGCTCGATCATGCTCGGCTCGCTGGCCGAAGGTACTACCGAGGTCGAAGGCTTCCTCGAAGGCGAAGACGCGCTGGCGACCCTGCAGGCATTTCGTGACATGGGTGTGGTCATCGAAGGCCCCAACCACGGTCGCGTGACCATTCACGGCGTGGGCCTGCATGGCCTCAAGCCGCCACCAGGGCCGCTGTACGTGGGTAACTCCGGTACCTCGATGCGCCTGCTGTCGGGCCTGTTGGCCGGTCAGTCGTTCGATGTCACCATGACCGGCGACGCCTCGCTGTCCAAGCGCCCGATGAACCGTGTGGCCAACCCGCTGCGCGAAATGGGTGCTGTGGTCGAAACCGGCCCGGACGGCCGCCCGCCGCTGACCATTCGTGGTGGCCACAAGCTCAAAGGGCTGACCTACACGCTGCCGATGGCTAGCGCCCAGGTCAAATCCTGCCTGTTGCTGGCTGGTCTGTACGCCGAAGGCAAGACCACTGTCACCGAGCCTGCGCCTACCCGTGACCACACCGAGCGCATGCTGCGCGGTTTTGGCTACTCGGTCGACAGCAATGGCCCGGTGGCCTCGCTGCAGTCCGGTGGCAAGCTGACCGCTACCCGGATCGAAGTGCCGGCTGACATTTCCTCGGCAGCGTTCTTCCTGGTGGCAGCCTCTATCGCTGAAGGCTCCGAGCTGGTGCTGGAGCATGTCGGCATCAACCCGACCCGTACCGGCGTGATCGACATCCTGCGCCTGATGGGCGGCGACATCACCCTGGAAAACCAGCGTGAGGTGGGCGGCGAGCCTGTGGCCGACCTGCGTGTGCGCGGTGCCAAGCTGAAGGGTATCGACATTCCTGAAGCATTGGTGCCGCTGGCCATCGACGAATTCCCGGTACTGTTCGTGGCGGCTGCCTGCGCTGAAGGGCGTACCGTGCTGCGTGGCGCCGAAGAGCTGCGGGTCAAGGAGTCCGACCGCATCCAGGTGATGGCCGATGGCCTGATCACCTTGGGCATCAAGTGCGAGCCGACCCCGGACGGCATCATCATCGACGGCGGCCAGTTGGGCGGCGGCGAAGTGCATGGGCATGGTGATCACCGCATCGCCATGGCCTTCAGTGTGGCCTCGCTGCGCGCCAGTGCACCGATTCGCATTCACGACTGCGCCAACGTCGCCACCTCGTTCCCCAACTTCCTGGCGCTGTGTGCCGAAGTGGGTATTCGCGTGGCAGAAGAGGGCAAGTCGTGAATTCGCTGGCACCGGTTATTACCATCGACGGGCCAAGCGGCTCGGGCAAGGGCACGGTCGCCGGGCTGATGGCCCGCGAGCTGGGCTGGAAGCTGCTGGACTCCGGCGCGCTGTATCGCTTGCTGGCATTCAATGCGAGCAACCACGGCGTCGACCTGACCAACGAAGAGCTGCTGACCAAGCTTGCCGCTCATCTGGATGTGCAGTTCATCGCTGCCGAGCCCGGTAAGCTGCAGCAGATCATCCTTGAGGGTGAGGACGTCAGCAACGTCATCCGTACCGAAACCGTCGGTGCCGGTGCATCGATGGTGGCGTCGCTGCCGGCGGTGCGTGATGCGCTGCTGGTGCGTCAGCGTGAGTTCCGCGAAGTGCCGGGGCTGATTGCTGACGGTCGCGACATGGGTACCGTGGTGTTCCCGGACGCGCCATTGAAGGTCTTCCTCACCGCCAGCGCGGAGGAGCGCGCACGTCGCCGCTACCTGCAGTTGAAGGGCAAGGGTGAAGATGTTAGTCTGTCGAGTCTGCTGGATGAGATTCGTGCACGTGATGAACGTGACACCCAACGTGCAGTGGCCCCGCTGAAACCAGCGGCCGATGCCATTCAGTTGGACTCTACCGAGTTGTCCATCGAGCAGGTGTTGCAACGTATCAGAAGCGAGATCGCCCAGCGCGACCTTATCTGATAGCCAGGAAAGCAGGCAGGGGCACCAGTCAACGTCCTGCCGGCTTTCCTTTACTTAAAACGAACCCACATTGTCTGGAATGTGGTTATGGGCGTTTGTTTCGCCCGAATCTACAGGAATTAAAATGAGCGAAAGCTTTGCAGAACTCTTTGAAGAAAGCCTGAAAACCCTCAATCTTCAGCCGGGTGCGATCATCACCGGTATCGTTGTCGACATCGACGGCGACTGGGTTACCGTACACGCTGGCCTGAAGTCCGAGGGCGTCATCCCGCTCGAGCAGTTCTACAACGAAGCTGGCGAGCTGACCATCAAGGTCGGTGACGAAGTTCACGTTGCGCTGGACGCGGTCGAAGACGGCTTTGGCGAAACCAAACTGTCCCGTGAAAAAGCCAAGCGCGCCGAGTGCTGGATTGTTCTGGAAGCAGCTTTCGCCGCCGAAGAAGTGGTCAAGGGCGTTATCAACGGTAAGGTTAAGGGCGGCTTCACTGTCGACGTTAACGGCATCCGTGCGTTCCTGCCGGGCTCCCTGGTTGATGTCCGCCCAGTGCGCGACACCACCCACCTGGAAGGCAAAGAGCTGGAATTCAAGGTCATCAAGCTGGACCAGAAGCGCAACAACGTTGTCGTTTCCCGTCGCAGCGTGCTGGAAGCCGAGAACAGCGCCGAGCGCGAAGCCCTGCTGGAAACCCTGCAGGAAGGCCAGCAAGTCAAAGGTATCGTCAAGAACCTCACCGACTACGGCGCATTCGTGGACCTGGGCGGTATCGACGGCCTGCTGCACATCACCGACATGGCCTGGAAGCGCATCAAGCACCCATCGGAAATCGTTAACGTTGGCGACGAAGTCGACGTACGCGTTCTGAAGTTCGACCGTGAGCGCAACCGCGTTTCGCTGGGTCTGAAGCAGATGGGCGAAGATCCGTGGGTAGCTATCACTGCCCGTTACCCAGAAGGTACTCGCGTACAGGCTCGCGTTACCAACCTGACCGACTACGGCTGCTTCGCTGAGCTGGAAGAAGGCGTTGAAGGTCTGGTACACGTTTCCGAAATGGACTGGACCAACAAGAACATCCACCCGTCGAAAGTCGTTCAGGTTGGCGACGAAGTGGAAGTCATGGTTCTGGACATCGACGAAGAGCGTCGTCGTATCTCCCTGGGCATCAAGCAGTGCAAGTCCAACCCATGGGAAGACTTCTCCGGCCAGTTCAACAAGGGTGACAAGATCACCGGTACCATCAAGTCGATCACCGACTTCGGTATCTTCATTGGCCTGGACGGCGGCATCGACGGCCTGGTTCACCTGTCCGACATCTCCTGGAACGAAACCGGCGAAGAAGCCGTACGTCGTTTCAAGAAGGGCGACGAGCTGGAAACCGTCATCCTGTCGGTCGACCCAGAGCGCGAGCGCATCTCCCTGGGCATCAAGCAGCTGGAAGACGATCCGTTCTCCAACTTCGTTGCTGTCAATGACAAGGGCGCTATCGTCAAGGGCATCGTGAAAGAAGTTGACGCCAAAGGCGCCATCGTCACCCTGGCCGACGACATCGAAGCCACTCTGAAAGCTTCCGAAATCAGCCGTGACCGCGTTGAAGACGCGCGTAACGTTCTGAAGGAAGGCGAAGAGATCGAAGCCAAGATCATCAGCGTTGACCGCAAGTCCCGCGTTATCAGCCTGTCGATCAAATCGAAAGACGACGCTGAAGAGCGCGAAGCTATCCAGAGCCTGAAAAACGCTCCGGAAGCTGCTGCCGACACCACCATGGCTGCGCTGCTGCGCGAAGCAATGGCCAAGCAGAACTGAGTTCTGTTTGATCGGTAAAAAGGGCGACCCTCGGGTCGCCCTTTTTTATGCGTGCAATCAAGCGGCGCGGCGGTTGTCACCGCTGGACCACGCCAGCTTCAGGCTGGCACAACCCAGTGTACGGTGGATGACACCGGCATCGCCGGTGTTCGCGGGTAAACTCGCGCCTACGCCGATGGCGCCGGACCACGCTAACTTCAGGCTGACACCCCCTCCATTGTAGGAGCGGGTTCACCCGCGAATCAGGCGCCACGGTGGATGGCACCGGCATCGCCGGTGTTCGCGGGTAAACCCGCGCCTACGCCGATGGCGCCGGACCACGCTAACTTCAGGCTGACACCCCCATTGTAGGAGCGGGTTCACCCGCGAATCAGGCGCCACGGTGGATGGCACCGGCATCGCCGGTGTTCGCGGGTAAACCCGCGCCTACGCCGATGGCGCCGGACCACGCTAACTTCAGGCTGACACCCCCATTGTAGGAGCGGGTTCACCCGCGAATCAGGCGCCACGGTGGATGGCACCGGCATCGCCGGTGTTCGCGGGTAAACCCGCGCCTACGCCGATGGCGCCGGACCACGCTAACTTCAGGCTGGCACCCCCCATTGTAGGAGCGGGTTCACCCGCGAATCAGGCGCCACGGTGGATGGCACCGGCATCGCCGGTGTTCGCGGGTAAACCCGCGCCTACGCCGATGGCGCCGGACCACGCTAACTTCAGGCTGACACCCCCATTGTAGGAGCGGGTTCACCCGCGAATCAGGCGCCACGGTGGATGGCACCGGCATCGCCGGTGTTCGCGGGTAAACCCGCGCCTACGCCGATGGCGCCGGACCACGCTAACTTCAGGCTGGCACCCCCCATTGTAGGAGCGGGTTCACCCGCGAATCAGGCGCCACGGTGGATGGCACCGGCATCGCCGGTGTTCGCGGGTAAACCCGCGCCTACGCCGATGGCGCCGGACCACGCTAACTTCAGGCTGACACCCCCATTGTAGGAGCGGGTTCACCCGCGAATCAGGCGCCACGGTGGATGGCACCGGCATCGCCGGTGTTCGCGGGTAAACCCGCGCCTACGCCGATGGCGCCGGACCACGCTAACTTCAGGCTGACACCCCCATTGTAGGAGCGGGTTCACCCGCGAATCAGGCGCCACGGTGGATGGCACCGGCATCGCCGGTGTTCGCGGGTAAACCCGCGCCTACGCCGATGGCGCCGGACCACGCTAACTTCAGGCTGGCACCCCCCATAGTAGGAGCGGGTTCACCCGCGAATCAGGCGCCACGGTGGATGGCACCGGCATCGCCGGTGTTCGCGGGTAAACCCGCGCCTACGCCGATGGCGCCGGACCACGCTAACTTCAGGCTGGCACCCCCCATTATAGGAGCGGGTTCACCCGCGAATCAGGCGCCACGGTGGATGGCACCGGTATCGCCGGTGTTCGCGGGTAAACCCGCGCCTACGCCGATGGCGCCGGACCACGCTAACTTCAGGCTGGCACCCCCCATTGTAGGAGCGGGTTCACCCGCGAATCAGGCGCCACGGTGGATGGCACCGGTATCGCCGGTGTTCGCGGGTAAACCCGCGCCTACGCCGATGGCGCCGGACCACGCTAACTTCAGGCTGACACCCTCCATTGTAGGAGCGGGTTCACCCGCGAATCAGGCAGCGCTGGCCTGTCTAAGCGGTAGACCATTCTTGAATTACTTCAATCTTGAATTTTTTTATTAAGTCAAGATCCACCCTGTTCAAATCCTTCCCGGCGTGCTACAAACTGGTTAAGCAATGATCTAGCTGCTTGATAACGAAGGGAAAAATATGACGAAGTCGGAGCTGATCGAACGTATTGTCACCCATCAGGGGCTGCTCTCGTCCAAGGACGTGGAGCTGGCCATCAAGACCATGCTTGAGCAGATGTCACAATGCCTGGCTACCGGCGATCGCATCGAGATCCGCGGTTTTGGCAGCTTCTCGCTGCACTATCGCGCCCCACGCGTAGGCCGTAATCCCAAGACCGGCCAGTCGGTCAGCCTCGAAGGCAAGTTCGTGCCGCATTTCAAACCCGGCAAAGAGTTGCGCGACCGGGTCAATGAAGACGAGCATGAAGAGGCCCACACCTGATTCCCAAAGGAGCAATCTGATGCGTAACTTCAAGCGCGCCCTGGCGGCGGTCTTCGTGCTGCTATTGGCGGCTGTGGTGCTGTTCTTCGTGCTGGAGAACCAGCAAACCGTGTCATTGGTCCTGTTCGGTTGGGCTGCACCCGCCATGCCGGTTGCTGTCCTGGTATTGGCCGCTTTGGTCATTGGCCTGGCAGTCGGGCCATTGCTGGGGGCCTACGGCGTGCAGCGCAGCAAGCGCAAGATCAGGGCGTCTGCTCGTGAGGCGGCACTGAGCGGCAACTAAGGAAATGTCCTACACCTAATAAAGAAAGGTTCACCTATGCATGCGTCGGCCGTCATGGAGTAATAGTCCACTTCATTTTCGGTCCAGGCGAGTGTGCGCAGCATGGAATATCCCAGCCTTTCCCATCATGGTGGTACCCGCGGCGTCACTGGGTCCTGCCATCAGTTGCACCTTGATCCCTCCGTTAGCCTGCTGATTGATTGCGGCCTTGAGCAAGGGAATGAGGCGCCGTCGGATGCGGAGACCGCGGCGCTCGGCTTCGATATCCAGGGCATTCAGGCACTGGTCATCACCCATGTCCATCTCGACCATGTTGGGCGCATCCCTGCGCTGCTGGCAGCGGGTTACCGTGGCCCTATCCTGTGCAGCGAGCCCTCAGCCCGGCTGCTGCCGCTGGTACTGGAAGACGCCTACAAGCTGAGTATCAGCAGCAAGCCTGCGCAGGTGGCGCGCTATCTCGATTTCATCCGTGACCTCATCGTGCCGCTGCCCTTCGAGCAGTGGTACACGGTGGTCGAGCGCCCGGGTCTTGCCTGTCGTATTCGTCTGCAGCGCGCAGGGCATCTGCTGGGGTCCGCTTATGTCGAGTGCGATATGCAGCATGAGCAAACCAACACCCGGTATGTGTTTTCTGGCGACCTGGGCGCTTGCGGCAACCCGTTGCTGCGCCCGGTGCAGCCTCCGGAGCGCGCCGACGTGCTAGTGCTGGAAAGCACCTACGGCGACCGCCTGCACCCACAGGCAGGCGACCGCCGCCAGCGACTGGAAGACGCCATCGATCGAGCCCTCGCCGACAAGGGCACCATCCTGATTCCCGCATTCAGTCTTGGTCGTACCCAGGAGCTGCTGTATGAACTGGAAGATATTCTTCATCGCAAAGCCCTGCTGAACACTACCGGTCCGGCTCCGGACGGGGAGCCGATCGACTGGTCACAGTTGCCCGTCATCCTCGATTCGCCCTTGGCTCAGCGCATCACCAGCGTGTACCGGGAGCTGCACGAATACTGGAATGCAGAAGCCAAGGCGCGTGTTGAAGCGGGGCGCGATCCACTCGGCTTCAGTCAGCTGATCAGTGTGGACACCCATGCCCGCCACCAGCAGGTGGTCAACTACCTCAAGAGCACAGGGCGCCCTGCAATTGTAATCGCCGGCAACGGGATGTGTTCGGGTGGGCGTATCGTCAATTACCTCAAGGCCATGCTGGGGGATCCGCGGCATGAGGTGATGTTTGTGGGGTACCAGGCTAAGGGGACGCCGGGGGCGGTGATACAGGCGAGTGAGGGGGCTGAAGGGTTTGTGCAGGTTGATTTGGATGGGCGGATGTATGAAGTGCGGCTTAAGGTCATGACGATCGCTGGCTTTGCAGGGCATGCAGATCAGTTTGGGCTCGTGCGCTTCGCTCTGCAGGGGCGGTCTCCTGCAGGACGAGTGTTGCTTGTACATGGTGAGATCAGTGCCAAGCTGCAACTAATACAAGCATTGCGCAGCAGCGCGGCTGCTTCGAACCTCACATTGGAAGTTGGTATACCAAAATAGCAGAACAGATTAATGGTTTTTTTCTCCGGAACTTTTTGAACCAAGCGATCTCTACTTCAACCTTAAACGATCGTCCTGAATACGGTTACCAGATTTTAGATTTTTTGTATAGTCAAAATCCAAGTCTACTCAATTGATATTTATTCGCATTTGTGGAGGGCGTTGCAGTCACTCTTGCTATTGCTTTCGTATGGGATATTCTAGCTCTGAAGAGCCTGCTGGTATGAGGAGTGCATCGAGCAGCACTTTTGGGCAGTAAAATTTCCCCCCCCTTGCGGATGCTGTTCGACATCCGCTGTATTTATTTTCCCCCCGTTTTTGGGTTGCTGGCTCGGCGGTGGGGAGGGGCGAACGCAGCAGTGCAGGTGAAAACAAGGAAAAAATCGAATGGCTAGCGAGCTATACCGGGGTGGCGAGGAAGTTGATCTAAGCGAGCTATTTAAAAGCTTGTTCGAGCAAAAGGTTTTGATAATCGGGTTAACGATCGCATTCTTATTGTTGGCAGTACTTTACGCTTTTACACGTCAGCCTATTTATCAAGCTGATCTAGCAATCGTAGCGCCTTCCCATAACGATATTTCTGCCATAAATTATGGGCGCGGTGAAGCAGTTGGCCTGCCGTTAATTTCCGTTAGGGAGGTGTATGATTTATATGCGCGAGTACTATATTCGGAAAATGCGCGACGCAAAGTGTTTGAAGAAATCTATCTTCTCTCGCTTCCTGAAAGCGAGAAAGCGATGTCTCAGAATGTGATGTTCAGACAGTTTTCTCGTTCGTTTGTAATCAGCAAGGCAGGTGATGATGCGGCTGCACGCTATGTGATCAGCGTCTCTTATTCTGAGCCAGCGGTAGCGGCGGAGTGGGCAGACGCACTTGCGGATACCGCTGCTGAAATGACGAAGAACGAGTTGGTGAAAAATGCCGTTTCAGATGCGTCCTTGCGTGCCGCCATGTTGGGTAGAGAAATCTCCGGTAAACGTGAGGTGGCGCGCAAGGAGCGGGAAGATAGGCTGAGTAAGTTGAAAGAGGCGCTGGCAATCGCCTTGGCTGTTGGCTTGAAGAAGCCTCCTATCATTACGGGGAGTGCTTCGGAGTTGTCGGCGCGAATGGATGGAGATCTCGCCTATATGCGCGGTAGTGATGCTATTCGGGCCGAAATAGATAATATGGAGAGGCGTAACTCCGACGATCCATATATTGATAACTTGCGTCAGCTTGAAGAGCGTATGGCTTTTTATCAGAACTTTAAGGTTAGCGACGATGGCTTTCGTGTTTATCGGCGGGATGGCGTGCTTGCGGTGCCTGATCAACCCGTTAAACCCAGAAAAATTTTGATTATATTGGGTGGGCTCGTGCTGGGGCTAGGTCTGGGAATATTCATTGCACTAATTCGGTTTTTCGTGCGTGGAAAGAAAGAAAGATTTGCATAATGAACGGCTTGGCTCAGGTGCTGGCTGATGTGGTAAAAGGGGCGTAAATTGGACTTGGGTCAGGTTAAAATACTTTATAAGAACAACCTGAAGGTGGTTAGTAATTACCTGCATATGACGGTATTGCAGGTTATGAATTCTTTTTTTTATCTCATTATATATCCCTATGTTATTCACCGGCTTGGGGTGGAAAATTTTGGGCTGTATGTATTTGCATCCGGTGTTGCCATGTATTTCATGGTGTTTGTGAATTTTGGCTTCGATATTCATGCAGCAAAGTTAGTGTCGCTTGAGCAAGATAACAAGCTCGGGCATGGCAGCCTGATGGCTCGCGTGTTGTTGGCCAAAAGCTGGTTAGTCTGTGTCGCTACGGTAATATTCTTGCCGTTGATGATGTTTTTTGAGTTTATGCGTGGGCATTGGCTAGTGTTTGTCTTGGCCTATGCCAATGTGCTGTCCAGTGTGCTTCTGCCGCAGTGGTACTTCCATGGTATGCAGAAGATGAAGGTGTTGACGACTATTCAACTGGTGTTGAAATTGTTGTCATTGCCGTTAATTTTTCTACTTGTTACCCAGGAAGGGGATGTGGTGTTTTACACTGCGATTACTGTCGGGGTCAATGTGCTTGCCAGTCTGCTGGCATTTCTATTTGCAAGTCGGGGGTGCGAGCGCCCTGCGTTTCCGGCTGGTAAAGAGGTAAAGGCATTGTTGTTGGAAGTGCAGCCGTTTTTCTGGTCTACAGCGGCCAACACATTTAAGCAGAAAAGTATTGAAATTATAATTGGTAGTCTATTCGGTATGCGAGAGGTTGCGATCTATGACCTTGCGAACAAAATCTTTTCGGTGCCGAGTCTGTTGGCGTCAAATATTAATGCGGCATTGTTCCCTGTTCTGATTCGCAGCGCACGACGTGAGTTGATTAGCAAGATTATAAAGATCGAGCTCGGCGTAGGCCTGCTGTGTATCTTGTCGGTTGTAATTGGTGGGTATTGGGTGGTGGCGTTTATTGCGCCGCCTGGCATGGAGCAGGCATATTACCTGTCGATCCTGCTCAGCATCAGTATCTTGACTTACCTCATTGTCGGTAGTCATATTTATTTTATCTATGTGCCAAACCAGTGTTATGGTCTAGTGCTAAAAAATCAGATAGTTTCGATTATCTCATTCTATTGCTTTTGTGCGCTTTACTTGAGCGTCCATTGGGATATAAGTTCTGTTGTGTTCGGTTTGGTGAGCTCGGCCATGCTTGAGATTGCATACAGCTATAGCCTTGTAAAGAAAGTGCCTGAATATCAATAGTTTGTCTGGAATTTACGCCCGGTCAAGAAATGAAAGGTAGGCGATTTTATGGAAAGATTCGACGTTCCGGTGGCTTTGTTCTTGTTCAAGCGCATCGACAAACCCCTGGAAATCATCAAGCAGCTTGCCAAAATCGCTCCTGCGCGTCTCTATCTGCTCTCTGATGGTGGGCGAACCGACGACGAGCGGTGTCAGGTTGCTGAGTGTCGTGATGCGATTGAGCGCGCCATTACCTGGGAGTGCGAAGTCGTAAAGAAATATGAGGCTCAGAACGTAGGTGTTTACGAAAATATTGCTGGCGGCGCAAAGTGGGTGCTGCAGCGAGAGCCGTTTGCCATCTTTTTGGAAGACGATAATTTTCCGGAGATTACCTTTTTTCAGTTCTGCAAAGAGCTATTAGAAAGATACGAGAACGATACTCGTGTCTTGTGGATCTGCGGTACTAACTATTTAAAGACGTACGCGCCGCAAGATGGTTCCAGTTATGTATTTACCAAGAACATGATGCCATGTGGCTGGGCGTCTTGGGCAAGTAAGTTTATTCCCTTCTACGACGGTGAGCTTACCCTGTGGCAAGATTCCTATGTGCGTGATCGTATTCGTAAGGAATATGCATGCGAGAAACTCTACTATCAGGATCGGTACAATGTTGAGTATGAATTGGATGCCAAGGCTAAGACTGGGCGGTTCTATTCATGGGACTATCAAATGAGTTTTTCCATCCGTGCCCATAATTTGTATGGCATTGTGCCGGCGTACAATCAGATTACCAACATTGGGGTGGATAATGATTCGACGCACGGTGGCACATCAATGGAGGATGTAATGACCGAGCGATTCTGCGGTCTGCCAACACGGCCTATGGAATTTCCGTTAAGGCATCCAAAGGCGTTGTTGATTGACGATACCTTTGAGGTTGCCGTTGCCAAAATTATTCTCCACCCAAAGTTTTTTTCAGTAAAATCAAGGCTTTCGCGCACCGTTCGAAAGCTGCTTGGTATCCGTAAGACAGAAAGTATTCTTGGTTACTTAAAGAGCAAGTTAGCCTGAGCCATGGCGACGATGCAGAGCAGGTATCTCTCGATTATTTTGTCCATCCCAGTGTTCCTGCTGATGTGGGCGTTGTACGGGTGGAATACTTGGAATGGTGATCGCGATGGTTATGAGTTGTATTATAATACGCGTATTACCCTGGCTAGTTGGGGTAAGGAGGTTGGATATGGCTATCTTAATATAATAGCGAAGCAGGCTGGAATATCATTTGGTCATTTCCAGATTGCCCTTTCACTGGTTACGCTGCTGCTTGTATATCGCTATGTCTTGAAAAAAGCCATTGCGCCCGTGGCATCAATGCTGGCTTATTTCGTGTGCTTCTTCGCGTTAGATTTTGTTTTGATGCGAAATTTTCTAGCTTTTGCTATATGTCTGCAGGCGATGCTGTATTTGTATGAAGGGGGCTGGCGGGGGCGCCTCGCCTACGCGTTTCTAATTTTGCTGGCGACCAGTATCCATCAATCTTCGCTTGTTTACATGGTATTCGTGGTAATGCCTTTGGGGCGGGTGCTACCGTTGAATCGCCTTCTTTTTTTCTGCGGCATCTTCATATCTGCTTACGTCATGGTTCGCTATTTCGTAGCGCTTCCAGACTCGATAGCTGCGCACTTTAGTTACTATGCTACTTCATTGAAAAGTTCGCTTTTCAATTCGGCGGTTCACTTGCTCTCGGTGTTGTCTTTGGTACTGGTTGCGTTGAGTGAGCGGAAGAATTTGTTGCGTGGTGTAGCGGTTGATGAGCGGGATAGAGAGTTGATCTTTATCTGTAATGTCAATTGCTTGTCGCTGCTTTTTATTCCGCTGTATTTTGAGTCGGAAATTTTTATCCGGTTGCTCCGTTTTGTGCTGTTCTTCAATTTATTGCACTGCGTTAATTCACTGTTTATGTGGCGAAAGAGTTATTTTCTTATATTGTGTTATCTGTCATTCTTGATGCTTTACCTCATTTTATTTTTTTTGGTTCCTGTGGCTGAGTATTCGGTCATACCGCTATTTAAGAATAATGCACTGTTAGGGTTGGGTTGATGGGGCATACATAATGGAGCAGATTCTGTTGGGTGCAAGGGTCGACGTTCAGGTTGAGGCGCATTTATGAGAGTAGTATTTCTGGGAGGGGTGTTCACAGATACTGACCGTGAATCAATTGTCAGCTATTCGCAGGGTAGCATTCAGTTTGCGGCGGACACATTGCAGAAAAACTATATCCGTGGTTTCAGCGAATGCCCTGAGATCAGCGGGATAACGGTGGTCAATCTTCCGTTTATAGGTGCGTACCCGCGAAGGTATAAGGAAATTTTCTATTCGCCCGCAGTCGCGCTAGAACAAATGAATGGCGCCACTGTCAAAAACAAGCCCTTTTTCAACCTGACGATCATCAAGAACCTGCACAAGGTCATGGTTGCCTATCGAGGCATACAAGACAGCCTGCCAAAAGGCGGAGGGGAGCGCACGTTACTAGTCTGTTATTCCATGCACCTCCCGTTTCTTATTGCGTGCAGGTTGATCCGTGCAATACGTAAGGATGTGGATTTTTGCGTAATTGTGCCGGACCTTCCAGAGTATATGGCAGCTCGCTCCGGCCTGACTAAGCTTGTCTTTCAGGGTTTGGCGCGGATTTCATACCGAATTGTCAATGGGGCCGACAGCGTCGTCGCGATCACTGATGCGATGCTTGACGTATTTTCACCAAGACTCAAAAAGGTTGTTGTTGAGGGCATAGCAGACAGTGATTATGTCAGCCGTCCGTCTTCGTCCGTGCGCAAGCCCTATTTCTTGTATAGTGGTACCTTGGACAGACGATATGGTATTCGCAAACTGCTGGACGCATTCCTTGCATCCGGCGTTGAGAATTATGAGCTTTATATTTGTGGTGATGGCGATGATCGTGCCAATGTGGAAAGCGCTTCTGCAGAAAATGGTAAAGTGAAATACCTGGGTCAGTTGGACAGAAATGCTGTTCTGAAGTTGCAGCGAGAAGCTACGCTGCTGATTAATCCGCGTGATAATGAGTCGGCGTTTACTAAGTACTCGTTTCCATCAAAGGTAATCGAGTACATGTCTTCTGGTGTGCCGGTCATGATGTATGCGCTTGACGGTATACCTAAAGAATATTATCGTTTTTGCTACCTGGTTCCACCCGGTCCGGAGGGGCTGAAAGAGATGATAGCCAAGGTGGCCTCGTTCGATGTCGATGAGCTCAGCGAAATGGGGCGGTCGGCAAAAAAATTTATTGCAGATCATAAAATGCCCAGTGCTCAAATCGCCAAGGTGCTGGATGCCATAAAAGGGAAAACCTATGTTTGAAGGCAAGAAATTACTCATTACCGGCGGAACCGGATCGTTTGGCAATGCTGTTCTCAAGCGTTTTCTGGATACTGATATTGCAGAAATCCGCATTTTCAGTCGGGACGAAAAGAAACAGGATGACATGCGCAAGCGATATGCCAGCTCTAAGCTGAAGTTTTATATCGGCGATGTGCGTGATTATCAAAGCCTTTTGAACGCGACACGAGGTGTTGATTACATCTTTCATGCGGCCGCGCTGAAGCAGGTTCCGTCCTGCGAGTTCCACCCAATGGAGGCGGTCAAAACCAATGTCATTGGTACCGAAAACCTTCTGGAGGCCGCTATTCAGAACGAAGTACGTCGGGTTGTTTGCCTGAGTACTGACAAGGCGGTCTACCCGATCAACGCCATGGGTATTTCCAAGGCGATGATGGAAAAGGTGATGGTTGCAAAATCGCGTAACGTCGATGAGAAAAAAACTGTGATTTGCGGTACTCGCTACGGCAACGTCATGGCTTCACGCGGTTCGGTCATCCCACTGTTCATCGAACAGATTCGTGCCGCTCAGGCGCTGACACTGACTGACCCTAACATGACGCGATTCATGATGACATTGTCCGATGCCGTCGACCTGGTGCTGTATGCCTTTGAACACGGTAACAACGGCGATTTGTTCGTGCAGAAAGCGCCTGCAGCAACCATCGAAGTGCTGGCCAAGGCGCTGACCGAACTGGTTGGCAAACCGCAGCACCCGATCAATGTCATCGGTACCCGTCATGGCGAAAAACTCTACGAAGCCCTGCTGAGCCGGGAGGAACTGGTATGTGCCGAGGACATGGGTGACTACTACCGTGTGCCGCCAGACCTGCGTGACTTGAACTATGCGAAGTTTGTGGAAGAGGGCGAGACCCGTCTCTCAATTACCGAGGACTATAACTCCCACAACACCCAGCGCCTTGATGTTGCCGGAATGCAGCAATTGCTGCGCAAACTCGACTTTATTCGCGCCATAGAACGCGGCGAGCATGCCACCCCGGAGGAGTGAAGCGATGAAAGTACTGGTCACAGGGGCAAATGGTTTCGTAGGGCGCAACCTGCTGGTGCACCTTGGCGAGCGCAAGGACATCGAGGTAGTGCTTTTCACTCGGGAGCATGCCCTTGAGTCGCTGCGCGAAAAGGTTTGTGGTGTGGACTTTGTGTTCCATCTGGCGGGCATAAACCGGCCGAAAGACCCCGAGGAATTCAAGGTAGGCAATGCTGACCTGACCTTGGAACTGTGCCGGGCTATCAAGGCAACTGGGCGGCAGATTCCTGTCCTCTATACTTCGTCGAGCCAGGCTGAACTGGATAACGCCTACGGTGCCAGCAAGCGTGGCGCCGAAGAGGCTCTGTCAGAGTTACAGTCACAACATGGCTCGGCCGTGCATCTGTTCCGCCTGCCTAATGTGTTTGGCAAGTGGGCACGGCCGAACTATAACTCGGCTGTGGCTACGTTTTGCCACAACATCGTGCATGACTTGGAAATCACCATCAATGACCCTCATGCGCTTATCAACCTCGTTTACATTGATGATGTAATCAAAGCATTTGTCCAGGTGCTAGATGGAGTTAAATCCGGCACGCCGTTTGCTAAGGTAGAGCCGCAATACAGCATCACAGTGGGTGAACTGGCAGACCTACTACGTACCTTCCGCGACAGCCGTGCGAGCATGGTCACGGAGGCAGTGGGTACCGGCTTGATACGAGCCTTGTATTCGACCTACCTGAGCTACGTCCCCCCCGAGAGTTTCACCTATAAGGTGCCCAAGCATGGCGACCCGCGAGGCGTGTTTGTCGAGATGCTAAAAACCAAGGACAGTGGCCAGTTTTCCTACTTCACCGCGCACCCAGGCATCACCCGAGGCGGCCATTACCACCACACAAAGACCGAAAAGTTTTTGGTGATCAAAGGTAAGGCGTGTTTTCGCTTCCGTCACGTGGTATCTGGGGCGTTCCACGAACTGTTCACCTCTGGCGAAGAGCCGGAGATTGTCGAGACTGTCCCTGGTTGGACCCACGACATCACCAACGTAGGTGATGACGAGATGATCGTCATGCTTTGGGCCAACGAAATTTTCGACCGTGAGAACCCTGATACCTACGCTCGGCCAGTAGGCACCGAAGCCTGAACGGGCCCGAGAGGATGAACTGATGAAAAAACTGAAAGTTGTCACTGTTGTTGGCACCCGCCCGGAGATCATCCGGCTATCGCGCGTGATTGCGCGCCTGGATGAATACTGCGAGCACATTCTGGTTCACACCGGCCAGAACTATGACTACGAGCTTAATGAAATCTTCTTCCAGGACTTGGGCATCCGCAAACCTGATCATTTCCTGAACGCAGCAGGCGCGAGTGGGGCTGAAACGATCGGCAATGTGATCATCGCGGTAGACAAAGTGCTGGCTGAGGTCAAGCCGGAGGCCTTATTGGTCCTTGGCGACACCAACAGTTGCATGGCCGTGTTGCCTGCCAAGCGCCGGAAGATTCCGACCTTTCACATGGAGGCGGGCAACCGCTGCTTCGACATGCGTGTTCCGGAAGAAATCAACCGCCGCATTGTTGACCATACCGCTGATATAAATCTTACCTACAGCACCATCGCCCGTGATTACTTGCTGCGCGAAGGTCTGCCAGCCGATCAGATCGTCAAAACCGGCAGCCCTATGTTCGAAGTGCTTGAGCACTATCGCATAGGTATCGAAGCTTCGGACGTTTTGCAACGTCTTGGATTAGAGCCGGGTAAGTTCTTTGTCGTGAGCGCTCACCGCGAAGAAAACATTGATTCCGATAAGAATTTCCTCAAGCTGGTGGATGTACTTAATACCGTGGCGGCAGAGTTTGATCTGCCGGTAATCGTCTCTACCCACCCCCGTACGCAGAAGCGAGTTGATGCCATGGGTATCAACTTCCACGCCAACGTGCGTTTGCTGAAACCGCTAGGGTTCAAGGATTACAACAAGCTGCAGTCCGAAGCACGCGCCGTGCTTTCTGATAGCGGCACTATCAACGAGGAAGCCTCCATTCTAAACTTCCCCGCATTGAACATTCGCGAAGCGCACGAACGGCCTGAAGGGATGGAAGAGGCTGCGGCGATGATGGTAGGTCTCGAGGTAGAGCGCGTACTGCAAGGCCTGGGCATCCTCGAACGGCAGGCGCGGGGCGCTATACGGGACCTGCGTCTGGTTTACGATTACAGCATGCCAAATGTTTCCGACAAGGTTGTGCGAATTTTGCACAGCTATACCGACTACGTGAATCGCGTGGTATGGAAGCGCTACTGAACCGGAAGCTATCGATGCCAGCAGAAAAAATGCGCGTACTGGTTGTAACGCAGTACTTCTGGCCGGAAAACATGCGGATCAATGATATGGTCCGCGACTTCACTGCCAGGGGGCATGAAGTCACGGTACTGACAGGTCTCCCCAACTATCCAGAGGGGCGTATTTTCCAAGACTATAAAGCCAACCCAGAAGCCTATTCATTCTACGAGGGGGCGCAGGTTGTTCGTGTGCCGCTGGTACCCCGTGGCACACGTAGTGTGCAACTGGTGCTCAACTATCTGTCGTTCTGCGTGCTCGCATCTTTGATGGGGGCCTTTAAGTTGCGCGGGCGCAAGTTCGATGCCGTCTTCGTCTATGCCGTTTCTCCCATTCTCGCGGCCATACCCGCTGTTATAATCGGGCGGTTGAAACGTGCTCCGGTATTTGTCTGGGTTCTCGACCTGTGGCCGGAGACATTGCGCGCGGTTAACGTAATCCATGACCAACGATTGCTGGGGTTGGTGGGCAAGGCGGTATCGTGGATCTACAACCGCACTGACTACCTGCTGTTGCAGTCTCGTGGCTTTTTCGACAACGTGCGTCGGTATTGCACCCGGAATATCGAGGACGACCGGTTGGTATATTTCCCCAGTTGGGCAGAAGACGACTTTTCGGCCTCAATGGACAAGCCCTGTACCCTCATCGCTCAGGACAACTCTGTATTTACGGTCGTTTTTGCTGGCAACATCGGTGAAGCGCAAGATTTTCCGGCTGTCCTTGACGCCGCGCAGGCGTTACGTGGTGAGGTTCCTGTTCGCTGGGTCATCGTCGGGGACGGCCGCATGAGCGTCTGGCTGGCCGATGAGGTGCGCAATCGCGGTCTGGACAACGTGCATTTGTTGGGGCGCCATCCTCTTGATGCCATGCCGCCCCTATTTGCCCAAGCTGACGCCTTGTTGGTTTCCTTACGCACCAACGATGTGTTCGAGCAGACAATACCTGGCAAGGTGCAGGCCTATCTGGCTTCTGGTAGGCCGGTACTGGGCATGATCAATGGTGAGGCTGCTCGGGTCATCAACGAGTCTGGGGCAGGTTACGCCTGTGCATCTGGCGATGGCGAAGCGTTAGCAATCATTACTCGCAGGATGGCCAAGCTTGCACCTGAGCAGCGCCAGGCAATGGGGGATAGCGGTCGGCGCTTTTATGAACAGGAATTCGCTCGCCATGTGCTGCTGACACGTCTTGAGCAGTTGTTTGGCAGCGCCACCTTACGAAGGACAACCTGATGAACCACCGTGTATTTCTCACCGGAGCCAGTGGCTTCGTGGGCAGTGCCGTATTGCAAAGGCTGTTGGCCGACGGCATGCCCATCGTGGCTACGATTCGTCGCAACAGCACTTCGCTACCACCCGCGGTAGAGGCGGTGCCCTTCGATTCGTTCGAAGAAGCATGTCAGTGGGGTGAAGCGCTGCTCGGCTGCGATACCGTGATTCATTGTGCAGCTCGTGTTCATGTGATGAATGATACCGAGGCCGACCCGCTTGCTGCATTTCGCAAGATCAACGTGCAGGGCACCATGAGCCTTGCCCGGCAAGCAGTCGCAGCAGGAGTAAAGCGCTTCGTTTATATCAGTTCGATCAAGGTCAATGGCGAGGAGACTGCACTCGGGCAGCCCTATACCGCGCACGACCGTCCACAACCTCAAGACCCATATGGTATCTCGAAGATGGAGGCGGAGGCCGAATTGTGGGCATTGGCGAAAGCGTCCGGGCTGGAAGTCGTAATCATACGGCCGGTGCTGGTGTATGGTCCTGGAGTCAAAGCAAACTTCCAGGCCATGATGCGTTGGTTGAGCAAGGGGGTGCCATTGCCGTTCGGGGCCATTGACAATCGACGTAGCCTGGTTGCACTCGACAATCTGGTTGACCTGATAGCGATCTGCATTGACCACCCAGCGGCCGCAAACCAGGTTTTTCTGGTAAGTGACGGTGAGGACCTTTCCACTACTGCACTTCTGCGCCGCATGGCCCAGGCATTGGGCGCGCCGGCGCGGTTGCTACCCGTACCAGGCTGGCTACTCAGTGGTGGCGCCAACCTGTTGGGCCGGACGGCGCTTTCCAAAAGGTTATGTGGGTCATTGCAGGTGGATATCGAAAAAACGCGTAAGGTACTCGGTTGGCAACCCCCGGTGAGTGTCGACGCGGCGCTCAGGGCCACTGCCCAACATTTTCAGGAATCGTCGAACAAATGATGCTTTGGTGGCTTTTACCCGCAGTGCTGCTGTGCTCGTTAGCCATGACCGGCACATTGAGACGTTATGCTTTGGCCAAGAACATTATCGATGTCCCCAATGCGCGTAGCTCACATTCAATCCCCACGCCCCGTGGCGGTGGAGTGTCGATTGTCGTCGCATTTCTGTCCGCATTGGCAGTAATGGCATTCCAGCCGGAGGGGCAGACTGACGCGTTGGTTGCACTGGGCGGGGCGGGGGCGGTGATCGCAGCGCTTGGTTTTATGGACGATCATGGGCATATCGCCGCTCGTTGGCGGTTGCTGGGGCACTTTGCCGCAGCCATCTGGATTCTGTACTGGCTGGGCGGGTTGCCCGCACTGCAGGTGTTCGGTTGGTGGCTCGACCTTGGGTGGGCCGGTGCAGTATTGGCAGCGATATACCTGGTCTGGCTGCTCAACCTGTACAACTTCATGGATGGTATCGATGGCATTGCGAGTGTCGAGGCAATCACTGTTTGCCTGGGTGCCAGTCTGCTTTACTGGTTGAGTGGGCAGGGGGGGATGACGGCCCTGCCACTCCTGCTGGCCGCGGCTGTGGCGGGCTTTTTGTTCTGGAACTTCCCGCCTGCAAAGATTTTCATGGGTGATGCAGGCAGTGGTTTCCTTGGAATTATCCTGGGTGGGCTGTCCCTACAGGCAGCGTGGCTGTCTTCCCAGCTGTTCTGGTGCTGGCTGATCTTGTTGGGTGTCTTCATTGTCGACGCCAGCTATACATTGGTTCGCCGTTTGTTGCGCGGAGACAAGGTTTATGAAGCTCATCGCAGTCATGCTTATCAGTTCGCATCTCGTCGTCACGGCAGACACCTGCCGGTAACCTTGGCGGTCACCGCATTGAATCTATTCTGGCTGCTGCCGGTGGCGCTGTGCGTTTTGTTGTTGGGGCTAGACGGTGTACTGGGGCTAATCGTTGCGTACGTACCTCTGGCGCTGATTGCAGTCTATTACCGCGCGGGTAGCCTAGAATAACTGTTGTACAGCAGAAGTGTTGAAGAATCGGTTAATACAATCAGAAAAAGAACTCTGGGAGCCTATGAACAAAGTACGCAAAAAACTGCTCGGGTTACCGCGTAGACAGAAGCGTCTGTTGCAGGTGCTGACAGATGTAGTGCTGGTATGGATTGCACTGTGGATGGCATTTGTGGTGCGTTTGGGCATCGACGACATGGCCAACCCCTTGATTGACCATACCTGGTTGTTCCTTTGCGCACCTGTGGTTTCCATTCCTCTGTTTATCCGCTTTGGACTGTATCGCGCCGTCATGCGCTACTTCGGCAACGACGCTCTGATTGCCATCATCAAGGCCGTTACGCTGTCCGCGCTGCTTCTGGGGTTCATCATTTATTGGGCCAGCAACCACCAGAACGTCGTGCCACGCTCAATCACTTTCAATTACTGGTGGCTCAGCCTGATCATGATCGGCGGGCTGCGTCTGGCCATGCGCCAGTACTTCCTGGGCGACTGGTTTGCCGCAGCCGCGCAACATGTACCGTTCGCCCAACGTGACGATGGCCTGCCCAAAGTCGCCATCTATGGTGCAGGTGCTGCCGGTAACCAGCTGGTGGCTGCCTTGCGCATGGACCGGGCCATGCGCCCTGTGGCGTTCATCGATGACGATCCCAGTATCAGTGATCGCGTGATTGCAGGGCTGCAGGTCTACCGTCCAGAGCAACTTGACCAGATGATCAACGTGACGGGGGCCCAGGAAATTTTGCTGGCCATCCCTTCATCAACGCGCACCCGTCGCAGGGAGATTCTCAACTTCCTGGAAGGCTATCCGCTCCATGTTCGCAGTGTGCCGGGCATCATGGACTTGGCCAGCGGCCGGGTGAAAGTCGATGATATTCAGGAGGTCGACATTGGCGACTTGCTGGGGCGGGATACAGTGCCTGCCCAGGCTGATCTCCTGGAGCGCTGCATTACCGAGCAAACGGTGTTGGTGACCGGGGCTGGCGGTTCTATTGGTTCAGAGCTCTGTCGGCAGATTTTGGGGCAGGCGCCCAAGTACTTGCTGCTTTTCGATCACAGTGAATTCAACCTCTACAGCATCCTCTCCGAACTGGAGCAGCGCGTTGCCCGTGAATCCCTTGCCGTCAGCCTGGTACCAATCCTGGGCTCGGTGCGCAACCAGTCCCAGCTCCTCGACATCATGCGCACCTGGCACGTCGACACTGTCTATCACGCAGCTGCCTATAAGCACGTGCCGATGGTGGAACACAACATCACCGAAGGCCTGATGAATAATGTCATCGGCACACTGCACACTGCCCAGGCCGCGTTGCAGGCCGGGGTTGCCAACTTCGTGCTGATTTCCACCGACAAGGCCGTGCGCCCGACCAATGTGATGGGCAGCACCAAGCGCCTGGCCGAAATGACCCTGCAGGCGCTTAGCCGCGAAGTGGCGCCGGTGCTGTTTGGCGACAGCAGCAACGTTTCGCAGGTGAACAAAACCCGCTTCACCATGGTGCGCTTCGGTAACGTGCTGGGTTCATCGGGGTCGGTGATCCCACTGTTCCACAAGCAGATCAAGGCGGGCGGCCCGCTTACCGTCACCCACCCCAAGATCACCCGCTACTTCATGACCATTCCCGAGGCCGCGCAGCTGGTAATTCAGGCCGGCTCCATGGGCAAGGGCGGCGACGTGTTCGTGCTGGACATGGGCGAACCGGTGAAAATTGTGGAACTGGCCGAGAAGATGATTCACCTGTCTGGCTTCAGTGTGCGCTCCGAGCGTAACCCGATGGGTGATATTGCCATCCAGTTCACCGGGTTGCGGCCGGGGGAGAAGCTGTATGAAGAGCTGCTGATCGGCGATAACGTCATTGCTACCCGTCACCCGATGATCATGAGTGCCAACGAAGACTTCCTGCCCTGGGATACGCTCAAGGAGTTCCTACGCCAACTGATGGCGGCAGCGGCGGTTGATGACTTTGTGCGGGTACGGCAGTTGCTGCGCGAAACCGTGAGCGGCTATTCGCCGGAAGGCGAGATTGTCGACTGGATTTACCAGCAGCGGCGCCTGGAGCCTTGAGCTTGCTTCGCAGGTAAACTCGCTTCCACAGGGCCGCGATGCGGCCCCTGTAGCTCCGCCATTCCAGCCTGAATGTCACGTTGCCATCGTCTTCACTCTCGAATCAACCGCCGACAGTCTAGAATCCTGAAAGTGGAAGAGCAGACCCTGACAACGGAAGCAGACAAACATGACCATTCTGGTAACCGGCGGTGCAGGTTTTATCGGGGCGAACTTCGTTTTGGACTGGCTGGCCGGCGATGACGAACCCGTGGTCAACCTGGACAAACTCACCTATGCAGGCAATCTGCAGACCCTGAGCAGCCTGCAGGGCGACAAGCGCCATATCTTTGTGCATGGCGACATTGCCGATAGCGGGCTGGTCGCGGAGTTACTGCATGCCCATCGGCCCCGCGCCATCATCAACTTTGCCGCCGAATCTCATGTCGACCGCTCGATCCATGGCCCGCAAGCCTTTATCGAAACCAACGTCGTCGGCACTTTCCACCTGCTGGAAGCCGTGCGTGCATACTGGGGCGGCCTGAATGAACCGGCGCGGCAGGCATTCCGCTTCCTGCATGTGTCTACCGACGAAGTGTATGGCTCGCTGGCTGCCGACGAAGCGGCCTTCACTGAAACCCATCCGTACCAGCCTAACAGCCCGTACTCGGCCAGCAAGGCTGCCAGCGACCACTTGGTCCGTTCGTATTTCCATACCTACGGCCTGCCGGTGCTGACCACCAATTGCTCCAACAATTACGGCCCTTACCACTTCCCGGAAAAGCTCATCCCGCTGATGATCGTCAACGCCTTGGCCGGCAAGCCATTGCCGGTGTATGGCGACGGTCAGCAGATTCGCGACTGGTTGTACGTAAAAGACCACTGCAGCGCCATCCGCCGCGTGCTGGAAGCCGGCAAAACCGGTGAGGTTTATAACGTCGGGGGCTGGAATGAAAAGCCCAACCTGGAAATCGTCAACCGCGTTTGTGCGCTGCTGGACGAACTGCACCCTCGCACCGACGGCAAGCCCTACGCCGAACAGATCACCTACGTAAGCGACCGTCCCGGCCACGACCGCCGTTACGCCATCGATGCCCGCAAGCTGGAGCAGGAGCTTGGCTGGAAGCCTGCGGAAACCTTCGAAACCGGCATCCGCAAAACCGTGGCCTGGTACCTCGACAACCAGGACTGGGTGCAGAACGTGCAGTCTGGCAGCTACCGCGACTGGGTTGAAAAAAACTACGCAGGGCGTTCTGCATGAAGGTGCTGCTACTGGGCAAGGACGGTCAGGTAGGCTGGGAACTGCAACGCAGCCTGGCCCCACTGGGGCAGTTGCTGGCGCTGAACGCTCGCAGCCAGGCGTACTGTGGCGACCTGGGCAACTTGCCGGGCCTGGCCGAAACGGTCCGAGTCTACGCCCCCGATGTCATCGTCAATGCGGCGGCCTACACCGCCGTGGACAAAGCCGAGAGTGACCGTGAGCAAGCCTTCAAGGTAAACGCCGACGCTGTCGGCGTGCTGGCCCGCGCTGCCACTGACAGTGGCGCACTGCTGGTGCATTATTCCACCGACTATGTGTTTCCGGGGCAGGGCACCCAGCCCTGGCGCGAAGACGACGCCGTTGACCCACTGAATACTTATGGCGCCAGCAAGCTGGCTGGCGAGCAAGCCATCCAGGCTGCCGGTTGCCAGCACCTGATTTTTCGCACCTGCTGGGTGTATGCCGCACGCGGCAACAACTTCGCCAAAACCATGCTGCGCCTGGCTGCGGAGCGTGACAGCCTGGGCGTGATCGATGACCAGCACGGTGCCCCGACAGGCGCCGAACTGATTGCCGACATCACCGCCCACGCCATT
The DNA here is from genome assembly GCF_017875935.1 of Pseudomonas sp. BP6. NCBI lineage: Bacteria > Pseudomonadati > Pseudomonadota > Gammaproteobacteria > Pseudomonadales > Pseudomonadaceae > Pseudomonas > Pseudomonas sp. BP6. The sequence goes on from NZ_JAGINI010000001.1 coordinate 908,263, forward strand.
GTCGCCACCCGCCGCAACCCATCCCTGGCTGGTCTGTACCACCTGGCTGCGGGTGGGGAAACCACCTGGTGCGGCTATGCCCGTTACGTACTGGAGCAAGCGGCGGTCCATGGCGTGCCGCTGAAAGCTCATGCCGAATACGTCACCCCATTGACCACAGAGGCCTACCCGACGCCGGCCATGCGGCCGGCCAACTCGCGTCTAGATACCCATAAACTGCAGAAGGCCTTTGCCCTGACCCTGCCAGACTGGCGCCTGGGTGTGGCTCGCATGCTGACGGAAATCTACGAGAAAGGACCACTATGAAGCGTAAAGGCATCATTCTGGCGGGTGGGTCGGGTACCCGCCTGCACCCGGCGACCCTGGCAATTTCCAAGCAACTGTTGCCGGTGTACGACAAGCCGATGATCTATTACCCGTTGACCACACTGATGCTGGCGGGCATTCACGACATCCTGATCATCTCCACCCCGCAGGACACCCCGCGCTTCGAGCAACTGCTGGGCAACGGCCACCGCTGGGGCATCAACATCACCTACGCCGTGCAGCCATCTCCGGACGGCCTGGCCCAGGCGTTCCTGATTGGCGAAGACTTCATCGGCAACGCCCCCACCGCGCTGGTGCTGGGTGACAACATCTATTACGGCCACGACTTCCAGCAGTTGCTGCGCAGCGCGATGGACCGCCAAGGCAGCGCCAGCGTGTTCGCCTATCACGTGCAAGACCCTGAACGTTATGGCGTGGTCGAATTCGACGGGCAGGGTAATGCCATCAGCCTGGAAGAGAAACCGGCCAAACCCAAGTCCAACTACGCCGTGACTGGGTTGTACTTCTACGACAATGACGTGATCGAGATTGCCAAAAGCATTCGGCCATCTGCGCGTGGTGAGCTGGAGATTACCGACGTCAATCGCGCGTACCTGGAACAGCACCGTTTGTCGGTGGAGATCATGGGGCGCGGGTATGCCTGGCTGGATACCGGAACGCATGACTCGCTGCTTGAGGCAAGTGGGTATATCGCGACGATCGAGCGGCGGCAAGGGCTGAAGGTAGCATGCCCGGAAGAGGTGGCATTCCGGCAGGGGTGGATCGATGCCCAGCAGTTGGAAACGCTGGCAGCACCGCTGGCCAAGAACGGTTATGGCCAGTATCTGCTGCGTTTGATTCAAGGCACGGTTTATTGAGGTAACAACCTAGGGGGCGGAACCGCCATTCTACGGGCGGTTCAACCCGCGAAAAGGCCGGGCTTGCTGGCCAATTTCCCAGGTCATTCACCGTCGCAGCCGCCACCGTATTCGCGGGTAAACCCGGCGGTGGCCCCCCATCGGAAGTCGAACACAGGACGTCGTAGGAGCGGGTTCACCCGCGAAAGGGCCGGGCCTGCTGGCCAATCTCCCCCCGCCATTCACCGTCGCAGCCGCCACCGTATTCGCGGGTAAACCCGCTCCTACGCCGATCCGTGAACCATCCCTCACCCCAGGGTTTTCCCACCCCGGCAACCCGCGTATCATCCGCATACACAAATCTGAACATTCCCACGCCAGTTCCAGACCATGAGTCTTGCGCCCCCTGTGGGCATGGCAGTTTCAGGTACCCAGACAATCATCAGTGACATATAACGACTGGCCAGTTTCGTGGCCGGGCCAGGCATGCCGGCTGTCCGACGGATGGGACGGTGCCCGATGAGATTTGAAGGAATAGGTTTTGATCAAGCGTAGAAAGGTTGCAATCGTTGGTTGTGCGTACCGTTTTCCTGGCTCTTCCAATGCAGGCTTCTGGCAAAACCTGATGGAGGGGCGCGACCTGGTGACCCAGGTTGACCCGTCGCGTTGGAACAAACGCGAGTTCTTGCACCCGGACAAGGCCAGCCCTGCAACCAGCTATACCTTCGCCTCAGGCACCCTGGGGGATATCAGCGCTTTCGACGCAGGCTTCTTCAGCATCTCGCCGCGTGAAGCCGCGATGATGGACCCGCAGCAGCGCATGCTGCTGGAAATGTGCTGGGAAACCTTCGAAAACGCCGGGGTCAAGCCGTCCAGCCTGCGTGGCAGCAACTGCGGCGTGTACCTGGGCATCGCCGGTGTCGAGCAGTCCTACCGCCTGCTCGAGGACCTGTCGGCCATCGATGGCGCCACGGCGACCGGCAACACCATGAGCATCGCGGCCAACCGCCTGTCGTTCTTCTACGACCTGCGTGGCCCGAGCATGGCCATCGACACCGCCTGCTCGTCGTCGCTGGTGGCCTTCCACCAGGCGTGCCAGGCCATCCTCAGCGGTGATGTCGACCAAGCCGTAACGGGCGGTATCAGCCTGCACATGCACCCGTTCGGCTTCATGATCTTCGCCAAGGCGACCATGCTGTCGCGCACCGGGCGCTGCCAGTCGTTCGACGAAAACGGCGACGGTTATGCCCGCTCCGAAGGCGGCGGGTTGTTCCTGCTCAAGGACTACGACCAGGCAGTGGCCGATGGAAATACCATTTTGGCGGTGGTGGCGGCCAGTGCGGTGAACACCGACGGGCGCAAGTCCAGCCTGACCCTGCCCAATGCCGAGGCCCAGGCGGCGTTGCTCAAGCGCGCCTACACCCAGGCCGGCATCGCCCCCGAGCAGTTGGACTACCTGGAAGCCCACGGCACCGGTACCGCCGTGGGGGACCCGATCGAAACCCGCGCCATCGGCGAGGCGCTGGGCCAGGCGCGCGGCGCCGGCAACCCGCTGCCAATCGGCTCGGTGAAAAGCAACCTCGGGCACCTTGAAGCCGCCTCTGGCGTGGCCGGCCTGATAAAGGCACTGAACTGCCTGGCCGAGCGCACCGTGCCCGCTACCATTGGCGTGCAGGCGCTGAACCCGAACATCGCGTTCGCCGACCTCAACCTGCAAGTGGTCACCGAGCCCCTGCCGCTGAAGGCCGATGGCCAGTTGACCGTGGGGGTGAACTCGTTCGGCTTTGGCGGCGCCAACGCCCACGTCATCCTGCAAAGCCCCGAGCCACAGGCGCCGGCAGCGCAAGCGGCCAGCGCCCCGCGGGTGCCGTTGCTGCTCAGTGCCAAGAGCGAAGAAGGCCTGCGCGCAACCGCTGAACGCTTTGCCGCCTACCTGGCCGAGCAGCCCCAGGCCGACTATTACGATGTGGCCTACCAGGCGATGTATCGCCGCGATGCACACAGCCACCGCCTGCTGCTGGTCTGCGACAACGCAGCCGAAGCCGCCCAGGCGCTGGACGACTATGCCCAGGACCCGACCCTCAGCGAACTGAGCGCAGTGCTGGAGGCCGGCCAGGCCCTGGACGGCGCCTCGGCACCGGTATTTGTCTATTCCGGCAACGGCTCGCAATGGCAGGGCATGGGCCGGGCGATGCTCGACCAGCCGCTGTTCGCCGCCGCCGTGGATGAAGTGGACGCGTTGTTCCAGCCCTTGGCGGGCTACTCGCTGCGCGCCGAGCTGCTGGGTGACAACGGCGAAGGCCGTTATGCGCGCACCGAAATCGCCCAGCCGGCGCTGTTTGCCCTGCAAGTGGCGGTTACCAAAGTGCTGGCTGCCGAGGGCATCCACCCGGTGGCGGTGATCGGCCACAGTGTGGGTGAAGTGGCGGCGGCCTGGGCCAGCGGCGCGTTGAGCCTGGAGGACGCCACCCAGGTCATCTACCACCGCAGCCGCCTGCAGGGCCTGACCCGTGGTACCGGGAAGATGACGGCGGTCGGCCTCTCGGGTGAGGCCACGGCGCAACTGATTGCCGAACTGAAACTGGACGGCCGCCTGGTAGTGGCTGGCGAAAACAGCGCCCGCGGTGCCACTGTGGCCGGTGAGGTTGACGCCCTGGCACTGCTGGAGGCGGCCCTGGAAGAGCGCCAGGTATTCGCCCGTCGCCTGGACCTGGACTACGCCTTCCACTCGCCGGCCATGGACCCGATCAAGCAAGCGGTTATCGACGACCTCGCGCATATCCGCCCGCAGGCTACGAAAATTCCGTTCTACTCCACTGTCGTCGGTGGCCAGTTGAACGGCGAACGCCTGGACAGCCAGTACTGGTGGCAGAACATCCGCTTCCCGGTGCTGTTCCAGGGCGCGCTGGCTGCCCTGGTGCGCAATGGCCTTAACCTGTTCGTCGAGGTGGGCCCGCATGCGATCCTGCGCAGCTACGTCAACGATGTGCTGGCCGAGTGCGAACAACCGGGGCAGGTGATTGGCACCCTCAAGCGCAACGACCACAGCCCGCTGCTGCTGGAACGTACCGTAGCCCGCCTGCAGATTGCTGCCGTCGAGCCACAGTGGCAGGCGCGCTTCCCGGTGGCCGGGCGCCCGCTGCGCCTGCCTAACTACGCGTGGCAGCACGATCACTTCAGCTTGCCGGTCACTGCCGAGGCCTATGGCCCGCTGAGCCACGAGCGCGTGCACCCGTTGCTGGGTTACCCGGTAACAGATCAGGCGCTGACCTGGGAAAACCGCCTGGATACCCAGCAGTACCCGACCCTGGCCGACCACAAGGTGGGTGAGTCGGTACTGTTCCCGGGGGCAGGCTTTACCGAGCTGGCCCTGGCGGTGGCGCAACTTCACCAGCCGGGCGAGTTCGTCGATATCGAAGAGCTGGAAATCCACAACCCTCTGCTGCTGAGCAGCGAGGTCAGCAAGAAAGTGCGCGTGCAGGTCGAAGAGGCCGACGGCACGTTGCGCATCAGCTCGCGCACGTTGATGCAACGCGAAGACTGGGTACAGCATGTGGTCGCACGCTTGCCGGGCGAGGCGCGCGGTGTGCTGCTGGACACCCGGGCACCGGCGTTGCCAGCCCGCCCGGCAGACTTCACCGGCGAGCAGCACCTGGCAATGACCAGCGCGGTTGGCCTGAACTACGGCCCCGCTTACCAGACCGTGGCCGCAGCCTGGCTGGAGGGTGAGCGCGTGCTGGCTCAGTTGGCCGTGCCTGCTGCCATCGAACACGAACTGGCAAGCCTGCACCTGCACCCGGCGTTGCTGGACGGTGCCTTCCAGCTGATTACCGAGCTGCTGGCCAGCCGCCAGGGGCATGACGATGGCCTGGCGTTCATCCCCGTCAAGCTTGGGCGCGTTGCCTTTACCAATGCTGGCGGTGTGCCGGTGCTGGCCGAGGTGCGCCAGCGCAAGCGCACCGCGCATTCGCTGCTGGTCGACTTCACCCTGTTCGATGCCAGCGGCGCTGCCGTGCTGGCGATCAAGGATGCGCGCATGCGTGCCGTGCGCCTGCAGTACGACCGCAGTGGCGATATCAAGCGTATGGGCCATGTAGGGCAGGCCGCGCCAGGCGCGGTTGTGCCTGTGCAGCGTAAAGCCGCGGCCTGCTCGCCGCTGGCCGAGGCCCTGCAGTGCCTGGCGGACGAGCCGGCGCAGGTGCGTTATCTGAATGAAGTGGAGCCACTGCTGGATGTGCTGTGCAGCAGCTTTGTCCTCGATGCGGTGGAACAGGCCGGCGGCTGCATCAGTGCCGAGCAAGTCGCGCAGTGGTCGCAGGGCCAGGGCGACTTCCTGGCGATGCTGTTGCGCCATGCCGAGCACGACGGCAGCCTGCAGCGTAGCGCTGACGGCGGCTGGCAACTGGTCGACCAGGGCGAGCGCCCGACCTCGCAGGCTATCTGGCAAGAGCTGTTCAGGAGCTACCCCGAGTACTTCCAGATTATCCATTCCGTTGGCCGTATCGGCCGTCATCTGTCGGCGTTGCTGGATGGCAGCCAGGCCTTCGACACCCTGCAACCGCGCGAAACCAGCGGCGCCAGCCTGGCGCGCCTGGTGCTGGGTGCGGCAGGGCAGCAGCACCTGCTCAGCGGCATTGGCCAGACCTTGGCCGCGCGCCTGGCGCAACTGCCGCCCGGCCAGCGCCTGCGCGTGCTGGAATTCGGCTTTGGTGGCGCTTCGTTCGCCGAGCTGTTGTACGCCGGTCTGGATTTCGATCGCCTCGATTATGCCTACTGCGTCGCCGAGCCTGAACTTGAGCAGCGCCTGCGTGACGATTGCCCGGCGCTGGAGGTCCTTGGCCTGGAGCAACTGGCCGACGCCGGTACGTTCGACTGGGTACTGGTGCCGACCGATTTTGGCCCCCTTGATACGCTGGGTGACGCCCTGCGCCTGGCCAGTGGCCGGCTCAACCCGCACGGCCAGTTGGCGCTGCTTGGGCAGTACCCGGCGCGCTGGGCCGATTTCGTCTTCGGTGCCCAGCCAGACTGGTGGCTGGCCGGCCCGCAGCAGGCGTTGTCGCGCCAGCAAGGCCCGGCGTTCTGGAGCCATGAGCTGCAGCGGCATGGCCTGACCGCATTGCGCACGCTGGAGGCGTTGCCGGGTAACGCCTGTGGTAGCTACCTGTTGCTGGCGGACAAGCCCGCCGGTGCAGACACTGCTGCACCTGTGGCCGTGCAGCGCTGGGCCGTACTCGCCGAAGCAGGGCAGGGCGCCGCCCTGCGCCTGGCAGAGCAACTGCGCGCCCAAGGCCAGCAGGTTGACCTGTTGCAGCCGGGTGACGCCCAGGCACTGGCCGCCCAGCTTGGCGCCTTTGCCCAGCCCCCTGAGCATGTGCTGCACCTGGCCGGTTTCGACAGCGGCACAGGCCTCGATGGCCAGGCCGAGCGCTGCATGCAAGCGGCCGCGCTGGTGCAGGCCTGTGAGTCGCTGACGATCGCCCCGCAGTGCTGGCTGTTCAGCCGTGGCGCTGCCGAGCACCTGCACAGCGTCGACACCGCCGCTGACGTTGCGGCCATCGGCGACGCCGCCTTGTGGGGCTTTGGCCGTACCCTGGCCAACGAATCTCCGCACTGTCGTATTCGCCTGCTCGATCTGGCCCACGCGGCAGCGGTCGAGCTGGCGGTACCCGCGTTGTTGCACGCCGACAGCGAAACCGAGCTGGCCCTGGACGGCGAAGGCCGTCGCTACGTGCCGCGCCTGCGCGTGCTGGCCGACCAGCCGCGCCGCGCAGTGGGCGATGCGCAGTGGGTGTGCCTGGGCTTCGACCTGCCGGGCCAGCTGCGCAACCTGCGCTGGGAAGTGCGTGAGCCGCGTCAACCGGCGGCGGATGAGCTGGACATTCAGGTGCGCGCGACGGGCCTTAACTTCCGTGACGTGATGTTCGCCCTCGGCCTGCTGTCGGACGAAGCCATCGAAAACGGCTTCTCCGGCCCTACCCTGGGCTTCGAATTTGCCGGTGTGGTGCAGGGCAAAGGCGCCGAGGCAGTGGGCGACTTCGCCCCGGGTGACCGTGTGGTGGGCTTTGGTCCCTGCAGCTTCGCCAACCGCCTGGTCACCAACGCCAACGCCGTTGCACGCATCCCTGAAGGGATGTCGTTCGAAGCGGCGGCGACCATTCCGAGTACCTTCTTCACCGTGTACTACGCGCTGCATCACCTGGCGCGCCTGGAGCCGGGCGAGAAGGTGCTGATCCACGGTGCTGCCGGTGGCGTGGGCATCGCTGCCATCCAGATCGCCAAATGGCTGGGGGCAGAAATTCACGCCACCGCAGGCAGCGACGAGAAGCGCGACTTCCTGCGCCTGCTGGGTGTGAGCCACATCTACGACTCTCGTTCGCTGGCTTATGCCGACCAGGTACTGGCAGCCACCGGTGGGCGTGGTGTGGACGTGGTGCTCAATTCGCTCGCCGGTGAGGCCATCAACCGCAACCTGCAGGTGCTGAAGCCGTTTGGTCGCTTCCTTGAGCTGGGCAAGCGCGACTTCTACCAGAACACCCGTATCGGCTTGCGCCCGTTCCGCAACAACATCAGCTATTTCGGTATCGACGCTGACCAGTTGATGAGCGAGCGCCCCGCGCTCACCCGCCGTTTGTTTGCCGAAATGATGGAGCTGTTCGAGCAGGGCATTCTGCATCCGTTGCCGTTCCGCGAGTTCGACGCCAACCAGGTGGTCGAGGCCTACCGTTACATGCAGCAGGCGCGGCAGATTGGCAAGGTCGTGGTGACTTACGCCAACCCCATCCAGCAAACTGTCGACACCCGTGTGCAGCCGGTGCGGGCACTGCAGCTTGCCAACGATGCCAGCTACCTGGTCACCGGCGGCCTGGGTGGCTTTGGCTTGCGTACTGCGCAGTGGCTGATCGACAAAGGTGCCCGTCACCTGGTGTTGCTGGGCCGTCGTGGCCCGGCCAGTGAAGAGGCCCAACCGCAACTGGCGTTGTGGCACGCCCAAGGTATCGATGTGCAGGCCGTGGCGTGCGACATCACTGACCGTGAACAACTGCGCGGTGTGTTTGATCGCATCGCCGCCAGCCCATGGCCACTGCGTGGCCTGGTGCATGCCGCGACGGTGATTGACGACAGCCTGATCCGCAACCTTGACGGCGAGCAGTTGCGTCGCGTGCTGGAGCCAAAGGCCAAGGGCGCGCAGTACCTGCATGAGCTGGCCCAGGGCCTGGCGCTGGACTTCTTCGTGATGTTCTCCTCGGCCACCACCTTGTTCGGCAACCCCGGGCAGGCCAACTACGTGGCGGCCAACCACTGGCTTGAAGCTCTTGCGCGGCACCGTCGTGCTCAGGGCCAGGCAGCCACCGCCGTGCTGTGGGGCGCCATCGACGATGTCGGCTTCCTGGCGCGCAACAGCCAGATCAAGGACGCCCTGCAGAGCCGCATGGGGGGCTCGGCGCTGCGGGCCGAGGCTGCCTTGGCACAGCTCGAGGCCATGCTGGTGCAGGGTGATAACGGCCATGGCGTACTGGAGCTGGACTTCAAGGCGCTGGCGCGCTTCCTGCCGAGCGCCACTACACCGCGCTTCAGCGAACTGGCCCGCGCCTATGGCGGCGACCATGAGGATGAAGGTGGCGGTGAAGACATCCAGCGCATGCTGGAGGAGCTTGACGATGGCGAACTGCTCGAACGCTTCGTAGACATGCTCAAGCACGAGGTGTGCGAGATTTTGCGCCTGCCGCCGGCACGCCTGGATGCCCAGCGCCCGCTGCAGGAAATGGGGCTCGACTCGTTGATGAGCGTCGAGTTGGTGGTGGCGCTGGAAGAGCGTTTCGGTATTCGCCTGCCGGTGATGGAGCTGAGTGACAGCTCCAGCATCGACAAGCTTGCCGTACGCTTGCTGGAGCTGCTGCGCGGTGAAGCGGGCAGCAGCGAAGAGCAACTGGCGCAGAATGTGCTTGCCCGTCATGGCAGCGAGCACAGTGCCGAAGAGTTGGCGCAGTTGAACGCAGCCTTGGCCGACAGCAACGCGGCACCCAACCGATTGATTGATTAAGAGTGCCAGATGACAGCCAGAACCCCGACCGGCCTTGGTGGCGATGCCAAGCAACGCCTGATCCAGCAAGCCCTCGCCCGACGCCGCCATGTGGCTGCCGAGGGCGAGCAGGGCGCCACCCTGGAGCAGGTGCAGCAGGCTGCCCTGAAGGTGCCCGAGGCGCACTATCGCTTTGACCTGCACCCGGGGTACCAGCAACTGCGGGTTATCCAGCAGAGCGCCATGCAACTGGGCGTGAGCAACCCGTTCTTCCGTATGCACCAGGGCACCGCCGGTGCTCAGACGCAGATTGGCGAGCGCGAGTTTCTCAACTTTGCCAGTTACAACTACCTGGGCTACTCCGGCCACCCGACCGTGGCCGAAGCGGCCAAGGCGGCGATCGACCGCTACGGCACCTCGGTGTCGGCCAGCCGCCCGGTTTCTGGCGACCGCCCGCTGCACCGCGAGCTCGAGCGCGAGCTGGCGCGACTGTACGAGGTGGACGATGCGGTGGTGATGGTCAGCGGCCATGCCACCAACGTCACCACCATCGGCTACCTGTTCGGGCCACGCGACCTGGTGGTGCATGACGAGCTGATTCACAACAGCGTGTTGCAGGGGATCCAGCTGTCGGGTGCCCGCCGTCTGAGTTTTGCCCACAACGACTGGCAGGCGCTGGACCGCCTGCTGGGCGAGCAGCGCCAGCACTTCGAGCGGGTGCTGGTGGTGGTGGAAGGCATCTACAGCATGGACGGCGACTACCCCGAGCTACCCCGGTTCGTCGAGCTCAAGCATAAGCACAAGGTTTTCCTGATGGTGGATGAAGCTCATTCGCTGGGGGTGATGGGTGCGACGGGCAAAGGTATTCGTGAGCATTTTGGGTTGGCTGGCGATGACGTCGACATCTGGATGGGGACCTTGAGCAAGACCCTGGCCAGTTGCGGCGGGTACATTGCGGGCCGCACGGCACTGATCGAGCACCTGAAGTTTCTGGCGCCGGGCTTTTTGTACAGTGTTGGCATGCCGCCGGCGGTCACGGCCTCTGCGTTGGCAGCGTTGAAGCTGCTGGCTGCTGACAGCGAGCGGGTAGCGCAAGTGCAGGCGCGAGGGGAGCTGTTCCTGCGCCTGGCGCGTGAAGCAGGGCTGGACACGGCGACCAGTACCGGGTTGGCGGTGATCCCAGTGATTACCGGTAGTTCGTTCAAGGCCGGCCGCTTGTCCAGCGCCCTGTTCGAGCGTGGCATCAATGCCCAGCCGATTTTGTACCCGGCGGTGCCAGAGCATTCGGCGCGGGTGCGGTTTTTTGTGTCTTGCGAGCATACCGAAGAGCAGATCAGGCATACCGTTGCGGTGGTGGCGGAGGAGATGGCGCGGCTGGGGTGATGGCCACGCCTACAGCCAGATGGCATCCCAGTGCGGGTATTCGCCGACATTGGGTGCCAGGCCGGCCCTGACCGGGTTGGCAATGATGTAGCGAGCGGCGTTGAGCAGGTCATCATCCTTGCGCATGGCGCGATCGCAGTAGCCCGCCTGCCAGATGGGGTTGGTTGTTACGCCGGCCTTGTGCAAGGCATGGCTGGACCTTGATTTGAAGCGGCGCATCAACGTGGCCAGCGTCACCTGTTTCAGTTCTATCAGCCAATGCACATGGTCGGGCATGACCACCCAGGCCAGCGTGACGCAGCTGTTTTCCCGGTCTGCCTGGCGCAAGTGATTGACCACCAGCCTGGCCAGGTTGAAGTTGTGAAACAGCGGGCGACGCTGGTGGGTGACGGTTGTCAGCATGTACAGCCTGCCGGGGTGTGAAACCCGGTGGCGGCGCAGATGGTGGGCATGGGCGTAGTGCATGTGGTCATCCTTGAGGCTTCGATAGTTCGAGCCAGCGTAGACGCCCTCATGATGCCAGCAGCGGTGCAACCATTGCAGAATGTGCCCACCGACCAGGGGGGGCGGTGATTGGCCAGGGATATTGGCCCGCAGGCCCGGCCCTTTCGCGGGTAAACCCGCTCCTACGACGGCGTATGTCCGACCACCGATGCGTTTTCACCCTCCGTGTAGGAGCGGGTTCACCCGCGAATACGGTGGCGGCAGCAACGGTGAACGGCAAGGGATATTGGCCCGCAGGCCCGGCCCTTTCGCGGGTAAGACGGTCGGCGCCCAACCCCCGATCTGTGCCCACCCCCGATCAGCGTAGGAGCGGGTTCACCCGCGAATACGGTGGCGGCGGCAACGGTGAACGGCCAGGGATATTGGCCCGCAGGCCCGGCCCTTTCGCGGGTAAGACGGTCGGCGCCCAACCCCCGATCTGTGCCCACCCCCGATCAGCGTAGGAGCGGGTTCACCCGCGAATACGGTGGCGGCAGCAACGGTGAACGGCCAGGGATATTGGCCAGCAGACCCGGCCCTTTCGCGGGTAAACCCGCTCCTACGACGGTCGGCGCCCAACCACCGATCTGTGTCCCCCCCCGATCAGCGTAGGAGCGGGTTTACCCGCGAATACGGTGGCGGCAGCAACGGTGAACGGCCAGGGATATTGGCCCGCAGGCCCGGCCCTTTCGCGGGTAAACCCGCTCCTACGACGGCCTGCGTTCAACCACCGATCTGTGCCCACCCCCGATCAGCGTAGGAGCGGGTTCACCCGCGAATACGGTGGCGGCAGCAACGGTGAACGGCCAGGGATATTGGCCCACAGGCCCGGCCCTTTCGCGGGTAAACCCGCTCCTACGACGGTCGGCGCCCAACCACCGATCTGTGCCCACCCCCGATCAGCGTAGGAGCGGGTTCACCCGCGAATACGGTGGCGGCAGCAACGGTGACCGGCCAGGGATATTGGCCAGCAGGCCCGGCCCTTTCGCGGGTAAACCCGCTCCTACGACGGTCGGCGCCCAACCACCGATCTGTGCCCACCCCCGATCAGCGTAGGAGCGGGTTCACCCGCGAATACGGTGGCGGCAGCAACGGTGACCGGCCAGGGATATTGGCCAGCAGGCCCGGCCCTTTCGCGGGTAAACCCGCTCCTACGACGGTCGGCGGCCAACCACCGATCTGTGCCCACCCCCGATCAGCGTAGGAGCGGGTTTACCCGCGAATACGGTGGCGGCGGCAACGGTGAACGGCCAGGGATATTGGCCCGCAGGCCCGGCCCTTTCGCGGGTAAACCCGCTCCTACGACGGTCGGCGGCCAACCACCGATCTGTGCCCACCCCCGATCAGCGTAGGAGCGGGTTCACCCGCGAATACGGTGGCGGCAGCAACGGTGACCGGCCAGGGATATTGGCCAGCAGGCCCGGCCCTTTCGCGGGTAAACCCGCTCCTACGACGGTTTGCGCTCAACCACCGGGCCGGGGGGGGGGACTGGGCGTGGGTCAGATATGCGGTGCCTCATACGCATTCAACTGCTCCACAAACCGCCAATGGCTCTTCTTGCCAAACCCCATCAACTGCTTCAACCGGATATCCCAACGCATGTGGTGGTTGGCAATCCATGGCAATGCAAACAGGTGCGCCCCGCGCCAGGGGATGAACGGGTTACGCCGCAGGCTGGCATAAATCTCGACGCGGTGGCTGGCCTGATGGCTCGCGCAGCGGGCATGGAAACCAGAGGTATCCGCCACCACCAGGGTGTTGGCTGGCACCGCAAAGCGACGGGGCGGCGGCAAACCGAGGGCAGCCAGCTCGGGCTCGTCGATACGGAACGAACCCTCACGGTGCATCTGCTCGCTGGAGCGCGCAGCCCCCAGGCTTTGGCGATACTCCCAGGCCAAACGCTCCGGCGTCAGGCGGTGCGACCCCGGCACATAACTGAACGGCCCTTGGTCATCCGCCACATCGTCCAGGAACAACCACGCCTTCGCCGTAGGGTGAAAGGTGTCAGCATGCAGGCGGGTCTGCGGGTCCTGGTCGGCATTGGCGGCGTCGATCACGATCGACTGCAACTGGTAGGTAATGCCACCGGTATTGGACGACGCATACGCAATCAGGTCGCGTACCCCACGGTCCGCCACAAACGCCGCACTGGCCGGGTTTTGCGCCAGCACGTCCTGGTCAAGGCTGACCCGGCGGGTAACCGCACGGCCCTGGCGCATTTCCCAGCCGGTGCTGCGCAATGCACCCAGCTCGGCGCGCAAGGCTGCAAACTGCTCGGCAGGCAGGGCGTTTTCACGGATGAAAAAACCGTTCTGCTCAAAATGCGCGCGCTCACCGGCATCCAGCCGCGAGGCCAGCGCATTGCGACGGTAACCTGCCATGGCCATCGCCAACTGACGACGCTGCACATGCAGGCCCAGGGCATTGAGCCGGGCGCTGCCCAGCACCGGGTTGTTCTCGAACGACTTGGCATGGGTAGCCAACTGCAGGCAATGCCAGGGGAGTGCCGCGTAACGGCCGATGTCCTTGATCGAAACAGGCATGATCTAGTCCTTTGATGGGGCCAATGGCCGGCCACAGCCGAGCATGGTCCGGGTATAGTTGAGCAACGGCGCCACTCGCCGATAGGCCACCCGCGCCGGGTGTGGCGCGTTGAGGCAGGCGAGGGCGTGCCAGGCATCGCAGGGCAGGTCTTGCTGGACGTCGGCATAGCGCGCATAGCGCAACAAGGCGCCGGCTACCAACTGGTCCAGGGTTAAACGCCGGGTGCGGCGCGGCAAGGGCTGATGGTCCTCGGTCAGGCCCCAGCCGGCATAGAACGGCGTGCCATAGGTGACCACCGGCAGCCCGCGCAGCAAGGCTTCGAAACCGGCGGTGGAACTGAGCGTATGCAGTGCATCGACCTGGCCATACAGGCTGGCGATGTCCACACCCGCCAGGACCTGATCGGCCAGCCCCATCAGCTGTGCCGGGGCAATGTGCCCGCGGCGCTTGCCGGCTTCCACGTCGGGGTGCGGCTTGTACAGAATCCAGGCATCCGGCAACCGCGCGCGCACCTGTTGCAGCAGCCGCAGGTTGCACCCGGCACCGCCACCGCTGCACAGCGCCGAGGCATCATCCTCGACCTGGCCCACCACCAGTACCCGCAGCTGCCCCGGCTGCGCCAGCAGGGCCGGGCGCACCTTGCTGCGCAGGTTGAACTTGCTGGTGCCGCTGGCAACGATCTGCGCCCGCAAGCGCGCCGCTTCTGCCAGGCATGGGGCGTCAAATTCGCCCTGCTGCAACAGCTGCTCCAGGTCGCTGGCAGACTGCGCATCGTAATGAATGCCACCCCGGTCCAGCACCAGTGACAGCGCCGGGCTGTTGGTTGCCCCCAACCCCGTGGAGCGCAAGAAACCATCCTCGACCCGCCACAGTGGCACCCCCGCCTGGCGCGCACGTTCGGCCAGGCCGGCCGGCTCGCGCGCAGCCCACACCAGCAGCCGGCCCTGTTCGGCCGCTACCTGGCTTATCAGTTGCGGGCTGTCCACGCTGAAACGCAACTGCCCCCAACGGCTTGCGAAAAACCGCCGGATGTTGTGCTGCTTGTGCCGCTTCACGCCCAGTACCGTGGTGGGGCCGGCAAACGCAGCATCGCGGGCTTTCTTGTTGGCCAGCTGGCGGGCAACGGTCAAGGCATCGGTCAGTTGGCCGCTCAATGGGTCGACATAACGGCAGTAGCGCACATAGGCCGCCGCCACCAGTTGCACAAGGTCTGGCCGGGCCTGCCGGCGAGCAATGGCCATGCGGTCATCGGTCAGCCCCCAGCCTGCATAGAACGGCAGCCCGAAACAGGTCACCGGCACGCCCTGGATCAACGCCTCCAGCCCGGCCTGGCTGGTGCCCACGTACACGCGCCGTGCACGCCGGGCCAGTGACGCCCAGGCTACCGGCCGCGCCTCCAGCGTGACCCCACGGGCCCGCGCGGCATCCAGCAGGCAACTGGGCTTTTGCCCGCCCAGGCAGTCCGGGTGAATGCGCACGCGCACGTCGGCATCCGGGTTTTCTGCCAGGGCCTCATCCAGCATTCGCACGTAGTCGGCTTCGCATAGCCCGCCACCCGGGATCGAATAATCCCCGGCAGTCTGGTCCACCACCAGCACCAGCGGTCGTTCACGGCCTAGCGGGTCGTCGTCGGGCAGGTCCTGGGCGTTGTTGTACTTGCCGATGCCGCTGCTGCGCATCAAGGCAATCAGTTCGCGGGCGCAATCGAGTTCGTATGCGCTGAGCGCCTCGGGCTGCTGCAGGATGTTTTCCAGCAGCGACGGGCGGTCTGCCAGATAGTGGATGCCCACCGGGTCGACCACCATGGACATCGGCGTATCGCCCTCGATGCCAAGCGAAGAAGAGCGCAAAAAGCCGTCTTCCAGCGCAATGTAGGGCAGCCCCCAGCGCTGGCACAGCACCCGGGCATGGGCCGAGGACTGCTTGTAGCCGATACCGGCAATGGCCTTGAGCCCTTTGGGCGCCTTGCGGCCGCGGCGCCACAGCCAGAAGGGCGGGCCTTCCGGGCCGAGGAACTGCGGCAGGTGCAGCACCTTCCAGGCCACCCATTGCGACATGATGCCGATCCAGCCGCTGCCGTCTACCAGGGCATCGGGCGGTACGTAACCTTCGGGCGGGTGGGGTACAAAGGGCGGTGTGTTGTGCATTACACAGCCCGCCACATGTTGCGCACCGGCGGGAACGGCACCCAGCGCTTGCGGCGCAGGGCAAAGCCATTATGCAGGTACAGGTGCTGCGCCCGATGATTGCTCAGCGGCACCTCCAGCTCGACCTGGGTAAAGCCCTGGCCGGCGGCGTGCGCGCAGCACGCCTGCACCAGCGCCGAGCCCACGCCTTGCTGGCGTGCGGCCTTGCTGACCCGCAGCCCGTACAGCAAGAACGGGTAGCGCCATTCGCGCAGCTCGCTCAGGCAGAACCCGATAAACCGCACCCAGCCACTCAACACGCCGAACTCACGCACGAACGGCCGCCAGTGCAAGGCAAACGGCCCGCGCCGGCCATGCTTGAGCGCGGCAAAGCCCAGTGCCTGCTCGCCATCGAAGGCCAGCAGCACACGGTCCCAGTGGATAGCCGCCCCCAGCAGGCGATAGCGGCAGGCCGTATTGCCAATCAGAAACGCCAGCGACCCCCGCCCCTCGGTCAGCAAACGGGCCAAGGCAGGGTCTGCGGCACGCTCCGGCGACAGGTCCGATCCCAAAACGATACGCACCACGTTGTCAGGCTACCCCGGCACTGGCCATAGGCGTGTCCTGGCGGGGTGCCGGCGCCAAGGCATGGGCCAGCAATGTGCTGGAAAGCTGCTGCACCGGCATTGGCCTGGCCCGGCAGCCAGGCTGGCGGCGGTTGGACCACACCAGGTAGTCGGTATCCCCCGCGGGCGCACCGACAGCCTGGTACACCTCGGGCAAAATCGGCACATGGTCGCCAAAGAAGCACAGCAGCGCCTCGTTCGGCTGGGCCAGCAAGGTTTCGCGCAGCATGCCCAGCATGCGGTCGGCATTGCCGATGTGCCGCAGGTAGGGCGCCAGGTCTTCCATGCCCGGTTGCAGCGGGCGGTCGAACCAGGCGGGCAGCTCGTGCGCGGCTACGCTTTCCAGGTGCAACGGGCCATGGTTTTCCATGGTGACCGCATGGATGAACAGCGGCTGGGTGCGGCCTGGCGCCTGCAGCAGCGCGCGGATTTTGTCTGCCACGGCGCAATCACCAATGAACGGCCCGGCCTTTTGCGAAGCGTTGAACGCCTTCACATCGATGAATTCATCAAAGCCCAAGGCCGGCAGCACCTTGTTGCGGCCATAGAAACCACCATCGTACGGGTGGATGCAAATGGTCCGGTACCCCTGCGCCTTGAGCCTGGAGGCGATACTGGGCAGGCCTTGGCGGGCCAGCACCCGGTACGGGTTGAAGCGGTGCACGCCCAGCCGGTCGGCGGGGATGCCGGTAAGGTAGGCGAACTCGGTACGCACCGTATTGGCGCCCCAGGCCGCCACCTGCAGCTTGCCCCGGGCCAGCGCCTGGCTGGCCAACAGGTCGTACTGGTCGAGCACTTGCGGGCGCACGCCAGGCCACAGCCCACGCACATCGAAGAACGACTCGCTCTGCACCGAGACCAAGTCCGGCAGCGCCTCGGCCTGGGCCGCTGGCGGCTGAGAAGAGGCTGGCACAGCCCCACCCGCAAACGGCGAGCCCAGCCCGTCGCGATCCACCGGCGCCCGCGCCGCCCAGAAGTACCGCCACAAACTGGCCGCCAGGCCCCAGCCGCGCACATCCCGCTCGGCATCAAAGCTCGGCCGCACAGGCCGATGCCCCAGGCGCAGCAAGCCCAGGCCCAGCGCCAGTGGCAGCAACGCCTCAAGCCGCGTGCCCGGCACCTCGAAGCTCAACCCCGCCCACAGGTAAACCAGAAAGCCCACCGCCAGCAGCGCGGCCTTGCCAAAGCCAAAGAACGGCAAGTACAACCGCGGAAACTTCACTGCATCGCTGAAATACTCGAAATCTGCACACACAAACGGCTCGCGCAGCGAGTGATACTTGGCGTTGCTTACCAGCACGATCAGCAGCCACAGCAGCAACACATTCACGCCACTGAACAACGGCCGCGCCGTCAGTGCATACAACAGCCCGAAGGCCACACACCACAGCCCCGCGTGCAGCAGCCAGCAATCGGCCGGGCGACGCAGGGCAGGGCGGGGAACCAGCAGGCGCTCGACCGCGACGGTCAAGCCCAGGCCGATCAAGGCGACCGGCAACATGGAAACATCAATCACTGTAC
This sequence comes from Pseudomonas sp. BP6, assembly GCF_017875935.1. Classification (NCBI taxonomy): domain Bacteria; kingdom Pseudomonadati; phylum Pseudomonadota; class Gammaproteobacteria; order Pseudomonadales; family Pseudomonadaceae; genus Pseudomonas; species Pseudomonas sp. BP6. The sequence goes on from NZ_JAGINI010000001.1 coordinate 926,129, forward strand.
TTCAACCCACGCAGGATCATCGAAGAAAGCCACTGCGGGATAAGCCCCAGCAGCCAGGTGCCCAGGTTGAGCGGGAACGGAAAGCTGATACGCGCCTGGTTCGCTGCCAGCCCGCGCTTGATACGCCTGGCCGCTTTGTCGGCGGTCCACAGAAAAGGTTTAGGCCCGGGCATTTCGAAGCACATCTTCGACTCCACATACCCCGGCACAATCACATTCACTTTCACCCCTTCCGGCGCCAGCCAGTCGCGGATGGCCTCGCCGTATACGCGGATGGCGGCCTTGCTGGCGCTGTAGGTCGGTGTGACCGGCAAACCACGCCAGCCCGCCAGCGAGCTGAACAGGGCGATCTGCCCGTCGCCACGGCTGCGCATGGCGGGCAGGGCAGCCTCGACAGTGGCCAGGGCGGCCATCACGTTCACTTCCATCAGGGCGCGGCTGTCGTCCCAGTCTTCCGCTTCGCCATTGGCGCCCACGGCGGTGTTAAGCCCGGCACCCACCAGCACCAGGTCGGGCTGATGCTGTTCGCTTATCCGGCGAACCATGGCCCGCAGGGCGTCCAGATCGCGCACGTCGAGGGCCTCCAGCAACACCTGGGCACCCAGGGCGCGGCATTGTTCGGCCATTTCGGCCAGGCGGTCCTGGCGCCGGCCTTGCAGGATCAGCGTCACCCCCGGGGCGGCGTAGGCAGGCGCCAACGCGCCACCGATACCGCCTGTGGCGCCGGTGATGAGGATGCAGCGGGGTGAGGCATGCGAACTCATAGGTATTTTTCGATTCTTGAGGTTTTCGCCATCAGCACTTCCAGGCAGTTGGCCACGGCCATGTCCATGCCGCAGGCGGTGTAGAAGCCGCCGTTGACCTGGGTGGTGTGGATGACGGTATTGCGGAAGCGTTGAAACAGCGTGTTGTCGGGCGCTTCGGGCTGCTGCCAGAAATCATCCAGCCCGCCCTGGTGGGTTAGCCCCGGCATCGCGTAGATCGGCTCGGCCAGCGTGCAGGTAGGGCGGTGGTGCAGCAATGCAGAAGCCCCCGCGGTACTGTTGACGGTGATCATGCCGGTGATGTGCGAGAGCAGCGTAGGCATGTGCCCGCTTTCCATGAAGTCGACACGCTCGGCCACGTCGTACTTACGCGCCAATTGCTCGGTCACCTTGCGGTAGTTGACCAGCCCAGGTGTCAACGGGTGGTTTTTCACCAGCAGGCGCGCATCGAAGGGCGCGTTGAGCGAGAACGAGTCGATCACATGTTCGATCACCTGGGTCATGTTCTGGAACGGCGAGTGGTCGCGGATTTGCGAATCGCTGTCCAGTTGCAAGGGCAGCAGGAACGTGGGGTGCCGTTCGCGGGCCACTTCGGCCACCAGCGCGTCGTCATGCACACGGGCACTCAGCAGGCGCATGCCCTGGCGAATGAAACCGGCGTACTCCACGGCTGCGTTGAACGGGGCATGGGTGCGGTAGCGTGGGAAGCACAGCCGGTTCAGCGCGCCGCCGGCGTGGTACAGCACATCGTGCGTGGCACGTGCGGCGAACGACAGCTTGAACGGGTTGCCATTCTGGTAGCGCGGAATGTACTTGCCCACATCGCGGTACCACTGTGGGTCACGTGGCAAACGCGAGTTGTTGTTGACCCCGTCGCGTTCCAGCGTCACCCAATACGGCCGAAAGTAGCCTTCCTCGAACACGTGCACGCGGATACCCGACAAGCGCGCCAGGGTCACGGCCGGGCGGTGTACCGGGCGACAGTCGCCGAATAGCACCAGGTCGGTGATACCCAGTTTGTGGAACACCTGTGAATACCAGGCCTGCATGTCTTCCGGGGCGTGCGGGCAGGTCAGCTGCGCGCCGCTGGGGCCATACAGGGCGTCACCGACATTGAAGCGCACACTGTGCACCCGCTGGCCGATATCCCGCAGCCCCTTGGCAAGGCGACTGAAGAAGGGCGAACTGACACCCTGAAGCAGCAGAAAATTGTGTGACGGGATACGCAGCAGCGGACCACGCGTCGCCCTTGCATTCAGTTGGTCGGGCGCTTCATGCCCAACAAACTGCTCAAGCGTCGTTTCAAGTCCTGCCATCGGGAGGGAGCTCCAGGCTGCGGTAAGGCGTGCCAATTTTGAAGTTCGTATAAGGTTCGTTCGGCGGTGGTGAAGCGGTTGGTCACCAGGCTTACGTAAGTGGGGTAGAGCAGCAGCGTGCCCGCTACCAGCTGGTCCAGCGTCAGTTGTCGGCTGCGCCGTGCCTGCACCGGTGCTTGAAGGTCCATGTCGCGGGTCAGCCCCCAGCCGGCGTAGAACGGCTGGCCGTAGGTCGTCACCGGCACACCGCGCAGCAGAGCCTCGAAGCCCGACTGCGAGGTCAGTACATGCAATTCATCGACCACTTCCAGCAATTGCTGCAGTGGCGTATCGCCGATCACTTCATCGCACCAGTGCACGGTTTGCGCTTCGTCGTCACCGCGGGCGCGCGTGCCGGCCAGTACCTCTGGGTGGGGTTTGTACAACACCCATGCATCAGGGTTTTGCTCACGCACGGCGCGCAGCAGTTGCAGGTTGCTGCGGATACGGTTGCCGCCAAAGCGGATGGACGCATCGCCCTCCACCTGGCCAGGCACCAGGATCACCCGTTGCGCATGCGCGGGGCGCTGCCAGCTGGCGCCGGGCAAGTTGTACTTGGTCAGCCCCGCCGCGCAGATGGCCAGGCGCAAAGCATGCGCGCGGGCTAACAACTGCGGGTCGAACGGCTCTTCAGCCAGGATGCGCTCCAGGCGCGAAGGCCGGGTGGCGTCGTAGTAAATACCCAGGTCATCGACCACCCACGACAACGGTCGCGCCTTGCCGGCGCCCAGGCCGACCGAGCGCAGGAAGCCGTCTTCCACTCGGTTGACGGGCAGGGGGTGGGCGCTAAGGTGGGTGTCGTGCTTGCAACCCCAAGACACCACGGGCAAGTCTTGCGCCAGCGGTTGCTCGGGCTTGACGAAGCGAATGGCCGCGCCATTGAAAAACAGGTTTGCCAGCGGTTCTTTCCAGCGGCTGAAACCCAGCATCTGTACGGTGCCTGGCAACACGCTGCGGTGCCGCCGTTGCAGGCCCAGCCAGTTGATCAGCACCTCTGGCGTACACGGCTGCCCACGTTCTGGGCAGACATAGCGCGGGTAGGCCACCAGGCTGGCATGAATCAGTTGCGCCAACGGCACAGGCTTGCGGCGCGAAGGTGCCGGCAAGCGATCGTCGGTCAGCCCCCAGCCGGCATAGAACGGCATGCCCCAGGTGTGCACCGGGACGTTCCAAAGCAGGGCATCGAAGCCCAGTTGCGACGTCATCACGAACACTGCACGCATGCGTGGCAGCAAATCGGCCGGGTGAACATTGTGGGCCAGTACCTGCACCCGCGGGTTGCTGGCCAGCGCTGCCAGGTCGAAGTGCCCGGCCTTGCGCCCGGCCACCACGTCGGGGTGCACCTTGAGCACGATGGTGCTATGCGGGTAGCGGGCCAATGCCGCCTCCAGCATGGCCCGGAAGTCGCCGGCCCCTGCACCTTGCAACGAGGCATCGCCACAGGTCTGGTCGGCCACCAGCACGCAGTCGGCCGGCAACGCTGGCAGTTCGATGCGTGCGTCGTTGTACTTCGACACCCGTTGCTGCTGCCACAGGTCACGTAGCGCCAGGGCACGTTGGGTTTGCTCGGCGTCTAGCGGTGTGGCGATCAACTGTTCGAGGCGGGACGGCTGGGAGGCGTCGTAGTACACGCCCACGTCATCGACGATCAGCGACAGGGGCGGCTCGTCGGCGCCCAGGCCCACGGAACGGATGAAGCCGTCTTCCAGCGTGAGAACGGGCTTGCCAGCCTTGTGCGCCTCGGCCATCGCCTTGATGGCGCTTGGCTTGCGGCCCCAGGCCATTACCCAATCAGCGAGCTCGACATCGCGCACGGCACCGCTTTGCAGCGCGAATTCGGGCAGCAAGGCAGGCAACGTACTGATGCGCTGGGCTCCTTTAGACAGGATCAGCAGGCGAGGGCGGGGCGAAGCGTCGTCCATATACGTGGAGCGGCATCCATTCAGCAAAGGGGCGGCATGGGCCTGTAGCCCTGCGGGTCCGGTGGAAACAAAGGATGGCGAATCTTAATACAAATTCACATTTGTAGGCGCGCCGCTGGGCAAAAATCGCGAAAAGAAATTAGACGATATGTGCAGATGATGACCTATGGCATCAGAATGATATCTGATCCCGACAAACTCCCCCGAAAACGCTGCGTACCACACACCGCTGGGGAACGTACGCACGCCTGTAGGAGCGGGTTTACCCGCGAAGCTTTTTCCCATGGGTACAAAAGCTCACCTACTCCTGATCCAGCATCTCCAGCAAATAGGTGTATTTTTCCAGCAGCAACCCCATCCGGTCGCGCTCCTTGTACTCAGCGACCGTTTCTGGGCGCAAGCAGTGGAACAGAGCCGTGAGGAGAAACACGTAGCGCAAGTTACCTAGCGCCTGTTCCACATCGAAGCGCTCCGGCAGGGCTGCCCGATACGTCTCGATGAACTCGGCCTGCGCTGCCAGGAATACCTTCATGTCCTTGCGCCGGAACAGGCTGCCCAGGTATGCACCGCCGTCAAAGCCTATGCGCCCAACCTTTACCTCGCTCCAGTCGATCAGGTGCAATTGGCCATTGTCGACGAACAGGTTTTTGCGCAGGTAATCCATATGGCTGATGCAGCGTGGGCTGCGTCGGGCCTGGGCTGCCATGCCGCGAGTCACTGGTAAAAAGGCCTTGAAACGCTCAGCCAGCCCTGCAAAGCGTTCGTCTTCGAGACCGAGTTGCGCCAGCGCAGGAAGGCAGCGGGCAAAATTGAAGCGTGGGCGCAGCAGGAACCAAGGCCTGAAGAAGTCCATGCTCCAATACAAGGGCGTTTTGGCGAGTGGTTGCGACTCCAGGTAGTCGTGGCTCAAGCTTTCAAGCTCGACAATGCCAAGCGCCAACTGTTTGGCGATCGCATGCATACGTGGAGGCATGCCGCGCACGAATTCGGTAAAGACCAAGCTTTCCCAAGGCGTATCGATCACGCCTATGCAGGCGGGGTAGTGAAAGTGCGTACTTCCCGCCAACATCCCTTCGGCGCGGTGGAAGCGCGCCTCCTGGCTGCTGATAAACGCAATTTTGCGGATGGACTTTTCCACTATTTCGACGGGTTGCCCGGTGCACGGATCCTTCAGCCGATGGTGACGCACGTAGTTAACGAAGGATGCATTTGCACCTAGGACTTCGGTAGTGATCTCCAGCGTTTTCTGGCCCCAGTGAGGGGCAAGGGCTTGGAGATGGCTCTCGAGTGAGGCGGCGTGCCAGCGGTAGAGGGTCTTGCCTGCTGCGTGCCGTCGTGTAGAGGGATTCATAACATCCATGTTGCCACTGCCATACGTCCAATTTGAAGCTGAGAAAGGGGGGTATGCTGCTGTATGAGCGGCCTGTGTACAACGAAAAGTTACAACAAGATATTGATTTGGAAGGGAAGAGAGGGCTGAACGCCCTGTGGTTCGAGGGTTGCCGCTGGCATCGGGCTTTGTGCAAGGCACCTCGTATAAGGCCCTCCTACGAAGTTAGTTAACTGGTTGCCGGGTGTAAAAGCCTGCAGAGGCTGGGGTGTGAAGAAAAAGATTAAATTTGATATCTCAATGCCATCATTGGCGCAAAGTCGGCGCTTAGTTCTCTGTTCTGCTAGCGTCGCCGCCAGTCAGATTGCTCTGAGACGGGGGCTTCCGCACTATGCTTCCAGCTGTAAAAACTTTAACATTCGCGCCTTCGTATACATTCGCTGTCGTCAGGGACGAAAATGAATCACCTCAGCATCGCCAAAGAAGCCCTTATCGCTCAAGCTCAAGCTGTTACTCAGTTGGCCGACCGCCTGGATGGCGAGTTCCAGAGCGCCGTTGAACTCATCCTTGGTTGCCAGGGGCGTACCGTTGTGTGCGGCATGGGTAAATCTGGCCTGATCGGCCAGAAGATGGTCGCCACCTTCGCATCCACTGGCACCCCCAGCTTTTTCCTGCACCCGGCCGAAGCCTTCCACGGCGACCTGGGCATGCTCAAGCCAATCGATGTGCTGATCCTGATCAGCTACAGCGGCGAAACCGAAGAGTTGATCAAGCTGATTCCTAGCCTCAAGTCTTTCGGTAACAAGATCATCGCCATGACTGGGAACGGCAAATCTACGCTGGCCAAGCATGCAGACATCTGGCTCGACATTTCGGTCGAGCGTGAAGTCTGCCCGAACAATCTGGCTCCCACCACTTCGACGCTGGCGACTATGGCCATGGGTGATGCATTGGCAGTGGCGCTGATTGAGGCTATCCAGTTCAAGCCAATGGACTTCGCTCGCTACCACCCCGGTGGCAGCTTGGGTCGTAAGTTGCTGACCCGTGTTTGTGACGTCATGCACTCGCCGGCGCCTGTTGTTGCCCCATCTACCAGCTTCCATGATTGCCTGCTGGTCATGACTCGTAGCCGCTTGGGCATGACGGCGGTGATGGATAACGACAAGCTGGTCGGTATCGTTACGGACGGCGACCTGCGTCGGGCGCTGCTGGAAGACGAGAGCGTTATTCAAGCCTCGGTTGAGCAGTTCATGACCGCCAGCCCACACACTATCCGCGAGGATTCTCAGCTTTCAGAGGCTGAGGCTTACATGCTGGACAACAAGATTAGAGCGTTGGCTGTGACCGATGCCGAGGGTGCTGTTGTGGGTGTTGTGGAGATTTTTGACTAAGGGTTCGTGCATCTATTCAGAAAAGCCGGCATGCGAAGCATGCCGGCTTTTTTTTGCATGATTTTTATGGTGTTGTTTGATTGATTGTAAATTACATGCGCAGCCGGCTTGAGGGTTAGTGCTGGTTTTTGAGGCTATACTTGTCAATTTTAAGTTGTGCTATGAGGCTGAGTGGATGAAGGGTGAAAATACTGGTCGTTTTATGTTTCGGTTTGCGTTGTGCTGTGGTTTTGCTGGTTGTATGCAGGCGGCGAGTGCAGGCGAAGTCAACTCTGTGTGCGAATTGCCTGGCGGGGGGGATATTAATGGGGATGTTAAATTGGATAGGAAGTGCACTTATAATCAAACGGTTAATATTTCCACCTCAAATACAAAGCTTGATTGTGATGGCGCAACTCTAGATGGAATGGGTAAGTTGAAAGACGGAGTTTCAATTTCTAGCCAGGGGCGGCAGTTGAGAAATGTATCGGTATCAAATTGTAATGTAAAAAATTTCGCAAATAATGGTGTTGCTGTTCGCTCTGGTGTTCCGGATTTTAAGCGCTCAGGTAGTCGTGATCATAATTATAATATTAGTCCAAGTGGTGTGGCTCTCTCTCACTTGCATGTTGAAAATAGTGGGGGGGTTGGGGTTTATCTATATAGCTATGTTTCGAATGTCACGTTGCGTGAGTCGGTAGTAGAAGGATCTCGAGGAGTTGGTGTGTACTTGGAGCAAAGTTCTCGGGAGAATAAGCTAATAAATAATATCATTAAAAATAACGGTGATATGGATGGCCCAAAATCGGGTCAGAGGGAGGGTGTGGCAGTTGATTCTTCCGCAAAAAATCTGATTGAAGGGAATAGCTTTATTGATAATTCTGCCGGAGGTATCTTTCTTTACAAAAACTGCGGGGAGAATTTTAGTAAAGGCATGGCGGTTTTGCGCTGGCAGTCAAGCAATGAAAATGTAATCAGAAATAACAAGTTTGTTGGGGAAAGCGTGGGTGTCTGGATCGCCTCGCGTCAAGGAAGGGACCTGTCACATAGAGACTGTGGTGACGCGTCACTGGATGGAAGAGGTAAATTTTATCGAGATTATGCGGATCACAATACTGTAGAGAATAATAAGTTTTGTGGTGGTGGGGAGGGTGTTAGGGTTGATGGAAATTTTAATATGGTTAGAAATAATAAATCAGATGTGCAAGGCAAATATTGGGTCGTACAGTCGAAAAATATGACGACACGACTAACTGGAGTGCCAGCTGAGGGTAATGTGGTGGAAGGGAATCGGTATGAAAGTTGCAATTGATTAGCTTGTCTTTTATGAGGTGCTAATGGTTAAGGTTCGGGGGTGGCGGGCTTTGTTTTTGGGGCGTTGAGTTTGATATTATATGTATTAAGCGGCAAGCTTCTTCGAGCTTGCCGCTTAATTATTACTGTGCCATTTTTGCCATTATTGTCGAGTATCCAGTGGCCGTGCCTAGTACTGCTTCTTTATTCTGCGCGAACAGAATTGCGTCGGCAACCTCCCTGAATGCGCCATTACCACCAAATGCATCAAGTGTTTGTGTGGCCGCAGCTCGGACATAGCTTGGTGCATCCGCCACAGCGAAGGACATTCCGCAAGCAGCAAAGGCTGGTAGGTCAATGCAATCGTCGCCAATGCAGGCAGTTTGCTTTGCTGTAACGCCAGCTTCAGACATCAGTTGTTCGCATGCGGCCATCTTGTCTTTTACACCGAACTGGCAAAGCGTGATTCCTAGGTCGCTAACACGTTTGCGCAAAGTTGCTGAGTCGCGACCTGATAGCACGGCGACCCTAACACCGTTTTCTTCTAGCAAGCGCATTCCCATGCCGTCTCTGACATGGAAGCGTTTTAGGCACTCGCCGGTGGCGTCATAATAAATTCCGCCATCAGTAAGGACGCCATCTACGTCTGTGATTACTAGCCTAATGTCAGCAAGTGAAGGCTTTGCTGCGGGCGGGCGCCCTGTCATAATTGCGCGAACTCGCTCTAAGCATTCGGGTGTATCAACGCCAGGGCCTGTAGCTTCTACTTTATAGGCGCGAATACAGTACCCGGCTGCAAGTAATCGCAATTGCTCCAACTTTTCAGCTTGCTCCATCATGGGTTGGTGCAAATCTGCGTACTCAGCCAAAACCTCTCTGCGATAAGCATATACGCCCACATGTTTTAAATAACTCGCATGCTCCCCATCGCGAGGATAGGGTATCGGTGAGCGGCTAAAGTAGAGCGCATTTCCATTTGAAGCGAGCACTACTTTTACAGTATTCGGGTTGTTGGCTTCATCTGTATCAATTGGGTGACACAGAGTGCCAACGTTAACATCTTTGTCCGCAAGCATGCCCGCGACCAATGCTTCGATGTCCGTTGGTCGTACGAGAGGTTCATCACCTTGCAGATTGATGTAAATATCTGCAGAGACGTGGCTCATAACTTCGGCCAGTCGATCTGTTCCTGATGGGTGATCAGGAGAGGTCATCACGCATTTGCCTCCGAATGCATGTACTGCAACAGCCACTCGTTCATCGTCGGTAGCAACAACCACTACCTGAACATTTGATACTTGCTGCGCGCGCTCATAAACATGCTGTACCATTGATTTGCCGGCTATATCGGCCAATGGCTTGCCTGGCAGGCGGGTTGAACCGTAGCGGGCCGGTATAACAATAGCGACCCGTTGTTCACAACTTGCCATGTCACAGTCCTTGTTACGTTAAGCCAAATTTACGAAATGGTCAGCGGTGCGAAGGACTTAACCAGATCGTCAAGCGCTTTGATCTGAGCGAGGAATGGCTCTAGTTTATCCAGCGGTAGAGCGCTTGGGCCGTCGCACTTAGCTTTATCAGGGTTCGGATGCGCTTCAAGGAACAGACCTGCCAGGCCAACACCCATACCGGCACGTGCAAGGTCTACAACTTGGTCGCGGCGCCCGCCAGATGCTGCGCCAGATGGGTCGCGGTTTTGCAATGCGTGAGTGACGTCGAAAATGATAGGCAGGTCATCGCAAGTGCGTTTCATAACGCCGAAGCCCAGCATGTCCACAACCAAGTTATCGTAACCCATGCAAGATCCACGATCACACAAGATCAGCTGGTCATTTCCAGCTTCTTTAAACTTGTGAACAATATTCTGCATCTGTGAGGGGCTGAGAAATTGTGGCTTTTTGATATTGACCGGTTTGCCAGTTTTGGCAAGAGCTACGACCAAGTCCGTCTGCCGTGCTAGGAAAGCTGGCAGTTGCAGCACGTCTACAACTTCGGCGACAGGTGCAGCCTGATAAATCTCGTGGACGTCAGTGATGATTGGCACGCCAAACTCAGCTTTTACCTTCTCGAAAATACGCAGACCTTCTTCCATTCCGGGGCCGCGGTACGAGTGGATGGACGACCGGTTGGCTTTGTCGAAGCTGGCTTTGAAAACGTAGGGGATGCCCAGTTTTTCTGTCACGCGGACATATTCTGCGCATGCTGTCAGCGCAAGGTCTTCGGATTCCAAGACGTTGATGCCGCCGAAGAGCACGAACGGGGAGGAGTTAGAGCACTCGATAGAAGGGGTCAGTTTCAAGATATCAGTCCATTATGCGTTGAATACTTCAAGTGCTACTTTAGTATTTTTTTCTCAATGAGTCTATATCGACGTGTATTCGAAATCAGCATTATCAGGAGGTTTTTGTTGATTTTTTGTTAATTTTGGTGTATTTGTGATGGCCGATTACGATTCGATTTCGCTATTGAGCTGCTTGTCGATTGTAAAATACTTGGTGGGTGTGGCGTCGCAAGGCTGGCGTGGTCGTCGACGTTGAAAAAAGATTGTATTGCTGGGGGCTGAGTGTGTCGACAGAGCTGGAAATTGATCTAGAGTATAAAAAAGTTGTAGCGGAACATACTAGGGTGATTCAAGGTGAGGAAGTCGTTTATATAGATCGTGGAAGGGGTAAGAATAAGCTTTTGGTGGGCTTGGCAACCTTGATGAACAAAGGGGTTTACGCCGGTGTCAAAAGTTATTACAAAGATTACCCTGGAGACGTACTCTGCTTGGTTGATCCGGATAATACTTACTATTTGCGTAGTGATCGTGGGTTGCACATCAGAAGTGTTGTCTCTGAGATCGTGAAGGATTATAAACCAGAAAACGTTGTGTTCTGTGGCGCGTCGATGGCGGGATTCGCTGCTATTGACCTGGCGCTTTTTTTTGATGCAAACGCAGTGGTGAATAATCCTCAGGTCAATCTTGATGCTACCTATGAAACAGCTTGGCCTAAGTTGCGGGAAGTTATTGATCAAATAGAGCAAAAGTATAATATTGATGAGCTATCATTTCGCTCTAGGTCGTCTGTGATCGGTGCTGCATTTGGTCAGCATCCTATGGATCTTGTTAATAGAGATGCCCTCTTCAAGCTCTGTGCGCGCACTCCTGGCGTAGGATTGATTTTTGGGAATTCTCATGATGTAGAGCATAAGTACTACTATCAGGGTATTAATGGTTTCTTGAAAATGGTAGATATGGTGTTTTCGCATCGAGAGTTGATGGTAGGGATACATTCAAAGTTCCCTCGCTCTTGAGTTAAATAAAAAAGGGGGCTGCAAATGCAGCCCCTTTTTTTATGCTACTGGGTAGAAGTATTCGTCTACATAGTACTCATTTGGTCCAAGAGTTTTTGGCTTTTTGGCCGTCTTGGAGGGTGTGATCACAATCTTTATAGTGCCACTAGCGAGCGCGACCTGGTCGTTGGCGCTTGTGATCAGTAACTCAGCTTTAGTAGACCTCGCAAAGTGACTTTGAATTAGCTCGTTTGTGAACACTGGGCGAGTATTGCCGTTGAGCCAGAGTCGAGCCTCTGGGTCTAAGGTGTTGCAGATAACAATCTTCTTCGCACCTTTAATGGCTTGGGTGAACGACTTATGTTGCTGCATGTAGCGTGCGGCCAGCTGAGGTGGCTTAGGCTCAGGTAGGGAGCTGTTCACAACGACGCCATTTTTCAGCAGAGTGTTAGCGAGCATTTCCTTGTTCGAATCAGAATCGTTAAGTCGAATCAGGCTGTTACTGAACAGCTGGTGAACGAGGGCTTCTGTACGTAGCGCGGCACCTGCATTGTCGAATTCAGCGCTTAATACCTTCCTAATCGCTGTCTCAATGTGATCCCGGTGGAATGCATCAAGAGTAATGCCCTTGCCAGAATAAACACTGTGTCCGAGTGCGATCGTAGGCTTGCCAAGCAGAATCGATTCAAGACCAACTGTGGAGTTGATCACCACGTTAGCGACTGCATGCTTGAGCATCGTGTGAAGGTGCAGGGAGTTGTCAAAGATTACACCAGGGTGCAGTGCTTTGAGTTCCTCGGGCGTCAGGGAGTACTCAGGGTGCGGCCTGCATACTACCTTCAAACCGGTGCGATTAGCGACTTCCTTCACATCCTCGATAACATCGGCCATTTTTTTGTAAATAGGCGAGTTGATGATGATGTTGGAGTCACCCTCAATTTGCATTGGGAAGAAGATGAACTTGGCTCTCGCCGGTAGACCGATCTTGCGATTTACCTCTTCGCTAGTCAGATCGCGATCAAGATTTTTTCCGACAATGGTCTTTCCTTGAGTGGAAAAATCTTTGATATATGCGCGAGCGACTTTTCGCTCCTCTTCAGTAATGAGGGGGAGGTAACTACCAGCGATATAGCTCTTGAAGTTTACACCCTGAGGGTCGAAGACCAGAGTATCCGGCAACAGGCCGCGCTCGACGTGGAAGACTGGCACGCTGGCAATTTTGGCGGCAACTTTCATCAGGAAGATGAAGTGCGGACCGTTGCCATTCCAGCCAACCAAGAAGTCAGGTGCGGTTTTGGAGATTCGGCGAAGAATCGAATCGAGGATTAACATGGCGTGCGCAATGACATCCACTACCTTCTTGCCTTCGAAATGCTCAGGGAACATATCTCGGTAGGTAGTGATTTCGTCGCTTATGTTCACGCCTTTAAGAGTGATTTCAATGCGGTCGCTTTTTTCAAATTGCTTGCGTAGTTCCGCCTTGATGTCTTCCCGTTTCTTCTTTTCCAGGTCTGGCCGGGTAGGGTGCGCCAAATAGCCTTCGGAAAGGAAGCGGTTGCAGCGAGCTGCATCCATGGTGACAAACTCGGAGTAGATACCCAGTTTTTTGAAGCTTTCAGCAAGCGACAGCTTATAGCCGATAAGGTAGTCTGCGTCAGAACTATAGATCAGTGCTTTGGTGCGCTTGGTGTTGGCCCCAACGGCAGCAGCAATGTGCTTCGCGGTGCTTGTCGCAATAATCTCAGGGCGATACGTGAAATCATTATTGATGATGGCGTTATAGCTACGTGCAGCAGTGGTGCGACTATAGTAGGTTCTGGCCAGCATGTAAGCATTGTGCGAAATTTTCTTGCGCAGTTCAGCATCTTTAAGCAGGTCAATGACAGCTTTGGCGAATTCAGCATTATCATCTTTGATGAAGCAGTTGATGCCATCTTTGCCTTCGATACCGTCCATTGAGAAGGCAGTGGCTACAATTGGCATGCCGTGCGAGAACGCCTCAATGTTTTTAACCTTCATCCCCGCGCCGCTCATGATCGGAGACACTACGATCTTGGATTGAGCGTAGGTTTTGGTGAGGTCGTCTACGCGGCCAAGATAAACGATGTTGTCGTTTTTCAGGGCTTTCACGGACGCGATGTTGCTGACCTCCCCTGCGATGGCAAGTTTAACCTTCGGGAAAGCCTTGCGAACGGCAGGGAAGGAATGCCGAATGAAGTGCTTGATACCTTCCGAGTTGAAGGGGGATGCTGAACCGACGAACAGGATGTCGTAAATTTCTTTGCCGGTAACGTGTTCTGTCTGGAAGTCGTTAAAGGCAGGGAGAGTCAGAATCTTTTGGTTAGGCAGCCGTTTCTGGATTTCCCGAGTTTCGTTTGGATTAATCGAAACGATAAAATCATAGGACGAGAGCAGTTGGAATTCGTCTTGTTCAAAGCTGACCAGATCGACTTTTTTCTTGTAGGTGCCAGCCTTGATTGCGGCCGAAATAATGCTTGTTTGAATGTCGTGTGTATCGACAATTCGCACACCCTTGTAAGACTTTGGAATGGCGCGATCAAGCTTTACATAGTTCACTAGGACGTGAGTTGGGCGCAATTGAGCGACCATCTGGTGGACAAGCTTTTTATAGGCTTCCGGGCAGGCGTCAATGTTGGACACCTGGTTCTTATCCGAAAGCTTCGCCAGCTTCTGAAGCAGGCTTGGTTTTGTTTCTTTGTTGAAGCGTGGGTGACGACGAACCTCCACCTCCCGAATGTTCGGGTAGTGCGCTTTTAGCTCTTGCTGAACGTGTGCCGATGTTCTGGCTTCTTGGTTAAAGTTCAGGACAGCAAGAGAAACATCATGGCCCTCCGCGAGAAGTACCTTGATGGTCTGGTCAATGCGGCTCTGATTGCCCTTGAAAACCGGGTAAGGGATTTCTGGCGTAAGGATGAGAATGTGTTTTTTCTGATCCATTTCAGTGGATTGCTGGTTCATTGTTCAGTACTTTTGCATCAGATTTTTGTTGGGGTGCGCGGCCGTATCGATCTTCAAAGCGAACAATGTCGTCTTCGCCGAGATAAGTGCCAGATTGAACCTCGATCATCTCCAGGGGGATTTTTCCTGGATTTTCAAGTGCGTGCACAACACCAATCGGAATGTAGGTGGACTGGTTTTCAGTCAGCAGGATTTCTTTCTCGGCAATGGTCACTTTTGCTGTGCCGGTGACCACGATCCAGTGCTCGGCACGGTGGTGGTGCATCTGTACCGATAGCTTCTGTCCAGGAGCTACAGTGATACGCTTGACCTGATAGCGCGGGCCATTGTCGATAGAGTCGTAGGCCCCCCAAGGGCGGTAGACTTTTCGATGGCTTGTGGCTTCGGTGCGCTTGGCTTGCTTGATACGATCTACCAGTAACTTGACGTCTTGGGCTTTGTCTTTCGAGGCAACCATTACAGCGTCAGCAGTTTCGACTACGACAACATCATCAAGGCCCAATACCGAGACCATGCGATGCTCCGCATGAACATACGCATTGCTGGTTGCTTCAAGGATTACATCGCCTTGAGTTGCGTTGCCTTGGGCGTCCTTTTCGGTAATTTCCCAAACGGCGGACCAAGAACCGACGTCGTTCCAGCCCGCATTCAGCGGAACTACTGCAACCTTGTCCGAGCGCTCCATGACGGCGTAGTCAATGGAGATATTTTCAGCAGCGCTGAATGCTGCGGCATCCAGGCGAGTGAAGTCGAGGTCGGTTTTCGCAGCTGCCAGTGCATCTTCAACGGTCTGCACCACTTGTGGTGCATGTGAGCGCAGTTGCTCAAGCATTACCGAGGCCTTGAACAGGAACATACCGCTGTTCCAATAGTAACGGCCGTCTTCCAGATATTCTTGGGCCTTGGCAAGATCAGGCTTTTCAACGAACGCTTCTACCGGTTGTACCGCTTGGCCTTTTTCTGCTACGCGGATGTACCCATAGCCAGTTTCGGCTTTGTTGGGGACGATGCCGAAGGTCACGATGTTTCCATCTCGTGCGGCAACGGCGCCTGTCTCGAATGCGCGTTGCAGGGCTTCGATATCTTCGATGGCGTGATCAGCTGGCAGAACCAGAAGTAGTTCATCCTTACCATCGCTGAGTGACTGAAGTACTGCGGCCGCAATGGCGGGCGCGGTATTCCTGCCGCAAGGCTCGAGCAGGATGGCGCTTGGCGAAACGCCCAAGGCCCTGCATTGTTCTGCGACCAGGAAGCGGTGGTCTTCGTTGCTCACAACGATTGGAGTCAGGGCTTCGCCCTGAATCTCAGCCAAGCGCTTCAGCGTCGACTGGAACAGCGAAAATTCACCGCCAATGGAGAGGAACTGTTTCGGGTGCATGGCACGCGAGAGTGGCCAAAGGCGAGAGCCGGAGCCACCGGAGAGTACGACGGGGATCATGTGATTTCCCTATGCCTGATCAAATTGAAATTTATTTGTAAGCGCCGGTCGCACGTCCCAATAGCATGGTCTGAACGATAGGCGAAATCACCTTCTGCCATTCGTATACAGCTGCGTTTGTTACGTAGATAGTGTCGTCCGGTTTCACAGCAATCTGCCGCGCATAAAACACAGCTGCAGGATCGCGCATGTTCAGTCGAAGTACAGTTGGCTTCGACTTGGGGTCGTTTGCCATCCGGAACACGAAAACACCTTCCGGATTGGCATTCGCTTCACGTAAGCCGCCTACGCTGCCCAGCGCATCCAACAAGCTGGTGTTCTGGCTCGGAAGGTCTTTCAGGCCTGGCTCTGCCACGGCACCCATCGCTACAAAACGCTGACGTGCACGATCAAGCACCACTTCCGAGTTCGGGCGTAGCACCATGTTGTTGCCCGATAAAACGTCTTCATAGTTGAACTGTTGAATCTGGGTGCCGGTACGTACAGTCACGTTGACCAGGTGTGGCTCCAGTACAGGGCCGCCTGCTTGGTTCACCGCATCGAGCAGAGTGAGTGGGCCTTGTAGGGTGCTGAAGCGCCCAGGTGTCTTGACGGCACCGGCAACCAGTACCGAGCCCGACAGGTCACCGACCAACTCAACGTGGGTTTGCACGTCAGTGGTAATGCCCTTCAGCTGTCGGCGAATCATGGACTCGACCTCATTGAGGGTCATGCCGGCCACAAACTGACGGCCCACATAAGGGAGCGACAGCATGCCTTGAGCGTCAATACGCGACTTCAGCTGAGTGCCGCCAGTTGCCAAAGGGGCAAACAGGGCGGACTCTGCCGGAGCGGTATCGGCAATCAGCACATTCAGGGTGTCACCTGCGGCCAAGCGTACTTCAGGTGGTTGTGGCTTGGTGACTGTAGCCAGCGAGGCGCGTGGGGCGCCTGCCAGGTATGGGCCGATGGTGCTGGCGTTGATGTCCACGAGGTTGTACGCCTCGTTTTTATTCTCAATCGTGCCCTTGTATGGCCCTGCACCAGACATGGTGCCGCCACAACCCGCCAGGCCCAAGGTCGCCAGCGCCAAAGCAGCCAGTTTCAAGTTGAATGTCTTGGAGACAGCCAGGGATTTAATCACGATGATCCTCGATCGAAGCCAGAATGAAGCGCGTGATGCCATACAGCATCAATAGGCCAAGCAAAATGGTTGCCAGGTTGTACCAGCGCTCTGGGTAGAGCGCGAGCTGGGGGGTGTTAGGGCTGACTACGGTTACCAGGGTGCGGATTTTCTTGCTTGCTTCTACGCGGGCATTATCGAGCGCGGCAACAGCGGTCTTGTAGGTTTCCTCGGCGATGCCGGCGTCCAGGGTCAGTTGCTGGAAGCGCGAGGCAACCACGTTGAGCTGCGAGCCTTGTGGGGACGAAACCAGCAAGCGCTTCTCTTTGGCCAACTGACGGACAATGGCTTCAACCTTCTGCTTCTGCTGGCGGACTTGCGGCGCGTCAGCGCGCAGCTTGAACGACATCTCGGTCAGAACGGCCTGTTCCTTGGTGTACTGGCCTTCCAGGTCGGCAATGATGGTGGCGCGGCTTTGTGCGGAGTTACCGCCGTCCAGCACCTTGTTTACATTTTGGAAGTCCAGCAACTGGGTCTTGCGCTTGGCGTAGTTGACCCGCGCGGTTTCCAGTTCGCCTTGGGCAAACTTCATCTGCTCACGGGCAATGTTGTGGCTGACTTCGTTGACGAAGTGTTCGCTGGCCTGAAGGATGATACGCAGCATTTTCTCGGACAGTTCAGGGGTGAATGCCTGAACCTCAACACGCAGCAGGCCGGTGGTTTCGTCGTAGTGGGCCGAAACCATGCGCTGGTAGTACTTCAGCAGGTCTTCGCGCGCTGCGTCCTTGTCCAGCCAGAAGAATACGTCGCTGCGCTGGGCTGCGAATTGCTCGATCCAGTGCACTTTGTCTTCGAGCAGCAGCATCATGTCCATCGACGTGATGTATTCGCGCAGGTAAAGAGTCTCTTCCCGCGAGGCCGGGTTGGTGCCTGTCAGCAAGGTAGCAAGGCCTGGCATCTGCGCACCTTGATTGTTGCCATCCTGGCGTACCACCACCTGGGCGGAGCTGACAAAGCGGTCAGCGGCAAATAGGCTGTAGTAAACCCCTGCCAGGATCATTGGCAAAACCACCAT
This sequence comes from Pseudomonas sp. BP6, assembly GCF_017875935.1. NCBI lineage: Bacteria > Pseudomonadati > Pseudomonadota > Gammaproteobacteria > Pseudomonadales > Pseudomonadaceae > Pseudomonas > Pseudomonas sp. BP6. The sequence goes on from NZ_JAGINI010000001.1 coordinate 944,033, forward strand.
GGCGATCGCCAGGCGCCAGCCCTTCTTTTTACCCGTACTGCTCATAATTGGATGCATCCTTGAAGTCGAACGGTGCTGCTTAAAATTGGGAATGGGGTTTATTTAGCTGCTGTAGGCCTTGATGCCTTCGGACACGTCGTCGTACACCTGGATTTCGCCATTGCGCACCAGCAGGACCACGTCGCAGAGTTTTTCGACTTCGGACATGGTATGGGTCACTAGCACGACGTTGGACTTCTGCAGTTTTTCCTGGAAAACCTCGTTGCACTTGCGCTTGAATTGCGCGTCGCCAACCGACATCACTTCGTCGATCAGGTAGTAATCGAAGTCGAATGCCATGCTTAGTCCGAAAGCCACGCGTGAACGCATGCCGGAGGAGTAGGTCTTGATTGGCTCGTCGATCCAGTCGCCGATTTCGGCAAATTCCTGGACGTAGCGAATCTTTTCGCGCATGGCGTCGCCAGTTGCACCATAAACGCGGCAGACGAACTTTATGTTGTCGCGCCCTGTCATGCTGCCCTGGAAGCCCCCCGTCAAACCAACCGGCCAGGAAATGCTGCGGTCGGTAATGATGGTGCCAGAGTCGGGCACGTCAGCACCGCCAAGCAGGCGCATAAGCGTGGATTTGCCAGCGCCGTTGCGACCGATAAGCCCAATGTTCTTGCCCGGCGGGATGGCAAGCGACAGGTTGCGGAAGACATACCGCCGACCATTGGGCGTGAGGTACGACTTGGTTACGTTTCTGAGTTCGAACACGTTTGGCCTGTACTTAACCGTTCTTGGTGGAAATCAGGTGCATCCTGCGGGCGCGGTAGGCACCCAGAGATAGGAACAGCAATACCAGGGTGAAGCTGATTACATAAGTCTCGGAGACGCCATCGACCGGGGTGTAATGCGGCAGTACTTCGGCGCGAATCAGTTCGAGGATGTGCAAGAACGGGTTGAGCAGCAGCACCGGCATCATGGCCTGAGGCAAGTAGGATGCGGGAATCAGCACCCCAGAGATAAAGTACAGGGGGAAGAAGGCCATGCGGATGACGATCTTGACGCTGGGAAGGGCGTGAGTGACCAAGGCCAGCATCATGCCCAGACCAAAGGCGAACAGCAGGCCCAGCGACAGAGTGGCGACCCATTGCAGTGGGCTGTGGATCGACATGTCGAAGCCTGCCCAGGCAAAGCCGAACACCAGAATGGCGTACACCGTAACCGCAATGCAGGTTTCTACAATGACGCGGGCAATGTAGGTGTCCAGTGGTTTGATCTGTTTGTAACCGAACAGTGAGCGGTTTTCGCGAAGGCTGTCCATCAGGCGCAGCGCGGTATTGCGGTAGAGCAGGAAGGGCGCCATGCCGACGAGGATGAACACCGGGTATTCAACGCCGGATACTGTGCGACCACGCAGCATTGCAAACAGCAGCGAGAAAAGGAGTAGGTGAACCAGCGGCTCCAGCAGCATCCACAAGGCACCCAGGCGGGTGTCGCCAACACGTGCACGCGCTTCGCGCAGGACCAAAGCGAAGATGACCGATTTCTGTATCTGTAGAGACGAACGAGCTTTCAAGATGGCGACCGCAAAGCAATGCAGCGCGCCTAAGCACGCCGAAATTCATCTTCAGGAAAGGCTCGCCCTGAGGCGATTTCAGATGGTTATTCCGGAAACTTCCCTGTTCTAAGGGGCAGAAGGGTAAGCGTCCAAGGGTATAAGCGTCAAGCGAGGTGCCGCAAATGTGCTCGAAAGTTCCAATCCATTAGCCATAATCGAGACGAAAGGCAGCTGATTGGATGATGGCACAATGATTCCATTTTGAGAAGTGGTAGGTCCAAAGGTTTTCACAGTTGGGGTGCTTTGGAGCTTACGTTGGAGTGGTAATTGTGTAGGTGAACGGGTTCACATTGTGTAAAAAAAAGCAGGTACGTGATGGTCAGCCGCTGACTAGACGGTCTGCCCCTAATGCAGTGGTTAGACCGTTGGGGATGGGGAGGGAGCAAGACAAGGGGCTGCGAGGCAGCCCCCAGAATGCCGAGTTGTGTATGGCACGTGCTCGCGCACGCCCAGATGCACCAGCAATTCCCTCGCCCGGATTATTCCCGGATCAGGCGCGCGATTTCGGCGACGCGCTGGGCCACCAGCGCTTCATCGCCCCGGCTCTCGACGTTCAGGCGCAGCAAGGGTTCGGTATTGGAACCACGCAGACTGAAGCGCCAGTCTGCGAACTCGACGCTGATCCCATCGGTGCGGTCCACGCTGGGGTTGTGTGGCAAGTAGAACGCCAGAATCTTCTCGATGGTGCCCTTCACATCGGCCACTTCGTAGTTGATCTCGCCACTGCATGGGAACGCTGCAATACGCTCGTCTACCAGTTGTGCCAGGCTCTTGCCGGTGTGGCTCATCAGCGCGGCGACCAGCAGCCACGGGATGTTGCCGCTGTCGCAGTAGGCGAAGTCGCGGAAGTAGTGGTGGGCGCTCATTTCACCGCCGTACACAGCGTCTTCGGCGCGCATGCGCTCTTTGATGAAGGCGTGGCCGGTCTTGCTCTGAATGGCCTTGCCGCCGGCGGCACTGACTTGCTCGATGGTGTTCCAGGTCAGGCGTGGGTCATGGATGATCTTGCTGCCCGGGTGCTTGGCCAGAAGCATTTCGGCCAGCAGGCCGACCACGTAGTAGCCTTCGATGAAGCGCCCCTGATTGTCGAAGAAGAAGCAGCGGTCAAAGTCGCCGTCGAAGGCGATACCCATGTCCGCGCCGGTTTCCAGCACTGCTTGGCGGGTAAGATCACGGTTTTCTGGCAGCAGCGGGTTGGGGATGCCGTTGGGGAAGTTGCCATCTGGCTCGCCGTTGATGATGGTGATATCCAGTGGCAGGCGAGCCTTGAGCAGTTCCAGTACCGGGCCAACCGCGCCATTACCAGGGTCGGCCAGGACTTTCAGGGGCTTGAGTGCGCCCAGGTCGATGTAGGTCAGCAGGTGCTCAATGTAGGCGGACTTGTCGAACGCTTCGCGCACGTTACCCGGCGTGGCCGCTTGAGTGCCCAGCTCGCCTGCTTCGACGCGCTGGCGGATATCGTTCAGGCCCGTGTCACCGCTGATCGGGCGCGACTGCTCACGCACCAGCTTCATGCCGTTGTAACCCTTTGGGTTGTGGCTGGCGGTGACCATGATGCCACCATCTGCCTTGTAATGGCTGGTGGCGAAGTAAACTTCCTCGGTGCCGCACAGGCCGATGTCGATCACATCGGCACCGCCTTCGGTCAGGCCCTGCATCAAGGCACGGGACAGGCCCGGGCTTTCAAGGCGCATGTCACGACCGACCACGTAACTGCGTCCGCCCAGTTGGGCCACCAGGGCGCGGCCAATGCGGTAGGCGATGTCGTCGTTGAGGTCGGTCGGCACTTGGCCGCGGATGTCATAGGCTTTGAAGCAACGAGTTTGGATAGGTGCGTACATACATCTCTCATATGCGGTGCCGACTGCAGGCACCGTCTAGAAGGGGATGGTGGGCAAAATGATTAGCCGCATGAATTTTGCTGCGCTACCTCGTTGAGGCAGGTGTAGCCAGGTTGTAATAGCCAAGGCTTGGGTGTTGCCACGAACGGTCAGGCCCATGATGCAGGCGACGGAGCTACTCACGCTGAATGAGCCTTTGCTCTGCACATCGATCAGGGCCGAGGGCATCATAGCTGGACTTTCCAGAGGATGCTCGGGGCGCCGCCAGGTAAGCGCTGCAATTTCTGCCGCCTGCACTTTCGGAAGACGAGTGTAGGCGGCGTTCGGCCCGGCGTTAGGGGCTATAACGAACGTCACGTTTTAGTGAGCGATGTCCATGGGGCCTGACGAGGTGGGTCGGATAATCGCGATGTCGACATGGTAATTGGCATACTCGGTGGATCGGACATCCGTACGCAATGTGGCACTCAATACGACCTCTTGCTGACGGTTGATATCGCTCAAGTAATTCTGGAATTGGTGCTCCTTCACAATGATCAGGACAACGCAGTTTGCACCTTGTGAAAGATGGTCTTTCATTTCTGCTGCGCTGAACGCGACTGCCACGTTACGCTCGTAACTCTCTACCAGATCGCGAGTCGATGTGGTGTCCATAGTCAAAGCCCCAGTGAGTCCACGGCGATTTGCCATCTTGGATTGGGTTAAAACATGACTACACATTTGCAAAAAAAGCGACTCGTACCACTCCACAGCCTTCTCCCTGGGTCGAAAAGGCGTCATAGATACAGCAGATCGCATCAGGTTGCTAGCCTTACGGGATAGCTGGCGTTGTGCTGCTACGCGCAGGGGCTGCGGCTGGCTGAGGGCATGCTGAAGCAGTATAGGGAAGGCTGAGGGGCTATTTGTCTAGTTCATGATTCCTTGTTATGAGGTTAAGCAGGGCGTGAATATTTAAGTGAGGCCACTCATGCAGGTATGAGATCAAAAGGAGCGCTGCTGAGTACAAAATTTTATTTGTTCACCCTGAGCGGCGTTGTACGATTCTCTTTTGGCGCGTAAGAGGATGTATCGCTTTCTCAGATCAAGTCTGTAACCCCACGCAATAGTTTTCACCGCATACCAGCCTTAAGTCTCTGAGGCTATTAAGGGTGATCCACTGATTAAACTGCGTGATGGGTGATAGGGCTGCCAGGCAGGTCCGCTACCGAAGGGGCGCAGCGCGAATGCGAGTGGGCATCAACCGATATTGTCCTTGCGCGGCCGCTGGGTTATTCACTGGAGGGAGCGTAGCGGGCGCAGTGTGGGATGCAACATTGGTCGCGGAGTCTTTGTGTTTTCCAGCAAAATCCGCAAAATTATGGCACTCTGCCAGACCTCGCTAGCCTTCTTGGCTTGACTTGTATCCGTACCAGAGCATCCGCCCGATGCGCCTGCCTGACCGTGAAACGATGAACATCCCTAACTTCAAGAAGTTGTTTATGCCTGATATTTCAGCAGACGCAGCCAGCCTTATCCATGCCATAGCCTCTGCCACTGCGGTAATCGCTGCGCTGATCGCCGCCAGTGCGATGATCATTGCCCATATGACCTCGGATGTAAAAAACCAGCAAGCCGACGTGCCCGTTTCGCGGGGTGCGCAGGCGGTTACTGTCGTCCAGGAGTCGGACGTGCAGGCCAGGCTGGAGATCGAGCAACTCATTGAGCAGAACGACGCGCTCAGGGCCGAACTGGAGCGCGAGAGGGCCGAGCGGTTGAAGTTGGAAGCCAGGCTGAAGCCCAGAACGCTGACGCCGCAGGCACATGATGCGTTCATGGCATTGGCGGGCGAGCTGAAGGCTAAGACGCTGGCACCGGTGGTGCTGCTGAATATTCACAAAGACGACAAGGAGGCTGTGCGCTTTGCCAAGGAAATTGCCGTTGCGCTGACCAAGGCGGGTGTGCAGGTTCAGATCAAGCAGTTGCCCCTGCAGAAGCACAATACCGGTACCCAGGTGGTCGTTTATGGCGGGGTCGGCAGTGACGAGCTTGAGCAGGCGTTCAAGGCCGCTGATTTTGCTTCGGATATCAAACGCTCGGGGCAGAGCCCGCGGGTGAAGGTGGATGATGGGGATGCGATTGCCATTTCGGCGTTTATCAGTGTTTATCCGCGCACGTTGATTTGAGGGGCGGGGCTGGAAGGGGGCTCTGATTCTTTGCGGGATTGTTGGGGATGGCACCGGCTGTGCCGGTGTTCGCGGGCACGCCCGCTCCCACAGTGTGGGCTTGTTCAGCTCAGTGGCCTGCCCTCGGCAGGTCTTGCCTGATATTGCCCATTCCATCTGACTGCAAGCGAGGCATAGCCTCGCCTGGTCTCGCGTCATCCCCTTCAGGGATGCCTGTTCTTCGCAATCTCGATGTCGTTCATCAGGGCTTTTGCGGTGGCCAGCAGGTAATCCGCTGCGCCCAGCATCTTGTGGTCGTCTTCCATATCGCCTTCGCGTACCAAGTGCTTGCAGTAGCCCAGCAGGACCGAGACGTGTTCATAGGCGTCATCGATGGGGACGCCGGGTTGGACGCGGAGCAGGTTCAGGGTGGGGTTGCCGGCTTCGAGGAAGGTTTCGATGCCTGCGGTGAGGAGGGGGGATTGGTTGTGGTTTTTCATGGTGAGACTCCAGTGCGTTGACAGAACCCACCACCTCGATCTTTCTCACGGACAAAGGTGGCAGCCATTGCGCGGGGTGAGAAACCGATGCACTGAAACCGGCCAAGCCGAAGCTTGCCCGCGAATGGCTGCCATTGAACAGTAGAGCAGCAGTGCGCAACGGGTTCTCACACCCGGTCACCAACATGGCGACCCGGTGACGTTATCCCTGAGGCATTTCCCCGACAATTCAGCTGCTTCTGACTGGCGCGTAGGATAGTTCGCTTGGTTGTCCGAGCTGAAGGGGTGGGGCAGGGTTTCAGGAAAGTCTGACGTGCGGAATGTGCATCCCAAGGCAAATCTCTTCGCCGTGATTGTTGACCGTTGTTGGGGTGGGTTTACACGCGGAAGGGGGGCTGCTGGCCAGTTTTTACTGGGTGTTCAGCGGTGCTGCGGCTACCGTATTCGCGGGTGAACCCGCTCCTACGCCGAGCGGGGATGGGTTCAGGGCGGGGTGGGGCTGCTGGCCAGTTTTTACTGGGGGGCAGCGGGGCTGCGGCTATCGTATTCGCGGGTGAACCCGCTCCTACGCCGGGCGGGGATGGGTTCAGGTCGGGGTGGGGCTGCTGGCCAGTTTTTACTGGGTGTTCAGCGGGGCTGCGGCTACCGTATTCGCGGGTGAACCCGCTCCTACGCCGGGCGGGGATGGGTTCAGGTCGGGGTGGGGCTGCTGGCCAGTTTTTACTGGGGGGGCAGCGGGGCTGCGGCTATCGTATTCGCGGGTGAACCCGCTCCTACATTGAGCGGTGGGGGCTGTTCCAGGTGGCCAGGGCTTCGCGTATGCGCGCGCAGGCTTTGCCATCGCCATAAGGGTTATGGGCGAAGCTCATTTCGCGATACGCCGCCTCATCGGTCAGCAAGGTACTCAACGCCCGCACAATCGATGCCACTTCGGTGCCCACCAGCTTCACCGTACCTGCCGCTACGGCTTCTGGCCGCTCGGTTGTGTCGCGCATCACCAGCACTGGTTTGCCCAAGGCCGGTGCTTCCTCCTGAATGCCACCCGAGTCGGTCAGAATCACGTACGCGCGGGTCATCAGGTACACGAACGGCAGGTAATCCAGGGGCTCGACAAGGTGGATGTTGCTCACATCCCCCAACAGCCGGTTGACCGGCTCGCGCACGTTGGGGTTGAGGTGCACCGGGTATACCACGTCCAACTCGGGGAATTGCCGCGCAGTCTGCACCAGGGCCTGGCAGATGCGCTCGAAGCCGCCACCAAAGTTTTCGCGCCGGTGGCCGGTGACCAGCAACAGCCGGCGTTCGGCTGCCAGGTAGCTGAAGTGGCTGGCGAAACGGGCCTTCAGCGCGGGGCTTTGCAGCTTTTGCTCCACCTCCAGCAAGGCGTCGATCACGGTGTTGCCGGTGGTGAAGATGTGCGCCGGGTCGGTGCCTTCGCGCAACAGGTTGTCGCGCGAGGTGGGGGTGGGCGCAAAGTGCAGCGCGGCAAGGGCCCCGGTCAGGCGCCGGTTGCCTTCTTCGGGCCAGGGTGAATACAGGTTGTTGGTGCGCAGGCCGGCCTCTACATGGGCAATGGGGATTTGCTGGTAGTAAGCCGCCAGGCTGGTGGCAAAGGTGGTGGCGGTGTCGCCATGCACCAGCACCACGTCGGGCTTGAACGCGGCCAGCACCGGTCGGATGCCTTGCAAGATGGCAGTGGTCACACCGGTCAGGTCCTGGCCGGCTTTCATGATGTTCAAGTCGTAATCGGGGCTGATGCCGAACAGCTCCAGCACCTGGTCGAGCATTTGCCGGTGCTGGCCGGTGACGCACACGCGGGCTTCGAAGCGGCTGTCCTGGGCCAGTTGCAGGGCTAGCGGGGCCATCTTGATGGCTTCTGGGCGGGTACCGAAAACAGTCAGGGTCTTGAGGGGCACGGCAGTGATCCTCTTGCTCGGGTCCTTGAAGCAGGCCGGTGTCCATTGCTCAAGAAATCTAGCAGGCGGGCAATGGCGTGCCAGTTTGCCGGGGGGATGCTTACCGACTGGGGGAGGGCGGTTTACCGGGCGAGCCTTGTTCGGCGGGCGTTGTAGGACAATGGCCTGGCATGGGTGGGCAGCGGCTATCGGACAAACGGGGATTTGGCTACAGGCACAGGACCAGGGCCTAGTGCATTCAGGGCCGGGGCGAGCGGGGCGTAAACGGCCACGGTTGCTGGGTGGGCGAGGTTGAGCGTTTTGCTGACCGATTCGGTAACCATTCGCCGGGGGGGTTGGGTATTGTGCGGCCGGGTTACCCGCTAGGGTTGGTTGCGCAGCCGAAGGAAAGCGGTTGCTGGAAAATGACCAACCCAAGGAGTGTTGACCATGCGCAATAACGTTCTGTCGTACCTGCTGCTGCCGCTGTTCGCCAGTATGTCGTTCTCCCTGAGCGCCGCCCCGGCCAGCACCATGGCAGTGGCCGAACCGGTGCCGGTGGTGGCCCAGGCTCAGGCACAGCAGGCGCCGAGGCTGGACTTGAATACGGCGGATGCACTCACCCTGCAAAAGGAGCTGAATGGCATTGGCAAGGCCAAGGCGGAGGCTATCGTGGCCTACCGCGAGGCCAATGGGCCGTTTGCTTCGGTGGATGAGCTGCTGGAGATAAAGGGGATAGGCAACGCGTTGCTGGAGCGCAACCGGGACAAGGTGATGGTGGAGTAAGCGGGCAGGGGCCGGGGTGATGCCCTGGCCCGGCCTTTATGTGCCGGGAATGGGGGCTTCCACAGGCGCAGCGCCTGAAGGGCTGGGTGTTTTAACGGTCTTCTGCGTCCTTGGCATCCGCTTCGGCATTGCGCTCATGTACCTTGCGCAGTTGCTCTTCGGTCAGCGGCAGTTTCTTGGCCGTGTCGCGCAGCAGCATCAACCCGCCGACAATCGAGCCGAGGGCTATGATGAGTATCAGCCAGGCATACCAGGGCATTGTCGTTCTCCTTAGATCGGGCCGTGGGCAACGGTTACATGAATTTTGAGCAATTGCCCGTTCCGTTGGTTCAATTATAGGTGCCAGGCCGTGCTGGGCCAATTCCGTGACCTGCGGGCCCCCAAGCCTGCGTCACTTCGTTTACAATGCGCGCCGATTTCGACTTGCCAAGAGACCCTGCCCATGTCCGCCTGCCAGACGCCCCTGATCGTCGCCCTGGATTTCCCTACCCGTGAGGCCGCCCTGAAGCTGGCTGACCAGCTTGACCCTGCGCTGTGCCGGGTGAAGGTTGGCAAGGAGCTGTTCACCAGCAGCGCTTCGGGCATTGTCGAAACCCTGTGTGACAAGGGCTTTGAAGTGTTCCTGGACCTCAAGTTCCACGACATTCCCAACACCACCGCCATGGCGGTAAAGGCCGCCGCCGAGATGGGCGTGTGGATGGTCAACGTGCATTGCTCCGGTGGCCTGCGCATGATGGCGGCCTGCCGTGAAGAACTGGCCAAGCGCAGCGGCCCGCAGCCGTTGCTGATTGGCGTGACCGTGCTGACCAGCATGGAGCGTGAAGACCTGGCCGGCATTGGCCTGGATGTCGACCCCCAAGAGCAGGTGCTGCGTTTGGCGGCGCTGGCGGAAAAAGCGGGGATGGACGGTTTGGTGTGCTCGGCGCTCGAGGCCCCGGCACTGAAGGCGGCGCACCCGTCGCTGCAATTGGTGACCCCGGGCATTCGCCCAGCGGGCAGCGCGCAGGATGACCAGCGCCGTATCCTCACCCCGCGTCAGGCACTGGATGCCGGTTCGGATTACCTGGTGATCGGCCGGCCGATCAGCCAGGCCGCAGACCCTGCGCAAGCGTTGGCAGCGGTGGTGGCGGAGATCCGCGGGTAATTAACCTGCGGTTGTCCAGCAGGGGCCTGCGCCGAACCACCGATGTGGGCCCACCATCGATGCCTGTGTCGAACCCCTGATGTGCCTGCACCCCCGATGCGTGTGTAGGAGCGGGTTTACCCGCGAATACGGTAGCAGCGGCAACGGTGAACGGTTGGTGGAAATTGGCCGGCAGGCCCGGCCCTTTCGCGGGTGAACCCGCTCCTACGACGGGCTGTGCCGAGCCATCGATGTGTGTCACCGCGAATACGGTGGCGGCGGCAACGGTGGGCGGCTGGTGGAAATTGGCCGGCAGGCCTAGCCCTTTCGGGCCACCGATGCCTGTGTCGAACCATTGATGTGGCTGCACCCCCGATCCGTGTAGGAGCGGGTTTACCCGCGAATACGGTAGCGGCGGCAACGGTGAACGGCTGGTGGAAATTGGCCGGCAGGCCCGGCCCTTTCGCGGGTGAACCCGCTCCTACGACGGGCTGTGCCGAGCCATCCATGTGTGTCACCGCGAATACGGTGGCGGCGGCAACGGTGGACGGCTGGTGGAAATTGGCCGGCAGGCCCGGCCCTTTCGGGCCACCGATGCCTGTGTCGAACCATTGATGTGGCTGCACCCCCGATCCGTGTAGGAGCGGGTTTACCCGCGAATACGGTAGCGGCGGCAACGGTGAACGGCCGGTGGAAACTGGCCGGCAGGCCCGGCCCTTTCGCGGGTGAACCCGCTCCTACGACGGGCTGTGCCGAGCCATCGATGTGTGTTATCGCGAATACGGTGGCGGCGGCAACGGTGGGCGGCTGGTGGAAATTGGCCGGCAGGCCGGGCCCTTTCGCGGGTGAACCCGCTCCTACGACGGGCTGTGCCGAGCCATCGATGTGTGTTACCGCGAATACGGGGACGGGGGCAACGGTGGACGGCTGGTGGAAATTGGCCGGCAGGCCGGGCCCTTTCGGGCCACCGATGCCTGTGTCGAACCATTGATGTGGCTGCACCTCCGATCCGTGTAGGAACGGGTTTACCCGCGAATACGGTAGCGGCGGCAACGGTGAACGGCCGGTGGAAACTGGCCGGCAGGCCCGGCCCTTTCGCGGGTGAACCCGCTCCTACGATGGGATGTAGGAGCGGGCTTGCCCGCGAATGCGGTGGCTGCGGCGACGGTGCATGACTGGGGGATATTGGCCGGCAGGTCCGGCCTATTCGCGGGTAAACCCGCTCCTACGACGGGCTGTGCCGGGCCATCGGTGCCATGCAGGGGGGTTAAACCTTCAACACCAACTTGCCAAAATTCTCCCCGCTGAACAGCTTCAACAAGGTCTCCGGGAAGGTTTCCAGCCCTTCCACCACATCCTCTTTGCTCTTCACCTGCCCGCTGGCCAGCCAGCCGGCAATCTCCTGCGCGGCCTTGCCGTAATCTTTGCTGTAATCCATCACCACAAAACCTTCCATGCGCGCGCGGTTCACCAGCAGCGACAGGTAGTTGGCCGGGCCTTTCACCGCTTCTTTGTTGTTGTACTGGCTGATCGCGCCGCAAATCACGATGCGTGCCTTGAAGTTGATGCGCGTCAGCACGGCATCGAGGATGTCGCCGCCCACGTTGTCGAAGTACACGTCCACACCTTTGGGGCATTCGCGCTTCAGGCCGGCCAGCACGTCTTCGGCCTTGTAGTCGATCACGCCGTCAAAGCCCAGTTCGTCCTTCAGGTACTGGCACTTCTCGGCACCGCCGGCAATGCCGACCACGCGGCAGCCTTTGATCTTGGCAATCTGCCCGACAATGCTGCCCACCGCACCGGCCGCGCCGGAGATGACCACGGTGTCGCCAGCTTTGGGTTGGCCGACGTCCAGCAGGGCAAAGTAGGCGGTCATGCCGGTCATGCCCAACGCTGACAGGTAACGGGGCAGGGGGGCCAGCTTGGGGTCGATCTTGTGCAGGCCCTGGGGCTCGCCGGTGAAGTAGTCCTGCACGCCGAGGGCGCCGCTTACGTAATCGCCGGGCTGGTAGCCGGGGTGATTGGAGGCAACCACCTCACCGACGCCCAGCGCACGCATTACCTGGCCCAGGGCCACGGGCGGGATGTAGGACTTGCCTTCGTTCATCCAGCCACGCATGGCCGGGTCCAGCGACAGGTACAGGTTGCGCACCAGTATCTGGCCTTCGCCGGGTTGTTCGGCGGGTACGGTCTCGAAGCTGAAGTCGTCACGGCGCACGGCGCCGACCGGGCGTTTGGCAAGCAGGAAGCGGCGGTTGGTCTGGGTCATGGCGGGTCCTTGTGGGCTGTGGAGGGCGTAAGGCGTTCAATCTACCTTGTTGATGAAGGCGGTTGCTTAAAATCACTGACAAGCATGGTAGCCCAACCGTTGCTGTGATGATGCTGCCCGGCCGAGTGGTGGCTGACTATGCTCTGACCCCTACCCAAACCCTCACAGGAGCACGCGATGAGCATGACCTTTTCTGGCCAGGTAGCCCTGGTGACCGGCGCGGCTGCTGGGATCGGCCGGGCAACCGCCCTGGCGTTCGCCCACGAGGGCATGAAGGTGGTGGTGGCCGACCTCGACCCGGTCGGCGGCGAGGCCACCGTGGCGCTGATCCACGCGGCGGGCGGCGAAGCGCTGTTCATTGCCTGCGACGTTACCCGCGACGCCGACGTGCGCCAGTTGCATGAGCGCCTGATTGCCGCGTACGGCCGGCTGGACTACGCCTTCAACAACGCCGGGATCGAGATCGAGCAACACCGCCTGGCCGAAGGCAGCGAAGCGGAGTTCGATGCCATCATGGGTGTGAACGTGAAGGGCGTGTGGTTGTGCATGAAGTATCAGTTGCCCTTGTTGCTGGCCCAAGGCGGTGGGGCCATCGTCAATGCCGCGTCGGTGGCGGGGCTTGGGGCGGCGCCGAAGATGAGCATCTACAGCGCCAGCAAGCATGCGGTCATCGGCCTGACCAAGTCGGCGGCCATCGAGTACGCCAAGAAGGGCGTCCGCGTGAACGCCGTGTGCCCGGCCGTGATCGACACCGACATGTTCCGCCGCGCCTACCAGGCCGACCCGCGCAAGGCGGAGTTCGCCGCAGCCATGCACCCGGTGGGGCGCATTGGCAAGGTCGAGGAAATCGCCAGTGCCGTGCTGTACCTGTGCAGTGATGGCGCGGCGTTTACCACCGGGCATTGCCTGACGGTAGATGGCGGGGCCACGGCGATCTGAGTGGTTGCCGTGCGGGCTGCTTCGCGGGCAAGCCCGCCCTTTGCAAGTGCGATCACCAGGCCAAAGCCCACAATGTCGCGCATGGACAGGATGGGCGTGCCCAGGCCTTTCCTGAGCAAGCCGCGCAGGCAGCTGGCCCCCGGCTAAAAGCTGACGCCTATCTTCAAGCCATACTCGTCACGGGTTTGTTCGTCCGAGGCGGTCATCTGGAACTGCCCGTCCAGTTCATAGTTGTAGCGGCTGAAGTAAAGCGAAGCGTATACCGGCACAGTACCGTGTTGGTTGAAGAGCACGCTAAGTTCGGCAAAGGGGTTGGTGGTATCTTTCAAATCAACCTCTTCACTGCTGATGCCATGTATTTTCAATTGCGAGTCGCCATTGATGACCTGGCGTATGCCCGCTTCGAAACGCAGGGTGGCATTATTGAAGCGGTAATTGTACCCCGCTGCGAGCTTGGCGAATGGCGTGCGGTTGGTAAGGTCGACATCATGACGGCTGGTATTGGGTTCCAACCGGTTCCATTTGTAGCCGGCGCCCAGCAGCAGGTCGACTGAATGCCGTTCGGCCAGCGCCAGCCGCCAGCCCAGGTCCAGGTCGGCCTGGCCGTCCTTGAGCTTCTGGTCATGCTGTTTCGAGTACATGCCGCTGGCTTCGGCCTGGTAGACAAGGCCTTGCCTGGCCGTCATCTTGTTGCCGTAATTGATGAATAAACCACCTTCGGGCATATCTTCGGTGTCATCCTTGGGGCCGTTCAATTCCAGTTGGGTGTAGCTCCCTTGTAGGCCGAGGGTGAATATCGGTGCGGTGGAAGTATCGGCATATCCAACGGTTGGCACAGTAAACAGCAGCAACGGGGTGACCACAGCAGTAAACATGGCTGTTTTCATTACAAACTCCAGGGTGCACTGCAGGTCCGGAGAACGGGCCAGTTACCGATCACGATAGCGACGTTTTTAATGTGTGCAGGGGTATTTAAAAAAATTTCAGTACCCTCTGTTTGGCGCAAATTTAATGGCGTCAATAGTGTTTTATAAAGTGTGGATTGGAATAAATTAATGGCTTACTTGCGTCGATTTAATATGGGAAAGCACCGTCGCAGGTTGAGGGGCGGGCTATCATTGATGGCCTAGTGATATCGCTTACAGCGGGCACTGAAAGCGACCCCTTTGCAGCCAAAAACGACAAGACATAGCTATTTGACACTATTCTGGCGCCACCCCCTTGTTCATTGGCAGATAACGTTGCCACCCTTAGCCTTCGGGATAACCTCACTGGCTGAAAGGGGATCGGTGATGGGCGCGAGCAAGCACGGTGTGCTGGCCAACCTGGGCATGGCCCGCAAACTTGGCCTGGGCTTTGCCCTGGTGCTGCTGCTGACGCTGGCAGTGGCAGCTATCGGCGTTGTGGCGTTGCAAAGCGTTGGCCAGCGCTTCGACAGTTTGCGTCAGCTGGCCCAGTTCAATACCGACTTGCTGCGTTTGCGCGAGCATGAGCAGGCATTTGCCCTGCGCTCCGACATTCAGCAGGCCGACGCCTTGCGTGGCGGCCTGCAGGGTTTGGTCGAACGCGCCCAAGGCCTGCCGGCGCTGGCCGCGGCGCAAACCGATCTTGCCGCCTATGGCCAGGCATTCGAAGCCTTTGTCGAGGCTGTGCAGGCCAAGGAGCTGGCGCTGGACATGGCCAGCTGGTCGGTGTCCAACGTCTCCAATAACCTTGATGTGCTGCAGGCCGGCCTGGCCGATGACGGCGCATATACCCTCAAGCAGTCCCAAGGCCAGCAGGGTAGCGAGTTTCTTGAGCAAGCCGCGCAGGTGGCCCAGGTGTCGCGGCTGATGCTGCAGGCCATGGACGAAGCACGGGTGCGTCTGGATAAAAGCCGCAAGGGCGAGGAGGGTGTGAGCCAGGAGCGTATTGCCCAGACGGTGGAGGCCGCCGGCCTGGTCAGCCAGTTGCAGGGTGCGGTTGGCGATGCCGGTTACCAGAGCGTGCTGGGTGAAGTGGCTGGGCACATTGGCAGTTTCTCGGAAAAACTCAACGAATACACCGACCAGCTGGCCCGCGAGCAGGGGCTCAAGGCGCAGTTGCAAGCCAGCGCCGAGCGGGTGACCGGGCGTGTCGACCAAGCCTATCTTGGGCAAGAGCAGGCCCTGCAAGGCGAGCTGCAGCGTAATGCCCTGGCCATCGGCCTGGCCACGGCGCTGGCGTTGCTTGTAGGCGTGTTGGCGGCCTGGCTGATTACCCGGGCTGTGGTCGGCCCGTTGAAGCATGTGATTGCCCGCGCCCAGCGCATTGCGGCGGGTGAACTGGGCTTCGACGCCCAGGCACCGCGCCGGGATGAGGTGGGGCAACTGATGCAGGCCATGCAGCAGATGGCGGCGGGGCTTTCGGGCATTGTCAGCGGCTTGCAGCAGGGCATCGAACAATTGGCCGGCAGCGCCCAGGCGTTGTCGACGGTGACCGAGCAGACCAACCGCGAGGTGGGCAGCCAGAAAGAGGAAACCGAGCAGGTGGCGACCGCCATGCAGCAGATGACTGCCACCGTGCACGATGTGGCGCGCAATGCCGAGGAGGCGGCGCAGGCGGCCCAGGCGGCGGACGAGAAGGTCGACTCCGGTCAGCAGGTGGTGCGCCAGAGCATGCAGCGCATCGAGCAACTGGCGTCGGCGGCAGAAGCTGCCAGCGCCGGCATCGACAGCCTCAGTGCCGAAATCCACACCATTGGCGACGTGCTGGAAGTGATCAAGAGCGTGGCCGAGCAAACCAACCTGCTGGCGCTCAATGCCGCCATCGAGGCTGCCCGCGCCGGCGAGCAGGGGCGTGGTTTTGCCGTGGTGGCCGATGAAGTGCGCGCGCTGGCGCGGCGTACCCGGCAATCCACCGAGCAGATCGAAACCTTGGTGGCCAGCCTGCGCGGCAATGCCCAGCAGTCGGTGGCGCAGATCCGTGGTAGTACCGAGTTGGTACGGTTGGCCGTGGCCGATGCCCTGCAGACCGAAAGCGCGTTGGGCAGCATTGCCGCAGCGGTGTCATTGATTCAGCAGATGAACCAGCAGATTGCCGCAGCCGCCGAGCAGCAGAGTTCGGTGGCGGAAGAGATCAGCCGCAGTGTCACGCAGATTCGCGGCAGTGCGGACCAGGCGGCATTGGCGATGCAGGACAATGCCCGGTCCAGTGTCGAGCTGGCGCAACTGGGCACCGACCTGAAGGGCATGGTGGGGCATTTCAGGTTGTAATCTCGTTGTCTGTGGCGGCCTATTCGCGGGTAAACCCGCTCCTACAAAGCCCGTTGTAGGAGCGGGTTTACCCGCGAATAGGCCGCCACAGGCAACAACAACCCTCACCCCCTGCGCGGGTTAAGCATCACCAAGGCCAATACCCCCGCCACAATCCCCCAGAACGCTGAGCCAATCGAGAACAAGGTCAGCCCCGAAGCGGTCACCATGAAGGTGATCACCGCTGCCTCCCGCTCGCGCGCCTCGCTCATGGCCACGGTCAAACCGTTCATGATCGAGCCAAACAGCGCCAGTGCCGCGATCGACAGCACCAACTCTTTCGGCAATGCCGCGAACAGTGCCGCCAAGGTGGCGCCGAACACCCCGGCAATGCCGTAGAAAATCCCGCACCACACCGCCGCGGTGTAGCGTTTGTTCGGGTCTTCATGGGCATGCGGCCCGGTGCAGATCGCCGCGCTGATCGCCGCCAGGTTGACCCCATGCGAGCCGAACGGCGCCAGCACCAGCGAGGCGAAGCCGGTGGCCGAAATCAGCGGCGAGGCCGGTACCTGGTAGCCGTCGGCACGCAGTACGGCCACGCCGGGCATGTTCTGCGAAGTCATGGCCACCACGAACAGCGGAATGCCGATGCTGATGGTTGCCGCCAGCGAGAAGCTTGGCGTGGTCCACACCGGCTTGGCCACTTCCAGGTGGAAGCCGCTGAAGTCCAGCAGGCCCAACGCGCCGGACAATGCCGTGCCCACCAACAGTGCGGCCAGCACGCAATAGCGCGGCGACAGGCGTTTGACCAGCAGGTAGCTGAAGAACATGCCCAGTACCAGCAATGTGCGGTGCTGCGCGGCCACGAAGATTTCGCTGCCGATCTTGAACAGGATGCCCGCCAGCAGTGCCGAGGCCAGCGAGGCCGGAATGCGCTTGACCAGGCGCTCGAAGCTGCCGGTCAGGCCGCACGCCAGCACCAGCAAGGCACAGGTAATGTAGGCACCAATGGCCTCGCCATAGCTGACCCCACCCAGGCTGGTGATCAGCAGCGCCGCGCCGGGGGTGGACCAGGCGATGGTGATCGGTGTGCGGTAGCGTAGCGACAGGCCGATGCTGCACACCGCCATGCCGATCGACAGCGCCCAGATCCATGACGAAATCTGCGCGGTGGTCAGCCCGGCTGCCTGGCCGGCCTGGAACATCAGCACCAGCGAACTGGTATAGCCGGTGAGCATGGCAATGAAGCCGGCGACCACCGCCGACGGGGAGGTGTCTGCCAGGGGCCGCAGACGTGCGGAAGTGGCATCGGTCATGAACAAAATCCTTGTAAAGGTGTAAGCAGTTTTTTCAGACTACAGCGAGCAAGGTTGATCCTTGCCATACAGCGGCCATTGCTTTTAGCCGTACAGTCGCCACATATTGGGCGCAATTGCGAAACTGCTTTGCAGGGAGAGTCGATGTACAAGGTCTATGGCGACTATCAGTCGGGTAACTGTTACAAGGTCAAGCTGATGTTGAGCCTGCTGGGCCGGCCGTATGAATGGCACCCGGTGGACATTCTCAAGGGTGAGACCGAAACGCCCGAGTTTCTGGCGATGAACCCCAACGGCAAGGTACCGGTGCTGGAACTGGAAGACGGTAGTTACCTGTGGGAGTCCAACGCCATTCTCAACTTCCTGGCCGATGGCAGTGAGTTCCTGCCCAGCGAGCCGCGCCTGCGTACCCAGGTGTTGCAGTGGCAGTTCTTCGAGCAGTACAGCCACGAGCCGTATATTGCTGTGGCGCGGTTCATCCAGTTCTACCTGGGCCTGCCGGACGAGCGCCTGGACGAGTACCGCAAGTTGCACAAGGGCGGCTACAAGGCGTTGAGGGTGATGGAGCGACAGTTGCAGATGACGCCTTACCTGGTGGGTGAGCAGTACTCGATTGCCGATGTGGCGTTGTATGCCTACACCCATGTGGCGCAGCAGGGCGGGTTCGACCTGGCAGAGTACCCGGCGGTAAGGGCCTGGCTGGAGCGGGTCAGCAGCCACCCTCGGCATGTGCCGATGGTGGGCTGAAAACCGACCTGTTTTCCAGGCTTGTGGGAGCGGGCGTGCCCGCGAACACGGGCGTAGCCCGTGCCAACCACCGCGGTGCCTGCTTCGCGGGCTCGCCCGCTCCCACAGAGGGATCTGCAGCGTCAGTCAGATGGCAGCAAACCGCTTATTCCGGCGGTAAGGGCCTGGCTTGAGCGGGTCAGCAGCCACCCGCGGCATGTGCCGATGGTGGGTTGAAAACCGACCTGTTTTCCAGGCTCGTGGGAGCGGGCGTGCCCGCGAACACGGGCGCAGCCCGTGCCAACCACCGCGGTGCCTGCTTCGCGGGCTCGCCCGCTCCCACAGGGGGATCTATCTGCAGCGTCAGTCAGATGGCAGCAAACCGCTTATTCCGGCGGTAAGGGCTTGGCTTGAGCGGGTCATCAGCCACCCGCGGCATGTGCCGATGGTGGGCTGAAAACCGACCTGTTTTCCAGGCGCTTGCGCAATCCTTGTGGGAGCGGGCGTGCCCGCGAACACGGGCGCAGCCCGTGCCAACCACCGCGGTGCCTGCTTCGCGGGCTCGCCCGCTCCCACAGAGGGATCTGCAGCGTCAGTCAGATGGCGGCAAACCGCTTATTCCGGCGGTAAGGGCCTGGCTGGAGCGGGTCAGCAGCCACCCTCGGCATGTGCCGATGGTGGGTTGAAAGCCGACCTGTTTTCCAGGCGCTTGCGCAATCCTTGTGGGAGCGGGCGTGCCCGCGAACACGGGCGCAGCCCGTGCCAACCACCGCGGTGCCTGCTTCGCGGGCTCGCCCGCTCCCACAGAGGGATCTGCAGCGTCAGTCAGATGGCGGCAAACCGCTTATTCCGGCGGTAAGGGCTTGGCTTGAGCGGGTCATCAGCCACCCGCGGCATGTGCCGATGGTGGGTTGAAAACCGACCTGTTTTCCAGGCGCTTGCGCAATCCTTGTGGGAGCGGGCGTGCCCGCGAACACGGGCGCAGCCCGTGCCAACCACCGCGGTGCCTGCTTCGCGGGCTCGCCCGCTCCCACAGAGGGATCTGCAGCGTCAGTCAGATGGCGGCAAACCGCTTATTCCGGCGGTAAGGGCTTGGCTTGAGCGGGTCAGCAGCCACCCGCGGCATGTGCCGATGGTGGGTTGAAAACCGACCTGTTTTCCAGGCGCTTGCGCAATCCTTGTGGGAGCGGGCGTGCCCGCGAACACGGGCGCAGCCCGTGCCAACCACCGCGGTGCCTGCTTCGCGGGCTCGCCCGCTCCCACAGGGGGATCTATCTGCAGCGTCAGTCAGATGGCAGCAAACCGCTCATCCAGGTAAGCGATGATCGCCTTGGACTCGTACATCCAGGTCACCTTGCCGGCTTCTTCAATGCGCAGGCATGGCACTTTCACCCGGCCGCCACCTTCTTGCAGGGCCTGGCGGTGCACCGGGTCGTTCTTGGCGTCGCGCAGCGCCACCGGCACGTTCAACCGGTGCAGGGTGCGGCGGGTTTTGACGCAGAACGGGCAGGCGTGGAACTGGTACAGCGCCAGCCCCTTGGCCGCTTGCTCGATGCGGGCCTGGGCGGCGGCGTCGCGCTTGCGTTTGGCCGGACGGCTGATCCAGTCACCGAACACGATGAGCTGGCCGAGGCCAACCCGCAGGGCTTTGACGATCATGGACAACTCCTGAAATGCAAAAGCCGACCCTGAAGGGTCGGCTTGGGGCCAGCAACCAATCACTTGATCAGGCTGAGGAACTCGCTGCGGGTGGCGGCGTTATCGCGGAACTCACCCAGCATCACCGAGGTGATCATGGTCGAATTCTGCTTCTCGACACCGCGCATCATCATGCACATGTGCTTGGCTTCGACCACCACGGCCACGCCCGCAGCACCGGTTACCTGCTGCACGGCTTCGGCGATCTGGCGGCTGAGGTTTTCCTGGATTTGCAGGCGGCGGGCGTACATGTCGACGATACGTGCCACCTTCGACAGGCCCAGTACCTTGCCCTTTGGCAGGTAGGCAACGTGTGCCTTGCCAATGAACGGCAGCATGTGGTGTTCGCACATCGAATACAGTTCGATGTCCCGGACCAGCACCATTTCGCTGTTGTCAGAGCTGAACAAAGCGTTGTTGGTGACTTCTTCCAGTGTTTGCTCATAACCGCGGCAAAGGTACTTCATCGCCTTTGCAGCCCGCTTGGGCGTGTCGAGCAGGCCCTCACGGGAGACGTCCTCGCCAATCTGGCTGAGGATCTCGGTGTAGTTCTGTTCCAGGGACATGGATCTACCTGTGGGAAAAAATCGCAAAAACGAAGGGTACGGCGGTGAGGGCGGCGCTGCAAGCGCGGCGTTACTCGTCGCGGCCTTCGAGCATGGTTCGCTTCAGCATCACATACACCGCGCCAGTGCCGCCGTGGCGGGCACTGCACGAGGCAAAACCGAGCACTTGCGGGTGCTGGCGCAGCCAGGTGTTGACGTGGCTCTTGATCATCGGGCGCTTGCCGTCCAGGCGCGCAGCCTTGCCGTGGGTCACCCGCACGCAGCGGACCTCCAGTCTGGTGGCTTCGGCGATGAAGTCCCACAAGGTTTCGCGGGCCTTTTCCACCGTCATGCCGTGCAGGTCGAGGCTGCCCTCGAACGGGATCTGCCCCAGCTTCAGCTTGCGCAGCTGGCCTTCCTGTACGCCATCGCGGCGCCACATCAGCTCGTCTTCGGCGCCTACGTCGATGACGAACTGGTCGGACATGCCGTCGATGACCAAAGCCTTGTCACTGCGCACGGTTGCCGCCTGGCGCAGGCCGGCCAGCTTTTGGCGATCGGCCTTGGGCTTGCCGACTTCGGCACGATCGTGACGGATCGGTTTTACGCCGCGCACTTCGGCCTTGAACAGGGAAAAATCGTCGTCTTGCATGATGCCTCCACGTAGGCGGCGTAGTTTACGCGACTGTGGGGCCGTGTGCAGCCTGTGCGGGCCTCTTCGCGGGTGAACCCGCTCCTACAGGTACCCCGACGTCTTCAGGCTCTGTGACATCCCTGCAGGAGCGGGTTTACCCGCGAAGAGGCCCGCACAGGTTACGCAAAACCATCAATCGTGCTTCTTCATCAGGTGCGGCGACAGGTTCAGCTCCCGCCCGCGGCGCAAGCGGATACGGCTGCGCCGCCAGAAACGCACGCCCAGCCACAGCAGCAACAAGCCAGCCACGGTGAGGATGCTGGACAGTGGCTTGTTGGTGTTGAGTTCCTGCAGGGCAGGGTAGTTGCCCAGCAGGCCGGCGACGCCGGCCATGGCCAGCAACACGCCCAGCGTCGCCAGCAGGGCCGACAGGCCGGCCGCCAGGCGGGCGCCCCAGTTACGCGGTTCGCGCGGGCGCAGGCGCTTGGCGTCGAAACTGCCTTTAAGCTTCATTCCGCTCTCCTCGGTGGATATCCGGAATTCGACCTGCTGCTGCCCATCGGGTTCCGCCCGGCTGCCGGGCGGTCCTGCAAGCCGCTCAGATCAGGCTGGCGGTGGGGGCCACGCAAGCGAAGTTGTCAGCCATCACGGCCATTTCGCACTGGTGAATCTGCGCGGCCGGAATGACGCCGTCCTTGAATGCCAGGTCGCGGGTGGCCGACGCGTCTTCTACCAGGGTGCACCGATAACCATAGTCCTTGGCGCGGCGAACGGTGGTGCTGACGCTGGAATGGCTCATGAAACCACAGACGATGAGGTCCAGGTGGCCCAGCTCCTGCAATGTTTCGTGCAGCTTGGTGTTCTTGAACGCGTTGGGCATGCGCTTTTCGATGACGATTTCACCTTCCAGCGGCTCCAGCCCCGGAATGAACTCACCAGCCGGCCCCTGGGGGTCGAAGCGGCCCCCGACAGTGCCCAGGTGGCGAACATGGATGATCGGGCGGCCGCTTTTACGGGCGGCGTCGAGCAACCTGGCGATGTTGGCCACGGCCTCGTCCATGCCCGACAGCTTCAGGGGACCGTTGAGGTACTCCTTTTGTGCATCGATGATGATCAGGCTGGCGTGGCTCAGCTTGGCCGGCGGATAGTCGCGGCCAGTGAGGCGAAACATCGTGGTTGGAACGGACATCAAGGGCTCCTTGGATAGGGCTTTTGTATACCTATTCTCCCCTGCCTTGACGCCAATGGGAATGGTTGACAACGCAAGCGGCATGGTTACTGGCTTGTGGCTAGCCTTTGGGCAAGGCAAAGGAACAAATGTGCGGGTGGGGCTGTTAGACTTTTGTCCGGTCTGAAAATAGGAGTACCCCGTGATCACATCCCGTCTGCGCACGCTGCGCGACTACATCCGCTGGGCGGTCAGCCGCTTCCACGAGCATGATCTGTTCTTCGGTCACGGTGCCGATAACGCCTGGGACGAAGCCCGCATGCTGGTGCTCGGTGCCGTGCACCTGCCATGGGAGGTGGCCGACAGCTACCTGGACTGCATGCTCGAGGACGACGAGCGGGTACGCCTTCAGCACCTGCTCAAGCGCCGTATCGAAGAGCGTGTACCAGCCGCCTACCTGCTGGGCGAGGCGTGGTTCTGCGGCATGTCGTTCATCGTCGACGAGCGGGTGCTGGTGCCGCGTTCGCCCATTGGCGAGCTGATCGAAAAACGTTTCGAGCCGTGGCTGGCCAGCGACCCGGCGCGCATTCTGGACCTGTGCACGGGGTCGGGTTGCATCGGCATCGTTGCTGCCGACGTGTTCCCCGAGGCCGAGGTGGTGTTGGCCGATCTGTCGTTCCAGGCCCTTGAAGTGGCCAACCAGAACATCGAACGCCATGGCCTGGACGGTCGCGTGTACACCGTGCAGGGCGATGGCTTTGGCGGTTTGCCGGGGCAGCGTTTCGACCTGATCCTGTCCAACCCGCCGTATGTCGATGCCGAAGACTTCGACGACATGCCGGCCGAGTACCACCATGAGCCCGAACTGGGCCTGGCCTGCGGCAGCGACGGCCTGGACCTGGTACGGCGGATGCTGGCCGAAGCGGCTGACCACCTGACCGAGAAGGGTTTGCTGATTGTCGAAGTGGGCAACAGCCAGGTGCATGTCGAGGCGTTGTACCCCGAGGTGGACTTTGCCTGGCTGGAATTCGAGCGTGGCGGGCACGGGGTGTTCATGCTCACTGCGGAGCAGTGCCGCCAGCATCAGGAACTGTTCAAGGCCCGCGTTTAGGCTATTTGGGGCTGCTGTGCAGCCCATCGCGACACAAGCGTGTGGGAGCGGGTTTACCCGCGAAGAATACACCGCGGTGGATGGCACGGGCTTCGCCCGTGTTCGCGGGCAAGCCCGCTCCTACACGGATCGCGCCAACTTTTAGAAATTGAGCAAGACACAAGCGGCCCAATCTTTACCGGCTGGTGCGCTCTTAGCGGGTTGCAATCCAGATCAACAGCCCTGCCTGGAACACGGCAAACGCCACCAGGCAAGTAATGGTGAAACGCAATCCGCCGTCCTCGCGCTGGTATTTGGCCACGCGCTCATCCCGCTCGCGCAGTTGCCCTTCCTTTTCCAGCAGTTGCTGGTCCGCCTGCTGCAGCAGGTTGGCGGCATCCAGAATCTCCACCCGTTGCAGGCGCTCGCTGCTCCAGACGGCCTTCAGCTGGCCCACCGTCATATCTGCGGTACGGCCCTTCAGGTGCTGGCTGTCCTCGTACTGCACCTCGATACCCACCCCGCGCAAGCAGTGGTCACGGCGCAGGCGTGAGTCCTCGTTCAGGGCGTCCTTGCTAGGCAGCGCCATACCTTCCACCCGGTAGTGCGACCACTTGCGCTGCAACCACTGGGCGGCCTGGGCCAGCATGAAACGGCCGATGCCGCGGTTCACGGGCTCCACTTGCAGGCCATTTTCATTGCCAATACGCACCAGACGCTCGGCATGGTCGACGCGGATGTCCAGGCGGTTCTGCTCTTTGTGCACCTTCTGGCCCGGCAACTGGATTTCCATGCGCAGCAGGCTGTGCGCCTTGTCATGGCGCTCGGCATAGCCGAACTGCACAAAGCGCAGCGGCCGCGCGCCGGTGCTGCGGTCGGTCGGTAGTGCTGCCAGGCGTAGCAGCTGGAAATGTTCGGCGGTCAGCTCGCCCCAGGGCAGGGCGGGGGCTTCCTGGGGTTCTTCGGCCGGCTCGACGGCGGTGGGGGAGGTGGTCATCAGGGGTTGTCCTCAGCTATGCCTGCTGTATCGGCAGGCATGCCCGAGACCTGAGCCTGTTTGACTTACGCCGCAGGCAAATGCTGGATGAACGTCACAATTCGCTCACCCAGTTCGTGCGCCAGCGGCAGTTCGGGGTTGAGGTAGCTGTCGCGTTGCTGGCTCATGCCCTTGGGGCTGATGCGCAGCATGTGATTCATGCCATCGATCAGGACCAGTTGCGCATCTGGCTTGGCCGCTTTCAGCCGTTGGGCGTCGGTCACGTCCACCTGCACGTCATTGCGCCCCTGCACGATCAGCGCGGGCATGGGCAGGCGGGCAAAGGCGGCTGCCGGGTTTTGCTGGAACAGCGAGATCAGGTAAGGCTGCACGCTGGGGCGAAACACCTGGCGCAGCGGCGCTGGCACATCCAGGCTGGTCTGCCCGGCCTGCAGGCGGTCGAGCAGGGCACTGCCACCGGCCAGTTGCGCCGGCGGCAGGCGCTGGGCCAGTTGTTCGCGCAGTACCTCGGCCAGCGGCCGGCCGCTGCCGGCCAGGGTGATGACCGCGCTGGCGCCAGCCTGCTCGGCGGCCAAACTGGCAATCAGCGCGCCTTCGCTGTGGCCAATCAGGATCAGCGGGCCGAAGCGCGGGTCGGCTTTGAGCTTGTGGCTCCAGGCGACCACATCGGCCACATAGCGCTCCACGCTGAGGTCACGCTCGTCAGGCGTGGCCGGCTGGCTGGCGGCCACCCCGCGTTTGTCGTAACGCACGCTGGCAATGTGTTCGTTGGCCAGCAGCAGGGCCAGGCGCTTGAGGTTGTCGACCTTGCCGGAGGCCGGGTTGTTGCCGTCGCGGTCGGTGGGGCCGGAGCCGGCGATGATCAGCACCACGGGCGGCGGGGTGGCCTGTTGCGGCAGCAGCAGGCTGCCGTGCAGCACGCCCTGGCCGGTGTCCAGGTCGATCGGGCGTTGTAGCACAGTGGGTGCGGCGGCCTGGGCCAGGCCGGTGCACAGCAGGAAGAACAAGGCGACGAGGCGCGACATCATGCGGTACTACTTGGGGAGATGTGGGTTTGACCCACTGTTTGCGGGAAGGTTCTGGGGGGCGAATTGCAGGTTCGGCCCTTTCGCGGGCACGCCCGCTCCCACAGGTATTTCACAGCATTTGGATCTGTGGTGATCCTGTGGGATGCAGGTTCGGCCCTTTCGCGGGCACGCTCGCTCCCACAGGTATTTCACAGCATTTGGATCTGTGGTGATCCTGTGGGAGCGGGCGTGCCCGCGAAGAGGCCCGCACAGGCGATCAAACCATCTGTATACTGCTGCTTTCGTCCATTTCAGGCAGAACTCGCGGAGCGTCCATGTCCGGCAATACCTACGGCAAGCTGTTCACTGTCACCACCGCTGGCGAGAGCCATGGCCCGGCGTTGGTCGCCATTGTCGATGGATGCCCACCGGGCCTGGAAATTTCCCTCGCCGACCTGCAGCACGACCTTGACCGGCGCAAGCCCGGCACCAGCCGGCACACCACCCAGCGCCAGGAAGCCGACGAGGTAGAAATCCTTTCCGGCGTGTTCGAAGGCCGCACCACCGGCTGCTCGATCGGCCTGCTGATCCGCAACACCGACCAGAAGTCCAAGGACTACTCGGCCATCAAGGACCTGTTCCGCCCGGCCCACGCCGACTACACCTACCACCACAAGTACGGTATCCGCGACTACCGCGGCGGCGGCCGCAGCTCGGCCCGTGAAACCGCCATGCGTGTGGCCGCCGGCGCTATCGCCAAGAAGTTCCTGGCCACCCAGGGCATCACCGTGCGTGGCTACATGAGCCAGCTGGGCCCGATCGAAATCCCGTTCAAGACCTGGGAGTCGGTGGAGCAAAACGCCTTCTTCAGCCCCGATCCGGACAAAGTACCTGAGCTGGAGGCCTACATGGACCAGCTGCGCCGTGACCAGGATTCGGTGGGCGCCAAGATCACCGTGGTCGCAGAAGGCGTGATGCCCGGGCTGGGCGAACCGATCTTCGACCGCCTGGATGCAGAGCTGGCTCACGCGCTGATGAGCATCAACGCGGTCAAGGGCGTGGAAATCGGCGCCGGCTTCGCCAGTGTGGCCCAGCGCGGCACCGAGCACCGGGACGAGCTGACCCCGGACGGCTTCCTCAGCAACAATGCAGGCGGCATTCTGGGCGGTATTTCCTCGGGCCAGCCGATCGTTGCCCACCTGGCACTGAAGCCCACTTCCAGCATCACCACCCCGGGCCGCTCGATCGATGTCGATGGCAACCCGGTGGACGTCATAACCAAAGGCCGCCACGACCCTTGCGTGGGCATACGCGCCACGCCGATTGCCGAGGCGATGATGGCCATCGCGTTGATGGACCACCTGCTGCGCCACCGCGCGCAGAATGCCGATGTGCAAGTGAATACCCCGGTGCTGGGCCAGCGCTGATCCACCTGCACCGGCCTCTTCGCGGGTAGACCCGCGCCTACATTGGGATATCACTGCCCTCAGGTGCAGTGGCAGGGTGAAGTCCGCGTAGGAGCGGGTTCACCCGCGAAGAGGCCGGCCCAGGTCCCCACAAGGCCATCCCATGCAACCCGTCCCCTACTGGCGCCTGTCCAGCTTCTACCTGTTCTACTTCGCCCTGCTGGGCTCCACCGCCCCCTTCCTGGCGCTGTACTTCGACCACCTGGGCTTCTCCCCGGCGCGCATCGGCGAGCTGGTGGCCATCCCCATGCTGATGCGTTGTGTCGCCCCCAACCTGTGGGGCTGGCTGGGCGACCGCACGGGCCAGCGCCTGTTGATCGTACGCCTTGGCGCGCTGTGCACCCTGGCCACTTTCGCCCTGATTTTCTTCGGCAAAAGCTACGCCTGGCTGGCGCTGGTGATGGCCCTGCACGCGTTCTTCTGGCATGCGGTGCTGCCGCAGTTCGAGGTCATCACCCTGGCCCACCTGCACGGGCAGACGTCGCGCTACAGCCAGGTACGTCTGTGGGGGTCGATCGGTTTCATCCTCACCGTGGTCGGCCTGGGCCGCTTGTTCGAATGGTTGAGCCTGGACATCTACCCGGTGGCCCTGGTCACGATCATGGCCGGCATCGTCGCCGCCAGCCTGTGGGTGCCCAATGCCCAGCCGGTGGAGCAGGGCGGGCGCAGCAGTACGGGGGGCTTCCTGCAGCAGTTGCGTGCCCCGGGGGTGATCGCGTTCTACGCATGCGTGGCCCTGATGCAGCTCAGCCATGGGCCGTACTACACCTTCCTTACCTTGCACCTGGAGCACTTGGGCTACGCGCGTGGTGCCATCGGCCTGCTATGGGCGCTTGGGGTGGTGGCCGAGGTGCTGATGTTCATGGTCATGAGCCGCCTGTTCGCCCGCTTCAGCGTGCAGCGTGTGCTGTTGGTCAGCTTCCTGCTGGCGGCATTGCGCTGGCTGCTGCTGGGCAACCTGGCCCAGGAGCCAGCAGTACTGATCTTCGCCCAGTTGCTGCATGCGGCCACCTTCGGCTGCTTCCATGCCGCCAGCATCGCGTTCGTCCAGGCCAGCTTCGGCGCCCGCCAACAGGGCCAGGGCCAGGCGCTTTACGCAGCCCTGTCGGGTACCGGCGGTGCGCTGGGGGCGCTGTACTCAGGCTACAGCTGGAAGCTGCTGGGCCCCACCTTCACCTTTGGTATGGCCAGTGCCGCAGCCTTGGCCGCAGCCGTTATCATTGCCCTTTGTTCGCAACCGACCAGGACCCGCCCCTGATGAGCATTCTCAGCGTTTTCCACCCCGCCAGCCCGGCACTGCCGAACAAGGTGCTGACTCACCACGATGATATCGCCGCTACGTTGGCCGAGCAGGGCGTGCGCTTTGTGCATGCCGAACCTGGCCTGCGGGTGCGCCCGGGCACCGCCCAGGACGAGGTGCTGGATGTTTGCCGCGAGTACCTGGATGAGTTGATGACGGCGCATGGCAGCAAGGCCTTCGCGTTGCTCAACCGCGACGGTGAAGACCCGGCACAGGTCGATGTGCGTGATGAACATGTGCATGAGGTCGACGAGCTGTTCGCCGTGGTCAGCGGGCGGGCGCAAGTAGGCCTGCGGCTGGGTGACTGGGTGTATTCGGTGCTGTGCGAGAAAGGTGACCAGCTGCTGGTGCCGGCCGGGACGCGGCGCTGGGTTGAGCTGGGGGATGCACCGTTTTGCCTGGCGTTTCGCTTGTACGGCAGCGAGCAGGGCATGCAGGCGCGGTTTACCGGGGATGTAACGGCGCGAGCGTTTCTGGGGATCGACGAGTTGTAATGGCATTGCCGGCCTCTTCGCGGGTGAACCCGCTCCTACAGCGGTTGCGCCGCCCTTAGGCATCGCGCAGTCAATGTAGGAGCGGGTTCACCCGCGAAGAGGCCAGTTCAGGCAATACACCCCTCAGCGGTAAGTCGGCAGGGCAAACCGCTGCTGGCTCTGCAGCATCGAGATCACCGGCAATTCGCTGGCCTCTTCAGCCAGGTCACGACGGATGGCACTGATCGCCCAGGACAGCTGTTCGGCACTGTGCAGTTGCCCATAGGTCAGCACCCGGCGGGTAACCTTGCCATCCGCTGCGCGCAGGGTAAGCAGTACACCGCCATCGGGCCGGGCTTGGGTATTTACCTGATAGGCCGAAAATACCGAGGCGAACTTTTGCTGGATGAGGTCCATATCAACTCCTGGCTGGTGTGTGGCAGACATGAGTTGATGGTTGCAGTGACCGTGCCAGAATCCTGTTTGGCAAAAAACCCAGTAAATACAGGCTGTTACGGAGAATTTTCAGAAGCGGTATCGTGCAAGCTGCATGGTCATGCATTTTGCACAGTGCATTTTGCACGGGTCAGTACTTGCCTATCAGCCTTATAGAATCTGAACCTTTGACCACCATGGCATGCCTGACGAACACTTGGGCCATCAATTATGCCAGGAGGTTCCCTATGTCCAGCCAAACCGCGCCCGCCACCATGACCGATGACGAAACCGCAGCGTTCGCCGAGCAGGTGTTCGAACGTGCCCGCCAGGGCGATGCCGAAATGCTCGGGCGCCTGCTTGCCAGCGGCCTGCCGGCCAACCTGCGTAACCACAAGGGCGATACCCTGCTGATGCTGGCCAGCTACCACGGCCACCACGATGCGGTGCGTGTGCTGCTGGAGCAGGGTGCCGACCCGCTGATTGCCAACGACAATGGCCAGCTGCCGATTGCCGGCGCCGCATTCAAAGGGGACCTGGCGATGATTCGCCTGCTGGTGGAGCATGGCGTGCCGGTGGATGCCGCCGCGCAGGACGGTCGCACCGCGCTGATGTTGGCGGCCATGTTCAACCGCAGCGAAATCCTCGACTACCTGCTGGCACAAGGGGCCAACCCGACGCACCAGGATGCCCGCGGCATCACCGCCCTGATGGCGGCGCAAACCATGGGTGCAGCAGACACCGCCGCGCGCCTGCAAACGCTGGCCGGCTAACCGCCAGGGGGCATTTGCGGCTATCCTTGGCGCCTTTTCACCCGTCGCAGGCCCCCTTTCATGAAAACTCAGTTGCTTGAATTCATCAGCCTCATTGGCGCCGGCTGCATGCGTGAGGCAGACATCGAGCGTATCGCCGACGAGGCCGCCCAGGCCTACGCCGACCCTGTCGCCTTCCTGGCCGCCAACCCCGACATCAACTACGACGACACTTTCCCGATTCCTTTGGGTGAATGGGTGGTGCTGGGCAGCCTGCCGGATACCGTGGTGTTCCAGGCCGACAGCTATCAGGAGCTGTTCCAGCAGATCAGCGACTCGTTCGACAATAGCGTGCCGTTTACCCTCAAGCCCAAGCAATTGGCCCGTACCGAACCACTGACTGCGCTCAACCGCATCCAGGTACAGATGGGCGCGCTGAACAAGGAGGCGGGGGGGTATGTGCTGCTCAACTTCAGCCAGTTGCTGGATGACGAGCTGCAGATGGTCATGGTGGGGCAACAGGACCTGGCGCGGGTAATGGAGCTGGGTGCAGCGCTGGGCATCAAGGTCGAGCCGGCGCTGGAGGCTTTGAAAGTCGCCGTCCACATCTGATACCAGTGATTGCTTGTTCGCGGGCATGCCCGCTCCCACAGGTACTCCAGCGCATCAGGCCCTGTGATAACCCTGTGGGAGCGGGCGAGCCCGCGAAGAGGCCGGCTCACGAAACATCAATCTTCAGCCCAGCGCAGTGTCGAGAAACATCATCACCGCAAACCCGCCCATCAACCCCAGGGTCGCCGCTGTCTGGTGCCCATTGCGGTGGGTTTCGGGGATCACCTCGTGGCTGACCACAAAGATCATCGCCCCTGCCGCCAGCCCCATGCTGATCGGGTAGGCGAGGGCAAAGCCGGTAGAAATCCCCAGCCCGATCACCGCCCCTAGCGGCTCCATCAGGCCCGACCCAATCGCCACCAACGCAGCCTTCAGGTTCGAAAGCCCCGTGGCGCGCAAGGCCAGCGCCACGGCCAGCCCTTCGGGGATGTCCTGAATGGCGATGGCACTGGTCAGCGGCAGGCCGATGTTCATGTCGCCATTGGCAAAGCTCACGCCAATCGCCATGCCTTCAGGCAGGTTGTGCAGGGTTATCGCCAGCACGAACAGCCACACCCGGCTGATGCGCTCGGCTTCAGGCCCGCACGGGCCGGTGCTTTCGTGTTCATGCGGGGTGAAGCGGTCCAGGCCCAGCATCAGCAGCACACCCAGGCCCATGCCCAGCACCACGGTAAACGCGGCGGCCGGGCCGTTGCCGGTGATCTCGCGGGCAGCCTCCAGGCCCGGCAGAATCAGCGAGAACGAGCTGGCGGCCAACATCATGCCGGCAGCGAAGCCCAGCATCACGTCCTGGGTACGCGCGTTGACATCGCGCAGCACCACTGCCAGCACGGCGCCCAGCGCGGTGGCGCCAAAGCCGGACAACCCACCCAGCACGGCCAGGTGCAGGTTGTCGGCATGGTCGCCGTTCACCGCGTTCCAGAGGCTGGCGGCCAGCAGTACGCACACCGCCAGCAGGCTCAGCCCCAGGCCGGCGCTTAGCCAGGGGGTATCGGTGACCTGCTGGCGCCAGGCTTGCAGCAGTGAGGGTGGGGCGGCGCTTTGGCTGTGGGCGGATGTCATGCGAGCCTCGAATCAATGAATGCAGTCAGTCTACCGAGGGACCTGCGACATCCGCCAAGGATTCCCTTCTATTGGCGCGATAGCTGACTATGCTGTGCAGCAAAGCCTCTGGACAGGAATTCAGACATGGGATCTACCTTCAACAGCCTGGTCGGGCTGATCATTCTGGCGCTGGATATCTGGGCCATTCTCAACGTGATCAAGAGTGGCAGCGAGATGGGCATCAAGGTCTTGTGGATCTTGTTGATCGCTCTGTTGCCGGTGGTGGGGCTGGTGATCTGGGCGATTGCCGGGCCGCGGGGGAACGTGCGGCTGTAGGCGCGGTACCGACATAGCCAGTAATGGGACCGTGACACAATTTTCACATTGATTTAAACAGAATCCGCATCCGCATAATGCTGCGTTGGTCTAACGCCATCGCCTCTTCGCAAACCGCAATCCTAGGACCTTCCCATTCATGGCTAATACGGATGCCTTGAAGCAACAGGGTGCGCGAACGTCATTTTCGCCGACCCTGAAATCCCACCTGGCCTACACGCTGCTCAGCGGCCTGGTGATCATGCTGATGCTCAGCCTCGTGCGCCTGGCGTTGCTGGCCTACAACAGCGACATGGTCGGTGATACCCCATATTCGACTGTCGCCGAAGGCTTCCTCAACGGCTTGCGCTTCGACCTGCGGGTGGTGGTGTACATCAGCATCCCACTGCTGCTGGCCATGCTCAGCCCCTGGGCCATGGCCCGGCGCGGGGTGTTCCGTTTCTGGCTGACCCTCGCTTCGAGCGTGGTAATGTTCCTCGGCCTGATGGAAATGGACTTTTACCGCGAGTTCCACCAGCGCCTCAACGGCCTGGTGTTCCAGTACATCCAGGAAGACCCGAAAACCGTCATGAGCATGCTCTGGTACGGTTTCCCGGTGGTACGCTACCTGCTGGCCTGGGCCTTCGGTACCTGGCTGCTGAGCCTGCTGTTCAAAGGTATCGATCGCGCTACCCGTGCCGAAGGCCTGCACCGCGTTGCCCCGTGGTACCACCGCCTGGCGGTGTTCATGGTGATCTTGCTGGTGGCGGTGGCCGCTGCCCGTGGCACCCTGCGCCAGGGCCCGCCGATGCGCTGGGGTGACGCTTTCACCACGGACTCCAACTTCGTCAACCAGTTGGGCCTGAACGGCACCCTGACCCTGATCGACGCCGCCAAAAGCCGCTTCGACGAGGACCGTGCCAACATCTGGAAGCCAGTACTGGAGCAGGACGTGGCCACGCAAAGTGTGCGTGAGCAACTGCTCACCGCCAACGACACGCTGGTCGACGCCGACGAAGCCGCTATCCGCCGCGACTTTGTACCGCCGGCTGATCGTACCCTGCCGATCAAGAACGTGGTGGTGATCCTGATGGAAAGCTTCGCCGGCCACTCGGTAGGCGCGTTGGGCAGCCCCAATAACATCACCCCGTACTTCGACAAGCTGGCCAAAGAAGGCCTGCTGTTCGACCGCTTCTTCTCCAACGGCACCCATACCCACCAGGGCATGTTCGCCACCATGGCCTGCTTCCCCAACCTGCCTGGTTTCGAATACCTGATGCAGACTCCGGAAGGCGGCCATAAGCTGTCGGGCCTGCCGGCCCTGCTCGGCGCCCGTGACTACGACGACGTGTATGTCTACAACGGCGACTTTGCCTGGGACAACCAGTCCGGGTTCTTCGGCAACCAGGGGATGACCACCTTCATCGGCCGTAATGACTTCGTCGACCCGGTATTCTCCGACCCGACCTGGGGTGTATCCGACCAGGACATGTTCGATCGCGGCAACGAAGAGCTGGCCAGGCACGATGGCAAGAAGCCGATCTACGCGCTGCTGCAGACGCTGTCCAACCACACGCCGTATGCGCTGCCGAAGGACTTGCCGGTAGAGAAGGTTACCGGCCAGGGTCGGCTGGACGAACACCTGACCGCCATGCGTTATTCGGACTGGGCGCTGGGCCAGTTCTTCGAGAAGGCGCGTAAAGAGCCTTACTTCAAGGACACCCTGTTCGTCATCGTCGGTGACCATGGCTTTGGCAACCACCAGCAGGTTACCGAACTGGACCTGGGCCGCTTCAACGTGCCATTGCTGCTGATTGCCCCGGGCATTCAGGAGAAATTCGGTGCGGTGAACCACACCGTGGGTACCCAGGTCGACATCGTGCCGACCATCATGGGGCGCCTGGGTGGCAAGGCTCGCCACCAGTGCTGGGGACGCGACCTGCTCAACCTGCCCGAGGGTGACCAAGGCGTGGGCATGATCAAGCCGTCGGGCAGCGAGCAGATCGTCGGGCTGGTGCAGGGTGATCGCATCCTGATCGAGTCCAAGGACATGAGCCCGCGGATGTACCGCTACCAGTTGGGCAGCGAGTTCAAGGCCGAGCTGATCGAAAGCCCGGACCAGCCGGAAATGCTCAAGAAGCTGGAAGCGTATATCCAGACGGCGACCAAGAGCCTGCTGGATAACACCGCTGGCGTGGTGCACGGCACACCGAAGTAAGCGGGTGCCGCGTTGCGGCCCATTCGCGGGCAAGCCCGCGAATGGGCCCGGCACAATTCTCCCGGACTGAACATTCTCCCCGTCCCAAGGTCAGTTATTCAGGCATCACACACCTGGTGTTCGTTGACTGAGAGGGTCCGTTCAATGAAAGAGTGGGAAGTCATCTTTGCCGACCAGAAGGGCGAACCGTCCGCATTGCTCTTGCATGCCGAGCATTGCCCCAGCGAGGAAGACGCTGCGCGGGCCATCCGCTCACACCTGTTTCCGGTGATGGACGAGCTGGACCTCAACGACTTCCAGGACCGTATCATCTCCCCGACCGCTCGCTGGCTCAAAGAGCACAGTGGTGTGACCATCACCAGCATTCACGAAGCACCCTGAACCACTCGTTTGCGTGGTGCCTTGGCAGGCGCTACGCTGGTGGAGGGCCTGCCTGTTCTGTGGGTTGGCGCCGCCTCAATAATTCGCGTCTTGCATCAGCTCGAACTGCCCGGCCGTTGCCGGCAGGTGCGTAGTGCACGGAAAGTCTATCCATTGCTTTATTCAGGAGGACGATTCATGAGCAGCCAGAACGACGATATCAGCAGCAACGTCCTGCGCCAGATGAAAGCAGGCGGTTTCGACTTCACCCAGATCCACCCCATCGAGTTCTATGCCGTATTCCCGGACGAAGCAGGGGCCCGTCGTGCAGCCGGGCAGTTTCGCGGGGAATCGCTCAATGCCCAGGTGAAGGAGCTGGGCGACGGTGCCTGGCACCTGGAACTGAGCAAGGTCATGTACGCCACCCATGGCGGGATTGGCGACTTTGAAGAGGCCTTCGAGCAGTTGGTGACACCGTATGGGGGTGAGGTGGAAGGGTGGGGCGTCAAGCACGAACGGCTCACGGCCTGACAGTTTTGTGTTGGCCCCTTCGCGGGTTAACCCGCGCCTACACATTGATGGATGGTGGACACCACCTGCCGTTGTAGGAGCGGGTTTCACCCGCGAATACGGTGGCGGCGGCAACGATGAACGGCCAGGGATATTCGCCAGCAGGACCGGCCCTTTCGCGGGTAAACCCGATCCTACGACGGTCTGTGTTCAACCCCCGGTGTGTGTCCATCACCTTGTAGGAGCGGGTTCACCCGCGAATACGATGGCGGCGGCAACGATGAATGGCCAGGGGTATTGGCCAGCAGGCCCGGCCCTTTCGCGGGTAAACCCGATCCTACGACGGTCTGTGTTCAACCCCCGGTGTGTGTCCATCACCTTGTAGGAGCGGGTTCACCCGCGAATACGGTGGCGGCGGCAACGATGAATGGCCAGGGATATTGGCCAGCAGGCCCGGCCCTTTCGCGGGTAAACCCGCTCCTACGACGGTCTGTGTTCAACCCCCGGTGTGTGTCCATCACCTTGTAGGAGCGGGTTCACCCGCGAATACGGTGGCGGCGGCAACGATGAATGGCCAGGGGTATTGGCCAGCAGGCCCGGCCCTTTCGCGGGTAAACCCGCTCCTACGACGGTCTGTGTTCAACCCCCGGTGTGTCCATCACCTTGTAGGACCGGGTTCACCCGCGAATACGGTGGCGGCGGCAACGATGAATGGCCAGGGATATTGGCCAGCAGGACCGGCCCTTTCGCGGGTAAACCCGCTCCTACGACGGTCTGTGTTCAACCCCCGGTGTCCATCACCTTGTAGGAGCGGGTTCACCCGCGAATACGATGGCGGCGGCAACGATGAATGGCCAGGGGTATTGGCCAGCAGGCCCGGCCCTTTCGCGGGTAAACCCGATCCTACGACGGTCTGTGTTCAACCCCCGGTGTGTGTCCATCACCTTGTAGGAGCGGGTTCACCCGCGAATACGGTGGCGGCGGCAACGATGAATGGCCAGGGATATTGGCCAGCAGGACCGGCCCTTTCGCGGGTAAACCCGCTCCTACGACGGTCTGTGTTCAACCCCCGGTGTGTGTCCATCACCTTGTAATCGATAGACTCGCCCCCGCCGAGGCCCTCAAGGCTTGCGCGCTGCCATGTGCCCCAAATAGGCCAGCAGCGCATCCAGTTCCTGTTCACTCAACACACTTTCGGCAAACCCCGGCATCTTCGCCTGCGGCCATTGCCGCAGGCTTTGCGGGTCGCGTATCAACTTGCGCAAATAAACCGGCTGAAAATACTCGGTCGGGTTATGCGGCACATTCAAGTCCGGCCCCACCTGCCCATCTCCCGCCCCGTTCAACCGGTGGCACACCAGGCAGTTCTGCTGGAACAGGGCAAAGCCCTGGCGCACCGGGCTGTCGGCCGGCAGTTTCGGGTCGGGCAGCAGCGCGGGAAACCGTTGGTCCACCGGGGCCAGCTTGCGGAGGGTGGCAATCTGGAAGGGCCACTGCTCAGGGCGAATACCGCTGGCCTGCGGTGCAGTCCACACCAGGTAGAACGGCCCGGCACTTGGCTTGCCTTGGCCCAGTGGCGGCCACGGCTTGCCTGGGTCTTCCACGGCCAGCCAGGCGCGTGCCGGCCCTTGCTGCAACAGGGGCGCAGCGGGCATTTCGGCGGCAAAGCCATCCAGCGCCACGGCCTGCAGGTGATCGCTGGCGCGCACACCTTCCAGCAGCGTGGCCAGCGGCACCGCTCGATAGCGCATGGGGCGTTTGTAGGAAACGTCCTGTTCGATGCTGATGTCCTGGGCCTCAGGGTGGCCAAGCAGTTCGGCGCTGCTCCACTGGCGCGGTGTAGCGCCCAGTTCAAGGTGCAGTTGCGCCGCCGACAATGGCAGGCTCAGAAGCAACGCTAGCAGGGCAAGGCAGTGGCGCATAGGCAATCTCCGACCATCAAGGCCAGCAGGTTACCTGTGCGTTGCCCGTTGGCGCCACCGCCGCCGTCAGCCAAACAAACGTGTCAGGTTCGGCAAGATCAATAGCAACGTGGTGGCGAATAAAATGAGCCCGGCTTGGCGAATTTTCGATTGTCTGAACATGGCGGACCGCCTTCTTGTTGTTATTCCTGAATACCCGTTGGCTTCCTTGTCGCGTTTCGGGTCGATCACAGTGGCGTTGCGTGGCGCCTGACTGCTTGCCTCTTGAAAGTGGATATACATCCAACAGTAGGGTGTGCGTTATCCATGCTTGAGAACCCTTTGTTCTAACCAAGTGGTTAAACCATTTCTTCTGGCTATGAGGCCAAGTGCCAGCCAGCTGGCATGCTCTATCTAGACAGTGGCGCAAGTGCCAGGCACGCACCGACGAAATGTGACCGTTCGTCAGCGCAGCCTACTTGCTTGTACGTGCCTTTCGCGGCAGTCTCTACAGCAGATTCCCACCCATGTCGTTCAGGACTACCCCTATGTCGTTACGCATCTGCATCCTTGAAACCGATGTCCTGCGACCGGAGTTGACGGCGCAATACCAGGGCTACGGCAGGATGTTCGAGCAGCTCTTCTCGCGTCAGCCGATTGCCGCCGAATTTTGTGTGTACAACGTGATGCACGGCGACTATCCCGCCGACAGTGAAAAGTTCGATGCCTATCTTGTGACGGGCAGCAAGGCCGATTCGTTCGGTACCGATCCGTGGATCCAGACCCTCAAGGCCTACCTGCTCAAACTGTACGAGCGCGGTGAGAAGCTGCTGGGCGTGTGTTTTGGCCACCAGTTGCTGGCCTTGACCCTGGGTGGCAAGGCCGAGCGGGCCGAGCAAGGCTGGGGCTTGGGTATCCACCGCTACTCGTTGGCGGCGCATGCGCCGTGGATGGACCCGGAGGTGTCGGAGCTGACCTTGCTGATCAGTCACCAGGACCAGGTGACCGAGCTGCCGGAAGGCGCCACGGTGATCGCCTCCAGCGATTTCTGCCCGAATGCGGCGTACCACATTCGCGACCAGGTGCTGTGCTTCCAGGGCCACCCGGAGTTCGTGCACGACTACTCCCGCGCACTGCTCGATGCGCGCCAGGAATACCTGGGTGACGAGGTGTACCACAAGGCCATAGCCAGCCTGGCCACCGAGCATCAGGGCGATCTGGTAGGGGAGTGGATGTTGCGCTTTATCCAGCAGCCGTCAAAGGCCAGCGACAGCGCCGCTTAATCGGTGGCAACCCTTCGCGGGCACGCCCGCTCCCACAGGTTGCGCACAATGCTGAAAATTGTGAGCCACCTGTGGGAGCGGGCGCGCCCGCGAAGAGGCCATCAAAGCCAACCCGATTTCTTGAAGCTGGCATACAACCCGGCACACCCCGTCGCAATCACCCCCAGTACCGCGAAGTAACCATAGTGCCAGCTCAGCTCTGGCATGTTCTGGAAGTTCATGCCATAAACCCCGGCAATGGCCGTAGGGAATGCCAGAATCGCCGCCCAGGCCGCAAATTTGCGCTGCACGATGCTTTGCCGTGACGACTCCAGCAGCATGCCGATCTCGATAGTCTGGCTGGCAATGTCGCGGATGCCGGCCAAGTCTTCCATCTGCCGCGTCACGTGAATCTGCACATCACGAAAATACGGACGCATGTTCTTGTCGATGAACGGGAAGCTCAGGCGCTGCAGTTCTTCGCTCACTTCAACCATGGGCGCCACGTAGCGGCGCAGGCGCAGAATGTCGCGGCGCAGGCTGTGCAGGCGGCGGATGTCGTCTTCCTGCAGCGAGCCGCCCAGTACGCTTTCCTCCAGCTCTTCGATCTCGCCATGAATGGCCTCGCTGACCGGCTGGTAGTTCTCGGTGACGAAGTCGAGCAGGGCGTACAGCACGAAGTCTTCGCCATGTTCCAGCAGCAGGGGCCGAGCCTCGCAGCGCTGGCGGACCATGGCGTAGGATTTGGAGTGGCCGTTGCGGCAGGTGATGATGTAGCCGTTGCCCGCGAAGATATGGGTTTCGATGAATTCCAGCTTGCCTTCGTGGCGCACGGGCGAGTAGGTGACGATGAACAACGCGTCACCGAAGGTTTCCAGCTTGGGCCGGCTGTGTTTTTCCAGGGCATCTTCGATGGCCAGTTCGTGCAGGTTGAACTGGGACTGCAGGTTGGCCAGTTCCTCTGCATTGGGCTCTTCCAGGCCGATCCACACGAAATGCCCCGGCTTGCGCGCCCACTCGCTGCCTTCGTCGATGCTGATGTTGGTGACCTTTCTGCCGGCGCTGTACACCGCCGATGCCACGACTCGACCCATGGTTGTCCGCTTATTCGGTTGAACACGGATACAGCTTGGGCTGTACCCGGCGCCAGAGCAACCCGGATCAGGCCAGTTCTTTTTCCATCCGGTCAATGCACTGCTGCATTTGCCCCCGGCACTGCTCGATCAGCGCTGGCAGATCCTGCGGCGTCATGCCCGTCGTGGCAATGGGCGGCAGCGAACGCACGATTACCGTGCGCTGGCGCCAGCTGTTCAGGCTCAGACGCCTGGCATAGCGGCTGACGCAGACCGGCACGATCGGCACACCGGCCTCGATGGCCATGTGAAATGCGCCTTTCTTGAACGCCAGCAAATGCTCGCCGGCATTGCGGGTGCCTTCGGGGAAAATCCAGATCGAGGTGTCGTCCTGCAAAACCCGGGTGGTCTTCTGGATGGCCTTGCGCGCCTGGTAGGCATTCTTGCGGTCGACCAGCACGTTGCCGCCCAGCCAGAACAATTGGCCGAACAGCGGGATCCAGCCCAGGCTCTTCTTGCCGATGGCGACGGTGCGTTGCGGCACTACCTGGCCCAGCACGAACAGGTCGAAGTTGGACTGGTGGTTGGCCACGATCACACAGCCGGGCGGATGGTCCCACAATGGGCCGACTTCGGCCTTGACCTTGATGCGCATCAGCCAGGTGGCCGGCAAGCTGTAGAGCCGGGCAAATACGCGGCTGTTGTCAGGGTTGAAGGGGCGGCACAGACCAATGATCAGGCCCACGACGCCAACGGCTAGAAAATGCAGCCCCAGCAGGAACATACGCAATGAATAAAGCATGGTACGACTCACACCAGACAGTCGCCGGGCAGTGTACGGGTGTGCACTGGTTGGGGCAAACCTTGGTGCACGCCTGTTCCGGCCTTTTCGCGGGCAAGCCCGCTCCTACACAGGTTGCGTATGCCCGTTGAATTGCGGATTTACCCGCGTAGAGGGCGAATGTGCAGGCGCGGGCTTGCCCGCGAAAGGGGCCGTGCAGCTAGCCCATATGCTGCTGGTCCAGCTCGATCGCCTTGTCCAGCGCCTCCAGCAGCCCTTTGCGCACTTTCAGCTTGGTGTTCTTGTGCGCCAGCATGTTCAGCTTCTTCAGCTCCCGCGCCGCGGTCATTGCCGCTTCCTGCAACTGCTCGGCCGGCACCACCTTGTCGAGGAAGCCGGCATCCACTGCGCCCTGCGGGTCAAACACTTCGGCGTTGATCACCGAGCGGTGGAAGGCCGAGCGTCGCAGGCGGTCGCGGGCCAGTTCAATACCGGCGTGGTGCATGGTCATGCCGATTTGCACTTCGTTCAGGCATACCTTGTACGGCCCTTCGACACCAATGCGGTAGTCGGCCGACAGCAGCAGGAAAGCGCCCTTGGCCACGGCATTGCCGGGGCAGGCGACCACCACCGGGAACGGGTGCGACAGCAGCCGGCGGGCGAGGGTGGAACCGGCGGTGACCAGGCTGATGGCCTCTTTGGGGCCGCTGGTCATCACCTTGAGGTCGTAGCCGCCCGACAGAATGCCCGGCTGCCCGGTGATGATCACGACTGCACGCTCTTCGGTAGCGCGGTCCAGTGCTGCATTGAAGGCAGTGATGACGTCCGGCGAGATGGCATTGACCTTGCCGTTGTTCAGGGTAAGGGTGGCGATGCCGTCTTCGGCGTGGTAGGTAATCAGCTCGCTCATGGCAGAGTCCTTTTGTTGGCGTGGCGACGACGTTACCCAGCGTCAGGGGCGAGGTAAAGCAGCAAGGCTGACTGGTCGGTCAGCGCTCACGGCACCCCAAGTGCAAATACATGAAAAAATTGAAAAAAATGCTTGCCAAAGGGAAAGTCTTTCACTAAATTAGCGCACCTCGACGGGCCGCAAGGCTTGAAGAGAAACGGTGAAGTGTCCGAGTGGTCGAAGGAGCACGCCTGGAAAGTGTGTATACGAGAAATCGTATCAAGGGTTCAAATCCCTTCTTCACCGCCACATTCTACAAAAAGCCCCCGCGCTGAAAAGCACGGGGGCTTTTTGTTTTCAGGGCCATTGGGGCTGCTGTGCAGCCCATCGCAACACAAGCGGGCTTGCCCGCGAAGCCAACACCGTGGTGGATGGCACGGGCTTCGCCCGTGTTCGCGGGCAAGCCCGCTCCCACAGGTCGCGAAAGGGCCGCAGAGCGGCCCCGGCAACCTAGAAGCTGATCGAAGCCGAAAGCCGAGCGGTACGCGGTGCCCCCTGGAACAGGTAGTTATCCCCCAGGTAATCCCCCACATCGCGCCAGTAACGCTTGTCCAGCACGTTATCCACCGTCAGCCGCAGCACCGTGTCATACCCGGCAACACGGGTACTGTAGCGGCTGCCAAGGTCGAACACGGTATACCCGCCAACCTCAACATTGCCCGCCTGGCTCGCATACTTGCTGGCGCTATACCGCGCACCGCCCAGCAGCGCGAGCCCCGGAACCGGCAGGGTATATTCCGCATGCAGCGCCGCCCGGAATTTAGGCACGTTGATCGCCTGGTGCCCTTCATAGGCTTCGGTACCGCTGTTCTGCACCCGCGCCCGAATGGCTGCCGCACTGGCCTGTACCTGCAGGTTCGGGGTCACCCGGCCGCTGGCGCCCAGTTCCAGGCCGGTATTCTTCTGCTGGCCTTGCTGCACGTAGGTGAAGTTGCCGGTGCCGTCCGGGCGCGCGTACTGGTAAGCCTGGCGGATCTGGAACAGGGCGGCACTCAGGCTCAGGCCTTGCCAGTCGTGCTTGACGCCCAGTTCCAATTGGCGGGAGGTGGTGGGCGCCAGGATCTCAGCTGCATTGCTGGCGAACCAAGGGGCCGTGCCTCCGGCAGACAGGCCCTTGGCGTAGCTGGCGTATACCGTGGTGTTCGGCTGCGGCTTGTAGATAAGCGCAGCGTTGGGCAGCAGCTCGTACTGGCGTGTGTGGCGCCCGGCAACGCCGTTCTCGTTCCAGGTCTTTTCATCCAGCCGCACTTCACGGGCGCCCAGCACGGTCTGCCATTGCTCGTTGAAGCTGATGCGGTCGCTGATGAACAAGCCGTACTGGCGGCTGTCCAGTCGACGCTCGCTGGCGCCTACGGGTTTGTCGGACGGGGCGAATGCAGGGGCGCCGGTGTCGATGTTGCCGGTACCAAGCCACTCGTTGTAGTACGGGCGCTGATCCAGCGTACGCCGTTGCGCACTGGTACCGACGGTTAGGTCATGGCCCACGCCCAGCGCATCGAAGTGCCCGTTGAGCATGGCCTGTGCCTCGTCGGTACGGCGTGTATCGTCGGGGCTGCGAAAGTCATAGATGTCGTAGTCACCATTGCTGCCGAAAAACGCCCCCTCGCTCGAACCCCAGGCAAACGCGCTGTAGTCGTCGATCACCACTTTGCTGCGGGAGGCGCTCAAGGTGCCGGTCCAGGTATCGTTGAAACGGTATTCGAAGCGCCCGCCCAGGTTCAGCGAGTCGTTCTGCACGGGCTTTGCCCAATGCTGGTAGGCCAGGCGGTCTTCCGGGTCGATGCCGTGGGGCACTTCAGTGCCTCCGAGCAGTTGGTAACCCGGCACCGACGCCTGTTCGCGGTGCTGGTACTCGGCATCCAGCTGCAGGGTGGCATCCGGGCCGATCTGCCAGTCGAATGCCAGCGAGGCGAAGTCGCGCTTGCCGTCAGCGTGGTCGACGTAGGTGCGGATGTCTTCATGGGCCAGATTGGCGCGCAGGCCGAACTGTTTTTCGCTGCCGAACCAGCCGCCAAGGTCGGTGGCCAGATAGCGTTCGCCTTGTTCGTTGGTCGACACCGTGACGCTGCGTATGTCTTCGGCGCGCTTGGTCACATAGTTGATCAGGCCGCCCGGCTCCGACACACCACTCTGCAGCCCGGACAGACCCTTGAGCAGTTCCACCTGCTGCTTGTTCTCCAGGGCTACGTTCTGCTCGCCGGCAATGGTCTGGCCATTGATGCGATAGCTACTGGCGGCGTTCAGCCCGAAGCCGCGCACATTGAAGTTTTCGTAGTAGCCGATGGGCGCATAGCTTTCGCCGACTGACGCATCGCTTTGCAACACTTCGCTAAGCTTGCGGACCTGGCGGTCTTCCAGCAGCTGCTGGCTGAACACGCTGACAGAGGCGGGAGTGTCGAGCAGCGGCGCGGGCTGGAAACCGCCCACAGCCGCCTGGCGTGCCTGGTAGCCATCGCTGGCGAAGGTGTCGGAGACCTGCAAGGGGGCAAGCACCACGCTGTCTTCGGCAAGCACAAGGGGGCACTGCAGGGCCAGGCCCAGGCTGAGCAGGCTCAGGGGCAGGCGGGGGTGATGCGGGGGCATGCGGTTGGGGCTCCTGGATGCGCGATACCTGTACTGGCCCTTTCGCGGGTAAACCCGCTCCTACACCGGTTGGCGATACACCGGGTGGTGAAACACCGGTTGGCGATACACCGGGTGGTGAAACACCGGTTGGCGATACACCGGGTGGTGAAACACCGGTTGGCGATACACCGGGTGGTGAAACACCGGTTGGCGATACACCGGGTGGTGAAACACCGGTTGGCGATACACCGGGTGGTGAAACACCGGGTGGTGAAACACCGGTTGGCGATACACCGGGTGGTGAAACACCGGTTGGCGATACACCGGGTGGTGAAACACCGGTTGGCGATACACCGGGTGGTGAA
Source organism: Pseudomonas sp. BP6 (assembly GCF_017875935.1). NCBI lineage: Bacteria > Pseudomonadati > Pseudomonadota > Gammaproteobacteria > Pseudomonadales > Pseudomonadaceae > Pseudomonas > Pseudomonas sp. BP6. The sequence goes on from NZ_JAGINI010000001.1 coordinate 987,904, forward strand.
ACACCGGTTGGCGATACACCGGTTGGTGAAACGCCGGTTGGCGATACACCGGTTGGCGATACACCGGGTGGTGATACCCCAGGTGGTGATATCCCTGTAGGAGCGGGTTTACCCGCGAAGAGGCCGGCACAGGCCATGAAAAAGGCGGCATATTACCAGCCGCCTTCCCCATAAAACGATCAGGGCCCCGTGATAATCAGCCTGTCTTGATCGGCCGCTTGTGCTGCCGCCAGTTGTCATCGATCTTCGACCAGGTCTTGCCATCGGTAATGGCCATCAGCTTGCGTCCATCCTTGAAGGTGGCCAGGAAGGTCGCTTCCTCTTCCTTGCCACCCAACCACAGCCCGGCCAGCAGCCCCACTGGCCCTGCCACCAGGGCGCCGGCCACGCCCCAGCCCAAGGCGCTGCCAAGGCTGCGGTTGGTTTCCAGGCTGGCCAGCCGCAAGTCGCTGATGCGTGCCAGGGAAATCCGCTCACCGGGTGAGGGGCTGCGCGCAGTCTTGAGTGTGAGCGATCCGTTGCGATACTCGCCTTCACCTTGCAAGAAATCGCCGGATTGCACCGTGAGTCTTGTCATAAAGTCATCCTGTCAGGGAAAGGGCATTTTCCAGCGCTTACTGAGCGCTGCCCCGGCAAGCAAGTCAACGGCATTGCGACGGAGGGTAGTGCGGTACTTTGTCGCCGTGGCCAATGGCCTCTTCGCGGGCACGCCCGCAGGTGTATCACTGCCCTGAGGTTGGTGAGGCACCTGTGGGAGCGGGCGTGCCCGCGAAGAATCCAGTGGTCATTTATCAGGCCACCTGCAAGGTGTTCTTGCGCTTACGCTCGGCCAGGCCCCACACCAGCAATCCCAGCCCGCCAATCACCAGCCCGGCCACCACAATCCCCATCCAGCCCTGGCGCTGGAACAGCTGCGTGCCCAGCAACGACCCAAGCGCCCCGCCAATGAAGTAGCAGGTGATATAACCGGCATTCAGCCGCGTACGTGCCTCGGGCCGCAGGGCGATCACCGCGTTCTGGTTGCTCACATGCACCAGCTGTACCGCCAGGTCGAGCATCAGCACGCCCAGCAGCAAGGCGAGCAGCGACTGTTCGGCAAACCCCAGCGGCACCCACGACAGCAGCAACACCACCAGGCCCACGGTGGTACCCAGCGACCCCTTGCCACGGTCCGCCAGGCGCCCGGCCCAGTTGGCCGACAACGCACCTGCCGCACCGGCCAGGCCGAACAGGCCGATCACTGCATCCGAATAGTGGTAGGGGCCTTTTGCCAACAGAAACGCCAGGGGTGTCCAGAACAGGGCGAACAGGCTGAATGCCAACAGACCGAGCAGCGAGCGCAGGCGCAGCACGGGCTCTTCGATGAACAGGCGGAACACGGAGCCGATCAGCGCCGGATACTTCAGCCCGGCGTGGCTGTGGTGCTGTGGCAGGCTGCGGTACAGCGCCACGGCGGTAAGTGCCATCAGCACGGCGGCCAGCACGTAGATACTGCGCCAGCCACCCAGCTCGGCCATGAAGCCGGCAGCAGTACGCGCCAGCAGGATGCCCAGCAGCAGGCCGCTCATCAGCGTGCCGATCGCGCGCCCACGCTGATGCGGCTCGCTCAGGGTTGCTGCCATCGGCACGAGGATCTGTGCCACCACCGAGAACAGCCCGGTCAGCGCCGTGCCGAGCAGCAGCCAGGGCAGGCTGGGTGCACAGGCGCTGATGACCAGGCCCAGGGTGGAGACAACGGTCATCACGGTAATCAACCGGCGCTGCTCGAACAGGTCGCCCAGCGGTGCCAGCAGCAACAGGCCAGCGCCATAGCTGAGCTGCGCGGCAATCACGATGCTGCCGGCGCTGGCGGTGCTCAGGCCAAACTGCTGGGCGATGCTGTGCAGCAGCGGTTGGGCGTAGTAGTTGCTGGCCACGGCCAGGCCTGTGGCGGTGGCCATCAGCAGGATCAAGGCGCGGCTGAGAGTGGGGGTGTGCATACAATTCTCGTGGGGCAGTCGTGTGTGGTGATGATTATCAGCAAGTGCCAGGCATGACACCAATGTATAGTTTTCAACCTATTCATCTTGAAAGCAGATAGATCGATGAACCTCAAGCAGCTCGAATATGCCCTTGCCGTGGCCGACACCGGCAGTTTTACCCGCGCGGCGGAGCGCTGCCATGTGGTGCAGTCGGCGCTCAGCCATCAGGTGGCGCGGCTGGAGGCGCAGTTGGGGGTGAGCCTGTTCGAGCGTAGTTCGCGACGGGTGCGCCTGACACCTGCAGGGGAGGCCTTTGTGCTCAGTGCACGGCCAGCGGTGGAGGCGGCCCGGCGCATTGCCGATGATGTGGCGGCGGCCTGCGGCCAGGTACGCGGGCGGCTGGCGATTGGTGAAATCAGCTCGCTCACCGCGCTGGACCTGGTCGACCTGTTGGCGGTGTTCCACGGTCTTTATCCGGATGTGGATGTACGCTGGCTCACGGCCAAGAGCGAATCGCTGATCGCTGATGTGCTCGAGCGGCGCCTGGACGTGGGTTTTATCGGGCTGTGGCAGGGCGAGGTGGTGCAGGGGGTGCAGCATCGCTTGCTGGCCAGGGAAGAACTGGCCGCTGTGTTGCCGTTGGGGCACCGCTTGGCGGGCAGGGCACAACTGGCGCTGGCTGACCTGGCAGGCGAGGTGTTGGTGGATTTCCCCGAAGGCACCGGGGCGCGACGACAGACCGACGAGGCGTTTCAGGCGGTGGGGTTGCAGCGCAGGGTGCAGTTCGAGATCGGGCATGTTCGTCTGGTGGAGAAATTCGTGCAGCGGGGCATGGCCGTCGGCCTGGTGCCCGAGCGGGTGGCTCAGGGCATCGAAGGGGTGGCCGTGGCGCGGTTGGTGGATGCGCCGGTACGGCACTTGTATGCGGTGTGGTCGTCCAGCCCCACACCGGCTGCCCGGGCTTTTCTGGACGTGATGGAACAAGGCCTGGGGGCAAGGAAAGGCTAAGCCTGTGCCGGCCTTTTCGCGGCACAGGCAACCTTTCAATCAGGCTGCAAACCCACCGTCCACCGTCAGGCTGGCACCGGTGATATACCCGGCTTCAGGCCCCGCCAGGTAAGCGACAAAGCTGGCAATCTCCTCCGGCTCGCCGTACCGCCCAATGGCCATCAGCGGAACCAGGCTCTCGGCGAACTCGCCACTGGCCGGGTTCATGTCGGTGTCTACCGGGCCGGGCTGCACGTTGTTCACGGTAATGCCCTGCGGCCCGAGGTCGCGTGCCATGCCGCGGGTCAGGCCAACCAGTGCCGACTTGCTCATGGCGTACGGTGCACCGCCGGCAAACGGCATGCGCTCGGCGTTGGTGCTGCCAATGTTGATGATGCGACCCCCTTGGCCCATGTAGCGTGCCGCGGCCTGGCTGGCTACAAATACGCTGCGTACGTTTACGGCCAGCATGTGATCGAAGTCGGCCAGGTCGAACTCGGTCACCGGGGCCACTGCCAGCACACCGGCGTTGTTGACCAGGATATCCAGCCGGCCGAAGGCCTTCACGGTGTCATCCACCGCCAGTTGCACGGCTGCCGCATCAGCGCTGTCAGCCCGCAGGGCCAAGGCTTTGCCGCCGTTCTCGGTAATTTCCCGAGCCAGTTCTTCAGCCGGGCCGGCAGAGCTGACATAGGTGAAGGCCACTTGCGCGCCTTCGCGGGCCAGGCGCCGCACGATGGCTGCGCCAATGCCTCGGGAGCCGCCCTGAACCAGGGCCACTTTGCCTTCGAGTATAAGTTGCTTGGACATGCTGTTCTCCTGCTGGAAGCCAGGCCGAAATGCCTTGGATGGGCACAGTATCGGCGCTCGATTGCCTACTGATAAGATGGTAATCACTATCAGCAGAGTAAACCTTTGGTTGCTAATCATGGCCATGGAATCGTTCAGCGCGTTGGAATGCTTTATCCGCAGTGCCGAGGTCGGCAGTTTTGCCGAAGCCGCCAGGCGCCTGAGCCTTACCCCGGCCGCCGTGGGCAAGCACGTTGCGCAGCTGGAAGCGCGCCTGGGTGTGCGGTTGTTCCAGCGTAGTACCCGCAAGCTGACCTTGACCGAAGCGGGGCAGCGTTTTCTCGGCGAGGTCAGTGACAGCTTTCGCACCATTCAGTACGCCGTGGCCAACCTGGCCAGTGCAGAAGGCCAGCCGGCCGGGTCGTTACGGGTGAGCATGGGCACGGTGTTCGGGCGCTTGTACGTGCTGCCGTTGCTGGGGGAATTCTTGCGCCGCTACCCGGCGATTACCCCGGATTGGCATTTCGACAACCGCCAGGTCGACCTGATCGGCCAGGGCTTCGATGCAGCGATTGGTGGTGGTTTTGAACTGCCACCGGGGGTGGTGGCGCGCAAGCTGACCCCGGCGCACCGGGTATTGGTGGCGGCGCCAGCCTATCTGCAGCGGCACGCGCCGATAGAAGACCCGCAGGTGCTGCAACGCCATGACGGCATCCTGGTCCGGTCACCGCAGACCGGGCGGGTGCGCTCGTGGCCGTTGACCAGCCGTTGGCAGGCGCAGCAGCCGCTGCAATTGCGCCAGGCGATGACCATGAGCGATTCGGACGCGGCGTGCGCAGTGGCCGAGCAGGGGCTGGGTATTGCCCTGGTGAGCCTGCCGTTTGCCGTGCCCTACTTGCTGGCCGGTCGGCTGCTGCGGGTGTTGCCGGACTGGTATGTGGACGATGGGTATATCAGCCTGTATTTCGCCGAGCACAAGCTGTTGCCGGGCAAGACCCGGGTGTTCGTCGATTTTGTGGTGGAGCAGTTTGCCGAGCAGGGGCTGGCGGGGCGTTTCGATGCCTTGCAGGCCCTTTAGAGAATTATTGCCTGTGCCGGCCCTTTCGCGGGCCCGCCCGTTCCCACAGGGATATCACAGCCCTGAAGACAGTGGGAACCTTGTGGAAGCGGGCGTGCCCGCGAAGAGGCCGGTTCAGACAACATCGACAATGAACGATACCTGCGCCCCCAGGCTCACCTCGTCATCCACCCGCTTGCCCAGCAACAGCTGCCCCAGCGGCGATCGTGGGGTAATCACCGTCACCAACCCGTCCCCCTCGCCAATCTTCAATCCCGCTGCCTCAGGCCCGAGAAACAGCCGGCGCTGCCCGCCGTCTTCATCTTCCAGGGTCACCAGGTTGCTTACCTGCACGCCGCGCGCCGGGTCGTAGTCACGCAGCAGCAACTGCTGGTAGATCACCAGCGCCTGGCGGATCTCGGCACTGCGGCGGGCCTGGCCGGTGGCCAGGTACGAGGCCTCCAGGCCCAGCGTGTCATACTTGTTCTCGGCAATGTTCTCTTCGGCGGTGGCGGCCTCGTAGGCGGTTTGCGCCGCGCGGGTCAGCACGTCCAGGTCATGCTCGAGGGTGGCGACAATCAGCGCCAGCAGGTGGGGCTTATCCATGGTCAGTAACAGAACTCCAGCACGTTGGCCTGGCTTTTTTCGGTGGGCGCGGTACGGTTTTGCTGTAGCCAGAACTGGCACTTGGGGCTGTTGAGGTTGCGCGGGTTGCCCTGTGCGGCATCGGCGGCCTGTTGCAGCGCCTGTTTGTGCAGGATGTCCTTGTAGCGTTCGAACATCTCGGCCTGGCCATCCTGGGCAGTGGCCGGCGCGGGTGTTGCAGCGGCACGGTAGGCGTGGGGGGCTACAACCTGGGCCAGCGGTTGCACCTGCTGGGGCCACAACTGTTGTGCCAGCCACAGGCTCACGGCAATGGCCATGGCGCCCAGCCACAGGCCCAAGGCAACGCACATGATCAACGGCAACGGCTTGAGGGTGATCTTCAGTTCACGGTGGCGTGGCATGGCAGCCTCCTGGCAGCGTGGTAGGGGGGCATTGTCGCATGCGCTTGGGCATTTTTCTGCGCAGGTGCTTTTGTCAGCGCCAATTTATGCGCAGAATTCGCGGTTTTTGCACCAGCACGGGAGGGGCGCATGAAAGCCACCTGGGACATCTTCTGCAGCGTCGTCGACAACTACGGCGATATCGGCGTGACCTGGCGCCTGGCCCGGCAGTTGGTGGCCGAGCACGGCCTGGCGGTGCGCCTGTGGGTGGATGACCTCAACGCTTTCACGCCCATGTGCCCTGGCGCCGACGCCACGGCTGCGCAACAGTGGCAGCACGGCGTGGATGTGCGCCACTGGCCGGCAGCGTGGTTGCCGGTGGCGCCGGCCGATGTGGTGATCGGCGCGTTTGCCTGCCAGTTGCCGGCGGCGTATGTCGAGGCCATGCGTGCCCGTCCGCAGCCGCCGCTCTGGCTCAACCTCGAGTACCTGAGTGCCGAGGACTGGGTGGAGGGTTGCCATGGGTTGCCTTCGCCGCAGCCCAACGGTTTGCGCAAGGTATTCTTTTTCCCGGGCTTTACCGACAAAACGGGCGGTTTGCTGCGCGAGGGTTCGCTGCTGGCCCGGCGTGATGCGTTCCAGCAGTCGGCGGAGGCGCGCCGTGCCTTTTTGCAGGGGCTTGGTGTAGACCCTGTGCCGGGTGCGTTGCTGATCTCGCTGTTCGCCTATGAAAACCCACAGCTGGGCAGCTGGCTTGATGCCCTGGCCACGGCTGACCAGGCCTGCCACCTGTTGGTCCCGCAGGGGCGCATCGTCGCGGGGCTCAGCCAGTGGCTGGGCGAGGGGCCGCTGCACGTGGGTGATGTGCGCACGCGTGGGGCGCTGACCGTTCAGGTACTGCCTTTCGTCAGCCAGGACGACTTCGACCGGCTGCTATGGAGCTGCGATTTCAATGCCGTGCGTGGCGAAGACTCGTTCGTGCGTGCGCAGTGGGCGGGGCAGCCGATGCTGTGGCACATCTATGTGCAGGACGAGAATGCTCATTGGGAAAAGCTCGAAGCGTTCCTCGCGCATTATCGCTGCGGCCTGTCAGACGATGCCGATGCAGCCCTGTTGGGCCTGTGGCGTGCATGGAACATGGATTTCGACATGGGCCAGGCCTGGCGGGCGGCCCGCCAGCATTGGCCGGAACTGCAGCAGCATGCCCGCCGTTGGGGGGCGCGACAGGCCGCTCAGCCGGACCTTGCCGAAGCGCTAGTACACTTTTACCGAAATTCGCTATGATACGCGGCCTCGATTTTTATAAATCCATCCAGATTCGGATACTTCGTAATGAAAACTGGTAAAGAACTGAAACCCGGTACCGTACTGCGGATCGACAACGACCCGTGGCTGGTTCAAAAAGCTGAGTTCACCAAGTCGGGCCGTAACAGCGCGATCATGAAGACCAAGCTGAAGAACCTGCTGACCGGCTACAAGACCGAAACCGTGTACGGTGCGGACGACAAGCTGGACGACGTGATCCTGGATCGCAAAGAAGCGACCCTGTCGTTCATCAATGGTGACGAGTACACCTTCATGGACACCACCGACTACACCATGTACGAGCTGAACGCCGAAGACATCGAAGCCGTTCTGCCGTACATCGAAGAAGGCATGGAAGACGTCTGCGAAGCCGTGTTCTTCGAAGGCCGTCTGGTGTCGGTTGAGCTGCCGACCACCATCAGCCGTAAAGTTGTCTACACCGAGAACGCTGCTCGCGGTGACACCTCCGGCAAAGTCATGAAGCCTGCCAAGCTGGCGAACGGTACCGAGATCTCGGTTGCCGACTTCATCCAGATCGACGAGTGGATCGACATCGACACTCGCGACAACAGCTTCAAAGGCCGTTCCAAGAAGTAATGCTTCTTGCGAGACGCAAAAAACCCGGCGCAAGCCGGGTTTTTTTATGCCTGTGTGCTCGTGCTTTTGTGGGTGCAACTGTCGTGCTCAATTTCTAAAAGCTGGCGCAGATCCGTGTGGGAGCGGGCTTGCCCGTGAACACGGGCGGAGCCCGTGCCATCCACCGCGGTGTATTCTTCGCGGGTAAACCCGCTCCCATAGGGGATCGCGCAAGCCTTTGCGCCTTAGACGGTTACGTGCAGGCGCACATCCACATTACCGCGGGTGGCATTGGAATACGGGCACACCTGGTGCGCCTTTTCCACCAGCCCTTCGGCATCGGCCTGGGCCAGGCCCGGCAGGTTGATGTGCAGGTCGATGTCCAGGCCGAAACCGCCCGGGATCTGGCCGATGCCCACCTTGGCGGTGATCGAGGTATCTGCCGGCAGGGCTTTCTTCTCTTGCCCGGCCACGAACTTCAAGGCGCCGATGAAGCAGGCCGAGTAACCGGCGGCGAACATCTGCTCGGGGTTGGTGCCGTCACCGCCCGCGCCACCCAGTTCCTTGGGGGTGCTCAGGCTGACGACGAGCTTGTCGTCGCTGGAGCGGGATTTGCCGTCGCGCCCACCGGTGGAGGTTGCTTCTGCGATGTACAGCGGAGTGACCTTTTGCATCTTGAGCCTCGCTAATGTGCTGTGCACTCCCGTTTGCAGGAGGGCGGGGGTTGGTGTGGGATTTAAATTAGCGCGCAATTAGTTAGCGCGCAAGATAAATCATCGCCGTTCATCGGAACGGCCATTTCACAGCATAGCGTTCAGAGGTTTTTTTGCAGGTTGTCGCGCAGGATCAGCAGGTCGGCTTGCAGTTGCTGCAGCTGCTCCAGGCTGCGCCCGCTGGCCTTGAGAATGCATTGCGGCACCTCTTTGGCCTGCTGTTGCAGGGCGCGGCCCTTGTCGGTCAGTTGCACCATCACTACCCGTTCATCTTCGCGGCTGCGGTTACGCTGCAACAGGCCTTCGCTTTCCAGGCGCTTGAGCAGCGGGGTCAGCGAGCCCGGGTCGGTCAGCAGGTGCTGGCTGATTTCGCCCACGGTCAGGCCGTCACGCTCCCAGAGCACGAGCATGGCAAGGTATTGCGGGTAGGTCAGGCCCAGCGCCTGCAGCAGCGGCTTGTAGACCTTGGTCATCAGCAACGAGGTGGAGTGCAGGGCGAAACAGACCTGATTGTCCAGCAGCAGCTCGTCACAGGAGGCTTGGGTGTCGGCGTTCATGCAGGTCCTTGAAAGTGATCAATGGAAAATTCTGGCACGCTGATCATCAGTGCGCGAGTTAATCGCGCAGTTCACTGCGCAAGGCCAGGTCCCAGGGTGGAATCGGGCTGAATCGGCTCTTGAGGAATTCGAGCAGCAAACGGCTGCGAGAGTTCGTTTCATGTGCCAGGCGTAGCGCGTAAATGCCGCTGGTCTCGGCTTCAGGCAAGCCGCCGTCGCAGAACAACGGGATCAGCTCACCGCGCAGCAGGTATTCACTGATCAGCCAGGTGGGAAGGTGGGCTATCCCCAGGCCGGCGAGGGCGCCGAACAACAGGGTTTCGGCGTTGTTGGCGGCCATGCGCATGCGCGCGGGGCGATACAGGCGGGTTTGCCCGGCCACACTGAAGCGCCAGGCGAACGGCGGCGCCAGGCCATCCCAGTCGAGCCCGTCATGCCCGGGCAGTTCGCTGGGGCAGGTGGGGATGCCGCGGCTGGCCAGGTAGGCGGGGCTGGCGCAGGCGATGCGCACCATGTAGGCGAGCGGCGTGGCGACCAGGCGGGTGTCGGCCAAAGGGCCGGCGCGCAGCACCAGGTCGACCTCGCCCAGGTGGCTGCCCTGCAGGTCGACGAAGCTGTCGATCAACCGCAGTTGCACGTCCAGGCCCGGGTAGGCCACCAGGAAGTCGGCAATGGCCGGGGCCAGGTGGCGGCGGCCAAACGCGGCAGGTGCGTCGATGCGGATCAGGCCTTCCGGGGCATTGCTCAGTGACACCGCTTCAGCCCTGGCCAGGCGCAACTCCTCGATGATGCGCCTGGCCCGTTCGGCAAAGGCATTGCCTGCAGGCGTGGCCCGCACCGCGTGGGTGCTGCGGGTGAACAGGCGGCTGCCGACGGCGCTTTCCAGGTTGTCGATGCGCCGTGCTACCGCAGACGGGGTCAGCGGGTGGCGACGGGCGGCGGCAGAAAAGCTGCCGGTTTCCAGTACATCGAGGAACAGGCTCAATTGGTCGGTCAGGGTATCGGGGCTCATGGCTGCCTTGCTTTTGCGAAAAACGCACAGCCATTGTGCGCTGCTGTGCGTTTCCCCGCCAGCGCGCAATCGTTAGCATGCTCGCATTATTGGTACAGGCGGACGAGGCCCTGATGATCGAGTGGTTGTTGTATATCGTGCTGGGCGCAGCCCTAGGCACTATGGGGGGCTTGTTTGGCATAGGCGGCGGGCTGATTGCGATTCCGGCGCTGGGCGTGCTCTTCGGCCTGGACCAGCAGTTGGCGCAGGGGACCGCGTTGGTGATGGTGGTGCCGAACGTGCTGCTGGCGCTGTGGCGGTATCACCAGCGCAACCGCATCGCGTTGCGCCATGCGTTGCCGCTGTCGGCGTGCAGCTTCCTGTTTGCCTGGCTGGGGTCGATCTGGGCGGTGGGGCTTGATGCGCATTCCATGCGCCTGGGTTTTGTCGGCTTTCTGGTGGTGCTGGCGGTGTGGAACGTGGTGCGGATGTTCATGAAAGTGTCGCCGCCGAGTGCCGAGCTGCGTCATTCCTGGCCGTGGCTGGGTGTGCTGGGCAGCTTTGCCGGCACAATGGGCGGCTTGTTCGGGGTGGGTGGGGCCGTGGTGGCCACGCCGGTCCTGACCAGTGTGTTCGGCGCTACCCAGGTGGTGGCGCAGGGGTTGTCACTGGCGCTGGCGGCGCCGAGTACCGTAGTCACGCTGGTGACCTATGGCGTGCACCATAGCGTTGACTGGGGGGTGGGGATTCCGTTGGCGGTGGGGGGCTTGCTCAGCATCAGCTGGGGCGTGAAGCTGGCCCACGCGTTGCCGGAGAAGGCATTGCGGGCAATGTTCTGCGTGTTTCTGGTGGTCTGTGCGGTGATGCTGGGGTTTGAGCTGTGAGATTTTTGGGCCGCTTTGCGGCCCCAGATTACTTGAAACCCTCAACGATGTAGTCGGCCATGCAGTCGGTAATGGGCGAGGGGGTCTGGGTACTGCGCACCAGCATTACATTGGCCATCGGTAATTGCGGCAGCCCTTCGCTCTCACCCAGTACCCGGATGTTGCCCCCGATCAGGCTCTGCAACTGCGCGGTCACTGCCAGCCCGGCTGTGACGATGGCAAAGATTGCCGCCAGGCTCGGGCTGGTGTAGGCAATACGGTAGTCGATGCCCTGTGCCTCCAGCGCATTGCAGGTCCAGGCGCGACAGAAGCAGTCGGTGTTGAACAGCGCCACCGGCATCGGCCGTTGTTCGTGCGGGCAAAAGCCTTCTGCCGCGGCCCACACCAGGCGTTCCTGGCGCAGCAACTGGCCAATCTCGTTGCCGGGCTCGCGGGTGACGATGGTCAGGTCCAGATCCTGGCGCAGCATCAGATGCTTGGACGAGTCGCAATGCACTTCCACCTGCACCAGCGGGTAGGCCTGGGCAAAGCTCGACAGGATGGTCGGGAGGAAGCGCATGGCGTAGTCGTCCGGTGTGCCGATGCGCACCAGTCCAACCATGTGCGGCATGCGCAGGGTGTTGAACACTTCGCCATGCAATTTGAGAATGCGCCGGGCATACCCCAGCAGGACCTGGCCTTCGGCGGTCAGCCGCACCTGACGGCCATCACGTTCGAAGAGCTGGCGCTGCAGAACGTCTTCTTCCAGGCGTTTCATCTGCATGCTGACGGCTGACTGGGTGCGGTTGACCACTTCGCCTGCACGGGTAAAGCCGCCTTGCTCGGCAATGGCGACGAAGGTGCGCAGGACGTCCGCGTCGAGGCTTTGGTACTGGGACATTACATCAATCTCCGAGATGCATCGCATCAGAAACATTCGTTGGATTGATCTTATGCCTGGCGTGAGACTGAGGCCATCAACACGGAGGGCTTCACGATGAAAGGTCATGTCAGCAGCATCCAGCAACCTGCCTTTTCCCTGAGCTACCTGTGGCATGCGGCCCTGCAGCGTCCGGCGCGTTGGCTGGAGCTGTACCGTCAGCGTCAGGAGCTGGCCAGCCTCAGTGATGCAACCTTGCACGATCTGGGGTTGAGTCGGGCGGATATCCAGCAAGAGGCCAAGCGGCATTTCTGGGATGATCCACTGAGGAAGTGATGCCAGGCGTGGCAGTCGCTTCTGCTCCTGCTCTTGCTCTTGCTCTTGCTCTTGCTCTTGCTTTGGCTTTTGCTTCTAAGCGCGCGGTAGTTCAGGCGACGCAGATTGCGACTTCAGGAGGCCGAGCGCCGGTTCTGATCGGGCGTACAGTCCGTTTGCGATGGCGACGCCGACTCACCTTTCCGCCCTTACGGCGGGTCCCTTTTTGTCGTGGCAAAAAGGGACCAAAAACCGTCGGCTCCCATCATCCGGCCCCTGCGCTGCGCTCCGGGGTCCCCTCGCTCCGGCCTTGCTCCCAGGAGCACGCGCTGCAGGCCCCATCCATGGGGCCTCAGCGCTTGACGGGCATCCATGCCCGTCATCTCCCTCCGCAAGGCCTCCACTCGGCCTCCTGAAGTCGCAATCTGCGTCGCCTGAACTACCGCGCGCTTAGAAGCAAAATCAAAAGCGAACTCGGTGATCGGCCGGCACCGCCGATGCATTCGGTGAGGTTCTGCCCGGTCATCTGGATAAGGATATCGCCGGCATGGCTGCCCTCGGCCTGGTGTACTTGGAAGAACGCTGTTGCTCTTGCTTTGGCTTTTGCTTCTAAGCGCGCGGTAGTTCAGGCGATGCAGATTGCGACTTCAGGAGGCCGAGCGCAGGGCTTGCGGAGGGAGGTGACGGGCATGGATGCCCGTCAAGCGCTGGGCCCCAGGATGGGGCCTGCAGCGCGGTCCTCCCGGGAGCAAGCCCGGAGCGAGGGGACCCCGAAGCGTAGCGTAGGGGCCGGATGATGGGAGCCGACGGTTTTGGTTACTTTGGCCACGACCAAAGTAACCCGCCGGAAGGGCGGAAAGGTGAATAGGCGCCAACATCGTGAATGTATGTCTACTTGATGTGAAAGCGCACAACCCAAAGGCCCAAGAGCCCAAAGCTTTAGCGCTGGTTCTGATCGGGCGTACAGTCCGTTTGCGATGGCGACGCCAACTCACCTTTCCGCCCTTACGGCGGGTCCCTTTTTGTCGTGGCAAAAAGGGACCAAAAACCGTCGGCTCCCATCATCCGGCCCCTACGCTGCGCTCCGGGGTCCCCTCGCTCCGGGCCTTGCTCCCGGGAGCACGCGCTGCAGGCCCCATCCATGGGGCCTCAGCGCTTGACGGGCATTCATGCCCGTCATCTCCCTCCGCAAGGCCTCCACTCGGCCTCCTGAAGTCGCAATCTGCGTCGCCTGGACTACCGCGCGCTTAGAAGCAAAAGCGAAAAGCGCTCAGCGCCGCACTTGCTTGAGGGTTTCGGCAATCAGGAACGCCAACTCCAGCGACTGATCAGCATTCATCCGCGGATCACAATGAGTGTGATACCGGTCAGACAACGCATCCTCGGTGATCGGCCGGGCACCGCCGATGCATTCGGTGACGTTCTGCCCAGTCATCTCGATATGGATACCGCCGGCATGGCTGCCCTCAGCCTGGTGCACCTGGAAGAACTGCTTCACCTCATCCAGAATCTGCGCAAAATCGCGGGTCTTGTAACCGCTGCTGGCCTTGATGGTGTTGCCGTGCATCGGATCGGAACTCCACAGCACCTTGCGCCCCTCGCGCTCGACCGTGCGGATCAGCCCCGGCAAGTGGTCGCCAACCTTGCCCGCGCCCATGCGCACGATCAGGTTCAAACGCCCCGGGTCGTTGGCCGGGTTGAGCGTGTCGATCAGGCGGATCAGCTCTTCGGGGTTCATGCTCGGGCCAACCTTGACCCCAATCGGGTTGTGCACGCCACGCAGGAACTCCACATGGGCCCCATCGAGCTGGCGGGTGCGGTCGCCGATCCACAGCATGTGCGCCGAGCAGTCGTAGTAGTCGCCGGTCAGGCTGTCCTGGCGCACGAAGGCTTCTTCATAGTTCAGCAGCAGTGCTTCGTGGGCCGTGAAGAAGCTGGTTTCGCGCAGTTGCGGCGCACTGTCCAGGCCACAGGCACGCATGAACGCCAGGGTTTCATCGATGCGATTGGCCAACTGGTGGTACTTGTCGGCCAGCGCCGAGTTGGCGATGAAGTCCAGGTTCCACTTGTGCACCTGATGCAGGTCGGCAAACCCGCCCTGGGCGAACGCGCGCAGCAAGTTGAGGCTGGCGGTGGCCTGGTGGTAGGCCTGCAGCAGGCGATCCGGGTCCGGAATACGGCTTTTGGCGTCGAAACCTATGCCGTTGACGATGTCGCCGCGGTAGGCGGGGAGGGTGATGTCGCCGATGGTTTCATCGCCAGATGAGCGGGGTTTGGCGAACTGCCCGGCCATACGCCCCACTTTCACTACCGGGCAGCCGGCGGCAAAGGTCATGACAATGGCCATTTGCAGCAGCACCTTGAAGGTGTCGCGGATTTTTGCAGCCGAGAACTCGGCGAAGCTCTCGGCGCAATCGCCGCCCTGAAGCAGGAAGGCACGCCCTTCAGTGACTTCGGCAAACTGCCGACGCAGCTCGCGCGCCTCACCCGCGAACACCAGCGGCGGGTAGCTGGCCAGGGTCTGTTCAACCTTCAGCAGGTGCGCGGCATCGGGGTAGGTCGGTTGCTGCTGGATCGGCAGGGCGCGCCAGCTGTCGGGGCTCCACGGTTGGTTCATCTTGGGCTCGGTATTGTCGGTTGTAGGCTATGGGCCATGGTAACAGTTGGCGCTGCGCTTGTTGCATCCAGGGTGTTGGCGGACAATGCGCGTTTTTGCGCAGGTGGGTGGTGGACATGACGGCGGAACGGCAAGAGCGGCTGCTGGCACGGGTGGAGGATGCTTTTGGCGTCATCAGCGTGTACGAAGTAGACGACTACCGCTTTCTGGAGTTCGGCGATGCGATCGAGCAAAGCTGTGTGTTCACGGCCGACCCCAGCTGGCTGGAGTACGACTATACCCGCGCCATGCTGGTGGGGGCGCTGTGCCACGAATCGCCGGAGAGCGCGCTGTTTCTGGGCCTGGGCGCCGGCACGCTGACCCAGGCCTGCATGAAGTTCCTGCCGCTTGAAGACATCGAGGCCATCGAGCTGCGCCCGGATGTGCCGCGCCTGGCCATGGATTACCTGGGCCTGGACGACGACCCACGGCTGTATGTGCGCATCGGCGATGCCCTGGAGTTGCTGCCCACGGCAGAGAAGGCCGACCTGCTGTTCGTTGACTTGTACACCGACCATGGTCCTGGGGTCGGGCACCTGGCGTGGAACTTTCTGGAAAACTGCCAGCAACACCTGAACCCGGGCGGCTGGCTGGTGATCAACCAGTGGGCCACCGATGATGGCAGGCCGCTGGGCGCAGCGTTGTTGCGCGGGTTGTACCACCGGCATTACTGGGAACTGCCTGTGAAGGAGGGCAATGTGATTCTGCTGGTGCCGGCAGACCTGGAGCAGTCGCTGGACCTGGACGGTTTGAGAGCCCGGGCCGAAGCGCTGGCGCCCCGTTTGGGGTACAGCCTCGATGGGCTGATCCGCGAGATTCGGCCGGCTACCTGAAAGGCTCAACCGCTGCGATACCGAGCGCGCAAGGCTTCAGGGGATTATCGATTCAGCCTGTCGTGCTTGGTGGCCCGATGCTGGCCCTGCACCCGTGAAAATTTTCCTCACGTACGTGACTATTTCAGGTATAGTACGCGCCGGTCTTTTAGCGGACCTCAAAATCAGGTGGTGCAAATCCTCCGAGTCCAGCTTCGGCTGCGCGTCCGCTAGGCGGACCTTCCCAAGTTTTCTTTTTCAATCGTTTTCGCAAATCCCCGCCGCCAAAGCTGCCTGGGTGACCTGACGGTCTTTCAAGGCATGTGCAGCTTTGGAGCATGGGTCTTTGCGGATGCACCTAGAGGCAGAC
Organism: Pseudomonas sp. BP6; assembly: GCF_017875935.1. Taxonomy (NCBI): domain Bacteria; kingdom Pseudomonadati; phylum Pseudomonadota; class Gammaproteobacteria; order Pseudomonadales; family Pseudomonadaceae; genus Pseudomonas; species Pseudomonas sp. BP6. The sequence goes on from NZ_JAGINI010000001.1 coordinate 1,003,722, forward strand.
CCATGACCCAGGAAACCGGCGGCTTCGCCGCTCTCGATCTTAATCCGAACATTGTTGCTGCCGTTGTGGCTACCGGCTATGAAGAGCCGTCCGCCATTCAGCAACAATCGATCCCGATCATCCTCGCCGGTCACGACATGATCGGCCAGGCGCAGACTGGCACCGGCAAAACCGCTGCCTTCGCCCTGCCGATCCTGAACAAGATCGATGTGAGCAAGCGCGAACCGCAAGCCCTGATCCTGGCGCCAACCCGTGAGTTGGCGCTGCAAGTTGCTACCGCTTTCGAAACCTACGCCAAGCAGATGCCGGGCGTGAACGTTGTCGCCGTCTACGGTGGTGCCCCGATGGGCCCACAGCTGCGTGCGATCCGCAACGGCGCGCAAATCGTCGTGGCCACCCCGGGCCGTCTGTGCGACCACCTGCGTCGTGACGAAAAAGTCTTGTCGACCGTACAGTACCTGGTACTGGATGAAGCCGACGAGATGCTGAAGCTGGGCTTCATGGACGACCTCGAAGTGATCTTCGACGCAATCCCGGCTACCCGTCAGACCGTACTGTTCTCCGCAACCCTGCCGTCGTCGATCCGTTCGATCGCCGAGCGTCACCTGCGTGAACCCAAGCACGTCAAGATCCAGACCAAGACCCAGACCGTTACCGCGATCGAGCAGGCCCACCTGATGGTCCACGCGGACCAGAAGATCCCGGCTGTGCTGCGTCTGCTGGAAGTGGAAGAGTTCGACGCGCTGATCGCCTTCGTACGTACCAAGCAAGCCACCCTGGACCTGGCCGCCGCGCTGGAAGCCAAAGGCTACAAGGCTGCTGCACTGAACGGCGACATCGCCCAGAACCAGCGTGAGCGTGTGATCGACTCGCTCAAGGATGGCCGCCTGGACATCGTCGTCGCCACCGACGTCGCTGCCCGTGGCCTGGACGTACCGCGCATCACTCACGTATTCAACGTCGACATGCCGTACGACCCGGAGTCCTACGTACACCGTATCGGCCGTACTGGCCGTGCCGGTCGCGATGGCCGTGCACTGTTGCTGGTTACCCCGCGTGAGCGCCGCATGCTGCAGGTGATCGAGCGTGTAACCGGGCAGAAGGTTGCCGAAGCGCGCCTGCCGAATGCCCAGGCTGTGCTGGATGCCCGCATCAAGAAGCTGACCTCGAGCCTGGCGCCGCTGGTAGCCGAAGCAGAAGCCACCCACGGCGAGCTGTTCGACCGCCTGACCACCGACCTGGGTTGCAGTGCGCGTGCCCTGGCTTCGGCCCTGCTGCGCAAGGCCACCAATGGCCAGGCGCTGGACCTGGCGGCGGTAGAGCGTGAGCAGCCGCTGGTGCCGAGCTTTGCCCCGCGTGGTGAGCGTACCGAGCGCGGTGAGCGTGGCGAGCGCCCTGACCGTGGTGACCGTGAGCGTCGTGCGCCGCTGCCGTTGGCCGAAGGCCGCGTGCGTTGCCGTACCGCCCTGGGTGCCCGTGATGGCATCGCTGCCAAGAACCTGCTGGGTGCGATCCTCAACGAAGGTGGCCTGGCGCGTGATGCTATCGGCCGCATCCAGGTGCGCGACAGCTTCAGCCTGGTCGAGCTGCCGGAAGACGGCCTCGAGAAGCTGCTGTCCAAGCTCAAGGACACCCGCGTGGCTGGCAAGCAGCTGAAGCTGCGTCGCTACCGCGAGGATTGATCCTGGCGTAATGAAAGAATCCCCGGCTTAGGTCGGGGATTTTTTTTGCCTGTACCGGCCCTTTCGCGGGCAAGCCCGCTCCTACAGGTACTGAAATCTGTGGGGTACCTGTGGGAGCGGGCAAGCCCGCGAAGAGGCCCTTCAGTCGAACCGATAGATGTCCATCCCCAGCGCGCCCAGGGTAAACCCCTGATGCACCACGCCGAACTTGCTCCCGGCCCCGAGGGCAAAGAACAGCGGCAGCAAATGCTCATCACTGGGATGGTTGCGCAGCGCAAACGGCGCCTGCTGCCGGTAATCCAGCAACGCCGCCTGGTCATCCTCCTGCAGTCGGTCTACCACCCAATCCCTGAACGCCAGCGCCCACGGCTCGATCACATCCGGCCTTGCATGCCAGTCCAGCTCACCCAGGTTGTGGGTAATGCTGCCCGAACCCATCAGCAGTACATCCTCGGCACGCAACCCCGCCAGTGCCTGGCCCACCTTCAGCTGCAGCGCCGGCCCCATGTGGCTGGGCAGTGAAACCTGCACCACGGGAATGCGCGCATCCGGGTACATCAGCGACAGCGGCACCCAGGCGCCATGGTCGAATGGGCGTTGCATGTCCAGTCGCGCGGGTAACCCCGCAGCCTTCAATCGCTCACTGACCTGGCCAGCAAGCCCGGGCTCGCCCGGCGCCGGGTACTGCACTGCATACAGAGCCGGTGGGAAGCCGTAGAAGTCGTGCCAGGTTTCGGGCTGTGCGCTGCCGGTGACCAGCAGCTCGCGGCTTTCCCAGTGTGCGGACACCACCACGATCGCTTTCGGCCGGGGTAGCGCGTTGGCCAACCCGGATAGCGCCGGCCCGCTGGCGCCGGGTTGCAGGGCAAGCATGGGGGAACCGTGGGAAATGAACAGGCTGGGCAGCATGACGGGGTCCTGAAGGTTAAGATGCAACCATCTTCGATTAACTACAGATCGAAATCCAAACCAAGTTTTACCGACAAATCATCTAAAAATCGGGAGTGATCATGGAGCCAGCGTTCTGGCAACAACGGTGGGCCGACAATCAGATCGGCTTTCACCAGGCGCAGGTGAACCCCTATCTGCAGACGTACTGGCCCTTGTTGCAGTTGGCACCGGGCAGCCGCGTGCTGGTGCCTCTGTGCGGCAAGAGCCTGGACCTGGCCTGGCTGGCTGGGCAGGGCTATCGCGTATTGGGTGTAGAGCTGTCGCGGCGGGCGGTGGAGGATTTTTTCCGTGAGCACGGGCTTGAGGCCGAAGTGCGGCAGCAGGGCGCATTCGAGGTTTGGCGCAGTGGAGATGTGCAGCTGTGGTGTGGCGACTTCTTTGCCTTGCGGGCAGAGGATGTGGCTGACTGCGTGGGGCTGTATGACCGGGCGGCGGTGATTGCGCTGCCGGTGCAGATGCGTGCGCGGTATATGCAGCTGTTGTCGGGTTTGCTGCCGGCAAATTGCCGTGGGTTGGTGGTGACGCTGGAGTATGACCAGTCGTTGTTGGCCGGGCCGCCGTTTTCGGTCAGGGATGAAGAGCTGAGACAAGGGTTTGCGGAGTGGCAGGTGGAGCAGCTGGAGGCAGTGGAGGTGATTGAGGACAGCCCGAAGTTCATGCAGGCCGGGGCGTCGAGTTTGTTGGAGCGGGTGTATCAGGTCAGCCGATAAGCAGGTATGGCAGGCTGACGCGGCCCATGTGGGAGCGGGCGCGCCCGCGAAACAGGCGACGCGGTAGAAGGCACCGGCTTTGCCGGTGTTCGCGGGCGCGCCCGCTCCCACAGAAGGCTGCGTAAGGCCGGGAATAAAAAAGGGCGACCGAAGTCGCCCTTTGTTTTTAACAGGTGAATCAGCCGCGCTGACGCAGGGCCTCGATGCGGTCTTCCAGCGGTGGGTGGCTCATCAGCAACCCGGCCAGGCCGTGCTTGAGGCCGCCATTGATGCCGAAGGCCTTCATGGTGTCCGGCATGTGCACAGGCAGGCCTTGTTCCACGCGCAGGCGCTGCAGGGCGCCGATCATTGCTGCGGTACCGGCCAGCTGCGCACCGGCTTCGTCGGCGCGGAATTCGCGGCGGCGCGAGAACCACATCACGATCATGCTGGCCAGGATGCCAAGGATCAGCTCGGCAACGATGGTTGCGACATAGTAGGCAATGCCTTGGCCCTCTTCGTTCTTGAAGATCACCTTGTCGACAAAGTTGCCGATGATACGTGCAAAGAACATCACGAAGGTGTTCACCACGCCCTGTACCAGCGCCAGGGTGACCATGTCGCCGTTGGCAACGTGGCCGATCTCGTGGGCCAGTACCGCACGCACTTCATCGGGCGAAAAACGCTCCAGCAGGCCCTGAGACACCGCTACCAGCGCGTCGTTGCGGTTCCAGCCGGTGGCGAAGGCGTTGGCCTCGTATGCCGGGAAGATACCCACTTCGGGCATTTTGATGCCCGCTTCGCGAGACAGCTCTTCGACCGTTTGCAGCAGCCACTGCTCGTGGCGGGTGCGCGGCTGGCTGATGATCTGGGTGCCGGTGGTCATCTTCGCCATCCACTTGGAGATGAACAGCGAGACGAGGGAGCCGGCAAAGCCGAACACGGCGCAGAACACCAGCAGGCTGCTGAGGTTCAGGTCGACCCCGTTGGCGGCCATGAACCCGTTGAAACCGAACAGGCTCAGGGTAATGCTTGCAACCAGCACCACCGCGAGGTTGGTGGCTACAAACAACAGAATGCGCATCATGGTTGTTACGTTCTCCTGACGGATGAGTTGTCGCTTACTGCGGGGTATATAAGGGGCCTGCCGCGCCGATTCAATCGGGGGACTATTTCAAACTGTGTACGGCGGAGTATGGCAGAGGATGGCCTGCGGGCTGTGGGATAGAGCGTTGCAGGATGTAAGAAACATTCGGCTTGGGGGCTGCGTCATGGCCGCTGGGTGTTTGCCGCAAGTGGTGTGGCGCCTGTGAGATCGAGCGCCGCCCGCGCGGCGCTTCGCGGGTAAACCCGCTCCTACGTTTGTTTCAGGCCAATTATGCCTGTGGGATTTGCGCGCGAACGCCCTGGCGCATGGCTCGATATCGCGTCGTACAAACAAGGCGATCGCGCGCGCCTGGCACAGGATGGACTGGCCCGAAACAAACGTAGGAGCGGGTTTACCCGCGAAGCGCCGCGCGGGCGGCGCTCGATCTACGCCCCACCATCAACCTTTCGTCGAACCCCTCGTCGAAACTCTCGTCGAAACTCTCGTCGTCGCCCCCCGTCGACCCCTACTGCGAATAACCCTTAAGGAAATTGCCGATCCGGCCAATTGCCGCTTCCAGGTCATCCACCCGTGGCAAGGTCACCACGCGGAAGTGGTCCGGCCACGGCCAGTTGAACGCCGTCCCTTGTACGATCAGCAGCTTCTCCGACAGCAGGAGGTCAAGGGCGAACTTCTCGTCGTTGAGGATCGGGCAAACCTTCGGGTCGATCCGCGGGAACGCATACAGCGCCCCCATCGGCTTCACGCAGCTGACACCGGGGATATCGTTGAGCAGTTCGTAGGTGCGGTTGCGCTGCTCCAGCAGGCGGCCCGGTGGCAGCACCAGGTCGTTGATGCTCTGGTAGCCGCCCAGCGCGGTCTGGATGGCGTGCTGGGCCGGCACGTTGGCGCACAGGCGCATGTTGGCCAGCATGTCGATGCCTTCGATGTAGCTGTGTGCGTGGTGCTTGGGCCCGGAGATGATCAGCCAGCCGGAACGGAAACCCGCCACCCGGTACGACTTGGACAAGCCGTTGAAGGTCAGGCACAGCAGGTCCGGGGCCAGCGAGGCGGTGCTGATGTGCACGGCTTCGTCGTACAGGATCTTGTCGTAGATCTCGTCGGAGAACACCACCAGGTTGTGTTGGCGGGCGAGTTCCAGCATGCCCAGCAGCAGTTCTTTGGAGTAGACGGCGCCGGTCGGGTTGTTCGGGTTGATGATCACCAGCGCCTTGGTGTTCGGGGTGATCTTGGCCTTGATGTCCTCGAGGTCAGGGAACCAGTCGGCCTGCTCGTCGCACAGGTAGTGCACCGGCTTGCCGCCGGCCAGGCTCACGGCGGCTGTCCACAGCGGGTAGTCGGGGGCCGGGATCAGCACTTCGTCGCCGTTGTTGAGCAGCGCCTGCATCGACATGACGATCAGCTCGGACACACCATTACCCAGGTAGATGTCCTCGATGGTGACGCCTTCGATTTCCTTCTGCTGGCAGTACTGCATTACCGCCTTGCGGGCGCTGAACAGGCCTTTGGAGTCGCTGTAGCCCTGGGCGGTAGGCAGGTTGCGGATCACATCCTGCAGGATTTCATCAGGCGCCTCGAAGCCAAACGGCGCCGGGTTGCCGATGTTCAGCTTGAGGATGCGGTGGCCTTCCTCCTCCAGGCGTTTGGCGTGCTTGAGCACTGGGCCGCGAATGTCGTAGCAGACATTGGCGAGCTTGTTCGATTTGCTGAACTGCATGATGGGATCCCGATTGAGAAAACGCGCTACGCCCCGCCGAAAGGTTTGAAAGGGCAGGAAGCGGGTGCCAGACTGAACGCCTGGCACACGAAGCCGACTAATATACGTGCCACCCGCGCCCCGGAAAAGACGGTGTGGGGTGAAATTCAGCCTGCCGAGGTCCCTACATGAAAAAGATCGAAAGAACCCTGGACGAATGGCGGTCGATGCTCGACCCCGAGCAGTACCAGGTATGCCGCCTCAAGGGCACCGAGCGGCCATTCAGCGGCAAGTACAACAGCGAGCGCCGCGATGGCATCTACCATTGCATCTGCTGCGGCCTGGCGCTGTTCGATGCGCAGACCAAGTTCGACGCCGGCTGCGGCTGGCCGAGCTTCTACGCGCCGATCGAGGACAGTGCGATGATCGAGATCCGCGACACATCCCACGGCATGATTCGCACCGAAGTCACCTGCGCCCGTTGCGATGCGCACCTGGGGCATGTGTTCCCTGACGGCCCACCACCGACCGGTCTGCGCTACTGCATCAACTCGGTGTGCATCGACCTTCGTCCGCGCGACTGACCGGAGCCCGATCATGGCTGCAACGATGCTGAACATACCCTGCGTGACCCTTGGCGGCGAGCACAAGACGCTCGGCGACTTCCCGGGCAAGGTGCTGTTGGTGGTCAATACTGCCAGCCAGTGCGGTTTTACCCCACAGTACAAGGGCCTGGAGCAACTGTGGCAAACCTACCGCGACCGTGGCCTGGTGGTACTGGGCTTTCCGTGCAACCAGTTCGGCAAGCAGGAACCTGGCGATGCACGGGAAATTGCGCAGTTCTGCGAGCGTAATTTCGGCGTGACTTTCCCGCTGTTTCGCAAGGTCGAGGTCAACGGCCCGGGCGCTCACCCTCTGTTCGTCGAACTCAAGCGGCGCGGCCCGGGCATTCTGGGTAGCCAGAAGATCAAATGGAACTTCACCAAGTTTCTGGTCGACCCGGCCAGTGGCCAGGTCAAGCGCTATGCCCCCACCACCAAGCCACAGGCCCTGGAGGCGGACATCGAGCGTTTGCTCAGCCGCTGAAGGGTACCCAGTGGTCGACCAGGGCCAGTAGCTCTTCGCGGCGGAATGGCTTGGCCAGGTAGTCGTTCATGCCCGCCGCCCGGCAGCGTTCGCGCTCTTCGGGCATCGCGTTGGCAGTGAGGGCGACGATTGGCAACGCGGGCCAGCGGCCGCTTTGGCGGATACGCCGGCTGGCCTCGTAGCCGTCCATCACCGGCATGTTGCAGTCCATCAGCACCAGGTCGAATTCCTCGCGCTCCAGCAGCTCAAGGGCCTCCGCGCCTTGGGTGGCCAGTTGCACCTGGCAGCCGAGCTTGGCCAGCATGCCCTTGGCCACCAGCTGGTTCACCGGGTTGTCCTCTACCAGCAGAATCCTCGCACGGCCTTGCTCCTGGGGAATGGACGGGATGGCCAGCGGGTGTTCGGGCTCATGGCCTCGCAAGGTGCGGCGCAGGGTCTGGTACAGGGCGTTGCGTGCCAATGGCCGGGCCAACTGGTGCAGCGGGGCCAAGGTCAAGGACTGCTCGTTGGGCAGGAAGTTGCCGTAGGCAGTCACCAGCAGAATCGGGGTATTCAATGCCGGGCGCAGCTCGAACAGGTGCTCGACGTCGTCGGTGATCAACAGGTCGATCGCTCCGGCATCCAGCGTGGCGCAACTGTCATGGCGCTGGTAGGTCAGGCCCCAGGCGGGCAGCAAGTGCTGCAACAGTTCACTGAGCCCGCTGCCGGCTGCGCTCAGTGCTGCCACGCGGCCATGCAAGGGCGCCGGCGGGATGGCTTCGGTGTGCACGGTCAACGGCAACTCGGCGGTAAAACAGCTGCCAAAGCCTGGCTCGGAGCGAATGTGCAGGTGGCCCTGCATGGCCTTGCACAGGTTGCGCGTCAGCGCCAGGCCCAGGCCGGTACCACCGTACTGGCGGGTGATGCCGGCACCGGCCTGGGTGAAGGGCTGGAAGATGCGCGCCTGGGCGTCTTCGGGGATGCCGATGCCGGTATCCCGTACCTCCAGACGCACACCGCCGACAATGGCCACCAAGCGCACATCGACGCGGCCAAAGCGGGTGAACTTCAGCGCGTTGGACAGCAGGTTGCTGACGATCTGCCGCACACGCGTGGGGTCGCCGAGCACGCTGCTGGGGAAGTCGCTGGCGATCAGGCAGGTCAGCTCCACGCTTTGCGCGGTGTTCTGCGACAGCAGGTTGGCGGTGTCTTCCACCATCGAGCCCATGTCGAACGCAATGCGTTCCAGTTCCAGTTGGCCGGCATCGAACTTGGACAAATCGAGAATATCGTTCAGCAGCTCTACCAGCACCTTGCCCGAGTCATGGGCGATCGCCAGTTGCTGGCGTTGCTCGCTGGGCAGCGGGTTGTCCAGTGCCAGGGCGATCATGCCGAGCATGCCGTTGAGCGGGGTGCGGATTTCGTGGCTCATGTTGGCCAGGAAGGCGGCGCGTGCCTGGGCCATGTCCAGCGCTCGGCTACGGGCTTGTTCCAGCTCCTGATTGGACAGGCTCAGGCTGCTGTTGCTGGCCTTGAGCTCGTTGGTGCGCGCCGACACGATGTCTTCCAGCTCGTTCAGATACTGGGTCAGACGGTTTTCCGCGGTGCGACGCTGTTCGATCTCGGTGGCCATGCTGACGAACTGCTGGTTGGCGACCTTCACCAGCACGCCGATTTCGTCATGCTCGTGTCCGTGTGGGCATTCCAGGCGAGTTTGCCGGGGTTTGCGCGGGTCGCTGCCGCTGAGTGCGCCGATCACCGTCACCAGCGGCTTGGTCAGCATCATGTAGAACAGCGCCAGCAGGATGCCGGTCAGCACCAGGCTGCGGGCAAAACCATTGAGCAGGGTGATGCCGGCACGGTCGAGAAAGCGGCTGCCGAAGGCGAAGGTGTCGATGTCCAGGTACAGGGTGCCCAGGTACTCCTCTGGCATGTGGGTCAGGTACAGGCGTTCCTTGAACTGGCGCTGCTCGCCGAACAGGAAGTCGCTGAGTGGCCGGTAGCGGTCCTGAAGCTTTGGCCGCTCGACATCGGCCAGTACCGTTTCGTTATTGTCGATCAGCCGTGCGCGGATGACGGCCGGCGACTGCAGCAGGCCGCGGGTCAGCTCCAGCGCCAGCTCCGAGTCGATGTTGTAGGCGATGCGTGAGGCCGGGTTTTGGCTGATTTGCAGCAACGCGCTCACTTCACGGTTGATGGACGCGTCTTCGCTGGCATAATCGATGCCGATCTGGATGAGACTGAGCAATGTTCCCAGGATGAAGCCGACCAGGACTGTCAACCGGGCTTGCTTGTATGACAGGCGATTGGTGAACTTGATATCCATGAGTCCCGAGCCGGTTTCCCGTTCCTTGCGCTGCGCAAGCATAGCCGAATAGCCCCGGCTGCTGGTGGGTCTGTCTGTTCATTTCAGTTGATCGCCAAGCGGGGGCCGCTTTGCGCCCCTTCGCGGGCTTGCCCGCTCCCACAGGTACAGCTTAGCCCCAGGCTGAACGCAGCCCTGTGGGAGCGGGCAAGCCCGCGAAGGGGCGCGCAGCGGCCCCCAAAAAACTGAAATTGTTAGGAGTCGTCATGGACGCTCGCTTGATCGCTTTTCTGGACCGCGCCGAATCGGTACTGGCGCGTCTTGAACCCCTGTTGCCGGCACAGCGCCCGCACATCGACTGGACCACCACACTGGCCGCGCGCTGGCAGCGTGATGGCCGCAGCGGCTACCTGCTGCCACTGGAGGTCAGCCTGGACATCCGTCTGACCGATCTGATCGGCGTCGACAAACAGCGCGACCAACTGGGCCGCAACACCCACCAGTTCATCAACGGCCTGCCAGCCAACCACGCGTTGCTGTGGGGCTCGCGCGGTACCGGCAAGTCGTCGCTGGTGCGTGCTTTGCTGGCTGAGCACGCCAGCGCCGGCCTGCGCCTGATCGAAATCGAACGTGACCACCTGGCCGACCTGCCGCGGGTGGTCGAGCAGCTGCAGAAGCTGCCGCAACGTTTCATCCTGTTCTGCGACGACCTGTCGTTCGAAGCCGGGGAGGGCGATTACCGGGTGCTCAAGAGCGTGCTCGACGGCTCGCTGGAGCAGGCCCCGGACAACGTGCTGCTGTACGCCACCTCCAACCGCCGCCACCTGGTGCCCGAGAAGGAAAGCGACAACGAGAACTGGAAGCGTGTGGACGGCGAGCTGCACCCCAGCGAAGCGGTGGAGGACAAGATTGCCCTGTCTGACCGTTTTGGCCTGTGGCTGTCGTTCTATCCGTTCACTCAGGACCACTTCCTGAATGTTGTGGAGCACTGGATTGGCCAGTTGGCACAACCCGCGGGCCTTGTGTGGCAACGCACCGAAGAACTCGACATCCTCGCCGTGCGCTGGGCCACCGGCCGCGGTAACCGTAATGGCCGTTGTGCCTATCAGTTCGCCCGCTATTGGGTCGGGCTGCAATTGCTGGAGCAAAAGTAAATGATCGACCTCAATGCCAGTGGCGCCGGCCTCGACGGCTACAATCTGCTGGCGGCGCAAGTGCAGGCGCTGTTCGCCGACGAGCGTGACTTCATCGCCAACGCCGCGCAGTTTTCGGCGTTTCTGTATAACCAGGTGGACGACCTGAATTGGGCAGGGTTCTACCTCAATCGCAACGAAGAGCTGGTGCTGGGCCCGTTCCAGGGGCAGGTGGCGTGTGTGCGTATTCCGTTCAGTAAAGGTGTGTGCGGGGCCGCGGCGGCAACGCGACAGACCCAGCGGGTCGAGGATGTACATGCATTCCCGGGCCACATTGCCTGTGACAGCGCCTCCAACAGCGAGCTGGTGATCCCGTTGGTGAAAGACGACAGGTTGATTGGCGTGCTGGATCTGGACAGCCCGACGGTGGGGCGGTTCAGCGAAGCGGACCAGGTGGGGCTGGAGCGGTTGGCGGCGATCTTTCTGGCGTTGACTGACTGCTGATCGATGTTGCCTGTGCCGACCTCTTCGCGGGTGAACCCGCTCCTACGACGGCCTGTGTCCAACCAGGGATGTGTGTCCTCCCCGGTGTAGGAGCGGGTTTACCCGCGAATACGGTGGTGGCTGCAACGATGAATGCCCAGAAATATTGGCCAGCAGGCCCGGCCTCTTCGCGGGTGAACCCGCTCCTACGACGGCCTGTGTCCAACCAGGGATGTGTGTCCACCCCGGTGTAGGAGCGGGTTTACCCGCGAATACGGTGGCGGCTGCAACGATGAATGCCCAGAAATATTGGCCAGCAGGCCCGGCCTCTTCGCGGGTGAACCCGCTCCTACGACGGCCTGTGTCCAACCAGGGATGTGTGTCCACCCCGGTGTAGGAGCGGGTTTACCCGCGAATACGGTGGTGGCTGCAACGATGAACGCCCAGAAATATTGGCCAGCAGGCCCGGCCTCTTCGCGGGTGAACCCGCTCCTACGACGGCCTGTGTCCAACCAGGGATGTGTGTCCACCCCGGTGTAGGAGCGGGTTTACCCGCGAATACGGTGGTGGCTGCAACGATGAACGCCCAGGAATATTGGCCAGCAGGCCCGGCCTCTTCGCGGGTGAACCCGCTCCTACGACGGCCTGTGTCCAACCAGGGATGTGTGTCCACCCCGGTGTAGGAGCGGGTTTACCCGCGAATACGGTGGCGGCTGCAACGATGAATGCCCAGGAATATTGGCCAGCAGGCCCGGCCTCTTCGCGGGTGAACCCGCTCCTACGACGGCCTGTGTCCAACCAGGGATGTGTGTCCACCCCGGTGTAGGAGCGGGTTTACCCGCGAATACGGTGGTGGCTGCAACGATGAACGCCCAGAAATATTGGCCAGCAGGCCCGGCCTCTTCGCGGGTGAACCCGCTCCTACGACGGCCTGTGTCCAACCAGGGATGTGTGTCCACCCCGGTGTAGGAGCGGGTTTACCCGCGAATACGGTGGTGGCTGCAACGATGAATGCCCAGGAATATTGGCCAGCAGGCCCGGCCTCTTCGCGGGTGAACCCGCTCCTACGACGGCATTGATACGCCAGTAGCGAAGAGGCCGGTACAGGTTAACCAATCAGTCGTAGATCACCTTCTTCTTCCAGGTCTCTTCCTCATCGGTCTTGAGCCCATCGGTCAATTCGTTGTGCTCGCCTTCCGCCGGGGCCATGCGGTCCATCACCTGGGCATTGGCCCGGGCCAACAGTTTCTCAAGATACGTCAGTTGCTCTTCATACACCTTCGGCTCGGGCTGCTTGCGCAGATATTGCACGCCGCGCTCGAAGGCCAGGCGCGCCTGGCCAGGCTGGCCTTTCTGCAGGGCCTGCTGGCCCAGGTTGTTGAAGAACTCGATATGCAACAACACCAGGATATGGCGGATCTCCTTGACCCAGTGTTTGGCCTCGGTCGTTGGCAAGAAGCCTTCCTGTGCAGCGCGGGTCACCTGATTGTGCAGCGCCTCCAGCAGGAAGCGTACGTCCTTGGCCTTGATCTCGGTGTGGATCGGGTTAGGGGGGTTGTTGACCGGGATCTTGTCGCCCAGGGCTATCAGCCCTTCCAGTTCGGCGATGCGCGCCTTGAATTCGGCATTGTGCTTGTCCACCGCCAGTAGGCGCTGGTTGAGGTTCAGCTCCAGGCGGGTCAGCAGCAATTTGAGGGCCGGGGTCATGAACTGGCCAGGGAACGTCTCGGTGATTTCGCCACAGCGACGCAGGCGGTCGGCGAACTCGATCTTCGTCCGGGCGCGCTCAAGCTTGCCATTTTCGACCACATTGTTGAGGTAGCCGATCACGATCAGCAACGCGATGCCCGCCACGATGAGCAGGGTGATCAGAAGTGGTGTCACCGTTAATGCCTCATGAATAGGTTTGCATGATTGAGTGTAGGAGCGAGCGTGCTCGCGAGAGGCCCTGACAGCCATTCTCTTTTTCTATCGGCAAACTGTGCCATGACTGGATGCTGGCACATTAATGCTGACTTGACGCCAGAAAATCAACGGCAAACCCCGGCAGGCGCACCAAAACAGCGCTGGGTGTACCCGGAAGTCATTGATTTAAATAAATTTCTACAAAGGGGTTGACGCCTTCCCGAACCATCCATAGAATGCGCGCCACTTGCAGCGTAAAGCACACAGCGAAACGCAGCAGGGAGTGAAAGCAGGCAGTAATGCCAGCAGCGTGTCCCCTTCGTCTAGTGGCCTAGGACACCGCCCTTTCACGGCGGTAACAGGGGTTCGAGTCCCCTAGGGGACGCCAATGCGGGAATAGCTCAGTTGGTAGAGCACGACCTTGCCAAGGTCGGGGTCGCGAGTTCGAGTCTCGTTTCCCGCTCCAGTTTCTCCGGCACTGCTTAGCGGCGGGGCAGGAAAAGAAAATCCAGGCTGAATCGTGAGGTTCATGTTCTGGTGCACTGAAAAGTGTTGTGTGTCCCCTTCGTCTAGTGGCCTAGGACACCGCCCTTTCACGGCGGTAACAGGGGTTCGAGTCCCCTAGGGGACGCCAAATGCGGGAATAGCTCAGTTGGTAGAGCACGACCTTGCCAAGGTCGGGGTCGCGAGTTCGAGTCTCGTTTCCCGCTCCAGTTTAAATACTGTGGCGTCTATGCGGTGCAGTGGTGGTGAAGGTCGTCAAGGCGCTTCACGCCGAAAGCGGTAAAGTTTCACAATGCGGGAATAGCTCAGTTGGTAGAGCACGACCTTGCCAAGGTCGGGGTCGCGAGTTCGAGTCTCGTTTCCCGCTCCAAATCAAGATTTACAACCTTCCACGGAAGTCTGTAGATCCTCGAAAATAGACGCTTCGGCGTCTTTTTTCGTTTCAGTCAAAGCCATCGGGATGCATGGTCATCCCGACATTTGGCTTCAACTGCAAAAAACGCCACTCTTTCGGGTGGCGTTTTTTTTTTGCATCGGGCTACGGCTTGTCTTCCAGTTGGGCTGCCGCATCGGGAAATTTCAACCAGCTCAGCTTATCGTCGAACGACACTTCAACCGACACCCGGAACTGATAGTTGATTGCCAGCCTCAACAGTTCGGTTTTCGTGACGGTACCCAGCACCATAACGCCCGTTTCGCTGGGTACAGGCAGCGCGGTGGCAATCGGCAGCCTGATTTCCCGAGTGACGTTGCCGCTTTCCACCCCGTCGATCCAGGCGTTGACGAATTGCGACGTATGCCGGAACGGCCAGCTTTCCAGGGTAAAGGTGGTGCTTTCGCCCAGTGTGCGCAGGTTCAGTGCGCGGTTGCGGATATCACTGCACTGCACGATTGGCAGTCCTTCGATTTTCCGCACCGTGACATAGTGCGAAGGCGAGGGGGGCACGTCAGGCTTGTCGATTTGGTAATACAGTTCCACCCGGCCGTTCATGTGCGGCGGCACATATAGGCTGGGGATCAGGTATTCAAGTGCGCCTGGCGATATGGGCGTGTTGGTGGAGTAACCGCCGAGCGTCCCAGGTTGGCCCCAGAATACGGTGACAGTCTCATTCGGCCTGATGTCTGCATCGTCGGGTATGACGAATGTGACGCCGTCGGATGCATTGCCAGGTTCCAGCGTGCTGTAGTAATCGCTGCCCTTCGCCTCCTTGATGTGTGGCGGTGGCAATTCGCGTGGTGGTGGGGAAGGGTCGGACTCCAACGCGACCGCTAGCGCACGCTGGGGCTGTGTGCCAGCGCGGTCCTGCACTTCATAACGCACGTAACGCATGCCGTTGCCGGACTGGCGAATGAAAGCGCCCGGGAAGGTCAGCTCGAGCGGTTTGCTGGTGCCTCGCGGGCCCAGTGTTTCGATGTGCTCCTGGGTCAATGTCATCATGTCGACCATTTCCTGCCCGGCACCGTTTTCGCTGTAAAACCACTTCACGACATCGCCTGGCTCCGCACCAATGTACGAGGGGACTGTGCAGGCGAGCTTGTCGCCGTTGGCCGCGAGGTACTCCTCGGTGACACCTTCGCGAATAACGTAGTCGGGAAGCATCAATCGATCATCTGTGGGGAGCAGCGGCGCGGTCTTGTCGATGTAGATATCCAGTGGCCGTGAAGACACATGGGTATCGTTGTACAGCGTGACTGCGTAGTGCAGGCGGTGCGTGCCTTCAATAAGCTTGTCGACCGGTACCAATATGAACAGCTCTTCAGGTTCGATAGGCTTGCTGAAGGTCTTCTTGTCGACCAGTACGTCATTCCAGTAGAGGAAAAGGTATTCCTCATCTATTTCCGGGTGCGAATTTGCCCAGGGGTGGAACTCTACCCGCAGGGGGGAATAGGTTGCCCGGAACTCGACCGTGTTGGGTCTCCCCCCTTCAACATCGGGCACCACGCTTGGTACGGTTGGATGGACAAGAGGGGCCGAGTCCAGTTCAGGGGTTGGAGTTCTGCGGTTACCGGAGCGCTTGTTCTGTGTCATCGTCCTTCTCCATGTGTCACGCATGAATGCAAAAGGGAAGGCGCATTGGCCTTCCCTCGTTTTTTCACCAGTTGTAACGGACGCCGACGCTCACGCCCCATGGCTGTTCAAGCTTGCTGCCATGGCTATAGTCGAAGTCGGCGTGGGCCTGCCATTTTTCGCCCCAGGCGACCGCCACCCCTGCACCGAGTTCACCACGCGAACCGGCCAGGTTGTTGCCGAAGCGGTTGTCGTTGACCTTCACCTGGTTGTCGTTGACGAACTCATGAACTGCCGCCACCCGCAGGTAGGGTTGCACGCTACGGCCTGTGCCCGCGCTGAAGGTGCGCCCGACCGAGGTACCCACTTTGCCCAGCAGCGAGTGGGTACTGTTGCTGTTGGCGCGCATGCCATTGTCCAGGCTGTAGTCCTTGCCCTGGACCACGAGCCCGGACAGTTGAGCGAACGGTTCGAGGAACCAGTCGTCGGCCAGGTTCAGATGACGCCCCACCTCCAGCGAAACGCCAGCACCCAGGTTGCTGTAGTCACCCTTGGTCTTGCTGCCGTCACTCAGGCGCACGTCGGCCTGGTTGCGGAAACGGTTGATGCGCGCCACGGTGTCGATGTAATAGCCGCTTTCGGGATCGAGCCAGGTGGCGTAGGCACCGGCGTGGTAGCTGTCGACGCTGGCCGACGAGCCGCGAGCGAGATTCAGGTCGGAATTGCTGTAGCCGGCCGTGATCCCCACCAGCCAGTTGCCGTCGTCAGCTGCCAGGGGCGCATCTGCGCCGATCGACAGGCCTTGTTGCTGTTGCTGGTACGCCGCGCCAGACGTCGCCGAGACATTGAACCGGTTACCGTAGCTGCGTACCCAGCCACCGGCCTTGCCAGGGTTGCGGCGCAAGTCGCCCATGCGGCTGCGCAGCACGCCGAGCTCGCCGTACCAGATGGTCGGCACGACGTTGGCCAAGGCCATCACCGTTTGTGTGCCGGGGCTGACCGTACGGGTGGTCGCGTCCAGGTACCAGTCGTTGTCGCCGCGTTGCACCAGGTCGTAGGAATAGGCTCCCAGGTCCACGGAGCCACCCAGCAGCGAGAATTGTGAATCGCCAGCAGCGGCATGTACCACATGCAGGCTGTTGTCTGTCAGCGGATCGTTGCCGCTGGCGCTGATCAGCAACTGGTGGTTGCCGCTGGCGGTGCCCGTCACGTCGAGAAAGTCCGACTGCGAGGTGCTGAAATCGGCTTCCATGATGAAGGTGCCGTTGCCGGTGAGGTTTTCTACGGAAAGGGTAAAGAATTCGCCTGGCCCGCCGAAGCGCACGGCACCGTTATCCAGAGACAGGTCGGTCACCTGGCTGTTGTCGACCAGGGTCCATTCGCCGCCGCTGTTGATTCCCAGGCTTGCAACGTTATCCAGCCGGCCTTTGAGGGTGGCGAAGTTTTCCAGCAGCACGTTGGCGGTGCCGCCGTTGGCGGCGACGATATCGCCCACCAGGTGGCTGTTGTTGACACGCAGGTTGGCGGCAGCATCCTCCGCCACCTGCAGCAGCACGCCGTTACCGCCATTGAGGCTGGCACCGTTGATGACGTCGATCTGCGCCGATGCTGCAAAGCCGGCCCCTCGGCCGACGGCGATCGCTGGCCCGTTGCGTCCCTCGATCAGGCTGTTGTCGACCACCAGCGTAGAGCCGCGGCCGTCGTCCTCAAGAATGCGCGCGCCATAATTGCCGCCGCTGATGGTGCTGCCGTCCCTGGCAATCAGGGTGCCGGCAACCAGTCGTGCGCCCTCGCTGCTGGCGCCCGTGCCGCGTAGTTCGCTGCGCTGCAGTTCGGCAGAACTGGCATTGATGGTCGCGCCTTGTACGCCGCCTTCGATCATGCTGTCGTTGATCAAGGCGCGCGAGCCGTTACCCGCCCCTGCAGCACTCAGCGCCAGGCCACGGGCGTCACTGCGGATGGTCGAGCGGTGTACGGTGGCACTGGCACCATTGAGCGCCAGGCCATTGCCATTCGATTCAGCGGTGACCTGGCTATCCGACAGGTTCACGGTGGCGCCCGCCTGGGCGGCGATCTGTAACGTCGTCGCCCCGGTGGCTGTCAGAACGGCTGGGCCGATCACCCGGTAGCTGTCGAGTGTGCTGCCGGCATCCAGCTGAGTATCGGCATCTATGAGGGTTTCTGCCCAGCAGGCACTGGCGAAAAACAGCGGGCCTGCCAGCACGAGATGGGCGGGTGGTGAACAGTGGCGAAGGGTGTGAAAAAGGCGGCTCGGCATTCAGGGAAAACCTCGAAGTGAACAAATTTTTGTAAGACCGTTCTGCTTTTCGTTGGAGAACAATCCGCATACCGCGAGGCTAAGCGCGTTAAGTCGCAAAAAATGTAAGGAAATTCCTACTCTTAAATGGAAAATTCCTGCAAGTGGATCGGCAGCGGACGATTGCCAACGCCGCTGCCGAGGCTTGCTCAAGGTTGGCTCAGGTCACACGAGCCCCCCGTACCCTGATCGGCGACGCTGATCTTGTTGGCCGTGGTATTGGAGGTAATGGGTGGCTGCGTGTTGATGACGTAGCTCACTTCGGCCCGCCCGCCCGACGGCGCGGCGTCATAGATGGGCTTGATGTGCTGATCGTACGGCTCGACTCGCGTGACGAAACCGTTCGCGATCTGCTCGGCGTTCAAGGTCACAGTCCAGGTTTTCTCTACGCCATCGATCAGGTTGCCATCCACAATTTGGTCATACACCACCCACTTCAGTGTCATGGTGGTGTTTGGCGGCACGTTGAAGCGGCTGCAGGGCGGTACCTGCACCCTGATCGCCGGGGCGGCGGAGGGGTCATCAGGGTCCCAGAGGGATTGGCAACTCAGCCAGAGCCGGTCCGTTAAACCCAGGAACTCGAGATCGTCGGGCGTCATGTCGATGGCCGATACCTCTACGAACTGTGGAAGCGACTCCTGTTCATTGAGCGCGTTTTCGTCGCCCCTCACGGTGTAATGCACAGGCAGCCCCAACTTGTTACCTGCAGCCTCGATATAACTCCACGGAATCGTGACGGACTTGTCGGCACCGGGTGCCTCATCGACAACCCAGCGTGCCGGGGTCACCTGCGTGCCGTCCCAGTAGAAGTCCACTACCTGGGGGGCAGCGGCGCCCTCGAATACCGTGAAGGTCAGCGTGGCGTCTTTGCCACGGTCGGCCGGGGGAATGAGGTTCGTATCGCCGCTGAAACTGGTGATTGTGGGGGCGAGCATCTTGTCGTTGACCGGGTCCGGCCAGTCGGGGTCGGGATCAGGGCGTTCCGGGCCAGCAACGGAAAAGTCGACAGCGAAGTCATCGGCCGCCGGTCCGTAGGCGGCGTGGCCACGTAGCACCTGATAGCTGACAGGTGTCGCTACCTCCCCGGGAGCCTTGCCGTATTCGTTACGCAAGATATCGCTGGGTACGGGTATCGAAACAGGGAATGGGCGTGAGCCTACCTGTTCGACGATCAGGGGCGACGTGCCCCACTTGATCGCGATCTTGTCCTCTTTGCGGTAATTGGTGTAAGCCGGTATGTCCACCTGCACACCCGCCTGTGCATCTTTCAGGCTCAGTACGCCGTCATCTGCCGCTAGCGGCACCTCTGGCGGCAGCAGGTCCTTGGGCTCTGGTGTGAGCACCACATCGACCGTCGCCGGTAACCGGATGCGACTGCGGTTCTGGGCTTTGTCGAACAGGTAGTAGACGATGTAGAACCTGCCATCACCCAGGCTGCGTACCACATCTGCCGGAATGGTTATCTTGCGGTCGTCTGTGACGGTGCCATCGACGACAGGGTTATCGTAATCTGCATTTTCTTCAGGCCATTCCTTCAGATAGAACGCCTGGTAGGTATCTTTGGATGCACGTTCCGGGTACTCAGGTATACCCAGTTCAATGCCGGCCCGGTGGTTGGTCAGGTAGGCTTCGTTGATGATGTCCGTAGGCGCGGTCAGCGGGGGAGCAGGCTCATCCCCCCAGGGTGGAACGCTGTCGCAGATCAGCTCGATAGGGTGCGAAACATATTGGTCACCCTTGTGGTCGATGAGTTCGTAGCGAATCCACAGTTTGCCATTGCGTGGAATGGACGCCTGGGGAAAAGCCAGTGCTAACGGAAAGTCTCCTGGCACGAGGGGCGGGAGAAACTTTTCGACAGGGCCAATGGCCCTGAAGGTATTTTCGGCGCCAGTCAAGGTGAACTGCAGTTGTAACGTCGAGTAGTCATTTGGATCACTGCCCGGTGGCAGGTCAGACCATGCGGGGATCTCGACGGTCAGGTCAGTTTTCAAGCGGTCTTTGTGCAGCGTGCCATCGTCACTGTCGATGATGCCTTGGACATTGGGGGCGGTCACCGGTAACGGCGCTGTCTTGACAGGGGCATCTTGCAACTTCAGATACTTGCGCCGGGCTTTGGTGGCACGGTCAGTTTGCTGCGTGCTGAACGTTAGTGGTTTCATTGTTGTCTCCAACAAATATGACTACATGAGGTGTTGAACTGCAGTGACGTGTTTCGTGTTAGTTGCTTCGGGTTATTTAGTGTCTGATTTCTGTATACGGTAAATATATTTTACGGCCGACTGGTATATCCTCGGCTGTGGGGAAGAAATGCTTGGTTTTTGAGACTGGGACGGGGCTTCTTGGGTGGATGATTTGCCTTGCCATTTTTATTTCGGATAGGGTTTTCCCGCTGTTTATTAGAGGGTCATCGGTGATCGTTGTGACTGTATAACTGCCAGCGCGCCATGCAATATTTGGTATTTTTGCAACCAACTGCATCGCGCCCACCGCAAGCCCTAAGATAGCTGCCGAGTAATTCAGGATTGTCCCAATATTGTTCCGCGTTTCATGCCCCGAAAGTATCCCTTCCGTTTGTAGCGTCGTACCGGCGACTGACAACGTGGCTGCTGTCACCGTGGCCGCCAACTTGATGCCGGTGGCGAGCGATACGCTGGCAATCGCCCCGACGCCTGCCGAAAGTGCCGCACCCGTGCCACTGATGCCGCCACCGGCGGCTGACCAGGCAGCCGCCATTGCCGGCGCAGCTACGCCCCCCGTCACCACGACGGCCGCCACCGTGGCGATGGCGGCGAAGAGCATGCCCAGGCCCATGCCGATCCAGCCGATCGCCCCCAAGACCACGCGCGGCGAGATTCTGTGCCTCTGCAGATCTTCCAGCGATCGGCTCTGCCCGCTATAGCCGATGCTGTAATGCCCGGTCGGGTCGCGGAAGGTTATCGGGTTGCCTTGGCAATAGCCGTAGTAGTTCAGCCCCCCCGCGCCGAAGGGGCTGAGTGCGTCAGGGCTGTGAAAGCGCATCAGCACCGGGTTGTAGGCGCGGTAGCCGCTACCGAGCAGGTACCAGCCGCTGTCGGGATCGAGCGCTTCGCCGTTGTAGCCCAGGGTGCCGAGCAGTGGATCGTCGGCGTGCTGCTCGCCATAGGCGGTATAACGGACGGCGCGCGTGCTGCCGGCCTGGCTCTCGGCGATCACGCTGTGGCTGGCACTGGTGTGCAGCAGCAGAGGTGATTGCGCACCACTGCCTTTCTGCTGCTGGCCCAGCGCTTGTTCGTCATGATGCAGGTACAGGGTTTGCAGGCTGTCACGCACGGCCATGCGCAAACGCTGGCCGTCATGCAGCAGCAGCGTGCGCTCGCCGGCCTCGGGCCTGCTGACCAGCAAGCCGCCTGCGTCGTAGCCATAGGTGTCCGGGGCGCCGCTGTCGTTAAGGCCCAGCAACCGGTTCTGGCTGTCGTAGCGAATCGGCCGGGCTTGCTCGTCTCGGGTCAGGTTGCCATTGGCATCATAGCTGAACTCAGGATCGGGCTCGGTGCGCGGCGGTGTGTACTCGATACGCTGCAGCTGGCAGGGGTCGCGTTCGGCATGAATGAAAGTGGCGCGTTCAGCGGCCGGCCCACCTGTGAAGGAAGTGACGGTCAACTCGATGTTGTTGTAGGCATCGAAGTTGAACACCTGCATGGCGATGCTGCGGCCCAGCGCATCGCGAGGTTGGTCCGGCCCTGTGCAGTTGTACATGTTCAGGCGTGCATGGCTGTCGTAACCGAACTTTTCGACCAGTCGCGATACTCCGCCGACCTGCAGGGTGCGGCTGAGCAGGAGGTCATCCTTGTCCCAGACGGTTTCCTGCGTGCGTTCTGGCTGTCCGGGCTGACGCCAGGTGCGTTTGACTTCACGGTCCTGGTCGTCGTACTCGATCTCGGTTTCCAGGGCCTGTGCGCTGGCTCGGTCATGGCTTGTGATGAGTTCTAT
Source organism: Pseudomonas sp. BP6 (assembly GCF_017875935.1). NCBI lineage: Bacteria > Pseudomonadati > Pseudomonadota > Gammaproteobacteria > Pseudomonadales > Pseudomonadaceae > Pseudomonas > Pseudomonas sp. BP6. The sequence continues at coordinate 1,025,537 of NZ_JAGINI010000001.1, forward strand.
GCGGCCCAGATCATCGTATTTGAACTCGGCCTGCAGCTGCCCCTGAAGTGTTGAGACCAGGCGGCCCTGGGCGTCGTATTCATGGGTGGTGTCTTCACCATAGGGTTCGTGGGTGTTCTTCAGACGATCCTGCAAGGTGCTGCTATGAATACGGCTCCAGGTCTTGCCGTCGCGCTTGTTCTCCCAATGTTCGGCGGTCAGCTGGTTGGCTTTGTTGTATTCGAAGCGCCGCGCGCATTGCCGGTTGTCGTCGCTCAGCAATCGGGCGCTGACAGGGTCGTAGGCGAAGCTGGCGTGGTCCTCGGGTGCGGTGTTGCTGATCGGCTCATTGGTCAGCTGCAGGTTGTAGTCCAGCTCGATGGTCTCGCCAGCGGGGTTGATGCGTTGGCGCGGTATCGATTCACCGTCGCGGAACAGGAAGTACTCCGTCCGGTCACCAGTGGTGGTACCTATCAGGCGGTCCAGGCCGTCGAAGTACTGCGCACCGATCTGGCGGGCGGGCAACTGCACATTCGCCGGGGTCACCACCAGGCGGGTCGGCAGGTCTTCGGCAGAGTGTTCGGCGTAGGTGCGGGTGAGCAGGGTTTTATTCGGTTGCTCGGTCGTGAGCATCCGGCCCCAGGCGTCGTAGCTGAATGCAGTGGTGTGGTTGCGCTCATCCGTTTCGGTGAGCGTGCGTCCGAGGCCGTCATAGCTGTAGCGGCGTTCGCCAATCAGCTCCCCCAGCGCATCCAGGCGCTTGCGCAGTACCGGCTTGTTGAACAGGTTGAGCCAGGTCTCGGTCTTGCCACTGATGGCCCGTGCCTGGCGGGTGGATCGGACGTTCCTGCCGTTGCGGTTCTGCACCTGGGTTCGGGATTCCAGTCTCCCGCCTTCGCGCCAGCTGTAGCGAATGGCGCCCTGGTGATTGGCGTTGCCGATCGGGTCCAGTACGTTGTGCTGCTCCACGTCATCCGGGCCGATGGTGCAGCATTGCTCGCCCCAGTCGTCGTACCGCGTTTTTGTTACCAGGTGCAGGTACTGCTGGGCTTGCAGCCAGTCGGTAACGCTCTCCTGTACCCGGTTGCCGTAGGCATCGTACTGGATGGCCAGGATTTCGTAGAAAGCGCCCGGCCTCGCCTCGAGCACGTTGTCACGGCTCTCACGTGTCGGCCGTCCGAGGCCGTCCAGCTCGGTTTCGGTGGTGATGCCGCGAGCGTTGGTGACTCGGGCGCGGGCAATGTCGGCATCGCTGGCACAGAGTTCGTAGTCGTAGCGTTTTTTGGCCTCGAACGGTGTCTCTGGCGAAACCCTTTCCTCGGTGACTCGGCGCAGGGCGTCGTACGCCCATTGTGTGTGAACCCCGTTCTCGTTGAGTTCGTAGAGCTTCTCGCCATGCAGCAGCGAGCGCCGTTGAACGGTGGACCGTTGTGCGCCGTCGTAACCAAAGAGGGTCTTGCGGGTCTCCAGTACCTGATGGCCGGCCAGAGGGTCTAGCAGTGAATTGAACTGGTACTGGGTGGTGGTTTCCAGCTTGTTGCGCTTGACCACCTCCTGATAGCGGCGGCCATGCCGCAGGCTGGACTTGGGGGCGTCGAGGTAATAGTAAGTTTTCTCTTCCAGGGGGTGCGCCGGATCGTGCGCATGCGTCAGTGTTTCACTGTGCTCGACAATCATGGGGTTGAGGGTGATGGCGTTGCCTGCCAGTGGCGCCAGCGCCTTGTAGCGGTAGTGCTGAGTGAGAACAGGGGCTTGCCCCCGGCCGCTGCTCGCCGGGGTGGTGGTTTTGCTCTTCAGGTGACGAACGAAACCATTGGCATCACCGGGGTAGCCATCTTCCGCTTGCGTGCCATACCACTCTTGGGTCTCGGTCACGCCGTTGGCGAGTTTGCGCCAGATGATGTTGCCCGATGTATCGTAGGTGGTTTCGACGGTTTCAAGGCGGCTGCGCGTGATGTTGTCCGCCAGCGACCAGCGTGTCTGTTCCCTGATCGGCATTTGCAGGGTCGACACCTGTTGATCGAAGGGGGCGTCCTTGATGTTGTACTGCTTGGTGACTTCATGTACGCAGTTGTTCTGCACGGTTCTGGTCGAGGTCAGCAGATGGAAGCGGTTGAAGGTGCGGGTGATGTCGCGCAGTGCCGTTCCGTCCTCGTCGCGCAAGGTTTCGACCGTTTGATACTCAAAGTCGTACCGTTTCGACTCGTACAGGTTGTCCAGCCCATTGTCAGACCAACCGATCCCGGCGCCGTAACCCAGAAAGTTGTTCGAGCCCGGGTAGGTATAGGTTCGCTGGAACGCAGGTTGGCCACCGCGCGGTTCGATGACGTGCCGGGTCACGCGCGGCAGGGCTGGCCGGGCGTCACCGGGGAACAGATGGCCACGGTCCTGGTAATAGAGATATTCACGGGCACCGGTAGGTGGCTCGACCTTGCTCACGCACAACAGCCCGTTCACCAGGCGGTACTCCAGGCGCCAACTGGCCAGCTCACGGGTTGGCAGAACAATCGATGTGACCCAGTCCGTGTTGATCAGGTTCATCGCATAAAGGGCAACGGGCTGGCCGTTGTCACCCTGATAAGGCCGCTCGCGCAATTCGATACGGCCATCGTTGCGTTCGATTTCCAACAGGATCTCACGCTCGTCGCTGATCGAGCTGAGCATCATGTAAGACGAGTTGAACGGTTGGTACTGGAGGTCGATCCTGTGCCCCGTGGCCGAGTAGATCTCCACGGGCAGGGCGATACGCCCGATCGCGCTACCCATTTCTTCGAGGATTTCCACCAGGCCTGAACGGTGCACCACGCGATAGCGCGCGTTGCCGCCTGGCCCGGCAGGTTCGCGGTAGAAGTGAAAGTGCGCCAGCCGTTGCTCCTGCATTTGCAAGCGTGAACCCGAACTACCGGTCACTTTGAATGATTCACCGCTGTACGTGGTGATGACCTGTGTATGCGGTGCGAACTGCGTCAGTGACAGATTCCATCCCCGCCCCCAACCCGAATCAATCGTATTGAGCGGGTTGAAGTTTAGGCTGAGTTCAAGCTCGGGGCCGGAGAAGTAATTGGCGCCCAACTCGGGAAGTTTGATGGACAGTGTGTATTGTCCGGTGCGGCTGTCGACACCGCTTTCCATGAAACTCATGAAGTTAAGGGCGTTGGAATGCAGTGAAGATTCCGTACTCATAATGAACGTTCTCACTCTGCTTGTCAGGGGGCGGGCGCTGTAAGTCAGGGGTTGCGCGTGCCGAATACGTGTCGACAGTAGTGGAAGTTTCGTGTGTTGACACCTGTCAGTTTTGCTAGGTGTTCAGGTTCCGGGGCGGTGTTATATCTATGCCAACTCTCGAATCGGACATGTGCAAGGCGGAGATATTCATACATGGACATGCCAGATGTTTCACACCTTAATGAACGTATGAACTCTGTCGACCTGGACGCGCTTGGCAGTGCCGATCTGATGACTTGGATTAGCTATCCCGGCATTGCCGAGCACGACCTGGTATATATCAACTGGCGGGGGTGCAAGGCCGACAACAGTGCCGAGGACCTCTTTGGCGAACGCGAAGTATTGAGCCTGGATGCCGGCCGCGGGGAGATCCTGATCGATAACGCACTCGTCACCGCCTTGCGCGGTGGCCAGGTGTTCTATTCGTTCACGCGTCTGGACAACGCCGGCAATCCTGTGGGGCCTGAGTCCAAGCGTCGTTTCTTCTTCGTTGACCGGCCCGCTGAAGGCATATGGGCTTTGCCGGTCGCCCACTTGCAAGATGCTCATGAGGGGGTGATCGACGTCAACCTGCTCAAACCTGAAGGCATATTGCTGGCAACAGCGCCCTATGCCGCCATGGCCAAGGGTGACAAGGTTTTCCTGAGTTGGGAGCCCTGGTTCACCGAGTCCTTGCCAGGTGAGCCGTTCGAGCAAGTACTGGAAGTGCAGGAGTCTGATCCTGGCCGACCACTGCTGTGGCACCTGGATATCGGCGTGGTCTTCATGTATATCGGCGGGTTCGCCTTTTTGCACTATCGCATCGAATTCGCCGATGGCACCAGCAGCCGGTCGCCAGTGCAGCGCTTCGACATCGTTTCGCCCGCCGCCGGCGACCCACCGCCGGCACCTTTGCTGGCGGCGCCACGTATCCCCGGGGCGACGGATGGCGCGCTGGATCCTGATGACGAAACTTATCGCGCCGGCCTTCTGGTGGAGGTGGACCCCTATCCGGAGCTGGAATTGGGCGATTCGCTGGTGCTCTATGCCGTAGGGCCGGAGGTGACGCTGCGCAGCCTGCGTGTGGATGCGAGTTCGGTGGACAGCAAACGCTTGACCTTCCACCTGGAGCGGGAGTGGCTGCAGAGCGAGGTCAACCGCGGCAAGCGGTTCGCGTTCAGCTATGAGTTTTCGCGTCAGGGCGTGCAGATGCGCTCCCAAGTGCTGGATCTGGTCTTGCAGCGCAAGCTTTACCTGCCTTTACCGATAATCCCGGACGCCACGCAGGAAGACGGTGACGCGTCGTACCAGGGCGTGGTCCATCCGAGCAAGTTGGAGTCTGGCGCCGAAGTGCGAATCCCGGCTGAGGCCGAGCTGGGTGATGGCGAGGAGCCGGCGCTGACCGTCAACCTACATTGGGAAGGGCACGGCAGCACGGGGGCGGCCATCATTCCCCGGCCGTCCACTGGTGACACACGCCTGTTCACGGTGCCGCGGTCGGCCATGGCCGCCAATCTGGGTAGACGTCTGTGGGTGTACTACACCGTCACCCGCGCCGGTGAACCGCCACGCACATCAGAAAAGTTCGAGCTGCGGGTAAGCGATTTCGATCAGCGCAGCTACCCGATACTTCAGGTCAAAGGTGCCGAGAACCGGGAATTGAAACTGCACGAAGTTCCAGTGGATGGCGCTTTGTGCACGCTGACTTTTTGGACGTTCATGGCAGAAGGGCAATTGCTGGGTATCGAGGCGCTAGGCCGTTCGAAATCTGGCCAGGATGTCACGCATATTCTGCGTCCCCCCACCGAGGCGGTGACATACGACGAATATTCTGATGGCGTTATTGAAGCCTATCTGCCCAAACAGTTTCTCGGAAACCTGGAATTGGGCAGAGATTTCAGGTTGAGCGTATCTGCAAGTTTTGATGACGGCGAAACCTGGCGGGCATTTCCAATCGTTGATCTTAAGCTGGTTTCTTAAACAGACGCGCCTGCGTGTGTGTAAATGTGAGGTGATTTATGTCGAGCAATTCGAAACAGGATTTGCTGGAGTGGTTGCAGTCTGACTACCGGATGTTGGGGTGGAATACGATTTTCGCTATCCAGAAGGACAAGGCGGACACTTTGTTGACCCAGGAATATATACGGCGCTTCAAGACCAGCTCTTACCTTGACCCTATCAACGGTGAGACGGCGCCGGACAATGGTTACAAGGTTTATATGCAGAACTTTGTTCTGGATCACCCGCGGTTGTCATTCGATAATGCCGATATCACCGGTTCGCGTGCCAGCCTGCGTATGAAAATACTCGGCGGCAACCAGGTAGGGTTGAAGCAGGTAGGGGACCATTGGTACCCACAGCGGATCGATCGGATAGAGCCACTGGTCGGGCCAGAGCTGCGTCTGCGGCTGGAACTGTCCGACGTGCCTGGCTATGTCGCCGACAATGGCGCGTTGACGCTGGACTTGCACAACAGTGATGACTTTGTGGTGACCTTCTCGGATTCCAGGCGCGTTCGCGAGCTGGGGGGGGACTTCTTCAAGGAGCTGTTCCGCGGGTTGCCGGACCATCAACGCGTCTGGTCATTCGGCAGCATCGAACATGGCGAAAATGACCTGATGCGGCCCGAGTCGTTCATCCTGCGTACCCAGCGTAACCCCTCGGTCGCCCTGGCCCCGATGGAGAGCGATGACGCCGATGACGTGGACGGTGCGCTCGTGGGGCTGGTCGCCATGGGGCCCAGTAACGGGCCGCAGAATATGCCTGGCCCGGAATACCGTTACTTGATTCCCGATGACAACGGTGATTACTCGGCGACGGTACTGCTTGATAAAGCCTGGGTCGCGTTGGCTACCGTGTTAAGCAAACTGCCGTTGGAATTTTTCATTAATGTTGAATTTAAATTTGAACGTGCAGAAAACGGTGATCTGACAGCGACTGCCATTGCAGGTGTAATACCCTCAGAGACAGAAAGTTCTGTTCACCCTTACCATGAGCAAAACTTGCGCGGTAGTGTTGATTGTCGGGCGTACCTCGACCTCATTACCGATGAGCTGCCGCTCAAGGATGTGCTGAAGTTTCGGGTGTCAGGGGACCGTGTGGCCATGGAACTGGTCACCGTTCATACAGCCACTGCGGATTTTACCCGATATGAAGAAATCGTCGCCACGCCGCATTCCTGGACGTGGGGGCACGCGTGCGTGGGGCTCTGGCATGCTGAAATCGATGTGAAAATAACGGCTAGCTGGCAGATACAAGACCTGCAAGGCGCTACGTTGAAACTTGAGGAGTATAAGCACTATATATACCCCAAAGAGGACGGTTCCTTTAAATTTGAAGGTGACCCCTACGAAGATCAGATCAGGGCGTTGAGCCTTTTCCATGTACTGTGGGGGGTTGCAGTGCCAAATGTTTCCTTTGCCTCACTGGCTTCCGATCGCGGCCCCCTTGCCGCAGCAAGAGCCGCACTCGCCAAGGACCTTCGTTCAGACCTGTACATGGAGGAATTGATCGATAAGACCATCAAGCTGAACTTTGGTGGCGCGATACTCGCAGGTGAGCGGCACATGCCCCGCGACATTGCCTGTTTTGGCATCGTCGCTCCACAGCTGACCACCTTCGCCGTCACCCCTCTGGAAAAAGTCTTGACCCACGGCAGCACGTTGCAGCTTGCCACCGTCCCGGCGCAAGCCAACGTAACCTGGTCGGCCGAGTCGGTAGAGGGCTCCACGGATGACCCGGGCCATTTCGACCAGCACACCCATGGCCTGTATCTGGCGCCCGGGGCCGCGGGCATCGAAGGTGAATTTACCCGGGTGCGTGTCACTGCCACTGATCCAGGCTCAGGCTTTGCCAGCTCGGCCCTGCTCACCGTGGTCAAGAACGCGCTGCAGGTCAGCCCATTGCTGTCGGTCTGCCAGGTGGGCGATGAGGGTGTCAGCCTCAAGGCGGACAGTGTTGTTGAAGGACCGCTGCAATGGCGCATCCTCGGCGCTTCCCCCCATGGCAGGCTGGCGCAGGAATCGGGCACGGCCAATCGCTATGTCCCCGGCGAGAACCTGCCCGACAAGTCATTCATCGTCGAAGAAGTCGAGGTCCGTAACAACTTGACCGATGAGCACCGGACGCTGTGCATCGTTACCCAGATGACCCTGAAACGTCCCTCTGATGTGGTGGTGGACAAGCGCGATGAACAACACGCCAGGGTCTGGCTGTCGATCCATTTCAGCGGGGTGTCAGGTGTCGACCAGTTGACGGTGGTGCATGGCCCGGGGCAGATCGATATCGATGAAGACGGCAAGCCTTACTACCAGGCCGACGCCGCAAGCCCCGCACATTTCTGCGTGGTTAGCGCCGTCTGGAGGCTTTCCCCCGACTTACCCATCACGCTCGAGGGCTTCATCGTGCTGCCGCTGCCGCTGGGGCAGCACAGTCAAGCCTATCAGGCCCTTGAGCAGGCAGCGCAACGGGCAACGCGCAGGTAGTCAACCGGCGTTCACCTAAACCCATACCTTTCAGCACTCCAGTTGAGCGGGGCCACATCATGCCTACCAATTACCTCTCGGTCATCACGGCCTGGATGAAGCATAACCACAAGCACCTGAACTGGGACCTGACGTTCGCCACGCGTCCCGAGGCCATCAACGACCTGCTCACGTTGGCACATTGCAGCCAACCAGACAGTGCCCTGGGCGATATCGAAGGTGAGATCGCCATGCCAAATTCCGATGTCACCCACATCCTGACGGGCTACCGCATGGGGCCGCCCGCACTGGTGGATATGCAAGCGAACTACGCGTCACCCAAGGTCCGGCAAAGCCTGGCCTTGGAAGGCGGGAGCCATCTGGTCATGGACAAGACCGAGGGGCTGCTGAGCCTGTCGGTTCATGACCTGCTCGACCCGTTGCCGGTCACTCAGACACTGCTGCTGAGCACCGATGCCCAGGGTGTAAGCGCCGACCTGCGTGAAGGCACGGATACCGAGCTGGACCTGGGCGGTGGTTCGCCACTGACCGCCGGGCGATTCTTCAAGGAAGTGCTCAGCGGGTTGGGCAGCGCCCGGCAGGTCTATCCCTTGGTGGACTTCAAGGCGCTGTCTGGCAACCCCTACCTGGCGGTTCGGCACAGTGAAGTACGCACCCACGTCAGCAAAGCCGACGGCAAGTCCGCACTGGTGATATTCGCGGGTATCAACAATGGCTCTGTGGGCAACCTGCCCAGTGAGCAGTCCGATTACCCGTTCCTGCTCCCCGATGATCTTGCGCAACCGGTCGACAGCGCACTGTTGCTGACATCGCGCTTCCTGCACCGTGCAGCTTACGCCACGGGCCTGGCGCAGATGCTCGAGGGTGGCGCGTTCGATGCCCGGTTCGATGAAGACAATAACTTGCAGCGGCTGGATGCCACGGCCGGGCTGTTGGAGGTGTACCCCAGCACTTACGAGAGCGACAAGTATCAGTTTGCCTGCGAGGGTTTCAAAATTGCCGTGGACGCAGGGGCGCCGGCCGGCGATCAGGGGCGGGCTGCCCTGGCGGATTTCCAGCCCCTTCTGAGTGTCACCTTTGAACACGATGAGGTCCGCCAGCACTGGAAGTCCTATTGCACGCTGACGTTCACCTACAAGCCCAAGCCAACAGGTCCCCTTTACAGTCGAACGGCAACGTTCCAGTTCGACCTGCAAACCGTGTTCACCCTGAATGCGCCTGCATCACCTGAGGAAAGCGCTGGCTGTATGTTGCTAGGGCAGGTTTTGTGGCCGTGGCAGGCGGCCGAAGTGATGGAGGTCAGTGGCCTGCCCAGCGACACGCCACCGGCACTGCGAGAGGAGATTTATGCGTTTGTCGCCTTCCTGATCAAGCAGGCGGTACTTGAAGGGCTGGCCAGGGAGTTGACCGCCATGATCCCGGAACAGGTGATGGGCGGTCTGTCGTTGGTAGACGGCAAGCGCCTTGTACCGTTCGACTTCCAGTTACCCGATGGAATGGCTGTGTTCGCCAGCGGCTATGGCACGGCCGGCATGCGCATCGTCGATCGCCCCGTGACGCTGGCACCCGGGCAGCGGCATACGTTCAGCGTTGAACCGCCGCGTGAAGGGCTGACATGGTCCCTGGAGGCTTTGCCAGGCACTGTCGGTGATCTGGGGCGTATCGACCCCGCCAGCGGTGAATACCGGGCGCCGCCTGCGCACGCCATGGCGGAGGAACCCGTGCGGGTCCGGATCATCGCCACCGACCCGGGTACCAACAAGCAGGCCAGCAGCATGGCCTCTGTGGCGCCCGCGACATTGACGGTCAATCCACTGATCCGGGTCTGCTACTTCGACGACACACTGACCCTCACGGCGGGTGCGCTGACCGGAGACCTTGACTGGTCTGTGGTCGACGAGGGCGAAGAAGGACGGGGCTCGGTCGTCGCGCAGGGCGATGGCCGGCGTTGTACCTATACCGCAGGCAGCAAGGTGGATGCCAACGTGGCCTACGTGCTCGATCAGGTCAGGGTACAGAACCGGGAGACCAGCGAGTCGCGTTCAATCTATGTGCTGGTACGCCAGCGGCGGCCTGAACTGGTGATCGACGTCGAGCAGTTGCCCGATGGCGACCTGCAGTTGACGGGTATTTTCGAGGGTGTAGGCCAGCCAGACACCCAGTGGGCATTGCCTATTGCAGGGACTGGCGAGATCGATGAGGCCACTGGCCGCTATTCCCCTGCAGCTGCCGACGCCGATGCCCGTTTCGCGCTGATTACCGCCAAATGGGCGATTCCAGGTTCTGTCTTCATCCTCGAAGGCCACCTCATTCTGCCGCTGCCCCTTTCCTTGCACTTCGACGCCGCACGGCGCGCTGCCAGCCCGACAGGCCTGCGTGTGGCCACATCACCATCCATTGGAGGCTGAGACCATGTCCAATTCACTGGAAGAACTGCTCGAGCTCATGAAAAAGGGCTCAGTAACGCTAGGCTGGGGGGCGGTTGCTGCCTACAGCCGTGACCGGCTCAACCGCTTGCTGGAGCAGCAATACCTGACGCGTTTCAAGGAAAACCGCTACCTCCCGCCTTTCAGTCACACGTTCGCAGGCGTGGGGGTGAAGGAGGCCGTGAGCGTTAAGGCGCTGGAGTTCGGTACGCCGTTGCTGTCGTTCAGCAATGCGTCGACGAGCGATGCCAAAGCAACCCTGACCATGAACATCATCAAAGGTACGGTGAACAACAGTGGCAAGTTGGTCAGCAGCGTCGAGATCACCGAGGCGTCGGGGTACTGGCTGCAGATGGAGGTCGACCTGGAGACCGTGCGCGGTGAGGTTCACCCGTACGGCCTCGTTGCGCTCAACCTTGCCAAGGGGGGGCGGTTCAGCAGCAACCTGTTCGACGATAAACCCGAGCTTGCTCAGCAACTGATCGACGCACTGCAAGCCTGGATGGGCGAGATGCCTGGCCGTTGCGCCAGGTTCGAGCTGGGCACCGTGGACTTTTCCGGTTATGGCCCGCTGACACCTACAGGCTTCATCCTGCGCACCCAGGCGGCACCTGGTGCGCGAGTACGCGATGCCGTCAACTACGGCGATGGCGCAGTGCTGGTGTTCATCCGCCTGCGCGATAGCCTGGTCGATGGTCAGCCGCCAGGCACAAGCTACCCGTATCTGTTGCCCGACGGCGATTACTCGGCAACGCTGGTGCTGAACAAGGACATGCTTGGCCATGCCTCCGACGACGGCCTGGAGCTGCTCGCCCGACTGCTGTTCCCTGAGCTCAATGCCTTTGTCAAGAAGGTGGACAGTACGCCGCTGGACCGCGTCATGTTCGGCAATATCGACCCGTTGCGCACGCAGCTGACGGTGAAACCGACCTTGGGCACCGTGGTGACGGCCGGCAAGACGCAGCAGTTCCGGCTGTACGACGGCAAGGATCAGGTAATCACTGCCAGCGCCTGGTCGGTGATCAACCCGCAAAGCCATGATGACGCAGGGCATGGTTCGATCGATGGAAATGGCCTTTTCACGGCCCCGTCACCGGAAGTGATCGGGCAAGAAGTGCAGACATTCATCATCAAAGCTGAATACAAGCAGGGTGAGGAGACTTACCATGCCGCAGCCCGCGTGCTGGTGATCTCCGAGCCGGTGCTGGCGATGCCTTCCTTCGGCGCATATCGCCCGCAAGAGAGTGCGAACGGGATCGACCTGTGGAATGCAGGTAAAGGCAACGTCAGCTTTGAAATGCTCGGGCAGCCGCTGGGCCAGATAGCCAGCCTGGGCAATGGGCGCGCGCGCTTTGTGCCTGATCAGCAAGCCGGTCGGCGGATTCTGGGCGTGCAACAATTGCAGGCCAGTTCAACGGCAAAGGGCTACAACGCGCTTGTCCTGGTGAACAGCCAGCCACTGGTTTCGGTTGACCCACCTTTCGTACCCAGGGTCGGCCACGGTGAGGCCACCCAGCTGAGCGAGGTGAACCGTATCATGCCCAACGAAGCGCGGCGTTGGCGGATGCTGGCAGGGCCGGGCAGCGTCTCTCCATCGGGCCATTTCCGGGCTTCTGAGCTTGCTGTTTCGCAACCCAACGTAGTGACCTGTGAAGTGGTGCGCAACGGTGTCGTGTTCGCGGCGGGCTACAGCGTGGTGAAAGAGACCGCGGTCAAAGCAGTCAGCGGCTGGGTGGATCTGCAGCGCTTTACCCTCACGGTCGGCAAGAGCCCTGACGGTGTGACCGGCACTGTGGGTTCCAATGGTTACCAGCAACTGGAACTCGAGGTCACCGTCGAAACCATGCAGGCGAATGGCCAGGACTACAAACTGTGTCTGGACGAGATAGCCTCCATCGCGCTGTACGACAGGTCGGGGATGAAAATTCCTTTTCTGTGCGGGGACGGGATTGACTCGGGCTCTGGCAATGTCTGGCGCACAAACCTGAAGCCGAACGATTTCATCCGAGCCAATGAAAGTCTCATGGCGACTGAAGGGCACGGACCGCAGCCCGCAGCGCCACGAGGTGCGGAGGACCGAACCATCCGCCTGCAGCTGTTCTTGCACCGCCGCGGAACCACTTTCTCGGAAGTTTTTTACGCCGGTTTCCAGGCAAAGAGCGGGCGGTTTTTCTACTCGAATGACACCCCCCATCAGAATGCCCAAATCGAGGTCAAGGTACACACGCCGGCCGCCTACAAACCCACAGACTACACGTTGGTTCGCAAGCGAGTGGCGGGGGGCGGCGGTGACTCCGGTGGGGCAGACCCGGAGCACGAAGATTTTGACCTGCACCCGGTGACAGACGATTACTGGGTGTTGGACTACCGCGGCGGGACCTTCTACACGGCCGAATTCGTCAAGGCCAGCGAAAGTGATAACGACAAGGATGTGAATACCTCAATGGTGCGTTGGGAAAGTAGTTATATGGCCGAAAGTTTTTTCAGTTATACCGGGTACATTTTTCAGGCCTATGGCGAGAAAGAGCCTAAGTTCGTCTCGTTCGATCCCAGCTTGAAGGAAATATTATGGGAAGGCGCTTTTGCGCGGGAGGTGAGCACGCAGTATGAAGCCGGACCTCTGACAATTGCGAACTTCCGTAACTACAGAGTAGTGTTCGGCTCGATCTGTTCCAGGCCTGCCTTCAAAAAATTGTCCAAACCGTTACGTGTGCAATTGCGCGATGCTCAAGGCAATCTGCATCTGGTCCAAATCGATTATCTGGCCCCTGACACCATCGGCGATCGTAACGTCCTGGTCCACAGTGTGCCCGCGCGACCGACGGCCAGTGACGGTTCGATCATCCGGCTGAGCAATCACGAACAAGGAGCAAGCGCATGAAACGTTATTGCATGGTAACCCTTCTGACCGGTTTGTTTATCGGCTATCAGGGGCTGGGTCAGGCAGCACCTGTGCCTCCTAAGGGTACGATAATGTTCGCACAGAAAATGGACGCCCCGCAGATGCCCGGTGGCAAGCAGTGTTCGATTGCAGTGGAAGTGGACAAGCCCGTTACCGAAAATATGTCAGATACCGCATGTGGTAATGATGTCGTTAGCTTCTTCAGGTTCAATAATATCCCCTCATCGACACTTGTGAAATTGTCCGCGGATAAAGACTGTAAACATTGGGACTGGATATTTATCGTCGCTGCAATAAAAGAACCCGCCACCACGACCTGGGTGGGTATCCCAGACCTGCAGGGGTTCCTTAATGGCTCGATCGTGGTGCCGGGAATGATGCTTGATACTAACGGATATATTAAAGGTCATATCGAAGGCAAGCTGTCTTGTGTACAGATCTATCCAGCCTTGACCCAGCCCAATCCCTAGTTGCCCCGTAAGTGCCTTTGATATTTTGATGGAGCTAACTGATGAGCACATCCACTTCAGTGCATTCCAATGCCTTTAACTTTTCTTCCTATATTGAAAGCGGCGTTGATCCTCGCACCGGGCAATACACCGTGTCGATCAGGCTGCCTGAACTGCAAGGCAATGATTTGCAAGGCCCAGGTTTCGAGCTGGCGTTGTTCTACAGCCCTTTGAATGGCGAGGACTCCGGATTCGGCAAGGGCTGGAACCTGCAACTGACACAAGTACGCAAGCACATCGTGACGCTGAGCAGTGGTGAAACGTACAAGATTACTGGTAAGTCTTCGGTTACCGGGCGGCTGGAAATGAAAGAACAGAAGCTGCGGCAGTTCGATCTGTATGAGGATCCCCCTGGGCCCGGTGGGGCCGCACGTTTTCGCGTGGAGCACCGCTCAGGGTTGGTCGAGGTGCTGCAAGTGATGGGCTCGGGAGAGGGCGAAGTCGCTTTGCCCGTGGAGCTGCATTCACCGCTGGGGCACATGTTGCACCTGAGTTACCTGCCCTTCGGCAAGGGTCACATGCGTCTGAGCGAGGTCCAGGATGAAAGTGACGTGCTGCTGAGGCTGCAACGCAGCGACAACAGCCGTGTCGAACTGCTTTGCTACCCTTCCGGTGGTGATGATGGTGGCCCGCTGGCCCGGTATGCGATGACGTTGAGCGAAAGCGACAACCGGGTCAGTGAGATCATCCTGCCCACGGCCAATCAGGCCCGCTGGCGCTTCACTTATGAGGACGTGTTGGGGTACTTGTGCGTACGTGAGTGCACAACACCCTATGGTGGGGTGGAGCGCGTGTTCTACGAGGACGCCGGGCATGAGTTCCCACGCAGCGCAGCACGTGACAATCTGCCTCGGGTTACCCGCCATGAAACGGATCCACGCTTTGGTCAGGCGGCGAAAGTGGTGCGGTATGAGTACCCCGGCACGCACAACTTCATCGGCGGTGGCAGCAGCATCCCGTGGTCTGATGAGGGCCTGGACAATCTCTATGAGGTGTCGGAGGACTATACCTACCAGTCACTTCAGATACAGGAAGTGCGCAGGCAGCCGGTGCGTACGATCACGCGTACATTCAACCGCTTCCATTTGCTCACCGAGCAAGCCACCGCTCAGGGTGACAAGCTGTTGCAAGCCTTGACCCGTTACGCTGACAAGGCTGGCACGTTCGAGAGCCAGGAGCCTTATTTCCAGCTGCCCCATGACGAAACCCAGCGTTGGTCGCTGATCAGCAACCCCACCAGGCAGCGAGAAGAGAAGCGAGTCACCCGCTATGACAGCCACGGCAACGTGTTGACTCGCCTGTTGCCGAATCAGGTACTGGAAACCAATGTCTGGTACTCGGCCGAGGAGGAGGGTGATGAGCACGGTTTCGTGCGCAACCTGAAGACCCGGACCGTGCAACCCGCAGCGACAGGACACGGGGCGGCTGCCACCTTGACCCAGGCGTTCCAGTACCGGGCGCTGACCCCGTTGGGTAGCTACCTGAAGCAGCCCTGGCGCTTGCTGGAAAGCGAGACCCTGAGCGAATCAGGTAGCACGCCTGGTACGTTCCTGGAAAAAGTCAGCAAGCTCTACCAGGAAGAATCGGCCGAGCGCTTCAGCTATGGGCGAGTCAGGCAGCAAACCGTCAGTTACCCCGGTGTCGATGGGGGCAGCCCGTTCGACACCCTGACCCATTATGGCTACTCCCTGCCGGACGATGAGCGTGCACTGCAGACGTTGGAAAAGCTGGTGGGTGTTGACGGTGAGTCCAAGACCATCACCTTGCGACATTCCCTGGAAACGGGCGAGCCGCTGCTCAACCTGGACGACAACGGTGTCGAAATCCGATACTACTACGACGCTTTGCGTCGGGTAACACGCGAGGTCGTGGCGCCAGGCAAGCCTTTCGAAGCGGAACGCAATTACAAGTACTTCCTCTGCGCATACGACAACGAGCAGGCCCAGCAATGGGCCTATGACGTGAAGCAAGTCGAGACGCACACACTGCTCGACGGGCTCAGCCGACCCATCTTCGAAGAGCGCGCAGACAAGGACAGCGCGACGTATGCTGGTGCTTTGCGGCCTATCTACCGCGCACGTTACGACGAACTGGACCAGCTGGTCGAGGAAACCGAAATCGACTGGCTGGGTGATGGTTTGCTGGAATTGACCAGCCACATCAGTTACGACGACTGGGGCCAGAGGTACGCTGTCCTGAATCCGGATGGCACGACTCAAGTCGAGGAGATCGACCAGGTGGCGAGCAAGGACGGTCCGGTGCATCGCGCCTGGCGTGAGGTGGAGCACTCACGGGTCAGCGGCATCAACGAGACGTGGTACAACCTGTTCGAGAAGCCGGTGCGGATCGAGCGATTTGCCCTGGATGGAAGCACCACTATCAGCTTGCAGGTCAATGACTACGATGGGCTTGGCCGGCTGAGCAGGGAAGCTCAAGGAAGCGGTACAGGCCAGCGTGTGGTTGAGTATCGTTACGACGCTTTCGACCGTGTCCGCGAGGAACGCCTGGCAGATCGAGTCAACACGGTCTATCGCACCTATGCCGGGCACAGTCGCAATGACCTGCCGGTCAGCATCAAGGTGGGTAACACCGAAAACGCCGCCGTGTTGTTGGGCGAACAGGTGTTCGATGGCCTTGAGCGGCGAACCGTGGCCATCACTGGAGGGCGAGCCCAGACATTCGAATATGATCCAGGTGAGCGGCAACCGCATTGGGTGGAGGCGCCGGATGGTACCCGGATCGAGTACCAGTACCGGCCAGCGTTGGGTGAAGAACCCGTCCTTCGGGTCCTCTCCGGCAAGGAAGCGAAATACGAGTATGACCTGAAAAATGCCAGGCTTACCCATTGCGAAGAGCCTGGGGATGACGAGAATTCCGGTTACACATTGGACCGTAGCCATTTCCTGAGCAACGGCGAGGTCAAGCGCGAGTCGCGTACGGTGGATGGTGAAGTGTTCAGCATGGCCTACGACTACAGTTTTTGCAGTCGCTTGCGTGCCTATGTGGATGTGCTGGGGCAGACACAGCTCTATGATTTCGACGATGTCGGGCGCCTGGAAAAAACCACGCTGCACGCGCCTGAGCCCAAAAGGACTCGCTACCGGCTGCAGCGTGCGCCTGCCGGGCAACTGCTGCTGGAGTCGACGTTCGGGTATGACCGCCAAGGACGCATGGCGTCCATTACCACCACCGATGCAAGCACCGGGAATGCTTTGGCAATTCTGCTCGAGTACGATGAATTCGACAGGGAGATCCTGCGGACCTTCGATTTTGGTGACACCTTGCAAACGTTGGCACAGGACTATGATGAGTTCGATTGTTTGAAGTCCCGCATTCTGAAAGAGCGCCCGAAGGGCAGCGACGAAAGCCAGGCCACGCTGTTGCGGCATGAGACTTACCAGTACGATCGGCGCGGGCGGCTGCAGATATACACCTGTGATGGCCCTGAAGCGCCCGTGGACCCCTCCGGTCAAACCATTGCCAGGCAGATATTCGGCTTCGATGGCCTGGACAACATCCTCTCGGTGATCACCTACCGCCCGGACGGGTCGTGGCAGCGGACCTTGTACGAATTCAAGAATAGCGATCCGGCACAAATGAGCCGTATCATTCCGCCTGATGCGCTACTGGAGACCTATGACGTCGATCACGACCTGGAGGAGTTGTTCAAGATCGTCAAATACGATCCGCAGTTGGCTATCGATTTGCATTACGACGGCAATGGCAACCTGATCAGTGATGAGCAGGGTCGGGTACTGACGTATGACGGGCTCAACCGTTTGCTCAGGGTCGAGACCCCGGACGGTGAACGCTGTCGCTACAACTATGACCCAGAGAACATTCTGTCCGGCACGGCCCCTGGCTAAGGGCACCGGGGGGCGACGAGGCCGGTATAGGGACCGGCCTCGTCGCATTCAGCGGTAGCGAATGGTGAAGTTCAAGGCGCCCTTGGCCAAGCCCGGGCGCAGGTTGCTGTTGGGTTCTGTCTGGAAGAAGCGAGCCTGAAAATTCAAAGGCACGTTATTGCTTGTCAGGGGTACCAGGTCGATCTCTTTGTTCAGGGGCATCGAGACCCCGTTGTACAGCATCTGAATACCTATGCCACGGGCTGCGGAGTCGTCGGTCAGGCTGAACACGTTTTCATCCGCAGGGCCAATCGGTCGAGAACCATTGATGCCATCGAGTTCGATGGTCGCAAGGGTCTCGTTACCCGGGTCAGGGTCCACCTGGCAGTTGCTCAAGCGGACCTGGAATGCTGCAGGAGGCGTGGTGAAGCCTGGGCCCGTGAAGTCGTTGACGCTCCATTCGCCAAGGTCCACCGGGTTGGCACTGACGTCTGCTGAAGCATCGCACTGGGTCTGGATGACCATTGCCCTGAGGGTGTATTCCAGAACTTTGCCAAAGCCTCCCCAGTCCAGATGGCCGGTCACCAGTACGCCATCCAGCTGATGCTCGCCGGGCGGCAGATCGCCGGTCTTGACCAGCGTGATCCTGTGCCTGAACGTGGCTAGCGTGGCCGGGCCCAACTGGGTCTGCTCGTAATAGGCCGTGAACGGCACCCTGGGCGGCCTGCTGTCGGGGATGAACTGGTCGGTGCCACCGAGGAAGGGGTGCAGCAACTCTACGATCGCTCCGATGCCTGGGATGTTGGTCCTGAGGACGGGGGCGTCGAGCAAGCGCCCATCAACCGCAGGCAGCGGAGGATGTACCCCGCGGGCGGCCTGGAAGTTGAAATTTATCCGCTCGCCGTAGGTCCTGCACAGGAGGGCAAGGTTGTTCTGGTCGAGAGTGGCTTCGAACAGCTCTGGGGTGCCGATCGTTGTGCCGATCCGCGCATCGCGTGGCACATAAAGGGTGTTCAGGTCGCGGACATGGACCTTGAGGTTTGCGCTGATCAGCGGTTCGAACTCGCAGCGGGTCTGGTCTACCGGCATGGCCATGGCGTTTGCAGCCGGCCATGCCAGGGTGGTGAGCAGCGCCTGGAAAAGGGTCTTGTTGATGCTTTTCATGGGGGTCCTGAAAGACGCGGTACGGCCGTGGGTACGGCTGCACCGCGTGAAGGTTGCTAGATACAGGTCAGGGTTTGCTGGCGATAGCCGTCGACGACGGGAGCGTCCAGTCCATCGAGATGCACCCGGCAGCCGGCGTTGGGCTGGTCGCCCCAACTCACCTGCAGCGGTTGCTCCTGGCTCGGGTTGGTGAGCATTACCAGGCCCGCCTGCCCGACCATGCCCAGTTGGGTACCGTTCTCGGCCAGCACCTGGGCCCCAAAAGGCAGCGGTTGACCCTGGGTATCGTGCAGGGTCAGTACAAGGCGTGAAACGCGGCGTGCCTCGAAGCGGTGCTTTACCACTGCACCCTGGCGAGGCACTACCTGGGCGATGCCGTTGTCGATTTCCACATCAGGATCGAGACGGTCGGTTTCCAGGACCACCGAATTGGTCCGGTACGGTTGCAGGTAGGGTAAAAGTGCATAGCCGCGTGAATTGGTGCGCGTACCCGTTGCGTTTTGCAGGCCCACATTGGCCACGCCAGGGACTTCGATCAAGGCCGCGGTATCTCCCAGGTATCGGCCGAACTCCAGCCCGTCAGCATGCAGCAGCACCGCACCACTGGCATTCAATGACAGGCTGCGGTAGTTGTGGGCTTCGGTATAGCCAGCACTCACGCTGGCATAGGGCGCCTGATGGCCGAGTGACAGTGCCGCTGTCTTGCGGGCGTGTTCGTCACGGCTCAGGCTGGTGCTGTAGCTCAGCGCGCTGTCACTGCCGCTGAGCGTGGCGCGCTGGCTGTAGCCGTTGGCGTTGTGCTGCAGGTCGAAGGTCGCATTGGCGCGGTGACCGAAATGCAAGGGTACCGTCACGCTCAGGCCGAACTGACGATCACTGCCGTAACGGTCGGTCAACGATTGTGAGGCGAACAGGTTGTAGCCCACACCTCGATGATGGGTATTGAAGTTGAACTGGTATTGCCGTTGGGTGGCATTGCTGCGCCAGTAGTCCTGTTGCGACAGCGTCAGGGTCAGCGAGCTGGTCCTGCCCAGGCTCTGGTGGACCGAGGCCTCCAGGCGGCTGCGGCGACTGCCGCTGAACGTAGTGTCTTGGCTGCGCTGGCGCACCACTTCATCGAAGTCACGGTAGCCTTGGGTCGAATAGCGATATCCGGCAAAGCGCAGGTTGGTTTGGGTGGTGAAGGCCTTGGCATACTTCAGGGCGTAACTGGAACCCTGCACCTCGCGCTCATGGGCATTGTCGATTGCGCTGGACGCCTGCGTTACATCGAAGGCCACTGCACCCAAGTGGCCCAGGTCCTTGCTAAAACCCAGGTTGCCCGCGCGGTAGAATTCGCTGGCCATCAAGCCGCCGTAAACGGTGGTGTCCCAGTAGGAGCCTACGGCCAGCGTGCCTTGCCAGAGCAGCGGGGTCTCGAGGTCGCTGGAGGGGTTGTAGCGCCCGACCGTGGCACTGTAACGCCATACGCCTGGGCGCAGTAGATTGCTCATGGTCGAGTACGGCTGGATGAAGCGGCGGACTTGGCCATCGGCCTCGGTCACGACGACTTCCAGCTCGCCGCTGCCTGCGGTACTCAGGTCGTCGATGGCGTAGGGGCCGGCGCTGACGTACGTCGAGTAGATTGGATAACCATGCTGCCAGATCTCGACTTTCGCCCGGCTCTGTGCCACGCCGCGAATGATCGGGGCATAGCCGCGCTGGTTGTCGGCCAGCATGCCCATGTCCGAGGCCACGCGCACGCCTGATATTGGCACCGAACGGAACACTTCCCTGTCCGTGAAGGTTTCGCCAATCGTCAGATTGGCGAGGGTACCCGGTATATCGCGCTGTGCGTAGGTCTGTGCCCGGGTCCATTCCGTCTTGCCCTGGCTGCCCTGGCGCCAGGACTGGGTGCTGCGCAGGCGCCATTCGCCCAGGTTGATACCGCTGTTCAGGTACAGGTCGTTGCTGCTGTAACGGTCAGAGGAGCGATTGCGGCCGTTCAGGGTGGAGGCCTGATAGTTGATGAAAGCGGCATTGATACCACTGTCCCAGCGGGAAGGGTCGACCTGGTTAGCGGTGTTCCGGCGCATGGCGATCTGCGGAATCGAGATGGCCAGGTGCAGCTCCGCAGGGGTGAAGACGATTTGTGCACCAGGAACGACGGCCAGCAAGTCCAGGCAGGCACTCGCCTGATCCTCTGGATTGGCCAGAGCGTCCAGGCGCATTCCCCATTCGCCAAGCAGCCTGGCTGGCAGGCATGGCTGCAGCTCACCATCCGGGCCTGGCTGGAAGTCCAGCTCATGCTGGCCGGCAGGTTCAAGATTGACCTGTACCTCTACCCGGTAGCGGCCAGGCGCGAGCCCCTGATCGCTGGTCAACATGCTCAGCGACCAGGCACTCGCTGCTTGCGGTTGGCCAGGCACTTGGCGCAGGAAGCCGCTCTGGAACCCGGAGTCTGCCTGGGAGTAGGGCGCTGAGAGCAAGGTGGAGCTACCCAGCAGGCACAGCAATGCGCTGCGCTGGCGGCGCATAATGCGCCAGCGTAGTGGGGGGAGGACCATGATGACGATTCCTGTTTGCGTGCGAGGCAGGCCCTAGTTGGCCAGTTGAATAGGCGCGCTCAGCGGTTCGGTGAAGCCACCGTAGTCATTGACGATGGAAAAACGGGCCTGCAGGCTTGAGGCGCGAGTGATGCCGGTCAGCGGGTAGGCTTTTTCGCCAAAGGGTTCCAGCATGGCGGTGTTTTTCAAGGTGGTTTGCTGGCCTTGGCCATTCACCTCCAGGCGGTTGAAGGTGATGTGGAAAGGCGATGGGTTCTTGACCACCAACTGCTCCACCCCGTTACGTACGCTCAAGGAAAATGTCAGCGAGTTCAGGTGATCGGTCGGCGTACCCTTGAGTGTGTGCGGCCGATAGAACAGTTTGATGCGTGTGCGCAAGGCGATGTTGAGTTGATTGCCCGTGTCGCTGCTGACTTGCGGAATCTCCTGCACGTTGAAGAAGAACAGCGACTCGCGGTCGTGCGGCAGTGTATTGGGCAGTCCAATTATCTTTAGAAGTTGTTCACTGTTGGGGTTGATCTTGAACAGCGGTGGGGACGTTGCAAAGGGGACGCTGGTCGTATTGTCGTCGGCGTCCGTATTTATCCAGGCCTGCACGGCATAGATGCTTTTCGATGGATTTCGAACAACGACGGATGTACTGCGTTTGTCGCCGTTGAAAACGAGGCGCGTGTTGTTTAATGTCAAGGCGGCATGACTGCTTACCGAGAGGGTAAGCATCAATAAGGTCAGGCAGGCGCAAGCAACGACGCGGGCGGGTATCGTGAATGTTGACGGATTGGTCATCGGGTAACTCGCTGCATCCAGACGCACAACTACGCCTGGATGGTTTAACCGTGCAAGGACTGCACAGAATTTATGCGTAATTATTGATAGTCGACGGTGTAACGAACCTGGGCGGATGCAAGGCCGTGCGTCACGGTGCTGGCAGTGGAACGGTAGTAGGCGTCGAACCGGAGGTCGGTTGGGCCTGTCGCGTTGAGTGGGTAATCAACCGAGGTTCCACCGGGTTTGATCGAGGCCTTGGAACTGTCCCTGATGACAATCGAGATGTTTTCTGCCGTGCCGGCACTGGTACCAATGCTGAAATAGTCGCCGCTGGCATCAGCGGCACCGTCAAACTTCACGAAGGCATTGTCTTCGCTGATGCCACAGACTGTTTTGTCGGGTACGCGGATGTTAAAAGATGCGCCACGGACTTCAACGTTGGCATCGGGGAATCGCCCCATGGGAATTTCGCCCATGGCGACGCGGTCACTGACATTGCCGTCACCGGGATTGACGATCTCGATAGGGCACGTTTCGGGCGTGATGCGGCCTTCAAAGAATATCGAGCCGGAAGCGAATGCAGCATTGCTTGCCAGGCCAGTAAGCAGGCCGAGGGATAGTACTAAGGACTTCTTCATGACATAACCTGATTGGGTAAATGGGTCAAGTTTCAGTGCGGGGGTGGGCTGGGTCTTTCCCGTTTCCCGTTTTCGCCCCGGCGCTGATTCTATTTGTCATGAGATTTATCGGGCTGTAGGAATAAGCCGGACAACTTTGCGATCTTTCGCTTTGTTACAAGATCTTGAGGTGTAGGCTTCCACAGGTGCCCTGGCGTTACCAGGGCACGTGAAATCAGGTTAATGGGTACTGCTTGGGCCACTCTGGCTCAGCAGTTGCTTTTCCAGGTTCCAGTCGAATGGCTCTGCGTTCAACTCGGCCTCGTGGCGACGCTCTTCAAGCTGCTGATAAAGCGCCAGCTCCTCGTCTGGCATGAAGTGCAGGCAATCGCCAGCGAAGAACCACAGCAAGTCACGCGGCACCAGATGAGCGATCTGCGGGTAACGCTGGATCACCTGACACATCAGGTCCTGGCCCAGGTACTGGCTCTCAAGCGGATCCTGCGGCAATAGCGTCAGCAGTTCGTCGAAGCGTTCGAGGAACAGGGCGTGGCTTTCTTCTGGCACCTGCTCTGCTTCACCCAGCGCCACCAGAATGGTGCGCAGGTGCTGGAGCAGTTGCAGGTGATATTCCAGGTAGGGGTTGGCCATGGAATGGGTCCTCGGTATGGCTGAAACGGGGGGCGGAGTATACGCCGCCCCCCGTTTCTCGCGAAGGGTCAGCGCACCTTGCCCGGTTCGGCGAGCAACTGCGCCTTGTCGAAGGCATCGACATCGATCACCTTGCGTCGAGCCTGTTCGGCTTCGTGCAGCCGCTGGCCCTCGCCGGGTTGCAGCACGCCTGCCTCGACGGCGGCGTCGATACCGGACTGGCCGGGGGCTGGCTGGACTTTGCCTTCCTTGACGGCTTGGTACAGGGACTTGCTCAACTGTGCCGTGTCTTCGAGCAGGTCACTGGCCCGTTGCAGATCCGCGACCGGGTCGTGTTGTGCCTGCGGGCGGTAGCAGCCGGCCAGCAGTTCCTCCAGTGCCGGATCGCCCTTGCGCCGGCCGATCAGCTCGGCCACCTCGGCATCCAGTTCATCACCGGGGCCTTTATGGCGGCGGCCGAAGGGGAATACCAGCACCCGCAGCGCGCAGCCGACGAAGCGGTTGGGGAAATTGTCGAGCAGGCGGTCCAGCGCACGCTCCGTCTGGGCCAGGCTTTCTTCCATGGCCCAGCGCAGCAGCGGCTGCAGGTATTCGGGCGAGCCTTGATCGTGATAGCGCTTCAGGGCGGCGCTGGCGAGGTACAGATAGCTCAGCACATCACCAAGCCGGGCGCTGAGGCGCTCGCGACGCTTGAGCGCCCCACCCAGCAGCATCATCGAAAGGTCGGCCATCATGGCAAACGCCGCCGCCTGGCGGTTCAAGGCGCGGAAGTAGCCTTGGCTCAGGGCATCGCCCGGCACCCGCTCAAAGCGACCCAGCCCCAGGCCGTAGACCAGGGTGCTGGCCGCATTGCCGGCGGCGAACAGGATGTGTTTCATCAGCAGGTCATCGAATTCCTTGAGTGCCTGATCGCGGTCTTCACGCCCGGCCAATGCCATTTCCTTGAGCACGAACGGATGGCAGCGAATGGCGCCCTGGCCGAAGATCATCAGGTTGCGCGAAAGGATGTTGGCGCCCTCGACCGTGATGAAGATCGGCGCACCTTGCCAGTTGCGACCCAGGTAGTTGTTCGGGCCCATGATGATGCCCTTGCCACCGTGCACGTCCATGGCGTGCTGGATGCATTCGCGGCCACGCTCGGTCAGGTGGTACTTGAGGATCGCCGACAGCACCGAGGGCTTTTCGCCCAGGTCCACCGCCTTGGCGGTCAGCAGGCGGGCACTGTCCATCAGCCAGGCGTTGCCGCCAATGCGTGCCAGTGATTCCTGGATGCCCTCGAAGGCCGCCAGTGGCACGTTGAACTGCTCACGGATATTGGCGTACTGGCCGGTGACCAGGCTGGTGTACTTGGCAGCCCCTGTACCCACGGCAGGCAGTGAGATGGAGCGGCCCACCGACAGGCAGTTCATCAGCATCATCCAGCCTTTGCCGAGCATGGCTTGGCCGCCAATGAGGAAGTCCAGCGGGACGAACACGTCCTTGCCGCTGTTGGGGCCGTTCATGAAGGCGGCGCCTAGCGGCAGGTGACGTCTGCCGATTTCCACACCCGGCGTGTCGGTGGGGATCAGCGCCAGGCTGATGCCCAGTTCTTCCTCATCGCCCAGCAGATGGTCCGGGTCGTAGGCCTTGAACGCCAGGCCCAGCAGGGTGGCGACCGGGCCGAGGGTGATGTAGCGCTTTTCCCAGTTCAGGCGCAGGCCGATCACTTCTTCGCCTTGCCACTGGCCTTTGCAGATGATCCCGGTGTCAGGCATCGCGCCAGCGTCGGAGCCAGCAAGCGGCCCGGTAAGGGCGAAGCAGGGGATGTCCTCGCCACGGGCCAGGCGCGGCAGGTAGTGGTTGCGTTGTTCGTCGGTGCCGTAGTGCAGCAGCAGTTCGGCAGGGCCGAGTGAGTTAGGCACCATCACGGTGGAGGCCAGGTCGCCGCTGCGGGTGGCCAGTTTCATCGCCACTTGGGAGTGGGCGTAGGCGGAGAAGCCCTTGCCGCCGTATTCCTTGGGGATGATCAGGGCGAAAAAGCCATGCTGCTTGATATGTGCCCAGGCTTCGGGCGGCAGGTCCAGGTCCTGACCGATCTGCCAGTCGCTGACCATGGCACACAGTTCTTCGGTCGGGCCATCGATGAAGGCCTG
The DNA here is from genome assembly GCF_017875935.1 of Pseudomonas sp. BP6. Classification (NCBI taxonomy): domain Bacteria; kingdom Pseudomonadati; phylum Pseudomonadota; class Gammaproteobacteria; order Pseudomonadales; family Pseudomonadaceae; genus Pseudomonas; species Pseudomonas sp. BP6. The sequence goes on from NZ_JAGINI010000001.1 coordinate 1,050,764, forward strand.
CTCTTCTTCAGTCAGCTTCGGTGCCGGGTAGGCCAGCAAGGTGCGCCAGTCGGGGCGGCCACTGAACAGTTCGCCGTCCCACCACACGGTGCCGGCGTCGATGGCTTCGCGCTCAGTCTGCGACATGGGCGGCAGGGTACGCTGGAACCAGCGGAATACCGGGGCGGTAAACACTTTGCGCCGCCACTGCGGGAGCGCGACCAGGGCGATCTTCAGGGCCAGCACCACCCAGATCAGCGCCAGCAGCCAGCCGGGTGCACTGCTGAAAATGCCCATCAACAGCACATAGGCCGCCACGATGCCGAGAATCTGCAAGGGCGCCAGGCGCCGGTGCGTGAGGTACGCCGCGCCGATCACCAGCACCACCAACCACAACAGCAACATAATCGGTCCTCCTTGGAACCAAGGGCTTGAGCCATTCCAGACAGCTTAGACGCAATGCTGTGAACAGCATGTTCAGAACAGTGACAGGGTGTGGCGGTGGGAGTTTCAGTTCATTTGTTCGCCTGTACCGTTCCATTCCCTCCTACAACGGTATGTGGCGAGCCCCCGATCGATGTAGGAGCGGGCTTGCCCGCGAATGCGATGGTGCTGCGACGCTGAATGATCTGGGACATTGGCCGGCAGGTCCGGCCCTTTCGCGGGTGAACCCGCTCCTACGACGGTACGTGGCGACCCCCCGATCGATGTAGGGCGGGCTTGCCCGCGAATGCGATGGTGCTGCGACGCTGAATGATCTGGGACATTGGCCGGCAGGTCCGGCCCTTTCGCGGGTGAACCCGCTCCTACGACGGTATGTGGCGAGCCCCCGATTGATGTAGGAGCGGGCTTGCCCGCGAATGCGATGGTGCTGCGACGCTGAATGATCTGGGATATTGGCCGGCAGGTCCGGCCCTTTCGCGGGTGAACCCGCTCCTACGACGGTATGTGGCGAGCCCCCGATCGATGTAGGAGCGGGCTTGCCCGCGAATGCGATGGTGCTGCGACGCTGAATGATCTGGGACATTGGCCGGCAGGTCCGGCCCTTTCGCGGGTGAACCCGCTCCTACGACGGTATGTGGCGAGCCCCCGATCGATGTAGGAGCGGGCTTGCCCGCGAATGCGATGGTGCTGCGACGCTGAATGATCTGGGACATTGGCCGGCAGGTCCGGCCCTTTCGCGGGTGAACCCGCTCCTACGACGGTATGTGGCGAGCCCCCGATCGATGTAGGAGCGGGCTTGCCCGCGAATGCGATGGTGCTGCGACGCTGAATGATCTGGGATATTGGCCGGCAGGTCCGGCCCTTTCGCGGGTGAACCCGCTCCTACGACGGTACGTGGCGAGCCCCCGATCGATGTAGGAGCGGGCTTGCCCGCGAATGCGATGGTGCTGCGACGCTGAATGATCTGGGATATTGGCCGGCAGGTCCGGCCCTTTCGCGGGTGAACCCGCTCCTACGACGGTACGTGGCGAGATCACCGAGCGATGTAGGAGCGGGCTTGCCCGCGAATGCGATGGTGCTGCGACGCTGAATGATCTGGGACATTGGCCGGCAGGTCCGGCCCTTTCGCGGGTGAACCCGCTCCTACGACGGGGCGAGCCCCCGATCGATGTAGGAGCGGGCTTGCCCGCGAATGCGATGGTGCTGCGACGCTGAATGATCTGGGACATTGGCCGGCAGGTCCGGCCCTTTCGCGGGTGAACCCGCTCCTACGACGGTATGTGGCGAGCCCCCGATTGATGTAGGAGCGGGCTTGCCCGCGAATGCGATGGTGCTGCGACGCTGAATGATCTGGGATATTGGCCGGCAGGTCCGGCCCTTTCGCGGGTGAACCCGCTCCTACGACGGTACGTGGCGAGCCCCCGATCGATGTAGGAGCGGGCTTGCCCGCGAATGCGATGGTGCTGCGACGCTGAATGATCTGGGATATTGGCCGGCAGGTCCGGCCCTTTCGCGGGTGAACCCGCTCCTACGACGGTATGTGGCGAGCCCCCGATCGATGTAGGAGCGGGCTTGCCCGCGAATGCGATGGTGCTGCGACGCTGAATGATCTGGGATATTGGCCGGCAGGTCCGGCCCTTTCGCGGGTGAACCCGCTCCTACGACGGTATGTGGCGAGCCCCCGATCGATGTAGGAGCGGGCTTGCCCGCGAATGCGATGGTGCTGCGACGCTGAATGATCTGGGACATTGGCCGGCAGGTCCGGCCCTTTCGCGGGTGAACCCGCTCCTACGACGGTACGTGGCGAGCCCCCGATCGATGTAGGAGCGGGCTTGCCCGCGAATGCGATGGTGCTGCGACGCTGAATGATCTGGGACATTGGCCGGCAGGTCCGGCCCTTTCGCGGGTGAACCCGCTCCTACGACGGTATGTGGCGAGCCCCCAGATCGATGTAGGAGCGGGCTTGCCCGCGAATGCGATGGTGCTGCGACGCTGAATGATCTGGGATATTGGCCGGCAGGTCCGGCCCTTTCGCGGGTGAACCCGCTCCTACGACGGTATGTGGCGAGCCCCCAGATCGATGTAGGAGCGGGCTTGCCCGCGAATGCGATGGTGCTGCGACGCTGAATGATCTGGGATATTGGCCGGCAGGTCCGGCCCTTTCGCGGGTGAACCCGCTCCTACGACGGTATGTGGCGAGCCCCCGATTGATGTAGGAGCGGGCTTGCCCGCGAATGCGATGGTGCTGCGACGCTGAATGATCTGGGATACTGGCCGGCAGGTCCGGCCCTTTCGCGGGTGAACCCGCTCCTACGACGGTATGTGGCGAGCCCCCGATCGATGTAGGAGCGGGCTTGCCCGCGAATGCGATGGTGCTGCGACGCTGAATGATCTGGGATATTGGCCGGCAGGTCCGGCCCTTTCGCGGGTGAACCCGCTCCTACGACGGTATGTGGCGAGCCCCCGATCGATGTAGGAGCGGGCTTGCCCGCGAATGCGATGGTGCTGCGACGCTGAATGATCTGGGATATTGGCCGGCAGGTCCGGCCCTTTCGCGGGTGAACCCGCTCCTACGACGGTACGTGGCGAGCCCCCGATCGATGTAGGAGCGGGCTTGCCCGCGAATGCGATGGTGCTGCGACGCTGAATGATCTGGGATATTGGCCGGCAGGTCCGGCCCTTTCGCGGGTGAACCCGCTCCTACGACGGTATGTGGCGAGCCCCCGATCGATGTAGGAGCGGGCTTGCCCGCGAATGCGATGGTGCTGCGACGCTGAATGATCTGGGACATTGGCCGGCAGGTCCGGCCCTTTCGCGGGTGAACCCGCTCCTACGACGGTATGTGGCGAGCCCCCGATTGATGTAGGAGCGGGCTTGCCCGCGAATGCGATGGTGCTGCGACGCTGAATGATCTGGGATATTGGCCGGCAGGTCCGGCCCTTTCGCGGGTGAACCCGCTCCTACGACGGTACGTGGCGAGATCACCGAGCGATGTAGGGGCTTGCCCGCGAAGAGGCCCGTACAGGCGGCGAAGGTCTGGAGTAGACTGTGCCACCTCCGCACTCAAAAGGATGTTGCCATGCTGAAGATCTGGGGCCGCAAGAATTCGAGCAATGTGCGCAAGGCGCTGTGGATCGCCCACGAGCTGGGCCTGGACTTCGAATCCATCGACGCCGGCGGCGCCTTCGGCGTGGTCAACGAGCCGCAATACCGCGCCCGCAACCCCAACGGGCTGGTGCCGATGCTGGAAGACGGCGACCTGACCTTGTGGGAATCCAACACCATCGTCCGCTACCTGTGCGCGGAGTACGGCACGGAGCAGGGCTGGTATCTGGCAGACCCACGCCAGCGCGCCCTGGCCGACAAGTGGATGGACTGGACCACATCGTCCTTCGCTACCCCATTCCGGCCCCTGTTCTGGGGCCTGCTGCGCACGCCGGAAGACCAACGCGACTGGGTGGCGATCAACGCCGCGCACAAGCAGTGCGCGCAATTACTGGCCATTGCCGACGAAACCCTGGCCAATCAGCCGTACTTGTCCGGTGACCAGATCGGTATGGGCGACATCCCACTGGGTAGCTTCATCTATGCCTGGTACGAACTGCCCATCGAGCGCCCGGACATGTACCACCTTCAAGCCTGGTATGAACGCCTGAAGCAACGCCCGGCCTACCAGGCCGCAGTGATGACCGCGCTCACTTGAACCCGCTTCGATAGTCATTATCAATAGATGTGACTGTACTTGTGCAGCCTGGCCTTGCACCATGGCTGCACTCACTGCGCCAGTGACTTTACCTGGCGTGTCCTGCACCTTTTTCTTCGGTAAGTGACCCGCTATGAGTTCCGCCCTGTCCATCCGACAGCTGACCAAGACCTACGGCAATGGCTTTCAGGCCCTCAAAGGCATCGACCTCGATGTTGCCGAAGGCGACTTCTTCGCCTTGCTCGGCCCCAACGGCGCCGGTAAATCCACCACCATCGGCATTCTCTCGACCCTGGTGAACAAGACCAGCGGCACAGTGAACGTGTTCGGTCACGACCTGGACCGCGAGCCCTCCGCGCTCAAGCGTTGCCTGGGCGTGGTGCCGCAAGAGTTCAACTTCAACCAGTTCGAAAAGACCTTCGACATCGTCGTGACCCAGGCCGGGTACTACGGCATCCCGCCCAAGCTGGCCAAGGAGCGCGCCGAGCAGTACCTGACCCAGCTGGGCCTGTGGGACAAGCGTGATGTGCAGTCGCGTTCGTTGTCCGGCGGCATGAAGCGGCGCCTGATGATTGCCCGTGCATTGATCCACGAACCGCGCCTGCTGATCCTGGACGAACCCACCGCCGGGGTGGATATCGAGCTGCGCCGCTCGATGTGGAGTTTCCTCACCGAGCTGAACCAGAAGGGCATCACCATCATCCTCACCACCCACTACCTGGAAGAGGCTGAGCAACTGTGCCGTAACATCGGCATCATCGATCATGGCACCATCGTCGAGAACACCAGCATGCGCCAGTTGCTGGGCAAGCTGCATGTCGAAACCTTCGTGCTCGACCTCAAGCAGGACCTGGTCGCGGCCCCGGTACTGCAGGGCTACCCGTGCCGGCTGCTGACCCCGCATACCCTGGAAGTGCAGGTGGAGAAGGACATCGGCATCACCGCGCTGTTCGGCCAGCTGGCGCTGCAGAACATCGAAGTGCAGAGCCTGCGCAACAAGACCAACCGACTCGAGGAGCTGTTCGTGTCCCTGGTGGAAAAAAACCTGTCGAAGGTGGCCGTATGAGTGTGGAACTGCGCACCAACTGGGTCGCCCTGAACACCATCGTCTACCGCGAAGTGCGGCGCTTCCTGCGCATCTGGCCGCAAACGTTGCTGCCGCCAGCGATCACCATGGTCCTGTACTTCGTCATCTTCGGTAACCTGATTGGCCGGCAGATCGGCGACATGGGTGGCTTCACTTACATGCAGTACATCGTCCCGGGGCTGATCATGATGTCGGTGATCACCAACTCCTACGGCAACGTGGTGTCGAGCTTTTTCGGCAGCAAGTTCCAGCGTTCGATCGAGGAACTGATGGTGTCGCCGGTATCGCCGCACACCATTCTCGTGGGCTATGTGCTGGGTGGGGTGCTGCGTGGTTTGGCGGTGGGTGTGATCGTGACCATCCTGTCGATGTTCTTCACCGACCTGCAGGTACACCACCTGGGCGTGACCGTGGTGGTTGTGCTGCTGACGGCCACCATCTTTTCGCTGCTTGGCTTCGTCAACGCAGTGTTTGCACGCAACTTCGACGACATATCGATCATCCCGACCTTCGTGCTGACGCCGCTGACCTACCTGGGCGGGGTGTTCTACTCGATCAACCTGCTCCCGCCGTTCTGGCAGACCGTGTCGTTGGCCAACCCGGTGCTGCACATGGTCAACTCGTTCCGCTACGGCATTCTAGGGGTGTCGGATATCAGCATTGGCACGGCGATCACCTTCATGCTGGTGGCCACTGCGGTGCTCTACGTTGTTTGCGTTCGCTTGCTGGTCAGCGGCCGCGGCATGCGTGCCTGAAGCCTTGCACCGGCATTGGCGACGACGCCACTGCCGGCCCACCCACGAGCGCCAATAGAGCATGGTGGTGAAGTAGCCAAGGATGCCCAGCACCACGCCGCATACCACCGAACCGAGCAGGAAGGGTTGCCACAGCGTGGCCAGCTGGTCGGTGATCCACTCGAAGGTCAGCTCGTCGGGCAGGGTGCGCGGCGGGATCTGCATCAGCCAGGCACCGGCCATGTAGGTCACGAAGAACACCGGTGGCATGGTCAGCGGGTTGGTCAGCCACACCAGGCTGATGGCGATCGGCAGGTTGCCGCGCACCGGGATTGCCAGGGCTGCGGCCAGTAGCATCTGCATGGGAACGGGAATAAGCGCCGCGAACAGGCCCACACCCATGGCCCTCGCCACCGAATGGCGGTTCAGGTGCCAGAGGTTGGGATCATGCAGCAACTTGCCGAAAAAACGTAAGGACTTGTGTTCCCGAATGCTGGTCGGGTCCGGCATGTAGCGTTTGAAAAGTCGGCGCGGCATGTAGGCTCCCGGAGCGTTGACCCTGGCAGTATGCCCTTAATCCTGCTCGGCCTCGTTTAGAGTTTGTGACAATTGTTGAGCGAGCGTTGCCGGCGATTGGGCTATGCCTCAGAAGGTGATTTGCCTTCTGGAGCTCTACCTCATGCGCACAGGGATGTTTGCGCTCGCGCTCGGGCTATTGTGCCTGGGCTTTCTTCCCGCATTGCCATCGGTCGGATGGTTGATAACCCTGGCAGCCTGCGCTGTCGGCAGCCTGTTTACCCGCGTCTGGCCGTTGGGCTGGTTTCTGCTGGGCTTGTGTTGGGCGTGCGGGTCTGCTCAGCAGGCCCTTGATGATCGTCTGGCTGCCGGCCTGGAGGGGCGCACCTTGTGGCTGGAAGGGCGGGTAGTCGGCTTGCCGGCACGCACTGCACAAGGTGTGCGTTTCGAGCTGGAAGCGCCACGCTCGCGGCGGGCCGAACTGCCTCAGCGTTTGCAACTGAGCTGGTTCGACGGCCCGCCGCTGCGGGCGGGCGAGCAGTGGCGGCTGGCCGTGACCTTGCAGCGCCCGGACGGGCTGCTGAACCCGCATGGGCCTGACCGGGAAGCGCAGTTGCTGGCGCGACGGGTGGGGGCTACGGGTACTGTCAAGGCGGGACAGTTGCTGGCGCCAGTCGCCGGTGGTTGGCGCGATGCGCTGCGTCAGCGCTTGCTGATGGTCGAAGCCAATGGCCGGCAGGCAGCGCTGGTGGCACTGGTGCTTGGCGATGGTGCGGGCCTCGCCCGGGAGGACTGGCAGACGTTGCAGGCCACCGGCACGGTGCACCTGTTGGTGATCTCTGGCCAGCACATCGGTCTGGTGGCCGGTTTGCTCTATGGCCTGGTCGCCGGACTGGCGCGTTGGGGCCTGTGGCCGGCAAGGATACCGTGGTTACCTTGGGCCTGTGGCTTGGCCATGACGGCAGCGCTGGCCTACGGCTGGTTGGCCGGCGCTGGCGTACCGGTGCAGCGGGCCTGCCTGATGCTGGCCGTGGTGCTGCTCTGGCGTCTGCGCTTTCGCCACCTTGGCGCGTTTTTTCCGTTGCTGCTTGCACTGGTCGCCGTACTTGTCTTCGAGCCGCTGGCGGCGCTGTTGCCGGGGTTCTGGCTGTCGTTCGCCGCCGTGGCCACGCTCATCTACTGCTTCAGTGCCCGGTTGGGTGGTTGGCGGCCCTGGCAGGCCTGGACGCGTGCGCAATGGGTGATCGCCATTGGCTTGCTGCCGGTGTTGCTGGCCACGGGCTTGCCGGTGAGCCTGAGTGCGCCGCTGGCCAACCTTGTGGCGGTGCCGTGGGTCAGCCTGGCAGTCTTGCCGTTGGCGTTGCTGGGCACGCTGATGCTGCCGCTGGCGGGCATTGGCGAGGCGTTGCTCTGGCTGGCAGGTGGCCTGCTGGATGTGCTGTTCCGCGGGCTGGCGCTGGTGGCGCAGCAGCGCCCGGCATGGGGGGCGCCGGCCCTGCCGTTGTGGGCCTGGTTGCTGGTGTGTCTGGGCTCTCTATTGGTTTTGCTGCCTCGTGGTGTGCCGCTGCGCGGGTTGGGAGGGGTGATGCTGCTGGCGCTGTGGGTGCCCAGGGAGTCGGTACCGATCGGCCAGGCCGAGGTCTGGCAGCTGGATGTCGGCCAGGGGCTGGCGGTGCTGTTGCGTACCCGGCATCACAGCCTGCTCTACGATGCCGGACCGGCAAGGGGGGAAAGCGACTTGGGGGAACGCGTGGTGCTGCCGACCTTGCGCAAGCTGGGGGTGGGCGGCCTGGATGTGATGGTGATCAGCCATGCGCATGCCGACCATGCGGGCGGGGCCGGGGCCATTGCGCGTGGTTTGCCGATCGAGCGGACAATCGGTGGGGAAGCGCTGGTTGATGTTCCGTTGCAGCCTTGTGCCAGTGGCGAGCAATGGGACTGGGATGGCGTGCGCTTTTCACTGTGGCGCTGGGTGGACGGGCAAAGCAGCAATGATCGTTCCTGTGTGCTGTTGGTCGAGGCGCAGGGCGAGCGCTTGCTGCTGGCGGGAGATATGGAAGCTGCTGCCGAACGGGCCTGGCTGGCGGACACTGAAGTGCCGCGTATCGACTGGCTGCAGGCGCCGCATCATGGCAGCCGCAGTTCGTCCACCGAGGCGTTCGTCCGGGCTACCGCACCGCGCGGGGTATTGATTTCGCGGGGGCGCAACAACAGCTTCGGGCACCCGCACGTGCAGGTGGTCGAGCGGTATAAGCGGCATGGGGTGGTGATGCATGATACGGCAGTGGAGGGGGCATTGCGGTTGGTGTTGGGGCGGCATGGGGAGGTTGAGGGTGTGCGCCGACAGCGGCGATTCTGGCGTGATGTAGGTGGTGGCTGATCTGGCCCTTTCGCGGGTAAACCCGCTGCCACAGGTACTGCACGGCCCAGAGGGCCGACCCGGTAGCCCGACAGCCTAATTCCCTGACCTCCGGCAGATGAGCCCTCGGCGCGCCTATGGTAGAGTGGCGGCCTTTTTCCGAAGGGGCGTTTATTGTGTGGGAATTGGTCAAGTCCGGTGGTTGGATGATGCTGCCGATCATTCTGAGCTCCATCGCTGCCATGGCTATCGTCGTCGAACGCCTGTGGACCTTGCGCGCCAGTCGCGTCACCCCGCCGCACCTGCTGGGCCAGGTGTGGATTTGGATCAAGGACAAGCAACTGACCAGTGACAAGCTCAAGGCCCTGCGTGCCGATTCGCCATTGGGTGAAATCCTCGCGGCGGGCCTGGCCAATTCGCGTCACGGTCGGGAGATCATGAAAGAGTGCATCGAGGAGGCCGCCTCGCGCGTCATCCACGAACTGGAACGCTACATCAGCACCCTCGGCACCATCGCCGCCATGGCGCCTCTGCTGGGCCTGCTGGGCACCGTGCTGGGCATGATCGATATTTTCAGCGCCTTCATGGGCTCGCAGATGACCGCCAACGCCGCCGTGCTGGCCAGTGGTATCTCCAAGGCCCTTGTCACCACTGCGGCTGGCCTGATGGTCGGTATCCCGGCAGTGTTCTTCCACCGTTTCCTGCTGCGCCGCATCGATGAACTGGTGATCGGCATGGAGCAGGAGGCGATCAAGCTGGTGGAAGTGATCCAGGGTGACCGTGAAGTGGAAGTGGCCGGAGGCAAGGCGTGAAGTTCCGGCGCAATCGCCAGCGGGAGAACGTCGACATCAACCTGGCGTCGCTGATCGACGTGGTGTTCGTCCTGCTGCTGTTCTTCGTGGTTACCACCACCTTCACCCGCGAAACGCAACTCCGCGTCGAGCTGCCCGAAGCCACCAGTGCCGAGCGGGCGCCGGCTGACCCGGGCAAACTGGTGGAAATCACCATCAGCGCCGAAGGCGTGTATTCGGTGAACAACCACCTGCTGCCCAAAAGCGACCTGGCCACCCTGAGCGAGGCCATAGAGCGCGAGTCGGGCGGCGACAACAAGTTGCCGCTGGCCATCAGCGCCGACGGCAAGACCCCGCACCAGGCTGTGGTCACCGCAATGGATGCTGCCGGCAAGCTCGGTTTCAGCCAGTTGCGCATGACCACCGTCGAGGCGGCCCAGGGCACGCCTTGATGGCTTTCGCCGACCGCTTGCTCGCCGCCTGGTACGCCGGGCATCCGGCGCTGGTGCTGCTGCGTCCGCTGGAGGCCCTGTATCGCCGCGTGGTCACGCGCAAGCGGGCACGGTTTCTAAGGGGGGACAGTGCCAGCTACCGGGCACCGGTACCGGTCATTGTGGTGGGCAACATCACCGTCGGTGGCACCGGCAAGACGCCGATGATCCTCTGGCTGATCGAACACTGTCGCCAGCAGGGGCTGAAGGTGGGCGTGGTCAGCCGCGGTTATGGTGCCAGGCCGCCGCAGCTGCCCTGGCGGGTGCAGGCCGATCAGGCGGCCGATCAGGCGGGCGACGAGCCGCTGCTGATCGTGCAACGCACCGGCGTGCCACTGATGATCGACCCCGATCGCGCCCGTGCCGTGCAGGCATTGCTGGCCAGCGAACCCCTCGACCTGATCCTGTGTGACGACGGTATGCAGCATTACCGCCTGGCCCGTGACCTGGAACTGGTGCTGATCGACGCTGCCCGCGGCCTGGGCAATGGCCGCTGCCTGCCGGCGGGGCCCTTGCGTGAGCCGGCCGACCGCTTGCGTGAGGCCGACGCGGTGCTGTTCAACGGCGCCAGCGAAGACCGCACCGATGGTTTCGGTTTCCGCCTGCAGCCGTCCGCCCTGGTCAACGTACGCACTGGCGAGCGCCGTGCGCTCGACCATTTCCCCGCCGGCCAGCGCCTGCATGCGGTGGCCGGTATCGGCAACCCGCAACGTTTCTTCAACACCCTGCTGGGGCTAAACTGGCAGCCGGTGCCGCATCCCTTCGCCGACCATGCGCAGTTCAGTGCCCGGAGCCTGGCCTTCAGCCCGCCACTGCCGCTGGTCATGACCGAGAAGGACGCGGTGAAATGCCGGGCCTTTGCCGCTGACGACTGGTGGTACCTGGCCGTCGAAGCGCAGCCTACGCCGGCTTTCAGCGCCTGGTTCGACAGCCAGCTGCAACGCTTGTTGCGCAAACCCTGAGCCCGTTTTCAATTTCCGGCCACCTGGCCTAAAGGAAGCCTCCAATGGACACCAAACTGCTCGATATCCTGGCCTGCCCGATCACCAAGGGCCCGCTCAAGTTGAGCGCCGACAAGACCGAGCTGATCAGCAAAGGCGCTGGTCTGGCCTACCCGATTCGCGACGGTATCCCGGTCATGCTGGAAAGCGAGGCACGCACCCTGACCGACGACGAGCGTCTTGACAAATGAGCCTGGAATTTACGGTAGTAATCCCCGCCCGGCTGCGCTCCACCCGCCTGCCAGGCAAACCGCTGCTGCTGATTGCCGGCAAGCCGATGGTGCAACATGTGTGGGAGCAGGCCCGCAAGAGCGGTGCCAGCCGTGTGGTCATCGCCACCGACGACACCAGCATCCTCGAAGCCTGCCAGGCCTTCGGCGCCGAAGTGCTGATGACCCGTGCCGATCATGAATCGGGCACTGACCGCCTGGCCGAAGTGGCCGCGTACCTCGGCTTGCCGGCTGACGCCATCGTGGTCAACGTGCAGGGCGACGAACCGCTGATCCCACCGGTGATCATCGACCAGGTGGCGGCCAACCTGGCTGCGCATCCGGAAGCGGGCATCGCCACCTTGGCCGAGCCGATCCATGAGCCGGAAACCGTGTTCAACCCTAACGCGGTCAAGGTAGTGAGTGACAAGAATGGCCTGGCCCTGACGTTCAGCCGAGCGCCGCTGCCCTGGGGCCGCGATACCTTTGCCAAGGGCCGCGACGTGCTGCCGGAAGGGGTGCCATATCGCCGCCATATTGGCATGTACGCCTACCGTGTCGGCTTCCTGCACGACTTCGTCAGCTGGGGCCCATGCTGGCTTGAGCAGGCTGAAGCGCTGGAGCAACTGCGTGCCCTGTGGCACGGCGTACGCATTCACATCGAGGACGCCATCGAGGCGCCTGCCGTGGGCGTAGACACCCCGGAGGATCTGGAGCGCGTACGGCGCTTGCTGGAGGCCTGATGCGCGTCCTGTTCGTGTGCCTGGGCAACATCTGCCGCTCGCCCACTGCCGAAGGCGTGCTGCGCCATCAATTGCATGCCGCCGGGCTCGCCGACAAGGTGCAGGTGGCTTCTGCCGGCACCGGCGATTGGCATGTCGGCAAGGCGCCAGACAGCCGCACCTGCAAGGCGGCGCTGGCGCGTGGTTACGACCTGTCGCAGCAACGCGCCCAACAGGTCAAGGCATCGCACTTCGCTGAATACGACCTGGTGTTGGCCATGGATGAGCACAACCTGCGCGATCTGCGGGCCCTGCGCCCGTCCACGGCAGTGGGTGAACTCGACCTGTTCCTGCGCCGCTACGGTGCAGCCCTGGATGAAGTGCCAGACCCTTACTATGGTGGCGCCGACGGCTTCGAGCAGGTGCTGGATCTGGTGGAAGCGGCTTGCCAGGCGCTGGTACTGGAAATCAAGGGGCGTCTATGACAGTGCAGTGGCAGGAGCAGGTATCGCTCAAGCCTTACAATACCTTCGGCATCGACGTGAAGGCGCGCTATTTCAGCCAGGTGCAGGACGACCAGCAGGTGCGTCAGGCGCTGGGCCAGGCACAGCAAAGGGGCCTGCCGGTACTGGTGATCGGGGGTGGCAGCAACCTGCTGCTGACCCGCGATATCGATGCACTGGTGCTGCACATGGCCAGCCGCGGTCGGCGTGTGCTCAATGACGATGGCGAGCGTATCGTGGTCGAAGCCGAGGCCGGTGAACCATGGCACGCGTTTGTGCAGTGGGCGCTGGCGCAGGGCTATTGCGGGCTGGAGAACCTCAGTCTGATCCCCGGCACCGTCGGGGCTGCGCCGATGCAGAACGTGGGCGCATACGGGGTGGAGATCAAGGACGTGTTCGCCGGGCTGACAGCCCTGGACCGTGAGACGGGCGAGCTGCGGGACTTCAGTTTGGTAGAATGTGCTTTCGCCTATCGCGACAGCCTTTTCAAGCGCAACCCCGGCCGCTGGTTGATCCTGCGTGTGCGCTTTGCCTTGACCCGCACTCTGCACGCTCATCTGGATTACGGCCCGGTGCGCCAACGCCTGTCTGAGCAGGGTGTTACCGAGCTGAGCGCGCAAGCGATCAGTGATGCAATCTGCAGCATTCGCCGCGAGAAGCTGCCAGACCCGGCAGAGCTTGGCAATGCCGGGAGCTTCTTCAAGAACCCGGTGGTAACGGCTGATCGGGTCGAGCGTATTCGTGCGCAGTATCCCGGCGTCGTGGCATACCCCCAGGCTGATGGTCAGGTGAAACTGGCGGCGGGCTGGTTGATCGAGCAGGCGGGCTGGAAGGGCCATCGTGAGGGTGATGCTGGCGTGCATCGCTTGCAGTCGCTGGTGCTGGTCAACTATGGGCAGGCGAGCGGGGCGCAGATGCATGCGCTGGCGCGGAAGATTCAGGCGGATATCTTCGAGCGGTTTGGGGTTGAGCTGGAGATGGAGCCTAATCTTTACTGATTTGCCGCCTGTGAACCTCCCGTAGAAGCGGGTTTACCCGCGAAGAGGCCGGGCCTGGTGGCCAATTTCTACCTGCCGTTCACCGTTGCTGCCACCACCGTATTCGCGGGTAAACCCGCTCCTACACGCTGATCGGTGGTGGATATACATCGGGGGTTGGACACAGGCCATTGTAGGAGCGGGTTTACCCGCGAAGAGGCCGGGCCTGGTGGCCAATTTCTACCTGCCGTTCACCGTTGCTGCCACCACCGTATTCGCGGGTAAACCCGCTCCTACACGCTGATCGGTGGTGGATATACATCGGGGGTTGGACACAGGCCATTGTAGGAGCGGGTTTACCCGCGAAGAGGCCAGTCAGGCAAGCCAAAAAAAGCCCCGCCAGTTCGCACTGGCGGGGCTTTTTCATTCAGCTTTGGCTATCAGCCGTGATGAGGTTTGTGCTCATCGGCGGCTTCCAGGGCTGGTTCCTGGGAGGCTGCAGCAGCTTCCTGTGCGGCTTTGGCAGCAGCCTCGGCCTCACGCTTGCGGCGACGCACTTCACGTGGGTCGTTCGGTGCGCGGCCGTTGGCCAGCATGACAGTGGCAGGTTCGACCGCTGCAGGTGCAGGCTCGGCCGCCACTTCTGGCTGGGCTTCGACAACCGGGGCAGGCTGTACAGCAACCGGAGTGACTTCGACCACGGCCGGGGCCTGTTCGATTTCACCGGCTTCCACCGTTGGGGCTTCTACTGGGGTTTCAGCAGTCACGGTTTCTGCAACCACGGCCGACTCAACAGCAGGTGCGTCTTCAGCGACAGGCTGCGGGGCAGTTTCGACCACAGGCTCGGCAGTTGCCTCGGCTGCGGCCACTGGCTCGGTGACCGGCTGCTCGACCGCTGGGGCCACGGACGCTTCTTCAGCTTTGGCGACCGCTTCGACCTGCTCGACCGGCTGGGTGGCTTCGCTGTTGTCGGTTTCTGCAACGGTAGCGACTTCGGCGGTAGCACGCTCGGCCTGCTGGTTGGCCTGGGCTTCTGCGTCGGAGCTGATGTTGCTGCTGGCGACAGCAGCCGTCACGGCAAGGCCGGCAGCCAGTTCGGCACCCAGCTCGGTGGCCTGGTGCTGTTGTGGCTGCTCTTCGCTGCCTTCTTCTTCACTGCCGTCGATCAGTTCGCCATTGGCGTTGCGCTGACGCTCACGACGGTTGCTGCGACGACGCTGGCCACGGGAGCGGCGGCGCGGGCGCTCGCCATCGGTGCCTTCCTGCTCGTCTTGCTGCAGCTCTTCGCTTGGCAGTTGCTCTTCGGCCAGCTCGGCAGCCTGTTCGGCAGCTTCTTCGACAGCGCGTGGTTGGCGCTCTTCGCGTGGTGGGCGCGGGGCGCGTTCTTCACGTGGAGCACGTTCTTCACGAGGTGCGCGCTCTTCACGTGGAGCACGTTCTTCACGAGGTGCGCGCTCTTCACGTGGAGCACGTTCCTCACGAGGTGCGCGCTCTTCACGTGGGGCACGTTCCTCACGAGGTGCGCGCTCTTCACGTTGGGCACGTTCTTCACGAGGTGCACGCTCTTCGCGTGGAGCACGCTCTTCACGCGGCTGGCGCTCTTCGCGTTCGGCTGGTGGCGTAGCGTCCAGCGGCTCGCGCAATTCGCGAACGCGCTCTTCGCCGCGGTTGCTACGGCGGTCTTCGCGTGGCTGGCGTGGAGCACGTTCTTCGCGTGGGGCGCGTTCCTCACGCGGTGCACGCTCTTCACGTGGGGCGCGTTCCTCGCGCGGTGCACGCTCTTCACGTGGGGCGCGTTCTTCGCGCGGTGCACGCTCTTCACGCGGTGCGCGCTCGGCACGCTCTTCGCGCGGCTTGCGTTCTTCGTCGCGGCGGCCGTTGCGGTTGCGGCTTTGCTGGCGGCCGTTGCGGCGTTCTTCGTTGCGCGGGCTGCGCTCGGCGGCCGGTTTTTCGGCGGCGGGAACCACTGGCGCGGCGGCAGGCTCGTCCTTGCCGGCGAACAGGCTGACCAGCGACTTCACCAGGCCTTTGAACAGGCTTGGCTCTGGAGCGCTCGGGGCAGGGGCGACCGGCGCGGCAGGCTGGGGCTCTTCAGCGGCGACCGGTACCGGTGCGTTGGCGCGGGCCGGGGCCGTTTTCACTGCGGCTTCCTGGCGTACCAGGGTGCGGGTGGCGGTCGGCTGCGGCGCTTCTTCGGCTTCGGCGGCGGCGATTTCGTAGCTGGACTGGTTGTTCAGCACTTCAGGGTTGTCGTCGCGCAGGCGCTGGACTTCGAAGTGCGGGGTTTCCAGGTGGTCGTTCGGCAGGATGATGATGCGCGCACGGGTGCGCAGCTCGATTTTGGTGATCGAGTTGCGCTTTTCGTTCAGCAGGAAAGCGGCTACCGGGATCGGCACCTGAGCGCGTACTTCGGCGGTGCGGTCCTTCAGGGCTTCTTCTTCGATCAGGCGCAGGATGGCCAGCGACAGCGACTCGACGTCACGGATGATGCCGGTGCCGGAGCAGCGCGGGCAAACGATGCCGCTGCTTTCGCCCAGCGATGGGCGCAGGCGCTGACGGGACATTTCCAGCAGGCCGAAGCGCGAGATGCGGCCTACCTGCACGCGGGCGCGGTCGGCTTCCAGGCATTCACGAACGCGCTCTTCAACGGCGCGTTGGTTCTTTGCCGGGGTCATGTCGATGAAGTCGATGACGATCAGGCCGCCGATGTCACGCAGGCGCAGCTGGCGGGCGATTTCCTCGGCCGCTTCCAGGTTGGTCTGCAGGGCGGTTTCTTCGATGTCGCTGCCTTTGGTGGCGCGCGCCGAGTTGATGTCGATGGACACCAGGGCTTCGGTCGGGTCGATCACGATCGAGCCACCGGACGGCAGGTCAACCACGCGCTGGAAGGCCGTCTCGATCTGGCTTTCGATCTGGAAGCGGTTGAACAGTGGCACGCTGTCTTCGTACAGCTTGACCTTGCTGGCGTACTGCGGCATCACCTGGCGGATGAAGGTCAGTGCTTCTTCCTGGGCTTCGATGCTGTCGATCAGCACTTCGCCGATGTCCTGGCGCAGGTAGTCGCGGATGGCGCGGATGATGACGTTGCTTTCCTGATAGATCAGGAATGGCGCGGCGCGGTCCAGGGACGCTTCCTTGATGGCGGTCCACAGTTGCAGCAGGTAGTCCAGGTCCCACTGCATTTCTTCGCTGCTGCGGCCAAGGCCGGCAGTGCGCACGATCAGGCCCATGTCGCCCGGCACGGTCAGGCCGTTCAGGGCTTCGCGCAGTTCGTTGCGCTCTTCGCCTTCGATGCGGCGGGAGATGCCACCGGCACGCGGGTTGTTGGGCATCAGCACCAGATAGCGGCCGGCCAGGCTGATGAAGGTGGTGAGGGCGGCGCCTTTGTTGCCGCGCTCTTCCTTCTCGACCTGAACGATGACTTCCTGGCCTTCGCTGAGCACTTCCTTGATGTTGACCCGGCCTTCTGGGGCCTTCTTGAAGTACTCGCGGGAGATTTCTTTCAGCGGCAGGAAGCCGTGACGTTCGGAACCGAAGTCGACGAAGGCGGCTTCGAGGCTGGGTTCGATGCGGGTGATCTTGCCTTTGTAGATGTTGGCCTTTTTCTGCTCGCGCGCGCCGGACTCGATGTCCAGGTCGTAGAGACGTTGGCCGTCCACCAGGGCTACACGCAACTCTTCGGGTTGAGTCGCGTTAATCAGCATTCTTTTCATGTTGTACCGTCGGTTTCCGGGCTGCCGGAAACGGCGTTCGGCACACACGACGTCTCATGGTCGGTGCCAAGGTGCGCAAAGGGTGGCCGGGCCACCCCCGTGTCGAGCGACGTTCGGCACCAGCCGGTTGCCCAGCCTGCCGTTGTCGCGACGACGCGTCCTGTTTGCTGCGGTGCCAACAAGGCCCCGGTGGCTTCGAATAGGTATCCGAATCAACCAAGCGGGCCTTGTGCACTCAGTCAGGAGGAGGAATCAACCGTCAGCCGTGGACGCCCGGAGGGCATCTGTTCAGGACCTTATCCGCTCACCAGCCGTCAGTGGGCTGGTGGCCGGACGCGGTGCTACACGGTCCGAGGGCTGTGCATCTCCACCCTGCACGTATCCCTGATAATTCGGGTGCTGCCGCGCGCTGAATCCGCAACGGGTTGCATTTTTCGCCAGCGCTGGTTCTGCGCTGGCGCCATTCATGTCCAAGGCAGGTATTTCCGAAGCATTCGCCGGGCGATGCGTGGAAGCGACTCGCGGGCAGAGGTGCAGCGAAAAGAATCGGGTAAGCAGGTGAAACACCGCACTTGTCGTTTTTTTTCGGTCTTCTCTACACGGCGCTGGTGGCGATTCCAGGCATTTCGGTAAACTGGCGAAAACCCCGTAGGACGGCCTCGCGTCCTGGAGAATTGCGAAGGTCAGGGACCGGCAAAGAGCCTGATGCCGCTGGCCTGCCGCTTTTGGCGGCGTTCGCGACTATAGCAGCAATGATTAAGTGCTTCAATTCCATAAAAAATTGTTATGATCCCGCAATGACGACCAATACCCCTCCGACTTCCGGCGTTCAGCTGATCGAAGTCGCGCCGGAGCTTGCCGGCCAACGCATCGATAATTTCCTCATCACGGCCCTCAAGGGCGTGCCCAAGACACTGGTCTACCGCATCCTGCGCAAGGGTGAGGTGAGGGTCAACAAGGGCCGCGTCAAGCCGGAGTACAAAATCCAGGCCGGCGACATCGTGCGGGTTCCGCCCGTCCGCTTGCCGGAGCGAGACGAGCCGGCGCCGGTGGCCCAAGGCCTGCTGCAGCGCCTGGAGGCCGCCATTGTTTACGAAGACAAGGCGCTTATCGTGATGAACAAGCCGGCCGGCATCGCCGTGCATGGCGGCAGTGGCCTGAGCTTCGGGGTGATCGAGGCGCTGCGCCAGTTGCGCCCGGACGCCAAGGAGCTGGAGTTGGTGCACCGCCTGGATCGCGACACGTCTGGTCTGTTGATGATCGCCAAGAAGCGCAGCATGCTGCGCCACCTGCATGCCGCCCTGCGCGGCGATGGTGTCGACAAGCGCTACATGGCGCTGGTGCGCGGCCACTGGCCAACCTCGAAAAAGCAGGTCAACGCGCCGTTGCTCAAGAGCAACCTGCGTTCCGGTGAGCGCATGGTTGAAGTGAACGAGGAAGGCAAAGAGGCGCTGACCCTGTTTCGGGTGCTGCGCCGTTTTGGCGACTTTGCCACCATTGTCGAGGCGCGCCCGATCACCGGTCGTACCCATCAGATCCGCGTGCACGCGCTGCATGCCGGGCACATGATCGCTGGCGACAGCAAGTATGGCGACGAAGATTTCAGCCGGGAAATTCGTGAGCTGGGCGGCAAGCGCCTGTTCCTGCATGCCTATGCGTTGACCGTGCCGCTGCCGGACGGCGGTGAATTGAAGCTCGAGGCGCCTGTGGATGAGGTCTGGGCGAAAACCGTTGAACGTCTGAGTGCGTCCTGACCCATGAAAAAAGGCTATGAGCTACTGATCTTCGACTGGGACGGCACCCTGGCCGATTCCATTGGGCGTATCGTCGAGGCCATGAGTGTCGCCGCCGAGCGTGCCGGCGAGGCGCAGAGCAGCGACGCTGCGGTCAAGGGTATCATCGGTCTGGCCCTGGACGAGGCGATCCACACCCTGTACCCGCACCTGGCGCCTGCAGGGGTTGCCAGCTTCCGTCAGCACTATGCCGATGTCTACGTTGCGCTGGATCAGCAGCCTTCGCCGCTGTTCGAAGGCGTGGTCGAGTCGCTGGATGCCTTTCGTGCCGAGGGTTACCGCCTGGCGGTGGCCACCGGCAAGGCCCGTCGCGGGCTGGATCGGGTGCTCAAGGCCAATGGCTGGGAGCGGTTCTTCGATATCACCCGTGCCGCTGACGAGACCCGGGGCAAGCCGCACCCGCTGATGCTCGAGGAAATCCTCGGTCATTGTGGCGTCGAACCGACGCGTGCACTGATGGTCGGAGATTCGGCATTCGACCTGCAGATGGCCAGCAATGCCGGCATGCATTCGGTGGCGGTTGGCTATGGTGCCATGTCGCTGCAGGCGCTGGCCGAGTTTGGCCCGCAGGTATGCATCGATCACTTTTCCCAGTTGCGCGAGTGGCTGGGTGGTTCCGCAACTCCACTTCCAAGGTAGGTAAGCATGGCAGACGAATGGAAAGCCCCAGAGGCCGAGCCCGGGGAGCGCGAAGAGCGCAACAGCTGGAAGCTGCTGGAAAAGACCTTGCTGGCCAGTGTGCAGGAGCAGCGACGGTCGCGGCGCTGGGGGATCTTCTTCAAGCTGCTGACCTTCGTCTACCTGTTCGGCATTCTGGCGTTGTTCTCGCCGCTGATGGACATGGACAAGGCCGCTTCGCGCGGTGCCAGCCATACCGCGCTGGTCGAGGTGCGCGGGGTGATTGCCGATCAGGAGGCTGCCAGCGCCGATAACATCGTCAAGAGCCTGCGAGCGGCGTTCAGGGATGACAAGACCAAGGCTGTGGTGATGCGCATCAACAGTCCGGGTGGCAGCCCGGTGCAGGCGGGTTACGTGTATGACGAAATTCGTCGCCTGCGTGCCGAATATCCCGCTATCAAGCTGTATGCGGTGATCGCCGACCTGGGTGCTTCCGGTGCCTATTACATCGCCAGTGCGGCGGACGAGATCTATGCCGACAAGGCCAGTCTGGTGGGTTCCATTGGTGTGACGGCGGCCGGTTATGGCTTTGTCGGCACCATGGAAAAGCTGGGGGTCGAGCGGCGTGCCTATACATCGGGTGAGCACAAGGCGTTCCTTGATCCGTTTTCGCCGGAAAAACCAGAAGAGACCCGGTTCTGGCAGGGTGTGCTGGATACCACGCACCAACAGTTCATCGCCATGGTGAAGCAGGGGCGGGGAGAGCGCCTGAAGGATAAGGAGCACCCGGAGTTGTTCAGCGGCCTGATCTGGTCGGGTGAGCAGGCCAAGGCGCTGGGGCTGGTGGATGGCTTGGGCAGTGCCAGCTATGTGGCGCGTGAAATCGTGGGCGAAAAGGAGTTGGTGGACTTCACTGTTCAGGAGTCGCCTTTCGATCGCTTCTCCAAGCGCGTGGGGGCCAGCGTGGCTGAGCACCTGGCGATGTGGATGGGGTTCCAGGGGCCGCAGTTGCGTTGAGTCCGTCGCAGTTTGTGTTGCCTGGCAGATCGAGCGCCGCCCGCGCGGCGCATTGCGCTCAGGCTCGCTCATCGATCGGGGCGCCCGGCGGTGCGGTGGAATCGCCACGCACCGTTGTAGGAGCGGGTTTACCCGCGAATAGGCCGGACCTGCCGTCCAACATCCCCGATCGTTCACTCTCCCGGGCGGCGCTCGATCCGCCGGGCGCCCAAATCCCCGGCCAGGTTACGGAACCATCACCTCTTCCCTGGTCAGCATATCCACCAGCCGAATCAGCGGCAGCCCGATCAGGCTGGTCGCATCGCACCCATGCGTGCTCTGGAACAGGCTCACCCCCAGGCCCTCTGCCTTGAAGCTCCCTGCGCAATCCAGCGGCTGTTCTGCTGTCACGTAACGCTCTACCTGTTCCCTGCTCAATTCGCGCAGTGTCACGGTAAAAGGCACGCAATCTACCTGGCAGTGCCCGGTGGCGCTGTTCAGCAGTGCCAGCCCGGTCAGGAAGTTCACCTGTTGCCCGCTGCACTCCAGTAGTTGCTCGCAGGCGCGCTCGAATGTATGTGGCTTGCCCAGCACCTGCTCACCCAATACTGCAACCTGGTCCGAGCCGATAATCAGGTGCCCGGGATGGCTGCCTGCCAATACCTCGGCCTTTTGCCTGGCCAGCCGGCGCACCAGTTCTACGGGCGGCTCGCCATCCAGGCGTTGCTCGTCTATGTCGGGGCTTGCCCAGGTGAAGGGCAGGTGCAGGCGTGCGAGCAGTTCGCGGCGATAGGCAGAGCTGGAAGCCAGTAACAAAGGAAGCATGGTAGACTCCGGGTTCGGTTGAACCAATTCTATCACGCACGATGCCGCCTAATTTCCTTTGACAGGGGCGGGGGGCATCCCTAGAATGCTGCGCCTATGTTGAATGACCCGATTCCACCTCACGTTGACCCGCGCAAATTAGCCGATCGTGGCGTAACCCTTAACGGTTCGCTGCAACTCGCTGATTTGGAAAGACTCTGCGACCCGCTTTCCGACAATGTCGGTACGGTGCAGGCGAAGTTCGATTTTGAACGAGATGAGCAGCACGTGGTGGTTATCCACAGCGAGCTGGACGTCGAAGTCAAGATGGTTTGCCAGCGTTGTCTTGAGCTGGTCACCCTGCCGATCCACAGCGAATGTACTTACGCGGTGGTGAAGGAGGGTGCGAATACCCAGTCGTTGCCGAAAGGCTATGACGTGCTGGAACTGGGCGAAGATCCTTTGGATCTGCAGGCATTGGTCGAGGAGGAGCTTTTGCTCGCCTTGCCAATCGTGCCTGCTCATCATCCGGAAGAATGCCAGCAGCCGGCGGGCGCAGACGAGCCCGAATCGAGCAAGGACGAGGTATCGCGGTCCAACCCGTTCAGTGTTTTGGCGCAGTTAAAGCGTGACCCAAACGTTTAGGAGTTAATCAATTATGGCTGTTCAGCAGAACAAAAAATCCCGCTCTGCCCGTGACATGCGCCGTTCGCACGACGCTCTGTCGG
This sequence comes from Pseudomonas sp. BP6, assembly GCF_017875935.1. Classification (NCBI taxonomy): domain Bacteria; kingdom Pseudomonadati; phylum Pseudomonadota; class Gammaproteobacteria; order Pseudomonadales; family Pseudomonadaceae; genus Pseudomonas; species Pseudomonas sp. BP6. The sequence continues at coordinate 1,072,932 of NZ_JAGINI010000001.1, forward strand.
AAAACGCGCTGTCGGTAGAGAAAACCACTGGTGAAGTTCACCTGCGTCACCACGTTTCGCCAGAAGGCGTATACCGTGGTCGTAAAGTGGTTGACAAGGGCGCTGACGAGTAATCCTTGTCCGCTCAGGTCATCGCGATCGACGCAATGGGCGGGGACTTCGGTCCCCGCAGCATTGTCCAGGCTAGCATTGCCTGCCTTTCGGCTACCCCCTCGCTCCACCTGACCCTCGTCGGTCAACTCTCCCTCCTTGAAGATCTCGTCAGTGGCCTGCCAGCTGCGGATCGCGCGCGTCTGCAGATTGTTGCCGCCAGTGAGGTAATCGGTATGGACGAGCGGCCATCCCAGGCGTTACGTGGCAAGCCGGATTCGTCGATGCGCATCGCCCTCGAACTGGTGCGCGACGGAAAAGCCCAGGCCTGCGTCAGTGCCGGCAATACCGGGGCGCTGATGGCGTTGTCGCGCTTTGTGCTCAAGACTCTGCCGGGTATCGACCGGCCGGCCATGGTGGCGGCGATCCCGACCCAAACGGGTTACTGCCAACTGCTCGATCTGGGCGCCAATGTCGACTGCAGTGCCGAAAACCTCTACCAGTTCGCCGTGATGGGCTCGGTGGCCGCTCAGGCCCTGGGTGTGCACCGGCCACGCGTGGCACTGTTGAATATCGGTACCGAGGACATCAAAGGCAATCAGCAGGTCAAGCTGGCTGCCACGCTGTTGCAGAACGCCCGCGGCCTCAACTATGTCGGTTTCGTCGAAGGGGATGGCCTGTACCGGGGTGAGGCGGACGTGGTGGTGTGCGATGGTTTTGTTGGCAACATACTGCTCAAATCCAGCGAGGGTCTGGCGACGATGATCGGTGCGCGCATCGAAAAACTGTTCAAGGGCGGTGCTTTTTCCCGCATTGCCGGGGCCGTGGCCATGCCGCTGCTCAGGCGTCTGCAGGCCGACCTGGCGCCGGCGCGGCACAATGGGGCGAGCTTCCTGGGGCTGCAGGGTATCGTCATCAAGAGTCATGGCTCTGCGGGCGTGCAGGGGTTTCAGAGTGCCATCCAGCGGGCGCTGATCGAAATTCAGGAAAACCTGCCGCAGCGGCTGCACGGCCGCCTTGAAGACTTGTTGCCTTAGGCATTTCGCCGATGAAGTGCTTAAATGTGACCGCTTGGTCTGTGTTTTCATCCAAGTTTTCAGATTCCGCGCTTGGCCTCGGGCCTGGCGCACACTATCCGACGACAAGATCATAAGGGCTTGTTCAATGTCTGCATCCCTCGCATTCGTCTTTCCCGGTCAAGGTTCCCAGTCGCTGGGCATGCTCGCCGAGCTCGGCGCCGAGAAGCCAGTGATCATCGAAACCTTCAAGGAAGCGTCCGAAGCGCTCGGCTACGACCTGTGGAAGCTGGTCCAGGACGGCCCGGAAGAGCAACTTAACCAGACCGACAAGACCCAGCCGGCGATCCTCACCGCGTCCATCGCGTTGTGGCGTCTGTGGCTGGAAGAGGGCGGTGCCAAGCCTGCCTTCGTGTCCGGTCACAGCCTGGGCGAATACAGTGCCCTGGTCGCCGCTGGCAGCATCAGCCTGAAAGATGCCGTTCGCCTGGTCGAGCGCCGCGGTCAGCTGATGCAGGAAGCCGTACCGGCCGGTCATGGCGCCATGGCTGCCATTCTCGGTCTGGACGATGCCGTGGTCGTGGAGCTCTGCGCCGAAGCCGCTGAGGACGAAGTGGTCAGCGCCGTGAACTTCAACTCGCCTGGTCAGGTGGTCATCGCCGGTAACAAGGCAGCGGTAGACCGTGCCATGGAGCTGTGCAAGGCCAAAGGTGCCAAGCGCGCCCTGCCGCTGGCGGTCAGCGTTCCGTCGCACTGCGCCCTGATGAAGCCGGCCGCCGAGCGCTTTGCCGATTCGGTCAATGCCATCGAATGGAAGGCCCCGCAGATTCCGGTGGTGCAGAACGTCACTGCTGCCGTCGCCGCCGACCTCGATGCCCTCAAGCACGACCTGCTGGCACAGCTGTACCAGCCGGTACGCTGGGTCGAGTGCGTGCAGACCCTGGCCGCCAACGGTGCGGTCAACCTGGTCGAGTGTGGCCCGGGCAAGGTCCTGGCTGGCCTTAACAAGCGTTGCGCCGACGGCGTGACCACCTACAACCTCAACACCCCTGACGCCGTTGCTGCCACCCGCGCGGCACTGGCCTGACTTGGAGAAGCTTGCATGAGCCTGCAAGGTAAAGTTGCACTGGTCACCGGCGCCAGCCGTGGCATTGGCCAGGCCATCGCCCTCGAACTGGGCCGCCAGGGCGCGACCGTGATCGGCACCGCCACTTCGGCGTCCGGCGCCGAGCGCATCGCTGCCACCCTGAAAGAGCACGGCATCACCGGCACCGGCATGGAGCTGAACGTGACCAGCGCCGAATCCGTTGAAGCAGTACTGGCCGCCATTGGCGAGCAGTTCGGTGCGCCGGCCATCCTGGTCAACAACGCCGGTATCACCCGCGACAACCTCATGCTGCGCATGAAAGACGACGAGTGGTTCGATGTCATCGACACCAACCTGAACAGCCTCTACCGTCTGTCCAAGGGCGTGCTGCGTGGCATGACCAAGGCACGTTGGGGTCGTATCATCAGCATCGGCTCGGTCGTCGGTGCCATGGGTAACGCTGGTCAGGCCAACTACGCGGCTGCCAAGGCCGGCCTGGAAGGTTTCAGTCGCGCCTTGGCGCGTGAAGTGGGTTCGCGTGGCATCACCGTCAACTCGGTGACCCCGGGCTTCATCGATACCGACATGACCCGCGAGCTGCCGGAAGCTCAGCGCGAAGCCCTGCAGACCCAGATTCCGCTGGGCCGCCTTGGCCAGGCTGACGAAATTGCCAAGGTGGTTTCGTTCCTGGCGTCCGACGGCGCAGCCTACGTGACCGGCGCCACCGTGCCGGTAAACGGCGGGATGTACATGTAATACTGCAACTCAATGTGACGGGTTTCGTAAAAAAAGAGTCATACTGCGAGCCTAAAATCCGTTATAAAGCTGCAACCAGATTCCAGGCAGCGGGTGTGGTGACTAGCCTGAAGGTGCGTTTCGCTTGAAAAGCGAACGTCTTTCTATAAAATTAGCCACCGGCCAGCTGCCTGACATATATCCATTAGGAGTGAAAACTAGGTATGAGCACCATCGAAGAACGCGTCAAGAAAATCGTCGCCGAGCAACTGGGCGTCAAGGAAGAAGAAGTGACTAACTCCAAGTCCTTCGTCGATGACCTGGGTGCCGATTCGCTTGACACCGTTGAACTGGTGATGGCTCTGGAAGAGGAATTCGAGACCGAAATCCCTGACGAAGAAGCCGAGAAGATCACTACCGTTCAAGCTGCTATCGACTACGTCCTGGCCCACCAGGCCTAAGACGCTACAGTCGACGCTACTTGTCGGGGAAAACCGCACTGCCTTCGCTGGCGTGCGGTTTTTTCTTTGCGAGCGCCTCGCATTCTTCAGGCCGCTTCGTTCACCGCGCACCAAGAGTCTGTTGCCATTGCATTCCTGCGCTTGAATGCAATGGCAAGAGACTCTGTTATTAGAAAAGGAGAGTACTGTGTCGCGTAGACGCGTCGTGGTCACCGGTATGGGTATGCTGTCGCCACTGGGTACCGATGTACCGAGCACCTGGCAGGGCATTCTGGCTGGCCGCAGTGGCATTGGTCCGATCGAACACACGGACCTGTCTGCCTACTCCACCCGTTTTGGCGGCTCGGTGAAAGGCTTCGAGGTTGAGCAGTACCTGTCGGCCAAAGAGGCCCGCAAACTCGATCTGTTCATCCAGTACGGCCTGGCGGCCGGTTTCCAGGCGGTGCGTAACGCCGGCCTGGAGGTCACCGACGCCAACCGTGAGCGTATTGGCGTGGCCATGGGCTCGGGCATCGGTGGCCTGACCAACATCGAAGAAACCAGCCGCACCCTGCACGATTCGGGGCCGCGCCGCATTTCGCCGTTCTTCGTGCCGGGTTCGATCATCAACATGATCTCCGGTTTCCTGTCGATCCACCTGGGCCTGCAAGGGCCGAACTACGCCATCGCCACCGCTTGCACCACCGGCACCCATTGCATCGGCATGGCCGCGCGCAATATCGCCTACGGTGAAGCTGACGTGATGATCGCTGGTGGCGCCGAAATGGCCGCTTGTGGTCTGGGCATGGGCGGTTTTGGCGCTTCGCGCGCGTTGTCCACCCGCAACGACGAACCCAGCCGGGCCAGCCGGCCGTGGGACAAGGGTCGTGACGGCTTTGTGTTGTCCGACGGTGCCGGAGCCCTGGTGCTTGAGGAGCTGGAGCACGCCAAGGCCCGCGGTGCGACTATCTATGCAGAGCTGGTTGGCTTTGGCATGAGCGGCGACGCCTACCACATGACCTCGCCACCCGACTCTGGCGAGGGCGCTGCCCGCTGCATGGCCAACGCTTTGCGCGATGCCGGTATCCAGCCGGAAGAAGTCAGCTACATCAACGCCCACGGCACTTCTACCCCGGCGGGCGATGTGGCCGAAGTGGCGGCGATCAAGCGCGTGTTCGGCGAGCATGCCTACAAGCTGGCGGTCAGCTCGACCAAGTCGATGACCGGTCACTTGCTGGGCGCCGCGGGCGCGGTGGAGGCGATCTTCAGCGTGCTGGCCATCAATAGCCAGATGGCCCCGCCGACCATCAACCTGGACGAGCCGGACGAGGGGTGTGACCTCGACTTCGTTCCCCACCAGGCGCGCAGCATGCCGATCGACGTGGTGCTGTCCAACTCGTTCGGCTTTGGCGGCACCAACGGCTCGCTGGTATTCCGCCGGTTTGCCGGCTGATGCACAGCTGGATCGACGGCCAGCCGGCGACTGCACTCAACCTGCAGAACCGCGGCCTGGCCTACGGCGATGGCCTGTTCGAAACCATCGCTGTGCGAGGCGCCCGGCCCAGCTTGCTGGACGGCCACCTCGCACGCTTGGCACTGGGCTGCCAGCGCCTGGCAATCAACGCCGACCTGGCGCTGGTACGCGACGAGTTGCTGCGCTATGCCAGCCAGTTGGGCGAGGGTGTCGTCAAACTCATTCTGACCCGTGGCGATAGCCAGCGTGGCTATGCGCCCGCTGTCGATGCCGCTCCGCGGCGGATCCTGCAAGGCAGCCCATTACCCCGCTATCCTGCCGAGCATGCCGAGCATGGCGTGCGCTTGTTCCCTTGCCAGACCCGGCTTGGGGAACAACCACTGCTGGCCGGCCTCAAACACCTCAACCGCCTGGAGCAGGTGCTGGCCCGTGCCGAATGGCAGGACAGCGGCCATGCCGAAGGCCTGATGCGTGACGCGCAGGGCAGGGTGATCGAAGGGGTATACAGCAATCTGTTTCTGGTGCGTGATGGCGTGCTGCTTACTGCCGACCTTAGCCGTTGCGGTGTGGCGGGAGTGATGCGTGCCGCACTGCTGGAACAGGCCCCGCTGCTGGGTATTGCGGTACAAGTCTGCGACCTGTCATTCGACGCGCTGGAGCAAGCAGATGAAGTATTTGTTTGCAATAGCGTTTACGGCATTTGGCCTGTGTGTGGCGTAGCCGCGTTAAACTGGTCGCCAGGCCCGCTCACTCGTAAACTGCAGGCCGTTGCCCGTACGTTACTGGAAACCTGAATTCGTGAGACGTAAATTCCTGCTGTTGCTGGAAATGGGCTTGATCCTCGCCGGCCTGGCGTTTGGCTGGTCGGCCTGGAAGGTCAACTCGGTCCTGGAGCAGCCCTTGCACGTCACGCAGGAACGCCTGCTCGATGTGCCCAATGGCACCAACCCCAACCGCATGTTCTACAGCATGCAACGAGAAGGGTTGCTCGACGATGCCGTCTGGTTGCGTTTGTACTGGCGCTTCAACATGGCCGGCACCCCCCTGCACACCGGCGAGTACCGTCTTACCCCAGGCATGACCGTCGAGCAGTTGTTCGACGCCTGGCGCCGTGCCGACGTGGTGCAGTACAACCTCACTCTGGTCGAAGGCTGGACCTTCCGCCAGGTGCGCGCGGCCGTGGCCAAGCATGAAAAGATCAAGCATACCCTTGATGGCTTGTCGGATGCCGAGGTCATGGACAAGCTCGGCCATACCGGCGTATTCCCCGAAGGCCGCTTCTTCCCCGACACGTACCGCTTCGTGCGGGGTATGAGCGATGTCGAGTTGCTGCAGCAGGCCTACATGCGCCTGGACGAAGTGCTGGCCAAGGAGTGGGCCGAGCGTTCCACAGACCTGCCGTATCGTGACCCTTACCAGGCGCTGATCATGGCCTCTCTGGTCGAAAAGGAAACCGGCATTCCGCAGGAGCGCGGGCAGATCGCCGGCGTCTTCGTGCGGCGCATGCGCCTGGGTATGATGCTGCAGACCGACCCGACGGTTATCTATGGCATGGGCGAACGCTACAACGGCAAGATCACCCGCGCCGACCTGCGCGAGCCTACGCCCTACAACACCTACACCATGACCGGCCTGCCGCCGACCCCGATCGCCATGGTTGGCCGCGAGGCGATTCATGCGGCGCTGAACCCGTCCAATGGCACCAGTCTTTACTTCGTCGCCCGCGGCGACGGCAGCCATGTGTTCTCCGACGACCTCGGCGGCCACAACTCGGCGGTGCGCGAATTCCAGCTCAAGCGCCGGTCGGACTACCGCTCCAGCCCCGCGCCGCAGCAAGAGGCAAAGCCAAGTGCCGATGATGCCGAGCAGGCGTCGGGCGCCGATGACGCGCAGCGCCCTGAGCCCGCTCCCGAGGAAGCGCCTGCGCAGGATGCCCCTGTCGGCGGTGCGCAAGCGGCCGAGCGGCCGATGCCTGACGAACAACATTAAGGACTGCCTGTGAGCGGCTTGTTTATTACTTTGGAAGGCCCCGAAGGTGCGGGCAAGAGCACCAACCGCGACTACCTGGCCGCGCGCCTGCGCGAGCACGGCCTGGACGTGGTGCTGACCCGTGAGCCAGGCGGCACGCCGCTGGCGGAAAAGGTGCGTGAACTGTTGCTGGCCCCGAGCGACGAAGGCATGGCGGCCGACACCGAGCTGCTGCTGGTGTTCGCCGCTCGCGCCCAACACCTGGCGCAGGTGATCCGTCCGGCGCTGGCCCGCGGGTCTGTGGTGCTGTGTGACCGTTTCACGGACGCTACCTATGCCTATCAGGGCGGCGGTCGTGGCTTGTCGGTCGAGCGTATCGCTGCCCTGGAGCAGTTCGTCCAGGGCGACCTGCGCCCGGACCTGACCCTGGTCTTCGACCTGCCGGTAGAAGTCGGCCTTGCCCGAGCCGCCGCCCGTGGCCGCCTGGACCGATTCGAACAGGAAGGGCAGGCCTTCTTCGAAGCGGTGCGCCAGGCGTACCTGCAGCGCGCCCAGGGTGCGCCACAGCGCTACAGCTTGCTCGATGCAGCACAATCCCTGGAGGCTGTGCAGCGTGACATTGATGCACTGCTGCCAGGCATTCTGGAGCGTTGCCGTGGCTGAGGCCTACCCTTGGCAGCAGGCGCTGTGGCAGCAACTGGCCGGTCGCGGCCGGCACGCCCACGCTTATCTGCTGCATGGGCCGCAGGGTATTGGTAAGCGGGCCCTGGCCGAGCGTCTGATGGCGCGCCTGTTGTGCCAACAGCCGCAGGGCCTGGACGCTTGTGGGGCGTGTAAGTCGTGCCTGTTGCTCAAGGCCGGCAGCCACCCGGACAACTTCGTCCTTGAGCCTGAGGAGGCTGACAAGCCGATCAAGGTCGACCAGGTCCGTGAACTGGTGGCCTTTGTGGTACAAACCGCGCAGCTGGGCGGGCGCAAGGTGGTGTTGATCGAGCCGGTGGAGGCGATGAATGTCAACGCCTCCAACGCCCTGCTCAAAAGCCTTGAAGAACCTTCCGGCGATACCGTGTTGTTGCTGGTTACGCACCAGCCCAGCCGCCTGTTGCCGACGATCAAGAGCCGCTGCCAGCAGGTCGTCTGTCCGCAGCCCAGCCTGGCCCAGAGCCAGGCATGGCTGGCTGGCGCGTTACCCGACTGCGACGAGGTCGAGCGCGATGAGTTGCTGACGCTGGCCGCGGGTTCGCCATTGATGGCGGTCAGCTTGCAGGCGCAGGGTGTGCGCGAGCAACGTGCGCTGGTTACTGACGGGGTGAAGAAGCTGCTCAAGCAGCAGCAATCGCCCAGCCAGCTGGCCGATGCCTGGAGCGGTGTGCCGTTGTTACTGCTGTTCGACTGGTTTTGCGATTGGTCGCACCTGATCCTGCGCTACCAGTTGACCCAGGACGAGGAAGGGTTAGGCTTGGCCGATATGCGCAAGGTCGTGCAGTACCTGGCGCAGAAGAGCCGCCAGACCAAGGTGCTGGAGGTGCAGGCATGGATCCTCGAGCAGCGCCAGAAGGTGCTGGGCAAGGCCAACCTCAACCGTGCCTTGTTGCTTGAATCGCTGCTGGCTCACTGGCTGCAACTGCCGGGTGCCCGCTGATTTTCCATTTTTCATGTGTGCCGTTATCCCATGCTCGTAGATTCCCATTGCCACCTCGACCGTCTTGACCTCAGTGCCCACCAGGGCTCCCTCGATGCTGCCCTGCAGGCGGCGCGTGAGCGTGGGGTTGGGCATTTCCTGTGCATTGGCGTCAGTGCCGAGAATGCGGGTGCAGTGAAGGCGCTGAGCGAGCAGTACGCTGACGTCGACTGCTCGGTGGGCGTGCACCCGCTGGACCTGGCCCCTGGCGAAACCCCGGCGTTGGAATGGCTGTTGCGCGAATTGGCCCACCCGCATGTGGTGGCGATTGGTGAAACCGGGCTGGATTACCACTACGAGCCGGAGGCTGCGGAGCTCCAGCAGGCCTCGTTCCGCCTGCACCTGGAGGCCTCCAGGCAGACTGGCAAGCCGGTGATCGTGCATACCCGGGCGGCGCGCGCCGATACCCTGGCGCTGCTGCGTGAGGCCAACCTGCCGCAGGCTGGCGTGCTGCACTGCTTTACCGAGGACTGGGACATGGCCAAGGCCGCGCTGGACCTGGGCTATTACATCTCGCTGTCTGGAATCGTTACCTTTCGCAATGCCGAGGCGTTGCGTGAAGTGGCGCGACAGGTGCCTGTCGATCGCTTGCTGGTGGAGACCGATTCACCCTATCTGGCGCCGATTCCCCATCGCGGCAAGCCGAACCTGCCGCAGTACGTGCGGGAGGTGGCGGAGTATGTGGCTTCGTTGCGTGGGGCCAGTTATGAGCAGTTGGCGGAGCAGACTACCGCCAACTTCAAGCGGCTGTTCCCGTTGGCGCGGGTGGATTGATTCACCGGGGTTAGAGATTGCGTGAGGGTCACAAGGTGCCTGCCACAGCCCTTGCAGCGCCTATGAGATCGAGCGCCGCCCGCGCGGCGCTTCGCGGGTAAACCCGCTCCTACGTTTGTTTCGGGCCAGTCCGTCCTGTGCCAGGCGCGCGCGACCGCCTTGTTTGTACGACGCGATATCGAGGCGTGCGCCAAGGCGTTCGCGCGCAAATCCCACAGGCCTAATTGGCCCGAAACAAACGTAGGAGCGGGTTTACCCGCGAAGCGCCGCGCGGGCGGCGCTCGATCTCACAGGCGCTGAAACTCTTGCGTCACGCACCTGACAGCCGTCACACCATCCTCCCCACAAAAACACAAAAAAAACCCGGGTTCTGGGGGAGGAATCCGGGTTAAGACCATTAGGAGTAAAACAAAGGTACGCGGTCCCTGAGCACCTTTATCGGCGCGCCACTGGGGGGGATGCGCCGCGCCAACACTTCAAGTATTGGTCAGGTTTGGCGCAGTGCCAGTGCATAGTGGACGTTTTTTAAACAGATTTGGAATACGCCAACGTTTCATTCCTCCCGCAGCGCATGGCCGTATGCATCGTGAAACACAGACATGTGTGGATGATCCGTGCAATTTCCCGCAAGTTAGGCATAATAAACCGCTTCGATTGTCATCCAGTCCTTCCCATGCAGAAAGAACCTCGTAAGGTCCGTGAGTTTCGCCGTCGCGAACAGGAAATCCTCGATACCGCGCTCAAGCTGTTTCTCGAGCAAGGTGAAGACAGCGTCACTGTCGAGATGATCGCCGACGCCGTGGGCATCGGCAAAGGCACGATCTACAAGCACTTCAAGTCCAAGGCGGAGATCTACCTTCGCCTGATGCTCGATTACGAGCGTGACCTGAACGAGCTGTTGCACTCGGCCGACGTCGACCGTGACAAGGAAGCCCTGTCGCGCGCCTACTTCGAGTTCCGCATGCGCGACCCGCAGCGCTACCGGCTGTTCGACCGCCTTGAAGAAAAGGTGGTCAAGGGCAACCAGGTGCCGGAAATGGTCGAGCAGTTGCACAGCATCCGTGCTTCCAACTTCGATCGCCTGACCCTGTTGATCAAGGGCCGTATCAGCGAAGGCAAGCTCGAAGACGTGCCACCGTATTTCCACTACTGCGCTGCCTGGGCGCTGGTGCACGGCGCTGTAGCGCTGTACCACTCGCCATTCTGGAGCAATGTGCTGGAGGATCAGGAAGGCTTCTTCCAGTTCCTGATGGATATTGGCGTGCGGATGGGCAACAAGCGCAAGCGCGACCCGGAACCCTCGAACTGAGCATTGCACGGAACTGCGCGGGCCCTGTGGCAGCGGGCGCAGCCGGTGCCAGCCACCGCGTTTGATTCTTCGCGGGCACGCCCGCTCCCACAAGTACTGCGTCGTGGGTTCTCTACTCGGCAGCGCAGTCTGAAGCGTTCGGCTATTGCTTGAACATTCGGCATTGTTCATTGGGGCTTGCAAAAACCTGATTTATGAGTCAGGTTTTGCCAGCCCCTTCATCCATGCCGGAGTCATTCATGATTGTCGATCGTCAAGGCAGGCGCTTTCGTAACCTGCGCGTCAGCCTGACGGCTGCCTGCAACTACGCCTGTACCTACTGCGTACCTGACGGCAAGCGGTTGGTGGCGGCGCAGGACGAGCTGTCAGCGGATGCCTTGGCCCGTGGCGTGGCCTACCTGATCGAAGCTGCCGGTATCGAGCGCCTGCGCATTACTGGCGGTGAGCCATTGGTTAGCCCGCGTCTGGATGCCTTTCTGGCTGCCGTGGCCAAACTCGACCTTGACGACATCTCGCTGACCACCAATGGCCAGTTGCTGGCGCGCAAGTTGCCGCAACTGCAGGCGGCTGGGATTCGTCGGCTGAACGTTTCCCTCGACACCCTCGACCCCCTGGCTTTCCGCCAGATTGCCCGCGGCGGCGACCTGGGCACTGTGCTGGACGGAATGGAGCAGGCCAGCGCCTTGGGCATGCGAATCAAGGTCAACATGGTGCCGATGCGCGGGAAAAACCTCGATCAGGTACTGCCGCTGCTGGATTACTGCCTCGCGCGCGGCTTCGAACTGCGCTTCATCGAACTGATGCGCATGGGGCACCTGGCCCACGATCGTAACGCCTTTCTCCAACAGTTTGTCGGCCTCGACCAACTGCTTGCGCTGATCGGTGGCCAGTATGCCTACGCCCAGGTGGATGCGCCGCTGGACGCCACTGCCATGCGTTACCACATCCCCGGCAGGGGCCACTTTGGCGTTATCGCCAACGAAAGCGTGCCGTTTTGCCGTACCTGCTCGCGGCTGCGCCTGTCTTCCACGGGCTGGCTGCATGGCTGCCTGTCGTCTGGTAACCGGCACTTCGTCGGCGACCTGCTGGAAAAGCCGCGTCATCAGGCGTTGCCGGCCTTGCAGCGGTTGTTGGTCAAGGCATTGGCAGACAAACAGGACCTGGCCTTTTCCGGCGGCGTGACGGTCATGAAAGTGATCGGTGGCTGAAGCTGGCGCAAAAGCTGCATCCGCCGGCTATTCGCCGGTTTTTCGTCGCCGGCCACTGGAGGAAAGATGCGTAGCCTGGTCTTGCTGCTGGCGCTGATGGCGCTGGGCGGCTGCATGAATGTCAGTGATATGGGCGAGGGTGTCCGCTATCACATGAGCGATGCCGGTCTGCTGGACCACAGCGAAACCCGTCGCACCTTGTCGATCCGCCTGCAGCCTGATTCATTCATTTTCATTGGCCAAGGTGCGTTCGTGCCGCCGGGCAAGGGGCCGGTGCCTCGGCAGAATGCAGTGGCCCAGCAGGCCTTCAAGAGCTTTGTCGAATACTTCCCGATGGTGCGTCGCGCCCAGGGCCCGCTGGGCCTGGAAGAGGCCATTGCCCAGGCGCGCTCGGTAGGCGCTGACTACCTGCTGTACACCCGCTTCGCGCGGACCGACGATCGAATCGGCAATGGTGACGAGTGGTATGACGAGCAGGCCGTCGACCGCTTGGGCTGGGACTCTGGCGTGGTGCAGATGATGCTGATCGAAACCAATACCCGCTATCTGATCGACACTGCGCGTATCAAGAGCCGTGGCGGTTTGTTGACGTTCCACGACAACACCCCGGAGGATTTGCTTGGCGCGCCGATGCGCGAGTACGCTCGTAGTCTCCTGGGCATGAGTGAATGAGGCAAGCGTGATGAGTGACTCCGGCAAGGCCAATGACCTTCTGGCGCAGATCCCCAAGGCCAAGGGGCTGCCGCCGGTGCACCTGTGGAACCCGGATTTCTGTGGTGACATCGACATGCGCATCGCCCGTGATGGCACCTGGTACTACCTGGGCACGCCGATCGGGCGCAAGCCGATGGTGCGGCTGTTCTCGACCATCATTCGCCGCGATGGCGATGACTATTTCCTGATCACCCCGGTAGAGAAGGTCGGCATTCGTGTCGATGATGCGCCGTTCGTGGCCGTGCTGCTGGAAGTGCAGGGGGAAGGCGAACAGCAGGTGCTGCGCTTTACCAGCAATGTCGAGGACCAGGTCGAGGCCGGGCCGGATAACCCCCTGCGGGTGGTGATCGACCCGGTGACGCAGGAGCCATCACCGTATGTGCTGATGCGCAGCAACCTGGAGGCGCTGATACATCGCAATGTGTTTTACCAACTGGTGGAGCTGGCGGTGCCGCGTGTGATCGATGGTGAGGAATGGCTTGGGGTGTGGAGCCGGGGGGTGTTTTACCCGATCGGGCGCAGTGATTGAGGCCTCTGTTGGCGATGCCGGCTTCTTCGCGGGTAAACCCGGTCCTGCACACGCATCGGTGATTCGGCACCGGCCGTTGGCGCCGGGTCACCCGTAAATGGGCCGGGCCTGCGGGCTAATCTCCAGCGTCCTTTCACCGTTGCGGCCGCCACCGTATTCGCGGGTAAACCCGCTCCTACACACGTATCGGTGATTCGGCGCAGGCCGTTGTAGGAGCGGGTTCACCCGCGAAAGGGCCGGGCCTGCTGGCCAATCTCCGCCCGCCGTTCACCGTTGCTGGCCAATAATTTCAGCGCAACGAAAAAGCCCCCGGTTGCTTGCGCATCCGGGGGCTTCTTCAATGTCTGGCTCCGCGACCTGGACTCGAACCAGGGACCCAATGATTAACAGTCATTTGCTCTACCGACTGAGCTATCGCGGAATCTGCGCGTATCTTACTGATTGCCTGGGAGAAGTCAACCCACCCCCAGGCAAAACAATGAGTTACAGCACTTCCACGATAGCTTTGGTCACCACGTGGATGTTGCTCTGGTTCAGCGCGGCCACCGCGATACGGCCGGTGTCCAGGGCATAGATGCCGAAATCGTTCTTCAGGCGGGCGACCTGTTCAACGGTCAGGCCCGAGTAGGAGAACATGCCGACCTGGCGGCCAACGAAGCTGAAGTCGCGGTTGGCACCGTATTCGGCCAGCAGCGATACCATCTGCTTGCGCATGCCGTGGATACGCTCGCGCATTTCGGCCAGTTCGGTTTCCCACATCTGGCGCAGCTCTGCGCTGTTCAGCACGGTGGCAACAATGGTTGCGCCGTGGGTTGGCGGGTTGGAGTAGGTGGTGCGGATCACGCGCTTGACCTGCGACAGCACGCGGGTGCTCTCGTCCTTGGAGGCGGTGACGATCGACAGTGCGCCGACGCGCTCGCCGTACAGCGAGAACGATTTGGAGAACGAGCTGGAAACAAAGAACTCCAGGCCCGACTCGGCGAACAGGCGCACGGCGAAGGCGTCTTCGGCGATACCGTCACCAAAGCCTTGGTAGGCCATGTCGAGGAACGGCACGTGGCCCTTGGCCTTGACCACTTCCAGGACGTTCTTCCAGTCGTCCAGGTTCAGGTCGACACCCGTCGGGTTGTGGCAGCAGGCGTGCAGCACCACGATCGAGCCGGACGGCAGGGCGTTGAGGTCTTCGAGCATGCCAGCGCGGTTGACGTCGTTGGTCGGCGCATCGTAGTAGCGGTAGTTCTGCACCGGGAAGCCGGCCGATTCGAACAGCGCACGGTGGTTTTCCCAGCTCGGGTCGCTGATGGCAACCACGGCGTTTGGCGAGAGGCGCTTGAGGAAGTCGGCGCCGATCTTCAGCGCGCCAGTACCACCGACGGCCTGCACGGTGACCACGCGGCCAGCGGCCAGCAGTGGCGACTCGGCGCCGAACAGCAGCTTCTGCACAGCCTGGTCGTAGGTGGCGATGCCGTCGATCGGCAGGTAGCCGCGCGAAGCGTGCTGGGCGGCACGCTGGGTTTCGGCTTCGATCACGGCGCGCAGCAGCGGAATGCGGCCTTCCTCATTGCAATACACGCCTACGCCCAGGTTGACCTTGTCGGTACGTGGGTCGGCGTTGAATGCTTCGTTGAGGCCCAGAATAGGGTCGCGGGGTGCCAGCTCGACAGCGGAAAACAGGCTCATTGTTACCTTGGCTCTGATTGGAGTGTGATAGGGCGTACACGCTCCAGCCGAATGCACTGAAGCGGTGCACAAACGGGGAGTCAGTATAGTGATACCGACCGGTCACCGCGACACTCTGGCGCAGCTTTTAGGGCTATTTGCGCAAATATTTTTCGACCATTGGTCCAATTGCCGTGTCCACCGTTGCACACGCCCACTCCTGTGCCTTGAAAGCGCCCCCGAACGGGCGCATTTGGGTATAGACTACTGGCTAAATTTACAGCTGCTGCACCGCGAGGTCCTTCATGTCCGAGTTCCAGCTCGTCACACGTTTCCAGCCGGCCGGCGACCAGCCCGAGGCTATCCGCCAGTTGGTCGAAGGCATCGAGGCGGGGTTGTCGCACCAGACGCTGCTCGGGGTGACTGGCTCGGGCAAGACCTTCAGTATTGCCAACGTCATCCAGCAGGTGCAGCGCCCGACGCTGGTGCTGGCGCCCAACAAGACGCTGGCCGCGCAGTTGTACGGGGAGTTCAAGGCGTTCTTCCCCAATAACGCGGTGGAGTACTTCGTTTCCTATTACGACTACTACCAGCCAGAAGCCTACGTGCCGTCGTCAGACACCTTCATCGAGAAGGACGCCTCGATCAACGACCACATCGAGCAGATGCGCTTGTCGGCGACCAAGGCGCTGCTGGAGCGGCGTGACGCGATCATCGTGACCACTGTGTCGTGCATCTACGGCCTGGGCAGCCCCGAGACCTACCTGAAAATGGTCCTGCACGTGGACCGTGGCGACAAGCTCGACCAGCGCGCGCTGCTGCGCCGCCTGGCCGACCTGCAGTACACCCGCAACGAAATGGACTTTGCCCGTGCCACTTTCCGGGTACGCGGCGACGTGATCGACATCTTCCCGGCCGAATCGGATCTGGAAGCCATCCGTATCGAACTGTTCGACGATGAAGTGGAGAACATCGCCGCTTTCGATCCGTTGACCGGTGAGGTTTTCCGCAAGCTGCCACGTTTCACTTTCTACCCCAAGAGCCACTACGTCACCCCGCGGGAAACCCTGCTGGAAGCAGTGGAGGGCATCAAGGACGAACTGAAAGAGCGTCTGGAATACCTGCACAAGGCCAACAAGCTGGTCGAAGCGCAGCGCCTGGAGCAACGCACCCGCTTCGATCTGGAGATGATCCTCGAACTGGGCTACTGCAACGGCATCGAAAACTACTCGCGTTACCTGTCCGGGCGCCCGGCCGGGGCGCCGCCGCCCACCCTTTACGATTACCTGCCGCCCGATGCGCTGCTGGTGATCGACGAATCCCACGTCAGCGTTCCGCAGGTCGGTGCCATGTACAAGGGCGACCGTTCACGCAAGGAGACCCTGGTCGAGTACGGCTTCCGCATGCCTTCAGCGCTGGACAACCGGCCGATGCGTTTCGACGAGTGGGAGGATGTCAGCCCGCAGACCATTTTCGTTTCGGCCACCCCGGGCCCCTACGAGGCTGAGCATGCCGGGCGCGTGGTGGAGCAGGTGGTGCGCCCGACCGGGCTGGTCGACCCGCAGGTAGAGGTGCGCCCGGCGTTGACCCAGGTCGACGACCTGCTGTCCGAGATCCGCAAGCGTGTCGCGGCAGGCGAGCGAGTGCTGGCGACCACGTTGACCAAACGCATGGCCGAGGACCTCAGCGATTACCTGGCCGACCACGACGTGCGGGTACGCTACCTGCACTCGGACATCGATACGGTGGAGCGGGTGGAAATTATCCGCGACCTGCGCCTGGGCACCTTCGACGTGCTGGTGGGCATCAACCTGCTGCGCGAGGGCCTGGACATGCCCGAGGTGTCGCTGGTGGCCATCCTCGATGCGGACAAGGAAGGTTTTCTGCGTTCCGAGCGCTCCCTGATCCAGACCATTGGCCGCGCGGCACGTAACCTCAATGGCCGGGCCATTCTGTACGCCGATAACGTAACAGGCTCCATGCAGCGAGCCATCGACGAAACCGAGCGCCGCCGCGAGAAGCAGATCGCCTTCAACGAAGCCAACGGCATCGTGCCCAAGGGCGTGGTCAAGGACATCGCCGACATCATGGAGGGTGCCACCGTGCCCGGTGCGCGCAGCAAGAAGCGCAAGGGCATGGCCAAGGCGGCGGAGGAGAGCGCCCGTTACGAGGCCGAACTGCGTACGCCGGGCGAGATCACCAAGCGCATCAAGCAGCTGGAAGAGAAAATGATGCAGTTCGCCCGCGACCTGGAGTTCGAAGCTGCGGCGCAGTTGCGTGACGAGATTGCGCAGCTGCGGGAGCGGTTGATTAGCAGCTGAAGCCGGGCGCGGGCCCTGTGGGAGCGGGCGTGCCCGCGAAGAATTCAACGCGGTGGCTGGCACCGGCTGCGCCGGTGTTCGCGGGCATGCCCGCTCCCACAGGGACCGCATCTAATCTGTAATAGCCTCAATGGGCTTCCCCAGCCTTCAACCCCTCCGGCAACTTGCGGGTCAGCAACACCGCCACCATGCTCACCGCCAACCCGATTCCGACAAAGTGGAAGGCATCGTTGTACGCCATGATCATGGCCTGTTGGTGGGTAATCTCGCTAAGTTTGCCCAGCGCTGCATTGTCACTGCCCAACCGTTCCGCCAATTGCGCCAGCCGCTCAGCCACCTGCGGGTTGCTCGGCACCACCGATTCGCGCAGGTAGTCGAAATACACCTTGGTCCGCGCATCCAGCAGGGTGGCCAGCAAGGCAATACCAATCGCGCCACCGAGGTTACGCAGAATATTGAACAGGCTCGACGCGGACCCGGCATCCTGTTGTTGGATATACGCGGTGGCAATCAGCGAGATGGTCACCATGATCATCGGCTGGCCCAGGGCGCGGATGATCTGGATATGGTTGAACTGCGGCCCGGCAAAGTCCGGGTTGAGCACCCCCGAACCGAAACTGGCAGCGCCGAACAAGCAAAACCCCAGCGCGCATAGTACCTTGGGCGATATCACCTTCATCAGTTGCGGCACCAGCGGGATCAGGAACAGCTGCGGAATCCCCATCCACATGATCACCTCGCCAATCTGCAAGGCGTTGTAACCCTGTACCTGCGCCAGGTACAGCGGTAGCAGATAGATCGACCCGTACAGGCCCACGCCCATGCCCAGGCTGGCGATGCTCGACAGGCCAAAGTTGCGGTTGCCGAGGATCCGCAGGTTGATCAGTGGGTGTGGCTTGGAAAACTGCAGGATGACGAAGGTGATCAGGCTGACCAGGGCAACGCTGCCCAGGCCGACGATCAGGTGCGACTCCAGCCAGTCCTTGCGATGGCCTTCCTCGAGAAACACCTGCAGGCAGCCCAACCCAAGGCCGAGGGTGACGATCCCGGCGTAATCGGTACTTTTCAGCAGCTCCCAGTGCGCCTCCTTCTTCTCAAGCCCGTATAACAAGCCGGCGATCATTAGCAGGCCCGGCGGGATATTGATGTAGAAGATGTACTCCCAGCCCCAGTTCTCGGTCAGCCAGCCGCCCAGGGTGGGGCCGATGGAGGGGGCAAAAGTGGCGGTCATGGCGAACATCGCCATGCCTTTGGCGCGGTGATGCTCGGGCAGCTTGATCAGGGTCAGGGTAAAGGCCAGCGGGATCAGTGCGCCGCCGGTGAAGCCCTGCAAGGCACGGAACAGGATCATGCTCTCCAGGTTCCAGGCCATCGAGCATAGCAGCGACGACAGCAGGAAGCCGCCGGATACCCACACTGCCAGGCGCCGCGCCGACAGCAGCTGCACCAACCAGGCTGTTAGCGGGATCATGATGATTTCCGCTACCAGGTAAGAGGTGGAAATCCATGAGCCTTCTTCCAGGGTCGCCGACAGGGCGCCCTGGATGTCCTTCAACGAGGAGTTGGTGATCTGGATGTCCAGCACTGCCATGAAGGCGCCGAGCATCACGCTCATCACTGCGATCCAGTCGCGCCGGGTTGGCTCCGCCGTGGGGCGGAGCAGTTGGTCACCGGCCATTGTGGCTTTCGTCTTCGCTGCGCAGGTCGACAGTGGCGGTCACCGACATGCCGGGGCGAATACGCCCATGCAACGGGTTGTCGGCGCGGAACGTGAGTTTTACCGGGATGCGCTGCACAACTTTGGTGAAGTTACCGGTGGCGTTGTCCGGTGGCAGCAGGCTGAACTGCGCACCGGATGCGGCGAACAGGCTGTCCACCCGGCCTTCGATCGGTGTGTCTGGGTAGCTGTCGAACAGCAGCTCTGCGCGCTGGCCGGGGTGCATGCGGCCGATCTGGGTTTCCTTGAAGTTGGCCTGCACCCAGATGTCTTCATCCGGCACGATCGACAGCAGGTAGGCACCGGCCTGCACCACCTGGCCATTGCGCGCATTACGCTGGCCGATGGTGCCGCTGATCGGCGCATGGATTTCGCAGCGGGTCAGGTTCAGTTCGGCCTGGGCCAGGTCGGTGCGGGCATTGGCGATTTGCGCATCGAGGCGCTTGAGCTCGGCGTTCAGGGCGGTGACCTGCTGGCGCTGGCTTTGCAGGTCGGCGCGGGCCTTGTCGACCTGGGAGCCGGCGACATGGCTGTCCGCCGACAGGGTAGTGACCCGCTCTTCGGAGACAAAACCCGGTTTGCGCAGCTTCTCCGCGCGGCTCAGGTCCAGCCGCGAGCGGTCGAACGTGGCCTGGGTGGCCGCCAACTGGGCCTGGCCGGCGGCAATCAGGCTGCCTTGTTGGGTGAGGCGGCTTTGCGCTTGCGCATACTCGGCTTCGCGGGTGGCCAGGGCGGCACGGGCGCGTTCGACCGCCAGCTCGAAGTCGGCGGCTTCCAGGCGCACCAGCAAGCTACCCTTGCTGACGTGCTGGTTGTCCTCGACCGGCACTGTTTCGATACGTGCGCCGAGCTGGCTGGAGATACGGGTGATCTCGCCCTGCACGTAGGCGTTGTCGGTGCTTTCGTAGAAGCGGCCCTTGAAGTACCAGTGGGCCAGGAAGGCAAGGGCAATGATGGCCACCAGGGTGAAGAAGATCGTCAGGCGGCGTTTGAGTTGGGCAGGCATGGGGACTATCGTTCCAGAAATGTAAACAAATTTAACAGCGGCGCCGGGCCTGTCGACAAGTGACGTTCGCGCCATTGCTGGAGCCCGGTGCCCGCCTCCTGCTAACATCCCGCCTTTGTTTCATCTTTCGTTCGAGACTCTCCATGACCACCGTACGCACGCGTATTGCGCCATCGCCTACCGGCGACCCCCATGTCGGCACTGCCTACATCGCCCTGTTCAACTACTGCTTTGCCAAGCAGCACGGCGGTGAGTTCATCCTGCGCATCGAAGACACCGATCAGCTGCGCTCCACGCGCGAGTCGGAGCAACAGATCTTCGACGCTCTGCGCTGGCTTGGCATCGAATGGAACGAAGGCCCGGATGTCGGCGGCCCGCATGGCCCTTACCGGCAGAGCGAGCGTGGCGAAATCTACGCCAAGTACGCCAAGGAACTGGTAGACGCCGGCCACGCCTTCTACTGCTTCTGCACCGCCGAAGAGCTGGAGCAGATGCGTGCCGAGCAGCAGGCCCGCGGCGAAACCCCGCGTTACGATGGCCGTGCGTTGCTGATGAGCGCCGAAGAAGTGCAGCGCCGCCTGGACGCTGGCGAGCCGCACGTGATCCGCATGAAGGTGCCGAGCGAAGGCATCTGCGTGGTACCGGACATGCTGCGCGGCGATGTCGAGATCCCGTGGGACCGCATGGACATGCAGGTACTGATGAAGAACGACGGCCTGCCGACGTACTTCCTGGCCAACGTGGTCGACGACCACCTGATGGGCATCACCCACGTGCTGCGTGGTGAAGAGTGGCTGCCATCGGCGCCCAAGCTGATCAAGCTGTACGAGTACTTCGGCTGGGAGCAGCCCAAGCTGTGCTACATGCCGCTGCTGCGCAACCCGGACAAATCCAAACTGTCCAAGCGCAAGAACCCGACCTCGGTCACCTTCTACGAGCGCATGGGCTTCATGCCTGAAGCGATGCTCAACTATCTTGGCCGCATGGGCTGGTCGATGCCTGACGAGCGCGAGAAGTTCTCGCTGGCCGAAATGGTCGAGCACTTCGACCTGTCGCGTATCTCGCTGGGCGGCCCGATCTTTGACATCGAGAAGCTGTCCTGGCTCAACGGCCAGTGGCTGCGCGAGCTGCCGGTAGAGGAATTCGCCGCACGCCTGCAGAAATGGGCGTTCAACAGCGACTACATGATGAAGATTGCCCCGCACGTGCAGGGCCGGGTAGAAACCTTCAGCCAGGTTGCCCCGTTGGGCGGGTTCTTCTTCGAAGGCGCGCTCAAGCTGGACGCCAAGCTGTTCGAAAGCAAGAAACTGTCGGCCGACCAGGTGCGTCAGGTGATCCAGCTGATCCTGTGGAAGCTTGAAAGCCTGCGCCAGTGGGAAAAAGAGCGCATCACCGGTTGCATCCAGGCCGTGGTCGAGGCGCTGGAGCTGAAGCTGCGTGACGCCATGCCGCTGATGTTCGCCGCCATCACCGGCCAGGCCAGCTCGGTTTCGGTGCTGGACGCCATGGAAATCCTCGGTCCTGACCTGACCCGCTACCGCCTGCGCCAGGCCCTGGACCTGCTGGGTGGTGTGTCGAAGAAAGAAAACAAAGAGTGGGAGAAGCTGTTGGCTTCCATCGCCTGATTCAGCTTTGCACCTAACCTGTGGGAGCGGGCGTGCCCGCGAATGCAATGGTAAATTCAATACCGCATTTGCGGGCACGCCCGCTCCCACAGGCCAACTAAGCCCCAAAAAACCGGGGCAGGGCGGTAAGTGATTGTTATCTGTGAAAAAATTTTTGAACATTTTTGAAAATTAGTTTGACAGCCCTGCAATCCGATCTTAATATGCGCCCCGTCCACAGCGATGAACGAAAACGAAACGCCAGGCACCCAGCCAGCGGTTCAGTTCAAAGCGACATTGTGGGGCTATAGCTCAGCTGGGAGAGCGCCTGCATGGCATGCAGGAGGTCAGCGGTTCGATCCCGCTTAGCTCCACCAAATTCCGCTTAGCAGCCAAGGCTGATAAGCAAGACCGGGTCCAGCAACCGGGTCTTGAAGGTAAGAAGGTTCGTCCCCTTCGTCTAGTGGCCTAGGACACCGCCCTTTCACGGCGGTAACAGGGGTTCGAGTCCCCTAGGGGACGCCAGTTTTAAACAAGCGATGTTGGTATGTCGCTGGGCCGCGAGGCTAGAAATCCGGGGCTATAGCTCAGCTGGGAGAGCGCCTGCATGGCATGCAGGAGGTCAGCGGTTCGATCCCGCTTAGCTCCACCAATTTTGCCGCGGTTCGCGTTAGCGGATCGGCACGAAGGTTACGTCCCCTTCGTCTAGTGGCCTAGGACACCGCCCTTTCACGGCGGTAACAGGGGTTCGAGTCCCCTAGGGGACGCCACTTTTCCTGCGTTTTGCAGGGCTTAAAAAGGCTCGTCGATTATTGATGAGCCTTTTGTTTCGGGGCTATAGCTCAGCTGGGAGAGCGCCTGCATGGCATGCAGGAGGTCAGCGGTTCGATCCCGCTTAGCTCCACCATTTCTGCCAGGGTTCACACGAGTGGATCTTCGCGAAGGTTACGTCCCCTTCGTCTAGTGGCCTAGGACACCGCCCTTTCACGGCGGTAACAGGGGTTCGAGTCCCCTAGGGGACGCCACGTTTACCCGCGTTTTGCGGGACTTTAAAGGCTCATTCGCTTATTGAATGGGCCTTTTGTTTTTTCCTTCCCCAATAATTTTCCCTCCGACAAGCGGTCGCAGATTCTGCTTGCCAAAAAATATGATGAGAATAATATTTCGATCATCATATTTTGTTTGGTGCGTGCCCGATGAGCGACAAGAAGAGCAGAACCCGCGAACGCATTCTGGAGGCTGCGCGCACTGCGCTGATCCAGCACGGCCCGGCCGAGCCCAGCGTCAGCCAGGTGATGGGTGCGGCAGGCCTGACCGTCGGCGGCTTCTACGCACACTTCGACAGCAAGGACGAGCTGATGCTCGAGGCGTTCCGCCAGTTGTTGGGTGAGCGCCGAGCCTTGCTCGCCCAGATCGACCCCAGTCTCGATGGCGCCGGGCGGCGAGCGCTGGCTGGCGCCTTCTACCTCTCGCGCAAGCACCGGGACTGCGAAGTGCATGCTTGCCCGCTGCCTAACGCGTTGGGCGAAATGCAGCGCCTGCCGGAGGTCTTCCGCGAGGTGCTGGCCGAGCACATCGAGTTGATGACTGCCGCGATGGTTGACCGCCCTGAGGATGCCGACAAAGCGCTGGCCGACCTGGCCCTGATGGTTGGGGGGCTGGCGCTGGCCCGGGCCTTGGGGACCAGTGACCTGTCTGACCGTATTCTGCGCGCCGCCAAATCGGCGGTGCTTTAAACCTGGAGCATGGCGATGACCACCCTGAGCTGGATTCGCGGTGTCAATGGCACCTTGGGCCGCCTGGCCCCCGAGCATGTCGCGGGCAAGATGCGCCGAGCCTTCATGACTCCGCGCAACCTGCCGCCGCGGGATTGGGAACTGCCTGTGCTGGCCAGCGCCGAGCGCATTACGCTGCGCTTCGGTCTGTCTGCCTTGCGCTGGGGTCAAGGGCCGACCGTGCTGCTGATGCACGGTTGGGAGGGGCGCCCGACGCAGTTTGCCGCCTTGATCGAGACCTTGGTTCAGGCGGGGCATACGGTGGTGTCGCTGGAAGGGCCTGGGCATGGTCGTTCGCCTGGCGAGCAAGCGAATGTGGTGCTGTTTGCCCGGGCGCTGCTTGAGGCTGCGGCTGAGTTGCCGCCCTTGCGTGCAGTCATTGGCCATTCCATGGGTGGGGCGAGCGTGCTGCTGGCTTTGCAGATGGGGCTGCGTACAGAGGCGGCTGTCAGCATTGCAGCGCCGGCGCGGTTGCTCGGTGTGTTGCGTGGTTTTGCCCATCGCCTGGGGCTGCCAGCCCGGGCACGGGCAGCGTTCATTCGCCAGATCGAGCGCGATGTGGGCATGCAGATTGCGCGGCTGGATGTCACGGGTTACCAGCTGGAGCTGCCGGGGCTGGTGGTGCATGCTGCCGATGATGCTCTCGTGTCCGCAGATGAGGCACATGTCATCCACAAGGCCTGGTTCGACAGCCGGCTGATGCTGCTGGAAGAGGGTGGTCACCAGCGAGTGCTGGCCGACCCGCGGCTGAGTGAAGCCGTGCTCGAATTGCTGGCTCGGGCTGAGGCGGTCAGTGTCGGCGCGGCTTCAGCGGCGAATATCGGTATCGCCGCCGGGGCCATCCACCGCGGTGTCTGATTCGCGGGCAAGCCCGCCCCTATAACGACCGCCTCAGGCTCACAGGGGCTGGACATTGCCCCGCAGATCGCTGCTAAATCGCCTTTTGCGCCAAGGAAGCGAAAATGAGCTGGGACCTGGCAACACCCTTCGTCATCGACCTGCGCGTCGGCAGCGAGGACATCGACGGCCTTGGCCACGCCAACAATGCGGTCTACGTGACCTGGCTTGAGCGTTGCGCCTGGCGCCATTCCCAGCGCCTGGGGCTGGACCTGGCCGAATACCGGCGCCTTGACCGGGCGATGGCCGTGGTGCGCCACGAAATCGACTACCTGGCCGCTGCCTATGAGGACGACGAGCTGCAACTGGCCACCTGGATCATTGACTGGGACCAGCGCCTGCGCATGACCCGGCGTTTTCAGCTCAAGCGCCCGCGCGATGGTGTGACACTGCTGCGCGCGCAAACCACCTTTGCCTGCATCGAGCTGTCCAGCGGCAAGCCCAGGCGCATGCCGGCGGAATTCGTCGAGGGTTACGGTCCGGCGCTGATCGGTGCCTGAGTCGCCGGCAATTTTTGTTAAACTGCCGGCTTTTTCCGCTGAGACCCCGACATGCAAATTGCCCTGGCCCCCATGGAGGGGCTGGTCGACAACATCCTGCGCGACGTATTGACCCGCGTGGGCGGTATCGACTGGTGCGTCACCGAGTTCATTCGCGTGTGCGACCGTCTGTTGCCGGCGTCCTCGTTCCACAAGCTGGCGCCTGAACTGCGCCAGGGCGCGCGCACCGCTTCCGGTGTGCCCATGCGTGTGCAATTGCTGGGTTCGGACCCGGTATGCCTGGCGGAAAACGCCGCACTGGCTTGCGAGCTTGGGGCGCCGGTGATCGACTTGAACTTCGGTTGCCCGGCAAAGACAGTGAACAAGTCGCGAGGTGGTGCGGTACTGCTCAAAGAGCCAGAGTTGCTGCACGCCATTGTGCGTGAGGTGCGGCGTGCAGTACCGGCGAATATCCCGGTGACCTCGAAGATGCGCCTGGGCTTTGACAGCCCCGACGGGGCGCTGGAGTGCGCCACGGCGCTGGCCGAGGGCGGTTCGGCACACCTGGTGGTGCACGCGCGGACCAAGGTTGAGGGCTACAAGCCGCCAGCGCACTGGGAGTGGGTGGCGCGGGTACAGGATGTGGTCAAGGTGCCGGTGTTCGCCAATGGCGAGATCTGGACGGTTGATGACTGGCGGCGTTGCCGCGAGGTCAGTGGCGCTGAAGACATCATGCTCGGGCGTGGGCTGGTATCGCGCCCGGACCTGGGCCTGCAGATTGCGGCGGCGCGGGACGGGCGCGACTATCAGCCGATGAGCTGGCAGGACTTGTTGCCTCTGTTGCGTGAGTTCTGGCGTCAGGCTCAGGCCAAATTGTCGCCGCGTTATGCGCCGGGGCGGATGAAGCAGTGGCTGGCGATGCTGACTCGCAGTTACCCTGAAGCGGTGGTGTTGTTTGCCGAGTTGCGCCGGGAAGATGACTGCGCGCGGATCAGCCGGTTGCTGGGGGTAGAGGCTCAAGCCCTGGAGGCTTGCGTCGCCTGAGCAGGCCTCTGGTACTGCACCTGTAGGAGCGGGTTTACCCGCGAAAGGGCCGGCCCTGCTGGCCAATTTCCACCCGCCGTTCACCGTTGCCGCCGCTACCGTATTCGCGGGTAAACCCGCTCCTACGCCGGATCGGTGGTGGACACATGTCGGTGATTGGGCGCAGGTCCTCGTAGGAGCGGGTTTACCCGCGAAGAGGCCGGCCCTGCTAGCCAATTTCCACCCGCCGTTCACCGATGCCGCCGCTACCGTATTCGCGGGTAAACCCGCTCCTACGCCGGATCGGTGGTGGACACATGTCGGTGATTGGGCGCAGGTCCTCGTAGGAGCGGGTTTACCCGCGAAGAGGCCGGCCCTGCTAGCCAATTTCCACCCGCCGTTCACCGTTGCCGCCGCTACCGTATTCGCGGGTAAACCCGCTCCTACGCCGGAGCGGTGGTGGACACAGGTCGGTGGCGGGGCACAGGCCGTGGTAGGAGCGGGTTTACCCGCGAAAGGGCCGGGCCTGCTGGCCAATCCCCACCCGCCGTTCACCGTTGCCGCCGCTACCGTATTCGCGGGTAAACCCGTTCCTACGCCGGATTGGAGGTGGACACAGGTCGGTGATTGGGCGCAGGCCCTCGTAGGAGCGGGTTTACCCGCGAAAGGGCCGGGCCTGCTGGCCAATCCCCACCCGCCGTTCACCGTTGCCGCCGCTACCGTATTCGCGGGTAAACCCGCTCCTACGCCGGAGCGGTGGTGGACACAGGTCGGTGGCGGGGCACAGGCCGTGGTAGGAGCGGTGGTGGACACAGGTCGGTGGCGGGGCACAGGCCGTGGTAGGAGCGGGTTTACCCGCGAAAGGGCCGGGCCTGCTGGCCAATCCCCACCCGCCGTTCACCGTTGCCGCCGCTACCGTATTCGCGGGTAAACCCGCTCCTACGCCGGATCGGTGGTGGACACAGGTCGGTGGTTGGGCGCAGGCCCTCGTAGGAGCGGGTTTACCCGCGAAGAGGCCGGCCCTGCTAGCCAATTTCCACCCGCCGTTCACCGTTGCCGCCGCTACCGTATTCGCGGGTAAACCCGCTCCTACGCCGGATCGGTGGTGGACACAGGTCGGTGATTGGGCGCAGACCCTCGTAGGCGAGGGTTTACCCGCGAAAGGGCCGGCCCTGCTGGCCAATCCCCACCCGCTGTTCACCGTTGTCGCCGCTACCGTATTCGCGGGTAAACCCGCTCCTACGCCGGATTGGTGGTGGACACAGGTCGGTGATTGGGCGCAGGCCCTCGTAGGAGCGGGTTTACCCGCGAAAGGGCCGGGCCTGCTGGCCAATCCCCACCCGCCGTTCAGCGTTGCCGCCGCTACCGTATTCGCGGGTAAACCCGCTCCTACGCCGGATCGGTGGTGGACACAGGTCGGTGGTTGGGCGCAGGCCCTCGTAGGAGCGGGTTTACCCGCGAAGAGGCCGGCCCTGCTAGCCAATTTCCACCCGCCGTTCACCGTTGCCGCCGCTACCGTATTCGCGGGTAAACCCGCACCTACGCCGGAGCGGTGGTGGACACAGGTCGGTGATTGGGCGCAGGTCCTCGTAGGAGCGGGTTTACCCGCGAAGAGGCCGGCCCTGCTAGCCAATTTCCACCCGCCGTTCACCGTTGCCGCCGCTACCGTATTCGCGGGTAAACCCGCTCCTACGCCGGATCGGTGGTGGACACAGGTCGGTGATTGGGCGCAGGCCCTCGTAGGAGCGGGTTTACCCGCGAAGAGGCCGGCCCTGCTAGCCAATTTCCACCCGCCGTTCAGCGTTGCCGCCGCTACCGTATTCGCGGGTAAACCCGCTCCTACGCCGGAGCGGTGGTGGACACAGGTCGGTGGCGGGGCACAGGCCGTGGTAGGAGCGGGTTCACCCGCGAAGAGGCCATCAAACCCCGTGCAAAAAAATCTAATTTTTTCTATTTACCCCTTGAAAGCATTTCCCTCGGCCATATCTTTTGAGTACGCGATGCCGAAGTCGGGTCGCGTAATGACCTACTTGCTGAATCTCAGGAGTTTATGACCATGACTACTGCTTTCTCTCTTGCTCCACTGTTCCGCCATTCCGTTGGTTTCGACCGTTTCAACGACCTGTTCGAATCCGCGGCACGTAACGAGGCCGGTAGCAGCTACCCGCCCTATAACGTGGAAAAGCATGGCGATGACCACTACCGCATCGTGGTTGCTGCAGCCGGTTTCCAGGAAGAGGACCTCGACCTGCAGGTCGAAAAAGGTGTCCTGACCGTGACCGGTGGCAAGCGCGACAACAGCGCCGCTGAAGTGACCTACCTGCACCAGGGTATCGCACAGCGCGCCTTCAAGCTGTCGTTCCGCCTGGCTGATCACATCGAAGTGAAGGCCGCCGGCCTGGCCAATGGCCTGCTCAGCATCGACCTGCTGCGCATCGTGCCAGAAGAAGCCAAGGCCAAGCGCATTCCGATCAATGGCGAAAAACCAGCGCTGAACTGATCGCACTGCAATGAAAAAGGGCACCTCCAGAGGTGCCCTTTTTCGTGCTTCTCGCGCCGTTCCGTAGGTGCGCGAGAGCCATGCCATCAGTAATCTGCCGGCGCCTCCAGCAACATCTGCCGAAACTCCGGCAACGGCAATGGCCGGCTGTGCAGATAACCCTGGTACAGATGGCACCCCAGTCGCTCGAGAAACGCCAGCTGTTCGGTCAGCTCTACCCCTTCGGCAATCACCGCCAGGTCCAGACTGCGCGCCATGGCGACAATGGCGCGGACAATCTCTGCGTCGTTGGGGTCGACAGGGGCGTCGCGTACGAAGCTCTGGTCGATTTTCAGCGCATCCACCGGCAGGCGCTTCAGGTAAGTCAGCGAGGAATAGCCGGTGCCGAAGTCATCCATGGCAAAACTCACCCCGTAGCCTTTCAGCTCGCGCATCTTGCTGATGGTGTCTTCCAGGTTCTGGATGACGATGCCTTCGGTGATTTCCAGCGTCAGCATCTGCCGCGGCAGGCGATAATCGTCCAGGCTGCGCAGCACCCGCCCGACAAAGTCGTTCTGGCGGAATTGTCGCGGGCTTATGTTCACACACAGGCTGAAATCATCAGCGTCGATCAGCCCGTCGGTGAGCATGCGGGCGCAGGCGTCGCAGGCCTCGTCGAGAATCCAGCTGCCGACTTCAAGGATCAGGCCGCTTTCTTCCAGTACCTGGATGAACTGCGAGGGCGGTTGCTGACCCAGTTGCGGGTGGTGCCAGCGCAGCAGTACTTCGGCGCCGACGATGCGGTTGTCGCGGGCATCCACTTGCGGCTGGAAGTGCAGCGCCAGTTCGCCACGGGCCAAGGCCAGGCGCAGGTCGTTTTCCATGCGCAGGCGCTCGCTGGCGGCCTTCTGCATGGTGGTGTGGAACAGCTGGGTGGTGTTGCGACCGGAGTCCTTGGCCCGGTACAGGGCGATATCGGCACGCTTGAGCAGGTCAGCCGGTGTGGTGCCGTGGTCGGGGATCAGCGCCACGCCGATGCTGGGCGTCACTTGCAGGCGCTGGCCATCCAGTGACATGGGCTCGGCCAGCAGTTCGCGCAGGGTGTCGGCCAGCTCGCGCACTTTCTCTTCCACGTGTTCGCGGCTCCCTTCCAGGCCGCTGAGCAGTACCACGAACTCGTCGCCCCCCAGGCGCGCTACGGTGTCCTCCAGACGCACGCTGGCCTCCAGACGGGCGGTGATGATCTTCAGCACGGTGTCGCCCACCGGGTGGCCCAGCGAGTCGTTGATGTGCTTGAAGTGGTCAAGGTCGAGGAACAGCAGGGCGCCACGCAGGTTATGGCGCTTGAGCAGGGCGATCTGCTGGCTCAGGCGGTCCATCAGCAAGGCGCGGTTGGGCAGGTTGGTCAGCGGGTCGTGATAGGCCAGGTGGCGTATCTGCGCCTGAGCGTTCTTCAACTGGCTGACGTCGCGGGCAGTCAGCAGCAGGCAGTCCACTTCGTTGAGGGTGATCGGTTCCACCGAAACCTCCACCGTGAGGATATCGCCACGCTTGTTTCGCCCGAGCATCTCGCGGTGGTGTACCCGGCCGCGCTCGCGCAATTCGGCCAGCAGCGCGCTGCGCTGCTTGTCGTCGGCCCAGATGCCGATCTCATACACCGTGTGGCCGATCACGTCGGCAGTGCTGTAGCCGGTCAGGCGGCAGAAGCCGTCGTTGACTTCCAGGTAGCGGCCGCTGTGGCGTTCGGTAATGGTGATGGCGTCGGGGCTGGAGTGGAAGGCCTTGGCGAACTTCTCCTCGCTGGACTTCAGCGCTGCTTCGGCGCGTTGTTGCTGGGTGATGTCGCGCAGGGTGGTAACGCTGCACGGCTGGTCGTCGACGGTGATCAGGCGGCTGGAAATCACGCAGGTCAGTGGGGTGCCATTGCGGTGGTTGAGTATCACTGCGACGTTGCTTAACGCCTGTTCGCGGATCACCTGCTCGATACGTTGCGCGCGCTCAACGGACTCGGCCCACAGGCCGATCTCCTCTGCGGTACGCCCAAGCACCTGCTCGCTGCTCCAGCCGAAGGTCTGGGTGAACGCCGGATTGATCTCGATGAACTGGCCGGTGTCCTGACGGGTGACGCAGATCGGGTCGGGACTGACCTGGAACAGGCTGGCAAACTTCTCTTCCGAGGCGCTCAGGCGCTGCTCGCGTTCCACCTGGTCGGTGATGTCGAGCAAGGTGCCAGCCATGCGCAAGGGGATGCCCTGGTCGTCGCGGTATAGCCGCGCGCGGCTTTCGATGTAGCGTGAAGCGCCGTTTTCCAACTGTACCCGGTAGGTGATCTGATAGTTGCCGGCAGGCCCTTCGCGCAGGCTACGGTAGGCCTGACGCATCGAGTTGCGCTCTTGCTCCGGCACGCCCTCGAAGAATGCATCGAACGATTCATGAAAGGGGATGGGCGGCAAGCCATGCAGCTGCGCGGCGCGGGCCGAACCGTAGAGCATTCCGCTTGGAATGTGCCAGTCCCAAGTGCCCAGTTGTGCCGAATCCAGGGCCAGGTCCAGGCGCTCCTGGCTGTCCTTCAGGGCCTGCTCGGCGCGCTTGCGTTCGGTGGTGTCGACGAATGTACTGATCAGGAAGGTCACGCCTTCCAGTTCGATGCCCTGGGTGCACAGAATGCCGTCATGCACCTTGCCGCTGGATGCGCGGAATTGCACCTCCATCGTCAGCGGGCCGCCGTTGGCGCGGGTCGACTCGATTATCTGGTGGCGCTGTTCGGGGTTGACCCACAGGCCCAGTTCCAGGCTGGTCTTGCCGATCACCTGGCTGCCGGGCCAGCCGAACATGTCTTCGAAGTGCTGGTTGACCTCGAAGATCATGCCATCGTGGCGGCGGGTCAGCAAAATGGCGTTGGGGCTCAGGTGGAACAGTGTGGCAAAGCGCTTTTCCGAATTGATCAGCGCCGTTTCTCGCTCGCGCTGGCGGGTTATCTCGCGGATCACACCGATCATCTGCGGCCGGCCGTGCAGGTCATGGGTCAGGCTGCCGTTGATCTCCAGCCAGTGCAGGCTGCCATCCGGCCAGCGGATACGGTGGCGCATGGCCTGTTCCACTGGCTCGCCGTTGACCACCGCCTGGAACACCTGGCGCGTACGGGCGCGGTCTTCCTGGGGCAGCAGGTCGAGGTAATCGATGTCGGCAGGCAGTGGCTGCTGTGGGTCGAAACCGAACAGGGCCTGGGTGCCCCGCGACCAACTGACCCTGCCGCTTTCGATATCCCATAGCCAGGCGCCCAGGCGCGCACCGTTGAGCGCTGCCAGCAGCTGCGGGGCGTTCTGCCAGGCCTGCTCGGATTCCTGTGGATCAGCTGCAGGTATTCGCGGCAGGCGCAAAAAGCGGTTTGCTGATTTGGGCATTGGTACCAGACCTGTGGCGTATGGCGTGTCCTTGGAATCGGAATGGCTGGCTGACAACCGGTCAGGTGGGCCCTGAGTGGCTGTCGAGCAGGGCCATGAATGCCCTGGCCGCATTCGATAGCGTACGCTCCGTGTGCAGAATGTAGCCTAGCTGGCGCGACAGCTGTATGCCGGGCAAAGCGATGGGTGCAACCTGCTCGTCGAGCATGGTGCGTGGCAGTACGCTCCAGGCCAGGCCGATCGACACCATCATCTTGATGGTTTCCAGGTAGTTGGTGCTCATGGCGATGTTCGGCGTCAGGCCCTGGCTTTCGAACAGGCGCTGGACAATATGGTGGGTAAAGGTATTGCCACCGGGGAATACCGCCGGGTGGCGGGCGACGTCAGCCAGGCTGACCGCCTGGTTGCTGGCCAGCGGATGCTCGGGGGCGGCGACGAAGTCCAGGGCGTCGTCCCACACCGGCACAGCCTTGACCAAGTGGTGTGGCTCGGGCGCCAGGGTGATAACGGCGATTTCGGCGCGGCCATGCAAAATCTCGTCGTAGGCCTGTTCCGAATCCATGAACTGAATATCCAGCGCCACTGCCGGGTACTGGCGGGTGAAGACCCGTAACAACGGGGGCAGGCGGTGCAGGCCGATGTGATGGCTGGTGGCCAGGGTCAGGCGACCGCTCACGGCCCCGGTCAGATTGGTCAGCGCCCGTCGGGTATCATCAAGGACGTTGAGGATCTGGTAGGCCCGCGGCAGCAGGGCACGTCCGGCTTCGGTCAGGGTCACCTCGCGCCCCAGGCGGTCGAACAGGCGCACGTCCAGTTGCTGCTCCAGGCCGGCGATACGTTTGCTGATGGCCGGTTGAGTCAGGAACAGGCGTTCGGCTGCGCCGGAAAAGCTGCCGGTTTCAGCAATGGCGATGAAAGCACTGAGGTTGGCCAGGTCCATGGTGGTGTATTCCTTTGGGTTATCCAAAGCATAAAAATTATGAATTTGAGTTATTCAATCTAACCCCATAGCATCGTCCGTACAAGCCAAGGGGTCTTTGGCATAGAAAGACGCTGATGAGGAACAGTCTGATGGCTGGCAAAACGCTCTACGACAAACTCTGGGAAGCCCATGAGGTCAAGCGCCGTGATGACGGCTCGTCCTTGATCTACATCGATCGCCACATCATCCACGAAGTGACGTCGCCCCAGGCCTTCGAAGGCCTGCGCCTGGCCAACCGCAAACCGTGGCGTATCGACGCCAACATTGCCACGCCGGACCACAACGTGCCGACCACGCCAGAGCGCAAGGGCGGTATCGAGGCGATCGTCGACCAGGTGTCGCGCCTGCAGGTGCAGACCCTCGACGAGAACTGTGACGAATACGGCATCGTCGAATTCAAGATGAACGACGAGCGCCAGGGCATCGTCCACGTCATCAGCCCGGAGCAGGGCGCCACCTTGCCGGGCATGACCGTGGTCTGCGGTGACTCGCACACCTCCACCCACGGCGCCTTCGGTGCCCTGGCCCACGGCATCGGCACCTCCGAGGTCGAGCACGTGCTCGCCACCCAGTGCCTGGTCGCCAAGAAGATGAAGAACATGCTGGTGCGCGTGGAAGGCCAATTGCCGGCCGGCGTTACCGCCAAGGACATCGTGCTGGCCGTGATCGGCAAGATCGGCACCGCCGGTGGCAACGGTCACGCCATGGAGTTCGCTGGCAGTGCCATTCGCGAATTGTCGATGGAAGGCCGCATGACCATCTGCAACATGTCCATCGAAGCCGGTGCCCGCGTGGGCCTGGTGGCGACCGATGCCACCACCGTTGCCTACGTCGAAGGCCGTCCGTACGCGCCGAAGGGCGAGCAGTGGAAGCAAGCGGTCGAATCGTGGAAAGACCTGGTGTCGGATGACGACGCCGTATTCGACACCGTGGTGGAACTGGATGCCAGCCAGATCAAGCCACAAGTCAGCTGGGGCACTTCGCCCGAAATGGTTCTGGCTGTCGACCAGCGTGTGCCAGACCCGGCTGCCGAAGCCGACCTGGTCAAGCGTGGTTCGATCGAGCGTGCCTTGAAGTACATGGGGCTGACCGCCAACCAGGCGATCACCGATATCAAGCTTGACCGTGTGTTCATCGGCTCGTGCACCAACTCGCGAATCGAGGACCTGCGCGCAGCGGCGGAAATCGCCAAGGGCCGCAAGGTGGCTGCCAGTGTCAAGCAAGCCATCGTCGTACCGGGCTCGGGGCTGGTCAAGGCTCAGGCCGAGCGTGAAGGCCTGGACAAGATCTTCCTCGAAGCCGGTTTCGAATGGCGTGAACCAGGCTGCTCGATGTGCCTGGCGATGAACCCGGACCGCCTGGAAAGCGGCGAGCACTGCGCGTCCACCTCCAACCGCAACTTCGAAGGCCGTCAGGGCGCCGGTGGTCGTACCCATCTGGTCAGTCCGGCCATGGCCGCCGCTGCTGCTGTAGCTGGCCACTTCATCGATGTCCGCGAGTTGATCCAAGGGAGCGCAGCATGAAAGCCTTTACCCAGCACACTGGCCTCGTCGCACCGTTGGACCGTGCCAACGTCGACACCGACCAGATCATCCCCAAGCAGTTCTTGAAGTCGATCAAGCGCACCGGCTTTGGCCCGAATCTGTTCGACGAGTGGCGTTACCTGGATGTGGGGCAGCCCTACCAGGACAATAGCAAGCGCCCGGTCAATGAGGAGTTCGTGCTCAACCACGCGCGCTACCAGGGTGCCAGCGTGTTACTGGCGCGGGAGAACTTTGGTTGCGGCTCCAGCCGTGAGCATGCCCCTTGGGCGCTGGACGAGTACGGCTTCCGCAGCATCATTGCGCCGAGCTTTGCCGACATTTTCTTCAATAACAGCTTCAAGAACGGCTTGCTGCCGATCATTCTGAGCGATGAGGAAGTTGACGAGCTGTTCAAACAGGTCGAAGCCAACCCGGGCTACCAGCTGACCATCGACCTGCAGGCGCAGGCGGTGACCCGCCCGGATGGCAAGGTGCTGCACTTCGAGATCGATGCGTTCCGCAAGCACTGCCTGCTCAACGGTCTGGACGATATCGGCCTGACCCTGCAGGACAGCGACGCGATCAAGGCCTTCGAAGCCAAGCACCGTGCCAGCCAGCCTTGGCTGTTCCGTGATGCCTGAAGTTCGTAGGTGAAAGTGCCGGCCTCTTCGCTCCTACAGAGGGTTACGCGGTCGTTGTAGGAGCGGGTTTACCCGCGAAGAGGCCGGCACAGGCAACAAAAATCTAAAGGAACGAGACATGACCAGCACCCAGCACACCGATGTGGTCCAACGCCAGTTCGGCGAACAGGCCAGCGCCTACCTCAGCAGCGCCGTGCACGCCCAAGGCAGTGAATTCGCCCTGCTGCAGGCCGAGCTGGCAGGGCAGGCCCATGCCCGCGTGCTGGACCTGGGCTGCGGTGCCGGTCATGTCAGCTTCCACGTCGCCCCGCTGGTTAACGAAGTGGTCGCCTACGACCTCTCTCAATCCATGCTCGACGTGGTCGCCAGCGCCGCCGCCGAACGCGGCTTGGGCAATATCATTACCGAACGCGGCGCTGCCGAACGCCTGCCGTTCGCCGATGCTTCGTTCGACTTCGTCTTCAGCCGTTATTCGGCCCACCACTGGAGCGACCTGGGCCTGGCCCTGCGCGAAGTGCGCAGGGTGCTCAAGCCCGGTGGTGTGGCGGCGTTCATCGACGTGATGTCGCCGGGCAGCCCGCTGCTCGACACTTACCTGCAAACGGTCGAAGTGCTGCGCGACACCAGCCATGTGCGCGACTACTCCGTCGCCGAGTGGCAACGCCAGGTCAGCGAGGCCGGCCTGCGCGTGCGCAGCCACACCCGCCAGTCGCTGCGCCTGGAGTGGAGCACCTGGGTTGAGCGCATGCGCACCCCCGAGCCGATGCGCGTGGCCATCCGCCAGTTGCAGCAAGCCATGGGCGAAGAAGTACGGCAGTATTACCAGATCGAGTCCGACGGCTCGTTCAGCACCGATGTGCTGGTGTTGTGGGCCGAGCGTTAAGCACTTTTCGGTGGGGCCCGCTTGGCCACACCGCGTGAATGGATAGAGGAAAGCATGAGCAAGCAGATTCTGATTCTCCCAGGTGACGGTATCGGCCCGGAAATCATGGCCGAAGCGGTCAAGGTACTGGAACTGGCCAACGACAAGTTCCAGCTCGGCTTCAGCCTGGCGCACGACGTGATTGGCGGTGCCGCCATCGACAAACACGGTGTGCCGCTGGCCGACGAAACCCTGGAGCGTGCGCGCAAGGCCGATGCGGTGCTGCTGGGGGCTGTGGGCGGGCCGAAGTGGGACAAGATCGAGCGAGACATCCGCCCGGAACGAGGCCTGCTGAAGATCCGCTCGCAACTGGGCCTGTTCGCCAACCTGCGCCCGGCCATCCTTTACCCGCAACTGGCCGATGCCTCGTCGCTGAAGCCGGAAATCGTGTCGGGCCTGGACATTCTCATCGTCCGTGAGCTGACCGGCGGCATCTACTTCGGTGCCCCGCGCGGCCAGCGCGAGCTGGAAGGCGGCGAACGCCAGGCCTACGACACTCTGCCGTACAGCGAAAGCGAAGTGCGCCGTATTGCCCGTGTCGGCTTCGACATGGCCCGCGTGCGCGGCAAGAAACTGTGCTCGGTGGACAAGGCCAACGTTCTGGCCTCCAGCCAGCTGTGGCGTGAAGTGGTCGAGGACGTGGCCAAGGACTACCCGGACGTGGAACTGAGCCACATGTACGTCGACAACGCTGCCATGCAGTTGGTGCGTGCACCCAAGCAGTTCGACGTGATGGTGACCGACAACATGTTCGGTGACATTCTGTCGGATGAAGCTTCCATGTTGACCGGTTCTATCGGCATGCTGCCTTCGGCGTCCCTGGATGCCGACAACAAGGGCATGTACGAGCCGTGCCACGGCTCGGCACCGGACATCGCAGGCCTTGGCATCGCCAACCCATTGGCGACCATCCTGTCGGTGTCGATGATGTTGCGTTACAGCTTCAATCAGTCGGCTGCCGCCGAGGCGATCGAGAAGGCCGTGAGCCTGGTTCTGGACCAGGGTCTGCGCACCGGCGACATCTTCTCGGAAGGCTGCCGCAAAGTTGGTACGCAGGAAATGGGCGACGCAGTAGTCGCAGCGCTGCGGAATCTGTAATCTCTCTGGCCCGCCCCCCAAAATTCCCGGTGGCGGCCCACTTTTAGCAAAGGTGTAGTTGCGATGAAACGTGTAGGTCTGATCGGTTGGCGCGGTATGGTCGGTTCCGTGCTCATGCAGCGGATGCTGGAGGAGCAGGATTTCGACCTTATCGAGCCGGTGTTCTTCACTACCTCCAATGTTGGTGGCCAGGGTCCGAACGTGGGCAAGGATACAGCGCCCCTCAAGGACGCTTATTCGATTGAAGAACTCAAGACCCTCGACGTTATCCTGACCTGCCAGGGCGGCGACTACACCAACGAGGTCTTCCCCAAGCTGCGTGAAGCCGGCTGGCAGGGTTACTGGATCGACGCCGCTTCGTCCCTGCGTATGCAGGATGACGCGGTGATCATCCTTGATCCGGTCAACCGCAAGGTCATCGACCAGCAGCTGGACGCCGGTACCAAGAACTACATCGGTGGCAACTGCACCGTCAGCCTGATGCTGATGGGCCTGGGTGGCCTGTTCGAGGCCGGTCTGGTCGAGTGGATGAGCGCCATGACCTACCAGGCGGCTTCGGGTGCCGGCGCGCAGAACATGCGCGAGCTGATCAAGCAGATGGGTGCTACCCACGCCGCAGTGGCCGATGACCTGGCCAACCCGGCCAGCGCCATCCTCGATATCGACCGCAAGGTTGCCGAGACCATGCGCAGCGAAGCGTTCCCGACCGAGAACTTCGGCGTGCCGCTGGCGGGCAGCCTGATCCCCTGGATCGACAAGGAACTGCCGAACGGTCAGAGCCGCGAAGAGTGGAAGGCCCAGGCCGAAACCAACAAGATCCTTGGCCGCTTCAAGAGCCCGATCCCGGTAGACGGCATCTGCGTGCGCATCGGCGCCATGCGCTGCCACAGCCAGGCGCTGACCATCAAGCTGAACAAGGACGTGCCGATCGCCGACATCGAAGGCATGATCAGCCAGCATAACCCTTGGGTGAAGCTGGTGCCGAACCAGCGTGAAATCAGCATGCAGGAGCTGAGCCCGACCAAGGTCACCGGCACCCTGAACATCCCGGTTGGCCGCCTGCGCAAGCTGAACATGGGTTCGCAGTACCTGGGCGCGTTCACCGTGGGTGACCAGCTGCTGTGGGGCGCCGCCGAACCGCTGCGCCGCATGTTGCGGATTCTGCTGGAGCGTTGATCGTTCAGGCTTCACCTGAAAAATACCGCACTGGTGACAGTGCGGTATTTTTTTATGCCTGAAAGTATGCATTTGGGTCGCGGGCCTAATCGCCAGATAATTCATGCCGCTGTTTAATGGCGAAATGTCTGCTCTGGCAGACCCCTTGCTCTCGCCGTTGCCGTTGCCGTTGCCGTTGCCGTTGCTTTTGCTTCTAAGTGCGCGGTAGTTCAGGCGACGCAGATTGCGACTTCAGGAGGCCGAGCGCAGGGCTTGCGAAGGGAGGTGACGGGCATGGATGCCCGTCAAGCGCTGGGCCCCGGGATGGGGCCTACAGCGCGGTCCTCCCGGGAGCAAGCCCGGAGCGAGGGGACCCCGGAGCGCAGCGCAGGGGCCGGATGATGGGAGCCGACGGCTTTGGTTACTTTGGCCACGACCAAAGTAACCCGCCGGAAGGGCGGAAAGGTGAATAGGCGCCAACATCGTGAATGAATGTCTGCTTGATGTGTAAGCGCACAACCCAAAAGCTCAAAAGCTCAAAAGCTTAAGCGCCGGTTTTGATCGGGCGTACAGTCCGTTTGCGATGGCGACGCCGACTCACCTTTCCGCCCTTACGGCGGGTCCCTTTTTGTCGTGGCAAAAAGGGACCAAAAACCGTCGGCTCCCATCATCCGGCCCCTACGCTGCGCTCCGGGGTCCCCTCGCTCCGGCCTTGCTCCCGGGAGCACGCGCTGCAGGCCCCATCCATGGGGCCTCAGCGCTTGACGGGCATCCATGCCCGTCATCTCCCTCCGCAAGGCCTCCACTCGGCCTCCTGAAGTCGCAATCTGCGTCGCCTGAACTACCGCGCGCTTAGAAGCAAAATCAAAAGCGAAAAGCGAACTCGGTGATCGGCCGGCACCGCCGATGCATTCGGTGAGGTTCTGCCCGGTCATCTGGATAAGGACATCGCCGGCATGGCTGCCCTCGGCCTGGTGTGCCTGGAAGAGCGCCGTTGCTCTTGTTCTTGCTTTGGCTTTTGCTTCTAAGCGCGCGGTAGTTCAGGCGACGCAGATTGCGACTTCAGGAGGCCGAGCGCAGGGCTTGCGGAGGGAGGTGACGGGCATGGATGCCCGTCAAGCGCTGGGCCCCAGGATGGGGCCTGCAGCGCGGTCCTCCCGGGAGCAAGCCCGGAGCGAGGGGACCCCGAAGCGTAGCGTAGGGGCCGGATGATGGGAGCCGACGGTTTTGGTTACTTTGGCCACGACCAAAGTAACCCGCCGGAAGGGCGGAAAGGTGAATAGGCGCCTACATCGTGAATGAATGTCTACTTGATGTGAAAGCGCACAACCCAAAGGCCCAAAAGCCCAAAGCTTAAGCGCTGGTTCTGATCGGGCGTACAGTCCGTTTGCGATGGCGACGCCGACTCACCTTTCCGCCCTTACGGCGGGTCCCTTTTTGTCGTGGCAAAAAGGGACCAAAAACCGTCGGCTCCCATCATCCGGCCCCTGCGCTGCGCTCCGGGGTCCCCTCGCTCCGGCCTTGCTCCCGGGAGCACGCGCTGCAGGCCCCATCCATGGGGCCTCAGCGCTTGACGGGCATCCATGCCCGTCATCTCCCTCCGCAAGGCCTCCACTCGGCCTCCTGAAGTCGCAATCTGCGTCGCCTGAACTACCGCGCGCTTAGAAGCAAAATCAAAAGCGAAAAGCGAACTCGGTGATCGGCCGGCACCGCCGATGCATTCGGTGAGGTTCTGCCCGGTCATCTGGATAAGGACATCGCCGGCATGGCTGCCCTCGGCCTGGTGTGCCTGGAAGAGCGCCGTTGCTCTTGTTCTTGCTTTGGCTTTTGCTTCTAAGCGCGCGGTAGTTCAGGCGACGCAGATTGCGACTTCAGGAGGCCGAGCGCAGGGCTTGCGAAGGGAGGTGACGGGCATGGATGCCCGTCAAGCGCTGGGCCCCAGGATGGGGCCTGCAGCGCGGTCCTCCCGGGAGCAAGCCCGGAGCGAGGGGACCCCGGAGCGCAGCGCAGGGGCCGGATGATGGGAGCCGACGGTTTTTGGTCCCTTTTTGCCACGACAAAAAGGGACCCGCCGTAAGGGCGGAAAGGTGACGATGCGCCACCTGCGCGAATGAATACCTACTCGGTGTGAGTGCGCACATCCAAGAAGCAAGACGCAACCGAGCAACAGCAACAGCAGCGCCGGCTGGGCACAGACAAAACCCTACAATCCGAGTAAAGTGCCGCCCCCGCCGTTTACAGCAAAAGGATCCCTTCCATGACACACCCTTTGGATATCGCCGTCGTCGGCGCCACCGGCAGCGTCGGTGAAGCCTTGGTGCAGATCCTCGAGGAACTGGCATTCCCGGTTGCCACCCTGCACCTGCTGGCCAGCATGGAATCGGCGGGCAGCAGCGTGATGTTCGCCGGCAAGAAGCTGAAGGTCCGCGAAGTCGACAGCTTCGACTTCGCCCAGGTCAAGCTGGCCTTCTTCGCCACCGGCGCCGCCGTCAGCCGCAGCTTTGCCGGCAAGGCGCTGCAGGCGGGCTGCACGGTCATCGACCTGTCCGGTGGCCTGGACGACGCCCTGGCCCTGGTGCCGGAAGCCAACGCCGAACGCCTGGCCAGCCTGTCGTTGCCAGCGCGTATCGTCAGCCCATGCTCGGCCGCAGTAGCCCTGGCCGTCGCGCTGGCGCCGCTCAAAGGCCTGCTGGACATCGAGCGGGTGCAAGTGATGGCTGCATTGGCGGTGTCGGCGCAAGGCCGTGAAGCGGTCAGCGAGCTCGCCCGGCAAACCGCCGAACTGCTCAATGCCCGCCCGCTGGAGCCGCGCTTCTTCGACCGTCAAGTGGCGTTCAACCTGCTGGCCCAGGTCGGTGCTGCCGACGAGCAGGGCCATACCGCGCTGGAGCGCCGCCTGGTCAGTGAACTGCGCGTGCTGCTGGGCCTGCCTGACCTGAAGATTTCCGTGAGCTGTGTTCAAGTCCCGGTGTTTTTCGGCGATAGCTTCAGTGTGGCCGTGCAAAGCCGTCGCCCGGTAGACCTGGCAGCGGTCAACCAGGCCCTGGACGCAGCCGACAGCGTCGAGCGGGTGGAAAACGATGATTATCCGACCCCGGTAGGTGACGCAGTAGGCCAAGACGTGGTCTATGTTGGACGTGTACGTCACGGTGTTGATGAAGACCAGCAACTCAACCTCTGGCTGACCACCGACAACGTGCGCAAAGGCGCCGCGCTCAATGCCGTGCAAGTGGCGCAAATGTTGATTAAACACATGCCGTAAAAGATACTGGCGAGCACTTTTGTCCTGCTCCGCATGCAGGTTTCGGGACGATTCATACAAGGGAAGAGGTCATGCTTCGAATTCGCAAACTGGTTCTGGCCATGGCTGCAGCATCCGCGCTGTCGTCTGGCATGGCGAATGCGCTGGGCCTGGGGGAGCTGACCCTGAAGTCGGCACAGAATCAGCCGCTGGACGCCGAGATCGAATTGCTCGACGTGCGCGACCTCAAAGCCACCGAAGTGGCGCCGAGCCTGGCGCCACCGGAAGAGTTCAGCAAGGCCGGGGTGGCGTTTCCGACCTACCTCGAAGACCTGACCTTCACACCGGTGATCAACCCCAACGGCAAAAGTGTGCTGCGCGTGACGTCCAGTCAGCCGCTGCCAGGTCCGGTGGTCAAGTTTTTGGTGCAGGTCATGTGGCCGCAGGGCCGCCTGTTGCGTGACTATAGCGTGCTGCTCGACCAGGCCAAGGCACAGGGCGAAAAACCGGCAGCAGGCAATGTCACACCGGCCATGACCGGTGCCAGCAACTACACCACCCAGCGTCGCGACACCTTGTGGCAGATTGCCGCGCGTAACACCCAGGGTGGTTCGATCCAGCAGACCATGATCGCGATCCAGGCTTTGAATCCGGACGCCTTCATCGGCAACAACATCAACCTGCTGAAGGTTGGCCAGGTACTGCGCTTGCCCGATCAGCAGCAGATCCAGAGCATCGCCCAAGGCGAGGCGAACCGCGAGGTGGCCGAGCAGTATGCCGCCTGGCGAGAAGGCCGTCGCCTGGGGCCACGTGCCCG
Source organism: Pseudomonas sp. BP6 (assembly GCF_017875935.1). Classification (NCBI taxonomy): domain Bacteria; kingdom Pseudomonadati; phylum Pseudomonadota; class Gammaproteobacteria; order Pseudomonadales; family Pseudomonadaceae; genus Pseudomonas; species Pseudomonas sp. BP6. The sequence continues at coordinate 1,114,700 of NZ_JAGINI010000001.1, forward strand.
CCAGCTGGATGCCACCCGCCGTGGCGCCGCCGAGGCTGCACCGTCGCGTATCGCCCAGGGCGACAACCTGCGTCTGGTCAGCCCGGGCAGCCAGGCCGATGCCGGCCAGGCCAAGGCGTTGAGTGACAAACTGGCCATGGCCCAGGAAAGTCTGGACACCAGCCGTCGCGACAACGAAGAACTGAAAAGTCGCATGGCCGACCTGCAGAGCCAACTGGACAAGCTGCAGCGCCTGATCGAGTTGAAGAACAGCCAGTTGGCGCGCCTGGAAGGCCAGGGCGCAGCCACGTCGGCAGCGGCTGCCGCTACCCCGGACCAGCCAGCGGACAAGCCGGCGCCTGCTACTGCCGATACCGCACCCGAGCCTGTGCCGGCCGCTCAGCCTGTACCCGCCAGCCAGCCGAAGGGTGCGCTCGACGCAGTCCTGGGCAATCCGTGGCTTTTGGGGATGATTGCCGGTTCCAGCATCCTGGTGCTGGCACTGCTGCTCTGGCTGCTGGCGCGCAAGCGCAAGGCCCAGCAAGAAGCTGAGAAGCACCTGCGCATGGCGCGGGCGCTGGAAGAAGAGCAGGGCACAGGTTTCGACAGCGATACCGAGAGCTTCGACGGCGTCGAAGCCCCGGAGCCGGGTGTAACCCTGTCGCCGGCTGTGGTCGCCGCTTCGGCTGCAGCTGCCGTCGCTGCGGAAAAAGTGGCTGAACCGGTCGCCGAGGCAGATCCCCTGACTGAGCCGCAAGCAGATCCGCACGCCGCGCTGTTGGCGCAAGTCGACCAATGCCTGGCCGAAGGCCGCCTGAATCGTGCCGCCGACCTGCTGGAGCCCGCTGTGGCTGCTGCACCGGAGCGGGACGACCTGCGCCTGAAGCTGATGGACGTGTACGCCCGCCAGGGTGACCAGAGCGCGTTTGCCGAACAGGAGCGTCAGCTGCCGGCCAGCGAACAGAACGTTGCCGAAGTCGCCGGGCTGAAAGAGCGTTACCCCGCCATGCTCGGCCTGGCTGCTGCCGGCCTGGGTGCGGCGGCGCTGGCTGCCGAAATGGATGAGCAGTACGTGCAAGAGCTGCTGCACGATGAGCCCGAAGCGCCGGTGGTTGCCGATGTGGCGCCTGACGAGGTGTCTGGGTTCGAGCCACAAGTGGAGGCTGAGCCAGAGGTTGTCGCGCAAGCAGAGCCTGACGCAGAGCTGGATGCCTTCGATGAAGTGCCAACGCTCGATGTTTCCGGCCTCGATGAGCAGGATCTGGACAGCGCCTTCGACCTGAGCCTGGGCGAAGACCTGGCCGAGGAAGACCCGCTGGCCACCTCCATGCTGGACGAGCCGGTGGTACAGGGGGGCGTTCCCGACGAGCTGGTAATCGCAGAACCTGTGCTGGACGAGCCCGTACAGGAAGAAACTCAGCCTGAAGAACAGCCATTTGCCGTGGATGCAGAGCTGCAGGCCGACGCCGATGCTGATTTCGAGGCCATGCTGGCACAAGCCGAGCCTCAGCCTGCCGTGGACCTGTCTGATTTCGACCTCGACATCAGTGAGCCTGTGGCTCCAGCCACTCCGGACACGGTGGAGCAGGGGCCGGTCGATGTCGCCGCCGAACTGGCAGCCTTCGACAGTGAGCCGGAGTTTGACCCGGTCTCCGAGTTCGACTTGCCGTCGGACTTCGACTTGCCCCTGTCGCTGGAAGACGATTCGCCGGCCGCCAAGAGCTTTGCCTCGGAGCTCAATGACGTCAACGCCGAGCTGGACAAGTTGTCGCAGAGCCTCGAAACGCCTTCGTTGGAGCCGCACTTCACCAGCGAAGACGCGGTTGCGCAGCCCGAGCCCGAGCCCTTGGACGACCTGGACTTCGACTTCTTCTCCGGCAGTGACGAAGTCGCCACCAAGCTCGACCTGGCCCGTGCCTATATCGACATGGGTGACAGTCAGGGCGCGCGCGACATCCTCGATGAAGTGGTCAAGGATGGCGACGATAGCCAGCGTCAGGAAGCCGAGGACCTGCTCTCTCGTCTGGTCTGATGCAAGTAGGGCAGGCCTTTTCGCGGGCTTGCCCGCTCCCACAGGATCCCCACACATTTCGACCTTGTGAGTGACCTGTGGGGGCGGCGGGGCACCCGCGATTAGGCCCGCAAATGCAGTGCGCATCCACCGGCAGCCCTACGAGGCTGCCGTTGTCGTTATAATCTCGCCATTCCGTACACCCCACAGGTTTCATGCTCTTGGACATCATCGACACCGCTACCGCCGAATCCGCGGCCGAAGGCTTCTCTCGCATCGCCCTGGGCGTGGAATACAAAGGCGCGCGCTACCGCGGCTGGCAGCGCCAGGCCAGCGGCGTGCCGAGTGTCCAGCAAGCCCTGGAGCAAGCGCTGTCCAAGGTCGCTAACGAGCCGATTTCGGTGATTTGCGCCGGGCGTACCGACGCAGGCGTTCACGGCTGCGGGCAGGTCGTGCACTTCGATACCCGTGCCGTGCGTGACGAGCGCGCCTGGACCATGGGCACCAACTTCAATCTGCCGCACGACATCAGTGTGGTCTGGTCGCGGCCAATGCCGGCCGACTTTCATGCCCGCTTCAAGGCCTGCGCCCGGCGCTACCGCTACGTGATCTACAACGACCCGATTCGCCCGGCGCACCTGGCCGAGGAGGTGACCTGGAACCACCGTCCGCTCGACGTCGATCGCATGGCCGAGGCCGCGCAGTTCCTGCTCGGCACCCACGACTTCAGCGCCTTCCGCGCCAGCCAGTGTCAGGCCAAATCACCCATCAAGCATATCTACCACCTGCGTGTTACCCGCCATGGCCAGATGATCGTGCTGGACGTGCGTGCCACCGCCTTCCTGCACCACATGGTGCGTAACATTGCCGGTGTGCTGATGGCCATCGGCGCCGGCGAGCGTCCGGTTACCTGGGCCCGCGAGGTGCTGGAAGGGCGCAACCGCCGCGAAGGAGGGGTAACGGCCCACCCCTACGGGCTTTACCTGGTGCAGGTGGAGTACCCCGAAGCGTTTGCGTTGCCCAAGCGTTACATCGGCCCACACTTTTTGAGTGGTTACGAGACGTTGGCAGACTGACGGGCGAAAAGCCATTTGCTAACATCCGCCCTTTCGCCGCAACAATCAGGGTTCGTGTTCCATGAGCAATGTTCGCAGCAAGATCTGCGGGATTACCCGCATCGAAGACGCACTGGCCGCTGCCGAAGCGGGTGCCGATGCCATTGGCTTCGTCTTCTATGCCAAGAGCCCGCGGGCAGTGGACGTGCGCCAGGCGCGGGCGATCATCGCCGAGTTGCCGCCATTCGTGACCACGGTCGGGTTGTTCGTCAATGCCTCGCGCTGCGAGCTGAACGAGATCCTCGAAGTGGTTCCGCTGGACCTGCTACAGTTTCACGGCGATGAAACCCCGCAGGACTGTGAAGGCTACCACCGCCCCTGGATCAAGGCCCTGCGTGTGCGCCCTGGCGACGACCTGGAGGCGGCCTGCCAGCTTTATGCGGGTGCCCGTGGCATTTTGCTGGACACCTATGTGCCGGGCGTGCCCGGGGGAACCGGCGAGGCGTTCGACTGGTCATTGGTGCCGGCGCGGCTTGGCAAGCCGATCATCCTCGCGGGCGGGCTGTCGGCCGATAACGTTGGTCAGGCCATTGCCCAGGTAAAGCCTTACGCGGTGGATGTCAGCGGTGGCGTCGAGCAGGCCAAGGGCATCAAGGATGCGGCAAAGATCGAGGCCTTCATGAAGGCGGTGAAACAGGCTTGATGGCAGATGTGACGGCTGGCTGCGCGCCATCGTCCATAGCTTTCGCAGCCCTGCTGGGCCGCCGCCAGTAGCTGTGGCGGCAAGAAAATACATTAGCGGTGGAGTGGCGCGCTGGAAGCCCCGGCGGCCGGTCCACCATCGTTTCATAAAAGATTTTGAGCTCAAGGGCAGGGCAGGGACGGTGACGCTGTCCCCCGCCTGCCAATACTGGAGAAAGAAAGCATGAGCAACTGGTTAGTCGACAAACTGATCCCTTCGATCATGCGTTCCGAGGTGAAGAAGAGCTCGGTGCCCGAGGGCCTGTGGCACAAGTGCCCGTCCTGCGAGGCCGTGCTGTATCGTCCGGAGCTGGAAAAGTCCCTGGATGTCTGCACCAAGTGCAATCACCACATGCGTATCGGCGCACGTGCGCGCATCGACATTTTCCTTGACGCTGAAGGCCGGGCCGAACTGGGCGCTGACCTGGAGCCGGTCGACCGCCTGAAGTTCCGTGATGGCAAGAAATACAAGGACCGCCTGACCGCTGCGCAGAAGCAGACCGGCGAAAAGGACGCGCTGATCTCCATGAGCGGCACCCTGATGGGCATGCCGATCGTGGTTAGCGCCTTCGAGTTCTCGTTCATGGGCGGCTCCATGGGTGCCATCGTCGGCGAGCGCTTCGTACGCGCGGCCAACTATGCCCTGGAAAACCGCTGCCCAATGGTTTGCTTCTCCGCTTCGGGCGGTGCGCGCATGCAGGAAGCGCTGATCTCGCTGATGCAGATGGCCAAGACCTCGGCCGTGCTGGCGCGTCTGCGCGAAGAAGGCATCCCGTTCATCTCGGTCCTGACCGACCCTGTGTATGGTGGTGTTTCCGCCAGCCTGGCGATGCTCGGCGACGTCATCGTCGGTGAACCGAAGGCCCTGATCGGCTTCGCCGGCCCACGCGTGATCGAGCAGACCGTACGCGAGAAGCTGCCTGAAGGCTTCCAGCGCAGCGAGTTCCTGCTGGAGCACGGTGCTATCGACCTGATCATCTCCCGTGGCGAACTGCGCCCGCGTCTGGCCCGCCTGCTGGCGCAGATGACCGGCCAGCAAACCCCGGAAGAAGCGCGTGAGGCGGCTGCCGTCGCGTGATGAAACAACGATCCCTGGGCGAATGGCTCGCCTACCTCGAGCAGTTGCACCCCTCGGCCATCGACATGGGTCTGGAGCGGTCGCAGAAGGTGCTTGCCCGCCTGGCGCTGGGCAAGCTGGCGCCGCGCGTGGTGACGGTGACCGGCACCAACGGCAAGGGGTCGACCTGCGCCTTCGTGGCTTCGTTGCTGCGTGCCCAGGGGCTCAAGGTCGGTGTGTACAGTTCGCCGCACCTGTTACGTTACAACGAACGGGTGATGATCGATGGCCAGGAGGCCAGCGATGAGCGCCTGTGCGAAGCCTTCGCCGCCGTCGAGGCGGCACGGGGCGATATTTCCCTGACCTACTTCGAGATGGGTACGTTGGCCGCGTTCTGGTTGTTCTATCAGTCGCAGCTGGATGCCGTGGTGCTCGAGGTGGGCCTTGGTGGTCGCCTGGATACCGTGAACGTAGTGGATGCCGACTTCGCCCTGGTGACCAGCATTGGTGTCGACCATGTTGATTACCTGGGTGATACCCGCGAGCTGGTAGCCTTCGAGAAGGCTGGCATCTTCCGCCCGGGCAAGCCGGCCCTGTGCGGTGACCTGGACCCGCCCAAGCCGTTGCTGGACAAGGCCGCCGAACTGGCCGCGCCACTGTTCCTGCGCGGGCGGGAATTCGATCTGGCCAGCGCCGATGGCTGCTGGAGCTGGCGTGGTACTGCGGCCGATGGCACGCAGGTAGAGCTGCATGACCTGCCTTTGCTTGACCTGCCCATGGAAAACGCCACGCTGGCCCTGCAGGCTTACCTGCTGATGGGGCTGCCGTGGGGCGCGGAGCAAGTTCGCCAGGCGCTGCTGGATACCCGTATCACTGGGCGTCTCGACCTTCGTAATTTGAACTGGCAGGGCAAAGCGGTAGCGTTGCTGCTGGATGTCGGGCACAACCCGCATGCGGCGCAGTACCTGGCCAGGCGCCTGGCGGCCCGGCCGCTGAAGGGGCGCCGTCTCGCGGTATTTGGCCTGCTCGCCGACAAGGATCTGGATGGCGTTATCGCGCCGCTGCAGGGCCTCATCGACGACTGGGCAGTGGCGCCGCTGGATACTCCGCGCAGTCGCCCGGCCGCGGAGCTGGTCACGTCCTTGGCGAACCTCGGTGCCGCGGTGAAGTCTTATGCCAGTGTCGACGCCGCCCTTGAGGGGCAATGTGCGCAGGCGACGGCGGATGATCAGATCCTGCTGTTCGGTTCGTTTTTCTGTGTCGCCCAGGCGCTGGAATGGCTGGAGCGGCACGCCCAGGAGGGTGGAATAGATGGCTGTGCTGGATAAAGGGATGAAACAGCGCATGGTGGGTGCGCTGGTGCTGGTGGCGCTGGCGGTTATCTTCCTGCCGATGCTGTTCACCCGCGAGGACGAGATGCGCCAGGTGCACGTCGAAGCCCCGCAGGCACCGGCCATGCCCAGCCTGCCGGAAGTGAAGGTGGAGCCGGTTGCCGTGCCGGAGCCGCAGGTTATTCCGGAGGCGCCGCAGCAGGCGCCCGTGGTGATCGACGAGTCGACTGCCCCGGCGAGTACACCCCGCCAGCCAATCACACCGTCGCCACAGACCCAGGCGCAGGTTCAGCCGCCCAAGCCGCAGGCCCCCGCGCCCAAGGTGGAGGCCAAGGCCGCTGCAACACCCGCGCCTGCCGCGCCATCGAAGATCGATGCCAATGGCCTGCCAGTCAGTTGGTCGATCCAGCTGGCCAGTCTGTCCAACCGCGCCGGTGCCGAGAAGCTGCAGCAAACCTTGCGTCGCCAGGGTTATAACGCCTATATCCGTACAGCGGGTGGCATGAACCGCGTGTACGTGGGGCCGTTGATCGAGCGCGCCGAGGCCGAGCGCGTGCGTGACGCGGTCAACCGTCAGAACAGCCTCAAGGGCTTTGTGGTGCGCTTCCAGCCCGAGCGCAGCTGATTCCCCGGGGCGGCCATGCCGCCCATTTGCGAGTTGGACCCGCTCTTACAGGTACCGCGTCGCTGCAAGGCGCACACAGAACCTGTGGGAGCGGGCTTAGCCGCGAATCGCCCAACACCAATCCAGCTGACATTCCGCTTACTCCCGGCCCGCCGCTCTGGTAAAATGCGCCGCCTCAAACGTCTGCAGGCAGCACCGTGGCATTTACCTTGGTTGATTGGGCGATCATCGCGATCATCGCCGTCTCCACATTGATCAGTCTCAAGCGCGGCTTCGTCAAGGAGGCCTTGTCCTTGCTCATCTGGATCATTGCCGGTGCGGTTGCCTGGATGTTCGGCGGTTCGCTCTCGGTGTATCTTGAGAGTTATATCCAGACGCCATCGATGCGCGTCATCGCTGGCTGCGCCATTCTTTTCGTCGCCACCTTGCTGGTGGGGGCCATGGTCAACTTCCTTGTCGGTGAGCTGATCCGCGTGACCGGGCTGTCCGGCACCGATCGTTTCCTGGGCATGGCCTTCGGTGCCGCGCGCGGGGCCTTGCTGGTAGTGGTAGCCATAGGTCTGATCAGCCTGGGGCCGGTTCAACAAGACACCTGGTGGCAGGAATCACGCCTGATACCACAGTTTCTCTTGGTCGCCGACTGGTCGAAAAACCTGATTCTGGGTTTTTCCGACCAATGGACGCCCAGTGGCCTGATCAGCACTCCGGCTGATCTTCCGTTCAAGGAACAGTTGCTCGGGCCGTCCAAGCCCTGAGCGCTATTCAATCAAGTTTCATCAAAGTAGGGGTTGCGTCGCATGTGTGGCATCGTCGGTATCGTCGGTAAGTCGAACGTCAATCAGGCGCTGTATGACGCGCTTACGGTCCTCCAGCACCGCGGCCAGGACGCTGCCGGTATCGTGACCAGCCATGACGGCCGGTTGTTCCTGCGCAAGGATAATGGCCTGGTGCGCGACGTGTTCCAGCAGCGCCACATGCAGCGCCTGGTAGGCAACATCGGCATCGGCCACGTGCGCTACCCGACTGCGGGCAGCTCGACCTCGGCCGAGGCCCAGCCGTTCTACGTCAACTCGCCTTACGGCATCACCCTGGCTCACAACGGCAACCTGACCAACGTCGAGCAGTTGGCCAAGGAGATCTACGAGTCCGACCTGCGTCACGTCAACACCAACTCCGACTCGGAAGTGCTGCTGAACGTGTTCGCCCATGAGCTGGCGGTGCGCGGCAAGCTGCAGCCGACCGAAGAAGACGTGTTCGCTGCGGTCTCCCATGTGCACAGCCGCTGCGTTGGCGGTTACGCCGTGGTGGCCATGATCACCGGCTACGGCATCGTCGGTTTCCGCGACCCCCATGGCATTCGCCCGGTGGTGTTCGGTCAGCGTCACACCGACGAAGGCGTGGAATACATGATCGCCTCGGAAAGCGTCGCCCTGGACGTGCTCGGCTTCACCCTGATCCGCGACCTGGCACCGGGCGAAGCGGTGTACATCACCGAAGAAGGCCAGCTGTTCACCAAACAGTGCGCCGAAGCGCCAACGTTGCAGCCGTGCATCTTCGAGCACGTCTACCTGGCTCGCCCGGACTCGATCATCGATGGGGTCTCGGTTTACAAGGCGCGTCTGCGCATGGGTGAAAAGCTGGCCGACAAGATCATGCGCGAGCGCCCCGATCATGATATCGACGTGGTCATCCCGATCCCGGATACCAGTCGCACTGCCGCGCTGGAGCTGGCCAACCGGCTGGGCGTCAAGTTCCGCGAGGGTTTCGTCAAAAACCGTTACATCGGCCGTACCTTCATCATGCCCGGCCAGGCCGCGCGCAAGAAGTCGGTGCGTCAGAAGCTCAACGCCATCGAGCTGGAGTTCCGCGGCAAGAATGTGATGCTGGTGGACGACTCGATCGTGCGCGGCACCACCTGCAAGCAGATCATCCAGATGGCCCGCGAAGCCGGCGCCAAGAATGTCTACTTCTGCTCCGCGGCCCCTGCTGTACGCTACCCCAACGTCTACGGCATCGACATGCCGAGTGTTCACGAACTGATCGCCCACAACCGCACCACCGAACAGGTGGGTGAGTTGATCGGCGCCGATTGGCTGGTCTATCAGGACCTGCCAGACCTGATCGACTCGGTCGGTGGCGGCAAGATCAAGATCGAGCAGTTCGATTGCGCGGTGTTCAACGGTGAGTACGTCACTGGCGATATCGACGAAGCCTACCTCGACCGCATCGAGCAGGCCCGTAATGACCTGGCCAAGGTCAAGAACCAGGCCGTCAGCGCGATCATCGACCTTTACAACAACTGATTTGGGGAGCGACGGCATGACGGATCAATGGGATGCCGGGCGACTGGACAGTGACCTCGAGGGTGTCGGTTTCGACACCCTGGCGGTACGCGCTGGCCAAAACCGTACCCCGGAAGGCGAGCACAGCGAAGCGCTGTTCCTGACCTCCAGCTATGTGTTCCGCACGGCAGCCGATGCTGCTGCGCGCTTTGCCGGTGAAACACCGGGCAACGTCTACTCGCGCTACACCAACCCGTCGGTGCGTGCCTTCGAGGAGCGCCTGGCGGCCATGGAAGGGGCCGAGCAGGCCGTGGGTACGTCCACTGGCATGGCGGCGCTCCTGGCCGTGGTCATGTCGCTGTGCAGCGCCGGTGACCATGTGCTGGTGTCGCAGAGCGTATTCGGCTCCACCATCAGCCTGTTCGAGAAGTACTTCAAACGCTTTGGCGTACAAGTGGACTACGTGCCACTGGTCGACCTCACCGGTTGGGAAAAGGCCATCAAGGCCAACACCAAACTGCTGATCGTCGAGTCGCCATCCAACCCGCTGGCCGAGTTGGTCGATATCACTGCGCTCAGCGAAATCGCCCATGCCCATGGTGCCATGCTGGTGGTGGATAACTGTTTCAGTACCCCGGCGTTGCAGCAGCCGCTGAAGCTGGGTGCCGACATTGTGTTCCACTCGGCCACCAAGTTCATCGACGGCCAGGGCCGCTGCATGGGCGGTGTGGTTGCCGGCCGTACCGAGCAAATGAAAGAAGTGGTCGGTTTCCTGCGTACCGCAGGTCCAACCCTCAGCCCGTTCAACGCCTGGATCTTCACCAAGGGCCTGGAAACGCTGCGCCTGCGTATGCGTGCGCACTGCGAAAGCGCTCAGGCCCTGGCCGAATGGCTGGAGCAGCAGGACGGCGTGGAGAAGGTGCATTACGCCGGCCTGCCCAGCCACCCGCAGCACGAACTGGCCAAGCGCCAGATGAGCGGTTTTGGTGCAGTGGTCAGCTTTGAGGTCAAGGGTGGCAAAGAGGGCGCGTGGCGTTTCATCGACGCTACCCGAGTGATTTCCATCACTACCAACCTGGGTGACAGCAAAACCACCATCGCTCATCCGGCGACCACCTCACACGGTCGTCTGTCGCCGCAGGAGCGTGAAGCGGCGGGTATCCGCGATAGTCTGATCCGCGTTGCCGTGGGCCTGGAAGACGTGGCCGACCTGCAGGCTGACCTGGCGCGTGGGCTGGCAGCATTGTGATCGAAATCAGCGGCAGTACCCCGGGCCACAATGGCCGGGTAGCCTTGGTCACAGGTGCCGCCCGCGGCATCGGTCTGGGCATTGCCGCATGGCTGATCTGCGAAGGCTGGCAGGTGGTGCTGAGTGATCTGGACCGCCCGCGTGGCACCAAAGTGGCCAAGGCGCTGGGCGACAACGCCTGGTTCATCACCATGGACGTTGCCGACGAGGCCCAGGTCAGTGCCGGAGTGTCCGAAGTGCTCGGGCAGTTCGGCCGGCTGGACGCGCTGGTGTGCAATGCGGCCATTGCCAACCCGCACAACCAGACGCTGGAAAGCCTGAGCCTGGCGCAATGGAACCGTGTGCTGGCGGTCAACCTCAGCGGGCCCATGCTGCTGGCCAAGCATTGTGCGCCGTATCTGCGTGCGCACAACGGGGCGATCGTCAACCTGACCTCGACCCGTGCTCGGCAGTCCGAACCGGACACCGAGGCTTATGCGGCAAGCAAGGGCGGGCTGGTGGCTTTGACCCATGCCCTGGCGATGAGCCTGGGCCCGGAGATTCGTGTCAATGCGGTGAGCCCGGGCTGGATCGATGCCCGTGATCCGTCGCAGCGCCGTGCCGAGCCGTTGAGCGAAGCTGAGCATGCCCAGCACCCAGCGGGCAGGGTAGGGACTGTGGAAGATGTAGCGGCCATGGTTGCCTGGTTGCTGTCACGCCAGGCGGCATTTGTCACCGGCCAGGAGTTTGTGGTCGATGGTGGCATGACCCGCAAGATGATCTATACCTGAGCACCTTGTTTAAACTGCGCCGGCCTCTTCGCGGGTAAACCCGCTCCTACGACGGTTAATTCCGACTGTAGGAGCGGGTTTACCCGCGAAGAGGCCGGCACAGGCAATCACATCACGTTGCCTTTTTGAAAAAAATTCAATGGGGCTATTGACTTAGCTTCGCCACCTGCGTAAATTTCGCGGCCTCAGCGAAGCAAACGCAACAAGCAACATCGCGAGGGTGATTAGCTCAGCCGGGAGAGCATCTGCCTTACAAGCAGAGGGTCGGCGGTTCGATCCCGTCATCACCCACCACTTCCTGAGATGTTCCTGGAGCATCGGGTTCGCAAGAAGCCGATAGCCAGAGAGGAACGCACTGCGCAGCGGTAGTTCAGTCGGTTAGAATACCGGCCTGTCACGCCGGGGGTCGCGGGTTCGAGTCCCGTCCGCTGCGCCATTTTTCAGTAACAGATGGGTGCCTTGCACCGGTCTGAAGCCACAAGGCGAACGCCTTGGGCTGATCCCAGTTTCAATCGGGCGCAAGCCTGAACGATACGCAGCGGTAGTTCAGTCGGTTAGAATACCGGCCTGTCACGCCGGGGGTCGCGGGTTCGAGTCCCGTCCGCTGCGCCATCTTCGTTTCAAGGTCCCTAGAACGCCTTGAAGCAAACACAAAAGAAGCGATCACGTTATCGCTTTTTTTGTGCCTGCCCTGAGGCCATTGCGCCGGAAGGGTAGACCCAGTTTTCAAACGGGCGAAAGCCTGAATGATACGCAGCGGTAGTTCAGTCGGTTAGAATACCGGCCTGTCACGCCGGGGGTCGCGGGTTCGAGTCCCGTCCGCTGCGCCATCTTCGCGTCAAGGCCCCATGAACGCCTTGAAGCAACGTTAAAGCGACCTTCGGGTCGCTTTTTTCGTTGGTGCACCTGGCAAATGCCGGCCTTTGCCAGGCTTTACACCAACCTGACAGATTCTTCACCGACCAGCGGTTCCTGTGCCTGCCTGCTGTGTTGCACAATAGGCACTTTCCATATACCCGGAATTCGCAATGACCAGATCTTCCGTCTTTGGTGCGCTCGGGCTGGCCCTGGTGCTGGCGGGCGTGACCGGTTGTTCCTCGAAAAAAGCGGCCGTCTACGAGCACGAGAACTTCGATGACTCGGGCACCTTCTCGCGCAGCTTCCCGGTGAGCGATGCCGGCTCTTGCGAAGCCGCCCGGCGTGCCTTGCTTAGTCAGGGATACATCATCACCAGCAGCGGCGCCAACCAGGTGGTGGGTAACAAGAGCTTTCAGCAAAACAGCGAGAACCACCTGCAGATCAGTTTCAATGTCACCTGTGCACCGGACGTGAGCGACGACCAGCACTCGACCATGTTCGCCAACGCCCTGCAGGACCGCTATGCGCTGAAAAAGTCCAACACCTCGGCCAGCCTGGGCGTGGGGGTGCTGGGTTCGGTGTCGATGCCGATCGGCTCCAGTGACGACTCGATGGTCAAGGTAGCCAGTGAGACGGTGACTGCGGCGCAGTTCTATGACCGCTATTTCGCCTTGGTGGAGAGTTACCTGCCCAAGCCGAAGAAGGTCGAAAAGGCCAAGGTCGAGGCGCCCAAGGTGGAAAAGCCGGCGGTGGACCTGGGGCTGCCGGAGCAGGCTGCGGTGAACCCGGTGGCACCGGCTCCGGCAGCAGCACCGTTGATTGAAGCGGCACCTGCACCCGCGGGCGTAGCCCCGGCCAGCGAGGCGGCAGCGGCGCCGGTGGTGGATGACAGCCAGGGTTCGCAGCCGGTGGCCCCGCCGGTGGAAGCTGCACCCATTCAGGTACAGCAGGATGCCCAGCCGGCCGAGCCTGCTGCCCCCTCCCTTTGATTGGTCGCCTGAACCGGCCCTTTCGCCGTCAGCCCGCGAAAGGGGCCGGTTCAGGCTGTCAACATCCCCTGTTACAGACGCCCCGCGATAACTTCCTGAACACCTGCTACGTTTACCTCTCATAAGCTTGTCATCATCCCTTCATCCCACCTGCTTAGGCTGAAGGCGATACCTACAAAGGCAAAATGAGCAAAGAGGACGCAGGGCAATGGACGAATACCAGGAAGAACTACTCGAAACCCAAGCTTACGAACTGGACACCCCGGAACCGGCCGACGACGCCACCGAACTCTAGCCCGGCTGCCGCTGGCTGCGGCGGAACTCCCCCGGCGTGAGGCCCGTCCAGCGCTTGAATGCGCGCTGGAAGGCCTCGGCCGAAGCAAACCCCAACAGATAGGCAATCTCGCCAAAGGCCAGCGCCGTGTCACGGATGTAGGTCTCGGCCAGGTCGCGCCGGGTTTCGTTGAGCAGGTCGCGAAAACGCGTGCCTTCCTCGGCGAGCTTGCGGCGCAAGGTCCAGCTTGGCAGCTGCAAGTGCAGCGCCACTTCTTCCAGGTTCGGTTCACGGCCGCCATTGAGCAGCGGGCCCAGCAGGTGAGTAATGCGCTCACCCAGGCTGCGCACCCGCGTGCGCTGCAGCAACTCTGCTTCGCACAGCTGCAACAGGTGCTGCCAGGTACTCGGGCAATGCCCGGGGTTGGCCAGTTGCAAGGTGGCGCGGCTCAGGCGCAGCTGATTGCCGTCGGCGGCGAACTGCACAGGTGTGCTGCAGAGCGGTTGATAGCGCGCGGCATAGGAGGGCGCGGCAAACTCGATCTCCAGGCGTTCGGCCTGCACCGGGGTGCCGGCAAGGTCGGCCAATTGGGCCAGCCACCCGGCCAGCAGTGAGTCGACCACAAAGCGGTTGTAGTCGTTATATGGGCTGATGGAGTAGAAACGCAGCCAGGCGCCCTGGTCATCTTCCTGAAAGCTGGAATGGCCACGGTAGTTGGCCGCGTAAAGCGGCTCGAAACGCAGCAGGGTGCGCGCGGCCTCGCCGAGAGTGGGGGCCTGGGCCGCAGTGACCCCGGCCAGACCTGTATGTGCCAACCGGCTCAGGCGCCCTATGCGCAGACCTAAAGCGGCCTCACCGCTCATTTCGATAGCGGCGTGGCCCAGGTGCATGTAGCGGGGGATGGACAGGCGTGCGCCGGCCTCGCTCAGGCGTGTCGTGTCCAGGCCGTAGCGCCGCAGCAATGGTTCAGGGTCGTGGCCCAGTTCGCGCAGGGCTTCGCTCAAAGGCTGGACAAAACCAACCGACAGTTCGCCCAGGCGCACGCGGGGGCGGGCCATGGGCTTACAGCCACACATTTAGCAGGCGGGCACCCGGGCTGGGGGGGGCGGCGAGCAACGCTCCCGACTGGTGAGCAAAGCCCTGGCCATCGCTGCCCTGTTCCCAGAACTGCCCGCGCATGAACACGCTCATGCTGCTGATGCCGGCTCCAGCCACTTCGGTCAGGCGTTGCCAGGCCGCCTGTTCACTGACTTCGCCGCGCTGCAAGGCCAGCCCGGCGCTGGCATCCTGGTGGCGATTTCCCCGCCAGGGTGCTTGCCAGCTGCCCTTGCCACTGAGAAACGCCGGGTTGGCGACCAGTTGTACGGCTTGTTCAGTCAGTTGCTGGTGGTTGTCCGGGTACCAGCTGTCACTGCCCACCAGCACCCCCAGGCGCCCGGCCGGGGTCTGCACGACCTGCAGCGGGTGCTGGCGGCCGTCGTGGATGTAGCGGCGCATTTCACTGTCGGGATATTGCTGACGCTGCGGCTCGCCCAGCAGCGAGCCATCGCCGGCAAACACCACACTGCTGTTGAACAGTGGGCCACGGCCGGCATGCAGCACGCCCTGTTTCACATAGGGTTCGGGCAGCACGATCGAGCCGGCCACCAGGGTGACGCCAAATTCCTTTGCCAGGCTGCCAAACAGTTGCTGGTAGTCTGTGGCCATCTGTTCGGCCTTCATGCGCAAGTGCGCATCGGCACGCCAGTCGTCGCCCTCAGCGCCAAGAACCGCGAGGCCATAGCGAAGCGGGTTGCTCAGTTCCAGCCATTGCAGGGCCTCGCGGCTGTGGCTGACCTGGTACAGCTCGTTCTTCTCACCACGCGCCCACAGCCAGGTACCGATATGCTCCGGCAGTACCACCACGGTGCGCGGCCCCACCAGCCCCTGGGCACGGGCTTGCTCCAGATAAGCGGCGAGCTTGCGGTGCAAGCGCTGCAAGTTCTGATAGTCGCCTGGGAACAGCAGTGGTTCGACACCGAGCAGGTTGCCGTGCTCGCCCGGTACGCCATGGTTAAGCGCCAGTTCGATGCGCAGGTCGGACAGGTAGTGGCCTTCCGGGCGCTGTTGGGTCCAGAAACCGTAGCCGCAGACGGCGGCGATCATCACCAGCGCCAGGGCGCTTGCCAGGAGTTTTCGCATCAAGCGTGGGTATTCGCTAAAAGTGGAGTGGCCATGCGGAGCGATGAAGCCGCAATCTCGCGCCTTTTGATCGGTCTGAGCAGCGCACTGCATTGATCCATGCACAATCGACTTTTGATCATACCAAAGGAATGGCGGTGGGCGTGCAACGAACCCCGGGCGTTGAGGCCCGGGGTTGTGTAGGCAAGGTCAGGCGGCCAGCGTCGCCAGGGCGAGGCGTTTGTCCTGGATGCAGAACTTTTCGAGCAACTTGAGCGAGCCACCGAATATCAGCGCACCGGAGTAGGTGATGTCGGTCAGGACAAAGGCATCCGGTTCACTGAATGGCCATTTGACCTGGTTCGCCGCCACTTTGACCATGGGCGCTATGGACGGAATGTTGTTGGTTACCCCACCCGCCACCACGCGCTCGATGATCACGTGGATGACGATGCTGACAATGGCCACCACCAACGCTGCGATGATGCCGACGATCAACGCCATCACCTTGCCGCCCACACCACCAGCCACCGCAGTGGCCACGGCGGCAATCGCGCCTAGAATGGCTTCGGTGACGACCACCCAGGTGGCGATGTCTGTTGTGTTTTGGACATCCGGGTCTCCGACCATGGCATATACCATCACCTGTTCGCCCTTGTCGTTGACGCCCAGTTGTAGCGTCTGCTTGGTGACGATGCGGGTATAGGCCACGATACCGGGTGAGATGTCGGTGCGTACCTTGCATTCGGTACGGATATAAGACTCGTCGAAGTTGATATCGAACTTTTCGGCCACGGGATGATAGGTGATGGCCCCAAACTTGACGCTGTCGAGCTTCAGGTCGTTGGCAGTGATGGATGTGCCCGCCGCATCCAGGGCGAAGTTGGCCTCGGTGGTACCCTCGAAGATGAACGGCAATGCCGCCAGCAACTGGTACTTGACGAAGATCTCCCGGCTGATGAGGAAGTTGGCATTGTTGTCCGCAGCCAGCATCACGGCAGGCAACTGGTTCGGCAACCCCGTGGAGTCACGCTCGTTGGTCATGGCCAGCACCCCGAAGATGCTGCTTTCCTCACTGTTCTTGTCGGTATAGGCATAGCTCATGGAGGTGGCCCGCAGCCATTTGAATTCCTCGCTTTCCTTGCCCATGTTGTTGATCAGTACGGTACTGAACAGGGTGTCGAACTTCTTCAGGTTCTCGGGCTGGTTCAGCCAGTCTTCGAGTACGCCGCGCATCACGCTCTGGTCAATGCCGCTCAAGACGTTGTTCGGGTCCCTCAGGGCAATCACCGCAGCGATCGGGTCATCCGGGTCCGTCGCCTGGGTGTTGACTTGCAGTTCGTACGTGCCGTCTGAAGCTGATACTGGATTGGGCGCCGGGAAGTAACTGAGCTTGACATAGACATCCGCGGACATCCCCTGGACCTGGTAGGTTTTGCCATTCAGGCCTTTGTATGTGCCTGAGCCGAAGGGGATGCGTACCTTGACATTGCGTCCGTCGCCGCCGGTGGTAATCGACCAGGCGTCGAAGTCGGCCTTGAGCGAGAAGCTGTCGACCCCGGCGTCGATGTTGGCAGGGTAGGTTTTTTCCAGGGCGATACGCTGGTTGAGCGCAGAGACCCGGCAGATGCTCACGGTATCCCAGCCATTGGTCGTGACCGTACTGGCCAGCGTTCCGGCATTGGTCAGTAACTGCGCGGAGCGCAAGGTGTCTTCGGAACTGTGTACAAGCGCCGCGTTGCGGTACAGCGGCGATTCGCGCAGGGTCTGGCGCGCGGTTTCATTGAGGTGATCGAGGCGCAGCGAGATGGGCTGGGCAAACCCGGCCAGCATGACCTTGCTTTCATTGCTCATGATACGGCTCCTTGTGGTGGTGGGGTCACACGTAATTGATGACAAGGGCCTCGGCGAGGTAGCTCGACGAAGCGGTATGCGTGTCGTTGCTCCAGGACACGCAATCGATGGTGTCGGCCTTGACCGAACCGCCACGCGCGGCGATGGCATTGATCAGGTCGTCGGAGATCACAGCGGTGACGATGTGGGTGATCAGGCTGACGATGGGCGAGAGCCAGGCCAGGTACCAGGGAATATGCACTTCCTTTCTGAAGTCGGACGATTGCTTGACGAAGGTGATGGTGTTGCCATCGAGCACCAGCTTCATCCTCAGCCAGCCATTCCACTTCATGTCGATACCTGCGTGCAGGTCGCAGTCGCCCTGATAGTCGACGGTGATGAAGTCACCGAGCATTCGTGCTGGGTTGCAGCCGGCGAAGACAACGGGGGTGTACCAGATCGCCCCTGATTTGATGGCCTTCATGCGCAAGGTCGGTATGTTGACCATTTGCGTATTGTCGACGCGGTAGTCCTGCGCCGTGGCGCCCTGGTAAAGCTGAAGCAGCCCGGGCAGTACCAGGTGCTCCAGTACCAGGCGTGGAGACAGCACGTAGCTCGACTGCCCACCCTGGCTGATGCCTGACACATCGATATCCAGTGGCAGCTCACTGATGTCGCGCTCGGTACATACGGCCATGATCGCCAGGAACCCCGAATCGAGGTAGGCATAGGTGCATTTGCGTGGCCTGGCCCATTCCGGGGCGGTGGCTTTGCTGAAGTTGATGGTCGCGAAGGTGTGGGTGAACTGTAGGGGATGCTCGACCAGGTAGTTGCAGATACAGTCCAGCACCACGGTGGCGAAAGGGCCTAGCGAGCCGTCGGGGTCTTGCAGGGTGATGCCGCGTAGCCAGCCACCTTCGTTGTCCTGAAGGGGTTGAGTGGCTCCGGCCTTGCGCAGGAAGGCCGACTTCAACTGCATCTGGCCGTCGCCTTGTGGCAACAGCGACAGGGTGACCTCGATGATGGCAACCGCGCTGGCCAGCGAGCGGCTGGTGCCACTGGCCTCGAAAAAGCCTGAGCGTATAGGCATGCGCAGGCGCAGCAAGCGACCGCCGCCACCGTTGACGACCGACCAGCAGTCGAACACCCCGTGGCAGGCGTAGCCTTCATCCGAGGTATAGGAAAATTCGTGGTCGAGGCTGTTCCAGCTGGCTGCCAGGTCACTGTTCACGCTCTCTTGGCGAACGATGCTGATGGTGTCCCATCCTTTTGTCAGCATGAGCGAACCCTCCGGGCGCACTGAGTAGGCGCCACGTTCCATGGGTGGATGATCAAACGTGCTTGAAGAGTCTGGCAGAGCCGCGTTGTCTGGCAAATGCGCGGGGAGACTGTTTGGCGATCAAGCCAGGCGAACCTTATAGCGCTGAAGTTCTGGAGCCTTCCCGACAGTCGCTGCCTCTGCTGTTCATCACGATCATTAACTTGTCAGTTTTGATCATTGAGGCAATTCAAACGGCTGTTTAATGTCGCAGACAGACAAACGACGGGGCCCGCCACCCAGTGAGGTGCCCGCATTCCGTGATCACGCCATCAGGGGACCTTTCCATGGCCGCCGACCGCTACCCGCACCTGCTTGCCCCGCTGGACCTGGGCTTTACCACCTTGCGCAACCGCACCCTGATGGGCTCGATGCACACCGGCCTCGAAGAACGCCCCGGCGGCTTCGAGCGCATGGCAGCTTACTTTGCCGAGCGCGCCCGCGGTGGCGTTGGCCTGATGGTCACTGGCGGCATTGCGCCCAATGATGAAGGTGGGGTGTATTCCGGTGCGGCAAAGCTCAGCACCGAGGAAGAGGCCGACAAGCACCGCATCGTCACCGAGGCGGTGCACGCCGCCGGTGGCAAGATCTGCCTACAGATCCTGCACGCTGGGCGCTACGCCTACAGCCCGCGCCAGGTGGCACCTAGCGCGGTCCAGGCGCCGATCAACCCGTTCAAGCCCAAGGCGCTGGACGAGGAGGGTATCGAGAAGCAGATTGCCGACTTCGTCAATTGTGCGGTGCTGGCCCAGCGTGCCGGTTACGACGGTGTCGAAATCATGGGGTCGGAAGGTTACTTCATCAACCAGTTCCTCGCCGCGCACACCAACCATCGCACCGACCGCTGGGGTGGCAGTTATGAAAACCGCATGCGTCTGGCGGTGGAAATCGTCAGCCGGGTACGCGACGCGGTTGGCCCGAATTTCATCATCATCTTCCGCCTGTCGATGCTCGACCTGGTCGAGGGTGGCAGCACCTGGGACGAGATCGAGCTGCTGGCCAAGGCCATCGAGCAGGCCGGCGCTACCTTGATCAACACCGGAATCGGTTGGCACGAGGCGCGCATTCCGACCATCGCCACCAAAGTGCCGCGTGCGGCCTTCAGCAAAGTCACCGCCAAGTTGCGCGGCGTGGTGAGCATTCCTTTGATCACCACCAACCGCATCAACACCCCGGAAGTGGCCGAGGCGGTGCTGGCCGAGGGCGATGCCGACATGGTCTCGATGGCCCGACCGTTTCTCGCCGACCCTGACTTCGTCAACAAGGCCGCTGCCGGTCGCGCGGATGAAATCAACACCTGCATCGGCTGCAACCAGGCCTGCCTGGACCACACCTTCGGCGGCAAACTGACCAGTTGCCTGGTCAACCCGCGGGCCTGCCACGAGACCGAACTCAACTACCTGCCTGTACGTGCGGTGAAGCGCATTGCCGTGGTCGGCGCCGGCCCGGCTGGCCTGGCGGCGGCCACCGTGGCGGCCGAGCGGGGCCACGCGGTGACCCTGTTTGACGCCGCCAGCGAAATCGGTGGCCAGTTCAACGTGGCCAAGCGGGTGCCGGGCAAGGAAGAATTCTTTGAAACGCTGCGTTACTTCCGCAACAAGGTCAACAGCACAGGTGTGGACCTGCGCCTGAATACCCGCGTCGATGTGCAAGCACTGGTGGGGGGCGGCTTTGATGAAATCATCCTGGCTACCGGCATCGCTCCGCGTACCCCGGCCATTGCGGGCGTGGAGCATGCCAAGGTGCTCAGCTACCTGGACGTGCTGCTCGAGCGCAAGCCGGTGGGCAAGTCGGTGGCCGTGATTGGCGCGGGAGGTATCGGCTTCGATGTGTCCGAGTACCTGGTGCATCAGGGCGTGGCCACCAGTCAGGATCGAGGGGCATTCTGGAAAGAGTGGGGCATCGATACCCATCTTCAGGCGCGAGGTGGCGTGGCCGGGATCAAGGCCGAGCCGCACGCCACGGCACGGCAGGTGTACCTGCTGCAGCGCAAGAAATCCAAGGTGGGTGACGGGCTCGGCAAGACGACTGGCTGGATTCACCGCACCGGGTTGAAAAACAAAGGGGTGCAGATGCTCAACAGCGTCGAGTACCTGAGTATCGACGATGCTGGCTTGCACATTCGTGTGGACGGCGGCGAGCCGCAGGTGCTGGCAGTGGATAACGTGGTGATCTGTGCCGGGCAAGATCCGCTGCGCGAACTGCAGGAAGGGCTGGCGGCGGCGGGGCAGTCGGTGCACCTGATCGGCGGCGCGGATGTGGCGGCCGAGCTGGATGCCAAACGGGCGATCAACCAAGGCTCGCGGTTGGCGGCCGAACTCTGAGGGCGTCGAGGCTGCGTGAGCCCGATACCTGCACGGTAAACGGAGGGAGCGGGCATGCCCGCGAATTCGATGGCGGTGGCAACGGTGAACGGCGAGTGGAGATTGGCCAGCAGGCCCGGCCCTTTCGCGGGTGAACCCGCTCCTACGACGGTCTGTACCGGGCCGTCGATGCCTGTGTCGAACCACTGATGCGCGTCCACCCTGGCACTGTAATGCCCTGGCGGGGCGAGTTCATCGATTACAAGCGCTTGCGGGATTACCCTGTAAACTGCGATCCATGCATGTATTCGACCTCCCCCAAGCCCCGCTGCAATTTCTGGACTTGCCCTGGCTGAATCAAGCCCAGGTCCAGGCCGCCATTCTGCGCCTGGACCTGATCGACCCACTGATCAGCGGCAACAAGTGGTTCAAACTACGCCACCACCTGCAACAGGCTGGCGCCAGCAATGCCCCGGGCCTGATCAGCCTCGGCGGCAACCATTCCAATCACCTGCACGCCTTGGCCGCTGCCGGCAAGCGTTTCGGCTTCGCCACCGTCGGCCTGTTACGCGGCCATGCCCAGGACACGCCAACCGTGCGTGACCTGCAGGCGCTGGGCATGGAACTGCATTGGCTAGGCTACGGCGGCTACCGTGCACGCAACGAACCCGGCTTCTGGGAACCTTGGCAAGCGCGCTATCCAGGCTGGCACTGCATCCCTGAAGGGGGCGGCGGGCTGGCCGGTGCGCAGGGCTGCGCACTGATCATGCAGCAGGCGCGCGCGCAGATCGCGGGATTGGGCTGGTCAGACCATGACGCCTGGTGGCTGGCTGCCGGAACGGGGACTACCTTGGCCGGCCTTGTACTGGCCGAGGTGGGTGCACATGCCGTACATGGTGCGCTGGCAGTGCCCAGGGATCATGGGGTGCCAGAGACGGTGGCAGCACTGGCCGGCACGCACGGCTACCAGCTACACGACGCCTGCCGTGGCGGTTTCGGAAAATTCGACGATGAGCTACTGACCTTCATCGCCGACTGCGAGCGGCGCACTGGCGTGCCGCTCGAAGCCCTCTATACCGGCAAGGCTCTGCTGGCCTTGCGTGATCAGGTTGCTGCCGGGCTGTTCAAGCCCGGCAGCAACCTGATCTTCGTGCACACGGGTGGCCTGCAGGGCCGACGCGGTTACTTGTAGGGCAGTATGCGCAACAGCGTGTTGTCGCGCTGCACATAGTGGTGGTAAAGCCCGGCCAGTGCATGCAGGCCGATCAGCCAGTAGCCCCAGCTGCCAATACGCTCATGCCACCCTTTGATGAACTTGGCCTGGTCCGGGTTCGGGCCGATCAGATGTGGCAGCTCCAGGCCGAAGAACGGCACCGGTTTGTCGGCGGCGCTGAGGATCAACCAACCGGCCAGCGGCAGACCGATCATCAGCAGGTAAAGCGCCAGGTGCATCAGGTGCGCCAGGCCGGTCTGCCAGGCTGGTGGTTTTGGCACGATGGGCGGAGTCGGACGGCTAAGGCGCATGGCCAGACGCAGCCAGACCAGCACGAACACGCTCAGCCCCAGCATGAAGTGCAGGTCCTTCATCAGGTTGCGTTCGGCGCTGTCCTTGGGGAACAGGCCACGCAGTTCGATAAGGGCATAGACAGCAGCCAGCAACACCAGCATCAGCCAATGCAGGGCGATGGACAGGCGCGCGTAATGGGTCGCGGGGTTGGATGAAACCATGATCGGTCCTCGTCATCAGGTCGGAAAGGCGCTCTTGCTGGCGCTCAGGTGCCATTGTAATGGTTACCAGAAACGAATCTTTGCGCTGGGTCTGTGAAAATTGTGTTGCCAGCCACCGGCCCCTTCGCGGGCACGCCCGCTCCCACAGGTACTGCACAGTCTTTGAAGCCGTGCAGTACCTGTGGGAGCGGGCGTGCCCGCGAAGGGGCCGGAACAGGTGACATCAGTTACCGGGCAGATACGGCCAGTCATCAGCCACAAGAAACACCCGCTCCACCTCCTGCCAGGCGCCATCGGACTCCTGCTCCAGTCGCACCAGCAACTGCGCCGGTGCCTGCTGCTCCAGCATATGCAACCAGGCTGCAAACTGCTCCGCCAGCCAGCATTCGCCTGCCTCGAACCGCGCAGGTGCCAGCCAGGCATGCCGTTGCAGCGGCTGCCACCGTTCACCTTCAGCCAGCACCCAGTCCTGCCGTCGCACCCAGCGCCCGTGCAAATGCTGCGGGTTGGCGCCGGTGGGTGGCTTGGCATGGCCCGGCCACGGGTAGAAAAGATAGCCGCCCAGCCACACATGTGCCTGTACCTGCTCAATCCCCAGCTTGGCCAGCATCTCGCGGCTGTGCGCGCCCTTGGACATGGGCAACTGGTGCCCTGCCAGGTGTGCAAGCTTGGTCCCCAGCCGATCATGGCAACCAGGCCCCAGCCAGGCATGCGGGTCGTGCCCGGCGTCTTCCGGGCCCAGGTACAGCTTGATCGCCAGTTCCAGGTGATGCACGCCGTCGTGGTCGCGCAGCACCACGTCGAGCTCGCCCAGGGTGCGCCCGCCGTCGCGAATCGCCAGGTTGGCGGCCAGCAGCTCGATGCCTGGCGCCTGGCCCAAGGCAAACTGCCACAGGCGTTCGTAGTAATGCCCCAGGCGCCGGCTGCCCAATTGCGCCAGCCACGCGCGCAACGGTCGGTCATCGGCATCCAGGGCCCGCAACCATTGTTCAAGGCGTTGCGGCTGCTGCGCCCACAGGCTGCCCGCCAGCGGGTGTCGCTGGGGGCAGGGCGGGTCGCTGAGCAGGGGCGGTGACAACAGGGTCCATGCCAGGTCACGCACGGTGGCGCGCTGCAATTGTCGGGGCAGGTCGTGGAGCTGGGCGAATGGCGTCATCCTGCGAGCATAGCCGGTTTGCCGCTGCCCGGTGGTTTCGCCCATAATCGGCGCATCGTCACCCGCCGCAAAGCCTTGCAGGAGCCCCATGGAGCAATTTCGCAATATCGGTATCATCGGTCGCCTTGGCAGCTCGCAGGTGCTCGACACCATTCGCCGACTTAAAAAATTCCTCCTCGATCGCCACCTGCACGTGATCCTCGAGGACACCATTGCCGAAGTGCTGCCCGGCCATGGCTTGCAAACGTCCACCCGCAAGCTGCTGGGCGAGGTCTGCGACCTGGTCATCGTGGTCGGCGGCGACGGCAGCCTGCTGGGCGCAGCCCGCGCGCTGGCCCGGCACAACATTCCGGTGCTGGGTATCAACCGTGGCAACCTGGGTTTTCTCACCGACATCCGCCCCGACGAGCTGGAGCAGAAGGTCGCCGAAGTGCTCGACGGCCACTACCTGGTGGAAAACCGTTTCCTGCTGCAGGCCGAGGTGCGCCGCCACCACGAGGCCATCGGCCAGGGCGATGCGCTGAACGACGTGGTGCTGCACCCGGGCAAGTCCACGCGCATGATCGAGTTCGAGATCTACATCGACGGCCAGTTCGTCTGCAGCCAGAAAGCCGACGGCCTGATCGTCGCCACCCCCACCGGCTCCACCGCCTATGCGCTGTCGGCCGGTGGCCCGATCATGCACCCCAAGCTCGATGCCATCGTCATCGTGCCGATGTACCCGCACACCTTGTCGGGCCGGCCGATCGTGGTCGACGGCAACAGCGAGCTGAAGATCGTGGTGTCCAAGGACCTGCAGATCTACCCGCAGGTGTCCTGTGACGGCCAGAACCATTTTACCTGTGCCCCCGGCGACACCATCACGGTCAGCAAGAAGCCGCAGAAACTGCGTCTGATCCACCCGCTGGACCACAATTACTACGAGGTCTGCCGCACCAAGCTGGGTTGGGGCAGCCGCCTGGGGAGCAGTGACGACTGATGCTCGATCCGGCGCGAAGTTTTGACATCATCGGCGACGTGCACGGCTGTGCGCTGACCCTTGAACGCCTGCTCGACGCCCTCGGATACAAGCGCGTGGCCGGCGTGTGGCGCCACCCGCGACGTCAGGCGTTGTTCCTTGGCGATATCGTCGACCGCGGGCCACGCATTCGTGAGGCGTTGCACATCGTCCACGACATGGTCGAAGCCGGCCAGGCGTTCTGCATCATGGGCAACCACGAATACAACGCCCTGGGCTGGGTCACCCCGGCACTGCCTGGCAGCGGCAAGGCCTATGTACGCGAACACACGCCGCGGCATGCCCGGCTGATTGACGAAACCCTGACCCAGTTTGCCCAGCACCCTGGCGACTGGCACGATTTCGTCAACTGGTTCTACCAGTTGCCGCTGTTCGTCGACGCTGGCCGCTTCCGTCTGGTGCACGCCTGCTGGGACCCGCGGCTGATCGAGCCGCTGCGCCAGCAATACCCCAACGGACGCATCGATGAACATTTCATCCAGGCCTCGGCCGTGAGTGGCAGTTTTGCCGACACGGTGTGCAACCGCCTGTTGCGCGGTACCGACATGCGCCTGCCGGACGGGCTGACGCTGACCGGCGGCGACGGCCTGACCCGCGCGTTCTTCCGCACCAAGTTCTGGGAAGAAGACCCGAAAACCTACGGTGACATCGTGTTCCAGCCCGATGCCTTGCCCGAAGACGTGGCCAGCACCCCGCTCAGCCACAGCCAGAAGAACGCCTTGCTGCGTTATGACGAAGACCAGCCGATGCTGTTCGTCGGGCATTACTGGCGCAGCGGTCGCCCGGCACCGATCCGCGCCAACCTGGCCTGCCTGGACTACAGCGCCGTGCTCTACGGCAAGCTGGTCGCTTACCGGCTGGATGATGAAACCCGTATCGACCCACACAAGTTCGTTTGGGTCGACGTCGACCGCCCACAGGCCAACCAATGAACATTATCGAAGTGATGCGCCTGCCGCTGTCGGTCGACCTCAGCGGCTTCGTCCACCTGTTGCAACGCCTGCAGGTGCCGCACCGGGTCAGCGAGGAGGGCGATGCCCAGGTCCTCTGGGCTCCCGACACTCTGGCCGAAGATGTGCTGCAGCTCTACCAGCGCTACCCGGACGGCAACGCCGACCTGCCGGCCAGCGCCGACCCTGTAGGGGCGGGTTCACCCGCGAATGCCCCCGCACAGCCTTCCCTGGCAGCCCAGGCCAAGGCCTGCAAAATCACCACCCTCACCCTGCTGCTGTGCTTCATCGTCGCCGGCCTTACGGGGCTTGGTGACAACTTCACCACCATCAGCTGGTTCACCTTCCTCGACTTCCGTGTCCAGGGCGACTACCTGTACTTCACCTCGCTGGCGCAAACCCTCGACCAAGGCCAGTGGTGGCGACTGGTGTCGCCCATGCTGCTGCATTTCGGTGTGCTGCACCTGGCCATGAACAGCCTGTGGTACTGGGAGCTGGGCAAACGCATCGAACTGCGCCAGGGCCCGTGGGCGTTGCTGGGCCTGACCCTGCTGTTCAGCCTGGTGTCCAACCTGGTCCAGCACTACACCAGCGGGCCGAGCCTGTTTGGCGGCCTGTCCGGCGTGCTGTACGGCCTGCTCGGGCACATCTGGCTGTACCAGTGGCTGGCGCCCGACCGTTACTTCAACCTGCCCAAGGGCGTGCTGGTGATGATGCTGATCTGGCTGGTGGTGTGCCTGACCGGCGTGGTCGGCACCCTCGGCCTTGGCCAGATCGCCAATGCCGCCCACGTCGGCGGGCTGCTCATCGGATGCCTGACCGGGCTCTTGGGTGGGGCGCTGGCCCGGCGTAAACTGTCGGCTTGAATCAGGAGACACTATGTCCACTTTCGCGCAAATGATTGAAAACATCACCCCGGAAATCTACCAGAGCCTGAAACTGGCGGTGGAAATCGGCAAATGGTCCGACGGCCGCAAGCTCACGGCCGAGCAGAAAGAACTGTCGCTGCAGGCGGTCATCGCCTGGGAGATGAAGAACCTGCCCGAAGACCAGCGCACCGGCTACATGGGCCCACAGGAATGCGCGTCGAAGTCCGCGCCCATCGCCAACATTCTGTTCAAGTCGGACTCGGTACATTGATCGAACTCGCTCGTGGCTCGTTGAGCAAAATGGCCGTCAGCCTGCAGGCACCGGTGGTGCAGTACAGCTTCCGCCTGGATGACACGCAGGTGCCGGTCAACCCCATGATCGGCCAGCGCCTGCGCCTGGAATACCTCGGCGCCATTCATTGCAGCCATTGCGGCAAGCGCACCAAGACCAGCTTCAGCCAGGGTTACTGCTACCCGTGCATGACCAAGCTGGCCCAGTGCGATGTGTGCATCATGGCCCCGGAAAAATGCCACTACGACGCCGGCACCTGCCGGGAGCCGTCGTGGGGGGAACAGTTCTGCATGACCGACCACATCGTGTACCTGGCCAATTCGTCGGGGATCAAGGTCGGCATTACCCGTGCCACCCAGCTGCCCACCCGCTGGCTCGACCAGGGTGCCAGTCAGGCGTTGCCGATCATGCGCGTGGCCACCCGGCAGCAATCGGGCCTGGTCGAAGACGTGCTGCGCAGCCAGGTGCCGGACCGTACCAACTGGCGCGCGCTGCTCAAGGGCGATGCCGAGGTGCTCGACCTGCCGGCCATCCGGGAGCAGGTCTTCGAAGCCTGCGCCGACGGCCTGCGCGAGATGCAGGGGCGCTTCGGCCTGCAGGCGATCCAGCCGCTGCCGGACGCCGAAGTGGTGCAGATGAACTACCCGGTCGAGGCGTACCCCAAGAAGATTGTCAGCTTCAACCTCGACAAGGACCCGGTGGCCGAGGGCACGCTGCTGGGCATCAAGGGCCAGTACCTGATCTTCGACACCGGTGTGATCAATATTCGCAAGTACACGGCCTACCAGTTGGCCGTGCTCCAGTAAAAAGGACCTGCACATGCGTACCGAACAACCGCAAGTGATCTACCTCAAGGACTACCAGGCGCCGGAGTACCTGATCGACGAGACGCACCTGACCTTCGAGCTGTTCGAGGACCACACGCTGGTTCACGCGCAACTGGTCATGCGCCGCAACCCGGCACGCGGTGCCGGCCTGCCGCCACTGGAACTCGATGGCCAGCAGCTGGAACTGCTGCGCGCCTCGCTGGATGACCAGGAACTGCAGCCAGGCGACTACCAGCTCGACGCCGACAGCCTGACCGTACAGCCCAAGGCCGAGCGCTTCACCCTCGACACCAGCGTGAAGATCCACCCGGAAAGCAACACCGCCCTGGAAGGCCTGTACAAGTCGGGCAAGATGTTCTGCACCCAGTGCGAGGCCGAGGGCTTCCGCAAGATCACCTACTACCTCGACCGCCCGGACGTGATGAGCACCTTCACCACCACGGTCATCGCCGAGCAGCATCGCTACCCGGTATTGTTGTCGAACGGCAACCCGATCGGCAGCGGGCCGACCGAAGATGGCCGCCACTGGGCGACCTGGGAAGACCCGTTCATGAAGCCGGCCTACTTGTTCGCTCTGGTGGCCGGTGACCTGTGGTGCGTTGAAGACAGCTTCACCCGTCAGTCCGGCCGTGATGTGACCCTGCGCATCTACGTCGAGCCCGAGAACATCGACAAGTGCGACCACGCCATGGTCAGCCTGAAAAAGTCCATGCGCTGGGACGAAGAAGTCTATGGCCGCGAGTACGACCTGGACATCTTCATGATTGTTGCGGTCAATGACTTCAACATGGGCGCCATGGAAAACAAGGGCCTGAACATCTTCAACTCCAGCTGTGTGCTGGCCCGTGCCGAAACCGCCACCGATGCTGCGCACCAGCGCGTCGAAGGCGTGGTCGCCCACGAGTACTTCCACAACTGGTCGGGCAACCGCGTTACCTGCCGTGACTGGTTCCAGTTGTCGCTGAAGGAAGGCTTCACAGTATTCCGCGATGCCGAGTTCAGTGCCGACATGAACTCGCGCACGGTCAAGCGCATCGAAGACGTCGCCTACCTGCGCACCCACCAGTTCGCCGAAGACGCCGGCCCCATGGCCCACCCGGTGCGCCCGGAAAGCTTCATCGAAATCTCCAACTTCTACACCCTGACCGTGTACGAGAAGGGCGCCGAAGTGGTGCGCATGGTCCGTACCCTGCTGGGTAGCGAAGGCTTCCGCAAAGGCAGCGACCTGTACTTTGAACGTCATGACGGCCAGGCGGTAACCACCGACGACTTCATCAAGGCCATGGAGGACGCCAACGGCGTCGATTTCACCCAGTTCAAGCGCTGGTACAGCCAGGCTGGCACTCCGCGCCTGGAGGTCAGCGAGGCGTATGACGACGCCGCGCAGACCTACAGCCTGACGTTCCGCCAGAGCTGCCCGCAGACCCCGGACAAGACCGAGAAACTGCCGTTCGTGATCCCGGTGGAGCTGGGCCTGCTGGATGCCGCCGGCAACGACCTGCCGCTGCAACTGGTCGGTGAAGCGGCTGGGCAAGGGACCAGCCGCGTGCTGTCGGTGACCGAGGCCGAGCAAACCTTCACCTTCCAGGGTATCCAGGCCAAGCCGCTGCCGTCGCTGCTGCGTGGCTTCAGCGCCCCGGTGAAGCTGAGCTTCCCGTATGACCGCGACCAGCTGATGTTCCTGATGCAGCACGACAGCGATGGCTTCAACCGCTGGGAAGCGGGCCAGCAGCTGTCGGTGCAGGTACTGCAGGAACTGATCGGCCAGCATCAACGCGGCGAAGCCCTGAAGCTCGACCAGCGCCTGATTACTGCCCTGGGGACTGTGCTGGGCAATGCATCGCTGGACCCGGCCATGGTGGCCGAAATGCTCTCGCTGCCAGGTGAGGCGTACCTTACCGAGATCAGCCAGGTGGCCGACGTCGACGCCATCCACGCCGCCCGCGAGTTCGCACGCCAGCAGATCGCCGAACACCTGTTCGACGCCCTGTGGGCGCGTTACCAGGCCAACCGTGAGGTGTCGCGCAGCACTGCCTATGCGGCCGAGGCCAAGCACTTTGCCCGCCGCAGCCTGCAGAACATCGCCCTGTCGTACTTGATGCAGAGTGGCAAGCAACAGGTGCTGGAGGCGACCCTGGAGCAGTTCGAGCACTGCGACAACATGACCGAGCGCCTTACCGCGCTGGCGGTACTGGTCAACTCGCCGTTCGAGGCCGAGCGCGCGAAAGCGCTGGAGGCGTTTGCCGAGCACTTCAAGGACAACCCGTTGGTCATGGATCAATGGTTCAGCGTGCAGGCTGCCAGCACGCTGCCGGGCGGGCTGGCGCGGGTCAAGGCATTGATGCAGCACCCGGCCTTCACCCTGAAGAACCCGAACAAGGTGCGTGCGCTGATCGGTGCCTTTGCCGGGCAGAACCTGGTCAACTTCCATGCTGCCGATGGCTCCGGGTATCGTTTCCTGGCGGACCTGGTGATCGAGCTGAATGCACTGAATCCGCAGATTGCATCGCGGCAACTGGCGCCGCTGACCCGCTGGCGCAAGTATGACGATGCGCGTCAGGCGCTGATGAAGGGTGAGCTGGAGCGCATTCTGGCGTCTGGCGAGCTGTCCAGTGATGTGTATGAAGTGGTGAGCAAGAGCCTGGCGTAATTCTTGTGAATTGGGGCTGCTTTGCAGCCCTTCGCGGGTGAACCCGCTCCTACAGGGGGACGTAACCTTTGTAGGAGCGGGTTCACCCGCGAAGGGCCGCCCAGCGGCCCCGGCTTTCCCCGGCCGACAACAAAACATAACACCCCGCCCGTTGTACTCCCGCCAACATCCCCGCTACGATCCCCTCAAGCTATTGCAGGCCTCTAGATCAGGCATTCGCAAGGCCTGCAAGGCATTGACCCACCAAAAAGAACACAACAAGGGGGCAGTCATGAGGGAACAGTTACGTACGCCAGCCAGGCGTGGTGCCTGGCCATGGGCAGCCAGCGCGATGCTGGCACTGGCATTGGGTGTGTGGGCCGACAGCGCCCAGGCCGCGGCAGCCGACGAATACTCCACCGAGTCGGCCAAGGCCAGTGAAAGCCTGTTGATCGACACCACCCATGCCGGCAAGCGTCTGGTGGTGGTCGGTGATCGCGGCCACATTCTGTTCTCCGACGACCAGGGCAGTACCTGGACCCAGGCCCGGGTACCCACCCGGCAATTGCTCACTGCCGTGTTTTTCCTCGATGACAAGCATGGCTGGGCCGTCGGCCATGACGCGCAGATACTTGCCAGCAGCGACGGCGGCGCTACCTGGAGCAAGCAGTTCGAAGACCTCGCCCGTGAAGCGCCCTTGCTCGATGTGACCTTCCTCGACGCCCAGCACGGGTTTGCCGTGGGGGCCTATGGCGCCTTGCTGGAAACCACCGATGGCGGGCAGCACTGGCAGGACGTGGCCGAGCGGCTGGACAACCCGGACCAGTTGCACCTCAACGGTATCGCCCAAGTGCGCGATGCCGGCCTGTTCATCGTGGGTGAACAGGGCGGCATGTACCGCTCCACCGACAAGGGCCAGACCTGGGCCAAGGTCCAGGGCCCCTACGAGGGCTCGCTGTTCGGCGTGATCGGCACCGCCAGGCCGCAGACCCTGCTGGCCTACGGCCTTCGCGGCAACCTGTTCCGCTCCAGCGACTTCGGTGACAGCTGGCAGCCGATCGAACTCAAGGCCGCGCGCGGTACGCTGGAGTTCGGCCTGGCAGGCGCTACGCTTGTCGATGATGGCACTCTGGTGCTGGTCGGCAATGGTGGCAGCGTGCTGCGCAGCACGGACGACGGCCAGACTTTCAGCGTGTACAACCGTGCCGACCGCCTCGCCCTGGCCGGCGTCAGTGGCCTGGCCAACGGCGGCCTGCTGCTGGTAGGGCAGGGTGGTGTGCACCTGACCAGCGCCGAAGGGGCTGATCAGGCTGCCCGGGAGGTGCGTCCATGACCAGCAGGGAGAGCATTGCCATGCACCCGCATCATCAGGATCAAGCCACGCTGCTCGAACGCCTGATCTTCAATAACCGCCCAGTGGTCATCGCCCTGTGCGTGCTGGTCAGCATTTTCCTGTTCTGGCAGGCCACGCAGATTCGCCCGTCCACCAGCTTCGAGAAGATGATCCCGCTGCAGCACCCGTTCATCGAGCAGATGATGGAGCACCGCAACGACCTGGCCAACCTCGGCAACACCGTGCGCATCTCGGTGGAGGCGGTGAACGGTGACATCTTCGACAAGGACTACATGGAGACCTTGCGTCAGATCCATGACGAGGTGTTCTACATTCCCGGTGTCGACCGGGCCGGGTTGAAGTCACTGTGGAGCCCCAGCGTGCGCTGGAGCGAGGTCACCGAGGAGGGCTTTTCCGGTGGCGAAGTAATCCCTAACACCTACAACGGTTCGCAGGACAGCCTCGATAGCTTGCGCGACAACGTGCTCAAGTCAGGCCAGGTGGGGCGCCTGGTAGGCAATAACTTCAAGTCCAGCATCGTCGACGTGCCGCTGCTGGAGAGCTACCCGGACCCGCAGGACCCTGGCAAACAGGTGAAGCTGGACTACCAGCAGTTCTCTCACCTGCTGGAAGAGAAGATACGCGACAAGTTCCAGGCGCAGAACCCCAATGTAAAAATCCACATCGTCGGCTTTGCCAAGAAGGTCGGTGACCTGATCGATGGCCTGGTGATGGTGGCGATGTTCTTCGGCGTCGCTCTGGCGATCACCTTGGTGTTGTTGTACTGGTTTACCTGGTGCATCCGCAGCACTGTCGCCGTGCTCATTACCACGCTGGTGGCGGTGGTCTGGCAGTTGGGGCTGATGCATGCGGTGGGCTTTGGCCTGGACCCGTACTCGATGCTGGTGCCGTTCCTGATCTTCGCCATCGGCATTTCCCACGGGGTGCAGAAGATCAACGGTATCGCGCTGCAGTCGAGTGATGCCGACAATGCCCTAACCGCTGCCCGGCGCACATTCCGTCAGTTGTTCCTGCCGGGAATGATCGCCATTCTTGCCGACGCAGTGGGCTTCATTACCCTGCTCATTATCGACATCGGGGTGATTCGCGAACTGGCCATCGGCGCCTCCATCGGTGTGGCGGTGATCGTGTTCACCAACCTGATCATGTTGCCGGTGGCCATCTCCTACGTCGGCATCAGCAAGAAGGCCATCGAGCGCAGCAAGAAAGACGCGACCCGCGAGCACCCGTTCTGGCGCCTGTTGTCGAACTTCGCCAGTGCCAAGGTGGCGCCGGTGTCGGTGGTGCTGGCACTGCTCGCCTTCGCCGGCGGCCTGTGGTACAGCCAGAACCTGAAGATCGGTGACCTCGACCAGGGTGCACCGGAGCTGCGCCCCGACTCGCGCTACAACCAGGACAACAACTTCATCATCAGCAACTACTCGACCAGTTCCGATGTGCTGGTGATCATGGTCAAGACGCCGTCGGAGAAGTGCTCGGTCCACTCGACCATGGCGCCGATCGACGAGCTGATGTGGACCATGGAAAACACCCCTGGCGTGCAGTCGGCGATTTCCCTGGTCACCGTTTCCAAACAGGTGATCAAGGGCATGAACGAGGGCAGCCTGAAATGGGAAACCCTGTCGCGCAACCCGGACATCCTCAACAACTCTATCGCCCGGGCCGATGGCCTTTACAACGGCGACTGCTCATTGGCACCCGTGCTGGTGTTCCTCAATGATCACAAGGCTGAAACGCTGGAGCGCGTCACCGCCGTGGCCAAGGCGTTTGCCGACAGCCATGACAAGGAAGGCCTGCAGTTCCTGCTGGCGGCGGGCAACGCGGGCATCGAGGCCGCGACCAACGAGGTGATCAAGTCGGCCGAGCTGACCATCCTGATCCTGGTGTACATCTGCGTGGCCGTGATGTGCCTGATCACCTTCCGCTCGTTCGCCGCCACGCTGTGCATCGTGCTGCCCCTGGTGCTGACCTCGGTGCTGGGCAACGCGCTGATGGCCTACATGGGCATCGGGGTGAAAGTGGCGACCTTGCCGGTGGTGGCGCTGGGTGTGGGGATTGGTGTGGACTATGGCATCTATATCTACAGCCGCCTGGAAAGCTTCCTGCGTGCCGGTTTACCGTTGCAGGAGGCGTATTACCAGACCCTGCGCTCGACCGGCAAAGCGGTGCTGTTCACCGGGCTGTGCCTGGCCATTGGGGTATGCACCTGGATTTTCTCGGCGATCAAGTTCCAGGCGGACATGGGTCTGATGCTGACCTTCATGCTGCTTTGGAACATGTTTGGTGCGTTGTGGCTGCTACCGGCATTGGCGCGGTTCCTGATCAAGCCTGAGAAGATGGTGGGCAAGGAGGGTGGGTCGATCTTTGCCCATTGATTGAAGGGGCCGCAATGCGGCCCCAAGGTTATACTGCCAATCCATTTCAGATTGGTACCCCTATGTCCCCCCTCGCTACCGCCCTGCAGGCCTGCGATATGCTTCTGATCGACGGCCTGCACGCCTTCGACTTCACCGCCGATGAAGCCGGCCTCACTGTCGAATGCATGGACGGCCGCCAATTGCGCCGCTGGTCGTTCACGCCTGAGCAAATCGCTGCCGCCATCGCCACCGGAGACGAGTGGCAACTCGACGATGCCAACGGCGCGCATCGACTAGTCTGTATGAGTGCCTTTCGCGCCCCGGATGATGAGCAAGATGAACCGCACTTGGACTAACCTGCTGACCGCTAGCCTGATGAGCCTGACTATCCACGCCCACGCCTCGACGTTGCTGGTGGGCAGCTACACCGATGGCGCCAGCCAGGGTATCTACCGCTACCAGTTCGACGACAAGGCCGGCCGCATCGACCCCACACCGCAACAAGTGGTCAAGAACGTCAACCCTTCCTGGCTTGTGCTGTCGGCCGACCAGCGTCAGCTGTTCGTGGTCAATGAAACCCCGGGTGGCCATGCCAGTAGTTTCAGCGTCAGCACCAAGGGCGAAATCAAGCCGCTCAATCAGATGGTCACCCAAGGTGACGAACCGACTCACGCCAGCCTCAGTCGTGACCAGCGTTATCTGTTCGTGGCCAACTACGCGGTCAAGCCTGACCCCGGCGGCAGCCTGGTGGTCATCCCGGTGGCCAGGGACGGCAAACTCGAGCCCGCGGTGCAACAGGCCCGGCACAAGGCGAGTGGCGTCAACCCCGAGCGCCAGGCCGGTGCCCATGTGCATGCACTGGTGCTGTCGCCCGATGGCCAGCATGTCTATGCCTGCGACCTGGGCGCGGACAAGGTATTCATCTACCGCTACGACGGCGCCAGTGTGGACAAGCCGTTGAGCCCGGCAATCCCGGCCTCGGTGGCCTTGCCGCCAGGCAGTGGGCCCCGTCACCTGCTGTTCGACGCCAAGGGCCAGCATGCTTACCTGACGTTGGAGATGAGTGGCGAAGTGGTGATGTTCGACGTTGAGGACGCTGCTTTGCTTGAGCGTCAACGCCTGCCGCTGACCGAGCAGCAGGATGCAGCGGCCAAGGCAGCGGGAGGCCTGCACCTGTCGGCGGACGGCCGCTTCCTGTACGTGAGCAACCGTGGCACGGCGAATGAAATCCTGGTGTTTGCGGTTGGCAAGAATGACGGCCAGTTGACGTTCGTGCAGCGCCGTTCCGTGGAAGGCGATCACCCCCGTGAATTTGCCCTGGACCCTAGCGGCAATTTCCTGCTGGTAGCCAACCAGAAGAGCAACCAGATCGTGGTCATGCGCCGTGATCTCTTGACTGGCAAGTTGGGGGAGACCGTGCAGACCATGGCGCAGGACGCGCCTTCGGACCTGAAGTTCATCGATTAAGAGGTTGGGAGGGTTCGCTCATAGGTGAACTGGCCAGACACACCGTGCAAGAAGTGGATTTACCCGCGAAAGGGCCGGGCCTGCTGGCCAATTGTCACGCGCCGTTCACTGTTGCCGCCGCCACCGTATTCGCGGGTAAACCCGCTCCTACACACAGATGGTGGTGGACACAGGCTGTCGTAGGAGCGGGTTTACCCGCGAAAGGGCCGGCCCTGCTGGCCAAATTTCCACCCGCGATTCACCGTTGCCGCCGCCACCGTATTCGCGGGTAAACCCGCGCCTACACGCAGATCGGTGGTGGACACAGGCCGTCGTAGGAGCGGGTTCACCCGCGAAAGGGCCGGCCCTGCTGGCCAATTGTCACGCGCCGTTCACTGTTGCCGCCGCCACCGTATTCGCGGGTAAACCCGCGCCTACACGCAGATCGGTGGTGGACACAGGCCGTCGTAGGAGCGGGTTCACCCGCGAAAGGGCCGGCCCTGCTGGCCAAATTTCCACCCGCTATTCACCGTTGCCGCCGCCACCGTATTCGCGGGTAAACCCGCTCCTACACAGATCGGTGGTGGACACAGGCCGTCGTAGGAGCGGGTTCACCCGCGAAAGGGCCGGCCCTGCTGGCCAAATTTTCACCCGCGATTCACCGTTGCCGCCGCCACCGTATTTGCGGGTAAACCCGCCGCGCCTACACACAGATCGGTGGTGGACACAGGCCGTCGTAGGAGCGGGTTCACCCGCGAAAGGGCCGGCCCTGCTGGCCAAATTTCCACTCGCGATTCACCGTTGCCGCCGCCACCGTATTCGCGGGTAAACCCGCGCCTACACGCAGATCGGTGGTGGACACAGGCCGTCGTAGGAGCGGGTTCACCCGCGAAAGGGCCGGCCCTGCTGGCCAAATTTCCACCCGCGATTCACTGTTGCCGCCGCCACCGTATTCGCGGGTAAACCCGCTCCTACACACAGATGGTGGTGGACACAGGCCGTCGTAGGAGCGGGTTCACCCGCGAAAGGGCCGGCCCTGCTGGCCAAATTTCCACCCGCCATTCACCGTTGCCGCCGCCACCGTATTCGCGGGTAAACCCGCGCCTACACGCAGATCGGTGGTGGACACAGGCCGTCGTAGGAGCGGGTTCACCCGCGAAAGGGCCGGCCCTGCTGGCCAAATTTCCACCCTGTTCAGCGAACCATGATCGCTTTGAACAGCTCCGAAGCCAGCCACCCCTCCAGCCAGCTCCGCACCCGCGGATAAGCCGCCTCGGCGAACCACTGCGGTTCGACCCCGGCAAACTGGCGCATCAGGGGCAGCAACGCGGCATCGGCCATGCTCGGGTGGTCGGCCAGCAGGTAAGCCCGCCCCACCAGCAAGCCTTCGAGCTCCGCCAGCCAGGCCTCGGCCTGCTGGCGGTAATGTTCGCGGGAATGCTCCGGGTAACGTTCGGCATACTTGTACAGGTTCACGTGCGCCTTGAACGTGGTGTCATTGCGCGCAATCAGCGTTTCAGCCTGCTGTGCAGCCACAGGGTTGGCCTGTAGCCGCCAGTCCTGCGGGTCGTTTTGCGTCAGCGCCCAGCGCATGATGTCCAGGCTCTCTTCCAGTACCCCGGCACCGGTGTCCAGCACCGGTACCGTGCCCTTGGGCGACAAGGCCAGCAGCTCCGCCGGCTTGTTCTTCATCGCCACTTCGCAGATCTCCACCTCGCAGCCGGCATAGCGCAGGGCCAGGCGCGCGCGCATGGCCCACGGGCAGCGGCGGAACGAGTAGAGGATCACCCGCACACCTCCACGTCACTCAGGCCATTACCCTGGCGCCGTACCTGGATCTGTACCGGAATGCGCTCGTGCATTTCCTGTACGTGGGAAATCACCGCCACTTTGCGGCCCTGGGCTTGCAAGCCGTCGAGGGCGTCCATTGCCAACTGCAGTGACTCGGGGTCGAGGCTGCCGAAGCCTTCGTCAATGAACAACGATTCGATACGCAGGGTACTGGAAGCCATCGACGCCAGGCCCAAGGCCAGGGCCAGCGACACCAGGAAGGTTTCCCCGCCCGACAACGAGTGCACCGAACGCAGTTCGTCGCCCATCTCGGTGTCCAGCACCAGCAGGCCAAGGGCACTGCCGCCGCGCTTCAGGCGGTAGCGGCGGGCCAGCTGACGCAGTTGGGCGTTGGCGTGGTGCAGCAGCAGGTCGAGGTTGTAGCCCTGGGCGATCTTGCGGAACACATCGCCCGAGGCCGAACCGATCAGGGCATTGAGGCGGGCCCAGCGTTGCCACTGCTGGTGGGCCTGTTCGATTTCTGCCGTCAGCGCCTGGTGGGCCTGCTGCCGGCGCTGGTCGTCGGCCTGTTGCGCGCGCAGTTCGGCGCACTGCTGCTCATGGTTGGCCAGGCGCCCGCGCAGTTCGGCCAGGGCCTGCTCCAGGGCTTCGGCCGAGGTGTCCACGGTCATTTGTGCGGCGTGTTGTTGCAGGCGCTGCTCACGTTCCTGCAGCAGCACGCGGCCTTGTTCGATGGCCTTCTCGGCACCTTGTACACGCTGACGCAGCTCATTCACCTGGGCGTCATCCATGGCCAGCAGGCGATCCAGCCCGGCGTCGTCCAGCTCCGGATGCTCGCTGCGCCATTGCGCGATCTGGCCCTGCAATTGCTGGCACTCGCTTTCCAGCGCCTGTTGCTGCTGGGCATTGGCCTTGAGTTCGCTGGCCAGTTGTACACCCTGGGTGCGCAGCGCCTGCAGGCGCTGGGCGGTGTCGGCGTCAAGGGCGCGGGCGTGTTCCAGCGCGGTGTCCATGTGCTGTTGCCAGGCTTCGGCGCTGGCATGTTCGCCGAGCAGTTCGCCGAGTGAGGCCAGGGCTTGCTGGCGTTGCTCGTCGAGGGCGGCCAGTTTCTGTTGCAACTGCTGCTGGCCTTGCAGGCGCGTCTGTTGTTGATCACGCAGCTTGTCCAGCTGGGTTTGGCGGGCTTGCTGTTCTTCCAGTTCGTCCTTGCGCTGGTCCAGTTGCTGCAGGCGCTGGGCAATCTGCTGGTCGAGGGCGAGGAAGGCATTGGCCGGGTCTTCGTTCAGGGCCTTGAGGGCTTCCTTGGGCAAGACGCCGGCCAGGTCGTCAAGACCTTGCTGCAACTGCTGCTCATCGTTGGCCAGGGCCTGGTGCTGTTGCTCCAGATGGCGCTGGGCCTGTTGCTGGGCGTCGTAGGCCGCCTGCAATTGCTGGTTCAGACGGGCGGCGTCTTTTTGCAGAGCCAGCAGGGCGCTCTGGCGTTTCTCGTCCTGGCTGATTTCTTCATCCAGGCGACGTAGCTGGCCGTCGAGCCAGGTGCTACGGGCCTTGTCGTCCTGCGGGGCGAGGGCTGGCCACAGGCTGTGTGCCTGCACCTGAGCCACCAGCGGTTGCAACTGTTCACCCAGTTGCTGCTGTTGCTGCTGGGAGTCCTTGAGCTGGGCGTTGACCACCCCCAGTTGGGTACGCAGTTCCACCAGCTTGCTGTTGAGGGTTTCGACCTGTTTCTGCGCGGCGTGCTCTTCGGCCTGGTCATGGCGACCCAGGCTCTGCAGTAGCGCTTCTGGCTGATGGAACGGGTGTTCGGCGCTGCCACAGACCGGGCAGGGTTCGCCGTCACGCAATTGTCCACGCAGTTCTTCGACGCTGGTGTTGCGTGCCAGGCGTTGCCGTTCCAGCAGTTGACGGGTGAGGACCAACGCCTGTTCGGCGGCCTCCAGCTCGGCCTTGGCGGCAGTGCCTTCGGTAATCAGTTGCTGGCGTTGCAGCATGGTCTGCTGCTGCCGTTCACGCAGGGCGTCCAGCTGCTGGCGCAGCTCCTGTTCACGGCCGTGCAGGCGTGACATTTCCTCTACGGCGCGCTGCTGTTTGCGGTTGTCCTGCAGCATGCCGCCGAGCAGGTCGATCTGCTCGGCAAGGGCCTGGGGTTCGGCCTTGGCTTCACGGAACAACAGGTCGTAGGCGTCGCGCTCGGCCTGCAGGTGCGCATTGGCCTGGCTGGCCTGGGCCTGCAGGCCGGGTAACTCTTCTCGGCCCTTGGTCAGGCGGCCACCGATCAGCATTACCTGCTTCAGTTGCGGCAGGTAGGCGTGCCAGGCATTGGCCAGGCCCGCCAGGTGCTGGCTGTCGGCAAGCGCGGTTTCGATCTGCGCCAGTTGCTGCACGCTGCGCTGCTGGTTGTCTTCCAGCTGCTGCAGTTGCTGCTGGCCGTCAGCGAGCTGCTGTTGCGCCTGCTGGCTGATGTTGCGCTCGGCGGCCAGTTCCTGGTCCAGGCGTGCCAGACTGTCCTGCGCGGCAAAAGCCTGGCGCAGGCGCGGCGCGTTCTCGACGTGCTGGGCCTGGCGCTCGGCAAGCGCTTGGCGCGCATGGTCCAGCGCCTGTTCGAGCTCGCGGGTACGCACCTGCAGTTCGGCTTGTTGCTGTTGCTGCTCGGCAATTTTTGCCGCCACTGGCGCCAGCTGTGCGCTCAGTGCCTGTCGGCGGTGGAACTGGTGACGCTGTGGGGCCAGGCGCTCCAGGCGTACCAGGTCCAGGCGTGGTTCGGCCAGCTGTTGCCAGTCCAGTTCGGCGGCCTGCAGCGTGGTGCTGGCTTCGGTGTGTTGGGCCTGTAGCTGGCGTTGCTCATTCAGCCAACTGCGTTGCTGCTCCAGCTGACGCTCGCCGGCCTGGTCGGTCTTTAACTGCTGCTGCGCCTGCTCCAGGCGCTGGTCGAGCTCGGCACGGGCCTCGGCAGCCATCGGCAGCAGGTGGCTGGCGCGTTCTTTCAGGGCGTTGTGTGCCTCGCCGGCTTCGCGTGCCTTGCTGAAGGCACGCTGGCCCAGGCGGGTGTAGATGGCAGTGTTGGTGAGCTTTTCCAGCAGCTCGCTGCGGTCTTTGTCATCGGCCTTGAGGAACGCGCCGAACTCGCTCTGGGCCAGCATCACCGCACGGGTGAACTGTTCGAAGTTCAGGCCCAGGCGGGCTTCGACCAGTTGCTTGTATTCGTTCTTGCCACTGCCGAGCACCTGCTCGCTGTCGAGGTCGTAGAAGCTCTGGCGGCTGTGCTGCAGTTTGCCGTTGGCCTTGTCGCGGGCACGGTTGGCTTCCCAGCGGGCGCGGTAGCGGCGGCCGTCGATGCCGACGAAATCGACCTCGGCAAAACCGCTGCCGGTGCCACGGCGCAGCAGGTTGCGCGGGTCGGAAGTGGGGATTTCGCCGTCGGCGTCTGGCACCTTGGCCTCACGGCCAATGTCATTGAGGCGCGGCACGGTGCCAAACAGCGCCAGGCACAGGGCGTCGAGCAGGGTGCTCTTGCCGGCGCCGGTAGGCCCGGTGATGGCGAACAGGCCAGCGCTGGCCAACGGTTCTGCGGTGAAATCGATGTCGATCGGACCGGCCAGCGATGCCAGGTTCTTCAGGCGGATGGCGAGAATTTTCATGGCTGTTCCTCCTCCTGCAGCACGTCCTGCAACAGCAGGGCGAAGTCGGCCAGGGTCTGCTCGTCGGCGGGGTTGCCGTAGGCTTGCTCCCAGGCGCGACTGAACAGGTCTTGCGGGGTCATCTGGGCCAGCTCGACAAAGGCCAGGCCATCGTCTTCGGCGTTGTTGCGGCCAGCGTATTCGGCGCTGATGCGGATCAACCGTACCGCCTTGCCTTCAAGCGCGGTTTCGATCTGCTGGCGCAGGTCGGGTTGCGGCTCGTCGAGCATCACCCGCACCTCCAGCCAGGGCTGGCGGTTGGGGTCTTCAAGCAGGTCGATCACTGGCAGGTCGGCCAGTTGCTGCAACAGCTCGCCCAGCGGTGCCGGGCCCACCCGTTGCAGGGCCACGGCGCGTGGTACGGGGCGTGGCTCGACGCTGACCAGGCCGTTGCCGTCCAACTCCACTTCCAGGACCTGGTGCGGGTAGTTGATTTCGGCGAACGACAGCGGGATTGGCGAGCCGCTGTAGCGGATGCGTTCTTCGCGGTTGACCTTCTGCGGCTTGTGCAGATGGCCCAGGGCGACGTAGCTGATAGCCTTGTCGAACAGCTTGGCCGGCAGCGCCTCGGCGTTGCCGATGATCAGGCTGCGTTCGGAGTCTTCCGACACCGCGCCACCTGCCATGTGAGCATGGCTGATGGCAATCAGCGCCTGGTCTTTCTTGCGCTTCTTCTGCGCGGCGGCGATCAGTTGCTGGTGCACCTGGGTGATGCCTTGCAGGTAGTCGTCACCCAACTGCGGGCCGGTCACTTCGGCCGGGCGCAGGAACGGCAGGGCCAGGCACCAGGCGGCCACCTTGCCACGGCCGTTGGTCAGCGGAATCAGCAGGCGCTCGGCATCCAGCTGGCCCTCGTCCAGCCAGTGCACACGGCCCAGGGCATGGGTGCGCAGGCGGCGCATGAGCGCGGCGGGCAGCTCGATGCGCGAACCGGAGTCGTGGTTGCCGGCGATCATCACGATGTCCAGCTTGGGCTGCTGCTCGTGGGCCTGGACGATGAAGTCGTAGAGGCGTTCCTGGGCTTTGACGGGCGGGTTGACGGTGTCGAAGATGTCGCCCGCAATCAGCAGCGCATCCGGCTGGCGCAGGTGTAGCTGGCCGAGCAGCCAGTCGAGGAAGCAGGCGTGTTCGAAATCGCGTTCCTGGCCGTGCAGGCTTTGGCCCAGGTGCCAGTCGGAGGTATGAAACAGACGCATGGATGACCTGTTGGTGTCGAGTCGAGCAAGCGAGGGCTTGGCTTGGGTGATGGGTGTTGCGCAAGGGCGGTATGGTAACCCATGCACGGGGCCGCTGTGCGGCCCGAAAGTTCAGCGCTTGATCTCATGGGCGCACGGTGCTGGTTGTCCTGCAGGCAAGCCCGCGCATTGAACCCCTTGTTCATGGATGGCATTGGCTTATCGCAGTAGCGTCCTGCGACTCCAGGCGTTGACGCGGGTTGCCACGTTGGTTCCATGAAAAGCTGACATTGATAGCAGGGTGTCGCGCATCTCGGTTTGCCCCACGGACGTGTCGCGGCAAAGCATCGAGCACACGCTCGGCGACTTCCGCCTTGAACGTTCTGTGAGCTGGCTCTCGCTTTGCACCAGGGGTCAAGCTTGCCCTCAAAAGTATGCTGATTTACCCTCCGAAACGGCCATGATCACGGCTATTCGAAACCCACGGACGACAATCACAGGAGTCACCAATGGAAGGCATCCCTCAGACCCAATCTTCCCCGGATAACCTCAAGCCAAAATGGCGGGAGCGTTTCGCCTTCTTCGATCAGTACGGTGCCCCCACCTCCGAGTCATACAAAGCCGCATTCCGCGCCTTGCCATTCGGGAAGAAGTTGCTGATCAACAACAATTTCATAGCCTTTTTCTTCGGCCCGATCTATTGGTTCGTGCTGGGGCTGTGGAAGAAGAACCTGGTCATGCTGGCCATCATCATCGGCATCGGGCTGCTGCTGAGCGTCTATGAGGTCGCGACGGGCAGCGAAATCCCGCGTCCTCTGGATAACGGTATCAGCATGGGGTTTGCGTTTTTGTACAGCTTCCTGACCAACCGGGCCTATTACCTGAAGCAGGCCAAAGGGCAGCAGAGCTGGAACCCGTTCGAGGGGCAGCGGTTCATCTGACTCGGCTGGTACATTCGGCAAGTGTTGTCAGGGGCGGCCATGAGCTGAAAATTCGCAACCAGCCACTGCGCATCACTTGGGGTAGAGCGGCGGCAAACTGCCGTTCTCACCCGCCGGCAGCAATACCTGCTCCGCCGGCGGAATGGTACCAATCGCCCGCCACAAATCCTCCCCCTGCCAATACTGCCCGCTCTCGCTGTACAACGCCCCGTTCAAACCATCCAGCGCATCCGACAACGGTACGAAGCGCGCTGCCATCTCGGCCAGGGTTTCCGGTTGTTGCCGGGCCCAGGCATCCAGCGCCTGGCGCGTAGCCTGGGGGTCGTTGGCCTGGCACGCGCGCTTGAGGTCGTCCAGCAAGGTGCGTGGGCTTGGCCCGTTCTGCGCGGTGCGCAGTACCGCTGGTCGTGAGCGGGCGCGCCACCACAGGGCAAAGCCCAGCACAGTGGTCAGGGCGAACACCAGTGTGGACAACTGCCACGGCCACAGCAGGGTGCTGGCGCTGCTGCTGTCGCCCACCGGGGTGTCGGCGCTCAGTGCCGGGTTGTCCTGCACGTTCAGCGTGCGCGCCGGCAGGCTGCTGTGCTCCAGGTGGTCTTCGCGGGTGTTCCACCAGGCCACTTCCAGCGCCGGCAAGGCCAGCGTGCCGCTGTGGGTCGGCACCAGGGCCTCGCGCTCTTCGCGGTTGGCGGTCATGCCCCGTTCGCTGATTTCGTTGCGCAACAGCGGTTGGTCAGGGTAGCGGCGCAGGCCGATGATCTCTGTGGCCGGTAGCGGCGGCAGTTGGGTGCTGGACAAGCCTTCGGCACGCAAGGTGATGTTGCGCGTCAGCGAGTCGCCAATCTGTACCTGTTGGCTGCCGGGGTCGGGGCTCCAGTGCTCTTCCAGGGTCAGGCTGCTGGCTGGCAACCACGGCAAGCCAGCCGGCCAGGCTGCCGGAATCGGCCGTACGTCAAGGCGCAAGGGCAGCGAGCTGACCTGGACCTGGTGGCCGGCGCGGGCCGTGCCATTGGCCTGCGCTGCTTCGTCGTTGCTGGCGGCTGCCGTGGCGGTGAATGTCAGCGGCGGGATGTCGAGGGTACCGCTTTGCTGGGCATACACCGCATAGCGGGTTTCGATCACGCCATGACGCACGCCGTTGATTTCCTTTTCATACGTGCGCGACTCGCCCAGCGGCTCGACCTTGGCGTTCTCCAGTTGTAGGGGGCTGAGGCTGCTGTCGTCGTACAGCGCGACCGAGTGGTAGATGCGGACGGTCAGCATGGCTTGGGCCTGGACATAGACGTCGTGGTTGTCGAGGGTCGCTTCGATGAATACCTGAGCGTTTTCCTGGCGGCTGGCATCGGCCTGCAGCACTTGCAGTTCGATGGCCTGGCTGTGCGACTGGCCCAGTTGCAGCTCGGGGATGCGCAGGCTACCGCTGCGCCGTGGCAGCAGGGTAATGATCCAGCGGGTGCTGGCGCGAGTTTCGCCGTCGAGGGTGTGCAGGCTGTTCAGCTGGCGCGTGCCGCGCACTTCGAAGTCACCTTCCAGAGCGCGCAGGTCGGGCTTGCCGAACTGGGTGACGTCCTGGCTTTCCAGGGTCAGTTCCAGGCTTTCGCCCGCTTCCAGGCGGGTGCGGTCGACGCTGGCCTGCAGCAGCGGTTCGGCGTGGGCCAGCACGGCCCACAGCAGGGTGAGGAGC
The DNA here is from genome assembly GCF_017875935.1 of Pseudomonas sp. BP6. NCBI lineage: Bacteria > Pseudomonadati > Pseudomonadota > Gammaproteobacteria > Pseudomonadales > Pseudomonadaceae > Pseudomonas > Pseudomonas sp. BP6. The sequence goes on from NZ_JAGINI010000001.1 coordinate 1,159,429, forward strand.
AAGACGCCGAAGCGACTCATCGTGATTTTTCCTGATGCAATTGCTGTTCATACCAGAATTTGCGTCGCAGCAGCTCTGCCGGGTTGTCCGGGATCTCCCGTAGCCATTGTTCCAGGGCTTGGCGCTGTTCGCCGTCGAGGCTGGTCGATACCGGGCGCTGGGGCGGCTGGATGACGCTGTCGTCGCCCCCGGCCTGGTTGCCGGGGGCGGCCTGGCTGTTGCTGCTGCTTTCGCCGGGTTGTTCGGGGCTGGCCTGTTGGTCGTTGCCGGGTGTGCCTTGGGCCGGGCTGCTGGCCGAGCTGCTGTTGCCTTCGGTTTCGCTGCCGGGCGTGTCTTGGGCATCGTTGCCGGGCGGCTGTTCCTCGGCCTTGGCTTCACGTTGCTGCAGCAGTTGCTGCACCAGCGCCTGGTTGTCCAGCGCGGCTTGCAGGTCGGGCTGGCGCTCCAGGGCTTGTTCGTACGCATCCAGGGCGGCTTCCAGCTCGCCACCATGGGCCAGGGCATTGCCCCGATTGTAGTGGGCTGCTGCTGTGTCGCCTTGGGAAAATGCCTCGGCAGCACCGGCGTAGTCGCCGGCCTGGTACAGGGCCATGCCGCGCCATTGCGGGTTCTGGAAGTGACGCGCAGCGCTGGCCGGGCGGTTTTGCTCCAGCAGCTTCTGGCCTTGCTGGTCGGGGCGCAGCCACAGGTCGTTGAACTCGAAAGCGTGGCCGGGCTGCGGCAATGCCAGCAGCAGTGGCAGGCAGAACAGCCAGCCGCGCCGGCCTGCGCAGGCGGCCAGCAGCAACAACGGAATCAGCAGCCAGTAACCTTGGTCGGCCCAGCTGTCCAGTTGCAGGGTCTGGCCGTCATTGCGCCCGCTCCGCGGGTTGTCGAACAGGCCCAGGCCACGCAGGTCGAGGTCGTCGATGCGGGCGTGCCGGTAGCGACCACCCGTGCCGCTGATAAAACCTTTCAGGCTGGCACTGTCCAGGCGAGGCAAGAGGATGCCGCCCTGGTCGTCTTTAAGGTATTCGCCATTGGCCTGGCGCACAGGGACGCCTTCGCGGCTGCCGATGCCCAGCATCAGCAGGCTGGGGCCCTGGCGGCCGAGGGCCTGGGTGATGCCCTGGCGCTCGGCGTCGCTGAGCGCCGAGCCTACCAGCAGCAGGCGGCCTTGGCCGAGGCCGCTCTGGGCCAGCAGCGCCAGGCCTTTTTGCACAGCCAGGTCGGCACGCTGGCCGGGTTTTGGCATGATCGACGGGTCGATGGCCTCGAGCAAATTGCGGGTGGTGGCCAGGTCGTCAGACAGCGGCACCAGGGTGTGCGCGGAGCCGGCATACACCACCAGCGCCGTCTGGCTGTCGCGGCGGTGTTCAAGCAGGTCGAGGATCTTGCGCCGCGCCTGTTCCAGGCGGTTGGGCGGGCTGTCCTCGGCGAGCATTTGCGGGGTCAGTTCGAGCAGGATCACCAGGGGGTCGGCCGGGCGCTGACGGCTTTCTTCCAGGCGCTGCCAGCTGGGCCCGAGCAGCGCCAGGACCACCAGCAACCAGGCAAGGCCCAATGCCACCCACGGCAGTTTGCTGGTGCTGCCGCTGCCGCCACCCAGCAGTACGCCATGGAAGGCTGGCGGCAGAATCATCTGCCAGCGCCCGGCACGTTTGCGCCGGTGCCACAGCTTGTACAGCAGCCAGCCGAGCACGGGAACTGCCAGCAGCCAGAGTGGGCGCAGCCATTGGGGCCACAAGTCGATCATCGCCGCCTCCTTAAACGCAAACGCTTCAAGCGTTGGCGCCATTCCGGGTGCGGCTGCAGGAAGCGCGGCTTGCGCAGCACGCGTTGCAACAGGTTGTCGGGCCACTGCACGGCCACCACCAGCAGCACGCTGAGCAGCAGCGCCAGCGCCAGGGGCCAGGCGTAAAGAGCCTGGGCTGTGCGTGCCTGGGTCGGTTGCTGGGCCACGGGCTCCAGTTGGTCGAGGGTATCGCCGATAGCGTCCAGTTCGGCGCCGTCATGGGCGCGGAAGTAGGCGCCGTGGGTGATGTCGGCAATTTCCTTGAGCGCGGCTTCGTCCAGGTCCAGGCTCGGGTTGAGGCCGAGCAGGCCTGGGGTGCCACTGGCTTCGGGGTTGGCGCCGATACCGATGGTGTAGATGCGTACGCCTTCCTGGGCCGCCAGGCGGGCGGCTGTCAGCGGGTGAATCTGCCCGCCGTTGTTGGCGCCGTCGGTGATCAGCACCAGCACCCGGCTTTGTGCCGGGCGCTCGCGCAGGCGTTTGACCGCCAGGCCAATGGCGTCGCCGATGGCGGTGTTCTTGCCGGCGATGCCGATCTGCGCCTCGATGAGGAAGGTGCGCACGGTGCGCCGGTCAAAGGTGAGCGGCGCCTGCAGGTAGGCCTGGCTGCCGAACAGGATCAGGCCCACGCGGTCGCCTTCACGGTCTTGCAGGAAGTCGCCCATCAGCGCCTTGACCAGATCGAGGCGGCTGATGTCCTCGTTCTTCCACTGCATGTCGGGGAAGTCCATCGACCCGGACACGTCCACCGCCACCAGCAGGTCGCGGCCGCTGGCGGCGATCGGCACCGGTTCGCCCAGCCATTGCGGGCGAGCGGCGGCGCACAGCAGCAACAGCCAGATGACGACGAACGGTGCCTGCTGGCGCCAGGTGGGCAGATTGAGCCGCGCGCGGCGCCCGGCCAGGCCTTCCAGCTCGCTGAGGAAACCCACCCTGAGCACCGGTTCACCGCTATCGGCTGCAGGCAGCAGCAGGCGCGCCAGCCATGGCAGCGGCAACAGGGCGAAGACCCACGGCCAGGCCAGTTCAAACATGCTTGCGGATCCAGGTTTCGACGGCTTGGCTGAGCCCGGCGATGGCCTTGTCGTCGAGCTTGCACTCGGGTTTATAGGCGCCTTCGACCAGTACCATCCAGCGGGTCAGGCCGGCGGCCGGGCAGCGGTTGTCGAGAAAGGCCAGCCACTGGCGGCCGTTGAGGGTGTGGCTGTTGGCGCCTGGGTAGTGGTTGCGGCACAGGCGCTTGAGCAGGGCGTTGATCTGTTGCAGCCAGGCGCCTGCCGGGGCGCCGTCATACGGACGTGGCAGGCGTGCCAGCTCGGCCAAGGCCTCCAGGCGCACCGGGTCCAGGGGTTGTTCGGCGCGCACGATGCGGCGTTTGCCAGGGCGCCAGCGGCGCAGCCGCCACAAGCCCCAGCCCAGTAGCGGCAGGACGGCCAGCAGCAGCCACCAGCCCGGTGCGGGAGGCCACAGGCTGACCGGTGCCGGGGCGATCAGTGGGTGCAACTGGTCGAGCGGGTTCATGACGCGCTCCGTGGCCGCTGGGCGCTCAGGTACTCGCGCAATTGTTCGACCATTTCGCTTTGCGTGCTCAGTGGCATCAGTACCACCCTCAGCTTTTGCGCCATCAGCTCCCAGCGCTCGATTCGGGCTTCAGCCTGCTGTCGGTAGGCCTGGCGCAGGTTGGCGTCGAGGGTATCGAGCTCCAGCTGGGCGCTGCGCTGAGCGAAGCGCAGCAGGCCGGCGGCGGGCAATGCGTGGTCGAGCGGGTCGGATACCGGCAGCAATAGCAGGTCGCAATGCCGTGAGAGCATGGCCAGGTGCTGTTCCACTTGGGCGCTGAGCGAGCGTTCATCGCAGATCACGATCGCCAGGCTGCCGGGGCGCAGCACTTCGCGGGCGCGGCGCAGGGCCAGGCCGAGGCTATCGGCCCCCGGTACGGCTTCGGTGTGCAGTGACTGGTTGACCTTTGCCAAGCGGTTGAGCAGTTGCAGCAGGCTCTGTTTGCTGCGCCGGGGTTTGACTTCGTGGTGTTCGTTGTCGCCGAACACCAGGCCACCGATGCGGTCGTTGTGGCCCAGCGCTGCCCAGCCGAACAGCGCCGCCGCCTGGGCCGCCAAAACGGACTTGAACATCAGCCCCGAGCCGAAGAAAAGCCTTTGGCTTTGTTCGACGAGGATGAAGATCGGCCGCTCGCGTTCTTCGTGGAACAGCTTGGTGTGCGGCTCCTGGGTCCGCGCAGTGACACGCCAGTCGATGTTGCGCACATCATCGCCGGCCTGGTAAACGCGCACCTGGTCGAAGTCGACGCCGCGCCCGCGCAGCCTCGAATGGTGCAGGCCAACCAGCGGGCTGCGTTGGCCGGGCTTGGAAAACAGCTGGATTTCGCGCACGCGGTGGCGCATGTCGATCAGATCGGCAAGGCCAATGCGGATGCCATGTTCGGCCAGCTGCGCAGTGGGCATGGGCTCAGGCAACGGCGACGACGTCAAGGATGCGCTGGATCACGCGGTCCTGGTCGATCCCTGCCGCCTCGGCCTCGAACGAGAGGATGATACGGTGGCGCAGTACGTCGAACAGCACGGCCTGGATGTCTTCGGGGCTGACGAAGTCGCGCCCGGCCAGCCAGGCGTGGGCGCGCGCGCAGCGGTCCAGCGAGATGGAGCCGCGCGGGCTGGCGCCGTAGGCGATCCAGTCGGCCAGCTCGGTGTCGAACTTGGCCGGAGTGCGGGTGGCCATGACCAGTTGCACCAGGTATTCCTCCACTGCGTCGGCCATGTACAGGCCAAGGATTTCCTTGCGCGCGGCGAAGATGGCCTGCTGGCTGACCCGGCGCTCAGGCTTGGTCTCGCCGCCCAGAGCTTCACCCCGGGCCTGCGCCAGGATACGCCGCTCTACGGCGGCATCGGGGAAACCGATTTTTACATGCATCAGGAAGCGGTCGAGCTGGGCTTCGGGCAGCGGGTAGGTGCCTTCCTGCTCGATCGGGTTCTGCGTGGCCATGACCAGAAACAGCGGCGACAGGTCGTAGGTGCTGCGGCCCACGCTGACCTGGCGCTCGGCCATGGCTTCGAGCAGCGCCGACTGCACCTTGGCCGGCGCGCGGTTGATTTCGTCGGCCAGCACCAGGTTATGGAAGATAGGCCCCTGCTGGAACACGAAGCTGCCGGTTTCCGGGCGGTAAATCTCCGTGCCGGTGATGTCGGCCGGGAGCAGGTCGGGGGTGAACTGGATGCGATGGAACTGCGCTTCGATGCCTTCTGCGAGTTCTTTGATGGCTTTGGTCTTGGCCAGGCCAGGTGCCCCTTCGACCAGCATGTGGCCGTCGGCCAGCAGCACGATCAACAGCCGTTCGACCAGTTTTTCCTGGCCTAGGATCTGGGTAGAAAGAAAAGTGCGCAGCGCGATCAGCGCTTCACGGTGTTCCATCGGCGACGGTTCCTGGTAGGGGGCCTGAGGCGGCGTGAGGCAGCAGCCTTGGCAAGGGGTGATACTTTAATCTATCCGGGGGGGCGGCGACCAATGGCGGCGGGTAAATTTATCGTTGCAGTCGGGCATGCGGGTAAAGAAATGTCCCACGTATGGCTGGCCATTGCCTGATGTTCCGTGACGGCGTGCTGGCGCCTGCTTGTGCTTTTTGGGCAAGCAGAAGGCACGATGATGAAAATGAGCAGCGGCAGCACGCCAAACCTTACGCCGGTCACCCTGCGTTTTGGCGTGTTCTTCGATGGCACCGGTAACAACCTGCACAATGCCACGACGGTGGGTGAGCAGGAGGACAAAGGCGGCAGCTATGGCAACGCCTTGAGCAATGTGGCCCTGTTGCATGCGCTGTATCCGGCTGATGCGGTCAGTGCCGACGGGGCCCAGGCGTTCTTGAAGCGCTATGTGGAAGGCGTGGGCACGTTGGCGGGTGAAGCCGACCATGTCTACGCCTCGGCCACCGGGCATGGGCGCACGGGTGCCGAGGCGCGGGTGGCCGAGGCGTTGCAGGGGATGGCCGAGCAACTGCAGGCGTGGCGCCGGGCGCATCCGCAGGCAACGCTGGAAGGGGTCGAGTTCGACCTTTTCGGTTTCAGCCGCGGCGCGGCAGCGGTGCGGCATCTGGCCAACCTGCTGCACGATGGCGCGGGCGGGCTGTTGTCGGTGGCGTGCGAAACCTCGATCAACTTTATTGGCCTGTTCGACACCGTGGCGGCAATCGTCGCGCCCCTACAGGGTGACTTCGACCCTGCAGACGACCGCCACGGCGGCCTGCGCCTGGGCCTGGGTGCGGATATTGCCCGGCACATGGTGCAGTTGGTGGCCGAGGACGAGCGGCGGCATAACTTCCCGCTGGTGCGCAGTGGCCACGACATCGTGCTGCCGGGCGTGCACTCGAACATTGGTGGTGGTTACCCGGAGACCCTCCTGGAGCAGGTGCTGCTGTGCAAGCCGCAGTCCCAGCGGGTGCCCGCAGGCATGTGCGTCGAGCAGTGCCGCGTACATGCCAAGGTGAGTGCCTTGCTGGCTTCGGCGTTTGCCGACATGGGCGAACCCAGGCCGCGCGTGATGACCTGGGAGGAGCCGATTGCCGGTGGGCGGCGGGACGAGGCGCAAAAGCAGGTCTATGCGGCGGTGTACCGGGAGCGGCAAGTGGCGGGGCACCTGTCCCGGGTGTACTTGAGCGTGATGCGGGCGTTGGCGGTGCGCGCTGGCGTGCCGTTTGCGCCGTTGGGGGCGCAGGCTGAGCATCGGCTGCCGGAAGAGTTGTCGGGCATCAGCCGAAAACTGCATGCCTTCGCCTTGGGGGAAACTGGCCAGGTGGGGTTGAGCGAGGAAGAACAGCGGCTGTTGCGCGACAGATACGTGCATGCGTCAGCGAACTGGAATGCACTGAAGGGCTTGCGCAACAGTGTGCTGGATGTGCTGTTTGTCAATCGGCCGGGGGCAGGCGGGCGAGTGACGCATGCCAACCCGGCGCAATGAATGATTGTTCGTGGCCTGGCAATGTTGCACCGGGTCCTACTGGGCGCGCGCCAACTGTTCTGTCGCGCGTCTCCTGGCTGAATACGTCTCCTGTGCCAGGGTCAACAGCACCGTCAACAGCATGAACACCACCGATGCGATGAAAATCCCGTTGGGCAGGCGCTGATCGAGCATCCAGCCGAACGCCACAGGCCCGATGGCACCGCCAACGTTGAACCCGGTCGACACCAGGCCGAAGGTTTTGCCCTCGGCCCCGGGTGGCGCCGCCGCCTTGACCATCATGTCCCGTGATGGGGCGATGACCCCGGTGAGCAAGCCGATGGCACCCAGTACGGCCACCAACGCCCAGCCCTGCAGCAGCCCCAGCGCCACCAGTGCGGTGAGTGCAGCCGCCAGTGCGAAGGCCAGTGCCGCCACCAGTCCATGGCGCCGGGTACGGTCGGCCAAAGCGCCCCCGCACAGCACGCCGGCTGCGCTGCTCAGCAGGAAAGCGGTGAGCGCGGCGTTGGCCCAGGCCAGTGTCAGGCCTTGGCCCTGGACCAGGGCCGCTACGGAGAACTTCTCGATGGCACTGGTGCTCAGGTTGAGCAGGATGAACAGCACCGTCAGCACGCCGATCATGGGGGTGAACAAGCGTACGCGGCCTGTAGCTGCGGCCGGGCCTGCGCCTTGTTGGTTGGCAGGCCTGGCGACCCGGTAAACGCCACTGCCTGGTATCGATATCAGCAGCAGCGCGGCTACCCCGAATACTGCGCCCGCCGCCAGGGCTGCCCGCGTGCCGAACGCTGCGGCGATGCCGAGGAATACTGCAGGTGTAACGGCCGAACCGAGGAAGCCGGCAAAGGTATGAATAGAGAACGACCGCCCCAGGCGTGCGGGCTCGATGCCGTTGGCCAGCAGCGCATAGTCGGCCGGGTGATACACACCATTGGCCAGGCCAGCCATGGCCATCGCCACCAGCAATACCGCGTAACCGGGGCTGGCCGCCAGCAGCACAAAGCTGAGGCTGCCCAACAGCAGCCCGGCCTTGAGCATTTTACGTGCACCGTAGTGGTCGACGGCGTAACCCAGCGGGGCCTGCACCAGCGCGGAGACGATGTTGAACACTGCCAGGGCTACGCCGAGCTCTACGAAGCCCACGCCCAGCAGGCCGGGCAGCACCGGCAGTAGCGCCGGGATCAGCATGATGTGCACATGGCTGACGAAATGCACGGCAGCAATTTGGGTCAGCAGCTTGGGGCCAGGGTGGGGCATGTCGATACCTGTTGAACAGCGTGCGCCCCTGGCGCACGGCAGGATGGTGGAAAGCCCGCTTAGCGGGAGGCGCCCCTCAAACCGGGGAGGCGGCCGTTGAGTACAACATGGGCCAGCAGACCAATGACCAGGCCCCAGAAAGCCCCGCCAATGCCCAACAGGCTGATGTTGGCCGCCGCTGCCAGGAAGGTGATCAGTGCTGACTCGCGTGAGCGGGCATCGGCCATGGCGCTGGCCAGGCTGGCGCCGATGGTACCCAGCAGGGCAAGGCCCGCCAGGGTGGTGATAAAGGTGCCCGGCAGGGCCATGAAGACACTCGCGAGCGTGACGCCGAACACCCCGACCAGGATGTAGCAGACACCGGCAGCGATGCCCGCTACCCAGCGCTTGTCCGGGTCTTCATGGGCTTCCTTGCCGGTGCAGATGGCCGCGGTGATGGCGGCGATGTTGAACGCGTGTGAACCGAAGGGCGCCATCAGCAACGAGCCGATGCCGGTGACGGCGACAATCGGGTTGGCGCTGGTCTTGAAACCATCGTTGCGCAGCACCAGCATGCCGGGCATGTACTGGCCGGTGAGGGTGATCAGGAACAAGGGTAGGGCCACGCTGAGGGCCGCGTTGAGGGAGAAGGTGGGCGCAGTGAAAACCGGTGAGGCGAATTCCAGCCGCAACGTCGTCAGGCCCACTTGCCCCTGCAGCAACAGGTAGCCCAGGCCCAGCAGCAGTATGGCGACCACGGCGTAACGGGCGGTGAAGCGTTTGAAGGCCACATAGGCTGCAATCAGCAGCCCGGCGAGGACGGGGTCGACCGACAGGCTGGCAAAGGCACCGATGCCGAACTGCAGCAGGATGCCGGCCAGCAGGCCGGCGGCAATGCCGCCGGGCACGACGCGCACCAGGCGCTCGAAGCACCCGCTAAGCCCCAGCACCACGAAGCCGGCGGCCGACAGCAGGTAGGCACCTATGGCCTCGCTGTAGGGCACGCTGGCAAGCGCGGTGACCAGGAACGCGGCGGCTGGCGTGGACCAGGCTGTGATGACCGGCTCGCGGGTGTACCAGGACAGTGCCAGGCCGCTGAGGCCGACGCCGATCGACACCGCCCAGACCCACGATGACGTCAGTTCCGGGCTCAGCCCGGCCACTTTGGCTGCCTGGAACACCAGGATGAACGTGCCGCCGTAGTTGACGATCACCGAAACGAGTCCGGCAATCACCGGGTGAAGGATGTCTGTCAGCCTCAGTGGGATAGCAGAGCTTTGTGCAGGCGCGTCCATGGTTGCCTCTGGGAATGGTCAGATGAGGAGCAGTTTTGTGTGGCGAAGGGGTAATGCGACTGCAGCGTCATTGGCCCCTTCGCTGTAAAAGGCTGTTTCTGAAGAAAAAGGCTGCCCGACAGCGACAGGCTGCCGGGCAGTTTTGTGCGTCAGTTGGTCAGCGCCACCAGCAGGCTTTTCAGGTGGTTGCTGCCTTGCGCATCCAGTGGCCGCAGGGGCAGGCGTGGGGCGCCGACATCCTGGCCGAGCATTTTCAGGCCGGCCTTGATGGTGGTCGGCAGGCCACGGCGGGTGATGTATTCCAGCAGTTCGTACTGGCGATAGAACAACGCACGGGCTTCGGCCAGATCGCCTTGTTGTACGGCGTCCCACAGCGCCAGGTTGAGTGCCGGGATCAGGTTGGGCGCGGCGGTACACCAGCCCGTGGCACCGGCCACCAAGGCTTCCAGGGTCAGCGGGTTGCAACCGTTGTAGAACGCCACCTGCCCATCCGTAGCCTTGAACAGGCGGTGCATGCGCTGGATGTCACCGGTGCTTTCCTTGACCATGGTCACATTGGGCACCTCGCCGAGGATACGCAGGATCAGCTCGACCGACAGGTCGGTGCCGCTGGTGCCCGGGTTGTTGTAGAGCATGATCGGAATGTCGATGGCGGCGCCGACCGCCTTGTAGTGGGCGACCACTTCGGCTTCGGTGAGTTTCCAGTAAGAGATGGGTAGCACCATCACCGCCGTAGCGCCGCAGGCCTGTGCCAGGCGGGCACGCTGCACGGTGCGGGCGGTGGTCAGGTCGGAGACGCTGACCACGCTGGGTACGCGCCCGGCAATGCGTGCCTGGCTGAAGCGCACCACGGTTTCCCATTCGCTGTCGGACAGGTAAGCCCCTTCGCCGGTGCTGCCCAGCGGCGCGATGGCGTGCACGCCGTCTGCGATCAGGCTATCGATGGACGTGCCCAGGGCATCCAGGTCGAGTGTGCCGTCTGCCGTGAAGGGGGTGATGGTGTAGCCGATAACGCCGCGAATTACAGGTGTAGACATGACCAGGCACCTTTGCCGTTGTTGAGGAAAGAGTACAGCTTCGATCAGCCCAGGCAGTCGCCATGGGCACGCAAGGCACGGCGCGCGTAGTAGCTGAAGGCGGCGCCGTGACGTTTGGGGGTGGAAATCCAGTCGTGGGCTTCTTTGCCCAGTGCTTCGGGGATGGGGCGGATGTCACCGGCGCCCATGGCCAGCAGTTGCATCTTTGCTGCGCGCTCGAACAACAGGGCGAGCACGCAGGCTTCCTCGATCGAACGGCCAGCGATCAGCAGGCCATGATGGGAAAGCAGGATTGCGCGCTTGTCGCCAATCGCCTTCGCGATGATTTCGCCTTCTTCGTTGCCCACCGGCACACCGGGCCATTCCTTGAGGAATGCACAGTCGTCGAACAGTGGGCACAGGTCCATGTGCGAGATGGCCAGCGGAACTTCCAGCATCGACAAGGCGGCGCTGTGCAGCGGGTGGGTGTGGATGATGCAGTTGACGTCGGGGCGGGCGCGGTACAGCCAGCTGTGGAAGCGGTTGGCCGGGTTGGCCATGCCACGGCCTTGCAGCACCGTCAGGTCTTCGTCCACTACCAGCAGGTTGGAGGCGGCAATTTCGTCGAAGCCAAGCCCCAGTTGTTGGGTGTAGTAGGTGCCAGGTTCCTGCGCGCGCGCAGTGATCTGCCCGGCCAGGCCAGAGTCGTGGCCGCCGTCGAACAGGATACGGCAGGTGAGGGCGAGCTTTTGTCGCGCGGTGTAGGTGTTGTCGGCCAGCGCCGTCAGCATCTGTTGCTGGGCGAGTTTGACAAGCTGGTCCTTGGGGGTGTGCATGGTGGTCGTCATGGGCGGTACCTGCTTGAGGAAAAGATGAAGTGACATCGGGATGTCGTCAGGACACTTGGCGATCATAATGACACTTTGTGTCATGTTCAAGCGTGGCGTGACACAAAAGCGCGACGCCTTTGCAGCATCTCGCTCGCCGGGTATTCATCTCTCGTGTGCAGGGGGCAGCGTTGAACAAGTGGAAGCGGCTTTAGCCGCGAAGCATCCAACTCGGTGGATGGCACCGGCTACGCCGGTGTTCGCTGCTAAAGCCGCTCCTGAAGGGGTTTAGGCAGGCGTGCGGGTTTTGCGCAAGGCCGTTCTGCTCCATCGATGGCTCATGCGCCTATACAAAGGCCGTCCAGATTGGTTGCCGGATCTCTTCGCGGGTACTGCCGGAAGGCATCTGAAATTGCAGTGATCAGTTGTGCGTCACGTATCGGGTGCAACCCTGGAAAGCCTTTACCATTGCAGTTGCCGTCATGGGTAAGCACGGCCTCGACACTGGCATCGTGGTCTAGATAAACCTGCCTGATCGCCTGAGCTTCCTGATCCTTGTCGTCTTCGCATCGCAGGGCATGGTGAATGGCCAGGGCTGCGCCAAACGCCAGGGCCGGGGTTGCAATACCGTGCTTGCGGGCAAGGTCGATGCTGCTGAGGATGCGTTCGTTGCGTTGCAGCTTGCGCAAGGGGTCGCGGCCTACCCGGGCGCACGGGTCTTTGAACGAGGTTTTGCAGCGCTCGAGGAATGCCTCGGCAAAGCGGCTGACCACCTCGGCCATCTGTGGGTATTCGGCCACCAGTGCAGGCGCGACCTCCTGGCGAATCAGGCGCTCGGCCAGTTCACTCACTCGCGTATCGCCCATGCCCTGGCCGACCCAGGCATGGCCCAGCAGGCTGGCGTACCAGGCCACGATGGCGTGCGGGCCGTTCCACAGGCGGTTCTTGATGATCTGGATCTGGGCAATGTCTGGGACTGTCTTCACCTGGCGCAGGCGTTCGAGCAGATCGCTGCCGCGCTCGGCGTAAAGCGGCATGTCGGCTTCGCTGTTGAACAGCACCAGATGCAGCTGGCTCATGGCGCTGCTGGGCTGTGCAAAGGGCCTGAAGTGGCCGATCAGCCGTTCGTACTCTGGTAGCGGCGCCGAGGGCTTGCGGGTGCTTGCAGGCTCGTCTTCCAGGCTGTTCTGGAACATCTGCGACTTGATGCGCAGTTGCCTTACCAGCGCGTCGTTGCCCAGTTTGGACACGATACGGCTGACCACCGTTTCGGCGAAATGGGTCTTCTGCAAAACCTGCTCGCTGATCGCAGGCGGGCACAGTAATGCCAACTCGGCTTGCACATGACGCCGCACGAACGCCGCACCGCCAACCTTGTTCAGCACGATCAACAGGGTCAGCTCGCGGCCTCGGCGCTCGAAGCGTTGCAGCAGGCCTTGGGCGATCACCCTGGCCTGGCTTCTGATGGCCTGCTCGGGCAGGCTCAGGCCAATGATTTCGGCAGTGGTGTACATGCCGATGACGGCGTCGTCATCGTCCATGTCGATCATGCGCACGTTGTCGATGGTCTGGTCGAATGACGTGGCACCGTAGCGCACGCTGTAGCGGCCGAAGGCGCTGACGCTTTCGCGCAGCATGCGTGAGCGGGTTGCGGCAATGATTTCACGCGGTCGGGTGTAGCCGTCCCAATGGGAAAATACCTGTGTCAGGTAACCGCCGCCGATGGCGCCGAAACCATGAATGCCCACGCTGAACTGGTTCATCGAGGCCGGAAACGGCTCGCTCAATGCAGGCATGCCCAGGTCGGGTACGCACTCGCTCAGGTCGGCGAGAAATTCATGCATGCTGCGGTAGGCTTTTAGCGCGCCCGCCTTGATTTCCGGCGCAGGCGGCTTGATGTCCTCGATCAGGATCGCCTGCCCTTCAGCACGCATCGCCGACAGCATGCCGTTTTCCGAGTCCTCGACCATGAAGCACTGGCCTGGCTCGCAATTGAGCGCGCGGGCGGCTTTCAGGAAAATCTCGGGGTGGGGTTTGCCTTGGCTGACTTCATCGCCACAAACGGTGATGTCGAAGTACTTCAGCACGTTGGCGTTGATCAGGTATTCCTCGGCAATGGCACGGCGGCTGGAAGTGGCCACCGCCATGGTCAGGCCTGATTTGCGCAAGCGCTCCAGCACCTCCAGCAGGCCGGCCTTGATTGGTACGCCGTGATTGCGCACGTACTCCAGTTCAAGTTCATCCGCGCGTTGGCGGATTTCGGCGTACGGGAAGTCGTCGCCGTTATGCGCCTTGGCAAGGGCCTCGGCCTTCTTTGCGCTCAGGCCCAGCGAGCCAATCAGGGTCTGCTCGCTCAGCGCTTTGCCGAAGATTTCCAGAGAAGCTTGCTTGAGTGTCTTGAAGCGCAGGCGCTCGGTGTCGAAGAGGGTGCCATCCATATCGAAGATGGCGCTGAAAATGTGTTTACCGTGAAAGAAAAGCATTGGCTGTTGCCCCTTGTCGTTGCGTCAGGCACTCCGCCTGCAACAGGCGAGTACGGTGTGTGAGCTGCCGAGGAGGCAGTCAGGTCGGAGGCACACGTTCGACAGCGGGACGCTCAGGGGTGACACAGAGGTAAGGCGGGGCGGAGCGGGGGGTGCAGAGAAGGTTGGCAACCTTCGAGGCGAGGCGGGTGGCGCGTTTGGCCTTGAGTTCACGCCCACTGGCTGCGGTCGGTTTCGCAGGCAGTGGGCGCAAATAGCGATGGATACGTGTGATTCCAAGCATGAGGTGCTTTGCTTCCTTTTCGTCATGGGTGATCCCTTTTTCAGCCTTGCACGTATGCGCCGTGACATGCAAGGCTTGGCCTCCCGCGCGAATTGCGCAACAAGGTGAACCCCAATGACCCAAGCTACCGACCAGGCCTTTTACGATCGTGCCGATGCGCACATCGAACTGGCGAACCAGCAGATCGAAAAGTTCGAAGACCTGGGCAAGGTAAGCGCCTCGCTGACCTTCGGTGCAGCGCGCTTCAGCGCCTGGATGAGCGCCCGCAGCTTCAAGAGCGGCGCGGAACTGGGTGCGGCACGGGAAGAGATTCTGAAGTACTTCTGCGACCAGTACCGGATGATGCTCGAGGACAACCTCGATGAGCATATCGAGCATTTTGACCGGTACATGCTGGGCAAGAACGACTAAGCCAGGCGCGCCGCTCCCTCAGCGATTTGGCCATTTCTGCAGCAGGATCGAAACGAATTTTTCCGCAGCCGGCGACAACGATGCGCCGCGCCGGTACACCAGCCCTAGCGTGCGGGTGACTTGCGGCTCGATCAACGGCACGCTCACCAGCGTGGGGTGGTCGGCATTGGGCATGGCCAGGCTGGGCATGGCGGACACGCCCAGCCCGGCCTCGACCATGCCCAGCGACGTGGACAGGTGTTGCACTTCGTAGAACCACTTGGGCCGCAGGTTGAGCCCGGACAACGCATGGTCCAGCAGCATGCGGTTGCCACTCAGGCGGCCGACGCCGATCAGGCGGTAATCAGCCAGCTCTGTCCAGGTAACGGAGGCACGATTCGCCAGTGGGTGGTCACGCCGGCAGGCCAGTACAAAGTGCTCCTGCACCAGCGAGACAAACTCGATGTCCGGGTGCTGGCCACTCATCATGTTGATGCCGAAGTCGGCCTCGCCGCGCAGTACGGCTTCGAGCCCGTCGTTGGCGCTAAGGTCCAGCAGGCGAATGCGGATTTTCGGGTATTGCTCGTTGTAATCGCGGATCACCGACGGCAGGAAGTAGAACGCCGCGGTAGGAATGCAGGCGAGGGTAACCTGACCGGTCTGGCGCTCGGCCAGTTCGCGGATGCTGAGGATCGAGTCTTCAAAGTCATCCAGCAGGCGCCTGGCCTTGGGCAGAAAGTCGCGGCCCACGCTGGTCAGGCTGACCCGGCGAGTGGTGCGTTCCAGTAGCGAGGTGCCCAGGCCTTCCTCCAGTTTCTTGATCCGCCGGCTCAGGGCCGGCTGGGACAGGTGAAGCGCTTCGGCGGCTTCATGAAAGCTGCCAAGTTCGGCGATTTTCACGAAAGATCTGATGTCTTGCAGCTCATATTCCATAAAAAACCTTCGACTGGCCTGGTGCTTTATTGATGTTTAAATCGCAATAATAGCTACGATATTTGCATTGGAATGATTTATCCATCCCTGTCACTCTTTTGCCCACAGCATCAATGATGTCCATTGATCAACAAGAGTGCGAAATCATGCAACGAATTCCTTGCGTACTCATGCGCGGCGGTACCTCCAAAGGGCCGTTCTTCCACGCCTGGGACCTGCCTGCCAATGTGGTCGAGCGCGACGAGTTGCTGATCAACCTCATGGGCTCTGGCCATGAGCTGGAAATCGACGGCATCGGTGGCGGCAGCCCGCAGACCAGCAAGGTGGCGATCATCAGCCCGTCACTGCACGCCGACGCTGACGTCGACTACCTGTTCGTGCAGGTCATGGTCGCACAGCGCCGCGTCGATACCGCCCCCAACTGCGGCAACATGCTGTGTGCTGTTGGGCCATTCGCCATCGAACAGGGGTTGGTAAAAGGCCAGGAAGGCAAGACCTTGGTGCGCATTCGCAACCTGAACACTGGCACCTTCGTCAATTCGCTGGTCGAAACGCCCGGCGGGATCGTGCGCTACGAAGGCCGCACGGCGATCGATGGGGTACCGGGCACCGCCGCCCCGGTGCACCTGACTTTCCTCGACGCGGTCGGCAGCAAGACCGGCAAGCTGTTCCCCACGGGCAAGGCCCAGGACGTGATTGATGGCGTGCCGGTGACCTGCATCGACATGGCCATGCCGATGATGGTGGTAGAGGCTAGCCAACTGGGGATCAGTGGCTCGGAAACCCCTGCTCAGCTGGACGCCGACAGCGCGCTGCTCGAACGCCTGGAAGCGTTGCGGCTGAAGGCCGGAAAGGCCATGGGCCTGGGTGATGTCAGTGGCATGGTCATCCCCAAGCCAGTGCTGGTGTCCAAGCCTCGCTATGATGGCACGCTGCAGGTTCGCTATTTCATGCCGCACAACTGCCATCGTGCCTTGGCGATCACTGGCGCCGTGGGGCTGGCGACTGCCTGCGTCAGCCCTGATACCGTGATTGCCGACCTGTTGGGCGAAGGTGCACAGCAACTGGCCGAGGTCCGCCTGGAGCATCCAAGTGGCGGCATCGATGTTGCGCTGACGCGCAGCGGTGCCGATGGCCAGACGATCCAGGCTTCGGTGGTGCGAACCGCCCGGCGGCTCTTCTCAGGGTTCGTCTACGCCCCTACATTCCGCAGGTTGGCCGGGTAGCTCCAGGCGCTGATCCAGACCTGCACATTCGTAACAAGCGCATCCGCACAATTTCAACAATGGGTGATGCCTCATGAGACTCGCCAAATCGCTGTATTTCCAGATTCTCTGCGCCGTCCTGCTGGGCGTGGTGGTCGGACACTTCTGGGCGCAACAGGCCGTGGCCCTCAAGCCGCTGGGTGATGCGTTCATCAAACTGATCAAGATGATGATCGCGCCGGTGGTGTTCTGCACCATCGTCACCGGCATCGCCGGCATGACCGACAAACGTTCCCTGGGGCGCTTGATGAGCAAGACCCTGCTGCTGTTCCTGGGCCTGACGGTGGTCAGCCTGGTGATCGGACTGGCGGCGGTCTATCTGTTCAAGCCAGGTGCCGGCATGAACATCGATCCCGCCACCCTGAGTACGGCGGGCCTGAGCCAGTACACCGCCTCGGCCGCCAAGCTGAGCGTGGTGGACTTCTTCATGCACATCATCCCGGACACCTTCGTAGGTGCCTTCAACAAGGGTGAGGTCTTGCCTGTACTGTTCATCGCCGTACTCAGCGGGTTCGCCCTTTCGTCGATGGGCGAGAAAGGCAAGCCGGTCCTGGACGTGCTGGAGTCGGCTTCGACCATGGTGTTCCGCATCTTCGGCTACCTGATGCGCTTTGCCCCGGTCGGCGCTTTCGGCGCACTGGCATTCACCGTGGGCCAGTACGGCATTACATCCCTTGGCGCGCTGGCCAAGCTGGTGGGGACGTTGTACATCGCCTGCGCGTTCTTCGTGCTGGTGGTGCTCGGTGGCATCTGCCGGGCCCATGGCTTCAGCCTGTGGAAGCTGCTGCGCTATTTCCGCGAAGAGTTCCTTGTGGTGCTGGGGACTTCTTCAACCGAGCCGGTACTGCCGCGAATGCTCGAGAAACTCGAGAAGCTTGGGTGCAAGAAAGGCGTGGTTGGGCTGGTGCTGCCCACTGGCTACTCGTTCAACCTGGACGGTACTGCCATCTATCTGTCGTTGGCAGCCGTGTTCATCGCACAGGCCTGCAACATCGACCTGAGCCTGGGCCAGGTGGTCACCATGCTGGCGATCATGTTGCTGTCCTCCAAGGGCGCGGCAGGTGTCACCGGCAGCGGTTTCGTGGCCTTGGCCTCGACCCTCACCGTGATCCACGACATTCCCCTGGCCGGCCTTGCCCTGTTGATCGGGGTCGACCGCTTCATGTCGGAAGCCCGTGCGCTGACGAGTCTTGCCAGCAACGCAGTGGCTACGGTGGTGGTTTCGCTGTCGGAAAACGCCTGTAACCGCCAGACGCTGCACAGCCGCCTGAACGGCGAGCCGGTGGTCAGCCCCGTCGCTGAAACAGCCGACTGGGTCGCCGAACCGCGCCGTCACGGCTGAGCCCCGACACCCTCAAGCTTTTCACAGACCCCCACCAGGCGTTGCCGGGGGGTAGGGGGCCGTCTGCGCTGCAGGTGGCCACAGACAATAAAAACAAGAGAACAAACCATGCTCGCACTTCTGGGCCTGATCATGGTGGTGACCTTCACCTACCTGATCATGAGTAAACGCCTGTCCCCTATCGTCGCGCTTACCATCGTGCCGATTGTT
This sequence comes from Pseudomonas sp. BP6, assembly GCF_017875935.1. NCBI lineage: Bacteria > Pseudomonadati > Pseudomonadota > Gammaproteobacteria > Pseudomonadales > Pseudomonadaceae > Pseudomonas > Pseudomonas sp. BP6. The sequence continues at coordinate 1,177,445 of NZ_JAGINI010000001.1, forward strand.
TTCGCCGTTATTGGCGGTTTCGCGCCAGACCTGGGCAAGATGATGCTCGATGGGCTGAAAATGGTCGCACCGTCTGCCGCGCTGCTGCTGTTCGCCATCCTGTTCTTCGGCCTGATGATCGACGCCGGCCTGTTCGACCCGTTGATCCGCAAGATTCTCAAGCGGGTGAATGGCGACCCGATAAAGATCGCTATCGGCACCGCCCTGCTGTCGCTGCTGGTTGCGCTGGACGGTGATGGCACCACGACTTACATGATTACCTGTGCCGCCATGCTGCCGCTTTACAAGCGCATCGGCATGAACCCGATGATCCTGGCTACCGTATCGATGCTGTCATTGAGCATCATGAGCGGCATGAGCCCGTGGGGTGGTCCCGCCACCCGTGCCATTGCCGCGCTTGGTCTGGATGCGACCGAGTACTTCATTCCGATGTTGCCCACCGTCATCGGTGGGGCGGCGTGGGTCGTGTTTACCGCTTATCTGCTTGGCCGTGCCGAGCGTCGGCGTATCGGCAATATTGCCCTGGAGTCCGGCGGAGGCAACTGCTACATCAAGGAAATCCTCGGCGACAACCCGCACAAGCGCCCGCGTCTGGCCTATGTGAACCTGGTGTTGGTGATTGTCGTCATGACTGCGCTGGTGCTGGGCCTGATGCACGCAGCCATCCTGTTCATGATCGGTTTCGTCGCCGCGCTGATGATCAACTACCCGCAGCTGAATGTGCAGAAAGAACGCATTCTCGCCCATTCGGGCAACGCCATGACTGTGGTGCTGCTGGTGTTCGCCGCAGGCATCTTTGCGGGTATTTTCTCGGGCACCAAGATGGTCGACGCACTGGCGCAGACCCTGGTGGACTGGATTCCGGCAGCCTGGAGCCACTGGTTCCCGCTGGTGGTGGCGCTGACCAGCATGCCGCTGACCTTCGTGCTGTCCAACGACGCCTACTACTTCGGCGTTGTGCCGATCCTGGCGAACGCCGCTGCCGCCTATGGTATCGACCCGGTGGAAATTGCCCGCGCCTCGGTGCTGGGGCAGCCTGTGCACCTGATGAGCCCTCTGGTGGCCTCCACCTTGTTGCTGGTGGGCATGGTCGACCGGGATATCGGTGACTTCCAGAAAGCCACCGTGAAATGGGCCGTGCTCACCTCTTTGGTGATCACTGCGCTGGCACTGCTGACGGGCGCCTTGTCCTTCATGGTTTGAAGCACCCAGGGCGCCGCTCGGCGCCCCTCTGAATCACCCAAGAACAACAACAGAGTAACCATCATGTCCCGATTTCTTTTCCGTGGGGCCACTTGTGGCCTGCTGTGCGGCTGGCTGCCTGTGGCCGGTGCCGCCGGTTTCATCGAAGACAGCAAGCTCAAGCTGCAGTTGCGCAACGTGTATTTCAACGAGAATTTCCGTGACGAGCAGGGTATGAGTGCCCGCGCTGCCGCCACGGCCAAAAGCGAACGGGTGGAATGGGCTCAAGGCTTTCTGCTCGACTACCAGTCAGGTTTCACCCAAGGTACGTTGGGTGTGGGGCTTGATGCACTGGGCCTGCTGGGCGTACGCCTTGATTCCGGCCGCGGGCGCAGCGGTACCGGGTTGTTGCCGGTGCACGACGATGGCCGTGCGGCGGGTGAGTTCGCCAGTGCCGGAGTCACGGCCAAAGCCCGCCTGGGCAGCACCGTGGTCAAGCACGGCACCTTGCTGCCAAAGACACCGGTGCTGGTCTACAACGATGCGCGGGTGCTGCCACAGACCTATCAGGGCACTCAGCTGACCAGCACGGATATCGACGGGCTGACCCTGACGGCCGGGCACCTTGACCGTTTCAAGCAGCGTGACTCGTCCAACAGCACCGGCATTTATCTGGATGGCTATGGGGGCGGCAAGTCGGGTGACTTCAGCTTTGCCGGTGCCGACTATGCCGTCAGCAAACAGCTGCGCCTGAGTGTCTACCATGGCCAGCTAGAGCACTTCTATCGCCAGGATTTTGCCGGGCTGGTACATGACCTGCCGCTGGCCGGCGGGGTTCTGACCACAGACCTGCGCTACTTCAAAAGCCGCGACAGCGGGGCGGCCTACGGCGGCGGCATCGACAACCAGATGTTCAGTGGCCAGGTGGCGTATGCGCATTCCGGCCATACCTTGGGGGCCGGTTATCAGGTGCTCGATGGAGATGCCGGTTTGCCGTATATCAGCGGTGCGACCGTTTATTCGTTCAGCAACGTCGGCATCGGCAAGTTCATCGAGGAGGAAGAGAAAACCTGGATGGCCAGCTATGCCTACAACTTCGCTGCCGCCGGGGTGCCGGGGCTGACCTTCATGACGCGCTACCTGAGTGGTGACAATGGCCGTTCAGGTGGCGAGGGCATCAAAGAATGGGAGCGTGACGCCGAGATTGCCTACGTGGTGCAGGGCGGGCCACTGAAAGGTCTGGGCGTGAAACTTCGCAACTATGTCTATCGTTCGGATTTTGCTCGCGGCCGCGACAGCAACCGCCTGTACCTTACCTACGATATCGCCATCTGGTGATGGCGCGGGCCGGGTCACATACCCGGCCCAGGCCTTGCTTGCGGTACCCCGCTCAGCGGCGCAGCAGGCGAGAGACCAACAGTGTGACGGCGGCTGTGATGGCCAGTGCGGCGAAAGGCTTTTGCTTGACGTATGAAGACACCGTGTCCAGCGTGTCACCATAGGACTTGGTCAACTGACCTGCGGCCTGACGCCCATCGCCTTCGGCCTCCAGTGCCGGATCTTCGACCAGTCGGCCTACAGCGCTCTGCGCCTTGCCTGCGAGGTTTTCAGCAACACCTTCGATCTGTTCACGTTTCATGATGTTTGTGTTCCTTCCTGTGAGCGACTGAGTGTCAACAACACAGGCTTAGGGCGGTGGCGCGTCGCAATGGTTCCAACGCAAGCAAGATCGAAGACAACCAGGCAGGCTTATCGAGCATTTTGATCGTTACGTACTGGGCAAGTTTGTAGCCTGGCGGGCCTTCTTCTCGAGTATCCGCGCCCCGGTTCCTTCTTTGGCCAGCACATCCTCGGGGTTGCGCAGCGGGCAGTCTTCAAGCGACAGGCAACCGCAGCCAATGCAGTTGTCCAGGCTGTCGCGCAATGCCTCCAGTGTGCGAATGCGGGCATTCAGGTCTTCACGCCAGGCCGTGGACATCTCGCTCCATTGTGCTGCCGTGAGCTTGCTGTTGGGGGCATAATGGCTGAAGGCCTGTTTGATTTCCTCAAGCGGAATTCCCGTGCGCTGGGCTACCTTGATGATCGCCAGGGTACGCAGCACCAGCGAGGGATAGCGGCGCTGGTTGCCTGCCGTACGGACGCTGGCGATCAGTCCCTTGGTTTCGTAGAAGTGCAGCGCAGATACCGCCACGCCGCTGCGCTTGGCTACTTCACCCACTGTGAGCATCCGTGTGTTGTCCGCTGCCATGCCTGTTGACCTAAAGTTAAGTTGAGCTCTTATAGTCCTGCCCGATCTTTCCTGCAACCGCTTTCCCTGTGATCGGAGCAGTGCATGAACAAACGGACGTTACTGGCCTGGGCACGTCTCGCCTTGCAACCGCCGGGCGCATCAGGGACAGTCCCTAGGCGCTGGCGATACCATCGTCAGCCTGGCCGACATCAGCCAGTTGGCGCGCCAGGAGCGACGGCCTTGTTCAAAACTGATCAGGCAGGGGAGCGGTCGCGGCGCATCTGGGTGACCAAGGTAAAGCGGTCATCCGGGTGCACGGTCTCTGAAACCGCCATCAAATCACCATTTTCCTCGCGGTAATGGCGGATGATCTTCAGCGCTGGCGAGCCCGCCTCGGCCTTCAGCGCCCGGGCTATTTCCGCTGTCAGCAACACCGCGCGCACCTGCTGGTCGACCACTGCGATTGCCCGGCCATAGTGTTGTTCGATCAACCCGATAATCAGTTGGTCAGGGTGCTCGCGTGCGAGCTCGATGACCGCGGTGTAATCGCGCGGCGCATACACGTCAGTCCAGCACATTGGCGCGCCATCGTGCTGCCGGTCGACGCGGAGGCTCGACACGCAGAAGTAATGCTCCCCTGGCACCAGCCCCAGCCTCGCCGCCTCGCTCAGGTCGGCGACAAAGTGGCGCACGCCCTGGACTTCCCGCTGCTGGGTGTCTGCCAGGTGCGCCAGGTCGGCCACGCTGGCCAACGATTGCGAATAGCCCCCGCGCGGGCTGCTGGCCTCCACGCGGGTGCCCACCCGCTTGCGCCGCGACACCAGCCCCTGAGTGAGCAGCTGGTTGATAGCGGCACGCACCGTGTGCCGGCTCACATTGTAAAGGTCGCACAGCTCGAACTCGGTGGGCAGCAGGCTGCCCACCGGGTAGCGGCCGCTGGCAATGGCTTGCATCAAGTCCTTTGCCACGGTGGAGTAGCGCGTCGGGTTCATACCTTTGCTCGGGCTCGTAAAACTCATCGGTTGACAGTGTAACAGCGGCAGAATGCCGAGCGCTCCAGCCGCCCGCAGAGGTCGATACCGCCGTCAATGCGGCTGCCTGGCCCGCAGCAGCAACGCTGCCAGTGCACACCCGACCAATGCCAGGCACGCCAGGTAGAACGCATCACTGTAGGCCATCAGGTAAGCCTCTCGCCGGATGGTCGCCGCCAACGCTTCCAGCATTTGCTGCTGATGCGGCAGCCAGCTTTGCACCGTCTGGTTGATGCGCGCCTGCACGCTTGGCTCGAACAGCGTCACCTGCTCGTGAATGCGCTCACTGTGAAAGCGTTCACGGGTCGCCACCAGTTGCGTCAACCCGGCCGTACCGATAGCGCCACCCAGGTTGCGCAACATCGAGAACACCGCTGAGGCTGAGCCGGCTTCACGCTTGTCCAGCCCGGCCACCGCCAGCACTGATAACGCGACCATGATGAAAGGCTGGCCAATACCGCGTACCACCGTGGACGGGATGATCACGTTGTCGGCACTGTCGGCGCTCAGGCTAGCCCCCAGCCAGCAGCCCAGCGCCATGATCAAAAAGCCGCTGGCGACCATGAACTTGGCACTGGTCCAGCCCATCAGCCTGGGCATCAACGGCGCCAGCAGCAACTGCACCACGCCATAGGCGATCAGCGCCACGCCCACGTCGTGTGCGCTGAACCCCTGCAACTGCGACAGGTAGTTGGGCACCAGGAATACCAGGCCGAACGTGGCAGCGCCAAAGATGAACATCGCCACGCTGGCAACCCCGAAGTTGTAGTGCCCGAGCAAGCGCAGGTTGATGAACGCGCGCTGGCCGAACAGCTGGGTCACCACGAACACCATCAACGCAATGGCGGCGACCACGCTCATGCCGACAATGAGCGGAGAGCCGAACCAGTCCAGCCGACCGCCTTCTTCCAGCACGATCTGCAAGCCACCCAGGCCGATCACCATGGCCGCGATACCCAGCCAATCACCTTTTCGTAGCAGCTCGAGCTTCATCGGTTTGGCCTCGATCGACCAGGCGATGGCAAGCAGCAGGGCAATGCCGGGGAAAAGTTGCAGATAGAAGATCCAGCGCCATGAATGGGCATCGGTCAGCCAGCCGCCAATCGACGGCCCGGCGGCCTGCGCCACGCTGTTGGCCAGGCTGAACAGTGCCATACCCATGGCCATCTTGCTGGCCGGCAGTTCGGTGATGATCAGCTGGAAGGACAGGGGAATCAGCACCGCGCCCGCAGCACCCTGGATCACCCGAAGTACAATCATCGCCTCCAGGTTGGGCGCCCAGGAACAGGCCACCGAGGCGATCAGAAAGATGAGCGAGCCGGTCCACATGACCCGACGCAGCGAGAACACGTCCACCAACCATGCAGTCAGCGGAATCATCACGATTTCTGCCACCAGGTAGGCGGTGGAGATCCATGAGCCTTCCTCGAAGCTTGCACCCAGCGAGCCGCGGATTTCCGGCAGTGCGGCGCTGGTGACATGCACGTTCATACCCGCCATGAAGCAGCCGAACAGGCCGCCAAGCACCGCCACCCAGGCACGCAGCGAGACCGTTTGCTCAGTGCGCATCGGCAACCTCTGCAGGGCGTGTGTCGACTGTACTCACCACCGACATGCCGGGCAGTACCTGCGGGCCATCCAGCGGTTTGTCGAGCAAAATGCGCACAGGGAAACGCTGGACGATCTTGGTGAAGTTGCCTGTGGCGTTGTCCGACGGCAGCAATGCGAAGACATTGCCCGAGGCTGGCGAAAAACTGGCCACATGGCCCTGCAGTGGCTGGCTGGCGAAGCTGTCTACACGTATTTCTACCGGTTGCCCGGGGCGCATGCGGGCCAGTTGGGTTTCCTTGTAGTTGGCCACCACATAGGCCTGCTGCAGCGGCACCACGGCCAGCAGTGGTTGGCCCGGCACCACGTACTGGCCGGTGCGCACCCGGCGTTGGCCGACCACGCCGGTGATCGGCGCACGAATCACGGTGTCCTGCTCGTCCTGCTCGGCGAGCCGTTGGTGGGCCTGGGCACCTGCCAGCGCCGCTGCGCGTTGTTGCAACTCGGCCTCGGCCTGGACTGACCGGGCCTTGGCCATGGCCAGTTGTGAGCGCTGTTGGCGCAGCGCGGCCCGGGCACCTTGCAGCGCGGCTTGTGCCTGGGTGGCATGGGCACTGGCGGTTTCCAGACGCTGCATGGTCGCTGCGTCGTCACGCACCAGGCCACGGTAGCGTTGGACATCCAGTTCACTGCGGCGTTGTTCGGCGGTGGCGCTGCGCACGACGGCCTCAGCCTGCAGGATGGCTTGCTGTTGCTGGTCGATGCGTGCGGTCGCTACCTGTTGGCTGGCTTGGGCGGCGGCCAGTGCCGCCTGTGCGGCGGTCACGCCAGCCTGGGCCTGGTCGAGGCGGGCGCGGTAGTCGCGGTTTTGCAGGCGCACCAGCACATCACCGGCTTTCACCGGCTGGTCGTCAGCCACCTCGACCTCGGCTACGTAGCCCGCCACGCGTGGGCTCAGGGCCACCCAGTCGGAGCGGACGTAGGCATCGTCGGTGGTTTCCAGGTAGCGGCCGGTGCTGAACCAGTAACTGGTGAAGGCCAGCAGGGTGATTGCGGCCAGGCTGCCGCTGGCGGTGTATGCCAGGCGGCGATGGGTTTTAGCGCTCGGCCGCTGTTCAGTTTCGGAGGGTGAGGGTTTGTCTACGGCGACATTCATGGTTGGTTTCCATTCTCGAATTGGGGCTGCTGGCTGTCCGTTGTGGGAGCAACTGCCTTGCTCAATTTCTAAAAAGCTGGCGCGATCCGTGTGAGAGCGGGCTTGCCCGCGAACACGGGCGAAGCCCGTGCCATCCACCACGGTGTATTCTTCGCGGGTAAACCCGCTCCTACAGTGGGCGGTGCTCGCTGTTGGTCTTGCTTCTCGCTACCACCGCCCGCCCAGCGCGCGGAACAGGTTTACCTGCGCTTGCGCCAGGCGCCCTCGGGCTTCTGTGTGGCTGGCCCGCAAGCTGATCATTTCGCGCTCGCTGTCGAGCAGGGCCAGCCCGTCCACGGTGCCGGCACGGTAGTTACGCTGGGCCAGGGCAAAGCTGTGCTGGCTGTGCGCCAGGGCTGCGTCCAGCGCCTGCAACCGTTGTCGCTCGCCGTCGTAGCGGGCCAGTGCCTGGCGCACGTCTTTCAGCGCGCTCAGCGCCACGCCGTGGTAACGGGCGAGCTGCGCCCGCTGCAATGCCTCGGCTTTGCTCACCCGTGCGCGATTGGCCTTCAGGTTGGGAAACTCCCAGCGGACCAGCGGGCCAATGCTGAACATCACCGCGCGGCTGTCGCCGAGGTTGGCAAGGTGATGGTCCGAAGACGTCAACGAAGCGCCGAAGCTGACCTTTGGGTAAAGGTCGGCCCGCACGATGTCGGTCTCCAGGGTGGCCGCCTGCAGTTCCCGTTCGGCCTGGCGCACATCTGGCCGGCGTTCGAGCAAATGCCAGCCATCGCCAGCCGGCAGCGGCACCGACAGCGTGGGGATGGCTACGCAGGTCGTGGCCTCGGCCACCGAGGCCTGGCCACTGAGCATGCTCAGTTCGTACAGCGCCATTTGCCGCCGGGCTGAGAGCATCGGCAGTTGCGCACGCACCTGCTCCCGCAAGCCCAACAGGCGCTCGCTGTCGAGGGCAGTGGCCACACCGGCCTGGCGCTGGCGCTGGCGGAGTTGCACGCTGTGGTCGAGGGTTTGCAAGGCCTGCTTTGCTGCCTCCAGACGCGCCGCGTAGGTGCACTGGTCGATGTAGGCGCGGGTGGCCTGGGCGACCACCTGCAGGCGTACCAGGTCTAGCGCCGCAGCACTGGCTTCGGCTTGCACCCGGGCACGTTGAATGGCGGCGCGTACCTGGCCCCAGATATCCACCTGATAGGCCAGTTCGATGCCCGGGTTGAATTGCCATTGTGACGGTGCGTTGCTGTCGGTCGCCTCGGCCAGCGTCTGGTCATCGGCGCGCTTGCCATAAGTAGCGGCAACGCCCATGGAGGTGGACGGCCAGCGCCTGGCGTCGAACTCGCCGATAGCGGCCAGCATGGCCTGCACGTTGGCCTCGGCCTGTGCCAGGCCTTGGTTGTGCGCCAGGGCTTGCTGTACCCAGCGGTTGAGTTGGGGGTCTTGATACAGTGCCCACCAGCGTTCGGGCAGGGGCTGTTTGCTGACGCCGGCCGGCATATTCGTCAGCGGGGCTGCCTGCAGCGCTACAGGTGGTTCGGCAGGTGTCGGTTGGTGGCCGCACGCGGCGAGTGCAGCGAGCATGCCGAGGGCTGTGGCAAGCCGGGCAGGGCCGGGAAATGAGTGCAGTAAGGGCATCACGATTGTCGCTCAAAGGTCGTGATGCGAGGTTAACGAGGCTTGCATGGGCGTCGCTGTCGCAAGCGGGACAACCCTGCGCGCAAGCGGGACAACCTGAGGCTCAGTACTCGCGCACGGTACCGTTTTGCCACTCACTCGGCGCATAGCCGAGGATGCGCTTGAACATGGCAGCAAAGGCGCTGGCGCTCTGGTAGCCGTGCTCCAGCGCAACGTTCAGGATCGGCTGCCCATCGGCCAGGCTCCGCTGGCTGAGCATCACCCGGGCACGGGCGCGCCATTGGCCATACGACATGCCCACCTCGCGCTGGAAAAGCCGGGCCACGCTGCGGGCACTCATGTTCAGTTGCGCGCCGCATTGCTCCAGGGTCAGGTCCTGGGCCGGGTCCTGCAGGAAGCGCTCGCACCAGGCACGCAACCGTGCGTGCTGCGGCGTCGGGACGAAGGCATCGATGCGCCGGGCGGCGGCGAGTTCATGCAGGATCAGCGCCCGAGCATGCGCGCCGTCGCGCAGGTTCAGCATTCGTGACGCAGTCAGGATCAGTTCGCGCAGCAGGCCGGACACGACGATGACCTGGCAGCGTTCGATGTGGGCATCGAGCAGCAAGGTCCGCATGCTGACCACGCCCTCCATGCGGATGGCATGGCTGACCCCGGCAGGCATCCACAAGGCATGCCCGCCGGGGATCACCCAACTGCCGCCCTCGCTGCTGACCCGCATCACGCCACTGGCGGCGTAGATCAGCTGGTCTTCGGCGTGGCAGTGGCTGGCCACTTCATCGCCGTGTCCGTAGTCCCTTTCCAGTGCTTGCATGCAGGCCACCCTCGTTATTGGATCCAATTATATCGAGGCGAACCTGTGCCGGGTTGCGAAGTGTGGGCTGCGAGCGAATTGCCATGGTTACAAATGGCTGTAAGGCGATTATTTATGGTTAATTATTGCTGTGAGGTCAGCTACTACAGCTTTAAAGTGGTGAATGTTGTTAAATCCAGACATCGCTCTCTGCTGTGCGATCCCCCCCTTCATGACCGGTATTCAGAATGCCCCGCGGTTCGATCATCATCAGTTTCGCTTCGCCTTGCGCGGCGGTCCGGTGCTCGACGCCGCGTGGTACAACATAGAGTTCCCCGGGGTTCACATGCACGCAGCCATCCGGCAGGTCGATACGCAGAGTGCCTTCCAGCACCAGGAATGCTTCGTCGGTCTCCGGGTGCGCGTGCCAGATGAATTCGCCTTCGATGCGCACGACCTTGAACTGGTAATCGTTCATTTCAGCAACGACCCTGGGGCTCCATTGCTGTTCGATAAGCGCTGCCTTGTGGACCAGGTTCACTGGCAGGGAGGGATGTGGGTGACGGGCTTCAGGCATGACAGTTCCTCGGAAAGTGGAGTGGTCAGCCTATCGCTCCGGGTGAGTCCGGTTCTTGTACGATCCTGCAAGCCTGTTCCCACGGGGCACGCGGGCGACTGTGGTCTCTCAGCGTGACGCTCGCAAACGCTCCAGCCAGCGTAAAGGCGGTACGCCGTAGCAGCGGGTGAAGTGCCGGGTCATGTGGCTCTGGTCATGAAAGCCTGCAGCAAGGGCAGCCTCGACCAAGGTGAAGCCATCCAGGATCATCCGGCGAAAGCAGTCGAGGCGGCGCAGGGTGACAAAGCGATAGGGGCTGGTGCCGTACAGCGTGCGAAAGTCCCGCGACAGGCTCCAGCGTTCGCGGCCGCTGGCCTGTTCCAGCATGTCCAGTGTTATGCCCACATGCAGGTGTTCCATGATGAAGGCCCGGGCGCGTTCGGCTGCCTGGTAATCCAGGCGCTTGCGCCCGCGCGGCTTGCCGCCGACAGCCCGCAAGGCGATCGCCAGGTCATACAGGGCGTCCTGTTCTTCCAATGGCTCCAGCGCGTGGTCCACTGTCTGCACGAACGCTTCGCTGGCGTGGTACAGGCGCGGGTCGCTGGACAGCCCACCCGCGATGAAGGGCAAAGGCTGGCCACCCAGCACGTTCTGGATCAGTGCCGGGTCGACGTAGGCCATGCGGTAGCGAAAGCCTGCGTCGGTGCCCGCCATGCCGTCATGCAGTTCGTCCGGGTGCAACACCAGCGTGTTGCCCGGTATGCCGTGGCGCAGCGAACCTTTGTAGTGGAAGCTTTGCACGCCGGCCAGCGTGCGGCCGATCGAATAGGTATCGTGGCGATGCGGGTCGTAGCCGTGGCTACCGAACCAGGCTTCGATACGCTCGATACCGCCCGGTTGGGCGCTACGGATGACCCAGTCGGATGGCGGTACGGGCTTCGCTTTGCGGGCCATTGCAGTGCGTGCCTCCTGCTCACGTCCGAGAGGGCAAGCTCATATGCAGCAAAGGGAACGGGCGACCTTCGCCATCCAGCGGTGAACGGCCGGTCTGGACGAAGCCATAGCGCAGGTAGAACCCTGTTGCCTGCGGGTTCTGCTCGTTGACATCGACACTCATCGCACTGCGCGACTGGCGGCCGAAATCCAGCAATGCACGGCCAATGCCCTGGCCGTGACGCGCTGGATCGACGAAGAGCATTTCCACATGGTTTTCATTGAAGCCGATAAAGCCCAGTGGCTGGTCATCGGTGTCTACCGCAACCCACAGCTCGACGGCCGGGAAGTACACGTCGCGCAGCTGTGGCAATAGTGCGTCGATGTCGGAGGGTTGCAGAAAGTGGTGCGTCGCGCGAACAGCGCGCAGCCAGATGTCGAGCAGCTGCGGGTAATCTGCAGCGATGCCTTGGCGAATGATCATGTTGTCATCCTGAGTGCATTGATGGCGGATGGGCGCGCCAGTGAGCGGCGGCCATGCAAGTGTCGGCATCATGAATGACCGCTTCGCGAGTCAACGCCTGGGCGGTGCACGGCAGGGGAGGCCGGAAGGGAAGAAAGCGGAAGATTACCCCGGTCGCTCAGTAGAGGGCAATGGCGATTGGGTAGGGTGCAGTGCAGGTTTCGACTCGGCTAGGATGCATGTCGATGCTGGTATTGAACCCGAACAACAAGCACGGCCCGGGAGCGCCCATGAACCGCAACGAACTGCGCAAAGCCGATATCAACCTGATGGTGGTGTTCGAAGCGCTGATGCAGGAACGCAACCTCACCCGTGCCGCGGAGAAGCTGTTCGTCGCCCAGCCCACGGTCAGCGCCGCGCTGGCCAGGTTGCGTGCGATGTTCAACGACCCGTTGCTGGTTCGAGTGGGCAACCGCATGGAGCCCTCGGCCAGGGCCGAAGAGGTGATCAAGTACCTCACGCCAGCCTTGGATGCGATGTCCGTCGCCCTCAGCATGACCCATGATTTCGACCCGCTGACCAGCAAGATGACCTTCCGCATCGGCTTGTCCGATGATGTCGAGTCGGGCCTGCTGCCGCCGCTGTTGCGGGCGCTGCGGGTGGAGGCGCCAAACGTGGTGGTGGTCGTGCAGCATGTGGACTACTGGCGCATTCCGGACCTGCTGGCGGCGGGCGACGTGACGGTGGGTATCAGCCAGACCAAGGGCCTGCCCGCCAATGCCAAACGCAAGGTGCTACGCACCCTGCAAGCCAGGGTAGTGCGGGCCGACAAATCCACCACGCCGCTTTCGCTGGATGAGTTTTGTCAACGCCCGCATGTTCAGGTCTCGCCGACCGCCAACACCCAGGGTGTGGTCGACGACTGGTTGAAAGACATCGGCCGTGAACGCAAGGTGGTGTTGTCGGTGCCGCAGTTCAGTTCGCTGCCGGCGATTCTGGCCGGTACCGACCTGCTGGCCTGCTGCCCGGACTATGCCGCACAAGGCATGGAGCGTTGGGGCAACCTGCAGGCCGAGACGCTGCCGTTCGAGACTGCTGCACTGGAGCTGGCCATGGTCTGGTTGAGCACCACCGACAGCGACCCGGCCGAGCGTTGGCTGCGTAGTCGCCTGGAGCACTACATGGGCGGACTACGGGAAGCGGTCATGGGATGATGTCGGTCTCCAGGCTCAGCAGATCCTGCACCGTCTGCCGCCGGCGGATCATCCGCAACACCCCGCCCTCGATCAGAAACTCCGGCAGCAGCGGCCGGCTGTTGTAGTTCGACGACATCGACGCGCCATAGGCGCCGGCATCGTGGATCACCAGCAGGTCGCCTACCTGTGCCTGAGGCAGGTCCTGCGGGGTCAGTTCCTGGTCATTCTGAGTGAACACGTCACCCGATTCACACAACGGCCCGGCCACCACCGTCGGTTGCCGTGGGCGGTCCACCGGCTGACCGTTGGCATCGAGCAGGGTCATGCCGTGGTAGGCGCCGTACATCGCCGGGCGCATCAGGTCGTTGAAGCCGGCGTCGATCATGACGAAGGTATTGCGGCCCACTTGCTTGACAGCGCGCACTTCGGCCACCAGGTAGCCCGACTCGGCCACCAGGAAGCGCCCTGGCTCGATTTCCATGCGCACGGGGTGGCCGAGCAGCGCTTCGATTTCCTTGCGCGCTATCGCCCAGGTCTGCGCATAGCGCTGCAGGTCGACCGGTTTGTCGGTGCTGCGGTAAGGGGTAGAAAGTCCACCGCCGATGGAGAACGCCTCGATGTCCACGCCCAGGCGGCCGATCAGCTCGATCATCGAGCGGGCCACCTGTTCCAGGTGCTGGTAATCCACCCCGGAGCCAATGTGCATGTGCACGCCCACCAGGTGCAGGCCATGGATCTTGATGCACGCCAGCGCCTCGTCCAGTTCTTCGTGCCAGATACCATGCTTGCTGTTTTCGCCGCCGGTATTGGTCTTGCGGCTGTGGCCATGGCCGAAACCCGGATTGATGCGGATCCACACACGGTGGCCGGGCGAGCGTTCACCCAGTTGGCGCAGCATGTCGATGGAGCCAGCGTTGACTTCGATCTTCGAGGCCACCACCCGCTCCAGGGTGGGGCGGTCCAGTGCGTCACAGGTCAGCACCACGCCGGCTGGGTCACCGTCAACGCTCGCGCCGGCGGCGAAGGCCCGCTCCATCTCACCCAGCGACACTGCATCCAGCACCAGGCCATGGGCGCGCATCAGGCGCAGCACATGCACGTTCGGGTTGGCTTTCTGGGCGAAACGTACGGTTTCGAATACGTTCAGTTGCTCGACGCGATCGGCGATTGTGCGGGTGTCGTATGCCCATAGCGGCGAGCCGTGCTGGCGAACAGCCTCGGCCAGGAGGGTGAAGGGTGCGGTCATGGTGGCGTCACTCGTATAAGGAAGGCCACGAGGATGAGCCAAAGGGTGAATTCAGAAAAATAGCTATTCTTCTGCCAGCCATTCATATCTGATATACCTATTGTCAACGCTTCGGGTATTTGCCGTGAAACTGTCCGTCCGCCACATCGAAGTGTTCCGCGCCATCATGGCCGCTGGCAGTGTCACGGGTGCCGCGCGCCTGCTGTTCACCTCGCAGCCCACCGTCAGCCGCGAGTTGGCCCGGTTGGAGCAAGTGACCGGCCTGAATCTGTTCGAACGCGAGGGAGGGCGCCTGGTGGCCACCGCCCAGGCGTTGCTGCTGATCGAGGAGGTCGAGCGCGCCTACGTCGGGCTGGAGCGGATCGATCGCTTTGCCCAGGCCATCCGCAACTTCGAGCAGGGCCGGCTGGCCATCACCTGCCTGCCGCTGTTCTCGCAAACCTTGTTGCCCAAGGCTTGCCAGCGCTTTCACCAGCAGCACAGGGGCGTGAGCGTGAGCATTCTGGCGCAGGAGTCGCCTTTGCTGGAGGAGTCACTGGTTGCCCAGCAGCATGACCTTGGCCTGACTGAAGTCGAACAGATACCGCGTGGCGCGTATGGAGAATTGCTGTTCAGTGCCAACATGGTGTGCGTGTTGCCCGAGCATCACCCGCTGCAGGTGAAGGCTGAACTGGAGCTGAGTGATTTCCATGAGGTCGATTTCATCAACCTGGCCAGCCTGGATACCTACCGGCAGCGTCTTGATCAGCACTTTCGTGCGGCCGGGGTCAACCGCCGCACGGTCATCGAGACCACCAGTGCCGCGTCGGTGTGCGCCATGGTCAGGCAAGGCCTTGGGGTGGCGATCATCAACCCGCTGAGCGGGCTGGAGGCGGCGCAAGGCGGGTTGCCGATCCGCCGGTTACGGGTATCGGTGCCCTATCAGGTGATGCTGATACGCCCGGACCATCGGCCGGCATCGGCAGCGGTGGAGCCGTTTTGCGAGGCGTTGCGGGTGCAGGCGCAAGAAATGCAGGCAGCATTGGGCTAGGGCTTTCCGGGGCACTCAGATTCCATGCCACCCACCGCTGTGCCTGCTTCGCGGGTAAACCCGCTCCTACAGCTCGCAGACCAAGGTTCCAGTACCGGCCAGGATGTTTTCAAGGGTTTCCTTCACTTCATCCATGTCACTCAACTCGCTGGTCAGGTTGATCTCCAGCACTTCATCCCCCTTCAGCGCGTCCCGGTCACCGGCCGCCACTTCGATCAGCAGGCGCTTGGCGCTCAGGGTCACTTTAAGGCCATCCAGCGTCGACGGCTCGTCATCCAGGGTCAGGTCGACGGTGTCCTCGTCCGGGTAACGGGTAAGCAGGAACATCTGACCCTTGTCGCTGTGGCAGCACAGGGTCGCCATGTTGTCTTCCTCGTCATCGCAAGGGGTGGCGAACAGCAGGGCGGTGTTGATTTGCATGAGCAGGCTCGGGTCAAAGGAAACGGAAGGGAATTCTGACAGTCTTGCGTACAGGCATAAACGTAAAGTTACCGCCCCTTGACCGAAATTGTCGCAGCGCTGCAAGCGTAGATGACCGATCAGTCGTTAAGCTTCGGCGAGCCCTGAGCGTGCCTGCGCACGTTCAACGTCTGGTTTTTTACCGTCCGCCATGCCACGGGTTGGCTATCGTTGATCCGAACACGGCGCACGCAGCGACGCTTCAATTATTACAAAGCCCAAGCGGAGTACCACAGATGGCGTTCTTCACCGCAGCCAGCAAAGCCGACTTTCAGCATCAACTGCAAGCGGCCCTGGCGCAGCACATCAGCGAGCAGTCCCTGCCACAAGTGGCGCTGTTCGCCGAGCAGTTCTTCGGCATCATCTCTCTGGACGAACTCACCCAACGCAGGCTTTCCGACCTGGCCGGCTGCACCCTGTCAGCCTGGCGCATCATCGAGCGTTTCGACCCCGAATATCCGCAAGTACGGGTGTACAACCCTGATTACGAACGCAATGGCTGGCAGTCGACCCATACCGTGGTCGAAGTGCTGCACCATGACCTGCCGTTCCTGGTCGATTCGGTGCGCACTGAGCTCAATCGCCGTG
Organism: Pseudomonas sp. BP6; assembly: GCF_017875935.1. Taxonomy (NCBI): domain Bacteria; kingdom Pseudomonadati; phylum Pseudomonadota; class Gammaproteobacteria; order Pseudomonadales; family Pseudomonadaceae; genus Pseudomonas; species Pseudomonas sp. BP6. Next base: position 1,193,482 of record NZ_JAGINI010000001.1, read on the forward strand.
GCTACAGCATCCACACCCTGCAAACCACCGTACTCAGCGTGCGCCGTGGTGCCAAGGGCGAGCTGTTGGAACTGCTGCCCAAGGGTACCCAGGGCGAAGGCGTGTGCTACGAGTCACTGATGTACCTGGAGATCGACCGCTGCGCCAACGCCGCCGAGCTGACAGTGCTGACCCGCGAAATCGAGCAGGTGCTGGCCGAGGTACGGGTGGTGGTGGCCGACTTCGAACCGATGAAGGCCAAATTGCGTGAAGTGGTGGCGCAGGTGGAGCAGACCGCCTTTGGCCCTGCCCAAAACGAAAAGAGCGAAGTCAAGGCCTTCCTCGAGTGGCTGCTGGATAACCACTTCACCTTCCTGGGCTATGAAGAATTTACCGTCAAGGGCGACGCCGATGGCGGCCAGATGGTCTACGACGGGCAGTCGTTCCTCGGCTTGCCGCGTCGCCTGCGCGTGGGTTTGAAGGCAGAAGAGCTGCGCATCGAAGACTATGCCGTGGCCTACCTCAACGAGCCGCTGTTGCTGTCGTTCGCCAAGGCCGCGCTGCCCAGCCGCGTGCACCGCCCGGCCTACCCGGACTACGTGTCGATCCGTCAGCTGGACGCCGATGGCAAGGTGATCAAGGAGCACCGCTTCATGGGGCTGTACACCTCGTCGGTGTATGGCGAAAGCGTGCATGCCATTCCGTACATCCGCGTGAAGGTGGCCGAAGTCGAGCGCCGTTCGGGCTTCGATCCCAAGGCCCACCTGGGCAAGGAACTGGCCCAGGTGCTGGAAGTGCTGCCGCGCGACGACCTGTTCCAGACGCCGATCGACGAGCTGTTCAGCACAGTCATGGCGATCGTGCAGATCCAGGAGCGCAACAAGATCCGCGTGTTCCTGCGCAAAGATCCGTACGGCCGCTTCTGCTACTGCCTGGCCTACGTCCCGCGGGAAATCTACTCCACCGAAGTGCGGCAGAAGATCCAGCAGGTGCTGATGGAGCGTCTGAAGGCCAGCGACTGCGAGTTCTGGACCTTCTTCTCCGAATCGGTTCTGGCCCGTGTGCAACTGATTCTGCGGGTCGACCCCAAGAACCGCATCGACATCGACCCGCAGCAGCTGGAACGCGAAGTCATCCAGGCCTGCCGCTCGTGGCATGACGATTACTCGGCACTGGTGGTAGAGAACTTCGGCGAAGCCCAGGGCACCAACATCCTTGCCGAGTTCCCCAAAGGCTTCCCGGCCGGGTACCGCGAGCGCTTCGCTGCACACTCGGCGGTGGTCGACCTGCAGCATGTGCTGAGCCTGTCGGAAAGCAAGCCGCTGGCAATGAGCTTCTACCAACCATTGACCCAGGTTGGCGAGCGCACGCTGCACTGCAAGCTGTACCACGCCGACACCCCGCTGGCGCTGTCCGATGTGCTGCCGATTCTGGAAAACCTTGGCCTGCGCGTGCTCGGCGAGTTCCCGTATCGCCTGCGCCATGCCAATGGCCGGGAATACTGGATTCACGACTTCGCCTTCACCTACAGCGAAGGCCTGAGCCTGGAGATCCAGCAGCTCAACGACACCCTGCAGGACGCTTTCATCCACATCGTCCGTGGTGACGCCGAGAACGACGCCTTCAACCGCCTGGTACTGACTGCCGGCCTGCCATGGCGCGACGTGGCCCTGCTGCGCGCTTACGCCCGTTACCTGAAGCAGATTCGCCTGGGCTTCGACCTGGGTTACATCGCCAGTACCCTGAACAACCACACCGATATCGCGCGCGAGCTGACCCGGTTGTTCAAGACCCGCTTCTACTTGGCACGCAAGCTCACCCAGGACGACCTTGACGACAAGCAGCAGCGCCTGGAGCAGGCCATTCTGGCTGCGCTGGACGACGTTCAGGTGCTCAACGAAGACCGCATCCTGCGGCGCTACCTGGACCTGATCAAGGCCACCCTGCGTACCAACTTCTACCAGCCCGACGCAAACGGCCAGAACAAGTCGTACTTCAGCTTCAAGTTCAACCCCAAGCTGATCCCCGAACTGCCCAAACCGGTGCCAAAGTTCGAGATATTCGTCTATTCGCCACGCGTCGAGGGCGTGCACCTGCGCTTTGGCAACGTCGCCCGTGGCGGCTTGCGCTGGTCCGACCGGGAAGAAGACTTCCGCACCGAAGTGCTGGGCCTGGTCAAAGCCCAGCAAGTGAAAAACTCGGTCATCGTGCCGGTCGGCGCCAAGGGCGGCTTCCTGCCACGGCGTCTGCCGATTGGCGGTAGCCGTGACGAGATTGCCGCCGAAGGCGTGGCGTGCTATCGCATCTTCATTTCCGGCCTGCTCGACATCACCGACAACCTCAAGGACGGTGGCGTGGTGCCGCCGGCCAACGTGGTGCGTCATGACGATGACGACCCGTACCTGGTGGTGGCGGCCGACAAAGGCACCGCGACGTTCTCCGACATCGCCAACGGCATTGCCATCGACTACGGCTTCTGGCTCGGCGACGCCTTTGCCTCGGGCGGCTCGGCCGGTTACGACCACAAGAAAATGGGCATTACCGCACGCGGCGCCTGGGTGGGCGTACAGCGTCACTTCCGCGAGCGTGGCATCAACGTGCAGGAAGACCCGATCACCGTCATCGGGGTGGGCGACATGGCGGGCGACGTGTTCGGCAATGGCCTGCTGATGTCCGACAAACTGCAGCTGGTGGCAGCGTTCAACCACCTGCATATCTTCATCGACCCCAACCCCGAGCCTGCCGCCAGCTTTGCCGAGCGCAAGCGTTTGTTCGATCTGCCGCGTTCGGCCTGGAGCGACTACGACACCAGCATCATGTCCGAAGGCGGCGGGATCTTCCCGCGCAGTGCCAAGAGCATCGCCATCAGTGCGCAGATGAAGGAGCGCTTCGCCATCGAAGCCGACCGCCTGACCCCGACCGAGCTGCTGAACGCGCTGCTCAAGGCCCCGGTGGACTTGCTGTGGAACGGCGGCATCGGAACCTACGTGAAGGCCAGCACTGAAAGCCACGCCGATGTGGGCGACAAGGCCAACGATGCGCTGCGGGTCAACGGTAACGAACTGCGCTGCAAGGTGGTGGGCGAGGGTGGCAACCTGGGCATGACCCAGCTCGGCCGGGTCGAGTTCGGCCTGAACGGCGGCGCCACCAACACCGACTTCATCGACAACGCCGGCGGCGTGGACTGCTCCGACCACGAGGTCAACATCAAGATCCTGCTCAACGAAGTGGTGCAGGGTGGCGACATGACCGAGAAGCAGCGCAACCAGCTGCTGGGCAGCATGACCGACGAAGTGGCCGGCCTGGTGCTGGGTAACAACTACAAGCAGACCCAGGCGCTGTCGTTGGCCGCCCGCCGCGCCCGCGAGCGGATTGCCGAGTACAAGCGCCTGATGGCCGACCTCGAGGCGCGGGGCAAACTTGACCGCGCCATCGAATTCCTGCCGTCCGAGGAGCAGTTGGCCGAACGCCTGGCTGCCGGCCATGGGTTGACCCGCGCCGAGCTGTCGGTGCTGATCTCGTACAGCAAGATCGACCTCAAGGAGCAACTGCTCAAGTCGCTGGTGCCGGACGACGATTACCTGACCCGTGACATGGACACCGCTTTCCCGCCGTCCCTGGTCAGCAAGTTCGCCGAGGCCATGCGCCGCCACCGCCTGAAGCGCGAAATTGTCAGCACCCAGATCGCCAACGACCTGGTCAACAACATGGGTATCACCTTCGTTCAGCGCCTGAAGGAGTCGACCGGCATGAGCCCGGCCAACGTGGCCGGCGCTTATGTGATCGTGCGCGACATCTTCCACCTGCCGCACTGGTTCCGCCAGATCGAGGCACTGGACTATCAGGTACCAGCAGAAATACAGCTCACCCTGATGGACGAGCTGATGCGCCTGGGCCGCCGTGCCACCCGCTGGTTCCTGCGTAGCCGCCGTAACGAACAGGACGCTGGGCGCGATACCGCGCACTTCGGGCCGAAGATCGCGCAGTTGGGTCTGAAACTTGATGAGCTGCTCGAAGGCCCCACCCGCGAACGTTGGATGGTGCGCTACCAGGGCTTTGTCGAGGCCGGTGTGCCGGAGTTGCTGGCGCGTATGGTGGCAGGTACCAGCCACCTGTACACCCTGCTGCCGATCATTGAAGCGGCCGACGTTACCGGCCATGAGCCGGCGCAGGTGGCCAAGGCATTCTTCGCCGTGGGCAGTGCGCTGGACCTGACCTGGTACCTGCAGGAAATCAGCAACCTGCCGGTGGAAAACAACTGGCAGGCGCTGGCCCGCGAGGCATTCCGCGACGATATCGACTTGCAGCAGCGGGCGATCACCATTTCGGTCCTGCAGATGGTTGATGCACCGGAAGACATGGATGCTCGTGTGGCGTTGTGGGCAGAGCAGCACCGGGGAATGGTGGAACGCTGGCGCGCCATGCTCGACGACCTGCGCAATGCCACGGGTATTGACTATGCGATGTACGCGGTGGCCAACCGCGAGCTGGTCGACCTGGCCATGAGCGGGCAGGCGGCGGTGGTGCCGTCCTGAGCCTTGTGGTGAGGTAAAACAAAGCCCCGGCAGTGATGCCGGGGCTTTTTTGTATGCCTGGGCTGGCCCTTTCGCGGGTGAACCCGCTCCTACAACGGCCTGTGTCCAACCCTCGATGTGTGTCCAACACTGATCTGTGTAGGAGCGGGTTTACCCGCGAATACGGTAGCGGCGGCAACGGTGGGCGGCCGGGGAGATTGGCCAGCAGGGCCGGCCCTTTCGCGGGTGAACCCGCTCCTACAGGGGAGCGGGCCCGGACAGGTTTACTTGAACCGCCTTTCCACGCCTTTTTCGACCAGGATCTTGGCGGAAATTTCTTCCACCGAAAAATGCGTGGAATTGATGTTGGGAATGTTCTCCCTGCGGAACAGGCTTTCCACTTCACGTACTTCGAACTCGCACTGGGCAAAGCTGGAATAGCGGCTGTTGGGCTTGCGCTCGTGGCGGATGGCGGTGAGGCGGTCGGGGTCGATGGTCAGGCCGAACAGCTTGTTGTGGTGCTTTTTCAGCACCGCCGGCAGTTGCAGGCGCTCCATGTCGTCCTCGGTCAGCGGGTAGTTGGCGGCACGGATGCCGAACTGCATGGCCATGTAAAGGCAGGTTGGGGTCTTGCCGCAACGCGACACGCCAACCAGAATCAGGTCGGCTTTGTCGTAGTAGTGGGTGCGTGCACCGTCGTCGTTATCCAGGGCGAAATTCACCGCCTCGATGCGTTCCATGTAGTTGGAATTGCCGCCGATCGAGTGGGATTTGCCCACGGAATACGACGAATGGGCAATCAATTCCTGCTCAAGTGGGGATAAAAACGAAGAAAAGATGTCGATCATGAAGCCATTCGAGGTCGCCAGGATCTCGCGGATGTCCTGGTTGACGATGGTGTCGAAGATGATCGGACGGACCCCATCCCGCTCGGCCGCAGCGTTGATTTGCTGGACCATGGCCCGCGCTTTGTCCGGTGAATCGATGTAGGGACGGGTGAATTTGTTGAAGGGAATGCTCTCGAATTGCGCGAGCAAACTCTGGCCCAGGGTTTCGGCAGTGATACCCGTGCCGTCGGAGATGAAGAACGCGGTTCGTTTCATTTGCGATCTGGGCCTTAAGCTGATGACGATTCTTGGATATGATAAGTTCGGTTTGCCGAATGCGGCTGTCGACATTCTGCCACATTTGCAGAGCCTATTTTCCAGGTACAGGCCACAAACGCCCGGCCAAGTCAAAGAAGACAGGCGGGCGCCTTTTGAGCTTTTCCAACACAGTTAGTGGAGAGATCACCTTGGTAGAGTACGTAGTTTCCCTCGATAAGCTCGGCGTCCATGATGTGGAGCATGTGGGGGGCAAGAACGCATCCCTGGGCGAGATGATCAGCAACCTTGCCGGTGCTGGTGTATCGGTGCCGGGCGGCTTTGCCACTACGGCGCAGGCGTACCGCGATTTTCTCGAACAGAGTGGTCTGAACGACAGGATTCACGCTGCGCTCGACGCACTGGACGTAGATGACATCAACGCCCTGACCAAGACCGGCGCGCAGATTCGCCAGTGGGTCATGGAAGCCGAATTCCCGCCGCGTCTGGATTCGGAAATCCGTACGGCCTTCGCCGAAATGGCCGCCGGCAATGACAACATGGCCGTTGCCGTGCGTTCCTCGGCTACCGCCGAAGACCTGCCGGACGCCTCGTTCGCCGGCCAGCAGGAAACCTTCCTCAACATCCGCGGCGTCGATAACGTGATCCGCGCGGCCAAGGAAGTGTTCGCTTCGCTGTTCAACGACCGCGCCATCGCCTACCGCGTGCACCAGGGCTTCGATCACAAGCTGGTTGCCCTGTCTGCCGGTGTGCAGCGCATGGTCCGCTCCGAAACCGGCACCGCCGGCGTCATGTTCACCCTCGACACCGAGTCGGGCTTCCGCGATGTGGTATTCATCACTGGTGCCTATGGCCTGGGCGAAACCGTCGTACAGGGTGCAGTCAACCCTGACGAATTCTACGTGCACAAGAACACCCTGCAGGCCGGCCGTCCGGCCATCTTGCGCCGCAACCTGGGCAGCAAGGCGATCAAGATGGTCTATGGCGACGAAGCCAAGGCCGGCCGTTCGGTCAAGACCGTCGAAGTCGACCGCGCCGAGCGCGCACGCTTCTGCCTGACCGATGCCGAGGTCAGCGAGCTGGCCAAGCAGGCCATGATCATCGAACAGCACTACCAGCGCCCGATGGACATCGAGTGGGCCAAGGACGGTGACGACGGCAAGCTGTACATCGTCCAGGCCCGCCCTGAAACGGTGAAGAGCCGTTCCAGCGCCAACGTCATGGAGCGCTACCTGCTCAAAGAGAAAGGCACCGTGCTGGTCGAAGGCCGTGCCATTGGCCAACGTATCGGCGCTGGCAAGGTTCGTGTCATCAACGACGTATCGGAAATGGACAAGGTCCAGCCGGGCGACGTACTGGTCTCCGACATGACCGACCCGGACTGGGAACCGGTGATGAAGCGCGCCAGTGCCATCGTCACCAACCGCGGTGGCCGTACCTGCCACGCGGCGATCATCGCCCGTGAGCTGGGTATTCCGGCGGTAGTCGGTTGCGGCAATGCTACCCAGGTACTGAAAGACGGCCAGGGCGTGACCGTTTCCTGTGCCGAAGGCGATACCGGCTTCATCTTCGAAGGCGAACTGGGCTTCGACATCAAGCAGAACTCGGTCGATGCCATGCCGGAACTGCCGTTCAAGATCATGATGAACGTCGGCAACCCGGACCGCGCCTTCGACTTCGCCCAGCTGCCCAACGCCGGTGTCGGTCTGGCACGCCTGGAGTTCATCATCAACCGCATGATCGGCGTGCACCCCAAGGCGCTGCTGAACTATGCGGGCCTGCCTGCCGACCTGAAAGACAGCGTCGACAAGCGCATCGCCGGCTACAACGACCCGGTCGGCTTCTACGTCGAGAAGCTGGTAGAAGGCATCAGCACCCTGGCGGCGGCCTTCTACCCGAAAAAGGTCATCGTGCGCCTGTCGGACTTCAAGTCCAACGAGTACGCCAACCTGATCGGCGGCAAGCTGTACGAGCCGGAAGAAGAAAACCCGATGCTGGGCTTCCGCGGTGCTTCGCGTTACATCAGCGAATCGTTCCGTGACTGCTTCGAGCTCGAGTGCCGTGCACTGAAGCGTGTGCGCAACGAGATGGGCCTGACCAACGTCGAGATCATGGTGCCGTTCGTGCGCACCTTGGGCGAAGCCAGCCAGGTTGTCGACCTGCTCGCAGAAAACGGCCTGGCCCGCGGCGACAACGGCCTGCGCGTGATCATGATGTGCGAACTGCCGTCCAACGCCATCCTCGCCGAAGAGTTCCTGGAATACTTCGACGGCTTCTCGATCGGCTCCAACGACCTGACCCAGCTGACCCTGGGGCTGGACCGTGACTCGGGCATCATTGCCCACCTGTTCGACGAGCGAAATCCTGCGGTGAAGAAGCTGCTGGCTAACGCCATTGCCGCGTGCAACAAGGCCGGCAAGTACATCGGCATCTGCGGCCAAGGCCCATCGGACCATCCGGACCTTGCCAAGTGGCTGATGGAACAGGGCATCGAAAGTGTATCGCTGAACCCGGACTCGGTACTCGAGACCTGGTTCTTCCTGGCCGAAGGCCAAGGCGCGGCCTGAGGCTGTAAAACGCAGGGGGACGTCTGGCGTCCTCTTGCCTGGTTTTTTCCAGGGCGAGCTCCAGCAATGGATCCCGCCCTTTTTTGTGCACCAAGCAACCTTATGCAAAGCAGCAGCACTCTATTCCCCGTGGCCCTGCTCAGTGCCGAGCGCCGCGGCGATCTCAGCGAAGACGTGTATCGGATCAAGGCCGGTAATGGCCCGGACCCCAGCGTCGAGCTCGCCATCACCCGTCTGGGGCTGGCCGACCAGGGTCAGGCCCAAGGCGTGCCGGTCGTTCTCCTGCACGGCAGTTTTTCCAATCGGCGCTTCTGGTATTCGCCCAAAGGGGTTGGCCTGGGTGCCTATCTTGCGCGCGCCGGTTTCGATGTCTGGATCCCGGAAATGCGCGGCCATGGCCTGTCGCCGCGTAACCAGGACTGGAAGCACAACAGCGTTGCCGCCTACGCCCGTGATGACCTGCCGTTGATCAACGCATTCGTGCGCGAGCAGTCGGGCCAGGCGCCGCACTGGGTTGGCCATTCCTTGGGTGGCACCACCCTGGTAGCTGCGCTGGGCGGTGGTTTTCTGGCTGCCGAGCAAGTGGCCAGCGTGGCGTTGTTCGGCACCCAGATCAGCCGTGTCTATTGGCCGTTGAAAGTGCCACCGCTGGCTTGGGGTGCGAAGCTGGTGCTCAAGCGTTGGGGGCAGATATCCGGGCCACGCTTCAAGCGTGGGCCTGAAGACGAGCCGATAGGCCTGGCCCTGGAGAGCATGCGCTGGCACGGCCTGTTCGGGCGCTTTGGCGACAAAAAGCACGATTGGTGGGCGGGGCTGGCAGAGGTGGATGTGCCGCTGCTGGCGGTGGCCGGCGTTGGGGACTTCCAGGACCCGGTGTGGGCCTGTCGCAAGCTGTTCGAGCAGTTGGGCGGCGAGCGCAAGCAGTTCCTCCGGCTGGGGCGTGAGGAGGGCTTCGAGGCCTTTGGGCATGTCGACATGCTGGTGAGCAAGGCCGCGCAGGTGCAGGTGTGGCCGCTGGTGGAGCGCTGGCTGCGCAATCCGCTGCTGCCGGTGCATGCGTCCACTGTGGTTGCGGAACCTGTGCCTGCCAGCTGACTTTGCTGCACCTGTCATGGCCTCTTCGCGGGTGAACCCGCTCCTACACAGATTGGTGGTGGACACAGGCCGTCGTAGGAGCGGGTTTACCCGCGAAAGGGCCGGCCCTGCTGGCCAATTTCCCCCCGCCGTTCACCGTTGACGCCGCCACCGTATTCGCGGGTAAACCCGCTCCTACACCTGGATAACGGCGCGTTCCTGTGCAGGAACGGGTCACGCGTGGAAGGGCCGAGACAGGATGAATACAAATGACTGCCCGGTCCCGGATGACTGCGACAGCCTCCAAGGTGTAGCCTTGGCCGATACCCGCTTTCGTTGTGACTGACAGGAGCTTCCCATGCAGCATTACGTAACGCCCGACCTGTGTGACGCCTACCCGGACCTGGTACAAGTACTGGAGCCGATGTTCAGCAATTTTGGTGGCCGCGACTCGTTCGGTGGCCAGATCGTCACCATCAAGTGTTTCGAGGACAATTCGCTGGTCAAGGAGCAGGTTGAACTCGACGGCAAGGGCAAAGTACTGGTAGTCGATGGCGGGGGGTCGCTACGCCGTGCGCTGCTCGGCGACATGCTCGCCGAAAAAGCCGCAAAAAACGGTTGGGAAGGCTTGGTGATCTACGGCTGTGTGCGTGATGTCGACGTGCTGATCCAGACCGACGTCGGCGTGCAGGCCCTGGCCAGTCACCCCATGAAGACTGACAAACGCGGTATTGGCGATCTCAACGTGGTGGTGACCTTCGCCGGGGTAACCTTCCGCCCGGGCGAGTATGTATATGCCGACAACAATGGCGTGCTGGTTTCGCCGAGCCCGCTGAAAATGCCGGAGTAATGCGCTGCACGCGCTGATGGAGCTTTGATGCTGGAGGAAGACAACGCGCAGTGGGGGCTGGTGCATGCCCTGGTGCTCGATGGCAAAGGCGGCGCGCGCTCGATTGCCCGTACTGAACTGGATGACCTGCAGCTGCAACCGGAGCAGAGCCTGTGGCTGCACTGGGACCGCAGCCATCCGCAAACCCGTACCTGGCTGTTGCACGACAGCGGCCTGAGCGAGTTCGCCTGCGAGCTGCTGCTGGAGGAAAACACCCGGCCGCGCCTGCTGCCCTTGGCGGACGAACAGCTGTTGCTGTTCCTGCGGGGCGTCAACCTCAACCCGGGTGCCGAGCCCGAAGACATGGTTTCGGTACGCATCTTTGCCGAGGCGCAGCGGGTTATCTCGCTGCGCCTGAGGCCGTTGCGCGCCAGCGATGAAATTCTCCAGCTGCTGGAACAGGGCAGGGGACCGAAATCGGCCTCGGAACTGTTGCTGTTGATGGGCGAGTTGCTGACCGAAAAGGTTCAGGGCCTGGTCAGCGACCTGGCCGAGCTGGTCGACCTGGAGGAAGAAAAGGTTGAATCCGACGAGCGGTATACCCCGGAACAGGGCAGCCTGCAGCAGATCCGCCGTCGCGCCGCTGGCTTGCGCCGCTTTCTCGCCCCGCAACGGGAAATCTACGCGCAGTTGTCGCGCAGCAAATGGAGCTGGTTCGCCAATGCCGACGCCGATTACTGGAATGAACTCAACAACAGCCTGATCCGTTATCTCGAAGAGCTGGAGCTGGCCCGCGAACGCGCTGCACTGGTGCTGGAAAGCGAGGACCGGCGGCGCAGCGAGCGGATGAACCGCACCATGTACCGCTTTGGCATCATCACCTGCATCTTCCTGCCCATGAGCTTTGTCACCGGGCTGCTGGGCATCAATGTCGGCGGCATCCCCGGGGCGCAAAACCCTTTGGGCTTCCTGTTCGCCTGCATCGTCGTGCTGGGGTTGGCCGTGGGGCAGTGGTGGCTGTTCCGGCGGTTGCGGTGGGTATAGCTGTGCAATTTGAAACATTCGTCCCAACGGGATGTGTGACCCGTTGCCCGGCCATCTCGTCTCTTGCTGACACTGCGCGAGGTGCCCATGCACGATCCGTTTGAAGAATCCCTGCGCGACCTGCTCAAGGCGTCACCCTCCGGCAATGACCGGGACGACCGGGATGACGCCGCTTGCCTGGGTCGCGTGCTGAAAACCGCCAACCGCCAGGTTGGCGCGGGTGATCTGTTCAGCTTGCTTGGCCGCTGGTGCCAGGCGCTGCTGATTGCCGTGAACAATGGCTCGGCGCACGTTGCGCCGGTGCGTCGACACTCTTCCCGCAACGCTGCCAGCGGCAGCAAAGCAGATAAGGCCGATTGAATATGGAACTCGATCTCTGGACCCAGAGCCTGGTCACCGCGATGACTGCCCTTTGGACCAAGGTAGCGAACTTCATCCCCAACCTGTTTGGCGCGCTGGTCGTGGTGCTGCTCGGTTTCGTGGTGGCCAAGCTGCTCGACACGCTGCTGTCCAAACTGTTGGCCAAATTTGGCCTGGACCGCCTGATGGCCGGCACCGGCCTCACCAAAATGCTCGGTCGGGGCGGTATCCAGGTGCCGATCTCGACCCTGATCGGCAAGATCGTCTACTGGTTCGTGCTGCTCATTTTCCTGGTCTCGGCCGCGGAATCGCTGGGCCTGGAGCGGGTTTCGGCAACCCTCGACATGCTCGCCCTGTACTTGCCCAAGGTGTTCGGCGCGGCCCTGGTGCTGCTGGCCGGCGTGCTGCTGGCGCAGGTGGCCAACGGCCTGGTACGTGGCGCTGCCGAAGGTATCGGCCTGGAATACTCGGCGGGCCTGGGGCGCATCACCCAAGGTCTGGTGATCATCATCAGCATCTCGGTGGCCATCAGCCAGTTGGAAGTGAAAACCGACCTGCTGAACCACGTCATCGTTATCGGGCTGATTACCGTTGGTCTGGCCGTTGCCTTGGCCATGGGCCTTGGCAGTCGCGAAATCGCCGGGCAGATCCTGGCCGGCATCTACGTACGCGAGCTGTACCAAGTGGGCCAGCAGGTGCGGATTGGAGAGGTCGAAGGGCATATCGAGGAGATCGGTACGGTGAAGACGACGCTGCTGACCGATGATGGCGAACTGGTGTCGCTGTCTAACCGCGAGCTGCTTGAACAGCGAGTCAATAGCCGCTAACCGCACAAAAGCTGTTAATGTATGCCGCCGCGAAATTCGACCCACGGGGTCGCGCGGCGACATTGACCTGACTGTCGGCCAGATCCGTTTTGAATAAAGTTCATTCGCCGCCCATGCGCTATGACCCCCGCGAGCTCACAGACGAAGAGTTGGTGGCGCGTTCGCATGAGGAGCTGTACCACGTTACCCGCGCCTATGAGGAGCTCATGCGGCGCTACCAGCGGACCCTGTTCAACGTCTGTGCGCGTTATCTGGGGAACGACCGTGACGCGGACGATGTCTGTCAGGAAGTGATGCTGAAAGTGCTGTACGGGCTGAAAAACTTCGAGGGTAAGTCGAAGTTCAAGACCTGGCTCTACAGCATCACCTACAACGAGTGCATTACCCAGTACCGCAAGGAGCGCCGCAAACGTCGGTTGATGGATGCCTTGAGTCTGGACCCTGTTGAAGAGGCGTCCGAAGACAAGGCTCCGAAACCGGAAGAAAAAGGCGGGCTGGACAAGTGGCTGGTGCATGTGAACCCGATTGACCGGGAAATTCTGGTGCTTCGTTTTGTCGCAGAGCTGGAGTTTCAGGAAATTGCCGACATCATGCACATGGGCCTGAGCGCCACGAAAATGCGTTACAAGCGTGCGCTAGACAAGCTTCGGGAGAAATTTGCCGGCCTTGATGAAACTTAGAGGCGTGCAAGTATCTCTAACGAACCGGCGAGTTCTGCTAGACTCGCCGTCGAGTTGTCCCTCTTGTTTGTGGTGGGACTGCTTAACTATCACCAGATGGGGATTTAACGGATGAAATTGAAAAACACCTTGGGCTTGGCCATTGGTTCGCTTGTAGCCGCCACTTCGATTGGCGCTATGGCACAAGGTCAAGGCGCCGTCGAGACTGAAATCTTCTACAAGAAAGAATTCTTCGACAGCCAGCGCGACTTCAAGAACGACGGCAACCTGTTCGGCGGTTCGATCGGTTACTTCCTGACCGACGACGTTGAGCTGCGTCTGGGCTACGACGAAGTGCACAACGCTCGTGGCGAAGACGGCAAGAACATCAAGGGCTCGAACACCGCCCTGGACGCCGTTTACCACTTCAACAACCCGTACGACGCTATCCGTCCATACGTTTCCGCTGGTTTCTCGCACCAGTCGCTGGGCCAGACCGGCCGTGGCGGTCGTGACCACTCCACCTTCGCCAACGTTGGCGCTGGTGCCAAGTGGTACATCACCGACATGTTCTACGCCCGTGCCGGCGTAGAAGCTCAGTACAACATCGACCAGGGCGACACCGAGTGGGCCCCGAGCGTTGGTGTTGGCCTGAACTTCGGCGGTAGCCCGAAGCAAGCTGAAGCTGCTCCGGCTCCAGTTGCTGAAGTCTGCTCCGACTCCGACAACGACGGCGTGTGCGACAACGTCGACAAGTGCCCAGACACCCCGGCCAACGTTACCGTTGACGCCGACGGCTGCCCGGCTGTTGCCGAAGTCGTTCGCGTTGAGCTGGACGTCAAGTTCGACTTCGACAAGTCGGTCGTCAAGCCTAACAGCTACGGCGACATCAAAAACCTGGCTGACTTCATGAACCAGTACCCACAAACCACCACCGTGGTTGAAGGTCACACTGACTCCGTGGGTCCAGACGCTTACAACCAGAAGCTGTCCGAGCGTCGTGCCAACGCTGTCAAGCAAGTCCTGACCCAGCAGTACGGCGTAGAATCCAGCCGTGTTGACTCGGTTGGCTACGGCGAAACCCGTCCGGTTGCTGACAACGCCACCGAAGAAGGCCGTGCTATCAACCGTCGCGTTGAAGCTCAGGTAGAAGCCCAGGCCAAGTAATTGGTGTGAAGCTTCATGAAAAACCCGGCCTCGGCCGGGTTTTTCTTTGCCTGGGTTTTAACCGACCTCAAAGGCTGCCCCCAGGTCAGCCTGCGATTGCGATGCGCCCCGGAGCCAGTTGCTCACCGACCACCTCCCCAATCACCAAGATCGCCGGGCTACGTAAGCCAAGCCCGCGCGCAGCTTCCACCATTCCCTGCACATCGCTTCTGCACTCCCGCTGCTGCGGCAACGAGGCATTTTCGATCATCGCCACCGGCATCCCCGGCGCCATGCCTCCCGCCAGCAATCCCTGGCGCACCTGCTCCAGCCGCGCTACCCCCATGTATACCACCAGCGTTGTTCCGCCCTGAGCCAAGGCCGCCCAGTTCAGCTCGCTATCGTCCTGTGTGTGGGCCGTCACCAGCGTCACCCCTCGGCTCACACCCCGTGAAGTCAGGGGAATCCCACATTGGGTGGCCCCGGCAAGGCCGGCGGTGATGCCGTTGATCACCTCTACCTCGATGCCATGCCCCTGCAACCACAGCGCCTCTTCACCGCCACGGCCAAAGATGCAAGGGTCGCCGCCCTTGAGTCGCACCACGCAACGACCCTGTCGCGCGTGGCGCAGCATCAGGCGCTGTATGAACGCTTGCGGTGTAGAGCGGCAACCGCCGCGCTTGCCCACGGTCATTACCCGGGCCTGCGGGCAATGCTCAAGCACTGCCGGGTTGACGAGGTCGTCGACCATGACCACGGCGGCTTGCTGCAACGCACGCACTGCCTTGAGGGTGAGCAGTTCAGGGTCGCCAGGGCCGGCACCGACCAGCCATACTTTTGCATTCATCAGGGTTTCCTCATCGGCAAGGTGCGGTCAGCCCTTGAGCAGGGTGAACAGCAGTATCAGGTTGATCAGCAACGACAGCAGGGCCAGGGTGCGCCACACCTTCAGCGGCTCGCGTTCCAGCAGCGGCCGTGGTCGGCTGGGCAGATCCTGGCGGTCGCCGCGCTCGAGCAGCAGCAACCAGTGTTCGGCGGTTTCGAAGCGCTGCGCCGGGTCGCTTGCCACAGCCTGCAGCAGATTGTGCTGCAGCCATTCCGGCAGGTCGGGTCGGTAGCGCGCGGCGTTGACCGGCTGGCCGAAGCGCGGGCGCTGGAAGGCCTCGACCTCGCCGTACGGGTAGTGTCCGGTCAGCAGGTGGTACAGGGTTACGCCGACTGCATACAAGTCCTGACGCGGGCTGGGCGGGTGGCCGTCGAATGCTTCCGGGGCGATGTACGAGGGCGTGCCGGGCAGCTCGTGCAGCGGGTCTTCGGACAGGCCCGGGCAATAGGCCAGGCCGAAGTCCAGCAGGCGCAGTTGCCCATCGCGGCCCAGGTGCAGGTTGTCTGGCTTGATATCGCGGTGCAGCAAGTTGCGCCGATGCAGCACGCCGACTGCCTGCAGCAGCTGCCGGGCGACCTCCAGCCATTGCGGCAGGGGCAGCGGGCCTTGTTCGGCCAGCAACGCCGCCAGGTTTTGGCCGGGATATTCGCGCATTACGTAGTACAGGTGCTGGCGCTGACTGGCGGTGTGTAGCTCGGGGAAGTGCCGGCCGGCGATGCGGCGCAGAAACCACTCTTCCAGCAACAGCCCTTGGGCCGCCCCCGGCTCCTGTTCGCGTGCAGTGGGGAGGGTCTTGAGCAGCCAAGGATGGTTCTGGCGATCGCGTACTTTGTACAGCAAGGACTGGCGGCTGTGCGCGTGCAGTGTTTCGACCTGCCAGCCGTCGATCACCTGGCCCTCGCGCAGGGGGCCGGGCACTGGCCACTGTTGCAGTTGCGCCAGGGTATCGCCCAGGTTGGCCGTGCCCAGTTGCTCGACTTGCACCAGCAAGGCGCTGGCGTTGTCCTTGCTACCGTTGAAGTGGGCGCTGGCCACCAAGGTGTCGGCGGCCAGTTGCAGGTCAGTTTGCTCGCGCAGCACGGCCTGTATGTGTTGTTCGCCCAGGCTGGCCCAGACCCCGTCGCTGAGCAGCAAGAAGCACTCGCCCGCTTGCAGCTCGCCCTCCAGGTAATCCACCAGCAGGTGCTGGTCCAGGCCCAGCGCCCGTTTCAGTACATGCTGCATGCCCGGTTGGTCCCATACATGGTCTTCGCTCAGGCATTGCAGGTGCCCCTCGTGCCAGCGGTACACCCGGCAGTCGCCGACATGGGCCAGGGTAAAGCGCCTGCCGCGCAACACCAGCGCGCTAAGCGTGGTCAGCAACGGCTGGCCGCTGCCCTGGGCGCGCAACCAGCGGTTCTGCGCCAGCAGCAGGCGGTCGAGGGCCTGGGCCACGCTCCAGGTGGCCGGGGTGGCGTAGTAATCCAGGGCCAGTGCCTGCAGGCTGGCCCGCGCCGCGAGGCCACCATCGGCACATTGGCTGACGCCGTCGGCCAAGGCGAACAGGTAGCCTTTGCTGGCGGCCAGCTCTGGTGCCGGCGTGACCAGGCGCAGGGCGTCCTGGTTTTCCGCGCGCGGCCCGGTGGCGCTGGCCTGGGCAAAGCTCAGTTGCAGACTCATCGGCGTGCCTCAGACCCGCGCTGCGGTGACTGCAGTCGAGCCCCAGGTGGTGCGCCAGCGCTGTTTCACACCGTGCAGGCCGAACCAGGCCAGCAGGCCCAGGCTGGCGAACAGCCACAACCCCATCTGGTAGTCACCGGTGTGCTGTTTGATGGTGCCCAGCCCGGCCGCCAACAGGAAGCCGCCGATGCCGCCGGCCATGCCGATCAGGCCGGTCATTACCCCGATCTCTTGGCGGAAGCGTTGCGGTACCAGTTGGAATACCGCGCCATTGCCCGCCCCCAGGCCGAGCATGGCGCTGACGAACAGCGCCAGTGCGGCCGCGGCAGAGGGCAGGTTGAAACCGACTGCGGCAATGCAGATGGCGGCCACGCCGTACATGCCCAGCAGGGTGCGGATGCCGCCAAAACGGTCAGCCAGGGCGCCGCCGAGCGGGCGCATCAGGCTGCCGGCGAACACGCAAGCGGCGGTGTAGTAGCCGGCGGTGACCGGGCTCAGGCCGTATTGGTCGCTGAAGTAGCCGGGCAGGGCGCTGGCCAGGCCGATGAAGCCGCCGAAGGTGACGCTGTAGAAGAACATGAACCACCAGCTGTCACGGTCGCCCAGTGCCTTGAGGTAGTCGGCCATGGCTTTCGGCTTGGGCCGTTGTGGGGCATTGCGCGCCAGCAGGGCGAACACCACCAGCGCCAGTGACAGCGGGATCAAGGCAAAGCCGAATACATTGTTCCAGCCAAAGGCCGCTGCCAGTGCCGGTGCCAGCACGGCAGCGAACACCGTGCCGGAGTTGCCCGCGCCGGCGATGCCCATGGCCTTGCCCTGGTGCTGTGGCGGGTACCACTGCGAGGCCAGCGGCAGCGAGACGGCGAAGGAAGCACCGGCAAAGCCCAGGAACACGCCTAGCAGCAGTGCCTGTTCATAGCTGTGCACGCCAAGGTGCCAGGCCGCAGCCAGGGCGACGATAACCACCACCTGGGCGATCAGGCCGGCAGTCTTGGGCGACAGGCGGTCGACCAGAACGCCCATGGCAAACCGCAGGAGCGCCCCGGCCAGGATCGGCGTGGCGACCATCAGGCCCCGTTGTTGTGCGCTCAGTTGCAGGTCGGCAGCAATCTGCACCGCCAGCGGGCCCAGCAGGTACCAGACCATGAAGCTGAGGTCGAAGTACAGAAACGCGGCGAACAGCGTGGGCACATGCCCGGATTTCCAGAAGCTGGTACTCATCGAACACCTCACTCGGTAGTACAACGGAACGAAAAAGACGTCGCCACCCGCTCCACGAGGTGGAGGGGCGAGCGACGTCTTTGTCGGGATTCAAGTGGGGTAACCGCCGTTGGCTACCGGTAGGATTTGTCGAGCAAGAGATGGGCCAACTTCTGGCGCGGCTGGCAAGAGATTTTCAGCGCGTCAGCCGAGCATCTCATGCATGGCAATGATCTGTTCGGCCACCTGGATCAGCTTCTGCTGCCGGCTCATGGCCTGGCGACGCATCAGGGTATAGGCCTGCTCTTCGTTGCAATCCTTCATCTTCATCAGCAAACCCTTGGCCTGCTCGATGCGCTTGCGTTCGGCCAATTGCTGGTCGCGCGCAAGCAGCTGCGCCTTGAGTGCCTGGTCGCTTTCGAAGCGGGCCATGGCCACGTCCAGGATCGGCTGCAGCCGCGCAGCGTGGATGCCCTCGACGATATAGGCGCTGACCCCTGCCTGAATCGCCTGGCGCATCATCCCGGGGTCGTGCTCGTCGGTGAACAACACGATGGGCCTGGGCTGGTCACGGCTGACCAGCACCACCTGTTCCATCACATCGCGGTCTGGTGAGTCGGTATCGATCAGCACCACGTCCGGGCGCACCGTTTCGACGCAGGCGGGCAGGTCGATGGTCAGGTCCGGGGCTTCGATGACCTCGAAGCCGGCCTCACTCAACGCCGCCCTGAGACGACCAAGCTTGCTCTGGGTATCGTCGATCAGCAGGATGCGCAACATGTTCGTCCCCCTCCCTCACGCGCCGACACGGGCATCGGGCAGGTCGCCCAAGGCATGCAAGCTGAAACTGCGGGCATAGCCGAAGGGGTCGCTGCCGTCCCAGCGGGAGCCATCGATCAGCAGGCTGCTGCGCATCGGTTGGTCCGGGCAAGCGATGCCCAGGCTCTGTGCGGCCTCGCTGTACAACTGCAGTTGCTGGACCTGCCGGGCCACGCCGAGGTAGTCGGGGTCTTCGCGCAGCAGGCCCCAGCGGCGGAACTGGGTCATGAACCACATGCCGTCGGACAGGTAGGGCAGGTTGGCCCGGCCTTGGTCGAACAGGCGCAGGGCGTGTGGGTCTTGCCACTCATTGCCCAGGCCATCCTCATAGTGGCCGAGCAGGCGGGGGGCTATGCTGTCCAGCGGGGTGTCCAGGTAGGCGCTTGCGCTCAGCAGTTGCGCGGTGCTGCGGCGGTTTTCCGGGCTTTGCTCGATGAACCGGCTGGCGGTGAGGATCGCCTTGATCAGCGCACGGGCGCTGTTGGGATATTGCCCGGCAAAGGCGCGTGTGCAGGCCAGGACCTTTTCCGGGTGATCCGGCCAGATCGACTGGCTGGTGGCCAGGGTGAAGCCTTGGCCTGTGGCCACGGCGTCGGCGGCCCAGGGCTCACCGACGCAGAAGCCGTCAATGCGCCCGGCTTGAAGGTGTGCAGCCATCTGCGCCGGTGGCACCACGACGCTGTCGACGTCGCGCAGCGGGTGGATGCCGTGGCTGGCCAGCCAGTAATACAGCCACATGGCGTGGGTGCCGGTGGGGAAGGTCTGGGCGAACGTCAGGCGCGCTCCATGCTGGTGCACCAGGCGTGCCAGTGCCTCAGGGTTGGTCACGCCCTTGCGCTGCAGGGCAGGGGACAGGTTGATAGCCTGGGCGTTCTGGTTCAGCCCCATGAGCACGGCCATGTCGTTGGCAGGTACGCCGCCAATGCCCAGGTGCACGGCGTAGACCAGGCCATACAGGCAGTGCGCGGCGTCCAGTTCGCCGCTGACCAGCTTGTCGCGCAGCCCGGCCCACGAGCCTTGGCGCTTGAGGTTGAGGGTAAGGCCGTGCTGCTGGGCGAAGCCCTGGGTGGCGGCGACCACTACCGAGGCGCAGTCGGTCAGGGCCATGTAGCCGATGTTCAGGCTGGTTTTTTCCGGCGCGTCGCTGCCGTTGACCCAGGCCAGGGGCGTTGCTCGGGGTACAGTGTTCACAAGAGTCCTCGCCCTTACTGATAAGGCTGTGGGCTGAAAGGGTGCAACCGATGTGCCAAGCGCTCCACGATTTGCTGTCCTGCCAGCTCCTCGCTGGCTATAATCGCCCCCTCACTCACCCTGAGCCTTGCCCGCCCATGTATACCCTGGCCCGCCAGCTGCTGTTCAAGCTTTCCCCGGAAACTTCCCATGACCTGTCCCTGGACCTGATCGGCGCCGGTGGCCGTATGGGCCTCAACGGCATGCTGTGCAAGCAACCGGCGTCATTGCCGGTTTCGGTCATGGGCTTGAACTTCGCCAACCCGGTGGGGCTCGCAGCCGGCCTGGACAAGAACGGCGCGGCCATCGACGGCTTCGCCCAGCTGGGCTTCGGTTTTGTCGAAATCGGCACTGTCACCCCGCGTCCGCAGCCTGGCAACCCCAAGCCGCGGTTGTTCCGTCTGCCGGAAGCCACGGCCATCATCAACCGCATGGGCTTCAACAACCTGGGCGTTGATCACCTGCTCGAGCGCGTACGCGCTTCGCGCTACAAGGGGGTGCTGGGCATCAACATCGGCAAGAACTTCGATACACCGGTCGAGCGTGCCGTCGATGACTACCTGATCTGCCTGGACAAGGTCTACACCGCCGCCAGCTACATCACGGTCAATGTCAGTTCGCCAAATACCCCGGGCCTGCGCAGCCTGCAGTTCGGGGACTCGCTCAAGCAGTTGCTCGACGCCCTGGCCGAGCGCCGCGAGCAACTGGCCGGTACACATGGCAAGCGCGTGCCGCTGGCAATCAAGATTGCGCCGGACATGAGCGACGAAGAAACGGCGCTGGTGGCCGCCGCGCTGATGGAGTCGGGCATGGATGCGGTGATCGCCACCAACACCACGCTGGGCCGTGAAGGTGTCGAAACATTGCCGTACGGTGGCGAGGCGGGTGGCCTCTCGGGCGCACCGGTGCTGGAGAAAAGCACTCATATCGTCAAGGTGCTGGCAGGTGAGCTGGGCGGCAAGTTGCCGATCATTGCCGCCGGTGGCATTACCGAAGGCCGCCATGCTGCCGATAAGATCGCGGCCGGGGCGAGCCTGGTGCAGATCTACTCGGGCTTCATTTACAAGGGGCCGGCGCTGATTCGCGAAGCGGTGGATGCTATCGCGGCAATGCCGCGGTGACCTGACAAGCCCGCCCCAGCAGGGGCAGTGTGGGTACAGCTGATGAGATTTGCCAAGGCATAAAAAAGGGCCCCTTCAAGGGGCCCCTGGGCCTTCGCCCGCCGCCCGGATGGGGCGTGCATGGTAAATCGAATTCAGTGTCCTCGTTCAGCCAACGGCGTGATTTTCGTTGAGTCTATGGATGCCAGCGGTGCCAGTCATTCCGTCCCAGTTATCACCGCGACCTTCACGCCAGCCGTTGATCCAGGCTTGGCGAACAGAAGGAAGATTGAAGGGGCAAAGTTCGCGGGATTTGCCGGTGACCCCGTATTGGTAACCACGTGAATATGCTCTTTCCAACGGATCACGCTTAAGTCTTCTCATAGGGTGTTGCCCTCACTTGTTGACTGTAATGTCCCGTCGGCCTCTCCGAGGCCGGGCAGAGTCGTTCTGCCGGTTTGCGCTCGCTGCCGGCGTGGCGAGCTGAAAGTGCCGCCTCGTTGCGAAGTGGCCTGAGACCAGTTCTATCGAATGCGAGTCACGGTGTGAATGACCGATTTGTCATAAGCACGTAACCTTTCCAAGGGTGAGGGGATAAGTAAATAAATGCGACTCAACCTTGTTTGCTGTTTAGCCCCGTATTGATCGGGTTTTGCCGTTCTTTGACGTCATTTCGCCAGCGTTGATGCGGATGACAGAAATAATTTGAAATGCGACGAAGGGTCACATCGGCCCGCAGATCGCCAGAATTTCTCGTACTGCCTGATGATCTAAGCTGTCTTTGCCACTGGGCCAAGCACGGATC
The DNA here is from genome assembly GCF_017875935.1 of Pseudomonas sp. BP6. Classification (NCBI taxonomy): domain Bacteria; kingdom Pseudomonadati; phylum Pseudomonadota; class Gammaproteobacteria; order Pseudomonadales; family Pseudomonadaceae; genus Pseudomonas; species Pseudomonas sp. BP6. The sequence goes on from NZ_JAGINI010000001.1 coordinate 1,215,283, forward strand.
GGTCAGGCGGCCCGGCTTTTCTGCCGCACGTTGTGTGCCGCAGAAGGCCACCCGCACGCCTGCTGGAAAGGTGTACGGGCAAACATCGCGGGGCGATGCGTCGCCCCGTCAGTCAAATAGCCCAAGGCGCTGGAATACTCATGTCGGACCGTTTCGAACTTTACCTCACCTGTCCCAAAGGCCTTGAAAGCCTGCTCGCCGAAGAGGCCAAAAGCCTCGGCCTTGACGAGGTGCGCGAGCACACCTCGGCCATTCGCGGCGCCGCCGACATGGAAACTGCCTACCGCCTGTGTGTCTGGTCGCGGCTGGCCAACCGCGTATTGCTGGTGCTCAAGCGCTTCTCGATGAAGAACGCCGACGACCTTTACGACGGTGTGCACGCGGTTGACTGGGCCGACCACCTGGCAGCCGACGGCACCCTGGCTGTGGAGTTCAGCGGCCATGGCTCCGGCATCGACAATACCCACTTCGGTGCGCTGAAGGTCAAGGATGCCATCGTCGACAAGCTGCGTAACCGTGAAGGCCTGCGCCCGTCCGTGGAAAAGATCGACCCTGACGTGCGTGTGCACCTGCGCCTGGACCGCGGCGAGGCCATTCTGTCCCTCGACCTGTCCGGGCACAGCCTGCACCAGCGTGGCTACCGCCTGCAGCAAGGTGCCGCGCCGCTGAAGGAAAACCTGGCGGCAGCGGTGCTGATCCGTGCTGGCTGGCCGCGTATCGCGGCCGAAGGTGGTGCCCTGGCCGACCCGATGTGCGGTGTGGGTACCTTCCTGGTCGAGGCCGCGATGATCGCCGCCGATATCGCCCCCAACCTCAAGCGCGAACGCTGGGGCTTCAGCGCCTGGCTCGGCCATGTGCCGGCGCTGTGGCGCAAGGTGCATGACGAGGCTCAGGCGCGCGCGCAGGCCGGCCTGGCCAAGCCACCGCTGTGGATCCGTGGCTACGAGGCTGACCCGCGGCTGATCCAGCCGGGTCGCAACAACGTCGAGCGTGCCGGCTTGGGCGACTGGGTGAAGATCTACCAAGGCGAAGTCAGCACCTTCGAGCCACGCCCGGACCAGAACCAGAAAGGCCTGGTCATCAGCAACCCGCCCTACGGTGAGCGTCTGGGTGACGAAGCCAGCCTGCTGTACCTCTACCAGAATCTGGGCGAGCGCCTGCGCCAGGCCTGCATGGGCTGGGAAGCAGCGGTATTCACCGGCGCGCCGCAACTGGGCAAGCGCATGGGCATTCGTAGCCACAAGCAGTACGCGTTCTGGAACGGCGCATTGCCATGCAAGCTACTGCTGTTCAAGGTGCAGCCTGACCAGTTCGTCACGGGTGAACGCCGCGAAGCGCAGCCTGAAGGCACCGAAACCCGTCAGCAGGCGCCGCAGGCCAGTGAGCCAGCGCGGCTGTCGGAAGGGGCGCAGATGTTCGCCAACCGCCTGCAGAAGAACCTCAAGCAACTGGGCAAGTGGGCCCGTCGCGAGCAGGTCGACTGCTACCGCCTGTACGATGCCGACATGCCCGAATATGCCTTGGCGGTCGACCTGTACCAGGACTGGGTACACGTGCAGGAATACGCCGCGCCACGTTCGGTCGACCCGGACAAGGCTCAGGCGCGTCTGCTCGATGCACTGGCGGCCATCCCGCAGGCGCTGGGCATTTCGCCGCAACGTGTAGTGCTCAAGCGTCGCGAGCGGCAAAGCGGTACGCGCCAGTACGAACGTCAGGCTACCGAGGGCCGCTTCCAGGAGGTGAACGAAGGTGGCGTCAAGCTGCTGGTCAACCTCACCGACTACCTGGATACCGGCCTGTTCCTCGACCATCGCCCGATGCGTATGCGCATCCAGCGCGAGGCCGCTGGCAAGCGCTTCCTCAACCTGTTCTGCTACACCGCCACGGCCACCGTGCACGCGGCCAAGGGCGGTGCGCGCAGCACCACCAGCGTCGACCTTTCGAAAACCTACCTGGACTGGGCACGGCGCAACCTGGCGCTCAATGGCTATTCCGAGCGCAACCGCCTGGAGCAGAGCGATGTAATGGCCTGGCTGGAAGGCAACCGTGACAGCTACGACCTGATCTTCATCGACCCGCCAACCTTCTCCAACTCCAAGCGTATGGAAGGCGTATTCGACGTGCAGCGTGATCATGTGCAACTGCTGGACCTGGCCATGGCCCGTCTGGCGCCGGGTGGCGTGCTGTATTTCTCCAACAACTTCCGCAAGTTCCAGTTGGACGAACACCTGATGGCGCGGTACGTGGTAGAAGAAATCAGCGCCCAGACCCTGGACCCGGACTTCGCCCGTAATAACCGCATCCATCGCGCCTGGCGTATGCAGCTTCGGTGAGGCGACGAGGTACATTGCGCGGCTAATGGCCAATAGCTATAACTGAGGGCAGGGCAAGATAATCCGCAGGACGCTGACGTGACGAGATGGGTGTATGTCAAAGTGTGGCGTGCGTGCGCGGTTGCTTGGCTTGTGCACAGAGAGGGCGTCCGCCTGGGTGATGGCGCTGATCGCACTGGTGGCCGGCGGCTTGTTGACCGCTGTCTTGGCATTTGCCGCGCACACCTTCTACAAGCAGCAGCTGCGCCAGCGCTTCGAGTTGCTGGCCAGCGAGCGCTTCAGCCGTATTGCCGAGCGCTTTGACGAACAGCAGCAGCGCCTGGATGGGCTTCGGCGGTTTTTCAGCTTTTCCAACGAAATCACCCCGCGCGAATTCGAAGGTTACGCTCGGCCATTGCTGCAACGCACTCTGGCCTATGCCTGGGCGCCCCGCGTCGAGGCTGCGCAACGCGCCGAATTCGAGCGTCTGGCCAGTGCCCATACCGGCCCAGGCTATGTGATCCGTGACCAGGACGCGCAAGGCCAATGGCGCCCGGCGTCGCAGCGCGACCATTACTTTCCGGTGCTCTATACCCAATCGGGCGAACGGCCTGGGTTGCCTTATGGCCTGGACCTCGCTGGTCAAAGCGGGCCCCAGGCGGCCCTGGCGCGGGCGCTGGGGCCGGGCAGCATGGCGGTGTCCGAGCCATTGGCCCTGTTCGATTCCCGCTCGGCAGAGCGCGGCCTGCTGATGGTGGCGCCGGTATTCTCCGATGCCGATCCTCGCGGTGCGGCAGCCGGTTATGTGGTGGCCTTGCTGAGCATGCGCGAGCTGGTCGGCGACGGTCGGCCGGTCGCGGCTGATGACAACCTTGTCGTGCGCATCACGGACCCGTCTGGGTTACAAGGCCCGGTCGTGATGTTCGATTCGCAAAATCCGGTCGCGCCCTTGGCCCTGGCCAGCAATCAGTTGTTGCGCCTGGCCGATCACCATTTCCAGCTGAGCATTCAACCGAGCCAGGCGTTCGTGCAGTGGAACCGCTCCTCGGCAGTGCTGGCGGTCGGTTTGTTGGGCGGATTGTTGAGCTTGTTGCTCAGCGTGCTGCTCTACAGCCTGTTCAGCCAGCGTCAGCGCGCCCTGGCCCTGGTGGCGCAGCGTACTGCAGAGTTGCAGGTCAGCGAGCAGTCGTTGCGTGGCACCCACAACCAACTGCGCAGTGTGCTGGATGCCGCGACCCAGGTGGCGATCATCGCCACCAACCTCAAAGGGGTGGTCAGCACGTTCAACGCCGGTGCCGAACGCATGCTCGGTTACGCGGCCAGCGAAGCGATCGGCCGGTTGCGCCTTGAAGACCTGGTACTGCCGGAGGAGCTCAACCTGCGTGCCCAGGCCTTGAGCTTGCGCTTTGGCCGCGCCATTGCTGGCGGCCAGGCGATGTTCGCTGAAACGGTGCAGGCGCATGGGGCCGAGCCCGGCGAGTGGACCTTGCTACGTGCCGATGGCAGCCAGCTGGTCGCCAACATGCTGGTGACTGCCATGCTCGACGAACAGGGGTTGTGGGTTGGCTACCTGGCCATCTGCATTGACGTTACCGAGCGGTGCCGGGTGCATGAGGCGTTGGCTGCACGTGACCGGTTGCTGGAAAAGCTCAGCGCCGAGGTGCCGGGCGGCATCTACCAATACCGCCTGGACGCCAATGGCCATTCGTGCTTTCCATACGCCAGCATGGGCCTGTATGACATTTACGAGGTCGACCTGATGCAGTTGCGTGAGGATGCCGCGGCGGTGTTCGAACGTATCCACCCTGATGACCTGGAGCGTGTGCGCCGCTCGGTGCGCTATTCGGCCGAACACCTGTCACCCTGGCGCGAGGAGTATCGTGTCTGCCTGCCACGGGCGGGGCTGCGCTGGGTGCGTGGCGAGGCAACGCCGGAAGTGGGCGAGCAGGGCTGCACCCTGTGGCATGGCTACCTGACAGACATCTCCGACCTGAAGGGCGTGGAGGAAGAGTTGCGGGCGCTGTCGGTCACCGACTCGCTGACCGGAATCCATAACCGTCGCTACTTCCAGGAGCGGCTCAAGATCGAACTGGAACGGGCCCAGCGCGATGGCTTGGCACTGTCGGTGATCATGCTCGACATCGATCACTTCAAGCGCATCAACGACCGTTTTGGTCATGCCGTCGGCGACCGGGTGTTGCGGAGCCTGTGCCAGCGCATCGGTCAGCGTCTACGCCGTACCGATGTGTTCTGCCGCTTGGGCGGGGAAGAGTTCATGGTGCTTTGCCCGGGCAGTGATGTCGACCAGGCGCGGCTGCTGGCGTTGGAGTTGTGGCAAGGGGTGCGCAATGTGCCGGTGGAAGGTGTGGGCCAGGTGACCGCGAGCTTTGGTGTGGCGCAGTGGCGGTCGGGCGAGGGCGCCGATGCCTTGCTGTTGCGCGCCGATGCCGGCGTGTACGCGGCCAAACAGGCCGGCCGGGACCGGGTGGAGGGAGAGCCGGTATAAAACAGTGCGCGCGGTCGGCGTAGGGGCCGCTTTGCGGCCCTTGCGCGACGCAAGGCCGCTCCCGCGTCGACCGCGGAAGCCGGCCCGGGTAATGCCGGTGGAGTCAGTTGGACGCTGTGCTGCCAGCCAGCTTCGGCTGGCGATACAGGTCAAGCAACACCTGGTCCAGCACCTGCGAGGCTCCCCACGGTTTCGGGTCGTTGAGGATCGCCGCCACCGCCCAGGTATGCCCGTTGCGGTCACGGCTGAAGCCGGCAATCGCACGCACAGTGTTCAGTGTGCCGGTCTTGATATGGCCTTCACCGGTCATCGCAGTGCGCTTGAGACGCTTGCGCATCGTGCCGTCCATGCCCACCAGCGGCATCGAGCTCATGAACTCGGCCGCGTAAGGGCTCTTCCAGGCGGCTTTGAGCATCTCGGCCATTTCCCGGGTACTGACCCGTTCGGCACGCGACAGGCCAGAGCCGTTTTCCATCACCAGATGCGGCGCGGTAATGCCCTTTTTCGCCAGCCATTGGCGTACCACGCGTTGGGCAGCACGGGCGTCGTCGCCATCGGCATCGGTGCGGAACTGCGCGCCAAGGCTCAGGAACAGCTGCCGGGCCATGGTGTTGTTGCTGTACTTGTTGATGTCGCGGATCACTTCCACCAGGTCGGGCGAGAAGGCGCGGGCCAGCAGGCGAGCGCTCTTGGGCACATTCTCGATGCGGTCGCCACCCTGGATGTTGCCACCCAGTTCGCTCCAGATCGCGCGCACGGCACCGGCGGCGTAGGTTGGGTGGTCGAGCAGCGACAGGTAGGTTTGCGAGTTGCAGCCGTCACCCAGTTGGCCGCTGACCGTTACACTGATGCCGTCGGCCTGAGGCACCGGGTTGTAGCGCACATCACCGGTGCATTTCTTCGAGGCTACCGCCTTGACCTGGTTGTCGATGCGGATGCGGGCAATAGGCGGCTCGACTGCGACGGTGACTTTGCCACCGTCATTGCGGGCCACGAAACGCAGGGCCTTGAGGTTGACCAGCAGCGAGTCGGGCTTGACCAGGAACGGCTTGTTCTCATCACCGCCGTCGTCGTTGAACTGCGGCAGGTTGGGTTGCACGAAGTGGCTGCGGTCCAGTACCAGGTCACCGGTGACGGTGCGCACGCCATTGGCGCGCAGGTCACGCATCAGCAGCCACAGCTTTTCCATGTTCAGTTTGGGGTCACCGCCACCTTTAAGGTAGAGGTTGCCGTTAAGCACGCCGTTGTTCAGGGTGCCGTCAGTGTAGAACTCGGTTTTCCACTGGAAGGTCGGGCCAAGCAGCTCGAGGGCGGCGTAGGTAGTAACCAGTTTCATGGTCGACGCCGGGTTCACCGACACATCGGCATTGAATACGGTCGGGGTGCCGGGGCCGTCCAGCGGCAGCATCACCAGCGACAGCGCTGTGTCCTGCAGTTTGTTGGCCTTGAGCGCCTGCTGCACTTTGGCAGGCAGGGTGGTATTGACGGCGGCGTGGCTGGGCAAGGCAAGCGGCAACAGCAGGCCGGCAAGAACGAGGGGACGAAGCATTTTGATCATAGTGAGCGAATACCCTGCGGCGAGGGAAAAGGGCTTTGGGGCTGTAAGAGATGATGGCCCCACGACGTAAACAGTACGCATTATGCCCCAAGCGCAGCCGCGATGCGTCACGTTCGACGGAAAAGCATCGTCAATAAAAAGGCCACCCGAATGGGGTGGCCTTTTCAGCAGTCAACCTTCTCAGCCCGAAGCTGACAAGTATCACTCAGCCTTGTTGATCGGCTTTTCCGGGTACCAGGCGTCCAGCAGCGGGCTGACTTCGACCTTGGTCAGTTCGCCACGGCCCTTCAGCCAGGCCTCAACGGCAGCGCGCTGTTCTTCGCTGACCGAGCCGCGCTTGACCGAGCACACCAGGCCGAAATCGTCACCGCCTACATAATCCAGGCCGTTGGCGTCCATGGCTTCTTCCAGGAACGCGTCGAGGAAAGCATCGATTGCCTGGTCGTCCAGATCTTCCTTGAATTCCAGGTTCAGCTCGAAGCCCAATTCCTGAAACTCGTCGACACACAGCTTCTTGCGCAGACGACGGGAGCGGTTTGTGGCCATGAAACAATCCTCTTAGGTAATAACGCCGCGCAGTCTACCAGTTAACATGGCTGGCTGCCTGCCTGAGTGTCTGTGCTTGTGGCCAATTCCTTGGCCAGCGCACGTTCCACTCGGCACATATGCCGTGCCAGTGCCTGGCGCCGCAGGCGCACCTGGGCAGTGGACAAGCCGCTGGCCTCGAGGGCTTCACAGGCCGCCATCAGGTCAGGGGCTTCCAGCATCCGCGCGGCGCTGAGCACCTTGTGGGCCTGCTCGGCAATGGCGCCGCTGTCATGCTGCGGGTGCAGCGCCATCAGGCTGGCCAGGTCGGCCTGAAGGCTCTGATGCAAGGCTTCCAGGAAGCGCTGACGGTCGACCGGGTCAGGCCCGACCACGGCGGCCAGGCCGTCCAGCTGGTACAGCCTGCGGCGGGGGCGGCGCTGGCGGCGCGGGCGAATGCCAGCCAGGCGCTGGCTGAGGGTGCTCAGGCTGATGGGCTTGAGCAGGCAGTCGTCCATGCCGGCGGTCAGGCACTTGCGGCGTACTTCGGGCTGTGCGTTGGCGGTATAGCCGAGGATGGTGCAGCGTGGCCGCTTGCCATGGCGTTCTTCGGCGCGCACGGCAGTCGCCAGCTGGTAACCATTCATGTGCGGCATGTTGCAGTCGAGTACCAGTACATCGAACTCGCCTGTGCGCCAGGCGGCCAGGCCTTCTCGCCCATCGCGGGCGCTGGCGTGCTCCAGGCCCAGGTAGCCAAGTTGTTGCGCCATCAGTTGCAGGTTGGCCGGGTGGTCATCAATGACCAGCACGTTCAGCCGTGGGTCGGGCACGTCGAGCTGCTCGGGCAGCGGTGTCGGCTGCGCTGCGCCATCAACCCGTTGCAGCGGCATCTTCAGGCGTACCTGGGTACCGACATCCTCCAGGCTTTTCATGGTCAGGCTGCCGCCCATCATTTCGCACAGGTTGCGGCAGATGGCCAGGCCCAGCCCGGTACCTGCACGGGCGCCCTGGCTGTGCGGGTTGGCCTGGATGAACGGGTTGAACAGGCGCTGCAGGTCATCGGGGTGGATGCCAATGCCACTGTCGCGCACCTCCAGCTCCAGTACTGCCGGTGTGCTGGTACCATCATCCAGCAAGCCGACGCAGATGCGCACCTGACCATGCTCGGTGAACTTGATGGCATTGCTCACCAGGTTGGACAGCACCTGCTTGAAGCGCAGCGGGTCAAGCAGGACATGGCAGCGTGCGGCCGGGGCTATCTGCACCTCCAGGACCAGGCCTTTCTGCCGCGCCTGGCCATCGAACATGCGCCCCACCGATTCGACCAGCGCCGCCAGGTCGACCACCTCCGGGGCCAGGGACAAGTGCCCGGACTCGATGCGTACGATGTCGAGAATGTCACCGATCAGGCCTAGCAGATCTTTGGCCGAATGGTGCGCCAGTTCCAGCGCGCTGCGGTCCACCCGGCCCTGGTCGGCGCGCTTTACCGCCAGTTCCAGCATGCCGATCACGGCGTTCATCGGGGTACGGATTTCGTGGCTGATGGTTGCCAGGAACGTGCTCTTGGCGCGGTTGGCATCGTCGGCCTGCTGCTTGGCCTGGCGCAGCTCCATGACCAGTTGGCGGCGTTCGCTGATGTCGATCCAGCCACCGATGATCCCCTGCACCTCACCCAGGGAGTCGCGGTACGGCAAGATCCAGTGGTAGATGGTCAGGTCCCGGCCCTTGATCCGTAATGGACGGTCCTTGATCAGCGGCGAGCCAGCAGCCATGACTTTCTGGTAATCAGCCTGGATCTGCAGGGCCTGCTCGGAATCGGCAAACAGGCTGTCGTTCAGTTTTCTGCCGATCACTTGATCGGAGCGGGCCTGCACCGCTTCAAGGTAGCTGTAGTTGCAACTTTTCAGGCAACCCTCGCGGTCACGCACATACATGGGGTGGGGCGTACCGTTGAGCAGGGCGCGCATGAATGCCAGTTGGTCGTTCAGCGCGCGTTCGGCGCGCTGGCGTTGGCGAATCTGCAGGCGCAGGCGGGCATTCCAGAGCAAGGCCAGCAGCAGAAGTACGGCCGTGGCCAGCACCACCTGCAGGGCAAGCCGGCTGTAGCCTTTGGTGTTGTCATCCTCATGCCTGCCAAAGCCGCGCCAGCGGTTGTTGATTATCCCCAGCTCCTCCGGTGAGATGCTCAGCAAAGCCTTGTCGAGGATAGACAACAGCGCCGGTGACGGGGCTGTGGTGGCCATGGCGAAGTTGGCGGGTTCGCTGTCGACCGAGGTGCGGATGACCAACTCGGGGTTGCTGGCCAAGGCGTGGTTGGCGTCGATCAGGGTGGTGATCACCGCATCGACGGCCCCGCTGTTGAGCAACGCCATGGCGTAGAACGCGCTTTCGGTCTCGACCCAGCTTATCTTTGGATAGTCCCGGGACAGCATGGCGTTCAGGGTACTGTAGCGGGTAATGGCGATGCGATGCCCCTGCAACTGCTCCAGTGAACTCAGTGTGTTGTTGCCCTTGCGGTTCACCAGCACATAGGCGCTTTCGAGGTAGGGGCGGCTGATTTGCAGATCGTCCCCTGCTTTCCCGGCACTGGCCAGTGCGGCGATGACATCAGCCCGGCCATCCTTGAGGCGGGCGACCATGTCGGCAATGCCATTGGCGCGCTGCACTTCGAAACGCAACCCGGTGCGCAGGCGAATGAGCTCCAGCAGGTCGGCGGTGATGCCTCGGAAATGCCCCGAATCATCGAAATAGGACAGAGGCGCAGCCGCGTCATCTGCCGCCACCCGCATCACGGGATGCTTCTGCAACCACTGTTGCTCGGCCTCGCTCAACTGCAGTTGGCGATCGCTCAGCAGCAGGTCGCTGCCAGCACTCCAGCGTTTGAAGATACTGGAGCGTATGGCCGGGCTCTGCCTGTCCAGGATGGAGTTCACCAGGTCCAGCAGCACGGTATCTTGCTGGCGCAAGGCAAAACCGAAGCCGATGGCCTCGTGCTTGCCGAAGTTGGCCATGCGCAGCCCGGGCAGATGGCCGCGGTTGAGCTGATAGTGCGTGGAGATGGTATCGCCGATGAACACGTCGGCCTGGCCGAACGCGACGGCATTCAGTGCCTGGCTGGAAGAACCGAAGGCCAGTAGGTCGGCCTTTGGGTAGACGCTGAGGACTTCCTGTCTGGGCAAATAGTGGTAGAGCATGCTCAGGCGCATGCCGGCAAGGTCCATGTCCAGCGCCCGGTTCTCGTCTTCACGCGTTACCAGTACGGGTTGGTCGACGGCATAGGGCTGCGACAGTACCAGGCCGTCACTGGCCGCTTCGTAGCCATTGGCGCTGCCCAGCAGGTCGATATCGCCGTGTCGTAGCGCCTCCACCGCTGCCTGCCGGCTGGAGAAACGCAGCACCCTCACTGGTAACTGCAAGGCCTTGCCGATCAGGCTTGCATATTCGGCGGTCAGGCCCTGGTAGTCGTTGCCGCCACCGGTGATGTCGAACGGCGGATAGTCGGGTGCCGAGGTGCCCAGCACCAGTTCCTGACGGTCTTCGAGCCATTGTCGTTGTTCGGACGTGAGCACGGGCTGGACCGGTCGGGCCGATGAGCGCGCGATCAACGTAAAGGAAGCGGCTTCGCGGTGGCTGGCCTGTGCTGCGCCGCTGAACAGCAGCAGGGCGAGCAGCAGACGATTGATAGATCGGGCCATGACCACGTTAGACCAGCGCGTTGCGCTTGGCCATCTCGATCAGGTCGACCAGCGTATTGACTTGCAGCTTGTGCATGAGGCGCTTTTTGTAGGTACTGACAGTCTTGCTGCTGAGGAACATGCCCTTGGCAATTTCCTTGTTGCTGCGGCCTTGGGCGAAGAGTTGAAGTACCATCAGTTCGCGGTCATTTACCTGGCGGAAAAGTTGCAGGTCACTGTCGGTCGCCTGGTTGTTTTTTATTGCCTGGCTGGGGAAGTAGTTATAACCGGCCAGTACGGCCTTTATTGCGCTGAGCAGTTCACTCAGGTCTTCCTGCTTGCAGACATAACCTGCTGCGCCCGAGTGCATGCAACGTACCGCAAACAATGCCGGGGACTGTGCAGTCAATACCAGAACCTTCAAGGGCAGGGCCATGCTCTGAAAGCGGGCCAGCACCTCCAGGCCGTCTAGCTTGGGGATGCTGATGTCCAGGATGACCAGGTCGGGGTTGCTCTCGCGGATCATCTGCATGGCGTCTACGCCGTTGTCCGACTCGCCGACAATCTTGTAATTCTGGTTTTCCAGCAACATACGGACGGCCAGGCGAATGACCGGGTGGTCGTCAACGATAAATATGGAGTGCATGTTCAACTTCCCTGCGATCGATTGAGGGTGACAGAAGGCACCTTATCGCAGTTGGAAGTCCTCGGGCGTGCGAGGAATGGCTGTTAGGCTCATATGGGAAACGGCTTACAGGATAAAACAAAATAGACTACGTAATAGGCGCGTTTAACTAGATGTCAAAGCGATTTTGGTAACTTTTCATTAGTTTTTATTCGTGCTGTTTAGTTTGGCCCCCGTTGGTGTAGGAAGTCTCCTGCAAGCGTGGTGCAGCGTCTGGCCTGGCCCGCGCTGCACCTACGCGTTTCAGGTCGGGCTGGAGCGCCCGGTCATCTCCCGGGCCATTTCGCTGGCATAGCTGTCGGTCATGCCGGCGATGAAGTCGATCATGCGCAGGAAGGCGCTGTGCAACGAGGCGTGCGGGTCTGGTGCATTGTTGCCGATCAGGTCCAGCACCCTGCGACTCTTGAACGATGGCGTACGTCCACCGTGCTGTTCCAGGGCTGCACCGCAGAACGTGTTCAGCAGAATCTCCAGGGTGGTGTAGGCGCCGATTTCGTGCAGGGTCTTGCGCTTGTCCTGGAAGATCTTGTTGCGTGCCATGTCCTTGGCTTGCAGTACGCAGCGTTTGGCTGGGCCATGCATGTGTTCCACCAGGTCGCCCGCCAGTTGCCCGGCCAGCAACGCCTGCTGTTGTTCGACGAAGGCGTGGGCGGCGGCGTTGGTCAGGTGTTCGATGGCCTTGCCGCGCAGGATGGCCAGTTTGCGTCGGCGGGAGTCGCGTGGGCCGAGCTGGCGGTAGGTTTCTGGCAGGTCATCGCCGACCAGATCGAGCAACAGCGCTTCGACTTCGGCGTATTGCAGCAGCTCCATTTCCAGGCCGTCTTCCAGGTCGATCAGCGCGTAGCAGATGTCATCGGCAGCCTCCATCAGATACACCAGTGGGTGGCGCGCCCAGCGCTGGTGTTCCAGCTGCGGCAGGCCGAGCTTGCGGGCGATCTGTTCGAGCAGGGGCAGTTCGCTCTGATAGCTGCCGAACTTGTGTTTCTTGTAGCCCAGGGCGTCGGCATGGCGGGCGCTCCAAGGGTACTTGAGGTAGGTGCCGAGGGTGGCATAGGTCAGCCGCGTCCCCCCATCGAACTGGTGGTATTCCAGTTGGGTGAGCACGCGAAAGCCTTGGGCATTACCTTCGAAGTTGAGAAAGTCGGCCCGCTCGTCATCGCTCATGTCGTCCAGCCAGCCACGCCCGGCGGCCTGCTGGAACCAATGGCGAATGGCGTCCTCGCCGGAGTGGCCGAATGGCGGGTTGCCGATGTCGTGGGCCAGGCAGGCTGACTGCACGATCATCCCCAGATCACTGGGGGCGCACCAGTCCGGCAGGTTGTCGCGCAGGGTTTCGCCGACGCGCATGCCCAGCGAGCGGCCGACGCAGCTGACTTCCAGCGAATGAGTCAGGCGCGTATGGATATGGTCGTTGCTCGACACCGGGTGCACCTGGGTCTTGCGGCCGAGGCGGCGGAAGGCGCCGGAGAAAATGATGCGGTCATGGTCTTTGTGGAAGGGGCTGCGCCCGAGTTCATCGGCGCTGTACAGGGCTTTGCCCAGCCGTTCGCGGGTAAGCAAGGTGTGCCAGTCCAAGGCGCGTTCTCCTGTAGTTTGAAGGCAGCAGCATAACCCGCAGCAAGGGCATTGTGCTGCCGGGACGCGCACTGGTCAGGGGCGGCGGCTGCCTTGCAGGTACAGGCGTACCAGCGGCAGCAGGGTGCTGCCCAACCGTACCAGGCGCGTCAGGTTGCCGCTGCGTACGCCCTTGCCGGTGAGAAAGCCCAGCGCCACCACGGCGCCGATGCCCCACAGTGGCGCATGCTTGATACCCAGGCCTTCATGTAACGAGCTGCCCATACCGCGCACGCGGCGCAGTGGTTCAAGCAACTGCCCGGACTCATGGCGGATTTCCTGGCGGTGCATCTCCATGCGCAGGCGCAGCAGCGCCTTGCGCAGTTCGCGCGGGTTACGCGTGTTTGGCAGTTCTGGCAGGCTCATGGCAACAGGCGCTCCCTGTCCTTGGCAAGTTCTTCGAGGGTGGCGCCGAAGGGCGATGATTCGTCGAACACCGCCGCCTTCAGGCGCATGGCACAGTACAGTGCGGCAATGCCATAGAACACGCACAGGCCAATGATACCGGCCAGTCGATAGCTGTCCCACAGCAGCACCAGCAGCAGCCCGGACAGTGCGGTCAGCAGCAGTAGGGCGAACACCAGCGCCAGGCCAGCGAACAGCAGCAGGCTCAAGGTGCGGCCCTTCTGCTCCTGTAACTCGATACCGAACAGCTCGATGTGACTGTGCAGCAGCCCCAGCATGGCTGCGCCCAGGCGCTTGCCCGAAGCGCCGGCGCCGTTGGCGTCATTCTCCATGGGTTCCCCTTAGCGCCGGTTGGCCAGCAGACCGATCAACAGGCCGACACCGGCCGCGATGCCGATCGCCTGCCACGGGTTTTCCTGCACGTACTGCTCGGCGCTGCCCAGCGCCGCCTGACCGCGTTCTCGTACCGAGTCCTGGGTCAGCTGCAGGGTTTCGCGGGCCTGGGCCAGGCGCTCGTGAATCTGCTCGCGCAATTCGTCGGCCTGGTCGCCGGCCAGGTTGGCGGTGTCGGCCAGCAGCTTCTCGGTGTCGCGCACCAAGGCCTGGAAGTCAGCCATCAATATCTCTTGTGCATTCTTTGCCGATTTGCTGGCCATGGGTCTCTCCCTGTCGATGAGTGTTGGTAGTTCGAGTGACAGCACGCATTGAAGGTTCAAGTGCGGGTGCTGGTATGGGCCTTGCTAAGTCTTTGCCACGTTGCGGAGCGCCTGTGACCGGTTTTGCGCCGATTCAGGGCGCCCACGCAGCGGATACCGATAAACCTTAACCCAATCCACGACAAACCCAAGAAAAAACCACGCAGGCTTCACCCCGCTCACCTGAACAGGGTAGGGGCTGGCACCGTTTCGGTGCAGGGATGCAGGTTCTTGAACTGTCCTGGTGCCTTTTTCAGCAGGTCTGCCTATTTCATGGAAAACATGCACAGCGCTATGGACTCTCTGGTCCACGGTTCCAATACCCTGTTCATTCTCATGGGCGCCATTCTGGTGCTGGCCATGCATGCCGGCTTTGCGTTTCTTGAAGTGGGCACGGTGCGCCACAAGAACCAGGTCAACGCCTTGTCGAAGATCCTCAGCGACTTTGCCATCTCGGCGCTGGTTTACTTCTTTATAGGCTACTGGATCGCCTATGGGGTCAACTTCTTCCAGCCGGCGACGACGCTGGCTGTCGACCATGGCTATGCGCTGGTCAAGTGCTTCTTCCTGCTGACCTTTGCGGCGGCGATTCCGGCGATCATTTCCGGGGGCATCGCCGAGCGGGCGCGATTCGTGCCGCAGTTGTGCGCCACGGCGTTGATCGTGGCGTTCGTCTATCCGTTCTTCGAGGGTGTGGTGTGGAACGGCAACCTGGGCGTGCAGGCTTGGCTGCAGGCTCGCTTCGGCGCACCGTTCCATGACTTTGCCGGGTCCGTGGTGGTACACGCCATGGGGGGCTGGCTGGCGCTGGCGGCGGTGCTGCTGCTGGGAGCGCGCCGTGGGCGTTACCGCGATGGCCGCTTGGTGGCGTTCGCGCCGTCGAGCATTCCCTTTCTGGCGCTGGGCTCGTGGATCCTCATCATCGGCTGGTTCGGGTTCAACGTCATGAGTGCTCAGACCTTGCAGGGCGTCAGCGGCCTGGTGGCGATCAACTCGCTGATGGCCATGGTGGGTGGGACCCTGTCAGCGTTGCTGGCCGGGCGCAACGACCCGGGCTTCCTGCATAACGGCCCGCTGGCCGGGCTGGTAGCGATCTGCGCAGGTTCCGATCTGATGCACCCGGTTGGAGCGCTGGTCACCGGCCTGGTGGCGGGGGCTCTGTTTGTCTGGACCTTCACCGCAGCGCAAAATCGCTGGAAAATCGACGATGTCCTGGGTGTGTGGCCGTTGCATGGCCTGTGTGGCGTGTGGGGGGGCATCGCCTGTGGTGTGTTCGGCCAGGTGGCGTTGGGCGGCATGGGCGGTGTCAGCCTGGTCAGCCAGCTGCTGGGCAGCCTGATGGGTGTGCTGGTGGCCTTGGCTGGTGGCTTTGCCGTGTACGGAGCAATTCGTGCGCTGCATGGCCTTCGCTTGAGCCATGAGCAGGAGTTCCAGGGCGCGGACCTGTCGCTGCACCGAATCGGTGCTACCAGCCAGGATTGAGCCAGGTCAGGTGCAGGGTGGGCGTAGCGGGCCTAGAATAGGCTTCTGTGTACGCCAACCCGGGACCTGCCCCATGCTGCCTGAATGTCAACTGTTCGGTACCCTCGGCTGCCACCTGTGCGAAGTGGCCGAGGCCGTGTTGATGCCTCTCGTCGATCATGGCCTGCTGGTAGAGCTGGTCGACATCGCCGAGAACGAGCTTTTGTTCGAGCGTTATGGCCTGATCATTCCGGTGCTGAGGCGCTGTGACAACGGCGCCGAGCTGCACTGGCCGTTCGATACCGAACAAGTGGTGGCCTTTCTTGGGCAATGATGGCTGCAGAGGAGTTGCAACCCTGCTCCATGATCTGTGAAGCGAGCTGATGATCGGGTGGAGGCGCACCGTCGCCGGTAACCTTCTCCATCATCGGAATAGCTCGCCATGTTGATCACTCCACATTTCACCTTCGATGAAATGACCGTCTCCCAGCTCGCTGCCCGGGACGGGTTCGATAATGCACCGCCCCTCGAAGCCAGGGCCAACCTGCAGTTGCTGTGCTGTGCGCTGGAACAGGTACGTGCATTGTTCGACGCGCCCATCATCATCAGCAGCGGGTATCGCAGTGAAAGGGTCAATCAGTTGATCGGTGGCGCCTCCGGCAGCCAGCACGTGCAAGGGCTGGCGGCGGACTTCACGGTGATCGAGGTCAGCCCGCGCGAGACCGCCCGGCGCATCAGCGAAAGTGCGGTGCCCTTCGATCAGTTGATCCTGGAATTCGACAAATGGGTGCATCTGTCGGTGACGCGCGGCACGCCGCGCAGGCAGGTGCTGACCCTGCGCAAAGGCAGCGGCTACCTGGCGGGTCTGCAATGAAGCGCATTGACGGCAGCAAGGGGATGTTCGTATGCTGTATATAAATACAGTATCGAGGTAAAGCCATGCTCAATGTCGAGCAACTCAAGTACAGCGTCAACCGCATGCCCGTGGAGCGGGTGGCTGACGCCGTTCTGGAACTGCGCCTCGAAGGCCTGGTGACCGGCGACTGCACGCCGTTCGGCAAAGTCCACTTCAACACCTGCTTCGCCGAGATCGAGGCCTTGTTCCAGCGGGCCGGTTACCACCGAGGACTGGATGTGGTGGGCTATCAGGGGTTGCTCTATGCACTCTACGACCCTGGGCGCTGGGAGCCGGTGCAGGTGCTGCGCTGGCTGAAGGAACGCTGCGAGGCGATGGCCCGGGCTGGTTGAGGGGGCGGGCTTGGGCGATAATGCGCGGCCATGAACGTCTCGAGCCCAGCCATGATCACGCCTTTCGACCCTGCCCGCCAGCAAGCCAGTACGGTGTGCCTGCCACCTGGTAACTGGGTGACGGTGCTCGATTGTTTGTGTGACCATTTCAAGGCCATCGACCGCGCCCAGTGGCTTGACCGTTTTGCCCGTGGCCGAGTGCTGGATGCCGCGGGGCAGGCAGTTGCCGCTGACCTGCCTTACAAGCGTGGCATGCGTTTGCATTACTTTCGCGAGGTGCCGAACGAACGGCCGATCCCGGTGCAGGAGGTGGTGCTGCATGTGGACGAGCACCTGGTGGTGGCCGATAAACCGCATTTCCTGCCGGTGACACCGACCGGTGAATACGTCGAGCAGACCTTGTTGCGCCGCCTGATCCGTCGCCTGGACAACCCGCACCTGGTGCCATTGCACCGCATCGACCGGCACACCGCGGGGCTTGTGCTGTTCTCCGCCAACCCGCACAGCCGCAGCGCCTACCAGCGGCTGTTCCCCGAGCGGCGTATCGACAAGCGTTATCAGGCCATTGCCGCTGCCATGCCGCAGCATGCCTTTCCGCTGGTGCACAAAAGCCGCCTGGTGCATGGCGAGCCATTTTTCCGCATGCATGAGGTGGAGGGTGAGGCCAACAGTGAAACCCTGGCCGAGGTGCTGGAGAAGAACGGTGAACGATGGCGCTATGGGCTGTCGCCAGTGACCGGCAAGACCCATCAGTTGCGTGTGCACATGGCAGCCTTGGGGGCAGGGATCAGCAATGACCCGTTCTATCCGCAATTGCTCAACGAAGAGGATGACTACCAGCGGCCGCTGAAACTGTTGGCGCAGAGCCTGCGTTTCGAGGACCCGCTGAGTGGCGAAGAGCGCTACTTCGAGAGCCGCTTGCGGTTGGACTGGTAACACAGCAAGCGGGCTTGCCTGCGAAAGGGCCCGACCTGCGGGCCAATCTCCACCCGCCGTTCACCGTTGCCGGCGCTACCGTATTCGCGGGTAAACCCGCTCCTACATACGTACGGTGGTTCGGCACAGCCGTTGTAGGAGCGGGTTCACCCGCGAATGGGCCGGGCCTGCGGGCCAATCTCCACCCGCCGTTCACCGTTGCCGGCGCTACCGTATTCGCGGGTAAACCCGCTCCTACATACGTACGGTGGTTCGGCACAGCCGTTGTAGGAGCGGGTTCACCCGCGAATGGGCCGGGCCTGCTGGCCAATCTCCACCCGCCGTTCACCGTTGCCGGCGCTACCGTATTCGCGGGTAAACCCGCTCCTACATACGTACGGTGGTTCGGCACAGCCGTTGTAGGAGCGGGTTCACCCGCGAATGGGCCGGGCCTGCTGGCCAATCTCCACCCGCCGTTCACCGTTGCCGGCGCTACCGTATTCGCGGGTAAACCCGCTCCTACATGCGTACGGTGGTTCGGCACAGCCGTTGTAGGAGCGGGTTCACCCGCGAATGGGCCGGGCCTGCGGGCCAATCTCCACCCGCCGTTCACCGTTGCCGGCGCTACCGTATTCGCGGGTAAACCCGCTCCTACATACGTACGGTGGTTCGGCACAGCCGTTGTAGGAGCGGGTTCACCCGCGAATGGGCCGGGCCTGCGGGCCAATCTCCACCCGCCGTTCACCGTTGCCGGCGCTACCGTATTCGCGGGTAAACCCGCTCCTACATACGTACGGTGGTTCGGCACAGCCGTTGTAGGAGCGGGTTCACCCGCGAATGGGCCGGGCCTGCGGGCCAATCTCCACCCGCCGTTCACCGTTGCCGGCGCTACCGTATTCGCGGGTAAACCCGCTCCTACATACGTACGGTGGTTCGGCACAGCCGTTGTAGGAGCGGGTTCACCCGCGAATGGGCCGGGCCTGCGGGCCAATCTCCACCCGCCGTTCACCGTTGCCGGCGCTACCGTATTCGCGGGTAAACCCGCTCCTACATGCGTACGGTGGTTCGGCACAGCCGTTGTAGGAGCGGGTTCACCCGCGAATGGGCCGGGCCTGCTGGCCAATCTCCACCCGCCGTTCACCGTTGCCGGCGCTACCGTGTTCGCGGGTAAACCCGCTCCTACATTCGCATCGGTGGTTCGGCACAGCCGTTGTAGGAGCGGGTTTACCCGCGAACACCGGCAGAGCCGGTGTCACCCCCAGCGGAAGTCTCGAGCTTCAGCGGTTGAAGCGCTCCACCAGCGAATACTGGCTGCCCGCCGTGCTGGTCAGTTCCTCGCTCAGCAGTGCCGAGTGCTGCGCCTGTTCGGCGGTCTGGTCGGCCAGTTCGGCAATGGTGCTGATGTTGCGGCTGATCTCGTCAGCCACAGCGGTCTGCTCCTCGGTTGCAGCTGCAATCTGCGTGGCCATGTCGGTGATATTGGCCACCGCTTCGCTGATGCCTACCAGCGCCTCGTCGGCCTGCATAACCCGATCAACACCTTCCTGTGCCTGGCGGTGGCCGGTTTCCATGGTCAGCACTGCGTTGCTGGCGGTCTGTTGCAGCTTGGCGATCAAACCGTGAATCTGCCCGGTGGATTCGGCGGTGCGCTGGGCCAACTGACGCACTTCATCAGCCACCACGGCAAAACCACGGCCCATTTCACCGGCGCGCGCCGCTTCAATGGCTGCGTTCAGCGCCAGCAGGTTGGTCTGGTCGGCGATGCCCTTGATCACGTCGACCACGCCTCCAATCTCGTCGCTGTCTTTGGCCAGTTGCGTAACCGTCTGGCCGGTCTCGCCCACAGCCGCCGACAGACGTTCGATGGCCTCGCGGGTTTCTCCGGCAATCTGCCGGCCCTGGCTGGTCAGGCGGTTGGCTTCCTGGGTAGCATCGGCGGTGCGCTGCACATGGTTGGCCACTTCCTGAGTGGTGGCAGCCATCTGGTTTACCGCAGCGGCGACTTGCTCGGTCTCCACCCGCTGGCGCTCCAGCCCCGAAGAGCTCTTGTGCGCCAAGGCATCGGACTGGCGTGCCTGGTCGCTCAGGTGTTCGGCACTGTCTTGTAGGCGCGTCAGGCAGGTTTTCATGCGTGCGTCCTGGCTGAGCATCGCCATTTCCAGGCGCGCCTGCACGCCACGGCTGTCGGTGTACATCTGCGCGATCAGTGGGTCGGAAGTGGTTTGCTCGGCCAGTCGCAGCAGGCGCTTGAGGCCGCGTTGCTGCCAGCTCAGACCAAGCAGGCCCAGTGGTACCGAAAGCCCTGCGGCCAAGGCAAAGCCCCAGGAATGACCCAGCCAGTTGCCGATCAGGAAGCCCATCTGGCTGATCAGGATGAACGGTAGCCAGTCCTGCAGCACCGGCAGCCACTTGTCGCGGCGCGGTACCGGCGGCTTGCCCTGGTTGATGCGCTGGTACAGGGCCTCGGCGCGGCGGATCTGCTCGGCGGTGGGCTTGACCCGCACCGACTCGAAGCCGACGACCTGGTTGTTATCGAAGATGGGGGTAACATAGGCGTTGACCCAGTAATGGTCACCGGACTTGCAGCGGTTCTTGACGATACCCATCCACGGCTGGCCCTGCTTGAGGGTTTGCCACATATGGGCAAACACGGCAGGCGGTACGTCGGGGTGGCGCACCAGGTTGTGCGGTGCGCCAGTCAGCTCCTCGCGGGTGAAACCACTGATTTCGATAAAGGCATCGTTGCAGTAGGTGACCACACCCTTGGCGTTGGTGGTGGAGATCAACCGCTGCTGGGCAGGGAAAGTCCGTTCTCTCTGGGTAATCGGCTGGTTGTTACGCATGGGTGATAGTCCGCAGGGCTTTCGACAGGTATCGGCAAGCCGCTGGTTTTATTGAATGGATATTTGGTTCATTGATTGCCATCAATGACGGGTGAGTCAGATGATGACCGAATGGGTGGCCAAGGGCCAGCCCTGTCGCGCGGGACTAGGACGCTTGCGGTGTGGGGCATCGGCGCCCATGTAACCAAGCGCCGCCCGCGCGGCGCTCGGTTTAGAGAACGGCACAAATCTTGTGCCAGGCTATCCGTCTCAGTCAGCGATCATCTGGCGCAACACATAATGCAGAATTCCCCCCGCCTTGAAGTACTCCACCTCGTTCAGGGTATCAATCCGGCATAGCACCTCGATCTGTTCCTGCTGGCCATCCTCGCGGGTAATGCGCAAGGGCAGGCTCATGCCGGGGCGGATATGTGCGCCGTCCAGCCCCAGTACGTCGATCTGCTCCTTGCCGGTCAGCCCCAGCTGTTTGCGGTTGTGCCCGGCCTTGAATTGCAGCGGCAACACGCCCATGCCTACCAGGTTGGAGCGGTGAATACGCTCGAAGCTTTCTGCCAGCACGGCCTTGACCCCCAGCAGGTTGGTGCCCTTGGCTGCCCAGTCGCGGCTCGAGCCGGTGCCGTACTCCTGGCCGGCAATCACCAGCAGCGGGGTGCCTTCCTGCTGGTAACGCATGGCTGCGTCGTAGATCGACAGCTTCTCGCCAGTGGGCACATGCAAGGTGTTGCCGCCTTCTTCACCTGGCAGCATTTCGTTGCGGATACGGATGTTGGCGAAGGTGCCGCGCATCATCACTTCATGGTTGCCACGACGCGAACCGTAGGAGTTGAAATCGCGTGGCTCCACACCCTGTTCTCGCAGGTAGCGCCCGGCCGGGCTGTCGGTCTTGATGTTGCCGGCGGGGGAAATGTGGTCAGTGGTCACGGAGTCGCCCAACAGTGCCAGCACCCGTGCGCCGTGAATATTGGCAATTTGTGGCGGCGGCCCGCCGATGCCGTCGAAGAACGGTGGGTGCTGGATGTAGGTGGAGTCAGCCTGCCACACGTAAGTGGCGGCCTGTGGCACCTCGATGGCCTGCCATTGCGCATCACCGGCAAACACTTCGGCGTATTCCTTGTGGAACATCGCCGTATCGACCTTGGCCACGGCCTCGGCAATTTCCTGCTGGCTCGGCCAGATATCCCGCAGGTAGACCGGTTGGCCGTCCTTGCCTGACCCCAGCGGGTCGCGCGTCAGATCCAGGCGCACGCTGCCGGCCAGGGCGTAGGCCACCACCAGCGGGGGCGAGGCCAGCCAGTTGGTCTTGACCAGTGGGTGCACGCGGCCCTCGAAGTTGCGGTTGCCCGATAGCACCGAGGCCACGGTGAGGTCGGCGCTGCCAATGGCTTTTTCGATCGCCTCGTCCAGCGGGCCGGAGTTGCCGATGCAGGTGGTGCAGCCATAGCCGACCAGATCAAAACCGAGTTGGTCGAGGTAGGGCGTGAGCCCGGCTGCCTTGAAGTAGTCGGTGACGACTTTGGAGCCCGGCGCCAGCGAACTCTTGACCCAAGGTTTGCGTTGCAGGCCCTTTTCCAGTGCTTTTTTCGCCACCAGCCCGGCAGCCATCATCACGCTGGGGTTGGACGTGTTGGTACATGAGGTGATCGCAGCAATCACCACGGCCCCATCGCGCAGGGTGTGGGTCTGGCCCTGATGGCTGTAGTCGATTGCGCCGGTCTGGTCGGCGTTGCCCACCGCCACACCGCCGCCGCCCTCGCTTTCCAGGCGGCCAACTTCTTTGGCCAGCGGTTTGGGCTGCAGCTCGATGAAGTGGTCGAAGGCTTGGCTGACCTGGCCCAGTGCTACGCGGTCCTGCGGCCGTTTGGGCCCGGCCAGGCTGGCTTCGACCTCGTCCATGTCCAGTGCCAGCGTGTCGCTGAATGACGGCTCATGGCCGGGCAGGCGCCACATGCCCTGCGCCTTGCAGTACTGCTCCACCAGCTGCACGGTCGCTTCGGGGCGGCCCGAAAGGCGCAGATAGTCCAGGGTGACCTGGTCGACCGGGAAGAAACCACAGGTGGCGCCGTATTCCGGTGCCATGTTGGCGATGGTCGCGCGGTCGGCCAGGGGCAGCTCGGCCAGGCCGTCACCATAGAATTCAACGAACTTGCCCACCACGCCTTTCTTGCGCAGCATTTGCGTCACGGTCAGCACCAGGTCAGTGGCAGTGATGCCCTCCCGCAGCTTGCCGGTCAGCTTGAAGCCGATCACTTCGGGGATCAGCATCGATACCGGCTGGCCGAGCATGGCCGCTTCCGCTTCGATGCCGCCGACACCCCAGCCGAGTACGCCCAGGCCGTTGATCATGGTGGTGTGCGAGTCTGTGCCTACCAAGGTATCGGGGAAGGCATAGGTGCGGCCATCAGCCTCACGGGTCCACACCGTGCGGCCCAGGTATTCCAGGTTGACCTGGTGGCAAATGCCAGTGCCCGGGGGTACCACGCGGAAATTGTCGAAGGCGCTCTGGCCCCAACGCAGAAAGGCATAGCGCTCACCATTGCGCTGCATTTCGATGTCGACGTTTTCGGCGAAGGCGTGCGGCGTGCCGTAGCGGTCGACCATTACCGAGTGGTCGATCACCAGGTCGACCGGTGACAGCGGGTTGATCCGTTGCGGGTCGCCGCCAGCCTTGGCCATGGCGGCGCGCATGGCCGCCAGGTCGACCACGGCGGGTACGCCGGTGAAGTCCTGCATCAGTACCCGCGCCGGGCGGTACTGGATCTCGCGGTCGGAGCGCCGTTCGCCCAGCCAGTGGGCAATGGCGCGCAAGTCGTCGCCGGTGACGGTCGCACCATCCTCCCAGCGCAGCAGATTTTCCAGCAGCACTTTCAGCGACATGGGCAGACGCTGCAGGTCACCCAGCTGGCGGGCGGCCTCGGTGAGGCTGAAGTAATGGTAGGTCTGGTCGCCGACCTTGAGGGGCTTGAGGGTGTTCAGGCTATCGAGCGAGGGCATTGCCAACTCCTTCTGCACCGGTGCCCGGCAAATATTCACGGTTTGCCGGCAGCACCGCTCTATATCGGTCCGCACGGCACGGACCTGGCTGAATGGTCAGGTTAGACCGGTTTACGCTACCTGACCCTTTTCTGGACCGGCGGGGCGTGTCGCAGGTTCCGAACTTCCTTTATCATCGCCGCCCTGCCGGCGCCTGTGGTGCGCCAGCCGTAGTGGAGTGAGAGATGAATACCCTGTTCATGCATTGCCGGCCCGGTTTCGAGGGCGAGGTTTGCGCCGAGATCAGCGAACATGCCGCCCGCCTGGGCATTGCCGGCTATGCCAAAGGCAAGCCGCAAAGTGCCAGCGCCGAGTTTGTCTGTAGCGAGGAGGGCGGTGCCGAGCGCTTGATGGGGGAGCTGCGCTTCAACCAGCTGATTTTCCCGCGGCAGTGGGCACGTGGCGGTTATGTCGAACTGCCGGAAAGTGACCGCATCAGTGTGCTGCTGGCGCAGTTGGCCGACTTCCCGGTGTTCGGCAGCCTTTGGCTGGAGGTGCTGGACAGCAACGAAGGCAAGGAATTGTCTACCTTTTGCCGAAAGTTCGAAGTGCCGTTGCGCAAGGCCCTGGAGAAGGCCGGCCGCCTGGTCGACGACCCTGGCCGCCCACGTTTGCTACTGACCTTCATCAGTGGCCGGCGGGTATTTGTCGGCGTTGCGTCGGCCAGCAACAGCGCGTTGTGGCCCATGGGCATCCCGCGCCTGAAGTTCCCTCGCGAGGCACCTAGCCGTTCGACACTCAAGCTGGAAGAAGCCTGGCACCAATTCATTCCGCGTGAGCAGTGGGAGCAGCGCCTGGGTGACGACATGACCGGTGTCGACCTGGGCGCTTCACCGGGTGGTTGGACCTACCAACTGGTGCGCCGCGGCATGCTGGTGACAGCCATCGATAACGGGCCGATGGCCGAAAGCCTCATGGACACCGGCCTGGTCCAGCACTTGATGGCCGATGGGTTTACCTGGCAGCCGAAGCAGCCGGTAGACTGGATGGTGTGCGATATCGTCGAGAAGCCGGCGCGTACCACCTCGCTGATCGAAACCTGGCTGGGTGAGGGGTTGTGCCGCGAGGCAGTGGTCAACCTGAAGTTGCCGATGAAGCAGCGTTATGCCGAAGTACGGCGCCTGCTCGACCGTATGGAGGCAACATTCAAGGCACGCAAGATCAGGGTGTCGATTGCCTGCAAGCAGCTGTACCACGACCGTGAAGAAGTAACCTGCCACCTGCGGCGGCTCGATTTGAAGCCACGCTGAGGCCAGCGCGTCGTTCTGTTTCTGTTTCTGTTTCTGTTTCTGTTTCTGCTTTTGCTTCTAAGCGCGCGATAGTTCAGGCGACGCAGATTGCGACTTCAGGAGGCCGAGTGCAGGGCTTGCGAAGGGAGGTGACGGGCATGGATGCCCGTCAAGCGCTGGGCCCCAGGATGGGGCCTGCAGCGCGGTCCTCCCGGGAGCAAGCCCGGAGCGAGGGGACCCCGGAGCGCAGCGCAGGGGCCGGATGATGGGAGCCGACGGTTTTTGGTTCCTTTTTGCCACGACAAAAAGGGACCCGCCGTAAGGGCGGAAAGGTGACTATGCGCCACCTTCGCGAATGAATACCTACTTGATGTGGATGCTCACATCCAAGAAGCAAGAAGCAAGAAGCAAGAAGCAAGAAGCAAGAAGCAAGAAGCAAAGAGCGAACTCGTCTGTTTTGACTCGGCGAACCGTCCATTTGCGATGGCGACGCTGACTCACCTTTTCGCCCTTACGGCGAGTCACTTTTTGTCAAACGCGACAAAAAGTAACCAAAAAACGCTGCGCTCCCATCATCCGGCCCCTGCGCTGCGCTCCGGGGTCCCCTCACTCCGGCCTTGCTCCCGGCAGGACCGCGCCGAAGGCCCCATCCTGGGGCCTCAGCGCTTGACGGGCATCCATGCCCGTCACCTCCCTCCGCAAGGCCTGCGTTCGGCCTCCTGAAGTCGCGAAGATCAAGATCAAGATCAAGATCAAGATCAAGATCAAGATCAAGATCAAGATCAAGATCAAGATCAAGATCAAGATCAAGATCAAGATCAAGAGCGCTGGGTTTGAAAGCCGTGCTTGGACCGCGTCGCGCTATGCGCGACAATAGCGATCATTTTCGGAGCCCCCCATGACCGATTTCACTCCCGACGCCATCCTCGATGCCACCGGCCTGAACTGCCCAGAACCCGTGATGATGCTGCACCAGCACGTACGCAACCTGGCCGCCGGTGGCCTGCTCAAGGTCATCGCCACCGACCCGTCGACCCGCCGCGACATCCCCAAGTTCTGCAACTTCCTCGGCCACGAGCTGCTGCTGCAGCAAGAGGACGCCGGCACTTTCCTGTACTGGATCCGCAAGAAAGCCGACTGAATCGCTCTGGAACACGCCCGGCGTTGCGCCTACACTGCGCTCCCCAGACAGGAGAGCGCCATGCTGATAGTTGCCGACGAGAACATCCCGCTGCTCGATGCCTTCTTCCAGGGTTTCGGTGAAATTCGCCGCTACCCCGGCCGAAGCCTCGATGCTGCCAGCGTCAAGGACGCCGATATCCTGCTGGTGCGCTCCGTGACCAAGGTCGACCGTCAGCTGCTCGAAGGCAGCCGTGTACGCTTTGTAGGCACTTGCACCATCGGCACTGATCACCTGGACCTGGATTACTTTGCAGAAGCCGGCATCCGCTGGAGCAGCGCACCTGGCTGCAATGCCCGCGGCGTGGTCGATTACGTGCTGGGCAGCCTGCTGACCCTGGCCGAGCTGGATGGCGTGGCATTGCCTGAGCGCGTGTATGGCGTTGTGGGCGCGGGTGAAGTGGGTGGCCGTCTGGTGCGGGTGCTGCACGGCCTGGGCTGGAAGGTGCTGGTGTGCGACCCGTTGCGTCAGGCGGCCGAGGGCGGCGATTACGTCAGCCTCGAAACCATCCTGCAGCAGTGCGATGTGATCAGCTTGCATACCCCATTGCAACGCGGCGGCGAGTACCCGACCTGGCACCTGCTGGGGCAGGCGCAGCTGGCACAGTTGCGCCCAGGTGCCTGGCTGGTAAACGCCAGCCGTGGCCCGGTGGTGGACAACGTCGCCCTGCGCGAGCTGCTGCTGGACCGCGAAGACGTGCACGCAGTGCTGGATGTGTGGGAAGGGGAGCCGCAGGTGGACCTGCAGTTGGCCGACCTGTGCACACTGGCTACGCCGCACATTGCCGGCTATAGCCTCGATGGCCGCCAGCGTGGTACGGCGCAGATCTACCAGGCGCTGTGCCGCTTCCTGGCTGTGGACGAGCAGGTGCGACTGGCCGAGCTGCTCCCCAGGCCGCCGCTGGCGCAGATCGATCTGGATGCCAGCACCGACCTGTCCTGGGCCTTGGCCACCCTGTGTCGCGCCGTGTATGACCCGCGCCGCGATGATGCCGATTTCCGCCGTAGCCTGAGCGATGATCCGCAGCAGCAGCGAGCGGCGTTCGACCAGTTGCGCAAGCAATACCCGCCACGGCGCGAGATCGAGGGGCTGGCCGTGCGCTTGCACGGGGAGGCGCCGCAGTTGGCGCAGTTGGTCAGTGCCCTGGGTGGGGTGTTGGTCTAAGCAAACCTTGTCGTGACCTTGCAGGTATCTACGGTTACCCGTGGGGGTGGCCAAGCCCACTGGCTGGGCAGATAAAAACCCGGCGCAAGCGCCGGGTTGCAAAAAAATCGCCGATCAACCTTTGCGTACGCGCTCGACACGGCTTTCTTCCAGGGCATTGCAGGCCTGCTGGATCATCTGCTCGGTGATCGGCACTTCGCGCCCCTTGGCATCGATGATCGAACCGCATACTTGCGGTTGCGGGGAGGTCTGGGGCTTCTGGTTATCATTGCCATGCTGCAAGCTCATGCACTGTCTCCTCTTCAGGTTCAAGCTCAGGGTAGCCCTGCGCCGTGACTGGCCTGTGACAGCTTCTGGGTCACGGCAGCAACAGTCCAGCAGAAACCCTGTGAAAGCTCCATAATCTGGTTAGATCGATGCGTTATAGCAACCTGCATGCAGTCTCCCGACCGGGATGAGTGGTAGGCTGCGGCTTCCCCACCCTTTGTGGTTGTGTTGTCATGCCTGAATCGGTTTCCCCACGCCAACGCCGTGCCTTGCGCCTGGCTTGGCAGTTCGTTCGCCCTTATCGCCGGCAGGTGCTGCTGGCATTGCTGGCGCTGGTAGTCACCGCTGCCATCACCCTGTCGATGGGCCAAGGAATCCGCTTGCTGGTGGATCAAGGCTTCATGACCCGCTCCGCGCATCAGCTCAATCAGACTATCGGGCTGTTCCTGCTGCTGGTGCTGGCGCTGGCAGTGGGTACCTTCAGCCGTTTCTACCTGGTGTCGTGGATTGGCGAGCGCTGTGTGGCCGATATCCGTCGTGCCGTCTTCGACCACCTGATCGGCCTGCACCCAGGTTTTTTCGAAGACAACCGCAGCTCCGAGATCCAGTCGCGGCTGACAGCGGACACCACCTTGCTGCAATCAGTGATCGGTTCATCGCTGTCGATGTTCTTGCGCAACGCGCTGATGGTCATTGGCGGTGTGGCATTGCTGTTCATCACCAACCCCAAGCTCACCAGCATCGTGGTGGTAACGTTGCCGCTGGTGCTGGCACCGATCCTGTTGTTCGGCCGTCGGGTGCGCAGCCTGTCGCGGCAGAGCCAGGACAGGGTCGCCGATGTGGGCAGCTACGTGGCTGAGACGCTGGGGCAGATCAAGACCGTGCAGGCCTACAACCACCAGGCGCACGACCGCGAACTGTTCGCCGATACGGTCGAAGCAGCGTTTACTGTTGCCCGCAAGCGGATTACCCAGCGTGCCTGGCTGATTACCCTGGTGATCGTGCTGGTGTTGGGGGCGGTGGGGGTGATGCTGTGGGTCGGCGGCATGGATGTGATCGCCGGGCGTATATCCGCAGGTGAGTTGGCTGCATTCGTGTTCTACAGCCTGATCGTCGGCAGCGCTTTCGGTACCCTCAGTGAGGTGATCGGCGAGCTGCAGCGGGCCGCGGGTGCCGCCGAGCGCATTGCCGAACTGTTGGCCGCGCGAAGTGCCATCCTGCCGCCCGTCGTGGCGCAGGTGCTGCCACAGCAGCGGGCGAGTGGGCGTATCGAACTGCAGCAGGTGGTGTTCGCTTACCCTTCACGGCCCACGGTGGCGGCTGTCGACGGCCTGAGCCTGACCATCGAGCCCGGCCAGACCGTCGCCCTGGTAGGCCCTTCCGGGGCAGGCAAGTCGACCCTGTTCGATTTGTTGCTACGCTTTTACGACCCCCAGCAAGGCCGCATCCTGCTTGATGGCCAGCCAGTTACCGAGCTTGATCCCGACCAGCTGCGCCGGCAGTTCGCCTTGGTAGCACAAAACCCCTCGCTGTTCCGTGGCACGGTGGAGGCCAACATTCGGTATGGCCGGCCCGAGGCGACCTTGGCTGAAGTCGAAGCAGCAGCCCGCGGCGCCCATGCCGACGAATTCATCCGGCAACTGCCCCAAGGCTACCAGACACAACTGGGGGAAGGTGGCATAGGCCTTTCCGGCGGGCAGCGTCAGCGCTTGGCGATCGCCCGGGCTTTGCTGGTCGATGCGCCGATCCTGTTGCTGGACGAAGCCACCAGTGCCCTCGATGCCCAAAGCGAATACTTGATCCAGCAAGCGCTGCCCAGCCTGATGGCCGGCCGTACCACGCTGGTGATCGCCCATCGCCTGGCCACGGTGCAGCATGCCGAGCGCATCGCGGTCATCGACCAGGGCCGGCTGGTGGCGGTGGGCACCCACCGTCAGTTGATCGAGGACAGCCCGCTGTATGCGCGGCTGGCAGCGCTGCAGTTCACCACGGGCTAGCGTGTCGTGGCTTTGTAACATTTCTGTAGTAATTGCCTGAGAAGATTTGCCTCAACTGTTGCGTAAGTGCTCGACCTGGCTGCCATTGCGTGATGGCAGCTTTTTTTTGGCCTGCCAGTAATGAGGCTGTACAGCGGCCTCAGCCTACTCCCTCTGGTTCCGAGACCCTCGATGTTGCGTAAATCCCTCAGAGTGCAAATTCTCTCGCTGCTCGGCGGCAGTGTGCTGGCGATGCTGCTGATCGCCTTGGTGTGTTTCCAGTTCCTGTCGTCCAGCGTGCGTGGCTACGCCGAGCTGGTCGACGGGCCACTGCGGGCCTCGCAATTGATTGACGAAGCCAACCTGCAGTTCAAGATCCAGGTGCAGGAATGGAAGAACGTGCTGTTGCGCGGGCGCCAGCCTGCGGAGATGGACAAGTACTGGCAGCAGTTCCAGGCCCGCGAACAGCAAGTACAACAACTGCTCGGGCAATTGATCGACAATAGCGATGCCAGGCTCAAGGCGTCGCTGCAGGAATTGCGCGACAGTCACCGCCAGTTGGGCCAGGCCTATGCGCAAGGCCGCCAGGCCTTCCTTGCGGCAGGCGGCGACCCGGTAGCGGGCGACCGGGCGGTCAAAGGCGTGGATCGTGCTGCCAGTGAGCAGATGAGCGAACTGGTGGAGCAACTGCGCGCCGATGCCCACCAGCGTGCAGCCAGCATCAATGCCAGTGCCGAGCGCACCGTATGGTTGGGCCTGCTGGTGATGCTGGCTTCTGCGGTGCTGGTGGGGCTGCTCAGCCTGTGGCTGGTCAACCGTAGCCTGATCGAGCCGATCCGCCAGTTGATCGAGTACGTCGCGCAGCTCAGTCAGGGCCGCTTTGCTGCCCGGGTCGACAGCCGTCGGGAGGATGAGTTGGGGCGCCTGGCGCGGGCAGCCAACACCCTGCGAGACTTCCTTGCCGACACAGTCGGCCGGCTGCAGGACAACGCTCAGGAGCTGGAAGGCGCCAGCGGCCAGTTGCGCAATATTGCCGGTGACATGGCCCGCGGTACCCATGACCAGTTCCAGCGTACTGACCAGGTGGCCACGGCCATGCATGAAATGTCCGCCACTGCCCAAGAGGTCGCTCGCCACGCCGCCGAGGCTGCCCGTGCGGCCGATGACGCCGACCACAGCGCCCAGGCGGGCGAGCAGGTGATGCAGCAGACCATCGACATCATCGGGTTGGTCAACCGCGAAATCGCCGGCACGGCGACGGTAATTCGCGATCTGGAGCATGACAGCACACGTATAGGCAAAGTGCTGGAAGTGATCCGCGGCATTGCTGAACAGACCAACCTGCTGGCGCTTAACGCGGCCATCGAAGCGGCCCGTGCTGGCGAAGCCGGGCGTGGTTTTGCGGTGGTCGCCGATGAAGTGCGTAGCCTGGCCCAACGCACGGCAGCGTCGATTGCAGAGATCCACCAGATCATCGAAGCGGTACAGTCGGGGGCTGTGGAGGCGGTCAAGGCCATCGAAAGCGGCCAGCAACGTAGCCAGGAAGGGGCTGAGCAGGTCGAGCAGGCCGGGCAGATGTTGCAACGTATCACTCAGGCCGTGGAGGCGATTCGTGACATGAACCGGCAAATCGCCACAGCGGCCGAGGAGCAGACCAGCGTGGCCGAAGATATTTCGCGCAACCTGATCGAAATTACCCGCATTGCCACAGCCAACCAGGAAGCGGTCCAGCATACCGAGCAGGCGGGGCAGCGCCTGCATGGTTTGTCAGGGCAGTTGGGTGAAGTCACCTCCCGCCTGACCGCCTGACCGCCTGACTCGGCCTGCAGTGGATGCAGGTGCCCACGGCGGCTTAAGTTGCGCACAGAGGTATTTTTAACACAACAAAAAGCCCGCACATGGCGTAATGCCAGTCAGTTAAGACTGACGCATTGACCTTTAGCCCATAGGCCGCAAAATCCGATGCTTGGAAACGAGCATCGGATTTTTTATGCGCCTGTCAAAAGCCCTGTCCCTCACTCATGAAATGGCATCGCGGCCACATGCCCTCGAAGGGCTTGGAGCGTTGCTTGATCCAGACATTGTGAAACAGGCCTTCGAAACGGCAGGCGTCTCGACTATACGCAAGCGCCGGCTGCCGTTGGAAAGCCTGGTCTGGTGCATCATCGGCATGGCGTTGTTCCGCCGGATGTCGGTCTGGGATGTCGTGAATCACATGGACATCATGCTGCCGGGCAAGCGACCCCTGGTGGCGCCCAGCGCTGTTGTTCAGGGACGGCAACGACTGGGTAGCGAAGCTGTTCGCGAGGTGTTCTCGCTCACCCAGCAACGATGGCATGCAGAAGTTCAACACCCGCAATGGTTGGGGTTAACGCTTTTGGGCGTGGATGGCGTGGTCTGGAATACCCCCGACACCACAGAAAACCGGGCGTGCTACGGCGGCGCGACCAACCAGCATGGCGATGGCAGCTACCCTCAAGTCCGAATGGTCTGCCAGATGGAACTGACTAGCCATCTGCTGATAAGCAGTACTTTCGAGAGCTATCACAGTAGCGAAATGAAGCTGGCCGAACAGCTGAGTGCTACCACGCCTGATCACTCGCTGACCCTGTTCGATAAAGGTTTCTACTCGTTGGGTTTGCTGCATCACTGGCAATCACAAGGCGAGCAGCGTCATTGGCTTATTCCTTTGAAGAAGGGTACCCAGTACGAGGTCGAGCACAAGCTTGGGCGCAATGATGCCGTGGTCGTTCTGCGCACCTCGCCGCAAGCCCGTAAGCAATGGCCCGGCCTGCCGCTGGAGATTCGAGCGCGGCTGTTAAGCAAGACGATCAAAGGCAAGGTGGTGAATGTACTGACCTCAATGGTCGATCCGCTGCGTTTCCCAGGTGATGAGATCGTCGACCTTTACAGTCAGCGCTGGGAAATCGAACTGGGATACCGAGAGATCAAGCAAGGGCTTTTAGGCGGTGAATATACGCTGAGAAGCAAGACGCCGGAGATGATTGCACAAGAGCTATGGGGCGTACTGCTGGGCTACAACCTGTTGCGTTATCAGATGGTGCAGATGTCTCGACAGTGCCCCGGTGTGTACCCATGCGAGATGAGTTTTACTGCCTGTAGCTGGGCAATACTGGGCTTGCTGCATGGCACATCCTTGAACCACCCCGGGAATTTGCCGGGATTTTTGTCGGATCTGCAGGCTTCGGCGGCACAATATGTTTTGCCACATCGACGGCCTGACCGATGGTTTCCGCGAACGGTGAAGCAACGTCCAGCGAAGTACCCCACCCGAAAATGAAAAATGCCAGTCAGCTTAACTGACTGGCATTACGCACATGGCGGGCTTTTTGACAAGGATTTGGTCGGAGAGACAGGATTCGAACCTGCGGCCTTCTCGTCCCGAACGAGACGCGCTACCTGGCTGCGCTACACTCCGATGACCAAAATCCTACTGCATCCCGTTTTTGCCCGCAAGCCCTTGTTGTTTAAAGGGCCATGGCCTGAACGGGGCCGTGATCAGAGCTCTTTGACGGTGCGGATCTGGTCCTTGTTCAGGCGTGTGCGCTTGCCGTCGAGTTGCTCGAATTCATAGAAGCCCGAGTCTTCGTCGTAGGAAGGTTTGTCGGTTGCCTGGATCTCCCGGCCATCGTTCAGGGTAATGACGGTTGGGGTCGAGCAGCCAGCGAGGGCGCCCAAACCCAAGGCGAGCAGGAAGGCGGGTAGGGTCCGTTTGATCATCGTGTTTCTCCAAGTGCGATGGTGCTAGATGACATTTATGACGCAGGACGTTAGTGCAAGTTCACTCCAAGTGCAGCATAGCGACTAATTCGTCCCCTTGACCCAGGGCAAGGCTGATGGGGGCAACGCCGGAAAAGGTGCGCTGTGATATAACTGCGTCCATCTCATCCTGTTGTGACGGACACCCATGAAAGCCAAGGCAGATACCCCCTTCGTGGCGCTGAGCATCGCCGTGCTCACGGTCAGCGACACCCGTACCTTCGACACCGACACCTCTGGCCAGATGTTCGTCGACCGCCTGAGCGCCGCCGGTCATCGCCTTGCCGAGCGTGTGCTGCTCAAGGATGACCTGTACAAGATCCGAGCCCAGGTCGCCACGTGGATCGCCGATGACAACGTGCAAGTGGTGCTGATTACGGGCGGCACCGGGTTTACCGGTCGCGACAGCACCCCCGAGGCGGTGGCCTGCCTGCTGGACAAGCAAGTGGACGGTTTTGGCGAGCTGTTCCGGCAGATTTCAGTGGCCGACATTGGCACCTCCACCGTGCAGTCGCGTGCCTTGGCCGGGCTGGCCAACGGCACGCTGGTGTGCTGCCTGCCGGGCTCGACCAACGCTGTGCGCACCGGTTGGGATGGCATCCTGGCCGAGCAGCTTGATGCCCGTCACCGCCCATGCAACTTCGTGGCGCACCTGAAGCAGGCAGCGGCCTGTGACAGCCGTGGCTGAGGTCAGCCAGGCCCGGCCGCTGATGCCGGTGGAGCAGGCGCTGGAGCAATTGCTGGCATTGGCCGAGGCTGCGCCGATCCGCGAGATCGAAAACCTGCCGCTGGCCGAAGCCGAAGGCCGCGTGCTGGCCACCGACCTGGTGGCCTCGCTCGACCTGCCGCCTTGGCCGAACAGCGCCATGGACGGTTATGCCTTGCGCCTGGCTGACTGGCAGGGCCAGCCGCTGCCGGTCAGCCAGCGTATTTTCGCCGGCCATGCGCCCCAGCCGCTGCAACCGGGTACCTGCGCGCGGATCTTCACCGGTGCGCCTGTGCCGGAGGGGGCCGACTGCGTCGAGATGCAGGAAAACACCGAAGTACTCGACGATGGCCGGGTGCGCTTTCTCGAAGGGTTGCGGACCGAGCAGAACATACGCCCTCAAGGCCAGGAAACCCGCAACGGCGAGCAGGTGATGAGCGCCGGCACCCGCCTTGGGCCGATCGAACTGGGCTTGGCGGCGACCTTGGGGTATGGCCACCTGGACGTGGTACGCAAGGTGAAAGTGGCGGTGCTGTCCACCGGCGACGAACTGGTCGAGCCCGGCCTGCCGCTGGGGCCCGGGCAAATCTACAACAGCAACCGCAGGCTGCTGGTCAGCTGGTTGCAGCGGCTGGGTTGCGAAGTGGTCGATGCCGGCATCTTGCCGGATGACCTGGCGCGCACTCGCGCCTGCCTGGCTGAACTGGGTGGCGTAGACCTGATTCTGTCCACCGGAGGCGTCTCGGTGGGGGAAGCCGACTACCTCGGCGCTGCCCTGCGCGAGGCCGGCGAACTGGCGTTGTGGAAGCTGGCGATCAAACCGGGCAAGCCGCTGACCTTCGGCCACTTCCAGGGCGTGCCGGTGATCGGCTTGCCGGGCAATCCGGCCTCGACCTTGGTCACCTTCGGTCTGCTGACCAGGCCCTACCTGCTGCGTCGTCAGGGTGTAGTTGACGTCACGCCGCTACGTTTCGACGTGCCGGCTGGGTTTGACTGGCCCAAGCCTGGTACGCGCCGCGAATACCTGCGCGCGCGCATCGAGCAGGGTCGGGTGCGCATCTACAAGAACCAGAGCTCGGGTGTGCTGCGTAGCGCAGCCTGGGCCGAGGGGCTGGTGGAAGTGCGTGAAGGCAGCACGCCGAAACAGGGCGACAGCGTGCCATTCATCCCCTTCAGCGAGCTACTTGGCTGAGCGGCCCAGCCAGGCACTGGCCAGCGGCGCGGCTTCGGCCGGTGCCGCCTGGGTCAGGCGTATGTGCACATTCTCCAGTTGTTGGGCGGCCACGCTCCAGTCGTGGCGCTGGCGGGCAAACTGGCGCCCGGCAGCGCTCAATTGGCTCATGCGCCAAGGCTGGTTGAGCAGTTGGGTGATCAGCAGCGCCAGCAGATCACCGTCGTCACTGCCCAAGTAGTGCTCGCCGTTATTCACGCTCAGGCCTGAAACGCCCTTGTCGGTGGTGATCACGGGTAAGCCGGCGGCCATCGCTTCGAGGATTTTCACCTTCGAGCCACCGGCATAGCGCAGGGGGGCGAAGAACAGCGCTGAACATCGTTGCAGTTCACGCAGGTCGGGTCGGTAGCCGAACCATTCGATGCGTGGGTCGTTCCAGTGAAGTTTCCAGTTGGCCGGCATGGCATGCCCGGCAATAGCCAGACGCACCGCCGGGTTGCTCATCCACACCTTCGGCATGATGTCGTCCAGTGCCCACTCGATGGCCTCCAGATTGGCGCCATATTCGAAATTGCCGACGAACAACAGACGCTGGCTGTGCATCGCAGGTTGCACTTGCTGGTAGTAGTCACAATCCACGCCGTTGACCACCACATTCACCGGACGCCCGCTGATCTGCGCGATCAGCTCGGCATCGTGGGCGCAGACGGCCACCAGTTCGGTGGGTTGGCGCAGCACACGGTGTTCCCAGCGCCGGTAGCGCCAGCGGTCGAAGGCGTTGAGCGGGCGCAGCCACAGCGGCAGGCGGTCGTGGCAGGCACCGCCCATTACCGACTCCAGGTTGTGCTCGCTAAGCATGTAGGGCAGCCCGCGAGCCTGCAGGGCTTTTTCGAACGGCTGGAAGCTGTAACTGTGCTCGATCTGGATCACGTCCCAGGGTTCGTCCAGTAATTGCTCGAACCGGTGCCGCAGGCGAGGCGCCAGGCCATTGATGATTGCCCGCATGGGGTAGTCGATGATGGGTGAAGCGAGCAGGTTGAGTGGACTGTGCAGTGGTCTGCGGGGTAGCACGACAATGCGTTCGAGGAGTGGCTCCAGGGCCTCACGTGCTGCATCGCTGAGAGGGATTTTCGACTGCACCAGCAGGGTGATCCGGTGGCCGCGCTGCGCCAGTGCGCGCAGCAGATGGTATTGCCGGGTTTTGTGGCCGCTGGTGGTCGGCCAAGGCAGGTAGGGCAGTGTCCAGAGAATGCGCATGACCCGAAGTCCTCGCGAAAGGCTGCAGATAGCAAAACGCGCCCGTTGGCAGCAGTGGGGTAGCCACTGCCGGGCGCGTCCATGGCAATAGGGGTATCTGCTGAGCATAGCCGGGATTGCCACATGTGGAAAAAATGACCGGCAACGCGATCAGTCGCAGAAGCGCCGCTTGGCCAATGTTTTTTCCAGGGCATGCAACGATCCGGGCGGGCCAGTGGTCGAGATTTGGGTTGGTCCATTTTACGGAGATGCGCACATGCAAGGGCGCAAGGCAATGCTGGTGCTGCACGGCAAGCAGGCGATGAACGAAGAGGTGCGCAGCGCCGTGCGCGACCTGCGCGAGAGTGGCTGGGTGCTGGATGTACGGGTGACCTGGGAGGCGGGCGATGCGCAACGGCTGGTCGCCGAGGCACTGGCGGCGGGTTACAGCCATATCGTCGCCGGTGGCGGGGACGGCACATTACGTGATGTGGCCGAGGCCATGGGATTGGCTGCTACCAAAGCCAGCCTGACCTTGTTGCCATTGGGCACTGCCAACGATTTTGCCAAGGCCGCTGGCATTCCCCTGGAGCCGGCGTCGGCGCTGGCCTTGCTGAATGTCGCGCCACAACCCATAGACCTGGGGCAGGCTGGCGATCAGCTGTTCCTCAACATGGCCACGGGTGGCTTTGGCAGCCAGGTCACCGCCAATACCTCCGAAGACCTCAAGAAAGTGCTGGGCGCTGCCGCCTACCTGTTCACCGGATTGTCCCGCTTCAGTGAGCTTCAGGCCGCTTCGGTGGAGCTACTGGGGCCGGGCTTCCATTGGCAAGGGGATTTACTGGCGCTGGGTATCGGCAATGGCCGCCAGGCCGGGGGCGGGCAGGTGTTGTGCCCCGAAGCCCTGGTCAACGACGGCTTGCTTGAAGTCGCCATTCTGCCTGCGCCACAGGAGATGGTGGGAGCTCTGCGTGACCTGTTGGGCGGTGACGGCCTGTTCATTCGGGCCAGGCTGCCATGGGTCGAGATCAAGAGTTCGCAAGGGTTGGACATCAACCTCGATGGCGAGCCGTTGCAGGCCGCCAACCTGCGCTTTCAGGCGAGAGCGGCGGCGTTGCACCTGCACCTGCCAGCCGGGTCGCCGTTGCTCAGTCATCCAGGCTGATGATTTTTTCGCGTACGGCGAACAGCACCAGGCCGGCCACGTCGTGAATCTGCAGGCGCTTCATGATTTGCGATCGGTGAGTTTCCACGGTTTTGATCGACAGGCCCAGGCCCGCAGCGATTTCCCGAGTGGACTTGCCGCGTACGATCAGGCGCAGGATCTCAAGCTGCCGTGAAGTCAGATTATGCCGTTCGCCAGCGCTTTGCTTGCCCTGCTTGGTGTGCCGCAGCGCCTGGTTGATGACGGTGTGGGCGATGGCCGGGCTGAGGTAGCGCTCACCATGGCGTACTGCACCCAGGGCCTGTTCCAGCTCCGTGGCGCTGGTATCCTTGAGCAGGTAGCCGTGGGCGCCGCTTTCCAGGGCGCGCATGATCAGGTCCGGGTCGGTGTGCATGGACAGGATCAGCACTTTGCAGGTACTGCCGCTGGCCCGCAGTTGGGTGAGCGCGTCCAGGCCGCTGGTCGAACGCATGGAGATGTCCAGCAAGATGATGTCGGGCGTCAGTGTGCGTACCTGGTCGAGTAGCTGGTTGCCGTCGTCGGCTTCGCCGATCACGTCATAGCCGGGGATATCGCAGACCAGTGCGCGCACCCCGGCGCGGATCAGCGAGTGGTCATCTACCAGCAGTAGTCTACAGGTCATGGTTGGTAATACTCCTGGCGCGTTGCTGGGTGCGCGGGGACCACGGGAACATCGCTTCGATCTGCGTGCCTCGGCCAGGCTGACTGGTGATGTCGAGGCTGCCCTGCAGCGCGATTACCCGCTCCTGCATGCCGGCCAGGCCGCGCTGACCGGCCTCGGCCGGGTGCCGGGCAGGGGCGAAACCACGACCATCGTCGTGGATCGACAGCGCCAGCCCCTCAGGGGTGCGTTGCAGGCGGATGACCAGGTTGTGTGCCTGGGCGTGGCGCAACATGTTGGTCACCGCCTCCTGGGTAATACGGAACACTGCCATGGCCACGGCTTCGTCGATGCCGCCCAGACGCTGGTTGCACGCCAGGCTCCAGTGCACGCCGCTGCTGGCCAGGGTGCGTACCAGGTGCGCGCGCAGGCTGGCTTCCAGACCAAGGCTGGCCAACTGTCGGGGGTTGAGCAGCGCGGAAACATCGCGCACATTACCAAGGGTGTCATCCAGCGTGCTGCGCAGGGCGTCGCAGTGCCCCTGCAACTCGTCGGGCATTCGCCGCTGCAGCCACTGCAGTTGCAGCTTGGCAGCGGTGAGCAGTTGACCGATGTCGTCGTGCAGTTCCCGGCCCAGATGCTGACGCTCGTCTTCTTGCACCTTGAGCATGCGCTCGGCCAGCTCAGCCGGGCGCAGGTGGATTGACCTGGCGCCCAGGCCCAGTTGCACAGCAGCGCCCAGCGTGGCGACCAACTGAAGCACCATCAGGCTGGCCGGGATTGTCTGGTTGGCCAGG
The DNA here is from genome assembly GCF_017875935.1 of Pseudomonas sp. BP6. Taxonomy (NCBI): domain Bacteria; kingdom Pseudomonadati; phylum Pseudomonadota; class Gammaproteobacteria; order Pseudomonadales; family Pseudomonadaceae; genus Pseudomonas; species Pseudomonas sp. BP6. Next base: position 1,254,047 of record NZ_JAGINI010000001.1, read on the forward strand.
TACAGCGCCATGTTGGCAACCAGTGAGGCCACGCACAGCCCGACCGTTGCCCAGCGCAGCACGGCGGCGCGGGAGCAGCAATGCAAAGAAGTCTTCAAGCGTGGAAACATAGGTAGGGAGGCCACTGAAGTATTGCTGATGGAGGCCTTGCACAATGCTGCTCAGAGGCTTTGGCGCAGTACTTTCGTTGTTTTTTTGAACACGTATTCTTGCCACCTTTGTTCCGGTCGCAAGCGTTTGTGGGGGCGCATATTACCACTTTGCATTGCATCGGTCGCGGCCGGGTAACGCGTTGAAGCGCCTACTGGTCGGGCGCTTTCGGGTAGCAAAGTGCCACCCTTTAATCGCGCTGTACCCACTTGTGCTGTAACTAGTGCGGCAATGATTCAACGGCATGCACCGAAAGCCTGGTGAACTTTCCAAGTTCGACCATGGTCGGGTTTCAATAAAGTTGCTTAGTTGCACTTTGCGTCAGGTTAATGCGTGCGGTTAGAGGGGTTAGAGCGGGTGCCGGTTGCCGCGTCACTGTGCGGGTGAATGCAGGTGCTGCCTTCTTCATCGCAGGACGCACAGGCTGGCGCAAAGGGGGGGTGTACGACCTTGGCCAATTCACCCAGCAGCACCAGTTGCTCGCCGATGTCCAGGTTCAGCCGCCCTGTACGGCTATCGACCAGCTCCAACTGCCAGGCCAGCAAGGTCAGGCACGCCCCTATCGCGGGCAGGGCTTCACGCTGCAGGCAACCACCGTGACAGGCCGGGGCGAGCAACTGTTGCAGGGCGGTGGTGTAGTGGGCAACTTCACGCAGGCCCAGGCGCGTAGCTTGACGGGCGATAGTGTCGAGGGCGCTGCTCAGGCAACTGCAGGCATCCGGATCATTGTCTATCAGCTCCAGATGCTGCAGGCATTCCTGGGCCTGGGTCAGCAGTACCTGGGCATCCAGCAGGAAGCCCTGCAGGGCGTCATCGAACGATAAGGCAGTGTCCATCATCAAGTCCCCGCGCGTGGGGTAGGCGCAGGGGGCGGGCACGCCGAAACGATAGCTAGCAAAAGCCTGACTCCATTCATGCAATGAGAATGGCGTCACATTAATGGCTAAAGGATATCGCGAACATCAGGTTGCACCCGATTGCCGCTAAGGGTTTCCCTGATCAAGGGCTAGGGTAGGGAACTTTTGCCGTGCCCCTGATTTGCCCCGATGTGTCGGCAGTAAAGCATGATGTTAAAGTGATATCAATTATCCGCGCGGCATTTTCCCGCAGGGGTCAAGGTGTGCGTGAAGCCGCCGATACAGGGTAAATGATTTCACCTTTTTCGACTCAAGCCTGGGGGCTTTCCAATGGCTGGCATTCTCGACACGGTAGACCAACGCACGCAACTGGTGGGTGAGAACCGCCTGGAAATTCTGATGTTTCGCCTGGCCGGTCGCCAGCTGTTCGCGATCAACGTGTTCAAGGTGCAGGAAGTACTGCAACTGCCCAAGCTGACCCTGATGCCCCAGCGGCACGCCTATGTCTGCGGTGTGGTCAACCTGCGCGGGCAGACCCTGCCGGTGATCGACCTGTCCCAGGCGATCGGTATGCGCCCGCTACAGCCGGGGCCGGACAGCACCATCATCGTCACCGAGTACAACCGCTCGGTGCAGGCCTTCCTGGTGGGCGGTGTCGACCGCATCGTCAACATGAACTGGGAGTCGATCATGCCGCCGCCTTCCAGTGCCGGTCGCCAGCACTACCTGACTGCCATCACCAAGGTCGATGAGAAGCTGGTGGAAGTGATCGACGTGGAAAAAGTGCTGGCCGAAATCGTGCCCTACAACGCCCGGGTTTCTGGCGACAAGCTCGCCGACCCGGTGCTGGCCCGGGCCCGCGGCCGCGAGGTGCTGCTGGTGGACGACTCCAGTGTGGCCTTGGCGCAATTGCGCGACACCCTGTCCCAACTGGGCATGAAGCTGCATGTGGCCAGTGATGGCCTGAAGGCGCTGCGCATGCTCAAGGGCTGGGCCGATGCTGGCGAGGACGTGTGCGAGAAACTGCTGATGGTGTTCACCGATGCAGAAATGCCGGAAATGGACGGCTATCGGCTGACCACCGAGATCCGCAGCGATGCCCGCCTGCGCCAGCTCTATGTGGTACTGCACACGTCGCTGTCAGGCAGTTTCAACGAATCCATGGTGAAGAAGGTGGGTTGTGACAACTTCCTTTCCAAGTTCCAGCCTGATCGCCTTGTCGATGTGGTCAAGCAGCGCCTGTTGCTGGATACCACCGCTGCGTGAACGTTGTGCCTGCCAGGTATAAGCTTGGCTTTTGGCATGACGCGAGGCAGCAGGGATGTTTCTCAGTGAGTTGTATCGATACCCGGTGAAGTCGGGGCAGGCGCAAAGCCTGAAGGCATCACCGGTGGGGTTGCTGGGGTTGCAAGGCGACCGGCGCTGGATGGTGGTCGAGGAAGAAAACGGACGCTTTCTGACCCAGCGTGCCTGGCCACAACTTGGCCAGATCGACGCGAGCGATGACGACAGCGGCCAGTTGCTGCTGCAAGCCCCTGGACAGGCGCCGTTGCGGGTGCCTGTACCGCCAGCCGATGACGCCCTGCGCGGCGTGACGATCTGGCGCGATACCCTGCGTGTGCCGGACGCTGGCGATGCGGCGGCGGCCTGGTTGAGCGAGTTGCTGGGCAAGGCCGTACGCCTGGTGCATTGCCCGGAGCAGCGTGCGCGATACCTGCCCAATGGTTATGGCTTCAACAGTGACCGTGCGGCGTTTCCAGATGGCTTCCCCTTGCTGCTGATTGGGCAGGGCTCGCTGGATGAGCTTAATCGGCGTATTGGCCGGCCCATGTCGATGCTGCGCTTTCGGCCCAACCTGGTGGTGCACGGCGCGGAGCCGTTTGCCGAGGATGGCTGGAAGCGGATTCGCATCGGCAGCGTGGCGTTTCGCGTGCTCAAGCCCAGTGTGCGGTGCATCTTCACGACCATCGATCCAGCCACTGGGGAGCGCAGCGCTGACCGTGAGCCGATGGCTACGCTGAAGACTTTCCGCGAAAAAGAAGGCGACGTGCTGTTCGGCCAGAACCTGGCGGTGGATGGCAGTGGGTGGCTGGAGGTGGGGATGGAAGTAGAAATCCTGGAATAGGTGTGTTGCCTGTACCGGCCTCTTCGCGGGTGAACCCGCTCCTACAACGACCGCGTAACCCTTGTAGGAGCGGGTTCACCCGCGAAGAGGCCGGTACAGGCTCAACAGCAATCACATGTCATCGAAATACCGCTCATGCCAATCCACCAGCGGCTGCGGCGAATTCAGCTTTTGCCCGTAGATCACCGAATACGACAGCACGTTCTGCACATATTGGCGTGTTTCGTCGAACGGGATCGACTCTACCCACACATCGAAGCTCAGGTGCTTGGCGCCTTTGAGCCACTGGCGAACGCGCCCGGGGCCGGCGTTGTAGGCTGCCGAAGCCAGCACCCGGTTGCCGTTGAACTGGCTGTGTACCTGGCTCAGGTAGGCTGCACCCAGCTGGATGTTCTTGTCCGGGATCAGCACTTGCGCCGGTGATGTCAGCGGGATACTGAACTTGCGTGCGGTTTCCTTGGCCGTGGCCGGCATCAACTGCATCAGGCCGCTGGCGCCCACGGGAGAGCGTGCGTCCTCCATGAAGGCGCTTTCCTGGCGAGTGATGGCGAATACCCAGCTCGAATGCAGGCCGCGAACCTTGGCTTCACGCACCAGCGTGTCGCGGTGGGCCATGGGGAAGCGGATGTCCAGGTCGTCCCAGTAGCGGGCCTGGCTGATGGTGCGGATGGCTGGAAAGTACCAGCGCAGCTCGTAGGCCAGGCGAGCCTGTGCAACCATTTCGTCACGGGTGAAGTGGCGGCTGACGTGGTACCACTCACGGCGGCCGTCGACAATCTGGCCACGGGCGTGGAATTCCAGTGCGCGCTGGATACCGGGCGTGTTACGGACCTTCTTGACCAGTTGCGGGCTCAGCAGCAGCGGCTTGTTGTTCAGCTGGTACGGTGCCTGTGCCCGGTCGGCGGCGAGAAAGCCATAGAAGTCACGCTCACGCGCTGCGGCCTTGTAAAGCAGCGGAACCTGCGGGTTGTTTGGCTGTGCCAGTTCCAGGCTGCGAGCCTGCCAGTACCTCCAGCGGCTGGTGCTGGCCAGGTCCTGGGGAAGGCGCTTGGTCAGCTCGTAGGCGTCCTCCCAGCGGCCCAGGCGCAGCAGCAGGCGAAGGCGCCATTCGCTGACGGTGTTGTCACGCAGCTCGGGGTCGTAGCGGGTCATCAGGCCGAGCGCGCGTGGGTCGTAGCGGCGTGCGAGGGTCAGGCCGATTTCGCGGGCGATGGCCACCTTTTCATCACGCGAGAAGTGCATGCGCTGGGCGTAATCGTCGAGCAGTGCCATGGCCCGCTCCGGGTTCTGCCGGGCCAGGCGGCGAAGGCCGAGGCTGACCACGTCGGACATGGCCTCGTTGACCGGGGTAAAGCGCGACGGCTGGTTGAGCAGCTCAGGCTTCTGCGCTACGTCGACCAGCAGGCGCCCCTGCGGGCGGAGGGTGGTCAGGCCCTTGGCCAGCGTGTTTGCCAGGCCGTAGTTGCGCGCCTGGGCTGCCAGCTTGGTGCGTGCCCAGCGCTTGGCTTCGGTCAACTGGCCTTCGGCTGCCCACATGCCGAACAGCGCGTCGCAGGCGGCAGGTTGCGATTTGCCGACGTTCCACAGCTTGTCGGCGGTGGCGTAACCTTCGGCGCGCAAGCCGTGGCTGAGCTGGTATTGGCCGTTGAGGCAGTCCAGTTCGGTAAAATTGAGCTTGGGGTCGTAGTACTTGACGAAGGTATCCCACTCGCCACGTTCGGCCAGCCAGCGCAACCAGCGCAGCTTCATCCAGTTGGCCTGAGGCAGGTCGCCATGCTTGGCAAGAAAGCCTTCGATTTCCTGGTTGCTGGCGCTTTTCAGGCGTGCGGTGAGTTCATCGTAGGCCAGGTAGGGCGTCAGCGGGTAGTCCTTCAAGGCCTGGGCATAGCGCAGGTACGGGCCTTTGTCGCCTTTGGCCAGCGCTCGCTTGGCCTCGTCGTAGTACTGGCGTTGCAGGGTCAGGTCGGCGGCCTGCGCCACGCAGGTGGCGGCGGTAAGCAGCAGGCAGGATGCAATATGTAACAGGCGGCTGCGCATGATACGTCCGGGCAGTTGAACCATGGGGAGTGTCGGCGGAGCCAGCACTGTTGGAAGCTATTGCCTTAGCTTAGCCGTTTGCCGGCGGTGGGTGAAAGCGCTGTGCGTGTATCGGGATATTAAGTTCGACCAGATGTCGCCAGGCGTTCGCCGGTTGGCCTGGCGGATGCCGTCGGGGCCCAAGTCAGGTAGAATGCGCGCCCGATTTATGGAGACCAACATGACCCTGCTCAAATTCAGCGATGTGTCCCTCGCATTCGGCGCCATGCCGCTGCTGGACAAAGTGTCCTGGCAGATCGCTCGTGGCGAGCGGGTGTGCATCATCGGCCGCAACGGCACCGGCAAGTCGAGCATGCTGCGCCTGGTCAAGGGCGAGCAGAAGGGCGACGACGGCGAAATCTGGCGTGCCCCGGGCCTGAAGATCGGTGAGCTGCCACAGGAGCTGCCGGTGGCCGACGAGCGAACGGTGTTCGACGTCGTAGCCGCTGGTCTGGACGGCGTGGGCGAGTTGCTGGCGCAGTTCCACCACCTGAGCATGAACATCCAGGGCGATGAAGACCTGGAAAAACTCATGCACGTCCAGCATGAGCTGGAAGCCCGCGACGGCTGGCGCCTGCAGCAGGTGGTGGAAAGCACGCTCAGTCGCCTGCAACTGCCGGCCGACAAGACCCTGGCCGAGCTGTCCGGTGGCTGGCGCCGCCGCGTGCTGCTGGCCCAGGCGCTGGTGTCCGAGCCCGACCTGCTGCTGCTCGACGAACCGACCAACCACCTGGACATCGGTGCCATTGCCTGGCTCGAAGAGGCCCTGCGTGGCTTCAACGGCGCGGTATTGTTCATCACCCACGACCGTTCGTTCCTGCAGAACCTGGCCACCCGCATCCTCGAGCTGGACCGTGGCGGCCTGATCGACTGGAACGGCGACTACGCCAGCTTCCTGGTGCACAAGGAGGCCGCACTGGCCGCCGAGGAAACCGCCAACGCGCTGTTCGACAAGCGCCTGGCCCAGGAAGAAGTGTGGATTCGCCAGGGTATCAAGGCCCGCCGTACCCGCAACGAAGGCCGTGTGCGTGCACTGAAGGCCCTGCGTGTGGAGCGTGGCGAGCGCCGCGAACGACAGGGCAAGGCCAACATTCAGATCGAAGCAGCGGACAAGTCCGGCAAGCAGGTGATGGTGCTGGAAAATGTCAGCTTCCATCACCCGGACGGGCCTCTGCTGGTCAAGGACTTTTCCATGGTCCTGCAGCGGCAGGACCGCATCGGTCTGCTGGGCGCAAACGGCACTGGCAAGACCACTTTACTCAAGATGATGCTGGGCGACCTTGAGCCTACTGCGGGCAAAGTGGAGCGCGGTACCAAGCTCGAGGTGGCTTATTTCGACCAGATGCGCCACCAGCTCGACCTGGAAAAGACCGTGATCGACAACCTGGCTGAAGGCCGTGATTTCATCGAGATCGATGGTCAGAACCGCCACGTGCTGAGCTACCTGGGCGACTTCCTGTTCAGCCCCCAGCGTGCGCGCACGCCGGTCAAGGCGCTGTCGGGTGGTGAGCGTGCGCGGCTGCTGCTGGCCAAGCTGTTCAGCAAGCCGGCCAACCTGCTGGTGCTCGACGAACCGACCAACGACCTGGACGTGGAAACCCTCGAGCTGCTGGAGGAGGTGCTGTCCAACTACAAAGGTACCGTGCTGATGGTCAGCCACGACCGGGCCTTCCTCGACAACGTCGTCACCAGCACGCTGGTGTTCGAAGGTGAGGGCAAGGTGCGTGAGTATGTGGGCGGCTACGAGGACTGGATTCGCCAGGGCGGCTCGCCGAAATTGCTGGGTGTGACCGAGAGCAAGGGCGGCAAGTCTGCGCTCAACAGCGCGGTGGTTGAGAAGGTCGAGGCCAAGCCTGAACCTGTTGTTGCGGCGGTGGTGGAAGAGCCTTCGAAGAAGAAACTCAGCTACAAGCTGCAGCGTGAGCTGGAAATGCTGCCGGGGCAGATCGACGAGCTGGAACAGCGGATGGCCGAGGCTCAGGAAGAAGTGAATGCGGCGGGCTTCTATCAGCGGCCAATTGCAGAAACTTCGGCGGTGCTGGCACAGATCGAGAAGCTGCAGGGCGAGCTGGATGTATTGGTAGAGCGCTGGGCTGAGCTGGAAGGCTGATTGGCGTTAGCCTGTTCCGGCCTCTTTGCGGGTAAACCCGCTCCTGCAGGGATCGCCATACCCTTGCAGGCGCAGGCTTGCACGCGAAGAGGCCGGTTCAGGTCGAATCAATCCTTCTTCAGCAAGCGTACCGCCAGCACGTCACACGGCGCGCCGTGCAGCACATCGTTGGCCGTGGAGCCCAGCAGCAATGCCAGGCCGTGACGACCATGGCTGCCGACCACGATCAGGTCGCAGTTCTGGTCCTTGGCCAGCTGGTGGATTTCCTGGCGCGGTTGGCCGTAGGTCAGGTGCGAGTCGCCGCGGTTGATTTCCGGGTATTTGTGGAACAGGCGGTCCATGCGCTCCTTGGCCTGGTCGAACTGCTGCTGTTGCAACTGCGACAGGTCCATCGGTACGTCACCGCCGAAAGCCATGGCCATCGGCTCGACAATGTGCACCAGGGATACCTTGGCATTCGAAGGTTCTGCCAGCGCCATGGCGCGCTTGATCACCGGGTCGCACTCTTCGGTCAGGTCGACAGCGACCAACAAATGTTCGTATTTCATGAGCGGTACTCCTGACAATCGCGATAGAAGAAGTATGGTCGCTTTAGGGCGGGTCCACCGTGAAAATGGCTAACCAGCTCATTTGCAACGTTTTATGGGAACTACTGATATGACGGTATTGCTGGTGGTGTCAATCCTTGCGCTGATTCTCAGCCCGCTTTCCTGGCTGCGCAGTTCGCGCAAGCAGAGCGAGCAGATGAAGTTGCGCCTGGAGGCTCGGCGCATGGGGCTGGCCATGCAGCTGGCGCCTCAGCAGTGGCCGCACTGGCTGGAAAAAGAGCCGCCAAGCCCCTGCCCGCAATATCACCGAGCCCGGCGTCGTGGGCATGAGGACAGTTTCAGCTTCTGGCAGGTCAGCCCCGGGGTGTGGTGGAATCAGTGGCGCGAGCCCTGCGAAGACCCACGCTTCATGGGCGCCTTGTCGCGTTTGCCGGCGAGTGTGTACAAGGTGGAGGCCGATGCTCGGATGATTGCCTTGTACTGGACCGAGCGCGGCGATACTGCTGTGTTGCAGGATGTTGCCTACGCCCTCGAAACCTTGGCTTGAGCTCAGCCCATATGCGCCCCTGTAGGCGAGGATTCATCTGCGAACACCGGCAGGGCCGGTGCCAAGCTCCGCGGTGCCTGCTTCGCGGGTAAACCCGCTCCTACGGGGGCGGAATCCAGCCTGGTCAATCTGTTCTATAACGACAAAGCGGCGGCTCGGCATGACCCTGAAGGGGTGGGGTGCCAAGTCGCCGCTTTGCGTTCTGCTGCGCAGAAAAGGCCAGGCAGGCCGGGTATTCATGCAAGCAAGTGCCAGTGTAGTCGCCCTGGCTCGCCGCGCAAGCGCAAAGCACTCCAGCCAATACGTGTGGTCAATCGCTGACATGAATGACCGGCGATCACTGTCATCATGTTTTGTACCCGGGCGATAGAAAATGACTGGAAAGTCGCGCTTTCGCCGTGCTCGTGAGCATTTGACAACGCCCATCTTTTCGGAGAATGTGTGCACACCCAAATCAAACGGGCGTATGAATTGAGCGTTTGTATGTCATCACGCCAAGCCATACTTCCGACTAGCGCGCTGACGGGTGTGCCTGGGGCAGGGCAGCTAGGCCTGCTTTTGCTGCAGCGATCGGCGTGTACAGTTCAGCTTCCATATCGTGGAGATCAGTTGATGATTTACGAAGGTAAAGCCATCACGGTTAAGGCTCTTGAAAGTGGCATCGTCGAGCTCAAGTTCGACCTCAAGGGTGAGTCCGTCAACAAGTTCAACCGCCTTACCCTGAGCGAGCTGCGCCAGGCCGTCGATGCCATCCAGGCCGATACCTCGGTCAAGGGCGTGATCGTCAGCAGTGGCAAGGACGTGTTCATCGTCGGCGCCGACATCACCGAGTTCGTCGACAACTTCAAGCTGCCTGAGGCCGAGCTGGTCGCTGGCAACCTGGAAGCCAATCGCATCTTCAACGCCTTCGAAGACCTCGAAGTGCCGACCGTTGCCGCCATCAACGGCATCGCGCTGGGCGGCGGCCTGGAAATGTGCCTGGCGGCCGACTACCGGGTCATGTCCAGCAGCGCCAGGATCGGCCTGCCGGAAGTCAAGCTGGGTATCTACCCGGGCTTTGGCGGTACCGTGCGCCTGCCGCGCCTGATCGGCTCGGACAACGCCATCGAGTGGATCGCCGCCGGCAAGGAAAACCGTGCCGAAGACGCCCTGAAAGTGGGGGCCGTCGACGCCGTGGTCGCCCCTGAGCTGCTGCTGGCCGGTGCCCTCGACCTGATCAAGCGTGCCATCAGTGGCGAGCTGGACTACAAGGCCAAGCGCCAGCCGAAGCTGGAAAAGCTCAAGCTCAATGCCATCGAGCAGATGATGGCCTTCGAGACCGCCAAGGGCTTCGTCGCAGGCCAGGCCGGGCCGAACTACCCGGCCCCGGTCGAAGCGATCAAGAGCATCCAGAAAGCCGCCAACTTCGGTCGCGACAAGGCCCTGGAAGTCGAAGCCGCGGGCTTTGCCAAGCTGGCCAAGACCTCGGTCGCCGAGAGCCTGATCGGCTTGTTCCTCAACGATCAGGAACTCAAGCGCAAGGCCAAGGCGCATGACGAGATCGCCCACGACGTGAAGCAGGCCGCCGTCCTCGGCGCCGGCATCATGGGCGGCGGTATCGCCTACCAGTCGGCGGTCAAAGGTACGCCGATCCTGATGAAGGACATCCGCGAGGAAGCCATTCAACTGGGTCTGAACGAGGCCTCCAAGCTGCTCGGCAACCGCGTCGAGAAGGGCCGCCTGACCCCGGCCAAGATGGCCGAGGCCCTCAACGCCATTCGCCCGACCCTGTCTTATGGCGATTTCGCCAATGTCGACATCGTCGTCGAGGCTGTGGTCGAGAACCCGAAGGTCAAGCAAGCGGTACTGGCGGAAGTGGAAGGCCAGGTGAAGGACGATGCGATCCTCGCTTCCAACACCTCCACCATCTCCATCAACCTGCTGGCCAAGGCGCTCAAGCGTCCGGAAAACTTCGTCGGCATGCACTTCTTCAACCCGGTGCACATGATGCCGCTGGTTGAAGTGATCCGTGGCGAGAAGTCCAGTGAAGTGGCGGTTGCCACCACCGTGGCCTACGCCAAGAAAATGGGCAAGAACCCGATCGTGGTCAACGACTGCCCGGGCTTTTTGGTCAACCGCGTGCTGTTCCCGTACTTCGGCGGCTTCGCCAAGCTGGTCAGCGCCGGCGTCGATTTTGTGCGTATCGACAAGGTCATGGAAAAGTTCGGCTGGCCGATGGGCCCAGCCTACCTGATGGACGTGGTCGGCATCGACACCGGTCACCATGGCCGCGATGTGATGGCCGAAGGTTTCCCGGACCGGATGAAGGACGAGCGTCGCTCGGCCGTTGACGCGCTGTACGAGGCTAACCGCCTGGGTCAGAAGAACGGCAAGGGCTTCTACGCCTACGAAACCGACAAGCGCGGCAAGCCGAAGAAGGTTTTCGATGCCACCGTGCTCGACGTGCTCAAACCGATCGTGTTCGAGCAGCGTGAAGTGACCGATGAAGACATCATCAACTGGATGATGGTCCCGCTGTGCCTGGAGACTGTGCGCTGCCTGGAAGACGGCATCGTCGAAACCGCCGCCGAAGCCGATATGGGGCTGGTCTACGGCATTGGTTTCCCTCCCTTCCGCGGTGGTGCGCTGCGTTACATCGACTCGATCGGTGTGGCCGAATTCGTTGCCCTGGCCGATCAGTACGCCGACCTGGGGCCGCTGTACCACCCGACCGCCAAGCTGCGTGAAATGGCCAAGAACGGCCAGCGCTTCTTCAACTGAGCGGTCAACGAGCTAGAGCGAGAGATTTGATATGAGCCTGAATCCAAGAGACGTGGTGATTGTCGACTTCGGTCGCACGCCAATGGGCCGCTCCAAGGGTGGCATGCACCGCAATACCCGCGCTGAAGACATGTCGGCGCACCTGATCAGCAAACTGCTGGAACGCAACGGCAAGGTCGACCCGAAAGAAGTCGAGGATGTGATCTGGGGCTGCGTCAACCAGACCCTGGAGCAGGGCTGGAACATCGCCCGCATGGCGTCGCTGATGACCCCGATCCCGCACACCTCTGCGGCGCAGACCGTCAGCCGCCTGTGCGGTTCGTCGATGAGCGCCCTGCACACGGCTGCCCAGGCGATCATGACCGGTAACGGTGATGTGTTCGTGGTGGGTGGCGTGGAGCACATGGGCCACGTCAGCATGATGCACGGCGTCGACCCCAACCCGCACCTGTCCTTGCATGCCGCCAAGGCTTCCGGGATGATGGGCCTGACTGCGGAAATGCTCGGCAAGATGCACGGCATCACCCGTGAGCAGCAGGACCTGTTCGGCTTGCGTTCGCACCAGCTGGCCCACAAGGCCACTGTCGAAGGCAAGTTCAAGGATGAAATCATCCCGATGCAGGGCTATGACGAAAACGGCTTCCTGAAGGTGTTCGATTTCGACGAAACCATTCGCCCGGAAACCACCCTCGAAGGCCTTGCGTCGCTCAAGCCTGCGTTCAACCCGAAAGGCGGTACTGTCACTGCCGGTACCTCGTCGCAGATTACCGACGGCGCATCGTGCATGATCGTGATGTCCGGCCAGCGTGCGATGGACCTGGGTATCCAGCCATTGGCGGTCATCCGCTCGATGGCGGTGGCGGGTGTCGACCCGGCGATCATGGGTTACGGCCCGGTGCCATCGACCCAGAAAGCCCTCAAGCGTGCCGGTCTTACCATGGCTGACATCGACTTCATCGAGCTCAATGAAGCCTTCGCTGCACAGGCTCTGCCAGTGCTGAAAGACTTGAAAGTGCTCGACAAGATGGATGAGAAGGTTAACCTGCACGGCGGCGCGATTGCCTTGGGCCACCCGTTCGGTTGCTCCGGGGCGCGGATTTCCGGCACCCTGCTCAACGTCATGAAGCAAAATGGCGGTACTCTGGGTGTTGCGACCATGTGCGTCGGCCTGGGCCAAGGTATCACCACTGTCTTCGAACGCGTCTGATCGCGTAGCGGGACAGCAACCGGGGCCTTGTGCCCCGGTTTTGTTTTTTTCAGGTTTTATTCAGGAGGTGTGCAACATGCAGATACAACCAGGCGTCTACCGGCATTACAAAGGGCCTGAGTACCGTGTCTTCAGTGTTGCGCGGCACTCCGAAACCGAAGAGTGGATGGTGTTCTACCAATGCCTGTATGGTGATTACAGCTTCTGGGTACGCCCCCTTTCGATGTTCGAGGAGTCCGTAGAAGTTGACGGCGAGCAGGTGCCACGCTTTGCTTTGGTCAAGGCCGAAGAAGGGCTGCCCGGGTTGCTGGGCAAGTCGCACGACTGATCGTCCGAGCTTGACCTCACACTTTTGCCACTATATATAGCGGTGCCGCGTCTGGCACTTGGCGCGTTTTTTATCTTCAGATTCAGGAATACTCCGATCCATGGGCAAATCGCTGGTCATTGTGGAATCCCCGGCCAAGGCCAAGACCATCAACAAGTACCTGGGCAACCAGTACGTGGTGAAGTCGAGTATCGGCCATATCCGAGACCTCCCCACCAGCGGTTCGGCCAGCGCGAGCAAAGAGCCGGCCGCCAAGCGTGGCAAGGCTGCGGGTGAGGCGCCGGCGCTTTCGCCGAAAGAAAAGGCCCGCCGCCAGCTGGTGGCGCGCATGGGCGTCGACCCCGACCATGGCTGGAAGGCCAAGTACGAGATCCTGCCTGGCAAGGAAAAGGTGATCGAAGAGCTGCGCCGCCTGGCCAAGGATGCCGACACCATCTATCTCGCAACCGACTTGGACCGCGAAGGGGAAGCCATTGCCTGGCACCTGCGCGAGGCCATCGGGGGTGACGACACCCGCTACAAGCGCGTGGTGTTCAACGAAATTACCAAGAAGGCCATTCAGGAGGCCTTTTCGCAGCCGGGCGAGCTGGACATCGACCGGGTCAACGCCCAACAGGCACGGCGTTTCCTCGACCGCGTGGTCGGTTACATGGTTTCGCCGCTGCTGTGGGCCAAGATTGCCCGCGGCCTGTCCGCTGGCCGTGTGCAGTCGGTAGCGGTAAAGCTGGTGGTGGAGCGCGAGCGCGAGATCCGCGCGTTCATCCCGGAAGAGTACTGGGAGATCCACGCCGACCTCGGCACCGCCAAGAACGCCAAGGTGCGTTTCGAGGTGGCGCGCGAGAAGGGCGAGGCCTTCAAGCCGTTGAACGAAGCTCAGGCCATGGCGGCGCTGGATAAGCTCAAGGCTTCCAGCTACAGCGTGGTCAAGCGCGAAGACCGTCCGACCAGCAGCAAGCCATCGGCACCCTTCATTACTTCCACCTTGCAGCAAGCGGCCAGTAACCGCCTGGGCTTCGGTGTGAAGAAAACCATGATGATGGCCCAGCGCTTGTACGAAGCCGGTTACATCACCTACATGCGTACCGACTCGACCAACCTGTCGGCTGACGCCCTGGATATGGCACGCAGCTACATCGAGCGGGAGTTCGGCAAGCAGTACCTGCCGGAGGCGCCACTGGTTTACGGCAGCAAGGAGGGCGCCCAGGAGGCACACGAAGCGATTCGACCTTCTGACGTGAATACCCACCCGGCCAAGCTCAGCGGCATGGAGCGTGATGCCGAGCGCCTGTACGAGCTGATCTGGCGCCAGTTCCTGGCTTGCCAGATGCCGCCAGCGCAGTACCTGTCCACCAGCGTCACCGTCGCGGCCGGCGATTTCGAGCTGCGTGCCAAGGGCCGCATCCTCAAGTTCGACGGCTACACCCGTGTGCTGCCCCAGCAGAGCAAGCCGGGCGAAGACGACGTGCTGCCAGAAATGGTTCAGGGTGAAGCGCTTAAACTGATCCAGATCGACCCGAGCCAGCACTTCACCAAGCCGCCGGCGCGCTTCACCGAAGCCAGCCTGGTCAAGGAAATGGAAAAGCGCGGCATTGGCCGCCCATCGACCTACGCGGCGATCATTTCCACCATCCAGGACCGTGGCTATGTGACGCTGCACAACCGCCGCTTCTACTCCGAGAAGATGGGCGACATCGTCACCGAGCGCCTGTCGGAGAGCTTCTCCAACCTGATGGACTATGGCTTTACTGCCGTCATGGAAGAGAACCTCGACGACGTGGCCCAGGGCGAGCGTGACTGGAAAAACGTGCTCGACGAGTTCTACGGCGACTTCAGCAAAAAGCTGCAGACTGCCGAGTCCAGCGAAGACGGCATGCGCGCCAACCAGCCGACCATGACCAACATTCCATGCAAGGAATGTGGTCGGCCGATGATGATTCGCACCGCCTCTACAGGCGTGTTCCTGGGTTGCTCTGGCTACAGCCTGCCACCGAAAGAGCGCTGCAAGGCTACCGTCAACCTGGTGCCGGGCGACGAGATCGCCGCTGACGACGAGGGCGAGTCGGAATCGCGCGTACTGCTGGGCAAGCACCGTTGCCCGATCTGCGCCACGGCGATGGACGCCTACCTGCTGGACGAGAAGCACAAGCTGCACATCTGTGGTAACAACCCGGATTGTGTAGGTTACGAGATCGAGGAAGGCAACTACCGCATCAAGGGCTACGAAGGGCCGAGCCTGGAGTGCGACAAGTGCGGCAGCGAGATGCAATTGAAGACCGGCCGTTTCGGCAAGTTCTTCGGCTGCACCAACCCGGCGTGCAAGAACACCCGCAAGCTGCTCAAGAGCGGCGAGGCGGCGCCGCCGAAGATGGACAAGGTAGACATGCCGGAGCTCAAGTGCGAGAAGGTCGACGATACCTACGTGCTTCGCGACGGTGCTTCGGGGCTGTTCCTGGCTGCCAGCCAGTTCCCCAAGAACCGCGAGACCCGTGCGCCGCTGGTGCTGGAGATTGTGCCGCACAAGCATGAGATCGACCCGAAGTACCACTTCCTGTGCGATGCGCCGCAGAAAGACCCGGATGGCCGCCCGGCGGTGATCCGCTACAGCCGCAAGACCAAGGAGCAGTACGTGCAGTCCGAGGTCGATGGCAAGCCGACCGGTTGGAAGGCGTTCTACGACGGCAATGCCTGGAAGGTTGAAGACAAGCGCTGATCCATCGGTGCTGTGATATGGGGCCGCTTTGCGCCCCTTCGCGGGCTTGCCCGCTCCCACAGGTATCGCGCCGCCCTTGAATGTGGCGCTGTACTGGTGGGAGCGGGCAAGCCCGCGAAGGGGCGCAAAGCGGCCCCAATCATTTATGATGCAGATATCCGCCTTGTAGCCTTATGGGAGGGCACTGAAATGGCCCAGGAACTCTACACCCGTACCAACCAGAAACTGTTCTTCGCCGGCCTCGCCCTGGAGTCCATGGCCAAGGCTGAACAAAGCCAGGCCATGAATGCCCAAGGCCTGGTTCAGGCTGAACGCGAGTCGGCGCTGTTCCACCTGTATGGTGCTCTGTTGGGGCTGTGCCATGAAATCGGGGGCTTCTACCGCCTGCCGGTTGTCGCAACGGTGGAGCAAGCCCTGGCCGAGGATGCCCTGAACGGTATAACCATCCCGGAAGTGGCCGAGTTGCTGGAGCTGGCCCGCCAGCGTGAAACCTGGCTGGCGCAAATGCTCGGTGCTTATGCCGATTTGTTCCGACCACCGGTCGCCAGAAAAGCGCCGAAAACCGACGTTACCCAGCCACTGATTCAGGCCGTCAATCTGGATGAGCCTGAGCATCCAGCGCTGTCGCGTGTCGAGCTGGAAAGCTGGCGCAACGACCTCAAAAGTTTGGTGAGACGTTTCCGCGACGCGTTGAGTGAGTGCTGATAACCGCAACGGCTGGTACAATAATCGCCTTTCGCGGAGAACTGCCATTTATGTCTACGTCTTTTCTGGAAATTGTCGAGTTGCCTGACGGCCGCATCGAACTTCGTCGCGCCGAGGATGAGGGCTCTCTGGTAACCCTGGATTTCTCGGAAGACGCCAAGGTGTTCCTGCAGGGTCAGCATGTGGAAGTGGCCAAGGCCATGCTCAGTGTGGGCGTGCAGATGGCCGGTCGCCTGATGGATGGCGAGCTCGAGCGTGATGAAGGGCCGCGTGTGCTGCACTGAGGGTGCAGCAGCGTATCAGGCTAGTTGAAGTGACAGGCAAAGCCTGAACATCAGCCGAGGCGGATGTTCAGGCTTTGTGCGTTTCCGGCACTGGCAGCACGTAGCAGTTGCTGACGTGCAGTGGCATTGACGTTACCCAGCCAGCTCACCACTGTGTGGCTGAGGCCCAGGCGCAAAGCCTCACAGGCCAGTTGCAGCGAGCTTTGATTGCTGCGGGGTTGCAGCAGCAGAATGCGTTCACGGTTGAGTCCGGCATCGCGCAGCCAGGCCTGGGTCAGGCTTGGCGGTGGGGCGATCAGGGTCAGCCAGCGGGCCTCGTCCTCTTCGCTCAACTCGCGCAGCACTGGCGCCAGCAGGCTTTGGCAGTGGCCAGGGGCACCGCGCAGCGACAGTTCGCTGAACAGTTCGGGCTGGCTGCTCTTGCGCGCCAGTTCCCTGGCTTTTAGGCCTGGCAGCACGGGCTGGGCGAGGAATGCTTCGAACAGGGGCAACTGGGCTTGCTCGGGTGCGTGAATGAACTGCTGCATGACGCCTCCTGGATCAGCGGCGAATGACGCCGACGCTCAAGCCCTCGATCACCAGTTCCTGTTCTTTCAGGTCGACTTCGATGGGGGCGAATTCGGGGTTTTCGGCAAGCAGCCAGACTTTGCTGCCTTCGCGCTTGAAGCGCTTGACTGTGACTTCGTCGCCGATGCGCGCCACCACGATCTGGCCGTTGCGGGCTTCACGACAGGTGTGCACAGCCAGCAGGTCACCGTCGAAGATGCCGACGTCCTTCATGCTCATGCCGTGTACGCGCAGCAAATAATCGGCTTGGGGGTGGAAGAAGGCAGGGTTGATGTTGCAGGATTGCTCGATGTGCTGTTCTGCAAGGATCGGCGCACCGGCAGCTACCCGGCCGATGATGGGCAGGCCGGCTTCTTCGGCCTTGGCTTCCAGGCCAGGGATGCGGATGCCGCGGGAAGCGCCCGGCGTCATTTCGATCGCGCCCTTGCGGGCAAGGGCCTTGAGGTGCTCCTCGGCGGCATTGGGCGACTTGAAGCCCAGCTCCTGAGCAATCTCCGCGCGGGTGGGCGGGAAGCCGTTGTCTTCCAGGCAGCGCTTGATGAACGCGAGAATTTCGGCTTGGCGTGGCGTCAGTTTCAACATGGTAAGCGCTCTGTCTTTTTGTACAGTGACTGGGATTATATACAGTGTCAGGCCCGCTGCAAGCTCCAAGCTGCAAGAAAGGGCGAAACGGCAGTCCTCCCATGCTTTTCAGTCACCCCTGGACGCGATTTTGCGATATCCGGCCGGTGTTGCTGTCACATCGCGCTTGCAGCTTCCAGCTTGCACCTTTTAAATGGCGACCGCCCAGTCACCGAGCCTTGACAGAAGCAGGGCTGAAACGTATGTTTCAAACACCTGTTTGTCTGGCGGAGTAGTCGGAGTAGTCATGGCCCAATCGGAAACCGTTGAACGCATTCTCGACGCTGCCGAGCAGCTGTTCGCGGAAAGGGGGTTCGCCGAAACCTCGTTGCGGCTGATTACCAGCAAGGCCGGGGTCAACCTGGCGGCAGTCAACTATCATTTCGGCTCCAAGAAGGCGCTGATCCAGGCCGTTTTCTCGCGTTTCCTTGGCCCATTCTGCGCCAGTCTCGAGCGTGAGCTGGAGCGCCGCCAGGCCAAGCCGGAGCAAAAGCCCAGCCTCGAAGAACTGCTGGAAATGCTCGTAGAGCAGGCGCTGGCCGTGCAACCGCGTAGCAACAACGACCTGTCGATCTTCATGCGCCTGCTGGGTCTGGCGTTCAGCCAGAGCCAAGGGCACCTGCGGCGCTATCTGGAAGACATGTACGGCAAAGTGTTCCGCCGCTACATGCTGTTGGTGAACGAGGCAGCGCCACGCATTCCGCCACTGGAACTGTTCTGGCGTGTGCACTTCATGCTGGGTGCCGCGGCCTTCAGCATGTCCGGTATCAAAGCCCTGCGGGCGATTGCCGAGACCGACTTCGGCATCAACACTTCGATCGAGCAGGTGATGCGCCTGATGGTGCCGTTCCTGGCGGCAGGCATGCGCGCTGACAGCGGTGTGACCGACGAGGCGATGGCCACTGCGCAGCTGCGCCCGCGAACAAAGACCAGCTCGGCTACCGCCAAGGCCTGAAGGCTGGGCGTGGCAGGGCGCTTCCGCTAAGCTAGCGCCCATGCCCGATCTACTTCACATTCCCCTTGCTGACCAGTGCCTGTGTGGCTTCGCTTGTGGCCAACGGCATGTGTCTGCCGGTGTCTGCTGCCCCCCGGTGGGCCGCTCTCTGTCTTCAATGAAGGATTACCCATGACTGTCAGCCTGCAAGGCTCCCTGATGGTGGATATCGCCGGTAAATGGCTGACCGCCGAAGACCGTCAACTGCTGCGCCAGCCCGAAGTGGCTGGCCTGATCATCTTTGCCCGCAATATCGACAGCCCGCGCCAGGTGCGCGAACTGTGCGCGTCCATCCGCGCCATTCGCCCCGATCTGATCCTGGCAGTGGACCAGGAAGGCGGGCGCGTACAGCGTCTGCGCCAGGGCTTTGTTCGCCTGCCGGCCATGCGTGCGCTGGCCGATAACGACAATGCCGAATACCTGGCTGAGCAGTGCGGCTGGCTGATGGCGACCGAGGTACTGGCGGTTGGCCTGGACCTCAGCTTCGCTCCTGTGCTCGACCTGGACCACCAGCGTAGCGCCGTGGTGGGCAGCCGCGCGTTCGAGAGTGACCCGCTGCGTGCAACGCAACTGGCTGGCGCGTTCATCCGTGGCATGAATGCGGCGGGTATGGCCGCCTGTGGCAAGCATTTCCCGGGGCATGGCTGGGCCGAAGCCGATTCGCACGTGGCTATCCCCACCGATGAGCGCAGCCTGGAACAACTGCGCCAGGCCGACCTGGTGCCGTTTACCCGCCTGAGTGGGCAGCTTGCGGCAGTGATGCCGGCGCATGTCATCTACCCGCAGGTCGACAACCAGCCAGCCGGCTTCTCGCGGCGTTGGTTGCAGGACATCCTGCGTGGCGAGCTGGGCTTTGACGGGGTGATCTTCAGTGATGACCTGTCGATGGCCGGTGCGCATGTGGTGGGCGATGCGGCCAGCCGTATCGAAGCGGCGCTGAGCGCCGGCTGTGATATGGGCCTGGTGTGCAATGACCGGGCGGCGGCGGAGCTGGCGCTGAGTGCGGCGCAGCGGTTGAAGGTCAAACCGTCGCCGAGGATTGCGCGGATGCGCGGGCAAGGTTTTGCGCGGACCGATTATCGCCAGCAGCCGCGCTGGCAGGAGGCGTTGGGGGCGTTGAAGGAAGCTCAGCTGGTCGATTGACTGCGCGGGCCTGTTCGCTGCCACCAGTCGGGTTTGCCCGCGAATACGGTGGCAGCGGCAACGGTGAACGACGGGTGGAAATTGGCCAGCAGGCCTGGCCCTTTCGCGGGTAAACCCGCTCCTACGACGGCCTGCGTCCAACCTCCGATGTGTGCCCACCACCCATTGCGTTGTAGGAGCGGGTTTACCCGCGAATACGGTAGCGGCGGCAACGGTGAACGACGGGTGGAAATTGGCCAGCAGGCCCGGCCCTTTCGCGGGTAAACCCGCTCCTACGACGGCCTGCGTCCAACCGCCGATGTGTGCCCACCACCCATTGTAGGAGCGGGTTTACCCGCGAATACGGTAGCGGCGGCAACGGTGAACGACGGGTGGAAATTGGCCAGCAGGCCTGGCCCTTTCGCGGGTAAACCCGCTCCTACGACGGCCTGCGTCCAGCCTCCGATGTGTGCCCACCACCCATTGTAGGAGCGGGTTTACCCGCGAATACGGTAGCGGCGGCAACGGTGAACGACGGGTGGAAATTGGCCAGCAGGCCCGGCCCTTTCGCGGGTAAACCCGTTCCTACGACGGCCTGCGTCCAACCTCCGATGTGTGCCCACCACCCATTGCGTTGTAGGAGCGGGTTTACCCGCGAATACGGTAGCGGCGGCAACGGTGAGCGGCAGGTGGAGATTGGCCAGCAGGCCCGGCCCTTTCGCGGGTAAACCCGCTCCTACGACGGCCTGCGTCCAGCCTCCGATGTGTGCCCACCACCCATTGCGTTGTAGGAGCGGGTTTACCCGCGAATACGGTAGCGGCGGCAACGGTGAACGACGGGTGGAAATTGGCCAGCAGGGCCGGCCCTTTCGCGGGTAAACCCGCTCCTACGACGGCCTGCGTCCAACCTCCGATGTGTGCCCACCACCCATTGCGTTGTAGGAGCGGGTTTACCCGCGAATACGGTAGCGGCGGCAACGGTGAACGACGGGTGGAAATTGGCCAGCAGGCCCGGCCCTTTCGCGGGTAAACCCGCTCCTACGACGGCCTGCGTCCAACCGCCGATGTGTGCCCACCACCCATTGTAGGAGCGGGTTTACCCGCGAATACGGTAGCGGCGGCAACGGTGAACGACGGGTGGAAATTGGCCAGCAGGCCTGGCCCTTTCGCGGGTAAACCCGCTCCTACGACGGCCTGCGTCCAGCCTCCGATGTGTGCCCACCACCCATTGTAGGAGCGGGTTTACCCGCGAATACGGTAGCGGCGGCAACGGTGAACGACGGGTGGAAATTGGCCAGCAGGCCCGGCCCTTTCGCGGGTAAACCCGTTCCTACGACGGCCTGCGTCCAACCTCCGATGTGTGCCCACCACCCATTGCGTTGTAGGAGCGGGTTTACCCGCGAATACGGTAGCGGCGGCAACGGTGAGCGGCAGGTGGAGATTGGCCAGCAGGCCCGGCCCTTTCGCGGGTAAACCCGCTCCTACGACGGCCTGCGTCCAGCCTCCGATGTGTGCCCACCACCCATTGCGTTGTAGGAGCGGGTTTACCCGCGAATACGGTGGCAGCGGCAATGGTGAGCGGCAGGTGGAGATTGGCCAGCAGGGCCGGCCCTTTCGCGGGTGAACCCGCGCCTACGACGGCCTGCGTCCAGCCTCCGATGTGTGCCCACCACCCATTGCGTTGTAGGAGCGGGTTTACCCGCGAATACGGTAGCGGCGGCAACGGTGAGCGGCAGGTGGAGATTGGTCAGCAGTCCCGGCCCATTCGCGGGTGAACCCGCTCCTACGCTGTATCCCCTTTGGCCTACCGCCCGCGTTTTCCAGGCAATGGCGCAAACAGGGCCTCGATTTCTTCATCGCCAAGCCGCCATTGCCCAGCCTGCCCGCCGTCCAGCAGGCTGGCTGCCAGTGCTGCCTTTTCCTGCTGCAGCAGCTGGATCTTCTCTTCCACCGTACCCCGGGTAATCAACTTGAACACGAACACCGGCTTGTCCTGGCCGATGCGGTAGGCACGATCGGTAGCCTGGTTTTCGCTGGCCGGGTTCCACCAGGGGTCGAAGTGGATCACGGTGTCCGCTGCCGTCAGGTTCAAGCCAACGCCCCCCGCCTTGAGGCTGATCAGGAACACTTCGCTGTTACCTTGCTGGAACTGCTGCACTGGCGTGCGACGGTCGCGAGTGTCACCGGTCAGCAGGCTGTAGCGGATCTTGCGCTTCTCGAGTTCCTGCTCGATCAGCGCCAGCATCGAGGTGAACTGTGAGAACAGCAACACCCGGCGCCCTTCGCTGAGCAGTTCTTCGAGCATTTCCAGCAGCGCCCCCAGCTTGCCCTTGTCGGCCTGGTTGCCTTTGCTTTCTACCCCCTTGACCAGGCGCAGGTCGCAGCACACCTGGCGCAGCTTGAGCAACGCGTCGAGGATCACGATCTGGCTGCGTGCGGCGCCATTGCGGGCGATTTCATCGCGGACTTTCTGGTCCATGGCCACTCGCACGGCCTCGTAGGTATCGCGCTGTGCATCACTGAGCTCGACCCAGTGCACCATCTCGGTCTTGGCCGGTAGCTCGGTGGCCACCTGCTCTTTGGTGCGACGCAGCAGGAACGGCCGGATGCGGCTGGCCAGGTGGGTCATGCGCTCGCTGTCACCGTGGCGTTCGATCGGGTTGCGGTAATCCTGATTGAAGCGCTTCAGGTCGCCCAGCCAGCCAGGCATCAGGAAGTGGAAGATCGACCACAGTTCGCCCAGGTTGTTTTCCATCGGCGTGCCGGTCAGGCACAGGCGCTGGCCGGCCTGTAGCTCGCAGACGGCGAGGGCGGCCTTGCTGCTACTGCTCTTGATGTTTTGCGCCTCGTCCAGTATCAGCATGTGCCAGGCCTGGGGGCGCAACTGTTCGAGGTCGCGTGGCATCAGGGCGTAAGTGGTCAGGACCAGGTCGTACTCATGGAGCTTGGTGAAGTACTTGCTGCGCCCCGGCCCATGCAGTGCCAGGACGCGCAGGTCGGGCGCGAAGCGCTGGGCTTCGTCCAGCCAGTTGGGTATGAGGCTGGTTGGCATGACCACCAGGGCCGGTGTACTCAGGCGCCCGGATTGTTTCTCCAGCAGCAGATGGGCCAAGGCCTGCAGGGTCTTGCCCAGGCCCATGTCGTCGCCGAGGATGCCGCCGGTACCCATCTCGCGCAGGGCCTGCAGCCAGTTCAGGCCTTGCTGCTGATAGGGGCGCAAGCTGGCCTGCAGCCCGGTGGGCGGTTCTACCTGCAGGTCGCGGGCATCGCGCAGGCGGCGACCCAGATCGCGTACATGCTCGCCACCTTCCCAGTGCAGGGGCAGGCCTTCGATTTCGTTCAGGCGCGCGGCGTCGGCGCGCTCCATGCGCAGGGACGGGCCTGCCGTGTCCTCATGCAAGTAGAGCTCGCCCAGGGTGCCCATGACGGCCTTGATGCGGCCGTAAGGCAGGGCGACGCGCAAAGCGGGGGCATCGAGACGGCCGCGGTTGAGGTCGATCAGCAGGTGTTCATCGTCACTGCGCCGGGCCAGTTCGCTAGGGCGTAGCAGCTCCGGGCTGCTGCGCAACAGTTGCAACACGATCGGCAGCAGGCTGTGGCGCTGGCCATCGACCACGATGCCTAGTTCCAGGTCGAACCATTCATGGCCGGGCGCTTCGTTGATGGTCGCATACCAGTCGTCCACCTCCTGCAGGTTGAAGGCGAAGTCGCGGTGAATGTCGATGTCCCAGCCGGCTTCGCGCAGGCGCGGCAGGCCTTCGCGGGCAAAGTGCAGCCAGGCTTCGTCGTCCGGCAACTGGTACATTTCGCCGGCGCTGTCGGGTAGGGCCTTGCTCTGGCGTGTGGCGGGTTTGAAACCGAAATCGCGCAGCATCTGGCGCAGCGCCTGCTCGGCTTGAGTCTGGCGGCGAATGCGCTGGCTGGTGCTGCCCGCCAGGCGGGTCAGCGGCTTTTCGTCGGTGCCGCTGGCCTGCAAACCGTCATAATCGAACGCCAGTGCGGCGCGATGTTGCATTTGCCGCTGCATGCGACCGGTTTTTGGCATGTAGGCGGTGTATTCAAGGCTGCCGAGAGCAAGAAGGGGCTTTGGCTGGATGTTATCGAGCAGTTGCTCTTGCACTTGCGTCGGGGTCGGCACCTTGTGGCTGAGGGCATTGAGCTTGTGGCTCAAGGGTACGACAAGGTGTTCCGGTACATCGGGTGCGATGGTCAGCTGAACGGCGACGTGCGGATCCAGGCTGTGTTCGACCTTGCCCACTTCACGGGTCAGCAGGTTCAAGTAGTAAAGCGGCAGCAGCGGGATGACGCAGCGCAGCGTCTCTTCGCCGCTGTACCACCGCCCCCGGTAGTTTCCGTTGTCCAGGCGTACCCAGCGAAACTCGGCATGGCGCACCGGGCCTTCGTGAAGCAGGGGGAAGTCGGTATCGAAGAACATTCGCCCGGTTTCGAGGGCGCGCTGGAACAACTCGCCACCTTCGTGGCCCTTCAGTCTGTAGCCGCGATCCTGGCCGCCACCCTGATTCAGGGCCGAGAGCAGACGCAGAATGCGGGTGTCTTCGTCTGTTACGAAGCGCGGTGGCTCGTAGAGAAAATCGTAAAGTGACTGGACGCGGCTGAAGCGGATGCCATCCTCCGTACGCGTGCCCTTGCGGACAAGCAGGGCGCAGCCGGCATCGTCGGTGAGCTGGAGCTGATAGCACACCATGCGTCCACGCTTGTCTTCGGTAGCGTCGGCTTTGGGCGGGGCCTGCTCCAGGCCG
This sequence comes from Pseudomonas sp. BP6, assembly GCF_017875935.1. Classification (NCBI taxonomy): domain Bacteria; kingdom Pseudomonadati; phylum Pseudomonadota; class Gammaproteobacteria; order Pseudomonadales; family Pseudomonadaceae; genus Pseudomonas; species Pseudomonas sp. BP6. Next base: position 1,278,518 of record NZ_JAGINI010000001.1, read on the forward strand.
CTCAACCAGTGCTGCAGTTCGGCGGACAAGGTGCCCGGGTTGGCTTGCGTTACCTCACTGTTGGAAAAGCGGTCGCTCACGCAGAAAAGTGCAGCGGCGCAATGCTTGCAGTTGTGTCGTACCGGGCAATCGCATTCGCCGCGCACATGGCACCGGCCGGCCGCAACGTGCAACTCGATGTGTTGCCGGTAGTGGTTGTTGCCGCTTCCCTGGCAATTGGCCGTTATGCTCTGCCCATGAATGCCTTCCAGTTCGACCCTGCCTTCCTCGGCATAGCGCTCACCGCGCTGCAGGGTAGCCTTGCTGAATGATTGAATCCAGTTCGGATAGGCGTTCACCATCTCGGCAGCATCGTGCTTCATGGGCTTACTGCTCCATCATCTCCGGGGCCATCACCGGCATTTTCGGCGTGCCCGGTGGTGTCACCTTCAGCAGCACTGCCAGGTGCCCACCGTCGAGAAAGGTCAGCTGGCCGCCCTTGACGTTGCTGTTGCTCTGCCTGAACTGCTCGCTTTGCAGCACGTTGCCGTTGCCATCCAGCTGGTTGACCCAGAAGTTGGCCTCGACTGTGATGAAGCGGCCTTCAGCGATGCTCAGGTTGCCTTCGATAGGGAAGTGCCCGAACTGTTCGGTGCCTTCGCCCACGGCGATGCGGCTGGGTTCGCTGCCCACCTGCTGCTGCCAGGCTTTGTGCATGAGCACGGTGTAGTCGGCGGTGGCTGCCAGGCGGGTGGCTTCATCTTCCAGTGCCAGGCGGTGCTCGGCGTCTTTGCTCAGGCGTGGGGCGCCAGCGCTCCAGTCTTCGGGGGCGAACGGGCTGGTGAAGGCGGGCACGCTGTTCTGCCGCACCAGAATCATTTCTACCTGATACAGGCCTTCGCCGAAGGCAGCCGGGGCGAACAGCGCCAGCAGCAGGGTCAGGCAACGGATGGCACGCATGGGTCTTCCTTAGGCAGGCTGTGGGGTCAGGCGCTCGAACAGCGCCTCCAGGGTATTGAAACGTTCGTCGGGGCGCTCCATCGGTACCAGGAAGCGGAACTGGGTAGCGCCTTCGAACTTGTAACGTTTGGGCTGGCCCTGGATCAGCTTGATCAGGGTCAGTGGGTCGACCGGGGTTTCGGCTTCGAACTCGAGCTTGCCACCGTTGGGCCCCGCATCGACTTTCTTGATGCCGAGCTTTTCCGCGTGCAGCTTGAGCGACGTCAGGCGCATCAGGTTCTTGGTCGGCTCCGGCAGCAAGCCGAAGCGGTCGATCATCTCGACCTGCAGGTCCTTGAGGCCTTCCTCGTCGGCAGCCGAGGCAATGCGTTTGTACAGGATCAGGCGCGCATGCACGTCAGGCAGGTAGTCTTCGGGGATCAGTGCCGGCAGGCGCAGGTTGATCTCCGGGCCGCCGCCCAGTGGCTGCTCAAGGTTCGGCTGGGTACCTTTACGGATTGCCTTGACCGCACGCTCGAGCATTTCCATGTACAGGGTGAAGCCCACCGCCTGGATCTGCCCGCTCTGGCCTTCGCCCAGCAGCTCGCCGGCCCCGCGGATTTCCAGGTCGTTGGTGGCCAGCACGAAGCCTGCGCCCAGGTCTTGCGTGTTGGCGATTGCCTCCAGGCGCTTTTCGGCGTCGGCGCTGACCTTCTGACGGGTAGGTGTGAGCAGGTAGGCGTAAGCCTGGTGGTGGCTGCGGCCAACCCGGCCACGCAGCTGGTGCAGCTGGGCCAGGCCGAACTTGTCGGCGCGCTCGATGACGATGGTGTTGGCGCTGGGCACGTCGATACCGGTTTCGATAATGGTCGAGGCCACCAGCACGTTGAAGCGCTTGTGGTAGAAATCGCTCATCACCTGTTCCAGCTCGCGTTCGCGCATTTGCCCGTGGCCGATGCCGATGCGTGCCTCAGGCACCAGTTCGGCAAGGTCGGCGGCGCATTTTTCGATGGTTTTCACATCGTTGTGCAGGTAGTACACCTGGCCACCGCGCAACAGTTCGCGCAGCAGCGCCTCCTTGACCGTGCTCTTGTTCTGCTCCATGACGAAGGTGCGCACCGACAGGCGGCGTGCTGGCGGTGTGGCGATGATCGACAGGTCGCGCATGCCCGCCACCGCCATGTTCAGCGTGCGCGGAATCGGCGTGGCAGTCAGGGTGAGGATGTCGACCTCACTGCGCAGCGCCTTCAATTGTTCTTTCTGGCGCACGCCAAAGCGGTGCTCTTCATCGATGATGGCCAGGCCCAGGTCTTTGAAACGCACGTCGTCCTGCAACAGCTTGTGGGTGCCGATAAGGATGTCGATCTTGCCTTCGGCAAGGTCCGCGGCGGCGGCGGCCACTTCCTTGGCCGACTTGAAGCGGCTCATCACTTCCACGGTCACGGGCCAGTCGGCAAAGCGGTCGCGGAAGCTGTTGTAATGCTGCTGGGCAAGCAGGGTGGTGGGCACCAGTACGGCCACTTGACGGCCACTGTGCACGGCGATGAACGCTGCGCGCATGGCCACTTCGGTCTTGCCGAAGCCCACGTCGCCGCAGACCAGGCGGTCCATTGGCTTGGGTGCCAGCATATCGGCGCGCACGGCCTCGATGGCGGCCTGCTGATCCGGGGTTTCCTCGAACGGGAAGCCGGCGCTGAAGGTGGCGTAGTCGACGGACGGGTCGGCAAACGCGTAGCCCTTGCGTGCGGCGCGGCGAGCATAGATGTCGAGCAGTTCGGCGGCCACGTCGCGGACCTGTTCGGCGGCCTTGCGCTTGGCCTTCTGCCAGGCCTCCGAACCCAACCGGTGCAGCGGTGCCAGGGCGTCGTCGCTGCCGGTGTAGCGGGCGATCAGGTGCAGGTTGGCCACCGGCACATACAGCTTGGCGTTTTCGGCGTATTCCAGCGTCAGGAATTCGGCGGCCTGGCCGTCGATTTCCAGGGTGGCCAGGCCCAGGTAGCGGCCGACGCCATGGTCGATGTGCACCACCGGCGCACCTTCGCGCAGCTCGGTGAGGTTCTTGATGACCGCGTCGTTGGCGGTTTCGCCGCGCTTGTCACGGCGCCGGCGCTGCATCACCCGCTGGCCGAACAGTGGGCTTTCGGCAATCAGGGCCAGGCCTGGGTCGTCCAGCAGCAGGCCGTCGTCCAGCGGGGCGATGGTGATCGCCAGGCGCTCGGCACCGGTAATGAAATCGTCCCAGCCTTCGACGGTCTGTGGGCGCAGCTTCAGCCGTTCGAGCAGCTCCAGCAGCACTTCACGACGGCCTGCTGATTCGGCAGTGAACAGTACGCGGCCGGGGAACTGGTCGAGGAAGTTGGCCAGCTCGGCCAGCGGCTGGTTGGCCTTGGCCTCGATGGCCAGGTTGGGCAGGGCGCGCGCCGGGAAGCGCTCGCGGCCCGCGCCAGGGTCGAGCGCTTCGCTGCTGACCACCACCCGGGGCCACTGCTTGAGCTGGGCGAAGCAATCTTCCACCGGCAGGAACAGCTCGGCCGGCGGCAACAGCGGCCGGCTGAGGTCGCCGCGGCGGTCTTCATAACGCCCGCGCACGTCGTTCCAGAAGTGCTCGGCGGCCTGTTCCACACCGGGTAGCGAGAACACCTGGGTGTCGGTCGGCAGGTAGTCGAACAGGGTCGAGGTTTCTTCGAAGAACAGCGGCAGGTAGTACTCGATACCGGCGGGGATGATGCCGCTGGCCAGGTCCTGGAAGATTGCACTGCGGCGGAAGTCGACGTCGAAGCGCTCGCGAAAGCGTGCCTTGAAGCGGGTCACTTCTTCCTTCTGCATCGGGAATTCGCGTGCTGGCAGCAGGCGCACCGAATCCACCTTGTCGATCGAGCGCTGGGTCTCGGGGTCGAAGGTGCGCAGCGTCTCGATCTCGTTATCGAACAGGTCGATGCGGTAGGGCAGTTTGCTGCCCATCGGGAACAGGTCGATCAGCGCGCCGCGCACGGCGAACTCGCCATGCTCGTAGACGGTGTCGACGCAACGATAACCGCTGGCCTCCAGGCGCGTGCGCATCTGCTCCACGTCGATGGTCTGGCCCACATCCAGCACCAGGCTGCTGCCCAGCAGAAAACGCGTGGGTGCCAGGCGGTGCAGGGCGGTGGTGATCGGCACCACGAGGATGCCGTGGCTCAGCTCCGGCAAGCGGTACAGGCTGGCGATGCGCTGGGAGATGATGTCCTGGTGCGGCGAGAACAGGTCGTAGGGGAGGGTTTCCCAATCGGGGAACGGCAGCACGGGCAGGTCCGGGGCAAAGAAGCGCAGCTCCTGCTCCAGACGGTCGGCGGCCTGGCTGTCGGCCGTCAGCAGCAGGGTGAAGCGGCCAGCGCTGCTGGCGGCTTCGGCGATGGCAAGGCTGAGGGCGGCACCGGGCAGGTTGCCCCAGGTTTGTTTGCCGGCCGTGGCCGACATTTGCGGTAGGCGCAGAACTGACACGGGAGATTGCACTCCAAGCGTTGCGGCAAAGAGACCGATTGTACCGGTGACAGTGCCGGCTGTCAGGCTCGAAAGGGCATGAGCACTGGCTTGCGTCGCTGCGACAGGCACTCATTGCCGGTTCCGCGTTGGGGCGTCATAATGTAGCCCCTTTTTTCTGTCCCTACATGTGGAAGGTTCCCGTGACTCAGAAGCCCGACCAGTGTCTTGGTGAGTGGATTGATCGTGAAGCCCTGGCTGAAGCGATGATCCCGCTTATCGGTCAGCTCTACCGCAATAACAACGTGGTGAGCTCGATTTATGGCCGCAGCCTGATCAACCGTTCGGTTATCTCGATCCTCAAGGCGCACCGCTTTGCGCGCCACCGCCAAACCGACGAAACCGAACTGTCCGTCCACGAGACATTCCCCCTGCTCAAGGCCATGAGCGAGCTGAAACTGGGCGCCGCATCGGTCGACCTGGGCAAGCTGGCCAACAAGTTCAAGCAGGAAGGCAATGGCCGCACTGCCGAGCAGTTCGTCCGTGAAGAGCTGGCCGACGTGGTTGGCCAGCAGAACGCGTCGGCGCGCAAAGGCACCGACGTTGTCCTGTACGGTTTCGGTCGCATCGGCCGCCTGCTGGCGCGCATCCTGATCGAGAAGACCGGTGGTGGTGACGGCCTGCGTCTGCGTGCCATCGTCGTGCGCAAGGGCGCCGAAAACGACCTCGTCAAGCGTGCCAGCCTGCTGCGCCGTGACTCGGTGCACGGTCCGTTCGATGGCACCATCACCATCGACGAAGCCAACAACACCATCACTGCCAACGGCAACCTGATCCAGGTTATCTACGCCAAGAACCCGAGCGAAGTCGACTACACCCAGTACGGCATCGACAATGCGCTTATCGTCGACAACACCGGTGTCTGGCGTGACGCCGACGGCCTGGGCCAGCACCTGGCCTGCCCGGGTGCTGCCCGCGTGATCCTCACCGCGCCTGGCAAGGGCGCGCTGAAGAACATCGTGCACGGAATCAACCACGGTGACATCACTGCCGATGACAAGATCATCTCGGCGGCCTCCTGCACCACCAACGCCATCGTGCCGGTGCTCAAGGCCATCAACGATCAGTACGGCATCGTCAACGGCCACGTCGAAACCGTTCACTCGTTCACCAACGACCAGAACCTGATCGACAACTTCCACAAGGGCAGCCGCCGTGGCCGTGCCGCGCCGCTGAACATGGTAATCACCGAAACCGGCGCCGCCACCGCTGCTGCCAAGGCACTGCCAGTGCTGAAGGGCAAGCTGACCGGCAACGCCATTCGTGTCCCGACGCCGAACGTTTCGATGGCCATCCTGAACCTGAACCTGGAAAAGGCCACCACCCGCGACGAGATCAACGAGTACCTGCGCCAGACCGCCATGCACTCGGAGCTGCACAAGCAGATTGACTACGTGGCTTCGCAGGAAGTGGTTTCAACCGACTTCGTGGGCTCGCGCCACGCCGGTGTGGTTGACGCAGAGGCGACCATCGCCAACGACAACCGCGTTGTTCTGTACGTCTGGTACGACAACGAATTCGGTTATAGCTGCCAGGTGGTTCGTGTGATGGAAGACATGGCCGGTGTGAACCCGCCAGCGTTTCCACGCTGATTCGCTTGTAAGGCAATGAAAAAACGGGAACCTTCGGGTTCCCGTTTTTTTTATTCTGAATGTGTGTTGTCAGTGCCGGCCCTTTCGCGGGTAAACCCGCTCCTACAGGATTATCGCTGCCCCTGTAGGAGCGGGTTTACCCGCGAAGAGGCCAGCACCGGCAACCGAGAAACCCTACTGTGCGCACAGCCCTACTGTTCATTCTGCTGCTACTCACCGCCTGCAATCAGGGCCCCACCCTGGAGCGCCTGGGTGGCCCGACCATGGGCAGCAGCTACAGCATCCAGTACGTCCGCGAGCCTGGTGGTCCGGTGCCAGCACAGGTGCAGAGGGCGGTTGAAACCATCCTGCATGACATCGACCACCACTACTCGACCTACCGCGGCGATTCCATCGTCAGCCAGTTCAACCGGTTACCCGCCGGCCAGTGCCTGGCCCTGCCGCCCGATATGCTCGAATTGGTCAGCCTCGGCCAGCACCTTGCCGAACAGAGCGATGGCGCTTTCGATCTCACGGTGGAGCCTTTGCTCGACCTGTGGGGCTTCGGCCCTCAGGCCCGTCACGAGCAGGTGCCCGAACCACAGGCACTGGCCCAGGTACGCCGGCGTGTGGGTTACCAGCACCTGCGCGTCAAAGGTCGAGCCCTGTGCAAGGATGCCCCGGTGCAGCTCGACTTCAACAGCATCGTCGCCGGCCATGCTGTCGACTTGATCGCTGCGCGCCTGCAGGCCATGGGTGTCAGCAGTTTTGTTGCCGAGGTCACTGGCGAGTTGAAGGCGGTTGGCCGCAAGCCTGACGGCGGCCCTTGGCGCATTGCCCTGGAACTGCCCCGCGAAGACCGGCAGGTCGCCCGCCAGATCATCCCGGTCAATAGCCTTTCAGTATCAACCTCGGGTGACTATCGGCACTATTTCGAGCAGAATGGCCGGCGCTATTCGCACACCTTCGATGCCCGCCTCGGGCGCCCGGTCGAGCATGACCTGGCGGCCGTCACGGTGCTGGACGCCTCAGCACTGCAGGCCGACGGCTATTCGACGCTGCTGCTCATCCTGGGGCCGCAGCGAGGCTGGGATTTTGCCGTGGCGCATGACCTGGCGGCGGTTTTGGTGACTCGGGCGGAGGGTGGCTTCGTCTCCCGAGCTACGCCCGCGTTCGAACGGGCAGTGAAAGGCCAGTGAAAGCACAAGCAGGGATGATTGCCGCCAGGGAATGGGTGAAGCATATGTAGTGCGGGCGAAATTGGCCTACGACGCGACCAAGGGTTAATGTGCGCGGCGTTCAGGGTTGATTAGACTGCACCCGAATTTTCTCATGGCGCCCCGGCGGCATGATCGTGCCCCGCGAGCGACCGTGGCTTGCGGGCCAGTTCTGAAGGAGTACGCATGGCTGTCTACAACTACGACGTAGTGGTGCTGGGTTCCGGCCCGGCCGGTGAAGGCGCGGCAATGAACGCCGCCAAAGCAGGGCGCAAGGTAGCGATGGTCGATGACCGTCGCCAGGTCGGTGGCAACTGCACCCACTTGGGTACCATTCCGTCCAAGGCACTGCGTCACTCGGTGCGGCAGATCATGCAGTTCAACACCAACCCGATGTTTCGTGCCATCGGTGAGCCACGCTGGTTCTCGTTCCCGGACGTGCTGAAAAGCGCCGAGAAGGTCATCGCCAAGCAGGTGGCATCGCGCACTGGCTACTATGCCCGTAACCGCGTCGACGTGTTCTTCGGCACCGGCAGCTTCGCCGACGAGCAAACCGTGGAAGTGGTGTGCCCGAACGGGGTGGTCGAGAAACTCAACGCCAAGCACATCATCATCGCGACTGGTTCGCGCCCCTACCGCCCGGCCGACATCGACTTCCACCACCCGCGCGTCTACGACAGCGACACCATCCTCAGCCTCAGCCATACCCCGCGCAAGCTGATCGTGTACGGTGCCGGCGTGATCGGTTGCGAATACGCTTCGATCTTCAGTGGCCTGGGCGTATTGGTCGAGCTGGTCGACAACCGTGGCCAACTGCTGAGCTTCCTCGATTCGGAAATTTCCCAGGCACTGAGCTACCACTTCAGCAACAACAACATCACCGTGCGTCACAACGAAGAGTATGAGCGCGTCGAAGGTTTGGATAACGGGGTGATCCTGCACCTCAAGTCGGGCAAGAAGATCAAGGCCGACGCCTTGCTGTGGTGCAACGGTCGTACCGGCAACACCGACAAGCTGGGCCTGGAAAACATCGGCATCAAGGTGAACAGTCGCGGCCAGATCGAGGTCGACGAGGCCTACCGCACCGCCGTGCCGAACATCTATGGCGCCGGTGACGTGATCGGCTGGCCAAGCCTGGCCAGCGCGGCCCATGACCAGGGCCGGTCGGCCGCTGGCAGCATTGTCGACAATGGCAGCTGGCGCTTCGTCAACGACGTGCCGACCGGTATCTACACCATTCCGGAGATCAGCTCGATCGGCAAGAACGAGCAGGAACTGACCCAAGCCAAGGTACCGTACGAAGTGGGCAAGGCCTTCTTCAAGGGCATGGCGCGTGCGCAGATCGCCGGCGAGCCGCAGGGTATGCTGAAGATCCTGTTCCACCGCGAAACCCTGGAAATCCTCGGCGTGCATTGCTTCGGCTACCAGGCTTCGGAAATTGTCCACATTGGCCAGGCGATCATGAACCAGCCAGGTGAGCACAACAACCTGAAGTACTTCGTCAACACCACGTTCAACTACCCGACCATGGCCGAAGCCTATCGGGTAGCTGCCTATGACGGCCTGAACCGGCTTTTTTGAGCGGCTCCGACCGGTGGCCTGAGCCGGTCGGAGAGACCGATTTCAACCCTACCCGAGGGTGGTCTTGGCCAAACCGGGAAAGTCTGTAATCAGGCTGTCCACACCAAAGTCAGCCAGCCGGCGCATCAGTGCCGGCTCGTTGACCGTCCACACCGACACATGCAAACCCTGGCCCTGTGCTTTGAGCAGGCGCTCGGGGGTGCACAGTGTCCAGTTCAATGCCAGCAGCTCGCAGCCATAGTTATGTGCCACCTTCAGCGGGTCGAGCCAGGCGTATTCGGCCACCAGCCCGCGCTTCACGTCTGGCACCAGTTCCAGGGCGGCGCCCAGTACTTCGCGTGAACTGGAGGTGATGGTCACCTTGTCCAGCAGGCCATATTGCTGGGCCAGTTCACGGATCGCCAGGACAGTGGTAGCCGCACGGGTGCGCGAGGCGCTTTTCACTTCCAGCTGCCAGTGCTCGAACGGGCATTTTTTGAACAGCTCTTCCAGTTTCGGGATCGGGCAGGGCTGCACATGGCCCGGGCCGCCTTTGCGGGCATCGATCATGACCAGTTCGGCGGCCGGGTGCTCGACTACTTTGCCGCGCCGGCCAGTGGTGCGCTTGAGGGTGGGGTCGTGGATGACCATCAGTTCGTTGTCGGATGACAGGTGCAGGTCCAGCTCGCAGCGGGTCACGCCATGTGCCAGGCATTGCTGAAAGCTTTTCAGGGTGTTCTCGGGTGCTTCGCCCTTGGCGCCGCGATGGCCGTAGATCAGGGTCACGTTCGTTCCTTCAAATCAGGGAAAAATTGGCTCAGGAGGCGGGGTCGTTCAGTTCCAGCTGCTGGCGCCGTTGTTGTTGCTGGCGCTGCAGGATGTAACGGGCCAGCAGTTGTCGTTGGGCGTCGGTCATGTCGATGAACTCGGTGCCGACCTCGAAGCCGCCCTCCGGGCGAGGGTCGCAATGGCTGACTCTGCCGCGCAGCAGCAGGCCATGGGCGCGCGGCATCAGCACCATTTTTACTTTCACCCGGGTACCGGGGGCAATCGGTGTGGCTTGGGCGGATTCGATGCCGCCTTCGGAAATGACCACCGGTAGTGGCTCGCCGACTTCGCCAAGCAGGGTTTGCGCAACCACCGCGCTGAGCAAGTCGAGGCGCTTGCTCTGTGCTCGCAGGAAGGCGGCGAGGGTGCGGTCCTTGTCGCTCAGCTGGCGCAACAGGTGTTGCGACTCGAAGTCGGACAGGTGCAGCTCGCTGAGCAGGTTGAATAACGGCGAATCATCTTGCAACACATCTGGCTCGAGGGCTTCGGCCGCGCTAAGGGGGCTTATTTGAAGTGCGATCCGATCTTCGATGCGGTAGTATTCGCGGCGATCTTCTTCGTCTAATGTCGTCATGGCGAACCCAAGGTAGCGGCGGTGGTCCGAGTGTAAAGCCGCCGTAGGCGCCTCGCCACAAGGACGTTCCCTTTCATCCGAACAAGCCCCGACATGTTCAGACCTCTTTTCGCATTCATCGGCACGCGTTATACCCGTGCCAAACGTCGCAATCACTTCGTCTCGTTCATTTCCCTGACCTCGATGATCGGCCTCGCCCTGGGCGTGGTGGTGATGATCGTGGTGCTGTCGGTGATGAACGGTTTCGACCACGAGATGCGCACCCGCGTGTTGGGCATGATTCCCCATGCCACGCTGGAGAGCGGCCAGCCCATTGCCGACTGGCAGGCCCTTGCCCAACAAGTAAAGCAGAATCCGCAGGTGGTAGCGGTTGCGCCGTTCACCCAGATGCAGGGCCTGCTGACCCATGATGGCAAGGTGCAGAAGGTGCTGCTCAATGGCATCGACCCCGCTCGCGAGCGCGAGGTGTCGATCATCGACAACTTCGTCCAGCAAGGCCGCCTTGACCAGTTGGCACCGGGCGAGTGGGGCATCATGATCGGTGACAAGGCGGCGGCCAAGCTGGGCGTTGCCATCGGCGACAAGCTCACCTTCGTCGCCCCCGAGGTCAGCGTGACTCCTGCCGGCATGTTCCCGCGCATGAAGCGCTTCACCGTGGTCGGCACCTTCCACGTTGGCGCGGGCGAGATCGATGGCTATCTGGGCCTGACCAATATCAGCGACCTGTCCCGCCTGCACCGCTGGAAGCCCGACCAGGTCCAGGGCCTGCGCCTGAAGTTCGACGACCTGTTCCAGGCGCCGCGCGTAGCCTGGAGCATCGCCCAGCAACTGGGCGACCAGGAATTCTATAGCCGTGACTGGACCCGTACCCACGGCAACCTGTACCAGGCGATCCGTATGGAAAAGGCCATGATCGGTCTGCTGTTGCTGCTGATCGTGGCGGTGGCAGCGTTCAACATCATTTCCACCCTGGTGATGGTGGTGAACGACAAGCGCGGCGACATCGCCATCCTGCGTACCCTGGGCGCCACGCCCGGGCAGATCATGCTCATCTTCATGGTTCAGGGCACGGTGATCGGGGTGATCGGTACCCTGATCGGCGCCGTGGTCGGGATTTTCGCGGCGCTGAACGTGAGCGCGGCGATCGCTGGCATCGAGAAACTGATCGGGCACAAGTTCCTCAACGCCGACGTGTACTTCATCGATTACCTGCCGTCGCAGATCCTGGCCCAGGACGTGTACATGGTCTGCGGTGCGGCACTGGTCCTGAGTTTCTTCGCCACCCTGTACCCGGCCTGGCGTGCGGCCCGCACCCAGCCTGCAGAGGCGCTACGTTATGAGTGAGTCGCGCATGAGTGATAAAGCCGTTCTGAGTTGCCGCAACCTGGGCAAGTCCTACGACGAGGGCCCGGAGTCGGTGCAGGTACTGTCCGGGCTCAACCTGGAGCTGCAGGCCGGTGAGCGGGTGGCCATCGTCGGCAGTTCCGGCTCTGGCAAGAGTACCTTGCTCAACCTGCTGGGCGGCCTCGACCGGCCGACCCAAGGCAGCGTATGGCTGGCTGGCGAAGAGCTGTCGGCACTGGGCGAGCGGGCCCGTGGCCTGCTGCGCAACCGTGAGTTGGGCTTTGTCTACCAGTTTCACCACCTGCTGCCGGAATTCACCGCCATCGAGAACGTGTGCATGCCGCTGCTGATCGGCCGAACGCCCATCCCCGAGGCCCGGGAGCGTGCCGAGGCGCTGCTCAAGCGGGTAGGCCTGGGCCACCGCTTGAACCACAAGCCGGCCGAGCTGTCCGGCGGCGAGCGCCAGCGCGTGGCGATTGCCCGGGCGCTGGTCAATCGCCCCGGCCTGGTGATGCTCGACGAGCCGACCGGCAACCTCGACCACCATACCGCCCAAGGCATCCAGGAGCTGATGCAGGAGCTGTCCGGTGCCTCGCGCACGGCATTCCTGGTGGTCACCCACGACCTCAACCTGGCGCGGCAGATGGACCGCGTGTTGAAGCTCGACGATGGCCACCTGGTGGCAATTTGATCGACTGTCGGGGTGGCAAGTGCTGCCCCGTTTTCCTGTTTTCATTGGGTGATTTCGTACATGTTCAGACCCTTGCCCATCTTTATCGGTGCGCGCTACACCCGAGCCAAGCGTCGCAACCACTTCATTTCGTTCATCTCGATGACTTCGATGATCGGCCTGTCGCTGGGCGTGCTGGCGATGATCGTGGTGCTGTCGGTGATGAACGGCTTCCAGCGCGAAATGAGCTCGCGCATTCTCGGGCTGGTGCCGCATGCCGCCATCCTTGGCGTGCAGCCGCTGGACGATTGGCACAAGGTGGCCGATGCAGCCATGAAGAACCCGGCGGTGATGGCAGTGGCGCCGATTACCGAGATGGAAGGCATGCTGTCGTACAAGGGCGCCATGCAGCCGATCCAGGTCGGGGGTATCGACCCGGCCGAGGAGGGCAAGGTTTCCATCGTTGGCCAGCACATCGTCCAAGGCCGCCTGCAGGGCTTGCAACCAGGTGAGTTCGGCGTGGTCATCGGCGAGCTGACCGCACGCCGTTTCCGTCTGAATACCGGCGACAAGCTGACCTTGATCGTGCCGGAAATCAGCAAGGAACCGGGTGGCATCACCCCGCGCATGCAGCGCCTCACCGTGGTTGGCATCTTCAAGGTCGGCGCCGAGCTGGATGGGTCGCAGGCCTATATCCATGTTGCGGATGCCGCCGAGATGCAACGCTGGGCGCCAGGCCAGGTGCAAGGTGTGCGGCTGAAGCTGCACGACCTGTATGCCGCTCCGCAGGTGTCCAAGGCGATTGCTGCCGGGCTTGGTGACGCCTACCGCGCCGATGACTGGTCGCATACCCAGGGCAGCCTGTTCAGCGCCATGAAGATGGAAAAGACCATGATCGGTCTGCTGCTGATGATGATCATCGCGGTGGCGGCGTTCAATATCATCGCCACCCTGGTGATGGTGGTGAACGACAAGGGGCCGGACATTGCCATCCTGCGTACCTTGGGTGCCACGCCGGCGCAGATCATGGGTACGTTCATGGTCCAGGGCAGCCTGATCGGCATTGTCGGCACGCTGATTGGTGGCGTACTGGGCGTGATTGCGGCGTTCAATGTCAGTCAGATTGTCGGTTGGCTGGAGCGGGTGAGCGGGCAGCACATCTTCACGTCGGATGTGTATTTCGTCAGCAGCTTGCCGTCGCAGTTACAGTGGGGGGATGTGGCGATCATCTGCACCGCCGGCCTGGTGATGAGTTTCCTGGCGACCATTTACCCGGCCTACCGGGCGTCGCAGGTGCAGCCGGCGATTGGCCTGGCGGTTTGATGCTTGCCTGAGATCCTGGGGGCGTAAAGCGCCCCAGGGTTACCGATCTTGAGTGAAGTCGATCACGAATCGGGTCCACCCACCCTCGCACTCCGCCCGTATGCGCCCGCCATGGGCCTGCACGATCGACCGGGTAATCGCCAAGCCCAGCCCTGCATGCTCGCTGCTGCCTTCCCGTCGAGCCGGGTCCACCCGGTAGAACCGGTCAAACAGCCGCGGTAGCGCCGCCGGGTCGATAGCCAGCCCGGTATTGGCCACGTTGATCGTCGGTCCCGGCCCCAAGGTTACCTTTATCTGTCCTCCTGCCGGCGTGAAGCGCATGGCGTTGTCCAGCAGGTTGGACAGCGCCCGGCGCAGCATATGCTGGTCACCGAGCAGCACGGCTTCACCCTCGCGCAGCATTTTCACGTCGCTGTCTTCGGCCAGCGGCGCATAGTACTCCAGCAGCGCATCCACCTCGTCATGCAGCGCCAAAGGCGCGTGGCCCGGTACCAGCAGGCCGTGGTCGGCCTTGGCCAGAAACAGCATGTCGTTGATCATCTGCGCCATCCATTGCAGTTCTTCCAGGTTGCCATGCAGCGCCTCGCGGTATTCTTCGAGGCTGCGTGGGCGGGTGAGGGTGACCTGGGTGTGGGTCAGCAGGTTGGACAGCGGCGTACGTAACTCGTGGGCGATATCGGCCGAAAACGCTGACAGGCGCTGGAAGGCATCGTCCAGGCGCTGCAGCATCGCGTTCATGCTGCTGGCCAGTTCGGCCAGTTCTTCGGGCATCTGCGCCACCGGCAGACGGGTGGTGAGGGAGCGCGCTGACACGCTGGCGGCCACCTGGCCCATCTGCCGCAATGGTCGCAGGCCGCTGCGGGCGGCCCAGGCACCCAGTAGTGCGGTGGTTAGCGCCGACAGGCCGACCGTCAGCCATATCAGCCGTTGCATGCCTTGGAGGAAGTGCTGGTGGTGGGTGATGTCGAGGTACAGGGTCAGTCGCGGCGACTGCATGGCGCTCTGCATCAGGGGTACGGACAGGCTGCGGTAGTCGATGCCTGGCGCATGCAGGGTGGCCAGCCCGGTGGCCTGCGCTGCAAGCGGCAGCCCGCTGCGGCTTTCGAACCAGGTAACGCCATTGCTGGCGCTGATACGCAGGGCCAGGTCTGCCTGGTGACTCAGTTCATCGTGCAGGGCAGGCAGGCGGGCCTGGAGTTCATCAGCCGTGCTGACGCCAGCCAGTTGCGTACGGAACAATGACAGGCGCGAGTCCAGCAGTTGTTGGTCGAGCTCGATGAAGTGCTGCTCGCTGGCCCGGCTGAATAACAGGCCGGCGCCCAGCGAGACGGTGGCGGTGCAGGCGGCGAACAGCAGGGCCAGGCGGCTGCCGAGGGAAATCCGGCGCATCACTCGGTGCGCTCTTCAAGTACGTAACCCATGCCGCGTACGGTGTGGATCAGCTTGTTGGGGTGCGGGTCGTCGATCTTCAGGCGCAGGCGGCGGATGGCCACTTCGATCACGTTGGTGTCGCTGTCGAAGTTCATGTCCCATACCTGCGAGGCGATCAGCGATTTTGGCAGCACCTCGCCCTGGCGGCGCAGCAGCAGTTCAAGGAGTGAAAACTCCTTGGCGGTCAGGTCGATGCGCAGCCCGGCACGCTTGGCACGGCGGCGGATCAGGTCCAGACGCAGGTCGGCCAGGCACAGGGTGGTGTCCTGGCTCGGGCTGGTGCCTCGGCGCAGCAGGCTGCGTACCCGGGCCAGCAGTTCGGAAAAGGCGAACGGCTTGACCAGATAATCGTCGGCGCCCAGTTCCAGGCCATGCACACGATCCTCGACGGCGTCGCGGGCGGTCAGGAACAGCACTGGGGTATCCAGGCCAGCCTGGCGCACGGCCTGAAGGATCTGCCAGCCGTCGCGGCCGGGCAGCATCACGTCGAGGATCAGCAGGTCGTGGTCGCCAGTCAGGGCGAGGAACTGGCCGGTCTCGCCATCGGTAGCCAACTCGGTGGCAAAGCCGGCCTCGCTCAGGCCTTGGCTCAGGTACTGGCCGGTGCGGGCCTGGTCTTCGACGATCAGCAGTTTCATGCACTGTCCATAATCTGAAAGTTAGCGTAGCCAATGGGCGTTGTTTTACCCTGCTAGCACAGGAGCAATGTGATGGCTGAAATGATACGTGACGATGTGCCCGCTCGCCCAAGCTGACAAAGTTGTAATGTGCCTGTCAGGTAGCTGCCAGTCGCCCCCGGCTAATGTGGCTTCATCCCGATTGTGTAACCCCGGAGTCATCATGAAACACCTGTTCATTGCCGCCACCCTTGCTTTGGGCAGCCTGCCGGCTTTTGCTGGCCAGGCGCAGACCTTCGCCTTCGGCGAGCCTGCCCCGGCGGCCAAGGCCACCCGTACGGTCAACGTGGTGCTCAAGGACATCGCCTTCGAGCCCAAAAGCCTGCAGGTAAAAGCCGGCGAGACGGTGCGCTTCGTGCTGGTCAACGAGGGCAAACTGCCACACGAATTCAACCTGGGCGACAAGGCCATGCATGCCGAACACCAGAAGGAAATGGTCGCCATGCAAGGCAAGATGTTCACCCAGGCCATGAACCACGAAGGCATGGATCACGGCAAGATGATGAACCACGGTGACGGCCATGGTCACGGGGCTGGCAATACCGTGCTGGTCATGCCCGGCCAGCGCGCCGAGCTGACCTGGACCTTCCGTCAGTCGGCACCCATCGAGTTTGCCTGCAACGTGCCGGGGCATTACCAGGCGGGTATGGTCGGGGCATTGACCATTGAGTGACTGGCCCTGCAAGGCGGGGTGCAAAACCGTTAGACTAGAGGTAAATCCGAACCTCTAGGTCAGTTTCCATGCATCCCGCTGCCGAACATTCCCCGCTGGGCAAGTCCAGCGAATACATCGCCACCTACTCCCCGGAACAGCTGTTCCCGATCCCGCGCACTGCCAAGTGGGCCGAGCTGGGCGTCACTGCACAGACGTTGCCCTGGCAGGGTGTGGATTACTGGAACTGCTTCGAGCTGAGCTGGCTGCTGCCTTCGGGCAAGCCGGTGGTGGCGATCGGCGAGTTCGCCATCCCGGCTGACTCGCCAAACATCATCGAGTCCAAGTCATTCAAGCTGTACCTCAACTCGCTGAACCAGACGGTGTTCGCCTCGCTGGGCGAGTTGCAGGCATGCCTGCAAAAAGACCTGTCCTCCGCTGCCGGCAAGCCGGTGGGGGTGAAGGTTCGCACGTTGGCCGAGGTTGAAGCCCAGGGGGTGGTGGCTTTGCCGGGGCAGTGCATCGATGCACTGGACGTGGCCATCAGCAACTACGAGCAGCCACAGCCAGAGCTGTTGCGCTGCAACCCGGAGCGGATGGTGGAAGAAACCCTGCACAGCCATCTGCTGAAGTCCAACTGCCCGGTCACCGGCCAGCCGGATTGGGGCAGCGTGGTGGTCGAGTACAAGGGGCGGGCACTGGACCACGCCAGCCTGCTGACCTATCTGATCAGCTTCCGCCAACATGCCGACTTCCATGAGCAGTGTGTGGAACGGATTTACCTGGACTTGAAGAATCTGCTGCAGCCGGAGCACCTGACGGTCTATGCGCGCTATGTGCGCCGCGGTGGGCTGGACATCAACCCGTATCGCAGCACCGGGGCGATCAGCCCGGATAACAAGCGCCTGGTTCGGCAGTAATACAGGGGCCGCTTTGCGGCCCCCGTTATTTCAGATCCCCATGCTGTGCAGCGAGTTGGCAATGCTGCGCAGGGTGGCAGTGAGGTCGGGGTGGTCGGCCTCGAAGCGTTCGATCGCCAGGTTCACGCCGTCCACCAGGTTGTTGTCTGGCGTGGCTTCTTCAAGTTTCAGTTGCGCCTCGATCTGGCGCGCCTCTTCGTGCAGGGCAGCCAGCTCTTCTTCCGAAAGCGGTACGTTGCGGTCCAGTTGCTCGCGCAAGCTGTTCAGGCGCTCTTGCAATTCGCGGGCAGGCATTGGTTATTCTCCATCAATGGCTTGGCAAGCCATGGACCTCGGCGACGTGGCAAAGGTTCTGGCCTGTCTTCAGGGTAATCTACCTGCTGCCGATTTGCATGATCCGCGTCAAGGCTGCTGTATCAGGGTTTTTCACCCTTGCGTCGGCGCTGGGCGATGTCCTGCAGGCAGGTGTCCAGCGCTTCCAGATGGTCGATCACCGAGTGCACGCCCAGGCTGAACAGCGCCAGCGTCGCCTTGCTGCGTGCCAGATCCTGCTCTTGCGGGCCCAGGGCTTGCCATTGTGCAGACGTGCGGTCGCATAACGGGCTGCAGGCGGCCAGGCCTATCGTCCACAAGCCGGCGTTAAGGCCAGACTGCAGCAGGCGCGGGTCGCCGCTGACCAATACGCAGCCATCCAGGCGCTCGCTGTCCAGCGCCATCAGTGCCTGCCAGCAAGCGTTTGGCGCTGGCCAGGGCACGCCGTTGACCGCATGCCCTGGCAGCCAGTCGGGCAGCACATGGGCCAGGTGCTCGCTTTGCGTGGTATTGAGGTCATCCAGCCAGATGCACGGCACTTGGCGCTGACGCAGGCTGGCAAGCGTGGCCAGGGCGCCGGGGGCGGGGGAGGGAGCGCCATTGGCGGCCTGCACCAGGCAGCCGCGCAAGCCGAACAGTACAGCAGTGAAGGCAGGCGCAGTGTCCATGGCAACTTCCCCCAAATAGTTCGCAGGCTATGCGTTGATTGTTACCGTCCTGTGACGCCGCCCGCTGTGCAACAGTTGTTCACAAAATATTGAGCAAAAATGTGTAAGGCTGTTTATCAGCCCGCAAGTCTCTATACTGCCGCCTTGATAGCAGCGCGACCTGTTGCGCTTGCGGCCGAGAAATTCGATGGAGAAATATCTATGCGTAGGATCGGTGCCAGTGTGATCGAACGAGTCACCCAGGCCTGTGTCTGCGCCAGCATGCTGCTGGCGCCCGTGGCTGCCACCCAGGCCGCCACCGAGGAAGATCCCTGGGAAGCGGTCAACCGCCCGATCTTCCGCTTCAACGATACCCTCGACACCTATGCCCTCAAACCATTGGCCAAGGGCTACCAGGCGGTCACTCCCCAGTTCCTCGAAGATGGCATCCACAACATCTTTCGCAACCTGGGTGACGTGACCAACCTGGCCAACAACGTGTTGCAACTCAAGCCGCATGCGGCGGGCGTGGATACGGCGCGGTTGATCGTCAACACCACCTTCGGCCTGGGTGGCTTCTTCGATGTGGGTACCAAGATGGGCCTGCAGCGCAACGACGAGGACTTTGGCCAGACCCTGGGCTACTGGGGGGTGCCGAGCGGGCCGTATGTGGTCATCCCGCTGCTGGGCCCAAGCACTGTGCGTGACGGCGTGGCCAAGTACCCGGACACCTACACCAAACCCTATCGCTATATCGACCACGTGCCTACGCGCAACTCGATTTTTGCGCTGGACGTGATCGACACCCGCGCCAGCCTGCTCTCGGCCGAAAAGCTGATTCAGGGTGACAAGTACATCTTCATTCGTAACGCCTACCTGCAGAACCGCGAGTTCAAGGTGAAGGATGGCGAGGTCGAAGACGACTTCTGACTTGTGAACCCGGGGCCGCAACGCGGTCCCTTGTTCAATGCATGGCCAGAATCCTCAGCCCGAATCTCTGCTGCCCGCCCGGCTGGTCGGCGATCCATACCACTTCGGTACTGGCATGCAACCCCTTCAGTGCCGGATGGTCGGAGTCGATCCGTACCTCAATGCGATCACCCACCAGAAAGCGCTGCGGCGCCTGCACCTGCATGCCGCCGCTGGACAGGTCCAGGCACACCGCCGTAATCACCTGGCCTTCGTGCAAAAGGCTGATCTCGGTGTCGATGCGCATACGAATGAAGTCGCGTTTCTCGCTGTGGCTGGAGGGCGTGTGGGGCATGCTGCATCCTTCCCGTCGGGTTGCGCTGGTCGACTTTCTTATAACTCCCGGTGATTTGCCCTGTAAAGAGCAGCGAGGTCGACCCCAGCATGCTTGAAACCCCTGCCGGATGGGAGTACCGTCTGCGCCTTACAAGGTACCTCTGACAGTTGCCGGGCAGGTGTTCTTGTCCTACAACTCAAGTAGAGTGTGACCATTAAGAATCCCCGTAGCTGGCCGTCTGCCTTGCCGACACCGCTGCACCAACCTAAATCGGCGCCGTTCGCCCACATGCAGAAAACCAGTGCAACGCTGCTGATCATCGATGACGACGACGTGGTCCGTGCCAGCCTCGCCGCCTACCTTGAAGACAGTGGTTTCAGCGTCCTCCAGGCCGGTAATGGCCAGCAGGGGCTTCAGGTCTTCGAAGAACACCAGCCCGACCTCGTGATCTGCGATCTGCGCATGCCGCAGATGGGCGGCCTCGAACTGATCCGTCAGGTCAGCGAGCGTGCGCCGCAGTTGCCGGTGATCGTGGTGTCCGGTGCCGGCGTCATGAGTGATGCGGTGGAAGCGTTGCGCCTGGGCGCCGCCGACTACCTCATCAAGCCGCTGGAAGACCTGGCCGTACTCGAGCATTCGGTGCGCCGCGCCCTCGACCGCTCGCGCCTTGTGCTGGAAAACCAGCGCTACCGCGACAAGCTCGAAGCCGCCAACCGCGAACTGGAGGCCAGCCTGCACCTGCTGCAGGAAGACCAGACCGCCGGTCGCCAGGTGCAGATGAACATGTTGCCCGAAAGCCCCTGGGTAGCCGGCGAGTTTGCTTTCGAGCACCAGATCATCCCGTCGCTGTATCTGTCGGGTGACTTTGCCGATTACTTCCGCGTGGACGAACGGCGTATTGCCTTCTACCTCGCCGATGTTTCCGGGCATGGTGCATCATCAGCGTTCGTCACCGTCCTGCTGAAGTTCATGACCACGCGGCTGTTGTTCGAATTCAAGCGTGGCGGCAAGATGCGCGAGTTCAAACCTTCGCAGGTGCTTAGCCATATCAACCGTGGGTTGATCAACTGCAAGCTGGGCAAGCATGTGACCATGGTGGGTGGGGTGATCGACGAAGACACCGGCCTGCTGACCTACGCCGTTGGCGGCCATCTGCCGCTGCCGGTGCTGTACACCCCCGAGCACACCCGCTACCTGGAAGGCCGCGGCCTGCCGGTGGGGCTGTTCGATGAGGCCAGCTACCAGGACCTGGTGGTGGAACTGCCCCCGCAGTTCAGCCTCAGCCTGATGTCCGATGGCATTCTGGACCTTTTGCCGGGTGATACGCTCAAAGATAAAGAAGCCGCCTTGCCGGAGATCGTCAAGGCAGCAGGTGGCAGTCTGGATGGGCTGCGTCAACGATTTGGATTGGCTACGCTTGGGGAGATGCCGGATGATATCGCCCTATTGGTGTTGAGCAGGAACCTTCAATGAGTACCGGTAGAATTCAGTTCGCCGAGCAGAGCGGTACCTTCGTACTGAAATTCGTTGGTGAAGTGCGCCTGACCCTGTGTTCGGCGCTGGATGCGACGATCGAGAAGATTTTCACTGCGCTGAACTTCTCGGCGATTGTCATCGACCTGACTGAAACCGAGAGTATCGACAGCACCACACTGGGCCTGCTGGCGAAGCTGTCGATCCTGTCGCGGCAGAAGGTAGGCCTGCTGCCGACCGTGGTGACTACCAATCCAGACATTTCACGGTTGTTGCAGTCGATGGGCTTCGATCAGGTGTTCAACATCGTCGATCGGCCAATTCCATGCCCCGAATGCCTGACCGACCTGCCGTCGCAGGACCAGAGTGAAGATGTGGTGCGTTCCAAAGTGCTGGAGGCGCACAAGATCCTCATGGGCCTGAATGACTCCAACCGCGAAGCCTTCCATGACCTGGTCAATGCGCTGGAGCGGGGGTGATCTATAGCCTGTGCTGGCCTCTTCGCGGGTAAACCCGCTCCTACGACGGCCTGCGCCCAAACACCAATGTGTGTCCACCCCCAATCAGGTGTAGGAGCGGGTTTACCCGCGAAGAGGCCGGCACAGGCTGTAAAAACTCTGAATCTCACTACTCCCGGTTTCTAAACTCTGTAGCCTCACCCCCGCCCGCATCCAGCTGATACACCCGCGCCGGCCGCCCCTGTTCATCGAAAAACACCTGTCCCAGCCCGGCACCATTCCACAACCGTTCCCCCGCCTTGCTATGGTTCGGCGTGCGCGGCACCACTTCCATCTCCCGCCGCTTGGTAAACCAGTTCAGGGGTGAACGCGGCGCGTACAGCCAGCGGTTGAGCCGGTCGAGCACATCCAGCAAGCGCCGGGGAAACTCGTTCTTGATTCCGCTGCTGGTCACCTGCCACAAGTGCGGGCTGCGCTGGCGGTGGCGAATCAGCACCTCATACACGAACGAGTAATGCACATCCCCCGACAGCACCACGTAGTGCCCCGGTGTGCGCGAGTGGCGGAAAATATTGAGGATGACCTGTGCTGAACCGCGGTGGGCCATCCAGTTCTCGGCATCCACCAGCAGCGGGTAGCCCAGCCAGCTGAACACCTTCTGCACCGTTTCAATCAGCTTCACCCCGAAAATCGGCGCTGGTGAGACGATGACCGCCGAGGGATGATCGAGCAGTGCTTGCTGCAATTCACTCAGCGCTTCCCAGTCCAGCAGGCCGGACGGCTTGGCCAGGCTGCTTTCACTGCGCCAGCGGCGGGTGCGAGTGTCCAGGACCAGCAGCGGTGGCTCGGTAGGCAGGCTGAACTGCCAACCCTGGAAGCGCAGCAGCTCGCCAATCAGCTCATCCTGGTTCTGGCGGGTCAGCGCCTGGCACTGCTTGATCAGCGGATTGCAATCGTCCGGGCTGTTGCCCCAGGCCTGGCAGAGCAGGTAGCCGAGCAAGGCGTTGCCGATGATCCTTCGCGAGAATGGGTGGCCGTAGGCCGTTTCCTCCCACTGCGCCGAGAGGTTCCAGTCGTCGGTGATGTCGTGGTCGTCGAAGATCATCAGGCAGGGCAGGTGGGCCATCACCCGCGCCACCTGACCGAGATTGTCGGCAAACCCCTGGATCAGCGGCAGCTCTTGCCGATATCGGGCTTGATGCTCGTCGCTGAGCCCGCTGGGGATGCCCAGGTCCACCAGCTGCCAAGGCACCGGCGACCACACCAACAGGTACATGGCCATGACTTCGGCCAAGGTCACCAAGTGGTTGTCGGCGTTGCTGGACGAGAAGATCGGCTTGCGCTTGCCGCCGAAGAAACGCTCGCGCAGGGTGTCGTTGCGCTCCAGCGCCGGCAGCAGGTCGGCGCGGTGGTAGTAGCTGGCCGGGTGCTGGTACAGCGCCTGGCTGTCGCCTACCACCGCACCCTCCAGTTGCTCGTCGAACAGGCCCAGGCGCGAGATCAGGCTATGAATGGCGCGCAGCATGGGGCCAGCGACATCGTCGGCGTAAACCTGGTCGCCCGTCATCAATAGCACGGCGGGGCGGTCTTCGGGCCTCTTGCACGCCTGCAGCAGGCGGTCGGCGCACAGCAGGCCATCGGCCGCAGGGTGGTGCGGCTTGCGGCAGGAGCCGTGCAGCAAATGGTCGAGGCGCTCACGCAGCACCAGGCTCGGGCGTGGGTTGCCGGGGTAGAGCAGGTGTGGGGCCCAGTCGGCGATACCCTGGCCGTTGATCAGCAGGTCGTAGTCGAGCAGCTGGTTGCAGGGCAGGGGGCTGGCGAATCGGATGTCCAGCAGGTGAACGTGGGCGTGCCGGCCTATCGGCACCACCTGGCAATCGACTTGGGCCGCGCTTGCCAGGCAGACGAATTCGGGCTGCAGCGGTTGGGTAGTGACCAGCCAGATGGCCAGACGCTGGGGTTCCAGGCGGCGCAGTACCGGGCCAGCGAGTACGAGGGGCAACGGGTTAGGGGAGGTCATCGACAGCTCGGGTGGCTATGGCGGCCTGTTCGTGGGCAAGCCCGCCCTTACATCGATCGGTGTAGGAGCGGGCTTGTCCGCGAGCAGGCCCGAGAATTCAATACACAGCTAAGGCGTGGCAAAACAAAACGGGCGGAAAATACTGAACACTTCCCGCCCGTCGGGCAAACCCGAACTGTATCAGGCCTTTTCAGCCATCAACTTCTCCAGCTTTTCCTGGTCCCGCGCAAACTGGCGGATACCTTCGGCCAGTTTCTCGGTGCCCATGGCGTCTTCGTTCATCGCCCAGCGGAACTGGCTTTCGTTCAGGTGCTGCTTGGCTTCACCGGCGTTGCCCGGTTTCAGCACCTGCGGCAACTCACCTTGGTCATCACTGAGCTGCTGCAGCAGCTCGGGGCTGATGGTCAGGCGGTCGCAGCCGGCCAGTTGTTCGATCTGGCCGATATTGCGGAAGCTGGCGCCCATGACCACGGTGTTGTAACCATTGGCCTTGTAGTAGTTGTAGATGCGCGTGACCGACTGCACGCCCGGGTCCTCGGCGCCCACGTATTCCTGGCCGGTGCTCTTCTTGTACCAGTCGTAGATACGGCCCACGAACGGCGAAATCAAAAACACCCCGGCATCGGCGCAAGCCTGGGCCTGGGCGAAGGAGAACAGCAGGGTCAGGTTGGTCTGGATGCCTTCCTTCTCCAGCTTCTCGGCGGCGCGAATGCCTTCCCAGGTGGAGGCCAGCTTGATCAGCACACGCTCTTTCGGCACTCCGGCCGCCTCGTACAGGGCGATCAGCTGACGAGCCTTGTTCAGCAGGGCTGGCTCATCGAACGACAGGCGTGCATCCACCTCGGTGGAGATACGCCCCGGGATGACCTTGAGAATGCCCGAGCCCACGGCCACCGCAAACTTGTCGCAGGCCAGGTCGACATCACCCTTGGCGTCGGCCTTCACCTGTTTCAGCAGATCGGCGTAACCCGGGATGGCAGCAGCCTTTAACAGCAGCGACGGATTGGTGGTGGCATCGACCGGCTTCAGGCGGGTGATGGCGTCCAGGTCCCCGGTGTCGGCGACCACGGTGGTGAACTGCTTGAGTTGTTCCAGCTTGGAGGTCATGGGCGTGCTCTGTCCTGTGCATTTACTCGACATTACCCGAGCCCCGGCAGCCGCTCAAGGGCCGCCGAAACCCTGCGGACCCGCTGGTCCGCACAGGGCTGTGCGAAAGGTGAAGATTCGAGTCGCAAGCAAGCCCGAGGTTCCCTCCTTCTGAGGTCACCGCCCCTGCAACAACTCCACGGCCTGGTCAAACACCGCCAAGGGTTCAGCCGCCTTGTGAATGTCTGCCGACAGCAACTGGCGGAAGCGCCGCGCCCCTTTGAATCCTTGGGCCAGCCCCAGAATATGCCGGGTAACGTGGTGCATCGCACCGCCACTTTCCATATGCGCCACGATGTAAGGCCGCAGCTGCGCCAATGCCTCGCTACGGCTGACCACCGGCGCATCGCTGCCAAACAGTTGCTGGTCCACCTCGGCCAGCAGATAAGGGTTGTGATACGCCTCGCGCCCCAGCATCACGCCATCGAAGGTTTCAAGGTGCGCCTGGCACTCGTCCAGGGTCTTGATCCCGCCATTGAGCACGATCTCCAGGTCCGGGAAGTCCCTCTTCAACTGCGCTGCGATGTCATAGCGCAGCGGCGGGATCTCGCGGTTCTCTTTCGGCGACAGCCCTTCCAGAATCGCGATGCGGGCATGCACGGTAAAACTCCGGCAGCCGGCCTCACGCACCTGGCCGACGAAATCGCTCAATTCGGCGTAGCTGTCACGGCCGTTGATACCAATGCGGTGCTTCACCGTCACAGGCGTCGATACGGCGTCACGCATGGCCTTCACGCAGTCGGCCACCAGCGCCGGGTGAGCCATCAGGCACGCGCCGATCATGTTGTTCTGCACCCGGTCACTCGGGCAGCCAACGTTGAGGTTGACCTCATCGTAGCCCGCTTCTTCAGCCAGGCGCGCACACGCGGCCAGGTCGGCCGGCACACTGCCACCCAGTTGCAGGGCCAGCGGGTGCTCAGAGGCATCGTGGCGCAGGAAACGGTGGGCGTCGTTGTGCAGCAGGGCACCGGTGGTGACCATTTCGGTGTAGAGCAGGGTTTGCCTGGAGAGCAGGCGCAGGAAGAACCTGCAGTGCCTGTCGGTCCAGTCCATCATCGGTGCAACGCTGAAGCGGCGGGATGGCTCAGGGCGCGTGGTTTGTGGCTTTGAGGCTGATTCTAGGGGCATTCTGGTCTACGCATTTTGTACCATTTTTCGGGGTTTTTGGGCGTTTTTGATGTGACGGTGGTACGATGTACCACCGCCAGCCACGCTTGTACCACCGGAAATCATGGCAACGATTAGAGCAAGGAAAAAGGCCGATGGAACGGTTAGCTATACCGTCCAGATCCGCCTCAAGAAAAAGGGTGTCATAGTCTACCAAGAAGCCCAGACGTTCGCCCGCAAGCAGGCAGCTCAGGCCTGGGCGAAGCGACGAGAGACAGAATTGGCAGAGCCGGGCGCGATCGAGCGGGCCAACCGTGGTGGGCACGCAGTCAAGGACATGATTGATCGCTATCTGGTGGAAGCCGAGAAAGCCCGGCCGCTGGGTAAGACGAAGCGGCAGACCCTCTTGGCTATCAAGAACAGTTACCTCGGGGAAGTGGTCGACTCAGACATATCTCAGCAGGTGCTAGTGGACTATGCCCTCTGGCGTATGAGCCCTGAAGGCGGTGGTATCAAGCCGCAGACAGCCGGCAATGATCTGGCTCACCTTGGGTCAGTGTTGTCGCTGGCCAGGGCAGCGTGGGGGTACGAGATAAACCCCCAGGCTATGCCCGACGCACGGCTTGTCCTGAAGCGTCTAGGCTACAACATGAAAAGCCGTGAGCGGGATCGCCGGCCAACGCTCGAAGAGCTCGACAAGGTGCTTAAGCATTTTTTCGAGATGCTTGGACGGCGTCCGACAGTCATTCACATGCCGAAGGTCGTGGCGTTTGCCATCTTTTCTACGCGTCGTATGGACGAGATTGCTCGCATCATGTGGGAGGATCTGGATGAGCACCGCCAGGCGGTGAAAGTTCGGGACATGAAGAACCCCGGGCAGAAGATCGGCAACGATGTGTGGTGCCATCTGCCGGATGAGGCGTGGGCGATTGTGCAAAGCATGCCTCGTCAGTGCACTGAGATCTTCCCTTACAACACCGACTCTATTGGCACGGCCTGGTCCAGGGCATGCAAGATGGTTGGCGTGGAGGACCTGCATTTTCACGATCTGCGCCACGAAGGTGTGAGCAGGCTGTTCGAAATGGATTGGGATATCCCGCGCGTATCGAGTGTTTCCGGTCATCGTGACTGGAACTCGCTGCGGCGTTACACCCATCTGAGGGGGCGTGGGGATAGATACCTGGAATGGAGTTGGTTAGAGCGGATTACCCAGGCCCCGGTCACCCTAGGCGCCCGGGTTGAGTAATTGGTCGGAGTATGCGCAGAATTGACCATCACTGTACTCGTTTTGACCACCCGGCTGCATCGGGCCTGATTAGCGTTCGATGGGTTGATGGGGACGGAGAAGCCATGATCTGCCCTGTACGTCACACCGCTTTGGGTCGATTCGTCTGTCTGACTTGGCCGCTTTTGACGCGAAGCGGCTAGTGAATACAGGAAGGAACCGACCGAAATGCATAAGCACTTTCCTCTAGCGGCTGAGTTTAATTTTGGCTTTCGAGTTCCAGGTAAGGGAACCGTTGCGCATTCATACGCCAGAAAGAGCGTGACCAGCTTGAATTTATGTGAGAGTCATTGCCAAATAAAAAGAGCAGGGGGTGCAGCTTCTTCAGTCTGATGGCGTATTGCTCAAACTTAAGTACAATGGGAGCTCGAGTGAGCTTAAGGCTGGAGGCGTAAGCATGCCACATACTACCGAAAAATTGACTGCAGATGAGTATGATAAAAAATTTAAAGGCAAACAAGAGAAAGCTCTAGTTCAAGCGCTAGATATCAGAAAGTTTGAGATTGACCTTTACTGGAAGAGGGCAGCGTATTTTTGGACATTCATAGGAGCCACATTTGCTGGCTTTATCGCCGTTCAAGCCTCTAGCGCATCAAATAAGCAAGATTTGGCAGTAATATTGGCAAATCTTGGTTTTGTCTTTTCTTTTGCTTGGTTTTGCGCAAATAAAGGTAGTAAATTTTGGCAGGAAAACTGGGAAAAACATGTAGACGTACTTGAGGATGATGTCATGGGTCCTCTATATAAGGTGGTGCTTTCTCGAAATGTCAGTACCTCGGCTTATGAGAAGGCAGTGGACCTTGTAACAGGGCCATCAAAGATATCGGTCTCTAAAGTAAACCAAATCATTAGCTTGTACGTTTCGATGCTTTGGGTGTGTTTGTACTTCTATTCTTTGCCTGAGTTTTCAATGGGTAAGCCCGTGAATTGGTTTTACGTAACCATATCAACAATAAGCTTGGTGGTGAGTGGGAGCTTTTTGTGCTTTGGGCGCTCCTATGGAGGTGGTTATTATCACTCCGCTGAGATTCGTAAGTCTCGCGTGAAACCTGTAGAAACTGATAAGTTAGGAATTTGAGAGTCGGCCCTCCATAAATACAGTGGAACAGCCGTTTTTGGCCGTTTGCACCCCTCGGTCAAGGGCTGATTCTGATCGAAAGCAGCCAGTCGCGACGGACCGCTATGGAATCAAAGCGGACGTTCGCGGAGGGCAATAAATGCCCAATAGCTGCTGTTCATGGAATGCAGCATGCCCCTCGCCCCTCGCGACGCATGGCTAGTTTACTGGTTGTTATTTTAGGATAGCAACTAAAATAGCCGAGCAAGATAGTGAACCCTTCATGTGAAATTCATGCCCAGTACTAAGTGCTATCATGTAGCAATGTAGTCGGTTCCTACAAGATGCAAGCGAATAACTTGACTATGAGGATCACCCTCCTCATCAAGAGAAATAACTTTCACGGCTATCTCTTGGGGGAGGTCATCCCCCCCGAATGCGAGGACAAAAGATTTTGAGCCATGCCGATTTATGTCTTGTAGTTCAATAGGGCTTCGAAGGATAGAGCCTGTCACTGCAACATTAAATGCCTTGCCGCCGCTATTTGTAACCTTGAACTCGTAGTCCTTAACAGGGTTATGCCCGCCTGTAAAGCTGAGCCTGGTCCGTATCAATTTGAAATTTGGTACTTTTAGCGGATTTTTTTTGCTTGGCGGCTCTGATATTTCTAGTGGCAGATTACTCTTTGTTTGTTTTGGGCTTTCCTCCGTCAGCTTTCGAAGTTTTACTGTTGTGATTATTTTTTTTGCCGTATAAAATATTCCCGTAGTTATTGCTACAATAATCGTAACGCCCAGCCCGCTGAACAATACATCAAACTTTTTCATTATCAAGTTTGCTATTTTATTGAATAGTTCCATCATTGCCTTTCTCGTTCATTGGTTTGCCTTCTAAATTCCGCGAAATTAACAGAGTAGGGCTTCCATCTGGAGTAGCCTATTCTTCCTTCCGCCCCCCATTGTGAGGGATTTTAAAGCAGTGAGCGGGCCATCGAACCGTTCATTTTTTTCCAGAATCTAGTAGACACCGCTTTCTTAAATAGTGGCACACAAAAAGTGGCTTCATTATACCGAATGTAGCCGGCTTTCCTATCCGGTCAGGCCAGCAGCACCTATCCCTCACGGAAGCTGCGGGGGTACGCAGGCTACGGTGTACATGTATGCCGAGTATGCAGGAGGAGAAATTCCCGACTGAGTGTGATAGAAGAATAAAACCGCCCTGGGGGCGGTATATGTGTCCTGCGGGAAGTCAGACTAGACGGGTGACCCCATTGGACATGGCCACGGCCACGCCTCGTTTAGAGAGTTTCCGTTTTTTGTACTCAGCCCATGTAAACACTGCCGTTGCTCAAAGCTCTGCCGCGAGCCACTGGCTGTTTTGTCCGGTTTCTACATAAGTTGGCTGGCTGCAATGGGCGAAAGCGGTCGCTATCACGTAATGGATTTGGGTATTTCTGCCGTTCCGATCCAGCCGGTTCAGGGGGGCGGGTTGATAGCCGCCGATCGTAGGCGGCCATCGAGGCAAGGAGGCTGAAGCGTATTCGACGGGGTGGAGGGGGCGGATGCAGCCAGATGTTCCGTGCGTGCGGTTGACACTGATCATTCAGGGTTCAATCTCCGTATCAGCCTGCCGATCACCTCTTATTCAATTGCGCACACTCTTTGCGCGCAGCATCCCGCTGCTGGTCCAGATAGAGCGCAAGATCGGCAATGTGTATGCCTCGGGCGCTCTTCTGGCTCGGTTCAAGTCGGGTGATGGGCAGCTTGATCTCCCCGGCCAGCACCTTGCGTTGGAATACGAGCGGCGTGAGGTGCGTGAAGTAGTCAGCGCATACCTGTTCGAGCGAGATAATCGCCGTGCCGTTGTACTGCGCCATCAAAACAAAGGCTGTGTTCACGCATGGCCCTCCTGTTCCTGCGAATTCGTCCCTGCGTTGCTGGGCCGAGCGGATTGCTGACCCTCATTGAGCTGACTTAGCACCTGCTTGCTAGCAAGGTTGAACAACTCGTTGGCGGTAACCGGCGCTACGGACTGCTCGAAGTTGCGCACGGCCTCAAACCTAGTTCGATACAGCCCGGCCTGGCCGAGCCAAGCGACGGCGTGATACTCGGCGTCGGACACGGGGCAAGGAGTCGCAAGGCGCTCGCCTTGAGAGCCGAGTTTGCACTTCTTGCAGATGTGATAACCGCCGTCGTAAGGGTCCACTGTTTCCCAGAGATGCTTGTGCGTGGTTATGCGGCCATCAAGGCAGTTTTGTTGGATAACGGTTGTCATGCTGCAGCCTCCGCAGTCGATGCCGTGGCTGGGGTGCTGCGCAGCTGGGCGTGAATGCGCTTGGCGAGCGAATCAACACTGAGTGCCTGTGCTGTAGCCAGGCTCGCCTGCTGATCCGACTTCAAGGCTTTCATGGTGCGATGAGCGAGCTGCAGTGTTTCGCCGACCTTTGTCAGCAGCTCGTAATCGACCCTGGTCACCGGCATGCCGGTGTAGGACATCATCCGCTCCTCGAGCTCGCTGATGGTGAGCTTGAGGTTTGCCACGGTTTTGAGGTGTTTGCGCTGGTCGGCTTCGCGTTGTACGGCGAGTTCTGCCAGTTCTTCGTTCAGCGTTCTGAGCCGCTGGGCATGCGTGGCATTGCGTTCCGCCAAGCCAATTTCCTTGCCTTCTTCATATGCCCGGCGACGGGCTCCAGCGAGCAAGTAGGGCAGGATCGCCAAGACGAAGAGTAGGACGATCCCGGCGCTGAGTGCGTATTGGTAGGGTTGCATGTGCTGTGCTCCGAACTGCCCGCCATCGGTATAAGTGAGAGGTCGACGGCGAGCTGGTTGCCCCTGTAGACCGGGGCCGTCTGGTTCAAGCCGACTGCTTCGTCTCTTCCGCCTGGCGGTCGAGGTACTCGGCCAGGTCGTGGAGGTAGATCACGTGTTGTGCCTTTGCCGAGTTGTGCAGCTTCTTGAGCTTCAACTTGATCTGGCCTTTATTGATCAGCTCCCGGAAGCGGCGGTCAGTCCCGATGTGGGAGAAGTAGTGCTCCCTTACAGCCGTCAACGTGGGGCAGGGCGTGCTCCACTGGCTGCGCAATTGCTCCAGTGTGCTGCTCATGCGCGCTCCCCGAGCCCCTCTTGGGCGGGCCGGAGCTGGGTGCGGATGACTTGAGCGAGGTGCTCTTTGCAAGTGCCGGTGGCGGCTGCGCAGATCTCACCCAGGTCATTGGTCACTACTGCGCCAACCGGTAGCTCAGGGTTGGTGGTAGCAGTGATGTAGGCGATTTGATCGGCGCGGATGACGGTGTTTACGCTGTCTAGCGCCTCCCTCAAGTCGATGTCTTCCTGCGAGAGTTGGCCAGTTTCGGTTCGGCCGTTCGCCACGTCTTGGAGGAAGTCCCGCAGGGCCATGTACTTGGCAGAGTCGCCACGCTTGAGCGTGATTGAGCTAGTGAGCGGGCCAAAGCGAACGCTCAAGCGGTGGGCCTGGCTGTCGTTCTCGACTTCAATCTCCGCGTCCATCGTCGTTTCTGGTCGGCGCAGCGGGCAGGTAGTGGTGCCGCCGTCTTCCAGCGTCTTTTGCAGCAACATCACTCGCTTCAGAGAGAGCGTGTATTCGCTCATGCGGCACCCCCTGCGCATGGCGAGGGGACGGCTTGAACGGTACCGGCCTCGGTGATGACCAGCTGCAAGCCGGTACGGCGCTGGAAGGCCAGGATTTTCTGCAAGCTGCTGCAGGCTGTGGGGTGGATCAGAACCGTTCCCGGTCCTTTGTGCTGTGCTGTTCTCATGGTCCGTGTCCTTTGCGTGAGAGGGTGACACGGGGCGAAATTAGCAAAAGCTAAAATACTCGGCAATAGCAAATGCTAAATATTTTTGGCATAGCAGTACCTGCCTGATGGCCGGTACCTGCGGAAAGAGGTGAGCGTTAGAGCTTTTTAGCGTTCCAGGCGAGCAGCACGCGGGCCTGAATATGCATGCGGTCGATCATCGATAGGTCGATGGTGATGGGAGGATAAATCGGGTTGTCCGAGATCATTCTCAGCTGTCCACCTGTAAGCCGCTGCAGGCGCTTGATGTATAGATCTCCGTCCAGTGTGAAGACGTAGATGGCGTCTGTTTTGACCTCGGTGATTCCTCGGTCAACCAGCAGCGCGTCACCATCTGCAAACGTCCCAGTCATGCTGTCGCCGTTACCAGAGATGATCGCCAGGTTGTCGACCTTAGAGAACGTAAGGCCCTGCATCCTCAGCCAGTCGAGGTGCACGGTCATGTCGCGGATCACTTCAATGTGCATATAGGGGGCTGCCTTGCCATGCCCCATCGATGCCGCAATGTCGAGGTACGGGATCAGGACGAAGTTCTTGTCTTTGGTGGCTCGCGCCGAGAGCTGAACGACGTTATCCGGGGCTTTGTGAGTGGGACCCTCCGGTTGCGGAGAGGTTAGCGTCCCTGCAGTAAGCCCGATCTTGAGCTCTAGATTGAGCGCAGCTTTCTCCCCCAGCTTGCGATGGCCGTTCAATAGTTGCGACAGATACGACGCGTCCAGGTCATGAGCCTCGGCAAATTCCTTCTGGCTCATGGTCCCCATGATCTTGCGGAGGGAGGCGATACGCCTTTCGTTGATATCCATCCGGTGATGATTGCTTTCCGTTAGCAAACAGTAAATTACAAGATGCTATTGTTTTGCTGATTAGCAATTGCTAATCTCGCCGCCAATGGAGGTGTGTATGACGCTTAGCGACTACTTGAAAACGATGGACAAGGAAGGGCTTGCGGCCTTTGCACGCCGCTGCGGGACGTCTGCGGGCCAGCTGAAACAAGTGGCTTATGGGAATCGTCGTGCGAGCGCCGGCTTGGCTGTAAGCCTGGACCGGGAAACGAGCGGAGTGATCCGTTGTGAAGTGATGCGGCCTGATATCGATTGGGCCTACTTGAGAAAAGCCAGAAAGTAAGGTGCTGGACCGGGGCCTCTCACCTCCCCAGTCCAGCGACGACGACGCACAGCACAGCACATCGGTCGTGGTTGTAGGATAGGTCCTACCTGTTCCTGTGACTACACCGTAAATCGAGGTTTTACGGTTATGAGTCGCATCGATCTATTGCCGGGCGCTGGCCCGGTCCTCACCTTGCGGCAGGCGCTTTACCGCGCTGGTCGTGATTATCGCGGTGGTATCACCAAGCTGGCCTTCGACATGGGGCTTGAGGTGGATACCCTGCAGAAGAAGCTTCACCACAACGAAGAGCGTCGCTGGCCCACCCCGGATGAGCTGGAAGAGATCGTGCAGTGGACCGCGGATCCGCGCCTGCTCGACGCCTTGGTCCGTCCGGCAGGAGCCGTGTGGTATCGCCCTGAGCCGGTACCGGCAACGAATGATGCACTGAAGGCGGTCGCCAAGCTCCTTGAGGAGTCGGGTGAGTTCGTAGGTAGTCTGCACGATGGGGCCTCCGATAACGTCTGGACTCCGGCAGAGGTTCTGGACCTGGAGCAACGGGGGATGGATGTTATCCGCCAGGTGCTATCCATCATGGCCGGTGCGCGCCAGGCGATGGAGGATCGTTGCAATGGCTAACATTCCCGATCCGTTGGACATGGCCAGCGAACAGGCCGAGTACTTGCTGCAGGCTGCGCTTCGGCGGCATGCGAACCGCCCCGTTAAGCCAAGCGCCCAGTTCTGTGATGACTGTGGTGAGGCTATCCCTCTGAAGCGGCAGCAACTGGTACAGGGCTGCGAAACTTGCATCAGTTGCCAAGAGTTGCGGGAGCGCCGCAGATGAGCGAGCGCCCAACTCCTACGACAGCTGATTGGGCGCGGCGTTACATTGAAACCTTCGGTCTTGCCCTGGTTCCCATCGAGCCGGGCAAAAAGGGGCCGACGGGTGACGGCTGGAACAGGCCTGGTGGCTACTTCACTGATACCGCGAGTGCCGATCAGTTCTGGAAGGCTAACCCGAGCCACAACCTTGGTGTTGTGCTTGGGCCAAGTAATGTCTGCTCGCTGGATGTGGATGATGTCGAGTTTACCCGGTTGGTTTTGCAGCAGACGCATGGCCTCGACGTCGATGCGCTCGCTGCTGCCTACCCGACATCGGTGGGCAATCCCGCGCGCTTCCGCATCATGTTCCGCGTCCCCGAGGGCGTGGAACTGAAGAAACACGCATTGGTGTGGCCAAATCAAAATGACCCCGATGGCACTATCCATAAGGGGCTCATGGTTCAAGTAAGGGCCGCTATTGAACAGAAGGACGCGGGCCGTGAGGCCGCTTTCCGCTTGGCTGCTGAACCGTTCAAGAAGCTCACGGTGTTCGAGTTGCGCGCGGGCCTGGTGCAGGACGTGCTGCCGCCATCCATCCACCCTGGCACCGGTAAGCCGTACACGTGGCGAAATGCACCTGATGCAAAGGGCATCCCTGAGCTGCCTCCTGAGCTGCTGGCTGTCTGGCAGGGGTGGGAAGACTTCAAGCCGACAGGAGAGGCTCTTTGCCCGTGGCGACCTAAGCAGGTCACTTCGGCTCGACCAGTCACCATGCCGAGGCCCGTAGTCGCCCGATCGGGCGACTCACTGCCAGAGGTGATCCCCGAGTTCAACCGCCGCCATGACATCGCCACGATCATTGAGGCGCATGGCTATAAGCGTGTGGGCGGGAAGTGGTTGTGCCCGCAAAGCAGCTCGGGGCTGCCGGGCGTGAGCATCACGGATGACAAACTCTACTCGCACCACACCTCGGACCCGCTGGCCAACGGCCACAAAAACGATGCATTCGACGTCTTCTGCATCTTGGTGCACAACGGTGACCAGCGTGCAGCGACCAGGGCGGCTGCGCAGATTCTCGGCATCGACGCCAAGTCACGCCCGCCAGCGCCGCCGCCGCTGGGTGATCTTCCCCGTGCCCCATCGATGGTCGAGCAGGCCGGGCACGGCGAAACCGCTGCTGATGCAGCTGTCCAGCCTGACACTAGCGTTCCGACCGTTGCCAGTTCGGCCGGCTCCTCGGCCGATGGGGGGGCAGGGGGAGAGGGCCTGGTTCTGAAGAGTGCTATGCGCCGATTCGCCCTGGTCGAAGGCACCACGAATGTGTGGGACATGGACAAAGGGCAGTCGATGAAGCGATCAGGCTTTGAGGCGCTGGTCGGCAAGCCCCTTGCGAAGCAATGGATGGAGAGGACTGACAAGAAGTTGGTCTCCGCCGAGCAGGTCAAGGAGCTCGAACAGGGCCGCAAGATGTCGAGCAAGAAGGGCGGGGCGCTGAATCTCGACCCGCTGGATCGGTATGTCTACATCGACGGCACCAAAGAGGCTTGGGACCGGGAGAAGAAGCGTCGTCTACCCGAGGGCAGCGTCAAGATGGCCCTGGGCGATGCCTATCAACTCTGGCTGAACAGCCCGAATCGCCGAGTGGTTGATGTCGACCATATCGTGTTCGACCCGACGATGACCAAAGACCCAGCTATCTACATCAACACTTTCGAGGGCTTACCCCATCAGCCGGTGCGGGATGACGCCGCCTGTGAGAACTTGCGCTGGCTGATCTCGTTCCTCTGCAACCATGACGCTGAGGCGCTGGAGTGGCTGGTGAACTGGCTCGCCTATCCGCTGCAGAACATGGGGGCGAAGATGGATACCGCGATCCTGTTCCATTCCACCATGGAAGGCTCGGGCAAGAGCTTGCTGTTCGCGGACATCATGGGTGAGCTCTACGGTCGTTACGGCGCCACGGTTGGGCAGACGCAGCTGGAAGGTAACTTCAACGCCTGGCAGAGCGGCAAGCTGTGGGCCGTCTTCGAAGAAGTCGTTAGCCGCGACCAACGCTACAACCAGGTCGGCAAGATCAAGCACATGATCACCGGCAAGACGGTCCGAATGGAGTCGAAGTTCATCAACGGTTGGGAGGAGGCCAACCACATGAACTCGGCGTTTCTGAGCAACGAGATCATGCCGTGGCCGATCAGCGAAGATGATCGCCGAATGCTGGTGATGTGGCCCCTGGAGACCTTGCCTCCCGAGCGGCAGAAGGCGATTGCGAGAGAGCTGGCCAACGGCGGGGTAGCGGCCCTGTACGGCTGGCTGCTGGACGTCGACCTCGGTGACTTTAACCAGCGCACACGCCCGCCCAAAACAGAGGCCCGTCAGCGGTTGGTTGAGCTGAGCCGCACTGCCTGGCAAACCTTCTTTTATCTCTGGCGCGCAGGCGAGCTCGGGCACGGCCTATGGGGCTGCTGCCTGACTTCGGATGTGTACGCCATGTTCCTTGAGTGGTGCTCTCACAACAAAGAGAACGCAATGAGCCACACCAAGTTCTCGCTCATGCTCAGTGCGAAGGTGGAGAAGACACGCGCTATCCCCTGGACGGATGGCAGCGCGCGGCGTTTCGCGGCGTTCTTCTTCCCCAGTGACGGTGATCCTTCCCTGCCCCCATCCATGAAGTCGGCCGAGCTGGGCAAGAACGTCGTCGAGTGGCGTGCTCGAGCGAAGCTAGCGGGATGGAGCGTGGACGGTTGGGACCACATCAAGAGGCTTGCAGCATGACTACGCCGGTAAGTGTGTTGGGTGTGTTGGGTTGGTGTTGGGTTGATTCCTGCAAGCCAACACAATTCAAAGCCCCGGATTTCTTGGCGTCGCGGGAGTGTGTGTTGGGTGTGTTGGGTTTTCGCACGCGCGCGCGCACGCGATTTTTTTCTAACAGCGTTATCGAGGGGGTAAGAAATCTCTATGTGAACCCTGAAAAACCCAACACACCCAACACACTCAACACGGATAGATCTAATCCATTGAATTTATTGGGTTTCGAGTGTGTTGGGTTTGTGTTGGGTTGGCTAAATATGTGTTGGGTACTGCTAGGCGAGGGCGGGCAATGACGAAAGATCTGGAATTGCGCATGCAAAGCCAGGTGCAGCTCATGCTTCACCAGGTCGAAATGGCGCAGCTCATCGATCAAACCGAGCGCCTGCGCCTGATCGGAGAGCTGATGAAGCATTGGGGGGAGCGCCGAGCACAGCTTGGGCTGGAAGCCAGCCTTGGTAGCCAGATGGGCAGCATCATGGAATGGAAGGGCGCTGCACCGCGTGGTGGATCGTCAGGGTCGCGCATCTTGGTCGGTGGTGCTGGTCTTGATCACGCGGCAGCAGAAGTCGACGCAGCGGTAGTCCAGCTGGAGCGGCGTGATGGACGAGGGGCAACCCTGGCCAAGCTGGCACACCTACGTTACCTGCATGGGGCAACGGTGCGGGAGCAGATGCGCGAGGTTGGGCTGGCTGAGGACGCCGACCGAACCTACCGGAACTGGGTCAAGGCCTTGCACTTGCAGGTCTTTGCCATCTTGGCAGCAAGGGCTGGACGGGTACGTGAGCAAACCGTTCGTCGGGTGACTATGCGACATGTGAGCAACATCGACGCCCCATAGCCACCACATTGCGACGAACCGAAAACAGGCCCTTTTCGGTTTTTCCGGTGGCATGTACAAAGGCGTCACGATATCAAAAATGCGCTTAGGCATAGCTCGAATGAACCCTGCCAAATGGCGGGGTTCATCGTAAGTGCACTTAAAGAATTTAGGTCTGTGAGTCCATTGGGAAATCGCGCGGGTGAACTTCTTTACGCCACAACGTGAACAGGGCAACGCCCGATGCGAAATAGATCAATGCGTTCCAGCAAGTGATGATCAAAAAGACGATCTCGCCTCTTGAAGGGGCTGTCTCAGCGACTGTGAAAAGATAGATCTCTCGGACGTTTGCTCCAGCAGTGAGCAAAGCTCCTATCACTACCAGTGCTTTGAATGAATGAGCCCAGAATGCAGCTATGTGGTTCTTAAGCTCTATACGCTTATCAGGGGGCAGCGCGACCCAAGTGGCTAACCCTCCGACTATTCCTCCGATGGAGCCGAGTGCTCCAAGTAAGCTCATCACGAACGTAATACTGTTCATCCTCTTCCCTGCTTTCAGATCTTAAAAAACCAATAGTGGAGTCTCTGATGACTAATGAGCAACACGCCCTGATCGATATGCCTCTATGGCTTGTCATTGTGATTTCGTTGGTGGGTGGCGTTTCTGGTGAGATGTGGCGTGCTGACAAAGCAGGAGTCCGAGGCTGGCCTTTAA
The DNA here is from genome assembly GCF_017875935.1 of Pseudomonas sp. BP6. Taxonomy (NCBI): domain Bacteria; kingdom Pseudomonadati; phylum Pseudomonadota; class Gammaproteobacteria; order Pseudomonadales; family Pseudomonadaceae; genus Pseudomonas; species Pseudomonas sp. BP6. The sequence continues at coordinate 1,316,553 of NZ_JAGINI010000001.1, forward strand.
TCCGCCGAATCGCATTGCGATCCGGGGCATGCATCGTCTGCGGCCTATCGACCATCATGCTGCTCTACTCGGCGGGCATGTCGATCTGGACGGCAGGCGGTATTGGGTGCCTGACCGCAATGGCCGGTGCCGATGTGGCCATTGGCTTATACGAGCGTTGGGCCGCGAAACGCTTGGGCGTATGTGAAATGTCCAAGGCCCGAGCAGGGGAGGTGGAATAGGGCGATGCCGGGGACCCTGGCGACATGGCCGGAGTACGGGGCAGGAAACCCGCGGCTTTACGCTAGCGGACAGTTCGCCAGCTTACTGAAATTCAACCCGTTGAAATTGAAAATTATTTGTTGAAATGCCATTGAAATGGAGGGCTCATGACGGATCCGAACTTCTTGTCAAAGAGCGCCTTCGCTGCACGCATAGGGCGATCACCCAGTTACATCACCTGGTTGAAAGACAACGGCCGCCTGGTGCTTTCACCCGATGGGAAATTGGTGGATGTGCTGGCCACCGAGGCCAAGATTCAGGAGACAGCTGATCCGGCCAAAGCAGCCGTCGCGGCTCGGCATGAAGAAAAACGCATCGAGCGGGACGTCCGGGCCCACATCCAGCCAAGCGCCGACACACCTGCGGTGCAGCCAGCGGATCACGCGCCGAGCGGAGGCCCCAACTTCCAGCGATCGAAGGCGCATCGGGAGTTCTACCTTGCTGGGCTGGCAGAGACCGAGTTCTACAAAGTTCGAGGCAATCTGGTTGAGCGCGCCGCTGTCGAAGATGCCGCGTTCGCTGCTGGCAGGATGCTTCGCGAACAGTTTTTTGGGCTTGCTCCGCAGCTCGCCGGCGAACTGGTCGGGATGAGCGACCCATGGGACATCGAGAAGCACCTCACCGACACCTTCCGTCGACTGTTCACCGAGGCGGCCAAGATGAATAGCGTCGATCTAGAGAAGGCCATTGCACAAAAACGAACTGCCAAACAGAGCTGAGCCTATGCACACCGGATACGCAGACGGTGCAGAGGTGTACCGCGATGCGTTTTGCCGAGGGCTAATGCCAGACCCTGATTTATGGGTCGACGAGTGGGCTGATGAGTACATGCGAATCCCGCGTGATACCGGTGCAGCAGAGCCTGGCAAATACCGCACTGCACGTACCCCGTATGCCCGCGAACCCATGCGCTGCCTGTCGCCTGCCCATCCGTGTAAGCGGGTGGTGACAAAAATTGCGTCGCAGCTGATGAAGACCCAGATTGCCCTGAATTGGATCGGAGCACTGATCCACATGGCGCCGGCCAACATCTTGACGCTACTGCCCACTGGAGGGCTGGCGAAGCGGGTGTCCTCGCGAATCGGCAAGACCATCGATGCAGTGCCGGAGTTGAAGGCCCGCGTGGCGACGGCACGTTCCAGAGATGCCCGTAACACCTTGGACACGAAGGAGTTCGATGGTGGTGCACTCTTTGCCACCACGGCCGGCTCGGCGGCTAACCTTTCAGAGCTGACGGCCCGTTATGTCTACGGTGATGAAGTCGATCGCTGGGAGGTGGACGTCAATCAGGAAGGCGATCCAATCAAGTTGGCCGAGGCGAGGGGTAGTACGTTCGGGCGCAACGCCAAGTTCTACTTTTCCAGTTCTCCTCTCATCAAAGGCATGTCTCGGATCGATGATCTCTTCAAAATGGGGGATCAGCGACACTACTACGTGCCTTGCCCGACCTGCGGTCACATGCAGGTGTTGACCTGGGAGCGGCTGTTGTACTCGGCTGACTTTAGTACCACGCATTACCAGTGCGCTGGACCCGAGTGTGACGTGCTGATCGAGGAGCATCACAAGGCAGAGATGCTGGCCAAAGGTGAGTGGCGTGCCCATGCGGAGGGTGATGGCGAGACGGTTAGCTTTCACCTCAATGCGTTGTATGCCCCGCTAGGTTGGCATTCTTGGGCGACACTGGCCCGCGAGTTTGATGAGGCTAAGCGTGCCCAAGCTCGTGGCAACCAGCATCCTATGCAGGTTTTCTACAACACCCGGCTGGCAGAGGTTTGGGACAGCGCGCTTGAGCAAACCAAGGCCGAGGTACTGCAGGCTCGTGCTCAGCAGGAAGACTATGTACTCGGAACCTTGCCAGTGGGAGCGCTCGCTCTAACGGCCTCCGTCGACGTTCAGGCCAACCGCCTGGAGTTGATGGTCATGGGCTGGGGCTCTGGTATGGAGCGCTGGGTGGTAGATCACCAGGTGTTGCCTGGCGATCCGGCTGATGAGCGTACCTGGTCGCTGTTGGACGAGCGGCTGAAGGTTCGGTACCGACATCCCTGCGGTGTGAGCCTAGCGATCCTAGCCACAGGCATCGACTCCGGCGGTCATCACACCCACGAGGTCTACCAGTTCACTCGCGTGCGTCGCTGGCGCAACGTGTTTGCACTCAAAGGTGCGAGTAAGCCAGGCAAGCTTGTGATCGCTCAGCGTCCGTCGCAGGTGGATGTCACCTGGAAGGGCCAGACCGAACGCAACGGCGCCGAGCTGTGGATCGTTGGTACCGACACGGCAAAGGATTGGATCTACAACCGATACAACTTCGAGACAGGGCCTGGTGCGCTTCACTTCGCCAAGGACCTTCCCGACGAGTTCTTCCAGCAGTGCGTGGCCGAACGGAAGATCGTTCGCTACGTGAAAGGTAAAGAGCGTTTCGAATGGGTCAAGAGCAAGGCCGAGCGCAACGAGGCGCTTGACCTGATGGTGTACAACCTGGCCATGGCCAACTTCCTCGGCCTTCACCGCTATGGCGAACAGGACTGGGACAAGCTGCGGCAGGCGCTCGCGCAGGCCAACCTGTTCGAGCAAGGCGAACCGGAGCCAGCCCGGCCCCCGGCGAACGAGCCTGATGACGACCAGGACGACGAGGCCGGTTCACCCGCTCCTGCAGCTGTTCCGGTCAAGCGCAACGATCCACCGTCACCACCACCAACGACTCCCCGAGCCGTACCCAACCCCATGCAACGCCGCAGTTCAAGCAGCGGTTACCTGAAGAGGCGTTAAGTGCTAGCTCAGCCCGATCATCGGACTGATGAATCTCGCACCTAATGCCAAGGCTTCTGTAACCAAGCCTTTGGTTGCTTCTCGACCTTGCTCCTTTGCGAGGCTGGAAAGCTGCTCGCCTATAGAGTCCTTCGAGCTGACGCTGTCAGGTACAGCTTTCAGAACCTCAAGCCCCTTTGCAGTGAGGACCGCCTCACTGAACGAGGTATAGGGGTGCGGCTTAGCGGTTAGGTAACCAGCGTCCATCAGCCACTTGCCTGTTGCGAAGAAAAACTCTGCTTCCTTTGTGGGGACTTCCATTCCCAGCCCTTCGTCGAAATGCATGGCATTACTCACGAAGTCTTCGGCTGTTAGGTATGTCGGTAAGGGGAACTGCAGGTACAGCTTCGCGAAGAGCTTCCCGGTGATTTCGTCAAACATCTCAATATTGGAGACAGCCATGTCACAAGATTCCACTTCAAAGGTTGAAAAGGTAAAGGCATCCGCTGAACTTCAAGGCGAGCTAAGGCGCGTGATAGCCGACCAACTTACCGGAAGGATGGATTGGGTCAGGGCCCGAACCTACTGGACCCTCCGACTGCCTGGCATACCTGCTGAAGAACTGGCGGATGCTCTATCGCACGTCCTCGCCGGAGGATGTTTCCGGCAGGAAATAGGCTCTCGGCATCAGAACTTCCTCTAATACCTAACGCAGTCGGCAACACTGCTGCAAGAGGCATTTAATGGCTTATACAAAAGCACACCTCGACGCTGTCGAGCGGGCGATTGCGCGCGGTGAAAAGATTGTTCGCTACTCGGATCGCACCGTCGAGTATCGAACGGTGGACGAGCTGATCAAGGCTCGCGACCTGATCCGCACCGAGCTGACGAATGCCGCCGGGCCACGCTCGCGCGTAGTGCGCGTATTCCACGGAGGCAAGGGGCTGTGAGCGGACGCTACTTGTCCCTCGGTCGTTCGGGCATCTTGGTGCCCGAGCGGATCAAAGCCAGCTACGAAGGCGCCGCCGAGGGACGGCGCTCATCAAACTGGGATGCGCCGGATACTGGCGTGAACAGCTTGATCATGCCGGCCTTGCGTAACCTGCGCTCCCGCTCCCGCAGCGCGGTGCGCAATGACCCTTACGCTGCCAACGTCATCGACAAGCGCGTCAGCAACCTGATCGGTACCGGCATCACGCCGCACCCTCGGCTGCTCGACAAGGCGGTCCGCAAGGTGATGCAGGAGCTGTGGGAGGACTGGGTTGATGAGGCTGATGCCGATCAGCTCACGGACTTCTATGGCCTGCAGGCGCTGGTGGCGCGTACGGTAGAGCAGTCGGGCGAGTGCTTCATTCGTCTGCGCCCCCGCCGGCTGGAGGACGGCTACGCGGTACCGCTGCAGCTGCAGTGCCTATCGCCAGAGTTTGTCCCCCATGACAAGTTCGAAATAACCCGCTTTGGCAACGTCATTCGAGCCGGTATCGAGTTCAACGCCATGGGGCGGCGCGTGGCGTATTGGTGCTACCGCAACCATCCCAGCGACAAGTCCTCTCTCAATGTGGGCTACAACCAGCTGGTGCGAATCCCTGCTGAGCAGATGTTGCACGTGTTCGAGCCCTTGGAGCCCGGACAACTGCGAGGTGTGCCGCGCTTGGCGCCGGTCCTGAAGCGTCTGCGTAGCCTGGATAACTTCGACGACGCGGTGTTGTTCCGCCAAGAGGTTGCCAACCTGTTTGCCGGCTTCGTTCGCAAGCCAACCCCGGACGGCCCGCCGCAACTCGACCCGCTCACCGGGGCGCCTGTCAGGTACGACCGGGATGGCTTCACCCCAATGGTAGGGCTGGAACCCGGCACGATGCAGGAGCTGTTGCCTGGTGAGCAGGTCGAGTTCTCAGACCCGCCGGACGCCGGCAACAACTATCCAGACTTCATGCGGCAGCAGCTGATGGCCGCTGCCGCCGGCTCGGGGCTGCCGTACGAACTCATGACCGGCGACATGCAAGGCGTGAACGACCGCGCGATCCGCGTGGTGCTGACCGAGTTCCGTCGACGGTTGGAGCAGCTGCAGTTCCAGGTGTACGTCCATCAGTTGTGTCGGCCGGTGCGCAAGGCCTGGTTGGACATGGCCGTGCTTGCCGGGGCGCTCGACCTGCCGGACTACGCGCAGCGTCGCCGCGAGTACCAGCGTACCCGTTGGGTACCTCAGGGCTGGGCCTACATCCACCCGGTGCAGGATGTCCAGTCACGCAGTATGGAGATCGCTGCGGGCTTCGCGTCGCGAAGCGAGGTATGCCTGCGCAACGGTACGGACGCGGAGGTGGTCGACGAAGAAAACGCCGCCGATATCGCCCGGGCAAAGGCTCTGGGTCTCAACTACAGCAGCTTGTCGGCCGTCGAGGATGACCCTGATGAGTCCGGCGACAAGGGGAAGAAATGAAAAAGCTGATGCCGTTTCGCATCTACAACATGGCGTCCTCGGTGCAGCAGGTCGAAGACCAGCACTGGTACAGGATCAGCGCGGCGACTGAAGGGCAGGGCGATCCCGCTCCCATCGAGATCTACATCTACGGTGAGATCGGGGGCTGGGGCATCACCGCGAACGAATTCATTCAGGACCTGAAGGCGATCGATGACGGTGTTTCACCGGTAGTGGTGGCCTTCAACACCATCGGTGGCGATCTGTTCGACGGGTTGGCTATTCACAACGCGCTAAACCGGTTGGGTGAGCGCTGCACCGCACGTGTTGATGCTCTGGCGGCCAGCGCAGGAAGCGTCGCTGCGTGCGGCGCCCACCGCCTTGTGATGGCTTCGAATGCGATGCTGATGGTGCACAACCCTTGGACCTGGACCAGCGGTGATGCCGATGACTTGCGCCGGGTGGCTGACGTCCTCGACCAGACCTTCGAGGCGATCATCGCGGCATACAAGGCCAAGGCGCCGGCCATCGACGATGCCGAGCTGCGCCGTATGGTCAACGATGAAACCTGGTTGACTGCCCAGGAAGCCCTCGCGCTGGGCCTGGCTGACGACGTGGGTAACGGGGTCGAGGTCAAGGCGTGCCTTGGCCAGGGCGCGGCGATGCAGCGCTACCGTCAGACACCCAAGGCGCTGCTGGATCAGTTGGCCGATCAGCCGGAGGCTACGGGTGGCCAGCCGGCAACACCGCCTGACTTGCCGGCCACTGAGCCTGGCGACTCTACCGCGCTGGCATTGATGATCGCCCAAGACTGCGCTAAGGCGGGAATCAGCAACCTGGTCGAGCCCTTGATTGCCTCCACCAAACTGGCCGACAAGGCCACTGTGCAGGCTGCCTTGACGCGTGCGAAGGGTGTCCGTGATCTCTGCGTAGCCGCTCGGCTGCCAGAGCTAACCGTTGAATTTGTGCAGGCCGGCCTGGAGCCTGATGCAGTGCGGGCGCGCCTGTTCGAGAAGCTGGTCAGCTCCGGCAAGGGTTTTGAGATCGACAACAGCCTGCCGCCGGCCGATGACGAGCCAGAGAAGGTCAAGGCGCAGTTACCCAATCCATCCAGCATCTGGGCTGCCCGCCGGCAGGCCGCCAATAAAGGAGCACGACCATGAGTAACATCCGCCAGGAGCCGGTGCACGCCGGTGAGTTCCTGCTTTCCGAGGGCGCAGGAAAGATTTCCCGCGAAGCCATCAACGTCGCTGCTGGTCCTGGTCTGGTCGCTGGCCAAGTGCTTGGTCTGGTAACGGCAAGTGGCGAATTCACGGCCTACGACCCCGCTGCAGAAGACGGCAGCGAAAAAGCCGTGTGCATTCTCTATGCCTCTCTCGGCGAGTCCGAAACCGTTCGGCGTGGCCGCGCGGTGGTTCGGCTGGCCGAGGTCAGTGAGGCCCTGCTGACCGGCATCGATGCTGATGCGGAACAGGCCTTGGCAGCGCATTTCATCATCCTGCGCTGACCCGACTCTCTCTCACCCCAACCCCGCCCTGAGCGGGGTTCTTACTTTTTGGAGTACCTCATGGCTGAGATTGCCATTTTCCAAGACGACGCCTTCGGCGTTGCAGCCCTGACCGCTGCTATCAACGAGCAGGAGTACGTGCCAGGGCGCCTTGCGGCTCTTGGACTGTTCCAGGAGGAGGGTGTCGCCACCCTTACCGTGCAGATCGAGAAGGACGGTGACACGCTCGCCCTCGTGCCGGCGGGGGAGCGCGGCACCTCTGGCCTGGTGGTGGGCGGTAGCAAGCGCACGCTGATCCCGTTCAACACCGTTCACCTGCCGCAGCGCTTTGCGATCAAGGCGGACGAGATCCAGGGTATTCGCGCGTTCGGCACGCTGACGGAGCTGCAGGCCGTACAGGATGTGGTCAACAAGCGTCTGGCCAAGGCGAAACGCCAACTGGATGCCACTCACGAGTTTCATCGGATGGGGGCAATCAACGGCAAGGTGCTCGACGCAGACGGCTCGTCAGTGCTGTTGGACATCTACAAGGTCTTCGGGGTGTCGCAGCAGAAGCAGTCGATGGGGCTGAATGACCCGAATGCCAACATTCAGGTGCAGTGCGTGGATGCCCTGGACATGCAAGAAGATGCGCTTGGCAACGTGACCACCACTGGTGCCCGCGCTTTCTGCGGCAAGACCTTCTGGAAGAAACTCATCGCCCACTCATCGGTTGTCGATACCTACAAGGGTAGCCAGCAGGCTGCAGCGCTTCGTGGCGACGGGCGTGAAACGTTCGAGTTCGGTGGTATCAGCTGGGAGCGTTACCGAGGCAAGGTAGCGGGTGTTCCATTCGTCCCTGACGATGAAGCGCGCCTGGTACCCGAGGGGGTTTCTGAACTGTTCCTGTCGGTCTATGCGCCGGCAGACTACATGGAAACCGTCAACACCGAGGGCTTGCCGTATTACAGCAAGCTGGAGGAGATGCCTTTCGGTAAGGGGGTTGCGGGCGAGGCTCAGTCCAACCCGTTGCACATCTGCACGCGTCCCCGTGCAGTCATCCGCCTGACCGCCTGATCATGGCCTTTCGCGACCTGATCGATGATCTGGACGAGGTGGTGTTCGATGTCCTCGGCGATCTTGCGCATATCGAAGGTCGCGAGGTTCTCGGGATGTTCTCGGCACCGTGGCTGCAGCCCAAGCTCGGCCAGATTAATACCGGCCTGCGTGAGCCGCACTTGGTCATCCGCGTTGGTGACACCGCGGGTGTCGATACGCGGCAGAGCGTGATGATCGATCTACCGCCCGAGGACGGTGGTGGGAATTTCACCATCGCCCGAATTGAGCCTGGTGGCGACGGGCTTGTAACCCTGGTGCTGAGGAAATCGGCATGAGCGTAGGCAGTTACCAGAAACAGTCGTCTAGTTCAGGTCTCATTACACTCCAGGCGAACGTGCAGCAGGCTTCAAACTTCGCAAAGTTCGCCGCTTTGATGCCGAAAGCCATCAAGGCGGCTGAACGACGGGCAATCAATAAGACCATTCGTTGGTTGCGCACGCACATTGCCAGATCGGTGAGCCAACAAGAGCGAATCGCGGTTACGGCGGTTCGTCAGCGCTTGAGAGCTTTCCCAGCGGCCAGCAATGGCCAAGGCAAGCTCTGGTTCGGTTTGAATCCCATCGAAGCCAGTCGAGCAGGGCGCCCTCGACAATCCCGCTCAGGTGTGTCCGTAGCCGGACGTTCGTACCAGGGTGCGTTTTTCCGGACTGTGTATGGCAGTAAGCCGGATATCTGGATCCGCACTGCCAGTAAACACTTCAACGCTGATGATTATCCTACCAGCCAAGTCTCTGCCAGAGGCGGTGCGAGTTCAGGATGGGTCGGTGAGAACGGCAGCCGATTTCCATTAGCTAAGGCGAAGATCTCGCTGGAAGAGGTTAGGCCGCATTTCGAGTCATGGACGAGAAAGGCGCATCAGCGGTTGCTTGTGGTGATGGAGCAGGAGCTGAACTTCGAGCTGTTGAAGTATCTACGGAGATTGGGCAATGGATGATGATCCAATACCTCTTGAGCAGTTATATGCCGCTATCGAGCAACATATCAAAGACGCCATTCCAGGGCTGGCCTACGTCGGTACCATGCCTGACGGGATTGAGGTCGTTCCACCTCCAGCCGTTGTACTGGAACTGGCCGGATTCGACCGTGTGGATATGGATCCGGGGACTGGCGAGACCGCCGTGGAGGCGCGCTTTGAGGCCCGTGCAATTGTCCCGGTAGAGGAGAAAAACTGCCTTCGCGTTGCTGCCTTCGTTGCCGCGCAGCTTGCGGTTCTACTTCGCGGGCAATCGTGGGGACTCCCTATCGGGTTTGCTGAATTTGTCCGTGCAGAGCGCGACTGGAGCCGTCCCGAGCTGGACGTCTTCGCGGTCTGGGTCGTCGAGTGGACTCAGGTCATCTATCTCGGGGAAGAGGAGTGGCCGTGGCCCACTGAGCTCGGCCCGGCCGCTGCAGGCAATACTGGAGATGGAGGACCGCTTTCCGAAGGTTATATAGAGATCGAGAGGGTTTCGGATGAGCTACCCGCTGGCTGAGCATGACCGAATGATCGCCGGCATGATTCGTAAATGCCGGGTCGTCGCGCTCGACCTCGCCGCCGATCCGCCGGTGTGCCGGGTTTCGGATGGCGAATGGACCAGCGCCTGGGTGCGCTGGCACAGCCTGGGTGCCGCACCTGGTGCGCGGCACTGGCTTGCCCCTGGCATGCATGAGCAGGGGGTGTTGATCAGTACCAGCGGCGATGTAAGTCAGGGCACATTCCTGCCTGGGCTGTACAGCGGCCCTGCGCCGGCGCCGGATGACCGCGACCATGTCCAGCGCTGGCTGTTCGAGGACGGCGGTTCGCTTACCTATGACTGGCAAGCCAAGCGTTACAGCATCGAGCTGCCGGCCGGCCAGGTAGATATCAAGGTGGGCGGCTCGGTCGTTACCGTAACGGAATCGGCCATTGAAGCGATGGCGCCCATGCTGCGTTTCATTGGGCCGATGTTGATTCAAGGCGCGTTACGCGTAACGGGCGATATCTACGGTGACGCCCGAATCATCGACACGGCCGGCAACACCGCCAACCACAAGCACTGATTTACAGCGGGCCGGCGCTCATGCGCCGTATCCCTGATAACTACCAGCCCGCCGCGCGCGGGCTTTTTCATGCCAGGAGGAACCCATGGCGACCCAAAAGGCGGCTGCGGCCGCTTCGGAGGCCCCTGTGGCCGTCGACCCCCAACGAGTGTTGTACCGAGACGCGGCGTTCCGCTCCCGCTCCATTTTCACCCCCACCGGCGCCCAGTTCGATGTGGTCAATTTCGAGGTGCGGGTGCCGGCCTCGGACGACGAGGCGCTGGCCACCTTCGATGATCACCCGGATTTCAAGCGCGTGCAGGAGTAACTCCCGATGATCGGAATGGACCGCCACACCGGCGCCGTGCTGTCCGGGGTCGATCACTTGCGGCAGTCCATCGTGGACATTCTGACCACACCGGTGGGGTCGCGGCTGATGCGCCCGGAATACGGCAGCAAGCTGCGCCGGTTTGTCGACCAGCCAGTTAACGCGGGCTGGAAAAGCGCGGTACAGGCTGAGGCCGCGCGGGCGCTGCAGCGCTGGGAGCCGCGTCTGGTCCTGCAGAGCGTGCAGGTGGTTTCCGCAGTGGGCGGTCAGATCGGCTTTCGCATCACTGGCACCTATTCCGAGGACAGCGTGAACCTTGAGGTAAGCATATGAGCACCATTGACCTGGCCAGCCTGCCGGCGCCTACGGTGATCGAGGAGCTGGACTTTGAAACGTTCTATCAGGAAGGCCTGACAGGCTTTCGCGCCCTGATGGGCAACAACTGGAACGCCGAGTTGCTATCTGATCCGGTAGTCAAGCTGCTGGAGCGTGCGGCCTATGAAAAGGTCATGACCCGCGCCCGCATCAACGACGCGGCCAAGTCGCAGTTCATTGCCTTTGCCCAGGGTGCTGACCTCGACCAGCTGGCCGCCAACTACAACGTCAAGCGTCTGGTGATCGTCGCGGAGGACCTGAGCGCGGTACCGCCGGTGGCCGAGCAGCTGGAAAGCGACGAATCACTAGCCGAGCGCACCTTGCTGGCCTTCGAGGGCATGGCGGTGGCCGGGCCGGCCGGCGCGTATGAGTTTCACGCCCGATCCGCTGATGGGAGGGTGGCCGATGTGAAGGCCAGCAGCCCGTCGCCGGCCACCGTGCTGGTCAGCGTCCTTAGCCGGGTAAATGGCGGGGTGGCTACCCAGGACTTGCTCAACAAGGTTGCCCAGGCACTGACGCCTGAGAATATCCGGCCGGTGGGCGACCGGGTACTGGTGAAGTCGGCCGAGCTGGTCGACTACGAGATCGAGGCGGTGCTGTACATGTTTCCGGGTGCCGAGAACGAGCTGGCCCTGGCGCAGGCCAAGATTTCCTTGGATACCTACATCAACGCGCAGCGCCGGCTGGGGCGGGATATTCGCCGCTCGGCCATCCATGCCGCGCTGCATGTACCTCGCGTGCAGCGGGTGGAGCTGATCAAGCCCGCTGCAGACTATGTGATCGAGGACCACCAGGCATCCAACTGCATCGGCTCCAGCGTTGTGATGGGTGGTACCGATGAGTGACACCAGCCTGCTGCCGATCAACCGCACCGCGCTGGAGGATGCCCTGGCGCAAGTGGGGCTGGAGCCGGCCGACCTGGCCAACGTGTTGCGCTCGATGAAGCGACCAGAAACCTGCCCGGCCGACATGCTGCCATGGCTGGCGATTGAGCGCAGCGTGGACCGCTGGGACCCGGCATGGTCCGAGGAAATCAAGCGCAAGACGGTGCGCGACTCGTTCGAGGTCCATCAGCGCAAAGGCACCATCGCCTCGCTGCGACAGGTCATTTCGCCTTTTGCCGACATTATCGACATTGTCGAGTGGTTCGACCTGACCCCCATGGGGCCGCCCGGCACGTTCAGCCTGAGCCTGGCGCTGCTGAATACCGGCCTTAGTGACCGTGGGATTGCCGAGCTGGAGCGCATGATTCTGTCGACCAAGCCGGTCAGTCGGCACCTGGTCGGGTTGAGCATCACTTACAGCCCCAACGGCCAGTTCTACATGGGCGCGGCCGTGTCCTCGGGTGACGAAACCGAGATTCTATCGGCCGACCTGCAGGCTGAGGCCTTTGCTGACCTGGAGCTGATGATGCTGGCCAATGACCTGCATTACTTCGCCAACCACCGAATGCCTGAATTACTGGAAAAGCCATGAGCGAACTATCCGACCGCCAAGCGGCCGCCATCGCCCTGATGGAAGCCGCCGCACAGACGGCCCATGACATTGTGCATGGCGCGGCTGACGCCACGGTTGAGACGGCTTCGGGGCCGTCGCCTACCTACCTGGCGCTGGCCAAGATGATCACCGACCTGACCGGCGGGCTGCTGCTGCCGCGCCGCAAGGCCATCGCCGCTGCTGGCAGCGCTTTGGCGCTGGATGTGGCGTATACCGCCGGGGTGTCCTTTTTCGATGTGACGCTAGACCAGCCGCAGTGCGCGCTGACCTTCACCAACTCGGCCGTGCCGCCGGGTTATACCTGGTCGTTCTCGGTGCGCCTGCAGCAGGGCACTGGAGCCAACCGGGTGACGTTCCCGAACAACGTCCGCTGGCCGGCCAACCGCCCGCCGGTGCTGTCGTTTGAAAAGGGCTCGGCCGACCTGCTGACGTTCCTGTGGGATGGGGTGCGCTGGTCCGGGTTCTATGACGGGGGGTGGATCAATGTTTCTTAATCCGCTCAACAGCCGGCGCCCGGTCAGCCAGCGCACGGCGCTGGCCAATGCCATCAGCCTGATCGAGGGCCATCACCGCTTTCTGCGCAACAACACCGGCGACACCGTCGATGCGACGGTGCAGCACTATGTGCAGAACAACCAGGGCGTGCTGTCGAACAACCGGCATTTCATCGCCCATTCGCAGATGGAGTACCAGCCCAACGGCGACGGCACCACCGAGGGCCAGGCGCTGCATGTGCTGGGCTATGCCCATGCCTACCTGGCCACCCAGGACCCGCGTTATCTGGAGGCCGCCATATGGCACTGGGAGGCCTACGAGAAGTATTTCTATGCCGGCCAGCCGATCCCTGACACACCGCAGCGGCGTATCTGTAACTGGATCATCAACTCAAAGGAGCCGGTGCTGGCCAATTGGCCGGTGGACCCGGTCGAGCCGACGCACAGCGGCTTCAAGGGTGTGCCGTTCGCCTTCACCAATGGCGCCCTGTCGATTCCGCACGGCGCGCCGCACTGGGGCGAGTATCTGGACAAGGCGACTTTTGCCTTCGACGGTGCACTGGCCTGGGGCGCGATTAATGCCGGCGTGCGGGCGCTTCGCGAAGACGGCTCGACCGACTGGGACAAGGACGGCACGGTGTATGAGGTGGATTGGATCATTGCCCATACCGGCCAGAAAATCACCGATGACGGCCGGGTGTTGTCAGAGGGGCACACCGGCGCCGATATCGGCCGGGTGCAACTCAAGGACAACAGCCTGAACGGTACCCACCTGTTCAACTATGCCACCCGGCAACCGGTCGAGCATGGCGGCTACCTGATCCCGCGCAACGCCGTGCAGCACAATCGCCCGCTGCATGTTCCCCTGCTGGGCGGGGTCAACCAGATGGGCAACGCTGCAGACGGCGAGCTGTGGTACATGGACGCCTGTTATCTGCTGTGGCGTATCACCGGCGAGGAACGCTACAAAAAAGCCATGGATGCCTGCCTGTATACGGCGCATGAGTACACCCTGATTGACTCGACTGACCGATTTTTCCGGCAGAGTACGGTGGCCGCCACGCCGTTTACAGACGGCATTTCCTACGAGTTCGCGTACCCCAGCGAGGCAAAGCGGGAGTACGGCCGCGACTCGCAGGGCTACATCACGCTGCAGACCGATGTGGGCGCCCAGGTATCCATCGAGCAACAATCGGTATGGTTCCGCGTCGGCAAGGATTCCAAGGTGCGGACCTGCTTCGGCGGCGTCGACCAGGCCAACGGCGCGCTGACTGCCAAGGTCGAGGTCACGATTGCCCCGGAGAAAGTCGAAAACACCGGCACCCGTTACTGCTACATGCTGCCGGAGTCGACCTCCAGCTGGCAGGTGCTGCAGCACGATATCCCGCTGTCGCAGTTCTACCGGGTGGCCAAGGATGATGGGGCCGAATACATCATGGCGGACCTGCGTGCGGTGGTGCACTCGGCCGACATTACGTCGCAAGAGCGGCATGTGCCGGTGATCTTTCCCGGTCGAGCGGGCAACGTGGTGCGCTCGTTCTTCCCGGGTGGCGGCAATGGCGGGTGGTATGTGATCGGCAATTACCTGCAGCCGACCAAAAAGGCGCCGCTAAAAAGCATTACCTACCGGGCGGACGGCAATTTCAACGTCCGTATTCAGGACAAGGACGGCTGGCGGTGGTGGTGGATGCTGCCGGCCACCGATGGCGCGTTTTCCACCGTGCAGATTCGCCCCGAGGACGGCACGCTGTCAGGCTACCAGCCCAACGCGGCTGGCCGGCCTAACCCGTCAGCGCCTAACTACGACGAGCTGGCGGAAATGGACATTCTGCTGGACAACGATGCCGACACGAACCTGACGTTTGAGTATTACTGCATCAACGAGCTGCCCGACCTGTACGACGGGGTCGACGGCTACACGATGCTGTACCGGCTGACCCTCAACGGTCAGCAGGCTTTTCGCGGCCTGGTGGGCGATTGCACGGTGGTTGGCTATCGCAACGACTCGTTGGCCTACAGCCCTGGGGTGATTCCGTTTTCCAATATCTACTCTGACGGCACCGAGCAGATTGGCGCGTGGCACGGCATGCCCTATCCCGGCTATCAGTACCCGCTGATTTTTTGCCTGGACCCTGAGACGTACAGCGTCGAGCTGGGGAACATGATCGATTTCCTGTACGACTCGCAGCAGTGGTACCAGCAGAAATTCGGTGTCCTCGGACCTGGTGCAGCGGCGTACATCTGGAACCGCTGGGACAACTACCGCTACGGCCCGGCCGACACCTGGACCCAGTATCACTGGGGTGATGGCAACGCCTGGGCCGGCTACCAGCCCAGGGCGATGATGGGCGCCTGCAGGGCGTGGTACGAGCTGGTGCACCGGGGCAAGCCCGTGCCGCCCAAGCTGGTCACCTACGCCGAGAACTGGCTGCGCTGGCTGGTGCAGTTCGTCAAGGACTCCAAGGGCATCTTGCCGACCGACTTCCCGACCAACAGCGTGCCCAAGCCGGTGGAGGATGACTTTACCGGGCACATGACCGGGCTGTGGCTCGCCGGTGCCTGCCTGGCAGCGATGGCCGGCAGTCAGGTGGCTGACCTTGATGTGCTGATCGAGGCGTGCATGGACGAGCTGCAGGCGAACTACACGGTAACCCCCATTCCTGGTCATGCCATGAACGGCAGCTGGACCCCCGACCCGCGCCTGGGGACAGACAACGGGATGTTCTTTGGTTTTTGGGCCGGAGAAATCCTGCGCGGCCTGGGCCTGTACATCCAGTATCGGACCTTGGGCGTCGGGGCCAACATCTACGGCGGACCTGTGCCCGCTTAGCGCTTCACGGCCTGCCGCGAGGGCAGGCCCCTTACTTCAAGAGCGAACCAATGGCAGATACAGACGCGATTTACGTCGCCATGCTGACTGACGCGGGCGCGGCTGCGCTGGCGAAAGCCATCGCCACCAAGACCACCCTCAAGATTACCCGCATGGCGGTAGGGGATGGCAACGGCAGTACGCCGCTGCCCTCCAAGCTGCAGAAAAAGCTGATTCATGAGGTGTTCCGGGTCAACCTCAACCGCCTTTCAGTGGAGAGTGGGAGGCCGGTGATTGTGGCCGAGGGCATCCTGCTGCCGGAGGTTGGCGGCTGGTGGGTGCGAGAGGTCGGCCTGTACGACGACACCGGCGTGCTGGTTGCGGTGGCGAGCTACCCGGCGACCTTCAAGCCGCTGCAGGAGCAGGGCAGCGGCCGCACTCAGGTGATCCGCCTGCTGATACAGGTGAGCAGCACCGCCAACGTGCAGATTCTGCAGGACCCCAACACGGTTACGGCCACCCTGGCAGTGGTGCAGGAGGCCATCAGCCAGGGCGAGGCCGCCACGGCCCGCGCGCTGGCCACTGAGCGCACCATTTCGCTCAAGGGTGATGCCACCGGTGCGGCCAAGTTCAACGGCGCCGGTGACGCGGCGATCAATGTCACCCTGGCCAATTCGGGAGTGCAGGCTGGGACCTATTCCAAGGTGCGGGTCAGCGCCAAGGGTCTGGTACTGGAGGGGGCGGAGCTGACAGCCGCTGATATCCCCAGCCTGGACGCGGCCAAGATCATCACAGGCACCTTGAGCCGGCCGACCACGGGCAACGCCGGCAGCGCGACCAGGCTGCAGACGCCACGACTGTTCACCTTTGAGGGGGATGTGGGCGGACAGGCCCAGTTCGATGGCGCCAAGGATGTGGCCATTTCCCTCACTCTGGGCAGCACAGGGGTGCAGGCCGGCACTTATTCCAAGGTGCGGGTCAGTGCCAAGGGCCTGGTGCTGGAGGGGGCGGCGCTGACGGCCGCTGATATCCCGAGCCTGGACGCGACCAAGATCACCACCGGCACCCTCAGCCGGCCGACCACGGGCAATGCCGGCAGCGCAAGCAGACTGCAGACGGGGCGCGCGCTGAGCTTCACCGGCGATGTAACCGGGCAGGGGGTGTTTGACGGCTCGCAGAACCTGTCGATTGGCCTGAGCCTGGCGGGCCTGGACGCGAGCAAGGTCAATAGCGGCATCCTGCCCATCATCCGGGGCGGTACCGGCGGAAATACGGCTGACAGTGCGCGAAACGCGCTCAACGCGGCGGTTCGCTCGCAGTTCTCAGGGGCGCAGAACGGGTTCTACTGGGACACCGACAACGGCTTTATGGCCCAGTGGGGGCGTGTGGGGATAGGTGATTTGCCCTCCCAGTTTTACGAGTACCAAATCTGGTTTCACTCGGGTGGGTTTTCGTGGGCGCCGTTCATTATCATTCCAGTGATTTACCACAACAGCAATCCAGGGGTGCCGGCGGCCACCTTGACCCCGGCCATCATGGAGGGCAAAACCACGGGGCAAAGTTTCAACATCATGATCGGTGAATGGGCGAACTCTCAGCAGGATTTCACGCTGTACTGGTTCGCCATTGGCTTTCGAGCGGGCTAACGCTCACCACATTTCCAGCTGTTCAACTCGACCGCCCATTGGCGGTTTTTTCGTTTCTACGGGGAGCATTTATGGCTAACTTTTTTCATGGCGTGACCACCTCGCTGGTCAATTTGGGTGGGCGCACCATCAGCGTGCCCTCGTCGTCGGTGATCGGCATTGTCGACATTTACACCCCTGGGGTGGGCTTGGCTGAGCCCAATACGCCGGTGATGGTCGTTAGCGACCGCGAGGCCGTGGCGGCGTTCGGGCCTAACTCGCCGCTGACCAAAGCCTGCCTGCAGATTCTCGACCAGGCCAAGGCCGTGATCATCGCCGTGGGTGTTACGTCTGCCGGCACGCCGGCCAGCATTACCAGCGCCGTGATTGGCGGTGTGGCGGCCGATGGCAAGCGCAGCGGCCTGCAGGCCTTGCTCGATGCCAAAAGCCTGTTCAACCAGCAACCACGCCTGCTGTTGGCACCCAAACACACCGCCACCAAGGCGGTGGCCACCGCTCTGGACACCTTGGCGGACAAGCTGGAAGCCATCGGCCTGATCGACGGGCCGGGTACTACTGACGAGGCGGCCATTGCCTATGCCACCGAGTTTGGCAGCAAGCGGCTGTATATGGTCGATCCCGGCGTCAAGAAGTGGAGCGTTACCAGTAATAGCGATGAGGGCCTGGCGGGCTCGCCGGTGGCGGCCGGTCTGTTCGCGCAAACCGACGCGAACATTGGTTTCTGGGCTTCGCCGTCCAACAAGGAAATCAAGAACATTACCGGCACCGTGCGGGCGGTCGAGTACCTGGACAACGACCCGACTTGCCGGGCCAACCTGCTCAACAACGCCAATATCACCACCATCATTCGCGACGGCGGTTATCGCCTGTGGGGCAACCGCACGCTGTCGAGCGATAGTAAGTGGGCATTTGTCACGCGGGTGCGCACCGTGGACATGGTGATGGCGGCCGTGCGTGCCGGCATGAAATGGGCCGTCGACCTCGGGATCACCAAAAGCTATGTCAAGGATGTGACCGAGACGGTGCAGGCCTTCATGCGCGACCTCAAGGCCGCCGGGGCGGTGATCGACTTCGAGGTTTACGCCGACGCCGAGCGCAACACGGCCAGCCAGTTGGCCCAGGGCAAAATCATCTGGGTGATCCGCTTCACTGATGTGCCGCCTGCCGAGAACCCGATTTTTGAAATCGAGGTGACCGATGAATACCTGACCCAAGTTCTCGACGTAGCTTAAGGAGGCGCGCAATGGCTGTTATTCCAGAAGTTCTGTTCAACATGAGTGCCTCGGTGGGCGGTGTCAGCTTGCAGGGCGATGTGCCATCGCTGACCTTGCCCAAGCTCACGATGAAGACCGACGAATATCGCGGCGGCGGCATGGACGCGCCGATTGAAATGGATATGGGCCTGGAGAAGCTGGAGGCCAGCTTTACCTCCAACGGCATGCGCCGGGAAACCCTCAAGTACTTCGGTGACTTTGACCTGTCCGGCTTCAACTGCGTGTTCCGGGGCAGTTTCAAAGGGCGTGGCGGGGCCACCAAGGCGGTGGTCGCCACCCTGCGTGGCGCGCTCAAGGAAGTCGATCCGGGGGACTGGAAGGTTGGCGATAAGGCCGAAATGAAGCACAGCATCGCGGTGAGCTACTACAAGCTGGAAGTTGGCGGCCGCGTCATCTACGAAATCGATCCTGTGAACTGCATCCGCGTTATCGACGGTGTCGACCAACTGGCCAGCGTTCGCGCTGACCTCGCCATTTAAGGAGCCTGAGCATGTCCATTACCAACAATACACCTACCTGGCTCAACATCGAGGGCGGTCATGCCGTGGTATCCCTGAGCGTGCCACTGGACGTTTACGGCGAGGTGCGCCCGGCGCTGACCATGCGCTGCCCGACCGTGCGCGAAGATCTCATGGTGGGGCATCAGGCGGGGGACAACGACGAGCAGCGCGAATTGCTCATGCTTGGGTCGCTGTGCGAGCTGACCGAGGATCAGTTGACGGCCCTACAGGTGCGCGACTACCGCCGCCTGCAGCGGGCCTACAAGGAACTGCTGGGCGATGACAGCGGCGAGAATCCGGCCTGGCTCAAGCTGACTCTGGAGCATGCGGTGGTGCGCCTGGTGGAGCCTATCGAACGCGAAGGCGTGAAGGTCGACCGCCTGACCCTGCAATCGCCCTCGATCCGTCTGAGCCGAGAGGTGGAGGCCGAGGCGGGTGACGACAACGGCAAGCTGGAAATGCTGCTATTCCAGCACCTGACCGATACCTCCCCGGGCGAGCTGCATTCGCTGACCATCCGCGATTACAACCGTGTGCGCGCGGCCTACTTTCGCCTGGTCCACCAAGACGGGGTTTAACACACCCGGATTCCAAAAGTCGCTTGCCAAGCGCCTGGCGCGAGAACTGGGGTTCTCGGCCAGCGAGCTGGAGCAAATGCCATTCGCGCGCATGGTCTGGTGGCTCTCTGAGTGAGCCGCCGGGCTGTGCCTGCGTGGGAGTGAGAAACCATGGCCAACAACAAGTTTTCCATTGGCCTTGTGATCGGCGGGGTGGTCAGCGCAACGGTCGGCGCCGCGTTCAAAGACGTTGAGGGCCGGCTCGGCAAGCTCAAGAAGCGCGGCGAAGAGGCCAAGGTGCTGCAGGGCGTCATTGGCGAAACCATGCGCCTGCGCGATGAGTGGAAGAAAGCCAGCGAGGCGGGAGAGGCGAGTGCGCGCAGTCTGCGCAACCAGCTGGACCGCAACCTTGATGCATTGCGTAAACAAGGCATTGAGGTTGGCCGGCTGGAGGATCATTACCGCACGCTGGGGCGCACGGCTCAAACCGCTGCCCGGCAGGCCAAGGGGTTGCAGCAGATCGAGGCGGGTAAAGCCGGCCTGCGGTCCACCGTTGTGCAGGCTACGGTCGGCACCGCGGCATTGGCGGTGCCCACCAAGGTCAGTGCCGATTATCAGGCGATAGTGCGGGATATCGCGATCAAAGCAGGGGTGGCCAACAAGGCCGAGGAGGTCGAGCTTAATCGGGGCATCATCAGCACGGCCAAGGATACCGGCCTGGCGCGCAACGGGGTGGCGGAGGTCCTCAACCAGCTGGTGGGTGCCGGTATGGACCTGCAGGAGGCCGCGCGCTATTCCAGCGTGGCCGCCAAGTTTGTGGTGGGGCAGGGCGCGGACGGTACCGACACTGCCCGAATGATCAACGCCCTGGGGCAAAACGCCAAGATCACCGACCCCGTGGTGATGCAGCGTGCGCTGGAGGCCATCGCCTACCAGGGCCAGGCCGGTAGCTTCGAAGCCAGCGACATGGCCAAGTGGTTCCCCGAACTGTTGGCCGGTATGGCGAAGCAGGGTATTTACGGCATGGACGCCGTCACCCAGCTGGGCTCGATGCTGCAGGTGCAGATCAAATCCGCCGGCAGCGCCGACGAGGCGGCCAACAACCTCAAGAACTGGATGGAAAAGATCGGCTCAAGCGAGACGGTCAAGGCGTACAAGGACGCCGGTATCGACTACCAAAAGTCGCTCAACACCGGGCTACAGAATGGCATGTCGACACTGGAGTCGAGCTTTGCGCTTGCCCAGCAGTACATCCAGAAGACCGACCCCAAAAAGGCCGCAGCCATGGCCGAGGCGGCGGCCAAGATCAACCAGGAGACGGACCCCGAGAAAGCCAAGCGCATGATGCAGGCGCTGGAAGAGTCCATGCGTACCGGCGACCTGTTCGCGGACATGCAGGTCAAATCCGCGCTCATGGCTTACATGCAAAACAAGGCGCTGTATGAGGACCTGAAAACCAAGTCTGCAGACGCGGCGGGCATTCTCGACCAGAACCTGGCCGAGCGCCGCGAAACGTCCTCGCAGAAGTGGAAAGAAACCGCCAACGCGGCTGACGACGCGCTTCGTGCCATCGGTGACGGTCTGCGGCCGCTGACGGACGGCGCCGCCGATGTACTACGGACGACGGCCAACGGCATCGGCTGGATTGCTGAAAAAGTGCCTTCGTTGGCTCTTGGGGCTACTGCCCTGGCGGCAGGTGGCTTTGCCATCACCAAGGCTGTGGCCGCCATCCGGGTGGCCCGAGGCTTGTACAACGTCGCCAAAGGGGCTGCAGGTGCTGCCGGGGTGCAGCGTGTGTTCGTCACCAATCCCCAGGCAGGCGGCGGTAAGGGCAGCGGTCCGGTTGAGAGCGGCGTGGGCGACACCGCACGACGCAACCCACGGCGCAGTCGGTGGGGGCGTGTCGGCGGCTTCGTGGGGCGCGCTGGACGCCTGGCCAGCCTTGGCAAGGGGGTGCCGGTGCTGGGCACTGCGCTGGCAGCGCTACAGGTTGGTAGCGCTATGGCCAGCGATCAGCCGCCTGAGCAAAAGGCCGAAAGTGTCGGCGGAGCGGTAGGAGGTTTGGCCGGAGGTATCGCCGGCGCAGCCACGGGCGCTGCCCTGGGCTCGATCATTCCTGTGGTCGGCACGGCCATTGGTGGCCTGGTGGGCGGCATCTTTGGGAGCATTGGCGGTGACGCACTCGGCGCCAAGGTCGGGAGCTTGTTTGCCGACAAGCCGCAGCCTGATCCAACGGCTGTGCCGGCGGAGCAGGGGGCGCCTGCAGAAGGTCGCGAAGGCGGGGCGGTGAAAGCTGCGCCCGCCGAGTCGCCTGTTACGCGTAACGACCCTGAGGCGCAGCGGGTGGTGCCGGCGCCTGCCGGGTCGGCGGTTTCCTACGATCCGAAGGGCCCCAATTCCAAGGACCCGTTCCGGGTGCCGGCGCTGACCGTCGACCAGGTGCGTTTCCCTGATGCACCGCTCACGCGGCCGCCGGTCGCGCCGCTCGTTACGCGTAACGATCCTGAGTCGCTGCGAGTGGAGCCAGCGCCTACCAAGCCGGTGGCTTCCTACGATCCAAAGGCCCCCGATTCCAAGGACTCGTTCCGGGTGCCGGCGCCGACCGTCGACCAGGTGCGTTACCCCGGGGTCCCCCTCGCGCTGCCGTCGGCCGGCGATTCGGCGGCCTTGCTGGGCAACCTGCAGCCGGCCGGCGCAGTCGGGCCTGGCCTGGCTCAGGCGGGCCAGATGCTGGGTGACTACCAGCGTGCAGCGGATAAGCCGGCGCCGGTCAAGGCTGAGCCGGCATCCCTCAAGCTCGACCAGCGGTTTGAGCTGAGCATGCCGGTGACGGTGAAAGGCGATGTATCAGACCGCCAAGCGCTGGCCAATGAGCTGCGGCCTTATTTCATGAAAATGATTGAGGACGCGACCCGCGACCTTAACGCGCGTCAGCTGTACGACGCGCCACACTTGTAGGGAGGATAAACGATGGCGTACATGGAGCAGCTGCAGGGCAGCTTAAAGTCGCTTGCCGCTGCGGGAGAGGCTGGCCGCCGCACGGTGGACGGCATGCTTGGCCCCATGAATGGGGCCGTTACTCAAATGAAAGGCGCGGTTTCCGAGCTGGAAACCCTGCCGGTGGTGGGGGAGCTGATCGGTGGCCAGTTGAACCGGGTCATGGGCAGCATCACCCAAGCCCAGGCCAAAGTCGGCAAGGTGTTGGCCGTTTACAACCAGGCCAGCAACGCGGTCACGCAAGTGCAGGAGCGAGTGGCCGAGTTTGGCGAGCAGGCGGAGAGGGCCAAGAAGGCCATTTCCAACATTGCGGACAAGTACAACCAGGCCGGCGGTATCAGCGGCATGCTGTCCAATTTCTCGCTGTCGGAAATGTTCTCCAGCGCCTCGATCCGCCCCAAGGAAGACCCGCCCAAAGAATCTATCAAGGCGTTTCCCCACCTGCTGATCCTGCAGCCTCTGAGCGTCAAGGCGGAGCCGTTCTACTTCAACCTGGACACGGCGGCCTTTGACGAGCTGCGGCGCAAAACCTCCTTCCGCTGGGCGGCTCAGGAGCGCCTTACCCGGCGCTCTGCGCAGCAGGCAGTCGGGATTGGTGATGAGCGCCTGACACTCAAGGGCGCAATTTTCCCCTCGTTCCGGGGCGGCCTCGGCCAGCTCGACACCTTGCGCAGCATCGGTGGCCAGCTGCAGCCGCTGGGACTGACCACCGGCTATGGCCAGGTGCTGGGCAATTGGTGCCTGACCGACATCGAGGAAGAACAACCCACGCTGCTGCAGGGCGGAATCCCGCGCAAGCAGGCATTCACCCTGGAGTTCACGCGTTATGGCGATGATCTGTCGAACGTCTGACGGCGATGTACTCGACGCTATCTGTTTCCACTACTACGGGCACTTGAGTGGCACGGTGGAGGCCGTGCTGGGCGCCAATCCGGGCCTATCCGTCGAGCCGCAACCCTACCGCGCCGGGGTGCTGATCACCCTTCCCGAACTGGCTAGAACTGACCAGCTGACCGTCCAGCTGTGGGACTAGCATCCCGCCTAACTGGAGCTTTCCATGAAACCGCAATTTCGTATCGTCGCTGACGGTACCGATATCACGCGCCTGATCAATGATCGCCTGCTGATGCTGCGCACCCTCGACAAGCCCGGCATGGAGTCGGACGAGTTCGAGCTGCGTATTGATGACCGGGACCAGGCTGTTTCGCTGCCGTCGCGCGGCGCCAAGGTCGAGATTTTCTTGGGCTATGACGGCGCGCAGCTGACCCGCATCAACAGCTATACGGTAGATGAGGTGGAGCTGACCGGACCGCCGGACACGCTGGTGATCCGAGGTAAAGCCAGCGACATGCGCGGCAGCGGCAAGACCACCCGCAACGGCAGTTTCGAGGGCAAGACCTTGGCCGAGATTGTCGCCACGGTGGCCCGCCGCAATGGCTGGGTACCGGCCTGCGATGTGCAGACCGTTGTGCCGCGAGCGGACCAGCTGGGCGAGTCGGACTACAATTTTATTACCCGCATTGCCCGGTTGCATGACTGTACCGCCAAGGTGGCCAACGGCAAGTTGCTGGTCCTCAAGCGGCAGGCGGGTGTCACGGCCAGCGGCAAAACGCTGCCGGCGATCACCATCCGCCGCTCGGACGTTAGCCGCTATTCGTTCCGCCTCGGGGACCGAGCGACCCACAAGAGCGTCAAGGCCACCCACCACAATGCCAAGACCGGCACCCTGGACGTTATCGAGCTGAAAAACGACGACGCCCCGGACGGCCTGCCTCCGGTGCATACGGACCGCCATATACACCCGAACAAGACCGCTGCCGAGCAGGCCGCCAAGGCGCGCCTGGCGGCGTTCAATCGCTCGACCGCCGGGGTGCGCTTGGAAATGCCGGGGCGCGTCGACCTGTTCGCAGAACGCCAGATCAATGCCCAGGGCTTCAAGGATGGCTTTGATGGCGAGTACCTGGTGGATTCCCTGGAACAGGTATTCACCCAATCGGGCTGGTCGACCACCGTTGAATGCAATGGCGGCAAGAAGGGCAAGGCCAAGGCCGCTGGGAAGAACAAGAAAACCTCAACACCTCTCGAAGTCGTGCAGCTTTAACTGCACAGACAAAGAGACCATCACTGGAGACTTAAATGGCTATCTCTGTACAGCAGCTGCAACAGATCCTCCCCAACGCCGGCCGAAAAGCCGGCGTTTTTGTTCCCGGCCTCAACGCAACAATGGGCAAGTACTCGATCATCACCCCTCGGCGTATGGCTGCGTTCCTTGCGCAAGTCGGCCATGAGTCTGGCCAGCTGCTATATGTGCGAGAGCTCGGTAGCGATGCCTACCTGGCCAAGTACGACACTGGGCGCCTGGCGCAGCGCCTCGGCAACACCCCGGAGGCTGATGGTGATGGGCAGCGATACCGTGGCCGTGGGCTTATCCAGATCACCGGCCGCGACAACTATGAGGCCTGCAGCGAAGCACTGTTCGGCGACAGCCGCTTGCTCAACACCCCCGACCTGCTAGAGCAGCCGGTCTACGCGTCGCTGTCGGCCGGCTGGTACTGGCAGCGGGCGGGGCTCAATAGCCTCGCGGACAAGGTGCTGCAGGCCGATGACTCGGTGTTCGAGCTGATCACCCGCCGTATCAATGGTGGCCTGAATGGCTTAAAGGATCGCCAGGCACTCTACAAGCGTGCGCTCGAGGTGCTGCAGTAGTGCCGATGAATTGGCGTATTGCACTTCTGGCCGTGGCGGTCGGGCTCTATACCGGCGGGCGTGGGGCCTGGGTATGGCAGGCCAGCGAATACGGAAAGCGGTTATCTGACCAGGCAGCAGATTATGTCCAGCAGTTGGCGGATAAGGATCGGGCTTACGGTCGTGAGCGTGAGGAAGCTTCAGCTGCAGCCCTGGAGCATTTGGCTGAGCAGAAAAGTCAGCGCAAAGACCTGGAGGATCGCCTGCAGGAGCAGGGCAAAACACATTGGAAGGAGATGAACGATGCGCAACAGATTCAGGCTCGCCTGCGTGACAGGCTGGCTACTGCTGACATGCGGCTGTCAGTCCTTGTCGACGCCGGGACCTCTGCCGCCTCGGGTTGTGATGGTGGGATGCGAGAAGCCGCCTGCACCGGAGGCGTGGTTCATGGAGCCGTTCGCGCCCGACTTGACCCAGCGCATGCTCAACGAATTATCGGCATTACCGACGACGGTGACCGAGGACTGATCGCACTGAAGGCCTGCCAGGCCTACGTTCGCACAGTCACCAAATGAAAAGAGGCGAGCCGGGTAGATGCGCCAACATCCAGCCCGGCCCGCCGAACCCGCAGACCCTTCCTGCAAGTCCAGCCGCAGCCTCTGCCTTGTGCACAAAGCGCGGCGAGCCTAACACCTGTTTATTCATACAGTAAAGACTTGCATACCTATGACCTCTCCAATTATTCCCTGGATGGGTGGCAAACGCCGCCTGGCCGACCGCCTGATCCCTCTCTTTCCCCCTCATGAATGCTATGTCGAAGTCTTCGCCGGCGGTGCCGCGTTGTTCTTCATGCGTCCCCAGCCCGCGCCAGTGGAGGTGCTGAACGATCTCAACGGTGACCTGGTCACCCTCTACCGCGTTGTGCAGAACCACCTAGAGGAGTTCGTCCGCCAGTTCAAATGGGCGCTCAGCTCCCGGCAGATCTTCGAGTGGCAGAAGATGACGCGCCCCGAGATCCTGACCGACATCCAGCGTGCTGCTCGTTTCTACTATCTTCAGCAACACGCTTTCGGCGGGAAAGTCACTGGGCAGACGTTCGGTACCGCCACCACTGGGCCGGCCATCAACCTGCTGCGCATCGAAGAGAACCTGTCCGCCGCGTGGCAGCGTCTCGCCGGGACGTACGTTGAACACCTGCCTTGGCTTGACTGTGCCGAGCGCTACGATCGAGCGCACACGTTCTTTTACATGGACCCGCCGTACTGGCAGACCGCCGGCTACGGGGTGGGTTTCCCATTTGAGGAGTACGAGCGCATGGCCGAATTCATGCGTCGGTGTAAGGGCAGGGTGATGGTCAGTATCAATGACCACCCAGATATCCGACGAGTCTTCGACGGCTTCCACTTTGAGTGCCTAGACATCCGCTACAGCACCACCAATCAGCGGCAGTGTAAAGCCGAGGTGACCGGCGAGTTGGTGATCATGAACTGGCAACCATTATCGCTTGGGGGCTTGTTCTAAATGGCCGATGTTAAAAAAAGTTCGTACCAAACCCCTGTCACACAGTACACATCACCCTTGCTTAGCAAGTGACTACACTGAGCCATCATCCTTAATGGAGCAGCCCCGATGGAAACTTTGACAGTTTATGACGACATCCAGGCAGACCGCGTACTAAAGTTGGAGGGTGTGCGCTGAATGTAGAGTGGTTGATAATGGTGTTCGCGCTATCTTCAGTAGTTGGTGTTGAATAGGATGAATATATGTTTTAAAATGCATGCATGCTATAGCCCCGATCTCAATCCAACAATTGTGGTTTCGAGGCTATTTGCTTTGGGTCTCAGATTTAGAGGTGTTATAATATTATCCTGGATAGGAGCGAGTCATGTTGTCTTGTTGAAGCTTTAGTGTGGCAAACTCTTCGCTTGAGGCAATGGTGATGTCTAAAATATCTTTACTCAAGGTTGTGCTTTTTCTTAAATTCGCTTCAAGGGAAATCATAGCGGATTTTGCGGACTGCGCTGAGTAGACGATCATAATATCAATATCGTTGTATGCTTTTTGGCGGAGATAGGAGCCAAATAGATAGACGGCAGTGCCAGCAGGCGGGCGAAGTGCTTGAACTTCTCTTCTCACTCTTTCGACACGATCTGTCTTTTCAGCGTTCAGCAGATAATTAAGGTACTTCTCCCCAGTTAACCTAATGGCCCCCATGAATTCATTAAGCATGAATAACCCTATACCTTTTTCAATGCAGAGGGTTTTGGCTGATGGGGCGTATTGTCCCGACGGGCATGAACAAATTATCGCGTCAATAGCAGGGTCGATCTCGATGACCTTGTCTAAGGTATATTCTGTAAAGTAATAGGTGTTGGTGACAAATACTTTCAAGGATCGACCATCTTGAAGGTCAACTATCATAGTAGACTTATTGAGCTCTTCAAGTTTGGTAATGGAGCTATGATCGGATAGGAATCTATTGATGAAGGTTTTAATTTGGTTGTGTCGAAATTCAAGCTCTTCATCTTTAACTCGCTCGATCGGAAGCGTAGGGATCCCTAGCTTTGTTTTGATGAAGTGGTCGAACTCGATTGGGAAAGTTTTATAGTCGCTAACTTTCCGGTCGCTCAGGCAGTTATCTTGAAAGGCATCTGCATGCATTTTATATTTGAGCATCTGCCTGTAGGTGTCCCAGGGGTAGCCGAAGCGGTTTTTGTGACTCTCAATTAGTGTGATTATCTTTTGATTGTTGGGGATTATAGTTTCAAGGCTTCGCTTTCGCCAAGTTGTCAAGGCGTCACCGGAGTCGCTATGGATAACCAAGTCGGAATATGGTCCGTACTCTTGGAAAATGATTCTGTTTTCTTCGAGCAAATCATTGATTGTTCGTAGGAGATGAGCTTCGGTGTTGTAGCTAGGTGTGGTAAATAATGTGGAGATCTTGCTGGCATGCTGGGTTTTCCATTGTTGCATTTGTTCAACTGGATACTGTGATTCAAGTTCGTCGACTATTTTATGACATGCTAAACAAAGCATTATAAGATTGTCGAAGCCGTCTTTATCAATTTCCTTGGCTAGTTCATGTTCACTACGAGGACCGTCGACACCATGACCTATGATATGTGCCACGTTAACAAGGCTTACGCTTACGCCTTCACTCTCAGCAAAGAGGGGTTGGTTGCAGTCGGGCCTCTGGCAGTACCCTCCGCATTGTGCCCATAGCTTACGAGAGATATTGGCTGGAAGTGATTTTCGAGTCATTGATAATCCTTGCGTTTGAAATTGTTCTAAGTGGTTGAGAATAGGTTTTCTAGTGCCGATTTTTTCCGGCTGCTCTAGAGTGTGGGCTAATCCTGCACCGCCCAATCGCCGTCAAGCTTTGTTTCTGTATGCGCTAAGCTCACGCAGCCGCAGCTAGGTGTATGATCGCTCACGCCCGCAGTCTTTTTATGCTGGATGAGATCGCTTCAGCATGGAGATCGAGGGTCGCTAACGCAGCCATGACGTTTTCATGAATGTGGACGGAGCCGCGATGGCTCACCCATAGCGAGAGCTCCTCCAGCGCTGCTCTGATCGCGACCTGGTTCATAAGCAGCAGCTCAAGCGTGTCGGCCGTGATCGAGGCTTGTTCATCCATGAGCTTGCTCCAATTCGAGAATTATCAGTGCTAATTTAGGGGAGATTTGTTGATAATGCCAGGGATTATGAGGTCTAAGTAGGTAATCAGCTAGCCCTAGAACAATCTATCATTCAGGCTAATCTTGATCAAATATATCGACTTCGGACTAGAGGCCATTTCCGAATTAACTGAATTGACCTCTTGAACCTAAAGCTTAGACCTTTAAAATTATTAACTCTCGCTTGAAACAGTTGGGTAGAATTTTGATATTGATCTTAATAATAGTATAGGCATCTTGAGCTCGAATGAGGAGAGATACTTATTCATGATGAGCGACACGTTGGTGTTAACTTGGTTGAGTAGTACCTCCCCCCAGTGGTCCGGCGAGTACCTCATCAAATTGCTGAACATGCTAGATAACAAAAAGTGGACACATATCTCTGGGAGCACAACCGGGAAAAATGGATTTTCAATGTACCATAATTTACCCCGTATGTCGGCGTAGATGGTCGCTTGCGCGGTATGTTCTTCGGCGGTAGGTATTACTACAATGTATTTTCCGTGACGTTCAGTTACTTTAAAATTCTGGAAGGTTTGAGAGATATCAGCGGCTGGCGGGCGGGTGATGCCATCGCCAATCTGTAACTCCCACGATGTTGAGCGCCGGTCTGTTATGGCGTTTATTTCAAGTGGGTGTGCTCTTGAGTCACGTCCGGTAGTGATTTTGTAATATTCTCGTATTTCAGGGATCATACTCAGTAGCGTGCCAGCGCTTACGGTAAATCTATTATTATAAAACTCAAGGATAGAATTTAAGTTGCTTTGGGAGTAGTCTACGTCGCGTGTTCTTATGGAATTTGTCGGGAATGATGTAACTAGATCGCTGAACGTCCCGTGTGGCATGTCGCCACCAAACTGTGCCCTTATAGGGTTCGGGAGGTAGTTCATTCCGTGCGAGCCAGGTAAACTGTCCAGCTTGAATCTGATGGGGTTGTTGAGAATTATTATTGCATACGTGTAAGCAGTAAGTGAGTAGAATAGATTTAATGGTTTTACCATGACCGGTCCGCTTCTGCTGCTCAGATAAAGCTCTCGTCCTTGTCTTAAACAGTTCTTGATTCTTCGCGCCTCATCCTCAGTAATGCCAGAATTTTTTTCGCTGCCAGTTGTTCGTTTTCGGATTTTATAAAGATCCCGAATGTGACTTGAGTTTTCAATGTTTGCCAGCAGTTCAAGCGCTGGGGCTGGAAAATTTATGTCATCTAGCAAAATTAAATCGAGGTTGCTACGTGAGCCCAGTCTTGCTTCGATTTCACTGTTTAGCAAAAACAAATTCCTGCCATTTGTGAAATTCTGGTCTTCTTCGGGAACCAAATTTTTTTCTTGGTAAAATACTCTCAAGTTTGAGCGGTATTGTTTTTGTCCCTCACCTCCCAGTGCTTTCCATTCAATTAATGCTTCTTCCTTACTTTTCCTGAAAGTTTGGTAGTCAAATGTTGTTTCGAATGGCGGCCTGTTTTGCGCCTCGACCCGCTCTATGTCGTCGTGTAAAATAGCTTCGATATCCACTTTTGCTAAAGCCTCGTTTTTACTTGATTGTATAGTTGTAATTTAGTTAAGTGCTTTCGCCCAGCCATCAAGATTCTGCAGTGAGGGGGTGAAGGCATTATGCCATGCCTGGGCGTAATGAATAGTAGTGAGGGAAGCACGCGGCCTTCGCTTTGTAATGGAAGACAGTAGTCCCTTAATACTCACGCGGCATAGCTCTGCCCCGGTGTTTTTGCTCCTTCTCTCCATGCAACCGGGTCAAGCTGCAATTTTTGCCTGAGGGATAGCAGATGCAGTGGAGGATGTCAGAGTTCACGAGGGTTGCTACCGCATGGGTGGTCTGCTGGCATGCGACAGGCCCAAGGGGGCTTGTGCTAAACAGGAAGGTGAGAGGATGAGCATCGCGAATGTGAATTATCTTTCTTGATATCCTAGGGTTTTAGAGGAAATCAATGCTCACCTATGGGCTGCCCGTTGGTGACACGAGTGGAGGCTCGCCAGAGGTTGATCGAAGCCGCATACCCTTACGCGTACAAGCTCAGCCATGAACCAGTAGCATTTTGGTCGCGGTTAGCTTGGTACAAAATTGGTACAGGTTGATGTAGAGATCCTTCAACAGCACTGCAGTGCATGGCCTGTGAGTAGACCCTGCCCAATCCATCACATGGAGCTTAGCCACTGTCCATTCTCGATTCTGGTGCGAGGATATGAGGCAGGGGGTTGCTTGTGGGAAGATCCACTTCCGACCCAGAGCTGACAGTGGCTAAAGGCAGCATTCGGCCAAAAGTAGTCTATCGAGACCATTAGCTATCGCAACCCAAGGTTGACAGAAAAGTATTCTGGCCTCGCCCTACCGTAAAACTCACAAACCGAGCGCCAACGCTGCAAGCTTCGCCACCTCAAGGGGGGCATCCGGCTCAATGTCGTCCTCGAGCATCCAGGCTGCTGACAACCCCGCCCATGCGAGCACCCACTGCAACAACCTGTGGCGATCAATTTCGGAGGCGTGTGCCACGACCCCTATACGGCGCTCGAAACACCCTGGAGCCAAAGCGCTTTTGCTATCCGGATTGCAGAAAATATTCGCGTAATCGAAGCCGCGCTCACCGTACAGTCCCTTAGGATCGATAGCGAGCCATCCCTTGGCGCCAAAGTCCAAGACATTTCCGTGATGGATGTCGCCATGCAGTACCGTGACTTCGCGAGGTGCGCCTAAAAGTTGGCGGGCGGTTTCTGCACACTGTTCAAAGACTCCTCTGTGCGTTGCCGCTGCGCTCCATAAGGCTTCGAACCGGTTAACCAGGGGGACCAAAGCAGGCAGCGGTTTTGTACTTGGTATGTGGAGGCGGCGGACCACCGAACAGATAATACGAGTAGCCTCGTCGTCCTGGCCGCAGCTCACCATGTGCGCCAGGGAGACCGAGCCGTTCGCACGCTCCATGAGTAAGGCCTCACCGTCATGTGCCAGCACTGGAGCTGCTCCTTCACCGTCCCACCAAGCCATGAGCAGATTGCCTGCCCGCTCTTCCAGCGCTTGCGAAATTTTGAGCATGGCTGGTAGGCCGTGGTGGCGAACGGGCAGTAGATGTCCATTCAGCGAGGCGAAAGCATCACCGTCGATGGTCAGTTCCCATCGTTTCAAGTATTGATCAAACATGAATTCATTAACTTTCGCACTTTCCGGAGCAGCATTATGAATGATTGAGACGTGAGACTAAACGTCTGGTTTTGGCGGGCTGCTGCCTTCTCCGACCGGCCGCTTTGGGTCGTTAGCTGCCGCAACGTCCGTTGACCGTGGATGAAAACTCGAGTAGGGGGTGGTTCAAAATTGGTAAGAGAAGGCGGTGGTTGCTCTGTAACCTTTTGCTTTAAAGGGGCTGCCATTAATTGGTCCAATCCATCACGGATTTGGGGGCTAATTTCTGCATCCATGGCAGCAGTCGAGCAAAGCAGACGCAGATCTGAGCGGGTAGACTCTTGGGTGACCCATTGGAATTGCGCGAGGCCCAAGTGTGGACGGAGTGGTAAAAATCCGCAGAGCATGTGTAGACGATGCTGAGGTGTTAGGAGTGATTGGTCCTGCTGCTTATGCAGCGTCCTATCATTACCTATGGAATGACTGCGTAGCTTTAGCCCATCAACTCGATACCTTTAGTACGTCAGCATTTTTGATGCTGCTGCGACAAGCTGAATCAAGGCTTTGGGTAGCCGAGGTTGCTGGGGTTGTGGTTGGATTCTTAACCATGATGGTTGACTCTCGAAACCCGATCACGCACGAATGCGGGGGAGCGGAGATTTCTAGGATCTATCTTCTACCGGGCAGTCAGAAGTCGGGGTTAGGGTTTCGACTTGTGTCTGCAGCAATCGAGCACGCGAAAGAGTTAGGGCTGACGCACGTATGGCTGGATGTAATGGCGTCTGCAGTAAATGCAAGAAACGCCTATCTCAAGTGGGGCTTTTCAGAGATAGGAAGTAAAAATTTTCCTCGTCAAGTCAAAGCGGAGTATTCACAAATGGTTGTACTGAGGATGGACCTCCGTACCAGCGTCTCGTAGTGGCGCCTGGTCTCAAAGTGTAGTCGTACCTTTCGCTGTCGACCTCTGAACGAAAAGTGGTAGGTTACAGCTCGGCGCTAACAGGTGAAGTGGTAAAAAATTGGTACACAGTCTGATGATGATCAACAGAGGCCTTTAAAATTAAGGCTTACAGCGTGTGTGCGTCCAATCCATCATGGGTGCAACGCTGAAGCGGCGTGAGGGCTCAGGGCGCGTAGTCTGTGGCGTTGAAGCGTTTTCTAGGGACATTCTGGTCTACGCATTTATGTACCATTTTCGATGGGCGTGCTGGGTTAGACGGTGGTGAGATGTATCACCGCCATTCACGCTCGTACCACCGGAGATCATGGCAACGATCAGAGCAAGGAAAAAGGCCGATTCGACGGTTAGCTATACCGTCCAGATCCGCCTCAAGAAAAAGGGTGTCCTAGTCTACCAAAGGTCCCAGACATTCGCCCGCCAGCAGGCGGCCCAAGCCTGGGCGACAGATGGTTGGCGTGGCGGATCTGCATTTTCGCGATCTGCGCCACGAAGGTGTGAGCAGGTTATTCGAAATGGACTGGGTATCCTGCGTGTATCAAGGGTTTCAGGTCATCGTGACGGGCACTCCTGCGGCGTTACACCCCCTCGGTAGAGCGTGAAGCAGACCTAGCATAGAAGCTACACTGCATGACCCGATCACCATCCACAGCCTGCTCCAATCCGTCGCAGGCTCATGAAAAGGAAGTCAAGCAAATGGATGTACCTTGCACCTCTCTGGACGAAGTCCGTCAACGGATCGATGAAATCGACCGCAGCCTCGTTTCGCTTCTCGCCAAACGTGGAAGGCTCGTGACGCAAGCAGCCGGCTTCAAGAAAACCACCGATGATGTGCGTGCGCCTGCTCGGGTCGAGCAAGTGATCAAGAAGGTTCGTGAGATGGCTGACGAAACCGGTGCCTCGGCTGAGGTGGTGGAGCAGGTCTATCGGGCGATGATTTCGGCCTTCATCGCTGAGGAACTGAACACCCATGCGAAGCTGGCCGACGAGGCTTCAGCATCGTGATGAAGCGCGGGGTTCATACGCAGCCCCGCCGCTTTCTCCTGCTTGCTATCTCTGGCTCAACGCCGCAATCGAAACGCCAGAGGCGACGAAGGTGAGGCCTGCGCCCACGTTCAGCCCATTCACCAGCCGTGGCCGCCGGTACAGGTAGCGAGACAGCCCCGTGGCGAAAATGCCCATCAAGGCAAACCCCAATGCCGTGAGTGCAGCGAACCACACGCCGTAAACCATCATCTGCACACTGACCGACCCGCGTGCGGGGTCGACGAATTGGGGAATGAACGCCAGCACGAACAAACCTGGCTTGGGGTTGAGCGCAGCCGACAGCAGACCGGTCAGAAAAATGCTGGACAGAGATTGCCTGGACGCCGGCTGAAAGCTTATCAGGCTACGAGCGCGCAGAACCTTGATCCCTAGCCAGAGCAGATAGCCGGCACCAATGAGCTTGATCACCCAAAATGCGAGCACTGAGGTTTGCATCAGTAGGGTCAAGCCTAACGAAGCGGCTGCAACGTGAAACAGAATGCCTGCGCCTGATGCCATGCCGGATACGGCCGCTGCGACTTTACCCTGGCTGAGACCGCGGCCAATGGCCAACAAGTTGTCAGGGCCCGGTGCCAGCACCAACAGCACGCAGGCGGCGGTGTAGGCGAACCACACGTTCATGGGAAACACAGCTCTCTCCTTAAGCCTGATGAAGCATCCATCCTGACGGTGGAATCAGCCCAGCGCTACCAAAAATGCCGACGTCCTACGTTTTACTGCTGCGGTCTATGTCGTAGCGGCCATGCTTCAGGTCGTATCTGGATGCACCTGAATCTTACCGGTCAGTATAGTCAACTCCGTACCTTTGCCGGAGTGCCTTGAATTGGACAACACCCGTGAGCGCTTGATTGATGCCGCGCTGAAGCTGTTTCTGTCGCAAGGTGTGTACGTCACCGGGGTAACGGCCATTGCCGCGATGGCGGGCGTTACCAAAATGACGCTCTACAGCCATTTTCCCTCCAAGGATGCGCTGATAGTGGCGTGCCTTGAGGAGCGTGACCGACGCTGGCGTGAAGAGGTAGCGCGCACCCTGGCTGGGCATCCTGATCCGGTCAGTGGCATGCTCGCCTTTTTCGATTTGTATGAACGCTTTCTTTTGAAAGATAGCGAGCGCGGGTGCCTGTTCGTTAACAGTGCGGCTGAGTTCCCCCAGTTTAGCCACCCCGTGCATTTGGCGGTGAGCCGGCATAAGCAAGGGATACGCGAAAACCTTGCTGCCTTGGCCATGAGCGCCGGTATAAACGATCCTGACGGCGTTGCCCAAGGGTTGTTTATCTTGCTGGAGGGCAGTTTTGTCAGCGGTGCGATGGGCCAGGACATGCGGGTATTCGACACTGCCCGGCAAATAGCTCATTGCTGGATCCAGCGGCAGGAGCAGAGCGTATGACCCTGGGTTTGTTAGCGGCCATTGCCGCCACCTTTTCCTGGTCGCTGCTCTATATCTTTCCGGGGTTGGTCGGCGACTACAGCCTTTTTGACCTGGCGGTGGTGAGCTATGCCTTTGCCGGGTTAGGTAGCCTGCTGGTGCTGTTCGTTTACCGCAGCGAAGTGCGGCAATTGCGACTGAGTGACTGGGCCTGTGCCGCACTGCTGGGCTTCTTGGGATACATTGGCTACTTCTTCCTGATCACCACTGCGGTTTTGGCAGCCGGGCCGGTGATCCCTCCGGTGATGATGGGCTCAGTACCGATCGTGCTCGCGATTGCCGGCAACATGCGCAGCGCCAGCGTGCCTTGGCGTGCCATTGCCGGGCCACTGTTGGTGGCGGCCCTGGGCATCAGCCTGGTCAATCTGAGCGTGTTTGATGCTAGCCGTGCGTCGGTAGTGCTCCCGACCGCGTCGTTACTGCTTGGGTTGCTTGCATCGTTGCTGGCAATCGCATTCTGGACCGGTTTTGGCCTGTTGAATGAAAGTGCGTTGGCTCGACGGCCAAGCATGTCTCCCATGTTGTGGTCAGCCATGTTGATCTTCATGTGCAGCGTCGAAATGCTGGCGTTCATCCCGGTTGGGCTGTACTTGAAACTGTCTCATTTCGCTAGCCATCCGAGCGGTTCGGCAGGTACTCAGGCACTGATCGTCTGTGGGCTGATTCAGGGGTTAGGGGCCACCCTTGCAGGTGCCTGGGCATGGTCAATCGCAACGCGGCGTCTTCCGCTGGCGCTGAGCGGGCAATTGATCGCCAGCGGGACCATTTATGCAACTACGATGGGCCTGCTCATCAACCAACGCTGGCCGTCTCCTATGGAAGCGCTTGGTACAGCCTTGTTGTTCGTAGGGGTGGTGTGGGCTATTCACGCCTTTTATCGCAAGCAAACACGCCTCCAGACGCATGGCGAGGCACCCAGGGTACGTATCTGATCCCCGGCCCGGTTGCCCTGCCATGCGCCTGGGCCGGCCGAGTTGGCTACGCCCGCTACCCATGGCCCAGCCTACTTCAGCGGCACGTAGATGTCCGTTTGCCATTGCTCCAGTGGTGTTTCCGGGTAGGCGCTCAGGTAATGAAAGAACAACGGATGATCACGCAGTTCTTCGTTGCTCGATGGCAGCCAGTCACGATAAAGCGGGTAGATGGTTTCGCCAATGTAGTCAGGCGAGCCGGTATGTCGAATCACGGCACAACGCCCTGCCGGTATAACCCGTTCTTGCACGCCGAAATCGTTGGGCTGCACCGCCTCTTCTATCTCGCCGCACACGGCAAAGCGAAAGGCGTGGGCCGGGGTGGTGTCGGGGTTGTCGTAAGGGATACCGAAAGTACGGCTGCTGGTCACAGGCGACTGGCCGCTTTGCATGCGCCATTGGCGAAAACGCGCGACGCTTTCGCTGACCAGGCCGGGCGGCCCCTGGTGTTCGAGCGCGGCCACGCGGGTTTCGGCGAAATGCACGATACGGATCTGCATGGTGATACTCCTGGATCGGTGAGGAACATTGAATACCGCACTCCAGGCCTGCCAGTTCGGCGCCTTGGCGAACGCGCTCGGCGCCATGCCGAAGGCGCGCCTGAACGCTCTGGCAAAGGCTTCGGGGCTTTCGAAGCCGGCGCCGAATGCGGCCTCCAGTATGGGCGTCGCGGGCGAGGCGACCAGTTGATGCGCTGCGCGTCGAAGCCTCATCAGTTGCACATACCGTGAAACCGGAACACCCATGTAAGCCGTGAACTGCCGGTGGAAGTGAAACGTCGAGAAGTTGGCGATGCGGCTCAAGGCGTTCACCGACAGGTCACCTTCGAGGTGGCTGTCGATGTAGGCAAGCACGGTTTCGAACCGTTTCATGTAGCTTGGGTTGTGCTGTGAGTCAGTCAACGAACGGAATCTCTGGAAGGTGCGGTAAGCGCTAGCATCCGTTGTTCAGGCACTGAGGTGCCTAGCCGTGATTGCTCTATTGGTCCTGCGCTGGGTGATCAGTCAGGGTTGCAGGGTGAGTACCAAGGGGCAGCAGCGTCGACGTGAACATGTTTCTGCTTCCTGGGCAGGAACGGCGTATCAAGCGTTCCCAGCGCTATCGAAATCCAGTCGGCAAACTCACCCTGGGCGCGTGACCAGAACAAGGTCGAGCCGCACTCCGTGCAGAACTCGCGCGTAACCGTCGGTGATGAAGAGAAGGCCTTGATGCTGGCAGCGCCGCGCAGTATGCGCAGCATGCTGCGCGGAATGCTGCCGTACGAAGCGAATGCGGCGCCGTGACTTTTGCGGCACTGGCTGCAGTGGCAGTGGCTCACTGCCTTGGGTGGGGTGAGTAACAGGTAAGAGACTGCTGCGCACAAGCAGCTTCCTTGGTATGTCTCTGTCATTAGCGCTTCCGTGCAGGTGGGAAAACGCCAGCGTAAACGCCTTGGCCTGATCAGTCGACTGGCCTGCGATCACGGGCGAGCAAAGCTGTTCAGCCCGATCCTGAGGCGCTGACTGCCCTGAGCGGACATCATTTGCGAACAGCGCTGAATGGCCGTAAGTTTCTTTATCCCTGACTCAAGGACCGAGCCATGACTAATACCCCCGAAAAGATTCTGTTTCTTCCCGGCGCCTCCGGCAACACACAATTCTGGTGCCCGGTCGCCGAAGCCCTCGAAACGTCAATTGCCGTGCAACACATGGGCTGGCCTGGATTTGGCAATACGCCAGCCAAACCGAACATCACCGGTTTGAAGCATCTCGCCGCGATGGCGATCGAAGAAATCGACAGGCCCACGGCCTTGGTGGCGCAATCAATGGGCGGGGTCGTCGCCGTGCTTATCGCACTTGCGCGCCCCGACTTGATTACTCACTTGGTTCTGGCCGCCACCTCGGGCGGCTTGAACCTCCCTGCTTTGGGTGCTACGGACTGGCGCGAGGCGTTCGAAGCAGATCACCCAAACCTGCCACGCTGGTTCCTGGATGATCGCACCGACCTGTCCAGCCGTTTGCACGAACTGCAACTTCCGGTACTGCTGCTTTGGGGCACAGAGGACGCGATCAGTCCGATCACGGTTGCTCAGCGGCTAGCGCAATTGATACCTGATGCCACGCTGGAGGTGTTCCCCGGGGCCGGCCATGACCTCGGACATACGCATGCCAAGGCTATCGCGCGACTGATCGACAAGCATCTTGGCTGAAGGCCGCGTTGGTGTAAGGCTGGGTGCTCCCGTCTACCAGGCCAGCTCCGTCATCCTCGCAGGAAGCGACGGCAGCAACGCATGCAGGCCGACAGACAATCAAACGCTACGTGTCACGCCGCCATCGACCTTGATGTTCTGCCCGGTGATGTAGGCAGCGCCTTCGCTGGCGAGAAACGCAATGGTGGCGGCGATTTCCTCGCGGGTGCCATAGCGTTTGAGTGGCACGCTGTCGCGGCGCTGTTCGGTGGCTGGCAGGCTGTCGATCCAGCCGGGGAGGACGTTGTTGATCCTCACGTTGTCCTCCGCGAATTGGTCGGCGAAGATTTTGGTGAATGCGGCCAGGCCCGAGCGGAACACTGCAGACGTCGGGAACAGCTCAATCGGCTCGAACGCCCAGGCCGTGGAAATGTTGATGATCACGCCCCCTTTCTGGCGCTGCATGTAGGGCGTTACCAGGCGCGTCGGGCGGATGACATTGAGCAGATAGGTGTCCATGCCCTTGTGCCAGTCTTCGTCGCTGATGTCCAGGATTGGCGCGCGCGGACCATGGCCGGCGCTATTGATCAGCACGTCGATGCGCCCCCACTTTTCCACCACGGCATCGACCAGGCGTTTCAGGTCCTCAACCGACTGGTTGCTACCTGTTACGCCAATACCACCAAGCTCGGCAGCCAGTGCTTCGCCCTTGCCCGAGGAGGAAAGGATGCCAACCTTGAACCCGTCAGCGGCCAGGCGCTGTGCCGCTGCCGCGCCCATGCCACTGCCACCTGCTGTGATGATCGCAACTTTTTCTACTGACATGCTGCCTCCGTAACGCGAATGGATGATTGCCTGGAAGCACTAAAATTAGCAGCAGAAGTGGCGGCGAGGGAGACAGCTAAACTTTACTGATGCAGTAGATTATCTATTGCTGGCTTGTTGCTTGAACCAGTGCCGGACAATGCCTAGCGACTCCGGCTGCTGCATCTTTCGTGGCCACACAAGATAGAACGCCTTATCGAGCCTGAGCTGCTGAGCGAAGACCTGGGTCAACCTGCCCGCGACGATGTCATCACTGACGAACGCCAGGCTTGCCAACGCAATACCCTGACCACTGATGGCCGCATCGATGGCCAATGAGGTCTGATTGAAGCGCAGGTTTTTGGCAGTCGCTTGCCCGTGCTGCGGGAACAGTTGTGCGAGGTACCGAGGCCAGAAATCATGGGCATCGTGAAGCAGGGTGAACGCTTGAAGCTGCTCGAAGATGGCGGGGGCTTTGCCGGCTTCGAACAACGTTGGGCTGGCCACGGCGACGATACGGTCGTCCATCAACAGTTCGCTGTTCAAACCCGCACCGAAGTCGGGCTTGCCATAGCGGACTGCGATATCCACGCCGTCAGTATTGAAGTGGGACAGCCGATCTGTGGCCAGTACACGTAAATCGATGTCCGGATGGCTTTGCGCAAAGTTGCCCAGCCGGGGAATTAGCCATTTGGAGGCAAAGGTCGGTGTCACGCTGACCGTCAGGTGAGCCGCCTGTGGCCGCAGCAGGCGGGTTGCCTCATCGATCATCGCCAAGGCGTTGCGAATGCTGCCGCTGTAGCCCAGGCCCGCATCGGTCAGTGCCAGGCCCCGGGGCAGGCGCTCGAACAAACGAAGGTCCAGGCTCGCTTCCAGCCCGCGTATCTGCTGTGCCACTGCCGCCTGGGTCACCCCCAGCTCTTCGGCGGCCAGGCGGAAATTCAGGTGGCGGGCAACCACTTCGAACACACGTAGCGCATTGAGCGAGGGCAAATCAGGGAAACCGTTTGGCATGGCGATGGACGTGGTCGGGCTGGAGGAATTCACCCACGAGGCTACTCGCCGAGCGCCTGTAAAGAAACCCGCGCCACCGCAGTCAATCCGGCACGCGGCGCAGCAAGCCCTCTGTTGGCGGCTGCACATTTCCATCGTTTGGCTTGACGCGTGAAAATTTTCATGTAAATTTTCATGAAAAATAAGTCTAAAAATTTCACGGCAGTCCGAAACGATGAAGATGCACGAAGAGGTTGAAGCCCTCGCGATCCTTATTCACGACCTGCGCAAATTCAAGAACCTGACCTTGAGTGAACTGGCCGAGCGCATCAACCGTTCGGTGGGCTTCCTCTCCCAGGTCGAACGCGGCGTTTCGCGCCCGACCGTGGCAGACCTCACCGCTATCAGCGAAGCGCTCGGCGTATCAACCGCGTACTTCTACAACCTGAGCAAGCCCCGCAGCATTGGTTGGGTCACGCGTCCCCACGAGCGGCGCACGCTGTACCTGGAGTCGGGCATCACCGACGTGCTGGCTTCGCCGACCATCACAGGCGCCTTCGCCATGCTCGACAGCCATCTCGAGCCGGGCGCCACCAGTGGGGAGGCGTACTTGAGCGACCGTTCCGAGCAGGGCTGTTTCGTGCTCGAGGGCGAACTCACGGTGTGGCTGGACCAGGGCGATGCCGTGACCCTGCAGGCCAACGACTGCTTCCAGCTGCAACCCCATGCGCCGTTCCGTTACGCCAACCTGACGGATAAAGCCACCCGTGTGCTCTGGGTCTTCAATTGAATTCGTTCACCTCACAAGGATAAGAAGATGAGTGTCATCTTTCCGGATCTGCTGGCTGAAGTGCGCTCGTTCCGAGCAGAACACCCGGCAATTCGCTATGTCGACCTGATTGCGCTGGACATCCCCGGGCACTTCTACGGCAAGCGCTACCCCATGGAGATGCTGGAGAAAGTCGCAGCCGGTGCGCCACTGAAGCTGCCGCAGAACTGCGTGCTGCTGGGTACCCAGGGTGGCCTTTACCCGATTGGGGACTATTGCTTCGCCGACGGCGACCCGGATGCCGTCCGGCGCCTGGTGCCGGGTACACTGAAGCCGGTGCGCTGGGAAAAGGAAGTGATCGCCCAGATGCTGATCACGTCCGACGGCACTGCAAAGCCGATCGAGTTCGAGCCCCGTGAAGTGCTGGCGCGTGTGCTTCAGCGTCTGGCCAAACGTGGCATCCGCCCGGTGGTGGCGTTCGAACTGGAGTTCTACCTGTTCGACCGCAAGCTTGACAACGGCCTGCCACAGTATCCGCGCGACACGGCAACCGGGGATGAAGACGATCAGCCGAACATGCACATCGAGCGGCTGTCGCGCTTCTCGTCGGTCCTGCACGAGATGGTCGACGGCGCCAACGAGCAGGGCGTACCGGCGAACGTCATCACCGCAGAGCTGGGCCCAGGCCAGTTCGAGATCAACTTCTCGCACAGCGACGATGCCCTAAGTGCGGCGGACTGGTCGGCACTGTTCTGCCGCAGTACCCGCGGTATCGCGATGAAGCATGGCTACCGTGCCAGCTTCATGAGCAAGCCGTACCTGGACGCGCCAGGCAGCGGCATGCATGTGCACGTCAGCCTGTACGACGCCGCCGGCAATAACATCCTGGCGGGAAGCGAACAGCGCAAGCTGCGCCATGCGGTGGCAGGCTGCCTGGAACTGCTGCCGCACTGCATGCCGATCTTTGCCCCCAACCACAATGCCTACCGACGTTATGGCGCCATGGTCAACGCGGCGAGCAAGGCCAGCTGGGGGTTCGAAGACCGTGACGCGTGCATCCGCATCCCCGAGTCCGACCCGCGCAACCTGCGCATCGAGCACCGCCTCGCTGGCGCCGACGCCAACCCGTATCTGGTACTGGCGGCCATTTTGACCGGGATGGAGCATGGCCTGGACCGCGGCGTGGAGCCCATCGCCCCGCTGAACGACAACCGCCAGAGCGGCATCGACTTCCCCAAGGATGCCCTCAGCGCCCTGGCCGCCATGCGTCACCACCCGGTGGTCAACCAAGGCCTGGGCAGTGAGTTCGTGATGGTCTATTGCGAAAACAAATACCAGGAGCAGCTGGACTTCATGCACCACATCGATGCCCGCGAATACCGCTGGTTCCTGTAGGTGCAGCGACGCTGCACCCTCCCTTTCTACCGTTTCAATACAACGCGCAATATGGATTTGCCGGAGGAAGATATGCCACGTGTGCCCGTGATTGGCATTACCGCATGCACCAGCATGATTGGGCTGCATGCAACCCAGACCATCAGCGAAAAATACGCGCGCGCGGCAGCCAAGGCAGCGTGTGGGCTGCCCATCGTCATTCCCAGCCTCGGTGAGCTGATGGACAGCGCCGATATTCTCGAAGTGGTGGATGGGCTGATCTTCACCGGTTCGCCGTCCAACATCGAACCGTACCACTACAACGGGCCGGCCAGTGCTGCGGGCACCCATCATGACCCTCTGCGCGATGCCACCACGTTGCCGCTGATGCGCGCGGCCATCGCCGCCGGCGTACCGATACTCGGCATTTGCCGTGGCTTCCAGGAAATGAACGTGGCGCTGGGTGGCACCCTGCATCAGAAGGTCCACGAGACCGGCATGTTCATGGACCACCGCGAAGGCAAGGGTGAGCCTCTCGACAAGCAATATGGGCCGCGCCACACCCTGCATGTAGAGCCTGGCGGCATGCTCGACCGCATGGGCCTGCCGGCGATATTCGACGTCAATTCCATCCATGGCCAAGGCATCGACGTATTGGCCCCCGGGCTGAGGGTGGAAGCGCTGGCACCCGATGGCCTGGTGGAAGCGGTTTCGGTCGAGAACAGCAAGGGTTTTGCCCTGGCCGTGCAATGGCACCCCGAGTTCCAGGTCATGGATAACCCACATTACCTGGCCATCTTCCAGTCCTTTGGCAAGGCCTGCCGGCATCGCTCGGTCCTGCGTCAGAGGCTGTTGCTGTCTGCCTGAGCAGCGACCTTTCCCACCTGTAAAAAGTACCCTCGCAGCACGGCTGCGCAACTTGATGGAGTGAAGTCAATGAGTGAACAGAATTCGCAGACCCTCGCCTGGCAAACAATGAGCCGCGACCATCACCTGGCCCCGTTCAGCGATGTCAGGCAACTGGCCGAGAAAGGCCCGCGCATCATCACCTCGGCCAAGGGTGTGTACCTGTGGGACAGCGAGGGCAACAAGATTCTCGATGGCATGGCCGGCCTGTGGTGCGTGGCAGTCGGGTATGGCCGCGATGAGCTGGCCGAGGTCGCCAGCCAGCAGATGAAGCAGTTGCCTTACTACAACCTGTTCTTCCAGACCGCGCACCCGCCCGCGCTGGAGCTGGCCAAGGCCATCGCCGAGGTGGCCCCGCAAGGCATGAACCACGTGTTCTTCACCGGCTCCGGCTCCGAAGGCAACGACACCGTGCTGCGCATGGTCCGCCATTACTGGGCACTGAAGGGCCAGAACAACAAGAAGGTTATCATTGGCCGTATCAACGGCTACCACGGCTCTACCGTGGCGGGCGCGGCCTTGGGCGGCATGAGTGGCATGCACCAGCAGGGCGGGGTGATCCCGGATGTCGTGCACATCCCGCAGCCATACTGGTTTGGCGAAGGCGGCGATATGGCCGAGGCTGACTTCGGCGAGTGGGCGGCCGAGCAACTGGAGAAGAAGATTCTCGAAGTTGGCGTGGACAACGTTGCCGCCTTCATTGCCGAGCCGATCCAGGGCGCCGGTGGCGTGATCATTCCGCCGCAGACCTATTGGCCGAAGATCAAGGAAATCCTGGCCAGGTACGACATCCTGTTCGTCGCCGACGAAGTGATCTGCGGGTTCGGCCGTACCGGTGAGTGGTTCGGCACCGATTACTACGACCTCAAGCCTGACCTGATGACCATCGCCAAGGGCCTGACCTCCGGTTACATCCCCATGGGCGGGGTGATCGTGCGTGACGAGGTGGCCAAGGTCATCAGCGAAGGCGGCGACTTCAACCACGGGTTTACCTATTCCGGCCACCCGGTGGCGGCAGCGGTAGGCCTGGAGAACCTGCGGATCCTGCGTGACGAGCAGATCATCCAGCAGGTGCACGATAAAACCGCGCCTTATCTGCAACAACGCCTGCGCGAACTGGCCGACCACCCGTTGGTAGGCGAAGTGCGCGGCCTGGGCATGCTCGGGGCGATCGAGTTGGTGAAAGACAAGGCCACCCGGGCCCGTCATGAAGGCAAAGGTGTCGGCATGATCTGTCGCCAGCACTGCTTCGACAACGGCCTGATCATGCGCGCGGTGGGCGACACCATGATCATCGCGCCACCGCTGGTGATCAGTGTCGAAGAGATCGACGAGCTGGTGGAGAAAGCCCGCAAGTGCCTGGACCTGACCTATGAGGCTGTTCGGTAAGGGCAGAACGCTTGGTTAGCTGTTCTCAGCACCTGTGAGATCGAGCGCCGCCCGCGCGGTGC
The DNA here is from genome assembly GCF_017875935.1 of Pseudomonas sp. BP6. Classification (NCBI taxonomy): domain Bacteria; kingdom Pseudomonadati; phylum Pseudomonadota; class Gammaproteobacteria; order Pseudomonadales; family Pseudomonadaceae; genus Pseudomonas; species Pseudomonas sp. BP6. The sequence goes on from NZ_JAGINI010000001.1 coordinate 1,361,409, forward strand.
TCGATCGGTGCCTCAATCGTACATCTCACCTCAGGCACCTCCCGCAAAGCATTTTGCTTTGTGAAATGAATCCTGTACTTTTCCGGGCATCCATTTCCCGTCTGAAAGTCGCGATTCAACCATGAAAGTGCACGAAGAAATCGAAGGCCTGGCAGTACTGATTCGCGACCTGCGCAAGTTCAAGGGCCTGACGCTGGGCGAACTGGCACAGCGCATTGGCCGTTCGGTGGGCTTTCTGTCCCAGGTCGAACGCGGCGTATCACGCCCGACCGTGGCCGATCTCACAGCCATCAGCGAAGAGCTGGGTGTATCGACAGCCTACTTCTACAAGCTGGACAAACCCCGCGAGCTCGACTGGGTGACCCGCCCGCACGAGCGTCGCACGCTGCACCTGGCGGGAGGCATCACCGATGTGCTGGCATCGCCCTCGATAACGGGCGCGTTCTCCATGCTCGATAGCCATTTGCAGCCGGGGGCCAGCAGTGGCGAGGAGTACCTGGACGACAGCTCGGAGCAGGGCTGCTTCGTGCTCGAAGGCGAACTGACCGTGTGGGTGGGCGATGCTGAGCCGGTCACGCTGCACGCCAATGACAGTTTTCAGCTGCAACCCCACGCCCGTTTTCGTTACGCCAACCTGACCGACAAGCCCACACGCGTGCTTTGGGTGTTCAGCTGAGGGCCTTCGCACTGGCATGTACGTTGTGCCTCGGCTAGCCGGGAAAGTTGGCCTGCAAGCAATGTGCAGGCTGCATGGGGTATCCTTGCACCACGCAATCAACTTCGAAGCAGTGAATGAACAATGGGTTTTGAACAACTAGCTGAGCTACGAGACCGCCTGCGGGCGGAAAAAGGGCAGGTAAAGGCCGATAGCGCGAAACCGCCCAAGCGCAAGTCGCCCCCGCAGGCGAAGCCGCGTGAGATGGACCCGGCGGTGGCAGCGATCTGGCCCCTGCAGAAGCATTTTCCCTTGGCTTTCCCGGTCAACCCGGCCCCCAAGGTGCCGCTCAAGGAGGGCATCTTCAAGGATGCCGAGCAACACCTGGAGCTGCTTGGGTTGACCCGCGAACAGCTCAAGCTGGGCATTTCCACGTGGTGCCGGGGCGCTCGATACTGGGCGAGCATGGTGGAGAATGCTCCGCGCCTTGACTTGAACGGTCAGGCCGCGGGTACTGTGACCGCCGCTCAGGCGCTGCATGCCAAGCAGCAAGCTGCGCGGCAACGCAGCCAGGACCGACGCAATCGCGCGAAGTCAAAGGCCCAGGCCCAGGCTCCGGCACCCGCCGCCGACACCGCGGCGGTGCAGTCCACCGACTGAATTCAGTCGCGTTCTGTCCCGTAGCCACGCTGGATGGCAGCCCATTGCCGGGGCTGCCGTCTGGCAGGCCCGGCAATGGGCCAGGTCCGGTTTCGAGTACTTGGCGCCATGCAACGATGGTTTCAAGACACACCTGACCGGCAAGCCGCGGCATAGGATGCCGGGGCGCAAATACGTGCGTCGGTTTCAGAATGCGCCTGGTCGCTCGTATACAACCCCTCGGCGCCACAAGTGCCATGCTAGCAGGATGCCCAAGGGTCAGTGCGCGCAGACGTGCGGCCGTGGGCGAGGAGGCCGCCAGTACCACGCAACTGTGACGTGGACGGTGCGCCGCAGCAGAACACGCCGGAAACCTGCCCTTTCAACCATTCAGGCAGGGTCCGTGATGCCGAGGTCCGCTGTATGCCTGATGAATTGCTCCACCTGCCTGTGATCCAGCGTATTCTGGACCGCGACAAGGACACCCCAGGTGCCCTGTTGCCGATCCTGCATGCCGTCCAGCACGAGATTGGTTACATCCCTGATGCCTCGGTCCCCGAGATCGCCCATGCGCTCAACCTCAGCCTGGCTGAAGTGCGTGGGGTTATCAGTTTTTATCACGACTTCCGCACCGCGCCGCCCGCTCGTCACACCCTGCGCCTGTGCCGTGCCGAGTCGTGCCAGAGCCGTGGCGCTGAAGCCCTGGCCGCGCAGTTGCGTGAACAGTTGGCACTGGACGACCACGGCACCAGCGCTGACGGGGCCATCAGCCTGCGCCCGGTGTACTGCCTGGGTGCCTGTGCCTGCTCGCCAGCGCTGGAGCTGGACGGCCAGGTGCACGCGCGCCTCACCCCTGAGCGCCTGCGGGACTTGGTCAACGGTTGCCAGGAGGACTCAGCATGCTGAAGCTGTATATTCCCTGTGATTCGGTTGCCCGCGCCGTGGGTGCCGATCAGGTTGCCGAGGCCCTGCTGCGCGAGGCCGAGCGCCGCCAGTTGCCGCTGGACATCCAGCGTACCAGCTCGCGCGGGCTTTACTGGCTGGAGCCGCTGATCGAGTGCGACAGTGCACAAGGGCGCCTGGGTTTCGGTCCGGTTACGCCACACGATGTGCCGTCACTGCTTGATGCCCTGGCGGGCGAACCCGGTGGCCACTCGCTGGCACTGGGGCCGGTCGAAGAAATACCCTATCTCAAGACCCAGCAACGCCTGCTGTTCGCTCGCGCTGGCATTACCCGGCCATTGTCGCTGGACGACTATCGTGCCAATGGCGGGTTCGCGGGCCTCGAGGCTGCCGTTGCGCTGGACGGTGCCGAAGTGGTTGCCGCAGTACTCGATTCCGGGCTGCGTGGCCGTGGTGGTGCGGCGTTCCCGGCCGGCATCAAGTGGCGCACCGTGCGTGACGCTGGTGCCGGGCAGAAGTACGTGGTGTGCAACGCCGACGAGGGTGACTCGGGCACGTTCGCTGATCGCATGCTGATGGAGGGCGACCCCTTCCTGCTGATCGAGGGCATGATCATTGCCGGCCTCGCCGTGGGTGCCGACAAGGGCTACATCTATGTGCGCTCGGAGTATCCCGACGCCATCCGGGTACTCGACCAGGCCTTCGCCATCGCGCGTGACGCTGGCTACCTGGGGGCTGACGTAGCCGGCAGCGGCCAGGCGTTCGACCTGGAAGTACGGGTGGGCGCCGGCGCCTATATTTGCGGCGAAGAAACCGCGCTGCTCGAATCCATCGAAGGCAAGCGTGGCATCGTCCGCGCCAAGCCACCGCTGCCTGCACTGCAAGGGCTGTTCGGCCTGCCAACGCTGGTGCACAACGTGCTTACCCTGGCCTCGGTGCCCATCATTCTGGCCAAGGGTGCAGCATTCTATCGCGATTTCGGCATGGGCCGCTCGCTGGGCACCATGCCGTTCCAGCTGGCCGGCAACATTCGCCAGGGTGGCCTGGTAGAGCGCGCGTTCGGCCTGACCCTGCGCGAGCTGGTGGAAGGCTATGGCGGTGGCACGGCCAGTGGCCGCCCGCTGAAGGCTGCGCAGGTCGGTGGCCCGCTTGGTGCCTGGGTACCCCCCAGCCATTTCGACACCCCATTGGACTATGAAGCGTTTGCTGCCGTGGGCGCGATGCTCGGCCACGGCGGTGTGGTGGTGGCCGACGATACGCTGAACATGGCCAGCATGGCGCGTTTCGCCCTGCAGTTCTGTGCCGAGGAGTCCTGCGGCAAGTGCACCCCGTGCCGCATTGGCTCCACCCGGGGTATGGAAGTGGTTGACCGGCTGATCGCCAGCAGCGACATCACCGAGCGCCACGACCAGGCGCTGTTGCTGCGCGATCTGTGCGACACCCTGCAGTACGGTTCGCTGTGTGCCATGGGCGGTATGACTGCCTATCCGGTGGCCAGCGCGCTCAAGTACTTCCCCGCCGATTTTGGGCTGACCACCACGGAGGCCGCACAGTGATCAATTTCTTCGACCCCGCTTCTGATAAAAGCAGCGACCTCGGCACCCCGGCCCGCGAAAGCGAAGTGCAGGTCAGCCTGAGCATCGACGGCCGCGCCATCAGCGTGCCGGCTGGCACCTCGGTCATGCGCGCCGCCGCCATGCTGGGCACCAGCATCCCCAAACTGTGCGCCACCGACAGCCTCGAAGCCTTCGGCTCCTGCCGCATGTGCATGGTGGAAATCGAAGGCATGCGCGGCTACCCGGCATCCTGCACCACGCCAGTCAGCGAAGGCATGGTGGTGCGCACCGAAACCCCGCGTCTGGCCGGCCTGCGTCGCAACGTGATGGAGCTGTACATTTCCGACCACCCGCTGGACTGCCTGACCTGTTCGGCCAACGGCAACTGCGAGCTGCAGACCGTGGCCGGCCAGGTGGGCTTGCGTGAGGTGCGCTACGGCTATGACGGCGCCAACCACCTGGACGAGAAAAAAGACGTTTCCAACCCGTATTTCGACTACGAGCCAAGCAAGTGCATCGTCTGCAGCCGCTGTGTGCGCGCCTGCGAGGACATCCAGGGTACGTTCGCCCTGACCATTACCGGGCGTGGTTTCGAATCGCGGGTGGCGGCAGCGGGGGGCGAAAACTTCCTTGCTTCCGAATGCGTGTCGTGCGGCGCCTGCGTGCAGGCCTGTCCGACCGCGACCCTCACGGAAAAGAGCCTGGTGCAGCTGGGCCAGCCTGAGCGTTCGGTCATTACCACCTGCGCCTACTGCGGCGTTGGCTGCTCGTTCCGCGCCGAAATCAAGGGTGACCAGCTGGTGCGCATGGTCCCGGACAAGAACGGTGGCGCCAACCACGGCCACGCCTGCGTCAAGGGCCGCTTTGCCTGGGGCTACGCCACCCACCCGGACCGCATCACCAAACCGATGATCCGCAAGCGCCTGGAAGACCCGTGGCAGGAAGTCAGCTGGGACGAGGCCGTGACCTATGCTGCCAGCGAGTTCCGCCGCATTCAGCTCAAGTACGGGCGCGACTCCATCGGCGGCATCACCTCCAGCCGTTGTACCAACGAAGAAGCCTATCTGGTGCAGAAACTGGTGCGCACGGCGTTCGGTAACAACAACGTCGACACCTGCGCACGAGTATGCCATTCGCCCACCGGTTATGGCCTGAAGCAGACCCTGGGTGAGTCAGCCGGCACGCAAAGCTTCGACTCGGTGATGCAGGCCGACGTTGTGCTGGTGATCGGCGCCAACCCCACCGACGCCCACCCGGTGTTCGGCTCGCAACTCAAGCGCCGCCTGCGCCAGGGGGCGCGGCTGATCGTGATCGACCCACGGCGCATCGACCTGGTCGACTCGCCGCACGCCCGCGCCGACCTGCACCTGCAACTGCGCCCGGGCACCAACGTGGCCATGCTCAACGCCCTGGCCCACGTGATCGTCACCGAGGGCCTGCTGGCCCAACGCTTCATCGATGCCCGCTGCGAAACCGAAGACTTCGCCCGTTGGCGCGACTTCGTCAGCCTGCCAGAAAACGCCCCCGAGGTGCTCGGCCCGGTTTGTGGTGTGCCCGCTGAGCAGATCCGCGCTGCGGCCCGGCTGTATGCCACCGGCGGCAACGCGGCAATCTACTACGGCCTGGGCGTGACCGAGCACAGCCAAGGCAGCACCGCAGTGATGGGCATTGCCAACCTGGCCATGGCCACTGGCAACATCGGCCGAGAAGGGGTAGGGGTGAACCCGCTGCGCGGGCAGAACAACGTGCAGGGCTCGTGCGACATGGGGTCGTTCCCCCACGAGCTGCCCGGCTACCGGCATGTCTCCAACGAGGGCGTGCGCGCCGAGTTCGAACAGGCCTGGGGCGTGACCCTGCAGCCCGACCCGGGTCTGCGCATTCCCAACATGTTCGAAGCGGCGCTGGATGGCAGCTTCAAGGCGCTGTACTGCCAGGGTGAGGACATCGCCCAGAGCGACCCCAACACCCAGCACGTCACGGCGGCCTTGCTCGCCATGGAGTGCGTGGTGGTGCAGGACATCTTCCTCAACGAAACTGCCAAGTTCGCCCATGTGTTCCTGCCGGGCAGTTCGTTCCTGGAAAAGGACGGCACCTTCACCAACGCCGAGCGGCGTATTTCGCGGGTGCGCAAGGTCATGGAGCCGCTGGCCGGCAAGGCCGACTGGGAAGCTACCGTGGCCCTGGCCAACGCCCTGGGCTACCCGATGAACTACCGCCACCCTTCCGAGATCATGGACGAGATCGCCCGCCTGACGCCGACCTTCCGTCGTGTCAGCTACGCTGAAATCGACCGTCATGGCAGCCTGCAGTGGCCGTGCAACGACGCCGCGCCAGACGGCACGCCGACCATGCACATCGACCAGTTCGTGCGTGGCAAGGGCCGCTTCATGCTCACCGGCTATGTGCCCACCGACGAAAAGGTCAACAACCGCTACCCGTTGCTGTTGACCACCGGGCGCATTCTCAGCCAGTACAACGTCGGCGCCCAGACCCGGCGTACCGGCAACGTCGCCTGGCATGACGCCGACCGCCTGGAAATCCACCCGACCGACGCTGAAAGCCGTGGTATCCACGACGGTGACTGGGTCGGTATCGGCAGCCGCGCCGGGCAGACTGTGCTGCGTGCCAAGGTCAGTGCGCGCGTGGCGCCGGGCGTGGTGTACACCACCTTCCACTTCCCGGAGTCGGGGGCCAACGTGATCACCACCGACAACTCCGACTGGGCCACCAACTGCCCCGAGTACAAGGTGACGGCAGTGGAAGTGGTGAAAGTGTTCCAGCCATCGCAATGGCAAAAGCGCTATCAGGACTTCAGTGATGAACAGCAGCGCCTGCTGAAAGAGCGCCGTACTGCGGAGAAAGCCGAGGTTCGCCGATGAGCAGCGAAAACCTGGTCAAGATGGCCAACCAGATTGCCCATTACTTCGACAGCGAGCCAGACCGGGCGCTGGCGGTGCAAGGGGTGCGGCAGCATATGAAGAGCTTCTGGACGCCGGCGATGCTCCGGCAGTTGGCAGAGTGGAACGAGGCCCACGCGGGGGAGGGGCTTGACCCAAAAGTGCGGGAGGCGTTGGTCTAGATTCCCAGGCGGCAACGGAACCTTGGGGGCGGGTTTGCCTGCGAATGTGGCGTTGAAATCAATGACGCATTCGCGGGTGAACCCGCTCCTACAAGGGGCCTGCATGTTGCATACTTAGCCGCGGGCCAGCTCCGCCAGGTGGGCGATGGCTTCCTCGCTCTTGAGCACCAGCACATCACCCTGCAGCGCATCCAGCACCACTTCCGAGGTATTACCGATCAACGCCCCGGAAATCCCTGTGCGGCACACCGTGCCTATCACTGTCACCACTGCATCGAGCTTCTGTTCGGTATGTGGAATCAACACATCCGCCGGCCCTTCGGCCACATGCAGGCACTCTTCGCTGATGCCGTATTCGATCTGGAACGCCTTGCACGCTTCACGGTAGCGCTTTTCGATCGTATCGCTCAGCTGGTACGTCGGGTCCGCCGCTGACAGCATCGGCGAGGGGTGGGCGCTGATGACATGCAGTTCTCCCTTGGCCAGTTTGGCAATCTCGAAGCCGTGGTCGATGATGCTGGCATGCAGGCGGCGGTGGTCTTCGTCCTGGTTGCCCACGTCCACCGCCGCCAGGATCTTGCCCCCGGTCCACGGCCGCTCGCTCTTGACCATCAGCACGGCACACGGGCATTGGCGCAGCAGCTTCCAGTCGCTGGGGGTAAGCAGGGCCTTTTTCAGCGGGTTGTCCGGACGGTGATCCTTGATCACCAGTTCGCAGCCTTCGGCCTGCTGTACATGGATGATGGTGTCGTGCAGGTTGTCGCGCCAGCCCTCTTCATGGGTGACATTGTCGAAGCCGTCATCATGCAACTGGCTGCTCAGCAGGCTCAGCAGCGCACTGTGATCATGCCGTTTGTCGCACATCAGCAAGTGCAGGCGTGCGCCGGTGATGCCAGCGATCAGCTTGGCCCGCGTAAGCGCCCGGCTATGGGCGTGTGTGGGGTCGAGGACGACGAGGATGCTGCGGACGGCTTGCATGGGCGTTAACTCCCTTCGATGATGGCGACCAGTGCCTGACTATAGTCGGCGCTTTCCCCTCCAGCGCTTGATGTACATCAAGCATAGTCACTGGCGTCGCCAGCCGCCGCCGGTATAATCGCCGACCCTGCCTGTTCTGTGTGGTTGCACGCTTATGTCCCTGATCCCCGAAATCGACGCCTTTCTTGGCTGCCCGACGCCAGACGCCTGGATCGAAGCGGCGCTCGCCGACCAGGAAACCCTGCTGATCGACCACAAGAACTGCGAGTTCAAGGCCGCCAGCACGGCCTTGAGCCTGATCGCCAAGTACAACACTCACCTTGATCTGATCAACATGATGTCGCGCCTGGCCCGCGAGGAGCTGGTGCATCACGAACAGGTGTTACGCCTCATGAAGCGTCGCGGTGTGCCGTTGCGCCCGGTGTCGGCGGGGCGTTATGCGTCAGGGTTGCGCCGGCTGGTGCGCGCCCACGAGCCGGTCAAGCTGGTGGATACGCTGGTGGTGGGGGCGTTCATCGAGGCGCGCAGCTGTGAACGTTTTGCCGCGCTGGTGCCGCATCTGGATGAAGAACTGGGCCGCTTCTACCACGGGCTGCTGAAAAGCGAAGCGCGCCACTACCAGGGCTACCTGAAACTGGCGCACAACTACGGAGACGAGGCGGACATCGCCCGCCGCGTCGAGCTGGTGCGCGCTGCGGAAATGGAGCTGATCCAGTCACCAGACCAGGAACTGCGCTTCCACAGTGGCATCCCGCAGGCTTTGGCCGCCTGATGTGCACCAGGCGGCGCAGGCCTTAATGGCGCCGACCCAGCAGCAGCCCCACTACCAGCCCGAGGCCGGCGGAAATGGCAACGGTTTGCCAGGGGTGGCCGCCGATGTAGTCCTGGGTGGCGTCCACCACCGGTTGCGCCTTGTTGCGCACGTTGCTGGCCGCCTGGCGAGCCTGACGAAGTTTCAGGCTTACCTGGGCGCGCAGCGTCTCTGCTTCTTCGCCGACCAGGGCGGCACTTTCGTTCAGCAGTTTTTCCGATTCTTCTATCAGCGATTGCAGTTCGCTGAATACCTGGTCCTTGATCTGATCGCTGTCCGTCAGCGTGGCGTTTTTCCGGGCCATGAACTCGTCCTCGTCAATGGGGGTGTGAACAATGGATGCCGCCACGTCGGGAAAGTTGCGGCGGCTTTCCGATGATGGGTTGCCTGGGTGTAAGATAGCGGCCATTTTCAAACCTGCAGGTAACTTCATGAGTTTCAATCTGGCCAACATGAGCTTCGAGGAACGGGCGCAGATCGAGGCAGAGAAGGCCCGGCTGTTCGAGATGTGGCAGAACAACCTGGGCAAAGCCAAGGGCGAAGCCGCCCGGCTGATTGCCGAAAAGCCACGGCGCAAGGGCAAATGGGCCGAGTGGGTGCGCGCCGAACTGGACGGCATGACGCCGCCTGAATACGCCAGCATGGTGCGCAGCGAAGTCAACAAGCTGATGGCCGCAGCCAGCGCCAACCGCTGAGCACTCCCGCTTGGCGCTTACCAGTAGGTGCCCTTGGGCAGGTCCAGCCTGCCTTCATCGGTAAAGCGCACGGTCCCCAGCGGCCCGCCGGCCAGTTTGCCGCGCAGCTTGTAGGGCAGCCCCTGCAGCGAATCCAGCTTGCCCAGCCCATAGGCCTGGCGAAGGAAGGAAAACGCCGTGATGCTGACCGGCACCACGATCACCGCTTCGTCGTAACGGCCAATGTGCCCCTGCTGGTCGCTGACCCCGGCGGCCAGCGGCTGGCCGTTCACTTCCAGGTTCAAGGCGATGCCGTTGTAATCGATCGGCGCCTCATTGGGGTTTTGCACCCGCATTTTCACCGCCATGCGCAGTTCCAGCTCCTGCCCGGGCAGTGGTTCGATGCCGATCACGCTGATGTTCACCGGGTCACGTGGCTGGAACAGCGCACAGGCCGCCAGGCCACAGGCCAGCAGCAGGACCAGGAACAGACGGGTATAGCGGTACAGACAGGCAGTCATGGGCTGTGACCTTGCCGGAGTGGAGCTGGCAGTGTGGCAAATGCGCGTCGACGTTGAAAGTATCGGTTGATATGAAAGATACTGTTTCTCATTAACGCCCGATAACCTCTCTTACTGGCTGTTCCCCAATCATGCTGACTTCACCCATGTCGGGCCTGCTGGCAAGTTTCCAGGAGCACTACGACGACCTGCTGCAGTTTCTGACGCGACGCATGAGCGACCGCCAGCGCGCGGCCGACGTGGCGCAGGAAACCTACCTGAAGCTGGTGAACATCGACGAGCAGGCAGTGCCTGTGTTGCACGCGCGCAGTTTCATCTTCCGCGTGGCCGGCAACCTGGCAATTGACGCCTTGCGCCGTGAGCAACGCATCGCCGCCAGCCACGACGACAGCGACGGAGCCTGTGAGGTGGCCTGCCCGGCGCCGGCACCCGAGGCGGCGTTGCTGGCCCGTGAGCGCTTGCAGATTCTTGACCAGGCGCTGTTGCAGTTACCGGACAATGCCCGCCAGGCGCTGTTGCTCAACCGTGTCGAGGGCCTGACCCAGAAGCAGGTCGCTCAACGCCTGGGGGTTTCCGAGAGCATGGTGGCGAAGTACATCGGCCAGGCCCTGCGCCATTGCCGCGGCCGACTGAAACAGGCGGGTGTGGCGGCATCGGTGGTATTGCTGGTCGCCGCGGTGGCGGGTTGGCAGCAAGCCCCGATGCTGCTGGCCGATTATCACACCGCCGTGGGCGAGCGGCAGGTCATTACCCTGACAGATGGCACACGGGTGACGCTGAACAGCGCCAGTGCCTTGAGCGTGGCGTTCAACGAGCATGAGCGGCGTGTGGTACTCGATGCGGGTGAGGCACTGTTCGAGACCGCCGATGATTCACGACCGTTTGTGGTCGATACGGCCGGTGCGCGGGTGCAGGGCAATGCCGCCACCTTCAGCGTGCAGCGCGATGGCCACGTCGTGTTGGCTCGCGGTGAAGCCAGGGTGGGTGAACATCAACTGGCGGTGGCGGCCGATGCCGTCACGCAGATGGCCTGGCAGCGGGGCAAGCTGATCTTCAACGGCAAGCCGCTGGGGCAGGTGCTGACGGAGCTTGAGCGTTACCGGCATGGGCGCATTGTGTTGTCCGACAGCAAGCTGGCTGCGATGGAGGTGAGCGGGGTGTTCGACCTGGATGAACCTGAGGCCCTGTTGCGGACGTTGGAGCAGCGGTATGGCCTGAAGGTGACCTACCTGCCGTGGTTGGCCGTAGTGCATTGATGAGCTTGTACCGTCCTCTTGGCGGGCAAGCCCGTTCCTGCACAGGTCGCACGATATTCAGGCGGGCGCAGTCGTTGTAGGAGCGGGCTTGCCCGCGAAGAGGCCGGACAGAAATAAAAATATTTTTCATTTGGCACTGCAAGTTCCTGCAAGCCAGATCGTCGTAGTGAGACTGATCAGCAACCCATTCTCATTTACGACTTGTCAGGAAGCTCATTCGTGCCTCTGATGCTCAAGCCCTTGCACCGCCGTCGCGGTTCTTTTCACCATGCCTTGATGTCTTGCAGTGCCTTGGCCTTGTTGTTCGGTCCCCTGCACGCAGGGGCCGCGACGACCGCCGAACAGACCCAGATGCAAGCTCGCCAGGTCCAGCTCGACCTGCCAGCCCAACCACTGGACCAGGCGCTGACCACCTTCGCCGACCAGGCCGGCCTGCACCTGCTGTACACCACAGGCGATGTCGCCGGCCAGGTCAGCCCGGCGTTGCAGGGTAACTACAGTGTCGAGCAGGCCCTGCAGCAGTTGCTGGCCGGCAGCGGCATGAGCTGGCAGTTCAGCGAGGCTCGCACCGTCACCCTGCGCAAGGCCGAGGCCGCGCCGCAGGCGGTCAACCTCAAGCCGATCGAAGTCAGCGTAGCCTCGCGCACCAGCACCGCCATCAGCGAAATTCCCGGGACCGTCTGGGTGGTCGAGCAGCAGCAATTGCGCGAGCAGATCGACAGCGGCGTCAGCCTGAAGGAAGCCATCGGCAAGCTGGTGCCGGGCCTTGACCTGGCGCCGGAAGGGCGCACCAATTACGGCCAGAACATGCGTGGGCGCAACGTGCTGGTGATGATCGACGGGGTCAGCCAGAACAGCTCACGCGGCCTGTCGCGTCAGTTCGACAGCATTTCGCCGTTCAACGTCGAGCGCGTCGAAGTGCTGTCTGGCGCCAGCGCCATCTACGGCGGTGGTGCCACCGGCGGCATCATCAACATCGTGACCAAGAAGGGCGAACCCGGCCCGGCGCGCTTCGAGACCCAGCTGGGGGCCAGCAGCGGTTTCAACAACAGCGACGACCTGGCTACGCGCTTCGCCCAGTCGGTCAGCGGCGGCAACGAGCGGGTCAATGCCCGGTTGGGCGTTTCCGGTGAGCAGAACGAAGCCTTCTACGATGGTGCTGGTGACCAGATCTTCATCGACAACACCCAGACCGACCTGCAGTACAACCGCACCATCGACGTACTCGGTACCTTGGGCCTGCAGCTGAACGACCAGCAGAGCCTCGACCTGTTGGCCCAGTACTACGACTCGGGAAACCACGGCAGCACGGGTATCTACTTCCCCAACCTGAACTACAACGCGCCATCCGACCTGGAAGACGCCGAGCTGCGCAGCGGTTATTCATCGGACCTGGAGCCGCGTACGCGGCGCCTGCTGCTCAATGCCAATTACCACCACACCGACGTGCTGGGCCAGGACTTCTACCTGCAGGCCTCGTACCGCAAGGAAGACGACAACTTCTACCCGTTCCCGTACTACAACCGTGCCACACCCACCGGCTCGCGCGGGGTGTACTTTGCCGCCTCGCAGCAGAACTTCGAGGTCACCAGCCTCAAGGGCCTGTTTGCCAAACAGTGGGATACGCTGAAGCTGACCTACGGCGTTGATCTGGATCGTGAGCGCTTCAACGCCGAGCAGACCACCTTCAACGCCCAGACCTCGTCCGAGTCGGGTGGCCTGGAGCTGGAAAAAGAAAGCAAGGCCGCACGCTACCCCAGCTACCGGGTGGATGGTGTGTCGGTGTATGCCCAGCTGGACTGGCATGCCACCGACAACCTGACATTGTCCGGTGGTGCCCGGCGGCAGCAGATGGACGTTGATGTCAGCGACTTCAAGGGTGTGTCAGGTGGCAGTAACGACTATCAGGTCAACCTGTTCAACGTCGGTGCCATCTACGACTTCAAGAACGGCCACCAGGTGTGGAGCAACTATGGCGAAGGCTTCGACCTGCCTGACCCGGCCAAGTACTACGGCAAGCCGGGCCTGAGCGTGGCCGATAACCCGTTGGCGGGTATCAAGAGCCGCCAGGTGGAATTGGGCTGGCGCTATGCCGACCTGGACTGGGATGCACAGGCAGCGCTGTACTACATCTGGTCGGACAAGATCATCAACGTCGATTCGCAAACGCTGACCATCGATGTGGAAGATCAGAAAAGCCGCGACTTCGGCTTTGAAGGAGCACTGACCCGGCACTTCCAGACCGGCTGGGAAGCTGGCGGCACATTGCACATGACACGCTCCGAGGAAGAGGCCGCCGACGGCGGCTGGATCAAGCGCGATGCCCGATACGCTTCGTTATCCAAGGCCACCGCGTTCGTCGGCTGGAAGGCCGATGGGCGCAGTGCGCGGTTGCAGGCCAACCATGCCTTCAGCCTGAAGGACGATGCCGATCACGAGATTGATGGCTACACCACCTTCGACCTGCTGGGCAGCCAGGACACCGGTTTCGGCACCTTCAGTGCCGGTATCCAGAACTTGCTGGACAAGCAGTACAGCACGGTATGGGGACAGCGTGCGACGTTGTTCTATTCGCCGACCTACGGGCCGGCCTACCTGTATGACTACCAGGGGCGTGGGCGGACCTACACGCTGAGCTGGAGCATGGCTTACTGATGGTGGTCGCCTGAACGGGCCTGTTCGCGGGTAAACCCGCTTGCTCCTACCACAGCGCCGTCTTCAGACGTTGTGAGCCCCTGTAGGAGCGGGTTTACCCGCGAATACGGTGGTGGCGGCGACGGTGAACGGCAGGTTGAAATTGGCCAGCAGGGCCGGCCTCTTCGCGGGTAAACCCGCTCCTACACGACGGCCTGTGCCCAGCCACCGACCTGTGTCCACCCCCGATCCGGCGTAGGAGCGGGTTTACCCGCGAATACGGTAGCGGCGGCAACGGTGAACGCCTGGTGGAAATTGGCCAGCAGGGCCGGCCTCTTCGCGGGTAAACCCGCTCCTACACGACGGTGCCTGTGCCCAGCCACCGACAGGTGTCCACCTCCGATCCGGCGTAGGAGCGGGTTTACCCGCGAAGGGGCCGGTTCAGGCAAACGCCGCCAGCAAATCCTGCGCAAATACATGGGCTGCCTCGCCAACCCCCTGTGCCCGGTGCCGGGCCAGGGTAAACGGCACCTCAAAATCAAGCGCAGGGTCCAGCGCCCATAACAGTCCTTCGGCCTCCCAGGCCTGTGCACAATGGCATGGCAAGTAGCCAATATGCCGCCCAGACAGCATGAACGTCAGCACGCTTTCGATCTGCTCCGCCACTGCCGTGCTGCGTCTGCTCTGGAACGGTTCGCCCCCTTTGAGAAAACGGTACGGATGGCGCACCTGGTCCATGTCCAGCAACCGCTCAAGCCCAACATCCGTTTCGCCGTACAGCACATGCCCCCTGCCGCAATACAGCCGCTGCCGCTCCGCGAACAAGGGCTGGTAATCAAATGCCGCCTGGTTGCCGGAAAAGTAGCTGATGGCATAGTCCAGCCGCTGCTCCAGCAACAGCCGTTCCAGCTCCGCCGGCGGTGCACTGACTAGCTCCAGTTGCACCGATTCCTCTCGCCTGCGAAATGCCGCAATGGCCGCCGCCAGTTTCAGGCTCACCGCCTTGTCCTGATTTTCCGCCATGCCTATGCGCACAGTTCCCAGCAGCCGCCCGGCAACGCCGTTGGCCTGCTGGCGAAACTGCTCGATGTTCAGCAGTAGCCCACGCGCCGCGTCCAATAGCAGTTCACCTTTTTCCGTCAGGCGAAAACCACCTTTGCCGCGGCTGCACAGGCGGTAACCCAAGCGTGCCTCCAGTTGCGCCATGCGCTGGCTGATGGTGGGCTGGCTCAGGCCCAGCACGCCTTGAGCGGCGCTGAAGCCACCTGCCTCGACTACAGTGACGAACAGCCGCAGCAGGTGCAGGTCGGGATCGTGCACTTGTCCCAGCATTACATTGCTCCTGGTGAATGTCAGCTTTTCAAACTTGCCATTGGTGCAATGTAACCCGGCTGGCATGCTCGCGGCATCCACCCATTTACCGAGGTGTCCGCCATGCGTCGATCGTTGTGCCTTTTGTCTCTGGTTCTGGCCCTGCCGCTGCAGGCCGAAGAAAAGGTCGTCAACCTCTACAGTTGGGCCGATTACGTTGCCCCGCAAACCCTGCAGCGCTTCGAACGGGAAACCGGCTACAAGGTGCGTTACGACACCTTTGACACCCCCGAGGTACTGGAAACCAAGCTGCTGACTGGTGGTAGCGGCTATGACGTGGTGGTGCCGTCATCCACCGTGCTGGCCCGGGCGCTCAAGGCCAATGCCCTGCAACCGCTGGATGCTCAGGCCATGCCTGGCTACGGCAACCTCGACAAGGACCTGCTGGGCAAACTGGCCGAGGTTGACCCCGGCAACCGCCATGCTGTGCCGTACACCTGGGGCACGCTGGGCCTGGGGGTAAATGTGGAGGCGGTACGCCAGCGCCTTGGCGATGTACCGCTGGACAGCCTCGACCTGTTGTTCAAGCCCGAGTACGCCGCCCGCCTGAAGGGTTGCGGCATCGCTATACCCGACTCGCCCCAGGAGGTGATCGGCGTAGCCCTGAACTACCTGGGCAAGGACCCTTACAGCCAGAACAAGGGTGATCTGGCCGCCGCGCAGAACCTGCTCAGCCAGTTGCAGCCGTCGATCAGCTACGTCGCCAACGGTCGGCAGATCAACGACCTGGCCAATGGCAGCGTGTGCCTGGCGCTGACCTACAACGGTGATGCCGCGATGGCCGCCGACCAGGCCCGCCGTGCCGGCAAGCCGTTCGAGGTGATCTACCGCATCCCCCGCGAAGGCACGCTGGTATGGCAGGACAACCTGGTCATCCCCAAGGACGCCCCGCACCCCGAGGCCGCCCGGGCGTTCATCGCCTTCATGCTCAAGCCAGAGTCGGTGGCAGCGCTGACCAACACGCTGTTCTTCGCCAACGCCAACCAGGCTGCCACGCCGCTGGTGGACGAAGCGGTGCGCAACGACCCGGATATCTACCCGTCGGCCGAGGTGCGTCAGCGCCTGTATGCCGACCGCAGCATGGCCCTGGCCGACCTGCGCCAACGCAACCGTCTGTGGACCGCCTTCCGCAGCCGGCAGTAGCCCATGACAATCAAGGAGCCCGACCGTGGACCAAGCCGCAAGCAACGACCAGGCAATTACCCGCGATAGCCTGTATGGGACCGCCGCAGAAAGCACCTACGCCGGTGTTGTCAGTTTTTCCCGCCGCCGCTACAGCCGCGACTTGCGCGGTGTGGATGTGGTGGTCAGCGGTGTGCCGTTCGACACGGCCACCAGTAACCGCCCCGGCGCGCGCTTCGGCCCGCGGGCGATCCGTACTGCCTCGGTCCAGCAGGCCTGGGCCCGCCACTGGCCGTGGGCGTTCGACCCGTTCGACCACCTGGCGGTGATCGACTATGGTGACTGCCCCTTCGACAGCGGCACGCCGCAGTCGGTACCGGACAGCATCGAGGCCCATGCCGAGCATATTCTGCAGGCGGGTTGCGCCATGCTCACCCTCGGTGGCGATCACTTCATCAGCTACCCGCTGCTCAAGGCTCACGCCCGCCGCCATGGCCCGCTGGCGCTGATCCATTTCGATGCGCACAGTGACACTTGGCCGGACGAGGCGGGCAAGCGCATCGACCACGGCACCATGTTCTGGCATGCCGCCCGCGAAGGCCTGGTTGACCCGGCCCACTCGGTGCAGATTGGCCTGCGCACGACCAATGACGACAGCCAGGGTTTTGCCATTCTCGATGCTCGGCAGGTGCACCGCCAGGGCACAGAGGCGGTGATTGCGGCGATTCGCCAGCGGGTGGGCGAGCGGCCGGTGTACCTGACCTTCGACATCGACTGCCTCGATCCGGCCTACGCACCCGGTACCGGAACGCCTGTGTGTGGCGGGCTGAGCACGGTGCAAGCGCTGGAGATTCTGGGGGGGCTGCGTGGCATCAACCTGGTAGGCATGGACTTGGTGGAAGTGGCGCCAGCCTATGACCATGCCGATATCACCGCTTTGGCCGGGGCAACCTTGGCCATGGAGATGCTGTGCCTGTATGCGGCGCGGCACAAGGTGGACAGCGGCCAGTAGATTTTGCGGCCATTCGCGGGCAAGCCCGCTCCCACACGTGTCTCACAGGCCCAGAAATCTGTGGGTGACCGTGGGAGCGGGCGCGCCCGCGAATGGCTGCAAAGCAGCCCTCCGAGGCCCATACTGAAACATCAGGAATCATCTCCACCCGCATTCACACTTTTGCCGCGAACCCCTCGCGCCTTAGGCTATCAAATCCACCAGGCGCGGCATTTTCGTACAGGAGGTGAAGCATGACCCCGACATTGCCCATCCTGGCCCTCGGCCTGGCCTTGTGCCTGCCCGCGCACGCGGCGGCGCAGCAGCCCGTGCCACGTGCTGCCGGCAACAACAACCCTTACAACAGCCCGATCCAGCGGGCCAACCCCAACAGCCGTCAAGGCAGCATGCCGCCTGCGCCACCGGTACGTGGCCCATCCACCGCCCCGTACCAGCGCCCACCCACCCTGGACAATCGTGGCATCGGCAATGGCGACAACCTGCGCCGCCAGCAGCAAACCCCGAACCTGGAACCCACCCGGCCACCGCGCGACAACCCACGTGCGCCTTAAGCCCACTTGAAAGGAATCCGGCATGCTACGAACACCCTGGCTGGCCAGCCTGACGGCCGCCGCGCTATTGCCCTTGTGGGCGCATGCGGCGGCCGAACAGCGGTTTCCCAGCGAAGAAGGTACCTTGACCGTCAGCACGCTTGCCGATGGCCTGCGCAATCCCTGGGCACTGGCCTTCCTGCCCGGCGGCAAGGACATGCTGGTGACCGAGCGCGCCGGCAACCTGCGGCTGGTCAATGCCGAAGGCAAGGTCGGCCCGTCGATCAGCGGTGTACCCAAGGTCTGGGCCGAGGGCCAGGGCGGCTTGCTGGATGTGGCGCTGTCACCGGAGTTCGGCAAGGACCGCACCGTCTACCTGTCCTACGCCGAGGAGGGCAGTGACGGCAAGGCCGGAACTGCGGTCGGCCGCGGGCAGCTGTCCGAAGACCGCGCCCGGCTGGAGAACTTCACCGTGATCTTTCGCCAGCAGCCCAAGCTGTCGGTGGGTAACCACTTCGGCTCGCGGCTGGTGTTCGACCGCGACGGCTACCTGTTCATCGCCCTGGGCGAGAACAACCAACGCCCCACTGCCCAGGACCTGGACAAGTTGCAAGGCAAGGTCGTGCGTATTCTGCCGGACGGCGAAGTGCCCAAAGACAACCCCTACGTCGGCAAGGACAACGTGCGCCCGGAGATCTGGTCATACGGCCACCGTAATCAGCAAGGTGCCGCGCTCAACCCCTGGACCGGCCAGCTGTGGACCCATGAACACGGCCCGCGCGGGGGGGATGAAATCAACATTCCAAAGCCTGGCAAGAACTATGGCTGGCCGATTGCGACCCACGGCATCAACTACTCGCTGCTGCCCATCCCCGAGGCCAAGGGCGAGCATGTGGACGGCATGGTCGACCCGCACCATGTCTGGGAAAAGTCACCGGGTATCAGCGGCATGGCGTTCTACGACAGCCCGACGTTCAAGGCCTGGGACCACAATCTGTTCATCGGTGCGTTGGCCACTCAGGAATTGATCCGCTTGCAACTGGACGGCGACAAGGTGGTGCATGAAGAGCGGTTGCTCGGTGACCTGAAGGCGCGTATCCGTGATGTGCGGCTGGGGCCGGATGGGTACCTGTATGTACTGACGGAAGACAAGGATGGCGCGCTACTCAAGGTCGGCCTGACCGACTGACGCGCTCCTGCACCGAGGGTGGCAGTCGGGTAGAATGCGGCCATGGCCATCGACCCCCAAACCCTCTACCAGCAAGCCCTGAGCACTCAGGGCTACGTTGCTGACCCCGCCCAGGCCCGCGTCGTCGAGGCCTTGCAAGGCTGCTTCCAGTCCCTCGAGCAGGGCCGCCCCACCCAGGGCCTCTACCTCTGGGGCCCGGTCGGGCGCGGCAAGACCTGGCTGATGGATCAGTTCCACCAGTGTCTGCGCATACCGAGCCGGCGCCAGCACTTCCACCACTTCATGGCCTGGGTGCATCAGCGCCTGTTTCAGCTCAACGGCACCGCCGACCCGCTGCTGGCCCTGGCGGCAGAGCTGGCGCGGCAAATCCGCGTGCTGTGCTTCGACGAACTGTTCGTCAACGACATCGGTGATGCGATCATCCTCGGCCGCCTGTTCCAGGTATTGTTCGATCAGGGTGTGGTGATCGTCGCCACCTCCAACCAGCCACCCGAGCAGCTCTACCGCGATGGCTTCAACCGCGAGCGGTTCCTGCCGGCCATCGCTGCCATTGGTCGTCACATGCAGGTACTGCCAGTAGTGGGCGAGCAGGATCACCGCCTGCACCCCGGTGAAGCGCGGCAGCGCTATTGGGTAGCCGAGGCGGAGCAGGCCAGCCAGTTGGGCAAGGTGTTTCGCCAGCTCAGCCCTGAAGATACCGGCACTGATCAGCCTTTGGTTATTGGCTCAAGGCACATTCAAGTCGTGCGGCGCAGTGAGCAGGCTATCTGGTGTCGTTTCACCGATCTGTGCGATCAACCCCTGGCGGCCATGGAGTTCATGGCCTTGTGTGACCGTTTTTCCTCGATTCTGGTATCCGGCATTCCGGCGCTGGGCGGGGAACAGCGGGCGGGGCGTATTGCCCGTGGCACCGAAGATGGCGCGGCGAGGGTAGTGGCGGGCGACCGTGAACTGCCTGCACTGTCGCCCAAGGACGATGCGGTTCGCCGCTTCATTGCCCTGGTCGACGAATGCTATGACCGCCGGGTGGCGTTGTACCTGGAGGCACAGGTGCCGCTCGATGCGCTCTACACTCAAGGTTATCTGGCGTTCCCGTACCAGCGTACCCTGAGCCGGCTGCGGGAGATGCAACTGCAACGCTTCGCCTGAAAAGGAGCCGACCATGCAGCCGTTATCGCATCATCTGCTGACCCAGGCCTATAACAATGGCTGGGCCAATCACCGCCTGTACAAGGCCTGCCTGCAACTGACCCAGGACGAGTTCGTCGCCCCGCGTTGTAGCTTCTTCCCGTCGATCAAGGCCACCCTCAACCATTTGCTGACGGTGGATTGGTTTTACCTGCATATGCTGGAGTGCGAGCAGCGCGGCGAGCAGCCCGATACCGACGGCGAACGCTTTTTCGACCCGGAGCAGCCGTTTGCCACCTGTACCGACCTGCATGCCGAGCAGGCCCAGGCTGACCACCGTTTGATCGCCTACTGCCGGGGGCTGAGTGATGGCGACCTGGGCCGCTATGTGAGCGTCGTTCGGCCCGATCGGGTGCAGCGCGAGCAGCGGCTGCGTTTGCTGGCGCATCTGTTCGAACATCAGGTGCATCACCGTGGGCAGGTGCACGCAATGCTCAGTGATACAGCGGTCAGGCCACCACAGCTGGATGAGTTTTTCTGCGAGGAAGAGGCCGAGTTGCGGGCGGGCGACTTTGCCGAGCTGGGCTGGACAGAAGCGCTGGTCTGGAACGTGTAGAGGAACCCTGTGGCAGCAGCGGGCTTGCGCAAAATTCCAAAGCCTGCGCGCTCCCACAGGGGCCAATCATTGGCTCACTTGCCCAGCCATTCGACCAGGGTGCGATTGAACCGCACCGGTTCCTCGATTTGTGGCGCATGCCCCATGCCTTCGAAGGTGATCAGCTCACCTTTGGGTATCAGCTTGGCCACCTGCGGCCCTAGCTCGGCATATTTGCCCAGCTTGGCCTTCACCTCCGGCGGCGCGATATCGCTGCCGATGGCCGTGGTGTCCTTGTCGCCGATCAGCAGCAGGGTTGGCATCTGCAGGTGCTTGAACTCGTAGTACACCGGCTGGGTAAAGATCATGTCGTAGATCAGTGCCGAGTTCCACGCCACCGCTTCATGCCCGGGCCCTTTGTTCAGGCCCACCAGCATCTGCACCCAGCGTTCGTATTCAGGCTTCCAGCGCCCGACGTAATAGGTTTTGCGTTCATAGGCGCGTACGCCTTCGGCATCCAGCTTGAGCTCGCGGGCATACCACTGGTCCACGGTGCGGTAGGGCACGCCCAATGCTTTCCAGTCCTCCAGACCGATCGGGTTGACCATTGCCAGGCGTTCCACCTGCTGTGGGTACATCAGCGCATAGCGGGTGGCGAGCATGCCGCCGGTGGAGTGACCGAGCACAATGGTTTGCTTCACACCCAGCCGTTCGAGCAGGGCATGGGTGTTGTTGGCCAGTTGCTGAAAGCTGTACTGGTAATGCGCCGGCTTGCTCGACGTACAGAAACCGACCTGGTCGGGGGCGATGACCCGGTAGCCGGCCTTGCTCAGGGCGTCGATGGTGGTTTCCCAGGTGGCGGCGCAGAAGTTCTTGCCGTGCATCAGCACCACGCTGTGGCCATTGGCCTGGCCTTGGGCGGGCACGTCCATGTAGCCCATCTGCAGGGCCTGGCCTTGGGAGGTGAAGTCGAAATGCTTGAGTGGGTGCGGGTAGCTGAAGCCTTCGAGCTGGGGGCCGTAGGTCGGCGACTCGGCAGCGATGGCCGAACTGCTGGCAAGGCAGGCCAGGGCAAGGGCGGATGCGCGCAGCATGGGGGTACTCCGTGTAGGGCCGGGTTGATTGGGGCGACTGTAACAGCCAGTGGACCACGCGAAACCTGAAAGGTGTTACCAGGCCTGAAACCAGCCTAGGGTAATCATCGCAAGCACTGCATAGCGGCCAGCCTTGGCCAGGGTCACCAGCAACAGGAAGCGCCAGAACGGCTCACGCATGATCCCGGCGATCAGCGTCAGCGGGTCGCCGATCACCGGCATCCAGCTGAGCAGCAGCGACCATTGCCCCCAGCGTTGGTAGCGCTGCTGCGCACGCGCCAGCTGGGCAGCGCTGAAAGGAAACCAGCGTTTGTCGCGCAGGTGCTCGATGGCCCGGCCCAGCAGCCAGTTGACCACCGAGCCGAGCACGTTGCCCAGGGTGGCTACCAGCAGCAGGATGGCCCATGCCTCGGGCTGGCGCAGTAACAGACCGACCAGCACGGCCTCTGATTGCAGCGGTAGCAGGGTGGCGGCACCAAAGGCGCTGAGAAACAGCGCCCCCAGGCTGAGCATCAGTAGTTGGCGACCACGGTGTCCTGGCCATTCTGGGTCACCCCGATGACCTGGTAGGCATCCTTGTGGTCACCCATCTCCATGCCGGGCGAGCCCATGGGCATGCCCGGTACCGCCAGGCCCTTGAGGTCGTTGCGCTTGGCCAGCAGGCGCACCTGCTCGGCCGGCACGTGGCCTTCGACAAACTTGCCGTCGATCACCCCGGTGTGGCACGACGCCAGGCGCGGCGCCACGCCCAGGCGTTGCTTGACGGCGCTCATGTTTGGCTCGACGTGGTCATTGACGATAAAACCGTTGTCACGCAGGTGACTGATCCAGGCCTTGCAGCAGCCGCAGTTGGGATCGCGGTAGACGTCGATGGTCTCGGCGGCCTGGGCCAGGCCGGTGACGGCCAGCAGGCTCAGGGTCAGCAGGTGTTTGCGCAGCATGGTGAAGCACTCCTTTAAAAACGCAGGCGGATACCGGCGACCAGGCGGGTCTGGCCCAGGTCTTCGCCGTCTTCGCGGGCCTGGCTGGCACGCGAGCCGTGCAGGCGGTTGAAACTGAGCCCTACGTAGGGGGCGAAGCCGCGCGTGATCTCGTAGCGCAAGCGCAGGCCCACCTCGCTGTCGGCCAGCCCCGCGCCTTGCTCGCGCCCGGCGTCGTTGCGCCCGTAGAGGTTGGCCTCCAGGGTCGGCTCCAGTATCCAGCGGTTGGTCAGCAGCATAGCGTAAGCGGCTTCCAGACGCAGCGCGGTCTGTTGCCGTTCGCCTGCATAGGCGGTGGCTTGCAGCTCCAGGCCATACAACGGTGTGCCCTGGATGCCGAGGGCGGCCCAGGTTTGGCCACTGGCAGGCTTGAAGTCCTGGCGTACGCCGGCCACCAGTTCCCACCACGGGCTCACGGCATGGCCCCACAGCGCCTGCAGCTCGGCCTTGTGGGTCTTGCCCTGTTCGCGTTCGCCTTCGGTGCGCAGCCACAAGCGGTCGATATCGCCGCCGACCCAGGCGGTGGCGTTCCAGTTCAGGGCGCTGCTGCTCTCGAAATTCTGGTATTCGAGCTTGTCCACGATCACTGCCCAGTTCAGCGCCCGGTCATGCACCTGGTGCCCTGGCAATGGCGGGAATGCGGCGCGGCGGTCGGCGTCGGTGATGGCAGGCAGGGGTGTGCGAGGCTGGCTGAGGGAAGGCTGGCCATGGCCCATGCTTTCATGGTTCATGGGCATGGCCTGATGGCCCATCTGGCCGTGGTTCGTGTGTTCGAAACCCGCGGCCATCGCCCGTTCACTGGCGAGCAAGGTCAGTAGCGTCACGCCTGCCACGATGCTGCGGTTGCGGGTGTCATTCATCGACGCGTACCTCGCGGAGCATGCCGCTCTCCATGTGGTAGAGCAAGTGGCAGTGGTAGGCCCAGCGGCCCAGCGCGTCGGCGGTCACCCGGTAGGCGCGTCGGCTGCCGGGCGGGATGTCGACGGTGTGCTTGCGCACCAGGAACTGGCCATGCTCGTCTTCCAGGTCGCTCCACATGCCGTGCAGGTGGATGGGGTGGGTCATCATGGTGTCGTTGACCAGGGTGATGCGCACGCGCTCCCCGTAGGTCAGCCGCAGCGGTTCGGCGTCGCTGAACTTGATGCCGTCGAACGACCAGGCGAAGCGCTCCATATGGCCGGTCAGGTGCAGCTCGATGTCACGCGATGGCGGGCGGCCGTCCGGGTCGGGGTAGGGGCTGCGCAGGTCGGCGTAGGTCAGCACGCGGCGACCATTGTCACGCAGGCCTATGCCAGGGTCGGCCAGGTTGGGGCGCGGTGCCATGGTCTGCATGTCCACCAGCGGGTTGCCGGTTTCACTGACCGGGTGTTGCTGCATGGCCGGCATGGCGGCGTGGCTCATGCCGGCCATGTTGCCGTGGTCCATGCCCGTCATGGCATCCATGCTGCCGTGGCCCATGTCGTCCATGCTCAGCACCGGGCGCGGGTCGGGGGCTGGCACCGGTGCCTGCAGCCCGGCCGCACGGGCCAGGGTGCCGCGGGCGAAGCCGGTGCGGTCCATGCTCTGGGCGAACAGGGTGTAGGCGGGTTGGTCACCCACGGTCACCAACACGTCGTAGGTCTCTGCCACGGCAATGCGCAGTTCATCCACGCTCACGGGGGTCACCGGCAAACCGTCGGCGGCGATCACCGTCAGCTTCAGCCCAGGGATGCGGAAGTCGAAATAGGTCATGGCTGAGGCGTTGATCAGCCGCAGGCGCACGGTTTCGCCTGGCTGAAACAGGCAGGTGAAGTTGCCTTGCGGTGGTTGGCCGTTGAGCAGGTAGGTGTAGGTGGCGGCGCTGATATCCGCGAGGTCGGTTGGGCTCATGCGCATGCGCGCCCAGGCCGTGCGTTCGGCGACGGTGGGGCTCCAGCCGTTTTCGGCCACGTCCTCGATGAAATCGCCAACCGTGCGCTTGTGGAAGTTGTACGCGTCGGACTGCTTTTTCAGCGTCGCCATCAGTTGCTCCGGCGCCTGGTCTGACCAGTCGCTGAACAGCAGCACATGATCGCGCTGGTAGCGGTGCGTTTCGGGCTCGCGTGGCTCGATCACGATTGCCCCGTATACCCCGGCTTGCTCCTGCAGCCCCGAATGGCTGTGGTACCAGTAGGTGCCGCTCTGGCGCAGGGTGAACTGGTACAGGTAGTCGCCGCCGGGCTCGATGCCAGCGAAGCTCAGGCCAGGCACGCCGTCCATGTTGGCTGGCAGGATGATGCCGTGCCAGTGGATCGAGGTGTCCTGCGCCAGTCGGTTGCGCACGCGCAACGTCACAGTGTCACCTTCGCGCCAGCGCAGTAGCGGGCCGGGCAGGCTGTTGTTGACGGTCAGTGCGGTACGCGGCCGGCCTGTGATGTTGACCGGGGTCTGGCCAATGAACAGCTCGAAATGCTGGCCGGCCAGGTCTCGGCCTTCGGCGGCCTGGGCCAGCGGGCGCCACAGCCCCAGGCCCGCCAGCGTGCTGGCGGCGCCCAGGCCTTTGACAAACGTACGGCGGGAGGGGTTGCGCAACATGGCGTGGCCTCATGCAAAAGAGCCACGATGTTCGCTGCCGCCGGCTGTCAGGTAGCTGAGGTGCACATTACAGTGTTGTCAGCTTGTTGCTTCGTCGATGCGGAGGTCGCGCATCAGCAGGCCGTAGTCGAGGGCAACCTGTTCCGGGATCGGCAGATACACCACATGGCCATCGCCCGGTGCGACCTCGATGGCGTGCTGCTGACGGTTGCACAGGCGGTGCAGGTCGAAGTGGTAGTTACCGCGCGGGGTCATCAGCTCCAGATGGTCGCCCACGGCGAAGCGGTTCTTCACCTTGACCTCGGCCAGGCCGTCGACGCGCACGCCGGTCAGCTCTCCAACGAATTGCTGGCGCTCGGACACCGAGTTGCCGCGCTGGTAGTTCTGGTACTCGTCGTGCACGTGGCGACGCAGGAAACCTTCGGTGTAACCGCGTTGCGCCAGGGATTCGAGGTTGCCCATCAGGGCGTGGTCGAATGGCCGCCCGGCCACCGCGTCGTCGATCGCCTGGCGATACGACTGCACCGCGCGGGCACAGTAGAAGTGTGATTTGGTGCGGCCCTCGATCTTCAGCGAATGCACACCCATCAAGGCCAGGCGCTCGACGTGCTGGATGGCGCGCAGGTCCTTGGCGTTCATGAT
Source organism: Pseudomonas sp. BP6 (assembly GCF_017875935.1). Classification (NCBI taxonomy): domain Bacteria; kingdom Pseudomonadati; phylum Pseudomonadota; class Gammaproteobacteria; order Pseudomonadales; family Pseudomonadaceae; genus Pseudomonas; species Pseudomonas sp. BP6. Next base: position 1,387,331 of record NZ_JAGINI010000001.1, read on the forward strand.
GTAGGTGCCGTGTTCATCCTCGAACGCTGGCATTTCAGTGCCGGGGCGGTTGCTTTCCTGCAGCAGGAACACCTGGTCGGTGGGTGCACCCAGGCCCAGGGTGGGCTGCACATGGCGCACGATGTCACCGGTGGCGTTCTCGGTGGCCGGCGTGGCGTCGTATTTCCAGCGGCAGGCATTGGTGCAGGTGCCCTGGTTGGCGTCACGCTTGTTGAGGTAGCCCGACAGCAGGCAACGGCCGGAATAGGCCATGCACAGGGCGCCGTGCACGAACACTTCCAGCTCCATGCCCGGCACCTGCTGGCGGATTTCTTCGATTTCGTCCAGCGACAGCTCCCGCGACAGGATCACCCGGCTCAGCCCAAGTTGCTGCCAAAACTGCACGCTCGCCCAGTTGACGGTGTTGGCCTGCACTGACAGGTGCACCGGCATCTGCGGGAAGTGCTGGCGCACCAGCATGATCAGGCCGGGGTCGGACATGATCAGCGCGTCCGGCGCCATCTCGATCACGGGTGCCAGGTCCTTGAGGAAGGTCTTGAGCTTGGCATTGTGCGGGGCGATGTTGACCACCACGTAGAAGCGCTTGCCCAGGGCATGCGCCTCCTCGATCCCCAGCGCCAGGTTGGCGTGATCGAACGCGTTGTTGCGCACCCGCAAGCTGTAACGTGGCTGGCCGGCGTAGACCGCATCGGCGCCGTAGGCAAACGCGTAGCGCATGGTCTTGAGAGTGCCGGCGGGGGCCAGCAGTTCGGGCTTGGCAGTAGGGCTCATGTGCGCACCGGGGCAAAAAGGCGGCGATGCTAGGGGGGATGGACAGGGTGCGTATTGATTTGCGTCAAGTGAGCGCGGCACTTTTGTCCAAGTGCGGTGCACTAATCACTCATAAGCCATGTGAGGAACTGCGATGAACGAAACCGCGCTACAGAACAAGGCCCTGGCAGTACTCTTGGCGTTGGTGACCATTGCCTTCTTCTGGATTCTTCTGCCGTACTACGGCGCAATCTTCTGGGCGGTGATCCTCGGCATCCTGTTCGCCCCGCTGCAGCGTAACTTGCTGATCCGCTGCGGGCGTCGGCGTAACCTTGCCGCAATCACCTCCACGCTGGTGTGCCTGCTTGTGGCGATCCTGCCGGTGATCATCACCAGCGCGCTGCTGGTACAAGAGGGCGCCACGCTTTACCAGCGCATCGAAAGCGGGCAACTGGACATCGCAGGTTACGTCGAGCGCGGCAAGGACATGCTCCCGGCATTCGCCCAGCGTGGCCTGGACAACATGGGCATGGGTAACCTCGACGGGTTGCGTGACAAGATCACCAAGTGGGCAACCCAGGGTAGCCAGGTATTGGCCAGCCAGGCGTTCAGCTTTGGCCAGGGCACGTTCGAGTTCCTGATCAGTTTCGGCATCATGATGTACCTGCTGTTCTTTTTCCTGCGTGATGGCCCGGACGTCGCGCGCCGGGTGCGCATGGCCGTACCGCTGCCCGAACACCAGAAGCGTCGTTTGCAGTTGAAGTTCAATCGTGTGGTGAGGGCGACGGTGAAGGGCAACGTGCTGGTGGCCATTACCCAAGGTGCGTTGGGTGGCTTTATTTTCTGGGTGCTGGACATCCCGAGTGCGCTGGTGTGGGCGGTGCTGATGGCATTTCTGTCGCTGCTGCCGGCGGTGGGCGCGGGCATCATCTGGGCGCCGGTGGCGGCGTATTTCCTGCTGACCGGGGCGATACTGCCAGGGGTGGTGCTTACCGCGTTCGGGGTGCTGGTGATCGGCCTGGTGGATAATGTGTTGCGGCCCATCCTGGTGGGCAAGGATACCCGCATGCCGGACTACCTGATCCTGGTGTCGACCCTTGGCGGGCTGGCGGTGTTCGGCCTCAACGGCTTCGTGATCGGCCCGTTGATCGCGGCGCTGTTCGTCTCCAGTTGGGCGATCTTTGCCGCGACCAAGCCGCAGATGCAATTGCCGTAATAGCGTTCTAGCTCAGGTTTGTCGGTCGTAGGAGCGGGTTTACCCGCGAATAGGCCGGGCCTGCTGGCCAATTACCACCCGCCGTTCACCGTTGCCGCTGCTACCGTATTCGCGGGTAAACCCGCTCCTACGCCGGATCGGGGGTGGACACAGGTCGGTGGTTGGGCACAGGCCGCGTGTAGGAGCGGGTTTACCCGCGAATAGGCCGGGCCTGCTGGCCAATTACCACCCGCCGTTCACCGTTGCCGCTGCTACCGTATTCGCGGGTAAACCCGCTCCTACGCCGGATCGGGGGTGGACACAGGTCGGTGGTTGGGCACAGGCCGCGTGTAGGAGCGGGTTTACCCGCGAATAGGCCGGGCCTGCTGGCCAATTACCACCCGCCGTTCACCGTTGCCGCTGCTACCGTATTCGCGGGTAAACCCGCTCCTACGCCGGATCGGGGGTGGACACAGGTCGGTGGTTGGGCACAGGCCGCGTGTAGGAGCGGGTTCACCCGCGAAAGGGCCGGGCCTGCTGGCCAATTTCCACCAGGCGTTCACCGTTGCCGCTGCTACCGTATTCGCGGGTAAACCCGCTCCTACGCCGGATCGGGGGTGGACACAGGTCGGTGGTTGGGCACAGGCCGCGTGTAGGAGCGGGTTTACCCGCGAATAGGCCGGGCCTGCTGGCCAATTTCCACCAGGCGTTCACCGTTGCCGCTGCTACCGTATTCGCGGGTAAACCCGCTCCTACGCCGGATCGGGGGTGGACACAGGTCGGTGGTTGGGCACAGTCGCGTGTAGGAGCGGGCTCACCCGCGAAAGGGCCGGCCCTGCTGGCCAATTACCACCCGCCGTTCACCGTTGCCGCTGCTACCGTATTCGCGGGTAAACCCGCTCCTACGCCGGATCGGGGGTGGACACAGGTCGGTGGTTGGGCACAGGCCGCGTGTAGGAGCGGGTTTACCCGCGAATAGGCCGGGCCTGCTGGCCAATTACCACCCGCCGTTCACCGTTGCCGCTGCTACCGTATTCGCGGGTAAACCCGCTCCTACGCCGGATCGGGGGTGGACACAGGTCGGTGGTTGGGCACAGGCCGCGTGTAGGAGCGGGCTCACCCGCGAAAGGGCCGGGCCTGCTGGCCAATTCCCACCAGGCGTTCACCGTTGCCGCTGCTACCGTATTCGCGGGTAAACCCGCTCCTACGCCGGATCGGGGGTGGACACAGGTCGGTGGTTGGGCACAGGCCGCGTGTAGGAGCGGGTTTACCCGCGAATAGGCCGGGCCTGCTGGCCAATTTCCACCAGGCGTTCACCGTTGCCGCTGCTACCGTATTCGCGGGTAAACCCGCTCCTACGCCGGATCGGGGGTGGACACAGGTCGGTGGTTGGGCACAGGCCGCGTGTAGGAGCGGGTTTACCCGCGAATAGGCCGGGCCTGCTGGCCAATTTCCACCAGGCGTTCACCGTTGCCGCTGCTACCGTATTCGCGGGTAAACCCGCTCCTACGCCGGATCGGGGGGGGACACAGGTCGGTGGTTGGGCACAGGCCGCGTGTAGGAGCGGGTTTACCCGCGAAAGGGCCGGGCCTGCTGGCCAATTTCCACCAGGCGTTCACCGTTGCCGCCGCTACCGTATTCGCGGGTAAACCCGCTCCTACGCCGGATCGGGGGTGGACACAGGTCGGTGGTTGGGCACAGGCCGCGTGTAGGAGCGGGTTCACCCGCGAAAGGGCCGGGCCTGCTGGCCAATTTCCACCCGCCGTTCACCGTTGCTGCCGCCACCGCATTCGCGGGTAAACCCGCTCCTACACAGATTGGTGGCGGACACACATACAGAGAAACCGCAGGTGTCAGAAGGCTTGCGGCATCTCGCCCTTGGCCAGGCGTCGGTTGATGTCGGCAATCACTTCGGGCAGATCGTTGATGGTGTCGATCAGGTAGTGTGGGCGGGAGCCGGCAAACAGTGCATGGATGCGCTGGCGCTCGCTTTCCAGTTTTTCGGCACTCAGCGCTCGGAAGCCTTCCCAGGTCAGGCCCAGGGCATTGCCCGAGCAGACCAGCGCCACGGTCCACATGCCGGCACGGCGGCCTTCAAGAATGCCTGGCACGGTGTCGTCCACCTTCACGCAGGCCGCTACATCGTCAATCCCCAGCGCAATCACGTTGGCCAACGCCTGGGCCGGCCATGGGCGGCCGTTCGGGGTTTCATCGGTGGCCACTACATGGTCGGCTATGTAGCCGTTCTGCGCCGCCAGTTCCACCACCTTGTCCATCACCACTTTCGGGTAGCCCGAGCACGAGCCGATCTTCAGGCCGTCCTGGCGTAGACCGGTGAGGGTGTCCAGCGCACCGGGGATCAGCGCCGAGTGCACGGCGATCTTCTCGATCTGCAGCGGCATGAAGCGGTTGTAGATGGCGGTGACGTCATCATCGGTCGGGGTGCGGCCGAACACCTTGCGGTAGCGCTCGGCAATCTCCGGTACGTCGCACAGGGTGCGGATATGGTCCCATTTGCCCATGCCCATCGGGCCTCGGGCTTCCTCGATGGACACCTGCACGTCGAACTCGGCAAAGGCCTCGACAAAGATCTGGGTGGGGGCGAATGAGCCGAAGTCGACCACGGTGCCAGCCCAGTCGAGGATGGCCGCTTGCAGTTGGGTGGGGTTGTTGTAGTTCATGTGCGCAAGTTCCTGAGTAGGGGTGGGCAAAGCGTCAGATGTCCAGCACTTCCATTTCCCGCAGCACCTCGGCCACGGCATTCACGGCGGCCTGCATGCCGTCCGCCCCGACCACACCGATACAGCCGACGCGGAAGGTTTCGACCTGGGTCAGCTTGCCCGGGTAGAGAATGAATCCCTTGGCCTTGACCCGCTCGTAGAAGTCCTTGAACTGGTAGCGGGCATCGGTGGGGGCGTGGAAGGTGACGATGATCGGCGCCTGGATTTCGGCGGGCAGAAAACTGCGCAGGCCGATGGCTGCCATGCCGTCGAGCAGCGTCTTGCAGTTGTCTGCGTAGCGCTGGTGGCGGGCCGGAAGGCCACCTTCCTCGTTGTATTGCTGCAGTGCTTCGTGCAGGGCCGCGACAACGTGGGTAGGCGGGGTGAAGCGCCATTGCCCGGTCTTGGCCATGTAGGCGTGCTGGTCGTGCAGGTCCATGGCCAGCGAGTGGGCGTTGCCTTCGGCGGCCGCCAGGGCGTTTTTTTCGGCGAAGACGAAGCCCATGCCGGGTACGCCTTCCAGGCACTTGCCGGAGGCTGCGATCAGCGCTTCGAAGGGGATTTCGCGGGCATCGATCGGCAATGCTCCGAACGAGCTCATGGCATCGATGATCAGGCGCTTGCCTTGGCGTTTGATCACCTGGGCGATTTCGGGCAGCGGGTTGAGGATGCCGGTGCTGGTTTCGCAGTGGATCAGCGCCACATGGGTGATGGCCGGGTCTTCGGCCAGCAGCCGGTCGACGTCGGCGGCCGTGGTCGGCTGGTCTTCGGCCGTTTCGAAGGTGCTGTAGGTGCGGCCCAGCACTTTGCAGATCTTCGCCAGGCGCTGGCCGTACGCGCCGTTGATCAGTACCAGAACCTTGCCATCGCGTGGCACCAAGGTGCCGATGGCCGCTTCCACGGCGAAGGTGCCGCTGCCTTGCAGGGGAACGCAGTGGTGGCTGCTGGCGCCGTCGATGATGGCCAGCAGTTGTTCGCAGACGCTGGCAGTCAATTGGTTGAAGTCACGGTCCCAGGAGCCCCAGTCCACCAGCATGGCTTGGCGGGTGCGGATTGATGTGGTCAGGGGACCTGGGGTCAGCAGAATCGGGGCGTTGCTCATTCCGTTATTCCTCGCAAGCGGTGGGCTGAAACTACGGGGCCTAGGTTGCAATTCGCGCTGCCATCAATCAAATTGTTTGTTGTTATCCCAGCTATAAGTCAGGCCGATAAATATGAACCTGTTCCAGCTACGCGCCTTCGACGCCGTGGCCCGTGAGGGCAGCTTTACCCGTGCTGCCGAGCGCCTGTTCATCAGCCAGCCGGCGGTGACCGGGCACGTCAAGGCCCTGGAAGAGCACTACCAGATCACCTTGCTGCGGCGTACCGCACGGCGCGTGGAACTGACCGAAGAGGGCACGCGCCTGGCGGCCATCACCCGCGCCATGTTCGGCCTGGCCGAAGAAGCGCAGGCCATGCTCGAGGCCAACCGCCAGTTGCTGACCGGGCGCCTGGAGGTAGCCGCCGACGGCCCGCACCGGGTCATGCCTATGCTGGCGCTGCTGCGTGAACGGTACCCAGGCGTCACCGTCAACTTGCGCCTGGGCAATGCTCAGGAGACCTTGGCTGCGCTGCTTGGCGAGCATGCCGACGTGGCGGTGCTGACCGAAATCGAGCCGCGCAAGGGGCTGCATCTGCAAACGCTCTGTGAGTCGCGCCTGTGTGCGTTGTTACCCGTGGGGCATGCCTGGGCTAGCGAGCGGGAGGACTTGCCGTTGGCCGCGCTGCACCAACAGATCATGGTGCTGCGCGAACCCAGCTCCACCACGCGGCGCACCTTCGACAAAGCCTGTATCAAGGCGGGGGTGCAACCGCGCGTACTGCTGGAGTTGGACAGCCGGGAGGCAGTAACCGAGGCAGTGGCCTCGCAACTGGGGATTGGCGTTGTTTCTTCCACTGAAGTGGCCAATGATCCCCGGGTGGTGGCACGGCCCTTAGCCGGCGAGGGCCTTGTCAACCAACACGTGATCGGCTGCCTGGAGCGTCGTCGCGAACTGCGCCTGATTCAGGCATTCCTGAGTCTGGCCGCGGGGCTGTGATGGCTGTTTGCTGCGGGGCACCCTAATATGGCCGGCAATCAGCCGACAGGACCGTCGATGAGCGACAAAGACACCATTTCCATGCAACTGGTGCGCGAAGCGCTGTTGCAGACCTGCCCTGCCGGTGAGCCTGACAGTGGCTTGCTGGCCAGGGCGGGCATCGCCGTTGAACAACTGCACCTGCCAGAGGCAAGGGTCAGTGCCGAATCCTATGCCCGCCTGTGGCGCTTGCTGGCCCGGCGCTGCAACGACGAATTTTTCGCGATGGACCCGCGCGGTCTGTGCAGCGGCAGCCTGGCGTTCATGTGCCGTGCCAGCATGGGCCAACCGACCCTGGGCGCAGGCCTGGAAACCTCGCTGGCATTTCTGTCGCTGATGCTTCAAGACATGCAGCCCAGCCTGGTGCGCCAGGAAGGCCTGGCCGAAATTGTCATCAATGAACCGCGTGACGAACCGCGCCGCGCGTTCACCTATTTCACGTTCTGGATGATCGTGCATGGTGTGGCTTGCTGGCTGGCCGGGCGGCGCATCCCGATTCTGAGCATCGATCTGCGTTGTGCCGAACCCCCCTTTTGCGACGACTACCGGGTCATGTTTTCGGAGAACCTGCATTTTGAGCGTCCACGCACACGCATGATCATTGCTTCGCAATGCCTCGACTTGCCCCTGCGCCGCAGCGAGGAGGAGTTGCAGCGTTTTCTGGCCGAAGCGCCGGGCAATATCCTGGTCAAGTACCGTGACCCGGCCAGCCTCGGGCGGCGTATCCGCACCGACCTGTTGCGCCTGGCCCCTGAGCAATGGCCTGATGCTGACAGCCTGGCCCGGCAGCTGTGCCTGTCGCCATCGACCCTGCGGCGGCGCCTGGCAGAAGAGGGGCAGAACTACCAGGGCTTGAAGGACAGCGTACGACGGGAGCTGGCGATCGCCTGGCTAAGCCAGGAAGACGTGGCCATGGGCGAGCTTGCCGAGCGCTTGGGGTTTGCCGACAGCAGCTCGTTCTATAAGGCATTTCGCAAGTGGTTCGGCTGCAACCCAGGGCATTATCGGGCATTGATCCAGGCGCGAGGGGCTGGGCACTGAAGGGCGAACACTTCCCGCTGTAGTGCATTACCGCGCGGGCCCAGAAGGCTTACCGAGCAGGCGCCGATCGAACCCGTTCCCCCTGCATCCTGGTCCGGCATTTGAACAACATGGTTGGCTTCGCCAATAGCTGTGGAACCCACCATGAACATCAACGCTACTGCCCATGACCCATTCATAGGTGCCCGATTACCTGAGTGGCTCAAACGCGCGTCAAGGGGCCAGATCAACACACTGCGCACCACGCTGAACGCGCACCATGCCAACCAAGCACGCTTGAGTGGCCTGACGCTCGAGCTACTGCCGCTCCAGCAGTTTGCCGAGAAACACCTGGCGGCTTTGCTGGATGCACCGTTGCCGGACGGGCAGGTATTTGCCCAGCTCGAATGGCTGCGGGTCGCGCCGCGCTTCGGCACATTGCCAGGTACCTTGCAACAGACATACGCATACAGCCAGACGCGTGTAAATGGGTTACTGCGGCTGATGCGCAACTTTGCTGCGAACACCCGCTACTACGAGGGCACGGGGTTGGTTTTGCCAGGCAGCGATAAACCATTGAATGCATCGCTGGAGGCATTGATTACCGCCTGTCGTGATCTGGACGTTGGTCAGCGCTATCAGGACGCGTTGCAACGGGTCTTCCAGCCAGCGACCCAGGCGATGCTGGCTGAAGACAAACGTTCGGGGTTGAAGCTGGCGACCGAACTAGCGGCTTTGCAGGGAAACATAAGCGTCGATGTGCAGCTTGCCTTGCGTGAGGTGGTGGACCACGGTCAGGAGAAGCGACAACAAGGGCTCGAATGCAAACCCATGCTGCTGAGGGCAATAGGGCAACCTGTGGTCGATGGCTTGCTGATCCACCTGCATGACAAGGCGGGAAATGAACGGGGCATCGTACTTTACCTGCCTGGTGATCCCCGGCAGGCATTGCGGTTCTTCGACAATGCCCCCTCCATGAACAATACCGTGGCGATGTTGTTGCAAGATCCGGGTTACTGGCAGTACTTCACGCAGCTCATCAGCCTTGAGCACCGTGCAGGTTTTGTCAGTACCCTTGGCAAGCGCTTGAAAGACAAGGTGCCGGACCTGGAGCTTGAGGGTGAAACACCTGGAGGGGGGATCTTCACGCAACTGGCTACTCGGCAAGTGCAACAGGTCAAGGAAGATGCCCGGTTGCTGCTGGTACCGACCGCTGACGCTGATAGCCGGGCGGTAAGCGCCAGGCACGCTGAGTGGAAGGCGGCAGGTCTGGACCTGGTAAACCTCGCCGGCCTTTTCATCCCGGCTGTGGGGGGCGTGCTGCTGGGTCAGGTGGTTACCCAGACTTGCGCTGAAGTGTTCGAAGGGGCAAGGGACTGGTCGAAGGGGCACCAACACGAAGCGCTGCAGCATCTGCTGGGGGTCGCCGAAACCTTGGCGGCCACCGCGGCGACGGTGGCGGGTGTCAGTTTTGTGCGCAGTGCGTTTGTCGCGAGCCTGGAGCCGGTAAGCCTTGGGAACGGGCAGGGTCGCCTGTGGCAGTTCAACGCCAGGAATTATCGATCATTGCCGGACCCTATCGATCTGCTCGGAGAGGGACGCAATGGCGAGACAGGCCACCGCGGGGTCCGTATCGATGGACGCTACTTCGAAGTGCATCAGCCTGTCGCCGATGGCCCCTATCGCCTGCGCCATGCTGCGAGTGAGGGCGGCTACGGGCCGGTCGTGCTGCACAACGGTGAGCGTGGCTGGCAGTTGATGCGTGAGCAACCACTAAGCTGGCAGGCGCCTGCTCGCATGCTGGATGCATTATGGCCACAGCATCCCCCTGTCGACGCGCATCAGGCCGAGCAGATAATGCGGGTGGCAGGTATCGATGAAGACCTGTTACGCGGCGTTCTCGTGGAGAATCGCCCGGCTCCGGTGAGCCTTGGTCAAACCTTGCGTGCTTTCCAGGCGCATGCGCGCATTCAAACGTTTTTCGAGCGTGTTCGGCTGAAGGCGTTGATGCCAGCGGACAGTGAACTGCTGGCCTGGTGTGAAGCAAGGCCTGGCGTGGGCGCCGGACTGGAGCAGATGCAGGTGCATGAGGCCGGGTTGCGGCCGCCATTGTTTGCCCACCTGACAGAGCAGTCACTTGCAGCAGACCCGCTGAGCATGTTGGTCAAGCGGGACTTCCCGGGTTTGCCTTCGGCCTACATAAATGAAGTAACCGGCCAAGCGCATGAGCTTGAGCACCAAATGGCGCGGGTCGAGCGGCGGCTGCCATTGCCGTGCGCGAACAACGCCCGTTCGCTCTTGCGTCTGGCTCGCCTGAGCCGGGGGCTGGCGGGATTGTATCTGAGCACAGCGTACAGTGATGTCACCGGCGAGTTGGCCCTTGCGTTGCTGGATAGCTTCGAACTCGAGCAACTTGACCTCGACTTGCGTGACGGCGGGTTGGAGGGGCGGTCTATCAGGCGCCTCGGTAGCGGCGGGCAAACCGAAGCAAAAAGAATAGTGGTCCGGCATGAAGGCAGGTTTCTGATCTACAACGGGTCAGGTGTGCCACACGAGCTTATCGCTGACGAGCCTGGATGTATCTTCGAGGCGCTATTTACCGCACTTACGTCGGAGCAGCGGGCAGCGATGCAACTGGTGGGCAGCGCGGCGGCGAGCCAACTGCGCGAGAAGCTTCTGGCGCGATTACCCGCTTCCCATTGGGATATCGCGCGCATGCTCGGCTGGCCAGAGGAGCAGCCCTGGCTCAATCCAGGGCGTCGCATGGATGATGGGCGCGTGGGATACCCGCTAAGTGGCCGCCCTGGCGCTGCACCCAGGGATGAGCGGGTGATCATTCGTGACCAGCTACGGTCGCTTTATCCTGGCCTGGACGAGGCAGCGCTCGATTTAGAGCTGGCGCGTGTGCAGCAAGGTTCGCAGCCAGTCTTCGAGCGCCTGGTCGAACTGCAGGAAGCACATGACCAACTGGTGCTATACCTGAATCGCTGGGTCGGTGCCGAGTTGCAGCAAGGTCGGCAAGCCGCCCGCAGGTTGGCGGCCGACAGCATCCTGCGAGCCTGGCGACTGCAGGGCGAGCCTGTTTCGGTCGGCGGAGGGCAAACACAAGGGCAGCGCTTGTCGATGAGTGGTTTGAGTCTGCGCACACTGCCGGCACTACCGCCGCACATCGATTTCCATCGCATTACCCTGCTGAGCGTGACCGACACCCTGATCACTGACATTCCGGCCGACTTCCTTCGCCCGTTCACTGCCTTGACGCACCTGAACCTCAACAACAACGCGTTGATGCGTCTACCAACAGGCATTGCCTATTTACCGAATATTCAATCGCTTCGGTTGGCGCATAACGAGATACGCCTCGATGCCCAGGCGATCGGCGTTGTGCATGGTTTGTCCAACCTTGCGCATCTTGATCTCAGTCATAACCGGCTGGAAGCGCTGGACATGAGTTTCCACCAACTTTCTCGGCTGACAAGTCTGAACCTGCGTCATTGTCGCCTGGGTAGTTGGCCGCGTCGCCTGGAACTCTGTGGTCTACTCGAGCGTGCTGACCTGCGCAACAACCAACTCCGCGAAGTGCCCACCGAGATTCAGCTGATGCCTTATGCATTTCGACGCGCCATCCTGATAGAGGACAACCCCTTGTCGGTCATGCAGCAACGAAGGTTGTATGCACTCGATGTGATCGAAGAACACCGGCACTCGCCTGAGCAGTTGGGGTCAGTTGACCTGGTCAGGGCCCGTACGCGTTGGGTAGGCCATACGGATGCGACGGTTCGGGCCGAGCGGGAGGACATGTGGCTGCGGTTGCTGGAGCAAGCGGGTAGCAGCGGGTTGTTCAGGTTGTTGGCTCGCCTGGAAATGACAGCGGACTGCAGCGAAGCGGGTGAAGGGCGGGATGCGCTGGTTGACGGCGTATGGACACTGCTGGGTGCGCTGGACGGCGACCCGGTGCTGTGCCGGCGGATCTTTGAGCGGGCCGGCCTGCCGCTGTCATGTTCGGACGCCGTTGCCAGCCATTTCAGTGCATTGCAGGTATTGGTAAGGCAGGCGCAGGCCGAAGCCGCCGCAGTCAACCCTGAACGCAGGGGCGAGTTGCTTGAGCTGGGCAGGCAACTGTTCCGGCTGGATCAACTGGAAGGGATAGCCTACCGGGATGGCCGGCAGCGTCTGGCTGCCAGTGAACATGTTGACCAGTTGGCATTGGGGTTGGCTTACAGGGTGCAACTTCGTAGCCGTTTGCGGTTGCCCAACCAGCCGCATGCCATGCGCTATCCCGATGCTGTCGCGCTGACACAGGCCCAGGTAGAGGATGCATTCCTGCGGGTTACGCGCGCGCAGACCATAGAGGGCCTGACCGATAGCCTGAGCCAGCGCGCGTTCTGGCGCCGATACCTGCGCCAGCAGCATGACCAAATGTTCGATGCCCTCAGTGCGGATTACACTCGACGCACGCTTGAGCTGCAGGCTCAACGTCCTGTCTTGGCGCCGGCGGCCTTCGAGCAGCGACTACGGCGGCTGCAGGAACAGCAGGTCCTTGATGTCGAGCGCCTGGTCGCAGGGCTCACCCAGTCCTATCTGCGTGCAGCCGAGCGCGCAGAGGGGTGATGGGCGGCGGCCAAACCAGTCATCCAGATTGACAGCTTTGGCCATTGCCGCCGCGCATGAGCGGCGCGAACATCGTCGGACCGATGCTTCAACTCCAAAAACAAGAAACCAGGAGTCCGATGATGCGCGATTACGCCGAGGCCGCTCGTACGTTTGCCCATGACCAGGCCGTTGTGGCGGCATTGCACGGCAACCTTGAAGCCCTTAATGCCTGTGTCGAATGCTGTGACCGGCATGCCGGTGACGGCAAGCTGGCGCTGATTCATGAGGACCGCGATGGCAACAGCGCGCGTTATAGCTTCGATCAGCTTCAGGCGCAGGCTGCCCGGTTCGCCAATGTGCTAAGGGCGCAGGGGGTAGGCGCCGGAGACCGGGTTGCCGGCTTGATGCCGCGCACCCCCGAATTGCTGGTGACCATCCTCGCTACCTGGCGCCTCGGGGCGGTTTACCAGCCCTTGTTCACCGCGTTCGGCCCCAAGGCCATCGAGCACCGGCTTGAGCAATCCCATGCCCGAGTGGTGGTCACCGATAGCCACAACCGCGCCAAGCTGGACGAGGTGCACGCCTGTCCGACCATCATCACTGTCAAGGCCCGCAGTGGTGAGCTGGACTTCCAGCAATGCCTGGAGCGCGCAGCGGATGTATGCGAGCCGGTGATGCGCTCAGGCAACGATCCGTTCCTGCTGATGTTCACCTCTGGAACCACTGGCCCGGCAAAACCCCTGGAAGTGCCACTGCGTGCGATTGTCGCGTTTCAGGGCTACATGCGTGATGCCATCGAGCTGCTGCCCGAGGACAACTTCTGGAACCTGGCCGACCCGGGTTGGGCTTACGGCTTGTATTACGCCGTTACCGGTCCGTTGTCGCTGGGGCACGCCACCACGTTCTACGATGGCCCGTTCAGTGTCGAGAGCTGCGCCCGGGTGATCGACAAGCTGGGTATCACCAACCTGGCCGGCTCGCCCACCGCGTATCGCTTGCTGATTGCGGCGGGCAAAGATTTCTCGGCACCGATCAAGGGCCGCCTGCGGGTGGTCAGCAGTGCCGGCGAACCGCTTAACCCCGAGGTGATCCGCTGGTTCGCCGACGAGCTGGGCGTGACCATTCACGATCACTACGGCCAGACCGAACTGGGCATGGTGCTGTGCAACCACCATGGCCTGCAGCACCCGGTGCACCTGGGCTCAGCCGGCTATGCCATCCCCGGCCACCGCATCGTGGTGCTGGACGAGCAAGGCAACGAACTGCCAGCCGGCCAGCCAGGCATCCTCGCCGTTGACCGCGAGCAGTCGCCGCTGTGCTGGTTCGGTGGTTACCACGGTCTGCCGACCAAAGCTTTCGTCGGCAAGTACTACCTCAGCGGCGACACTGTCGAGCTGAACCTGGATGGCAGCATCAGCTTCGTTGGCCGCAGCGACGACGTGATCACCACCTCCGGTTACCGGGTGGGTCCGTTCGATGTGGAAAGCGCGTTGATCGAGCACCCGGCGGTGATCGAGGCAGCGGTGATCGGCAAGCCAGACCCGGAGCGCACCGAGCTGATCAAGGCGTTCGTGGTATTGGCCAGCGGCTATGCCGGCAGCGTCGAGCTGGAAGAAACCTTGCGCCAGCACGTACGCCAGCGCCTCTACGCACATGCTTACCCCAGGGAAATCGAATTCGTCAGCGAACTGCCCAAGACCCCGAGCGGCAAGCTGCAACGCTTCATCCTGCGCAACCAGGAAGTCGCCAAACAACAAGCGCACCAGGCCACCCCTGTCAGCGTCTGAAAGGAAAGTACTCATGCACATCGCCAATAAACATTTCATCGTCAGCGGCGCCGCTTCCGGGCTGGGTGCCGCGACTGCACAGATGCTGGTCGAGGCTGGCGCCAAGGTCATGCTGGTCGACCTCAATGCCCCGGCTGTCGAAGCCAAAGCCCGCGAGCTGGGCGACAACGCCCGTTTCGCCGTGGCGGATATCAGTGACGAGCAGGCGGCCCAGTCGGCTGTCGATGCAGCTGTCAGCGCCTTTGGCAGCTTGCATGGGTTGGTCAATTGTGCCGGCATCGTCGGTGCCGAGAAGGTACTGGGCAAGCAGGGCCCGCATGGCCTGGCCAGCTTCGCCAAGGTCATCAACGTCAACCTGATCGGCAGCTTCAACCTGTTGCGTCTGGCTGCGGCGGCCATGGCCGAAGGGGCTGCCGATGAGAGCGGCGAGCGTGGGGTCATCATCAACACGGCCTCCATTGCCGCCTATGACGGCCAGATTGGCCAGGCCGCCTACGCTGCCTCCAAGGGGGCCATTGCCAGCCTGACCTTGCCGGCCGCGCGCGAACTGGCGCGCTTCGGCATCCGTGTGATGACCATCGCCCCGGGCATCTTTGAAACCCCTATGATGGCCGGCATGAGCGAAGAGGTACGTGCTTCGCTGGCTGCCGGCGTGCCGTTCCCTCCCCGCTTGGGCCGCCCGCAGGAATACGCCGCGCTGGCCCGCCACATCATCGAGAACAGCATGCTCAACGGTGAGGTCATCCGCCTCGACGGTGCGCTGCGCATGGCTGCCAAGTAAGGAGAGCGAACATGACCCTCGCCAATGATCCCATCGTTATCGTCAGCGCCGTGCGCACGCCCATGGGCGGGTTGCAGGGCGACCTCAAGAGCCTGACTGCGCCGCAACTGGGCAGCGCGGCCATTCGTGGTGCCGTGGAACGTGCCGGCATCGATGCCGCCAGTGTCGAGCAGGTCCTGTTCGGCTGCGTGCTGCCGGCCGGCCAGGGCCAGGCGCCGGCACGCCAGGCTGCGCTGGGCGCCGGGCTGGACAAGCACACCACCTGCACCACCCTGAACAAAATGTGCGGCTCGGGTATGCAAGCCGCGATCCTGGCCCATGACCTGCTGCTGGCCGGCACCGCAGACGTGGTAGTGGCGGGTGGCATGGAAAGCATGACCAACGCGCCGTACCTGCTGGACAAAGCCCGTGGCGGCTACCGCATGGGCCACGGCAAGATCATCGACCACATGTTCATGGACGGCCTCGAAGACGCCTACGACAAAGGCCGCCTGATGGGCACCTTCGCCGAGGACTGTGCCCAGGCCAATGCCTTCAGCCGCGAAGCCCAGGACCAGTTCGCCATCGCCTCGCTGACCCGAGCGCAGGACGCCATCAGCAGCGGCCGTTTTGCCGCCGAGATCGTGCCGGTGGAAGTCACCGAGGGCAAGGAAAAGCGTGTCATCAAGGATGACGAGCAGCCACCCAAGGCGCGCCTGGACAAGATTGCGCAGCTCAAACCGGCGTTTCGTGAGGGCGGCACCGTGACGGCGGCCAACGCCAGTTCGATTTCTGACGGCGCTGCGGCACTGGTACTGATGCGTCGCTCCGAAGCCGACAAACGTGGCCTCAAACCATTGGCCGTCATCCACGGTCACGCCGCCTTTGCCGACACCCCGGCGCTGTTCCCGACCGCCCCGATTGGCGCGATCGACAAACTGATGAAGCGCACCGGCTGGAACCTGGCCGAAGTCGACCTGTTCGAGATCAACGAGGCCTTCGCCGTGGTCACCCTGGCGGCCATGAAACACCTCGATCTGCCACACGACAAGGTCAATATCCACGGCGGCGCCTGCGCCCTCGGTCACCCGATCGGCGCTTCTGGCGCACGTATTCTGGTCACCCTGTTGTCAGCCTTGCGCCAGAACAATCTGCGCCGGGGTGTGGCGGCCATTTGTATCGGCGGTGGCGAGGCCACGGCCATGGCTGTTGAATGCCTGTACTGAGGTGAACCATGCTGGTAACTGACGAGCAACAACAGATCGCCGACGCGGTACGTGCCTTCGCCCAGGAGCGCCTGAAGCCGTTTGCCGAGCAATGGGACAAGGACCATCGCTTCCCGAAAGAGGCCATCGACGAAATGGCCGAACTGGGCCTGTTCGGCATGCTGGTGCCGGAGCAGTGGGGCGGTAGCGACACCGGTTATGTGGCCTATGCCATGGCCTTGGAGGAAATCGCTGCGGGCGATGGCGCCTGCTCGACCATCATGAGCGTGCACAACTCGGTGGGGTGCGTGCCGATTCTGCGCTTCGGCAACGAGCAGCAGAAAAAGCAGTTCCTCACCCCGCTGGCGACAGGTGCGATGCTCGGTGCTTTCGCCCTGACCGAACCACAGGCTGGCTCCGATGCCAGCAGCCTGAAGGCCCGCGCACGCCTGGAGGGCGACCACTACGTGCTCAATGGCAGCAAGCAGTTCATTACCTCGGGGCAGAACGCCGGGGTAGTGATCGTGTTTGCAGTCACCGACCCGGAGGCTGGCAAGCGTGGCATCAGCGCCTTCATCGTGCCGACCGATGCGCCGGGCTACCAGGTAGCACGGGTCGAGGACAAACTCGGCCAGCACGCCTCCGACACCTGCCAGATCGTTTTCGACAATGTGCGCGTGCCAGTGGCCAACCGGTTGGGCGCGGAGGGTGAAGGCTACAAGATCGCCCTGGCCAACCTTGAGGGCGGCCGTATCGGCATCGCTTCCCAAGCGGTGGGTATGGCCCGCGCGGCGTTCGAAGTGGCGCGTGACTACGCCAACGAGCGCCAGAGCTTTGGCAAATCGCTGATCGAGCACCAGGCCGTGGCGTTTCGCCTGGCCGACATGGCGACGAAAATTTCTGTTGCCCGGCAGATGGTATTGCACGCCGCCGCCCTTCGTGATGCGGGGCGCCCGGCGCTGGTGGAAGCATCGATGGCCAAGCTGTTTGCCTCGGAAATGGCCGAAAAGGTCTGTTCGGATGCCTTGCAGACCTTGGGCGGTTATGGCTATCTGAGTGACTTCCCGCTGGAGCGGATCTACCGCGACGTTCGGGTTTGCCAGATTTACGAAGGCACCAGCGACATTCAGCGCATGGTCATTGCGCGCAATCTTTGAAGGAGCAGACTGCATGGCATTCGAAACCATCCTGTTGGACATCCACGGCAAGGTTGGCCTGATCACCCTCAACCGCCCGCAGGCGCTCAATGCGTTGAACGCGCAGATTGTTGGCGAGATCAACCAGGCCCTGGACCAGCTCGAGCGCGACCCGAACATCGGCTGCGTGGTGCTGACAGGCTCGGCCAAAGCCTTTGCCGCTGGCGCCGACATCAAGGAAATGGCCGAGCTGCAATACCCGCAGATCTACGTCGACGACCTGTTCAGCGACGCCGACCGCATTGCCAATCGCCGTAAGCCGATCATTGCTGCAGTGTCTGGATTTGCCTTGGGCGGCGGCTGTGAGCTGGCGATGATGTGCGACTTTATCCTCGCTGCGGACAACGCCAAGTTTGGTCAACCGGAAATCAACTTGGGCGTGCTGCCGGGCATGGGCGGTACCCAGCGCCTGACGCGTGCGGTGGGCAAGGCCAAGGCCATGGAGCTTTGCCTGACCGGCCGTCTTATGGGGGCTGAAGAGGCCGAGCGTGCAGGCCTGGTGGCGCGGATCGTGCCGCAGGCAGAGCTGGTGGAAGAGGCGTTGAAGGTGGCGGCGACCATTGCCAGCAAGTCGATTCCGGTGAGCATGATGGTCAAGGAGAGCGTCAACCGAGCGTTTGAAGTCACCCTCAGCGAGGGGGTACGCTTTGAGCGTCGGGTCTTCCATGCGGCTTTCTCCACCGAAGACCAGAAAGAAGGCATGGCCGCATTCATCGCCAAGCGCGAGGCACAGTTCAAGGACCGTTGATCAGACTCGGTTCGTTGCCGTTGCCGTTGCCGTTGCCGTTGCCGTTGCCGTTGCCGTTGCCGTTGCCGTGGCTTTTGCTTCTAAGTGCGCGATAGTTCAGGCGACGCAGATTGCGACTTCAGGAGGCCGAGCGTAGGGCTTGCGGAGGGAGGTGACGGGCATGGATGCCCGTCAAGCGCTGAGGCCCCATGGATGGGGCCTTCGGCGCGTACTCCCGGGAGCAAGACCGTAGCGAGGGGACCCCGGAGCGCAGCGTAGGGGCCGGATGATGGGAGCCGACGGTTTTTGGTTCCTTTTTGCCACGACAAAAAGGGACCCGCCGTAAGGGCGGAAAGGTGACTATGCGCCACCTGCGTGAATGAATACCTACTCGATGTGAATGCCCACATCCAAGAAGCAAGAAGCAAGAAGCAAGAAGCAAGAAGCAAGAAGCGAACTCGTCTGTTTTGGCTCAGCGAACAGTCCATTTGCGATGGCGACGCTGACTCACCTTTTCGCCCTTACGGCGAGTCACTTTTTGTCAAACGCGACAAAAAGTAACCAAAAAACGCTGCGCTCCCATCATCCGGCCCCTGCGCTGCGCTCCGGGGTCCCCTCACTCCGGCCTTGCTCCCGGCAGGACCGCGCCGAAGGCCCCATCCTGGGGCCTCAGCGCTTGACGGGCATCCATGCCCGTCACCTGCCTCCGCAAGACCTGCGTTCGGCCTCCTGAAGTCGCGAAGATCAAGATCAAGATCAAGATCAACGGCAACGGCAACGGCAACGGCAACAGTAGGCGAATGGGGCCTACCGGAATCACAGTTTACTACTGACCCTGCAGCTGAGCTGGGGTGCCGACCGGCGGATTGTCAGCAGTGGAAGCAAATTCGCACCCATTTGCAGTTGCTCCACGCCGCGTGGCGCCTTAGACTGCCGCCCCCTGTAAAAGAGTGCCGGTTGGCGCTTGAAGAATTTCGCTGCCGATGCATAGGCATCGGCGGCACATGAATCGCCCAAATGCACATTTTTTCATAGAGAAATCGATGACCAAGGAACAGTTGCTGGCCATGTCGGCCGATGACTACATGAACGCCGACCAGCTTGCCTTCTTTACTGAGCTGCTGCAGGCGATGAAAGTCGAAACCCATGAACGCATCGAGCTCAGCCGCACCACCATCGAAGGCCTGGACACCCCGTCTGACCCTGCCGACGTGGCGTCGGTCGAAGAAGAACGTAGCTGGCTGGTAAATGCCATCGACCGCGACCAGCGCCTGCTGCCACAGCTGGAAATGGCCCTGGACCGTATTGCCGATGAAAGCTTCGGCTGGTGCGATGACAGTGGTGAGCCCATCGGGCTGAAGCGCTTGCTGATCAGCCCGACCACCAAGTACTGCATCGAAGCCCAGGAGCGCCACGAGCAGCTCGATCGCCACCAGCGCCAGGTATAAATCCGCGCGCGGTGCCAAGCCCCTCGGAGCAAATCCCAGGGGCTTTTTGCGTTTCTCGTCGATACCGTTTTTGTTGCGCCATAAGAAACACTGCTGTACCAGGATGTGCTGTTTCCGCGCCACTGTCAGGCGTATCATGGCTTTATCGTTAGGGTGCTAATTAAATTCCGGAGGGAATGATGAATAGCCGAGTCGATGTGGCTGTGATGATAGGGTCGGGTGTGCCGGCCACCTTGCAGGCGCTGGGCAAGCGTATTTGCTGGGTAGTGCTGGTCAATGGCGAGCGCCGCGGCACCGCCTTCGCCACGCGCGAAGAAGCGCTTGAGTGCCAGGCTGCCTGGCAGCAGCAACTGAAGAAAGGACTGGCTGCCTGAAAATGTTTATTGCCTCTCGACGGGTTTCGGTGTTTTCGGGCATATTTGTCCTACAGTAATGCGCACATGGATGCCAGGGCTTGTCCTCTTGCAGGCTCACGCCATTGGTTGCGTTTTCTGGCGAGTGATTTCAGGCATCACGCTTCCCAAGCCGGGAATGAGCCAAACGCCTTCGGTTGAGGGCGAATCTGGCAAACCAGAGTAAAGATTCCTGCACGCTGCATCGTCAGCGAGCACAGACATTTCGCATATCGCTTTATTACTCTTTTTGCCTATCGATAAGAAATGGCCGTGCCTCCCCGAGCTTGGGTGAGGGCGGGTTGTAACCGGTTGAGGATTACTTCATTGGCAGTCAGCACACTTGATACGCATGCGTTGTTCGCCCTGGGCGACTTGCGCGGTAAATTGGCCCAACTGTTTCAGGGCCGCTTCATCTATGTCACCGAACAGAGTCCCGAAGGCTTGTACATGGCCGAAATCGACACCGAGAGTGCCCTGGTGGTCGATGACAAGCAGCGCCTTGAATTGAAAGTCGGCGACCACTTCCGTGCTGCCGTATTGCCTAGCCGCGAAGGTGGCAAGCTGGAAATGCGTTTTCGCGAAATCAAGTTGAATGTGTATGGCGTGGGCGACTACGCCTTCGTTTCTGTGCCGGAAGGCGAGGGCATCGTGTTTCGTGAAGGCCATGGCGTGATGCTGGTATTCGCCGCGCAGCAGCAAGTGCAGGAAGGCCTGGGCAAGTTGCTTAAAGCAGTGACTGGCAAGGTCGCCAAATGGCGCAAGGGTGAACTGACCACCTTCAAGGCCAGTGAATGACCGAAACTGACGACGCACCGGCCTCGCGGGCCGAGTTTCATCGGCAGCACCAGGCAGATGCCGTGGCTGAGGCAGAACGTTTGCTGGCCGGGCGTGAGAAGCTGCAAAGCGCCTGGTTGAACTGGGTGGCGGCTGAGCTCTATCGCCTCAGCCCGCCGCCGTATGCCGCCATGGTCCGGCGCGAGTTGCAGCGCCTCAGCCAAGGTTGAGACGGCAAACCTTCAATTGCCACGGTCTCGGCCGCTGCTGACTTCTTCAGGCACCGGCTCTTTCGACATGCGCTTGCGGAACAGCGCCGCCCGCGCCAGCAACAGCGTGGTTATCGGCACGGTGATCGACAGCAGGATAGGAATCAGCCACGCGTGCAGCACAGGGGTGCCCTTGAGCCACGAAAAGTAGATGATCGAGGCCAGTGCAACGCACCATGCACCAAGGGTCGAGGCCAGCGCTGGCGGGTGCATGCGCTGGAAGTAGTCTTTCAGGCGTACCAGGCCTATAGCGCCGACCAGGGCGAACAGGCTGCCGGTGAGCAGTAGCGCGGCCGTGACCAGTTCCAGCCAGAACGGCAGTACCAGGGCTTCAGTCATTCGATCACCTCTCCGCGCAGCAGAAACTTGGCCAAGGCAAACGAGCCGACGAAACCAAACAGCGCAATCAGCAGGGCACCTTCGAAGTAGGTGTCACTGGCATAACGGATACCCAGCACCAGCATGGTGAGCATGGCCAGGATGTACAGGTAGTCCAGGGCCAGCACGCGGTCTTGGGCGGACGGGCCACGGAACAGCCGGATCAGCGTCAGGCCCATGGCCAGGGCGAAGATGAACAGGCTGGCGAGGACGGCGTTGGCGAGCAGGCCTGTCATTGGAAAATCTCCATCAGCGGGCGTTCGTAAGTGTCCTTGAAGTGCTGTATGAAGGCCGCTTCATCGTCCAGCTCAAACACATGCACCAACAACACACTGCGGTCCAGTGCCAGTTCGGACCAGACTGTGCCAGGTACCACTGTGGTGATCATCGACAGCGCTGCCAGGCCGTGGGGGTCACGCAATGCCAGTGGTACGTGAACGAACGCCGAGCGTGGCGGCTGCTTGCCGGCCCGCAGCACACCGCGGGCCACCAGCAGGTTGGAGATGACCACATCGATGCCGACCCGGCCGATCAGCCTGGCGATGACCAGGGGACGCCGTACGTGGGCATGCTGCGGGCGCAGGGGTGCCATCAACAGTGGCGCCAGTATGCCAAGTGCGGCGCCCAGCAGCAGGTTGCCGGGGCTGACCGAGAGGTTCAGCAGCAGCCACAGGCCGAACAGCGAGACCGATAGCAGCGGGGCGGGGAACAGTCGGTTCATGGCTGCACCTGTACGTCGCGCGAGGTGGGGCCAGGAATCGGCCGGGCGGCCATCACGGCTTCGATATAGGCATCGGGGGCCTGCAGGCTGGCGGCAGTGTCCTGGGTGTAGCGCAGCAACGGCTCGGCCTTGAGGCTGAGGATGAGGCACAGGCCGAGCAGGATGACGATGGGTAGGCATTCATAGCGCCGCAGCACCGGTGACGGGCGCTCTTCGGGCTTCCAGAATCGCTGGATACCGACGCGGCCGAAGGCGATCAGCGAGGCCATGCCGGACAGGATCAGCAACGCCACCAGGCCCCAGCCGGCGGCACTCAGCGGCTGCTCGGCCGGCACGCCCAGGCCCAGTGGATTGAACAGCGCGCTGATCAGGTTGAGCTTGCCGACAAAGCCCGACAGCGGCGGCATGCCGATGATCAGCAGTGCGCAGGCGATGAAGCTGAGCCCGAGGAAGGCCATGGTCCACGGGATGATCTGGCCGATTACCACCTGCTGTTCATCGTCGAGGTTGATGCCCTTGGGCGGGTGCAGCGATTCCAGTGGCGGCGGCATGGCGTCCTCTTCTTCGTCCAGCGGCGCTTCATTGGCCGAGCGCGAGCGCTCGACCAGTTCGGCGAGCAGGAACAGTGCGCACAGCGCAAGGGTCGAGTTGACCAGGTAGAACAGCGCCGCGCCGGTCAGTGCCGCCTGGGCAAAACCCACCGCGCCAAGCAGGGTGCCGGCCGAGACCAGGATACTGAGTGCCGCCATCCGCTCCAGGCGCTGTGCCGCCAGGATCGATACCGCTGCCACCGCCAGGGTGACCAGGCCGCCGTAAACCAGCCATTCACCGCCGAAATGCGCCGAGGCCCCGGCCTGCCCGGAGAACAGCAGCGTCCACAGGCGCAGCACGGCGTACAGGCCGACTTTGGTCATGATGGCGAACAGTGCAGCCACCGGCGCGCTGGCTGACGCGTAAGCTGGCACCAGCCAGAAGTTCAGCGGCCAGATGCCGGCCTTGACCAGGAAGGCCACGGCCAGGATTGCCGCGCCGGCATGCAGCAGGCCACGGTCGGCCTCCGGTACCAGTGGAACCTTCAGCGCCAGGTCGGCCATGTTCAGGGTGCCGGTCACGCCATACAGCATCGCTGCGCCGATCAGGAACAGCGACGAGGCAAACAGGTTGATGGCGATGTAGTGCAGGCCGGCGCGCACCCGCGCCCGCCCCGAACCATGCAGCAGCAAGCCATAGGAGGCGGCCAGCAGCACTTCGAAGAAGACGAACAGGTTGAACAGGTCGGCGGTGAGGAAGGCGCCGTACAGGCCCATCAGCTGGATCTGGAACAGCGCATGGAAGCTGGCCCCTGCACCGTCCCAGCGGGCCCGGGCAAACAGCAGGGCGCTGAAGCCGATGACCCCGGTCAGGCTCAGCAAGAGCGCGGACAGGTGGTCCACCACAAGCACGATGCCAAACGGCGCTGGCCAGTTGCCCGGCAGGTACACGCCGATCGAGGCTGCCTGGCCCTGGGTGCGCACCCACAGCAGCAGAGAGACCGCGATTGCCAGGCCGGTGAATGTTGACAGCAGGTTAAGCCTGGCCTTGATATGCCTGTGCTTTTCACCCAGCAGCAACATTATCGCCGCTGTAATCAGCGGCAGCAGGATGGGGGCGACAATCAGTTGGCTCATACCACTCATTCGTCACGCTCCCGGCCATCCACGTGGTCGGTACCGGTCAGGCCGCGCGAAGCCAGCAGCACCACGAGGAACAGCGCGGTCATGGCGAAACTGATGACGATGGCGGTGAGCACCAGTGCCTGTGGCAGCGGGTCGGTGTAATGCAACAGGTCCTGGGTAACGCCATCCTTGATGATCGGTTCCTTGCCGATGAACAGGCTGCCCATGCTGAAGATGAACAGGTTGACCCCGTACGAAAGCAGACACAGGCCCATGATCACCTGATAGGTGCGCGGGCGCAGGATCAGCCACACCCCGGAGGCAGCCAGTACGCCGATGGCGACTGCAATCACTTCTTCCATCAGGCGGCTCCTGCTTGGCTGGTTTTTGCCGGGTTGCCCGGGCGATAGGCGCGCACCGACTGGTGCGCCAGGGCCGTGAGGATCAGCAGGGTCGAGCCGACCACAACGGTGTATACGCCGATATCGAAGAACAGCGCGCTGGCCACGTGCACATCACCCAGCAACGGCAGGTGCAAGTGGGCGGTATGAGTGGTAAGGAACGGGTAACCCAGCAGCATGGCGCCGACCCCGGTCAGGGTCGCGCACAGCAGCCCGGTTCCCATCCAGCGCAGCGGCCGCAGGCTCATCTGCGCCTCGACCCACTGGGTGCCGGCCACCATGTACTGGAGGATGAATGCCACCGACATCACCAGGCCAGCGACAAAACCGCCACCGGGCTGGTTGTGCCCACGCATGAACAGATACATGGACACCAGCAAGGCGATCGGCAGCAGCAGGCGCACCAGCGCTGCAGGCACCATCATGAAGCCCAGTGCGGTATCGGTGGCATGCCGCGGGTTGATCAGGTCGGTGACTACGTCCGGCGCCAACTGACGTTGTTGCGCTGGCAGTTGCATGCTCTCTTTCGGAGGACGGAAGCGCCGTAGCAGGGCGAACACCGTCAGGGCCACAGCCACCAATACGGTGATTTCACCCAGGGTATCGAAGCCGCGGAAGTCGACCAGCATGACATTGACCACATTGGTGCCGCCGCCCTGAGGCAATGCCCGGCTCAAGTAGAACGAGGAAATGTCATTGGGCGTCGGTCGGGTCAGCATGGCGTACGACAGCACGGCCATGCCGCCACCCACCAGCACGGCCAGCAGCAAGTCGCGCAGGCGGCGCATGCGCGCGCGCTCCAGGCTGCCAGGCAGCGGCGATACGCCTTCGATACGCCGTGGCAGCCAGCGCAGGCCAAGCAGAATCAGCACGGTGGTGACCACTTCCACCACCAACTGGGTCAGTGCCAGGTCGGGCGCAGAGAACCAGACGAAGGTGATGCAGGTCATCAGGCCGCAGACGCTGACCATGATCAGTGCCGCCAGGCGGTGGTACTTGGCCTGGTAAGCGGCGCCGATGGCGCAGGCAATGGCGATCAGCCACAGGGCGACGAACACGCCCGAACCCGGAATCTTCGGGCGATCACCCCAGCTCAGGCCGCTATACAGCATCGGCGTGAGGCCCGCGAGGAACGCGGCGAATACCAGCATGAACAGCTGCGACTGCAGTCGCCGGGTGGTGAGCACGCGCTCGATGCGACGCGCCAGCAGCATCAGGTGAACCTGGCCGTGCTCGAACAGTCGCTTGCCATTGAAGCGCTCGATCACCGGCGGGTAGGGGAAGCGGCCCAGGCGCAGTTGCTTGCGCAGCAACAGGTACAGGACGATGCCGCCGCTCATGGCTACCAGGCTCATGATCATCGGCGCGTTCCAGCCATGCCAGATGGCCAGGCTGTATTCCGGCAGGGTACCGCCAACCACCGGCAGGGCCGCAGCGGCCAGCAGGGGGCCGACCGACTGGGTGGGGAAGATGCCCACTACCAGGCACGTGAGCACCAGCAGCTCCACCGGAGCACGCATCCAGCGTGGCGGCTCGTGTGGGGTATGGGGCAGGTCCTGGGCCGTCGGCCCGAAGAACACATCGACGGTAAAACGCAGGGCATACGCCACGCTGAAGGTGCCGGCCAGAGTGGCGATTACCGGCAGCGTGGCCTCGACCCAGGCAGTGGAACTGATGAACACCGTTTCGGCGAAGAACATTTCTTTCGACAGGAAGCCGTTCATCAGCGGCACGCCGGCCATTGAGGCGCTGGCGACCATGGCCAGGGTCGCGGTGTAGGGCACCAGGCGGATCAGGCCGCTGAGGCGGCGAATGTCACGGGTGCCGCTCTCGTGGTCGATGATGCCGGCGGCCATGAACAGCGAGGCCTTGAAGGTGGCATGGTTGAGGATGTGGAATACCGCGGCGACGGCAGCCAGCGGGCTGTTAAGGCCCAGTAGCAGGGTAATCAGGCCCAGGTGGCTGATGGTCGAATAGGCCAGCAAGCCCTTGAGGTCATTTTGGAACATGGCGGCGAAAGCGCCGAGCAGCAGGGTGAGGGCGCCGGCACCGCCGACGATCCAGAACCACTCCTCGCTACCGGAAAGTACCGGCCACAGGCGTGCCAGCAGGAACACCCCGGCCTTGACCATGGTTGCAGAGTGCAAGTAGGCCGACACCGGTGTGGGCGCTGCCATGGCGTGGGGCAGCCAGAACTGGAAGGGGAACTGTGCGCTCTTGGTCAGTGCGCCAACGAGGATCAGGGGCAGCAGCACCGGGTAAAGCGCATGCTGGCGGATGATATGCCCGGCAGCCAGGACCTTGTCCAGGTCATAGCTGCCGACCACATGGCCGAGCAGCAGGGCCCCTACCAGCAGGCACAAGCCGCCTGCACCGGTTACCATCAGCGCCATGTAGGCGCCACGACGGGCGTCGGCGCGGTGGTGCCAGTAGCCGATCAGCAGGAAGGAGAACAGGCTGGTCAGTTCCCAGAAGAACACCAGTTGGATCAGGTTGCCGGAGATGACCAGGCCGAGCATGGCCCCCATGAAGGCCAGGAAGAACGCGAAGAAGCGTGGTACCGGATCTTGCGGTGACATGTAATAGCGGGCATACAGCGACACCAGAGCGCCAATGCCCAGTACCAGCAACGAGAACAGCCAGGCAAAGCCGTCCATGCGCAACACCAGGTTCATTCCCAGGCTGGGAAGCCACAGGAACTCTTCGCGAATGACGCCACCATGGGCAATCTGAGGGTACAGAAGTGCTACCTGGACGGTACCGACCAGGGCTACGAGCCCGGCAAGAATGGACTCGGCGTTACGTGCGTTGTGCGGCAGCACAGCTGCCAGGCAACTGCCCACGAACGGCAGAAGCAATAGCACTATCAAGGACATAGCGGCCTATTCTGGAGAAGTTTGCAAAGAATCATACGTGCCGAGGTGTTTATCACCAACACGCAAGCTGTCGCAGGATCCTACAAACAGGCTGTGACAAGCGGTTTTTTTATAACAGCTTTTTACAATGAATGGCCGCTGTTGACCGCTTTACAGCCCGGCCTGGCGTTCGCCTTGATGCTGCACATCGCGTGCTTCGACCGTTTCGCGAGGGCGCCGCACCTTGAGTTCACTGACCACCACCGCGACCACGATCAGCAGGCCGCCGAGCAGCGCCACACCCGGCAGGCGCTCGCCAGCCAGGCGCCCAACGATGCCGGCCCACACCGGTTCACCGGCATAGATGAGCGTGGCGCGAGTAGGCGAAACCGACTTCTGTGCCCAGTTCATCGCCACTTGGATCACCGCACTCATTGCGCCCAGGCCGACTGCGCTGGCCAGCAACAGCCAGGAAAAGTCGGGGATGCGCTCCTGGGTCGGCACGATCATCAGAAACGCCAGCAACGATGCGGTGGCAAGTTGCACCACGGTAACCCGGCGCACATCGACCTGGCCGGCGTAGCGGCTGATCAGAATAATTTCACCGGCGATGGCCACGGCACTGACCAAGGTGACCAGCTCGCCCTCGCTGAAACGCAGGCTGCCCCCTTCCGGGCCAGCCAGCAGCATCAGGCCGATGAAAGCCAGGCAGATACCCATGCTGGGCATCAGGCCAGGCCGCCGCCCCAGCACCAACCACTGCAGCAGCGGCACGAACGGCACGTACAGCGCAGTGATGAACGCTGACTGGCTGCTGCTAATGGTTTGCAGGCCCATGGTCTGCAGGCCATAGCCGAGCATGATCGACACGCCGATCAGCATGCCTGCCTTCAGTTCGGTGAAGGTAAGGCCGGGCAGCGCTCGCGCCGAGACCACGCCAACGAACAGCGCGGCTGCCGCGAAGCGTAGACCGACGAAGAACATCGGGCCGCTGACGGTCATCACGTTGTGCACCAACAGGAAAGTGCCGCCCCACAACATGGTGATGAATACCAACACCAGTTCGGCCTTGCTCAGGCGGAAGGTGACGGCAGGGGTAGGCTTGCTGCTGGGCTGGTTCATGGTCTTGCACACTCGGAAAGGGCGGCGCACAATCGCCGCAAAAGTGGGCAGTATACTGCGCAATCCTGATCAGTGAGCAATATAGTGCACAAGGATTCTTCGCACCGGGCATCGGTGCTGCAACATGTCAGCCTCAATGTGCGCAGTCTGCGCAACGCTGCCGGCTTGAGTCAGGCGGCGCTCGCCGAGCGTTCAGGGGTCAGCCGGCGCATGCTGGTCGCGATCGAGGCGGGCGAGAAGAATGTCAGCCTGACCACATTGGACCTGATTGCCGAAGCCTTGGGCGTGGCCTTCAGTACCCTGATCCAGGCGCCAGACCTGCGCGACCCCGGGCGCATTGAAGAGCTGGCCTGGGCTGGTGAACACCCCCAGAGCAGAGCGGTGTTGCTGGGTAGCAGCCCGGCAAGGCGCGAGGTGGAACTTTGGGAATGGACCCTGGCACCGGGGGAGTGCTATTGCAGTGAGGCCGATGCCGAAGGCTGGAGTGAGCAGATTTACGTGGTCGATGGGCAGTTGACGCTGATCATCGAAGATGTCGAGCATCGCTTGCAGGCGGGGCGGTTCCATGTGTTCCCCAGCAATTGCCGGTATGCCTACCGCAACGATGGCGTGGCGGCTGTGCGGTTTGTGCGCAATGTGGTGATTTGAGTCTGCAGGCTTTGGGGCTGCTGTGCGGCCCCAAAGGTCTCAAGCCGATCAGTTTTTCAGCAGATCATCGGTCTTCACCACATTGGCATAGGCAAACGCCAACGCCGCCATCGCCGAGTCATGCACATGAGCCGCCGGCACCTGCTTGCCGTCGAACGCCAGTGGCAGGGTTGCGCAGGCATCGTGCGCCACGGTCACTTGATAGCCCAGATCGGCCGCAGCCCGGGTGGCGGCGTCAATGCACATGTGGCTCATGCTGCCGACGATGGTCAGCGCCTCGACGCCATGCCGGTCCAGCGTGTGCTCGAGATCGGTGCCGAGGAAGGCATTGACCTTGTGCTTGAGCACCACGGGCTCCCCCGGTAATGGCTCGACCTTGGCGTGGATGGCCGCGCCTTGCGAACCGGGGGTAAAGAATGGCGCATCGGCAGTGTCGAACTCATGCCGCACATGCACTATCAGGTCGCCGCGCTGGCGTGCTGCTGCCAGCAGGCGGGCAGCGTTGTCGGCCGCCTGGTCGGCACCATCGAGGGTCCATTTGCCGCCCGGGAAGTAGTCGTTCTGGATGTCGATGATGATCAGTGCCTGCTTGCTCATGCTGCCTCCTGTGGCAGTAGTCGTCGAGAGACGTTAGTTATAGGCTGTGTTTACTCACCTGAGGATTGGCGCGAACGACACTATGCGGGCAAAAACTGACACCTCAGCCTACCTGGATATCGGCTTGCTGCTGTACCCCGGCGTGCAGCGCGCTGCCGTGCATGGGCTGGCCGACCTGTTCCTTGTGGCCAACCGGGTTGCGGCTGAACTGGGGGCCGTCGAACTGCCGCACATTCGCGTCACTTGCTGGCAGGCAGATGAGACGGGGCAGTTGTTGGCAGCGTCGGATGGTTCATCTATCACCGCGCCGAGCCTGCGCGTACTGATCATTCCACCAAGCCTGGAGTCAGCTCCGCAGGCCGCGTTGCTCGAGCGTCACCGCGTGCCGCTGTGCCTGCTGCACGGGCGTGGTACGGTGCTGGCGTCGGTATGCATCGGTGTATTTTTCATTGCCGCCAGCGGTTTGCTCGACGGGCGCCCGGCCTGCACCCACTGGAACTATGTGCATGCGCTTGCCCAGCGTTTCCCCAAGGTGCGGGTAGAGGCCCAGCAGCCGTTGCTGGATGACGGCGACATCGTGACCTCGGCAGGTTTGATGGCCTGGACCGACCTGGGATTGCGTCTGCTGGAGCGTTTTGTGGGGGCTACGGTGGCACAGGAAACCGCCCGCTATCTGGCCGTCGATCCGGTTGCAGCGCCGCTGCCCGGAGCTGTATTCAACCCGCGTCTTGACCACGGCGATGAGGCGGTGTTGAAGGTGCAGCACTGGTTGCAGGGCAATGGCGGGCAGGATGCCGACCTGGCCACGATGGCTGCCTGCGCGGGGCTGGAGGAACGCACTTTCTTGCGGCGCTTTCGTGCCGCTACCGGGCTGCGCCCGACCGAGTATTGCCAGCAGGTTAGGGTTGGGCGGGCGTGCCGTTTGCTGGAGTTCACCCGGCGCAACGTCGAACAGATCGCGTGGGGAGTCGGCTACCAGGACCCGGGTGCGTTTCGCAAGGTGTTCCAGCGGGTCACCGGCCTTACCCCGAGTGATTATCGGCGACGGTTTGCGGTGTCCGGCCAGGGTATGTAGAAACCACTTGACCTTGACTTTACTTGAGGTTTTACCCTGCACGGCATCGCGCTGCATGCGTCCGTAGCCAGGAGACTGTCGATGTTGGCAAAACCTCATGCCTTGTGGTTCACCCAGATGATCGAATACGAAGTGCCCAGTATGTGCCAGCAGGCATTGGCCCAGGCCCTGGTGGTGCGTAGTGAAGCGCTGGCTGCGCGGTGCGAAGGGCTGCAGGGTGTGAGTATCCAGGCCAGCGACGATGGCAGCCGGGTGTTGCAATACCTGCAATGGCAGTCACGCCAGGCCTGGGCTGCGGCAGCCGCGCACTTCGTCGAGGCGTCGTTTCTTGACCTGTTGGGCAAGCATCAGGCACGAGGCGTCAACTTCGCCGCCTACCAGGCCCTGCGCAGCCTGGTGCGCGGGGACGATGGCGTCCTGCATTGCCAGGTGGGCGGGCCTCAGGCATACCAAGGTGCGTAGCGCTGTGTGCAATGATTGTGCTGCATGTGAAGTCTTCGTCCTGGGGCGTTCAGCGGAACTTGATCAATGATCCTTGCCCGGTTGTAGGAAGTGTCCTATTGGCACAGGGCGTGGCGGGCAATGCATGCCGTATCTTGGTCGTCGCGATTGCAGCGCTCTGGCGGCTGTTCCATTATCGGTCTATTGGATAAACCGTTATGAAGCCGCAGGAGAGCGCATGAACGTCCAGACGACCCTTGAGCAAAGCGTGCCGCAGCGACTGGTGCACGTGCGCCAAGCCATGGCGGCAGAGGGCATCGATGCCTTGCTGGTACCCTCTGCCGATCCCCATCTTTCCGAATACCTGCCCGGTTACTGGCAGGGGCGTCAGTGGCTTTCGGGGTTTCAGGGCTCGGTCGGTACGTTGGTGGTCACCCCCGGGTTTGCCGGGTTGTGGGTCGATAGCCGGTACTGGGAGCAGGCGGCTCACGAGCTGGAGGGCAGCGGCATCGAACTGATGAAACTGTTGCCGGGCAAACCCGGGGCGCTGGAATGGTTGGGCGAAAACATCGCGCCCAACGGTCGCGTGGCAGTGGATGGTGCGGTCATGGCCCTGGCTTCGGCGCGCCAACTGGGTGAGCGGCTGAAGGCGCGTGGAGCGCAGCTGGTGACTGACATGGACCTGCTGGGTCAGGTCTGGGATGGGCGCCCGGCGCTGCCAGGTAACCCGGTGTACCAGCACTTGCCGCCACACGCCACGGTGAGCCGGGCGGAAAAGCTCGCGCAATTGCGCCAGGGCATCCAGGCCAAGGGGGCCGACTGGCACTTCATCGCGACCCTGGATGACATTGCCTGGCTGTTCAACCTGCGCGGAAGCGATGTCTCCTACAATCCGGTTTTCCTGGCCTTTGCCCTGATCAATCAGCAGCAGGCCATCCTGTTCGTGGGCCAGGACAAGGTGGACGCGCACCTGCGTCAGGTGCTGGAGGTCGACGGCATCGAGGTGCGTGACTACAGTGAAGCAGGCAAGGCGCTAGGCACCGTTCCCGCGGGGGCGCGGCTGCTGGTGGATCCGGCCCGGGTCACCTGCGGCCTGCTGGACAGCTTGGTGGCAGAGGTGGTGCTTGTCGAGGGGCCCAACCCCACCACGCTGAGCAAGTCTTGCAAGGGTGACGACGACCTGGTGCACATTCGCCAGGTCATGGAGCAGGACGGCGCAGCCTTGTGCGAGTTTTTCGCCTGGTTCGAGGCGAACCTCGGCCGGGAGGTCATTACCGAGCTGACGGTTGACGAGCAATTGAGCGCCGCGCGTGCTCGGCGGCCGAACTTCGTGTCGCTGAGCTTTTCTACCATCGCCGCCTTCAATGGCAATGGCGCGATGCCACACTACCGTGCCACCGAGCAGTCGCATGCGCTCATCGAGGGTAATGGCTTGCTGCTGATCGACTCGGGCGGTCAATACCTGGGCGGCACTACCGACATCACCCGCATGGTGCCGGTCGGTAGTCCCAGCCAGGCACAGAAGCAGGACTGCACCCGTGTGCTCAAGGGCATGATTGCCCTGTCGCGTGCCACGTTCCCGCGGGGGGTGCTGTCGCCGTTGCTCGACGCTATTGCCCGGGCGCCGATCTGGGCTGACCAGGTCGATTATGGCCATGGTACCGGCCACGGGGTGGGCTACTTCATGAACGTGCATGAGGGGCCTCAAGTGATCGCCTACCAGGCGGCACCTGCACCGCAGACGGCGATGCAAGCGGGGATGATCAGCTCGATCGAGCCGGGTACGTACCGCCCGGGGCAGTGGGGTGTACGCATCGAGAACCTGGTGGTCAACCGCGAAGCAGGAAAGAGTGCCTTCGGTGACTTCCTGCAATTCGAGACCTTGACCCTGTGCCCTATCGACACCCGCTGTCTGTTGCCCGAGTTGCTGACCAAGGAAGAGGTGGAGTGGCTGAACAGCTATCACGCCCGCGTGCGTGAGCGCCTGGCACCCTTGCTACAAGGGGATGCGCTAGCTTGGTTGGAGGTGCGTACCGCACCGCTGTAACGCAGATGAAAAAGGGCAGTTTGCGAGCTGCCCTTTTCTCTATTTACAGATGATGATCATGCTACGGCTGGTGTAACCCGCAGGGTTTATGCCGAACAAGTAGTCACCGGCTTCCTCATCGCTATCGCCCGAGCGTGCAATGACCCGGTAGCCGCGCGTGCTGCAGGAGCTTGCGGCCTTGCTGTAGCAATTCTCCCATGAGGAAGAAAGGCCGGAGCAATTGATATGCAGGCCCTTCTTGCCCCTTTTGACCTCGGTCTTGGCTGTGGCGGCACATCCAGCAATAGCCAAGATGGCCAGGATGAGAAAAATTCGTTTCATTCCTGTCCTTAAATGCAGGGCAAATCATTTGTCACGACCCTGTCGTTGTCGCTTCGGTTCTTCCTGAACCTTCCCCAGCGTCCGTGTTCGGCCCAGTAGATAGCGTAAAGATGATGATTCTGTGACAGCTTAATCAGCGAGACGGGCTGCTACAATCACTAATCCTTTCTCAAATGAAAATATTTCTCATATCAGTCTGCTGCGATCGCCGGGCTGGGCGCCTTGCGCATGGACAGGGTGGTGCCGACCGAGGCGGTAATGATTGCCAGAATCGCCAGCCATTGAGTAAGCGTCAGCACTTCGCCAAGGAACAGCAGGCCGGACAATGCGCCAAATGCCGGTTCGATGCTCATCAGGGTGCCGAACGTGCGCGCCGGAATTCGCGTGAGGGCAACCATTTCCAGGCTGTATGGCAGCGCGGTGGACAGTATTGCAACCGCCAACGCCATGGGGATCACTGCAGGTGTGAGCAGGGCGCTACCGGCGTGGGCGATGCCGATGGGGGCGACGAACAGGGCCGCAACTACCACCCCCAGGGCCGCGCTCTGGATGCCGTGCTCGGCCCCTGCACGTTGTCCGAACAGGATGTACAGCGCCCAGCACACACCCGCCCCCAGCGCATAGGCGGCGCCCACTGGGTCGAGTGCCTGGCCGCTGTGGCCTGCCGGCAGTAACAGCAGCAGGCCGGCGATGGCCAGGGCAATCCACAGGAAATCGATCGGTCGCCGCGAGGAGAAGATCGCCACGGCCAACGGGCCAGTGAATTCCAGGGCGACGGCGATACCGATCGGTACTGTCTGCAAGGCCATATAAAAGAGGAAGTTCATGCCACCCAGCGCCATGCCGTAGATGACCACGTTGCGCAACGTGTTGGCGGTCATGCGTACCCGCCACGGGCGCAATATAAGCAGCATGATGATGCTGGCGAAAATCAGGCGCAGGGCGGTGGTGCCTTGTGCGCCGATGATCGGGAACATGCTTTTGGCCAGAGAGGCGCCGGACTGAATCGATGCCATGGCGATAAGCAGTAGGCCGATCGGGAAAAGGGTGGCGGCCAGGCTGCGGGGCTGGGTGTTCATTTAAGTGCGGCAATCCTTGGGTGGGGAGGTGGTGAGCAATATAGTGCGCAATTGGTGGGGTGGGTGGTAGCCCTCAAGCGGGTTTGGCAGAAATATTTCAACTCATTGAAATTAAAGGTTGACCTTCTCGATAGCCTCCCTATAATGCGCACCACTCCAACGCGGTAGCGAAGCAAGGCTAGCGACTGTGTTGAGTCAAGTGTTTGAAGTGAAACGAGTTTCTCGCAAAAAACTTCAAAATAAACGCTTGACAGGCTATGAGGAAAGCGTAGAATGCGCACCTCGGTTGAGGCGAAAAGCTCTTAACCAAATGCTCTTTAACAAATCGAATCAAGCAATTCGTGTGGGTGCTTGTGAGTACGGACTGATAGTCAAAAAGATTATCAGCATCACAAGTGGCCATGCGAGAAATCACATAGTCATTTGAGATTGCTGAGCCAAGTTTAGGTTTTCTTAAAAACCCAAGCAGTATTGAACTGAAGAGTTTGATCATGGCTCAGATTGAACGCTGGCGGCAGGCCTAACACATGCAAGTCGAGCGGATGACGGGAGCTTGCTCCTTGATTCAGCGGCGGACGGGTGAGTAATGCCTAGGAATCTGCCTGGTAGTGGGGGACAACGTTTCGAAAGGAACGCTAATACCGCATACGTCCTACGGGAGAAAGCAGGGGACCTTCGGGCCTTGCGCTATCAGATGAGCCTAGGTCGGATTAGCTAGTTGGTGGGGTAATGGCTCACCAAGGCGACGATCCGTAACTGGTCTGAGAGGATGATCAGTCACACTGGAACTGAGACACGGTCCAGACTCCTACGGGAGGCAGCAGTGGGGAATATTGGACAATGGGCGAAAGCCTGATCCAGCCATGCCGCGTGTGTGAAGAAGGTCTTCGGATTGTAAAGCACTTTAAGTTGGGAGGAAGGGCAGTAAGTTAATACCTTGCTGTTTTGACGTTACCGACAGAATAAGCACCGGCTAACTCTGTGCCAGCAGCCGCGGTAATACAGAGGGTGCAAGCGTTAATCGGAATTACTGGGCGTAAAGCGCGCGTAGGTGGTTTGTTAAGTTGGATGTGAAAGCCCCGGGCTCAACCTGGGAACTGCATCCAAAACTGGCAAGCTAGAGTACGGTAGAGGGTGGTGGAATTTCCTGTGTAGCGGTGAAATGCGTAGATATAGGAAGGAACACCAGTGGCGAAGGCGACCACCTGGACTGATACTGACACTGAGGTGCGAAAGCGTGGGGAGCAAACAGGATTAGATACCCTGGTAGTCCACGCCGTAAACGATGTCAACTAGCCGTTGGAATCCTTGAGATTTTAGTGGCGCAGCTAACGCATTAAGTTGACCGCCTGGGGAGTACGGCCGCAAGGTTAAAACTCAAATGAATTGACGGGGGCCCGCACAAGCGGTGGAGCATGTGGTTTAATTCGAAGCAACGCGAAGAACCTTACCAGGCCTTGACATGCAGAGAACTTTCCAGAGATGGATTGGTGCCTTCGGGAACTCTGACACAGGTGCTGCATGGCTGTCGTCAGCTCGTGTCGTGAGATGTTGGGTTAAGTCCCGTAACGAGCGCAACCCTTGTCCTTAGTTACCAGCACGTTATGGTGGGCACTCTAAGGAGACTGCCGGTGACAAACCGGAGGAAGGTGGGGATGACGTCAAGTCATCATGGCCCTTACGGCCTGGGCTACACACGTGCTACAATGGTCGGTACAGAGGGTTGCCAAGCCGCGAGGTGGAGCTAATCTCACAAAACCGATCGTAGTCCGGATCGCAGTCTGCAACTCGACTGCGTGAAGTCGGAATCGCTAGTAATCGCGAATCAGAATGTCGCGGTGAATACGTTCCCGGGCCTTGTACACACCGCCCGTCACACCATGGGAGTGGGTTGCACCAGAAGTAGCTAGTCTAACCTTCGGGAGGACGGTTACCACGGTGTGATTCATGACTGGGGTGAAGTCGTAACAAGGTAGCCGTAGGGGAACCTGCGGCTGGATCACCTCCTTAATCGACGACATCAGCCTGCTGATGAGCTCCCACACGAATTGCTTGATTCATTGTCGAAGACGATCAAGACCCTATATAGGTCTGTAGCTCAGTTGGTTAGAGCGCACCCCTGATAAGGGTGAGGTCGGCAGTTCAAATCTGCCCAGACCTACCAATATGCGGGGCCATAGCTCAGCTGGGAGAGCGCCTGCCTTGCACGCAGGAGGTCAGCGGTTCGATCCCGCTTGGCTCCACCACTTAGTGTACCTCGATCAAACTCAGAAATGAGCATTCGCATCGAATGTTGATTTCTGGCTTTTGTCAGATCGTTCTTTAAAAATTCGGATATGTGATAGATATAGACTGAACACCAGTTTCACTGCTGGTGGATCAGGCTAAGGTAAAATTTGTGAGTTCTGCTCGAAAGAGCGACGTACGAATTTTCGGCGAATGTCGTCTTCACAGTATAACCAGATTGCTTGGGGTTATATGGTCAAGTGAAGAAGCGCATACGGTGGATGCCTTGGCAGTCAGAGGCGATGAAAGACGTGGTAGCCTGCGATAAGCTTTGGGGAGTCGGCAAACAGACTGTGATCCAGAGATCTCTGAATGGGGGAACCCACTCAGCATAAGCTGAGTATCTTGTACTGAATACATAGGTGCAAGAGGCGAACCAGGGGAACTGAAACATCTAAGTACCCTGAGGAAAAGAAATCAACCGAGATTCCCTTAGTAGTGGCGAGCGAACGGGGACCAGCCCTTAAGTTGGTTTGAGATTAGTGGAACGCTCTGGAAAGTGCGGCCATAGTGGGTGATAGCCCCGTACACGAAAATCTCTTGTCAATGAAATCGAGTAGGACGGAGCACGAGAAACTTTGTCTGAATATGGGGGGACCATCCTCCAAGGCTAAATACTACTGACTGACCGATAGTGAACCAGTACCGTGAGGGAAAGGCGAAAAGAACCCCGGAGAGGGGAGTGAAATAGAACCTGAAACCGTATGCGTACAAGCAGTGGGAGCCTACTTTGTTAGGTGACTGCGTACCTTTTGTATAATGGGTCAGCGACTTATATTCAGTGGCGAGCTTAACCGAATAGGGGAGGCGTAGCGAAAGCGAGTCTTAATAGGGCGTTTAGTCGCTGGGTATAGACCCGAAACCGGGCGATCTATCCATGGGCAGGTTGAAGGTTAGGTAACACTGACTGGAGGACCGAACCGACTACCGTTGAAAAGTTAGCGGATGACCTGTGGATCGGAGTGAAAGGCTAATCAAGCTCGGAGATAGCTGGTTCTCCTCGAAAGCTATTTAGGTAGCGCCTCATGTATCACTGTAGGGGGTAGAGCACTGTTTCGGCTAGGGGGTCATCCCGACTTACCAAACCGATGCAAACTCCGAATACCTACAAGTGCCGAGCATGGGAGACACACGGCGGGTGCTAACGTCCGTCGTGAAAAGGGAAACAACCCAGACCGTCAGCTAAGGTCCCAAAGTCATGGTTAAGTGGGAAACGATGTGGGAAGGCTTAGACAGCTAGGAGGTTGGCTTAGAAGCAGCCACCCTTTAAAGAAAGCGTAATAGCTCACTAGTCGAGTCGGCCTGCGCGGAAGATGTAACGGGGCTCAAACCATGCACCGAAGCTACGGGTATCATCTTATGATGATGCGGTAGAGGAGCGTTCTGTAAGCCTGTGAAGGTGAGTTGAGAAGCTTGCTGGAGGTATCAGAAGTGCGAATGCTGACATGAGTAACGACAATGCGAGTGAAAAACTCGCACGCCGAAAGACCAAGGTTTCCTGCGCAACGTTAATCGACGCAGGGTTAGTCGGTCCCTAAGGCGAGGCTGAAAAGCGTAGTCGATGGAAAACAGGTTAATATTCCTGTACTTCCAGTTATTGCGATGGAGGGACGGAGAAGGTTAGGCCAGCCTGGCGTTGGTTGTCCAGGTTTAAGGTGGTAGGCTGGAATCTTAGGCAAATCCGGGATTTCAAGGCCGAGAGCTGATGACGAGTTGCCTTTAGGCGACGAAGTGGTTGATACCATGCTTCCAAGAAAAGCTCCTAAGCTTCAGATAACTGGGAACCGTACCCCAAACCGACACAGGTGGTTAGGTAGAGAATACCAAGGCGCTTGAGAGAACTCGGGTGAAGGAACTAGGCAAAATGGCACCGTAACTTCGGGAGAAGGTGCGCCGGCGAGGGTGAAGGACTTGCTCCGTAAGCTCATGCCGGTCGAAGATACCAGGCCGCTGCGACTGTTTATTAAAAACACAGCACTCTGCAAACACGAAAGTGGACGTATAGGGTGTGACGCCTGCCCGGTGCCGGAAGGTTAATTGATGGGGTTAGCGCAAGCGAAGCTCTTGATCGAAGCCCCGGTAAACGGCGGCCGTAACTATAACGGTCCTAAGGTAGCGAAATTCCTTGTCGGGTAAGTTCCGACCTGCACGAATGGCGTAACGATGGCGGCGCTGTCTCCACCCGAGACTCAGTGAAATTGAAATCGCTGTGAAGATGCAGTGTATCCGCGGCTAGACGGAAAGACCCCGTGAACCTTTACTATAGCTTTGCACTGGACTTTGAATTTGCTTGTGTAGGATAGGTGGGAGGCTTTGAAGTGGGGACGCCAGTTCTCATGGAGCCATCCTTGAAATACCACCCTGGCAACTTTGAGGTTCTAACTCAGGTCCGTTATCCGGATCGAGGACAGTGTATGGTGGGTAGTTTGACTGGGGCGGTCTCCTCCCAAAGAGTAACGGAGGAGTACGAAGGTGCGCTCAGACCGGTCGGAAATCGGTCGTAGAGTATAAAGGCAAAAGCGCGCTTGACTGCGAGACAAACACGTCGAGCAGGTACGAAAGTAGGTCTTAGTGATCCGGTGGTTCTGTATGGAAGGGCCATCGCTCAACGGATAAAAGGTACTCCGGGGATAACAGGCTGATACCGCCCAAGAGTTCATATCGACGGCGGTGTTTGGCACCTCGATGTCGGCTCATCACATCCTGGGGCTGAAGCCGGTCCCAAGGGTATGGCTGTTCGCCATTTAAAGTGGTACGCGAGCTGGGTTTAGAACGTCGTGAGACAGTTCGGTCCCTATCTGCCGTGGACGTTTGAGATTTGAGAGGGGCTGCTCCTAGTACGAGAGGACCGGAGTGGACGAACCTCTGGTGTTCCGGTTGTCACGCCAGTGGCATTGCCGGGTAGCTATGTTCGGAAGAGATAACCGCTGAAAGCATCTAAGCGGGAAACTTGCCTCAAGATGAGATCTCACTGGGATCTTGAATCCCCTAAAGGGCCGTCGAAGACTACGACGTTGATAGGTTGGGTGTGTAAGCGCTGTGAGGCGTTGAGCTAACCAATACTAATTGCCCGTGAGGCTTGACCATATAACACCCAAGCAATTTGCTGACGCAGGTTGCGGTGGTGAAGACGAAAGACCCGAAAATTCGTAAGACCACAAATATCGCATATCCGGATTCGCTGGGCTGTCCATCTGGACATTCTGGCTACAGAATTTCTTGACGACCATAGAGCATTGGAACCACCTGATCCCATCCCGAACTCAGCAGTGAAACGATGCATCGCCGATGGTAGTGTGGGGTTTCCCCATGTGAGAGTAGGTCATCGTCAAGATTCATTTCGCAAAACCCCTATCTGCGCATGCAGGTAGGGGTTTTGTCTTTATGGGCCAAAAAATCTGGCCTTGCTCGAATCCCGGGAGCAGGCAGCTTCGTAGATGGCACCGGCGTTGCCGGTGTTCGCGGGTAAACCCGCTCCTACAA
The DNA here is from genome assembly GCF_017875935.1 of Pseudomonas sp. BP6. Taxonomy (NCBI): domain Bacteria; kingdom Pseudomonadati; phylum Pseudomonadota; class Gammaproteobacteria; order Pseudomonadales; family Pseudomonadaceae; genus Pseudomonas; species Pseudomonas sp. BP6. The sequence goes on from NZ_JAGINI010000001.1 coordinate 1,427,396, forward strand.
ATCATGAAATGTGCGTCATTTATACCTGAAGCATGACAGCGTAGTGCTACGCTCGCGGAAATACTCAGCACGGATACTTACCATGGAAATGAACTGGCATCAGGCCCTGCAAGAGAGCCTAAGCTGGCTGGCAATTGCCTCGTTCATCACCCTTGTCAGCTTCACTGCAGCCGCGACTCTGGCTGTGCGTTGTACACGCTGGGGCAGCCAGTTCTGGCAGCTTGCGGGACCCTATTTCAGTTTCAGGCGCAGTTGGCGGCCGTTGCTGGTATTCGCCCTGCTGCTGGTCCTGACGCTGTTTTCGGTTCGCCTCAACGTGCTGTTCTCGTTTTGGTATAACGGCTTCTATAGCGCCTTGCAGGGCCTTGACCAAGCGGCGTTCTGGTACCTGCTCGGCGTTTTCGCGGTGCTGGCCACCATCCATGTGCTGCGCTCGCTGTTCACCTTCTATGTCAGTCAGGCATTCAGCATCAAGTGGCGGGTCTGGCTGACCGAGCGCCTGACCCACGACTGGATGCAGGGCGATGCCTATTACCGTGGCCAGTTCCTTGCCGAGCCAGTGGACAACCCTGACCAGCGTATCGAACTGGACGTCAACGCTTTCGTCACCAACTCGGTCACCCTTGCCTTGGGCGCAGTCAGTGCGCTGGTTTCACTGGTGGCGTTCACCGGCATCCTCTGGGGGCTGTCGGCACCGTTGACGGTGGCCGGCGTGGAGATCCCTCGGGCGATGGTGTTTGCCGTGTACCTGTATGTCATCGCCGCCACCTGGGTCGCCTTCCGCCTCGGGCGCCCGCTGATCCGGCTTAACTTCCTCAATGAGAAACTCACCGCCAACTTCCGTTACACGTTGATGCGTCTGCGTGAGAACGCCGAGAACATTGCCTTCTACCAAGGTTCGCAAGTCGAGCGGGGCACGTTGCTGGGCCGCTTTGCTTCCTTGATCGTGAATGTCTGGGCATTGGTGTACCGGAACCTGAAGCTCAGTGGCTTCAACCTGGGTGTCAGTCAGGTTGCCGTTGTGTTTCCGTTCATTCTTCAGGCGCCGCGCTTCTTCAGTGGGGCGATCAAGCTGGGCGATGTCATGCAAACTTCCCAGGCCTTTGGGCAGGTGCAGGATTCTCTGTCGTTCTTCCGTGAGTCGTACGATGCGTTTGCGCAGTACCGCGCAACCCTTGACCGTCTCACCGGCTTTCTGGATGCCAACCAGCAGGCAAGTGCGTTGCCGCGCGTCGCTACCGAAGACCAGGCGCATGCGCTGCAGATCGCGGGCTTTCAGGTGCTACGCCCGGATGGGCATGCCCTTATCGCCGACCTGGACCTGAGCCTGCACGCCGGTCAGGCGTTGTTGATCAAAGGGCCGTCAGGCAGTGGTAAAACCACGCTGCTGCGTGCCCTGGCGGGCCTTTGGCCGTATGCCGAAGGCAAGGTCAGGCGGCCTACGGGCCATCAGGCATTGTTCCTGTCGCAACGCCCGTACCTGCCGCTGGGTGACTTGCGTACCGTCATTGCCTACCCGGCAGCCAGCAACACCAAGGATGAACTGCTCATGCAGCAGGCATTGCGCCAAGTCAACCTGGCCCACCTCGCCGAGCGTCTGGACGTCAGCTGCGACTGGTCACACATCCTCTCGGTGGGCGAGCAGCAGCGCCTGGCGTTCGCCCGGGTGCTGTTCAACCGGCCACAGGTGGTGTTCCTCGACGAGTCCACCTCGGCGATGGATGAAGGGCTCGAGCATGCCTTGTATGCGTTGCTGCGTTCGGAAATGCCGAGTGCATTGCTGGTCAGTGTCGGCCACCGCAGCACGCTGGCGGCGTTCCATACCCACCGGCTTGAGGTGGATGGGCATGGCGGTTGGTCGTTGCTGGAGCAGGAGGCTGCGCTGGCCTAGTTCGGCTTGAGTTCCGGGAGCCCCTCACCAGAGCAGCGCATCTCGTGTCTAGCACTGTCATGTGTGAGGGGCGGTCGAGCATCACGATGTTTTTCAATAATTCCAGAATCCTGCAACCCAGCGGAACCCTTCACCGTCGACCGCTACCCGCCCTACAGAAGGGAAGGGCAAGTGTGTCGCGACGAACAGCTCGCCACTGGTTGCGGCATCGTGTAGCAGCGCCATCCTCACCCGCACTGATTCCTCAGGGTCGTGTTCGAAGCCGTTGTGCCAATCCGGGTGATCAAAGGCTACCGGGAACAATGCGTCGCCGGCGAAGGTCAGCTGCTCTTCGTTCGAGTTGATGTACACCACGCAGTGCCCCGGTGTATGACCGCCGGTAAGGCTTGCGACGACACCGGGGGCCACTTCATGGTGCAGCTCAAAGGTGCGGATCCTGTCGCCGTAGGCTTGCATGAACGCTTTTGCCGTGGACCGCAGTACATCTGGTACCGGTTGAGGCATGTCCGTTTGCGAAAAGTCCGGTGCAGCCCAGAAGTCTACTTCTGTCGCGGTGACATGGATCTTCACGTCCGCACGCAAGCGCTTCTTCACCTCCTCCACCAGCAGGCCGCCGATGTGATCCATGTGCATGTGGGTGATGATGATATCGGTGATCGACTCCAGCGCGATGCCGGCCGCCGCCAGCCGCTTCGGGAACAGTCCGGCCCGCGGGAACCCAGGGAACTGCCCACCCAGCCCGGCATCCACCAGGATGACCTGCTCGCCGCTGCGCACCAGCAATACATTCAGCGCCCAGTCGAAGGTTTCCGGCCCCAGGAACATGTCCTTGAACCAGGCCGCGCGGGCGGCTGGGTCGGCGTTGGTCGACATGGTTTCGGTGGGCAGTGGCAGTACACCGTCACTCACCACCAGCACCTCGATGTCACCGACTTTCACGGCATAGCGCGAGGGCACCAGTTCTTCGGTCTCGGTCGGGACGACATTGTTCATTGGCATTGTCATGGTCGTTCTCCTGCTGGATGGGAAGGTCGTGCGGGGCTCAAGCCACTGGAATCGACGGGTCGGCGGAAGCCAGGGCGGTAGCGCGCTCGGCTGCCGGCGGGTAGATCCACACGGTGTTGATCTGGGTCTTGAGCTCCTTGGCTTCGCCTTTCACCAGTTTCAACTGGCGGTCCCAGCCCTCGCTGTATACGGCGCCCCAGGCGCCTAGGTCCAGGCAGGTCACGTACTTGGGCTGACGGTAATTCGTGGGTGCCACCCCCAGCAGATCGGCGGCTGCGTTATTGCCGGCATGGCGACCGAGGCTGATGGCATGCTGGCAGGACATCACCGCGAAATTGCCGATCTCGTCAGTGGCTGCATAAGCCACATCGCCTGCAGCAAAGACATGGTCCAGGCCGTGCACCTTGAGGTTGCCGTCCACATGCAGGCGCCCTTGGTGGTCACGGGTACCGGTCAGTTGTTCGGTCAGCGGGCTGGCGCGCATGCCGGCGGTCCAGACCACGGTCTGGCTTTCGATATGTCGGCCATCAGCCAGCGTTACGCCATTGGCATCCACCGCGGTTACGGTGGCCCCGACAATCCATTCGATACCCAGTTCATCCGAGGCTTCAATGATCGAAGGTCTGATACCCTCACCCAGGGCGGCCCCGATGCGCTCGCCACGGTCGACAAGTACCACCCGGATCTCCGCGTCTTCGCCCAGAGCCGCACGCAGGCGTGCAGGCATCTCGGTAGCGGTTTCGATACCGGTGAAGCCGCCGCCGGATATCACCACGGTATTGCGGGCGCTGCTTGCGGGGCGTTTGCCCAGCGCCATCAGGTGCTGCTCCAGGCGCGCTGCTGATTCGATCTGATCCACGTCGAAGCTATATTGGTTCAGGCCAGGCACGGGGGGACGGGCCAGCAGGCTGCCACTTGCCAGAATCAGGCGGTCGTAGGCCAATTGCGCCTGTTGCCCAGCTTCGTCGCGGTAGCTGACGCGGCGGGCCAGCTCGTCGATGCTTTCGGCGCAGCCCTTGATGAAGTTTACGTCGACAGCATCGAAGAGCGCCTGGAGCGGGGCGAACATGCTATGCACGTCGGCCTCATAGAAACGCGGGCGGATACGCAGTTCAGCCTGTGGCGCCAGCACGGTGATTTGCACGTCTTGCCGACCATGCATATCGAGCAGGCGCGCGGCGCTCAGGGCGCTCCACAATCCGGCGAATCCTGCGCCAATAACCAGAAGTTGCTGTTTCATGATCGTGCTCCTGTCTTGAACGGTTAAGGTTCTTTTCTTCGGCCCTCGCGGGACGCTGTAGGTCGATGTTATGCAGGGGCAGGGATGCGCACACTTCTCCATGGGTGTGCAGTGGATTACGCATGGGGCGTAAGCAGCTATACGATCGTATCGAAGGGACTGTTCAGTGGTGCAGGGCGGTCTCGATGCAGTCCAGCAGCTGCTGGGCTTCGAATGGTTTTGGCAGACAGCTGACTACGCCTGCCATGCCCGGGGTGATGCGTGAGCGTTGGCCCGGGTGGGCGCTGATGAAGATCACCGGAATGTCGAACCCACGTACCTGTAGTTGCGTCAACAGCTCGACGCCACACATGCCGGGCATCTGGATGTCGGAGATCAGGCAGCCTGCCTGGCTCGGGCCATCAGAGGCAAGGAAATCAATGCCGCTGGCAAAGGTGCGGGTACGGTAGCCGGTGGCGCGCAACAGGCCGTCGAGCGCATCGCGCAGGGACTCGTCGTCGTCGACAACGGCAATCAGAGTTGCGGTGGGCTGCTTCATGCGCGGTCTGCTCCTGGCGGCCTGTGCCATTGTTTCAAGATACCCGGTCGCGCAAGTGGCAGAAGTATACCTAGGTATAGCTGGGCTATACCTGCGTCTGGTATTGCCGGTTTCCGGTGGCCAAACCGGTGAACCTTGCCCAACAATAGGCTAGATTTTTAACCTGCCAACAGCACGCGGCGTCACGGCTGAAGGAGCGCAAATGGCCTTACAGAGCACACACGGCCCGAATGAGCCGGTGGTGTATATCGTTGATGACGACGAGTCCATGCGCCTGGCACTCGACGGGTTGTTCCGTTCGGTGGGCTTGCAGGTGCAAAGCTTTGCTTCCACCCAGGAATTTGTTGCCTTCCCCCGCAAGGCTGTGCCCGGTTGCCTGGTGCTCGATGTGCGTCTGCGTGGCGAAAGTGGCCTGGCGTTCCAGGCACAGATGGAGCAGGGAGGGGTGCACATTCCGGTGGTATTCATCACAGGGCATGGTGATATCGCCATGTCGGTCAAAGCGATGAAGGCTGGCGCGGTAGACTTTCTGACCAAACCGTTCCGTGACCAGGACATGCTCGACGCGGTGGCCAGTGCCCTGGCTCGCGACCGCGAGCGTCTGGCAGGTGAACAGGCCGGCGGGGCATTGCGCAGCGCTTTCCAGACGCTAACGTCCAGGGAGCGGCAGGTGCTGGCCTTCGTTATCGCCGGCCTGATGAACAAGCAGATCGCTGCTGAGTTGAACCTCAGCGAGGTCACCGTGAAAGTGCATCGTGGGCAGATGATGAAGAAACTCGGCGCTCGCTCGGTCGCCGACTTGGTGCGCATGGCCGAGGCGCTGGGTGTCGAGCCGTTGCGTCGCATGGTCTGACACAGCTCGCATTGTTCCAACTTGACGAAGGGGCCCGGACCCATGCCAGGTAGACAGCAAGTCCTGTGGAACGATGGTGATCGCCTGTTTTGCCGGCTACGGCGCCCGGACGGCACCCGCGTGCTGCTGATGCAGCCGGCCAATGAGCAGCCTACGCCCGCCACCGTCGACCGCTTGGCGCATGAGTATGGTCTACGCGATGAGCTTGAGGATAGCTGGGCGCTGCAGCCCCAGGCCTTGGAGCGCTTCAATGGCAAGCCGCGCCTGGTGCTGAGCGACCCGGGCGGCCAACCGTTGTCGGCCTTGCTGATGTCACCGCTGGACATCGAAACCTGCCTTGAGCTGGCTGTGGCAATTAGCGTTGCCTTGGGCCGCCTGCACTTGGCCGGGTTGGTGCATAAGGACCTCAAACCCCACCACATCCTGGTCGACTGCGATGATGGCAAGGTCCGCCTTACCGGTTTCGGCCTGGCGTCACGTTTGCCCCGCGAGCGGCAAGCCCCCGAACCGCCGGAGACCATCGCCGGTACCTTGGCATACATGGCGCCTGAGCAGACAGGACGGATGAACCGCTCCGTAGACTCACGCAGTGACCTCTACGCGCTGGGGGTGGGCCTGTACCAGATGCTCACTGGTTCGCTGCCCTTCAATGCCACAGAACCTATGGAGTGGGTGCACTGCCACATTGCTCGCAAACCACTGCCACCCAGCGAGCGCGTTGCCACCGTGCCGCCGCTGCTGTCCCGACTGGTGATGAAACTCCTGGCCAAGACCGCTGAAGATCGCTACCAGAGTGCTGCCGGCCTTGAGCAAGACCTGCGCCGGTGCCTTGCCGAGTGGCGACAAAACCGGAGCATCAAGGCCTTCAGCCTGGATGAACAAGGCGCCCCCGACCGCCTGTTGATCCCGGAAAAGCTATACGGTCGCGAACGCGAAGTGCAGATTCTCGAAGATGCCTTCGCTCGCATGGTGCGCAGCAGCGTGCCGGAGCTGGTGCTGGTCTCCGGTTATTCGGGTATCGGCAAATCCTCGGTGGTCAATGAGTTGCACAAGGTACTGGTACCACCGCGAGGACTGTTCGCAAGTGGCAAGTTCGACCAGTACAAGCGCGATATCCCGTATTCCACCCTGGTGCAGGCGTTTCAGGGGCTGGTGCGCACGTTGCTTGGGAAAAGCAGCGAGGTGCTGGCCGGATGGCGTACGGCATTGCTGGCGGCGTGTGGGCCCCACGCACGGCTGATGACCGACCTGATTCCGGAGCTGCGGCTGATCATCGGCGAGCCTGCGCCAGTGCCGGTGCTTGATCCGCAGCAGGCGCAACGGCGGTTTTTGCTGGTATTGCGACGCTTCATCTCGGTGTTTGCCCGCGCCGAGCACCCGCTGGCGCTTTTTCTGGACGACCTGCAGTGGCTGGACGCGGCGACCCTCGACCTGCTCGAAGACCTGCTTACGCACCCGGAACTGCGCTATCTGATGGTGGTGGGCGCCTACCGCGACAACGAGGTGGATGCCCACCACCCATTGACCGCCAGGCTCCAGGCGATTCGCCAGGCAGGCGCCCCTGTGCATGAGGTTCGCCTTGCGCCCCTGGCACGCCCGCATATCGAACAGCTGATCGCCGAGTCACTGCACTGTCCGGCCCCGAGCGTGATGGGCCTGGCCCAGCTGGTGCAGGACAAGACCGCCGGCAACCCGTTTTTTGTCATCCAGTTTCTCCAGGCGCTGGCCGAGGAGTCGCTCCTGGCCTACGACCACGCAGCCCGGCGCTGGCGTTGGGATTCGCAGCGTATCCATGCCAAGGGTTACACGGACAATGTCGTCGACCTGATGGTTGGCAAGCTCGCCCGACTGCCGTTGGCAACCCGTCAGGCACTTCAGCACCTGGCCTGTCTGGGGAACGTGGCGCATACGCAGACGCTTGCCCTGGTGCTCGATCTGCCGATGGAGCGTGTACAGGCGGTTTTATGGGCGGCAATCCGGCTGGAGCTGGTCGCCCACCATGACGGCACCTGCGCGTTCGTTCATGACCGCATCCATGAAGCCGCCTACTCGCTGATCGCCGAACAAGACCGCGCTGCCATGCACCTGCGCATCGGTCGCCTGCTGGCCAACCAAGTGCCGGGCAAGCACCGCGATGAAGCCATTTTCGAGATCGTCGGGCAGCTCAACCGCGGTGCGACGCTGATCGATGCCCCTGGCGAACGCGAGCAGTTGGCCGAACTCAACCTGCTTGCCGGGCGGCGGGCCAAGGCCGCATCGGCCTACGGATCGGCCTTGGCCTACCTGAGCGTGGGCGAGCAATTACTGGAGGGGCCGTGTGCCGCTTATCCGCATGAATTGAGCTTTGCCCTGGCGCTGAACCGGGCTGAATGCGAGTTTCTCACCGGCCAGCTCGGGTGCGCGGACGCGCGCCTGATCGGCCTTGCTCGGCGCGCCAGGACCGCAGCTGAAGGCGTTGCGGTAGCGTGCTTGCATATGGATGTTTGCCTGATGCTCGACCGCAGCGATCGCGCGGTGGCGGTTTGCCTCGCCTGGCTGCGGCAGGTGGGCATCCACTGGGTCGCGCGGCCGAGCGATGACGAGGTACGTGGTGAATATGACCAGATCGCGTTGCGGGTAGGCGCGCGTAGCATCGAGCAGTTGATTGACCTGCCGCTGATGGAGGACGCGACCTCCCTGGCCACCCTGGATGTCTTGTGCAAGCTGTTCGCCCCGGCTGTGCAAACCAATGCCAACCTGGCCTGCCTGACCATATGCAAGGCTGTAAGTTTGAGCCTCGAGCATGGCAACTGTGATGCATCGTGCATGCTCTACGCCAATATCGGGCGGGTGTCCCGGCGCTATGGCGACTACCAGACCGGTTACCGATTCGGGCGTCTTGCTTGCGAGCTGGTCGAGCGGCGCGGCCTGCAACGCTTTGAAGCCAGTACTTTCCTGTGTTTCTCGATGTTCGTGGTGCGCTGGACGCGGCCGGTCAGCGAGTGTCGCGAGTTGCTGCGCCGGGCCTTCGTCGCGGCCAACCGGGTTGGTGACCTGCCGTATGCCGCTTATGCAGGCAATGGGCTGATATCCGATCAGTTGTTCACTGGTGAACCGCTGGGCAGCATGCAACCGGAGGCCGAGCAAGGATTGGCCTACGCAGAAAAAGTGCATTTCGGGCTGGTGATCGACTTCATGAACACGCAGCTGGCGCTGATCCGCACGCTGCGCGGGCAAACGCCGGTGTTTGGAAGTCTGAACGACGAGCACTTCAATGAAGCGCGCTTCGAGCAGCACCTGGACGCTGCTCCGGACCTTGCCTTGGCGGCCGGCAAATACTGGGTGCGCAAGCTGCAGGCGCGCTACCTGGCAGGCGACTATGCGGCGGCCGAAGCCTGTGCGGCGCGGGCCAAGGCGCTTAAATGGGTGATCACCTCGTTTTTCGAGGAGGCGGAGTACCACTTCTTTGCCGCACTGACGCTGGCGGCCGGGCAGAGCGTTGATGATGTCACGTTGCAGGCGTTGGCCGAGCACCATCACGAGCTGCAGACCTGGGCCCGGCAGTGCGCAGAAACCTTCGCCAGTCGGCAGGTGCTGCTGGAGGCCGAAATCGCGCGCTTGCAGGGGCACGTGGTCGACGCCGAGCACCTCTATGAGCAGGCCATCCAGCTCGCGCGTGACAGCGGCTTTGTACATGTCGAGGCGCTTGCAAACGAATTGGCATCGCGCTTCTACGGCAGCCGCGGGCTTGCCCGGATTGCCCGCGTCTACCTTCGAGATGCGCGTTATGGCTACCTGCGCTGGGGTGCCGATGGCAAGGTGCGCCAGTTGGACAGCCGTCATCGCTATCTGCGCAGCATCGAGCCAGAGCCAGGCCCCACGGCTACCATCGCCACCCCGGTCGAGCACCTGGACCTCGCGACGGTGCTCAAGGTGTCCCGCGCCGTGTCGGGCGAAGTCGATCTGCAGAAACTAATCACCCAAGTGCTGCGCACGGCGATCGAGCAAGCCGGTGCCGAGCGGGGCGTGTTGGTCCGCGCCCGAGGGAGCGAGCCGCATATCGTCGCGCAGGCAAGTGTGGGGCAGGGTGAAGTGATGATTTGCAACGAACCGGTGAGCAGTACGCTGCTGGCCGAGTCCGTGCTTTACCAGGTACTGCGCACCGGGGAAAGTCTGTGCCTGGACGACGCCATGGGTGACGCTGCGTTCATGGCTGACGACTACATCCGCCGATGCTCGGCTCGGTCGCTGCTATGCCTGCCGCTTAGCAATCAGGCGCGGCTGGTTGGGGCGCTGTACCTGGAGAACAATCTCAGTGCCGGCGTGTTCGACCCCGCGCGTATCGCGGTGTTGCGGCTGGTCGCGTCACAGGCCGCTATCTCGCTTGAGAACGCCAGGCTGTATCACGAGGTAGCGGAACGGGAGGCCAAGAATCGCCAGGTACAGGCCGAACTGGCGCATGCCAACCGTGTCGCTACCATGGGCCAGTTGGCCGCTTCGATCGCCCATGAAGTCAATCAGCCGATCGCTGCCACGGTCACCAATGCCAATGCCGCCATCCGCTGGTTGAGCGCAAAGCCACCGGCGCTGGATGAAGTAGGCCTGGGGCTGGGACGGATCATCAAGGACGCCAACCGCGCGGCGCAGGTGCTGGGCCGTATTCGTGAGTTGATCCGCAAAGCCCCGCCGCAGAAGCAGGCGGTGGGCGTCAACGCAGTGGTGCTGGAGATGGTCGACTTTACCCGTGGCGAGGCCGTGAGGGCGAGGGCACAGGTGCATACCGCCCTTGCCGAGGGCTTGCCGCAGGTGCTGATCGACCGCGTGGAGTTGCAGCAGGTACTGCTGAACCTGATCCTCAACGCGCTGGAGGCGATGCTGGAGGTTGAAGGTGCTCGTGAGCTGCAAATAAGCACGGCCCTCGACCAGGAGGGGGTGCGGGTAACCGTGGCGGACAGCGGGCCCGGATTCGTAGCGGAAAACGTAGAGCAGGTTTTCGAGCCTTTTTACACCACCAAGGCGACCGGCCTGGGCATGGGGCTGTCGATATGCCGCTCGATCATCGACAGCCACGGCGGCCGCTTCTGGGCCAGCCCCAAGCAGAGTCCTGGCGCCCAGGTGCAGTTCTCCTTGCCGGCGCTTCTGGTTGATTCAGGTCAATAGTTATCAAGCTGTCGGTTGCATGTTTCTTATAGTTCGTATCAGCTAGATGGCAAAGAGAACCTAAGCGTGACGAGCGACTTATCAGCATGCTGATACAGCGACGACCGCTCATGTCCACCTAAGCCCGTTACAGTCGAGCTGTGCGCACAGGGGAGTCTCATTGAAAACGCCAGTGGTCGACGCAGTCGTTGAGCAAACACCAATCCCTGCGCATTCTGTGGCCTGGCACACCCTGCCAGCCGAGCAGGTGACAAACCTGCTCGAGGTCAATGCGCATGTCGGACTGGAGGTTGCCGAGGTTCAAGCCCGTCTTGACCGCGCTGGTTTCAATCGCCTGCCAGAGGCAGCAAGGCGCCCGGCCTGGTTTCGATTCTTGCTGCAATTTCACAACATCCTGATTTACGTGCTTTTAGGATCCGCTGCGATTACCGCGATGCTGCAACATCTGTGGGATACAGTAGTGATCCTGGCGGTGGTAATTGCAAACGCAATCATTGGCTACATTCAGGAAGGCAAAGCAGAAAAGGCGATGGATGCTATCCGGCAGATGCTGGCACCGCGCGCCGCAGTGATTCGCGCAGGCGAACGCTTGAGTATTGCGGGTGAGGAACTGGTACCGGGCGATATCGTATTGCTGGAGGCGGGAGACAAAGTCCCTGCTGATTTACGCTTGCTGCACGCGAATAGGCTTCACATTCAGGAAGCCATTCTTACCGGTGAATCCGTACCCGTAGAAAAGCATACCCAATCAGTGCCCCTTGACGCAGCCTTGGGTGATCGTACGTGCATGGCGTTCAGCGGTACGCTCGTGACTTGCGGACAGGCAACAGGCGTTGTAGTGGCTACCGCAGCAGCAGCCGAGATCGGGCGTATCAGCTCTCTGCTTGCAGGTGTAGAAACGCTGACCACCCCGCTGGTGCAGCAAATGAACGTGTTTGCCCGCTGGCTGACGATCCTGATTCTGTTAGTTGGCGGCTTATTGCTCGTGTTCGGCCATTATGTCGGGCACTACGCCTTCACCGAAATCTTCATGGTCGTGGTGGGGATGTCGGTAGCGGCGATACCTGAAGGGCTGCCTGCCGTTCTTACCATTACGCTGGCCGTCGGAGTTCGGGCAATGGCCCGACGCAACGCTATCGTGCGCCGTCTGCCTACCATCGAAACGCTAGGCTCGGTCTCCGTCATCTGCACTGACAAAACCGGCACACTGACCCGCAACGAAATGATGGTGGCAACGGTCGTCACGAACGATCTGGTCTTCACGGTCGATGGCGCGGGTTATCAGCCTGTGGGAAGCATCAGTCTTGCCGATCGGTCAATTGACCTATCGTCTCACCCCGCGCTGTCGGACCTGGGACGAGCAGCAGGTCTTTGCAATGATGCCGTACTGCGTCTGCATGACGATGTATGGACGGTGGAAGGTGATCCGATGGAGGGGGCCTTGCTGGCATTCTCCGGAAAAACCGGAATCGATCGAGATGAAGATCGTCGGGCTTGGCCTCGCACTGATGCCATACCGTTTGACGCTAAACACCGCTTCATGGCGACACTGCATCACAACCATGATGGACAAGCTTTTATCTACGTGAAAGGTGCGCCAGAGCAGCTACTGGCCATGTGCACGCATCAGCTTGCAAGCACTCGCGAGACTGAACCGCTCAATGTGGACTACTGGCACGCAAAGGCGAACGCCATTGCTGCCAAGGGGCAGCGTGTATTGGCGTTTGCAGTAAGGCCGGTTCGGACCGAGCACACCGTGTTGGCGTTCGGGGACGTGCAAGGAAAGTTGACGTTGCTGGGCATGGTCGGTCTGATTGATCCACCTAGACCCGAGACGTTAGAGGCGGTTCAGCAATGCCAAAAAGCGGGCATTGCCGTAAAAATGATCACTGGCGATCATGACGGTACCGCCGCCGCTATCGGTCGCCAGATAGGCCTGCAAAATCCCGACAAGGTGCTGACTGGGGTGGACCTGGACGCCATGAACGATGCCGCCCTCAAGGAGGCGGTAAAGGGCATCAACATTTTTGCTCGCACCAGCCCCGAACATAAGCTCAGGTTGGTAATGCTGCTGCAATCGAACGGCATGACCGTGGCCATGACCGGCGATGGCGTTAACGACGCACCGGCGCTAAAGCGTGCCGACGCCGGTATAGCCATGGGTGGAAAAGGCAGTGAGGCCGCCAAGGAGGCCGCAGACCTGGTGTTGGCCGATGACAACTTCGCCTCCATCGTCGCTGCAGTACGCGAAGGCCGAACAGTCTATGACAACATCAAGAAAGTGTTGAGCTGGACGCTGCCTACCAACGCAGGCGAGACCATGACCATCATTGTCGCGCTGCTCCTCGGCATTACGCTGCCGGTGACGCCGATACAGATTCTGTGGATCAACCTGATAACCGCAGTGACCCTCGGCATCGCGCTCGCGTTCGAGCCCACCGAAGAAAACACCATGCTCAGACTGCCCCGTTCACGTAAGGAACCACTCATAAGCGGAGCCCTGGTCTGGCATATGGTGCTTGTTTCCATTCTTTTCCTCTGTGGTGTTTATGGCATTTTTTCGTATGCACTCGACCGTGGCTACTCTGTTGAGTTGGCCCGCACCCTCGCGGTGAACACGTTAGTCGTGATGGAAATATTCCACCTGTTCTTCATTCGTAACCTCTACAGCACATCGCTTACCTGGAAGGGTATTCGCGGCACCAAGGTCGTGTGGATGACCGTCATGGTGATTACCTTCGCTCAGTTCGCCATCACGTATGCGCCACCGCTGCAAAAGGTATTTGCAACGGAGGCAATCCCCTTCCTTGATGGCCTGCTGATCATCGGGGTTGGCGTTGCGCTATTTGCGGTTATCGAGATAGAAAAACAGATTCGAATTCGCTTGTCCGAGTAGAACGGGTTGAATGCTGGCGGCACCCGGAACGACAAGCACCTTCATGACCTGAAAGAGGATTTGGAACATGCACAAAATACTGGTTGCGGTCGATGGTTCCGAGCATTCGGAACGCGCCGTGCGTTACCTTATTGGGCTTATCCAGGAGGGTGGGTTGCTGGGCGGCAATGTTGAGGTACATCTGTTGAATGTACAGCCACTTTTACCCACTCGAATCGCAAATGGCATGAGCGAGGATGAGCGTGATCGCTACTATGGGGATAGAAGTGCCGAGGATTTACGAAAGGCTGAGGTGCTTCTGAAGCAAGAAGGGATTGCATTCGCACTCCATACCCTGCAAGGCGATGCAGCCAGTCAAATTGTGGCGTGTGCGCATTTCCTTGGATGTGACAGCATCATCCTGGGTTCGCATGGCAATGGTTTTTTGGCAGGGATTTTTCTGGGTTCTGTCGCGGCAAAGGTGATTCAGCTCTCGGATTTACCCATCACCTTGGTCAAATAAGAGATCGTGGTGCGCGTTCAGTTGACCGAGCCGGCCATTGCTCACTCCAGGATCCTGGCTTGTCGGCTCGCTGCGCTATTGCTAGTGTCGATCTATGACTGACTATTGCCTCACCTCGACTACCACCACGACCGCTGAAAGCGGAGCGTGCGAGGTGTCGTGAGCCAATAGCAAACGAACTTCAAAGGCCCGCCAGCGATGGACAGGGCCTTTTTATGGCTCCCTTGTGTCGCTGGTTCAAACGCAAGGAGATGCACCCATGTACGCCCTGTTGATACTCGATATCCAAGTCGGGCTTGTTCACGGCCCGGAAAAACCATGGCGCTGCGAAGCGTTGTTGGAAACAGTGAATACCCTGATGGACAAGGCACGCAGCGCTGGCGCTCCGATATTTCTCGCGCGCCACATCGGGCCCGCGGGATCTCCAATCGAACCAGACAGCCCGTTGACGATGGTTGCGCAAGAACTGAAGCTTCTGGGTGGAGAGGTGGTATTCGAAAAGCGGCGACCCAACGCCTTCGAAATGACTGGCCTGGCGGACAATTTGCGGTCTCGCGGGGCTACCGGTGTGGTCATCACTGGCATGAAAACTCAATACTGTGTAGACAGCACCTGCCGTGCTGCTCGTGACCTTGGCTTTGATGCGGTACTTGTCGCCGAAGGTCATACCTGTTCAGACACGCCAATGATGAAAGCTAAGGACATCGTTGCCCATCACAATGCAACGCTTGACGGGCCGTTCTGCCGGCTAGTTCGGGCTGAGGAGTGGCACTTCTAGCGGAGCCCGAAACTACAGGAATGCACGTTACTTGCCATCCTGAGCAACTCATCGAACCCAATCGTGGATCTGCCACCTTTACTCGATACGGTGGCAGACCCAAGTCCTAAAGGCCGCTCAATGGGAATGCCGCGGCATCCCACCTTCGCGGGCGATCACACGCATGTGCAGGGTGGCCGGTTCCAGGCAACCACCGGTGGACAACTGCCCGACCAATTGGCGGTAGAGCTCTTGCCACGGTGTCTGAGAGGCTGGAATGTTCGGCTTCCAGGCAGCGCGACGGCGCGCCACTTCGTTATCGTCTACCAGCAGGTCGACGCGACGCTGGTTGAGGTCGACACGCAGCAAGTCATTGGTCTGAAGCAGTGCCAGGCCGCCACCGACCGCCGCTTCCGGCGACATGTTAAGAATCGACGGGCTGGCCGAGGTGCCGCTCTGGCGACCGTCGCCTAGGCACGGCAACGAGTCGATGCCCTTTTTGATCAGCGCCGCCGGTGGCGCCATGTTGACCACCTCAGCACTGCCCGGGTAACCCACGGTGCCGGCGCCACGGATCACCAGAATGCAACGCTCGTCGATGTCCAGTGCTGGGTCGTCGATGCGGGCGTGGTAGTCCTCGGGGCCCTCGAACACGATGGCCCGCGCCTCAAAGCTGTTTTCCTTGCCTGGCTCGGACAGGTAGGTCTTGCGGAAGGCTTCGCCGACTACCGACATCTTCATGATCGCGCTGTCGAAGAAATTGCCGCTGAGAACGATGAAACCAGCGCTGTGCTTGAGCGGCTCGTCGAACGGCAGGATCACGTCGCGGTTGCTGGTGACGGTGTCGCTGACCACCTCGCCGATGGTCTTGCCACTGACCGTGGCGCAGGCTTCATGCAGGCGACCTGCCTTGCGCAGCTCGTGCATCACCGCCGGTACGCCGCCGGCACGGTGGAAACCTTCGCCCAGGTACTTGCCGGCCGGCATGCAGTTGACCAGCAGCGGCACGTCTTCACCGATGCGCTGCCAGTCGTCGAGCGACAACTCGATGCCCATGTGCCGGGCAATGGCGATCAAGTGGGGCGGGCAATTGCTTGAGGCGCCAAGGGCCGAGGCTACTGCGATGGCGTTCTCGAATGCTTCGCGGGTCATGATCGATGAGGGGCGTACGTCTTGCATTACCAGTTCGCAGATGCGTCTGCCGGTGACGTAGGCCATTTGCCCGCGTTCCCGATAGGGCGCGGGGATGCTGGCGCAACCGGGCAGCGACATGCCCAGGGCTTCGGCCAGGGCGTTCATCGACAGCGCCGTGCCCATGGTGTTGCAGTGGCCTACCGACGGTGACGCGGCGGTGGTCATTTCCATGAAACCTTCGTAGTCGATTTCACCGGCAGCCATCAGATTGCGCGCATGCCACAGCACCGTGCCCGAGCCGATCAGTTGGCCCTTGTGATGGCCGTCTAGCATTGGTCCGCCGGACAGCACAATGGCCGGCAGGTCGGTGGTGGCGGCGGCCATCAGGCAGGCTGGAGTGGTCTTGTCGCAGCCGGTGGTCAACACCACACCATCCAGCGGGTAGCCGTGGAGGATCTCCACCAGCCCCAGGTACGCCAGGTTGCGGTCGAGCGCGGCGGTTGGCCGACGACTCTGTTCGGCGATCGGGTGCACCGGGAACTCCATCGGAATGCCGCCCGCATCACGGATACCGGCCTTGACCCGCTGAGCCAGTTCCAGGTGATGGCGGTTGCATGGCGTCAAGTCGCTTCCGGTCTGGGCGATGCCGATGATCGGCCGCCCCGATTGCAGTTCAGCGCGGGTCAGGCCGTAGTTCATGTAACGCTCCACGTACAGCGCGGTCATGTCGGCGTGGCTCGGGTCGTCGAACCATTGCTGACTGCGTAGCGAGCGTTTTGGGGTATCGGTCATATCGATCTCTCTTGTATTTTTTGGCCACTGGTTAGCGTTGCGGCACACCGACGCCTAAATGGCTGTGTTGGGATGAAGCCGCACTTCCCACTGCGTCGTCCAGTGCCGTCAGGTCGCGGCCACGGGTTTCGATGGACAGCCAGGTGCCGATCAAGGTCAGCCCAGTCAGCGCCAGGGTGTATAGCGCCAGCACCCAGTAGGCACCACCGGCCAGACCGACCAGGAATATGCCCAGGAGCGGTGCCACGCCGCCGGACAGCATCGCGCCGATTTCTCGGGACAGAGCCACGCCGGAGTAGCGGTAGCGGTTGCCGAACAGTTCGGTGAAATGCGCACACTGTGCCCCGAGCATGCTATTTGCAGCCAGGGCGAAGCCACCTATCACCGCGATGTACACCAATGTCGAATTGCCGCTGTCGATCATCCACCACGAGGGGAATGCCCATAACGCGCCGAACAAGGCGCCGCCACGGTACACCGCCAGGCGTCCGATACGATCGGACAGAGCGCCGAACAATGGGGTGGTGAATACGCTGAGGATACTGGCGACGAGCACCGCATTGGTACCAATGGTGGCCAGGTTGGCACCTTCCTCGCTGAGATGGCTGCTGGCGAAACCGGTAAGGAAGGCGATGGATACAGTGGCATAGAGGGTCGAGCAGCCCGTTTCCGCCATGCGCATCAACGTAGTCGCTGCCAGTGGCCGACGTGCATTACGCAGCACGGCGCGCATCGGCGATTCGATCACTTGCTGGTTCTGGCTGAGCTGCTGGAACACCGGGCTTTCCTTGAGCTTGAGGCGGATCCAGATGGCCATGAATATCAGCACTACGCTGGCCAGGAAGGGGATCCGCCAGCCCCAGTCGAGCAATTCTTCCTGTGTCAGCGAGCTCTGCATCACGCGGAAAGTGATAGTGGCAAGGGCCAGGCCGCTGAATACCCCAATGAAGGGCAGGGCGGCATAGAACCCTCGTCGCTCCCGCGGAGCCAGTTCGGCCATGAGTGTCGCCGCGCCGGTCTGTTCGGCACCCGCACCGAAACCTTGCAGCAGGCGCAGCAGTACCAGTAGCACAGCACCCGTGGCGCCAGTCGGTAGCAGGCCAATCAGGGTAGTAGCTGTACCCATCAGGGCAATGGTCAGCAACAAGACCAGCTTGCGCCCTTTGCGGTCACCCAGCGAGCCAAAGAAAAGCCCGCCGAACGGTCGCGCCAAGAATCCTGCACCATAGGTGGCGAAACTGGCGAGCAATGCGCCAGTGGTGCCGAGGGTGGGGAAGAATATATGGCCGAAGACAAGCGCCGCGGCTAGCCCATAAATGGCGAAATCGTAGTACTCCAGAGCACTGCCGATTGCGCCGGTATAGATCGCCCGGCGCAGCTGACGGGGGTCGGGCACGACGTCCTTGGCTTGGGTTTGCATGTGTTGCCTCGCTTTTTTGTTGTTATGGACCCGGCGGAAATCCTGAGTGTCGCTACTTCAGGAGTCCTCGAGCGGCTAGGTTGTGCATCATCGCGCCGAGACCGAACGTCCAAGGGCGAGCTTGGTCGCTTGTCGTGACTTGGTTATGCAGTTGGCCCAGGAACGGGCTGGCAATGCGCACGTGGTCGTCGGGTTTGTGCGTGAAGCCGGCACCCGGCTGGTCGCGGTCCTCGGTGGGGGCGAAAAGCGTGCCGAGGAACAGCATGAAGCCGTCTGGGTACTGATGATTTTCGTTGAGGGTCTGCCGCACTAGATCTTCGGGGTCGCGGCTGATCTGGTCCATCGAACTGCTGCCAAGCAGGCGGTAGCCATCGCGACCCTGGACTTCCAGATCGACCACGCAGCGGCGCACAGTGTCCAAGTCGAAGGTCTCATCGAACAGGCGAATGAACGGGCCGACGGCGCAAGAGGCGTTATTGTCCTTGGCCTTGCTCAGCAGCAGTGCGCTGCGGCCCTCGAAGTCGCGCAGGTTGACGTCGTTGCCCAAGGTCGCGCCATGAATCCGGCCGCGGCTGTCGACCGCCAGCACCACCTCCGGTTCGGGGTTGTTCCATGCCGATTTCGGGTGCACGCCGATTGCGCTGCCGCTGCCGACAGCTGCCAACACCGGGGCTTTGGTAAATATTTCCGCATCCGGACCGATCCCGACCTCCAGGTATTGGGACCACATTCCCTTTTCCAGCAGCAGTGCTTTCAACGCCATGGCCTGTTGAGAGCCTGGCCGCACCGCACGCAAGTTGTCACCGATCACCGTGCGCACTGTGGCACGCACCGCTTCGGCTTTGCTGGCGTCGCCGCCGGCTTGCTCCTCGATCACCCGTTCGATCATGCTGGCGGCGAATGTCACGCCTGCGGCCTTGATGACTTGCAGGTCGGCTGGCGCGAGCAGATAGGGCTTGCTGGCATCGAAAGCGGCACCGCTGTTGCTCAGCAGCGCCTCGACGCTACCCAGAAACTGGCCCGGCGTGCTGCGTACTGCCTGTAGCGGATCTTCATGCTCAAGCAACTGACTGAGGGTGGCGAAGCGTTCGGAGAGGTCGAACACACCGTCATTACGCAGCACTATCGGCGAGGGGCCGCCGGGTTCACCGGGCGTCCAGGCGCGGCCGACAAGGGTGCCGGCCAGGTTGTCCTCGGGAAGAGTATTAGCGGAAGTGAGCGTTATCGGCATGGCATCTAGGTCTCCTGGATCTGAAAGCTGAACGCTAGGGCAAACCGTGCGATAAACTCCAATGGCATCTTTTCACTATTCGATAACATGTGGTTATTGCCCAAAGGTGGATTCATGTCGGACCTATCTTTTTCTCACGTCTGCAACTGGCTTAAATTCCGCCACCTTCTGCTCATCGACACACTCGGCCGCACACACAACATGCATCTGGCAGCTCAGCAGATGAACCTCAGCCAGCCGGCGATCAGCAAGATGCTCAAGGAGATCGAGAACCTGCTCGGCTTCGCCCTGTTCGAGCGTCTGCCACGCAGCATGCCGCCCACTGCCCTGGGCGAGCAGGTGGTGCGCTATGCCCAGGTCGCACTCAATGATGCACGCACCTTCGTCGACCAGATCGACAGCCTGCGCCAAGGCGGCCACGGGCATCTGAAGGTTGGCGGCATCTTTGCCGCCACCGCCGTGGCGCTGCCAGAAGCCATCGTCGAGATCAAGCAGCGCAAGCCGTTGCTATCGATTGAGGTGGTGGAGCAGACCAGCGACCATCTCATGGCGATGCTGGAGGACAAGAACCTGCACCTGGCGGTAGCACGATTCACCGATGTGGCGCAGCACCAGCGCTTCGACTTCCAGCCGCTGGCGCCGGAGCCGTTCTGCTTCGTGGTCAACGACCAGCATCCTTTGAGCGATGCCGGGCCGGTGACCCTGCCTCAGCTGCTTGAGTGGCCGTGGATCCTCTACCCGAAGGGCACGCCAATTCGTGGTCGTATGGAACGCGCGTTCGCCGAGGCCGGGGTCGCGGTGCCGCGCAACACCATCGACACCATTTCAATGCAGACCTTCCTCAAGGTGCTGTTGGGCGGCCCGATGATCGGCATGCTGCCCCAGGCGATGGTCGAGCCACACATTGACAGCGGGGTACTTATCAACCTCGATACGCCGTTGCACCTGGATCCCCAGGATTACGGCATCTTGACCCGCAAAGGCGAGCCCTTGACCGGAGCGGCGTTGGAGTTTGCCGAGATACTGCTGGCCAACGCACGAAGGGTGCAGTCGGACTGATAACAAGCGGTTATCAAATGATCCCCAAAAGCCATTGGGCAAGAATCGCAGAGCCGCATAGATTAGTGCCCACTGTCTTACGCGACGCGAAGGTACCCTTCATGACTTCATTTGCAGGCCAACAATTCATCGGCGGTAGCCGACGTGCTAACGGGACTGCTTCATTGCATAGCGTGGATGCGCACACCGGGCAGGCGCTACCTGGTGCGTTTTTCCAAGCTACCGAGCAAGAAGTGGATGCGGCTGCTCTAGCCGCTGCCGCTGCCTATCCGATCTACCGGGCGTTTCCCGCTCTGCGCCGGTCCGAATTCCTCGATGCCATTGCCGATGCGCTGGATGCGCTGGGCGATGACTTCATTGATACCGTATGTAGCGAGACCGCCTTGCCAGCAGCAAGAATCTTGGGCGAGCGGGCGCGGACCAGCGGTCAGTTGCGGTTGTTTGCCTCGGTGTTGCGCCGAGGTGATTTCGCCGCTGCGCGTATCGACCGCGCACAGCCCCAGCGCACCCCGCAGCCACGGCTGGACATCCGCCAGTGCCGCATGGGCCTGGGGCCGGTGGCGGTATTTGGCGCCAGTAACTTCCCTCTGGCGTTTTCCACCGCCGGTGGCGATACCGCCGCAGCCCTGGCTGCAGGCTGCCCAGTGGTGTTCAAGGCCCACAGCGGCCACATGGGGACTGCGCAATGGGTGGCCGAGGCGATTGTAGGGGCCGCCGAGCGTTGTGGCATGCCTGCCGGCGTGTTCAACATGATTTTCGGCGGTGGCGTGGGTGAGGCCTTGGTCAAACACCCTGCCATACAGGCGGTTGGTTTCACCGGCTCGCTCAAGGGCGGCCGTGCCCTTTGCGACATGGCCGCGGCGCGGCCACAACCGATCCCGGTTTTCGCCGAAATGAGCAGTATCAACCCGGTGCTGGTGTTGCCCGGCGCGCTGGCGGTTCGCGGCGAGGCCGTGGCCTGCGAGTTGGTCGCCTCGGTGGTACTTGGGTGTGGGCAGTTCTGCACTAATCCCGGTTTGATACTGGGCGTGCGCTCTCCCGAATTCAGCACCTTTGTCGAACACATGCGTGTGCAGGTAGCCGACCAGTCACCGCAACCCATGCTCAACAAAGGCACCTTGGCCAGCTATGCCCACGGTGTGGCCACCCTCAAGGCACTGCCCGGCATTCGCCATCTGGCGGGTGCCGAACAGCAGGGCAACCAGGCCTGGCCGCAACTGTTCGCGGCAGATGCGCAGTTGCTGCTTGAGGGTGAGCCGTTACTGCAAGAAGAAGTCTTTGGCCCGGCCACGGTGGTGGTCGAACTGGCCGACCAGGCCCAGTTGCTTGCTGCACTGCATGCACTGGGCGGGCAACTGACCGCCACGCTGATCGGCGAGCAGAGCGATCTGGCCGCTGCCGCGCCACTGGTAGCGGTACTGGAGCAGAAGGCCGGTCGGATCCTCGTCAACGGCTACCCGACTGGTGTCGAGGTCTGCGACGCCATGGTGCACGGCGGCCCGTACCCAGCCACTTCTGACAGCCGTGGCACCTCAGTCGGCACACTGTCGATCGACCGCTTCCTGCGCCCGGTGTGCTACCAGAACTTCCCCGATGCGCTGTTGCCCGAAGCCCTGCGCGACGCCAATCCACTAGGGCTGCTGCGGCTGGTCGATGGCCAGCCCAGCCGCGAAGCGATTCGCTGACAGGTACTACCATCGGGCACTCGTGCCCGATGCTCTCTAAATAACAACAATCAGGCGTGCACGACATGCCAAGAGGTTGGTTATGGCTCATCAAGTTGTCGACCCCATGCGCGATCAGGCTTTCGAAGATCGCACCTATCGCAAGGTAATCATACGAATCCTGCCTGTCCTGTTGCTGTGTTACATGGCGGCCTATCTCGACCGGGTGAACATCGGCTTCGCGAAACTGAGCATGCTGGAGGATCTGCAGTTCAGTAATACGGTCTATGCCTTGGGCGCGAGCGTTTTCTTCTGGGGTTACTTTCTGTTTGAAGTACCGAGCAACTTGCTGCTGCATCGATACGGCGCACGGTTCTGGATCGCCCGCATCATGCTGAGCTGGGCCATCATCTCCATGGCTGTCGCATTTACCCAGCCACTTGCCGCGTTCTTCCATGTCGAGTCCAGTACCATGTTTTACGTGCTGCGCTTCCTGCTCGGGATCTGTGAGGCAGGCTTCTTCCCTGGAGTGATTCTTTACCTCAACTACTGGTTCCCGACCCATCGGCAAAGCCGGGTGATGTCTGGTTTCCTGATGGCAATGCCTGTCAGCCTGACGCTGGGCGGCATTTTGTCTGGTTGGCTCATGACCAGCATGGATGGCTGGCACGGTATGGCGGGTTGGCAGTGGATGCTGCTGGTCGAGGGTGTACCGTCGGTGATCATGGCGGCCATCGTTTATTGCTGCTTGTGCGACAACATCGACAAGGCGGCTTGGTTGTCCCAGCAGGAAAAGGAACTGCTCAAAGCCAACTTGAAGCAAGAGGAGTACGGCAAGGTTTCACGCCTCAAAGATGTCTTCTTCAGCCCACGTGTTTGGCTGCTCGTATTCATCCTGCTCACGTTCAACACAGGTTTTTATGGCCTGGCCTTCTGGATGCCCTCGATCATCAAGAGCGCGGGAGTGACCAGCACCCTGGAAATCGGCTTGCTGACCGCCATCCCCTATGGCGTTGCGGTGATCGCCATGTTCCTCAACGCGCGCCACTCCAACCGCACTGGAGAGCGTCGGCTGCATGCCGCGATCCCGGCGTTCATCGGTGGCTGCGGGTTGATCCTGAGTGCTGTTTTTGCACACAACGTTGTCCTTTCAATCGTGTTCCTGACCGTGGCGGCATCCGGGGTGCTTAGCCTGATGCCTATCTTCTGGACGTTGCCGGGCACGGTGCTCTCAGGTGTCGCAGCGGCGGCAGGCATTGGCATGATCAACGCGTTCGGCAACCTGTCCGGTTTCACCGGTTCGATGATTACAGCAGTGGCGGAGAACCTCACCGGCGACATCAACAACGGCACTTATGTCTTGGGCCTGTGCCTGTTCATCAGTGGAGCATTGATCATGGCGATCCCCGCCGCGATGTTGAAGCGGCCCGACTCGCAGCCCCGCGCGCAGTTGAACCTGGAGGCAGCATGAACATCAATCACCGAGCAAGCCCGCGGCATGCCCTGCTGATGTTGGCGCCGTTGCTCGACGAGCACGAAAGTCAGCTCGCCAGGCAGTTCGACTTGGTACGCGCTTTTGATTCGCATGCCTTGGCGGCTGTTCTAGCCGACCGGCCGGAACGTTTCCGTGCGCTGGTGACCAACGGAGTAGTGGGGGCGCCAACCCCTGTCATGCGCGCACTGGTCAACCTGTCATTGATCGCTGTGAACGGTGTGGGCGTTGATTGCATTGATCTGGGCCAGGCGAAAGCCCGCGGCATTCAGGTCGAAACGACAGTCGATATCCTCACGGATGCCGTGGCGGACCAAGCAGTAGCTTTGCTCTTGAGCTTGCTGCGCCAGGTTTGCGTGGCTGACCGCTTCGTTCGGGCGGGCCTGTGGCGCGAGGCCGCATTCCCATTGCTAGGCACCACGTTGCGAGGGCTGCGCGTCGGCATCATAGGTCTCGGCCGTATCGGCCAAGCGATTGCCAGTCGCCTACTGCCGTTCGGAGTCAAGCTGGCGTATCACAATCGCAATGAGCTGCAGGGCTGCAGTTACACCTATTACCCCGACGCTAGCAGCCTGGCCGCGGACAGCGACATTCTTATCCTCGCTGCCGCAGGAGGAAGTGCGACGTCACGCCTGGTCAATGCGCCAGTGCTGGAAGCGCTTGGCGCGAAAGGGGTGATTGTAAACGTGGCGCGGGGAAGCGTGATCGACGAAGTGGAACTGGTTGCTCGCTTGCAGGATGGGCGACTTGCAGGGGCGGCCTTGGACGTGTTCGTAAATGAACCGCAAGTGCCCACCAGCTTGTTTGACCTGGATAACGTAGTGCTTCAGCCGCACATAGGCAGCGCTACTCTGCAGGCTAGGAAGGCTATGGGGGACTACGTCGTTACTGCGATTTGTCGAAGTACACTTTGAAGGAAAGGCAATACGGCAAGCTTGGGCCATTGAACATGACTGCTTGTTCAAATCGATGTCCAGTTTGGGTCGTATAGCGACGGTCATACCTCGACCGTCGCTATACATTTTGAGACCTCTGTTTGCTCCGCCATCTCCAATGCGTCATCGACTTCAACCCTCGCTATGGAGCCGTCTCAGCAGCTACCAGACACATTGAAGACTTGAGTCAGCCCTTGACGGTAAGTCGTGACTTTGAAATCGGGAAAACGCTGCTTGTACTTCGAAGAGTCGAACAGGTTGTCGTGCGCGTACCGTGGCAGCAGCTCCCGCAGCTCACGAACTTGCTTGGATATCAGGCCTACAGCTGTCAGGGTCAATTTGCCTAGAATTTTATAAGTAGCGTCCTTGCCAGAGATCTGAGAAGCCAGCGTGACAAGTTGTTTGTAGGTCAGCCGCTCATCGTCACAGGGCAGGTGCCAGGTTTGCCCGAACGCATCTGGCGTGTTCCCCAGCGCTGCCAGTGCCCGGCTTGCATCCGGCGTCCAGATGAGTGTTCGCTGAGTATCGTCTCGCACAGGGACGCGTGGCGTCTTGCCGGCCTTCATGTTGTCGAGGACCAGGGTATTGGTGATGCTCTGCGTTTTGCCGGGCCCATAGAACTCTGGAGCTCGCCCTATGACCACAGGAATGTCGCCTCGCGCCATCTCCTGCAACACCATCGATGCCATTCGCGCACGAACCTGCCCTTTACGACCGACCGGTTCGAAGGGCGTGTTCTCCGTCAGCAGACGATCATCCTGCGGGTACATATACGTGTTGTCGAAATAGACGAAGCTGGCATCGGATGCGCGAGCCGCATCAAGCGCGTTTCGCAGCATCACTGGAAACTGCGTTTCCCAAAGCTGTGTATCTGGCGGGAGTCCGGCCGTGAAATAAACGATGCTGCTACCCTTTACGGCCTTGGCCGCCTGGCTGGCGTCTAGCAGGTCCGCCGCAGTCAGCGTGTCAGAGTCGCTGACTTTGCGCGGATTACGGCTGACCAGCCTGATATCTTCGGTAAATATCCGGTTCAGTTCCCGTGCCAGCTCTATGGCTATCTGGCCAGTTGCGCCTAAAACGGTTTGCATTTGGTCTCCTGGAAACCTCGGTAGAAGGTTTCTCTCTACTAACTGCGATGATGATGGCCCGTTTACGTATGCCGGGCGCGACGCTGTGGCTGCCGCCCTTGGGCGCGGTTCAGCAAAGTCCATGTAGCCCAGGTACTTACCTTAGGCTTAAAGTAAACTTTAAGGTCAAGTCCTTATCGTAAGAGTAGGCGCGGGATGGCGGGTTGGGCCGATTTGATCAGGCCCACGATTGGAGATCCGTAATGGAAGTTGGCTCTCGGGTGCCCGGGGGGTTAAAGTGAGCTTTAAGGTCAGAACTTCTGTGAAGGTGTGGTATGAGGATTGGAGCGCTTGCGAAAATCACGGGTCTTGCCGCTTCGCGCATCCGTTTCTATGAGGCAAGTGGGCTGATTCAATCAGTTGAGCGAAAGGCCAATGGCTACCGCGACTATTCCGATGATGCCGTCTGGATACTGGAGATGATCACCAGCGCACAGGCAGCAGGGTTTACTCTGGAAGAAATCCGGCACCTGTTGCCGATGAGTTCGCAAGGTTGGCGTCATGACGAGCTACTTTCCGGGTTGAAGCGCAAGGTCGAGGAGATCGAGGTGCTGCAGCAACGCTTGGCTCGCAACAAGGAGCAGTTGCTGATGGTGATCGACGGCATTGAAAGCAAGCCAGACGGCATGCCGTGCGTAGACAACACCCAACGGGTGCTTGGCCGTCTGCGCGAAGACATCGCTTTGAACAAGGTGGGCGCTTCACCTGCCAAGTGAAGCATGCCAGCGTCTGATGCGGAGCAGGGCGCCGGCCCAGGGGCCGGCGCTGATAGAGCGTTCAGTTACCGCTATTCAATGCTGCCAGCGGCTTTGGAGCATAGAGGGCGCTCTGGAATTCGGGCACGTATTCGTATTTCACCATCTTGCCCAACTTCAAAGAACGGATGTAGGTCGACAGGCTACCGTCGCCGAGCACCAGGTGAGCCGAGTCAGCGCTCATGCTCGATCCATGACGGGTCTGCCGAGACGTCGCATAGCCATAACTCAGCTGTCCAGCGTGATCGAGGTTGGTGAAGCTGTTAGTCACCAAGCCGGCTTCACTGGATACGTCCTCGAGCTTTTTTGCCCTAAAGACGACGTCAATGTTGCCAGTCTGCGCGTCGACGATGTCATAGGACACGGTCGCGGCGTCCTCTCGGCGGTTGATCTCTGTCAGCCATTTCGGCAGGTTGTAGCCCACTACGCCACGGACACGGGCAAGCTCGGTATTCACCGGCAATTTGAGCACGTAGCCCCAGAAGTCCTTGGACATGGATTGTCCGATCAAGCTGAATGGCCCGAGATTGGACTTTCCTGGTTTGTTGGTGATGATCGACAAGGCAATTTCGTTGTAGCTGTCGTTGTCGCAATAATCGTAGGTGTAAGCCGTGAACGCTACCAGGCCGCGGCCTGGCCATACCTGCAGGGGTTGAACCTGCTTGAGTACTTCGGCAGGCATCAGCTCGCGCAGGCGATCGAGGTCTGCGGTGTAAACGGCTGTAAACCGGCTGTTCTTGTAGTAGAAGTTGGGCGAGTACGACTCGAAGCCCATATCGACCTTGGTCTTTTCCAGGCCTTTGAACCAACTGAGGTCCATGCCTGGCGCTTCGGCCTGGATCACCGACAGGGGAGGGTTGGAGCGGTATCGGTCGTACAAACCGCCTTTGACGACGGGTACCTGGTGGCCTGCGATCTCTATCATCGCGGTTTCGGCATGTTTGGGGATGCCGGTCGTGTCCGCCAGGGTGGCGTTGGCGATGGGTGTCAGGAGTGCACCTGCCACTGCGGCGACGGTTCCGAGTTTCACTTTTCAGTCTCTCCGGTGAATTGCATCACGCATTGATGAATGCGACCAGGCATCTCGCTTGGCGCCGAACTAGGTGGACCTTACACACGCACCTTAACTTTCAACTTAACTTTAATGTCAAGGCGCTGTTGGTGGGCTTTATCCGCCACTGGACCTGCTGTCATGGCCGGGGGCGCAAGGTGTAGGCGAGGGCTAAATCAGCCAGTTTTCCGAAAGGTGCCCGGAGCAGCCTTGGCAAGTTCCAACGACCTTGCACGAACACGCCCTTGGCATGACTCATCGAGCGAAAACCTTCGATACCGTGGTAAGCCCCCATGCCACTGGGACCCACGCCGCCGAACGGCAGGTCGTCCACCGCGACGTGCATCAGGGTGTTGTTGATGCCGACGTTGCCGGAGGTGGTGCACCTGAGCAGCGCTTCGCTGTCGGCCCCCACATTGCCGAAGTAGTAGAGCGCTAGCGGACGTGGCCTGGCATTGATATGGCCGATCGCTTCGTCGAGGGAGCGGTAGGTACGCACGGGTAGCAAAGGCCCGAAGATTTCTTCGTGCATGACCCGTGCATCGTCACCAGCCCCCACGATCAGCACCGGAGCCAGTGTTCGCGGTCGCTCTGCTGCGCGCTCTGGCGTCACGCCAGTCTCGATCACCTTGGCGCCCCTGGTGCGGGCGTCTTCGACCAGCGACTGCAACCGCGTGTAGTGCCTGTCGCTGACGATGGAGGTGTAGTCCGGGCTGGTCGGGCCTTGCGGATAACTACGGGCGACAGCCGCGCGGTACTGGGAGATGAACTCATCCAGGTCATCCTCATGGACCAGCGCGTAGTCCGGTGCCACGCAGGTCTGGCCGGCGTTGGCCAGTTTGCCGAAGACGATGCTGTCGAGGGTGTTGCGTCCGGCATGCCCAGGGGCCACGAACACAGGGCTTTTACCGCCCAGTTCAAGGGTCAGCGGCACCAGGTTGTCACTAGCCGCCCGCATCACCATCCGGCCAACCTGGGTACTGCCGGTGAACAATAGGTGGTCGAAGGGGAGAGCGCTGAAACTTGCGCCTATCTCAGGGCCGCCGAGTATCACCGCCACCTCTTCGACGGTAAAACTGCCCGCCAGAATGCGCTGAAT
The DNA here is from genome assembly GCF_017875935.1 of Pseudomonas sp. BP6. Classification (NCBI taxonomy): domain Bacteria; kingdom Pseudomonadati; phylum Pseudomonadota; class Gammaproteobacteria; order Pseudomonadales; family Pseudomonadaceae; genus Pseudomonas; species Pseudomonas sp. BP6. Next base: position 1,455,976 of record NZ_JAGINI010000001.1, read on the forward strand.
CAGCTCACTGGTGCGTGGCGTCAGTTCGGAGGGCTTGATCATCACCCGATTGCCAGCCGCCAGTGCGGTGGCCAGGGGGATGAAGGTCAACGCTATTGGGTAGTTCCACGGCGCCATGACGCCGATCACGCCTTTGGGCTGGTACTCCACATGCGCGCGGCCAGTGCGGTGAAACGCCGCGACGTGACGACGCTCGGGTTTCATGAAACGGCGCAGGTGCCGCAGCAGGTAGTCGATCGACTGGACCACGCCAAGCAGTTCCATGATGTCTGTCTCATACCTTGAGCGGTTGCCGAAATCGGCGCTGATCGCTTCTTCCACGTCGCGGCGATGGGCAAGCAACGCCGCGCGCAACTTGATCAAGTTGGCTTTGCGTAGCTCAACGCTGGGTGGCCCGTCATTGAGAAACGCACCCCGCTGCTGTTCCAGCATGGTTGCGGCGTCGATAGCCGGGATGGACGTTGCGGCGATAGTCATCTTGCACCTCTCAAGGTTATTGCAATGTAGACACTGTAAACTTGATTTGCGCCGATCATAGGAAGACAATGTTTTCACTGTCAACATGAGGGGAGCAGCCGTATGTCATCCGATGAAATTTGCGAAGCAAAGCCCTACCACCATGGCGATTTGCGTCGCACCATCATCGACACTGCTTTGGCGACCCTGAAAGAACAGCAAGGCTGGCAATTCACCTTGCGCGAAATAGCCCGGCGAGCCCAGGTGAGCCATTCGGCGCCATATCGGCATTTTCCGGACAAGGTGGCGCTGCTCCACGAGTTGGCGCTACTGGGCTTCGAGCGATTGAATGCGGCGATGCAAGACGCGATGGGGCCAGCAATGTCAGCACCAGAGCGCTTGCGGGCGATGGCCTACGCCTACCTGGCGTTTGGCGAGGAAAATCCGGATTTGTACCGGTTGATGTTTTCGACACAGGCGGGAGACCCCGCGCAGATCCATGTCGACCCCCGGGCCCAGGCACCGTTCTCCTTGGTGATCGAGGTGCTGGAGCGGGGTCAGGAGGAGGGTACTATTCGCGCCCGTTCTGCCTTGGGACAGGCTACCGCAAGCTGGGCGCACCTTCACGGGTTGACCCTGCTTTCGATCGATAGCCGGTTGGTGCCGGCGAAAGTCGGCGACCATGCCATCGAGGATGCCTTGACGACCTTGCTTGACGGTTTGGTCAGTGATCAGACGGCTCGATGACCTGCGACTCTACAGAGAACTGCTCGCCCGTATGAAGGCGATGCTTGGCCCAACCACCTAGGATCAGGTACTCAGGCATGACCAAACGCATCCTGCACGTCGTTACCAACGTTGCCCATTACAGCGACCCAAGTCATCCCACGGGGTTGTGGTTGAGTGAGCTGACGCATGCCTGGCATGTGTTCGCTGGCAGAGGTTACGAACAGCACTTGGTGAGCCCGCAGGGTGGAAAATCCCCACTCGAGCCGCGTTCGCTCAAGTGGCCATTGCTCGATGGCACGGCCAAAGCCTGGTTGAACGACCCGGCGGCAATGGCACGTCTTGGCAACACCTCAAGTCCGCAAGCGTTAGTGTCATCAGACTTCGACGCCATCTATTTCACCGGTGGCCATGCGGTGATGTGGGACTTCCCTGAAGACGAGGGTTTGCAGCGGCTGACCCGCGAGATCTACGAGCAGGGTGGCGTCGTTTCTTCGGTTTGCCATGGGTATTGCGGGCTGCTCAATACTCGGCTGTCTGATGGCCGTCTCCTGGTAGAGGGGCGTCGTCTGACGGGCTATGCCTGGATCGAAGAAGTGCTGGCGGGCGTTGCGAGCAAGGTCCCATACAATGCCGAGCAAGAGATGAAGCGCCGTGGGGCGCGCTACGAGAAAGCACTCTTGCCATTCACTTCCCATGTGGTTGTCGATGGCCGCTTGGTGACAGGCCAGAACCCACAATCCGCCAAAGCAACTGCCGAGCAGGTAGCTGCACTGCTCCAGCGGAAGGCTGCGTGAGATCCCTCGCTTAACGAGAGGCGCGACGTCTTCGCCATAGAGTGGTACGGCTGACACTTCGGTGATTCGGCACAGGCTGTTGTAGGAGCGGGTTCACCCGCGAAAGGACCAGGCCTGCCGGCAATTTCCACCAGCCGTTCACTGTTGCCGCCGCCACCCCATGCGGGTAAACCCGCTCCTTGCCGGCGACCGCGCACGCCTTTCAGATGTTGAGCAAGACAGTTGCTCTCACAGCGGGGCGGGTAAGCCTCGCGATGCCAAAGATCACGGTTCAGCAAAGTTCAGTTACAAACATGTAAACTTCGTAAATAAGATTTACTCGCATTTGCGATTCTCTATATTTATCAACCCTGTTGGCCGCCAGACTGAGTGTGCGGGGCCGGTGGGCGAGGGCTCCCGGTTTCCGACAGGGATGTGCCTTTTCGCTCATGAATCGCAGGAGATGTACCCATGCAGTGCAGAACTTCACCCAACAGCCTGGCCCTGGCGTTCGTCGCGCTGGCGTCGCCGGCCATGATGGCGACCGCGGCAGAGTCCGAGGAGCGACGTGCGGGTGAGGTACTGGAAGTGCCCGTCGCCGACAACGCACTGGTGATCCAGGACACCCTGATCACCGCCGAGCGCGAGGCGCGACAGGCCCTGGGCACGTCGATCATCACCGCCGAAGACATCAAACGCCACCCGCCGGCCAATGACCTTTCCGACATCATCCGCCGCGAGCCCGGGGTTAACCTGACCGGCAACAGTGCCAGTGGCGCACGCGGAAACAACCGCCAGATCGACCTGCGCGGCATGGGCCCGGAAAACACGCTGATCCTCATCGACGGCAAGCCATCCAGCGCGCGCAACGCCGTGCGCTATGGCTGGAACGGTGACCGTGATACTCGGGGTGAAACCAACTGGGTGCCGGCCGAAGCGGTCGAGCGCATCGAGATCTTGCGTGGCCCGGCCGCCGCACGCTACGGCTCCGGCGCCATGGGCGGGGTGGTCAACATCATCACCAAGCGCCCTTCCGACGAGTTGAAAGGCAGCGTCAGCCTGTACACGCAGCTGCCCGAAGACAGCGCAGAAGGCGCCAGCCGCCGAGCCAACTTCAACCTCGGTGGCGGCCTGACCGATAACCTGGGTTTCCGCCTGTACGGTGGCCTGGCCAAGACTGACGCCGACGATCTGGACATCAACGCCGGGCATGCCACCAGCGCCCTGGTAGCGGGGCGGGAGGGGGTGCGCAACAAGGACATCAACGGCCTACTGAGCTGGAAACTGAACGACGAGCACCGCCTGGAAGCCAGTGCCGGCTACAGCCGTCAGGGCAACATTTTTGCGGGTGATACCATGAACAGCAACGGCGGCGGCGACGTCGACTTCGTCTCCAGCCTCTACGGCCACGAAACCAACGTGATGCAGCGCAGTACTTACGACCTGACCCACCTCGGTGATTTCACCTGGGGTACCAGCAAGACCACGCTGGCCTACGAGTACGTGCGCAACTGGCGCCTGAACGAGGGCCTGGCAGGCCGCACCGAAGGTGCCCCCAACGACGAAGGTGGGGCCATGTCACGTTTGCGCAACACACGTCTGAGCAGTGAAGTGAACCTGCCGTTCGCCATGGGCAGCACAGAACATGTGCTTACCGTGGGTGGCGAGTACCTGTACGAAACCCTCAACGACCAAGGTTCGTTGCGCCCGCAAAGCTCCGACCCCACCAACAATGACGGCCTTGTCGGCTTCGATCGCAGCAGCTCGAAGATGACCGCACGCAGCTATGCGCTGTTTGTCGAAGACAACATCATCGTTGGCGACACCACCATTACGCCGGGCCTGCGTTTCGACCACCACGAAACCTTCGGTGACAACTTCAGCCCCAGCCTGAACCTGTCGCACAAGCTGACCGCAGCGCTGTCGGTAAAAGGCGGCATCGCCCGTGCCTACAAGGTTCCGAACCTGTACCAGTCCAACCCCAACTACCTGCTGTACAGCCGCGGTAACGGCTGCAGTGTGCAACAGACCAACAACGGTGGCTGCTACCTGCAGGGCAACGCCGACCTCAAGCCAGAGATCAGCGTCAACAAGGAAATCGGCCTGTTGTACGACCGTGGCACCTGGCGCACCAGTGCCACCTACTTCCGCAACGACTACAAGAACAAGATCATCGGTGATACCGATGTGCTTTACACCATCGGTACCGGCAGCCGCGTGACGCAGTGGGACAACGCCGGCAAAGCGCGGGTGGAAGGTGTCGAAGGCAACTTCTTCATCGAGTTGACTCCGACCCTGGACTGGAACACCAACCTGACCTGGATGCTCGACAACGATAATCGTGAAACGGGTGAGCCGCTCTCGGTGATCCCGGAATACACCGTCAACACCAGCCTCGACTGGCGCGCCACCGAGCAGCTGTCATTCCAGCTGGCAGGTACCTACTTCGGCAAGCAGAAATCACCGACCTACAACTACCGCACCCAGCAGGACTACGACAAGACCGCCCAGCAGGACGTCGAGGCCTATGGCCTGGTGGACGTGAGCGCCGGGTACAGGTTCAATGCCAACTACGATGTGCGTGTAGGTGTGAACAACGTGTTCGACAAGCAGATCCTGCGTGGCGGCAATGCCAGCAGCTCGGGGGCAAACACGTATAACCAGCCGGGCAGGGCGGTGTTTGCTGCGCTGAATATCAGCTTCTGATCCCATGGGCCGCCATGCGGCCCAATCGCCGGTAAATCAGGTCGCGGATGGCAGACGTCATTGTTGCAGCCAAAAGCCCCGCATCGTGCTAAACCATGCACCCCAGCCCGCTGCGAGAAATGCCTGGTGAAAGCCGTCCGCCTGACCCTGATCTGCCATGCCCTGACCCAGGCCCAGAAGACCGGGCGCCTGCACCATTCTGACGATGGCATCCTGCCGCTAGAGCAAGAGTCAGGCGCCGACCGTTCAGGCGCGCAGTTACTGAGTGCGCCAGAGCGGCGGGCCTGCGAGACGGCGGCGTGGTTAACGGGGGCGGTACAGATCGAGCCGGGATTGGCCGATTGTGATCTCGGGCGTTGGCAGGGTTTGTCGCTGAAGCAGCTGCAAGCCGAGCAACCGCAGGCGTTGGCAGAATGGCTGCAGGATCCGGCCAGTGCCGTGCATGGTGGCGAGTCGTTCGCTGCGCTATGCCAGCGCCTGGCCGCCTGGCTGGCGGCCTTCGACAGGCCGGGTGACTGGCTGGCGGTGACTCACCCGATGGTCATACGCGCCATGCTGGTAGAGGTGCTCGGGTGTCCGATGATTGCCGGGCAGCGTATCGACGTGCTGCCCTTGTCACGCCTGGAACTGAGCTTTACCGGGCAGTGGCGGTTGCGCCTGGGCTAAGGCTCAGAACGCCAGCTTGTAACCGATCAGCAGCAGCATGGCTGCCAGGCAAGGGCGCAGCACGCGGTCGGAGATTCGCCCGGTGAGGTGGCTACCCAGATAGATGCCTGGCAGCGAGCCCAGCAGCAAGTAGCCCAGCAGCGACCAATCCATGTTGCCCATGCCGGCGTGGCCCAGGCCTGCGACCAAGGTCAGTGGCACGGCGTGGGCAATTTCGGTACCGACCAGGCGACGGGTGACCAGGAACGGGTACAGCAGGAACAGCGCCACCGTACCCAGGGCGCCGGCCCCGATGGAGGTGAGGGTGACCATTACCCCAAGCACCACGCCGGTCAGCACTGTGAGGGTGTTCAGGCTGCGGTCGCTGAGGTGGTAGTGATCACCGGCATGGCGGCTGGCGAAGGCCTGCAGGCGCGATTTGAACAGGATGGCCAGCGCGGTCAGGATCAGCACCACCGCCAGGCCTTGCTTGATGATGGCGTTGAGCGCCGAGGTGTCGGCGTGCAGGGTGCTGAGGAACCACAGGGTCAGCGCCGCTGCGGGCACGCTGCCCATGCTGAGCAGGCCGGTGATCTTCCAGTCGATGTTCTTGTTGCGTGCGTGGACCCAGACGCCACTGGCCTTGGTGATGGCTGCATACAGCAGGTCGGTGCCGACAGCGGTCGCTGGGTGGATGCCGAACCATAACAGGATCGGGGTCATCAGCGAGCCGCCACCGACGCCGGTCATACCGACGATGAAGCCCACGAACAGGCCAGCAATGGTGAAACCGAAAGAACCTACATCCATACGCTACTCGACTGCCCAACTTTGCCCGTTATCGGATGCCAGTCAGCATATAGATTTTTTTATAGCCAAATAGACTTGTTCGTTATTAGGTTATAACCGCGCATGCCTGGCAGGCGCACCCGATCAACGATCGGTCATCACCACCATGACATGGGCATCGCCACCGTCATCGCTTTCCGACAGGTAGATGTGCCCCACCTGGCTGTCGAAATACGCCGTCTCCTGCGGTCCGATGCTTACCGCTTCTCCGGTCTCGAACTCGATGCGCACGCGTCCGCTCAGCACCAGAGCGAACTCTTGCCCGGGGTGGCGGATAAAATCGTCGAACTGGCCGCGCTCGCGGGCAATGATGCGGGCATAGGCCGGTGTCATGCGCCGCCCGGGGAAGTCCCCGGCAATCGGGTAGTAGTCATAGGTGCCGGTCGAATAGCCCGCCGCCGCTGGCAGTGAATCGACCACCACGGTCACCGGCACAGGCGCACTGACCGTTCCACTGGCGCGAAACAGCTGGGCAATATCGACATTCAGCGCCCGCGCAGCAGCGGCGAGTTTTTCATAGCTGACCGACACCTGCGCCAGTTCCATCTTCGACAACGTGGACAGCGGCACGCCACTGGCCTCGGACAATTGCTTGAGGGTCATCTGGCGCGCCTTGCGCACCTGGCGCAGGCGCTGGCCCACTACTGCACGGTCAAGCTGGGGTAGAGCTGAGGGCATTCAGGGATCTCGGCATGCGGCGTTGGTCGGGCATCTTACCTTGGACACTTGCGCATTTCTAAATTCTCATATATTAGAATTCTCATAAATGATAATTGTCTGGCAGGAACGTGCATGACCCCGACCTACGACACCCTGATCATCGGTGCTGGCATTGCCGGCGCCTCACTGGGCTATCGCCTGGCCGTGGCCGGCCAGCAGCGTGTGCTGTTGCTCGAGCGTGAATCGCAGCCTGGCTACCACTCCACAGGGCGTTCGGCGGCCATGTTCATGGAGGCTTACGGCACCCCACAGATCCAGGCGCTGACCCGCGCCAGCCGGGCCTTCTACGAAGCGCCACCGCAGGGCTTCTGCGAGCACCCGCTGCTGGAGCCGCGAGGCTGTCTGTATGTGGCCGGCCTGGAGCAGCGTGAACTGCTTGAGCAAACTTACGCGCAGAACCTGGCCAATGGCACAGAAGTCAGCCTGCTTGACCGGGACGCGGCCTTGGCACAGGTACCCAGCTTGCGTGGCGAAGCCCTGGCCGGCGCGGTGCTTGAGCCGGGTGCGATGGACCTTGATGTACATGCCTTGCACCAAGGCTTCTTGCGTGGTTATCGCACTGCTGGCGGTGAACTGCGCTGTAACGCCGAGCTCATCCAGGCCAGATACCTGGACGGCGTGTGGCAGGTGGAGTTGGCCGATGGCAGCCGGCTGCAGGCCCGCCGCCTGGTCAATGCTGCTGGGGCCTGGGCGGACCGTGTGGCCGAGCAGTGCGGGGTGGCGCGCATCGGCTTGCAACCGTGCCGCCGTAGCGCCTTCACCTTCCCCGGCCCGGCGGAACAGGACTTTACCGGCTGGCCTGCGGTGATTGGCGTCGATGAAAGCTTCTACTTCAAGCCGGATGCCGGCCAACTGTTGGGGTCGCCAGCCAATGCCGACCCGGTTGAACCACAGGATGCCGCGCCTGAGGAGTTGGACGTGGCCATGGGTATCTACAACATTGAAGCCATGACCACCCTGGCGATCCGCCGACCCAGCCACACCTGGGCCGGGCTGCGTTCGTTCGTTGCCGATGGCGACCTGGTGATCGGTTTCGATGCGCATGTCCCCGCGTTTTTCTGGCTGGCGGCCCAGGGAGGCTATGGCATCCAGTCGGCAGCGGGCGCCTCGCGCCTGGCCGCCGACCTGCTGCTGGGCCAGCCCTTGTGTCCCGACCTTGTCAGCCAGGGAGTGGCGCCCGAGCGCCTGTCCCCGGCCCGTTTCCAGCAACCCTGAAAGGAGCATCCCATGAGCAATGACATTCAGCGTTTCCCCAGTAGCCTGCCGTTCCCGTTTTCCCGCGCGGTAAAGGCCGGTGGCTTTCTGTTCCTTTCCGGACAGGTGCCGATGAGCACCGACGGCGAAGTGGTGCGCGGTGATATCCAGACCCAGACACGTGCTGCCTGCGAGCGTATCGCCGAAAGCCTGGCGGCCTGTGGTGCGCGTTTCGACCAGGTGGTAAAGGTCACGGTCTGGCTGTCGGACATGCGCCATTTCGCCGGCTTCAACGAGGTGTACAAGGCGTTCTTCGGCGCGGCGCTACCAGTGCGCTCCACCGTCGCTTCGGCGTTGGCCCTGGGCGTGGATGTGGAGATCGAGGTGCAGGCGTTCGTCGGCGACGCCTGACCGGGCAAAGAGCCCGTGTAGAGGCGACCGTGTGTCGCGCTGTGCTGCAAGGCCGCCCCTACGACAGGTATGCGACGGCAATGACAAAACAACAATAAATCCAGAGGTTCACATGCAAGAGCAGCTGAAGATTGCCGGCGCATTTGTCGGCGTGATCGTGGGGGCGGGGTTCGCTTCAGGGCGGGAACTGTTGTTGTTCTTTGTCGATTTCGGCGTGTGGGGGTTGGCTGGCGCGTTGGTCAGCGCCGCCTTGTTCACCTTCCTCGGCATGGCGTTGGCGGGGCTGGGCAATCGCCAGCAGGCCACCTCGCACAAGGATGTGATCCTGGCCATCTGCGGCCGCCACCTGGGCATGTTCGTCGACTGGTTGATCACCTTTTTCATGTTCGCCGTCACCGTGGTCATGCTGGCCGGTGGTGGTGCATTGCTGGAGCAGCAGTTCGGCATCCCGGCCCTGACCGGCAGCGTGCTGGTGACGCTGGTGGTGGTCGGCATCGTGTGTCTGGACGTGCGCAGGATGATTCTTGCGATCGGCGCCATCACCCCCTTGCTGATCCTGGTGGCGTCGGCGATAGCGCTGTATGCCGTGATCACCCGCGAGCAGAGCTTTGCTGCGCTCGATCAGGTGGCCAGCCAGCAACAGGCCGGCACCCGCCACTGGTTGCTGGGTGCGTTCCTGTATGTGTCGTATAACATCGTCGCGGGCGCGCCGATCCTGGCCATTCTGGGCGGTTCGGCCAAGGGCGAGAAAGCGGCGGTGTGGGGAGGCCTGCTCGGTGGTGCGGCGTTAGGTGGCCTGATGCTGGTGATGAGTGCCGGGCTGCTGTCGCGCCTGGACAGTGTGGCCGACCAGCCGATGCCAATGCTGTCGATTGCCAACGAAGTGTCACCACTGCTGGGGCTGGTGATGTGCCTGATCATCTTCGGCATGATCGTCAACACCGCGGTGGGCACGCTGTTTTCCTTCCTCTCGCGGCTGTTGCCGGCGGGCACGACGACGTTCCGCTGGGGCTCGGTGGTGACCGGGGTGGTGGCGTTCGGCTGTAGCCTGGTGGGGTTCATCAACCTGGTGGGTGAGGTGTACCCGTTCTTCGGTTACCTGGGCTTTGTGCTGATGACGGCGGTATTGCTGGCCTGGGTACGGCGGGGCAGGGCTGCGAAGGCGGTGGCTGCATAAGGGGCTGGTACAGGCGACAACAGGCATAGGCCGTTGCCGCCTGAACCCGGCGTTTAAATCCTGAAGCTGCCCACCAACTGCTTCAAACGCCCAGCCTGCTGGGCCAGCTGATCGCAATGGCGCAGGGTCTCGTTGAGGTTCTCCACCCCCTGCTGGTTCAGGGCGTTGATCTGGGTGATGTCCAGGTTGAGGCTCTCGACCACGGCGGTCTGTTCTTCGGTCGCTGTCGCCACCGACTGGTTCATGCCATCGATTTCGCCAATGCGCTGGGTCACGCTGGCCAGGCGTTCGCCGGCCTGGTTGGCCACCTGCACGGTCTGCTCGCTGGAGACCTGGCTGGTGTTCATGGTATGCACCGCTTCGCGCGAGCCTACCTGCAGGCTGGTGATCATGCGGTGGATTTCTTCCGCCGACTCCTGGGTACGGTGCGCCAGGTTACGCACCTCGTCGGCTACCACGGCAAAGCCACGGCCGGCTTCACCCGCACGGGCCGCTTCAATGGCCGCGTTCAGTGCCAGCAGGTTGGTCTGCTGAGAAATGCCCTTGATCACGTCGAGGATCTTGCCGATTTCGTCGGTGCTGGCGTTGAGCGTTTCGATCTGCGCGCACGACTCGCTGATCCGTTGCGACAGGGCAGTCATGGCGCTGATGGCTTCTTCAACCACTTCACGGCCACCGTGCGCCTGTTCGCTGGCACCGCTGGCATGTTGCGAAGCATCTGCGGCGTTGCGGGCGATTTCCTGGGTGGCGGCGCCCAGTTCGTTGATGGCCGCAGCGACGCTGTTGGTGCGCATGCTCTGTTCTTCAGAGCCGTTGATCGACGCATTGGACGCGCTGACCACTTTCTCCGAAAGGTCATGTACCAGGCGGGTGGCCGAGGACACTTCGCTGATCGAGGCATGGATGCGCTCGACAAAGCGGTTGAACGAGGTAGCCAGTTCGCCGAACTCGTCCTTGTTCTGCACGGCCAGGCGGCGGGTAAGGTCACCTTCGCCTTCGGCGATGTCGCGCATGGCGCGGCCCATGGTGGTCAGCGGGCTCATCAGCACCGGAATCAGCAGGCCGAGCAGGCCGGCAATGGCGGCCACGGCGATCAGCATGGCAATGATCGCCGAGGTGCGAAACTGGCTGAGCGCGGCATAGGCCTTGTCCCTGTCGATCGACAGGCCGATGTACCATTGCGCCGAAGGCAGGCCGGCCACCGGAGCGAACGAGATGATGCGGTCCTGGCCGTCGAGGGTGACATCCTGCATGCCGGCGGCGACCCGCAGGTTGCTGCCTGGGTAGATGTCCTTGAGGTTCTTCATCACCTGGTCTTTATTGGGGCTGACGATCACCTGGCCATTGGCGTCGGCCAGGAAAGCGTGACCGATGCCACCGAAGTCGACCGAGTTGATGATCTCGACGAGGGTGTCGAGGGTCACGTCACCGCCGACCACACCGATCAGTTCGCCATTGCTCTTGTTCTTCACCGGCGTGGCGATGGTCACCATCAGGCCACCGACTGCACCCTGGTACGGGGCGGTCAGCACGGTCTGCCCGGCGTTGGCGGCGGCGCCATACCAAGGGCGCTGGCGCGGGTCGTAACCGGCGGGCATCTGGGCATCCGGGCGCTGGGTGAATTCGCCGTTGGCCTGGCCCAGGTAGGTGAACAGGAAATTACGCGTGTAGGACGGCTGCTCGATCAGCCCTGCCAGGGTGTCGCCGGCGCCTTGCTGGCCGATGTCCTGGGCCAGGTTCTCCAGCACCAGAATGCGCCCGCTCATCCAGTTCTGCACGCTGCTGGCGGTCAGCGCACCGGACTGTTGTACCGAGGCTTCGATGTTCTGGCGGATGGTGTTGCGTTGCAGGTAGTCGTTGTAGAGCGTGAACAGGGCAAATGCCAAAACCACGACGCCGCAGGCGCTGAGCAGGATCTTGTGGCGAAATTTCAGGTTCATGTTTCGAGACCTTGAGCCAATGAGGGGAGGGCGCAGCGCGCTCATGACGCGATGCGGGGCCTGTCGACCGAGATATCGGCTCAAGGGGTAAAAGATTGAAGTGCTTAGAGAAAATTCTTACAGACGTTTCGACGGACGGCAGTCACCGGTCAGCCAGCTGTTCGATCAGCAGGCGTGCGGCCTGCTGCAGCGGCTGTTGTTTGCGCCACAGGATATGTACGGGCAGTTGCAACTCGTTGCGCGTATTGCGGAAAGCCAGGCGTACCAGGCGGCCGCTGGCCAACAGCGGCGCGACCCGCGACAACGGTAGATCACCCCAGCCCAGGCCAGCTTCCACCATCTGCAAAGCCAGGTCGAAGCTGTCGCTGGACCAGTGCGTGGCGCCGATCAGCGGGCGAGGGTCAGCCAGCGGCAGGTCGCGGCTGCGCACCAGAATCTGACGCACCTGGGTCAAGTCCTCGAGGTAGTGGATACGCCCCTCACGCAAGGCCGGGTGGCCCGGCGACAAGGTGGCTACCAGCGACTCCATGCCGATGTGCTGAAAGCCGCGGCGGGCATCGACCTGCAGGCCGGCAAAGGCTACGCAGAGGTCGGCACGGCCACTGTCCAGCAAGTGCAGGGCTTCTTCCTGCGGGGCGCTGAGCAGGGCAATGTCCAGCAACGGGTGGCGCTCGCCGAGACTGGTGATGGCCGCCAGCAGCGGACGGTGATCAATGTCAGGTACCACAGCCAGGGTCAGGCTGCTCTCGAGCCCTTGGGACAGCTCCAGGGCATGAACCTGCAGCAGCCCCAGTTGTTCGGCAATCAGTCTGGCGTGTGGCTCCAGGGCCATGGCCTGTGCGGTTGGGCGAACTTCTCGCGGGCCACGTTCGAACAGGTTGTAGCCAAGTTCTGCCTCAAGGTTGCCAATGGCCATGCTTACGGCTGAAGGCACCCGCTTGAGGGCGCGCGCCGCGGAAGAAAACGAGCCGTGGTCGAGCACGGTCAGAAACAGCTGGACGTTGTCGCTGGAAAAGTTCATGGCAGCCTCCTGTCAGCAGATCTGATAGCTGCTGACTTTTGCTGTCAAGTACGTTGAAGCATGATCGCCCCCTTCGCTTTTTGTCTTTGGAGGGAACCCTGGGTGCAGGGATTGAAACGCAAGCTGGTCTACGTGACTTTCTATGAACTGATCGGGCTGTGCATGTCGACCCTCGGGCTGGCCTACCTGTCAGATACGCAGGCGTCGCATACCGGGCCGCTGGCGGTGATGATCACCACCATCGCCATGCTCTGGAACCTGATCTACAACACCCTGTTCGAGTACTGGGAGCGCCGCCAGGCCAAGCGTGGACGCAGCGTGGCGCGGCGTGTGGTGCATGCCATCGGCTTCCAGTTGACCCTGGTGGTGTACTTGATTCCGCTGATTGCCTGGTGGCTGGGCATGACATTGCTGGAGGCGCTGCTGGTGGATATGGCGTTCATCATACTGGTGCCGTGCTACACCTTTGCCTACAACTGGGCGTTTGATCGGGTGTTTGGCTTGCCAAGCTCTGCCCTGGCCACAACTTGACACAGCCTTGCGCGGCGAAGAGGCCGGTACAGGTTGCCACTAAGGTGGCAGGCGAATGATCAAAGGCGCCTGCTGCTCTACCTGCTGCTCCACCGGCCGCGGTGCACTGGCCAGCAAGCTGTCCTCAACCTGTCCCGACAGGTAATAGACCCCGGCCATGGTCCCGCTCTGGCGGTTCTCCATCAACTCCTGCCATTCCTGGTTCAATGCCACGTTGAGGATCACCCGCAGCTGTTCGACCATCTGCGGGTGGTCACGGTCATGGGTCATCATCCCGTAACCGGCCGTAGCAATTGAAATCATCGCCCCTGCCACCTTGCCCACTGCCGATGCCACCGCACTGGCGATACCGCGTGGGGCCAGGCTGGCGCCGAGCTTTTCGCTGGCCTGGGTGGCCACCGAGTTCAGTCCGACATCGGTCCTGCCAGGGCCTTTGCTGGCCTGCTGATGCAAGTGCTGGCGCATCGCTTGCCAAGCCGGTTGCTGGTCCAGTGACTTGGCCCGCAGCAGCTGATACAGGCTGGCATTGCGCGTATCCGGTGGCCCCAGGGCGATGGCGGGGATACGGTTGAGACGCTGGCTGAATTGTTCCGGCGGCGCGTTGTAGCGGCGGATGATGGCCGGCAGTTGCTGGCCGAGCAGTTGCAGGTACAGCTCGCAGGCGCGGTCGCGGATGCCCTCGGGGTTGATCTGCTCGGCCACCGGCTCGATCACCCGCGCGCGATACTGCTCCTGCAGGTACAGGGCCAGGCGTTTTTCTGCCGGTTCCCGACCCTTGCCGCTGTCGAGCTTGTACCAGGCCACCTTGAGGGTGAGCCATTGCTGGGTCCAGTAGCCCGTGAACCAGGGAATGAAGTCGCGCTCGGTGCGTTGTTGCACCTGCTCCTTCCAGACCCGCATGGAGCGACGGGCATAGTCGTTGGCCGAGCCGGCGGCGCCGGCCGAGGCGTCGATCAGTTCCTGATCGATGCGTTGCCAGGCCGCAGGGGTGAGTATTGTGGGCGGCGGCGGGGCAGGGGGGCGCTTGCTGGCACAACCGCCGAGGGCCAGCAGAAGGCATAGCAGCAGGAGGATTCGAGAGCTCACGCGACCGCCTCCCTGGTAGAGGCTGGGCTGGTTCTCGCAGTATAGGGTGGGGTTATCGGGGCTGCTGTGCAGCCCATCGCCCGCCCAGCATCGCTGCAAAGGGTTGCGTGAGCGCGGCCTGGGTGGGAGCGATCGCGTCAGCCTGGTCGGGTTATTCCAGGTCCAGCTTTTCTTCCAGGCGGTCAAGGTGCCTGTGCATCAATCCCAAGGCCGCCTCGGCATCACCTTGCTCCACGGCATCGATGATCGCCGCATGCTCTTCCCACGCACAATGATCGCAGCACGGCGATTCGTAGCGAGCGATGATCAGCGAGGTCATCGGCACCAGCCCATTGAGAAACCGCGCCAGCGGCGCATTGGCCGCCACCTGCGCCAGTTTCAGGTGGAACTCGCCGCCCAGGCGGATCGCCGCGCAGCGTTCGCCACGCTCATGGTGCTGGCGCTCGCGCTCCACCAGTTGCCGTAGCTGGCGTACCTGCACCGGCCGGGCGCGTTGCGCGGCCAGGGTGATCAGCGTGGTTTCGGCCAGACGCCGGGCACTCAGCACCTGGCGTGCCTGGTCTGGGTCAGGCGCGGCCAGATGTGCGGTGTGACTGGGGCGCTGTACCACCACCTGCTGGTCGGACAGGCGCCCGAGCACGCGGCGGATCACCGTGCGGCTGACACCAAATGCATGGCCCAGCGCCTGTTCGGGCAACAGGCTGCCCGGTGGCAGGCGCTGTTCGAGAATGGCGTCGAACAGCCGCGGGTAAATCTGCTCGGCCGACAGACGGGTTTCGCCGGCCGCGAGCAGGGCAGGCAAGTGGGGGACGGCGTTCATGGTCACTCTCCTGAGGTCATGGATGCGGATGTTCGTCCGGGATATTCAGCGCAATGCCCATGCGCAGCCCTTCGGCCACGATGTGCTGACGCATCTGGGCACTGGCCTGGGCGCTGTTGCGTTCGCGAATGGCGCGCACCACCGCTTCGTTCTCCTTCAGTCGCGCGGCCAGGTGCTCTGGCGAGTTGCGCAGCATGTCGGCGCTTTGCTTCAGCGCATTCCCGGTCTGCTGCACCACGCTCTGGAAGATCGGGTTGGTGGTCAGGGCAAACAGCGCTTCATGGAAGGCAATGTAGGCTTTGACCCCGGCTTCGCTGTCATCGGCCTCCAGCGCTTCGCGCATGTCCATCAGGGTCAGGCGCAGCTGGCCGATGTCCTGGCTGTTGGCCGATTGCGCCACCAGGCCGACGATGAACGGTTCGAGTGTGTAGCGCAGTTCCAGTACGTCGGCCAGGCTGGCCGCAGCACTGACTTCCCCACCCGACGCCTGGGCATCGGCATCCAGCACCAATACGCCCTTGCCTGGCAACGAGCGCACCAGGCCCAGTGTTTCCAGCACGGTTACCGCTTCGCGCAGGCTGGGGCGGCTGATGCCCAGTTGTTCGGCCAGTTCGCGCTGGCCTGGCAGCATGTCGCCGGTGCGCCATTGGCCGCGGGCCAGGGCCTGGCGGAGCTTTTCGACCACTGAGTTGACGACGGTTGATGAGCTGATCACGTTTCGCTCCTGGAAGGGCCGGCGTCAATGCCGGCCACGTTCGCTCAGAATTCCTGTTGATGGGCGGTGGGTTGCTTGCGGGGTGTGTGGGCAAAGCCAGGCTTGCCGTCGAGCACGTTCTGCGCGCGCTCCAGGTCAATGTCCTTCTCCCAACGGGCAATGGCCACGGTGGCCACGCAGTTGCCGATCAGGTTGGTCAACGCCCGGCCGATACCCATGAACCAGTCCACCGCCAGCACCAGTACCAGGCCTACCACAGGGATCGCCGGTACCGCAGTCAGGGTGGCGGCAAGAATCACCAGTGCCGAGCCTGGGATGCCGTGAGCCCCCTTGGATGTCACCAGCGACACCAGCAGGATGGTCAGCAGGTCGGTCATTTCCAGTGGCGTGCCGGTGGCGTTGGCGATGAACACGATCGCCAGGGTCAGGTAGATGGAGAAACCATCGAGGTTGAACGAGTAACCTGTGGGGATCACCAGGCCGACCGTGGAACTGCCGATGCCCAGGTGCTCAAGCTTGCGCATGATCTGTGGCAGCACGGCGTCGGAAGAGGCAGTGCCCAGGACGATGGTCAGCTCTTCACGCAGATACTTGATCAACGGCAGCAGTTTAAGGCCCGACAAGCGCATGACGGTGCCCAGCACGATCAGCACGAAGCCGGCACAGGTGAGGTAGAACAGCGCCACCAGCCCGCCCAGGTGCTGCAGCGACTCCAGGCCATACTTGCTGGTGGTGAAGGCGATGGCGCCGAACACGCCGATCGGCGCCAGGCGCACGATCATGCCCATGATGCGGAAGATCACATGGCTCAGTTCATTGATCAGTCGCGAGATGCCGGCGGCTGAGTCACCCACCAGGTTCAGCGCGCTGCCGAACAGCACCGAGAACAGCAGCACCTGAAGAATGTTGTTGTCGGCGAAGGCACCGATCACCGAGGTGGGGATCAGGTCCATGAAGAACGCCGTGGCGCCGTGGATGTGCTGGCCGCGCTCGGCCAAGCCGTTGGCATCGGCGGCGGACAGTTGATCCAGATGAATATTGGCACCGCTGCCAATGCCACTGCTGAAGGCGAACACCAGGCCGATCACCAGCGCCAGGGTCGTCAGTACTTCGAAGTAGATCACCGACTTCAGGCCGATGCGCCCGACCTTTTTCAGGTCGCCCGCACCCGAAATGCCGCTGACCACCACGCAGAACACGATCAGGCCGATGAGCATCTTGATCAGCTTGATGAAGCCGTCGCCGAGGGGTTTGAGTTGCAGGGAGAGGTCGGGGAAGCTCAGACCGCAGGCGATGCCAAGGGCAAGGCCGAGTACGACTTGCAGGAAAATCGAACGCGAGCACCATTTGAGCATGGGAGGAGTCTCTGATCGGTGTCCTTGCTTCGGTAGCCGCACGGGGCGAAAGAGCGCAGGACTTAATTATTGTGGTCTTACCGGTTTGTTCAGCGCGAGGCCATAAAAGCGCGAAAAATCCCTGATTGCAAGGATTTTTGGCCTTACCGGTCTGACCAGTTGTGGGGCAATCCGGCCTGCCATGCTCTAGTTCGGTGCGTGCCGTGAAAGTGGGCGCGTGAAATAGCTCAGGGCTTGGCCAGTGCCTGGTCGACTGCTGCAATCAGCTTGCCAAGATCTTTAGGCGGGGCGTTGTGGATGACGCCGAACAGGTAGGCGCGCTGCTCCTCTTCGTCGTCCGGTTCTGCGAAGAAGTCCTTGGGCTTGACGCCCAGCACCTGGGCAAACGCCATGATTGCATCAATGCTGGGGGTGTAGGTGCTGGTTTCGAAACGGCTGATGGTCTTGGGGTCGAAGCCGGTCCGTTCGGCCAGTTGTGCCTGGGTCAGCCCCGCCAGCTTGCGGTAGCGGCGCAGGGCGATACCCAAAGCTGATCTCGTCATCGCTTAATTCCCATTTAGAATCAAGAACTTAACGATATCTATCAATGTGGCGCAACGCCATGATCGATCACCTTTGTTTTATTTATGTGATGAATTTCGTAGAATTCATGGCCTGACCGGTTAGTCATCGTCCTCTTCCTTGTACCGTTCGGCCTCGTGCCTCAATGGCGGGAAGCGCTTTTGCCCATTGGAACTGATCGCCATGAATCGGTTCCGGCGGCCGTCGATGAACTGGGTACCGGCTTGTCATTGAATGGAGTCTCATCGTGCGCCTCAACTTGCCGGTAACCCCGGTCGAGCAACGTTTCCCCCCTCATCAGCGGCTGATTTCTGCTACCGATACCGCCAGCCTGATCACCTACTGCAACCCTGAGTTTGCCGCCATCAGTGGCTACAGCGAGGCCGAACTGATCGGCAGCCCGCACAACCTGGTGCGCCACCCGGACATGCCGCCAGCGGTGTACGAGTTGATGTGGCGCTACCTGAAAGCCGGCAAGAGCTGGATGGGTATCGTCAAGAACCGCTGCCGTAACGGCGACTACTACTGGGTCAATGCTTACGTCACGCCCATCCTCGAAGGTGGGCGGGTTGTGGGTTACGAGTCGGTGCGCGTATGCCCCACGCGGGAGCAAGTCGCCCGTGCCGAAGCGCTGTATGCGCGGCTGCGAAATGGTCAGGCGGCATTGTCGGCGCCGCGCCGGCTGAGCTTGCTGATGCAGGCCTTGGCCTTGCCACTGGCCGGCGGGCTGCTGGCGGTGGGCGCCAACCAACTGTGGCCCGGCCTGGTGGGGCAGGGGCTGACCCTGGGTCTGTTCGTGGCCTGTGGCCTGTGGGCGCGCAACGCCCTCGGGCGGCAGCTACAGCAGATTGTGCGGGGCGCCGACGGTGCCTTCGCCGACCCGGTTGCAGCCTTGACCTACAGCGACCTGACGGGTGCTGCCGGGCAGTTGCAACTGATGCTGATCAGCGAAGAGGCACGTCTGAAAACCGCCTTGACGCGGCTAAGCGACCTGGCCGGGCAAATGGCCGTGGCTGCTCGCGATGCCGGGCAGTTGTCGCGCAGCACCGAGGCGGCATTGCTGGAGCAGCGCGCCGAAACCGACCTGAGCGCCACCGCAATGAACCAGATGACCGCCTCCATCGGCGAAGTGGCCAACCACGTGCAGTTGACCGCTGCCGAGGCACACACGGCCCACCTGCTGGCCGAACAAGGTAGCCAGGTAGCCGATGCCAGCGGTGCGGCCATTCGTAACTTGGCCAGCACTGTGACGCAGATCAACCAGGCGGTCAGTCACCTGGCTGGTCAGACCGGCGCCATCGCCGAGGCAGCCGGGATGATCCGTGGCATTGCCGAGCAGACCAACCTGCTGGCCCTCAACGCCGCCATCGAGGCAGCCCGTGCGGGCGAGCAGGGCCGCGGCTTTGCCGTGGTCGCCGACGAGGTGCGGGCACTGGCCGACAAGACCCGCCAGTCCACCCTGCACATCCAGGCCATCATCGATGCCCTGCGCAGTGGCGCCGAGGAAGCCGTGGCGATCGCCAGCCGCGGCATCGACGGTGCCGAGCAAGGCGTTGCCCAGGTCCAGGAGGCCCGGCAAGCGCTGCATGGCATTCGTGATGCGGTGCAGCGCATCAGCAATATGAGCCAGCAGATGGCCGCCGCCTCGCAGCAACAGTCGACGGTGGCAGAAGACGTTTCGCGACAGATCAACGGCGTAGCCGGTATTGCCCAGCACAGCGCCCACAGTGCCAACGCCGCCGCTTCGCGCGGCACCGAACTGGAACATGTATGTGCCGGATTGCGCGCCCTGGTGGAGCGCTTCAACCGCTAAGGCAGGATGCTTTATGGATGATAACTATCGCGCGGCCGTGGACGCGGCCGCGATCTTTTCGGAAACCGACCTGCGTGGGAACATTACCTACGTCAATCAGCAGTTCTGCAGCATCTCGGGCTACAGCCGCGAGGAACTGCTGGGGGCCAATCACCGCATCCTCAATTCCGGCCTGCATGAGCCGACGTTCTTTGTCGGCATGTGGCGGGCTTTGGTCGCCGGGCGGGTGTGGAAGGGTGAAATCTGCAACCGCTCCAAGGATGGATCGTTGTATTGGGTCGACAGCACCATGGTGCCACTGGTCGATCCGCTTACAGGCCAGGTGCGCAAGTATGTGTCGATCCGCTTTGACGTCACCGAGAAGCGTCAGCTGCTGCATACCTTGCAGTGGCGGGTGGGCCACGATGTGCTCACCGGCCTGCCCAACCGCGCCTATCTGTCCGACTTGCTGAACCAGGCCCTGGCCTGTTCGCGCCGTGAAGGCATCTCGCTGGCGGTGTGCATGCTCGACCTGGATGGTTTCAAGGCGGTCAACGACGGCTACGGGCATGCTGTGGGTGACCTGCTGCTGGTGGAAGTGGCGCAGCGCTTGAAGAGCATCCTGCGCGGTGGTGATGCCGTGGCCCGGCTGTCGGGCGACGAGTTCGTGCTGATCCTGCGCGACGTCGACGATGAGTGTCAGTTGCATGCAGCCCTGCAGCGGGTATTGCGTGCCTTGGCGGCGCCCTATGTGGTGCGTGAGCATACGCTGTCGCTCAGCGCCAGTATCGGCGTGACCCTGTACCCGCAGGATGACGAAGATGCCGACACCCTGGTGCGCCACGCCGATCAGGCCATGTATGTGGCCAAGCAGCGCGGGCGCAACCGTTACCATCTGTTCGACGTGACGCAGGAGCAGGAGCTCAAGGCCACCCACCAGACCGTGGCACGCGTGCGCCGGGCGCTGCGCAACGGTGAGCTGTGTCTTTACTACCAGCCCAAGGTCAACCTGCGCAGTGGCAAGGTGCTGGGCTTCGAGGGTTTATTGCGCTGGCAGCGGCCAGGCCGTGGCGTGGTGCCGCCTGGCGATTTCCTGCCATGGGTAGAGCGGACCGACCTGATCGTCGAAATCGGCGAGTGGGTGATCGGGCAGGCGTTGAGCCAGTTGCAGGCCTGGCAGCTGCAAGGGCAGTCTTGGTCGTTGAGCGTGAATATTGCCGCGCGGCATTTGCAGCGCAGTGACT
This sequence comes from Pseudomonas sp. BP6, assembly GCF_017875935.1. NCBI lineage: Bacteria > Pseudomonadati > Pseudomonadota > Gammaproteobacteria > Pseudomonadales > Pseudomonadaceae > Pseudomonas > Pseudomonas sp. BP6. Next base: position 1,476,701 of record NZ_JAGINI010000001.1, read on the forward strand.
TTGCCGAGCGCCTGCAGCAACTGCTGGCAGCGTACCCGACGGTGGACCCGGCGCTGCTGGACCTGGAAATCGTCGAGTCAGTGGCCATCGACAACCTGCAGCACGTCAGCCGCTGCCTGGACGCCTGCCGTGCGCTGGGTGTGCGTTTCTCGCTGGACGATTTCGGCACCGGTTATTCGTCGTTGAGTTACCTGAAACGCTTGCCGACCCAGACGATCAAGATCGACCAGTCGTTCGTGCGGGACATCCTTCATGACCAGGACGACCTGGCGCTGACGGAGGCGGTGATCGGCCTGGCCCGGGCGTTTGGCCGCGAGGTGGTTGCCGAGGGGCTGGAGAGTGTCGAGCACGGGCGGGTACTGATGGGCCTGGGCTGCGAGCTGGCGCAGGGTTACTGCATTGCCCGGCCGATGCCAGCCAGTGAAGTGCAAGCTTGGGCGCAGGCCTACCGGCAGCCAGTGGAGTGGCGTGACCCTTGAAGGCCATCAGCGGTCGGTGGTCTTGACCCGTATCATCAATCACGGGCAAAAAAACGGCACCTGCAAGAGGTGCCGTTTTTGCATCACGCGGTATTACTTGTGCAGTTCTTCTGCTGCATACAGCGTGTTCTCCAGCAGGCACGCCCGGGTCATCGGCCCGACGCCGCCCGGCACCGGTGTGATCCAGCCGGCGCGTGGCAAGGCAGTCTCGTAGACCACGTCGCCGACCAGCTTGCCGTCTTCCTGGCGGTTGATGCCCACGTCGATGACGATGGCGCCTTCCTTGACCCACTCACCCTTGACCAGGCCCGGCTTGCCGGCAGCCACGACCACCAGGTCGGCACGCCCGACATGGCCGGCCAGGTCCTTGGTGAAGCGGTGGCAGACGGTCACGGTGCAGCCGGCCAGCAGCAGCTCCATGGCCATCGGGCGGCCAACGATGTTGGACGCGCCGACGATCACCGCGTTCATGCCGTACAGGTCCTGGCCGGTGCTTTCCAGCAGGGTCATGATGCCTTTCGGTGTGCACGGGCGCAGCAGCGGAATACGCTGGGCCAGGCGGCCGATGTTGTACGGATGGAAACCGTCCACATCCTTGTCCGGGCGAATGCGCTCGAGCAGCAGCGAGGCGTCCAGGTGCGCCGGCAGCGGCAGTTGCAGCAGGATGCCGTCGACGGCCGGATCGTCATTGAGACGGTCGATCAGCTCGGTCAGGGCTTGTTGCGTGGTCTCGCTGGGCAGGTCGAACGCCTGCGAAATGAAGCCGACTTCTTCGCAGTCCTTGCGCTTGTGCGAGACATAGACTTGGGAGGCGGGGTCGGTGCCGACCAGGATCACTGCCAGGCCCGGCGTGCGCAGGCCTTGCTGGCGACGCTCCACGACACGTTGAGCGATCTGCTGGCGCAGGCTGGCGGCGATAGCCTTGCCATCGATTAGGTGTGCAGTCATAGACGCGTGATTAACCATCGAGAAGGAACAATAAAGAACGCGCATTCTCGCACGACATGGGCCAAGGGCAAAGGCGGGTGGTCGGGCAAATCCCCTAACCCCTTAAATAATTTAAATTTTTTCGAAAAAGGTGTTGACGACTTTCGGGGTCGACTATAAGATTCGCCGCACTTGTCGGGCACAGCCTAGCACTGGTTGGCTAAGTCGGGCAGAATGAGTGGTTTAACAGTTCCTTGTTAGCGTCTCGTTCGGTTAGGCTTCAAGCTTAAGCGCCCGTAGCTCAGCTGGATAGAGCATCCGCCTTCTAAGCGGATGGTCGCAGGTTCGAGTCCTGCCGGGTGCGCCATTAGGCAGCTTTGGCAAGCAAGTAGGCTGTAATGCAATATGGTGGGCGTAGCTCAGTTGGTAGAGCGCTGGATTGTGATTCCAGTTGTCGTGGGTTCGATTCCCATCGTCCACCCCATATTCTTCAAGGGCGCCTCGATAGCATCTGGCGCCTTTGTTTTAAGCGTTACGCGGACGTGGTGAAATTGGTAGACACACTGGATTTAGGTTCCAGCGGCGCAAGCTGTAAGAGTTCGAGTCTCTTCGTCCGCACCATGCTTCTGTAAAGTTGTACCGCAAGACCGCAATATGGTGGGCGTAGCTCAGTTGGTAGAGCGCTGGATTGTGATTCCAGTTGTCGTGGGTTCGATTCCCATCGTCCACCCCATATTCCTGAAAGGCGCCTTGATCGTGAGATCGGGCGCCTTTTTGTTTTGGGTCTGCGTGGCGGTGGTGAGTCGCGTCCCGACCAAAACACCTCCTGCCCCCTTGTAATCCTCTGGTGGCACCCCAATAAAAGCTGTTAGATTTCAGCCGGTTGAAACACCGGCCCGTTTGGCCGGCAAAGGACACCACCATGATTGCGAAAGAAGCCCGTCAGGCCCTGGCGCTGCAGCGCTTTGCCGAAGCCAGTCCGCAGTTGCTCGAGGAGATCCGCGAGCTGGATGCGCGCGAGCAGGCTCAGCAGATCGAATGGGCGTTCGAGGATGCAGCCGCGGAGCAGGGTATCGAGCCTTGGGAGCTGGCGCTGCAATTGATTGCCGAGTCCCCGGAGCAGCTGCAGGCCATGCGCCTGGAAACGCACCGTGAAGTGGCCGAGGCGCTGGGGCTGGAATGGGAGGAATACTGCCAGTTCAACGAAATCGATCCTGAATAAAGGAAGCGAATGCGTTGCTGGTAGTTGTTTGACAAGGTATTTCGGCTGCAGGCCGCCCCGGGCGTCGTGCAGCCCCGATTGGAAGCAGGCTCGGCGGTGCGCCGTGCGGGCCTTTAAGTTAATCGACCGGCGTTGTTTCCCGTCGTCCCGTGTGGGGTGACTTCTGCTGCGTGACTCACTAGAATGTTTGCCCTTGATTCTGGAGTCGGGCTAACGCCGGCTAACGTCTGTGCAACGAGGAATATCCATGCAAGTTTCTGTTGAAAACACTTCCGCTCTCGAGCGCCGCATGACCATCGCCGTTCCGGCCGAGCGCGTCGAGAACGAAGTCAACAAGCGTCTGCAGCAGACTGCCAAGCGCGCCAAGATCGCGGGCTTCCGTCCTGGTAAGGTACCGATGACCGTGATCCGTCAGCGTTTCGAGGCGGACGCCCGTCAAGAGGCTTTCGGTGACCTGGTGCAGGCCTCCTTCTACGAAGCCATCGTCGAGCAGAAGCTGAACCCGGCTGGTTCCCCGGCCGTAGAGCCGAAGTCCTTCGAAAAGGGCAAGGATCTGGAATTCGTCGCCATCTTCGAAGTGTTCCCCGAGTTCACGGTTGCAGGCCTGGAGTCGATCAAGGTCGAGCGCCTGAGCGCCGAAGTGGCTGACAGCGACCTGGACAACATGCTGGAAGTGCTGCGCAAGCAGAACACCCGCTTCGAGGCCGTCGAGCGCGCTGCGCAGAACGACGACCAGGTCAACATCGACTTCGTCGGCAAGGTCGACGGTGAAGTGTTTGCCGGTGGTTCGGCCAAGGGCACCCTGCTGGTGCTGGGTTCCGGCCGCATGATCCCAGGCTTCGAAGAAGGTCTGGTTGGCGCCAAGGCTGGCGAAGAGCGCGTTGTCAACGTGACCTTCCCAGAGGACTACCAGAACCTGGACCTGGCTGGCAAAGCCGCTGAGTTCACCATCACCGTCAACAGCGTTTCGGCACCTGTACTGCCAGAACTGAACGAAGAGTTCTTCGCCCAGTTCGGCATCAAGGAATCGACGCTGGAAGGCTTCCGCGCCGAAGTTCGCAAGAACATGGAGCGTGAGCTGCGTCAGGCGATCAAGACCAAGGTCAAGAACCAGGTCATGGACGGTCTGCTGGCCGCCAACCCGATCGAAGTGCCAAAAGCCCTGCTGGAAAACGAAGTCAACCGTCTGCGCGTGCAGGCTGTTCAGCAGTTCGGTGGCAACATCAAACCTGAGCAGTTGCCAGTCGAGCTGTTCGAAGAGCAAGCCAAGCGCCGCGTTGTGCTGGGCCTGATCGTGGCCGAAGTGGTCAAGCAGTTCGAGCTGAAGCCAGACGACGCCAAGGTTCGCGAGATGATCGAAGAAATGGCTTCGGCTTATCAGGAGCCTGAGCAGGTCATCGCCTGGTACTACAAGAGCGACCAGCAACTGAACGAAGTGCGTTCGGTTGTGCTGGAAGAACAAGTTGTAGATACTGTTCTGCAGAAAGCGACTGTGACCGACAAGTCGGTCTCGTACGAAGAAGCCGTTAAACCAGCCGAGGCTCCTGCCGCTGCTGAGTAACAGGCTTCTCTCGTAGGAAACCTCCACAAGCCAGCCTTCGAGCTGGCTTGTGCGTATTCAAGCCATGACTATTTGGGAGTGAGCGCAGGACATGTCCCGCAATTCTTATATTCAGCAGAGCTCTGACATCCAGGCCGCAGGCGGCCTGGTCCCGATGGTTATCGAGCAGTCCGCCCGTGGCGAACGCGCTTACGACATCTACTCGCGCCTGTTGAAGGAGCGTGTGATCTTCCTGGTTGGCCCGGTAGAGGACTACATGGCCAATCTCGTCGTTGCGCAACTGCTGTTCCTTGAGGCGGAAAACCCGGACAAGGATATCCATCTGTACATCAACTCGCCGGGCGGTTCCGTCACTGCCGGCATGTCGATCTACGACACCATGCAGTTCATCAAGCCGGACGTTTCGACCATCTGCATCGGCCAGGCCTGCAGCATGGGCGCCTTCCTGCTGGCGGCAGGTGCCAAGGGCAAGCGTCATTGCCTGCCGAACTCGCGCGTGATGATCCACCAGCCGCTGGGCGGCTTCCAGGGTCAGGCCACCGATATCGAGATCCACGCCCAGGAAATCCTCAATATCAAGGCCCGTCTGAACGAGCTGCTGGCCTATCACACCGGCCAGGACCTCGAGACCATCAAGCGTGACACCGAACGTGACAACTTCATGAGCGCCTCGCGCGCAGCCGAGTACGGCCTGATCGACTCGGTCTATGACAAGCGGCAACTGGCCTCCTGAACCGGGGGGTCAGAGCAGGTGGGCGTCGAAAGCGCCTACCTGCGGACTTGAAAAAGCCCGCAATTGCCTTCATCTTGTGTTGCAAGCCTACCGGATTGGATCGATCGAATGACTGACACCCGTAACGGCGAGGACAGCGGCAAATTGCTTTATTGCTCCTTCTGCGGCAAAAGCCAGCACGAAGTGCGCAAACTGATTGCCGGGCCCTCGGTATTTATCTGCGACGAGTGCGTCGACCTGTGCAACGACATCATCCGTGAGGAGGTGCAGGAAGCCCAGGCCGAGAGCAGCGCGCACAAATTGCCTTCGCCGAAAGAAATCAGCGGCATCCTGGACCAGTACGTCATTGGTCAGGAGCGCGCAAAGAAGGTGCTGGCCGTAGCGGTGTACAACCACTACAAGCGCCTGAACCAGCGTGACAAGAAGGGTGACGAAGTCGAACTGGGCAAGAGCAACATCCTGCTCATCGGGCCGACTGGCTCGGGCAAGACCCTGCTCGCCGAAACCCTGGCACGTCTGTTGAACGTACCGTTCACTATTGCTGACGCCACCACCCTGACCGAGGCCGGTTATGTGGGTGAGGACGTCGAGAACATCATCCAGAAGCTGTTGCAGAAGTGCGACTACGACGTTGAGAAGGCCCAGATGGGCATTGTCTACATCGACGAAATCGACAAGATCTCGCGCAAGTCGGACAACCCGTCCATCACCCGTGATGTTTCCGGTGAGGGCGTGCAGCAGGCACTGCTGAAACTGATCGAGGGCACCGTGGCCTCGGTTCCGCCGCAGGGTGGCCGTAAGCACCCGCAACAGGAGTTCCTGCAGGTTGATACCCGCAACATCCTGTTCATCTGTGGTGGTGCGTTCTCGGGCCTGGAAAAGGTCATCCAGAACCGTTCCACCAAGGGTGGCATCGGTTTTGGAGCTGAAGTGCGCAGCAAGGAAGAGGGCAAGAAGGTTGGCGAATCCCTGCGTGAGGTCGAGCCGGACGATCTGGTCAAGTTTGGCCTGATTCCGGAATTCGTCGGCCGTCTGCCGGTACTGGCTACCCTTGACGAGCTGGATGAGGCTGCGTTGATGCAGATTCTCACTGAGCCGAAGAATGCCTTGACCAAGCAGTATGCCAAGCTGTTCGAGATGGAAAGCGTTGACCTCGAGTTCCGTAGCGATGCGCTCAAGGCCGTTGCACGCAAGGCCCTGGAGCGCAAGACTGGCGCTCGTGGCCTGCGTTCGATCCTCGAAGGCGTGCTGCTCGATACCATGTACGAGATTCCTTCGAAAAAGGATGTCAGCAAGGTAGTTATCGACGAGAGCGTCATTGAGGGCACCTCGCAGCCGCTGATGATTTACGAAAACAGCGAACCGCAAGCCAAGGCCGCGCCAGACGCCTGATTCAGGCAAAGGCCGGTTCTCGGTTGCAAGCAAGATGGGGGCCTACGGGCCCCTTTCTGCTTTTCCTGTGCAAGCGCTTGTAATTTCCCAAGCGTGCCCCCACATTAGGTCCAAGCATCATTTCCACCGGTTTCCGGCCATAAGGCCGCTGTAGAGGCGAAATCATGAAGACCACCCTCGACTTGCCTCTTTTGCCATTGCGCGATGTCGTTGTTTACCCGCACATGGTTATCCCGCTGTTCGTGGGGCGTGAAAAGTCCATCGAAGCCCTCGAGGCGGCGATGACGGGCGAAAAGCAGATCCTTCTGCTGGCCCAGAAGAATCCAGCCGACGACGACCCGGGTGAGGACGCCCTGTACCGCGTCGGTACCGTTGCCACCGTGCTGCAACTGCTGAAGCTGCCTGATGGCACCGTCAAGGTGCTGGTCGAAGGCGAGCAGCGTGGTGCGGTCGAGCGCTTCTCCGAAGTTGAAGGGCACATCCGTGCCGAAGTCTCCCTCATCGACGAAACCGACACTGCCGAACGCGAGTCGGAAGTCTTCGTGCGCACGCTGCTGTCGCAGTTCGAGCAGTATGTTCAGCTGGGCAAGAAAGTGCCTGCCGAAGTGCTGTCTTCGCTGAACAGCATCGAAGAGCCAGGGCGCCTGGTCGACACCATGGCCGCGCACATGGCCCTGAAGATCGAGCAGAAGCAGGAAATTCTTGAAATCGTCGACTTGACTACCCGTGTCGAGCACGTACTGGCACTGCTGGATGCCGAAATCGACCTGCTGCAGGTCGAAAAGCGCATTCGCGGCCGGGTCAAGAAGCAGATGGAGCGCAGCCAGCGCGAGTACTACCTGAATGAGCAGATGAAGGCCATTCAGAAAGAGCTTGGCGATGGTGACGAAGGCCACAATGAAGTCGAAGAGCTGAAAAAGCGCATCGAAGCCGCAGGTCTACCTAAAGATGCCCTGGCCAAGGCCCAGGCGGAGCTGAACAAGCTCAAGCAAATGTCTCCGATGTCGGCCGAAGCTACCGTGGTGCGCTCGTACCTCGACTGGCTGGTGCAGGTGCCGTGGAAGGCACAGAGCAAGGTGCGTCTGGACCTGACCAAGGCCGAGGAAATCCTCGATGCCGACCATTATGGCCTGGAAGAGGTCAAGGAACGCATCCTCGAGTACCTTGCCGTGCAGAAGCGCGTCAGGAAAATCCGCGGCCCGGTGCTGTGCCTGGTCGGCCCACCCGGCGTCGGCAAGACCTCGCTGGCCGAGTCGATCGCTGCCGCCACCAACCGCAAGTTCGTGCGCATGGCCCTGGGTGGCGTGCGTGACGAGGCCGAGATCCGTGGCCACCGCCGTACCTATATCGGTTCCATGCCGGGTCGCCTGATCCAGAAGATGACCAAGGTGGGCGTGCGCAACCCGTTGTTCCTGCTCGACGAGATCGACAAGATGGGCAGCGACATGCGCGGTGACCCGGCCTCGGCGCTGCTGGAAGTGCTCGACCCTGAGCAGAACCACAACTTCAACGACCACTACCTGGAGGTCGACTATGACCTCTCGGACGTGATGTTCCTGTGCACCTCGAACTCGATGAACATCCCGCCGGCGCTGCTGGACCGGATGGAAATCATCCGCCTGCCTGGCTACACCGAGGACGAGAAGATCAACATCGCGGTCAAGTACCTGGTGCCCAAGCAGGTCAAGGCCAACGGCTTGAAGAAGGAAGAGCTGGAAGTCGACGTCTCGGCGATTCGCGACATCATCCGCTACTACACCCGTGAAGCCGGTGTACGGGGCCTGGAGCGGCAAATTGCCAAGGTCTGCCGCAAGGTGGTCAAGGAACATACCGGGCAGAAGCAGGTCAAGGTCAAGGTGGCCAGCGAGCAGCTGGAGCACCTGCTGGGCGTGCGCAAGTTCCGCTATGGCCTTGCCGAGCAGCAGGACCAGATCGGCCAGGTTACCGGCCTGGCCTGGACCCAGGTGGGCGGCGAGTTGCTGACCATCGAGGCCGTGGTCATCCCCGGCAAGGGCCAGTTGATCAAGACCGGCTCGCTGGGCGATGTCATGGTCGAGTCGATTACTGCCGCGCAGACCGTGGTGCGCAGCCGCGCCCGCAGCCTGGGGATTGCCGCCGACTTCCACGAGAAGCACGACGTGCACATCCACATGCCTGAGGGCGCCACGCCGAAGGACGGCCCTAGTGCCGGTATCGGCATGTGCACCGCATTGGTGTCGGCGCTGACGCAGATCCCGGTACGTGCCGACGTGGCCATGACCGGCGAAATCACCTTGCGTGGCCAGGTATTGGCCATTGGCGGGTTGAAGGAAAAACTGCTGGCGGCACACCGTGGCGGGATCAAGACGGTGATCATTCCCGAGGAGAATGTTCGCGATCTCAAGGAGATTCCTGAAAATATCAAACAGGATCTTCAGATCAAACCGGTCAAATGGATTGACGAAGTCCTGCAAATTGCGCTGCAATACGCCCCGGAGCCCTTGCCAGATGTGGCTCCGGAGATTGTCGCGAAAGATGAAAAGCGCGACGGCGATGCCAAGGAAAGAATTAGCACGCATTAGTAGTTTTCGGCTGGGGGGCTTTCCTTGACAGTTTTTTCGAGGCCTTGCTATAAAGCGGCACGCTATTGTCGTCAGGCCGCCCAGCACACGTTTCATAAGCTTTTCATTACATACTTAGAAACAAACTCAATAGAGAAATAAGGGGACTTAGAGTGAACAAGTCGGAACTGATTGACGCTATCGCCGCATCTGCTGACATCCCGAAAGCTGTAGCCGGCCGTGCGCTGGACGCAGTCATCGAATCCGTCACCGGCGCCCTGAAGCAAGGTGACGATGTGGTACTGGTTGGCTTTGGTACCTTCTCGGTCAAGGAGCGCGCCGAGCGTACCGGCCGCAACCCGCAAACCGGCAAGGCCATCAAGATCGAAGCCGCCAAGGTTCCAGGTTTCAAGGCAGGCAAAGGCCTGAAAGACGCCGTCAACTAAGTCGTCTTTCAGCCGGGCCCGGCCTGGCCTGGTCCGAGCACGGTGATGGCGGGGCGCAAACGTTCCCGCCTGACACGTTTGCTAAGAAAAGGCGCATCCTCGGATGCGCCTTTCTTTTATCAGGATTCTACCCACGCTCCGCGGTTGTCGACGCAGTGGTACAGCCGTTTCTGGGGGACGCATGCTGCAAAATATCAGGGACAATTCACAAGGTTGGATTGCCAAGACCATCATCGGCCTTATCGTCGTGTTGATGGCATTGACCGGTTTCGAAGCCATTTTCCAGGCCGCCACTCATAGCCAGGACGCCGCCAAGGTGAACGGCCAGACCATCAGCCAGAACGAACTGAGCCAGGCGGCCGAGATGCAGCGCCGTCAACTGATGCAACAGTTGGGCAAGGATTTCGACCCGGCGCTGCTGGATGACAAGTTGCTGCGTGAAGAAGCACTCAAGGGGCTGATCAGCCGCAAGCTGCTGCTACAAGGCGCTGAAGATGCCAAGTTCGCTTTCTCTGACGCCGCACTGGATCAGGTGATCTTGCAGACCCCTGAATTCCAGGTGGACGGCAAGTTCAGCGCTGAGCGTTTCGATCAGGTGATCCGCCAGATGGGCTACGGCCGCATGCAGTTCCGCGAGATGCTTGGCGAGGAAATGCTCATCGGCCAACTGCGCACCGGCCTGGCCGGTAGCAGCTTCGTCACCGATCAGCAGGTCGATGCCTTTGCTCGCCTGGAAAAGCAGACCCGCGACTTCGCCTCCCTGACCTTCAAGGCCGACCCGGCCGCAGTCAAGGTCAGCGACGAAGAGGTCAAGGCGCACTACGACCAGCACGCCAAGGAGTTCATGTCGCCTGACCAGGTCGTGATCGACTACATAGAGCTGAAGAAGTCGGCCTTCTTCGACCAGGTCAAAGTGACCGACGAAGAGCTCAAGGCTCAGTACGAGAAGGAAATCGCCAACCTGGCTGAACAGCGTCATGCCGCGCACATTCTCATCGAGGTCAACGACAAGGTCACCGACGCCCAGGCCAAGGCCCGCGCCGAAGAGATCGAGCAGCGTCTGGCCAAGGGTGAGGACTTTGCCGCACTGGCCAAGGAGTTCTCCCAGGACCCAGGCTCCGCCAACAGCGGTGGTGACCTCGGCTTCGCCGGCCCGGGCGTCTACGACCCGGCCTTCGAAGAGGCGCTGTACAAGCTTCAGGATGGCCAGGTATCTGCTCCGGTGCGCACCGAGTTTGGCTACCATCTGATCAAGCTGCTGGGCGTGCAGGCGCCAGAAGTACCGAGCTTCGCCAGCTTGAAGGACAAGCTGACCCGTGATCTGAAGATGCCGCTGGTCGAGCAGCGTTATGTCGACGCCAGCAAGCAGTTGCAGGATGCTGCCTACGAGGCTTCCGACCTGGCTCAGCCGGCCCAGGACCTGAACCTCAAGGTACACACCTCCGCCGCCTTCGGCCGCGAGGGTGGTGAAGGCATTACGGCGAACCGTTCGGTGGTGCAGGCTGCGTTCTCAGAAGAAGTGCTGGATGAGGGTGCCAACAGCAACGCCATCGAACTCGACCCTGAGACCACCGTGGTGCTGCGCGTCAAAGAGCACCGCAAGCCAGAGCAACTGCCGCTGGAAGCTGTGGCCAAGAACATCAGGGAGCACCTGGCCAAAGAGAAGGCGACTGCCGAGCTCAAGGCCAAGGCGGACAAGCTGATTGCCGGCCTGCGCGACGGTTCCATCGCAGCAGGCAGCGTGCACGAAGGGCAAGGCTGGAAAGCCTATGAAGCCGTCACCCGTGGTGAGGACGGTATTGATCCGGTCGAACTGCAGGCACTGTTCCGTCTGGGCAAGCCGCAAGCCAAGGGCAAGCCTGTTTACGGCAGTGTAGTGCTGCGTGACGGTAGCCTGGTGGTGTTGCAGCTCAAGGGTGTGAACGAAGGCGCTACCGCCACCGACGAAGAGAAGCAGCAGATTCGCCGCTACCTCGCGTCACGTGCTGGCCAGCAGGACTTTGCCGCTTACCGCAAACAGCTGGAAGCCAATGCAGACATCACTCGTTACTAAGGTGTTCGTTGCATGAAGAAACAGGCCGCTTCGTGCGGCCTGTTTCGTTTTCGCCAGCCGCGCGGACGGTGATTGTCGAAGACCACACCGCCTCAGGGGCGGCGCCGACCAGGTTCTACCGCTTCACCCCTTCATAACTATCCAGCGTATCGCGTGCAATCTCTCGCCCCAGGGCGATCAGCTCCGGCGCCTTGTAGAACTCGAAAAACCGGCACACCCGCTTGGGCACGTTGATCAGCACATCCGGTGGATAGCCGGCAATCTTGTACTGTGCCAACGAAGTCTGCATGACCTCGAAGCTCTGGTTGATCAAGTCCAGCAGCGAGGCCGGCCCCACGTTGTCGATGATGAAAGAACCGGTGGCCGACTTAGGCGCGCCCTCGCGCTCCGGGGCCGCCGCTGATTGCTGGCTTTCCGGGTCGGCGCTGTCGGTCAGCCACGGACTTGGTGGTGCCAACCCTTCGGCGACGATTTCCTTTTCGATGCGGATCAGCTCTTCCGCCGGTTTACGCCGGAATGGCAAGCGTGAGCCCAGCGAGCTCAGCAAGGCGTCAAAACGCATCTTGAAGGCCGCCGGACGCTCGATCACCGGCAACTGGTACTGCTTCTGGTTGGTGGCGTTAAGGTTGACTGCGATGATCAGGTCGCAATGGCTGGACACCACAGGCACGATTGGCAGCGGGTTGAGAATGCCGCCGTCGACAAGCATACGGTTGCCTTGCATCACCGGCGTGAACAGGCTGGGAATGGCCGCCGAGGCACGCATGGCCTGGTGCAGGCAACCCTCCTGGAACCAGATTTCCTGCTGGTTGGTTAGGTCGGCGGCCACTGCGGTGTAGGGGATGCGCAGTTGCTCGATGTTTATCTCGCCGACGATCTTGCGGATCTGCCCGAACACCTTGTCGCCGCGAATCGCACCGAGGCGAAAGCTGACGTCGACCAGGCGCAGCACATCCAGGTAGTCGAGGCTCTCGATCCAGTTGCGATAGTCGTCCAGCTTGCCAGCGGCATAGATACCGCCAATCACCGCACCCATGGAACACCCCGCGACGCAGGCTATGTCGTAGCCGCGGCGCTCGATTTCCTCTATTACGCCGATGTGCGCATACCCTCGGGCTCCGCCCGACCCCAGTACCAGTGCCACACGTTTACTCATGAACATTCCCCGGCCAGTGCCATCATGGTCCTACAATGCACCCATCGCTGCCTGTGCTTCAATGTAGATCGTGCTGAGCTACTGTAATAAAACTGGCCAGGCAACGCCGGCTGGGCATGGCACTTTCCAGCTGTCGGCGCGTCGAACAGCCACCGTTTTTCCATAGAGGTATTACTGATGAAAGCCTGGATTTGCCTTCCACTGATTGCCTTGGCCCTTGCTGGCTGCGCGGGCAAGACGGCCTACCGTGACAGCTGCGCGACCCAGCTGGATGCCGCCTGGAAGGAGCTGGACCTGGCCAAGGCCGAAGGCTTCGCCGGTGCCGTCAGTTACTCCAAAGCCTTGTCTTTGCTGACGGGGGCCAAGACCCAGCAGCAGTTCGAAGGCTTTGAAAGCTGTACCCGCAAAGCCGAAAAGGCCCGCTTCTACATTCGCGAATCTCGCGCCGGGCGCTGATCAGGGAGCATCGTATGTCTGCCATGCTCGACCATGTAGTTGTCCAGATACTGACCTTGCAGGTGCGGTTGCTGGCCTGTCGTGAACGCCTGGCTGCCAATACCGACAGCGAAGCCTTGCACGACCTGCGTGTCACCTTGCGGCGCCTGCGCAGTCTGTTGAGGCCGCTGCGTGGGCTGCCTGGCGTGGAGCAGCTCGAGGATGCTGCAAGGTCGCTGGGTACCCTTACCACGCCCTTGCGTGATCGCGAGGTAGTGGCGGCCGAGCTGATCGGACGCGGTCATGCGGCAGCCGGGCAGCGGCGTCTGCAGGGGCGTGACAGGACCTTCGCCAGCGTCGCTGCCAGCCCACAGCTGGCCAGGGTATTGGCGATTCTCGACGCCTTTCCATTGTTCCTGCGGGCGGCGGGCCGGGAGGGGTTGGTCAAGTCGCTGGGCAAGCGCATCGACAAGCGTCTGGTCAAGCAGTGGCGCAAGTTGTACGAAGCGTTGCAGGACCCGGCCCACGATCGCCACCGCCTGCGTTTGCTGATCAAGCGTGCGCGGTATGGTGATGAGGCCTACCCGCAACTCGATCACGCTGGGAAAAAACTGCAACGTCTGCTGAAAAAGGCACAGGGCGACCTGGGCGATTGGCACGACCGCCTGCAATGGCTGCTGCAAGCGCGTGACCAGGCCGACCTGCTCCCCTGCAGGGCCGATTGGGAGCAGGAACTGCATGAGGCGGAGCGTCAGTCAGATATGACGCTGGACGCCCTGCAACAGGCACTGACGCGGCGTTATCACGGAAAATGACCGATATGCGGGCTGATTCCCCGGGGTTTGCTGGCTAGGATGAGCGGACCTTTTCCTTTGCAGGCAGGAGCCGGCCAATGAATTTCAACCAACTGCTCGACGCCGTGCGGGCCAACCCGGATTCCGTCAGCATCCCGCCCAGTTGGGCCCAGGGGCGCGCTGCTTTTGGCGGCTTGATGGCGGCCATGGTGTATGAATCCATGCGCCTCAAGATCTGCGACAACCGCCCGGTACGCTCATTGGCCATCAGCTTTGTGGCACCCGCGGCGGCGGATGTACCCATCCGCTTCGAGGTGGAGGTTTTGCGCGAAGGCAAGGCGGTTAGCACGCTGCTGGGCCGCGCCGTTCAGGCTGGCCAGGTGGTGACCTTGGTGCAGGGCAATTTCGGTGCGGGCCGGCCTTCGGTGGTGGAAGTGCCGGCGTTACCGGCCATTGAAATGCCTGCGCTCGACGAGGCGGCCCCGGAGTTGCCCTATATCAAAGGCGTTACCCCTGAGTTCATGCGGCATGTTGCCCTGCGCTGGGCTGTGGGCGGGTTGCCGTTCAGTGGCAATCAGTCGCGCAGGATGGGCGGTTGGGTACGCTTGCGGGATGTGCTGGAAGAACCGGTGAGCGAGGCGCACGTGCTGGCGTTGGTCGATGCCTGGCCGCCCAGCCTTATGCCGTTTCTCAAGCAGCCCGCTGCGGGCAGTACGCTGACCTGGACCATCGAGTTCATCCAGCCAACAGCGAAGCTGTCGACCTTGGATTGGTGTCGGTACTGCGTGGAGACCGAGCATGCGCGGGATGGCTATGGGCACGCTGCTGCGGCGTTGTGGACGGCGCAGGGCGAGTTGTTGGCGTTGAGCCGGCAGACCGTCACCGTTTTCGCCTGACCCTTGCAAGGCTGCTCACAAGGAGTGCTCCGGCAACTGACTCAGTGTCGGTGCTTGTGCCGCTCCCGCCAGGCCTTCCACCAGGCCCCGCTCAGCACGAAGCGCGGAAAGGTGATGAACTGCTCGGTCAGTAAGCGCTGCACGGCATCCTGGCGGTTGGCGAACGGCTCGGGCTGCTCGGCTTCAAGGCGGTGCCCTTGGCGCTGTAGGCCCAGCGCGGCGACCAGGGCAATCACACCCACCGCGATCTGGCCGAGGTCGAAACCGAACAGGCCGGACAGCACCAGTAGTGTCCCCAGAATGAACAGCGGCACAGCAATCAGGTGCAGCACCAGGTTGGCCGGGTGGCGGTGATTGTGGTGATAGCCGCGCCATTGCCAGGCGGGAAGATTGGGCAGGCGTTTGCTCATGGGGATTTCCTCTCGGTCATGCCCAAAGCTTAGTGCGGCCCCCGAGTGGGGGTCAATCGAGGCTAGCTATGCTGACTATAGCTTGAGCTGGCCAATGGCCTTGTTAAGTTCGCCGGCCAGGGTCGCCAGTTCGCTGCTGGTAGTCGCCGAACCGACCGTCTGCTGCACGGTCCGCTCGGTGACATCGCGGATGCTGACCACCGCGCGGTTCATTTCCTCGGCTACCTGGCTTTGCTGCTCGGCCGCTACAGCGATCTGGGTATTGCTTTCGCGCATCTGCGCCACGGCACCGGTAATTTCAGCCAGCGCCTCACCGGCTTCCTGTGCCTGACGCACGCAGTCGTCGGCCTTGTACGAGCTTTCCTGCATGAACTCCACCGCATCGCGGGTACCCGACTGCAGGGCCGAAACCATGGTAGTGATTTCATCCGTGGAGGTTTGCACGCGTTTGGCCAGGTTGCGCACTTCATCGGCCACCACGGCAAAGCCTCGGCCGAGGTCGCCGGCGCGCGCGGCTTCGATGGCAGCATTGAGCGCCAGCAAGTTGGTCTGTTCGGCAATACTGTGGATCACACTGACTACACCGTTGATCTTCTGGCTGTCTTCGGCTAGCTGTCGAATCATCTCGGCAGTTTGCTGCACGCCGCTGGAAAGCCCGGAAATCGAATCCTGCACTCGGCTGACCACCGCTTGGCCGCTGCCGGCCAAGGTGTCGGCGGTTTGTGACAAATCGCGGGTGGCACCGGCGTGCTGGGCGATGTGGTGCACGGTCGCCGACATTTCGTTGATGGCAGTGGCGGCCTGGTCGGTCTCACTCTGCTGGCCGAGCATGCCATGGCGTACGTCGCTCATGCTGGCGGCCAGGCGTGCAGCGCCCGAGTCCAGTTGTGCTGCGCTGTGGGCGACGGTGCTGACCACGCGGTGATAGGTGGACTGCATGGCGTTGAAGGCCCCGGCCATCTGGCCGACCTCGTCGCCACTGGCCAGTGGTACGCGGGCCGACAGGTCGCCGGTTTTTTCCACGTGCAGCATCACGTCCTTGAGGGTGTTGAGCTGGCTGAGCAGGAAGCGGATCAGCAGTTGGGAGGCGCCGAGCATGGCCAGCATCAGGATCAGTACACACACCGCGTAATTGCTGAAGCGATCGAAGAAAACCTGACGCAGACTGGGGGACTGAGCCAGCACAGCCAACTGCCGGTCGCCGTTGCGCAGCACCTGTGCGCCACGCAGCGGGTTTTCACCGAGGATCCAGGCGCTCGGCAGTTCTACCCAGCCTTGGGTGTTGCGCAGGGCATCGAGCGCCTCCCCGGCGTAGGTTGGCGTTTGCCCTGTTGACCAACTGATGACGTTGGCCGGGCGTGGCAGTGCTTGCCCGGCTGGCCAGGCGGCCAGCAACTGAGCTTGTGCGGCCGCCTGGCTCTGAGCCGCCTCGGCACGTGCGCGTTGCTCCAGGTGCACGGCGTACAGCACCAGCAGCAAGGTGGTGACAAAGGCCACTGCGTTGACGGCCCAGAATTTGTACTTCAGGGAAACATTGCTAAGCCAGGCACCCATGGGCAGGTCTTCTCTGAGTTGAGCGGAAACAATATTGGCAAGGTGCCATCATTGTGCCCGCATCCTCGACGGGATTTGTTGATGCATATCAACGGCGTTCACCCGCCCCGCAGAAACCCGCAAGAATCAGGGGAGCTGGAAAAAGTCGCGCGCCGTTGCCGTGGTATGCGCCGCCGTGTGCTCGGCTGACTCACCGCGATGCGAGGCCACCTCGCGCAGTACCTCCGGCAAGAACGCCGGCTCGTTGCGCCCACTCTTGGGCTTGGGTCGCAAGCTGCGCGGCAGCAGATAGGGTGCGTCGCTTTCCAGCATCAGCCGGCCTTGAGGGATGTTGCCCACCAGCGGGTGCAGGTGAGTACCGCGGCGTTCGTCGCAGATCCAGCCGGTAATGCCGATGTGCAGGTCCAGGTCCAGGTAGGCGAACAGCGCCTCGCGCTCACCGGTAAAGCAGTGCACCACCGCGCCGGCCAGGTGGTCGCGGTAGTCCTTGAGAATCGCCAGCAAGCGCTCGCTGGCATCGCGCTCGTGCAGGAACACCGGCAGGCGCAGCTCCGCAGCCAGTGTCAGCTGGGCTTCCAGGGCTTTTTCCTGCAGCGGGCGAGGGGAAAAGTCGCGGTTGAAGTCCAGGCCACATTCGCCCACAGCGCGTACGCGCGGTTCACTCAACAACAGTCGCAACTGGCGCTCGCTGTCGGCATCCCAGGCCTTGGCATCGTGAGGGTGCACGCCGGCCGTGGCGAAGAGGTGCGCGCCGCTGGCATCCAGTTGTTGGCACAGCTCCAGCGCTTGTTCGCTGACCGCCAGGCTGGTGCCTGTCAGCAGCATTTGCGTAACGCCGGCCTCCAGTGCGCGCTCGACGATTGCTGCCTGTTGGTCATGGAAACTGCTGTTGGTCAGGTTGACGCCGATATCGATCAGTTGCATGGTGCTGTCTCGTGCCGCGGGACGGCCAGCATAGCAAATGCCGCGTTTTTCTGAAAAAACCAAGAACTTCATGCTGTTGCCGTGGTCATTTGCCGTCGTTCATCACTTGGCGGTGCACCCCATGGATGCCGCTCACCGACCACGGACACGTTTTCGCATGCTGCGATGCTGGCTCATTTTTCTGCTGACGCTCGGGTTGATCTTTACCGGCCCCGCCCAGGCGCGTACGCCGGGGCCACAGCAGAACATACCGCCTGCCAAGGTGCGTGACCTGCTGCAGATTCGCACCAGCAAAGTACTGCGAGTGCTGGTCAACCAGAGCCGCAACAGCTCGGGGGAGGTCAAGGGCGAGCCAGTAGGCATCGAGTATTATCGCCTGCGTGCCTTGGAGCATTTCCTCAATGCTCGTACCGCCGACGACCAGCAGATTCAGCTAAAGCTCATCCCGCGAGCCAAGGAGCAGTTGTTGGGCGCCCTGGCCCGCGGCGAGGGTGACCTGGCCGCGCCAGGCGAGCTGCTTGACCCCACGACGGTGGGCGCTGTCAGCAGCAGTGCGCCGATACTCGACCAGGTGCCGCTGACGCTGGTCGGGCGCAAAGGCGAGCGAAGTTTCAGCAAGGTCGAACAGCTGTCAGGGCGTACCGTCGCCTTGACCAGCGCCAGTGCCGCCGGGCCGCTGATCCAGCAGGTCAACCAGCAACTGGCACTGCGCAAGCGGCCGCTGATCAAAGTGGAGTGGGTCGATTCGACACTGGCGGTGGAGGATGTGCTGGAGATGGTACAGGCGGGTATCTACCACCTGACCGTGGTCGAGCAGCCCATTGCCCGGCGTTGGGCCCGGGTTATGCCGCGCTTGCGCCTGGACAGCCGGGTGCGCCTGGGGCCGCCGCAAGCCATGCGCTGGTATGTAGGGCGTGATGCGCCGCAACTGTTGGCAACAGTCGATCACTTTCTGCAAGGTTACCGCGCGCCAGACAACCAGGATGCGGCGTTCGAGCGTATCTACCGCCGCCAGTACCGGGTACACAACCCGTTGGCCAGCAAGGGCCGCCAGCGTCTGGCCTCGGTACGGGCAGTGTTGCAGAAACACGGCCAGGCGCAACAGATCGACTGGCTCAACCTGGCTGCACTGGCCTTCAAGGAGTCGACGCTCAACCCGGCTGCACGCGGCACTGGCGGTGCCCATGGCCTGATGCAGATTACCCCCGCGGCGGCCCAGCGGGTAGGGGTGAGCAATACCGCGACGGTAGATGGCAATGTCCTGGCCAGTGCCCGTTATCTGGCGCTTATCCGGCGCAAGTTTTTTGCCAGTGCCAAGATCAATGAGCGTGAGCGCATGGCCTTTGTGCTGGCAGCCTACAACCTTGGCCCCGAGCGGGTTCAGGCCATGCGCGCAGAGGCCCGACGGCGAGGGCTCAACGGTAACCAGTGGTTCTTCCAGACCGAGCGTATCGCCATGGAGCAGGTGGGGATGGGACCGGTCAATTTCGTCAATAGCATCAACAAGTACTACCTGGCGTTCAACCGCGAACGCACAGCACTGGAGCGCGTAGCGAAGCGTTAATAATCGATTACATCGATTGTTATGTTGGGTTTTTTGCGATTTTCATATCTATTGAATTGATTATGATGGCGCCCATCCCAACACAACTGCTTCGCTTCAAGGACGCTTCCACATGAACAACACTACCCTCAACGCACTGTTCTCTACTCGTGCTGGCGCAGGCCTAAGCGTTATCCGCATCCTGGTCGGCATCATCTTCATGGCCCATGGTGCGCAAAAACTCTTCGGCCTGTTCGGCGGCTACGGCCTGGAAGGCACCGGCCAATGGATGGAAAGCATCGGCCTGGCGCCGGGTTATCTGATGGCCTTGCTGTCCGGCAGTGCCGAATTCTTCGGTGGCCTGGCCTTGGTGGTCGGCCTGCTGGCTCGCCCGGCGGCCCTGGCGCTGACGGTGACCTTGATAGTGGCGATCGTTTCGGTGCACATCGGCAACGGCCTGTTCATGTCCAACAACGGCTATGAGTTCGCCCTGGCGCTGTTGGCCGGCACTGTTGCAGTCATGATCGAAGGCGCCGGCCGCTTTTCGCTCGACCGCCTGATCGCCCGCTAATCACCTGTATGCTGCGAGCAACGAGCCGCAGGCAAGCGCGGGCCAATACTCGGCTTGTTCTTGCTTGCGGCTTGTAGCTTGCAACTTGGGGCTCATCGCTCTAGCATACCGCCTGCGCCGATTTAAACAGCTACTTGCGGGGCGCAGGAAAGCCCCACCTCCGGGTCGTCCGAAATACCGCTAAAGCGCTGGTTCGGTGACGCCTCCCACCGCTGCCCAGCGGGATTCGCGAGGCGGAGAGAAACTCCATGAGTTGCCCACGTACCAGTGTCTGTTTGAGCCCTTTGCCTGCCAGCCAGGCGTCCCGTACACCGCGCATCCTGCTCGGCGGTCGGCATCAGCCCACCCTTTTGCGTCATCTTGAAGGCCTGTCACGGCGCAAGGGGCAGGCACGTGCCTTTCTGATCCAGTTTGCCGATAGCGGCTGCCACCTCGCGCAGTATGGCAATGACCGTTTCGATCTGGCTGTGATCCAGGCGCCGGTGCCGGATGAGGCCGCCGAAGTCATAGGCCATCTTACCCGCATCGCGCGTCAAGGCCTGATTACCCGCCGCTGAGGAATGCGCTATTGAGCACCAATATCATTACCACAGAAGGCCATGAGGCACTGAAGAAAGAGCTGGACCACCTGTGGCGGGTTTATCGCCCGGAAATCACCCAAAAGGTTGCCTGGGCGGCGTCGTTGGGTGACCGCAGCGAGAACGCGGACTACCAGTACAACAAGAAGCTGCTGCGCGAAATCGACCGCAGGGTGCGGTACCTGCGCAAGCGTCTTGAAGATGTGAAAGTGGTGGCCTATTCGCCTGAGCAGGAAGGTAAAGTATTTTTCGGTGCCTGGGTTGAGATCGAGAACGACGAGGGCGAGACCATGAAGTTTCGCATTGTCGGCTACGACGAGATCTACGGGCGCAACGATTACATTTCGATCGATTCGCCCATGGCTCGCGCCTTGTTGAAGAAGGAGGAGGGTGATGAGGTGGTGGTGCATACACCTACCGGTGAAGCGACCTGGTATGTGAGCAGCATCAGTTACGGCCAGGGCGTCTCGACGGACTGACTGGGCCCGTTTTGCGCCGCCCTGAGGCATGTGCTGTCCTTTTAAGGAATCGCCCAGCCCTCAGGGTCGGTCCTGCAGAAGCTCTGACAGCCAGGCCTCAAGCCTCGCGCAACACCGCCAGCGGGCTGGCATTCAGCGCCCGCCGCGTTCCCAGCACCCCCGCACCACCCACCAGCAGCGCCCCCGCCAGCGGCAACACCAGCAACCACGGGTGCGGGCTCCACTGCAAGTCGAAGGCATAACGATACAGTACCCAGGTAATCAGTTCGCAGCCCACGGCCGCCAATAGCCCGCTGGCCGCACCCAGCAGGCCGAACTCGATACGCCGTGCCTTGACCAGCAACGGCCGCGCCGCACCCAATGCCCGCAGCAGTGCGCCTTGGCGAATGCGCTCGTCCAGCGTGGCCTGCAAGCCAGCGAACAGCACGGCCAGCCCGGCGGCCAGCACGAAAAGCAGCACATACTCCACCGCCAGGGTGACCTGGGCGAGGATGCTGCGCAGCTGGTCGAGCAAGGCATCCACCTGCAGGATGGTCACCGCCGGAAACGCCCGTGACAGTGCCACTACATCCAGGTCATGCCCCGGTGCCAAATAGAAGCTGGTCAGGTAAGTGGTCGGCAGCCCCTGCAGCGTACCGGGCTGGAAGATCATGTAGAAGTTCGGCTGGAAGCTGTCCCAATGCACGCTGCGCAAGCTGCTCACGCGGGCTTGGCGTTGCTGCCCGCCAATATCGAACGTCAGCAGGTCGCCCATCTGCAGTTTCAGGCTGCTGGCCAGTTCCGCTTCCACCGAAACCCCGGGGATGTCGTTGTCGGCTGGCAAGGCTTGCCACCAGCTGCCGGCGCTCAACACATTGCCTTCGGGTAACTCGGCGGCCCAGGTCAGGCTAAGGTCGCGCTGCACCGCGCGCTCGCCTGCCGAGTCCTTGCTGACCATCTGCTGTACCGGTTTTTCGTTGATTTGCACCAAGCGTCCGGGTGTTACTGGGTAGAGCGGTGCCGAAGCGGCATTGACCTGGTGCAGGCGTTGAGCGAACAGCTCACGGTCATCTGGCAGGATGTTCAGGGCGAAGTGGTTAGGCGCATCCTTGGGTAACTGTGCTTGCCAGGTGTCGAGCAGCTCTGCGCGCAGCAGGGCGACCAAGGCCATGGCCAGCAGTATCAGGCCGAAGGCCAGTGCCTGGCCAGCCGCAGCCATGGGGTGGCGTAATAGCTGGCCCAGCCCCAGACGCCAGGTGAGTGGCGCTCCGGCCAGCAGTTGGCGCAGGCTGCGTAAACCGAGCAACAGCAGCCCGCCGAGCAGAAGTGCAGCGACCAGGCCGCCACCGAGCAGGGCGAAGGTGAGCAGCAGGTCGAGGCTCAGGCGCCACATGATGAGGCCCAGGGCGAGGAGGGCGGCGCCGTACACCAACCAACTGCGCGCAGGTATCGGCAGCAGGTCACGGCGCAGCACGCGCAGTGGCGGCACCTGGCCCAGCGCTGCAATCGGCGGCAGGGCGAAGCCAGCCAGTGCCACCAACCCGGTACCGATACCTGCCAGCGCTGGAATGATGCCGCCGGCGGGCACCACGCTCGGCAGCAAGCCGTGCAGCAGGCGGAACAGGCCCAGCTGAGCCAGCCAGCCGAGCAGGGCGCCGGCCAGGGCAGCGACCAGTCCGAGCATGGCCAGTTGCAGGCAATACAGGCCCAACGCCTGGTGGCGCGACAGGCCCAGGCAGCGCAGCAGGGCGCTGGCGTCCAGCCGGCGTGCAGCATAGCGGCTGGCCGACAGAGCCACGGCTACGCCTGCCAGCAGCACAGCCACCAGGCTGGCCATGTTCAGGTAGCGCTCGGCTTTGCCCAAGGCGCCGCCGATCTGCTGGTTGCCATCGCGAGTGTCACGCAGGCGCTGGTTGGCGGCCAGGTCTTTTTCCACGGCCTGACGGTACTGCGCCAGCGCCTCGGCATCGCCGCGCCACAGGTCGCGGTAGGTGACCCGGCTACCCGGCTGGATCACACCGGTGGCTTCCAGGTCGGCCAGGTTCATCATCACGCGCGGGGTAAGGCTGTAGAAGTTGTTGGCGCGGTCCGGTTCGTAGGTAAGCACACGGCTCATGCGCAGGGATTTCATGCCCACGTCGATGCTGTCGCCGATCGCCAGCCCCAGTGCCGCCAACAGGCGCGGTTCTACCCACACCTCGCCACGGGCAGGGCCGCCGCCGGGTGTTTCTTCGGCATAGGGTGCCGGAGCGCTGCGTACTTGCCCGCGCAATGGGTAGGCGCCGTCGGCGGCCTTGACGCTGGACAGCTGGATGCCATTGTCACCGCCGACCACGCTGGTGAACTCGACCACGTGTGCATGGCGCAAGCCCAGTGCCTTGCCGGCATCGAGCTGTTGTCCGCGGGCCGGGGCGCTGCCCTGCAGTACCAGGTCGGCGCCAAGGAACTCGCTGGCACGCAGCTGCATGGCGCCGTTGAGGCGGGCGCCGAAATAGCCGATGGCGGTGCTGGCGGCTACCGCCACCAACAGGGCAAAGAACAGCACGCGCACTTCACTGGCGCGAACATCGCGCAGCAACTGGCGCAGTGCCAGGCGACACAAGCGGGACAGCGGCATATGGCTCACCGGGCCTCCATCGGCGCCACAAGGCGGCCCGCGTCCAGCCGGATCTGGCGCCGGCAGCGGCGGGCCAGGCGTTCGTCATGGGTGACCAGCACCAAGGTAGTGCCGCGCTCCTTGTTCAGCTCGAACAACAAGTCGCTGATGCGCTCGCCGGTGTGGCTGTCGAGGTTGCCGGTGGGCTCATCGGCAAACAGCACCGCAGGCTGCGCGGCGAAGGCGCGGGCGATTGCCACGCGTTGCTGCTCGCCGCCCGACAACTGCCGAGGTGTGTGGCTCAGGCGCTTGCCCAGGCCGACCCGTTCCAGCAAGGTGCGAGCCTGTTCGCGGGCATCGCGGCGGCCGTCCAGTTCCAGTGGCAGCATGACATTTTCAAGGGCATTGAGGCTGTCGAGCAGCTGGAACGACTGGAACACGAAGCCCACATGTTCGGCACGCACACGGGCACGCTGGTCTTCATCCAGTGGCCCCAGGTCGTGGCCGGCGAGCATGACTTTGCCGGCGCTGGGCCGGTCGAGGCCGGCGAGCAGGCCGAGCAGGGTCGATTTGCCGGAGCCCGAGGCGCCGACGATGGCCAGGCTGTCGCCTTGGGCCAGGTCGAGAGAAAGCGCGTGGAGGATGGTGAGGTCACCTTCCGCGCTGGGGACCACTTTGCTAAGGTTCTGCGCAACGAGAATGCTGGGGCTCATGGAGAATCCGATGCGAGTGTGGTGGTTGAGTGCCGGTCTGGCCCTGTATTGCCTGGCCCAGAGCGCAGCGGCAGGAACACTGCTGATTGTTGGCGATAGTATCAGTGCCGGTTTTGGCCTGGATAGCCGCCAGGGCTGGGTGTCTCTCTTGCAGGCCCGCCTCAGGGAGGAAGGTTTTGACGATAAAGTGGTCAATGCGTCAATCAGTGGCGACACCAGCGCAGGCGGCCAGGCGCGGCTGCCGGCGCTGCTTGCAGCACATAAACCAAGCCTGGTGGTGCTGGAGCTGGGCGGCAACGATGGTCTGCGCGGGCAGCCGCCTGCTCAATTGCAACAAAATCTTGCCTCGATGATCGAGCACTCGCGCGAGGCAGGTGCCAAGGTGCTGCTCTTGGGCATGCGCCTGCCGCCCAATTATGGTGTGCGTTACACCACTGCATTTGCCAAGGTGTATGAACAGCTGGCGGTGGACAAACAGGTTCCTTTGGTGCCGTTTTTCCTCGAAGGGGTAGGGGGTGTACCTGAGTTGATGCAGGCTGATGGCATCCATCCGGCCCAGGGTGCTCAGCAGCGGCTGCTGGAAAATGCCTGGCCAGCGATAAAACCCTTGCTGTGACGCTTTAAACGGGGACGCCTTTCGGCTAATGTTGCGCCCCCCGTTTCGAGTGCTCCAAATGCCGCGCCCTGCCTGGTCCCTGTATGCCTATCAACTGATCGAGCCCGATGAGCAGCTCGACCTGTTCGCCTGCCAGGAAATTCGCGTCCACCTCGTGGCCCGCCAGCTTGAGCTGGGCGTGCCGGTCGACCGTACTTTGTGCGGCGGCCTGCTGCCAGCCCAGCCGCGTTGGTCGGGGGTGCCGCGATCGATCTATCGCGATGGCCGCCTGTGTGAGCTGTGCCGTGCCATCCTCGATGCCCAGCGACGTGGCATGCGCCCGGTGTGGCCAGAGCTGCACGGCAGCTGAACGACAAGCGCCTTTCATCATCTGAAACGTTTGCAACGTGCCAATGCCTCCCGCTTGCATCGGCGCGGGTGTACAATCGATCCTCTTGACCCACCTTTCGAAGGATTTACCGGATGTTGCCGCGCTTTCCTGCCGTCACCCGTAGCCTGTCCCTGGCCGCCCTGTTGGTAGCGGGCCCCGCTGCTGCGCTGGAGCTGCCACTGCCACCGCCCGGTGAAGACATCGTCGGCCAGGTGCATGTGATCAAGGCAAAGTACGAGGACACGTTCGCCGATATCGGCACCGCAAACGACCTTGGCTACCTGGAAATGATCGCCGCCAACCCGGGCGTGGACCCTTGGCTGCCGGGCGCCGGCACCGAGATCATCCTGCCGACCCGTTTCGTCCTGCCGCCGGGCCCGCGCGAAGGCATCGTCATCAACCTGGCCGAGTACCGCTTGTACTACTTCCCTAAGGGGCAAAGCGTGGTGTACACCTTCCCGCTGGGTATTGGTCGCGAGGGTTGGGGGTCGCCGATCGCCAACACCAGGATCACCGCCAAGACGCCCAACCCGACCTGGACGCCGCCCGCTTCGATTCGCAAAGAGCACGCAGCTGACGGTGACATCCTGCCGACCGTCGTGCCGGCTGGCCCGGACAACCCGCTTGGGCCGTTCAAGTTCACCTTGGGCGTGCCGGGCTACCTGATCCATGGTTCGAACAAGAAGTTCGGCATTGGCATGCGCACCAGTCACGGCTGCTTCCGCATGTTCAACAATAACGTGCTTGAACTGTCGAAGATGGTGCCGGTAGGGACTCCGGTGCGCATCATCAACGAGCCTTACAAGTTCGGTATCAGTGGCGGCAAGGTCTAT
The DNA here is from genome assembly GCF_017875935.1 of Pseudomonas sp. BP6. Classification (NCBI taxonomy): domain Bacteria; kingdom Pseudomonadati; phylum Pseudomonadota; class Gammaproteobacteria; order Pseudomonadales; family Pseudomonadaceae; genus Pseudomonas; species Pseudomonas sp. BP6. The sequence continues at coordinate 1,502,501 of NZ_JAGINI010000001.1, forward strand.
CTTGAGGCACACACGCCGCTGGATGACCACGGCAACCCGTCGGTGGTCGACAAACACACCGCCGTTATCAATACCTTGCTCAAGCGCGAAGACCTGGCCAATAACCTACGCATGAACTGGGACATGGTGCGTGATGTGGTGGCCGCTGAAGATGGTATGCCGGTAGAAATTGCCGTGCCGGTGGATAACCAGGCGGGCGCACCGATGGTGACGAGCATTCCGCCCGAACTGCAGTAAGGTAATTTCGACACACCCAGTCCTGCCTTAGTGCAGGCCTTTTCGTACCTGCTGGCCGCGTTTGCCGGTTTCAAAGGCAATAAAAAAGCCGACCCACAAGTGGGTCGGCTTCTTAACAATCCGTGAGGATTATTACTTGCGGCTGGCTTTGTCCAGCATACGCAGAGCGCGCTCGTTGGCTTCGTCAGCGGTCTGCTGAGCCTTCTGAGCGGCTGCCATTGCGTCGTCAGCCTTACGGTAGGCTTCGTCAGCACGAGCTTGAGCGCGAGCTGCTGCGTCTTCAGTCGCAGTCAGACGAGCTTCGGTTTCTTTGGATACGCTGCTGCAACCGGTAGCCAGAACTGCGGCCAGAGCCAGAGCAGAGAATTTCAGAACGTTGTTCATCGTGTTCCCCTTCAAGGACTTTCTATTAAATAGCCATCTCTCAGGAAAGAGAAACTGGCCGGCGTACATAGTACCCATTACTTGTAGTAAGTAAACTGACAGAGCGCAAGAACTGCAAAAAAAATGTTGCTTGACCCTGCGCCGACAAGATTTGCGACGTGTCTGTGAAAAAAATGTGCAGGGTTCGCAAGCGATTGTGGTACTGGAACTTTTTTGTTGAACTAAGGGTGACTTTAACTGTCGATCAGCGTCTTAAGCCCTAGAACATCCGGTGGCTGTTGGGCGGGCTTGGGAAAGTCGCCCGGGCGGCGTTTTGAGCATTTTTAACCGCCACCACCTTGAGCAATCCCGCTTGCGGTGCCTACTATCTTGTGAGTGCCAGAGGATCCGAACGATTACAATCGTCCAATCGTCGAAGCGGCAACAGGTGGCGTAGAGGATTCTGTGCCGGATAAACCACCATCGGTTAAGGTATGGGTCTGCCGAGAAGACCTGCGAGGAGTAGTGATGAGCGAAGCGCTGACCATCCACCATGACCAGGCCGGTCATCAGTTCGAGACCAACGTGGACGGTCATCGTGCCTATCTGACGTACATGGATCTGGGCAAGCAGACGCTGGACATCTATCGCACCTTCGTGCCCAATGCCCTGCGCGGCCGCGGGATTGCTGCCGCCCTGACCGAGCGTGCCCTGGAGTACGCCGAGCAGATGGGCTACACGGTGATCCCGTCTTGCTCGTATGTGGAACGTTACATGGAGCGCCAACAGCGGCATTCGAGCAAGGCCTGAGCTGACGACAGGTACCAGACACAACAAAAAACGCCGGGCAGTGCCCGGCGTTTTTTGTTCGCGCAATATTCAACTGCGCTTACGCTGCGGCAGCACATCCTTGAGCTTGGCATGCATGCTGCGCAGGGTTTTCTCGGTGGCCGACCAGTCGATGCAGGCGTCCGTGATCGACACCCCATACTGCAGATCGTCCAGGTTTTTCGGAATCGACTGGCAGCCCCAGTTCAGGTGGCTTTCGACCATGAGGCCGATGATCGACTGGTTGCCTTCGAGGATCTGGTTGGCGACGTTCTCCATCACCAGCGGTTGCAAGGCTGGGTCCTTGTTGGAGTTGGCATGGCTGCAGTCGACCATGATGTTGGCCTTGATCTTGGCCTTGGCCAGGTCCTGTTCGCACAGGGCGACGCTGACCGAGTCGTAGTTCGGCTTGCCATTGCCGCCGCGCAGTACCACGTGGCCGTATGGGTTGCCCTTGGTGGTGACGATCGACACGCCGCCTTCCTGGTTGATGCCCAGGAAGCGGTGCGGCTTGGACACCGACTGCAGGGCATTGATGGCAACGGTCAGGCCGCCGTCGGTGCCGTTCTTGAAGCCCACCGCCGAGGACAGGCCCGAGGCCATCTCGCGGTGTGTTTGCGACTCGGTGGTGCGGGCGCCGATGGCCGACCAGCTGATCAGGTCTTGCAGGTACTGTGGGGAAATCGGGTCGAGCGCTTCGGTGGCAGTCGGCAGGCCCATTTCGGCCAGGTCCAGCAGCAACTTGCGGCCGATGTGCAGGCCGTCCTGGATCTTGAACGAGTCATCCAGGTACGGGTCGTTGATCAGCCCTTTCCAGCCGACGGTGGTGCGCGGCTTTTCGAAGTACACGCGCATGACCAGGTACAGCGTATCGGACACTTCTTCGGCCAGCACTTTCAGGCGCTCGGCGTATTCGTGGGCAGCCTTGATGTCGTGGATGGAGCAAGGGCCGACCACGACGAACAGGCGATGGTCCTTGCCGTCGAGAATATTGCGCACGACTTCACGGCCGGCAGTCACGGTCTGCAGGGCCTTGGCGCTGAGGGGGATTTCCTTCTTGAGCTGATCAGGGGTGATCAGGGTCTCGTTGGAGGCAACGTTCAAGTCATCGATCGGTAAATCAGCCATCGTGTTACTCGTCAGGTCACGGGTGCCGGCCGCCAACTAACCCCGTGCGGCCCAGCAGCAAGAATAATCGCAGCGGGGAGCCGAACCTTAGCGCGTTACAGGTGGCACGACAATGGGCTTGACCCAGTCATTGTGGGGTTTTTACCTGAGCGAGGGTGTTGCGTGCGAATGGACTGCCCAGCGCTGCGTAACCTGTGTAAAAAGAGCGCTGACTATAGACCTGGAGATTGGCATGCATTCTCACCCCCCTCGCATCGGCATCATCGGCAGCGGTGCCATTGGTGGCTTTTATGGGTTGATGCTGGCCCGGGCCGGTTTCGACGTGCATTTTCTGTTGCGTAGTGAGTATCAGGCCGTTTGTGAACAAGGGCTGAGCCTGGACAGTGCCGTGCATGGCGCATTGCAGATGAGGGTGCAGGCGTATGCCAGTGCCACCGACATGCCGCCCTGTGACTGGCTCCTGATCGGGGCCAAGGCCACCAGCAACGAGCAGTTGGCTCCGTTGATCGTCCAGGCCGCTGCGCCCGGCGCCAAGGTGGTGCTGTTGCAGAACGGCCTGGGTGTAGAGGAACAGTTGCGTCCGGCCTTGCGGAGCGACATGCACCTGCTCGGCGGCCTGTGCTTCATCTGCGTTAACCGCCAGGCACCAGGTGTCATTCGTCACCAGGCTTTGGGTGCGGTCAACCTGGGTTATCACAGCGGGCCGGCCAGCGATTGTGGTGTCGCGCTGGTGAATGAAGGCGCCGGGTTGTTCCAGGCTGCGGGGATCGACTCGCAGGTCATGCCGAACCTGGCCTTGGCACGCTGGCAGAAGCTGGTGTGGAACGTGCCTTACAACGGCCTGTCGGTGCTGCTGGGGGCCAGCACTTCGCCACTGATGGCCGACAGCAATGCCCGCGCGCTGATACAGGCCTTGATGGCCGAGGTGGTGCAGGGCGCGGCAGCCTGTGGCCATGTGCTGCCCGAAGGCTATGCCGAGCACTTGTTCCAGGTGACCGAGCGCATGCCTGACTACTGGCCGAGCATGTATCACGACCACGTCCACAAACGCCCGTTGGAGCTGGGGGCCATCTATGCCGAGCCGCTGGCACGCGCACGGGCGGCAGGCTGCAACCTGCCGCGCATTGAGATGCTGTACCAGGCGCTGAGTTTCATCGACAGCGGCAACAGGCCTGCCTGAAGGGGGCGGAGGCTTCGGCGGGGCGCTACAGCCCGCGGCCACAGCGCGCCGGACGGCAAAGCGAGCGTCCGGCGCGCTGCTAAGCTGAAGCTTGCTCTGCCGCTGCGGCAGTCGAGGAGGTCGAATGATCCGCTCCATGCTGTACGCCACCGACCTCGGTGTCTACGCCCCTTTCGTGATGCAACACGCGCTGGCCCTGGCGCGCACGTTCAGTGCCGAGCTGTATGTGATCCACGCGGTAGAGCCGATGGGGCAGTTCGCCGAATCCCTCCTGCAAAGTTACCTTGATGAGCAGACGCTCGACCAGTTGCATCGCCAGGGGGTGAACACAGTGATGGCGAACATAGAGCAGCGTGTGCTGGAAAACTTTCGTGACGAGCTGGGCGAAGAGGCTGACCTGGCGGTGATCAAGGCCGTGCGGGTGCGTCAGGGTGACCCGGCGCAGGTGATTCTCGACCAGGCTCAGCGGCTAAGCGTCGACCTGTTGATATTCGGTAGCCACAGTGCGGGTGCCGGGGTGGATGTACCGTTGGGGCGTACGGCGGTGCGGCTGCTGCAGCTGTCGCCGGTGCCGGTGTACATGGTGCCCTTGGCGCAGCATCTGGGGCGTAGGAAAGCATGAAGATAGGTGTAGGCCGTCTCCGTGGGCATGTAACAAAATAGTTCTAGATTTATTTCAAGAACCACTAATATAGTTATATATCGTCGCTGCCTGCTGCCGCGGACTCATCGCTGAACCGAGGGAAACCTATGAAGCTTCAACAACTGCGCTACATCTGGGAAGTGGCGCACCATGACCTCAATGTCTCCGCGACGGCGCAGAGCCTGTATACCTCCCAGCCAGGTATCAGCAAGCAGATCCGCCTGCTCGAAGACGAATTGGGTGTTGAAGTATTTGCCCGCAGCGGCAAGCATCTGACCCGCGTTACCCCGGCCGGTGAGCGCATCATCAACACAGCAGGCGAAATCCTGCGCAAGGTCGAGAGCATCAAGCAGATTGCCCAGGAGTTCTCCAACGAGAAGAAGGGCACGCTGTCCATCGCCACCACCCACACCCAGGCGCGCTATGCGTTGCCGCCGGTTATCAGCAGCTTCATCAAGCAGTATCCGGAAGTGTCCCTGCACATGCACCAAGGTTCGCCCATGCAGATTGCCGAGATGGCAGCGGACGGTACGGTCGACTTCGCCATCGCCACCGAGGCGCTGGAGCTGTTCGGCGACCTGATCATGATGCCGTGCTACAAGTGGAACCGTTGCGTCGTGGTGCCACAAGGTCACCCGCTGGCCAAGCTGCCGAAATTGACCCTGGAAGCAGTCGCCGAATACCCGATCGTCACCTACGTGTTCGGCTTCACCGGGCGCTCGAAGCTGGATGAGGCTTTCAATCACCGCGGCCTCACGCCAAAAGTGGTCTTCACCGCGGCTGACGCCGACGTGATCAAGACTTATGTACGCCTGGGGCTGGGCGTGGGTATCGTTGCCGGCATGGCTGTGGACGCCAAGCTCGACAGTGACTTGGTGGCGCTGGATGCCAGTGAGCTGTTCGAAGCCAGCATCACCAAGATCGGCTTCCGTCGTGGTACCTTCCTGCGCGGCTTCATGTGCGACTTCATCGAGAAGTTTGCCCCGCACCTGACTCGTGAAGTGATGGCCAAGGCCATTCAGTGCCACAACAAGCAAGAGCTGGAAGAGTTGTTCGAAGGTGTCGAGCTGCCGGTGCACTGATTCGGGAATGCTGGGGCCGCTGTGGGAGTAACTGTCTAGCTCAATTTCTAAAAGCTGGCGCGATCCCTGTGGGAGCGGGCTTGCCCGCGAATACGGGCGAAGCCCGTGCCATCCACCGCGGTGTCTTCTTCGCGGGTAAACCCGCTCCTACAGAGCGCCAGGACTAGCTCAAGCCTTGCTGATCAGGTTGCCCGCATGCAACCCGCATTCCTTCTGCGTCGACTCTTCCCACCACCAGCGCCCTTCACGCTCATGCTGGTTTGGCAGCACCGGGCGGGTGCACGGCTCGCAGCCAATGCTGATGAAGCCACGCTCGTGCAGGCTGTTGTACGGCAGCTCGAGCATGCGGATATAGCCCCATACCTCTTCACTGCTCATCTGCGCCAGTGGGTTGAACTTGTACAGCGTGCGCTCAGGCGTGGAGAAGGCGCTGTCGATTTCCAGTGCTGCCACCTGGCTGCGGGTGCCGGGGCTTTGGTCGCGGCGCTGGCCGGTAGCCCAGGCGCTGACGGTGGCCAGCTTGCGTCGCAGTGGCTCGATCTTGCGAATGCCGCAGCACTCGCCATGGCCGTCCTTGTAGAAGCTGAACAGGCCCTTTTCCTTGACGAACGGGTCGAGCTTGGCGCGGTCGGGGCTGAGAATCTCGATCGGCAGGTTGTACTGTTCGCGTACCTGGTCGATGAACCGGTAGGTCTCCGGGTGCAGGCGCCCAGTGTCGAGGCTGAATACCTTTACCTGCTTGTTCAGCTTCCAGGCCATGTCGACCAGCACCACATCCTCGGCGCCGCTGAAGGAGATCCACAGGTCATCACCGAAGTGCTCGAAGGCCAGCTTGAGGATGTCTTGCGGGGACTTGTTGGCATAGGTCGCGGCCAGGGCGGCGACGTCGAAGGGTTGGCTCATCAGGCGGTTTCCATCTTGGCTGTGGCGCTGTGCGCTCGTAGTGGTGTGATGGTAACAAAAAACGCGGTCTAGAAGGGCTTACAAGCCCTGCAGGGTCTGCATCAGCACCCGCACTTTGGCTATCGACTCTTCATATTCGGCCTGCCACTGCGAATCGGCTACCACCGCGCCGCCGCCCCAGCAACTGACCTGGCCATCTTTGATCAGCAAGCTGCGAATGGCGATCGAACTGTCCATTTCGCCACGCACATCCACATACAGCAGCGAGCCGCAGTACAGCGCACGGCGTGCTGGTTCCAGTTCGTCGATGATCTGCATGGCGCGGATTTTCGGTGCGCCGGTGATCGAGCCGCCTGGGAAGCTGTCGCCGATCAGGTCCAGCGCATCCTTGTCGCTGGCCAGCTGGCCGGTGATGCTGCTGACCAGATGGTGCACGTTGGGGTAGCTCTCCAAGCTGAACAGTTCCGGGACCTTCACTGAGCCGATCTCACACGTGCGCCCAAGGTCGTTGCGCAGCAGGTCGACGATCATCAGGTTTTCCGAGCGGTCCTTTGGGCTGTGCAGCAGCTCTTCGGCGTTACGCTTGTCTTCAGCCGGGTCGCTGGCGCGCGGGCGGGTGCCCTTGATCGGCCGGGTTTCCACCTGGCCTTGGCTGACGCGGATGAAGCGCTCGGGCGAAAAGCTCAGCAGGGTACTGCCGTCGGCCAGTTGCTGGTAGCCGGAGAAGGGTGTCGGGCAGGCTTGGCGCAGGGCCTGGTAGGCCCGCCATGGATCGCCTTGGCAGGGCGCACGAAAGCGCTGGGTGAGGTTGATCTGGTAGCAGTCACCGGCCTGGATGTAGCGTTGTACCTGGTCGAAAGCTGTTTTGTACTGCTCGGGCTCCAGGTCACCGGCCATCGGCGCGAGTAGGCGGAAGTCGCCGGTGGTGGCGGTGGTGTCCTGGAACAGGCTGATCAGGCGTTCGCGTTTGTCGCCTGCCAGGCTCGGGTGGAACACCAGCTGGCTGGTGCCGAGCAGATGATCGCTGACCAGTGCCCAGTCATACAGGCCCAGTTGTGCGTCTGGCAGGCCGAGGTCGTCCACGGCCAGACTTGGCAGGTGTTCCAGGCGGCGGCCGAAGTCGTAGCTCAGGTAGCCGATCAGGCCGCCGGCGAAGGGTAGTTCTATACCGTTGGGCAAGTCCGCGTGGCCCAGTTGTTCCAGGCCAGCACGCAGGCGCTGGAGGAAGACGCGGCCCTCTTCATCGGGCTGCGCCTGCAGTTGTTGCAGCGGCCATGCGCTGAGCAGGTCGAACCGGCCGCGTTCGGCGCCGGGGCGGGCGCTGTCGAGCAGGATCGCACCGGGGGCCTGGCGCAGGTGGGCGAAATAGGCGGCAGGGTCGGGCTTGTAGGGCAGGGGGTGTAGCGTGCAGGTCGGCATCAGTATGGACGGCGATGTAAAAGCGAGGAGGGCGATTGTAGACCTGTGCAGGAAAAGCGCCTAGCGCTGGGTACGACATTCAACGCTGTGTTTGGCCCATGCGCAGCACAAGGCAGCCCCTGCAGGTCGAGTGAAGCACTTGAACCCCGTGCAGTGGCAGCCTTGTGCTGTGAATGGGCTGCAAGGCAGCCCCTGTATTTCAGCGGTTAGGCACATGCCCGAACAAACCCTGCGCTACCCGTACCCGCTGCTCGGCGTCTTCGCTCACACCCTCCTTGGCCAGTGCTTCGATGTGTGCCTCGATGGCATGGGTGCGTTGAGTCAGGCCGCAATCGTTGGCAATCTGGATGTTCAGCCCCGGGCGGGCGTTGAGCTCCAGAATCAGCGGGCCTTTCTCCTGGTCAAGCACCATGTCCACACCGATATAGCCCAGGCCACACAGTTCATAGCAGCCAGCGGCCAGTTTCATGAAACCGTCCCAGTTCGGCAGTTGCACGCCGTCCACCGCGTTGGTGGTGTCCGGGTGCTTGCTGATGATGTTGTTCAGCCAGGTGCCGCGCAGGGTCACGCCGGTGGCCAGGTCGACACCCACGCCGATGGCGCCCTGGTGCAGGTTGGCCTTGCCGCCGGACTGGCGAGTCGGCAGGCGCAGCATGGCCATCACCGGGTAGCCCATCAGCACGATGATGCGGATGTCCGGCACGCCTTCGTAACTGATGCTCTTGAATATCTGGTCCGGGGTCACGCGGTACTCGATCAGTGCGCGGTCGCGGTGCCCGCCGAGAGAGTACAGCCCGGTGAGGATGCTGGAAATCTGGTGTTCGATTTCCGCATGGCTGATGATCTTGCCCGACACCGTGCGGTAGCGGTCCTCGAAGCGGTCGGCGATTACCAGGATGCCATCACCGCCGGCGCCTTGCGCCGGCTTGATGACGAAATCGCTGCGCCCGCCAATGATCTGGTCGAGCTTCTCGATCTCTTTTTCGGTCTCGATGATGCCGTACATTTCCGGCACATGGATGCCGGCCGCCAGCGCGCGTTCCTTGGTGATGATCTTGTCGTCGACGATCGGGTACAGGTTGCGCTTGTTGTACTTCAGCACATAGTCCGCGTTACGCCGGTTGATCCCCATGATGCCCCGGGCCTCCAGGGCTTTCCACGTCTTGATCAGGCCAAACATCAGGTGTCAGCCTTATTCAGGAAAGCCTTGAAGCGCACGAGCTCGGTCAGGCGGTAGCCGCGATAACGGCCCATCGCCAGCATGAAGCCCACCAGGATCAGCAGCACTGCCGGGAAGGTGAACACGAAGTACACCAGTTCCGGCACCATCATCAGCAGGTGTGCCAGGGCAGCGGCGAACAGGGTGCCGACGGCCACTTTCATGGCATGTCCACCACCACGCTCCTCCCAGGTGATCGACAGGCGCTCGATGGTCATGGTCAGGATCACCATGGGGAACAGTGCTACCGACAGTCCGCGTTCAAGGCCCAGCTTGTGGCTGAACAGACTGATGGCGGCAATCAGCACCACGACAAAGGTCAATACCACCGACAGGCGTGGCAGCATCTGCAGCTTGAGGTGTTCCAGATACGAGCGCAGCGACAGGCCCAGGGCAGTGATCACCGTGAACAGCACAATACCAAAGCCCAGCTGGGTTTCGCGGAACGCCAGGGCAATCAGCACCGGTGTGAATGTGCCCAGGGTCTGGATACCGATCAGGTTGCGCAGCACCAGGATCACCAGCACGCCGATCGGGATCATGACCATGATCATGAAGGTCTGCTGGGTTTGCAGCGGCAGGCCGTACAGCGAGTATTCGAGGAAGTCGGCGTCAGTGTTCTCGTCGGTCAGCTTGGCCAGGCGGATGGCGTTCATCTCGCTGTTGTTCATGCTGAAGGTGACGTTGGCCTTCTTGCCGCCATCGACGGTGATCAGGTTGTCGTCACCGGTCCACCACAGCAGGCGGTCGCTCGGCAGGCCTTGCTCACCGGTGTCCGGGTTGAAGTACAGCCAGTCGTCACCGTTGAAGCTGCGCAACCACAGCTCCGGGGTTTGCGGGGTGTCGGCCAGCAGGCGGATGGTGTGCACCCGTTCCATTGGCACGTGGGCGATCGACAGCAGCAGGTCGATGACCTCGGCTTTCTTCATCGCCGAAGTGTCGCCGGCCAGCAGTAGCTTGACGTTGTCGTCGTTTAGGTTGTTGACCCGCTTGATGGTCTCGCTGACGAAGGTCTCGACGTCAGCCGAGTGCTGACGTATAGGCGCCATCAGCGCTTCGGCGGCGATCTTTTCGGGGCCTTCGACGGCCAGGCTGTCACGGAAGGTCGGGCCTTTGACCTTGGTCTTCTCGCTGCTGTAGCGCTTGGTCAGTACCAGGCGGTAGTAGAGGGTCTGTTTGCCACTGGCGCGACGTGCCGACCAGGTAACCTTGCGGTTGCCGTCTGCACGGTTGATGCTGACCCCGTAGTTGTTGGAGATGAAGCTCTCGTTGAGGCTGACGTAGTCGCGGTTCAGCGGTGGCACGAACATCTGCACCTTGACCGGATCCTTGCTGTTGGCCACGAACTCGACCTTGGCGTCGATGTTCCACAGGTCGTCGGTTTCATCCTCGGTCACCGGGATGCCGAGCACGAAGATCTGATAAGCCGTGACCGCCACGCCCAATAGCACCAGCACGGTGATCAGGGCTTTCAGATGGAGGGTAAGAGAGCGCATCGGGATTACTCTGCTTTGGGAGCGTCGGTGGCACAGGCAGGTTTGCCGGCCGCGTATTTAAGGCTTGGGTCAACCAGTGCGTCGAAGTGCTTGAGCGCCTCGGAGCCGATCAGCAGCGGGAACTGGAAGGCGCTGCGGTCGGTGAGGTTGACTTCGATGGTGCGTCTGGCCTGGCCCATGCAGATTTCGAGTTCGATGACCGGACGGGCCGTGTAGGCCTTGCCCGATTCGGCATCATAGTCGCCAGCCCGGCGCTTGATCTTGCTGACGCGTGCCAGTGGGCGTTCGATCGGGTGCGAATGGGCCGCATCGATCGCGAGGTAGAAGCGTACCCAGCTTTCGCCATTGCGCTTGAACCGTTTGATGTCGCGGGCGCTGAGCGATGCGGTCTTGGCGCCGGTGTCGAGCTTGGCGGCCACTTCCAGATCCAGGTCGCCCAGATGCGCGTATTCGTTGAGACCATACACGGTCTTGCCCGCAGCCTGGCCAAGGGCCGGCAGCAGGGTGAGGCATAACAGCAATAAAACGGGTGTAAGTCTCATATTCCTGGCGCGGTGCTTTGCAAGGTTCTAGGCAAGGTTCAGGGCAAGAAGACTGGCAATTACTGCGCAAGCTTCCTCGTTTATCTGTCAACAAGCATGCATGCATGACAGACAGGCTATCCATACCCCATCGGAGGCGCGGCATTCTATCACGCCGACGTCTTGACGCCAGCGGTGCGCGATCTGACAGCGTAGAAGTGGTGATAGTTCGCGATTAGACGATTGTCGACAATATTCATTTTGTCTTTGACTTGGCGGTCTCATTTAGCTAGTTTCTGACGAGTAGTTTTAAAAGGTGTCGACAATATGCAGGACCTTTCCACCCCCGGGCCGGTGCTGGCAGACGAAACGGAAACCCTCTCCGAAAACGTCTTCCGGCGCATCCAGGCGGCCATTGTCAAGGGTGATATCGCCCCCGGTAGCAAAATTTCCGAGCCGGAGTTGGCGCGCACCTATGGCATCAGCCGTGGGCCGCTACGCGAGGCTATCCACCGCCTTGAAGGCCAACGCCTGCTGGTACGCGTGCCGCATGTGGGCGCGCGGGTGGTATCGCTCAATCACGCCGAGCTGATCGAGCTGTACGAAATCCGTGAGTCGCTGGAAGGCATGGCCTGCCGTCTGGCCGCTGAACGCATGAGCCAGGCTGACATCGACGAACTGCGCCGGGTGCTCGACACCCATGAGCGCGACGCAGCGTTCCAGGCGGGCCTGGGCTACTACCAGCAGGAAGGCGACTACGACTTCCATTACCGGATTATTCAGGGTAGCGGCAACCAGACCCTGGTCAAGATGCTCTGCGGCGAACTGTACCAACTGGTGCGCATGTACCGTATCCAGTTCTCCGCCACGCCCAACCGGCCACGCCAGGCCTTTGCCGAGCACCATCGCATTCTTGATGCAATCGCCGACCGCGACGGCGAACTGGCCGAACTGCTGATGCGTCGTCACATCGGCGCGTCCAAGCGCAATATCGAGCGTCACTACCTGGACGCCCACAACAACAGCACACGAGGTGAGAAATGACAGTCAAGAGCACCCCCGGTCAGCGTTTCCGTGACGCCGTTGCCGCTGAACATCCGCTGCAGGTGGTTGGCGCCATCAATGCCAACCATGCCCTGCTGGCCAAGCGTGCCGGCTTCAAGGCCATCTACCTGTCTGGTGGTGGCGTGGCCGCCGGCTCCCTGGGCCTGCCAGACCTGGGCATCACTGGCCTGGACGACGTGCTCACCGACGTGCGCCGTATCACCGACGTGTGCGACCTGCCGCTGCTGGTGGATGTCGACACCGGCTTCGGCGCTTCGGCCTTCAACGTCGCCCGTACCGTGCGTTCGATGAGCAAGTTCGGCGCTGCCGCCATCCACATCGAGGACCAGGTTGGCGCCAAGCGTTGTGGCCACCGTCCCAACAAGGAAATTGTCAGCCAGCAGGAAATGGTCGACCGTATCAAGGCTGCCGTCGATGCCCGCAGCGATGACAGTTTCGTGATCATGGCGCGTACCGACGCGCTGGCCGTCGAAGGCCTGAACGCCGCCCTGGACCGTGCCGAGGCGTGCGTCGAAGCTGGCGCCGACATGATCTTCCCGGAAGCCATCACCGAGCTGCAGATGTACAAGACCTTCGCTGATCGGGTGAAGGCACCTATCCTGGCCAACATCACCGAGTTCGGTGCCACGCCGCTTTATACAACCGAAGAGCTGGCCTCGGTCGACGTGTCGTTGGTGCTGTACCCGCTTTCGGCGTTCCGCGCCATGAACAAGGCGGCTGAGAACGTGTACACCGCGCTGCGCCGTGACGGCACGCAGAAGAACGTGATCGACACCATGCAGACCCGCATGGAGCTCTACGATGCCATTGGTTATCACGCCTTCGAGCAGAGCCTCGATGCACTGTTTGCCCAGAAGAAGGGCTAAGCGCCAACTCCCGAATTAGCCGGAAAGCATCCATAACAAATTCAAGAAAGGAGAAACACCATGGCCGAAGCAAAAGTACTCAGTGGCGCAGGCCTGCGTGGCCAGGTGGCCGGCCAGACTGCACTGTCGACCGTGGGCCAGGCCGGTGCCGGGCTGACCTACCGTGGTTATGATGTGCGTGACCTGGCTGCCGGTGCCGAGTTCGAAGAAGTCGCCTACCTGCTGCTATATGGCGAGCTGCCCACCCAGGCCGAGCTGGCCGACTACAAGCACAAGCTCAAGGGCCTGCGTGACCTGCCGCAAGCCTTGAAGGAAGTGCTTGAGCGCATCCCGCGCGATGCCCACCCGATGGACGTCATGCGTACCGGTTGCTCGGTAATGGGCACCCTCGAGCCAGAACTGACCTTCGAAGCCCAGCGCGACAAGACCGACCGCCTGCTGGCGCTGTTCCCGGCCGTGATGTGCTACTGGTATCGCTTCACCCACCATGGCGTACGCATCGACTGCACCAGTGATGAAGACACCCTGGGTGGCCACTTCCTGCACCTGCTGCACGGCAAGAAGCCGAGCGAGCTGCACGTCAAGGTCATGAACGTGTCGTTGATTCTCTACGCTGAACACGAATTCAACGCCTCGACCTTCACTGCCCGTGTCTGTGCCTCGACCCTGTCTGACTTGTACTCCTGCGTTACCGCAGCCATCGGCTCGCTGCGTGGACCGCTGCACGGCGGTGCCAACGAGGCAGCGATGGAACTGATCGAACGCTTCCAGAGCCCGCAGGAAGCCACCGCCGAGCTGCTGCGCATGCTCGAGCGCAAAGACAAGATCATGGGCTTTGGCCATGCCATCTACAAAGAGTCCGACCCGCGCAACGAGGTGATCAAGGGCTGGTCGAAACAGCTGGCTGACGAAGTGGGTGACAAAGTGCTGTACCCGGTTTCCGAAGCCATCGACAAGACCATGTGGGAGCAGAAGCGCCTGTTCCCCAATGCCGACTTCTACCATGCCTCGGCGTACCACTTCATGGGTATTCCGACCAAGCTGTTCACCCCGATCTTCGTCTGCTCGCGGCTGACCGGCTGGGCGGCGCACGTCTTCGAGCAGCGCGCCAACAACCGCATCATCCGCCCGAGCGCCGAGTATGTCGGCGTCGAGCAGCGCCAGTTCGTGCCGATCGAGCAGCGCTGAATAGCTACAGAGAGGCAGCCCGTTTCCCTTGTGGGAGCGGGCGTGCCCGCGAATGCGCCCAGCCTTGCAACCTCTGTGCACCTGCTGACGCATTCGCGGGCACGCCCGCTCGTACAGGTACGGTGAAACCTTCCGAACCCTGTGACCGAGCCTGATTCCATGATGAACACTGCATACCGCAAGCACCTGCCAGGCACCGACCTGGACTATTTCGATGCCCGCGCGGCGGTCGAGGCGATCAAGCCCGGCGCCTACGACGGCTTGCCTTACACGTCCCGCGTGCTCGCCGAGAACCTGGTGCGCCGCTGCGACCCTGCTACGCTCGATGCCTCGCTGAGCCAGCTGATCGAGCGCAAGCGCGATCTCGACTTCCCGTGGTTCCCGGCACGCGTGGTGTGCCACGACATCCTCGGCCAGACTGCGCTGGTCGACCTTGCCGGCCTGCGTGACGCCATTGCCGACAAAGGCGGCGACCCGGCCCAGGTCAACCCGGTGGTGCCGGTGCAGCTGATCGTCGACCATTCGCTGGCCGTCGAGTGCGGTGGTTACGACCCGCAGGCCTTCGAGAAGAACCGCGCCATCGAAGACCGCCGCAACGAAGACCGCTTCCACTTCATCAACTGGACCAAGAAGGCGTTCAAGAACGTCGACGTGATCCAGCCGGGCAACGGCATCATGCACCAGATCAACCTGGAGAAGATGTCACCGGTGGTCCACAGCGACCACGGCGTCGCCTACCCGGACACCTGCGTCGGCACCGACAGCCACACGCCGCATGTCGATGCGCTGGGTGTGATCGCCATCGGCGTAGGCGGCCTGGAAGCCGAGAACGTGATGCTCGGCCGCGCCTCCTGGATGCGCCTGCCGGAAATCGTCGGCGTCGAGCTGACTGGCAAACTGGCCCCGAACATCACTGCCACCGACCTGGTCTTGGCCCTGACCGAGTTCCTGCGCAAGCAGAAAGTGGTCGGTGCTTACCTGGAGTTCCATGGTGAGGGTGCACGTGCCCTGACCTTGGGCGACCGCGCCACTATTTCCAACATGGCCCCGGAATACGGCGCCACTGCGGCGATGTTCGCCATCGACCAGCAGACCATCGACTATCTGCGCCTGACCGGCCGTGAAGAGCAGCAGGTCAAACTGGTGGAAACCTACGCCAAGGCCACCGGCCTGTGGGCCGACAGCCTGGGCGCTGCCGTCTATGAACGCACCCTCAGCTTCGACCTGTCGAGCGTGGTGCGCAACATGGCCGGCCCGTCCAACCCGCACGCCCGTGTCGCCACCAGCGACCTGGCCGCCAAGGGCATTGCCGGCAACTGGGAAGAGGTGCCGGGGCAAATGCCTGACGGTGCGGTGATCATCGCTGCCATCACCAGTTGCACCAACACCAGCAACCCGCGCAACGTGATTGCTGCAGGCCTGATTGCACGCAATGCCAACAGGTTGGGCCTGGCCCGCAAGCCGTGGGTGAAGTCGTCGCTGGCGCCCGGCTCCAAGGCCGTGCAACTGTATCTGGAAGAAGCCGGCCTGGAGAAAGAGTTGGAGCAACTCGGTTTCGGCATCGTCGCCTTCGCCTGCACCACCTGCAACGGTATGTCCGGTGCCCTGGACCCGGTGATTCAGCAAGAAATCATCGACCGCGACCTGTATGCCACCGCCGTGCTGTCGGGTAACCGAAACTTCGACGGGCGTATCCACCCGTATGCCAAGCAGGCCTTCCTCGCCTCGCCACCGCTGGTGGTGGCCTATGCCATAGCCGGTACCATTCGCTTCGACATCGAGAAGGATGTGCTGGGCGTGGTCGATGGCAAGGAAATCCGCCTGAAGGATATCTGGCCCAGTGATGAAGAGATCGATGCCGTGGTGCGTGCAGCGGTCAAGCCGGAGCAGTTCCGCAAGGTGTACATTCCGATGTTCGCCATCGAGGAAGACCGTGGGCCGAAGGTGGCGCCGCTGTATGATTGGCGCCCGATGAGCACCTACATCCGCCGCCCTCCCTACTGGGAAGGCGCCCTGGCCGGCGAGCGTACGTTGCGTGGCATGCGCCCGCTGGCGGTGTTGCCGGACAACATCACCACCGACCACCTGTCGCCGTCCAACGCCATCATGCTCGACAGTGCCGCCGGTGAATACCTGGCGAAAATGGGCCTGCCGGAAGAGGACTTCAACTCCTACGCTACTCACCGGGGTGACCACCTGACGGCCCAGCGCGCCACCTTCGCCAACCCCAAACTGTTCAACGAAATGGTGCGCAACGACGACGGCAGCGTGAAGCAGGGTTCGCTGGCGCGTATCGAGCCGGAAGGCAAGGTTACCCGCATGTGGGAGGCGATCGAGACTTACATGCAGCGCAAGCAGCCGCTGATCATTGTCGCCGGTGCCGACTACGGCCAGGGTTCGTCCCGTGACTGGGCGGCCAAGGGCGTGCGTCTGGCCGGTGTCGAGGCGATCGTGGCCGAAGGCTTCGAGCGTATTCACCGCACCAACCTGGTAGGCATGGGCGTGCTGCCGCTGGAGTTCAAGCCGGGCACCGACCGCAAGACCCTGGACCTGGATGGCAGCGAAACCTATGACGTGCTGGGTGCGCGTACGCCACGGGCGACCCTGACCCTGGTGGTGACCCGTGCCAATGGCGAGCGCCTGGAAGTACCGGTGACCTGCCGTCTGGACACCGCCGAGGAAGTGTCGATTTACGAAGCGGGCGGGGTGCTGCAGCGCTTTGCCCAGGACTTCCTCGAAGCGACCGCCTGAGCATGAATCGGGGGCCGCTTTGCGGCCCTTTCGCGACACAAGGCCGCTCCCTCAGCGGGCGGCGCAGTACCTGTGGGAGCGGCCTTGTGTCGCGAAAGGGCTGCAAGGCAGCCCCAGGGTATTTCACCGGACTATCAGGATGCCCAAGAAAATGGCACATGTACCCCAGATCAAAATCCCCGCCACCTACATCCGCGGCGGCACCAGCAAAGGCGTGTTCTTCCGCCTGCAAGACCTGCCTGAGCAGGCGCAAATTCCAGGTCCTGCCCGCGATGCGCTGCTGCTGCGGGTAATCGGTAGCCCCGACCCTTACGGCAAGCAGATTGACGGCATGGGCGGCGCCACGTCGAGCACCAGCAAGACCGTGATCCTGTCGCAAAGCATCAAACCCGAACACGATGTCGACTACCTGTTCGGCCAGGTCAGCATCGACAAGGCCTTCGTCGACTGGAGTGGCAACTGCGGCAACTTGTCCGCTGCGGTCGGTTCGTTTGCCATCAGCAGTGGCCTGGTCGACCCGGCGCGTGTTCCGCGCAACGGTATCGCCACGGTGCGTATCTGGCAGGCAAATATCGGCAAGACCATCATCGCCCACGTCCCGATCACTGAAGGTGAAGTGCAGGAAACCGGCGACTTCGAGCTGGACGGGGTCACCTTCCCGGCGGCCGAGGTGCAGTTGGAGTTTCTCGACCCTGCAGCCGATGAAGACGGCGCTGGCGGTGCCATGTTCCCAACCGGCAAGCTGGTCGATGACCTGGAAGTACCGGGGGTCGGCACGTTCAAGGCAACCTTGATCAATGCCGGTATCCCGACCATTTTTGTCAATGCTGCCGATATCGGCTACACCGGTAGCGAACTACAGGACGCCATCAACGGCGACCCGCAAGCGCTGCTGCGCTTCGAGACCATTCGCGCCTATGGCGCCGTGCGCATGGGGCTTATCGACAACGTCGACCAGGCTGTCGGGCGTCAGCACACGCCGAAAGTGGCGTTCGTCGCACCGCCGAGCACCTACACTGCGTCCAGTGGCAAGGCGGTGCAGGCCGGTGATATCGACCTGCTGGTGCGGGCCTTGTCGATGGGCAAGCTACACCATGCCATGATGGGTACGGCTGCGGTGGCAATTGGCACTGCGGCGGCCATTCCGGGCACGCTGGTCAACCTCGCCGCTGGCGGGGGCGAGCGCAGCGCTGTGCGTTTCGGTCATCCTTCGGGCACCCTGCGGGTCGGGGCCGAGGCGCGCCAGGTGAATGGTGAGTGGACGGTAACCAAGGCAATCATGAGCCGCAGTGCTCGCGTGCTGATGGAGGGCTGGGTTCGCGTGCCTGGCGACAGCTTCTAACGCACCACCGGCGCTCGGCTTTAGTTCGTTGGGGCCGCTTGGCGGCCCTTCGCGGGCTTGCCCGCTCCCGCAGGGTAACCACAGGTTCTGAATGCTGTGGTCAACCTGTGGGAGCGGGCAAGCCCGCGAAGGGCTGCACGGCAGCCCCGGCAATTCTGAAGGGAGCTGGATATGAGCGCCAACGTAGACCTCAACGACCGCCCGGACTACGACCGGGTACTACAGACCCTGGCCGATTACGCCCTCGGTTATCGGGTCGAATCCCGCGAGGCCCTGGACACCGCGCGCAACTGCCTGATGGACACCCTAGGTTGCGGCCTTCTCGCCTTGCGCTTCCCTGAGTGCACCAAGCTCCTTGGCCCTCAGGTAGAAGGCACGCTGGTCCCAAATGGTGCTCGCGTCCCCGGCACCTCCTATCGCCTCGATCCGGTCAAGGCTGCCTGGGACATTGGCTGCACGGTGCGCTGGCTGGACTACAACGATACCTGGCTGGCCGCCGAATGGGCTCATCCCTCGGACAACCTTGGCGGCATCCTGGCAGTGGCTGATCACCTGTCACAGAAGCGTCTTGCCGCGGGTGAAAAGCCACTGCCGATGCGTGATGTGCTCGAGGCCATGGTCATGGCGCATGAAATCCAGGGGGTGCTGGCGCTGGAAAACGCCTTCAACCGCGTCGGCCTCGATCATGTGATTCTGGTGAAGGTCGCCTCGACCGCCGTGTGCGCCAGGTTGATGGGGGCCAATCGTGAGCAGATGCTCTCGGCCTTGTCCCACGCCTTCGTAGACGGCCAGGCCCTTCGTACCTATCGCCACGCGCCCAACGCCGGTTCGCGCAAGTCCTGGGCCGCGGGTGACGCCTCCAGCCGAGGAGTGCAACTGGCTGACATCGCCTTGCGTGGGGAAATGGGCGTGCCGGGCGTGCTCACGGCTTCGCAGTGGGGGTTCTACGATGTTTCGTTCAGCCATACCAACAAAGACCTGGCACTCAAGCCCGCGGGGCAGTACGAGCTGCGTCTGCCCCAGGTGTTGGGCAGCTATGTGATGGAAAACGTGCTGTTCAAGGTCAGTTTTCCTGCCGAGTTCCACGCCCAGACCGCCTGTGAGGCAGCAGTAACCCTGCATCCACTTGTGCGTAACCGTCTGCATGAAGTCGACCGCATCGTCATCACCACCCAGGAATCAGCGATCCGCATCATCTCCAAGAGCGGCCCGCTGGCCAATGCCGCCGACCGTGACCACTGTCTGCAGTACATGGTGGCCGTGCCGCTGATCTTTGGCCATCTGGTGGCCGAACATTATGAGGACGCCTTCCATGCCAACCACCCAAGTATCGACCGCCTGCGCGAGAAGATGGAGGTGGTGGAAGACCCGCGCTTCAGTCGCGAGTACCTGGAGCCGGACAAGCGTTCGATCGCCAACGCGCTGCAGGTGTTCTTCAAGGATGGCAGCAGCACCGAGCAAGTGGTGGTGGAATACCCGATCGGGCATCGTCGGCGGCGCGGGGAAGGTATACCGTTGCTGGAGGCCAAGTTCAGGGCCAACCTGGCGACCCGCTTTGCCCGGCAGCGGTGTCAGCAGATTTTCGAACTGTGCAAGGACCAGCAGAAGCTGGAAGGCATGGCGGTGCACAGGTTCGTGGATTTGTTTGTGATATGAGCTTGCCTGCGCATAAAACAACAAAGCCCCGGCATCGCTGCCGGGGCTTTGCTTACAACCTGTAACTCAGCTTACGCCTGGACCACCGGGATCTTGGCGTTGGCTGCCGCTTCGCGGAACTCGGCGATCTGGTCGAAGCTCAGGTAGCGGTAAACGTCGGCAGCCATGCTGTCGATGTCTTTCGCATACTGCATGTACTCTTCGACGGTCGGCAGTTTGCCGATGATCGAAGCGACAGCGGCCAGCTCGGCCGATGCCAGGTACACGTTGGTCGCGTCGCCCAGACGGTTCGGGAAGTTACGGGTCGAGGTGGAGACCACGGTCGAGCCGGTCTGCACACGTGCCTGGTTACCCATGCACAGCGAGCAGCCTGGCATTTCCATGCGAGCACCGGCCTTGCCGTAGATGCCGTAGTAGCCTTCTTCGGTCAGCTGGTGAGCGTCCATCTTGGTTGGCGGAGCCAGCCACAGACGGGTCGGAATGCCACCCTTGACCTTCTCCAGCAGCTTGCCGGCAGCGCGGAAGTGACCGATGTTGGTCATGCACGAACCGATGAACACTTCGTCGATCTTCTCGCCTTGTACCGAGGACAGCAGGCGGGCATCGTCCGGGTCGTTCGGCGCGCAGAGCACAGGCTCTTTGACGTCGGCCAGGTCGATTTCGATGATTTCGGCGTATTCGGCATCGGCGTCGGCCGACAGCAGCTCAGGCTTGGCCAGCCAGGCTTCCATGGCCTGGGCGCGGCGCTCCAGGGTGCGGGCATCGCCGTAGCCTTCGCCGATCATCCAGCGCAGCAGGGTGATGTTGGACTGCAGGTACTCGGCGATGGCCTTTTCCGGCAGCTTGATGGTGCAACCGGCAGCGGAACGCTCGGCCGAGGCGTCGGACAGCTCGAAGGCTTGCTCGACGGTCAGTTCGTCCAGGCCTTCGATTTCCAGGATGCGGCCGGAGAAGGCGTTTTTCTTGCCTTTCTTCTCAACGGTCAGCAGGCCTTGCTGGATGGCGTAGTAAGGGATGGCATGAACCAGGTCACGCAGGGTGATGCCTGGCTGCAGTTTGCCCTTGAAGCGCACCAGGATCGATTCTGGCATGTCCAGCGGCATGACGCCGGTGGCGGCAGCGAAGGCCACCAGGCCGGAACCGGCCGGGAACGAGATGCCGATCGGGAAGCGGGTGTGCGAGTCGCCACCGGTACCTACGGTGTCAGGCATCAGCATGCGGTTCAGCCAGCTGTGGATGATGCCGTCGCCCGGGCGCAGCGACACGCCGCCACGGGTGCGGATGAAGTCTGGCAGGGTGTGGTGGGTGGTGACGTCGATCGGCTTCGGATAGGCCGCGGTGTGGCAGAACGACTGCATGACCAGGTCAGCAGAGAAGCCCAGGCATGCCAGGTCCTTCAGCTCGTCGCGCGTCATCGGGCCAGTGGTGTCCTGGGAGCCGACGGTGGTCATTTTGGGCTCGCAGTAAGCGCCTGGGCGCACGCCCTGGCCTTCTGGCAGGCCACAGGCACGGCCGACCATTTTCTGCGCCAGGGTGAAGCCCTTGCCGGAATCGGCAGGCTGCTCTGGTTTCTTGAACAGGTCGGAGGCACCCAGGCCCAGCTCGGCGCGGGCTTTCTCGGTCAGGCCACGGCCGACGATCAGCGGGATACGGCCGCCAGCGCGGACTTCATCCAGCAGCACTTCGGTTTTCAGCTCGAAGGTGGTGACCAGTTCGTCGCTGTCGTGACGACGTACTTCACCTTTGTATGGGTAAACGTCGATGACGTCGCCCATGCCCAGGTTGGTGCAGTCGAATTCGATCGGCAGGGCGCCGGCGTCTTCCATGGTGTTGTAGAAGATCGGGGCGATCTTGGT
The DNA here is from genome assembly GCF_017875935.1 of Pseudomonas sp. BP6. Classification (NCBI taxonomy): domain Bacteria; kingdom Pseudomonadati; phylum Pseudomonadota; class Gammaproteobacteria; order Pseudomonadales; family Pseudomonadaceae; genus Pseudomonas; species Pseudomonas sp. BP6. Next base: position 1,524,244 of record NZ_JAGINI010000001.1, read on the forward strand.
GCCGAAGCAGAAGCCACCGGCGCGCTTGTTCGGCACGTACGGGATGTCGTCGCCGAAGAACCACAGTACCGAGTTGGTAGCGGATTTACGCGAGGAGCCAGTACCGACCACGTCGCCGACATAGGCAACCGGGAAGCCCTTGGCCTTGACGGCTTCGATCTGGGCCAGCGGGCCGACCGAACCAGGCTGCTGCGGTTCGATGCCGTCGCGGGCCATTTTCAGCATGGCCAGGGCGTGCAGCGGAATGTCAGGGCGCGACCAGGCGTCCGGGGCAGGCGACAGGTCGTCGGTGTTGGTTTCGCCAGGCACCTTGAACACGGTCAGGGTGTACTTGTCGGCGATGGCCGGACGCGAGGTGAACCACTCGCCGGCAGCCCAGGATTCCAGGACGGCCTTGGCGTGAGCGTTACCGGCCTTGGCTTTTTCGGCCACGTCGTGGAAGGCATCGAACATCAGCAGGGTGTGCTTGAGCTGTTCGGCCGCGACGGCGCCCAGTTCGGCGTCATCCAGCAGTGCGACCAGCGTTTCGATGTTGTAGCCGCCCTGCATGGTGCCCAGCAGTTCGGTGGCGTGCTTGCGGTCGATCAGTGGCGACGTGGCTTCGCCCTTGGCGACGGCGGAGAGGAAAGCGGCCTTGACGTAGGCAGCTTCGTCGACCCCTGGCGGTACGCGGTTGGTGATCAGGTCTACGAGGAAGGCTTCTTCGCCGGCCGGCGGGTTTTTCAGCAGCTCGACCAGGCCTGCAGTTTGTTCGGCGTTCAGCGGCTGGGGAACGATACCCAGGGCGGCGCGCTCTTCGATGTGTTTGCGGTAGGCTTCAAGCACAGTTATTTCCCTCATCAGTGGTCCCTAAAGGGGGTCCGGGACGCTTATCCAGCATTCAATGCACCCATGCGCTGCCGCGGCTTTGTGGGCCGCCCAGCCAGGGTCGCAAAGAATCCTTACAGAAGCTGCTTTCAAAGTTTTACGCCTGCAGAACGGGGGCTGATGAGGGCTGGCGCGGGCATGCGAGGGATGCATGGCCCGGGCCAACGCCGTTCTACCGGATCAACTGTGCTCGTGACGCTTTGAAAACAGCTTCCAACGGACATTGTTGCCTTTGAAAAGGCCGGGTGATTCTACGGTAAAAAAAGCCCGAAGGTAAGGCGGTGTACATGACTTTAACGAGTGACCCCGGTTAGACAAAGGGCTAACATGGGCCTGTATTCCATCGCCAAGCTGTTGTTTTTCATGTCCAACAAGTCCATCAAAACCCCTTGCGTCGGCCTGTGCTCCACGGTGTACGGGGACACGGTGTGCCGTGGTTGCAAGCGTTTTCACCACGAAGTGATCAACTGGAACGGTTACGACGACTCGCAAAAGCGCGCCGTGTGGTTGCGCCTTGAGCAGCTGCTGGTGCAGGTGATGATGGCCAAGCTTGAGGTGTTCGACAAAGGCCTGCTGCGCCAGCAACTGGAGCAGCGCTCCATCCGCTTTGTCGAGCAGCAGTCGGAATATTGCTGGGCTTACCAGCTGATTGCCCGCGGGGCGCGGATGATCCGTGACCTGGAGGCCTATGGCATGGCGTTGCTGCCGGAGTTCCGTGACTGGGAACTGCCCCAATTGCGCGATGCGATCGATCGCGAGTTCTTCCTGCTTTCAGAGGCGCACTACCAGCGCTACATCGCCCCCAGCTTCCTGCGCGATGCCATGGGCAGCGCGCAGGGCCAGTGAGCCGGGCGAATCAGTCGCCGGTGTATTCGCAACCGCTGGTGCAGGTTTCGTGGATGCGAACCTTGGACAGCTCCGGCATCAGCGGCTTGACCTGGTCCCAGATCCACTTGGCGATCACTTCGCTGGTGGGGTTTTCCAGGCCGGGGATGTCGTTCAGGTAGTTGTGGTCCAGCTGATCATAGATCGGCTTGAAGATCGCCTTGACCTCGGCGAAGTCGCGGATCCAGCCCGTGTGCGGGTCGAGCGGGCCGGTCAGGTGCAGGCCTACCTTGAACGAGTGGCCATGCAAACGGCCGCATTTGTGCCCTTCAGGGACGTGGGGCAGGCGGTGGGCCGATTCGAATGTGAATTCCTTGAAAATTTCCACTGGTGGACCTGTATAAGCTGGTGGGATAAGGGCTTGGGCAGAAACTGGTGTTTCAGTGGACTGCTCAATGTACTGATTGGTCGTCGCTGGCGCCAGGCAACCGAATTGCGCGTATCTTAACCTGTTTTGTAAACGTGCCCTCACGGATTCCGCGATAGGCGGTGTCCCGGTCTATCCTCGCCAAGTGCAGCAACATGTCGAGGCGCAGGAAGCGGTCGAGGTGCTCTGCATGTCGCATGGGCTTCTCTTATATGGCCGGTCAGGCCTTGAGCGGTTCACTGCCGGCCAGGTACAGCTGCAGGCTGGACTTGCGTGCCATGAAGAACGAGACGTTGGCGGTGATAGCTGCGGGTACAGATTCGATTCGTCTGCTCGTCCCGCCTCTCCTGGGTGCGGAGAATAATGCTGCAGTGGTACATTTCCTGATCGTCAAAAGGACTGAGAAATGACCCAAGAAGAACAGGAGATTTCTAGCCGCGCTCTGCAGTTCGCAAAAGAGAATCGTACACGCATCGCTCGTGAACTGACTTGCATTGAAACCTATCCGGCAGATGAATACCCGGTGTCAGTTTTTATGGCAGGATCTCCTGGCGCTGGGAAAACCGAGGTTTCAAGAGCTTTTATCGGTCACATGCAGTCCACAGGATCTAGTGCGCTACGTATCGATCCTGACGATTTCAGGGAGTATTTTCCCGACTACGACGGCAAAAATTCCAGCCTTTTCCAGCGTGGGGTAACCACGTTTGTGGAGAGAACCCTGGATCTGGCGTACAAGCAGCGGCAGTCTTTTCTCCTGGATGGCACCCTCGCCAACCTTGATGTCGGAAGAAGAAACATCGCCCGCGCGCTTGAAAAAGTGAACAGGTCGGCCCAGGTCATCTACGTGTACCAGCGACCTGAGCTGGCTTGGGAGTTTGTTCTGGCGAGAGAGAAGAAGGACGGAAGGAACATCCCGTGCTCGGAATTTGTAAGACAGTTTTACGCGGCCAAGGTGTCGGTATGTGCACTGAAACGTGAATTTGATGGCAGGCTGCAGGTAGATGTGATCATCAAGGATAACGATGGCAGCAACAGTGACATCGGTATCGACCTTTCAGCTGACGAAATTGACGCATTTGTCAACCAGCCCTATGATCACCATGAGCTTGAGCGTGTTTTGAACGGAGAGTCCCAATGAAAGGCGAAAAGGTAGCAGGCGTGTCGACTAAGCCCCACGAGGCATCGACTATGTCTGAGTTTTTCCGCCACGGGTCCGTGGAGGAGAGGCTATCTGTGTATCGAATGGCTGCAACGGCTGCCATCGACGAGCAGAAGGATGTGATTCGCTCAGCAAAGTCTGGGGAATTCAGTATGGCCAAATGCAAAATGTGAGCGTTCACTCCGCCTAGTAATTCCAAGCCCAGCGCCGTGCTGGGCTTTTTGCATCTGCGGTCTGCCGTGCTGCAAGCTTTCCAATCAACGATAGGCTTGTGACATGGCGCTACAAGGCTTGCAGGCGTTCATGCAGCCGCCCGGTGGCGGTCAGTTCCAGAAGTTCATCACCCAGGCGCTGGCTTTCGGCAATGGCCTTGTACCAATAGCGCTTGCGCCCTGGCGCATCGCCCATGAAGCGCTTGAAGTCGTTGCGGTCGGGCAGCTTGCCGTAGGGCAGGGCGGCCAGGTATTGCGGCGAAGGCGTCATCAGCAGCACGTTTTGCAGGCGGGTGGCATCGCCCTTGCGCCAGGGCAGGGCCTTGTCGAACCAGCCGGGTACGACCTTGTCGGTGAAGTGCGGGTACAGCACCAGGTCGTCACCGCGATAGGGCAGGTCGAGGTGGTAGTCGAGCAGGCCGCCGTCGCGGTAGGTGCCGGCGCCGGCACCGGGGATGTCTTTTACGCCCTGCATGACCATCGGTATCGACCCGGAAGCGAGCAGGGCATGGCGCAGGTTGGCCAGGTCCAGCGGCAGGTAGCGTGAGGGGAAGTCGGTCAGGGTGTCGAGCGGAGGGGCGGCGCGCCCATCGTGCAGAATGATGCGCTCGAAGTGGCGGGCCAGGCGCGAACGGCCCAGAAGGTTGCTGGCAACCACCGAGCCCAGGCCCAGCCCCAGGCGGCCGCGATGGTCGTGAGCGAGCTGGCCATGGCTTTTCACCACCAGGATGTTCAGGCGGTAGTGCGGGTTGGCCAGCAGCTGGCCGTCGCGGCCCTCCAGCAGGTCATCGAGCATGCGTTGGCAACTGCGGCTGATTTCGGCCGGAGTGACGCCCTTGGCGAAATCCTGCTCGGTGTACAGCTCGCCAAGACGGCGGATGCCGGCGACCGGGTCGTCGAGGCAGGCGCTGGCGAAGCGCCAGGCACCGATCGATGCGCCGATCAGGGCACGCTGACGGGGTGCCGAGGGTAGCCACTCGCCGAACAGCGCCAGGTCAAGGCCCTGGATGCCCAGCGGCTTCGGCCCACCCGCCGCGCCCGGCAATACCCCGACATCGGCCGCCTGCAGGCCGCGCTCGCGGATGTGTCGCAAGGCACGCTGGCCGGCCTTGAAGGTGAGGGCGGGGTATTTGATGTGGATGGCGCTCATGGCGGGTCTCTTGGGCATAGGAGCAGCCTTGTGCTGCGAGGGGCCGTTACAGATAACATAACTGCATGTGCCTGTATTGGCCCTTTCGAAGCACAAGGCCGCTCGTTGAAGGCTGCCGAGCCTGGCTAGCGCCGTAACTGCGCTATCATGCCGCCAGCTGTTTTCAGGTTGAATTAAGGACCGGTGGTTAATCTTAACCCCGTAGACAACTTGTACAGTTCTCAGGAGAGAAGAACGATGAAAACCTTGACTGCCCTGATCACCGCCGCAGCCCTTGCCCTGGGCGCCAATGTCGCCTTCGCCAGGGACGTTCAGCCTGACGAGGTGGTGAAACTGGTCAACGCCAAGACCATCAAGTCGCTGGACGAGCTCAAGGCCGCTGCCGTGGCCAAGCACCCAGGCGCCACCGTCACTGATTCGGAACTTGAAGACGAGTACGGCCGCTACATCTACAAGGTCGAGCTGCGTGATGCGCAGAACGTCGAATGGGACGTCGACATGGATGCCAAGACCGGTGAGGTGCTCAAGGACGAACGAGACAGCTGATGATCCATGTATCCCGGCCGGCACGTTACCTGGCACTCTCGCTGCTGGCCGTCTGCTCCCTGGCTGTGGCCCGCGACCTGGACCAGGATGAAGCCCTGAAGCTCCGTCAGAAGGGCGTCATTCTGCCGCTCGAACAGCTGCTCGAGACCGCCCTGGGGCGTCACCCCGGGGCGCGTCTGCTGGAAGCCGAGCTGGAAGAAGACGATGATCGCTACGAATATGAAGTCGAGTTGCTGACGACTGAAGGTGTGGTGCGCGAGATCAAGCTCGATGCCAGCACCGGCGCCCTGCTCAAAGACGAGGAAGATGACTGAATGCGCCTGTTGCTTGTCGAGGACAACGTACCGCTGGCCGATGAACTGACCGCCGGCCTGCAGCGCCAGGGCTATGCCGTGGACTGGCTGGCTGATGGCCGTGACGCGGTTTACCAGGGGCAAAGCGAGCCTTACGACCTGATCATCCTGGACCTCGGCCTGCCTGGCTTGCCCGGCCTGGACGTGCTGGCCCAGTGGCGTGCCGCCGGCCTGGCCACACCGGTATTGATCCTCACCGCCCGCGGCTCCTGGGCCGAGCGCATCGAAGGGCTGAAGGCCGGGGCTGACGATTATCTGAGCAAGCCCTTCCACCCCGAAGAGCTGCAACTGCGCATCCAGGCCTTGTTGCGCCGCGCCCGTGGCCTGGCCAACCAGCCTAAGCTGGAAGCGGCCGGCCTGCACCTTGACGAAAGCCGTCAGTGCGTGAGCCGCGACGGGGTGGATGTGCAACTGACCGCCGCCGAGTTCCGCCTGCTGCGCTACTTCATGCTGCACCCGCAGCAGATCCTGTCCAAAAGCCACCTGGCCGAGCACCTCTACGACGGTGAAACCGAGCGCGACTCGAACGTGCTCGAGGTCCACGTCAACCATTTGCGCCGCAAGCTGGGCCGCAGTGTGATCGAAACCCGTCGCGGGCAAGGCTACATCTATGCCGGGAGCGGCGAGTGAAGTCGATCCAGGCGCGCCTGAGCCTGGGCCTGGTGGCGGTACTGGTGGTAGTCGGCGTGGTGCTGGCGCAACTGACGCTGTGGCTGTTCGAGGCCGGCCTGCAACGTTATCTGGAAAACGGCCTGCGCAAGGAAAGCGAGAACCTTCTGGTGGCATTGGTGCGTGGGCCTTCCGGCCTGCAGCTGGATGAGCGGCGCATCTCGGCTGCCTATCAGCGGCCGTTCTCCGGTTACTACTTCCGCATCGATTTCGACCAGGGTACCTGGAGGTCTCGTTCGCTGTGGGACCTGGACATGCCCAAGCCCGCAGCGCCCGGGCTTTCCGATAGCCATGAACTCGGCCCGGAAGGCCAGCAACTGCTGGCCCTGCGTGCCGACTACCGGCGCCTGGGCCAGGACATTTCGATCAGTGTGGCTCAGGACTATTCACCGGTGCGCGAGGGTTTCCGACGCTTGCAGCAGATCGGCCTGGGCATGGGCCTGGTGGCGCTGATCCTGATTCTGGTGCTGCAGCGCATCACAGTTACCCGCTCGTTGCGGCCGCTGGAGCGGGCACGCCAGCAGATCGCCCAACTGCAGCAGGGGCAGCGCTCGCAGCTGGATGCCGAGGTGCCCAGCGAGTTGGTGCCGCTGGTGGGGCAGATCAACCACTTGCTTAGCCATACCGAAGACAGCCTGCGCCGCTCACGCAACGCCCTTGGTAACCTCGGCCATGCGCTGAAGACGCCGCTGGCGGTGCTGCTGAGCCTGGCTTCCAGTGAACGCCTGCAGGGGCTGCCGGAGGTACGCGCGCAAATGCGCGAGCAGTTGCAGCAGATTCAGGAACGCCTGGCGCGTGAGCTGAACCGTGCACGCCTGGCAGGGGATGCGCTGCCGGGCGCGCAGTTCGATTGTGATGCCGAACTGCCGGGGTTGCTCGGGACCTTGGGCATGATTCATGGCGAGGGCGTGCTGTTGGCAAGTGATGTGCCGCCCGGGCTGTTGTTGCCATGGGACCGCGAGGACGTTCTGGAACTGTTGGGTAATCTGCTGGACAACGCCTGCAAGTGGGCTGACAGCGAGGTGCGCGTGGGTATCGCGTCGAACGCCGAGGGCTACCGGCTGTGGGTCGATGACGATGGCCCGGGTATTGCGCAAGACCAGCGGCAGCAGGTGCTTGAGCGAGGTTCACGGCTGGACGAGCAGGTGACTGGGCATGGGCTGGGGTTGGGTATCGTGCGCGATATCGTTGATGCCTGGGAAGGGCGCCTGGCCTTGCTGGAAAGCCCGCTGGGCGGCCTGCGGGTGAGCATCGACCTGCCGCGCAAGGCTCGTTAATGCCGGGGCCGCTGTGCGGCCCATCGCGACACAAGGCCGCTCCCACAGGTCTACGCAATCCCCTTTGGCCCTATCAGTACTACAAAAAAATTGCAGTACAGCCGCAGTTTTTTGAATTAGCCCAAATTCCCCCCACCCGGCAAAATCCTCCCCACGAAACCCTGCGGTTTCCATCTCTCCACGGACGGAGCCCCTTGTGATATTGCATGCGCAATACGAGGCCCAGGCCAACTCGGCTGGGCTTTCTTTTTAATCAGAAAAACCAAAGATCCCGATTGCCCACATGTCTGCCTCGCGTTCCGAAAGTCGTCTGCAGCGGCTGTTGCCGGCCCCCCTCAACATCCCCCCAAAAGAATGGTTGCGTGCCGGTATCGGTGCGCTGCTTGGCCTGTTCCTCGCGGGCTGGCTGACCAGCATGGCCTATGGGCCCAGCATCGCCCTGCACTTGCTCGGCCCGCTGGCTGCTTCAGCGGTACTGGTGTTTGCCGTGCATTCCGGTCCATTGGCCCAACCTTGGCCGGTGTTGGGCAGCTACGCCCTGGCCGGCGCTGTAGGGCTGGCGATGCGCGAAGGCTTCGGCCCCGAGCTGTGGGTGGCTGCTGCGGCGCTCGGCATCTCGATCCTGGTCATGTGCCTGTTGCGCTGCCTGCACCCGCCGGGTGGTGGTGTGGCAGTGAGCGCGGTGCTGGCCGACACGGGGTTGACTGCCATGGGCGATCACCTGCTGGAGCCGGTGCTGCTCAATGCGCTGATCCTGGTGACCGTGGCAATCGCCTACAACCGTTTGACGGGTGTGCGCTACCCGAAAGGCGCGGTGCCACGCAAAGACCTGCACCACACCCATGACCCGCTGCCCGGCGAGCGGGTCGGCATCCGCAGTGAAGACCTGGACCAGGCCCTGGAAGACCTGGGCGAGTTCGTCGACGTCACCCGTGACGAGCTGGAGCGCATCATCCTCGCCACCGAGCAGCACGCCCTGCAGCGAAGCCTTGGTGGTATCACCGCGGCCTCGGTGATGTCCCGCGATGTGCAGTTCGCCACGCCTGATACCACGCTGGAGCAGGCCTGGAAAATGCTCGCCAGCCATCACCTGAAAACCCTGCCTGTCCTGCAGCACGGCAAGCTTGTGGGCATCGTCAGCCTCGGCGACCTGATTGGCCCGGCGATGCAGCGTGGGCGTTTCAGCTGGCGCGGCCTGTTCGGCCGCAAGGCGGTGCGCATGGCGCAAGTGATGAGTACGCGGGTTGTCAGTGTCAGCAGCCAGCACCCGCTGGAACGCCTGCTGCCCTTGTTGTGCGAACAAGGCCTGCACTGCTTGCCGGTGCTTGATGCTGACAAGCTGGTGGGGGTGATCACCCAGACCGACCTGATCGCCGGCCTCAAGCGCCAGTTGCTCAGCAAGATCGAGGCATCAGATAACCGGGTCCCAGCGTTGTGACCAGTCGCTGGCGCCGGTAGCTACCAGTCGGCGCAGGATGGCGAAGGCCTGTTGCAGGGCTTCGCTGTCGCGTTTGCGTGGGTACACCAGGAAGGTCGGGTAGGTGAACTCCGGTGCCTGTGGCACCCGCTCGAACACGCCGCTGTCCAGATAGGCTTGCACCACCCGCGTGCGGAAGTAGCCACTGCCACCTTGGTCGAGTATGAACTGCAGGGCCAAGGGGCCAAGGTTGAAGCTTAGCGCCGGGCGCGCACAGTCGGGCAGGGCCGCATCATGCTGGCGGCGGAAGGCCTCGCCCCAGTCGATGTAGATGTATGGTTCGGGCCGGTCGACCCGGCGCACGCGAATCAGCTTCTCTTCCATCAACTGCTCCACCTGCAGGCCTGGGCCGTAGGTCGGCTGGTAGACCAGCGCGGCGTCCAGCAAGCCCATTTCGACCTTGCGCAGGAGCGACTCTCCATCGCTGACCTCGCTGCGGATGGCATGGCTGGGCAGTTCGCGGTGCAGGGCACTTACCCAGTCGAGCATCATCGGGTTGCCCAGGCTCACCTCGCCGCCGACATGCAGCACCTGTTGGCAACCTTCAGGCAGCGGCAGGTCGCGGCGCGCGGCCTCCCAGGTTTGCACCAACTGGTTGGCATAACTGACGAACGCTTCGCCATCGCTGGTCAGGCTGGCGCCGCTGCGGCTACGCACGAACAGCTGGCAACCCAGTTGCTGCTCCAGGCGCTGCACGCGCGCGGTGATCGCGGTTTGTGACACGAACAGGCGTTCGGCTGCGGCGACCAGGCTGCCGCAACGCACAATTTCCAGGAAGGTACGGGCCTGATCGATGTCCATGGGCTGCTCGGTGTTTGTGGGGGGCCTATTCTAGAGGCTTTGCACCGTTATGGGGCGTTATTGCGTTGTCTGCAAATTTGCAGGTCGGTTGTGACTTTAGTCCCATGGCAGGGTGGGTGTAGCGGTCCATACTCAAGTTTCGCCCTTCAATAACAACAAGTACCGGGTTTCTGACGATATGAGCTACCAGCACAGCTACGCCCATTCCATTTCCGACCCTGCCGCTTTCTGGGCGGAACAGGCCGCACACCTGGCCTGGCACCGCAAGCCTGCCCTGACCCTGCAAGACAACGCTGACGGGACCCACCGCTGGTTCGCTGATGGCCGCATCAACAGCTGTTACCTGGCCCTCGATCACCAGATCGAGCAGGGCCGGGGCGAGCAGTTGGCGCTGATCTACGATTCGCCAGTGACTGGCGTGCAGCAGACCTACACCTACAACCAGTTGCGTGATGAGGTCGCGCGCCTGGCCGGTTTGCTGCGCCAGTTGGGGGTGAACAAGGGCGATGGGGTGATCATCTACATGCCCATGGTGCCGCAAGCGGCCATGGCGATGCTGGCCTGCGCGCGGATCGGCGCGGTGCATTCGGTCGTGTTCGGTGGTTTCGCCGCCAACGAGTTGGCCCTGCGCATCGATGACGCCCGGCCCAGTTTGTTGCTGACGGCATCGTGCGGGCTGGAGTTCGACCGGATCATTGCATACAAGCCGCTGGTTGACCGCGCCTTGCAACTGGCCCGGCACCAGCCGCGCAATGTGCTGGTGCTGCAGCGGCCGCAAGCGCACGCTGAACTGCTGCCAGGCCGCGACCTGGACTGGCAGGCGGCCTTGGCCGGTGCCGAGCCGGTGGCGCCTGTGGAGCTGGATGCCGGCGACCCGCTATACATCATGTACACCTCAGGTACCACCGGTAAGCCCAAGGGTATCGTCCGGGAAAACGGCGGCAATGCCGTGGCGCTGTGTTATGCCATGCGCCATATCTATGGCATGCAGGCCGGCGATGTGTGGTGGGGCATTTCCGACGTCGGTTGGGTGGTCGGCCATTCACTGATCGTCTATGGGCCGTTGATGAGCGGCTGTACCACGGTGTTCTACGAAGGCAAGCCGATCCGCACCCCGGATGCTTCGGCCTATTGGCGAGTGGTGGAGCAGTATCAGGTCAACGCGCTGTTCTGTGCACCGACGGCCATGCGCGCCATCCGCAAGGAAGACCCGGAGGGCGAACTGATCCGCAAGCATGACCTCAGCTCGCTGCGGCAACTGTTTCTGGCGGGGGAAAAGCTGGATTCCAGCACCCATGAATGGCTGGAGCGGGTGAGTGGCAAACCGGTGCACGACCACTGGTGGCAGACCGAGACCGGCTGGCCGGTCACCGCGCCTTGCGTCGGGCTGGAGGGCAGTGCGGCGAAGCCAGGGTCGAGCAACCGGGCGGTGCCGGGTTACAACGTTCGCGTGCTGGATGACGAAGGCCACTTGCTCGGGGCCAACCATCAGGGTTCGATCGTGATTGCCCTGCCATTGCCACCCGGTTGCAGTCAGACGCTGTGGGGGGATCACGAGCGCTACCTGCAGGCCTATCTGCGCACGTATCCGGGGTACTACCACACGGGCGATGGCGGCTATCTGGATGATGATGGTTTCGTCTACATCATGGGGCGCACCGATGATGTGATCAACGTTTCCGGTCATCGCTTGTCCACCGGCGAAATGGAAGACCTGGTTGCCCGCCACCCGGCGGTAGCGGAGTGCGCGGTTATCGGCGTGCATGACGAGATCAAGGGCCAGGTACCGCTGGCGCTGGTAGTACTCAAGGATGGCGAGGGCATTGCTGAAGCGCAGTTGCTGGTGGAGCTGGTGGGCAGTGTGCGCGAGGAAATCGGCCCGCTGGCCTGCTTCAACCGGGTTCGGCTGGTGAAGCGTCTGCCCAAGACCCGTTCCGGCAAGATTCTGCGGGCGGTGCTGCGCAAGATTGCCGATGGCCAGGATTATGTGCCGCCTTCGACCCTGGATGATCCGGCAGTGCTGGGCGAGATCGAAGCGGTGCTGGCGGATTTGCCCAGGGCGGGTTGATGGTTTGACCTCGATGGCCCTTTCGCGGGCGGGACACGCAACGGTGGTTCGGCAGAGGCCGTGGTGTAGGAGCGGGTTTACCCGCGAAAGGGCCGGGCCTGCTGGCCAATATTCCTGGGCATTCATCGTTGCAGCTACCACCGTATTCGCGGGTAAACCCGCTCCTACAACCTATCGGGGGGGGACACACATTGGTGATTGGGCGCAGGCCGTCGTGTAGGAGCGGGTTTACCCGCGAAAGGGCCGGGCCTGCTGGCCAATATTCCTGGGCATTCATCGTTGCAGCTACCACCGTATTCGCGGGTAAACCCGCTCCTACACCTATCGGGGGTGGACACACATTGGTGATTGGGCGCAGGCCGTCGTGTAGGAGCGGGTTTACCCGCGAAAGGGCCGGGCCTGCTGGCCAATATTCCTGGGCATTCATCGTTGCAGCTACCACCGTATTCGCGGGTAAACCCGCTCCTACACCTATCGGGGGTGGACACACATTGGTGATTGGGCGCAGGCCGTCGTGTAGGAGCGGGTTTACCCGCGAAAGGGCCGGGTCTGCTGGCCATTTACCACCCGCCGTTCACTGTTGCCGCCGCCACCGTATTCGCGGGTAAACCCGCTCCTACACCTATCGGGGGGGACACACATTGGTGATTGGGCGCAGGCCGTCGTGTAGGAGCGGGTTTACCCGCGAAAGGGTCGGGCCTGCTGGCCAATTTCACCCGCCTTTCACCGTTGCCGCCACCACCGTATTCGCGGGTAAACCCGCTCCTACACCTATCGGGGGTGGACACACATTGGTGATTGGGCGCAGGCCGTCGTAGGAGCGGGTTCACCCGCGAAAGGGCCGGTTCAGGCACTGCAGTCTCAGGGGGCAATCTGGTGCAGTTGCCCCAACCGGCTGCGGGTACGCATCAGGTCGGCCAGTGGGCCGCCCAGGCTCTCTTCCAGCGGTCGTTTACCGATCACGACCACCCGCCGATCCTGGTCATACAGCACATCCACCAGGTTGACGAAGCGCTGCTGAGCCGCAAGCGAACACTCCGAGAGGTCATCCAGCCCATCGATCACCCACTCGTCATAGTCCCTGGCCAGCACCAGGTAGTCGATGACCGCGGTGGCCTTCTCGCACAGATCGTCAAAGCCAAGCACCACCCGCCGGCCATCGACGGCCAGCGCCCGCAGCGGGCGCTTGTTCACGTCCAGTATCACCGGTTGCTCGTTCGGCACGTTCAGCGCCTGGCGCTGCGCCGCATCACCCGGCCAGACATAATGGCCCTGGGTAAAACGCTGATGCTCGCGGTTGGCCGGCAAGCTGCGAAAATCAGTGTCGCCACCGACTTCGAGCACTTGCATCGAGCTGTTGATCAGGCGAATGACCGGCAGAAAACGCTCGTGATACAGCGGGTTGGGCAACAGCCCTTCGGGCGCATAGTTAGAGGTCACCAGCAGGTACACGCCACGGGCGAACAAGGCGTTGAACAGCCGGGTGAGCAGCATGGCATCGCCTATGTCATGCACATGGAATTCGTCGAAGCACAGCACCCGGCAGCCGCCCACCAGTTCGTCCAGCGTTGCGCCCAGCGCGTCGTCCAACGCCCGGTGGCGATGCATGCCCAGATGCAGGCGGGCAAAGAAGTCATGAAAGTGCAGGCGCAGCTTGGCGGCTATCGGCACGGCCTGGAAAAAGCCATCGAGCAGCCAGCTTTTACCACGGCCGACCGAGCCGTACAGGTACAGGCTGCGCGGTTGGCCCTGTTCAAGCTGCTTCAGTTGTTCGGCCATGCAGTGGATTACCCGCCGCTGACCGTCACTCAGCTGATAACCGCGGCTGTGCGCCTTGTCCTCGAACCAGCCGAGCAGCTCGCTCTGTTGATTGGCGGTGCCGCGCAACCGTTGGCCAAGCTGGCGCAGCGGGGTAGGGATCCAGGCAGACAAAAGCAACGCTCCTTGGGCGATGGTGGGGCAGCCTGCAGCTTGCCCGAGGGCGGCCATTTTGACTAATAGAGAAAGTGCCGGGCAATCATCACTTCTTGCGATAGGTCTGACCGCCTGTTGTACCTGTACGGGCTATGCCTTGCGCTCCAGCTGGCGCTCGATCATGTACTTCACCGCCAGGCGACGCTCCTTGAGGTGGCGCAGGTCTTCGTCGACGAAGTTACCGGCCGAAATCGATTCGGCAGCCAGCACCTGGTTGTCGATGTCCACGTATTCGTCCAGCAGGCGGTCCAGCGCCTTGTCCTGCTGGCGGCGCTGCTGGACGATTTCACGCGGGTAGTGCAGGTCCTGGTAGAGGTCGTGAGAGACAGGCATGGGGTCCTCCTTGGTCAATGCAATGGGCTTATCTGATTGGAAGTGCGGAATGCGATTGTGTTGAAGCGAGGCAGGCGGAAACCGACGGACGGTCGCTGCACCAGAGCCGAAATGACTAACTCGCTGTTTTTTGGCAATTTTTTTTATCAGGGGGGTTCACAGACCGAAAGTTTGTTGTTAAAGTGCCGCGCATTCCAAGACAACAACCCAGTTGTCACTCACTTGGAATTGTCAGGGCAGCAAACGCTGCATCCGATACAGGGGCGTCGCCAAGCGGTAAGGCAGCAGGTTTTGATCCTGCCATGCGTTGGTTCGAATCCAGCCGCCCCTGCCATTTTTCAGATTCAAACGTACTTCACCCAGTGCCAGGAAAGATGAGCGCTGGGTTTTCGCGTTTGTGTGGTTTTGCGCGCCACCGCGCCTCCTGAGCGCGGTTCGTGCCGTACCGGATTACCCGGCAATCCCCAGCATTTCGTTCAGCGCCCTGGCCAGTTCATCAGCCTGCACCGGCTTCTGGATCACCAGGCTGCCCGGCAGTTCCAGCCCCTGCAACTCCGCATAACCTGTAAGAAACACCACCGGCACGTGGGGGTACCGTTCGCGGGCCGCCAGCGCCAGTTGTGCGCCGTTGAACTCGGGCATGGCGAAATCAGTCAGCAGCAGGTCAATATCGTCATCCAGCAAGGCCAATGCCTGCTCGCCGCTGTGCGCCTGGCGCACCTGGTAGCCGTATTGGCGTAACACATCGCCAAGCATGTCGCGCACCAGGTGGTCGTCGTCCACCAGTAGCACCGTGCGGTTATGGCCGCTTTCGCTGATCGACTGACTGAGCGCGGCTGCCACGGGTTCGTTCACCATCTCCTCTTTTACCGCTGGCAGGTATACCGCCACTTCGGTACCGCGACCGAGTGTGGTGTCGATGCGCACGCCGCCACCGGACTGCTTGGCGAAGCCGAATACCTGGGCCAGGCCCAGGCCCGAACCTTTGCCGATGTCCTTGGTGGTAAAGAAAGGCTCGAATACCTTGGCCTGCACGTCTTCGCTCATGCCGCACCCCGTATCGCGGATGCTCAGCATCACGTACTCGCCCGGGTCCGGGTCTTCCGGGCGTTGCGGGCGCTTGTCGATACGGGTGTTGCGTGTTGTCAGGGTCAGCTGGCCGCCGTTGGGCATGGCGTCGCGGGCATTGATCGCCAGGTTGAGGATGATCATCTCGGTCTGGGTGGGGTCGGTCAGTGCCTGCCACAGGGCCAGGTCAAGGTCCAGACGCACCGAGACGTTGCCACCCAGGGTGCGGCGCAGCAGTTCTTCCAGGCCGGCCAGGGTACGGTTGAGGTTCAGCGGCACCGGCTCCAGACGCTGGCGGCGGGAGAAGGCCAGCAACTGCGAGGTCAGCTTGGCGCCACGCTCGCCCGCTTCGCGGATATGGGTGAGGCGAGTGCGGGCCTTGTCCAGGTCGGCCTTGGCCAGATCGCGCTCCAGAAAGCTGGCACCGGTGAGTATCACTGTCAGCAGGTTATTGAAGTCATGCGCCACGCCGGCCGTCAGTTGCCCGACCGCTTCCAGCCGCTGCATCTGCTGCAGAGCGGCCTCGATGCGCTCGCGCTCGTTGATCTGTTCGCGCAACCGGGCGTTGGCATCTGCCAGGCCCAGGGCGGCTTCGCGCTCGCTGGTGATGTCGCGTGCCACCACGTACAGCAGGGTGTCCTCCGGCACCACCACCCACGACAGCCAGCGCTGTTGGCCGCCGGCATGCAGGATGCGACCGACAAAGCGTGCGCTGGTGCGGCCATGGGACAGGGCGGCCAGTTCGGTGAGTAACTGTTCCTGGTCCTGCTCAGGCAGCAGGTGCAGCAAGGACGACTGGCTCAGGCGTTCGCGTGAGAAACCCAGGCTGGCTTCCCAGGCGGGGTTCAGTGCGACCGGGGTCAGGTCTTTGTTCAGCACGGCGAGCAAATCTTGCGACAGCTCCCAGGCGCGGTCGCGTTCGCGGGTACGGCGCTCGACCCGCTCGCCGAGCATCTCGTTCAGCTGACGCAGCGCCTGGGTGGCCTGGCGTTGCGCGTGGATGTCCTGCAGTACGCCTGAGAAGCGAACGCACTGATCATCGACGAACTGGGTCTGGCCGCTGCTCAGCAGCCAGCGTGGCTCCAGGCCATTGGGTTGGGCGATCCGAAACTCCACGCGGTAATGACCGTCACTTTCCGGGCGCATGGCATGTTCCACCGCCTCGCGCACCAGTGGCAGGTCGTCGGGGTAGATGCCGGCGTAGAACACTTCAAGGCTCATTTCGGTGCTGGTGGGCAGGCCGAACAAGGTCTTGCAGCGGTCATCCCACAGCAGCAGGCCCTCTTGCGGGCGCAGGTCCCAGGTGCCCATGCCGGCAGCGTCGATGGCAATGCGAGCACGTGCTTCGACGTCCGCCAAGGCCTCTTCGGCGCGGCGACGGCGCTGGCGTTCCTGCACTTCGCTCAGGGCTCGGCGCACGGCTTTGGGCAGCAGTGGCAGGTTCTTCTTCAACACATAGTCGGTCGCGCCCAGGCGGATCATTTCCACCGCGTGCTCTTCACCGTAAATGCCGGACAGGAATATGAACGGGATGTCGGGTGCCAGGCGTTGGGCGATGGCCAGCACTTCGGTGCCGGACGAGCCTGGTAGTACGCAATCACACAAGATCAGGTCGTAGCGGGCCTGGCGCAGGGCATGTTCGACACCCGCATGGTCGAACACCAGCTGCGACTGTACATGCAGCCCGCTGCGCTCCAGGCGCATCAGGGTAAGCTCGGCGTCCATCGAGCTGTCTTCTACCATCAGTAGTTTCAACGGCGTTTGCTGCATCGTCGCGGCGGCCTCAGTTGCTACCGCGACGGTTCAGTCGCAGTGAGCCGGGTGGCGGTTCGTTTAGCACTGCCCAGAATACTCCGAGGTCGGAGATGGCGGCGACGAATTCCTTGAACTCCACCGGTTTGACCACATAAGCGTTTACCCCCAGCTCGTAGGCACGCAACAGGTCGGGCTCTTCGCGCGAGGAGGTCAGCATCACGGTGGGGATGCTGCGCAGTTCGGCAGTGGCGCGCACTTCCTTCAGCACTTCCAGGCCGTCGACCTTGGGCAGTTTCAGGTCGAGTAACAGCACGGCAGGGTTGCCGTCGTCGCGCTTGGCATAGGCGTTGCGGCGCAGCAAGTAGTCGAGCGCATCGGCGCCGTCACGCAGCACGATGACCTCGTTGGCCAACTGGCTGCGCTCCAGGGCCAGCAGGGTCAGCTCCAGGTCTCGGGGGTTGTCTTCGACCAGCAGAATGGGCTTGAGCATGATGGTAGCGATGCCTCAGGTAGCAGTGTTTCGGGGTAGGGTGAAATGGAAGCTGGCGCCCTGGTCGATCTGGCCAGTGGCCCAGACTCGACCGTCATGGCGCTCGATGATGCGGCGTACGCTCGCCAGGCCAATGCCGGTGCCTTCGAAATCTTCCATGCGGTGCAGGCGCTGGAAGACGCCGAACAGCTTGTTGGCGTAGGCCATGTCGAAGCCCACGCCATTGTCGCGGATGCAGACCTCGGTTTCGTCAGGGTGCTGTACGGCACTGATGCCGATGCGAGCAGGGTGGCGGCCGCGGGTGTACTTGATGGCATTGGCTATCAGGTTGTGCAAGGCCATGTTGATGAATGCCGGGTCGCCGATCACCTTGGGCAGCGGGGCGATGTCCCAAACGATTGCGCGGCCTTCGTAATCGGGTGCCAGCTCGCTGCGAATGGCCTCGACCAAGGCGTTGAGGTCGACGTCGGACAGGCGCAAGGCCGAGCGGCCCATCTGCGAGAAGTTGAGCAGGTTGTCGACCAGGCTGCCGGCAAAGTGCGCCGCTTCACCGATATGCTGCAGGAAGCGCTTGCCGCGTTCGCTCAGGCCCTCGCCTTCGATTTCGCCAAGCAGTTCGGTATAGCCGGCGATGTGCCGAAGCGGTGCGCGCAGGTCGTGGGAAACACTGTAGGAAAACGCTTCGAGCTCCTTGTTGGAACGGCGCAACTCGCCAGCCAGCTGTGCCAGTTCTTCGGCCTTGCGCAGGACAATGCCCAGCACAGCGGTGCGCAGTTCCATCACGCCCTCGATCACCAGTGGGTCCCACGCCTGGCAATAGCCGCGCAGTTCTTCCTGCCAGCGTTCAAAGCTGTGCCGTGGGTCGAGGTTGCCCTGTGGCCCGACCTGCTTGGTCGGCTGGCCGGCCCAGTTGACCGTGCGTATCTGCTCGGGGCGGAACCACAGCAGGTAGTGCGAGTGGATCTGCGAGATGGCCACTGCCAGCACCCCGCCAGCATGCTTTGCCAGCTCGGGCAGCTCAGTGATGTCACGGCGCAGGTTGTCGCTATGGAACACGCTGTCTTCGTCACGTTGGCCGAGCCAGTGCACCAGCGCCGTCACCTGGGCCTCGGGCGGGGTCTGGCCGATCAGGTCGCAGCGCTCGGCCGAGATCACTGCTGCGCCCTGAGCGTCGGCGAAGGCCAGCAGCACGTGGGGCAGGTCGCGCAAGCCGTCACTGACGCTGTCGTGGTCGGCCATGGACGAGATCATGCGTACGATGTGCTGGCGCAGCGCCAACAGCTTGCGCGTGCTGGCATGGGACTCGCGGGACTCTATCTGCAACGACAGCACGCTGGCCAACAGCTCGCAGGCCGTGCGGGTGCGCAGGTCCACCGGGCGTGGCTGCTGATGGTGGCAGGAAATCAGCCCCCACAGCTCGCCGTCGACCACGATCGACAGTGACATCGAGGCCAGCGTGCCCATGTTGCGCATGTACTGCAGGTGCACGGGCGACACGCTGCGCAGTACAGCGAAACTCATGTCCAGCGCCTTGCCGGTGCGCGGGTTGGTTGCGGGCAGCAGCGGCGAGGGCTGATAGTTGGCATCTTCGATCACGCGGATACGGTTGACCCGGTACAGCTCGCGCGCCTGGCGCGGGATGTCTGCAGCCGGGAAGCACAGGCCTGCGTAGCTGGGGTAGCCCGGGTCGGCTACCTCGGCCAGCACCTGGCCATTGCCTTCGGCATCGAAACGGTAGGCCTTGACCCGCCCGAAGCCGGTGATGCGCTTGAGCTGCAACACCGTTTGCTGCAGCAGGTCTTCGATACTGCTGGCCAGTTGCAGACTGGCGACAAAGCTGCGGACCAACGGGTAATAGTCACCTTGCCCGGCCAGGTCTGCTGGCAGGCGGGGTGGTTCGAACTCGGCAATCAGCACCTGGTCGTGGCAATGGACCAGCACATGCAGCAGGGCACTGACGGGTGCGCCCTGGCGCAAGCACACGTCGCCAATGTGGAATGGGAAGACCTCATCTTCGGGAAGCCGTGAGAGGTGTGCGTGCAGGTCAAAGCCATCGTGAACCAGGTCGGAGAAGTGACAACCGATCAGTTCACGGGCTGGCAAGCCCAACCAGTGCTCGACATTTTCACTGGCCTGCAGCACGCACAGGTCGGTGGCATCCAGCACCAGCAGAAAGCCGTGAGGCTGGATGCTGCCCGGAACCTGGATCGGTTCCTGGGCACAGCGCTCCATGGCGTCTGCCAGTGAGTTGTCTGCAGTCATGATTGAAAAAGCTCCTGTCATGTCCGTCCGTGTACGGCACAGGTGTCTGGCGCAGGACGAGTACGATTCACCCTAACAGAATCCCGGTGAATTTACCGGCTCCTGGCCATTGGAGGCACGGGTTGGCCGCGGGTTCTGTGCGACACAGGCTTTTTTTGCTACCACGGTATCGCTTTGTCGCTAATACAAAAAAATGGCTTAGTGCTACTTCGGCTGCGCTGCCTCGCTGCTACGCTCAGTTCAAGACACCTCGACAAGGATAACAAGGTGACGGAGCGCATGCTGGCCGCGCTGTTCGGCCTGTTGTTCAGCGGCAGTACCGTGGCTGCGGATTTCCTCGTGGAAGTTCGGGTGCTGGTGCAACGTGGCTGCATGCTGGTCAACCAGCCCCGTGATGCGGGAGCCCAGGCCCTGGGGCGAATCGACCTAGGTGCGGCGGCGCGCCTGGATGGCCCTGGTGCGCCCTTGAGCGGCGTGCTGCTGAGCCAGCGCCCGCCGCGGCTCGAGTGCAACCCGGATACGCCCTATCAGGTGCGCGTCGATGGTGGCCAGCATGGTGGCGTCGGCGAGCTGCGCTATCTGGCCAGCCACGACCGCCTGGCGCGGCCCATTCCTTATCGCTTGTACCGTGACGCTGCCTGGCGTGAGCCGCTGGCGGTGGGGGTAGCCCTGTCGGCGCGTGTGCCGGGCAGTGGTTCGGTTGAATTGCCGCTGTACGCACGTATCGACAAATTGGCCTGGGTGCCGGAAGCAGGGGCTTACGCCGACCTGCTCAAAGTCACCGTTACCTGGTAGTGACGCCACCATGCACAAGGACGCCATGTCATGAGCCGCACTTCGATCCTGTTGCTCACCCTCGGCCCGCTGCTGATCCCCGGCGGTGCGGTGCATGGCAGCACCACCGGTTTCATCCAGGCACGGCTGGTGATCAGCGCGTCTTGCCAGATCAGCAGCAACGAGACGCAACCGGCGGTGCTGGGTGACCCAGGCGTAATGGACTTTGGCGAGCGCGGTCCGAACTGGGACCAGCCGTTGCGCAGCCAAGTGGACGAAGTGGGCGGTGAGGGCAGCTTGCAGATCAGTTGCACGCCTGAAGTTCGGGCCTTCAACGTGCGTATCAATGGTGGCCTCAATGGCGACGATGGCATACGCCGCCTGAGCAACGGCCGTGAACTGATTCCATACCAGTTGGCGGTCGACCCAGGCGGCAACAGCCGCTACGGCGTCGGCCAGGCACGGGCCTTCACCATCAGCAGCAGCCAGCAAGTACCGATTCCCATCTACGGTGTGGTAGTGGCGCAACCACGAGCGCTACCGGCCGGGCTTTACCGCGACACCCTCAGAGTGACCCTGGACTGGTAACCACGCAAGGAGACTCCGATGCGAACGAACCTTTCATATTGCGTCCTCGCAGGCCTGGGCCTGGCGTTGGCTTCCCAGGCCCAGGCGGCCACGGTTACGGGGAGTATCAGCTCGACCCTGACGCTGACTGCGGCGTGCCAGGTCAATGGCTCGTCGGGCACGTCGGGGCTTGACTTCGGTGCCTTGGACTTCGGTACCCAGGATGCCTTGTTCGCCACCGCCGATGCCCAGGTGCTGGGAGGCGGGGGAGGCGCCATGAGCATCCTGTGCTCTGCAGGTACGGTGCCTGTGATCAAAGTGAGTGCAGGCCTGCATGATGGCCAGTCGAGCGGGGGCACCCGTGCGCTCGCCGATGGTTCTGGCAACTTTGTACCGTATGACCTCTATACCGACGCTGGGCGTACGGCGTTGCTGGCGGTCGACGACACCATCACCCTGCCGACCAGTACCGGCGCCGCTCAAACGGTCAACCTTTACGGCAAGGCCGTCGGCAAGGCGGGCCTGCCTGCCGGGGTCTACAGCGACACGATCTCGGTCGAGCTGTCGTTCTGATCCATGCGCGGCTGGCTGGCAGGAGGCCTGACTGGCGTCAGCATGTTGTTGACCGCCCCGTTGGGGGCAGTGACCACCAGTACCTTCACGGTGATGGCGCAGGTTGTCGCCGGATGCCTGGTGGTAGGCGGTGTCACCAGTTACGGCACGCTCGATTATGGCTCGCAGTCGGCGCTGTCCACGGGGCTGCTCAGCACATCCCTGGGGGGTTCTTCCGTGACGTTCCAGTGCACGCCGGGCGTGGCCATGAGCATGAGCCTGGACGGCGGGCAAAACAGTGCCAGTGGCACACGCAACCTGAAGCGCACCAGTGGTGCGCAAGTGCTGGCCTACCAGTTGTACCGGGACGCGGCCTATACCCAGGCTTTGGGCATCGGCCAGAGCGTGGCGGTGAGCTATTCCGACCCGACGGCGATCAAGCTACCGGTCTACGGGCGAGTCCAACTGACCGGCACGCAGCCGGCAGGGACTTACACCGATGTGGTGCAAGTGACGGTGACCTGGTAACTGCCAGTGCCACCCATGACAAGTGTCTAAGGAGAGCTGCATGCGGGCAGGCGCGAAGTGGACGCGTGGATTGACTGGATTGTTGTCGCTGGCAAGCCTGCCGGCCTGGGCGGCCACTTCGGTGCTGATCTGGCCGATCGACCCGGTGCTGGAGGCCGACCAGAAGGCAGGTGCGTTGTGGCTGGAAAACCGTGGCACTGCGCCGGCAAACCTGCAGGTGCGGGTATTCGCCTGGCGTCAGGGTGATTATAAGGAGCAGTTCCAGGCGCAGCGCGAGATTATCGGCAGCCCGCCGGTCGCCAACATCGCTCCCGGGCAGAAGCAGTTGATCCGCCTGACCCGTACCGGCCCTTCACCCGCCGGCCAGGAGCAGGCCTACCGCATCATCATCGACGAGATTCCGCCCGCCATCCCGGTCGACAAGGCTGAGCCTGGCGCGACGGCGGCCATTCGTTTGCAGATGCGCTATTCGGTGCCGCTGTTTGTCTATGGCGAGGGGCTGTGGGGCAAGGCCGACCCTGAAGGCAAACGCAACGCCGAGGGGGTGGGCAAGCCGCAGCTCAGTTGGCGCCCGGTGACGGTGCAAGGCAAGCCCTACATTGAACTGCGTAACACGGGCCCGGTACATGCGCGGCTGACCGATGTGGTCGTGCAGCAAGGCAGCCAGAGCAAGCCACTGGCTGAAGGCCTGCTGGGTTATGTGCTGCCGGGGGCAAGCATGCGCTGGCCGGCTCCCGTGGCATCCGGCAGCGTCAGCGTGCTGAAGGGCAGGGTCAATGGTCAGCGCTCGGCGGACGCCATCCGCCAAGGCCAATGAGCCAACGGCTGAATGAAGTGCAGGGGCCAGGGAGGACCCGGCAATGGTTGGAAACCGTGTGTGAAATGGCTCCCGGCGACGACGTGCCGCTGGTGCCTGGGGCTGGCCATGGTCAGCCCCGCACTGGTGCTGGCCGACGACTTGCCCCCACCGCCCACGGAGATGTCCGCCATCGCCGAGGCCACCCTTTACCTCGATCTGGTGGTGAACCAGATGCCCAGGGTTGAACTGATACCGGTGCAGCAGCGGGCCGGGCGCTTGTACCTGGACAGCGACGTATTGCGTGCAGCTGGCGTCTCGCTGCCGGGCAACCCCCAGGGGGAGGTGGCCCTGGACAGCATCGCGGGGCTGCACACCGACTACGACAGTCAGAACCAGCGCCTGCTGCTGCAGGTGCCGCCAGCCTGGTTGCCAGAACAGCAAGTGGGTGATCGCAACCTTTACCCGGCCAGCGATGCGCGCAGCAGCTTCGGCGCCTTGTTCAACTATGACCTGTATCTCAACGACACCGATGAAGGCGGCACCTACCTGGCCGCCTGGAACGAGCTGCGCCTGTTCGACAGCTGGGGTACCTTCTCCAGTACCGGCCAGTGGCGCCAGTCTTTCAATGGCGCACAGGCGGACGATACGCGCCGAGGCTTCATGCGTTACGACACCACCTGGCGCTTTACCGACGAGCAGCGCCTGCTGACCTACGAAGCCGGTGACTTCGTGACGGGCGCCTTGCCCTGGAGCAGCTCGGTGCGAGTGGGCGGAGTGCAGCTGTCACGCGACTTCGCTGCGCGCCCGGATCTTGTCACTTACCCCTTGCCTGCGTTCGCCGGCGAAGCGGCGGTGCCCACGTCGCTCGACCTGTTCATCAACGGTTTCAAGTCCAGTACCACTGAACTGCAGCCAGGGCCGTACACCCTGACCAACGTGCCGTTCATCAACGGTGCCGGGGAAGCGGTGGTGGTCACCACTGATGCCCTTGGCCGGCAGGTGTCGACCACCTTGCCGTTCTATGTCACCAGCAGCTTGCTGCAGAAGGGCCTGTCGGACTACTCGGTGGCCGCCGGCAGCCTGCGCCGTGATTATGGCGTACGCGATTTCAGCTATGGGCCGGGTATTGCCTCGGGCAGCTTGCGCTATGGGCTCAGTGACATCTTCACCCTGGAAACCCACGCCGAAACGGCTGAGTCGCTGATGCTGGGTGGGCTGGGCGGCAACATGCGCATGGGCAACTTTGGCGTGCTCAACGCTGCCTTGGCGCAAAGCCGGTTCGAGGGCGACAAGGGCCATCAGGTCGCCCTTGGCTACCAGTACAACAGCCAGCGCATCGGCTTCGGTTACCAGCGCCTGCAACGCCATGGCGACTATGCCGACCTGAGTCGGGTGGGCTCCCCGGACATGCAACTGAGCAAAAGCAGCGAACAGGTCACCCTCAGTGTCAACCTGAACGAGTACGGCAGCATTGGCGCTGGCTACTTCGACGTGCGCGCCGGTGACGGTACGCGTACCCGGTTGATCAACCTGAGCTACAGCAAGCCACTGTGGGGCAGCAGCAGTGTGTACCTCTCGGCCAACCGTGAAGTGGGGGACAGCCAGTGGGCGGTGCAGGCGCAGTTGGTGATCCCGTTCGACCTGCACGGCACCCTGGCGCTGAGCATCGAACGCAGCAATGAAGGCGAGACCCTGCAACGGGTCAACTACAGCCGTGCGGTGCCAGCCGGTGTCGGCGTCGGTTACAACCTGGGCTATGCCGCAGGCAGCGACCGTGATGCCTATCGCCAGGCCGACGTCACCTGGCGCCTGCAATCGGTGCAACTGCAGGCCGGTGTGTATGGCAGCAGCGGTGAGATGACCCGCTGGGCCGACGCCAGTGGTTCTCTGGTGTGGATGGATGCCGGCGTGTTCGCTGCCAACCGTATCGATGATGCCTTCGTGGTGGTCAGCACCGCAGGTTACGCGGATGTACCGGTGCGTTATGAAAACCAGGAAATCGGCCGTACCGATGCCAAGGGGCACTTGCTGGTGCCTTACAGCAGCGGTTACTACCGGGGCAAGTACGAGATCGATCCCATGAACCTGCCACCGGATGTCCTCGCGCCGGACGTTGAGCAACGTGTAGCGGTGCGACGGGGCAGTGGCTACTTGCTGGAATTCCCCCTCAAGCGGGTCATGGCGGCCAGTGTCGAATTGGTGGATGGCAACCAGCAGGTGCTCAAACTGGGTAGCCGTGTCACCCACGCAGAGAGCGGCACCCAGGCGGTGGTGGGGTGGGACGGGTTGGTGTACCTGGAGAACCTGTCGTCGTATAACCGCCTTCAGGTGGCGCTTGAAGGGGGTGGGCATTGCGAAGTGGCGTTTGACCTGCCCGAAGCGCAAGGCTCGATCCCTCTGATTGGTCCGCTGGTGTGCCGATGAGCGCCTGGCGGCGGGGCCTGGTGGCGAGCGTGCTGCTGTTGCCGAGTGGCACGGCCTTGGCGCTTTGTTCGTCGGTGGCCACGTTGCCGGCAGCGTTTGGCAGCCTTAATTCAACGCAGGTTCGCAACACGGTACAGACGGCTTCCAGCCTCAACTCCGGGTTGCAGTGCACCGGTTCGCTGCTGACCTTGCTCAGCAGCGGTGATCATTTCTACGCCACGATCACGCCCGCCTCGGGTGGCCTGGTCGGCCCGACAGGCGATGTCATTCCCTACACGCTGTATGCCGACAACACCACCCGCTACCCGATTACCCGCGGTGTGGCCTACGACTTCGCCCGCAACGGCATCCTCGACTTGCTGGGGCTGCTCGGCGGTACCACACCCAAGGCGGTGCCGATCTACCTGCGCACCCAGATTGGCAGCAATGTCGCGGCCGGGTTGTATCAAGAGGCCCTGACCGTGGCCTGGAGCTGGGATTATTGTTCGGGGATTGGCGCGTTAGGGATATGCCTTGGGCGCGACATCGGTTCGGGTAGCCAGCTCTTGAACGTGAGCCTGACGGTGACCAACGATTGCCAGATCACCACGCCTGACATCAGCTTCGCCAGTGCACCGGTGGTGGCGGGGTTCGGCACGGTGAGCCAGGGCATAAACGTGTCATGCACCAAGGGCAGCAGCTACACGGTAGGGCTGGATGACGGGCAGAACGTGTCGGGTGGGCGGCGGCGGATGAAGTCTTCGGCCAACAACTACCTGGCCTATGACATTTTCAAAAGTGCCGGGACCGTGCGCTGGGGGGCGTTAGGAGCTGCCAGGCGTTCCAGTACGGATGCCGACATCAACCCCGGGGTGGGTACCGGCACGGGTAGCCAGGTGTTCAACTACAACGCCAAGGTCTATACCGATCAGGCGACACCGCCGGCTGCGACCTATACCGACAGTGTGATATTGGATGTGCAATTCTGAACCCGTCATCCCTGCGGCAGTCAATACCCCCGAAGGAGCCGCCGCGTGTCGCGACGGGCTGCTTCTTCAGGGGCACGCAAGGCGGGGTTCAGCGCAAATCGTCTACCATGTTGGCCAGGGTCTCCAGCACCGCTCCGGCCAGTGCCTTGGAGCGCGCCCCAGACCACCCGGTGACTGCATCGGGCGCGTCGTCATGGTCCTTGAACGGCATTTCCAGCGTCAGTGACAGGCAGTCATGGGCCATGCCCACCGCATTGCAGGCCAGTGTCGTATTCGCCTGTCCGGGTTCGTCACGGGTATAGCCATGCACCGTCTGGAAGTCGCGGGTCAGGCTGCACAAGGTGCTACGAAACTGCTCTTCGAGCTTGGCCAGCCGAGGGGTGTAACCCGGGTTGCCCTCGCATGCGGCCGTGAACACGTGGGGGATCTCCTCGTCACCGTGCACGTCGATGAAGGCATCCACACCGTACTGCTTCATCTGCGCCTGTGCAAAGAACACTTCCGGGCTGAATTCGACGCTGGCGTCCTGCCAGGCGCGGTTGAGGTCCTTGCCCTTGAAGTTGGTGCGCAGGTGGCCGAGGAAGGCGCCGTCGGGGTTCATGTTGGGGATCAGGTAAAGGTCGGCTTTGGCCAGCAACTGCTGGACCACTGCGTCGTTGGCCTGCAGGCGGTCGATCACGCCTTCCATGAACCATTCGGCCATGTGCTCGCCCGGGTGCTGCTGGGCAATCAGCCACAGCTTGCGTTTGCCTTCGGCACCGTCACCTGCCCGCAGCAGCGGGATATCGCGGCCCTGGATACTGCGGCCGCTGGCCAGCAACTCGACCCCCGGGAGTTGGCAGGCACGTTCGATCAGCTGGTTGTGGCGGGCCCGCGGGTAGGGCTCGAAGTAGGCGAACCAGATCTGGTCCTGTTCAGCCTTGACCTCGAACGATAGCGCCGTACCGTCGAACTGGCTTGGCACACGGAACCAGCGCTGCTGGTCGTAGCTGGCCACAGCGTTGTAGCCGCTCCACGCGTTCTTGTACGAGGAGCCGGAAGCGTTGTCCAGGCTGAAGCGATGGACCTGCCCCGGTGTCAGCCCGCTGACCTTGAAGTGGAACCACTGGTAGTGGCCGCTGTGGGTGTCCGGGCGAATGGCCAGGTGTACCTGGGCCGGGTTGCTGGCATCCAGTACCTGTATGTTGCCGGAGTCGAAATCGCAGTCGATCTGCAGGGGGGACAGCGTCACGGTCATGTGCCGGGCTCCTTTGCGGGCATTGTTGTAGGGGTACTGTATACGGCTTGGCGGGGATGCTGTGCAAGATCAGGCAGGGCGAGCCGCTAGCGGACAGCCCTTATGCAGCAAGCTGATGGCCGGCAAATGTGTGGACTTCAGGTTATTTGAAGAACTGGCTGGGCGTGGTACCGAACTGGCGCTTGAACATGCTGGCGAAGGCACTTGGGCTGTCATAGCCCAACGCGCCCGCCACATCGATGATTCGCTCGCCCAGCGCTATCCGCTCCAGTGCCTGCATCAGCCGCGCCTGCTGGCGCCACTGGCCGAAGGTCATGCCGGTTTCCTTGCGGAACAATCGCTGGATGGTCTTTTCGTCCACCCCTAGTCGCGCGCCCCAGTCGGCAACGGTGGCGTTATCCTCGGGCCGTTCATGCAATGCCGCGCAGATCACCCGCAGGCGCTGGTCGCTGGGCTGCGACAGCTTCAGCGGCAAGGTCGGCAGTACGCAGATTTCGTCGAGGATCAGGCGCATGACCCGGGCTTCGCGCGAGTCCTCGGCAAACGGTGCGGTGAACCCCACCGAGGCCTTGATCAGTTCGCTGAGCAAGGGCGAGATGCTGATGGCCTTGCTCTGTAGGGGCAGGCCCGTTGCCGCGTCGATGCGCACGAACACACTGCGCATCTTCACGTCGCCGACACAGCGAATGGCGTGCACCTGGCCGCAAGGCATCCACACACCGCGGCTGGGTGGCACCGTCCAGCATTCGTTGCCGGACTCGACGATCATCAGGCCTTTGATGGCATAGATCAGTTGATGCTTGGTATGGCTATGGGGCTCGATGAACCAGTCGCTTGGGTAGTCTGTCGCACGGCTACCGACTTCCCAGGTCCACTCATCGACCTCCACCAACAATTCACGCTGCGGCTTTACCATCGTGACCTCATATCGGAGCAGCCTGGCAGCGCCACTTTAGCAGCAACGGCCAGGGCGGGCCCGCGAGCGGGTGGCCGGCAGCAAGGCGGTGGCCAACCCGAGCAGCGGCAGGAACGCGATGGCTTGGTACACCCATTCGATGCCATGCTGGTCGGCCAGTGTGCCCAGGCCGGCTGCACCCACGCCGCTGATGCCGAACATCAGCCCGAACATCACCCCCGAAACCATGCCGACCCGGCCTGGCACCGCCTCTTGGGCATACACCACCAGGGCAGCGAATGCCGAGGACATCACCAGGCCGATGGCCACCGCCAGTACGGCTGTCCAGGCGAGGTCGGCATGGGGCAGGGCCAGGGCGAAGGGCGCCACGCCGAGGAACGAGACCCAGATCACGGCCTTGCGCCCGATGCGATCACCCACCGGGCCACCGGCAAAGGTGCCCAGCGCAACGGCTGCGAGGAACACGAACAGGTACAGCTGGCTGTGCTGCACACTCAGGCCGAAATGCTCGATCAGGTAGAAGGTGAAGAAGTTGGTGAACGAAGCGATGTAGACGAACTTGGCGAACATCAGCACGGCGATCACCACCACCGCGCGCCACATGGCACCCCGCGACAGGCCAGGGGCCTGTTGGCCCGCGAAGCTCTTGAGCCGGGCCTGGCCGTGGCGCACGCTCCAGCCCGTCACCCGCAGCAGCACCAGAACAGCCAGCGCAGCGGCCAGCATGAACCAGGCAATGGCCGGTTGCCCGTGCGGAATGATGATGGCAGCGGTGAGCAGCGGGCCGAGGGCCGAGCCGGTATTACCGCCGACCTGGAAGGTTGATTGCGCGGTGCCGAAGCGCCCGCCGGAGGCCATTCTGGCCACCCGCGAGGCCTCTGGGTGGAAGGTGGCCGAACCCACGCCGACCACGGCGGCAGCCACCAGCAGCATTTCATAGCTGCCGGCAAAGGCGAGCAGGGCGATGCCCACCAGCGTCACCAACATGCCGGCAGGCAGCAGGTAGGGTTGTGGGTGCTTGTCGGTGAACATGCCGACCCAAGGTTGCAGCAGGGAAGCAGTCACCTGATACACCAAGGCGATCCAGCCGATCTGGGCGAAGCTCAGCGCGAAATCGCTTTTCAGCATGGGGTAAATCGACGGCAGTACGGCTTGAATCAGGTCGTTGAGCAGGTGGGCGAATGCAGCCGCACCGACGATGCGCACGACAAAGCCCTGAGGCTGGTCGGCAGGCGTGGCGGCGGCTATGGAGGCGGCGGAGGTTGTCATGGGCAAGGTTCTTCTATGGCAAGGGAGCAAGGCGTTGCCGCAGCAGGTTATCCAGTGCCCAGGTGGCCTGTCTCACGCCGAACAGGCAGCCAATGTCGCGTTTCGGGCATCCGTGCCCACTGCCTGGCAAGAGAACGGAGGCGCCCGGTATTCCATCATTACAGCGTGAGGAAATCAGGCGCGGCCCGTGTGCAGGAACGGCCTGGTGTCGCGATGGGCCGCTCCTGCAGGTGACTGCCTTCAGGCCATATCGGCTGCGGTCTTGCCGGCGACCTTGCTGCGCCCGCCCAGCCATACCAGCAACAGCCCCGCAGCCGCCAGCACACCTCCGGCCATTGGCACGGCGGCGTAGCCCAGGTTCAGGCTGATAACCGCACCGCCCAGCGCCGCGCCCACGGCGTTACCCAGGTTGAACGCACCCACGTTGATCGACGATGCCAGGCCTGGCGCCTCGATGGCGGCAGTCATTACACGCATTTGCAGCGGCGGTACCACGGCGAAGGTGAACATGCCCCAGACCAGCAGGGCTATGGCGGCGCCGATGTGGCTACCCAGTACCAGGGGCATCGCCAGCATGATCAGCGCCAGCACGGCGAGGAAGATCTTCGCCGCGCCATCCAGCGACCAGTCGGCCAGGCGGCCACCCAGGCTGTTGCCAAGGGTGAAGCCAACCCCGATCAGTACCAGCCCCAAGGTTACGAAGCTGTCCGAGGCGCCGGTCAGTTCGGCCAGCACCGGCGCCACGTAGGTGTACAAGGTGAACATGGCGCCGGCACCGAGCACGGTGGTGGCCATTGCCAGCAACACGCTGGGGCGGGCAATGACCGCCAGTTCCTTGCGCACATGCGGCACGCTGCCGCGTTCACCCTTGGGCAGGGCGTACCACAGTGCGGCCATGGCCAGCAGGCCGAGTACGGCGGTGCCGGCAAATGCCATGCGCCAGCCAATCTGCTGGCCGATCCAGGTGGCGGCCGGCACGCCGCCGATGTTGGCGATGGTCAGGCCCATGAACATGGTGGCCACGGCGCTGGCCTGTTTCTCCTTGGGCACCACGCTGGCTGCCACCACGGCTCCCAGGCCGAAGAACGCACCATGGTTGAGGCTGGTGACCAGTCGCGAAGCGAGCAGGGTGTAGTAGTCCGGCGACAGCGACGACAGCAGGTTGCCAAGGGTGAAGATGGCCATCAATGCCATCAGCGCAGCGCGCCTCCCAAAGCGGCTGAACAGCAGGGTCATGATCGGCGCGCCGACCATCACGCCAATGGCATAAGCGGTGATCAGCATGCCGGCGCTGGGGATGCTCACCTCCACGCCCTGGGCGATGACCGGCAGTAGCCCCATCGGGGTGAACTCGGTAGTACCGATGCCAAAGGCACCAATGGCCAACGCGAAGAGCACGCGGCCGGGTCTCATTGTTTGAGCAGTCATCGGTGTCAGTCCCAGGTTGGCGCCAGGCCGTCAGGGCTGACCTCGCGGCCATTGCGCTCCAGCTCGGCGATGCGTGCCATGTCATCGCTGTCCAGCTTCAGGCCACGGGCAAGCAGGTTGCTGGCCAGGTTTTCACGCTTGGTCGACGACGGGATCACGGCATAGCCCAGTTGCAGGGCCCAGGCCAGGGCAACCTGGGCGACGGTAGCCTTGTGCTTGGCGGCGATCTGGGCCAGTACCGGGTCTTTCAGCACTTTGCCGTAGGCCAGGGTCATGTACGAGGTCACGGTGATCCCTTGTTCCTTGAGGAACGCGGTCAGCTTGCTGTTCTGCAGATAGGGGCTGAGCTCGATCTGGTTGGTGGCGATTTCCCCTTTGCCGACCACGGCAATGGCCTGCCTGGTCAGCTCGATGTTGAAGTTGGAAACGCCGATCTGGCGAGCCAGGCCTTGCTGCTTGGCGTCGGCCAGGGCCTTCATGTACTCGGGCAGTTCTACGCCGTTGCCCGGCGCTGGCCAGTGGATCAGCAGCAGGTCGACGTAGTCGGTGCGCAGTTTCTGCAAGCTGTCACGCAGGCTGGGGATCAGCTTGTCGGCGGCGTAGTTGTCGACCCAGATCTTGGTGGTGATGAACAGCTCGCTGCGCGGCACGCCGCTTTCGGCGATGGCCTGGCCGACTTCGGCTTCGTTCTTGTAGATCTGGGCGGTATCGATGACGCGGTAGCCGACTGCCAGGGCAGACTTGACCGAGTCGATGACGGTTTGGCCGGTGAGGCGGAAGGTGCCGAGGCCGAAGGAAGGAACGCTCATGGGGTTGCTCCTGAATAGGGGGAGGATCATGTGGTGCCCAGTGTGCAGGTTTGAACGGCAGCGAATAAGCCGCTACGGCGCCAAAGTCATTTGACCTGTAGGCACAAATACATTTTCAAGCTGTGCATTCACTACATAAATAGGGCCAGAGGGGCTTGGAACCTTGTTCAGCTAGCGCTTTTTTATCAAGCGTTGAGGCTGCCCATGACCCCTTCCCTAATACCTGCCGATTCCATCGATGCGCTGATTGCCCGTCAGCTGCCAGGCTGGCTCAAGCGCGCATCTACCCAAGAGCTGACAGGGCTGCGTGCCGCTGCTTTGCGCCAACAGCGGGCGCAGGACCAAGTAGACGCCTGGTTAGGGGCCATAACCCCCTTGGATGAGTTCGCCGAGTCGTTGCTCAAAAGAGCACTTGAGGCCCATTCGATCAGGCAGGTCGACCTGCGCCAGGCCCAGCTCAGGCTGGTGACCCTGCAGCCAAAACCGTCGATATCACCTGCTTTACCAAGCACTTCAACACGACTTGTCAGCACCCAGACGCTGCTCTCGGCGGCACTGCACAACTTCCACGAAAAGGAAATGCAGCCTGGCTGGTTCGCGGCCGGGTCGCAGTTGGTCACTGCAAGTGGGCACCTGCTGCCACTCAGTGCGCAAGCCTTTGTCCGTCTTTGCAGAGACATTGATATCGGCAGGCGTTATCAACGCCATTTGCAATCGAAGCTTGAAGGCGAGGGGGTGGCCGTCGAGAGCACCCTGGAGGAGGCGATGAGCGCGAACCTGGCGCTTGCTGCAATCGCCGCAAGGATCAAGGGTGAAATCGATGAGCAGACCTGTCAGTGGATCAACCAGGTTGTGGGCACAGGGTCTTTTCTGCCAGCCGACAACACCGTGTTGAAGTGTCACACCCTGAGGCTGCTGGGTAAGAAGGTCATTGGCGCACTGATGATCGAAGTGCGTCAGAACGGCCGCCTGCTTGGCGTTATTGCGTGGTTGCCTGAGGACCCGTATGCCCCGGTGAGTTGGCACACCCACTGGGTGCTACTGTACATGACCCTTGGCATACGCTTGCGTAATGAGGCGTATCGGCGGTACTTCCAGCGCTTCGTCGCAGAGCGCGATCGCGTCGCCTTCTGCGCGGCGCTGAACGCGCTGCTCAACCAAGGCAACACTGTTCTTCCGCTTGAGCTGGATGGCCGCTGTTTTGCGATCGAGGGTGACGTGTTCGCCGCGCTGCGCCAAGCCCGGATCGAAAAAATGCTGGATGACGCGCGGGTATTGGCGGTATCGACAGAGGATGAGGATATCGCCGACCGCCGCGCACGTTTGCAGGGCTATCTGGACTTGGGGTTGAGCGTGGCAGGCCTGGCAGCGCTGTTTGTGCCTGTGTTGGGGCAGGCCCTGCTGGGGCTTACGGTGGTGCAACTGGCGGGTGAGGTGTACGAAGGCTACCAGGATTGGCAGTTGGGTGATCGCGACGCCGCATTGGGCCACCTGTTCAACGTGGCCGACACGGTCGTGATAGCGGCGGTGACGACGGCCGGGACGGCGGCTCTTGGCAAGCTGGCACAGCGAGTGGCGCGGGTGGATGCCATGGTGCCGGTAAGCCTGGGCGATGGCCAGTTGCGCCTGTGTGATCCGTCCTTGTCGGGTTATCAACGTGAGGGCGTCGATCTGATGGTAGGACAGGCCGTGAATGAAACTGGCCGTTCGCTGAGGCGCCTGCACGATGCTGTCTATGAGGTGAGCGAAGGGGACGACGGCGCATGGCGTATTCATCACCCATCAAGGCCAGGGGCGTATTCACCGGCGCTTGAGCACAATGGTGCCGGAGGATGGGTGCATGAGTTCGAGCAACCGCAGCGCTGGCATGACCCCGCCTACATGGTGCGTCGCCTTGCCAGTCGCACGGCGCAGGTGCCCGATGAGGCGGTATCTGTAGCGCTGCAGACCACCGGCTTCGAGGCTGACTGCCTGCGCCGTTTGCTGTTGGAGAATTCGCCCCCGCCGGCACGCTTGCTCGATGCCATCGAACGCCAGCAATTGCACCGTGATTTTCCGACGTTGCGGGGTGACGCTTTCGAGGAGGTCTTCAACGAGCGACAGATCAGCCCGCAAGCAGCGGACCGCGTATTGATGCGAGACTTCCCGGGCCTTTCCCATCGCTGCGCACGGGAAATCGTCGAGGGGGCCAGCAGCGTCGAGATGGAGAGCCTGACGGGTGCAGGCCGGGTGCCCTTGGCCTTGGCGGAGCGTGCACGCTGGGCAATACGCGACAGCCGGATAGACCGTGCCTGCGCAGGGTTGCGCCAGGCCGCCGCAGAAAATGACGATACCGGTAAGCTCGCGCTGGGCCTGATCGATGCCATCGCCCCTTGGTCGACCGGGGTCAACGTTGAGCTGCCTGCCGCGGGCAGGGGTGGGTTGCTGCAGACGTTGAGACAGCAACTGGACAGCCGTCAGCGACAGTTGCTTGGTATGAGCCAGATGACGGATGACGCACTGGGTGAGCGGCTTGGGCGTGAGGCACTCGCAGACCGTGAGTCGGCGGCCCGGATGATTGGGCTGGCCCGTGTGGGGCAGGGGATTCGCCCTCCTGTGCGGTTGTTCGATGGGCGTTTGGGCTACCCGCTCAGTGGCCACCTGACAGGGACCCGCCAGGCACTGCGCCGCACGTTGAACCACGTGTATCCGGTGATGAGCAGTGAGCAGCTGGAGGTCTACCTGCAAGACCTGGCGCAGCGGGGGGGGGGACCCGTGGAACCATGTCAGCCAACTGCTACAGGCCAAGGTCAGCCT
The DNA here is from genome assembly GCF_017875935.1 of Pseudomonas sp. BP6. Taxonomy (NCBI): domain Bacteria; kingdom Pseudomonadati; phylum Pseudomonadota; class Gammaproteobacteria; order Pseudomonadales; family Pseudomonadaceae; genus Pseudomonas; species Pseudomonas sp. BP6. Next base: position 1,559,024 of record NZ_JAGINI010000001.1, read on the forward strand.
CAAGCAGGCATTGCAAGCCTGGCGAAATGACGCAGGGCTGAACATTGTCCGCCGCCTGCGTCGTATCAAGGTTGCCAGGCGCATTACGGCAAGCTGGCAGCGCTTTACCCCTGGGGAGGTGGCGGGTGACTACCACCTGACCCTCGTGGGTGAGCGGGTGGGTGACCTGCCGGCCTTGCCTGACAATGTGAGTTTCGACCACATCACGCACCTGACCCTGCGCGATATGCAGGTGACGAGCCTTGATGCGGGCTTTCTTGGTCGCTTCAGCAAGGTGCGCAACCTGGACTTGCGGAACAACCGGCTGACTCGCCTTCCTGCAGGTATCGAGCAACTGACCGAATTGAAAAACCTGCGCCTTGGCGGCAACCAGATCGTGCTTTCCAGCGAAGATAACCTGCGTTTGAGCCAGCTTGTGGAGCTGCGCCGTCTGGAGCTCAACGGTAACCCGGTCGGCCTGCTGCCACCCTTGGCGTCTTTCCCCCTGCTGCGCCGGCTGTCCTTGCGCAATACCGGGCTGGGCGAACTGCCCGCTGATCTGGCCAGGCACGGTAATCTGGAGTTGCTGGACATGCGTGACAATCAGATCCGGACACTGCCTGAAGCGCTGTCTTTAGTGCCGCTTCGCTTGTTGCGGGGACTGGAGCTGCACGACAATCCGCTCTCGGACGAAACCTTGCAGCGCTTGCAGTTGGCCAGGGCGTCAGCCGGGGCGGCTGAGCGTCGGCGTGCGGCTCATGCCTCTTCGATCCCGAACGCTGCAGCCCCTTGGTTTTCAGGGTTCACGCCAGCCCAGCGCGAGGTGCGATTGGCGCGCTGGAACCGCTTGAGCCAGGAAGCCGGGGCGCAGGATCTGTTCCGCTTTTTCTCTGATTTACGTGCCCTGCGTGAATACGACGCACAACCCCGCGACCTTCAGGCGCGGGTGTGGCATATCCTCGAAGCCTGCGAGCAGCACGCTGAAGTACGCGCGAGCCTGTTCGAGCAAGTTGCCCGGCCGCGCAGTTGCAGCGACGAGTTGCTGCTGACGCTCAGCGAGCTGGAGGTTGGCGCGCTGGTCGCCAAGGCCGGTACAGCCGGTACCGGGTTACAGAAGGAGCGGGCGCTGGTCAGGCTGGGGCGTTCGTTGTTCCGCCTGGACAAAGTCAACGCAATTGCCGCGCGGCATATTGCGGATTACTTTTCGAACGATCCCGTTGAGGTTTACCTGACCTATCGCGTCAGGCTGGCGGATAGCCTCGACCTTCCCGTGCAGCCCAGCCATCTTTCGTATGAGAGTTTCAGCGGCGTTGGCCGTGAAGACCTGGACGCCGCGCGCAGCGAGGTGCTGCGGCAGGAAACGCCACAAGCCTTGGCTCAGGCGCTGGCAGATCGATCCTTCTGGCAGGACTATCTGCACGAGCAGCAGGCGGCGCGCTTCAGCCGCCTGGACGAGCCTTTTCAGCAGCGCCTGGATGCGTTGCTCGAACAATCGAAAACGCTGAGCGATGGCGACTATTTTGCCCAGGTCGAGCATATCTGCGCAGCGCGTGAGGTCGCGAAACGGCAGCTTTTGCTTGAATTGAGCCGAGAGGCAATTCAACGCCACGGCCTATGAACGAAACAGCCCGCCGAGAGGCGGGCTGTTCGCTGGGGCGGGACGATCAGCGGCGGCGGAACAGCGGCAGCGGTTCGTCGGTGGCGGCCTGGTAGGTCACCGAGAAGTCCTTCAGGCTTTGCAGCGCGTCTTCCGGGTCCTTGTCGGCACGGATGGCGAATGCGTCGAAGCCGCAGCGGGCCATGAAGAACAGCTGGTCGCGCAGCACATCGCCGATGGCGCGCAGTTCGCCTTTGAACTTGTAGCGGTCACGCAGCAGGCGCGCATTGGAGTAGCTGCGGCCGTCGGTGAATGCCGGGAAGTTCAGGGCGATGACCTGGAAGTGGTGCACGTCTTCGCCGATTTCCTCCGCTTCCTGGTCGCTGTCCAGCCATACACCCAAGCCACCATCGCGGGCCTTGAGCACATGGGCATGGTCGCGCCACATCTGCAGCGGGACGATGTAGTCGTCGCAGTTGGTCAGCTCGTCGAACGAGGTTTCCTTGGGCAGCAGGTGCCAGGTTTCGTCGACGATCTGGTTGTTCTTAATGATTCGCTGCATAGACGCGTTCCTTGAAGGGGTCGATGCCGATACGCTGGTAGGTGTCGATGAAACGCTCTTCCTCGGTACGTTGCTCGACGTACACGGCGATCAGCTTCTCGATCACATCGGCCATGTCATCCTGCGCGAAGGACGGGCCAAGGATCTTGCCCAGGCTTGCGCCGCGCGCGGCGTTGCCACCCAGCGACACCTGGTAGAACTCCTCACCCTTCTTGTCCACGCCGAGGATGCCGATGTGGCCCACGTGGTGGTGGCCGCAGGCGTTCATGCAGCCGGAGATGTTCAGGTCGATTTCGCCGATGTCGAACAGGTAGTCCAGGTCGTCGAAACGGCGCTGGATGGACTCGGCAATCGGGATCGACTTGGCGTTGGCCAGTGAGCAGTAGTCACCACCCGGGCAGCAGATGATGTCGGTCAGCAGGCCGATGTTCGGGGTGGCGAAGCCGCCCTCGCGCAGTTCCAGCCACAGCGCGTGCAGCTGGCGCTGCTCGACGTCGGCGAGGATGATGTTCTGCTCGTGCGAGGTGCGCAGGAAGCCGAAGCTGTAGCGTTCGGCCAGGTCGGCCACGGCGTCCAGCTGCTTGTCGGTCAAGTCACCCGGGGCAACACCGGTCGGCTTGAGTGACAGGGTCACAGCCACGTAACCCGGGCGTTTGTGGGCACGGGTGTTGCGCGAGCGCCAGCGGGCGAACCCTGGGTACTCGGCATCCAGTGCGGTGTAGTCGACGTTGTCGAGTGCGAGGTACTCGGGGTCGACGAAGTGGCGCGACACACGCTGCACTTCGGCCTCGGTCAGGGTGGTGCTGCCGCCCCGCAGGTGGACCATTTCGGCCTCGACCTTTTCGGCGAACACTTCCGGGGTAAGGGCCTTGACCAGGATCTTGATCCGCGCCTTGTACTTGTTGTCACGGCGACCGTAACGGTTGTACACGCGCAGGATGGCGTCGAGGTAGCTGATCAGGTCCTGCCACGGCAGGAACTCGTTGATGAACGAGCCCACCACCGGGGTACGGCCCAGGCCGCCACCGACCAGCACACGGAAGCCCAGTTCGCCGGCAGCGTTGCGCACCGGCTCCAGGCCGATGTCGTGCACTTCGATGGCCGCGCGGTCTTCCTGCGAGCCGTTGATGGCGATCTTGAACTTGCGTGGCAGGTAGGCGAATTCCGGGTGGAAGGTGGTCCACTGGCGGACGATTTCACACCATGGGCGCGGGTCGACGATTTCGTCTGCGGCCACACCGGCGAACTGGTCGGTGGTGGTGTTGCGCAGGCAGTTGCCGCTGGTCTGGATCGCGTGCATCTGCACGGTGGCCAGCTCGGCGAGAATGTCCGGGATGTCTTCCAGCGCCGGCCAGTTGTACTGCACGTTCTGGCGGGTGGAGATGTGGGCATAGCCCTTGTCGTAGTCGCGAGCGATCCTGGCCAGGGTGCGGACCTGGTTGGCGTTCAGCTGGCCGTACGGCACCGCGACACGCAGCATCGGCGCGAAACGTTGGATATAAAGGCCGTTCTGCAGGCGCAGAGGGCGGAATTCTTCTTCGCTCAGCTCACCGGCCAGGTAGCGGCGGGTCTGATCACGGAACTGCTTGACGCGGTCCTCGATGATCCGCTGATCGTACTCGTCGTATACGTACATAAAAGTCCTGTCTCAGGCATGCAGCTATTCGCGCGCACGGCCGCGCACTCCGGTACGGAGCCGGGGAACGATATCAGGTTGCAGTTATGCGCTAAAGTGATGTTTTTGCATATGAAAAGAACCAAATGGACTATGTGAGATTGACTGCCATTTGTGCGTTGAGCGTCGCCAGGCGTTTATAATCCGACGTTTGCTTCGCAGAGATGTGACCCCATGCTCAAGGCCCTGTGCCAAAGCTTGTGCCTTGTCTTGCCACTGGTGGCAAATGCGCAACCGGCTTCGGTGGTGTTCCTCAACCCGGGGCTGTCCACCGAGACGTTCTGGACCAGCTACACCCGCTTCATGCAGGCCGCCGCGGACGAGCTGGGCATGACCCTGCAGGTGCAATACAGCGAGCGCCGCGCCGACCTGACACTGACTCAGGCTCGGGCGATCCTGAGCGCGCCGCATCGGCCCGATTACCTGGTACTGGTCAACGAGCAGTACGTGGCACCGGAAATCCTGCGCCTGTCGCGTGGCACCGGGGTGAAGCTGCTGCTGGTCAACAATGGCCTGACCACCAGCCAGCGCCTAAGCATCGAGGCTCAGCCCGACAAGTATGCCGAGCCGCTGGGTACCTTGATGAGCAACGACGAGCAGGCGGGCTACCAGATGTTGCACTCGATGCTCGCACAACTGCCTCGCAACGCAGGGCCGGTGGATCTGCTTGCCTTTGCCGGGGTCAAGACCACCCCGGCCTCGCAGTTGCGCGTTGAGGGCATGCGCCGCGCCTTGGCCGATTTCCCTCAGGTGCGCTTGCGGCAGGTGGTATACGGCGGCTGGAATCGTCAGCGCGCCTATGAGCAAGCGACGCAGTTGCTGGAGCGTTACCCGGCCACCCGCCTGGTGTGGTCGGCCAATGACCAGATGGCTTTTGGTGCCATGCAGGCGTTCGAGGAGGCCGGGTACACGCCGGGGCGTGACGTGCTGTTCGGTGCCGTCAACAGCTCGCCCGAAGCCTTGCGCGCGCGTATCGATGGGCGCTTGAGCGTGCTGATGGGTGGACATTTCACCCTTGGCGGTTGGGCCATGGTGATGCTGCACGATGATGCCCACGGGCTGGCGTTGAACCGCGACGGCCTGCGCGAGCGCCGTGTTCCGGTATTGCAGGAAATCGATCAGGCCAAGGCCCGGCGTTGGCTGAAGCTACTGGAAAGGGACGACTACGGCGTCGATTTTCGGCGTTACAGTGCCGAAGGGCGACCGCCCGGTTACCGTTACCCGTTTCTGGCGTCACCGGTCGAATATTGAATGACCCTGCTTGAGGGAAGGGCATTGCTCGTCTTAACTGCTGGTGGTGAAGTGCATTCCCATAACCACTACAAGAGGCAATGCAATGGGAAACCTAACCAAGGTCCGCAAAGCTGACAGCAGTGTCGATGCCTGGGCGATCCTCTGTCTGATCGTTCTGGTGGTGGTCACTGCCGTGTATTGGGTCAGCCACCAGTGACTTGAAACTCAAGACCGTGATGTAGCAGGGGCGCCTGCGGGAGGGAATCTCGCAGGCGCTTTATTATTGCCTGTGCCCGCCTCTTCGCGGTGGAAACATCTGCCTTGAGAATGACGCAGGACCGTCGTAGGAGCGGGTTTACCCGCGAAAGGGCCGGCCCTGCTGGCCAATCTCCACCCGCCGTTCATCGTTGCTGCTGCCACCGTATTCGCGGGTAAACCCGCTCCTACACAGATTTGGTGGTGGACACACATCGGGGGTTGGACACAGGCCGCCGTAGGAGCAGGTTCACCCGCGAAAGGGCCGGGCCTGCTGGCCAATTACCACCCGCCGTTCACCGTTGCCGCCGTGACCGTATTCGCGGGTAAACCCGCTCCTACACAGATCGGTGGTGGACACACATCGGGGGTTGGACACAGGCCGCCGTAGGAGCGGGTTCACCCGCGAAAGGGCCGGGCCTGCTGGCCAATTACCACCCGCCGTTCACCGTTGCCGCCGCGACCGTATTCGCGGGTAAACCCGCTCCTACACAGATCGGTGGTGGACACACATCGGGGGTTGGACACAGGCCGCCGTAGGAGCGGGTTCACCCGCGAAAGGGCCGGCCCTGCTGGCCAATTACCACCCGCCGTTCACCGTTGCCGCCGTGACCGTATTCGCGGGTAAACCCGCTCCTACACAGATTGGTGGTGGACACACATCGGGGGTTGGACACAGGCCGCCGTAGGAGCGGGTTCACCCGCGAAAGGGCCGGGCCTGCTGGCCAATTACCACCCGCCGTTCACCGTTGCCGCCGCGACCGTATTCGCGGGTAAACCCGCTCCTACACAGATCGGTGGTGGACACACATCGGGGGTTGGACACAGGCCGCCGTAGGAGCGGGTTCACCCGCGAAAGGGCCGGGCCTGCTGGCCAATTACCACCCGCCGTTCATCGTTGCCGCCGTGACCGTATTCGCGGGTAAACCCGCTCCTACACAGATTGGTGGTGGACACACATCGGGGGTTGGACACAGGCCGCCGTAGGAGCGGGTTCACCCGCGAAAGGGCCGGGCCTGCTGGCCAATTACCACCCGCCGTTCACCGTTGCCGCCGCGACCGTATTCGCGGGTAAACCCGCTCCTACACAGATCGGTGGTGGACACACATCGGGGGTTGGACACAGGCCGCCGTAGGAGCGGGTTCACCCGCGAAAGGGCCGGGCCTGCTGGCCAATTACCACCCGCCGTTCATCGTTGCTGCTGCCACCGTATTCGCGGGTAAACCCGCTCCTACACAGATTGGTGGTGGACACACATCTGGGGTTGGACACAGGCCGTCGTAGGAGCGGGTTTACCCGCGAAGAGGCCAGCACAGGTTAGCGGGTCAGGTGCAGGGCCAACTGCACCAGCCCGATCAATACCGCAATGAACACCAGGGTGAACAGCGCCCCCAGCGCAATGAAGTGGCTGGCCTTGCCGTGGGTGAAGTCGCGTGCGCGGTTTTTGCCGCTTTGCACGCCGAAGGCGGCAGCGAGGATGCTGTGCAGCATCTGCCAGAAGGTCGGGGGTTTGCCCTGGCTGGAATCGTCCATGGTGGCTCCTGGGGAAATCAGAGGCAATCAGGGACAGTGTAGGCAATGGTTGCGAGGTTGCCTGTGCCGGCCTCTTCACGGGTATACCCGCGAAGAAGCCAGCGCAGTCGTTTAGCTGTCATACCCCAGGTTAGGCGCCAGCCAGCGCTCGCTCACGCTGATGTCCTGGCCTTTGCGCGCGCTGTAACGTTCGATCTGGTCCTTGTCGACCTTGCCGACGGCAAAATACTTCGCCTGCGGGTGGGCGAAGTACCAGCCGCTGACCGCCGCCGCCGGGAACATCGCGAAGTGCTCGGTGAGGTATACCCCGCTCGGCCCGGTTTCACCGATGGCAGTGCCATCGAGCAGGCGGAACAGGGTTTCCTTTTCGGTGTGGTCGGGGCAGGCCGGGTAGCCCGGAGCAGGGCGGATGCCGCTGTACTGTTCCTTGATCAGCGCCTCGTTGTCCAGGTGCTCGTCGCGGGCATAGCCCCAGTGCTCTTTACGCACCTGCTCGTGCAGCCATTCGGCACAGGCTTCGGCCAGGCGGTCGGCCAGGGCCTTGACCATGATCGAGCTGTAGTCGTCGCCCTTGTCCTGGTAAGCCTTGGCTACTTCCTCGGCACCGATGCCGGCGGTGGTGATGAAACCACCTACGTAGTCGGTAACGCCGCTGTCTTTCGGTGCGACGAAGTCGGCCAGCGACCAGTTGGGCTTGCCGTCCGGCTTGATGGTCTGCTGGCGCAGGTGGTGCAGGGTGGCCAGTGCCTGGCCGTCTTCGCCGTAGACTTCGATGTCGTCATCGTCCACCTGGTTGGCCGGCCAGAAGCCGAATACCGCGCGGGCGCTGATCAGCTTCTCGTCGATCAGTTTGTCGAGCATCTCGCGGGCATCCTTGTACAGCGCCGTAGCGGCCTCGCCAACCACCTCGTCGGTGAGGATGCGCGGGAACTTGCCGGCCAGGTCCCAGGAGATGAAGAACGGCGTCCAGTCGATGTACTCGGCCAGGGTGCGCAAATCGATGTCCTCCAGCACCTTGACGCCGGTGAAGGAGGGCGCCGTTGGCTGGTAGCCGGCCCAGTCGTACTGCGGCTTGGCGGCGATCGCCTGGGCGTAGCTGAGGCGCTCGGTACGGGCGCTGCGGTTGGCGGTGCGCTCGCGCACGTCCACATATTCCAGGCGGGTCTTCTCGACAAAGCCCGGCTTCAGTTCTTTGGACAGCAATTGGGTGGCCACGCCGACCGCGCGCGAAGCGTCGGTGACGTAGATGACCGCGTCGTTGCTGTACTTGGGCTCGATCTTGACCGCCGTGTGCGCCTTGGAGGTGGTGGCGCCGCCGATCATCAGCGGCAGTTCGAAGCCCTGGCGCTGCATTTCGCGGGCAACGTGGACCATTTCGTCCAGCGACGGGGTAATCAGGCCGGACAGGCCGATGATGTCGCACTTCTGCTCGCGGGCCGTCTGCAGGATCTTCTCCGCCGGCACCATCACGCCAAGGTCGACGATGTCGTATCCGTTACAGCCCAGCACCACGCCGACAATGTTCTTGCCGATGTCGTGCACGTCGCCTTTTACCGTGGCCATCAGGATCTTGCCCTTGGCTTCCGGTTTGTCGCCTTTCTCGGCTTCGATGAACGGGATCAGGTGAGCAACGGCCTGTTTCATCACCCGGGCTGACTTGACCACCTGCGGCAGGAACATCTTGCCCGCACCGAACAGGTCGCCGACCACGTTCATGCCGTTCATCAGCGGGCCTTCGATCACTTCGATGGGGCGCGCGCACTGCTGGCGGCATGCTTCGGTGTCTTCGACGATGAACGCGGTAATGCCTTTTACCAGCGCGTGCTCCAGGCGTTTCTCCACCGGCAGCGAGCGCCACTCTTCGTTTTCCACTTCCTTGGTTGCGCCGCCGCCCTTGTAGTCGTCGGCGATGGCCAGCAGTGCATCGGTGCCATGCGGGGTGCGGTTGAGCACCACATCCTCGACCTTTTCACGCAGTTGGGCCGGGATCTCGTCGTAGATCTCCAGCTGACCGGCGTTGACGATACCCATGGTCAGGCCGTTCTGGATCGCGTGATACAGGAACACCGAGTGGATCGCCTCACGCACCGGGTTGTTGCCGCGGAACGAGAACGACACGTTGGACACACCGCCCGAGCTCAGGGCGTGGGGCAGGTGGTCGCGGATATAGGCACAGGCCTCGATGAAGTCGACGGCGTAGTTGTTGTGTTCGTCGATACCGGTGGCGACGGCGAAGATGTTCGGGTCGAAGATGATGTCTTCTGGCGGGAAGCCCACTTCGTTGACCAGGATGTCATAGCTGCGCTGGCAGATTTCCTTCTTGCGCGCGGCAGTGTCGGCCTGGCCGACTTCGTCGAAGGCCATGACCACCACGGCAGCACCATAGCGCTTGCACAGGCGGGCGTGGTGCTTGAACTGCTCGACGCCTTCCTTCATGGAAATGGAGTTGACGATGCCCTTGCCCTGGATGCACTTGAGACCGGCTTCGATCACTTCCCACTTGGACGAGTCGATCATGATCGGTACACGCGAGATGTCCGGTTCACCCGCGATCAGGTTGAGGAACCGGACCATGGCCGCCTGGGAGTCGAGCATCCCTTCGTCCATGTTGATGTCGATTACCTGGGCGCCGGCCTCGACCTGTTGCAGGGCGACTTCCAGGGCTTCGGTATAGTTCTCTTCGCGGATCAGCCGGGCGAACTTGGCGGAACCGGTGATATTGGTGCGCTCACCGACGTTGACGAACAGCGACTGGCGGTCGATGGTGAACGGCTCCAGGCCCGACAGGCGGCAGGCCTTGGCGATTTCCGGAATCTCGCGCGGCTTGTACTTGGCCACGGCTTCGGCAATGGCCTGGATATGCCCCGGCGTGGTACCGCAGCAGCCGCCAATGATGTTGAGGAAGCCGCTGGCAGCGAATTCCTCGACCACCGCAGCCATCTCGGCCGGGGTTTCGTCATACTCGCCAAAGGCGTTCGGCAGGCCGGCATTGGGGTGGGCGGACACATGGGTATCGGCCTTGGTCGCCAGCTCTTCCAGGTACGGGCGCAGGTCCTTGGCGCCCAGGGCGCAGTTCAGGCCCACGGAAATCGGCTTGGCGTGACGCACCGAGTTCCAGAACGCTTCGGTGGTCTGGCCCGACAGGGTCCGGCCGGAGGCGTCGGTGATGGTGCCGGAGATCATGATCGGCAGTTCGACGTTGTCGTCCTCGAACACTTGCTGCACGGCGAAGATTGCCGCCTTGGCGTTGAGGGTGTCGAAGATGGTCTCGATCAGGATCAGGTCGGCGCCGCCTTCGATCAGGCCGCGGGTGGCCTCGATGTAGTTTTCTACCAACTCGTCAAAGGTGACGTTGCGGAACCCTGGGTCATTGACGTCCGGGGAAATCGAGCAGGTCCGGCTGGTGGGGCCGAGCACGCCGGCGACGAAGCGCGGCTTGTCCGGCGTCTCCAGGGTCTTGGCATCGGCAACCTGGCGAGCGATGCGCGCGCCTTCGACGTTCAGCTCGTAAACCAGTGACTCCATGCCGTAGTCGGCCTGGGAAATCTGCGTGGCGTTGAAGGTGTTGGTTTCGAGAATATCGGCACCGGCATCCAGGTAGGCCTTCTCGATGGCGGCGATCACGTCCGGGCGGCTGAGCAGCAAAAGGTCGTTGTTTCCCTTCACATCGCTTGGCCAATCGGCAAAACGCGTGCCACGATAGTCGTGTTCCTCTAGACGGTAGCTTTGGATCATAGTACCCATGCCGCCGTCGAGGATCAGGATGCGCTCTTTGAGTGCGTTCTGGAGTGCTTGGAGACGAGCGCTGCGGTCGGACATAGGAACTACCTGGTCGGGCAAATATCAGAAGGTGCCGAATCATAACAAAGCTGCGCGGTTTTTAGGCATGTCGCCCATTTGCATGAAAACTGCTCATGTTGGACGGGCGCTGACAGCGCAAAGCACCCAGGATGACCAGGCAACAAATCGTGATGGCTTTCAAGAACCAGGACTTTCCGCACATGGTGCATCGTATCCTTGCCGGCGCCTTTGCCCTGCTCATCAGCGGCGCGGCATTCGGGCAGGCCCCCCAGTCGAGCCCGGCTATCTCCTACACCCGGGACATTCAACCGATCTTTACCGAGAAGTGCGTGGCCTGCCACGCCTGCAACGACGCCGCCTGCCAGCTGAAGCTGGAAAGCCCTGAAGGCGCTGTACGCGGGGCCAGCAAGGTCCCGGTGTACCAGGGCGAGCGGAGCAAGGCGGTGCCCACCACGCGGCTTTTCTACGACGCACACAGCGAAGAGCAATGGCGCAAGAAAGGCTTCTACTCGGTGCTCGACAACCAGGGCGGTCAGGCCGCGCTGATGGCGCGCATGCTGGAGTTGGGCCACAAGACCCCGCTTACGCCCAACGCCAAGCTGCCCGAAGAGATCGTCCTGGGCCTGAGCCGCAACAATATGTGCCCGTTGCCCTATGAGTTCGACGCCTATGCCGGTGCACATCCCAAGGAGGGCATGCCGCTGGCGGTGACCGGGCTGACCGACGACGAGTACACCACCATGCGCCGCTGGCTGGCGGCCGGTGCGCCGGTGGAGTACCAGCCGATCCAGCCGAGCGCGGCCGAAGCCAGGCAAATCGCAGAGTGGGAAGAACTGTTCAACCGCCCGGGTTCCACCGAGGCGCTGGTGGGTCGCTGGCTGTACGAGCACCTGTTCCTGGCGCACATCTACTTCGTTGGCGGCGAGCAGGGCCACTTCTTCCAGTGGGTGCGCTCGCGCACGCCAAGTGGCAAGCCGGTCGATATCATTGCCACCCGCCGCCCCAACGACCCACCGGGCACGGACTTCTACTACCGGTTGATCCCGGTGCAGGGTGTGATCGTGCACAAGACGCACATCACCTACCCGATGGGGCCGCAGAAACTCAAGCGCGTGAAGCAGCTGTTCTACGCCGGCGATTGGCATGCCACCGCGCTTCCGGGTTACGGCCCGCGCCACCGGTCCAACCCGTTTGAAACCTTCGAAGCGATCCCGGCAGTGGCGCGTTACCAGTTCATGCTGGATAACGCCGAGTACTTCGTGCGCACCTTCATCCGTGGCCCGGTGTGCCGCGGGCAGATTGCCACTGACGTGATCCGCGACAACTTCTGGGCGCTGTTCCAGGAGCCGGCCTTCGATCGCTACATCACCGATGCCGAGTACCGGGGCGAGGCCACGCCGTTGCTGGCCATGCCTGGCCAGATCGATGACGTGGGCAGTGTACTGAGCCTGTGGCACGCCTATCGGGACAAGCGCAACGACTACGAGAAACTGCGCCGTGAAGCCTATGCCGAAATGCCGGCACCGAGATGGTCGACGCTGTGGGCCGGTAACGACAATGCGCTGCTGAGCATCTTCCGCCACTTCGACAGCGCATCGGTGACCAAGGGCCTGGTGGGTGATGTGCCGCTGACCGTGTGGCTGTTCGACTACCCGTTGTTCGAGCGCACGTATTACCAGTTGGCGGTCAACTTCGATGTGTATGGCAACGTTTCGCACCAGTTGCAGACGCGCCTGTACTTCGACCTGATCCGCAATGGTGCCGAGGTCAACTTCCTGCGCCTGATGCCGGCCGACCAGCGCAAGGCGATCCTTGGTGACTGGTACCAGAACAGTGGCAAGGTGAAAATGTGGATGGATTATGAAGACATCGACACCGACACCCCGAGTGGCATCAAGCTCGACCCGCGCAACCCCAAACGCGACTTTGGCCTGAAGCTGCTGCAGCGCACCGGCAGCCTGAATGCCGCGCCGGACCCGATCAATCGCTGCCAGGGCGCGTTCTGCTCACGGCCGCAGATCAGCGAAGAGTTCCGCAATGCCGAGCAGTCGCTCAGCCGGCTGGTGTCGCGCCCGGCGGCCGGGCTGAAGGTGATCAACCAGTTGCCCGAGGCGACCATGCTGCGTATCGAAGGGCAGGACGGCCAGCGTCAGGTGTACAGCCTGCTGCGCAACCGCGCGCACAGCAACGTGGCGTTCCTGCTGGGTGAGGCTTACCGCTACCAGCCGGGGCTGGATACCCTGACCCTGTACCCGGGGGTGCTCACCAGCTACCCGAACTTCATCTTCAACATCCCGACCACGGATGTGCCGGAGTTCGTCGAGGACATGGAGTATGCAAAAGATGACGCGGCGAAGTTCGAGCGCATTGTCATGCGCTGGGGTGTGCGCCGCAGTCACCCGGCGTTCTGGCACTACTTCCACGACCTGAACAGCTATATCAAGGAGACCGAACCGGTCGAGGCGGGCGTGCTGGACATGAACCGCTACGAGAACCTCTGATCGGGTTGGCTGACTTTTCCGAGTACCTTGCGGTCGGAACGGGTGGGTGGTCTTGATCGATTGCAAAGGGGGCTGCTTTGCAGCCCTTCGCGGGTGAACCCGCTCCTACAACAGGTACGGCGCTGCTCTCAAGGCTGGCGCTGGCCTCTGCACTCGATACGGGCCTCAATGCACCGCCTAGCGCAGGGTATTCCATGCTGTATTCGCTTCAGGCACTGCGGGCGTTCGCCGCCTGGGTGGTGGTCTGCCACCATTTCATGCAGATCTTCTTCGACTTCCACGCCACCGGCCCCATCGGCCAACTGCTTGCAGACCGCGGCGCCGTAGGTGTCGACATCTTCTTCGTCATCAGCGGGCTGGTCATCTACCTGTCGACCCGCGACAAAGCCATCGAACCGCGCCAGTTCCTGCTCAATCGGGCGCTGCGCATCGTCCCGGCCTACTGGTTCTACACCGCCCTGATGGCCATGTTGCTGCTGGCATTCAGCCAATGGATGCCACATCAGGCGTTTGCCTGGCCGCACCTGTTCCTGTCGCTGCTGTTCATTCCGGCGGAAAACCCCGGTGGTTATGGCCTGTACCCAACCCTGAACGTGGGCTGGACGCTGAACTTCGAGATGTTCTTCTACCTGCTGTTCGGCCTGGCCTTCCTGGTACGCCAACGGCATCACCTGCTGTTGGTGACTGCCGCACTGTTGCTGGTCAGTGAGGGGCTGGGGCGCATGGGCGTGGTCAGCCGCTTCTACAACAACGACATCATCTACGAGTTTCTGCTGGGCATCGGTGTGGGCGTACTGTATCGCCGCGGACTGATCCGGCAGGGCAGGGTGTTGCCGCTGGCGTTGTTGGGGATGGCGGGCCTGGCGATCTACTATCTGGACGCGTCCCAGCGCTTGCTGTACTGGGGGGTGCCGAGCGCGATGATCGTCCTGGCCTTCGTGGCCATGGAGCCGCTGTTCCAGGGCAATCGGCTGCTCAAGGCCCTTGGCGACTGTTCGTACTCGGTGTACCTGATTCATGTGCTGGTGCTGTATGCCGGTTGGTTCGCCACCCAGCGGCTGCAGCTGAACCCGTTCCTGACATTTGCCCTGTGCGTGCCGTCCATTGGACTAATGTCGTGGTTCAGCTACCAGTGGCTGGAGCGTGGCCTGTACCGGCGAATGCAGGCCTGGCTGACGGCGCAACGGGGGCCGGCCCCGGAATATGCGCTTTCCCGAGTCAATTGCTAGGACTTTGTTCAAAGGCCGGGTTGGCGTACACTTGGCCGCAAGTCTGTGAGGAACCTACATGAGCGCTATAACCATTACCGACGCCGCCCATGACTACCTGGCCGATCTGCTCTCCAAGCAGAATACGCCCGGCATCGGCATTCGCATTTTCATCACCCAGCCGGGCACCCAGTACGCCGAAACGTGCATCGCCTACTGCAAGCCGGGCGAAGAGAAGCCTGACGACACCGCCGTGGGTCTGAAAAGCTTCACCGCGTACCTGGATGCAGTCAGCGTGCCGTTCCTGGAAGACGCGCTGGTCGACTACGCCACCGACCGCATGGGCGGCCAGCTGACCATCAAGGCGCCAAACGCCAAGGTGCCGATGGTCAACGAAGACAGCCCGATCAACGAGCGTATCAACTACTACCTGCAGACCGAGATCAACCCCGGCCTGGCCAGCCATGGTGGCCAGGTGAGCCTGGTGGACGTGGTCGATGACGGCATTGCCGTGCTGCAGTTCGGTGGGGGCTGCCAGGGTTGCGGTCAGGCCGATGTCACCCTGAAGGAAGGTATCGAGCGCACCCTGCTCGAGCGTATTCCGGAGCTGAAGGGCGTGCGCGACGTGACTGACCACAGCCAGAAAGAAAACGCCTACTACTGAGTTGAAGGCGGCTCCCTTAGCAACAAAGTGTTACGGTTTCAACCCCTGCGACAACAGGCCGCAGCCCGTATTCAAAGGGCTGCAGGCCATCCCCGCGTTGGTCGGGTAGAACCCCTCTGGGTGTCATGCCAGAATGCCCCGGTTTTTCGACCGGCCCGTCCCGAGGGCCGGCACCTTCCCTGTAAAGGATGGTTTCATGAATGATCTTTTGACCCGGCGTGCGGTTGTCGCCGGCATGGGCGTTCTCGGGCTTGGCCTGCTGGCAGGCTGCAGCCCGGCCCGGGGGCTCGAGTTCAAGTACGGCAAGAACATGAGCAACGAAATCCTCGGGCGCAAGTTCAGCCTCAAAGACCCGCAAGGTAACGTGCGCACCCTGTCGAGCTTCTACGGCAGCATGCCGATGGTCTTCTTCGGCTTCACCCAGTGCCCGGCCGTCTGCCCGACCACGCTGGCGCGTGCGGCGCAGATTCGCAAGCTGCTGAGGGGCCGCGACCGCGACCTGTTCCAGGTGGTGTTCATCACCCTGGACCCGGAGCGCGACACGCCCGAGGTGCTCGATGCCTACCTCAAGGCCTTCGACCCGACGTTCACCGCGCTGACCGGCACCCCCGAGGAAATTGCCGCTGTGGCCAAGGAGTTCAAGGTGTTCTACGAGAAGGTTCCGGCCGGAGACACCTACACCATTTCTCACTCGTCCACCAGCTACGTCTACGATACACGTGGCACCCTGCGCCTGAGCCTGGGCCATTCCTTGAACGCCAAGGAATGCGCCGAAGATCTGGTCACCCTGATGGAGATCTGCTGAATGTCGATGCAACCGATCAAACGCGGTTTGACTGCCCTGGTACTGATGGGGCTGGCGCTGCCGGCCCTGGCCCAGACCACCGTGAGTGATGCCTGGGTGCGTGCCAGCGTGCCGCACCAGCAGTCTACCGGTGCTTTCATGGTCCTGACTGCCAGCAGCGACAGCAAGCTGGTGGGCGTGGCTTCGCCCGTGGCCAAGACCGTGCAGGTGCACGAGATGACCATGAACGGTGACGTGATGGGCATGCGTGAGGTCAAGGCTGTCGAGTTGCCAGCCGGCAAGGCAGTGACCCTGGACCCGAATGGCCTGCATGTCATGCTGATGGGCCTGCACAATCAGGTGAAGGAAGGGGAGAAAGTGCCACTGACCCTGACCATCGAGGATGCCAAGGGCGCCAAGGAAACCCTGGAAGTTCAGGCACAAGTGCGTGCGCTCAACGCCGAAGCGGGTGGTGGGCATGATCACATGCACATGAACCACTGACAGATCAAAGGGCCGCGTTCAGCGGCCCTTTTCTTTTTCAACTGTGCCTTTCAGCTACGAAAGCGCGGCAGCGGTCTGTCGAGGGTCAGCGACGTCAGGGTCTTTCGAACCTGGGCCTCATCGGCCTCCAGTGCCTTCAGGCTAGCGCGGATCTTGCCGGCGGCGGGCACATCGCCCTGCCGGTCGATCCAGTCGGCAATCTCCTTGCAGGCACTGCTCAGACAGGCCTGGCGCTGGGTCATCAGCGACAGAAGGGTGGTGAGCTCTCTTTCGGACATGGCAGGATCCTCCGTTCAGCCTTGTCAGTGTAGCAGAGGGTTGGCCAGGCCCTTGCGACCTTTACAAGGCGCGCTGCGGCAGCTGCCAGTGGCTGCTCCCGCGGCTCAGTCACAACTCGTTACTTATAAACAGCATGTTTAAAGTTGATGCTCGTTCCGTGCGAGGGATTCAAGGCTCGGGATCTGAAAGTGCCTGTTGAAGTGCTCAACTGCACAATCTGGTAGCTGCTGGCGGGTCTGCATGCTCGAGAGGGCGCTGCCGCCCTTTCACGCGCGTAGGGCAGAGTGAACGCAGGCTTGCCGATACGCCCCCGGGGTCACCCCATAGGCTTGCTTGAACTGCCGGCTCAAATGGCTCTGGTCAGCAAAGCCGAGGTCGAACGCCACTTGCGAAGCGGCCAGGCCGTGCTTCAGCATTTCGCGGGCGCGGGCCAGGCGGCGTTGCTTCAGCCAGGCATGGGGTGGCAGTCCGGTGGCCTGGCGGAACACCCGGGCGAAGTGGAACGGCGACAGGTTGACTGCTGCCGCCAGCGTTTCCAGTGAGGGCGGGTCGGCCAGTTGGCTTTCCAGCAGTTCGCGGGCGCGGGCTACGGCCAGGGGTTCGTGGCCAGGGGCCGAAGGCTCGGCGCACTGCCCGTGCCGCTGGACCAGGGCCAGCACCGCCTGGCGCCAGGCCGTCTGCTGCTGCAAGGCGCTGGCGCTGGCTTCGGACAACTGATGCAGCTGGCTGAAGGCGATGGCCAGGGCCGGGTCATGGATCACGCTGTCCTTGAAGCTGGGCATGCCGTGGCGGCCCAGTTCCAGTTCGTCGAGCACACCGGTCACCCGCTCGTGCTCGGGATAGAAGCCGCGATAACGCCAGCCGGCTTCATGGGCCGTAGCGCCGGTATGCAGTTCGTCGGGGTTGATCAGCACCATGCTGCCGACCGGTGCCAGGTGCTCGCTGCCGCGGTGCCAGAAGCGCTGGGCGCCCGACTCGATCACGGTGAATACATAGCCCTCGTGCACATGCGGGGCAAAGCGCTGCTGATAGTAGCGAGCGTGCAGCATCTCGACGTCGCCAAGGGCTGGCGCCTGCCAGAGGTGTGTCTGCTCGGGCAAGGGCATGCTCATGCCAGCCAGCTGCGCAGAAGGAAGAAGATCAACATGCTCACCAGCATGCTCAGCAATACGCTGCGGGTCAACAGCACCAGGGCGATGGCCACAAGGGAGCCCAGCAGGTAGGGGTTGAGCAGGCTCAGGTTGAGCTGGTGGTCAGCCATGAAGATGATCGGGCCGCAGATGGCGGTGAGCATGCCCGGCACGGCAAAGCCGAGAAACTGCCGGGCATTCGAGCTCAGGCGCAAGGGCAGGCGTGGCTCCAGGAACGCGTAGCGGTTGAGGAACACGATGGCACCCATGGCGAAAATCAGGATCCAGGTCATGCGCGGGCTCCGGCAAATTTCTGGCAGATGAACCCGGCGCTCATGCCCAGCAGGCCTGCGACCACCAGGGCGGTTTCCCAGTGCCAGTAGCTGAACAGCACCGAACAGAGCAGCGACACGGCTACGCACACTACGGTGGCCAGGTTGCGCACCAGCGGCGCGATCAGGGCGACGAAAGTGGCGACAATGGAGAAATCAAGGCCGAATTGGTCGAGGTGTGGAATGTTCTGGCCCAGCAGTATGCCGGCCAGGGTGAACAGGTTCCAGGCGATGTAGAAGGTCAGGCCCACCCCCAGGGCATACCAGCGGTTGAATTGCTGCTGGTCGTACTGGCTGGTCAGGGCGAAGAATTCGTCGGTCAGCAGAAAGCCCAGGCCGAGCCGCCAGCGCAAAGGCTGGCTGGACAGCACTGGGCGCATCGACAGGCCATACAGTAGGTGCTGCGAAGTCAGCAGCAGGGTGGTGAGCAGGATAGATGCCAGGTTGGCACCCCCTTTGAGCATGCCAATGGCCACCAACTGCGCGGCACCGGCGAAGACGATGGCTGACAGCCCTTGCCCTTGCCAGGCACTGAGGTTGGCCTCAATGGCCATGGAGCCGGCCAGCAGGCCCCAAGGGGCAACGGCCAGGGACAACGGGATAATGGCAATGGCGCCGTGAAGAAAGGCTTGGCGGGCGATGTGGGGCATGATGGCTGCATTACGGCTACGTGGCAGGCCAGCATGACAGACGGTGCAGGGGATGGCTTGAACGATCTTGCTGACCGACGTGTGTTCGCCCCAACCTCAGTGGCCACCTGACAACAGGGCCGCAAAGCGGCCCCGAATGAGCCTGGGTTATGGGCGGCTGGTCAGCAGCTGGTGCGCCGTTGCGCAGCCATTGATGTCTACGGCTTTCTGCAGCAGGCTCGTGCGGTGCTGTGGGTCGAGGTCGCCAAGCAGGCGGTACACCTCGGCCTGGTAGTCGCGCTGACGCCCCCACAACATTTCCAGGCCTTGTGGCCGGCTGCGGTTGCAGGCCAGGCGTGTGGCCGGTTGCGGGTAGTAGGGGGCGTACACGGTGGCCATGCTGGGGATGGCCTCCAGCGCTGTACGGTACTCGCTGCTGACGTTGTAGGGCCGGCACCAGGTGGCGATGGCTGGCGCCGGCGCGGCAAACCCCTGTTTGAGGCTGGCTTCGAGCAACGGGCAGGCGGCCTCCGGGATTTGCGCGGCGGGCAGGTACGTCATGTAGTACAACGCCAGGCGGTACTGTGCGACCGGGTGGCCAAGCGCTACCGATTTTTTCAGCAGGGCAACCGCTGTCGGCAAGGTGTGAGCCATGGCCTGGCCCTGGCGGCTAAGCTCAGGGTCACGCCCCACTGCTGTGCGCAGCGTGCTGGCAGCGTCGCTCTGGTCATCGGCCTGCTCCAGCAGCGGCAAGGCCTGCCGGTAGAGCAAGTCGGCATGAGGGTCGATGCGTACCTCCAGCGCTTGTGCGGCCAGCGGCATCAGCGCAGCCAATAGCGGGGGCAGGCGCCGCACAAGGCTCACAGGCAAACCCCATGGATGGCCAGGTACGGAAGGACGGCTTCGGTGTTCATGGCGGTCAAGCGTGCGCCTCGGGCAAATCGTAACGACGACGTATTCTAGCCACCCAAGGGGGGTTGCCGAAAGACCACCCGGCAACTGTCAGACGAGCTTGATCGGCGTGACCTTGCGCTGCGCATGTTTTTCCTGGGCCAGCCCAAGCTTGGCGGTGATCACCTTGGCCAAGGCATTGTTGCCCAGATCGTTCAGGTGCAGGCGGTCGATGAACAGGTCGGCGCTGAACACTGGCGAGCTGTCGAGCATGCAGTTCATGTCGTAGCAGGGCACCGGGTCGGCCTGGCTTTTGATGCGGCGGAAAAATGCCGAATGCAACTGTCTGTCGAATGCGCCCTCCAGCAGCCGGTCGAAGTTCGCCGGTTGTTGCTGTAGCGCGGTCAGCATGGCTTGCTCGCCGGCGGGCAGAGTATCCCGGCACCAGGGCAGCAAGGGTTGCAGGATGAAGGTGAGCGTGGCGTGGCTGTCTGCCAGGAGGCGGTCCCATTGGCGCAAGGTACGGCCGATGTTGTCGGCGGCACGGGCCAGTCGTTTTTCCGGGGGCGACAGTGGCCAACTGACCGGAGCTGCGACCACGGGAGGGGCCAGCGCCTGGCCGATGCGCCGCCACAGCGACTGCCGACGGGGTGGTGCGCAGGGCTGCAGGCCTTCGCTGAAACTGTTGAGAAAGGCCTGGTAGGCCTTGGCGTGCTGCGGGTCGTTGGTCCCCGCGAGGACCTCGCGCAGGGCTTCGTGGGCCAGGCTGTTGAGGCCGCTGAGCACCACCACATGGCCGAGCTGGCCAAGGCGGTGCTGGTGGGTCAGGAACATCATCAATTCCTGGCTGGCATTGAGCCCGCAGCCGGCCAGGCTCAGCCACACTTCGCCCGTGAGCATCGACAGGTGCGAGGCCACGGTGTGTTCGTCGGAGCTGGCGCCGATGCCCAGGGCTGTGGAGCCGCCGACCAGCAGGTTGATGCGCGACGCACCACCGTGCTCGGCCGCTGAAAAGCGCTTGCCGGCGCAATGGCTGTAACGCAAGCCAAGGGCATCGGTGTTGATGGTGCCGGAGCGGTAGCCGGTTTCGTGCACATGCAGGGTATAGGGTGCACGGCGACTGCCCAGCAGGAGAAAACGCTGGTAGTCCTGCTGCAGCGGCGAAGGAGACGGGCGCGTGTCAGTCGTGGTCATGGTCTCTCCTTCGCTGATGCCGGGTGCTTAGCAGCAGGTTCAGGCCGCCAGTTCCTTGAGGTTGTACAGCAGGCCGCCGCCGGCGATCAGCAGCAGGGCGACGCCCGAGGCCAGGCTGATGAGGCGGTTGCTGCGCTGCGAAGCGATCTTGCCGATGGCGAAGATGTACAGGCTGAGCACGGCGAAATCGATGGCCACCCACAGTAGCGACAGCACCACCATGCTCTTGCCGAACGATTCGGTGATCTGGATGAACTGCGGGAAGAAAGCGATGAAGAAAATGATGTCTTTCGGGTTGGAAATGCCCACCATGAAGCCTTGCATCAGCCCGCCGCGCCCAGCCTTGGGGGCCTCGCTCGTCGCGTCTGACGCGGGTGCCTGCAGGGCGTCCCTCAGCGTGCCGATGGCAATGTAGCCGATGAACAGGCAGCCCAGCAGGCTCATGGTGCTGAGCCATGCCTTGTCGATGGCGGCGCTGGTGAGGATGATCCAGGCTGCCGCGCCGATCAGCACCAGTGATGCCCAGTTGGTGCCGACGGCGGTGAACATGGCCTTGCGCGAGCCGGAGGCGGCCGCAGTGTTGACGATCAGTGCCACCACCGGGCCGGGAGTGGCGATCAGTAGCAGCACGGTGAGGGCGTAGGTGGCGGTGAGTGCGGTATTCACGGTCAGTTCTCGATCAGTATGTCGGGTGTCGCCTGGTGTGCGGCATGGGCGTGGAACGGGCAGCGTGACGGGTTGAGCGAGCCTGTCTCCTGCAGTTGATACTGCTTCCACTCGTAGTTGTCGGTATCGCCGAAAAAGCCAAGGGTGTCGGGCACAACGCCGTCGTTGTAGTGATGCACGCGCTCGCGAATGCGCTCGCGGATGCGCTTGCCACTCTCGGTGTTGGCGTTGGCCACTTCGTCGAAGTTCTCCCGCGGGTTGATGACGAAGGTGATGTGCTGGCCCAGATTGCGGCTTTTCATCTGCTGATGGCCGGGGAAGTTCATGTTGATGAACAGCGGCATGCCGGCATAGCAGAACGACCAGCCGGTATCGTCGGGATCGGTCGGGATGCCTTGAGGCCAAGGGTGCGGGTCGCGCGCATGCACGCCGCGCAGTACCTTCCAGGCCAAGGCCTGCTGCTCGGCCAGGCTGCTGCCGGCTGCGGTTTCGAGAAACACCACCAAAGGGCTGCCGATGCGCTGCTTGGGGGCGATCGGTGCGACGGTGCGCACATAATTGGCCAGGCCCTGTGCGATATCATCAGCCAGTTGCTCGGCGCGGGCGAAGAGAATATGGCAGGTTTCGCCGTTTACCGCCTTGCGGCCGAACAGGCAGGGGAATTCGGGGTTGGCGAGAATACTGCGAAAGTGTTCTATGGTTTTGAACGTCCAATGTTGCATGTTGTAACCATGTTCAGTGGCGAGCTCCAGCGCATCCAGGCGATAGCAATTTCCATATCCCGTAAACATGATTTCCCCAGGCGTTGATTTAAGTGAACGTTCCAGTCACATGCAGGCAGGATCTTGGTTATGTTTGTTATTTACCTGCATTTTCCGAGACGCTCTTGACGTTGTAAAACGCGTGGAGTTATGACCTACTATTAGTCTTACTCATGCTCGGGACACCGCCATGTCGGAACGGATTCAGGCCTTGCACGCGTTGCGTGCCTTCGAGGTGGCCTCTCGCTATGGCTCATTCACCCGTGCGGCTGAAGAGCTGGCCCTGACTCAGGGCGCCGTCAGCCACCACATCAAGACCCTCGAAGCCCTGTTCGGCTGCGACCTGTTCGAGCGTCGGGGCCCCAAGCTGAGCCTGACCGAACACGGCCGTCTGCTGGCTCAAGAGCTGAAGGTCGGCTTCAAGATCATCGAAAATGCCTGCGCACTGCTGCGTCAGGATCGCTACGGCCTGCGCCTGAAGGCGCCTTCCACGCTTACGGTGCGCTGGCTGCTGCGGGCGCTGGATGCGTTCAAGAAGGTCGAGGACAACTGCAGTGTGCAACTGTCCAGCGTGTGGATGGATATCGACAGTGTGGACTTCTATTCCGAGCCCTACGATTGCGCCATTCTCCTGGCCAGCGGGCGTTTTCCCGCCGATATCGAGAGCTTCAAGCTCTTCGATGAATGGCTGATCCCGGTATGTCATCCGGATTACATGTCACAGGTGCAACCGCAACTGTCCGACCTGCCCCGATGCGAGTTCCTGCACCCGTCACCCGACCGGCGTGACTGGCGGCGTTGGCTGGCGCGAATGGATGCGCTGGACATCAGCATCGACCAGGGGCAGGTGTTCGATACCCTCGACCAGGGCATATCGGCCGCCCAGCAAGGCTTGGGTATTTCAGTGGTCGATCTGGTACTGGCCAGCACCGACCTGGCCGCCGGGCGCCTGGTCACGCCTTTCAAGCATGCCGTGGCCACCGGCGACGGTTACTACATGACCTGGCTCAAGGCCAGCCCAAAAGCGCGGCAGATGCACAAGCTGCGTGACTTCCTGCTCGGCCAGGTACCGCCGCTGGCCTACAAGGACATCAACTACCTGTACGGTTGAACACCCGATCGAGCATGAAATCGATGAATACCCGCAACTTTGGCGGCATCTGCCGCCCGGACGGCCACAGCAGGTAGAAGCTGCCGCGCCGTTCCATGAAGTCGTCGAGGACACTGACCAGTGAGCCATTGCCCAGTTCACGACCCACGTTGAAGTCCGGCAGACAGGTAATGCCGCGGTGGTTCAAGGCAAAGCAGACGCGTGTTTCGACGTGGTTGCAGACCATCGAGATGGGGATGTCATAGGTTTGCTCGGGGTGCTCCTGGCGCAGCGGCCAGGTTTCCAGCTTGCCGTTGCTGGGGAAGCGATAATGCAGGCAGGTATGCGCCGCCAGGTCGCGTGGGTGCAAGGGTGTGCCACGTTCGCGCAGGTACTCGGGCGAGGCTACCAGACGGTGCTGAAAGTGCCCCAGGAATTTGGCGCTGAGCCGAGAGTCCGCCGGCTGCCCGCCGCGCATCACCACATCGAAGCCTTCGCCGACGATATCTACCATGCGGTCGGAGAAGTCCAGGTCCAGTTCAACCTGTGGGTACAGGGCCATGAACTCGGCAAGTGCCGGCATTACCAGTCTGGTCACCTGCGGCATGCTCACCCGCAGGCGCCCGCGTGGGGTTTCGCTGGCCTGCGACAGCTCCTGCTCGGTGGCTTCGATTTCGGCAAGGATGCGCCGGCTGCGTTCGAGGAACATCGTGCCCTCGGCGGTGAGGGTGATGCTGCGCGTGCTGCGGTGGAACAGGCGCACGCCCAGGCGGCTTTCCAGGCGCGCCACGCGCTTGCCCACTGCCGAGGCACTGATCCCCAGTGACTGGCTGGCGGCAACGAAGCTGCGTGTTTCGGCCACCCGGTTGAAGACCACGAAACCGCTGAGGCTGTCCATGTCCCACTCCTGATTGCGGACGCTGATGTCCTGGGTGAGCGGCATTGTAACCGTCTTTTTCCGCAATGGCCTGGTCTTGCAGACTGTCCGCCTCGTTTCCCACTCAAGGCGTTTGCAATGTCCCAGACATCTTCCCCACCGTTGCTGGCCGCCAGCAACGAACGTCTGCCCGTTGGCGGGCTGCTGGCGCTGGCCATGACCGGTTTCATCGCCATTCTCAGCGAAACCCTGCCTGCGGGTCTGCTCGACCAGATCGCCGATGGTATGCACATCAGCCAGGCCATGGCTGGGCAATGGGTCACGGCGTATGCCTTGGGCTCGTTACTGACCGCCATCCCGTTGGTTACGTTGACCCAAGGCTGGTATCGGCGCCGGGCGCTGTTGCTGGCGATCATCGGCTTCGTGCTGTTCAACGGGCTGACGGCCTTGTCGAACTCCAACACGCTGACCCTGGTGCTGCGCTTTTTCACGGGGGCTGCGGCCGGCCTGGCATGGGGCCTGATCGCTGGCCATGCCCGGCGCATGGTGCCGGTACCGTTGCAGGGCCGGGCCATGGCGCTGGCCATGCTCGGGCAGCCGATTGCCTTGTCGCTCGGCTTGCCGATTGCGACCTGGCTGGGGGCGGGGCTGGGCTGGCGCGCGACGTTCGTGGTCGTCACGCTGGCGGCGTCGCTGCTGGTGGTGTGGGTGTTGCGATCCGTGCCGGACTACCCGGGGCAGGCTGCCGGCAAGCGCCCGGCGGCCATGCAGGTATTGCGCACGCCGGGGGTGTTGATCGTATTGCTGGTGATCCTCACCTGGATCCTTGGCCATAACATTCTCTACACCTATATCGTGCCGTTGCTGGCGGCAGCCGGCATGGCTGCGGACATTGGCCCTGTGCTGATGGTGTTCGGTCTGTCGGCGCTGGCCGGGATCGGCCTGGTCGGGCTGCTGGTCGACCGGCACCTGCGCAAGCTGGTGTTGCTGAGCCTGGGCGGTTTTGCCTTGGCCACGCTGGCATTGGGGCAGGCATCGTCGTGGCTTGTGTACTTGAGCATCGCCTTGTGGGGAATGACCTATGGCGGCGCCCCGACCCTGCTGCAGACAGCGTGCGCCGACGCCGCAGGCCCGGGTGGTGACGTAGCGCAGTCGATGCTGGTGACGGTGTGGAACTGCGCCATTGCCCTGGGCGGGATCATTGGCGGCTTGCTGCTGGCTGGGGCTGGCGTGGAGTGGTTTGGCGGGGTGGTGCTGGTGTTGATCGCCTTGGCCTGGCTGCTGGCCGTGGCCGGGCGGGGGAGCGGTTTTGTGGCGGGGAGGCGCTAAAACACTCATGCCAGGCACGACACAGGTAGAATAACGCCATCTACAGACAATCCAGAGGTCGACGCAGTGGAGTTGCAGCAGGGTTTTGTCCTGACCCGGCACTGGCACGATACGCCGGAAGGCACCTGTGTAGAGTTCTGGCTGGCCACCGATGCCGGGCCGCGGCTGTTGCGGCTGGCGGCGCAGGAGTCGGTGGCCTTCATTCCTCAGGCGCAGGCCGAGCATGCCCGTGTGCTGCTGGCCAACGAAACCGGGACCCAGCTCAAGCCACTGCGTCTGAAGGACTTCGAGCATCGCCCGATGCTCGGCCTCTATACCCGCCAGCATCGCCAATTGATGCAACTGGAGCAGCGTCTGCGTACGGCCGGTATCGACGTGTTCGAGGCCGATATCCGGCCGCCGGAGCGTTACCTCATGGAGCGCTTCATCACGGCGCCGGTGCAGTTCACTGGCCAGCCGGATGCGCAGGGCGTTTACCGGGAAGCCCAGCTCAGGCCGCTGCCAGGCTATCGCCCGGCGCTGCGCCTGGTGTCGCTGGATATCGAGACCAGCGAGCGTGGTGAGCTGTACAGCATCGCGCTGGAGGGCTGTGGCCAGCGCCAGGTGTACATGCTCGGCCCGGCCAACGGCGATGCCAGCGGGCTTGACTTCGACCTGGAGTATTGCGCCGATCGCGCCGCCTTGATCACCCGGCTCAACCAGTGGATGGCCAGGCATGACCCGGACGCGATCATTGGCTGGAACCTGGTGCAGTTCGACCTGCGCCTGCTGCATGAGCACGCCAAGTCGTTGCAGGTGCCACTGGCCCTGGGGCGCAACGGTGCGGTCATGACCCTGCGCAGCCATTCCGGTGGCGGCCATGTCTTCGCCGATGCGCCGGGGCGGCTGCTGATCGATGGCATCGAGGCGCTGCGTTCGGCTACCTGGAGTTTTCCCTCGTTCAGCCTGGAGAACGTTGCCCAGACCCTGCTGGGTGAAGGCAAGTCCATCGACACGCCGTACCAACGCATGGACGAAATCAATCGCCGCTTCGCCGAAGACAAACCGGCCCTGGCGCGCTACAACCTGAAGGACTGCGAACTGGTCACGCGCATTTTCGCCCATACCCGGCTGCTCGACTTCCTGCTCGAACGTGCGTCGGTGACGGGGTTGGCCGTGGACCGCAGCGGGGGGTCGGTAGCCGCGTTCTGTCACTTGTACATTCCACAGATGCACCGCCTTGGCTTCGTCGCGCCCAGTCTTGGCAGCCGCCCAGACGAAGCCAGCCCCGGCGGCTTCGTCATGGATTCGCGGCCAGGGCTTTACGACTCGGTGCTGGTGCTGGACTACAAGAGCCTGTACCCGTCGATCATTCGTACCTTTCTGATCGACCCGGTAGGGCTGATCGAAGGCCTGCGTCAGCCTGACGACGCACATTCGGTCGAGGGCTTTCGCGGTGGGCGTTTTTCACGCACACAGCACTGCCTGCCAGCCATCGTAGAACGGGTGTGGCAGGGCAGGGAAGCGGCCAAGCGCGAGGGCAATGCGCCGCTGTCACAGGCCTTGAAGATCATCATGAATGCCTTCTACGGAGTGCTTGGCTCCAGCGGTTGCCGTTTCTTCGACCCGCGCCTGGCGTCGTCGATCACCATGCGCGGCCACCAGATCATGCGCCAGACCAGGTCCCTGATCGAGGCGTGCGGCTACGATGTGATCTACGGGGACACCGACTCCACCTTCGTCTGGCTCAAGGGCGCCCATGCCGAGGCAGACGCGGCGCGCATAGGCCGCGAGCTGGTGGCAAAGGTCAACCAATGGTGGCAAGCCCATCTGCACGAGACCATGAACCTGCAGAGCGCCCTCGAGTTGCAGTTCGAGGTGCATTACCGGCGCTTTCTGATGCCCACCATCCGCGGTACCGACGAAGGCAGCAAGAAGCGCTATGCCGGCCTGGTGCAGCGGCCCGACGGTGCTGAAGAAATGGTTTACAAGGGCCTGGAATCGGTGCGCACCGACTGGTCACCGCTGGCCCGGCAGTTCCAGCAGGAACTCTACGGCCGTGTGTTCCGCAGCGAGCCCTACCGTGATTACGTGCGCGAGTATGTGCGGCGCACGTTGGCGGGCGAGCAGGACGAACTGCTGGTTTATCGCAAGCGCCTGCGTCGCCCGCTGGCCGATTACCAGCGCAACGTGCCACCGCATGTGCGTGCCGCACGCCTTGCCGACGACTACAACAAGCGTCTGCAGCGCCCTCTGCAGTATCAGCGAGGGGGCTGGATCAGCTATGTGATCACCACCGCCGGGCCTGAACCGCTGGAAAACCTGCAGGCACCGATCGACTACGATCACTACATCAGCCGTCAGCTTTTGCCGGTGGCCGACGCCATCCTGCCCTTTGTCGGCGATGATTTCACGCGCCTTACCGACCATCAGTTACTGCTGTTCTGAACGGGTGGTAGATAGCTAGGCGTCAGCATGACGCAACAGTCTTCAGACTCGGTCCTCCATGTCGTCGCGGAGGCAGAGATGCAGAACAATAGCAGTCAACCATCGGCTGTGGTCGATACCCTTGCCATGGCACAAGCATGCCAGGATCACTACATCGCACAGCGGCTGCCGGCCTGGATGAAGCGGCTGAGCATGGCCGAATTCACCCTGCTGAGCGAGGCGCTGGCTGAACTGCTGGCCTGCCGCGCAGGCTTGTCGTCAGCGCTGGCACGGCTACGCAACCTGAATGCATTTACCCAGCCCTTGCTGCAGCAGGCGCTCGGTGCCCACGGCGACCTTGACGTCGATCGCCTGTACTTTCGCCAGTGGTACACCTTTCCCTCACACACGATCCATTATGTAACCAGTCGGCTTCCGGTTGTCGGTAGCGACTACTACGACATTCCTCTGCTCGAAGCCGCTTTGAGCAATTTCACCGCGGAACAGCAGCGCGACCAGCCACAGGGCAATTGTCTGGTGAGCGTGCGCGGCGCAGAGCGTCGTGAACTGTCTGCAACGGGCTTCGCCAGGCTGTGTCGAGCGCTGGATCTTGGGCAGAAATACCAGGCGCATCTGGATTCGGTACTCCAGCCCCAAGTCAGGGGATTGCTGACACGCCGGCAACGCTACAGCATGCTGGTGGATGCCCTGCAAGCCAGGGCGCAGGGCGTATTGAGCGCAGACGAACTGCAGTGGGTGGTGGCGCTGTGCACCAAGGACACGCTCGGCAAGCTCGAAGGCGCATCGGTTCGCGTGCGACAGTTGGCGTTGTTCGGCTGCCGCTTGCAGGAGATCGTCGTGCTGGACGTGATCGACGCGGGCGTGTTGTTCAACACCAGCAAGCGCGTGCTGGTCTATGTGCCGGGTGACCCGCGCGGCCCCTGGAGCGTGCGCAGCGACCTGGAAGATTACGCCCGCCGGGTGCTTGGCAAACGCCTGCGCGAAGATGACTACCGGCGTTTCTTCAACCGCTTCGTGCGCCGGCGCGATAGCCAGCGATTCTTCTCGGCTGTCAGTGAGCGCCTCGATGACGTGCCCGGCTGGGCAACCCGGGACCTTGATGAGCAGACCTTTGCCTATCGCCTGCCACTGTTCGAACACCTTGCTGACGACTGGATTGCGCGGATCAAGGACGATGCTGCGGTCATCGCCCCGCCCGTGGCCTTGCTTGATCGCGAGGTCCAGGCCGAACACGCCCGCCGTTTGCGTGCTGAAGGCTGGACCCTGTTGGGTGTTGCAGGGTTCTTCGTTCCGGGCATCGGCGCGGTGTTGCTGGGGGTGATGGCCTGGGAACTGCTTGAGCAGACGTTCCAGGCTGTAGGGGACTGGCAGGACAACGAACGCAATGCGGCACTGGCGCACCTGCTGAATGTAGGCAAGGGGCTGCTGGCTGTCGGGGCAACCGTTGCCGTCGTTGCCACGGCCCGGCGCGCCTGGAGCGTGGTGGACAAGCTGGTACCCGCGCAGCTGGAAAACGGTGAGGAGAAACTGTGGAACGCAGACCTCAGCCCCTATCGCTGCGAAAGCCCGCCAGACACGGCGGAGCCGGACATGGAGGGTATGCACCGCCTGGGCGAGCGCCGCTGGATCAGCATGGACGGGCACTGGTATGAGATGACCTGGCACGACCACGATGAACAGTGGCAATTGCTCCCTTATCAGGGCTATGCGCCGTCGCTGCGTCACAATGGGGCCGGTGCCTGGCGGCTGTGGTGCGAGCAGCCCGCCGAGTGGGGCGACACACGCCAGTTGTTCCGCCGCCTGGGCGGGCCATTCAGCGACCTTGACGATGCGCAGATCGACCGGTCGCTGGTGATCCATGGCCTCGATGATCAGCACCTGCGAGCTTGGCATGTGTATGGCCGACCGCCTGAGGCAGCGTTGGTCGATACCGTCACGCGCGTGCGGCTCGCTGGCAGGATTGGTACGTTGGTCAACCAGCTGCGCGAGGGCGGTGTAACTGCAGACCCGCAACTGCTGGAGCGGGTCATGCGCCTTCCACAAGCCGCCGGCAAGGACGGAGCAGCGTTAGCCGATGTGGCTTGGATCGGGCGACGAGAACTTCTACAGGCGGTGTACGAAGAGCAGAATCCCGACACGGAAACGGGCCGTCTCTTACGGCAGAATTTTGCCAGCCTGCACCGCTTGGCCGCGGATGAGGTGCTGCGCGATGCCAGCGAGGATGACCTGCAGCTTTTACGTGAGACGGGGCGTGTGCCGTTGCTGATGGCCGAGGCAGCAAGGTTGCAGGTTGCGCGAATCCGAATGGCGCGTGTGTATGAGGCGCTGTGCATCGATACGCCGCAAAACCTCGACCTGGCGCGTGTGGTCCTGAATCTGCTGGTGCATGTGCCGGGGGCTGGCGGGCCGGGGTGGCGATTGTACGACGGTGATGCCAGCGAGCCGTTACTGACGGTCGAGGGATCGACGCAGACGTTTGACTTGCTTCATCGTCATGGGTTGTTCCGCCTGCGTGCCCGAACGCACACGGTTGTCGGTGAGAGGGGCGAGTTGTTCGAGACCTTGGCCGCAGCCTATGACGACGCATCGCAAGCGGCCATCGGCCAAGGCCAGCCCTTTGTGCCTGCGCTGCGCCAGGCGCTGACCAACCTGGCTTTCGACCAACGCCAGACCGTGGTGAACCTGCTCAGGCTGGAACAGCCGAGCGGCTCGTTTCTCGCGCCGCAACGTCTGGCTGATGGCCGGATTGGTTACCCCATGGCGGGCGGCAGGCTCTGGGGGGCGTCAGGGCGAAACAGGCCAAGGGCGCTTCAGGCCCGGTTGCGAGACCTGTACCCGGCCTTTACCGACGAACAGATCGGGCGCTGGTTGGCCTCAGGTGACGCGCAGGCCAGGTTATCTATGCTGGAGCAGCAATATGGGGTGCTCAAGAGACACTTGACCCAGTGGGCACGCAGTGCCTTGCTGTCACCAGAACTGGCCGCCCGGCGTGAGTTCAGAAAGGGGCTGATCAACTGCTGGCGCTGTCTTGTGCCGGAATTGCAAGGGCAAGCAGCACTGGAGGACGGGCGCTTCATGCTGACCCAGACCATCAGCCGCTTGCGCCAGCTGCCGGTCCTGCCCGCGCAAGTGGGCTTTCCCCACGTCTCGATCCTGGCCTTGCGCGCCATGCGCGTGGAGCACGTTCCGGACGAGTTTCTGCGGGCGTTTCCCAACTTGCGCAACCTGGAAATCACCAACTGCCGACTCACGCGTTTGCCATTGCCTCTGATGCTTGTCCAGAGGCTGGAGGTACTCGACTTGTCTGGTAACCAGATCACGCTCGACCAAGGCCAGGCGTTGGTCTTGGCAGATTGCCGGTCCCTGGTGTACCTGAACCTTTCGGACAACCCGTTGCGCAGGGCATTTTCCGTCCAGGCAATGATCGAGCTGAATGCCCTCTACCTGTCGAACACTCAGTTACCCGAGTGCCCCTACGGGCTGATGGACGCGCCAGAACTGCACACCCTGAACCTCAGCGACAACCGTATTTCTGAACTGCCCGAGGGTTTTCATCAGTCGCAGTTGTGGCGTTCGGGCAGGGTCGAGCTTTCCGGCAATCCGCTGGGGGCAGCATATGACGGGGTTTCAACCTGGCATTTGCTTGAGGCCAGTCGCGTGCCTTACCGGTTGCGCATTCTGGATGCGTTGCCTGGCGAACGTCGAGATGAAATGGCGGCACTGTGGGCCCATCTGGAGGCCGAGGAGCAATCGGAAGAGTTTTTCAATACCCTGTCGATGCTGACAGAATCCGGCGCCTTCAGTTTCTCATCGACGGCATCCGCGTTGGCGGCCCGTGTGTTCGACATGCTCCAGGCGATGTCTGAGCATGATGCCCTCAGGCAAGAGCTGTTCGAGCACGCAGCGGCGACCGGTTGCCAGGATAACGCCACCGCGCGTTTCGCCGACCTGGAACTGCGAGTGATGATATGGCGCACGAGGCACAGCGGATCTGCCCGGCCTGAACGGGCCTTGCTGAAGCTCGGTGCCCGGATGTGGCGGTTGGCGGTGCTTGAGCAAATTGCCGCTGAACATGCTTATCGGGTGGGGGCGGGTGCTGAATCGATCGAATTCGCCTTGGCCTATCGAATCGGCTTGCGCAAGTCTCTGGACTTGCCTGCCCAACCCGGTGAAATGCTTTATGCAGGGATCCCTGCCTTGAGTAATCAGGACCTTCTCCTGGCCCGTGAAAGGATCCTGGCGCGACAGACTCGGGAGGGCATTGCTGATTACCTGTCACGCCAGTGGTTCTGGCAGGATTACTTGCGCAAGGCCTCCGCGGTTCGCTTGCAAGTGCCCCAATCCATGCACGCTGAGCTGGAACGGCTGATGGCGCTGGGGAATCGGGACGAGGAAATCGCGCGGCTGCAGATCCGCAATCAGCAACGCGAGCATGCGGTGTTGCTGCAGTTGACGCTGGAGGCGCTGGAACGGAATACGGTGCAGCGTCCGCTCAGCTAGCGGGTTGGCGGTTGTCTGATTGCAGGCATTAGCTATATAGCGCCTGGCGGGGAGCAGGCAACCTAGTCTGGCCTCTTTTCATGAAGAGGCCCCCGCTATGGACACCACTTTGCCGTCAGATGCGCAGGCCGCCATCGATGCCTTCCAGGACGGCATCATCGGCAGGCGCCTGCCACCCTGGTTGCGTCATGCACCTGCTGAGCAACTGCCTGAGATCGGCAGGGCATTGTCAAACAGCCTTCGCTGCTGTGAGCAAGTGAACACGGTGCTGCGAGGTATCGAGGGCATCGACCGTTTCGTCGCATCAGCCCTGGGGAAGGCCCTCGACGAGCGTTACGGGCTTGGCCGTAACCCTTACTCGCTCAGGTTTCTGGAGGGCCGCCGGGAAGCTGTGATCAACAGTCAGCCGGTGGGCGCGCACCTGACGGCCGTGGTCTATGAAGAAAAGCCGCTGCTCGAAGTGGCATTGCGCAACTTCACGGCCGCCCAGGCGCAGGAAGGTGGCCAGCCGCGTGGTAACCGCCTGCTGCTTCCACGCCACGGCACGGTCAAACCCCCTACAAGCATCGAGTTTGCCGGACTGTGCCGTGAGCTGGACCTGGGTGAGTGCTATCAACGTCATCTGGATGCCATCCTCACGCCCGCTGGCAGTGCCGAGCGCCTGGTATCGCAGCTTGTAGATGCCACGCGCTATACCATGCTTGTGGACGCCTACAAAGCCAGGCAGGAGGGAACGCTGGATGCCAGCGAACTCAATGTGATGGTGGCTGTGTGCGAGAAGGGGGAGCTGCCGCGCTTGGCGGGCGACCTTGTGCTGGCCAGGCAACTTAAATTGCTGGGTTGCCAGATCGAGCAGGTGACCGTGTTCGTTGTCATTGAGCAGGGCGTCCTGTTCAACACGACGCGTCGGGTGTTGCTTTACGTGCCTGGGGACCCTTTTTCGCCTTGGCGCGCGTTCGAGAGCATCGACAAACTGAACCGCGAACTGGGCCGTTGCTTGCGAGACAAGGCCTATCAGCGTTTTTTCAGCCGCTTCGTGCTGCGGCGTGACAGCCAGGCTTTTTTCGCCCAGGTCGCGGAGCGCTTCGATGACCTGCCGAGCTGGGCCTTTCGCGATCTCGAACCGCGCTTGCAGGCTTACCCGCAGCCGTTGTTCATCAGCCTGGCACGGGCACGTATCCACCAGATCAAGGACGATGCGGCGATGATCGCGGTCCCTGTGGCCAGGCTGGATCGTGAGGTTCAGCGCCAGCATGACCTGCGCCTTGCAGCCGAAGGGTGGGCGCTGCTCAACCTGGCCAGCTTCTTTGTGCCTGGGGTTGGCCTGGCGCTGCTGGCCGTGACGGCCTTTGAACTGCTGGGTGAGGTCTACCATGGCGTCGAGGCCTGGCAGGAAGGCGATCGCCAGGAGGCGCTCGACCATTTGACCCATGTGGCGACAGACCTTGCCCTGCTGGCGACCACGGTAGCCGGGGTGGGTGTGGCTCGACGGGTTTGGGCACGCTCTGCGAAGGTCGATGCCATGGTGCCGGCTCGGCTGGAGGACGGCACTGAGAAACTCTGGCAACAAGACGTGACCCCGTTTCAAAGCCAGGCACCCGTTGCCGCCTCAAGCCCGGACGCCTTGGGTATTCGGCGTCAGG
The DNA here is from genome assembly GCF_017875935.1 of Pseudomonas sp. BP6. Taxonomy (NCBI): domain Bacteria; kingdom Pseudomonadati; phylum Pseudomonadota; class Gammaproteobacteria; order Pseudomonadales; family Pseudomonadaceae; genus Pseudomonas; species Pseudomonas sp. BP6. Next base: position 1,593,069 of record NZ_JAGINI010000001.1, read on the forward strand.
ACGGGCTTGCCTGGATCGAAATGGACGGGCATCACTATCGCGTGACAGAGGCGGGTGATGATCAATGGCAGTTGTATCCGGTCGACGGTCATGGACCGTTGCTGCGCCACAATGGCGCAGGTGCCTGGCGGTTGTGGAGCGAGCAACCGGCTCGGTGGACCGACAAATACCGCATGTTCCGGCGTTTGGGCGAACCCTTCAATGGGCTGAATGACGAACAGATCGATCAGGTTCTGCTGTTCCACGGCCTTGATGGCGACGACCTGCGTGGCCTGCATGTACACGCCCAGGCACCGAGCCCCGGGATGATCGACAGCGTGGCGCGGGTCAGGCTTGATCAACGCATCCGCAGCATGATTGGCCGTTTGCGCAGTGGCGAGCCGGTAGAAGATACAACAGTGCTCGATCACGCTCGGCGTCTGCCAGGCGCGAGTGGCCTGACAGATCGGGCATTGGCAGCGTTGGCATGGACGCAGCGCCGAACACTGCTGCAGCACCTTTTCGAAGCCTTGCAGCCCAGCGACACCCCTGGCAGCGCAGTGCTGCGCCGGGTCTTCCCGGGGCTGAGCGCGCGCACTGCGCAAGCACTGGTACAGGCCGCCAGCAGCATTGATCGCACGCGGCTGCTGTCCAGCGGCAGGGTTGCACTGGGGCTCGCCGAAGCGGCAAGGGGCAGTTTGCTGGCTACCCGTCAGGCTCGGGTATTTGAAGCGTTGTACCTTGATACCCCGCAGCAAGCAGACCTGGCACGGGTGGCCTTGGGCTTGCTGCGGTATCTACCCGGAGGCGAACAAGGTGTGCGCTGGCGCCTGTACGAAGGCTGCCTGGGCGGGCCGATACTGGCGAAGACCGAGCAAGGGCCGCGGGCGTTCGATCTGGTGCACGTTAACGGCAGGTTTCAACTGCATGGCAGCCAGGGCACGGTGCTGGGTGAGGCAGGTGAGTTGTTCGACGTCATGGCGCCAGCCTATACCGAAGGGCAACGGCAGGCGATGGGGATCGGCGATCCATTCGCGCACAACCTCAGGGTGATGCTGGCGCGCGAAGCGGTACGCCATCGTGATGAGATCAGCCGTTTGCTTGGCGCGGTACGCCCAGGTGCTGTGCGAGGGCCCATGCGCTTGGCCGATGGACGTATTGGCTACCCGTTGGGTGGTGGCGGAGTAAGTGGTTTTGCATCAAGGGGCAGTGCCCTGAGGGCAACGCTGCGTGATCTCTTTCCGTGGTTGAGTGATGAGCAGGTCGAGACCTTCGCCGATGACGCCAGGCGTTCAGGGCATCAGATTGAACACGTACTGGCTGACCTTCGCAATGAGTTCGCAGTCCTTCGCGCCACACTGAATACCTGGGTGGCACGAGGGCAGGGCGATGTCAGGGAAGACCGAGAGGCTTTACGCCAGACGTTGTTCAATTGCTGGCGGCGGTCGGTGGGCGTGGGGGAACTGCAGATCAATGCACAGGAAAACCTCCACGTCATGTTCTGCAATTTCAGATCGAGCGGCTTGCCCAACATACCCGCACAGGTCAGCTTCAGAGGTGTGACCAGCCTGTCGCTGCTGCACCTTGACCTTCTGGAGGTGCCCAGCAGCCTGCTGCTGGCCTTCCCTAACCTGCAAACCCTCGATCTGGGTGGGAACCTGTTGACGCGCCTTCCTCAGCCGTTGCTGCAGATAGCGCAGCTGCGGCATCTGAGCCTGACCAACAACCGGATCGTCCTGAACATTGCACAAACCGCCACGCTGGCCAGTTGCACGCGCCTGCAGTTTCTCGACCTGTCCCACAACCCTCTGGGGAGCAGGTTCACGCTGGCGGGTTTGGCTGAATTGCGTTGGCTGAACTTGCGCGACACACAGATCTCGCAGTTTCCACTGGGCGTGTTCGACAACGCTCAGTTGGTATCCGTTGACTTGCGGGATAACCGGATCAGGCACATTCCAGAGGGTTTCTACCAGTTGCCCGTGTGGCAGCGGCGGCGGTTCCGCTTGAATGCGAACCCCTTGGGCGAGGCCCAGACGTTACGCTTGCAGGCTTCGTTGAGTAGCGTCGATCCGGCCCTCGACGAGGAGCAAGTGCTTCTGCGGCTGCAGCACGCGCGTGAAGTATGGGGGGATGCCGTGGCTCCGGAGCATCGCGGCTTGATGCTTGCTGCCTGGGACTCGCTGGATTCAGGGCAGGACGCCGAGCGTTTCTTCCGGGTGCTTCGCCAGTTGTTGTTGTCCGAAGACTTTCGTGTCAACGCGCGTGCACTGGGCAATCGGGTCATGGCGGTATTGCAAGCGATGGCCATTACGCCAGCGTTGCGGCAGAACTTGCTGTCAGTGGCCAATGATGAGTGGGGGTGCCAGGACGGTGCAACCTGGTGCTTGAGCAACCTTGAACTGAATTTGCTGGTTTGGCAGGTTGAGCACGCGGCTCAGGGAGAAAGCGAACAAGCCTTGCTAGACCTGGGCAGACGTTTATGGCGCCAGGATGCAGTCGACATGTTCGCTACCCGATGGGCGCTACAGCATGGCAGGACGCTGGAAGGAAGCGAGGTGGGGTTGGCTTTCAGGGTCGGGCTGAGGGAGCGTCTCGACTTGCCGCTGCAGGTGGGAGAAATGAGCTTCCTGGCGATCTCAGGCGTCCTGGATGCGGACCTGGCAGAAGCAGAGGCTGCGGTGCGGGATGCAGAAACCCCGGAAGAGGTTGCCCGCTCCATGGTTGACCGTGAATTCTGGCAGGCGCACCTGGAGCGTTCTCATCCTGAGCGATTCGCTGCGGTCGACCTGCCGTTCAGAAGGCAGCTTGAAACGGTGCTTGACGATGAAGCGCTGAGCGAAGGGGCCAGGATCGACCAGGCGGATGCCATTCGCGATGCGCAGCGCGCTGCACGCAGAGGGCTGATGCTGGATATGACGGTTCAAGCGATGGAAGTGGGACCCAAGGGGCCATCGATCGATGTGCGTTGACGTGTGCTCAGGGCAAGGGGGGGCTGGCCCTGCCAAAGCGGCTTTGGGCTATGCTCAATCAAGCTGACAGCGGTTTGTACCAGCGCCGTAGTCCTGGCTTCAGGTGGCTCGGAAATCGACAGTTACTTTTGCACACCCCGTTCTGGAATGAAGTGGTTTAGGCTCCCTGTCGGATTTTTCTCCGTGATCTGTAGTCATTGGTATATCGAGACAATAAGGAGATACGCATGCTTGTCCGGTCACTGACCCTCGCAACCTTGCTTGCTGTTGCCGGCCCCCTGTTTGCCGCAGACAGTGATGCGCCTCTAGCCAAGGAACTGGGCAAGACCAGACCATTGGTGGTTATCGCTCCCAGCAGTGCCGACCCGACGTTGCGAGGGCTGAACAAGGCGCTCGAGGACCCGGCCACTCAGGCTGCGTTCAAGGAGCGCAACCTTGTCCTGTACAGCGTCGCCAACATGATGGGCAAGCGAGAGGACAAGAACCTCGAGCAGCAGACCACAATGGCCCTGATTCGGGAACTGAAGCTGGGTGCGAGCAAGGGTACCAAGGTGATTCTGGTGGGCAAGGACGGTGAGCGGCACATGCTCAAGGACGACGACAGCGGCGAGGTCATCGACCCGCAGGTGATCTTCAAGGCGGTCGATGAACTGCCTGCCAGTGAAAAGGCACTGGCGGCGCCCGAGCCCGTAGCGGCGACCCCGCAAGGCAAGGCCAAGGACAGCAAGCCGGCCAAGCCCGCAGCCCCGCCCAAACCGCTGGAAGACTGATCACACCTCATGGCCCCAAGGCACCTTGGGGCCAGTTGCCGGGTGTCGTGTATCGCACTGTATCTGCCTGTGCAGCAGACCTACTGCCATACAAAAGCACGCCTGACACGATACATCCCCGACAAACCGCAACGGCCTAATGGCTCCACTATCCAACCCCAGTGGAGCTGCATCATGACTCAAGCAAAAAACACCCTCGGCCTGCTCGGCGCCGCCCTGATCGGCAGCATGGCATTGAGCAGCAGTGCGTTCGCCGTCGAGCCGCTGGCCCAAGGTTACCAGCTGGCTTCGGCCAAAGTGGCCGGCGAGGGCAAGTGCGGTGAAGGCAAGTGCGGCGGCAGCGGCAAGGCTTCCCAAAGCGAAGGCAAGTGCGGTGAGGGTAAATGCGGCGCCGGCGCCAAGGCCGGGGCTGAGGGCAAGTGTGGTGAAGGCAAGTGTGGCGACGCCTCGTTCGCCAAAACCGACAGCAATCACGATGGCAAGGTCTCGCGCGATGAGTTTCTGTCGGTGGCCAAGGACCGTGCCCGTGATTTCGACACGATCGACCGCAACCATGACGGTTTCATCTCCGAGCAGGAAGCGGCGGATCACCTCAAGGCGATTTATCAGGCCAATGGCAAGGCCATGCCTGATGGCTTGTTCAGCCACCTGACCGGCAAGCCCTGACTTTCTACCCCATGAAACGCCACAACGCTCCTCCTGCTGGCCAGGTGGGGCGTTGTGCCTGTTGGAGAGCTTTTATGTTTCCTGCAATGTTGAACATCGGGCTAGGCCTGCGTCGCGGCCTGTTGCCGGAACTGCTGGCCATGGAGGCGGGTGCAGTGGACTTTCTCGAGTGTGCGCCGGAAAACTGGATTGCCGTGGGCGGCGCCTACGGCAAGGGCATGGCCCAGCTGGCGGAGCGCTTTCCTGTCACCTGTCATGGGTTGTCTTTATCGCTGGGTGGCAGCGCGCCGCTGGACCGCCATTTTCTCGAGCAGACCCGGCAGTTTCTTGACCGGTATCAGGTGCGACTGTACAGCGAGCACCTGAGCTACTGCAGTGATGACGGGCACCTGTACGACCTGATGCCCATCCCGTTCACCGATGAAGCCGTACGCCATGTGGCTGCGCGCATACGCCAGGCTCAGGAGCAGCTGGAGCGGCGCATTGCCGTGGAGAACATCAGCTACTATGCCGCGCCGTATCAGGCGATGAGCGAACTCGACTTCATCCGGGCGGTGCTTGATGAAGCCGATTGTGACCTGCTGCTGGACGTCAACAACGTCTATGTCAACGCCTGCAACCATGGTTACGACGCCCGGCAATTCCTTGCAGGCCTGCCCCAGGCGCGCGTGGCCGGGATGCACGTTGCCGGGCATTACGATGAAGCGCCGGACCTCAAAGTGGATACCCACGGGGCCGCCGTGAAGGAAGATGTCTGGACGCTGTACGCCACCGCTTGTGCGCGCTTCGGCGTACGGCCGACGGTGCTGGAGCGTGATTTCAACTACCCACCCTTGGCCGAACTGTTGGCCGAGACGGCGCGTATGCGTGCTGTGCAATGCGCTGCCGGAGGGCAAGCAGATGAATGAGACCTTGCGTGCGCAGCAGTATGCCTTGGCCCGTCACCTGCGCGACCCGCAGCGCCATGCCCCGCCGCCCGGCGTCGAGGCCCGCCGCCTGAGGGTTTACCGCGAATTGTTCTATGGCGCCATCGAAGGCTTGCTGGCTGGCAGCTTCCCGGTCATGCGCCAGGCGTTGGGCGAGCAGCGCTGGCATGCGCGAGTAGGTGATTTCTACGCCAGTTACCGTTGCCAGACGCCATTGTTTACCGAAATTGCCGAAACCTTCGTCGACTACTTGCAAGGTGTGGCGCTGGACACCCCTTGGCAGTTGGAGCTGGCGCATTATGAGTGGGTCGAGGCGCAGCTGTACCTGAGCGACGCCGAGGACCCGGCGCATGACCCTGATGGTGACCTGCTGGATGGGCAGCCGTTGTTGTCTTGTGTGGCGCGCGTGTTGGCCTATCGTTGGCCGGTGGACAGCATTGGCGTGGACTACCAGCCAACGGCTACCCCGGCGTCGCCAACCTTGCTGCTGGTTTATCGCGATGCCCGGTTGCAGGTGCGCTTTGCCCGGTTGGCCCCTATGGCGTACCGGTTGCTGGTGGAGCAGGGGACTGGAAGAGAGCGGCTGCAGGCATTGGGCGGGGATGTGCAGCAAGGGTTGGCATTGTTGCAGGCATTGCGCGAGCAGGGTGTCATTGTCGGAACCGTTTGAAGGCATTGGGGGCTGCGCAGCAGCCCCCGGTCCTCATCTGCCGAACCGCGTGCCAAGCCAATGATCGAGGCTAAGGCGCCCGGCGCCCTTGAGTAGCAGTGGCAGCAACGCTATCAGGTAGATCAGCGGCAACTTGTAATTGCCGAAGCCCTGGTCGGTAATGGCATAGCCTTGGGCCAGCTCCGCCAGGCCCGACCAGTGCGCCGGCCAGTGCACTGCCGCTATCGCTACAACGGTCACCACCATCAAACCCAATGATGCCAGCCGGGTACCCAAGCCCAGCAACAGCAGCAACGGCAGTACCAACTCGGCCCACATCGACAGCTGCCAGTTCAGCTCTGCGGGCAGCAGGTTGAAGGGGAACGGGAAGCTGGACTGCAGGTCGGCGAACCAGTTGCTGCCGTTGAATTTCTCCAGGCCGGATTCGAAAAACTCCCAGGCCAGAAATACCCGTAATGGCAAGTCGGCGCTCCAGCTGCCGATGCGATCAACGGTGGTCAGGGTACGGGTCAAGGTCGTCATGTGCGGTGCTCTCTTCAGGCAAGGGCGCGGGTGCTGCGGCGTTGTTTACGGGCCACTTTGGCGGTGAGCTTGACGGCGATGGCGCTGAACATCAGGGCGAACGCCAGCGGGTACCAGCCCCCCATGGGGATGCGTTTGTAGAACGACAGGCAGAACACTCCAGCCAGTGCCCACATGCCGCTGCTGTGCAGCGCTTGCCAGGCACGACCGCCCAACAGCCGCATGGGGGCCTTGAACGAGGTGGCGGTGAGCAGCAGCAAGAACAGGTAGCCGACCGTACCGGGCAGGCTGGACGTGAGCGTGCGGCCTGCCCAGAACAGTTCGGGGAATTGCTGGGCGTAGCGATAAATCAGCACGCCATGCACGGTGTGGGAGAACGCGAATGCCAACCCCAGGTAGCGTCGCTCCTGAAGGATGCGGCGGCTTGAGGTGCCAGGCAGCAAGGTCACCAGCGACGAGGCCAGGAACGCCAGCAAGAACAGTGCGAACGAGCTGCGTGCGGTGGCACGAATGGCACTGCGCAAGCCGTCCGGGTCAGGTTGGCTGGCCAGGACCACGGCGCTCATCGCCAGGGTCAGGCCGGCAAGGGTGGCGAACAGCTTCCAGCCGGAGGGCAAGGTGAAGGCTTTCATGAGGGTCTCCCGGGGTGTGGTTGTGTGACCGGGAGTGTCTCGAGGCGGGGTATCTGCAGTGTGTCAGGGGGATGCAGTTGTGTATCTGTTTGTAGAGGCGACCTCGCTTTTTACAGGAGCGGCCCGATCGAGATCCAAGGCCGTTCCTGCCAACGATCGCAGATGCACTTCAGGTGAGTTCGATCTGCGCGCACAATCCGCCCTGTTCGCGGTTGCTCAATGTCAGCCGCCCCCCCATGGCCTGGATCAGCTGGTGGGCAATGGCCAGTCCCAGGCCGGTGCCACCCGTGCTGCGATTGCGTGAGCCTTCCACCCGGTAGAACGGCTTGAGCACTTCATCCAGCTCGTCACCGGGTATCCCTGGCCCGTTGTCGAGCACGCGGATGATGGTGGTACTGCCCTCGCGGGACACTTGCAGCTCGGCAGCACCTGCAAACTTCAGGGCGTTGTCGACCAGGTTCACCAGTACCCGACGCAGCGCATGCGGGCGGGTTTCCAGCAGGGTACCGCTGTTGCCGTGGCGTTCGACCTGGGCGCCGCTGTCCTGGTAGTCGAATACCAGGCTGTCGAGAAAGGCATCAAGGTTGACCCGGCATGTCGCTTCGGTGCTGCTGTCCATGCTGCGGGCATAAGCCACGCCTTCGCGCACCAAGTGTTCCATTTCATCCAGGTCGTTCCAGAACTTGTCCCTTTCGACCCCCTCATCCATCACTTCGACCCGCAACTTCATGCGAGTGATCGGTGTTTGCAGGTCGTGGGAAATGGCCGCCAGCAACTGCATGCGTTCCTTGAGGTGGGCAGCAATGCGTGCCTGCAGGGCGTTGAAGGCCACGGCAGCGTAGCGCACTTCGCGCGGGCCGCTTTCATCCAGTTGCACACCGGGCTGGTCCGGGTCGAGGTTGTCCACTGCCTGGGCCAGACGGGTTAGCGGGCCGATGGCCAGGCGTACGGCCAGCCAAGTGCACAGCAACAGCACAGCGAGCTGAATCAGCAGCACCACGGGCAACCAACGGGCTACCGGGACTGGTGTTGGCGTTACGTCGATGGTCAGGGGCGCGCCGTCGGCCAGGTTCAGGTGTGCCTGGAAATGCGCATTGGGCCCAGGGATTTCCAGAAAGGTCAGGCGGTAGTCGCTGCCAATGGCCTTGACGATCGACGCGGCGGCCATCGGTGGGTCACTGCTCGGCATCGCTTCGCCGGCCAGGCCTTGGTCGAGGCGATAGCGATAGGTGCGCCGTTCCAGGCGCGGCAGCCAGGCGGCACGCTCGGCGGCGGGCAGGCGGTCAAGGATGGCAACCGAGGTCGCCACGTCCTGCTCGAGGTTGCTGAGCATCATCGAGCGGCTGCTGATATAGCGCTCATAGGCCTGCAGGCCAAACGACAGACCATAGGCCAACACCAGGCCGGTGAAGAAGATCAGTGCCAGGCGCGAGGCCAGGGTGCGTGGCCATTTCATGAGGGGGACTCGAGCAGTTGCACCGGCAGCGAGAACACGTAGCCCTCGCTGCGCACGGTCTTGATGCAGCTGGGCTCGCGGGCATCGTCACCCAGGCGCTGGCGCAGGCGGCTGACCAGCAAGTCGATGGAGCGGTCGAAGATGTCGGCTTCGCGGCCCTGGGTCAGGTTAAGCAACTGTTCGCGGCTGAGCACCCGCTGCGGGTGGTCGAGGAACACCCGCAGCAGGCGGTACTCGGCGCCGCTCAGGGCCACCAGGGTGCCTTCGCTGTCGAGCAGGTGGCGCGCGGTGGTGTCCAGGCGCCATTGACCGAAACCCAGCAGGCGGCTGCTTTCACTGATGGTCAGGTTGGGTGGCAGCATGCGTGTGCGGCGCAGCACGGCGTTGATGCGGGCGAGCAGTTCGCGGGCCGAGAACGGTTTGGTCAGGTAATCGTCGGCGCCCATTTCCAGGCCGATGATGCGGTCGGTTTCGTCATTGCGGGCGGTCAGCATCAACACCGGCGTGTTGCGGTGCTTGCCGGCGCGCAGCTCGCGGCACAGCAGCAGACCGTCGTCGCCGGGCATCATGATGTCGAGCACGATCAGGTCGACGCTGTTGGCTTCGAGAAAGGCGCGCATCTGCCGGCCGTCGGCAACGATGCTGGTGCGCAGGCCGTTCTTCTTCAGGTAATTGCCGACCAGTTCGCGGATCTCGCGGTCGTCGTCGACGATCAAAATGTGATCGACGTGTTCCATGCGCTGGGTTCCTGTGCAAAGGGGGTTGGGCGCAGTGTACCGAGCGCGTTCGCCCTTGCCTGCGGGAGTTTGTATTGCAGTGTATCTGGCACGGGCAGGGATACAGCAGGAAGCACATCACAACGTTGGGCGACACATGCGCGATACCTGGCAGGCGTGAAATGGCTCTCGACCGGGGAGCAACACTCCCCAACCCCAAGAGTTACCAGGAGAGATGCCATGAACGTCAAGACTATCGCCAGCGCCAGCCTGTTCGCCGTGCTCAGCTTCGGCGCTATCGCTGCCCAGGCCGCCACTGCCCCGATGCAGGATGGCGGGGTCATGCAGTACCGCTACGGTGAGCCTCTGGATGTGAAGAAAGTGCTGTCGGTGCAGGATGATCAGAGCAACGCGTGTGGCCTGGTGAATACCCGAATGGACTACCTTGACTCCCATGGCCAGCGGCAGAGCGTGCAGTACCGCACCTACGCCACGGGCGGTTGCCATGACAACTGATCGCCGCCGGATGCTCAAGGCTGGCGGTTTTGCGCTGGCGCTGATGGGGCTTGGATTGGCTGGGCACCTGAAGGCCCGCGACAGCTACGGCGCCATGCCGTCGCTGTCCGGCGCCAGCCAGTGGTTGAATTCGGCGCCTCTGGATGCTCCGGGGCTCAAGGGCAAGGTGGTGCTGGTGGACTTCTGGACCTGGGACTGCATCAACTGCCGGCGCAGCCTGCCGCATGTGAATGAGTGGGCGCGGCGCTATGCCGATCAAGGGCTGGTGGTGGTAGGAGTGCACACACCCGAGTACGACTACGAGCATGATGTCGGCACTTTGCGGAGCAAGGTTGCCCGGTTGGGTATCGGGTATCCGGTGGCGGTAGATAACGACTACAAGGTGTGGAATGCCTGGGGCAACCAGTTCTGGCCGGCGCATTACTTTGTCGACCGCAAGGGGCAGGTGCGCCATGTGCACTTTGGCGAGGGGGATTATGGCGGGCAGGAACAGGTGATACAGGCTTTGCTGGATGAAAAAGAGTGAATCTCCTGTACCGGCCTCTTCGCGGGCATGCCCGCTCCCACAGGGAGCGTGCAATCAGTAACGTTTGCGCAGTACCTGTGGGAGCGGGCGTGCCCGCGAAGAAGCCAACACTTTTCTATCAGGTGAAACTGGCAAAGTGCGCCTGCATCCGCGCCGCATCCGCCTGCCGCCCGCTGAACAGCTCGAATGCCTTCACCGCCTGGAACACCGCCATGTTGCTGCCATCCAGCGTGCGGCAGCCCAGTGCCCGGGCTGCGCGCAGCAGTTCGGTCTCCAGCGGGAAGTAGATAATCTCGGCCACCCACAGGCGGGGATGCAGCAACTCCACCGGCAGTGGCGTGCCCGGTAGCTTGGCCATGCCCACTGGCGTGGTGTTGACCAGCCCGTCCGCCTCGGCCAGGGCTGTGGCCAGGTCGGTGCCAAGCACGGCGCGCCCTGCGCCGAAATGGCCGTTCAGGTTATCCACCAGCGCCTGCGCACGGGCTGCGTCCACTTCGAACAGCACCAGCCGCTCTACCCCTTCACCCAGCAGGGCGTGGGCCACGGCCGAGCCAGCGCCACCGGCACCCATCTGCACCACCTGGCGCCGTGCCACACCGGGCAGGCCACGGCGCAAGCCTTCGGCAAAGCCCAGGCAGTCTGTGTTGTGGCCGACGCGCTTGCCGTCCTTGAGCACCACGGTGTTTACTGCGCCGATACCACGGGCCTCGTCGGAGAGTTCGTCGAGCAACGGCAGGATAGCCTGCTTGAACGGGTAGGTAATGTTCAGCCCGGTGAAACCGGTATGTTGCGCGGCTTCGAGCAGGCCGGGCAGGGCGCTGTCGTCCAGTTGCAGCTGGTCGGCGTCGATCAGCCGGTACAGATAGCGCAGGGCCTGGGCGTCGCCTTCGTGTTCGTGCAGGGCCGGCGTACGTGACAGTTGGATGCCGCGGCCGATCAGGCCGGCGAGGATGGCTTGCTGGCTCATGCCGCACGCTCCTGCAACAACTCGGCGAAGTGGCTCAGCGCCATGCGGTAGCCGTGGCTGCCCAGCCCGCAGATGACACCGACGGCGATGGACGATACGAACGACAAGTGACGGAACGGCTCGCGTTTGTGCACATTGGACAGGTGCACCTCGATCACCGGCAGTTCGCTGGCCACCAGGGCATCGCGGATGGCCACCGAGGTGTGCGTCCAGGCGCCGGGGTTGATCACGATGCCGGCGCAGCGGCCACGGGCAGCGTGGATCCAGTCGATCAGTTCGCCTTCGTGGTTGGTTTGGCGAAACTCGATTTCCAGGCCGTGGGCGTGGGCAGTGTCGGCACATCCCTGAGCCAGGTCAGCGAGGGTTTCGTGGCCGTACTGGGCAGGCTCGCGGGTGCCCAGCATGTTCAGGTTGGGGCCGTTGAGCACGAGAATAAGGGGCTTCATGACGGGCATCGCTTTGTTGTTGTTGAATGTCCGTAGTTTTGTACTGACTGGTTAGTTTCGTCAATTGGACAAGATCCTCGCACCGGGAAAGTGGGCGATTATCGAACTTCTTGGGCGTTCACCGTCCTGTGCCCAGCAGCACAAGGCTGCGCCTGCAAAGGCCCGCAGTGCGTCATTACAAAATTGTAATCTTGCCGCCACCGCCCCGATAACCGGCCCTTTCTACAGTCCCTCGCCAATGCTTCGCCGAGAGGACCTGTGTCGTGCCCATCCCCCGCAAGATCGCCTTGCTCTGTCTGTTGCTGGCCAGTGCCACCGGCGCCCAGGCCAGCCAGGCGCTGAGCCTGCCCCAGGCGCTTACCGCCGCTTTCGCCCAGAACCCGGAGCTGGCTGCAGCCGGCCGTGAAATTGGCATTGCCGATGGCGAACGGCGCCAGGCCGGGTTGATTCCCAACCCGGAGCTGGCCTGGGAGGTCGAGGACACCCGTCGCGACACCAGCACCACCACCGTCACCCTCAGCCAGCCGCTGGAACTGGGCGGGAAACGCGGCGCGCGTCTCGCCGTGGCGGGGGCCGGCCAGGCCATTGCCCAGCTCGACCTGGAGCGCCAGCGCAACGCCCTGCGGGCCGATGTGGTGCAGGCTTTCCACGCTGGCGTGCGTGCGCAGACCGCGCTGGAGCTGGCGCAGCAGTCGCAGGTATTGACTGAACGCGGCCTGCGGGTGGTGCAAGGGCGGGTTACGGCGGGCCAGTCATCACCGGTGGAGGCCACCCGTGCCCAGGTGCAACTGGCCCAGGCCCAGACCGAAGTGCGCCGCGCGAAAACCCAGCGCAGCGTGGCCTACCAGGCCTTGGCCCGGCTGATGGGCAGCCCGCTGGCAAGCTTCGACCGGTTACAGGCGGCCAACCTTTCGCCAGGCATCGCGCCGGGTGCCGACACCTTGCTCGAACAGGTCGAACAGACCGTCGAATGGCGCCTGGCCGCTGCCCAGGTCGAGCGCGGCGATGCGTCCCTGGGTTCGGAGAAAGCCCAGCGTATCCCCAACCTCACCGTCAGCCTTGGCAGCCAGTACAGCCGCGAAGACCGGGAGCGGGTGAACGTGGTTGGCCTGTCCATGCCGTTGCCGCTGTTCGACCGCAACCGGGGCAATGTCCTGGCGGCTGCGCGCCGTGCCGACCAGGCGCGCGACCTGCGCAATGCCGTGGAGCTGCGTCTGCGCAGTGAAACCCGTAGCGCCATCAGCCAGTGGGAGACGGCGATGCAGGACGTTGAAGCCTATGACCGCACCATCCTGCCGGCTGCGCAGCAGGCCGTGGACACCGCCACCCGCGGTTTTGAAATGGGCAAGTTCGCGTTCCTCGATGTACTCGACGCCCAGCGCACGCTGATCGAGGCGCGCGGGCTGTACCTCCAGGCGCTGGCCTCGGCGACCGACGCCCGCGCACACGTGGAGCGGATCTACGGCGATCTCGATGGCCTGAGCAACAAACCCGATAGCAGGAGCAACAATGACTAACCCACGCAAGCTAGCCCTTCTGGCCACTGCCGTTGCGGCGCTTGGCCTCGCTGGCCTGGCCTGGACCGGCACCCTCGGCCAGGCGTCCAAGGCTCAAGCCCCCCATGACGACCATGGTCAAGACAGCCACGGCCACGCTGCAGAGCAGGCCGCCGAAGGCCATGCAGAGGAGGGGCATGGCGAAGAAGAAGGCCAGTTGCACCTGTCTATCGCCCAGATCGAAACGGCTGGCGTGCAACTGGCTGCCGCTGGCCCCCGTGAGTTGGGCACCGCCATCAGCTTCCCGGGTGAGATCCGCTTTGACGAGGACCGCACCGCACATGTGGTACCCCGCGTGCCGGGTGTGGTCGAAGCGGTGCAAGCCGAGCTGGGCCAGGCGGTCAGGCGCGGCCAGGTACTGGCGGTGATTGCCAGCCAGCAGATCTCCGACCTGCGCAGCGAACAGCAGGCCGCCCAGCGTCGTCTGGAACTGGCGCGATTGACCTTTCAGCGGGAGCAACAGCTGTGGCAGGAGCGAATCAGCGCCGAGCAGGATTACCTGCAGGCGCGCCAGGCCCTGCAGGAGGCCGAGATCGCTCTGGCCAACGCTCGGCAGAAGGTCGCGGCGGTGGGCCCGGCCGGTGCCGGCAACCGCTATGAACTGCGCGCACCCTTCGATGCGGTCGTCGTGGAAAAGCACCTGACCGTGGGGGAGGTGGTCGACGCGACCAGCAACGCGTTCACCCTGTCCGACCTGAGCCGGGTGTGGGCGACCTTCGCCGTGGCCCCTCGTGACCTGGACAAGGTGGTAACCGGCCGCGATGTCACGGTCAGTGCGCCGGACCTGGGCGCCCAGGTCCAGGGCAAGGTCAATTACGTCGGCAGCCTGCTCGGCGAGCAGAACCGCGCCGCCACTGTGCGCGCCACACTGGCCAACCCCAATGGCGCCTGGCGCCCCGGGCTGTTCGTCAATGTGGCGGTCAGCGTCGACCGCTTCGATGCCGCCGTGGCGGTGCCGGAAAGCGCCCTGCAAACCTGGGAGGCGCAGACCGTGGTGTTCGCCCGCACTGCGGAAGGCTTCGAGGCGCGCCCGGTGAAGACTGGTCGTCGCGATGCTGGCCAGGTGGAAATCACCAGCGGCCTGGCCGCCGGTACTCAGGTTGCGGCCGCCGGCAGCTTTGTCCTCAAGTCGGAACTGGGCAAGGGCTCGGCCGAGCACAGCCACTGATCACGGGGACACCTGCATGTTCGAACGCCTGATTCAATTTGCCATCGAGCAGCGCCTGGTGGTGATGCTGGCCGTGGTCCTGATGGCCGCGGTGGGTATCCACAGCTACCAGAAACTGCCGATCGATGCTGTGCCGGACATCACTAACGTCCAGGTGCAGATCAACACCGCCGCCCCCGGCTATTCGCCGCTGGAGACCGAGCAGCGCATCACCTTTGCCATCGAAACCGCCATGGCCGGCCTGCCAGGGCTCAAGCAGACCCGCTCGCTGTCGCGCTCGGGCCTGTCGCAAGTCACGGTCATTTTCGATGATGGCACCGATATCTTCTTCGCCCGCCAACTGGTCAACGAGCGCCTGCAGGTGGCCCGCGAGCAATTGCCTGAGGGCATCGAGGCGGGCATGGGGCCGATCTCCACCGGGTTGGGGGAAATTTTCCTGTGGACGGTGGAAGCCCAGGAGGGGGCGCTCAAGGAAGACGGCACACCGTACACCCCAACCGACCTGCGAGTGATTCAGGACTGGATCATCAAGCCGCAGCTGCGCAATGTGCCGGGTGTGGCCGAGGTCAACAGCATCGGTGGCCATGCCAAACAATACCTGATTGCACCAGAGCCCAAGCGCCTGGCGGCCTACAAGCTCACCCTCAACGATCTGATTGCAGCGTTGGAACGCAATAACGCCAACATTGGCGCTGGCTATATCGAGCGCAATGGCGAGCAGTTGCTGATTCGCGCGCCCGGCCAGGTGGCCTCGGCCGAAGACATCGCCAACATCGTTATTTCCAGCGTCGACGGCACGCCGATCCGCGTCAGCCATGTCGCCCAGGTTGGCCTGGGCCAAGAGCTGCGCTCGGGGGCTGCCACCGAAAACGGTCGGGAAGTTGTGTTGGGCACGGTGTTCATGCTGATTGGCGAGAACAGCCGTACGGTGTCGCAGGCGGTCGCTGCAAAACTGGTCGAGATCAATCGCAACCTGCCCAAGGGCGTGGTTGCAGTCACGGTTTACGACCGCACCCACCTGGTGGAGAAAGCCATCGCCACGGTGAAGAAGAACCTGATCGAAGGTGCAATCCTGGTGATTGCCGTGCTGTTCCTGTTCCTCGGCAACATCCGTGCTGCGCTGATCACGGCCATGGTTATCCCGCTGTCGATGCTGTTCACCTTTACCGGCATGTTCAGCAACAAAGTCAGTGCCAACCTGATGAGCCTGGGCGCGCTGGACTTCGGCATCATCGTCGACGGCGCCGTGGTGATCGTGGAAAACGCCATCCGTCGCCTGGCCCATGCCCAGCAGCGCCACGGTCGCATGCTGACCCGCACCGAACGGTTCCATGAGGTGTTTGCCGCCGCCCGCGAAGCACGCCGGCCGCTGATCTATGGGCAGTTGATCATCATGGTGGTGTACCTGCCGATCTTTGCCCTTACCGGGGTCGAGGGCAAGATGTTCCACCCCATGGCCTTCACCGTGGTCATGGCCCTGTTGGGTGCGATGGTCCTCTCGGTCACGTTCGTACCGGCGGCCATTGCCCTGTTCGTCACCGGCAAGGTCAAGGAGGAGGAAGGCCTGGTGATGCGTACGGCACGTCAGCGCTATGCCCCGGTGCTGGCCTGGGTGCTGGGCCGGCGCAAACTGGCGTTTGCTGCTGCCGCTGCCCTGGTGCTGCTGTCCGGCGTGATGGCCAGCCGCATGGGCAGCGAGTTCATCCCCAGCCTCAGCGAGGGTGACTTCGCCCTGCAGGCCCTGCGAGTGCCGGGCACCAGCCTGTCGCAGTCGGTGGACATGCAGCAGCGTCTGGAGCAGGCGATCATGGCCCAGGTGCCCGAGGTGGAGCGGGTGTTTGCCCGCACCGGTACTGCCGAGATTGCCTCCGACCCGATGCCGCCGAACATTTCCGATGCCTACGTGATGCTGCGCCCGCGCGAACAATGGGTTGACCCTGGCAAGCCACGGGATGAACTGATCGCCCAGGTGCAACGCGCCGCTGCCAGTGTGCCGGGCAGCAACTACGAGCTGTCGCAGCCCATTCAGTTGCGCTTCAACGAGCTGATTTCCGGGGTGCGCAGTGATGTGGCGGTGAAGCTGTTCGGTGACGATATGGAGGTGCTCAACCGCACTGCCGCGCAGATCGCCACCAGCCTGCAAGGGGTGCCAGGCGCGTCCGAGGTGAAAGTGGAGCAGACCACGGGCCTGCCGGTACTGACCATCGACATCGACCGTGACAAGGCCGCCCGTCATGGCCTGAATGTGGGTGATGTGCAGGATGCCATCGCCATTGCCGTGGGTGGCCGCACCGCCGGTACGCTGTATGAGGGCGACCGCCGTTTCGACATGGTCGTGCGCCTGTCGGAGACCTTGCGTACCGATGTCGACGGGTTGGCCAGCCTGCTGATTCCCGTACCGGCCAGTGCTGCTGAGGGGGCCGGGCAAATCGGTTTCATCCCGCTGTCGCAGGTAGCCACGTTGAACCTGCAACTGGGCCCGAATCAGGTGAGCCGTGAGGATGGCAAGCGCGTGGTGGTGGTCAGTGCCAATGTGCGTGGACGTGACCTGGGCTCGTTTGTGCAAGAGGCCGAGCAGACCCTGATCGGCCAGGTGCAGGTGCCACCGGGGTACTGGACGCGTTGGGGAGGCCAGTTCGAGCAGTTGCAGTCGGCGGCCGAGCGCTTGCAGGTGGTGGTGCCGGTGGCCTTGCTGCTGGTCATGGCGCTGTTGCTGATGATGTTCAACAACCTCAGGGATGGCCTGTTGGTGTTCACCGGCATCCCCTTTGCCCTGACCGGCGGGGTGCTGGCGCTGTGGGCGCGTGATATTCCGCTGTCCATTTCTGCCGGGGTCGGGTTCATTGCATTGTCGGGAGTGGCAGTGCTGAACGGGCTGGTGATGATTGCCTTTATCCGCGGGCTGCGCGAGGAAGGGCGCACGCTGCGGGCGGCGGTCGAGGAGGGTGCGCTGACCCGATTGCGGCCGGTACTGATGACGGCGCTGGTGGCCTCGCTGGGGTTCATTCCGATGGCCTTGGCCACCGGGACCGGGGCGGAGGTGCAACGGCCACTGGCAACGGTGGTGATTGGCGGGATCTTGTCCTCTACAGCGCTGACGTTGCTGGTGTTGCCGGCGTTGTATCAGTGGGCGTATCGGCGGGAAGAGCAGCAGGAAGGCTGAGCAGTTGGGGCTGCAAGGCAGCCCCGGAAATTTCAGACGGTGTTTCGGGTTCCGGCCCGCACACCGTCCATGCTCATGTCCTCATGCAAAGAAATCCGCGAAGTTTCCGGCAACGCCAAGCCGCCTACCAACGCCACCAGCGCAATCACCACCAGGTAGAACGCCGGTGCCAGGCTGCTGCCGGTTTGGCCGATGAGCCAGGTTGCCACCAGCGGCGCAGTGCCGCCAAATAGCGTGTAGGCCACGTTGTAGGTAATCGCCGAAGCGGTATAGCGGGTACGGGTAGGGAAGCTTTCAGACAGCAATGCCGCGGTAACCACACCGCTGCACAACGCCCCCACCGCGAGCAGGATCACCCCCAGCAACGCACCTGACATCGAGCCAGAGCTGGCCAGCCAGTACGCCGGGAACACGCTAAGCATCATCCACAGGCAGGTAAAACCGATGGTCTTGCGCCGCCCCACCCGGTCTGAAAATGCCCCGGCCAGCGGGCAGCCGACGGCGGCGAACAGCAGGGCCACGGTGGTCACCAGCAGTGACTGCGCACGGGTCAGGTTGCCGACCAGTTGCAGGTAGGTGGCGAAGTAGGTGGTGAACATGTAGAACGACAACGCGGTCAGCGAAATGAACGCCCCCAGGTTGCGTATGACCCGGCCATGGTGGCGCAGGGTTTCCTTCAGCGGTGAGTGCTCGTGCTCCTTGCCCTGGGCGACGGCTTCGCGGAACGCCGGGGTTTCCTCCATGCGCCAGCGCAGGTACAGGCCGACCAGGCCCAGCGGTGCGGCAATCAGGAACGGAATGCGCCAGCCCCAGGCATTCATCGCCTCGGTCGACAGGCTGGCCTCCAGGCCATAAGCGATCACCGCTGCGCAGGCAAAGGCGGAAAAGGTCGACACAGGTACGAAGCTGCCATAAAAGGCGCGCTTGTCGTCAGGCGCGTGCTCCATCAGGTAGGCGCAGGCCCCGGCATATTCGCCACCGGCAGAAAACCCCTGCAGGCAGCGGGCCAGGGTCAGCAGCGCCGGGGCTGCCAGGCCGATGCTGGCGTAGGTCGGCAGCAGGCCGATCAACGTGGTGGAGCCGGCCATCAGCAGGATGGTCAGCGACAGGATGCGCTTGCGACCCAGTCGGTCGCCCAAGGCACCGAAGACGATGCCGCCCAAGGGGCGCAGGGCGAAGGCCACGGCGAACACCGCGAAGGTTTTGAGCAAGGCCACGCTGGCGTCTTCGCTGGCAAAGAACTGGCTGGCGATCAGCGTGGCGAGAAAGCCGTACACGGCGAAGTCGAACCATTCGACGAAGTTGCCGATGGCCGAAGCGGCTATCACCCTGCGCAGGGTGGCGGGGGATACCTCATGATGTGCGGACATGCGGGAGCTCTCCGGTTTCCTTTGGCAGCCATGATGAAAGTGGCGCGGTAGGGCCGCGCCATCGTTATTGTGCTTGCCAGTAGATAGCCGGGCGCTGCAAGGCGCTTTGTCGAGGGCGACCTCGGTATACCTGATTCGACCGGTGCAGCAGGTAACAGCCGGAGTGCCTCAAAAGGCCTGTCAGGCCGCACGCTCAAGCACATCCAGCAAATCGACAAATTCCAGGGCCAGTTTATGCCGTGGCGCCAAATGCACCAATGGCACCGAGGCATGGTGCGATTCACGCATCTTGATCGAACTGCTCAGGTACACCGGCAGCACCGGCAGGCCTTCGCTGCGCAGTTGATCGACCAGGGTCTGGTGCAGTGCGGTGCGGCCGGCGAACTGATTGACCACCACACCTTCCACCTGCAGCGCGGGGTTGTGGTCCTGGCGCAGTTCTTCGACTTCGGCCATGACACAGTGCAGGGCCTGGCGCGAGAAACTGTCGCAGTCGAACGGAATCAACAGACGCTCGGCCGCCACCAGCGCGCTGAAGGTGTAGAAGTTCAGTGCGGGCGGGGTGTCGATGTAGATCCGCTCGTAGTCCTCGCCCAGCGCCACCAGCAACTTGCGCAGCTTGTTGATCTTGAACTTGCTCTCCAGCTTGCTTTGCAGGTCGCTGAGGTCAGGGCTGGCGGTGACCAGGTGCAGGTTGCTGTAGCGGGTTTCGGTGATTGCCACGCGGTGCTTCTTGCCGGCGGCAGTAACCGGCGACAAGGTCTGGCGGAAGAAGTCGGCGATGCCGGCAGGAATGGTGTCGTTGGCCAGCCCGGTCAGGTAGAAGGTGGCATTGGCCTGTGGGTCGAGGTCGACCAGCAAGGTCCGGTAGCCCTCGGCGGCACTGGCTGCGGCGAGGTTGCAGGCAATGCTGGATTTGCCGACGCCACCTTTCTGATTGAAAACCACACGACGCATGAGACGCTCATCCATGAAGTGAAAATGTCAGGTCGAGGTCAATCCTATGACTGAAACGCTGCAGTTTTATGACAGGAATTGTTACAAGCCACCGATTCATCGTTGCCTGTATCGGCATTTTCACGGGCAAGCCCGCCGCCATGGTTACAACATAAGGCGTTCAGGCAAAAGCGACCCGGTTGCGCCCCTCTTGCTTGGCCTGGTAAAGCGCCCGGTCAGCCTCGCCCAATGCGTTCATGGGCTCGCCGTGCGTCTCGCCATCCCAGTGCGTCACCCCCAGCGAAATTGTCACTGCCCCCACCGGTTCCACCGGCATATCCTGTACGGTCACACGCAACCGTTCAGCCACCGCGGCCGCCACGTTCAGGGGGGCCCCAGGCAGCAATATCAGGAACTCCTCGCCGCCGGTCCGACACAACAGGTCGCCCTCGCGGCAACAACGGCGCATGAGCTCCGCCAGGTGGCGCAGCACCTGGTCGCCCACTTCGTGTCCATGGCTGTCATTTACCCGTTTGAAATGGTCGATATCCAGCGCAATGACTGCAAACTCCCGGTTTTCAGCTTCCAGTAACGACAGGCTGAATTCCAGGCTGCGGCGGTTGCCCAGGCCGGTCAGCGGGTCGGTCTGGGCGTCCCGATTGAGCCGGCCGATGCGCTCTTGCAGCAAGTTCAGGCCGAACAGTAACGCGCGTTTGAGCTCTGCCGCCTCAAAGTACCAGGCCCGCACATGATGCAAATGTTCGGCGGTACCGGCGCGGTCCATCGTGCGGGCACTTGCGGCCAGTTTCCACAGCGGCCGGGCGATGGTGCGGGCCAGCCACCACAGCAGCAGGCTGCCAACCAGCGCCAAGGGCGCCGAACTGGCGACCACGTTCAGCACCAGATGGTTCAGCGGCGTCACCGTCTGCGCCAATGGCTGCTGCGCTACCACGCCCCAGCCGGCGCTGGGCACAGTGGCGAAGCCGGCGAGCATTTCCACGCCCAGGCTATTGGTCAGCTGCCGGGTACCGCTGTCCAGTGTCCCCAGCTGGTCGACCAGCGCATTGCCCTCCACCACCGTGCCTACCCGTTCGCTATTGGGGTGGTACAGCAGGCGTCGTTTGCGGTCGACTACATACAGGTACGAACCGTTCTTGTAGAAATGCTCACCCAGCAGGCTGTTGAGGATGTTGTGTTCACGCAGGTACAGGCTGCCACCCACATACCCCAGGTAGCGGCCGTTGTCGTCGAAAATGGGTTGCGACAGCACCACCATCAGGTTGTCGGCCGCCGACAGATAGGGTGTGGAAACCAGTGGACGGCGTTCGTGCAGGGCTTCCTGAGCACCGGGCGACTGCACGTGGGTGCCGAGCAGGTGGCGTAGCGGGGCGGGGGATACCGCCAGCAGTACACCGTTGGCATCGATCACGAAGGTGGAGTTGAAGGCCATGCTCTGGCCCAGTACGCGGTCGGTTTCCACCTGCAGCGCTGCGGTGTCGCTCAACTGCCGGCTTTGTACGCCGGCGCTGAACATCAGTTGCTGCAAGGCGTTGCCAATGAAGGTGTCGGTAATGCTGGCCAGCTTTCTCGCATACACCCGATTGGCTTCCAGGGCATTGTCGATCAGTAGCTGGCGCTGCACCCGATAGCTGGCGAAATAGCTGGCGCACAGCATGACCACTGCGGTCAGGGCGCAGAGCACCAGAATGAGTGTACGTAGATCCAGGCGCAATCCGTGCTTGGTATGTGGCAATCCTGACCTCTGTGATCGTAAAGGGCTGCTGAACGGAAGTTACCTTGGCGGGCAGCGCTCAAGAGCCTGCCTTGTCCAGCGCATCAAGCTCATCTTCCACCTGTTGCATGCGCTGCTCGACCAAGGCCTGCACGTTCACATCGCGGGCGGTTTCGCGCATCAGGGCGGTGAGTTTTTCGCTCAAGCGTTTGCCGGCTTCGGTGTCTTCCAGGGCGCGAGCTTTGGCGGGGTCCTGGGTGGCGGCGACGATGGTTGCGAACTCGGCGTCGCTGAAGTTCTTTTCGCTGTACAGGCGGAACAGGTCCCGGCGTTGGTCCTCGACGGTGAGGTGCTTGCGCAGTACGTCCTGGATGGTCGCTTGCGACAACTGCGGGTGAGTGCGGCCCAGCAGCGCGGACATGCGCTCGATGTTGTGCGTGTAGGCGTCCTGCAGCGGCAGCTGGGCGAGGATCTGTTCTTCACGGGAGGGCTTCTGGTCGCAGGCGGTGAGTGCAGCAGCCAGCAACAGGGGTAACAGCAACTTCGGGAGGCGAGGCATGGTATGGCCTGGTCGGGCAGTGAAGGCTGCCGATTATACCGATGTCCGCCTTGCCGCGACGAGCCCTGTGATTTGCCTTGAGCGGCACGCTGCGGTAGAACCGTACGCTCCCAACCACACTGGCAACCGCCCAATGCCGAACTGGACCTTGCAACCCGTGGCGCGTGACGCCATTGCCGAAGTGCTGGCGTTTGTCGACAGTGCCCGCCGCGCGCTTTTTCCGATGCTCGCCAATGCACCCTTGCCGCGTGACCTGGCGCAGTTCGCTGACACTTACCTGGACGGCGCGGGCTGTTTTCTGGAAGCCCGTGAGGGTGGGCGGCTGGTCGCGGTGATAGGTTACTTGCCCTATGACCATCGCTTTGCCCAGCTTGATTACCGCGCTGAGCGGGTAGTCGAGGTGGTGCGGCTGTTCGTGTTGCCGGCCTACCGCAGGCATGGGCTGGCGGCTGCCTTGTTTGGCGCCTTGCGCGAACGGGCGATGCAAGCCGGCTTCGACTGCCTTTACTTGCATACTCATCCGTTTCTGCCGGGTGCCATCGCGTTCTGGGAGCGGCAAGGGTTTACGTTGGTGGATGTGGAGCAAGACCCGGTGTGGCAGACCACGCACATGCAGTTGCGATTACGCTGACCGCTGGGAACGTGCCTGTTGGCGATGAAGATCACGCCGCGCGTCACTGGATCGAACACGTTGCGGTTGAGAAGCTTCCAGTTGCCATCCTCGGTAAAGCCATTGCTTTGCAAGTGGGCGACGCCGGCCAGGGCGTGAGCGACCCGAATAGCTGGCTCATTGCCCAGCTTCGAGCTTTTGCAACTGTGCGGCAAAGCGGGCTTTGGCCCGCGCCGGCAAGCTGGTCGGCAATTCGGCGGCAGGCGCGTCACCGACCTGGATCACCATGACCATGCCCATGGCCACGTGCGGAATGCATTGGATACCGTACACGCCCGGCACGCTGAAGGTGTGCTCGAACGGCTGGTTCAGCCTGCTCTTGAACGGCTCGGCCCCGGTGGGTAGCAGGCCCGCCACGCTGGCGGCATTATGCCCGTTCTGGGTCGGCAGGAAGCGAACGCTGTCGCCGGGTGCAATGCGCAAGTGGTCGGGCTCGTAGACCATGGCACCGTCGCTGCCACGGTTGAGCATTTTCACTTCATGCACTTCGGCCAGTGCGGTCGGGGCATGCAGGGTGCTGGCGAGCAGCAGGGCGACAGGGCGCAACAGCATGGGCAGGGCTACCTGGTTCAGGGGGCGCGAAAGCGCAGGATGCGCGCGCCGTCGAAAGGGTCGGTGAGGTAGTGGGCGTGGACGCCGAAGGTGCTCAGCAGGCGCTTGGCGGTAAGCACTTCGAAGGGTTTGCCAAGGGCGACCAGGCGGCCCTTGTCGATGACCGCGACACGGTCGCAGGTCAGTGCCTGGTTGAGGTCATGCAGCGCTACCAAGGTGGTAACCGGCAGCGCCTGCACTTGTTGCAGCAGGCTCAGCTGATGCTGGATGTCCAGGTGGTTGGTCGGCTCGTCCAGCAGCAGCACCTGCGGCCGTTGGGCCAGCGCGCGGGCGATGTGTACACGCTGGCGCTCGCCACCGGACAGCGACCCCCACAGGCGCGTGCGCAGGTGCAGGGCGTCGAGGTCGGCCAGGGCTTGCTCGACGATGGCGCAGTCTTGCCGGGAGAACGGTGCCAGGGCCGAGAGCCACGGCGTGCGGCCCAAGGCAACCGCGTCGAACACACTGATCGCATCGAGGGTGTCGGCCTGTTGCTCGACCAGCGCCAGCGCTTGGGCAACACGGCGGCGGGGCATCTGTGCCAGTGGCTCACCCATGAGCTGCACGCTGCCGCAGGCCGGTTTGCGCAGCCCTGCCAGCAACTTCAGTAGCGAGGATTTGCCCGAGCCGTTAGGGCCGACGATGCCCAGGGTTTCACCGGCGACAACGCTGAGGTCGATATCGCTGAGCACGGTATTGCCGGCCAGTTGCAGCCCCAGCCCATGGCAGGCCAGCGGGGGGATGCGAACAGTTGTCATGGCTGTCATGGTCGCCCCCGACGGCTGACCAGAATCAGCGCGAATACCGGGGCACCGATCAGCGCCGTAACCACGCCCACCGGGATCACCTGGCCGGTGATCAGTGTGCGCGAAAGAATATCTGCCGCAATCAGGAACAGTGCACCGCCCAGTGCGCTGGCGGGCAACAGACGGCTGTGCCCGGGGCCGAGCAGAAGGCGCAGGGCATGGGGTATAACCAGCCCGACAAAACCGATGGCGCCGACAATGGACACCATCACAGCCGTCACCAGCGCTGCACAACTGATCAGCAGCAACTGGGTGCGCCGCACCGGGATGCCCAGCGAGGCGGCCGAATCGGCGCCGAAGGTGAAGGCATCCAGCGCACGGCGATGCCACAGGCACACCAGCAAGCCGAAAATCGCCACCGGCACAGCCAGCCACACCGAAGGCCAGCGCACGCCGCTCAGGTTGCCCAGCAGCCAGAACAGGATACCGCGCGCCTGCTCGGCGGTGGCCGACTTGGTGATCAGGAAGGCGGTCAGTGCATTGAACAGTTGCGAGCCGGCGATACCGGCAAGGATCACTTGGGCATTGTTGCTGCTGGGGCCGGCCGCGCGGGCCAGCACCAGTACCAAGGCGAATGCGGCCACGGCACCGATGAAAGCCCCTGCGGACATGCTTAATGCCAGGCTACCCAGGCCCAGCAGGCCGACGAGTACCGCGCCGGTCGAGGCACCGGCAGACAGCCCCAGCAAGTAGGGCTCGGCCAGTGGGTTGCGCAACATCGCCTGCAGGATGACACCGCAGGTGGCCAGCCCGGCGCCACAAGCGGCTGCGACCAGGGTGCGGGTCAGGCGGTAGTTCCAGACGATGCCGGCGTCGATCGGGTCCACCGGGTAGGCAGCTTGCCACAGGTGGTTGGCCAGCACCTGGCCGACCACGCTGGGCGACAGGTTGGTTTCGCCGATGGCGGTGCCGGCCAGCAGGGCGGCCAACAGGGCGCCCAAGGCAACCGCGATGCAGGGTAACAGGCGGATCATCACGGGGCTGCTTTACCGCTGGCGAAGGCCGTGGAGAGCGTCTGCACGCCCCGGAACAGGCGGATGCCGGCCTGCATGGCGTCGGCGTCGAGGATAATGATGCGGTCGTGCTTTACCGCGTCCATGTTGCGGGTTACTGG
Source organism: Pseudomonas sp. BP6 (assembly GCF_017875935.1). Classification (NCBI taxonomy): domain Bacteria; kingdom Pseudomonadati; phylum Pseudomonadota; class Gammaproteobacteria; order Pseudomonadales; family Pseudomonadaceae; genus Pseudomonas; species Pseudomonas sp. BP6. The sequence goes on from NZ_JAGINI010000001.1 coordinate 1,618,495, forward strand.
ATCACTGCGCAGGAATTCGAGCTTTTTCTGGTAGTCGTCGGCGGGGAAACGGCGGCGGTCCATGCGTGCGATGATCAGCCAGGTCGGATTGGCCTTGGCCAGGGTTTCCCAGCCAACGCTTGGCCATTCTTCGCTGGACTCGACCACGTTGCGCACACCGAGGGTGCGCAACATGAAGTCGGCGACACCCTGGCGGCCGGCCACATAGGGGTCGATGTCCAGGTCGGCGCTGGAGAACCAGAACAGCGCCGAAGTTGCCGACAGGTCCTTGCCGGCCAGTTGTGCCCTGGCGCTGTCGAGGCGCCCTTGCAACTCGGCGTTCAGTGCTGCGCCGCGGTCCTGAACGTCGAAGATCTCGGCCAGTTGGCTGACGCTCTTGTAGATGCTGTCTACCTGGAACGCTTGCAGGCGGGTGCCGTCTGCACCGACCAGGTTGTCCTTGCCCTCGCAGTCCGATGGCAGCACGTAGGTGGGGATCTTCAGTTCATCGAACTGCTCGCGGGTGGCGACCACGCCCTGGGCACCGACCATCCATTCGAACTGCACCGCGACCAGCTGCGGGCGCTTGCCGACCACCGCCTCGAAGCTGGGGTCGTTGTCGGCCAGGCGCGGCACCTTGGCGTTCACCGCCTGGTATTCCGGCAATACGTTGTTGAACCACAGCGACGTGCCCGCCAGCTTGTCACCCAGCCCCAAGGCATAGAGCAGCTCGGTTCCGGCCTGGCCGATGGTGACGGCGCGCTGCGGTGCCTGGGCAAAAGTCTGCGGCTTGCCGCAGTTGTCGACCGTCAGCGGGTAGTGGGTAGCAGCGGCCTGGGCCAGGCCGGTGAGGCCTAGGCCCGCGAGCAGGGTGGCGAAACGGGGCAGCATGCTGGGCGATCTCCTATCGGACAGTTCTGGTGAGGAACGCACGGACAGGCATCGCCAAGCCCCCAGCGGGTGGCTGGGGCAACACGGATGGCCAATCCCGGACACCCCGCCGGTTGGTGAATGAAGGCCGGCAGGTCTCCTGACTGGTGCGTCACGGCCCGGCTCCCGCCTTCCCGGGCGGTAGGCCCAGTGGCATCGATGGAGCAGGCTCGGCACCTACAGTTGCGGGGGCAGTTCCGATTGGCCTGTATTGGCAGGCCTGGGATTCCCTGTTAGTTCCATGGTGGAAACCGGCGGCCCGCATGGTAGACCATCGCGCCGCCAGGTGAAAACGCTTTTCAGAAGTACTTCAGCCAACGGATGTCGCGGCGACGCTGCTTCAGGCGGGCGAACCCGCGCACTGGCAGGTACAGCGAAACCGCCAGCAGCACCGCGCCCAGCCACACCGCTGCAATACCGTCGAAACCGAAGTAGTCGCCATGGTTGAGCCCGAACAGCGCCACACAGGCCAGGTACAGCAGCTTCAGCACATACAGGTGCAGCAGATAGAAGAACATCGGTGCCGCACCGAACACTGCCAGTGCAGTGATCCAGCGCGCCTGGCCGGCCCGTTCGAACGTGCGCAACAACAACAGGCCGCAGCCCAGGGTCAGGGTCAGGAACAGAAGCGACGGTGGGTATTTGGTGATGTTGAAGAAGCTCATCAGGGTTTGCGTGAAGGTTGGGTAACCGCTCCACGGTGCCTCACCGTAACCGTTGAACATGCGCAGCAGGATAAAGCCAAGCAGCGCGAGCAAACCGGCCACCAGCAGGTGTTGCTGGCGTTGTCCGGCATCGCTGCCGCGACCGAACCAGGGCCCCAGGCCGTAGCCCAGGGCGATGACGCCGATCCACGGCAGCACCGGGTACGACGTGCGCAGGTGCAGGTTCTCGGAAAACGCCAGCCAGCCACGATCATGCAGGATTGCCCACGGCACATGCAGGGCTGACTCTACGCCGAAGTGCACGCCGTCGAGCAGGTTGTGGCCGGCGACGATGATGGCGCCCAGGGCGAGCAGCGCGGCGCGTGGCAGCCACACCAGCAGCGACAGGGCGATCATGCTGACGCCAATGGCCCAGATCACTTGCAGGTAGATCACGCTGGGGGGCAACTGGAAGGTCCAGGCGAAGTTGACCAGGGTGAACTCCAGCAACACCAGGAACAGCCCGCGTTTGAACAGGAAAGCCGAGACGTCGCCACGGCCCTGATGCTTCTCGCCATACAGCCAGGCCGATAGGCCGGTCAGCAGGACGAACACAGGCGCACACAGGTGGGCGAGGGTGCGGCTGAAGAACAGCACCGGTTCCGTGGTGTCGATGGCCATGGGGTCGCTGACCTGGCGGTGCAGGAGGAAAGTCTCGCGGACATGGTCCAGGAGCATGAACAGGATCACCAGGCCACGCAGGGCGTCGATGCTCTGCAGCCGCTGGGTGATCAGAGTGGGCGTGGCGATGGCGCTTGTCATGGGTGAACGCTAATAGTAATGAATGTCATATAAAACGTTATCTTATAACTAGCCGGTGACGGGTTGGTAGCGGTTTTTGTGCTATCCGTGCCGTGAAGAGGTATTCAGGTCAGAAGCTGTAATCCACCGTCGCGAAGTACGACCGCGGCATCCCCATCAACCACTGCTGCCCGCTGAACGCCGACTGCACATACTCGCGATCGAACAGGTTGTTCAACTGCAACCCCAACTTCACATCCGGCAACACCTGCCAGGCGATGTTGGCATCGACCACGGTGTAGCCGGGGGCGCTTTGGGTATTGGCGGTATTGGCATAACGCTCATCCACATAGCGCGCCCCCAAGCCGGCCTCTACCTGCTGGCCGAAGCCTTTGCTCAACCAAAGGTTGGCGGTACGCCGTGGCACGTTGGCTGGCCGGTTGCCTGCGCGGTCCTGTGGCAGGCCGCCGACCATTTCGTCGAAGTCGTCGTACTTGGCGCGTACCAGCGATGCATTGGCCGACACCTGCCACTGATGGGCCAGGGCCAGCTCCAGCGTCGCTTCCAGGCCATCGGAGGTCTGCTGCCCGGCTTGTTGCTTCTCGTGCGTGATCGGGTCGTCGACCAGCAGTTTTTTCTTGACGATGTGGTAGGCGGCAAGCGTCCATTCGCCACGCCCCTCCCAAAAGCGCTGCTTGATGCCGGCCTCGGTCTGCTTCGCCTCGGTCAGGTCATAGTGCATCTGTGCGGGGCTGAGGCTGATGAGGTTGTTGACCCCTTCCTCGCTGGTTGAGTACTGGCCGTACAACGACAGGTCGTCGTTGAGTGCATACACCAGCCCCACGCGCCAGTTGCCACCTTGCAGGCTACGATCGCTGCGGCTGTCGTTGGTCAAGTTGTTGCGGTCGATGTGGTTCTGGTCGCGACGCAGGCCGGTAACCAGCGACAGGCGATCGCTCAATTGCAGGCGGTTTTCGGCAAACAGGGCAAAGGTATGGGTGGTCGAGAGCGTTTGCGGCCGCAACGGCGAGGCACTATGGAACCCGCCTGGCTGTGGCTGCCACGGGTCGACGTAGTCGCCGCCGACATCGTTGTAGGGTGAATTGCTGTCGACGTTGAAGCGCACCTTGTTGTACTCGGCACCGAGCACGGTCTTGCTGGCCAGGCCGAACAGGGTGTGGTCGAAGGTGAAGGTCTGGCGGTCGCCGAACTGCTCCTGGTTGTGCTTGATCTCCAGGTAGCTGCCGCGCAGCAGTTGCTGACGCTCTGCGTCCCAGCTGTAGTCCTCGGCGTTGCGCCAGTGGCGGCGGCTTTTGATGTAGTACAGCTGGTTGCTGGCGCTGATCTGGTCGTTCAGCTCCCAGTCGGTTGTCAGCCGGGTCCATTCATCAACGTACTGCTGCACGTCGTTCTGTACGTTGTAGTTCTTTTTGCGCAGGCTGCTGCGGTAGTGGCCGTCGATCAGCGGGGTGCCATAGTAGTTGGCAGGTTGTGCATCGCCGCGGTCATGGGCCAGCGTGAAGCTGAGGTCATCACTGGCATCGAAACGCAGCGCGGCGCTCATGGCCAGGCTACGTGAAGCGGTGCGGTCGACCCAGCCATTGCCGGCCTGCTGGTTCAGCGTCAGGCGGTAGCTCAGGCGCTCGCTGAGGCTGCCGCCGCTGTCCAGGCCGAGTTGCTCGCGGTCCCACGAGCCGTAACCCAGGCGCAGGTGGTTGCGCACCTCGCCGGCAAAAGGTTTTTTCGGGATCACGTTGATCACCGCGCCGGTGGCGCCTTCGCCATGCAGTACCGAGGCCGGGCCGCGAATCACCTCGATGCGTTCGACCATCCACGGGTCGACCGGGAAGGTCTGGGTGCCGGCACCGGTGTACAGGCGCGCGCCGTCGAACAGGGTCATCACCGAGCTGTGGCCGGCAAAGCCGCGGGCAGACAGGCCAGTACCGCCGTCCCCCGGGGAGCCGACGAAGGTAATGCCCGGCGAGCGGGTCACTGCATCCTGCACTGTGATGTTGTTGCGCTGCTGAATCTGCCGTTCGCTGATACTGCTGGTGCTGGCCGGCGTCTCCAGGGCACTGAGGCCAAGGCGCGAGCCGGCCTGGGTCGGCGTGGCCAGGTCGATGGTGCGGCTGTCGAGGGTGTCGGTGATGGCCGTGGAAGGCAGGGCCAGAGGCTGCGGGACGCGGTCATCAGCCAGCGCCGGCAGGGTGACGGCCAGGCAGGCCGCCAGAGGGTGAAGCTTGAACATACGGGACATGTCGTTCCACTGCTGCAGGAATGAATGGATCCCGGTGGAAAACACGCAAAGGCGAACCATGCAGGCAGGCGCGCGCACGGATTCCGGCCTGCGCCCGCCCACCGCGGGTTGCCAAATGAAGCTCCAGGCCGGTCTCCGGGCTTGCGAGGGGCATGAAACCTTCACCTTCCCATGCTTGAGCACAGTGGTATCTCGAAGGATTCGCTCGCTTACCGTTGCGGGGGCAGCACCGGACTTGTCGTGGGCAACACGACGCACCGGTTTCCCGTTTCACCCTGCGCGCGGCGGCGCAGGGCACCTGAAACTGGCGCGCATCTGACCACTGAAATGCTGGGGCGTCAAATGTTGGTGTGCTGTGAATGCTGAGAAAAAACAACAAGTTGTGCGTTTTTGCGGCGCCGAGACCAAATGTGGCTTGAACACCAGGCCCCAGCTTGACGAGCTTGGTGTGAAGGCAGGCTTGCCTGAAATCGCTAGCGTCCGCGGCGGCGCGATACCCGTGCCTCGATGTTCTTGCGCCCGATCAGCAGGGGGGGCTTTTCCACCACCGGCTCATCCGCCAGCCACTTGTACATCACCAGGCAGTCCACCAACCCCAGGCGGGCATGACGATAGGCCTTGGGCAAACGGCCGACTGTTTCAAAGCCCAGTTTGTGCCATAGCGCCACGGCCACTGCGTTGCTGGCTACCACCGAGTTGAACTGCAAAGCCAGAAAGCCTTCCTGGCGCGCCAGCTTTTGCGAGTGCTCGCACATCAAGCGCGCCACGCCCCGGCCGCGCGCCTGTTCGCAGACCATGTAGCCGCAATTGCCCACATGCGCACCAGGCCCGGCAGCATTGGGCTTGAGGTAATACGAACCCAGTAGCTCGCCATCTTCTTCAGCCAGCAGCGTGTGCAAGGGCAGCTCCAGCCACAGCTGGCGGGCCTGTTCGAAGCTCAGGGCCGGGTCGAAAGCGTAGGTTTCACGGGCTTGGACAATGGCCTGGAAGGTGGGCCAGAAACGATCGAAATCGTCCGGCGTCATGGGGCGAATGTGGATCATGCGGGTTCCTGCGCGGGGTGAGCCGCTCAGTCTGGGTGGCGCGGCGTCGTCGCGCAAGGGCGACGACGCCGTTTGTGCTCAACCGTTGGCCTTGCCCACCGCATCCATTGCACGGGCCGAGTACACCAGCGCGGCACCGGCGTTCATGGCCACGGCCACGCCGAGGGCCTCGGCAATTTCCTCGCGGCTGGCACCCGCTTTGACGGCCTGCTGCGAATGCACGGCGATACAGCCGTCGCAGCGGGTGGTCACAGCCACAGCCAAGGAGATCAGCTCGCGGGTCTTGGCATCCAGGTGGTTGGTCTTGGCGCCTGCACCGCTGGCGGTCATGTAGCCGGCTACGGTGTCGGGTGAGAGTTGCTTGAGATCGCCGATGCCGGCCATCAACTGCTTACGGTAGGCGTCCCAGTCCATCATGCTCATCGTCTTCACCTTGGGGTGGTTGCGAGTGGAGCTTTCAGGCTAGTCGAAGCGTGGCACGTGCGAGGCGGTACTTTGGTGGGTAAACGCAGGCCAGTCGTACAGTGGCCTGCGTTGAGCCTTCAGATGTAGATGAACACCAGCACCAACGCCGCGACCACTGCCCATTTTTCCAGGTAGTAGCGCATGCGGTTGCGCTTTTTCAGCGCCTTGCCACGCTCGCGGATCTTGTAGATGCGGGTGAACAGGCGGTTGATACCGCCGGTTTTGTCGCTGGCATCGTTGGGCGCAGCGGCAGCGGCCATCACGTTGCGGCTGAACCAGCGGTTGAACGCGGTTGCCCAGCGGTATTTGAGCGGGCGTTCGACGTCGCAGAACAGGATGATGCGGTTGTGCTCGGTGGTGTTGGCCGCATAGTGGATGTAGGTTTCGTCGAAGATCACCGCCTCACCATCGCGCCACGCGTACTTCTCGCCGTCCACATCGATGTAGCAGCCATCGTCATTCGGGGTGTCCAGGCCCAGGTGGTAGCGGTACGAGCCGGCATACGGGTCACGGTGGCGCACCAGCTTGGCACCCGGTGGCAGGGTGGCGAACATGGCGGCCTTGACCGTGCCGATGCCTTGCAGCAGCTCGGTCGTGCGTGGGCAAAGGGCCATCGCGGACGGGTGGCTTTCGCCATACCACTTCAGGTAAAAGCGCTTCCAGCCAGTCTTGAAGAACGAGTTGAAACCGACGTCATCGTAATTCTCGGACTTCTTGATTTCGCCTACGTGCAGCAACTGGCGGCCTTCCTCGCGGATCTCCTGCCAGTGGTCCTGCAGCGGTTTCAGTTCTGGAAAGGCCTCGACCGGCAGGTAAGGCTTGGCCGGGTGTTTGGAGAACAGGTACAGGAAACTGTTGATCGGGGCCAGGAAGCTGGAGTGGTCGCCCAGTTGGCGAGTCAGCTTGTGGCGAACCCGACCGCGCAGGTGAACATAGGCGATCGAGAGGACGAAGATAAGTACGAGAGCAATTTTCATGGACGTTTACTGGTCGAAGAATGGCCATGCGCCAGGGCATGAGCCCGCCAGCATAAACAATCATGGGGGTAGTTTGTACTGATTGTTACGAAACTGTGGGGCGACATTGGTGTAATACCCTACAGTCTTGCGCAAACGTTTCATGTCAGGGAGTTAGTATGGTTCAGGATATACGCCCCAGTGGTAGCCCGTTCAAGCGGCTGTTCTTCGCCTTGCCGGTCAGCGACGCCCAGCGCCGTGACCTGGCCCAGTGGCGGCGAGGGCTGAACCTGCGCAGCGGCAAACCGGTGCCGGCAGCCAACTTCCATGTCACGCTGCTGTTCCTCGGTGATGTGGACGCCGCGCAGGTGCCTGCGATTTGCGCGGCGGTCGACCAACTGGCGCTGCCAGCCTCGGCGCCGCGGCTGTTGCTCGACCGTTTGCAGGTGTGGCAACGGGCCAGCGCCCTGGTGCTGGAGGCGCAGCAGGTACCACCGGCCCTGTTGCAACTGGTGTACGGTTTGCAGCAGGCGTTGCTGCCGTTGGGGGTGGAAGCGGCCAAGCGGGAGTATCGACCGCACCTGACGCTGTCCAGGGGTTACCGCGGGCAGCCGCCCGAGGCCAGCAGCGCGCCGGCGTTTTACCTCACCACGCGACACTTCACGCTCTACGAGTCGCACAAGGGGGCTTACTGGCCATTGGCGCAGTGGCCGCTGGCGGACTGACCTGCAGGGGCCGTTCAGGTCAGGCGATTACACCGGCAGGCTCTGGTAAGGCAGTTCATCCCCCGGGCTACGTTCGAACTGACGCTTGTACTCGCGGCTGAACTGCGAGGTGCTCTGATAGCCCACCCGGTGCGCAGCCTGTGCTACGCCCAGGCCTTCGCCAATCAGCATCTGCTGCGCCTTGAGTAGCCGCAAACGCTTCAGGTACTGCATCGGCGCCATATCGGTGCAGCGCTTGAAATGTTCGTGGAAGGTGGAAACGCTCATGTTGGCACGCGTAGCCAGTGCCTCCACGCTCAGTGGCTCGCTGTAGTGCTCGCGCAGATGGGCGAGGGCGGCGCCGATGCGGGCGAAGTGCCCCTGTTGCTCCACCAGTGCCCGCAGCACACCGGTCTGGGGGCCGCGCAGGGCGGTGTACAGCACTTCGCGTACCCGCGCCGGGCCCAGCACCTTGGCGTCCAGCGGGTCGTGCAGGCAGCGCAGCAGGCGCTCCACGCTTTCGCGCATGGGCTCATCCAGTGCCGCCGACGTCATCGATTGCGGGGTTTGCGCCTGCACTTCAGCGTCCGGTGCCAGGCCCATGCTCTGCACCAACTCGCCCAGCACGCCACGGTCGATGCCCACCGCCACGCCCAACAGCGGCGCCTCGCGGGTGGCAAAGGTTTCACACATGAACGGCACCGACAACGCCTGCACCAGGTAATGCCCTGCACCGTACTCCAGGGTACGCGGCCCCAGGCGTGCCAGCTTGCTGCCTTGGGCCAGGATCATCAGGCTTGGTTCGTAGATCTGCGGGCTGCTGGCCACATAGTGGTCCCAGCTCAGCACCTGCACCTGGGGCAGGTGCGTGGGCACGAAGCCCGGGCGCGTGGTGAGGCTGCGGATCAGTGAGCAGAGCGGCGCATTGGCATCGACGTGACGGGTCAGTTGCATGGTGGACCAGGGGCAGAGAATCAGACAGCTTGATCATCGCAGATTGAGGGCGTGGCGCCAGCCATGGCTTGGCATCTTCGTAGAATCAGGCATGCATGCCGGAGAATCAGCCGTGGGCGAGGCGGCGAACGACGCGCAAAATGCGTCGCCTGAATCGTTTCACTTCACTGCGAGGCCCTGCATGTATACCGCCATCGGTTATGCCGCTCAAACCCCCACCAGCCCCCTGGCCCCCATGACGTTCCAACGCCGCAGCCCGCGCTCGGATGACGTCGCCATCGACATCCTGTACTGCGGCGTGTGCCACTCCGACATCCACCAGGCGCGCAACGAATGGGGCATTGCCGTGTACCCGCTGATGCCGGGCCACGAGATCATCGGCCGGGTCACCGCGGTGGGCGACAAGGTCACCGCGTACAACGTCGGTGACCTTGTGGGCGTTGGCTGCATGGTCGACTCGTGCCGTACCTGTGAAGCCTGCGCCAAGGACCTGGAGCAATACTGCCTGGAAGGCCCGACCATGACCTACGCCACCCCGGACCGGGTCGACGGCAGCAACACCATGGGGGGGTACTCCAGCAGCATCGTGGTCAGCGAGCACTTCGTGGTGCGCATACCGGCCGGCATGGACCTGCCCAGCGCTGCACCTATTCTGTGTGCCGGCATCACCACCTATTCGCCGCTCAAGCACCACGGCGTTGGCCCCGGCCACAAGATCGGCATCCTCGGCATGGGCGGCCTGGGCCACATGGGCATCAAACTGGCCAAGGCCCTGGGGGCGGAGGTGACCCTGTTCACGCGCTCTCAGGCCAAGGCCGAGGAAGCGCGCCGCCAGGGGGCCGACCATGTGATCGTCTCCACCGATGCCGAGCAGATGCGCGCCGCTGCCGGCCGTTTCGATTTCCTGCTCGACACCATTCCGGTGCAGCACGACCTCAACCCGTACCTGGAAACGCTGAAGTTCGACGGTGTGCACATCCTGGTCGGCCTGATCGAACCGATCGACCCGGCATTGCATGCGGCCAACCTGGTGATGAAGCGCCGGGTGCTGGCGGGGTCGTTGATCGGGGGGATTGCCGAGACTCAGGAAGTGCTGAACTTCTGCGCCGAGCACGACATCCGTTGCGATATCGAGATGCTGGATATCCGCAACATCAACCAGGCCTATGAGCGGATGATTGCCGGTGATGTGAAGTACCGGTTCGTGATCGACATGGCCACGTTACAAGGCTGATTGATCGGTTGCCTGTACGGGCATCTTCGCGGGCAAGCCCGCTCCTGCACAGGGGTGATGTAGGGCTTGCTTGCGGTGGGGGAGGCACAGGCAGCAACGATGCAGCCGTTTTACCAGGCCATCGGCTTGTCCCAGCCCTTCCAGAACAACCATCGCCGCACCTCGCCGTGCGCGCCGGTACCGATCTGCCACTCGGGCCGCCCGCTATCCAGCGCAATCACCGAAATAACCCCCGCATGGCTCGCCGCCACCAGCGTTTGCCCGTCGGCGCTGATATCCATCGCACTGATGGTCGATCCCAGGTAGTGCTGCCAGTGCTCCGTACCCTTTTCGCCAAACGCCCGCAGGTAGCCATAGGCATCACCCACAATGTACTCGCCATCGCGCGCAACCCCTGCATACACCCTTGCGCCCTCCTGCACCAGCGGGGTACGCGGGTCCTGGCTGTAGTAATCGGTATCCAGCCCGTGCAGGTCTGCCACCCTCACGGCCAGCGTGGCACCGCTGTAGAAATGGCAGGCATTGACGATCAACTGGTCACCGGCGCGGTTGAACAAGGCAAAGTGCGGGTATTCGCTGCCCGGGCCGATGTGCGCCAGCGGCTTGAGCTGTTCGTTCAGAACAAGGTGCCGGCTGCCTTGCTCACCCACGACGATCAGCCGGCCATCCGCCGACACTGCACCATGCTCCATGCTCAGCCCCAGGCTGATGTCGTCCGGGTCGGTGCCCTCGGCCAGCTCTTCGAGCACGCGTGCCTGCTGTGGCAGCAGGCGAGTCGCACCTTGAGTGGCCAGCACGAAGATACCTTCGGCGCTCACCAGCAGCACGCGCTGGCCATCGGGGAAGGGGATCAGCGCGGTCGGTGTGGGCGGCAGGTCGAACGGCTCGAACGGGTAACCTGGCGGCAACCCCTCCAGCCCGGTGGGCCAGGCCAGGCGTTGCACTTGCGGGCCGCCCCAGCCATCGGTCACCCGCACGCCCTCGGCATTGGCCAGGGCGAAATAGCGCCGCGCCGGGCAGCGGCCAAAGTGTTCGATGCCGATGACCGGGGTTACCCCATGGTGGTCGATACGCACCACCTGGCCCTTGTCGTATGGCATGCCGATGCGCGCCAGCAGGCTGCCATCTTCCAACAGCAGGACATTGCTGATGCCTTGGCCGTGGTCTTCGAGCAACGGTATCAGGGGGTGGTGCGCCGGTGGCCAGGCGTCGCGGAATGCCTGGCGCTGCTGTTCGTCGATGTCAGGGCGGTTGGCTGCCTGCAGGGCTGCCAGCCACGCGTCAAGCAGGTGTTTGGTGGTGGGTGCCTGCGGCTCTTCGAGGTTGTCCCAGCCGTGCGCACGGCCCTGCGCGACATAGTCGTTGACGGCCTGGGCATAGGCGGTAACTGCCTGCTGCCACTGCTGCTGGGGGGGCTGCTTGTCCATGAGCGGATCGGGCTCCTTGTTGCACACGCGTTTCATACAAAGTGCGCATGGTACTCCTTCTGCCTGTGCTGCGGTTGTGAGGCCCCCGCTTGACGCGTACCATGCCGGGCATTCCTATCCATAACAAAACGTACGTTGGCACCCCGGCAAGCGGGTCGCTGGCGTGCGGTTTGTTGCGTTGCCTGCGGAGAAGCAGTTTCCACCCATGAACGAACCCATACCCACGCACCTGCCGCCCACAACAGGCAGCGGCAGCTGGCTGAGCGTCATCGCCCTGGCCTTGGCGGCCTTCATTTTCAACACCACCGAGTTCGTCCCGGTGGCGCTGCTCAGTGACATTGGCCGCAGCTTCGACATGAGCACTGCCCAGGTCGGCCTGATGCTGACTATCTATGCCTGGATCGTGGCGCTGGCCTCGTTGCCCATGATGTTGCTGACCCGCAACATCGAACGGCGGCGTCTGCTGCTGTTCGTGTTCCTGGTGTTCATTGTCAGCCACTTGCTGTCGTGGCTTTCGCAGAGCTTCGCCATGCTGCTGGTCAGCCGTATCGGCATTGCCCTGGCGCATGCGGTGTTCTGGTCCATCACTGCCTCGCTGGCGGTGCGTGTGGCGCCGCCGGGCCAGCAGGCCAAGGCGCTGGGCCTGCTGGCCACCGGTACTACCCTGGCCATGGTCCTGGGCATCCCGCTGGGTCGTGTGGTGGGCGAGGCACTGGGCTGGCGCATCACGTTCCTGAGCATTGCCGGGGTAGCGCTAGCCACCATGCTGTGCCTGATGAAATCGCTGCCGCTGCTGCCCAGCCAGAACTCCGGTTCGTTGCGCAGCCTGCCGGTCCTGTTCAAGCGCCCGGCACTGGTCATTACCTACTTGCTGGTGACACTGGTCATTACCGCGCAGTTCACGGCCTACAGCTACATCGAACCGTTCGCCCTGCACGTAGCGCAGATCGGCGGCGACCGTACCACGCTGTTGCTGCTGTTGTTCGGCGGTGCCGGGGTTTTTGGTTCGTTGTTGTTCAGCCGCTACAGCGATCGCTTCCCGCATGGCTTCCTGGTGGGTTCGATCGGAGTACTCGCCGCGTGCCTGTTGCTGATGTTGCCGCTGTCGGGCAATTTCTATGCGTTCGCAGTGCTGAGCATGTTCTGGGGCGTGGCGATTCTCAGCTTCAGCCTGGCGCTGCAGTCCAGGACCCTGAAGCTGGCGTCCGACGCCACCGATGTGGCCATGGCGCTGTTCTCGGGTATCTACAACATCGGCATTGGCGGTGGTGCGCTGCTGGGCAGTATCGTCAGCAGCCAGATGAACGTGGCTGATATCGGCCTGGTGGGCGGCAGCGTGGCAGTGGTCGGGCTGGTACTGGCCGTTGCCAGTACCCGGCGTTTTCGCGAGGCGTTGACACGTTGAGCCGAGGCGCCCCTTGCCGGTCAAGCAGAGACTCAGGCCAATACTGCAGCCCATGCCGATATCAACAAAACCCCCGCCAACACCTGATTGAACACCCGCAACCGCCCCGGTGCCTGCAGCCACCGGGCGCTCCCCACCCCCAACACCGCCCATGCGGTCATGCTCGGTAGAGCGATCAGCCAAAACACCAGCGCCAACTGCCACACTGGCAGTGACGGCGCGGCAAATACCCCGACCACCGCCACGGCCATCAACCACACCTTGGGATTCACCACCTGCAACGAGGCCGCGCTGAGCGCACTGAAGCCTGGCGCCGTGGTCGTGTGGAGCGGGGTGGCGGCACTGCGCAGCATCTTCCACGCCAGGCTGCTCAGCCACAACACCCCGGCCCAGCTCATCAGCTGTTGCGCCAAGGGGTGACGCAGCAGCAGTTCGCCCAGCCCCAGCCCGACGAGCAGCACAATGGCTGCTGCCGCGCCACACGCCGCCACGATCGGCGCCAGGCTTGCGCGCAGGCCCCGGCGGGCGCCATGGGCCAGGATCAACAGGTTGGTCGGCCCCGGGCTGATGCTGGACACCAGGGCGAACAGAATGAAGGGCAACAACGACTGCGACATGGTTCAGGGCTCCGTAAACGCGGAGCACCATGCTCGCTGCCTGCCGGCACTCAGTCTGGAAGGTTTGAGCAGCGCCTGCGGTAGTCAGCCGGGGTCAACTGGTAGGCGCGGCGGAACCAGCGCCCCAGATGGCTCTGGTCGGCAAAGCCCAACGCCACGGCCACTTCAGCAGGTGTCTGACCTTGGGCAAGCAGGCGCCGCGCGCGGGCCAGGCGCAGCTGGATCAGGTAGGCATGGGGTGCAATGCCGAACGCTGCCTTGAACGCACGGGTCAGGCGAAAGCGGTCGATGCCGCAGGCCTGGGCCAGGTCTTCCAGGCCGATGTCGCGCTCCAGGTTGGCGTGCAGGAAGTCCCGGGCACGCTGTGCGGTCAGCGGCAGGCGCGGGTCGGGGTTGATGCGGCGGCGCCAGTGCAAGTGGCGGGTCAGGCAGGCCAGCAGATCGTCCATGGCCGTTTGCCTGACGATGCGCAAGTCCTGGCCATGCACGGCCTGGAAGGCCTGGGCGGTGGCCCGCGCCAGACGTTCGTCATGGCACAGGGTGTCGGCAAAGCTGGGCAGGCTGTCGCCTGGCGCGTGCTCGTACAGCGCGCGCAGCTGTTGGTCGAGCCAGGCGGGCTCCAGGTACAGCGTCGAATAGGTGAAGCCTTCTTCGGTGGGCGCCAGGCCATCGTGGATGTCGCCAGGCTCAAGTAAAAACACCTGCCCCGGCGTGCTGCGGTGGCGCACGCGACGGCAGTTGAACTGCTGCACGCCCTGCTCGGTCACACCGACCAGGAAGCTGTCGTGCCAGTGGGGGTCATAGGCATGCCCGACAAAATGCGCCCGGACCGACTCGATGCCGGTGTCGGCGTCTTGTTTGAAGTCGATCCAGTTGCTCATGGACGTGTACCGTGGGGTAAATCGCTACCTTAGCGCAACGCCCCCGGCTCAGTCTGGAACGATTGTGCAGCCGTTGGTCAGTGCCCGGGCGCGCAGGGCCTCGAAGCGTTCGCGCAGCCACAGGTGCAATTGCGTCACGGCAGGCGTGAGTTGCTTGCGATGAGGGCAAACCAACGTGAGCGGGGTAGACTCGCCGAGCAATTCGGGCAGGACGATTTCCAGTTCCCCGGCCGCAATATTGGCGCTGACATCCAGCCACGACTTGTAGACGATACCTTCCCCCTGGATGGCCAGGCGGCGGATGACGTCGGCATCGTCACTGACCAGCGGCCCACGCACCTGCACCGTGCGATTACCCAACTGCCACTTGTCGTACACCCGGCTGTGCTGCATGTACAGCAGGCAGGCATGCTGCTGCAGCGCGTCGGGGGTGAGCGGGCGGCCGTGGCGGGCCAGGTAGTCGGGCGAGGCCACCAGCACTCGGCGGTTCCATTCGGCCAGCGGCAGGGCGATGTAGTTGGCATCCTGATTGAGGCCATAGCGGATGGCCACATCCACAGGGTCGCGGTTGAGGTCGGCCATCTGGTCGGACAGAAAGAAGCGCAGTTGCAATGCCGGGTGGTCGCGGCGGAAAGCGCTGAGCCAGGGCAGCAGCATGTTGCGGCCCATGTCGGAAGGGGCCGACACCTGCAGAGTGCCGCGCAGGCTATTGGGGTTGCCATGCAGATCTTCATGGCCCTGGCGCAGGCTTTCCAGCACATTCAGCGCGGTTGGCAGGTAGCGCTCGCCCTCGGCGGTCAGGCGCAGGCTGCGGGTGGTGCGGGCGAACAGGCGTACATCCAGGTCGCGTTCCAGGCGTTTGATCGCGGCAGCCACCTGGCCCGGCAGCAGGCCTGCTTCATGGGCGGCGGCAGTGAAGCTGCCCAGCACGCTGCTGCGGGCAAACAGTTCGAGGTCGGTGATGCGCAGCATTTTCATTCCAGGGATGAAAGTGTTGTTACATTGTGCCGCTTTTTCTTTTTTGCTGGAAAGATAAGATGCGCGGCACATCCACTGTTCATTCCGGAGTTGTCGCATGGATACCGTATCGCTGGCCAAGCGCCGTTACACTACCAAAGCTTACGATGCCTCACGCCGCATTCCCCAAGCCACTGTCGACGCCCTGCTCGAACAACTGCGCCACAGCCCGTCGTCGGTCAATTCCCAGCCCTGGCATTTCATCGTCGCCGACACGGCCGAAGGCAAGGCCCGCCTGGCCAAGAGCACGGCGGAGGGTTATGCCTACAACACGCAGAAGCTTCTCGATGCCTCGCATGTGATCGTGTTCTGCACCCGTACCGAAATGACTGAAGAACACCTGAACGCCGTGCTCGATCAAGAGGCTGCCGATGGCCGTTTCCGTGATGAGCAAGCGCGCGCCGGGCAAAACCAGAGCCGCCGTCACTACGTCAACCTGCACCGCTTCGACCAGAAGGATGTGCAGCACTGGATGGAAAAGCAGACCTACCTGGCGTTGGGTACTGCCTTGCTGGGTGCGGCAGCGCATGGGCTGGATGCCACGCCGATCGAGGGCTTCGACAGCAAGGTCCTCGATGCCGAACTGGGCTTGCGTGAGCGTGGGTTCACCAGTGTGGTGATCCTGAGCCTGGGTTACCGCAGCGAGGCGGACTTCAATGCCGGGCTGAACAAGTCGCGGTTGCCGGCATCGCAAGTGTTCACCTTCCTGTGAGGTTTCCGGGGCCGCTTTGCGGTCCTGGCAATGCTGGCGGTCAATCTGGCAAAGCCCTGGCTTCGATTGCCCGCCCCGGCAAACTGGCAATGACCCGGCATATACCGCATACTTATCGGCAAATGCCGAAAAGGAGCGTGCCATGCTTGCCGAAGTGCTTCGCGACAACGGTTACCACGAGTACCGGGCGCGCCTGCAGGCGCTGCTGGACATTCCCGAGCTTGCCAGCGACTTCGAAATTCACACCCGCATCACCGATGGTTTTGCCGCCACCTGGTTGGTGAAACTGACCGAACGCGGTGTGCTCACGCCGGTGGAGCGCGACCAGATCATCCCGCTGCGCACGCTCAAATCCCGTATCGAGCGTGACCAACCGCTGACCGTGGATGAGAGCGACCGGCTGTTCCGCTCGGCCCACATCACCGCCATGGCAGAGGCCGTGTTCGGTGAAGCGGGCAAGGCCAAGCGCTGGCTGTCCAAGCCCAAGGAACGCTTCTCGGGGCTGACGCCGATGCAGATGCTCACCACCCAGCAAGGCACCACTCAGGTCGAAGAAATGCTGCTGCAGATTGCCGAGGGCTATGGCCTGTGATTTTGTGGCGAATCAGCGCCTATGCAGACTTGAGCGGTACGGGGGGCTTGCGTGTGAGTGGCCGCTGGCACCAGGCGGGTCGACCGGTGGTGTATGCCGCCACCAGCCCTCCCGGGGCGATGCTGGAAGTGTTGGTGCATCTGGAGATCGACCCCGAGGATTTCCCTACCACCATGCGCTTGCTTCGCATCGAACTGCCTGACACGGTTTCCCAGGCGCAGTTGCCCGCTTTGCAGCCCGGCTGGTCCGCCCAGCCTGAGTTGACCCGTACGTTGGGCAATCGCTTTCTGGATGACTGTTCGGCATTGCTGCTGCCGGTGCCAAGCGCGATCATGCCCAGCACCACCAATTACCTGTTCAACCCACGGCACCCGCAGGCGCAGAGCGCGAAAATCCTGGTTGAGGATTTCACGCCGGACAGCCGCCTGTTCTAGGGCATGGTCACCACAGTGCGGCCGATGCTGACGCCTGCACCCGGCCAAACACTTCGAGCGCCTTGTCCACGTCAGCCTCGGTGCTGAAACGGCCGATGCTCAAGCGCACACTGTTGCGTGCCTGGCGTTCATCCAGCCCCAGTGCCAGCAGCACATGCGAGGCAGCGTTGCTCGCCGAATTGCAGGCCGAGGTGGTCGACAAGGCCAGTTCGCTGGCCAGCGCAGTGCTGTTGAAGCCTTTGCTGTCGATGCACAGGTTCAAGGTATGGGGAATACGTTGCTTGGCGCAGCCATTCAGGGTAACGCCGGGCATGGCCAGCAGGCCTGTGCGCAGGCGTCTTGCCAATTGCTCAAGGCGCTGGTACTCGCTGTCGCCGGGTTGGCCGGCCAAGGCAAAGGCGCTGCCCATGCCAGCGATCTGATGGGTCGCCAGGGTGCCGGAACGCAAGCCTTGCTCATGGCCGCCGCCGTGCATCTGGGCACGCATCAGCGCGCGGGCGCGTGGCCCTACATACAGCGCACCGATACCTTTGGGCCCGTAGACCTTGTGCGCCGAAAAAGACATCAGGTCCACGGCCATCTTATGCAGGTCGATAGCCAGTTTGCCCACAGCCTGCGCGGCATCCACGTGCAGCAGGGCACCGTGGGCACGCACCTGCTCGCCGATCGCGGCAAAGTCGGTGACCGTACCCAGTTCGTTGTTGACCGCCATCAGCGATACCAGGCGGGTGTCAGCGCGCAACGCTGCCTGTACGCTTGTAGGCTGGATCAGGCCGTCGGCATCCGCTGCCAGGCGCGTAACGGCCCAGCCCTGGCGTTCCAGTTCGGCCACGGTGTCAAGCACGGCCTTGTGTTCCAGCTGGCTGGTGATCAGGTGTCCGGGCTGGCCGATGCCTTGGGCAATACCCTTGAGCGCCAGGTTGTTGGACTCGGTTGCGCCCGAGGTCCACACCAGTTGCTCGGATTGCGCACCGACGCACTCGGCTACTTGCTGACGGGCCTGTTCCACGGTGTGACGTGCAGCTTGGCCGTAGGCGTGGCCGCTGGACGCCGGGTTGCCGAAGTTGGCCTGGTTTCCCAGGCAGGCGAGCATGGTTTCGATGACCCGGTCGTCGACCGGGGTTGTGGCGGCGTAATCGAAGTAGAGCGGGGCGCTAGGCATTGGGGCGGGTCCGTGTCAGTGGCCGTGAAATCGTTAATCATTGACGTAAGCGTACCCGCCAGCAGCGAGATATTTTTCCCTTCCCTTGTTCGATTCTCGGTTCTTGTAGAAAAAAAATCTCTACGGAATAAATTTACGGGAATTTTCTACTTTCTTTGCTGAGGAGCCATGAATGGCTCCGCGCCAGCTTTTTCAGGCGGGCTCCAGCGCCTTCTCTTCCTCGGCCACCACGCGCTCGCACAATTCGGTGATCTGCTCGCGCATCCAGCGGTTGGCCGGGTCCTGGTCGGTGCTTTCATGCCAGTACAGGTGCGTTTCCAGTGCAGGCACCTCCACCGGCAGCGCCTGATAACGCAACTGATGGCGACGGGCGAAGCGCTCGGGAACCGTCATCGCCATGTCGGTCTGCTGCAACACCTGCGACGCCATGAGGTAGTGTTGCGAACGCAGAGCGACCTTGCGTTGAACCCCCATCTTGCCCAGCGCCAGGTCGACGTAACCCAGGCCGTTGCGCCGGCTGGAGATATGGATATGGGTCATGCCCAGGTAGCTGTCGAGGGTCAGCTTGCTGTCGGCCAGCGGGTGGCCCTGGCGCAGGGCGCAGACATAGCGGTCCTGCATCAGTTTGATGTGGCGCACCTGCGGATCGGTGTTCAGTGGCGCGTCGATGGCAAAGTCCAGGCGGCCGGCGGCGAGTTCCTTGGTGGTCTCGCGGCGCTTGCACAGGAAGCTCTCGATCATTACCGCCGGTGCCAGGCGGCGCAGGCGCTGGAACAGCGGCGGCAAGATGACCGCCTCGGTCAGGTCGGTCATGCTGATGCGGAAGGTCTTGTTGGCCTGCTGCGGGTTGAACGTGCGGCTTTCCTGCACCGAGGTCCGCAGCAGCGCCAGGGCGTTGCGCACCGGACCGATGATGTTCTGCGCCATGGGTGTGGGCACCATGCCTTGCGCGGTGCGCACGAACAGCGGGTCATTGAAGGTTTCGCGCAGGCGCGACAGGGCATTGGACACTGCCGGCTGGGTAATGCCGACGATCTGCCCGGCGCGGGTCAGGTTGGCTTCGGTGTAGATCGCATCGAACACGATGAACAGGTTGAGGTCGACCTTGGTGAGGTTCATGGGCGCCGCTCTTTGTTGGAATTATCGGTCGATCATATATCGGTTATGAATGTTTATACACGCGGAAAATAGACTAGGTGGATGGAGCAATGCTGCTCTAGGCTCTGCCCCACGTACTCCGAACTGTGAAGGTAGCCCAGATGGATTTCGCCTATTCGCCCAAGGTCCAGGCACTGCGCGAGCGTGTCACTGCGTTCATGGACGCTCATGTCTACCCCGCCGAGGCCGTGTTCGAGCGCCAGGTCGCCGAGGGTGACCGCTGGCAGCCCACTGCAATCATGGAGGAGCTCAAGGCCAAGGCCCGCGCCGAAGGGCTGTGGAACCTGTTCTTGCCAGAGTCGGAATACGGCGCCGGCCTGAGCAACCTGGAGTACGCACCGCTGGCAGAAATCATGGGCCGCTCGTTGCTCGGGCCGGAGCCGTTCAACTGCTCGGCGCCGGACACCGGCAACATGGAAGTGCTGGTGCGCTATGGCAGCGAGGCGCAGAAACGCCAGTGGCTGGAGCCGCTGCTGCGTGGCGAGATCCGCTCGGCGTTTGCCATGACCGAACCGGACGTGGCCTCCTCGGACGCCACCAACATGGCTGCGACCGCCATACGTGACGGTGACGAGTGGGTGATCAACGGCCGCAAGTGGTGGACTTCCGGCGCCTGCGACCCGCGCTGCAAGGTCATGATCTTCATGGGCCTGTCTGACCCTGAAGGGCCACGCCACCAGCAGCATTCCATGGTGCTGGTGCCTACCGACACGCCGGGCGTGAAGATCGTCCGCCCGCTGCCGGTGTTCGGTTATGACGATGCGCCCCATGGTCATGCCGAAGTCCTTTTCGAGAATGTGCGGGTGCCGTACGAAAACGTGATCCTTGGCGAAGGCCGCGGCTTCGAAATTGCCCAGGGCCGACTGGGCCCAGGCCGTATCCACCACTGCATGCGCTCGATCGGCATGGCCGAGCGCGCGCTGGAGCTGATGTGCAAGCGCTCGGTGGAGCGTACTGCCTTTGGTCGGCCACTGGCACGCTTGGGCGGCAACGTCGACAAGATCGCCGACTCGCGCATGGAAATCGACATGGCCCGGCTGCTGACGCTCAAAGCGGCCTACATGATGGACACCGTCGGCAACAAGGTGGCCCGTAGCGAGATCGCCCAGATCAAGGTGGTGGCGCCGAACGTGGCATTGAACGTGATCGACCGGGCTATCCAGCTACATGGCGGGGCAGGGGTAAGCGGCGATTTCCCGCTGGCCTACATGTATGCCATGCAGCGCACCCTGCGCCTGGCTGACGGGCCGGATGAAGTGCACCGGGCGGCGATTGGCAAATACGAAATTGGCAAGTATGTGCCGGTGGAGATGTTGCGTAGCGGGCGGTGAACGCGTCAGCCTGCGCCGGCCCATTCGCGATCAAACCCGCGCCTGCAGTGATTGCGCAAAGTCCTGCAACTTGTAGGACGTATCTGAATTTTGGCTGAGGCCACTTGAATCTCCCTTGCTGGTGATAGGTTTCCAACCTGGATCAAGTACAGGGAGTTCATATATGCGCGTCAATCTAGAGGGGAAAGGTCAGGCGGTAGATGGCGATGTCACCACAACGGGTGCTGTCTGTATTGCTACGGGGGCCGGCTATCTAGACGAAGGCCGAATGGTGCTCCGTGAAGGCGACCACACCACGCCATGCCCTCTTTGTGGGCAGGCGGGAACTGTCGCCGAAGGTGTGGATCACTTTATTTCAGATGGCCAGCGGGTGGCTATGGATGGTGCGTTGGTTGTCTGTGGCTGTTCGCCGGGCACCAACCGGGTAGTCGCGCCCTTGTATGAGGCTCCGCCGTCCATGCACTCCATTGCAGGGCGTGCCAATACCCACGCTGCCGAGCTGTCACCCACCTTCAACCCCGAGCGCTTCTCCCAACCGGTAATAGGTGCACTGCCTGGTTCGCTGGAGCCTGGCTTCTACGTGGTTCCACGACGCATGTCGTTTCCCCAGATACTGCTTCAACTGGCCGGTCACGATTCCACGTTGCCGGTCTCACGGTTACAGCGGCTCAACCCCACGTATGCGCAAGGGTTCAAAGCTGGGGAAATCTTCGTTATCGGTGATCCTGACAATGGAAATGCCTGCAAGCGCGAAGAGGGAGAGCTTATGGCGGCTGCGCAGCATGCGCGGCGTGCGCTGGAGGCACTCGACTACGTCGAAGCGGATTTCATGATGCAGCACCAGGCCGAAATCGCCGGCTTGCTCAGCAACGCCAGTCTGTCCATGGGCGTGGGCAAGGACATGCTGGATCAAGGCTTGAAACAAGTAAGCAATACCTTGACCAGCATCGAGCAATTGCACCAGCGTGAGTTCATGCACCATGGCCATTTGAATAGTCCGGGTTTCTTCGCCGAGCGCAGGCGGTTGTTGCAGCAACTGGATGGCCAGTTGAAAGCGGCGTTGCTTAATAAGCAACTGAATCTGGGGAGCTATGAGCGGCTGAAGAAGAGCTTGAGTATCTCTACCAAGAGCCTGGTGCACCATTGGTCGAAAGCGGGCGGACCGGGGCAGATTCCGGGGTATGCGACACATCTTGAGAAGGTGGCGCGGTTAAGTAAGTACCTTCAATACGGAGGGTATGCAGCGATTGGGCTGGGCGGGACCTCGTCTTATCTGAAAGTAAAAGAAGTCTGTCGGGCCGGGGAGACTCGTGCTTGTCGAAAGGTTCGGTTTACTGAAGCGGGAAATTTTGTAGGGGGTCTAACGGGAGGGTTGGTAGGCGCCTCTGGTGGAGGTGCTGCAGCAGCTGCGTTATGCGGTATTTTTGCGGTGGGTACCGGTGGGTTTGGTGCAGTGTGCGGGATTGCGATCGTTGGCGCCGCCTCTTCTGCAGGCGCTATTGGTATTGGCGCCCTCGGAGAGCAAACCGGTGAACTCCTTCATGAGGTGACTGATGATTGACTTTGACAATTGGTCCCCATTGTTGCAAATAGGATTCCTGATTGCGCCTTTCGTTCTGGGCCTTGCGGGGATCGCTATCAATGTGAAAATTGCTTTGTCGAGTGATTTTGATGTCGCCCTTTCAGCGATCACGAGCAACCCCTATCTTGAGCAGATGAAACCCGTATGGGGCGGACGAAACCTAAGGCATCGATGCCTACTGATGAGTACAGTAAGCGCTTTGGTCACATTCCCTAGGTTACATTCACGCCTCGGATGGTTGAACGAAGCGGAGCTTGACAATTTTCCCCCAAAGTTGAGGCGAGATATGGGAGCAGCCCTTTGGTTGATCTTGATTGCCTCACTTTGGGGAGCGGTTGGTTACTTCATCATCAAGCAATGATTGCAACTCAGACCCGTAACTGTGGGTCATTCTTTTTTTGTCCCGTTGTTTTCTTCTCGTTAGCTGCTTTTTCTATCGTCTTGTCGTCTTTATTCAACGTCTGCCCCCGCGTCTTGATCAACGAAATCACCACCCCACCCAGCAACAACCCGAATGTCACGCCCAACGACAGCAGCGCCGGCACCTTGCCCACCATGCCGTGGTAGAAAATCTTGCAGCCAATGAAGATCAACACCAGCGCCAGTGCGTACTTGAGGTAAACGAACCGGTGCATCAGCGCCGCCAGCGCGAAATACAGCGAGCGCAGGCCGAGGATGGCGAAGATGTTGGAGGTGTAGACGATGAACGGGTCCTGGGTGATGGCGAAGATCGCCGGCACGCTGTCGACGGCAAACACCAGGTCGGCCAGTTCGATCAGTACCAGCGCCAGAAACAGCGGGGTGGCATAACGCAGCGCCTTGCTGTGCCCGGGCGGGGTCTGGCGTACGAAGAAGTGCGAGCCATGGATCTGGTCGGTAACCCGCATGTGCCGCCGCACGAACTTGAGGATCGGGTTGTTGGCCAGGTCCGGGCGGCTGTCTTCCTTCGACAGCGCCATCTTCACCCCGGTAAACAGCAGGAAGGCACCGAAGATGTACAGCACCCAGGCAAAGTTCTGTACCAGCGCCGCGCCCACGCCGATCATGATGGCCCGCAGGAACACCACGCCCAGGATGCCCCAGAACAGCACGCGGTGCTGGTAGCGACGGGGGATGGCGAAGTAGCTGAAGATCATCGCCATGACGAACACGTTGTCCATCGACAGCGACTGTTCGACCAGGAAGCCGGTGTAGAACTCCAGCGCAGACTGCGCACCCAACTGGTACCAGACCCCCGCGCCGAACAGCACACCGACACTGAAATAGCCCGAATACAGCAGCAGGCTCTCGCGCATTTCAATTTCCCGGTCGTGGCGGTGCAGCACGCCCAGGTCGAGCACCAGCAAACCGATGACGATGGCCATGAACACCAGCCACAACCAGGCGCTGGTACCGAGGACAGGTGTTGTGAGGAATGCTTGCAGAGCTGTCATGAGCCCCTCCTTGAATGTCGACGTTGCATGGCAACAGTGATCCGACATGGCGGCTTGGCAGCCGTCAGAGGGGCCCGGTATCACATGAGCTTGAGCCTAGACCCGTTTGCCAGTGGTGCCGAATGGGTAGCTGTTACATTTCTTTGCCAGTGCAGCGCTCAAGCCCGCAATCCTTTGCTCAGCCCTTTCCCTTCTATTAAATAACCCCGGTTATAGCCAAAACCAATCGAAAGCATGAGCTTTGCCAATGAGCCTTCCGCGGGATGATTAGTTAGGATTCTATCCATCAACTGATTCCAACCCCATGAAGGAGCGTCTCTCATGCCAATCATCAACAGCCAGGTCAAACCCTTCAACGCCACCGCCTACCACAAAGGCGAGTTCGTTCAGGTCAGCGAAGCCGATCTGAAAGGCAAGTGGTCTGTCGTGTTCTTCTACCCGGCCGACTTCACCTTCGTTTGCCCGACCGAGCTGGGTGACCTTGCTGACAACTACGCCGAGTTCCAGAAGCTGGGCGTGGAAATTTACGGTGTTTCCACCGATACCCACTTCACTCACAAAGCCTGGCACGACACTTCGGACACCATCGGCAAGATCCAATACCCGCTGATCGGTGACCCGACTCACGTCATTTCGCGCAACTTCGACGTGCTGATCGAAGAAGCCGGCCTGGCCGACCGCGGTACCTTCGTGATCAACCCGGACGGCCAGATCAAGATCGTCGAGCTGAACGACGGTGGTGTAGGCCGTGATGCTGCCGAACTGCTGCGCAAGGTCAAGGCTGCCCAGTACGTTGCCGCTCACCCAGGCGAAGTGTGCCCGGCCAAGTGGAAAGAAGGCGAAGCCACTCTGGCGCCGTCGCTGGACCTCGTAGGCAAGATCTAAGGTCATGCCCACAGCGCGGGCGGTAAGCAGCCGCCAAAGCTGAAATACCCACCGCCCCGTCAAACGCCCGGGCGACCTCGCCTGGGCGTTTTTGTATCCGAGTTTTGAAAAAGGAATCGCCCGTATGTTGGACGCCACGCTTAAATCGCAACTGAAAACCTACCTGGAGCGGGTCACCCAGCCGATCGAGATCGTTGCCTCCCTCGACGACGGCGCGAAGTCCCGCGAATTGCACGACCTGCTGGTGGAAATTGCCGGCCTGTCGAACCTCATTACCTTCAGCGCGGAGGGTACCGATGCCCGTCGCCCTTCGTTCTCGCTGAACCGCCCGGGTGCCGATATCAGCCTGCGCTTCGCCGGCATCCCCATGGGCCACGAGTTCACCTCGTTGGTGCTGGCGCTGCTGCAAGTCGGCGGCCATCCGTCAAAGGCCAGTGCCGAAGTGATCGAGCAGATCCAGGCCCTGGAAGGCGAATTCAACTTCGAAACCTACTTCTCGCTGTCGTGCCAGAACTGCCCGGACGTCGTCCAGGCACTGAACCTGATGGCGGTACTCAACCCCAACGTGCGCCATGTGGCTATCGACGGTGCGCTGTTCCAGGAAGAAGTGGAATCGCGCAAGATCATGGCGGTACCGAGTATCTACCTCAACGGTGAAGTGTTTGGTCAGGGCCGTATGGGCCTGGAAGAAATCATTGGCAAGATCGACACAAACGCCGGCGCCCGCCAGGCCGAGAAGATCAACGCCAAGGATGCCTTTGACGTGCTGGTTGTCGGCGGTGGCCCCGCTGGCGCCGCTGCTGCCATCTACGCTGCCCGCAAGGGCATCCGCACCGGTGTTGCTGCCGAGCGCTTCGGCGGCCAGGTGCTCGATACACTGGCCATCGAGAACTTCATCTCGGTGCAGGAAACCGAAGGACCGAAGCTGGCCACGGCGCTGGAAGAGCACGTCAAGCAGTACGACGTCGACATCATGAACCTGCAGCGCGGTGAAGCGCTGATTCCTGCTGCCGAGGGCGGTCTGCACGAAGTGCGTCTGGCGGGGGGCGCTTCGCTGAAGGCCAAGACTGTGATCCTGGCCACCGGCGCCCGCTGGCGCGAAATGAACGTGCCAGGTGAGCAGGAGTACCGCGGCCGCGGCGTGGCCTACTGCCCGCACTGTGACGGCCCGCTGTTCAAGGGTAAACGCGTGGCGGTGATTGGCGGCGGCAACTCGGGTGTGGAGGCGGCCATCGACCTGGCCGGTATCGTCGCCCAGGTGACGCTGATCGAGTTCGACAGCCAGCTGCGTGCCGATGCGGTGTTGCAACGCAAGCTGCACAGCCTGCCGAACGTCAACGTGATCACCAGCGCGCTGACCACCGAGGTGCTGGGCAATGGCGAGAAGGTGACCGGCCTGCGCTACAAGGACCGCACCACGGATGAACAGCACGAAGTGGCACTGGAAGGCATCTTCGTGCAGATTGGCCTGTTGCCCAATACTGACTGGCTGAAGGGCACCGTCGAGCTGTCGCCGCGTGGCGAAATCATTGTCGACGCCAAGGGCCAGACCAGCATCCCGGGAGTGTTTGCCGCAGGTGACGTGACTACCGTGCCGTACAAGCAGATCGTCATTGCGGTGGGTGAGGGGGCCAAGGCATCGCTGGCGGCCTTTGACCACCTGATTCGGACTTCGGCGCCGGCGTAAGCCTGTACCGGCCCTTTCGCGGCTAAAGCCGCTCTCGCAGGAGTGCGCAGTTGTTGAAACTGTGAAGATCCCCGTAGGAGCGGGTTTACCCGCGAAGAGGCCGGCCCTGCTGGCCAATTTCCACCCGCCGTTCACCGTTGCCGCTGCGACCGTATTCGCGGGTAAACCCGCTCCTACACAGATTGGTGGTGGACACACATCGGGAGTTGGACACAGGCCGTCGTGTAGGAGCGGGTTCACCCGCGAAGAGGCCGGGCCTGCTGGCCAATTTCCACCCGTCGTTCACCGTTGCCGCCGCTACCGTATTCGCGGGTAAACCCGCTCCTACGCAGATTGGTGGTGGACACACATCGGAGGCCGGGCCTGCTGGCCAATTTCCACCCGCCGTTCACCGTTGCCGCTGCGACCGTATTCGCGGGTAAACCCGCTCCTACACAGATTGGTGGTGGACACACATCGGGAGTTGGACACAGACCGCTGTAGGAGCGGGTTTACCCGCGAAAGGGCCGGTTCAAGCAAAGCAGCATCTGAAGGTGTCTATGCTTACAGCAGACCTCTCAGGAACCACACCCATGACCCTGATCAGCCGCGAACCCTGGTGGCTAGTCCCCCCAAAGCCCGGGCAGCAAGAGCAGGACCTGCACTGGGGCTACCTGGAAATCTACGCCGACGGTCGCGCTGTGTTCGTCGACCAGCGCCCCACTGACCGGGAGCTGGCCGAGCGCAAGAGCTGCCGCAATTTCCCCGACCCCGAGCTGTGACGGCTCAGCCTTCCAGCTCGGCCAGGCGCGCTTCCAGCGCCGCAATGCGGGCTTCGAGGGCTTCGATGCGGTCTTCTGACACACTGCCGCCACTGTTGCGCGCGCCGCCTTCCTGTTGGCGTGCAGCGAGAATCGCCTCGATTTCCGCCGGGTCGCCCAAGGCATGGGTGTAGCGGTCTTCACGCTGGCCGGCCTGACGTGGCAGGTGCAAAGCCAGGTCCCGCGAGATCAGGCGCTCCAGCTGATGCTGGATCTGCTCGGTGTCGTCAAAGTCGTGCAGGCGGTTGCTACGGGTCAGCAGTTCGTTGAGGGTTTGCGGGCCCCGCAGGAACATCAGGCCCATCAGCACCAACTGTGCTGGCACCAGCTCCAGTGCCTTGTCTACCCGATGTTCCCAGCGGTCGGCACGGCTGCCCATCTGCAGGCGGGTCATGCCCTGACCTTCGAGGGCGCGCAGCGCCCGGCCGACCTGGCCTTGGGTGAGGTTCATCACCGGCTCGCGGCTGGTCTTCTGGTTGCAGGCCAGGACCAGGGCATTGAGGGTCAGCGGGTAGCTTTCCGGGCTGGTGGCCTGCTTTTCGATCAGCGAGCCGAGAACGCGGATTTCGATGCTGTTGAAGCGGCCTTCACCTGCGGTTTCGTGTTCTGACATGGCCCTGTCTCGTGGCTGGGGAAAGGCCACTAGGGTAGGTAATGCCACCGCGTAAGGCAATTGGGGCCGCAATGCGGCCCCGGCGCGCTTAGCCGTTACGCTGCTCTTCAGCCTGACACGCCGCTGCAGTGAACAGCACATCGGTCGAAGAATTCAGCGCCGTTTCGGCCGAATCCTGTAACACGCCAATGATGAAGCCCACCGCCACTACTTGCATGGCTATTTCGCTTGGGATGCCAAACAGGCTGCACGCCAGCGGAATCAGCAGCAGCGACCCCCCGGCCACGCCCGAGGCGCCGCAGGCGCACACTGCCGCCACCACGCTGAGCAGCACGGCAGTGGGCAGGTCCACCTGGATACCCAGGGTATGCACTGCGGCCAGGGTCAGCACGGTAATGGTGGTTGCCGCACCGGCCATGTTGATGGTCGCGCCCAGCGGGATCGACACCGAGTAAGTGTCTTTATGCAGGCCAAGGCGTTCCGACAATGCCAGGTTGACCGGGATGTTGGCGGCCGAACTGCGGGTGAAGAACGCAGTAATGCCGCTTTCACGCAGGCACAGCAGTGTCAGTGGGTAGGGGTTGCGGCGGATCTTCCAGAACACGATCAGCGGGTTCATCACCAGCGCCACGAACAGCATGCAGCCAATCAGTACCGCCAGCAGGTGCAGGTAGCCGAGCAGGGCGTCCAGGCCAGACTGTGCCAGGGTGGAGCTGACCAGGCCAAAGATACCCAGCGGGGCGAAGCGGATGACCATGCGCACGATCAGGGTGACGCCATTGGACAGGTCTGCGACCACGGTTCGGGTGGTTTCACCGGCATGGCGCAGGGCCACGCCCAAGCCGATGGCCCAGGTCAGCACGCCGATGAAGTTGGCATTGAGCAGGGCATTGACCGGGTTGTCTACCGCGCTCAGCAGCAGGTTCTGCATCACCTCGGCGATGCCGCCTGGCGCGCTCAGCGTGGCTTCGCTGGTGCTTAGCGCCAGGTGCGAGGGGAACAGCATGCTGGCAACCACGGCCACCACTGCAGCGGCAAAGGTGCCCAGCAGGTACAGCCAGAGGATCGGGCGAATGTGGACTTCCTGGCCGTGACGATGGTTGGCGACCGAAGCCATGACCAGAATGAACACCAGCACGGGCGCAACCGCCTTCAGGGCACTGACGAACACCTTGCCAAGAAAGGCCAGGTCACGGGCGATGGCAGGTGCCAGCAGGGCGAGGGCGATACCGGCGAGCAGGCCGATGACGATCTGGGTCACCAGGCTGGTGCGGTTGAGGAGGCGGAGAAAAGGGGTCATGTGCAGCGGTATCTCGGAATCTGGAAAGGGCGGACTTTACCATAGAGCACCTATAGCGCATGCCGGCCCGTGCTCGTAGTCAATCAGGCTTTTACGGCTACCAGTGAAACAACTCCCGCCGCGCACCCTCGGTAATCGCCACGATCCCTGGGTGCTTGACTTTGCGCTCCACCGAAATGGCGTAGAACGACTCGTGCACGGCCTCGGTCTGTCCGATCAGTTGCACGCCGTACTGACGGCACACCTCCTCGGCGATTACGCTGGGAGCAACGAAAATGCCGCTGCCCGACTGCCCGAACGCTTGCATCAAGGCACTGTCATCGAACTCTCCCACGATCCGTGGCTGCACCTGCTGCTCACCCAACCACCGCAGCAGCCGGCTGCGTACCACGGTCTCCTGACCGGGAACAAGCAGTGGAGCATCCTGCAGACAAGCTGGAAAAGGACCGTCCAGCCGTTGTACCAGCGCCGGGGTGGCGAAGAAGCTCAGCCCGCACTCGCCCAGCTTCTGGCTGTAGCACTTGATGTCCAGGTGGTTAGGCATGGGGCTGTCGGAAATCACCAGGTCCAGGCGCTGGATGGCCAGGTCTGCCAGTAACCGCTCAAGTTTGTCTTCGCGGCAGTTGATGCGCAGCACCTCCTCCAGGTCCATGGTCGGTGCCAGCAGGCGGTAGACAATGGATTTTGGCACTACGTCAGCCACCCCCACACGGAACAGGATCTGCTCCTGCGGGCCGGCGCGCAGCATGGCCTCAAGCTCGCTGCCGATCTGAAACATCTGTTCTGCATACACCAGGGCCTGGCGGCCGGTTTCGGTCAGTTCCAGCTGCCGGCCGGCGCGCTGGAACAGTTCCAGGCCGTAGGTTTGCTCGAACAAGGTGATCTGCCCGCTGATGGTTTGCGGTGTGAGGTTCAGCTGTTGGCTGGCGCGGGTGATGCTGCCCGTCTTGGCCACGGCCCAGAAGTAATGCAGCTGGCGATAGTTAAGCACCGTCGGTCGTTCCGATTCGTAAAAACCGAAGTATATGCCATGAAAATACGAATTTTCCTGAACTATTGCCGTCTCTAGAATGCACGGCTATCAGGCGCCATGCGCCGCCGGGTTATTTTAAGCGAGGACACCATGCTGCAATTCAAATCCATTGGCACCCCGTTGGTGCTGGCTTTGGCCCTGTTCACCCTGGCAGGCTGCGACCAGGCCGAGAAATCCGCACAGCAGATGCTCGATCAGGCGGCGCAGTCGGCCAAGCAGGCTATCGACGACACCAACAAGGCTGCCCAGCAGGCGCTGAGCGAAGCCATAGGCAGCGAAGGGCAGAAGCCCAAGGATGCCGAGAAGAAAGAAGAAACCCAGGAAATCTGACCCCAACCGCCGCTGCAGGATTTGAACAATGGAATATTTGCTGGAACTCGCCGCTAGCCCTACCGCCTGGGTTGCCCTGGCTACGCTGGTGGCCATGGAAGTTGTACTGGGCATCGACAACCTGATCTTCATCTCGATCCTGACCAACAAACTGCCGGTGGAGTACCGCTCCAAGGCGCGACGTATCGGGATCAGCATGGCCTTGGTCATGCGACTGGCCTTGCTCAGCACCGTGGCCTGGATCGTCCAGTTGACCGACCCAGTGTTCGAAGTGTTCGGCAATGCCTTCTCGTGGAAGGATGTGATCCTGATTGCCGGTGGTCTGTTCCTGCTGTGGAAGGCGACCAAGGAAATTCACGAAAACGTCGACCCGCATGGCGCCAAGGAGGAAGCCAAAGTCTCCTCCACGGTTACCCTGGGCTTTGCTGCGGCGATCTTCCAGATCCTGTTGCTGGACATCGTTTTCTCGGTAGACAGCATCATCACCGCCGTGGGCATGACCGAGCATCTGCCCATCATGATTATCGCCGTTATCACGGCTGTGATCGTGATGATGGTGGCAGCCGACCCGCTGGCCAATTTCATCAACGACAACCCGACCGTGGTGATGCTGGCGCTGGGCTTCCTCATCATGATCGGCATGACGCTGATCGCCGAGGGCTTTGGCGCCCATGTACCCAAGGGCTATGTGTATGCGGCCATGGCGTTCTCGACGGCTATCGAGGTCCTCAACATTCTGGCCCGCCGGGCGCGTCTGAAGCGTGAGGCGGCTGAAGGCTGATGCAAAAAAGGGGCGCTTTGCGCCCCCATTCGTGAACAAGCCCGCTTTCACAGGTACTTCGAGCCGCGCTGGCATCGCGAAATACCTGTGCAGCGGGCTTGTCTGCGAGTGGGCTTCAGGAAATCCTGAGGTCAGTTCACCCCCGCATGCCGCCGCGCCCGTCTTACCGGCTGTGGCCTGGGCGGGGCCTGCGGTGGCAAGTGGTGATGGTGTGCGTGACGCCGCACGATACGCAGTACACCCCACAGCATGGCGGCTGCGACGCTCAGCCACATGCCTACCAGCATGAGAATTGCCATGGTCAGGCTCATCTGTGCCTCCATCTCTACGGCAAGCGCTTGATTGGCCCGCGTTTACCTTCCAGACACTGCTTTAGTCTAGCCCTTCGCCTGTGACGTTCCATCGAACAATGGTCAATCTCTAGTGCCGATTCGCTCCAAGGCGCTGTCGGACTATACCCGCGCCGCTGTCGGACCTATGATCGGTGGCCAGAGCCGGGCGCTGCCTGCCTGGCGTTGGAACAAGCGAGTGCCCATGGAGCAACATTCCTTCAAGGCTGCCCCCCGGCGGCTACTGGCTGCCTGTCTGCTGGCTGCCACCCTGGCCGGCTGTGCCAGCGCACCGCCCGGCAATCTCAAAGGCTTGCCGCAGCGAGTCGAGATCAGCAGCGTGCCGTTCTACCGTGGCAACGCCAACCACAGCGGGGCCATGGCGCTGGCGGCAGTGCTGTCGCAGCAGGGGGCGCCTATTACGCCAGGCTTGTTGGATAAACCGCTGAACCTGCCTCAGGGGGCCGAAACGCTGGATACCGCTATTCCCCGTGTGGCGCGGGACTACGGTAGGGTGGTGTACCCGCTGGACAAGCAACTGGACGCGCTGCTGACCCAGGTGGCGGCGGGCAACCCGGTGCTGCTGCGTTACGAGGAAGGTTCGGCCTGGTGGAGCGGGCCCCGCTATGCAGTGTTGATGGGTTATGACCGTTACAAGCAGCGGGTGCTGCTGCGTTCGGGCATGCACCGGCGGCAGGTGCTGGCATTCGATGAGTTTGCATCGGCGTGGGAGAAGCAGGGGAGTTGGGCGGTGCTGGTGCAGCCACCTCGGCAACTGCCGGCCCAGGTTGATCGCCAGCGCTGGTTGCGTGCTGCGGATGAATTGGCCAAGGCGGGGCAAGAGAGTGCGGCGAAACAGGCTGTGAATAGCCTGAACAAATAGCGTTGCCTGTGCCTGCCCTTCGCAGGTAAGCCCGCGCCCACACGGACTGTGCAAGCAGCACAAATCCTGTGGGCGCGGGCCTGCCTGAATCAGAAGCCCAGGCGATCGCGCAGGCTGTAGTACCAGGCACCGATGGCGCTGAAGGGTACGCGCAGCATCTGGCCACCCGGGAACGGGTAGTGCGGCAGGCCGGCAAAGGCGTCGAAACGCTCTGCCTGGCCGCGCAGGGCCTCGGCCAGTACCTTGCCCGCCAGGTGGGTATAGGTCACGCCGTGGCCCGAGCAACCCTGCGAGTAGTAGATGTTGTCGCCGATCCGGCCAACCTGTGGCAGGCGCGACAGGGTCAGCAGGAAGTTACCGGTCCAGGCGTAGTCGATCTTCACGTTCTTCAGCTGCGGGAAGGCCTTGAGCATTTTCGGGCGGATGATCGCCTCGATGTTGGCCGGGTCACGCGCGCCGTACACCACGCCGCCACCGAAAATCAGGCGCTTGTCGCTGGTCAGGCGATAGTAGTCGAGCAGGTAGTTGCAATCCTCGACGCAGTAGTCCTGCGGCAGCAGGGTGCGTGCCAGTTCTTCGCCCAGTGGCTCGGTGGTGATTACCTGCGTGCCGCATGGCATGGACTTGGCGGCCAGCTCGGGTACCAGGTTGCCCAGGTAGGCGTTGCCGGCAACGATGATGAACTTGGCGCGGACCTTGCCCTGCGGGGTATGCACCACCGGGTTGGCACCACGTTCGATGCGCACGGCCGGGGTTTGCTCATAGATGATGCCACCCAGCGACTCGACCGCAGCAGCTTCGCCCAGGGCCAGGTTCAGCGGGTGGATGTGGCCGCCGCTCATGTCGAGCATGCCGCCGATGTAGCTGTCGCAGGCAACCACTTCGCGGATGCGCTTCTGGTCCATCAGCTCCAGCTGATTATGGCCAAAGCGTTCCCACAGGCGCTTTTGCGATTCCAGGTGGCCCATCTGCTTGCTGGTAAGGGCGGCGAATACGCCACCATCTTTCAGGTCGCACTGAATGTTGTACTTGGCCACGCGCTCACGAATGATGCGCCCGCCCTCGAAGGCCATGTGGCCCAGCAGTTGTGCCTGCTTGGGGCCAACGGTGCGTTCGATGACATCAATGTCGCGGCTGTAGCTGTTGACGATCTGGCCGCCGTTGCGGCCCGATGCGCCAAAGCCGACCTTGGCCGCTTCGACGATGCTTACCTTGAAACCGTTCTCCAGAAGGAACAGGGCGCTGGACAGGCCGGTGTAGCCGGCACCGATGATGCACACATCGGTTTCCACCTCACCCTGCAGCGCCGGACGTGGCGGCACCGGGTTGGCCGAGGCGGCGTAGTAGGACTGGGGGTAGGGGGTGTTAGCCATGCTGCAGGAACCTCGTGTTTTATATTTTTAACGAATGTACCGATGCTATCAATAATAATAAACACCCGCTAGTCGTCTGGTGAAAATCCTTTACGGGATACCCTCCAGCCCGCCTTTATATAAAGAGTTTAAGATTCAGTAGGTTAGCGCGAAAAAAAGTGTTGACAGGGTTTTTGTAATGCGTAGAATGCGCACCACACGACAGGCACATAGCTCAGTTGGTTAGAGCACCACCTTGACATGGTGGGGGTCGTTGGTTCGAGTCCAATTGTGCCTACCAAATCGAAAAAGGGGTGATCCGAAAGGGTCACCCCTTTTTTCATTGTCCATTGCCATGTGGGTCGAAAACCGCGGTATGGGCACGAAGCGCTTGCATGCGAAAGTTTTTGATTTTTCTCAAAAAAAAGCTTTACAGGTGCGTATCGGATCACTAATATGCGCACCACACGACAGGCACATAGCTCAGTTGGTTAGAGCACCACCTTGACATGGTGGGGGTCGTTGGTTCGAGTCCAATTGTGCCTACCAAATCGAAAAAGGGCGATCAGAAATGATCGCCCTTTTTGCATTTGCGCCCGAAGCAGCGTGTAACGTTTGGTCGCGGTTCGGGCATACCCCGGCGTGCTAGAATCCGCCCCTTCGAATCTGGAGGTACACGCGTGCGCAAACTGGCTGTGGTAATGGCAGTGCTCGCCCTGGCGGGCTGTGAGAACGAGGTCGAAGGCGTGCACAAGCAGGTGGCCGAACACCTGAACAACCCCAAGACCGCCAAGTTCGGCAACGTGCGGATCGACACCCAGGGCACCATCTGCGGTCAGGTCCGCGGCAAGGACGATGCCGGGCAGTACGAAGCCTACCGCAGTTATGTGGCGATCAAGCGCGACGGCCAGTACGACATCATCGTTGACGATACCGGCAATAACCTGCGTATCCGCGAGCTTTGCGGCGGCGCCGACCTGCAGCGGCGTGCCGAGGCCCTGGCAGACCAGCCGGCGCCCCAGGGTTGGGATGTGGAAGTGGTGCAGGGCGCCAACATGGGTGCCCTCAGCGACATGACGGCGCGCCTGATCGAAAAGGGCATCCCGTCTTCGGTGGAGTACCGCGACGGCAAGCCGGTGGTGCTGCTGGGGCCGTTCCCCACCCGCGAAGAGGCGCAAGCGCGCAGGGACGAAGTGATGGCCAAGCTGGGTACCGATTCGGTGGTCATCCAGCACGGCGCATCACGCTAGGGTCTGTTTACAACGCAGCATGAACAAGTATCAAGGCTTTTCCTGCAGAGTCTAAGCCTGGGTGGAGGCGCCGCAGCCAAGGTTTGTGTCAGGCGCTGTTCACACAAGTTTGGCTATGCTTGGGTGGGTAGCGGCCAAACGGGGAGGGCCTCATGTCTACACTGGAGCGGGCCATTGCCGTGGCCGCCAGGGCGCATGAAGGGCAATACGATAAGGGTGGGGCGGCTTATATCCTCCACCCGTTACGCGTGATGATGCGGGTTACCACACCTGAACAGCGGATTGTGGCGGTGCTTCACGATGTGATCGAAGACACCCCGCTGACCCTGTCTGACCTGGCGCGCGAGGGCTTCGCGCTGAAAATCCTGGCCGCGTTGCTGGCGCTTAGCCGCCGCGAGGGCGAGCCTTACCAGGATTTCGTGGTGCGCCTGGGTGATGACCCGTTGGCGCGCACCGTCAAGCTGGCCGATCTGGCCGACAACAGTGACCTCTCGCGCATCCCCTGCCCGGGCCCCGCCGACCTGGCGCGGCTGGCCCGTTACCGGGAGGCCAGCGCCTATTTACAAGCGCTGGCCTGAGGATCAACCGCACGCTTTGAGGTTGACCGGCCCTACGAACGCGTTTCCCCGCCCCATCACGCAGGCGACCTGTTGGTTGCGTTGCCGCTCCCAGGCTTGCGGCGGGTAGGTCTTGTTCCAGGCTTCGAACAGCTGGCGATCCTGTTTGGACAGGCGCAGGTTGTACTGCTTGCTCATGTAGAAGTAGGTGCGGGCGATCATGCCGCGGATCGATGGGCGCGGCATCACTTTCCTGGCCTTGAAATCGACCTGGGTCAGGCAGCGGCCATACTGGCCGCGTTGCTCCGGCAGCCAGCCGAAACTGAAGTTGCTGCGGTCGCCGTTGACCTCACCGATGCTTGGCACCAGGTTGTGCAGGTCGGCTTCGGCGCGCTGGTACACTTCGTCATGCTGCGAGCACTGCTTGCGCCCGCCACTCTGCCAGCATTGGCGCTGATGGCCGATCTGCCAGGCGGGTACGATGTGTTCCCATTCGATGCGCGAGGCGCGCCGGGCATTCTTGCGCGGGGTATAGCCGCAGGACGCCAGGTCGACCTTGTTGCCCTTGTATTTGCACCCGCAATAGAACTCGGTCGATTGCGGTGCATAGAGCTTCCAGGCGACCTTCTTGGCCTCCTGGAAGGTACGCGGGGCGTCGGCTTGAGCAAACGGCGTGGTCAGTAACAGGCAAGCGGCTGCGAAAAACGAAACTTTCATGCGCAGTCAGTCTTCCTTTGGTACGGTCCAGAAAATCTGCACGCCGCCATCGTCACGGTGGGCGAGGGTGACGTTGTCGTTCTCGGCAATCTCCTGAAGCAGGGTTTCCCAGTCATCCGGGCTTTCCTGTTCCAGGCGGAAGATCAGCGCCGCGCGGCTGCGCTGGGCGGTGGGGCTGTTGATGATCTTCTGGATGCGTACACCCAGCTGTTCATAGCTGCTCGGGGTGGCGGAGGCGGTGCTGGACACAGGAATTTCCTTGTTTTTGCTGTATGCACGTACAGTATTTCACTGTAAGTAAATTCGCAACAGCTTGTCAGGAGAAATCCAGTGTTGGCCTGTAAACCATGAGGCCGGTCAGAAAGGTAAGCGATGTCGCCGGTTTTTACCCTCAGTGTCTGTGCGGTTCAGGAGAGGGCAGTGAGGCCCTCAGAGCCGGCGCACCGGCCCTGAGGGGGGAACACTCAGTATTCCCAGAAGATGCGCTGCAGCTCCTTGCTGTCCTGGGTCTTGGTCATTGCCACCATCGCCAGGATCCGCGCCTTCTGCGGGTTCAGGTCGTGAGCCACGACCCAGTCGTTTTTGTCATCCGGCTGTTCGGCGTTACGCAGTACGAAACCACCCTGGTTGACATGCGACGAGCGGATGATCTGCACGCCGTTCTTGCGCAGTTCTTGCAGTGCCGGGACTACCCGCGACGATACCGAACCGTTGCCGGTACCGGCATGGATCAGCGCCTTGGCGCCGTTTTGCGCCAGCGCCTTGTAGGCGGTGTCGGTGACGTTGCCATAGCCATAGGCAATGTCTACCTGCGGCAGGCTGCTGATCTGCTTGATGTCGAACTCGGAATTGACCGTATGGCGCTTGGCCGGCAGGCGGAACCAGTACGATTTGCCTTCCACTACCATGCCCATCGGGCCCCAGGCGCTCTTGAAGGCTTCGGTCTTGATGTTGACCGCCTTGCTCACATCGCGGCCGGACTGGATCTCGTCGTTCATGGTCACCAGTACGCCTTTGCCACGCGACTGCTTGTCGCTGGCTACGGCCACGGCGTTGTACAGGTTGAGCATGCCGTCGGCGGACATGGCGGTACCCGGGCGCATCGAGCCGACCACCACGATTGGCTTGTCGGTCTTCTCTACCAGGTTGAGGAAGTAGGCAGTTTCTTCGAGGGTGTCGGTGCCGTGGGTGATGACGATACCGTCGACGTCCTTGCTTTCGGCCAGCTCGGCGACGCGCTTGCCCAGTTTCAGCAGGTCGTCATTGCTGATGCTCTCGGAGGCGATCTGCATCACTTGTTCGCCGCGTACGTTGGCGATGTCGGCCAGTTCTGGTACACCGGCGATGAGCTTGTCGACGCCCAGCTTGGCAGCCTGGTAAGTGGCGCTGTTGGCAGCGCTGGCACCGGCGCCGGCAATGGTGCCACCGGTGGCGAGGATGACCACGTTGGCCAGCTTCTGTTGGGTTTCGGCTTCTTTGGCCGAGGCACTGGTTGGCAGGATCAGCAGCAGGGCGAGTGCGCTGGGGGCGAAGGTTTTCAGTGCGGCATTCATCGTTATTGTTCTCGCTTCCTAGTGAGATAGTTATTGAGTCGCGCACGGCTACAAGCATTTTTCGTACCAAGGCACCACGCGCTGCCTGGGTGGGAGCGGCCTGGCGTTGCAATGGGCTGCTTGGCAGCCCCGGCAATGCGTGGTGTTGCACCGAGTCGGGGGCGCCGCGCGACGCATTCGTGACGCGAGACCGCGCCTGCAAAAAGGGGGGGGCGCATTCGCAATTCCGAACAAAAAAGGTAAAGGTGTTCGGGTTTTCGGAAATTCTGCATAATCGGCCTCAGCAGCACTCTGGCCTCCGATAGCCAAACGGATTTGACAAACAACGGTCCTGTTACCATAGTTGGTCAACGCAAACGTTTGCGATCCGATAAAAAACACAAGATTCGGAGTCATCGTCCATGAAGCTGCCGTTCCCCGGTCGTCTGCTGGCCCTCGCTGTCATTTCCTCGCTTAGCCTCGCCTTGCCATTGTCTGCTGCCCACGCCGAAGACAAGCCCAAGGTCGCCCTTGTCATGAAGTCGCTGGCCAACGAGTTCTTCCGCACCATGGAAGACGGCGCCAAGGACTACCAGAAGTCCCACGCCGACGAGTTCGACCTGATCGCCAACGGCATCAAGAACGAAACCGACACTGGCGAGCAGATCCGCATCGTCGAGCAGATGGTCAATGCCGGCGCCAAGGCCCTGGTCATTGCTCCGGCTGACTCGAAGGCACTTGTGTCGGCAGTGAAGAAGGCCATGGACCAGGGGGTGGTGGTGATCAATATCGACAACCGTCTGGACCCTGATCTGCTCAAGAGCAAAGGCATCAGCGTTCCCTTCGTCGGCCCCGACAACCGTAAAGGCGCGCGCCTGGTTGGCGATTACCTGGCCAGCCAGAAGCTCAAGGCCGGCGACCAGGTGGGCATTATCGAAGGCGTGCCGACCACCACCAATGCCCAGCAGCGCACCGCCGGCTTCAAGGACGCCATGAATGCCGCGCAGATGAACATCGTC
Organism: Pseudomonas sp. BP6; assembly: GCF_017875935.1. NCBI lineage: Bacteria > Pseudomonadati > Pseudomonadota > Gammaproteobacteria > Pseudomonadales > Pseudomonadaceae > Pseudomonas > Pseudomonas sp. BP6. The sequence continues at coordinate 1,657,281 of NZ_JAGINI010000001.1, forward strand.
TCGGTACAAAGCGGCAATTGGGAGATCGACAAAGGCAACGCCGTCGCTGCCTCCATGCTCAACGAATACCCTGACCTCAAGGCCTTGCTGGCTGGCAACGACAGCATGGCGCTGGGCGCTGTGTCCGCCGTGCGTGCCGCAGGCAAGACCGGCCAGGTGCAAGTGGTGGGCTATGACAACATCAATGCCATCAAGCCAATGCTTGCAGGCGGTCGCGTGCTTGCCACCCTCGACCAGGCCGCCAGCCAGCAGGCGGTGTACGGCATTCAGGCGGCGCTGAAAATGGTCAAGGGCGAAAAACCTGATGTGGATGCCGACAACGTCATCCAGACCCCGGTCGAACTCATCACCAAGAAGCCCTGATGCTGCCAGGAGAATCGGCCATGCCTGCATCGGCCAATGAAGTAGTGCTCGCCGCCAGCGGCCTGGGCAAGACCTACGCCCAGCCCGTGCTCGGCGAGGTCAGCCTGAACCTGCGCGCCGGTGAAGTGCTGGCCCTGACCGGCGAGAACGGCGCTGGCAAGAGCACGTTGTCCAAGCTCATCAGTGGCCTGGAGGTGCCCACCACCGGGCACATGACCTACCGCGGCCAGGCCTACGCGCCCGGCAGTCGCGGCGAGGCCGAACGCCTTGGGGTGCGCATGGTCATGCAGGAGTTGAACCTGCTGCCGACGCTGACCGTGGCGGAAAACCTGTTTCTCGACAACCTGCCCAGCCGTTTCGGCTGGATCAGCCACAAGCGCCTGCGCCAACTGGCAATGGCCGCCATGGCCCGGGTCGGGCTCGACGCCATCGACCCGGACACCCCGGTCGGCGAGCTGGGCATCGGCCATCAGCAGATGGTCGAGATTGCCCGCAACCTGATCGGTGACTGCCACGTACTGATCCTGGACGAACCCACAGCCATGCTCACTGCGCGCGAGGTGGAGTTACTGTTCACCCAGATCGAGCGCCTGCGTGCGCGTGGCGTGGCCATCGTCTATATCTCGCATCGCCTGGAAGAGTTGCAGCGTGTGGCCCAACGCATCGTTGTACTGCGCGATGGCAAGCTGGTGTGCGACGAGCCGATCCAACGCTACAGCAGCGCCGAGCTGGTGAACCTGATGGTCGGCCGCGAGCTGGGCGAGCATATTGACCTGGGCCGACGGCAGATGGGGGCACCGCTGCTCAAGGTCGACAAGTTGTGCCGCGGCGACAAAGTGCGCGAGGTGTCGTTCGAAGTCAGGGCAGGGGAGATTTTTGGCATCTCCGGCCTGATCGGCGCCGGCCGTACCGAGCTGCTGCGCCTGATCTACGGTGCCGATCGCGCCGACAGCGGCGGTATCGCGCTGGGCCAGCCGCCGCAGGCGGTAAACATCGACTCGCCCAAGGCTGCAGTGCGGGCCGGTATCGCGCTGATAACCGAAGACCGCAAGGGCGAGGGCCTGCTGTTGACGCAGTCGATCAGCGCCAACATTGCGTTGGGCAACCTGGGCGCGGTATCGCGGGCCGGCGTGCTCGATGGCGAGGCGGAAAAGGCCTTGGCCGAACGCCAGATCCAGGCCATGCGCATTCGCAGTGCTGGCGCGCAGCAAGTGGTGGGCGAGCTGTCTGGCGGTAACCAGCAGAAGGTGGTGATTGGCCGCTGGCTGGAGCGCGATTGCCAGGTGCTGCTGTTCGACGAACCCACGCGTGGCATCGATGTGGGCGCCAAGTTCGACATCTATGGCCTGTTGGCCGAGCTGGCGCGTCAAGGCAAGGCCTTGGTGGTGGTGTCCAGTGACCTGCGCGAACTGATGCTGATTTGCGACCGCATCGCCGTGCTGTCCGCCGGCCGCCTGATCGACACCTTCGCGCGTGATCATTGGAGCCAGGACCAGTTGCTTGCCGCCGCCTTCGCCGGTTATCAGAAACGTGACGCGCTGCTGCATGATGCAGCCCCCAGGATGGATGCATGAAAACCACCCCGCTAAACAACCCGGGCGCCGCCCCCGTGCGCCGCAGCGGTACGTACTTTGGCCTGGGCACCTACCTGGGCCTGGCTGGCGCCTTGCTGGCGATGATTGTGCTGTTCTCGTTCCTCAGCAGCCACTTCTGGTCGTATGGCACCTTCAGCACGCTGGCCAACCAGATCCCGGACCTGATGGTGCTGGCGGTGGGCATGACCTTCGTGCTGATCATCGGCGGCATCGACCTGTCGGTGGGTTCGGTGCTGGCGCTGGCCGCCTCGACGGTGAGCGTGGCGATACTCGGCTGGGGCTGGGGCGTGCTGCCCTCGGCGCTGCTGGGCATGGCCGTGGCCGCGCTGGCCGGCAGCATTACCGGTAGCGTCACCGTGGCCTGGCGCATCCCGTCGTTCATCGTTTCGCTTGGTGTGCTGGAGATGGCCCGTGGCCTGGCCTACCAGTTCACCGACTCGCGCACCGCCTATATCGGCGATGCCTATGCCTGGTTCTCCAACCCGGTCGCCTTTGGTGTTTCGCCAGCGTTCATCATCGCCTTGTTGGTGATCGTGCTCGCCCAGTTGGTCCTGACGCGCACGGTATTCGGTCGTTACCTGATCGGTATCGGCACCAACGAAGAGGCCGTGCGCCTGGCCGGTATCGATCCGCGCCCCTACAAAGTGCTGGTGTTCGCCCTGATGGGCCTGCTCGCCGGCCTGGCCGCGCTGTTCCAGATCTCGCGGCTGGAAGCGGCCGACCCCAATGCCGGCTCTGGCCTGGAGCTGCAGGTCATTGCCGCCGTCGTGATCGGCGGCACCAGCCTGATGGGTGGGCGTGGCTCGGTCATCAGCACCTTCTTTGGCGTACTGATCATTTCCGTATTGGCCGCCGGGCTGGCGCAGATCGGCGCCAGCGAGCCGACCAAACGTATCATCACCGGGGCGGTGATCGTCATCGCCGTGGTGCTCGACACTTACCGTAGCCGGCGCGCGGGCCGGCGGAACTGACAACATGGCAACCATCAAAGACGTCGCGGCACTGGCGGGTATTTCTTATACCACTGTGTCCCATGTACTCAACAAGACCCGTCCGGTCAGCGAGCAGGTGCGGCTGAAAGTGGAAGCCGCCATCATCGAACTGGATTACGTGCCCAGTGCGGTGGCGCGCTCGCTGAAGGCGCGCAGCACGGCCACCATCGGGCTGTTGGTGCCCAACAGCGTCAACCCGTACTTTGCCGAGCTGGCGCGGGGTATCGAAGACGCCTGCGAGCGCAACGGCTATTGCGTGATTCTGTGCAATTCCGACGACAACCCGCAGAAGCAGCGCAGCTACCTGCGCGTGCTGCTGGAAAAGCGCATCGACGGGCTGGTAGTGGCCTCGGTGGGCCAGGACGACGACCTGCTGCAAAGCCTGGCCAGTGTGCGCACGCCAATGGTCATCGTCGACCGTGAGCTGGAAGGCGTCGATGCCGACCTGGTGCGTATTGACCACGAGCAGGGGGCATACCTGGCCACCCGGCATTTGCTGGAACTTGGCCATCGCGACGTCGCCTATATCGGCGGTCCCGCCGAAACCGGGGTTACCCAGCTGCGCCTGAGCGGCTTCCGCCGTGCCATGGCCGAAGCCGGGGCGCCTGTGCCGGGCAGCCGTGTACTGCACTGCGACTTCACCAGCCCGGGTGGCCATGCGGCGGCGGCGCAGGTGCTGGAAGGCAAGCGGCCCTCGGCGATTTTTGCCGGCAACGACATGATCGGCTTTGGTGTGCTGCGGGCTGCAGCCGAACGCAATATCAGCGTACCCGGCGCGCTGTCGGTGATCGGCTTCGACGACATCGAGCTCAGCCGCTACGTGTACCCGCCACTGACCACGGTGGGCCAGTCGATCCGCGAGCTGGGCGAAAGCGCTGCCTCGTTGCTGCTGACGCGTATCGCTACGCCCCGGCAAGGCGCAGCGGAGCAGCGCATTGTCGCCCCGCGTATCGTCTTGCGTGAGTCCACCGGGCCGCGCCCGGACCTGTTCAATGATTACCGCTAACGCTAAGGAAACGTCATGAATGCCAAGGTTGTGGTGGTCGGCAGCCTCAATATGGACTTGGTGGCTCGCGCCCAGCGCCTGCCTCGGGCCGGCGAAACACTCCCCGGCGATAGCTTTTTCACGGTACCGGGCGGCAAGGGTGCCAACCAGGCCGTGGCGGCTGCGCGGCTGGGCGGCAGCGTGGCGATGATCGGCAATGTTGGGGATGATGATTACGGTCGGCAACTGCACCGGGCCTTGTATGTCGAGGGGATCGACTGTCAGGGCGTCAGCACCTGCCCAGGTGTGTCCAGCGGTGTGGCGCTGATCACGGTGGATGCTGCCAGCCAGAACTGTATTGTCATCATTCCCGGCGCCAACGGCCTGCTGACGCCGCAGTCGGTGCTGCGCTTCGATGCGCTGCTGCAGGCCGCCGAGGTGGTCATCTGCCAACTGGAAGTGCCGACTGACACTGTGGCTTGCACGCTGGCCAGGGCGCGTGAACTGGGCAAGCAGGTCATCCTGAACCCGGCGCCTGCTACCGGCCCCTTGCCAGCGGACTGGTTTGCGCATATCGATTACCTTACCCCTAACGAAAGCGAGGCCGAAGCCTTGACCGGTGTGGCGGTGACCGATCAGGACAGTGCCCGGCGCGCCGGCGAGTGCTTGCTGCAGCTGGGGGCAGGCAAAGTGATCATTACCTTGGGTGCGCAAGGTGCCTTGCTGGTTACCGCCCAAGGCCATCAGCACTATCCTGCGCCGCACGTGCAACCGCTGGACACTACCGCTGCCGGCGATACCTTCATTGGTGGCTTTGCTGCCGGCCTGGTACGTGGGTTGGAGGAGGGTGAGGCGATCATCTTTGGTCAGCGTGCCGCAGCATTGTCGGTTACCCGTGCCGGTGCCCAACCGTCGATTCCCTACCTGGCGGAGCTGACGCCATGAAGAAAACCCCACTGTTGAACGTTGCCCTGTCGCGGGTCATTGCCGGCATGGGGCATGGCGATATCCTGGTGATCGGCGATGCCGGGCTGCCGGTGCCGCCGGGGGTGGAATTTATCGACCTGGCCATTACGCCTGGCCTGCCGGACTTCGCCAGCGTGCTGCGAGTGGTGCTGAGCGAATTGCAGGTTGAGCGGCACGTGCTGGCTGAAGAAATGCAAAAAGTGGTGCCACCCGCGCTGGTCGAAATCGAGCGATTGAAGGGCAAGCTGGGCAAGCGCGAATGGCTGGCCCATGAGGATTTCAAAGTGCTTTCGCGCAGTGCCCGTGCGGTGGTGCGTACAGGCGAGTGCCAGCCCTACAGCAACATTGCACTCATCTCCGGCGTCACCTTTTAGCCGTTTCCACAAAAGACACCGGGGGGCAAACGAATGATTCATAGGCAACAGGAGTGCCACCCATGCTCAAGTCCCTGCTACAAGGAATCGTCTTCATGGCCACAGCCTCGACCCTCCAGGCCGCACCCATCGACCTGATCATTGACACCGATCCCGGCGCCGACGATGTGGTTGCGCTGTTTCTGGCCATGGCTTCGCCCAAAGAGCTCAATATCCGCGCCATCACCACCGTGGCCGGCAACGTGCGCCTGGACAAGACCTCGCGCAATGCCCGTCTGGCCCGCGAATGGGCCGGGCGCGAAGACATCCCGGTGTACGCCGGTGCCGGCCGCCCATTGGTGCGCACGCCTATCTACGCCGCCGACGTTCATGGCGAAGAAGGCCTCACCGGTGTCCAGGTGCACGAGCCGAAAGCGCCCTTGGCCCAGGGCAATGCCGTGCAATACCTGGTCGATACCCTCGGCGCAGCCAAACCGCACAGCATCACCGTCGCCATGCTCGGCCCGCAGACCAACCTGGCCCTGGCGCTGATCCAGCGCCCAGGCATCGTCAAAGGCATCAAAGAGGTGGTGGTCATGGGGGGAGCGCATTTCAACGGCGGCAACATCACCCCGGTGGCGGAGTTCAACCTCTATGCCGACCCGCACGCCGCCGAAGTGGTGCTGGCCAGCGGCGTGCAGCTGACCTACCTGCCTCTGGACGTCACCCACAAGCTGCTGACCAGCAACGCCCGCCTGACGCAACTGGCAGCCGTGAACAACCAGGCCAGCAAGCGCGTGGTGGACATCCTCAATGCCTACATCACCCACGACATGGACCTGTACGGCATGCCCGGTGGCCCTGTGCATGACGCCAGTGTCATCGCCTACCTGTTAAAGCCCGAGCTGTTCAGTGGTCGGCGCATCCACATGAGCATCGACAGCCGCGAAGGGCCCACTTTCGGCCAGACAATTGCGGACTGGTACGGCGTGCTCAAGCAGCCAGCGAATGTGCTGTGGGTGGAGCAGGGTGATGCCCAGGGGCTGTTCGACCTGCTCAGTGCCCGTCTGGCGCGATTGGAATAGCTGCGTGCGGCGCGTAGCGCTCGAACACCTGGTCGATGAAGCTGCGTGCCGCCTCGGCACCGTTGTCGCGCACCAACAGGTCGATGGCGATCAACAGCAACTCTTCCGGAGTGCCAGGGCTGTACGCGCTCTGGCCCTCGGCCCATTTGACCTTGATATCGGCATCGATGCTGTGGGTGCTCATGAAAAGCTCTCGCTGGGGGCCCGGAACGAAGGAAGAACACCTGACCCTGGTGTTCGATGGAGGCGGGATGCGCTCCACTTCTTGCAGCAAATCATGGCTTTGCGCCGGTGACCGTGCGGGCTAAGCATATGGCAAACACAGCACGTTGTGCAAAATCCGGTCACGATTGCTTTTCGCCTCCCTGCTACAGTTCAGGCAGACTTGACAGGTTTTGCAACAAATGATGAGCGGAGCTGTCGGATCAGGCAGTTCCCGGACCGATTTAGGAGGCTTCATGTTCCGTACCCGTGCTTACCTGGCAACTTTGGCTGTGGCTGCTGTCCTGGCGGGTTGCAGCACTGGTGGCAACGCTGATGGTGGGGCTGCGCCGGCCGCCCCAGCTGGCAACGATGGTCGCTGCCAGGCCAGTGGTGCCGACTTTGCCATTGGCAAACAGGCCAGTGCCGAATTGCTGGAGCAGGCACGCAAGGCCAGCGGCTCGCAGATGGCGCGCATTCTCAAGCCGCGCGATGTGGTCACCCTGGAGTACCGCTCAGAGCGCCTGAACCTGAACGTGGACGAGCAGGGCAGGGTAACCCGCGTCAACTGCGGTTGATGCACGCGGGGGCAACTGCCTTGCGCAAAATGTGAACAGCCTGCGCAGTCGCCTGTAGGAGCGGGTTCACCCGCGAACACGGGCGAAGCCCGTGCCATTCACCCTAAAGTCTGTTTCGCAGGCAATCCCGCCCCACTCAGATGATGCAATCGCCCATAAAAAAACCCGCCACAAGGGCGGGTTTTTTTACAGCTATCCGAATTACTCCGGACGAACCTGTGCAGCCTGCATGCCCTTCTGGCCGCGCTCGGCGACGAAGGAAACAGTCTGGCCTTCTTTCAGGCTCTTGAAGCCGTCAGATTCGATGGCTTTGAAGTGTACGAACAGGTCGTCGCCGCCGCCTGCTGGGGTGATGAAGCCGTAGCCTTTCTCATCATTGAACCATTTGACGGTGCCTTGTTGGCGATTGGACATGGGTGAATCTCCAGAACATTTAGTTTTTTCATTGGTGCAATGCGGCCGAGGCTACGGAGCACGGGATACATCATAGTCTAATTCTGCGCATCTAGCGCCTTTTACCTTCGCAGGATATTGATCCAGCTCAAAGAATGGCTGGTCGTTGCTGGCTTTAAGGTTTCAGCTCTTCGGTGCGCAGGCCTGTTTTACCACCATCTGCGCCCTCTGCATCAGCTTGGCGTCAACGCCGTCTTTGCTGTCGAGGTCGGCAATCTCGGCGTCGGTAAAGTTCTTTTTGATGGCTTGCGCGCCACAGTCGCAGTGCTTTTTCGCGGTGGCAGCGTCAACGCCCTGGCCGCTGGCCACTTGCGTGCACTGGGTCATGTAGCCGGCCTCCTTCCCGGGGGGGAAGTTGCCGGCGTTCGCAGCCACGGGCAGCAGCAGGGCGCCAGCGGCCGCCAGGGCCAGAAGAGACGGAACTCGCATCACCAGTTACTCCTTGGGTTAAGGTCTCATCAAGAGTAGGTTGCTTCCCAAAGTCTGAGCGGTATTTTTCCGCGTTAGTTCACCGCTGCGGTGCAATTTCCAAATATTTCTGCCTGGGGTGCAACCCCCGTGCTAGCATGCTCGGCTTGCGGTCGCGCTGTTGCCGGCTGCAGCTATCTTTTTTCTTTCCAGTCACTCTGGTTCGTCCCTGACAAGCCGAAAGGCTTCTGCCACTGTGGGGCAGGCTTCCTTTTACCGGAAGGCAGGTCGGATCTTGTACTGGCTCATCCCAACCCACGTGACCTTTGGTAGGGGTCACCACTAGGAGAGGAGGCGCCATGCCCGTTATTACTCTTCCCGATGGCAGTCAACGTTCGTTCGATCACGCCGTATCCGTAGCCGAAGTAGCCGCTTCCATCGGCGCTGGCCTGGCCAAGGCCACCGTTGCCGGCAAGGTCGACGGCAAGCTGGTCGATGCGTGTGACCTGATCAGCAACGACGCCACCCTGCAGATCATCACCCCTAAAGATGAAGAGGGACTGGAGATCATCCGTCACTCGTGCGCCCACTTGGTCGGCCACGCCGTGAAGCAGCTGTACCCGACCGCCAGGATGGTGATCGGCCCGGTCATTGACGAAGGCTTCTATTACGACATCGCCTACGAGCGCCCCTTCACTCCAGAAGACATGGCCGCCATCGAAAAGCGCATGATGGAGCTGATCGAAAAAGACTACGACGTGGTCAAGAAAATGACCCCGCGCGCCGAAGTCATCGATGTGTTCAAGGCCCGTGGTGAAGACTACAAACTGCGTCTGGTCGAAGATATGCCGGATGAACAGACCATGGGTCTGTACTACCACGAAGAATACGTCGACATGTGCCGTGGCCCGCATGTTCCGAACACCCGCTTCCTCAAGGCATTCAAGCTGACCAAGCTGTCCGGCGCCTACTGGCGTGGCGATGCCAAGAACGAGCAACTGCAGCGCGTGTACGGCACGGCCTGGGCTGACAAAAAGCAGCTGGCTGCGTACATCCAGCGCATCGAAGAAGCCGAAAAACGCGATCACCGCAAGATCGGCAAGCAGCTCGACCTGTTCCACCTACAGGAAGAAGCCCCGGGCATGGTGTTCTGGCACGCCAACGGCTGGACCGTCTACCAGGTACTCGAGCAGTACATGCGTGGCGTGCAGCGCGAAAACGGCTACCAGGAAATCAAGACCCCGCAGGTTGTCGACCGCATCCTGTGGGAGCGTTCCGGCCACTGGTCCAACTATGCCGAAAACATGTTCACCACTTCGTCGGAAAGCCGTGACTACGCGGTAAAGCCGATGAACTGCCCGTGCCACGTGCAGGTGTTCAACCAGGGCCTGAAAAGCTACCGCGACCTGCCGCTGCGTCTGGCCGAGTTCGGTGCCTGCCACCGTAACGAGCCGTCCGGCGCACTGCACGGCATCATGCGCGTGCGTGGCTTCGTACAGGACGATGCGCACATTTTCTGCACCGAAGATCAGGTGAAGAAAGAAGCCGCCGACTTCATCAAGCTGACCCTGGACGTGTACAAGGACTTCGGTTTCAGCGACATCGCCATGAAACTGTCCACTCGTCCGGCCAAGCGTGTCGGTTCCGAAGAGTTGTGGGACCGTGCTGAAACTGCGCTGGCCGACGCCCTGAACGAATCCGGCCTCGAGTGGGAGTACCAGCCAGGCGAGGGCGCCTTCTACGGCCCGAAAATCGAGTTCACCCTGCGCGACTGCCTCGGCCGTAACTGGCAGTGCGGTACCCTGCAGTACGACCCGAACCTGCCAGAGCGTCTGGATGCCAGCTATATTGCCGAAGATAACAGCCGAGTACGCCCGGTCATGCTGCACCGCGCCATCCTCGGTTCGTTCGAGCGCTTCATCGGCATGCTGATCGAGCACTACGCTGGCGTGTTCCCGGCGTGGCTGGCCCCAACCCAGGCGGTGATCATGAATATCACCGACAAACAGGCCGATTTTGCCCTCGAGGTTGAGAAATCTCTGAACGGAAGCGGTTTCCGTGCCAAGTCGGACTTGAGAAATGAGAAGATCGGCTTTAAAATCCGCGAGCATACTTTGCTCAAGGTCCCGTACCTTTTGGTTATAGGGGACCGCGAAGTCGAAACGCAAACCGTCGCTGTGCGTACTCGCGAAGGCGCAGACCTGGGCTCCATGCCCGTCGCCCAATTCGTTGAGCTACTGACACAAGCGGTTTCCCGGCGTGGTCGCCAAGAATCGGAGTAATGACTATTAAGCGTGAAATGAGAAACGATAAGCGTGCTGTACCGAAGGCCCCGATCAACGAGAATATCTCGGCCCGCGAGGTTCGGTTAATTGGCGCAGACGGCGAGCAGGTTGGCATCGTCTCGATTGATGAAGCGCTGCGTATCGCTGATGAAGCGAAGCTGGACCTGGTAGAAATCTCTGCAGACGCGGTACCGCCCGTCTGCAAGGTCATGGACTACGGCAAGCACCTCTTCGAGAAGAAGAAGCAGGCTAACGAAGCCAAGAAAAACCAGAAGCAGATCCAGATCAAAGAAATCAAGTTTCGTCCAGGGACGGAGGATGGGGATTACCAGGTAAAACTACGCAACCTGGTACGTTTCCTTACCGATGGGGACAAGGCCAAGATCTCTCTGAGATTCCGTGGTCGTGAGATGGCCCACCAGGAGCTGGGCATGGAGCTGTTGAAGCGGGTCGAAGCCGACCTCGCCGAATACGGCACCGTTGAGCAGCATCCGAAGATGGAAGGACGCCAGCTTATGATGGTCATCGCCCCCAAGAAAAAGAAGTAATCTCCCGGGCACGGCAGGCCTGATGATTATGTGTAATTTTATCGAATGCGGAGTTCCAACATGCCAAAAATGAAAACCAAGAGCGGTGCTGCGAAGCGCTTCCTGAAGACAGCTTCGGGCTTCAAGCACAAGCACGCTTTCAAGAGCCACATCCTGACCAAAATGTCGACCAAGCGTAAGCGTCAACTGCGCGGTGCCAGCTTGCTGCACCCGTCCGACGTCGCAAAAGTCGAGCGCATGCTGCGCGTTCGTTAATTCTGGTTAAGATAGAGGAAGTTACTCATGGCTCGTGTTAAGCGCGGCGTTATCGCTCGTAAGCGTCACAAAAAAATTCTGAAACTGGCTAAAGGTTACTACGGTGCACGTTCGCGCGTATTCCGTGTAGCCAAGCAAGCGGTCATCAAGGCAGGCCAATACGCCTACCGCGACCGTCGCCAGAAGAAGCGTCAGTTCCGCGCACTGTGGATCGCTCGTATCAACGCCGGTGCCCGCACCAACGGTCTGTCCTACAGCCGTCTGATTGCTGGCCTGAAAAAGGCTTCGATCGAAATCGACCGTAAGGTTCTGGCTGATCTGGCAGTGAACGAAAAAGCGGCGTTTGCTGCGATTGTCGAGAAAGCTAAAGCCGTTCTGGCTTAAGTACCCGCGACAATCACCCGGCGGTGCTAGCGCTGCCGGGCATTGAACGTCATCGATAGGGGAAGAGCCTTCAAAGCTCTTCCCCTATTTTCGTATCTGGAGTCTGTACATGGAAAACCTGGATGCGCTGGTCTCCCAAGCCCTAGAGGCCGTGGAACGCGCTGAAGACATCAACGCCCTGGAACAGATCCGGGTTAATTATCTCGGCAAGAAGGGCGAGCTGACCCAGGTGATGAAGACCCTGGGCAACCTGCCAGCCGAAGAGCGGCCGAAAGTCGGCGCGCTGATCAATGACGCCAAAGAGCGCGTCACCGTTGTGCTCAATGCCCGCAAGGCAGCCTTTGAAGAAGCGGAGCTCAGCGCTCGCCTGGCTGCCGAATGCATTGACGTCACCCTGCCAGGCCGCGGCCAGGCCACCGGTGGCCTGCACCCGATCACCCGTACACTCGAGCGCATCGAGCAGTTCTTCACCCACATTGGCTACGGCATTGCCGAAGGCCCAGAGGTGGAAGACGACTACCACAACTTCGAAGCGCTCAACATCCCTGGCCACCACCCGGCGCGGGCGATGCACGACACCTTCTACTTCAATGCCAACATGCTGCTGCGTACCCACACCTCGCCGGTGCAGGTGCGGACCATGGAGTCCACCCAGCCGCCCATCCGCATTGTGTGCCCGGGCCGCGTATACCGCTGCGACTCGGATATCACCCACTCGCCGATGTTCCACCAGGTCGAAGGCCTGCTGGTCGATCGCGATATCAACTTCGCCGACCTCAAGGGCACCATCGAAGAGTTCCTGCGCGTATTCTTCGAGAAAGAACTGGCGGTCCGTTTCCGCCCATCGTTCTTCCCCTTCACCGAGCCGTCTGCAGAAGTCGACATCCAGTGCGTGATGTGTTCCGGCAACGGCTGCCGCGTGTGCAAGCAAACCGGCTGGCTGGAAGTGATGGGCTGCGGCATGGTGCACCCGAACGTGTTGCGCATGTCCGGCATCGACCCAGAAGAGTTCCAGGGCTTCGCCTTCGGCATGGGTGCCGAGCGCCTGGCCATGCTGCGTTATGGCGTCAACGATTTGCGTCTGTTCTTCGACAACGACCTGCGGTTCCTAGCCCAATTCCGCTAGGCCCAATCGACGCAACTTTCAGGAGAACAGCATGAAATTCAGTGAACAGTGGCTGCGCGGTTGGGTCAACCCGCAAGTCTCCCGTGACGAACTGGTCGCCCGCCTGTCCATGGCCGGCCTCGAAGTTGACAGCGTTACCCCCGCTGCCGGCCAGTTCAGCGGCATCGTCGTGGGCGAAATTCTCGCCACCGAGCAACACCCGGACGCCGACAAGCTGCGCGTGTGCCAGGTAAGCAGCGGCCAGGAAACCTTCCAGGTTGTGTGCGGCGCCCCTAACGCCCGCCCAGGCATCAAGATCCCGTTCGCCATGATCGGTGCCGAACTGCCAGGCGACTTCAAGATCAAGAAGGCCAAGCTGCGCGGTGTCGAGTCCTTCGGCATGCTGTGCTCGGCTGCCGAACTGCAGATCAGCGAAGAAAACGACGGCCTGCTGGAGCTGGCTGCCGACGCTCCGGTTGGCGAAGACATTCGCACATACCTGAGCCTGGATGATGCCAGCATCGAAATCGGCCTGACCCCGAACCGCGGCGACTGCCTGTCCATCGCCGGCCTGGCCCGCGACGTCAGCGCCCTGTACGACACCCCGGTCACCCGCCCGGTGGTGCCAGCCGTAGCGGCCGCCCATGACGAAGTGCGCCCGGTCGAAGTCAGCGCCCCGGCTGCCTGCCCGCGCTACCTGGGCCGCGTTATCCGTAACGTCGACCTGAGCAAACCAACCCCACTGTGGATGGTGGAGCGCCTGCGCCGCAGCGACGTTCGCAGCATCGACGCCGCCGTCGACATCACCAACTACGTGATGCTCGAACTCGGCCAGCCGATGCACGCCTTCGACCTGGCAGAAATCAACGGCGGCATCCGCGTGCGCATGGCCGAAGAGGGCGAAAAGCTCGTCCTGCTCGACGGCCAGGAAGTTGCCCTGCGGGCCGACACCCTGGTCATCGCCGACCACACCCGCGCCTTGGCCATCGCCGGCGTCATGGGTGGCGAGCATAGCGGTGTGAATACCGAAAAAACCCGCGACCTGTTCCTGGAAAGTGCCTTCTTCGAGCCGATCTCCGTCGCCGGTAAAGCCCGTTCCTACGGCCTGCACACCGATGCCTCGCACCGCTACGAGCGCGGCGTCGACTCGCAACTGGCCCGCGAAGCCATGGAGCGCGCCACCCAGTTGCTGCTGGACATCGTTGGCGGCGAAGCCGGCCCTGTGGTCGAAGCGGTCAGCGAACAGCACCTGCCACAAGTAGCCCCGGTTACCCTGCGCGCCGAACGCATCACCCAGATGCTTGGCATGGAAATGGACCCAGCCCAGGTCGAGCAGTTGCTCAACGCCCTCGAGCTGACCACGACCAAGAGCGGGGAAGGGCAGTGGACCGTCAGCGTACCAAGCCACCGCTTCGACATCAGCCTGGAAGTGGACCTGATCGAAGAGCTGGCCCGCCTGTACGGCTACAACAACCTGCCGGTTCGTTACCCGCAAGCCCGCCTGGCCCCACAGGGTAAGCCGGAAACCCGCGGTGACCTGCCGACCCTGCGCCGCCTGCTGGTTGCCCGCGGCTACCAGGAAGCCATCACCTACAGCTTCATCGACCCGAAACTGTTCGAACTGTTCAGCCCGGGCGTAGAGCCGCTGCTGCTGGCCAACCCCATCTCCAGCGACATGGCCGCCATGCGCGCCTCGCTGTGGCCGGGCCTGGTCAAGGCACTGCAGCACAACCTGAACCGCCAGCAAGACCGCGTGCGCCTGTTCGAAAGCGGCCTGCGCTTCGTCGGCCAGCTGGGTGACCTGCAGCAGCAGCCAATGATTGCCGGCGTCATCACCGGCAGCCGCCTGCCAGAAGGCTGGGCCAACGGCCGCGACGGCGTCGACTTCTTCGACGTCAAAGCCGACGTGGAAGCCCTGCTGGGTTACTCCGGCGCCCTGAGCGACTTCACCTTCAGCGCCGGCAAACACCCAGCCCTGCACCCAGGCCAGACCGCTGCCATCGAGCGTGACGGCAAACTGGTCGGCTACCTCGGCGCCATCCACCCAGAGCTGGCCAAGGCCCTGGGCCTGGACCGCCCGGTGTTCCTGTTCGAGCTGGTGCTGGGCGACGTGGTCGAAGGCCGCCTGCCGAAATTCAGCGAACTGTCCAAGTTCCCGGAAACCCGCCGCGACCTGGCTTTGATCGCAGGACGTGATGTGGCTTCTAGCGCGGTGCTTGAATTAATTCGTGACAATGCAGGCGAATGGCTCACAGACCTCAGGCTGTTTGATGTGTACCAAGGTAAAGGCATTGATCCTGATAGAAAAAGCCTTGCCGTCGGCTTGACCTGGCAGCATCCATCGCGCACTCTTAACGACGATGAGGTGAACACTACCCTGCAAAACATCCTCACCTCGCTCGAACAAAGGTTGAACACCACGTTAAGGAAATAACGGCATGGGTGCTCTGACGAAAGCTGAGATGGCCGAAAGGCTGTACGAGGAGCTGGGGCTTAACAAGCGTGAGGCCAAGGAGCTGGTCGAGCTGTTTTTCGAAGAAATTCGGCACGCACTTGAAGAGAACGAGCAGGTCAAGCTGTCCGGTTTCGGCAACTTCGACCTTCGCGACAAACGCCAGCGGCCGGGCCGCAACCCCAAGACTGGGGAAGAGATCCCGATCACCGCACGGCGCGTCGTCACCTTTCGTCCAGGGCAGAAGTTGAAGGCCCGGGTTGAGGCCTATGCTGGAACCAAGCCATAACGACGAACTGCCCCCCATACCGGGCAAACGCTACTTCACCATTGGTGAAGTGAGCGAGTTGTGTGCCGTAAAGCCACACGTGCTGCGGTATTGGGAGCAGGAGTTCGACCAGCTGAACCCTGTGAAGCGGCGGGGGAACCGGCGGTATTACCAGCGCCAGGATGTGCTGATGATCCGCCAGATTCGTGCGCTGCTGTATGATCAGGGGTTCACCATTGGCGGGGCGCGGTTGAGGCTCTCCAGTGATGAGGCTAAAGATGAATCCAGCCAGTACAAGCAGCTGATTCGGCAGATGATTGTTGAATTGGAGGATGTGTTGGTGGTGTTGAAGAAGTAAGCCGGGTTTCTGATGAATGGAAAATTTTTTGAGAAAAAGCTTTCATTTATCAGAGGGTTAGGGTAAATTCTTCAACGTTCTCGGCAAGATTGAGAACATGCTTCAAAGCCCAGTCGGGGCGTAGCGCAGCCCGGTAGCGCACTTGCATGGGGTGCAAGGGGTCGAGTGTTCGAATCACTCCGTCCCGACCATATATTTCAACGACTTAGCCACCTTCGGGTGGCTTTTTCGTTTCTGGGCATAGTGACTTTTCGAGTGACTTCGCCTTTTCATCACCCAATTCTCCTCTTCAGTATTGTCAGCACAGGTCCGCGTGAATCTGTGGCCGATACCTTGTTTGCTGCCTCGATCAGTTGACCGATCTCCGCGCCGGAGTAGTGACTGGTCACGCTGCCATTCTTGTGACCCAGAAGCGATTTGCGATCTTCTTCTGAAACACCGGCTGCCTTCAGGCGCCTGCCGAAGGTATGCTTAAGGTCGTGAATCCTGATAGAAGCGAACCCAGGGTGTGCCGGCCGTAGATGCTGCTCCTGCCAGAGCTTTGCCGCGCGCACCCGCGCTTTCTTCCAGGCCGAATCGTTCATCCGGTGCATCGCGGTGCCGTTGTAGGGGAACACCCATTCCCGTGAAAGCCCGCGCTGCTTCTCTATGATCGATCTGGCCACGTCGTTCAGCACCACCAGACGCTCGTCCCGGTTCTTGACACCAGAGTTCTCATGCCTGCCGCCGAACTCGGCTGGTATGAGAAACACGCTGGTGCCAAGCTCTGGCACAGAGATCTCCCAATCCCACCTCAGTTTGCAGACCTCCTGCTCGCGGCAGCCCGTGTTCACCTTGAACAGGGCCATCCGCTGCAAATGGTCTGGCAATTCACCGAAGAGAACCGATTGCTCCTCCCACGACATGGGGTAGGGCTTTCGGCTCGCCTTCTTCTCTTCCAGCTTGGTTAGCAGCGGCACGCTGTCCAGCCACGGCCGGCGCTCCTCGTCCCGCCATTTCCTGCACGCCAGCGATAGAACACGGATCGCGCGTTCGATTGCGATGTTGACTGTCCTGTTGCTCACTCCTTTTTTCACCTTCCCATCCGGCAGCACTACATCGGCCTTCCTGTCGCGAATGAACGGGGCCAGGGCCTCATCATCGATATGCGTCAGCGGCAGGTGGCCGATATAGTCGTCCAGCTGGTTCAGGTACAGCGCAGTGATCCTGAATGAGGGCTGATCCTTGTGCTCGACCAAGTACTTGGCCGCTGCGGCGCTGAACGTCTTGATCTCGCGCACGCCATAGACTTTGCGCAGGCGCATCTTCTCCAGTAAATGGATCAGGTATTGCTCTGCTTCTTCCCGGTCACAAGTGCCAGTGCTCTCTTGAATTCGCTCTCCCCTGTAGATTTTGTCGATTTTCCAGATGCCGCTCGGCATTTTCTGGAGGCCTGTGATTGCCTTTTTGGCCATGGATTCTCCTTGGAGGTCACGGCCAGACGCTCGCTGCGAGGCCGATTGTTGTCTTGATCGGCGGCCTTTTCAACGGCCATCGCCTCGATGTACGCGTCGACCCAGGCGTCCAGCTCAAGTCGATCAAACCCAATGCCTTGCTTTCCAATCGGAAATTCGCGCACGAATGGGCGGACGGTGTTCTTGAATTCGTCTCTGCACATGCCGAGATATCCGGGCGCATCACCGGCCCGGATGATTCTCGGCAGCAAGCCTGGCTGCACTGCAGCGGTGGCGTTTGCCATGTGGGCCTCCTCA
The DNA here is from genome assembly GCF_017875935.1 of Pseudomonas sp. BP6. Classification (NCBI taxonomy): domain Bacteria; kingdom Pseudomonadati; phylum Pseudomonadota; class Gammaproteobacteria; order Pseudomonadales; family Pseudomonadaceae; genus Pseudomonas; species Pseudomonas sp. BP6. Next base: position 1,674,666 of record NZ_JAGINI010000001.1, read on the forward strand.
GGCCGTGAAGTGGTGCCCGACCTGCGCCGCGCGTGCGGCTTCCTCGGTGCGGAACATGAGCTGGGTTTTGCTGGTGCTGCCCTAGCTGTCGTATTCAACGTCGACCCACCAGTGGCCGAACTTGCGGTACGGCTCGCCGAGGATCTTCGTGACGTAGCAGTCGATCAGGTTCATGGGTGTCTCCTGGCTCAGTCCCAGCCGAGCTTCGCGGGTGTGGGCGGGATGGTTTCAAGGGTGGCGAGGTTGAGCAGCGTGAAATAGCCGCCGTCCTGCGGTCGCCATCCCATGGTGTCGATGTGGATGACGTTGCCGAGGGCTGCCGGCTTGCGCAGAGGGGTGTGGCCGACCACCAGCGCCCGCAGGCCATGCACGCCTTCGGTCTCGCCCAGTTCGATCCGGCTGCGCGACCACATACAGGTGTTTTGGGTCAGCCGCAGCTGCTTGGCGGTTTCCGGCGCCTCAAGCGCGGCCCGCAGCTCATCCCAGGACGGGAATGGGCAGTCGGCGTGCACGACACCGACCAGGCCGCCGGTCGTCTCCACCTCGAAGGCGATCGGAAGCTCGCGGAACTGGGCGGCGAACTCACGTTGCTCATCCCAGGGCAGGCCGGCGAACCAGGCTCCGCCGTTGTAGACCCAGTTGTCTACGTCGCAGGTGTCGAACCGGCATACGTAATCGTCGTGGTTGCCGCGCACCGGGTTGAACCATGGCTTGGCCAGCCAGGTGAGCACGTCGCGGCACTCAGGCCCGCGATCGACCAGGTCGCCAACGCTGAACAGCCGGTCAACTGCCGGATCGAAGCCGGCCGCGTCCAGGGCGGACTGGAGCCGGGTGAAGTGCCCGTGAATGTCGCCGACCGCGAAATCGCGGCCAGCCGTGTTCCTGGCGAAGCGCTTGATGCGCACCACCTCGATGTTTTCGAGCATGCAGAGATCCTCGCCCGCGCATGTCGGCGGGCTTGAGTTGTAGGAGGGAGGGATTAGCGCCGGTGGCGCGGTCTGTCAGCTGGGCGCTGGAAGGCCGAGAGGTATTCCACGCATCCCATGCAGAGCGGTTGTCGCCCTTGGTTGTAGTCTGTGGGGCCGCTGCGAATCAGTTCTCCGCAGCCGCTGCACATGAAGTGCACCATCTTGAGCTGCCTGGTGTTGCTCCGATTACATGCCTTTTGCCGCGTTCGCGCCTTCCGCCATTCCATGTAGCAAACGCATAGTGTTGCGAAGATGCAGAGGACCATCACAACGAGAGCGATGCCAGCAATAATTTCGGGGATAGTTATCAAGGCTCGATCTCCTTGGCCATGGCTGCGTCGATCGCCTCACGAAGGGTCGGCCCATGCTTCCCGCAGCAGTTGATGATCTCGCTCCCGGACAGAATGAGGTCAACCTGGCCGCTTTCATCAAGCCAGGTAAGCCGATCAGCATCCCTTCGCAGGTCGAAGTTCTCGGCGTTAAGCTTTGCTCGCGCTATCCAGAAGAGATTGAGTGCCTCGTTCATGGCCTCGTTCTCAGACCTGAGGCGGACGATCTCTCCCTCATAGCGTGCGATGATTGTTTCCTGGTTCATCGCGGCCCCCTGTAGATCAGGTAGGCCATGTAGGCGAGGGCGATCATGGATGGGCCTCCGGGCTGGGCTTTGGATCGGGTATCGGCTGAAATGCGACGATGTCGCTGCCGAAGTCCTTGCGGGTGAAGTTGAACTGGCCGAACGGCCAGCGGTAGGCGAAGGCTCCAGTTCGGACGCATCCGGCCAGCACACTGCCGCAGCGCAGGCGCACATCAATCCATTCGGATTCTGGGTCGTTGTCGTGGCTGGCGCTGAGCCATTGGCCCTTCAGCTGCTCCACGGCCTCGACCACTTCGGATATCTCGAAATCTCGGCCGCGCCGGCCGACGATGCTGTGGATCCGGTGAATGCCTTGCTCCCAGCGATCCTTGCGGACAAGGGCGCCGTCCCTGCGGAACTCGTAGTCCTCGACTTTGGCGTCGCGGAACTCGGGCCGGCGGAAATCTTGCTCTGTGACTGGTCGACTCACAGCTGATACCTCTCATCAATCCAGCGCCCAGGCGCCAGTGCGGGTGTAGGTTCTGGTTGTGTTTCGTGCGGGGAGAGCTGGCGCTGGTTGCCGGCCTGCAGCTGGCTGTCGGGGATGCAGCTGATGCCGCCTTGATTCCCGCCTTGGTAAAGCCAGCAGGTGGCGCCGTGCTCATCGTCATGGAAGACGCGGACCCCGTACGGCAAAGGGGCTGCGCTGGCGCCGGTGGCCAGCAGCAGGAGGCAGAGGGCGAGGCGCGTCATGGCTTGAACTCGACTGCTGGCGTGACTTGGCGGGCGTAGTCGAGCAAATCCTTCGACCACTCCGTGCCGACACCGTCATCGAAGGCAAACAGCATTCCGCCCAAGGCCCGTCGAAGGGCTTTGATTTCCGTGATGAGACCGGCAACCACGGCAGGGTCAGCCAGGACCAGATAGCGTTCATCGGTTCCCAGCAGGTCGGCGTCTTCGATCATTCCTTTCCAGCCGTGGGAGCGGATCACATCCACGGCAGCGGCCTTGGCGGCGACATGCAGGGCGTCCAGATCGATAGAGTCGAGAGCAGTTTTTTCTACAGGCACGATTATTCCTTGGCCGCCATATCGCGGCAGTGAATAGAGGGGAGAGGGGTTGCAGCGGGGTGGAGTACATTTGTACTCCGGCGATCAGGCAGGATTTCGCTCCAGGGCGGCGCGGGCAGTTTCAACGGCCTCAGACAAATTCCCTAAGCCCTGGCTGCGTAGCACGCAAACCGCAGCCACAAGCGCATCACGGTCGATCTCAGTCGGAGCGCTCGGCTCTGCGATGGCGGATAGTGCGTTGCGCGCGACAGTGCCATCCTCGATGAAGTCCGGCTCTTCGCCACACCAGAGAATGTTCAGCGGCTCGCCGCTCACTGTGTCCCAATTCCCGCTTTCGAAGTGGTAGTGCTCGCGGTCAGCGTAGAACTTCAAGGCAGCGCGCAGCCGCGCGACCTCAGCACGCAAATCGCAGATCTTCTTCCAGTGCTTGGATATGCCCTCCCGGTACCACTCAATTGAGTGTTGAAAATTGGGTTCGCCCATGAAAGTAGCGCCATCCAGGCATACCGGCTCGCTTAGGTGCCGCTCAGCAGGAGCGATTCCAGTCATCGGCCCCAGTCCAACAATCGGCAGCCCAGTCGCCGCCGCATCCCGCTCAGCCTCTTCTTTGGTCCACCAGATGGCAGTACCAACCATCCAGGCTAAAGGCTCTGGGTGGGGCCGCTGAGTCATGGCCTGGATGATATTCAGCAGATCATGCCGCTCAAGTTCGTCGCAGTCGCCCAGGCACAGGCGGTCACCAACGTGGCGCGTGCACTGGGCATCGTCCTCGGTTAACTCTTCGGAGCTGCCAACCCAACCGCAGCGTCGGCATTGGGCGGGGTAATAACGTCCAACCAGCGGCTCCAGGCCAATGTATGGCGGCACGCTGACTTTCTCTGTGTTGCTGGATCGGTTTTCTGTGGGCATGGGATACCTCAAGCCTGGGTGGCGTGACTGTTTAAAGGGTGATTTCGCCGGAGTCGATCTTGCGCAGCTCGACGACTTCGATCTTTTGGGCGCCATCGGTGATCACCCAGCAGGGCAGGTCGAGGTTCTGGAAGGTGCCGCGGTAGTTCCGGTATGCGCCCAGTGCTGCCTTGCGAAAGCAGCTTGATGCGACCTTGCCGATCAGCATCGGCTTACCACCCCCTACCAGCTGCAGATCGAAAACCGCGATCTTGTCGATGCGCTTGGCTGCCGCTCGCACGGTGTTGGGCGAGAGCCTGAATTCCTCTGCGACCTCGGCCACGCGCTTGTAGATCAGGGCATCGTGTATCGCCTGATCGCGGGCGCCGTTTCGCAGGCCTGCATAGATGACTTGCATGGGTAAGCCTCCTGGCCTGCATGGCCTGGTGCGTTATCGTTGAATAGGGAAGGCGCTGGAGGGCAGCGCTTGGTGTTACGGGCGATTGTCGTGATCGCAGTGGCGGCAGTCTTCGTAGCAGGGCGAAGGCACGAACCGGCCACAGCCTCCGCAGTTCTGGATGCTCGCAGGCGCCCGTCGTCGCTTCGGCTTGGCCAGGACAATGCCGGTACCTTGCAGGGCCTCGTTGATGTTCACATCCCGCTTGTGCACCAGGCGCCTAGCCTTGGCCTCGAGGTACGACAAGGGCCAGATCACCGCTTCCTCTGGCGTGTTGCCAATGGCCTCGGCAGCCTCAAGCGTGAGGTGGTGTGCTTTGTCGAATCGGAAGGTGTGGCCTATTGGCCACCTGGCCAAGGCAATGTCGTTCCCGTTCCAGTGCCCAGGGGTCTGCAGGACAACAGTGCATCCCGGGGTCATCTGGCCGCGGGCTTCATCCAGGCTGATGTACTGATGATCAACGCCGAGATGTGCGCGGGCGTCGACGTAGTCCTTCGGCCATGGAATGTCTGTTTCCCGGTGGCCACAGGCCTGCGCCTGGGTGAAAAGTTCGGCCTTGTCGAGGTTGGTGGTGTAGCCGCCACCAAGGGCCCAGAACATGAGGCCGTCACCCGTGTTGCTGCGGCTGTCCTGCAGGTAGAACTGGGTCATGGCTTTCTCCATGCATGCGCCGCCCTCCGTGGCCGGATGCGGCATGGTGGAATATATGGGGTCAGGCCCGTTCTGCGAGCAGGATCAGGCCAGTATCGTCCGGGTCGCTGCCAAGCATCAGGTCCGGCGTGCGGAGTTCTCGGCTGATTCGGAACCGGTCTAGCTTTCGCGCCACAGCAGGACTCAATTCAATCGTGTGGCGCGGAGGTTTGAGCAGCTTTATCGCTTCTCCTCGGGTCAGCTCATGCAGGCGATGAATCATCAGCGTCATCGCCTCGCCCTGTTCCTCGATCCCGGCCCACTCCATCAGTTCCAGCAGGGCCTGCTTAGTCCCTGGTCTAACCTTCAAGCGCAGGTCTTCTTCCTGCAGGCGCTCGGCCTTGGCCCTGCGCTTCTCGTCACGCTGCTGCTGCGTCAGAGCCATCATCGCCCCCATTTCGCACGAAGGTGGTGCCCGGCCCGATGTCGAGCAGTTCGCACACCCGATTGATGATCTTGAGCGCAGCCGCAAACACCTCGGCATCGTCCGGCTCGCGGGCCAGGCGCTTCATGTTCGGCTGATGCTCCAGGCAGACCTTGTCGACCAGGCGCCTGGCCAGCCTGCGCAGGTGATCGGCGCTGTCGTGCATGCGCAGGCTCGACGCAAAGGCCAAGGCAACATCATCAGGCCGGTACTGGCCGCCGCTGCGGGTTATGTAAAGCTTTCGCACCGGCTTGCGCATCGATGCGTCGAAAAGGGATGCCATGCTCGACCTCCTGCAGGCCGCTTGGGGGAATGGTTAGGTGCTCACGCCGCCTTGTTCTTTGCAGCGCGCTTCGGATTTTTCTGCTCAATCTCAAGGTCCATGTCGTTCCAGCCCGCAAGAAACCATGCGCCGTGGAATGAGTGAGGGGCGAAAGGGTTGGCCAGCTTGCTGCCACCACTGCGGCGGCAGTCCCGGCCATCGTAATAAACGCCTGGATGTTCTCCGCGATCGCTCATGGCCGCTTCCCTTGCCGCTGAAGCGGGAAGTCGATGCCGAACTTCTTGATGATCCGGCTCATGGTGCTGTGCCCGATTGCGAGGTGCTTGATCGCTTGGTTCTTCGAAACGCCAACGTCGCGCAGCGCAGTGATTCGCTCTGCGAGTTTTGCATCGGCCTCTTCGTCGTACTTTGACTCTGTCCGCCGAAATCGGGGAGCCATGACAAACGAGAAGCCGTACCGCTTGGCCATGCTGTAGAGCGAGTCAGTAGTTACGTCCAGCGCCTTTGCTGCCTCGCTGCAGGTCATGGTCTTGGCCATCTCTGCGATCATGTCGGCTCGGGACTGGGCGCTCTCTTGGTTCGTAAGGCGCTTCGGAGCTTCCCGCTTTTCCTTCGGCTTCGGATCAGGGTGATGACGCTGGCGGAAGGGCACGTACTGGAAACCCTCCAGCACAATGATCCGGCCGCCAGACGAGAAGAAGGCCGCTTTGGCGGCCTCCAGGTCGATGGATTGGTTCATGCTGCCTCCTTCATTCGCTCGCGCATCTCCTTCTCCAGGTCGCTGAGCTCTTCCAGAAACGCCTTGATCTCAGCCTCCATTTCGCGGATGCGCTTGAAGTCGCGCTCGAAGCGGTGGCACACGTACTGAAGCGGCTCAGGAAGGCGGTCGTCGTAGCTGACGAAATCTGCCCAGGCCCTACCGGTGCATGCCATCTGGGCCAGCATCTGCCACTCGTACTGAGGGTCGTGTCGCTCAGACTGCATGGTGGCTATGTGGGTCGCAGTATTCGGGCACTTGATCTCCAGCACACCATCGTCGCCGACCAATCCATCCGGCGAAGCGCCGAAACCCGGAATGCTCGGGTGCATCACCAGGCCTGTTTCAACCACCATCAGGCCTTTGTCGGCCTCGTAGGCCATGCAAGCAAATGGCTCAAGCTCGACGCCGCGCTGCACGGCAGGCTTGTTGGACAGGTCAGGTCCGCTTTGCTGGCCGGTGAGGCGCTCGCACAGCAGCTCCATCATGTAGTTCTTGCGGGTCGCAGACGGCGCGCCACCTCGGCCGCTAGCCATAACGTCTTTCACCCGGCTGGCGGTCACGCACCCAAGTCGTGCCGCGAACCATTCAGCGCTACGCTGCTCCATCTAACACCTCCTCAGATTCACCTTCGATGGGCGCCGACTGGGCCTTGAGTGCGTCGGCGCGCTTGGTCACCTCGGCCTTGAACCGGGCGTGTCCAGTTGCATCCTTGGCCTGCTTCATGGCGGCCGTTGCCTGCTGGTACACGTCGGTCAGCGCCTCAAGGCTGCCTGCCTTCTGCGCCAGGGCGATCCAGTTGTTCACCATCTCCGGATCGGTCGGAGCCGATCCAGCCAAGCTGGCCAGACCTTCGCCACCATCCGTGTTCAAGTGATGAATTGCTTGTTCCAGGCGCTCAGTCTTTGGCCAGTACTTGTAACCGCGCTTGACCACGGTCTTCTTGGCCATCTCGCCCGGGTCGGTGACCCATGGGCAGGATTTGTTCTTGCTGACCCATGCTTTCCAGGCGCTGGAGCGGTCACGGATGGCGTTCACATCCTCGATGCTCATGGTTTCGGTCAGGTAGTCGCCGTCAGCAGTCTTAACCACCACGTAGACGCCGATCACCTCGCCGCGATCCTTGGCGAACGGGTTGTAGGAATGGGTCGGCGGCTTGTCGAAGCCGTTCAGGCTGAAAGCGTCTGCGGCGTAGACCAGTTCGGCCTGGGCCCAGCGGATGGCGCCGGTCGACATGGCCAAGTCCATCAAACCGATGTAGCTGATGTCCAAGCAGATGCGGCCGTCTCGCGGGACCAGGTATGCCTGCTTCTTGGCCGGGTTCAAGCTGATGCCGATGGCGGCGATGTTGGTGATGGCATTGGCCACCGACTGCCGGTTCTGCATGGCCACCTTGGTGGCGTACTCGCTCGAGGTGATCACCTGGATGGCGAATTCGGCCTCGCGCTCGAAGTTAAGCGAGCGGTCAGTCAGCACATTGGCGAACTGGTTCCGCTGCGCGTAAATGTCCTGCGAGATTATGGCTACTGCTTGGCTCATAGCGACCTCAGTAGGAAATGGCGATGTTCGGGATCTTGCGCTGGGCGATCAGGGTGATCGCCTGTTTGGCGCATTCCTCGGTCATGCCGCCGGCGACGAAGGCCTCCAGTGCGGCGCGGTTGATGCTGGCCCGGTGCGCCTTGTCAGCCTCGCGGGCTTCTTGCTGGCGAAGGATCTCGGCGGCAGCGGCATCGGCGCGGCGGCGTTCTTCCTGGCGGGCCTGCTCGGCTGCTTCCTCTTGCCTGCGGGCGGCGGCCAGGCGTTCTTGCTCCATCCGCTGCTCAGTAGCAACGCGGTCAGCCTCTGCCTGAATTCGGGCGAGCTCGGCTTGCTCGGCCTGCAGCTTGAGTTGCAGCCGCTGGCTCTCAGCTTCGCGCTCTTGTGCGGCGGCCTGGTCCTTCAGGTCTTGCTCGCGCTTGGCGGCGGCTTCACGCTCTGCCTGCTGTTCCTGGGCCACGCGCTGACGCTCAGCCTCGACGGCGGCCTCCTGGGCTGCCCGAATGCGATCCTGCTCGGCGCGCTCTTCTGCTTCGCGGCGCAGGCGGGCCAGTTCGGCCTGCTCAGCTTCGAACTGCTCGCGCTTCTGGAGCGCTGCCCGCAGGGTGGAAAGCACCTTGTCCTTGGCGTTTGCCGCCTCGGCCTCGAACTCTTCCCAGTGAGCGCCAAGCTGCATGCCTTCAGCCTCGGCGATCAGGCCCTTGATGTGCAGTGAGGACAGCTCGCCCAAGTCATCTGCCAGCGTCTTCAGCCAGTTCAGGCGGTCGTCGTGGCGATCGATCCGCGCATCCTCGGCGGCTTCCCACTCGGTTAGCGGGCGGCGCGTTTCGTCCCGCAGCGCATCCATCTTGGTCACGAAGTCGCGAAGCTCAGCCTCGACCACCTTCGGCATTTCCTTGAGTCGGCGCAGGTAGTCGCGCCCGGGCTTCTCGACGGCGGTCTTCGACTTGCTGACCTTGGCGGCCAGGCTGGCGATGCGCTCGCGGCCTTTGCGGGTGGTCAGATCGGGAACTTCGCCCTCGATCTCACCCTTCACCAGGTCGATAAATTGCTTCAGGCCGCCGGCCACGTAGATGGCCGGGGCGTTCTCCTCGCTGATCTCTTCGATCGCGATCAGTTTCTGTTCTGCGGACATTAGAAAACCTCGCGCCAGGCCGGCGCCGTCAGTTGGGATAGGGAAATGCCAGGTCACCCAGGCACGGAGGTACGCTCCAGGCCCTGGCTGCGGTGGATGGTTGCGCGCTCTCGCCGCTTACGCTCCCGCATGGGGTACGGTTATCCCGAAGGGCCGCCGTGCTCGGCTACGTGATTCAGGAAGTGATGCTGCCCGCCAGTGCGCTGGCGAGCATGAAGAAGGTGCAGGCGAAGAGCATGGAGAAGGAGCCGCGCCAAGCCGCGATGCGGCGGGCCCGCTGGTAGCGGGTCATCGCTTCGGCTCAAGGGATTTGATGGCTGACTTGCCCAGTGCGCGCAGAGAGCGCCTGAAGTTGCCGAGGTCGCGGCGCGCTTTCTTGCGCTCTCTGACGAAGTAAAAGGCCCTGGTGCAATGTACGCATCCTTGCTTGAGCAGGTAATCCATCACCTCTTTGTCATTCAGGCCGCGATCTTCGTCTTGCGACCATTCTCGGAATGCGTCCCACATGTGCGTCTTGCGGCGATTTTTCTCGTCGTACAGGATCTGAAAATGCTCTTCGCTTCCATTCGGCCAAGGCAGGTCGCCAAGTTCGGGGAATTCATTGGCAGGCTTCGGGCCAATCAAATCGAAGCGGTTTTCACACCGACCAAGATGAAGCCCGATCTCGGCCGTCAACGACTTGATCCGCTGCAAGACTGATTCGTGAGCGGCCAGGGTGATGAGTATCGAGCGCTCAAGCTTCATGGAAACCTCACAACGAACATTCCGCGGCGAATGCGGATGGTGGTGCCCAGCGGCAGATCCCTGAACAAAACAAAGCCCTGGCTATGCAGGGCTTCGATCATATGGCGGGCTGTGGGGGCGATGAAGCCCCGGCACTTACTGGTCATGACGCCTCCTGCTTGCGGTATCCAAGGCGATACAGCTCCTCGCCAATTTCGTAGTAGGCGTTGTATTCGCTGCTCAGGCCGATTTTTAGGTCTTTGATCAGTGTGCGTGCGAACTCTGATCGCTCCTCTTCCTCGATCTGCTCTGGCGTCTTCAACGGCATGAACACCTGCGTGCCAGAGGCCGTGCGCAGCACGTCAGCCTGGAATTCGTACTTCTTCGGGCCCTCCTCGAAGCGATGGATCGGCTGCCCGTGCTCGTTGATGCCGAAGATCTTCGTCTTGAAGTACTCAAGGCGTGACTCGTTCCAGAGCACCTCGCAGATCGTGCCAACAGGTGGCGGGCCTTCACCATCCCACTCGGGGCGTTTTATCAGGGGCCGATGGCAGTCCTCGATGGTGAACCCGTTCGAGGTGTGAACCGGAACCGTCCAGCCCTTGTTCTTGTTGAACAGCAGAAGGGCGCTTCCGACTTCGCGCAAGAAATTCTGATCAACCGGGTCAAAGTGGGTTGCCTCGGGGTTGCCTTCCCAGTCAATTCTGTTCATGCAGCCTCCTTGCGCCGCTCAGCAATGCGCCGAATGCGCTCGCAGTAGTGTTTGAACTCGTTGGAGTCGATGGCCAGCAGAGAGAAGTAGGCGACCACCAGGGTTTCGGCCTTGGCGTCCTCCACCGGGCCAGAGCCCGGCAGAAGCATCGTTTCGATTGCCGCCTCGATGGCGCTGACTGCAACGCTGTGCGCGGTCATTGCGCCTCCTCGGCCTGGGCCAGAACTCCTTCTTTGGCGAAAGGGGTGAGCAGCTGGCGGGCGATCTCTTCAAGCGCCGACTCAGGGTTGGCCACGCTCATGATCTCGTCAGCCGCGGCCTTTGCGTCGCTGGTGACCTTGCAGCGCGCCGCCAGAACCAGGCGGCCCAGCACCGAGTTGCTGATGCCATTCAGGCCCAGCTGGCCCATCACGAACTCATCAACTGCCTGGGCGAAGCGCTCATAGGTGACACCCTGCTTCGGGCGCATGCGGCGCTGGAACACTACGTCGCGGCGAGCCATCAGCTCAGCGATGCCGTCGTCGATCCAAGTGGATTCCGCGTCGGCAACCTCGCTCACCGCCGGCGGCATCCGGTTGTCGTACTCAAACTGTGCTGCTCGAAGTGCGCCCATGGTCGCCTCCAGTTACTGTTGGGATGCTCGATAGCGCCGCATGAGGCCTTTAGTCAGGCGCTTCATGATTCGCGGGTATCGGTCGGGGTGATGGAGTCGGCAGTAGAGATGCTCTCTGCCATAGCCTTCGTGATCGCAGTAGTCGCAATCGCAGTGCTTATTGAGCAGTGCACGTGCCTCAGCTGCGCATGCGGCGCGAAGGGTGAACCAGCGACGACCGCCGCCACGGAAGACGGCAGCAGTCTCGACTGTGACGGCCATAGTCGCCTCCAGGTGGTGGGTTACTCGGTGGGTGGGGAAGGGAGGGGCTGGTCGCTCGCATAGAGCCCCCTCAAAGCGTTAGCTACACGCTGGTCTGCTTGTTCTTGAGCCAGGATCTCGGCCTGATCGCGCTTGAATCTGAGCCAGACTAAATGCGCCTCGGCTGGCGTTGCGAAATACCCAAAATGGTTTCTTTTCCCGGTGATTACGCAGTGAGCTCGTGAGCGGTATTTCTGGAGCTTCGGATCGAAATCGACCCCAGGCGGAAGGCTGTGCTCTTTCTTGGCGTTCTTGGCGATTTCCCTTACCAGGCAGTTGATTGACCGACTTATCAGGCAGCAGGTGTCAGGGCCGTAAACCTTGTTTCCCTTCACCAGCAGGTCTTTATCAACGTCCTTTCCCTGCCAGTCTTGGCTTTCCATCCAACTCTTGAATGCGCTGAACCGATGCCATTCATTGGCAACAGTGCAGCCCTCGTAACTGGGCCTGCTGGGCCTGCTCGGAGCGTGGTAACAGCGCCTGAGAATCGCTACCCACCTGGCGTAAATAGGACATATGTACTTGAAGGTGATCTTCCCGTTTTCGCTTCGAGACGGGGAGACCACGTAGCCGGCGTCGTTCACGCCAACGCCAAAGACAAGTGGGTGGCTCATGGAAAACCTCTGGGCTTGGGTTGCTCCTCGCAAGCGGGTGACCAAACCCACCGTGAAAGGTGGCCTGGCGCCTGCCAATGCGGTCGATGTGAAGGGAAGGGGATGCGGGATGCATCGGGGGCAACTCTCCGGGGCAAACCGGGTGTCGGGACGCCTCACCAAAGGGCGAGACGCTATCCACGCTCACAATTCGCGGCGATCAACTCGCGTTCAGAGTGGCCACCGATACAGCCTGCGATGGGGAGCAGGGCATCGGGCCGTCTTTCCGGCTGTCAGGGAATCAGCGCTTGCCCAGGACCGCCTTGGTGACGACCTTTGGGAATTTCTTGGTGCGGATCTCGTTCGCCTGCTTGTCGGTCAGCAGGCCGGCAAGATACAGCGTGGTGATCGAAGTGTTGATGTGGTCGAGGCGCTTGGCCTCGTCAGCGTTCATTTCTGGAAACTGCTGCGCGAAGGGCCGCGCCGCCCAGCCTTGTTCAAACGTGCCTGACATAGTCTTACCCTCTGCTATTCAGTGGATTCCCCCTGATGCGCCCCGCTTGAGGCGCACCGGGGAATCGTCTGTCATGCCCGCTGTTCTTCGAGCCAGGCGGCCACTTTCACCGCAGCGTCATGCTGGCCTGCATTCTCGAGCTCTTGCACATAGGTGCGGGCTTCTTGGATGAACAGAGGCCTGGCCTTGGTGACGTCCATCGAATGCTTCAGGGAATGCAGGACCCCACCTACCAACCAATCAACTTGGCTCATGGTCGAGTAACGCTCCCGGCAGATGCGGGCCGTACGGATGTGGCTTTCAACAACCATCTTCACGCTCATGCTCTATCTCCAGTGGATTCCCAAAGCACCTGGTCGCCCAGGTGCTTCAGTGAATCGCCGGTCATGCAGCGCGGCTGTAGTAGTCGGCCTGCAAACCCCAGTGCAAAACGTCCTTCTGGGCCATGCGATGCTGAATCCAGTCGGCCTCGGCGCCGCTGACTTGCGCCTTCAACTGCCAGCGGCGGGATTCAGCCTGCGCCAAGTCGCGCTGGTGGTTGGCATTGCGGAGCGCTTCTCGGTTGGTCATTTCGGTGATCTCCAGTGGATTCCCAATGCCGCCTCATCGAAGCGGCATCAGTGAATCGTTCTGTTCTCTCTCAGGCCCCGGTCGCTCACCCGGTATCGCGCTTCCTGCATCTGTCGAGGCATGCGCGCCGCTTGGATGCCGCTCTATTGCGGCACACCTGATCGCACCAGAGCCCTGCGGGGATGGTGGCCTGCTATGCCTGCAGGCTCGGCGGTCTTGATTTTTAAAGAGCGGTGAGGCTTGAGGGCCTCCCGAGGGGCTGTGTGGCTTGCCGTCTCGATGGAGAAAAGATACCCGCAGGTAAAACATTCAGTCAATACCCCAAGGTAAATAATTTCACGCGCCCACAAAAAAGCCCGCGCTAGGCGGGCTTCATGGGATTGCTGGATCACTCATCCGGGCTTGGTTTGGCGATGTAATCCTTTGGAATGTACGGGACCTTTGTCACCTTTCCGTCTTTGGTTTCGAACGAAACTGACTTGGCCCCGCTAAACGCTGTGGCGTGTGTGTAGATGAAGCGCTGACCGTCTTCCTGCGAGACAACCATGTATGGATTGCCCATGATCTCGTAGAGCTGATCTTCGGTCATGCCGACCTTGACCTGGCTGGCCTGGCCAAAGGTGAATGGCGTGCCGGCGCAACCAGCCAGGCCTACTAATACAGCGGCGAGAAGGAATCGGTGGATGTGGCGAAGCATGGCAACCTCCCTGTGAATTGAGCAGCCATCCTACCACCATGGCCATAAGCCATCACGCAGACATGGGAAAAGCCCGCTTTGGCTGGTGGCTAGTGCTCACGGTAGGCTTATTTGTTGAACAGCTTTAGCCTTCCCTGCGGTAATGTCATCCACGGCAAGCACATCAGTTCTCAGGATGCGGTCCTTCTGCTCGGACGAGTAATGGTAAAGGCGAATGGGGCTTGAATCACGGAGGGAGTCGAACAGCCTATTCACGTTCGCCTGATCGAATTTAGACAAATCAACCCGACCGGGGAAGGTGCGATCTGAGCCGGGCAGCCTCAACGTCAATGATAGGTAATCTGGATGACGCTTCACCATATCGATGTAGACATCCTCTCTACGTTCCTTGCGACTTTTTGGGAGCGGATCCTGCGACCTGATTTTCTCTAATTCATCAGCGTTGAAATGCTGGCCTTGAATGTCCATCGACGTCGCATCAGGGGCCCCAGCCACAATCGCTCTGTAGCCCTCTGCTGCTCTGTCCTTGATAGCCACTGCTTCTGGCGGCAAGCTCTTTGACGCGAGCGCGTCTGCTAGCTTGCCAATGAGCATTGCTTGCGTACTAGATTGCCGCTCTGCGCTGGCAATTTTAGCCTTTTCAAGATCTGCTTGGTTCCATTCAGAGAAGACCATGTAACCAGCAACGCAGAGCACGGCGATGATCAGCAACGCCGTTACATTCCCTCCGCTCATTTTGTTCATTGGCAGCGCCGAAATGATTTTGTTGAGCACTTCATCAAGCGGGCCTTGGCCATCGGTGCTCCCCTTAGTGATCGCTAGGACTATCTCAAGATCTGCCTTATCGGCAGCGCTTAGCTTACCAATCGAAGAGGAACCATAGCGAATTTCCGCGTAGGTGCGCAGAAGCTGATCCTGAAACTCAATGAGGCCAGCCATCAATTTCGGTGTAAGGGTGCCATTGTAACGATCACCTTCGACCTTGACGTTGAATTTTGGCCAGCCGTTGAATAGGGGAAGAGAATCACCGAGCAGCTCTATTCGATCCAGAGCCATTAAAAAGGACTCAGGGCTATCAACGACAACTACTTCATTCATCGAATGCATTCCGTGCTCGGTGGTCAGAAGCTCCGTCCGGTCCACCAGTAAATGATCTGCGCAAGGATCTTGATGTCATCCTCACGATCGCCAGGCACCTCAATCGGCGGGTACTGCCCGTTGTCCGAAATGATCGTCAGGCCGTCCAGCCCTCGCTGGATGCGCTTGATCTGCAGCTTCCCGCGCATGAGGAAGAAGTAGATGGCATCGTCCTCGACGGTGGTAACACCAGCATCGACCAGAACGGCATCCCCGCTGCGTATCGTCGGCGCCATGCTGTCGCCACGGCCCGAAATCAGCTTCAGGTTCTCCAGCTTGGTGTAGGTCAGGTTCTGCCGTACCCAGTTCGCATCCAGGCTCATGTGCTCAACAACCATGTTGATGTCAGGCGGCTCCGAGCCTGGGCCCATGGACCCCTCTACGTCGTAGCGGGGCACGTCCACCAGGTTGCGGTAGCTTTTGATCTTCTGGGCCAGCGGGGCAGGCAGGCCCTCGACGCTGATCGTTTCCGATTCATCCAGGCCTAGCCCTGGCTTGTCCATTGAGTACTGCGGAATCTGAAATTCCCTCTCGATCTCTCGGGCGAAATCCTCGCCCACTCCTTTCCCGCCCTTCTTGCCAGGTGGATAGAGGCATCGCGATATATAGTCAGCTTGCTTATCTAGCCGCCTTGCAAACTCAGCCTTGGCGCCATGCTTGCCAGGGCCGAATTGGCGGTCGATGAGAAGCTGAAGGTTGGCCTTTCTTACTAGGTTGATATCCATCTCGCAAATATGCTTTCCCGTTACTTATGGGTAAATGGCCTGCGGGTATTGCTTTGTACTTACCTATGGGTAAGAATTGGCGCATCACAGAGGAGATTCGTGATGCGAACCAAGCACACCAAGTTGTTGGAGTGGCTGAAAACCGCCTCGGACGCGGACGTTGAGAAGACAGGCACCAGCCGCGGCTACCTGAAGCAGATTGCGTATGGCAACAAGCAGGCTTCGGCGATGCTGGCGTCCTCCCTTGAGCGCGTGAGTGATGGGTTTCTGACCCGTAAATCTCTGCGCCCAGAGGATTGGGATGTGATCTGGCCTGAGTTGCAGTGGGTGGCCTGATCATGTCTGAGAGCCAATTAAGCCTCAGCGAAGGCGATATCGCCCGAGAGATCGAGACCCTGATCTTGCAGCGGGTTGCACAGGTCAGCCAAAAGCGCATTGCCCTGGAAACGGGTTGCAGTGAGTCGACGGTTTCCCGCTGGAATGACGGCGAGTACCAGCGCTGGGCGAAAGTCCTGGCCATGCTGGGGCTTCGGGTTGTTCCGCAGACTGCCGTGGTCGTAACCGCTGAGTACCTGTCCGCATTGGAAACCATGGCCAGGATCGGGCTGAAGGCTGAGAAGAAGCGGCCAGGCCCGCTGGGGTGGGACTGATATGCAATTTACCGTCACGATCAACCAGGCGAAGGCGCTCGACTGGGGGCTGAATGCCCAACAGGCTCTGCTGTTCGCGTTCGTCTACGAGTGCCCAAGCTGGGCCAAGTTGGTCAAGACGGACAAAGGCGATTTCTACGCTTTGAGCAAGTCGAAGATCGTCGAAGAGCTGCCGCTGCTCACCGACAAGCCGGACACTGCCTATCGCCTCCTGAAAGCGATTGCGGGTGCCGGCCTGATCAATCTCTCCAGCACCAACAACATCACGCTGGTGCAGCTCACTGCCAAGGGCAAGGAGTGGAACAAGAAACTGGACGGTTCGGAAAAATATCCGACCAAACAAGAGAGGGTCGGAAAAAAATCCGAGCCTGCACCTCGGAAAAAAATCCGATCAGGGTCGGAAAAATCTCCGAGCAAGGTCGGAAAAAAATCCGAGCCTGGGTCGGAAAAATCTCCGACAAATCAGGATACCAGTAATCAGGATACCAATCAGGGTACCAGTCACAGTGTGCAGGAAGCCCCGGCTGCGCCGTCGCAACCTGCCGCGCTGACGCTGGTTTCGTCCGCCGCGCCGCGCTGTGAAATCCCAGCCGACATGCCAGGCCCGAAAGACCCGTCCTGCAAAACCTTCAAGGCCTGGGCCAACTACGCCATGGCCTACCGAAGCCGCCACGGCGCATGGCCGGTGTGGAACGCCAAAGCAGGCGGGCAGATTGGTCAGCTGGTTGACCGCCTGGGTGTCGATGTTGCCCACCACGTCGCCGCCTACTTCGTCCGAATCAACGACAGCAAGCTGGTCAACCGCATGCACAGCCTTGGCGACCTGCTCCAGAACGCCGAGGCATACCACACCCAGTGGGTCACCAATCGCCAGATGACTGGCACCACTGCCCGCCAGATCGAGCAAACCCAAGCCAACTACAGCGCCGCCGAGCAAGCCCTGGAAGCGCTTCGAGCCAAGAGGGCTGCAACCCATGCTGAATGACACCCAGCAAGATCAATTGCTGCTGTCCCTGTTTGCCACTGCCGAGGTGATGGGCCAGCAACTCACCCAAGGCGCCGCGCTGCTGATGGTCGATGACCTGCGCGAGTACAGCGAATCCGTGCTGACCAATGCTCTACGCGCCTGCCGTCGTGAAGGTGGTCGCCTGACCGTGTCCGCGATCCTCAAGCATGCCCAGGCCGCTGATGGACACCCCGGCAAGGACGAGGCCTGGGCCATTGCCCTGTCGGCCAGCGACGAAAGCGAAACGGTGGTGATGACCGCCGAGATACGCCAGGCCATGACCGCGTCCTGCCCCGTGCTTGAGGCTGGCGACAAGGTGGGCGCACGTATGGCCTTCATGAGCGCCTACGAGCGGTTGGTCACCGCCGCCAGGGCTGACGCTCTTCCTGCCAAGTGGGAAGTCTCTCTTGGCTACGACCCGGCACGCCGCGTCACGGCTATCGAGTCTGCGGTCCGCTCGAAGCTGATCAGTCAGGAGGCGGGAGCCAAGCATCTGGCTCACCTGTGCATTGCCCCTCCCACTGAGGATGGCCGCGCCATCGCCGGCCTGATCACTGGTGAAGTGCGAGCCAAGGTCAGCCCCAAGGTCCGCGAAAAGCTGGCTGAGGTGCGCTGCATCCTCACAGCCGCCAAGGCCAAGAAGGACCGCGAGCGCTCCAAGGAATCCCAGCGCCGCCGGGTCGACACATACCTGCGCAAGCGGCAGACACGCGTCGCCATTGCTCAGTTGAACATCAAGCGCGCCGGGCAGCCGGCCGGGGAGGCTTTGTGATGGCCAAGGTTCTTGTAATTGCGTGGCTGGTGGGATGTGCGGCCTTTGTGATCGGGAAGTGGTGCATGTGGGTGACCGACCTGGTTGCTGACTGGCCAGTGAGTGGTTTTTGGTTCCTCGCTATCGGCCCCGGGCCTTTCATTTTGCTGATGGCGGTACTGATGGTCCGCTTCATTTCGCGCATCGAGAAGGAGAAGCACTGATGGACACCAACAAGATGATGCCCGAGGCGATGAAATCCGAGTTTGAAGCTGCCTTTCTCCAGGTGTTTGGTTTTGGGGCAGCTGAAGCGATAGCGGCCAAGGATGATACCGCTATGGCGATTATGGGAGCAGCCGCATGGGCCTGGCAGGCCTCCCGCGAGGCCGTGGTGGTGGAACTACCTAAGCCTCATTACGAGTTTGAAGGTGACCCCGCGCCAGAAATGTTCGCTTCGCAGGTTGTCGCCGCCATCGAGGCCCAAGGCCTGAAGGTGGCGCAATGATCGCCGCCTACTTCCTGATCGTTCTGTTCACTGCCGGCAAGGATTCGGCGATGACCTCCGTCCCGATGGATTCTGCCGAGGCTTGCCAGCAGGCCGCTGTGCAGGCCAAGGCCGACCTTGAGGGCGCATTCAGCATCGTTCGCACCAGCTGCGTAAGGGGCAAGCCATGACCATGAATAATTTCGCTCAACTCGTTGGCTACGCGGTCATGGGCGCCGGCGGCGCGATGCTGGCCATGTACGCGCTGTACCTGGCCTGGGCGATGTTTTGCGGAACTGCCAGCGGCTTCATCAGGGCGGCCAGGGTTATCAGGGCGGGATGCAAGGGGGTGAAGCGTGGCTGAAGCAATCGCAAAACCTCGCCACTTCTGGTCCTCGGGCCCGAGTCGTGTCCGTGACGTGTGTCGGCTGGCCTACCTGTTCGCCACCGAACTTGCCGTGGCTGGGGCCATCGAGATCATCGTCCGGCCGGTCAAGTCCCGCCGAACCCTGGAGCAGAACGCGAAGCTCTGGGCCATGTTGGCCGATATTGCCCACCAGGTTGAATGGCCGGTGAACGGTGTCATGCAGAAGCTCGATAGCGAGGACTGGAAGGCGCTGATGACCGCGGCAGCCCGCCAGGAGGTGCGCATGGCCTCTGGCATCAACGGCGGTGTCGTGATGCTGGGCGTCAGCACCCGGCGCATGTCCGTGGCTGAGCTGGGCGACGTGATCGAGTGCATGTACGTGTTCGGCTCCGAGCGCGGTGTGCGCTGGAGCGAGCCGAAAGGGCAGATGCCTGAGCAGTGGGAGGCGGCGGCATGAAGAGCCAGGAAGCAAATCTCAAGCGAAACAAGGACCAAGGCGTTTTCGCAGCGCCCGGCTGGCGAGGGCTGTATGGCCATGGCCTGACGCGGCGCGGGGTGCAGTGTGTGGTTCTTGCTGCAACAGGGAAGAGCGGCAAGCAGATCGCTCGCGAGCTCGGCATTTCGCCAGGAACGGTCAGCAGCAGGATGGTAGATGCCCGCCTGCATCTGAACGCCACAAACCGAACAGAGCTCGTCGCTAAGGCAGTCGCGGCCGGAATCATCTACGCATCGGAGGCCGAGCCATGCGCGTAGCTGAGATCAAACTGAAGAAGTGCAAGGCACCAGGTTGCAGCCAGCGCTTCAAGCCGACCATGACCACGCAGAAGGTGTGCAGCATCGCCTGTGCCAAGGCCATGGCCAAAGATCCGAAGCTACAGAAGGTTGCGGCCAAGGCTATCACCAAGCAGGCCCGCCAGGACCTGCAGGAGCGCCGGGAGAAGCTGAAGACGAAGGGTGACCACCTACGGGAGGCTCAACAGGCGTTCAACGCGTATATCCGCGAGCGGGACCGTTTGGCGGGGTATCGCTGCATCTCCAGCGGGCGGCCGCTCGACTGGAACGGCAACGCGGTCGACGCTGGCCACTATCGCAGCACCGGTGCCGCCCCGCACCTGCGCTTCGACGAGAACAACTGCCACGCCCAGTCGAAGCACGACAACCGATACCTATCCGGGAACGTAGCGGACTACCGGATCGGCCTCATCGAGCGCATCGGCCTGGAAGCTGTAGAGGCCCTGGAAAGGGACCAATCAGCCCGCCGCTACACCATCGAAGACCTGCAGGCCATCAAGGCCCTGTACAGGCAGAAGCTCAAAGACCTGAGGAGGGCTGCAGCATGACACCAGCATGGGGATTTCTGATTTTGGCCACCCTCATGGCGGTGGGTGGTGTGTCGCTGTCCTGGGCGGGCGCGGTGCGCCGCAAGCGCAGCTACGAAGAATTTCTGTTGAAGAAGAACAATCGAATCCAGGGGGAGCAACCATGAAAGTAATCAGCGCCCGCCAAGTTTGGCACGACGCACTGCACGAGAACCGCGCATCCGCCCTGGCCGTGGCCGCAGAGCAGGCAGCCCTGGGCAAGAAGGGTGGCTCCGCCGACGTGAAGATCATGGTCATGCTCGAGAACCACGACGGTCAGGAGGTCTGCAAAGTGTACGAGGTTCGCAAGGAAGGGGTGCAGGAAACCCGCCCGGGCCGACGCCTCACCAACGACCGCTGCGCCCACATGCTGACCGCCGGCCTGGTGCTTCAGGCCATCGACTCGCTGCCGAAGTCATTGCGCCACCTCGGGCACTTCCTGTACTCGCCCGTGGCTAGCGGTAACGACCTGAGCATCTCCCATGGCCTGGTATGGCTTGGAAGCGGCCTGGAAGCGCTCACAGACCGCAAGAAGCAGCGAGCCTACTGGATGGCCATGGCAGCGCTTCAGTCGCACAAAATCCTCGTCCACGGCGGCGAGGCGATGGGGCCGGGGGCGGTGTGCATGTTCGTCGAGGACCGGACTGGCGAGAAGATGAACCCTCAGAACTGGGCAAGGGATTGGCAGGAGGTATGGGATGCCCTCTGCAGCCAGGTGGACAAGCTCGACAAGCAGGCGCTCAAGCCTGTCGCCCGGGTGGTGGAAAGGCTCCGTGAACGCAATGACGAGACGCAGGAAATAGCCGCTTGACAGTTTGAGGAGTGTTTTGGCACTATTTCGCCATCGTCATAATTTCGCCTATGGCGAAAACATCCTGAACCCGGCCCAAAAAGCCGGGTTTTTTATTGCCCAAAGAGGCCCTCAACAGTCCCGGAGGCAGAATGTCCCGGTCAACGTGCTGGAGTCTCCTGGCCTTCGCCATGGCTCTTGCCAGCTACGCCATGCATCGCGACATCAGCGCGAACATCTTCCTCGGGTGCCTCTTCATCATCCAGGGCCTCAAAAGACCCGACGGCTCACCCCAAGAGCGCCGGGCACTCTTCCTGGCTGCAGCGCTCAGCGTTGGCATCCTCATCTTTGCGGTATGGGCACTTACCACGGGCGTGGACTTCCGCGGCCCTGCGCCATTCCGCTACAAGCACTAAGGGACTGAACATGGTCGATGCCGCTTCTGCAGCTGCCTGCACGGTTGTAGGGCTTGGCGGCATTGCCCTGGCAAGCTGCCTTCCCACGATTGATCTGAACGCTGTTGTCTGCGCCTTCGGTGGCGCACTGCTCTTCATCCTGTGGGCCAAGGACATCACCCTCTGGCAGCGTATGGGCTACCTGCTCGCCGGCTGGATCGGCGGGTACTACGGCTCTGCCGAGATCCTGGCCCAGGCCTGGACCAAAACCAGCGGCATTGCCGCATTCAGCTGTGGCCTCGCCACCGTCCTGGTGAGCATCAGCGTTCTGGAGTCGATCACCACCGGCAAACTGCCGAAGTGGGTAACCGAGCTGCCAGCAGCAATCGGCAGCCTGTTCCCCAAGCGAGGGGGCCAATGACCCTAGACCAAACCATCACCCTGGCGCACGCCGGGTTCTGCGGCGGGATCTGCTTTGTCATCGCATTCATGTACCGGAGGGGCGGGTCCAGCTACAAGTTCCTGCCCAGCCTGTGCGCCTTCTGCCTCGCCTCCCTGTTCGGCCAGGAGTGGCTGAGCATCATCGGTGCAATCCTGCTGTACGGGCAGTGGCCTGCTACATCACTCCCCAGCACCCTGATATTCGGGATCCTGTTCATCCTGGCGCTGCGCTCAAGGGGCAATGTGGCCCGGCTGTTCGATCAGTCCAGGCAAAGGCCGCGCGCCACAAAATAGACATGCGCCGTTTCGTGGCGCGACCACCAGAGGATCCACCATGGACAACCAGCACAAGAAGATCACCGGCTACCGCGACCTCACCCAAAGCGAGATTGACGGGATGAACTCGATCAAGGCCCTGGAGGCCGACGCCGGCGAGCTGTTTAAGCAGATCGGCCAGATCGAAGGCGTGGACCAACGTACCTTGGCCCTGGCCAAGACCAACCTGCAGCAGGGCTTCATGTGGTTTGTGCGCTCGATCGCCAAGCCGGCTGATCCGTTCGCCTGATTCACCTACCCATCACGCTCAGCCTGTGCGCAGGCCGGAGATATCCCATGAAGACCGAATACCAAGTTCGTCCCGTTACCCGCTACATCGTGAGCCGCTACGCCTCCGACGCTGATAGTGCTTCATCCTCGATGGTTGGAGAGTTTCCCAGCGGCCAGCAGGCCGACATGGTTGCTGACGCAATGGTGGCAAAGGATCAAGCTGATGGAGTCGAGTCCAGCCGCACCCGTCACGGGTTGAGCCTGGGCGAGGTTATCTCTGGCCGACGTATTGGAGTCTGACCTATGCCTGCGCCATCCAGCTTCCATCGCCACTCTGACGGACGCGGACTGCGCTGGGTGTTCGTCAACGGTCACAAGGTGGAGAACGTTCTCTGGTGCGATACCGCTGCCGGAGTGTGCGTGTATGCCCCGCGGCCTGTGAAGACGAAACGTCCGGCCCGCGAGGAGATCTACACCCGTAGGCTTCGCGGGGTAGTCACGGTGCAGCCGGCGTGAGCAGGCCAATGCCGCCGGCCGACCTGCTCGAATCGCCATTCCTCATCCTCACGCCTGCACCCGAAGTGTGGGAATGGATACAAGCCGAGATCCTCGCCACCACTGGCAGCATCCACAACGAAGAGCATGCCCATCTGATCGATGCGAGCATCGGCGTCATGTGGGCGTCATCCAGCTTCGCGAAGAAGGGAAGGTCAGTGCTGGGCCAGGCTGAGAAGCTGATGATCCGCGCGGGAGGCTGGCAGAAGGCGCGCCAAGAGCAGCAGATGCGTGACTGGTTCGGCGAAGAGCCGGAGTTCCT
The DNA here is from genome assembly GCF_017875935.1 of Pseudomonas sp. BP6. Lineage (NCBI taxonomy): Bacteria > Pseudomonadati > Pseudomonadota > Gammaproteobacteria > Pseudomonadales > Pseudomonadaceae > Pseudomonas > Pseudomonas sp. BP6. The sequence continues at coordinate 1,697,637 of NZ_JAGINI010000001.1, forward strand.
CATCACCCTGGCCGGCGACTACTGCGCCCAGTGCACCGAGGCTGAGTTCTGCGCCTTGGTCGAGCATGAGCTGTACCACATCGGCCAATCCGAGGACGAGCACGGTGCACCGAAGTTCACCCAGGAAGGGCTACCAAAGCTCTACCTGCGCGGACATGACGTCAGCGAGTTCGTCTCGATTGTCCAGCGTTATGGCGTAGGGCATCCAGAAGGCGACCTGGCTCGGATGGTTGAAGCTGCCAGGTCCCCACCATCCGTCAGCCGAGCGTCAATAGCCAATGCATGTGGTACATGCATGTTGAGGTCTGCGTAATGCTTGAACAATGGAAAACGATCGCTGCTTATCCAGACTACGCCATCAGCAACCATGGACGAGTGAAAAGGCTGACATCGAGGACCTGCGCCAAGGCCGGGTCAATCCTCAAGACCCCAGGCAGAAGCAAGTCTAGGCCTTACCTGAGTGTCGACCTCTGCTTCCCGGGAGGTAAGCGCACAGAGCTGGTTCATCGGCTTGTGGCAATTGCTTTCCTTGGTGAACCTCCATTTCCAGGGGCTGAGGTCAACCACATCGACGGCAACAAGGGCAATGCTTCTGTTACCAACCTGGAATGGATCACCTCATCTGCGAACCAGCAGCATGCATACGCGGCCGGACTTCAGAGCGCGAAGGGCGAACTGAACGGCCAGGCGAAACTGCGCGAAGTCGAAGTGCTGGAGATGCGCAGCCTGCACGCCTCTGGATCAGCCAGCGTTGAATGCCTTGCTGACCGATACGGGGTGCACAAGCGAACGGCGCTAGATGTCGTGAACAGGAAGTCCTGGGCGCATATCTGACGCTGCAAGCCGGCCGCCTGAGGTGGCCAAGATCAACATTTCGAGGGCCTGCGGAACCTGCCTGCTTAAGTCGGCTTGATATTTGACAGGCAATTGACGGAACCCAATCTATGGCAGCCCTGAGCAACGAGGTGAAGGCCTTCATCGTTCAGGCGCTGGCCTGCTTCGATACGCCATCGCAGGTGGCCGAGGCCGTCAACAAAGAATTCGGCATTGAGATCAGCCGCCAGACGGCGGAGAGTCACGACCCAACCAAGCGGCAGGGCAAGAACCTGGCCAAGCGCTGGGTAGTCCTGTTCGAGGACACCCGCAAGCGTTTCCGCGAGGAGACAGCTGATATCCCCATTGCCAACCGGGCCTATCGGCTCCGTGCGCTCGCCAGGATGGCCGAAAAGGTCGAAGGCATGCGCAACTACGGGCTGGCCCTGCAAATCCTTGAGCAGGCAGCCAAGGAGGTCGGGGATGCGTACGTCAACCGCAAGGTCGAGCCTGACAAGTCACTGGACGATGAGATCAAGCGGCTGAACATCCAGAAGCTTCAGCGCGAACTGGCAGATCCAGACAAGGATGTGCCAGAGCCCAAGCAAGTAATAATTGGGGTTGAAGATGCAAGCGACCCTGAAGCTGAATAAGCCCCAGTTCGATTTCATCAGCCACCCGAAGAAGTTCTCTGCGTTCGTGGGCGGCTACCGCAGCGGAAAGACGTTCGTCGGCTGCGTGAGGCTATGTATCAACGCGCTGGAGCACCCGCGAATCCCGCAGGGCTACTTCGCACCGACTTATCCGCACATCGCGGACATCTTCTACGACACCATTCCGGTCGTTGCTGAGGCGTTCGGCCTTGTGGCTGACATAGTGCCCAGTAACAAGCGCGTGCACCTCAGAGACCGGCGCGGGCGCCTGCTGTCCACCATCATCTGCAAGAGCATGGAGCATCCCCACAAGATCGTGGGCTTCAACATCGCTCATGCACTGGTGGATGAGATCGACTGCATGCCGATCAAGAAGGCCGACAGCGCCTGGAAGAAGATCATCGCGCGTATGTCGACGGTCTGGCCCAGCCGGGCCGAGAACACCATCGACGTGACCACCACGCCGGAGGGCTTCAACTGGGTCTATCGCAAGTTCGTCAAGGAGCTGGCCTCCGACCCGGCGCAGAAAGAGTTCTACGGAATCGTGCACGCTTCCACGCGGCAGAACGCCAAGAACCTGCCAAAGGACTACATCCCATCGCTGCGCAGGTCTTACCCGGCCAACCTGGTGGATGCCTACATCGACGGCCTGTTCGTCAACCTGACCTCTGGCAGCGTTTACCCGAACTTCTGCCGGCACAAGAACCACACCAACGCCACGATTCGGCCTGGTGAGCAACTCCATGTGGGTATGGACTTCAACATCAACCGGATGGCAGCGACGATTCACGTCATCCGTGACGGCCTGCCAATGCTACTGGAAGAGGCTACGAGCCTGTTCGACACGCCGGCGATGATCGCAGAACTGAAGCGGCGCTTCCCGGGGCACAGCATCACGGTGTACCCGGACGCCAGCGGGAAAAACCGCAAGAGCGTCAACGGGAGCGAGTCAGACCATACGCTGCTGAGGGCCGCTGGTTTCCCTGTGATGGTCAATCCATCCAACCCAGAGGTCCGGGATCGAGTCCTGGCCGTGAACGCCATGCTCTTGAACGGTGAGGGCCATAGGCGCTACCTGGTGAACACCGACAACTGCCCGGTCACCACCCAGGTGCTGGAGCAGCAGGCCTACACAGACAAAGGCGAACCAAACAAGGACGGCACTGAAGACCCGGTCGACGCACTGGGATACTTCATTGTCCAGCGCTTCCCGATTGCGGGCGGCTACACACTCGCAAACGTGAGCAACCAATGAGCGCATACACCTTCCTCAAGGACAGCCTGCAGAACCTTGTCGCTGGACTGGGTACTGCGCGCGACAAGGCATCCCACTCGCACTACGCGATTCCGGAGATGGACGACCTGCAGCTGCTGAACGCCTTTCGCGGTTCGTGGACTGCGCAGAAGGGCGTCAGCATCCCTGCCATTGATGCGTGTCGTAACTGGCGCAGCTGGCAGGCCAAGAACGAGCAGATCGAGCTCATCGAGGCCGAGGAAGAGCGGCTGAGCGTCAGGGGTAAGATCCTTGAGGCGCTGCTGAAGGCTCGCTTGTTCGGCGGTGCAGCTGTGTTCATCGGCACAGGTGATCGCGACACGGCCTCCGAGCTTAAGCCTGATCGGATCAGGCAGGGCGGCATCAAGTACCTGGCTGTGATGACCCGGCGTCAGCTCAGTGCCACGGAAATCGAGCAGGATCCGCAGAGCCCGCGCTACGGGAAGCCAAAGGCCTACCGCTTGCCTGGGTCGATGGTTGAGATTCACCCGTCTCGCCTGGTGATCTTTGTCGGCACGCCTCACCCAGACCCTGATCTGGCTGTAGGTACTGCATTCGGGTGGGGCGATTCGGTGCTGCTGGCTGCGCTGCCTGCCGTGCGTCGCTACGACGAGACCGTGGCCAACGTGGTCAGCCTTGTCTACGAGGCCAAGATTGACGTCATCAATATCCCGAACCTGATGACGAGCATGCAGGACAAGAATTACGAGCGGCAGCTGCTCGAGCGTCTGCGCCTGGCGGCCACGGCCAAGGGCATTAACGGCACGCTGATTCTGGATGGCCAAGAGACCCATACCTCCAAGTCGGCCAGCTTCAGCACGCTGCCTGATGTCATTGCCAAGACGGAACAGGGCGTGGCCGGGGCATTCGATGTTCCCATCACGCGCATGTTTGGCCAGCCATCGAGCGGCCTGGGCGCGAATGGTGAAGAGAACACCCGCAACTACTACGACAACGTCGCGTCCCGGCAAAAGCTGGACATCAAGCCGGCCATGGGCGTGCTGGATGAGTGCCTGATCCGCTCCGCGCTTGGTGACCGCCCGAAAGAGATTCACTACACCTGGGCACCACTCTGGCAGCCAACCGCCAAGGAGCGCGCCGACATCGGCAAGACCACGGCGGACACCATCAAGGTGCTCAAGGACTCTGGGCTGTTCCCGGACGATGCGCTATCGCAAGCGTCGGTAAACCTGCTGGTCGAGCAAAGCGTCATGCCTGGGCTTGAGGCGGCTATCAAGAAGTTCGGCGCCGAACTGCCGGACGAGGAAGATCCGGAGACCGACGATGAGGGTAACAAGACCCCGTCGCGCACTGCCTCTCTCGGTGACGCAGCCCCGCGGCCGCTGTACGTGCAGCGCAAGGTCACCAACGGCTCCGAGATCCTGGCATGGGCCAAGGCCCAGGGCTTCGAGTCCACGGTCCCGGCAGATGACCTGCACGTCACCATCGCATACAGCCGGCAGGCGCTGGACTGGATGAAGGTTGGTGGCGATTGGGGCAGCCGGCAGGACGGCGGATTGACCGTCGCCCCGGGCGGTGCGCGCCTAGTCGAGCCGCTGGGCGGTGAAGGCGCGGTCGTGCTGCTGTTCAATTCGTCCGAGCTGGCCTGGCGACACATGCAGATCCGGGAAGCCGGAGCCTCGTGGGATTACGAGGAGTACCAGCCTCACGTGACCATCACCTACGCCGCTGGCGACCTTGACCTTAGCAAGGTTGAGCCGTACCGCGGGAAGATCGAATTCGGGCCGGAAATCTTCGAAGACCTGCATCCCTGAGGTAAACCATGATCCTTCAAGACTCTGTCACCGCTTCCAATGTGCGGCGGACGGCGGACGGCTACCTGGTGGCCGAGGCCCGAGTCGCTCGCACCGGCATCCAGGACTACCTGGGCACCGAGATCGACCCGGACAACGAGCACGGCCTGCGCGACAAGCCGATCGTCAAGGTGTACCGGCCAGAGAGCTCGGTATTCCACAAGGACGCCATGCAGTCCTACGCCTACCGGCCCATGACCAACGGCCACCCGGGCGGCGAGGGCGTCAACGCCAAGAACTGGAAAGACCACGCAATCGGCCAGACCGGTGGTGAGGTCGTCCGCGATGGCGAGTTCGTCAAGGTGCCGCTGGTGCTGATGGACGCCAAGGCCATCGAAGACTACGAAGCCGGCAAGCGTGAGCTGTCCATGGGCTACGGCGCCGAAGTGGTGTTCCAGGACGGAAAGACCCCGGATGGCGAGCACTTCGACGTCTACCTCGGCCCCATGAAAATGAATCACCTGAGCCTGGAGCATCGCGCTCGGGGCGGCGAAAAGCTTCGCATCGGTGATAACGACCCCACACCCCCAAAAGGAGGCCATCAAATGGCTGATTCCCTGCGCACGGTCATTGTTGATGGCCTTTCCGTTCAAACCACCGACCAGGGCGCCCAGGCGATCGACAAGCTGACCAAGCAGCTGAACGACTCGGCGACCACCATTCAGCAGCTGAAGGATGCCCATGCGACCGCGCTGGCAGCCAAGGATGCAGACCTGGCCAAGAAGGATGCCGAGCTCGACGGCCTGAAGGCCAAGCAGCTCAGCGACGCCGACATCGACAAGCGTGTCCAGGCGCGTGCCGACCTGATCACCAAGGCCAAGTCCATCGCCGACGCCGACTACACCGGCAAGGGCGATGCCGAGATCCGCAAGGCCGTGGTCGTCGCCAAGCTGGGCGACGCCGCCATCGCTGGCAAGACCGAAGCGTACATCGACGCTCGCTTCGACCTGCTGGTCGAGGACGCCGCGAAGAACGCCTCGGGCGACCCGTTCCGTCAGCACATGATCCAGCAGGACAGCAAGACCACCGGCGACGACGCTGAAAAGGCGCGTCTGCAGATGATCGCTGACATGCAAACCGCCCACCGCCCGGCCCAGGCCTAAGGAGAACCAGCGATGGCTACCTACCAAACCACCTATACCAATGCCCCGGCCAAGGGCCTGGTCGGCCAGATCGCGAGCGAGGAGAAGTGCAACAAGATCTCCCGCACCGTAGAGAACGCTGAGGGCATCCGCTTCGGTGCCCCGGTCCAGCGCGGCTCCGGCGACCACGGCGTTGTTCCGCTGTCCGCCGGCGTGTTCATCGGCTTTGCGGTTCTGAATCCAGCCGTTCCGCCGGTTGCCCAGGGTTCGACTCTGGTTGACGGATACCCGCAGTACTTCACCGGCGCCTTCATGACCCAGGGCCCGATGAAGGTCCAGGCTGGCGGCGATGTCGTGGACGGCGGCGAGGTGTTCTACAACCCGACCACCCACCGCTACGTCGCTGCAACCGGCGCTGGCATCGTCGGCCCGCTGCCAGATGTCGTGTTCGACACCTCCGGCGCGAACGGCGACATCGTCGAAATCTCCATGGGCCTGCGCCCGATTGCTTACGCCTAAGGCCGAGGGAACTACAACATGACTCGCTTCGAAGACGCTCAGGCGGCGCTCCCGTTCGTTCTGGCCCAGGGCCGCAACATCGAGACCCGCGTCTACCAACGCCGCTACCCAGCCTTCAACTACGCCGCGCACGTGCCGGTCGTGACCGAAGGCCAGCCGTGGGCTATCGGCACCACTTTCTTCACCGTCGATACCGCCGGCGAGGCCAAGTTCCTCAGCGGCGCCGGTACCGACATGCCGTTCAACCAGGTGACCCGCGATCAGGCGTCGCACGACTTCGCCATGATCGGCTCCGGCTGGGAGTGGAACCTGGAAGAGATCAACCAGGCTGCCCTGTACGGCGTCAACCTGAACGACACCAAGGCCATGAGCGCCGCGGACAAGGTTGAGCGCCTGCTGAACGACATCGCGATGCGCGGCTCGACCGAGAAGAACTGGACCGGCCTGCTGAACAGCACCATCGTTTCCCGCACTGACGCGGCCGCTACCGGCACCGGCAGTTCGACTTTCTGGGCGAGCAAGACTGTTGACCAGATCCTGGCTGACATCAACGGCGTGCTGAGCAGCGTCCGCACCAACACCAGCGAGGTGGAATGGGCGGACACCCTGCGCATGCCGCCAGACGCCTTCCGTGACTTGGCCACCCGCCGCATGGGGGCTGGTGACGGCTTCATGACCGTGCTGGAGTTCATCCGCCGCAACAACATCTACACCGCCGAGACCGGCCAGGCGCTGGACATCCAGCCGCTGCGCGAGGCCCGCAACGCCTCCCAGGACGGCGGTGGTCGTTTGGTTGCTTACCGCAAGGACCCTGAGGTGGTTCGCTTCCACCTGCCGATGCCTCGCCGTGTACTGGCGCCGCGCCAGAAGTCCATCATGGGCTTCGAGACCGGCATCATCGCCCGCACTGGCGGTACCGAGATCCGCCTGCCAGGCGCTTTCGCGTACCTCGACGAAATCACCGCCCCGGCTGCCTGATAGGAGATCACCATGAAAGTGACCAACAACTCCAAGGCGCCGCAGGGTGTGCACACAGCCACTGGCGTGGTGTTCCTCACGCCAGGCGAGTCCCGCGAGGTCGATCTGACCGAGCAGGGCCACAAGCTGGCCTCCCGCCTGGACTTCCTGAAGGTCTCCGGCACTGCGCCGAAGGCCGACGATGGCGACAAGGAAGCGCTGTTCGCCAAGCTGAAGGCGCTGGGTATCGAGGCTGGCAAGAACTCCAGCCTGAAAACCCTGCAAGAGCGCCTGGTCGAGGCTGAAGCCAAGGCCAAGGAAGAGGCCATCGCCAAGCTCAAGGAAAAGGGCATTGATGTCGGCGACGACGTCACCCTGGAAGAGCTGCAGGCCGAACTGGCCAAGCAACCGTAACAACCCCGGGCGGTTCGCCGCCCACTTATTCGAGACATCCCGATGCCAGAATTCTACGGATCCGTCGCAGGCGCCGACGCCTACCACTCTGCCCGGGCGAATGTTGCCTGGGCCGGCAGTGACGAAGCGAAGCAGGCGGCGCTGATCAGGGCATCGGCCTACATCGACGGAAAGTACCAGCAGCAGAACAGCTGCGGTCGCTGGGATTCGATGTTCTCCGGCGTGAAGACCGGTGGCCGGGCGCAGGAGCTCCAGTGGCCCCGCACCGGCGCAACGGACAACGAAGGCGCGGCTATCCCGCCTGACGAGGTGCCAGCGGAGATTGAACGGGCCACCTACGAGGCGGCGCTGCGCGAACTGGTGAATCCTGGCAGCCTGAGCCCTGACTACGTGGCTGCCGAGGCCATCAAGCGCCAGAAGGTCGACGTGCTGGAGATCGAGTACCAGGCCTCGACTGATGGCGGCGTCCCGACGCGCCCGGTGTTGACCGTAGTGGATGAGTTGGTGGCACCGCTCCTGCGCAGTAACAGGCTGTGCGGTGTGGCGGTGTTTGTCGTATGAAGGCCTCCGAGGTAGAGGCTGAGACCGAGCGCCTTGAAATCGAGGTGCAGCAGGCCTACCTGGATCAGGTCGCGCAGACCGTGCGCTATGTGAGCATCAGCGAGCTTGAGCAGGCGGTCGAGGACAACGACGAAGACCGGATAGCCGAGATCCTGTCCCTCGGGCTATTCGCGCTGCTGGTCGAGCGTCTCCGTGCAGTGTATGCCCGGGGCGCAAGCAAGGAGCTGGTGGCGGTCATCATCCCAGGCGTACGCCGGGAGGTCGACATGGGCCATCCTGACGTTACCTCGTTCCTGGCCAACCAGGCCGACGCGCTGCGCGAGCAGGCTGCCCGCGAACAGGCTGAAGCTGTGCGGGTGGTGCTGTCCATGGGGCGTGACCGGGGCGATACGGCGCGCACCGCTGCGCTGAACCTGGCGGGCCGGATGAGCAAGCAGACTGGGCGGCGCACCGGCGGCGTAGTGGGCCTGAATGGGCCGGCTGCCGAGGCATCCCAGCGAGCGCGCGACCAATTGGCCAGTGGTGACCCTGTGCGCATGCGCGAGTACCTGACCCGGCTGCGTCGTGATCCAGCCTTTGATGCGGCAGTACGCGAGGCGATCGAGCAGAAGCGGCCGGTGCCGAAGGCGATCATCGATCGCGCTGCCTCAGCCTACGCCCAGCGCCTGCTTGGCACCTATGCCGAGGCGCTGGCCCAGACCAACACCGCCGAGGCCTACAACAAGGGCCGGGAGGAGGGCTGGAAGCAGCTCACTGCACGCAGTAACGGCGTGTACACCTTCGCCAAGACCTGGCGCTCCATGCGAGACAGCAAGGTCCGGCACACCCATGCAGCAATGAATGGGCTGGTGGTCATGGCCGATCAGCCGTTCACCTCTCCGAGCGGCGCAATGCTGATGTTCCCCTGCGACACCTCGCTTGGTGCTCCGCTCAATGAGCGCATCCGCTGCCGCTGCGTCGTCGAATACTCACTCAGGAAGACCAGCCAGGCGGTGTGACATGCCGATCAAGAGCACCATGCAGTCGTCGTTCGGGCGACTGTTCGATACAGCATTCGCTGAGGCGGTGCGCGACTTCACCGGCACCTACCCGGGCGAAGGCGTCTTGGATCCGGTAGAGGAGGTGACCACCGCCCAGCCGGTCACCTACACCGGCCGCGGCGTGCTGAGCCGCTACAAGAAGGACCAGGTAGACGGAATCAACATCCTGGCCACCGATGTTCGACTGATTGCTCTGGTGAACGAAGTGACTGACAAGCCGGCGCCCGAGCACATCGTCACCGCGCCGGACCTCATCACCGGCCAGCCCAAGCAGTACCGGGTTATGGAAGCCACCACCGACCCGGTTGGCGTGCACTACCAGATTCAGCTGAGGGCGACCTGATGGCCGGCTGGTCGCTGTCGCCCGTGCTGTTCGCCGACCAGATCGAGGAAGACCTGGTGGAGATGCAGCGCAGCATCGTCATCGAGCTGGTGGACGAGATCACTATCCATGCGCCGATCGACAGCGGCAACTACATGGCCAACAACATCGTGTCGATAGGCGCCGAGGACTACAGCGTCAACACCAGGCTCGACATCCTCGGCACCGAAACCAGAAGCGCAGCCCGTGCCGCGCTGACCGATCTGAAGCCTTTCAGCACGGTCTTCGTGCAGAACAACAGCGTGTACGGCGAGATCATCGAGTTCGGCGGCTATCCAAGCGGCCCAAGCGTAAAGATCACGCCTGACGGATACAGCCGCATGGCGCCCAAGGGTGTGTACGAGATTTCCTTTATCGCTGTGACCGAGAAGCTGATATGACCGTACCCTTCGAGACAGTCCGCAAGACGCTCACGGCCCGCATGGCGTCGTTCACTGGCATCGAGCAGGCGCGTATTGAGTATGCGAACGCGCCGCAGCCGGGTGGCGGGGTATTCAAGCCTCCCGCCACCGGTGTCTGGTGTGCGTTCGAGATCCAATACGCCACCGCTGGGTTCGCGGGTATGGCGGACAAGCCGCACTACCGCCGGCCTGGCCAAGTGGTGATTCAGTGCTTCTGCCGGATGGCTGTCGGCCTGTCGGACATCAACAAGCTGGCCGACGCTCTGTCGGACCACTTCCAGTCCTGGCAGGACGGCCATATCGAGTGCCTTGAGGCATCCCCGATCGTGGTAGGCGACTTCGAGAGCTACTACCAGATCAACGTGAACGTCCGGTTCCGCGCCGGCTGACCAATTTCTGCCGCAAGGCAACCAAACACGCAGCCTAGGCCCGTACAGCCGAAAGGTGGATGTTCGTTCATCCGTCCGCCCCGGCTGCGTCTCTATTCGCCTGATGAACGAGGTGTCACAGATGATCGAGAGCAACGTCATTCCGTTTCACTACCAAGGTCAGGCAGTTCGCTTCAACAGCGAGGGCTGGATCAATGCCACCGATGTGGCAAAGCGCTTCGGTAAGCGCCCAGTCGATTGGCTAAAGCAGGATGAAACCAAGCAGTACATGGGTGTTCTAGCCGAGGCTCTTAATTGTGATCCTGAGTCACTTTTAGAAACGCGTCGGGGTCGCTACCAGAGCGGTACATGGCTGCATCCGAAGCTAGGCGTTGCCTTTGCTCGATGGCTCGACCTCAAGTTCGCTGTATGGGCCGACCTGCACATTGATGCCTTGCTGCGCGGTGAGCTGAACGAGAAGCAGCAATTTGACCGCGCTTGCCGTGCCCTTGATGACGCGAAGGCTGTTGCAAGCCTGAGCGGCCGTGAATTGGCTCGCTGGCGGAACAAGAAGCCAGGCCTAGAGCACCAGGTCGAATACTGGCGTGACCAACTGCAAATGACCCTGGGCTTCGAAGCAGCCTGAGGTTACCAATCCAGAAGTCCCGCCTTGAGCGGGTTTTTTTATGCCCGCAGAAAGGAGACATGCGCATGTCCTCTGGCGCCCGCGTCACCAGTTACCTCATTCCCGAGGTCACCCCCGGCATCACCCCGACCACAGGCAACTGGGATACCCTGCGCCTGACCAGCAACACCCTGTCGCCGACCGTGAACACGCAGGTCAGCGACGAAATCACCGAATCGCGCATCAGCCAAGGTTCGGTGGTCTCCAGTACCGATATCCAAGGTGATCTGGTAGGCGAACTGTCCTACAGCACCTTCGACAAGTTGCTGGAAGCGGCCTTCTACGGAACCTGGGACGATGACGTCCTGACCGTAGGCAGCACGCGCCGGACCTTCACCGTCGCGAAGAACTTCAACGACGTGAACGTTTACGCCCTGTTCAAGGGTATGCACGTCTCGGTCTTCGCCCTGGATATCCCGTCTGACGGGAAGATCACTGCCACCTTCACCATGGCCGGCCTGGACTATGCCGATGGCGACACCAATACCGTGGCGTCCATCAGCCCGCCGACCACCACGCCGTTCATGAGCAATCAGAACGTCGGCTCCATCACGGTGGATGGCCAGAGCCTGGAGGGTCAGGCGTGTGTGTCTGCTCTGACCGTCAACCTCGACAACAGCCTGCAGGCGCAGCGCTGCATCGGTAACGGCAAGCTTGGGCCTGGCGCACAGATCGCCACCGAGGCGGCGATCACCGGCTCCATCACCCTGGCCTGGTCACCGCTGGCTTGGCAGATCTGGAAGAACACCTTCACTCGGAAAACCGTAGCGGTTGAATTTCCGATCATCGACAGCCTGGGCAACCGCTATGACCTGTCGTTCCCGGCGCTGGAGGTCGACGGCGACCTGCCGAGCGGCGGCAAGCGCGAACTGATCGAGGTCACGCTGAACTACACCGTGGCCAAGCAGGCGCCGACCATTACCCGAGTTCCGTTCGTGCCAGTCACCAGCGTGTCGGTAACCCCGACCACTGCTTCGATTGCCGTTGCAGCGACTCGCCAGCTGGCCGCTTCCGCGCTTCCATCAGGCGCATCCCAGAGCGTCACCTGGAGCAGCTCGGCGCCGTCGATTGCCACGGTCAACTCGACAGGCCTGGTCACCGGCGTTGCCGAGGGCTCGGCCGTCATCACCGCCACCAGCGTGTCGGACCCGACCAAGACCGCCACCTCGGCGATCACGGTCACAGCGTAACCAGAATCACCTTTGGCCGTCCCGGGATAACGCCGCCCGGGCCGGCCCTTTTATGGCGTGGCGTGAGGAAGATTCATGGCTCTCAAGCTGAAAAAGATCGACACCACCAAGAACGCTGAGGCGCGCTGGGAAGAGTTCGATGCCGATACCAAGATTCTGCTGATGCCGCTGGACAACCAGCAGTACCAGATCGCCCTGGAGCGCATGCGCCGCCGCCTGGCCCGCAACGATGCCCAGTTCGGCCAGGAGGCGGTGGGCGTGATCGAGGGCGAAAAGACCGAGCACGATAACCACTGCCTGCTCCTGGCGTCCTTCATCGTCCAAGACTGGCAAGGTGCCCAGGACGAGAACGGCAAGCCCCTGGCCTACAGCGAAAACACCTGCGCCGAGATGCTGCGTGGTGATTCCGAGTTCTTCTACTTCGTCCTGCGCCGCGCCGCGGCCATTGCCGCCGACAACCGGGCAGAGCAGGACGAGATCAAGGGAAAGCAGTCGCCCGCTTCGAATGGGAGCGGGAGTGGGGCCAGCGAACCGCAAAGCGAAGCCTGATCTACCAGAAGCTGCGCATTGCGGTGCCGGATGAGCCTGAACTGGATGTGATCACTGGCAGCCTGCTGAACGTGTTCCGAAATGCGGCACGCGGCCGGCGCTACCTGGTTGGTGCAGCAGCAGTTCAGCCGTTGAGGCTATCTGCCCGCGAGATCACTGACTGGCTTGAGGCTCACCCGCTGCCGCTGCCCAGGCGGCTCGTCGACGAGGTGATATTCGCCTTGGACGAGGCCGCACTGGCAGAAGAAGAGGATTAACGGAGGAGCCATGGCAGAACAGCAGGGCCTGACTGGCGATCAAGCGGCGCAAGACGATATCCCGCTTTCGCCCGAGGCAATGATCGAGGAAAAGCGCAAGGCCGATGAGCTGCTTGAGCGCCGGCTGTCCCGGCTTGAAGAGGCTGCTGGGCTGTCGAAGCTGAACTCCGATGATGGTAGATTGCTGCCATAAATATGGAGAGGGTTCATTCAATGCTCAGGGCGGCAATACTCCTTTCGTGCGTTTTCCCGATTTCAGCAAATGCTGGATGGGAGCGCTCAGAAATCAATGATGAAATGCGATCGACTAGTACGACCATGTACAGGCAGGGTGCAGTACCCATCGGTGGCGGTGGCCCTACACTGAATCTGATCATTTTTGATAAGGGTGACGGAGCACCCTCGGCAATGCTCGGGCTTGCCGGTGCGTCAGTTGAAGGATGTCCGAAAAAGGATATGGCAACCTGTGATGTTCCTGTCAGATTTGATGTTGGCGCTGTAAATGAGGTTCCGTTCGGTACTAGAGACTCGCGAAACCTTGTCCCTGAGCTATCAGTTGCATTTGTCGGTTCAATTCTTGGTTCCAAAGTAATGTATGTAGAGCTCCCAGTTTTAGGGATAAAGCATCAATACAAATATGATCTTTCTGAACTGCCTGTAAAGTATGACCCGAACCCGAAAATATCGATTCTTGGGTTTGAGCTAGGTAAATCTTATCCCGTAAGAGACCTAGACATACCAGTAACAAGGGAGGTCGGGGATCACGTTTGCTATGCAGGGAAAAGCGCAAAGAACGCGCTTGGTGACGCTCCTGCAGCAAAGGTGAACCTGTGCTTCTACAGGGGCGTCTTCTATCAGGCCATAGTGACACCTGGATCTAAAGGTTCTTACGACGCAGGGTTTAGATACTTCAACAGCAAGTTTGGTCAACCGGATCGTGACGGTCTAATGCCAAGCTGGCCGAAAACAGAAAAAGTCATCAGCAAATTTGTAGTCACCGCGTCGTACTTCGAACTGAAAAAAAATGACTACACAAGAGAGTTCATCGTGACAGACGAGGCATGGAGATTACTTATCCCCAAGCTTGAGTAGATGCAAGAAAAGCCGCCGAAAGGCGGTTTTTTTTATTCCGGAGAGTGACATGGCTTTGAAATCTAGGCTTGAGCTGGAGGTTGATGGCAGAAGCGCTGAGCAACAAGTCAACAGCGTCAGGGCAGCGCTTGAGGCTTTGGAGCAGGTCGGTGTTAGAGCAAATTCCACGCTGCGAAAATCGGGTGGCGAGTACTCTAATCTGGCCATGTCTCTGGCCAAGGTGCAGGCCGCGAATGACAAGACCACTTCAGCCAGCGATTCTGCAGCAAAAAGCGCTGAAGCCGCAGCTAAAGCGGCTGCAGCTCAGCGAAAAGAACTGGACAGCCTGCTGGGCAAGATCGAGCCTCTGACAAAGAAGCTCAACGACCTTGCTGCTCAAGAATTGGCGCTTGTCAAAGCCAGGGATTCCGGTCAGATCAACCAGGCGGCCTACGAATCTTACAATAGGAAATTGCAGGAATCACTGAATGCGCTTGCGGGCGTATCAAATGCTCAAAAGGTAGTTGGCGAAACAGCCGAACAGGCCAGGGCGAGAATCCTGGCGATTGCCGAAGCGTCGGTAAAGGCAGCCCAAGAACAGCGCAACTTAGCAAGCGTGGCCACCGGGCTGTCTGAAGCTGAGCAGGGGCTGCTTTCTGGGACAATGGTTCTGGCCGCAAACCAAGGCAAACTTGCTGACTCCAGCATGAAAGTTGCCGAGGCGAACCGCCAAGCACAAGTGAGCACGGCTGCGCACGCCGCAGAACTTCAGGAGTTGCTGGCCAGCATTGACCCTACTACCAAGGCGCTGAATCGGCTCGACGAGCAGGAGCGCAAGCTGGCTCAGCAGAAGAAAAGAGGCGCTCTTGATGCAGAGACCTTCAGTCTGTATCAAACAAAGATTGACCAGGCCCGCGCGGCCCTCACGGGGTTCGATCAATCTCTGAGCCGTACCGGGAACACTGCGAAGCAGAATGCCGCGGCGCTCAGAATGTTGCCGGCGCAGTTCAGCGACGTTGTGATCAGCTTGCAGGCCGGACAGTCGCCGCTGACAGTGTTTTTGCAGCAAGGTTCGCAGATCAAGGATTCGTTTGGCGGGATGGGCCAGGCTGCCAGAGCAACAAGCAGCTATATCCTTGGGCTGGTCAACCCGTTCACGGTAGCAGCAGCGGCCGCGGCGGTTCTTGCGCTGGCCTACAAGCAAGGAAGCGATGAGGCAACAGCGTTCAACGCTTCCCTCGCCATGACCGGCAATACGGCCGGCACGACTACCGAGCAACTTGCCGGGATGGCCCAGCAGGTTTCTGCAACCGGCGGCACAGTGGGTAAAGCCGCGGCCGTATTGGCCCAACTTGCTGCCTCGACCCGCATATCGGTTTCGTCGTTTGAGTCGATCACCAGGGCGGCTATCGACTTCGAGTCAGCTACGGGCCAGGCCGCAGAGGAGACTGTCAAGAACTTCGAGAAGATCGCCAAAGATCCAGTGGCCGAGATCCTGAAGCTCAACGAGTCGATGAATTTCCTTACGACTTCGACCTACGCGCAGATCAAGGCACTGCAGGAGCAGGGGAAAACCCAGGAAGCCGCGCAACTTGCTAACGATGCTTATGAGCAGGGCCTGAGCAGGACCTCGAAAGGCGTCCGGGAGAACCTCGGTTATATCGAGGCGAGCTGGAAAGCAGTAACCGGAGCCGCCAAGGCGGCTTGGGACGCTGCTCTCAATGTCGGACGCGAGAAGACTCTTGACGAAAAGCTCAAAGAATTGCGCGCCCAGCTTGACGCTATTGCCGAAAGCGAGTCACTCAGAAGTAAGCGGAATCCCCAGGGAAGGCAGGCCGATCCATTCGCGAACCTAACCCCGAACGACGATTATCGGAAGCAGTCCCTTCAGGCTGAAGAAACTCAGTTGCTGATACAGAAGGCTGAGAATGACAGGCGGGCAATGGCCCAAGGATTTGCCAAGCAACAGCAACAACAAGCGCTGGACGATCAAGTCGCATTGGATAGGCTTCGCAAGGAGACCGAGGACAACGCCACCAAGCGCGCCCGCGAGCTTGGTGAATACCGACTATTGGTCGAGCGCAGGGTTGCGCAGGCTCGTGCTTCTGGCGACAAGTCGCTGCTTATCTCCGCCGAGCAACAAGCCAAAGATATCGCGGCGATCAACGAGAAATACAAAGACCCAAGGACGCCAAAAGGTCCGCAGTACAGAGAGGACGCCGGCCAGCGCATGCTGGATGACGCCCGGCAGCGGTATGCCGTGCTGCAGCAACAGAGCCGCGTAATTGCCGGCGAGGTCGACCAGACCCAGAAGCTGGGCACTGAGGCGCGCAAGCTGATCGAGCTCGAAACCGAGATCGCCAACCTCAAGGAGAAAAAGACCCTCACCACGTCGCAGAAGCAGGTTCTGGCGATGGCTGAGCTGAACCTGGCGCAACAGAAACAGAATGCTGAACTGGAGAAGGCCAACCAGCTGACCCAGGCGCGACTTGAGAACGAGGCAAAGCTGAAGGCTTTCAGGGAGAACCTGCAGTCGCAGCTTGAGCTTTCGAGAGAGGGGCAGGCGGTAGAGTTGGCTGGTGCAGGGCAAAGCGACCGCCTGCGTCGACGCCTGCAGGACGATCTGAAGATCCGCCAGGACTATCAGAAGCAACTGGACAAGCTGACCCGCGACTACAACAAGATCAAGAACCCCACCGCTGAGGACACCGACCTCTACAAGGGCGAGACCGAGGCGCTGCGTGCGGCGTTGGCCACGCGCATGGTTGATCAGCAGAACTACTACGCAGCGCAGGATGCAATGCGTGGTGAGTGGCTGATCGGTGTGTCGGAGTCCTGGCAGAACTACGTCGATCTCGCCACCAACTACAACGAGCAGGCCAGGGACGCGACCGAGTCGATTCTGGGTGACGCCACCTCGTCGATTTCCGGCAGCATCCAAGGGCTGGTCAAGGGCACGGAAAGCCTCAGTGATGCCTTCGGCAATCTTGCCGGAGACATTGCCAACTCGATGCTCAGCGCTTTCTCGGAAATCACAGCTCGCTTCCTTGTCATGCAGGCCCTCAAGCTTGCAGGGATCGAAGCTGAGGCAACTGAGACGGTCGCGGCGGAAGGCGTCAAGACCACGGCCAAGCTGACCACGGACGCTGTCACGACAGCCAGTAGCCTGTCGTCGATCGGCACTGTCCTGACCGCCAACCTGGCTGCAGCAGCTGAGACGCTGGCGTCTTGGGCTCCGGCTGCGCTCACGGCATCGATTGGTACCTTCGGCGCCGCGGCTGTTGTGGGCGGCAGCGCGTTGGTTGCGGCGTATGCCCTGCTCAAAGGCTTCTCCGAGGGCGGCTACACCGGTGCGGGCGGTAAGTATGAGCCGGCCGGCGTGGTGCACAAAGGTGAAGTGGTCTGGTCCCAGGCTGACATCCGCCGCTTTGGCGGTGTCTCTGCAGTCGAGGCGCTGCGTACCGGCAACGTCACGCCCATCACCTCGGCGCGCATGGCCGGCGGATCTCAATCCGGGACCGCCAACGCAGCTGGGATGCAGCAAAACATCAACGTCCACAACTACACCAACAGCCAGGTAGAGACACGCCAACGCTCGAACGGAGATACGGACATCATCATCAGAGCTGCCGTTAAGGGGGCTGTCGAAGAGGTGGCAAACCAGTTCGCGACAGGATATGGCGATGTCGTGGATGCCTATGATGGCGCATACGGGGCTCGGCGAACCGGCAGCTAATACACAAATCAGGAGATTCACATGGAACAGCAAGTCGCAGCAGAAACCAAATTCCCGGCTGGCCGGGCGATGTCATTCCTCTTGGATCATGACTGGGTCGAGATCACCCGCGGTGAACTGGTCGACCTCGCTGATTTTGATCTTGGCGTGTGTTTCCAGTGGGGGCTGGCAACCATCACCCGAGATGGCGAGATCCTGCCTGCTACGTCCGAGGTCGAAGTAGAAACGTCTCAGAACGGTTCTGATTGGGCGCCTGCATTCAAGGGGGCATGGACCCAGCAGTCGCTGGATAGCAGCGAGCACGGGATTCAGGTAGAAAGCAAAGGTCTCGTGCACATTCGTGCTCGCAAGTCGATTCAGGAAAACCGTGACGTGCGAGATGACGCAGCTATCAGGGTTCGGCGCAAGGCATAGGCCTAGCGCCGAGCTGTGTTAGTTCTGCTGACCCACCTCCTGAGTACTCGACCTTTCGTCGTTGATGCGCTCGATGTCCTTCAGGATGAGATCGATCGCAGAGCCTAGGCGGCCCAGGGCTTGATGAAGGAATGCGTTGCACCTCTCATCCTTAGAATCAAGTTCCCCGTATTCGCCCAGTAGTGATTTGAACTTGTTCAGTTCGTCTCTGGCGACGTTGTGTCGTCCGGTCATGTTTCTCTCCTTATTTACCTAGAAACCCCACCTCCCTTGCTGGGCCCTCACGCCCGGGAAGCGGAGGCGGTCGAGCATAGGTCAGATAGCTGTCAAATTGCTATCTAGGCCATGCCCTTGAAGAGGAATGGCAATGATTCAATACCCGGCAGAATTGCCACTTCCTCTGCAGGAGGGGTATGGCCTGAGCACGGTTGATCCGATGCGGGCTACGCAGATGGTCACGGGGCGGTCGCGGTATCGACGGGTAACCAGCAATCCCCCGACCTCCGCTCAGTTCACATTCAACTTCAGCCAGGAAGAGGCTGCGCTGTTCGAGGGTTGGCATACCTGGGCTCTGAACCTTGGCGTCGAGTGGTTCGAGATGCCACTTCAGACCCCGCTGGGTATGCAGGTGCACCTGGTGCACTTCAAAGGTATGTATACCGGCGGTGAACTGGCTCAGATCAAGCGCTGGCGGTTCTCTGCTCGCTTGGAGTTCAAGAAACGGCCGGTCTACACCGAGGACCAGTACCTCGGCGCCTACCTGGGCATGCCGCTTGACCAGTTCAACGCCGGCCTGCAATCCATCCTTGAGAAATGGCATACGGATTACTTCGGATGAGCCTGATAGAAGAATGCTACGCCTCGGGGCGTGGGGAGCTGGTCGACACGATCGAGGCGAGGAAGGAGGGCGGCACGGTCTCTCACTGCTACTGCTCTGGCTGGGAAGACCGGGTGTGCATCACCGAGGACGGCCGCACGCTGACCTTCGTCGCAATGGCCATGGACCTGGCCCTGCCGAAGAACGACAACAGCGCGTTCCAGAACTTGGTGCTTGGCCTGGACAACGTCACGGGCGAGGTACAGGAGGTCGTGGAGGAGGCCAAAGCAGCCGACGATCGCTTCATCATCACTTTCCGACGTTACCTGGCCGAAGACCTGACGTTCCCGCAAGAGCGGTACCGCATGACGCTGCTCAGCCGGGAGTACGAAGACGATGTGGCCAAGCTCACCGCCGGCTTCTTCGACCTGCTCAACACCAACGGTCTGCGCACCGTGCTGACCACTACCTTGGCACCTGGCCTGAAGTACCTCTAACCATGATCGAGAAATTCATGCGCGCCCCGTATCGCGAGGGTGCACGGGGGCCTATTGCCTTCGATTGCTGGGGCCTGTGCATCGCTGTTCGCCATGAGGTGTTCGGCCTGCCGCTGCTGCCCAGCTTGGGCGCCGTGGGCAAGAACAAGCTCAGGGCCAACACCGAGGCGTATCACGACCTGCGACAGGGCATGGAGGAGTGCTCTCCGGAGCCCGGGGCCATTGCTGCCGTGTTCCGCGGCGCTCTGTGCCTGCACGTCGGCGTGGTGGTGGAAAGCGAGGGAAGGCTGAAGGTGCTGGACACAAACCCCGGCGGCGCCTGCCTCCGGACAACTGGCGACTTTGAAGCCGCATTCCCAAGGGTGGTGTACTACCGATGACTGTCGAGTTCTATCCGAACAAGATGTCTAATACTGCCCCGATGGGCACGTGGAAGACAGATCGCCGCATGACGATCGAGGAGTGGCTGAAGTCCCTGGCCAAGTCCTACGAGCGCCGGGAAAGCCCGCCAATCAGCGTGGTGCTGAACGACGAGATTATCGAGCATCGTCTATGGCACAAGGTCAAATTCAAGCCTTCTGACCTGCTCCAGATCTACCGAGAGCCGAAAGGACTGGAGCAGGCATTCATGGGTTTCACCCTTTTTGCTGGGGTGAAAGCGTTTGCCAAGCTAGTTACGCCCAAGATGCCCGGCATGCCATCCAGCGCCGGCACCCAGCAGGGTGACCCCCTGACCGAGGCCAGCGCCAAGGGCAACAAGGTCAAGCTGGGTGACCCAGTGCGCCAGATCGCCGGGCACCAGCGGGTCTATCCGTCGTACCTGACCCAACCCCGCCGGGCGCATGTCGCCCCGCGTGACCAGCGCGTGGAAATGCTGCTGTACATCGGCGAAGGCGAGTACGAGGTACCGCTGGCCAAGGTCAAGGTAGGCGAAACCCCGCTGATCTCTCTGGGATCCGATGCAACGTTCACGATTTACCCGCCAGGCGCTGATCTGTCGGGCGACCCGGCCCATATCAACTGGTTCAACGTTCCTGAGGTAGGGGCAAGCTCCAGCGGCTCAGCCGGCCTGGAACTGACCATGGCCACCGACCTCACCAGGTCGGCCACGGCTTCGGCGTACCAGTTCGTTGGCGACACCATAAGTGTGCCGGCTGGCTCCGGCCAGTTCCCAGCCGACTGGTCGAACGGCATCATCGTCCGTGTGCTTGCGCCGTATACCTACACGGTGATTGACGGTGGAGCCGGGCGCGACATCATCCGTGGCCCGCTGGAAATGCTGAACCCAACGGCGGGCATGCTCATCGAGGTGGCTGGGGCGAATGCGGGCCTGTATGTGGTGCACAGCTACACGCCATACAGCCCAGCAGTGCCGGCCAACCCTGGAACCGCGTCGACGCTGACCGGCTCAGCCGCACCGAGCCGGTATGACTTCGACGTCACGCCGCTGAGCTTTAGCCTGGTCCGCGGCGCGTCGACGTATCCGATCACGCTCAACACGGCGACGACCGACCTCACCGGCCTGGTGTCTGCGTTGAATACCCTGCTCAGCGGGACGCCATTCCAGGCGCAGCAGAGCAGCGGACTTCTGCGCTTCGTTGAGCTGACCCCGTTTGCGGGCCAGACCATCACTGCGACCGGTGCATCTACCATTCTGGGGTCGTCTCCTGTCGGCGTTACCGGCACAGCAACGACCAGCGCTATTCCCGAGCAGCCAGCGGAAATGACGCTGGACTACGACGGAGGATCTCCGGTGGTAGGCCTGGCGCTCGGGCAGGGCCTGGCCACCATAGGGCCGCGCGGCCTGCGTTACCGGATCACTGCCTACAGCACGAACCTGCTCGAGGTGGAGCGCCTGACCTCGTCCGGATCGACCGACGCCGGCTGGCCCGGCTTCAACGTCATGCAGACCGTGAACGGCCTCATCACGCTGGACGCTTCGAACCTGCAGGGCGGCTACCGTGGGCCATTCGCCTGCTGCCCGGAAAACGAGAAGGTCACCCAATTGGAGTGGACTGTCACCTACGCCAATGGCCTGGCCGGTATCGGTCGGGAAGGGCAGATTTACGAGATCCCAACCTACTACGTGTTCGAGTACCGCGACATGGACGTGGCCGGTGCCTGGACGCAGCTCCAGTACATGAACGTGGGCGGCTCACTTGATGCTCAAGGCTTCACCGAGCGAATCACGCTGCCATACGCAATGCGAGCCGAGGCCCGTATCCGCAAGCAGTACGTGGACCGGCCCGGCCGGATCAACGATGAAGCGCGGGATGACGCCACCTGGACGGACCTGCGCGGGCGGATGCAGAACTCACCCACCAGCTACCCCGGCCTGACGGTGATGACCTGCAACATCCGTGGCGGTGACCGGCTTTCTGCGCAATCCGAGAGCCAGGTCAGTGTAGAGGTGACCCGCATTCTGCCGCTGATGGAAGGTGGTACCGGGCTAAGCCGCGACATCGTGCCTTGGTGCATCTACCAGCTGAAGCAGCGCGGGTACACGGATGATGACCTGGATCTGCCGGAGTGGCAGGCGTTCCACAACATCTGCGTAGCCCGGGGTGACACCTACGACGAGACGCTGGAGTCGACGATCACCGTCAAGGACATGATCAACAACGCCCTGGCGTGCGGTTTCGGGGAGCTGGTGACCTTCCGGGGCCTGTTACGCCCGGTTCGAGACAGTGCCCGGGCCGCGTTCGACGTGACCTACGGCCCGAAAACGCAGACCTACTCGCCACAGAACATGACCAAGATGCTCAAGATCAGCGGCGCTATGCCGTCGATCAACGACTTCGACGGCGTAGATGTGGAGTTCTTCTCGCGTACCACCTGGGCGTGGGAAACGGTCGAGTGCCGGTGGCCAGGTGACCTTGGCACCAAGGTCGAGAAGGTCAAGATGCCGGGTGTCAGCGATAAGGCCAGAGCCTGGCGCATCGGCATGCGCCGGCGTGGCCACCAGAAGTTCCGGACCGACATCTACACCTGGGAAACCGAGATGGACGGCAGCAACAGCGGCTACTTGAGCTTTGCAGCCGTTGCAGATGACGCGCCAAAGCGGTGCCAGAGCGCGATTCTGCTGGCCTTTGAGGTGACGGGGTCGGGAACCCTGCTGACCTCTTCGGAGCCGTTGGACTTCAGCGCCGATGGAGAGCACCGGATTGGCGTGCGCAGGCTCGACGGCACGCTATCCGGACCATGGACGGCCACTCAGGTGGACGAATACACCGTTCGGGTCGATGCGCTGGACTTCACGCCAGTGGTCGATCCTCCGCTTGAGCCACCGCACATCCTGTTTGGCCCGGCCACCCGATGGGCATACCCAACATTGATCACCAGTTCAGACCCAGGGAAGGACGGAAACGTCTCGATGAAGGGCATGCCCTACGACGCCCGCGTTTACACCTACGACGACCAGTTCCCGCCGGCATGACGCCGCAGCAGTTACCAGGCCCGCCACGTGCGGGCTTTTTATTGAGGAAGATTTGATGAGCGGCCAACAGACCCTTCAGGAGCTGGACCGAATTGTCGGGACGACAAACGAGCTACTTCTGTCGCCCGAAGTGAAGATGATGGACGTTGGTGGTGGCGTGATGCGGCCAACCAACGCAATGGTGATGACCAATCTGTCCACTCTGCTCGGCGGCGCTATGCCGTACCCATCGTTGGCAGAGGGCTTGGCTGGGACCGGAGATGGCACAAACTTCAGCGTTCTATCCAGCGTTGAAGACGAGTATGTGAACGTCTACCGGAACGAGGGTGGCGTCGGCGTTTTTGTCGACAGCTACCCGAATACCGACGCGCTTCGCAAAGCTGTTGGCCGTATCAAGGGCTATACGCCATCTGCTGAAACGGAAACCACTTCAGTTCTGGTGGCCAACAAAGAGGGTGGTAGGCTCGCCAGAATCACCAACAAAAGCGTAATTCTCCCGAGCCTGAGGCTGACGACAGAAGACGGCCGAACGGTGATTCGCAACAATGAAGGCGGCGCTGTTCTTTATGCTGACGCTGCCAGAGCGCTTTTCGGCTGGCTTGAGCAAAGACCCACAACTCGTGACGGGGCCTATGTCACCAACCGGGAAGGCGGCCTGATCAAGGATCTCTCAGGCACGATCGATGTTGAGCAAGTGGCTGATGATCCATTTGCTTCGGGGCTGATGTTCACGCCACTGCTGGTCACAGCTGAAGGCTTTGAACAGACGCTGTACCTTAAAAACTTGCTGCCGAAGCGAAGCCTGGCTGGCTCGGTAACTGCGACGCTGAGTAGCACCACCACCTCTGCTAGCGAGACTGGCCCTGACCTTAAAATCGCGCCTGGAAAACTCGGTGCCAACGCAGTCTTGAACCTTCGCAGCAACTCCCTTCCATCTGCCAGGCATTTCTTGAATGTGGCTGTGAAGAACGTACCGGTTCAGTCGACGCCTACGTCCGTCAAGGTGTTGATGATCGGCGATAGCATCGTGAATCGGCAGGGTGGCTTTCTGCTGAAGCAAGTACTTCAAGCGCTTAACATCACTGCTACCTGCATTGGCACGCTGCGTGGCTCTTCAAGTCCGACGAATCCGAACGATTTCACTGGCGAGCTCGGCGAGGGCCGCGAGGGCTGGGAAACCGGTGACTTTACGTACGCCATCACCGATCGGGCGCTGGTAATCGCCCCAGGTGATGAAACAAATTACCTGGAGAACATGACCAAGTCAGAGCAGATGCTGCGGAATCCATTCCTGCGTGCAGCTACTGGATCTGATCCAAGCTCAATCGTCAGGAACGGCTATGTATTCGATCCGGCTTTCTACCAGAGCCGTTTCGGGCTTGAAGCACCGGACGTCGTGGTCTACTCGGTTGGAACCAACGATGTTCGGGATCGCACTGCAGGTACCATTTACGATGTGGTGCTGGCTAACGACACCATCATCCAGGCTCAAATCCGGGCCGCATGGCCATCCGCAAAAATAGTTCGCATGTTCCCAGGTACTGCAATAAACACTGAGCGTGACGCTCTTTGGGAAACGCATTACTTGCCCATGCTCCGTGCGATTCAGCAGGCCGCCGCTAACCTTGCTGATCCAAAATTGATAATAGCCCCAACCTGGGCCCTTACCAATCCGGAGTCCGGATACGCCTTCTCGGCAACATCTCCAGGGGCTGATGGTTTTTACACCGGTGATTGGACTGATGCGATTCACCCAATTCAATCGTCACGGCAACGCTTGTACGAAGCGGTCGGCGCATATACAGCAGCCGCATCTCTGAACATCATCTGAAAAAGGATACAGGATAATGGGTGTAGCAATTATTACCGACGGTCCAATCACGCCCACTCGCTTCGTTGTCCCTAATGTGGATCGAGGGCTTGAGCTGTGGCATGAATTCGACTCCAGCGTGTCGAATTTCAACATCAACAAGGCGCCCGGCAAATCCAACTCGGTCGTAATGGGCTCTCCGACTGCTTTCGCATCACATGCGAGATTCAAAGGTGGGTTGAACTTCATTCAAACCATGGTGGGCGATACTGACGAGATCACTATCATCGTGGTTGGTCGAAGTGTTCTGCTCCCTACCGGCAACGCTGACGGATCCATTCTGGTAGGCGGGTACACCGGTACGTCGGTAACGCCAGGCATTACAGGCCAGGCAGCCGGCGCAAACATCTACTTGGCCAACCCTACATCCGCCACTGGTTCAGCGAGCCGAAACGATGGCTCAGGTGTTGCGGCTGCTGCTGGGGTGAGTGGTAACGGCATCGTTCCGACCAGTTGGGCTATTCGTAGCGTTCGCGCGAAAACTGGCGAGTTTACGGTTCTGACTGATCACACGGCCGGCGTATCGTTCACAGGTACTACCAAACTCCAGCGTGCCTTGAACGGCAACAAATACCGGATCGGTTCTGGGACCTCTGGCTTTGCCGGTGAATGCGATATCACCATGGCTGCGATCTTCTCGGCTTATCACAGCCCAGAAGAAATTCAGGCAAATATCGACATGGTTCGAGTTCGCTTGGCAAGGCTGGGCATCAACGCCTGAATTTGATCGCAGGGTATCGGCCGCCATTGGCGGTTTTTTTGTGCCCGAACTTCGCCAGCCCGCCCAGAGCGGGCTTTTTAACAACTGGAGAACACATATGCCACTTGATAGCGACATCCGCCAGGGACTAGCCCTGCTTCCTCCGCAGATGGGTTCTCGATCTGCCCGGGTGCTGCTGCATGCCATCAGCCTGCAAGAAAACCCCAAGCGCCTCGAGCAGCAGGTCAAAGGTCCAGCCCGCGGCGACTATCAGTTCGAGAAGGGCGGCGGCGTTGTCGGCGTGATGACTCATGCCGCATCGAAGAGACTGGCAGGGGAGGTGTGCCGCGCACGTGCCGTGGCCTTCAACGCCGATTCGATCTACCAGGCCGTAGGCCGCGACCCGATTTTGGCTGCTGCGCTGGCGCGCCTGCTGATCTGGACCGACCCCAAACCGCTGCCCGCTACCACGGATGAGCAGGGCGCCTGGGAGTTGTACCTGCGCACCTGGCGTCCCGGCGCATACGCTCGCCAGCCCGAAGATCTGCGCGCCAAGTTCAAGCGCAATCATGCGGCCGCTGTGGCAGCGGTGGCAGCGTGAGCCTGCCGCTTCCCGCCTGGGTCTGGTGGCTGGTAGCTCTGTTGCTGGTTGCCGGTGGACAGCAGTACCGGGTGATGCTGACGCAACTGAATGTAGCGAGCGCCCAGGCCGATCTGGCGAACTACCGCCTTCAGGTCGCCGAGCGTGATCGGCGCGCGGCTGCCCAGACCAGAACCGAAGAACAGCGCCGCCAAGCCGTGGCGGACAAGGAGGGTGAGAATGCACGACAACAACTGGAGCTGGCCCAAGGCCGGGCCGCTGCTGCTGAGTCTGCTGCTGGTGGGCTGCGCGGTGAAATCGCCCGACTGCGCGCCGGCAGAACAGCAACCTGCGGTGCCATCGCTACCCAGCAGCGCAAGGCAGGAACCCCTGCCGTCGTGGTGCTTGGGGGATTGCTTGAGGAGTCTGACCGAATGGCGGGAGACCTCTCGACAGCGCTTGAGCGAAGTCGAATAGCTGGGCTGGCGTGCGAGGCGGTTGTGGATGGAATCCGCCGTGGCGGTGGGTAGCTATATAAAGGAAGGGAAACGGTCGGCAGAACGCCGGGGGCGGGCTGGCCTGGGCCAGTGACTTTTGAAGTGACTTTGTTCTGTTCGGTTCTTCATCGTTAGACATCGTTGCAGCGAGCGTCTGGCGGAAAAACCAATGCTTTCAAGCAGCTACGGCTGCCTGCCACGCATGGGGTGCAAGGGGTCGAGTGTTCGAATCACTCCGTCCCGACCATATATTTCAACGACTTAGCCACCTTAGGGTGGCTTTGTCGTTTTTGCATGTGGGGAGTTTTTCGGGACTTCATCCGATTTTCCTCTTCAAGATCGTCAACACCGGCCCGCGGGAGTCAGTTGTTGATACCATGTTCGCAGCCTCAATCAGCTTGTCCAGCTCAGCGCCGGAGTAGTGGCTGGTGATGCTGCCGTTCTTGTGCCCGAGCAGTGACTTCCGATCCTCTTCAGTAACGCCTGCTGCCCGCAGTCGTCGACCGAAGGTGTGCTTTAAGTCGTGAATCCTGATCGAGGCATATCCAGGGTGAGCGGGGCGAAGGTTTTCCTCCTGCCAGAGTTTCGCCGCTCTCACCCGTGCCTTCTTCCATGCCGAGTCGTTCATCCGGTGCATCGCGGTGCCGTTGTATGGGAATACCCACTCCTTGCTGATCCCGCGCTGCCTTTCAATGATCGACTTGGCCACGTTGTTCAGCACCACCTGAGTGTCGCCTTCTACCTGGTGGCCATCAGCGGGTTCGGCGCGTTCGTCACCACCCTGCAAGGCCATTGGGTAAACCCATTCGGCGTGATGCTCAGCGCTGGGTTGGTCGCATATGCCTGGGCCCGTCGCGGTCACGCCTTCAGCTGATCCGCGCCACAGAATAGACGTGCGCCGTTTCGTGGCGCGGGAGTGAGTATGAGCAGACTGATGCCACCGGACGACCTGCTCGATTCACTCTGGCTCACGCTGCACCCGGCCACTGGTGTGTGGGATTGGGTCCAAGGCGAGCACTTGCCTAGACAGGCGATCTAATTTTGAGGTTGTATATTTGCTAAAGGCACCCATCCAGTTGCGCCGTCTGAAGTCCTTGCCGCCCAAAGCCAGCCGTTCAACTGACGCTCGCCTTTCAGTATTTGCCCCTCGACAACATCCAGCTCTCTGTTGGTGAAGTCCTCCAGCATCTTTGCAGAACCATCCACCTGGCGGTCAAGGAGCTGCCCCGGCACAAAGCCGGATTGTTGGCCAGGAACAGTACAGAAATACCAGTCGGGCCAGCCTTCGGGTCCTTCATATCGTTCTCCAACCAAAATCCGATCTCCGGTTTTTAGGGTCATGGGCTCTGGAAATTCGCTGATATGTGAGTGAGTTACCACATAGCTCAATTTGGTCATCTTGGCTTCCTTGGATGGTGTGGGCTCCAACCAATACTGGCAGCACACCACTATTTCAATCCTGCCTTTAGGTCTACTTGAGACAATTTATGACAACGAAGCAACCCGACTGGGAGGTAATCGAACGAGCCTACCGGGCCGGGGCGCTTTCCATCCGTACCATCGTTGACCGCAACGGGGTGAGCGACACCGCGATCCGGAAGAAGGCCAAGGCGTTAGGCTGGGAGCGGGACCTTTCCAAGCAGGTCCGCAAAGAGGTTCGCAACACGCTGGTTCGCGGCGAGGTTCGCGAAGATCAATGTGCGAACCCTGAGCGGGACGCCGAGATCATCGAGGAGGCGGCAGAAGAGGGCGCGAGGGTTGTTCGCAGTCACCGCCGCGACATTCGCACAGCCGCGAACCTTGCAAACCTGCTGATGGATGGCTTGCTCACCAACCCTTTTCCAGCTGTCCTCGGCCATGAAGAACCTGCAGGTGCTTGAGCGCACCGCATTCGGCCTGGACGACTAGGAGCAGTCGAAAGACGCCGACGAGCTATCGCAGTTGATGGATGAACTATCGAAGGATGCCTGGCCATGAAGCCCGAGCACCTGAAACTGCTCCGGGATCGGTTTTGGCGGCTGAACAACCTGTACTTCATCACGGATAAGCAGGGCAACAAGGTCCGCTTCCGCAGACGCAGGAACAGATCGATTACTTCCAAGGGATGCACACGCACCTCTTGCTCCCGGCAGCCCGTGTTCACCTTGAAGAGTGCCATCGTATGCAGGTGGCCAGGCAGCTCGTTGAAAAGGATCGACTGCTTTACCCATGACATTGGGTAGGGCTTGCGGCTCGACTTCTTCTCTTCGAGCTTTCTCAGCATGAGCACACTGTCGAGCCATGGCCGGCGGTCATCGTCTCGCCACTTCCGTGCGCATAGGGTCAGCACCCGAACAGCGCGCTCAATTGCGATATTGATCGTCCGATTGCTTACGGCATTTGCAATGGTCTCACCTGGCAGAACCTTTTCTGTCTGCCGATCCCTGATAAAAGGCTCCAGCGCCTGGTCATCGATGTGCGTCAGCGGCAGGTGGCCCAGGTGCGGTTGAAGCTGCTTCATGCACAAGGCGGTCACGACTCACAACGAGCATCCGGCCAAGCCGTACAAATGGAACAAGGCGGCAGAGGCCATCATCAGCTCGGCACACATGGCAAAGCTGAGGTTGATGAAAAATAAGCTAATGAATTAAGCGCTCAGAACACTAGGTTCCTCACATTCTGCAAGAGCGGCTTTTACATCAAATTAGTTAAACCGTTCGAATCGATAGGGGCGTGGGTCAATCAACGGCGTCCGCTGCGCCACCAGGTCCGCCGCCAGTTGCCCGGCAGCTGGCGAGGTGCCAAATCCATGTCCGGAAAACCCGGTCGCCAAGGTCAACCCCGGCAAGCTCGGCACCGCGCCAATCACTGGGTTCGAATCCGGCGTCACATCAATGGTCCCCGCCCAGGCCGAAGCAATCCGCGCTTGCTCGAACACCGGCCAGGCATTTCTCAGATTGCGCAGCGCCTCATTGTTCAGCGCGGTGTTAGCCGCTGGATCCTGCACTCGCACCCGCTCGAACGGGCTGGCGTCTGTCGCCTTCCAACGCCGGGCCAACGCCAGGTCCTTGAAGAAGTACTTGCCCAGGCTGATCTTCAAAAAGTCACGCTGTGCCCGCAACTGTGGCAAGTAACGTTTACCCAGCAGCAGATGGTCAAAGGTCAGGAAGGCATCGAGCTTGCCCCGCTGGGTAATGATGAAACCCCCATCCTTGTGTTTGCGGAACGAAAAGTCCGGCGCGCCGACGGCAATATCCGTCGGCCCCTCCATGGCCTCGGTCCGCAACACCGAACAGGTCAGCGGCAAGGTCGGCAGGTCAATCTTCAAGTTGCCAAGAAACTTGCGCGACCACAGCCCGCCCGCCAGCAGCACCTGGTCACAGCGAATCTCTCCCTGTTCGGTCACAACGCCACTGACCCGTCCCGCATGGGTCTGCAACGTGCGCACCGCGCAGTGCTCGATAATCTGCGCGCCCTTGGCCATCGCCGCGCGGGCAATGGCGCTGGCGGCCAGGGTCGGCTCGGCGCGGGCATCGGAGGCGGTGTACAGCCCGCCGGCCCAGGTGCTGCTGCCGCCCGGCACAAGACGGGCGATTTCGCCGTTGCTGAGCAAGCGCGAATCCAGCCCCAGGTGCGCTACGCTCTTCAGCCAGCGCTCGTGCATGTCCATCTGCGCGTCATTGCGCCCGATGAACATGATCCCGGCTTGCCGGTAACCCACGTCGCTGCCGACCCGCTGCGGCATCTCGGCCCACAGCCGATCGGCCGCAAGCGCCAGGGGGATGTCGTCGGCGTGGCGGTTGGTCTTGCGTACCCAGCCGAGGTTGCGCGACGACTGTTCGCCGGCGATGCGGCCCTTTTCCAGCACCACCACCGGAATGTTGCGCTCGGCGAGGGTCAGCGCGGCGGTAAGGCCGATGATGCCGCCGCCGATGATCACGACGGTAGTCGCGTCCGGGTGGCGGGGGCAGGTGAAGACGGGATCGATGGCGGGGGACATGGCGTTACTCGGCGGAGAGAAGGGTGGGTGGCGGTTATTGGCCGAGGCGGATCAGCCTGACGTCGGCGCGTGAGGCGCCGCGGTAGGCGGTGACCTCCAACTCGACCTTGTAAACAGTCGAACCCAGCGGTGGACAGGTGACGGTGGTGGCGGGATCGATGCCGCGGAACTTGGCGCCAATTACTTCCATCACGGCCGGCACGTCTTCTGGTTGCTGGATGAACACCCGGGAGCTGATGACGTCAGCCAGGCTTGCATCGACAGCGGCGAGGGCGGTTTCGATGTTGGCGAACACCTGGTGGGTCTGTTCGATGACGTCGTCGGCGATCAACTGCGTCTGCGGGTTGCGCCCGGCGGTGTTGGAGACGTGGATCCAGTTGTCTACCGCCACCAGGCGGGAGTAGCTGGCCATGTCTTCGAACTTGGAGCCGGTCTTGAGTTTGGTGATTTGGGTCATGGAAATAGCCTTGGCGGTAGGTAAGTGGAGATCAGTTGAGAACGGGCTGTTCCCAGAGGTTGAGCTTGACGCCGATGCCTTGCGCGATAGCGTTGCGGTACACCACGGTGCCCCAGGCGACGTCCTCCACCGGCATGCCGCCGACGGACATTAGGATGATTTCTTCGTCGTTCAGGCGTCCCGGTGCTTCACCGGCGATGATCTTGCCGATGTCCTCGACCTGCTCGGCCTGCAGGGTGCCTTCGGCGATCATGTCCATGAAGCGCACGCCCACCAGCGGCACGTGGTTGTGGGCCGGCTTGGGCAGCTCTTCGAACCAGGCTTCGTAGAGGCCGGTGTTGTCAACCACCTTGCGCACGTCGGCCTGTTCCATGCCCGCGTCGATGCTGCACGGGGCGGGCATGGCGAGGAAGGCGCCGGGCTTGACCCATTCGCGCTTCACCAGCGGATACAGCGACGGGTCGCCGACTTCGCCGGAGCTGCAGTAGCTGACCAGGTCGGACCCACGGACCACCTCTTCCAGGGTCTGCACCACCTGCACATTGGTGATTTGCGGGAAGGTGGCGTTCAACCAGCTGACGAAGGCGTCTAGGTTCTTCTGGCCGCGGCCCTTGATCTTGATGGTGTCGACCTGCGGGCACACGGCCATGAAAGCCGCGACGGTGGTCTTGCCCATCACGCCCGGGCCGGCCAGGCCGATGATCTTGGCATCCTTGCGCGCCAGGTGGCGGGCGCCGACTCCGGGGATCGCACCAGTGCGGTAGGCCGACAGCAGGTTGGCCGACATGTGCGCCAGCGGCGCGCCGGTGTCGGCGTCGTTGAGGGTGAGCATCAGGATCGAGCGCGGCAGGCCTTTTTCTCGGTTGGCGATATTCGAGCCGTACCACTTGGCGCCTGCCGTCTGGAAGCTGCCACCCAGGTACGCCGGCATGGCCATCATGCGCCGGTCGGCGGTGGGCTTGGGCATGCTCGGGAACGGCGAGTGCTCGGGGAAGGTGATCATCGCGCCGTGCGAGTCACTGTTCGGACCGGCCATGCGGTAGTCGCCGTGGTAGAGCAAACCGAACATTTCTTCCATGGTGTCGACGCAGGCGGGCATGTCCGTCACGCCTGCGCGGATCATGTCCTGTTCGGAGAGGTAGATGAAATCGATGCGGGTGTCGAAGGTCATAGCGGGTCTCACTGCACGGACGGTATCTGGGGGGCCGCCGTATTTGGGTTTTATTGTTGTGTTACCCGGCTGGACCGGGCGGACAGGTGATCTCAAGGTTATGGGCAGTTTCGCTAACGACTGGTAGGTCGTCTTGTTTGTGTCTGCCAGAGCAATTGACCCCCTGTGCCAGCTCAGTCGGTTCGTCTTCAATTCAGGTCGTCAGGTGGGGGGCGCGGCCGTTCGGTACGTATCCATTCGCTTAGGTGGTACACCACGCCAAGCAAGATAATTCCGCTGCAAATCAAGTAGCCCAAGACGTGATTGTTCATTGCACTTCCTCAATGCCCAGCCAATGAATAGCTTGCTGGCACGTCTCGTAGGCTCAAGGTGGTCAACACACAGACCAGCAGTGTGCTCACTGCTAGAAGTGCGGTCCATGCAACCGGGCCGTGATGCAGCACTACCGCAGCCAATGGAGAGGCGCTGGACGACACCGATAGCTGGATGGCGCCGAGCAAGGCGGCGGTCGAGCCCAGGGATTTTTCCTGCGATGACATTGCCAGCGACATCAGCGTCGGTTCTGCTATGCCTAATCCGAACAGAGCTAACGCCATGCCATCGGCTACACCGGGCAATCCCAGGCCTACCATTGCACCAACCAAGGTCAGCAGGGCGCCAGCAACCATGCAACGCACGCCCTAGCGTACTGAGCTTGTTCAAGCCAAGGCGGCCGATCAGTCGGCTGTCAAACATAGCGTCCAGCATCACTGACACGCCGGTGGCACCGAAAAGCAGGCCGAGGACTTGTGCGGTCATGCCAAAGTGCTCTGTACACCAGCGTTACGTCGCCTATTTAGGCGAGCAGGAAGAAAAACACGGCAGCCATCGCCAAGGCTGGGCGTAGGAGAAGTCGGTCAGCGAGGATGGTCAGGTAGGTTCGGCAAGCGCTGCTAAGGCTTAATGTTTCACGCTGGTGGTGTGGCAGGGTCTCCGGCAGGTTTAACAGATTGTTGATCCATACCATTAGTCCCATGCCGGCCAGTACGAGCATCACAGCCCGCCAGCCGAAATACGCGTCGATCATGCCGCCCAAAGCTGGCGCGAGGATCGGAGCTACACATTCAATGGTCATCAGGCGTGGAACTCGATCTGGAGAAGTTTTTCGATCGGGTCAATCACGACATCCTCATGGCCTGCATCGAACGTCGGGTCAAAGACAAGTGCGCACTCAGGCTTATCCGTCGCTACCTTGAAGCCGGGATCATGTCGGGCGGTGTCGTCAGCCCACGGCAGGAGGGGACGCCGCAAGGCGGCCCGCTTTCGCCGTTGCTGTCGAACATCCTGCTCGACGAACTCGACCGCGAGCTGGAGCGACGGGGCCATCGCTTCGTACGTTATGCCGATGATGCGAACATCTATGTACGCAGTCCCCGGGCCGGCGAACGGGTGTTGGTCAGCGTCGAGCGCTTCCTGAGAGAACGTCTGAAGCTGACGGTGAACAGGAAGAAAAGCCAAGTGGCAAGGGCGTGGAAGTGCGACTACCTAGGCTATGGGATGAGCTGGCACCAGCAGCCAAGGCTGCGCGTGGCAAGGATGAGCCTAGACCGCTTACGCGACCGGCTCAGAATGCTGCTGCGCAGCGTACGGGCTCGCAAAATGGCGACTGTCATCGAGCGGATCAACCCCGTCCTGAGAGGCTGGGCTGGCTACTTCAAGCTCAGCCAGAGCAAGCGGCCTCTTGTGGATTTGGACGGCTGGGTCAGGCGCAAACTTCGCTGCGTTATCTGGCGCCAATGGAAGCGGCCCTCCATGAGGGCGCGCACCTGATGCGTCTTGGGCTGGGTCAAGAGCGTGCCTGTAAGTCGGCCTTCAATGGCCGCGGCCCATGGTGGAACTCTGGAGCGCCACATATGAATCAGGCGCTGCCGAAGAAGCTCTGGGATTGACTCGGGCTTGTCTCGATACTGGATATGATCAACCGGCTTAGCCGCATGATCTGAACCGCCGTGTACGGAACCGTACGCACGGTGGTATGAGAGGACGGCGGGTGTGAGCCCGCCTCCTACTCGATCAGAACGGCACCGCCACGGTCAGTTGGCTGTACACATTGGTACCATTGCCGCCAACCTGGTTACCACCGTTATCCTGATCCTTGCGCGGTTTGTACAGACCTACCAGAGGGCTGATGATCAGGTGCTCGTTGACGGCCCACTCCAAGTACAGGTCGAGTTCGCGGGCATCGAGGTTCAAGCTGTCGCGGGTACGCAGCGTATCAAAATCAAAGTAGAGGGCTCCGACTGTGAGGTTTTCCAAGGGGTTGGCTTTCAGGCCAATATGATGAATGCCAGTGTTGCTGTTGAACGGACCGGCATAGTTGGCAGCAACTTCCCCTTGGAACCAGGTGCCGTAACCACTGGACAAGCCGCTGAATAGAGGATCCCATTCGGCAGAGTAGCGGGTGTAGCGGTAGGTCAACTGCGGAGCCCAAGGCAAGTCTGTAAAGGTGTAACCCGCCTGCAGGTACCAAGCATTTTCTGGTCCGCCGTGTTTATCCTGCCAAGCATATTCAAAGGCGAAGCTAGCGTTTTCGACGCCAGCGCTACCTTCGCCACGCACGCTGTATACATCCATGCCTTCGCGAGCCTTCTGGAAGTCGCTGGCCCACTGGTCGGTGACATCGATGCCGTGAATCCAGTTCAGGCCCAGGGTGCCCAGAGCGTGGGTGTAGTCCAGCGTACCGGCAGCAAGTTCGGTTTCGGCCTGGGCACGGTTGTCGGATTTGAGCCACAACAGGCTGCCGTGCAAACCGTCTTGGCCGCCCAGGCGCAGTATTGCAGTGCGGTCGAAAGCATGGCGCGCTGCCAGGTAGTAGGCGCCCCCCCGATCCAGAGCACCGTCGGCTACACCGTTGCCCAGGTTCGGCCCGTCGTCGTTGATCAGGAAGCCACTGCCCAGGCGGATCACCTGGCGGCCGGCGGAAACATCTACACCATCCTTACCCAGTAGCGGCACCAGGTCGCCCGAGCGCCAGCCCAAATAGGCGTCCTCGATCTTGGTGGTGCGTTCTGAGCCGTCAGTGTAGCCGACGGCATCACCGTCACCCCACGTCGCGGAACTTACCCAGTTCAATGCTCCATACAAGGTACCATTGCCAGCGAGGCCCTGGTCGCCACTGAGCCCATACTTGATGAAGCCCTCCCGCCAGGTTGAGCCTCCTGACGTGCCATCATAGTTCTTGCGGCTGTTGAACATACCCCAGACCGCGAGCATGTCAGCATTCAAATGGCTGTCCTCGTCGGCGTACAGTTCGTAAGCCGGCGCGACCTGGCTGGCGAGCAAGGCCGCTAGGGCCAGGCTCGACAGCGTTTGCGGTTTGACCATTGCACTTCCCTCGTTGTCAGTCGCCTTTGACAAGACGCTTTCTTGTACGTGGGCACCCGCATTGGCGGGCGCCGTCGCGGTTGGCTGCGACGGCTTATTAGTGCGTGAGGTGCAGGTCGAGGTCTTGTTTCTGGCTGCCAAGACGCTTGCACGCCTTGGCCACGCACAGATTTACAGCGTTCGATCAGGCTTGTAGAAGGGCTGCAACATGATGGGCGCCGGCCTTGGCGCAGAGTGTGTCGATGGCCTCGCTGGCACCAGACACGCCTATCGCCCCGATGACCTGTCCGGCATGGAGCAAAGGTTCACCGCCACCGAACAGGGCCATCCCTGGTTGCAGCGGTAAACCATTGCGCACCGCCTCGGAGCAGTGCTCCAAGCGTTGCCCCCAGTCAGCTGTGGCAATGCCGAAACTTGCAGCGGTAAGCGCTTTGCGCAGCGCTATGGCATGTGCAGGAAGTGGTGCACCGTCCATATGCGCAGTGTGGATCGGCAGGCCACCACCATCAACGATTGCCAGGCTGACCCTGACCTGCTGCTGAGTGGCTGTGTCGAGCGCCGCCTGTAGCGCCTGCATGGCCAGGGGGAGGGTGAGGGTGAGTTTTTCGCGTAGCCAATGCGACATGTCATGCCCCCTCAATAGCGGATCATGACCGATTTGAGCTCGGTAAAATCGTCGATGAACGCCGAACCAAACTCACGGCCGATGCCGGAAGCCTTTATGCCACCAAACGGTACAGCTGGGTCGAGGAGGGTGTGCATGTTGACCCACAGTGTGCCGGCTTGGATTTCCGGAATAAGGCGCATGGCCTTGCCCAGGTCGTTGGTCCACAGGCTGGCACTGAGTCCGTACGGCGACGCGTTCATCAATTGAAGCAGTTCTTCTTCCGTGTCATAAGGCAGGAAGGTCGCCACCGGGCCAAAAGTTTCCTGATTGAGCAAGGTATCGCTGGCGGATTTGGCAAGAATCACTGTCGGCTCGACGAAGCATCCTGGGCCATCTCCGATGCGCCCACCGTGGATGATCTGGCTACCCTCTGCGCGAGCCGTGGAGAACAGTTCTGCAAGCTTCAGCTGGTGCGGCTTGTTGGCTACCGGGCCGAACTGCGTGGTTTCGTCTAGCGGGGACCCTACCTTCAACTGGCTCAGGCGTTGGGAGAGGGCTTCGAGCAGTGGGTCGATGCGGGAGCGGTGCACATAGAAACGCTCACCGGCGGCACAGATCTGCCCCGAGTGCAGGAAGCCGGCCTCGATAATGCCGTCGACGGCTTTGTCCGGGCCAACGTCTGGCAGGAACGCCACGGCGTTCTTGCCGCCCAGTTCTAGAGTGGCACGGGTGAGCTTCGCGCCCATGGCAGCTTGGCCGACAGCAATGCCCGTAGGTACGGAGCCGGTGAACGATACCTTGTCGGTGCCCGGGTGCTCGATCAGTGCCTTGCCCACATGGCCAGCGCCAGTCAGCACGTTCAACGCACCCGCCGGTAAGCCTGCTTCAGTGGCAAGCTCGGCGATACGCAAAAGCGTCAGGGGCGTGAACTCGCTGGGCTTGATGATGATGCTGCAGCCGGTGGTCAGCGCCGAGGCCAACTTCCAGATGGCGATCATGGTCGCGAAGTTCCATGGCACGATACCGACGACCACGCCGATTGGCTCGCGCAGGGTGTAGGCGCTGTAGCGCTCACCAGCGAACGAAGGCAGAGATGGGGTGATGGTCTGGCCAGTGATCTTGGTCGCCCAGCCAGCGTAGTAACGTAGGAAGTGTGCGGCCTGCTCGACTTCGAATGCGCGCGAAATGCCGATCAGCTTGCCCGATTGCAGGGTTTCCAACTGGGCCAACTCTTCACGATTGGCTTCAAGCAGGTCGGCGAGCTTGAAGAGTACACCAGCACGTGATGCTGGGCTGGTATGCGACCAATTGGTGAAACCCTGGCGCGCCGAGTCCACTGCACGGTCGACATCGGCTTGGTCGGCGTCGGCGATTTGAGCGATGGTTTGGCCATTGGCTGGGTTGACTACCGCTAAGCGGTTTGAGGACTCGCCGACGACAGTCTGGCCATGAATGTACAGGCCATGATCACGCGCCAGGAAGGCGGTGACTGCAGGCAGCAGGTTGATATCGCTCATGGTGCGCAAACTCCGGGCAGTGTAGAAGGGAATGCTGGAGCCTAGCGTGTTGTCCCGCTCGACATCTTGTCTGAGCCTGTCACCCGCATGACGCTGAGTGCCAGCGTCTTGGGGGGCGTCCGTTTTGGTACGCCGCACGACGGCGACTGCCTGCGTGATACGTCGCAAACCCAGAGCTTGCGACGTATCTTTGACTCAGGCCAGTTGCAAGGCCAGTGTGTCCAGCAACTCGCGTTGAAACGCGCACGCCTGCGGATTCGGCTGTTGAGACTGGATAAATTCCAGCATGGGGTCGATTACTCCTGTGCGAACTCCGCTGAGCGCTTCGAGTGTCGCCAGTCCGCAGAAGGGCACATAAGCTTCGGAATACCCGCCTTCATGCACCAGCACCAAACGTCCGCCACACAAACGGTCGGCAAGGTCGCGCATGCGCTGAGTCATGGCCCGGAAGGACTCGCTGTGCAGCAACATCCGCGCCAGCGGGTCAACGGCATTGGCATCGTACCCACATGCAACGACGATCAGCTCTGGCTCGAAGCGTTCGATGGCAGGGATGATCAGCTTATCCATCGCATGCAGGTAGGCATCATCACCGCTTCCCGGCAGCAGTGGGACATTGAGATTGGTGCCCCATCCATCGCCTTGACCCCGGTCGGTTTCGCCACTGTACCCCGCCGGAAAGCAGCCCTGCTGGTGCAGAGATATGGTCAGTACATCGCCACGTTGCTCGTAGATCGATTGGGTACCGTTGCCATGGTGCACATCCCAATCCAGCACTACCACTCGACCCAGCCCGTATCGGGCTTTTGCAGCTTCGATCGCTACAGGAATATTGGCAAGGAAGCAGAAGCCCATGGCTTGGTCGGCCAGGCAATGATGTCCTGGAGGTCGTGATAGAGAATAGGCATTGCTGGCTTCACCCAGAAGCACGCACTCGACGGCAGCGATGGCCAGACCAGCTGAGAGCTTGGCGATCTCGTAGCTGCCTGGACCGATGGGCGCATGAGGTCCCAGGGTGCCTCCGCCCGCATCGCTCAGTGCCTTGAACTGCTCGAGATACCGTTCGGTATGTACTCGCAGCAGGTCTTCCTCGCTAGCGGGCGCTGCGCTTCTAACGTCCAGTTGACGAGTCAGCCCGCTGACATCCATGAGATTCTTCAGACGGCGCTTGGTCTCGGGAGACTCGGCATGCCCTGCAGCAGCAGGTGGCTGCACCCAGCCCCCGACCGGGATGGTAAGTGCGTGTAGTCCAGCACTATGCCAGAGGCTCAATTCGTCGAAAAAGAATGCAGTCTTTTGAGTCATAAGATCTCCATTGAGCATTAAAGTGGGGTAGGGGTGCGGCAGGCCATGGCGAGCAGCAGGGATATCAACGTCAGGAAGGCGGCCCCAAGCAGGGTGGACTGATATCCCCCACTGTTTTGTATAAGGTGCCCAGCGACCGCCGGCCCGGTCGCCAGGCCGGCGCCGATCACCAGGTTGGAGAGATTCATCAGGCGGCCCGAAGGATCGAGTTCAGCTATGCTGGCGAGGACCATCGGAAGGACGAAGGTCCAGGTGAATTTGAAGGTCAGCGCGGCGAGCGCGAACCGTTGCGGCTCAGGCTGACCTTGCAGGAGCAACACGGCAAGGATCATCAGGCCATATCCCCCCAGTAAGGAGAGCGTCCGCGGCAGTCGGTCACCAACCCACGACGCCAAGCCTGCCCCTAGAATTCCCATTACAGTGGCTATGGCCAGAATCCGGCCGCTATCGTAGGCACTGATCGAGGCAGACTCGGCCAGTGAGCCTATGAACGTCCAGACACCGCTCAGGCTCAGATAGAAGGTGAAGATGGCTGCCATCCCAAGCAGTGCCTTGCCAGTACGAAGCTGTCGAATATTGCCAAGGGCACTTTGCAACAGGTGTCCGGGGAATGCGCATGTCATTGGCAGAAGCAAGAGCATCAGCGCTGCCAGAATCAGATAGCACGCCCCCAGTCCGTACACGGTGAACAAGCCTGGCAGGACCTGCAGGCCAATGGTGCCCAGCACCAGTTGCCCCAGCACCCACAGCGCATAGATCCGGCTGGAGTTGGGCAGTGATGCTGCGCAGCTCATGCAGAGGATCATTAGTGAGCCGCCCCCTAGAGCTGTCATGCCCCGCAGGATGATCAATGGCGCGTAGCGCTCGGCTTGAGCGGATAGCAGGTTGCCGATGATAAATAGCAAGGCCGAAACCAAGGCAGCGTGGCGCAGATTGACACGCTTGAGCCAAAAGGCTGCAGGGATCGTCGCAAGGCTCATGGCACCAAGCTCGACCATGAACAAGTTGCCGATCTGCGAGGGCGTCAATCCCCATTGACTGGCTAGCTGAGCGGCCAAGATCGGCGCAGTCATCAGGACGGATGGCACAACGGCGGCAAACAGGACAATAGCACTCAAAAGCCTCCATCGCGGGACTATGCGCAAAGGAGAGGTAGCTGGTGTTTCCATCGGCTGGGTCATTGACGGAGCTCCGAAAGGGTCAGAAGACATGGACAAGGCGCAACAGCGTCTGGCTGCCGTGGTAGCTGTTATCGCTGTCCACATCCTGGGTGAAAGCGACCAGCGCCTGATTCTGCCGATCAAGCCAATGCCCAACCTCAAGCCCCACCTGGGTCACGCGCTTATGGGTGTTGTCGATGCGTTGGCCGTTGATACGTAATTCACCACCGTCGGCGTGGATCAGCCGCAGCGCGCCGTAGGTCTTCTGGCTGAAGTCATATGAGGCGAACGCCTGTAGGCGATAGAGAGGGTCTTGTTCGAGATCGCTGCCGAAGTAGTCATCGTTCTTGCCATACACTTGGGCTTCCAGGTTCGCCTCTAGCACCCATCTGTCACCCACGCCTTGGGTATGGTTGAGGATGAAATGTCCCGCCCAGCGATTTGCCCCGGGCGATACGTCAGGGTTGTGGCTGTGGTATTCGCCCACAGGCAAGGTGATGAGGCTGAGGAGGCCGGTGTAAGTTCGGGTGGCCGGCTCATTCACTAGAAACAGCGTGCCACCGACCTGCGGATCGCCGATCCCGCTTTCCTCACTACTCTGCGAGGCGCCTGGCAAGCGAGCGTCAATGTCTACCAGTGGCACGATGAACTGTGGCGTGCACAAAGTTCCGCACACATCGGTGAAGACCAGTTGGCGCCAAGCGAAGGCGTTTACCTGGAGGTTTGCTTTGCCATTGCTATCTGCCGCCCCGTGGTACTCGCTGTTGCGAGTCATTGGCATGTAGAGCACGCCTAGCGTGGTGCCAACCGGGGCGCTGAAGAAATCCCTGGCGTTAAGGTCAGCAGCCTTGCACGCGCCACTTGTCAGACCAGTTATCAGTGTGAGCTGGAGAGCGCCGGCCAGCCAATTCGTATGCTTGTTCATTACGCATTCTCTTGTGATTATTGGATCGAACTTCCCGGCAGATTTCAGGCACGAACGTGCCTGGGCCGCTCAAGACGAGCAGCAAAAAAGGGGGCGGAGGATTAGCGATTGTCAGCCAGAGTTATTGCGCAACAGTTGCCCGATACGGGCCTTGTCCTTGACGCCGAGCTTGCTGTAGATGGAGCGAATATGGTGGCGCACGGTGTTTGGGGCTAGTCCTAGGTCACGGGCGACCTCCTTGTATGTCCTGCCTTCACCGAAGCTTGAGGC
Source organism: Pseudomonas sp. BP6 (assembly GCF_017875935.1). NCBI lineage: Bacteria > Pseudomonadati > Pseudomonadota > Gammaproteobacteria > Pseudomonadales > Pseudomonadaceae > Pseudomonas > Pseudomonas sp. BP6. The sequence goes on from NZ_JAGINI010000001.1 coordinate 1,738,967, forward strand.
GACCTCATGCTCGCGTGGGCTGAGCGTTTCCAGCGGGTTCTGCTGCCGCCCTGCGATCAGGAAAAGGTCACCGGCATTTGAGATGCTTAGGTGTATTCGGTCGATGGCGGTTTCACCAGTCTCAATGGCAATAGGCAGACTAGGTCCGCTCCACTTTGGCCAACCTTGCAGCAGTAGCGCGATGAAGCCAGGTTCGGCGCAATGCAGCGTACCGTGGCGGTCACACACGGCTAGTGCAAGGTTCTGAGGGTTGCTCAGGGTTTCGCGGGCAGCAATCAACGTTCGGATGCGGTTGGCCGCGACAGCTGCGGACAAGTGAGGCATGAGGGTTTCCAGGAGCAGACCGTCCTGCGGACTGAACGATGCAGAGTCCGGGCTGCGATACAACGTCAGATGCTCGGAAAGCCGAGTTATCGGATCGCTCACGATGATGCACATCAGTTGGCCGATGTGGTGCTTGGCTCCGAGCCAGGTCAGGCCAGGTGTAGTGCCCATGTCGATGACCACAGCGTGGCCAGGGTGGCTGTGCACACTCTCGATGGTGACGTCGTCGTGGCTGATTGATTGCCAGTCCAGGAGATACTGAACTGGAAGCTTGAAAAGCTGCGTACTGCGTTCCACCGGCACCCCGTTGATCAAAGCGGCCAGCCCCCACCATGCCTTGTCGAACGTAATGAGTTCACTTAGACGTTCAATCATCAGGCTATGGAAGTGCTCAATGCTCTGGCTCTGTGCCAAGCGCTGGATGTCTAGCACGGTGCTACTGAAAGCACTCAGTGTTTGGGCGAGGCGATCGCTCATACGGGGAGTCTCCGGGCGATTTTTTATTATTGCTGGCAGGCACTTCGAATGTGTTCATGTCGAGTGGCTTGGTTACCAGTATTTGACCAGGCAGCCGTGGGTGCCATCCTACAGATGCGGGATAAGCGGGTCTCTGGTGAACTGGCCATCTGGCAGGCTGTAACAAGAGTTCAGGCAGGCAAAGGCAAGACTGCGGGGCACGCAGGGCGCACAGTGCAGGTACATGGAGGTAGGTCGGGCCTGCATGTGGAATGGTCCGCTTACCCTCTACCAGCCAACACTGAAGCCAGGGTCTTGATCAAGATGTCATTCAACAATAAGCTCACTGAGCACCTCAACCAAGGCACAGTCGGTTTCCCTACCGCACTCGCCAGCACCGTCGGGCTGATCATGGCCAGCCCCGTAATACTCACTGCGACCATGGGCTTCGGCATCGGTGGCGGCGCGTTTGCCATTGCCATGGTCATCGCCGCGTTGATGATGTTGGCGCAGTCAACCACCTTCGCCGAGGCGGCCTCGATACTGCCGACCACCGGCTCGGTTTACGACTATATCAACTGCGGCATGGGCCGCTTCTTTGCCATTACCGGCACGCTTTCAGCCTACTTGATCGTGCATGTGTTCGCTGGCACTGCCGAGACCATCCTGTCTGGGGTGATGGCGTTGGTGAATTTCGAACACCTCAACACGCTCGCTGAGTCCGCAGGCGGTTCTTGGCTGTTGGGAGTCTGTTTTGTGCTGTCGTTTGCGGTACTGAACGCGTTCGGCGTCAGCGCTTTCAGTCGCGCTGAGGTGATCCTCACCTTCGGCATGTGGACGACCCTGATGGTGTTCGGTGTGCTGGGTCTGATCGCCGCCCCTGCGGTGGAGCTGGAGGGCCCGTTTGGCGCCTCTCTGGTAGGCTCTGATGTGATGACCATCCTTTCACTGATCGGCATGGCCATGTTCATGTTTGTCGGCTGCGAGTTCGTGACGCCGCTTGCGCCCGAACTGCGTCGCTCGGCCTGGGTATTGCCACGCGCCATGGCGTTGGGCCTGTTTGGTGTGGCCAGTTGCATGTTCATCTACGGCGCGGCAATGAAGCGCCAAGTGGAAAACGTCGTACTCGATGCCGCCACCGGCGTACACTTGCTGGACACGCCCATGGCCATTCCGCGCTTTGCCGAGCAGGTGATGGGTGACATCGGCCCAGTTTGGCTGGGTATCGGCTTTTTGTTCGCCGGTGCGGCAACCATCAACACGCTGATGGCCGGGGTGCCGCGCATTCTTTACGGGATGGCGGTAGACGGAGCGTTGCCTAAGGTCTTCACCTACCTGCATCCGCGCTTCAAGACGCCATTGCTGTGCATTCTGGTGGTTGCACTGATCCCGTGCCTACATGCCTGGTACTTGGGTGGCAATCCAGACAATATTCTGCACTTGGTGCTGGCTGCCGTATGCGCTTGGAGCACGGCCTACTTGCTGGTGACCTTGTCGGTGGTGATCCTGCGTATCCGTCGCCCAGATCTGCCGCGGGCCTACCGTTCGCCGCTGTTCCCGTTGCCGCAAATCATTTCAAGTGCGGGCATCATCATCGGCATGCTGTTTATCACACCGCCTGGAATGAACCCGGCGGACGTTTACGTGCCGTTTGCCATCATGCTTGGCGGCACGGCAGCCTACGCGCTGTTCTGGTCTCTGTGTGTGCAGAAGGTCAACCCGTTCAGGCCTGCCCGGGTTGAGGATGTACTGGAAAAAGAATTCGCCGCCGAACCAGGCCACGCTCCGGAGCGTCCGCAACATGATCAGACATTTGCGTGAAAGGCTGCTGGTGCCTCAGGCGCCTTCAGGTTATAGGCCCGGTGTCACCTTGGGGCATTTGCTGCGTAATCTTGGGCCGCTGGAAATACAGCGGACGGAAGCGGGTGTCGCGCAGGTGCGTCTGCGCCCTGGGGGGGGGCAGGTCGAGGTACGTGAGGACGTAGAGGCGCACCTGCTAATGCATGTGGTGACCTGCGAGTTTCGCTTGAGCGTGCCTGCCCTGCAGCAGGGCGAAGTACGGTTGGAGCTGCGCCATACCGGGGCATTTCGGCGCACCGGCATAGCTTGCGTGTTCCGGGGCGGCGAGCAGGCTTTCTTTGCCCGAATACGCGATCATTTTGACAGAGATGCGGCCTTGTTGGCGGCGCTGATGCCGCTGGACTTCAAGCGGCTGACTCTGGAGTGCAGCAAGGGCCAATGGCAACTTGCCCTGGAGCATATGGGCGGAAGCGAGGTGGTCAACCGGATGCCGGCGTTTCGTCGCTACATTCAAGTAAGTCCGCAGCAGCGTTCTCATTTGCTCGCCAGCCTGTCTAGCTTCACTGAGATTCTGCAACGCATCTGAAGCGAACTGGCATATCCTTTGCTGAGTGTACTCGACTAACTGTGACAGTTGTGCGGACATTGTTAACATGTTATCAATGGCCGCATAACAACAATTCGCGTCGAGGCCACTATGCAGACTCAACAACCCGACCATCAGGGACTTGATCGCTGGACCGCTGCCATGCAGGGCATTTGCGGCCGTTTTGAAACGGAATTGGCTGGTAATCATTCACTCTTCATTGGAGATGTCTCAGCTCATACGCGTGCTGGCTTGCCAGTCGCATCTTTGCGCACGAATGCCGGCGTCATTCGGAGGCTGGGTGATAATGCGGCCCTGGATGATGACCAGCACTGTTTTCTTGTCCTGCAGCGGTCGGGCCGCTCTACGGTCGAGCAGGGCGGTTTGACCATTCACCTGTCGCCCGGTGATCTCATGCTCATGGATTCGGTGGGGCGCTGCGAAATCAAACCAGTTGGCCTGATTGAGCATGTTTCGTTGGCGCTATCACGCGAGCAGGTGCGTAAACAGGTTCTCGGCAGAGGGAATCTGGTAGGAAAGATCTCATCCAGCAACGCGTGTGGGCGCATGCTTCATGTGTTGATGGATCAGATGTGCAAGGATGAGAATACCGGCGAAGACTGTACCCAGGGCGCTGCGTTAGAAGCAGCATTCACCGCTCTTTTAGAGCCGGGCCTTGAGTTTGGAGAAGGAAACCTTTGCAGCGTAGACGCGCTTAACGGCGGCAATATGCGTAGTTATGTGCAGAAGGTGATTGATAAATCGTTGTCACAGCCCGGATTGACGCCTGCTGCTTTGGCTAGCGGGCTTAACATTTCAGTGCGTCACCTCTATCGTTTGTTCGAAGAGGAAGGTGACAGCGTGTGCCGGTACATTCAACGTGCCCGGCTCAAGCGCAGTGCCGAAGATCTCGCCAATCCGTTCTTCATGAGTGAGTCGATTACGTCAATCGCCTACAAGTGGGGCTTCACTGACTCTGCTCATTTCAGCCGTTCGTTCAAAAAGCAGTATGACCAATCTCCAAAGGACTACCGTGCCACAGCTATGGGGACCTCCTTGCGCTAACTCACCGCAAAAACTAAACGGCGCCAGCGCTTGTAGCGCTGGTGCCGTTTTTATTACCTGTTTCCGTTACGCCACGGCAAAGTAGTGCTTGACGAACGACTCGGTCAAAATCTCCCACAGCACTGGCGTGCCCTTGGTCACGAACCAGGCATCACCGGCTTTGTAGCGAGTGACCTTACCTGTGGACTCGTCAGTCAGTTGGATTTCACCTGTGACGATTACCGCCTGCTCGTTAAACGGGTAGACCATGCGGAATTTGCCGCGCGTGGTGCCAAAGTAAGCGCTGCTGACGGGGTCGGTGGGCGCTCCGTGGGTCATTTTGCCAAAGGCTTTGACTTCGCCTTCCAGGATTTCCGAGCCCAGATCGGCAACGGTGCCCCAGGCATCGAGTTCGGACAGTTGTATGCCTTGCTTGGCAGCAGTGAGGGTCATGGCAGTTCTCCAGTGGGTGAAAGATACGGTCAGCGGCGGCCGTTGAAATAGCCCGAAAGCTGGTGCACGGTCTTGCCGGCGGTTAGCAGCAGTGGGCGAAAGTGGTCCTTGCCGAGGATCCGTGCATGCTTGACCGAACTGATCAGGTCGTAGCGCGATGAGCCTTCGTGCATGCCCTCGGCGAGAATCTTGCAAATGATGTGGCTGGGGGTGACCCCGAAGCCGGAATAACCCTGCACGTAAAATGCGTTGGGGCGATTGCTGAGGGTGCCGATCTGCGGGAACAGGTTGGCGCTTGTGGCCATTGGACCACCCCAGGCGAGGTCGATCCGCACATCCTTGAGGTAGGGGAAGATCTTCAGCATCAAAGCGCGGTTCCAGGCCTTGAGATCCAGCGGGATGTGCTCGATGAACGGCGTGGCGGCACCGAACAGCAGGCGGTTTTCGCGGGTGACGCGGTAGTAATCGATCACCGGGCGGATATCGCTGTAGGCGCCGCGGATCGGGCTGATACGCTGTATCAGTTCTTCCGACAGTGGCTCAGTCATCATCTGGAAGGCGTAGGTGTTGATGGTGCGCGCGTGCAGCTCCGGTTCCATTTTGTTGAGGAAGCTATCGCAGGCCCACAGCAGCTTGCTGGCTCGCACCGAGCCGCGGCCGGTGCGCACCTTGATGCGCTCGCCATAGGTCACTTCCAGCGCCGGGCTATGCTCAAAGATTCGCGCACCATGGCCTATCAAAGCTTGGGCTTCGCCCAACAGCAGATTGAGCGAATGAACATGGCCGCCGCCCATGTGCAGCAGGGCGCTAGTGTAGGCGTCGCTGCCGATGATCTGCTTGACCTCAGCGCCACCCAAAAAGCGGATCTCGTCATGGGTGTTGATCGACTTGAAGTCTTTCTCCCATGCCCGCAAGGTTTTTTCCTGGCGTTTGTTGAAGCCCATGTAGCCATAGCCATGGCAGAAGTCGGCATCAATGTTGTAGCGCGCTATGCGCTCCTTGATGATGCCGGCGCCCAGTTCGCTGATCTCGAAAATCTGCTTCAGCCCTTGGTCACCGACGCTGCTTCTGATCTTTTCCAGGTCATGGCCAATGCCGGCCATGATCTGCCCCCCGTTGCGCCCGGTACCGCCAAAACCCAGGTAGCGGGCTTCGAGCACCACAACATTGGTGACACCTTTTTCCGCCAGTTCCAGTGCTGTGTTGATACCCGAGAAGCCGCCACCGATGACCACGACATCGGCGTCGATGTCGCTTTCTAGGGTGGGGAAGCTAAGGTTGTATTTTTTGGTCGCGGTGTAGTAGGTCGGGGTCTCGATGTTGATCATGACGCAGCCTGCTGAATTGGAATTGTGATAGGGCCTTTGCCGAGGCGGTGCACGTGGTGCCATTGAGCACCTAACGATAGGTAGGCGTCTTGCCTTAGCCTGCCATGGACTTTTATCTGCCTGCCACCTGGCAGTGTAAGGGGAGGCTTGACGTCTGCCGCAGACTCCTTGATGATGGATGTCATGAACATGTTAATAAATCTACCACGTTACCGTCGTTACGCCACCTCAACCTGAGGCGGTCGTGGCTGCGTGCACGTCATCCGCCCGAGGCGGCTGGACGTGTGTCTCGCTCCTCGGGCTTCACCCAGGAGTTGTCATGAGCGACCAACATTACGATCTGATAGGCCACCTGCAAGCCAGAGGCTTCATTCACCAAAGCACGGACCTCGAAGGATTGCGCACACATTTGCAGGAAGGACCGCGCACGTTCTACTTGGGCTTTGATGCCACAGCCGACAGCCTGCATGTCGGCCACCTGCAGGGTTTGATGCTAATGCGCTGGCTGCAGAAGGCCGGGCACCGTCCGATCCTGCTGATCGGTGGCGCGACAACGCGTATCGGTGACCCAAGCTTCCGGGACGAGAGCCGACCGATACTCGATGAGGCGCAGATTCAGGCCAATATCGCCGGCATCACGCGGACTTTCGGGCGCTACCTGCATTTGGGTGAGGGCGCGGGCTTCGTGGTCGACAACGCGCAGTGGCTCGATGGTATCGGCTATCTGCAATTCCTCGACCAGGTCGGGCGGTACTTCTCGATTAATCGTCTGTTGACGTTTGACTCGGTGCGGCAACGCTTGGATCGGGAACACTCGCTGTCATTTCTAGAGTTCGGTTATACCCTGCTGCAGGCCCATGACTTTACCGAGCTGGCTCGCCTGCACGACTGCACCCTGCAACTGGGCGGTGCCGACCAGTGGGCCAACATCATCAACGGCGTCGAGCTGGCCCGGCGCCGTGATCAACGTCAGTTGTTCGGTCTGACCATGCCATTGTTGACCAATAGCGATGGCAAAAAGATGGGCAAGTCGCTCAACGGCGCAATATGGCTTGACGAGCGTCGCTTGCCGAGTTTCGACTTCTGGCAGTTCTGGCGTAATTGCGACGATCGGGACGTACCGCGCTTTCTGGCCCTGTTTACTGAACTTTCGCTGGAGCGGATCGCCGAACTCACGCGCGAGGGTGGTGCGGCCTTGAACCAAGCCAAGGCCCTGCTGGCCGATGGGGTGACTGCATTGGCGCACGGCGCTGAGGCAGCGAATGCTGCGCGAGAGGCTGCCAGCGGCGTGTACGGGGAGGGTATTGGCAATGGATTGACCACCATTACCGTGGCTCGCAGCGCGCTGCAAATCCCGAGCCTGGCTGAGGTACTTGTGCAGGCCGGCCTGCAACCGTCGCGTGGTGCGGCAAGGCGTCTGGCGCAGGGCGGTGGCTTGCGCCTGGATGGTGAGGTGGTGCAATCAGTGGACGCCGATCTACCACCTGGCCAGCAACAATGGCGTGTCAGCTTGGGCAAGAAGCGCCATTACCACCTGCTTATCGAGTAATTGATTAATGTATTAATGAGCGCGTGCTGGCATACTCGCCGGCACGCTTTTTATCGACGAGCTCGAAGCACGCATGACCACGCCACGACCCTCACTTACGCTGACGCTACTGCAGGCTCGCGAAGCCACCATGGCGTTCTTCCGCCCTGCGCTGAACGCCCACGAGCTAACCGAACAGCAATGGCGAGTCATTCGTATCCTGCGTCAGCAGGGTGAGTTGGAAAGCCATCAGTTGGCAGAGCTTGCCTGTATTCTCAAACCGAGCATGAGCGGCGTGCTCAAGCGCCTTGAGCGCGACGGTATTGTCGCACGGCGCAAGTCTTCTGAAGACCAGCGGAGGGTGTTCATCAACCTCACGGTCAAGGGACAACAGGTGTTTTTGGCCATGAGCGAGGAAATGGGCCGCAACTATGACAAGATCCTGAGTCAGTTCGGCGAGGAAAAGCTTCAGCAACTGACCCGACTGCTCGAAGAGATGAAGAGGATCAAGCCTTAAGCCGCGTGACTGGCCCTCGCCTCAGTGGTTCAGCGACAATGAGTCGTCAAGGATTTTCAATAGCGATGCCGCACGTCGTGCATAGACGGCGGGGTCGGCGTACATCAGTTCCACATGCAGGCTGTCGATGATGCCCAGATAGGCATCGGCATAGACCTCCAGGCGAGTGCTTGCCAAGTCAGCCCAGCTGTAGCGCGCATGGAGCGCTTGGCAAAAACCTTCGCGTACGCCGTCCAGATATCGCTCGAACCCTGAGGTGACAGCCACCTTGATATCGACCGGAGGCAGAAACGCTGTGCGCAGGATGAAACGCAGGTTCTGCGACTCTCGGTAGCGCTCGGCGAGGTGAAGCACAAGCCAGTGCCCAGGTGCCACAGCGCCCGCCGCCTCCTCTCGAAAAGCGCTCTCGACGAAACGGGTTTCAACTTCCAGTGCCCGCTGAAATGCTTCTAGGAACAAAGCATCCTTGTTAGCGAAGTGCGCGTAGAGCGAGGCTTTACGCATGCCTGCCAGTTGAGCGATCTCATTCAACGAGGAGGCGTCGTAACCGAATGCCGCGAAGTGGCCGACAGCGGCGTCGCAAATACGTGCCGCAGAGGGGGAAAGCGCTTTCAACGAGGTCACTCCATCAATGGCGCGGGTAGGCCACGCGCGCTTCGAGGGGATTGTGGTGGCGACTGGAGCAGGGGTCAATCGCTTCGAAGCGAAGCAGGGGGCGATACCATGGAAAGTGCAATTTTCCCCTCGTAACGTGCATTTCTCGACAACTGCCACCGCCACATACTGAACGCGTCATTGAGACTATTCGGCTGCCCGCTGCCGCACAGAGGGTTGCACGCTGGTTATCCAATAATAAAGAGACCGTTCATGAAAAAGCCAAATCCTTTGCTGGAAGACCTCAAAGCCATCCTGCCGGCCATTGCTGCCAATGCCTTTAAGGCTGAGCATGACCGCAGTGTTCCAGCAGAGAACATCGCCTTGCTGAAGAGTATCGGCATGCATCGCGCTTTTCTGCCTAAGCAGTACGGTGGCTTGGAAATTTCCTTGCCGCAGTTCGCCCAGTGCATCGCTTTGCTGGCCGGCGCGTGCGCCAGCACCGCTTGGGCTATGAGCCTGCTGTGCACCCATAGCCACCAGATGGCGATGTTCCCGGCAAAGTTGCAGCAGGATGTATGGGGCAGCAACCCGGACGCCACGGCCAGCAGCAGCATCGCGCCTTTCGGCCGCACCGAAGAGGTGGAAGGTGGTGTGACTTTCAGTGGCGAAATGGGCTGGAGCTCCGGCTGCGATCACGCCGAGTGGGCGATATTGGGCTTCCGTCGCCCTAACGCCGAAGGTTCTCAGGATTACTGCTTCGCTGTATTGCCTCGCAGCGATTATGAAATCCGTGATGACTGGTATGCGGTGGGCATGCGTGGCAGTGGTAGCAAGACGCTTATCGTACGCGACGCTTTCGTGCCCGAGCACCGTATCCAGAAGGCCAAGGACATGATGGAAGGCAAGTCCGCCGGCTTCGGTATGTACCCAGACAGCAAGATTTTCTTCGCTCCATATCGCCCTTACTTCGCAAGCGGTTTCTCTACCGTCAGCCTGGGCATTGCTGAGCGCATGCTGGAAGTGTTCCGCGAAAAAACGCGCAACCGCGTGCGTGCCTACACCGGTGCGGCGGTCGGTGCAGCCACGCCAGCCCTGATGCGCCTGGCTGAGTCCACCCACCAAGTTGCTGCCGCACGGGCGTTGCTGGAAAAGAGCTGGGACGAGATCGCGGAGTACAGCGAACGTCATGAATACCCATCGCGCGCCACCTTGGCGTTTTGGCGCACCAACCAAGGCTACGCGGTGAAAATGTGCATCCAGGCGGTCGATCGCCTGATGGAAGCAGCCGGTGGCGGCGCTTGGTTCGAGACCAACGAACTGCAGCGACTGTTCCGTGATTCGCACATGACCGGTGCACATGCCTACACCGACTATGACGTCTGTGCGCAGATCCTTGGCCGCGAACTGATGGGGCTAGAGCCTGACCCGGCGATGGTTTGATCGCCAAGCGGCTGATCCCCCACAACAACCACAACAACAAACAGTGGCAGGCCCGTTCGGCCTGCCCGGGAGTCTTGCATGTCCAATTCAACCTCTGTGACCGATTTCGATACCCGTGCCTTCCGCCGTGCCTTGGGTAATTTTGCTACTGGCGTGACCGTGGTCACCGCAGCCGGGCCGAGTGGCCGCAAAGTTGGCGTCACAGCTAACAGCTTTAACTCGGTGTCACTGGACCCTGCACTAATTCTCTGGAGCATCGACAAACGTTCCACCAGCCACGAGGTTTTCGAGGAAGCTTCACATTTTGCTGTGAACATCCTCGCGGCTGATCAGATCGACCTGTCCAACAATTTCGCGCGTCCCAAGGAAGATCGTTTCGCCGGCATTGACTACGAGGAGGGGGCCGGTGGTGCGCCGCTGTTCGCCGACTGTTCGGCGCGCTTCCAGTGTGAAAAGTTTCAGCAACTGGACGGCGGCGATCACTGGATTCTGGTCGGTAAGGTTGTGGCCTTCGATGACTTCGGTCGCTCGCCGCTGTTGTATCACCAAGGTGCTTACTCGATGGTGCTTCCGCACACCCGCATGACCCAACGGGCCGAAGGGCAGGCGCCGAGCAGTCACTTCCAGGGTCGTCTGCAGCACAACCTGTACTACCTGATGACTCAGGCCTTGCGTGCCTACCAAGCCGACTATCAGCCACGCCAATTGTGCACCGGCCTGCGCACTAGCGAAGCGCGCATGTTGATGGTGCTGGAGAACGATGCTGGACTCAGCGTGAGCGACCTGCAGCGCGAAGTGGCGATGCCCGTGCGTGAGATCGAAGAGGCCGTAGCCAACCTCAAGCGCAAGGGGTTGATCGCTGACGACGACGGCCGTGTGCGGCTGTCTGAAAAAGGGGTGGATGAAACCGAAGCGTTGTGGGGCATTGCCCAGGAGCAGCAGGATAAGGTGTTCGGGCAATTCAGTGCAGAGCAGTTGGATACCTTCAAGACCGTCCTCAAAGCCATAATCCAGATGTGAGAATGGCCTTGAACGACAACGGCGCCTATCGGGCGCCGTTGTCGTTTTCAGTGGTAGCGAAGACTTAGTAGACACCGTCGCCGGTACTGTTCACCGCAGGTGTATCCTTGAACTTGCCCGCCAAGTCCCGCAGTCCGCGCATGAGCACGGTGGTATCGACGCCGACTGCGACAAAGGCTGCACCCAGTTCGATATAACGACGAGCCAACTTCTCGTCGGCGCTGAGAATGCCTGCCGCTTTACCGGCCTTACCGATGCGCACAATGGCATCTTCGATCGCTGCCTGCACTTCAGGGTGCCCTGGATTACCACGGTGGCCCAGGGCAGCACTGAGGTCAGCAGGGCCGATGAACACGCCATCGACCCCGTCCACTGCGACGATTTCGTCCAAGTTGGCTAGGCCTTCCTTGTTCTCTATTTGCACCAGCAGACACATCTGCGCGTCCGCGTGGTCCAAGTAGCCGGCGATGCTGTTCCAGCGCGACGCCCGCGCCAATGCACTGCCCACGCCTCGTACGCCGGTCGGCGGGTAGTGCACGGCTTTGACCAGTTGCCGCGCCTGCTCGGCGCTTTCGACCATCGGTACCAGAAGGGTTTGAGCACCTATATCCAGCACTTGCTTGATCAATGCGGTATCGCCGACCACTGGACGTATCACGGCCTGGCTAGGGTAGGGCGCCACTGCCTGTAACTGCGCGAGCATGCCGCGCAGGTCGTTGGGTGCATGTTCACCATCGATGAGCAGCCAGTCGAAGCCGGCATTGGCGGCCAGTTCGGCGCAATAGGCATCGGCCAGGCCGAGCCATAGGCCGATCTGAGCCTGGCCGCTGCGCAGGCGTTTTTTGAAATGGTTGATAGGCATGTCCATGGTCAGTCCTCAGATGAAGCGGCAGGCGATTGAGCCAAGCATGTCGTAGTCGACGTGGAAGGTGTCTCCAGGACGAGCGGCTACAGGGCGAGTGAACGAACCACCGAGAATGATCTGGCCAGGCTGCAGGGTGACGTCGTACGGCGCCAGTTTGTTGGCCAGCCAGGCGACACCTTTGGCTGGGTGGTTGAGCACCGCGGCACTCACACCGGACTCCTCGATCACGCCATTGCGGTACAGCACAGCCGGCACCTTGCGCAGGTCTATGTCTGTGGGGCGCACTGCCCGCCCCCCCATGACCACACCAGCATTGGCGGCGTTGTCGGAGATGGTGTCGAACACCTTGCGGGTGACTTGGGTCTGCGGGTCGACTTGTTGGATACGGGCGTCGATGATCTCCAGTGCCGGGATCACCCACTCAGTGGCTTCCATTACATCGAAAACGGTGACGTTGGGGCCCTTGAGTGGTTTGCCCAAGATGAACGCCAGCTCTACCTCTACCCGTGGCACGATGAAACGATCAAAGGGGATGTCGCTTCCTTCGTCGAACAACATGTCGTCGAGCAGGGCGCCATAGTCGGGTTCGGTGATGTTCGAAGATACCTGCATGGCGCGTGAGGTCAGGCCGATCTTGTGTCCTACCAGCTTGCGGCCAGCAGCGATCTTCTTGGCTACCCAGGCGCGTTGGATGGCGTAAGCGTCTTCGATGGTAATCGCTGGCTGCTCAATGGAGAACTGGCGGATCTGCTCGCGCGAGCGCTCTGCTTGGTCGAGGCGTTCGGCGGCCTGCTGGATGAAAGCGTTATCAAGCATGGTGACAATCTCTGTGTTCAAGGGTTGACGATGGCGGCCCGGGTGCGCAGCACCAGCAGGCCACCTAGGGTGATGAAGCAGGCGAGCGCGTAGAGCGCGAGACTTGCACTTTGCGTGGTGTCGCGCACCCATCCGATGAAATAGGGCGCCGCGAACGAGGCGATGCTGCCCAGTGAACTGATCAGGGCAATACCGGCAGCCTGGGTGCGAGCATTGAGGAACGCTGGTGGTAACTGCCAGAACATCGGCAAGGCCGCGCTGGCTCCCATGCCCGCCAACACCAACCCGCCCAATACTGGCCAAGGTTGCTGCGGGGCCAGGCCGGTGATGCCGATACCGGCTGCGGCCATCAGAAGCGGCACGCACAGATGCCAGCGGCGCTCGCGCTGGCGGTCGCTGGAGCGGCCGCACGCGAGCATGAACACGCAGCCAGCCAGGTAAGGTAGGGCGCTGAGCATACCGACGCTCGCGTCGCTGCCGATGCCAGCACCATGAATAAGGCTGGGCATCCAGAAGGCCAACGTGTTGACTGCCAGCATCACAGCGCAGTACACAGCCACCAGCAGCCAGATCGCCGGGCTGGAAAAGACGCCGCCCAAGGATGTCACGGTTTTGCGCTGCTCTTCGCTGCCGAACTGGGCGCGCAATGCAGCCTTCTGCCGGTCGTCGAGCCAGTGCACCAGCTCGAAGCGTTCAGGCAGTGCAGCCAGCACCAACAAGCCCAGTAGGATCACTGGCGCGCCTTCGAGTAGGAACATCCACTGCCAGCCACGCAGACCAGCTGCGTCGTGCATGAATGACAGGATCGCCCCTGACAACGGCCCGCCAACCACCCCGGCAAGCGGCACGGCGATGGCGAACAATGCGGTGACCTGGGCTCGGCGTCCGGCGGGGTACCAACGATTGAGGTAGACCAGGATGCCCGGAAAGAAACCAGCCTCTGCGGCACCCAGAGCAAAGCGCAGCAGGTAGAAAGCGCTGCTGCTCTCGATCAGCAGCATACTGGCCGACAGCGCCCCCCATACCACCATCAGCGTGGCGATCCAGCGGCGTGGGCCGATGCGCTCGAGCATCAGATTGCTAGGCACGCCGAATAATGCATAGGCAATGAAAAACAGCCCGGCGCCCAGCCCGTAGACCGTGTCGGACAGCTGCAGGTCTTGGCTCATCTGCATCTTGGCAAAGCCGATGTTGATGCGGTCGAGGTGGGCGAACAGGTAGCAGATCAGCAGCAACGGCATCAGCCGCCAGGTGACCGCGCGGTGGGTCGCGTCGGCCAGTTCGGCCTGAGTGTGGGCCGGAGAGGCATGTTCGAGTGTGCTCATTTTTTTGTACTTGTTGTGTGATGAAGCAACGGGCGGCCTGAAATCAGGCCGGGCGATTGAACAGCGGGTGCAAGGTGCTGTGTTTGGCGTCATAGACTTGCTGAGCGCTTTCGTCGATCTGCAGGGTGATGCCAATCGGCCGCTGCAGCAGCAGTGCATCCAGACGCTGCTTTAAAACCTGCAGCAGGCTATCGCCGACCGTTTTATGTACGGCGGGGCTTCGGCCACTGCCCATGCGCAGGTTGGCGTACATGAACCCGTAGTCGCCGTTACCGTCTGCCACTGCGCAATGGGCGGCAGGGTAGGCAAGTACGCGGGTTCCACCGGTTGGGAAGACCGACTTGCCGGTTTCGTCGTGCTGTTCGAGCATGCAGTCGGCGAGGGCGCGGCACAGGCCGGGGATATCGGCATCGGCTTCCAGGTCGGGGGTGTAGAGCAGAACCAGGTGTGGCATGAGGTGCTTCCTTGTGGCGAGGGCACCAGGCCGCCAAGCGGTGGCCTGGCAAATGAGTCAGAGTCGGCTGGTGGAAACCACACCCGCCGGATTTGCTGCTTGCGCAGGCGGTATCGCCGAGCCGTCCTGAGGCGTGATCGGGAAGATAGCGTTGATCTGCCCGGTACCCGATGAACCGAAGTACGGGGTCACCACCTCAGCCCTACCGTCGTACTTCGACCAGCCGAGTACACCCAGCAGCATCGCCGTATCGTGCATGAACCCTTCACCGTGGCCTTTGGCCGCGTACTCAGGAAGCATCCCGCAGAACGCTTCCCATTCTGCGTTCTCCCACATTTTCACCACACGGTGATCCAGAGTTTCGAGGAACGGGCTCCAGACTTTGGTGGCAAAGTCTGGCGCCTGGCCGTTCTGGGCGAAGCGGTGGGAAAGCGAGCCACTGGCAAAGAACGCCACGGTGCCGTCGTAGTGGTCTTCCACTGCCTTGCGCATGGCCCAGCCGAGACGGGCGCTGTCGGCCAGGTAGTGCGATGTGCACAGCGCCGAGACCGAAATCACTTTGAAGTGCTGGTCCTGGTTCATGTAGCGCATCGGGACAAGGGTGCCATATTCAGGCCCCAAAGTAGTGGCGTGGTGGGCCATGGTCTCGATGCCGAAGCGATTGCAGGCTTCGCTCAAGATCAGGCCCAGGTCCTTGTTGCCAGGGAACTCATAGGCCATGTTGCTGATGAAGTGAGGCAGTTCGTTGGAGGTGTATACCCCCTGGAAGTGCTCGCCACACAGAATGTGGTAGTTGGCATTGACTAGCCAGTGGGTGTCGAACACGACGATGGTGTCCACACCCAGCTCACGGCAGCGGCGGCTGATCTCGTAATGCCCGTCGATCGCGGCCTGGCGAAATCCCTGGCGAGGGCCAGGGATTTCCGACAGGTACATGCTGGGCACGTGAGTGATCTTTGCCGCTAGGGCCACTTTACCCATGATCAGACTCCTTATTGTTGGAAATCCCGCGGCGCTGAGCGGATCAGGTTGTCGTCAGAACATTGGCCCGCCCGGCGCGTTGGGTTAAAAGTCACACGCCCCAGCGCGGGATGTGGTGGCTACCCATGGAAATGCAGACGTTTTTGATTTCGGCGAACACTTCGAAGCTGTACTGTCCACCTTCGCGGCCGGTGCCCGAGCCCTTCACACCACCGAACGGCTGACGGAGATCGCGCACGTTCTGGCTGTTGATGAACACCATGCCGGCTTCAATGCTGCGGGCCAGGCGATGAGCCTTGCCAATGTCCTGGGTCCAGATGTAGGAGGCCAGGCCGTACTCGGTGTCGTTGGCCAGTTGCAACGCTTCGGCTTCGTCTTTAAATGGGATAAGGCAGACTACTGGGCCAAAGATTTCTTCTTGGGCAATGCGCATTTTGTTGTTCACATCAGCGAACACAGTAGGCTGAATGAACTGCCCCTTGGAAAGGTGTGCCGGCAGGTTTGCCGGGCGCTCTAGGCCGCCCGCGACCAGGCGCGCGCCTTCCTCCATGCCGATCTTGATGTAGCCAGTCACCTTGTCGTAGTGCGCCTGAGTGATCATCGAGCCGACTTGGGTCTTCGGATCGGTTGGGTCACCAACAATCAGGCGCTTGGCGCGGGCTGCGAACTCAGCGACGAACTGCGGGTACACGCTTTCCTGGATAAAGATGCGGCTGCCGGCAGTGCAGCGCTCACCATTGAGCGAGAAAATGGTGAACAGAGCGGCGTCCAGGGCGCGGTCCAGATCGGCGTCTTCGAAGATCACCACTGGCGACTTGCCGCCCAGTTCCATCGAGTATTTTTTCAGGCCCGCGGTCTGCATGATCTTGCGCCCGGTAGCGGTGCCACCGGTGAAGGAGATCGCGCGAACGTCCGGGTGACGCACCAGGGCGTCGCCAGCCGTGGCGCCGTAGCCCTGGATCACGTTGAGCACGCCATTCGGGATGCCGGCCTCGACCGCGAGGCGGCCCAGTTCGTTGGCAGTCAGCGGCGACAGTTCGCTCATCTTCAGTACCGCAGTGTTGCCCAGAGCCAGGCACGGCGCGGTCTTCCAGGTGGCGGTCATGAACGGCACGTTCCACGGCGACACCAGACCGCACACGCCGACCGGCTGGTACAGGGTGTAGTTGAGCATCTGGTCGTCCACCGGGTAGGTGTGGCCGTCCATGCGAGTGCAGACTTCGGCGAAGAAGTCGAAGTTATGCGAGGCACGCGGGATCAGTACGTTCTTGGTCTGGTGGATCGGCAGGCCGGTGTCGAGGGTCTCCAATTCCGCCAGCTTCGGAACGTTCTGGTCGATCAACTCACCGAGCTTGCGCATCAGGCGGGCACGTTCCTTGGCGGGGGTGTTGGCCCACTTGGGGAACGCTTCCTTTGCCGCGGCCACAGCTTGAGCCACTTCCTCGGCGCCGCCGCTGGCGACTTCGCAGATGGCTTCGCCCGTGGCAGGGTTGTAGTTGACGAAGGTGTCTTTGCTTTCGACCTCACGGCCGTTGATCCAATGTTTGATCATGCTGCTCATGCCTTGTTGTTCTTGAAGAAGTCAGCTTCGCTGACGATGCGGTTGACCAGGCGTCCGACGCCTTCCACTTCCACCACCACTTCGTCGCCCGGTACCACGTCGGCCAAGCCCTCTGGCGTGCCAGTGGCGATCATGTCGCCTGGTTGCAGGGTCATGAAGCTGGAGAAGTATTCGATCAGGTATGGAATGTCGAAGATCATGTCCGCCGTGGTGCCTTCCTGCTTCAGCTCACC
The DNA here is from genome assembly GCF_017875935.1 of Pseudomonas sp. BP6. Classification (NCBI taxonomy): domain Bacteria; kingdom Pseudomonadati; phylum Pseudomonadota; class Gammaproteobacteria; order Pseudomonadales; family Pseudomonadaceae; genus Pseudomonas; species Pseudomonas sp. BP6. The sequence goes on from NZ_JAGINI010000001.1 coordinate 1,756,295, forward strand.
GTTGATCCAGGTGCGTAGTTTCAGGTTGCTCACATCTGGCACTTCGGCTGCGTCGACGACCCACGGGCCAACGGGCGTGGTGGCGTCGCGGTTCTTCACCCGCAGGTTGGGGCGATAGTAATTTTCCAGGTAGTCGCGGATGGCGTAGTCGTTGCACACGGTGTACCCGGCCACGTACTCCAAGGCGTTCTCGCGCTTGACGTTCTTCGCCGGCTTGCCTATGACAGCAACCAGCTCACACTCGTAGTGCATGTACTCGACGTTGTCCGGGCGCCAGGTGACCTGGTTGTGTCCGGTGTAGGTGCCGGGGGACTTGATAAACGCCAGCGGCTCGGTGGGCGGAGCGAAGGCGAGCTCCTTGGCGTGGTCGGCATAGTTCAAGCCGAGGGCGAACATGCTTCCGTTTGCCGGTGGCAGCCACTCGAACTGGCTTTCATCGAGCATTCGACCGTCGGCCAGGCGAACGGTGGTGTCGGCTTCGACGGTAACAGCATGGACGCTGCCTTCATAACGGATACGCGCGTGTTTCATGCTGGCTCCCCCGGCTCTGCAACGATGGTGTTGGCCAGACGGCCAAGGCCGGTGATCTCGACTTCGACGAGGTCACCGGGATGGACGTCGACACGGCCCTCCGGGGTGCCGGTAATCAGTACATCCCCAGCGTGCAGGGTCATGAACTCGCTCAATTCTGCAATCAACTGCGGAATGCTGCGCACCAGGTTGGCGGTAGTGTTTTCCTGCATCACGACGCCGTTCACATAGAGCTTGAGGGTCAGCTGGTGCGGGTCGGTGACTGCGGAAACCGGGATCAGGTCGGGACCAATGGCGCAGAAGCCATCGCGGCACTTGGCCTTGACCGCCGGACGGTAGTAGCTGTCTTCCGGCAGGCTGTACTCGTTGACGATGGTGAAGCCGGCCACATGGGTCATCGCATCGGCGGCACTCACCCGGGTGGCGTCTTTGCCGATCACCACGCCCAGGGCTGGACCTGGTTGCAAGCGTTCACCGGCTGGGTGGATCACATTGCGACCGTGGGCATTGCGGGTGTTCGGCGTCTTGATGAAGAGCACCGGCTTGACTGGCGCCTGCTTGTACGGCGGCTTTTCGAACTCGGCCAGACGCTGCTCTAGCAGACCGTTGTAGTTCAGCGCAACGCCGAACACGGTGCCGTTCGCAACGTCATGCAACGCATGGCTCATGCTTTTCTCCTGGCAGTGGTGGAGCAGGCTGCTGCTCCGAATATCGTTAATGTGTTAATGTTATAGTTAATATGTTAACAATGGTCAAGGCTTCCCTTGTAGCTCCCGCTTGGCGGGTGCACCATGAGCCTTGGCAACTCGGGTCAAGTCATTGGCGGACAACCAGCAATGAGCAATCGGCATCCCATTCCGAACATCAACATCGGTCAGGTTTACGACCAGCGCTACAGCGAGAGCGAGGTGCATCACGACCGGCTTGGCAACCTCGCCGGATTTTTTGGGCGCAACATGCCGGTGCACCGCCACGATCGCTTCTTTCAAGTGCACTACGTAAAGTCTGGCACTGTGCGGGTGTATCTGGACGACCAGCAGTTCATCGAATCGGGGCCGATGTTCTTCCTTACGCCTCCGACCGTGACTCACTCTTTCGTCACCGATCCGGACAGCGACGGGCATGTACTCACGGTACGCCAGCAGTTGGTTTGGCAATTGATCGAGGCAGATGCCAGCCTGTTGCCGGCGGGAATGCAGGTGCGGCCTGCTTGCGTGGCGCTGACCAAGGTGCCGGCGGCGGATCATGCCGAGGCGCGGCGCCTGGAAATATGGCTGGAGGCTCTCAGCGATGAGTTCGCCGGCTCTAGTCCGGGACGCGATGCGGCGTTGCAATCGCTCACGCGGCTGATCATGATCAGCTTGTTGCGGCTTTGTCCCAACTCGCGCGAGGCAACTCCGGCCCGTCATGAAGACTTGAAGATATTTCACCGCTTCAACGCTTTGATCGAGGCGCACTACCTTGAGCACTGGCCACTGGCGAGCTATGCAGCACAGATCGGGGTCACTGAAGCGCGGCTCAACGACATTTGCAGGCGTGTCGCCGATCTGCCATCCAAACGCCTGGTGCTGGAGCGGCTGATGCAGGAGGCCAGGCGCTTGCTGCTTTTCTCCGGCAGTTCGGTGAATGAAATTTGCTACCAGCTCGGCTTCAAGGACCCGGCCTATTTCAGCCGTTTCTTCAATCGGTATGCGGGCCTTACACCAGGCGAGTATCGGCAGCGGCAGGCGGAGTTGCAGTGAGGTAGCCACGTGACGATACCTGCAAGAATTGTCGTTGTTTGATAGCGATGCTCGCAGCTTGCAGGGTGGCCTTAAATGGGTTTTCCGTGGAACAGATTGCACTTTTCATAGAGTGCAGCAGTTGTCGCACTCGTCAGATTCTCCTAATCTTATCGATTGAATCAAAAGGCACAGGCTTTACTCATGACCGAGATTCGCCCTTCATTAACGCTGAGCTTGCTGCAGGCCCGTGAAGCCGCAATGGCATTTTTCCGGCCGTTGCTCAATGAGCACGATCTGACAGAACAGCAATGGCGGGTTATTCGCATCTTGCACCAGCAGGGTGAGCTGGAAAGTCACCAGCTAGCACACTTGGCCTGTATCCTAAAGCCGAGCATGACCGGGGTTCTCAGCCGCCTGGAGCGGGACGGACTGGTGTGCAGACGTAAGGGCACCGAGGATCTACGTCGAGTATTCGTGACGCTGACTCACTCGGGCCGCGCGAGTTTCGAAGCCATGCGTGAAGGAATGGAAGCCAACTACCGCAGAATTCAGGCGCAATTCGGTGAAGATAAGCTCAAACAACTACTGCAACTGCTTAACGAGCTAAAACGCATTGAGCCTTGAGCTCACGCTCTGGGCTCATCAGTCAAAAGCTCAGGGCTGGTCTCCCGCCAGCAATTGATAACTGCGTAGTCGGTCTTCGAAGCGGTGGGTAACGGTGACGATGCCAATTTCATCGCATTGGAAATCTCGCGCGAATTCGCTAATCCTGCGCCGGCAGGTCTGCGCTGAGCCCACTACCATACCAGCCAAGGTTTCATCGTACTTGGCACGTTCAACTGGGCTCATCTGCCTGTAGCGTCGCTGCACCTCGGCTGGGCTGAGGAGAACCTCGCGTGGAGCCTTGCCAGCGCCAAGCTTTCGGTACACCGCAGTGCCGGCGATGTAGCGCGCTTCTTCATCCGTATTCGCGCAGATAGCCGCGACTGCTAGAAGACGGGGAGGAGGGCTGGCAAGTCCAGCACGTTGCCATGCCCGTCTGTGATCGTCAAAAATTCGCGGAGTGCAGGCATTTGGGGTGATGAACTGCGCCAACGCCAAGCCCATCCCCAGTTGACCGGCCAGTTGGGAACTTCCCCCGCCAGAGCCCAGCATCCAAAGTGAAGGCATCGACTTGACCGGCAAATCGAAGGTAAGGACGTCATAGCCGTGCCCAATGGGGAAGCCGCCTCGCAGAAATGCACACAGCATGGCAGCCTGAGCAGGGAACTGATCGACATCCGGCACGCGCCCTGGCATGGCCAGCGCGTGGCTGCTCATGGTGCCGCCGCCAGGTGCGCGTCCGATGCCAAGATCCACCCGACCAGGAAAAAGTCCGCCAAGCAATGCAAAGGTCTCCGCCACTTTATAGGGGCTGTAATGGCTCAGCATTACACCGCCGCTCCCAACGCGCATGCTGCGAGTAGCGCTGGCGATACGGGTGAGGAGGATCTCCGGCGCCGTGCCACTGAACTGGATACTGTTGTGGTGCTCTGCCAGCCAGTGCTCATCATGAGGTCATTAAATTGTTAACTATTCTGCCGTTTTGAAGGCAGAATGTTAAGAAGTTATCGAATTCATCTCACCTGACGGAGCACAGATGTTGAGTAACCCTGGTCGCCTGATCGTCCTGCTCGCAGCCCTTGTGGCGTTCGCCCCCCTATCAATCGACACGTACCTGCCGAGTCTGCCGACCATTGCGGCTGATCTGGGAGCAAGCGCCAGTAGCGTCCAGCTCACCATTGGCGCGTTTCTCGCCGGCTTGTGCATCGGAATGCTGTTTCATGGACCCTGTTCGGATCGCTTCGGACGGCGGCCGGTCCTAATTTGGGGGATGGCACTGTATCTGGGGGCAACAGTTGGTTGTATGTTCGCCGAAAATATCGAAGCACTGGTCGGATGGCGCTTTTTGCAGGCACTGGGTGGAGCTGCTGCGTCGGTGCTGGCCCGAACGATAGTGCGTGATGTTTTTTCGATCGGTCAGGCAGCACGTACGTTATCGCTCATGCACCTAGTAACAATGTTAGCGACACTCGTCGCACCCTTGGTAGGTGGGGTATTGATGCAGTTGCACAGCTGGCGAAGCATCTTTGCCGCGTTATTCGCTTTTGCCGCCGTATGCCTGCTTGCCAGCTTTCGCTATATAACCGAGACTCATCCTGCCGAGCGACGAGCTGGAACGCTCGGTATCGCCCTGGCAGGTTATTGGCAGATCGCGCGGAGTTCCCAGGCGCTCGCATACATCCTGTGCATGGGCTTGTCGTTTGGCGGTATGTTCGCCTTCATCACTGCGTCGCCGTATGTGTATGTTGAGTACTTTGAAGTCTCCCCTCAAGGCTACGGCTGGCTCTTCGGGCTTAACATTTTCGGAGTGATCATAGTGACGCTCATTAACGCGCGTCTGGTGACTCGTTTCGGCCCGCAGGCAATGCTTGGCGTTGGTGCAACGATCGTCAGCGTCGCTTCTATCGGGCTGGGGGTGATGTCAAGTACCGAGGCGCCTGGTTTGGCCGGAATCGTGCTGCTGGTCGTGCTGTTTGTCAGTGTCACTGGCTTGACGGGCGCCAACTGTGTGGCAAGTTTGCTGAAGCTATTCCCAGCCAACGCTGGTGCCGCAGCTGGGCTTGCGGTAGCTAGCCAATTTGCACTCGGTGCGGCATTTAGCGCATTGGTAGGGAGTTTGGCCGACGGCTCGCCCCGCCCCATGTGCTTGGTAATTGCAGCGGCAGGGGCGGGTTCGGTTTTCTGCTATCTGTGGCTCAGAGCGCGCTCAATGACAGGTGAGCAAAGCCGAACGGCATAATTACCAGGCTCAAACCTTAAACCGGCCGAGTAGTGTCTGCTGACCAACGGCAAGATGATTTAATTGCTGGCTGACGGCAGATGATTGCTCGGCTTGGTCTGACAATGCGCTTACCACCTGGTTGACTGCTTCGACATTTCGGCTGATTTCCTCAGCAACGCTGCTCTGTTGCTCAGCGGCGCAGGCGATCTGTGTATTCATGTCGGTAATGGTACAGACTGCCTGGTGAATCTGGTCAAGCGCATCGAGTGCCTGGAGCGTTTGTTCGACATTGCTGTGCGCCTGGTCATTGCTCTGCTGCATGGCTTGGGTCAGGTCATGCGTACCTTCGCGGAGGTTGTCGATAAACCCGGCAATCTCACCCACTGAGGCCTGTGTGCGCAGGGCCAATGCCCGAACCTCGTCCGCAACTACAGCGAAGCCTCGTCCGGCATCGCCAGCCCGGGCTGCCTCGATCGCTGCATTCAGCGCGAGCAGATTGGTTTGCCGGGCGATTGACAGAATCACTTCAAGCACTGACCCGATTCGCTCGCTGCTGGCCGCCAAGCATTGCAAACGCTGCATGGCTTCGGTCATCCCTGTGGCCAGCGCATTGATATCCTGCGCCGATTGCTCGATCACCTCTGCGCCATTACCAGTGGCACACTCGGCATAACGCGCAGCGTCTGCCGCTTGTGCCGCACTTTCAGCCGCAGCCTGAGCGGTCGCCGACATTTCCTGAAGTGCAGAAGCCATCTGCTCGATCTCTGCGGCCTGTTGTTGCATGCGACGGCTGGTTTCTGCTGCGATGCTCTGCGTTTCGTTGGAGGAGGGCGAAGCATAGTTAGCCGCCACTCGGTGAGGTTGTCCCGCGCTGCACTCGCAGCTGTCTGGCGTAAGTTGGACGCGCCAGTTTCCGTAAAGGCAACTGCGTCAGCAGACAAGTGGTTCCTGGCCAAGCTGTTAAAACAGCAAATGCATTGCACACATGGCCATCCTCGACGTCGGGAAACTTCATGGCGCCATTGGACGATTGTTGAAACTACTTGGTAAGAGGAAATTCCATGCAGTTGAGAGACAAGGTTGCCGTGGTGTTGGGGGCTTCGGCGGAGGCAGGGACCGGTTGGGCCATCGCCCAGCGGTTCGCTGGCGAGGGCGCAAAGGTGATAGTTCCTGCGCGGCGAGAGGCGCCACTCATCCAGCTCGCTCAGCGAATAGGCGGTGTGGCGCAGATCTGCGATCTAGTGTGGTGTTTCGCAAGTAACGCTCATATTTTTCGGCCTGGCAGCCTCGGCTGCACGGCCGACGCTCGCTAAGATGTCATCGGCCTTTCGATGCCAGTGAAAGAGGCGTTTCCAGGTTAGGCTTGAGCCAGAAGGCATGCCATATTCGCATGACGCGGGCGCGAGAAATCCCGGTTGCCTGACTCATCGAGCGAGAGCCCCAGTGACTGGCATCTTCGGGTTTGGATTGCAGTGCCTGATTGACCACGGCCTGTACTTGTTCATCGGTAATGCTGCGAGGCCGGCCTGAACGATGTTCATCATTTAAACCATCTAGCCGCAGCCGACTGAATCGCACTCGCCAGCGCGAGACCATGTGTACGCCGATGCCGAGCCTGCGGGCGATCGAGGTACCTGACTCTCTACCTGCGCACGCCAAGATGATTTCAGCGCGAATGCGGGATTCAGCAGGGCCTTTACGCTGTCGGGAGCGACGAATCAGTTCGATGTACTCATCGTCGCTCAGCTCAATCGGGGGCAGGTCGGCCGGTTTTCATATGTTGCTCCAGGGCACTTTTGATACTGAAAGCCTAGATCGAAATATGAGCGTTACTTGCGAAACACCACACTAGGCGCTGCGCAATATCCTTGAAGGTCATTCCGTGCAAGCGATGCATGACGAAGGCGTGGCGTGAGCGTATTGACAGGCGTGCCAGAGCGGCTTCCAGGCGCTGCAGTTCATCGCTGTACAACGCTTCGCATTCTGGCGAGGGTGCTTCAGAAGGCAACCCCTGCAGCGTTTCCTCGTTCGCCGGATGACGATTTTCCGCTGTGAAACGGCGGTTCAGGTCGAAGGACAGGTTGCGCACGATGCGGTACAGGTAGCCCACTGGCTGTGGCAGCGCGACGCGGCCGACGTTGGCATCGTTGAAGCGCGCAACCAGGCCTCCTGGACCATATCCTCGGCGAGGTAGAGTTTCAGCTTCTGACTGCGTGTCGGCACGACAATCACGCTCGCGACCACGATAAAAAGGGCAGGAAGCGTGGCACTATATCGTTGTTGAGAATTACTGCCAAATGTGATCTCGATGCATTTGTAGAGCGACCCCGGAGGTCTACAGCCATGGCGTGCAGCTTGTGATAGCGCTCTGGATTGTAACGGAAACGGTAAGGATGTTTAGGTGAGCGTGTAAAGACTGTAACCGCTCGCCATTCTGGTATTTTCCCTGTAGATCGACGGAAATCTTGCCGATATCTGAAGCAGCATACTGGTTCCTTTTTGACATTCTTAGTTCACTTTCGGATCAACATTGAGGCCCTCCCGGATTTGCTCAGAAAAAGATTGTAGGGCTGGCAAATAACGCTGCGCAGCTTGTTCGATGCTCATGGCCTTGGCGATGTAGATCAGGCTGACACAGCCCAGTAGTCGTTGGCTGTCATGGTCGTACAGGGGCACCGCAATGGAGGCTATGTTGGCTTCCTGGTTCCAACCCATGTAGTTCTCGCCGTAACCACGATGGCGTGCCTTGCGCAGGATATTGTCCAGCGCCAGACGGTCGCGGGCCAGCTGACATTCGGGCTCGTCGCGGGTGGCCAGCAGCGCCAGGATCTGCTCACGTTCCGCCTCGCCGCAGAATGCCAGGTAGGCCAGGCCGGTTGCCGTTTGCAACACCGGTAGGCGACGTCCGACCATCGAACGGTGGAACGACAGGCGGCTGAAGCGGTGCGTCGTCTCGCGCACCACCATCTCGTCCACGTCCAGCGTGCAGATATCGGTCGGCCACACCACACGTTGCAACAGGTCGCCGAGCAACGGTGCGGCGATGGCGGAGATCCACTGTTCGTCGCGAAACCCTTCGCTCAACTCACGCACCTTGAGGGCCAGACGGAAGCTGTCGTCGGATTCGCTGCGGCGCACGTAGCCTTCGTCCTGCAAGGTCTCGAGCAGGCGCCGAACGGTCGTGCGATGCAGGCCGGTGATTTCGGCCAGGCGCGTTGGGCTGGCACCTCCGTCCAGACGGTTGAGGGCGTTGAGCAGGGCCAGGCCACGGCTCAGCCCACGTACGGTCTTGTACTCGGAGTCTCGATCAATATTCAAGAAAAATCCTTATAAAACAATGATGTGCACTTAGTGCACAACAAGGCGGTTTTTCATTGTAGGGCAATCGGCATCATTTCTATACTCGCCGCAACAACTACAAATGCCCTGACAGGGGAATACAACATGCGCCATGCCTGCCTGCCGTCCCTATCCATTGCCTGCGCCTTCCTCCTTCGAAGCGTGGTGACATTCCGCTAGACCCCGTACCAGTCAAAACGCCCCTTCATCCCTCTTGCGCCTGCCTGCGCGAGGACGGTCGCGGCTTGCCTGGAATATGCCGGGGACGCCGTGGGGCAGTGTCGAGGATTACACCAATGAACAAGCCGCATCCAGATCATTTTCAGACCGACTACACCGCAGACGTAGTGATCATCGGTGCCGGCCCGGTAGGGCTGGCCATCGCCAACTATCTCGGCCAGGCTGGGGTGCAGGTGCTGCAGATCGAGAAGCTCGACCAGCTGATCGACTACCCTCGCGCCATCGGCATCGACGACGAGTCGCTGCGGACCGTGCAGGCCATTGGCCTGGTCGAGCAGGTACTGCCGCACACCACACCTTGGCACGCGATGCGCTTCCTGACGCCGAAGGGGCGCTGCTTCGCCGATATCCAGCCAACCACCGACGAATTTGGCTGGTCGCGACGCAATGCCTTCATCCAGCCACAGGTCGATGCTGTGCTACATAGGGGGCTGGCGCGTTTTGCCAATGTGCGCACGCTGTTTTCACGCGATGTGGTGGAGTTCCAGCAGGACGAGCAGGGCGTGAGCCTGCGCATGAATGGCCCGGAAGGCTGCCAGGAAAGCGTGCGTGCCCGCTACCTGGTGGCATGCGACGGTGGCAACAGCCTGATCCGCCGCACCCTGGACATTGCCTTTGAAGGCAAGACCGCCCCCAATCAGTGGATCGTCATCGACATTGCCAACGATCCGCTGGGCACCCCCAACGTCTACCTGTGCTGCGACCCGGTGCGGCCGTATGTGTCGGCGGCGCTGCCGCACGGCGTGCGCCGCTTCGAGTTCATGGTGATGCCGGGTGAGACCGAAGAACAGCTGGGCAAGCCTGAGAACATGCGCAAGCTGTTGGCCAAGGTGCTGCCGGACCCGGACCGCGTCGAGCTGATCCGCAAGCGCGTGTACACCCACAACGCCCGCCTGGCGAGCCAGTTCCGAGTCAAGCGGGTGCTGCTGGCCGGCGACGCTGCGCACATCATGCCGGTGTGGCAGGGTCAGGGCTACAACAGTGGCATGCGTGACGCCAGCAACCTGGGCTGGAAGCTAGCCCTGGTGGTCAAGGGCCTGGCTGGCGAAGCGCTGCTTGACACCTACGAGCAGGAACGCCGTGACCACGCCAAGGCGATGATCGATTTGTCGGTGCTGGCTGGCCACGTGCTGGCGCCGCCCAAGCGCTGGCAAGGTGCTTTGCGCGACGGTATTTCCTGGATGCTGAACTACCTGCCGGCGGTCAAGCGGTACTTCCTGGAAATGCGCTTCAAGCCCATGCCGCAGTACACCAAAGGCGCACTGGTGACCGAGCCGGACAACAAGAGCAAGGCCTCGCCGGTGGGGCGTATGTTCATCCAGCCCAAGGTGCTCACCGAGTCGGGTGACATCCGCCTGTTGGATGACGTGATCGGTAGCAACTTCGCCTTCATCGCCTGGGGCAACGATCCGCTATGGGGCTTGAGCAGCGCCCAGGTGCAGGCCTGGCGTGCACTGGGTGCCTGCTTCATCCAGGTGCTACCGGAAGTCCAGCTCAAGGCAGGGCTTGAAGTGCCGGACGGGGTCGTTCGCGTGGGTGATTGCACCGGCCGCCTCAAGGATTGGTTCGGCCGCTACCCGCTATCGATTGCGCTGTTGCGCCCGGACCGTTTCGTCGGTGCGGTGGCCATTCCACAGACCATCGGCCAGGCCAGCGACACGTTGCTGCGCGCATTGGCTGCCCAGCCCCAGGCTGGCCAACAGGCGCCACTGGCGTCCAAGGTGGCTTGAGATGAGCGCTTATCTGCATTGCCTGTCGCATACCCCGTTGGTGGGTTACGTCGATCCGGAGCAAGCCGTGCTGGCCGAAGTGGATGAGGTGATCGGCGCCGCCCGTGCGCGCATCGCCGCGTTCGACCCGGAACTGGTGTTCCTGTTCGCCCCGGATCACTTCAACGGCTTCTTCTATGACGTCATGCCGGCCTTCTGCATCGGTATGGGCGCCACCGCCATCGGCGACTTCCAGAGCGCCGCCGGCCCGCTCGACGTACCGCGCGACCTCGCCGATGCCTGTGCCGACGCGGTGTTGGCAGCCGGGGTGGACGCCGCCGTGTCCTACTGCATGCAGGTCGACCATGGGTTTGCCCAGCCGTTGGAGTTTCTGCTCGGTGGCCTGGCTGAAAAACCGGTGATCCCGGTATTCATCAACAGTGTCGCAGTGCCACTGCCAGGCTTCGCTCGCGCCCGTCTGCTCGGCGAGGCCATCGGCCGCTTCGCCCGGGGCACCGGCAAACGTGTGCTGTTCCTCGGCTCCGGTGGCCTGTCGCACCAGCCGCCGGTGCCGGAGCTGGCCCATGTCGATGCGCGCATGGCCGATCGCCTGATGGGCAGCGGCCGCGACCTGCCGGCCAACGAACGCCAGGCCCGGCAGGAGCGTGTGATCAGCGCCGCCGAAGGTTTCGTGCGCGATCAGCACACGTTGCATCCGCTCAACCCGACTTGGGACAACCACTTCCTCGACCTGCTGGAGCAACGCCGTTTCGGCGAGCTCGACGCCATGGCCAATGTCGAGCTGTCGGCGCTGGCCGGCAAGTCCACCCACGAGGTCAAGACCTGGGTAGCGGCCTTCGCTGCGCTCTCTGCGTTCGGCGACTACCAGGCCAGCGAGCGCTACTACCGGCCGATCCCGGAGTGGATCGCCGGCTTCGGCTCGCTCAGCGCCCATTCCATTACCTGATGAACGGAGGATCCATCATGACCAACATCTCTCTCAGTGAAAACGCCAGCAGCCGTTTCGCCCGCATCCGTGAAGGCGATCTCGACCTGCAACTGCACTACAACGACCTCGGCGAAGGCGCCGAGACCGTGGTCATGCTGCACGGTTCCGGTCCGGGTGCCAGTGGCTGGGCCAACTTCAACCGTAACATCCAGCCGCTGCTGGCTGCCGGTTACCGCGTGGTGCTGATGGACTGCCCGGGCTGGAGCAAGAGCGACCCGATCGTCAACCGTGGCTCGCGCTCGGACCTCAACGCCACTGCACTCAAGGGCCTGCTCGACGTACTGGGCCTGGAGCGCGTGCACATCCTCGGCAACTCCATGGGCGGCCACAGCGCCGTGGCCTTCACCCTGAGCTACCCCGAGCGCGTCGGCAAACTGGTGCTGATGGGCGGAGGCACCGGTGGCGCCAGCCCGTTCGTGCCGATGCCCACCGAAGGCATCAAGTTAATCAACGGCCTGTACCGCGAGCCGACCATCGACAACCTGAAGAAGATGATGAACGTCTTCGTCTACGACCCAAGCGATCTCACCGAGGAACTGTTCCAGACCCGCCTGGACAACATGCTCAGCCGCCGCGACCACCTGGAGAACTTCGTCGCCAGCCTGGCCGCCAACCCCAAGCAGTTCCCCGACTTCAGTGCGCGCCTGGGCGAAATCAAGGCCAAGACCCTAGTGGTCTGGGGCCGCAACGACCGCTTCGTGCCGATGGATGTAGGCCTGCGCCTGATCGCCGGTATTGCCAATTCCGAACTGCACGTGTTCAACAACTGCGGCCACTGGGCGCAGTGGGAGCACGCCGACACGTTCAACCGCTTGGTGCTGGACTTCCTTCAGCACTGATTTGAGGTACATCCCATGACCATCGATTCGCAAACCCTTGAGCGCCTGGCCGCCGACCTGCGCCGCGCCCAACAGCAGGGTGAGGCCATCGCCCCGTTGCGTGATGCCATCGGCGCGGAAAACGCCGAGGCGGCCTACGCCATCCAGCGCCTGAACGTTGCCCACGCCCTGGCCGAAGGCCGCCGTCTGGTGGGGCGCAAGATCGGCCTGACCAACCCCAAGGTGCAGGCGCAACTGGGTGTCGACCAGCCGGACTTCGGCAGCCTGTTCGCCGATATGTGCTACGGCGACAACGAAAGCGTGCCGTATGCCAGCGTCATGCAGCCGAAGATCGAGGCCGAGATCGCCCTGGTGCTCGCCCACGACCTGCCCAGTGCCCAGACCACCTTCGCCGACGTGATCGCGGCAACCGGCCATGTGTTGCCGGCGTTGGAGATCGTCGGTAGCCGCGTGCAGGGCTGGAACATCCGCTTCGCCGATACCGTGGCCGACAACGCTTCCAGTGGCTGTTTCGTGCTCGGTGGCCCGGCGCGCCAACTGCATGACCTCGACCTGCGTGGCGCGGCCATGCGCATGACCCGCAACGGTGAGCTGGTGTCCAGTGGCACTGGCGCCGAGTGCCTGGGCCACCCGCTCAACGCCGCTGTGTGGCTCGCCCGTACCATGGCGCGCCTGGGCGAGCCACTGCGGGCCGGCGACATCATCCTCACCGGCGCCCTAGGGCCGATGGTGGCGGTGGCACCGGGCGACCACTTCGAAGCCGAAATCGACGGCCTGGGCCGTGTCGGCGTGACCTTCAGCGGCGAGTGACGGAGAACAACATGAGCCACAAACGCAAAGTCGCCATCATCGGTTCCGGCAACATCGGCACCGACCTCATGATCAAGATCCTGCGCAATGCCAAGCACCTGGAAATGGCGGCGATGGTCGGCATCGACCCGGCCTCCGACGGCCTTGCCCGCGCTGCCCGCATGGGCGTGGCCACCACCCATGAAGGCGTGCAAGGCTTGACTCGCCTGCCGGTGTTCAACGACATCGATTTCGTCTTCGACGCCACCAGCGCCGGTGCCCACGTGAAGAACGACGCCTTGCTGCGCCAGCACAAGGCCGACCTGCGCATGATCGACCTGACTCCGGCGGCCATTGGCCCGTACTGCGTGCCCGTGGTCAACCTGGAGCAGCATCTGCAGGCGACCAACGTCAACATGGTCACCTGCGGCGGCCAGGCCACCATCCCCATGGTCGCGGCGGTATCGCGCGTGGCCAAGGTGCACTATGCCGAGATCGTTGCCTCGATCGCTTCGAAGTCTGCAGGCCCCGGTACCCGTGCCAACATCGACGAATTCACCGAAACCACCAGCAAGGCCATCGAAGTGATCGGCGGTGCGACCAAGGGCAAGGCGATCATCATCATGAACCCCGCCGAGCCGCCGTTGATGATGCGCGACACGGTGTACGTACTGAGCGAGGTCGCCGACCAGCAGCAGGTGGCGGCGAGCATCGAGGAAATGGCCGCTGCGGTGCAGGCCTACGTACCGGGCTACCGCCTCAAGCAGCAGGTGCAGTTCGAAGAAGTGCGCGACCTCAAGCTGCCGGGGCAGGGGACCTTCACCGGGTTGAAAACCTCGGTGTTCCTCGAAGTCGAAGGCGCCGCCCATTACCTGCCGGCCTACGCCGGCAATCTCGACATCATGACCTCTGCCGCGCTGGCTACCGCCGAGCGTATGGCGCAAGCAATGGAGGCCTCGGCATGAACGGCAAGAAACTCTACATCTCCGACGTGACCCTGCGCGATGGCATGCACGCCATCCGCCACCAGTATTCGCTGGATGACGTGCGCGCCATCGCCACGGCACTGGACCGGGCCAAGGTGGACTCCATCGAGGTCGCCCATGGCGATGGTTTGCAGGGCTCCAGTTTCAACTACGGCTTCGGTGCCCACACCGACCTCGAATGGATCGAAGCAGCCGCCGACGCGGTCAGCCACGCCAAGATCGCCACGCTGCTGCTGCCAGGGATCGGCACTATCCACGACCTGAAGAACGCCTACGATGCCGGCGCCCGCATCGTGCGCGTGGCCACCCACTGCACCGAGGCGGACGTCTCGCGCCAGCATATCGAGCATGCCCGTGAGCTGGGCATGGACACCGTCGGCTTCCTGATGATGAGCCACATGCAAACGCCTGAAGGGCTGGCGCAACAGGCCAAGCTGATGGAGGGCTACGGCGCCACCTGCATCTACGTGGTGGATTCCGGCGGGGCGATGAACATGGACGACATCCGTGCGCGTTTCCGTGCGGTGAAGGCCGTGCTCGACCCGGCCACCCACACCGGCATTCATGCCCACCATAACCTCAGCCTGGGCGTTGCCAACTCCATAGCCGCGGTGGAGGAGGGCTGCGATCGCATCGACGCCAGCCTTGCCGGCATGGGCGCCGGCGCCGGCAACGCGCCGCTGGAGGTGTTCATCGCGGCCGCCGACAAGCTGGGCTGGAACCACGGCACCGACCTGTATGCGCTGATGGATGCTGCCGACGACCTGGTGCGCCCGCTGCAGGACCGCCCGGTGCGTGTCGACCGCGAAACCCTGGCGTTGGGTTATGCCGGGGTCTACTCGAGCTTCCTGCGCCATGCCGAGTTGGCCGCTGTCCGCTACGGCATCAAGGCGGTGGACATCCTCGTCGAGCTGGGCAAGCGCAGGATGGTAGGGGGTCAGGAAGACATGATCGTGGACGTGGCGCTGGATTTGCTCAAGCGCTGACCCGAGAAACAGGGCTGCTGCACGGCCCATCGCGAGGCAAGCCCGCTCCACAAGGACGATGCAGCGCCTGTGGGAGCGGGCTTGTCCCGCGAATGGGTGCACAGCGCTCCGTTGCCAACTCAACCCAACACAAAAACAACATGGGTGATTCATGACATCTGCCAATAACCCGCCTCGCGTGGCCTTTACCATCGGCCTGTGTTTCCTCGTCGCCCTGCTCGAAGGTCTCGACCTGCAAGCTGCCGGCATCGCCGCCCCAGGCATGGCCAGTGCCTTCGGCTTGGACAAGCTGAAAATGGGCTGGGTTTTCAGTGCCGGCATCCTCGGCCTGCTGCCTGGCGCCCTGGTCGGCGGCTGGCTGGCCGACCGTTTTGGGCGCAAGCGCATCCTGATCGGCTCGGTGGCGCTGTTTGGCCTGTTCTCGCTGGCCACGGCCCATGCCTGGAGCCTGCCCAGCCTGTTGCTGGCGCGGCTGTTCACCGGTGTCGGGCTGGGCGCCGCATTGCCCAACCTGATCGCCCTGTGCAGCGAAACCGCCGGCCAGCGCCTGCGTGGCAGCGCGGTCAGCCTGATGTACTGCGGCGTGCCATTGGGCGCGGCGATGGCTGCCGGCATCGGCATCGCCGGCTACAGCGGCGAGTGGCAAACGGTGTTCCATGTCGGTGGCGCTGGGCCGCTGCTGATCCTGCCGCTGCTGGTGGCCTACCTGCCCGAATCGGGCCAGTTCCGCGCCACCGGCCAGGCCGAGGATACGCCGAGCCTGCGTCGCGAGCTGTTCGGTCAACGCGCCACCTGGCTGCTGTGGCTGAGCTACTTCTTCACCCTGATGGTGGTGTATATCCTGATCAACTGGCTGCCGAGCCTGCTGGTCGGGCAGGGCTTCAGCAGCCATGACGCCAGCTGGGTGATGTTCGCCCTGCAGATCGGCGCGGCCATCGGCACGTTGATCCTCGGCCAGGTACTCGAGCGCCTGTCGGCCGGGGTAACCGCCGCCCTGGTATACGTCGGCCTGCTCGCCGCCCTGGCGGGCCTGGGGTTGGCCAGCGTGCTGGCGACTATGCTGGTCGCCGGTTTCTTCGCCGGCTTCTTCGCCACTGGCGGGCAGGGCGTGCTGTATGCCCTGGCGCCGCACTTCTACCCGGTCCGCGTGCGCGCCACCGGCGTTGGTGCAGCGGTGGCGGTCGGGCGCCTGGGGGCCATGAGCGGCCCGCTGGTAGCCGGGCAGATGCTCGCCCTCGGCGCCGGTTCGGCCGGGGTGCTGATGGCTTCGGCACCGGGGGTGGTGATCGCCGGCCTGGCGCTGTTCCGCCTGATCGGCCGTCGCCCGGCCTGACCCCGCCCGCCGTCCAACCTTGCTTGCTCCCCTGCTGCTCACGCGGCAGGGCACCCTACAACTACAAGAAAGTGAAGTGACCATGTACAAGGCCCCAAAAACCTGCCTGGCCCTGGCCATCGGCCTGCTCTGCGCCAACCCCTCCCACGCCGCTGGCTTCGTCGATGACAGCCATGCCGAGCTGGTGCTGCGTAACTACTACTTCGATCGCAACTACGTGGGCCAGACCCCGCAAGCGGCTGCTCGCGAATGGGCCCAGGGCTTGATCCTCAACGCGAGCTCCGGTTTCACCGAGGGCCCGGTGGGCTTCGGCCTGGACGCCAAGGGCATGCTCGGGGTCAAGCTCGACTCCTCGCCCGATCGCGTCGGTACCGGCCTGCTGCCCTACGACCCGGTCACCCGAGAGCCTGCCGACGACTATTCCGAACTCGGCCTGACTGGCAAGATGCGCATCTCGCGTACCGAGCTGCAAGGCGGCACCATCAGCACCTTCCTGCCGATCGCCTTCGCCAGCCCGACCCGGCTGCTGCCGCAGACCTTCCGCGGCGCCTACCTGCGCTCCAGCGACATCGACCGCCTGAGCCTGCATGCCGGTTGGCTCGACCGCATCAATCTGCGCGACTCCACCGACTACCAGAAGATGAGCGTCGCCGCGCCCAACGGCCGTTTCAACGGCGCAGCCACCTCCGATCGCTTCACCTTCCTCGGTGGCGACTACGCCTGGTCCGACACCTTGACCCTGCGCTACTACCACGCCGAGCTCGACCAGCTGTACCGCAAGGACTACTTCGGGTTCGTCGACGATCGCCCGCTCGGCGCGGGCCGCCTGAAGAGTGATTTGCGCCTGTTCGTCACCGGCGAGGACGGCACCGCCAAGGCCGGCCCGGTCGACAACCGCAACACCGCGCTGATGCTCACCTACGCCTGGGCCAGCCACAGCCTGGGCGTTGGCTACATGCAGCTCGAGGGCGACACTGCGATGCCCTACCTGTACGGTACCGAGCCGCTGGTGATCACCGAAGGTACGCTCAGCTCCGAGTTCATCAACCCCAAGGAGCGCAGCTGGCAGGTCAAGTTCGACCAGGACTTCGCCCCATTTGGCGTGCCTGGGCTCAAGGGCATGCTGCGCTATGTGCGTGGCGACAACATTGAGCTGGCGCGCTTCGGTGGCGGCGGCCTGAGCGAGAGCGAGAAAGACGTCGAGCTGTCGTATGTCGTGCAGCAGGGCACGTTCAAGGGCGTGGCGCTGCGTTTGCGCCACGCCTGGTACCGCAACGACTTCCTGCCCGGCGCCACGCACCGGGACGACAACGAGTTGCGGGTCAATGTGGATTACACGGTCAAGCTCTGGTAGGTGCCGGTCGGACGTCCGGGGTCAGGACGCCTTTGCCAGCTGGCGAAGGGCGACGGTTGGGTCGCGCAACAGCGCCTCATCCACCTGCGCGCGCCTGGCGATCAGTTCCTTCGCCGGGCGCATGTCCTTGCCGGCGTTGACCGTGACCGCGCCGACGATGGCGCCATCGGCCAGGCCGAGCGCCACGAAGGGCCCCTGGCCCGGGGTACCGCGCAGCAACCAGTGCGGCGCCGCCATATCGCCGGCGAACTGCACGTTGTAGCCGCACTGGTCGGTCCAGAACCACGGCACCGTGGGTGGGGCAAGGTCCTGGTCGAGCATGTCGGACACTGCGGCGGCGGCTTGCAGGTTGGCATTCTCCCAGCTTTCGATGCGAGAGCGCTGGCCGTCGGCGTCAATCTGCATCACGGCATCGCCGGCGGCGTAGATACCGGTTTGCGAGGTACGGCAGCGCTCGTCGACCACGATTGCCCCTTGTTCGCAGCGCAGGCCGGCGCTGTCGGCCAGGGTGGTGTCCACGCTCACGCCGATGCCGTAGACCAATAGGTCGCCTTGCAGTTGCGTGCCATTGTCCAGGATGAGATGGATGGCATCGCCGCGTCGCTCGGCAGCCCGGACACCGGTTGCGAAGTGAAAGCGCACGCCGCGAGCCTCATGGGTCGCTTGCAGGAAAGCCCCTATCGGTTCCGGCGAATTGCGCAGCATGGCACGCCGCGCCGGGTCGACCACGGCTACCTGCAGCCCAAGTTCGCTCAGGCTGGAGGCAAGCTCCAGCCCGATCACCCCAGCGCCGACCAGCAGGGCTCGCTTGCCGGCCTGTGCCTGGGCCCGTATCTGCTGGGCATCCTCCAAGGTACGCAGCACATGGGTGCACTCGCCCAGGGCGTCCAGTGCCGGCAGACGCCGGGGTTGAGCGCCGATGGTCAGCAGCAGCTTGTCGTAGGCCAGCGTCTCGCCGTTGGCCAGGCTGACGGTGCCGGTCTGGCTGTCGATGGCGGTGGCGCGCAGGCCGAGTTTCAAGGTGATGTCCTGCTCGGCGAATTGCTCGTGCGTGTACAGGGCCAGTTTGCCTTGCTGCGGCTGCAGCAAGGCGTCCTTGGACAGCGGCGGGCGCTCGTAGGGCAGGTGCACTTCCTCGCCGACCAGCACCACGGGCCCGGCATGGCCCTGGCGCCGCAAGGCCATGGCTGCGTTGGCGCCGGCCTGGCCGGCACCGATGATCACGATGCGCGTGTTCATAGTGCCAGCCCTCCGGCGACATTACGGATGCCGCGAATGCCCAGGCCTGCGTCGGCGTTGATCATCACGCCGCTCAAGGTCTGGTTGTTCTGCCGCGAGGCCAGTAGTACGAACGGCCCGGTGAATTCGCTGGCATCGGGGAAGAACTGCAGCGGCAGGATCGCTTTGATCGTATCCGGCGAGCGCGAATCCATGATGCGGGTGTCCTGCTGGCCCAGCGCGGTGGGGCCACGCAGGTCGGTGTTCATGCCGCACGGCCCTACGCCGTTGACCCGTACCTTGGGCGCCAGCTCGAAGGCCAGCTCGCGGATCAGGCCGACCGCCGCGTGCTTGCTGGCGGTGTACAGCGGCCCGCCGCCTTCGGGGTAGAACGCCGAGTTGCTGAGGGTGAAGATCATGCTGCCGCACGACTTGACCAGTTCGGCGGCAGCGGCCTTGGCGCCCAGCAGGTAGCCCTTGACGTTGATTGCGAACAGCTCGTCGAAGCCCTGGGCGAGTTTCTCCGCATTGGTGTCGAGCAGGCGCACGCCGTGATCCCACACGCCGGCGTTGCCGACGAAGCAATCGAGTTTGCCGAAGCGCGCCACGGCGGCATCCACCGCACGCTGGTTGTCGGCGCTACTGCACACGTCGCCCTGGGTGACGACCACATCACCGGCGAAGTGTGCCTGCAAAATCGCGCATTTTTCTGGGGAACGCTCCAGCACCGCGAGTTTCGCCCCTTCGGCCAGGAAGCGTTCCACCAGCGCCAGGCCCAGGCCCGAGCCGCCACCGGTGATCAGCACCACTTCATCCTGCAACCAGCCGCTCATGCCGCGTCCTCCAGCACCACGTGGATGATGTCGTCGACGATGCTGACCGGGTAGGTGCGCAGTGGCTCGGTGGCGGGCTGGCACAGGGCCGCACCGCTCTTGAGGCAGAACCGCGCAGCATGCAGCGGGCATTCGACGGTAGCATCGTCTTCGATGTAGCCCTCGGACATGGAGGCGTTGCCGTGGCTGCAACGATCGTCCAGGGCATAGAATTCGCCGCCGACGTTGAACACGGCGATCAGCCGGTCGGCAGCTTGCACGGTCACGGCTTCGCCATCGGCGAGCGCGTGGGTTTCACAGACGCTGAAAGTGGTCATGGTAGGGGTACCGGTATTCGGGAGAGTCTGGATGCGGGGCAGGAGCCCCGCGTTTCAGAACAGCACGCTGAGGTTGTGCGAGGTGATCACCACCTGGTCGAGGGCGATGTCGCGGTGGTAGATCTCGAAGCCGAAGCTGTTGTCGGCGCGGCGCAGGCGGTCGATGCGCATGCCGTGATAGCTGACATTGTCCTTTTCCTTCTGCGAACGGTGCAGGAGGTAGTTGCTGCGCACCTCGAAACCCTTGCCGTCTTCGGTTGCGCGGATGCGCAGGTTGCTGACGAAGTGGCGGGTGCGGCTAGGGGGCTCTTCGGCCCAGGCCATGCCGGTTTCCAGGCGTGCGACACGGCGCTCGAGCTGGTGCCAGTTGTCGTTGAAGATCCATGTGGTGGGCGGACCGACCTTGCGCCGGCGGTCGCGGGTTTGTGCGTTGGCACCGGTGCGCATGGTGTAGCTGATGTCCTGGGCAACGACGATCAGCCAGTCGCGAAAGCGCCAGTCATCCAGCAACTCGGCCTCCTGGAAGATGAAGTCGGCGATTTCATGGTGGGTCTGGGCATCGACGATCGGTTGCGTGTTGGGCGCGAGCGGGTCGCGGATCGCGGCGTCGTTCATTTCACCAGCTCCTGTTCATAGGCTTCGGTGCGACGCTTCACTTCGTCCCAGGACGGCGACAACAGCAGGTCCACCCAATACTGGTAGAGGCCGCGTGCCGCGGTTTCGCTGAAGATGTAGTTGGTGATGCCAGGCATGTCTTCGCGCAGCTTCTCGTTGCCCAGGCCCATTTCCATGCACAGGGTGGCGTTGCGGGCACGTTTACCACGCAAGACCTTCTGGATTTCGGTCCAGTTCTCCGAATCGTCCTGCTCGAGGAACCCGGCCGGCCCGAAGGCGCGGGTTTCGCTGCGTTCGAAGGCAGCCTTGACGTCGTCCGGTGCCGCAGCGTCGGCGATGCAGAAGTTCCACACCTCCACCTGGTTCGGCCCACGCGGGTGCCACACGCGGATCGTCGCGGTGCCGTTGAGCCAGCTCAGGGTCGGGAACATGTTGTTGTGGCCGGCCAGGCGCAGTGCGCGGATTTCGCCCAGGCGCGCCTTGGCCTCGTCGAAGGTGTCACGGAAATAGCGCGATACCTCGCCGTCTACCCACACGTTGGCGTCGGGCTTTTCGGTGAAGAAGAACCCGCTGCCATGACCGCGTTGGCCGTACTGGACGGCGTCCTTGGCGGTTTCCCAGACCGGGCGCGCCGTCTGGTCAGAGCCCAGGGCCTTTTCCGTGTTGCCGGGCGCCTGCCCCAGCACCTGCACCGCCGAGGCGTGTGAGTAGAGGGCGTGGTACTGGTCGGAGGCGAACTGTTCGGCGGGCAGTTTCCAATTGCAGTCGATGGTCCACTTCTGCACGCCGCCGATGATTTCGGTACCGCCTTCGCGGCGGTCGAGCACGCCGTCCAGGTACCAGGCGATGTCGCCCATGTAGTCTTCGAGTTCAGGTGCCTCGGCGTCCCAGTTGCCGAATACCAGGCCCTTGTATTCGCGCACGCGGGTCACCGCCTGCAGGCCCCATTGCTTCTTGCACAGCCCCTGCGGGTAGGCACGCGGCTCCTGCGGCACGTCGATCAGTTCGCCGTCGGTGCCGTAGCTCCAGCCGTGGTAGGGGCAGGTGAACGCCTTGGTGTTGCCCGAGTCGGCGTAGGACACGCGCATCGAACGATGCCGACACTGGTTGAGGAAGGCATTGATCGAGCGGTCTTTCTGACGCACGACCACGATCGGGTCTTCGCCCATGTAGGTATTGAAAAAGTCACCGGGCTTGGGGATCTGACTGACATGGCAGAGGAACAGCCAGGTGCGACCAAAGATGCGTTCGAGCTCGAGCTCATAGATCTGCGGGTCGGTATAGATAGCAGGGGTGATACGTCCGTTACGGGCGTCGACCAAAGCCTCGAATTGTTCTGGGGTGATAGCCACTCTTATTCTCCTCACCGCTTACAAGAAGGGTGTGTTTTTATTGTCGAATGAGCTGTTGGCGCCAACAGATTCGGTAAATCTAGGGGAGTGAGGGCGAATGCAGAAATACTTTCTTTGGATCTATTTATCGGTTAGACCTATAACTGGTTGACCGGCCCTGCGCCCTGTCTGAACGATTCCAAGGAAAACCAAATGGAACTGCGCCACTTGCGCTTCTTCGTCGCCGTCGCCGAAGAACTCAGCTTCACTCGCGCCGCCACTCGCCTGTTTACCTCGCAGCCGTCGTTGAGCGAGCAGATTCGCAACCTGGAGCTGGAGATCGGCTTTGCCTTGCTCACCCGTACCCGGCGCAAGGTCGAGCTGACGCCGGCCGGGGTAGTATTCTTGGATGAGGCCCGGCAGATCCTCGGGCACGTCGAGATGGCCGTGGCGCGTGCCGCCAAGGCCGCTTCCCAGCGCGAGCGCATCACCATCGGCTTCGTGCCGGCCGCCGAAGTGCGCATTTTCCCCAGCGTTTTGCCGATATTCCGGGTGTCGTTTCCCGAGGTGGATATCGTCCTGCGCAGCCTGACTTCCGAAGAGCAGGAGGTGGCGCTGGCGCGTGGTGAAATCGAGCTGGGCTTCATGCGCGGCCCGGTACGCGCCGCCAACCTGCACAGCGAAGTGGTATTGGTGGAGCAGTTTCGCGTCTACCTGCCACACGATCACCCGCTGGTGGCGGCTCCCAGCATCACGCCCAGTCAGTTGGACAACTTGCCGGCGATCAACATCGATCCGGGCTACGGGCGTTCGATCCACGATGCACTGGCGCAGTACCTAGCTCGCCATGACGTCACATCGGGGCATGTCTACCCGTCGTCCAATCCACTGATGAGCATTAACCTGGTGGCTGCCGGGCTGGGCTATACGTTGCTGCCGGCCTATGCCGAAAACTTCATGCCCAAGGATGTTGTTTCTCGCTCATTGCCAAGCGATGCGCCAACGAGTGAACTGCTGATGGTTAGTCTACATGATATTGATGCCAACTCAGGCGCCTTGAACTATCTGAAACATATAGTTCGAGAGGCGGGGAGAAAGTGATAGAGGGAGCATTGGTTGCAGCGTACAAATCTATCGCTATGTAGTGGTCTAATAAAACCGGACACCCATTTAGGGAAACTCCGAACAAGTTGTCCATCAGCCGGAAATGGACGGATTGTGGATGCCGAAAAGCCTGATTTTCAGCCGCTGATTACTGGATAACCAAGGCACGGTCTTGGTTTTCTGCCCTCACGGGCCCACCTCTCCCGCAGCAGGCAATTATTGACCACTGCAGGAGAGGTACGCCTGTAGCGCGCAAGAGCCAGGGCAAAGCCCTGGCTTTGAGCTGATTGAGGGCTGAAAATGGTCGGGCGGCGTCAAAACGCCGCTCATTACGCGTTCAAGGCAACTTGTTCGGAGTTCCCTTAGCGAACGCCGGTTCAGATGAGACGCTCTCGTATAGGGGAATCTCGCTCCATGTTACCGAGTCTTAAAGTCCTCAGGATAACGCTGGCACATAGACAACCTGGTCACGTCCCCCGTGTTTGGCCGCATAGAGACCGCCGTCAGCGCGTTTTATTGCATCATCAACCTGCTCACCATTAGTGAGCAGGGCGCATCCGATGCTAATGGTCATCTTCCGAGGGCCGCCGGGCAACAAAAATGGCGCGCTGCCGATTGACTGACGCAAGCGCTCCGCAATCTGCGTTAATTCTTGGCTGTCTTTAACCCGTAGCAGGGCCACGAACTCCTCTCCGCCCTGGCGTACCAGCAGGTCATCTGGTCGCAGCGTAGCCCGCAGTCGGCGGGCGCACTCGCAGAGCACTTTATCGCCGGCATCGTGGCCATGCTCGTCATTGACGGATTTGAAACGGTCGAGGTCTGCGTATACGGCACCTAGCTGTAAACCTCGCTCCTCAGCCAAACGAAGTTCTCGGTTCTGAAATGCTGCCAACGCCCCGCGGTTCCATAGTTGTGTCAAAGGATCAAGCAAAGCCCTGCGCTGCCCGCGATCCATTTCAACACGCAGAGCGCGATTGACCTGAGCTAGGCTCCGCAGTTGCAAATAACCCTCGGTGAGCGTGGCTAAGTCCCGAAAGTTAGCCTGTTGCGCTTCGCTGAGCTTCCGCGGCCGAGGATCGAACATGCACAGGGTGCCAATGGCTTTGCCATTTGAGGCACGTAACGGGTGGCCCGCATAGAACCGGATATAGGGTGGGTTCAGCACGAGGGGATTGTCCTCGAAGCGTGTATCGCACCTGGCGTCGGAAACCATCAAGGTATCTTCGCCGAGAATCGCGTAGCCGCAAAAGGACACATTGCGCTTCGTCTCGCTTACCTCGATGCCGATTCGAGCCTTGAACCACTGCCGATCCTGATCGATTAGGCTGATCAGAACGGTCTCCACCTGGGCTAGTTCTTGGGTGAGTCGTACCAAGGTATCAAGATAATGCTCGGCCGGCGTATCGACCAAGTCCATGTCATCAAGTGTGCGCTGACGAAGTGCTTCATCAGAGGGTAGGGGACAAGCTGGCATGTCTGTTACTCCACTCCTTGGTTCGATTTTTTCCACAAACGCGGATAGAAAACTCTCAAGCATCTTGACCAATGCCGCACACGCTCGGCGCCTTCAGGCCAGGTCAGCCGGAATAGAGAGCATAGCAAACCGGTTGGCTCTATCCCGGATCCTCCAGTGGGTATACCTGCGGCGTTGATCGACGCGGCTCGGTCGGTCGCCCAAGACCTCGGCAAACTTCTCAGACCTACAGACGGCTTGAACGAACGGTTGAGGTTGTCGCCCCAGGCAGCCTTATTGGAAAACCGGTATTGACCTCGAGTTAAGTCAAGGTTTTAGAGTGGCGTCCGGACGCTCTCGCTGCTTTCGGAAACGAACTCACAAAGGACCAGGAATGGACACTCCGACTTCACTGCTGATTTTCCAGATCACCTGCTGCATTGGCTTGAGCCTGTGGCTGAGTATCAGCCTGATCAACAACCTGCAGGCCTTTGCCAGCTCAGCCGGGGCGATCGGGGAGACCATGTCGATGGCGCCGCTGGCCCAACCTCCCGCAATCAGCCTCCCTCTGCTGGTGCGAGCGATGACCTCTCACGCCATCCATCGCTTGGCCTTGTCGATCATAGTGCTGACACAGGCAGCCGCCGCTCTCGCGGCCTGGGTCGGGTGCTATGAACTGCTGCTTGGCGCCGGCCTGGAGGTGGCGCGGCCCTGGTTGAACCTGGCCTTGAGCGCAGCGCTCGGGTTCCTGCTCGCGATGCTGCTGGGCGGGATATGGTTCGGCTACTGGATCCGCCAGGAAGGGTTGCAACTGACCCATCTGCTTTTGATGGTCTGGATCCTGCTGCACTTCGTCGTACTGAATGTCCGGTTGAGTTGAACGGCCCAGGGAAGCTTGGAGCATTTCAGTTAAAAGGAGCAACAGATGAAGATGATGATCGTAGGCGCCGGCAGAGGGTTGGGCCGGGCTTTGCTCGAAGGGCTCGGCAAGCCAGGGGACACGCTGATCGGCGTATCACGCAAACAGCCGTCAGACTTGGCCCTTGCCCCGGGCATCGACCTGCAGTGGGTCGATGCCGACCTTGCCAAGCCAACGGCGGCTGTAGCACAGATCGCGGATCGGGCACCTGCCGATCTGGATGTCCTGATCTACAACGTTGGCATCTGGGAAGAACACGCCTTCAGCGAGCACTATGCATTCCTTGACGACAGCGACGAATCGATCACCAGGCTGGTCGAGGTGAACATCACGGCCACGCTGCTTCTGCTCAAGCGCCTGGTGCCCAAGTTGCTTGGTGCGTCCCGGCCGCAGTTGATCCTCACCGGTTCGACCTCAGCTCTTCGCCAGAGTGGGCGCCCGGAGGTAGCGTTCGGCGCCTCAAAGTTCGCTCTCAACGGCATGGCTGATGCGCTGCGCGAAGGTTTTAGGGATGACAACCTGGCGGTGACCGTGCTCCAACTGGGTTATCTGAATACCGACGACTCCCTGAACACGCCATTGGCACAAGCCGCGGCACGTGGCGAGCGGCGCCAGGTACCGGTGCATGATGTGGTCACCATGGTCGACGCGCTGTTGCGCTTGTCCGGGGCTTCGTTCGTACGGGAGCTGATCTTGCCGGCTATCGGTGATGAGCGCTTCTGACGCCAAAGCTGCCATCAGCCCTCAAGTTTACTGGCTGTCGACTCAGGGCAATGCCGGCGGGGGTGCTCACGGCCAACGCCGCCGCCATCGAAGCCAGCACCAGGACCAGGTGCGCTTGCAGGTAGAAAGCCAGATCGTCGCGGTAGCGGGCGATCGTATCGATGCCGATCCAGTGGACCAGCAGGCCCAGGATGACGAGCACGGCGGCCCATCCCAACAGCCCTTTTCCGTAGCGTGCAGCCACAGGCGGACTCCTTCTTGCCGTCGGCGCTCGCACTCCCGTGTGGCCGGCCATTCCTGGCGGCGGGCAGTGTGAACGCGAGTAGCTGCCCGATGCGCGCCAAAGGCGCCAATCAGGCCATGAGCCGAACCCCGCCAGGTCCGAGATGCAGGTGTAACCAGCCCTGAACCAAAGCGGGTTGCAAGGGAGTGACGTCTCCATGGAGGCAAAGATTCCCATCTGATGCGGCTTTTGGCCAGTGTTAATCACTGGCACTAGCGGAATTCGGCGCAAAAAAATAGCGATTTACTGCGTTGAAGGCGTTGAAAAACCTGCCCTACGGCCCTGTGCAGAGTTGCCCGCGAAGGGCCGCAGGCGGCCCGGGTTTCACGCGATGCGGCCGCCGCCATCGACATAGAGGGTCGAACCGGTGGTGTAGCCGTTGTCGATGAGGAAGCAGACAGCCTTGGCGACATCCTCCGCCAGCCCGATGCGGCCGACCGGCAGGCGGTTGGCCACGCTGTCGAACAGCGAGGCGCGCTTGTCCTGCGCTAGGCCGTCCCACAGCTCGGTCGCCAACAAGCCGGGCGATACGGTATTGACGCGCACAGGCGCCAGCTCCAGCGCCAGGGCCCGGCCCAATGCCTCGAGGGCCGCGTTGATCGCCGACTGCAAGGCGCTGGCCTTGCCAGGGCGCACCGACAGGTAGCCGGCGACGAAGGTGAGCGAGCCCTGGGCGCGCAGCGGGATGTACTTCGCCGCGCTGTAGGCGCCTCAGAACTTGCTGTCCATGGCCTGGCGCGCGGCGGCGTCGGGCAGTGCCGCGATGCTGCCCATGGGCGTGTCGGCGGCGCTGATCACCACATGGTCCCAGCGCGGGCCGTCAGCCAGGGCCTGGAGCTGCGCGGTATCGGTGATGTCGAGTTGCAGGTGCCTGGCGCCAGCGCCGAGCTGTTGCCGGGCTGCCTGGAGTTTTTCCAGGTTGCGCGAGGCGATGGTCACCTGGGCGCCCAGGCGGTCGAGCAGTTTCGCCGTGGCAAGGCCGACGCCGGACGAACCGCCGATCACCAGCACCGATGTTACTTTGAAGTCGAACATCAGGCGTTCTCCACCAGGTCGCTGGAGCGCACACGGGCATAGCTTTCCCGTTCCAGCTCGGTGATCTGCACGGCTATGTCGCAGTTACCAAGGGTCAGCGCCTGGTGGAAGTGCTCGGACAACACCCGCAGGGCGACCTGTGACATGGCCTTCTTCTGCTGTGCGCTCTTGCCGAAGAACGTCTCGATGTTCAACCGCACGAACGAGGCGTCGCCGTCGCCCAGGCCGATATGGAAGGTGTCGACCGGGAAGATCCGGGACTTGAAGTCCTGGGTGCGAAACTCACCGGCCTGGGCCAGTTGCACATGCAGGGCGTTGAACAGCCGTTGGCTGTCGGGGGCGGGGCCGGCGTTGGTGGAGTACTCGAGGGTCAGGTGAGGCATGCTGAGATTCCTTGCTTAGGAGGTGGCTTTGGAAACGAGGACTTGGGGTTTGCTGAAGCCAGTTAGCACCAGGCCGACACACAGCAGCAGCGCCAGCGAAGCGATGATCAAGGCCGGGCCCATACCCTGGTCGAACGACTCCGCTGCGAAGTCGCCGAGTACCAGGCCCATGAACGCCACCCCGATCAGCCCACCGATCTGCCGCGAGGCGTTGAGCACGCCGGAGGCGACACCGATATGCTGGCTGTCGGCACTGGACACCATGGCGTTGGTCACCGAAGGCACGGCCAGGCCGATGCCGAAGCCCGCCACGACGATCTGCACGACCATAGCCCCATACCCATGACCGCCCAGCAGCGGCACGATGCAGGCGTATCCCAACGCCGCCAGGCCGGTGCCGATCAGCAGGGTCTTGCGAAAGCCGCTGCGCACCATCAGTTTGGCAGAGTAGAGGTTGGCGAGCATGATAGCGCCGGTCATCGGCAGCAGCGCCAGGCCGGTCTGCAGCGGCGAGTAGTGCCAGCTGTACTGGAAGTACAGGCTGAACAGGAACACCAGGCCGTAGAAGGCGAAATTGACCAGAATGCCGATCACGGCGGAGGTGGCGAACTGCTTGTTGGCGAACAGGTACAACGGCAGCATCGGCGCTGCGACGCGGCGTTCGACCACGATGAACAGGGCGCTGGCGCCGATGAAGCCCGCGGCGCTGAGCAGAACCTCCTGGGACTGCAGGCCATAGCTGTTCACCTGGATCAACGCATAGGTCAGGCAGCCCAGCGCCGCGACCGCGAGCACCTGCCCGGCGATGTCGATATTGCGTTCGACCAGCGTGGTTTTCTCCTGCACGAACACATAGGCGATGGTGATGCCCAGGGCCGCGATCGGAATGTTGACGTAGAAGATCGAGCGCCAGCCGAACATCGAGATCAGCACGCCGCCGAACACCGGTCCCAGCGCCAGGGCCATGCCACCGGCCGCGGCCCACAGGCCGATGGCGCGGCTGCGCTCGTTGGCGTCCGGAAAAGTCTGGTTGACGATCGCCAGCGACGCCGGCACCACCAGCGCCGCGCCGATGCCTTGCAGCAGGCGGAACGCGATCAGCAGGGTCAGGCTGTCCGCGGTGCCGCACAGCCAGGAGGCCAGGGCGAACAGGGCGAACCCGACCAGGAACACGCGCTTGGGGCCGAAGCGGTCACCCAGGGAGCCGGTGGTCAGCAGGAAGGAGGCGAAGGTCAGGGTGTAGCCGTTGACTACCCATTCCAGGTGCGCGAGGCTGCCCTCGAACTGCGTGTAGATCTGTTGCAAGGCGACGTTGACGACGCTCACGTCGAGAATGACGATGACGAAGGCCAGGCAGGCGGACGCCAGGCTCAGCTTTCTTCTTAGCAAGGTATTCATTGTGCAACCCTCAGCCCTGCAGGTCGAAGCCGAACTTGGTCGCGATCACGGCCTTTTCACGAACGCCTTTGAGTGCCTTGCCGATCAGCACTTCGTTGGTGAAGGGCCCGTAGGCTTCTGCGCTGTCGAAGAAGTTCACACCGATGTCCAGGGCCCTGCGCAGGGTTTCGCCGGACTCGACATCATCGGGCTCGCCGTACCATTGGCTCATGCCCATGCAGCCCAGGCCCAGACGCGACACCGTCAAACCTTGTGAACCGAGTTTTACCTGTTTCATATGTTCTTCCTGAAGGTGAGTTGTTGAGCAGCCATCTGCTTGATCTTGATCAAGGCAAAGTCATGCACTTCGTTGCTGTCGAGGTCGGTGCAGCGCAGCAGCCACTGCGCCGTGGTGTGGTACTCAGTGCTGCCGAAGTGGAGGTACTCCACTTGTATGTTTCTTTCCCGTTCCAGGCCTTGCCAGTTTTCGTAAATGACTTTCATCGGTGTTCTCCGGGGGCTGTTCCCATAACGCCGGCCGATAGTCTGCCCTTTGCAAAATTTCGTAAAGCATTTACAATTTAAAACACTTTTTAGCCTGGTTAAAAAATGGATAGTTGGTTGCTATGGATAAATTAAAGGCCATGCAGGCATTTGTTCAGGTCGTTGACAGTGCCAGCCTCACCAAAGCCGCGCAGAAACTTAATATTTCAGTGGCGATGGTCAGTAATTATTTGAAATTCCTTGAAGGCGAGTTGGGCGCGGTATTATTACTGAGAACGACCCGAAAGATATCCATCACGGATTATGGCGCGTACTACTACAAGACCTGCCGGAATATATACGACCTGATGCGCGAAAGTGAGGATGTTGCTTCCCATTTCATTGAGAACCCTGAAGGTGTTCTCAATGTATCGCTGCCACGTTCATTCGGCATTTTTGGTTTTCTGCCGGCGCTCGACAAGTTTTATCAGGCGCATCCGAAGATTCGGGTCGACGTTTCGATCAGCGACGCCCTGGTGGATTTTTCCGAAAATCGCTTCGATGCCGCAGTGCGCCTGGGCGCGCTTTCGGACTCGTCACTGGTGGCGCGGCCGCTGCGGCCCTACAAGTTGATCCTGTGTGCCGCGCCGGGCTATGTGGACAGGCGTGGCGCACCGTCGACGCCGCAGGAGTTGATCCTGCACGACTGTATCGCGACCTATTTCGACGAGCACAAGACCGCGTGGAATACCTTGCAAAACACCTGGGAGTTTTTGAGCGACGATGCCGAGTTCATCAAGGTGTCTGTTCCTGCCAAGATGCAGGTCAACGATGCCCAAGGCGTCTGCATCATAGTGTTGAGCGGGCAAGGCATCGCCCTGCTGCCGGAAGTGGTGGTGAGCGGTTACCTGGCGACGGGCCAGTTGGTGGCGTTGCTGCCGGGCTACCAGATCCCGTCACGGCCCATGCACTTGGTGTACCGCAAGAACTCCCACATGCCGTTCAAGTTGAAAGCATTCATCGGTTTTCTCATGGAGGAGTTCAGCTGAGCGCGGGCACTGGAGGCGCTTGCGCGGGAAAGGCCTTGGCCTGCCGGCCGCCGGAAAGGTATTTTGCCTTGGGCGTTCATGAGCGTTTTTTGGTGGAATGCGCGGCTCTCTGTGTTGGCCTTTGAAATCGGCCAAAGGCTTCCAGCTGCGTGTATACCCGCGTGCACGATCGAGATTCCCAGTGGTGCCCTACAGCAAAATCGTCAATGAAGTCAACGCCCGGCGCACGTTTGCCATCATTTCCCACCCCAACATTACCCTCTAAGTCAGGCTGAGACAGCCCCCGCCATATTCTCAAATAATCGTAAGCGATCCATGAACCCCACCTACCGCAAGGTGAGGCCATCGTTTACCGTGGCATCTCCGGTGAACAGTTCCACGGCAACAGCGCTTCATAATCTGCCACCGACTGCGCATGGGGCAGCCGCTCCAGTACGTGGCGCAGCCACGTATAGGGCTCTTGGCCGTTGATCTTGGCGGTCTCGACTAAACTGTAGAGCTGAGCACTGGCGGCGGCACCCTTGGGCGTGTCGCTGAACAGCCAGGCTTTGCGGCCAATCACAAATGGCTTTATTGCACGCTCTGCCGGGTTATTGTCGATCGGCAAAGACCCAGCCTCCACATAACGCTCCAGCCGACTCCAATTGCTCGCCAGGTAATTCACCGCCTTGCCGAGCACACTTTGCGACGTCACATGTGGCTGCGTTTTGTCCAGCCAACTTTTCAACTGCCCCAGGATCGGCAGACTCTTCTCCTGCCGGCCAGTCAATCGCTGCTCATCACTGGCGTCCTTCAGTTCACGCTCGATGCCATATAGCTTATTGATCAATGACAGCGCCATATCCGCGCGTCCGGCTTTGCCCTTGGGCTGCACTTTCTGAGCTTCAACAAACTTGCGACGCGCATGCGCCATGCACGCCAATCGTTCGACACCCGGCTGCAACGCCAGGGCGTTGTAGCCGGCGTAATCGTCCGTCATCACATAGCCGCGATAACTTTCCAGCAAGCGCAACGGCACCTCCTGCGCACGGCTGGAGGTGTAGTCGAACAGCACGACTTTCCGATCCGGTGGCCCACTGGCTTGCACCCACATCCAGGATTGGCTGGTCGGGTCTCGATCCGGTTCTTTAAGAACTTGGACGCGGGTTTCATCGCAATGGATGACCGGGCTTTCCAGCAACCGGTCGCGCATCAGATTCAGCAGTGGTTGCAGGTGCTCACCGCACTGAATCACCCAGCGCGCCAAAGTCTGACGCGGAATCTCGATACCGTGTCGGCTCAGCACCGTTTCAAAACGGTGCAGCGGCAAGCCATCGACATACTTGGTGGCCAACAGCATGGCCAGCACGCTCGGGCTGGCCATGCTCTTCTCGATCAACTGTGCGGGTTTGTCAGCGGTGACCGGAGCGGCTTCACAACCACGGCAACCGTAAATTTTACGGATGTGTTTGAGCACCCGGATCTGCATCGGCACGATATCCAGCTGTTCGCTGGTTTCTTCACCGATCACGTGTTTGCAGCAACCACAGGCACAGGCCTGCTCGTGTTCGGGCAGTTCGTGGATGACTTCAATGCGCGGCAGGTCAGCGGACAGCGGTTTGCGCTTGCCACGACGCAGTGTTGGCGCGACCACTTCTTCGTCGTCATCGACCGGAGGTATCGACAGGCTTTCCGGCTCGTTGAACAACGCGAGTTGCGGCGTGTTGGTTTCAACGGTCTGCTCGGACTTGCGACTGAACAGACGGTCGCGCAGTAGCTTGACCTGCTCTTTGAGATCGACGATCTGGCCCTTATCGACCGTGCGCTCCATCAATAACTGCGCAAGCATCTGCTTGAGCAGTACGGGGTCATCGGGAAGGTCTTCGGGCATGGAAATCATGCCCCGGATTATACCGAATCAGGCGACGAATCGCGGCGTCAAAACCTGATGCGGGCGATTGCGCCAGAGGTCAAAACCGTCGAGTAACCAGTTCAGTTCCTGGACGGTGAGGACAATCGCTTCGTCGGTGGCGTCAGGTGATGTTTTGAATCGCTCGGATTCCAGGCGCTTGAGCCAAAGACAGAAGCCGTTGCGCTCCCAGTACAAGATCTTCACACCGTTGCGGGATCTGTTGAGAAATACGAAGAGCACGGGGTCGAACACCGCCACCTTGATGTCCAACTCGACCAGCGCCGCCAAGCCATCAAAGGATTTTCGGAAGTCGACGGGCTTGGGGTAGAGATAGACTTTTTCGACTTTGGCGTCGGGACGCATCATGGCGTGCGGGCTCCGATGCCTTGCTGGCTTGATTTCGCGTAGGAAAAAGCTGAGAGTTGCAGAGAAGATTGCCGCAAGGACGCATAGTTAGTGACTCAGCTTTCCCTTCTGAAAAGCCCCGCCGCTGTACAGGCTGCAATGGACGAATTTTCGCATTTGGGACGAGCGGCGTTTCTCAAGCGATACGGCTTCGGTAAGTCCAGAGATTACATGGTCCGCAACCCTCGAACTGGCGAACCATGCGATTCCAAGGCGATCGTGGCTGTTGCCTTTGGTAAGCAGTTTCCTAACCTAGGCGTGCTTGGCGCGGGCGATTTCTCTGGCGGTGAAACCACCGTGGTTCCGTTGCTTCGGAGCTTGGGTTTTGAGGTTATACGGATCGGGGAGGATTGGACGGAAGATGAGGTCCACGCCACCGTCTTGGACTATTTTGAAATGCTACGCTTGGAAGCTGATAGCGTGGCCTTCAACAAGTCCCGGCACAACGAAATCTTGCGAAAGCAGTTGAGAGGGCGAAGCAAAGCCTCCGTAGAGCTCAAACATCAGAACATCAGCGGCGTTCTCGCGGGCATGGGCCTGCCTTTCATTCAGGGCTACAAACCGCGCGGCAACAGCCAACTGTTATTGCGCAAGGCTGTCCAAGATTATGTGCTTCGATATTCCGCAGATGTAAGCAACATCATAGATGTGCTGGAGGAGGTAAAGACACCGACACAGAAATCCTACTCGGCTGTGCTAGTTGAGTCACCGATTATGGAGGAGCGGCAAAAGCTCGGTGTACCTTCTCGTTCTCGAGAGCGCCTACCGCGCAAGCTTGACTACGCCGCTCGGGACGAAGCGAATCGTAAACTTGGGCGATTGGGGGAGGATTGGGTGATTGGTTATGAGCAGCATCGGCTGACGGAGATAGGTCATCCTGAGCTTTTCCAGAAGCTGGAATGGATCTCGGACACTCAGGGTGATGGCGCTGGCTACGACATTCTTTCGTTTGAAAGTGATGTTCTGCATCGCTATATCGAAGTAAAGGCTACCAATGGAGGGATCGCGTCCTCGTTTGTTGTAAGTCACAATGAGCTAGAGTTCTCTGGAGAAGCAGGGGGGCAGTTTTATCTCTACAGGGTTTTCCAGCTTAGTACCGAGCCAAAGCTTTTTATTTTGCGAGGTGACTTGTCGAGCCAGTTGTACTTAAAACCACTGGATTTCAGGGCGAGCTTTCGCGAGCACTTTCGCTAGGGCTTGCCAAGTTTATTACCTAGTCAGAAGGGCTTGTGTGTCTGATTTGATATCGACAGGTGAATTGGCATTGGCCTAGGCCAATCTCGAAAGTCATGTAGGGAAAATGGCAGTGTCGATTGAGCATACGATAAAAATTTTAGAATTGTTAAATGGCTGTGAGCCGCGAAAAGTTGGTCGTACCGATTTGGAGGCTAAGGCTCAAGCAATCGCAAATTGGTCCCTGGTCTGCTCGTTTTTTTGCTTTTCGATAAACGTGTTGTTCGTGCTTTTATATGATGTTAAGCCCCCGACTGTAGTCGCTACTATATTAGTTACAGTGCTTTTTATATTCACTACGGTACTAGCTTTGGCTGCTCTACTAATTCCAATGATAGCCTCGTTAATGCTACTGGTGAAGTGGAAGATTCTTGCTCTCGATAGTTTGTGTGAAGACGTCCGGCATGAGCAGAAATTGGCTAGTAAATTGGAAGCTTACGGAATGTTCGAGTTAAAGGATGCACGGTTTTGGTTGGAACGGAGGGTAAATCGAATAAGTGCCAGTTCAGGGCGATTTTTTGGTGAGAAAACGGCTGTTGTTGGATTGCTAGCAACCTCATACTCGTTTGTCGGCGAATTTGGTGGTTTGGATTGGGTCGCCCAGACACTCTCAGCAGGTTTCAAGCTAGATAACCTTGCCAATACCCTGTTACTTTGGGTTGGAGCATTTCTGTTTGGTATCTCAATAGGCTCGATATTGCTTGGGTATCTTGCAGCCCGTTACCGTTACCAGATTGAAATCCTTGATGTGGCACTGAGAAACAATAGCATAGATAATGCGGAATTGGATAGCTGTCGAGATTTGTGATTACTGGTGTCGGCTATGCGTAACACGGCATGACTCTCTATCGAGCTGAGCTGTTGAGTTGTCGACGAGGTGAGGCAAGGAATGCAACTTGGTGACCAAAACTGCGGGGTGCGGTGCTCAAGTATTTTTTCATTGGAGTGCTAGTTATCCGCTGGAATATTCGATGCAACAATCAATTTGATAATTGGCCAGTCTCTTGCCCAATAGGTTACGGGGCCGCTTCGCGGCCCTTTCGCAACGCAAGGCGGCTTCCACATTGTGCGAATTTTTACCGTGAGTTGTCCGAGTCTTTCATCATGCCCAACTCGGCATCATCCATCAGCGCCTTGGCCAAGGCGCAGAGATAGTGCGAAGCCCAGATCAGCTGGGGCTTGTCTTCCATCAGGCCGTCCAACGTCATATCCCGAGCGTAACCCATCAGCTCTGATGCCTGTTCCCGCGCACTCTGACAAGGGATGCCGGCTTCTATGCGGAACAGCGGATGGGTCTGGTTTTCACCTTGGTAGAAGGTGGTTTTGCCGACGGTGAATTTGGTTTCTTCTGTGGACATTGTTCAGTTTCCCCAAGATTGCTTCAGCCTGTACGGGCCTATTCGCGGGTGAACCGCTCCTACAGGAGCACGGCAGTCTTCAAGGCTGAGGGAGTGCCTGGGAGGGGGTATCCGCAGAGAGGCCGGCCCAGGCAGTACATCAGCGACACGTCAATGCATAGTCCGAGGCTCACTGGGCATCTGCACTTGGGCTATTGCGGACTCGAGCAAAGCTCTCAAGGTCTCCAGTTCATGCATCGAGGTCATCATCAGAATCGACGCGGGTGACTTGGGCTGCAGCAGCATTGCCTGATGCACGACGGTCGCCGCGCATAACGCGTAGTCCGTAGCCTGAATCAGGGTGTCTTCCAGGGAAAGAACGTTGTGCGGTGGATCAGGTACTATTTTCAGCATAAACCCTCTCAGTGCCTTACAGGGCTGCCGCAGTACCGCTGTCAAACGGAAGGGTGGCAGCTGTTTGTGGGTTGACAGACCGGGGGCACTGAGAATCCCGGCGCACACGAAGGTGCCCCACGCACAGCTGCCATAACTGGCATTGCACATGCTCTCAGTGAACCACGGTCTGTCAAAACCGTGCCGCCAATGGGTAGCGACAGGCCGAGACTAGGGCTGACTATTTCCATGTGCAACGAAAATCAGGCGCGAGGAGTATCTTTGGGAAATGGCCTACAAGGAAGGGGTTATTTCTGATTTTTCGACCCGCTCCCGTTCCTCAAAAACCTAAACAGGAAACAGGCGGGCAAAAGAAAGCCCGCCGAGGCGGGCAAAGTACTATCACGTAGGGATAGCTTCATCCTGCCCAAGCCACTGTGAAAATTGGGTGAAAGAAAAGTCCCCATAACGTGATCACCCACTGACGTTAGCAATGCCTCGCGCCCTTTAAAGCTGGGCTTTCTGCCGCTGGTGGCGCTGAAAGCGGGTAACCGCGATCTGGACGATAGCTGCCACGAGGCACAGCAGGCCGACTTTCCAGCTGCCCTCCAGGCCGTAATGCTCGGCGATCTTCCCAGTGATGATGACGCTAACGAAGATAGCGAAAGGCAGAATCAGTTTGTTCATCAGGTCTTCCAGCAGGCTGCAAAGGGCTCGAGTGAATACGCAGTTCACCCAGCGGAATGCCGCGATCTTAGCAAATCCGATTCCGGCTTTGTGGTAAGGCCTGCATGTGCAGCCCCCGGGCGAGCAGTACTCGCGGCAGGCATTGTTTGTATCAAAATGCCGGTCCGCCTGGCTGCCGTCGCCGAAAGCTGTCACGCCCATTGCGAATTTCCGTGTTTCAGCTAACTTGTACAAAAAACCTGTACAAGAATGAGGCTTTGTACATGTATTGCCAGTGGCCCTTTACGCTGTACTTTGACGGCGCCTGCCCCTTGTGCGCTCGGGAGATCGCCTTCCTGCGCAGGCAATCGACCGGGGGAAAGCTCATCCTGGTTGACATCAGTGCTGATGATTTCGATGCAGGGGCGTTGGGCTTGGCAGTCGAGCAACTGAGGTCGTGCCTGCATGGAAGGTTCACGAGCGGGCACTGGGTTACAGGCTTGGACGCCACCTTGTGGAGTTGGCGTGCTGCGGATGTGGGCCTGTGGGTCGCGCCACTGGCCTGGCGTCCGCTACGTCCCCTGTTTTCGGTTCTTTACAGGCTGTTCTGTCGATTGAGGCCACACTTGGCCTGGCTACCACATCCCGATGGCGGGCACCGTTGTAGCGGTGAGGAGTCCAAATGTCACATTCGTTAGCCGAGCACTTTCATGAAATCCTCGTCGGCATTGGTGAAAACCCGCAGCGCGAAGGGCTCCTGGACACACCCCAGCGTGCGGCAAAAGCGATGCAGTACTTGTGCAATGGGTATGCCCAGGATCTTCACGAGGTCGTAAACGGTGCTCTGTTCGAGAGCGAAAACGATGAAATGATAGTGGTGCGTGACATTGAGCTCTACTCATTGTGCGAACACCATATGCTGCCGTTCATTGGCAAGGCTCATGTCGCGTACCTGCCAACAGGGCGTGTGTTAGGCCTTTCCAAGGTTGCACGCGTGGTGGATATGTTCGCCCGTCGTTTACAGATACAGGAAAACCTCACGCGGCAAATTGCGTATGCCGTGCAGGAAGTCACGGATGCCGCAGGGGTGGCGGTCGTGATCGAAGCCCAGCATATGTGCATGATGATGCGCGGTGTGGAGAAGCAAAACTCGGTGATGATTTCATCCGTGATGTTAGGTGCATTTCGCGACGCCCCCTCGACGCGGCACGAATTCCTGAACCTCATTGGACGACACAGTTGACGTCCGGTCCTGAACCGTCGCGAAGGGGCGCCCAGATGAATACCGATGCTACTGCGTTATCTCCAAGCCGCTTCGCTGTCCTGGGTTACGGCGGTCTGCTGCCGTTTATTGGTGTGACGCTGCTCATCCTTTTTTGGGCTGAATATCGAGCGTTTTTCTCGATGATGCTGGTTGGCTATGGCGCGGTGATATTGAGCTTCGTCGGTGCCCTGCACTGGGGGTTTGCCATGACGTTGCAGGGTTTGCCCGCGAAGCAGCGTCAAGAGCGACTGGTGTGGAGCGTTATACCGGCCCTGACCGGTTGGGTTGGCACGTTGCTGCCTGTGCCATTGGGGTGTCTGGTGTTGACCTTTGGTTTTGTCGGCCATCTTTGGCAGGATCGCAAACTGGCGCAAGCGATGCCTGGGTGGTATCTGCCGATGCGCGTGCATCTCACAGCTGTCGCGAGCCTCTGTTTGCTGCTCAGTGCGCTCGCCGTATTCATTGATTTTTGAAACCCCAATCCACGCTTCGATCCGTTCTACCCTGCCAGGGTGAGCGCTACGGATAACCCAGTCGCGGGGCTGCGCGGCTTGCTTTTCGTTCCATGAATAGACGCTCTCCCACTCAACACTATGCATCCGTCTGTGTCTCTGCTCCCTGATGCGCTTGAGCGGCTGAGCGCTGGGCGGCAAGCACTTGTTGCGCTGTCAGCTCGATATAGTCGAACACCGCCTCAGGGACCCTGTACAGGTACTGCTTACGCCGATTGTTTGACACGCTCCCGCCATTGCTCAGGCACATCATGACCAGGTTTGCGAGGTCGCTGCCGCGAACATCGAATCGCTCATCAACGGCCCTGTAGACGGCGTCATAGTTTTCCAGAAAGGCCGTCTCATCGCGCAGCTCGACCTCCAGCGCCCGCTTTGCCATCAGGCAGGTGAATACAACGCACTGCGTGGCATCCCAGAATCGGTAGATCGCGTCAGCTCCGATGAACTCAAATGTAAACTGCTCGTGATCGATCCATTGCACTTGCCAGTATTCTCGCACGGGCCCGGAATATCCCTGAAGTGTCTCCAGATACAGGCGTTCTTCGCGTTTCATGGCAACCGAAACAGGAAGCAACAGGCCGTTTTCAAGCGCCCCGGACTGGCAAAGAGCTTGGTGGATCAAAAAGCGCGACAAGCGCCCGTTCCCATCCATGAACGGGTGGAGGAACACGAACCCGAATGAAATGATGCTTGCCGCCACAAGCGGATCGATTTGGGTAGGGCCTTCATTGGCGAAGCGCATCAGGCTTTCCATCAACTCGCGGCACAGGCCTGGGGGAGGGGGGACATAGGTCACCCCGGCTGCTCCATGCATGCCATTGCTAAGGTGGTTCTGCTCGTGTCGAAATGCCGCCGCAAGATCCAGAGGGTTTGCCACAGTGGCATTCTGTAAAGTAACCAGATAATCCTCAGTCAGTGGGTGGCGCTCATGGGCCTGGCGCAGGAGTTTGATGAAGCGGCGGGATTTATCTTCGGTGGGGGCTTCTTTCTCTATTGCAAACGAGTCCTGGGTCTCGTGCAGATACGCCCAATTGATAGCCCGGTCCATCATCAGCGGTGGAAGTGAAGCGATGAAGTTCTTCGCCTTGCCGAGAATGTCATGCTCAAGAAGCTCTGTAACTTGCGCAGTGCGCTCTACGGTCGCGCAGTAAGTCAGATCTCCGAGTCCGTTGAATTCCACCCGCCACTTCGAATTCCGCTCACCTGGTCGAGTAATGTACTGTTCTGGGTCGAATAGCTGCACGAAGGCGCCGCGTACAGGTGAAGGCTGCCCAATGTCTTCACCGGTGAAGGCTTCCCGGAGATAGCAGGCCTTACGGATATAGGCGCCATTGGGCAATGCTTCCAGCGCTTGTGAAAAACGTTCAGCAGGTATTTGTGGCAGAGCTTGGGCGAGAATCGAAAGGTTGATACCTTCATGCTTGAGCGCAAACAGCACATTTCCAAGCAGATCGTCCGCTGAGGGGGCCATTCGATGGGGCACCGCGAGCGTGTTCCCGATTTTCTCAATCCGGGTGACCGGTTGTACGATTGCAGGGCGCTTGAGTGCAACCGCAGAGATCTGCAGCCTATCGAGTAGTAGCGAATATCCCGCTGCCCGCATGTATCTTTCCTTCAGTTTGGGCGTGAGCGCTGTGCTTTTTTTAAGTTGGCTCACAAAATCTTCAGAATTCGCGATTATGCCGTTTTTTTCTTCACTTTCCACAGGCATGTGAGGCTTGTGGATTATCGCTGACCGCCTCGTAAGCCTCCAACTACATGTAGCGTCTGAGCAGGCATCACTCGTCGTTCTGTTCCAACAGCATC
This sequence comes from Pseudomonas sp. BP6, assembly GCF_017875935.1. Classification (NCBI taxonomy): domain Bacteria; kingdom Pseudomonadati; phylum Pseudomonadota; class Gammaproteobacteria; order Pseudomonadales; family Pseudomonadaceae; genus Pseudomonas; species Pseudomonas sp. BP6. The sequence goes on from NZ_JAGINI010000001.1 coordinate 1,796,588, forward strand.
GACCCAGCCAGCCGCGTGATGGCCGGATCGTTGGGGAAATTCCCACAACATCGGTGCGGCGCGTGGCCGGCCCTCGCAGCTTTTTACAGCTGCCTTCACGGCCGTAACGCGCGGCGATCTTCCTGGCGATGACGACGCTTACGGTGATTTGTTTCTGAATGTGTGATCTCTCCCGCTCGGTCTTCGTCAAGGAGAGTGCCCCTCGCCGTCGTATGGGGATTGATACAGGGCCTTCCATGCAAACGCTGTTGAACGAGATTCTCGAAGAAGTACGTCCCTTGATCGGCAAGGGCAAAGTCGCTGACTACATTCCCGCGCTGGCGGACGTGCCGGCGAACCAACTGGGTATCGCTGTCTATGGCAACGATGGCAGTTACCACTGCGCAGGTGATGCGCAGGTGCCATTCTCGGTGCAGAGCATTTCCAAGGTGTTCAGCCTGGTTCAGGCCATTGGCCATTCGGGGGAAGCCATTTGGGAGCGGCTGGGGCATGAGCCTTCGGGGCAGCCGTTCAACTCGTTGGTGCAGCTGGAGTTCGAGCGCGGGCGGCCGCGTAACCCGTTCATCAATGCCGGGGCATTGGTGATCTGCGATATCAATCAGTCGCGCTTCGCGGCCCCCACGTTGTCGATGCGCGATTTTGTCCGACGGCTTTCAGGCAACCCTCACATCTCGATCAATACCCGGGTCGCTGATTCGGAATATCAGTTTCGCGCGCGCAACGCTGCCATGGCGTACCTGATGCAGTCATTTGGCAACTTCCATAACGAGGTCGAGACGGTGCTGCGCAGTTACTTCAGTTACTGCGCACTGCAAATGAACTGCCTGGACCTGGCGCGGGCATTCTGCTTCCTGGCCAATGATGGGTTCTGCAAGCACAGCGGTGAGCAGATCCTGACACGGCGCCAGACCCAACAAGTGAACTCGATCATGGCCACCAGCGGGCTATATGACGAGGCGGGGAATTTCGCCTTCAGGGTGGGTTTGCCTGGCAAGAGTGGTGTGGGTGGCGGGATCGTGGCGATCGTGCCGGGTCAATTTACCGTATGCGTGTGGTCGCCAGAGCTGAATGCGGCGGGCAACTCCCTGGCCGGGATGGCGGCGCTTGAGCTGCTCAGTTCGCGGATCGGATGGTCGGTGTTCTGATCTGCGAACTCAGGGGCCATCAGGCGTCGCCTTGGCGGGTCAGAACGCGTACACCAACGTGGCCGTGGCTCTGCGTGGGCTGCCATACCAGCCGCGCGCGCCAATCGCCGTGTAGTAGGTTTTGTCAAACACGTTGTTGAGGTTCAGTGAAACGCTGGTCTGCGGCGTGAAGGCATATTGAGCCATCAGGTCGACCACGCTGTAGGGGTCCTGGGTGAACGTTTCGTTGTTGGGCCCGGCGCTCTTGTAATATTCGGTACCCTGCCAGCGCACACCACCCCCCACCTTCAACTGTGGCAGGGTCGCCAGGCGGTAGCTGGTGAACAGTTTCAAGGTGTCTCGCGGTATTTCAGTGTTCAGGCGGTCGCCATCCGAATCCTTGCTTACCGCATAGGTGTAGCTGGCCGAGACCTGCCAATCAGGCAAAATCTCGCCCGCCATTTCCATCTCGAAACCACGTGTCTTGGTACCCGATTCGGCACGGTAGGCCTGGTTGCCGTCTGGCGCCAGGTTGCTTCCGTCGGCTACCGCCAGGTTGTCCTGGTGTACCTCGAATACGCTGAAAGCCGTGGTCAGGCGCTGGTCCCAGAACTCACTCTTCAGACCGAGCTCGTAGTTAACGCCTTCCAACGGGTCCAGGTAGGTCCCGTTGATATCCTTGTTGCTCTGCGGTTTGAAAATGGTGGTGTAACTGGCATAGGCCGACCAGTTCTCGTTGAGGTCATACACCAGGCCAAGGTAGGGCGTGACGACCCCGGTTTCGCTACGCGAAGTGCGGCTTGTAGCGCCGGACGACAGGGTGGTAGAGGTTTCGTCGCGTTTCCAGTCGATCAGCCGCGCCCCGGTAATCAGCGACAGGTCATCCGCCAGGCTCCAGCGTACCGAAGCTACCAGGCCGTCCTGGGTTTCATCCAGTGCGTCTTCCGAGGATTTGGCATGGATGGCGTCCGGTATCGCCAGCGAACCGTCCCAGGTGTAAATGTTGTCGATGGTCTGGATCGTCCACAGTGGGTAACCGTCGTTGCGGTAGTAGGCGCGGTAGTGACTGGCCCCGAGGTAAGCCTGGTGCTCGCGTGAAAACAGCTCGAACGGGCCCGACGCCGACAGGTCGAACGAGGTCTGCCGGGGCTCGCCGGCCCAACGCCCCGTCCAGGTGCTGATGCCACTGCCATCGGGCTTGACGGTGCCGCTGGCAGCGGTGGCAAAGGTGTCGTCATAGCTGCGACGGCTGTGTTCGGCATTCAGTTTCAACTGCCAGCCGTTGTCCAGTTGATGCTCCAGCGTAGTGAATACCGTCTTGGTGCGACGCTTGTGATAGCTCCAGTCCGAAGCTGAATTGAACGTGCGGGAGGGGCTGAAGTGACTGCCATCTGAATTGAACATCGGGAAGCCGTGGTTGCCTGCCCCGTCGTTGTCCATCTCCTGATATTCCGCACCTGCTGTCAGCATCGTGCTGTCGGTGATGTCCCACTCCAGTACCCCATAGGCCACCTGCCGTTCCAGCGATTGGCGGTCGACGTAGCTCTGGCTGTCGGTATTGGAGGCGACAAAGCGCCCGCGGACATTGCCGCTTTGCGTCAACTTGCCAGAAACGTCCAGTTCGGTGCGGTAGTTGTCCCACGAGCCCGCTTTCAAGGTCAGCTTGCGTTGTGTTTCCAGGGTCGGCTTCTTGCGGATCAGGTTGACGGTGGCGCCCGGGTCGCCAGTGCCTGACATCAGGCCCGTGGCACCGCGCACTACCTCTACCCGGTCGTAGGACACCATGTCGGAGAGGTCATCCCTGAAGCCAAAGGTATCGGGGCGGTTGATGCCGTCCACCTGGATGCTGCCGACCTCGAAGCCGCGCACGTAGATATGGTTGGCGTCGCTGCCGGCGGGCCCCATGCTGTCAACGACCACGCCCGGTGTCTGTTCAAGCACCTGGGCGACATCGTTCAGGTTCTGGTCTTCAATCTGCTGGCGGGTGACCACGCTGACCGATTGGGGTGTCTCGCGTGCCGACAGCCGCAGCCCGGTTGCGGTATTGACCGAGCCGGTGGTGTAGCTGCCGGTGCCTTCGGTGGTGGCACCCAGGGCCATGCTGGAGACGGTGGTTGCCGCAAGCTCCATGGCGCCATCCTGTTCAGCGCTAATCAGCATGAAGCGTTTTTCGCCCGCTGCCTGCACCTGCAAGCCACTGCCTTGCAGCAGTTCTGCCAACGCCTGATGCAGCGCGTAATTGCCGTGCAGCCCTTTGCTGTGCAAGCCTGCGACTTCTTCATGGCTGAAACTGATGACTGCCCCGCTGGCGTCGGCAAACTGGTCGAGTGCGTGAGCCAATGACCCTGCCGGGATACTGTAACCCACAGGCTCGGCCCAGGCATGTGCAGTGCCCAGCAGCGAGCCCGCGAAGCTGACCGCTAGTGCGGTTTGGCGAATACGGGTGGCGGGGGAGGAAAAGCGAGCGGACATCCATTGACTCCTTGCTGATCGAATACAAGTGCTCCCAGTAACAAACGTGTTGTTGACGGAAATACTTAGTAGCAAGGTGCTGATAGGGCTGAGGATCTACTTTGGCAGTAACATCCTCATCGCAGCACAAGGCTGCTCCTGCCAGTGCTGTACAGGCTTTGAAATTGACATGCATGCTCTCGGTACTTGCCCAGGGCAGCGTCCGGACGGCGCCCGTGAACCCGTGCATTCACCGGAAATGGAACCTACCGAAGATGACCCGCGAAGCGTTTGCCCCTTATCAGTCTCTTGCCACTGACTTGCTGAAGTATCTGCCGTCCGACCAGAGTGATGGCTCCCACGACTTGGCCCATATTCATCGCGTGTGGGTCAATGCGCAGCGGATCCAGCGGGTAGAGGGTGGCGACCTTGAAATCTTGCTTGCGGCGACGGTGCTGCACGACTGTGTGGCAGTGGAAAAGCATTCGCCGTTACGTGGGCAGGCCTCGACGTTGTCGGCGAACAAGGCTGCATCAGCCCTTGCAGAGATGGGCTGGCCGAGTGTGCGTGTTGAGCAGGTAGTGCATGCGATCAAAACCCACAGTTACTCGGCGGGGTTCGAACCGCTGACAGGTGAGGCCTGCATCCTTCAGGACAGTGACCGGCTTGACGCCATAGGCGCGGTGGGTATTGCCCGGTGTTTTTACGTCTCCGGGCGAATGGGGTCGGCGCTCTATGACTTCGAGAATCCTGCCGCGCAGCAGAGGGCGTACCAGGACGGGGCGTATGCCATCGAGCACTTCCAGACCAAACTGCTCAAGCTCGCCTCGGGCTTTAAAACCCAAGAAGGGGCTCGCCTCGCTGCCGAGCGTCATACCCGGCTTGAAACCTTTCTTACTCAGTTCATGGACGAGATTACCGGGGCAGGTTAGTCATGCCGGGTTCGTACCGTCACTTGAATTCAGTCAGCCCAGCGCCACAGCGGCTCATCCAGCAACCCAACCCCCCGCAGCTGGGTTTGCCCTTGTATTTTTTCCAGCTCTAGCACATTGCACCCGTCACAGGCTGCCAGCGCGTTGATTAATGGCGCACTGTGCGATACCACCCAAACCTGGCTACGGCGTGATGCACGAATGATCAGCCGCGCCAAGGCCGGGAGCAGGTCCGCGTGCAGACTGGTTTCCGGTTCGTTCAAGACCATCAGCGATGGCGGCCGTGGTGTGAGCAGGGCGGCCATCAGCAGAAGATAGCGCAGGGTGCCGTCCGACAATTCAGCACCCTCGAGCGGGCGCAAAAGCCCGTGCTGGTGCAGCCTTACACTGAACAGCCCGCCAGGTGGCGCATTGATCTCCAGACGGCTGCCGGGAAACGCGTCATCCAGCGCTTCCACCAGATCCTCCACGTCGCCAATTTCGATAATGGTCTGCAACGCCGAGGCAAGGTTGCGCCCGTCGTGATGCAGCACCGGCGAGCGAGTGCCCAGTTGGGGTTGACGGCAAGGCGCGTCACGGTCAATCCGGAAGTGATCATAAAACCGCCAGCTATTGATGAATGCGCGCAGGTCACCGATTTCCGGTGCCTGGCGGGGCCGGCCGACGATGTTGAAGAAGCTCTCGCCGCTGTCAGCATGCTGATCGAGCACCGCCCAGCGGTTGCCCTCGCGGGCCCGCACCAGGGCGTTCTTGCGCTCGACCAGCAAGGACGAGGGCCGATAGGCGCCAGCGCCCCAGATGGCTTCACACTTTATTTCGGGGTCGAGCATGAACGCGGTCGGATACGGCAGGGGAATTGGCAGGCCGAGGGTGATGGCAAACCCGAAGTCCTCGGTGGCAAAGCCCAAGCGCAGGCGCCTGGCTTCGCTCGGATGCTGGCCTTGGATGGGCACTTCGCCGCGCCGCATTCGTGCGCTGGTTTCCGGGCCGGCCCACCAGGTCGAATCCAGCCCGCCTTCACGGGCGAGGGCTTCGACCACACCGCCCTGTGCGGTTTCGGCCAGCAGGCGCAGTGCCTTGTACAGGTTGGATTTGCCGCTGCCATTGGCGCCGGTCACCAGGTTGAGTTGGCCCAGCGGCAGCACCAGGTGGTTGATCGAGCGGTAGTTGCCGATGGCGAGGGTAGTGAGCATGCAGTGCTTCCCAGCGTGGACCAGGCGACCGATTGTGGCCGAAGCGTGCCTGCCTTGTCAGCCTCTCTGCTGAGGCTGTTGCAAGTGAAGCAGGCGTGCGCACCGTCTATAGTGTGAGGCAACCTCTCGCGCAAAGGATGCTCACATGGCCAGATCAACAATCATGACAGCCGTTGTCACCTCATTGGCGGTGGCCTTGGCCTCTGGCCCGGCGCTCGCCGACCCGGGTAACGGCAAAGGCCAGGGCCAAGGTCAGGGGCACGGCAAGGGCCAGGCTCAGCATGCCCAGGGCCAGGGCAATCCGGGCGGCCATAAGCAGAGCGCCGGCGGCAATAACTGGCACGGCGGCCCGTCCATCGACCGTGGCGATGTACTGGGCATCCTCGGTGGCCACCGCAACTACTGGAGTCCGGGCCCGGCATTGCCTCCCGGCATTCAGAAGAACCTGGCCCGCGGCAAGCCTCTGCCGCCCGGTATCGCCAAGAAGCTGGATGGCCGTCTGTTGGGGCAGTTGCCTCACTATGACGGGTATGAATGGATGCAGGCAGGCGCAGACCTGATACTGGTCGCCGTGGCGACCGGGATCATCTATGAGGTGTTGAACGGGGCGTTCGACTAAGGCCGCGGGTGCGAGCAGTCCGCCCGGTCCCTGCAGGCGCTGGCGTGCCTGCGATGGGCTGCGCAGCAGCCCAATGGTCTATCAACGCCGTCGCAACACGGCGGCCAGTCCAATGGTCAGCACCACAGCGCACAGCATGGCCAGCCCGATGGTCACGCCAACGCCCCACGTTTCCAGCAGCCCCGCCAAGACCAGATAGAACGCAATCACCCCCACCGCGCCGATCGCATTGCCCCGCACCATCGCCGCCATTCCGGCTCGCCCGCCCTGCACATGGGCGAACACCACCAGTGGCCAGGCAATCACCGGAATCGGCGCCAGCATCCCGCTGGTGGCCGGGCCCAGCCAGCTGGCCAGGCTCGTTGTGATCATCAGCAGGGAAGTGGCAGATACCATGCGCAACGGGATTTCCCAGTGCCGGTGCCGGGGGCGGGCCAAGGTATCAGGCTTGGGCTCGCGGCCGCTGGCGCGGATCAGCACGCCGATCAGCACCAACGCCACTGCAATCGACAGGTACAGGCTGCCCCAGTGGGTAAAGGCATAGGCGGCCAGGCCATAGAACAGCAACGCCAGCAGTACGGCCACGGCGATGCCGAGTGTGCGCGTGGTCAGCAGGTAGATGGTGTAGGTGGCCTGCACCGCCGCCAGGCCGCCCAGTGCGCCGGGCAATGCGCCCAGGGCGAAGGCCGTGCCCTGTTCCAGGCACAGGAAGGTCATCACCAGCGCCGAGGTGATCGGCAGGCCGGACAGCAATCCGCCTAGCAGGCCGCCCCAGCGCCGGGAGGCGAGGGAGATGGCCCACATCAGCAGGGGGGTGATGGTGAGTTTCAGGTAAAACAGGGTCATTGCGGGTGCATCCAGGCTTGATGAAGGTGCGCCCGCCTTCGACATTGGGTCGGGCGCGGGTGAATCAGCCGCGGCTGGCCTCCAAGGCCTGGGCCAGGTCGGCGATGATGTCGTCACTGTGTTCGATGCCGATTGACAGGCGCACCATGTCCCGTGGCACGCCGGCCTTCTCCAGTTCCTCGTCGTTGAGCTGACGATGGGTAGTGGAAGCGGGGTGGCAGGCCAGTGACTTGGCGTCGCCGATATTCACCAGGCGTACCACCAACTGCAACGCGTCGATGAAGCGCGCGCCAGCCGCCTGGCCACCCTTGATACCGAACGACAGGATCGACGCCGGCTTGCCGCCGGTGTAGCGCTGGGCCAGTGCATGTTCGGGGTGGTCGGGCAGCCCGGCGAACTTCACCCAGGCCACCTGCTCGTGGGCTTGCAGGTAATGGGCAACCTTTAGCGCGTTCTCGGTATGGCGCTCCATGCGCAGGGCCAGGGTTTCCAGGCCTTGCAGGATCAGGAAGGCGTTGAACGGCGACAGCGCGGCGCCGGTGTTGCGCAAGGGCACCACACGGCAGCGGCCGATGAAGGCGGCAGGGCCGAAGGCTTCGGTGTAGGTGACGCCGTGGTAGGACGGGTCGGGGGTGTTGAGCAGGGCGAAGCGTTCCTTGTTTTCGGCCCAAGGGAATTTGCCGGAGTCGATGACGATACCGCCGATGCTGGTGCCGTGACCGCCGATGTACTTGGTCAGTGAGTGCACGACGATGTCGGCGCCGTGCTCGAACGGCCGGCACAGCACCGGGGTGGCCACGGTGTTGTCGACGATCAGCGGCACCCCGTGGCGGTGGGCGGCCTCGGCCAGCGCAGCGATATCAACGATATTGCCGGCGGGATTGCCGATGGACTCGCAGAATACCGCTTTGGTACGCGCGTCGATCAGCGCTTCGAGGGCGGCGATATCGTCATGGGCCGCGAAGCGGGTGTGGATACCCATGCGTGGCAGGGTGTGCGCCAGCAGGTTGTAGGTGCCACCGTATAGCTTGGCCACCGAGACGATATTGTCGCCGGCTTCGGCGACGGTCTGGATGGCGTAGGTGATAGCCGCCATGCCCGAGGCTACGGCCAGCGCACCAACCCCGCCTTCCAGGGCGGCCATGCGCTGCTCGAGCACGTCGTTGGTGGGGTTCATGATGCGCGAGTAGATATTGCCGGCAACCTTCAGGTCAAACAGGTCGGCGCCGTGCTGGGTGTCATCGAAGGCGAAGGAGGTGGTCTGGTAGATCGGTACGGCCACCGCCTTGGTGGTCGGGTCGGGGCTGAAGCCCGCATGGATGGCAAGCGTTTCCAGCTTCATGCAATCGTTCCTTGAGCGTGGGTGGAAGCGCTCGAGCATGCGGCGGCGAGCGTGCGTGGGTCAAGGGCGTCGCTCTGGCGGTTTATGGCTCGCGTGACAATTCGCAAATTGACAGTTGATCCTGCTGCAGGTCTGGTGCTTGAGGCGAGCGCACCCTGTTCGCCACCCCGAACGGTACATGCACCATCGGCAGGTTTCCCGCTGGCGATTGCAAGTGCGTGCGCTGGTCGTCGAAAAATACGTGCGGCTTCAAGATCGACAACACCCTGGGTTTATCCATACCGCCTAGAAAAAAGCACTCATCCGGCGATACGCCCCAATCCTTCAAGGTCGTCACTACCCGCTCATGCGAAGGCGCGTTGCGCGCCGTGACGATCGCAATGCGCAGAATCCGCTGGTACGTCGGGTCCTCGGCCAGCTTGCGGTCCTCCAGCATGCGTATCCGCGAAAGCTTGCGGTAAAGGTCTGCCAGTGGCCCGGGCGAATGCGGGGTGCCCTTGTGCACGCGCTCGTGTTCCTGAAAGTCGTCCAGGTTGTCGTTGCGCTTGTACACACTCTCTGCCTCGTCGTCGGCAATCACGCCATCGAAGTCGAAGGCCACCCGCAGCTCGGTGTCGATTTCATCATCGTAGATGCGCGTAGGCAGCACACGCCCGGCAGGGTAGTTGGCGTCGATGGCCTTTTGCACATCTTCCTCGTTGGCACTGAGGAACAGCGAAGCATTGAACGCGGGGATGTACTCGTAGGGCGAGCGGCCTGACATGAATGCCGCACGGGTGATGTCCAACTGATAGTGGCTGATGGAGCGGAATACCCGCAGGCCGGTTTCCGGCGAGTTGCGCGAAAGCAGCACCACTTCCACCGGCAACTGGTCGGGGAACGCCTTGTTGATGCTCAGGAAGCGACGAATGAACGGCAGCGCCACCCCCCTGGGAAACGGCTCGTCCAGGTTCTGTTCCTGGTGTTGGCGGTACGCCTCGACACCTTGTGTCTGGTAGATGTCATCGGAGACGGAGAGGTCGAACAGCGCACTCGAGGCAACGCCGATGACCAGTTTTTCTTCAATGGGGTAGGGCATGAAGCGGCTCCTGCGAGTGGCTTGAAGGCAAGTGTACGCGCACGCTCTGACGAAAGCCGTCAATTGCACGACTCATCAGTGGATTCGATGATGTCATTTTGATAGCTTCTCGCCCCTTACCGCAGTATCCGGATAGTGATTGATGAACCAGCTACATGAACACGGCACCCTGACTCCGCCTGCCGAGGCGAATGGGAACAGGATGCACGAGCCCCACCTTGAGGCGGACGCTTCGACCCTGCGGGCCACCGAACACGAAGCACTGCAGGCCAGTATCGAGGCGCTGAACAAAAAGCTGGTGGCAAGCACCCTGGCCCGTGTGCAGAAGGAAGGGGCGATCCACAAGAGCCTTGAGCAGTACCAGCAGCAACTGGCCGCCAGCAACCAGGCTCGGGAGGGGCTGTCCATCACGGTGACCACGGCGCTGAAGAAGCTCGTACTGGCAACCAGCGCCCAGGCAGACCGCATGGACAGTGTGGAGGCACGGTTGACCGGCCTGGCCAAGCACCAATGTGGATGTGCGTCGCAGTCAGCGCCCGGTTGGCCAGCGTATCTGGAACGTCATGCCGTGTCGTTGGTCGCCTTGGCCGTGGCGGTCTTTACGCTGGGGCTGCACCTGCTGCGATAGTGCGACCTGAAGGTGACGCCGAGCCGGCATGAATAGCTAAAGGTCAAGATGTAGTCGTTGCGCACAACTACCGGCTCATGCGCTCCTTCGACCATGTTCGCGAACTGCCCGCCGATGAACCACGCCGGCCACGCACTTCAGCACATACCCCAACACCACCGCCGCCCCTGCACTGGCAAAGATCATTTCCCGCCCGGCACTCTGTTGCTGCAAGGCCACTAACGCCGGCGCTGCCGCCGCGGCCCCCAGTTGCAGCGCACTGACCCAGGGCGTCAACGTGCCGCGTGGGTCATTGGTGGCAATTGCCCCCATGTAGTAGGTTAGCGCCAGCACCCAGCCGAAGTTCATCAGAAACAGAGCCATGCACAGCTGATCGGCATCATGCGTATAGCGCGCCAGCAGGGTGATTGACACCAGTACTACCAGCGAGCCCAGGCCGATCATCGGGCCACGGCTCACCCGTGCGCCCAGCAGGCTGGGCAGGGCGCCGCCAGGCAAGCCACCCAGTATTCCCAGCCCGAACGCCCAGCCCACATCCACTGCGTCGATACCACGTTCGCGCGCCAACTGTTCGACAAACCCCCACAACGAATAGATGGCCAGTTGCAGGCACAGCATCCCCAGCAGGGCGTAGTGCCCGATAATCGCCGAGCCGCCGCCTGGCTGCGCCAGGCGCACGGGTGTTGCATGCTGCAGCCGTACCGGAATGAACAACGCAGCCACAGCGATCAGCACGAACCAGAAACCCAGTGATGCAATCGCCGTGCGGTGACCGAACTGCTCTGCCAGTTGTGGCATGCATGTCGCGTACAGGGCAAAGACAGCGGTTTGAATCAGCAGCGACAGGCCGTACGAGCGATCCTGGCCCGGCAGCCGGCCGAGCCCGCTGATCGACCCGGCATACAGCAGACCCGCAGCGATACCACAGGCAAAACGGCACAGAATCAACGTCGTCAAAGTGTCCAGCGCAGCGCTGAGGACGTTCAACATCAGCGCTGCAAAGGCTGCCGCCAGGTACAGCCCACGGCCACCCGGGTGACGCCTGGGTATCGACAGCAGCAGGCAACCGAGCAGTGTTCCGCTCATTTCACTGGAAAGTACCCAGCCCTGTTGGCTCAGGTCCAGATGCAGCCGCTCGGCCAGCAGGCCGATGAAGATGGGTTGTACGCCAATGATGATCAGTGCCGTGGCGGCGATGTAGATCAGCGCAGCACGCAGAAGCAGGGTGTTGTTATTGTTGTGCATGGTCGGGTCCGGGGTCAGGCGCGGGGCAGGGTACCTGCATCGTGGGTGATACGGCCGTTCATCACGGTCAGCGCTACTTCGGTATTGCCGATCTGGTAGCGGTCCAGTTCGAACAGGTCCTGCTCCAGCACGATGATGTCGGCACGCTTGCCAACGGTGATCGAGCCGATTTCCCGTTCCAGGCCCAGTTGGTAGGCACCGTTGAGCGTATAGGCGGCGATCAGTTGCGGGATACTCAGGCGCTCGTCGGCATCGGGCATTACAGGGGCGTCGGGTTCGCCACTGAGCTGGCGGGTGTGGCCCGATTCGATGTGTTCCACCGGCTTGTGCTGGCATCGGCATTGGCAGACCAGGCCGTCCATGCCGATGGACACGGTCACACCCTGGTCGATGAAGCTGCGGAATTTGTACATCGACGCCCAGCGTGGGTAGCCATAGGCCTGCTGGATGGCCTCGGCGTAGGCGTCGACCACGCCCCACTGCAACTGGGTGTTGGCCATGACGCCGATGCGGCGAAAGCGCGGGATGTCGTCGGGGTGGGTGAGGAAGGCGTGAGTGATGACGTGGCGACGGTCGCGGGGCGGGTTGCTGGAGAACGTGCGCTCGAACACGTCCAGCGCCATGCGCACGGCGGCATCGCCCACTGCATGCACCATCACGTCGATACCGAGGGCGTCGGCCTTGCGCACATGGCCCTCGAACACTTCCTCGGGCATCGTCGTCGAACCGCAGCTATGTGGCTTGTCGCAATAGGGCTCGAGCAGGAATGCGGTGTGGTTCAGCTCGGTCCCGTCCAGCATCAGCTTGAGGGTCTGCGCCTTGACCAGCGGCGAGTCGTAGCGTTCGCGCAGGGCTTGCAGCCGAGTGACCGGGTCGTCTTCGGTGCCCATGTTGATGTAGCTGCCGACCACCCGCAGTTTCAGGCGCTCTTCACGCTCCAGTTGCTGCAGGGTTTCATACAGCAGCGACTGGTCGCCGGCGGGGTCGAGGAAACCGGCATCGAATACTGTGGTAATCCCGGCCGCCACCAGTTTCTCTTGCCAGAAGGGGATCGAGCGCAGGTACAGGTCGATGCCTGTCGGCAGGTAGCCGGCTTCGCTCAGGCGTTGCATCAGTAGCGAATAGGCGGCGCAGTCAATGATCACGCCTGTGGGCTCGCCGGTGATCGGGTCCTTTTCGAACCAGCTGGCGCCTTCTTCTACCGCCGGGGTGTTGCGGTCGATGCCGGCAGCGTTCAGGGCGAAGCTGTTGACCCACATGGTGTGATAGTCGGTGGACAGCAGGCACACGGGCTTGTCCGGACAGATGGCATCCAGTACTTCGCGGCGCAACATGTGCCCAGGCATCAGCGGCTGGATCCAGCCCATGCCGGTAATGGCTTTTTCAGAGGGGTTGGCCTCGACGTAGGCCTTGAGCAGGGCCAGCACCTGTTGCGGGTCTGTATGGTTGACCAGCGCCTGAAAAGCAAAGGCGGTAGAGGAAAAGTGCCAGTGAGACTCGACGAAGCCCGGCAGCACCAGTTTGCCGCCGGCATCCAGCAGCCGCGTGGCAGGGCCGGCGTACGCCATGACGCTGCCGCGGTCGCCCACGCAAACGATGCGTTCGCCGCAGATGGCCACCGCCTCAGCCCAGGGCCTGTGCGGGTCGACCGTGTAGATGCGGGCATTGTGGATAATGAGGTCTGCGGCGGTGGACATGGCAACTCCCGGGGTCAGAATAGAGTATTAGTTTTGAGTTGATTAAAACTTTTAGTCAATAAAATATTTTTGCGGCTCAGCTTTGCGTTATGCTGGGCGCCGACGTGTACGGATCGAAAAAGGTGTGAACGTGAGCGGATTGCGCGAGCAGCAGAAGGCGATGCGTCGTGAAACCATCAGCCGAACGGCGCTAGGCCTTTTTGAAACGCAGGGTTACCAGACCACCACCATGGAGCAGATCGCGCGCCTGGCCGCAGTGTCGGTGCCCACGGTGTTTGCCTACTTCGGCAGCAAGCAGGAGATTTTGCTGGAGAAGCTCCGCGAGGCCGACCACCGGGCGGTGACCGAAGCCCGGCGGCGCCTGCCGGAATTCGACGATGCGCTGGAGGCCCTGTGCTGTTACGAAGCGCACTTGACCGATTACGCATTCGAGGTGCTGCCTGCACCGCTCTGGCGCGAGATCTTGCCGCCGTTGCTGCCGTTGCTGGGGGCTGAGCAGCAGGGCGTGCCGGATGCCTACAGGCGGGTCAACGACGCGTTGGTCAATGAGTTGAAGTGCCTGCTACAGGACTTGTGCGACAGCGGCAGGCTGGCGGCTGGGCTGGACGTGGGCTATGCGGCGTTCCTGATCAACGACTACGGGCACCTTCAGTTGCTGCGCCTTTGCAGCCGCGAGCCGCTGGACATGGCGGCACACCGGGCGGATGTGCGGCGGTTCATGGGCTTTATCCTGGCCGGCATGCAAGCGTGATGAGATTGACCTGGGGCCGCATTGGCGGCCCTGTCGCGACATGAGGCCGGCCCTACAGGCCGCCAGATAGCTGCTCCACCAGAAAATCCACAAACACCCGCACCCGCGCCGGCATCGCCGGGCCGCCGACGAACACCGCATGAATCGGTTCCCGATCATCAGGGTTGTAAGCTTCCAGCAACGGCACCAGTTGCCCGTTGGCCAGGTCATCGGCCACGGTAAAGGTGCCGATACGCGTCACGCCGGCGCCCAGCCTGGCCAGCTGCGCCAGCGCCTCGCCACTGCTGCATTCGATATTCCCTTTAACCTTCAGTGAGAACGTATGCCCGTCGCGGTGAAACGGCCAGTCGGGCATCGCGCGGCGGAAGTTGAAGCGCAGGCAGTTGTGCCGGGCCAGGTCTTCAGGTTCAAGCGGGGTACCGTGGCGTTGCAGGTATTCGGGTGAGGCCACCACTACCTGGCCGGTCTCGCCAATGGCGCGGGCGCTCAACGAGCTGTCCGGCAGGTGACCGAAGCGCAGCGCCACGTCGGCCTGGCCGCCGAGAATGTCGGCCACCTCGTCACTGAGGGTCAGGTCAACCAGCACTTGCGGGTAGCGTGCGCTGAAGGCCGCCAGCAGCGGCACTACGGTCAACCGGGCATGGCCCAGCGCAGCGCTGACCCGCAAGCGCCCGCGTGGTAGGCCTTGGTCAGTGATGGCTTCTTCCACTTCGAGCATGTCCGCCAGCACCCGCCGTGCGCCGCGCAGGTAGGCCTCTCCCTCGGGGGTGAGGGTGAGCGCCCGGGTCGTGCGCAGTAGCAGGCGGGTACCCAGGCGCTGTTCGGTGCGGGCGAGAATGCGGCTGACCGCCGAGGGAGTCAGGCCCAGCGCCCGGGCGGCAGCAGACAGGCTGCCCTCTTGCGCCACCTTGGCAAAAATCTCCATCTCTCCGGATCTGCCACTGAAGTCCATTTGTGCCTCTCAAGCAAAGGTGGTTCGCAAAAATGCACTCTAGTGCGCGTTTGAAACGGATCGTAGCATTTGCGGCATAGATAAGGAGCTTGCCATGCGTATCAATCCACCGCTTGTCGCACTCGCCATCGGTGCCTTCGGCATCGGCGTTACAGAGTTCGCCCCCATGGGGATGTTGCCCAGTATCGCTACCGACCTTGGCGTTTCCATTCCTGCTGCCGGGCTGCTGGTCAGCGCCTATGCCATCGGCGTGCTGATCGGCGCGCCGCTGATGACCCTGGCCACGGTGAAGATCCCGCGCCGTTACCTGTTGATCGGGCTGATGGCCATTTTCACTTTGGGCAACCTGATGTCGGCCCTGGCCAGCGACTACGCCAGCCTGCTGGTCGCCCGCGTGGTCACTTCACTCAACCACGGCGCCTTCTTCGGCATCGGCTCGATCGTTGCGGCCAGTGTGGTGCCGCCGGCGAAGCGCGCCGGGGCCGTGGCTGCAATGTTCATGGGTTTGACCCTGGCCACCATCGGCGGGGTGCCGTTGGCGACCTGGTTGGGTGAAATGCTGGGTTGGCGCACGGCGTTCTGGGGTATTGCCGGGCTTGGCCTGGTGGCGATGACCACACTCTGGTACGCACTGCCCAATGTAGCGTCGCCCAAGGGCGAGGGGGCCATGGCCGAGATCCGTGTGCTGGCCCGCAGGCCGGTGTTGGCGGCGTTGCTGCTGACCGTGGTGGGCTCCAGTGCCATGTTCACGGTGTTCACCTACATTGCGCCGATCCTGCAGCATGAAGCGGCGGCGTCCACCCCCTTCGTGACGACCATGCTGGTGCTGTTCGGTGTCGGCCTGACCTTGGGCAACATGTGGGGCGGCAAGGCGGCGGACCGCTCGATCGATCGCACCCTGATCCTGTCGCTGGCTGGGCTGATTGCCGTGCTGCTGGTGTTCCCGCTGGTACTGGACTGGCCGCTGCCGACCGCTCTGGCGATCCTGGTCTGGGGGGCGGCCAGCTTTGCCCTGGTGCCGCCGCTGCAAATGCGGGTAATGGAAGCGGCCAAGGATGCGCCCAACCTGGCCTCGGCGGTGAACATTGGCGCGTTCAACCTGGGCAATGCGATCGGTGCGGCGCTGGGCGGCGCGGTGATCAACGCGGGGCTGGGCTACCCGGCGATTTCCCTGGCGGGGGCTGCGATGGCGGCGCTGGGGCTGGTGCTGGTGCTGCTGTTTGCCTGGCGTGGGCGAGCGGTGGTCGCCGGGGAGCAGGTTGCGCTGTAACAGGCCGGGACCTTGGGGCGCTTTGCGCCCCTCGATACTCCTTGCGGGTATTACGGGGTACCGTTTCGGCCATGCAAGTGATAGGCAGGGCGCTCGCTCAGGCGCTCGTAGTAGTCGCGCACCGCCGGCAGGTGCGGGTGCTCGAACGGCGTTTCGAACCAGCGGTTGACCGACAGGCCGATAGGGATGTCGGCCAGGGTGAACTGGCTGCCGGCCACATAGGCACCGGTGCTGGCCAGTAGGCGGTCGAGGATGTGCATGTAACGCGACCACTCGGCACAACCGGCAGCAAGGGCCTGCGGGTCCTGGTGAGCGGGCGAATGCCTGACCAGCGACATGAAAGCGTAGCTCCATGAGCGGTTCAGGTCCGAGGCCTGCCAGTCGATCCACTGGTCGATCCTGGCCCGCGCCTGGGCCTCGCCGGGATAGAACGCGGTGGCGCCGTAGCGGTTGGCCAGGTAGCGGATGATGCTGTTGGATTCCCACAAGGTGAAGTCACCGTCCTGGATCACCGGGATCATGGCGTTGGGGTTCAACGCGAGAAACTCGGCGCTGTCAGTGGCCTTGAAACCGGAGCCCCAGTCTTCGCGCTCGAACGCGATCTCGAATTCGGCGCAGGCCCACATGACTTTTCGCACATTGATGGAAGAGGCTCTTCCCAGTATCCGCAGCATGGTGTTCGTCCTTGTGTGGGGGAGGTTGATCGTCCGCCACTGCCGGGGGGCTGGTCAAGGGGGCTGAGCAGCGGCACGGCGCTCCCAGGGCAGGGTTCTTGTAGTCCATTTCCTAAAGTGACCCTTTCCACGCCTTTGTCGTTGAAATGGAGCTGGCAGCGGCCTAGCCTCGGCACGCGCCTAACCTTGAGGAATGGACATGGACAGCGAAACGCTGAAAAACAGCAGCAAGCCCACTGTCGTGCGTGCAGCGAGCCGCTTTGGCAATAGCGATGCCGAACTGGTGCAAATGAAACCGCAGCTGCCAATACGCACCGCACTGATGGAGGCATCGGGCATCATGGGCTGTATCACCGAAATCACCCGCAAGGCCATCGACAGGCCAGACGACCGCCAGGTGATGATGAAGGCCACGTACTACCTGGCAGGGATGGCCAAGTCACTGATCGACGGCCAGTTGCTGCAGATGCGTCAGGCCCGCGAAGGCGAGGGCGAAGCCTAGCCAGGCTTGCTTGGGGGGCGCGAACTTGGCACCCTTGGGCGGTTTTTATCGTCTGCAACACGACAGAAGGAAGCATGCATTGAGCTGGGACAAGGTGGGGAAGCTTCTCGTCGCCGTGCTGATCGGCCTGATGGTCCTGTTGGCCGCCTACGCGTTGCTCAGGGGCAATCCACGCCTTGAGGCGTCACTGACCTATGCCTACCTCACTTACCCCAGCCAGTTCAGCGAGCGAATCAGCAAGGCCAGCGAGCAGCTGAAGTACGAGCAGTTGCAGGGGCAAATCAACGGTATCGCTCAAGGCCAGCTGAGCCATGATCAGGTCGAGCGGCTCATCGAAATGGCGCAGGCACCTTATGCTCATTTGTTCGCCAAGCCTTTCGAGGCCGGGCTGGTCGACCACCGTACCGGCCTGCTGATCGAACTGCACAACAGTGGTGATGCACAGGTCCGGCAGGTGAAAATCCGCCTGCCAGCCAAGGGCCTGGTGCAGGTGCGCGATGCTGCCGGCAACGACACGCTGCTGGAAACCGCCATCGCCCAGGTTGATATCCCGGCCATCGAGCCAGGTGGCACCTGCAAGGTGTGGGTGTATTTCGATGCCGACTACTCGCAGATCCGCCATGGCGGGGTCAGTATCAGCCACGCCGACGGTGAAGCCCATGTGCAGGTGTACCGCGAGGTCATCGGTTTCCCGGCCATGGTAGCCCGTTACAGCCGTGAGCTGATGATACTGCTTGGCATTCTGGCAGCCAGCGTACTGGGCTTGGCCTATGCCTGCCTGGCACGTCGTGACCCGCGGTAAAACGACCTGAGCCATTCCGGCGTCGCGTTTTGGCGATGCCGTGGCGTTTCCCGGAACCTACTGACGCCGTTTGCGCTATTCCTTACAGCTCTCTCCATCATGCAGCGCCAGGCTCTGGCGCAATTGTTCTATCATGGCCCCGCGCAGCGCCTGCGGGGCCTGGATGCGGATCGACCCCGCCTGGGACAGCAGCCAGCCCATCAGCGCGCGGTTGTCGTTGACGGTGGCCACCAGCGCGGCGCCGCCGCTAGCCTGCGGCGTCAGTTGCATATCGTCGGACAGGGGTGACTGTTCCAGGCGGCGAGCCAGCGTGTCATCGACCCAGGCACACAGTACAACGTGTGTCGGGGGCGCAAGTGCGTCGGGTTGCAGCTGCTGCGCTTCGCCCAGGCTCAAGCCCGGTTGCCAGTACCAGCCATAAGGCATGCCTTTACTGTTGCACTGTAGCGGGAACAGTGCGGCGAGCTCGACCAGGTCGCGCTCGACGGTGCGTTTGCTGGTGGTATGGCCCACGGTTGTCAGGGCAGCCTGCAACTGGGTGGAGCTCATTCCCGGGTGGCGGCCGGGCAGTAACTTGAGCAGTTGCCACTGGCGGGCGATAGTATGGCGGGTCGGGTGGCTGGGCAAAGGGCTCGTCCTTGAGAGCAGGCACGAAGCCTGCTTGGATAGTGGCGTTTAGCTATTGCCAGCATACCTTTTCCCGGAATGGGATCCAAGTTCTCGGGCGTGCTCTTGGCTCGAGGCGTGTCACTCTCTTGCCACAACTACCAATCCCACAAGGGCCCGCTCCCACATGGCACGCGGACCGCTTGCGCGCTGAGTTTTCTGCGCGACTGCGCAGTCAAAGGGGCTGGGCGATGTCCCACAAAGGCCTCGTCTATCGCGTCGAAGACGAGCGTATCGTTGTAGTGGTGGTATCGGTTGGCAAGTGCGAGCTTAGCGAGGTCTATCGATCTGCTCAGAAGCGGTGAACGCCATCATGGTCATCAACCAAACGCCGCGCGCTGCCAATGCGCCTCGCTTACGATCGCAATGTTCGCACCCGCTTCCCTGATTTCCACTGCTTTCTTGATCTTCGTGCCATAACTGCTGTGCAGCCACTGCTCGTTGCCAATACTGCCAATGACCAGATAGTGGATCTTCTTGCTCACCCCCGCGGCGATTGAACCCCCACGTTCGACTACCAGTGCTTCGCATGCTTTGCGAGGCCCGTAAGCCATTGTGCCGGTAAACAGGAACATGCGGCCTGCCCACTCCAGTTTGGGTTCGGGGCTATTGAGTGGCAGTGACGTGGGTGAAGAGAATGGGTTGTCGCTGCAGCGCGGCTTGCCGGTGAGCCGCTGCAATAGCTCAAGCAGCTCAGCCGACTCAGCAGCATCCAGCATATTGTCCTTGAGCATGTCGCTCAGGCGCCGGTACAACAAATTGATGACCGGATCCTCAAGATGAACGAGTTGCTGCTCCATCCATCCTTTGAGGAACTCGGCTTCTTGTTGATTGACCTGATTGTCGGCGGTCAGGCCCGCAGCGATTCCAATCAACCCATCAACCGAGCGCTGCGTGATCCGCGCTTCGTGAAAAAAGCGGCTGTTCTGAAATTCCTGGTGAAGATCGACCATTCCCTGTCCCTCGTTTCTATTCCGTCAGGATTAAAGCGTTGGCGTATTTTTCCTGGTCCGCTGTGAAGGTGGTCAGCATGCCGGTGTGATTGCAGGTCAAGGTGAGCTCTGTTCGTGTATCGATGAACAGATCTTCGCCGCGAAGGCCCTGCCATTGCGCCAGATACTTGAGCGAACCGTACTTCATCGGTTTTTTCAAGGCGCGATCATGTCCACCTTTCCAACCTAGCACCGGGAGTGCGCCGTCGACACAGTGGCGAGCAAGTTCTGGCTGAGTCAGGGCCCGCTCCCGGCCAATCTCCCAGCACCGGATCAAGCCCTCGTCGGGCCCTTTCCATGCTTCTTCCCAGGTGATCAAGGGTCGGATGGGCTGATGAATAGGGCGTCGAATGACCCCGGTAGTTCGATCCATGACTGAGATTGTCCGTAATGTTCAGTTGGATCGGATGCTACTAATTGGCCATCATTGTGTCCAGTTCTTCGCTTCTTTGATGTCCTCATGGGGGGGCACACCTACCCTGACAGAAAGGGCCGCCTTGCAGGTGTATTACGTGCGACTCCGAATGCCTGAGGCCTGTTCAACCATAGGTTGAAACCTGACAGGGGTGTAATTGAAGTCTTTGGTTTTATAGATGTTTTATCGCAAGATTTTGATTCTTGTGTATTGTTTGTCTTGTTGTGGCTTGGGTATCGTGCTGACGGTTCCCCTATACGCTTTACGATTGTTCGGGTTATGTCTGAAAAACGTTGACCGAACGACAGTTGCCCGTCTGGTCCAGGTTCTCCAGAGTGACAAGCGATTATGTGTATTTTTTCGTAGCGCTCAAAGCTGATTTTTTGGGTGGACAGGTGTTCGTAGAGTGCATCTGCATCCATTCCGGCGACCTTGGAGTTTTTTCCGTGCGCATAGATATTGAGCGCTTTCTTTTGCCAGAATCGTTTTCTGGACGTAAATACCGCCAAGTTGTTCTCCCTCAGCAGAACCTTGCCTCGCATATGCCCCGTCGGATCAGAGGCATTTACAGGGTCCCCCGCCAGGTAGGCGTAGCAGTTGATACCACCAGCTCCGAATGGGCTCACAGAATCAGGGCCTGTGAATCTCATCAGCATTGGGTTGTAGCCGCGATAGCCGTTACCTAATAAGTAATATGAGGTAACAGGGTCGCAGTACTCTCCCTTGAATCCCGCAAGCATGCCCCCAGCGGCATGAGAATATCCCCATGGATTGAAAGCTACCGGTGCCGTGCTGTTGATGGTCAATAGCATCAAGGTCGAGCCTTTCACGTCACACGCTAGCAATTCTGTACGTTCGTTGCCCGATTTTTTATGTACAGAGAATAGAGCATGAACGTTAGCTCGCAGAATCGAAGATGCACCGTTGTCTTGCAGGGTGGTGGTGATCTCATCATTGCTATATAGATATAACATTTCAGGGGTCCATTCCTTTGTTGTCCGGTAGTAATGGAGTCCTTTATCTGATTCAAGCGTCATGCGCTACTGGTAAAAAAGCCAGGTTGGGCCTGCCCCGTGACAGCGGCGCCCCCACAGGAAGGTGTGGCCCGAAACAGATGCGGAGCGGCCTTACATCCCACTCCGGCGCACATGCTTCACCAGCACCTTCTCCAACAACTCCCACATCGCCGGGTCCGTACTGAATGCCACGTTGAACCGCATCCACCCGGTCGCCTTGGCGTCGACCATGAACAACTGCCCAGGGCCTAGCATGATGCCTTTCTCCAGCGCATCGTCCAGCAACGCGGCACTGTCTGGAATCGCCGGGTGGCGGGTCCAGATGTACATGCCTTCATCCGACTCGGTGAACAGTTCGAAGCCCAATCGATGCAGATGCCGCCCAACTTCCTGATGCGCCTCGGCCAGGCGCTGGCGCAGGCGCTTGAGGTGCTTGCGCCAGCGCCCGTCGATGATCGCCGCATACACCACGCGCTCCATCACCTGCGAGGTGGTCAGGCCTGAGCGCATCTTCAGGTGCAGCAGTTTTTGCATCAGCTCGGGGTTGGCCAGCATGTAGCCGACCCGCACGTTGGGCGAAATGCTCTTGGAATAGCTGCCTACGTACACCACCTGCTGCAGATGGTCGAGGCTGGCCAGGCATGGCTGCGGCTCGGCGACCATGTCGGCGTACAGGTTGTTCTCCACCAGGCGGAAGCCATGCTGGCTGGCAAGCTGCAGCAGGCGGTGCAACTGCGGTAGCGGGGTGCGCGAGCATGTCGGGCTGTGCAGGTGCGGCTGGGTGAAGAACGCCGTCGGGCGGTGGTGGGTGAGCAATTGCTCCAGCTGGTTCAGGTCGTAGCCGGCCGGTGTACGGGGCACGCCTACCAGGGTTGCGCCTTGGGTGCGCAGGATGCTCATGAGGTTCGGGTAGCCGGGGTCGTCCACCAGCACCACATCGCCTGGGCGCACCAGTGTGCGTGCGGCCAGGTCCAGGGCCTGGCTGGCGCCGTGGGTGAGCATCAGCTGTGCCGGGTTGGCGACGATCGACAGCTCTTGCTGCAGGTTCTGGGCGGTCAGCGCACGCAACTCCATCAGGCCCATGGGGTCGCCGTACCCCGACAACTCCAGCGGGCTGCCTGCCACTTGGCGCAGGCCGCGGCGCAGGCCGTCTTCGTACATCCAGTCGTTGGGCAGCCAGCCGCACCCCGGCTTGTAAGGCAACTGGCGGATTTCGAAGATCTGCTGCAGGTACCACTCGGAGTTGAACATTGGTCGACTGGTGTCGGCCTCGGCGTTGTGCTGCTCCAACAGGTCGCCCGCCGCACGGTTGACGAAGAACCCCGCATTGCCACGGCTCACCAGCAGCCCTTGGGCAACAAGGCGGTCGTAGGCTTCGACCACGGTGAAGGTACTCACCGAATAGCTTGCGGCAAATGCGCGGATCGACGGGACCTTGGCGCCTGGCTTGAGGGTTTGGTTGTCGATCAGCTCGCGCAGCCCATCGATGATCTGGTTGACCAGCGGGGTAGAGGAGTCTGGATGTAATTCGAACATTCGGGGCCTTCAGGGTGCGTATCGCCTGGCGTCTGCAGGGTGTACTGCATGGGCGACCTATACAGTGCAGTGCGAGATTCATGCCACTGTGCATGGCTCTCTGCGTCGGACATTTTTACATTAGGTGTCGGATATCGCCACATAAAGCATGTTCAGTTCGCCTCAGGCAGTCGTCCTGGGGCGCGTCAGCAGGCCGCCATGGAAGGTCTGCGTGTGTTCGTTCACACCATCCTGCCCGCATTAGCACTGATGTACAGGTGAAATCGCCAGCCATCGGGGTTTCACAGTTTTCCTTGGATAAAAAGAAGCACGGGGTACACAACTGATGGACGCAACATCCACAACCACCACCGCGAAAAGCGGGCATGAGAGCAAGCTCAGTGCCTCGCTGAAGTCGCGCCACCTGACGATGATGTCTATCGCCGGGGTTATTGGCGGCGCCTTGTTTGTCGGTTCCGGCAGCGTGATCCACAGTGCCGGCCCAGCCGCTGTCCTGGCCTACCTGGCAGGCGGCATCCTGGTGGTGCTGATCATGCGCATGCTGGGTGAAATGGCGACTTCCTCGCCTGACACCGGCTCGTTCTCGACCTACGCCGACCGTGCCATTGGCCGTTGGGCCGGTTTTACCATCGGCTGGCTGTACTGGTGGTACTGGGTCATCCTCATGGCCTGGGAAGCCTATGTGGCGGGCAAGATCCTGCATGGCTTCTTCCCCGACGTTAGCGTCAACGTGTTCGTGCTGGCCACGACCCTGTTGCTGATCACCGTCAACTTCTTCAACGTCAAGCACTACGGTGAGTTCGAGTTCTGGTTCGCCTTGATCAAGGTGATTGCGATCGTCTGCTTCCTGATCGTGTGTACGGCTGCCGTGATGAACATCTGGCAGTTCGGTGAAGTGCGTGGCATCAGCCACCTCACCGCCGAAGGCTTCATGCCCAATGGCATCACCACCGTGATCGGTGCCTTGCTCGGGGTGATGTTCGCCTTCCTCGGCGCCGAAATCGTCACCATCGCCGCTTCCGAAGCCAAGGACCCGGCCGCGCAGATCGTCAAGGCGACCAACTCGGTGGTCTGGCGTGTGTGCCTGTTCTACGTCGGTTCGATCTTCCTGATCGTCTGCCTGGTACCGTGGAACGACCCGCACCTGGGTGTTTCTGGCTATGGCGCTTACCGCCGTACCCTGGAACTGCTGGGCGTGCCGTATGCCGAGCTGCTGATGAACTTCGTGGTGCTGACTTCGGTGAGCAGCTGCCTGATCTCTGGCCATTACACCGCATCGCGCATGCTGTTCTCCCTGGCCCAGCGTGGTGACGCGCCGTCGTTCTTCAAGATCACCCGCGCCGGTACCGGTGTACCGGTGTACGCGATCATGGGTTCGTGCGCCGTGGCCGTGGTGTGTGCGTTGATCAACTTCAGCGAGACCCTGCGCCCGAAAGACGTGCTGGACACCCTGATGAACACCACCGGCATGATCGCCCTGCTGGTGTACCTGGTCATCGCCTTCTCGCAACTGCGCATGCGCCGCAAGCTGATTGCCGAGGGCAAGGAAGTACGCCTGAAGATGTGGCTGTTCCCATGGCTGACCTACCTGGTGATCGCGTTCATCGTGGCTGCCCTGGTCACCATGGCCTTCATGCCTGACTACCAGATTCTGGTCATTTCCACCGGTATCGCTGCGGCGGTCGTGGTGGCGATGGGTGTGGTGCACCAGATCCGCTCTGGTAGCAAGCAGCACTAAGCGTTACTCGCGTCTGGAAACGGCCGGCTCCCTTGGGGACCCGGCCGTTTCGCGTTGTTGGGCCTGGGCTTTTTCTGCGGGCATGTGGAAGCGCTGGTTCATCCACGGTGAGCCGAGCAGGGCGGCGGCGGCGATCAGGGCCAGGATGGCGAGGGCGATGTAGGTCTTCATGGGCGTGCGCATGGAAGGACTGACTCCAAGCATAGGTGATCAGTTCCGGGGTAATCCTTTTGCAACCGTCCCTCCGGGCGACAGATGGCATATGCTAGGCACATAGCCTGCCCAAAGGAGCCGCACATGGCCTGGTCCGCCACTCAGTATTCCCTGTTCGAAGACGAACGCACGCGCGCCGTACGCGACCTGATTGCCGCCATCCCGCCACGGCCGGTGCGCCACGCCACTGACTTGGGGTGCGGCCCCGGCAACTCGACCGAGGTGCTGCTGCAACGTTACCCTGACGCCCAGGTGACGGCACTGGACAGCGACCCTGACATGATCGACAAGGCCCGTGAGCGCAAGCGGCTGTGCATCCCGCGTGTGCGCACGGTCATTGCCGACATTGCTGGCTGGACTGCCCCCGAGCCGCAGGACCTGATCCTGGCCAACGCCTCGTTGCAATGGGTACCTGACCACGCCTTGCTGTATCCGCACCTGGTGCGCCAGCTCAGCGAAGGCGCCAGCCTGGCCGTGCAGACCCCGGACAACCTCGACGAACCAGCCCACCGGCAGTTGCGCGAGATCGCAAGCCAAGGCCCCTGGGCGGCGAAGTTCGCCGACTTGCAGCTGCCGCCCCGGCACAACGCGGCGTTCTACTATGACTTGCTCAGCCCGCTGTGCGCACGGGTGGACGTATGGCGTACCACCTATCATCACCCGTTGATGGGGGGCGCCGAAGCGGTAGTGGAATGGTTCAAAGGGTCGGCGCTGCGGCCTTATCTGGCCAGGCTGGATGAGCAGGAGCAGGCCGACTTCCTGCAGATGTACCTGCAGGCCATGCAGCGCGATTATCCGCCGGCCTCTGATGGCAAGGTCCTGTTGCCCTTCCCGCGGTTGTTCGTGATCGCTACCCGCTAGGGCGGCGCCAGCGCCAGGCCACGTAGCTGTAGATGCCGAGGTTCAGCGCCAGTACGAGGGTGCCCAGCAACAGCTGGATCTGCGGGGTCAGGCCGGCGGGGTAGATCAGTGGCCAGACGTAGTGCTCGACGAAGCTGCCCTGGTAACCTGCGTCACCGGCGGCATTGCGCATGTGGTTTTCCCAAGTGGTCAGCGGGCAGCCCAGGTGCAGGCACTCCACCGCCAGGCCCCAGGCCAGGACCGGCAGGTGCAGCAACAGGGCAGGGCGCCAGCGCAGCACCAGCAGCCCGCCGAACAGCACCAGCAGGATGAAGGCCAGGTGCAGCAGCACCAGGGTGTCGGCGGCAAGGCGGTAGAGCATGGGTTGGGTGCCTGGATTGGGGTTATCCCAGCATAGTTGGGTTGCCTGATCTGGCCCCTTCGCGGGCTCGCCCGCTCCTAAAACGACACAGGTTCCGGATGCTGTGCAGGACCTGTGGGAGCGGGCGAGCCCGCGAAAAGGCCAGCACAGTGCTACACCCCTTCCTCGACCATCTGCAGGAAAGTCGCCACCACCCGGCGCGTACGCTGCTCGCTCAGGCACACCAGGGTCTCGGTCAAATGCCGCTGGCAATCCACTATCGGCAACGCACACACTCGTGCATCGGCACCAAACTCTGCCGCCGATACCACGCCCACACCAATGCCTACCACCACCGCCTCTCGCGCCGCTTCCCGGCCCTCCACCTGGATCGCTGCGCGTATCCGCAACCCGGCGCGTTGCATTTCTTCCTCCAGCGTCTGCCGCGTCACCGAGCCGGGCTCGCGCAGCACCAGTGGCGTGTCATCGAGGTCGGCCAGGCTGATCGAGCCGCGGCTAGCCCATGGGTGGTGGTGGGAAACGAACGCCACCATCGGGTCACGACGCAGCGGCAGGCAATGCAGGCGCTCATCGTCGACATCCCGGCCCAGCAGGGCCAGGTCGGCCTGATAGCTGAACAGCCGCGCCAGCGATTCGTCGGTATTGCCCGTTTCGATCTTCACCTGGATCCCCGGATAGCGCTGGCAGAAGCGGGCGATCTGCGGCAGTACGTGCACCGGCGCATCCACTGCCAGCACCAGGCTGCCGGTCTGCAGCGCACGCGAGTCGTGCAGCAGTTCCTGGGCTTCGGCCTCGCAGGCGAACAGGCGCTGGCTGATGCCCAGCAGCCGCTCGCCAAGGTCGGTGAGCTGCACCGAGCGTTTGTTGCGGTGGAACAGCAAGACGCCGAAGCGCTCCTCCAGTTTGCGCACCTGGTCGGACACCGCAGGCTGGGTAAGAAACAGCTTTTCCGCAGCGCGGGTAAAGCTGCCGTGGACGGCCACCGCGTGGAAAGCCTTGAGTTGGGCGTGGGAAACCGACATGACGACCTCAGTAACAAGCTGGGCTTATTTGTGTAATACGATAAATCGATTTTATTTATCTTACAGCAACTGTTTCCATGTATTTCAGCCCGACGCTGGCACCACGAATGCCGCCAGGGCGATGGTGCCTACTCGGCGCCACCTGACCCGATGACAGCCTCGTCATCGCTGTGCGTAACACAAGAACAAGACAGGCGTTTCTTCACATTCTGCCGGCACACTTGAGCAAGAGGTCAGACTTACATGAATCATTCCCTAGCCGCGTTCAAACGCTGGCGTATCCAGATTTTCGCCATCACCTGGCTGGCCTACGCCGCCTTCTACTTCACCCGCAAAGCCTTCTCGGTGGCCAAGCTGGGCATCGCCGAAGACCCAGGCTTCATGCTCGACAAGGCCGCCATGGCCAACCTGGACGCCATCTACCTGGCCGCCTATGCCGTGGGCCAATTCACCTGGGGCATGCTTGCCGACCGCTTTGGCCCGCGCGTGGTCGTGTTGGGCGGGTTGCTGATTTCTGCGGCGGCGGCAGTCGTGATGGGCAGTTACGCAACTTTCCCGATCTTCGCTACCTGCATGCTGGTACAGGGCCTGGCGCAATCCACCGGCTGGGCCGGCTTGTGCAAGAACATCGGCAGCTTCTTCCCGGCTTCGCAGCGCGGACGGGTGCTGGGCCTGTGGAGTTCCTGCTATGCCTTCGGCGGCCTGGTGGCCTCGCCGTTCGCGGGCTGGTGGGCCTACACCTTGGTCGGTACCTGGCATGCGGCGTTCTTCTCCAGCGCGGTCGTGGTGGCGCTGGTGGCGGTGCTGTTCTTCTTCCTGCAGCGCAACAAACCCGAGGACGTCGGCTTGCCGGCGGTTGAGCCCGAGCCGCAAAGCATGGCCCCGGCCGACAACCTGTGCAGCGTGTGGGCGCCACTGCGGGAAATCCTGCGCAACCGCACGGTGTTGACCCTGGGCCTGGCGTACTTCCTGCTGAAGCCGGCGCGCTACGCCATCTTGCTGTGGGGCCCTGTGATCGTCTTCGAGCAGATGCCCTCGGTGGGCAAAGTGGGCGCGGCAATCATCCCGACTGCTTTCGAACTGGCCGGGCTGCTTGGCCCGATCATGATTGGCCTGGCCTCGGACAAACTGTTTGGCGCCCGGCGCATGCCGGCCTGCGTGATCAGCTTGGTGCTGCTGACCGTGACACTGGCGTTGTTCATGGCGGCCATGAACACCGGCAGCGTGCTGCTGGTGGTGGCCCTGCTGTTCGTCATGGGCCTGACCCTGTACGGGCCGGACTCGATGATCAGCGGCGCTGCAGCCATCGACTTCGGCACCGCCAAGGCCGGCGCCACCGCAGCAGGTTTCGTCAACGGTTGTGGGTCGGTGGGCGCGGTACTGGGCGGGTTGCTGCCGGGTTATTTCGACGGCGTCACGGTGTTCATCGTGTTCGCTGGCTGCGCGCTGTTCTCGGCGCTGGTGTTGCTGCCGCACTGGAACAGCCGGCCGGCCATCAGCCCGCAAGGCACCGACGTGGCACCGAACACCAGCATGGCAATCAAGCCAATGCGTACTTAAAGGAAAGCGAGCGAATGAGACCCTTCTGGCTGCAACAGGCCCTGGATTCGGCGCAGGAGGCGGTATGCCCGCCGCTGCAAGGCGATACCCGTTGCGATGTGTGCATTGTCGGCGGCGGCTACACCGGCCTGTGGACGGCGCTGATGCTCAAGGAGGCGGTACCGGCCCTGGATGTGGTGCTGATCGAGGCCGACATCTGCGGTGCCGGTGCCAGCGGCCGCAATGGCGGGTGTGCGTTGTCCTGGTCGGCCAAGTACTTCACCCTCGAACGCCTGTTCGGGGGGGAGGAGGCGGTGCGGCTGGTGCGCGAGTCGGAGCGCAGCATCGCAGACATCGGTGTGTTCTGCACGGCCAATGGCATCGACTGCGACTTCCGTCTGGACGGCACGCTGTACACGGCCACCAACGCAGCCCAGGTCGGTGCCACCGACGCGGTGATCGCCGCGCTGGAGCACAAGGGTATCAACTCGTTCCGCCGCTTGCCGCTGGAGCAGGTGCAGCGCCTGGCCGGTTCGGCACGGCATCTGGAAGGCTGGTTCTCGCCGGCCGCCGCCACTGTGCAGCCGGGCAAACTGGTGCGCGGCCTGCGCCGGGTGGCCTTGCAGCGCGGCGTGCGCCTCTACGAAGGCACCGCCATGACCGGCCTGGAGCACGGTGCCCCGGTGCAGGTGCGCACGGCCCACGGCACGCTGCGCGCCGACCGTGTAGTGCTGGGCCTCAATGCCTGGATGGCGCGCGTCTTCCCGCAGTTCGAGCGCAGTGTGGCGATCGTTTCCAGCGACATGGTCATTACCGAACCGTGCCCCGAGCTGCTGCGCCAGATCGGCCTGGACAGCGGGATCAGCGTGCTCGACTCGCGTATTTTCGTGCACTACTACCACAACACCTCCGATGGCCGGCTGATGCTCGGCAAGGGCGGCAACACGTTTGCCTATGGCGGGCGCATGTTGCCGGTATTCGACCAGCCGTCGCCGTATCGGCGGTTGCTGCGCGAAAGCCTTGGCGGCTTTTTCCCGGCCTTGGCCGAGGTGCCACTGGCGGCCAGCTGGAACGGGCCGTCGGATCGCTCGGTGACCGGCCTGCCATTCTTCGGCCGGCTGGACGGGCAGGGCAACGTGTTCTACGGCTTCGGTTATTCCGGCAGCGGTGTTGGCCCGTGCCACATGGGCGGGCAGATTCTTTCGTCGCTGGCGCTGGGGCTGGACAACCCGTGGACCCGGTCGCCGCTGGTCAAAGGGCCGCTGGGGCTGTTCCCGCCCGAGCCGATTCGCTACCTGGGCTCGCTGATGGTGCGCAATGCCATCCGCCGCAAGGAGCAGGCCGAAGATCGTGGTGTGCGCCCGCGAAGGCTGGACGTGCGGTTGGCGCGGTTTGCCGCGGCGGCGGGCAAAGCCGATAAAGGCTGATGAGATTTCTTGTCGATCCCATGCTCGAGGGCGTATAAAATGCACCCACTTTTGGCCGGTCGCTTCCTGAACCGGCCGCTGAAACAAGAGAGTCGACATGGGCGCACAGTGGAAAGCCAAACATAGAGAAACAGCGGCCAATGCCAAAGGCAAGATCATGGGCAAGCTGTCCAAGGAAATCCAGATCGCGGCCAAGTCGGGTGCCGATCCCGACATGAACCCGCGCCTGCGCCTGGCCATCGTGCAAGCCAAGAAGGCTTCGATGACCCGCGAGACCCTGGATCGGGCAATCCGCAAGGGCGCAGGCCTGGACGGTGATGCCGTGCAGTACCATGCGGTGAGTTATGAAGGTTTCGCCCCGCACCAGGTGCCGCTGATCGTCGAGTGCCTGACCGACAACATCAACCGCACCGTCGCGCAAATCCGCGTGCTGTTCCGCAAGGGCCAGCTGGGTGCCAGCGGTTCGGTAGCGTGGGACTTCAACCATGTAGGCCTGATCGAAGCCACGCCTGCGAGCGCTGACGCTGATCCGGAAATGGCCGCGATCGAAGCCGGTGCCCAGGACTTCGAGGAAGGTGAAGAAGAGGGCTCGACCCTGTTCATCACCGACACCACCGACCTGGACGCGGTACAGAAGGCCCTGCCGGAGCATGGTTTCACCGTGACCGCGGCGAAAATCGGCTACACCCCTAAAAACCCGGTAAGCGCGGCCAGCCTGAGTGCTGAGGCGTTGGCCGAGGTCGAAGCGTTTCTCGAGGCGATCGACGAGCACGATGACGTGCAGAACGTCTATGTTGGCCTGACCGAGTAATCGTCGGGGCCGCGTTGCGGCCTGTTCGCGGGCAAGCCCGCTCCCGCAGGTTTTTCACGATGCCGAACGATGTGAGAACCCTGTGAGAGCGGGCTTGCCCGCGAGAAGGCCCTTGAATTCCACCGCAGGGAGCCTGCATGAACCCCACCTTCGCCTCCCTCAGCCTCGCCCACCTGCGCACCCTCGACCACCTGTTGCAGCTTAAAAACCTCAGCCACGCGGCCGAGCGCCTGGGTGTCAGCCAATCGGCCCTGAGCCGCCAGTTGGCCCACCTGCGCGAAGCCTTCGATGATCCGTTGCTGGTGCGCCAAGGGCGTGGTTACGTGCTTAGCGAACACGCCGAAGCGCTGGTCGAGCCTTTGCGCCAGGTGCTCGAAGAACTGCACGCGCTGCGCCAGCCCGCCATCTTCGACCCGGCGCGTTGCGAGCGGCGGTTCTGCCTGGCTGCTTCGGATTATGTGGCCGAGCACATGCTGCCGCTGCTGGTGGCGGCGCTGGAGCGCGAAGCGCCAGGTGTGTCGCTGGAGTACCGCACCTGGCAGGCCGGCCAGTACGCCTTGCTGGCCAGCGGAGAAATCGACCTGGCGACCACCTTGTTCGACGAGTCGCCGCCCAACCTGCACGGACGTCTGTTGGGTGAGGACCGCGCGGTATGCCTGATGCGCCAGGATCACCCGCTGGCCGCGCAGGCCGCGCTCAGCCAGGCCGACTACCTGGCGTACAAGCATGTGCGCATTTCGGGTGGTGGCGACAAGGACAGCTTCATCGATCGGCACTTGCGTGCACAAGGCCTGCAGCGGCGGGTCAGCCTCGAAGTGCCGTTCTTCTGCGCCACGGTACAAGTGATTGCCAACAGTCAGGCCGTGGCCACGGTCCCCGAGCACATCGCCCGGCAGCTGAGCCGTTTGCATGACCTGACCTGGCGACCACTGGGCTTCATCGACCACAGCCAGCGGTACTGGGTTGTGTGGCACCAGCGCCTGCAGGCCTCGGCCGAGCACCGCTGGTTGCGTAACCGGGTATTCGAGTTGTGGCGCCAGTCGCAGTTTGGTGTACAGGGCGGGCATGCAGGTTCGCCATAGCAGCTATGCGGGAAGCGGGGTTATTCGGCCGGGGATAGGTGCCTAGACTGGGGGCATTGTGTTGATTGTGCGGCTTCTTCGCGGCTGTAGGAGCGGGTTTACCCGCGAAAAGGCCAGCACAGGCAATGGATAACCCCCAGGAGAGCTAGCGTGACCCCCGAACAATTTCGCCAGTACGGCCACCAACTGATCGACCTGATTGCCGACTACCGCCAGACCGTGGGCGAACGCCCGGTCATGGCCCAGGTCGAACCTGGCTACCTCAAGGCTGCCTTGCCCGCAACTGCCCCTCAACAAGGCGAACCTTTCGCGGCCATTCTCGACGACGTCAATAACCTGGTCATGCCCGGCCTGTCCCATTGGCAGCACCCGGACTTCTATGGCTATTTCCCTTCCAATGGCACCCTGTCCTCGGTGCTGGGGGACTTCCTCAGTACCGGTCTGGGCGTGCTGGGCCTGTCATGGCAATCCAGCCCGGCCCTGAGCGAACTGGAAGAAACCACCCTCGACTGGCTGCGCCAGTTGCTCGGCCTTTCTGCTCAATGGAGTGGCGTGATCCAGGACACCGCCTCGACCAGCACCCTGGTGGCGCTGATCAGTGCCCGTGAGCGCGCCACCGACTACGCCTTGGTACGCGGCGGCCTGCAGGCCGAAGCCAAGCCGTTGATCGTGTATGTCAGCGCCCACGCTCACAGCTCGGTGGACAAGGCTGCACTGCTGGCAGGTTTTGGTCGCGACAATATCCGCCTGATTCCCACCGACGAACGCTACGCCCTACGCCCAGAGGCACTGCAGGCGGCGATCGAGCAGGACCTGGCTGCCGGCAACCAGCCCTGCGCCGTGGTTGCCACCACCGGCACCACGACGACCACTGCCCTCGACCCGCTGCGCCCGGTGGGCGAAATCGCCCAGGCCAATGGGCTGTGGTTGCACGTTGACTCGGCCATGGCCGGTTCGGCGATGATCCTGCCCGAGTGCCGCTGGATGTGGGATGGCATCGAGCTGGCCGATTCGGTGGTGGTCAACGCGCACAAATGGCTGGGTGTGGCCTTCGATTGCTCGATCTACTACGTGCGCGATCCGCAGCACCTGATCCGGGTGATGAGCACCAATCCCAGCTACCTGCAGTCGGCGGTGGATGGCGAGGTGAAGAACCTGCGCGACTGGGGCATTCCGCTGGGTCGTCGGTTCCGCGCCTTGAAGCTGTGGTTCATGTTGCGCAGCGAGGGTGTAGACGCATTGCAGGCGCGGCTGCGGCGTGACCTGGACAATGCCCAGTGGCTGGCGGGGCAGGTCGAGGCGGCGGCGGAGTGGGAAGTGCTGGCGCCAGTACAGCTGCAGACCTTGTGCATTCGCCATCGACCGGCCGGGCTTGAAGGGGATGCGCTGGATGCGCATACCAAGGGCTGGGCCGAGCGGTTGAATGCGTCCGGGGATGCCTATGTGACGCCGGCTACACTGGACGGGCGATGGATGGTGCGGGTTTCGATTGGTGCGCTGCCGACCGAGCGGGGGGATGTGCAGCGGCTGTGGGCACGCCTGCAGGACGTGATCAAAGGCTGAAGCCTGTACGGTACGTGTGTGAGCGGGCTTGACCGCGAAGGGGCTGCAAAGCAGCCCCTGCAATCTATCAGTGACTCACCGCCTGAAAGCTACCTTTACGGCTGGCTTCATAGGCTGCCTTTTCCATCGGCTTGGCCTCTGGGTTGCCCAGGTCTTCCATCGCCAGGCGGTGGGTTTCCGGGGCAATGTAGGCCGCCAGGGCGCACACGCCGGTGATGAAGAAGGCCAGCCCACCGACTACCAGCGGAATGTTGTCCGAGCCGGGTGGGGCGACCATTGCGAACAGCGCGGGCAGCATGGCGGTGAGCATGGTGCCGATGTTCTGCGCGATGGCCATGGCCGTCACGCGGTAGCGGGTGTGGAACAGCTCAGGATAGAAGCTTGGGAATACCGCGTTGTAACCCTGGTAGACCATGCCCCACATGACGATCGAGGCGGCGAACGCCATTGGCACGTTCTGGATGCTGATCGCATACAGGTAGACGAAGGCCAGCAGGCCAGAGCCCAGGCAGCCAGCGATCATGGTCGGGCGACGGCCGATCTTGTCCGACAGGTTGCCCACGAACGGGATCACCAGCACCGCGACGATGTTACCGACCACCGGAATCCACAGGTACACACTCTTGTCGAAGCCGATGCCATACGCCGGCTGCACCGCGTAGGCCGCACCGAAGATGGTGGCCACGACCGGGATCACGTTCATCAGGGCCATGAACATCACCAGCACCATGTGCTTCCAGCTGTGGCGGAAGGCTTCGCTGATGGGCGATTTGACAACCTTGTCCTGTTTCTCTTCTTGAACGAACGCTGGGGTCTCGTGCACTTCCTTACGGATGATGAAGCCGGCAATCAGCACGACGGCGCTCATCAGGAACGGAATGCGCCAGCCCCATTCGGTAAAGGCTTCGCTGGGCATGAAGTAAGCCAGTGGCAGGAACACCGCTGCCGCCAGGACCTGGCCCGCTTGCACACCTTGCAGGGTGAAACTGGCGTAGTAGCCTCTTCGGCCAAACGGCGCGTGCTCCATGATCATGGAACTGGCACCGGAAATTTCCCCGGCCACGGCAAAGCCCTGGATCAGTCGCAGCACAACCAGCAAGGCCGGTGCGAGGTAGCCGATGTCGTGGTAGGTGGGTAGCAGGCCGACAGCCATGGTCGACAGGCCCATCAGGAACATGCACAGCAGCAGGACGTTCTTGCGACCGCGGGTGTCACCCCAGTGGCCCAGAACGAAGGCGCCGACCGGGCGTGCCAGGTAGCCCACGCCATAGGTGGCCAACGAGGCAATGATCGCCATCTTCGGGTCGGTGTTGGGGAAGAAAATCTGCGGGAAAATCAGCGCCGCGGCCTGGGCGTAGATGAAGAAGTCGTAGTACTCGAGTGCCGAGCCTATCCATCCACTGGCGGTCGCTTTCTTTGCTTGCGAGCTGGAGTGAGCCATCGTTGTCTCCGTTGTTATTGTTGTTTGCGCAGGTTCCGCCAGAGGTTATGCCAAGGCAGGAGGCAACGGTCGGTGTGCCTGCGTCTGTGGTCCATGTTGACCACGGGGCCGCGGTCTAGCAATTCGCTAAAACGGGTTTTGTGCGATAATCGAACGCAAAACTAACCATTCCGTACAAAGAGATTGAAGCGTCGACTTTACCTGCGAATAATCGATCGTGCCATAGACTGTGACAGGGGTTATTTGCCCGAATGGCACCGTATTCCTCCAACAACAAGGAACTCCCGCCATGCAGCGTTCGATCGCTACCGTGTCCTTGAGCGGCACTCTGCCGGAAAAGCTCGAAGCCATCGCCGCCGCCGGTTTTGACGGCGTCGAGATCTTCGAAAACGACCTGCTCTATTACGCTGGCAGCCCGCGCCAGGTGCGCCAGATGTGCGCCGACCTGGGCATTGCCATCACCTTGTTCCAGCCTTTTCGCGACTTTGAAGGCTGCCGCCGTGACCGCCTGCAGAAAAACCTCGACCGCGCCGAACGCAAGTTCGACCTGATGCAGGAACTGGGTACCGACCTGGTGCTGGTGTGCAGCAACGTCCAGGCCGATGCCCTGGGTGACGAGCAACTGTTGGTCGACGACCTGCGCCTGCTGGGCGAACATGCCGGCAAGCGCGGCCTGCGCATTGGTTACGAAGCGCTGGCCTGGGGCCGCCACGTCAACACTTACCAGCAAGTGTGGAACCTGGTGCGCCAGGCCGACCACCCGGCACTCGGGGTGATCCTCGACAGCTTCCACACCTTGTCGCTCAAAGGTGATCCAAGCGCGATCCGCGACATCCCCGGCGACAAGATCTTCTTCGTGCAAATGGCCGATGCGCCAATCCTGGCCATGGATGTGCTGGAGTGGAGCCGGCACTTTCGCTGCTTCCCGGGGCAGGGCGAAATGGACATGGCCGGTTTCCTGGCACCGATCCTCGCCACGGGCTACCGTGGCCCGCTGTCGCTGGAAATCTTCAATGACGGTTTCCGCGCCGCACCGACCCGGCAGAATGCTGCGGACGGCTTGCGTTCGTTGCTGTACCTCGAAGAGCAGACCCGCTTGCGCCTGGAGCAGGAGAACACGCCGATCGAGCCTGGCGTACTGTTCGCTCCGCCGCCGGCCAGCGCTTATGACGGCGTGGAGTTCCTGGAGTTCGCGGTCGACGAAGCCGTCGGCGCGCGCCTGGGCAACTGGTTGAAGCGCCTGGGCTTTGCCGAAGCCGGCAAGCACCGAAGCAAAGAAGTGCAACTGCTGCGCCAGGGTGATATCAACATTGTGCTGAACGCTGAACCGTATTCCTTCGGCCACAACTTCTTCGAGGCCCATGGCCCGTCGCTGTGCGCCACTGCGTTGCGGGTCAAGGACCAGCAAGCGGCCCTGAAGCGGGCCACCGCTTTCCGTGGCCAGCCGTTCCGCGGCCTGGTCGGCCCCAACGAATGCGAAGTGCCGGCGGTGCGTGCGCCCGATGGCAGCCTGCTGTACCTGGTGGAGCAGGGCACTGCCGGCCACACCCTGTACGACACCGACTTCAGCCTGGACAACAATGCAGCCGCGACCGGCGGGCTGCGCCGCATCGACCACATGGCCCTGGCCCTGCCGGCCGAGTCGTTGGACAGCTGGGTGCTGTTCTACAAGAGTTTGTTCGACTTCGCCGCCGACGACGAAGTGGTGCTGCCCGACCCGTATGGCCTGGTCAAGAGTCGCGCCCTGCGCAGCCAGTGCGGCACCTTGCGCCTGCCGCTGAACATCTCGGAAAACCGCAACACCGCAATCGCCCATGCGCTTTCAAGCTACCGTGGTTCCGGCGTACATCACATCGCCTTCGATTGTGATGACATCTTCCGCGAAGTGGCAAGGGCCAAGCTGGCAGGGGTGCCGCTGCTGGAAATCCCGCTGAACTACTACGACGACCTGGCGGCGCGTTTCGATTTCGATGACGAGTTCCTCAGCGAGCTGGCGTACTACAACGTGCTGTACGACCGCGACGCCCAAGGTGGCGAGCTGTTCCACGTCTACACCGAGCCGTTCGAGGAGCGTTTCTTCTTCGAGATCATCCAGCGCAAGGCGGGATACGCCGGTTACGGCGCTGCCAACGTAGCGGTGCGCCTGGCAGCCATGGCCAAGGCCCGCAGCGGAGCAGCGCGCAAGCCGGTGCTGTAGCCTGCCCCGGCCTGCCTTGTGGGAGCGGGGTGAACCCTGCTCCCACAGGATTGTTACGGCCCGATTCAGTGACGCTCAGCCACCATCAACAATGACTGCGGCACCGCGCTTTGCGGGTGCTGCGGCTCCTGCAAACCGACCAGTCGCAACCCTGCCATGTCCAGCGCATTCAGCCAGCTGGCCAGGGTGCGGAAATACCAAGGCATCGGTTGCCATTCCCCGGCGAACCCGGCAAAAGACTCCTCTCGCCAGCCATCCTGATAATCCCCGCCGGCCACGCTCCACGGGTGCAGGGTCTGGATCACCAGCGCACCGCCTGGCACCAGCAACGTCCGCATTGCCGACAACAGTTCAATGATGTCCTGGTGCAACAGCGCGAAGTTGGCGCAGATCAGGTCATAGTCCTTGCCCACATGCACCTTCGCCTCAGCCAGCTGCGCATAGCTGGCCAGGTGCACCTCACACGCGCCCGCAGCTCGCGCTGCATCCACCAGCGTTCTGTCGCCGTCGACACCCACCGCCTCGATACCCCGGTCGGCCAGCGCGCGCAGCAGCCAGCCCTCACCGCAGCCCAGGTCGAGCACCCGTTCGGGCTGGCGGCCAAGGATGGCCAGCAGGATGGCCTGGTCAGTGACCTGGCGACGGCTCTCGATGGCGCCGTTGCGTACGGCGTCGATCCAGGCCTGGGCGTTATGGTGCCAACTGTCTAGCAAGGCGTCTTCAGGGTTGCGCATGATCGGCTCCATCAGCGGAAAAGGTGAAGGGCGAGCCCGGCAACGGCGCAGCCGATCAACACGTGTATCACCCCGCGCTTGTAGCGGAACAGCGCCACCGCCGCCGCGAGCGCTATCACAGCCGAGGACCAGTGGAACGCGCCATCGAACCCGTCCGGCCACAGCACGTGGTAGCCGAAGAACAGCGCAAGGTTGAGTATTACGCCCACCACAGCCGCAGTTATCCCGGTCAACGGGGCGGTGAACTTCAGTTCATTGTGGGTCGATTCCACCAGCGGGCCTCCGGCGAGGATGAACAGGAACGAGGGCAGGAAGGTGAACCAGGTCACCAGCCCCGCT
This sequence comes from Pseudomonas sp. BP6, assembly GCF_017875935.1. Lineage (NCBI taxonomy): Bacteria > Pseudomonadati > Pseudomonadota > Gammaproteobacteria > Pseudomonadales > Pseudomonadaceae > Pseudomonas > Pseudomonas sp. BP6. The sequence continues at coordinate 1,834,647 of NZ_JAGINI010000001.1, forward strand.
GCCACTGCGCCCGCGAGGAACGCCTGGTGGGCGCCGAACATCGGCTGCAGGTAGCCACCGAGGAAACCGACGAAGGCCACCACCATGATCAGCGGCCCGGGCGTGGTCTCGCCCAGTGCCAGGCCATCGATCATCTGCGTGGGCGACAGCCAGCCATAGTGACCGACAGCCCCTTGATAGACATAGGGCAGCACCGCATAGGCACCGCCGAAGGTCAGCAGCGCTGCCTTGGTGAAGAACCAGCCCATTTGCGTGAGTGTGCCGTGCCAGCCAAAGGCCGCCATCAGCAGACCCATGGGCAGAAGCCAAAGCGCCGCAACCGCCAGCAGCAAGGTCACCAGGCGGCCCCAACTGAAGCGGGCGTGCGCGGGGATCGGGGTATCGTCGTCGATCAGCGCCGGGCGCTGGCGGGTGCTGGCGGTGCTGTGGCCCCCACCGGGCGTGAACTGTGCCGGTAGCAGCCGGCCGCCGACGTAACCCAGCAGTGCGGCCGTCAGCACGATCAGCGGGAAGGGGACGTCAAGCGCGAAAATGGCCACGAACGAGGCCGCGGCAATGGCCCATAACCAGCCGTTCTTCAGCGCCCGCGTGCCAATGCGGTGGGCGGCATGCACGACGATGGCGGTCACGGCCGGCTTGATCCCTGCGAAAATCCCGGCGACCACCGGTACTTCGCTCCAGGTCAGGTACACCCACGACAGGCCGATCAGGATGAACAGCGAAGGGAGCACGAACAGAGCACCGGCAATCACCCCGCCCCAGGTGCGGTGCATCAGCCAGCCGATGTAGGTGGCCAGTTGCTGGGCCTCGGGCCCGGGCAGCAACATGCAGTAGTTGAGGGCATGCAGGAAACGCCGCTCACTGATCCAGCCGCGCCGCTCCACCAGTTCCTGGTGCATGATCGCAATCTGCCCGGCCGGGCCGCCGAAACTGATGAACCCCAGCTTCAGCCAGAACAGCAATGCCTGGGCCAAGCCGACAGAGGCGGGTGCTTGCCCGACAGTACCTTGCAGGTGTTCATCCATGCGGTGTGCCTTTGCCTTCAGCCAGTCGCAGCGCGTTGGCGCTTGATTTGGTACATGTGCCCGTCAGCATGGCGCAGTAGCATGTCGGCATCGTTGCCGTCTTCGGGAAAGCAGGCCACGCCAATACTGCAGGATGGTGCATCGATGCCGGCAAACTCGGCGTCGAGCGGTTCGGCCATGACCGCGAGAATGTGCTGTACGTGCGTGGCAATGGCCTCCGGCGACGGGCAATCGGGTAACAGCACGGTGAATTCGTCACCGCCCATCCGCGCTACCGTGCCAGCTACCCCCACGCAGCTTTCCAGGCGCCGGGCCAGTGTGCACAGTACCCGGTCGCCCACGCTGTGGCCGTGGTTGTCGTTGATCTGCTTGAAGTCATTGATATCGAGGAACAGCAAGGCCAGCCTGCGGTTGTGACGCCGGGCCGCTGCCAGGGCGGTGTCCAGCCGTTCATTGAACATGGCGCGGTTGGCCAGCCGGGTCAGTGGGTCATGATGGGCGAGGAAGCGCAGTTCGTCTTCGGCCTCGCGCTGGGCGGTAACGTCCCGCGCCACGCCGATACGCGCCTGGGCCTCATCGGACCAGCAGGCCGCCCACAGTATGTGCACCACGCTGCCATCCTTGCGAAGGTAACGGTTGCAAAAGTCGTAGTGCGGCTGGCCGTTCATTACCCGCATGATCGAGGCGCGCGTGGCCGGGAGGTCGTCAGGGTGCATGTAGCGGGTGATCGGCGTGCCGATCAGTTCGCAGGCTTCGTAGCCCAGCAGCGTCTTGCAGGCATCACTGACGAACACGATCTGGTTGTCCCTGTCGACCACGAATACCGTGTCCAGCATCAGGTGGATCAGCCTGGGGTACAACGCTTGCAGGTCTACGGGCATGGCTCAGGGTGTCCGCGGCAGGGTGACCGATCATAGCCTGAAGGAATACGTCGCAGCTACGGCAGCCTTCATGGTCAGGCGTGTCAAGGTATTCGGCGCCGCGTGCGCCAGCAGTCGGTGGGGGGAGCAACGATTGGTCATCAAGCCCCGGCGCCACGCGGTATACTCCGCGCCATTTTGCATGATGGCCGGAGTACGCTATGCGCCAGGTTTTGCTCATCGTCGATGTTCAGTCCACCTTCAGCCCGCCCGAGTGGCTGGTCGATGGCTTGCGGCGGTTGTCAGCGAACATTCCCACCATAGCCTCGGTCGAGTTGCACGATGAACAGGTTACGCCGTTCGAGCGTCAGCTCGGTTGGCACCCTGCGGCCGAGGACGAGAGCCTGGTCGAGGCCGACCAGGTGTTCGTCAAGCATGGTTACGGGCAAAGTGCCGAAGCTATCGAGTACATCCGGCAACTGGGTGTAGAGCGGGTGCTGGTGTGTGGGCTGCAGACCGAAACCTGCGTGCTGGCCGCCGGCTTTGCCCTGTTCGATGCAGGGCTGATGCCCACGCTGGTGACAGACATGACAATAGGGTCATCGCTGGACCGCTCGGGCAAGCTGGGGACCGACCTGTGGAAGCACCACTTCCGCCAGGTCACCACCTCGGCCGAGGTGCTGGCTGAACTGGCCGGACGAGAATAGTGCATGCGGTGGCGGGTCATCTTCGTTCAGGCAGAGGTGGCGCGTTCAGCTGGATCGGCTCCACGCGCCTGGTTCTGCTGCTTGCGCCTGCGGGTAAACAGCAGACGTAACAGGGTATTCCAGCAATAGCTCACCAGTACCCCTCCAGCGAGTGCCAGGGACACCTCGAACAGCGGGTGCCTGAAAACATGTTCCGCCACCGACTCGAATTGGAAATGTGTCAGGTAGATATACAAGGTAGACGAAGCGATCACCGCACCTGCCCGTGCAACCAGGGCGGGTACTGGCACCGAGCGGAACCAGACAAGTGCCAGTATCGCTGGCAGGGCGATGTCGACATAGCGTGTGAACGCTTGCCAGCCAACACCGGCAACCGCCATCAGGTCCAGCTCGGCAACCACCAGCACGGCCACCGCACTGGCCACCCATTTGCGTGAGGGCGTGTCGGCATGGTGGACGGCCATGCCCAGCACCATCACCGCCAGAAAGTGCTGGGGTACCCGGTTGAGCAGGACACTGGCGTCGAATACGAACTGGTTGAGAAGTACATCCAGCGCTACCAGCGCACAGGCAGCGATGATCAGCCAGCGAAACGGGTCGTCACGCAGCACCTGGCGCACGCGCCTGATCGACAGCACCAGGCCGATGATCACGATCATCTGCACCAACACTTCGATGTACCAGTAGTTGAACAGGCTGACCTGACTGGCGGGGAACCAGTTGGAAACCAGTAGCAGCGATTGCCAGTGCAACCGGGCGAATACCAGTTGGATCAATGCGCTGTACAGCAATGTTGGCACCACGATGGCTGCCAGTGACCTGAGCAGCGTGCGTGCATCGCCGCGCGCCTCGATGGCCTTGAGCTGAAAGCGCGCCAAGGCGATACCGGAGACCAGGAACAGCACCGAGGTTTCGCCGACGATCGGCCAGTGGTCGAAATCAACCAGGTGGCCGACCACAATCAGGATGATGGCGAGCATGCGTATGAACACCGGCATTTCCATTACCCGCCACGCGCCTTTGCGCGGCGCACTCAGCTCGGCCAACTGGCACACCGGCAGGGTTTCCCAACGTTCAGGCAGATGGCCGATGAGCGCCTCCAGCACGCGCGAGGCCTGCACGAACGACAGCGAGTCGCCGCCCAGCTCGACAAAGCTCAACCTGGCGTCCAGACGCGGCACCTGAAGGATGCGGGCCCAGGCTGTACTCAGCTTTTCGGCCAGGGGTGACAAGGGTGGGTTGATACTGTCGTCAAATGCAGCAGGCAGCGCGCGTTTGTCGACCTTGCCGTTGGGGGTGAGCGGCAGGGCATCAAGGAACACGAACAGCGCCGGTACCATGTAGTCAGGCAACTGGCCGGCGAGCGCCTGGCGCAGTTCGTCAGTTCGGGTGGCCTGCTGCGCGACGCAATAGGCCACCAGCCGGGTTGATGCAGCGTCGTGGTTGGCCAGGACCACGCATTGCCCTATGTGCGGGAGACGGCTGATGGCGTTCTCGATCTCCGCCAGCTCGATGCGATGCCCACGGATTTTCACCTGGCTGTCAGCGCGCCCCAGAAAACTGGCGCTGCCATCGGCCAGGTAGGTGCCCAGGTCGCCAGTGCGGTAACAGCGGTCGGCCGCGTCGGCGGTGAACGGGTTGGCGATGAATCTGGCTTCGGTCAGCCCTGGGTCGCCCCAGTAACCACGCGACAGGTAGGGGCTGCGGATCAGGATTTCGCCTGTCTCGCCCTCGCTGACCAGCTGGTTGGCCGGGTTTATCACCAGCAATTGTGCATCGGCAATGCCTTTGCCCAGGGGCACCCGGGCATTGTCCATTTCCGGGTCGAGGGTGTGGAAAGCCATGGCCTGTGGGGTTTCGGTGGTGCCGTAGAAGTTCACATTGGCGGCATTCGGTGCGATGGCGCGGACCTGCTGGTACTGCGTGGGGCTGAGTGCATCGCCACCCCAGAACAGGTAGCGCAGCTGGTCGAGAACCTGGCGGTTCATGTGAGCGCCTGTTTCGATCAGTTTGCCCAGCGGCGGGGTGAGGTGGATCACGCTCACGCCATGCTGGTGAAGCCAGCTGGCCAGCCGTGAGGGGTCGGTCAGGGTCGACTGGGCCGGGCAGGCAATGGTCGCGCCAAGCGACAGTGGCGTGAACACGTCGCGGTATACCGGGTCGTGGCCCAGGCCGGAAAGCAGCGAAAAGGTGTCGGCCCGGCTCAAACCATGCTGGCGCACATGCCAGTCGACGAAGTGCACCAGCGGTGCGTGGTGGGTGACGATGCCCTTGGGCTCGCCGGTGCTGCCCGAGGTGAAGGTGATGTAGGCCGGTTGCTCAGGGCTGACAGCGGGCAACGCGACAGGTTGGCGAGGGAAAGCCTGCAGCGCTTCAGTGGGGGCTTCAGGCACCGTGACGACCATGGGCTGGCCGACGTCGACGGTTGCCTCGGCGCAGCGCAGTATCACCGGAGGCTTCAGGGTGCTGACGATTTGCTTGATACGCACGGCAGGGTAAGCGGCGTCAGCCACGGTGAAGGCCAGACCGGCACGCAGGCAGCCGAGCATGGCGTATACCAGGGCGGGGCTGCGGCGGGTGACGATGACCACACGATCGGTGCCGCTGGCGGCGTTTTTTACCAGAAACGCGGCAATGCCCGCGCTGATCTGCTCCAGTTGGGAGTAGCTGCAGGTTATATGCTGGCCAATGATGGCAATGGCCTCCGGGCAACGGCTGGCCTGTTCGATAAAAGCGTGCTGAATGGGCTGTTCGGCACGGTATTCCAGGCACAGCGTCGGGTTCGGGCGCAGGTCCGGCATGATGATCGAGTGCTCCGCATGAACGTTGGGCTGGCTGGTAGCACAACGCTAGTGCAGGCTGGCTGATGGCGCCAATGTTTGATGGCTGCCTTGCGGTAGCCGGGGAGGCCCAAGGCCGCAAGCCAGCCCCCACAAGACCCTGCTGAACCGGGTTGTTCTATGGGGGCAGCCCTTCGCTGCTACATGGATTGTCGCAGGCTGGGTTATCAGGCCACATCCACAAGTACGATCTCGCTGTCCTCGATGGCGGTCACCCGCAGCACCTCTTCCTGCTCGATCGCCACGCCATCGCGCGCCTTGGCCCGCAGCCCGTTGACATCTACCAGCCCCTTGGCCGGCACCAGGTAACCCCGGCGTGCGGCATCGAAGCGGTACTCGGCGGTATCACCCGCCCGCAGGGTGGCAGCCACCAGGCGGGCATCGGTACGGATCTGCAGGCTGTCCTCGTCACCCGCGCGGCCGCTGGCCAGGGTCACGAAGCCTTCGCCGCGTTCGCCTTTGGGGAACGGCCGGCTACCCCATTGGGGGGCTTCACCGGTGCGCTCCGGCACGATCCAGATCTGGAAAATACGTGTGTCGATGTCTTCGAGGTTGTACTCGCTGTGCACGATGCCGGTACCGGCGCTCATCACCTGAACATCGCCGGCCTCGGTGCGGCCCTTGTTGTCCAGGCTATCCTGGTGGGTGATAGCGCCTTCACGCACATAAGTGATGATTTCCATGTCGCGGTGCGGGTGCGGCGGGAAGCCGCTGCCGGCCGCGATCAGGTCGTCGTTCCAAACCCGCAGGTTACCCCAGTGCATGCGTGCCGGGTCGTAGTACTCGGCAAACGAGAAATGGTGGTGGGCGTCAAGCCAGCCATGGTTGGCGTGGCCGAGGCTTTCGAAAGGTCGTAGTTGCAGCATGGTCGTGCTCCTCAAATCAGTGGAATGGGGCCATGATGCGCCAAAGAAACATCGAAAATAAGCGTAAATATCGGCTTAAAACAATCTGTTTGGTAGATGTGTTTTCTGCTGCACTTTATTCGCTTCATCGCCTAATCCACTGATCTGCAAGCATTCGCTGGCGATTTTTCGTCGATGCGGCGAACATGCCTGCTGTTTTGATTTTCAACGGAGTGACCGTGGCCCACGAGCAACCCCTGGCCCCCGCCGACCTTACCCCTCCTGCCCAGTTGCCCTGGTTTCGTCGCCTGGCCGCCCGCTTGCTGGGGCGTGGCCTGACCCGCCTGCAAGCCCAGCACCGCGACTCGTGGTTCCTCGGCCACGTCACAGGCCAGCGCACTGGCCATGCCGATGGTGTGCGTGAAGGGTTCGAGCGTGGTCGGGTGGAGGGCTATGAAGCGGGGCGCCAGGTGCTGGTGATCCGCGATACGCGCCCAGACAGCGCCGCCGTACCAGGCCAGGATGACAACTTGTTCGACGACTGGCGCCTGCCGTTGACGGCCGAGTTGAAAAAGCGCTTCAAGGCCGACGTCGCCCAGCGCCTGCCCGCCGAAGCCCAGCCCAGCGCCGCGCAATGGGAGCTGATCTTCAGTGACACCCCGTCTACCTGCGTGGTGGCAGGCGCCGGCGCAGGCAAGTCCACGTCGCTGGTGCTGCGCATTCTTTTGCTGCGTCATTACCTGGGTTACGAGCTGGATGCGATGACCGTGGTCACCTTCACCCGCGAGTCGCGCAAGGACTTCATCAAGCGCCTGCTGCAGGTGTTCGCCCTGTGGCAGATCAACCTGCAGCCTGCGCAGGCCCGCGAGCTGGTGCGCACGTTCCATTCGCGCATCCTGCCGCTGGTGCGCAGCCTGCCGGGCTTCGGCCAGGTGCGTGCATTTGAAACACTGGGCCATGAGATGCCTGCCGGGCGTGAGGCCGAGGCCGACAGCAACCCGTTCGACCTGCGCCTGAACGATGCCCAGCGCCAGCAGTTGAACCAGTGCTACAGCAGCTTGCTGGGTGAAAGCCCGCGTTTTGCCGAGCTGGTCGGGCAGTTGCGCAGCGAAGCCTTGCAACTGAAGCCGCTGGACCCGAACAACCCCGATGTGCAGAAGCGCGCACAGGTGACCCAATTGGCGGCCCAGCGCGACGAAGAACTGTGCGACGTGATCGAGGACCTGTGGTTCGCCGCTGGCGTCTGGCCGATCAAGGGTATCGAGCCCTGCCGCGAAACGGTCGACATCCGTGGCAGCCGCTTTTATGTGCATGGCCGCCTGGAAGGCCAGGGGCCTTTGGTGGTGCTGGGCTTCGACCCCGCACAAAGCGCGCAGTACCAGCGCCCCGGCGCCAAGCTGACCGTGCGTGCCGAGTGGGCGGTCAAGCGCACACTGTTGCAGGCGTTCTGCGACAGGCCGCTGATCTGGCTCGACAACTACGCCATGGCCCGGCGCCTGGCGGCATCGTTGGCAGGCGATGCCGTGGCCGGCCCCGGCTTCGAGTACAAGGTCAAGGGCGAACTGGCCCCGGCGCCGCTGCTGGATGCGTTCGTCAGTGCGGCCAATTTCATCGAAAACCTTGGGTTGGAGGTGAACAATGCGGTGGCGGCGATGAGCTTCCCGTCTGGCGATAGCGATGCACTGTTCTTCGAGGCCCTGGCGCTGTACTGGAAGGCCCTGGAAGCGCACCTGCTGGACCAGTCGCCGCCGGTGATGAGCTACAACCGCATGTTCGCCCTGTTTGGCGAGAACAACCCGGAAAACCTGCACCTGCTGCCCGACCCGTTGCTGCGGCCGCTGGCGCACCTGCTGATCGACGAATTTCAGGACGTGTCGCCGCAGATCGTCAGCTGGTTGCGTGCCAGCCTTGCTGAAATACGACGCCGTGGCCCGGCCATGCACACCGGCCGCCATGCCCAGCATTCGTCGTTGCTGTGCGTGGGGGACGACTGGCAATCGATCTACGGCTGGCGTGGCAGTTCGCCCAAGTATTTCATGGAGTTCACCAAGGCGTTCCCGTCGCCGGCCAACACGCGGGTGATGCTGGTCGACAACTACCGCTGCCAGCAACAGGTGATCGATGCAGCCGAACACCTGGTCAAAGGCACCCCGGCGATTGCCGGCAAGAAAGCCCGAGCCAGTGGCCCGGCGGCCGAGTTGCCCGGCTCGCCGGTCAAGGTGTTCGACCGTGACGAGGCTGCGTTGGGCGAAACGCTTGTCGAGCACTACCAGCGGGGTGAGACGGTCATGATGCTGTACCGCAAGGGCAGTGACCGGGCCTTGATGAACGAGCACCTGCAAAGCGTGTTGCACGCCGACGCGGCGCTACCGGCCGAGCAGCGCCGGCTGCGTCAGCTGACCTATCACAGCGCCAAGGGTTTGCAGGCCGATGCGGTGTTCATGCTGGGTGACTGCCAGTACCTGACCAGCTCACCCTACAAGAACCAGGTATACCGCCAGGCCGGGCTGGGCAAGGCAGGTGATGCCCAACCGTTCGATTCGGCACAGAAGGAAGAAGTGCAGCGCTTGGCGTACGTGGCGGTGACCCGTGCAGTGCGGCACTGCTACTGGCATGTGGAGGCCGCCAGCGGTGACGCCGCAGCGGCTCCACGGGCGTCCAGCCAGGTCGATGGCAAGCAGGCCTTCTTCGAAGACCTGCGCGGGCAGTGAGTGGGGTTTAGCGGCCGATTGTTTGCGTCTGACGGGTGAGACTGGTCAGCAGACCGGTTTCAACCTGCTGCTGCTCGGCAGTCAGCGCGTCCACGCCCTGGCGATACTGCTGCTCGTTGATCACGACGCGACGCAGAACGCCTTGAGCATCCACGGGGCTTTCAGGCATCACCCTGGCCAAGGCTCGGAGCACCGAGCTGTCCAGGGACGTTACCGGGTCGGCGGTTTCATCCAGGCAGTAATAGAGATAATCAAGGCCTGGCCGCCAAAAGTCGGTGATCAGGCTGAACTGTGCCGCATGCTCTCGTTTCAAGTACTCGACCCAGCCCGGCTGCTGGTTCAACCATTGCTCCCGGGCGGTGGCATCCCTGTCCAGGGAAAGGACCGCAGCTTGCACCCTTTCGATGACTGTATCGTTGATTCTGGCCGTATGGCGGTACAGCATGCCTCGGCTCGGCTCAGGGTAGTCCAGCGCGCTGGCCAAGGACTGGCGCAGGGCCAAGCGTACCTCGACATCGTCCACCAGCCCCGTTTGAAGTTCGCTGTCTGGAAAGGCTGAGGGGTCGTCGAGCTCATCATAGGGGGGGAGGTTTTCATCGAAGACCCCATCGAGCAGCGCCTGCTTGCGCAAGGACCTTCTCCAACTGATGCGGTCGGCCAGTTGATTGACCTGACTGCGTCGATACAGCTTGCCATACAGGCTCAGTAGATCAGCCGGTCGACTACCGGCGACGGCTGCCGCTTCATGGGCAAGCGCTTCTAACTCCAAGGCACTGAACGCGTCGGCACCTGCGTCGCCACAGGTTGGCGGGAATTCGCCGGCCACGATGGCGAGGCGCTCACGCAGCGCGGTGTCGTGGGCCGCGTCATCCAGCAGCTTCCAGACGCGTGCCCTCAGGGCCTCGCCATCACGCTGCGCTTCTGCTGACTGGGCAAGACGTTCGAGTACGCCCAGCAGCGCTGCGTTTTCACCTTGGTCGAACAGGTCGCTCCACAGTTGCTCCTCGGCACTGCTCGCCTCGCCACGGAAAATGCCTTGCCACAGTGGCACGTCTTCTGCGTGCTCGAATACGTTGACGCCGCTACTGCCCAAGCGTGCACGTGTCTGGGCTTCCAGGGTGTTGTAGTTGAACAGCCAGCGGCGCTCCGGCAAGTGCGCGGCGACATCGCGGGCAAACGGGGTACGCAGCACGCCAGGCAGGTCTGGCAGGGTACGAATGCGGTTGGACGAAAGGTTCAGATAGCGCAGTTGGTACTGGGGCTGGCTCATCAGGACTGTCAGGCTGTCGGGCCACTGCTGCAGTTCGCAACGCTCAAGCTCCAGGTGGACAAGACGGGCCATGAAGCGCAGGTCGGGCGCCCGTTGCAGTGGGTTACCTGACAGGTGCAGTACTGTGGGGTGGATCATGTCCTGAAACTGGGCGGCAAGGCTTTCGTCGAGGGTGATTTGATTGTGGCCCAGGCCGAGGGCATCCAGGGGCAAGCGCGTCAAGAAGCCCAAACTGGTGGTATCGAGTTGCAGCCGGTTACGGCTGAGCCACAGTAGCCGCAGGCCGGGCATTGCCCCGATGGCCTGTTGGGCGGTGGGTGAAAGGGTGGTCAAGCCATTGTCTGTCAGGCCCAGTTCGCGTAGCCGCGGTGCAGACCTGAGCGCCTCGAACAATGTTTCGGCATCGATGTCCGGGTTGCCGACGATTTCCAGGGTTTCCAGGTTAGGGAAGTTTGTCAGGAAGCTGCCCTCCAGGTGCCGCATCTGCAGCCCCTCGAGCCTGAGATTACGGATATGCGGCATGCGTGCAGTGAAAGCGGGTAGCGCTTCGAGTTGCATACGGTCCAGTACCAGTGTTTCGGCTTGCACGCCGCCTTCACGGCGCGAAGCACTCATCAGTCGCTCGGTGCATTGCTGGCGGTCAAAGCGCTCTTCAAGGGTGCGGGCGGTGCTTACCCAGCGGTTGAGATCTCGGTTGAGGGTACGCTGCTCGACTTCGAGCTGGTTGATGGCGCTACCCAAGTCGCCTCCTTGAGTCAGTTCGGCTTGTAGCCCGCTGATTTGCTCGCTGCTGAGTTCTGGGTAGAGCGCCCGCAGTCGACGTGCAGCTGGCAAGGCTCGTCCTTGCAAGCCACGGCCGCTAAGGGGATAGCCCAGCTGGCCGTTGGCCAATCGCAAAGGGGAGCGGAACCTGGGGTTGATGGGCTGTTGGCCAAGCAGTGAGGCACAGTGCTGGCGATCTCCAAGGGCGAGTTGCAGCAACCGGGCCGGGTCAGCCTGCGGGTGCGCGGCTTGCAGCGCCTGTTTGATGCGTAGACTGTCGTCGTTGGCCAGGCTGGGCCTGAACAGGCCGAGGAGGGCGCGGTCAAGCCGTGCTCGAGCTTGCAGAAGGCGTGCTTCCTCGGCAATGCGCAGCGGTACCCGCCCGTTTTTCAGGCGTTCCCGTTCGCCGTTGCTGATGTTGGCAAGCAATTCTTCAAGCGCGCTGTCCGGCAACCCGGGAAACTGCCGGGCGAGGGTTTGTGCGATTGGCGGGCGTGTGGGACGGCGTCTTTGGTGCAGGCTCTCGAACAGCGCCTCGCGATGCTGTTCCAGATGTTGCGCGAGCTTGTTGTTCAGTGCGGACGCTCGGCGCTCGGTCGGTGTGTCACCGAGCAATTGCTCAATGGCTTCTTCATCCATTTGATCCAGCACGGTCTGGCTCAACTGACCATTGTCCAGATCGGTACGGGTAACTTCGATTTCCACCTGGCCCAGCGTGTCAGGAGGGCCGTAGCGCACCGATTCGCCCCAGGGCTCTGGCCCTTGGTAAACCTTCAGCACCTTCCCCTCGGGCCACCCCGGTAGGCGCAGCAACTCAGGCAACGCAAAGTTCTTGTACGCAGCCAGCGGCAACCCATGGCGTACACAGTTGATGATCTGTTGTGTCTGATTGTCCAGTTGCAACCGCTGCAGCGTTTCGAGCAACAAGGCGGGTGGACGCAGGCCCGCTGCCTGGGCGCGGCGCAGTACGTCTGGATCGGTACCGGTACTGCGCATGGCATGGTCCAGTTCGCTGTCGTCCAGGCCTGCGCCATGGCTGCCGAGGCGGCGCGCGAGCTGTACGCGGTCCCATTCCAGAGGCTGTTCATGGGCCAGTTGCCAGCGGGCATCACCGTGATGCAGCAAGCGCGGGGCATAGGCCTGCGCATCCTCGGGGTGGCGCACGCGCCACTGCTGATCAGCGTCCTGAAACACCTCGTACAGGGTTCCATCCAGCTTCAGGTAGGTCTTCCCGTCGACGTGCATATGGCCGAGCAAATCGGGTTGAGCCCCCTCAGGAATAGCCACCGTGCTCGCATAGGGTTTCATGTCGGGGTGCCAGAGCACTTCCTTGTCTTCATGCCACACACTCTTCAAAGCATCTACAAAGCCAGAGGCCTGGACAACCCTGGCGCCTGCTGCAAAGCCGGCAATTACCCCCGCGTTGATGGCCAACGATTCCAGCTGTGCCAGTGCCTGCCGGGTATCACCTTCTTCCCAGGCCTCGAACCCGGTGAAAACAGAGCTCATCAGGTCGTAAGCAAAAACGCCTAGCATGACAGTGTTCAGCCCCGGCACGAAGAACGCGGCGACATTCAGCACGTTCATCCCCAGGTCGAACCAGTACTTCAGACGCTCGTGGCGGGCGTTGGCGTCGACTTCGGCGGTAGGCACAGCAATGGTTTTTGCGTCGGCCTTCATGCGCGCAAGGTGTGCGTTGTACAAGGTCGTCCAAGGGTCGGTTCTGATTGGCGAGAGCGTGAAAGGGATCACTGGCATGATTCGGGGTTTGCGTATGCCCGCTTCATCCTCTTCGAACAGCGCGATTTCCAGCTTTCCGGCGAGTTCTTTTTGCCTGTCCTTGTAGGCGAAATGCACCAAGGCTCGACGAAACTCGCTTTGCAATAGTCGACTGCGCAGGTGCTTGCCCGCTTCCTGACGAGAAGCGAACTCCCTTACCGGGTGCTCGCTGTCGCCAGGGATATACACGATGCAGGGGTTCTTGCGATAAGGGTTGTCTGGCCCGATGAACAGTACTTCGTGGACGGGGATATCGAACAGGTTGAAGTTCCAGCACTGCAACGCCTCGTTTTCATAGGTGGGCTGAGGCTTGCCGTCGCACAGTTGCGCAAGGGCATCGAGCCCGGCCTTGCTCAGCAGGCCTTTGAGCTGGGCGATCAATGCCTGGACCCTCAAGGCCTCACGGTTTGCAGCAATCGACAGGCGCTGGATTTCAGCGCGGTTGGCGCCTTCATGGGTTGCAAGCAGGTGGTCTTGATAGCGTTTGCCAAGGTCCAGCGCCCGACAGTGCCTGACGAAGTCCGCCACCGTCAGGCCTGCCAGGGGGGTGTCGCTGCCTGCGGCGTTGGTGAGCCTGCTGTAGGGGCCGACTTCGTCCAGCCCCTCGAAGTTGTGCAGGGCAGCTTCCAGCAAGCTGCGTGTTTGCGGCTGGCCTGCCGGGCGAGTAGCCAGCACATCCGCTTCCACGTTAGGGACCAAAGGTGTTTCCACATCGGGAACGCCGACCCAGATGTTGGCATCTGACTCAAAGGGCTGGAACACATACTGCGCCCTGTCTACAGGCACATTCACCTTCAACCGCTCGGTCAGCAGAGGGCTGCAGAACGCAATGATGTCCTTGAACTCGCCCAGCGCCTGTTTGACTTGCGCCAGCCGTTTGTTGCGCGCTTGCAACGCGTTGTGCAATTGCTCACGCGTTGGCTCATCTGCAGTGGCATACCACGAGTAAGGCGTGCCATCGTCATCCAGAAATTCCTTGTGCAGGCCCTGCACCACTTTGCGCGTATGCCTGGGATGGAGCGCCTTGCTCCAGTTCGGTAATGATCGTGTTATCTGGCTTTGATGTAAGGGTGTCGGGGTTGTCATGGTAACCATCTCTTTTGTGGGGGAGACAGTCCACGCTGATCAAGGCGTCGGTGTGCGGTAGATAGTTGTTTGGCAGCGGTCGGTCCTGCGCATGTGCGGGTCGGTGAGGGGCTGGCAGCGAGGGAGGATCTGCGAGAGGGTGGGGCAGGTCATGGTGCAGGCCTCAGCCAAGGAGAATTGCAATGCGTTCGCTGTGCAGCCCGAAAGACCACCTGCTAGACCTCGATGGTATTGAAATAGCGGTCCGTACCTGGGGGGAAGAAGACGGTATTCCCATATTGGCCTTGCATGGCTGGCTGGATAACGCGGCCTCGTTCGAGCGGCTGGCGCCGATGCTGGACGGCTGCTTCGTGGTAGCCCCCGACCTGATCGGCCATGGCCGTTCTGGCCATCGTCGCCACGACAGTGGCTATTACCTGTGGGAGCATGCCGAAGACATGCTGGCGGTGACCGACAGCCTGGGCCTGGCGCAATTTCATGTGCTGGCCCATGGCATGGGTACCGGTATAGCGTCGCTGCTGGCGGCCATGACCAGTGGCATTGCCAGCATGACCTTCCTCGACGGCATGGGTGCACCGTTCACGGTTGCCGAGGATGACCGCGTGCAGCACCTGGCGCGGGCCTACCGGCTCAAGCGTATGGTACAGCGCAGCCAGTTGCCGGGTTTTACCGAGCCGGATGTCGGTCGCTTCGATGACCTGGACACCGCCCTGGCGCAACGCCGCGAGCGGCTGGACACCGAACTGTCGGAAGATGCCGCTCGGCTGCTGGCGCTGCGCGACCTGCTTCAACTGGGCGATGGCTATTGCTGGCGCCACGACCCGCGGCTGGTGTTGCCCGAGCCCATGCCACTGACCGAGCGCGAAGCCTGCGACCTGCTCAGCCAGATCCGCTGCCCGTTGTACCTGCTGTTCGGCCGCCAGGGAGCATTCACCGGCGAGGCTTTCACCCGGCGTCAGGCCGCCTTGCCCAGCCAGGCGAAAGTCTCCTGGCATCCAGGCGGGCACCACTTCCATCTGGATGCGCCGGACCGGGCGCTGGTCGACCAACTGCTGCGAATCCTGACGCGCCATGAAGGGGGCGTACTGCAACGCTTGGTGAACGAGTAGCTGATTCTGGTCACGCCGCGGGAACCTGCGCTATGGTGGCGAACGTTTTCGCAAACACGCCACAAGGAGTCCCGGCATGCGACCTTTCACCATCAAGCACATCGACCACCTTGTGTTGCGGGTCCGCGACCTGTCGCGCAGTGTTGCCTTTTACACCGAGCTGCTCGGCTGCACGGTCAGCCGCGTGCGCGAGGATCTGGGCATGGTGCACCTGGCCACGGGCACGGCAATGATCGACCTGGTGACCCTGGATGGCCCGCTGGGGCAGCCAGGCGGAGCTGCACCGGGGGTGGAAGGGCGCAACCTGCACCATTTCTGCCTGCGCATCGAGCCGTTCGACGAGGCCGCGTTGACGGCCTATCTGGAAGCCGCCGGGGTAAAGGTGGAGCCTGCAGAGAAGCGGTATGGTGCCGAAGGCGAGGGGCTTTCGCTGTACTGCTACGACCCGGATGGTAATCAGGTCGAGTTGAAGGGGCCAGTAGTGCCTGGCGGGTGAAGTGGCGTTTGCCATGGTGGCAGCGACCGGGGATATCAATCACACCTGAAGGTCGAGTTCGGCTGTGCTGGCCTCTTCGCGGGTGAACCCGCTTCTACACAGCTTTCGAAGCCTGTGAAGCAACCGCGAAGAGGCCAGCACAGGCGATCAATCAGTCGAAGTAGCCACGTAGCCCGAATGCATACCCGGTATCCACAGCTGTCGCCTCACCCCGGCTCCAGCGCTTCTTCAACACGAACTCGAACGCCGGCTCGTACAACCCATCGCGCACCAGTGCCCCCGCCAACACCTCCACGTCATACCAGCCATTGTCCAACTCGATGATCGGCCGTCCTGGCACTTGGTAACGCCCCATCAGGTCACCCAGGGTCTTGGGCGTGAAGTGCTGCAGGATGCGCCAGGTGTACAGCATCAGTGCACCGTGCTCGATCCGCAGCACATAGCCATTGCGCCGGTGCTTCAGGCGGCTGCCGGCCTCGCGCAGGGCCGGTGTGTGGTTGTCGAGGGTGAACAGGATGCGGTAGGGCAGGTTGTCGACACCGGCCAGCGGCAGCACAATACCTTCGCGCACCGCTTGGTCGCCGCTGTCACCGTGAGTGAACGCGTGCGCCAGGTCGTCGGGCAGTTGATGGTCTTGCTTGAAACGCTCAAGCAACTGGATATCGCCGAGCAGAAAGTAGTCGACCAGGTCGTTGAGCACTTCGCTGAATTCGTGGCGCATCTGTTTTCCTTGTGGGTGCGCATTGGGGTAAGGGCAACCGGCTAGAGCTTCTGGGTAATCTGGATCAGGTACGCAAGGGTAGAGCACCAGAGCCTTGGCTTGATCGTCGACGAGGATACTGGTGACCACGATCTTGTAAGCGCACACCGTTTACCTGAGGCCGATGACTATCAGTAAAGACGTTCGGGCATTTTTGACCAGTGGCTGCATTGTCACTGAGGCCCGTTAACCGGGTACCAGCAGCCCCTAAGAAAAACCTGTTCAAGGCATAGGTAAATCCTTTGGCTCTCAGCGCCCGCTCAGCGATAGCCAAGGGTAAAGTGTGAGGCATGACCCAGCCTGCCCAGACCAGCGTCAGAGAGGTACCCTGTGGCTGCCTATACCTTGCGACAACTGAAGTACTTCGTCACCACCGTGGAAGCGGGTAGTGTGGCCGAAGCGTCACGCCAGCTGTACATCGCCCAGCCCTCCATCTCTACGGCCATCAAAAGCCTGGAGGAAAGTTTCGGTGTGCAGTTGTTCATCCGCCACCACGCCCAAGGCGTGTCATTGACGCCCAGCGGCAAACGCTTCTATGCCAAGACCAAGTCGCTGCTGCAGATGGCCCATGAGTTCGAACAGAACGCCCTGGCCGACAACGATACCGTCGCCGGGCAAATCGACATTGGCTGTTTCGAGACCGTGGCGCCACTTTACCTGCCGCGCCTGATCGCCGGCTTTCGCCAGCGCTACCCGGGTGTGGACATTCGCCTGCGCGACGGTGAACAGCAGGACCTGATCCAGGGCCTGACCGCCGGTACCTTCGACCTGGCGTTTCTCTATGACCACGACCTGGACGGCACCATCGAGGCCGAACCGCTGATGCCGCCGCAGAAGCCCTATGTGCTGTTACCAGAGAACCACCGCTTTGCCGGCCAGGCCCAAGTCTCGCTGCGGGACCTGTGCCCGGAGCCGATGATCCTGCTGGACGTGGCCCCTAGCCGCACCTACTTCGTCAGCTTGTTCAACGAGATGGGCCTGGCACCGAACATCGTTTTCAGTTCACCGTCGATCGAGATGGTGCGCGGTATGGTCGGTCAGGGTTTTGGCTTTTCGTTGCTGGTTACCCGCCCGCACTCGGAATACACCTATGACGGCCAGCGCCTGGCGATGCTCGACATTGCCGAGCCGGTGGCGCTGTCGGGGCTGGCTGCGGCGTGGTTGAAGCGAGTCCAGCTGACCAAGCCGGCGCAGTTGTTCGTGGAGTTTTGCCGGGAAGAGCTGGCCAAGTTCCTGAACTGAGCACGCCATGCCACCCCAGCAGGAGTGGCATGGCGTGGCGATTGCTCAGGGGTTGACCTGATAGCCGCGCCCCTGCAGGCAACCGCTGTAGGCACTGGCATGGGCCTGGGTTTTTGCCTCGTCCTGGCCGCGCCGGTCCTGGCGCCGCTCCTGACGTTGGCGCATGCCACCGACCGCGGCCCCGGCGGCGGCCACTTCGCCGGCACGGTTCTGCCGGTATTGCTGCTTGGCATCGTCACCCACCCGGTCATACACCTCGTCATGCTGGTTGCCGCGCACTTGCGCGCCTGCAGCACCGGCGGCGGCACCCACAGCCGCACCGCGAACGCGGCCACCGACATGTGGGTCGCTGGACGTCGCCACGCCATTTGCGGCATTGGTGGCGACGGTATTGCAATCGTTGATATCCAGTTGCATCTGCTGGCTGCTCTGGCCCTTGAGCGGCACCACCGACTGTGCCTGGGCGGTCGATGCTGCGCACAGTAACACCACCAGGTAACTCCACGTGAACGTACGCATGGCACACCTCCACCGGGCGGAAAGCCCGCCTCACAGGATAGTTCGCCTTTGACGCTGTGATGGAAGTTTTGCCCAGATGGTCTACACCGGATATCAGACGCCGTTCCGATTAGCCTCTTGGCCTGATCCAAGGCTACCTGTGGGCAAACCATGAGCCAGACGCAAGATCTGATCATCTGCGAGTATTGCGACACGGTGTACCACCGTGCACCGCTGCTCAAACATCAACGTGCCCTTTGCCAGCGCTGTGGCGGTGTGCTGTACCGGCACAGGTCACTGACCATCGAGCAGCGGCTGGCATTGAGTGTGACGGGCGGTGTCCTGCTGGTGTTCGCCAACTATTACCCGGTGATGACCATCGGCATGCAGGGGCTGACCCACTCGGCCACATTGTGGGACGCCGTGCAGATCCTCAGTCACGGCAGTATCACCTTCATCGCCTTGGTGATGGCGCTGTCGATCATTTTTGCGCCGCTGCTGCAAATTGCCCTGTTGTGCTGGGTGTTGAGTTTTGCTCTTGCCGGCCAGCGTGCGCCCGGCTTTGCCCTGTGCATGCGTGGCCTGGAAAGCCTGAGGCCCTGGAGCATGCTGGAGGTGTGTCTGCTGGGAGCGATGGTGGCGGTGATCAAGCTGGCGGGGCTGCTCGATGTGATCCCCGGTATCGGCCTGCTGGCCTTGGCCGCACTGAGCATGTTGATCATCCACATTGCCGGCAAGGACATCCGCGACTTGTGGGAACAGGTATGACTACTCCGGCCAATGCGCACGACCTTGGCTTGTGTCTGTGCCATGGCTGTGGCCAGGCATGCGACACAAGCAGTGGCGCGCACACCTGCAACCGTTGCGGCGCTGTCATTCACCGGCGCAAGGCCAATGCCATCAGCCGTGGCTGGGCGTTTCTGCTGGCAGCACTGATTTTCTACATCCCCGCCAACCTGCTGCCGGTGATGCACACCGAAATGCTCGGCAGCGGTACAGACAGCACCATCGGCGGTGGCGTGCTGGAGTTCTGGGAAGCCGGGGCCTGGGACATTGCGCTGATCATCTTCATTGCCAGCGTGGGTGTGCCCGCCATCAAGTTCTTGTCCCTTGGCCTGCTGCTGTTCACTGCCCAGCGTGGTTCTTCCTGGGCCTGCCGGCAGCGTTCGCAGTTGTACCGCTTCGTCGAGCTGATCGGTTATTGGTCCATGCTCGATGTGATGGTAGTGGCGCTGGTGGCTGCACTGGTGCAACTGCACGGGCTGGGCACCATCGAGCCTCGCGTGGGCATTCTGTTTTTTGGCATGGTGGTAGTGCTGACCATGTTCTCTGCGATGAGTTTTGATCCACGCCTGATCTGGGATAACCATGCCAACGAGGGGAGGCCGCATTGATGGGGCAGCAGACTGACAAGCGCGAGGGCGCGGGGCAGGTTGAAGTGCGCACCCGGCGTTGGAGTGTGTCGCTGGTATGGATCGTGCCGATCCTGGCAATCCTGATCGGCGCTTCGCTGGTGGTGCGCAACTGGATGCAGCAAGGACCGGTGATTACCATTTCTTTCCACAGCGGGGAGGGGTTGGTGGCGCACAAGACCCAGGTGAAATACCGCAGCGTGGTGATTGGCGAAGTGACCACGGTGGACTTGGCCGACGACAAGAAGAGCGTGGTGGCCAAGGTGCAGCTCTCCAACGATGCCCGATCGTTTGCCACCCGGGGCGCGCGCTTCTGGGTGGTGCGACCGCGTATCGGCGTGGGTGGGGTTTCCGGGGTGGACACGCTGCTATCGGGCAGTTTCATCGGGGCCGACTCCGGTGAATCGAACGTGCCGGAAAAGTCCTTTGTCGGATTGGAACTGCCACCGCCGATCACCTATGACGAAAAGGGTAAGCGTTTTGTTCTGGTTGCCAGCGACCTGGGCTCGCTGGATATCGGCTCTTCGATCTACTACCGCAAGATCCCGGTGGGCGAGGTGGTGTCCTTTGCCCTCCAGGACGATGGCAAGGGGGTAGAGATTGGCGTGTTCGTGCAGGCGCCCTACGACACGTTCGTCACTGCTGACACGCGTTTCTGGAATGCCAGTGGCATCGACATGCAGATCGGTGCCAATGGCCTGAAGGTCGATACCGAATCGCTGTCGTCGATTCTGGTGGGCGGGCTGGCCTTTGGCTCGCCCGATTTCGCCGCGCAAGCCGAGCCTGCTGCCGACCAGGCCCGCTTCCAGCTATTCGCCGACCGCGATAGGGCGCTGTCGCCTCCGCATGGCCAGGCGCAGTACCTGCAGTTGCGCTTCGACCAGGCCATGCGCGGCCTGTCGGTGGGCGCGCCAGTGGAGTTCAAGGGGGTGGAGTTTGGCCGGGTTACCTCGATTCAGCTCGATTACGATGCTACACGGCAGAGCTTCCCGGTCGTGGTCGATGCGGTGATCTACCCGCAGCGGCTAGGGCCGGTGCACCGCAAGATGCTGGCGGTGTTCAAGCACACCGAGGGCGATATGGAAGGTGCGCGGAAACTGATTGGCTCCTTTGTCGAGCATGGGCTGCGGGCCCAGGCACGTAGCGGCAACCTGATCACCGGGCAGATGTTCATTTCGCTGGACTTTTACCCGGATGCCCCCAAGGTGACCTTCGACATGGCTGCCAACCCCATCATGATCCCGACGTTGCCCGGCAGCCTTGAGCAGTTGCAGGAACAGTTGCAGCGGGTAGTGGAGCGCATTGCCAAGCTGCCGCTGGAAAGCATCGCTGGTAACCTGGACGGCAGCCTGCGTGAGCTGCGCGCCAGCCTCAGGCAGTTCAATGGCCAGACACTGCCGGACGTGAACGTGGCGCTGGACGAGGTGCACAAGACCCTGCGTACGGCCAACTCGGCCATTTCCGAAGACTCGCCGCAGCGCCAGCGAATGGGCGAAGCACTGGACGAGCTGGAGCGGATGTCGCGTTCGCTACGCGACCTTGCCGATTATCTTGGCCGCCACCCCGAGTCGCTGATTCGTGGCCGGCCAAAAGCGGCCGGGGCCGCAGACCTTGAACCCTGAGGAGACAACCTATGCAACGACTGCGCAATGTATGTGTGGCCAGCCTGCTGGTGTGGCTCGGGGGCTGCAGCAGTACGCCGAACAACTACCACACGCTGGTACCGAGCGAACCGGTGCGTGACAGCGGCCAGCGCATCCAGGTGGTCAGGGTGGCCATGCCGCCCCAGGTCGACCGCCCGCAGTTGGTCGTGCGGCAAGGGCAGAGCGGCCTGGCCATTCTGGAAACGGAGTGGTGGGGCGCCAACCTGGTGGATGAATTCCGCAGCGCCTTGCAGGACCGGTTGGGCGGCCCGGCGGGCGGCGGCAAGGCGTCGCTGCGGGTGGATGTGCAACGCTTCGACACGGTGCCAGGGCGCTACGCCTCGTTGGAGGCCGTGTGGCGCCTCAAGCAGGAAGGGCAGGCCGAACTGACCTGCCGTACGTCCGTGCAGACTGCCGCGGACAACAGCATCACCAGCCTGGTGAATGCGCACCAGGCCAACCTGCGCACATTGGCCGAGGCGGTGCGGGGGAGTGCCCGGCAGGGTCGCTGCCCTGCATGAACCTTGGCATGATTCACCGCATTTCCCGGCCGCCGGGGTATGATGGCGTTAGCGAAACCGTACTGACAGGCCCCGTGGACCATGAACCGTCGTAAAAAGATCAAACAGCTATTGCAGGCGCATGCCAAAAAGGCCAGTGCCAAACTGGCGCCACGCAAGCCCAAGTACATCTGCAAGGCGGACCGCTTGAAGATGGAGGCAGAGGCGGCGGGCGAGGCTCCCCAGCTGGCCGACTGACACTGCCCCTAAAACCGATCGCATGGGCTTCAACGGCGGTAATAATGATGCGCGTCATGATGACGCTGGCGCATGGCGCGCTCATGGCGGCGCTCCCAATCACGGCGCCGTTCCCAGTCGCGCCGCCGCTCCCAGTCCCGGCGGGCTTGTTCACGCCGCCACTGTTCGCGGCGCCAGTCGCTTCGGTGGTGGTGCCAGCGATTGTCATCGTGCGCCAGCAGCGTGGCCGGCTGCTCAACGGCCGCACTGGCCACCCTTGACCAAGGGTTGCCGGCTGGCTGCAACGGTGATTGAACGACCGGTGCAACGGCCTCGACGGCTTTCATTTGTGTTGCCGATGCAGTGCCCACCGCCGCGAACGAGAACAGGCCGAGCAGCACCAACCTTGCGACACGTATTTTCATGAGCGTAGCCAACCTCTGATAACAATTGAGCCATCTGGCCAGCAGGTGTGGGGCGAACCTTGTCTCGCGTTCCGCTACCTTTCTGCGCCTCACACATAGACAGGGAATAAAGAAAAAGTTCGCTGCAGCAACAACTTGAAGAACATTGCCGGGGTGGTTGGTGCTGGGCAGTACCCGCAACAGGTGCCATTGCGCTCAGTCAACTGCCTGCAAATACCTCACGCAGATGCCCCCGATAACTGTCGAACGCAGCAATCGCCCCTGCCACCACCTCTGCTTCTTCCTGTTCCTCCAGCACCAGGCTGTCCAGCCTGGCAACAAACTCGCGCCAATGCAGCGCTCGGCCATCCGGATGGGGGGCCAGGTGGCGGGCGCCCTTGTCGCCATCCAGCCCAAGACGTTGTGTGTGCCTGAACAAAAACGCCGCCCCCAGGTTCGAACCTTCACTGCAATACAGCCATCCCAGGGCCTGGGCCGAGCTGACGCAGACCGGTTGGGGGGACGTTGGCAGTGGCAGGCCCAGGTCGATCAGGTCGGCCTCTACCGCCGCGAAACGCGACAGCGCCGCCAGCCCAGGCAGTTGCTGGTTGAGCTGTTCATCCTGATACAACGCCAGCAGGCTGCCATGAAAGCGGTGCTGCACCTGCAGGAAGCGTCCATAGCGCGCGCGGTTCTCGAAAGGCCGCGCTGCCATCACCAGTTGATCAACGCTGTCATGATCCCTGCTGCTGGCCGCTTTCAGGCGTTTGCAGCGGCTTTGTTCGGTGGAGGGGGAAGTTACAGCGTTCATCGGCGTATCCGTGGCAATAGAGCAAGGCTCCCATGATGCTTGCCGTCCTTGGCAAGCAGCAAGCATCACACGCCCAACCTGAGCGAGTTCGCAATGATGGAGCGCAAGGACGATGCTCATTTATCATGGCGGCTGCCTTTACCATTGCCTAGGATACTTGCCATGAGCGCCCTCCAGTTTCGCACCCCCGTCCCCGCAGATGCCGAGCGTTGCTACGCCATCGAAATTGGCGCCTATGAAGGGGATGAGGCAGCCACGCTGGAGAAAATCCGCACGCGTATCACGCAGTACCCACAAGGCTTCCTGGTGCTGGAAGGTGACGGCGAGATCGTTGGTTTCATCAACAGTGGTTGCGCCCACGAGGTCGTGATGGCCGACGAGGCCTTCAAAGAGCTGGTCGGCCATGACCCGGCGGCAGCGAACGTGGTGATCATGTCGGTGGTTGTAGACCCGGCCCACCAAGGCAAAGGCTACGCCAAAGTGTTGATGAACGAATTCATCGAACGCATGCGTGCGGCGGGCAAGCAGACCATTCACCTGATGTGCAAGGAGCAGCATGTGGCCCTGTACCAGAAGCTGGGCTACCGATACGTGAAACCGTCGCCGTCGGACCACGGCGGCATGGCCTGGCATGAGATGGTCATGGCCCTTTGAGTGGATATGACATCGTAGTGTGCGCTACCCGCAGCTTCTCTACATGGCAGCGCAGCCCAAAGGGCTGCGCATGACCTTCATTCAACCCGGCGATGCCGAGCTGATGCCTGGCATCAAGTGCCACTGACCAACTGATGTGCCAGCTGGTTGTGGCGCTCCAGTACGCGCGGCAGGTCGACAGTGGTCAGCTGGCCGTCTTTCACCACGACGCGGCCGTTGATCACGCTGGTATGCACCTGGGTCGGGGTGCAGAACACCAGTGCCGCCAATGGGTCATGGTGGCCGCCGGCATACGCCACATGGCCCAGGTCGAAGGCGACGAAATCGGCGACCATGCCCGGGGCCAGTGCACCGATATCATTGCGGTTGAGCACTTTCGCGCCACCCAGGGTGGCAATCTCCAGTGCTTCGCGTGCGGTCATCGCGTCAGGGCCAAAGCCCACCCGTTGCAGCAGCAGCGCTTGGCGCACTTCACCGATCATGCTGGCGCCGTCGTTGGAGGCAGAGCCGTCGACCCCCAGGCCCACCGGTACGCCGTGGTCGCGCATCTTGCGCACCGGGGCGATGCCCGAGGCCAGCCGCATGTTCGAGCATGGGCAGTGGGCCACGCCGGTGCCGGTGCGGGCGAACAGCTCGATGCCGTGCTGGTCGAGCTGCACGCAGTGGGCATGCCATACATCGTGGCCGACCCAGCCAAGGTCTTCGGCGTACTCGGCAGGGGTCATGCCGAACTTCTCGCGGCTGTAGGCGATGTCGTTGACGTTCTCGGCCAGGTGGGTGTGCAGCGACACCCCATACTGGCGCGCCAGCACGGCAGCTTCGCGCATCAGGTCGCGGCTGACCGAGAACGGCGAGCATGGCGCGACCACGATGCGGCGCATCGAGCCGTGGCTGGCATCGTGGTAGTCCTCGATCAGGCGTTGCGATTCCTTGAGGATGTCGGCTTCCTTTTCCACCACCGAGTCAGGTGGCAGGCCGCCTTGGCTCTGGCCCACGCTCATGCTGCCGCGCGCGGCGTGGAAGCGCATGCCGATCTCGGCCGCCGCGTGGATGCTGTCGTCGAGCTTGCAGCCGTTGGGGTAGATATACAGGTGATCGCTGGAGGTGGTGCAGCCGGACAGGATCAGCTCGGCCATGGCGGTCTGGGTCGACACCGCGATCATCTCGGGAGTCAGGCGCGCCCAGATCGGGTACAGGTTGGTCAACCAGTTGAACAGCTCGCCGTCCTGAGCGGCCGGTACCACGCGGGTGAGGCTCTGGTACATGTGATGGTGGGTGTTGACCAGGCCTGGGATGACCACCTTGCCGGCCATGTCCAGAATCACGTCGGCGTGCTGCGGGAGGGTTTCGCTGGGGCCGACTTGCCTGATCAGGTTGTCTTCGATGAACAGGCCGCCGTTCTTGATTTCGCGGCGTTCGCCGTCCATGGTGACCAGCAGTGCGGCGTTTTTGACGAGGAGCGTTTTTGCAGGGTTTGTAGATGACATGGTGCAAGCCTGCGCAATACGCATCGGCGATTACCGATGTCATAGGCGCTCGGTATTGTAAGCAAGCTTTTTAGTGATTGTATACAGCTCGAAGCGCCAGTGCCGGCCC
This sequence comes from Pseudomonas sp. BP6, assembly GCF_017875935.1. Lineage (NCBI taxonomy): Bacteria > Pseudomonadati > Pseudomonadota > Gammaproteobacteria > Pseudomonadales > Pseudomonadaceae > Pseudomonas > Pseudomonas sp. BP6. The sequence continues at coordinate 1,859,894 of NZ_JAGINI010000001.1, forward strand.
CTCAGCAGGTAAGACCGCGAAGCGGCCCGCACAGGTCATATCCATGAATGCTCGCACCGCCTCAGCGCCCGGCCTTGCGTTCCAGCACCGGTACCCGCGAGGCAAAGGCGCGCAAGTCGTCAGGCGTCACTCGGCCATCTGCAGCTCTGGCAGCTTCATGCGGAATGCACGGGTCAGCCCCATTAGCACCAACAGGCCCAGGCCCATCCAGCACAGACCGATGGTAAACGACAGGCTGGTCAGGCTGCTCCATAGCCACAGCGTGCTGAGAAAGCCCAGCCCGGGAATGACGCCGTACAGCAGGGCGTTGCGGCAACCGCGCAGTTTCTGGTCGACCAGGTAGTGCTTGACCACCGCCAGGTTCACCGCCGAGAAGGCGAACAGTGCACCAAAGCTGATCATGTTGGCCACGGTATCCAGGGTGATCACCAGGGCGATCAGGGACAGCAGGCTGACCACCAGGATGGCAGTGGCCGGCACGCGCTTTTTCGTCACCAGCTGGCCGAATGCCCGCGGCAATGCGCCGTCGCGGCCCATGGCGAACAGTACGCGCGACACGCTGGCCTGGGACACCATGGCCGAGGCGAAGCAGCCGGCCACGTAGGTAGCGGTGAAGGCGGTTACCAGCAGCTCGCCGCCCACCCGGCGCATCACGTCCACCGAGGCCGAATCCGGGTCGGCGAAGCTGCCCCAGTCGGGGAACACCATCTGTGCGCAGTAAGACACCACCAGAAACAGCAGCCCGCCGATCAACGACACCGCAAGAATCGCCACGGGAATGCGGTAGGTCGGGTTGCTGGTTTCCTCAGCCATGGTCGACACCGCATCGAAACCGAGGAACGACAGGCACAGTACGGCGGCACCGGTCATGATCAACGGCACGCTGAAGCCTTCGTGGTGGAAGGGGGCCAGCAGCGACACCGGCTCCGCCTGTCCGCTGAGCTTGAGAATGGACAGGGCGACGAAGACGATGATGAACACCAGTTGCACCACCACCAGTATCCAGTTGACCCGGGTGATCGACTCGATGCCGATCAGGTTGAGGAAGGTGACCAGGGCAATGGAGCCCGCGACCCACACCCAGGCATGGATGGCCGGGAAGTATTCCGACATGTAGATGCCGATCAGCAGGTAGCTGAGCAGCGGCAGGAAGATGTAGTCGAGCAGCAGTGTCCAACCGGTGATGAAGCCGATATGGCTGCCAAAGGCCTTGCGCGTGTAGGTGTAGACCGAGCCGGAGTAGGGGTGGGCCTGGACCATGCGGCCGTAACTGTAGGCGGTCAGCAGCATGGCGGCGAGCGTGAGCAGGTAGGCGGTGGGCAGGTGCCCTTTGGTCATCTGGGTGACCAGCCCGTAGGTGGTGAATACGGCCAGGGGCACCATGTAGGCCAGGCCAAATAGCACCAGGGCGGTCATGCCCATGGACTTGCGGAAGCGGCCGGTGCTGGTGCCGGGTTGCGAGGGTGCATGCGGGGCGGGGCTATGGGCTGTACTTGTTGTTGTATGCATTGCTAACTCCTGAAAAGGGATGCAGGACACCGCGGCAGGCGAGCGGGCTCGCAACCGTTGGGTGTTGTGCAAGGAGGTCGAGCGGAAAGCTCGCAGCGCTGGGGCAGGTCGATGCTCCCACACCCTGCAGGCACTCGGAATCACCCTTTGGGGTGAGCGGTCACTGCCCTTGCCCGGCTCACCCCAAAGGGTGATTCCGGTGCCAGCAGCGCCGTGGGAGTATCTGCTCAACGACGCACCGCACTGGCGGCGGTGCCACTGAAAAGAAACGGCAGGCCCACAGTGACTAATCAACTGCTTTCAGAACAATGGTTCGAGCATCAGGCCAAGGTCACCGAGGCGATCGGCCGGCCGGGCTTTGCCGCCAGCCTGTTTGCGGCACTGGGTGTGATCCGGCCGATCCAGGCGACCACGGTGTACCTGTACCCGCACGACGGCATGCCCTGTGCGCTGTTCGAGCAGGATGACAAGGCGCCTTGGCAGCCCGAGGGCAATGTCAGCCGCTACCTGTCGGGCTTCTACCTGCTCGACCCGTTCTACGGGGCGTGTGTGGAGCAGGTCGAATCGGGTTGCTATGGGTTGTTCGAAGTGGCGCCCGACCATTTCGAGGTCAGCGAATACTACCAGTCGTTCTACCGGCACTCGCACCTGGAGGATGAGCTCAACTACATCCTGCAGGTTGCGCCGGGGCAGAGCCTGGCGGTGTCGCTGGCATTCACCGACAAGCTGGATGCGCACACCCGCGAGCTGTACGGGCGTATCACGCCTTGGGCGCTGGCGGTGCTGGGCAAGCACTTCGCCGGGCTGGACAGCCGCGCCGGGCGCTTCGAGAACATCCTCGAACAACGCATCCACGCGGCGCTGAACAACTTCGGCAGCTCGCTGCTGACCGAGCGTGAGTGCCGTATCGCCCAGTTGATCCTGCGTGGCCACTCGACCAAGTCGCTGGCCGAGCGGCTGGGCGTGTCGGAAGACACCATCAAGTCGCACCGCAAGAACGTCTACGCCAAGCTCGACATCGGCACCCAGTCCGAGCTGTTTTCCCTGTTCATCGACGCGCTGGCCAATGCCCAGGGCGTGCTGGGCAAGGACCCGCTGGAAAGCTACATGGGCAAGCTGCGCTGAGCGCCAGCCGCCCTGCAACCCCACCGCAAAGGAAAACCAACAATGAACGCGCCTTTCGCCCCGCAACGCCAGACCCGTGACTACCAGGCAGCCGATGCCGCGCACCACATTCATGCCTTCCTCGACCAGAAGGCGCTGAACGCCGAAGGGCCGCGGGTGATCGTCGGTGGCGAACGCCTGCACCTGTGGGACAGCGAGGGCAAGCGCTACCTGGATGGCATGTCCGGCCTGTGGTGCACCCAGCTCGGTTATGGCCGCCGTGACCTGACCGCCGCCGCGGCCACGCAGATGGATCAGCTGGCTTACTACAACATGTTCTTCCACACCACCCACCCGGCGGTGATCGAACTGTCCGAACTGCTGTTCAGCCTGCTGCCGGGGCACTACAGCCACGCGATCTACACCAACTCCGGCTCCGAGGCCAACGAGGTACTGATCCGCACCGTACGCCGCTACTGGCAGGTGGTTGGCCAGCCATCCAAGAAAATCATGATCGGCCGCTGGAACGGCTACCACGGCTCGACCCTGGCGGCCACGGCGCTGGGCGGCATGAAGTTCATGCACGACATGGGCGGGTTGATTCCGGATGTGGCACACATCGACGAACCCTACTGGTACGCCGAGGGCGGTGAACTGACCCCGGCCGAGTTCGGCCGCCGCTGCGCCCTGCAACTGGAGGAAAAGATCCTCGAACTGGGTGCCGAAAACGTTGCCGGCTTCATTGCCGAACCCTTCCAGGGGGCGGGCGGCATGATCTTCCCGCCGGAAAGCTACTGGCCGGAAATCCAGCGTATCTGCCGCCAGTACGACGTGCTGCTGTGCGCCGATGAGGTGATCGGTGGCTTTGGCCGCACCGGCGAATGGTTCGCCCATGAATACTTCGGCTTCGAGCCCGACACCCTGTCGATCGCCAAGGGCCTGACCAGCGGCTATGTGCCCATGGGTGGCCTGGTGCTGAGCAAGCGCATTGCCGAGGCGTTGGTGGAACGTGGCGGGGTGTTTGCCCACGGCCTGACCTATTCCGGCCACCCGGTGGCGGCGGCAGTGGCCATCGCCAACCTGAAGGCGTTGCGTGACGAAGGCATCGTCACCCAGGTGAAGGATGACACCGGGCCGTACCTGCAGCGCATCCTGCGCGAGGTGTTCGCCGACCACCCGTTGATCGGCCAGGTGCAGGGCGCCGGGTTGGTGGCAGCGTTGCAGTTCGCCGAGCACAAGCCGACGCGCAAACGCTTTGCCAACGAGAACGACCTGGCCTGGCAGTGCCGCACCTTTGGTTTCGAGGAAGGGGTGATCATTCGCTCGACCCTGGGCCGGATGATCATGGCCCCGGCCTTGATCGCCAACCACAGCGAGCTGGATGAACTGGTGGAGAAGACCCGGATAGCCGTAGACCGCACTGCGCGGCTGGTCGGCAAGCTCTAAGCCGCTGACAAGGGTAACGCGCTTCCCTGTGGGAGCGGGCACGCCCGCGAACACCGGCGAAGCCGGTGCCATCCACCGTGTCGCCTGATTCGCGGGTATGCCCGCTCCCACAGAGGGAGTGCGGCGTGCTTGCGGACTGTGTGGTACCTGTTACTTGCGCAAGAAGGACCGCCACGACGGTCGTCTGGAGTACAAATGTACACGCTCGAATTCTGGCAACAACGCGCCTCGGACCTCTACCTTCCGGCCCATGCACTGATCGACGGCAAACCCGTCAACGCACAGGATGGCGCCACCTTCGCAGCCATCAACCCCGCCACCAACAACGTAATGGCACAGGTTACCGCCTGCGGCCATGCCGAGGTCGACCTGGCTGTCGCCAGCGCCCGTCGAGCCTTCGAGCAAGGCCCCTGGCCGCGCATGGCGCCGGGCGAGCGCAAGAAAGTGCTGCTGCGCCTGGCCGAGCTGATCATGGCCCATCATGAAGAACTGGCATTGCTGGACTCGCTGAACATGGGCAAGCCGGTGATGGATGCCTTCAACATCGACGTGCCGGGCTCTGCCCATGTGTTCGCCTGGTACGGCGAGGCGCTGGATAAGCTGTATGACCAGGTGGCACCCACTGCTGCCAATGCGCTGGCCACCATCACCCGCGAAGCACTCGGTGTGGTCGCGGCCGTGGTGCCGTGGAACTTCCCCCTCGACATGGCCGCCTGGAAGCTGGCTCCGGCACTGGCTGCCGGTAACAGCGTGGTACTCAAGCCTGCCGAGCAATCACCGTTCTCCGCCCTGCGCCTGGCCCAACTGGCGCTGGAAGCGGGGTTGCCGGAAGGCGTACTGAACGTGGTGCCGGGCCTGGGCGAGCAGGCCGGGCAGGCGCTGGGCCTGCACCCGGATGTGGACTGCCTGGTGTTCACAGGCTCCACCCAGGTGGGCAAGTACTTCATGCAATACTCGGCGCAGTCCAACCTCAAACAGGTGTGGCTGGAGTGCGGCGGCAAGAGCCCGAACCTGGTGTTCGACAACTGCCAGGACCTGGACTTGGCGGCGGAAAAGGCCGCCTTCGGCATTTTCTTCAACCAGGGCGAAGTGTGTTCGGCCAACTCGCGGCTGTACGTGCAGCGTGCCATTCACGATGAGTTCATCGAGCGCCTGCAGGCCAAGGCTCGCCAGTGGCTGCCCGGTAACCCGCTGGATCCGGCGAGCCGCGCCGGGGCCATCGTCGATGCCGAGCAGACCGGCCGCATCGAGGCCGCCATCGTGCGTGCCGGGCAAGAGGGCGCGCGATTGGTGTGTGGCGGCCGACGCCTTACCATCGAAGGTTCGGACAACTACATCGAACCGACCATTTTTGCCGGTGTCGAGGGGCGCATGAGCCTGGCGCGGGAGGAAGTGTTCGGCCCGGTGCTGGCAGTCAGCGCCTTCGACACGGAAGAAGAGGCGGTGCGCCTTGCCAACGACAGCATCTATGGCCTGGCTGCCTCGGTGTGGAGCGACGACTTCAACCAGGTGCACCGGGTCGCGCGAGCGTTGAAAGCCGGTACTGTGTCGGTGAACACGGTCGATGCGCTGGATGTGACGGTGCCGTTCGGTGGGGGCAAGCAGTCGGGGTTTGGCCGCGATCTGTCACTGCATTCGCTCGACAAGTATTCGCAGCTCAAGACCACCTGGTACCAGTTGCGCGGCTGATGCCCTGATCATGGCCCACGTCGCCTGTGTCGCGGTAGAAAGCCTTGCACGCTCGTCTGTAAACGTGTTGCCGGCCCGGCAGAACGCTCACGCGCACTCTACACTGCTGCAGACATCAGCCAAGGCAATGTGCCGCACATGGAGTACCTGGGATGGGCTGCGTGTCGACGGGGCGTGTTGTTGGCAATACAGGACGTGGTATTTCACTGCAGTGGCTGGTGGCGCTGGCTATCGTGCTGGGCATGCTGCTGCTCGGCGCCGCCCTGGCCTGGCAGGGTTACCGCGGAATTCGCCAAACCCTCGTGGCTGCTGCTGGCGATGCTGCCCAGCAGGTTGCCAAGACGATCGACGAGCGCGCCAGGCGCCTGATCGAGCCGGCGCAAAGCAGCATTCGCCTGCTTGCCCACAACACGACGCTTCACACCCAGGCACAGCGCATGGATCGGCTGCCACAGCTGGTGGAAATGCTGGACGCCAACCGCATGCTCAGCGCCGCCTATCTGGGTTACCCCAGCGGCGAGTTCCTGTTGGTGCGTCGCCTGCGTGACCCACAGCTGATGCAGCGTTTCGCCGCTCCACCGGGCACGGCTTTTCTGGTGCAGAGCGTCAGCCATGGCGACGGCGCCAAGGTGCAGGGCGAGTGGCGCTTTTATGATCGGGCGCTGAACTTGTTGCAGGCCCAGGCCAAACCTGACTATCGCTACGATCCACGCCTGCGTCCCTGGTTCGCTCAAGCCACGGTACAACCCGCTACTGTACTGACTCGTCCCTATGTGTTCTTCACCACCCGTGAGGTTGGCTTGACCATGGCCCAACGTAGCGTCGACGGTGGGGCCGTGATCGGCCTGGACGTTTCGGTCAACGACCTGGCCAGCGAGACTCAGGACCTGCGCATGACCCCTGGTACCGAGATTGTTGTGGTCGATGACCAGGGCAACGTTGTGGCCTATCCGGACCCGCAGCGGGCAATCGTGCACGAAGGGCAAGGCGTGCGCCTGTCGCGGGTCGCCGAGTTGGGCGCTCCCAGCCTGGCGCAGCTATACGCTGACCTGCCGAAGGGCAACCAGCCTCAGCCTTATCAGGTGGACGGCCAGACCTGGTATGGCATTCGTGTGCAGCTGACCACCCTGGCCGGGCACGACTTGCACGTGCTGATTGCCGTACCAGGCCACGAGCTGCTGGTGGGGGCACGCAAAGTCTTGTTCGAGCAGTTGCTCTGGACCGTGGCACTGATGGCCGTGTTGCTGGTGCTCGGCGGTGTGCTTGGCCGGCGCATTGGTCGCCCGCTGCGGCTGTTGCGCGAGCAGGTTCAAGGTTTGGCCAGTTTTGATTTCAGCCGTGAAGTGGGCGTGCACTCGCGGGTTTCCGAGGTGCGTGAGCTGAGCCGTGTGCTGAGCCGCATGTCCGGTACTATTCGCCACTTTCAGGCGATTACCCTTGCGCTCAGCCGCGAGCGAGACCTGGAGCGCATGCTCGATGGCGTGCTGAGCCATCTGGTAGAAGCTGCCGGGGGCGACGCCGGCGGGGTTTACCTGTACGACGCTGAACAGGCTTTGCTGCGCCTGGCCGCCTCGTGCCGCGGTGAACATTACCCAAGCGAGCTGGCAGTGGACGAAGGCGCCCGGCAGCAATTGGCTGCAACAGTGGCCCAGGCCCTCGGCCTGCACGAGCGCAGCCTGGCCGTGGTGCTGAATGACCGTAGCCAGGCACTGTTGGGCATACTGGTCCTGCAAATGGACGAAGAGCAGGCGCATGAGCGGGTAGGCGAGGCATTCCGGCGCTTTGTCGAGGAGTTGTCCGGTGTGGCTGCAGTGGCCATCGAGACCCGCCAGTTGGTCGAAGCCCAGCAACGCCTGCTGGACGCCATGATCAAGCTGTTGGCAGACGCCATCGACGCCAAGAGCCCCTATACCGGTGGCCACTGCGAGCGGGTGCCTCAGCTGGCTCAGATGCTTCTGGATGAGGCAATGGCAGCCGATAGCGGCCCGTTCGCCAGCTTCAGCATGACCGAGGCAGAGCGATACGAGTTCCGTGTGGCAGCCTGGCTGCACGATTGTGGCAAGGTCACCAGCCCCGAGTACGTGGTGGACAAGGCGACCAAGCTGGAGACCCTGTACAACCGCATTCACGAAGTACGCATGCGTTTCGAAGTGCTGTGGCGCGATGCGGAGCTGGCTTACTGGCAAGGCCTGGCCAGCGGCGCCGACCAGCAGGTGCTGAAAGCCGCACTGAGCCGAAGCCAGGCCGAGCTGCAGGACGACTTCGCTTTCGTCGCCCAGGCCAACATCGGCGGCGAGTTCATGCAGGACACCGATATCCAGCGCTTGCAGGTGATCGGCAAGCGACGCTGGCTGCGCCATTTCGATAACCGCCTGGGCATCTCCCGAGACGAGGCGGAACGCCTTGTCGGCGTGCCGCAGCCTGAACTACCGACAGAGGAGCCATTGCTGGCCGACCGCCCCGAGCACTGCGTGCCCTGGGGTACTCGCACGCCGCCGGTGGTGAAGGGCGACCCGCGTAATATCTGGGGGTTCGATATGCACCTGCCAGGCCACGCCAGCAACTACGGCGAGTTGTACAACCTGTCGATCCGCCGTGGCACGCTGACTGACGAAGAACGCTTCAAGATCAACGAACACATCGTGCAGACCATCATCATGCTCAGTGCACTGCCGCTGCCGCGCCAGCTCAAGCGGGTACCCGACATCGCCGGCAACCACCACGAAAAGATGAACGGCAGCGGCTATCCGCGCCGTCTGGACGGGCAGGACCTAGGCATTGCCGAGCGAGTGATGGCGATTGCCGACATCTTCGAAGCACTGACGGCAGCAGACCGGCCGTACAAACCTCCGAAGACGCTGTCTGAATCGGTGAAGATCCTGGTGTCCATGGCCCGCGAGGGGCACGTCGACGGGCAACTGCTACAGCTGTTCCTCAGCAGCGGGGTATTTCGCCAATATGCCGAGCGCTTCCTGCGCACCGAGCAGATCGACGAGGTGGATGTGGCCTACTGGCTGGCGCAGATTCAGGAGCGTTGCGCAGCCAGACCTGTGAGCTGAGGGACGACAACGCTGAAAAATCAGGCCGCGTGGCGCTCGATTCAAGCGCCACGGCCTTTCGCAGTGTCCTCCTGGAGACCGCCAACCACCCAGGTAGCGTGGATCAGCTCACTCATACTCCTGCACCCCTGCAATATGCCGCCCGGCGACATAGCCAAAGGTCAGCGCCGGCCCCAGGTTGATGCCACCCGACGGATACCAGCCACCCAACACGCTGGCCATGTCGGTACCTGCTGCGTACAGGCCTGCAATCGGTTGTGCGGCCTCATTCAGTACACGGGCATTGCCGTCGGTGCGCAACCCGGCAAAGGTGCCAAAACAGCCGGGCTTTACTTTCACCGCATAAAACGGCCCGTGCTCGATGGGCGCCACGCAAGGGTTGGGGCCCTTGTGCTGTGGGTCACCCTGCTTGCGGTTGAACGGCGTGGAACCGCGGCCAAACGCCGGGTCCTGGCCGTTACGGGCATGGGTATTGAAGTCAGTGACCGTGGCGCGCAGCCCGGACGGGTCAATGCCGCAGGCCTGGGCGAGCTGCTCGAGCGTGGCGCCGCGTTTCAGGTAGCCGTTGCGCACATGCGGGCCTACCGGCAGCGGTGCCGGGCGGGCATGCCCCAGGCCATAGCGGCGCAAGAAGCGATGATCGCAAACCAGCCACGAGCACACCTCCTGACCCTGCGGCACTGCAGCGATCATGGCCGACACATAGTCGTAATAGCCATGCGCTTCGTTGACGAAACGCTTGCCGTTGGCCAGCACGCCGATAACGCCCGGTTTGCCGCGCTCGATAATGTGCGGGAAGTGGCCGACGCTGCCGTCGCGATACGGCACCTGTGAAACCGGTGCCCAGGCCACTGGCGACTTCAGGTCGGTGGCAACCACGCCGCCGGCGGACTCACCCAGCCGCAGGCCATCGCCAGAACACCCCTTGGGCGGCAGCGCCAGGTTGTCGTGGCCGCTGGCATCGCGCGGGAACAGTTGCTGGCGCCGGGCGTTGTCATTGGGGAAACCACCTGCCGCCAGCACCACGGCCTTGGCGCGGATCAGTTGCTCGCCCTGTGGCGTAGCGACCCACGCCCCGCGCACCTGGCCACCCTCGATAAGCAGGCGTTTGGCCGGCGCCGACGCCTGCAGGTGTACACCCAGGTCCTGTGCGGATTTAGCCAGGCGCGCCACCAGCGCCACACCGTTGACCAGGTGCATGGCCCGACCATGGCGGGCCAGGTGGTACAGGTGGCGGCCAAAGCGCTTGCACACGTGTAGCAGGGCCTTGGGCGAGCGGGTCATGTTGAGGAAGGCGGCAAGGTCGGCACCGGCCATGATCGGCATGCCCATGAACGAGGTTTCGCGCATGGTCTTGCGCAAGCGTGGCAGCAGGGCGCCAACCTCGCGGGCATCGTAGGGCGCAGCGATCACCTGATGGCCGCCAAGGGCTGCCCCCGGCGTATCGCCATGCATGTCCGGGATGCCGTTGCCGTCGGCAAACTGCAACGCCGTGTACTTCTCGAAGAACGCTACCATGTGCGGGCACGCCTCGAGGAAGGCATCGACGCGCTCGGCATTGTAGTTTGCCCCCAGCTCATGGCGCAGATAAGTCCGCGGTTGCTCGATGTCTTCCTCGATGCCGGCCCTGCGCGCCAGCGGGTTGCGTGGCACCCAGGCCCAGCCGCCGGACCAGGCGGTGGCACCGCCAAACACCGGTTCTTTCTCCGCCACGATCACCTTCTGCCCATGCCAGGCAGCCGTGACGGCCGCCGCCAGCCCGGCGGCGCCAGAACCTATGACCAGTACATCGCATGCGGTTTCGAGAGGAGCGGAAGACATTGCGGGTTTCCTGTGTTTTTATTGGAACAATGTTCCACATTCTTATCGGCAGCGGGTGGTCCTGCAAGGTCAGGTCGGGCATGTCAGGCAAGAACTGGGCGATCATCGGACATTCGAGGTGGCCCGAGCTGCGCTGGCTGGCGACGATGTGGAATCATCTTCTAGAATCCGCAAAAAATCAGGGACCTGTGACATGGCTGGTAGTCAGATCGAACGCGCCTTCAGTCTTGTAGAAAGCCTTACCGGTGAACCCCAAGGGCTGCCGTTACAAACCCTGGCCGAGCGCCTGGACATTCCCAAAAGCGCTGCCCACCGCATGCTCACTGAGCTGGTGCGGCTGGGCTACGTGCGCCAGAACCGGGAAAGCAGCCGCTATCAGCTGTCGGCCAAGCTGGTAGCGCTGGGCTTTCGCTACCTCGCCAGCAGCGGTGCCGACATCATCCAGCCGATTCTTGACCGCCTGGCCCAGGACAGCGGCGAACTCGTTCGCCTTGGGGTGATCGACGGTGCCCGGCAAACCTGGATCGCCAAGTCCCAGGGGGCCCGCTCCGGGCTGCGCTATGACCCGGATATGGGGCGCGACGCGCCGCTGTTCTATACCGCCTCCGGGCATGCCTGGCTAGCCAGCCTGGACGATGAGCAGGCGCTGCAGATGGTGTTGCGCCAGGGTATTGCCGACCCCGACCAGTTCGGCCCCAACGCGCCACGCTCCACCGACGAGCTGCTCGCCTACCTGCACCGCGCCCGCGAGCGTGGTTATGCCTGGGTCGAGGAAACCTCCGCCATCGGCACCTCAGCCCTGGCCGCAGTGGTGCGCCGGCCGCAAAGTGACGAGGTGATCGGCGTGCTGAGCATCGCCGGGCCCAGCGCGCGGCTGGCACAGAGCCGCCTTACAGCGCTGGCACCGCTATTGCTGGCGGCGGCAGAAGAGCTGTCGGCGGCCAGTCCCGCCAGCGAGCTGTTTGCCTGAGGGGATATTCCGGTCGATTACCGCACAGTCTGTTGCACCTGTTCTTCTGAAAAGCTGAACTTGGTTCTAAATTGTCGAGTGTAAATTGTGGAACCAGGTTTCAGAATTTCATGACAACAATGACAAGAGGACAGGCTGTTGAACCCACCCCTTCGTATTGCCTTGATTGGCGCCGGCATCATGGGCCGGCAGCATTACCAGCATTTGCGCAATGTGCCGCAAGCCCAACTGTGTGCCGTGGCCGACCCCGGCCCGCAGGCCGAGGCCTTCGCTGCCGAGTGCGGCGTGCCTTGCTTTGCCGACCACCGGCAAATGCTGGAGCAGGTGCGCCCCGAGGCAGTGATCGTCGCCAATCCCAACAACCTGCATGTCGCCACCGCCCTGGATTGTGTCGAGGCCGGGGTGCCGGTGCTGCTGGAAAAACCGGTGGGCGTGCACCTGGATGAAGTGCGTGCACTGGTGGAAGCCTCACGCCGCCGAGGTGTGCCGGTGCTTGTAGGGCACCATCGCCGACACAATCCGCTGATCGCCAAGGCGCACCAGGTGATCAACGAAGGCAAACTGGGCCGTTTGATCAACGTCACCGCGCTGTGGCAGCTGCAAAAGCCCGACAACTATTTCGAAACGCCCTGGCGCCGCGAGCCAGGGGCCGGTTTCTTGCTGACCAACCTGATCCACGACCTTGACCTGTTGCGTTACCTGTGCGGCGAGGTGGTGCAGGTGCAGGCCTTCACCCGCAACGATGTCCGCGGTTTTGCCAACGAAGACAGCGCCGCGGTGCTGCTGCAGTTTGCCAACGGTGCCCTGGGCAGCCTGACCGGGTCCGACGCGGTGGCTGCACCGTGGAGCTGGGAGCTGGACGCTGGCGAAAGCCCCGTGTACCCGCGCCAGGACGGCCAGCCGTGCTATCTGCTGGCCGGCACCCAAGGAGCACTGAGCATTCCCCAGCTCAAGCGCTGGCATTACGCCGAGGCAGGCTCGGGCTGGCATACGCCCCTGTTGCAAAGCTCGGAAAGCATCCCCGCCGGCGAGGCATTGACCCTGCAACTGCAGCATTTTGTGCGGGTTGCCCGGGGTGAACAGGCGCCGCTGATCGACGCTGCCGACGGGGGGCGCACACTGGCGCTGATCGAAGCGATAAGGCAGGCAGCCCAGAGCGGTCGGGCTTGCGCGCCCGCGCACATTGGCTGATGCAACCTTACTATTGCTGGTGATGATTAATGACTGATCGAATTTTTTCCCTCGCGGCCCTGACGGTGCTCGAGCTGTCTCCACCGGACATGGTCGAGGCCGCCGCCCGAGCGGGCTACAGCCATGTCGGCCTACGGCTGGTACCCGCCACCGAACAGGAGCGGCATTTCCCGTTGGTAGCCGATGCCGAACTGCGCCGGCAAACCCAGGCGCGCCTGCGCGACACGGGTATCAAGGTGCTCGACCTGGAGATCCTGCGCCTTGAGCCGGCAACCTGTGTAGCCGATTTCGAAGCGATCCTGGCGGTGGGCGCCGGGTTGGGTGGCACTGAATTGCTGGTAGCGGGCAACGACCCCGACGAAGCGCGCCTGACCGAACGCTTTGCCGCATTGTGCGAGCTGGCGGTGCAATACGGCATTCACCCTCACCTGGAGTTCATGCCCTGGACCGACGTACGTGACCTGCGCCAGGCCATGCGGGTGGTGGCCAACGCCGACCGCGCCAATGGCTGCGTACTGGTGGATGCCTTCCACTTCAACCGCTCCGGGTCTTCGCTGGACGACCTGGCGCAGCTGAAGCCGCAGCGCATGCGCTATGCCCAACTGTGTGACGTTGCTGGCCCGGTACCGGCCGACATGGACGAGATACTGCGCCAGGCGCGTAACGAACGTCGCTTCCCGGGTGATGGCGATGCTGACCTGGTTGGCCTGTTACGCGCCTTGCCGCCGAGCATGCCGCTGAGCCTGGAAACCCCTACGCGGCAATTGCTGGAGCAGGGCATCAGCGGCGAACAGCGTGCGCGCATGGCGCTGGAGAAAGCCAAGGCGGTGCTGGCCGCAGTCTGATTGGGCGAACGTGGTGCATGGCACCGGCTACGTCACGTCCGTGGGGCAACCCGCTCACACACCGAACGTTGCAGTGGCGTTGTCCGCTTCTCAAAAATACCAGGCCAAAAAAAGGGCCCGCAAGGGCCCCGTAGAGGTAAGTGGTTAGCGCTCTCAGGCGCTCTCGACCTTGCGCGGTGCCATGAAATACATCCACACCAGCGCCAGGAAGTACATGGCGGGGATCATGGTAAACAGCACCGCATAGTTGTTGTTGGTAGCGGTCAGCACGCTGCCGACAATCTGCGTCATGAACATCCCGCCAATTGCCGCACACATGCTGCCGAAGCCGAATACGGTGCTCACCAGGTGCTTGGGTGTGTAGTCCATCACCAGGCTCCAGATATTCGCCGTCCACGCCTGGTGCGCGCCCACCGCGATCGAGATGGCCGCCACCGCGACCCACAGCCCACTGGCGTTGGCGGCAAAGATGACGCTGAGCATGGTGCAGGCGAAGATCAGCATGGACACCAAGCGCGCTGTCGTAGCACGCACGCCACGGCCAATCAGCCACGACGACAGGATGCCTCCCCCGATGCTGCCGAAGTCTGCCGTCAGCCAGATGATGATCAACGGGATCCCCATCTGGGTCACGTTGATGCCCAGGCTGTATTGCTGGTTCAGGAACGGCGGCAGCCAGTACAGGTAGAACCAGAACACCGGTGCGGTCATCGCATAGGCCACTGCAAAAGCCCAGGTGCCACGCAGGCGCAGGATACGGCTGAACGGCACGCGGGTCGGCTCTGGCTCATCATCCTGCTGGATGTACTGCACCTCGCTCTGACGCACGCGGGGGTGGTCTTCAGGGTTGTAGTACTTCAGCACCCAAAACACGACCCACACCAGGCCCAGGCTGCCCATGGCGATGAACGCAGCCTGCCAGCCCCACACAGCCAGGATCAGCGGCAACAGCGCGGGGGTGACCATGGCACCAACGTTGGTACCGGCGTTGAACAGCCCCGTTGCAATTGCCCGCTCACCTGCCGGGAACCACAGGCGCACGGTCTTGACGCAGGCCGGGTAGTTGGCGGCCTCAGTCAGGCCGAGGATGAAGCGGCAGACCATGAAACCTGCCGCCGAGGTGGCCAGGCCGTGGGCACCCGTGGCCAGGCTCCACAGCAATACAGCGAAGAAGAAGGCCCGTTTGACCCCGACTTTGTCGATCAGCCGGCCTTGCAGCAGAAAGCCGATGGCGTAGCCGACCTGGAACCAGAAATTGATGTTGGCGTAGTCCATCGCCGTCCAGCTCATTTCCTTGGCCAGCACGGGCTGCATGATGCCAAGGGCGGCTCGGTCGATGTAGTTCAGGGTGGTGGCGAAGAACACCAGGGCGAGCATGCCCCAACGGGTCTTGCCGACGCCGAAGGCGCCGCGAAGCTTGTCGCCGATCGAACCCTGGGACATCCGGGGCGCGGCGGGGGGGATCTTGGAGTGGTTCATAGACTGCTCGTTTCTTGAAATTGTATTCAGCTGCGGTGCTACGGGTGCGTGATCGTTTTCCAGGCAGGGGGCACGCAAGGCCGGTGCATGGTGAGCAGTGAAGACAGCAGCGTCAATTCGAGAGACGGGCTACTGTTCGGTTATCGAACGGTTGCGTTGGCCTGTGGGCGCGGCAGGTATTCACGTCACTGAAGGGTAGAAGGCTTGGGCCCTGGTTGCCTGATGGGCGCAGGTCAGGAGGGTGAGGGCAGGCTGTGATAGTTGTGCCGCACAGGGTATGGGATGCCTACAAGCCAGGTTTGTGTGAATACAGAGACCATGCAGTTGCCCAGCTCTCGACTTCGGCGCGGCCGTACTGCTGAATCCAGGACCGCACGGTTTTATGCAAGGTGCTTTTTGCTTCCACTTTCTCCCCTGTATAAGGGTTTATATAGTATTTGCTTTGCCGAGCCCTGTAACGTGGGGGCTGTGCGACAGGGCGGCATTGTTGATAGACATCCTCATCATTGCTCATGTGTTCGCTCTCGATGATCGCCAGTACATTCGACAGATTGAATTGATATTCGGCCAGCAGGTTGTGCAGCTTGCTTTCAAACTCGAATTCGCGGATGAGGCGAGGGTCGATTTTAATGAAGGAAAGCTCGTTTTTTTTTGCCGCTAGTAGTCGCTCGAGGGCGCGAAACTCTGCGAGTCGGGACATGTCTTATCTCCATCGGGTGATGGGCTTAGTGTTAGTGGTTGTTGGGCGTGAATGCAAGCGGTGAAATAATTTGATGGATTTTTCTTGGTGGTTAACGATGCTTTTTAAAGCGTGGAATTGTTTGGTGCCAGGTGCTCTGTGTAAGAATATTCCCACACTTTTGGCATTAATGATGTCACTGGTGTCTCGTGCCTGTGAGCGCTTGCCCGCTATTTGACGGGACGCCCCATAACTGTTGACTCACAGGCTTCGTCATCAAAGGAGTGGTTTCGTATGAACTCTGACGTTTAATCGCCTTTGGCTCAGAGGTCGGTAGTTGCTTCAATCAATGAGCCAACCCGGGTCCCCCTCGATCAAAGTCCCTCCATGGCTGGTAGTGTCACCCAGCCTTGCTGCGGGTTGGCCCTCGATAATCGTGCAGGCAGCGCCGGTTTCGATAATGGCACCACAATTGATGCGATCGCCCACGCGTGCGACGGCCTTGCCATCTACTAATGTTGCACTTGCGCCGGTTTCCACAGTGCCTTCGCCATGGAGCGGGCAGCTATGACGATGGCCTACCAGTACGATGGGTTTCATTTGCGCTTCCTTTTGCCGGGTTGAACGGGGGCTTCCTCAAAGGCAGCGGGTGGCGGGGGCGCTGCTTGGACATTGAACAGGCGGCAGATGCCATACCAGCAGAGGGCAACGGAGAGGTTGTAGGGAAACAGCACAGCCCAGAACGGCAATTGCCAGTTCTTTTTGCCCTGCATTTCACCGGGCTCGCCGGTTCGCCAGGGAGCATAGTGGCGCCAGGCATCTGCCGGGGTCAGGCAGATGGCGTGGAGTGGCTTGTGCCACCAGTTGGGTTCACCGGGCGGAGGGAGTTTGTCCGGGCCGTGGTCCATGAAGTGGCGGAGGTATTCCCATACCTCGGCGACATGCTTGACGCCCGGTTCGGTGGGTTCGTTGCTGTCGACCCAGAGGCAGTCCTTTTGATGCAGGCTGCCGTCTTCCCGGCGGGGGGCGAAGGCGAGGGCATAGCTGGTGGTGAAGGAGGAGCCGCCGTATTCGGTGCGCTTGAAGATGCCACCTCCGGTGTTGGCCCATTCGAGTACGAGTACTTTGCTCAAACGTTGGTAGTAGATTTTTTGGGTTGAACGATTGAAGCAGAAGCTTGATAAGCGTTTTATGAAATATATTCGATAAATGAGGAAAGGTAGGAAAGTGAAAGGCATAAGCAAGAATCCGGTGGCTAATAATGGAGCGGATTCGTACATGCGCCATATGTCTCTAGAGAGTAAGTGTGGGTAAAAGCCGGCAATTGAAAGAATAGTAATCGCGCAATACAGCTTTCCCATGAAGACAGAGTCTGTGACCCATGGATTCCTTAAGCATAAAATAGTGTCAGATAAGCTTAATAGTTGTCCTGTGATAGTGGGCTTGTGTCCAGAGTCTGACATTGAGTTGAATAGCCAGATGGTTGCCATGATCAACGCTCCAGACGAAAAACTGACAGGGTCTCATTATCTTCGTCCAGGCCTTGATTGGCGTTGTAGGTTAGATGAAGTGAGACATGATTTTGGTTGGCTAGGGTGTTTTCGAAATGTAGAACTAAGCCAGCACCTACGAGGTGGCCGGTCGGGCTGATTGGAAAAACGTCAATTCCGTGGTCGTCACGGACGGAGCTCAAACCTCCTGACCATTCACTTACGCCTAACCTGAACGCAGGCAACAGCACTGTGAATTCTACGGTTGGTTGGGATGTGACTACTTCGTTATGTGTGATAGCTGTCCAGTCTGGCGGCGACCAGTGGTTATTCTGATGCCATCGGGTGTCGGCTTTAGTTATGCCGAGGGATAGGGCCTGCTCGGTGGATAGTAGCTTGGGTCCATAATGTTCATTGTGCCAAGCCTTAATTTCTGTTTGCAGTGAGGTGAAGTAGGGTAGTTTTTTCTCATAGTCCAAGGTAATGCCAGGGTGCACTTCTCCATCATTTTTGCGATTCCCGAAAATACTACGTGCTGCCCAAAGTTCAATTGGCCTGTGGAGACGCTCATGTGCCTTGGCGTGTAGGTAGAGGCCTCCTGCAATGATGGCTACTCCTACGAGGACAAGGGCTGCTGCGGCCCATCCGGCAAAGGGCACAATCGATGTCACGCCCGCAATTGCAAGTCCTGCTTCAAGGACGACAGCGGAACTGACAGCCATGGTGAAACCACCAGTCAACGTGTAATCGGCAGCCGCTTGATTGCCGTTCGCTCTCTGGCGCCTTGTTTTGGAGATATCAGAAAGCAAGCTAAATGCTATTGCCGGGTAACCGGCTAACCGCGCAAACAGATTGCTACTCAAAAACTTGATAACCCCATTGGCAAAGGCCATGCCCGGCGCTGTGGCACTTAATATCAGCATGACGGCCTTTTGCGTTGCCCGTACGCTGGCCAACGTTGCCGCCGCTGCACCAAGCACCCTCTCGCCCAAAGGGCCTTCCATGAACACGTAGACATAGCCCGGTCGCAAAGCGCGGAGGGTGTAGGCCGAGTGCTGCAGTGGAGTGAAGCCTTGTTCCAGGTTGAAGCCTGCATCGGCATAGCGGCAGGCGGGCGTGTCGCCGGTGCGTGGCACGATGGCGTAGCGCACTGGCAGGATGGGTATACGAGCACTGCAAGCTGGGCCGGAGGTGGCGCGGCTGACGGAGGCGTCGCTCATGTACGCTTCCTTTGGGTTGAATGCGCTGGTGCCTCCTCAAATGCTTCGGGAGGCGGTGGCGCTGCTCGGACGTTGAACAGGCGGCAGATGCCATACCAGCAGAGGGCGACGGAGAGGTTGTAGGGGAACAGCACAGCCCAGAACGGCAATTGCCAGTTCTTTTTGCCCTGCATTTCACCGGGCTCACCGGTTCGCCAGGGGGCGTAGTGGCGCCAGGCTTCTGCCGGGGTCAGGCAGATGGCGTGGAGTGGCTTGTGCCACCAGTTGGGTTCACCGGGCGGAGGGAGTTTGTCCGGGCCGTGGTCCATGAAGTGGCGGAGGTACTCCCACACTTCGGCGACATGCTTGACGCCGGGTTCGGTGGGTTCGTTGCTGTCGACCCAGAGGCAGTCCTTTTGATGCAGGCTGCCGTCTTCCCGGCGAGGGGCGAAGGCGAGGGCATAGCTGGTGCTGAATGATGAGCCGCCGAATTCCGTGCGTTTAAAAATACCACCGCCGGTATTGCTCCACTCAAAGACCAGTACCTTGCTTAAACGTTGATAGTAGATTTTTTGGGTCGCCCGATTGAAGCAGAAGCTTGATAAGCGTTTTATGAAATATATTCGATAGGCTAAGAATGGGAGGAAGATTAAAGGTGCAATTAGTGTAAGGAGGATAAAGGTATAACTAAAGGTGTATGGGTTCCAGGCTTCACTGGTTAGTAAGTAAGGGTAGGTGAAGATAATGAGCGCAATGGTCATTGCACAGTATAGCTTTCCCATAAAGACTGAGTCTGTTACCCAGGGGTTTCTCAGGCATAAGGTGGTTTTTGACAAGCTTGATAGTTGCCCGCCGATAGCGGGCTTATGCCCTGAACTTGAGCTTGAGTTGAATATCCAGATGGTTGCCATGATCAGCGCTCCAGACGAAAAATTGACAAGGTCTCAGCCATGGCCGGGAAGTCGCGGGTGCATGGCGCGTTGGTGTAGTGCACCGTCAGGATGTGTACGCGTGAGCTGCAGACAGGGCCCGGAGGTAGCGCTGCTGACGGAGGCGTCGCTCATGTACGCTTCCTTCGGGTTGAATGCTCTGGTGCCTCCTCAAATGCTTCGGGAGGCGGTGGCGCTGCTCGGACGTTGAACAGGCGGCAGATGCCATACCAGCAGAGGGCGACGGAGAGGTTGTAGGGGAACAGCACGGCCCAGAACGGCAATTGCCAGTTCTTTTTGCCCTGCATTTCACCGGGCTCGCCGGTTCGCCAGGGGGCATAGTGGCGCCAGGCTTCTGCCGGGGTCAGGCAGATGGCGTGGAGTGGCTTGTGCCACCAGTTGGGTTCACCGGGCGGAGGGAGTTTGTCTGGGCCGTGGTCCATGAAGTGGCGCAGGTATTCCCACACTTCGGCCACATGCTTGACGCCGGGCTCGGTGGGTTCGTTGCTGTCGACCCAGAGGCAGTCTTTTTGATGCAGGCTGCCGTCTTCCCGGCGGGGGGCGAAGGCGAGGGCATAGCTGGTGCTGAATGATGAGCCGCCGTATTCGGTGCGTTTGAAGATGCCACCTCCGGTGTTAGCCCATTCGAATACGAGTACCTTGCTCAAACGTTGGTAATAGATTTTTTGGGTTGATCGATTGAAGCAGAAACTTGATAAGCGTTTTATGAAATATATACGATAAATAAGGAAAGGAAGGAAGGTGAAGGGGGCGAGTGTGAAGCCGGACATTAATACGGGGTTGGAATTAAAGTAGCCCAAGAATTCTCTGCCAAATAGATTTGGGTATAAGCCGATTATTAATGATAGAGTCATTGTGCAGTACAGTTTCCCCATGAATACAGAATCTGATACCCAAGGATTTCGCAGGCATAAAGTGTTTTTTGATAAGTTTGATACTTGCCCGCCAATAGCGGGCTTATGCCCTGAAGCTGACGTTGAATTGAATATCCAGATGGTTGCCATGATCAGCGCTCCAGACGAAAAATTGACAGGGTCTCATTGTCTTCGTCCAGGCCTTGATTGGCGCTGTAAGCTAGATGCAGTGAGATATGTTCTTGGTTGGTAAGCGTGTTCTCGAAATGCAGAACCAGGCCAGCACCTACGATGTGGCCGGTCGGGGCAATTGGGAATACGTCCATTCTTTGGTCATCATGGAGGGAGCTCAAGCTTCCTGACCATTCGCTTACGCCTAACCTGAAGCCAGGTAGCAGGACTGTGAACTCAACGGTTGGTTGAAATGTGCCTACTTCGTTATGTGTGATAGCTGTCCAGTTTGGCGGAGACCAGTGATTGTTTTGATTCCATCTTGTATCGACTTTGGTTATGCCGAGTGTGAGGGCTTGCTCAGCTGAAATTAGCTTTGGTCCAAAATGCTCATCATGCCAAGCTTTGATTTCTGCATGCAGCGATGGGAATGCAGGCAGTTTTTTTTCATGGTCCAAGATGATTTCAATGCGGATTTCTCCATCGTTAATACGATTGCCGAAGATGCTACGTGCTGCCCAAAGTTCAATAGGGCTGTGAAGATGTTCATGTGCCTTGGCATGTAGGTAGAGCCCCCCTGCAATGATTGCAATACCTACGAGTACAAGTGCAGCTGCTGCCCATCCAGCGAAGGGAATAATGGATGTCACGCCCGCAACTGCAAGTCCTGCTTCAAGGGCAACAACAGAGCCAGTAGCCATCGTTACCCCGCCGGCCAAGGTGTATCCGCCTGCAGTTGAATTACCACTGTCGAGTTGGCGCATTCCCTTAGATAGGTCAGAAAATAGGCTAAATGCAATTGCCGGGTATCCGGCTAAACGCGCAAACAAATTGCTACTCAAAAACTTGATAACCCCATTGCCAAAGGCCAAGCCCGGCGCTGTGGCACTTAATCTCAGCATGACGGCCTTTTGCGTTGCCCGCACGCTGACCAATGTCGCCGCCGCTGCACCGATCACCCCGAAAACAGATGAAGCGAACCCCAGGGTGTATTCCGGTGCATCGCTCTTCTGCAGGCTGCTGTACGCCGTCTTGAGCGATAAGATGTTGAACCACAGCATCCCTGCGTTTAAACCACCACCACCACCTGAGGTGAGTAACCCAAGGAAGTTAGGTTTCGCACGCGCAGTAGTGGTCAGCTCGATGGACACCGTGCGGCTACCCGAGATGCGCAACGCTTTCATCTCTTCAACCTGCGCCATGCCGCTCTTCAAATACCGCTGCACCTCCTGGCTAAAGGGGTTTTCCGTAATGGCCTGCTCGGTGATTCGATAGCGTGCCGCCAACAACCCCAGCGCTTTCTCGGCATTGGCCTCACGCGCTGCCAACTGCACCTGCCGCCGCAGGCCATGACTGGCATCCCAGCGGGTCTGCCCGCGCAGGCGCTTGAGCACCACGGTATTGACCGACTGGGCGGTGAGGTCGGTGATGTCAGCCATGGCCGGGAAGCGACCGGCCAGCCCTTCGATCACGTTGTCGCTGGCGCCGAACAAAGAGCCGATCGAATCGGCTTTGTCCTTGAACGGGTTGAACGGCGCCAAGGCGGTGTAAAGCGGGCTGTCGTGCTGGTCCAGCCATTGCTCCAGGCGTTTGAAACGCCGGTCATGATCTTCGGTGCCGGGTGTCGGCTGGCCCATTGGGTGAATCAGCAACGCCAGTGAGATTTCCAGACCGCGGGCGGAGGTGCGTTCGTTGCGGTCGTAACAGGCCAGCGCCGCAGCGAGGCTGTAGGGGTTATCGATGTGTTGGGATTCGGCCGTCGCCAGCCAGGCGTCATGATCGTTGCTGGCTTGCAAGGCCAGGTTGCGCAGGGCGGCAATCCGCCGTTCCAGCGCGTCGCGTTCGGCGAGGAAGCGCCGGTATTTGTCGACATCGAGGCGCTGTGCCAGGCGCGCGCCGTTGGGGGAATAGTCTTCATGGGTGAGGGCCTGGAAATGGGACTCGGCCGGTGACAGGGCGGGCCCCCGGCGTGACGTGCCCAGCCTGAACGCGGCCAGTTCTGGTGAGGGGGCATCCGCCGGGTACAGGCTTTCCAGCGTCTTGTTCAACAGCATGGCGACCAGGTTGCGATGGTGAAAGTCGCGGCTCTGCGGGCTGAGCTGCTCGGCATCCAGCCGGTAGCATGCCGGCACGCGCTCCTGCTCGGGAGGTTGAGCGGGTTTTGTGTGTTCCAGTTGCTCGGCGGGCATCAGGTCACGCAGTTGATGCTGGTAGGCCGAGACCGACAGGCTCAGGTCCAGGGCCATGCCTTCGGCGTCGGCGAGCGCCACCACCACTGGCACTTTCGGCTGGGTCCAGGGGTAGTGGCGGGCGATGGCAGTGAGGTTGCCGATGGGCAAGGTTTCGGTGACCGGGTCGCTGCTCCAGGTCAGCGGCATGCGCCGCTCGGTTGGCTTGAAGTCTTCGACCCAGGTTTGCAGGGCACTCACTGGCAACACATGGGGCTGGGTGGACGGCGCCTGGTTGCCGCTCACCAGCTCGGCCATGTCCAGCTGGCGCATGTGCCGTTTGCGCAGGGCTGGCGAACCGGTGATACGGGCGGTGATGGCGTTGGTCCACAGGTGCGGGCTGTAACCGATCCACACTTCCTTGGCGGTGTCCTGACAGGTGTCGGCCCACACCCAGCCCGTGCTCTGGCCGGACAGGTAGCGGCCACGCTGGTGGTAGTCCTCCAGCCCTTGGTAGCGCAGCTCCTTGTAGAGGCCCGCGCCGACGTGCTCATGAATGACCAGCTTTTCGCCCAAAGGGCCTTTCATGAACACGTAGACATAGCCCGGGCGCAAAGCGCGGAGGGTATAGGCCGAGTGCTGCAGTGGAGTGAAGCCTTGTTCCAGGTTGAAGCCTGCATCGGCATAGCGGCAGGCGGGGGCGTCGGCGGTGCGGGGCACGATGGCGTAGCGCACTGGCAGGATGGGTATGCGTGCGCTGCAGGCTGGACCGGAGGTGGCGCTGCTGACGGAGGCATTGGTCATGCGAGCTCCTTGCTCAGAGAGACAGTCTTTTCGAACCAGAGACGCACTGCGGCAACTTTCAGTACTGACAAGACTGAAATAGCGTTATTCATACTGTGCTGGATTTAAGCCCCAGATCTATGCTGTAAGAAGTTTCCTACTTACTTGCTGAAATGAACGGGTGGCCTAGTACCTGGAACTCAAGTGAAAGACAATGCCTCGAACGCTGCTTTTTGGTCGAGTTTGAAAGTGTAAGATTTTATTTGAATATATATTGTATTTGCGCAGCTTCGTGTGAAAAGTTGCAGTGTGTTTGTAGGAAGTTTCTTGCAGTAAGTTTTTATATGTTCAGTTCTTGCACTTGGCCAGCACTACCTGGCAAGTCCTGGGCGTGCCTCCCGAGCGGCTGGCATAACGCACGCAGTTGTTCAGCGATTTCTGTTGCGCAATGCTCAATGTATTGCCCCAGGCCAGGCCGCCTTCACCGATAGTGGGGACGGCCTTGGCGAAGCAGTTGGAGCCCACTGCAGGCGTGGCGTAGCGTGCCTGGCTGGCTTTGCTGGAGCAACCAGCGGTAAGTGCCAGGCTGAGGCCTAACAGGGTGGCCAGTACCCAGGACGTAGTAGGCCTGCTCATGTATTCCCCTTCTGCACTTGGCAGCAAATTCCTTGCAGGATATTTCATTACAGCGAAGCGGTGAACTATCTCGGCGTCAAGAGGCTCCTTTGCTAAGCGCACCCTGCGTTTACCTGATGGCGCAAGACCATCAGCCCTGGGTCACTGAATGAAAAGGAGGCACCGTGACCGCATCAGATCAAACCCTCTACCGCTGTACGCCCAGCCCGCTGCATGCCTTGCTGCTGGCAGGCAGTGTGCCGTTGTTCCTTGGCGCGCTGTTGAGCGATCTCGCCTACTACAACAGCTACCAGATTCAGTGGAGCAACTTCGCTGCTTGGCTGATCGCCGGTGCCTTGGTGTTCTGTGGGCTGGCACTATTGTTCGCGCTGGCCAACCTGATCCGCGCCGAGCGCAAGGGCGGGCGCGCTACGTTGTACTTCGTACTGCTGCTGGTGACCTGGGTGCTTGGGCTGATCAATGCCTTTGAGCATGCCAAGGACGCCTGGGCGGTAATGCCTTCCGGGCTGATGTTGTCGGTAATCGTGACAGTGCTCGCAGTGGTGGCCGCCTGGATCGGTTTGAGCAACCTGCGTTCAGGAGGTGTGGCATGAAGCCTTTGCATGCATTTAGCCTGTTGGGCGTGGCGCTATTGCTGAGTGCCTGTGGTGGCGACGGCGAGCCGACCCAGGCCCACGGCCCGGATCCGAAGCTGCCGGAACCTCAGCGCGGCTTGCTGCCGAGCATGAAGATTGCGCAACCGGCTGCCTGGGGCGAACTGAAACCGACCGTGCCGGAGGGCTTCAGTGTCACCGCCATCGCCACCAACCTGAAAATCCCGCGCCAGAGCCTGGTGCTGCCCAATGGCGACATTCTGGTGGCTGAGGGTCGGGGGGCAGCGCGGCCAAGCTCAAGCCCAAGGATGTGATCGCCAGCCAGATCAAGGCCAAGGGCAATACCCAGGTCAAGGGTGGCAACCGCCTGACCTTGCTGCGCGATGCTGACGGCGATGGCAACTACGAGCTACAGGCCGTGTTTGCGGAAAACCTCAACGCACCGTACGGCTTGGCCTATGCCAACGGCAAGCTGTATGTAGCCAACCAGGATGCGCTCGTGCGCTTTGACTACCAGGAAGGCCAGACCCAGGCCGACGGCCCGCCAACCAAGATCACCGACCTGCCGGCCGAGATCAACCACCATTGGACCAAGGCGCTGACCATCAGCCCGGATGGCCGCTTCTTGTATGTGGGTATCGGCTCGAACAGCAATATCACCGAGCGCGGCCTGGAGGTGGAGATCGATCGGGCCATGGTCTGGCAGGTCGATGCCGAGAGCGGGGCGCACCGGCCCTATGCCTCCGGCTTGCGTAACCCGACGGCATTGGCCATTCAGCCGCAGACCGGACAGTTGTGGACGGTGGTCAACGAGCGGGATGAGTTGGGCCCTGACCTGGTGCCCGACTACCTTACCTCGGTGCGTGAGGGTGGCTTCTATGGTTGGCCTTACAGCTACTGGGGGCAGCATGTGGATGAGCGGGTGCGGCCGCAGAACCCGGACATGGTGGCGGCGGCGATCAAGCCGGACTACAGCCTGGGTTCGCATGTGGCCGCTCTGGGTGTGGACTTCTCGACCCCGGCAATGGGCGAGCGCTTTGCCGACGGTGTGTTCGTGGGCGAGCACGGCAGTTGGAACCGGCCCAACCCGGTGGGGTACAAGGTTATTTTCGTGCCGTTCAGCAATGGCAAGCCTGCTGGGGAACCGATCGACTTCGCCACGGGCTTTCGCGGTGAGGATGGCAAGACCCGGGGGCGACCGGTTGGAGTGACGGTGGACCCGCGGGGGGCGTTGATCATTGCCGATGACCTGGCGAATACGGTGTGGCGGGTGACGCGTAATCGCTGAATGCTATCGGGGCAAATCGGCAAAGCTTGCTGGCGATGGGCCGCAGAGCGGCCCAATTGCTGACTGGCAGGCATTGCACACGGGTCAGAAGCGGTAGTTGAAGCTGGCTTCCAGCGTGCGCGGTGCCCCTGGGGTGATCAGGTCGACCGAGCCATGTGCCGAGGCATAGTAGTCACGGTCGAACACGTTCTTCAGGCGCAGCGCGGCATCCCACTGCGGCACGCTGTAGAGCAGCGCGGCGTCGAAGATGGTATAGCCCGGCATCACCACCACATTGTCGAGCGCTGTGTAGCGTTCGTCGACGTAGTTGGCGCCGGCGGCCACACGCCACTCCGGTGTCAGGGTATGTACCAGCCAGACGTTGGCGCTGTTGCGCGGCGTCAGGGTAGGGGTCTGGCCTTCGTTCGCCACGCCATTGGTCTTGCTGTTGGACTTGGTGATTTCGGCGTCCAGGTAAGCGTAACCGGCATAGATCTGCCACTTGTCGGTGAGATCCCCGCTGATGGTGGCTTCGAAGCCATCGGTACGCTGTTCGCCAGCCAATACGGTCAGGTTGGGGTTGGCCGGGTCGGCAGTCTTCATGTTGGTGCGCTCAAGGCGGAACACTGCGGCGGTCAGTGACAGGCGGCTGTCGAGCAGGTCCCATTTGGCGCCGATTTCATAGTTGGTGGTTTCTTCCGGCTCCAGGTGCTGGTTGCTCGGGCTCACCGCGAACACTTCGCCCGAAGGCTGGTAGCTGCGGCTGACCGACACGTAGTAGGACTGGAATGCGTCTGGCTGGTAGACCAGGCCGGCACGCGGGCTCCAGGTCTTGTCGGTACGATCAAGGTCGATGTTCTGCACGCGGTCGTCGTTGTACTCCTGGCCAAAGATGTCATAACGCACACCGACCAACGCCTTCCAGTGCGCGTTCAGCTCGATCATGTCCTGCACGTACAGACCGGTGGTCTGCTGGAAGTTGGTGCCCTTGGAAGACAGGTTGGCGGCATGCTCCGGTATCGGCACCAAGGCATCGCGGTAAACCGGTACCTGGGCCACGTTGGTCTGGCTCAGCACGCGCTGGTACTTGTCCTGAAAGCCTGCTTCCACGCCATACAGCAGGTTGTGCTGCATGCCGGCCAGTTGCGCCTGTTGCTTGAGCTCCGTCTGGTTGAACACACCGTACTCATCGCGAGCGACGTTGCCGCGGTTGAGCTTGATCAGCAGTTCACCATCAGGCGCGGTGACGAAGCGCGTCGGGCTGCTGTCGGCCAAGGTGTTGTTGCGGTCCAGGTCGTAGCGGTAGTAACGGCTGGTGTTGGTCAGGGTGAAGTTGTCGTTGATGCGGTAGTCCAGGCTGGCTGTAAGCGAGAACACCTCGCTGCGGGCGTAATCCTGGTCAGCATCGCCAGAGCCGAAGCGTTTGTCGCGGTCCACGTCCACCGGGCGGTTGCCCAGGGCCGGGATGCCGAAGTCGATCAGGCGCTTGTCGTACAGGTAGGTGGCGCCCAGGTTCAGTTCCAGGTCGTCCGAGAGACGGAAGTAGGCCGACGGTGCGATGGCCTTGCGGTCGATGTAGCCATCATCGCGGAAGGTGTCGCTGTCTTCGAAGGCACCCGTTACGCGGTAGGCCTGGTTGCTTTGCGGGTCGGCCCAGCCGGTGTCGAACTGGGTTCGGCGTTTGCCTTCGCTGTCGAAGTTCATGCCGACTTCGCGCTTGGGCGTGAAGCTTGGTTTCTTGCTGATGCTGTTGATCAGCCCGCCCGAGGAGCCACGGCCATACAGCACCGCGGCCGGGCCCTTGATCACCTCGACGCGCTCGATGTTGGACAGGTCGCGGAAGTACAAGGCGTCGTCACGCACGCCGTCGATGTACATGTCGCCAATGGCGCTGAAGCCACGGATGGTCACCTGGTCGCGCTGGCCGTCACCGTTTGACAGGCCGATGCCGGGCACGTTCTTGAGCACGTCTTCCATGGACTGTGCGCCCTGGTCCTTGATCACGCTTTCGGGAACGACGTTGACGGTTTGCGGGATATCGCGCAGCGGTGCGTCGATTTTCATGGCGGTGCGGCTTTCACTGGCCTTGTAGCTTTGCTGCTCATAGACGCTGGTGACGGCGGTGGCAGGCAGGGCGAGGCTACTTTGCGTATCGGTTTGGGCGGCAGCGTGTACAGCAGGCACAACGAGCAGGCCAAGCATGGAAATTGATGCTGTGGCAACAGACTTTTTTGCCATTACAGGCGACTCTTTGTTGTTATCGGGAGTCACGAATAGTAATGATTTGCAAATGTAAAGCAAGTGTAAAGAATTCGTATTAGCTATAACAGTGGTTTCGGCGCCGAAATGCGTCGCGCGCCGGAAGGGCCGGCAAGGCGGCAGGTAATGGCTATGCTTGATATCGCGTGAACCTTTCACGCGCCTATTCGGACTTGATCACAGGGAAGCACGCCTATGAACCCCATTCTTACTCTCGCTCGTGCTGTAGCCCTTGCCACGCTGGCCTCTGCTGCCAGCTTCACGGTACAGGCTGCCGGCATCCCCATCGGGAGCGAGGCGCTGGAAAGCCATGTCACCACACAGGTAACGGCTATCGACCTGGCCACCCGCCAAGTCACGGTGAAAGGCCCTGACGATAAGAAGGATGTGACGTTCCAGCTGACCGAAAAGGCCAAGGCGCTGCCCAACCTGAAAGTCGGTGACCAAGTCGACATCTACGTGACACGCGCCGTGGCCTATGTGCTCAATCCGGACGTGGGTGGGGCGCCGAAAGCGACTGAAGAGTCCGGTACCATCCGTGCAACCGAGCAAAACCCCAACCCGGGCGGCGAGGCGTTCCGCCAGGTCAAGGTTACCTCTCAGATCAAGAAGATCGACCTCAACACGCATGAGGTGAGCTTGTTGCCGCCGGAGGGCAAGCTGCAGGTGGTCAAGGTCGAGAATCCAGACCTGCAGAAACGGATGAAGAACCTCAAGGTTGGCCAGACGGTCGACGCGATCTACACCGAAGTGCTGCGCGTCGAAACCTCGCGCTGACCTCAGCCGTTGCCGACCTCGGTTACTCGCCTACGATCGGGCATTTACGGTCCGGGCAGCCCGGTGCCGGGGTGCGGGCCTCAGTGGCCCGCGGCTTCGATCAAAGCCTGGGGTTCGGCACGCTCGGAGTAGTCGACATTGACGAAGGCATGGCGAATGCGGCCATCCTGGCCGATGACGAAAGCGCTGGCCATCGGCAGGCTGAGGTCGTCGCATTCGTTCAGTGCCTTGAGGTCGGCGCCAAGTGCTCGGTATACCGCCTCCAGCTCTGGCTCCAGCTCGAAGACGATGCCGTACTGGCGCGCCAGCTGGTTGCCCGGATCGCTCAGCAGTTGGTAGCGCACGCCCAGGGATTCGCGGGTTTTCAGGGTGGCAGCGCGGCTCTGGGCGGAGACGGCGACCAGCGTGGCACCGCTGGCGGCCAGATCGCCTGCCATCTGCTGGTATTCGCTAAGCACTACATTGCAGAACGGGCACCACAGGCCGCGGTAAAACACCAGTACCAGCGGGCCGCGTGCCAGCAGGGCCCGCAGGTCCACGGCCTTGCCATCGGCATCCTCCAGCACGGCCAGCGGGGCGTTGTCGCCGGCTTTGAGCACGTGGTCCTCAGGATGCCTTGCGATCAGGGCTTGCAGCGAAGCGCCAAATTTTTCCAGCACCTCGGTGGGCAGTTGGGCCATCTGCTGTTTGACGGCGTCGAGTTTTTCCTTGAGTGACATGCTTGTTTCCTTGTGATGGTTCACTGGGGCAGGCTTCGGGTAGCACGGGCTTGTATGCGCTGCGAGGCCTTGCAGGCCGGGGGATGGCGCTGAAACAGCTGAAGTACCCAGTCGGGACGGGTCTTGCTGGCATCATTGAGCCAATTGGCGACCGAGTCCTGGGCATATTTCTCGGCTTCGGCCAGCAGCGGTACCAGCAACGGCTCGGCCACTTCTGGATGTTGCTTGAGCGTTGCAATGTGCTCGCACCAAACGCCGCGCGGGCGCAGGATCTCGATGCAGAACCGACGCACCAGTGGGTCTGCATCGCCGGTATGGCGACCAAGTAGCGCCAGGGCGGCTTCAGGGTGCTGGGCCAGGCGCGGGCGCAGGGCAATCCAGGCCCATTCACGCACGCCGAAATGCTCATCGCGGGCGAAGCGAAACTGCGCCAGCAGGGCATCTTCCACAGGCTGCGAGCGTGCAAGGTACGCCTGGGCGAACGCCGCCCAGCTGCGCACGGTATCGGACGGGTGCGTACAGCATTGCTCGAACACCTGCTGGCGCAAAGGCTCGGGGGCCTGCTCCAGCCACTTGCCCAGCGCCAGGCCAATGGCCGCCACTTTTTTTGACAGGCCCAGTGCCTGGGCCTGGTCTGCACTGGCAGCGAGGTGCTCTACCAACGCTGCGGGCAGTTGGCCTGCCAAGGCGTTGACCAGGGCGGCTTGATCCACCGCCAGGCACTCGGCCAGGTTGCGGGTTGGCAGTTGGCCAAGGTCGATCAGGGACTTTCGGTCGTCGCTCATTGCTGAGGTTCCATGGCGGTGGCACGGTGCACTCGATGACCGGCCAGGCACGTGTACAGCCTCGTTGATGTGCACATCCTCCAGTGGACGGCCCAGTGCCGAATCTTCGATGGGCGAAAGCTGAAACCCTCGATGGCCAGTGGCTGTCTGGCAAGGCGGCGGATGAACAGTCGCCGGTAAAGTGCCGCTGGCAGGCAGGCCTCGAGCCAAGGTTGGCGACGACTTGGCTGGTCGTGTTCGCTATGTACCCGGGGCTTCCTGCCAAGCCGGGCCAATACGCTCTGATTCTGCAACATTATCCACCTCCATGTGGTCTTGCGGGTGTGCCTTGGGTTCAGTGCTTGTCCGGTGGCAGTGCCAGGGCAGGACTGGCCGAGAGTGCCTGTAGCGTGATGGACAGGGCGTCGCGTTGCGTGTTGTCCAGTGACTGCATGATCGTGCCGATCCAGTCGGTGTGTTCGGCGAATACGGCGTCGAGTACCGCTATGCCTGCCGAGGTTAGGCTGATGCTCAGCTTGCGACGGTCATGGGCGTCCTTGCGGCGCTTGATAAAACCATCACCCTGCAGGCCGTCGAGCAGGCCGGTTACGGTGCCCGAGGTGATTGCCAGGCGCGTTGCCAGCTCCAGCGGTGTCAGGCGGCCGCCTGCGCCTTGCAAGGTCAGGAGGATTGCGAACCGCCCTTCCGACAGGTTATGGCGGGCCAACCGTGCGGCGCATACCCGGTTGATGGCCGCTGCAGCGGACAGGAGTTCGAAACACAGGCGCACGTTCTGTCTGGCGTCAGCGGGGGCCTCGGTCAGTGCATCGAGCATGATGTGATGCTTGTTCTCAAGCGTATTCATAAGGCGCAGTTTATCTTGGTGCCTTACTAAGTCAACAGCCCAGATGTCTCAGGGTGAAGACAGCCATGCGCACGCCGGCCGGAAGGGATGTTTCACTATGCAGGGTACGAATAGTTCAAGTGCAGGATTTTGATTTCTATCAGTACTGGGGAATGCAGCATCATGGTGGCCATAGATACCTTGGATGAGGATTGCCATGTTCAGTAAATCAATGCTCCTGCTGGCGCTTCCTGTGGCCATGGCGTTGCTTGCCGGTGCTGTATTGCCGTTTCAGGCCGCGGGTAATGCTGCGGTAGGCCGGGTACTTGGGCACTGGCTGTGGGGGGCTTTCACATCGTTGACGGTAAGCATGCTGGTGGTGATTGCTGCCCTGCTGATCATCCGGGTGCCGGCGCCAGACATGGGAAAGGCCCTGCAGGGGCCCTGGTGGTTGTGGATTGGTGGCGTGCTCGGGGCAATGTATGTAGCCGGCGCCGCAGCACTCACCCCCAAACTCGGCGCAGCAGGGTTCCTGGTGCTGGTGGTGGCAGGGCAGATCATCACGGCAGTGCTTGCCGACCACTTCGGGGTGATGGGCCTGGGTGGCAAGCCGCTTAGCCTGACCAAGGTGGCAGGCGTGGTGCTGATCCTGTGCGGAGTGCTGCTGGTACAGGGCTCTTGGGCAACGGCGTCACCGGCCCATTCCACGGCAGCTGTGAAGGGACAGGAAAACTGATCAGCGCCCTGGCTGGCTACAGGCCCATACGGTTTCGCGCAGCCAGCGGTGCCCGGGGTCACTGTCCTTGCGGTTGTGCCAGGCTTGCTGATAGTCGAAGGAGGGAATGGCCAGTGGCGGCGTGAACTGGCGCAGTGTCCTGTGCTGGCGCAACGACCCCACTGCGCGGCTGGCCACCGTCAGGATCAGGTCAGTGCCGGCCAGCACTTCAACCGCCGCACTCCAGTGTGGCAAGGCCAGGGCAATGCGGCGTTGCAGGCCCCGGGTGGCCAGCGCACGCTCGATTTCATCGAAAGCATCCGGACGCATGGCCATCAATACATGTGGGCGTGCCAGCCAGTCTTCCAAGGCCATGCCGCCGCTGGCAGGCAGGACCTGGCGATCGGCAACGCTGATGAAACGATCGGCAAACAGGGACTGGGCGGTGATGTTCTGAGGCAGTTCGGGGAACAGGCCCAGGGCCAGATCCAGTTCGCCATCGAGCAACTGCGCCAACATGGTTTCACGGCTGGCCTGGCTGATGGCCAGGTCCACTCCGGGCGCGACTTGGCGCAGGTGGCGCAGCAGGTGCGGCAGGATGATGCGCGAAGCGTAGTCGGACAGCGACAGCCGGAATCGGCGCTGGGCCCGGGCTGGGTCGAACAGCGGGGTGGCCAGCAGGCTGTCGAGATTGCTCAGTGCATCCTGTAGTGGCTGTGCCAGCGACTGGGCGCGGGCAGTGAGGACCATGCGGCCGCCTTGGCGTACCAGCAAAGGGTCGTCGAAGTGTTTGCGCAACTGCGCCAAGGCGTGGCTGACCGCTGGTTGGCTGCGGTGCAGACGCAAGGCTGCACGGGTCACGTGCTTTTCGCTGAGCAGGGCGTGCAGCGCGAGCAGCAGGTTGAGGTCGATCTTGCGCAGTTCATCCATCGGGTGAATGGCCTTGGTCAATTCTGGCGGCTTGAATCAGCTTATCAGATGCTTGAGTGTTGCACGCGCTTACAAACTGCTGGCGATAGAGGCCGCTTCGCAGCACATGGACTCTACTAAATGACTTTATATTTGCTATGTAATTTACTGATAAAAATAGAATTATCTTCTTGCAGTCGCATGCTGAACACACTGCTCAAAGTAAGTCCGCTTTATCGCTGCCGGCTTGAGCCGCGAGCGGCTGTTGTAGGTTTGTTCGGTAATGCCGAAGGCAGTCATGCGCATCCACGGTTTGGGAAACTTACGCACCTGAAGCTTCTTGCGTGTGGCGTACAGCGTTACCCCGGAAAGCTTGGCCTGCTGGGCCTCGGCGGCTATCTGCGCGCCCCAGCCACAGGTGTGGCGATCGTTCTGGCTCAGTGGCCTGGCCTGGGCGCCGAAAGCGAGGGTGGCCAGCAGGCAGCCGGCCATCGTTGCTAGAATTACTCGCATGTTGCTGTCCTAAGCATCTGAAAGAAAACGGAGTTTGCCTTCGCTTTCCGGTGCTGTGGGCCAGCAATTTGCCGTCAGGTCACCGCCATGCGCAGAGGGCTGGCCGCGGGCTTGCGCAAGCTTGTCCAGGCCAGGCTGGCAACCCAGAGCACCGACACGCCATAGTTGAGGCGTTGATACAGGCCGAACAGCTGGCCACTCTGCGCCGCCTGGCCCATCAACGCGACGGTGGTGATCGCCAGTACCACGCAAGCCAGCGAAAACAGCGCCAGAGCGGGGGAGCCGGCAATACGGTTGCCCAGCCATGCCCATAGGGCGCTGGCCAAGGTCAGCGAGAGGAACATCAGCAGGCCAAACAGGTTATGCAGTTGCTGCGAGGTAGATGGCTGTGCCGGTGCACAGCCCTGGTCGCAGGGGAACCAGCCGGTGCCCAAACTGCCCATGCCATGCAGCAACACCAGGCCCGCACTTAGCAGCGCCAGCTTCGAGCTGTGCCAGCGCCGTACCAGGCCCCAGGCGAACAGGGTAAACAGCAGGGCTAGAGGGTAGTTGTTGACCCGTGGCGACCAGCTGTGGGTGGGCGAGCCGGCCGCGCCAAGCTGGCTCATGGCCTGTTGCAGGTGGTCATAGCCAGGGTAGGCCTGGGCGGTGAGCCATACGCCCGCCAGCAGCCATAGGGGGATCAGCAGGCCACTGCCGAGCAAAAGGCGGTCGAGGGTTTTCATACTGCAGATTCCTTCCATGGATCAGTGAGCGTGAAGGCATACAGTACAGGCTCGCGCAGACCATGGGCCAGTGATTCTGCGCGTTTTTTCATGGGCCAGGGTCTACAAAGATGGGCAATAAATACCGCACCGGGTGTATGTGATCGTACAACCGCTTGCGCTATGATGAGCGCTGTCTTTCAAGGTGAAATACAGGGCAATGACAGAGCAGCAGGTACAGGCAAGGACCCGGCGCAAGCCGCGCAGTCTGGCCCAGGAACTGGTCACGGTGCTGACCGAACGCATTCGCAGCGGCCAGCTCAAGCGCGGCGACAAGCTGCCGACCGAATCGCAGATCATGGCCGAAGAGGGCGTCAGCCGCACGGTGGTGCGTGAGGCGATTTCGCGGCTGCAGGCTGCCGGGCAGGTAGAGACCCGCCACGGCATCGGCACCTTCGTGCTGGATGCGCCGGCTACGGGCGGTTTCCGTATCGACCCGGCCACCGTGGTCACCCTGCGCGAAGTGCTGGCGGTGTTGGAGTTGCGCATTGCCCTGGAGATCGAGTCGGCCGGGCTGGCGGCCCAACGGCGAAGCGACGAAGCCCTGGCCGGTATGCGGGCGGCGCTGGACGAACTCAACGAGGGGGCGGCCCACGCCACTGATGCGGTGTCGGCGGACTTCCAGTTCCACCTGCGCATTGCCCAGGCCAGCGGCAACCACTACTTCGCCGACATCATCAACCACCTGGGTACCAGCATCATCCCGCGCACCCGGCTGAATTCGGCGCGCCTGGCCCATGATGACCAGGCGCATTACATGAGCCGCCTGATGCATGAGCACGAGGCGATCTATGAGGCGATTGCCCGGCGTGACAGCGAAGGGGCGAAGATGGCCATGCGCATGCACCTGAGCAACAGCCGCGAGCGCTTGCGCCAGGCGCATGAGGCGGCGGAAGCACAAGGGACCTGAAGCCTTTGCTGCCTGTAATGGCCTCTTCGCGGGCAAGATAGCCCTGTAGGAGCGGGCTTGCCCGCGAAGAGGCCGGTACAGTCAAAAAGAAAAGCCCGCCGTGCGCAGGGCTTTCTTGTTGCTTGCAACCAGTCAGATCGCCCCGTCACTCCACTGCCCGTTCACCAACCGCCGCAGCCCCAGCGGGTTGCCGTCGCGCAGTGCTTCAGGCAGCAGTGTCTGCGGGTAGTTCTGGTAGCACACCGGGCGCAGGAAGCGGTCGATGGCCAAAGTACCGACCGAGGTGCCTCGCGCATCGGAGGTCGCGGGGTACGGGCCGCCGTGCACCATCGCATCACAGACTTCGACACCGGTCGGGTAGCCATTGACCAGGATTCGACCGACTTTCTCCTCCAGCAGCGGCACCAGCCAGGCGAAGGCATCGAAGTCCTCCGCTTCGCCGATCAGCGTTGCGGTCAGCTGGCCACGCAGGCCGAGCAGCGCGTCGCGCAGTTGGTCGTTGTCCTGCACCTCTACGGCCACGGTGGTGGGCCCAAACACTTCTTCCTGCAACAGCGGGTCGGACTCGACCAGCAGGCGTGCATCGGCCTTGAACAGCTGAGCGCGCGCCTGGTTGCCGTCCTGCACCTGGCCGGCCGCATGCTCGATACCGGCATGGGCATGCAGGTGTTCAAGGCCGCCAACGTAGCTGCGCAGGCCGCCAGCGTTGAGCATGGTTTGCCCGGCTTGCTGATCCAGGTACTGGCCAAGGTCGGCGAGCAACTGGCTGTACTGTGGCGACTGCAAGCCAATCACCAGCCCAGGGTTGGTGCAGAACTGCCCGGCACCCATGCACACAGACCCCGCCAACTCGCGGGCAATGGCCTCGCCACGT
This sequence comes from Pseudomonas sp. BP6, assembly GCF_017875935.1. Taxonomy (NCBI): domain Bacteria; kingdom Pseudomonadati; phylum Pseudomonadota; class Gammaproteobacteria; order Pseudomonadales; family Pseudomonadaceae; genus Pseudomonas; species Pseudomonas sp. BP6. The sequence continues at coordinate 1,895,845 of NZ_JAGINI010000001.1, forward strand.
TTGGCCAGGGCGCCCGGCAGGATGATGACCGGGTTGATGCTGGACATCTCGGCGAATACCGGGATTGGCTGCGGCCGCTCAGCGGCCATGCGGCAAAGGGCATCGCCGCCTTTCAGCGAGCCGGTGAAGCCAACCGCCTGGATGGCGGGGTGCTTGACCAGCCACTCGCCCACGCCGCCACCAAACACCATGTTGAACACGCCCTTGGGCATGCCGGTACGCTCAGCGGCGCGCATGATAGCGCAGCCGACCAGGTCGGCGGTGGCCATGTGGCCGCTGTGCGCCTTGAATACCACCGGGCAGCCTGCGGCCAGGGCGGCGGCGGTATCCCCCCCGGCGGTGGAGAAGGCCAGCGGGAAGTTGCTGGCACCGAACACCGCGACCGGGCCCACGCCGATGCGCATCTGGCGCAGGTCTACGCGTGGCAGCGGCTGGCGCTCGGGCAGTGCCAGGTCGATGCGCGCTCCGAGGAAGTCGCCGCGGCGCAGCACCTGGGCGAACAGGCGCATCTGCCCGCTGGTGCGGCCGCGCTCGCCCTGGATACGGGCGGCGGGCAGGGCGGTTTCGCGGCAGACGATGGCGACGAAGGCGTCATCCAGTTCGTCGAGTTCAGCGGCAATGGCGTCGAGGAACTCGGCCCGACGTGCCGGGGCCAGCTGGCGGAACTCGGCGAAGGCAGCGGCAGCGGCCTTGGCGGCCTGGTCCACTTCGGCTTCGGTGGCCTGGGTAAAGCTGTAGGGCAGGGCTTCGCCAGTGCTGGCGTCCAGGCTCTGCAGGCGCTGAGGGCCAGCGGCACTGCGCTGACCGGCGATGAAATTATGGCCGAGGATCTCAGGCATGGGGTGCTCCTGTGGGATTGAGAGTGGAGTGCGTGAATGCGTGGTCAGGGCTGCGGCATCAGGTAATGGGCGCCGGGTTGAACAGGGTGATGTCGTTGTGCAGCCGGTGTTGTTCGGCCCAGGTCTGCTTGCGGCCGCTGGCCACGTCCAGGTAGTAATGGAACAGCTCCCAACCCAGCTCCTCGATGGTCGAGCGACCACTGGCGATGCGACCGGCGTCGATGTCGATCAGGTCGGGCCAGCGTTGGGCCAGTTCGCTGCGGGTACACACCTTGACCACCGGTGCCATGGCCAGGCCATAAGGGGTGCCGCGGCCGGTAGTGAAGACGTGCAGGTTCATGCCAGCCGCCAGTTGCAAGGTGCCACAGACAAAGTCGCTGGCCGGGGTGGCGCAAAAAATCAGGCCTTTGCGGTTGACCCGCTCGCCTGGGCCGAGCACGCCCTGGATAGCGCCGCTGCCCGACTTGACGATCGAACCCAGCGACTTCTCGACGATGTTCGACAGCCCGCCTTTCTTGTTGCCCGGCGTGGTGTTGGCGCTGCGGTCGGCAGCGCCTTGCTGCAGGTAGCTGTCGTACCAGTCCATTTCGCGCACCAACGCGTCGGCAACGTCCTGGTTTTCCGCGCGCGAGGTCAGCATGTAGATCGCGTCGCGCACCTCGGTCACTTCAGAGAACAGCACAGTGGCGCCAGCGCGGACCAGCAAGTCCGCGGCATAGCCCAGTGCCGGGTTGGCGGTGATGCCCGAGAAGGCGTCGCTGCCACCGCATTGCATGCCGAGGATCAGTTCGCTGGCCGGGACCGTTTCGCGGCGGCGCTGGTCGAGCCTCTTCAGACGGGTTTCGGCCAGGTCCATGATCTGCTCGATCATTTCTACAAAGCCAAGGCTGGCATCTTGCAGGCGGTACAGCCATGGGTCGCTGAGGTCCACCGACGGGTCGTTGTCGTGCATCACCTGGCCGGCTTGCAGTTTTTCACAGCCCAGGCTGATCACCAGTGCCTCGCCGCCGAGGTTGGGGTTGCGCGCCAGGTTGCGCACGGTGCGGATCGGGATGTAAGCGTCGCGGGCGTTGATTGCCACGCCGCAGCCGTAGCTGTGGGTAATGGCCACCACGTCGTCGACGTTGGGGTATTTGGGCAGCAGCTCGTTGCGAATGCGCTTGACCGCATGTTCCAGCACGCCGGTCACGCATTGCACGGTGGTGGTGATGCCGAGGATATTGCGGGTGCCGACAGTGCCGTCGGCATTGCGATAGCCCTCGAAGGTGAAGCCCTCCAGCGGCGGCAGCGGCTGTGGCACGGCGTCGCAGCGCGGCAGGCTGTCCAGTTCCGGGGCGGCCGGCATGGCCAACTGGCTTTCCTGTACCCAGCTGCCTTGGCGCAGCTCTTCCAGCGCGTAGCCGATGATTTGCCCGTAGCGGCGTACCGGCTCGCCCTTGGCGATGGCCACGGTGGCCACCTTGTGACTTTGCGGCACGTCTTCGACCAGGGTCAGGCCGTCGGCAAAGCGGGCGCCTTCGCCCAAGCCGCCGTCGTTGACGACCACCACGACGTTATCGTCGTCGTGCAGGCGGACGTAGCGGGGCGAGTCGGAATGTTCGATCAACTGCATGTTTGGGCCCTACTTGTCAGGTTCTCAGGCTTTTGTACATCCGCCTGCGCCGGGTGACCCGGCGCGGGCGTGTTCTTTCAGTGACGTGAGCTGGCCAGTTCGCCGTCGGTGGCAGGCTCAGCGTGTGGCTTTGGGGCGGCATCACGCAGCTCGATGCGCTTGATGGGGCCGACGATAACCAGGTAGCTGAATACCGCGACCAGCGCGTTGGCACCCACGTACACAAGCGCCCACTTGAACGAGCCGGTGGCGCTGATGATGTAGCCGATCACGATAGGGGTGGTGATCGAAGCGATGTTGCCGAAGGTATTGAACAGGCCACCGGACAGCCCGGCGATCTGCTTGGGCGAAGTGTCCGCCACCACCGCCCAGCCCAGCGCACCGATGCCCTTGCCGAAGAACGCCAGCGTCATGAAGCCAACCACCATCCACTCGGCATCGACGTAGTTGCAGAACACCATGGTGGTGGACAGCAGCAGGCCACAGACGATCGGCAGTTTGCGCGAGAAGGTCAGCGAGTTGCCGCGGCGCAGCAGCCAGTCGGAGATCACGCCACCCAGGACGCCACCGATGAAACCACACACCGCCGGCAGCGAGGCGATGAAGCCGGCCTTGAGGATTGTCATGCCACGTTCCTGCACCAGGTACACCGGGAACCAGGTGAGGAAGAAGTAGGTGATGGCGTTGATGCAGTACTGGCCCAGGTAGACGCCCAGCAGCATGCGGCTGGTCAGCAACTGCTTGATGTAACCCCATTTCGGGCCGTCGCTGCCGCGCTTCTGGTCCATGTCGACCAGGCCGCCGTTCTGCTCGATGTGCTCGAGTTCGCTTGGGCTGATGCGCGGGTGTTGGCGCGGGTTGTAGATGGTTTTCAGCCACACCATCGAGAAGATGATGCCTATCACACCCATGACCACGAACACGTGCTCCCAGCCGAAGCTGAACACGATCCAGCCCATGATCGGGGCGAACAGTGCAGTGGCGAAATACTGCGCCGAGTTGAAGATGGCCGACGCCGTGCCGCGTTCCTGGGTCGGGAACCATGCGGCGACGATGCGCGCGTTACCCGGGAATGACGGGGCTTCGGCGAAGCCCACCAGGAAGCGCAGGGTGAAGAGGGTGACCACGGCCCAGGCAACCGGCAGGCCACCGACAAAACCCTGCAGCAGGGTGAACAGCGACCAGGTGAAGATGCTGAAGGCGTAGACGTTCTTGGAACCGAAGCGATCGAGCAGCCAGCCACCAGGAATCTGGCCAGCCACGTAAGCCCATCCGAAGGCGGAAAAGATATAACCGAGGGTTACGGCGTCAATGCCGAGGTCTTTCTGCAGGCTGGAGCCTGCGATTGCAATGGTCGCGCGGTCGGCATAGTTGATCGTGGTCACCAGAAACAGCATGAACAGGATCAGGTAGCGCACATGCGTTTTCTTAGTCGCTTGCATGCTGGCAATACTCCCACTAGTTATTTTTGTGCGGGCTCACGAATTGTAACCGGAGTGGGGCAGGCCCACTCCGGGCGCGGCATCTGGCAGGCCGCGGGCAGCGCTTACTGCGGGCCCATCTTGTCCATCAACGCGGCGAGCATCTCGTACTCTTCGGCGGTGAGGTCGGTCAGCGGAGTACGCACCGGGCCGGCGTCGTAACCGGCAATTCTGGCGCCAGCCTTGACGATGCTGACGGCGTAGCCGGCCTTGCGGTTGCGGATGTCCAGGTACGGCAGGAAGAAATCGTCGATCAGCTTGGCCACGGTGGCGTGGTCGTCCCGGGCGATGGCGTTGTAGAAGTCCATGGCGGTTTTCGGCACGAAGTTGAACACCGCGGAGGAGTACACCGGTACACCCAGGGCCTTGTAGGCGGCCGCATACACTTCGGCGGTCGGCAGGCCACCCAGGTAGCTGAAGCGCTCGCCCAGACGACGACGGATCGACACCATCAGCTCGATATCACCCAGGCCGTCCTTGTAGCCGATCAGGTTCGGGCAGCGCTCGGCCAGTTTTTCCAGCAGGTCGGCGTTCAGGCGGCAGACGTTGCGGTTGTACACCACCACACCGATGTTTACCGATTTGCACACCGCTTCGACGTGGGCGGCGACGCCGTCCTGGCTGGCTTCGGTCAGGTAGTGCGGTAGCAACAGCAGGCCCTTGGCACCCAGGCGCTCGGCTTCTTGCGCGTATTCGATGGCCTGACGGGTGGAGCCGCCGACACCGGCGAGGATCGGCACCGAAGTGGCGCAGGTGTCAACCGCGGTCTTGATCACCTGGCTGTATTCGCTGGCGGCCAGGGAGAAGAATTCACCGGTACCGCCGGCGGCGAACAGCGCGCTGGCGCCGTAGGGGGCCAGCCACTCAAGGCGCTTGATGTAGCCAGCCGGGCTGAAGTCGCCCTGGGCGTTGAAGTCGGTGACCGGGAAGGACAGCAGGCCGTGGGAGAGGATGGATTTGAGTTCTTGTGGAGTCATTGTTGTTGGCATCCTGGGGCGCTTGGGTGAAGGGTGTTGTCTTGCGTCGGAGGTAAGTTATCGTACAACCTATTCGATGACTAGTCCTTTTTCAGAATTTTGTGTTCTCGCCAGGGTGGCCGTCTGGATAGGTGTGTTGTGGCGCAGATCGAGCGCCGCCCGCGCGGCGCTCGATTTCACAGGCGCAGCAGGTACGACGACAAACACATGGCAGTCATCGTATCTCTTGAGGGGAAGAAAAAAACGATCGCGGAGACAGGCACAAGCCCGCCGCCCGATTCCACGGGAAGTGTTCTGGGACCAGCAGAGGGTGACCGGGGAAACGGGGGCGGCCTTGCACCGCCCCGCGATCAAAGCAGAGGAAACTGAAGGTCAGGCCGCGTGCTGACGCTTGGTTTGCGCCTTGCGTACCTGGGCCCGGCAAGCGTCGCCGAAAGCCTGGAAGATCTTTATCGAATCAGGGTTCTTCGCCGCTTGCCATTCGGGGTGCCACTGCACGGCGAACAGGAACGGCGAAATGCTTGGCGCGTGAATCGCTTCGACCAGGCCGTCTTCGGCACGGGCGATGGCTTCAATACCGGCGCCGAGCTTGTGCAGGCCTTGGCCATGCAGCGAGTTGACGCGAATCTCGTCGGTACCCAGGGTGTCGTGCAGCCAGCTGCCCGGCTGGATCTTCACCCCATGCACCTGGGCGTACTGCACTTCGACCGGGTCTTCGGGGTTTTCCCGGTGGTCATTGAACCCAGGTTCGGCATACACCTTCTGGTAAATGTCACCACCCAGGGCTACGTTGATTTCCTGCATGCCACGGCAGATGCCGAAGATGGGCAGGCCACGCTTGATCGCCGCCTTGACCAGCGGAATGTCGAACAGGTCGCGGTTTTGGTCCTGGCCTTTGCCTGGGGTCTGGTTTTCCTGGCCATACAGGGCTGGGTCGATGTTGCTGCCAGCGCCAGTCAGGTACACGCCGTCGGCCATGTCCAGGTAGGTCTCGAGGTCTTCAGTGCCGAAGCAGGTGGGCACCAACACCGGGACGCAATCGGAGAACTCGACCAGCGGGCTAATGTATTTGTGGGTCATGACCTGATAGTCATGGCCTTTGCGCTCTTGGGTGCCCATGGTCATCAGGACGACGGGTTTGCGCAGGGAAGGTTGCTTGTTGCCAATGTTGCTGTTGGACATATGTCACCTTGGGACAGGTTCGACCTGTCGTTGTTGTGCAGGCGCACGGCGCGGGGCCCTGAGTGCTGCCTGTGGCCCCGAGCACTGCCGGCTCGTCAGAGGCGACGATTCCGGTCGGGGCTTGTAGATAGCTTGCCAGAGCCGTTCGATATGTCAAACGACGGAAGCGGGCTTTAACGCGGGGAATACGCCGTTTTTTGGGGGCTGAAACCGATGCGGGCCTGTGGCGGCGTGGGTTTGGCAGGGGCTGCGGTCAATAATATTTAACGATGCAGTCGGGTCATTGCAGCGGTGCAATGAGTAGGTGACTTGAAGTCACCTCGGTCCTTGGAGGAGCAACTGTCTTGCTCAACTTCTAAAAGCTGGCGCGATCCCTGTGGGAGCGGGCTTGCCCGCGAACACGGGCGAAGCCCGTGCCATGCACGGCGGTGTCTTCTTCGCGGATAAACCCGCTCCCACAGGCTTTCAATCAATGCAGGATCTGCGCCAGGAATGCCTTGGCCCGCTCGGTGCGCGGCTGGTTGAAGAACACCTGCGGCGGGCTGTCCTCGATGATCTGACCCCCCTCAAGGAACAGCACCCGCTCGGCTACCTGCCGGGCAAAGCCCATTTCATGGGTGACGCACAGCATGGTCATGCCCGTCCCAGCCAACTGCACCAATACATCCAGCACTTCGGCGACCATTTCCGGGTCCAGCGCCGAAGTGGGCTCGTCGAACAGCATGATCCGCGGCTTCATGCATAGTGCCCGGGCGATTGCCACGCGCTGCTGCTGGCCGCCGGACAGCTGGCTGGGGTATTTGTGCGCCTGGCTTTCGATGCCGACTTTGCTCAGGTACATGCGTGCCCGCTCCTCGGCGTCCTTGCGTGACAGCCCGCGCACGCTGGTGGGGGCCAGCAGGCAGTTGTCGAGCACGCTCATGTGCGGGAACAGGTTGAAGTGCTGGAACACCATACCGATGTCGCTGCGTACCTGTGCCGCCTCGCGCGTGGTGGCCGCCAGGTCGATGCCGTCCACCTGGATGCTGCCCTGCTGGGCGACTTCCAGGCGGTTGATGCAACGGATCAGGGTCGACTTGCCCGAGCCGGACGGCCCGCACAGCACGATGCGTTCGCCTTCGCGCACCTGCAGGTCGATGTCGCGCAGCACGTGGAACGCGCCATAGTGCTTGTTCAGGCCTTCGATGCGGATCAGCACCGGACGTGGGTCGGGTTCGGGGGCAAGGGTGGCAAGGCTCAGTGGTGCGGTCATCTTGTTGTTCTCCCGCATGGGTTCAGTCGAAACGGGTCGCGCTGTAAGGCGCGGGGTCGGTGAAGGGGGGCTCGCCAGTGAGCAGCTCGGCCAGCAGCCGGCCGCAGACCGGGCCCAGCGTGAGGCCGTGATGGGCATGGCCGAAGTTGAACCACAGCCCTGGGTGGCGCGGCGCCGGCCCGATCACCGGGCGCATGTCGGGCAGGCAGGGGCGGCGGCCCAGCCAAGGCGTGTCGTCCAGGCGCTCGCCGAGGGCCGGGAACAGCTTGCGCGCCAGGGCCTCGCAGCGGCCCAGCTGGATCTGGTTGCCAGGCGCACTGGCTGCGTCGAACTCGATGCCGGTGGTCAGGCGCACACCACGCGCCATCGGCGCCAGAACATAGCCACCTTGGGTGTCACAGATGGAGTGCTCCAGCTGAGCGCCGTCACGGGTGCTGTAGTGCATGTGGTAGCCCCGCTTGATTGCCAGCGGGATCTGGTAGCCCAGGCCGCTGAACAGGTCGGCCGACTGTGGGCCGAGGCAGGCCACCACTTCGTCAGCAGTGATCGGGCCGCGACGGCTCTCTACCCGCCATTGGCCATTGGCCTGGCGCAGGCTGCGCGCATCGCCATGCACGAACTGCCCGCCGCGTTGCAGGAACAGCGCCGCATAGCCACGGGTGAGCGCGCCGGGGTTGTTCACGGTTTTCGGGTCGAGCCAGTGGATGCCACCGACCACGGTGGCGTCCAACTGGTGTTCACGAGCCTGTAGTTGCCCGCATTCGAGGATTTCGAATTGCAAGCCGTAGCGGCTCAGGCCCTTGGCATCGGTTTTTGCCTGCTCGAACAGCGCTGGGTCGCGGAACACTTCGATCCAGCCTTTGGCTTGCACCAGACTTTCCAGGCCGGCAGCAGCGATCAGCGCGTCATGCTCTTCGACACAGCGCTGCACCAGCGGCAACATATCGGCGGCGGCGCCGGCCAGACGCCCGGGTGCCGACTGGCGCCAGTAGCGCCACAGCCACGGTGCGGCCTTGGGCAGGTGCGTCAGGCTGTAGCGCACATCGGGCTGGCGGTTCAGGCCGTAGCGCAGCAGTGCGCTCAATTGCCGCGGAAAGGCATAGGGGATGACACTGGAGCGCTCGATCAGCCCGGCGTTGCCATGGCTGGTGCCGCTGCCCGGTTCGTCGCGGTCGATCAGAATTACCTGGCGCCCGCGTGCCTGCAGGTGCAGCGCGGTGCTGACGCCGACGATGCCGGCGCCAAGGACAAGGGTCTGGCAATGCATGAAACGTATCCTTCGGTCAGTTCAGGTGGCGGCCCAGGCGGGCTTCCAGGTGTTTCAACAGGCGCCGCACCAGTTCGACGATCACCAGGTAGAGCACGGCGGCCCACAGGTAGATCTGGAAGTCGAAACTGCGCGAGAAGGCCAGTTTGGTCACGCCCATCAGGTCGTAGATCGTCACCAGCGAGGCGATCGCACTGGCCTTGATCATCAGGATCAGTTCGTTGCCCAGCGGGCCGATGGCCACCAGCAGCGACTGCGGCAATATCACCTTGAAGAAGGTGGTCGAGCGTTTCAGGTTCAGCGCCCGCGCCGCTTCATGCTGGCCAGGCGCAACCGCCATCAGGCTGCCGCGGAAAATCTCGGCCTGATAGGCGGCGGTGTTCAGGGTGAACGCCAGCAAGGTGCAGAACCACGCTTCGCGGAAGAACCACCACAGGCCGACGTCCTGCCAGAAGCCCTTGAGCGAACCCAGGCCGTAATACAGCAGGAACAATTGCGCCAGCAGCGGCGAGCCGCGGAAGAAGTACACGTAGCCGGCAGCCATGCGCTGCAGCAACAGGCTGCGAGACATGCGCGCAAGTGCCAGCAGAAGGCCGAGCACAGCGCCCAGGCTGAAGGAAATTGCCACCAGCTTGGCGGTGACCAGCAGGCCGTCGATGAAGCGTGGGCCGTAGCGCTCCAGCAGGTCGGGGTCGAGCACCATTGCCAGCAGTTGATCGAAGCTCATGCGCGTGCTCCTTGCAGGTGGCGGTTGCTGCGCCGTTCGATGTAGGCGAACACGCGCCCGGACAGTGCTGCGAACAGCAGGTAGCCCAGGCAGGCGACGCCGTAGAAGAACATCGGCTCCTTGGTTACGCTGACCGCCAGATTGGTCTGGCGCATCAGGTCGACCAGCGAGATGGTCGACACCAGCGAGGTGTCCTTGAGCAGCGACAGCCAGTTGTTGGACAAGCCGGGCAGGGCGATGCGGGTCAGTTGCGGCAGCAACACCTTGAAGAAACCGGTGCGCTTGCTCAGGCCAAGCGCCGAGCAGGCTTCCAGCTGGCCCTTGGGCAGGGTCTTGAAGGCGGCCAGCCAGATCTCGCTGGAAAACGCGGCGAACACCAGGCTGAAGGCGATCATCGCGGCGAGGAAGGTGTTGATGATGAACTCACCTTGATAACCCATGGCGGCGAGGATCTTCTGCGCGGCGATCTGGCAGCCGTAATAGATGATCAGCAGCGTCAGCAGCTCGGGCAGGCCGCGGAACACGGTAGAAAAGGTGGTGGCCCAGGCCCGTGGCAGGCGTTTGCGTGAGCGCGCCGCCAGCGCGACCACCAGGCCCAGTGGCAGGCCGATGGGCAGGCAGGCCAGGGCCAGGGAAACGGTAACCAGCGCGCCGGCCAGCAACGCCTGGCCCCAGCCTCCGCTGGCGAAAGACAGCAAGGACAATTGATCGAGCATGACGAACCTCTTGGGCAGGTTATGCGGCCTTGTGGGAGCGGCCTTGCGTCGCGATAGGGCTGCGTAGCGGCCCCAGGGTTTATGCAACTGCAGAGATTATCGGGGCCGCTACGCGGCCCTATCGCGACGCAAGGCCGCTCCCACAGGGCGTTCGCACAACTTCCTGAAGATCAGTTGTAGATATCGAAAGCAAAATACTTGCTGGCGATCTTCTGATAGGTACCGTTGGCCACGATCTGTTGCAGCGCGGTATTCAGGCGCTGGCGCAGGGCTTCGTCGTCCTTGCGCACAGCGATGGCGGCATCGGCCTTGGTGTCGGCCACGTCGCCAAGGATCTTGCAGCAATCCCCACCGTTCTTGTTCATCCACTCGTGCAGCGGGAATTTGTCGGCAATCACGCCGTCCAGGCGGCCGGCCGCCAGGTCTGCGTTGGCTTCGTCCATGGTCGGGTACAGTTTCACGTCGGCACCAGCCTTGCCATACACGTCTTCGGCGTAGATGGCCTGGGTGGACGAAGACTGCGCACCGACGGTGTAGCCGACAAAGTCGGTCTGGGCGCTGTCGATCTTGCTGTCCTTGGCAACCGCCACGGTCAGGGGCGTGCGGTAGTAGCGGTCGGTGAAGGCGATCTTCTTGCGTCGCTCTTCGGTATCGATCATCGACGCTACCACCGCGTCATACTTGCGCGCCATCAGGGCGGGGATGATGCCTTCCCAGTCCTGGGCCACCAGCGTGCATTCGACTTTCATCTGTTCGCACAGGGCATGGGTGATGTCGACATCGAAGCCATGCAGCTTGTTATCGGCGTCTACATAGTTGAAGGGCGGGTAGGCACCCTCGGTGGCGAACCGCAGGGTTTCAGCGCTGGCGGCACCCGCCAGCAGCAGGGCGCACGCACCCACCAAGGCCATGGACTTGTTCATCTCTGCACCTCATTGCACTCTTGCTATTGTTGTTTGCCCGTCGACCACGAGGTGTAGCCGACGAATTCGTTATGTAGAGCGGCAGTTGCTTCCAAGCGTTTTTCAACATCTGGCCCGAGCTTCTTGCAGACCTCGTTGACCATCAGATGCACCCACGACAACATCGTCGAGGTGGATTCCCAGAACAGGTTGAACTCGGTGGGGATGCGGAACACCTCGTCGGCATTGGCATCCGCCCAGTCACAGAAAGTGTCGGTCACCAAGGTGACCGCAATGCCAGCCTCGCGCGCCTTCTGGCACAGCATCAGGGCATGGCGGGAATAACGGCGCGCCTCGAACACCACCAGAGCGCTGTCTTCGGCACGGCCCAGCAGCACTTCGCCGAAGTGCCCGGCGCTGATGTCGACCAGTTGCACACCATCGCGCAGGTATTGCAGCAGGTGGCTCATGCACATGGCGATGCCACGCTCGGTCTGGAAGCCGGCGATGAACACTCGCGGTTTGCTCGCCAGGCGTTGCGCCACGTTGTGCCAGGCCGGGCTCTGGCGGTACTCGTGTACGCGCACCAGGGCGGCGATTTCCAGCTCCAGGCTGCCGGCGTTGTCGCTGGCGTCCTGGTTCTGGCGGTAATCTTGCAAGCGATCACCCACCAGCCACGGGCCATCGCCCAGATCGTTCTGCAGGTCCTGCTTAAGCGCCTTGAGGTGGGCATAACCCAGTGAGCGACAGTAGCGCCCGACGCTGGATTCGCTGACGCCCAGCTTGGCGGCAATGCTGGCCGAGGTCTGGAACGGCAGTTCGTGCAGGTTGGCAAGCATGTAGGTGGCGATCTTGCGACCCGAGGCAGCGGCCCCTTCGAGGCTGTTTTCCAGGCGTTGCTTGATCAGTTGGCTCATGCTGCGGCTCCAGGGGTGAGGCTTGGGAAGAAAATGAATGTTTTCTGTCATCAAGTCAATATTTGACAGATTGCTGTCACATGAAGGAAAGTTTTTGTCGTTGCAACGCTGTAGCCATTCCAAAATCAACAAGGAGCTTCAGATGTCCGCACCTGCCACCAGCACCGTTGTGCGCATGCCGTTTACCGAGCTGCAAAGCCTGTTGCAGGCCATTTTCCAGCGCCATGGGTGCAGCGAGGCCGTGGCCCGGGTGCTGGCCCACAACTGCGCCAGCGCCCAGCGTGATGGCGCCCATAGCCATGGGGTGTTCCGCATGCCCGGTTATGTCTCGACCTTGGCCAGCGGCTGGGTCGATGGCCAGGCCACGCCACAGGTCAGCGACGTGGCCGCCGGTTATGTGCGTGTCGATGCTGCGGGCGGTTTTGCCCAGCCAGCACTGGCGGCGGCCCGTGAGCTGTTGGTGGCGAAGGCACGCAACGCAGGCATTGCCGTGCTGGCGATCCACAACTCGCACCACTTCGCTGCGTTGTGGCCGGATGTAGAGCCGTTCGCCGAAGAGGGCCTGGTAGCCCTCAGCGTGGTCAACAGCATGACGTGCGTGGTGCCGCATGGTGCGCGCAAGCCACTGTTCGGTACCAACCCCATCGCTTTTGCTGCGCCTTGCGCTGAGCATGACCCGATTGTTTTCGACATGGCCACCAGTGCCATGGCCCATGGCGATGTGCAAATTGCCGCGCGTGCCGGCCAGCAATTGCCGGAGGGCATGGGGGTGGACGCCGATGGCCAGCCGACCACCGACCCAAAGGCGATTCTGGAAGGCGGCGCCCTGCTGCCATTTGGCGGGCACAAGGGCTCGGCGTTGTCGATGATGGTCGAGCTGCTGGCGGCGGCGCTGACCGGCGGTCATTTCTCCTGGGAGTTCGATTGGTCCGGGCATCCGGGGGCGAAAACGCCATGGACCGGGCAGTTGATCATCGTCATCGACCCAGGCAAGGCCGAGGGCGAGCGCTTTGCCCAGCGCAGCCGCGAACTGGTGGAGCAGATGCAGGCAGTCGGGCTGACCCGCATGCCGGGTGAGCGGCGCTATCGTGAGCGTGAGGTGGCCGAAGAGGAGGGGGTGGCAGTGACCGAGCAGGAGTTGCAAGGCCTGAAAGAGCTGCTTGGCTGATCTGGCCCTTTCGCGGGTTAACCCACAGGTGCCTGAGCTGTTCCCAGGCTGTGCGCTGAACCCGTAGGAGCGGGTTTACCCGCGAAGAATCCAGCACGAATTTCCAGCCATGCAATGTTGCATAGACAACCTTGCACAATAGTGGATGTTCCTGAGCCCTCTCTCCGGGTATGCTCAGGGCTGACTTTCCGTACCGTCCTGATCCAAGGAGCTGCACGCTGTGTTCAAACATGTCGATGCCTATGCCGGCGACCCGATCCTCTCGTTGATGGAAACCTTCAAGGCCGACCCGCGCGCCGACAAGGTCAACCTGAGTATTGGCCTGTACTACGATGAGGCCGGCGTGGTGCCGCAATTGGCGGCGGTGGATGCGGTGGAAAAACGCATTGCCGGTCAGGACCACGAAGCCTCCCTTTACCTGCCGATGGAAGGCCTGGCCAGTTACCGCCAAGCCATTCAGGCGCTGCTGTTCGGTGCCGATCACCCGGCCGTGACCGGCGGCCGGGTGGCCACCGTACAGACCGTGGGTGGCTCCGGCGCCCTGAAGGTCGGTGCCGACTTCCTCAAGCGCTACTTCCCGCAGTCTGAAGTCTGGGTCAGCAACCCGACCTGGGACAACCACCGCGCCATCTTTGAAGGTGCAGGCTTCAAGGTCCACACCTACCCGTACTTCGACCAGGCCACCCGTGGCGTGGACTTCGACGGCATGCTGGCCACCTTGCAGAGCCTGCCGGCCAACAGCGTGGTGCTGCTGCACCCGTGCTGCCACAACCCTACCGGTGCCGATCTGGAACAGCACCAGTGGCAACAAGTGGTCGAAGTGGTCAAGGCGCGCCAGCTGATCCCGTTCCTCGACATCGCTTACCAGGGCTTCGCCGAAGGCCTGGTGGAAGACGCCTACGCTATCCGCGAAATGGCCCGTGCGGGCGTTCCGTGCCTGGTCAGCAACTCCTTCTCGAAAATCTTCTCGCTGTATGGTGAGCGGGTGGGCGGCCTGTCGGTGGTGTGCGATGACGAGGCCACTGCCCAGAGCGTGCTTGGCCAGCTGAAGGCCACCGTGCGCCGCAACTACTCCAGCCCGCCCAACTTCGGCGCCCAGCTGGTTGCCGGCGTACTGAGCGATGCTGGCCTGAATGCCCAGTGGACCGAAGAAGTCGAAGTGATGCGCAAGCGTATCCTCGACATGCGCCAGGCGCTGGTCGATGCCCTGGCCGTGCTGCTGCCGGGCCAGGACTTCCAGTTCTTCCTGCGCCAGCGCGGCATGTTCAGCTACACCGGCTTCAGCGTCGAGCAGGTACGTCGCCTGCGTGACGAGTTCGGCGTTTACCTGATCGACAGCGGCCGTGTGTGCATGTCCGGCCTGCGCCCGGCCAACCTGCAACGGGTTGCCGAAGCGTTCGCTGCCGTTCAGAAGTAACTCGCCAGCCACGGACCCTCCTGCGGGGCGCGGTTGGACTTTGTGGGAGCGGCCTTGCGTCGCGAAGGGGTGCGGAGCGCCCCCACGATTGCAGCTTTGCCGCTGACATTGCTGGGGCCGCTTTGCGGCCCTATCGCGACGCAAGGCCGCTCCCACAGGCGGCCCCACAGGCCCCCAGGCCGCTACATTCCATCGAACGACACCAGCAATGCCTTCCGCTTGTAAAGACAAGTGCAACCGCTCCTCGGAAAAGGGCTTCGCAAGTGCAACCTTTCCGTGCACAATCGCGCCCCTCTTTTCCGGTTGAGTTGGGCGAAACGTCTATTTCGCCATTCTCAGCCTGTTGCAGTCTTGCGAGTGGAGCTTCACCGGAATGAATGAGCAGGCCCCAAGCGTTGAACAACGCTTTGCAGAATCGACCCCCGCCACCCTAGGCACTTGGGCGCGTCAAGACACCACCTGGATGCTGGGCCTGTTCGGCACAGCCATCGGCGCCGGGACACTGTTCCTGCCGATCAACGCGGGCCTTGGCGGCTTCTGGCCGCTGCTGATCCTGGCCGTGCTGGCCTTCCCGATGACCTATTTCGCCCATCGCGGGCTGACCCGTTTCGTCCTTTCCGGGCGCGATGGAGGTGACATCACCGAAGTGGTCAAGGAGCATTTCGGCGTCACCGCCGGCGCCTCGATCACCGTGCTGTACTTCTTCGCGATCTTCCCGATCCTGCTTATCTACAGCGTGGCGCTGACCAACACCGTGTCCAGCTTCATGGAACACCAGCTGCACATGCAGCCGCCGCCACGGGCAATCCTGTCATTCGTGCTGATTCTTGGCCTGCTGGCCATCGTGCGCTGCGGGGAGCAGGCCACGGTCAAGGTCATGAGCCTGCTGGTCTACCCGTTCATCGTCGCTCTGGCGTTGCTGGGCCTGTACCTGGTGCCGCACTGGACCGGTGGCATTCTCGACAGCGCCACTCAGGTGCCGCCGGCCTCGGCCTTCCTGCACACCCTGTGGCTGGCCATTCCCGTGATGGTGTTCTCGTTCAACCATTCGCCGATCATTTCGGCCTTTGCCGTCGACCAGAAGCGCCGTTACGGCGAGCACGCCGACGAGCGCAGCGGCCAGATCCTGCGTCGTGCCCACCTGCTGATGGTTGCGATGGTGTTGTTCTTCGTGTTCAGCTGCGTCCTCACCCTGAGCAGCGCCCAGCTGGCCGAAGCCAAAGCGCAGAACCTGTCGATCCTGTCGTACCTGGCCAACCACTTCAGCAACCCGACCATCGCGTTCGCTGCGCCGTTGATCGCCTTCGTGGCCATCGCCAAGTCGTTCCTCGGCCACTATATCGGTGCCAGCGAAGGCCTGAAGGGCATCATCGCCAAGACCGGTGCGCGTCCGGGCGCCAAAGCCCTGGACCGCGTGGTCGCTGCACTGATGCTGGTGGTGTGCTGGATCGTTGCCACGCTCAACCCGAGCATTCTCGGCATGATCGAGTCGCTCGGCGGCCCGATCCTCGCGGTGCTGTTGTTCCTGATGCCGATGTACGCCATTCGCCGTGTGCCATCGATGCGCAAGTACAGCGGTGCGGCCTCCAACGTGTTCGTCGTTGTGGTCGGCCTGGTTGCGCTGACTTCGGTGGTGTACGGCCTTGTAAGCTGATTCACCCGTTTCATTCAAGAATGCCCGGGGCGCTTGTCGTCACCCGGGCATTTTTCTGCCTGATCAAGGTTTCAACAGCGTTGCATTCCATCGTTCTTGGTGCGTGCAAGCAGCCACCACCCGCAAAGGCTGACCACCACGAACAGCATGCCCAAGCCTGCCGGTAGCTCGCTTTCCAAAGCTGCGACCACACTGCTCGTCAAACCGGCACCGGCGAACAGCAATGTCGCATTGAGCGACGCTGCCGCACCTGCCTGACGCGGATAGCGCGCCAAAGCCTGGGTTGTTGCGGCGGGGCGTACCAAGGTTGTCCCGGTGGTACAGACAATCATCGGCAGTAGAACCCCCAGCACAGATAAACCTGCTACCCGCCCCCACATCAAAAGGGTAATGCCCGCAGTACTTATAAGCAGCAAGCCTGCTTTTATTTGATTTTGCGGGCTTACGCGACTGTTCAAGTAGGTCGCAGCCATGCCGCCGGCGATGTATGCCAACCCATAGCCGATAAAGACCAGAGAGAATTGATAGGCCGTCAGCTCCAGCCTGCCCATCAGCAGCAAGGGCGCTATGACGATAAAGGAAAAATGGCAGGCAAAGGCGAGGCTGGACAGCATGGAATGCGCGAGATAGTCCGTGTCTCGCAGCATCACCCGATAACTGGACATGCTTGGCGCCCGGTCGCGCGCCGCAGGTGTGTCATGAAGCAGCACACACGATAAAAGTGAAACGATTGCAGCGATGATCACGAATACCGTAAAGCTTGCCTTCCAGCCAAACGACTGTTGAAGCAAAGCACCTGCCAGCGGTGACAGGGAGATGAACAACCCGCTCGCGCTTGTTAACAGGATGCGCATGGCATTGCGTTGTGTACCGCTGTAGAGGTCCTGCACAAGCGCCTGGCCTAGCACGAGGCTGCCGCAACCCAGGGCCTGCACCAAGCGAAAGGCCATGAACGTTTCATAATGGGTTGAAAATACGCAACCGAGCGCCCCCACAATGGATACGCTCAACCCAGCGAGCAACAAACGCTTGCGCCCGATGCCATCCGACAGTGGGCCGATCACGATTTGCGCCATGGCCACACCAACAGCAAAAAAGCTCACCGAGTACGCAATCTGTTTTGTGTCGACTCGAAACTCATTGGCCAGCGCAGGGAATGACGGGAGGATCACGTCCAGGGGAAACACACCCAGCAGACATAACAGAATCAGCAGCGTCGAACACAGATAGCGCCGAAGCGAACCAGCGGGGCGGTGCACGCTGCTAACCACGGGCCAGGCTGGCCGGTTTTTCAGGTCTCGTGTTGGTAGCGTTCATCTATGTATTCCCCTTGTTGTCAGGCGTCTGATGGTAGCGCTGCCTTGAGGATGCACAAGCCGAACTCAGTGGCGAAATTTCTGATAGCGTTGTAGGTTTCTGCCGAGGGCTTATTGGCAGCCGTGAAGCAACTGGCCGTGACAGTCGGGGGTCGTCATTTTGTCCACAAAAATCGTCCGGCAATAGAACAATTTCACCTGCCCCCATAGGCACCCGGCTGCCTTCATGCTTAACTCAGTGTCCTTTTCAAACCCCGCATAAGGATTTCGTCATGGCTCAAGTGACCCTCAAAGGCAACCCGGTCCAGGTCAACGGCAACCTGCCACAGGCCGGCGCCCAGGCTCCGGCTTTCTCCCTGGTAGGTGAAGGCCTGGCTGACAAGTCGCTGAAAGACTACGCCGGCAAGCGCAAGGTGCTGAACATCTTCCCGAGCGTCGATACCCCGACCTGCGCCACCTCGGTGCGCAAGTTCAACGCCCAGGCCAACGACGTCGCCAACACCGTGGTGCTGTGCATCTCGGCTGACCTGCCGTTCGCCCAGGCACGCTTCTGCGGCACTGAGGGGCTGGACAACGTGAATAACCTGTCGACCCTGCGTGGTCGCGAGTTCCTCGAAAACTACGGCGTAGCCATCGCCGACGGCCCGCTGGCCGGCCTGGCCGCCCGCGCCGTGGTGGTGCTGGACGAGAACGACAAGGTGCTGCACAGCGAACTGGTTGGCGAAATTGCTGACGAGCCGAACTACCAGGCGGCGCTGGCTGTACTGAAGTAAGGATTGCGTGGGGCAGGGCGGGCGTCTGTAGCCTGTGATGGCCTCTTCGCGGGTAAACCCGCTCCTACAACGTGCGGCACAGTTTTCAAAGGCTGTGACATCCCCGTAGGAGCGGGTTCACCCGCGAAAGGGCCAGACCAGGCAACCGAACCTTCAGGCCCGTCACCGCTCCAAGCAACACCCTGTAACGGCCCGGAACACGTTCCGGGCCGTTTTCATTTAAAATTCCGCCTCTTGGCAACGTCAGGCAAAGGTAAACCTCTGGTAAAGGCCCTTTGCTAAAACGATGGCAGTGCTTATCGTTCATCCTCCCCAAGTCGTCATTCCGAACAAGGTTCGTTCAACCCATGCAAGCGTCCAATTCCCGTTCCCTCCGTCGCTGGCTCGTCGGCCTGCTGATCCTGCTGCTGGTGGCTGCACTGGCCTGGTGGCTGTGGCCCGCAGCGACGCCTGCGCATAAAGAAGCCAGTGGCGGGCGCGGTGGCAAGGGCATGATGGGCGGTCGGCCAGGTTTTGGCGGTTCCAGCGACCCGGTGCCGGTACGCGTCGTGCCGGCGCGGACAGGCGACTTCCCGCTCTACTACAAAGCCTTGGGCACGGTCACCGCGACCAATACAGTCAATGTGCGCAGCCGCGTGGCTGGCGAACTTGTGAAAATCCACTTCAAGGAAGGCCAGCGCGTCAAGGCCGGCGATCTGTTGGCCGAAATCGACCCGCGCCCTTATCGCATCGCCCTGCAGCAGGCCGAAGGCACCTTGGCGCAGAACCAGGCGCAGTTGAAGAACGCTCAGGTTGACCTGGCCCGCTATAAAGGCCTGTACGCCGAAGACAGCATCGCCAAGCAAACCCTGGACACCGCCCAAGCCCAGGTTGCGCAGTTCCAGGGGCTGGTCAAGACCAATCAGGCGCAGGTCAACGACGCCCGCCTGAACCTCGATTTCACCCAGATCCGTGCGCCGATCAGTGGCCGGGTGGGCCTGCGCCAGCTCGATCTGGGCAACCTGGTAGCCGCCAACGACACCACCGCGCTGGTGGTGATCACCCAGACCGAGCCGATCAACGTCGCCTTCACCCTGCCGGAAACCGAACTGAGCACTGTGCTGGAGCGCTACCGCAGTGGCGCCAGCCTGCCGGTCGAGGCCTGGGACCGCAGTGACAGCAAGCTGCAGTCCACCGGTGTGCTGGGCAGCATCGACAACCAGATCGACACCACCACCGGCACCCTGAAGTTCAAGGGCCGCTTCGAGAACAAGGACCTGGCCCTGTTCCCCAACCAGTTCGTCAACGTGCGCTTGCTGGCCGACACCCTCAAGCAGGTGGTCATGGCCCCGGCCGCAGCCATCCAGTTCGGCAACGACGGCACCTTCGCCTATGTGGTCAACGAGCAGAGCACCGTCAATGTCCGCAAGCTGAAGGTGGGCGCCAGCGATGGCGAGAACAGCGTCATTCTCGACGGCCTGAAGGCCGGCGACCGCCTGGTGCTGGAAGGCACCGACCGCCTGCGCGAAGGCACCCAGGTGGAAGTGGTCGAAGACAGCTCGCAAGTGCCGACCAGCCCAGGCCAGCACCTGCAAGGGCAGGAAGCCAAGGGTGCGGCCCAAACAACAGGTGAAGCACAACCTGGCAACGCAGCAGGCAAGGCGGGCGCATGAACCTGTCGCGCCTGTTCATCCTGCGCCCGGTCGCCACCACGCTGAGCATGCTGGCCATCGTGCTGGCCGGCCTGATCGCCTACAAGTTGCTGCCGGTTTCCGCCTTGCCGCAGGTGGATTACCCAACCATTCGCGTCATGACCCTGTACCCCGGCGCCAGCCCGCAGGTGATGACCAGCGCCGTCACCGCGCCACTGGAGCGCCAGTTCGGCCAGATGCCGGGCCTGGAACAGATGGCTTCGACCAGTTCTGGCGGCGCGTCGGTGCTGACCCTGCGTTTCAACCTCGACATGAACATGGACGTTGCCGAGCAACAGGTACAGGCCGCGATCAACGCCGCCAGCAACCTGCTGCCCAGTGACCTGCCGGCACCGCCGGTGTACAACAAGGTCAACCCGGCCGACACCCCGGTGCTGACCCTGGCCATCTCCAGCAAGACCATGCCGCTGCCCAAGCTCAACGACCTGGTCGATACCCGCGTGGCGCAAAAGCTTGCGCAAATCAGCGGTGTGGGCATGGTCAGCATTGCCGGTGGCCAGCGCCAGGCGGTACGCATCAAGGTCAACGTCGACGCCCTGGCGGCCAATGGCTTGAATCTGGATGACGTGCGCACGCTGATCGGTGCCTCCAACGTCAACCAGCCCAAAGGCAACTTCGACGGCCCGACCCGGGTGTCGATGCTCGATGCCAACGACCAGCTGCGCTCTCCCGAGGAATACGCCAACCTGATCCTGGCCTACAACAACGGTGCGCCGCTGCGCCTGAAGGATGTGGCCGAAATCGTCGACGGCGCCGAAAACGAGCGGCTGGCTGCCTGGGCGAACGAGAACCATGCTGTGCTGCTGAACATCCAGCGTCAGCCGGGTGCCAACGTGATCGAAGTGGTCGACCGCATCAAGGGCCTGCTGCCGTCGATCACCGACAACCTGCCGGCCGGCCTCGATGTGTCGGTGCTGACCGACCGCACCCAGACCATTCGCGCCGCGGTCAAGGACGTGCAGCACGAACTGCTCATCGCCATCGTTCTGGTGGTGATGGTCACCTTCGTTTTCTTGCGCCGCTTCAGCGCCACCCTCATTCCGTCGATTGCCGTGCCGCTGTCGCTGATCGGGACGTTCGGGGTCATGTACCTGGCCGGGTTCTCGGTCAACAACCTGACACTCATGGCCCTGACCATCGCCACCGGCTTTGTGGTCGATGATGCCATCGTCATGCTGGAGAACATCTCCCGGCATATCGAAGAGGGCGAGACGCCCATGCAGGCGGCGCTCAAGGGCGCCCGACAGATTGGCTTCACCCTGATTTCGCTGACCTTCTCGCTGATTGCGGTACTGATCCCGCTGCTGTTCATGGCGGACGTGGTCGGTCGCCTGTTCCGCGAGTTCGCCATCACGCTGGCGGTGGCGATCCTGATTTCCCTGGTGGTGTCCCTGACCCTGACGCCGATGATGTGCGCGCGTCTGCTCAAGCGCGAGCCCAGGGAAGAAGAGCAAGGCCGCTTCTACCGTGCCAGTGGCGCCTGGATCGACTGGCTCATCAAGCACTACGGCAGTGCCCTACAGTGGGTGCTCAAGCACCAGCCGCTGACCCTGCTGGTGGCGGTGGCCAGCCTGGCGCTCACGGTGCTCCTGTACATGGTCGTGCCCAAGGGCTTCTTCCCGGTGCAGGACACCGGGGTGATCCAGGGTATTTCCGAAGCGCCGCAGTCCACCTCGTTCGCCGCCATGAGCGAACGTCAGCAGGCCCTGAGCAAGGTCATCCTGCAAGACCCGGCCGTGCAAAGCCTGTCGTCCTACATTGGGGTAGACGGCGACAACGCCACGCTCAACAGCGGTCGCCTGCTGATCAACCTCAAGCCCCACGGCGAGCGCGATGTCAGCGCCAGCGAAGTGATCAGCCGCCTGCAGCCGCAAGTCGACCGGCTGGTGGGCATCCGCCTGTTCATGCAGCCGGTGCAAGACCTCAGCATCGAGGACCGGGTCAGCCGTACCCAGTACCAGTTCAGCTTGTCGTCGCCGGACGCCGACCTGCTGGCGCAGTGGAGCGGCAAGCTGGTGCAGGCGCTGCAGCAGCGCCCGGAACTGGCCGATGTGGCCAGCGACCTGCAGGACAAGGGCTTGCAGGTGTACCTGGTGATCGACCGTGATATGGCCAGCCGCCTGGGGATCAGCGTGTCGCAGATCACCAATGCCCTGTACGACGCCTTCGGCCAGCGGCAGATCTCGACCATCTACACCCAGGCCAGCCAGTACCGCGTGGTGTTGCAGTCCCAAGACGCCGCCACGATCGGCCCGCAGGCGCTGGAGTCGATCCACGTCAAGGCCACCGATGGCGGTCAGGTGCGCCTTTCGGCGCTGGCGCGGATTGAGCAGCGTCAAGCGCAGCTGGCTATTTCCCACATTGGCCAGTTCCCGGCGGTGACCTTGTCGTTCAACCTGGCCCACGGCGCATCGCTGGGCGAAGCCGTGCAGGTGATCGAGCAGGTGCAGAAGGACATCGGCATGCCGCTGGGCGTGCAAACCCGCTTCCAGGGTGCGGCCGAGGCCTTCCAGGCGTCGCTGTCGAGTACCTTGCTGCTGATTCTGGCGGCGGTGGTGACCATGTACATCGTGCTGGGGGTGCTGTACGAAAGCTACATCCACCCGGTCACCATCCTCTCGACCCTGCCGTCGGCGGCGGTCGGTGCCTTGCTGGCCTTGCTCATCAGCGGTAACGACCTGGGCATGATCGCCATCATCGGCATCATCCTGCTGATCGGTATCGTCAAGAAGAACGCGATCATGATGATCGACTTCGCCCTGGAGGCTGAGCGCAATCAGGGCATGAGCCCGCGTGATGCCATCTACCAGGCGGCGCTGCTGCGCTTCCGGCCGATCCTGATGACCACCCTGGCCGCGCTATTTGGTGCGGTGCCGCTGATGCTTGCCACCGGTTCCGGCGCCGAGCTGCGCCAGCCACTGGGCCTGGTGATGGTCGGCGGGTTGCTGGTCAGCCAGGTGCTGACGCTGTTCACCACTCCGGTCATCTACCTGTACTTCGATCGCCTGGCCCGCCGCCTGCGCCCGGCCACTGACGTGAAGCAGGCCCAGGCATGAACCTGTCCGGGCCTTTCATCCGTCGCCCGGTGGCGACCATGCTGTTGAGCCTGGCGATCATGCTGCTGGGCGGGGTCAGCTTTGGCTTGCTGCCGGTGGCGCCACTGCCACAAATGGACTTCCCGGTGATCGTGGTATCGGCGAACCTGTCTGGTGCAAGCCCCGAGGTCATGGCGTCCACTGTGGCCACACCGCTGGAGCGCAAGCTGGGCAGCATCGCCGGCGTCACTACGCTCACCAGCAGCTCCAACCAGGGTTCGACACGGGTAATCATCGGCTTCGAGTTGGGCCGTGACATTGATGGCGCAGCCCGTGAGGTGCAAGCGGCGATCAACGCAACCCGCAACCTGCTGCCCAGTGGCATGCGCAGCATGCCCACCTACAAGAAGATCAACCCGTCGCAGGCGCCGATCATGGTGCTGTCGCTGACCTCGGATGTGTTGCAGAAAGGCCAGCTGTATGACCTGGCCGACACCATCCTTTCACAGAGCCTGGCTCAGGTATCGGGGGTAGGGGAGGTGCAGATCGGTGGCAGTTCGCTGCCGGCCGTGCGCATTGCCGTCGAGCCGCAATTGCTCAACCAGTACAACCTGTCGCTGGACGAGGTGCGCACTGCGGTGTCCAACGCCAACCAGCGCCGGCCCATGGGCTTTGTCGAGGACGCCGAGCGCAACTGGCAGGTGCGGGCCAACGACCAGTTGGAAAGCGCCAAGGACTATGAGCCGGTGGTGATTCGCCAGCAGAACGGCACCATTCTGCGCCTGTCTGACGTGGCGACCGTCACCGACGGTGTTGAAAACCGTTACAACAGCGGTTTCTTCAACGACCAGGCAGCGGTGCTGCTGGTGGTCAACCGCCAGACTGGCGCCAACATCATCGAAACGGTCGACCAGATCAAGGCGCAGCTTCCGGCACTGCAGTCGCTGCTGCCAGCCAGCGTGCAACTGAACGTGGCCATGGACCGCTCGCCCGTGATCAAGGCCACCCTCAAAGAGGCCGAGCACACCCTGCTGATCGCCGTGGTGCTGGTGATTCTGGTGGTCTACCTGTTCCTCGGCAGCCTGCGCGCCTCGCTGATCCCCAGCCTGGCGGTGCCGGTATCGCTGGTGGGTACGTTCGCGGTCATGTACCTGTGCGGTTTCTCGCTCAACAACCTGTCGCTGATGGCGCTGATCCTTGCCACCGGGCTGGTGGTGGACGATGCCATCGTGGTGCTGGAAAACATCTCCAGGCACATCGAGAACGGCCAACCGCCGATGAAGGCGGCCTACCTGGGCGCCAAGGAAGTGGGCTTCACCTTGCTGTCGATGAACGTGTCGCTGGTGGCGGTGTTCGTCTCCATCCTGTTCATGGGTGGCATCGTGCGCAACCTGTTCCAGGAGTTTTCCATCACCCTGGCAGCGGCGATCATTGTCTCGCTGGTGGTGTCGCTGACCCTGACACCGATGCTCTGCGCCCGCTGGCTCAAGCCGCACCAGGCCGAGCAGAGCCGCCTGCAGCGCTGGAGCGACAAGCTGCATCAGCGCATGGTTGCTGCCTATGACCGCAGCCTGGGCTGGGCCCTGCGCCACAAGCGCCTGACCCTGCTCAGCCTGCTGGCCACCATCGGCGTCAACATCGCCCTGTACGTGGTGGTGCCCAAGACGTTGATGCCCCAGCAGGATACCGGCCAATTGATGGGCTTCATCCGGGGCGACGACGGCCTGTCGTTCAGCGTGATGCAGCCGAAGATGGAAATCTACCGCCGGGCCTTGCTGGCCGACCCGGCAGTACAGAGCGTCGCCGGTTTCATCGGTGGCAACAGCGGTACCAACAACGCTTTTGTGCTGGTGCGCCTGAAACCGATCAGCGAGCGCAAGATCGATGCGCAGAAGGTGATCGAGCGCCTGCGCAAGGAACTGCCCAAAGTGCCCGGCGGGCGCCTGTTCCTGATGGCCGACCAGGACCTGCAACTGGGTGGCGGTGGGCGTGACCAGACCTCTTCGCAGTACCTGTATACCCTGCAAAGCGGCGATCTTTCGGCATTGCGCGAATGGTTCCCCAAGGTGGTCGCGGCGCTGCGTGCACTGCCTGAGCTGACCGCCATCGACGCCCGCGATGGTGCTGGTACCCAACAGGTGACGCTGGTGGTCGACCGTGACCAGGCCAAGCGCCTGGGCATCGACATGGACATGGTCACCGCGGTACTGAACAACGCCTACAGCCAGCGGCAGATCTCCACGATCTACGACAGCCTCAACCAGTACCAGGTGGTGCTGGAGATCAACCCGAAATACGCCTGGGACCCGAGCACGCTGGAGCAAGTGCAGGTGATCACCGCCGACGGCGCCCGGGTGCCGCTGTCGACCATCGCCCACTACGAGAACAGCCTGGCCAACGACCGGGTCAGCCACGAAGGCCAGTTCGCTTCGGAAGACATCGCTTTCGACGTCGCCGAGGGCTACAGCCCCGACCAGGCCATGGCGGCGCTGGAGCGCGCGGTGGCCAAGCTGGGCTTGCCCGAGGAGGTGATTGCCAAACTCGGCGGCACTGCCGATGCCTTTGCCAAGACCCAGCAGGGCCAGCCATTCATGATCCTTGGCGCACTGCTGCTGGTGTACCTGGTGCTGGGCATTCTGTATGAAAGCTACATTCACCCGCTGACCATTCTCTCGACACTGCCTTCGGCGGGCGTCGGAGCCTTGTTGGCGCTGTACGTCACCGGTGGCGAGTTCAGCCTGATCTCGTTGCTGGGGCTGTTTCTGTTGATCGGGGTGGTGAAAAAAAATGCCATCCTGATGATCGACCTGGCCTTGCAGCTGGAGCGCCATCAGGGCTTTTCGCCGGAAGAGTCGATCCGCCGGGCCTGCCTGCTGCGCCTGCGGCCGATCCTGATGACCACCCTGGCGGCGATCCTTGGCGCATTGCCGTTGCTGCTGAGCCAGGCTGAAGGCGCAGAAATGCGTCAGCCGCTGGGCCTGACCATCATCGGTGGCCTGGTGTTCAGCCAGATCCTCACCCTTTATACGACGCCGGTGGTTTACCTGTACCTGGACCGCCTGCGCCACCGTTTCAACCGTTGGCGCGGCGTGCGCACCGACGCCGCCCTGGAAACCCCGCTATGACTTTTGCCCAGACCCCACTTCATCGTGCCCTGCAAGCACTGGCCCGTGGCCGTGGCTCGCGCCTGCTCGGCGCCGGGTTGTGCCTGGCCTTGCTCAGTGCCTGCACCCTGAGCCCCGATTACCACCGCCCCGAGCTGAACAGCACGGCGGCGCAGTTCAAGCACGCCGAAGGCTGGACCCAGGCCTCGCCGTCCGACGCCATCGCCCGCGGCGCCTGGTGGGAAATCTACGGCGATGCCGGGCTCAACGCGTTGGTCGAAGAGCTCAACCGCAGCAACCAGACCGTGGCGCAATCAGAAGCCCAGTATCGCCAGGCCCAGGCGCTGGTGCGCAGCAGCCGTGCGGCGCTGTTCCCCAGTCTGGACCTGAGCGCCAGCAAGAACCGCTCGGCGCAGGGAACCGGCAGCTCCAGTTCCAGCCTGTCCAATAACAGCAGTGGCATTCGCAACACCTACAACGCCCAGTTGGGCGTGAGCTGGGAGATCGACCTGTGGGGCAAGCTGCGCGAAACCCTGAATGCCAATGAGGCCAGTGCCGAAGCCAGTTTCGCCGACCTTGCGTCTATCCGCCTGAGCCAGCAGTCGGAACTGGTGCAGAACTACCTGCAATTGCGGGTTATCGATGAGCAGAAGCGCTTGCTGGAAGCCACCGTGGCGGCTTATGAACGCTCACTGCGAATGAACGAAAACCAGTACCGTGCCGGGGTCGCCGGCCCGGATGCCGTGGCCCAGGCCCGCACCCAGCTCAAAAGCACCCAGGCTGACCTGATCGACCTGATCTGGCAGCGTGCGCAGTTCGAAAATGCCATCGCCGTGCTGCTGGGCAAGGTTCCGGCCGACTTCGCCCTGGCCGACAGCAAGGCTATTCCCGCGTTGCCGCAAATACCGGTTTCGCTGCCTTCGCAACTGCTGGAGCGCCGCCCGGACATCGCTGCGGCCGAACGCAACGTGATGGCGGCCAACGCCAACATCGGGGTCTCGCGGGCAGCCTACTTCCCGGACCTCAGCCTGAGCATGAGTGGCGGGTATTCCAGCAGCAGCTTCAGCAACTGGATCGAGCTGCCCAACCGCTACTGGTCGGTAGGCCCGCAGTTGGCGCTGACCCTGTTCGACGCCGGCAAACGCAGCGCCGAGGTCGACCGCACGGTGGCCGTGTATGACCAGACGGTGGCGCAGTACCGCCAGACCGTGCTGGACGGCTTCAGGGAAGTGGAAAACCTGCTGGTTCAGCTGAAGGTGTATGGCGATGAAGCCGTGGTGCGCCAAGAGGCGCTTGATGCTGCCCGCGAGTCGTTGCGCCTGACCGAGAACCAGTACCGCGCCGGGCTGATCGGCTATCTGGATGTGGTCAACGTGCAAACCACGGCGCTGAGCAACGAGCGCAGCGTGCTGAACCTGCTGCAAGGGCGCCTGGTGGCCAGTGTGCAACTGGTGGCTGCGTTGGGCGGCGGCTGGGATGCAGAGCAGGCGTTTGCCGAGCAGAATTGACCACGCGCAGAGGGGGGCATTTGCGGTTATTGGGCCCATCCCCATTCGCAAAAACCCCGTGCGTTTCGCTTAAGCTTGAGTACAATCGTCAGCTTTTGCCGGCCCCCTGTTCCGGCGCTGGAACTTTCAATGCTGACCGGTAGCTACTCTTCTTCGCTGGTGTTGATTTCGCTGTGCGTGGCGATCCTGGCATCCTATACCGCTCTTGACCTGACTGGCCGCATCGCCACGGCCAAGGGCCGAGCTGCCTACCTGTGGATGGGCGGCGGTGCATTGGCCATGGGCATCGGCGTGTGGTCGATGCACTTCATTGGCATGCTTGCCTTCAGCTTGCCCATCGACTTGGGTTACGACCTGGCCCTGACCGCGTTCTCGCTGCTGATCGCTGTGCTGTCCTCGGGCTTTGCCTTGTGGCTGGTCAGTCAGCCGAGCCTGCCAGCGCTGCAGTTGGGGTTCGGCGCGCTGATCATGGGCTCGGGTATTGCCTGCATGCACTACACCGGCATGGCCGCACTGCGCATGCTGCCGGGCATCGACTACGACCCGACGTTGTTCGGTGCTTCGCTGCTGATTGCCGTAGGCGCCTCGGCGGCGGCATTGTGGATCGCCTTCCGCCTGCGCAAACACACCCCCTATGTACGGCAGATCCGTGGCCTGGCGGCAGTGGTGATGGGCTTTGCCATCGTTGGCATGCATTACACCGGCATGGCAGCGGCGAACTTCCCCGAGGGCAGCTTCTGCGGCGCGTTGGGGGGCGGGCTGCAGGGTGACAGCCTGGTTTACCTGGTGCTGATCACCACGCTGGCAGTACTGGCAGTGGCTCTGCTGACTTCGGTGCTGGATGCTCGCCTGGAGGCGCGTACTGCCGAGTTGGCTCGTTCGCTGACCTTGGCCAACCAGGAGCTGACCCAACTGGCCCTGCACGACACCCTCACGGGTCTACCCAACCGTACCTTGCTCGCCGATCGCATCGAACAGGCCATCGCCAAAGTGGCGGAGCAGGGCGGCTGTTTTGCCCTGATGTTCATTGATCTGGACGGCTTCAAGCCGGTCAACGATGCCTTTGGCCACCATATCGGAGACCTTCTGCTCAAGGCAGTGGCGGCCCGCCTGCGCGGCCACCTGCACAGCCAGGATACGCTGGCACGGATTGGCGGCGACGAGTTCGTTCTGCTGGTGGAACTGCAGGAGCCGAACGATGCCATGGACGTGGCGGTCAAGCAGGTCAACCTGGTGTCCCGGCCTTTCCGCGTGGCCGAGCACGACCTGCAACTGTCGGCGAGCCTGGGCATCGTCCTGTACCCGGGCAACGGCCAGGACCAGCACGAGCTGCTGCGTAACGCCGACGCTGCCATGTACCATGCCAAGAGCGCAGGCAAGAACGGTTACAGCTTCTTCGATGTGTCGATGAACAGCAATGCCCGCCAGCAGTTGCAACTGCTGCAGGACTTGCGCCTGGCGCTGGAGCAGCGCCAGTTCCGCTTGCATTACCAGCCCAAGTTCGACGCCCAGGCCTGCCAGCCGATTGGTGCCGAAGCGTTGCTGCGCTGGGAGCACCCGCAGCAGGGCCTGCTGCTGCCTGACCGCTTCATCGGCCTGGCGGAAAAGACCGGCCTGATCATACCCATTGGCGAGTGGGTACTCATCGAGGCCTGCCGTCAGATGCGCCAGTGGCTGGACCAGGGCCACCATGGCTGGCGCATGGCGGTCAACCTGTCGGCCATCCAGTTCTGCCACGCCGGCCTGGTCGACAGCGTGGCCCGCGCCCTGCAGCAG
Organism: Pseudomonas sp. BP6; assembly: GCF_017875935.1. Classification (NCBI taxonomy): domain Bacteria; kingdom Pseudomonadati; phylum Pseudomonadota; class Gammaproteobacteria; order Pseudomonadales; family Pseudomonadaceae; genus Pseudomonas; species Pseudomonas sp. BP6. Next base: position 1,925,159 of record NZ_JAGINI010000001.1, read on the forward strand.
AACGGCTTGCCGGCCAACTGCCTGACACTGGAAATTACCGAAACCACCGCCATGCACGATGCCGACGCCAGCCTGACTGTGCTGCAGCGTCTGTCCGACATGGGCGTGGACTTGTCCATCGATGACTTTGGTACGGGCTATTCCAGCCTGATGTACCTCAAGCGCCTGCCAGCCAACGAGCTGAAAATCGATCGTGGTTTCGTCCGCGACCTGGAGCAGGACAGTGACGATGCAGCGATTGTTTCGGCAATTGTCGCACTGGGCCAGGCCTTGGGCCTGCGTATCGTTGCCGAGGGGGTTGAGACCGACAAGCAGCAGGACTTCCTGACCCGTCTGGGCTGTGATTCGTTGCAGGGCTACCTATTGGGCCAGCCCGTGCCGGCCGAGCAGTTCATGAGCAAGTTGCAGGCCATGGGCCCGGAATTCACCGCTGCGGGCTAAGCTCTGTATGAAAAGCCTTGATACTCGGTGAAGCTGCGTTGAAAACAGCGCCTAGACTGCATCGCGCAGGGTAAAGGCGGGTATGAAGGCATCCATTTCCGCCTCGACGGCCTCGATGATGCGCTCAACATCGGCAGCGGGCATGATCGCCGCACAGGGGATGCCCGCAATCGCCAGCAAGGTTTCACCGCTGGCGCGGTCGAACAGCCGCGCGACCATGCTGCGTGGCGCATCCATGCTGGCCTCGAAACCCAATGGATGGAAATGCCAGCGCATCACCTGGCAGGCGTTGGGGAACGTCATCTTGTTCATGCCAGCCTCCTTGTCCGTCCCCGGACGTGATGAGCGGGTGGCCACATCGATGCGGCCGCCGGGAACATAAAGATAGCACCTGCCATGCGCGATTTTCGGTTGTCGGCACGACAAATGTGTTAATGCATGACAGTGGTCACATCCTGGTCATGGGCGCTATGTGTCGACTGGTTGCATGGCAAACGTTTTCCCGGCCGGATGGTGCCAGGTAACCATTGGGTTTCGTGGATTTCGCTGACATACGACGCGCAGGTTTTTCAGACGAGCGGCTTGGGGGAGGGGCCGGCGACGGAAAGCCATGGGTTCCATTATCCAGGGGTATTGTTTCTACGCGAGACCGTTTACGCGCCATCACGCTTTGATGCGGTTCTGCAAGGGCGACGTGCACTGGCTGATTCTTTGATGCCCCCATCGCACGGCATTGCAACTCTCAGTACACTGCACGCTCCAACACCAACATCCGTTGAACTCGAGGTTTTGCATGACGCTCAGTCCTTTGGCAGGCAAGCCGGCTCCGACCAGCGTGCTGGTCGATATTCCCCGGCTGCTCACCGCCTATTACACCGGCCGCCCAGACGCTGCCGTGGCGGCCCAGCGGGTGGCCTTCGGCACCTCGGGGCACCGGGGCACTTCGCTTGAATTGAGTTTCAACGAGTATCACGTCTTGGCCATTACCCAGGCTATCTGCCTGTATCGCCAGGAAAAAGGTATCGATGGCCCGCTGTTCATCGGCGCCGATACCCACGCTCTGTCGGCCCCGGCTACCGCTAGCGCCCTGGAGGTTCTGGCCGCCAACGGCGTGCAGGTGATGCTGTCCAAGGATGACGAATACACGCCTACGCCGGCGGTTTCCCACGCCATCCTCTGCCACAACCGTGGCCGCACGCAGGGCCTGGCTGACGGTATCGTCATCACTCCGTCGCACAACCCGCCGCAAAGCGGTGGCTTCAAGTACAACCCGCCCAACGGCGGGCCGGCCGACAGCGACGTGACCAAGTGGATCGAGGGCAAGGCCAACGAACTGCTGGTGGCTAACCTGGCCGGCGTCAAGCGCATGGACCATGCCCAGGCGCTGCGGGCGCCGACCACCCACCGCCACGACTACGTCAGCAACTATGTGGCCGACCTGGAAAACGTCATCGATTTCGATGTCATTCGTGGCGCCGGGTTGCGGCTGGGCGTCGACCCGCTGGGCGGGGCAGGGGTGCGCTATTGGTCGGCAATTGCCAAGCACTACCAGCTTGACCTGGAAGTGGTGAACACCGAGGTCGACCCGACCTTCCGCTTCATGACCGTCGACTGGGACGGCCAGATCCGCATGGACCCTTCCTCGCCGTATGCCATGCAGGGCCTGATAGGCCTGCGCGAGCGCTTTGACGTGGCCTTCGCCTGCGACCCGGACCACGACCGCCACGGCATCGTTACCCCAGACGGCTTGCTGCAACCCAACAACTACCTGGCCGTGGCCATCGACTACCTGTTCCGCCACCGCCCGCAGTGGCGCAGTGACGCCGCCGTGGGCAAGACAGTGGTCTCCAGCGGCCTGATCGACCGCGTTACCCAACGGCTGGGCCGCGATCTGTATGAGGTGCCGGTGGGCTTCAAGTTCTTCGCTCAGGGCCTGTTCGACGGTTCGCTCGGTTTTGGTGGCGAAGAAAGTGCAGGGGCTTCGTTCCTGCGCCGCGATGGCTCGGTGTGGGCCACCGACAAGGACGGGTTGATCCCGGCCTTGCTGGCCGCCGAAATGACCGCCCGTACCGGGCGTAACCCGAGCCAGGCCTATGCTGACCTGACCGAGGCGCTGGGCAAGCCGTTCGCCACGCGTGTCGAGGCCAAGGCAGATGCGCGGCAGAAGGCGTTGCTGAGCAAACTGGCGCCGGAGCAGGTGAAGTCGACCGAGCTGGCCGGTGAGCCGATCGTGCAGATCCTCAGCCACGCCCCAGGCAATGGCCAGGCGATTGGCGGGCTCAAGGTGATGACGGCCAATGGCTGGTTCGCCGCGCGCCCGTCGGGCACTGAAGACATCTACAAGATCTACGCCGAAAGCTTCATCGACGAGGCGCATTTGCAGCGTCTGGTGCAGGAAGCACAAGTGCTGGTCGATGAAGCAATCGCCTGACCGGTAACAAACCGCTTGGTTCTGTGGCGCGATGTAAATTAGAATTAATCTTATTTACTCCGCCGCAGGACCCTCCTCATGATCGACGCCGCGCCGCCACCGGAGCCTGGCCTGCCTGCCCTGTACCGGGAGCATCGCGGCTGGCTTGAAGCCTGGCTGCGCCGGCGTATGGGCAATGCCTGGGATGCCGCCGACCTCAGTCAGGATACTTTTCTGCGCATTCTGGCCAGCGCCCAGCCGCTGGCAGACATACGCGAACCGCGCGCCTATCTGCTGACCGTCGGCAAGCGCCTGCTGAGCAACTTCCACCAGCGACGTAGCCTGGAGCAGGCCTACCTTGATGCTTTGGCGCAGTTGCCCGAGCAACACGTGCCGTCGCCAGAACAGCGCTGGGTACTGCTGGAAACCCTGCAAGCACTGGATGAATTGCTCGACGGCCTCAAGCCGGCGATACGTAAGGCCTTTCTCTGGAGCCAGCTGGAAGGCTTGGGCTACGCCGAGATTGGCCAGCGCCTGGGCGTTTGCCAGCGCTCGGTGAAACGCTACATGGCGCAGGCTTACGAACATTGCCTGTTGGCCGATTTGCAATGAGCCCCCACTCCCCAGAAACCCGCAAAGCGCTGCGTGCTGCGGCCCGTTGGCTGGCATTGCTGGATTCTGGCGACGCAAGCGAAGCTGACCTGCTGCGCCTGGCGCAATGGCGCGCCAGCAGTCACCTGCACGAAGACGCCTGGCAAAAGGCATCGCTGCTGCGAGCGCGGTTTGCCGGGTTGCCCGGCGCATTGGCGATGGCCGCCCTGGATCGTCCGGATGCCGGTCGTCGGGCATTGCTCAAACAAGCCCTGGGAGTGTCGTCGTTGTTGCCGGTGGCCTGGCTGGTGAGCCGTGAGCTGCCGCTGGATGCCTGGACCGCCGACATGCGCACCGCAGTAGGAGAGCGCAGGCAGGCTCTGCTGAGCGACGGCACCTGGTTGCAGTTGAACACCGACAGTGCGGTCGATATCGAGCTGGGTGCAGGCCGCGTGGCACTGCTGCGCGGTGAAGTGGCCGTCAGTGTGCCCGCTAACCTGAGCCTTACCTTGCAGGTGCCTTACGGCCGGGTGGTGCTTAGTGAGGGCGAGGTGTGCCTGCGCCTGCTTGATGAGGCCTGCCGGGTGTCGGCGATCAAAGGGGCGGTCAGCCTGCAACCGTTGCGTGGTCCAGCCGTGATGCTGCAGGCCGGCCAGCAGGCCAGTTTGCAGGCGACCGGCGTTGGCCCTGTCAAAGCCTTCGACGAATGGCAACTGGGCTGGCGCGAAGGCGCACTACGGCTGGACGACCGCCCGTTGGGCGAGTTGCTGCACGAACTGCGCAGGTATCGCCCCGGCGTACTGCGCTGGGCACCGGAACTGGAGCGCTTGCGTGTGACCGGCACGTTCCGCCTTGACGACACCGACCGGGTGCTGGCCTTGCTCGCCGCCAGCCTGCCGTTGCAGGTGCAGAGCCGCACGCGTTATTGGGTGAGCCTGACCGCACGAGAAAAACGAGCATGAGGCTGTCCCCTTTTTTTCACTCGCCGGTCATTACCGGTAGGAGAAAATAAAAGGGGAGCCTTGTTCAATGCCTGCAGTAAAATCTTGCCGCCTGCGCCCACTGGTGCGCGCCGCACATCCATTGTTCGCGATGAGCCTGCTGTTGTGTGCGCCCACCTGGGCCGATGAGCCGGCCCGGCGTACGTTCCAGGTGGCGCCAGCCAGCCTGGGTGCTGCTTTGACCCATTTCGCCGACCAGGCCGGTGTCAGCCTTTCGCTGGACCCGGCATTGGTAGAGGGCCGGCAAAGTAACGGCTTGTCCGGTCGTTACAGTGTCGATGAAGGCTTCAGCCAGTTGCTGCGCAGTAGCGGCCTGCAGGCGCTGCCGGTGGGTGAGGGGGCCTTCACCTTGATGCCGGCCCCCCAGGCCAGTGGCGCTCTGGAAATCGCCCCCACCCGCATCGTCGGCGGCCTGGCCGCAGGCAGCGAAGCGCAGCCGTATGCCGGTGGCCAAGTGGCACGCCAGGGCGCGCAAGGCATGCTCGGTTCGCGCGACTTCATGGAAACCCCGTTCAGCATCACCAGCTACACCAGCGAACTGGTCAAGAACCAGCAGGCGCGCACCTTGGGCGAGCTGATTGCCAGTGACCCTTCGGTGCGTGCTACCAACCCGGCGGGCGGGCGTTTCGAGCAGTTCACCATTCGCGGCTTCAGCCTGTTCAACAGTGATGTGGCTTACAACGGTCTCTATGGCATCTTGCCGACGTACTCGATCGACATGGAAATGGCCGATCGGGTCGACATCATCAAAGGCCCCAGCCAGTTGATCAACGGCATTTCGCCGCGTGGCAGCGTGGGCGGCGGTATCAATGTGCAGCCCAAGCGAGCCGCTGACAAACCGATCACCGAATTCACCGGCAGCTACGCCTCGGCAGGCCAGACAGGCGGCGCAGTGGACATCGGCCGTCGCTTTGGTGAAGGCCAGCAGTTCGGCGTGCGCTTCAATGGTGTGAAGCAGGCCGGTGATACCGAATGGGACCACCAGCGCGTTGACCGCGAAATGGCGGTGCTGGGCCTGGATTTTCGAGGCGAGCGCCTGCGGCTCTCGGCAGACCTTGGCCACACCGAACGCGACACCGACGCCCCGCAGGAGCGTGTGCTGGTCGGTGCCAATGCCAAGGTGCCCAATGCCAATGACGTACGCCACAACTACGCCCAGGCCTGGAGCAAGGCGCGTACCAACGACACTTTCGGTGCGCTGAACGCCGAGTACGATATCAGCGAATCGCTGCTGGCCTATGGTGCGGTCGGTGCGCGCAAGAGCAACCACGACTTCCTGCGCCATAACGTGTCGATCACCAACGATGCCGGCGACTTCACTGTGCAGCCGCGTGACTTTACCCGGGACGAGTCGGTGCGCACCGCCATGGCCGGTTTGCGTCACTGGTTCCATACCGGGCCGGTGAGCCACGAGCTGAACCTGGCCGCCAGCTATTACTACATGGACTTCACCAACGGCGGGGCGCGCTATGCCTCGGCGCCGAGCAACCTCTACAACCCGGTGGCCGCAGCGACACCCGCTACGCCAACCCGCCTCGACCCCGAGGTTTACACGGAAAATCGCTTCTCCGGCGTGGCCCTGGCCGACACCCTTGGTTTTTTTGACGACCGCCTGCTGCTGACCCTGGGGGCGCGCTGGCAACGGGTGCAGGTGGATGACTGGAGCGACGGCGTCAAAGGCGAGACGGCCTATGACGAAGAAAAGCTCTCGCCTTCGGGGGGGATATTGCTCAAGGTCACCGACCAGCTCTCGTTGTACGCCAACTACATGGAGGGCTTGAGCCAAGGCAAGATCGCCCCATCGACCTCGATCAACGAAGACCAGATCTTCCCGCCGTTCACCAGCCGTCAGATCGAGGTGGGGGCCAAGTACGACCTCGGCCAGGTGGCCTTTACTGCCAGCGCCTTCCGCATTCGCCAGCCGGCCTACGAGACCAACCCCGTCTCGCGGGTGTTCGGCCCCAATGGCAAGCGTGACAACCGCGGCATCGAGCTGAGTGTGTTCGGTGAGCCAGTGCAGGGCGTGCGGGTGCTGGGTGGGGTGATGTATCTCGACAGCGAGCTCACCGACACCATCGGCGGTGCCTACGATGGCAACCGTGCGCCGGCCACGCCCGAATACAACGTCAATCTGGGGGCTGAATGGGACGTGCCAGGGGTGAGCGGCCTGACCTTCACAGCGCGCGGCATTCACTCCAGTTCGCAGTACCTGGACCAGAACAACAGCAAGCGCATCGATGGCTGGGAGCGTTATGACCTGGGCGCACGTTACGCCTTCAAGGTGGACGCCACCGAGGTTACCTTGCGGGCCAGTGTCGAGAATGTGCTCGATGATCGCTACTGGAGCTCGGCGGGGGCGTCGGATGACAGTGAGCCGGGATTGACCCTGTCTACGCCGCGGACCTACCTGCTCTCGGCCACGGTCGGCTTTTAAACCGAACCCTTGTATACCTACCCAGCGGGAGCGGGTGCGACCGGGAATCTGGCGACTCGGTGGGGCGGTTGCGTAGATGGTCAGCCCGGCGCAAGCGCCCGCCCCAGCTTCTGCGCCTGCCCCTGCAACACCCGCATCAACTGCAGCGCTGCATGCGAGGGCGGCTCGAAGCGCGAATAGACGAGGCTGATATCGAAGTGAATCTCATCGGCCAACGGCACCATCGCCAGCCCGCTGTCCTGTGCAACGAACTCGTCGATCACGCTGATTCCCATGCCTTGCTTGACCAACGCCACAGCCTCGTTTGCATTGGTGAACGACAACAGTGATTTCAGCTGTAGCCCGCGGCGCCCGATGTGTTCGGCCAGCAATTTGCCAAACGGCATGTCGGGCCGGAACAGCAGCAAGGCATGGCCCTCCAGCTGCTGCAAGGTCAGCGCGGGCTGACCGGCCAAAGGGTGGCCCGGCTGCATCACCACCATGCGTCCACGCATGAACGCTTGTGAATGCAGGTGGTCGTGCACCACCGGCAGGGCGGCTATCGACAGGTCGACCTTCTTCGACAAGATCTGGTTGGGCATTTCGCCCATCAGCGAGGTTTGCCACTCGATATTCAGCGCCGGTGATTCACGCTTGAGCTGGGCCAGGGCCATCGGGATCACCACCGTGGACAACGATGCGCTGCACGAGATACGCAGCTTGCGCTGGCCGCCAGCGCCCAGCGCGAGTGCGCATTCGTTGACCTGCAACGCTGCCTGGTACACCCGCTCGACCTCGCGAAACAGCACCTGCGCTTCGGCACCCTCCGGCCAGGAGGTCGCCACCCAGGCGCAGTTCACCCGAGTGATGGACGCTTACGGCGTGCAACATGCCTTGCTGGTGGGACCCAACAGCGGCTACCACACCGACAACCGCTGCCTGCTGCATGCCTTGGCCAGCGGGCAGGGGCGGATCAAGGGGGTGGCGGTGGTCAGGGCGGACATCAACCTCAGTTTGCCGCAGCGGATGCCTTGTTCGAACAAAGCAGTGCATACGTGCAGGCCCTGCTCGAAGCCTTTGGCGCCCAAGCCTGTGTGTGGGGTTCGGACTGGCCGTTCATTCGCCAGCCCGCGCGGGTGGACTACGGCCCGCTGCTGAAGCTGGCCGAGCGCCTGATGCCGGATGCCCGGCTGCGCCGCACGGTGATGTGGGAGACCCCTCGGCGATTGTTCGGGTTTGCCTAGCCGGTGGCCTGTGTGGCATTGGCCTGGCGACAGCCTTTACCACGGGTTTTGTGTTCGGCCTCGGCGGAGGGAGGGCGGCCTATTGAATGGGCAGGACCTGGCACACCTGACGGCGTTGGAGCTGGCGCCGGGTAGCCAGCCGCGCGCGAACTGCGGGCGACGTGTCAGCGTGGAAGTGTCGTCCGTTGGCGTGCCCGCACCTCAGCGCTTGCACGCTGCGGCACAAGCAACCCAGGCGTGGCTGGACGGCAGGTGGCAGTCGCCACCCACCATTCAGGCCTGCGGTCATTGCTGATCGGGTACCACGGCAATCACGTCGATCTCCATCAGCCACTCGGCCTGGGCCAACCCGGCCACCACCAGCCCGGTGGAAATCGGGAATACGCCCTTGAGCCACTTGCCCACCTCTTTGTACACCGGCTCGCGGAAGCGCGGGTCGGTGATGTAGGTGGTGGTCTTGACGATGTGCGACAGGTCCGAGCCGGCTTCTTCAAGCAGTTGCTTGACGTTCTTCATCGCCTGTTCGGTTTGTGCGCGCGGGTCACCCAGGCCTACCAGCTTGCCTTCGAAGTCGGTACCGACCTGGCCACGCACGTAGATGGTATTACCCGCCCGCACGGCCTGGCACAAGTCGTTGTCCAGGGTCTGGTTGGGGTAGGTTTCCTTGGTGTTGAACATGCGGATGCGAGTATGGGTAGGCATCAGTGGGCTCCGAGGGTGCTGACATTGCTGATCTTGGCGGTTTGCTGCTCATCCGCTGCGCGTTGCTCGCGGTCGCGGTAGGCGGTGTAGGTACGCTGCGTGGCGATGTGGCCGGCGACGTGCTTGGCGTCGTGCCACACCCCCCAGATGAACGATGAACCACGGCGCGACAACCACGGCAGGCCGAGGAAGTACACGCCCGGTTCGCGGGCTACACCGCGCTGGTGCTGGGGCTTGCCGTTGGCATCGAAGGTGTCTACCTGCAGCCAGCTGAAGTCCACGCCGTAACCGGTGGCCCAGATGATGCTGCTGACGCCGGCTTTGGCCAGGTCCAGTTGCTGCAGCGGGTTGCGCATGCACTCCGGGTCGGCCAGGCGCTGGCGGGCTTCGGGCTCTTCCGGCAGGTCCAGGCCGTTGCGTTCGATGTAGGCATCGGCCGCATCCAGCAGGGCCAGGTAGTTTTCGTCGCCGCGGTTGATGTTCTCGACCAGGTTGTCCTGGAAGCGCGCTACGCCGTTTTCGAACGACTGGGTCAGGCCGACCAGGGTCATGCCTTGGTGGGCGAGGGCGCGGAAGTCCACGGTGTGGCCACCACGGGCGCCGCTGACCGCGATGGTCACATGCTCGCGACCGGGCTTGGCAATTTCCGCGTCCCACTCGCCCAGCACGCCCAGCCACCAGCAGAAGTCGCGGTTGCGGTAGGCACGCGGCGGGCGGTCGTGGGCGCCAACCGACAGGTACACCTGGCGCCCGGCGCGCATCAGTTCTTCGGCGATCTGCACGCCGGAGGAACCGGCACCGACCACCAGTACCGCGCCTTCAGGCAACTGCTCTGGGTTGAAATAAGCCGCGGAATGAATCTGGTGCAGGTTGCTGTCTTTCGGCGCGATGGCCGGGATCACTGGCTTCTGGAACGGGCCGGTGGCGGCGACTACGCGGTTGGCGCGAATCACGCCTTCATTGGTTTCGATGGTGAAGCCGGGGCGGTCGCTGTTACGCACCACGCGCTTCACTTCAATGCCGGTGCGCACGGGCAGGTTGTACTTGCGTACGTACTGCTCGAAGTAGTCGGCCACTTGGTCCTTGCCGGCGAACGCATCGGCGTCAAGGTTGAATTCCAGCCCTGGGAAGCGGTCGTGCCAGACCGGGCCGTTGGCGACCAGCGAGTCCCAACGGCCGGTACGCCAGGCCTGTGCGATGCGGTTGCGCTCCAGTACCAGGTGCGGCACGCCAAGCTTGCTCAGGTGTTCGCTCATGGCCACGCCGGCCTGGCCGGCGCCGACGACGAGGGTGTCGATTTCGAGGTTGTTCAGTGTCATGTCCGAGCCCTTGTTCAGGCGGTTATTGTCAGGTCGGTTTGGAGGACCGCCGTTGCCTGGAGCCAGACTAGGGATGCCGTGGAAATGGCGAAAATAGTATTTAGCTGGTACTTGCCGATAAAACGGCGAAGGCCTTGAGTTCTCTGGCCTGTGGGGTGGGTTGGTCGGGTGGGTGCCGTGGTTTTCCGGGGTGGTGCAGAGGTCCAGCGCCTGAGCATAGTTTTTTCCTGCCTACCCCCTCGGAAAAAGGTCGTTTCGCCCACCCGAAGGTTCCACTCAGAATGCCGTGTATCGCACAGCACAACAGGAACCATGACATGACGTTCTCCATCATCGGTCGTTGCCAGGAAACCGGCCAGGTCGGTATTGCCATCAGCTCGTCGAGCATCGCCGTGGGTGCCCGTTGCCCCTGGGTGCGTGCCGGTGTGGGCGCGGTCTCTACCCAGAACATCACCCTGCCGGCGCTGGGCCCGCAGATTCTCGATGCCCTGGAGCATGGCCAGTTACCGCCTGCCGCTGCGCTGGACAGGGTGCTCAGTGCCAATGGCTGGAGTGAATACCGCCAGGTCACGGTGATCGACAGTCACGGCCAGGTGGCATTGTTCACCGGGCGGGAAGCACTGGGCACACACCATGCAGTGGCCGGCGAACAATGCGCGGCGGCTGGAAACCTGCTGTCCTCGACCCAGGTGATCGAAGCCATGGTACTGGCCTTCGAGCAGGCCGGCGGCCACCTGGCCGACCGCCTGTTGGCAGCCATGCACGCGGCGATGGCCGCGGGTGGTGAAGCCGGGCCTGTGCACTCGGCGGCGCTGAAGATTGCGGGCGAGCTGACCTGGCCGCTGGTGGACCTGCGCGTCGACTGGGCCGATAGCGACCCGGTCGGCGCGCTCGATGGCCTGTGGCAAGCCTATCGCCCGCAGATGCAGGATTACGTTACCCGCGCCCTCAACCCGACTGCCGCGCCAAGCTATGGGGTGCCGGGCGATGAGTGAATTTGTCAGCCGCACGCTGCTGGCCCGGCTGATCGGCTTTGCCACGGTGAGCCGCGACTCCAACCTGGCGCTGATCGGTTTTATCCGTGATTACCTGGCCGAGTTGGGAGTGGAATGCGAGCTGTTCCATAACCCGGAGGGCACCAAGGCCAACCTGTTCGCCACCATCGGCCCCAGAGATGTTGGCGGTGTGGTGCTGTCTGGCCATACCGATGTGGTGCCGGTGGATGGCCAGGCCTGGACGGTCGAGCCATTTGCCCTGAGTGAGCGTGACGGCCGCCTGTATGGCCGCGGCACGGCCGACATGAAAGGCTTTATCGCCTCGGTGTTGGCTGCTGTGCCCGCTTTTCTCGCCCAGCCGTTGCGCATGCCGATACACCTGGCATTTTCCTATGACGAAGAAGTTGGTTGCCTGGGCGTGCGCTCGATGCTGGCTGCCCTCGAACAGCGCCCGTGTAAACCACGGCTGTGCCTGATCGGTGAACCCACCGAACTCAAGCCGGTGCTGGGGCACAAGGGCAAGCTGGCTATGCGTTGCCAGGTACAGGGCGCAGCGTGCCATTCGGCGTACGCGCCGTATGGGGTGAACGCCATCGAATATGCGGCGAAACTGATTGGCAAGTTGGGTGACATCGGCGATGCCCTGGCACTGCCGGCTCATCACGACGAGCGCTTCGATCCGCCGTTCTCCACGGTGCAGACCGGGGTGATCAAAGGGGGCAGGGCGCTGAACATCGTGCCGGCCGAGTGCGAGTTCGATTTCGAAATACGCGCGCTCCCTGGGTTCGAGGCGCAGGCGGTGGCCGACCAGTTACAAACGTATGCTGAAGCCGAGTTGCTGCCGCGTATGCGCAAGGTCAATACCGCCAGCGCTATTCGCCTGGAGCCGCTGAGCGCCTATCCGGGGCTGGCGACACCGGAGGACAGCGAGGCTGCGCGGTTGGTGGCGTTGCTCAGTGGTTCGGATGCGTTCGGTACCGTAGCGTTTGGTACCGAAGGTGGTTTGTTCGACCAGGCGGGCATCCCCACCGTGGTGTGCGGGCCTGGCAGCATGGACCAGGGCCACAAGCCGGATGAGTTTGTCAGTGTCGAGCAGTTGCGGGGTTGTGATGCCATGTTGCTGAGGCTGGTGGACTACCTCAAGCAGGCTTGATGGTTGCGACGGTGGATGGGCCGCAGCGCGGCCCCGGTGACTCAGAAGGTCGCCTTGACCTGCAGGCCAACCACCAGTGCGTTGTCGATGTCTTTGCCCGAAAACGCCCCTGGCTCGATGATGTATTGCACATCCGGGCGCAGGTTCAGCCATGGCGTGGCCTGGTAGCCGTAGCTCAGTTCGATCAACTGCTCGGCGCTGTCGATATCCGGGAACTGCTGGCCCGCGTCGAAAGCGGCATCTTCCAGCACATCGCGGCTACGCGGGTTGGGCACGGCCCGGCCGTAACCCAGTGCCACGGTATCCTTCGGGCGGCCTTCGAACGGTTTGTACAGCACCACGCCGGCGCCATACCACTTGGTGAACGGCGAAGCAGCCTTGCTTGACGCCGAGTACTGGCCGAAGGCGTGCAGGCTTCGGCCTGGGGAGGCCTGGTCGTTCCACACCGCTTGGTCGACCAGCAGGTAATGGCCACCTCGGCCGGACACTTCATCGTCGCTGCCGATGCGTTTCACATCGGAGCTGTCGTAGTAGTAGCCCAGCTTGTACTCGCCTGGCAGTTCACCTTGCAGCTTGTAGATAAGCTCTACCGGTACCACGGTGCCGGTGGTGTGTTTGGGCCCCAGGTGCCAGGCGCGGCTTGAGTTGCCGTTGCTTTCGGGGTCGACGTTGAACGCCGCCACGCGCAGTTGCCAGGCGGGCGACAGGTCGTACTTCACCCGCACACCGAGGTGAGCGTTGGGGTAGTTGGCCCAGCCACTGCCGCCGGACATGTTCAGCGGGTGGCCGCAGAAGCCGGCGTTCATGAAATTGCACAGGATGCCGCTGTCCAGGCCGCCGAGGTCGTTGCCCATGGCCATGTAGCCGAGCTTGACGTTGAGCGCCGGGGTGAACAGCGTGCGCTCGTAGCTCAGCTCGGTCAGGCGAGTGTACAGGCCACCGAAGTTTTCCTGAATCGGCAGGCGGTTGCCTACCAGGTCTTCCGAGGCGCTGTTACCGCGGCGGTCGTTGATGGTCAGCTGGATCTTGCCGCCGTTGTCCAGGCCGTACAGTTTCGACAGGTCGAACTGCACGCCCAGCTTGACGTTCTGCGAATAGCGCGCCGAGCGGTGCAGGCCACCGTGGGCGTTGTAGGCAGTTTCACCGCTGTAGTCGCCGGTGATCTTGACGCCGTCCTCTTCGAGTTGATGACGCAGGCCGCCCCAGTCACCGGTCAGGGTGCTGCGGGTCATGAGGTCGTCGTTGGCAAGGGCAGTGGTGCTGGCCAGGGCCAGCAGCAGGGTGGGGGTGATGCGAATTGCGGATGGCATTACAGAATCTCGGATTGTCTTTGAGGGGCATTCGCGGGCAAGCCCGCTCCTACAGGGGCCTTGTAGGAGCGGGCTTGCCCGCGAAGCAGGCGACGCGGTCTTACGGCAGAGCGTAAGAAATCACGTAGTCGCCACGGTCAGTCGACTGGCGTGCACCGCCAGCAGTGATCACCACGTACTGCTTGCCGGTTTTCGGCGAGACGTAGGTCATCGGGCCGCCCTGGCTGCCTACTGGCAGGCGAGCCTTCCAGATTTCCTTGCCGTTGCTGCTGTCGTAAGCGCGCAGGTAGAAGTCCTGGGTACCGGCGATGAATACCAGGCCGCCTTGGGTCGACAGGGTGCCGCCAAGGGTTGGCAGGCCGATCTTGATCGGCAGGTGCATGCGGATGCCGAGCGGGCCGGTGTCTTCAACGGTGCCGACCGGTACCTGCCAGGCCACCTGGCGGGTCTTCATGTCGATGGCGGTCAGGGTGCCGAACGGCGGTGCCTGGCATGGAATGCCGGCGACCGACAGGAAGCGGTTCTTGTTCACGGCATACGGGGTGCCCTTGAGCGGTACCGCGCCCATGCCAGTGTTCAGTGCTTCGCCACCGGACGCTGCGCCACCTTTGTTCTGCGACGGGATCATCTGGATCCACAGGCCCAGGCGCATGTCGTTGACGAAGATGAAGCCATGTACCGGGTCGGTAGAAATGCTGCCCCAGTTCATGCCACCCAGCGAACCCGGGAAGCTCAGCGACAGGTCGGTGCCCGGCGCGGTGTACAGGCCGTCGTAGCGCATCTTCTTGAAGTCGATGCGGCACAGCAGCTGGTCATACGGGGTGGCACCCCACATGTCCGATTCGGTCAGGGTCTGCGCGCCAATCTGCGGCATGCCCACCGACTTGGGCTGGGTAGGGGAGTACGGCTCGTTCGGGATGTTGCTTGGCTTGACCGGTACTTCGTCGACCTGGGTCAGCGGCTTGCCGGTGGCGCGGTCGAGCACGTAGATCTGCCCGGCCTTGGTGCCGATCACCACCGCAGGTACCGACTGGCCGTCGTCCTTGGTGAAGTCGATCAGGCTCGGCTGCATGGGCAGGTCGAAGTCCCAGAGGTCGTTGTGCACGGTCTGGAACACCCACTTCTGGTTGCCGGTGGTGGCGTCCAGGGCCAGCACCGAAGCGCCGTACGTGTGGTCCAGTTTGCTGCGCTCTACGCCGTAGATGTCGGTGGACGACGAACCCATGGGCAGGAACACGGTGTTCATCGCCGGGTCGTAAGACATCGGCGCCCAGCTGTTCGGCGTGCTGCGCACATAGGTGCTGTCGGCTTGTGGTGCCTGGCGATCTTCCGGGTTGCCCGGGTCGAAGGCCCAGCGCATTTCACCGGTGATCACGTCAAAACCACGGATCACGCCACCTGGCATGTCGGTCTGGACGTTGTCGGCAACCCGGCCGCCGACCACTACGGTAGTGCCGGCCATCAGTGGTGCCGAGGACAGCTGGTAGTAGGAGTCCGGTACATCACCCAGGCCGGCCTTGAGGTCGACCTGGCCATTGTTGCCGAAGCCCTGGCAGAACTCGCCGTTGTCGGCGTCGACGGCAATCAGGCGGCCGTCGATGGTGTTGGTCAGCAGGCGACGCTGGCAGTTGGCACCGGCTGGTACGCTAACGCCGGTGATCGGCGAGCTGTTCGGCTGGGTTGGCTGGGCGATGGCGGCAGTGGCGTCGAAGTAGGCCATGCCACGGCAACGCTGCCAGACCTTGGACTGGGCGTTGATTTCGTTCTTCCACAGCTCTTTGCCGGTGTCGGCATCGAGTGCGATCAGGTTGTTGTGCGGGGTGCAGATGAACACCTTGCTGCCGATCTGCAGCGGGGTGAGCTGGTCTTCGGCACCGTTGCCGTCACTGATGGCGACGTCGCCGGTGTGGTAGGTCCAGGCCACTTTCAGCTTGTTGACGTTATCCCGGTTGATCTGGTCAAGCGCGGCGAAGCGGCTGCCACCTTCGGTGTTGCCGTAGTGGGCCCAGTCTTTCTGTTCCTTGCCGGTTTCGACCGGGGTCATGCCCGGGCCTTTGCCGTTGGGGGCGACGCTTGGGTGGGCAACGAACATGTTGCCGACCGCGATCACCAGTACCACGGCCATTACCCCGGCGACGCCGTAGGCACCGCGCCCGGCGCTGGCGCCGTTGGCACGCGCCAGCAGCGGGTAGACCAGCGCCACGACCATGCCGATTGCGCCGAACATGAACAGGCGCGAGAACAGCGGCCAGAACACCAGGCCTGCATCGATCACCGCCCAGATGGCAGTGCCGACCAGGAACACGGCATACAGCCAGGCGCCAGCCTTCTTGCGCCGAGCAATGAGGACACCGGCGATGGCCATGGCCAGGCCGCCGATCAGGAAGTACCAGGAACCGCCCAGACCGGCGAGCTTGACGCCGCCAGCAGCCAGGAGGAGGCCGAGCAGGGCGATGATCACGCCCAGGCCGACCAGGATGAAGTGTGTGGCGCCAGAGGCGCGCGGTATTTCTTTCATGCCAGGGATCTCAGCAGGTGGAATGCGCGCAGTTTAAGCCCTTAGCTTGCTAATTAACAAGTTGGTACATAATTGAGCGAGGCTGATTGTCGCAGGGCTGAACTTACGAAGATGTGGCTAAAAGTATAGATAAGGTGCTGAAAAACGCATTGAACGGGGCGTTAATGCGCATGTTCGATTTGTATTCATGCTTTGGTCGTAAGCCCAACCTTGCACGGCTACGTAACAACAGCGTCATGTGCATGGCCCTTCATGCCGGTCATGGGGTGCTGCTGCTATAGAACACCGCGAGCCAGATGGTGGCCGTGCCGGGTGCGGTCCATTCCACGCGGTGGCGGTGGTGCGGGGGGATGTCCAGACAATCGCCCGGCGCCAGCAGGCGGGTGTGGTGCTCGTGCTCGAAACGCAGGGCGGCAGCCCCCCTGAGCAACATGATCCACTCACCTTCAGCCTGGTCGTACCAGAAACCGGGTGGGCTGGCTTGCCCGCTGGAGACGATACGCTTCACGCGCACGCCTGGGCGGCTGAGCAATTCGTCGACACGTTCGGCGCTGGCGGGATCGCAGGGCGGCAGGGCGGTCAGCAGGTTGTTCAGGGTCATGGCAAGCCTCCTTGGAATTGGGTTGATTTCACTATGGACGCAATTGCCGTGGGGCGCGCTGCTTGACCCGCCCGGCTGTTTGTAAGAACTTTCCGGTTTTTGGAAGACGGGCTGAACATGGACAAGCTGCTGGCGATGAAAATGTTCGTGGCCACTGTCGATGCCCAAGGCTTTTCTGCTGCCGCGCGCAGGCTAGGGCTGGCGACATCGTCGGTGACACGTCTGGTCGATGCCCTGGAAGCGTCGCTGGGCGCCACCTTGCTCAACCGCTCGACGCGCCAGGTCAGCCTGACCGAGGCCGGCGCCCGTTACTACCAGCGGGCACGGGGCATTTTTGAAGCACTGGACGAGGCTGATGCCAGCATCGCCGATCGCGGCGAGGAGCCTGTGGGTGTACTGCGCCTGAGCCTGCCAGTGGAGTTTGGTCGGCGGGTCATCGCCCCGCACCTGGGGGCATTCCTGGCGCAGCACCCGGCACTGGAACTGGACATCGACCTCAGCGACCGCCTGGACGACTTGCTTGACGGGCGCTATGACCTGTCGATTCGCCTGGGCGACCCCTCGCCCAATGACGAGCTGGTGTGCCGCCGGCTCGGCGGTTTTCAGCGTTGGCTGGTGGCCAGCCCGGCCTACCTGGTCGGGCGTGAGCCACTGCAGCATCCCCGGGAGTTGCTTGACCATGCCTGCCTGCGCTTTCGCTATGGGCAGAAAGCGCGCCCCTGGCGCCTGACCTGTGGCCAGGACAGCCTGGAGCTGGACGTAAACGGGCCACTGCGCAGCGCCAACGCCGACCTGTTGCGTGAAACGGCACTGGCAGGCAGTGGTATCGCACTGCTGGCCGACTGGCTGGTACGCGACGATGTGCTGGCGGGGCGCCTGCAGCGGGTTTTCCCCGACTGGCAGGCCAGCCCTGGCACAGCCAATAGCAGCATCAACGCCTTGTATATGCCCAACCACCGGGGCTCACGGCGGGTAAACGCATTCATCGACTTTTGCGAAAATTTGCTCATACGCGGCAACTAGTGTTGCGCTGTGCGCAAAGCCGCATTGCGCCACCGCCGGATTCTCGGCGATGGCGTCCATGGGTAAGGTAGCCGGCATCTCCCCATCCCATGTCGAGGAACTTCGCATGAACCCCTCCCTTGCGACAGCGCAACCGGCAGCCGCCAGCCTGAGCCGGGCTCTGGTAGTGCTGTTGGCGTTCTGCTGCGGCGCGATCGTCGCCAACATCTACTACGCCCAGCCCATCGTCGGGCTGATCGCCCCGGACCTGGGGCTGTCCACCGAGCATGCCAGCCTGATCGTTTCTCTCACTCAGCTGGGCTATGCCTTGGGCCTGTTGCTGCTGGTACCGCTGGCCGACCTGCTGGAAAACCGCCGCCTGATGGTGGCCACCGCGGTCCTGGCGTGCGTCAGCCTGCTGCTGGCGGGCACCAGCAGCAGTGGCCAGGGCCAGCTGTTCCTGGGTTATGCACTGCTGATCGGCTTTAGTTCGGTGTCGGTGCAGATGCTCATCCCGCTGGCGGCGCATCTGGCGCCGGAGCAGCAGCGTGGTCGTGTGGTCGGTAACATCATGGGCGGCTTGTTGCTGGGCATCCTGCTGGCACGACCGCTGTCGAGCCTGGTGGCCGACCACTTCGGCTGGCGTGCAGTGTTCATTGGCGCCGCCGGGGTAATGCTGGCGATCATCCTCTTGCTGGTGTTGACCTTGCCGCAGCGGCGTCCCGAGCACAAAGCCAGCTATGCCGGGTTGATGCTGTCGCTGCTCACACTGCTGCGTCGTTATCCGCTGTTGCGCCAGCGTTCGTTGTACCAGGCATTGATGTTCGCAGCGTTCAGCCTTTACTGGACGGCGGTGCCGATGGCGCTCGCCGGTGAGCATGGGCTGTCACAAAGCCAGATCGCTGTGTTCGCCCTTGTTGGCGCGGTGGGCGCCGTTGCTGCACCCTTGGCCGGCCGCCTGGCCGATGCCGGGCATGCCCGGGCCGGCTCGCTGCTGGCGCTGTTGCTGGCGCCGGCGGCCTTGTTGCTGGGGCTGACAGTACCGGGTTACAGCGTGATTGGCCTGGGCCTTACCGGCGTGTTGCTGGACTTTGCGGTGCAGATGAACATGGTCATCGGCCAGCGCGAAGTATACGCACTGGACCCTGCCAGCCGCGGGCGGCTGAATGCGGTGTACATGACCAGCATCTTCCTCGGCGGGGCGCTGGGGTCGGCGGTGGCCAGTGCGCTGTTCAGCCAGTTTGGCTGGCATGGCGTGGCACTGGTGGGGGCGGGGTTGCCGGGTGTGGCGCTGGTTGTGTTTCTACTCAAACCACGCCGGGGTTGAACCGGTACGCGATGGAGGGCACGGGCTTCGCCCGGTTTCGCGGGCCCGCTATCGGCCAAGCGGCAGCGCCAGGCCAATCAAGGCAAACAGGCTCCCGCAGCAACGATTGAAACCTTTGCCACCCTTGGCCAGCCATGGCCGAATGCGAAACGCCAGGCGCGCCAGCAGGTATTCGACCAGGAACTCAACGCTGGCAAAGGTCGCGGCCATCACCGCAAATTGCAGCACCAGCCCTCGCTGTGGGTCGATGAACTGCGGCAGGAAGGCGCCATAGAACAGCAGCACCTTGGGGTTGGCCATGGCCGAAAGCAGGCCCTGGCGAAACAGCCCGGCATTGCCGCGCCGCGCGCTTTGCTCGGTCAGTTCCAGCAGCAGGCCTGGGCTGCGCCACAGTTGAATGCCCAGCCAGATCAAATAAGCCCCACCCACCCACTTCAGTACGCCCAGCACCGACGCCGAGGTTTGGAGCAGTGCGCTGAGGCCGAACATGGCCAAGGCGATGAGGGCGCTGAAACCCAATACCCCACCCACGATGGTAAACAGCGTTCGCCGCGCGCCATATAGCGCGCCATGGGTCAACGCCAACAGGCTGTTAGGCCCCGGGGTCAGCGAGAGACCGATGCTGGCCAGCAGGTAGATGAGCCAGGTTTCCAGCGCCATGTTGAAAAATACCTTGTTCGAGAGAGGGCGCCAGTCTATGGCGCAACGCTCAAGCTGGAAGAGTATTATCTGGTCATAGAAGGGTCTTTTCTGGACGTGATTTCATGCCGCCCGACATCCGCTTGCTGATCATGCCGTTACCGGATTTTGCCTTGCTGCCGTTTGGCGCCTTTCTCGACAAATTGCGCTTCAGCGCCGACGACGAGGACTACAGCCAGCAACGCTATTGCAGTTGGACGGTGGCGGGGCTCAGCCTCGAGCCGGTACCGTCAAGCAGTGGCGCGGTGCTGCAGGTCGAGGCCATTGCGGATCAGCTCGAGCTGAGCCGTTTCGACTACCTGGTGGTGTTTGGCGGCCGCAGTGCCTTGGCCACCGTGGAGCTGGCGCCACGTTATCGGGCTTTGCTCAGGCAGGCCGCCAAGGCAGGTGTCAAGCTGGTGGGGGTCGACAATGGTGCCTTCCTGCTGGCGGCCTGCGGCCTGCTGCAGGGGCACAAGGTGGTGGTGCACTGGCGTCACGAAGCCGAGTTTCGTGCTGCTTTTCCGCAGTTGCAGCTGCTGCGCGAGCAGTTGTACTGCATCGATGGCAACCGCATCACCTGCGCCGGTGGCACTGCCGCCATCGACCTGGCCGTTGCCCTACTGTCACGTGCTTGCGGGCGAACCCGTGCGCTCAAAGGGCTGGCTGACATGCTGGTGGACGAGACCCGCGACAGCCGTCACGCCTTGCGCTCGCTGGAGCTGGGAGCCGGTCAGGGACGCCAGGTGCAGCGGGCGCAAGCACTGATGCGTCATCACCTGGGCACGCCGTTGGCCGTGGAGCAACTGGCGGCGGAACTGGGCATTAGCCGGCGTCAACTGGACCGGCAGTTCCAGGCCAGCCACGGCATGAGCGCCAAGGCCTGGTGGCTGGAGATGCGCTTGCAGCAGGCGCGCTGGCGTTTACTCAACTCCAGCCACAGCCTGGCGCAGATTGCCGATGAGGTGGGCCTGGGGGATGCCAGCTACCTTGGCAAGTGTGTGCGGCGTCGGTTTGGTTGTACGGCCTTGCAGTTGCGTGCAGGCAATTGCCCCTTTACCTGACCTACTGCGGCGTCCCGAACACGCCTGTCCAGTAGATCCCGGCATCACTCTTGGGGTCTACCGCATACGCAGCGCCCAGTTCCCGGAAGGCCGGATTCATCAGCGTGGCGCAGTGCCCCGGGCTGTCCAGCCAGCCGTTGACGACCTTTTGCGCGGTGTCACGCCCGGCAGTGATATTTTCGCCGATCTGCTGGTACAGGTACCCGGCCAGTTCCGCCCGGTCACCGGGTGTGCGGCCATCTTTGTCGATGTGGTCGAAGAAGTTCTGGTTGGCCATGGCCCGTGTGTGGTTGGCTGCGACCCCGGCCAGCACTGTGCTCCAGCTCAGTGCCGGGGCGGCGGCAAACGGCTGGCCGCCGCATTGCCGTGGCACCTTGCGCGCGGCGTTGACCTCCTGCAGCACCTTCTGCCCCTCGGCCTGCCAGTCGCCCAGGCGGCCGGTGAGCAGCGGCCGTGCCAGTACGATGCGCCAGTCGCGGCCCTCCTGGCTGACGCCGATATCGACGAATTGCGGGTCGAGCACCACTTGGCAGAAGCTTTCCTCGATGGCATGCATGGCGGCGCGTGCATCGCGTGGCCCCGACAGGCTGATGGCCTGGACGCTGACCATCGGGTAAGCGGCGCGGGTCATGGCCTGTTGCAGGTCGCGGGTGCCCTCTGGCGACAGCGCAAGGCGTGTGTCGCTATTGAGCGGTGGCAGTTCCAGCGACGCCCCGCCACCGCAGGGCTGGGCCTTGCTGCGGTAGACATTGATCGAATCGATCAGCTGCGCCTCTTCGCCGGTGGCTGCCAGCGCCCCGGTCGAAACGACCAGGCTCAGCGACAAGACGACGGATGTCAGGACGCGCATGTGGATCTCCCTTTGACTGGCAGCGTCGTGGTATGCGCTGCTCATCCTACACAAGCCCGCGGCTTTTGGCCCGAGGTCGTGCAAGGCAATGAAAACGCCGGCAATCGTTACTGGCGGCAAAAGAGGGGGTAGACCCCTGGTCGATGGAAAAGTGCGGTCAGTTGCCAATCATTCGTATCAGGCCAGCGTTGTCAGCCGTTTACGCGTCAATGGGCCAACGCCTGGTCTGGCTTGTAGAACAGGAAGTGGGTCGTCTGCGCGGTCTTTCGATATGCCTTCGCCCAGTCGGGGCGCACAGTGCGATCGTGAAAGTACAACGCACCGCCGGTGGGGTCTTTCAACTGCTGGTTCAGTGCCTTGCGTGCGATCTCTTTGGCAACATCGTAGCGTTGCGGCTCCTCGACCTGGTCCGGGCGCCCGTCACACCACCATGAGAACTGGCAGGCCTTGGTCTCCACACCCTGTTTGACAACCCCGCAGATGGTATCGGGAAAGCCATCGTGGCCCAGGCGGTTGAGCACCACGCTGGCCACTGCGGTCATGTCTTTGGCGTCGGCGCCTTTGGCTTCCCAGTAGAGGGTACGAGCCAGGCAGGTGATGCTGTCATCCAGCGGCGCCTTGCCAGCCGGGTCCACTGCCTGAGCTTCGCCGGGGGTCAGTTTCTCCGCTTTTTTGGGGGGAGGCGCATCTTCAACGACTTTTTCTTCAAGCACTTCGGCCTTGTCCTCGGCAACGGCGGCTTTGGCCGGGTCAGCGGCAAACAGGGGGCCTGTGAGCAGGGCCGAGGTCAAGCCGATCAGCATGCAGTAAAGGCGCATGGGTGAACTACCAGGCGGTGGGCAGAATTTCAGTCTAGCCAAGCGTAAGCATTAACACCAAAGGCAAGGTGGCGGCGGCAGCCACGGTCTGCAGAGCGATGATGGTGGCCATCAGTGGCGCATTGCCGCCCATTTGCCGGGCCATGACATAAGACGATGAAGCGGTTGGCAGCGCCTGGAACAGCACCGCCACCACCGCTGCCTGGCCACTCAGGCCGAGCAGCCGGCAAAGGCCCCAGGTGGTCATTGGCATGACCAGGAACTTGAACGCCGATGCCGCCATCAGCGGGCGCACCTGCTGGCCGAGGCTGGCGCCGCCCAGTGCTGCACCGACACACAGCAGGCCCAGAGGCAAGGCGGCGTGGCCCAAGGCCTTGACCGTGGCGTCGATACCGGTTGGCAAGCCCAGCCCCGAGACCCGTAGCATCAGCCCCCCAGCGCAGCCGATGATCAGCGGGTTGGCGAAGATCGCCCGAAGCACTGTGGCAGGGGAACTGTGACGGGCGCTGAAGCGGGCAAACACCAGCACGCAGAGCAGGTTGACCAAGGGCACGATGGCCGCGTTGGCCACCGCTGCCAGGGCAATCCCGGCGCTGCCATAGATGCCCGCAGCCAGGGTGGCGCCGATGTAGTTGTTGAAGCGGATACCGCCCTGAAACACTGAAGTGAAGTCGGCTCCATCATGGTTCGCCGTGCCCTGATACAGCACCAGCAACACGGCACCTGCCAAGGTTGAGAGCATCAGGGCGCCGGCCATGCCCAGCACCGGTATGCCATCGAGGTTGGCAGTGGCCAGGCCATGGAGGAACAGCGACGGCAGCAGGACGTAATAGCTCAGGCGCTCGGCGCCAGGCCAGAAGTTCTCGGCAAGAAAACCGCGAAGTCGCAGGAAGGTACCCAGGGCAATCAGCAGGATGATGGGTAGCAGGGTGGTCAGCAGCAAGTGCAGCATGGTCAGCATTCCGTGGTCGGGTACGGGCATAGACTACGGGTGCGGATCAATCTGGAAAAACGTTGTTTTCTTCAGTGACCGTTGAGGAAAAGTGCATGTTGGTGGGTGCTCGTCTCGCCCTGGAGCAGCCCGGCTTCAGGCTTCCAGGGCGGTCTTCAACACCGCACTCAAATGCCGCCGCTGGCTTTTTTCATGCTCCAGCAACACCACCCGCCGGGTCAGCTGCGGCTCGCCAAACGGCAGGCAGGTGGCGGGTGGCAAGCGTTGCAGGTCGTCGTCCGCCATGGGGATGATCGCCACGCCCAGGCCCATCACCGCCATGCGCGCCAGGGCTTCCTGGCTGTCCAGCTCCATCAGTTCGCTCACCTGTACATGCTGGCGGCGTAGCTCCTGCTCGATCTGCCGGCCGGCCCAGGCACGCTTGTCGAAGCGCAGGAATGGCTGGCTGGCCAGCAACTGCGGCACGCTATACCCGGCCAGCTCAGGGCTGGCAATGGCCCAGAAACGGTCCTCGAACAGCGGTGTGAAGTCCAGGTTTTGCGGGTAAGGGCTGACCGGTTCGGTAGTGATTGCGGCATCGAGCTCACCGTCTTCCACGCGCCGCGCCAGCTCCGCCGACATGCCTGAGGCCACGCTGATGTGTAGCTGCGGGTGGTGGGCCTTGATCCACACCAGCGCTTTAGGCAAACGCCGCGCCAGCACCGTGTGGATCGCCCCCAGGCGCAAGCGGCCGCGCAGGCTTGGGCCGCTGGCCAGGGCATCGGCCAGTTCGTCATAGGCAGCCAGAAGGCTCTCGGCGCGGGCCACCGCCAACTGGCCGGCTTCGGTCAGCACCACCTGCCTGCGGCTACGGTCGAACAAGGCCACCTTCAGTTCGTCTTCGAGGGTTTTGATGTGCAGGCTGACCGCCGAGGGGGTGAGACTGAGCAGGTCGGCGGCGCGGGCAAAGGTGCCGTGGCGGGCGATGGTCACCAAGGTGCGCAGGGCTTTCAGGGACATGCGGTTGAGGTCCGGTTCTCAGCTGACAGAGGCGTATTGTCAGGCCCGGCCCTCTCGCAGCACAAGGCTGCTCCCAGGCCTTGGCGATACGGTTCAGCGACTGCTGCGCCCATAGGCCTGGCTGATCCGGTCGATCACCATGGCCAGGGCGACAATTGCCAGCCCGGCCTCCATCCCTTGGCCAACATTCAAGGTCTGGATCCCCGCCAACACATCCTCACCCAACCCACGGGCGCCGATCATCGACGCCACCACCACCATCGACAGGGCCATCATGACCGACTGGTTGAGCCCGGCCATGATGCTTGGTAGCGCCAGGGGCAGGGCGATGCGCCGCAACCGCTGCCAACGGCTGGCGCCAAGGCCGTGTGCCGCCTGTAACAACGAGGGGTCGATCTGGCTCAAGCCCAGTTCGGTCAACCGCACCAGCGGCGGCAGGGCGTAGATCAGCGTGGCGAACACGGCAGGCACCTTGCCCAGGCCAAACAGCATCAGCACCGGGATCAGGTAAACGAACGCAGGTAGCGTCTGCATCACATCGAGTACTGGCAACAGGAGCCGCCTGGCCAGTGGCCGGGCGGCCAGCAGGATGCCCAGCGGTACCCCCACCAGTACGCACAGGCCGGTACTGACCAGCACCAGGGCCAGGGTCTGCAGCAGTTTGTCCCACAGCCCGAGCATACCGATCAGGGCCAGCAGCGCGACCAGCACGGCGCTGCGCAGCAGGCTGCGGCTGGCGTGCCAGGCCAGCAGCCCCACCAGCAGCAACAGCAGCCACCAAGGCAACAGACGCAGCAGGTTCTCCAGGCCGACCAGCAGTTGCAGCAACTGGTCAGAAAAACCGCGCAGGTGGTCGCCGTAGTTCAATACCAACCAGTCGACCAGGCGGTTGACGCTGTCGGCAAAGGAAAACTGCAGGGTTTGCGGGAAACCGCTGCTCACAGGCTGGCCTCGACCTTGGCGGCGATGTCCGCCGGCAGCCAGGCTTTCCACACCTCGCGGTTATCGCGCAGGAAGGTGAGGGCGGCTTTGCGCGGGGGCGTGCGTTTTTCGCTCATGACAGCCAGGGCCTTGTTCAGGCGATCGATGGGCAGGTTGACCTGTTCGAACACGCTGACCAGGTCTGGGTAGTTTTCGCGGAAGGCTTTGGACACGCCAATCGACAACTTTGCCGGCAGCGAGCGGCTGCCCTTCGGGTTGGGATTGGCGGGGTCGGTGAGGGTGGCCCAGGCCTGGGCATCGAACGGTGGCTCTTCCAGCCGGATGAGCTTGTAGCGCCCCATCAGCGGGGTCGGGTTCCAGTAGTAGAACAGCACGGGTTTGCCACGGCGGATTGCCGAACCGATCTCGGCGTCCATCGCGGCGCCGGAGCCACTGCGGAAGTTGCTGTAGAGGCCATCCAGGCCATAGGCCTTGAGCTTCTGGCTGTTGACGGTTTCAGACGTCCAGCCGCTCGGGCTGTTGAGAAAACGCCCTTTACCGGGTGATTCGGGGTCGGAAAATACCTGCGGGTAACGCTTGAGGTCCTCGACACTGTGCAGCTCAGGCGCCACGGGTTTCAGATTACGAGCGGCATCACCCTCGATCACATAGGCTGGTACCCACCAACCTTCCTCTGCATGCTTGACCGTATCGCCCAGTGCGAACACCTGGCCGGCCTGTTCGGCCTTGACCCAGGCAGGGCTGCGCCCGGCCCATTCCTCGGCGATCACTTGCAGGTCATTGCGCGCCAGGGCCACTTCCATGCTGACCGTGCTGCCAGGCAGGGTGTCGGTACGGTAGCCGTAGCCGCGCTCCACGATCAGCCGCAAGATCTCGGTAGTGAGGGCGCCGCTTTCCCAGCCGATGGCACCAAAATGGATAGGTGCAGGCTGTTCTGCCGATGCGGCGCTGTCCGTGCTGGCCAGGCCCACCGTCAACAGCAGCCCGGCCAGCAGCGCTGGAATTCGCTTCATGTAAACCTCGTCGTTCGCACCCCTTGGCGGTGGGGGCAAGTGTAGACGACGAGGTTTTGTCGGTTTCAGGGCCACTGGCGTGGCCCCGTTCGCTTCAGACGCGGAACTGGTCCATCAGCGCTTGCTGCTGGTTGGCCAGGCTGTTCAGCGACTGGCTGACCCGCGCCGACTCGTTGGCCTGGCCTGACAGGGATTCAGTGACGTCACGAATGGTCGCCACGTTGCTGTTGATTTCCTCGGCTACCGCGCTTTGCTCCTCGGCGGCAGAGGCAATCTGCAGGTTCATGTCGGTGATCACCGTCACTGCCTGGCCTATGCGCTGCAATGCCGTGACGGCTTGGCCGACCTGCTCCACGCCACCTTGGGCCTGGCGGTGGCTGTGGTCCATGGCGCCGACCACTTCGCGGGTGCCGTTCTGCAGTGCTTCGATGACCTGACGGGTTTCTTCCACCGACTCCTGAGTGCGCTGGGCCAGGTTGCGCACCTCATCGGCGACCACGGCAAAGCCACGGCCGGCCTCACCGGCGCGGGCAGCTTCGATGGCAGCGTTGAGTGCCAGCAGGTTGGTCTGCTCGGCGATCGAGCGGATCACTTCCAGTACCGAGCCGATCTTCTCGCTGTTCTGCGCCAGGCCTTCTATTTCGGCCATGGTGTCGCTCATGTTGGCGGCCAAGGCACCGATGCTGCTGGTGGTGCGGTCGATTACCGCCAAGCCCTCGCGGGTGGCCTGGTCGGCATCGCGTGCAGCCTGTGCAGCCTGGGCGGCGCTGCGGGCAACGTCCTGGGCGGTGGCGCTCATTTCATGCGAGGCGGTGGCCACCTGGTCGACCTGGCGGTACTGCTGTTCCATGCCGGCGCTGGTTTCAGTGGCAATCGCCGAGGATTGGTCGGCCGTGCCTCGGGCGGCCTGCACCGAGCTTTTGACCTCGGCGATGGTTGGCTGCAGCTTGTCGAGGAAGCGGTTGAACCAGCCGGCCAGTTCGCCCAGTTCGTCCTGCTTCTGGTAGGTCAGGCGACGGGTCAGGTCGCCTTCGCCGCTGGCAATGTCCTTGAGCATGGCGGCCACGCCAAGGATCGGCCGGGTAACGCCGCGAGCCATCAGCCAGACCAGCAGCAGGCCGGCAATGGCTGCCGCCAGGCCCAGGCTCAGTTCCAGCAGGGTGCCACTGGTGTTGAGGGCGTCAAGTTCCTGCTTCAGGGTTTCGGCCGGCCCGGTCAGGGCGTTTTCCGGCACATCCAGCAACACGCCCCAGGGCTGGGCGTCCGGGATTGGCCGGAATGCCGCCAGCACCTTCAAGCGCTGGCGGTCGTGGAGGATGCTCAGTTTGCCATCGGCCAGCTTGCGCACCAGCTCGGCGCCTTTGGCCGGGTCTACCTGGTCGAAGCGCTGGGCCAGCTTGCTGGCATCGGCGCTGTAGCCTGCCAGCAGGCCGACCGGGGTGAGAATGCCGACCGTGGTGCGGCCTTCGTAGAGGCTGCGGCTGGCCTCCTGGCTCAGCGCCTGCAGGCTGTTGAGGTTGATGTCGATGGACAGGGTGGCAATGATCTTGCCGTTGACCGTCAGCGGGAACACGATGCTGGTCATCAGTACCTGCTGGCCGTCGATGTCGTAGAAGTAGGGCTCCACCACACACACCTTGCCGGATGTGCGAGGGCACACCCACCAGGTGTTGGCCGGCTGGCCGCTGGGGCCGATCTCGGTGTTGGCCATGTCATGTTCGGGCAGGGCCATCGAGGTCAACTGGCCTGCGCGTGGCTGCGACCAGTACAGGGCAAAGCGCCCGGTTTCGTTGCTGCCCAGTTCTGCCTTGCCGGCAAACAGGCTGTCCTTGTCGTCCAGGGCATTGGGCTCGAACACCAGTGACAGGCCAAGCAGGTCGGGGTTGGCTTGCAGTGCGGCGCGCACCTGGCGGGTCATGTCCTCGCGCAGGTCGAAGGCATCGAGAAAGCGCTTTTCGGCCTGCTCGCGCAGGAACAGCACCTGGCGGGCGAAGCCGGCGCCGTACTGGTAGGCATCCATGAACTGGCGGCGGATGTTCAGTGCTTGCACTTCACCTTGTGACTCGATACGCGACTGCGCCGCCTCGGTCAGCATCTGCATGCTGCTGGCCTTGACCAGGTCCGAACTGTGATCCATGCGGTACAGCGACAGGCCGACGAGCAAGGTGACGATAGCGGCCAGACAGAGACCGGCGAGCAGGGTGATCTTCCACTGGATGGAGAGTTGTCGCAAAGGCATGGGGGCGGATCCCTTTTTTGGCAGTAAGGGTTATGGCTTCATCTGCGGTGGGGCCGGGAGGTGCCAAAGCGCTCCAGCCAGGCACCTCGCTGCCTCTCACGGTATCGGCTCAAGCCGTTTTTTCTTTATTCAAACATTCAATTTAAATTCGACCGTCAGTTAACGCGCCGTATCAAGGCGCTTTTGACATCTGCCGCCTACTGCTTCAGAGTTCGCGCTTTTTTCTGTCGTAATGAGGTAAGCCAACCATGAATGCAGTGATCGCCGCGGTCGGCATCATGCTGATACTCAGCCTGTCCCGCGTGCACGTGGTCATCGCCCTGATCATCGGCGCCCTGGTCGGTGGGCTGGTGGGCGGCCTGGGCATCGAAGGCACGCTCAAGGCCTTCAACGGTGGTCTCGGTGGTGGTGCCACGGTGGCTTTGTCCTATGCACTGCTGGGTGCCTTTGCCGTGGCGATTGCCAAGTCTGGCCTGGCCCATGCGCTGGCCGACCGCGCCCTGGCCATGATCGATCGACGGGGCGACGCCAGTGGCGGCAAGCTCAAATGGCTGATGATCGGCCTGATGCTGGTGGTGGCCGTGTCGTCCCAGAACATCCTGCCCATCCACATTGCCTTCATCCCGCTGCTGGTGCCGCCTCTGTTGTACGTGCTCACGCGCCTGCGCATCGACCGCCGGCTGATCGCCTGTGTGATCACCTTTGGCCTGATCACCCCGTACATGTTCCTGCCGGCGGGCTTCGGCAATATCTTCCTCAACGAGATCCTGCTGGCCAACGTTGCCCGCGCTGGTGTCGATGTGAGCGGCGTCAACGTCACCCACGCCATGGCTATCCCGGCAGCCGGTATGCTCGTCGGCCTTCTGGTGGCCGTATTCATCAGCTATCGCAAGAAGCGTGAATACGACCTGGCGCGCATCCAGCAGGTGGAACAGGTGGGCGTGCAGTACAACCCGCTGACCTTGCTGGTGGCCGGGCTGGCGATCGCTTCAGCCTTCATCGTCCAGCTGTTGCTGGACTCGATGATCATCGGCGCCATGGTCGGTTTCCTGATCTTCTCGCTGTCGGGCATCGTCAAGTGGAAAGATACCGACGACCTGTTTACCGAAGGCATGAAGATGATGGCCATGATCGGCTTCATCATGATTACCGCGTCCGGCTTTGCCGAGGTCATGAAGGCCACCGGTGAGGTGATGAGCCTGGTGGAAACCTCGGCGCAGTGGATCAACCACAGCAAGGGCATCGGTGCCTTGCTGATGCTGCTGGTAGGTCTTCTGGTGACGATGGGGATCGGCTCGTCGTTCTCCACCGTGCCGATCCTGGCCGCGATCTTCGTGCCGCTGTGCGTGCAACTGGGCTTCGACCCGTTGGCCACGGTGTGCATCATCGGTACCGCCGGTGCGTTGGGCGATGCCGGGTCGCCGGCCTCTGACTCGACCCTGGGTCCGACCTCGGGCCTGAACGTGGATGGCCAGCATCACCACATCTGGGACACCGTGGTGCCGACCTTCATCCATTACAACTTGCCGTTGATGGCGTTCGGCTGGTTGGCAGCGATGACCTTGTAAGGCGGGGAGGGCGTCAGCCCTTGTCGGGCGGCGGCGAGATGCGATTGAGCACGGTGCTGCCGTCCTTGCTGCGGGTCAGGTAGACCGGTAGGACTTTGGGCAGGTTGTTGACCAGACGCCCCACTTCACGGGTGTTGTAGATGCCGCTGATGCGGATGCGGCCGGTGCTGGCATCGGCCAGTAGCAGCGGGGCGTCGAGGTAGCGGTTGATCACCGGCAGCGCCTGTTCCAGGCTCAGGTTGTCGAGCACCAGCTTGCCGCTGCGCCATGCCAGGCTGTTGCCATAGTCGTCGCTTTGCTCCAGCTGCGGCTCGAAGTCGCCCTTGTGGTAGCTGGCCTGCATGCCAGGGCCAAGGCGGTAGCCACCGGCACTGCCCTCACTGGACACCAGCACTGAACCTTCCACCAGGGTGACCTTCACCTGGTCTTGGTACTTCCACACGTTGAACTGGGTGCCGGTGACCCGGGTCTGGCCACTGCCGGCACGCACGATGAACGGGTGGCTGCTGTCGTGGCGCACCTTGAAGAACGCTTCGCCGCGCTTGAGTGTGACCCGGCGCTGGTCCTTGTAGTTGAGGAAGGTGAGCTCGGTGTGCAGGTTGAGCTGTACCGTGCTGCCGTCGCTGAGCTCCACGGTCTGCATGCCGTCACCGGTTTCAACGTGCTGGTAGTGGTTGGGCAACCAGCCCTGTTCCCACCCCATCCACCCGGCCAGCGGCAGCACTGCCAGGGCGATGGCCGCAGCAGATGCCAGCGGCCGCCAGTTGCGAGGGCGGGCGGCGTGTCTGGCGGGTGGGTTGAAGTCGATGACGGTGGCGCTGCGCGGCAGCAGGTCGGCGGTTTGCCAGATTTCCAGCATCGCCTGGTACTCTTCGGCATGCCGCGGGTCGGCCGCCAACCAGTCAGCGAATACGTCACGCTCGGCCTGCGTGCAATCTTCGGCGTGCAGGCGCATGCACCAATGCGCTGCGGCGTCGGTGATGGCATCGTCTGGGTTGGGATTGAGGCGGTCGTGGTTCATTGCGGCTCCGGGTTTTGCGCATTCTACCCTTGCGGGAGGGCTCCCGAGAACCAATGTAATGGCGAATGACTATCAGTTGTGCCGGTTTTTCGTCGGATTAGCCATGGTTTTTCAGCGTTTGAGAACCCTTCGCGGGCGCATGGCGTTGTCTGCAATCGTTTCTGCAGGGGTAGCCTGATGCTGCGAAGAGGCCCTTCGCAATCCTGTACCGGACTCTTCGCAGCACACGGCACCCCTTGCAACAAGCGCGTCAGCGACACACCGGTCAGAACTGTGCGGCCTCTAGTCCATAAAGGCTGCCACTGCCGGCCCGTATACTCGCCTCCAGCCCCAACCCCCGCGGCAAGACCCGCTGGAAGTAGAACGCCGCACACGCAAGCTTCGCGCCATGAAACGCATCATCCTCATCACGTTTGGCCAGCGCCACCGCCGCCATCCGCGCCCACATGTACGCATATGCGGTCAGCCCGAACAGCTGCAAGTACTCAACCGCCACCGCGCTGACCAGATTGGCATCCTCGCCAGCCTGCTCCCGCAGCCAGCTGCTGGTGGCCTCCAGCCGCGTCAGGCTCGCCTGCAGGGCCTCGCGGTGCAAGGGCGCATCCACACTGAAGGCTCGCACTTCGCGGGCAAAGCTGGCCAACGCCTGACCACCGTCGGCCAGCACCTTGCGCCCCAGCAGATCAAGGGCCTGGATGCCGTTGGTGCCTTCATAGATCTGAGCAATGCGCACGTCTCGCACGCGTTGTTCCTGGCCCCATTCGCGGATGTAGCCATGACCGCCATACACCTGCTGCCCAAGCACGCAGCTTTCCAGGCCGTTATCAGTGAAGAATGCCTTGGCCACCGGCGTCAGCAGTGCCACCAGGCGCTGGGCATGCTCGCGCTCGCCGGCGTCCTCGGCATAGCGTGCCACGTCCAGTTGCTGGCCAACGTACACGGCGAACGCCCGACCCGCTTCGGTGAGGGTGCGCATGGTCAGCAGCATGCGCCGGACATCGCCATGGTGGATGATCGGGTCGGCCGCCTTGTCGTGTGCCCGCGGGCCAGTCGCTGCGCGGCTCTGCAGGCGCTCGTTGGCGTAGCGGGCGGCGCTCTGGTAGGAGGCTTCGGCACAACCGATGCCCTGTATGCCGATGGACAGGCGCTCGTAGTTCATCATGGTGAACATCGCTGCCAGGCCCTTGTTCGGCTCGCCCACCAGGTAACCGATGGCACCATCAAAGTTCATGACACAGGTCGCCGAGGCCTTGATGCCCATCTTGTGTTCGATCGAGCCACAATGGACAGCGTTGCGCGCGCCCAGACGGCCATCGGCCTCGACCAGGAATTTCGGTACCAGGAACAGCGATATGCCTTTGGCACCGGCGGGCGCGTCCGGCAGTTTGGCCAGCACCAGGTGGACGATGTTCTCGGTCAGGTCCTGCTCGCCGCCGGTAATGAAGATCTTGCTGCCACTGATGCGCACGCTGCCATCGGCCTGGGGCTCGGCGCGGGTGCGGATCAGCCCCAGGTCAGTGCCGGCATGGGGTTCGGTCAGGCACATGGTGCCGGCCCAGCGGCCTTCGTACAGTGGTGGCAGGTAGGTGGCCTTGAGCGTTTCACTGGCGTGGGCATCGATCGCCAGGCAACTGCCGGCGCTCAATGCCGAATACAGGCTGAAGCTGCAGTCAGCGGCGTAGAGCATCTCTTCGAACAGCACGCCGAGCATCTTTGGCATGCCCATGCCGCCGTGTTCCGGGTTGCCGCCCAAGCCGACCCAGCCACCTTCGCGGTAGGTGTTCCAGGCCTCGCGGAAGCCATCAGGGGTGGTGACCTGGCCTGCGTCGAAGCACACACCTTGCTCGTCACCGTTGCGGCTGAGCGGGGCAATCAGCTGGCCGGTGACTTTGGATGCTTCCTCGAGAATGGCGTCAGCAGTATCGGCATCGATGCGTTCGGCCAGGGCGGGCAGGCGGGCCCACAGGCTCGAAGCGTTGAACACGTCATGTAGGACAAAGCGCATGTCGCGCAGGGGGGCGGAATAGGTGGTCATCGGCAGCTCTTGCAATAGTGGGGGATGGTTGGGCGTGCGCTGAACCTTCAGGCGCAGCCTAGTGCTGCGCGCCTGAAGGGGGAACGACTACGGCATCAGAGCGCCTTGGCCCGGTCGCGCAGCACGTATTTCTGGATCTTGCCGGTCGAGGTCTTGGGCAGCTCGCCGAACACCACGGTCTTCGGCACCTTGAACCCGGCCAGGTGTTCGCGGCACCAACTGGTGATGTCGGCTTCACGGGTGTCCTCCCGGCCCGGCTTCAGGGCGACGAAGGCGCACGGGGTTTCCCCCCATTTTTCATCCGGGCGTGCCACCACGGCGGCTTCCAGCACTGCCGGGTGCTTGTACAGGGCGTCCTCGACCTCGATGGTGGAGATGTTCTCGCCACCGGAAATGATGATGTCCTTGAGCCGGTCCTTGATCTCGATATAGCCGTCGGCATGCCACACGGCCAGGTCGCCGGTGTGGAACCAGCCGCCACGGAAGGCTTCGGCGGTGGCTTCAGGGTTTTTCAGGTAGCCCTTCATCACCGTGTTGCCGCGCATGAAGATCTCGCCCAGGGTATCGCCGTCGCGGGGCACCGGCTGAAGGGTTTGCGGGTCGGCCACCATCAGGCCGTCGAGGGTCGGGTAGCGCACGCCTTGGCGAGACTTGATCCGGGCACGCTCTTCCAGCGAAAGCGCATCCCATTCGTCATGCCAGGCACACACGGTCACCGGGCCGTAGACCTCGGTCAGGCCATAGGTGTGGGTGACCTTGATGCCCATTTGCTCCACGGCGCCGATGACCTTGGCCGGTGGTGCGGCGCCGGCGACCATGGCCTGCACCGGGTGCTCGATGGCTGCCTTGGCCGCCTCGGGCATGTTGACCAGCGCGTTGAGCACGATCGGTGCACCGCACAGGTGGCTGACTTTGTGCTCGCGGATCAGGGTCAGGATTTTCTGCGGGTCGACCCGGCGCAGGAACACATGGGTGCCGGCCAGGGCGGTGATGGTCCAGGGGTAGCACCAGCCGTTGCAGTGGAACATCGGCAACGTCCACAGGTACACCGGGCGGTGGCCCATGGCCCAGGTCATCTGATTGCCCAGTGCGTTCAGGTAGGCGCCACGGTGGTGGTAGACCACGCCCTTGGGGTTGCCGGTGGTGCCAGAGGTGTAGTTCAGCGAAATGGCCTGCCACTCGTCATCGGGCCATTCCCAGGCAAATTCCGGGTCGCCTTCGTTGAGCAGTGCCTCATAGTCCAGCTCGCTGACCGCGCGGCCTTCGCCGTACTCCGGGTCATCTACATCAACCACCAGCGGCGGGTGTTCAAGCAGTGCCAGAGCGCCTTCGATGACTGCATGGAACTCGCGGTCGGTGATCAGCACCTTGGCCTCGCCATGCTGCAGCATGAAGGCGATGGCCTCGGCATCCAGGCGCACGTTCAGGGTATTGAGCACGGCACCAGTCATGGGTACGCCGAAGTGCGCCTCGAGCATGGTCGGGGTGTTGGGCAGCATCACTGCCACGGTGTCGCCGCGGCCAATGCCACGGCCGGCCAGGGCGCTGGCCAGGCGCCGACAGCGTTGGTAGGTTTCTTGCCAGTTGCGGCGGATGGCGCCGTGGATGACGGCCGGGTAGTTGCCGTAAACGGCAGCGGTGCGTTCGATGAAGCTCAGCGGGGTGAGGGCGACATGGTTGACGGCAGCGGGCATCAGGCCCTGGGCATAGATCGACATGCGGTAATCCTGTAAGGGAGGCAGACGCAGCCTGTGCACCTGACCCCCGATGGCTGATTGTTAGCTCTGTTCAGGGTGCAGTGGGGGCGGACGGTGGGCCGCCCCTCTGTCGCAGTTTTACGCGAGTCGCTATGGTATTAGGAATATCGACTATAGCAATATAGTAAAACTACTATAAAAAACAGGCCGCCTACTGTGGATGACACTGCTTACCCCTTGCTCACCAACGACCCACAACCCAGTCTGTTGCTGGCCAGTGATGCAAGCCCGCTGGCACTCAACCCGGCACTGCAGGCCTGGGTCGCCGAAGGGCCTGAGCTGGCTCGCTGGCTGCCGGCCAATTGCGCTGCACTGGTACGTGCCTGTTTGCGCCAGCATCGGGCGATCAGCGATGTCGAGGTGCAGGTCGGCGAACGCATCGTGTTGTGGACGTTCATGCCGGACAACCAGGGCCAGCAGGTGCTGGGCCGCTGCCGCGATGCCAGTGAAGAGCGCCATGGCGCACGCGAAGCCAGCCGTGCCCGGCGCCTGTATCGGCTGATCATCGAAAACACCACCGACCTGATTTCCCGGCACAGCCCCGATGGCCGCTTTCTCGATGCCTCACCGGCAGCCTACCGCCTGCTCGGCCTGTGGCCCGAGCAGCTGCGTGGCATGCCTGTACATACCCTGCTGCATCCGCGCGAGCGGCGTCAGGTGCTGCGTCAGGCCGCTGCCGCGCTGGACCAGGACGGCTACCACACGATGACTTGCCGGGTGCGCCAGGCGACAGGTGGCTACCGTTGGTTCGAAATCGCCAGCCGGGCGATCCGTGAGACTTACACCGGCGCGGTGGTGGAGGTGGTCAGCGTGTCCCGCGACATCACCTTGCGCATCGAAGCGCAGGAAAGCCTGGCGCACAGTGCCCGCCTCGCTACCCTGGGCGAGCTGGCCTCGGGTATCGCCCACGAGATCAACCAGCCACTGGCCGCCGTGGTCAACTATGCCAACGCCAGTCAGCGTTATCTGCAGGGCCTGGACCGTGACCCCCAGGCTCGCGAGCGAGTAGGCCAGGGTCTGCAGCGTATCAGCGAGCAGGCCACCCATGCCGCCGAAGTGATCCGCCGCCTGCGTGCCTTCCTGCGCAAGGGGCCGCGCCGCCTGGAGGCGCTGGATGTGGCCGAGCTGGCTGGCGAAGCCATGCGCCTGTGTGCCTGGGAAGCCGCGCGGGACCAGGTGCAGGTGGAACTTCGCATGAGCGCTCAACTGCCCTTGGTGTATGCCGACCGGGTGCTGCTGGAGCAGGTGCTGCTCAACCTGCTGCGCAATGCCATCGATGCCAATCGCGAGCAGCAGGGGGAGCGGCCGTCACGTATCCTGCTCTGCGCGGCGCGCGATGGCGATGGGGTACTGGTCGAGGTAGCCGACCAGGGCCCGGGCGTGGCGCCGGAGCGGCTGGATGAAATCTTTACGCCGTTTACCACCAGCAAGGCCGACGGCCTGGGCTTGGGCTTGAGCATGAGTCGAAGCCTGATCGAAGGCTTTGGTGGCAGCCT
Source organism: Pseudomonas sp. BP6 (assembly GCF_017875935.1). NCBI lineage: Bacteria > Pseudomonadati > Pseudomonadota > Gammaproteobacteria > Pseudomonadales > Pseudomonadaceae > Pseudomonas > Pseudomonas sp. BP6. The sequence continues at coordinate 1,961,618 of NZ_JAGINI010000001.1, forward strand.
GTGGGCGCGGGCGGGTGACAACGGCGGTCTGGTACTGTGCTGCCGGCTGGCGGTCAGCAGGGAATAAGGGGAGGCGGTGTTGCAAGCAAAAGTGTATGTGGTCGATGACGACCAGGGGATGCGCGACTCTACGGTCTGGCTGCTGCAGTCGGTGGGCCTGCAAGCCTTGCCGTTCGCCAGCGGGCAGGCGTTTCTCGACGCCTGCATCGATGATGGGCCCGCTTGCGTCTTGCTGGATGTGCGCATGCCGGGTTTGGGCGGGTTGGCTGTGCAGCAGGCGATGCGTGAGCGTGGCCTGATGGTGCCGGTGATCTTCGTCAGCGGTCATGCCGATGTCCCGATCGTGGTGCGGGCGTTCAAGGCCGGCGCCTGCGACTTCATCGAAAAACCCTACAACGACCAGTTGCTGCTCGACAGCGTTCAGGCTGCGCTGGAGCACGCCGGGCTGGCGCGACAGGGCGATCAGGCGCTGGCCTTGGTGCAGGCGCGAATCGATGGCCTGACGCCGCGTGAGCGAGACGTCTTCGTACCCTTGGCCCAAGGGTTGAACAACCGCGAGATTGCCGAGCAGTTGGGCATCAGCGTCAAGACCGTGGACCTGTACCGAGGCCGGGTGATGAAGCGGTTGCAAGCGGGCAGCCTCGCAGAGCTGGTGGGAATGGCGATTGCTTGCGGGGCGGTGGAGGCGTTGGGCCTGCGAGCACGTTAACCGCCTTTACGCACACCCTTGCAGGCGCGGCCTTGTGTGTAGCAATGGGCCGCAATGCGCGCCTGCTGGGAGCGGTGAGACTGGCAGAAGACATGAAATATTTCATAGCTTGCTAATGAAGGCTTTGACATTCACTGCCTAGGCAGTAATATTTCTACACACTTAACTGAGCAGTCAAAGATGGCCCATTTCTCCCCCGAAAACTTCCAGACCTGCGCCATCGGCATGTTGCTTGGCCGCGCAGCGATCCTCAAAGACCGCATTCTTGACTGGCACCTGGAGTCAGAGGGCGTCACTGCCGCGCAGTTCAAAGTGCTGATCATCGTCACCCAGTACCAGGTGGATACCCCGGCCGAGCTGTGCCGGTACCTGGGCCTGGACAGCGGTTCGATGACTCGCATGCTCGACCGCCTCGAGCAGAAGGAGCTGATCGTGCGCAACCGCTGCGCCGACGACCGTCGCCAAGTGCGCCTGGCACTCACTGCCGACGGCCAGCGCCTGGCCAACCGCCTGCCGGAAATCGGCGCCGCCGCCATGAACGAGTTGTGCGGCGTGCTGGCACCAGAGGAGCTCAAGACCCTGGAAGGCCTGCTGGCCAAGGTGCTGCTCGGTGCTGGCGACCCTCTGACGATCCGCCGCTTCGGCGACCGTTGAACCCTGTAACGAATTATCCAAGGTATTGTCATGGCCACACCTACAGATACCCCGACTCCCTCCGTCGCGCCTGAGCCGTCACGCAAGCGCAAGGTCTGGCTGCTTGGCCTGCTGTTGCTGCTGATCCTTGCCGGGGCAGGCACCTGGGCCTGGTACAGCATTGTCGGGCGTTGGCACGAAAGCACCGACGATGCCTATGTCAACGGCAACGTGGTGGAGATCACCCCGCTAGTCGCTGGCACCGTTACCAGCATCGGGGCCGATGACGGCGACCTGGTCCACGCCGGCCAGGTATTGCTGCAATTCGACCCGGCCGACAGCGAAGTCGCCTTGCAGTCCGCCGAAGCCAAGCTGGCACGCACCGTGCGGCAGGTGCGCGGGCTGTACAGCAACGTCGACTCGCTAAAGGCTCAACTGGAAACGCGCCAGGCCGAACTGCGCAAGGCGCAGCAAGACTTCAACCGGCGCAAGGTGCTGGCTGACAGCGGTGCGATTGCCGCAGAAGAACTGTCCCATGCCCGCGACGACCTGACCGTTGCCCAGGCCGCCGTCAACAGCGCGCGCCAACAGCTCAGCACCAGCAGTGCGCTGGTCGACGACACCGTGGTGTCCTCGCACCCCGACGTCATGGCTGCTGCTGCCGACCTGCGCCAGGCCTACCTCGACCATGCCCGCACCACGTTGGTCGCGCCGGTCACCGGCTACGTCGCCAAGCGTACCGTCCAGTTGGGCCAGCGCCTGCAGCCGGGCACCGCGACCATGGCGGTCATCCCGCTGGATCAGGTGTGGATCGATGCCAACTTCAAGGAAACCCAGCTGCGTGAGATGCGCATCGGCCAGCCGGTGGAAATCACCGCTGATTTGTATGGCAGCGAGGTCAAGTACAGCGGCACGGTCGACAGCCTTGGCGCGGGCACCGGCAGCGCCTTTGCCTTGCTGCCGGCGCAGAACGCCACCGGTAACTGGATCAAGATTGTTCAGCGAGTACCCGTGCGCATCCACCTCAGCCCCGACCAGCTCAAGGACCACCCCCTCCGTATCGGCCTGTCCACCGTGGTCGAAGTCGACCTGCATGACCAGAGCGGTCCGGCCTTGGCCCAGCAGCCACCGCAGAAGGCCAGCTACACCACCCAGGTGTATGACCACCAGCTGGTCGAAGCCGACAACCTGATCGCTCGGCTGATTCACGAAAACAGCGCAACCGGCAAGACGGCGCAGCGATGAGCAACAACGCCGCTGCCCAGTTCACGCCGCCGAGTCTGCTGCTGACCACCATCGGGCTGTCGCTCGCGACGTTCATGCAGGTGCTGGACACCACCATCGCCAACGTGGCCCTGCCGACCATCTCCGGCAACCTGGGGGTAAGCTATGAGCAAGGCACCTGGGTCATCACCTCGTTCGCGGTGAGCAACGCTATCGCCTTGCCGCTGACCGGCTGGCTGAGCCGGCGCTTTGGTGAAGTGAAGCTGTTCATCTGGGCCACGCTGCTGTTCGTGCTGGCGTCGTTCCTGTGCGGTATCGCCCAGTCGATGCCCGAGCTGGTCGGGTTTCGCGTCTTGCAGGGCGTGGTCGCCGGGCCGCTTTATCCGATGACCCAGACCCTGCTGATTGCTGTCTATCCCCCTGCAAAACGGGGGATGGCACTGGCGCTGCTGGCGATGGTCACGGTGGTGGCGCCGATTGCCGGGCCGATTCTTGGGGGCTGGATCACCGATAGCTACAGCTGGCCGTGGATCTTCTTCATCAACGTGCCCATCGGCCTGTTCGCTGCTGCCGTGGTGCGCCAGCAGATGCGCACGCGCCCGGTGGTCACCAGCCGCCAACCGATGGATTACATTGGCCTGTTGACCCTTATTATCGGCGTCGGTGCCTTGCAGGTAGTGCTGGACAAGGGTAACGATCTGGACTGGTTCGAGTCGTCGTTCATCATTGTCGGCAGCCTGATTTCGGTGGTGTTTCTGGCGGTGTTCGTGATCTGGGAGCTGACCGACCGGCACCCGGTGGTCAACCTTCGGCTGTTCGTGCACCGCAACTTCCGCATTGGCACTATCGTGCTGGTTGGGGGGTATGCCGGGTTCTTCGGTATCAACCTGATCCTGCCGCAGTGGTTGCAGACGCAGATGGGCTATACCGCGACCTGGGCAGGCCTGGCGGTGGCGCCGATCGGCTTGCTGCCGGTGATCATGTCGCCGTTCGTGGGCAAATATGCGCACCGGTTCGACCTGCGGGTGCTGGCTGGGTTGGCGTTCCTGGCGATCGGCACCAGTTGCTACATGCGTGCCGGTTTCACCAGCGAGGTGGACTTCCAGCACGTGGCCTTGGTGCAGTTGTTCATGGGGATTGGCGTGGCGTTGTTCTTCATGCCGACCTTGAGCATCCTGCTGTCAGACCTGCCGCCGCACCAGATTGCCGACGGTTCGGGGCTGGCGACTTTCCTGCGGACCTTGGGCGGGAGTTTTGCGGCTTCGTTGACTACCTGGATCTGGATTCGTCGGGCGGACCAGCACCATGCCTACCTGAGCGAGCACATCAGCCAGTTCGATCCGGCGACGCGGCATACCCTTGAGCAGTTGGGCGGCGTCAGCCCGCAGAGTTATGCGCAGTTGGAGCAGATACTCAATGGGCAGGCTTACATGATGTCGACGGTGGATTACTTCACCTTGATGAGCTGGGTATTTGCCGGGTTGATTCTGCTGGTGTGGTTCGCCAAGCCGCCCTTTACCGCCAAGGCGGGGCCGGCATCGGCGGGGCATTGAGCTAAACAAGGCAAGATCCCGATGCTCTCGGTCTCGCTTCGGCTTTTGATTTTGCTTCTAAGCGCGCGATAGCCCAGGCGCCGCGGATTGCGACTTCAGGAGGCCGAGCGCAGGGCTTGCGAAGGGAGGTGACGGGCATGGATGCCCGTCAAGCGCTGGGCCCCAGGATGGGGCCTGCAGCGCGGTCCTCCCGGGAGCAAGCCCGGAGCGAGGGAACCCCGGAGCGTAGCGCAGGGGCCGGATGATAGGAGCCAGCGTTTTTTGGTTACTTTTTGTCGCGTTTGACAAAAAGTGACCCGCCGTAAGGGCGGAAAGGTGACTATGCGCCACCTGCGTGAATGAATACCTACTCGATGTGGATGCCCACATCCAAGAAGCAAGAAGCAAGAAGCAAGAAGCAAGAAGCAAGAAGCAAGAAGCAAGAAGCAAGAAGCAAGAAGCAAGAAGCAAGAAGCAAGAAGCAAGAAGCAAGAAGCGAACTCGTCTGTTTTGACTCAGCGAACAGTCCATTCGCGATGGCGACACTGACTCACCTTTTCGCCCTTACGGCGAGTCACTTTTTGTCAAACGCGACAAAAAGTAACCAAAAAACGCTGCGCTCCCATCATCCGGCCCCTGCGCTGCGCTCCGGGGTCCCCTCACTCCGGCCTTGCTCCCGGCAGGACCGCGCCGAAGGCCCCATCCTGGGGCCTCAGCGCTTGACGGGCATCCATGCCCGTCACCTGCCTCCGCAAGGCCTGCGTTCGGCCTCCTGAAGTCGCGAAGATCAAGATCAAGATCAAAAGCCAGATCAAAAGCCACATCAACAGCCAGATCAACAGCCAGATCAAAAGCCAGATCAACAGCCAGATCAAAAGCCAGATCAACAGCCACATCAACAGCAGAGGGTTGGCTGTGCTGATCTTTGTCATTTCAACGCAGCGCCATTTCGCCTATTGTCGATGCTCCCTTCCCAAAACCATTGGCAAACCCATGGAGAACGTCATCGTCATCACCGGCGGCAGCCGCGGCATCGGCGCCGCCACTGCGCTGCTGGCCGCCCGCCAGGGCTACCGCATCTGCATCAACTATCACGCCGATGACCAGGCCGCCGAAACCATCCTCAGCCAGGTCCACGCCCTGGGCGCCGAGGCCATCGCGGTGCGCGCCGACGTCAGCGTCGAGGATGAAATCATCCAACTGTTCCTGCGCGTCGACGATGAGCTCGGCCCGGTCACCGCACTGGTCAACAACGCCGGCACCATCGGCCAGCAGAGCAGGGTCGAGGACATGTCCGAGTTCCGGCTGCTGAACGTCATGAAGACCAACGTCGTCGGCCCCATGCTCTGCGCCAAGCACGCCCTGCGGCGCATGGCGCGCCAGCATGGCGGGCAAGGCGGATCCATCGTCAACGTATCATCGGTAGCCGCACGCCTGGGTTCGCCCAATGAATATGTCGACTATGCCGCCTCCAAGGGCGCGCTCGACACCTTCACCATCGGCCTGGCCAAAGAAGTGGCAGGCGAGGGCGTGCGCGTCAATGGCGTACGACCGGGCTATATCCATACCGGTTTCCATGCGCTTTCTGGTGATCCGGACCGCGTCAGCAAGCTTGAATCTGGCTTGCCCATGGGCCGAGGGGGGCATCCCGAGGAAGTGGCCGAGGCCATCCTCTGGTTGCTTTCGGACAAAGCCTCCTATGCCACCGGCAGCTTCATCGACCTGGGCGGCGGGCGCTGAACGCGCCCGTCAAGTCTCCAGCAACTCGCGAACCCGCTCCGCCAGTGCTTCCAGTTCGAACGGTTTGGTCAACACCAGCGTACCTTGCAGCGGTTGGCCGTCGCTGAGCGCCGCGCTCTCATCGTAGCCGGTGATCAACAGCACCTTGAGGTCCGGGTAGCGCTCACGGCAGCGTTCGGCTACCTGGCGGCCATTCAGGCCGCCAGGCAGGCCGACATCGCTCAGCAGCAAGTCTGGCCGTTCGCCACTTTGCAGGTGGGCGAGAGCAGTCGGACCGTTCTCGAAGGCGTCCACCCGATAGCCCAGCTCTTCCAGCACTTCGCCGATCACCAGGCGCAAGGCGGTCTGGTCTTCAACCAACAGAATGCGTTTTGCAGTCTCGCCGCTTCTTCGCGAAGGCACGCGCTGCGGTTTGCTGATTGGCGTCTGGGCTGGCGCGTGGTGGCGGGGTAACAGCAGTTCGATACGGGTCCCCTCGCCAGGCACCGAAAGCACCCGTAATTGCCCGCCCGACTGACGCACGAAGCCATAAGTCATGGACAGCCCCAGGCCGGTGCCCTGGCCCATCGGCTTGGTGGTGAAGAACGGCTCGACTGCGCGCTCGACGACGTCAGCCGACATGCCGCTACCGTTGTCGACGATGCTCAGGCGCACGTACTCCCTGGCCGGCAGTTCCAGTGCCAGGGCCTGCTCGTCGTCAAGCGGCAGGTTGTCGCCAATGATCTCGATCACACCACCGGCAGGCATGGCATCACGCGCGTTGATGCATAGGTTGAGCAGGGCGCTTTCCAGTTGTGGAGGGTCGATGAAGGTCGGCCACAGCTGGCTGGCGAAGCGGCTGCTCAGGGTAATCGCCGGGCCGATGGTGCGGCGCAGAAGGTCTTCCATGTCGGCCACCAAGGTGGCCACTTGCGTGGAGCAGGGTTGCAGGGTCTGCTGGCGGGAGAACGCCAGCAGCCGATGCACCAGCGACGAGGCCCGCTGCGCCGCGCTGTTGGACAGCTCCAGCAAGGGCGCCAGGGCGTCGAAGCGTGACTGGTCCAGGCGTTGCCGCATCAGCTCCTGGGCGCCAAGGATGCCACCCAGCAAATTGTTGAAGTCGTGGGCAATGCCGCCACTGAGCTGGCCTACGGCCTCCATCTTCTGTGCCTGGCGCAGCGCCGCTTCGGCCTTGGCCAAGCGTTCCTGCTCCTGCACTCGCTCACTGATGTCATAGGCGAACAGAAACGCGCCCTGTACCTCGCCTTCTGAATCGCGCAAGGCGTTGAAGCGCAGCTCATAATGGCGCAGCACGGGGGGCTTGCCAAAGGTGCCGATCTCGATGAACTGCTCGCCAGCCAGGGCGCGCTGCCACATCGGCAGAATTGGCGTCTGGTCGGCGGTGCCATCCTCGAACAACCCGGGCAGGTAGTCGCCGATTTCGGGTGTCCTCCCGTACAGCAGGTGGAAGTCATGCTTGGCCTGGCGATTGACAGCCAGCCAGCGCAGGTCCCTGTCGACCACATGCACATTGACCACACTGTGATCGACCAGCTCGGCAAACAAGCGGCGCTCCGCCAGTGCGGCAGTCACCCGTTGTTCGAGCTCTTCGTTAAGGCGCTGAAGGGCCTGCTCTGCACGCCGGCGTTCGGTGACATCCTTGAACAATACCGCCACCTGGCGTTTCTCGGCAGGTTCTATGCGAAAAGTGGTCACCGACAGCACGCGGCCGGTGGCAACCAGCTCTTGCTCGAAGTGCAGTGGTTCGCCGGTGCGAAGTACAGCGCCATAGCGGACCACCCAGTCATCCGCCTCATCGGGCACCATCTCGCGCAGTTTTTGCCCGACCACGTTGGGGATGCCGGCGTGTTTGGCATAGGCGGCGTTGGCCAGCACGTGCACGTAATCACTCAGCGGGCCATGGGGGCCGTCGAAGAACTCGATGATGCAGAAGCCTTCGTCCATGGTGTCGAACAGTGAGCGATAGAAGTCCTGGCCGTGCCCCTGGAGGCTTGCAAGCCGTTGCTCCAGCAGCGTGTTCTGTCGCTGGAGGTCTTCGACTTGTTGGCGCAGTGAGTTCAGATCACGAGAAGGCATGCCTGCGTCCGGCAACTGAAAAATCCAGACTTTAACGTGTTCACCTGCAGGCGAATAGCCGCTCAGTGCGACTGGGCAGTGCTCCCCAGCAACCGTTCAAGCACTTGGGCAAGTGCTTGCAGATCGAAGGGCTTGGCCAGCAGCTCGGTGCGCGTGTCGGGCACCTCGCTATCAGAACGAGCGAATGATCCGCCCGAGGGTTTCCATGGCCTGTTCGGCGCCGTCATGCCAAGGGCTGCCGTAATTCAGGCGGATGCAATTGCCGAAGCGTCGGGTGGGCGAAAAGATTGGCCCTGGCGCGATGCTGATGCCTTGGGCCAGGGCCATATGGAACAGCTTGAGGGCATCCATCTGCTCGGGCAGTTCCAGCCACAGGAAGTAACCGCCGGAGGGCTGGCTGACCCGTGTCTGCGCCGGGAAGTGGCGGGCGATGGCTGCCAGCATGTTGGCCTGCTGGCCCTCCAGGGCGTAGCGCAGCTTGCGCAGGTGGCGGTCGTAGCCGCCGTGTTGCAGGTAGTCGGCGATGGCTGCCTGGGCCGGCATGGAGGCACAAAGGGAGGTCATCAGCTTCAAACGCTCGATCTTCTGCGCAAAGCGCCCAGCGGCCACCCAGCCAATGCGATAGCCCGGCGCCAGGCTTTTGGCGAACGAGCCGCAGTGCATGACCAGGCCCTGGGTATCGAAGGCCTTGGCGGGTTTGGGCGCCTGTTGCGAGTAGTACAGCTCGGCGTACACGTCGTCTTCGATCAATGGCACCTGATGGCGCGCCAGCAACTCCACCAGCGCCTGTTTCTTGGCCTCCGGCATGCTTGCACCTACAGGATTCTGGAAGTTGGTCATGCACCATACGGCTTTTACCGGGTGCTTCTCCAGGGTCTGCGCCAGCACCCCGAGGTCCATGCCCTCGCGCGGGTGCACGGGGATTTCCACGGCCTTGAGCTTGAGCCGCTCCAGCACCTGCAGGCAGGCATAGAAGGCGGGGGCCTCGATGGCTACCAGGTCGCCCGGCTGGGTCACTGCCTGCAGGCACAGGTTCAGGGCCTCCAGTGCGCCGTTGGTGATCAGCAGCTCTTCCATCGGCAGCATCAACCCACCGACCATATAGCGCAGGGCTATCTGCCGGCGCAGCTGAGGGTTGCCCGGGGACAGATCGGTCACCACCATGCGTGGGTCCATGCTGCGGCTGGCGCTGGCCAGTGAGCGCGACAGGCGTTGCAGCGGGAACAGTTCAGGGCTGGGGAAGGCTGAGCCGAAGGCAATGGTGTTGGGGTCCTTGATCGAGTCGAGGATCGAAAATACCAAGGCGCTAACGTCGACATCGGTAGACTCGCTCACCGGCTGCAGCGCCTGCGGCTCGCTGAACTGGCGCGGAACGTGGGCGTTGACGAAATACCCGGAGCGCGGCCGGGCCCGGATCAGCCCACGCCGTTCCAGCAGGTAATAGGCCTGGAACACGGTGGACGGGCTGACCCCGTGGGTCTGGCTGGCGTAGCGCACGGACGGCACGCGCTGGCCGGGGCCCAGCACCCCGGAGCGGATCAGTTCGGCAATGTCATCGGCGAAGCGTTCGTAGCGTTTCATTCTGGCCTTCTGTCGAAGCCTGGCAGGCAAGGTGGCGTGAGTGTAAGGGATCAGCGGTTCATCGGGGCGACGAAGCGACTGTGCGCCACGCTGCGGATAGCGGGGTCGTCACGCTCGCTGATTTCAAAGCTCAGCGTCTGCGAGCTGCTGGTCGGGCGCTCGGCGAGCATCGCCACCGACACCGGCAGTTCGCTCATTTCGCCAGCAGGGATGACCAGTGCGCTATTGCCCTGCAGGGTGAAACCGTCAGCGTCCAGCAGGCGCAATTGATAGTGCTGGGTACGTTCGGTCTTGTTGATGACCTTCAGCAGGTAAATGTTCTCGATCTGGCCTTGGGCGTTTTCGCGGAACAGGCCGCGGTCCTTGATCACATCCAGCGATACCATCGGGCGCAGTTGCAGGGCCATCACCAGTGCCCCGATCATGACCAGCAGCGCGGCAGCGTAGCCCAGCAGGCGCGGGCGCAGCCAGTGAGTGGTACCGCCTTGCAGGCTGTGCTCGGACTTGTAGCCAATCAGGCCGCGGGCATACCCCATCTTGTCCATTACCCCGTCACAGGCGTCGATGCACGCGGCACAGCCGATGCAAGCCATCTGCAAACCATCACGAATGTCGATGCCGGTGGGACACACCTGCACGCACAGCGTGCAATCGATGCAGTCGCCCAGTCCCTGGGCACCGACATCACTGCCTTTCTTACGCGGACCACGGGCCTCGCCACGGCGCGGGTCGTAAGCGACCGCCAGGGTGTCCTTGTCGAACATCACGCTCTGGAAGCGCGCATATGGGCACATGTGCAGGCACACCGCTTCACGCAGCAGGCCGGCATTGATGTAGGTAGCGGCCGTGAAGAACAGCACCCAGAACAGTGACACACCGCCCAGTTGCAAGCTGAGCAATTCCGCGGCCAGTGGCCGGATCGGGGTGAAGTAGCCGACGAAGGTCAACCCCGTGAGCACACCAATGGCCAACCACAGGCTGTGTTTGAGCGTGCGACGGGCCAGTTTGTTCAGGCTCCAGGGCGCCGCGGCCAGCTTGATGCGCTGGTTGCGGTCGCCCTCGGTAACCTTTTCGCACCACATGAACAGCCAGGTCCAGGTACTTTGCGGGCAACTGTAACCGCACCAGACACGCCCGGCGTAGACGGTGATGGCGAACAGGCCAAAGGCACAGATGATCAGTAGCGCCGACAGCAGGATGAAGTCCTGTGGCCAGAAGGTGGCGCCGAAGATATGGAACTTGCTGTTTCCCAGGTCCCACAGTACGGCCTGGCGGCCGTTCCAGTTCAGCCAGGCCGTGCCGAAGAACAGCACGAACAGGGCGCCGGCAAAGCCGATGCGCAGGTTACGGTAAAACCCGGTAAAGCTGCGGGTATGGATACCGCTGTCGGTGCGTCGTGCTTGGATGCTGGCTGGGGCGGTGGCGATCTCTGCAAAAGGGATTCTATCGTTCATGGTTCGGTGCTCATCAGGCCTCGATCAGGCATGAGCACTATGGCGCTGAAGCTGTTATCAGCACAGGTTCAGATTTTACGATAAAAACCATATCAGATTTGCCGCATAGCCCCGCCAGGCCTCATATCACCGAGCCTGGCGCGCTGGCCTTCAGATGCCTGCGGCTATCCACCGCACCCGCCACGGTCAGTGCATCGGCCTCGGTTTCGGTAATGGGCACGCGTTGGCCGGCCAGAATGGCCACCGACATGCGCAATTGCTCGTCGGTGATGATCTCGATATCCGGGCCTTCGCCCTCGATGCGCAGGTCTTCGCCGGTCAGTGTGCAGCGGCGGGTGGTTTCGTCGATTTCAATGGGCATGGTGGGGGCCTCCTGGGGTGGTTACAGGGTGGACCGCGGTCAGGGGCCAGTTGCTGCATCGGCAGGCTGAGCGGCACTTTGCATTGCGTGCAGAGGTCAACCTGAAAACACATGCTCAGGCAGGGGAGCACCGCGATGGATGTCATCTGGCAAGCAATCCAGGCCGAATTCGCCGATGTCACCGATGAGCGCGAGGTCACGCAAATCCTTGTGCGCTTGCTGATGGCTGCTGTGCTTGGCGCAATACTGGGCTTCGAGCGTGAACACAAGGGCAAGTCTGCCGGGGTGCGTACCCACATGCTGGTCTCGCTGGGCGCCGCCCTGTTCATGCTGTCACCCAGCATGGCGGGGGCCGATGACCAGGCACTCAGTCGGGTGATCCAGGGCATCGTTGCCGGTATCGGGTTTCTCGGTGCGGGTACCATTCTGAAGGGCAACGGCCAGGACACCAGCCATGTGAAAGGCCTGACGACCGCTGCCGGGCTATGGATGACGGCTGCCATCGGTACGGCGGCCGGCATGGGACGCGAAGCCACGGCGCTGATCAGCACGGTACTGGCCCTGCTGGTACTGGGCACGATGCCGTTGATGGTGGAAAAGGTCGAAGGGCAGGATGAGGAGAAGCAGGAGGAGGAAGAGGGCAGGAAGCACTGAGGGGAGCCGAAGCTCCCCTCAAAGCGTTGTTGCCTGCTCTTTTTTTATTATTGGGACCGGCCTTTTGTTGTTTTTGTCGGCTTGTCCTGGTGCTGCGGGCGACCCCCATGCGGGGTCAAGAGCAAACGTATTTTTTTGAGCGCTGACCTGCTGTCATCATCGCTGATCCGAACCTGGCTGCCGCTACCTTGAGGTAGTTTTATTGTTCTGTGCCAGCCCGCGGGGCGAACCCCTGAAAAGCGTGTCGACTCCAAAAAAATCTGCTTGCTACGCCTCTGCCGTGTTGTTCTTGTTATGTCAGAGCCGTTACCTGTTGTTTTTATTGGGTATCGCGTTTTTTTTGTTGTTGTACCAGAGATATAGCAGGGTGCGTGCCAACTTTTAAAAACCCTTTTAAATCAATGATTTAAGAATTTTGATCGACACCACCCAGCCTGAAATTCTGCCGATTTGTTTCCCTGTTACCCGATTTTTTGCTGTGAAATGTGCGGGAGGTAACACTTCACCCACACCGATGTGACATCCGTGTGACCTATTAAGCGCTACACGCCCGCGCTACCCGCGACCCATTGTCGCGGCCCAGCACGCTGCTGATGCGCTGGCCGGCGGCTATCAGCCGGCCCAGGTCGATGCCGGTTTCAATGCCAAGCCCTTGCAGCAGGTACACAACATCCTCGCTGGCGATATTGCCGGTAGCACCCTTGGCGTAAGGGCAGCCGCCCAACCCGGCTACCGAGCTGTCGAACACGCTGATGCCTTCAAGCAGGCTGGCATAGACGTTGGCCAGGGCCTGGCCGTAAGTGTCATGGAAGTGTCCGGCCAACTGCTCGCGCGGCACCTGGGCCGACACCACCTCGAACAGGCGCCGGGTGTCACCTGCAGTACCGGTGCCGATGGTGTCACCCAGCGAAACCTCATAGCAGCCCATGTCGTGCAGGGCGCGGGCCACCGGGGCCACCTGCTCGGCGCTGACCTTGCCCTCATAAGGGCAGCCGAGCACGCATGACACATACCCGCGCACGCGCACGCCGTGGCTGCGCGCAGCGTCCATGATGGGTTCGAAGCGCTTGAGGCTCTCGCTGATCGAGCAATTGATGTTGCGTTGCGAGAACGCTTCGGAGGCTGCAGCGAATACCGCTACTTCCTTGACCCCCGCAGCCAGGGCGTCCTCGAAACCGCGCAGGTTCGGCGCCAGCGCGGCATACGTCACACCGGGGCGCTGCTGGATGCCGGCGAATACCTCGGCAGAGCCGGCCATCTGTGGCACCCACTTGGGGGACACGAAACTGCCCACTTCTATATAGGCCAGGCCTGCTTCGGTGAGGTCGTTGACCAGGCGCACCTTGTCGGCGACGCTGATGGGCTGGGCTTCGTTCTGCAGGCCGTCGCGGGGGCCGACTTCGACCAGGCGGACGTGTTTAGGCAAGGACATGGCGGATTTCCTGTGGCGTTCAGCGGTGGTCTTTGTTGTTCAGGGTGGCGGCCAGGGCTTGTTCGCAGCGCTCCTGGGCGGTATCCAGTTCCAGTTGCATCTGGTGAATGTCCAGCATCTGCTGCTCCAGCTGGGCGCGGCGCTCGGCGATCTTCGCCAGCATGCTGTTGAGCTGTTTGAGGTTGCCGCTGGTGGGGTCGTACAGTTCGATCAACTCGCGGCACTCGGCCAGGGAAAAGCCGATGCGCTTGCCGCGCAGGATGAGCTTCAGGCTGACCTTGTCGCGCGGTGAGTAGATGCGTTCCAGGCCACGACGCTCAGGGCTGAGCAGGCCCTGTTCTTCGTAGAAGCGGATAGCGCGGGTGGTGATGTCCAGCTCGCGGGACAGGTCGGAGATGCTGTAGGTCTGAGTGCTCATGCTCGGGCTCGGCGTGGGGTATGCGGATATCCTGAGGGCAGGTTGACGTATACGTCAAGAAGAGGCCGGTATGGATTATTCAGACAACCCCGATCTGCGATACCCATTGGGCGTCTGCCCACTCAAGCGCTTGAACCACCGGGCGAAGTAGGTCGGGTCGGTAAACCCCAGGCTGTCCGACAACTGCCCGATGCTCATCCGCGTGTAGATCAGGTTGCGTCGCGCCTCCAGCAACAACCGCTGGTGCACCACCTGCAACGCAGTCTGACCACTCAGCGTCCGGCACAGCTGGTTCAGTTGCAAGCTCGGAACATTCAGCCGCGCGGCATAATCTTCAACCGACAGATGCTCGCGGTAATGCGCTTCGACCAGGCGCAAGTACTGCCCCAGCAACAGGCGGTCACGTTCATCGCGGTTACGCGGCGCCAGCCCTAGCTGCTGGCGGCGGCTGATCCACACCATCAGCGCGGTCACCAACGCTTCGAGCATCGCCGCGCGAGCCGGGGCATTGCCTTGGTACTCCCGCTGCAAGGTGTCGACCAGGCTGCGCAGGTGCACGCGGTCATGGCCCAGGGGGTAACACGCTGGCTGGGCCAGCACCGTCAGTGGCGCGCCCAGGCGCTGTTCCAGGTTCGCTACAAGGGCGGTACCAAAGGTCAGTACATAGCCCTGGATGTCGGCGCTGAAGCGAAAACCATGCACGGTCATCGGCGGCACTACCTGGATCGCCGCTTCGCCGATGGCACTGCGCATCCCCTCAATCTCCACCTGTGCCTGACCCCGCTGTACATACAGCAGCTGGAACAGCTCGGCATGCTGGTGCGGCTTGATCTCCCAGTGATGCAGGCGGCTGCGCGCCGGGATCGATTCGCAATGCAGCAGGTCGGTACCGGGCCAGGCCTGATTTTCGCCATACAGCTTGAACAACGGGACGCCGGGGAGGGTGGATTTCATCTGGGCTGACCTGTCCGTTAATCGAACGCTTTTCGTAAAAGTGCAGGTTTTTTATGGAATAGCACACTTAAAAAGCGTTTTCTGCCAGTAAAAATGCAATGGCAAACCCTAACAGCAGATGCCGCCCCGCTGCCAGTTCCGGGCCGGTATCGTCCGAACAGAGACAACAACAATGAAAACTCAGGTTGCAATTATTGGTGCAGGTCCGTCTGGCCTGCTGCTGGGCCAGCTGCTGCACAAGGCCGGTATCGATAACATCATCGTCGAACGCCAGACCGCCGAGTACGTACTAGGCCGCATCCGCGCCGGGGTGCTGGAGCAAGGCACGGTCGACCTGCTGCGCGAGGCCGGCGTGGCCGAGCGCATGGACCGTGAAGGCCTGGTGCACGAGGGTGTCGAACTGCTGGTTGGCGGGCGCCGCCAACGTCTGGATCTCAAAGCCCTGACCGGCGGCAAGACGGTGATGGTCTACGGCCAGACCGAAGTCACCCGTGACCTGATGCAGGCCCGTGAAGCCAGTGGTGCGCCGATCATTTATTCCGCCAGCAATGTCCAGCCGCATGAACTGAAAGGCGAGAAGCCCTACCTGACCTTCGAAAAGGATGGCCGGGTGCAGCGGGTTGACTGCGACTATATCGCCGGCTGCGATGGCTTTCACGGCATCTCGCGGCAGAGCATCCCGGAGGGCGTGCTGAAGCAGTATGAGCGGGTTTACCCGTTTGGCTGGCTGGGCCTGCTGTCGGACACACCACCGGTCAATCACGAGCTGATCTACGCCCACCATGAGCGCGGTTTCGCGTTGTGTAGCCAACGCTCGCAAACACGCAGCCGCTACTACCTGCAGGTACCTTTGCAGGATCGGGTCGAGGAGTGGTCTGACGAGCGTTTCTGGGACGAACTGAAAGCCCGTTTACCCGCCGAGGTAGCGGCGGACCTGGTCACAGGCCCCGCGTTGGAAAAAAGTATTGCGCCGCTGCGTAGCCTGGTGGTCGAACCCATGCAGTATGGTCACCTGTTCCTGGTGGGGGACGCGGCGCACATCGTCCCCCCTACCGGTGCCAAAGGCCTTAACCTGGCGGCCTCGGACGTCAACTACCTGTACCGCATTCTGGTCAAGGTGTACCACGAAGGGCGCGTCGACCTGCTTGCGCAATACTCGCCGCTGGCACTGCGCCGCGTCTGGAAGGGCGAGCGCTTCAGTTGGTTCATGACCCAACTGCTGCATGACTTCGGCAGTCACAAGGATGCCTGGGACCAGAAGATGCAGGAAGCTGACCGCGAGTACTTCCTGACCTCGCCGGCGGGGCTGGTGAACATTGCCGAGAACTATGTGGGGCTGCCGTTCGAAGAAGTGACCTGATCTGTCATTGCGCAAACCTGGCAATCACGCAGAGAGCAAGGGCTGCATTGGTCAGCGAATGGCTTGCCGGTAATTACACCAAGGCTTGAAGTCAAGACTGCGTATGACCGACAGTGCTTCGCTGAATAGGTGATGGCAGGATGCATGACGATGAAATATCCCACCCCGCTGATCGGCGCTCTGTGCCTGCTGGTTACCAGTAACTGGGCCGGTGCCGACCAGGTATTACCCGCACCACCGGAACTGGCCTCCGGCTACCGTAGCGGTTTGCAGCCGGTGCACGCCAGCCGGCACATGGTCGCCGCAGCCAACCCGCTGGCCAGTGAAGCGGGGCGGGCGATGCTGCGTGCCGGCGGCAGTGCGATTGACGCCGCCATTGCCATGCAAATGGTACTGACGCTGGTCGAGCCACAGTCCAGTGGGATCGGCGGCGGGGCGTTCATCCTGTACTGGGATGGCAAGCGCGTGCAGGCATTCGACGGGCGTGAGGCAGCGCCTGCGGCGGTGACGGAAGCGCTGTTCCTGCATGCCGATGGCACATCCATGCCGTTCCGGGTGGCGCAAATCGGTGGGCGTTCGGTGGGCGTGCCCGGGGTGCTGCGTGCCCTGAAACTGGCCCACGAGCAGCACGGCAAGTTGCCCTGGCACGCCCTGTTCGCCCCGGCCATCGCCTTGGCACGCAACGGCTTCGCGGTTTCCGAGCGCCTGCACACACTACTGGCCGGGGACCCCTACATTGCCCGCTCACCCGCAATGGCCCGTTACTTCCTGGATGAACAGGGCAGGCCGCTGGCCGTGGGTACGATCCTGCGCAACCCTGAGTTGGCACAGACCTTGGAGCAGATCGCCGCACAGGGGCCCGAGGTGTTCTACGGCGGTGAAATTGCCGAAGCCATCGTCGCCAAGGTGCGTGGCCATGCCAATGCCGGGTATCTGTCGTTGCAGGACTTGCAGCGCTACCAGGCCAAGGAGCGCGAGCCGTTGTGCGGTCCCTACAAGGCCTGGCGGATCTGCGGCATGCCGCCGCCCTCATCGGGTGGGGTGACCGTCCTGCAGACCTTGGGCCTGCTCGAAGCCGTGCAGCGCACCGCGCCGCAACGCGACCTGGCAGCGTTGCGACCGCTGACTACCTCGTCTCCGGCCCGCCTGGAAGCCCCGCCGTTGGCCGTGCACCTGATCGCCGAGGCCGAGCGCCTGGCCTACGCCGACCGCGCTCAGTACCTGGCCGACAGCGACTACGTGCCGGTCCCGGTCAAGGCCCTGACCGATTCTGCTTACCTGGCCAGCCGCGCGGCGCTGATCGGCGAGCACAGCATGAAGCGCGCCGGCCCGGGCCGCCCGCAAGGAGCGGAGCTGGCGCTTGCGCCCGACCGCTCGCCACCGCGCATCTCCACCTCTCACCTCAGCGCGGTGGATGACAGCGGCCAGGCCCTGGCCATGACCACCTCGGTGGAGGCCGCATTTGGCTCGCACCTGATGGTCAAGGGCTTCCTGCTCAACAATCAGCTGACCGACTTCTCGTTCATCCCCCACGAGCACGGCAAGCCGGTGGCCAATCGGGTGCAGCCGGGCAAACGCCCGCTGTCGGCCATGGCGCCGACGTTGGTGTTCTCGCGTGCCACTGGCGAGTTTGTCGCGAGCCTCGGTTCGCCGGGCGGCTCGCAGATCATCGGTTACGTGAACAAGGCACTGGTCGGCCTGCTGGATTGGCAGCTCGACCCGCAGCAGGCAGCCGGCCTGCCCAACTTCGGCAGCCGCAATGCCGGCACTGAAGTGGAAGCAGGGCTGAGCAGCCCGGCGCTGATCCGCCAGTTGGCAGCGTGGGGGCATGAGGTGACACCGATGACCATGACCAGCGGCATGCAGATCATCCAGCGCAGCGGCGAGGGTTGGTCAGGCGGTGCCGATCCTCGGCGGGAAGGAGTGGCCCTCGGTGACTAGCCGTGATAGAACGCAGACTTGCCATTCAGTAGTTGAATACCCAGATGTCTATCAGCGTGAAATCGAATAGGGCCCTGTTCGACCTCGACCTGCTACGCGCCATTGTCGTGGTGGCCGACTGCGGCAGCTTCACCACCGCTGCCGCGCGGCTGCATTCGACCCAGTCGACGATCAGCCAGAAGGTGCGCCGCCTGGAAGACATGGTCGGCCACCGCCTGCTGGTGCGGGGCAACCGTGACGTGCTGCCGACCGACGCCGGGCAGACTTTGCTCGGCTATGCCCGGCACATGCTGGCCCTGAACGATCAGATGCTTGAAGCCCTGGCCGGGGCGATGGTGGGCACCACGGTACGGCTTGGCGTGCCCGAGGACTTCGTGGGCGGGCGTACCACCAATGCGCTGTCGGCATTCAGCCGGCTGCACCCACAAGTGAAGCTCGAAGTGACCAGTGGCTTGTGCCGTGACCTGAGCCAGGCCTACGACAATGGCGAGCTTGACCTGGTGCTGCTCAAGCAGCGGCGCAACAGCCGTGAGGGCGTGGCCTGCTGGCCAGAGCGTCTGCAGTGGATCGACAGCGCGCGCACGCCTGCCTTCGAGCTGGACCCGATCCCGTTGGTCACCTTTCCGCCACGTGGCCTGTATCGCGAGGACATGATCAGCGCCATCGAAGGCATGGGCCGGCGCTGGCGCATCAGCTTTACCAGCTCCAGCCTCAGTGGCATCCAGGCTGCGGTCGCCGATGGCATGGGTATCAGCCTGCTGCCGCCCAGGGCGGCCACCGGTGAGCACAGGGTGTTGGGGGCCGGGCAAGGGCTGCCGGAGGTCGACAGCTATGAGATCGTCATCGTGCACCGGCCGACGGCGGATGTGATGGTCAAGGCGTTGGCCGAGGTGATGACGCAGTTGCTGGCGGGCGGTGGGATCTGACGATCTGGGGGCGATGCGCTTGCACATGACCCAAAGCCCACACACACTTTCGACCAGCCCGATTCAATGTCAGGCAACCCGTCGGATGCGCCTTTTGCCAGCGCGGCCTCGGGTGTGGCTGAACAGGTCTTTCGGGTCGTCCTCAACCCACGGCACCAGGTCGATCTTGGTGCCCATCCCGCGTTTTTCGGCTTGCTGTAGTACGTACCGTAGTACGGTGTAGTCTTCCAGGGCGAAGCCAACCGAATCGAATACAGTGACCTGGCTGTCGCTTTGACGGCCTTCGGTTTCACCGCGCAGCACGCGCCACAGGTCGACCACTGGGAAGTCCGTCGGCAGTTGCTGGATCTCACCTTCGATACGGGTTTGCGGCTCGTACTCGACGAACACTCGGGCGTTGCGCAGTACATCAGCGTGCAGCTCGGTCTTGCCTGGGCAGTCACCCCCCACGGCGTTCAGGTGCATACCGGGCTCCAGCATGTCGGGGGTAATGATGGTGGCGTAGGCCTTGTCGGCCGTCACCGTGGTGATGATGTCCACGCCTTTCACTGCCTCGGCTACCGAGCTGGCCCGGCGGATGGTCAAGCCGCTGTATTCCTTGAGGTTGGCGATAAGCTTGGCGGTGGCCAGCGGGTCGGTGTCGTAGGCGACGACTTCTTCGATGCCCAGGTGCGTGTGGAAGGCCAGGGCCTGGAATTCGCTTTGTGCGCCGTTGCCGATCAGCGCCATCTTGCGCGCGTTCGGGCGGGCCAGTGCCTGGGCAGCCATCAGCGAAGTTGCTGCGGTGCGCAGGGCGGTGGCGATGGTCAGTTCGGACAGCAGCACCGGGTAACCGGTGTCGACATCGGCCAGCACACCGAAGGCCATCACCGTATGCAGGTCGCGTGCAGTGTTGGCCGGGTGGCCGTTGACGTATTTGAAGGCATAGCGGCTTTTGTCGGCGACCGGCATCAGTTCGATCACGCCCACTTCCGAGTGGCTGGCAACGCGCGCGGACTTGTCAAACGCCTGCCAGCGTTTGAAATCGTCCCGCAGGGCAGCGGCAAGCTCGCCAATAAACGGCGCTACGCCAATGTCATGCACCAAGTCCGACATGGTTGGAACATCAATGAAATACGTCATGCTCTTGCACCTTGTTGTTGTGCGCTTGCCCCAGCAACGCGGGGTAAGCGCTTGAGATTATCGAAGTGAAGCCGCATGAACATTTTGATGACAGACTGCGTCAATCGGAAGCATGCAGGTTGTCAGTTTCGTCAGGCTTCTGGACAATCTGCTAACCCAACGTAGCAATCTGATTATTTGGCAGGCTTATGGACACGATCGATCGGGAACTGATTGCACTGTTGCGGGACAACGCGCGTACCCCTGTGCTGACCCTGGCGAAGAAGCTGAAGGTGGCCAGGGCAACGGTGCATAACCGCATCACCCGGCTCGAAGAGCAGGGTGTGATCATCGGTTACACGGTACGTTTGCGCTCCGATGCGCTGGACCAGGGCGTGCGGGCAATCACCAGCATCGGCATCAGCGGCCACCATGCCGCAGAGGTCAAGCACGCGCTGCGCGGGCATCCCAATGTGGTGGCCATCCACACCACCAATGGCCGCTGGGACCTGATGGCAGAGCTGCGCGCCGACACCCTCGAGGCGTTCGACCGGGCGCTGAACGCCATCCGCTCGATCCCGCATATCGAGAATACCGAGACCAGCATCCTGCTTTCGACTTACAAGATGTGACCGCTGAGCCAGGCCTTGGCAGGTGTATTGCGCAAAATACACCTGCCAACCTGCTGTGGGACTGCGGCGTGGCGGCACTTCAAGGTTGGCGCTCAGCCACCGCCCGCAACGTACGCAGCGTGACCACCGCTGTATCCACCATGAACCGGTTGGCCAGCCAACTCGGCACATCCCCGGCAGGGGCGGCCTGCAACTGGTAGGTCACCTCGGTCACCCGTTCGCCCAGTGGCTTCATCCGCCACTTGCCACTCAGGTGCCGTACCCGGATCAGTCCGTCAACCTTGGGGATCCTGTCGGGCTCGGCGCTCAGGTGACGCACCAGGGTACCGTCGGCCAGGCGTTCGCTGGTCACTTTCAGCACGATGTCCCGCGGCCTCGTCGGCCATGGTGGGTTGGTGGTCAGGTACACCCAGGTGCTGTCACCTTCCACATCCAGCAGTCGCATCTGGTCACAGGCATACAGCCACTTGCAGGCTACGCGCAGGTTATCCTGCAGGCCAGTGAGCGTGCGCACGCTGGCTTTCATGGTACTGACACCACGAAACTGCTGGTAGGGCGTGGCGCTTGGGTCCTTCAGGTACACGCGAATGCCTTCGCGGTCGTAGGCCAGGTCCCAGCCATCGGTGGCCAGGGCAGAGGTGCACAGCAGCAAGGTCGCGATCAGCAGGCAGCGGTTCATGGCCGTACCCTGCAGGGGTGGGTGTTTTCAGTATGCGCGGCAAACAGAAAGCCCGCCAGGTTGGCGGGCTTGCGGGCGTCAGCCTGGGCTTAGCGCTTAGGGTTCAGCGTCAGGTGTACGTGACGGTTCACGTCCTTGTACAGCAGGTAGCTGAAGTTGCCAGGTCCGCCGGCGTAGCAGGCCTGCGGGCAGAAGGCGCGCAGCCACATGAAGTCGCCGGCTTCCACTTCGACCCAGTCCTGGTTCAGGCGGTACACCGCCTTGCCTTCCAGCACGTACAGGCCGTGCTCCATCACGTGGGTTTCTGCGAACGGAATCACACCGCCCGGCTGGAAGGTGACGATGTTCACGTGCATGTCGTGGCGCATGTCGGCCATGTCGACAAAGCGGGTGGTTTTCCAGCGGCCTTCGGTGCCCGGCATCTCGATGACGGTGGCGTTGTCGCGGTGGGTGACGAAGGACTCCGGTACATCCAGGCCTTCAACCTTCTGGTAGTGCTTGCGCAGCCAGTGGAAGGTGACGTTGGACTTGCTGTTGTTGCGCAGGCTCCACTCGGCGCCCGGGGCCAGGAAGGCGTAGCCGCCAGGTACCAGGGTGTGGTGTTTGCCTTCGACGGTGATGTCCAGTTCGCCTTCGACGATGAACACCACGGCTTCCGCATCAGCGTCCAGCTCTGGGCGCTCGCTGCCGCCTTCCGGGGCCAGCTCGACGATGTACTGGGAGAACGTTTCGGCAAAACCGGTCAGCGGGCGGGCAATGACCCACATGCGCATCTTGTCCCAAAAGGGCAGGTGGCTGGTGACGATGTCACGCATCACGCCTTTGGGGATGACGGCATAGGCTTCGGTGAACATGGCACGGTCAGTCAGCAGCTCGGTTTGAGCCGGGTGCCCACCGTGGGGGGCGAAGTACGAATGGTTCGACATGGACGATCTCGACTTGTTGTTCTCTCCCCATGCCTTGAACCGCACCGGCCGGTGCGGCGCAGGGGATGTGACCACAGAATAGGGGCGAGCGCGGGCCATCCACAAATTAAATGTTGGAATACCCGGTATTAGAATGATGAATGCTGACTTGGCGCCCCACGTGCTGTTCCGGCAGCTGGCCACCGCGGCCATACATCATGCTTACCCGACCAACAGCGCGCTTCCCTGCATGGCCGCGCTAACGGATAATCCCCCACATTCCAATAAACAGCCTGTGAGTGGGTATGAGTGATTCCGTAGTCGGCCTCGGCCAGCCTGAAACCGAAGGGGTGCGCAAAACGCGCAAGAACAACCCTGAGAAAACACGCGAGGACATCCTCCAGGCCGCCATCAACGAGTTCGTTCAGCAAGGGCTGGCCGGCGCCCGCGTCGACGCCATCGCCGAGCGCACCGCCACTTCCAAACGCATGATCTACTACTACTTCGGCAGCAAAGAGCAGTTGTATTGCGAGTGCCTGGTGAAGTTGTACGGGGATATCCGCAAGACCGAGCAGAGCCTGGACCTGGAGTCGTTGCCGGCTGAGCAGGCGATCCGCCGGCTGGTGGAGTTTACTTTCGATCACCACGACCGCAACGTCGACTTCGTGCGCATCATCTGCACCGAAAACATCCACTATGGCGAGTACGTCAAGCAGTCGCCGGCCATTCGCGAAATGAGCAGCCTGGTGCTGGAGGCCTTGGGCAACACCCTGCGCCGTGGCGTTCAGGAAGGCGTGTTCCGCGCTGGCATCGAGGTCATCGACCTGCACATGCTGATGAGCTCGTTCTGCTTCTACCGGGTGTCGAACCGCCATACGTTTGGCGAGATCTTCCAGATCGACCTGTCGGATGAGCAAATAAAACTGCGCCACAAAGCCATGATCTGTGATGCGGTATTGCGGTATATCCAGCTCGAGCCGCGTACCTGAGATTGCTCGAGCGCCTGGGCTGACTCGAAGCCTGGGTCACTCGCCCAGCCGTTGCTCGCGCGACGGCGGGTAGCCGAAATACGCCGCATAGCATTTGCTGAAGTGCGACACCGAGACAAACCCGCAGGCCACTGCCACTTCCATCACCGACAGGTCGGAATACTGCAGCAGCCGGCGGCTCTTGGTGATGCGCAGCTCCATGTAATAGCGCCGGGGCGACGTGCCCAGCTGGGCCTGGAACAGGCGGTCGATCTGCCGCCGCGAGCGCCCGCTATAGGCGGCCAACTGGTCGAGGCTGAGGGTTTCCTCCAGGTTATTTTCCATCAGCTCGACAATGGTGCGCAGGTGCAGGCTCATGGACTTCTTCGCCCCTGGACCCACCTGGCGGTAGCGCGCTCCGGAAAATGACAGGATTTCCTCGACGCCTTCGGCCAGGCCATCACCGTACAGCCGGCGCACCAGGCCCAGCATCAGCTCCATGGCGCCATTGGGGCTGGCGGCGCTGAGGCGGTCACGGTCGAGGGTGAAGCTGGCCGGGGTGATGCGGGTTTGCGGGCTGCGTTCGGACAGGCTGGCGCGTTGCTCGGGGTGGATGCTGCAACCGTAGTCGTCCAGCACCCCGGCGCGGCCAAGGAACCAGGCGCCGTTCCACAAGCCGCCCAAGGCCATGCCGTGGGCCGCGCAATCGTCCAGCAGGCGATCGAGTTCCGGGTACTTCAGGGGGGTGCGCAAGCCGCCACAGACCACCAACAGGTCCAGCTCCTTCAGTGCCGCAGCGGACAGCTCGGTGGCTACCAGCTCCAGCCCCAGGTCGCTGAGCACCCGGTCTCCGTCCAGCGACAGCGGAGTGAACTGGAAACTGTCGGCACGTAGCAGGTTAGCCGTGACCAGCACGTCCATGGCCACAGTGAAACTGGCCATCGAGAAGTGTTCGAGCAGGATAAAGTCGACCCGATAGGGCGCCTGGACATTGGCGCTGCTTGTTTTCAGCCGTAGCATGTTGCTGGTGCTGGTCTTTTTGCTGAACTGGCGTGGCGTGGGCACTCTGGACTCCGCTTCCTGGCTGGCCCGCAGAGTGTGGACGGTGCCCGGAGGAAAGACAATCTCCCTGGTGGCTGTGTCGTATTACAGGTCGTGTTCAGGCAAACCAGCCTTTCCTGGTGCTTTACCGCTATGCTGACCTCCCGTCATTGAGGATGCCCCTGATGAGATATGCCGCTGTCGTGTTGCTTAGCCTGTTGCCGTTTCTGGCCAACGCCCTGGAGCAGGGCGACAAGCTCGCCCCGTTCACGCTGCTCGACCAGTACGACCAGGCCTACAGCCTTGCTGCCGACACGCAGATTCTGCTGGTGGCGCGCGATATGGACGGTGCCAAGCTGGTCAAGGCGGCACTGGCCGAGCAGCCCAAGGGCTACCTGGAAGCACGCGCCGCTGTATTCGTGGCCGACATTCAGCGCATGCCTGCGCTGATCAGCAAACTGTTCGCGGTCCCGGCCATGCGCGATTACAGCTACCGGGTGCTGCTCGACCGTGATGGGCGAGTGGCCAGCCGTTACCCCGGGCAGGAGGGCCAGGTGCAGTGGTTGCAACTGCAGCAGGGTGTGCTGGTCAGCCAACGGGCGTTCACCGATGCAGCGGCGTTGAAGGCTGCACTGGAGAATGCACCACGGCAATGAGGCCCTATCGCCGCGCCTGCAAAGAGGCGCGGTGAGTCAAATCAATCTGAACCCTCAGCGCTTGCAGCAACCCAACCCAATACATGCCATTGGGAGAGCGCTCATGGAAATCGGTACGATCTGGATCATCATCGCGGCCTTGGTCATCCTGCTGGAGATCTGGGCCATCTGGCACATCATCGGCAGTGAACGGCGCGCTGAGCGCAAGATGCTGTGGATCGTCTTCGTGGTCTACGCGCCATTCCCCGGTTTGCTGTTCTGGGCCTGGCGCGGGCCGCGAGCGGTGAAGGGCAGGGCGGTGTTGCAGGAAAAATGACGGTTTGCGGCCTCGGGCGCGGGGGCGCCTGAGGCCGTCGAGGTTCATTTGGGCAGGATGTTGAAACGCATGGCAGGGCCCAGCCCGTCCACCATCAGGCAGCCGTAGAACTTCACGGTAGAGAGTACGCGCAATTCCTTGAGCGCGTCATGGATGTAGTCGCGGACCAGCTTTTCAGCTTCCCGCTTGCGGTCAGCGAGTGTAGGGCCTTTGAGCGTGAGCACGCCAAGCAGTGTGGTTTCAATGTGCTCGACGGTGTCCAGGCCGAGCTTTTCCCGTAGGTGCAGACGCGCCTGTGCCGCATCGGTTTCGTCGTCTGGAGCGTTGTGCGGCTTGATGGTATAGGCCAGCTGAAAATCAAATTTGCTCATGGGTTTTTCCTTGTTGGTTAAAGGCCTCCATGCCGGGCTTTGCAATCTTGGCTCTGTACGAAAAGCCTTGATACTTGTTCATGGTGCGTTGAAAACAGCCTCGGAATGCTCATGTACTCCAGTACAGTCGGGCGCGACCCCGGCCGTTCCTCGGCTGTTTTCGCCTTGCCTGACCTGCATCTCAAGACTTTTCGTACAGAGCCTACGGCCTTACAGCCTCCGCGCAAACACACGCGTGGTTCTGACATGACGATGCTTTGTACGAATTCTCCTACTTTATGCTTGACCTCGAGTTAACTTGAGGTCCGATACTCCGACGCTCTTCCAACCGAGCGAGGGCTTGTCGTGACCCCATCAAGCGCATTCCAGCTGAGCAACCCCGAAGGCCTCTACGACCCCAGTGGCAACGCCTACTCCCATGTCGCCGAAGTGCGCGCTGACAGCCGTCTGCTGTTCATCGCCGGTCAGGGTGGGGAGGATAGCCAGGGCCAGTTGTCACCCTTGTTCGCCGAACAGGCCCGTCAGGCGTTGGCCAACCTGGAACTGGCCCTGGCGTCGAAAGGTGCCAGCCTGGCCCAGGTGTTCAAGCTGACCCTGCTGGTTGTCGAGCACTCCGAAGCGCGCCTGCAGCAATGGGTGGCCGAGGCCGACAGGGCCTGGGGGCGGCACATGAAACCGACCTGCACGCTGATACCGGTGCCCCGGCTGGCGCTGGATGGCATGCTGGTGGAAGTCGAAGCCGTAGCCGCCGTCTTGCTCAAAACCTGAAAAGCCGGCGCGGGTTTACCCGCGAACACCGGCGTAGCCGGTGCCATAAGGCAGTGCCCTGTTAGTTTTACCAGTTGTTTTATCTGTATCAGCGCCTAAGATTCAGAGCGACATGCGGGAGCTAACAGATGGTCGACTCTGAAAGAACTACGCACTTTTTCTTGCAACAGGATAAAGTTCATACAGCTTTATCGGGTACATCAGCCATGGTGTGCGTTAGAGCGCAACCTGAGGTATTAGCCGAAACGCGGCTAGAGCAAGAATCTACACGCACGGCGTTATTGGCTACAGACGTAATGCAGACAGTGGTCGTGGTCAAATCTCAGGCGCAGGGTGAGTCGGTTGCCTACAATGCTTATGGCTATAACACCCCCCATGACATTCCTCCGCACCGGCCAGCATTCAATGGGCACTTGCTGGTGAACAGCCAGTATTTACTCGGCAATGGCTATCGCAGCTATAACCCTGCCTTGATGCGTTTTCACAGTCCGGACAGTTTCAGCCCCTTTGGCGCAGGTGGATTGAACTGTTACGCCTACTGTATGAACGACCCGGTCAACTTCAGTGACCCCGATGGGCATTCACCAAGATTGAGGTCAAACAGCCTGCCCGGGCTCAAGTCGGAGGTGAAGATGAATAGCATTGTGTCGGGGAGGGTTGAAAAAAGGCCAAGACGTAGTAGCGAAGGCTTTCACATGTCGTCATCGCTCATGGATGAAACAGTGCAAGACATATTGAATGGGCAGCCGGGTTGGAACACCTCAGGTGCACCTGTACAAGGTAGCCTGCAGCGTGGTCAGGCATCAAGCTCTGGTCAGGTAACGTCATCCTCGATGGCTGGTATGAGAGCAGGAAAAGGCACGGTGGCTTCGGACTCCTGGATCTATAGGCGCCAGGAGCTTAATAATACCGATATTGAAGAACTTAGGAACTTCAATGCTAAGAGTAGGCATGTTTTTTGGGGTTTGGATCTAGAGAAATCACATGAGCTGCGAGTAATTGCGATCGATGCTCTTGCTGCTGGGATTAATGTGCGGGGAGCGCTTAGGGGTAGTAAACTTCAGCCGGCGCATTCAACGGCTGACAGGGTTGCAGATAATATTTCACGTGCACTCCGCAGAATTCGTGATAAGAGGGGGCAACCAGTTGGCGTTCTGATTGATGTTGTAGTGGTCAGCGGGTCTGGGTACTCTATTGCAGCAGGTGGGGGCGAGTATATTTACGTTTAGTCAGGTTTCAGACAGCGCGTAGAGCGAATTTTTGTGTTGGGGGCATGCATAGAATCGCGAAAGTTTTAGGTACGCGCTGTACCGGTGGAAGCAACTGTCTTGCTCAAAACCTGAAAAGCCGGCGCGGTCGCACGTAGGCGCGGGTTTACCCGCGAACACCGGCGTAGCCGGTGCCATCCTGCACGGTGGATTCTTCCTTGTATATCGGTGCCGGTCCTGACTAAATGCCGCTATAACAACAATCCCGCTCAGAGGTGACCACACCATGAGTACAGGCACGACAACGCTTACTGACCGCAAGACCAGAGCCTGGCTTTGGCCTGCCCTTTTCAGTCTGGTGGCGTTTGCCGCCAACTCGGTGTTCTGCCGGCTTGCGTTGAAAGACGGGGCTATCGACCCGGTATCCTTCACCGTGGTACGCCTGGCCAGTGGTGCGCTGTTTCTGTGGGTGCTGATTCGCCTGCGCAAACCGGTGCAAACCATGGGCGGCAGTTGGTGGGGCGGCCTGGCCCTGTTCCTGTACGCGTTCCTGTTTTCTGCGGCGTACCTGCAACTGGGCGCAGGTGCAGGGGCGTTGTTGCTGTTCGGTGCTGTACAGATCACCATGTTCGGCTTTGCCTGGTACAGGGGCGAACACATCACGGTACGCATGCTTCTGGGCATGCTGATCGCCTTTGCCGGCCTGCTGGTGCTGCTGTTGCCCGGTGCTTCGGCACCTTCGTTGGCCAGTGCCTTGCTGATGGCCCTGTCCGGGGTGGCCTGGGGGGTGTATACGCTACTGGGCAAAGGCTCGCCCAGGCCGCTGGCCGACACTGTCGGCAATTTTTCCCGCAGCCTGCCTTGCCTGGTGCTGCTGCTACCGATGCTGTTGCTGGGTGCCGGCCCGCACCTCACACCGCTTGGCTTGTTGTATGCCTTGGGCTCCGGTGTGCTGGCTTCTGGCGCAGGCTATGCCGTGTGGTATGGCGTGGTCAGGCAGGTCAGTGCACAACAGGCGGCGACCCTGCAGCTGAGTGTGCCGGTGATTGCCGCACTGGGCGGGGTTGCCCTGATCGGCGAGCCGCTGTCGTTGCGCTTGTTGATCGCCTGTGCGGTGGTGTTGGGCGGCATTGCCCTGGCGCTGGCACCGCGCCGTTAAAAGAAGTTGCGCTGGGCCTTGAGGGTGACCACGCTGTCGCAATAGGTGTTGATACCTGAGTACGCATCGCAGCCGTCACCACTCAAACTCGAATTGCTGTAGATCAGGTTCAGGTCGATGCCCAGCCAGGGCCGCGACAACTCCAGCGACCAATCGGAAAAGGTATTCACCTGGCTGCCATCACCAATGGTGAACGGTGTGCCCAGGCGGTGGTGGGCGAGTTTGACGCTGAAGTCGACGTCGAACATCGGCAGATGGCCGAAGTCGGCGAACAGCGTGCCCGTGCGGTTGTCGGGGTTGTCACGCAGTGCTCCGCCGAAGCGGCTGCCCAGCACCGAAATACCCCCATACAGGGCGTAGCTGTCGGGGCCTGCGATATTTGGCTGACTGTAATGGATCAACCCTACCTCGTAGCCCAGGCTGCTGTCGAAATGGTGCTTGTAGCCAAGGTAGCTGTCCAGGCGCAGGGTCGAGTTGGGAGTGACCCCCATGCTTGGGGCGTACTGGCCCAGGTACCAGCCATTGGGGTGGCTAAGGTCGAGCCCGCCATGGAATGCGCCGACGGCGCTGGGTGAGATAAGCCCTTGCGCCATGCTGCGCGAGGGAGTGGTGCCGAGTGTAAAGTCGAAATCGCCCAGTTGGCGTTTCATCTGCTGGGCTAGCGACACGGAGCTGAAAAGCAGCGCAGCACTCAGCAACAGAAGGGGCCTGATCATGGTCTCCGTCCTGGAAGGCTTGCGGTTAAGCGGTAGAGGATACCTGCGCAAGTGGAGGGAGGGAACCGCCGGCTAGCCCGTTCAGCCTTTGGTCGAAGGTTCATTGTCGGTGGTCTCGGTCACCACAGGCAGCTTGCCGGCACGCAGGATCACCCGCCGTTGCTGCTCGTAATTGTCCAGCGACAGGCCGCGGCGCTGTAAGGCTTCCAGTTGCAACTGGCGGGTTTCCTCGGCGGTGTACGGGCGCAGTTCAGGGTGGCTGGCACAGCCGCTGATCACGGCGATGGCGAAAACGAAAAGGGTGGCGGAAAGCTGGCGGGCCAGGGCATTCATCGGTCAGCTCCAGGGCAGGCTAGTAGGCAGCGAGGGGATGGAGCTAGGTTATGCGGCCACAGCGTTCGGTAGAAATTGCCCTGCTCGATAGTGACTATCGACGGTTCCGAGGAAGCCCACCTAAATCGCATCCTGGACGCACAGGGCCCATCCACTTTCCGTTGCTTTATCAGTGCGTACGCGTAGCCCGCACTTCGCTTGCCGTGCACCCATACTGCTGGCGAAACGCCCGGGTGAACTGCGCCTGGTCGGCAAAACCCCAGCGAAATGCCAATTCGCCGATGGCCGAGTGGCAATGCGGGTCGCGCAGTTGCCGGTGCACGGCCTCCAGGCGTTGACGGCGTACCCACTCGCCAAGGGTGTAGGGTGTGATCGCGAACAGCTTGTGAAGGTAACGCAGCGACAGCCCACAGGCGCTGGCGATGGTTTGTGGCGACAGCTCGGGGTCCCCCAGGTTTTGCTGCACATACTGCTCGACCCGCGTCAGGTGCAGGGTGCTGAGGTTGCTGCCTTCGCTGCCCAGCACGCGCTCATCCTGTTGCAAGGCCAGCAGCAGGGTGGCAGAAGCCTGTTCCAGCAGTAAATGTCGGGCGGCTGCGGGGCTGGTGTCGAAATGGCGGGCACACAGGTCGAGTTGCTCAACAAAGATGCGCCCCAGGCCCTGACGGGCATCGAAGCAATGCCGGGTATAGCGCTTGTGCCCCAGCAGGTTGGCTTTGAGTGCACGCTCGGGCAGCTTGAGCACCCACAAGTCGTTCTGCGTGCCGTAGTGGAAGCGGTAGGGTGCATCGCCGCGCTCGACGATGAAACCGCCCGGGCTGCAACTGATCTGGTGGCCGTCCTGTTCGAAGTGCACCTCGCTGCGATGCGGCACGGTCACCAGGTAGAACGCTTCATGGTCCTGGCCAATGTGCGCTTTGCTGCGCGAGTAACCCAGCTGGCTGGAGCGCAGGCGCGACAGGCTGAGCGGTGTGCTCGGCGTACTCCAGCGCTGCAGGTGGCCATCGAACGGCTGTCCGGCAGCAAATTCAAGGCTCAGCGGAAAATAGGTGTCACTGATGGCTTCGGCCCAGCGTACCTGGTGCTCTGGCTGTGGCCAGCCGTGGGTCGAGAGTTCTGTGGGCATGGGGTGGGTCCTTTTTCAAAGAGGGCAGCATTGAAAAAAGGAACTGCAGGCAAGCTACTCAAGCAGCTCTTGTTATTGTACGAACCGCCCGGCAGCGCAAAACTGCCGGGCGGTTATCTGGCCCATGATCGGCGCGCGCCGACCGCAAGATCAACCCCCGCGTGTCACCCGGTAGGTGGCCGAAGGCTCCAGGCGCGCCTGCCAGCCGGGTGGCAGGACAATGTTGGTGGTGTCTTCCTCGATCACGCAGGGGCCATGCACGGTCTGCCCAGGCAACAGGTGGTTGCCGTTGAACACCGGTGTGGGCTGCGATTCACCATCGGCACTGAACAGCATCGGGCGGACGGATTGCGCGGTGGGGGCGGGGGGCTCGGCCGGCCCCTGCAGCTCGGGTTGCGGCGGGCGTGGCAGGTGGCCGATCACCGAGCACTCCAGGTTCACCAGCTCCACCGGGCTGGCGGGTTCGCTGTACGAGTACAGGGTCTGGTGGCGGCTGTGGAAGCGGCTGATCAGCGCGGCCAGCCCTGCCTCGTCCATGCTGTGCTGCTGCAAGTCCACACTGCACTCATGAATCTGCCCCAGGTAGCGCATCTCCAGGGTGTAGTGGCAGCTGCTGGCCTGGTCGCCAAAGCCGTCTTCGCGCAGGTTGGCCAGGCCTTGCTGACGCAGTTTGGCGAGGGCCTGGTTGAGTTGCGCCAGGTCGACGTGCCCGGCGTCCAGGCGCATCGACAGGCTGGTGAGCTGGTCGTAGCGCACGTCGGACAGGATCTGGCCGAACGCACACAAGCCCGAGGCCACCTTGGGGATCAGCACGGTGTGCATGCCGATTTCTTCGGCCAGGCGCACCACATGCATGCCCGCCGCACCGCCTGCGCCGATCAAGGCGAAGTCACGCGGGTCGTGACCGCGCTCGATCGATACGCGGCGGATGCCGTTGACCATGTTCAGGTTGACCAGGGTGGTGATGCCGAATGCCGCGCGTTCCACACTGATGCCCAACGGTTCGGCGACCTTGCTCCGGATGGCGTCCAGCGCGGCCTGGCGGTTCAGGCGGATACTGCCGCCCAGCAGTGCGCCGTCGGGCAGGTAGCCAAGTGCCAGGTTGGCGTCGGTGACCGTGGGTTCGCGGCCACCCTTGCCGTAGCACACCGGCCCAGGCATGGCGCCGGCGCTGCGCGGTCCGACCTGGAGCATGCCAAACTCGTCCAGATGGGCGATGGAGCCACCGCCGGCACCCAGGGTCTCCACCTGGATCATCGGCACGCCGATGCGCTGGCGCAGGAAGTCCACGTCCTTGCTGAAGTTGGTGCGTCCGGCATTGGTCAGGGTGATGTCGAACGAGGTGCCGCCCATGTCCACGGTAATGACGTTGTCGATTCCGAACGGCCTCGCGACCGCCAGCCCGGCTTGTGGCGCTGAGGCCGGACCAGAGTTGATCGCGTTGACGGCGCGCTCACGCATCAGGTGCCCGGGCGCCAGCCCGCCATTGGACTGGAAGTAGCGTACCGGCTGCTGTGCGCCAAGCTCCTGGAACAGGCTGTCGATACGCGCCACGTAACGTGCCATTACCGGGCTGAGGTAGGCGTTGACCACCGTGGTGGAGGTGCGGGTGTACTCGCGGATCTGCGGGAACACCTCGCAGCCGGTGCAGACGAACACCTCGGGCAGGGCAGCCCGTACCAGTTCGGCGGCCCGCTGTTCGTGGCTGGGGTTGCGCACCGACCACAGGAAGGAAATGGCCACGGCCTGCACGCCTTCGGCACGGAAGTAGTCGATGGCGGCATGGATGGCGGCTTCGTCCAGCGGGCTGTGCTCACGACCATCGCCAAGGATTCGGCCACCGATCGGGCGGCGCAGGTGGCGTGGGGCAAGCATGTGTGCCGGCGGGTAGTGGGCGTCGTAACGGTGGCCCTCTTCTTTGTGGCCCAGGCGGATTTCCAGGCTGTCCTCGTGCCCCTCGGTGCACAGCAGGCCCACCTTGACGCCGGTGCGCTCGATCAGCGCATTGAGGGCTACGGTGGTGCCGTTGATGCACAGGTCACAGTTGGCGATCAGTTCGGCCGGGCTGCGCCCGGTGGCGTCGGCGATCTGTGCCAGGCCGGCGCGAATGGCCAGGGTGCCGTCCTGGGGCGTGGACGGGGCCTTGAACAGCTGCACGCCGCCGTCGCGATCGGCCAGGATGAAATCGGTGAAAGTGCCGCCGGCGTCTACGCCCAGGCGATATTGGTTACGCATGCGTGTTCTCCGGTTAGCGCGGGGCGCGGGCAAGGCGGGTGGCTGTTTCGTCCAGTTGGCCATCGGCATCGAGGACCACGCCATATTCCAGGGCTGCGCCTTGTGGCGAGACCAGGCCGTTGCGCACGTCCTCCAGTACTGCTGCGACCCGACGGCGCAGCGGGTCGCCGTAGCCACCACCCCCTGGGTTGATGTTGATGATGCGTTCGCCGGGCTGCAGGGTGAGCATGGGGTTCTGCGTGTAGTGGTCTTCGCGGCCATCGGCGTGGCGATGGATCAGCCGGCCCAGTTTGGGCTCGAGCAGGGCATTGCGAGCCCCGGCGGCACCGGCGGTGGGCAACTGGCGGCCCTCGCCGAAGCCAACCACGGTCATGGCGTGGTCCAGCGGCTCGATCTCCAGGCGGGTGCCCGAACCCCCGCGCAACTCACCGGCGCCACCACTGTCGGCCATCAGGCTGTAGCGGTGGATCAGCACCGGATACGCGTGTTCGAGCAGCTCGATGTCACCGCTCATCAGCGCCCCGAAGCAGCACAGCGGGCCGCAGGCGTGCCAGCCATCCATCACCTTGTTGGCACCGGCACCGGAAATGATCGAGGCGAGCACCATCGTAACGTACTCGCTATTGCCGTTACGCGGGTCGCGGCCGGCAATGTTGATACCGCTGGTATGCCCCCATGAGGCCGTTACCCGCTGTGGCGAGGCCTGTTCCAGCGCAGTGCGCACGGCATCGGCGAGGGTTTCCATCGGCGTAGTGGTGCAATTGACGTGGGGCGCGGGTTCCTCGGCATTGCACAGCGTGCCCCTGGGGCCGACATCGACCGTCACGCAGCGATACAGGCCTTCGTTGTAGGGCGGCGCCACCTGGGCGAACATCATCAGCCCCAGGTACACTCCGGATACGGAGTTGCCCTCATAGGAATTGATGAAGTACGGCACCTGTGGCGGGCTCTCGATGCGTACATGGGCCTGGTCGCCACGGATCTGCACATGGGCGGTGATGGCCAGTTCACCCAGGCCGTGGCCGGCATCTTCGAGCACGGCGGTGCCGCTGTAGTCTCCATCCGGCACATCGCGCAACAGCGCCCGCATGTGTCGGTCGGCCATGTTCTTCAGTTCGGCGATGCAGGCACGCACCTGTGCCACGCCGTATTTGTCGAGCAGCTCCAGCAAGTGCCGCTCGCCGACCTTGCAGGCGCCATACTGGGCATTGAGGTCACCTTCCTGATAAGGGCGGGCGCGCATGTTGGTGAGCATGAAGTTGATCACGTCCTCACGACGCTTGCCCTTTTCCCACAGCTTGACCGGTGGAATGCGCAGGCCCTCGGCATAGATCTCCTTGGCATCGGGGTTGTAGCCCGCCGGCACCGGGCCGCCGATGTCGGTCAGGTGGCCCTTGCAAACGGTCCAGAACACCAGCTCGCCTTGGTAATACACCGGTTTGTACATGCAGCAGTCGAGAATATGGCTGCCCTTGTAGGCGGGGTCGTTGTGGTAGATCACGTCGCCTTCGGCGATGTCGTCGCCGAAGAACTCGGCCACGCATTTCATGGCCGGGATCAGCGAGCCCAGGTGGATGGGAATGTCCTGGCCCTGCAGGATCATTTCCGGCAAGTGGTCGAACAGCGAGTTGGAATAGTCGTGGGCCAGGTTGAACACACTGGAGCGCCCGGTCTTTTCCAGGGTCAGGGTCATTTCGCGTTGCGCTGTCTCCAGCGCACCCCGGACAACCGCAAGGGTGATCGGATCTACTGTCTGCATAGGTCACCAACGTTTGTTCTTGTGCTTTGGGTGCGTGCCGCAGCGGGGCGGCGCGTGGTGACAGGCTAAGGGGCAGGGTGGGGGGAAGGCTTGTCGCTGGGTGTACCGGTTGTTGTGTCTGGGCGCACTTCAAGTTCGGGCAGGCGACACAACTATTGTCCCAACATCTGTCGCACCAGCCATTGCCCGGCCGGCCCCAATGCACGCCGACTCGACCAGGCCACATCCATATCCACCCGTCTGGGGTAACCCGCTATCTGCAACTCCACCAGCTCGTTGCCAAACCGTTTTACCAGCGCCCTGGGCAGTTCGGCCCAGCCAAACCCGCGCACGGCGAACTCCAGCAGGGTCAGGTAATCCGGTGCCGACCACGCTTGGCCACGGCCGTGGTGCAGGCTGGGGGCATAGGTCTTGATATACAGCTGTCGCGCGTTCTCCAGATGCTGTGCCTGTACCTGCGCCAGGTTCGCCAGCGGATGCTCGCTGGCGACATACACGCCGAACTCTGCCTGCTCCGGCAAGCGCGCCACGGCCACGTCGGCGGGATAGCCAGGCTGTGTGGCAAGGATGCCGACATGGGCCAGGCCCTGCTGGACCATCTCGATCACATCAGCGTCCTCCGCCGGGCCGCAGCGTAGCTCGGTATGGGGGTAGTGCTGGGCGAAACGAGTCATCACCGCCCCCTGGAACGTTACGCTGTAGCTGTCCGACATCACCACAGATACCAGCGCCTCGACATTTTGCGCCAGTCGCACTGCCAGCGCATCGAGCTGGGCGCTGGCATCGAGAATCGCCTCGACATGGCTCAGCACCTGCCTGCCCGCCTCATTGAGCGTGGGGTGGCGGCCACTGCGATCAAACAGCGGGCAGCCGATGTCGGCCTCGAAATTGGCGATGGCGATGCTGACGGTGGACTGGCTTTTGCGCAGCTTGCGCGCCGCCGCAGAAAACGAACCTAGCGAGGCGGCTTCAGTAAAGGCGACCAGAGCTTCGGGAGAGTAACGCATGGTATTGATAAAACCGATGGTAGCTATATCGCGAGTATCAGTTCTGTCAAAGAGAATGGGAAGCACGACTCACGCAATGGATGGAATTTGCAATGAAAAACGTGTCTTTCACCGAACGCCTGGTCCACGCGGTTGGCTATGAAGTTTTCGCGGTACTGCTGTGTGCGCCGCTGCTGTCCTGGGTCATGGGGAAGTCGCTGGCAACGGCGGGCGCGCTGGCGGTGACCCTGTCGGTAATCGCCATGCTGTGGAACATGGTCTACAACGCACTGGTCGATCGCTGGGTGCAAACCGAACGCATCAACTGGAAGGCCGGTACGCGTTTCGTGCACGGTCTTGGCTTCGAAGCCGGCCTGGTGGTGTGGTGCCTGCCGGTGGCGGCTTGGATGCTGGAGATTTCGCTGCTGCAGGCGTTCATGGTGGAGCTGGGCTTCTTCGTGATCATCCTGCCCTACACCGTGGTGTACAACTGGGCGTTCGACAAAGTCCGGCACCTGCTGGTGCAGCGGCGCCTGGCATGATTCTGTCACCCGACGCGGTTCACTGATCGGGGGTGGTCACAGGTCGGTGGTTGGACAGAGGCCGTCGTAGGAGCGGGTTCACCCGCGAAAGGGCCGGCCCTGCTGGCCAATTTCACCCGCCGTTCACCGTTGCTGCCGCTACCGTATTCGCGGGTAAACCCGCTCCTACACCTGATCGGGGGTGGACACACATTGGTGATTGGTCACAGGCCGTCGTAGGAGCGGGTTCACCCGCGAAAGGGCCGGTCCTGCTGGCCAATTTCCACCCGCCGTTCCCCGTCGCTGCCGCCACCGTATTCGCGGGTAAACCCGCTCCTACCACGGTGGTGAACACACATCTCGGGTTGGGCACAGGCCGTCGTAGGAGCGGGTTCACCCGCGAAAGGGCCGGTCCTGCTGGCCAATTTCCACCCGCCGTTCCCCGTCGCTGCCGCCACCGTATTCGTGGGTAAACCCGCACCTCAAGGTGGCCGTGTAAACCTACGAAAAACGGGGCATGCCATTACTGGCATGCCCCGTTTTCATACAGCTGATGCGACTCAGGCGACCTTGACGATCCAGCCTGCCGGTGCCTCTACATCGCCGCTCTGGATACCGGTCAGCTCGTTGTAGAGCTTCTGGGTAACCGGGCCGACCTTTTCCAGGTCGTGGAACACGTGCAGCTTGCCGTTGTACTCGATGCCGCCGATCGGGGTGATCACGGCTGCGGTACCGCAGGCACCGGCTTCGACGAAACGGTCCAGCTTGCTGATCTCGACATCGCCTTCGATCACGGTCAGGCCCAGACGCGATTGCGCCAGCTCCATCAGCGAGAGGCGGGTGATGCCTGGCAGTACCGAGGCCGATTTCGGGGTAACGAACTCGTTGTTGGCGGTGATGCCGAAGAAGTTGGCCGAACCGACTTCCTCGATCTTGGTGTGGGTCAGCGGGTCGAGGTAGATGGCATCGGCGAAGTTGGCCTTCTTCGCTTCAGCGCCCGGCTGCAGGCTGGCAGCGTAGTTGCCACCGACCTTGGCCGCGCCGGTGCCCTGCGGGGCAGCACGGTCGAAGCTGGAAATCTGGAAGCTGTGCGGCTTCATGCCACCCTTGAAGTACGAACCAACCGGGATGGCGAACACCGAGAAGATGAACTCGGGGGCGGTGCGCACGCCAATGTTGTCGCCGGTGCCGATCACGAACGGGCGCAGGTACAGGGCGCCTTTGCCGTGTGGTGGCACGAACTTTTCGTTGGCCTTGACCACTTGCTTGCACGCTTCGATGAACACATCGGTCGGCACGTGCGGCATCAGCAGGCGTGCGCAGCTGCGCTGCATGCGGGCCGCGTTCTGGTCCGGGCGGAACAGGTTGATCGAGCCGTCCTTGCAACGGTAGGCCTTCAGGCCTTCGAAGCACTGCTGGCCGTAGTGCAGGGCCGTGGAGCCTTCACTGATGTGCAGTACGTTGTCTTCGGTCAGGGTGCCCTTGTCCCACTCGCCATTGCGCCATACGGACAGGTAGCGTTTGTCGGTCTTGATGTAGTCGAAACCCAGCTTGTCCCAATTAATGCTTTCGTTGCTCATGACACCCTCATTGTCTTGCAAGTGCCCGATCGCTCGGGCTGCTGTTATATGCGCACCATGCCACCTTAATACATCCTTGGCGGATCGGGAACGGCCAGTCACGAATTGATAGGCTGCGATGCTTTTTTTTCGGTTTCTACAACCGCAAGTACTCATCCAGCGCCAGGTTTTCCAGCAATACCGCATCATGGGACGCCACTATCAGCGCCCCGCGAAACTGCCCAAGCATGCGTTCCAGGGCTGTCAGCGAAGGCAGGTCCAGGTGGTTGCCGGGTTCGTCCAGCAGCAACAGGTCGAGCGGCCGTTCGCGGTACAGCACGGCGGCCAGCGCCGCCTTCATACGCTCACCGCCGCTAAGCAGGCCACTGGGCAGTTCGATACGGGCCGCATCCAGGCCCAGTTGCGCCAGGCGGCTGCGCAATTTCCCCTGGGCCATCGTCGGGTTGGCTTGGCGTAGGTGTTCGAGCACGCTACGGTTGCCTGCCAGTGTGCTGCAGTGCTGGTCGAGCAGGGCGGTCTCACCACTGAGGCGCACATTGTCGGGCGATGCCGGCAATTCCCCATTCAGCAGCCTGAGCAGGGTGGACTTGCCACTGCCATTGGCGCCGATCAGCCCTACGCGCTGGCCCAGGCACAAGCGCAGGTCAAGCGCTTTACGGGTGCCATGGGGCAAGCAAAGTGCCTGCAACGCCAACACTTCTCGGCCCGGATGACGCTGAGGTGTGGGCGTGTGCAAGGTAATAGCGCTGTCATGCTCCATCTCGCGGGCGGCGTCACGCACTTTGCCCATAAGCGTTTGCCGAGCATCGCGATGCTCGCGGTGCTGCTTGCCGGCAGTGGCCTGGCTGCGCTCCTGCTTGCGGTCGACCAGAATCTTGGCCTGGTTGGCGTGCTTGGCTTGGCGCCCGGCCCGGGCCTGATGGCGCTCCAGGTCTTCGCGTTGGCGCTGCAGTTCACGGGCCTGTCGTTGCTGCGCCTGCTTCAGCCGGGCAAGTTGCTGCTGGGCCTGCGCCGTCTGGTTGGTTTTTTGCGCACTATAGAGGCTGTAGTTGCCACCATAGGCCTGCAAGCCCAGGCTGGATAGTTCGACAATGCGTGCCATGTGCGCCAGCAGGCTGCGGTCGTGGCTGATCACCAGCAAGCCACGGTCCCAGGCTTCGATCATGCTCAGCAACTGGGCGCGGGCGTTGCTGTCCAGGTGATTGCTTGGCTCGTCGAGGATCAGGTAATCGGCACCGCTGAGCCACGCGCCAATCAGTGCCACGCGCATGGCTTGGCCACCGCTCAGGGTCCGAGCGGGCTGGCGCCAGTCAAGTTGACCCAGGCCGTGGCCCTGAAGCTGCAGCTGCAATTGCTCGCGCATATCCCAGCGTTCGCCAACGGTGTCGAAATCCTGGGGCTCGATGCTGCCTTGCTCGATGCGCTCCAGCGCCGCAATCACCGGTCCCACTTGGGCCAGGTCGGCCAGCGTGGCGCTGCGCTCGATGACTTGCTGGTCCAGCAAATGGACAGGCCCGAGGCGCCGACAATGGCCGCTGCTCGGTTCACGCTGGCCGGCAAGAATCTGCCCTAGCAGGCTTTTGCCCACGCCATTGCGCCCGACCAGGCCGGTGCGGCGTTGGTCGAAGGTTTCGTTGAGGTTGCTAAACAGCGGCCTGCCATCAGGCAAGGCCAAGGAGACGCTGTCCAGCGTCAGAATCGACGTGTTCGTCATGCACAACTCCACAAATGCCGCGACATCTCCGGTACGAACCGGAGGCTGAAGACTGGCCGTCGAACAGACGGCGGCATCAATGGCGCATTGGACGAACACCTCGTAATTTAGAGAATGCGTAGCCTAACGGACCGTCTGGGGCCGGGTAAAGCACCGGCTGCCGGTTGGGGCTCAGCGCTGCGTCTGCAAGCGCTGAGCCCAGTCTCCGCCGTGGCCGTGCGCGCAGGCTTCTTCACTGTCGAATCGCACATGCCAGGCCGGATGGTCCAGCTGAATGCCGGCTTGCTCCAGCGCCAGGCCGGTAAGCGCCAGCATGCGCGCCTTCGCATCACCGACCACGGCCGCTGCCTTGTCGGCCTCTTGCTCGAATACCCAGGTGATACGCAGGCTGCTCGGAAAGTCCTCGGGGTCGAGGCGATGGGTAAGCCAACTGAAGCCGACAATTTCTGCCTTGGCGGCTTCGCAGGCATCGGTCAGGCACGCAACCAACCCCCGCTCCAGGCGACTTATCTCGCGTTTGCCCAATGCCTTCATGAGTTGGCCTCGTCATCGATCTGCTGGCAAAAGCGCAGGCGGTTGCCGAACGGGTCCCATACCTGCATCTGCAGGCCCCAATCCAGGCGCTCGGCCTCGGGCCGGGCGAAACCGTACTGTTTACCCTGCAATTCACCCTCCAGCGCGCGCAGGTCGTCGAGGCGGGCGAACACGGTCGAGCCAGGGCAGGCATCGCCATGGTGCTCTGAAAGGTGCAGGATCAGGCCATCACGGTGGATCTGCATGTACAACGGCAAGTCCGGGCTGAAGCGGTGCTCCCAGTCCAGGCTGAAACCCAGGAAGTCGAGGTAGAACTCCTTGGCCTTGTCGATCGAGAATATGCGCAGTACAGGTATGGCGGGGGCGAGGGGCATGGTGCGTCCTTGACCGTGGATAAGGCGCCACTGTAGCGCACTTGCGCCCAGCGTTGTCGACCGGCCCCGCAGCAATGGTTGACCACCCGCCAGCCACTGCGTAGCCTTGCCACTTCGAGGTTCTTCGGCCTGGCCGAAGCTAAGACGGGAACGCGGTACAAGCCGCGGCTGCCCCCGCAACTGTAAGCACCGACAACGGATCGACACAGCCACTGCGCCAGCGCGCGGGAAGGCGTCATCCCGCCAGCCCGCCGTTCGACTGAACGGGGCATGGAACGGTGCAAGCCAGGAGACCTGCCTCGTCACGTTTTCGACTTTCAACCGGGCGGGGTGATCCGGTGGCGAACAAGCCCGGCCAGCCTGGCCTGCGGCTGTCGTCCTGCATGCCCGCGCCACACTGCCAAGGGCAATGCGACATGAAAACACTGGCCAAGCTACCCGTCACCATCGTCACCGGCTTCCTCGGCTCGGGCAAGACCACCTTGCTGCGCCACATGCTCGACAACGCCCAGGGCCGCCGCATTGCGGTCATCGTCAACGAATTTGGTGAACTGGGCATCGATGGCGAAATCCTCAAGCAGTGCAGCATCGGTTGCACCGAGGAAGAAGCCAGCGGCCGCGTCTACGAGCTGGCCAACGGCTGCCTGTGCTGCACCGTGCAGGAAGAATTCTTCCCGGTGATGCGCGAGCTGGTGGCCCGTCGTGGCGACCTCGACCACATCCTCATCGAAACCAGCGGCCTGGCCCTGCCCAAGCCATTGGTACAAGCGTTCCAGTGGCCGGAAATCCGCAACGCCTGCACCGTCGATGCGGTCATCACCGTGGTCGACAGCCCGGCCGTGGCCGCTGGCACCTTTGCCGCCTACCCGGACCAGGTCGATGCCCAGCGCAAGCTCGACCCTAACCTGGATCATGAATCGCCCCTGCACGAGCTGTTCGCTGACCAGTTGGCCAGTGCCGACCTGGTGGTGTTGAACAAGGCTGACCTGATCGACGCCGAAGGCCTGGCCAAGGTGCGTGCCGAGGTGGCCGAAGAACTGCCGCCGGCGGTGAAAGTGATCGAGGCCAGCAGCGGCAAGCTGCCACTGGAGGTGCTGCTGGGCGTGGGTGCCGAGTCCGAGGCGCATATCGATGGCCGCCGAACCCACCACGATTCGCACCACGATGGCGACGATCATGACGATCATGACCACGACGCTTTCGACTCCATCTCCATTGACCTGCCTGAAGCCGACGAAAGCCTGCTGCTCGATGCATTGACCCAGCTGGTGGTGGAGTTCGGTATCCTGCGCGCCAAAGGCTTCGCCGCCATCCCGGGCAAGCCGATGCGCCTGCTGGTACAAGGCGTGGGCACCCGTTTCGACAAGCACTTCGACCGCGCCTGGCGCGCCGACGAGCCGCGCATCACCCGCCTGGTGCTGATCGGCCAGGACCTCGATGCTGCCCAGCTGGAGGCGCGCCTGCGCCAGGCGCTGGGCGCCTGACCCATGCACCTGCTGCGGACTCAGCCCGGTGGTTTCGTACCGGATGACAGCATTGCCGACCTCGGCCAGACACCCGCCGAGCTGGTGATTCTCTGCAGCGGCGATTCACACCTGGCATTGCTCGCCGACACCGCCGAGCAATTGCCCGCAGACTTTCCCAGCCTGCGCCTGGCCAACCCGATGCAGGTGCAGAACCATGCCTCGGTCGACCTGTATGTCGACCAGGTGCTGCGTCACGCCAAGGTCATCCTGGTGTCGCTGCACGGTGGCGTTGGCTACTGGCGCTACGGCGTCGAACAACTGGTCGAGCTGGCCGCCCGTGGCGTCCAGCTGATTCTGGTGCCGGGCGATGACCGCCCGGACCCGGAACTGACCAGCCTGGGCAACGTCCGCGGTGAGCAGGCCGAGCGGCTTTGGCATTACCTGCGCCAGGGCGGCAAGGCCAATGCCATCAACCTGTTCAACTGCCTGGCCAGCCAGTGGCTGGGCCGCGACTATGCCTGGGACGAGCCGCAGCCTTTGCCGCGCACCGCGGTATATCACCCCGCCAAGGGCAGCGCGACACTCGAAGATTGGTACCCGCACTGGCACCCCGAGCAGCCAGTGGCGCCGCTGCTGTTCTACCGTTCGCACCTGCAAGCGGCCAATACCGCGTTCATCGACGTATTCTGCCAGCGCCTGCAGGCTGCCGGCCTGAACCCGTTGCCGATCGCCGTGGCCAGCCTCAAGGAAAGCGCCTGCCTGGAACAGGTCGAAGCCTGGCTGGACGAGGTCGGCGCCGAAGTGCTGGTCAATACCACCGGTTTCGCCTTGTCCAGCCCCGAGCGCCCCAACCTGCGCCCGTTCCGCCGCGACATCCCGGTGCTGCAGGCCATCTGCGCGCAGGACAACCAGCCTGGCTGGGAGGCCAGCGAACAGGGCCTGGGCGCGCGCGACCTGGCCATGCACATTGCGTTGCCGGAGCTGGATGGGCGCATCATTACGCGCCCGGTCAGTTTCAAGGACATGGCCTGGCGCAGCGAGCGCAGCCAGTCCGACGTTGTCTGCTACCGCGCCCACCCCGAGCGCATGGACTTTGTCGCCGAGCTGGCCCGCCGCTGGGTCGAGCTGGCCCGTCTGCCCAATGCCCAGAAGCGTGTGGCCCTGGTGCTGGCCAACTACCCGACCCGCGATGGCCGCATTGGCAATGGCGTCGGCCTGGACACGCCCGCCGCCGCACTCAACATCCTCAAGGCGCTGCAGGCCGAAGGCTACCCGCTGGCCGAACTGCCGGGCAGCGGTACGCAACTGATCCAGCAGTTGCTCGGTGGCGTGACCAACGACCTCGACCACCTCGACCAGCGCCCCTGTGCCCAGAGCCTGAGCCTGGCCGATTACCAGCTGGCCTTCGAGCGCCTGCCGCAGGCCAACCGC
Source organism: Pseudomonas sp. BP6 (assembly GCF_017875935.1). Lineage (NCBI taxonomy): Bacteria > Pseudomonadati > Pseudomonadota > Gammaproteobacteria > Pseudomonadales > Pseudomonadaceae > Pseudomonas > Pseudomonas sp. BP6. The sequence goes on from NZ_JAGINI010000001.1 coordinate 2,005,192, forward strand.
CAGGCAGTGCTGGAACGCTGGGGGCCGCCCGAACAGGACCCGATGTATCGCAGCGGCCGGCTGATGGTTGCCGGCCTGCGCTTTGGTTTGACCTTCGTCGGTATCCAGCCGGCGCGGGGCTATCAGGTAGACCCCAGCGCGGTGTATCACGACCCTGACCTGGTGCCGCCGCACGGCTACCTGGCATTTCACTTCTGGCTGCGTCACGCATTTGCCGCCGATGCGGTGATCCACGTCGGCAAGCACGGCAACCTCGAATGGTTGCCCGGCAAAGGCGTCGGGCTGTCGGCGCAGTGCTGGCCGGACGCGCTGCTCGGGCCGCTGCCGAACATCTACCCGTTCATCGTCAACGACCCGGGCGAGGGCGCCCAGGCCAAGCGGCGCACCCAGGCGGTAATCATCGACCATCTGATGCCGCCGCTGACCCGTGCCGAAACCTATGGCCCGCTGCGCCACCTGGAACAACTGGCCGACGAGTTCTACGAAGCGCAGTTGCTCGACCCTCGGCGTGCCCGCGAGTTGCAGCGTGACATCCTCGAGCTGGTCAAGGCCAACCACATCGACCGTGAGTTGCAACTGGAAGGGCAACTGGACGATGCGGCGCTCTGGCTGCCGCGCCTGGATACCTACCTGTGCGACCTGAAGGAGTCGCAAATTCGCGATGGCCTGCACGTGTTTGGTCAGTCACCTGAAGGGCGGCTACGCCTGGATACGCTGCTGGCGTTGTTGCGGGTCGAGCGTGGCGACGGTCGTGGCGGCAATGCCAGCCTGCTGCGGGCCCTGGCGAAAGCACTGGTGCCGGGCTGGGACCCGCTCGATTGCGACCTTGGGCAGCCGTGGCAGGGCATACGCCCTGAACAGCTGCAGGCCATGAGCAATGAGCCCTGGCGCACTTGTGGCGACACCCGCGAGCGCCTTGAGCTGTTGGCACTGCAGCTGATCGGGCAGGCGCTGGAAGGCACAGCACAGTTACCCGACCTGAGTGAGTGGCAACCGGTGCACGCTGTAGTGCAGGCCCTGTGTGAAGCGGTAGCCCCCAGCCTGGACGCCTGCGGCACGGCTGAAATGAATGGCCTGCTGGCGGCACTGGCCGGGCGCTTCGTGCCAGCCGGCCCCAGTGGTGCGCCTAGCCGAGGGCGCCTCGATGTGCTGCCCACCGGTCGCAACTTCTATACCGTGGACGTGCGCAACCTGCCCACCACCACAGCCTGGCGCCTGGGCTTCGCCTCGGCCAGCCTGATCCTCGAACGCCATCTGCAGGACCACGGCGATCACTTGCGCCAGCTCGGCCTGTCGGTGTGGGGCACGGCGACCATGCGCACCGGCGGCGACGACATCGCGCAGGCCATGGCGCTGATGGGCGTGCGGCCTGTCTGGGCCACCGGCAGCCAACGGGTCGACGATTTCGAAATCTTGCCGCTGAGCCTTCTCGACCGCCCCAGGGTGGACGTGACCTTGCGTGTTTCCGGCTTCTTCCGCGATGCCTTCGGTAACCTGATCCGCCTGTTCGACGCCGCCGTGCAGGCAGTGGCCGCGCTGGACGAACCTGACGACCTCAACCCACTGGCTGCCCGTGTGCGCAGCGAGCGGGCAACGCTGCAGGCTCAAGGCATGGATGCCGAGCAGGCCGCACGTCAGGCTGGCTGGCGGGTGTTCGGCGCCAAACCCGGGGCTTACGGTGCCGGGGTGCAGAACGCCATCGACGGGCGCTTGTGGCACAGCCGCGACGACCTGGCCGAGGTCTACCTCAATCACGGCGGCTATGCCTACGGCGGCAGCGACGACGGCACCCCGGCCCGCGCCCAGTTCGCCCAACGCCTGGCCAAGGTGCAGGCAGTGCTGCAGAACCAGGACAACCACGAGCACGACCTGCTCGATTCCAACGATTACTACCAGTTCCAGGGCGGCATGCTGGCGGCCTCGGAAACCCTGTCCGGGGCGGTGGTGGCCAGCTACCATGGCGACCACAGCCAGGCCGACCGACCGCGCGTCCGTACCCTCAAGGAAGAGCTGAACCGGGTAATCCGTGCCCGTGCGCTCAACCCCAAGTGGATCGACGGGGTCAAGCGTCACGGCTACAAGGGTGCCTTCGAGATGGCAGCGACAGTCGACAACCTGTTCGCCTTCGACGCCACCACGCACCTGATCGACGACCATCATTACCAGGGGCTGGCCGATGCCTATGTGCTCGACCCGGCGACCCGCGATTTCATGCGCGAGCACAACCCCGAGGCCCTGCGCGACCTCACCGAGCGCCTGCTGGAGGCCCAGCAGCGCGGCTTGTGGCAGGCGCCGGGCGACTACCGCGAAGCCCTTGAGGACCAACTGCTCGACGGCGAGGAACAGGCTTGAAATGAGTGAACCCGTACAATTTCCGCTGGCGGCCGTGGTCGGTGCAGACGACCTCAAGCTGGCGCTGTGCCTGACCGCCATCGACCCCAGGATCGGTGGTGTGCTGATCGAAGGGCCGCGTGGCATGGCCAAGAGCACCCTGGCCCGTGGTCTGGCCGACCTGCTTGGCGAAGGCCCGTTCGTCACCTTGCCATTGGGCGCCAGTGAAGAGCGGTTGGTCGGCACCCTCGACCTGGATGCCGCGCTGGGGCAGGGCAAGGCGCAGTTTTCCCCGGGCGTGCTGGCCCAGGCCGACGGCGGTGTGCTGTATGTCGATGAGGTCAACCTGCTGCCCGACACCTTGGTCGATCTGTTGCTTGACGTGGCTGCCAGCGGCACAAACCGCGTCGAGCGTGACGGTATCTCGCACCGGCACAGCGCCCGCTTCGTACTGATCGGCACCATGAACCCGGAAGAGGGCGAGCTGCGCCCGCAGTTGCTCGACCGTTTCGGCCTGAACGTGGCGCTGGAGGGCTTGCCGGAGCCCGAGGCCCGGCAGCAGATCATTCGCCGCCGCCTGGCCTTCGACAGTGACCCTCAGGCGTTCTGCGCACACTGGGCCCAGGCCCAGGCGCAACTGCGCGAGCGCTGCCAGGCGGCGCGCCAGGCCTTGGCCGACATTGCCCTGGATGACCAGGCGCTGGCCTGGATTACCGAGCGCTGCTACGCCGCCGGCGTGGACGGCTTGCGCGCCGACCTGGTGTGGCTGCGCGCTGCGCGCGCCCACTGTGCCTGGCGCGGCGCTGCGGCTATCGAAGAAGTGGATGTCGAGGCGGTGGCCGAATTCGCCTTGCGCCATCGCCGCCGTATGACGCCCCAGGCCAACCCGCCGTCGGCGCCACCGCCGCCTGACCAGCAGCCTGGCGCCGGCAACCCGGGTGAACGGGGCGGGCAGGGCGACTGGGGGGCATTACCGGCGCAGCCGGTTGCCAGCGGCGCCCGCCGTGAGGTGCCGAACTGGGCAAAAAAGCCCTGAGCATCCCCCAGCCACCAGCCAAAGGGGCGGATGCCAGAGCGGGCACAGGCAAGCAGAACGGTACCCGCCGTGGCCCCGTGCATCATGCGGCGGACGGCCGGGTGGCCTGGCTGCCGACCTTGCTCAAAGGGCGGCCGCGTCAGCGACAGGACCTGTGCTGGCAGCAGCGCAAGGGCAGGCCTGCAGAGTTGTGGCTGGTGATCGTCGATGCCTCGGCTTCAACCCGGCGTCATCAGGCGCTGGCGCAGAGCAAAGGGTTGCTGGCGGCATTGTTCGACCAGGCCTATCGCCAGCGCGCCCGCTTGGCCCTGCTGACTGCCAGCGGGCGCACGCCACAGTGGCAGCGCCACGGGCTGAAAGCATCCGCTGCCTTGCAACCTTGGCTGCAGGCCTTGGGGGCCGGTGGGGGCACGCCGCTGATCGCCGCACTGGAGCAGGCGCGGCACTGGCTACAGGCGCGGCAGCGAGCCCACCCGCAAGAAGCCTTGCGTTGCCTGGTCTTCACCGACGGTCGCCTGCAGTACAGCAATATCGTGCAGCCGATGCCATGCGCCACGTTGTTGGTCGATATGGAGCTGGCGCCAGTGCGCCTGGGGCGCGCGCAGCGTCTGGCAGAACAATTGCAGGCCGATTACCAGCATTTGCAACAATTCAAGGTGGTGGATTGAAAGGGCGGGTTGCGACACTATGTCGCAATCAGAAAAGTTGTCGCAACAGCAACAGAGAAGTTGCACAAGTGCGTGACAGTGCACGCACTTGTTGTGCCAGCCGATATTACTTTGGCATCGACCACGGTTGCAGGTCGTAACCCTTTTCACACAGTTCGGCGCGCACTTCTTCGATCAGGCTGGCCCATTGGGCCGGGTCGGAGTAGATGCGCGACGACACTTGCTTGGCGCCGATGCGGGTGCTGGTCCGGTCGATCACTGCCAGGCTCAGTTCACCAGTACCGTTGGGCGCATCCCAGGCTACGCACTGGAACGGTTCGAAGGCGTGGTCGGCAATCAGCAGTGCTTCGTTGACACGGAGCGGGGCATTCATGGTTCGGTCTCTCTATGGTCCCAAACATCGAAGTGAAGTCCGCGTTGCTTCAAAGTCGCCTCATGTATCGCGAAGTGCAGCGCGGGGTTGTGTGTACTGATGCTCGTTGTTAGTGGATAAGTCACACATTGGTTGTAAATTTTTTTCCAGGGGCGCCGCTGTTCTTGCCTGCGCCGCCTTGTGATGTCGATAAAGTGCGAAAATTCCCGTAGAGGTTTGTAAAAAAATGATTCGGCAGACAAACGGTACTGGGAACCGTCAACTTCGTTGCTACTGTTAAACGAGCGCCACAACTTGCTGTTTTACTTCAAAAAACCAAAAACTGGCGCCAAGGACCGGTCATGCAGCAGCCTGCCGCTCAACGCCGTTTGCTTATCGTCGACCCCTGCGACGATTGCCACCGTTTGTTACCTGGCCTGCGCAACGCAGGCTGGGATGTGGACAGCTGTCTGCTCGGGGCTGCGCTGGACCACACGTGCGATGTCGGGCTATTGCGCTTGCAGGCTTCGCACCTGAGGCACCCGGATGCGGTCAAGGACATGATCAAGCGCAGCAACACCGAATGGATTGCCGTGCTCAGCGCCGATCAGCTGCGCATGCCGGCGTTCGGCGATTTTGTGTGTGAATGGTTTTTCGACTTCCATACCCTGCCGTTCGACGTCTCCCGTGTGCAGGTAACCCTGGGCCGGGCCTTCGGCATGGCGCGCCTGCGCGGCAAGGGGGCTGTCAAGGTCGATGAGACGACCCATGAATTGCTCGGCGAAAGCCGGCCTATCCGCGAGTTGCGCAAGTTGCTGGGTAAACTGGCACCCACCGAATCGCCGGTGCTGATCCGCGGTGAGAGCGGCACCGGCAAAGAGCTGGTGGCGCGCACCCTGCACCGCCAGTCGCAACGCAGCGAGCAGCCGTTCATCGCTATCAACTGCGGGGCGATCCCCGAGCACTTGATCCAGTCCGAACTGTTCGGCCATGAGAAGGGCGCCTTTACCGGCGCCCACCAGCGCAAGGCCGGGCGTATCGAAGCGGCCGATGGCGGCACGTTGTTCCTTGATGAAATCGGCGATTTGCCGTTGGAGTTGCAGGCCAACCTGCTGCGGTTCCTGCAGGAGAAGCACATTGAGCGGGTGGGTGGCAGCCAGCCAATACCGGTGGATGTACGGGTACTGGCGGCCACCCATGTGGACCTCGAGCGGGCCATCGAGCAAGGGCGTTTCCGCGAAGACCTGTATTACCGCCTGAACGTCTTGCAGGTGGTGACCGCGCCGTTGCGCGACCGGCATGGTGACCTGTCGATGCTGGCTAGCCATTTCGCCCATTTCTACAGCGTGGAAACCGGGCGTCGGCCGCGGTCGTTCAGCGACCATGCCCTGGCGGCGATGGGGCGGCATGACTGGCCGGGCAATGTGCGCGAGCTGGCCAACCGTGTGCGCCGCGGGCTGGTGCTGGCTGAAGGGCGGCAGATCGAGGCGCAGGACCTGGGGTTGCAGTTGCTCGACCCGGAACAACAGCCGCTGGGCACGCTGGAGGAATACAAGCACCGCGCCGAGCGGCAGGCGCTGTGCGATGTGCTCAACCGGCACAGCGACAACCTGAGCGTGGCGGCCAAGGTGCTGGGCGTTTCGCGGCCGACGTTCTACCGCTTGCTGCACAAGCACCAGATACGCTGAGCGCTGCTGAGGTACGCTTGCGCCGTTCTTTGAAGCCGCTCTTACACAAGCCCGTGTAGGAGCGGGTTCACCCGCGAAAGGGCCGGGCCTGCTAGCCAGTTTCCACCCGCCGTTCACCATTGTCGCAGCTACCGTATTCGCGGGTAAACTCGCTCCTACAGGGCCTGTGTAGGAGCGGGTTCACCCGCGAAAGGGCCGGGCCTGCTGGCCAATGTCCACCCGCCGTTCACCATTGTCGCGGCTACCGTATTCGCGGCTAAAGCCGCTCCTACAGGGAACCAGCCCGTGTAGGAGCGGGTTTACCCGCGAAAGGGCCGTGCCTGCTGGCCAATTTCCACCTGCCGTTCACCGTTGTCTCGGCTACCGTATTCGCGGCTAAAGCCGCTCCTACAGGGAACCACAAGCCCGTGTAGCGAAGAGGCCCTGCCAGGCGAACTCAGTGCGGTCCGCGCGGGATGGTCTTGAGCAAGTCTTCCGGGCTGATATGCCCCACCACCTGGGCCACCGCGCTGCCCGGGGTCGGCAGGTCGATGATGTGGCTCTTCATCTTGCCGATCACATGCATCTCGCACGGCTTGCAGTCGAACTTCAGGGTCAGCACTTCGTCACCCTGAATCAGCTGCATCGGGGCCACCTTGGTGCGCACGCCGGTCACGCCCTTGGCCTGCTTGGGGCACAGGTTGAAGGAGAAGCGCAGGCAGTGCTTGGTGATCATCACCGGCACTTCGCCGTGTTCTTCGTGGGCTTCATAGGCCGCATCGATCAGTTGCACGCCGTGGCGGTGGTAGAAGTCGCGGGCCTTCTGGTTATACACGTTGGCCAGGAATGACAGGTGCGACTCGGGGTACACCGGCGGTGGTGTGCTCTCGGCCTTGCGCCCGCCACGCGGATGCGCCTGCACACGCGCTGCAGTCAGCGCCTCGATGGCTTCGCGGCGCAGGGCCTTGAGCTGCGAGTTGGGAATGAAGTACGCCTGTGGGGCATCCAGTTCGATGCGGTCGGCGTGGTACAGGGTGGTGCCCAGCTGGCCGAGCAGGTCGTGCAGCTGCTCCAGTGCCTGCTGCGGCTTGTTGGCTACGCCGAACGGGCCGTCCAGGGCCACCTGCACACTCACGCCTTCTTCACTGCTCAGGGTCAGCATCAAGCGCTGCTCGCGCAGGACCGCGTGCCACTCCACGCCGACCCGGCGTTCGGAGGAGGTGCGTTGCAGGGCCTGTTGCCAATTGTGGTCGAGGTTGCGCGACAGCGGGTGGTTGGGCCGCAGCTTGTGCAGGCCTTCGGGCATTTCGTTGGGTTCGACGCGATAGCGGTAGCGCTTGTGGCCGTCTTCTTCGAACTCGCCACGCGGTTCGGCGATGTTGGCGCGGAAGCCCACCACTTCGCGCTTGACCAGCACATTGAGGCCGTCGCCGTTGGTCAGCGGTACGTCGGTAACCACGTGCATGTCACGCTTGCCGACCTTTTCCACTACACCCACCGGCAGGCCGGTGAAGGTTGGCGAGTCGAAGGCGCCGATATCGACCTTGCGGTCGGTCACGAAGTAGTCGGTGCTGCCGCGGTGGAAGGTTTTGTCCGGGTCGGGCAGGAAGAAGTGTTCGGTACGGCCGCTGGACGCGCGGGCGTACTGAGGGCGGTCTTCAAGGATGGCATCGAGCTCTTTGCGGTAATGGGCGGTGATGTTCTTCACATAGCCCATGTCCTTGTAGCGGCCCTCGATCTTGAACGAGCGCACGCCGGCATCGACCAGGTCAGCCAGGTTGGCAGTCTGGTTGTTGTCCTTCATCGACAGCAAGTGTTTCTCGAACGCAACCACGCGGCCCTGGTCATCTTTCAGCGTGTAGGGCAGGCGGCAGGCTTGCGAGCAATCACCGCGGTTGGCGCTGCGGCCGGTCTGCGCATGGGAAATGTTGCATTGGCCGGAGAACGCCACGCACAGTGCGCCGTGGATGAAGAACTCGATGGCAGCATCGGTTTCGGCGGCGATGGCGCGGATTTGCTGCAGGTTCAGCTCACGCGCCAGTACCAGTTGCGAGAACCCGGCCTGGTCGAGGAACTTGGCCCGCTCCAGAGTGCGGATGTCGGTCTGGGTGCTGGCATGCAGCTCGATCGGCGGGATGTCCAGCTCCATCACCCCGAGGTCCTGCACGATCAGCGCGTCAACGCCTGCATCGTACAGCTGGTGAATCAGCTTGCGCGCCGGTTCCAGCTCGTTGTCGTGGAGGATGGTGTTGATGGTGGTGAACACGCGTGCATGGTAGCGATGGGCGAACTCGACCAGTTCGGCGATATCGCTGACTTCGTTGCAGGCGTTATGGCGCGCGCCAAAGCTCGGGCCGCCGATATAGATGGCGTCAGCGCCGTGCAGGATCGCTTCACGGGCGATGGCCACGTCACGGGCAGGGCTGAGCAGTTCCAGGTGATTCTTTGGAAGGGACATGTCGTTATATTTTCGGGCTGTCACGGTTTAGGCGGGCATTGTAGCGGTGAAACGGGCTGGCGGCATCATTGGGGTGCCGGGAGGTGCGGGATCGGCTGGGAGTACGCGCAACTGTGGGAGCGGCCTTGGGTCGCGAACGGGCCGCAGAGCGGCCCCGGCGGTTTTGCGTTGGGGGCGCTGCGCACCCCAACAAGCGCAGCTCAGCGCTTGGCAGCCATCGCCGTCACTTCCACACGCATGCCTTCAAATGCCAGCGAAGCCACGCCCACCGCCGCACGCACCGGCCAGGGCTTGCTGAAGAAGCGCTGGTACACTTCGTTGAACGCTGCGCGGTCGGCCATGTCGGTGAGGTAGATGGTCAGGTGCAGCACGCGGTCCATACCGCTGCCGGCCTTTTCCAGGGCCACTTTCAGCGCCTGCAGGGTGCATTCGCTTTGCTCGACGATGCCGCCCAGTTCCAGGCTGCCGTCGGCGTGGGTCGGGATTTGCGTGGTGACCAGCACGCCGTTGTACTCGGCAACGTCGGAGGAAATCGACTCGGCGTCCGGGTCCGGGGTGTAGATGATGTCTGCATTTGCCATGGTGTGTTTGCCTTGCAACGGATGGAAAACGGCAAGCCTACGCGAGCGCACCGGCCCGGTCGAGGGTACCTCGGTGTTTGAAATGCGCGGCGTTCGCCGTCAGAATCGCGGCCGATTGCAAAACCAGGGGTTTACGTTGAACGAACAGACTTTGTCCAGGCGCCTGGAGCGCGTGGCCGCCCATGTACCGCAGGGCGCGCGCTTGGCCGACATTGGCTCGGACCACGGCTACCTGCCGGTGGCCTTGATGCTGCGTGGCGTGCTCGAGGCCGCTGTGGCGGGTGAGGTGGCGCAGACGCCGTTCGCCTCGGCCCAGCGCAATGTGCGCAAAAACGGCCTGCAAGAGCGGGTCACCGTGCGCCTGGCCGATGGGCTGGCAGCGGTCGAGCCGCAAGACCGTATCTCGGTGGTGAGCATCTGCGGGATGGGCGGCGACACCATGTGCGAGATACTCGAGGCCGGCAAGCTGCGCCTTGGCGGCGTCACTCGCCTGGTACTGCAGCCCAATGGCGGTGAGCGCGAACTGCGCCAGTGGCTGGCGGGCAATGGTTACCAGATCGTCAGCGAAGAGCTGCTGCGGGAAAACCGCTTCGATTACGAGATCATCGTCGCTGAGCCGGGCAGGGGGGTGTATAGCGCTGAACAACTGTACTTCGGCCCCGTGCTGATGCAGGAAAAAAGCGAGGCGTTTGTGGTCAAGTGGCGGCGCATGCTGCGGCAGAAGCAGCAGACCCTGGCCAATTTCCAGCGGGCCCGCGATGCGGTGCCTCAGGCGAAGATCGACGATTTCAATCAGCAGGTGGGCTGGATCACTCAGGTACTGGCCTGACTCACTGCTGCGAGCAGTTGCCCATTTCCCGGTAGTCGATTTCGCGCTTCTGGCCCTGATGGTCGACGTACACCATGTGTGCGGTGCCCACCTGGCAGTCGGCGGCGTTACTGGCCGGGGTGATGGAGATGACCTTGGCCACGTCCAGCGGCATGCCGTATTCATATTGGCTGCTGACGGGCTGGTTGTTGCCGGCATCGGCAAAAGCACCGAACGAGGCGAAGGCAGCGGCAATGGCAAGGACAGTGATCGAGCGTTTCATGACAGGCTCCTTTTTTAATGGATGGCTAATGATCTATTCATTTGTCATCCACAATAAATGGGCTAAACCGTGATAGATTCCTGCTTTTAACGCAACAATAAGGAGCACCCCTTCATGGACATGCTGCATGCCATGCGTACCTTCACCCGGGTGGTGGAATGTGGCAGCTTCGCTGCAGCTGCCAATGCTCTGGATATTTCTGCAGCGCAGGTTTCGCGCATCGTTGCCGAGCTGGAGAACCAGCTGCAGACCCGCCTGCTGCACCGCACCACCCGGCGCTTGCGCATGAGCGAGGCGGGTGAGCGGTTTCTGGAGCGTGCGCGGCAGATCATGCTGCTGACCGAAGAAGCCGTGGGCGAAGCGCGAGGGGCGCACCTCACGCCTCGCGGCCATCTGCGTTTGCACTGCCCACACGGCATGGGGCTGTTGCTGATGCCGCTGGTGGCCGGCTACAACACGCTATACCCGGAAGTGGTGATCGAGCTGACGCTGTCGCAGCGCAACCCCGACCCGCTGGCCGAAGGGCATGACGTGGTGATCACTGTGGATGGTGCGCTGCCGGATTCGCAGCTGATCGCTGTGCCGCTGGGCAACATTTTCAGCATCCCCTGCGCGGCCCCCGGTTACCTGGATACCCACGGTGTACCGGAGCGCCCGGAAGACTTGCACGGCCATCGCTGCCTGCGCATGGCTTACCCGATGTACGAAGGTGACTGGGTGTTCCCGCAAGGGGTTGACCAGTGCGTGATTGCCCCGAACGACAGTTTCTCTACCAACGTCGCCGACGCCATGCTGGTGGCCAGCGAGCTGGGCATGGGCATTGGCCTGCTGCCGTTCTACACCGCCAGCCAGGCGATCGGGCAGGGGCGCTTGTGCCGGTTGCTGGCACCGTATCGGCTGCGGGAAAGTGCGCTGTATGCGATGTATCCGTCACGCCATTACCTGGACGCCAAGGTGCGCACCTGGATCGACTACCTCAAGGAGCAACTGCCGGCGCTGTTCGAGGGGCATGCCAGGGTGGTGGATGATACGCGGTATTGGCGCTGAGGCGAGAAGTTTGCCGCTGATACATCCCGGTGGGAGCGGGCGCGCCCGCGAACACCGGCAAAGCCGGTGCCAGCCACCGCGTCGCCCGCTCCCCCAAAAACCGCGCTGCCTTTGCGTTACAGCGGATAGTGCTTCAATTCCCGCGCAATCAGCATCCGCTGGATCTCGCTCGACCCTTCATAGATCTGGGTAATCCGCGCATCCCGGTAATAGCGCTCCACCGGGTAATCTTCCAGATAACCATACCCACCATGCACCTGGATTGCCATCGAGCACACCCGCTCGGCCATTTCCGAAGCGAACAGCTTGGCCTGTGACGCTTCCGACAGGCACGGCTTGCCGGCGCTGCGCAGGCGGGCGGCATGCAGGATCAGCAAACGCGCGGCGTTCACCTGCACCTGCATGTCGGCCAGCAGGTTGGCGATGCTCTGGTGTTCATTGATCGGCTTGCCAAACTGTATGCGCTCACGTGAGTAGACCAGCGCCGCTTCGAATGCAGCGCGGGCGATGCCCAAGGCCTGGGCGGCAATGCCGATACGGCCGCCTTCGAGGTTGGACAGGGCAATGGCCAGGCCCTTGCCACGCTCACCGAGGATATTGGCGGCAGGAATGCGGCAGTTGTCGAAAGTGACCGCGCAGGTGTCGGAGGCGCGGATGCCCATCTTGTGTTCGCTGCGGTCAACCTTGAACCCAGGGTTGTCGGTGGGCACCAGGAACGCCGACAGGCCTTTCTTGCCCAGCTCCGGGTCGGTCACTGCGAAGACGATCGCCAGGCCGGCACGGCGGGCATTGCTGACGAACTGCTTGGCACCGTTGATGACCCACTGGCCATCCACCAGTTCGGCGCGGGTGCGCAGGTTGTGCGCCTCGGAGCCAGCCTGTGGTTCGGTCAGGCAGAAGCAGCCAATCACCTCGCCGCTGGCCAGGCGTGGCAGCCACTGCTGTTGCTGTTCGGTGGTGCCGTAGGCCAGCAGCGGGCCGCAACCTACCGAGTTGTGGATGCTCATCATCGCCCCGGTGGCGCCGCAGCCGGCGGCGATCTCTTCCACGGCCAGGGCATAGGCGACATAGTCGGTGTAGCTGCCGCCGAAGTCCTCTGGCACCACCATGCCCAACAGGCCCAGTTCGCCCATCTTGCGCACCACGCCATCATCGATCCAGCCGGCCTTTTCCCAGGCCTGGGCATGGGGTGCGATCTCGCCACGGGCAAAGTCCCGGGCCATGTCGCGGATCATGATCTGTTCTTCGCTCAGTTCGAGGTCTTGCATCTGTGTACTCCCGGGCTCACAGGCCTTCGAAGAATTGTTCGACCCGCTGGCTTTGCAGCGCGGCCAGGGTCGGCGGGTTCCAGCGGGGCTGCTTGTCCTTGTCGATGATCAGGGCACGCACGCCTTCGATGATGTCGCCGTGCTGGAACCACTGGCGGTCCAGGTGCAGTTCCATGGCAAAGCAGTCGTCAATGCCCAGCTCGCGCCCTCGGCGCAGCATCTCCAGCGTAACCGCCATGGCCAGAGGCGAGCGTGTTTCCAGCTGATCGGCGGTGGCCACCGCCCAGGCGTGGCTGTCGCCAAGGCTCACCGCACGCAGTTGCTCGACGATGGCTGGCAGGTCGGGCAGGGCGAAGAAGTGGTCGATGGCCGGGCGCAACTTTTCCAGTGGCGCATCATCCAGTACCTGGGTACCGAGCCTGGCCAGCAGGTTTTGCAGGTCCTTGAGCGGGTGGTCGCTGAAGTCGAGCTGGTCGAGGCCCTGGTCGAAGGCGGCGAGCTGGTCGCTGGCCAGGTACCAGTCGGCCAGGCCGCAATACAAGGCGTCGGCCGCCTGGATCTGGGCACCGCTGACACCCAGGTAGATGCCCAGCTCGCCGGGGATGCGCGAGAGGAAGTAACTACCGCCTACGTCCGGGAAGTAGCCGATGCCGACCTCGGGCATGCCCAGCCGGCTGCGCTCGGTGACCACGCGCAGGTCGCAGCCCTGGGCCAGGCCCATGCCGCCACCGAGGGTGAAGCCGTCCATCACCACCAGTATTGGCTTGCGGTAGCGGTGGATGACCAGGTCGAGGGCGTACTCTTCGACGAAAAAGGTTTCATGCAGCGTGTCGCCGGCCTTGAAGCTGTCGTACAACGAGCGGATGTCGCCACCGGCACAGAACCCCTTGGGGCCTTCGCCGCGCAGGACCACGGCGTGCACGTGCGGGTTGTCGGCCCACTGATCCAGGTGCTGACGCAGGCTGCGCACCATGTCCAGGGTCAGGGCATTGAGACCGGCCGGGCGGTTCAGGGTCAGGTGGCCGATCTGGTTGCGGACCTCGGCCAGTACGTGGTCGGTTGCTGCCGGGGTATGAGCGTGCGCAGTCATTGCGTTCTCCCTGCTTTGTTATTGATTTTCCAAGTGAAGTCTGGAGTTCGCTGGAGGATCGCTGGATCCTGGCATGCGAATTTGCCTTGTACAATCGACAATTGTGCAAGGGTACCGTGCGTTTTTACCTTGTGCGAGGCCAGCGCGCGCCTGGGGCGTAGCCTTTACCCTCACGGGATTTCGCCCCCCGATTCGGGGGAACCCGCTGGGGGATCCTCCCCAACCTGATTCGGTTGACATCGCAAGTTGCTGACGGATATGAAATTTTTCTTCTGGCACACACCTTGCTCCAGCTCCCCACAGAGATCCTGTGTCCCGGAGGTGCAGCATGTCGACGCCGCTCAAAGGCCCCATCGTGTCATCACTCGTACTGGCCTTGCTTGGCTGGGAAGCAACCAGCGAGGCGGCTGTGCAGTGCCAGCGCACTCTGGTCGCCAACGTGGTGGCACTGGATCAGCCACTGATGTTCAACCGCCTAGGCGCGCAGAACGCCAACGGCATGATGTTTGCCCTGCGCGAGGATGTGGTGGACGACAAGCTCGTCCCGCTGAGCATGGGCGGGGCCGCCGTGCCGGGCAAGGTCACCCTGCGCCCGGACAAGCGCCCGCGGCCTATTGTGCTGCGCGTGGCGGCCGGTGACTGCCTCACGGTCAACCTGAGCAACCTGCTGGCCTACCAGGCCAACCCCAACAAGCATGGCATCGAGGCCGAAGAGCCCGAGGGTGAGGAAGAGGGGCCGGAGGTTGAAAACGAAGGCGGCGAAGGCTTTGTCGCCGACGAGCAGGTGGCCGAGCGCATGGTCGGCTTCCAGGTCAACGGCATGCAGGCGGTGAACAGCATTGCCGATATTTCCGCCTATACCGGGCGCAACGGCAACTTCTTCGTCAGCCCCGGCAGCACCCGCAGCTACACCTTGTATGCCGAGCGCGAAGGCGCCTTTGCCGCCACCAGCAAAGCCGCTACATTCGGCGGCGAGGGCACGGCGGGCAACGTTTCCAATGGCCTGTTCGGCCAGGTGGTAGTGGTGCCCAAACTGGGCCGTACCTACCGCAATACCCTCACTGAAGAAGAAATGCGCCTGGCCACCACCGGTCGAACCGCCACCGGCCAGCCCGTGATCGACTACGAAGCCCGTTATCCGCAGGTCGAGCCGTGGATCGCCGAAGGCAAGGCCGGCAAGCCGATCATTGCCATGGTCAACGGCAACGAGATCATCAGCAGCGAGACCGATGCCATCGTCATGGGGCCCAACCCCGACGGCAGCTTCCCCAGCTCTACTTACCCGCTGGAAAGCACGGGCAAACGCAACCCGGCGCTGCCCAACCGACTGGAGGCGTTCCGTGATTTCGCCTCGCAGTTCGCCGACGAGGTTGCCGGTACCCAAGCCTTCCCTGGCTATTGGGCCGACCCGGTGATGGGCCATGTGCTGGAGCCTACGCGCGATTCGTTCATGATCAATTACGGTTCTGGTGGCATGGGCGCCGAAGTGGTGGCCAACCGCTTGGGGGTGGGCCCGATGCACGATTGCCTGTCGTGCGCCTATGAAGAGTTCTTCCTCAGCGCCCACACGGTTGGCGATATCGGCACCCTGGTGGATGTACCGGCAAACGTCGGCCTGGAACACATCCGCCCGGGCGAAGTGCCGCCGGCCAGTGCCGTCGGGGTCAAGGCCAGCATGGCCCTTTACCCCTCAGAGCCTGCCAACGTGCACCACAGCTATATCGGTGACTTCACCAAGTTCCGCAACACCCACAACGGGCACGAGCAGCACATCTTCCACTTGCACGGCCACCAGTGGCTGTTCAACCCCAATGACGACAACTCCGACTACATCGATGCCCAAGGCATCGGCGCTGGCGTCGGCTACACCTACGAAATCGCCAACGGTGGATCGGGCAACCGCAACCGTGTTGCCGGTGATGCCATTTACCACTGTCACTTCTACCCGCACTTCGCCCAGGGCATGTGGGCCATGTGGCGGGTACATGACGTGTTCGAAGAAGGCACGCGCCTGGAGGTAAGCGGGCAGGGCGAGAATGGCTTCCACAGTACCCCGTTCGCCCTGCGCAGCGGTAAGCCGGCCGTTGGCGCCCGGGCCCTGCCCGATGGCGAGATCATTGCCGGTACGCCTATTCCGGCCATCGTGCCGTTGCCCGGCAAGGCAATGGCGCCCATGCCCGGCAAAGTCGTGGTCGTGCCCAAGCTCTCCGAGGCGTTGGTTGCCGCCAACGATGATGACCACGAAGACGAGGATGATGACGACTACGCCAGTGAGGCGCCCGTGCGCAAGGCCGTGGGCTCGCTGGCGCTGGTCGACCGCACCGAGGCCAACCGCAACGCCGACGGCACGTTGAAAAACCCAGGCTACCCGTTCTGGATCGGCGGTATGGAAAGCAGCGTCGGCAATCGCCCGCCAACCCCGCCCCTGGACATGCTCGACCCGGCCCTGGCCCGGCAACTGAAAGACAGCGGTAAAGCCCTGTGGGCCAACCTGGATGCGAACCAGGTCGATGGCTGGGACGGCGGCCTTGGCCGCCATGCACTGGACGGTGTGTCCGCCGGTGGTGTAGCGGATACCACCACCACCAAACTGGACTTCACCAAGGTCGTGCACAAGGCCAAGCCCATCTACCTGCCTGAAGAGGGCACCGATGTCGAGCAGGCAGCCATGCAGTTCCACGCCATGGGTGAACACCCCAGCTATGCACTGATCCCCGGTAACCAGCCAGTGGCCAAGGCGTTCCGCACCAACGGCGCCTTGCCGACTGCGGGTGCGCCGTACTACGAGCCCTGCATGGATGACCGTGGAAAACGCCTGACGCAGTCCTCCGGGGTCGGTGAGTTCAACAGTGGAGAGAGCCTGACGGGTGTGAACTTCCGTGGCGCCTCGGCCTTCACTGCCGACCGCCCACGCATCTACAAAGGGGCCAATATCCAGTTCGACGCGGTGTACAACAAAGTGGGCTACCACTTCCCGCAGGCACGCATCATCGCCCTGTGGGAGGACGCCTGGCCGGTCATTACCAAGCAGCGCCCGCCAGAGCCGCTGGTGATGCGCATGAACACCTTCGACTGCGCGATGTACCAGCACACCAACCTGATCCCGAACATCTATGAGATGGACGATTACCAGGTGCGCACCCCGACCGACGTGATCGGCCAGCACATCCACCTGCCCAAATGGGACCTGACCGCCGCCGACGGCTCGGCCAACGGCTGGAACTACGAAGACGGCATTCTTTCGCCCGGTAGCGTGGTCGAGCGTGTGCATGCCATTCGCACTTATAACGGTTGCACCGAAGGGGATAGCCGCGATGGCACCGCTGCCTGCCCGAAAGCCAGGCAGCACCCGTACTTCGGCCGCTTTGGCCGCGCCGACTGGCTGGGCGCACGTACAGCCATGCAGCGCTGGTTCGCCGACCCGCTGGTGAACGTGCATAACGTCGACCGTGGCCTGGGCACCATCTTCACCCATGACCACCTTGGCCCATCGACCCACCAGCAAGTGGGCCTGTATGCCACCGTGCTGGCCGAACCGGCCGGCTCCACCTGGTACCACGCCGAAACCGGCGAGCAGCTGTACAACCCGGCCACGCGCCAGGACGGCGGCCCGACCTCGTGGCAGGCGGTGATCCAGACCGGCGACCACGATGGCGACGGCAAGAACGACAGCTACCGCGAGTTCTTCCTGGAGTACAGCGACTTCCAGCATGCCTATGAAGCCGGCGTGTACGTTGGTGCCGGGCCGGACGGCATTCCCAATGCCCAGTCGTACCCGGCCACCGCCGACAGCTTCCGCTACGCCATCAACCCGCCCGTGCGTGGCAAGGCGTCGAGCCTGCTTGAGGCCATCGTCGAGGAACGTGGTGGGATCAACCCTGGCTGCCCAAGCCGGCCATGCCCGCAGGCGATCTCGGTGGATGACCCGGGGATGTTCGTCGTCAACTACCGTAACGAGCCCCTGGCCCTGCGCGTGTATGACCCGAACAAGGTTGGCCCGGACGGCAAGCGTGGCATGCAGGCCGACGGCCTGGCCGGCGACCTCAGCTATGCCCTGCAAACCCGTACCGACCGCGCTATCCCGGCGATGAACCTGTCGCCATCGGCGATCACCTCAGCGGTCGGCCCCACCGGCGGCACCACGCTGTTCCCGCCACATATCAACACGGCTGGCGCCGAGCCGGGCGACCCGTTCACCCCGTTGCTGCGTACCTACTCCGGTGACAACGTGCGCCTGCGCATGCACGCCGGAGGCCACGAAGAGGAGCACAACGTCACCCTGCACGGCGTGAAATGGCTGCAGAATGGCTCTGGCTTTGGCAACAGCTCCAACTCGGGCTGGAAATCGTCGCAAATGATCGGCATCTCCGAGCAGTTGGGCTTCATGGCGCCGGTGTCGATGATCTCCAGTTCGGCAGCCACCAACGGCGACTACCTGTACTCGCTGGACGCCGCCCTGGAAGGCTACTGGAACGGTATCTGGGGCATCATGCGCAACTACACCGCGCAGCGTGCCGACCTGTTCCCGCTGCCCAACAACCCGCAGCCGGTGGCCATGCGCAACACCGTGAACTTCAACGGCATCTGCCCGAAAACCACGGCCAACCCCAACGGCATCGGCACCCGCACCACGGTCAAGCGCAACTACGAGATCGTCGCGGCGCTGGCCAACGACATCCTCGAAAACCGTAACGGCGTCAGCATCAATGACCCGGCGGGCATCGGCCAGCATGTCGGAGGCGCGCTCAAGGCCGACGGTGGCACCCTGGTGTTCAATAGCCGCAAAACCGCCATCCCGCTGGTCAGTGGGGTAGACCCTGAAGATGGGGCGACCTTCACCATCGGTGGTCACAGTGCGCCGCTGCATGACCCGACCGCGATCCTGTACGTGCGCAAGGCTGACCTCGATGCCACCACCGGCAAGCTCAAGCCGGGTGTTCCGGTAGAGCCCCTGGTACTGCGCGCCAATGCCGGCGACTGCATCAGCATCACCCTGGAGAACCGCTTGCCACTGGTGATGCCAGACCTGTCGAGCACTGCAGTGATGCACAACGTGGTCAAGCGTGACCGCTTCGACAGCGAAGGCTCCACCGCGTTTGCCAACAACCTGATGCGGCCGTCCAGCCACGTGGGCCTGCATGCGCAGCTGCTGGCCTACGACATCACCAAGTCCGACGGTGCCAACGTTGGCCTGAACCCGGTGCAGACCGTGCCACCGCGTGCCGGCACCAGCGGCGCTTACCCTACCAAGGAGTACCAGTACTACGCCGGCCACCTGGAGCGTGAAGGCAAACCGGTGTCGCAACTGGGCCGCACAGTGGACAACATCAAGACCACGCCTATCGAGTTCGGTGGCCTCAACCTGACCCCGTCAGACTTCATCAAACAGCCGCAGAAAGGTCTGGTGGGTGCCATGAGCATCCTGCCGCAAACCGCCACCTGGACCGAGGATACTGCGACCCGTACCCAGGCCACGGTGAAGGTCAGTGGCCAGCCGGACTACCGCGACTTCGTCACGGTGTGGCAGCGCGCACTGAACATGCGCTGGGCCGACGGTCGTCCGGTAGAAGGTATCAATGTTGAAGGCAACGGCGCTGCCGGTGACCCGCAAGACAACGGCAACATGGCTGTCAACTACAAGACCGAACCGTTGTGGCTGCGCTTCGGCATGGCGCCCGACTCGCCATTCGGCCGCGCCAATGGCCTGGGCTTTGGTGATGTACCCAACGCCCACATGGCCTACGCCAACGCCCTGGTCGGTGGCGACCCGCAAACCCCGGTGCTGTACGCCAAGCCAGGGCAACCGGTGCGCAACCATATCGTGATGCCCAGTGGTGGCAGCCGCGGCATGGTCTACCAACTGGACGGGCACGTATGGCCGCTGCACAACTACCAGGCCGAGAAGAGCGATGCGGACGGTTACCCGATGAGCATGCCTGGTATCGGTTCGGTGCGCTTTGGCTACAACCCGATGGCCATGTACATCGGCGCGCAGGAAAGCGTACTGCCAGCGGCGCACTTCAGCTTCATGCTGCCGAGTGCCGGCGGTGCCAACGCGGTGGCGGGTGACTACCTGTTCCGCGACTACGCCGCCTACGGCAACCTTTCGGGGCTGTGGGGGATCTTGCGGGTGACCAACGAAGCGCCGCCGGCAACGGCCCCGGCGCAGTGACGGAAGGGGAACGCGAGCATGAACAAAAAGACTCGCCCTGCTTACCTGGGGGTAGTGTTGGGGGTGGCGCTGATCGGCCTGGGCGTGGCGTACGAAAAGCTATGGTGCGACCCGCGCGAGCTGTTGCAGGAACGGGCCAATCCGCAGGCCTTGCATCGGCTCAGCCGGGACGGCGTAACCGTGGAGTTCGAGGCCCGGCCATTGGCCGGAGGGGAACTGAAGGAGGGCGATTTCGCCAACATCCGCTTCAAGCTCAGCGACCAGACCAGTGGTCAACCGCTGTCGGGCATGGCCCCGGGGGCCTGGATCGACCCTGTGCAGTCGGCCCCGGCGGGGGACCGCGAGCAGAGCTGCAAGGCGCGGGTTGCGCTGTTTCTCAAGAGCAGCATCGGGGCCCGGCCGCTGCTCGACCTGAACAGCTACTTCTTGCTGATGTTGAACAATGACGCCAGCCTCACCGTGATCGACCCGACGGTGTCGGTGGGGGGCGTGACCAGCACCATGGCCCGCATCGAGCTGCCAGGCCGGCCCATGGACTGGGCGGCCATCAGCGATGACAAGCAGGTTTTCGTGTCGATACCAGAGCGGGGCAAGGTTTCGGTGATCGATACCGAGACCTTCACCCGCGTGGCCGACCTGGATGCCGGTGACCAGCCGCTGCGCGTGGCCCTGCAACCGGACCAGCTTCGGCTGTGGGTCGGCAACAACAGCAGCGACCCGGCCAAAGGCGGGGTAACAGTGATCGACGTGCCGGGGCGCAGCGTCCTGAAACACTTCAACACCGGTACCGGGCACCACGAAATCGCCTTCAGCGCCGACTCGCGCTATGCCTACGTCAGCAATCGCGACAGCGGTACCCTGAGCGTCATCGACATCCCGGAAATGCGCCTGGCCAAGACCATCAAGGTGGGCCCGCACCCGCTGTCGGTCAGCTATTCGGCGCTGTCCCAGGCCGTGTACGTGGTCGATGGCGAGGAGGGCAGCGTAAGGGTGTTCGATGCCCGCAGCCACCAGTTGCGCCACACGGTCCAGGCCGAGCAGGGCCTGGGTCCGATGCGCTTCAGTCAGGATGGCCGCTACGGCATCGTGCTCAATACTCTGGAGAACCAGGCCCTGGTCATAGACGCCAGTACCGACAAGCTGATCCACCACGTTCCGGTGGCGGCCGAACCGTACCAGCTGACGTTCACCAAAGGCTATGCCTACGTGCGGGGCCTGGCCTCACCGAGAGTGAGCATGATCAATCTGGCCAGCCTGGGAGAGGGGCGCTCGCCAATCGTGCAAAGCTTCGAGGCCGGCCCGGCAGCGCCGCGCCAGGCCGGTGACCTGCCACTGGCCCAAGGGCTGTCGGTATCGCGTGATGACAATTCGGTGTTCGTGGTCAACCCGGTGGACAACAACACCTACTTCTACACCGAAGGCATGAATGCGCCGATGTCCAGCTACAACAACCGCGGCCACCAGGCCCGCGCCGCCCTCGTCGTTGACCGCAGCCTGCGCGAAGTGGCACCTGGAGTGTATGGCTCGACGGTGAAGCTGCCCGCTGCCGGCAAGTTCGACGTTGCCTTCCTGCTCAACCAGCCGCAAATCATTCATTGCTTCAGCACCGAGGTGGCCGCAGGGGCCAATACCAGCGAACGCAAAGGCGCGCGTGCCGAGTTCATCGGCCTCGACCAGCCGCTGCCGCAGCACAGCGACTTCACCGCGCGAGTACGGATTGTCGGTGACGACGGGCAGCCGCGCCTGGGCCTGAACGACCTGAGCCTGCGCTACTTCCTGGCGCCATCGTCGATGCCGCGCAACCTGCAGCTGCAAGAGGTGGGTGAGGGGGTCTACCAGGCGGCGCTGAACTTGCCTGAGGCCGGTGCCTGGTACCTGCATGTGCAGTCGCCCTCGTTGGGGCGCAAGTTTGCCGAAGAAAACTACACCAGCCTGCGCGTCCTGCCGGCTGCTGCAACCAATGCTTCCCAGACTGACGTGAGGAATGTGCGATGAACGCCAAGCATGCTTGCACACTGTTGGCTTTGAGTCTGGCATTTGCCAGCAACCTGGTAATGGCCCACGCCGGTCACGACCATGACGGCCACGCCGGGCAACCGCCGGCGGCGCATCAGGAAAAGACCAGCGTGCGCTTTGCCGATGTTTCCCTGCTGAACCAGGACGGCATGCCGGTACGCCTGGAGAAAGACCTGGTGAATGACCATCTGGTGGTCATGGGCTTCATTTACACCAGTTGCACCACGGTATGCCCGGTGGTGTCGTCGATCATGGGCAAGGTCCAGCAGCAACTGGGCGGCCGGGTAGGCGAGGAGGTCCGCATGGTGTCGATCAGTGTTGACCCCCAGCGTGACGACGCCAAGCGCCTGCAAAATTATGCCAAGGCATTCCAGAAAGGACCGGGCTGGAGCTGGCTGACCGGTACCCCGTACGCCATCACCGAAACCCTGAAAGGGCTGGGCAGCTTCAACGCCGACCTTAGCCAGCACCCGCCGCTGATACTGGTGGGTGACGGGCGTAGCGGGCACTGGACGCGTTACTACGGCTTCACCGACCCGGCTGTATTGATCGAGGAGATCAACCGCCTCAGTGCCCGCCGGGTACATGCCAAGAGCACCGCCATCGCCGACCATCACGAGGTGCAACCATGAGCACTGCTACCGCCCACCGCGCTGGCATGCGTGCTTTCGACTGGCTGGTGCTGGGTGGCTGCCTGTGGATCCTCACGTCGGTGGCGTTCGCCCACGAAGGCCATTCGCCGCAACCCCCCGAGCCGCAGCCGGCACCGCAGGCGATGGCCAGTGGTGGCGGTACACGCGACGCCAAGACCTGGTTCACCGACACCGTGCTGAAGGACCAGAATGGCCGCGAGCTGCGCTTTTACAGTGACGTGCTCAAGGACAAGGTGGTGATGCTTAACGTGATCTTCACCCACTGCACCGATGCCTGCCCGCTGATTACCCGCAAGCTGCGCGAGGTGCGCGAGGCCATGGGGCCAGCGCTGGCCGGCCAGGTGACCTTCGTGTCGATCAGCAGTGACCCGCTGAACGACACCCCCGAGGTGCTGAAGGCGTTCGCCGCCAAGCAGGGGGTGGATGGGCCGAACTGGTTGTTCCTGACTGGCGACAAGGCCAACGTCGACCTGGTACTTGGCCGTATAGGGCAGTTCCTGCCGAGTCCCGAGCAGCATTCGACGCAGCTGATTGCCGGTGATGTTGCAGGTAAACGCTGGAGCAAGATTCGCCCGGATGCACCGCCAGTGGCCATTGCCCAGCGCATGCAGCTGCTGACCCAGCCGCTGGCCGGTCGGTGAGTATCATGGGCCGCCTGGGGAATTGGCGTCTGTGGCATCAGCTGTTGTGGGAGCGGCCTTGCGTCGCGAAAGTAGCGCGCAGCGCTCCCCTCTTTCTGCGCTTGAGCTACCACTGCCGGGGCTGCTGCGCAGCCCTTTCGCGACGCAAGGCCGCTCCCACAGGGCTAGCGATTTGGCTCACATGCGCGCTTGGCATGGCATCTTCGACCTCAGCCTTGGCCCTGAACCTGACCGACCACGAACAAGCCGGCAAACGCCTTTACCGCGAGGGCGTTTCCAGTAGCGATGCTCAATTGCAAGCCCGGGTGGGCGCCAGCGACATCACAGTCCCCGCCAGCGTGCTGCCCTGCGCCAGTTGCCACGGCAACGACGGCCGTGGCCGTGCCGAAGGCGGTGTGCGCCCCCCCGGCCTCGACTGGCAACGCCTGGCACTCGGCCAGGGCCTGCGCGAGGCCAACGGCCGTCGCTACCCAGCCTATACCGACAGCAGCCTGGCGCGGGCCATCCAGCAGGGCATTGACCCGGCTGGCAATCGCCTGGACCCGGCCATGCCACGCTTCGAACTGACCTTGGCCGACCAGCGCAACCTCACCGCCTATCTCAAACGCCTGGCCCAAGAACGCGACCCTGGTGTGGAGGAGGGCGTGCTGCGCCTTGGCACCCTGCTGCCCGCGAGCGGTCCGCTGGCCGAAGCCGGGCAGGTAGTGCGTGCCGTGCTGGAAGACGGCGTGGATCAACTCAATCAGCAAGGCGGCATTCACGGGCGGCGCCTGGAGCTGGTCGTACTAGACCCAGGTTCCGACCCGGTCAATGCCGAACGCGCCCTGCAACAGTTGCTCGAGCAAAAGCGGGTGTTCGCCCTGATCGCGCCATTGGCGCCCATGCTGGACCTGCGCCTGACGACCTTGTTGGCGCCACAGAACGTGCCGATGGTCGGCAGCACCCCACGCAGCGGCGGCAGCGAACAGATCTTCGACCCGCTACCTGGCTTGCCCGAGCAGTTGCTGAGCCTGGCGGAGCATGCCCGTGGAGCGCTGGGCCTGGCACCGGATGAGTTACGTGTAGTGTTTGCCGGTAACGAACACGCAGCCTTGGCCGAGCAGGTACGCGAGCGCTTACGACAGCAGGGCTGGGCGCCACCCGCTATCCTGGCTTTCGACGGCCAGGCCGTGGACGGGCAGGGTATCGTCTTTCTTGGCCGCGCCCAGGCCTTTGCCGAGTTGGCGGCGGCGTTACAGGAGGCCGGCCGCGAGCCCTACCTGTTCGCCGCCTCCAGTCAGGTAGCCGGCGCTGTGGCGCGATTGCCGGCGCAGTGGTCGCAGCGGCTGTTTCTGGCCTACCCCTACGTGCCTGAGGACTGGACCGAGCAAGGCCTGGCTGCGCTCGCCGGGATGCAGCAGCGCCAGGGCCTGGACCCGCGCCAGGCGTCGTTGCAGGTCAATACGCTGTGCGCGTTGCGCCTGCTGAGCGAAGCGCTGAAGCAGATTGGTCGTGATGCCAGCCGCGAGCAACTGATCGCTGCGCTCGAAGGCCTGCACGATGTGCCCACCGGCCTGACCCCGGCACTGGGCTTTGGCCCTGGTCGCCGCCAAGGCATGGCAGGTGCCCATGTGGTGGCGGTGGCCCTGCCCGGGCCGCGCTTTACTTCGGTCAGCCCCTACCGGCCAGTGCCGGTCAGCCCTTGAGCGGAGGTTGTCATGCGTATCCTGTGGTTGTGCCTGTTGCTGGTGCTGGCCAGGGCGAGCTGGGCCGATGTGCCGGCGGCGCGGGTCAATGGTGTCGAGATCGGGTTGATGCGACTGGAACGCTACTTCAGCGAGTATCTGGACGCCCAGGGGCGGGCGGTGACCAGCATCCGCAACCCAGGCCTGTACAAACGCCTGCGCGACCAAGTGTTGGACGAGCTGATCGACAAGGAGCTGTTGTGGCAGGAAGCGCAACGCCAAGGCATTGCTGTCAGCGATGAACAAGTGTCGGCGCAGGTTGGCGAGATCGAAGCGGCATTTGGCAGCCCGGCGCTATTCGAAAGGCGGCTGGCAGAGGCGGGCTTCGACAGGGCGCAGTACACTGAATACACCCGGCATGAGATGGCGGCACAGCAAGTGTACGCCCTGCTCAGCGCAGTCGACGCGCCGAGCCAGGGCGAAGTGGAGGCATTTTATGATGCCAATCAGGAGAGACTGCAAGGAGCGCAGAACCAAAGTGATAATCCATCGGTCATACGCGAGCAAGGCCTGGCCTTGGCCAGGGCAACGCTCATCGGTCAGCGGGAGGCGCAGGCGCGCCAATCCGTGCGCCAACGTTTGCGCGAGTCCGCTAAAGTGGAAATCGCCGACTGAGCCCGTTGATGGCGCTTGCCCCAATGCTGGGGAATTAAGGTTTGGCAATATGCCATCATTTTCCCCGCTTGTGGGGAACGGGTGCGGTGCGCCTGCTCAGCGTATGCCGGTTACTGGCCGGCACCCTAGTAAAATCAGTTGCTTACAGTGGTGCAACATGACTATTCACGCCTGGCACGAAGCCTGCTCAAGTCTTTACAAGGGCGTACTTCGCAGACCGGGGAACCGGGCAGTATTTGGGAGTCGACCTTGGTGAACAGAGTATTGGTAGTCGATGACGAACAGACTCTTGCGCAGAACCTGCAAGCGTATCTGCAGGCGCAAGGCCTGGAAGTTCATGTTGCCCACGACGGTGCCAGTGGTATCGAACAGGCTGAAAGCCTGGCACCGCAAGTAGTTGTGCTGGATTACCGCCTGCCCGACATGGAAGGTTTTCAGGTGCTGGAGGCTGTACGCAAGAACAGGCAATGCCACTTCGTGCTGATCACCGCCCACCCCACCGTCGAGGTGCGTGAGCGGGCCGCCGAACTCGGTGTGAGTCACGTCCTGTTCAAGCCGTTCCCACTGGTGGAGCTGGCGCGTGCGATCTTCGACCTACTGGGCATCGAGCGCCGGCGCAGGGCTACGGACAATCCGGCCGAAGGGTTCGTCGAACGACGCCAGAACAGGAACGAATCGTTCCCCCTGCAGTTGTACGATGGAAGCTGGGTGCTGGCCGACCGCCGCCGTAATGGCGCCAAGCCACCGGAGCCCGACGACGATCAACTGCTCACAGGGGAATAGCGGCGCCCGCACCCCTGGCCGAGCCAGCCTGCGACGCGCCCCTGAGCGGAGTCGCAGGCCATGCCAGAAGCATTCGATGCAACCCCGGAATCTGCAAAGCCTGCACCGATGTCTTCGCGGGCATGCCCGCTCCCACAGGATGTATGCAGCCCACAGACCTGTGATGTACCTGTGGGAGCGGGCATGCCCGCGAAGAACCCAGCAAAAATTTCCGCCTACCCCCGCGAACTGCTGGCCCAGGCCCGTCTGCAAGCCACTGACGAGCGCCTGCTCGACTGCCTGGAACGCCTGGCCTGCGACACCCCCGACACCTTCACCCGGCGCCTTGGCCTGACCCTGCATTACCCGGTACTCGACAGCCACAGCCTGCTGGCCAGCACCCCACGCTTCGACAAGGTGGCCTTGGCCCAGTGCCTCAAGCGCGAATGTGTGCTGATCGAAGAGGGCGGCCAGTTGCTGGGCGTGTTCGCCGACCCCTTCGATCCCGCTCGCCTGGCCTGGATCGACGACGTACTGCAAGGCGCGCCGCTTTACCTGGCCCACGCCGCCGACCTGGCCACCTTCCTGGCCCGTCATGAAGAAAGCTTCCACGCTGTCGATGCCCTTGACCACGACGCTGAAGCCAGCAGCGAAAGCGACCCGCTGCAACGCCTGTCGCTGGCCAGTATCAGCGAAGATCAGAGCCGCGTGGTCAAGCTGGTCAACTCCACCCTGTACGACGCCCTCAAGCTGCACGCCAGCGACATCCACCTGGGCATGACCGGCCAGGGCCTGACCATCAAGTACCGCATCGACGGCGTGCTCAACGGTGCAGGCAAGGCCAGTGGCAGCGCCTTCGCCGACCAGGTGATCTCACGCATCAAGGTCATGGCCGAGCTGGACATCGGCGAAAAACGCGTGCCCCAGGACGGCCGCTTCAAGGTGGCCGTGGGCGACCGTCAAATCGACTTCCGGGTGTCGATCATGCCTAGCATCTTCGGTGAAGATGCCGTGCTGCGGGTGCTCGACAAGCAGGACTTGTCCGACCGGGTCAGTGGCGTGCAACTGCAAGCCTTGGGCTTTGCCGACGAGACCTTGCGCGCCCTGCGTCGGTTGGCGGCAGAACCCTACGGCATGATCCTGGTCACCGGCCCTACAGGCAGCGGCAAGACCACCACCCTGTACGCCATGATCAGCGAGATCAACCATGGCATGGACAAGATCATCACCATCGAGGACCCGGTCGAGTATCAACTGCCCGGCGTCCTGCAGATCCCGGTCAACGAGAAGAAGGGCCTGACCTTCGCCCGCGGCCTGCGCTCGATCCTGCGTCACGACCCGGACAAGATCCTGGTCGGCGAAATCCGTGACCCTGACACCGCCCAGATTGCCGTGCAATCTGCGCTCACTGGCCACCTGGTGTTCACCACCATCCACGCCAACAACGTGTTCGACGTGATTGGCCGCTTCAGCCAGATGCAGGTCGACCCCTACAGCTTCGTTTCCGCGCTCAACGCGGTGCTGGCCCAGCGCCTGATTCGCCTGGCCTGCCCGCACTGCGCCACGCCCTGTGAACACGATGACGACACCCTGTATGGCTCAGGCCTGACCCGCGAGGGGGTGGCCGGCTGGACGTTCGTCCGCGTCAAGGGCTGCGGCCATTGCCGTGGCAGTGGTTACCGCGGCCGCAGTGCGATTGCCGAACTGCTGCACCTGGATGATGACCTGCGGCAAATGATCGTGGAGCGCCGCCCGCTGGCGCAGATCAAGACGCTTGCCTGTCAGCGCGGCCTGCGCCTGCTGCGGGCCTCGGCCCTGGACCTGGTCCGCGATGGCCGCACCACCCTTGAGGAGATCAACCGTGTCACATTCATCTGACCGTTACTGCGCCGTATTGGGCGCCGAGGGTGTCGGCCTGGGTCGCTGGCACAAGAACCACCACCAATGGCTGGGCAGCCGCGCGTTCAGCAGCGACGCCACCCAACCGGCCTGGGATGCTGCCGTCGATGGGCTGGCCGCGCTGCTGGCCGAGCATGCGGTGCGGGGTGCGCAGTTGCGGGTGCTGCTGTCCGCCCGCTACAGCCGTTTCTGCCTGGTGCCCTGGAGTGACGCCATCGGCCACCCTCGCGAGCTGGACGCCTATGCCCGCGCTTGCTTCGAAAACCTCTACGGGCAGCCGTTGGACGACTGGCGCATCGTGCTGTCACCGGAGCCTGCCGGTGCCGCCCGCATCGCCACGGCGCTGCCCGAAGCCTTGCTGCAGCGGCTGCAGGCACTGGGCCAGGAAAGCCGCCTGAGCCTGCGCTCGGTGCAACCATACCTGATGGCTGCCTACAACCGCTGCTGGTCACAGCTGGAGCAGGGTGACTTCCTGTTCGTGCTGGCCGAGCCGCGCCGCAGTGTATTGCTGCTGGCCGCCGGCGGTGCCTGGCAGCAAGTGCTGGCACAAGGCTGCGCTGACAGCGACCAGGCCTTGCAAGCATTGATCGAGCGTACCTGTGAGCTGTACGGCGAGCACCTGCCACGGGTGTACCTGCATGCTCCGGGCCGCTGCGACGTGCCGCAACTGGCGGCCGTGCAACTGTGCCAGCCGGCCGGCGAAGCCGACCCGCTGTGCGCCATGTGGCGGGCGGTGGCCTGACATGCGCCGCCTCGACCTGGAATTTCAGCCACGACGCAGCGGCCCGCTGGTTTGGTCGCTGCTCGTCCTTGCCAGCGCCATGGTCGCCGGCCTGGTGCTGCTGCAGCAACGCTTGCAGACCGAGCAAGTGGCGCTGGAAGCCAGCGTCCATAGCCTGGAACTGCAACTGGGCCGCCGCCCGGCCAGCACCGAACCCAGGAACAGCGCCGCCAGCCGGGAGCAGGCTGAGCGCCTGGCACAAATGCGCAGTGTGTCGCAGCAACTGCAACGCCCCTGGCAGCAGCTGTTCGCCATGCTTGAAGCCATGCCGCAGGACGACGTCGCGCTGCTCGGTCTGACGCCGGATGCACGCAAGGGCCAGGTGCGCATCACTGCCGAGGCGCGCAACCTCGAGGCGATGCTGCAGTACCACCAGCGGCTGGAAGCCAGCCACGAGCTCAGCGACGTGTCGCTGCTCAACCACGAGGTGCTCGCTGCGCGGCCCGAGCACCCGGTGCGCTTCACCCTCACCGCCACCTGGGAGACCGGCCATGCGCGCCCTTGAATCGTTCAGCAGCCTGATCCTCCAGGAGCGCCTGCGCATTGTCGGCCCGGTAGGCCTGGCTGCCGTAGCCGTAGGCCTGCTCGCCATTGGCGTGGGGTGTGCCGGCGTGCTGCCGCAATGGCAAAGCGTACGCGAACTACGCGCCACCGAAGCGCAGGCCAGCGTACAGGTAGGGCGTGTCAAGCGGGGTGAGCTGAAGATTGCGACCCAGCCCGAGCAGCAGGCCCTCGACAGCCTGCGACAGCAACTGCCCGGGCAGCCCCAGGCCAGCGAACTGATCGAGCGTCTGTACCGCCTGGCCAGCGCCGAGCGCATCAGCTTGGCCCGTGGTGAATACGCGTTGGGCATCGACCCCAAGACCGAGCTGGCCCGCTACCAGATCGTGCTGCCTGTGCGCGGCAGCTACCCGCAGATTCGCGGCTTTATCAAAGGCCTGCTCAAGCAACTGCCGACCCTGGTGCTGGAAGACCTTGAGCTGCAACGCAAACGCATCGGCGACAGCGAGCTCAATGCCCGCCTGCGCATGACCCTTTACCTGTCGAGGTCGTGATGAACACACAACGTGCAGTCATCTGGGCCGGCTTCCTCGGCGTTAGCGCGGCACTGGCCTGGGCGCCGGACCATTGGTTTGGCCAGGACGATGGCGTCGCGGCCTTCGCGGGTACACCCGCTCCTGCAACAGAAAGCGCTGCGCCCATCGTAGGGGCGGGCTTGCCCGCGAAAGGGCCGGAGCAGGCCTCCCGCGACCTGTTCCCAACCCAGCAATGGACCCAACCCAAAGCCCTGGCCACGGTCATCGAACAGCCCGTGGTCGCCGCGCCAGTACTGGCACCCGCTCCGACCGCCCCAGCCTTGCCATTTGAATTCATCGGCCGCATGGGTGACCGCGACGACCTGCAGGTCTTCCTGCAGAGCGGCGAAAAACTCTACGTCGTGCGCCAAGGCGACGTGATCGAAGACACCTATCGCCTCGATCGGGTATCGGCCAGCGAGCTGAACCTGGTCTACCTGCCTTTGCACCAGTCGCAGACCTTGTCTGTCGGGAGCGCACCATGAAGTCGTCAAAGCTGTGCAAGCCTGCTCCGTTTCTGCTCGTTGCGCTGTGCGTGGCCATTGCCGGTTGCGGCTCCAGCGCGGTACGCAAGGACAGCGATCAATTGATGAAGGAGGGCCAGTACGAAGCCGGCATCGCCCGCCTGGAAGAGGCGTTGCGCGACGACCCGCGTGACACAGAGCTGAACATCGCCCTGGCCCACAGCCGCCAGGCGGCTGTCGAGGCCCTGATTACCCAGGCCGACAGCGACCGTGTCCGCCACGACTTCGCCAACGCCCGCATGGGCTATGGCCGGGTGCTCACCCTGGAGCCGAACAACCGCCGTGCCCAGGAAGGCATTCGCCAACTGGAGCTGATCCGCACCCTGGACGAACGCGTCGCGCTTGGCCAGGCGGCACTGCGCCAGGGCGACCTGTTCGGTGCCGAACGCTACATGCGCGAAGTCTTGCGTCTGGACCCGCAGAACCAGAAGGGCATGACCCTGCGCAGCGAAATCGAAAACGTGCAGGCACGCACTGCACAGCCGTACCCGCAATTGCGCAGCAAGCTCGAGCGGCCGGTCACCCTGGAGTTTCGCGATGCCAACCTGAAGACCATCTTCGAAGTGCTGTCGCAGGTGGCCGGCATCAACTTCATCTTCGACAAGGACCTGCGCCCGGACATGAAGGCCACCATCTTCGTGCGCGAGGTGCGCATCGAGGACGCGATAGCGCTGCTGCTGGAACAAAACCAGCTGCGCCAGAAGATCGTCAACGACAACACCGTGATGGTCTACCCCGACTCGCCGCAGAAGACCAAGGACTACCAGGAACTGGTCATGCGCACCTTCTACCTGACCAGCATCGATGCCAACACCGCGCTGAACATGGTCAAGACCATGCTCAAGACCCGCGACGTGTTCGTTGACGAGCGCCTCAACACCCTGACCATGCGTGACACCCCGGACGCCGTGCGCATGGCCGAGAAGCTGCTGCAATCGCAGGACCAGTCCAACCCCGAGGTGGTGCTGGAGGTGGAAGTGATGGAAGTCGCCACCTCGCGCATCCTTGACCTCGGCCTGCAATGGCCCAACACCTTCGGCGTGCTGAGCAACGACGGCAAACCGGTCAGTGTGCTTGACCAACTGAGGGGCATCGACTCCGGCCGCATCAGCATTTCGCCGTCGCCGCAGGCCAAGATCAACGCCCAGGACAAAGACATCAACACCCTGGCCAGCCCGGTGATCCGCGTCAGCAACCGCGAACAGGCGCGCATCCACATCGGCCAGCGGGTACCGATCATCAGCGCCACCTCGGTGCCGTCAACCCAAGGCCCGGTCATTACCGAGAGCGTCACCTATCTGGACGTCGGTCTGAAGCTTGAAGTGCAGCCCACCGTGCACCTGAACAACGAAGTGGCGATCAAGGTGGCGCTTGAGGTGAGTAATGCCACGCCGCTGGAAGCCACGCGCCAGGGCACCATTCCGGTTCAGGTCGACACCCGCAACGCGCAGACCAGCCTGCGCCTGCATGATGGCGAAACCCAGGTGCTGGCCGGCCTGGTGCGCAACGACCACAACGCCAGCGGCAACAAGATCCCCGGCCTTGGCGACATCCCGGGCCTGGGCCGGCTGTTCGGCAGCAACAAGGACGACATGAGCAAGAGTGAGCTGGTGCTGGCGATCACCCCGCGCATCGTGCGCAACCTGCCGTACCAGAGCCCGTCGGACATGGAGTTCTCCACGGGCACCGAGTCGGCCATGCAGGTGCGCCAGATGGCGCCACTGCCGCCGATGGACATGCCCGGTAACGCGCCGGCCACTGATGCACCGGTCGTGGACAGCCAGATGGCGGTCGTCCCGACCAACGTGAGCCCACGGCCATGAACACCCGGCGCCGCATGCACGGCTTCAGCCTGATCGAGGTGGTGCTGACCCTGGCACTGCTCGGGCTGCTCGCCAGCATGGCCGCGCCGCTGACCGAAACCGTGGTACGCCGCGGCAAGGAGCAGCAACTGCGCGAGGCGCTGTACCAGATTCGCGACGCCATCGATGCCTACAAGCGTGCCTTTGACGCCGGCTACATCGAGAAACGCCTGGATGCCAGCGGCTATCCGCCGAACCTGCAGGTGCTGGTAGAGGGCGTGCGTGATGTGCGCAGTGCCAAGGGCGCCAAGTTCTACTTCCTGCGGCGCATCCCGCACGACCCGCTGGTGGCGGCAAAGGATGAAGACGAAGGCGGCTGGGGCCTGCGCGCCTACGACAGCAGCCCAGACAACCCGCGCGAAGGCGAAGACGTGTTCGACGTGTATTCCAGGGCCCGCGGCAAAGGCCTGAACAACATCCCTTACGGCCAATGGTGACAGCCATGAAACGCAGCAAAGGCTTCACCCTGATCGAACTGCTGGTGGTGATGGCGATCATCGCCACGCTGATGACCATCGCCATGCCGCGCTACTTCAACAGCCTGGAAAGCTCGCGCGAGGCCACCCTGCGTCAAAGCCTGGCAGTGCTGCGCGAGGCGCTGGACCACTACTACGGTGATACCGGCCACTACCCCGATTCACTGGAACAACTGGTGGAACAACGTTACCTGCGCAACACGCCGGTCGACCCGATCACCGAGCGCAGCGATGCCTGGCAGTTGGTGCCACCGCCCGAGGGCGTGGCCGGCGGTGTGGCCGATATCAAGAGCGGTGCCACAGGGAGGGCGCGTGATGGCAGCCTCTTCGCTGAATGGTAAGGCCAATGACGGCTTCACCTACCTCGGTGTGCTGCTGCTGATTGCGGTCAGCAGCGTGGCCCTGGCCGCCACCGGCACGATCTGGGCGAGCGCCGCCCAGCGCGACCGCGAACGCCAGTTGCTGTGGGTCGGCGGCCAGTATGCCCAGGCCTTGCGCAGCTACTACCGCGCCTCGCCAGGGCTGGCCCAGTACCCCCAGGATCTGGCCGACTTGCTGCAGGACAACCGCTTCCCGCAGGCCAAACGGCACATCCGCAGGCTCTACCCTGACCCGATCAGCAACAGCGACGAGTGGGGCCTGCTGCGCTCGATCGACGGCCGTATCACTGGCGTCTACAGCCGCTCGGACGCTACCCCTTTCAAGCGCAGTGGCTTCAGCGCCGAATGGAGCGGTTTCGAGGGGCTGGAACACTACAGCGACTGGCAGTTCGTCGCCGAGCAGGCCTTTACCGAAAGTGCACGCGGTGTGCAGACGAATGCGGGCCCGGGAGACACGCCATGAAGCGCCTGGCTGCGCTGTGCCTGAGCCTGCTGCTGATGGCAGGGGTGGCCACCTGCGCCAAGGCGGGTGCCGAAGACGAGATGCAGGGTTTTATCGTCGATAACACCATCTCGCACATCGGCCACGAGTTCTACTACTACTTCGCCGACCGCCTGCGCGCCACCAGCCGTCTGGACTTCAACCTGGTGGTACGCGAACGCCCCGATGCCCGCTGGGGCAGCCTGGTGACGGTGGAGTTCGAGCGTGAAGTGGTGTATCGCCGGTTCCTGCCACCGAACACCACCGAGCTCAAAGACGAGGCCGTCGCCGCCGCCGACCTGGTCAAGCAGCAGATCATTCAACGCAAGCTGCAGCGCCTGCTACAGGACACCACCGACTTGGAGAGGGACGAGCTATGAACCACCGCATTCCACGTTGCATTGCCGCCTGCCTGCTGGCCAGCGCCTGTGCTGCCCAGGCCACCGAGCTGGTGTACACCCCGGTCAACCCGGCCTTTGGCGGTAACCCGTTGAACGGCACTTGGCTGTTGAACAACGCCCAGGCGCAGAACGACTACGACGACCCGGACCTCAAGGACCGTGCCTCGGCCTTTACCGGCACCACAGCCCTTGAGCGCTTCAGCAACCAGCTGGAGTCGCGGATGTTGTCGCAGTTGCTGGACAACATCAGCAACGGCAACACCGGCAGCATGGCGACCGATGCGTTTCTCATTGACGTCATCGACGATTCCGGGGCCTTGAGCATCAAGGTCACCGATCGTGCCACAGGAGAAATTTCGATCATTGAGGTCAGCGGCCTGAACCCCTGAGAGGGAAGGGCTTTTATGTTGGGGAGAGAACACCATGAAACGTCTGCTGAGCACGCTGCTGATCCTCACCGCCCTGGGCCTGCAAGGTTGTGGCCTGCGCGAACCGATGCCCGCTGAACAGGACTCGGAAACCCCGACCCTGACCCCAAGGGCCTCGACCTACTACGACCTGATCAACATGCCACGCCCCAAAGGCCGGCTGATGGCCGTGGTGTACGGCTTCCGCGACCAGACCGGGCAGTACAAGCCCAACCCGGCCAGCTCGTTCTCCACCAGCGTCACCCAGGGCGCGGCCAGCATGTTGATGGATGCCCTGAGTGCCAGCGGCTGGTTCGTGGTGCTGGAGCGTGAAGGGCTGCAGAACCTGCTGACCGAGCGCAAGATCATCCGTGCATCGCAGAAAAAGCCGGATGTGGCGGAAAACATCATGGGCGAGCTGCCACCGTTGCAGGCCGCCAACCTGATGCTCGAAGGCGGCATCATCGCCTACGACACCAACGTGCGCAGCGGTGGCGAAGGTGCCCGCTACCTGGGGATCGACATCTCCCGCGAGTACCGGGTGGACCAGGTCACCGTCAACCTGCGCGCCGTGGACGTGCGCACCGGGCAGGTGCTGGCCAACGTGATGACCAGCAAGACCATCTATTCGGTAGGGCGCAGTGCCGGGGTGTTCAAGTTCATCGAGTTCAAGAAGCTGCTGGAAGCCGAGGTGGGGTATACCACCAATGAACCGGCGCAGCTGTGCGTGCTGTCGGCGATCGAAGCGGCGGTGGGGCACTTGCTGGCGCAGGGGATCGAGCGGCGGCTGTGGCAGGTGGCGGGGGATCCAGCTGATGGCAAGGCCACGGTGGACAAGTTCTTGAGCCAGAATCTGCAGCCGTGATTGACTGTTAGGGAAGCTCTGATCAATTCAGCACAGGCCGCCTGACCTGTGCTGAATTTGCTTGAAAACATTGCGAATTTCAGGTTTCGGGCAACTTGATTGGAGTTTCCCTAAAGCATTTCGAGACTTTGGCTTGTTCGATGCAGGCAATAGTACAAGCTACCGGCTAGGCGATCGGCTTTCATTGAGTTAGTGAGAAGTTGAAATGGGATGAGTGCGTTCTGTTTCTTAGTATTTTTACCTGCTCCTGATAGTTGCGCCCGTGAAGCGCACTTGGCCTGCTGAGTAGAGTAGTGGAACCCACTGTAGGGGGGGCATATAGGTTACTGATCTCAAGCAATCCACGGTATAGTGGTATGATTTCAGGGTCTGTCGGGGGCTTGCCAAGATATATCGCATCTCTAGCTTGGTCTCGTTGCTCTAGTGTAACTTCGTCGATACCTGCTAATATTAAGCGGTCTCGGTGCTTCTTTATTACCAGACGGCTGAAATCTTTGCTTCTAACCGAAAAGTAAGCATCACGTGCCGACGCTTTGATCATGACTTCTGTGTGTGGTCCCTTGAATATTTCGAGACTCTCCATGGTGTAGAGGTTTGGCTTTTTTTTGTTTAATATTTTTATGTAATCATCATACATTAATTGGGATGACCGCAGGTTGGATGCTCTTAAATTTCCTAGCCTTGACGAAGGCGGTAATTTTTGCGCGGCCAGAATTTGTAGTGGCAGAACGCTGGAATGGCCACTTGGATCAACAAAGTTGATCGGGTCTCCTTGGCAGTAGGCGTAGCTGTTGATGCCGCCTGATTGAAATGGACTTAAATTGTCCGGCGAACAAAAGCGCATCAAGCACGGCTTGTATCCGCGCCGACCATTCCCAAGTAAATATCCATCGGATATTTTATCGAGCGGCTGATCGTTGAATGCGAGGGTTGAGTGGTTAGCCGCCATGTGCCAACCATAGGGGGTATAGCGTAGCATCGATCATTGCCCCTGGTTTATTTAATATTGTAGGTATATATAGATTAGTGAATAACGGGCCGCAATCGTTATTTTTAACAGTTGACATATACTGTTGGGGTGTGGGGGCGGGTTAATCCATGCCAGTGGCTCTCACAGTTTTACCTAATATCGCCTCCGGCGCTCAAAGAGGATCTGGTAAGTATGGCCCGCGAGGGGGGACGGTCCCCGAATGAGATGGTGCGGATTGATAGGGAATCGCTCCGGCGTTTTCGTCCAGGCCTCACCGATCACCTTGAAAGGAGTGCGCCATCGCAGCCCTATCGCGACACAAGGCTCCCACATCGGCCGCAGCAGCCGGCCAGGAGTGCGATCAGGCAACAGAAGTGTTACTGCGCATGCCCTCAGCTTGAAACCCTTCCCTGACCTCGGTAGTCTTTGCCCGCTGCTGTCAATCCAGCAGTCGGGTTTGGTCACCCGCAATCATCAAGGCGCACAAGCGCCCGCTCTGCGATACAGTTGGCGCTTTTTTGTGCCCGGCTGTTTCGTTTTATGGCGGCTGTGCGTGGGGCGCCTCCGTGCGCGCCGGTTTCCTTGATTCCCGGTTGACCAACCCGCGTACAGTCGCCACCCATTCGTTTGGTCACGTTGTGTGGCGACTCCAGTGAATCAAGGAGCGACACAATGACAAAAGGCTTACCTGATCCTCCTGTACGCGCCACCACGGCGGCCTCCAGTTTTTCCACCTGCGAATGCAGCCATCCACCGTTGTTCGCGGTTCGTTCGGGCGTGGATTACGAAGATGCGCTGGTGCACCTGTCCACGCTGCTGAAAGGGGCGTTTGCGACCAACCTCAAGGCGCTGGAACTGGCCAAGGGCACCTGCCGTGATCTGCTGTTGAGCAATGACCATGGGTTGGATTCGGCCAAGGCGGTGGTGGAGGCGTTGCTGGATGGGGTTGAGAGGCAGCAGCTGGCTGGGCGGAAGGCGGCGTCGAGTGCCTGACGGGGCTTGGGTATTGGTGATAGCGATCGATATCCCTGATTGACCTCGAGGGCCTCTTCGCGGGCTCGCCCGCTCCCACAGGTACAGCGCAGTCCTCAGGCTTGGTGCGAACCCTGTGGGAGCGGGCAAGCCCGCGAAGCAGGCGACGCGGTGGATCGCACCGGCAACGCCGGTGATCGCCGGCAAGCCAGCTTCCACAGGGATTGCGCCAGCTTCAAGTAACCTGGCCAGCTACACCCCAATCCATCCACTACCAGATGACGCCCAGCCATTTCTCCCGCACACTGCGGAAAATTCCCAAGCCCGTACCCCGTCACATTGCGGGGCACAGCCGGAGTAGAAAATGGCGCGACAACTAATAACAAACGCCCACGACCCGCTGCACGAATCCCGCGAGGCCCGCCTGAAGCTGGCCAGCGAAGGCGAACTACCGCTAGGGATGCTGCGCGACGAGATCGACGCCTCCTGGCGCCGCAGCCTGGGCCACGGCCTGGACTGTCTGCAGGGCGAACAGGTCGGCCTGGGCCTGGAACAGGGCCATGACCTGCGCCTGCTGCTGGAGCGCAACCGCCTGCTGATCGATGCCGTCGCCCCTGAACTCGACTATCTGGTCGCGCGCCAGGGCAAGGCTGGCATCGTCATCCTCGGCGACGCCCAGGCCAACGTGCTGGCCATCGAAGGCCAGAAGCACGTGCTGCAGCGCGAGGGCCTGCGCGATCTGCACCCTGGCAGTTGCTGGAGCGAATCGCTGCGTGGCACCAACGCCATCGGCACGGCCGTGGTCGAAGGCCGGCCGACGCTGATCAACTGCGGCGAACATTACCTTGACCGCCTGAGCCCGTTCTCCTGTACTTCCGTGCCATTGCGCGACCCGCGCGGCGAGGTGATCGGCGTGCTCGACATCACCCGCGAAGGGGTGATGGCGCAACCGCAGGACAGCCTGTCGACCCTGATGCTGGCGGCCGGCAACATTGAAAGCCGCCTGTTTGGCCTGTGCCATCCGGAGCACCTGGTGCTGGCCTTCCACAGCCGCCCGCAGTACCTCAACAGTGCCTGGCACGGCCTGTTGGCCCTGAGCCTGGACGGCGAAGTGCTGGCTGCCAACGACAGTGCCTGCCAGCTGTTGCAGGTGCCGCGTCACGAACTGATTGGGCGGCGCAGCACCGACCTGCTGGGCGAACGTTCCCCGGCCTTTATCGCTCGCCTGTGGCAGGGCGGGGTCAGCAGCGTGCAGACGGCCAAAGGCGAGTTCTATTTCCGTGCCCTACAGCTGCCGCGCCATGGCCGGGTAACCCCCAGCACACCATCCAGCAAGCCGGCCTTGAGCAAACAGTCGCCTGCACTCGATGCTCTGGCCGGTGGTGATCAACGCCTGGCGCGCAACCTGCGCATGGCTCGCCAGGGGCTGGGCAACGGTTTGCCAGTGCTGCTGCTGGGCGAAACCGGTACCGGCAAGGAAGTGGTCGCTCGGGCCTTGCACCAGGCCAGCCCGCGTGCCGACAAACCGTTCGTGGCGGTCAACTGCGCGGCCATTCCCGAAGGGCTGATCGAGTCCGAGCTGTTCGGCTACCGTGAGGGCGCCTTCACCGGTTCGCGGCGCGGTGGCATGGTCGGGCGGCTGATGCAGGCCCATGGTGGCACGCTGTTCCTCGACGAAATCGGCGACATGCCGCTCGCCCTGCAAGCACGCCTGCTGCGGGTACTGCAGGAGCGCCGCGTAGCACCCTTGGGGGCGGGTGACGAGCAGGACATCGACGTGGCGCTGATCTGCGCCACCCACCGCGACCTCAAGCGCCTGGTCCAGGAACAACACTTCCGTGAAGACCTGTTCTACCGGGTCAACGGCGTGTCGCTGCGCCTGCCGGCCCTGCGTGAACGTGAGGACCTGGCGGCGATCATCCAGGGCCTGCTGGACAAGGCCGATGCGCGTGGTGTAACCCTCGACCCGGCGTTGACCGCGTTGCTCGAAGGCTTCGACTGGCCTGGCAACATCCGTCAGCTGGAAATGGTGGTGCGCACCGCGCTGGCCATGCGCGAGGATGGCGAGCAGGTGCTGACCCTCGATCACCTTACCGACTGCCTGCTGGACGAACTGGCCAGCAGCACAGCGCCCTCCGGCAGCCTCAAGGACAGTGAACTGGAACAGATTCGCGGTGCCCTGGCGCGCCACCAGGGCAACGTCTCGGCCGCCGCCGCGGCACTGGGTATCAGCCGGGCGACGCTGTACCGCAAGCTCAAGCAGTTGCGCGGCTGACGTGGGCGGCCTGTTCGCAAGGCTGGTGGATTCCAGCGACCCTGTACTCATGCGCCAGGCGTTGGCCTGGCTGTATGGTTTCGTGCGCCCCCATCGGCGTGCCATCGGCCTGTTGCTCAGCTTGTCGCTGGGTGCATCGCTGCTGGCGCTGGCGCAGCCCTGGCTGGTCAAGACCCTGATCGATGAAGGGCTGCTGGCCAAGGATTACCAGACGCTTTGGCACATGGCGGCAATCATGATC
This sequence comes from Pseudomonas sp. BP6, assembly GCF_017875935.1. Lineage (NCBI taxonomy): Bacteria > Pseudomonadati > Pseudomonadota > Gammaproteobacteria > Pseudomonadales > Pseudomonadaceae > Pseudomonas > Pseudomonas sp. BP6. The sequence continues at coordinate 2,044,974 of NZ_JAGINI010000001.1, forward strand.
GGCGCGGGCCTGCTGGGCACGGTGCTGTCCGGCGTCAACCGCTACCTGCATACGCGCTTGTCGGGGCGCATCCTGTTCGCCTTGCGCGACGATCTTTACCGCCATCTGCAGCAGTTGTCGCCGACCTTTTACGGGCGGCGGCGTATCGGCGACATTCTTTCGCGGCTGGATGGCGATGTGGCAGAGATCCAGCGCTTTGCCGTGGACTCGCTGTTCTCGGCGGTGTCGGCGGTGATCGGCCTGGTGGGCGCGGTGACGTTGATGCTGATGCTGTCGTGGCAGTTGTCGCTGTTGCTGGCGCTGCTGGTGCCGATCGAAGTGCTGTGGCTGCGCTGGATGCGGCGCAAGGTGGAGCGCGAAGTGCGCAACTTGCGTGAGCGCTCGGCGGATGTGTCGTCTTTCCTGGTCGAGACCCTGCCGGCGATGAAGTTCATTCAGGCGGCCGGCCAGCAAGGCCGGGAAGCAGGGCGCCTGGACCAGCTTGGGCAAGGTTACATGCGCCAGTTGCTGAAGGTGCAGGTGACCGAATTCTTCACCCAGGCCATCCCCGGCACGCTCACCTCGTGGTGCCGCGCCTGTGCGTTCCTGGTCGGTGGCTGGTGGGTGATCCAGGGCACCTGGCAACTGGGCGCGTTGATCGCTTTTTCTACTTACATGGGCATGGCGGTTGGGCCGGTGCAGAGCCTGTTGGGCTTGTACGTGGCGGTGCAGCGCATGGCTGTCAGCCTGGGAAGGGTGATGGAACTGAAGCAGGAAGCGGTAGCGGTGCATCAGACCGCCAACCCGCAGCCCATCCCCGATGGCCCCGGCGAGTTGCGCCTGGAGGCGCTGAGCTTTGCCCATGAGGGGCGTCAGGGTGCGGTACTGAACAACGTGCGGGTGAGCATCCCGGGTGGCCTGAAAGTCGCCATCAGCGGTGCCTCCGGGGTGGGCAAGTCAACCCTGATCGACCTGCTGCAGCGCTTTTACGACCCGGACGCCGGGCGCATCCTGCTGGACGGCGTCGATCTGCGCGACCTTGATCTGGCTGCACTGCGCAGGCGAATCGCCGTGGTCAGCCAGGACATCGTGCTGTTCCGTGGCACCCTGGCGCAGAACCTGGCTTATGGCGTGCCCGAGGTCAGCCGTGATGAACTGGAACGGGTGGTGCGCCTGGCGCGGCTGGACAGCCTGGTCGACAGCCTGCCGTTGGGCCTGGATGGCTTGCTGGGCGAGCGCGGCCAGCAGTTGTCCGGGGGGCAGAAACAACGCATCGCCATTGCTCGTGCAGTGTTGCAGGCCCCGGCGATTCTGGTGCTGGACGAGGCCACTTCGGCGGTGGACGAAGCCACCGAACGTGAAGTGATCGCGGCCATCGACCAACTGTTCTCCGGCCGCACGCGCATCCTGATCAGCCACCGGGCTTCGACCTTGGCCGATGCCGACCTGCACCTGCAACTGCATGACGGCCAGTTGCAGGTACTGGCGCAGGAGGTGATCAATCATGGGCACTGACGTGCGCGTTGGTATCATCGACAGCGGCTGCTCGCCGGAGCAGGCCAACGGCTTGCTGGACGCCCGCCGTTTCTGGCTGGAAGACGGCCAGTTGCGCGAAGGTGAAATGCTCCCCGACCCGCTTGGGCACGGCAGTGCAGTGCTCGCCAGCTTGCAACACGAGGCCGGTCCGGTGTCGGTGCTGGTGGCCCAGGTGTTCAGTGCCCAGGCCAGCACCAGTGCGTTGCAGGTGGCTGCCGCATTGCTGTGGCTGGTGGAATCGGGGGCCACGCTGGTCAATCTCAGCCTGGGCTTGCAGCAGGACCGGCCCGTGCTGCATCAGGCTTGTGCCGAGGCGCTGGCAGCTGGCGTGCTGTTGTGTGCATCCAGCCCGGCGCAGGGTGGGCCGGTGTACCCGGCCAGCTACCCTGGGGTATTTCGATTGACCGGTGATGCGCGTTGTGCGCCCGGCCAGTGGTCCTGGCTTGGCACCCGACAGGCGGACTTTGGCGGTTATGTGGGGGCGGGCGGCCGAGCGGGTGCGAGCTTGGGCTGTGCAGCTTTGAGCGGAAGGATTGCGGCTTTGCTGCGTGACGAGCCGGGTAGGGATCGCCAGCAGGTCCATGACTGGTTGCGCGATCACGCGGCGTTCATCGGCCCAGAGCGTCGGGGGCCCAGCCATGGTTGAGCCGCGCATTGTGGTGCTGGGTGCCGGCCCTGCGGGTGCCGCCACGGCCATTGGCTTGCGGCGGCTGGGTTACACCGTGACGGTGGTGTCGGAGTGGCGCCGTTTCGCGGCCGTAGAAGGCGTTTCGCAGCGGGTGCTGGAGGGCTTGCGTCATGCAGGCCTGGGCGGGGCCTTGAGCCAGGCGGCCATGCCGGCCACCCGCCAGGTGCACTGGAATGGCCAGCATCTGCAGATGAACCAGGAGTTTTTGCTCGACCGGCAACGTTTTGACCAAGCGCTGCGCGAAGACCTTCAGCGCGCAGGCGTGAGTGTGGTCGAGGGGCGGGTGCGTGAGGTCGTGCAGGGGGGCGGTCATCATGTGCGCCTGGACGATGGGCAGGTGCTGAGCGCTGATTTCCTGGTCGAGGCCCGAGGCCGCCAGGCACCCCTGGCCGCAGACCGCCTGCGTGGGCCGGAAACGGTCAGCCTGCTCAATGTCTGGCAAGGTAGCCCGGGTGCGCCTGCGTCGGCGGTGGAAAGCCTGGAGGATGGCTGGGCGTGGATGGCACGGCTGGAAGATGGCCGCTGTTACTGGCAAGTCACCCAGGACGCTGCCGGGCTGCCGGGAAAGGCTGGGTTGGCAGCGTACTGCGTTATGTTGCGGGGCCGCAGCGCATTGGTCGCCGAACTGTTCGACGATCAGGCATTGATACCGGCACAGGTGCATGCACGCAGCAGTACCGCCATTCTGGCAGGAGAATGTGTCGGGCAGGACTGGATCCGGGTGGGCGATGCGGCGATGGCCGTTGACCCGCTGTCGGGCAACGGGATTTTTCAGTCGCTCTCTTCGGCATTGCAGGCGCCGGTGGTGATCAATACGTTGCTGCGCAGGCCTGAGCGGGCCGAGCTGGCGCGGCAGTTTCACCAGCAGCGGGTCGAGCAGCTGTTCTTGCGTTTTGCCCGCATTGGCCGGGATTTCTATGCCCAGGAACAAAGCCGGGTGGGGCAACCGTTCTGGGCCCGGCGCCAGGGTTGGCCGGATGCGCAACCCCTGCATGAGGCGCCTGATTGGCAAGCGGTGCGGGTTGAGCGGCGGCCTGTACTGCGTGATGGGCTGGTGGATGCGGCCGAGGTGGTGGTGACAGCGGATCAGCCGTTGGGGGTGTGGCATTTGCAGGGGGTGGAACTGGCGCCTGTGGTGCGACAAATACGCAGTGGGCGGCCTGTTGAGGCGGTGTTGTCGGGGCTTGCGGGTGAACAGCAGAGGAGGGTGCGGCGGTGGCTAAGGGAGCAGGGGTTGGCTTGGTTTGAGATCACGAAGCGGTAAATCAGCTCTACTGGACACCGCACTTGAGGTCTGGGTCATGGGGTGGCACGTTCACTCTTACGGCCGTCTGATGTTATTGCTTAATGAGTAATTATCCCTGGGGTGAAGAGCTAAGGCCTCTATATTGCCTGGAGAAATTGTCACCGGATGGTAGAGAAATTTCTTATGGTTTTCTGAACCTGGCTTGAAAGTGTTGGATTCGACAATTTCGATTGCATAGCGGTCAGGGGTATACACCTCACGGACGTGTACGGGGCCCTGATATCCCGTCACAGATGATTGAGTCTTGTTCATGAGTTGTTCCATCATCGAAAGTCCACCGCCATGAGGACGGTTTGCAGAGTAACAGGAGATTAGATGGATGGGTTGTTGGGAAGCATCGATGCCCAGCTCATCGTTGAGGGCCGCTAGCATCTTGGTACCCGATATCATGTTACCCCGACTTATCTGAATTTTTCCTGGTGCTCCATGCCCGTAGATGTTCAAGACGAGCCCGGTGGGACTTGACAAGTCCGAGGTCCAGAAAACTGCAAGATCATCCAACCTCGCAGCCCAGCCTTTATAGCTAAAGGCTATTTTTCCGATACCGATGGGTTGATGCCCAGAAGGGTCTCGTAAGTTTATGGGGTCGCCCAACACGTAGGTATAGGCATTAATTCCACCCCGATCGAATGGAGCATCATGATCGGGACTTTGGAATCGCATAATAACCGGATTGTATAGCCTGTAGCCGTTGCCCAGAAGATAATTTCCCGTGAGTGTATCGCGGTATTCTCCTTTGAATCCGAAATAGATGGGGTTTTTCAGTCCGTCATGGCCATAAGGGGAATAGGCGATAGCTCTGCGTTCATGTTCAAAAACGGAGTTGGCCACGTCTGTTGGCATTAACGAGGTACGCGGCAGCAAACCTGATTGCTGCAGTGCGAGCAGTTGCTCGCCCTGGCGAAAAGCTGTACGGGCAGTGGTTTTCTCGATGCAGCTATGTTGATGTGCGCCTTGATAAAAAAATCTCATGTCAATCTCCGGTTCTCTCAGAAAATCATCCATGGGAGATGAATGATGTGCAGCTTGAGAGACAAGAAGCTACTGGCAAAATTGACAGGGTCTATGGAGGCATTGCCTGCTGAAGCTCAGAGCTCACTCGTTCGTGGCTCGATCAATAAATTCACCCGGTTGATTGTCGAGTGTTAAATTGCTGCCTACATTGCCCGAAGACATTAAAGTCTGGGCGCGACAAGGCGGACCACGAGCGTATTAACCAATATATGGGGGCTTCCTCGCGGTGTGCCGGTCAGGTACTGCAGGATGAAAAGTATGAGCAAAAAATCGGCGAGCCATTACGCTTGAACGCCTGGTTTGGCAGATGTGCTGATGGGCCGCAAAGCGGCCCGGGATTTCTAATCAGAAAAAGGTCCCGACAATCAACTGCAGGTAAGTCCCGGTATCCCGCCCACCCAGCTGCGTACCGCCATTGGCCGCACTGCGCTCCGGCTTGTAGAACCCCACCACCGGGCTGATCAGCAGGTGGTCGTTGACCATCCATTCCACATACAGGTCCAGCTCGCGTCCGCCAAGGTTGCCCTGGTCGGTGTCCAGCGTGTCGAAGTCGAAATACAGTGCGCCGACGGTCAGGTTGTCCCGTGGCTTGCCCTTCAGCGCTACATGGTGCACTTGGCTGTTCTTGTTGAACGGCCCGGCATAGTTGGCTGCCACTTCACCCTGGAACCAGGTGCCGTAGCCCCGGCTCAGGCCATAGAACAGCGGGTCGAAGCCTTCTGAGAAGCGGCTGTAGCGATAGGTGGCGGTAGGTGACCAGGGCAATTGGGAGAAGGTCCAGTTGCCCTCCAGGTACCAGGCATTCTCGCGCCCGCCGGTCTTGTCCTGGGTCACGTACTCGGCGGCCAGCTCCAGGTCTTTGACGCCCAGGTTGCCGCGCCCGCGCAGGCTGGCGGTGTCCATGCCGTCGCGGTGTTCCAGGCCCATGATCTGCGCGTAGCGCTGGTCCACGTCGAGGCCGCGGATCCAGCTCAGGCCGACGGTACCGGTGTCGGCGACGTGCTCCAGGTTGGCTACCGCCAGGGAAGTGTCGGCTTGGTAATGGTTGTCGGACTTCAACCACATCAGGTCACCGCGCCAGCCCTGGTTACCGCCCAGGCGCAGCACGGCGGTGCGGTCGAAGGCCTTGCGCGCGGCCAGGTAGTAGGCACCGCCGCGATCGAAGTTGCCCCCCAGGTCGACCTTGCCCAGGTTGACCGGGTCACCCTGGATCAGGAAACCATCACCCAGGGTGACGACCTGGCGGCCACCGGAAATGTCGACGCCATCTTCGCCCAGCGCCGGAAACAGGTTGGCCGAGCGCCAGCCCAAATACAGGTCTTCGGTGGCGGTGCGGCGTTCGTCGCCCAAGGTCAGGCCGGCGGCGTCGCCATCGCCCCAGGTGGCGGAACTGAGCAGGCTGAAGGCGCCGTAGAGGGTGCCGCTATCGGCCAGGGTCTGGCTGCCGCTGAGGCCGTATTTTACGTAGCCTTCCTGCCAGGCGGTGCTGCCGGGTTGGCGGTTGCCGGCCTGGTTGAAGCTTTCGTCGCTGTGGAAGACACCGAACAGGGCTTCGAGGTTGGCGTTGAGGCTGGTGCCATCGTGGTTGTACAGCTCGTAGGCTTGGGTGGCGGGGGCGGTTAACAGCAGGGCCAATGTGCAGGCGAGTGTGTGCCTCATGGGTTTGCTCCATGGTTTTTATTGTTGTTTTTTTGTTGCCTGTGCCGGCCTCTTCGCGAGTGAACCCGCTCCTACAGGGCATGTGATACCTGGTGTAGGAGCGGGTTTACCCGCGAAGAAGCCGGTACAGGAAAAAGATCAGAGCTTGATCAACACCGATTTCAGCTCCGTGTAATGCTCGATGGCCGCTGAACCCATCTCACGACCAACGCCAGACATCTTGTAGCCACCAAACGGCAGCGCCGGGTCGAGCGCGCTGTGGCAGTTGACCCACACCGAGCCAGACTTGATGCGCGGGATCATGCGGTGCACGGCGGCCAGGTCGTTGGACCAGATGCTTGCACCCAGGCCATAGGGGTTGTCGTTGGCCATGCCGATCACTTCGTCGATGTCATCGAATGGCATCGCCACCAGCACCGGCCCGAAGATTTCTTCCTGTACCAGGCGGTGACGCTGGTTCACATCGACAATCACCGTCGGCTTGACGAAGTAACCAGGCCCGAAACCTTCACCCCCGCAGGCGATGGTGGCGCCCAGTTCGCGGCCAAGCTCGATGTAGCCAGTGACGCGGTCCTGCTGCTTGGCTGAAATCAACGGGCCCATCTGCACCGCCGGGTCCAGCCCGTTGCCCAGCTTCATGGCATTGGCGATCCCGGCGATGTCGGCCACCACGTTGTCGAAGTGCTTGCGGTGCACATACAGCCGCGAGCCTGCGCAGCACACCTGGCCCTGGTTGAAGAAGATCGCCGTGGCCGCACCGGCTGCGGCTTCCTGCAGGTTGGCGTCGGGCATGACGATGGTCGGCGACTTGCCGCCCAGCTCCAGGGTGACGCGGGTCATGTTGTCCATGGCCGCCTTGCCGATCAGCTTGCCGACCTCGGTGGAGCCGGTGAAGGTCAGCTTGTCTACGCCGGGGTGGCGGCTGAGCGCGGCGCCGGCGTTCAGGCCGGTACCGGTAACCACGTTGAACACACCGGCCGGGTAGCCGGCCTCGTCGACCAGCTCGGCCAGCTTGAGCACGCTCAGTGGGGTTTCATCGGCAGGCTTGAGCACCACGGTGCAGCCGGTGGCCAGTGCCGGGCCGAGCTTCCAGCAGGCCAGCAGCAGTGGGAAGTTCCAGGCAACGATGGCGCCAACCACGCCCACTGCCTCGCGGCGCACGAAGCCGTGGAACTGGTCGTTGGGCATCAACGGCATGGACGCTTCGACGGTGCTACCCTCGATCTTGGTAGCCCAGCCAGCCATATAGCGCAGGAAGTCGATGGCCAGTTGCACGTCCATCACCTGGGCCACGGCGGCGCTCTTGCCATTGTTCAGGCATTCCAGTTCGGCCAGCTGACGCGCATCGCGCTCCATCAGGTCGGCCAGGCGCCACAGCAGGTTCTGCCGCTCGCGTGGGCGCATGCGGCTCCAGGGCGAGTCGTCGAAGGCCTGGCGCGCAGCGCGCACGGCGCGGTCGACATCTTCGGCCTCGGCGGCCGGCACTTCACCCAGCACTTCGCCGGTGGCCGGGTTGCGGAACGACAGGGTGCGACCGCTGGCGGCGTCCTGCCAGTCGGCACCGATGCGCATCTTCAGCTTGCGTTCGAGAAAGGCGCGGGTGGTGGGCAGGATGGGCAGTTCGGAAAGCATGGGGCTGTGCCTCTTGTCATTGGATGTGACGGGCACTGGCGCAATGGCCGTGCCAACCTGGGCTGATGGCCGCAAAGCGTTGTGGGCGTTGGGTTTTGCCTGAGCGCAAGGTTGCGATTGCCGGGTTGCGTTGTTGCACATTGAGACGGTGTGAGACGGTGGTGAAACAGTGGCTGTTCGGCCTCTTCGCGGGCCCTGTCTCAACATGAAACACCCTGTCGCGAAATGGCACGCTGCAAATGGCCATCCCGGCTCCTGGCCAAGCCCCGAAAACCGCTTAATAGGTTGAAAGGAAACGCTTTTACCCTAACTGGCACAGTTCCTGTATCACAACCGTCACATGCACACCTGCTGTACCAAAGCGTGCGAAAACGATAAGAACAACAACCGTGGAGGTCTGACCTTGAAGACGACTCGACTCCGGCGGCATGCGGGCAAACTGGCGCTGGTCGCCGCCGCGCTGCTGAGCACCCAGGCCATGGCGGCCGAGCAGGGCCCGAGCCTGTTGCAGAACAAGTGCATGGGGTGCCATATCCCCGAAGGCAACGACACCTATAGCCGCATCAGCCACCAGCGCAAGACACCGGAAGGCTGGCTGATGAGCATCGCCCGCATGCAGGTGATGCATGGCCTTCAGATCAGCGACGACGACCGTCGCACGCTGGTCAAATACCTGGCCGACAAACAGGGCCTGGCGCCCAGCGAAACCGATGGCGTGCGTTACGCCATGGAGCGCCGGCTCAATACCGTCGAGCACTTCGACACCCAGCTCAGTGAGACCTGTGGCCGTTGCCACTCGGGTGCCCGTGTCGCCTTGCAACGGCGCCCGGCCAAGGAGTGGGAACACCTGGTCAACTTCCACCTTGGCCAGTGGCCGTCCCTTGAATACCAGGCCCAGGCGCGTGACCGCGACTGGTTGCCGATCGCCTTGCAGCAAGTGGTGCCGGACCTTGCCAAGCGTTACCCGATGGAAAGCGCGGCCTGGGCCGAATGGCAGAAGGCCAAGCCCAAGGCGGACGTACTGCCGGGGCAGTGGGCATTCAGCGGCCATATGCTGGCCAAGGGCGATGTACGTGGGGTGATGAGCGTCACGGCCGGAGAGGGCGATTCCTTCAAGGTCGAGGTCAAGGGTGCTTACGCCGACGGTACACCCTTCAACGGCAGCGGCTCGGCCATCCTGTACAACGGTTATGAATGGCGCGGCAATGTGAAGGTTGGCGATACCAACCTGCGCCAGGTGTTCGCCGCGCTCGATGGCGAAATGAAAGGCCGTATGTTCGAAGCCGATCACGATGAGCGCGGCTTGGACTTCAGCGCCGTGAAGGAAGGCAAGGCGCAGTTGCTGGCGGTACAACCGGCGTTCATCAAGGCCGGCGGCGAAAGCGAAATCACCCTGGTTGGCAGCGGCCTGACTGGCAAGCCGGACCTGGGCGCCGGGGTGGAAGTGACCGAAGTGCTGGAGCAGACCCAGACCTTGGTAAGGGTCAAGGCCCGCGCCGCATCCGATGCCAGGCCAGGCCTGCGCGAGGTGGCGGTAGGTGCGCTCAAGGGCGTGAACCTGGCGGTTTACGACAAGGTCGACGAAGTGAAGGTCGTGCCGGCGTTCTCCATCGCACGCATTGGCGAGAACGGCGCCTCCGTGCCGAAAGTGCAGGGGCGTTTCGAGGCCGAAGCCTGGGGCAAGGATGCCGATGGCCAGCCGCTGCGTATCGGCTACCTGCCGGCCAGCTGGAGGGTCGAGCCGTTCAACGAGCGTGCTGTCGAGGATGAAGACGTCAAGTTCGCCGGGCAGATGCAGGCCGACGGCGTGTTCGTGCCTGGCGGTGCCGGGCCCAACCCGGAGCGCAAGATGATGACCAACAACGCCGGTAACCTCAAGGTCATCGCCACGCTGGCCGACGGTGGCCAGACCGGCGAAGGGCACATGATCGTCACCGTACAGCGCTGGAACAACCCGCCGCTGCCATAACGGCAGGCTGCAACGGTTTTCCAACGAATCGATTATCGGGAGGTCGCCATGGGCGTACTACTGAACCTGGTCGAACGCAACCTGCACGAAGTACAGGTTGATGCCGACCGCATGCTGTTCCATATCCCCAGCAGTTCGCTGTTCACCGCTGATGCGGTGACCGGCGGCATCATCGACACCTTGCGCCAGCAAGGCTGCTCGGCCGAGGAGCTGATGCAGCGCCTTGGCCAGCAGTTTGCCGGCGAGGATATCCAGGACACCCTGCGCGAGCTGATCGCGCTGGAGCTGGTCAGCGACGGCTCGCCGCTGACCCCGGAAATCGCCCTCAGGCAGGTCGAGCGCACCGCGCTCAACACCGTGGTGCTCAACGTCAACACCGGCTGCAACCTCAGCTGCACCTATTGCTACAAGGAAGACCTGGACAAGCCTTCCGCCGGCAAGAAGATGAGTACCGCCACCGCCGAAGCCTCGGTGGAGATGCTGCTCAAGGAGTCACCCAACGAGCAGCGCTACAGCGTGGTGTTCTTCGGTGGCGAACCGCTGTCCAACCGGCCGTTGATCGAGCACATGGTGGCTTACTGCGAGCGGCGGTTCGCCGAGGCGGGCAAGCAGGTGGAGTTCATCATGACCACCAACGCTACCTTGCTGACCGAAGAAATCATCGATTGGCTCAACGCCCACCGCTTTGGCCTGTCGATCAGCATCGATGGCCCCAAGACCGTGCACGACCGCAACCGTATCACCGTGGGCGGGCAGGGCACCTATGACGTGGTGCGGCGCAAGGCCGACCTGCTGCTGTCCCGCTACACCAGCCGGCCGGTGGGCGCGCGGGTCACGCTGACCCGTGGCATTACCGACGTTGAAACCATCTGGAACCACCTGTTCAACGAAATGGGTTTTGCCGAGGTTGGCTTTGCCCCGGTTACCTCCGGTGACATGGCCGACTTCAACCTCACTGGCGAAGAGCTGGTGCAGGTCTTCGCCAACATGAAGGCACTCGGCCGGCGCTACCTGGAGGCGGCACTGGAGCACCGCAACATCGGCTTCTCCAACCTGCACCAGTTGATCACCGACATCCACGAAGGCCACAAGAAGGCCCTGCCGTGTGGCGCCGGGTTGAAGATGCTGGCGGTGGACCATGAAGGTGAGCTGAACCTGTGCCACCGCTTCACCGGCTCCAGCCTGCCCACCTTCGGTAACGTGCACCAGGGCGTGAAGCAGGCGCAGCTCAACGACTTTCTGTCGCAGCGCCTGGACCGCAGCAACACCGGCTGTGAAAGCTGCCGCATTCGCAACCTGTGCTCCGGCGGCTGCTATCACGAGAGCTATGCGCGCTACGGCGACCCGCAGCACCCGACTTATCACTACTGCGAACTGATGCGCGACTGGGTGGATTTCGGCATTGAAGTCTACAGCCGCATCATGGCCGCCAACCCGGCCTTCATCGATCGCTACATCACCCCGCGGAAGGCGCACTGACATGAAGCACTTGAAGCCCCTGAACAACAAGGCGCGCATCCTGGAGCAGGCCGCCGCCGAAGACCGTGTCGAAGAAGTGATGGCAATGAGCGCGGTGGCAGGCTGTACGGCCACTACCGACCCGGGCTGGGAGGTGGACGCCTTTGGCGGCGTGAGCTCGCTGTGCCAGCCGATGGAAGCCGACCTCTATGGTTGTTCGGACCCTTGCTGGTGGCCGGCCCAGGTGCCGGACATGATGAGCACCTACCAGGACTGGAACGCCCAGGCGACCAACTCGGCAGAGGACTGGCGCAACCTCGGCACCGTGTTCCCGAAAGACAAGTGACGGCCCAACAAGAATGACAAGGGGAAACCGCATGAAAGCTGGACGCTGCGCGCCATTGGCGCTCACCATCGCCGCCATGGCTTGCGCCGGGCTGGCACAGGCCGACGACACTGGCCCGGCACTCAAGGCTGGCCACGAATACATGATCGTGACCAACTACCCGAACAACCTGCATGTGGTCGATGTGGCCAGTGACACGGTCTTCAAAAGCTGCCGGATGCCCGACAAGTTTGGCCCTGGCACCGCAATGATGGCGCCGGACAACCGCACCGCCTACGTGCTCAACAACCATTACGGCGACATCTACGGCATTGACCTGGACACCTGCAAGAACACCTTCCACGCCAACCTGTCCAGCGTAGCCGGTGAAGTTGGCCGGTCGATATACTCGTTCGCCATCAGCCCCGATGGCAAAGAGGTGTACGCCACGGTCAACCCGACCCAGATGCTGAACGACCATTACGTGGTCAAACCACCGCGGCTGGAGGTGTTCAGCACCGCTGATGGCCTTCAGGCCAAGCCCGTACGCACCTTCCCGATGCCGCGACAGGTGTATCTGATGCGCGCCTCCGACGATGGCAGCCTGTACGTTGCCGGGCCGGACATTTACAAGATGGATGTGAAGACCGGCAAATACTCGGTGGCCCTGCCGTTGCGCAACTGGAACCGCAAAGGCTACAGCGCCCCGGATGTGCTGTACTTCTGGCCGCACCAGAGCCCGCGCCATGAGTTCACCATGCTGTACACCATTGCCAAGTTCAAGGATGACAAGCAGGACCCGGCCACCGCCGAACCGCTGTATGGCTACCTGAGCATCGACCTGAAGACCGGCAAGACCCACACCCAGGAGTTCGCCGACCTGACCGAGCTGTACTTCACCGGCCTGCGCTCACCCAAGGACCCGAACCAGATCTACGGCGTGCTCAACCGTCTGGCCAAGTACGACATCAAACAGCGCAAGCTGATCAAGGCGGCTAATCTGGAGCACACCTACTACTGCGTGACGTTCGACAAGAAGGGCGACAAGCTTTACCTGGGCGGCACCTTCAACGACCTGGCGGTGTTCAACCCGGATACGCTGGAAAAGGTGAAGAACATCAAGTTGCCGGGTGGTGACATGTCTACCACGACGCCGCAGGTGTTCGTTCGCTGAAACGGTGTGGGCTTCTTCGCGGGTAAACCCGCTCCTGCAAAAACCACCGCAGGCCCCAAATGTGGTGCCGTCCGGTGTAGGAGCGGGTTCACCCGCGAATAAGCCAGCACAGAAAACACAAGAACAACAAGAGAACGCCCATGCCCCAGCCAAGCTACACCCAGGGCAACCAGGACAAGCCCCTGCTGACCCAATGCATCGGCGACGCGTTCGATGCCACCGTGGCCCGCTTCCCCGACCGTGAGGCGCTGGTGGTGCACCATCAGGCCCTGCGCTACACGTGGCGGCAACTGGCCGACGCCGTCGACCAGCACGCCCGCGCGCTGATGGCCCTGGGGGTGCAGCCCGGTGACCGTCTTGGCATCTGGGCACCCAATTGCGCCGAGTGGTGCATTACCCAGTTCGCCAGCGCCAAGGTTGGCGCGATCCTGGTCAACATCAACCCGGCCTACCGCTCCAGCGAACTGGACTATGCCCTTGGCCAGTCCGGCTGCCGCTGGGTGATCTGTGCCGACGCCTTCAAGACCTCCGATTACCACGCCATGCTGCAGGGCCTGCTCCCGGGCCTGGCCAGCGGCCAACCGGGCGCACTGATCTGCGAGCGCTTCCCTGAGCTGCGTGGCGTGGTCAGCCTGGCGCTGTCGCCACCGCCAGGGTTTATGGCCTGGCACGCATTGCAGGCCCTTGCCGAGGTTGTCAGCGGCGAGGCCCTGGCCGAACGCCAGGCACAACTGCGTTGTGACGACCCGATCAACATCCAGTACACCTCAGGCACCACCGGTTTCCCCAAGGGAGCCACCCTTAGCCACAGCAATATCCTCAACAACGGGTACATGGTCGGTGAAAGCCTGGGCCTTACCGAGCACGATCGGCTGGTGGTGCCGGTTCCGCTTTACCACTGCTTCGGCATGGTCATGGCCAACCTTGGCTGCATGACCCACGGCAGCGCAATGATTTACCCCAGCGATGCCTTCGACCCGCTGGCCACGCTGCGCGCAGTGGCGCAGGAAAAAGCCACTGCGTTGTATGGCGTGCCGACCATGTTCATTGCCGAGCTGGACCATCCGCAGCGTGGTGAATTCGACCTGTCGAGCCTTCGCACCGGGATCATGGCCGGCGCGACCTGCCCGATCGAGGTGATGCGCCGGGTGATTGGCGAGATGCACATGGCCGAAATGCAGATTGCCTATGGCATGACCGAGACCAGCCCGGTGTCCTTGCAGACCGGTGCCGCTGACGACCTGGAGCGTCGCGTGACCAGCGTCGGTCGTACCCAGCCCTGGCTGGAGAGCAAGGTGGTGGACGCCGAAGGCAACACTGTCCCGCGTGGCGAGATCGGCGAACTGTGCACCCGCGGCTACAGCGTGATGCTGGGTTACTGGAACAGCCCAAAAGCCACCGCCGAGAGCATTGACGCAGACGGCTGGATGCACACCGGCGACCTGGCGGTGATGGACGAGCAGGGCTATGTGCGTATTGTCGGGCGCAGCAAGGACATGATCATTCGCGGCGGCGAGAACATTTACCCGCGCGAGCTGGAGGAGTTCTTCTTCACCCACCCGGCGGTGGCCGATGTGCAGGTGATTGGCGTGCCGTGCAGCAAGTACGGTGAAGAGATCGTGGCCTGGGTGCGGCTGCACCCGGGGCATACTGCCAGCGAGGCAGAGTTGCGTGAGTGGGCGAGGGCAAGGATTGCGCACTTCAAGGTGCCCCGGTACTTCCGTTTTGTCGACGAGTTCCCGATGACGGTTACGGGCAAGGTGCAGAAATTCCGGATGCGCGAGATCAGTGTCGAAGAGCTGTCTGCCAGATGACCTTTTACGCGCGCAAGGTGAAAGCAACAGCCTTGTGCGCGGTAGCCTGTAGGAGCGGGTTTACCCGCGAAAGGGCCGGCCCTGCTAGCCCGTATCCCTGGTCATTCAATGTTGCCGCCGCCACCGTATTCGCGGGTAAACCCGCTCCTACACCTGATCGGTGGCGGACACACATCGGTGGTTGGACACAGGCCGTCGTAGGAGCGGGTTTACCCGCGAAAGGGCCGGCCCTGCTAGCCCGTATCCCTGGTCATTCAATGTTGCCGCCGCCACCGTATTCGCGGGTAAACCCGCTCCTACACCTGATCGGTGGCGGACGCACATCGGTGGTTGGACACAGGCCGTCGTAGGAGCGGGTTTACCCGCGAAAGGGCCGGCCCTGCTAGCCCGTATCCCTGGTCATTCACTGTTGCCGCCGCCACCGTATTCGCGGGTAAACCCGCTCCTACACCTGATCGGTGGCGGACGCACATCGGTGGTTGGACACAGGCCGTCGTAGGAGCGGGTTTACCCGCGAAAGGGCCGGCCCTGCTAGCCCGTATCCCTGGTCATTCACTGTTGCCGCCGCCACCGTATTCGCGGGTAAACCCGCTCCTACACCTGATCGGTGGCGGACACACATCGGTGGTTGGACACAGGCCGTCGTAGGAGCGGGTTCACCCGCGAAGAGGCCGGCCCTGCTGGCCAGTATCCCTGGCTATTCAGCGTTGCAGCGGCCACCGTATTCGCGGGTAAACCCGCTCCTACACCTGGATTGGTGGCGGACACACATCGGTGGTTGGACACAGGCCGTCGTAGGAGCGGGTTTACCCGCGAACACCGGCAGAGCCGGTGCCATCCACCGCGTTGGTTTCTTCACGGGCATGCCTGCCCCCACGAGATCACCACAGTCCTGAAGTGTTATGGATTACCTGTGGGCGGTGTCATGCCCTCAGTCCTGCAGCCGTTCCGGGCTGTTGAAGTTGCTTAGCCGGCGATCACCCTCGGCGCACTCCAGCCCTTGCACCGCCTCGCGCAGCAGGGCCTTCTGCAAACTCCGCTCACCCGCTGCCCAGGCCTGCTCCAACACCGGCAACACCCGCTTGGGCAGTACGCTGAACATCGGCTGCCAGAAACCACCCTGACGCACCATTGCCGCGCTGTTACCGGTCACTGCCAGCCGCAGCAGGTCCTCGATCAATTCGCGATCAACCAGGGGCGCATCGCAAGCCAGCAACACCACCCACCCATGACGTGCCACCTTGAGCCCGGCAATCACCCCCGCCAGTGGCCCGGGGAAGTCGGCTTCTGCATCGCCCACCAACCGGTCGGCGTAAGCCCGGTAAGCCGCCTGGTTGCGATTGCAGGAAATCACCAGGTCGTCGCTCAATGGCCGCACCACTCGATGAACATGTGCAATCAATGGCTCGCCTTGCCAGTCCACCAGGCCCTTGTCACGGCCACCCATGCGCTGGCCACGGCCACCGGCGAGAATGAGGATGGAGCAAGGGGGGAGTGCGTCAGGCATGAAAAAGGGTTCCGGGCAGTCATTGCCGGGAACCCTCCCATTTCACGTCGGGCTTGTCCAGTCAGCTTTCGCGGGGCACGGGTTGCCCGTCGCTGTCATGCGCCTGGCGTCGCCCGGACAGGCGCATCACCACCACGAAGAACACCGGCACGAACACCACCGCCAGGGTGGCGCTGAGCATGCCGCCGATCACCCCGGTGCCGATCGCCTGCTGGCTGGCAGAGCTTGCGCCGTTGGCGATGGCCAGGGGCACCACGCCGAGGATGAACGCCAGCGAAGTCATCACGATCGGCCGCAGGCGCAGGCGGGCCGCTTGCACGGCGGCGTCGGCGGCGTCCACGCCCTGGTCTACCAGATGCTTGGCGAACTCGATGATCAGGATGGCGTTCTTCGCCGACAGGCCGATCAGGGTAATCAGGCCAACCTTGAAGAACACGTCGTTGGGCATGCCGCGCAAGGTCACCGCCAGCACCGCACCGAGCACACCGAGCGGAACGACCAGCAGCACCGCAGTCGGGATCGACCAGCTTTCGTACAGCGCAGCCAGGCACAGGAATACCACCAGCAGCGACAGCGCCATCAGCAGAGGGGCCTGGCTACCGGACAGCCGCTCCTGCAGTGACAGGCCGGTCCATTCCAGGCCGGTACCGGCCGGGAGCTGCGCCACCAGCCGCTCGACTTCGGCCATGGCCTCGCCCGAGCTGTAGCCGGCGGCTGGCTCGCCTGAGATCGATACCGCCGGGTAACCGTTGTAGCGGGTCAGCTGCACCGGGCCGCTGACCCACCGGGCCTGAACGAATGCGCCCAGTGGCACCATCTTGCCGCTGTCGTTGCGCACGTGAATGTTCAGCAAGTCCTCGACCTGGCTGCGCTGGTCACCTTCGGCCTGCACCACCACCCGCTGCATACGGCCCTGGTTGGGGAAATCGTTGACGTAGCTGGAGCCCACGGCCACGTCCAGCACCGTGCCGATATCGGCAAACGACACGCCCAGTGCATTAGCCTGACGGCGGTCGATTTCCAGTTGCACCTGCGGGCTTTCCGCCAGCGAGGCTTCGCGCACGTTGGTCAGCACCTTGCTTTTGCTGGCGCTTTCGAGCAACTGGTCACGGGCTGCCATCAGTTCGGCGTGGCCCATGCCGCCACGGTCCTGAAGGCGAAATTCGAAGCCGGTCGACTCACCGAGGCCGTCGATGGGCGGCGGCAGTACCGAGTAGGCTATCGCGTCCTTGAGCTGGGTGAAGGCCATGGTCGCGCGGTCGGCGATCGACTGCGCACTGTCGTCGGCGCTGCGCTCGGACCAGTCCTTGAGGGTGGTGAAGGCCAGCGCCGCGTTCTGCCCGCTACCGGAGAAGCTGAAGCCGAGGATCAAGGTGGTGTTGCCCACGCCCGGTTCTTCGGTGTTATGCGCCTCGATCTGCGCGGCTACCTGTTCGGTGCGCATGCGGCTGGCGCCCGGCGGCAGTTGAATGTCGGTGATGGTGTAGCCCTGGTCTTCGGTGGGCAGGAACGCCGTAGGCAGCTGGCTGAAGCCGTAGCCCAGCACCGCCAGCAGCACCGCGTACACCAGCAGGTAGCGGCCACTGCGCTTGAGCGCCTGCACCACCCAGCGCTGGTAGCCGTCGCTCATGCTTTCGAAGCGGCGATTGAACCAGCCAAAGAAGCCTTTGCGTTCATGGTGCTCGCCCTTGGCCACGGGTTTGAGCAGGGTGGCGCACAATGCCGGGGTCAGGCTGAGGGCGAGAAACGCCGAGAACAGGATCGATACCGCCATCGACAGCGAGAACTGCTGGTAGATCACCCCCACCGAGCCTTGCATGAAGGCCATGGGCAGAAATACCGCCACCAGCACCAGCGTGATGCCGACGATTGCACCGCTGATCTGGCCCATGGCCTTGCGCGTGGCTTGCTTGGGCGGCAAGCCTTCTTCGGCCATGATGCGTTCGACGTTCTCCACCACCACGATGGCATCGTCGACCAGAATGCCGATGGCCAGCACCATGCCGAACAGTGTCAGCACATTGACCGAGAAGCCCAAGGCCAGCATCACGGCGAAGGTGCCCATCAATGCCACCGGCACTACCAGGGTCGGGATCAGCGTGTAGCGCAGGTTCTGCAGGAACAGGAACATGACTGCGAATACCAGCAGCATGGCCTCGAACAGGGTGTTGATGACCTGCTCGATCGACACCTTGACGAACGGCGAGGTGTCGTAGGGGATGTCGTACTTGACGCCTTCCGGGAAGTAGCGCGCCAGGTCCTGCATCTTCGCCCTTACCAGGGTGGCGGTTTCCATGGCGTTGGCGCCGGGCGACAACTGCACGCTGAAGGCGGTGGCCGGTTTGCCGTTCAGGCGCGTGCCGTACTGGTATTCCTGGGCACCGATTTCAACCCGGGCGACATCCCCGATGGTGACCGTTGAGCCGTCCGGTTTGGCACGCAGGACAATCGCAGCAAACTCTTCGGGGCTGCTCAACTGGCCTTTGACCACCACGTTGGCGGTGATTTCCTGGGTGCTGCGGCTGGGCAGGTCGCCGATGCTGCCAGGGGCGACCTGGGCGTTCTGCGCGGCGATGGCTTCGGCCACATCGTTGGGCGTGAGGTTGAAACCGATCAGCTTGCGCGGGTCGATCCAGATGCGCATGGCCCGTTCGGAGCCATACAACTGGGCCTTGCCGACGCCCTTGAGGCGGCGGATTTCGTCCATCACGTTACGTGCAAGGATGTCCGACAGCGCGGTTTCATCGAGCGTGCCGTCTTCGGAGGTGAGGGTCGCCAACAGCAGGAAGCCGGTGGACACTTTCTCTACCTGCAGGCCCTGCTGGGTGACTGGGCGTGGCAGGCGCGACTCGACCACTTTCAGGCGGTTCTGCACATCGACCTGAGCCAGGTCCGGGTGGGTGCCCGGAGCGAAGGTGGCAGTGATGGTGGCGCTGCCCAGGCTGCTCTGCGACTCGAAGTACAGCAGGTTGTCGGCGCCGTTGAGCTCCTGCTCGATCAGGCTGACCACGCTTTCGTCCATGGTCGCTGCCGAGGCGCCTGGGTACACGGCGTAGATTTCCACCTGCGGCGGTGCCACGTTGGGGTACTGGGCCACCGGCAGTTGCGGGATGGCCAGCGCGCCGGCCAGCAGGATGAACAGTGCGACCACCCAGGCGAATACCGGGCGATCGATGAAGAATTGCGGCATGAATCAGGCCCTCACTGGCCGGTATGCTGTGCGATGGGGGGGGCAGCGGGTGTATTGTCAACCTGCACCTGGTCACCGGCCTTGACGTGCTGAAGGCCCTCGACCACCACCCGCTCCCCGGCCGCCAGGCCCTCGCTGACGATCCAGCGGTCACCCTGGGCGCTGCCCAGTACAACCTGGCGGTCGCTGACCCGGGCTTGCTGGTCTACCACAAGCACCTTGGGCACACCGGCGCTGTCGCGCAGGATGGCGCGTTGCGGCACGCTCAGGCCCTTGGGTTGCACCGCTTGCTCCAGGCGTACCCGCACGTAGCTGCCTGGCAGCAGGTCGAGGTCCGGGTTGGGGAACTCGCTGCGCAGGGTGATCTGGTTGGTACTGGGGTCGACGCTGATGTCGGAGAACAGCAGCTTGCCCGGCAGCGGGTAGGCGCTGCCGTCATCCTGGATCAGCGTGGCGCGTGCCTGGCCGTCGCCCACCTGCTGCAATTCGCCGGCGCGCAGGGCGCGGCGCAGGGCGTTGAGCTCGCGGGTAGACTGGGTGACATCGGCATGGATCGGGTCCAGTTGCTGGATGGTCGCCAGCGGGGTGGTTTCGTTTTGCCCGACCAGCGCGCCTTCGGTGACCTGGGCGCGGCCGATACGGCCGGAAATCGGCGCGGTCACGGTGGCATAGCCGAGGTTCAGCCGGGCGCGCTCCAGCGCCGCCCTGGCTTCGGCCACTTCGGCATCGGCCTGCAGGAAACTGGCCTTGGCGTTGTCGTACTCCTGGCGGCTGACGGCTTTATCGTCGACCAGCTCGCGGTAGCGCTGCTCTTGCAGGCGCGCCTGGTACCGGGTGGCCTCGGCCTTGGCCAGCGTGGCGCGGGCGCTGTCATGGTCGGCCTTGAACGGCGCCGGGTCGATCAGGAACAGTACATCACCCTGCTTGACGTCGCTGCCTTCGCGGTACACTCGTTTGAGCACCACGCCTGCGACCCGCGCACGCACTTCGGCGGTGCGTGGAGCGAGGATACGGCCGCTGAGTTCACTGCTGATGGCCAGTGGCTGCAGTTGCAGGGTTTCCACGCGCACTTGCGCAGTGGGGGCCTGTTCGTCTGGTTCGGCGCTGTCGCTGCAACCGGCCAGGGACAGGCTCAGGAATGCCATGAGCGCCAACGGGCGCAGGCACGGGGAGAGGGTAGTAGGCATGCGGATCTTCCGATGATGACCCTGTATATGCTAAGGCACACGCTGCCTGGGCGGCTGTTAATACCTGTAGGGCGAGTGTGAAAAAGTGTGAAGAATGATCCTGTCGAGTGGTTGGGTTCTATATTCTGCATGGGCCTGTGCCGGCCTCTTCGCGGGTAAACCCGCTCCTACGGGGACCTGCAGGAGCGGGTTTACCCGCGAAGAGGCCGGCACAGGCTTACTTCAACCCAGACGCCCAAGCACCTATGCCGAACATTTTCCTGGTCGAAGACGACAGCGCCCTGTCCGAGTTGATCGCCAGCTACCTGCAACGCAACGACTTCCATGTCCAGGTGATCGCCCGGGGCGATCATGTGTTGGACGAGTACCGTCGGCAAAGGCCTGATCTGGTCATCCTTGACCTGATGCTGCCGGGCATCGATGGCCTGCAGCTGTGCCGGCTGCTGCGCCAGGAGTCGCAGACCCTGCCAATCCTGATGCTGACCGCCCGCGACGACAGCCATGACCAGGTGCTTGGCCTGGAAATGGGGGCCGACGACTACGTGACCAAACCCTGTGAGCCACGCGTGCTGCTGGCCCGGGTGCGCACACTGCTGCGCCGCAGCAGTGTCAACGAACCGCGTTTGGACAACGACCTGATCCTGATTGGTGGCCTGCGCATCGACCTGGCCGAGCGTACGGTGAGTTGGCGCGGCGAGGAGGTGGAGCTGTCCAGCGGCGAGTACAACCTGCTGGTGGTGCTGGCGCGCAATGCCGGTGAGGTGATGAACCGCGACCGTATTCTGCAACAGCTGCGTGGCATCGAGTTCAATGGCACCGATCGCTCCGTTGATGTGGCCATTTCCAAGCTGCGGCGCAAGTTCGACGACAACGCCGGCGAAGCGCGCAAGATCAAGACCGTGTGGGGCAAGGGCTACCTGTTCAGCCGTGTCGAGTGGGAGTGCTGATCGGCCATGCTCAAGATCCTGGTGCGGCTGTATCTGGTGATCATCGTCGCCTACGCCGGCGCGTTGCTGTTCATCCCTGACACCATCGTCGGCCTGTTCCGCGACCGGTTCATGGCCTACAACCTGGACCAGGCCAAGGGTGTACAAGCGTTGATCGTGCGCCAGTTCCGCCAGGCTCCGCGCGAGCAGTGGCCAGCGGTGGAGCAGGAACTGGCCAGCGATTTCGCGCCGCTGCAACTGCAGCTGCTGCGCATGGATCAGGCCGGTTTGAGCGATGAGGAGCAGGCGCGCCTGGAGCATGGCCTTTACGCTGTGCGCATTGCCGAGTGGGGCTATTACGAGACGGTGCTGGCGCCGCTGGACAAGGAGTGGCTGGTACGCCTGCATTCCCCGCCAGACCCGCTGGACATCAACGTGCTGTCGTGGGGCGTGACCGTGTTGATTGGTGCAGCCATGCTGGGGTGCCTGCTGCTGTGGGTTTGGCCGCACTGGCGTGATCTGGAGCGCCTCAAGGAGACCGCTCGGCGCCTGGGCCAGGGGCAGATGGCCGAACGTACGCACATTTCGCCTCACTCCAACATTGGTGAACTGGCCGGGGTATTCGACACCATGGCCAGTGACCTGGAACGCCACGTCAACCAGCAGCGTGAACTGCTGAATGCGGTTTCGCACGAGTTGCGCACGCCACTGACCCGGCTGGATTTCGGCCTGGTGCTGCTGTTCGACGAAGTGCCGCCAGCCAGTCGCAAACGCCTGCTGGAGTTGGTCGGGCATGTGCGCGAGCTGGATGAACTGGTGCTGGAGCTGCTGTCCTACAGCCGGTTGTACAACGCCGACCAGGCGCGGGAGCGGGTGGAGGTATCGCTGCTGGAACTGGTCGACAGTGTGCTTGGCGGCTTTGCCGAGGAACTCGATGGGCGCGGTATCCACTGGGAAGTGCGGGCCGAGGGTGAGTTGCCGCGCTTTGTACTGGACCCGCGGCTGACGGCGCGCGCGGTGCAGAACCTGGTGCGCAATGCCATGCGCTATTGCGATGAAAGCCTGTTGCTGCGCTTGCGCCTGGAAGCCGATGGCGCCTGCCTGCTGACGGTGGAGGATGACGGGATTGGCGTGCCTGTGGAGGAGCGCGAGCGGGTGTTCCAGCCGTTCTACCGTCTGGACCGCAGCCGCGATCGCAACACCGGTGGTTTTGGCCTTGGGTTGGCGATCAGCCGGCGGGCGATCGAGGGGCAGGGTGGCACCTTGACCCTGGCGCAGTCGGCGCTGGGTGGGGCGCAGTTCAGGATTCGTTTGCCTGCCGGATCATAGGTTGGTTGCAACCGCGAAGGGGCCGGGCCTGCTAATCCTGCTCTGCCAGTTGGCTGGACCACAATACAAAGCGATCCTTGCCGGTGTGTTTGGCTTCATATAGCGCCTGGTCGGCGCGGACCAGTGCTGTAGTCAGGCTCTCTCCTCGGTCAACCCTGGCCAGACCAATGCTGATGGTGACCGGGTGCTCGCCAACGTCTTCGCGCACGCGCTGGCACAGCGCTGCCACTCGCTGCTCGGCCCCTTGCTGATCCAGCCCTTCAAAGAAGATCGCAAACTCTTCACCCCCCAGTCGGGCAAACGCTTGGTCGGCCATGCTCGCCTTGATATGCAGGGCCACGCGCTTGAGCACCTCATCGCCGACGTCATGGCCGAAGCGGTCATTGACCCGCTTGAAATTGTCGATATCGATCATTGCCAGGTACTGCCCGGACGTCGCCATCCGTAGTTGGCGGTCGGCCTGGGCCATGAACGAGCGGCGGTTGGGAATGTCGGTCAGGGCATCGACGTAGGCTTGCTCCAGCAACACCTTGGACAGGTAGAAATTGTGCAGCTTGGCCTTGCGGATCTGTAGGTAGCTGTAGCTGACCAGGCCGCTTAGAAACACGGCATAGCTGATCAGCATGGCGCCTTCGAGCGCATGGGGCTCGATGCGGGTGTGGTAGAACGGATTAAGCATCACCCAGGTGATGACCATGGCGCAGAAGAATGACCAGCGCCGCACTGGCAGCACCGACATGGCATACAGCACGGTGGAAACCCCAAGTACCAACCACACCGGGCGCAGGGCCATCGGGAGGCCTTCGATCACCAGGCGCATACCCAGGGTAATGACGGTAATGAACAGCAGGTTGAGCACGTCGAAGTGATGGCTGCGGCGGGTGAAATGCAGCACTACGATCAGGCCGCCGAGCAGGGCGATGAACAGAAAGGACAGCCAGGTGAAGCCTTGGCCGCCGAGGAAGCTGACGATCAGGTCGAAGACCAGCCAGATCGAGACGCTGATGCAGAACACCAGCAGGCAGAACGAGCGCATGGACTCGAATTCGTGCTGGCGGAACTCGGTGCGCAGGGCAGCAGGCGCGACCTGCTGGCGTACGTGTGCTTCGATGGTCTTGAGCATCGGTGGGCTCCTGAGGCTACTACTTTTTCAGGCCTGGACCTTTCGCGGGTAAACCCGCTCCTACAGGGACCGTACGGTGTGGGGGACCTGTGGGTTTATCCGCGAAGAGGCCGGCCCTGGCGACTCATTGCTGTGGCAAGACACCCCTGGCCCAGGGCCGGTAGCGCAAGGCAAACACTGCCTCGGCATGGCACCCGCTACCCAGCCGGGGCTCGGCAAGCTCCGCCCGAAACGCCTGCTCGGGCGCGCTCACCTGGCGGAACGCCTCACGCACCACACCCACCCGGCACGGCAGGGCCTGCTCATAGCCCTGACGCACCAACGCCGGCAAACGTCCGGTGCCGGCGCCATCCTGCCACCACACAGTCAAGCCCAAGCCGGCCAGTTGATCCAGCCAGACGGCATTGACCCGCGGCGACAGCTTGCCCGTGCTGAAGGCGCTGATATGCAACGGCTTGTCCAACCGGCGGTTGAAGGCCTGTAGCTGGCTGTACAGCGCATCACGCCGTTCGGCCTCGCGTAGATGCTGGTCGTCCAGCTCCATGGGCAGGTACCAGCCGTCCACTGGCAACTGCCAGGCCTGGCGCAGTTGCTGGTACTGGCTGAGCGAACGCCCCAGCTGCGCTTTCCAGTAGCTGTTCAGGCCTTCGCCATCCAGCTCGTCGAGGCGCTGGTAGTAGGCCGGGTCCATGTACAGCCCCAGCACCAACTGCAGGCCTTCGGCACGCGCCGTGCGCAGGCTGTTGGCCAGCCAGCCTTTGGCTCCGCCGAAATCGCTGTCGCCATAGGCACTCCATTGCACGATCAGGGTTTTGCCACCTTGGGCCGCGGTGGTTTGCCACAGGTGCTGCCACTGGGCGGGCGTGACGCTGGCATCGCGGTTCAGGGGTTGATAGAACAGGCGCTGGTCAGCTGTGGCCGGTAGGCACAGGGCTAGCAGGCAGAAGGCGATGAGCGCACGCATCAGAAGGTCATCTCCGCACCGACCAGCACGCCGTTGGCGCGCTCGTAAAGGTTACCGCCCAACGATTGCTGGTACTCGGCACGCACTTTCAGCGAGCCGCGGTAGGCGTTGTAGCGGTCGTCGTCGAACCACCATTGCCAGCGCACGCCGACACCGGCGCGGGCGTCCTGGCGCCAGTCGTTGCCAGGGTCCTGGCTGGAGAACTCGACAAAGCCGTAGGGCATGAGGGTTTGCGGCGAGCTGCCCGGCAGCTTCCAGGCGTGGCCTTGCTGGTAGCGCGACAGCCAGGCATGGTCGCCGGCGCGGGTCCACCAGGCAGCATCGAGGTAGAGGAACCGTTCGTTCCAGTCGTCCTCATCGATGCGCCAGTCGTTGCGCCAGCCTCCCTGGTCGAGGAACGAGGCGGTGGCGCGCAGCAGCAGGTCATTGCTCGATTCGGCGTGGTGGCGCAAATCGCCCCAGTTGCCGCCGACCTTGGCCGGGCTCAGCAGTTGGCCAAGGCTGAGGCCGCGGTAGTGGGCTTCGTCGACCTGCCGCTGGTGGTAAAGCTCGGCATACAGGTTGAGGTTGGCCTGGCCGAGCGGTTTGTAGCGCAGGCCGACACCGGTACCCATGCTCTGCGCATAGTCGGTGCGGCTTTGGCCACCGAACAGTACCCGGCCATACACTGACAGGGTGCTGCCATTGCGGCTGGGCTCCTCGCCCAGAGCATGGTCCCACATGGCCAACTGCACGTTCTGCGATTGCGCCCGGCGCAAGCTGCCGCTGCGCTGGCCGTTGTCGAGAAATTTGTCGTTGGTCGAGGTGCCAGCCGGCGACCAGGTGCTGGCCAGGGTAATGGTGTCGCGACGTGACAGGCTCTCGTGAGCGCGGCGCTGGCGGTACTTGCGGGCCTCCAGGCTGCCGTATTCGTCATCACCGTCGATCAGGTTCTGCTCTACGTCGAGGATGCGGCGCAGTTCGCGGCGTGCCGCAGCGCTGTCTGCATGTTCGTCGTAGCGCAAGGCAAGTGTTTCGCCAAGGCGGTAGTCCTCGGGGAAGTCGCGAGTGGCGCGCTCAAGGTAGGGGATCGATTGCATGCGCTGAGCCTTGTCCGTCGAGCCAGCCAGGCGCATGCCGTAGTCGGCGCGATAGCGCGGCTGGTCGGGAGCCAGGCGCACGGCTTCGGCTAGCCAGACGGTGCTCTGCGCACTGTTACCGGCCAGTTGCGCAGTGCCGGATGCGGCGTAGTAGTGATCGGCGCGCGGGTTGTGCGCCAGCGCCTGGCGCTGGAAGCCCAGCGCGGTCTGCGGGTCACCTTGGCGCTGGGCGATGGCGGCGCCCAACGCCCAGTCGTCGGCGCTTTGGTGCGCGGCAGCGTCCCAGTAGCGGCGCGCTGCATCGGCGTCGCCTGCATTCAGCGCGCCGCGTGCGGCGGTGAGGCGGGCATTATCGGTAAAGGCGCTGTCTGGCAGGCTGCGCCAGATGGACTGGGCGGTTTCGGAGTCGCCGGCCGCTTCGAGTGCGTAGGCCAGCGGCAGACGGTTGCCAGGGCCGCCCAGGCGCTCGGCAGCCTGGTAGTAGACCACCGCCTCACCCGGCTGGTCGGGCATGGCACAGCGCCCCAGGGCACGGTACTGGCCAGGTTCGCTCGGGTTGGCCGGCACTGCCTGGCGTACGGCATCGCACTGGCCGGCTTCGGCCAGCCGTCCGAGCAACTGGGCGCGGGTGTTGGCGTTGACCCGGGGTATCAGGCCGAGCATGCGGCGGCTGTCCAGGGGCCCGTCGTTGCGGGCATACAGGTTGCCCAGCCGCTGTAGCAGCGATGGGCCGAGGCGGCCCTGGCGGCGGTCGTAGGCCTGCTCCAGCAATTGCCGTGCGTGATCGCCGTGGCCCTGTTCGGTCAACAGGAAGGTGGTTTGCTCCAGTGCGGCGAGGTCGCCGGTCTGTCGATAGCGTTGTTCCCATTCTGCGGTGGTGCGCGGCTGCGGCGGTGGGGCGCCATACAGGCGCTGCTTGAGCACGGCATAAGCCCGTGGGTCGGAGCTGGCGGAGCAGCCCTTGAACTGTTCCCGGGCCAGGTCCGGGTCTTGATGTGACAGCCAGTCGACCGTTTCGAGGCAGGGGCGCTGCAGGTCGTTGCTCAGGCGTCGCACCAGCGCCGCATCGTCGCCTTCGCGGGCCAGTTGCCAAAGTTGCTGGCGCTGTTCGGGTTTCTGCAGTTGATCAGGCGGTAGCGACTGCAGCCAACGTTGGGCCTGCTGGTGGTGGCCGACGGCAATGGCGCGGTTGGCCATGGCCAGCCGCGTCTGGTTGGCCGCTGCGGGGGAGGGGGCGTGGGCCAGCAGCGCAGTCAGGCCCTTTTCGTCAACTTGCTGGATATAGGCATTGGCCAGGCGTTGCCAGTCTTCGGCAGGCAACTGGCCTGTGTCGGCCAACGGCTGCAGTTGCTCGATGGTTTCCTTCCAGTTGCGCAGCTGTTCGGCGAAGTTGGCCCGGGCCAGGCGCAGTACCTGGCCGTCGCCCCCGGGCGGTAGCTGGTTGAGCCATTCCAGCGCTTTGGCAGCGCCTCCAAACTTGGCCAAGCTCAGGCTGTAGGCCTGCCACAGGCGTATCCGGTGGTTGCCGTCGCTGGCGACCAGCCATTGCTCCACCTGGCTGGCCGGTGGCGGGTCCTGCTCGATCCAGGTCAGGCGCAGCTCCAGCAGGGTGTCGGCGTATTCGGGGCTGTCGCCTAGCTGTTCGGCCAGCGCTTGAGCCTCCTTGTAACGGCGCTGGCGGGCCAGGGCTTCGACCAGCAGGGCGCGGGCTTCGTCGTTGTTCGGCACCCGGCCCAGCACATGGCGGGTCAGGCGCTCGACTTCAGCCCAGTTATCTTTCCTGGCCTCGCGATAGCTGCGGTCCATGAACGGAAAGCTGGTGAACCGCTGGAAGTCGGTCATCGGTGCCGAAGCGGCAACGGGCAGGGCAGCGGAGCACAGCAGCAGGCCAGTGAAAGTAAGGGAAAAACGCGGCTTCATGCCACCTCCCGGGTCAGATCAATAGCCACTTGCTGTTCACTGGCCTGTTCGATCAGGGCCTGCTCCAGCACCTGCCTGGTGATGATGCCGCGGGCGATCAGGTGCTCGCCGAGGCTTTGGTGTTCGGGATCGAAGTCGATCAACGCCTGGTTGAACAGGGTGACAGGGACCATACCGCGCACCTGCAGTAGCGCGCCTAGCATGACTTGGTGATGGCTGACTCGCTCCAGCAGCGCTTCGTCGTCCTGGTGGCGTTCGAGCACGGCCAGCATGTCTCGGGTTTCTTGATGCTGCCAGGGGCTTGGGTAGTGGTAGCGAAGCCCCAGTGTGACCCGGCCCTGGGGGGCCAGGCGTGCCTTGACCGGGCGTTTCAGCTGGCGGCTGATCACACCCAGCGACACCTGGCTGACCGGGCTTTCACTGGCCAGGATCAACGTGTCGCCGTCTTCGTCCACTGGCAGTACACCGTAATGGGTGGCCAGCTTGCGCGGCAGTTTGGCGATCAGTTGCGGGTCGAGCTTGAACGGGTTCAGCGGTGCCCAGGGCAGGTCCAGTTGCTCGGCCAGGGTGGCCACCAACTGCTCACTGTTCAGCCAGCCACGCAGTAGCAGTTCGCGGCCCAGGCGCCGACGAACCGGGCTGGTGATGGCCTGCTGCAGTTGTTCGTCGGTGATCAGGCCCTTGGCCACCAGGCGCTGGCCCAGTGGTGTGCGAGCCGGGGTGGCGATGGCGGGGAACTCGTGGGTGGTCTTGTCCCAGGCCACGCGCCGCGAATCGCCCATTTCCATTACCTGGCGCAGGGCACGCAGGTTGGCGAAGAAGTTGACGAAGTTGCTCCACATCATCCGCGGCGCTGACAGCAAGCCCTCGCCAATGCCATAGAAGCGGGTGACGAACCAGGCGCGCTGGAACAGCCGGTTGAGCAGCAACAGGCCGTTCAGCCACAGCAGGGTCGACAGCAACCAGCTGTCGCTGAGGATCGACATGAAACGCCATGACTCCGGCGCAATCACCGTAACTAACCACATGGCCAGCAACACCAGCAGCAACAGGTTGACCAGGAAGCTCAGCAGGTAGGCGAACAGCCCGCGGCGGTCACGCCAGAGGAAATAGTTGAGCGCACCTTTTCGGCTCCAGCCGAGGTTGCTGGTGCCCTGGAACACGATGCCGACGATCCAGCGCGACTTCTGTCGGATGGCATGCTGCCAGTCACGCGGGAAGTGCTCGCGCACGCAGATCACCTGGGAGAATTCGCGGCTCATGCCCGGGCGCCATTCCTGCTTCAGGGTCAGCGCCGGATCGGTGATGGAATAGCGGGCGAAAATGCACTTCATGCCTTTTTGCTTCAGGCGAAAGCCGATGTCGTAGTCCTCGGTCAGGCTCTGTACGTCAAAGGCGATGCCGTCACCGTCCTCGAGCAGTGCGCTGATGGCGCGGCGGCTGAAGCAGGTGCCGACGCCAGCACTGGGCACCTGGCCGGTCAGCGCTTCGCGCACGATCACGTCCTTGCCGTGGTTTTCGGCAAACTCGTCGACATAGTGGCCGGCAGTAAAGCCCTTCCACGCCGGTGCGTAGGGATACACCGGGATCTGGATCATGTCCTTGCTCGGCAGCAGGTAGTTGAACAGGCGCAGCTCCATCGGCGAGATCACGTCTTCGGCGTCATGCAGGATGAAACCGGCGAACTCGATGCCGGCGTCCTGCTGGAAGCGCAGCAGCGCGTCGATGATGTTGTTCAGGCAGTCGGCCTTGCTGGTGGGGCCGGGGCGGGCGCAGACCACTTTGTGCACGTTGGGGAAGTGCAGGCACACCGCGTCCACGTCGGCCTGGGTTTGCGGGTCGTTGGGGTAGGTGCCGACAAAGATCTGGTAGTTCTCGTAGTCGATGGTCGAAGCGGCCAGGCGGGCCATTTCACCGACCACGCCGACTTCGTTCCAGGCGGGGACCATGATGGCCAAAGGTTTTTCCGGGACTTCGTACAAGCGCTTCTCATCGGCCCTTTCGAACTTGCCGTAGATGCGAAAACGCCGGATCAGCGTGCGTCCCCAATAGCACAGATCGATGAACAGGTCGTCCAGGCCCAACAGGAACATCAACGAGGCAAGGGTGATCGCCAGGAGCTTCAGGCCGAACAGCAGGTAAGTGAGAAAATCGATGAATACCAGGCTCATGTGTCAGCCACCGGCAGGGCAGAGTGGGCCATCGTCTTATCCTCGCTCGTTCCCTCGACGAAGGTGCAGGAGATGTCACTGTCATGTACGGAATAGATACAAGCAGCCGAACGCGGGATTGTCCAAATTTCGGGCTGTTTCTTGCGGGCTGCATCTTGTAGCTTTACAGGTCGTTCATTCAGGGAGCTGAACATGCAAGGCAAGGCCCGCAAGATCGTCCAGGCCATTCTCTATGAGGCCATCGCCGTCGCCTGCGTGGCGCCCGCACTGGAGCTGGCGTTCGGCGCCGGCATGGCGCAGTCGACCCTGCTGTCGGTGCTGATGTCAGGCATCGCGATGAGCTGGAACATGGGTTACAACTGGGTATTCGAACGTTGGGAAGCGCGCCAGCACAAGCGTGAGCGCACTTTCCTGCGGCGCCTGCTGCATGCGCTGGGCTTCGAGGGTGGGCTGGTGGTGATTCTGCTGCCGCTGGTAGCGTACTGGCTGGACGTGAGCCTGTGGGCGGCACTGCTGACCAACCTGGCGCTGTTCGTGTTCTTCTTCGTTTACGCCTTTGTCTTCCAGTGGGGCTTCGACAAGGTGTTCGATGTGCCGCTTTCGGCGCAGCAGGCCAAGTGTTGACTTTCGGCCGCGAGGCAGGCTAAGTTCCTGCACCATGAATACATTCCCGCACGTGAACGCCATTATTATTACCGCCATTATCAGCTTGGCGGGCTAGCGCGTACGTGCACCGAACCCGCCCTGGAGGCGGGTTTTTTCTCTCTGACTCCTGGGCAACGTGAAAATAGCCAAGGAGTCATCGATGACCAGCTTCAGTGTCCCTCGTACTACCGTCACCCCTCAGCAACTGCTGTCGGAGCAGGTGCGGCGCATTCTTGCCGCGCCGGTGTACGACCTGGCCATCGAAACGCCCCTGCAAGCGGCTCCGGCCTTGTCTGCCACACTGGGCAACCAGGTGTTGCTCAAGCGCGAAGACCTGCAGCCTACGTTTTCGTTCAAGATCCGGGGTGCCTATACCCGCCTGTCGCGTCTGACCGATGCGCAGCGTCAGCGCGGGGTGATCACCGCGTCGGCGGGCAACCATGCCCAGGGAGTGGCTTTGGCGGCATCGCACCTGGGTATCAAGGCAACCATCGTCATGCCCACCACCACGCCATCGTTGAAAGTCGAAGGCGTGCGTTCGCGCGGCGGGCATGTGGTGCTGCAGGGCGAGAGCTTTCCGCATGCGCTGGCCCACGCACTGAAGCTGGCCGACAGCGAAGGCGCGACCTTCGTGCCACCGTTCGATGACCCAGATGTGATCGCCGGGCAGGGTACCGTGGCCATGGAGATCCTCCGTCAGCGCCCGGGGGCGCTGGACGCTATCTTCGTGCCCGTGGGCGGTGGCGGCTTGATCGCCGGTATTGCCGCCTATGTGAAGTACCTGCGTCCTGAAGTGAAGGTGATCGGCGTCGAGCCGATGGATTCCAACTGCCTGCAGGCTGCCATGGCCGTCGGCGAACGTGTGATCCTGCCGCAGGTCGGCACCTTTGCCGATGGCGTGGCGGTGGCGCAGATCGGTGCCCATTGCTTCGAGCTGTGCCGCCACTTCGTCGACGAGGTGGTGACGGTGAGCAGTGACGAGCTGTGCGCGGCGATCAAGGATATCTACGACGACACCCGTTCGATCACCGAGCCGTCCGGGGCCCTGGCTGTGGCAGGTATCAAGAAGTACGTGGCGCGTGAAGGTGTACAGGGGCAGACCCTGGTGGCCATCGACTCCGGCGCCAACGTCAATTTCGACCGCTTGCGCCATGTGGCCGAGCGGGCCGAGCTCGGTGAGCAGCGCGAGGCGATCATCGCCGTGACAATTCCGGAACAGCCGGGCAGCTTTCGTGCCTTTTGCCAGGCACTGGGCAAGCGGCAGATCACCGAATTCAACTACCGCTACCATGCAGGCAAGGAGGCGCGCCTGTTCGTGGGGGTGCAGACCCACCCGGTGCACGACCCACGTGAGCAGTTGCTGGCCAGCTTGCGGGAGCAGGGGTACAGCGTGCTCGACCTGACCGACAACGAGCTGGCAAAGCTGCATGTGCGCCATACCGTAGGCGGGCATGCCGCGCCAGGGGCGGATGAGCGGGTAATGCGCTTCGAGTTCCCCGAACGGCCAGGGGCGTTGCTGGGGTTTCTGGAGCGGTTGGGCAAGCGCTGGAACATCAGCCTGTTCCATTACCGCAACCATGGTGCGGCGCAGGCTCGGGTGTTCGCTGCTTTGGAAGTGCCAGCGGACGAGCTGGCGAGCTTGCCGTTGACGCTGGATGAGATGGGGTATCAGTATTGGGACGAGACTGACAACCCGGCGTACAAGCTGTTCCTGGGCTGACGCACACGTGTGGCCAATGCAAGCGTGTCTAGCCGCTTGCTTGCCGCCTTTGATCGCT
The DNA here is from genome assembly GCF_017875935.1 of Pseudomonas sp. BP6. NCBI lineage: Bacteria > Pseudomonadati > Pseudomonadota > Gammaproteobacteria > Pseudomonadales > Pseudomonadaceae > Pseudomonas > Pseudomonas sp. BP6. The sequence continues at coordinate 2,077,347 of NZ_JAGINI010000001.1, forward strand.
GCGTGAGCCAACGAATGGGTTTCAACGCTCGCGCATGAAAAAACCGGCAACGAACTTGCGGAACGTTTCCAGGCTTTTGAAGTCGGCGTAGCGCTTGAAGTTCTCGGTGTCCGGCTCGGGGCCGATGGGCTGTTCCAGCAGCGACACTGACAACACCCGGTCCTGGTCCGAGGTCAGCACCAGCTCATCCATCACCTGCCCACCGATCACGGGGCGACGCATCTGCACCTTCACGCCTTTACTGGCCATCCAGTCGATCAGCGACACCAATGCCTTGAGCGGCTCGCGCTCTTCATCGCGGTACACCGGGAACAGGTGCGCGCGCGACAGCACGGGCACACTGGCCACATGGATCAACTCATAGAAATGGCTACCGGCGCTGGTTGGCGAGTAGATCATCAGGGCCAGCAACGGCCCGGTGGTGCGGCTCCCGCCCCAGTACAGGTGATGCCCCTGGAAGTCGAAGCCTTCCTCGCTGCGGTTGTTGAACAACTTGCGCCCTTTGATCTGGTCGACGCAGTCCAGCAGCAGGCCGTGGCGGCGATGGTTGCCGAACACGGAGGCTTCGCGCAGGCGGGACTTGAGCATCATCATGTGCTTCATGTCCAGGCGGGTTTCCAGGTAGTTGCTGGCGGGCACCCGCTCCAGCAGCGGATAGCGGCTGGCCACGCTGCGCAACTCGGCAAATTGTGTGGTCAGGTCTTTTTTCAGGTGAGTGGCGTAAAGGTTGAGCCCGCTGGTTTCAATCCAGGTCAGCAGCAGTGACAGCAGGCGCTGCTGTTCGCGTCTGTCGTTGCCATCGCCGACGCTACCGGCCGTGCCAGCACGGAAGTCGCTGATCAGGCGCAAGGGTGTATCGGGTGGCAGCCAGGCGGCGGGGGGGACAGGATCGTTTTCACGTTCGGCGGCTTCCCGCTCGTCCTTGGTGAACGGGCAGCCTGGCGCGTGCTCGGCGGTGCCCGGGTTGTTCTTGAGGAAGAGCGTGCCGGTGCTGCCGTTGAGGGTGACGTTGAGCACCGGCAAGGCATCGTTGCGGCAGTCGCAAGCCAGCCACTGGTTGGCGTTGCGCACGTTCATCAGTAGCTGGTTGGCCTGTAGCAGGCGCGGGCCGGCGAGGCTGCCGGTGGCAAAGCCGACCAGCAGTTCCTCTTCGGCGGGGGTCAGGCTGCGCACCTGAGTGGCGGTTTTGTCGATGATTCGCATGAAGCAGCTCCAAGCTACGAGCCTCAAGCTTCAAGCAAAGTCGCGCGGCTTTCAACTCGCCGCTTGGCTTCCGCCGAACATCTTCGCGGCGCGGGCGCGAATCTCGTCGGGGGTCAGGTCCTCCTTGTGGGTGGAAACGAACCAGATGTTGCCAAACGGATCTTTCAGGGTGCCGCTGCGGTCACCGTAAAACTGGTCGGTCAAGGGGTGTAACTGGATGCCCCCGGCGGCCAAGGCCTGGGCGTAGACCTTGTCGCAGTCTGCAACATACAAGTGCAGGCCTACACCCGCACCGCTGAGTTTCTGGCTGGCGGTGAGGCCGCCTTCCATGTCGCAGGGGTCGCCCAGCATCAGCGAAGAATCGCCGATTCTCAGTTCGGCATGGCCAACGCGACCGCCTGGGGCATCGAGGCGGAACATTTCCACCGCCCCAAAGGCTTGCTTGTAGAACTCGATGGCCTTGGCGGCGTCGTTGATGGCCAGGTAGGGCGTGATGCTGTGCTGGCCTTCGGGGATAGGTTTGACTGCCATGTTCGACTCTCCTGTGCAATGGGCGCCGGACGGCGCCCTGTTGCTTAGAGTCGTTCGCCCAGATGGAAAATCGACAGTGACGCTAGATCGATTGTCTCTAAGCGCGGCGGGTCAGAAGATGTAGTCGGTGGTCAGGAAGCCCGACTGGCGGTTGCGGATGATCTCGCTGATCAGCGCTTTGTTGGCCTCCTGGAAGCGTGTGGCGACCAGCGTCCGGATGGAAAACACACGCAAAGCGTCATCCACGGACAGCGTGCCCTCGGCACTGTTCTTGCGGCCGTTGAACGGGTAGGTGTCCGGCCCGCGTTGGCACTGGGCGTTGATGTTGATGCGCCCGACCTGGTTGGCAAAGATGTCGACGAGGCTGCCGATGGTGGCCGGGTCGTTGCCGAACAGGCTCAGTTGCTGGCCGTAGTCGGAGTCCAGTACATAGTCGATCACCGTTTGCAGGTCGCGGTAGGGCACCACCGGTACCAGTGGGCCGAACTGCTCCTCGTGGTACACGCGCATTTCCCGGCTGACCGGGTACAGCAAGGCCGGGTAGAAGAATGAACCGCGGCTGTGCCCGCCATTTTCGTTGAGCACGCGTGCGCCCTTGTCCGTCGCATCGGCAACCAGGCCATCGAGGTAGTCGACCTTGCCGGGTTCGGGCAACGGCGTCAGCGCCACGCCAGGTTCCCACGGCATGCCGGGCTTGAGCGCGGCCAGTTTGCGCTGGAATTTGTCCAGGAAGGCCTCGACCACATCCTCATGGACGAACAGGATCTTCAGTGCCGTGCAGCGCTGGCCGTTGAACGACAGCGCGCCGGTGACGGCCTCTTCGACAGCGTTGTCGAGGTCGACCTGGGGCAGCACGATGCCCGGGTTCTTGGCGTCCAGGCCCAGTGCGGCGCGCAGGCGATGCGGGCGTGGGTGCAGTTTCTTCAGGTCGCTGGCGGCTTTATGGGTACCGATGAAGGCGAAAACATCGACCTTGCCGCTGGCCATCAGCGCGCTCACCGTTTCCCGGCCACGACCATAGATGACATTGATCACGCCTGGCGGGAAGCTGTCGCGGAACGCTTCGAGCAAGGGGCGAATCAGCAGTACGCCGAACTTGGCCGGCTTGAACACCACGGTGTTGCCCATGATCAGCGCCGGGATCAGCGTGGTAAACGTCTCGTTCAGTGGGTAGTTGTAGGGCCCCATGCACAGGGCCACGCCCAACGGGACGCGACGGATCTGGCCGAGGGTGCCTTGTTCCAGTTCGAAGCGGCTGGAGCGGCGGTCCAGGTCCTTGAGGGCGTTGATGGTGTCGACGATGTAGTCGCAGGTGCGGTCGAATTCCTTTTCCGAATCCTTCAGGTTCTTGCCAATCTCCCACATCAGCAGCTTGACCACGGCCTGGCGCTGTTCACGCATGCGTGCAAGGAAGGTTTCGACATGCTGGATACGCTCGGCCACGCGCATGTTCGGCCAGGCGCCACGGCCTTTGTCATAGGCCTGCACGGCGGCATCGAGGGCGGTAAGCGCGGTCTCGGCATCCAGCAGCGGGGCGCTGCCCAGTATGACCTGATGCTCTTCGTCGCCTTGCTTGAGCCACACCGGGCTGCGCACCGTGGCCAACGGGCCGTCCCAGCGCCTGAGCTCTCCGTTGACCAGGTAGTCGCGTTGTTCCAGTGGGGCCCCCAGGCGCCAGGTTTCCGGGATGTTCTCGGCGCTGGGGAAGAGTGAATCGAGCAAACGGTCCATGGGTACTGCACCTCACATCAAAGGGCGGTTTTCAAGTCGGTTGAATCGTTTCAGCTACGAGCATGCACTGGCTGCCGGAAAAACACCAGTCTGGCTCAACATCGCTGCCCATGCCTGGCGGCAAGCAGTCGGCAACCTGACGGTCGTTTATGCTAAGAGAAGGCGTCAAAGGTTATTCATTGATAGCGAAATGGGCGGCGGACGCTTGATGGGCATGGTTATAGCAAAAGTTATGCTGAGCACCGGTTTGATGCGGGTAATTTGACGCCATGAAACTTGATCTGAAGTCAGCCAGAAGCCGCTTGCCAAAGCGTTTGCAGGCATCTTAAATTGTTACTGAATGTGATAATAAAGTTTCAAGTAAAACAATAAAAATCAAAGTGTTAAGTGATTTTGCCGGGTTTTTTCTCTTGTTCCGATTGGCCAACAGTGCACTTCAAAGGACGTCGAAGAAAAAATGAAAAAGACCTTGACGACTGTGGCGCGCAAGCTCCTGTCGCCCTCCACGCGCTACGAAGTCAGGCTGCTGGCCTGCAAAGTGCGAGAAATGATGGCGCGTGCCTGTCTCTGGCGTTGGGAAGTTGCGAGGTTTCGCCCGCAACAGGAAAGCCCGTACGAAATCCTCTACATCGGCCGCAAGCAGCAACGGGAAATGGCCAAGCTGCTGATCGGTGGCAAGGGCCAGGGCAGCGCATCGATCGTAGACAGTGCAAGTGCCACTGCGGCTGCCAGCCACGTCGTGGTCATCAGTGAAATGCCCACGTCGGGGGCGCTGTCAGTGCCGCATTACCTGAGTGCGGTGGTGCCGCTGGGGCGCCCGCTGGAGGACATCACTGCCCGCTACGACAGCGAACTGCGGCGCAGCATTCGCAAGAACCGGCCCCTATATCACATGCGCCAAGCCCTTTCGGACGAAGAAATCGCCATGGCCGACCGGGAACTGCTGCGCCCATACGCTTCGGCCAGGCAGGGCATTCACGCCGCGCAGTTTCCTACCCAAGAGGTGTTCCGTATTGCCAAGAGTGTCGGCCGGCTTGACTTGATCATGCTGGGCGATGAGGTGATCGGCTGCCACCTGGGGTGTGAAGTGGTACGCGACGGCAAGCGTTACTGGAGCACGTTGCGCTTTGGTTATTGTGAAGCGGTGTTTTCCGATGCGAAGAAATTGCGCGAGGTGAATTCGATCACCACCTTCATGGCGCTCGAGTGGGCACTGGAGCAGGGCTTCGATTATTACGACATCGGCCTGTGTCTGGCGCGCCCGGACGACGGCCTGCTGAAGTGGAAGCGCCGCCGCGGTGGTGATATCGATTCGCTGGGTAACCATGCGTACCTGTTTGTCCGTTTGCCCAAGACCGGTACGGCAAAATTCCTGTGGGACACGCCGATGTTCGCGGTCGAAGGCGACAAGCTGACGTTGCATCTGGGGTTGCCGGATGGCCCAAGCGATGAGGAAGTTGCCAGTCGCTATCACGAAATGGTGTTTGGTGGCCTGCACAAGATTTATCTCTACGGAGGGAGCGGGGCAGGCGAACCGTTTGTGGAAACGTTGCGCAGCCGTTACGCCAGCTTGCAGTCACCGCCCACCATGGAACGAGTCACGAGCAATTGACTAACTGCCAGGGATGCTTTGATCTGGCGCCGGGCTCCAGTCTTCGTCATCAGGGGGGACGCTTCATGGGAAGCGACATCTCGCAGTTCAGTGCATCGCCCGCAGCCAGGCAACACACCTGGACCTTGGCCGCCTACCGCCACATGCTGCGCAAGCGGCTGAGCAGGAAAGCGGCGATTGACATCAAGAGCCTCGCCACCAAGAGTTGGGACATTGCCCCGGGCGAGGCCACAGTTTCGCCGCCGGCCATTTTCCTGCCTGGCCAGCTCGATCGGGTGACGGGCTGGGAAGGCAAGCGGTTTTACCCTTACGTGCACCCGGCGCAGACCATGGGGGGAGGTGTCCACACGTTGCAAGGGCCAACCCGCGGCTACCTGGTCAAGGATGTATGGCTGGTCGATGGGGCGTTGTACAAGGGCAAGGCCAGCCATTGGCTGTCGCAGAAGCCGTGTACCTTCCCGACCATCCTCATCGACCATGAAATCGACCGCGCCGCGATCTACTGCACACAAAACGGTAACGCTTGGTTCGGCACCTGGCTGATGGAGGATTGCCCGACCTATGCGCTGGCCTGCAACGAGGGCATCCCGGTGACCACTGCCCCCTCTGTCAGGTATCCACTGTTTACCCAGGCACCGGCCTATGAAGACTGGCTGGACATGAAGCCTTTGCGCCTGCGCAGTGCGTTCTTCCGTGAGGTGGTGCTGTTCGATGACCAGAGCAACAACCGCAGCCGGCATGCTCGCTACCGAGCCATGGGTGACAAGCTGCTCTCGCATGTGTCGCACACGCAGCACCCGGGGGTTTTCCTGTTGCGGGGCGGAGATGGTGACCTGCGCCTGCTGCGCAACGAGCTGGAGCTTGCCGAGCATTTGCGCACTACCCGCGGTTTTCGCATCGTCAACCCGCTGAAGTCCGATGTACCCAGTATTGTCGCGGCGTGCGCCGGGGCTAAAGTGGTCATCGGGGTGGAGGGGAGTCAGTTGGTGCATGGCGTGAATGTGCTCCAGGCTGGCGGCTGCCTGCTGACTTTGCAGCCGCCAAACCGTTTCGTCAGTTACTACAAGTACCTGACGGATCGTGATCACCAGCATTTCGGCTTTGTGGTTGGCCTACCGGAAGGCGACGGTTTCAGGATTGATATTGGCGAAGTGGAGCGCACGCTGGATCTGTTTCCACGATAAGTGTGTAGTATTCGTGCATACGTCAGCGGCGAGCAGGGCTGTAGAGGATGATGGAGGTCTCACGGTTTTGGCGCGATCCTGCCTTGCCGTTCGTCGAAGCCCGACGGGTAGGGGACGGGCGCAAGGTGTGCTACGCCGCGCACTCCCACGAGAGCTTCTCCATTGGTGTCATCACGGGGGGGCGTAGCACTTATATCAACAGTGACCAGTGCGTTGAGGTTGGGGCGGGCACCACAGTGCTGATGAACCCGGGCGTGGTACATGCCTGCAATCCTGTTGCCGGGGATCCCTGGTCTTACCTGATGCTGTTCGTCGATCAGCCTTGGTTGCAGTCAGTAGGCTTTACCCTGCCAACGCAGACCTGGAGCCGCTCGCCTGTGTTGTATCGGCGGCTGTTGCAGGCCTTTGCCGACCTGTTCGATGCCAGGCTGCCTGATCGCGAGGCCCGTCTGGTGGCCCTGTTCAGCGAGTTGCCGGGCATGCTTGGTGGTAATGCCAACGAGGTTGACGAGGGCAATCCTCGGCTGGATGCAGCGGCAGCTTTCATACGCGCCCATCGCAGTGACCCGCTCAGCCTCGAGGATATCTGCGGGGCTTGCGGCCTGTCTCGGTCCTACCTGATTCGTGCTTTTCGCCAACGCTTTGGCCTGACACCGCATGGCTACCTGCTAGACCAGCGCGTGCAACTGGCCCGGGCGCAGTTGCGCCAGGGCCGGGCCATTGCTGACGTTGCACAGGAGGCAGGGTTTGCTGATCAGGCGCACCTGCAGCGGGCATTCAAACAGCACCTGGCGGCGACACCGGGGCATTACAGAAACGCCGTCGCTAGCCTGGGCGCTCCTGCAGGAGCCGGGCATGCCTTAAAGGATCAGGTAAACCGCGCTGGCGACCAGTAACACGGCCAGGCTCCGATTGAGCATGCGCAGGTGACGTGGGTTGTCCAGGTACTGGCGAATCACGCTGCCGGCCCAGGCCCAGCAGGCCACCGAAATGAAACAGATTGGGCCATAGATCCAGGTAAACAGCCACAGCAAGTGCTGTTCACCGCCGGTGTAGGCTCCCACCCCGGCAACGGCTGCCAACCAGGCTTTGGGGTTAAGCCACTGCATTGCTGCGCCGTGCCAGGCTGAAGAGGGTCGGCCAGACTGAGCGTTGTTCAGGTTACCGTCGTCACTGGCCAGCTTCCACGCCATGTACAGCAGAAAAGCCACCCCGCCCCAGTGCAACATCAGGCCCAGCAAAGGCCAGCGCAGCAGCAGTTGATGCAGGCCCAGCCCCACCAGCACCAGCAGCAGGCAGAAGCCCAGCGTGGCACCGGCCACATGCGCCAGGCTGGCGCGCAGGCCATGGCGGGCACCGCTGCCGAGTGCGACGATGTTGACCGGGCCGGGGGAGATCGAGGCCGCAAGCGCGAAGGCGGCCATGGACAGGTACAGGCTCATGAGGAAGATCCGCGTGGTTGGGGAGGCGTTATCCTTGCGTGGCTGGCGTTCTGATGTATTGAACAAAAGTACCTGCGCACGACTCGCGCCTGCAGGGCTAATGGCGATGCAGGGGTGTTACAGGTTTTGTAATAGTTTTGCGCTACTACAGAAACCTGCTGTGCTTGTAGCATCGTCCTCCCAATTTTTTATCAAGGTCTATATGAGCACCTTCGCGGAGCCCCCCAGTCTTCGGCTTTTCCGGCCATCCTTCCCTCGTCCTTGTGACGTTTCCCTCGTGAGTACCCGCTAATGGAATGGCTAGCCGACCCCACGGCCTGGCTAGGCCTGTTGACGCTTATCGTCCTCGAGCTGGTGCTGGGTATCGACAACCTGGTGTTCATCGCCATCCTCGCCGACAAGTTGCCGCCGCATCAGCGCGACCGCGCGCGGGTCATTGGCCTGAGCCTGGCGCTCATCATGCGTCTGGGCCTGTTGGCCAGCATTTCGTGGATGGTCACCCTGACCGCACCGCTGTTCGAAGTGTTCGACAAGAGCTTCTCTGGCCGTGACCTGATCATGCTGTTCGGTGGTGTGTTCCTGCTGTTCAAGGCCACCATGGAGCTACACGAACGTCTGGAAGGTCACGTGACCCAGGCCAGTGGCACGCTGCGCCATGCCGCGTTCTGGCCGATCGTTGCCCAGATCGTGGTACTGGACGCGGTATTCTCGCTGGATGCCGTGATTACGGCGGTGGGCATGGTCGATGAACTGTCCGTGATGATGATCGCGGTGATCTTCTCGATCGGTATCATGATCGTTGCCAGCAAGCCGCTGACCCGCTTCGTCAACGCCCACCCCACGGTGATCATGCTGTGCCTGGGCTTCCTGATGATGATCGGTTTCAGCCTCACCGCAGAAGGTCTGGGCTTCCATATCCCGAAAGGCTACCTGTACGCGGCCATCGGCTTCTCGATCCTGATCGAGATGTTCAACCAACTGGCCCGTGCCCGCCGCAAGCGCAGCTTGCAACAGCATCGGCCGTTGCGCGAACGGACTGCCCATGCCGTGCTGCGCCTGCTGGGCGGCCGCCGGGTCGAGGCTGACGAGGTAGGCGAGGAAATTGCCGACCTGGTCGAGGGCGGCGGGGAACACGTGCTGTTCGACCGTCGTGAGCGGGTCATGATCAGCGGCGTGCTGAACCTGGCCGAGCGGCCGATTCGTACGGTGATGACTGCCCGTACCGAGGTTGATGTGATCGACCTGGCGCAACCGGCCGATGCCATTGCCCAGGCCCTGGCCAATTCGCCGTACTCGCGCCTGCCACTCATCCGTGATGGTCGCGTGGACGAGCCCTTGGGCTTTGTGCACAAGAAGGAACTGCTGAAAGAACTGCTCTCGGGCAACCAGCCCGACCTGGAAAACATGGCCCGGGCGCCATTGAACCTGCTGGAGAGCTTCAGCATCCTCAATGCCCTGGAGCAAATGCGCGGTCAGTCGACCCACATTGCCTTCGTTGTCAACGAGTTCGGTGACTTCACCGGGCTGTTGACCATGACCGACATCCTTGAGTCGATTGCCGGCGAGCTGCCGGATGCCAGTGAAGTCGAAGGCCCGGGCATCGTTCAAGAGGGGGAAGGCTTTGTGGTCAGCGGCGCGCTGAACCTCAGCCAGGTGCAGGCGCGTACTGGCTTCAGTGCCCGTGCTACCGAGGATTACCAGACCCTTGCGGGCCTGGTGATGAGCTTGCTCGACCGCCTGCCGATGGTCGGTGACCGGCTGGCCTGGAATGGCTGGACGCTGACCGTGGAGGCGGTTGAAGAGCGACGGGTACGCCAGGTTCGGCTTACACCGAACGGCGACGCTGACGTAGCAGGTGCTTGAAGCCCTCAAGCACCAGCACCAGTACCGCGGCCCAGATTGGCAGGTAGGTCAGCCACTGATCCGGGCCGATGGTTTCGCCCAGCAGCAACGCCACGCCTACCAGCAGCACGGGCTCGACGTAGCTGAGCAGGCCGAACAGGCTGAATGGCAGCATGCGGCTGGCCAGCACGTAGGCAATCAGCGCTGAAGCGCTGATCGCACCAAGGATCGGGATCAGCACATAGAGCCCGGGGTGTGCTTGCAGATCGGCGCTGGAAAGTGGGCTCTGGATCACGAAGTAAAGCGCCCACGGCAGCAGCAGGCACATGTCGCACCACAGGCCGCCCAGGTGGTCGGTGCGGCAGCGTCGGCGCAGCACGAAGTAGATCGGGTAGCCCACCGTTACCAGCAGGGTTTCCCAGGCAAAACTGCCATTTTGGTACAGCTCGTGGCCCACGCCCAGCGCGGCGCAGGCCACGGCTACCGTCTGCAGGCGAGACAGGCGCTCGCCATATACCAGCCGCCCGGTCAGGACCATGGCCAGTGGCAGCAGGAAGTAACCCATTGACACTTCCAGGCTGCGCCCATGCAGGGGCGCCCAGAGAAACAGCCACAGCTGCACCCCCATCAACCAGGAAGTGCCGACCATGCCGAGCAACAGCACCGGCGTACGTTTTACCCGGCCCATCAGTTCGCCCACCCGCTTCCAGTCTTTCGAGACAAGCATGAACAGGGTGAGGCAGGGCAGTGTCAGCAGGGTACGCCAGCCAAAGATTTCTTCGCCATCAAGTGGCTTGAGCAGGGAGGTATAGAAGTACATCACAGCGAACAAACAGGACGCCATGACCGATGAAACAATGCCTTTTGACACGAATGCCTCGAATAAGGGAATTGAGCGGGTTGATCAGCCGCGCATGATCTCAGGGGGCGCGCCTTGCGGCAACTGCGTTGCGCCCGGGCGAGTGGCCAGGGCTTCGAGGAACTGGGCGGCCGGCATGGGCCTGGCGAACAGGTAACCCTGCTGGAAGTCCACCCCGTGCGCGGCCAGGTAGTCGCGCTGCAGGTCGGTTTCCACTCCCTCGGCAACGATGCCCAGGTCCAGCTTGCCCGACAGCTCGATGATGGTCTCGAGTATGTGCACTGACAGCGCATCGGCGCCGATCATGGCAACGAAGCTCTGGTCGATCTTCAGGTAGTCGACCTTGAATTGCCGCAGGTAGTTGAGGCTCGACTGGCCGGTGCCGAAGTCGTCGAGGGCGATCATCACGCCCATGGCATGCAGCTTTTCGAATAGCTCAAGGGTGACCGGCGTGGGCTCGATCAGCTTGCGCTCTGTCAGTTCCAGGGTCAGCACCACCCGGCCGGGCGGAAAGTGCTGCAGGAACGTGCGGCAGTCATCCAGCAGGCTGAGGTCGCGGCAGTGGTCAGCGGTGATGTTGACACCAATATGGAAGCCGTCTTCCAGCAGCCCGGCATAGGGCGCCAGGCTTTGCGCGGTATGTGTCAGCAGCGCGCGGGTCATGGCGACAATCTGCCCGCTGTGTTCGGCATAGGGGATGAACAGGTCGGGGCGAACCAGGCCTTCTCGTGGGTGGTGCCAGCGCATCAGCACTTCCGCGCCGGCCCAGCGGTAATCGCCCTTGCGCACCACCGGCTGAAAATACGGCAGGAATTCATCGGCCTGCAGGGCACGCTCCAGTTCGGCACGCGGTGAGGTGGCGCGGCGAATCTGCCAGCGGCACACCAACGCCGCCAGGGCACCCAGTACCAGGAGCAGACTGAGCAGGCCAGGGTAGTGGCTACGTAACAGTTGCCCCTGCTTGTCGGCACTGTAGCCGCCCTGCACACTGAAAGGGTAGCGCGTCGAGCCTATCAGCACGTTGGCACTGGGGGCGGCAGGGGATAGGCCTTTGTGGACCACACCGTCCTTGCCCATCCAGGCGTCGCCCACGCGGATTTGCAGTTCTTCATCGGGGCCGATCAGGCGCAGTGCTGTCAGCAGGTGGTCGCCATCCACCGTGGTGATTGCACCGTGGTCGCCGTCGCTGGCACGGTAGACCAGCAGCGGGTGGCCCGGCGTAACCGAGTTGCCGTCCATCAGCCATAACTTGCCGTCGACGTAATCGCCAGGATTGACCGGTTCTTCGAACTCGCCGAACAGGGAGGTGCAATAAAGGTTGTTGTGCCTGAACAGGTTGGTCGAGCGCACGAAGGCGTTGCGGGTAACCTGGGCCCGTAGCATAAGCTTGGCCTGCTCGCATGGGCTGTCAGTCAGTGGAAGCAGCGAATTGGCGGCACGGGACAGGTCGTCGAGAATGTGTTCGACGTGCTCCAGTGCCTGGCGGGTGGTGGCCTGGCTGCTGGCCTGCATTTCACGCTCGACCTGCCAGTTCATCACGGCCAGGCCGCACATGACCGGCAGCACGCCGACGACCCAAGGCAAGAGCGAGCGCCAGCTGAGTGCGGCGCGGCGTTTGACGGTAAGGGGCATGCTGACCTGACTATCATGAAGTAAAACGAGAGGATAGCCGTTTGTCGGCGCGTACGAGCAACTAAAAACGCGACAAACCATTTTACGCACTGTAGAATCGATTTACGAATACAACAATAAGGTCCTTCACTTCCGAAGGATCAAGCCCGCCGAGAATGGGTCCATATGACATACCATGGGTTCAAGCTGATCATAGGTGATTACCTCGCCCGTAGCGTGCGGGGCATTCCGTGCTCACCGCCGTTCCTGTTCCACATCCCACGCAATCAATAATTTTCGCTGCAGATGAGAACACGAACATGGCTGATATCTTCGAAAATCCAATGGGCCTGATGGGCTTCGAATTCATCGAACTGGCTTCGCCGACCCCAGGCGTACTTGAGCCTGTATTCCAGATACTGGGCTTCACCAAAGTGGCCACCCACCGTTCCAAGGATGTGCACCTGTATCGCCAGGGTGACATCAACCTGATCCTGAACAATGAACCCAAAAGCATTGCCTCGTACTTCGCCGCTGAACACGGCCCGTCGGTGTGCGGCATGGCCTTCCGCGTGCGCAATGCCCATGAGGCTTATGCCCGCGCCCTGGAACTGGGCGCCCAGCCGGTAGAAATCGAAACCGGCCCGATGGAACTGCGCCTGCCGGCGATCAAGGGTATCGGCGGGGCACCGCTCTACCTGATCGACCGCTTCGAGGAAGGCAGCTCGATCTACGACATCGACTTCAACTTCATCGAAGGCGTGGATCGCAACCCGGTAGGGGCCGGCCTGAAAATCATCGATCACCTCACCCATAACGTTTATCGCGGGCGTATGGCCTACTGGGCCGGTTTCTACGAGAAGCTGTTCAACTTCCGTGAAATCCGCTACTTCGATATCAAGGGCGAATACACCGGCCTGACCTCCAAGGCCATGACTGCTCCTGATGGCATGATCCGCATCCCGCTCAACGAAGAGTCGTCCAAGGGCGCGGGGCAGATCGAAGAATTCCTGATGCAGTTCAACGGTGAAGGTATCCAGCACGTGGCCTTCCTGACCGATGACCTGCTCAAGACCTGGGATGCCCTGAAGGGGTTGGGCATGCGCTTCATGACCCCGCCACCGCAAACCTACTACGAAATGCTCGAAGAGCGCCTGCCTGGCCATGGTGAGCCGGTCGACCAACTGCAAGCGCGTGGCATCCTGCTCGATGGTGCCTCGCAACCCGAAGACAAGCGCCTGCTGCTGCAGATTTTCTCGGAAACCCTGCTTGGCCCGGTCTTCTTCGAGTTCATCCAGCGTAAAGGCGACGATGGCTTTGGTGAAGGCAACTTCAAGGCACTGTTCGAATCCATCGAGCGTGACCAGGTACGCCGTGGCGTGCTGAGCACAGACTGACCGCCCCTGGAGTACCGTCGTCGTCATGCTCGTTCGGCGGCGGTACCCCGCCTGTTGGCACGCGCCCTGAACAGGGCCAGGTAGACGATCGAGCCGGTCACGATCCCCACCAGCATCAGTGAGGGCGCTATCTGTAGCACCGACTGGCGGATTTCATGAGCGGTGAAACCCTCTGGGTAGCCACCTTTGACCGTATACCCATACCTGGCCGACATTGCGCTCGTAAAAAATTCGGCCTGTGAAGGGCGTTCAAGGTCACGGCTGTCACCATTGCTCCATATGTAGCGGTCGCCAAATTCGACCAGCAGTATCAGCCCATCCTGAAAGCCATCCAGTTCGTTGCGGATCTGCGTGGCATAGGCTGTCACGATTACGCCATTGTTTCTGCCCTTCTGGTGAAAGTCTACCAGCAGCTTCTGGCGCGTATCAGGAGGGCCGTAGGACAGTGCGACCCGCTGGCCGGACAACGCGAACGATGAATAATGCTCCAACGAACCTGAAACTGTGCTGCAGTAAGGTTGCTTGTCTTTCAGCAAGGTCAGTGACCTGACGATGGAGCGATGGGCAACCTGGTCCTGCAAGGTACTTTTGACGTTGTCGCAAGGTTGACCTGCAAATGGCAGGGTGCGCAGGGCCGTCTCGTGCATTCTGTCCAGTGCATTGTCGACGCTGAACACCGCCTCCTGAACGGAGATGTTCGCGTTTTCTGCAAGTTTTGCTTCCAGCTGGAAAGCCATCACCAGCAAACCGGAAACCACAGGCACCAGCGCCACTGCGATGAGCAGCAGCAGCTCCACCATGCTGCGCCCTGCGTGCATGATTTTCGACATAGGCTAACAGTTCTCCGCTCTGAAACTGTTCGTGGTGAACAGCTGAGCCCTGAGCCTATGTATTTACTGATCAGGCTGCTGTAGTCCGGCTGCAGTTGAAGTGGTAGGAAATCGAGCGCCTCGGTGTAGCTAACTGCCATTGAGCTTTTTGAGCACTGCATCGGCCAGCAAGGCAGTGGAGGCGGGGTTCTGTCCGGTAATCAGCCGGTCATCGTCGACCACGTAAGGCTTCCACGGCTCATCATGCTTACTGTACTCACCGCCGCGAGCCCCAAGTTCGTTCTCCGTCAAGAAAGGCACTACGTCGTCCAGTTCGACCAGTTTCTCCTCTATATTGGAAAAGCCGGTCACCTTGCGGCCTTTGAGAAGCAGGCAGTTGTTACTCAGCTTGATGTTCAGCAGGCCGACAACGCCGTGACAGACTGCCGCAACAATGCCATTTTTTTCGTAGACCTTGCGCGCCAGTTCCTGCAGAGGTTGGTTTTCGGCGAAGTCGTACATCACCCCATGCCCTCCGGTGTAGTAGATGGCACTGTATTCGTCGGCCTTCACCTGCCCTGGGGCCAAAGTATTGCCCAGGCGCGTCATGAAGCGCTTGTCGTCGTACCATTGCCAGTCCAGGTCAGGGGCCATCTGCAGGCTGTGCGGGTCCACGGGAACGTAACCGCCCTGTGGGCTGACATAGTCGACCGTGTAGCCGGCCTTTTCGACTTTATCGACAAAGTGAACGGCTTCACCCAGCCACAACCCGGTCGCCCGTTTGAGGGTTGGATACTTCGCTGTATTGGTCAGCACCACCAGAATTTTCTTGCTCATGACCCTGCTCCCGTCGGCAACCTGAATGGGCCGGTGCTCCCTGGCCCGAGGGAAAACCTAAATAGCATAGCTGCCACCTGCAAGTACGCCATGGTGTGCGCGATATGCTGTGCTAACTTGAACCCATCCACCGGCGAGCGTGCCAGACTTGGCGGCGCTATGGTCAACCTTGAGCATTGCTGGAGTCACGATATTGGTCGCTAACGGTAAACCACGCGAGCCTGCGTCGCAGGTCATCCTGCAGTCGCCTGTTTTGCCATCAATCGAGCCGATGGGGGAGTGGATTGCCCAGTTCGACTGGTGGCGTACCTCGCTTGGGCCATTGTCGCGCTGGCCTGCCTCGTTGCGCATTGCTGTGGACATGATGCACT
The DNA here is from genome assembly GCF_017875935.1 of Pseudomonas sp. BP6. Taxonomy (NCBI): domain Bacteria; kingdom Pseudomonadati; phylum Pseudomonadota; class Gammaproteobacteria; order Pseudomonadales; family Pseudomonadaceae; genus Pseudomonas; species Pseudomonas sp. BP6. The sequence continues at coordinate 2,092,776 of NZ_JAGINI010000001.1, forward strand.
TGTCACCCTTCCCGTGTGCGGTGGTGTGGGGGGCAGACCTGTGTGTGGTGCATAACGATGGCTACCGAGCGTTGCGGGCATTACCGGATGCGCTGGGCATGGCGTTCGATACCCTGTGGAGTGATATCTGGCCAGCAGTGGGGCCCTGGGTGTTCAAGGCACTGGAAGGCCACTCGAATTTTGTCGAGGACCCTCCACTGCGCATCGTCCGCAGTGAGGGCGCCGAACCGCTATGGTGCGCATTCGGTTATGCACCCCTGCACGATGAGCTCGGTAACGTGGCGGGGTTTCTGCATACGGTGATCGAGACCACGGCCAGCGTCGAGGCACACCGCCATTGGCGTGATCAGGTGCAGAGCTTTGAACGCCAGGTCGAGCGCCATGTGGCCGAGCGAGAGCAGTTCTGGTTGCTGTCGCGCGAAGCGATGATGATGCTTAGCCCTGAATTGAGACTGCATGCTGCCAACCCGGCCTGGTACCGCATTCTGGGGTGGACACAAGAGCAGGTGCAGGCGATGTCGGTAATGGAACTGGTGCATCCGACAGAGCGTGCCGAAGTGCGACTGGCAGTGTCCGCGCTGCTGCAATGCAGCCACGCGGAGCAGTTGGAGATCCGTCTGCGACACCACGATGGCCACTACCACTGGTTTCGCTGGAGTGCGCGGTTTGACGGCAGCCTGCTGACTGCGGTTGGCCGGGACATCACCGCAGACCGTGAAGAGGCGGCGCGTCAGGCAGAGGCGCTGATGCGCAACAGCGAGCGCATGGAGGTGGTTGGTCAGTTGGCTGGCGGCATGGGTCATGAAATGAACAACTTGCTGTCCGGTATCGGTGGCAGCCTCGAACTGCTGCAACGGCGCCTGCAGGAGGGGCGGCTGGAGCGGGTGGGGGCCTACGTGGACGTTGCGCGCGACTCGGTGCAGCGGGCCATGGACCTGACCCATCGGTTGATTGCGTTTTCTCGCCATCAACCATTGGCCCCTCGGCCACTGGACTTCAATCGGCAGTTGCGGTTGAGCGAGCCCTTGTTGCTGCGGGCCTTGGGGGCAGAGATGCGTTTGCACTGGCAGCTGGACGTTGCGCCTTGGACAGTGAGCCTGGACGTGCCCCAGTTAGAGAATGCCTTGATCAACTTGTGTGCCAATGCGCGTGAAGCGTGCCTGGAACAGGGCAATGTCACCATCAGCAGCGTCAACGAACGGCTCACAGCCTTTTTCCCGGATGAAGGTGGCTTGCCGCCAGGCGACTATGTGGCCGTGCATGTCGAGGACGATGGCCATGGCATGTCAGCGGTGGATATCGCCAGGGCTTTTGAACCGTTCTATACCACCAAGTCGCTCGGGCACGGGGCCGGGCTTGGTCTGTCGATGGTGTATGGCTTCGTCCGTCAGTCGGGCGGGTATGCCTGGATCGAGTCGGTACCGGAACAGGGCACCAAGGTGTCCATGCTTTTCCCGAGGAGCCATGAGCCGGTTCCCGATGAGCCCGAACCGGTGCCGCTTTCGCAACGCATGGCACGGGGCGAGCGCCTTCTGCTGGTGGATGATGAGCTTGATCTGCGCGCAGTCATGCGCGAGTACCTGACTGAGCGTGGTTTTGACGTCACGGATGTAGGCGATGCCAATAGCGCACTGGAGCGCTTTCGCCATGGCGGCCCTTTCGATCTGGTCATCACCGATATCGGTTTGCCGGGTGGGTTCAGTGGTCGGCAAGTGGCCAAGGCCATGCGCATGCAGCTTGCACAGCAGAAAATTCTATTCATCACCGGTTATGCGGATCAGTCCATTGAAGCGCAATTGCTCGATCAGCCGGGCACGGCATTGCTGAACAAGCCGTTCTCGCTGGCGCATCTTGCCGATGAGGCGCTACGCATGCTTGACGCGTAAGGCGCTTCAAGGCTTGCCTAGAATCTGTGTCACTCGAGCCTGCAACTGCTGCAACTCGAACGGCTTGCAGATCAGGTGCATGTCAGCGTCCAGGAAGCCTTCGCGGGCCATGGCCGTTTCCGCGTAGCCGGTGATGAACAGCACCGGCAATCGTGGGCGCAGCCTGCGGGCAATTTCCGCCAGTTGCCGGCCATTCATGCCGGGCAAGCCCACATCGGTGATCAGCAAATCCACCGGTTGTGCCGAGCGCAGCACCTTCAGGCCCTCGTTGGCGTCGGCTGCGCTTTGGCAGGGGAAGCCGTTTTCGCGCAGCGCCTGGCAAAGCAGTTGGCGCACATGGGGATCGTCCTCGACGATCAGCACGTGTCGGCTGCAGCCGTCTTGCCTGGGCGCCACAGGCTCGCTGGATGGCAGGGTCTGGTCGACATGGCGTGGCAAATACAGCTCCACCTGGGTTCCCTGGCCAATCTCGCTGCGGAGGGTGATATGCCCATGGGATTGCTTGCTGAACCCGTACACCATCGACAACCCCAGGCCAATGCCCTGGCCGGTCGCCTTGGTGCTGAAGAACGGTTCGAAGGCGTGCTCCAGCGTGCTTTGCGCCATGCCCTGGCCGCTGTCGATGATCTGCAGGCGCACATAATCGCCCGTACGCAGCGCGCTGCCGGCGAACTGCTCGGTGGCGATGTGATGATTGTTCGCTTCGATGCGTAGCAGGCCACCGTTGGGCATGGCCTCGCTGGCATTGAGCAGGAGGTTGTCGAGGGCTTCTTGCAACTGCTGGTCATCCGCCTCCACGTGCCACAGGTCTTTGGCCGCATGCACTTGCAGGGTTATCGACGGGCTCAGGCAAGCCTTCAGGCGCTCTGCGTCGAGCAAGGGATGCAGGTCTATACGTTGGCTGTGTAGCGATTGGCGGGAAGAGAAGGCAAGCAGGCGGTGAGTCAGGCGGGCGGCGCGTGAAACGGCCTCGCGGCCCATGCCCAGAACGCCGTCCAGGCCGTCGTCGCGGCCTTGCCGCAGGCGCCGCTGGATGAGTTCGAAGCTGCCGCTGATGCTGGTGAGCAGGTTGTTGAAGTCATGGGCGACGCCGCCGGCCAGTTGGCCGATGGCCTCCATCTTGCGTGCCTGGCAGCGGGCGAATTCACTGCGGTCCTGCTCCTGGCCCGGCGTTGAAGGCCGGCTGTCCAGGCGCTGCTGCATGCCATAGAGCTGGTCACGTGTAACGTACTGTCGACGCCGGTTGCGCAGCGCGGACCGGGTCATGTGCAGCAACTGGGCATTCTCGTAGGGCGCAACCAGCCATAGAAGATTGCCCACAGGATGATGACTCACGCCAGCGGCCGACCAGGCGCCCTGGGTCAGCAGCACAATGGGCAAATCCGACCAACTCGGTTGCTGGTCAATGAATGCCTGCAGCAAGGCGCTTGGGCCTTGGCTGAACATCTGCTCGGCAATGATCGCCAAGCCTGCACCCTCGGCCAGACGCGCCTGCAGGTTTGCCAGGTCGACCGCGCAGAGGCTGTTGATGCCGGCGGAGGTAAGCAGACGTGAGGTGTCCGCCGCCAGTTGTGGCGGTGCGAGGATCAAGGCACGTTCATCCAGCGCCAACGAACTGGCCAAAACGACTCTCCTTTAGGGTGGCCTGATACCCACTGGACCCTGGCACAGCCTCAGGGTTCAACTGAATCCAGGTACTGCCTACAGGCCCTGTTGCAGTGCAGGGTCGTCCGGGTTCTGGCGCTCCAGTTCGGCTAGCGATACTTGCACGTTCTGCAACTGTCCGGACTCTTTCCAGTACTGAATCAGCAGCACCCGTGCCCGGCGATTGGCTGGCTGCCGATTGAGGATGGTTTCCAGTTGCTTCTGGGCAGCGTCGAGCTGGTCAAGCTGATGCAGGGTGACCGCCAGTGTATAGCGGTAGTCGGCGTTGTCCGGGTCCAGTTCCACCGCGCGGGACAGGGCCAGCAAGGCATACTCGCGCTGTTCGTGGCGCTTCAGCCAAAGCCCTAGTTCATACTGCAGAAAGGCCGAGTCGGGGCTCAGCGCCAGGGCTTTGCCCAATACCTGGCGGGAGGCGTCGTGGTGGCCCTGGCGCTCAAGCAGACGTACCTGAGTCGCCAGTGCATCGAGGTTGGCAGGTGCAACCTCGAGCGCACGTTGCAGGGCCGCAGCGGCCTGCGTGTAGTCGTTTTCGTGCAGGTACAGGCGCGCCAGGTGCACCTGGGCGTCGGCATCTTCGGGTTGTTGCTCGAGGGCCTTTTGGTATTGCTCCAGGGCTGACTGCAGCGGGCCGAAATAGAGGCCGATGGCGTCGGGATCGAGGCCCAGCAGGGCATCCACGGCGGCAAAACGCACGCTTTGCTCACTGTCGTCCAGCAGCGGGCCGAGTACCAGGCTGCGCTGTGCCGGCGGTAACAGGCGGCGAATACTGGCAATGGCCGCTCGACGCACCAGCGGCTCGGCGTGTTCCAGGTCCTGGCGGGCCAGTTTCAATGCCTGCGGTGAAGGGTAGTTGGGCAACTCGGCGTAGAGCGCCGCACGGCGGATGGCGGGCAGGTCGTTGCGCTGCAGTTGCTGGTACAGCACCCGTGCGGCGCCGGGCTGGCCGTCGTGAGCCTGGCGCAGCGCTTTGGCGTAGCTGTGTGCTGGCAAGTTCGGCGGGGTTGGCGGGGCGTCGCGCCACAGGTAGCCGAACAGGGCCGATACCAGAATCGACAACAGCAGGGCGATCAGGTAGCGGTTGCGTCTGGGCATCGGACGATCCGTGGCGGCGGGAAGGGCAGAGCTTGGGCCAGCCGGGGGGTAAATGCAACCGAACCGGGCACGCCGCTGGCCAGGCACCAGGCCTACGGTGGCATTCCAGGCACTGCGTATTGGGGTGAATACGATGGCAAACATAAAAAAGCCCCGCGGGCCATGGCCTGCGGGGCAAACGGTTGGGGGAGGAGCCAACCAAAGGAGTCGTTGAAATGCGGTGTGTCAGTGTGCGCTGGCCAAGGTCTGCGGTTGCCAGCCGCCACCCAGGGCCTTGTAGATCGAGACGATGCCGCGGTACAGCTCGACTTCACCTTGGGCTTGTGCATCCTCAGCACTTAGCCGCTCACGCTCGGCATCGAGCAGTACCAGGTAGTCCACGGTACCCTCGCGATATCGAATCGAGGCCAGTTCTGCAGCCTTGCGGCTGGCGTCGCTCTGGCGCATCAGCGACAGCAGACGCTGCTGGGTCTTGTCGTAATCGCTGAAGGCGTTGGCCGACTCTTCCAGCGCCAGCAGCACCTGCTGTTCGTAGTTGGCCAGTGCCCCTTCGGCATCGGCCTTGGCGCCGCGCAGGCGGGCCCGCACGCTGCCCAGGTCGAAGGCTGCCCAGGTAATGCTCGGGCCCAGCGCCCAGGCGTTGGCCGCCGAAGAGCCGATCTGCGAGCCGCGGGCGGCGGTAAAGCCGAGGAAGCCACTGAGGCTGACACGGGGGAACAGGTCGGCGGTGGCCACGCCAACGTTGGCGGTGGCGGCCGCCAGTTGGCGTTCGGCGCTGCGGATGTCCGGGCGGCGGCGCAGCAACTCACCTGGGTCACCTACCGGCAGCGCCTTGGCGATGGCCGGCAGCGCCTTGGGCGACAGGTCTACGCTGAGCGCGTCAGGGCCCTGGCCTAGCAGGGTGGCGATGCGATGCCGCGCCCGTGCCTGTTCGGCTTGCAGTTGCGGCACGGTGGCTTCGACCCCGGCCAGGCGCGCATCGGCACGCACCACGTCAAGGTCATTGCCCACGCCCGCATCGCGCAGGGTTTCGGTAATGGTGCGTGATTCCTGCTGAGTCTTCAGGTTGGCCAGGGCGATCTTCTCGCGCAACTGGGCGCCGCGCAGTTGCCCGTAGGCATCGACCAGTTCGGCGATCAGGCTGACCTGCAACTGCTGCAGGTCGGCGGCGGCCACCGCTTCCTGGGCTTCGCTGGCTTCGATCTGGCGCTGGATGCGGCCGAACAGGTCAAGTTCCCAGGCCATGTCCAGGCCCAGGTCGTAGCGCTCGCTGTTCACCCGCTGCGTGGTCTGGCCGGGGATCTGGCCTTTGCCAAGATCGCTGCTGGCACGGCTGGTGACCACCGGGAACGGGTCGTTTTCGGCGTCTTCGCGGATCGAACGGGCCGATTTCAGGCGGGCGAAGGCCACGCGCAAGTCACGGTTGCCGTCCAGCGAAGCCTGCACCAGCTGGTTCAGCACCGGGTCGTCGAACTGCTTCCACCACAGGCTCTCGAAGCGGCTACGGTCGTAGGCCTTGGCCTGCACATCGCTGCCCAGTTGTGCAGGTTCGGTGGCTGGCGCCTGGTAGTCAGGGCCTACCGCACAGGCCGCCAGGGCCAGTGCCAGCAGGCTTGGGGTCAAGGGTTTGAGCAGGTTCATGCGTGGTTCTCCAGCACTTGAGCGTGTTCAGCCTTGCGGGCCTGGCGACGCTCGACGAAACGGCGGATCAGGAAGAAGAACACCGGGGTCAGGAACAGGCCGAACACGGTGACGCCGATCATCCCCGAGAACACCGCCACACCCATGGCATGGCGCATTTCCGATCCTGCACCGGAGCTGAACACCAGGGGCACCACGCCCATGATGAAGGCGATCGAGGTCATCAGGATCGGCCGCAGACGCAGGCGGCAGGCTTCCAGCACCGCAGCCAGCGGGTCGAGGCCCTTGGCCTGTTCATCCTTGGCGAATTCGACGATCAGGATCGCGTTCTTGCACGCCAGGCCCACCAGTACGATCAGGCCGATCTGGGTGAAGATGTTGTTGTCGCCACCCGATACGATCACACCGGTGATGGCCGACAGCAGGGTCATTGGCACGATCAGGATCACCGCCAGCGGCAGGCTCCAGCTTTCGTACTGGGCAGCCAGCACCAGAAACGCCAGCAGCACGCACAGCGGGAACACCAGCAGTGCGGTATTGCCCGAGAGGATCTGCTGATAGGTCAGGTCGGTCCACTCGAAGGTCATGCCGTTGGGCAGTTCCTCTTTCAGCAGTTTCTCGATCGCAGCTTCCGCCTGACCAGAGCTGTAGCCCGGTGCGGCGGCACCGTTGATCTCGGCAGTGATGAAGCCGTTGTAGTGCATGACCCGGTCCGGCCCCGAGGTATCGCTGACCTTGAGGAAGGTCGCCAGCGGGATCATCTCGCCAAGGTTGTTGCGCACCTTCAGTTGGCCGATCTGCTCGGCATCAAGGCGGAACTGCTGCTCAGCCTGGACGTTGACCTGATAGGTACGGCCGAAGCGGTTGAAGTCGTTGGTGTACAACGAGCCCAGGTAGACCTGCAGGGTGTCGAAGATGTCGGTGATCGCCACCCCGTGGGTCTTGGCCTTTTCCCGGTCGATGGCGGCATCGACTTGTGGCACGTTGACCTGGTAGCTGGTGAACAGGCCGGCCAGCTCTGGCACGTTGTGGCTCTTGGCGATGATGTTCTGGGTTTCCTTGTACAGCGCTTCGTAACCCAGATTGCCACGGTCTTCGATTTGCAGACGGAAGCCGCCAATCGTGCCCAGGCCCTGTACCGGCGGCGGTGGGAAGATTGCGATGTAGGCGTCCTGGATGTCGGCGAACTGGGCATTCAGCGCGGCTGCGATGGCTGCCGCCGACTGGCTCGGGTCCTTGCGCTCATCGAATGACTTGAGCGGGGTGAACACGATGCCGCTGTTCGGGCTGTTGGTGAAGCCGTTGATCGACAGGCCCGGGAAGGCCACCGAGTCGGCCACGCCAGGCTGCTTGAGGGCGATTTCGCTCATGCGCTTGATCACCGCTTCGGTACGGTCGAGGCTGGCCGCGTCCGGCAGTTGGGCGAAGGCCACCAGGTACTGCTTGTCCTGGGCCGGCACGAAACCGGTCGGGGTGGACGAGAAGCCCAGGTAGGTCAGGCCCATCAGGCCGGCATACACGAACAGGGCGATGCCACTGGAGCGGATGACCCGGCGCACGCCACCGACGTAGCGGTTGGACGCACGGTCGAAGAATCGGTTGAACGGAGAGAACAGCCAGCTGCCCAGCAGTTTGTCGAGGAACCGCGAGAAACGGTCCTTGGGGGCGTGGTGCTCCTTGAGCAGCACCGCGGCCAAGGCTGGCGACAGGGTCAGCGAATTGAACGCCGAAATGACGGTCGAAATGGCGATGGTCAGGGCGAACTGCTTGTAGAACTGCCCGGTCAGGCCGGAAATGAACGCTGCAGGTACGAACACCGCGCACAGCACCAGGGCGGTGGCGATGATCGGCCCGGTCACTTCGCTCATGGCCTTTTGCGTGGCTTCCAGCGGTTTCAGGCCCAGCCCGATGTTACGTTCGACGTTCTCCACCACGACGATGGCATCGTCAACCACGATACCGATGGCGAGCACCAGCCCGAACAACGACAGCGCGTTGAGTGAAAAGCCGAACAGGTGCATGACCGCGAAGGTACCGATCAGCGAGACCGGCACAGCCAGCAGCGGGATGATCGAGGCGCGCCAGGTCTGCAGGAACAGGATCACCACCAGCACCACCAGCACCAGGGCTTCGAACAGGGTGTGCACCACCGCTTCGATGGAGCCGCGCACGAAGATGGTCGGGTCATAGACGATGCTGTAGTCCATCCCTTCAGGGAAGTCCTTTTTCAGCTCGGCCATTTTCGCCCGCACCTCGTCGGAGATCTCGATGGCGTTGGAGCCTGGGCGCTGGAAGATCGGGATGGCCACCGCCGGCTGGTTGTTCAGCAGCGAGCGCAGGGCGTACTGGCTGGAGCCGAGTTCGACCCGGGCGATGTCCTTCAGGCGGGTGATCTCGCCATCGGCCCCGGCGCGGATGATGATGTTCTCGAACTCTTCCTCGTTGACCAGACGGCCCTGGGTATTGATCGACAGCTGGAAGCTGGTCGACCCTGGGGCAGGCGGTGCGCCCAGCTGGCCGGCAGCCACCTGGCGGTTCTGCTCGCGGATTGCGGCGACCACATCACTGGCTGTCAGGTTGCGCGAAGCGGTCTTGTTCGGGTCCAGCCATACGCGCAGCGAGTAGTCGCCCATGCCGAACAGTTGTACGTCGCCGACGCCGCCCAGGCGCGCCAGCTCGTCCTTGATGTTGAGGATGGCGTAGTTGGACAGATAGAGCATGTCGTAGCGGTTGTCCGGCGAGGTCAGGTGCACGACCATGGTCAGGTCAGGCGAGGCCTTGTCGACGGTGATACCGATACGGGTCACTTCCTCGGGCAGCTTGGGCTGGGTACGGGTGACGCGGTTCTGTACCTGCACCTGGGCGTTGTCCAGGTCGGTACCCAGGGCGAAGGTGATGGTCAGCGTCAGCTTGCCATCGGCAGTGGACTGGGAGGACATGTACAGCATGTTCTCCACACCGGTAATGGCCTGTTCCAGCGGCGCGGCGACGGTTTCGCCGATGACCTTGGGGTTGGCGCCGGGGAAGTTGGCGCGCACCACAACGGTGGGCGGCACCACTTCGGGGTATTCGCTGATCGGCAACTGGAACAGCGAGATAGAACCCGCAATCAGCAGCAACAGCGACAGCACCGCGGCGAAGATTGGCCGGGTAATGAAGAATTTCGAGAAGTTCATCGGTAGGGGTCCCTTAACCGCGTGGCGCCTGGGCGCCGGCGACTTTCACGTGATTGCCCGCCATTTTCGGCGCCGGGTTGCTGGCCTCCAGGGCCTGACGCTGCCGTGCGAGGGCGGCGAGGGTTTGCTCGCTGGCCATCGGTGTTTCCTCCGGGGTTACCGGCGAACCAGGGCGCACGCGCTGCAGGCCCTTCACCACGATGCGTTCGCCCTTGTCCAGGCCGCTGCGTACGATGCGCAAGCCTTCAAGTTTCGGCCCCAGTTCCACGGTGCGGTAGGTGGCTTTGTTGTCCTTGCCCATGACCAGCACAAACTTCTTGCCAAGGTCAGTACCCACGGCTTCGTCGTTGATCAGCATGGCGTCGTACTGGGCGCTGCCGACCAGTTTCAGACGCGCATACAAGCCTGGTGTGAACTCGCCGTCGCTGTTGTCGAATACTGCGCGACCGCGGATGGTGCCCGTGCGCGGGTTGACCTGGTTGTCGACGAAGTTCATGTGGCCCAGGTGCGGGGTGCCGCTTTCGTTGGTCAGCCCCAGGTATACCGGGGTGCTCTGGCCACGCTGGCCTTCACGGGCCAGCTGGGTGTACTTGAGGTACACGCGCTCGTCGGCGTCGAAGTAGGCGTAGACCTTGTCGGTGGACACCACGCTGGTCAGCGGGGTGACATCGGCGGTGACGATGTTGCCGGCGGTGAACTCGGCGCGGCTGACACGGCCGCTGATGGGCGCAGTGACGCGGGTGAAGCTGAGGTTCAGGCGCGCCAGATCGAGCTGGGCCTGGATTGCATCGACCCCGGCACGGGCCTCGGCAGCGGCACTGCTGCGCGATTCGGCCAGCTCGGCGGAGATGGCGTTGCTGTCACGCAGGCGCTCGCCACGGCGGGCTTCGTTGGCGCTGCGGATGGCGGTGGCCTTGGCCTGTTGCAACTGGGCTTCGAGGCGGCGGACTTCTGCCTGGAACGGGCGCGGGTCGATCTGGAACAGCAGGTCGCCTTTCTTGACCTGGGCACCTTCAGTGAAAGCCACCCGGTCGATCTGGCCGGAGACCCGCGGGCGCACTTCGACGGTTTCCGGGGCTTCGAGGCGGCCGGTGAACTCGTCCCATTCGGTGATCGGTTGCTCGATCACCTTGGCCACACTTACCTTCGGCGCGGCGGGAGCCTGCACGGCGTCGGGGGTTCGACCGCAAGCGCTGATCACCACCACTGCCAGGGCAGCGAGGGGGAAGCGCAAGGGTTTGAGTGATTGTTCCATGGAGAACTCCGCCAATGTATTAGTAGTGGGCGGAGTGTGAGTGTGTTGCGCGTGAGGTACGAATCGAACAGGGCGAAGGTTACTATCACGCCGAATGATAAGTGGGGATCAGTTATCGATGGCGGCCATGGTTGGGCACAGCGCACTGCCTGTGCAGGCACCCCGTTACGCGAGAGCCTGGGCCTGGCCATTCAGTGAATGCTTGAGGCCAGTTCGAAGATCGGCATGTACATGAGGATCACGATCAGGCCGATCAGCAGGCCGATGAAGGTCATCAGCAGCGGCTCGAACAGTTTGACGAACCACTCCACCCAGCGGCCGATTTCCTGGTCATGGAAGTCGGCGCAGCGCTCCAGCATCTCGCCCAGGTTGCCAGACTGCTCGCCAGCCCGCAGCAGGCGCAGTGATACCGGCGTCACCAGGTGCCCGGCCGCCAGTGCATCCGAGAGGGGCAGCCCTTCGCCCACCCGCAGGCTGGCCTGCTCCAGGCCCTGCGCTGCTGCGTTGCCGAGCAGGCCACGGGCCATCCCCATGGCGGTAAGGATGGGAATTCCGCCTTGCAGCAGGATACCCAGCGAGCGATAGAAACGCGCCAACTCGTACATCATCAGGCGCTGATGCAATGCTGGCAGACGCCGCAGTTGGCAGGAGGCCCAGTGTCGTACACGCGGGTGCCGGCGCAGCAGCCAAAGTGTCGCCACCCCGACGACGGTGCCCAGCGCCAGCGGCAATTGCTGGGCATGCAGAAACAGGCCGACCTGCATCAGCACCCGTGACAGCCAGGGTAGCTCGGTGCCCATGCCCTCGAACACCTGGCTGAAACGCGGTACCACATAGCCGAGCAGGAACAGCACCACACCACCCCCCACCAGCAACAGCAGCAACGGGTAGACTGAGGCACCCACCAGCTTCTGGCGGACCAGGTCCAGGCGCTGGCGATAGCTGATATAGCGGGTGAGGGCGTCGCCCAGAGCACCGGTGCGTTCACTGGACTGCACCAGCGCCACATACAACGGCGGGAATACCCTCGGTTGCTGGCCCAGAGCCTGGGACAGCGAGCGGCCCTCGTACAGCTGGCGTACCAACTCGGCGAGCACCTTGCGCGCTGTCGCTGCCGGGCTCTTCTCTGCCAGGCTTTCCAGTGCGTCGATCAGCGGCAGGCCGGCATTGAGCAAGGTTGACAGTTCCTGGCTGAACAGCACCAGGTCGAACGCCGCTTCACGGCGCCAGGCCATGCCGCGCAAGGCGCCGCCGCTGCTGCGCAGGCTGAGTACACGCAGGCCTTGGTCTTCGGCCTGGCGGCGGGCGTGGTCGGCGTCCTCGGCGTCGATCTGCAACTGCACCACGCCCTGCCTACCCAGGGCCTTGAGGCTGTAGCGCATGGCCGCTCTCCTTACTGCCAACTGGTGATTTCGGCGTTTTCCCCATCACCACCCGGCTGGCCGTCCTTGCCCATCGACAGCAGGTCGTACTCACCGCCGTTCTCGCCAGGTTGCCGGTAGATGTAAGGGCGGCCCCACGGGTCTTGTGGCACGGCCTTCTGCAGGTACGGGCCGGTCCAGCGAGCCTCGCCACTGGGGGCGACCACCAACGCCTGCAAGCCTTGTTCGCTGTTGGGGTAGTGGCCGACCTCCAGGCGGTACAAGTCCAGGGCCTTGCTCAGCCCCTCGATCTGCGCCCGCGCAACCTTGGCCTCGGAGCGGCCGAGCTGACTGAAGTACTTGGGCGCGACGATGCCGGCCAGCAGGCCGAGTACCACCAGTACCACCAGGAGTTCAAGCAGAGTGAAGCCACGTTGCGGGTTGGTTCTGCGCTGCATGGTGAAGCCCTCCACTGCTATGGGGACACGCGTTGACATGCACCATGCAACAGCCGTGCACGTCTGCCCCGGGGCCTTGCGCCATGGGGCACAGGAAGCGGCACAGTGCTTGCGTCGTGGTGACTGTCCTCGGGTTTTCCGGGGCATTTCCCCCACTTCGGGGCCACGACGAAGAGGCGACCGGCATGCGTGGACTCATCCTCGGTTTGATCTGGCTGGCGGCAGGTGTTGCCCACGCCGATGTGTACATCTCAATCGATGCCAAGGGGGGCTACGTGCTGAGCAATGTCCATAGACCAGGGCGCCACTATGAGAGGGTGATCAACGAGCCGCTGGCCCAGGGTGGGCCGGTCAAGGCGCAAATGATCACTGGCCGCCCTTACGCCGAGGTAGTCGCCACGGCTGCGCGCATCCACAATGTGCCGCCGGCGCTGCTGCACGCGGTGATCAAGGCCGAGTCTGGCTACAACCCCAAAGCCCGTTCGCGGGCGGGGGCAGTGGGGTTGATGCAACTGATGCCGGACACCGCCCGCGAGATGGGGGTGCAAGACCGGCTGGACCCTGAAGACAATGTGCACGGAGGGGCGCGCTACCTCAAGCAGATGCTCACCCTGTTCGACAACGACATCACCTTGGCCGTGGCGGCCTACAATGCCGGCCCGGATGCTGTATTGCGGCGCGGTGCCGTGCCGCCGTTTGCCGAGACCCGGCGTTATGTGCCCACGGTGCTGCGCGAGTATCGCAAGTTGCAAGGGTTGAATGACGACTCGCCTTTGTAACAACTGGCTTGCAGCTCACGCATTCCCACAGGGGTCACACCATCCTCAGGCTGTATCGGGCAGGTGAAGTGGGGAGGGAATAAATACCCTTCGGCAGATGCCATCAATTTAATACTATGGTTTCCCCAAGTCTGGGCTATAACCTTCTAAAGGTGCCCAGCTGAGGTGTCCGTTATGGACGTCGCCCCTCGTTCCGACACTATTGACGTGCCTGCCGGTAGCGAGTTGGCCGCCCCGCGCAGGCCATTCAACCTTCTGCGCTGGTATGCCTGGGTCAGTCTAGCCATCATTCTCTCGGTGGCTGCCGGGCTGGGGCTGATTTCCAGCCGCTTCATCATCGACGAGAGCGTCGAGCGTGACGCGTTACTCACCGCACAGTTCATCACCTCCATCGCCGATGCCGAAGTGCGCCATGTGTCGATCCCCAATGTGCGTACCATGGGCGAACTGCTCGATCCGCGCACCGACCGCAATAACTTGCCCGACGTCGACCCGGATGCCCGGCGCAAGGCCCGCGGCGAGTTTCTTGACCATATCGCTCACCTGCCCGATATGCTGCTGGCCAATATTTATGCCTTGGACCGCACTGTGATCTGGTCCAGCAACCCGGCACTGATCGGCCAGTTGATCGAAGGCGATGAAGACCTGAATCGGGCTTTCGAGTACAAGATGCGCGTTTCGGCCAGCTACCACAGTTTCGAACATGCCCGCTCCGAGCAGAAGTTCATCACCCCGCCCAAGCAGCTATTGATCGAGAACTACATTCCGCTGTTCGATGCCGATGGCGAGCAGGTCACAGCGATGGTCGAGATCTATAAAGAACCCCATGACCTGATCGCACGCATCGAGCATGGCCTGATCCTGATCTGGTTGGCCATCACCGTCGGCGCTGCACTGGTCTATGTCGGCCTTTACGGCATCATGCACCGCGCCGCCCGGCTGCTGGCGGTGCAGCAGAAGCGGCTGATCAACAGCGAAACCTACGTGGCACTGGGTGAGGTGTCGTCGGCGGTGGCCCATAGCCTGCGCAACCCGCTGGCCAGTATCCGCTCAAGTGCCGAACTGGCACAGGCGTTCGACGAAGGCCCGGCGCAACGCCAGGTCAACGATATCATCAGCCAGGTCGACCGGATGTCGCAGTGGATCCGCCAGATGCTGCAGTCACTGCGCCCGCTGAACGACGAGGCATTGGCGGTGGACTTGCCGCAGGCGTTGCAGGAAAGCCTGCAGACCTACGCTGTGCCGCTGGCGCGCGGTGGAGTAAGCCTGGACTTGCAACCGTTACCGAGCGTGCAGGTGTTGGGGCACCCGGTATTGCTGCGCCAGGTATTCAGTAGCCTGATCGCCAATGCCCTGGAGGCGATGGAGCAGGGCGGGCGGTTGCGTATCGAAGTGGTGCGTCATAACCGACGCAGCCTGACCTTGCGCCTGTCCGACAATGGCAAGGGCATGAACGACGCGCAGCAGCGCATGGCCTTCCGGCCATTCTTCACCACCAAACAGGGTGGGCTGGGGGTGGGGCTGGTGCTGGTGAAACGCATCATGGAACGCTTCGGCGGTGCGGTTCGGCTCAGCAGCAGCGAGGGCCATGGCACGAGGGTCTCGTTAAGTTTTCGACTGGCTTGAACTCGTCAAACGACATTACTTAAGTGTTGTAAGATATTGATATTAAAGAAATTAACTTTTTGTGGGTGAAAATGCCCCAGTTGTGGGGGATATCCTTCTGATTGGGATTAATAAGTGCTTGTAACCTACTAAAAAATAACAGTTTTAATTTTTCAGATTCTGCTGGCTAAGTTTTTGCAGTGAAATGTGTGAAGCGCAATACGCTACAAATGGCAGCTGCGACTGCCCGGGTGGATTGCTACCCAGTGGCTACTGCCATTGGCCTTGATGCAGTTCTGAACGTACGCCCAGCGCGGGAACCACGCGATGCAGATGCTGGAAAACGAAGCGCCCGACAAGGTCAGTGCGACCGCCAGCGGACGGGTCTTACCTTTGCGTGAATTCAACTTGCTGCGCTGGTTCTCGGTTATCAGCCTGTTGATCATTACCTCGGTGGCAGGTGGGCTGGGGTACGTTTCGACGCGCTTCGTGGTGCGCGACAGTGTAGAGCGCGATGCCATGCTCACCGCGCAGTTCATTCAGGCAATGGCCCAGGCCGAAGTGCGTCATTCGCAATTACCGCCTGGCACCACCATGGGCGAGTTGCTGGACCCGCGACTGGACCTGCAGTACCGGCAGTTCACCCCGGCCTTGGCCGAGTCGACCCGGGTCGAGTTCCTCGATCATGTCGAGCACCTGCCGGACACCTTGCTGGCCAACGTTTATGCCCGCGACCGCACCATTGTCTGGTCCACCAACGCAGAGCTGATTGGCAAGCGGATAGAAGTTGATGGTGATCTTGAGCGCGCCTTCCGCTCGCGCAAGGCGGTGTCGGCCAGCTATCACAAGGTTGCGGATGATCGCGAAGAGCAGAAGTTCCAGCGCGAACCACGCTACCTGTTTATCGAGAACTACATCCCGCTGTTCGATAGCCAGGGTGAGCAGGTACTGGCCATGGTGGAAATCTACAAGGAACCGCAGGATCTGATCCGGCGCATCCAGCGCGGCTATTTGCTGATCTGGGCCTCGACCCTGGTAGGTGGCGCGTTAATTTACTTCGGGCTGTTCTGGATCGTGCGCCGTGCGGCGCACATGCTGCACCTGCAGCAGGAGCGGCTGGTGGCAAGCGAAACCTATGTGGCGCTGGGTGAGATGTCTTCGGCAGTGGCTCACAGCATGCGCAACCCGCTGGCCAATATCCTCTCCAGCGCCGAACTTGCCCAGGAAACCGCCAACCCTGCTGCGCAGAAGAACATCACTGACATCATCAGCCAGGTCGACCGCATGTCGCGTTGGGTGCGCGACCTGCTGGTGTCGTTGCGTCCGTCCAGTGAAGAACCCGAGGCCGTGGACCTGGTGGCGGCCATCGAAGACACCCACCTGGCCTTCGCCCAGCAGATCGAACGCAACGGCGTGCGCTTCCATTTCGAAGGGCCTGACGTGCAGTGGGTGGTCAGCCAGCCGCTGCAGCTCACGCAGATTCTCAACAGCCTGTTTTCCAATGCCTTGGAGGCCATGCCCGCTGGCGGGATGCTCAATGCCCAGGTCAATGTGCAAGAAGGCCTGCGCGCCGAGTTCGTGCTGACCGACACGGGCAAAGGCATGAGCCAACAGCAGGAACGGATGGTGTTCAAGCCGTTCTTCACGACCAAACAGGGTGGCCTTGGCGTGGGGCTGGCCCTGGTCAAGCGCATCATGGAACGTTTTGGCGGCTCGGTCAGCCTGAGCAGCCGCGAAGAGGAAGGAACCCGCGTCAGCCTTACATTCAATATTGCAGCGGGAGGGGAACATGGAGCACAGCATCCTGGTCGTCGAGGATGATGAAATCCTTGCCGACAACATTCGCACTTACCTCAGCCTCAAGGGCTACGATGTCATCGTGTGCCACAGCGCGGAACTGGCGCTGGAGCAGATCAAGCGGGCGCAACCTGACGCGGTGCTGACCGACAACTCGCTGCCAGGCATGAGCGGGCATGACCTGCTGCGTACCCTGGTGGCCCAGGCACCGGACCTGAAGGTGATCATGATGACCGGCTACGGCAATGTCGAAGATGCCGTGCAGGCGATGAAGGAGGGCGCCTTTCATTACCTGACCAAACCGGTGGTACTGGCCGAGCTCAAGCTGACCCTGGACAAGGCCCTGGCAACCGAGCGTATGGAGCGCACGCTGTCGTTCTACCAGGAGCGCGAGGCGCAGAAGTCCGGGTTGCAGGCATTGATCGGCGAGTCGCCGGTGATGCTCACCCTCAAGCACACCCTGCGCCAGGTGCTCGATGCCGAGCGGCGCATGGCCAGTGACGACCTGCCACCGGTGCTGATCGAAGGCGAGACCGGTACTGGCAAGGAGCTGGTGGCCCGTGCCCTGCATTTTGATGGTTCGCGCAGCAAAGGGCCGTTCATCGAGTTCAATTGCGCTTCGATCCCTGCCAACCTGCTTGAGGCCGAACTGTTTGGTCATGAGAAGGGCGCTTTCACCGATGCCAAGGAGCGCCGGGTGGGGCTGGTGGAGGCTGCCGATGGCGGCACCTTGTTCCTTGACGAGATCGGCGAAATGGACCTGGTGCTACAGGCCAAGTTGCTCAAGTTGCTGGAAGACCGCAGCATCCGCCGGATTGGTGCTGTGAAGGAACGCAAGGTCGATCTGCGGGTGATCAGCGCCACCAACTGTAACCTGGAACAAATGGTGCAGCAGGGCAAATTCCGCCGTGACCTGTTCTTCCGCCTGCGCATTATCGCCCTGAAGGTGCCGCGCCTGTATTCCCGTGGGCAGGACATACTGCTATTGGCGCGGCATTTCCTTGCCCACCATAGCCGCCGTTATGGCAAGCCGAACCTGCGCTTTTCGGCCGAGGCCGAAAGCCTGATGCTCGGTTATAGCTGGCCTGGCAATGTACGAGAATTGCGCAACATGCTGGAGCAGACCGTGTTGCTGGCGCCGAACGAGGTCGTGCAGGCGCATCAGTTGAACCTGTGCATGACCTTGGTTGACGAGCCGTTGGCGCAACAGCCGATGGCGGCCATGTTCGAAATGCCGCGGCACGAGCCAGAGCCGGGTACAAGTCTGCCTGACATGGAGCGTGACCTTGTCTGCAAGACCCTGGACCGTACCGACTGGAACGTGACCAAGTCGGCACGGATGCTTGGGTTGTCGCGGGATATGCTGCGTTACCGGATCGAGAAGCTGGGACTGACCCGGCCTGACAAACGTCAGTGGTAGTACAGGCAGGGTCGTCAGGGGTTGCCTGTGCCCGTGCTGCCTTCTCCTTGCCGTCCGGTACCTTCCGACCTGCTGCCATCCATCCCCGGCAGATTGCGGTTGTCATTCTGCATGGCTGGCGGGCTTTGTGGTTCGTTGCCCTGTATGCGCGGGTCGGTATCCCGCGGCAAGGGCTTCTCGATCGGGTTGAGGGTGCTGTCCACGCCTGGCTGTGGCGCTGTATTGTGCGGGTCGTCGGGGTAGGTCGGGCCTGTGCCGATAGCAAAAGCCAGCGGCGAGGCGAGCAGGGCAATCGACAGGATGATTGAGCGGGGCATGGCAGGCTCCTTTGCTATACGGGTAGGGCTCATACATCCCTTTGGCCTTACCCGAAACGTGAAGGTGCCATTACCCCGATCAACGGTCACACCACCAGTGACAGCAACATGATGAAAATGATGCCGACGATGGACAGGATCGTCTCCATCATGCTCCAGGTCTTGAAGGTTTCTGCAACGGTCATGTTGAAGTACTGCTTCACCAGCCAGAAGCCGGCGTCGTTCACATGGGACAGGATCAGCGAGCCGGCACCAGTGGCCAGTACCAACAGTTCACGGTTCACCCCCGGCACCAGGTCGATCACCGGGGCCACGATGCCCGCGCCGGTAATGGTGGCGACCGTGGCGGAGCCGGTTGCGATGCGGATCACCGCCGCCACCAGCCAAGCCAGCATGATCGGCGAAATTTCCGCCTGCACGGCCATTTGCCCAATCACGCTACCCACACCGGTGTCCACCAGCATTTGCTTGAAGCCACCGCCAGCGCCGACGATCAGCACGATGGCGGCAGTCGGTGCCAGGCTCTGGTCGAGCATCTTCATGATCTGTTGGCGATTGAAGCCGCGGGCCGAGCCGAAGGTGTAGAAGGCCAGCAGCAGGGCGGCGAGCAGGGCGGTGATCGGGTGGCCGATCAGGTCCATCCACTGGCGCACGATGTGCTCGGCAGGCAGCACCACGTCGGCGAACGTTTTCAGCAGCATCAACGCGACCGGCAGCAGCACGGTGATCAGTGTGATGCTGAAGCTTGGCAGGTTGCCCTGGTCGGAATCCTTGGCGATCTGGTCCATCAGTTCCTGGGACGGGTTGCCCGGGATGTAGCGGGAAATGAAGTTACCGAACAGAGGACCGGCGATGATCGCGGTGGGCAGTGCAACGAGCAGGCCGTAGAAGATGGTTTTGCCAATGTCAGCGTGGAAAATGCCGATTGCCAGCAAGGGGCCCGGGTGTGGTGGCACCAGGCCGTGCACCACCGACAGGCCGGCCAGCAGCGGAATGCCGATTTTCACCAGCGAGACGCCAGAGCGCCGGGCGACGATGAACACCAGTGGAATCAGCAGCACAAAGCCGATTTCGAAGAACAGCGGGATGCCCACCAGGAAGGCGGCGAACATCATCGCCCAATGCACGTTCTTCTTGCCGAAGGCGCGGATGAGGGTTTGCGCGATCTGGTCGGCACCGCCGGAGTCGGCCATCAGCTTGCCGAGCATGGTGCCGAGGGCGAGCACGATCCCGACGAAGCCCAATACGCCGCCAAAACCGTCCTGGAACGATTTCATGACCTTGGCCACCGGCATGCCGGAGGTCAGGCCCAGGAAGCCGGCCGCGAGGGTGAGGGCGACGAAGGGGTGAACCTTGAAGTGGGTGATCAGCAGGATCAGCCCGACGATGGTAACCAGCGCGTCGAGTAGCAGGAAGGTATCAGTAGCCAGTCCGAACATGGTTTGAAGGCCTCGGTCTTATCGTTGTTTTGGGCGTAGCTTTATGGAGTCTTTGCCCGCTTTACGGGTCGGGGTAGCGCTGTCTTTGGTGAGACGGAAAAACCGCCGAGGTCAGGCGGTTTGCGCCAGGCCCGACTCACCGCAGCGCTTTAGCCAGCGGTCCACCGCTTCGGCCAGTGCTTCGATCGGTTGGGTGGCGTCCAGTGCAAGTGTCAGTGGTTCGCCGCGTGGCGATTCCAGGGCAGCGAACTGGCTGTCGATGAGGCTGGCCGGCATGAAGTGCCCTGGGCGAGCCAGCACGCGTTTTTCAGCCTCGGCAGGCGACAGTTCGAGGAACACGAACACCAGCCCGGGCATGGCATCGCGCAGGGTATCGCGGTAGCTGCGCTTGAGTGCCGAGCAGGTCAGGATCGGGCGTTCCCCGGCCTGGGTGGTGGTTTGCAACTCTTCACCAAGGCGGACCAGCCAGCCGGCTCGGTCGCTGTCGTCCAGCGGGATGCCAGCGCTCATCTTGCGGATGTTTTCGGCAGGGTGGAAAGCGTCGCCTTCGATCAGGCGGCCGCCGCTTCTGGCAGCGATGGCGGCGCCGATGCAGCTTTTGCCACAACCGGCCACGCCCATCACCACAATGGCGGACAGGGGAGAATTCATCAGTACCTCCTGCGGGTGAGATAGCGCTGTCTCGCCGTTGACGAACAGCCACCTCCCCGGTGTTATTGGTCTTGTCCTTACGCAGTATGGACGCCTGGTGGCAAGCGCGTGGTGGCTGCTACCAAAGATTACATTGCCTGCATCCTGAGACAGCGCTACCTTAGTGGCCGTTCCCTATCCTTGCAAGTAGTAAAATTACAACATTCATGTCCCGCATCGGCTCCCGTACTACAGGTCGTCCCACCCTGGCTGAAGTTGCCAGGCTTTCCGGGGTTTCCCCAATTACCGCTTCGCGCGCTTTGCGTGGGGTCAGCACGGTTGCGCCCGCCCTGGTGGAAAAGGTCATCGCCGCGGCGGCGAGCCTCGGCTATGTGGCCAACCCGGCCGCCCGGGCGTTGGCCTCGGCACGCAGCCAGTCGGTGGTGGTATTGATCCCGTCGTTGTCCAACCAACTGTTCATCGACACCCTTGAGGCCATTCACGAGGTCATGCGTCCGCGTGGGCTCGAGGTGCTGATCGGCAACTATCACTACGACCTTGCCGAAGAAGAGAACCTGATCCGCAATTACCTGGCCTATCAGCCTTGTGGCATTTTGTTGACCGGTTTCGAGCGTAGCGATGCTGCCAGGCAGATGCTGGCTGCCAGCGGTGTGCCGTGTGTGCACATGATGGAGCTCAACGGCGAGACAGGGGCTTTGTCGGTCGGTTTCTCGCAGCATCAGGCCGGACGTGCTGCTGCACGGCACCTGATCGAACGCGGGCGCAAGCGTCTGGCATTCATTGCTGCGCAGCTGGACCCTAGGGTGATGCAGCGTGCCGAGGGTTTCCGTCAGGCGCTGGCAGAGGCCGGTTTGCAGGCCGCCGAGCTGGAAGTGTTGGCGCCGGAGCCATCGTCGATTGCCCTGGGCAGCGCGCTGTTCAGCCAGCTGATGCAGCAGGCGCCGGATGTCGACGGCATCTTCTTCTGTAACGACGACCTGGCCCAGGGCGCGGTGCTGCAGGCCTTGCGTCAAGGGGTGGAGGTGCCACGTCAGGTGGCGATGGTCGGTTTCAACGATTTGCCGGCCTCGGCGCACATGGTGCCGCGCCTGACCTCGATTCGTACACCACGGGCTGCGGTGGGTCGGGGCGCAGCGCAAGCGCTGCTGGCGTTGCTGGATGGCAAGCGGGTGACGAATGCGCAGCAGGATCTGGGCTTTGAGTTGATGGTGCGCGAGAGCACCTGAGAGTGCCCGCCAAGGCCTTCTCGCGCGACTTCCACAGGAATGATTGGCCCAAAACAGATGTGGAGCGGGTTTACCCGCGAAGCCGGCGACGCGGGGCATGGCACCGGCTGTGCCGGTGTTCGCGGGTGAACCCGCTCCTACGGGGGCGCTAACGGATGGATTTTGGTAAGCGTCCGGCGAACACTCAGCAGAGCGGAACCTGACGCATAGCGTACACGTGAGTCAGTTTCGCGTGCTTTGGCATGACTGAAGGAATGCGAGGCATGGACATTTTTCGAATCCATGCCAAGAATCAAGTCAATCAGGCATGCACACTCGTAGTCGATGGCCATCCGGATCGAGTGCCACGAATGTCAGACCAAACACTGCGTGGTGAAGCGCCTGCTCAATGTGGACGCCTTCAGCCGTCCATTTTTGATGAAGATCTTCTACCTGCGTTTCCGTCTCAACCAGAAAGGCAACCTCGGTACGATGACCGCTACCTCCGCTTTTGTAATCCTTGGCATTGGTCGACCAGAGGCCCAAGGCCGTACCATTATCAAGCAAGAACGAAACATAACTGGGGAATGCCGACTGCGGCTTCCGTTCAAGCAACTTTTCATAAAAGTCACAGCTTTTCTGAGGGTCTTTTACGTACAACAGGAATAGGTTTGGGCTTGCCATGAAATATCCTCGAACATTGAGGCTCAGATGCTATTCGACTCTGCTGACAAAAAATGTCAGCATTGACGCATGACCCGTACTCAACGACTTCTTTCTCTCGTACAAATTCTGCGCGCGCGCCGTCATCCAGTGACTGGACAGAGGCTTGCGGAGGAGATGTCAGTAAGTCTGCGCACTGTGTATCGCGATATTGCTACATTGCAGGCTCAAGGCGCCGACATTCGGGGTGAGGCTGGTATCGGCTACATACTCCGTCCAGGATTCGTTCTCCCACCTCTTATGTTCAATGAGCAAGAGCTTGATGCACTGATGCTTGGCATGCGTTGGGTAGCACAGCAACCTGACGCGTCGTTGGCTCAAGCAGCGCTCGACGTATTGTCAAAGGCAGAAGCGGTACTACCATCAGCTGTTGCTGGTAGATTGTTCAAGACGCCATTATTCGCTGCATCCTCTCAATCTCGTGGTGCATATGGATTTGACGCCAAGTGCTTACGCGATGCCATACGGCTGGAGACGAAAATTCGCTTAGTCTATGTGAGTGAAAAATCCGTAGAGACGGAGCGTACCGTTTGGCCGCTGGGAATTGGATATTTTGAAGATATGGAAATCCTAGCTGCATGGTGTGAATCTCGCAGGGACTTCAGGCACTTCCTATTAAATCGAATTCAATCCCTAGTACTCCTCGATGCTGACTTCAAAAACCAAGGAGGGTGGCTGCTGGCCAAGTGGCGAGGCTCGCGTTTGGATGTAGTTCCATGAACTAATTTCAATGGGGCAGGCATAGATGAATCAGGCCAGCCTCCACTGGTGAGGCAGCAGTTGCCCGATCATACTGGCCCGCTGCGTCGGCAGCCGCGTCAGCACATCTTTGAGATAGGCATACGGATCATGCCCATCGCAAGTTTCTAGGTCGGGATACCTTTGTCGATGACCTGCGTTGGCACTGGCGAATGAATTAGGGTTTCGCACTGACGGCGGGCCTACTTACCACGCTTATGTTGCTCGACGGTAAATACGCCCGGCGTGTAGTCCAGCTTCTTGCTGACGTCTTCACCAATGCGTTGAAGTCGGTAGCCACAGGCGCACAGGGTGTTTTCAGGGTCGTGACGAATTAGGTTACGCGGCAACTGCCTGAATCTTCTTGCTCATCGCCTCGACCTGAGACTGCAACTGCAACGCCTGTGCTACCTAGGCACGAAGCTGTTCCGGGGTCATCTGGTCGAGGTTGGGCAAGGAAGTCATGCCGCCGATTGTTCCAGAGCAGGTACTGGACGACGACATGTAGAGCGGCCAAATGGCCGGCGTTTACAGCATGCTGATCACACCGCCTGCACCGAGCAGCCTTCGGGATCTGAGGCTGGCCATTTCACCGTGATCATTTGCTCGGCCATGGGTAACTCGATGATCACTGACGCCTCAAGGGTGATCGCGTCCGCTTAAAAAGACGCAGACACCATCGCCCTTAATGCTGGAGTCCGGAAGGTGAGCTCCCCGGGCGCTGCGGATTTTTCGCCTTGCAAGTGATCGCAAGGAAACCGGCCTGCCTAAAGACAGGCGCTGTAGGTGTAAGAGCGAGCTTGTTCGCGATGCGCCGCGCGAACGGCGCTGGATCTATCAGGCGCCACAAATGCCACGACTTGCAAACGGCGATCTATGCTCAGAAAACCGCGCATAGGGAGCCCCGTGTCATGTTCGATTTCCATCGCAAGTCTGATTTGGCAGAAATCCAGCGCAGCCGCCAGGCGTTGGCCGATGCGCAAAGCAAACTGGCTGCTATCAGCCGTGCCATGGCGATGATCGAGTTCGCCCCCGACGGTACTATCCTCGACGCTAACGAGCGTTTCTGCCAGGCCATGGGCTACAGCGCCGACGAGCTGCGTGGCAAGCACCACCGGCTGTTCTGTGAGCCGGACTATGCAAAAAGCGCCGAGTACCAGCAACTGTGGCGCGAGTTGGGGCAGGGCAAGGCAATCAGTGGTACGTTCGAGCGCATCGACAAGGCAGGGCGCGAGGTCTGGCTGGAAGCCAGCTACATGCCTGTGCTGGACGAGCACCGGCAAGTCACCAGCGTAATCAAGGTGGCATCGGACATCACCCAGCGGGTAATGCTGGAGCACGAGAGCGAAAGCCTGCTCAAGGCCATCAGCCGCTCCATGGCGGTGATCGAGTTCACCCCGCAAGGCCGGGTGATCAAGGCCAACCAGAATTTTCTCGACACCATGGGCTACCGCCTCGATGAAGTGGTTGGCCGCCACCACGGGCTGTTCTGCCTGGCGCATGAACGCGAATCGGCCCAGTACCGCGAGTTCTGGGCTTCTCTGAACCGTGGCGAGTACCATTCACACCGCTTCGAACGCGTCAACAAGCAAGGCCAGACCGTTTTCCTGGAGGCCTCCTACAACCCGATCTTCGACAGCAAGGGCCGCCTGTGCAAAGTGGTCAAGTTTGCCAGCGACATCACCCAGCAGGTCTGCACCCAGCAAAGCGCCGCCCATGCTGCCCATGCCAGTTCGGTGCAGACCGATGCCTGCGCGCGCAAGGGTACCGAAGTGGTGCAGCAGGCAGTACAGGTAATCGAGCAGATTTCCCAGGAGCTTAACGACGCAGCGCGCAGCATCGATGCGGTAAACAAGCAGTCGGATGTGATCGGGCAGATTGTGCTGACCATCCGTGGCATCGCCGACCAGACCAACCTGTTGGCCCTTAATGCAGCTATCGAGGCAGCGCGTGCCGGCGAGCACGGGCGCGGCTTTGCCGTGGTGGCCGATGAGGTGCGCAACCTTGCCGCGCGAACCAGCAAGGCCACCTTGGAAATTGTCGATGTGGTGCGGCAGAACCACGACCTGTCGCTATTGGCAGTGGCCAGTATGCAATCGAGCCTCAACCGCACCGGTCACGGCGTGGCGCTGGCCAATGAGGCGGGCACGGTGATCATGGAAATCCAGCAAGGCTCACGGCACGTCGTGGATGCCATCAGCCAGATCAGCTCGACGCTGCAATTGCATTGAGCGCCTCGCGCATCTCGTCAAGCAGTGCCTGCAGGCTGACTTGCAATTGCGCGCGTTGTTCGGCGGTCGGCAGTCCTTTCGCGTGGGCGTGTTCGATAGCTTCACAGTCTTTGACCACGGTGCGCACCCTGATCATTTTGGCGCCACCCTTGATGCGGTGGGCCAAGGCACGCACTGCGTCATCAGGGGCGTCTGTTGCCAAGGCGCGCAGGGCGGCCAGGTCTTCACCGACGCTGATCGACAATTGCTCCAGCAAATGCCGCGTCAACTGTTCGTCGTCTTGGGTCAGGTGGCGCAATTCGGCCAGGTCGAACCCACTATGGCAGGGGCCCGGTGACGGCTGCTGAGGGCGTACCTGTGGCAGATGGGCCTTGAGCGTGCGCAGGCCAATCGGCTTGAACAGGCATTCGTCCATACCACTGGCCAGGCAGCGAGTACGCTCCTCGGCCTGGGCGTTGGCGGTCACCCCAAGAATACGGCCTGCCGGCAGGCCGCCCTCGCACTCCAGGCTGCGAATGCGCCGGGTGAGCTCATGTCCGTCCATGACCGGCATGCTGCAATCGGTGATCACCAGGTCGAAGTGCGCGTCCTGCCAGCGCGCAAGGGCGATTTCGCCATTCTCCGCCAGTGTCACATGGTGCCCCAGGGTTTGCAGTTGCCTTTCCAGCAATAACAGGTTGGCCGGGTAGTCGTCGACCACCAGGATATTGAGCGGGCCGCTGCTGGTTTCATGTGTCGTGAGTTGCTCTTCCGCTTGTGTCGGTGCTGCGCAGACGGGCAACTGCAGGTTGACTTGTACCCGGGTGCCAACGCCCTCGACGCTCTGAAGGGTCAAGGAGCCGCCCATCAGTTCGGCCAGGGTGCGGCTGATGACCAACCCCAGGCCTGCGCCCTGACGTGCCCTTGGGCCATCGGCCTGAACGAAGGCACTGAACAGCCTCGCCTGGTCGGCGGGGCTGATGCCGATGCCGGTGTCGCGCACATTCAGCTCGATAGCCAGAACGCCCTGGCCGGCAACTTTGGGCAGCAGCAGGCATGCCTGCACTTCACCACGGTCGGTGAACTTGATGGCGTTGCTGATCAGGTTGGACAGAATTTGCTTGAGTCGCAGTGGATCGGCCAGCACCCATACCGGCTCCGCAGGCAGCTCGCCGTGCAGATGCAACCCTTTGGCCCGGGCATTGCCTTCGAACACCCGCAGCGTGGCGCGCACCAGTTCGACCAAGTTGGTAGGCACAGGCTGTAGGCTGATGTGCCCGGACTCGATGCGGGAAATGTCGAGAATATCGCCAATCAGCTCAAGCAGGCCAATGGCTGAATCATGGGCGGTCTGTAGGGTCTGGGCGTCGCTGCGGCCGCTGCGGCTATCTTCCAGGGCCAGTTCCAGCAGACCGATCACGGCATTCATCGGGGTCCGGATCTCATGGCTCATGGTGGCCAGGAAGGTGCTTTTGGTCTGGCTGGCCTGTTCGGCATCGTCCTTGGCCTGGCGTAACTGCTCCAGCAGCCCGCGACTGAGCGCAAGCTGTGCCTGCAGCGCGTGCTGTGCCTCGGTTCGCTGGTTGATCAGCTTGCGTAGGTAGCTGTTCCAGAACACCACCCCGGCCAGCAGCAGGGCCGACAGCACCAGTACCTGCAAGGCCAGGGTGCGGTAGTCGCGCCATGGGCTGTCGCTCACCAGTGTGCTGGTACGCCAGCGGTTGATCAGCTGGTCGAGTTCTTCAGGTGGAATGCTTAGCAGCGCCTTGTCGAGAATGGCCTGCAACTGGGGCTGGTCGGCGGCTACGGCAAAGGCGGCAATGGCCGGGGCGTCGTCGAGCACGCCGGCGATGCGCAAACGTTCCTTGAATACATGGCTGATGTAATAGGTAGCATTGATATGGCTGCTCAGGGCTACGTCTGCAACACCGTTGGCCACGGCCTCCATCTGACCGAGTGGGTTGTCAACTTCGACTATCTCGGCCTGCGGGTATCGCTGTTGCAAAACGGCCTGCTGCGGTGAGCCGCGCACCAGGGCGATGCGCTTGCCATCCAGGGCCTTGGCCTGTGCAGATGATTCGCCTTCGTTGCGGGTGACAAGCACGCGCGGGCTGACCAGGTAGGGGCGGGTGTAGCGCAGTTGCTTCAAACGGTCGGCGCCATAGCCCAGCGCTCCGATCATCTGTGCCTCGCCGTGTAACAGGCGGTCGATCATGACCTGCGATGAAGCACTCTCGACGGGTTTGAACTGCAGCCCCGTGCGCAATGAGATCTGCTTGAGCAGGTCCAGGGTGATACCGCTAGGGCGGTGTTGAGCATCGTTGAACGTCAGAGGTGCCAGCGAGGTATTGACCAGTACACTGATAGTGGGGTGGTCGGTGATCCAGGATTCTTCTTCTTCGCTCAAGGCAGTGAGGTGGCGCTGCAGCAGCAGGCTGGTATTACCACTGCTCCAACGGCGCAGAATGTTCAGACGTTCACTTTCGCTTATGCGTGACAGCGCCTTGTCCACCAGCCGATGCAAGCGCGGGTTGTCGCTGGCGATGGCGAAGGCAAAAGCCTCTGGGGCCAGTTGGGAAAAATGGTCGATTTTCAACGTGCCCTGAAAACTTTTGCCGATCATGTAGTCGGTGCTGATGGCATCGCCCAGATAGGCGTCTGCCTCGCCCAGCACCACGGCAGCGAGCCCGGCCAGGGTCGAGCGGTACAGGCTCAGTTGCGCCTTGGGGTACTGGGTACGAACGCTGACGGCCGGCAGGTAGTGATCGACCATCGCCAGGCGCAGGCCGGCGAGGTCGGGCGTACTTTTCAAGCTGTGCCCCTCACGGGTGACGATTACGGGCAGGTCGTCGGCATAAGGGGTGCTGAGGCTAAGCTGGGCGTCCGCCGCTTCGAAGGCGTTGGAGCTACCCAGCAGGTCAATACGGCCATCACGCAAGGCAGTGATGGCCTCGTGACGGCTGTTAAAGCGGCGAACTTCAATAGGTATGTCAAGCTGTTCGCCGATGATGCCGGCGTAGTCTGCGCTTAACCCCTCATAGTCATGCTGACTCACATTGATTTCAAACGGGGGGTAGTCGGGGCGCGCACTGCCCAGTACCAGGTGTTGGCGTTGTTTCAGCCAGTGGCGATCATCGCTGGACAACGTCAGCGGGGCAGAGGCGCTGATTGAGCGCGCCAGCAGATGGCGTGGCTCGCTGCTGGCCTGCAGCACCGGGGACTTGGCCAGAGCAATAGCCAGAAGGACGCTCGCCAGCAACTGTTTCATGGCAGCCGAGCGCTCAATAGACGTTGTTACGCTTGGCCAGGTCGACCATTTCCACCAGCGACTCGGTCTTGAGCTTTTCCATGATACGGCCCCGGTAGGTGCTGATGGTCTTGGCGCTGAGGTTCATGCAAGTGCCGATGTTCTTGTTGTTCTCGCCGCGCGCGAGGCGCCGCAGCACTTCCATTTCCCGGTTGGAGAGACTGGCCAGGCGCACTGGCTCGCTCTCCAGCGAGTTGCTGTTGACCGACATTTGCGGAAAGGTCGAATAACCCTTGATCAGGGCCTTGAGAGCGAACAGCAGTGCCTCGTGGTCCTCTTCCTTGGTGACGAAGGCGCCTATCCCGGCATCCAGGCAGCGGCGCACATACAGATCGGTGGCCTGGCCGGTCAGCACCATGATCTTCGGTGCCGGCTCCAGGCTCTGCAATCGCTTGATGACTTCCATACCGTCCAGGCCAGGCAGGCCGATGTCGAGAATGACCACGTCCGGGCGCAGTTCACGGGCTACCTGAGCCACTTCACTGCCATTGCCGACCTCGCCGACGACATGGAAGCGCTCGCGCTCGAGCAGTAGGCGCAGGGACAGCCGGACAATAGGGTGGTCGTCGACGATCAGCACGGTTGTCATGGGGAAAACTCCTGTAGGGATGTGGTCCGCTTCCTGGAACACTCAGGAATACGTCTGCAAGTGGGGTTATCGGAAGCGCTGCACGATACGACCATTCCCGAGGTTTGGTAATGCCGAGTATAGAAGTGTTGAAATCCCTATTACTTATTGTTGAGAAATCCTACAAGAAACAGGAAAGGCATCACCCTGAAACAGCGGTGATGCCGGTTCTTTGCAGTTATTCAGGCGCAGGCAGCGTGCGGTTTGTGTATACGCAGTGTGGAGGCAGGGTTGTTGGTCAATGCCTGCCCGACCCGCGTCGGGCGGGCCACCAACTGCCCGGTACAATTCGGGCAGCGGCCTTGGAAGCGGATTTCGGCACAGGCACGGCAGAACGTGCATTCGAAGGAGCAGATCAGGGCGTCGGGGCTGTCACCCGGCAGGTCGGCATCACAGCACTCGCAGTTGGGGCGTAACTCCAGCATGGGCATGGCTCCTGTTCGCAGGCGGGAACCCGGAGTCTGCTATGCCCGAGGCAGCGCTGGCAATGCTCAGTCGCCAGGACGGTACAGGTGGGCATGCCCGGCTCGGTACAAGGCCGACTCGGCGAACGGCGTATCCCCCAGTACGTGGCCTACCAGGATCAGCGCCGTGCGGCGGAAATCCTTGGCCGCTACGCGTTCGACAATATCACCGAGGTTGCCGCGCACCCAGTCCTGGTCTGGCCAGGTGGCCCGATGCACCACCGCAACCGGGCAGCTCGCGCCGTAGTGCGGCACCAACTCATCGACAATGCGCGACAGGTGCTTGACCCCCAGATGGATTGCCAGTGTGCTGCCATGGCGCGCCAGGTCATCCAACTGCTCACCAGGCGGCATGGGCGAGCTGTCGCCATAGCGGGTGAGGATCACCGTCTGCGCCACTTGAGGCAAGGTCAGCTCACAGCCGAGCAGGGCGGCGCTCGCTGCCGTGGCGGTAACGCCGGGGATGATCTGGTAATCGATGCCCAGCGCCTGCAGGTGGCGGATCTGCTCACCGATGGCACCGTAAAGGCTGGGGTCGCCGCTGTGTACCCGCGCCACATCCTGCCCTTGTTCGTGCGCGCTGCGCATGGCGGCGATGATCTGCTCCAGATGCAGTTCGGCGCTGTTGATCACGGTTTCGGCCTGGTGGCCTTCGAGCACGGCGGCGGGTACCAGTGAACCGGCATAAATGATCACCGGGCACTGACGAATCAGCCGTTGGCCCTTGACCGTGATCAGTTCCGGGTCGCCGGGGCCGGCACCGATAAAGTAGATGGTCATGCTAAGTCCTGGCAAGAAAGAGGGTACGAAACGCTCAGCAGGCCAGGGCGAGCGTCGCCGGGCCCAGTACCTGGCGCGTCAGCAGCAACCTGGCCGTACCCTGCCGCTGGCTGGCCAGGGCCAGTGCGGCGCTCTCGGCGACGCCCCAGCAGCCACTGTGTTGGTGGGCAGCGGCGGAACGGTGGCTGAGCAGTGGTTCATAGAGTTGCAGTTGCGCGCCATGGTACAGCACCAAGGGCAAGCCGAGGTGCTCTGCCAGTTGTTGCAAACCCGGTTCGTCGGCCTTCAGGCTGATGCTTGCGATGCCGCGCAGGTCGGCCAACGCCAGGCCCTGGTTGTCCAGTGCCTGGCACAGCAAGCGTTGCAAGGTATCCGCCGGGCAACCCCGGCGGCAGCCAAAACCGGCGTAGAAGGCAGGCATCAAGCCTGGCTGGAACGGCGGAACAGCCAGGCGCTGAGCAGGCCCAAGGCCAGCCAGAAGGCGGCGTTGGTCAGCCAGGAGGCTACTTTGAACTGGGTTTCCAGTGCTTCGGGGGCGAGGCTTTCGTGCACCTCAGGTTGCGGTGCACCGATCACATGAGGAATGACCAGCAGCACGGCGCCCAGTGCCTTCAGCAGCCAGTGGCGAGCGAACACCAGCAAGGCCAGGCCCAGCGCTGTGGCACTGGCTGTACCGACCCACCAGGTCTGGCGTTGCCCCAGGTCGGCGGCTGCAGTACCTGGCAGTTCTGGTGGCAAGCCCAGGGTTGGGGCCAGGCAGAACACGGCGAAGCCAGCCAACCCCCACAATGCGCCAGTGGCGGCGCGTTTGGGCTCGCGAAGGCTGTACAGGGCGGCGAGGATCAGGGCGAAGCCGACCGCGACCACCAGGTTGCCGCCTGTAGTGGACAGCACGCGCTGCCAGCCGTCTTCCGGCGACCAGGCTTCGGCGCTGTGTTCATGAGCGACCACTTCGCTACCGTGTTCGTGGTGTGCGGCCGGGGCTGAGGACTCGTAGGTTTCCGCCTCCAGAATCAGCGGAGCAACCCAGAAGCTTTGCAGCAAGGTCAGCAACAGGGCTGCAAGGAGCCCGCTGAAGCCCGCAGTACGGGCAATGCGCGTGATCATCAGGCGTACTCAGTGGCAGGGGAAGGCGGCGCTGTGGCGGGTGTCGTGGGCGGCGTTGTGCACGGCCTCGATGTGCGAGAAACCGGCAAAGTACACCAGGCACAGGCCCAGCAAGCTGGCACCGATGGCGATGGTTACACGCTGGCTGAGGGTAACGGGGGTCGCAAGGCTGTGTTGTTTGGCGCTGGTGACGGGCATGACGCGGTCCTCTGCTTTTTTGTGGGCAATGGGCGAGCGCGGCAGCCCCGGGCGTGGCCGCCCAAGGGAATGCAACAGCGCCCGCCCACCGCGGGGTGTTCATGAACGTCAGGCCGGTCTCCGGGCTTGCGAGGAAGAGCTGGGCTCCTGGAACGCGTCACCTTCCCATGCCGTACTACAAGGCACAGTGGTACAGACGCTTCACTCGCTTACCGTTGCGGGGGCAGCACCGGCATTGTCCGGCCCTGCTGAAGGGCCTGGGACGCACCGGTTTCCCGTTTCACCCCCTGAGGGGCACCTGAACGCGAGGCATAAGGAGAGCATGGGGCGGGCTTGGCGTCAATGTCATACAGAGCGCGAGGCTGTCGAACAGCAGGTACCACCGCCTCGCGCCTGCGGTGTTCGTCCAGCAGGCAGAAGTGCAGGCGCCGGGCGATCACCCGCGGGCGAATGCCGCCAGCTTGTCGCCATCCAGCCGGTAGCGCACCCACTCATCCTGTGCTTCGGCCCCTAGCTTCTGGTAGAAGCCGATCGCTGGCTCGTTCCAGTCCAGCACGCTCCATTCCAGGCGCCCGCAGTTGTTCGCCACCGCTTCGCGGGCAATGTGCTGCAACAACTGCCGGCCGGCGCCATCGCCGCGTTGTTCGGGGGTCACGTACAGGTCTTCCAGATAGATGCCATTGCGCCCGAGCCAGGTCGAGTAGCTGTAGAAGTACACGGCAAAGCCGATTGCACGACCATCACGCTCGCACATCAGGGCGCGCACGGTGCTGCCTTCGTCGAACAGGCTGTGCTCGATGTCGGCAAGGGTAGCGACCACCTCGTGGCGGGCGCGTTCGTACTCGGCCAGTTCGGTGACGAAGGTGAGGATCTGCGCGGCATCGGTACGCACGGCAGGGCGAATGGTGAGGCTCATGGTGACAGCTTCCTTGGTCCGGATTGGCGATACAGTGATGTGTATCTGCATAATTTAATCAAACTGTACCGGTCGCTGGGGAAGGCGACTCCGGTAGTGTGACAGCACCTATAAAGAAAGTGGAATGCCCGCCATGCTTGCCTCTGCCGACCTGCTGACCGCCTTTGTGCTGTTTGCCTTCGTGTCTTCCATCACGCCTGGCCCCAACAACACCATGTTGCTGGCCTCGGGGGTGAACTTCGGCGTGCGCCGCTCGGTCCCTCATGCCTTGGGTATCAGCTTTGGCTTCATGATGATGGTGCTGGCCGTCGGCCTGGGGCTGGGTGAGGTATTCAAGGCCTGGCCACCACTGTATACGGTGCTGCGCTACACTGGCGCCGCCTACCTGCTGTACCTGGCCTGGAAGATCGCCACTTCCGGGCCGGTCGGCACGGCCTCGTCCAGTGCCCGCAAACCGCTGGGCTTCTGGGGAGCAGCGGCGTTCCAGTGGGTCAACCCCAAGGCCTGGGTGATGGCGGTGGGGGCGATTACCACCTACACGCCCGCGCAAGGCTATGTAACCAACGTGATCGTCATTGCGGCCTTGTTCGCTTTGGTCAACCTGCCGAGCGTGGGGGTATGGGTGATGTTCGGCAGCGCCCTGCGCAACCTGTTGCAGCATTCGCGCTGGCTGATGCTGTTCAATGTCGTGATGGCCCTGTTGCTGGTGATTTCACTGTACCCGCTGCTGTTTGTAGAATCAGCGTTTTCCTGACCCCGAGAGTACAGTAAGCCGATGCAGTTGATTCCCTGGTCCCACGAATGCGCCGAAGGTTTCACCCTGCGTGGCTGGCGAACCCCGGCCAGTGGCAAACCGCTGCTGCACTTCCTGCATGGCAATGGCTTCTGTTGCCTGACCTACCAACCGCTGTTGATGCACCTGGGCAAGCATTTCGACTTGTGGCTCTGCGACGTTCAAGGCCATGGCGACAGTGACCATGGCGGGGTGTTTCGCGGCTGGAACCGCACCGCCGCCTTGGCGGTGGAGGCCTTTCAGGGCGGACGTGGCGAGTATGGCGACGTACAGCGGTTTGCCGCAGGGCACAGCTTTGGTGGCGTGCTCACAGGGCTGATCCTGAGCAGTGAACCGCAACTGTTTGCACGCGCCGTGCTGCTCGACCCGGTGTTGTTCAGCCGACGCATGATCGGCGTGATGGGGGCAGCAGCCTTGGTCGGCCTGCATCAGCGCCACGCCCTGGCCCGCAAGGCTGCCAGTCGTCGCAGCCACTGGCCCGATCGCGAGTCAGCTTTGGCCTCGCTGCAAGGGCGTGGCATCTTCAAAGGCTGGACCCATGCGGCGCTGCAGGCCTATGTCGAGCATGCCATCGGGGATTGTGGCGAGGCCGTGGTGCTCAAGTGCCGGCCCAGCCGTGAAGTGGAAATCTTCAGCTCGTTCCCTAAACGTATGTGGGCCAGCCTGACAGCAATCAGGACGCCGACACGGGTGTTGTATGGCGAGGACACCTATCCCTTTGTGCCACACTCGGTGAATCGCCTGGCGCTGCTAAACCGCAATGTGACCGCACGGCAAGTGCCCGGTGGGCACTGTTTCATGCAGGAAGACCCGGCCATGGCGGCCGAGCAGGTGCTCGGTTTCTTGCAGGGCTGACTGTTCTGCAGGTGGGACGATGCATGTCATTTCAGCCGTCTACCGCTTGATTGGCATCATTGATAAGGTTATCTCAACCAAGAGAGGAGCCTTCTCATGAAAAAGATTCTGGGTATCCACCACAGCCCTCACGCCCATTGGGTGGGGGATGGTTTCCCGGTGCGCAGCCTGTTCACCTACGACAACCTGGCCAGCCGGATCAGCCCATTCCTGCTGCTGGACTACGCCGGGCCGCATGATTTCGCCCCAACCCAGGCACGACGCGGTGTAGGCCAGCATCCGCATCGCGGCTTCGAGACGGTGACCATCGTCTACCAGGGTGAGCTGGAGCACCGTGACTCTACCGGGGCTGGCGGCTTGATCGGCCCAGGTGACGTGCAGTGGATGACGGCTGCCAACGGCATCCTCCATGAGGAGTTTCATTCCCCGGACTTTGCACGCAGTGGTGGCACACTGGAAATGGTCCAGCTGTGGGTGAACCTGCCGGCGCGGGACAAGCGTGCAGCGGCCGGCTACCAGACGCTGCTGGCCGGCGACATTCCGGTGCTAGCGCTGGACGGTGATGCCGGGAGCTTGCGGGTAATTGCCGGTGACTATCATGGGCACCAGGGGCCGGCTCGGACCTTCACCGCGATGGATGTGTGGGATCTGCGGCTCAACGCCGGCGCTGTCTTGCAGTTGCCGGTTGCTGCCGGTCGCACTGCGGCGCTGGTGGTGTTGCGTGGAAACGTTCGAATCAACAGCGAACGCGAAGCAGGTCCGTCCAGCCTGGTGCTGCTCGACCGGGAGGGTGTAGATGTAGCGGTCGAGGCGCTGGAAGGCGCCAGTGTGCTACTGCTCAGCGGTGAGCCGATCGATGAGCCGATCGTCGGCTACGGTCCGTTCGTGATGAACAGCCAGGCGGAGATTGCCGAATCGTTCGATGATTTCCATGCCGGGCGGTTTGGGCAGATGCAGAATGAGAGGGGAGGTGCCGCGCACTGATCCTGTTGATTGGGTGGCCTTGCTGTCCAAGACCACTCGTCGTCAAGTCTGCTAATGCATTCGAACGCTCGGCCCACGCAGGGAATCTTCCACTAAGGTGCTAGAGGATTCCCCGCAAGCTCATTGCCCGGGCGCATGGACTGCTGCCCGAGCATGCGCAATATCAATTGGCGCCCCGCCCGACAAAGGCGTACTTCCAAACAACAGGCCATCCCACAGAGAGGGTCGTACCATGTCGTTGATAGGCGTTTCGATACTAGAGATGCGGCAAATGATCGAACAGGCCTGCTTGCCAGATCGCTGTGAGGTCAGCTGCCCGGACGGCGCCAACCTGACCATCCGCCTGGGCCAGGGCCAGGATCTCGATCAAGGCGTGACCCTCAGCGGGGTCGCCCTGCAAAATCTCAACAGTTGTCGTGATCTGGTCAACCTGGTGGAGCAGCTGCATGCGCTGCGTGACAGCCACCCGGCGCCGCTCAAGGCGATTGCCTGAGCGCACCTGTCGTGCCCCGGTCAGCCCAGGCTGGCCGGGTTCATGCATTCTAGCCGCTGACTAGCAATGCGCAGGTATCAGCCCTGGCAGCCTTAAGTGCGGCCGCAGCTGCCGCTGATCGGCTTATTGCAGTTCCAGCAGCAGGTTCAGGCCACCGTCGCCGCATTTACCCTTGTCGCGGACCACGCCATGGTAACTCTGCCCATCCCAGACAAAGGCCACACTGTGAGCGCGGTCGATCTTGTCGGGCAGTGGGGGGCAAATGTGCAAGCGCAGCCCTGGGCGGCCTTGCAGGTTGAGGGCGGCGAGCTGGCATTGGCATTCCACACTTTGCGCCACGGGGCCGAACAGGGTGTCGCGTACGTAGTCGAGCTGCAGCGAGGCATTGGGGGCGCGGCCAGGCATCTTCATCGGTACATGGCTCCGGTGCAACGGCTCGAAGAACCAGGCGGGTTTGGCATGGCAGGCTCCAGACAGAAGTAGGCGGCTTATCATTCGAAGCTTGCCTGGCCAAGATGTTCAATGTGTTTCATGTGGGTTCATCTTGTTCTGCACTGGGCGGCAGAGGAGTGACCCTGTTCAGGCACCTGCCTTACGCAAGGTCAGGTTGATCCGCCGTTCGCCCAGGCGCGGATGAACACCGGGCTTGATCGGTAGCACGCCGTGGAAGCGCAAGCGGTCTTCGCCGCCCCAGACCAGCACATCGCCGTGGCTCAGTGCAATGCGCTGAGCCTTGTCGGCACGCTGCAGGCCGCCAAACAGGAACACCGCCGGTAAACCCAGCGACACCGACACGATCGGTTGGCCGAAATCCTGCTCGTCGCGGTCCTGGTGGAGGCTCAGGCGTGTGCCTGGCAGGTAATGGTTGACCAGGCAGGCATCCGGCTCGAAACCGTCAAACCCGGCTATGGCTGCCGCGTGGGCGGCCAAGGCGAGCAGGACCGGGGGCAGGGCAGGCCAGGGCTGGCCACTGAGTGGGTCGCTGGGGCTGTATCGGTAGCCGTGTTGATCACTCACCCACCCCAACGTACCGCAGTTGGTCAGCCCTACCGCCATGCGCAGCCCTCCTGGGGTGTACATGTGCCGGAACGGCGCGGCACGTAGCACCGGGCGCAGGGCATCGAGCAGCGCCTCGGTTTCGGCCAGGGCGAAGCCGGGCAGCAGCACGGTATGGCTGGCCAGGCGTTGCGGCTGGGGGCCGAACAGGTCGAGGTCGGACTGGATCATGCTGCTGCACATCTTTGATCGGTTTGCCATTGTACCCCGACAGATACACTCCAAGGGCTTGCACATGCCGACCGGATCGAAAGACTGCAGAGGGAGGGGCAACAGAAAAAGGAACCGCGGCACCAGGGAGAGGAGCACCGCGGTTCAAGGGGGAGCGGTTTACTGCTGGGTCACAGTGGCCAGGTTCGCGCTGCCCAGCTGGGTGATGGTGGCGGATTGGGCGACACCGCTCTGGTCGACGAACGCCATGTTGCCCTGGCCTCCCTGGGTCACGTAGGCGACGTTGATGTTGTCAGTCTGTTTGATGGTGGCTTCGTTGCCGCTTCCGTAAAGTTGGTTGGTGTAGCTCTGGTTGCTATAGCCGGACTGGTCGAGGGTGATGGTATTGCCGGTGCCCTGGCTGCTGCCGTAGGCATAGTTGTCGGTACCACGCTGGTCGGCGATCAGAATGTTGTCAGTGCCGTTCTGTTCGAAGTACAGCTCGTTGCTGACGTCATCCTGCTTGGTCGACATCTGGTTGCCTTTACCTGTCTGGGTCAGCGTGGCCAGCTGGTCAGCGCCCTTCTGGGTCAGGTTTACGCCGTTGCCATTGCCGGTCTGGTTGATGGTGGCGTTCTGGTTGGTACCGAACTGGCCACCCATCTTGGCGCCTTTCCAGTTACTGGCGGTGATGCTGTTGCCATTGCCTTGGGTGTTGATGGTGAGGTTGAGGTTTTCACCATTCTGATAGGTGAAATGCAGGTTGTTGTTGCCGGTCTGGGTGATGCTGGTGGTTGAATTGTTGGTCTCGAACTGGTCCGACCAACTGGCGTTGGCATTGCCTTGCTGCGATAGGCTGACCTTGTTGCTGACGCCGAAGCTCTGGTCGATATAGCCTTCGTTCAGCTGGCCGGTCTGGACCACGGAGGCCTGGCTACCCACCTGTGTGTCCTGCCACACTTCCACCGAGTTGCCACCCCCGTATTGACCAATGGCAATGGTGCCACCGGTGCCGTCACGCTGGTCGCCATAGGCCCAGTTGTCGTGGCCATCCTGGTAGATCTGGATATCGCCATCGACATGGTTCAGGTGCTCGGTGGTGCCATAGTTGTCCTGGCCGGTCTGGTTGACGGTGCTGCGATTGTTGCTGCCACCGAAGGTCTGCTCGATGAACGCCTCATTGCGCTGGCCGGATTGCCAGCTGGTGGCTTTGCTGCCTTCCTGGCTGTCCTGCCACACGGTGGATCTATTGCCGACGCCTTGCTGGGTTTGCAGCGATTCGTTGTTCGCCCCTATCGACTGGCTGGCGAAGGCATCGTTGTAACTGCCTGCGGCCTGTTGGGTGATCTGGCTGCCGTTCTCGAACAGTTGCTCAGCGTAGCCGGCGTTGTACTGGCCGGTGGCGCTCTGCTGAATATCGCTGGTGCTTTCGGCCTGCACGGCGAGGTGGTTGTGGCCCTTGCCAGTCTGGTGCTGGGTGGCCGAGGCGAAGGGGGCCTGAGCCTGAAAGACTTCGGCGATGTTTTCCTTGCCGTCCTGGGTCTGGGACGAGGTGCTGTCAGCAGCCATGGCCTGACCTGCGAGGGCCAGGACGATAGCGGCACTGAGCGGAGCGAGCTTGTACATGGTGGTGCCTCCAGGTCTATCGGTATTGGGTGATCTGAACATGCTGGCCATTGCCAGCCTGGGTAACGGAGCTGTTGAGCCCCGAGCCGGACTGCACGATGCTGGCGCTGTTGTCGTTGCCGATCTGCTCGATGGCGGCGCTGTTGCTGCTGCCGCTCTGGCGAATCGACGCGCTGTTGCCATTTCCCTGTTGGCTGATGATGGCCATCAGGTCACTGCCTTCCTGCAAGATGTACGCTTCCTGAGCACCGCCAGACTGGACGATACGGCCCAGCAGAGCCTGACCGTTCTGGTCGAGGGCGGCGCGGTTGCCTGACCCTTGTTGCTCGATCACCGCAGCCTGGCCGGCACCGGCCGGCAGCAGGCGGATGATCACTGGTTCACCGAGGTCGTTGCCGGGTGCGAGGTCGGCATTGTCCATCAGGTCCTCTGCCCAGCAGGCCTGGCCCGCCAGGGCCAGGCAGAGCAACAGGGAGTACAGCCGTTTCATCGAAGCCTCCGGCTTTTACTGCACGATGACGTTGACGGTGCGCGTGGTGCCTTGGCCGGTGGTGATCGTCGCCGTCGGTGCCGCAGTCGGGATGATCGTGGTGCTATTGCCTACCACCAGGCGCCAGCGGCCGGTCAGCGCTACCGTGGCCGTACCCAAGGTCTGGACACCGGTAGTAGTGGTTACCTGCACGGTCACGGTATTGCCGGTAGTCACCGACGAGGTGCCACTGATGTCCCAGTTGTAACGGTTGTTGGAGCGCGCCGTTACTGTGGCTGTCGTGACAGCGAAGGTTTCAGCGGCAGGCCGAGGCGACACGTTGACGGTGACCGTACCGGGGGTGGACAGCCCCCCCAGCGAGTCACGTGCCTGGTAGGTGAAGGTGGTGGTGAAGGCTGTGGTTACAGTGGCCGGTGGGGTATAGGTTACGGTCGTGCCGTCGGTGCTGACCGTGCCGCGGCCGGCGGCTGGCTGGGTGATGTTGGCCACGCTCAGCGGTACGTTGCCTTCCGGGTCGGTGTCGTTGGCCAGCACGTTGATGGTCAATGGCACGCCCAGGGTGGCGACGGTCTCCGGGTTGGCAGTCGGTGCCTGGTTAGGCGCGACGTTGATGGTGACCGTGGCCGGTTCCGACTTCAGGCCCTTGGCATCCATCGCCCGGTAGCTGAAGGTGGCTACCAGCGGTTGTGTGGCCCCGCTCGGCGGCGTGTAGGTCACCGAGGTGGTGCCGTTCATCACGACGCCGCCAAGGCCGGTCCCGGGTTGGGTCAGGTCGCTGATGGTCAGCGGCACGTCGCCATCCGGGTCGCTGTCGTTCAGTAGCAGGTTGAGTGTGATCGGGACACCGACACTGGTGTTGCCGACATCGGCCTGGGCCAGCGGTGGCTGGTTGGCGGCCTCGACCGGGGCGTTGCCGACCACGATCACCGGCTCCACATCGCTACCGCCATGGGCAGACTTGACCGTGACGGTGGCGGGCGGTTGAGCCAGGTCGTTGACCGTGATGCTTTGCAGCGTGCCCGATTTCGACATGCGGCCGTAGCCTTGGGCGAGCAGGTCGGGGGCCACGACTTCATCACTGGAGCTGGCCTCGATCAACAGACGTTTGTTGGCCCAGTCATAGCGTGCGGTGCTGACTTTGACCACGTCGCTGAGCTTGCTCGAGAGTGCAGTCGGCTGGGTGCCGCCGACTGCATTGCTGGCGGTGACAACCACCACCGCTGGCGGCACCGACTGGTTGAACTGCTGGCTGAAGAACAAACCGTTGTTGTCCGAAGTCAGGGTGAACTGACACGGCGAAGGCGGCGTGCCGATCAGTGCCAGGCCATTGCGCATACACAGGCTGGCCTCATTCGGGGCCTTGGCGAACACTTCCACGCGGGTGCCGCTGCCGTTGCGCGAGTACGTGGCTCGCTCCAGGGTGACCGGGGTTTGTGCCCGCTGGTCCAGCACCTTGCCAGACACTATGAACGTGTTGGTCTGAATGGTGCCAGCGGGCCCTTCGATGCGCACGAAGTTGGTATTGAAGGGGCTACCGGTTACCGCTTCGTTGATATTGGGGTCGCCGATGTAGGTTTCGGTGGTGCCAGTGTCAGGATTGACCTCTGTATACGGCCCGCCAACCCCCTTCAGCCAAGGGCCGATCGCACCCTCCAGCGCCCCCTGGAAGTTGCCCGGAGCGCCAATGCCTATGTCCCGGGTGATGTTGATCGCACGACGTCCTGCCGTGGTGACGTTGACCGTCTCCACCCCGTAAGGGTGCGTGATGGTGTAGGTGCCGGTGCGTGGGACCGAAGCACGGATACGGATGCGCGCGAAACTTTGCTGATCACCGTCTACCGGGTTTTCAGCAGCGAAGGCTGCCTCTAAACCGGCAACGTAGACCTCCAGCTCATAACCGCTGTTACCTACTTGTGGTATCGAGGTTTCGGCCAGGAACCAGAACATCTCCGGTGGCCAGTTATCTGGAAATACCAGCGGCAGGGCATCGTCATAGACACCGGGCTCGGGCAACAAGGTGCACATGTAGGCCGGCGCCCCTGGCGCGCCTGGCGCACGGGTGCTGGTGGCACGTGACTGGCACAGCTCCAGGGATTGGTCGAGGCTGTCCTTGTACCACATCGGATAGCCACCTGTGGCGAAGGTGTAGGGCCCCGGGTCGACATCAGACAGCGCGGCGAATGCGGCGCTGGTAACGGTAAGAGAGAAACCGGCGGCCAACAGCGCACGGCGCGACCAAGTGTTCATGCTGCCTCCTTGAAGGCTGAGCCTTTGTCTGTTCATGGCACCAGCACCACGTCTTCGGTGTCGCTGCCACCGTTGGCGCTGGTGACCTGCACCTTGGCCGGCGGAATGGGCGAGAAGGTCATGCTCAACGTCTTCACGGCGCCGGTACCGCCCAGGTTGCCGATCAACGTGCCGTTGCCGGTATGTGCGGTAAGTACTGGAGGGGTGGTTTCGTCACTCGTGTTGGCCACCAAGGTCAGCTCGCCGGTGGACAAGCGGTACTGGGCCTGTGTGATGGTGACCAGGTCGGTCAGTGGCATGTTGCTGGTGGTCAGGCTGCTGGTGGGGACCGCCACGCTGTTGTCAGCGGACAGTGTCACGATGGTTCCGGCCGCCGGGTTGAGGGCTGACTGTGCGTACCAGGCGCCGGTGCCGTTGGCCTCGGTGAGGCCAAGGTTGGGCGTTTGGCTGGTCAG
This sequence comes from Pseudomonas sp. BP6, assembly GCF_017875935.1. Classification (NCBI taxonomy): domain Bacteria; kingdom Pseudomonadati; phylum Pseudomonadota; class Gammaproteobacteria; order Pseudomonadales; family Pseudomonadaceae; genus Pseudomonas; species Pseudomonas sp. BP6. Next base: position 2,134,743 of record NZ_JAGINI010000001.1, read on the forward strand.
GGTGACGCTTGCCGGTGGCGGCGGGGCCAACACGAATATGTCTTGCTGGGCGATCAGGTCGCCGTTCTCGGTATGCCTTGAGTAAGTGCTGCGTTGTGGCATCAGCGGGGTTGGCAGGGCCACTTCGGAAAGCTTGCCGGAGACAGCGAACAGCTCGGTGCGCAGGTCGATGCCACCAGGGCCTTCGATGCGTACGTAATTGGTGTTGAATGGGCTGCCGGTGACCTGCTCTTCCAGGTTCGGGTCGCCGATGAAGCGCTCGTTGCCTTCGGTGTAGGGGCCGTTGACACTGCGCAGGAACGGCCCGACATCGCCCTTGAGTGCGCCGGTGAAGTCGCCTGCGCCGGCGATGCCGATGTCGCGGGTCATGTTGATCGCCCGGCGTCCTGCAGCGGGTACATCGAACACTTCAACGCCATAGGGGTGGGTGACCACGTAGGTGCCCGCGGTGGGGACGTCGACCCGAATACGGACTCGGGCAAAGCTGACCTGGTCACCCTCGACAGGTTCCTCGGCGGCGAATGCCGCTTCGATCGCCGTGCCGTAGCTGAGGTCGATGCCACGGGCGGCGTCGACGATTGCAGCGTCGGCAGTGAACCAGAACGCTTCGTCAGGGAAGTTGGTGGGGAAGACGATGGGTTGGGTATCGTCGAACACACCAGGCGTGGGCAGCAGCGTGCACATGTATGAGGGTGCGTCAGGCGCGCCGGCGACCCGGGAGCTGACGGCCTTGGTCAGGCACAGGTCGAGGGTTCGACCGTGGCTGTCCTGGTACCAGGCGGGGAAGCCGCCGTTGGCAGGAACGTAAGCGCCTGGATCGACAGCATTCAAGGCGGCCTGCGCGGGAAGCTGGAGAATGCCGGCGAAAATCGCCACTGCCAGCGGGTGGGGTATCGGTCGGTGCATGAGTCAATTCCTCCTGCAAACGGGCCCATGGACTTGGGGCGTCTGGGAGGAGATCGGCAAGAGCTGTGCCAATATCTGAGGTCTGCGTTGCAGGCCTTGTGGGGCAAGGGTTCGAACCTCTCAGCAGGGGATTTCGCGAGCGGCTGGCGGTGGGCTGCGTTCCCCCAAGGTTGGGGGATTGGGGGGCGGTAATTTCAACCCGATTTGCGGCGCAAAGTCGAGTTCTGAACTCAGATCATGCAGTAGGCGCGGCCGGTTATTCTTGCAATCTGGAACCGCGTCCTTGGAGGTTAAGCCGGGTGGGAAGGTAAGAATGAAACCGGTTTCAAAACCTTTCTGAACGCGCTAGATTATTCGGCTGTCTCTTGATGGCCTATCAAGATCACCTCTCAATTGAAAATCAGATGGCGCTTGTCAAGGCCGCCCCACAGCCGATGAGGATTCGCAATGCCTGAGCATGCCCCAGACAACCCGCGCAGGGATTTTCTGCGCAAGACCTTGACCCTGATCCCTGTCGTTACCGTGGCCAGCACGGGCCTTGGCGCAGGCGCCAGCCAGCTGCTTGCGGCCCCGCAACAGCAACCGAACGTGCCCGCCACGCCACCTGCGGGCGACTATCGACCGACATTCTTCAGCGCCGAAGAGTGGGCTTTTGTCCAGGCTGCCGTGTCGCGCATCATCCCGGCCGATGAGCTTGGCCCAGGGGCACTCGAAGCGGGTGCCGCCGAGTTCATCGACCGCCAGATGAATACCCCCTACGCGACTGGCGCACAGTGGTACATGCAAGGGCCGTTCAACGCTGACGCCGCGCCCGAACTGGGCTATCAGCTGCAGCTCAGCCCGCAACAAATCTACCGCCTGGGCATCGCTGCCGTGGATGGCTGGTGCAAGGCCAATGGCGGACAGGTTTTTGCTGCGCAAGATAGCGCTACCCAGGACCGTATTATCAGCAAGTTGGAGGCAGGAGAGCTGGTTTTCGAAACCGTTCCGGCCAAGGTGTTCTTCAGCCTGCTGGTGCAAAACACGCGCGAAGGGTTCTTCTGCGACCCGATTCATGGCGGCAATAAAGGCATGGTCGGCTGGACCCAGATCGGCTTCCCCGGCGCCCGCGCCGACTTCATGGACTGGGTCGAGCGCAACGAGCCTTACCCGTTCCCGGCTGTATCGATTCGCGGCGAGAGGGCCTGAGGCATGGCGACGGTGTTGAACAAAGTGGATGCGGTGATCGTCGGCTTCGGCTGGGCCGGTGCGATCATGGCCAAGGAGCTGACCGAGGCCGGGCTGCACGTGGTAGCCCTGGAGCGGGGGCCGATGCAGGATACCTACCCCGAAGGCAGCTACCCGCAGGTGATCGATGAGCTGACCTACAGCGTGCGCAAGAAGCTGTTCGTCGATGTATCGAAAGAAACCGTCACTGTCCGTCATAGCGTGCATGATGTGGCATTGCCCAATCGCCAGCTGGGCGCATTCCTGCCGGGCAAGGGCGTGGGGGGCGCGGGCCTGCACTGGTCGGGTGTGCACTTCCGGGTCGACCCCGTCGAGCTGCGCCTGCGCAGCCACTATGAAGAGCGCTACGGGCGTACGTTCATTCCCGAAGGCATGACCATCCAGGACTTCGGGGTCAGTTACGAAGAGCTGGAGCCCTATTTCGACTTTGCCGAAAAGGTCTTTGGCACTTCAGGCCAGGCCTGGACCGTCAAAGGCCAGGTGGTCGGTGAAGGGAAGGGCGGCAACCCCTATGCGCCGGACCGTTCCAACCCGTTCCCGCTGCCCGCGCAGAAGAACGTTGTATCGGCAAGGCTGTTTGAAAAGGCTGCCACCAACCTCGGCTACAAACCTTACAACCTGCCGTCAGCCAACACCTCAGGGCCATACACCAACCCCTACGGGGCGCAGATGGGGCCGTGCAACTTCTGCGGTTTTTGCAGTGGCTACGTGTGCTACATGTACTCCAAGGCCTCGCCCAACGTGAACATCCTGCCGGCGCTGCGTCAGGTGCCCAACTTCGAGTTGCGGCCCAATGCCCATGTGCTGCGGGTGAACCTGGACGACCGCAAGCGCAAGGCCACCGGCGTGACTTACATCGATGCCCAGGGGCGCGAGGTGGAGCAGCCGGCAGAGCTGGTGATTCTGGCGGCTTTCCAGTTCAACAACGTGCGTCTGATGCTGCTTTCCGGCATTGGCAAACCTTATGATCCGGTGAAGAACGAGGGTGTGGTCGGGCGTAACTTCGCCTATCAGAACATGGGAACAGTCAAGGCGTTCTTCGACAAGGACACCTACACCAACAACTTCATCGGCGCGGGTGGCAATGGCATTGCCATCGACGATTTCAACGCCGACAACTTCGACCATGGCCCGCACGGCTTCGTCGGCGGTTCGCCAATGTGGGTGAACCAGGCCGGCAGCCGGCCGATTGCCGGTACCTCCAACCCGCCGGGCACGCCGGCCTGGGGCAGTGCCTGGAAGAAAGCCACGGCCGATTACTACACCCACCAGGTGTCAATGGACGCCCACGGCGCCCATCAGTCCTACCGTGGCAATTACCTGGACCTGGACCCCACCTACCGCGATGCCTACGGTCAGCCGCTGCTGCGCATGACGTTCGACTGGCAGGAAAACGACATCAAGATGAACCAGTTCATGGTCGACAAGCTGAGCAAGATCGCCCAGGCGATGAACCCCAAGGCCATTGCCGTGCTGGGCAAGCAGGTCAAGGACCACTTCAACACCACCCGTTACCAGACCACCCACCTGAACGGCGGGGCGATCATGGGCACCGACCCCAAGACCAGTGCACTGAACCGCTACCTGCAAAGCTGGGACGTACACAACGTGTTCGTTCCGGGGGCTTCGGCGTTCCCGCAGGGGCTGGGTTACAACCCGACCGGGTTGGTGGCCGCGCTCACGTACTGGTCGGCCCGCGCCATCCGTGAGCAGTACCTGAAAAACCCCGGTCCGTTGGTCCAGGCTTGAGGAGCGATGAGCATGAAGACACTGTTGATCGCCACCCTGGTGCTGGGTGCCGGTGCGGCTGCACAGGCCGTAGCGAATGACGATGCGCAGGTACGCCTGGGCGAGTACCTGGCCCGCGCCGGTGACTGCGTGGCCTGCCATACCGCCAAAGGCGGAAAACCCTTTGCCGGCGGGTTGCCGATGAAAACGCCGATTGGCACGGTGTACTCCACCAACATCACCCCGGCGGCCAGTGGCATTGGCCAGTACAGCTTCGAAGACTTCGACAAGGCCGTGCGCAGGGGGATCGGCAAGGACGGCAGTACGCTCTATCCGGCCATGCCATACCCGTCGTATGCGCGGGTCAGCGAGCAGGACATGCAGGCGCTCTACGCCTATTTCATGAAGGGCGTGGAGCCTGTCGAGCAGGCGAACAAGGCCTCTGACATTCCCTGGCCGCTGAGCATGCGCTGGCCGCTGGCAATCTGGCGCGGCCTGTTCGCGCCAGAGGCCAAGCCCTGGCAGGCATCAGCGACAGCCGACCCTGTTGTGAGCCGCGGTGCGTACCTGGTCGAGGGCCTTGGGCATTGTGGCGCTTGTCATACGCCGCGGGCACTGACCATGCAGGAAAAAGCCCTGAGCGCGGCTGATGGCGAGCAGTTTCTGGCCGGCAGCGCGCCGCTGGAAGGCTGGGTTGCCAAGAACCTGCGTGGCGATCACAAGGACGGCCTGGGCAGTTGGAGCGAAGCGCAGTTGGTGCAGTTTCTCAAGACTGGGCGCAGTGATCGCAGCGCCGTGTTCGGCGGCATGAGCGATGTGGTCGAGCACAGCATGCAGCACATGAGTGATGCCGACTTGACCGCTATCGCCCGCTACCTGAAAACCCTGCCGCCAAGCAATCCGGATGACCAGCCGCATGTGTACGACAAGCAGGTAGCCGATGCGCTATGGAAGGGTGACGACAGCAAGCCTGGGGCGGCGGTGTACATCGACAACTGCGCGGCCTGCCACCGCACCGACGGGCAGGGCTACACCCGCGTGTTCCCGGCCTTGGCCGGCAACCCGGTGGTGCAGACTGCGGATGCCACGTCGCTGATCCATGTGGTGCTTGCCGGTGGCACGGTACCGGCAACGCACACTGCGCCGTCGAACTTCACCATGCCGGCTTTCGGCTGGCGCCTGAGCGACCAGGAGGTTGCCGAGGTGGTGAATTTCATTCGCAGCAGTTGGGGTAACCAAGGCAGTGCCGTCACGGCCGGTGACGTGAAGTCGCTTCGCTGACGTGTTTTTCTGCGCCCTCGCCCGTAGGAGCGGGTTTACCCGCGAACACGGGCGAAGCCCGTGCCATCCCCTAACGTAATCAGATTCCGGGGTAAGCCCTGTCCCACATTTATAAATCTATAACTATCAATGATCTATGCAATATTTTTAATGCGATTTAACATTTCCTGACTTCGTGCCCGACCAACGGCCTGTTGACGAACCCGCGCATTTTTGCTGTATTGAAACCGGTTTCATCACCATTAAAACAATCATAAGGAAAACCCATGGCCGACGCGCCTGCCCATACCCGCGAACGGGTCACCATCAGCGAAGTGGCGCGTGTTGCTGGCGTTTCCAAAGCCACCGTCTCCCGTTACATCGGTGGCGACCGCCAATTGCTGGCCGAAGCCACGGCCAAGCGGCTGGAAGAGGTCATCGAACGCCTCGGCTATCGCCCCAACCAGATGGCTCGCGGCCTCAAGCGCGGCCAGACGCGACTGATCGGCATGCTGGTGGCCGATATCCTCAACCCCTATTCAGTGGCCGTGATGCACGGCGTGGAAACCGCCTGCCGTCAACATGGTTACAGCCTGGTAGTGTGCAACACCAACCGCGACGACGAGCAGGAGCGTCACCACCTGGTGGCCCTGCAGAGCTACAACGTCGAAGGGCTGATCGTGAACACGCTCGGTCACCACCCCGGCGAACTGCTCAACCTGCAGCGTGACATCCCCATGGTGCTGGTCGACCGCCAATTGCCCGAGCTGAATGTAGACCTTGTCGGCCTGGACAATGCCGACGCAGTCGAGCAGGCCCTCGACCACCTGCAGGCCCAGGGCTACCGCGACATCCTGGCGGTCAGCGAACCCCTCGATGGCACCAGTTCACGCCTGGAGCGGGTGCAGGCGTTCGGCGCGTCGATCAGCCGCCGGCCAGGCATGCGTCAGCAGGTACTTGAAATCAGCGCAGGGCTGCAGGGCCAGTTGGCTTCGTTTCTTGCCCACAGTGGCCATGGTCCGCAAGCCATCTTCACCTTCAACGGCGTTGCCACCTTGGCGGTGACCCGGGCCCTGCTCGAGGCCGGGCGCAACCTGGTTGCCGATGTCGGGCTGATCGCCCTCGACGACCTCGACTGGTACCCCTTGGTTGGCAAAGGCATTACCGCACTGGCCCAGCCCACCGAGCGTATCGGCGTGGCGGCATTCGAAAGCCTGCTCGGTCGTTTGCGCGGCGATAGCGGCGCAGCCCGGCGCATCGACTTCAAAGCCAACCTCATCATTCGCGGTTCAACCCAACCCCAGTAAGAAACAGCAGGTTTGTGCCTGCTGCTGTTGATCAAAAAATGAAACCGGTTTCATAAGGACAAGAACAATGCACGCGAACCCCGTTTCCATCAGTCTCTCCAGCTACGGCGCCGACTTTGTGCGCCAACGTGGCCAGGAGCAGTTTCTGGACCTGCTGGCCGCCGCTGGCGTCAGCCGCGTCGAACTGCGCGAAGAATTGTTCGCCAGTGCACCGGACGCCGCTGCGCTGGGTAGGGTCATTGCCGCGCTGCGCCTGGAATGCCTGTACTCCACCCCCCTTGAACTGTGGACCGCGCAAGGCGTGCCCCACCCGCTGCTGGTGCAGAAGCTGGAAATTGCCCGGTCGCTTGGCGCGGTGGCGCTGAAGGTTTCCCTGGGGCACTTCGATGAGCACTGCGATGTGACGGCCCTGGCGTCGCTGCTGCCTGCGCATGGGCCTCTGTTGCTGGTGGAAAACGATCAGACCGCACAAGGTGGCAGGCTCGAACCGATGCTGCAGTTCTTCCAGCGTGTCGACCCGCTTGGGCTGCGCCTGGGTATGACGTTCGATATCGGTAACTGGCAGTGGCAGGGTGAGCCTGCGCGGCAAGCTGCAAGGCAGCTAGGCCGTTGGGTGCGCTATGTGCATTGCAAGGCTGTGCAACGTCGGGCCGATGGCCGTCTGGTTGCCATACCGCCGCAAGCGGCGGACCTGCAGGAGTGGGCAGCGCTGATGGCCGAGTTTGCGCCGGGCGTGGTGCGCGCCGTCGAGTACCCCCTGGTGGGCGATGACCTGCTGGCGCTGACCCGGGTCCAGGTACGTCACCTGTCTGCACTGGGCGCGGCGCAGGAGCTGGACCATGCATGAACATGACGTGCTGTGTTTTGGCGAGACCATGGCCATGTTCGTTGCCGAGCAAGCCGGCGACCTGGCCGCTGTCGGCCAGTTCGGCAAACGCATCGCCGGCGCCGACAGCAACGTGGCGATCGGCCTGGCGCGGCTGGGTTTCAAGGTACGCTGGCTGAGCCGGGTTGGTGACGATTCGCTGGGCCGTTTCGTGCTCGACAGCTTGCGCGGCGAAGGCCTGGACTGTGCCGGCGTCGAGGTGGATGCCAACTACCCGACGGGTTTTCAGCTCAAGGCCCGCAGCGATGATGGCAGCGACCCGGCAGTGGAGTACTTTCGCCGCGGTTCGGCGGCCAGCAGGCTGTCACCTGCGATGTTGAGCCCCGTTTGGCTGCAGGCTCGCCACGTGCACGCTACCGGTATTCCACTGGCGCTGTCGGACAGCTGTCGGGCGCTTTCCCACGCGCTGCTGGATGAGATGCGCGCAGCCGGGCGAAGCCTATCGTTCGACCCCAACCTGCGTCCCTCGCTGTGGCCCGATCAAAGCAGCATGGTGCGTGAAATCAATGCCCTGGCGGCCAAGGCCGACTGGGTTTTACCGGGGTTGGAAGAGGGGCGGTTGCTGACCGGTCAGCACACCCCGGCCGATATCGCCGCGTTCTATCTGGACCAAGGGGTGGAGCTCGTGGTGATCAAGCTGGGCGACGCTGGCGCCTACTTCCGCAGCGCCAAGGGCGAAGGGCAGGTAGCCGCCGTGCCAGTCAGTCGCGTGGTGGACACCGTCGGTGCAGGTGATGCCTTTGCCGTCGGTGTGCTTAGCGCGCTACTGGAGGGCCGTCCGATAGCCGAGGCGGTAGCGCGTGGCAACTGGTGCGGCAGCCGTGCCGTGCAATCGCGGGGCGACATGGAAGGGTTGCCGCTGCGCCATGAACTGGAGGCCTACGACCTGCGCAGAAGCGCATGAGCCGACCCCGAATCACCTGTTGCAACAAAAACAACAAGCTCAGGAGAAACAAACCATGCAAAGCCAAAGCCTGGCACCTCGCCGCTGGTGGTACATCATCCCGATTGTGTTCGTCACCTACAGCCTGGCGTACCTGGACCGCGCCAATTACGGCTTCGCCGCTGCCTCCGGCATGGCCGAAGACCTGCATATCACCCCGGTGATGTCTTCGCTGTTGGGGGCGCTGTTCTTTCTCGGTTACTTCTTCTTCCAGGTGCCTGGTGCCATCTACGCTGAAAAGCGCAGCGTGAAGAAGCTCATCTTCGTCTGCCTGATCCTGTGGGGCGGCCTTGCCACGCTTACCGGCATGGTCAGCAACGTCTACATGCTGATCGGCATCCGCTTCCTGCTCGGGGTGGTGGAGGCTGCGGTCATGCCGGCCATGCTGGTGTACCTGTGCCATTGGTTCACCCGGGCCGAGCGTTCGCGCGCCAACACTTTCCTGATGCTGGGCAACCCGGTGACCATTCTGTGGATGTCGGTGTTGTCGGGTTACCTGATCAAGCATTACGACTGGCGCTGGATGTTCATCATCGAAGGCTTGCCCGCTGTGATCTGGGCGTTCTTCTGGTGGCGCCTGGTGGATGACCGCCCGGCCCAGGTGAAGTGGCTGAGCGAGCAGGAGAAGGCCGCCCTGGCGCAGGCGCTGGCTGCCGAGCAGCAGGGTATCAAGCCTGTGAAGAACTACCGCGAAGCGTTTCGCTCGCCGCAGGTGATCATCCTGGCGCTGCAGTACTTCTGCTGGAGCATCGGCGTGTATGGCTTCGTGCTGTGGCTGCCATCGATTCTCAAGCAGGCGGCGAACGTCGATATCGTGCAGGCCGGCTGGCTGGCCTCGGTGCCCTACCTGGCGGCGGTGCTGGCGATGGTGGGCGTGTCCTGGGCGTCGGACCGCCTGCAAAAGCGCAAGCGCTTCGTCTGGCCGCCGCTGCTGATTGCCGCCGTGGCGTTCTATGGCTCTTACGCCTTGGGCAGCGAGCATTTCTGGCTGTCTTATGCATTGCTGGTGCTTGCTGGTGCCTGCATGTACGCACCTTATGGCCCGTTCTTCGCGATCGTGCCCGAAATCCTGCCGGCCAACGTCGCAGGCGGCGCCATGGCGCTGATCAACAGCATGGGGGCGCTGGGCTCGTTTGGCGGTTCGTGGCTGGTGGGTTACCTCAATGGGGCTACGGGCGGGCCCGGCGCCTCTTATCTGTTCATGTGCGGTGCGCTGCTGACGGCAGTGGCGCTTACCGTTGCGCTCAATACTTCCCAGACCTCTGGCCGGGCAAAGCGCGATAGCTCGCGTCTGGCCATGAACCATTAGGAAACCCGCAATGAAGAAGCGAATCGTCCTGTATAAACGCCTGTCCGGCGAACTGATGGCACGCCTGCAAGATCGCGTCGAGGTGACCTGGGTGGATACTACCCAGCCCGATGGCCTGGCCCGCCTGCGCGATGCGTTGCCGGGGGCGCACGGGTTGCTGGGGGCCAGCCTGCGCCTGGATGCCAGCCTGCTCGACCTTGCCCCGCAACTGGAAGTGGTGTCGAGCGTTTCGGTAGGCGTAGACAACTACGACATTGCTGAACTCAGCAGGCGTGGTGTGATGCTCACCAACACGCCCGACGTGTTGACCGAAACCACCGCGGACACAGGCTTTGCCTTGATCCTGGCTACCGCCAGGCGGGTGGTGGAGCTGGCGAACTGGGTGCGTGACGGCCGCTGGCAGGCCAACCTGGGGCCAGCGCATTTTGGCAGTGATGTACACGGCAAGACGCTGGGCATCGTCGGCATGGGCCGCATTGGCGAGGCCCTGGCCCGGCGCGCGGCCGCGGGCTTTGGCATGCGCGTGCTGTATCACAGCCAGCGTGCCAAGCCCGAGGTGGAAGCGCGCTATGGCGCATGCCAGTGCAGCCTGGATGAGCTGTTGCAGCAGGCAGATTTCGTTTGCCTGACGGTGCCGTTGAGCGCCAGCACCGAAGGGCTGATAGGCGCACGGGAACTTGCGTTGATGAAGCCAGAGGCAATTCTGGTGAACATCTCACGCGGGCGCGTGGTGGATGAGCAGGCGCTGATCGATGCGCTGCGGGCCAGGCGCATCCGCGGTGCGGGGCTGGACGTGTTCGTGCATGAGCCGCTGCCGGCCGACTCGCCGCTGTTGCAGTTCGATAACGTGGTAGCGACCCCACATATCGGTTCGGCGACCGAGGAAACCCGCCAGGCCATGGCGCGTTGCGCGGTGGACAACCTGCTCAGCGCGCTGGCCGGTGAGCGGCCGGTAAACCTGGTCAACGGCTGACGCGCGCCCCTGCCACAGGGGCCGCGCAGCCCTTTGAGACGATCAGCGGCAGTTACCTGCCTTGCGATAGCCCGCTGCCTGCGCTTCACCTTCGTTTGCGAAGGTGACCTGGTTCTTCGCTGCAACCTGGTTGTAGCTCGGGCAGCCGACTGACAGGTGATAGACGTGGCTGTTGCGGTTGCCAAGCACGGCGCCGACCGAACCGGCGCTGGCGAGGCTTGGTTTGGCCTCAGGCTTGGCCGCTTTTACCGGCACCGTCTGTGCCACGCCGCTGCCAACCGGCTTGTAGCCGGCAGTCCACTTGCGTTCGCCGCTTACAAACGGGTTGCCATGGCCCATGATCGCGGCAATGCGCCGGTCGCGTTCTTTCTCCCAGGCCGACACCGGGTGTTGCTTGTCCCAGGCCATCAGCAACTGTTGCTGTTGGCGCGACATGTTCAGCTTGTAGCGGTCGAACATGTAGAAGGTGGTGCGAGCCACCAGGCCTTTGACTTCGTCACGCGGTTCGGCGGTGCGCTGGACGAAATCGACCTTGGTGGTGCATTGGCCGTATTCGCCGGCATTGCCAGTGACCATGCCGTAGTTGAAGTTGCTGCGGTCACCGTTGACCTCACCCACGGCCGGGTAAAGGTTGAACAGGTCGGCCTCCATGGCGCGGAATACCGGGTCGTTGTCCACGCAGTGCTCACGGCCGCCGTTCTTCCAGCACTGGCGCTGGTTGCCGAAGGTATGGGCGGGCACGATGTGTTCCCACTCGGTGCGTTTGGCGCGGTTCTGCTGCTTGCGCGTCTGGTAACCACACGAGGCGGCATCGATGCGCCCGCCAGACTTGCCCACCCAGGTCCATTTGCAACCGCAGTACAGGTCACCCATGGCACTGCTGGCCTGGTCCAGATAAACCTTCTGCTTGGCCACCACCTTGGCTTCGGTGAAGGTGGCCGGCGGGTTGGCCAAGGCGGGGAGGGTAAAGGAAAATAATAAGGTTATGGCGTAAAGCAGTGATTTCATGGGGAAAACATATTTCAGGTTGGGCCGGGCATTGTAATGGTTTCCGCGAGGCTGACCAGCTCGCGGACCCATACCAACTGCCGCAAGCCCGCGCTATTTGAAGCCGGTGACCGCGTGGGGAACGTAAGGGGCCTGCAAGCGCACCACCTCGTCTTCGCTCAGCTGCAGTGACAGTGCGCCCAGGGCATCGTCCAGGTGGGCGGGCTTCGAGGCGCCGACGATAGGGGCGCTAACACCGGCCTTACCCAGCACCCAGGCCAGCGCAACCTGGGCCATCGGCACCCCCCGTTCGCTGGCAATCTGTTCGACCACATCGATTACCCGGCCGTCCTCCACCTCGGTCTTTTCATAGAACGACTGCCCGGACATATCGGTGCGCGTGCGCTCGGTCTGCTGCCCATGCGGCCGGGTCAGCCGACCGCGCGCCATCGGGCTCCAGGGCATCAGGCCGATGCCTTGATCCAGGCACAGCGGAATCATCTCTCGCTCTTCTTCGCGGTAGATCAGGTTGAGGTAGTTCTGCATCGACACGAAGCGGCTCCAGCCGTGGCTGGCGGCTACCTGCTGGGCCTTGGCGAACTGCCAGGCATACATCGACGATGCGCCGATGTAGCGCGCCTTTCCGGCCTTGACCACATCATGCAGGGCTTCCATGGTTTCCTCGATGGGAGTGTGGTAGTCCCAGCGGTGGATCTGGTACAGGTCGACGTAGTCTGTGCCCAGGCGGCTGAGGCTGGCGTCGATGTTGGCCATGATCGCCTTGCGTGACAAGCCTTGCTCATTGGGCCGGCTGGCGCCTTCCCACATGTTGGCAGGGAAGAACACCTTGGTGGCGATCACGGTTTCTTCGCGGCGGGTAAACTCCTTCAGGAGTTTGCCGAGGATGATTTCCGAGGTGCCGGCGGAATAGCTGTTGGCAGTGTCGAAGAAGTTGATGCCTTGCTCGACGGCATGGCGAATGATTGGCCGGCTGGCGTCTTCGCCCAAGGTCCAGGGATGAGTGCCCGCGTCGGGTTCACCGAAGGTCATGCAGCCCAGGCACAGCCTTGAAATGTCCAGCCCGGTGCTACCCAGCTTTACGTACTGCATCGTCGTCTCCTTCAAGGGCGTGAGTGATGGAGTTAGCCTAACGTTGGCAGGCTTGGGCGAAAATTCCGTATTGATGCATTTGCCATCTGCAAGAATTCACAAGCGCAGCAGCGGCCGCACCTGCTGCTGAAGGAAGTCGGTAACCGCCTTGATCCGCGGTGTGGCGCGCACGTCTTCATGCACGGCCAGCCAGATTTCGATGCTCATGGTCTGTTCGGCGCTGCCTGCTTCCTTCAGGCCGTGTTCCTGTGCCATGAACGCGGGCAGGCAGGCGATACCGATGCCGCCGGCACAGGCTTGGGCCTGGATGCGCAGGTCATTGCTGTGCAATGCGAACGGCTGTTGGCCGGCCTGGAGGTTGAGCCATTGCTGTTGTGGTGAACGGGCCTGGGACTCGTCGTAGCCGATGTAGCGCCTTGCCGTTGCGCTGGCCAGGTAACCGGGCGACGCGTACAGCCGGTAATCCAGGTGCCCCAGCAGGCTGACCACCAGGGTTGGCTCTGTCGGCCTGGCCAGGGCGATGCTGATGTCCGCTTCGCGGCGGGCCAGGGATGCCCTGGATTTGCTGCCTACCAGCTTCAGGCGCAGTTGTGGGTAGCGCTGGTACAGCTCGCCCAGACGCCGGGCGACGATACTGCCCAGCAGCGCCGGTGGTGCCGAGAGCACCACTTCGCCTTCCACTGCCTGTTGGCCGGCGCTGGCGAAATGCTCCAGGGCAAAAGAGGACATGGCCATCTGTTCGGCGAGTTCCGCCACACGCTGGCCTTCGTGGGTGAGGGCATAGGCGCGGGGGCGCCGGTCGACCAGCTTGAGCTTGAGCGAAGCTTCGAGCGAGGCGATGCGCCGAGCCACGGTGGCGTGGTCGACACCCAGGGTCTTGGCGGCGGCCGACAGCGAGCCGGCCGAGCTGAAGGCGGAGAAATGGCGCAGGTCTTCCCAATCGAACATGAATGACTCGGCAGTGGCGGGTGCATAACGGGGTAGGGTAACCGTTTATTACCAGGCCGGCTTCAATGCCCGCCTTTCATCCGCCGCGCCACCAGGTAGATGCCCAGGCCAACCAGCGCAGTCGCGGCGCCGATGTACCCGGTGCTGGTCCAGCCCATGCCGGCAGTGATCGCCATGCCTCCCAGCCATGGCCCCAGGGCATTGGCCAGGTTGAACGCCGCATGGTTCGACGCCGCTGCCAGGCTTGGCGCTTCATGGGCAATGTCCATGAGGCGAATTTGTAGCGGTGCCGCCAGGGCGATCATGGTGCCCACCAGGCCGATGCCGAGTAGCAGGCTCCACAGCGCCTGGGCGGCGAAGGTAAAGAACAGCAATACGGCAATCGACCACATCAGTACCAGCCCCACGGCGCGGAACTGCAGGCGGTCGAACAGCTTGCCGCCCGCGATGTTGCCGACGATGCCGCCCACGCCGAACGCCGCCAGCCCGAACGGAATCCACTGTGGCGACACCTGGGTCACTTGCAGCATGGTCGGTGCCAGGTAGCTGAACACGCAGAACATGCCGGCAAAACCTATCGAGGCAATGGCCAGCGCCATCCATACCTGTGGGAGGGCAAAGGCCTGTAGCTCCTTGCGCGGGTCGCTGCGTGTTTCGTCGTGGCGCTGGGGCACGAAACGCCAGACCAGGGCGATGGTGCACAGGGCGATCGCGCCGACCAGCACGAATGCCGAACGCCAGCCGAAGTACTGGCCCAGGAAAGTGGCAACCGGGTTGCCGAGCAACATGGCCAAGGTCAGGCCCATCATCACCCGGGCAACCGCCCCCGCGCGCTGATCCTTGGCCACCATGCTCGAGGCCACCACTGCGGCAATGCCGAAGTAGGCGCCGTGGGGCAGGCCGCTGATGAAACGGAATGCGACCAGGCCACCGAACGAGGGGGCAAAGGCAGTGGCCAGGTTGCCCACGGCATACAGCAGCATCAACAGCAGCAGCATGTGCTTGCGCAACAGTTTGGCACCGAGAATGGCCAGTGTCGGGGCGCCAACCATTACCCCCAGCGCATAGGCGCTGATGGCATGGCCTACCTGCGGCTCGCTCAACTGCAAATTGCTGGCAATGTCGGGCATCAGGCCCATGATGGCGAATTCGCCGGTGCCGATGGCAAAGCTGCCCAGTGCCATGGCAGCTTCCATCTTGGCGACGGTGCTTTTACTGGGTAGCGGGGGGCGTTCCTGGACTGACATCTGTATCCCTATTGAAACATGCTGAAACGTTCAAGGCGGGATAATAGTCAATCGATGGCTGCAACGTCGAGGATGCTGCCCCCGATTGGCCCTCAGCGCTCCAGGTAATGCGTCTGTGCAGCAAAGTCGATGAACCGCTTGCTCGCCAGCGACAGGTATTCCCCCGAGCGCCAGCACAAGCGGAAACTCATTTGCTGTGCCGGCCGGAAGGGCACACCGACGATACCTGGCGTACGTTGCTGCACTGAGCGCAACAGGGTCGCCACCCCCATGTTGTCCAGCGCGGCCTGCACCACCAGCGAGACGAAGTTGCTCTGTAGCGCCACCTGGTAAGTGATCCCATGTTCGGCGAAGAACGCATCCAGAAGATGGCGTTGAACGAAGGTGCGATCGAACACCACCATGTCGGTATTGCGCAGGTCTTCGGCGGTGAGGAAGGCTTTGCCGGCATAGGGATGATCAGGGTGCATGCACGCCAGCATCTCGTCGCTGCCCAGCAGGATCGACTCCTTGTCGGGCGGCACACGCCGGGACTCCAGCAGCGCCAGGTCGATTTCCCGTTGCTCCAGGCGGTGGCCAATGTCTTCGGCACTGCCTTCGAACACGGTCATGGCAATGCCCGGGTACAACTGGCGGAAGGCGTTCATCAACCCGGGGACGTAGTGCAGGCCGAACATCGGCGGAATACCCAGGCGAACTTCACCACGCTTGAGATCGGCCATGTCGCGCAGTTCTTGCCGGGCAATGTCCATTTCGCGCAGGGCGGAGGCAATTCGCGGCAAGAACTGCTCGCCCTCTGCCGTGAGGATCACTTTGCGCGTGGTGCGGTTGAACAGGGTGACCCCCAGTTCTTCTTCCAGCCGGGTAACGGCCATGCTCAGCGCTGGCTGGGCGATGTGCAGGTGCTGCGCGGCCTTGGTGAAGCTGCCTTGGCGGACGATTTCGACACAGCAACGCAATGCCTTGAGGTTCATTGAGGGGTGCTACCTTTCATGCGGGATGCATTCATAACGAAATGTGATGCTAAGCATCATAACAATATATTTATTATTATTAACCAGAGGGCCTACGATGCGCGCCACTGAGACATCCTGCAACATCTCAGTCACGCAGCTTAATAAATCTGCAATCCCACAAAGATTTTGAGGTAGTACCCCAAATGGCCAAGGCCGCCGATGTCGTTGTGCAATGCCTGGAAAATGAAGGTGTCGAGTATGTATTCGGCATCCCCGGTGAGGAAAACCTCGACCTGCTCGAATCCCTGCGCAAGTCGAAGATCAAGCTGGTACTGACCCGTCATGAGCAGTCTGCAGGTTTCATGGCTGCCACCTACGGTCGTTTGACCGGCAAGACCGGCGTCAGCCTGTCGACCCTCGGCCCTGGTGCCACCAACCTGGTGACCGCCAGCGCCTACGCCTACCTGGGCGGCATGCCGATGATGATGATCACCGGGCAGAAGCCGATCAAGAAGTCCAAGCAGGGTCGCTTCCAGATCATTGACGTGTGCGGCATGATGGACCCCATCACCAAGTACACCCACCAGTTCGCCTCGGCCGACAACATCCCGGCCCGCATGCGCGAAGCCTTCCGCCTGGCCGAAGAAGAAAAGCCGGGCGCGGTACACCTGGAGCTGCCGGAAGACATCGCCGCCGAGCAGACCGACGCGCTGCCGATCCCGCGCAGCCTGCACCGCCGCCCGCTGGCCGAGCACGTGGCTATCGAAGCAGCCGTCGAGAAACTGCAGAACGCGCGTAACCCGATCCTGGTGATCGGTGCCGGTGCCAACCGCAAGATGACCGCCAAGGTCCTCAAGCAACTGATCGACAAGACCGGCATCCCGTTCATCACCACCCAGATGGGTAAAGGTGTGGTCGACGAGCGTCACCCGCGCTTCCTCGGCAACGCTGCACTGTCGTCGGGCGACTTCGTTCACCGCGCCGTAGAAGCCGCCGACCTGATCATCAACATCGGCCACGATGTGATCGAGAAGCCGCCATTCTTCATGGTCCGTGGCGGCACCGAAGTCATCCACATCAACTTCCGCTCTGCCGAAGTCGATGCCGTGTACTTCCCGCAAGTAGAAGTGATCGGCGACATCGCCAACGCCGTGTGGCAGATCAGCGAAGCGCTGAATGACACTTCGCACTGGGACTTCACCCGCCTGATGGCCATCCGTGAAGCCAACGAAGCACAGATCGCCGAAGGCGCCGACGACGACCGCTTCCCGGTCTACCCACAGCGCATGGTTGCTGACATCCGTCGTGTACTGCCGTCCGAAGGCATCGTCGCCCTGGACAACGGCATCTACAAGATCTGGTTCGCCCGCAACTACAAGGCGCACAAGCCGAACACCGTACTGCTGGACAACGCCCTGGCGACCATGGGCGCCGGCCTGCCATCGGCAATGGCTGCGCACCTGGTGCACCCGGACCGCCCGGTAATCTCGGTGTGCGGCGACGGCGGCTTCATGATGAACAGCCAGGAACTGGAAACTGCAGTACGTCTGGGCATGCACATCACCGTGGTGATTCTGCGTGACGACGGCTACGGCATGATCCGCTGGAAGCAGGCCAACATGGGCTTCACCGACTTCGGCCTGGACTACGGCAACCCGGACTTCGTCAAATATGCCGAAGCCTACGGCGCCAACGGCCACCGCGTGGAAAGCGCCGAAGGCCTGCTGCCGCTGCTGGAGCACTGCATCAAGACCCCGGGTGTGCACGTGATCGACTGCCCGGTCGATTACAGCGAGAACGACCGCATCCTCAACAGCGAGCTGCGTGAGCGCGCCCTGGCGGTGTAAGCCCTGACAGGCCGGCGCCGTCCTTTTTCAGGGGCGGCATTGCGCTGCGAAAAGGCCCGTATAGCTGACAGTGATATGTCGGCGTTACGGGCCTTTTCATGACACAAGACTGCCTCTGTATCCCACTCACCCCATATCAAGCAGGCCTTGCAGGCTGGCCAGAATGGCATTGGCGTCATAAGGCTTGCGCGCGACGGGCACATGCTGCAAGTGCTCGGGAATGCTGATGCCTTCGCCGTAGCCGGTGGCAAAGAGGAACGGAACCTGCCGGCGAACCAGCTCATCCGCTACGGAAATGGAGGTTCCGGTGCCCAGGTTGACATCCAGTATTGCCGCGTCCGGTGTGTGGCTGCCAAGCAGTTGCATGGCTTGGTCCTCGGAGCTGGCGGTGATCACGTCCTTGATTTGCGCATCATTGAGGATTTGCTCCAAACCTACTGCAATCACCAGTTGATCCTCGAGTATCAGTACACGCAAGCCCGAGCGTGCTGCAAAGGCACCGCGTTCACGCGCCAAGGGCGTGGCCGGGAGAGCGGTTTCTGCCGCTTCGGCTACGGAAAGGTGCTTGGCCGGGATTCTGAAAAAGCCTTGCAGGCCTTCGGGGTGATATTCCACCGTGCTGGTGCCACCCAGATCGAACGGGATGCTGCGGTCGATCAGCACCGTGCCGAAGCCGCTGCGGCTGGGCGGGCGTACCGTTGGCCCACCACTTTCACGCCAACTGATGGCACAGGCGTGGGTGGCGTCGATTGCCCAGCTCACCGAAAGCTTGCCGCCGGCCCGCGATAGTGCACCATACTTGGCCGCGTTGGTGGCCAGTTCGTGCAGCACCAGGGCCATGACCGAGTAAGCGCGCGCATCGAGGATGACGTTCGGGCCCTGCAATTCGATCACGCTGGCAGCCGTGCGATAGGGCGAAAGCTCGGCCTCCAGCAGGTTCGTCAGGCGCCCGCCACCGTCACCGCGCACCACCTGGTCGTGGGCCAACGACAATGCCTGGATACGCCCTTTCAGCGTTGCCACATAGTCCTGCAGGGTCTGGCTCTCCGGGGTCGGATGGGCAACCAGCGCACCAATCAGCGACAGGATGTTCTTGACCCTGTGGTTGAGCTCTTCGTTGAGCATGCGCTGGCGTACTTCAGCCTTGGCGCGTTCACTGGCGAGCAGCTCGCTGTTGTGCAGCACCACTTCTACGATAGCGGTACGGATGGCATCGCCAAACTGGCGGTCCTGCTCGGTCCAGGGTAGCGACTGCTGGTGAACGGTTTCTTTCCAGATGGCGAAGCTTTTGCGGGGCGTCAGGCGGTCGCCCAACGCGCCGCTGTCATAGGTCTTGTTCGGGTCCCCCGCCCAGTCGAGTGTCTCGACCACCTCCTTGCGGAAGAAGATCAAGTAATCCCTTGGGTGTTGCGACATCGGGATGATCAGCACACCCGACACATCATTAAAATACGCCTGGGCCGACGGGAGCACTGTCGACAGGCGATTGGACGCCCAGATTCGGCCTTCGCTGACCATGTCTGCCAGGCGCAGCAGATCAGGCACGGCCGTTTGGGGCGGCGCCAGCCCTGCGCACGACCAGCGGCCTAGCAGCGACATGCCGATGCCGTCGCAGGGAATCAGCGACATCAACCGGGGCAGGCGTGCATGGAAGAACCCATCAATGTCCGCCGTCTGATTGGCGTCGCGCAGCAGGCTGTCCAGCGCTTTGTGGATGCGCACGGCGGCTTCGAGTTTTTGCCGGCTACGCAGGGTCTCGATATGCAGGGAGAAGAACTCACCGAACATCTCGGCGGCCACACGTTGTCCCATGGCCAGCGTGCGTGGTGCGTAGTGATGGCAGGCAATCATTCCCCACAGCTCGCCGTTGACGATGACGGAAATCGACATCGAGGCGCCTACGCCCATGTTGCACAGGTATTCGCAATGGATCGGCGAGACGCTGCGCAGGTGCGCGTAGGACAGGTCAAGCGGTTCGCCCGAGGGGTCGAGCACCGGGTTGATGGCGACCGTTTTGAACTGGGCGTCGGAGATTACCCGGATCGGGTTGCGCAGGTAGAGCGCGCGGGCCTGCTGGGGGATATCGGAGGCAGGAAAATACTGGCCCATGAAGCTTTCGAGGTCGCCACGCTTGGCCTCGGCAACCACCTTGCCGGCGCCGTCTGCTCCCAGCTGGTAGATCATTACTCGGTCGTAACCGAGCACCGCCCGGACAAAACGGGCGGCGTCGCGGAACAGCTTGCTGGTCTGGTCGATTTCGCGCAGTTGGGCAATCAGCGTGCGCGCCAGCTCGATCGGCTCGGCGATGCTCGCGCCGGCGGGTTCGAATTCGAGGATTGCCGTGCCTTTGTACAAGTGGGCGGCGATGTCGACGGCCTCGCCGTTGGGCAGCGTCACGCCGAAACTGAGCGCGGGTCGCGAGGCATCCCGGGTACGGGCGAGTGCGTTGCGAAGCGTATGCGCGACCTCGTCGCCCAGCACCGCGTGCAGTTTCTGACCATTGATATCGTTTGTTACACCCAGCACTTGTGGGGCGTTGATCGAATGGCGCAGCACCACGGTCGCTGAGGCATCACAGGCCAGCAGGCAGCCATGGGGCTGGATGCTCCCGGGAATCTGGATGGGCTCCCGGTCGCAGTTGGTCAGGTTAACTTGGGGGTTGTAGGTCATCGGCCCGTGCCTGTGGGTAAGGGGAGGCGGGCAGCAGGTCCGCCATCGTCCGTCAGCCTAGCAGGCATTGAACGCCTTGGGGATGGTGGGCCGCTCCATTCCCAGGGCGGTGCGCTGCTGCTGATCAGTCAGCTTTGGAGTACAGATGTGCTCTTGTCGAGAATCGCTTGAAGGCAGCTGTGATCAATGGTCTCATCCCGCGCTTGAGCCAACTGGTATTGCAAGATGAACCGCCCACTGTTTATTTCCATCGATGGGCCCAAGGGTACCGGCAAGACCACGCTGCTGGAGGCCGTCACTCAAGCGTTGCGGCTGGACGGGAACAAGGTGATCCGCCTCTGCGAAAGAAAGAATGACCCTCACCGGGGCGAGACCATGGCCCTGGTCAACCAGCTTTCCAGAAGCCCTTGCCAGGACCTTGAGTTCAAGGTTTGCGAGCGCTTCGCTGAAAGCCGCGCCTGGATTTCCCGGCATGTACTGCCCAGGCAGCCCGCTGACAGCATCATCCTGATTGATCGCTGGTACCCCTCTGACGCTGCGTTTCGCCGCACAGTGCCGTTTGACAAGATCCTGCGCCTGAACCTCGAACGGAACGTGCAAGTACCCGATCTGCATCTCGGGGTGGTCACAACGCCTGAAACCTCATGGGCAAGGGCCGCGGCGCGCACACGTGGGCTGGGCAGTACGGTGATCCATAACCTGGATGAACAGGTTGCCTGTACCGAGGCGTTCGAGCGTGCAGTTGCAGAGCAAGGCTGGGTGCTGTGCCGCAATGAAGGGACTGTCGACGAGGCAACGCGGCAGGTCGTTCGTGAGATTCAGGGCGTGCTTCGACACCTCTGAGGCAGGGGTGAATACTGCCTTTGCAGGTATCAGGCGCCCTGCCGGTCGATGTCACGGCGCAGGACTACCGACGTGGTGATGTCATCCACCGATTCGTGACGTGCCACGTTGTCGCGTACCTGGTTGAGGTCGTCGATCGTCCGGGTCTCCACTTCAACCACCAGGTCAAGCTGACCGCTCACCGACGAAACCCGCCGTACGCGCGCGTCCGTTGCCAACTGGTCGAGCAGCCCCATGGCAGGCGTGCGCTGCAACGTCACCAGCAAGATCGCGCGTATCACGTTGGCGTCTATTTCGCCGATGTCAGCGCGATAACCGCGAATGACTCCGCTGCGTTCAAGGTTGGCGACACGCTCGGTGGTAGCACTTCGGGAAAGGCCTATGCGGCCGGCTAACGCCTTGAGCGCAATACGCGCGTCCTTCGAAAGTACCTCAAGAATCTCACGATCTTTAGCGTCCAGGTCACGCATTCCACCTCCTTGATATGCTTGCCGTCATTATGCCGGCCGGTACCGGCATAATGCCTGTTGCGCCCGACCGTATGCAGGGTGTCCGTTTCGGCGGTGCATGACAAGCTATTGCAAAAACAATTCGCGCGCTCGGAACCTGATGATATGACAGACCTTTCCCACCCGGCACCTCGGTTTTCGGCAAGCGATGCAGAGGGCCTTGCAAAAGATTTCTTCGATGTCACCGGCACTGCAACGCCCCTGGATGGGGAACGTGATCGCAATTACCGGCTGGATACGGGCGTAGATGCAGGCTGGATACTGAAAATCGTCAATGCCAGCGAGCCCAGGGTAGAAAGCGAGTTTCAAACCGCGCTACTCGATCATCTGGCCGTGCATGGCGCGCATTTGGGCGTGCCACACCTGCGGGCCAGCGTGACTGGCGACTACCTGCCGTCTGTGGCCAGCAGCACCGGTGAAAAGCACGCTGTGCGCCTGGTCAGCTGGCTGGCCGGCACACCACTTGCCAAGGCCAGACGCTCCCTGGCGCTGATGAGAAACTTCGGCCAGGCACTCGGTGAACTTGACCGTGCCCTGCAGGGCTTCATGCACCCGGGCGCAGTCCGTGACCTGGACTGGGACTTACGCCACGCTGCGCGTTCCCGCTCGCGGCTGCACTGCATCAAGGACCCTGATCGCCGGGCCATTGCCGAGCGCTTCATCGCCCGGTTCGAACAGACTGTACAGCCGAAGCTGGCGTCCCTTCGGGCCCAGGTGATCCACAACGACGCCAACGACTGGAACATCCTGGTCGATGCCGAAACGGCCGGTAACGTGACTGGCTTCATCGATTTTGGCGATGCCGTGCACACCGTTCTGATTGCCGAGGTCGCGATCGCCAGCGCCTACGCCATTCTCGACATGGACGACCCGATCGGCGCTGCAGCTGCGCTGGTGGCCGGCTTCCATGAGAAGTACCCGTTGCAAGCGCAAGAGCTTGATGTGCTGTTCAACCTGATTGCCATGCGCTTGGTCATCAGCGTCACGTTCTCCGCTTCCCGGCAGGATCAGACAGACGACAACCCCTATCTGGCGATCAGTGAAGCGCCTGCCTGGCGTCTACTGGAACAGCTCGATTCGATGAACCCACGGTTGGCCACCGGCATTTTGCGCAAGGCCTGTGGTTTCGATGCCATCGAAGGTGCGGGGGAAGTCCGCCGCTGGATTGCCGACAACCACAAGTCGTTTGCCGACCTGGTGCGCCCGTCAGCCGCCATTCTGGACAAGGTCATCGCGCCGTTTGGCGATGCCAGCCATGCGATGACCATTGCCTCGGCCCAGCAGCGCCCTGCAGATGCGACGCGGTGGTGGAATGAATTCTCTGCCGCGCACAAGGCCCCGCTGGGCATCGGCCCATGGGGCGAGGTACGTGCCGTCTATACCGACAGCGCCTTTGAGTCTCGCTTCATCAAGGGGCAGTACCGGACCCTGCATGTGGGGGTAGATTTGCTGATGCCAGCGGGTACGCCGCTGTACGCACTGATTGCCGGCACCGTCAGAAGCGTCGAGGTCGAGCCAGGCCCGCTGGGTTATGGCGGCCTGGTGATGCTTGAGCATACCCCACCCGGTTGCCCGCCCTTTCTGACACTCTGGGGGCACATGGCCCACGAGGCGCTCAGCCGTTTGCAGGCCGGTGACAAGCTTGAAGCTGGCGACCTGGTCGGCTACATGGGCAGCGATCACGAGAACGGCGGCTGGATTCCCCACCTGCATCTGCAGGTGGTCACCGATACCCGGCTGAGCGCGTGCGAGGTCATTGGCGTGGGTGAGCCAGCGTACCGCGACGCGTGGGCCGACCTGTTCCCCGATGCCTCGGCCCTGGCGGGTATCCCGCCAGAGACCTACAGCCAGCAGGGGATGACCAAGGCCCAGATCATTGCCAGGCGCAAGGAACTGCTGCTACCCAACCTGTCCATTTCGTACACCGACCCGATCAAGTTCGTGCGCGGGGATGGCGTATGGCTGATCGACAACTTCGGGCGGGCCTACCTGGACTGCTTCAACAACGTCTGCCACCTGGGCCATGGTCATCCCGACGTGGTCGAAGCCTTGACCCGCCAGGCTGCGCTGCTCAACACCAATACCCGCTACCTGCACGACAACATCGTCGAATACGCCGAACGCCTGACCGGCACTTTGCCAAAGGGCCTTTGCGTAGCGTCCTTTGGCTGCTCGGGGAGTGAGGCCAACAGCCTGATGCTGCGTATGGCGCGCAACTACACAGGCAGTGATCAGGCGATCGTGCTGGACTGGGCCTACCACGGCACCACGCAGGAACTGATCGATCTGAGCCCTTACAAGTACAAGCGCAAGGCGGGCAAGGGCAGGGCGGCGCATGTTTACGAGGCCGTAGTCCCGGACAGCTACTACGCCCCCGAGCACTGGCCCGTGGAAGCGCACGGCAAGCGCTTTGCCGAGTCGGTGGCAGAGCAGCTGGACGCCATGCGCAAGGCAGGCAAGCGCCCCGGTTTTTTCATTGCCGAGTCGATCCCGAGCGTGGCGGGGCAGGTGTTTTTGCCCGAACACTACCTCAAGGAGGTGTACGCCATGGTGCGAGCCGAAGGTGGGCTGTGCCTGGCCGATGAGGTTCAGGTGGGGTTTGGCCGGGTCGGCAGCCACTGGTGGGCATTCGAGACCCAGGGCGTGGTCCCGGATGCCGTCAGCATGGGCAAACCCATTGGTAACGGCCACCCGATGTCGGCGGTAGTGACTACGCGCGAGGTTGCCGATGCTTTCAACAACGGCATGGAGTATTTCAACACCTTCGCCGGTAACCCGGTGTCATGTGCGGTAGGCCTGGCGGTGCTCAATGCAATCGAGCGCGACCGGTTGAAAGAAAACGCCTTGAATGTCGGCCATTACCTGCTCGATGGTTTGCGCAAGCTTCAGCAGCAATTCGACGTGATTGGTGATGTGCGCGGATTGGGCCTGTTTCTCGGCGTCGTGCTGGTCACCGACCGCCAGTCGAAGGCGCCAGCCACGGCCCTGGCCAGAAAAGTGGCGGATGGCGCCCGGGAGCGCGGCGTATTGATCGGCACCGAAGGCCCGCATGACAACGTGCTGAAAATGCGGCCCTCGATGATTTTCAGCCGGGCCAATGCGGACTTCCTTCTCGAAGTGCTGAAAGACAGCTTCATCGCGGCGCTGAAATAGCGTTCAGGGTGGGCAGGGCGCGTCCATGAGCACGCCCTGCGTCGCGCCTGTCTGGCGCTCTGGGCAAGTTGACAGATTCAAGCCCCTCTGAGGCCCAGGCCTTCGCGAGCCTGGCCATGCAGGCCGGAGGCTTCTGGCAATGCCGTGACCTTGATCGCACGCACCGGCACGGCGAACTTGGCTCCGATCTTCGAGAACCGCTCCAGCAGCCTGAAGTTGATCGCCTGCTGAATGTCCATGTACAGGTTGTACCCTGGGTCTTGGACGATATAGACACACTCGAACTCCAGCGCCTCTTTGCCGAAGCCGCGCAGGTGAGCGCGATCGAAACGCGCCTGCTCCTGGGTCTTGATGGCGTCTTCTACGATGCCTGGCGCTTTCTTCACAGCCTCGGTGGGCGTGTCGTAGGAAAGCCCGAACTCAAACACGATGCGACGTTCCTGCAGGCGCTTGTAATTCTGGATGGTGCTGCTGATCATGCTGGCATTGGCCATGACGATCTGTTCGCCGCCGAGGCTACGGATGCGTGTAGTCTTCAGGCCGACGTGTTCAACGGTACCCGCCAGGGGCCCGATGACGATGAAGTCACCGATCTCGAACGGCTTGTCCACGGCGATCGACAACGAAGCGAACAGGTCGCCAAGGATATTCTGCACAGCCAGCGCCACTGCGATGCCGCCCACGCCAAGGCTGGCGACGAAGGCGGTGATGTTCACCCCCAGGTTCGACAGCATCGCCAGCACCACCACAGACCACAGCAGTACTCGCGCGCCCCAGGCCGAAAGGGTAGCCAGCGCGCTGCCCTGGTTCAGGCCGTCGGTGCGGTGGCGGGCGAAGTAGCGGCTCAGGCCCAGGCCGATGGCGCGGTTGGCCCACAGGCCAATCTGCAGGGCCGCGACCACGAACCACAGGCTGCTGACCCTGCTCAGCCAGCGCTCGGGCAGGTCGAGCATGCTCAGACCCACCAGCAATGAGGCCAGTAACAACAAAAAGTTGCTGGTGCCGGAAAGCACCTTGGCCATTACCTGGCTCAATGGGCCTTCGTGTTCGGACCACCGCCGTATCCGGCGTATCAGGAAACTGATTGCGGCACGAGCGACCAGGAAGGTCACGATGGCGACTGTCAGCGCCACCAGCAGATTGAGAATGGAGATGCCAAATACGGTGGTGTCGCTGAAAAACGCGATGATGCGGTCGTTCATGAGTACCTCGCCTCTGGGTTGATTTGCCAAGGTGCTTTCTTGGGACGTCAAAGAGGCGCTACAGGTCGATCGGATTTCACCGCGCGGGGCAGACGGAGTCAGTCTCTGTAGATTTTTTTCAATAACCGCAACAGTTCAGTCCTCTCGTCATCCGACAGGTTGGATGTCGCCTGGTGATCGCTGTCAGCGGCGATGTACTTTAACTCCTTCAACAGGGCTTCGCCCGATTTGCTCAGGAAGATCCCGTACGAGCGCTTGTCCGGTTTGCACCGCACGCGCACGGCCAGCGCGCGCTCTTCCAGTTTGTTCAGCATTGGCACGACTTGCGGCGGTTCGATAGCCAGCGCACGCGCCAGGTCGGCCTGCATCAGCCCGGGATTCTGGTCGATGATCGCCAGGGCGGAAAATTGTGCCGGGCGCAGGTCATGGGCCGAGAGCCGGGCGATAAGGTTCTGAAACAGCTTCAATTGCGCGCGTCGCAAGGCGTAGCCGATCAAGTCTTCAAGCACCCCTTCTCCCACAGGAGCAGCCACGCAAGCGTCGTCGGTAGTACGGGCAGACCTAGCCATCAGGGTTCATGCTCCTCGGTCATGGGTAAGAAAGTTACCTATTTTGCCTGTCCTTCTGCGATCCGGCTAGAGCAGGTCGGGCAAAAAGGCAGCGCGCCAACCTCTGTGCAAAGATAATTTTGTTAATGGTTAATTGACATAACTAATTTGACCCGTTAGCGTGAGCCCATCACCCCGAACAACAAGAGTGCAGAACCATGAGCAAATACGAAGGCCGCTGGACCACCGTGAAGGTCGAACTGGAATCGGGCATCGCCTGGGTGACCCTCAATCGCCCGGAAAAACGCAATGCCATGAGCCCCACGCTGAACCGGGAAATGGTCGACGTGCTGGAAACCCTCGAGCAGGACGCCGACGCTGGCGTGCTGGTGCTGACCGGTGCTGGCGAGTCCTGGACCGCCGGCATGGACCTGAAGGAGTACTTCCGCGAGGTGGACGCCGGTCCGGAGATCCTCCAGGAAAAGATTCGTCGCGAAGCCTCGCAATGGCAATGGAAGTTGCTGCGTCTGTATGCCAAGCCGACCATCGCCATGGTCAACGGCTGGTGCTTCGGCGGTGGCTTCAGCCCACTGGTGGCATGCGACCTGGCGATCTGCGCCAATGAAGCGACCTTCGGCCTGTCGGAAATCAACTGGGGCATCCCGCCTGGCAACCTGGTCAGCAAGGCCATGGCCGATACCGTTGGCCATCGTCAGTCGCTGTACTACATCATGACCGGCAAGACCTTCGATGGCCGCAAGGCTGCCGAGATGGGCCTGGTGAACGACAGCGTGCCGCTGTCCGAGCTGCGTGAGACCACCCGCGAGTTGGCGCTGAACCTGCTGGAAAAGAACCCGGTGGTGCTGCGCGCCGCGAAGAATGGCTTCAAGCGCTGCCGCGAGCTGACCTGGGAACAGAACGAAGACTACCTCTACGCCAAGCTCGACCAGTCTCGCCTGCTGGACACGACAGGTGGCCGCGAGCAGGGCATGAAGCAGTTCCTCGACGACAAGAGCATCAAGCCAGGCCTGCAGGCCTACAAGCGCTGAGTCGCACCGCGGGCGGCGGTGTGCCGCGCCAAAGCCCGCAGGTATTTCTCTATAACGACAACAAAGAGGAATGAGCATGTTGCAGGTGCCTTTGCTGATTGGCGGGCAGTCGCGTCCCGCCAGTGATGGACGAACCTTCGAGCGCTGTAACCCGGTGACCGGCGAGGTGGTGTCGCAAGTTGCTGCCGCCACACTGGCCGATGCCGATGCCGCCGTGGCTGCTGCCAGTGCGGCGTTTCCGGCCTGGGCCGCCCTGGCGCCGGGCGAGCGGCGCAGCCGCTTGCTGGCAGGTGCTGATCTGTTGCAGGCGAGGGCTGGCGAGTTCATCGCCGCTGCCGGTGAAACCGGGGCCATGGCCAACTGGTATGGCTTCAACGTGAAGTTGGCCGCCAACATGCTGCGCGAGGCAGCAGCCATGACCACGCAGATCACCGGTGAAGTGATCCCCTCGGACGTCCCCGGCAGCTTTGCGATGGCCCTGCGCGCGCCTTGCGGCGTGGTGTTGGGCATCGCGCCGTGGAACGCCCCGGTGATACTGGCCACGCGTGCCATTGCCATGCCGCTGGCCTGCGGCAACACCGTGGTGCTCAAGGCTTCGGAGCTGAGCCCGGCGGTCCATCGGCTGATCGGCCAGGTGCTGCACGATGCAGGCATCGGCGACGGCGTGGTCAATGTCATCAGCAATGCGCCGCAGGATGCCCCGGCCATCATCGAGCGGCTGATCGCCAACCCTGCGGTCCGCCGGGTCAACTTCACCGGCTCGACGCACGTCGGGCGCATTGTCGGCGAACTGGCAGCCCGCCACCTCAAGCCAGCGCTGCTCGAACTGGGCGGCAAGGCGCCTCTGCTGGTGCTCGACGATGCCGACCTGGACGCCACGGTCGAAGCGGCGGCCTTCGGTGCCTACTTCAACCAGGGGCAGATCTGCATGTCCACTGAGCGCCTTGTGGTGGACAGCCGTATTGCCGACGCCTTCGTCGACAAGCTGGCGGTGAAGATCGCCGGGCTGCCTGCAGGTGATCCGCAGGCCAGCACCTCGGTGCTCGGCTCGCTGGTCAGCGCAGCGGCCGGCGAGCGCATCAAGGCACTGATCGACGATGCCGTGGCCAAGGGCGCGCGCTTGGTTTGTGGCGGCCAGCTGGAGGGCAGCATCCTGCAACCGACCTTGCTCGACAACGTCGATGCCAGCATGCGCTTGTACCGCGAGGAGTCCTTCGGCCCGGTGGCGGTGGTGCTGCGCGCCGAAGGCGACGAAGCCTTGCTGCAGTTGGCCAACGACTCGGAGTTTGGTCTGTCATCGGCCATTTTCAGCCGCGACACCAGCCGCGCCCTGGCCTTGGCCCAACGGGTGGAGTCAGGTATCTGCCATATCAACGGCCCGACCGTTCACGACGAAGCACAGATGCCGTTTGGTGGGGTCAAGTCCAGCGGCTACGGCAGCTTCGGCAGCCGCACGGCCATCGATCAGTTCACCCAGTTGCGCTGGGTCACCCTCCAGCACGGCCCGCGTCACTATCCCATCTAGCCGCTGCAGGCCCAGGCCACCGGCAAGATGACCGCCGCCCGTAATACCGGGCGGCGGCAGGATGTACAACAAGAACAAGGAGCAACCTGCGTGAATAACGAAGCCCGCTCAGGGTCGATCGACCCTGGCCAACGTCCGCGCTACCGCCAGGTGGCCATCGGGCATCCCCGGGTGCAGGTCAGCCACGTCGACGACGTGCTGCGCATGCGCCCTGTCGAGCCACTGGCGCCGCTGCCGGCGCGCCTGCTCGAGCGCCTGGTGCACTGGGCCCAGGTCCGCCCGGACACCACTTTCATCGCGGCACGCCAGGCAGACGGTGCCTGGCGTTCGATCAGCTACGTGCAGATGCTCGCCGATGTGCGCACCATCGCCGCCAACTTGCTAGGGTTGGGCCTCAGTGCCGAGCGCCCGCTGGCGCTGCTTTCCGGCAACGACATCGAACACCTGCAAATCGCCCTCGGCGCCATGTATGCCGGTATTGCATATTGCCCGGTGTCGCCGGCCTACGCGCTGTTGTCGCAAGACTTCGCCAAGTTGCGCCATGTCTGCGAGGTACTCACCCCCGGAGTGGTCTTCGTCAGCGACAGCCAGCCGTTCCAGCGCGCCTTCGAGGCGGTGCTGAACGACTCGGTCGGCGTGATCAGCGTGCGTGGCCAGGTCGCAGGTCGCCCCCATATAAGCTTCGACAGCCTGTTGCAACCGGGTGACCTGGCGGCGGCCGATGCGGCTTTCGCCGCCACCGGGCCGGACACCATCGCCAAATTCCTCTTCACCTCGGGCTCGACCAAGCTGCCGAAGGCGGTGATCACCACCCAGCGCATGCTGTGCGCCAATCAGCAGATGCTTCTGCAGACTTTTCCGACGTTCGCCGAGGAGCCGCCGGTGCTGGTGGACTGGCTGCCGTGGAACCACACGTTCGGCGGTAGCCACAACCTCGGCATCGTGCTGTACAACGGTGGCAGCTTCTACCTCGACGCCGGCAAGCCAACCCCACAAGGCTTCGCCGAGACCCTGCGCAATCTGCGCGAGATTTCCCCCACGGCCTACCTCACCGTACCCAAGGGCTGGGAGGAGCTGGTCAAGGCACTGGAGCAGGACCCCGCGCTGCGCGAGGTGTTCTTTGCCCGTATCAAGTTGTTCTTCTTTGCCGCCGCAGGCCTGTCGCAAAGCGTCTGGGACCGGTTGGACCGCATTGCCGAGCAACACTGCGGCGAACGCATCCGCATGATGGCCGGCCTTGGCATGACCGAAGCTTCGCCATCGTGCACCTTCACCACCGGGCCTTTGTCGATGGCCGGCTATGTCGGGCTGCCGGCACCTGGCTGCGAAGTGAAGCTGGTGCCGGTGGGTGACAAGCTCGAGGCGCGCTTCCGTGGCCCGCATATCATGCCAGGCTACTGGCGCTCGCCGCAGCAGACCGCCGAGGCGTTCGACGAGGAGGGGTTCTACTGTTCGGGTGACGCGTTGAAGCTGGCCGATGCCAGGCAGCCCGAGCTTGGCCTGATGTTCGATGGCCGTATTGCGGAGGACTTCAAGCTCTCGTCCGGGGTATTCGTCAGTGTCGGCCCGCTGCGCAACCGCGCAGTGCTGGAGGGCTCGCCTTATGTGCAGGACATTGTGGTCACCGCGCCGGACCGCGAATGCCTGGGCCTGCTGGTGTTCCCACGCCTGCCCGAGTGCCGGCGGCTGGCCGGGCTGGCAGAGGATGCCAGCGATGCCCAAGTGCTGGCCAACGACACGGTGCGCAGTTGGTTCGCTGGCTGGCTGGAGCGATTGAACCGCGATGCCCAGGGCAACGCCAGCCGTATCGAATGGCTGTCGCTGCTGGCCGAGCCGCCGTCGATCGACGCTGGTGAAATCACCGACAAGGGCTCGATCAATCAGCGCGCCGTGCTGCAGCGGCGCGCCGCTCAGGTCGAGGCGCTGTACCGTGGCGAAGACCCCGACGCATTGCACGCCAAGGTGCGGCCTTGAGTGCGGCCGGGCTGTGCACCGTCTTCGAGGACACGGCCATCGTCCAGATGGTGCGTACGCCCTGGATCGACCTGGGTGGCGCATTGGCTGCGATCTCGCCCATCGACCTGGGCATTCAGGCCGGCCGTGCGGTGCTGGCACGTGCAGCTGCCACCCCTCAGGCGGTAGACAGCGTGCTCGCTGGCAGCATGGCCCAGGCCAGCTTCGATGCCTATATGCTGCCACGCCATGTCGGCCTCTACTGTGGCGTGCCGCAGGCGGTACCGGCACTGGCGGTGCAGCGTATCTGCGGCACGGGCCTTGAACTGTTGCGTCAGGCCGGTGAGCAGCTGCGCAGTGGCGCCCGCCAGGTGCTGTGCGTGGGTGCGGAGTCGATGTCGCGCAATCCGATCGCGGCCTATGAACACCGGGGCGGTTTTCGCCTGGGTGCGCCGGTCGGGTTCAAGGACTTTCTCTGGGAAGCCCTGTACGACCCGGCTGCCGGTGTGGACATGATCGGTACTGCGGAAAACCTGGCCCGTGCCTATGGCCTGGCGCGTGAAACGGTGGACGCATGGGCCCTGCGCAGCCATCAGCGGGCCCTGCAAGCCCAGGCGCAGGGCTGGTTCGACGAGGAAATCGTCAGCGTCACCGCGCAGGCATTAGAGGCAGAAGGCTGCCAGCCACGCGGCATCGCATTGCCGCGTGGCGTGAGTGAGGTCAGCCAGGACAGCCACCCACAGCCTACCGATGCGGCCGCACTGTCTCGGCTGCGCCCGGTGCACGCCGGTGGCGTACAGACGGCAGGCAACAGTTGCGCGGTGGTCGATGGTGCGGCAGCAGCCTTGGTCACGCGCTACTCTGATTGCACTCATCCGCCTTTGGCGCGTTTGCTGATGGCCACGGCCGTTGGCGTACCGCCCAACCTCATGGGCATCGGGCCGGCGCCGGCCATCACCTTGCTGCTCGAACGCAGCGGCCTGCGCCTGGAGCAGATCGATCGCCTGGAAATCAACGAGGCGCAGGCCGCCCAAGTGCTGGCGGTGGCCCAGGCGCTTGAACTCGATGTAGACAAGCTCAATGTCCATGGCGGCGCTATCGCCCTCGGCCACCCACTGGCCGCTACAGGTCTGCGCCTGGTCCACACCTTGGCCCGTCAATTGCGCGACGGCAACTTGCGCTATGGCATCGCAGCGGCGTGCATCGGCGGTGGCCAAGGCATGGCGCTGCTGATCGAAAACCCCCATTTCATTGCCTGACCCGGAGGTATCCGATGACCTGGAAGGCGCCCCTGCGCGACATGCAGTTCGTCTTGCAACACTGGCTGCGGGCCGATCAGGCCTGGGCGCAATTACCGGCGTATGCCGACGTTGACCTCGACCTGGCAGCCCAGGTACTGGAAGAGGCGGCCCGTTTCTGCGAGCAGGTGCTGGCCCCATTGAACAGCTCGGGCGATCGCCAGGGCTGCCAGATGGCGGGCGGGGAGGTGCGCACCCCGGACGGATTCCCGGCGGCTTATCGCGCCTATGTCGACGGTGGCTGGCCGTCCCTGGCATGCGCCCCGGCGCTTGGCGGCCAAGGGCTGCCGCTAGTGCTGGAGGCGGCCTTGCAAGAGATGCTGTTCGGCAGCAACCATGGCTGGGCCATGTATACCGGCATTGCCCACGGCGCCTACCTGTGCCTGAAAACCCATGCATCGGCCGAGCTGCAGGCGCGCTATCTGCCTGGCATCGTCAGCGGTGGCACCTTGCCTACCATGTGCCTGACCGAACCCCAGGCCGGTAGCGATCTCAGCCTGTTGCGCTGCCGCGCCGTGCCCTTGGGCGACGGTAGCTACGCGGTCAGTGGCAACAAGCTGTTCATCTCTGGCGGCGAACACGACCTGACCCGCGACATACTCCACCTGGTGTTGGCCCGGTTGCCGGATGCGCCGTCCGGCAGCCGCGGGCTTTCGCTGTTGCTGGTGCCGAAATGGATGGAGGATGGCCAGCGCAATTCGCTGTACTGCGACGGCCTGGAACACAAGCTGGGCATCCGTGGCAGCGCCACCTGCGCACTACGCCTGGAGGGCGCCCGCGGCTGGTTGGTGGGTCAGCCCCATGGTGGCCTGGCGGCGATGTTCGTGATGATGAATTCCGCGCGGCTGCATGTTGGCTTGCAAGGGTTGGGGCATGCCGAGGCGGCCTGGCAACAGGCCCGCGATTATGCCCTGGAGCGGCGCCAGATGACTGCCCCGGGTCGGGCCAAGGGGTGCGCCCAAGGCGCCGACCCGATCCACCTGCACCCGGCCATGCGGCGGGTCCTGCTGGAGTTGCGGGTGCGTACCGAGGGGATGCGCGCGCTGGCCTACTGGACGGCCCAGTGGCTGGATATCGCCGAAGCCGCCGTCGAGCCTGCACAACGGGCGAAGGCCGCGACATTGGCGGCGCTGCTGACGCCCATCATCAAGGCGGCCTTCACCGAGCAGGGGTTCAGCCTGGCAAGCCAGGCCCTGCAGGTGTTCGGTGGCTATGGCTACACCCAGGAGTTTGCCATCGAGCAGACCTTGCGCGACAGCCGCATCGCGATGATCTACGAAGGCACCAACGAGATACAGGCCAATGACCTGATGCTGCGCAAGGTATTGGGCGATGGGGGGGACGGTTTCGCCCTGCTGTTGTGTGAGTTGCGTACCGAGGCCGCTGCGGACGCTGGCGCAGCCGCCACCGCGTTGGGCTGTGCGTGCGACACGCTGGAGGCAATGCTGGTCAAAGTGCTGTCGATGACCGTGGACGATCCCGAATTCCCGTACCGCGCCGCGGGTGCTTTCCTGCAGTTGTGCGCAACGGCGCTGCAGGCCTTCGCCTGGGCCCGCAGCGCCCGTTGCATCCAGGTGTTGCCAGAGGGGTCAGCGCAGCGCCGGGAAAAGCAGGAAAGCGTTGGGTTCTTCCTCAGCTACCTGCTGCCCGACCTCGACCGGCAGGTGGCGGCCATCGACGCGGCCGCCACGCCGTTGCCATTCATTGCCGAATCGTTCTGAAACCCACGTGCGAGGTCGTCATGAACACCGGCTGCGGCTGGCGTGCCGAGGGGCGGTAGCGCATGCAACGGTCCGCCGAACACAGGTGCGAACCGCCCTTGATCACCGCCACCGGCACGCCGGGGTCTGCCGGGTCGAAGCTGTCACTCAGGGCCGGGCCTGAGGGGTCGAGCTTGGCGTCGCGCTGTGCGTCATGGCCTGGCCGATAGCCCGTGCGAGTCAGCTCCCAGACATTTCCGCCGGCATCGAACAGGCCAAAGCCATTGGCCGGGAAGCAGCCCACGGGTGATGTACCGGTAAAACCATCCTTTGCCGCATTGCGATAGGGGAACTGGCCCTGCCAGGTATTGGCCATGAGCTTGCCTTTGGGCTGCTCGGTGCTACCCCAGCTGAAGGTGGCATCGGTCAGGCCACCGCGCATGGCGTACTCCAGCTGCGCCTCGCTGGGCAGTTCGCGTCCTGCCCAGCGGGCATAGGCCTGGGCATCTCCCAGGGCGACCTGCACCACCGGATGATTGTCCAGCCCGACCAGGCTGCTGCCCGGCCCTTGCGGGTGTCGCCAGTTGGCGCCGGGCACGAACTGCCAGCCGGGGCTGAGCACGTCCGCACCCTGATGAAACACCATCGCACCCGGAACCCGCAGCGCGTCGGGCAGGGTAGGGTCGTCCTCGATTCGGGTACCGCGCTCGGCATGGGTGACATACCCGGTGGCCTTGACGAAGCTCGCGAACTGGGCGTTGGTGACCGGATGCACGTCAATCCAGAAGCCGGACACCTTGGCAGGGTGAGGCGGGCCTTCTTCGTCGTAAAAGCGGCTTGAACCAAAGCTGAACTCGCCGCCTGGGACATGCACCATGCCGTCTCGCCAAGGGCCTTGGCGCTGCGCGGGCAGGCCGCTGTAGCCCGCACACAGCAGCGCCGGCGCCGGGGCCTGTGGCCACAGTGCATAGGCGGCGAGCAGGCCGGCGGCGAGTGCTGCGCAGCCGGCTGCCCGAGCGATCATTGCTGCTTGACCAGGATTGGGCTGGCCGGACGGCCGTCGGCATCGATCGCGATGTTGCCGCGCTGGGCATAAGCCTTCCAGTCGCGCAGCATCAGCGCCACCTGCTCGGGGTGCCCTGCGCCGATGTCGTGGTGCTCGCCAGGGTCCTTGTGCAGGTCATACAAGTGCCAGCTCGGCTTGCTGTCAGTGGCATCCCACACCAGCTTCAGTGGGCCCTTGCGCAACGAGGCGCTGCCGTTGATTTCCCAGCCCATGGCTTCGTCATGGGCGTGGATCTGGCTGTCCTTGCCTTGCAGGTAGTTCAGCGCCGATGTGCCTTGCGGCGGCACGATATCGCGGTTGCGGTAGTTGACGCCGGGCATCGGCGCACCGGCCAGTTGCAGCAGGGTCGGCATGATGTCGCGGACGTTGGCCAGCTCTTCGCTGCGGCCGGCCTTGATGGTGGCCGGGTAGTAGACAAAGGCCGGTACGCGGATGCCGCCCTGGTAGGTGGTCATCTTGTAGCGACGGCTGGGCAGGGCACTGACCTGGGCCCAGGCCGAGCCGATCATCAGGAACGAATCGCGGCGGCCATAGTTGTCCAGATGGTTATCGAAGTTTGCCTTGATCCACTCGGGATCGACACGGGTGGCGTTCTCCGGACCGTTGTCGGACATGAACAGGATCATCGTGTTTTCCAGCTCGCCGGTCTTGCGCAGGTGTTCCACCAGGCGCCCCACCTCGGCGTCCAGGGCTGTGACCATGGCGGCGTATACCTCCATGGTGCGCGCGGACTGGCGTTTTTGTTCATCGCTCAGCGATGCCCAGCTCGGCACACCTTCCAATTGTGCTTGCAGGGGGAAGTCGGCGGGCACCAGGCCGGCTTCACGCTGGCGCTTCAGGCGTTCGTGGGCGATGACTTCGTAGCCTTGGTCGTAACGGCCTCGGTACTGCGCCAGGTACGCATCCGGCGCCTGCAGCGGCCAGTGCGGCGCGGTATAGGCGGCAAAGGCGAAGAACGGTTTGTTGCTGGCCTTGCCTTGGTCGATCGCGTCGATCAGGCGGTCGGTGTACCAGGTGGTGGAGTAGAAGTCGTCGGGCAGCGCGATCGGCTCGCCATTGTGGCGATAGGTGGCGCTGTAGTTCGACTGCAGGTCCATATTGGCCTGCTTGAAGTGCGCCGCGCCGCCTTCGAGCAGCACATAGGCCTGGTCGAAGCCGCGGTTGTGTGGCTGCTGGGCCGGTTGCATGCCCAGGTGCCACTTGCCGGCGATGTAGGTGCGGTAGCCGGCGTCATGCAGCAGTTCGGCGAGGGTCGCGACATTGGCACCGAGCACGCCTTCGTAGCCGGCGCGAACCTCTGCACCGGCCGGCAGGCGCTTGCGCGTCTCCGACATCATGCCCAGCCCGACCAGGTGCGGGTCGTTGCCGGACATCAGCATCGCGCGGGTCGGCGAGCAACTGGGCGCCGCGTGGAAGTCGAGCATCAGGCGGCCGTCAGCCAGCAGTTTGTCCAGGTTGGGCGTCTGGATTTCGCTGCCCAGGGCCGACAAATCGGAAAAGCCGAGGTCATCAGCGACCACCAACAAAATGTTTGGTTGTTTAACGGTTGGTGCGGCCATGGCGTGGCTGGCACCGAGCATGAGCACGCCGAGGGCGGCAAGGGGGCGGAGGCAATTCATGGGAGGGACTCTTGTTTTTGTAATGGGCTCAAAGTAGCGCATGGCCTATGAATAGACCGTACGCCCTGGATTCTAGCGACGGATGAATGAATGCCGCAGCCGCGCGCTGCAGAAGTGTGCGATTAGCGAACGCTTGATGTTGATCATTCCTCGTACACGTGAAGAACGCTATTGACGGCGCATATGGTTAACAAAAATAATCGTTAACAGAGTTATCCAGTTTGTAAGAACAATTATAAAAACAAGTGAAGGGAAATTCTGATGATCAAGCCGTTGAACGGGGTATGCCTGCCCCTCATAGTGCTTTCGCTGTGCCAGTCCGCCCACGCGGCCAGCCCGCTTGAAGAGAGCCGGCCGGGGAGGCCAGGGGCCCCTCGCTGGATCGAGGACTACCGCTTTCTCGACGACCCCGCCAAGGCCACGGCCCCCTTCGATGGCCTGCGCTACCATCGGCTGTCAGAGTCGGCCTGGCTGCAAATCGGGGCTGAGGCCCGCTACCGGGCCGATGCTTCGGACAAACCCTTCTTTGGCCTGCGCGGGCTGAACGACGATTCCTATCTGCTGCAACGGCTGCAGGCCCATGCCGACCTGCACCTGTTCGACGATGCCGTGCGCACCTTCGTCCAGGTCGAGAATACCCGCGCCTTCGGCAAGGACTTGTACTCGCCCAATGATGAAAGCCGCAATGAAGTACGACAGGCCTTCGTCGATTTCAACTACGACTTCGCCGCAGGGCGCTATACCACACGCGTAGGTCGCCAGGAGATGGGCTTTGGCGACCAGATGCTGGTCACCTACCGCGACTCGCCGAACATCCGCCTGAGCTTCGACGGCGTGCGCGCCAGCCTCAACCTCAAGGACGGACGCAAGCTGGATGCATTCGCTGTACGCCCGCTGAAAATCGGTGAAGACAGTTGGGACGACGGCAGCAACAACAACATCAAATTCTACGGGCTCTACGGTACCTTGCCGCTGTCGGCGTCCTGGAACATGGACCTGTTGGCCTTTGGCCTGGAAACCGACGACCGTAGCCTGGCCGGCGAGTCGGGTGACGAGCAGCGCTACACCTTCGGCACGCGGCTGTTCGGCCGCCATCAGGCACTGGACTGGAGCTGGAACCTCGTTGGGCAGACCGGCCATCTGGGCAACGCGTCGATCCGCGCCTGGGCGCTGTCGAGCGACAGCGGCTTCACCTTCACCCACCCCTGGCAACCGCGCCTGGGCATGCGCATCGATGCCGCGAGTGGCGACAGTGACCTGGGCGACGGAAAAGTCGGCACTTTCGACCCGCTTTACCCACGCAATGGTGTCTATGGCGAAGCCAGCCTCACCACCCTGAGCAACATCATCGTGGTGGGGCCGACCTTCGGCTTCTCGCCCTGGCGCACGCTGCGCATCGAGCCGGGCATCTTCCAAGTGTGGAAACAGCGTGAGGAAGACGGCGTGTACATGCCCGGCATGAGCATGCTGGCCAACACCCGTGGCACGGGGCGCGATGTCGGTACCATCTACCGCGCCAGCACACGCTGGCTTGCCACTCCCAACCTGACACTGGACCTTGACCTGAAGTATTACGACGTTGGCTCGGCGATCAAGGATGCCGGCGGCGAAAACTCGTCGTTCGTCACCGTACGTGCCACGTTCCGCCTTTGAACACCCGACCGACAACAACAACAGAGGGCCACACATGCATCATTCATCTGCATCATCGGGCAAGGCCGTACTCACCATCGGCTTGTGTTTTCTCGTTGCCTTGCTGGAAGGGCTGGACCTGCAGGCCACCGGCATCGCCGCGCCGCACATGGCCAAGGCATTCAACCTGACTCCGGCCATGCTCGGTTGGGTATTCAGTGCCGGGTTGCTGGGGTTGCTGCCCGGCGCGCTGATCGGCGGTTGGCTGGCAGACCGCTTGGGCCGCAAAGCGATCCTGATCGTGGCGGTGCTGTTGTTTGGCGGCTTCTCGCTAGGGACCGCCCATGCCCAAAGCTACGATTCGCTGTTGATCGCGCGGCTGATGACAGGGCTCGGGCTGGGGGCGGCGTTGCCAATCCTGATCGCCCTGGCCAGCGAGGCGGCGCCCGAGCGTCTGCGCA
Organism: Pseudomonas sp. BP6; assembly: GCF_017875935.1. Classification (NCBI taxonomy): domain Bacteria; kingdom Pseudomonadati; phylum Pseudomonadota; class Gammaproteobacteria; order Pseudomonadales; family Pseudomonadaceae; genus Pseudomonas; species Pseudomonas sp. BP6. Next base: position 2,173,605 of record NZ_JAGINI010000001.1, read on the forward strand.
GCACAGCGGTCAGCCTGACTTACTGTGGTGTACCGCTGGGCGGGGCGGTTGCGTCGCTGATCGGCATGGCCGGCGTGGGCGACGGCTGGCGTACGGTGTTCTACGTCGGCGGCATCGCACCGATCGTGATCGCCTTTGTGTTGATGATCTGGCTGAAAGAGTCCCAGGCATTCCGTACCCAAGGCGTTGCCAAGGCGGGCAGTGAGGGTGTGCTTGCGCAATTGTTCGGGCCGCAGCAGGCAAGCCGCACGCTGTTGCTGTGGGTGGCATGTTTCTTCACCTTGACGGTGTTGTACATGCTGCTCAACTGGCTGCCGTCGCTGTTGATCGGCCAAGGCTTCAGCCGGCCGCAGGCGGGCGCCGTGCAGATCCTGTTCAACCTGGGTGGGGCGGCTGGATCGTTCCTGACCGGTCGGATGATGGACCGTGGGTTTGCCGGGCGGGCGGTATTGATCGCCTACGCCGGCATGCTGGCGTCGTTGGCAGGGCTGGGGCTGTCGAGCAGTTTTGGTCTGATGTTGCTGGCCGGGTTCACTGCGGGGTATTGCGCCATTGGTGGCCAGTTGGTGCTGTACGCGCTGGCGCCTACGCTGTATTCGACCCAGGTGCGCGCGACGGGCTTGGGCGCCTCGGTGGCGGTGGGGCGCCTGGGTTCCATGGCCGGCCCTCTGGCGGCTGGGCAGATCCTTGCAGCAGGCGCAGGTGCGGGGGGGCTGCTGATGGCCGCGGCTCCGGGGCTGGTGCTCGCGGCGTTGGCGGCACGTGCGCTGCTGAAACACCGAACCCGCACGCAACGCCCGGAGGCGGGTGAGACTGCGGCCCAGGACCCTGCATAGCAACTCCCTGGATGGGCTAGTGCTGCTTGCGCAATGCCTCCTGCCCCGGTTCGGCGACCGTGACCCGGTTACGGCCCGATACCTTGGAAAGGTACATGGCGCTGTCTGCGCTGCTGAGCAAGGCGCTGAGCTCAGTGGCAGGGGCCTTCGCGAACGCTAAACCTATGCTTGCGGTGACCGGGTGTTGCTCATTTACACGCAGTTTGGCTATCAGGGCCCGCAGGCGCTCGGCAACCTCAATCGCCGTGTCTGGCGGCGTATTGGGCAGCAGGATGGCGAACTCCTCGCCGCCCAGCCTGCCGGCAATGTCGTTGTCACGCAGGCTGGCACTGATCGCTGCACCGATGCGCTGCAGCACCTGGTCGCCTGCGGCATGCCCGAACGTGTCGTTGATCTGTTTGAAATAGTCGACGTCCAGCATCAACACGGCCATGAATGCACCTGCGTCCTTGCACCGGGCGTGCTGCGTCGAAGCGTTGTCGAAAAAAGCACGTCGGTTGTTCAGGCCAGTCAGTTCGTCTGTACACGAGGCCACCATGGCCAGCCGATGCGCGCGTTGCATTTCGTGTTTCAGGCGCCAGGCCGTCGTCAATGCCGAGGACAGGCTTTGCGTCGCACTCACCACGAACCAGGCGAACACCAATACCGCCAAGGCTATCCCTTGTTGCAGCGTGGAAGGTTGCAGCAGTAGCCAGCCCGTAGAAGGCAGCAAGACCAGGCCCATCGACACCAGGGTCATGTTGCGGTAAGAGGAGTAGCACGACACCGCGCTGACAGACATGCCCACGGCAAACAGCATGATCAGCGTCTGCCCCAGCGCGTCGTCGGCGGGCATTACGGCAAAGGCGCCCCAGCCCCAGATAGCCGCCGACAGCATCAGCGTGACCCAGTAACGCCACTCCCAGCGTTCGGCCGTGCGCTGGTTGGCCGGTGCTCGCAGATAGGCGAAGAACATGGCGGCACGCACGCCGGTCGACAGGCCCAATAACGTCATCCAGACGATGACCCTTTGCTGGTCGAAACGCTCCCAGCCCAACCAGCACAGCATTACGGCGGCCAGGAAGCTGCCAAGCACCGCAGGCGCTGACTGGACGAACAGCTGTTCGAGCCGATCCGTCCGGACGTAATGCGCTATATCATCATGAGGATCAAGGTTTGTCATGGCTGGTGACGCCACTCGTGACCGGTAGCGGATACCTGCACTTTGATGGCGCCTTGGAAAAGCCTCCTGGCGTTCACATGTGATGCCCTTCGCCATGTTTGATTGCTGGATTCAGAAAGCGTTGCGGTAGGTAGTGGCAGTGCAGAACTGGCTATCACCACGGCTACGGCACCTGCGACGTTTTCCGCATTTCATGTCGTTGCGCGGATCCATTCCTTGGCCGAAGGCCAGGTTTCCCTCGCAAGTTCCGTATCACGAACATAGCCTGTTTTCCGGCAATTCGAAAGCCAATCGATCGCGACGGCCAACAAGTGGTCGAGCAAGCCAAGGCAGCTTAGGGCGTTGCCCGAACCACTGGCGCCGACCAACGTGCAGGCTTTCAGAAATCGAACGTCACGCCGGCATACAGTGCACGACCGTCACCCGGGGAGTGCAGGGAAGCATCCGCACCGTCCGGGTCGTACCACACGTACTCGTAGTAGCGGTTGGTGAGGTTCTTCAACTGCAGGTCGACACTCACCGTTTCGTTGACCTTGTAGGTCGCGCCAAGGTTCGTGAGCACGTAACCGCCATACCGGCCCTGGGTATTCTCGCGTTCCAGGTAGTAGTTGGTCTGGCCATTCATCCAGGCCGTCAATTGCAGGGCAGGGGTGGCCTGGTAGCTGATGCCGGTGTTCCACAGGTGATGTGGCACGTGATCGATTTCCTGGCCTTTGCTGCCTGGTAACGCGCTGCTGGGCTCAAGGATCTTGGAGTATTGCCAGGAGTAGGACATCCACACCTCGGTGCGTTCGTCCGGGTGCAGGTTGACCTGCAGGTCATAGCCCCAGCGGCGTGTTTCGCCGACGTTGTCCGACTCGCCGCTCGGGTCGTTCAGGCGACGGCTCACTTCGCCAGAGGCGTCCTGACGCCAATAGGCCACGCGGCCATCGACCCAGCTGGCCGGGGTGAACTTGACGCCGGTTTCCCAGCCTTCGTTGATCGACGGGGCCAGGTCCTCGTTGCGCGGCGGCACCTTGTAGGCTGCGGCGCCCGTCCCGACCTGGAAGGTGCGGCCCCAGTTGGCGTAAACGCTGGCGAACTTCCACGGCGAATAGACAATGCTGAGCTTGGGCTGCTTGATCAACCCGTAGTCGTTGATGTCGTAGTCCTGCCCGGTCATCTTGTTGGTGAAGTCGCCACTGATCTTGTCCACCCGGTAGGCCGGCACGATCTTCAGCGACTCGAACGGCTCGATCTCCGCCTGTACATAGGCACCGACCGTGTTGAAGTCGAAGTCCTGGTCGCGTGTCTGCGCCTGGCGTACACGCTCCACGGTGCGGTAGCGCTCGCTACGGTTCTGTTGCTTCTGCACATCGCTGCCACCCTCCAGCGCGAAGGCGTGCAGCCAGTCCACCTGTGGCCGCCAGGTCAGCGAGGTGATGGCGCCGTACTGATCTTCGTAGGTATCGCGTTCCTGCTGTGAACTGGTGCGCCAGTACTGCGTCCAGCGACGGTCGTCATAGGTGTTGAGGTAGGTCTTGGCCGACCAGGACAGGGTCTCGGCCAGGTCGGTGTCGAAGTGCACGCTGACCTGGTTCATTCGCCGCGTGCCTTTGTCCGTGGCGTTGTAGTCATTGCTCATGCGCGGATGATGGCGGGCGTCATCCTCGGTCAGGTAGCCGGCCTCCTGGGCTTCGGACTCGTAGTGGCGGGCGATCAGGCCAAGGCGATAGCTGCCATCGTCAGGGGTATAGAACCACTTGCCGCCGAAACTGTAGCGTTCGGTGTCGGCATGGTCGCGATAACCGTCGACCTGCTGGCGGGCGAAGAAGTAGTTCTGCGTCCAGTTGCTGGTCTCGATGCCCTTGGCCAGTTGCACCTCGCGGGTGTTGAAGCTGCCGTAGCGCAGGCGCGCTTTGTTGTAGTTGCCGCCGGTGCGCGTGTTGATGTTGACGTTGCCGGCGATGTTGTTCAGGCCATAGCGCGGGTCGCTGGTGCCGCGCACCACTTCGATGCTGTCGATGTCCATGGGGAACACCGAGTCGATGAAGGGCATGTTGCCGTCGTTGGTGTTGCTGGGGATGCCATCGATCAGCAACTTGACCGCGTTCACTTCGCCTTCGCCATTGAAGCCGCGAAACGACAGTTTGCCCGAGGTGGTGCCCTGGTTGAATTCGGTCAGCATTACCCCTGGCGCGCGCCTGAACAGTTCCCAGCTGTAGGTCACGGGCATCTTTTCGAGGATATCGCCCCCCAGGATGTCCACCGAACTGAGCACGCTGCTGGTGGCCAGCGGGCCGCTTTCGGTACTGGTCACGTTGACCGCGCCAAGGGTGAGGGTGGAGTTTTCAGTGGGCAAAGTTTCGGCAACGGCCAGTGACAGCGGGCTTAGGCTGAACACAGCGAGCACGGGCAGGACAGCGCGTGCGGTGCAACGGAACGCAGGCATGGAAGGTTTCCTGGTCAGACAGTCGGGCAAGGCTGCGCACCGCAGGTCACGGGGCAGCCGTGGGCAAGCAACGACAGGTCAGGCCAGGGGAGAGGCGCGGGGGTTGAGCTTTGGCCACTGTTCGCGCGGCAGCGACAGCCTGTGGCTGTTACTGAGCAACAGTGCGTCGGGCCAGTAGCGGGGGAACAGGTGGCGATAATAGTCGCTGGTCAGCAAGGCATGCCCGGCATGGCCACAGCAGCAGTCGCCCGCCTGGTGTTTCATGTCCGGCTGATCGTTGAGTTGCGGCAGCTCGGCCTTGAGCTGGGCCAGCAGTGACTTGGGCAGGCTTTGTGCACCGTGCAGGCTGCAAAAGCTGCCGAGAATCAGCGATTGGCTGTCGATGCGGGGTGATTGCAAGGCACGGTCAAGCGGCATCGCCAGCAGGTTGAACAGCACGGCGAGGCAGGCGAACAGACAAAGATGTGCACGTGCACGTGAAAGCATGAGTCACCCGAGCGAATATGGCGCGCATTAAGCCGCATCCGTTGCGGGCTGTACGAGTTCCGTGGTGCGCCATTTTGTCGCAGGCGCACCACGCTAAGGGCTCAATGGCTGCGCATGCCGGCGGCCATCATGAACAGTCGGGTCAGCCAAGCGAACAGACCCAGCACCGCAACGCTGCCTGCCCAGATCAGCACCAGCCAGGCCAGGCGGCGCCACATCGGTTGCTTCACACTGGGTGTCATCACGTAGTGCTCCTAGTGATAGCCGTCTTCATGGGTCACCTTGCCGCGGAACACGTAATAGCTCCAGAACGTGTAGCCAAGGATGATGGGCAGGATGAACAGTGTGCCCACCAGCATGAAGCCTTGGCTCTGGGGCGGCGCTGCGGCTTCCCAGATGCTGATCGACGGCGGAATGATGTTTGGCCACAGGCTGATGCCAAGGCCGCTGTAGCCCAGGAAAATCAGGGTCAGGGTCAGCAAGAACGGCGTGTAGTGCGCGTTGCGTGCCACGGCACGTAGCAGCCCGTAACACGTCACCAGCACCAGGATCGGCACAGGCATGAACCACAGCAGGTTGGGCAGGCTGAACCAGCGCGCAGCGATTTGCGGGTAGGCCAGCGGTGTCCACAGGCTGACCACGGCGATCACCACCAGCAGTACCAGCGCCAGAGGCCTGGCAATATCGTGCATGCGTTGCTGCAGCGGCCCTTCGGTCTTCATCACCAGCCAGGTGCAACCGAGCAGGGTGTAGGCGACCACCAGGCCCAGCCCGCAGAACAGGCTGAACGGCGTGAGCCAGTCGAGCGCGCCTCCAACGTATTTGCGCTCGACCACCTTGATGCCTTCGATGAAGGCGCCCAGGGCAACCCCCTGGAAGAAGGTCGCGACCAGCGAGCCCCAGATGAAGGCCTTGTCCCAGAGGTGGCGCTTGGCGGGTTTGGCCTTGAAACGGAACTCGAAGGCCACGCCCCGGAATGTCAGGCCGATCAGCATCAGGATCAGCGGCAGGTAAAGCGCCTCCAGCACCACCGCGTAGGCCAGCGGAAAGGCGCCGAACAGCGCTGCACCGCCGAGGATCAGCCAGGTTTCGTTGCCGTCCCATACCGGGGCGACCGTGTTCATCATCACATCCCGGTCACGCGCGTCCTTGACGAAGGGGAAGAGCATGCCGATCCCCAGGTCGAAGCCATCCATTACCACATACATCATCACGCCGAAGATGATGATCACCGCCCAGATCAGTGGAAGGTCGATGCCCATGTCAGTTCACCTCTGCCTGATAATCGTCGGCGGCGGACAGCGGCCGTGCCGGTGTATGTTGCTGGCCTGGACAGCCTGGGGTGTGTTGGTCGCCCTCGCCAGGTTTTGGTCCTTTGCGCACGAGGCGCATCATGTAGCCGAGGCCGGTGCCGAACAGGGCGAAATAGACCACCACGAACGCGACCAAGGTGATGCTGAGCTGGGTGGCGTCATGGTTCGACACACCATCGGCAGTGCGCTGCAAGCCGTACACCACCCACGGCTGGCGGCCGATTTCGGTAGTGAACCAGCCGGCGAGAATGGCGATCAGTCCCGACGGCCCCATCCACAGTGTCAGGTACAGGAAAGGGCGCGAGGTGTAGAGCGTGCCGCGCTTGCGCAACCACAGGCTCCACAGGCCGACGAAGATCATCAGGAAGCCGAGGCCGACCATGATCCGGAACGACCAGAAGACGATGGTCGAGTTGGGCCGGTCTTCAGGCGGGAACGCCTTCATCGCCGGTACCTGCTTGTCCAGGCTGTGGGTCAGGATCAGGCTGCCGAGGGCGGGGATCTCGATCTTGAAGCGGGTGGTTTCGGCCTGCATGTCGGGGATGCCGAACAGGATCAGAGGGGTCGGTTCACCAGGTTTGTTCTCCCAGTGGCCTTCGATCGCCGCGATTTTCACCGGTTGGTGCTTGAGGGTGTTAAGCCCATGGAAGTCGCCGATGACCGCCTGCACCGGGGCCACGATCAGGGCCATCCACATGGCCATCGACAGCATCTTGCGGATGGCTGGGTTGTCACGCCCGCGCAGCAGGTGCCAGGCCGCCGAGGCGCCGACGAAGAACGCCGTCGCAACGAATGCGGCAGTGGCCATGTGCATCAGCCGGTAGGGGAATGAGGGGTTGAAGATGACGGCCAGCCAGTCCACCGGAATCACCCGGCCATCGACAATTTCATAGCCTTGGGGCGTCTGCATCCAGCTGTTGGAGGCCAGAATCCAGAAGGTCGAGACCAGCGTGCCGAGCGCCACCATCACCGTGGAGAAGAAGTGCAGACCACGGCCGACACGGTTCCAGCCAAACAGCATGACGCCAAGGAAGCCTGCTTCCAGGAAGAACGCGGTGAGCACTTCATAGGTCAGCAACGGGCCGGTAATGGCACCGGCGAAATCGGAGAATCGGCTCCAGTTGGTGCCGAACTGGTAAGCCATGACCAGGCCGGACACCACGCCCATGCCGAAGTTGACGGCGAAGATCTTCGACCAGAAATGGTAGAGGTCACGGTAGACCTGCTGGTTCGAACGAAGCCACAGCCCTTCGAGCACTGCCAGGTAACTGGCAAGGCCGATGGTGATGGCAGGGAACAGGATGTGGAAGGAAACAGTGAAAGCGAACTGGATTCGAGCCAGGTCTAGCGCCTCGGGCACGCTCATGCTGATAAAGCCTCACGGGGGCGGCGCTACGGGGCGCCGGTTTTTGGAAGCAGCGTCCGGGTCCTGGCCGGCCCTGCGGTTGGGGGAATCGGTTTTTTCAAGGGCCACTGCGGTGGCGGCGCCACTCTAAGGACGGCGCCGGGTGCGACCAACTGCGACAATCTGTCCTTGTCTGCCGGCAGGCAAAGCGGTAGCGGCGTGTCTGGACAGGGTGTGACGGGGTGTCGCACCGCAGGGGGAGCGAAGGTCAGGCTTCAATGGGGCGGTGATCGGTGCTAGAGTCGCCGGCCATGAACCGTCCACCTTCCCACCGTCCTTTCATTGCCTGGGCACTGTATTTCTGTGTCTTGTTCAATGTGCTTTCCTGTGGCCTTGCCCACGGGCAGGCTTTGGGCTTGGCACTGAATGGTTTCGGCGGTGCCTTCTGTAGCCTGGGGGGCGACACTGCGCAGCTGCAGGCCAAGCAGGATGGTGCCTTGGCTGGCGATCTGAGTATTCCGTTCAGTTGCCCGATGGGCGCTGCGGCTTTCCTCGTGCTGGTCTTTCTGGTTGCGGTCGCCTGGCTGCTGACCGTCGCCGTGCGCCGGCCGAGCTCGCGCGAGGTGCGTAGCCAGGCGCCACCGCGCTATTGCTGGCCCTCGTCCAACCCCCGCGCTTCACCTTTCTGACCTCGACTGCGCCTTGGCGCTGGAGCGGGATTGCGCCCGCCTTCCGGGTGCCGCGTCCGTGAGGTATGCCCTTGGGCATACCGTGATGGGCCCGGCAACTGACCCTACCGTCGTTGGAGAGTGACCCTCATGCCCCATGGCATCTCCACGCCTGTGCTAACCGGCCAGGCGTGACCGTGACTCGTTGCGGCCTTCGCTCGCGCACCTGGGACAACCTCTGGGTTGCCGCGTTGCTGGCGATGCTGCTCAAGGTGCTGGCCTTGCCGATGGCCAGCACCGTGGGCGAGCTCAACCTGGCGCAACTGCTGGCGGGTAGCTGGTGCTCGTCCGGCGGTGTGCAGCCGGTTGTGATGGACAAGGACGGTAATCCCAGCGCAAAGGTTACCGCCCCCGGACACTGTTGTTGCGCCCAGGGAGGGCCGGCGCCGTTACCGGCCAGCCTGACCTTGCCCGCGCTGGTGAGGCCCGCATTGCCCATTGGCCAGCCCGTGATTGCCTCGGCGCGCTCGCCGCGGCATCGCTGGCCGTCGATCAATCCCCGTGCTTCACCGGTAGCGAACGGATGACCTGACAAGGACACCAGGCCACGCTCTTGTACGCAAGGGCGCCGGCCTGGCAATGGCTATCGGTACACAGGAGCACATGATGTCTCGTACCACGATTGCTGCAGCTTCGCTGGAGCCCTCTGTTCGCACGTCGCGCAACGGCGACTTTTTGTTGCCGTTTCCTGATTACCCCTGCAATGCCCGCAGTTTCGTCAACCTCGACGCACGCCTGCTGCCCTATTGGCATACCTTGTTCGATGTCTGCCCGGGCCTGCTCAAACTCGACCCGCCAGAGGGACTGGAACTGTTCCGCCGCTTCATGACCTGGGCATATCGGCATCATCCGGCACTCGACTGGACCTACTACATCAGTGTCTGTCGCTGGTTGCTGAACTCACCGTACCAGGCTCGGGTGACCGAAGAGCATATCGAGGCGTTCATGGTGGCGGCGGCTGCGCTCTGGGTAACGACCGATGTGTCCCAGGCCCGTGGCCTGATCCTCGCGTGGCAGCCCATGATCGAACGGATCGTGGAGTGGAAGCCGGGGTTCCGTTCGGCCCCGTTCACGGCCCAGGAGGGTGAGTGCTTGCCACCACCGCCCTGGGAGTTCTCCTGGAGCCCGCTCGATGGCAAAGGCGCAGGTAGCTTCAGGCGCTGGCTGCCGGTGCCCGGCTAAACCTTGATCAGTTGACGGCGGCCGGCCGCCGTCCTTGCACCCTTTGCCCAAGCTCCAACATGAGGTTACCGACGATGGATGTACTTCAAGCCATGCGCGCGTTCAACTGCGTGGTTCAGGCTGGCAGCCTGACGGGTGCGGCCGAATACCTGGACACCACCACGGCCAGCGTTTCCCGGATGCTGTCGAGCCTGGAGGCTCACCTGCGCATTCGCCTGCTCAACCGCACCACCCGACGCATCGCGCTGACCGAAGCCGGCAAGCGTTATCTGGCGCGCTGCCGGCTCATTCTTGAGCTGGTAGAAAAGGCCGAGAGTGAGGTGCAGCAACAGCTGCTGGACCTGCCCGCGACCGGGCAAGCCCACGATCTGCGCTGCTAAGGCCTTTACGCCGCGCAGGCTGCGACAGACCGTCACACCAGGCGCCTGGGCAGTATGCAGACGCCCGTGTCATGGGCACGTGCCTGGGTGTGTGGCGCAATGTCGCAGTTGGGGCCGTCGCTGCCGGCGCCTAGCATGTCCGGGTGCCTGCCTTGCCGTTTTTCCATCCACGGTGCAGTACAGGCGCGCGACAGCGGCCGACCAAACGGACGGGCCGTTTTCTTGCCTGCAGGAGAGCCAGCCATGGATCACGAACTGCTCAAATTCATATGGTGGCTGTTGATTGGCGCATTGCTGATCGGCCTGGTGATAGTCGAAGGCCTGGACTTGGGGGCGCGGGTATTGTTGCCATTCATGCAGGGGCAGAGCGGAGCGGGACTGCAACGGGATCGACCCGCGAGCCTGCCCAGGCGCATCAAGCTGCTGTGGTTGCTGGCGTTGTCCTGCTCGCTTTCGGCGGCCTGGCCTACGGTCGGCTGGCTGCCTGGCCTGGGAGGGTTAATCGGCGTGCTTGTGTTGATGTGTGAACCCTGTGGGCAGGCCGCCCGCCCGCTGCGAACCTGGACTGCGCAGGTTATCGGGCTGATGCCCGCGATGCTGATCGGAGTCGTGCTCGGCAACCTGATGCTCGGTATGCCATTCAGTCGCTGTGCTGGGCAAGTGAGTCATTTTCATGGCACGTTGTCCGGGCTGCTCAGGCCTTTCGCGCTGCTGGTGGGGCTCGTCAGCCTGAGCATGCTTTGCCAGTTGGGCGCCACTTGGGCCATGCTGCGGGGTGCCGGCAGCCTGCGCCCGGCCGCACGCCAACTGGCATGTGGCGCTGGGGTCGTGTTCTTGATCAGTTTTTCAACGGCTGCACTCTGGTTGGCGGCAGACCTGCGCGGGTACACGCTTGCCGGTGGAGGCCATTCTGCTGCCTTGTGCATACCGGGCCAGTGGGTGGTGCTGCCGGGCAATACCGGCTGGCAGGCCAACTTCCGTGCATGGCCTGCAGCTATCTTGGCGCCAGTGCTCGCCGTCGGCGGCACGATCTTGAGCCTGTGCGCCGCAGCCCGGGGGCGCGCAGGTCTGGCGGTGGTCGCAAGCGCGCTGACGATCGCGGCGATGCTGTGCTGTGTCGGCGTTGCACTGTTCCCCTTCATCGTACCTTCGAGCGTGCAACAGTCGGCCAGCCTGACCGTGTGGAATGCCGCAAGTGGCGAAAAGACGATGGGGATGATGCTGATCTTCGCCAGCGTGCTGATGCCGATGTTACTGGCTTATACGGTAGGCGCCGGTCTCAGGAGCCGGAATCGGCTGTTTCAGGTCGCTGTCGCGGAGAGCCTCCAGCACAGCCCCAGGCCGATCCTGTAGGTGGGCGCGGGGAAAAAGCCAAGGCGTTATCAATACGGCTTGCTCGGCACCCGGTGAGATCGGCAGGCGTAGCCGCGAGGCCAGGGCAGGTGCATCGCTGGCCTCGCCAGCCCGAACGCTTTTCGTCCATCAGGGCGAGCCGCATGCCAGTCGCTGCGATGGCGTTGCCGACGAAAGGGCCGACGGCTTGCGGATAGCGAGTGCCGGCCCTTGGTGAAGGAGATCAGTGATTGCCGTGAGCGGCATCCTTGTCGACTTTGACCACTCCCTGGAACAAGGCAAACTGCTTGACCCGATCGACCGGCTGGTTGCTTTCGGCCTGACGCACTGCCTGACTCAACTGCTTGGCGTCCTGCTCGGCGAGGCCGGCGCCACGCAGGCTCGCCGGGTTGAGCAGCGAATCGCCGGCGCACAGCACCACGCGCCAGCCGTGGTGGCCTTTGCGCAGCAGTGCGCGGCCGCCGCGCTGATCCTGCAGCCAGCCGGCCACTGCATGGTCACCCTGGATGGTGACCGGGCCAACGTCTAGCGGGGCGTCGGGGCGTTCGAAGTTGTGTCGCATCAGTTGCTGAATGCTCTGCTGCTCGCTGGCGGTATCGGCCACGGCCAGCAGTGGGCTGCAGGCTAGCAGCAGGGCGAGAATCGGTGCTTTCATGCGCGTATTCCTTGAAAGGGCTGCCGGTGCAGGCCGGCAGCGTCAGGGGAGGGCTCAGAAGCCCATCTTCACACCCAGTTGCGCCGAAGTGCCGGGCATCGGGTAGTTGGTGCGGTAGGCGTAGTCACGGTCGAACAGGTTTTCCACGGCGACGAACACTTCGCCGACCTTGCCCAGTGCGGGTACGGCATAACCTACGCGCATGTTGACCACGGTGAAGCTGTCGACCTTGGAGAAGTTGCTGGCGCCGGCGGAGCGTTCCTCGGCCAGCACGTACATGTCTTTCTGGTACTGCGCATCAGCCGACAGGCGCCACGGCCCGGTTTCGTAGGTGGTGCCCAGCGACAGCGATTTCTGCGGTGCGTAGGGCAGGGTCTTGAGCGAAGGGTCGAGCCAGGTGAACCCGACGAAGCTGCTCCAGTTGCTGGTCCAGCGTTGCTGCCAGGTGGCTTCGGCGCCCTTGATGTTGTAATCACCCAGGTTGATATACGACGGGCGCGACACCGACGGTGGGAAGGCAAACAGGTAGCGGTCCTGCAGCTTGTCCTTGAACACCGCCAGGTCGAGGGTGGCGCTGTCGATCGGGTTGAAGCGCACGCCCAGTTCCTGGTGGTCGACTTTCTCGGGCTTGAGGTCTTTCCAGGTTTCGCCGAGCGCCGGAATCAGGCTCGACATCACCGAAGCTTCCAGGCCGGGGTAGTTGATGCCGCGCGAGGCGTTGGCGCGGAACTCGACATTGTTCGACGACAGCAGCAGGCCTGCGTGCGGGGCGGTGGCGTTGTCGAACACGTTGTGCTCATACGTGCGTACGCCGGTCGACGGGGTCAGGGTCCAGGTGTCGTTGAGGGCAAAGGCATGGCTGACGGCGACGTGCGGCGATGTCACGCGCAGGGTGGGCGCGTCGAACTTCGCTTGTGGCGCCGGGGCGATGCGTTTGAAGTGGACTTCGCCCTTGCTCTCGTCGATGTCCAGGCCCAAGGCCACTTCGCCGCCTTGCCAGGGGCGCAGCTGCTCTTCCCAGCGAATGCCCTGCAGGGTGAAATCACTGAGATTGTCTTGTTCTTCATTGCTCTGGGTATTCCTGAATGCAAAAGTTGCAAGGCGAGCCGTGGTCCGCGCACTCGGCGACACCCCATGTGAATAGGCGCCAAGGGCGTGGTGCGGCTATCGGGCTGATTCAGGGCAGGGCGGGGGAGGCACGGGGATTGGCTGCAGGCCAGCGTAGGCGAGGCCAGGTGGCGGGGAAGATGGGAAGTAAGGGCTTGCAGGCTTGTCGGGCGAATGCCACGCCCAGCAGCTGCAGGGTGATGGCCAAGCCCGCATGGTTGCACAGCGGGCAATCGATGGTGGATACGCCAGCCAAGGCGGAGCCGAGCCCTTTGTCGAAACTGACCGCGCTGGCTGCAGTCGCTAAGTGGCTACAAAAAGTGCCACCTGCACCGTTGAGCATCAAGCCGCTGGCCTGACCATGCCCTATGCCGCAATGCAGCACTGCGAACAACACGCAGGCGTAGATCCCCCAGCTGAGTGCGCGGCGACGTCCTGCTGCTCGATGCATATCCTTTGCCCGGTGTTCGCTGTGATTGAAAATGGCGAGGCGCGAGTCCAGCAACGCCGCCCATCATGGTTAGGTGCGACCAGGTTGCCAGGGGCGCACAGTATCTGGCGCGTCCCTGGCGCACGAATCACTTGGACATGTAGTCGATTACGGCCTTGTAATCGTCGGCGGTGCAGTCCATGCACAGGCCGCGCGGCGGCATGGCGTTGAAGCCTTCGGTGACGTGCTTCACCAGAACATCGTTGCCTTGGGCCAGCCGTGGCTTCCAGGCCTCGTGGTCACCTTTCTTCGGCGCCATTGGCAATTGCCCGTTGTGGCACATCTGGCAGGCGCGGTTGAAGACCGCCTCCGGGTCCTGGGCTGCTTGAGCCAGGCTGGCGGTTGCCAGGCAAGCAAGCATTGCCAGTGTTTTCTTCATGACCGACCTCTCAGGTTTTTTATTGGAAGGCAGAGTCTAAGAGCGTGGTTATCCCTGTCAGGTGCGACGTTCTGACGCATGTGCGATGTCAGGGCTTCATCTACCGGTCTGGCTGGCGGGGTGCGGCGAACTGTCGCAGGGTGGCGGCTTGCAGGTGCCGTGCTACGTTGAAGTTGATCCGGTGTTTTACTCTTGGCAGGGTTTTCATCGGGTCAAACAAAAGCCGGGGCGCATTACCGTCCCGGCTTTTGTTTTTTCAGTGATCAGCGGCAATCGCTCAGGCCGCTGCCAAACACGAAAGGAGGCTCAACCGCGAACTCGAGTGGTCATTCTGCGTAGCCTTCGCCAGCCTAGTACGACGCCGCTGAGTGAAACCACCAGACCGCCGATGCTCAAGGCGATGATCAGGCCTTCGCGTAACACCGGCCTTTGCAGCAGTGGCTGCAGATCCCAGCTGTGCAACAGGTTGAACAGCCAGCGACCGGTGCGTTGCCTGGCGTCGTGGCTGGCTACCACTTCTGCACTGGCCGGGTCGAGGTAGACCCACGTGCTGGCAGGGTCGTTGAAGCGCAGGCGCAGTACCGGCAGTGGGCGGCTCTGGAAGCCGTACATGCTCTGGGCGTCACGGGTGAAATAGTAGGCGTCATAGTGCCCTTGCCAGTTGGCCTGTACCTCGACGCCTGCCGCCATCGCACGGGCTGCTGTCAGCAAGCGTTGTTCTGACAATGCCCGCGCCGGCGGCGCGCCGGCTTCCAGAATCCGGCTATCGCCGGCGGCATTGCGGGCAACCAGGAAGGTGTCGCCGCCCAGGCGTTGCCACTGGATTTCGACAGGGTTGAACCCAGGCTCCCGGCCCAGGCTGGCCATGGCCTGGGCAACCGTCTGGCCGATATCCATCGCGCGTAGCGGCCCCTGACGTAGCGCCTGGGGGGCCAGCTGCGAACGACTGTCGGTCACACCCCAGGGGCGCATCGACATGAGACCGCTGAATACCCACAGCACCAGCACCGTGCCGAACAGTAGCCCGCCAATATGGTGCCAGCGCAGCCAGCCGCCAGAGTAGGGGCTGCACGAGCCGCTGCGATAGCGCTTGCGCAGCCGCAGGCGCAGTATGCCAACGGTCATGCCCAGGAGCGCCATGACCGTTGCGCCCAGGGACAGGCCGATCACCAGGGTACGCCAGCCGTTGTCGAAGCCGAACCCGCCCCGTAGCGGATAGAGCCAATGCAGCCATGCACCGACCCAGTTCCAGGCACGCTCCTGGGCGGTGGCGTCACGCACCACTTCGCCGGTGCGGCTGGACAGGTACAGCCAGGTGCCGGCTGTATCGTCTACCTGCACATAATGCAAGGGGCGGTCGCCATCCAATGCCCTGGAGTGGGTCCACATGTCCTCGTCCACGGTGCCCAGGTAAGCCAACCCAGCGTCACCAGCATACTGCCGGGCATTGGCCAGGGCCCAGGCTGCGTCGGCCCGAGCCAGAGGTTCGCCGCTGGCGGCATCGAGGATGACGCGACGACCGTCGGCCAGTTCCAGCAGGTAGTGCGCGCGCCCGCCCAGGCTGGTCAGGCGCAGCGCCTTCAGCGGCTGTTGCGCCCAATGCTCGGGCAACTCGGCGCAGCACCCCGCCGGCAAAGCCGGCAGGTGGGCGAGGCGCTCAGCCGGTGTCAGCTTGGGGTAGCCGACGTACAGCATGACCACCCCGGAGACGAACCACAGCGCCATGAACAGGCAGGCGACGATGCCCAGCCAGCGGTGCCACAGGTACAGCTGGCGCTTCACGCTCATCAGTAGCGCCACTGCACAGCGACTTCGAGGCTGCGCGGTTCACCCAGGTAGTACTGGGTGTTGGTCTGGTGGATGAAGCGGGCATACACCTCGTCGGTGAGGTTGCGCAGCCGCGCGCTGACTTGCACGTGCTTGTCCAGGTCGTGGGTCATGGACAGCCCGTAGACGGTGTACGACGGTACCCATGCGGTGTTGGCGGTGTTGGCGTACACCGATGAGACATAGCGGGCATCGGCCCCGACCTGCCAGCCGGGCGCCAGGTCGTAGGTCAACCAGAGGTTGGCCACGCGGTCGGGGATGTTGACCGGGTTCTTGCCCTTGCGCGAGTACACCACGCCGCCGATGGTCTCGTTGAATTCATCGTATTCGGCATTCACCCAACTGAAGTTGCCTGCCGCCAGCAGCTTGGGCGTGACCTTGAACGAGGCTGCCAGCTCGATGCCGGTGGAGGTCTGCTGGCCCGCCTGCTCGGTGGTGTTGGGCACGGTCGAGGAGGGCACGGAGATATCTTTGCGCACGATGCGATACGCCGCTGCCGTGGCCGAGCCGCGGCCGTCGAGGAAGTCGAACTTGCTGCCTACTTCGACCTGACGGCCGGTGCTCAGGTCGAAGTCGCCGACCTGGCTGATCGAGGCGCTGGTCAGGGTACCGCCTGGTGGTTCGGCCGAGGTGCTGTATTGGGTGTACAGGCTGACGTTGGAGGTCAGGTCATAGACCAGGCCCAGGCGACCGGTGATGGCGTCCCAGCGTCGGTCCAGCCTGGCTCGCGCCACATGGTCGACCACGTCGAAGTCGATATGGTCGTAGCGCAACGCGGTGATCAACGACAGTTGATCGGTCAGGCGGGTACGGTTCTCGACGAAGGCCGAGGTGGTGTCGGTGGTGGTGGTTCTGCCCTTGGTCATGGGCGCGTCCATACCGGGGATATCGAGGAAGTGCCCGGGTTCGAAGCCGTTCGGGTCAACCGTGTCGAATGCCCCCTTGGACAGCGGGTAGTTGGTTTGCTGGTTGGTGCTGTAGTCCATGCCGAACGCCCAGTCGCTGGCCAGGCCGAACAACTGGCCCTGGTGGGTCAGCTCGAGCTTGTCGCCGTTGACCTCCTGGTCGTGCCGCTGGCGATAGCCGCCCGAGCGAGCGATGGCGCTGTTGTCGGCGTTGTAGCGATACACCTCGAGATTGCGGTAATCGCGCTGGCCGTTGTAGTGGTAGAAGGTATTACGCAGTTGGGTGTTGTCGTCGAAGCGGTAGTCGGTGATCGAGCGCAGCCACCGTGTGCGCTGCTCGTAGCGACCGTCTTCGACATTGTAGTTGTTGAAACGGTTGTGCTTGTCGATGTGCAAGGTACCGACCAGTGGCTGCAATACCGGTGTGCCCCAGTAGGGGCTGTCCTCTTGCTCTTCCAGGTATTCGATGGCCAGCGTGTGCGAGAGCTGATCGTTGATGTCGCTAAGCAGCGAGAAAGCCAGGTTGCCGGCCCCATTCTCCTGCCGATCGATATAGCCGTTGGTACTGGTGCGGCTGTAGTCGAGGCGGGCATAGTGGCGCGGGCCGTCGCCCGTGTTCAGCGCCTTGTTGAAGGCGACCGACGTTTCCATGGTGTCGTAGCGTGCATAACTGACGCGCCCTTCGAAGGTGTCTTCGTCACGGCTTGCCAGCCGGGTGATGAAATTGAGGCTGCCACCGACAGCGCCGCTGCCGTTGAGGAATGAGGATGGCCCGCCGAGCAATTCGACGCGGTCGTAGATCCAGGCGCCCACCGGGCGCGCCGCGCCGCCATACTGCAAATTGATGCCATTGAACAACTGGCTGATCTGGGCACCGTTGAACCCTCGGTACGACACATATCCGCCCCAGCCGGGCGGAGCCGAGGCGTTAACCCCGGGCAGTGCATTGGCGGCGTCCTGGAAGTTACGTGCGCCGATGCGCTCCATGGTCTTGCGGTCGGCAACGCTGATGGAAGCGGGGTTCTCCCTGGCGCTGAGGTTCAGCCGCGAGCCGCTTTCGATGGGGCGATCAAGGTCAAGGCTGGTTGCCTCCTTGGGTTGATTGGCTGTGGCCGTGACATTGCTGGCTGGCAGGGTCAGGGTGTCATCCTGCGCCCAGGCACAGGTTGCGCTGCCAACGAGCAGCGCCAAAGTGGTCATGCGGAACATGCAA
Source organism: Pseudomonas sp. BP6 (assembly GCF_017875935.1). NCBI lineage: Bacteria > Pseudomonadati > Pseudomonadota > Gammaproteobacteria > Pseudomonadales > Pseudomonadaceae > Pseudomonas > Pseudomonas sp. BP6. Next base: position 2,191,397 of record NZ_JAGINI010000001.1, read on the forward strand.
GGCTTCCTGGCTGAAATCGGTGAGCACACGCCAGTTGCCGATCAAGCGGCAGGGGGACGTGGCGATGTCAGAACGTGAGAAGCGAAGCAGGAGAGGCGCGGGGATTGACCAGTGGCCAACGCTGCTTGGGCAGGCGTGGCGGAGGTTGGCTGGGTAAGGGGCTGCCCGGCTCTCCGGCGAGCAGGGTCAGCAAGCCGAAAAATACGGCCAGCAGCGTGGCGCTGAACAGGCTGGCGATGACGCAGTCACCGCCGGCAGGCAGGGTCGCGTCGCTGAAGTCTTGCTCACCTTGGAACATGCCGCTGCTGTCGGCCGTACACCAGGCGGCGTTATCCATGCCAGCCAGGCGCAACCCGGCCATTTGCCCATGGCCCATGGCGCACAACAACGAGCCGAACAGGATGCTGAAATACAGCACCCAGGCGACATGTGATCGTGTGTGTTGGGCCAGCTTCATGGCGGGACTCGGCGTGACAACTGAATGATCGGGTTTGGAGGTTGGCGACGGATTCTACATCTTCTGAAGCATCTGAACAGGGTGATTTTTCAAGCGCGAACATTCAATCGGGTACAGGCGCACGAGACTTATTGAACACCTATGAGTTCGGCAGCGAGAGCGCGGAGTTCGTCCTTGTCCTGTTGCAGCACAAGCCCATTGCCCGCGTGCGCAAGCAATCGCGCGGCATGCCGGCTGCAGGCGGGTTGAAATGCACGGGGGTTGATGTGCGCCAGGCTGACAAGGGCTTTGATCAAGCGCAGATTGACCTCTTGTAAAGCCGCGCCGTCCCGGCTGATCGGTGCAAAAAAATCGTCAAACAGGTCATCCGCCAGCAGTGCATGAACATAGACCTGCGGGCATTCGTTATCCGTGCTTTGCGCTACGGGATGCAGTTTCCCCCAACACGTCAGGCAGCGAATGCCGCGGCCAATGATGTCGATGACTGTACCGGGATCATTTACCGCAGGGGACAGCGCTCGCGAGGCGATCTCTGACAGCACCGAAAGCCCGAAGCGCGGGTCATGCTCGAACGTTCTCCTGAGGCCGATGGTCACGGCAGCGAAAATCTCGAGGTCCAGCGCGCCATTGTCATCGAGCGGCTCGCCATTCACGGCCACGGCCCGTGCCACCACCATACCCTCATGGACAAAGGTGCCAGGCAGGACTTCGAGATAAATTCGAATCTTGGTGTCCGTCGCAATCTTGTTTAGCGTAAGGACATCAATGTGCTGTACATAGCCTGTCTGGCCGCTTTTCACTTCATGGGCTACCCCAGCAAGCTTGAGGTCAGGCGGGTAGGCTGCACCGCCCAGATAGGGGTGTTCAACACGCTGCTCGATGGCTTTGATCACAGCTTTTTCGACGCGGTCGATCGTCTCGCCCACGCGCCCTAGTTTGGAGAGGTGATCAATCCAGCGCAGCAAGGTGTAGATGATCAGAACCACAACCGCAATCGTCACGGTGAAAAGCACTACACGACCTTGTGTACCGTAGGCTCCGGTGCTCAGTGCAATGATACCGACGAGGCTGAAGAGAAAGGACCCGATAAAAGTGGCCAGAGCGTTCTGGGTCGTGGCGTCCTCCATGACCAACGAAGTGGCGCGCGGGGTTACACCACTGCTGGCGGCACTGTAGGCCGAGACCATTGTGCTCAGCGAAAACGTCGTGACGGCAAGCATGCTCGAGGCGATGATGCCCAATATCTTGTCAACCGCATCTGCACCGATACGGGCAGGCAAGGTGACGGGGACCGCATCCTTGAGCACCACGGCCACCAACGCTGTAACCACTCCCAACAGGGAGAAAAGCGTTGCTCTGAACCAGAGACGCTTGGCAATTCTCGTAGCCAACCAACGCCAGCGAGCTATCATGAAGACCTCCTGTTGCCGAGAGTGTAGGCCCTTATGGGAAGTTGCAGTTATTCATAAGCTGTTCCTTCAATACCTCCACAGCTTTAGGCCTTCTGGGGGTGGACTTGTAAAGCAGGACGACCTGGCGCATGTAGCTGTCAGCCTCCGACACGGGTGTTGCATGTACGTCGTCAGTCTTCAATCCCGCCCAGTACGGGACAACAGAAGCCCCCATGCCTTTTGCGACCATGATGTGGATTGCATCTAGCGCATCCAGATTACACAGCACGTCGGGCTGCAGGTTATTGTCATCCAGGTATTGCTGTGCAATCTGCCCACCCCAGGCATTTGAGTCATATCGAATCAGGTTTCGCCCAAGAATCGTCGAGCGGACGTCGCTTTTGTCAATGGGGTCTTTGGTCAAAAGCATCAGGGGTTCTTCTCGAAGCACCTGCATACGCAAGGTTTTAGGGACAGTGAAGGGCGGACATACCATGATTCCCGCATCAAGCGCTCCGGAAGCCACGTGTTCGTAAAGACTGCGCGAGTCCCCTGGCGTGATGCGCAGCCTTAATTGCGGGGCAATGCTTGATAGCTGATTCATGGCATCCGGCAATATGCCTGTCAACGCCGTAGAAATCGCGCCGATCTTGAGATAACCGGATAGGCAACTGGTGTCCAGATCTTCTTTCAGCTCTGCTGCCCCCTGGATCAGATCTCGAATTTTCGGCAACAACGACAGGCATTTCTCGGTCGGTTCGACAGCATGTGCGCTGCGGTTCAGGAGTTCGCACGCCAGCGATTTCTCGAGTGCTTGTATACGTTGGCTGACTGCAGGTGCTGTCAGGTTTTCCCGTCGAGCCGCCGCTGCAATCGAGCCAGTTTCTATTACTGCCATCAGGCTTTCGAGAAATCGAGTGTCCAAAACATTTCCTTTCGCTGAGAGATGGAAAAATGCGCTTTAGCACGTGTGCGAGGCTACGTTAACCTCCCCAAAAGTTCTATCAGAAACCCAAGAGGTTAGTTATGAAATCGTTATTTCATGTTTCATACCATGTTACAGATCTCGAAGCATCTCGTAACTTCTACGGTGACATTCTCGGCTGCAAAGAAGGCCGCGCGAGTGAAACTTATGTGGATTACGATTTCTTCGGTCACCAGATTTCGCTTCACAAAGGTGTTCCTTTTCCAACGACCCGTACTGGTAAAGTCGGCGACCATGAAGTGTTGATGCCGCATATCGGCTTGGTGCTGCATCTGGATGACTGGTTCGCGATGGCAGACCGCCTGGCGTTTCATGGTGTGCAGTTCGACATACCGCCGGTTGTACGATTCCCTGGCCAACCTGGGGAGCAGCGAACGATGTTTTTCCTGGACCCCAGTGGCAACCCGATCGAGATCAAAGGGTTCAAGGACTTTGAAGGTGTATTTGCCACCTGATTGGCATAATCGTCCGGGACGCGCCTCCCGCTTTGTCTGCGTGAGATAAGAGGCGTGTATCGGTGAGTGGCCCTTCAATAAAAATAACAGGTTCCAACGAAGTGTTTGGCATTTTTGCCGGCCAATGTACAGTCCAAATTATAATAACTGGAGGACGTATGGCAAAGACTAGTCTGGTGACTAGAATTATTTTAGGGCTTGTGCTCGGGGTTGTAGTGGGGGCACTTCTCAATTTCTTTCCCGAGTACAAAGCCTGGGTAATCAGCAGCCTTTTGCAACCCGCCGGCGATATTTTCATCAAGATGATGAAGATGATTGTCATACCCCTCGTGTTCGCGTGCATGGTCGGCGCGATCGCAGGCAATGGTGATAGCAAGGCGATAGGGCGGGTAGGGGTTAAAGCCTTGTTCTACTTCTTCGTCGTGACCAGCATCGCAATTGTGTGCGGCTTGTTGGTTGGCAATCTCGCGCAGCCAGGCGTAGGTGCCAACTTGACGACCCTGGCAAATACCCAAACGCTCTCGCTTCCCTCTACCTCGGAGAGCACAGGGTTTGGTCAAGTCATCCTCAACATCATCCCGGACAATATCGTCGCTGCAATGGCGCAAGGAAAACTGCTGCCTGTCCTGTTCTTCTCGGTCATGTTCGGCTTTGGGCTAAGTGCTCTGGACAAAGAGAAGAAAATGCCATTGATCGCGGTAGTCAATGCCATTTCCGCGACGATGTTCAAGGTGACGCATATCGTGATGCACTACTCACCCATCGGGATCTTTGGCCTGATCGGCGTGACGGTCGCCAACTTCGGGCTTTCTGCGTTGCTGCCACTGGCAAAACTGATTGCCGTCACCTACGTCGCGGTCATTCTGTTCGGCGTGGTCGTGCTGGGCGGCATAGCGAAGGTTGCAGGGATCAACATCTTCGACCTGATCAAGGCGATCAAGGATGAGTTGATCCTGGCGTTCAGTACTGCCGCCTCGGCGACTGTCATGCCCCAGCTGATTGAAAAGGTCGAGGCCTATGGTGCGCCGCGTTCGATTGCTACGTTGGTTATTCCTACGGGTTATTCCTTCAATCTGGATGGTGCATCGCTGTTCGTGGGCATCGGCACGCTGTTCATCGCGCAGCTCTATGAAATTCCCCTGAGCCTGGCTGACCAGGCGATGCTGATCATCATCATGGTGCTGACCTCCAAGGGCGCAGCCGGCGTCCCGGGGGCCATGTTCGTGATCTTGACCGCTACGCTGACCAGTGCCGGCCTGCCTGTGGAAGGTATTGCGTTCATCGCTGGAGTCTATCGCTTGATGGACATGCCGATCACGGCGCTGAATGTCTTGGGCAACGCACTGGCGCCTCTGGTGGTGGCGAAGTGGGAGAACCAATACCGGATGCCTGCTGCCCCGATGGTAGCTGCCGAGGAGCGTTCGCAGGCGACGACGGTTGCTGCGAGCGTTTTCGTCGAAACCGTCGACAAACCGGCTTAGCCAGGGGCCTGCGGGGTAGACCAGGCCGAGGCGTCGTGCGGATGCAGGCTTTCCAGGTGGCGGACGTGCACCTGGGTGTCGCGATAAGCGCTAAGGCATACCTGTATGCGCCGCGCAGCGTCCTCGACGAACATCAGGTTCTGCCCGTTGAGCGCTGCGAAAGCCTGTTCGTCAGCCCGTTTCACGGCGGTCTGAACCGGCGTGCGCAAAGCGCCTTCGACTTGGTCGATCAAGGCCAGCAACCCGAGATCCGGAGCATCGGCAGGCACCGTGACGCGCACTCGAGCTTCGCTGCGTTGGCTATGCGGCGTCGCCAGCGACGCGTTGCTGCGCAGCCACTGCGCGACGGCGCTGGCTTCGAGCAGTGGCTGGTCCTTGAAGGTTCGCAGGAAGCCGTCCTCAATCAACTGCCGGGAGAGAGCGGCCGAGCACGGGCAGGTCGAGGAGTAGCCGATCCTGACCTCGATACTCAGGTTCAGCGCCCCGCCGACCTTCGTCGCGAGCACGTGAACCGGGTACGACTTCCAGCCAGAGAGGCCCTCGGTCACCAGTGCAGGGCGGCGAACCAGCAGGTCGAAATCCAGGCGCAACCTGGCATTGCGGCTTTCGCAATCCTGATGGCTGTCGATCATCTCCTGCAACAGCGCAAAGAGGCTTGCCGGCGACACCGCCGCGGCCTGCCCCCAGGCGTCCAGCAGGCGATACAGCCTGGACATGTGAATGCCTTTGACATGCGGTGCCGGCAGGTCGACCTGGACATCCGCCCGGGCGTGCAGCTCACGCTGGTAGGTCGGTTCTTGGATCCTTACCGGCAGGTCGATACCCTGCATGCCGACCCATTGCAGCGGGCTGAGGCTGGGGGCCAGGTCGGTGACGGAAACGTCGGGTAATGCTGAGCTCATCATGTATATCCAGTGGTGGGAGCCTTGCACGTGGCAGCAAGGCGTTTGAATCAGTTCCAGCCGGGGAAGGGGTTGGTCAGCTTCATCCAGCCTTCCGGTCCCTGGGCCATTTCCTCATCGGTCAGCAGGCAGGCATCGAAACGCGCCCGCAGCGCTGCCTCGTCCATTTCCATACCGATCAGCACCAGCTCCTGGCGGGCATCGCCAACGTCCTCGTGCCATTTCGACCTGATGTGCAGGACCGATTCGCTGTCGGTCGGCCAATGTTCCTCGGGAACGGCCGCCCACCAATAGCCTGCCGGGCCATGGCGCGCGACGGCCCCGGCCTGGGACCAGTTGCCGGCCATGGACGGCTCGCAGGCGAGCCAGAAGTAACCCTTGGAGCGCACCACCCCAGGCCATTCGCTTTCCACCAGCGCATGGAAGCGGTCAGGGTGGAAAGGTCGGCGGGCACGGTAGACGAAGCTGGCGATGCCATATTCTTCCGTTTCGGGTGTGTGGGTGCCGCGCATTTCCTGTAGCCAGCCAGGCGCTCGTGAGGCCTCGTCGAAGTCGAACAGGCCGGTGTCCAGCACGCGATCAAGCGCGACCTTGCCGAACTCGGCGATTTCGACTTTCGCCCTTGGATTGAGGGTATTGAGGATGGCCATCAGGCGATCGCGCTCTTCGCCACTGATCAGGTCGGTCTTGTTCAGTACGATGACGTCGCAGAACTCGATTTGCTCGATCAGCAGGTCGACCACGGTGCGCACGTCTTCCTCGCCCAGCGATTCACCGCGTGCCTGCAGGCTGTCGCGCGAGCTGTAGTCGCGCAGGAAATTGAAGGCATCGACCACGGTGACCATGGTGTCGAGGCGTGCCACTTCGCTGAGGCTACGGCCGTCCTCGCCTTCGAAGGTGAAGGTTTCCGCCACCGGCAGTGGCTCGGAGATGCCCGTCGATTCGATGACCAATTGGTCGAAACGACCCTCTTTGGCCAGACGGTCCACTTCGAGCAGGAGGTCTTCGCGCAAGGTGCAGCAAATGCAGCCATTGCTCATCTCCACCAGCTTTTCGTCGGTGCGTGACAGCTCGGCGCCACCCTCGCGTATCAGTGCGGCATCGATGTTCACATCGCTCATATCGTTGACGATCACCGCGACTCGCCGGCCTTCGCGGTTGTTCAGAATATGGTTGAGCAGGGTAGTCTTGCCGGCTCCGAGGAAGCCGGAAAGTACAGTGACGGGCAGCCGCGCGGCTTCGTTGGTATGGGGGACAGGGGTGCTCATCGGGAGGCCTCATGATAAAGGGTGGTGCGCATGCGTGCGGCTCTGCTCAGTCCTCGCCTGCATCACGGCGAGTACAGGCGGCGCATTTACCGTGCAGCTCGATGACCGAGCTGCACAGCGAAAACACGTTCTGTTTCATCCAGTGCCCCAGGGCCTGGTTCAGGTGCGGTACGTTGAACTCATCGACATGGCCGCAGCTGTCGCAGATAGCGAACGCTCTGAAACCTGCTTCGCACTGGCTTGGGCAGGTGCAGCTGACATAAGCGTTCAAAGACTCCAGCCGATGAATCAACCCTTGTTCGGCCAGGTGGCCCAGCGCGCGGTAGATCTGCGTCGGCGCCCTGACACCTTCATTGCGCAGGCTGTCCAGAATGGCGTAGGCACTGAGCGGCTTGTCGGCTTGCTGAAGCGCCGTCAGGACACGTTGCTGATTGCTGGTCAGTTGCATGCAGGTCTCCTTCCGTTGGCGGGCAGTCTTCATTTTGTTCTGGATGCGGGATGTTATAAAGTAACAATAATAAAATGGCTAGCGAAATTGCCCGAGGCTTCGCTGGTTCGCAGGTCAATGGGAGTGCATATGGATCGTCGCCGAGTGCTGAAATTACTGCTTGCATGCCTGGCATTGCCGCTGCCTCTTGCGGCGCAAGCCGGGCAGGCGGTTAAACGGGTTTGGGTGAGCCGGTCGGGCAGCGTCACCAAGGTGTCGCTGGAGCTGACCGGGCCGGTGGCGGCGAAGCATTTCAGCCTCGCGGCGCCACCGCGGTTGGTTCTTGATCTTCCTCAGGCCAGCCTGCAGGCGTCACTGAACGATCTCGCCCTGGACGGCACTGCCGTCACAGCCGTGCGCAGTGGCATCACCGCGTCCGGTGACTTGCGTATCGTGCTGGACCTGGCCGACTCGGCAGTGCGCGGCGAAGTCCGCTCGCTCAGCACCGGGAGGCATGGCCTGGAGTGGGTACTCACTGGGCCGCCGGTGGGCGTTGCGCCGGTAGCTGCCAAGCCCTTGGCGCGACAGCGCGACCTGTTGATCGTGGTAGATGCCGGGCATGGTGGCAAAGATCCCGGTGCAGTAGGGGCCAAGGGCGAGCAGGAAAAGCGCGTTGCGTTACAGATCGCCAAGTTGCTGGCCAAGCGCATCGATGCACAGAAAGGCTACAAGGCACGCTTGGTACGCAGTGACGATGTCTTCATTCCGCTGCGCAAGCGCGCCGAACTCGCTCAGCGGCTGAACGCGGACTTGTTCGTTTCGGTGCATGCCGATGCTGCACCGCGACTCACGGCGTCTGGGGCATCGGTGTTCGCCTTGTCGCAAGGGGGCGCGACGTCGTCGATGGCGCGCTGGATGGCGCAGCGGGAAAACGATGCCGACAGGGTCGCCGGGGGATTGCCGATCAAGCTGCGCGTGCGCGACCCCATGGTCGCCGGCGTGCTGCTGGACATGTCGATGAACTCGACGATCGCCACCAGCCTGGATCTCGGGCATCAGGTGCTCTCGCAGCTTGGGCAGGTGTCGGGCCTGCATCAAGCGCGGGTGGAACAGGCAGGTTTCGCCGTGCTCAAGTCGGCGGCAGTACCCTCGATCCTGGTCGAGACCGGTTTCATTTCCAATGCCGGAGATTGCCGGCGGTTGCATGATGCCCGTCATCAGCGCAAGGTCGCGGAGGCGATATTCGCCGGGCTGGACAGCTACTTCCGCCAGAAACCACCGGCTGGCAGCCTGATCGCGGCCAGGAGGCAGGCGTGATCCACGCTGCGTTCCTGCAATGGCACAGGCATCATTGTGCGCGGGATCGCTCCCGGTAGCGCCGTGGGGTGAGCTTGAGGTTGCGCTGGAACACCCGGCGCATCTGCTCTTCCGAGCCGAAACCGCATTGGTCGGCAATGCGCTTGAGTGCAGTGTCCTCGTCCACCAGTAACCGCCTTGCCTTCTCCATCCGCGCGCGCTCGATGAATGCCAAGGGAGAGCAGCCCGATTCCTTGTGGAACAATCGGCGCAAGTTTCGACTGCTCATGTTCGCGCGTTCGGCGAGTACCTCCAGGCTCAGCGGGCGATCAAGATTTTGCAGGATCCATAAGCGTAGGCGCCTGATCGCGGAGTGCGGGGTCATCTGGCTGTCCAGGTGCTGGCTGAACTGCGACTGGCCACCCGGGCGCTTCAGGAATACCACCAGCTCGCGGGCAATTTGCAGGGCCACTTCCTGGCCGAGGTCCTGTTCTACCAAGGCCAGGCTCAGGTCGATGGCAGCTGAAACGCCAGCACACGTCCATATTCGCCCTTGCTCGATGAAGATGGCATCGGAATTGACATTGACCGCGGGGTAATCATTGGCCAGCTTACTGGCGACGCTCCAGTGGGTGGTGACATCCAGGCCGTCTACGACCCCTGCTTGGGCAAGAAAAAATGCCCCCGAGCAAACACCTACCAGCCGATTGATGCGAGATGCGGCCTGCCTGCACCAGTCGACGATCAGCCGCTGCTCGGCAATCGCCGTGCCAATGTCACGCGCGCCGACAATCAACGCGGTATGAGGGCGTGGACTCGTACGAAGATCTTCGGCTTCCAGGGAGATCAAGGTGTCCGAACCTACCAAGCCGGGTTGTGGTGCCACCAGATGCAGGCTGTAGGTCGGAGGCAACCCTTCGGCCGCCTGACGTTTGTTGGCGTAGTCGAAAACGGTGAGTGCACCTACCGCCTCGATTGATTTGAAACCGGGGTAGATGACTATGTGCACCCTGCGTTCAGAAGTGGCTTCGTCAAACATTCGCAATCGAACTCCTTGGGCGCTTGCGGACAGATTTCGTACGGATCAGGCCACTTTCGGCCGCGTGGTCTGGCGCACGGAATCGCGCAGGTTAATGTTTTAGAGCGTTATAACATTACATTGAGAGACACATGAAAACACGCGCAGCTATCGCCTGGGGGCCCAATCAACCTCTTGAGTTCGAAGAGATCGACTTGCAGGGGCCGAAAGAGGGCGAGGTGCTGGTTCGCATCGTCACCACGAGCCTTTGCCACACCGATGTATTCACCCTGTCCGGTCGGGACCCGGAAGGGAAGTTCCCGTGCATTCTGGGGCATGAAGGCGTCGGAATCGTCGAGGACGTGGGGCGGGGTGTCACCACTGTCAAGCCAGGCGATCACGTGATCCCGCTGTATACGCCGGAGGATCCGAACTGCCCATTCATCAAGTCCGGCAAGACCAACCTTTGCCAGACCATCCGCAAAACCCAGGGGGAAGGGCTGATGCCCGATGGCACCAGCCGTTTCTCCTACAAGGGCCGCACGATCTTTCATTACATGGGCACTTCCACATTCAGCGAATACACGGTCCTGCCGGAAATCGCCGTGGCCAAGATCGACCCTGCGGCACCACTGGCCAAGGCCTCGATCATGGGCTGTGCGATTCCTACCGGGATCGGTGCGGTGCGCAATACCGCCAAGGTGCGGCCCGGTGACACGGTCGCGGTATTCGGCCTGGGCGCCGTCGGCATGGCGGTCATTCAGGGCGCGGTATTACAGGGGGCGGGGCGGATCATCGGGATCGACGTCAACCCGAATAAGTTTCCGTTGGCCCTTTCCCTGGGGGCGACCGAGTGCGTCAACCCAAGGGATTTTCGCGAGCCGCTGCAGAACGTGATCATCGATATGACCAACGGCGGTGTGGATTTCTCGTTCGAATGCGTCGGTAATGTGGAATTGATGCGTGCAGCCCTTGAGTGCTGTCACAAAGGGTGGGGCGAAAGCATCATCATCGGCGTGGCAGGGGGCGGGGAGGAGATCGCCACGCGGCCTTTCCAGCTGGTTACCGGTCGCGTCTGGAAAGGCAGCGCGTTCGGCGGGGTGCTGGGGCGTTCCGAGTTGCCGGGGATGGTGGACGAGTGGTTGCGTGGGGAAATCAATGTCGACCCCTACATCACTCATAACATGGATCACGAATCGTTGAATCATGCGTTCGATCTACTCAAGCGCGGCGAAGCGATTCGCTCGGTCATTCATTATCGGGAGCGCGAGACCCTAAGCCACGATTTGCCTGGGGTGATCCTTGACCGCGACGGGCGCGTGATTGCAAAACCAGCACCCGAGCGCCCGGCTCCCACCCCTTTGACATGAAAATCTGAACGGGCGGACGCATTCACACCATCGGCGTGAATGCGTCCGCCAAGGCCACTCAACCCCGTTTCAGCCGCGTGGCGGCCTCCAGAGCGAAGTAAGTCAGGATGCCGTTGCACCCCGCACGTTTGAACGCCATCAATGCCTCCAGGATGACCGTGTCCGGATCCAGCCAGCCCTGATTGATCGCTGCCTTGAGCATCGAGTATTCACCGCTGACCTGGTAGGCGAATGTCGGCACGGCAAAGGTTGCCTTGACCCTTTGAATGATGTCCAGGTAGGGCATGCCGGGTTTGACCATCACCATGTCGGCGCCTTCTTGCAGGTCCAGCGCTACTTCGCGCAGGGCTTCGTCGCTGTTGGCCGGGTCCATCTGGTACGTGCGCTTGTCGCCTTTGAGCGTGGCCGCCGAGCCCAGCGCGTCGCGGAACGGGCCGTAGAAGCCGGACGCGTACTTGGCGGCGTAGGACATCAGACGCACATCGCTGAACCCGGCCAGGTCCAGCGCGGACCTGAGCGCGCCGATGCGCCCGTCCATCATGTCCGAAGGTGCCAAGGTATCGATGCCGGCCTGGGCCTGGACCACGGCTTGGGCCGCCAGTACCTGCAAGGTCTCGTCATTGGCCACGCGGCCTTGGCGCAGCACGCCGTCGTGGCCATGGTCGGTGTAGGGGTCCAGTGCGACGTCGCCGATCAAGCCAAGGTTGGGGAATGTGGCCTTGAGCAACCTGGCGGCGCGGCAGATCAGGTTGTCCGCGTCGAGGGCATAGCTGCCCTCACTGTCCTTGCGCTGCGCCGGGGTAGCGGGAAACAGGGCAATGGCCGGAATGCCCAGCTCGACCGCCCGACCTACGTGATCCGGCAATTCGCTCAGGCTCACCCGTACCTGGCCCGGCATGGCAGTGATCGCCTCGCGTGTACCTGAGCCTTCCTTGAGAAAGACCGGCCAGATCAGGTCATCGCAAGACAGGCTGTTTTCAGCTACCAGACGACGCGTCCATTCGTCAGCGCGGTTACGGCGCAGGCGCGTGGCCGGGAAAGAGCCCGTTGAGTTCGGGAAGTGGTCCACGGCTTTCATGCCTCGATGGAGGAATGGTGGCCGGTGATCAGCCACTGCTGCTCGATTCGTTCGAAGGTGAACAAAAAGCGCGCTGGCACTACCCGTTGCTCGCCGTCTTCGCGGTAGACAAAGGTGTACTGGCCGCCGACCACCACGGTGCCCAGCTTGCGGCTGACGCGTTTTTTGAACAACTGGATGTCACAGACCAGCCCGTCGTTGGCGAGGAAATTTTCGAAATAGTTGCGACGGCTGTCATCGCAGTCACGCACTTGGTTGGACAGGGTCGGTACCAGGATCGCATCCGGCGCATACAGCGCCAGTACCTGATCCACATCACGGGTAGCCACAGTAGCGGCCCAATGGTAGAGCGCTGCTTTGGCACCTGCCAGGCATGCCAGTTCGGTGTCGGCGTAGGTTTCGGTGGAAGGGGCGGGGCGTGTTTCAGTCATGGCGTTGTACCTGCGCGAGTCGAAAAGATGAACAGTAGGGGCGTAATCTGCTAAGTTAACAGTGTTATAACATAACATTTACAGCAGGTTGCAAATCATGTTCCTTACCCTTGAGCAGGCAGCAGCGGATAGCCGCTTTGCCTTGACCGATGTGCTTCGCCACATACCCTGGAGCCCCCAGGGGCTGATCCCCGCCATCACTCAGCAGCATGACAGCGGCGAGGTGCTGATGCTGGCCTGGATGAATGAAGAGGCGTTGCTGGAAACCCTCGAGACCCGGCGGGCCTGCTACTGGTCGCGTAGCCGTGCGCGCTTGTGGCGCAAAGGCGAAACCTCGGGGCATGTTCAGCATGTCCATGACGTGCGGCTGGACTGTGATGGCGACGCGTTGTTGGTGTTGGTAGATCAGCAGGGGGCCGCCTGTCACACGGGGCGTCGCAGCTGTTTCTACAACGCGATCGAGGGTGATCAGGTAGTGGTGACGGGTAACCCGGCCGAGGTGGGCGCATGAGCCGGATCATCATTCGCAATGCCCGCCTGGTCAACGAAGGTGCCCTACAGGAGGCCGATGTATTGGTCGCCCATGGCCGCATCGAAAAAATCGCCCGCAGCATCGCGGGTGTCAATGCGCCGATCGAAATCGACGCCCGTGGCCAATGGTTGCTCCCCGGCATGATCGACGACCAGGTGCATTTTCGTGAGCCTGGCGCTGCGCACAAGGGCACCATGGCCAGTGAGTCGCGCGCAGCAGTGGCGGGCGGTATCACCAGTTTCATGGACATGCCGAACACCAATCCTGCGACACTTTCTGTCGACGCCCTTGACGATAAAAAGGCACGGGCCGCGGCGTCCTCAGTAGCCAACTATGGATTTCATTTTGGCGTGAGCAAAGACAACCTGGATATCGTTGCGGGGCTCGATCCTCGTCGCGTTGCTGGGGTGAAGGTGTTTATGGGGGCATCTACGGGAGACATGCTCGTTGATGATCCCAAGGTGCTTGAGCGCCTCTTTGACTGCGTGCCCACGATCCTATTGGCGCACTGCGAACACACGCCTTCAATCCTGGCTAATGAGGTGCGCTACCGGGAGCAATTCGGTGATTTCATACCGCCGGAGATGCATCCAAAAATTCGTGATGTGGAGGCGTGCTTCCGTTCCTCCCGTTTGGCGGTGGAACTGGCTAACAAGTTCGGTACAAGGCTGCATGTGCTGCATCTGACTACGGCCAAAGAGCTGGGGTTATTCGAGCCTGGGCCGCTGGCAAGCAAGCTGATCACCGCTGAGGTTTGCGCGCACCATCTGCTGTTCGATGACCATGATTATGCAAGCCTTGGGAATCTCATCAAGTGCAATCCCTCCATCAAAACTCGTGAGGATCGAGATGCTTTGCGGCAAGCATTGCTCTGTGACCGTATCGATGTGATTGGCACTGATCATGCGCCTCACACCTTGGCGGAGAAGCAGCGGCCATATGCATCGGCGCCTTCAGGCCTGCCGCTTGTGCAGCATGCGTTTCCGGCTCTTTTCGAACTGGTTGAAGAGGGCGTTCTGCCGATCACTCAGCTGGTGCGCAAAACCAGCCATGCGGTCGCCGATTTGTTCGCCATTCATGAGCGTGGGTACCTGCGCGAAGGCTACTGGGCGGATCTGGCATTGATTGAGCGGCTTGAAAGTCCGCGCCCCGTCAGCCTTGATCCCATCTTGGCTCACTGCCAGTGGACGCCGTTCCAGAATCATCGACTGCGTCATCGTGTCAGCACCACGATCGTATCTGGGCAGATTGCATGGCACGAAGGGCGGCTTAATGAGGGTTGCCAAGGGTTACCACTCGCCTTCGGTGCGCAGCGTTCCTGATAAATCTAATTACTGATGTGGAAGCGACCGACATGACCGAACAAGAACTGCTATCACTGCCCGATGAGGCCTACATGGATGCTGCACAGCAGGAGTTTTTTCGCGAGCTCTTGCTGTCTCAGCGGGCGGAGCTTCAGGAGCGCATCTCCGGAGAGTTCCAGGTGATGCGTGAGTTTGAGCCCAGCAGCGATCCTTCCGATCTAGGGACGGTTGAAGAGCAGAGGCAGTGGCAGTTACGGCTTCTGGAGCGCGAGAAAAAGCTCTTGGACAAGATTGATGAAGCTTTGGAGCGAATCTCGCGCGGGGAATATGGGTGGTGCAAGGAGACCGGCGAGCCCATTGGCTTGCGGCGGTTGCTCTTGCGGCCTACAGCAACGCTCAGCATCGAGGCAAAAGAGCGGCAGGAGCGCCAAGAGCGTCATATGCGTGAAAGCTGACTTTAGTCCATAAGACCGTACGCGCTTCCGCGGGACTGGCGAACGCTAACCTGCCCGAGGGGCTCAGGCTAGATTCTGAGCCCATCGCAAGTCGTTTTGGCTATGTCCAGAAACCTCAAATGACGCTTCGTGCTTTGTGCAAAGAGGTGCAGTCATCTGCCGCGAGTGAGGCATGAGTCGACATAGTAAAAAGATGCATCGGCACCGGGCTGGGGCCGATCTTCAACTGCTGATCGTGTTACGCCTCACGCGAGAGCACCCGCTTCGAGTGGTGGCATTGCGCACTGTGTGCGTGCGTCACAAATTTGCTCAATCACGCGCGCAATTTCACTGAAGTTCTCAACGACGTAATGAGCACCTTCGGTCTGCAGGCGATGCTTGGGAACCTGGGAGGCAAATGCGATGACGGTAAGACCGGCAGCAACTGCAGCCTGGACACCAGGCACGGAATCCTCCACAGCAATGCATTCAGCGGGAGTGAGCCCCAGGTCAGCAACAGCGTTGAGGTAAACGTCGGGTGCTGGCTTTGGCCTAGCCTTGCCGGCGGTCGGCGAGTGGAAGGAAGAGAAATGTTCGGTCAATCCAGCTTTCCCCAAGACGAATTCAATATGGCCGACGCTCGCGTTCGACACAATGAATTTCGGAAGGGCAATTTTGCGAAGGGTTTCTTCCGCGCCAGGAATAGCCAACAGCTGAGCCTCGAGCATGGGGCGAAGCGTTGAGACAATCAGCTGGGGTAGGTTGTCTGGCAGCGCGCTGCCGAAATGAACTGCCAAGCGCTCCAGACAATGAGCGCGAGTAAACCCGAGAAAATCCTCAATCCACATTTCCGGCGTCAGCTCGATCGCGAGCGCCTCACGGGCCACTCGTTGAAATGCGTCGAACGCGAGTCGCTCGCTGTCCACCAGGGTACCGTCGCAATCGAAAAGTACGTTCATGGCTTACTGAATTCTCACGAGTAGGGCGGGTAAGTCCGGAGCCGGGATCGGGCTGCCGTTTCAATAAAGCGAAAGACCATAAGGTTGACTGTACTTTTTGTCAATTTCTAGACGAAATGAGTCGTTGTCATCATCTTCAAGAGTCCGCACGGATCTCCCAGGCAGCAGCCCGCCTCGCATTAGGCGCCTTGTTTTTCTGGCCCAAGCCTGAAAAAGGCGGTGACCAACGGCTCCTGCAGCCACCTTTACAGATAGTCCAGAACTAGATAATGTGTCTGAAATCGTGATGTGATTGTCTAGGCGCTACAGAATGTCGAAGATCGAAACGCTCAAAATTTTGGATAGGGACTGCGTAAACGCGCTGGTCTCGCCCGAGCAGATTCTTTTTGCAGTACGTGAGGCTTTCTACCTGCACAGTGCAGGTGAAGGTCAGGTATTCCCCATCGTGAGAGAGGCGCTCAGCACGGGCGGGGTTTTTGGTATCAAATCTG
This sequence comes from Pseudomonas sp. BP6, assembly GCF_017875935.1. Lineage (NCBI taxonomy): Bacteria > Pseudomonadati > Pseudomonadota > Gammaproteobacteria > Pseudomonadales > Pseudomonadaceae > Pseudomonas > Pseudomonas sp. BP6. The sequence continues at coordinate 2,207,676 of NZ_JAGINI010000001.1, forward strand.
GCGGAATCTCCAGCCAAGGCGTGCTGGGATTCAAGGCGGCTGGCTTCTGGCCCAACAACCGTAGCTTGGGTGGTGAGCCTCATCAGGCCACGATTCTCCTGATCGATCCAGTGACTGGTCGGCCTCTCTGCATGATTGATGGCAATACCATCACCACGTTGCGTACAGGCGCAGCCGGGGCGCTGGGATTGGAAATCCTGGCCCGGCAGGACAGCACCAAGCTGACCGTTTTCGGTACAGGCGTTCAAGCCAGCATTCAAGTGGACTATGCGCTGCGCGTGATGCCAGGCATCAAGTCGGTGACCTATCTGACATTTGATGGGCAGCCTAATTCCCAGTTCGAAGCTCAATTTGCTGATCGTTGTGTGGTGCAGCACAGCGCTTCGGCAAATGAGGCGGTTTCGAATAGTGATGTTGTGATCACTGCGACTCCTGGTGGGCAGGTGCTGTTTGACCTCGATGCAGTGAAGCCCGGCACGCATATCAACTGCGTGGGGGCAGACACCAAAGGGAAGCGGGAAGCTCCAGCGGGATTGCTGGAGAAATCGAAGATCATTGTTGATGACCGCGATCAGGCTATCCAGATCGGGGAAACCCAATGGGCTCCTTTCATGCCGGTAGTCGAAATCGGAGATTTGCTGACCGGGGAAGCTGATTTTTCACGCAACGCTAACGACATCACGGTCTTCGACATGACGGGCTTGGCACTTCAAGACTTGACCGTTGCCCGTCTGTTGTTCGAGCAAGCGAAGATTGATGGTGTGGGCCACGATATCTCTTGGCCCTGGTAATTAGTTGAGGACTCAAGTCATGCAAATCACCCTGCCAACCTATCAGGATGTCATTGAGGCATCGGAGCGACTCGAAGGGGCCGCTAATATCACGCCGGTTCTGACCTCCCGCACCATCAATGCGGAAGTCGGTGCGGAGGTCTTCTTTAAATGTGAAAACTACCAGAGAACGGGTTCCTTTAAATTCAGGGGCGCCTACAATTCGTTGGCCAAGTTCACTGCTGAGCAGCGGGAATCTGGCGTTGTGGCGTTCTCTTCCGGTAACCACGCGCAGGGGATCGCACTGGCAGCTTCAATCCTGAAGATACCCGCGACTATCGTCATGCCGATTGACGCACCAGCTGCTAAGGTGGCGGCGACCAAGGGCTACGGTGCCGAGGTCATTTTTTACGATCGCTATACCGAAGACCGCGAAGCGATTGGCCGGTCACTTGCCGCCAAACACGGTATGACCCTGATCCCGTCCTATGATCATCCCGATGTTCTGGCTGGCCAAGGCACAGCTGCCAAGGAGCTTTTCGAAAGCGTTGGCGAGCTGGATGTGCTGTTCGCTGGCTTAGGTGGCGGCGGGATGCTGTCCGGTACCACGCTTTCTACCCGTGCGCTTTCACCTGCCTGCACACTCATTGGTGTGGAGCCGGAAGCGGGTAATGATGGTCAGCGGTCTTTCAACTCTGGCGAGATCGTACACATCGATACGCCGGACACCATTGCTGACGGCGCTCAGACACAACACCTGGGTAATTACACTTTCCCGATCATCCTGAACGGCGTGAACCGCATCGAAACGGTGACCGATGCAGAGCTGGTCGAGGCGATGAAGTTTTTTGCCCAGCGTATGAAAATGGTAGTTGAGCCAACAGGGTGCTTGGGCTTGGCTGCTGTTCGTAAGTTCAAGGATGAGCTGAAAGGCAAGCGCGTCGGGGTCATCATTACCGGCGGCAATATTGATATCGACAAGTTTGGTCGATTCCTTCAATAAAAATTAGATCTTTGCGTTAAAGCTACGCCTATGGGTGTGACTTCACCTGATGGCGAAGCTTTGCCGAAATATTGATGTTTCAGTAATTCTGCCCAAACAAAAATGGCCATGGATAAACATGGCCTCGATAATAAGAGGTGAATATGAAAAGCCGCTTTATTGTAAAAGCGATTGTGGTCGGTATGGTGCTCGGTGTAGCACTTGGAGGCGTCTTGCACAGCCAGCTGGATGCAGCCGGTGCGAAGGAGATCTCCACCTACCTAAACATGATAACTGACGTCTTCCTTCGTCTGATCAAGATGGTCATCGCTCCACTCGTCCTCGCAACGCTCGTCACGGGCGTGGCCAGCATGTCGGGCAGCGGTTCGATTGGTCGTGTAGGTTTCAAGGCCATTTCCTGGTTTCTAATCGCATCGCTGGTGTCGCTTGGCATCGGTTTGGTGCTCGCCAACCTGTTCCAGCCAGGCACTGGGCTGAACTTGACGGTCGACCCTAACCAAGCAGTGAATACCGGATTGAGCGCAGGTTCTCTGAGCCTTCCAGTCTTCCTGTCCCATGTCTTCCCCCGCAGCATTATCGAGGCGATGGGCAGCAACGAAGTGCTGCAGATTGTTATCTTCTCGTTGTTCTTCGGCAGCGCACTGGCCTTCGTCAAAGGCAAAGGCAAGTCGCTTATTGTCGACGTGCTTGAAGAGCTCGCCAACGTCATGTTCAAGGTCACTGACTACGTCATGTACGTAGCACCGTTTGCAGTATTCGCTGCAATTGCTTCCACGGTGACCGTGCATGGTTTGGAGATGGTGATGACCTTCGGGAAAATGGTCGCACAGTTCTTCCTCGGTATTGCGTTGCTGTGGCTGTTGATCTCGTTGGCTGGTTATCTCGCTCTCGGGCAGCGAATGAAGCCGCTGCTGTCGCTCATGCGCGAACCTCTTCTGATCGCTTTCTCGACTGCCAGCAGTGAGGCGGCCTATCCGAAGACGATCGCGGCGCTGGAAAAATTTGGTGCAAACAAGCGTGTGACCAGCTTTGTGTTGCCTCTGGGCTACTCGTTCAACCTTGACGGCTCAATGATGTATCAAGCCTTCATCGTCATGTTCATCGCTCAGGCTTACAACATCGAGATGACGTTCGCCCACCAGGTCGTGGTGCTGCTGACTCTGCTCGTGATCAGTAAGGGAACCGCAGGTGTCGCACGTGGCTCGCTCGTTGTGCTGGCCGCAGGGCTGCCGATGATAGGGCTTCCGGAAGCTGGCTTGCTGCTCATTCTGGCCGTTGACCCAATTTTGGACATGGGGCGTACAGCCACCAACGTCTTCGGCTGCAGTGTTGCTACCGCTGTGATCGGCAGGCACGGCAATGCTGATGAAAAAGATGTCGCTGAGGGGCGCCTCGAAGGGTCAACCCAAGTCGTTTAACTCTACCGCTCACTAACAAAAAAAAGAGAAGCGAAATCATGTCCATCACTATCCAGAGCTCCAGCTTTCGTCAGTTTTTTACCCAGAAGCTGCTCGCCGCAGCAATGGTTTCACTGCTGACCGGTTTCGTTGTTGTAGCTCCCGCTTACGCTCAAGAGAAACCCATGAGTACAACCAATCAACAGGCAGCGTTGCCTCGCGTTCTTCTCCTGGCCACTGGTGGCACGATCGCTGGCTCAGCCGATAACCGCGGCAGCGGTGCCTACAACGCAGGTGCAATTGGCGCCCAGCAATTAGTCTCATCAGTTGCGGGTCTGGGTGATCTGGCTTCCTTGTCTGCAGAGCAGGTTGCTTCAATCGGATCGCAAGATATGTCCGATGACATCTGGCTAAAACTTGCCAGTCGCATTCAGAAAGCTCTCGACCAGGGAGAGGCTGACGCCGTTGTAGTGACTCACGGCACTGACACTATGGAGGAGACAGCGTTCTTCCTGAGTTTGGTACTGAAGACTGACAAACCTGTCGTGCTGGTAGGCTCGATGCGCCCAGCCACGGCTCTCGGTGCCGATGGCCCTGCCAATATCTACGAGGCTGTGCAGGTTGCTGTAGACAAGCAGTCCAAGGGCCGTGGCGTAATGGTCGTGATGAACGACCAGATCGACAGCGCGCGAGGCGTGACCAAGACGCACAGTACGAGTGTACAGACCATGCAGTCCCCGAACCTGGGGTCACAGGGCTATGTGGATCTTGGGCATGTCAGATTCGTAAAGCCTGCTGTTCCAGGGCAGCTGCTTAAACTACCGGAAGCGCCGCTGCCTCGGGTAGAGATCATCTACAGCCATAGCAACATGGACGCGCTGCAGATTGAGCACGCCATCGCTGATAAGGCCAAGGGAATTGTTTTGGCTGGCATGGGTGACGGTAACACCTCGAAAGCGGCATTGGCTGCTCTGGAAAAAGCGGCGGCTCAGGGCATCGTCGTGGTGCGCTCGACACGCGTCAGCAAGGGTTACGTCAACCGCAATGTTGAAGTGGATGATTCCAAAAGCGGCTTTGTCGCTTCAATGGATCTGAATCCTCAGAAGGCAAGGGTGCTTACCCAGCTGCTCATTGCGAACGGCGTCACAGACCCTCAAAAGGTTCAAGAAGCATTCTTGAACGGTCACTAAGTCTCATCGTCAAGCCGGTGCTTCGAGTATCTCGGGGCCCGGCTCACTTTTTAGGTTACCCATGAAAATAATTAGCACCGCTGATGCATCTACTCCTGCCGGCCACTATTCCCAAGGCGTGATTCACCAAGGCTCTCTTTACATCTCTGGACAGCTGCCGGTCAGCCCCGATGGGACTCATAACATCGATGCCTCCTTTGCTGAGCAGACCCAGCTGGCTCTGAACAACGTCATTGCGATTCTGGACGCGGCGGGGTGCAGCACCGCAGACCTGGTCAAGGTGACGGTCTATGTCGCTGGTGTGAAGCACTGGCCAGCGTTCGACCGGATTTACTCCGAGACACTGGGGAGCCATCGTCCGGCCCGCGCAGTTGTACCGGTGCCCGAATTGCACCATGGCTACCTGGTCGAGATTGAAGCGGTTGCGCGTGTAGCAACAGCTGCTTGAAGAGCTACCCATACGACCATTTCTGCATAATTCAGGAGATTGGCGATGCTCAATGTCGCTTCTAACGAAGCTTGGCCTACTGGCTTTCACATCAATGAATCCCCAGCTGGCGTGAGCGAGAAATGGCTGAATGAGTTCAGCCGGATCCCAAGCGCAATCATCAGTGACTGCCTGGGACGTAATGTCGGCGGTTTAGGGCTTCGTCCATATCATGGGCGGGGTCACATGTGCGGTTCTGCGATCACTGTTCGGGTTCGACCTGGCGATAACCTGATGACGCTGAAAGCGATTCAAATGGCTCGTCCGGGTGACGTCCTGGTGGTCGATGGCAGTGGCGATCAGACCCGAGCCATCATCGGTGGCATCATGCGAGCGATGGCGTTGAAGGCGGGTATCGCGGGTATCGTGGTCAACGGTGTATTGCGAGATCGTGACGATTGGCTGGATGGGAAAATGCCGATCTTTGCCCTAGGTTGTGTGCATCGCGGCCCGAGTACTGATGGTACCGGTGAGATCAATGTTCCAGTCTCCTGTGCTGGGCTAGTGGTCAATCCAGGCGACTTGGTCGTTGGTGATTCAGATGGCGTGGTTGCAATCGCCCAGGAACAACTGCCTGTTGTGTTTGAGCGGTGCCGCCAATTGCTGGATCGTGAAGCGATGATCATGAAGGGTATTGAGGATGGTTCGCTTGACCCTGATCGCTTCAACGCTCTGCTCAGGGCCAAGGGGTGTCCAGTCTGACAGCGGACAGACAAGCGGCCCTTATCTGGAGTCGCTGTACACTGTCGCTCGAGATACGCCGAGATGAGAGGCTACGGTTTCCATCGCTTTTCTAATCTCAAGCAAGCCGGCCTCTTTCAGCTCTTGAAGCAGAACTCTTCGGTCGGCTGCTTTCAACGCGCGGGGAGTGGTGGCTAAGCGAGCGGCAAATTGGTCAATCTTGGCCCGGATTGTCTCTGCACCACTGCTTTCCAAGGACTCGTGTGGGCGGTCTCCACTGAACGAGCCGAACTGCTCGATCATCCCCTGTAGGCCTCGGAACAGCGTGAGGTCGATATTCATGCACAGTGCCGCAACGTAACGACCGGTCGAGTCCTTGATGCCGATGGAGGTGCTTTTCACCTGGCGGCCATCTTTGAATTGGTTTGGATAGTTGGCGATGACCTGCGGGTAAGCCGGGTCGGCAATCCTCGCAAGTCCTAGCTCTGTGGCGGGGTGGCCTACCTCACGACCCGACAAGTTATTGTGAATGGCCAGGATCGCGTGTTCAGGATCACGAAGATCATGCAAAACGACTTCGCAAAAAGGGCTAAAGGTCTGACTCAAACCTTCAGCGATCTGCTCCATTTGGGAAATGAGAGCTTGTTGTTCGGGGGTAGTTTTCTTCATTTTTTGAAGATATCCAGCCTGTATGAATAGTGTCAATCGCTCGGAGGCGGCCCGATTCAGATCGAGTCCGGGATTGGGGATTTGAAGGACGCACTTAGAAAACTGCTAAGCATCTGTACCTTTCTCGACCGATTTTTTTGAGTCGGGATGAGAAGAAGGATCGGCGCCGTGTCGAACTGCCAGTCAGGCAGAACACGCATCAGCGTTCCATTTGCCACAGATTCAGCTACATCCCATTGAGATCGTAAGACTAGGCCCAGATCGCTCTCTGCCCATCTACGAGCGACACCACCGTCGTTGGTAGTCATGGCCGGGAGGACACGAATTGACTGGGTTTGTGCTTTCCTGTGGAGATGCCAGAACGTTACGTGCTCATCATTTTCGCGAATGCAAATACACCGGTGGGATGCGATGTCGTTTGGCGTGTCGGGCATACCATGCTTCTGCAGGTACGTGGGGCTGGCACATAACCATCGCTCGTTGGATGCGAGCACCTGCGCAGTCCATGAACTGTCCGATATGGAGCCTATGTGGATTACTGCGTCGCAGTTGTTGCGGTCAGGCCAGGGTGTCTCTTTCAAGTCGAGTTCGATCTTGAGCTTGGGATGAAGCTTGGCAAAACGAGCAAGCATTGGCGCAAGACGCAAGCGGCCAAATCCGAATGGCGCTGCAAGGCGCAAGACGCCCTGGAGTTGCTGGTCATCCCCGATCATGGATTCAGAAAGCTCTTCCAATGATTGCAGCAGGCGTTTGCCTTCTTCCGCTAGGCGCTCGCCATCTTCCGTTAGGGACAATCGTCTGGAGTCTCTGCTGGCGAGTTTGAGGCCCAACGCGACCTCCAGCTTACGCAGCCGCATCGAGAGGGCTGCAGTTGTGACCCGCAATTTTCGAGCCGCTTCACTCAGTGAGCCAGAGGCAGAAATTGCGGTGACGAGCTCAAGGTCGGCGAACGTTATCATTAAGAATTGCTTAACCTTTGATTAATCTACCGTTAACCAAAAATATATCCATACGGCTAGAGTTGCAACGACAAAACCACATCAGAGATTCGCCATGACCACCTCTATTCACACCTTGGACACACCGGTAGCAGTCGTCGACGTCGCTCGCATGAACAGAAACATTCAACGCATGCAGCACCGGGCTGACAGCCTTGGTGTCAGGTTGCGACCTCACGTGAAAACCACTAAATGTGCTCAAGTGGTGGAGGCGCAGATCCAGGCAGGAGCTCAGGGCGTTACCGTCTCTACCCTCAAGGAAGCCCAAGCTTTCTTCGCTCAAGGGGTCACCGACATTCTGTATGCTGTCGCCATGGCGCCTAACAAGCTTGCTCACGCGTTGGATCTGCGCCGAGCGGGGTGTGCTTTGATCATCGTGACTGACAGCGTTGCCGGCGCTCGGGCCATAGTTGAGTTTGGACGTGCCCACGATGAACGTTTCGAAGTGTTCATCGAGATTGATAGCGATCATCACCGCTCTGGAGTCCGCAGTGATGATCCACTGCTGGTTGACATTGCGAAGGTGATCCATGAGGGGGGCGCTGTACTCAAAGGCGTGATGACTCATGCTGGCGAAAGCTACAAGCTCAACACATTGGAAGCTCTTCAGGAAATCGCTGAGCTCGAACGCTCCGAGTGCGTCAAGGCAGCCGAGGCTATTCGGGCTGCTGGCATTCCTTGCCCCGAAGTCAGTGTGGGGTCGACCCCGACAGCGCTCTCTGCTGTTCACCTGGAAGGCGTTACCGAACTGCGCGCCGGGGTGTACGTTTTCTTTGACCTGGTGATGCACAACGTAGGTGTGTGTGCTCTGGATGACTTGGCTTTGTCTGTCCTCACCACTGTGATTGGTCACAAACCCGATAAAGGGTGGATTATCACGGACTCGGGTTGGATGGCCATGAGTCGTGACCGAGGTACTCAAGCTCAGCAATGCGACTTCGGGTACGGCTTGGTATGTGATTCGAACGGAACCCTCATTGACGGCCTGCTGTTGCGCTCTGCCAACCAAGAGCACGGAGTGGCATCCTTTGAAGAGGGTATGACTGTAGACGTAGAGAAGCTGTATCCAATCGGCACTCAGCTGCGCGTCCTTCCTAATCATGCTTGCGCAACTGGTGCCCAGTACCCGGCCTATGGGGCGCTGCAACCAAACGGTGAAGTGGCCCAATGGTCTCGTGTGAATGGCTGGTAATGGATCGTCGAGGGGCTAAGGATTGAATGGCCTCTCGTGAACGGCGAGTAAGGTTCGGAAAGGATTCTGATCCACCTCACCTTCGGCAATGTCCTGTACAAGCGGAAACTCCGGTATCCAGCTGGCCATACCAGTCCCGTAAAGCAGGATTTTTTCACTGGCCAGATTCGCCAAAATCGAAGACTTGCGAGCCTCAACTATCTGATTTTGCATTTCCTCATTTCTTCGATAATGCTCTAGTTGGCGCTCACGTTCCGAAGGCTGCATCTCGCGGATGTGCTCGTCTCCAAGGCCATCCAGATACACCTTCAGTTCTCCCAATGCTTTCTGGACTGCCACCGACACTGGGTCAGAGGAGTGTGCTGCGATTGCATCCAGGTAATCTGCTCGCAAACCCTGAGTAGTTGATCAGCACTGGATCGAACAGCAGGCCCCTCAGTGCACTTGATGTTGTATGCGTGGCATTGCGCATCAGGCTGACGATGAGGGAGGCAACGAAGACTTGCTTCGAGAAGAAGACGCCTACCCGGTACCAACTGAATATGGGCTCAACACAATAGCGGGTGTTGGCATGTGAGGTCAGGCAGTTCTTGCGTCCGACCCAATCAAACGAGGGCCACAGGGCCCTCAAATTCGCTTCTGAATGTCGCACAGTGAGCGAGCCAGCTGTGAGAGTGGAATACACCCTTTCCGAGCGACGAACGCTGTGTCTTCAGCCTCCTCCGGCACCATGTACAAGATGTCGAGCGGGAGCTCAGCGCCAGCGGCTCTCAACTCGCTTTTCAGTCGAACCAATAGCGCGCCAGAAGGGCCCACTACCAAGATGTCGTAATCGCTGCCGACGCCGCGGAGCGATGAGCCAAACATGAAGGCCTTGTAGTACTGCATTGTCGGGCAGGTTTTGAGGAGAAAGCCTGCCACTTCCGCAGCTGTCATCAGCCCTTCAGCAAAATAGGTCTCAGCTCGTCCCATTTCAATACCTTACATCCCAGCTGCCGCCCTGCCTCAATGGCGCTTGGAGCGGGCGATCCATTGGGGTTGGTATTCCACGCAACGTCCACAGCACCACAACTGTCCCAGAGGCTGCGAACAGCATCAGCTGTCGGCTCATACTCCCAGATCATACCTACCCTGAGTGAGCGGCCCCGCGAAAGGGTCAGAGAGAATACACGATCGAACTCACGGCGGACATTCGAAACGTAACCTAGCTGCAGAATCAAGCGGTAAGGGAACATGTAGTTTTTATGGGACGCCTTCCTCGCCGAGCCTTTTGGAATTGCTGTCCCAAGTGATCCGTAGTTTCCCCATCCTACGGTCTTGTCTTCTAGGAAGGCGATCGCACTACCATCCCATAAGCACTCTTTGCGATAGCCGCAGAGGAAATCCATTTCTGGGCATTGCTCGTAGTATCGAGCAGCCAACTCGGCGTCCATTTTGTAGGCGTCACTGATGACAGCCAAAACGTCAGGCTGCTCACGAACCGAGATGCGAATAGCATCGCCCCCAGCGTGTTCTACCGAGATGACTCCGCTTTCACGCCGGGCATTCTCCAACGCATATTTCACTTGCCACTTCATGCAAAGATTCCGTCTAGCTGTACTGGATAGCGAATAGCACGGCCGGAGACACCACAGACGTGTCGTTCGACCAGCCCTCGGACATGCTCCTTGTACTGGGCAAAGGCCTCGTGCTCGGCCTCGCTCATGTGCTGCTGGTTCGCCATGATGATGCGTTGGATACGGAGGTGATTGGGCAGGATGACATTACGCATCCTGTGCGACCAGGTTTTCGCGGATTCTGACTCAGGGTCGTACTCAAAATCTGTACCTTCGCAAGGCGCGAGCCTTTTCCAGATCGCCTTGTTCTCCGCCATGGCTGCGGTAATGGCGTCTCTAACCTGCGGGCGCTCCTCGTAGGCGCATACGCCTTGCTTATGGGCCAGTGCCGCTAGGTGGTTGCTCTTCCACATCAACAGCGTGGTTCGATTGTACGAAGGGGAGTTCTTGTCGATCTTCGTATGGCAGGTCGGGCACAGGAGCAGGAGGTTCTCGAAAGAATCGGCTTCGAATTCGCCATCAGGGCGCTCCTCGTGACGTGGCCCTTTTTCACCATGGGGAATCACGTGGGCCATCTCAGCGATATGCTTGTCACCCCCCATTTCAGCGGGGAATAGGGGTTGTAGGCAGTCCGGGTGCTGGCAATGGCCTGCGGCCTCTGAGAAAAGCCGGAGCTTGGTTTCCTGTGGAATGTGCTTTCGATCTGCCATGGTCGCGCCCTGATTTTGAGGTGCGTAGAGTAGCGGCAGACAGCGCAGAGTCATAGACCAACCTTGGGCGAGTCCGACATCAAATGACGCAGTCTGAAGGGATTTTTCCGGACGCTGACAACTGGTGCGGAATCAGCGCTGTTAGCCTGCATGACCTGCGCATAGCCAAGCGTCGGAATCCGTGCGGTAGCGACAGCCATGGATTCAGTAAGGTGCTGCTCATTGCGCACCTTGTCAGCAGTGATGCCCTTCACACACTTATCGCGGAACCTGTCTGAACGGGCTCAAACTCTATCAGGGTGGGATGTGCTTCTGGTTTTCGAATTGGCAGCAATCCTACCGGCCAATTTGCAGCTCAGATCCCCGTTTCCCCACAGCCAGTCCCGCAAAGGAAGCGCTTGCGTCGATGTAGCGCAACGCCGATTGCATATCCTTCCACCCCACGTAGCTCATCAGCGCTTTGATGTCCCACCCATTCGCCGATGCCCATGTTGCGAAGCCTCTCCGAAGCGAATGGCTGCTGTACATGGCAGCAGGCAAACCCGCCTCTGCAAGGATTCTGCGCAACATCGGAATCAGGCTGTGAGGATTGATTCTCTCTGTTGAAAGATTGCCCCAGCGATCAATCCCCCTGAACACCGGCCCGCTGGCCAGGCCAGCAACTGTGATCCAATTCATGTAGGCCTCCACAGGGCAGAGCATCTTTAGCGCCGGTGTGTGGTAGGTCGCACCCTGATGCTCGCGATCGCCCTTGGTGTACGGAAGAAAAAACGAAATACCTTCACCAGACGCCGCCTGGGTGTGCTCGATCTCCAGACGAGCGAGCTCGTCGCCTCGGAAGCCACGCCAGAATCCAATCAAGACCAGGGCGATTGATCTTCTGTGCCGAACCTCACACTTGTGATCACCTCGATGGTGAGCGCCATTTGCTTCGGTCTCTAACCAGCCCACAACTTGCTGAAGCTGGCTCAATTGAAGAGGGGCAGCTTGCTTTGTCTTGGCAGGATGAACAGCTCGAATACCTTTGAGCACCCGTCGCACGTCTGGCGTCTTCGTTGGATCTGGAAAGCCCTGAGTGATGTGCCATTGGGATAGCGCCGCGAGCCGCTGCTTGAGTGTATTGATCGAGTGATGCCCGGCGTAGTTGGCCAGGTAGCGGACGATGCCATCACACGTGGTAGGGAGGTAGCCACCCCAGTCCATCTCGAAGTGCTCAATGGCTGCTCGGTAGCTTTTCCGAGTGTTCTCCCGGGTGCCAGCCTTCAGGTACAGATCGGCTTTGTCCATGGGATGACCTCCAGATCGGGGGAATTTGGCATTCGTACTGCCTGGGTGTACAAACAACCGATCTTACCGAACTGGGAAGCCATAATTCTGTATTACTTCATACCAGTTGTCGGCTTTTTAGCTGCACGTTCAAGTATTTTCGTATCATGTAATTTCATGACATGTGACATGACACGAAATAGTACGGAGGGCGTATGGCCCGGGGCGGCGTTAACCTGGCGGTGGTGCAGAAAGCGCGGAACAGCCTGCTGATGCGTGGGGTGTACCCCAGCATTGATGCGGTGCGGGTCGAGATGGGAAATACAGGCTCTAAAACCACGATTGCTCGTTATCTGAAACAGCTGGAAACGCCCGGGCCAGATGCAACCACGCGTGATCGCATGAGCGGTGCACTGCGCGGGGTGGTCGAGAACTTGTTGGATCAGGTGCAGGAGGAGGGTAATCAGGTCTTTCTTGAGGCACGGGCAGAGTTCGAGCATGAGCGCAAACAGTTGACCGCCCGCACAGAAACCCTTGAGAACGAGCTTGCAGAACTTCAGCGCCGTCATGAGGCGCAGGCGTCCGCACTGGCGATCCAAGCTAAGGAGCTCAAGACCACTCATGCTTCGCTGCAAGCTGAGCTCACACGCAACGCCGGCATATCCCAGCAATGCGCAGACCTTAAGGTTCGCCTAGGCGAGCGGGACGCCCAGATCCAATCCATCGAAGAAAAACTGCTTCATAACCGCAACGCTCTGGAGCATTACCGTGAGTCGGTGAAGGAGCAGCGCGATCAGGAGCTGCGTCGCCACGAGGCACAGCTTCACCAGCAGCAGGTTGAACAGCGCAAGCTGCAGGAGACAGTCTCGGTCAAGCAGGATGAGTCAACTCGGCTCAATCGAGATAACGAGCGCCTGCTGGGTGAGGCTAGGCAGCATGCCAGGAAGTCCGCCGACCTGGCGGACACTGTTCAACGCATGACCTCCGATGCTCAGTTTATCCAGGTGGCGCTGGCGCGAGCGGAAGGTGTTCAGGAAGCGCTCAAGGAACAACTACTTGATCAGAAGCAGGACACTGAGGCATTGCGCCAAGCCCTAATGGCAAGCAGCACCGCTGTCACCGCGCTGCAGCAACAGATAGGGGCAGTGGAAGCTGAGAACGCCACTCTCCGGCAAGCCCTAGAGCAGGCAGTGGATGCATCAGAGTCAGCAGATCATTCGAGCGAGACGGGCGGGTGAGGGTGGTCACCCAGGGCCCACCCTGTGACTTTGCGAATTTCTAGCACACCCCTTGGGCAGTCGCAGCCTCCTCGTCAGCCATCAGGGCCTCGGCCAGCGCCTCGAGCGCATCTGCCAAGCGTGCGTCCTCCCTGGCATCGCCACTTGCCGGCACGAACTCCTTGCAGTGGCGAAGCAGTGCTTCCCTGTCATTGTGGTTAAGGTTAAACGAGATGTGCATGCACGAACTACGAGAAGGTAATAGGGGTCGCTGCGTTCAAGGCGCTAAGGGTGGTCATTGATCGCGAACATTTCAATCCGTCGACGACCGGATATCTCATGATCCGGGAACGCCTGCGCTTCCATCTTCGAAATGAGCTGCTCCGCCGCCTGATGGAAAAAGGTGTGGTCAACGCAATGCTCCAAGATGCACTGATAGCGGTTGATTTGGGGATTTGAGCTCTGTAATCCTGATAGATTGCAGCCCAAATATTTGTAAAGATCGGGGAAGCGCCGCGCTCGAGAGAATGGCATTCCCTATCGACAGAAGCACTTTCAAAGGAGTGACTACGTGATAGACCGGGACTTATTAAACGAGTGGCAGTGCAATTTTGTTGCCGAATTCTCCTCTTCTACCAGTCCCCGCAACACCCTAATTGCAGGCCCCGGCCAAGGAAAAACGGTAGCATGCCTGCACGCGGCTGCCGAAAAAATGAAGAGCGGAAATACAAAAAATATAGCCTTCCTTTCAGGCTATAGATTCACTGCCGACCTATGGGCCAAAAGTCATTTTCCCAATTCTCCTATTATCGTTGATCAACAGTCACCAACTTTGTTCAGCGAGTCCAGCAATAGCGTAGCTCTAACATTCAAATCATTGGAGCAGCGCGAAACCCATGATTCACTCCTCAAACAAGCTTCATCCGGCGAGCTTCTGTTGATCGTCGAAAGACACGGATTTAACGAGTCCTGCATTTTCGAAATAAGCGAAGAGATCTTAGGTCTGAACGCTACGAATCAAATATTACTCATATCGGATACGCCGGGCACCTACCCCAGTAGCTGGAAACACCTGGGCCCTTCGCACAGTTTCGGCAGGGAATTCATTTTTGAGCCTGAAACACTAATTCTTCCAAGCACACAAATTCTCCTTGCGGAGTATTCTCCGAGCCTGACCATTCTGTCCAAATTGCAAAAAAGAATCCAAACCCTTGATCAACTAGATTGGCGCGAATTTGAGATTCTTATATCTGAGCTTTTGGCGTCTGATGGTTATGAAATAGAGCTCATGCGCGGAACCAAGGATGGAGGCATGGATGTCGTCGCGACGAAGGATCTGGGAGAAACGGGCATGTTCAAAGCTTTGTGGCAGGCCAAAAAAAATAACATAACTAGGAAAGTCGGACTTTCCACGATCAGAGAGCTGGCTGATGTCCGAAACGAAGAGAAAGCCAATAAAGGCATTATCGTTACCACAAGCTTTCTCACACGCGATGCCTTGAAGCGTGTCGCACGTGACCGCTATTGGCTGGGCAAGGTCGACAACAATGATTTGAAGGTTTGGATTGATAGAAAGCTTCGTGAGTAGTGCCTGCAGTAAGTAGGGCCGTGAGCGATGCTCCGGCCCGAGCACTTGTGTCCACGCCGTAGGCCTTCTCGCCGCGTTGGGTCGCGCTCATGGTCGGTACCCACCATCCTCGCAAGCCAAGCCTGGGTGCTGAGATTGCTCGGGCTATGCCGTAATGCCACTATCACACGATCAGTTTGCGTGAACCTGCAGGCCAGATACGCCCGGCCGTCACGTCATTTTCGTTGGTAACCTGCCACTAGAAGGGATTCGCATGTATCTACGGCAATTGGATGTCACTGGATTCAAATGCTTTGGTGAGCCGTTCACCATCGAATTTCGAGACGGGCTGAACGTGCTCGTGGGAGAGAATGGGGCCGGCAAGACTGGCGTGGTCAGTGCAGTGCGCCAGCTCTTCAACGACTCGGAGTCAGGCAAGCGAATCATTAGTGAGCGCGATTTTTACCGGGGTTTTGAGCCGGGCGCGGTCGCTGCTGAAAGCATCCAGATTCAGGCGACGTTTTCAGGTCTGGATGATCAGGACGCCATTGCGTTCGAATCCTGGTGTGGAAATCACGACGAGGCCAAGCTGACTTTTGAGGCCCGCAATCAAGAGTCTCGCGGGCGCTTCAGGCACCACACCTACGCGGGTCACGAGCATGCCAAACCGTTTGAGTCCGAGACGCTGGACTACATCCATTGCATCTACCTGCCTCCGCTGCGTGACGCCGAGAACAAACTTCGCGAAGGACGCCAATCCCGCCTTGCCCGACTAATGAAGGCCCTCTGCCGCAAAGAGCTCGCTGAGGCCAGGAAGGCACAGACACTCCACCCACTGGAAGAGCATGTCGGGAACTTCAACCGCGAGCTTTCTCAGAGCGACGAATTTGCGATCAAACAAGCCAATCAGCGAATCGGAGACAACCTGAAGGCAGCGCTGGGGCTCAATCTCTCTCAGGGCACCATGATTCAGTTCTCCGAGGTCAGCTTCTCCCGGATCGTGGAGGGATTGCGGCTTCTGTACTTCCCTAATCTCAGCGAGGCTGACACGACCCAGTTCCGATCGCTGGAGGAGAACAGCCTTGGCTACAACAACCTCCTGTACATCGCATCGATCCTGGCTGAACTGATCCTAGAGGAAGAGGAGGATCGAGGCGAAGAGACCTATCTGCGGCTCCTGTTGATCGAGGAGCCAGAGGCGCATCTTCATCCTCAGCTGCAATTGCGCCTGCTTCGACATTTGAAGACGGTGGCTGAAGAACGTGGCATCCAGGTCATCATCACCACGCACTCAACGGTCATCTCTGCCGCCGTCTCCCTGGATCACCTCATCCACATTTCAAATGACGCAAGGCCAGTAGCAATACCGCTCAGCGCGTGCGGCCTTCCTGAAAACAGTCGCCGCTTTGTGGATCGCTGGTTGGACGTCACAAAATCCAACCTCCTTTTCTCCAAAGGGGCACTGCTCGTGGAAGGAATCGCTGAGGCCATGGTGCTGCCAGAGCTGGCGCGTATTGTCCTGCGCTCCTACGGCGAGGGGAAGAACTGCCTGGACGATTACGGCGTCTCCGTGATCAACCTCGGCGGCATCTACTTCAATCATTTCATGCAGCTGTTTTGCGATGTCACAGGTGACCAGCCGGGCGAGAATGTCCCGATCAGGTGTGCAGGGCTTACCGACAATGACCCTCCGAAATCTATCCGGTCGGTTGCGGGGGAGGACGGTAAAGAAGCTCCTGTTCCGTTCCTTCCTCATGATGAAGACCTCCAGGTAGGGGACAATCCGGCCTTGGCGTTGATAGCGCCGATCAGTCAATCGCAGTTCGGCAGATTGTTTGCGGGTAAGTACAAGACCTTTGAGTACGACATCGCGATGGAGGGTAACAACCTCAGATTGATGTCGACAGCTGCGGCCAGTCTCTGGCCTGTGCAAGGTGGGGGAGTGGTGAGGGAGCTGACAAGGCGGGCTGGACTGGACTACTCGACCATGAGCTCAGCGGAGAGGGCGCCGTACGCGAATGACATGCTTGATCGAATCGAAACCAAAGAAATTGGCAAGGGGTTCTATGCGCAGGCGTTTGCAGACGCGCTGGCGAACGTGAGGGATGACTTTATCGTGCCGGAATACATCCGCTTAGCCGTCCTCTGGGCTTGTGGGATCGAGGAACAAGCCGAATGACCCGGGTCAGGCCTGAAGGCTCGAGGCCGAAGGATACCGGGCGATGAACTTCACCAAGGAGCAGTTGGAATACATCGCGGCGCCGCTTGATCAGCACAGCTACCTGAAAGCATGCCCAGGTAGTGGCAAGACCGAGGTGGTGGCCGCCCTGGTGTCGCAAACCATTCAAACGTGGTCTGGCTCCCCCTCCGGCATCGCTGTTCTCACGTTTTCTAACAGTGCGACCGACGAGCTCCGGAGTAGGGTGCACAAGTACTTGGGCGGGCCTATCGGCTTACCCCACAGTATCTCTACCTTCGACAGCTTTGTTCTCAATAGGTTGGTGGCCAGCATCGCCAGCGAGCTGACGGGCTATCCAGGCAAGGGTGGCGATTTCCGTATCCGTATCCTTGAGAAGGAAGCGAATATCTTCCAGACCCAGCAACGGATTTGTGGTCGCCGCATCTCAGCCTGTCGGTACAACTATGACTTGGAGGCGGGGCGCTTCAAGTTTTCGACCGGCGATCGAGCGCTCGATCATCAGCTCAACGCCGTGGGGGTTACTGACAATATGCATCGGGATCTCGTAGCCACGAAGAGGCGGTTCTGGCTCGGTGGCTACGCTACCCATGGTGACATCGATATGCTGGCGCTTATGGCCTTCAAAGACCACCAGTTTGACCACTACTTCTCCCGAGTTGCCCGTCGGTTTCCCGTTGTGATCGTGGATGAGTGCCAGGATCTCTCCGCTGAACAACTGCAAATAGTGAGCAAACTCAGCGGCTTTGGGATCAAGTTTCACTTCGTCGGTGACCTGAACCAATCGATTTATGGGTTCCGCAAATCGAACCCGGCCAACGTCAACAAGCTCATGGGCGTACTGCAGTTCAAGCAGTACGAACTGACCACCAATTGGCGCAGCGGCCAGGCCATAGTCGACCTCTGCAGTAACATCGTCGGTACCGGGAAGGTTTCGGGGAATCCTGAAATCGCATCCATCCAGCCCAAAATTCTCGAGTACGAAAGTTGTCCATCCGAGCTGCTGCCTACGATCCGAAACCTGACAGCTGCATACAATGAGGTGGTACTGGTTGCCCGAGGGCATGCAACCCTTCAGCGCCTGCGCAACGGGAAGACCTTTGAAGGCATTGAGCTGCTTGCAGTCGCCTGCATTGGCGCCAGCTCAGGAAGTCTGAGCGATCTCAAAGTGAGTCTCAGGACATTCGCCCAGTGGCTGGCAGAGAAGCTAAAGCTGGAGGTCACCAAGACGGGGCCCTATTGCCCAACCTCAATGGAGTCGAAACTGGCCTGGCGTAAATTCATCCACCAAAGCCTGAGGTTCATGGTTGCCAGCGGCGCCGGCAACTCCGATCAAAATTGGTCAGCGTGGGTACGCTGCGCAAAACTCGCACTGCGACAACTCCCTGACCAGGCGTTCGTGCCCGATGAAATTCTTAATGAATTGCAGGAATTGAGAGGACTCAACCTCGTCACCAAGCGTGGTCAAGGTGATAAGCCAGTGTCGATCCGTCTCTTGAGTCAGGATATCCAGGATGGCGAATCGGAGACATTGCGTTTCGAGACGATTCACCAAGTCAAAGGTGAGACTCACGATGTCACTGTGGTTGTGTCCTCTCGTAAACGCGGCAAAGGTGAATCACACTGGGCCGACTGGCTACAGAACCGTGAGTCTGAGGCCGCCCGTTTTGCCTACGTCGCGAGCTCAAGACCTCGGCACATGCTCATTTGGGCAGTCAAAACACTGAAACCTCGAGAGCGTCCAACCCTGGTCGATTTGGGCTTCCAACTGCCGTGAAGGACTTGAGCGCGCCTTCAAAGATCGGAAACCTGTTCAATCCCACGGGCAACGAGCGCCCTATCATCGACGATTCAAAACAACTGATTGAGTGGATCTGATTTCAATGACGTTATCGAGCGCGGTGTGCTTTAAGTGCGTACACGACACTTTTCTCAGTAGATGGGTCACTGAAAACGGGGCTCTCCACCACTGTAGCCTCTGTGGTGATATGGCCCAAAGCGTCGCACTCGTCGAGATCACTGCGCGAGCGCGTGCCGTTCTCGATCCATACATCTGGGAGGCGCGGAATCATCGCTATTGGGGCTCCGACGGTTCAAGACTGGAATCACCCGGCGAGCCATTGAAATATTGGGTCGCCGAAGTCTTCGCTTGTCCCCCTGGGGCACCTATCGTTCAGGCAGTTTGTGGTGGACTGAGTGAGGAGGGCGGAGCAATGCCCGTTTTTTCCACCACCATCCGCTACAGCATCCGTCCTGCTGGGGTTCGCAGTGCGCTTGATCGGTGGTGCGACATTCAGGAGGCCATGCGCCACAGCAGTCGATTCTTCAACGACGATGCCAGGCAGCTTCTCAGCTGGCTGTTCGACGACCTAGACCAGTACGCAGAGTCAGCCGAGGCTGACCAGGTCGTGCAAATCCTAACGCCGGATGATTGCCCCGCAATCTACCGCGCGCGACGCAGTAGTGCTGAAAAAGTCGAGAAGATTCGTGACAACCCCAACACTGAATTAGGTTCACCACCTAAAGAGGTATCGGGCGAGGGCAGAATGAACCCTGCTGGAATCCCGGCGTTCTACGGTGCATTCGATCGTCAGACATGCATCGCAGAACTGCGCCCGCATCCACAGGACAGCTTCATCAGTGGGCGATTCCAGCTCACCCGCGCTGTTCGAGTACTCGACTTCGAACGCTTCGAAGGCGCTAATCTAGGGCCGGTTCCAAGCTTCTTCGACCCAGAGTACTTCAAGCACGTTGATCGCCAAGGCTTTCTTCGCAAGATTCACGAGGGAATCAGAATTCCAGTCGATGAGGAAGAAAAACGAAACTACCTGATCACCCAGGCTGTTGCCGAATACTTGGCCCTCAAGTGCACGCCACGCTTTGACGGCGTCATCTTTCGCTCTGCTCAACGCGCGGAGGGACGGAACCTTGTGTTGTTCTCGCATGCCGCCGTCAAGCCAACCTCATCCACGGTGCGCTTTGCAACCGGATACCGGGTAAGCGGCCCAAAGGCGAGCGATCCATTGAGTATCGAGTACGTGGCCGGCAGCATGATTCTTCACACCATCGATGAAGACAATGTCGGCACGATGGATGAGGTACTGGAAGAAATCGAATCTGCCAACGCCAATCGAGAGATTGATGCTTCGGAGACACCTCTCATGGACTTACCCCGCCAACACCCTACTGGCGCATAGACCTTTTGCTGCAGACGCATCGCTGAAATGGACTAGCTGTGTGAACCTTGAGGGTGAGACCTAGTAAGCCCTCAAAATGAAGTGTCAGGTACAATGTGGCCCATACGTCAACGAAACTGAAGGGAATCATGGCTGAACAACGTCCAAATGTGTGGGTCGACGCAAGTTCGTTCGATGAGCGTTGGGATATCCAAGGGAAGCCGGTTGGGAAGGGTGGGCAAGGCACTGGATACCGAGCCACTCGGCGCTCGGACGGTAAGGTTGCGTTTATCAAAGAGATGGACAGCGACGATAGTGAACGACGCGCCAGAGGTTACATAGAAGCTTGCGCATACGAGAGCCTGGTAGGCTTGGACGTCCCACAGCTTATAGAGTCGAATGCCCATCAGCATGGAGATAAATCTGTCCAGCTGTACATCGCAACTGAGTTTGTCGAGGGGCCGACACTAAGGCGATGGCGGGACAAGACTAAGAAAGTAAGCCTCACCGAAGCAGTTGATATTA
This sequence comes from Pseudomonas sp. BP6, assembly GCF_017875935.1. Taxonomy (NCBI): domain Bacteria; kingdom Pseudomonadati; phylum Pseudomonadota; class Gammaproteobacteria; order Pseudomonadales; family Pseudomonadaceae; genus Pseudomonas; species Pseudomonas sp. BP6. The sequence goes on from NZ_JAGINI010000001.1 coordinate 2,228,277, forward strand.
CCCTGCACCTTCTCGGCACGGTGGCTCAAGCCCATGAGGCGGGTATCCTGCATCGAGACATCAAGCCCGAAAACATCATCATGCGTGGAGGTGACGTGGCTCACCCCGTATTAGTGGATTTTGGCATATCGTTCCACCGACTGAACATACTTAGCAAAGCTTTGACGAGCGATGGTTCTCAGTTGGGTAATCGCTTCCTGTGGCTCCCGGAATTTTCCCCTGGCAGTCGAAAAAAACGCTGTCCGACCGCAGATCTAACGATGGTTTCGGGCATTTTTCTTTACCTGATCACAGGGATCAATCCAGTACTTCCCAGAGACGGGGACGGCAACCTTCCTCACCAGAGGGATAGGATCAGATCAAGGATGAGCGACGCTGAAAAGAGTGGCGTTCTTTCCTTCTTTGACAGAGCTTTTCAATTCGAAACAGCAGCGCGGTTCCAGTCAGTCGAGGAGGTGAAACGGGCGCTGCTGAAAATTCGGCAACGCATTGCAAACCCAGGCCCCGTCGATGACCTACCTGGCTTACAGGAAACCCTTTACAACCCTATTTTTCAAAGTCGCGGCGTTGTATCCGCACAGTTGCGTATGGCACTGGGTTGGGCGATGGACTGTTACGGAACCGTGAAACAGACGACATCTGGGAACCTGCTAGCCCAGCAGGTCGATTTAAGTGGCGGTGTAAGCCCTGGCCACATCAGCGTCCGCTGGGATCTGTACGGGAACTATGCTGCGTGTACTCATGTTTGGGTAGAAATTGTAGGCAGTGAATTCGTCTGGCATACGGTGAAGGGCGAAGTATTCCGCGCGCCTACTAATAGCCCCTTGGCCGAAGAAGCGAAAGCAGAATTCATCAACCGGTCGGTTCTGCCGGACATCAGAAGAGTTCTAGCGAACGACTCATCTGAATTTTCAGTGGACTTCAGTGGTTACTTCTCTCTGCGCGATCACTTCGCGCTTTCACTAGGCGAGGCCGAGCAAAGGGCGCAAGCGCAACAGTTGCCTGTCTACGTTTTGGCTTACGACGAGAGTCAAACCATCAAGGACATCCAATTCTTGTGTGAGCGGGTGCTGGGTGATGCTCGAGTCCAGGCGATCATTCTTACCAGCTTTATTGTCCTTGTCATTGGTCGCTCGAAGCTGCCCTCGACTATCAACGCGCCTCAAAATTGTGATTTTCGGGCGATCTTTCACAAAGGTAATTGGCTGCACGTTCACCACCTGGCAGCTAACAGGGGGGCTGCCGTAATGGATTTTGGAGCTCTCCAGCAGCAGTTCGACGCTGAGCCTTGAGCAAGCCAAGCACTTGCATCTCAAAGGAGCCCAAGCCTTACAGAGCGGACGGTCGGTAGCTTACAAGCTACCGACCTCAAAATTACGCATCAGCGATGAAGCCGCGCGTTCTCCACGTAGCACGGACATAGTCCGAGAATTTGTAATCGTCACCGAGAGACAGGCGGTCTGCGTGATCGGAGACGATGATCTGTGGGGTGACCCCGGTTTGCTCGCCAGTTTCATCACAGAATTTAGCCAGTTGGGTGAACATGTTGGTCACCGCAGCCATGTCCGCATCAACTGCCTCTTCACGCTTGGCCTGTTTTGCCAGCTCCTTGGCGTCAAAGGTTTCTGCGTCGTCCAGAGACGCGGGGAAATAGACTTGAGTAGGCTGGTCAAGGAACAGGATCGGAGGAATCTTGCATCCTTTGTCCGAAAGCGCTGCGAATTGGTAGTGGAGCGACATGAACAACGCCAGGTGCGAGTAGAGCCAGTTTGCACCACTGCCCATGGAGCGAAGATACACCCTGGTGCTGGGGTTCTGCTGGTACCAGAGGTCGAATGATTCGACGTCAAAACGGAGCTTCGATGGCTTGTAGGTTTCCTCGAAGTCGAATTCGCTGCCAATCTCGCACATCTTGGCATCAATATCATTGCTCAGGGTTTTCAGCCTGTCCTTGATATTGTATTTCGCCAACTCGCCCGCCAGACGTTCGACTTCAGCGCGCAAAGTTTTTTCCAGGGCGAGGAGCTCTGACTCCGGCTTGTCCACCTGCTCTTGAATGGCGATTTCAAGACGCAGCTTAGCCTTCATGGCCTGTTCATCGATCGACTTGGACGTCTTGAGCTTGGCAATTTCTTCATCAAGAGGCTGGATGTCGGCCTGGATACGGCGCAACTCAGCGTTCACCTTGTCGAGCGACTCCTGGATGGTTCGGCGCTCGGCTGCAAAACTTTCCCTGGCATAGGCAGACAGCTTGAGCTCGTCATTCAACCAATCGATAGCGCTTACAAGCTTGTTGGCCTCCATGGCAGGGGTGCTTGTGGGGGCCTCACAAAGGGGGCAGTGGGCTTCGGACAGCTCGATGGAGTCAGGCAACGATTCAGCCGTCATGCTCAGGCTGAACTGTGTCGCAGAGGACAGGGACTCGTTGACCAGCCTCATCTGCCCCTGCAGCTGCCGCTTATCGATGAGCTGAACGATTCGTTGCGCATGGAGCTCAGTCCGGCGTGTTTCGACCTGGTCTGAGAGCACATCGATTTTGACAGCCCGGCCAGAAATCATCTTCAGCATGGTGGCGGGTTTGCTGTAGATCTCTTCAGCCGTGGCATCAATCAGAGGGATGCCCGCCAGCGACTTGAACTCAGTCAAAAAACGGTTGTATCGAGCGATAGCAGCTTCTTTTCGCTGCTCCTGCTTCGGAATTTGAGCCTGGATTTTCTTCAGCTCGTACTTGGCGACCTCATGATCCCGATACAGATCAAAATAGGCCTCATCGACGAGCCCCATCAGGACTTTGAAATGGTTAATCGCCTGGTCACGTTTCTCCTTCTGATCGAAACGGTAGAAAATGGCGTGTTTGTTGGCTACCAGGTTCTGATGCTGAAGCATGAAGGAGGAGAAGCTGCGAACTGACGGGGTCGCGGATTTGTTGCGACCTGCTGCTTTCAGGTACGGGTCTTCATCGACGTTTTCAAGCGTGATGGCAAAGTAACGACCGAGGCTTTTTTTGAAGTCGGCCAGGGGCATGTAGTGCTTGGGGTCGAAGAAGGCCTTGGGTTGCTCAATGAGCTTAAGCAGCCGCTCCGGATCAGATCCCTGCACTTCAAGCAGGAAGCATCGATCGGATTTCTTCTTCCGTGCCGCTACGACAAAATAGCTGGGGAACTGCAACGCGATGAAGAACGTCTCAGCCCGCTCGGTGATCGTACCAACCGGAATGGTGTCTTCGGTGCTGCCAAGGCAATAGTCGAAGATCTCCAGAATCGCGCTTTTCCCCGTGGACGATTTCCCAGTGATGACGTTGAGTCCAGGCTCCAAACGCACCTGGTGAATCTTGTCTTGGGTGTCAACTACGCCGATGTACCGCAGAAAGCATTTCATAGCGACTTGAATCCTAACGTCCTGTAGATGGTGACGACGTCTGCCTCTGCGCAGACCATGGAAAGCCGCCGTGCGGCTTCGAGGTGTTTGGGATTGGCATTCGAGGCCCTGACATCCTTGATGGACTTCACAGTCAAGTCGTCGGTGAGTTCGATGCATTGTTCGGCCTGAAGGATCAGCAGGGCCGCATTGGTGAGCGGTTTGAATTGCTGGGTGTTGTGGGTGAGCCCAACCAGTCTCGACTGATCCTTGCAGAGTGTACGCAGGTTACTGGTCTTCCTTACGCCCAGCAGGGCTGTCTGCATGGCCGGGTAAAGCACCATGGGCAGTACCAGGTAGCTCAACAGCAGGTCACGCTCTCGAGGCAACGAATTGGCAAAGAAATTGTGGATCACCGGCGCCAGGGCGATGGGGGAGCGCTGAAGGGTGAACAGGTGTTCGATGGGCTTCTTGACCACTCTCTCAGGCACTTTTTCGACCTCTTCCCCAATCATTTCCACAGCCTCCAGTGAAATTCCTTCGTCGGGCTTGCAGGAACCTCTTCCGCGAGCATGTGGTAGATGCCATTACGGAATTCTGCTGGCGTATCTTCGTAGCTACCCAAGCCAACGACATCCATGCCGCAACGTGAATGGTAAAATTTGAGGGATGCTCGCTTGGTCTTTTCCTCCGACCAGGTTTCGTCAATATCAGCCATGAGCGCTGACCTGCTAGCGCTATGGGTACGCATATGGCTTTTGCTGTAGCTTTCCACGTCATCTTGTGACGTGGTGCAGTCCTTGATCAGCTCGACGATGTATTTGTGGGCGTGAAGCAAGTCTACGGTAGCCTCAAGGATTACGTCCTCATCGCCGCCGATTTCATCCAGCTTTTTGGCATAGGTACGATCACGCACGTTCAGTGCCCCAGCATCACGCTCGATTTCGTCGGCGTTGACCCGAGGAAACTTCACCGAGCCTTTCATGTAGCGCGCCGTCAGCTCCGTGAATTTCCTGTCGAACTCTGCCGTGGTGAAACGCCAGCCCTCCGTAACCTTCACCGCACTGGTCATGAAACCAAAAAGGTCATTCAGAAAGTCGTCCATGCGATGCTCATGGATACTTTTGAGGTGCGCTCTTTTGTACCTGGCGATCAAGCCGACCAGGTCAGGCTGCTCGGTGATGATCTTGACCTTCGGCAGCGCATCGATCAGGGATTCGCGCATGGCTTGCGCCATTACCTTGCGCTGCAAGGTCAACGCTTTCGAGGGCCCGGAAACCTTAGCCCCGCTTTCATCGCTTTGATCAGCGGCCGCTTCTTTTTTGAGTGCAGCGGCCTCGAAGCGAGCCTCGCTATCCTTCAAAATGGCCTGAAGCGCAGCCAAGCGCTGATCAGCGTTCCACTGATCCCAATCCTTGATAGCCGCCCGCTCACCATAGGCCTGAGTAGTCAAGAGAATCAGGTTTGCGTACTGGCGGTGGTTGAAATCAGCCTTAAGCCAATTATTGAGGGTGTTCCAGAAGTTTTCATGGCTGTCGGTGAGGCTGTCGCTGTACTCCTTGACCTCAATCTGGTCACGCCCTTCGACGGTGACATCACCGAAGACCTCGATCCAAAGGACATCGTCCTTCTCAAGGGTGTGGCAGTACTCCATTGCGACATGGATCTGGTACTTGAGGGCTTCGTAGAGCTTTGTTGCGTCAAAATCGAGCTTGGCGTTCACAGCTACTCCAATCTTGGGAAAGCAAGATCGGCCAGTGAGTAGCTAACGTCGCCATCCTGGCCGGGAATATCCACGATACTGTATGAATATACAGGCTAAATATGTTCAGCCGGCAATAGTACCAACCACCGGTGGCCAAGCGCCATCCAAGGCGTGTCACGTCTTGAGTTCAGTTAATGGAACGCTTGCCAAAGGGTCGCCTTGAGCCGATCTACCGCTCATCGACAAAACCTACATGTTGGGTTTTTAATATATTGAAAGCACTACATATTGGGCTAGATTGTGTTTGGGAGCCTATATCTGGTGTTTTGCCATGAACGAAGCCCATATTGAGAAAGCAGCGACAGACCTGCTCATGCAGATATACCGTGATCGCCGGTACCTCTGGCCTGATCAAGAGATGCCGCCGATGATGATGCGCAGCCCTCGAATCGCTGCCTTGGTCTGTGGCTACGATTACCATGTGCATCCCACGCTTGGGGACACCCAGTTCAACCGGCACAACACCGGCACTCGCATCGCGGGGTTGATTGATCGTCAATCAAACAAGATCGCGGTGGCCATTGAGTTTGGTGACAAAGTGGAGCTCTTTACTGGAGCTCATGAGATCGGCCACCTCGTGCTTCACGAAGAGACCGTAATGCACCGTGACCGGGCCTTTGACGGCAGTCCTTTGCAGACACCTCGGCCACCTGTGGAACGTGAGGCCGATCGCTTCGCGGCCTGTTTCCTCATGCCCCAAAAGCTGTTGAGAGAACGGTTCGAGTTTATGTTCTGCTGTAAGGGTCAATTGCGTTTCAGCGATGCGATTGCCTTCCACCTCGACCCCATCAACCCTGATCGCCTGCTGTATGCCTCCAAGGACTCAGGGGAGCGCGAGCTCGCCCTGGCGAGGTGCACCCGGTTCAATAATCGCAACCTGGTGTCGCTGGCCCAGCAGTTTGGGGTCTCGGACTCGGCGATGTGTATTCGAATCAAAGAGCTGGACTTGGCGCGCTGGCCTTGAGCAGAAGGTCAGTGGCTACCCCATCAGAGCTTTAAATCATCCGGGTACTCGGACACAGGGAGCTCCACCACAATTCGTTCGTATTCGTCATCGTTCTCATCCTGCGAACCGGATTGTGATTCCTGATGGTGCATGGCCAGGCAGAGATAAACCAACGTAGCTCGGGCCAATCCCATGATCAGCAGAGACTTGGCGGCGAGTTCCTCTCGGTCGATCACGACTGCTAATTGATCAGCGTCGAACTCCGATGCCGGGCCGCGCCAATGGAATGCCTCAACGACCTTGGCATGCTTGTGTTCAAGGTGGTTTCTCAACTCATCCAGGGCCTTTGCATCAGGTCGTGCGACGCTCTCGAGCACCTCGGAGAAGATGTCTTGGGAAAGCCAATAGAGTGCGCGGAGCGGGAGGTTGTCGGTCGACAGGAACTCATGCCGCACTGTCCATTCCCGCACTGGAGCACCTTTTTTTCGCGGTTCAAACCAGAGCGTTCGAAAGCTGACGGCTCGTTCGGGAATCCCTAACTGCCAATAGCCGTTGATGAAGTAGGCCACCTTGTCGAGCAATGAGTAGGCGCTTCTGTACGCAGTCTTGATCTGCTCCAGCCCCATCGAGTACAGGGCATAGTCGCAGTTGAAGGCGAGCGAGACCTTCTTGTCTGCATAGTGGACGGAGCGAGCATGCGTGCCTTGGAACAAGCAGTGGCGCGCATACGCATACTCCTGCTTCATCTGATTGAAGAAGGCGGAGTAAGTGATGCCTACCCGGGCGTCATGGTTGGGCAGCCTCAGTGTGTCACGACTTGCGACGGGTAGGGCTCCCAGGTCGTTCATAGGATTCAGGAAAAGCTGGTGACTCAGGCACCATTGACGGTACTCACGCTCCGCCTTGGACTTCCCTAGACCATGCTTGTACAGCTCAGCGTCACCAACGAGCTCGACATGCTGTTCAAGCTTCCCCAGATACCACTTGAATGCTTCTATGGCGTCAGTGGTGGTCGCGCCATCCCGGCCGATACCGCCCTCAATGGCGGATGCGAGATGCCGCCGTGCATGGATAAAAAACCAATACCTGTTCTCCAGGTCGTAAAGTGATCCGCCATAACGTGTCAGTCCAATCCCTAAATTTCCAAGTGCCATGCCGAGTATGGGCTGCTCCCTCAGTGCCTTTCGCCACTCGGCGAATGCCTCGATAAAGCGCCCGCAAGCACTGAGGGCATTGCCGAGATTGCAGTGGATCTTGGCTCGTTGCTGAGCAGTGATAACGGCGAAACCCTCATGCTGGATGGAAGCACGTAGGAAATACAACTCGTTGAGCAGAGCAGGGTGGTTAACAATGGTCGCCTGCTTGTCTTGATGCTCGATGCCATGCAGGTGTGACCAAGCATTGGCGCATGAATACAAGACCAAGCAGGCAGGAGCGGGGGGGCTTAGCGCCACAACCTCACTTGCAAGCTCAGTCGCTCGCTTCAACAGCGCGGCATCCTTCGCATCCCCGGACGAGTCCACGAGGCAGTCATAGGCATTCTGCAAACGGTCGTGGTGTTCGGCTGATCCGACAAGCGCTTCTACCGCCTTAAGCCAAGCATACCGATCCTCGGCTTGAGGCTGGTAACTCTTTGATGCCAGGCGTTTGCTGAGGTCTTCCATTGAGGCCGTCCAGGTGCGTTGGGATGATCGAAGATTACGATTTTCCACAGTCACTGTGCGCTGCGCTCGACTGCTCGCAGGCTAGCGTTTTTAGGCTACTTACTCGTCCGGCGGAGCGCGGCGTTTGGGGGCGTACGCGGGAGGAGCAGAGGGCATTGAATGTGCGGTTGCCGGGAGCGCTTGAGGCAAAATCTTGCGCTGAGCACAGCCGGTACTTTGAGAACCTTTGCCACAAAGCCGAGGTTGTGTAGCACGGCCATTACATGGCGTTCAAGAGCTTCTCAAGCTGGGCATGCTCCCATGTGCTTAGGAGCTCGATGGGGTCGATACCGTACTGTTGAATCGAAGTGAAAATGTTCGCGGATAGCTACCAGCAACGTTGCATTTTTTGACCAGGTTTCACTGCTGCAAAACCGATTAGTAAACCTTGGTTTGATGATGTCCCACGTTCAGTTGAAGGCGGATTCTCACAAGTACGCCCGACAAAGCCTGACGGAGCTTGCCACCGACATCGCCAGCCTCAACGCTTCACGGGTAAAGGCTCTGTCCAACGATCGCCGTATTGCGTCAACGAACACTCATGAGCAATTCGCGGGTCTGACTCGTTTCCTGCAGGACGGAACACAGATGACGCCATCTCTGACCTACCAAGCTGATCTCATTGAGCTTGAAGTGAAACATCCTGGGCTGCTCCAGCATGCGACCGAGGCGCGGGAAATTTTGCTGATAGCCGCATGAGCTATTAATCCGGTCGCCGCCAACGAAACGCGATGCCCGAAGCTGCCAATGCCGGGGAGGGCAGTTGCGAGCGGAGCGCGCAGGCCTTTGGCCGTAGGCACGAGGATGGAAGCCCGCAGGGCCAAAACCCCGACTCAGTCGGGGCTTGGTTCACAACAGCCGTGACGCAGGCCGTGCCCAGCCTGGGTTCCTGCGTGTGATGTCACAGGTGTTGCTTGGTCGCAGTCAGAGCGACGGCCCACCTGCATGCTTACGCAGCCACTGGGACGCCGGCATATGCTTTCGGATTCCAATGTCCGGCCAAACATCTTCATCATGATGTGGCATAGCGATACTCACTGCTTTGGAGGCCCACCCGGTCTTTTTGGCCGATTCCCTCAACTCAAGGAATGTGATCGAGGCTCCAGCCTTAAGATGACCGCAGTCGCGCCAGTGGGCCTTCGCAGACAACGGACTTTGCTGCAGTCGCGTCAAAATGGTGGTCGTGAACCTGCTGAATAGATCGATCATTGTATGGCTCGCGTAACCAGCACTACCATCCATCAAAGGCAGCAGCAAGCTTTGCGGGGAAAGATCCGAATTCTGGCTGTGCCTGAACTTGGCATAACGGCGGAAATAGGCAGCGAACTCAGAAGCCAGCGGATAGCGTAGGCGAGGGTAGTGAGGGCTTTCAAACCATGCTGGGGAAGTCTGACTTGAGCCTGCCTCTAGAGAGCTGGCCTCGTCGGCTTTGAAGCTTGAAAATCTCAATTTAAGGGCCGATGTTGACCCTAGCGCACGCAGTGGAACGTCAGAGTAGATGGCCACGGCCGCGACGAGGAGCCATGGCTGCCACTGATTATCATTCTGTGCCAAAGACGTGGCTATTGACATCAGATCAGCCAGTTGTACCGGTGTGAAAGTCGTCCGGGTTATCCCTTGGCGAACCTCGAAATCTCTAGGCTTTAGGGCACCGAACGGATTAATTGGGATTGTAGTCCGCAGGGCACATAGGTAGTCGAAAAAATCCCTCCCACCATGCAGGAAGATAGTGCGGTGCTGATCAGTTCCGACTGCGAAAGTCGACGCGGAATTGTCCGCCAGCTGCTTTCTAACTATCGGACGCCAATTGCCATTAATTGGCTTAACAGCGAATTCCGTCTTGGTCTTCAGCAGGTAACGTGACCCGCCAGTCTTCGAGATCCACAACATCGGTAGGCGCATGACGAAGTCCATGAACTTCCTAGCATCCGTTTCTTGCCATTCTTGGATCCGCTTGCGCCGAATAGACCAGCTCCAATGCATCATCGTCTCGAGCACCGGACACACCATCTTGTAGTGCCTAGGGGTGAACTCCGGCCGTTGGCACTGCTTGGCCAGAAAGTCGATGCCGAAGCGCCAGGTTTGAAATACTTCCAGTGCGGGGTCTAGGGTATCGAGCCGCGCGCGGACATCATTATTGATTGGGCGCTCCAGGCCAAGGTGGTCGGTTAGGAGCACAATCGGCGGGAATAACGGATACGGCACGAAGGAATCCGTGGGGTCGGCTGGCTCTGGCGATTTGCACGCCGGGCTCGACGCAGGCTTAGGGCGTGGTTTGCGCGCCGGGTTCTTAATCGATGTCCGCGCTGACTTCATCATGGCGCAAAGCTCCTCAGCCGCCGGTTGAGCGACTGGTAAAAGACGGCCTTAATCGTGGTGGTGGCCGTAAACACGCTGAGGCCACCAGGCACGCAACGTGGTCAGGGCACCGGCTGCGGCTGCCTGCAGGCGATCTAATCGGCAGCATAGCCAAAGCTGAATAGACAAGACGCCAGAGCTCGGCCGTGGAGTGCCAGCGCATGGATGTAAATTGTAGACGGCGAAGGATGTTGACGGATGCGGAATCAGATGAAGGCCGCTTGAGGCGCGGGGATCAATAGCGAATAGGCTTGGGCTGACTTGAGCGCTGGCTTACGCGGGAGCGCCGATCGTCGAGCAAAGCACCGGAATGACAGGAGAAGACTAAAATGGGACAATCGTCGGCTCAGTTTCAGTGAAGCTTCAGTTTCACCCGTAGATCGAGAGCGTTGGCTGAACTAGACGATAGAATTTCCGATGGGATCTCTAGCTGCTGGATTATGGTTTTCAAACCGGCCGATTAGGGATGGTGGGGCTGGTGAAGCTGAGGAAGTACTGGAGAGATGGAACGTAACGGGTTGATTCGAGGGGTGTTGTGCCCGTCGCGTAAATATGAGAAAAGCCCTATGGTAGATGTGGCGCGCCTCCTGAAGATGCCCTGCGATATAATGAGAATTACCTAGGGTTTTTCTCATAATTAAGCATTATTTACATGGCATTTCTCATAATTACTGCACATGCACCAATAAGCTACGACCGCTCAGGACGTCCTCCCGCAGTACCTCTCTCTGCTAATTAAGTCCGCGTTAACTCAAGGCGCTAGGCTCTGTACGAAATCCCGAAAAACCTAATCGCCGCTTCTCCAGCGCTGAGATGTTGTGGAGTCACGCGCCATTAATGGAAGGAATTCTGTGATGGCAAGGCGCCTCAAACTCACGGGCGAAGCCTGGGATGTGGTCTCCGATCTCTTCATCGAAACCCATGACCGGGGCTGGCCCCGACTGAGCGACCGACTGATGCTCGATGGCGTGCCGTGGGTTTTCTGCTCGTGTGCTGCATGGCGAGATGCCGCCATGGTCTCACTGCTTGCTCCATGCGGTGTTTGCGACATCTTTTTTCGTACAGAGCCTAGGTAACAAACCATTGGCAGCCTTGTATAGGTGAGCTGCATGGCTGCTTCAAGGCTGGGCCGATGAAGAGTCGACTCGATGGGAGAAGATCCCAAAGGACTGAAGGCATCGAAATATTTTTTGGCTAGCTAAAAATCAATTATTTCGATAAATCTTCGTTGTGATCTCACGGAACCGATAGATTTTCCTTCTCAAATTACCATTTTCATTATGGCGCTTTGGATGGCTGTTCTCACATTGTGGACTATTCTTCGCACGCCGAAAGTGCCATAACGCCATGCGACGTTCAGTTTTTGACAGACAAGTCAGAATGGTTGTGAATGAAGAAACCTGAGTTCAGCTTTATGATCTATCAAAAGCAAGGGGTCGTTTTGGTTTGCACTGTACTCAAAAACCCGAGGCGGGTGCGCTAAAAAAAGAAATTGACAGAGCGTGAAAATGGAAGTTAAAAATGGAAATAGATTTAAGGTCAGAGGCTTTCGGCTCAATGAAGATCGTCTTTAAATTTGTATTGGAAAGTTCAATGATGAGTGTTCTTATGTAGATAAAAGTGAGGGATGGATTTGGTTGAAGTTGACGGTTCTAGCACCCAAAATGAAATAAATAGGCATAAAATTGGAAGTGAGCGTTTTGCCATAGCATCTCGCTTCCTGAAAAAAGAAATATCGGCAATTGATGGGGCAGAGGCTTTAGGCTTGAGTTTGCCTCAGTTTTACAGAATAGCTGCGAATTGTCGTGGAGCGTGCGAATACACGAAATTAGTTCCGGAAAAGCGCGGTCGTAAGGTCGGACATGCTGCATTGGAACGAGCGGTTGAGCAGCTGATTGAAGATATGTTCCACGAGCATTACCAAGGGCCAGCGGCGACTTATGCGACGGTGTGGCTAGCTTGTCAAGCTGAAGCAGATGCAAGGAAAATTTTTAGGCCTAGCTACTACAGCGTCCGGCGCAGAATTATGGCAAAGGATGCAAGGCAATTATTCGCACTGAAGTACGGAGGCGAGGCCGCGAACCAGAGGTTTGGCGTTAGACCTGGACACAAAAAAACACACAGGCCACTGGAATGGGTCCAATTCGATCACACTGTTGTGGATATTTTGGTAGTCGATCATCGGGATAGAACGAAGATAATCGGGCGGCCTTGGATCAGTCTTGCAATATGTTTACATACTAGAGTGGTGTTGGGCTTTTACCTATCGCTACTACCACCAAGCGCCGTGAGCGTAGCAATGCTTATCGAGAATTGCGTGATGCCAAAGGAGGATATGTTAATTAGGTTGGGCTTGGATAAAAACCTATGGCCGGTCCATGGTTTAATGGAAACAATTCATACAGATAATGCTAAAGAGTTTATATCTGACGTTTTGGTTCTGAATTGCGCCGCATATAACATTTCAGTTAAGCATCGGAATGTAGGAAAAAAACACCAAGGCGGCCACATAGAAAGTTTGATAGGAAAATTCATGACCAAAAAGGTCCATTTTCTTCCAGGCACTACCGGGTCGAACGTTTTGATGCGTAAAGCGCTTAAAAGTGAGGCTCGGGCAGCCATGACTTTTCAGAAGCTGAGAAGTTTTTTTATATACCAGATATGTGCATATCACGAAACTAAACATTCCGCTCTCGGGTGTACGCCGATGGATGCTTGGAGTAATTATTTTTGTGAGGGTGTGAAACCTAATGAGGTACCGGAAGCTGATCGTAGAGGGTTCAGGATTAAGTTTTTTCCCGAAATCCCTAGGAAGTTAGTGGTGCCTGAGGGGATTGAACTATTTCGTAGGTTCTATTACGCGCCATGTCTAAAGGATTGGGTAAGAGAAAGAGTTCTGGTGAAATATGATCCGTATAATCTCGAAGAGCTAAATGTAAAGCTTCCAGACGGTAGTTGGCATGTTGTGCCGTGCGTGAGGAATAATCATGAAAGGAGTGCTGACTTCGAAGTATTTCGGCTGGAACGGCAAATTAGGGGCTCTAGAGACGGAACAATAACGCAACGCGGCGGCGAAGCTTTGCTAAATGCGAAAAAAGTAGTCTATGAAGAAGTTGGTGCTACCGCCCGAGCGCGGCGAGAGAAGAAGAAACAGGGTGTAGCAGAGCATAATGCGTATCAGAATTTGCTGAGCGCCGGAGATGAGGCTGCCATGACCAAAACCAGTAAGGGGCGTAGTGCTAGCGCTAAAGTAGATAGTAGTTTGATCAAATTGATGAATAATGTACCCGCTGGCGAGCCAATAATTGGTCAGATTCAAAACCCAACCAAGGTAAATTACGATGAGGAGCCAGTTCTGTACTAGGCAACTATTCTTTTTGGCGCGGAATTCTGCCTTGTACGCTGCGGTTATCGGCTAATTTGAGGATAAAATGACGGACTATAACCATGTCCACCCTACCAGGCTGGACTGTTTTTTATTAACAAATCACCAGCGGATGCTTGCATGTTCCGAGGATATCTGGGTACCCCACCCATCAGCAGAGAAACTTATAAACCAAATGTATCTGATGATGCAAATGAAAAATAAGATCAATGCACCAAGTATGGTGGTGATTGGTCCTGGTGGCTCAGGCAAAACAAGCCACATCGATGAGTTGAAGCGGCGAAACCAAAGTGCACAGGAAAAAATGGTTTTTGTGACAATGCACCAAAGCCCTAATGGCTACTCCCTAAAGGAGTTGATACTTCAGGAAATAGGTATTAAAACCTCTCGCCGCGCCCGCCAAGCAGACAATATATCTACTGAGCTTCAGTATTTAATAAAAAGCCAAAATATTCGGGCCATTGTGATTGATGAGATTCATGACGCACTCACGCTAACCGAGTTTCAGCAGCGCATAAATCTTTCACTTCTGAAAAATCTATCAGGTTCTAGCTATGGGTTGTGTGTGTTCGCCTTTGGAATTCCCGATGCAGCAAGAGTATTAAGACGAGATCCCCAGTTGGCAAGGCGGTATGCAGTTCGGTCACTTCAGCAATGGGGTAATGATGGTGAGTTTCGAAGCTTCGTTGCGTCATATATACACAGATTGCCTCTGAAAAATCCTACTAATTTCAAAGATCAACGATTGTTTCTCAAGATAATGGAAAAGGGTCAAGGTCTAACAGATAATATTGTGAAAATTCTTCAGGCGGCAGCGATGACGGCTGTTTTGGATGGCAGCGAACATATCGGACATCACCATCTAGACAACATTGATTGCATTATGGAAGACCTGTGCCTCACACTTAGAGATGTCGATGAGCTTGAGCGAACGTTGGTGGAGGCATGAGTACGCATGCGAAGGAAGTTGCGTTAAAAAAAATCAATGATTATATTTTTTTTGGTGAGGATTATCATTGGTTTTCTAATGTTCTAAACCCACAATCTGTCGATAAAAACCGCACTAAGATATACCGCATTGACGGACTGCCGGGATCTGGTATTTCAACATTTTTGAGAGCCCAGAGAGAGTTACTTGGTGATGCAGCAGTTGAGGTAGAATATATATTTAGTATGAATGAGCTTACATTGATAGACCATTTTTCGGCTGCATTGGGGCTTAGGTCTCCCCATGAGCGGTTGACTACAGTTCCTCAGTATATCAATGAGTACATTAAATATGTCGGTTTGAAAGTCGTGATTATTGATGATGTTGATCGTTTTGTGACAAAGCCTGACAGGGGGCAGTCGATTGTAAAAGCCTTGCAGGCTATTTGCACGGCCGGTAGCGGGCTTATAATTCTGTACTCCACTAGGAATTGCATGATTTCAAGTTTGGCATCACGGGTAAGTGTAGATAATCACCAAGAATTTTGGATTAAAGGTTTTTTAAATGCGGCGGATATTTCGGCCGTTGTGAAGGATTTCTTAAATGCGGCTAATGTTATCTGCAAACAAGATCTGAGGATAGCAAATGCTTGTTACCTACAAGCGGCAAGTGGCAGAGTCCTAATCGGTGAGCTCGTAACCTTGCTGAAGTCCGTGTATACGCATGCTACACGACTTCAAATGGATGAGATACGTTTAGAGAATAAGCTTTTGGATTTCTTGCATGCGTAAACTCAGGTTTAAGAGTGTTGGCTCGCACGAGAAAGCAAGATGCTACGGTGGTGAAAGCCTTTCTTCTTGGTGTTTTCGACTAGCTCAATTTCCAGAAGTGCAACAGTATCTACTGGCGAAGTCAACGCCAGGCATCATTAGTTCCATGACGCATCTATCCATCTTGGAGTTCGAGCAAAGCTGCAACAATGCTGATTTTGATTTTATTTATGATGAGCCGAGAAAGCTGATGTTGATGCCGATAATAGGCGGAAATTATAGAAAATTTTTAGTTCCTTCAGTTTGCATTCAACCCGTGATTCCTTGGCAATATAGAAGGTCTTACTGCTGCTCATGTATCTCCGAGGCGCTTCGCGTAACTAGGGCGCCTATTTTGAAATCTTCTTGGCGTAATGTGTTTGAGCCATTTTGTATAAAGCACGGTGAGTTGCTCAGAGATGCTCCGCCGCATGTTGGCCGTTTGCTTGATGGGCCTCGGGCCATTTTCAAGTGGCATCATATGAGCCCAAATGACTGTTCTTCTCATGAAGAATACACGTTGCAATGGGCTGCATTTCTTAGATCAGCTGAAAAAGTTCAGAGGAGAATCAAAAGGCTTTTGAGTGGTGACGAAGCCAATGTCCTTGATGTGAGCAACACGATTTTAGCTCTGATGCGTGCTCTGCTTAATCCTGGGTCGTTCCTTTATGATCATCTTGGCGCTCGAAGACTACCTGATATCGTAGCGTCACAGTACGAAACCATGAATATATCTTTGCGTCTTCAGGTTTTTAGGTCATCATCAGCCACTCGGGCGCGTGCACTTTTTTACGTAGGAGTAGTATTGGGTTGGATCAAGGAAAAGGAGATTGAACAAGTGTCAGGTGACAATTATTACGCGCCGAAGAGTGCTTCTGACGTGTGGGGAAGTGTTTGGGAGGCTGATTCAAAAGTGTATGCGTGGCTGCGTTCAAATCTCCATATTCATCAAAATAACGCTCTGCGCGTCTCATTGCCAAACTGACGAGGTTAGTTTTTGTTTACTTATATCTTCCCGCTGTATCTGGTATTAGGGCAGCGGATGAAAATCTCGGGCCCATATATGAAAAGGCATCCATTTATTTGCTTCCTAGTGGATGCGCGAACGGGCAAGATCTTGGATTTTATTTTTTCTGCGGGGCGTGCAGGTTGTGATATGTACTTCAGGGCGATGATGGCGTTGAGGTTTAAGGTCGTTAGTGATAACGGCTCTAGGTTGGCAACCCTTGAAGCTATGTTAAATAATTCGCCATTTTATTTTGCGGATAAGCCAGACATGGTCTGTGATACAGATCGGCCGGACATACAGAGAACCTTTAAAGAGCGCAAAATTTTGACCTTTATAGATTCTCATAAATATGGTGCGATTGTGCTCCATCACGTGTATGAGCTATTAGCCCAAGGCGCGCTTGATAGAGGAGACTCGATGTCGATTGCTCCTAACGCTTTAGCATTATTACTACAAGAGTCTGTCGGCCAAATCAACGCATACGTTGCAATCAATCCAAGCCGGATCGCAAAATAAAAACCAATCCGGCTTAGAGTCGACTGTTTTTTCGGCGATAAAGCGGACTGACTATGGGATTGAATCTAAGATCGCGCCAAAACCGCCTCAGACTTCTCATTCAATTGGCGCTATAATTAATTCGAGCTTATAGAACGTTTACGAAAAAAGCTATTCGTCGACAGCAAACCACCCACTCGGTTGTGGATGTATCATGGTCACTCACCAGACACTGCACAGCGTAAGGCTGTGTCAGGCTGCACGCTTGAAAGCTCTAGGCTTAAGATGTCGAGGTCGCGTTTTTTTGTTACGATCGTCGCAATCGAGATTATTTTCTTCACCTAGTAAAGAAAATCTTCATTTTTGAGGTTTTTCTACAATTTTCCTTCATTCGCGTGTAACTCACGCGTCGTATCCCAAGCCGCATCCCCGTGATTTTTACAGTGTCACTGCGGATTAAGGCTTTTAGAGTACGCTGCCATGATCGATCAAAAAGCCCCCCTTACTGCCCATTCGAGGTTCGTTTTCCACTCTTGCTACGATACTGTGCTCAGAACGGTGGAAGCCCGCTACGATGTTCGCGGTTACGTATTGTCTCAGATGATCAAGCTTTGCCTGCAGAGTCGCGGTACTCTATCACTCGCGCAGCGCAAGTTTTATGGGCAATACGCCCAATCTGAGGCGATTGCATTCTTGGAAATGTGTGTCACCCACTTGTTGTTCGGTCCGGCAGGTCGCTTTTCGCCTCAGGAGTATCACTACCGGGCAGATGCGCACTTGGAACCGGGCTAACCCTCTAGCCGGTTCAGCAGCAATTAGACCCTCACGTGTAAACATCGTATTCAAGGCGGTAGAGGAAGGCCCATACCTGCGCGTAGCTCTCTTCATGCCAAAGCAGGGTGCATGGGGTATGATTGCCAAGACCAAGCGCAGGGTTGATCATCCAGCGCTGCGCCAGTTCTTCTTTGCCTAGCACTTCGATAGCTTTTCTAAAAATTTGCCCCTGCCTTGTCAAGAAAGCCCCATAAGCAGGGGTCCAGCAGCTCATTGAGGGCTGCTCGCTAAGTCCGTGGATCGTGATACTGTTCATGGCAAGTGTTCCAAAGGCGATAGCCGAGAGACTCCAATGACACTATGACGTCAAGCGGGGTTGCACGCCACCGATCTCGTAGGTAAGCGCAGCGACTGCGGACTGCTCTGTGAAAATACCCTGAGTTTATCAAGTTGCCGGGAAGTGTCGGCTAAGGTCAGTCTGCCAAGCCGCTGAACCCACCCATGGAAGCCCCGTCTGAATGGCGCCCATAGAGCGCACCCGGCACGCCTGCAGCCCTTCAGAAGCGGACGACTGCTGGCTGCTGTGCCGACGGCGAATCATGTCTCTGCAGCAGTGCATCGCGTCTATTAGCATCAGCGATTGGGCGAGGGGGGTCTGTACCGGCATTGTCAATTTCAGCTCGCTCAACGCTGTAATTGGTGCGGATAACCTGTGGCTTATCAGACCTAATGTAACCAATAGCAGGACATGGCGGTAATCCGTGACCGGGATCGCTCGACCCAACGCCGCCCTTGGCGTGAGGCAGCTAACGACCCATAGCGGCCGTTCGCAGAGGGCCGCGAACGGCCAGCAGCAGACATTCATCAATCGCAAAAGGCAGGCCTCATAGCCCTGTTCGATCAACGCAAGCTCGCCTCTCTGCGCCCACAACGGACCGATTGCTGCCTATCGCGACGAGCAGCAAACGGCCCGAGACGGTTTTCCATTATCAGCGCTAGGCGGTCAAGGAGTTAAAGATCGTTCAGATCCTGCCGATTTCACAATGACGTCTCATTATCTGGCGCTAAATCGGCGCGGCGTTCGAAACCTTGTTAAGGGTGCTCCATGCTTCCAATTGTTCCTTGTTTCACCCCGCAACGGCTTGACCTCCTCGTTTCCACAACGAGAAAAGCGACTTCATTTGATTTATTGAGGGCGCATCAATGATTGCTGTACCGCCTACGCCAGTAACCGAACCAGTAAAGCAGCCTCAAGCACCTGACGAACCCCCAATGAAAAAACCAGACAACGCGAACTCGGGAAAAGGATGGGGCGCGGATGTGTGGGAGAAAACGGTAACAGATCTACTTTCCATTCCGTTCTTTGCAGCGTGGTCAGTTTTTCTATGTGCGGGGGTAGAGTACGCATCAAATACTAATCTAAATAAATTCTTCACTGATGCATTGGGTGAAGGTATCGCTTTGAAAACCATGATTTTACTGGTACTTGCGTCGGTGCTTTCCTTGTCGATCGGTTTGATTTGCAACCCAAGTCCAAGTGGATACATGATGAAAATACTCAGCGCGCCATCTAGGGCTGGTCGGACGATCTGTATGTCAACTGGCGCGTTCATAATAGGTGCTGTGCCAGTTCTGGGCTACTCAACGTGCGCTGCAAAAGCATTCGATCTGCTTTTGAGTGTAGTGGCGGTGATTTTTGTTGTGTGGTTTTTGCTACTTGCTATCGAAACGATGTTGAGTGATGCCCATTCTATTCATAACGGCTGCTCAGGGGGCGCAAGAGTCATGGGCGTAGCTTTACTCGTCATGTCTTGCTTCATCATGTGCCATTTCTATCATCAAATTTTGGCTGGGGAATTTCTTCAAAAAGAACCTACTCATAAACAAACCGTTCAGTGTAAAGCTAACTAGCGCCATCCAATGAGTCAATATTGTTCGAATTACCTGAATGCCGATCAGCCAGGCTTCAACCTGATGCAAATCTGGAATCCTCAGATAACTGGAGGTCCTGAAGTAGAAGCCTGCTAATTGGCCGTTTGCTAACTGTAGTGACCGGCCGCTTTGGGTCGGTAGCAGCCCCTTGGCAAAGGCAACAATCTGCCATCATCGAACCGTCTTGCTGCCATGATCCAGTTTGTTCAGATATACAGCGACCTCATGCGTCAGCCAACTTGAGAACACCTGCTGCTTTGTTTCCGAACGCTCGCGGTTGGGTAATACCAGCCAATACGGGTAGGGATAGGGAGCGATCACGGGGGAGAGTTGCACCAACTCCCCTCGTTGGATCGCGTCGTGCACAAGGCTGCGGCGCTCCAGGGCGATCCCCTGGCCCAAGCGCACCGCTTGAAGTACCAGGTTGGAGTCGTTGCTGCACAGGCCGATGCGTGGGACTTCCCTATCCAGCCCAGCCGCTTGACACCACGGTTGCCATGATTCCATGTTGAAAATTATGTTGCTGCCGATGATCTCTTCAGGGGTCTGTGGTAGCACCCCGCCGTTGAAGTGCGGAGCGGCAACCACCAGCGTCTCGTCATGAAAGAGCAGGTGCTGCTCCATCCCATCCCAGTCGCCCTTGCCCATGCGGATCCCGACGTCGACAGATTCCCGCGTCAAGTTCGATAGCGCCAGATTGGCCTGCAGCCGGACGCTGATGTGCGGCTGTAATTGCTGGAAACGTGGCAAGCGGGGCAACAACCAGCCGAATCCGAACGAAGGGAGAACGGCGACCACCAGTTCCGTTGACTTAGGTTGCGTCTTGATCAGTCGCGTGGCTTCGGCGATTCCGCTTAAGGATTCGCGGATCTGCAAGGCATACAGTCGTCCGTCCTCACTGACCCGCAGACCCCGTCCCTCACGGACGAACAGGGTGACGCCGATCATCTCTTCCAACACCTTGATCTGCTGGCTGATGGCCGAATGGGTGACATGCAGTTCCTTGGAGGCTGCGGTTACGCTCCCCAGCCTTGCAACCGATTCGAAGCAGCGTAGGCAGGTGATTGGAGGAATAGTCGACATGTAAGTATTTCTTACAAATAGTGGAAAAAAAAACTGATTTATAAGTGGCAAGGCTCTCATTAATGTAAGTGACGGTAAAGTCTTCGACTAGCAAGAGGACTGGAGCCATAGACGATGCGTGGGGAGCACGGCAAATGACAACGGGTAATCCTGACTGTGAAGACCACCAGTGGTTGCAGATTTCATTGACCAGCGCGCAATTGGTTTCGGTGCGGTGTACTCAAGACATCTACACGCGTGCGGTGAGCGGCAAACATTGGATCAGCGCGGACGGTGTCGACTTCGCGATTGGGCCCGGCGAGCGCGTGAAATTGTCTGCCGGGCTAGCGCTGATTGATGGGGAAGGTCTTCTACAGTTGGAGCCAGCCAGGGCACAGAAGCAGCACCAGGCGTATCCGTTCCCATGGCCGCTACCCCAGCTATTCAAACGCCAGATAACGGCATTAGAGATCAACATCAATCAAGGAGGCTATCGATGAAACTCATTGGGATGCTGGATTCACCTTACGTTCGCCGGGTAGCTATATCCCTGGACCTTCTAGGCATCGAGTTCGAACATGCCCCACTGTCGGTGTTCAGCACATTTGAAGAGTTTTCGAGGATCAATCCGGTGGTCAAAGCGCCGACTCTGCTGCTTGATGACGGCTCCGTACTGATGGACTCGACGCTGATCATCGATTATTTCGAGACCCTCAGCACACCCGAGAGCAAGCTATTGCCAAGCGAACCACAGGCGTTGGCCAGAGCTTTGAGTACATTGGGACTGGCGCTGACGGCATGCGAGAAGACCGTCCAGATCGTCTATGAACACAATCTTCGACCGTTGGAAAAGCTTCATCAGCCCTGGGTCGAACGCGTCACCCGGCAGTTGCTGGCGGCGTGCGCGGAGTTGGACAAGCAATTGGCAGCACAAGCGTCGCACGGCGTGCGCCCAGACCAGGTTGAGGTCACTTGTGCGGTGGCCTGGTCGTTCATGCAGTTGATGCTGCCCGACGTAGTCAAGGCCAGCGATTTCCCGGCCATCAATGCCCATGCGGCCCGCCTGGAACAGACCGATCTGTTCAAGCGTTATCCGATTGCCTGAGCCCTGGCGTAACGGACCGGGCTCAACCGCGCCGATTGCCCCCCCGCCACTGATTGGCTTTTGCGAGCCGTATCCATGTACACACTTTATTTCGCACCGACGGCCAATGGTCACAAGATCCTGATCATGCTAGAGGCGCTTGGCGTGCCTTACCGGATCCGCCGGATAAACCTGGCGCAGGGTGAACAACACCAGCCAGACTTCGCCCGCCTGACAATCCACCGAAAGATCCCGTTGTTGGTCGATCACGATCAGGCGCTGATCCTGCCCGAGTCCGGAGCTATCCTTCAATATCTGGCGGAAAAGCACTCGCGATTCCTACCGTGGGTAGGGCCCGAGCGCTATGCGGTGCTCCACTGGCTGGCCTGGCAAATCAGCAGCCTGGGGCCGATGGCCGGGCAGAACTATCACTTCATTCATCAAGAGGCCGAAGACAACCAGTACGCAAGATCGCGCTATCAGGAACAAACCGTCCATTTATTCAACACAGTGGAAAAGGCTTTGGCCGGACGCGATTTCATTGCTCGGATGTACTCGATTGCCGACATGGCCATTTATCCCTGGCTGCACATCCACGCTCAATTGCAGGTTGATATCCGGACATTGCCCAATGTGACCGGCTACCTGAAGCGAATGGCGGCCCGTGAAGAAGTGCTAACCGCCTATGTCAAGGGGGCAGGGTCGACACAGCCGCTCCCGGGATGATGCACCGAGAGTCTCCCTGCAATTTTTTTATGAACGAATTATTGACTGAAAAGGGGACAGATTTATTCCCCCTAGCCCAGACGTCCCCTATGGGTCGAAAGCCGCCGCTCCGGACTGACCGCTCCCGACCCATAGCGGACATCGCTCAGAATGCCCGCCATGACCGACAACGCTACTTCGGCATCAACACCGTATCGACCACATGAATCACGCCATTGGCCTGCATCACATCGGCGATGGTAACTGCGGCCTTGCCACCCTTGGCGTCCATCACCCAAAGCTCACTGCCATGGAGCATGACGGTCAGGGGTTCACCCTGGACGGTTTTCAGCATGATCTTGCCGCCGTGCGCCTTGGCCTCGGTCATCAATTGCTTGGCGGTGAGGGTGCCGGACACCACGTGGTAGGTCAGAATCTTCGTCAAGTCCGCTTTGTGCTCGGGTTTCACCAAGGTATCGACTGTGCCGGCAGGCAGCTTGGCGAAAGCTTCGTTGGTCGGTGCAAAAACGGTGAACGGACCTTTGCTATTGAGGGTGTCCACCAGCCCCGCCGCTTTGACCGCTGCCACCAGTGTGGTGTGGTCTTTGGAGTTCACCGCGTTCTCGACAATGGTCTTGTTGGGGTACATCGGCGCACCGCCGACCATGGGCGGGCTGGCGGCGAAGCCGGGGGATGCGGCCAGGCAGAGGGCAGCCAGGCAAGTCGCGGCAATGCGTTGAACAAAGGTAAGCATGATGCGTCTCCTCGATTCTTCGGCCTTCGGATGAAGGTGAGGAATATACGGAGCAGCCACCCAGACGGATGCATCACAACGACGATATTTTTCCTTGGGCGATGACCGGCCCGGTCGGCAACCCGGTCGGTGAACCTTCCGGCGGTTCTAGCGATACCGCCAGCACCGCGCCGGCGGTCAACGCGCTGGCCAGTTCCGAGGGCACGACCAAGGCGGTGGCGACATTGGCCGGTAGCAGGCCAAGCGAGTGCGCTGTTCCATCGCCACCGATCAGCCAGACCTGGGCACTACGGTATTGCCAAGTAGTAGTTCGGGTGGGGATGAACAGCACGCTGGTACCGCCGGCTTGAACCGTTGCGGCAAACAGCGTGTTCCCGTCGCTCTGCTCCAGGCGGGCCAGCATGGCAGGCGGCGTTGGGCTGGGCGGCTGCAGGAGCGTGATCATGCTGACCAGCAAGCCGGCCGCCAGGGCCGCCGAGGTCCAGCGCCAGAACCCAAGGCCACGCCACCAGGCCGGTCGTTCTCTCACCTGCTGGCCGCTTACCGGGAACAGTTGCTCCTCAATCGCCTGCCAGACATGCTCTGGCGGGCTGGCCTCGGGCAGCTCATCGAGCCAGCAGGCAAAGTGAGACTGCCACGCGGCAATCGCCGCCTGGGCTTTGGGGTCCTGAGCAGCCATGGCCTCGACCTGGGCGCGCTCATCGGCGCTGAGTACGCCCAGCACGTATTCGGCAATCAACTGATCGCGTTCGTCGGGTGGAGCGCCGTGATCGGTCATAGGCCTAGGCACCCACGCAAGACCAGCAGCCCGCGACGGATCCAGCTTTTCATGGTGCCCAGCGGAATGCTGTGGCGTTCAGCCAGTTCGGCATACGAGCAGCCTTCGAAGAATGCCACGCGGATATAGCGTTGCTGATCCTCCGCCAGTGTTGCCAGGCAGCGATCGATTGCATTGCCCTGGCGTTCGCGTTCGACGCTGTCTGCAACGTCATCCTTCGCGTCCCATTGCGCGACGCTGTCGAGTGGTTCGTGGATATGCCGGGCGCGTCGCCGGTCTATGGCTTTGTGCCGAGCGATGGTCGCAAGCCATGTGTAGGCACTGGCGAGCCCGGGGTCAAAACTGGAAGCCTTGAGCCAGATGCTGGTGTAGGCCTCCTGCAGCACCTCTTCTGCCTCGGCGCGATTGCCCAGATAATACAGGCAGATCCCGAACAGTCGGGCCGAAGTGGCGCGGTACAAGGCTTCGAAGGCCAGGCGGTTGCCGCTGCCGCAGGCCTGCAGCAGTACATCCTGTGCCTGGGCCTCGGTTTGCCCTGGGGCGGGCTGCGCAGTGTTTGGTCTGATAGGCAAAGAGGGCGGTCTCCTGCGGCGCATTCATCCACTCTAGCCTGCTTTGCAGCCGCTGCCCGGGTGGCCATGGCGCAGTTTTTTTCCATTCAGTGCATCCAGTCCGGCGGTTGGCGGGTATTGCTGAATGGGCTGCTTGTGACTGCCCAGCCAAATGACCTATCAGGAGCACTGCCCATGAACCTCAAATCCCCCGCCTGCTTGCTCGCTTGCAGCCTCGCCTTGGCCCTGCAGCCCGCCCACGCCCAGCCCGCGCTGCCAGACGCGATCAAGGTTCCCGATGGCCATCGCGTCATGCTCGAAACCGTCGGCGTCGGCGAGATCACCTACGAATGCCGCGACAAGGCCAACACACCCGGCCAGACCGAATGGACCTTCGTCGGCCCCAAGGCAGTGCTCAATGATCGCGCCGGTAAACAGGTGGGCGATTACTTCGGCCCGCCCGCTACCTGGCAGGCCAAGGATGGCTCGAAAGTAACGGGCACCCAGCTGGCGGTGGCACCGGCGGACAAAGGCGCCATACCCTACCAACTGGTCAAGGCCAACCCGGCCGAAGGCAAAGGCGCCATGCAAGGGGTCAGCTATATCCAGCGCCTGGCCACCCGCGGCGGCGTGGCGCCGACAAGCGACTGCACAGCGCAGAATAAAGGTGCCAAGCAGGACGTGCAGTACCAGGCCGACTATGTGTTCTGGACAGCCAAGTAAGACGCACTTGAGCAGACACCTTGCAATCGTTCATCTACGCTCGTTGGCAAGCCCCCGGCTGGATGGCCGGGGTACCTTGCATGACACAAGGAAGCTGCACACGTTGAATTCGCCTGTCCCCCCCTTCGACTTCCACCGCTGCCTGGAGGCCTGCGCACAGGGCGATCGGCGTGCCCTGCAGGCGCTTTACGACCACGAAGGCGCACGCCTGCTGGGCGTTGCTCGGCGCATCGCGCGTGACGACGCCAGCGCAGAAGATATCGTCCACGACGCGTTTATCCGCATCTGGACCCGCGCCGCTAGCTTCGACCCGGCGCGCGGCTCGGCACGCGGCTGGATCTACAGTATCACCCGCCACCTGGCATTGAATTCGATCCGCGATTCCCGCCGCGAAACGGTGCTGGACGAAGCCGATATGGATACGACGCCCACATTGCACGGGGGATTCGATGACATTGACCTCTGGTCAGGGTCGGCGAAGATCTACCGTTGCCTCGAAAAACTGCAGCCTGCACCGCAGCGTTGCATCCTGCACGCCTATGTGGACGGCTGCAGCCACGCCGAAATCGCTGGGCTTCTGGGGGCGCCCTTGGGCACCGTCAAAGCCTGGATCAAGCGCAGCCTCAAGGCATTACGGGAGTGCCTGGAATGAAGCCGGATACTGCCGAGGAACTGGACAGCCTCGCCGGCGAGTTTGTGCTGGGAACCCTGTCGCCACAGCAACATGCCACAGTGATTGAGCGCCTGGGCAGCGATCCGGCTTTGCGCGCCGCCGTGGATGCCTGGGAGGCACGTTTGCTGGAGCTGACCGCGCTGGCTGCGCCGCAACCAGCAAGCGCTCGCCTGTGGGGCCGTATCCAGCGCAGCCTGAGTGAACTGGCCGCACCCGCCGTACAACAGCGAGTCAAATGGTGGCGACGCCTCGGCCTGTGGCAAGGGCTGAGTGCTGCGGGGCTGGCTGCAAGCGCGGTCCTGGCGTTTACATTGCTTACTGCGCCCCCGCCCAACACTCAATTCGTGGTGGTACTGGTGGCACCGAGCAGCCAGACCGCCGGCTGGGTGGTGCAGACCAGCGACAGCCGCATGATCGAGCTGATCCCGCTGGGCCAGGATGCGGTCCCCGAAGGCATGGCCCTGCAGTTCTGGACCAAGGGCGAGCAGTGGCGAGCACCGGTTTCGCTGGGCCTGGTCAAACCCGGTGAACCCCATCGTGTCCCGCTGCAGAGCCTGCCACCGCTGGAGGCCAACCAGTTGTTCGAGCTGACCCTGGAAAAAGCCGGCGGCTCGCCTACCGGGTTGCCGACGGGGCCGGTGAAGTTCATTGGCCGCGCGGTAAAAGTGATTTGACCAAAAAGGTCTGCAACCACTGACCGCTTTGGGTCGACAGCAGCCGGTCGCTCCAGACTGCTTTCGACGCCTTGCCAGTTACAGCTAACAATGCAAAAACATCTCGAAGTTTTTTTAATCGACAGGATCGACTCAAAGCCAGATCAGGAGAATTACATGTTCTAGACCGACCTCACAAAATCTGGCGTCTGAGAAGTGACAATGCCAAGCATTGGCCAAAATATCTAACATGTGTTCACAGTACTCTTTCACTTCTCGCCTACATACATGCTCTGGCAGCTTCTTCCCAGCGTTCCGCTCGGCCTTGTGCCGTCGGCAAGAAGACTTCGACGCTGATCCCCGGTGTCTGCTCACGAATCACAGCCAATGCGATGGGGCCGATATGCAATGCGGACACTTCCAGGGTGTAACCAGTAGGCGTCTTAGTTTTTGAAAGCGAGGTGGCCGGTGCTTGCCACTTGGGCTCCAAGCACTGCACGTACGCCTGCGCGGTCTTTTCACTGTCGCCAGTGAATCCTGTGGAGTGGGACTCCAAAAATCCCCTTGAGCACCCTGCCAGTGCCAGGGCTGCGAGGAGGGCTGCGAGTGTTTTCATGGCGTGCGTCCTGTCGGGAAAAGGTTACATGTTGGGATAGTTGGGGCCGCCGGTTCCTTCCGGGGCAACCCAAGTGATGTTCTGGGCGGGGTCCTTGATATCGCAGGTCTTGCAGTGCAGGCAGTTCTGCGCATTGATCTGCAGGCGCATATCGCCATTTTCTGCCGCGACGATTTCATACACGCCCGCGGGGCAATAGCGTTGAGCGGGCTCATCGAAAAGGGGCAGGTTGTTGTTGATAGGCAGGTTAGGGTCGGCAAGCTTGAGGTGAACCGGCTGGTCTTCCTCGTGGTTGGTACTGGAAAGAAACACCGATGAGAGCTTGTCGAAACTCAGCTTGCCATCCGGTTTCGGGTATTCGATCCGTGGTGCCTTGCTAGCCGGTTTGAGGCAGCTGTGGTCCGGGCGGATATCGCGAAGGGTGAACGGGAGTTTGCCGCCGAACAGGTTCTGATCAATGAAGTTGAAGGCGCCGCCTGCGATCGCACCAAACTTGTGGAGGGCGGCCCCGAAGTTGCGACTGCGCAGTAGTTCGTCATGTAGCCAACTGGCCTTGAAGCCTTCGACATACTCAAACAGTTCGTCGCCGCTACGTCCTGCCTGTAACGCTTGCGCGATGGCCTCTGCTGCAAGCATGCCCGACTTCATTGCGGTGTGGCTGCCCTTGATCTTGGCAAAGTTCAAGGTCCCCAGATCACAGCCGATCAGTGCACCGCCTGGGCAAACCATCTTGGGCAATGCGTTCAACCCACCCTTGCAGATAGCCCGGGCGCCGTAACTGACACGCTTGCCGCCTTCCAGATACTGGCTGATCACCGGGTGGTGCTTGTAGCGCTGGAACTCGTCAAACGGTGACAGATGGGGGTTGCTGTAGGACAGGTCGACGATCAGACCAACCACCACCTGATTGTTTTCCAGGTGGTAGAGGAACGAGCCGCCGGGGTTCTCGTCATTCAGCGGCCACCCGGCCGTGTGCACCACCAGGCCAGGCTCGTGTCGCGCCGGATCGATGTCCCAGATTTCCTTGATGCCAAGGCCGTAGTGTTGCGCATCAGCCTCGCTGTCGAGGTCGAAGCGCTTGATCAGTTGCTTGCCGATATGCCCACGGCAACCCTCCGCGAACAAGGTGTATTTGCCGCGTAGTTCCATGCCAGGTGTGTAATAACCTGCCTTGGGTTGGCCGTCACGATCCACGCCCAGATCACCGGTGACGATCCCGCACACTCGGCCATGTTCATCGATCAGCGCTTCTTGAGCGGCGAATCCGGGGTAGATTTCCACACCCAAGGCTTCGGCCTGTTGTGCCAGCCAGCGGCACAGGTTGCCCAACGAAATGATGAAGTTTCCTTCGTTGTGCATGGTACGAGGAACAAAGAAATTAGGGACTTTGCTGGCCCGCTCTGCGTCCCGGAGAAAGTAGATGTCGTCGCGCTTTACCGGTGTGATCAACGGCGCGCCGAGCGCTTGCCAATCGGGGAAAAGCTCATTCAATGCGCGGGGCTCGAAGATGGCACCGGACAGGATATGGGCACCAACTTCAGAGCCCTTTTCGACCACGCAGACATTGATCTGCTGGCCCGTTTCCAACGCCTTCTGCTTGAGTCTGCAAGCCGCGGCCAGGCCCGATGGGCCGGCTCCGACGATGACTACATCGAACTCCATTGATTCCCGTTCCACTGCTCGACCTCTCTGTAGCGATTCGATATCCACCCAGGCATGCCCAGGCACTGCCCCATGGGTCGAATGATTCGGCAGGTGATACAAGAATTCAATTTATGAAACGCCAAGTGGCACTTCC
Organism: Pseudomonas sp. BP6; assembly: GCF_017875935.1. Classification (NCBI taxonomy): domain Bacteria; kingdom Pseudomonadati; phylum Pseudomonadota; class Gammaproteobacteria; order Pseudomonadales; family Pseudomonadaceae; genus Pseudomonas; species Pseudomonas sp. BP6. The sequence continues at coordinate 2,257,135 of NZ_JAGINI010000001.1, forward strand.
GATTCGTTGAACAGAACCAATGCGCATGCCAGGTCATGGGTGGGCCATGCGTGGCCCTGACGATTGATGAATTGCAATGCGGATTCACCGAGGAGGCACTTTCGAATTCGTAAATTGAATTGGAAGTTCGCTTGCTGAAACATCCCCTCAAGTCATGAACAGCGACAAGAACAAGGGGATGGCATCATGCCCATCGAGATTGAAAAGCTGCTTGATTATCCGATCCCTGTGGTCCGCCAAACCCTGACCCGACAACAGACGGCGCTCTATGCACTGTCTGTCGGGATGGGTTGCGACCCGTTGGACGAGCGGCAATTGGGCTATGTCGACTTCCGTCGCGACCTGAACGCCATGCCTTCGATGGCACTGGTGCTCGGGCACCCTGGCTTCTGGCTGGGCGACCCACGTTCGGGCGTGGACCCCAAGTGTGTGGTGCATGGCGAGCAGGAAATTACCCTGCATGCCCCGCTTCCCGTGGAAGGGCAGGTGATCGGATCGACCAAGATCCTCGGGGTGGCTGACAAAGGGCCGGGGCAGGGCGCCTTGCTCTACACGCAAAAAGAAGTGCGTAACGCTGAGAGTGGGCAATTGCTGGCGAGCACGCTGAGCACGACTTTCCTGCGTGGTGGCGGAGGCTTTGGTGGAGATAGCACGCCACTGCGCAGCAGCCACCAGGTGCCGGACGCCGAGCCCGACTTCTGCGTGGACCTTCCCACCCGGCCGGAGCAAGCCCTCTATTACCGAATCAATGGCGACGACAACCCGTTGCATGCAGACCCTGCCGTGGCCCGCGCGGCGGGCTTCAGCCGGCCGATTCTACACGGGTTGTGCACCTTTGGCGTGGTGTGCCACGCCCTGCTCAAGACCCTTTGCAATTATGACGCCGGCGCCTTGCGCAGCATGGCGCTGCGTTTTTCTGCGCCGGTGCTGCCAGGGGAAACCATTCGCAGTGAGATTTGGCGCGACGGCTCCTTCCGTGCGCGTGTCCTGGAACGTGACGCCCTGGTGGTGAGCAACGGCCTGGCGACATTTGCCCCGACCTCTACCCAGAACTGAATTCATTACCAGGCTATCAGGAGACCGAGATGCATTCGTCTGAAGAACGTTTGGAAAACATCCGCATGATCCGCGACAGCGCGGTGGCGTTCGCCCCGGCCAGCGAGCTGGCCCGAGTGCGCGGCCTGCGCTACCAGGTGCCGGGGTTCGACGGCGCGGTATGGCGCGAGATGGCCGACAACGGCTGGCTAGGCTTGTCGTTGCCCGAAGCTCAGGGCGGCATTGGCCTGGGCATGGCCGAGTACTGCGCCTTGCTGGAAGTGTTCGGCGCCGCCTTGCTGCCCGAGCCCTTCGTACCGGCGGTGCTGGCGGCGCGCCTGCTCGATGGTGAACAACTGACTGCACAACTGAGCGGTGAGCGCCTGCTGCTGCCAGCCTTGCAAGAGCAGATCGACAGCCTCGAAGCCGCTGAAGGCGGCACCCGACTGCACAACGGCAAGGTCAGGGGGCGCAAGCTGTGCATCCCCATGGCCGCTAGCGCCGACGGCTTTTTGGTCAGCACCCCCGATGGCCTGGCCCTGGTGGACGCCAAGGCCCCGGGCGTGAAGTTGGAAATCGTCACCACTCAGGACGGCGGCCACTTCGGCCACCTGCAGCTGGATAGCGCCCCGGCCGAAACCTTGCCACTGCAGGCCCAGGCCCTGGCCGACGCCCTTGACGAAGCCGCCCTGGGCACCGCCGCCTACCTGCTGGGCGCCGCCGAACAGGCCTTCGCCCTGACCCTGGAGTACCTGCGCACCCGCAAGCAGTTCGGCCAGACCATCGGCAATTTCCAGGCCCTGCAGCACCGCGCCGTGGACTTGAAGCTGCAACTGGCCTTGTGGCGCGCCAGCCTGGACGCGGCGGCGGCTACCTGTGACGCAGGCGCCCCGGCCACCCAGCGCCGCGCGGCCGTTTCCCGGGCCAAGGCCCGCGCCGCCGATGCCGCCTTGCTGGTGACCCGCCAGGCCGTGCAGTTGCACGGCGCCATTGGCTACACCGACGAGTGCGACGTGGGCCTGTACCTGCGCAAAGCCATGACCCTGGCCAACCTGTACGGCTCATCCGACCAGCACCGTCGTCGTTACGACGCCTGCATGCCACGCCTGGCCAGCGCCTGAGGACCCGACCATGAGCGACACACCACAACTGCCCGATTTCAACGCCCTGAGCGACGATGCCTTCCGCCAAGCCGTACGCGAATTCCTGCATGCGCACTTTCCCGAAGCGCTGCGCGACTTACCCAAACGCCTGCATTGGGAAGAGGTCAAGGACTGGTACATGACCCTCTCCGAGCACGGCTGGCTTTGCCCGGGCTGGCCCCGTGAGTTCGGTGGCATGGGCCTGTCGGCGGCCAAGCAGCTGATCTATACCGAGGAATTCGAGAACCACGGCGTGGCCCGTACCCCGGACCACGGCATCATGTTGCTCGGCCCGCTGCTGATCCGCTACGGCTCACCCGAGCAACAGCAGTACTTCCTGCCGCGCATCCTTTCCGGCGAGCACATCTGGTGCCAGGGCTACAGCGAGCCCAACGCTGGCTCCGACCTGGCCAGCCTGCGCACAGAAGCGGTGCTCGACGATGACGAATGGGTAGTCAACGGCCAGAAAATCTGGACCACCCTGGCCACCGACGCCGACTGGATCTTCCTGCTGGTGCGCACCGACAAGACGGCGAAGAAGCAGGAGGGCATCAGCTTCCTGCTGGTGCCGATGGACAGCCCCGGCGTGACCGTGCGGCCGATCCTCAACCTGGACCTGCACGACGAGCTCTGCGAGGTGTTCTTCGACGATGTGCGCGTGCCCAAGGCCAACCTGGTTGGCGAAATGAATGCTGGCTGGACCATGGCTAAGGCGCTGCTGGGCTTCGAGCGCATCTTCCTCGGCTCGCCCAAGCAGTCCGCCAATGCCCTGACCCGCCTGGAAGTGCTCGGCGAGCACTTGGGCCTTCACGACGAGCCGGGTTTCCGCGACCGCCTGACCCGCCTGCGCCTGGACCTGGACGACCACAAGCTGCTGTTCGAGACCTTCGCCGAGCGCCTGCGCCGGGGCGAGAACCTGGGCGCCGACGTGTCGCTGCTCAAGGTGCACCAGACCGAGCTATTCCAGCGCATCACCGACTACATGCTGGAGATCGCCGGGGAATACGCCGCCTATCTGGAGCCGATCGAGGGCAACGGCAACCTGAACCCCACCGGCCTGTTCCTCCAGGCGCGCCCCGCGACCATCTACGGCGGCAGCTCGGAGATCCAGCGCAACATCCTGGCCAAAGCGATGCTCGGCCTGTAACCGATCGACGGAGAGAACGACATGCTCGACAACAAAGTAGTGGTGGTCACCGGTGCCGGTGGCGGCATCGGCCGGGCCATCGCCGTGGAAATGGCACGTGCCGGCGCCTCGGTGGTGATCAATGACGTGGGCGTGTCCCTGGGCGGCGAGGGCGGCTCGTCCACCCCGGCCCAGGAGACGTTGAAACTGATCGAAGGCTTCGGTGGTCGCGCGGTGATCAACACCGACAGCGTGGCCGACTGGAATGGCGCGCAGAACATCATCACCTGCGCCATGGACAGCTTTGGCCGTATCGATGGCGTTGTGAACAACGCCGGCATCATCCGCGACGTGATCTTCCACAAGATGAGTGTGGAGGATTGGCAGTCAGTGATCCAGGTGCACCTGAACGGCAGCTTCTTCGTCAGCCGTGCCGCCGCCGAGCGTTTTCGCGCACAGAGCAGCGGGGCCTTCGTGCACATGGTCAGCACTTCGGCGCTGATCGGCAACGTCGGCCAGGCCAACTACTCGGCGGCCAAGCTGGGGATGGTGGCACTGAGCAAATCCATCGCGCTGGACATGCAGCGCTTCAACGTGCGCTCCAACTGCCTGGCGCCATTCGCCTGGAGCCGCATGACCAGCGCGATACCGGATGTGACGGCGGAAGAAAAGGCCCGGGTCGAGCGCTTGAAGCAGATGACGCCGGAAAAGAATGCTCCGCTGGCGGTGTACCTGCTGTCGGACCAGGCCAAGGACGTGAACGGCCAGGTGTTCACCGTGCGCCGCAACGAGATCTTCCTGATGGGCCAGAACCGCCCGGTGCGCTCGGTGCAGCAAGGCGAAGGCTGGACTGCCCAGGCCATCGCAGAGCATGGCATGCCAGCGCTCACCGGCTCTTTCACCTCGCTGCAGGTCAGCGCGGACGTCTTTTGCTGGGACCCGGTTTAACGCGTTCATGAGGTTGAGTTTTATGACTGCCACACACACCCAACAGCACTACCAAGACATCCGTGAGGGCGTCCGTGCCCTGTGCGCGGAGTTCCCCGCCGAATACTGGCGCAAGATCGACGAGCAAAAAGGTTTCCCGGAAGCCTTCGTCACGGCCATGACGGAGGCGGGCTGGCTGTCGGCGATGATCCCGGAAGAATATGGCGGCTCGGGCTTGGGACTCGCTGAGGCATCGGTGATTTTGGAGGAGGTCAATCACTGCGGTGGTAACTCCGGCACCATCCATGGGCAGATGTACAACATGTTCACCCTGCTGCGTAACGGCAGTGAAGAGCAGAAGCGCCATTACCTGCCAAAGCTGGCCAGCGGCGAACTGCGTTTGCAGTCGATGGGCGTGACTGAGCCGACCACCGGCACCGACACCACCAAGATCAAGACCACCGCAGTGCGCCAAGGCGACAAGTACATCATCAATGGGCAGAAGGTGTGGATCTCCCGGGTGCAGCACTCGGATTTGATGATTCTGCTGGCTCGCACCACGCCGTTGGCGGAGGTGAAGAAGAAGGTCGATGGCATGTCGATCTTCCTGGTCGACCTGCGCGAGGCCATTGGCAATGGCTTGACGGTCCAGCCGATCGCCAACCTGGTGAACCACGAGACCAACGAGCTGTTTTTCGACAACCTGGAAATTCCGGCCAGCAGCTTGATCGGCGAAGAGGGCAAGGGCTTCCGCTACATTCTCGATGGACTCAATGCGGAGCGCACGCTGATCGCCGCCGAATGCATCGGCGATGGTCGCTGGTTCGTCGAAAAGGCCAGTGCGTATGCCCGCGATCGTGTCGTCTTTGGCCGCCCGATTGGGCAGAACCAAGGTGTGCAATTCCCCATCGCCGAAGCCCATATCGAGATCGAGGCCGCCGACCTAATGCGTTGGCGCGCGTGTGAAGAGTACGACAGTGGCCGCAATGCCGGTGCGGCGGCCAACATGGCCAAGTACCTGGCAGCCAAGGCCAGTTGGGAGGCAGCCAACGCTTGCCTGCAGACCCATGGTGGCTTCGGCTTTGCGAACGAGTATGACGTAGAACGCAAGTTCCGTGAGACACGCCTGTATCAAGTTGCGCCTATCTCTACAAACCTGATTCTCAGCTATGTCGCCGAGCACCTGCTCGAGATGCCGCGCTCTTTCTGAGGACAAGGTGATGAGTGAACTCGATCTTGGACAATTGCAGGGATGGGTAGGGCGACAGGAGCGTTGTTCGGCGGTCATCAGTCCTCAAATGCTTGAGGCCTATCGTGCCACCTTGGGTCCGCATCTTTGGGACGCCGATGGGTATGCACCGCCAGGCTTGCATTGGTGCCTTGCACCCAGTCCAGCAGCGGCGAGCATGGCAGAGCTGGGAGAGGACGGGCATCCGCGGCGAGGAGGGTTTCTGCCGCCAGTATTATTGCCGCGTCGCATGTGGGCGGGTGGCGAGGTGCAAACGCTTGAACCGTTGCCCATTGGCAAGCTGATTCGTCGACTATCGACAATAAGAGACATCCGTTTCAAAGAGGGCCGTAGCGGCAAGCTGTGCTTCGTGACCGTTGACCACGAACTTTCCTGTAAAGGCAGGGTAGCGATCCGAGAACGGCAGGACATCGTTTACCGCGCCCCAGCGGCTCCGGGCCCCGCACCCAAAGGCGGCGTCACGCAGGTAGGAGAATGGGAGCATTGGATAGAGACGCCTCCCACGCTGCTTATGCGGTATTCGGCGTTGACCTTCAATGCCCATCGCATCCATTACGACCTGCCCTACGCCACCGAAGTGGAAGGTTATCAAGGCTTGGTCGTACAGGGGCCATTGCAGGCCAGCCTGCTCTTCAACCTGGCGGCACGCCATGCGGGCAAGGTGCCGTCGCACTTTGATTATCGCGGTCTGGTACCGCTTATCGCCGGCCCGGTGTTTCGCGCCGCAGTATCCCGTAGCTCGCTGGGCGAGGGGTTACGTGCGTGGACGCAAGACGCAGATGGTAATGTGAACATGGAGGCAACTGCGACATGTTGAAAGAATATCGCCCGCCGTTGGCGCCCCTGTTCGTGCCCGGTGATCGCCCTGAGCGTTTCGCTAAAGCGGCCTACAGCGGGGCTGATGCTGTAATCCTTGACCTGGAGGACGCCGTAGCGCCTAACGCCCGGTCATTGGCCAGGGAGTCGGTAGCCAACCACGGGATCGATAATGTCCCTGTCATTATCAGAGTGAATGCCAGTTCAAGCGCGCATTTCCAGGAAGACCTCTCGGCACTGCGCGATGTCAGTTTCGATGCGTTGATGCTGGCAAAAGCCGAAACGGCCGCAGACATTCGCCTTGTGCATGCCTTGCTAGGCCGCCAAGTGCCGATCATCGCCTTGATCGAAACCGCTGCGGCTTTCGAGGATCTGGCCTGGTTGTTGAGAGAGCCCGGCGTTGTCCAGGCAGCGTTCGGCTCTTTGGATTTGGCCCTGGACTTGGGCTGTCATCCCAGCCGTGAAGCGTTGAGCTACTTCCGCAGTGCCCTGCTGCTGAAGTCTTGCCTGGCAGGCCTGCCATCCCCGCTGGAGGGGGTCACGACAGTATTCGATGAGCCGAATGTGGTTCTGCAGGATGCTCAGGTGGCTGCCGAAATGGGCTTTGGCGGCAAGCTGGCGATCCATCCCCGCCAAGTAGCCCCAATCATCGAAGCGTTCCTGCCAGACGCGCAGTCCGTCAATTGGGCGTGCCGCGTTCTGGAGGCCATCCGCGATGGTGGCGCTGTTCAAGTTGACGGCGCAATGGTCGATCGCCCCCTGATCGAGCGAGCACGTCGCATTCTTTCCCGTTCCAGCTCTGTTGGAGATGTTCAAGCATGAAAGTCCTCGTAGCAGTCAAGCGCGTGGTCGATTTCAACGTGAAGGTCCGCGTCAAGGCGGACCAGTCCGGCGTTGAACTGACCAGTGTGAAAATGGCCCTCAACCCGTTCTGCGAGATCGCAGTGGAAGAAGCCGTCCGGCTCAAGGAGCAAGGCATCGCCAGTGAAGTGGTAGTGGTGAGCGTCGCTTCGAACGCTGCTCAGGAGCAGTTGCGCACGGCCTTGGCCCTGGGCGCCGACCGCGCCATCCTGGTGGAGGCGAGTGACGATCTGAGCTCGTTGGCCATCGCCAAGGCGCTCAAGGCCGTGGTCGACAAAGAGCAGCCTCGGCTGGTGATCCTTGGCAAGCAAGCCATCGACAGCGACAACAACCAGACCGGCCAGATGCTGGCTGCGCTGACCGGCTATGCCCAGGGCACTTTCGCTTCCAAGGTGGAACTGGCAGGTGACACGTTGAACGTCACCCGTGAAATCGATGGTGGCCTGCAGACCCTGGAGTTGACCCTTCCAGCGATCGTGACCACTGACCTGCGCCTGAACGAGCCGCGCTATGCGTCGCTGCCAAACATCATGAAGGCCAAGAAAAAACCACTGGAGACCCTGACGCCTGAGGCGCTGGGCGTCACCATCACCTTGACGGTCAAGACCCTGAAAGTCGAAGCGCCAGCGGTACGCAGTGGCGGCATCAAGGTGAAAACCGTGGCCGAGCTGGTCGAAAAACTCAAGAACGAAGCGAAGGTGATCTGATGGCCGTCCTGGTAATCGCTGAACACAGCAATGGCGCCCTGGCCGCCGTCACACTGAATACCGTGGCCGCTGCCCGGAAAATCGATGACAACATCGCCGTTCTGGTGGCCGGCCACCAGGTCGATGCGGTCGCGCAGGCGGCAGCCAAGGTCGAGGGCGTCAGCAAGGTGCTGGTCGCTGACAACGAAGCCTATGCCAACCTGCTGGCCGAGCATGTAGCGTCCATGGTGGCGGCGCTGGGCAAGGGCTTCAGCCATGTGCTGGCCCCGGCCACCACCAATGGCAAGAACTATCTGCCACGCGCGGCGGCGCTGATGGATGTGGACCAGATCTCCGAAATCATAGAGGTGGTCAGCCCGGACACCTTCAAGCGCCCGATCTACGCTGGTAATGCCATTGCCACCGTGCAGTCCTCGGCCCCGGTCAAGGTGATCAGTGTGCGTGCCACGGGCTTTGACCCGGTAGCGGCCGAAGGCGGGAGCGCGAGCATCGAGACAGTCGAGGTGAGCCTCCAAAAGGGGTTGTCCCGCTTCGTGGGCGAGCAACTGGCCAAGTCGGACCGCCCCGAACTGACCGGAGCCAAGATCGTCGTTTCCGGTGGTCGGGGCATGCAGAGCGGGGACAATTTCAGCCTGCTGTACACCCTTGCGGACAAGCTCGGCGCCGCTGTCGGTGCCTCGCGCGCCGCAGTCGACGCGGGGTATGCCCCCAACGACATGCAAGTCGGCCAGACCGGCAAGATCGTCGCGCCGCAGCTGTACATCGCCGTCGGTATCTCCGGCGCGATCCAGCACCTGGCGGGCATGAAGGACTCCAAGGTGATCGTGGCGATCAACAAAGACGAAGAAGCGCCGATCTTCCAGGTCGCCGATTACGGCCTGGTGGGCGACCTGTTCGAGTTGGTCCCGCAACTGCAAGACGCGCTCTGAGGAGAGGCAACGATGAGAAGAGCAGCGATCGTGGCACCGCGCCGAACCGCGGTTGGGACATTTGGCGGCAGCCTGCGCGGCGTGCCAGTGGAGCGCCTGGGCGCGGAGGTGGTCAAAGCCATCCTGGCGCAAACCAGGCTGGACCCTGAGCGTATCGATGATGTGGTGTTCGCCCAGTCCTATGCCAACTCCGAAACTCCCTGCGTGGGCCGCTGGATTGCCCTGGAGGCGGGGCTGCCGGTGAGCGTGCCGGGCATGCAGCTGGACCGCCGTTGTGGCGGTGGCCTGCAGGCCCTGGTCAGCGCCGCGATGATGGTGCAGACCGGCGCCGCCGACGTGGTACTCGCCGGTGGCGTAGAGAGCATGAGCAACATCGAGTACTACAGCACTGACATGCGCTGGGGCTCCAAGGCCGGCTCCGTGACGCTGCACGACCGCCTGGATCGGGGCCGCGAGCGTTCGCAGCCGGAGCACCGCTTCGGCCGTATCTCGGGAATGATCGAGACTGCCGAGAACCTGGCTCGCGAATACGGCATCAGCCGTGAGGCGTCCGACGCTTTTGCCGCACGCAGCCAGCAACGCGCTGCCGCCGCCTGGGAGGCCGGGCGTTTCGATGACGAGATCGTACCGGTCAGCGTGCCGCAGAAGCGCGGCGAGCCGCTGTGGGTGACCCGCGATGAGGGCGTGCGTGGTGACACCACGCTCGAAAAACTGGCCGGCCTGCGCACGCTGAGCAAGGGCGGTACGGTCACCGCCGGCAACGCCTCCCAGCAGAACGACGCCGCGGCAGCCTGCCTGGTGGTGGCCGAGGATAAGCTGGAGGAGTTGGGCCTGGAGCCGATCGGCTACCTGCACAGTTGGGCGGCGGCCGGTTGCGAGCCAGCGACCATGGGCATCGGACCGGTACCGGCGGTGAACAAGCTGTTCGCCCGTACCGGGCTTGGCTTCGAGCAGATGGACCTGGTGGAGGTCAACGAGGCCTTTGCCTGCCAGGTGCTGGCGGTGCTCAAGGGTTGGGGTTGGAACGACCCGGACCGGCTCAATGTGAATGGTTCGGGCATCTCCCTGGGGCATCCGGTGGGTGCTACGGGCATGCGCATCATGACCTCGGTGCTGCATGAGCTGCAGCGTCGCCAGGGGCGCTATGCCCTGGAGACCATGTGCATCGGCGGTGGCCAGGGCTTGGCCGCCATCTTCGAACGTGTGGGGCGATAGGCAGCGAGCTTGTCGAGACTCACGAAGAACGGTTTGCCACGCGGATGGGACGGCCTTCTGGTCGGTACCTATCGAACAACAAAAACAATTACCTGAAATGTTGGGCCCGGTCCTCCTTGTCGTTGCGGACATGGGAGTCCGTGCCTGGCTGGAGGCAAGCGCAATGAGGCAAGCAACGGTTTCAACACGAAGCGGGCTGCTCGTGGTCATCCTGTGTTTCCTGACGATCGTGGCTGACGGCTACGACCTGATCATTTATGGGGCGACTGTCCCGAGCTTGATGGAAGAACCTGGCTGGAATATGACACCGGCAATGGCCGGGATGATTGGGGGCTGGACGCTGGCCGGTCTGATGGTGGGCTTCCTGTTGACCGGGTGGCTGACCGACCGGCTCGGTCGTCGCAACCTGCTCATGATTGGTGTCCTCTGGTTTTCGGTGGGCTCGGCCTTGTGCGCCACCGCGCAGTCGCCGCATATGCTCGGCGTCTTCCGCTTTTTGTGTGGTATCGGCCTTGGCGGCGTGGTGCCGTGCGCCGTGGCCTTGACGATCGAGTATGCCCCACGGCACCGGCGCCAGTTGTACAACGGTATTATGCTGACCGGTTACGCGGTGGGAGGCATCGTTTCCGCACTGGCCGCAATCGCCCTGTTGCCGGAGCATAGTTGGCGCACGCTATACGCCTTGGGAGGGTTGTATATCGTGGTTCTGCCGGTGATGTACTTTTTGCTGCCTGAGTCGGTGAATTTTCTAGTTGGCCGAGGTCGTCTCGAAGAGGCTAAAGCGCTGGCACACCGTTACGGGATGGATTTCGAACAGGTTCTCCAGGAGCAGGCCTTCCAGCACAAGGTGCAACCCGTCGCAGAGGGGAAAATTGGCTACAGGTTGCTGTTCTCCAGTGGCTTCCGAGGTGTGGCTGTACTGTTCATCTGCGGGATGTTCTGCACCCAACTGATCATTTATGGGCTCAATACCTGGTTGCCGCATCTGATGCGGCAAGCGGGCTATGCGCTGGGGTCGTCGTTGCAGTTTCTGTTGGTGCTACAACTGGGCGCGGTCGTCGGCAACCTGGCCGGTGCTGCGTTCGCCGATCGCATCGGCTCGAAGAAAGTGCTGGTGCCGTACTACCTGATTGGCGCCTTGTCGCTATTGGCGTTGAGCCAGAAGCTCGATGCGTTCTGGCTGATGTGCGCGGTGTTTGGCGCAGGTCTTGGTACCATCGGCTCGACCACTTTGCTGTATGGGTTCCTGGGAGCTTATTTCCCGACCTCATGTCGCGGCGCGGCAGTAGGCGCTGTATTGGGCATCGGGCGGGCGGGTGCGATCCTGGGGCCGATGATCGGTGGCTGGATCGTAGGCGCCAACCTTGATCATCAATGGAATTTCTATGCCTTTGCGTTGCCAGCAGTGATTGCGGCGGCAGTCGTGTCCTTTATTCCTAACCCGGTTTCCAGGTTCGATACGGCAGAAGCAGTGGGCAAGAATTGCCAGGAAGTCTGATGCCTGCAACGCCCCAATGCCCCGATGATTTGTAGTTCTTCGCGAAATCGGAAATGGCTGACAGCGCCGCCCGGGCGGCGCTCGATCGCCAGTGCAAGGGGGGCACTCAAGACCCGGCTTGGGGGCCAAACCATTGCTCATCAATGGCCTGCAACATCTGTTCGGGCGTGAGTTGCTGCGTCATGCGCCCGCGCAGCACACGCTTATGCTCGAATGACCGAGCACCACGCTCCATCACCTTTGCCTTGAGCTTGACGATGTAGTCATCGCCGATGTGGCTGTTGAAGGTGTTGAAGAGCACCACGCGTTGGCCGTCGAAGCGGTTGTGCTCGACAAACGCCCAGATCGGCGGTGCGGGGCTATAGAGCCACACGGGCGAGCCAAGCCAGACCGTATCGAACGGTTTCAGGTCGATGGTGCGCGGGGTGATGTCCGGCAGTACCTCAGGCTTCGATCTGCGTGTGTTCGCGTCCATGACGGCGTGCGCCAAGCCACCCATACCTAACCGGTAGTCGGGCGCATCCAGGGGAACCAGTGTCGCATTGAGTCGTTGGGTTACATGGCGCGCGACCAATGCAGTGTTCCCCGAGCGCGAGAAATACACCACTGCCGTTCGTGAGGTGGGCGAGATGTCCGCGGTGACCGATGCGTTGGGGTACTTGCGTTCGAACTGCCGAGCCTGGCGGCTTTCGATCCAGGTCACAGCATACAGGTAGGCGAACATCGACAGCAGCGCGAGCGCCAGCGCGGTAAGAATCCAGTGCAGTAGGGACATGGGCTATCTCATGCAGTGACCATTGGTGAATAGAGCCACCGATGACCCGATTTTCTGGCCCGGACTATTGTCCGAGCCGAAACAGTCGAGTGGTCGATCGCGTCGAGCAGAACGGCTCGCTTAGACGAAGGCAGGCTTGTCGCCATCGGTGTTGGGCTTGTTCACCCCCACGTTGGCACGCACCAGCAGGCTGGGGCTCATCACCAACTCGCTCACCAGTGCGGCCACGCTCTTGCGCGACACTTCGGTGCCCTTGAAGGGCTCATCGCGGCTGGTGACCTCGTAATCCACCTCGTCCTCGTCCTGGAGCCAGGCGGCGCGCAGGATGGTGTAGTCAGTCTCCGAGGCCTCGATCAGGTCCGCGGACGCACGGTACGGCGGCAGGTACTGTCCAATTTCATTGCGGTTCCATTCGCCAAACTTGCCTGGCACTTCGTCGTAAATGCCCAGCGAGTTCACGAAGATCAGACGCTTGACGCCCTTGGCCTTCATCACCGCCAAGATGTGCGCGGTCTGCTGGTCCACATCGCCCGCCAGGTTGGCATAAACCACATCCTGCCCCTCCATGAGCTGGGGCAGCAGCTTCTTGTCCATCACATCGCCGATGGCGATACGGGCATTGGCGGGTTCGGTGCTGGTCAGCTTCTTGGGATCGCGCACAAGCAGCGTCTGCTCGACATCCTGACGCTCGCCAAGCATCTGCACGGCATATCGCGCGATCTGGCCGCTGGCGCCCAGAATCAATACTTTGGTCATTTCAGTAACTCCTTCATTCATTGGCTGAATGCTTTGGTGACCATCTTGCCTCTCTCGCTCAGAGGTTCTGCTGATAGAACGGGATCACCTTGGCCAGTGCCTGGCCGACAGGGGCCGGCTGGTCGTACAACTCGTAGTGCGAAGTACCCTCGACGACGACCAGTTCCTTGACCTTCGAAGCGGCGCGCGCGTAGATCTCCAGGCCATCGCGATAGGCGCCGAAGCCGCCCGGCTTGTCGCCGACCACCACCATCATCGGCGTTGTCAGCAGCGTTTCGGCCAGATGGAAGGCATCCCAGCCGGCGGAGGCAGCGCGGCGCGAGAACAGCCCGCGCGTGCCGGCGTTGTCGTTGACGCAGCGGTTGCGGTAGTAGTCCGTGGCACCGAGAACATCGATGTCCGTGATCCCCGCCTGGGCGACCGCATCCATGGAGGGCGGAACGAACAGGTCAACCTTGAGCGCCTCGCTCCGGGCTTCGGCGGTGCGTTGCTGGGCCACAGCTTCCATCTGGCCAATCGGGTCGAAACCGCTGAAGCCTTCGCGGCACAGGCGGCCGTAGTTGACACCGGTGATGCTGACCAGGGCCTTGATGCGCCGCTCGATCATGGTTGCATTGATGGCATAGCCACCGCCGCCGCAGATGCCCAGCACACCGATGCGGTCGGCATCCACGTAGGGCAAGGTGACCAGGTAGTCCATGACCCGGCTGAAGTCTTCCACGGCCATGGCCGGGTCTTCAATGTAGCGGGGCTCACCACCGCTCTGGCCTTGCGTGCTGCGGTCGAAGGCGATGACGACAAACCCGGCTTCTGCCAGTGCCTTGCCATAGACATTTCCAGCGGTCTGCTCCTTGCAGCTACCGATGGGGTGGGCGCTGATGATCGCTGGGTGCTTCTTCTTCTCGTCGAAGTTTGGCGGGAAATGCAGGTCTGCTGCGATGTCCCAGTAGGTGGTCTTGATCTTGACGCTTTGCATGATGGGCTCCTGGTGGCCGTTGATAGGCCGCTGAGTGAAAATTGCCGGGTCGCATTCCTCAAAAGGACGTGCGGCCAAGCAGCGATGGAGCCACTTTAGGCTGGATCATTGATTCGTCATAGCCATCAATCTGTACTACAGTTGTATTTTAAAATTGACAATGAGCAACGCATGGATCCGTCATTACTGCCTTCCCTGGCCTGGTTTGCGCACGTCGCCCATCACCGCAGCTTCACCAAGGCGGCGGCGGAAATGGGCGTCTCACGGGCCAATCTGTCGCAGAACGTGAAGGCGCTGGAACGGCGCCTGAACGTCAAGCTGCTGTACCGCACGACGCGGGACATGTCGCTGACCGAGGAAGGCCAGCGGCTTTATGACGTGTGGTATCCGGCGCTGATTGCGGTGGAACGCACGGTGCGCACCATGCATGACGCACGCGATGAGCCTTCGGGCCTGGTGCGGGTGAATACTTCCCGCGTGGCGGCTAAAACCCTGCTGGAGCCGCATCTGGAGGAATTCTGCTCCCGCTACCCCAAACTCCAACTGGAGCTGGTCGCCGATGATGCGCTGGCCAACATCGTGGCCGACGGCTGCGATGCGGGCATCCGCGTGGGCGAGAGTCTGGCCGAGCACATGGTGGCCGTGCCGATCACGTCGGCGCTGGAGATGGCGGTGGTGGGCACGCCCGCCTATTTCGAGCGCCATGGGCAACCGGCCACCCCCGCCGATCTGGCGCAGCACAACTGCCTGCGGTTTCGGATGCCGGGTGGTGCGATCCTGCCATGGGAGTTCACTGCACCGGGAGAAGACGGGCATGCCTTCACAGTAGAGCCGCAGGGCAGCGTCATCACGAACGACGATGACGGCATGATCCGCGCCGCATTGCAGAACGTGGGCCTTATCCAGCACATCGACATTGCCGTGCAGCGACATTTGGACTCGGGTGCGCTGGTACGTGTGCTGCAGCCCTGGTGCAAGCCCTTCGCGGGTTTCTACATCTATGCGCCGACCCGCGCGCAGATGCCCGCCAAGGTGCGTGCCTTGATTGACTTCCTGGTCGAGAAGCGCGAGGGCATGGCAGCCCTGCGACAGCCGTCTTCCAAGACGAAACGGGTGCGCTGAGCGGCATTCTCACGCTTCATTGTCAATCTGGACTGAATACTGTTGTGTAGATTGGAAATCTTGGCTCGCGGCCGCTTTGGCCTCAGATTGAAGGTCTTGTGACTTTCTTTTGGGGCGCCTGCGTTGCGCCAAGGTTTCTAAATGACTTCTGAACACACCACCCTGTTCCAACCTTTCGCTCTCCATAGCGGCTTGACGCTGCGCAACCGTGTCGTCATGGCGCCTATGACCACGTGGTCTGCCAACCCCGACGGCACCGTCTCGGATGCGGAGGTGGACTATTACCGCCGCCGCGCCCAGGGCGTGGGCATGGTCATCACGGGGTGTACGCATGTGACGGAGAATGGCATCGGTTTCACCGACGAGTTCGCCGCCTACGACGACCGCTTCATTCCCAGCTTGCAGCGGCTGGCTGAGGCCGCCAAGAGTGGCGGCGCTGCGGCGGTCCTGCAAATCTTCCATGCGGGCAACAAGGCGGTGGTGGAGGCGGTACCAGGAGGTGAACTGGTGAGTGCCAGTGCCGTCAATGCACTGGCCGGCCCCTTCAACCGGGGCGATGTGGCACCCCGGGCTTTATCACGTGACGAGATTTTTGAGATGGTGCATGCCTTCGGCGAAGCTACCCGCCGGGCCATCGAAGCGGGGTTCGATGGGGTAGAGCTGCATGGTGCGCACGGTTTCTTGCTGCAGAACTTCTTCTCGCCACGCTACAACCAGCGCGATGACGAATGGGGTGGCTCACCGGAAAACCGCATGCGCTTCGCGCTGGCTGTGGTGCGGGAGGCGAAGCGGGTGATTGCCGCCCATGCCAAGGGGCCGTTTGTATTGGGCTACCGCATCTCACCCGAGGAACGCGAGGATGGCGGCTATCGAGTGCCGGACATCTGCGCGCTGGTGGATGGGCTGATTGCCGAAGGCATCGACTATTTACACGTCTCGCTCAATGACGTTCTGGGTGCGCGCCCGCTGGGAGCGGACTCCCGCCTCACCGTGGAACAGGTCGTTGCTCACGTCGACAAGCGCGTGCCAATACTTGCGGCAGGCATGCTGCGCACCCCCAAACAGGCCCAGGCCGCGCTTGACCTGGGGCTGTCGCTGGCAGGTATAGGCAAGGGGCTGGTAATGAACGCTGACTGGGTAGGATTGGCACAGTCGGGCTGCGGTGCGCAAATCCGTCAGGAACTGGATCTGGAAAAGCGCGCGGTGTTATCCATCCCCGCGGGTCTGTTGCGAGCTGTGGAGGCGGCGCCAGGGTGGATTCCTGTGAGCAAGAAGGTTGAAACAGTTGCTTGATCGGCGTTGTCGTTCGCGCCAGGGGTATGGCGTCCTGAGGCAGGAACGATGACGTTCCGTTCTTAAGTCAGTTGAATTGGCAGCCTCTCGGGGGTAAACCCGCTCCTGCAGTGAAGGTGTATGTCGTGGGTAACACCTGGTCTGTAGGAGCGGGTTTACCCGCGAAGGGCCGCATGCCGGCCCAGGTAAGTTCGTCCTAGAGCACGGCCCCTGCCGCGCGTAGGCACTGTTGCTCCTGCGCCGAGAAGCCCCAGTCGGCCAGCACCGTATCTGCATCCTGGCCAGGATGTGGTGGGGGGTTCTGGATAGCGCCCGGTGTACGGCTAAAGCGCGGCGCCGGCGCCGGCTGGAGCACACCATCAACTTCCACGAAGCTGCCGCGTTGCTGCACGTGGGTGTGCTGCGGTGCCTCGGCCAGCGACAGCACCGGCACGATGCAGGACTGGGTACCCGCGGCCAGCGCCGTCCATTCCTCACGCGTACGGGTCTTGAACACCTCAGCGAAGCGCTGCTTCATCAGCGGCCAGCCGGCCTGATCGTGCTGCGCTGGTAGATCCCGTTCCTCCAGGCCCAGCACGCCCAGGGCTTCGCGGTAGAAGCGCCCTTCGTTGGCGGCGATGCTGACGTGCTTGCCGTCCTGGGTTTCATAGACGTTGTACCAGGGGGCGCCGGAGTCGAGCCGGTTGGTGCCGCGCTCATCCTTCCAGTACCCCGCGGCATGGAAACCATAGACCAGGGTCATCAACGAGGCGGCGCCATCAACCATGGCCGCATCCACCACCTGGCCCTGGCCTGAGGCGCGCGCCTCGAGCAGAGCACTGAGGATGCCCAATGCAAGGTAAAGCGAGCCACCACCGAAGTCGCCCACCAGGTTCAGCGGAATCGCCGGCGCCTCGCCAGCGCGCCCCATGGCGTGCAGGGCACCGGTCAGCGCGATGTAGTTGACGTCATGGCCCGGCGCCTGGGCCAGCGGGCCGTCCTGGCCCCAGCCGGTCATGCGGCCGTAGACCAGGTGGGGGTTGGCACTCAGGCAGACCTCGGGCCCCAGCCCCAGGCGCTCCATCACACCAGGGCGGAAGCCTTCCACCAGCACGTCGGCCTGTTCCACCAGGCGCAGCACCGCGGCCACTGCCTCGGGCTGTTTGAGGTTCATCTGCACGCTGCGCCGGCTACGATTGAGCAGGTCGAAACGTGCATCGACAGGGGCGCCGCCATCATGGCCTGCAGGCCGGTCGATGCGCACGACCTCAGCGCCCAGGTCGGCCAGCAGCATGCAGCAGAACGGGGCCGGGCCGATGCCACCTATTTCGACGATCTTGACACCCTTCAATGGGCCTTGAGCTTGCTTGTTCATGAATCCATCCAATGAGGAGTGAAGGTGCACGGGTGCCCGCATTGATCAGGCACCTTGCAGCAACTGGTGGAGGCGTGCGTTGTCCTGGCCGATTTCGGGGGCCGAGGCCAGGGCGGGTGGACGCTGGCGGTCGAACGAAAGGGGCATGCCCACCAGCTCGATCTCGTCTTCGCCCGTTCTGCCCAGGATACCCAAGGCACGGGTTTGCTCATGGGTGTAGAGTTCTTCGGTGGTTTGCACCGAGGCGCAAGGCAGGCCGAGGGCATCGAAGTGTTTCTGCCAGTGATCGCGCCTGTGCTGTTTCATGCGCTCGCCGATCAGCCCGTCGATCGCCTTGCGGTTGGCGATGCGCCCGGCATTGGTGGCGAACCTGGGGTCGGTGGCCCATTCGGGATGACCCAGGGCATCGCACAGGCGGGCAAACAGTGTGTCGTTGGCCGCACTGATGATGGCGTGGCCGTCTGCCGCCTCGTAGGCACGGTGCGGCACGATGAAGGCCACGCCCGAACCATGTCGACCACCGGGGTTGCCGTCGGCGGCGTAGTTGGCGATACCAATGGACATCCAGGCGATCGCGGTTTCCAGCAGCGAACTGTTGACGGTCGCGCCGATTTGCTTGCGCTCACGACGCACAAGGGCGGCGGCGATACCGATTACGGCCCACATGCCGGTGCCGAAATCGCAGATGGAGACACCGGCGCGCACAGGCGCCTGGCCGTCCTCGCCGGTGAGCGTCATGATGCCGGAAAACGCCTGCATCAACGGGTCGTAGCCGGGCAGCTTGCTCAAGGGGCCCAGATGCCCATAGGCACCAACTTCGCACACCACCAGGTCAGGCTTGCGCTGGCGCAGGCTGTCAGGGTCCAGGTGGTACCGCTCGGCACTGCCCGGGCGCAGGTTGTGCAGGAAGACATCGGCATGGCCCTCGATGAGGTCATGCAGAGTGGCCAGTTGCACCGGGTCCTTGATGTCCAGGCAGATGGAGCGCTTGCCGCGGTTGATGGCGTGGAACGCGGCGCCGCTGCCTTTCCATTGGCTGGGGCCCCAACTGCGGGAGGAGTCGCCGGCCGGACGCTCCACCTTCCAGACCTGTGCACCCAGGCCGGCAAGGACGTGGCCGGCAAATGGCGCAGAAGCGCTGTCACCCAGTTCGACCACGGTGATGCCGGCCAGGGGCAGGTCTGCTCGGGGATCCTTTTGCATTGGGGGCTCCTTACTCACGCGCTGGCCGTATCGATGGAGGCTTGCACGGCACCCCCGGACTGCACCACCTGTTGGGCCTGTTCTGTCGTCAAGCCATACTCGGTCAGCAATTGCACCGTGTGCTCGCCTAGGCGCGGAGCGGGGTAGCGCTGCTCCGGTTGGCTCTCGCTCCACTGTTGCGGGATACCCAGCATGCGCAACAGGCCTTCGCTCGGGTGCTGTTGCACCTGGAAGAAGTTGACGGCTTCCATGTGCGGGTCATGCAGCAGTGTCTCAGGGGTGTTCATCTCGATGACGGGAATGTCGGCTTCAGTCAGGATGCTCAGCCACTGCGCAGTCGTCTTGGTTTCGAAGGTGTCGGCCAGGAACTTGTAGAGGTAGCCGATGTTCTCGGTACGGCCGAAGATCGTGCCGTAGCGAGGGTCGTCAGCCATGTCGGGGCGACCGACGGCGAGGAAGAAGCGCTGCCAGTGGCGGTCGGTGTAGATGTTCACGCCCAGGTAGCCATCCTGCGTCTGGTAGGGACGGCGTTCGGCACTCATCATGCGGGCGTAGCCCCAGTCGCCGATCGGCGGCTCGAAGGTATGGCCGTACAGGTGGTCGCCCATCACGAAGTGAGCGAAAGTTTCGAACATCGGCACTTCCACCGATTGTCCGTGCCCGGTCTTTTCGCGGTAATAGAGTGCCATCGCTACCGCGTTGCAGGTTGCCATACCGACGATCCGGTCAGCGATGGCTGTGGCGACGTAGGAGGGTGGGCCAGATTTGCGCGCTTGCAGCACTGGCATGCCCACAGCTGCCTGGATCAGGTCGTCGTAGGCAGGGCGGTCAGCGTAAGGGCCGTTCTGTCCGAAGCCAAAAGCGCCGCAGTAGATGATGCGTGGGTTGATCTTGCGGACATCATCGTAGGTCAGCCCGAGCTTGGCCATTGCCTTGGGGCGCAGGCTATGCAACACCACATCGGCGGAGGCCAGCATGTGCTGGAGGGCTTGTGCAGCCTCCGGGTGCTTGAGGTCCAGCACGGCACTGCGTTTGTTGCGGTTCAGGTGCAGGAAGATTGCGCTCATGCCTGAGTTACGGCAGGGTCCGACGCCGCGCGTGGGGTCACCACCGGGAGCCTCGATCTTGCAGATGTCCGCGCCCATGTCCGCCATCAGCAGTGAGGCATAGGGGCCCATGAAATTAGAGGTCAGGTCCAGTACCCGTACCCCGGAAAGTGGTCCTGCCATGTCGGTTACTCCGATTGTTGTTATTGGATATCAAAGCGTCAGCGGTTAGCCGTGAGACCGGACATGGCCTGATGGCCAGGCCCGGTCTGGCTCCATCAGGTCCGCCGGTACATCGTCACCACGCAGGCACCACCTAGGCCGATGTTGTGCTGCAATGCAATCCGAGCGTTCTCCACCTGGCGTTTACCGGCCTGGCCACGCAGGTGCCAGACCAGTTCGGTGCACTGGGCCAGGCCTGTGGCACCGAGGGGGTGACCCTTGGACATCAGACCACCCGACGGGTTGACGACATACTTGCCGCCATAGGTGTTGTCCCTGTCGGCGATGAACTGCTCCGCGCCGCCCTCCGGGCACAGCCCCAGGCCTTCGTAGCTGATGACCTCGTTGGGCGTGAAGCAATCGTGCAACTCCACGACGTTCACGTCCTGCGGGCCAATACCGGCCGCCTCGTAGACCTGCTGCGCGGCGCTGCGGGTCATATCGGCACCCACCAGGTTCAGCAGATCGAGCTTGCTGGCCTCGGTGTCGGTCGTCATCGACTGGGCCACGATCTCCACGGCATTGGTGATGCCGTGGCGGGTGGCAAAGGCTTCACTGCAAACGATCGCCGCTGCTGCACCGCAGGTGGGAGGGCAGGCCATCAAACGGGTCATGTGAGGATACATCGGCGCAGCCGCCAGCACCTCCTCGACCGTCAAGGGCTTGTTGAATAGGGAGTAGGGGTTGTTCACTGCATGGCTACGGGTCTTCACGGCCACCTTGGCAAAGATGTCCGGGTTGGCACCATAGCGGTTGATGTATTCCCATCCAGCTGCACCGAATGCCTTGATCGCTCGCGGGGCCTCCTGTGGCAGTTGCGGTGCCAGCACATCGCGCCGCTCATGGATCCAGCCCACGGGGGATGTGCGATCAGTGAAGGCACTGCCCAGTGCGCCTGGTTGCATCTCCTCGAAGCCGAACGCCAATGCACACTCGACGACACCTGCCTCTACAGCCTGGCGTGCCAGGAACAGCGCAGAGGAACCGGAGGCGCAGTAGTTGTTCAGGTTGAACACCGGAATGCCGGTCATTCCCACGCCATAGGCCACCCGCTGGCCGCAGGTGCTGTCGCCATAGACGTAGCCGGCAAAGGCCTGCTGCACCTGATCGTAGCGGATGCCGGCGTCCTCCAAAGCACCCTGGATGGCCTTGGCGCCCATGACCTCGTAGGGCTCATGCGCCCCTGGCTTGGCGAACTTGACCATGTTCACGCCAATGATTCTGGCTTTGTTACCCATGTCGGTTCTCCTTCAATGCATCAACTGCAGATCGCTTTCATCGACATCCAGAACGATGCGCAGGATGGCCTGGCACATGGTCTTGCCGGTGAAGTCGATACGCAGACTGCGTGTGGCGCCGCCGCCGAGCGAGTTACGCAGCACGAAGTTCATCGCGTGCAGGGTGCGTACCTCATAACGCTCCACCGGCCCCTTGGACATTTCGCCGAAGAACGCCTTGACGCGCTCTGCGGTCAGGTGCTTTTGCAGCAAGGGGTAGAAGCGCGGCTCTTTGGCGATGACAGCAATGTTGCTGATGTCGCCCTTGTCGCCAGAGCGGGCGTATACCAGGTCTTTCAGTTGCAGCTTGGCCATTTCAAAGCTCCCGGATCTCGACGTTCTGTACGACTTGCTCGCGTTCGATCAGCGTGGGCCAGAGGGCAAACACTTCGCGTGGGGCGGGCGTGTTCAACTGGCCAGTGGAACCGATGGGGCCAGTTCCCATCAGCATCACGCACTCACGGGCGACTTTGCTGGCTTCGGCGCGGTTGGCGCACTTTGCCGCCACGCGAATGCGCACTTCGTTGATGTCCTCGTCGGGCTCGGGGGAGGCCGACCAGTGGCAGGAGTCGACACCGACCATGTCGAAGCGCACTTCCTCGGCCTTCAGGTCGACCATCTCGAAGCGCTTCTTGATGATCTCGAACGAGCGCCGCGCCTTGGCCACGGCATCCGGCCAAGTCACCGAGGACTCGACTTCGCCGATGTAACCGTCGGTGTAGGCGATACCGGCCTTGAGCGTGGCCGGTGCCGGCTTGCCACGGGCGCCCCAGACCTTGACGCGGTCCTTGGCCACTTCCTGCATCTGCACCTGGGTGAAGTCGGTGATGACCTCGGGCATAAGGTAGTTGCCTGGGTCATGCACTTCATAGAGCAGGTGTTCGGTGAGCGTTACCTTGTTGACCAGGCCGCCAGTCCCGTCCACCTTGGTGATGAACAGCTCGCCTTCTTCGTTCACCTCGGCGATGGGATAGCCGATGTTCCAGGGCTCTGGCACTTCCTTCCACAGGCTGGTGATACCGCCGGAGCAGGCCGCGCCGCACTCGATCAGGTGGCCGGCGGTGATGCCGATGGCCAGCCTGTCCCAGTCGTCCCATTTCCAGCCGAATTCATGGACCAGTGGTGCCAGGATGGCGGCGTCGTCGGTCGCGCGGTCGGAGATGATGATGTCGCAGCCGGCCTGCAGCGCCTCCACGTAGCCATAGGCGCCGGAGTAGACGTACGAGCCGACGATGCGTTCACGCACCCGCCCCAGGTCGGTGTCACCGGTGTCCAGGTTGGTGAAGCGCACGCCCTTGTCGAGCAGCTCCTCCACCTTGTGCTGGATGTCGTTGGTGGTGACGATACCCACCTTTAGCCGGGTGATGCCCACCTCCCTGGCCGCTGCCAGGATGGTGTCGGCGCAGGCTTGGGGGTTGGCCGCGCCGGCGTTGGTGAGGATCTTGATGCCTTTTTCCAGACAGATCGGCAGTACGCCGCGCACCACCGCTCGGATGGCCGGCACGAAACCGTGCTCCGGGTTCTTCTGGCGCATCTTCTGCAGCAGTGGAATGGTCGGCTCGCCGAGGAAGTCGTAAGCCAGATACTGCACGTTGCCGTGCTTGGCGATCTCGATGGCAGGGTCGAGGTTGTCACCCCAGAACCCGCTACCGGAGCCGATACGAATGGTCTTCATGGCGATTAGCCTTTCGGGGTAGGCAGGGTGGAGGCCACCAGGGCATCGAGGTCTTCGCGCTTGCGCAGCATCAGCAGGCTCCATTCGCCCTGTTGCACCACATCGCCGTCCTGGTTCAGCACCTGCATCAGGAACTTGATCACACCGTATTTGTCGTCCTTGACCTTCTTGCCGATCACGGTGGCACGGGCATAGACGGTGTCATCGATCAACACGGGCTTGAGAAAGCGCATGTTGTCGATGCCGTAGTTGGCCTGGAAGCCCAGGCCGAACTGCACCAGGCCGGTGGCGATGGAGTAGGTGAGGGCACCTTGCACCAGGCGCTTGCCGAAGCGGGTCTTGGACGAATAAACAGTGTTGGAATGAATCGCGATCCAGTTACCGGTCAGTGCGCAGTAGTTCACCACGTCGGTTTCGGTGATGGTGCGGCCACCGGAGGCGAAGACCTGGCCCTCCTCCAGCTCGTCGAAGGTCTGGTTGATCTGGTTGTTGATCAGGCTCATGGCAGTTTCCTTGTTTCGTATCAGGCGTCGGCTCAGTTCAAGCGCATGGATTTGGCGATGATGGTTCGCTGGATCTGCGAAGTGCCGCCACCGATGGTGCATTGAATGCTTTCGCGCAGGTAGCGCTCCATGTCGGCTTCGGGCAGGTTGGCGAAGCCGCCAAGAATCTGCATGCCATCGAGCGCGCACTGCTTGAGGGTTTCGGAGGCAAACAGCTTGGCCATGGATGTTTCCTTCGGCGCGGATTGGCCTTCGTTCTTGGCTACCGCGGCGCGGTATACGAGCAGGCGTGCAGCATCGACCCGGGTCTGGTTCTCTGCCAACATGTGTTTGAGCACCTGAAAGTTGAAGAGCGGCTGGCCGAACTGGGTGCGTTGGTGCGCATAGCGGTTGGCGTTGTTCACTGCCTCCTGGGCATTGCCTGTATAGGCAGCAGCGACGGCGCAACGCTCAAGTTCAAGGTGATTGAGGATGATTTCATGACCTTGGCCTTCGACACCGAGGATCATGTCACCGGGAATCACAACATTGTCGAGGAAGATCTCGGTGGTGCCGGTTGCATGGCGCGACAACGTGGGGAGCTTGTTGATGACCAAACCCGGAGTCGTGTTTGGGATGAGCATCATGGAGAGACCACCGTGCTTGTCATTCATGTCGGTGCGCACGAGCATTGCAATGACGGTGTCGTTGGCATGCGCGCCGGAGCAGTACAACTTGGAACCGTTGATGACCCAGTCGCCGTTCTCGTTCTTCTTGGCATGGGTCTTCGTCGCGAACACGTCCGAGCCGGCATTGGGCTCGGTCATCGACACGGAGAAACGAATCTTGCCTTCGATGAAGGGCTGGATGTACATGTCCCGCTGCTTCTGCGTGCCGTACTTGGCAATGTTCATGGCGGTGAAGGTAGGCACCAGGATAGAGGCGGCGAAATCGAACCCGTACTTGCCCAAACCTTCGGCCATCAAGATGTAGTCAAAAACGCTGCCGCCGGCGCCGCCTTCCTCTTCAGAGAACAGCAGGCCAAGCCAGCCTTGCTCGGCGACCTTTGCGTAGGCTTCGTAGGGATAGTCACGGTTGATGTCGCACTTGCGGATGTATTCGCAGGTAACTTCTTTGTCCATGAAGCGGTTTACGCTGTCGAGCCACATTTGTTGTGAATCGTCGAGGAAGTTGGCCATCGCCGGGGTCCTTTTAGGTTGTTGTGTAGACACCCCGTAAGCTAGGCCGCAGAGCCCGGCAAACCAAGTTGCGAATTTTGAAGTCTGATTTCGAGAAGATTGAAGTGACGCTCGCTAGGTCGTTTGCTGCGTCTTCAGAGCATGGTTTTCAAGCGCGCGAAAATCTTATGGTGCGCTTGCGAGGTGCTGTGCAGTAAAGCAATGGGAGATGACCACTGCAGGCCGGTCGCGCCGGCCTTTCGTTGCCATAGAGTTGAGTGCAACCGGCCAGCGCAGCGCGTTCACTCTACAGGTAGGTCGAGCACCACCGCTTTGGATTCCAGGAAGGCTTCGAGGCCACCTTCGCCGCCTTCACGGCCAATGCCCGACTGCTTGAAACCGCCGAAGCCGATCGAGAAGTCATAGCGCGAAGCGTTGTGGCCAACCGTACCTGCGCGCAATTGCCGCGCCACCTGCATGGCTCGCTCAGGATCCTGGGTGAACACCGTGGCATTGAGGCCAAAGATGGTGTCGTTGGCCATTTCGATCGCATGCTGCTCGTTGTCGGCGGCAATGACCGATAGCACCGGCCCGAAAAATTCATGCTGGGCCGCGAAGGAGCGATTGTCGACATCGGCGAATACCGTGGGCTCAAAGAAGAACCCGCGTTGCAGGTGCTTGGGCCTGCCGCCACCGGTAGCTAATTTGGCGCCGTCGGCAATACTTTGGGCCACTAGCCGTTCCACGTTGTCTCGCTGGCGTGATGTGGCCAAGGGGCCCATCGTCGTGCCGGTATCGAACGGGTCGCCCGGCACAGCTTCCCTCGCGGCACTTACCAGCGCTTCGACCATCGCGTTGTGCTTGTTGCGAGGCACAATAATCCGGGTCAGGCTGGCGCAAACCTGCCCTGACAGGTAGCTGAAATACGGGGCGCCAAGGGCCTTGGCGGCGACTCCTATGTCGTAGTCGTCCAGCACCAGCGCGGGTGACTTGCCGCCTAGCTCCAGTGTGACCCGTGCTACGCGTTCCGAGGCCACCGCGCTGATGCGCCGCCCTGCCGCAGTGGAGCCCGTGAAGGTGATCTTGTCAACGCCAGGGTTGCTGACCAGCGTCTCGGACACATCGCGCTCGGCCGTCACCATGTTCACCACACCCGGTGGCAGCCCGACCTCCTGACAGACCTGCGCGAACAGATAGCCGGAGCAGGGGGCTTCAGGGGAGTTTTTGATGATGACCGTGCAACCGGCCAGCAGGGCGGGCGCGACCTTGTAGGCGATCAGCCCCGCCGGACCGTTCCACGGAACGATGGCCAGCGTGACCCCCACCGGCTCCTGCACGGCATAGCCTTGGTGACCGCTGCCGGAGGTGATGGGCTTGATGAACGGGTAGGTGTGGGCCAGCGCCGCATACTGGCGGAAAGCGCCACTGAGGTATTGGCCTACGCGAGGTTGGGCGATGCGGTACAGGATGCCGGACTCGATCGTCCAGATACGGGCGAACTCGTCATTGAGTGCCTCAAGGCGCTGGGCGATCTTTTCCAAGTAGCCGGCCCGCTCGGTGGGGGTCATGCGCGGCCAGTGGCCATGGTCGAATGCCTGGCGGGCGGCCTGCACGGCGGCGGCCACATCAGCCTCCTCGGCCTTGGCCACGCGGGCGACGACCTCTTCGGTAGCGCAGTTGAGCACCGCGAAGGTGTCCACTGTAGAGGGTTTGACCCATTGCCCCCCGATGAACAGGCAATCAGCATGGGGGATGTTCAGGGTCTGACCTGGGTTCGTCATGGCGATGGGTCCTTGAAGTGTCAGGCTGCCAAAGTACGGGCGGTGAGCGCGTCGGCACGGATCATGTCCGCTCCCTTTTCACCGATCATGATGCAGGGGGCATTGGTGTTCCCCGTGGGGATGACCGGCATGATCGAGGCATCGATGACCCGGAGCCGACGAAGGCCGTGCGCGCGTAGCTGGGCATCGACCACGGCATCGCCATCGTTGCCCATCTTGCAGGTACCTACCGGGTGCCAGCCTGTTCCGCCGAATCGCTTGATGTAGTCGAACAATTCATCGTCGCTTGTGCACTGCGGGCCAGGTTTGATCTCCTCGACCACCCGTTGCGCAAGCGGCTGCGTCTGCAGGATCTGGCGCAGTTGGCGCAGCCCGGCGATGTGCCGGCGTATGTCGCTTTCATCACTGAAGTAGTTGGGGTGAAGGAGCGGAGCGTCCAGCGGGTTGGCGCTCGCCAGCTCCAGATAGCCGCGCGAGCGGGGTGAGAGCAGCACCACCGAGGCGGACAGGCCTGGGTAGTTGTCGGCGGCGACTTCGCCTGATGCGGTAGCCGAAAAGCTCATAGGATTGAGGGACAGCTGCAGGTCGACCCGTTCGCCCGCTTCACTTCTGGCATACGCCGTCACAGGGGCGGCCCCCAAGGCAAGGTAACCACTGTGCGTGAGCACGTAGCGCGCGCCCTCCAGGTATTTACGCACGCCGTTCAGGCGATGGTTGACCGAGCTGGCCGGCGTGCAGCGCCACGCCATTGAGGCATACCAGTGGTCCTGTAGATTGCGGCCTACGCCCGGCAAATCCCTGCGCACGGCAATGCCGTGGCGTTGTAACTGCGCGGCAGGGCCGACTCCCGAGAGCATGAGCAACTGAGGCGAGGCGAGGGCACCTGCGCTCAGGATCACCTCGCGCGTGGCGGTGATGGCGCGGCGTTGGCTCTGGAGCTGGACTTCCACCCCCGTCGCTTCGTCGCCGTCGAACAGTATCCGCGTCACATGCGCGTTGGTCAGCATGTCGAGGTTGGGGCGGTGACGCACAGGGTGGAGAAAGGCCTTGTACGCCGAGTGGCGTTGGCCCTTCTTGATCGTGTATTGGCGAACCCCGACAGCAGGGTACGGTGGGGCATTCAGGTCGCTGGAACGTTCGATGCCGGTGTTGACGCAGGCAGTGATGAAGTCGTGCGCCGCCGGGTGGAGCTCGACCGGGTCGGTCACGTACAAGGGGCCTTGGTCGCCATGAAAGGCGTTGGCGCCGCGCATGTTGTTTTCCGAGCGCTTGAAGTAGGGCAGCACATCGTCCCAGCCCCAGCCCACGTTACCCAGTTGCGCCCAGCGATCATAGTCCTCGGGTTGGCCGCGCATGTAGATCATGCCGTTGATGGCGCTGCTGCCACCCAGGCCCTTGCCCCGGTCCCATTGCACCTGGCGCCCATCGAGTGTGGGCACGGGCGCGGTCTTGAAGCGCCAGTTGAAACGTTCGCTGCCGAAGAGCTTGGCCATGCCCGCGGGGGTATTGACCCAGAAGTCTTCCATGCTGCCACCCGCTTCGATCAATAGAACGCGAACGTGCGGATCCTCGCTGAGACGGCTCGCTACCACGCAACCCGAGGAGCCGGCACCGACCACGATATAGTCATAGTTTTCCATCGTGCGCCTCTGCCTGCGGGGCGGTCAGATGGGCATGCAATTGTGCGAACGGTTTCATGGTGCCTCCTTGGTTTTTGTTGTGCTTATTGACTCCGCACGCTATCAAACATGGATCAGGCGTCGTAAGCGGCTCGGCTTGACGAATCCTGAAGTGGCGCTTCGAAAATCATGACTTGGAGGGGCCTGGCGGAGTCTTGAAGATGACGGTTCGTCGCGATACTGACGACCGCGACGGGCGTGGGCGCCGCGCAAGATCGCTTGTAGTCGGCAGTACCGTCCATCTGGCGCCTTGTCTTGGTCCTCATACATGAACCCACGCACCTCGCTTCCCGGCACGTCCACCCCAATGCTCACCTGGACCGGCGCTCATGGCAATCGTCTGTGCGGCGATAGCTGGGGCGACCCTTCATCACGGCCTGTCGTGCTATTGCATGGTGGCGGGCAAACCCGGCATTCGTGGCGAAATACCGCACGCCAGCTGGCGCAAGCCGGCTTTCACGCAGTGACCTACGACGCCCGCGGTCATGGTGATTCGAGCTGGGTGGAGGACGGCGACTATGGCGAGATGGCCATGGCGCAGGATCTTGCCTGTGTGGCTCGTACTCTTGCTGGGCGCCCTGTGTTGATCGGCGCCTCGATGGGCGGGATGACCAGCCTACAGGCGGCGGGCGGTGGTGTGGTGGATGCGGCAGCATTGATATTGGCAGATGTCGCGCATTTGTCGTCCGGCGATGGTGTTGGCCGAGTGCGTGAATTCATGATGCGCCACGCCGAGGGCTTCGTATCGCTCGATGAGGCAGCCGACGCTATCGCGCAATACCGTGGGGATGTGCGACGTCAGGGCAACATCGCCGGATTGGGTAAGAACTTGCGCCGCGCCGTGGACGGCCGCCTCTACTGGCACTGGGACCCGCGTTTTCTCCATGCCCGGGGCGACTTGGCCGAGCGGGCTGCACGGCTTGGCCAATGCGCGCGTCGTCTCGATGTACCGACGCTAGTGGTGCGCGGCGAGCATTCCGATGTGCTGACGCGTGAGGCGGTCAGCGAATTTCTGGCGCTGTGCCCTCAAGCTCGAAAAATCGAAGTGGCGGGGGCGGGGCATATGCTGACGGGTGACGACAATAATGCCTTTGGCCAAGTGGCGATCGATTTCATCCGTCAGATGGAGTGATGAGCTGATTCGGCTCAAGCCTTCTGCGAGCAGCCTTGTGTCGCGAAAGGGCTGCCCCGTAGCTCTGGATACGGCGACAGAGACAGATAGGGCCGCGGTGCGGCCCTTCGCACTACAAAGTTGCGCCCACGAGATTCAGAACAGCGACAAGGTGTAGGTCACCAGCAAGCGATTCTGGTCCTGGTTCGGCACCGCCTCGCTGTGCAGCAAGGCATTGAGCCAGACGAAACCTAGGCCTTTTAATGGGCCGCTCTGGATAATGTAGCCCAACGACAAGTCCCGTTCCCATTCGCGCTGGTTACTGCCACTGGCCGTCTTGATTGAGTCTGAGTCCAGATACATGATTGACGCATTGAGGCCAGGCACACCGGCTGCGGCAAAGTCGTAAGCGTACTGCGCATACCGCGTGGCCTGGCCCGCGCGGGTGAAGTTGGAAGCGAGCCGGTCGGTGTACAAGTAGGTGCTGGAGCCAGCTGCCTCAACGCCACCGCTCAGGCTGGCCTGGTTCGGTTGGACAAATGCACTGTTGTCGGACACTTTCTGATAACCGGCCAGCAAGCTGTGCCCGTTAACGGTGTAGGTGAAGGTGGCGCTCCAGGTATCGTTGTCGATTTTTCCATCTCCGCCTTGTGTGAAGCCGGCCACCTGATAGCCCGCATCACCCGAGGCGTTTGCCCCCTGCGCTCGACTGCGGAAGTAACGCAGGTCAGTCTTGAACTTTTGCGTTTCGCCAATGGGCAGCGTATGTACCGCTCCCAGGAAATCCTGGCGGTAATAGTCCTTCAGCGAGGCATGGTAATACTGCAGCAAAAGGTTGCTGCCGAGTGAGTAGTCGGCCCCCGCAAAGGTGAAATTATCGCTTTGCTCGCGCCCTCCGCCCACCGCCAGCCCGGTACGATCGCTCGAGCCACGCCCGGTGGCCTTGTTCAACTTGCCTGCGACCAGGGTGAGCCTGTCGAATTCGTTTGAGGTGACCATAGCGCCCTGGAATGTCTGTTGCAGCAATCGGCCGTCATTGGCGACCAGAATGGGCAGCTTGGGGTATAGCGTACCAGCCAGCAGCTCGGTCTTTGATGCCTTGGCCTTGAAGGTCAGGCCGAGCCTGCTCCATTCGTCCGCGGGGTGATCGCCGTCCGAAGGAATCATGGAACTGCCCTGGTGGCGCCCTCTGCCGCTGTCGAGTGTCACTCCCAGTAGACCCAGGGCATTGACGCCCAGGCCGATGGGGCCATCCGTATAGCCGGACTGGTAGTCGAGCTTGAAGCCTTGTGCCAATTCAGCGGTCTTGGATGGGCCACTGGTGTTGTCGCGAAAATCATTATTGTAATAGAGCGTTCGAAAGCCCAGGTTCAGCCTGCTGTCAGACACGAATTCCGCGCGCGCGGTCATCGGGACGATGGGGCTCAACGCCATGATCAGGACGAGCGGATACAACTTTGATTCGGCCACACTACAACCCTCTTCTTATTTTTTTAAGGTGAACGCGTACCCGCGTCGGCAATGATCTTGCCGACGAGGACCAGCGGGCTTTCTCGGATAACGGACAGGGTGCTCTCGCCCGTGGTGTAACTATTGAAGGGCTAAGATGGTCGCTCAAGTGACCATTCCTGAAGCACAGATTCAGCGTGGGTGAATCGGCCGCAAGTACGCATTGGGACAGAGGTTGGCGAAGTCCGTCAGGCCCATGCGAACAGCAGCAATAGGCAAGCGGGTTGGCGGGTGAGGGGGTATAGTCGAGCTAGCGAGAAGCAGTGGAAGAGGGCGTTCGGACAACAGGTTTCGATCGCCTTCTGATAAATAATGATAAGACGATTGAGACACCTTCAGAGCGCCTATGACTTTCAACAAGATGCACCTCATCCGCCAGGTAGATCTGTTTACCTTGAAGCTATTCCTGTCTGCCGTGGAGGAACAGCAGATTGGCCTTGCAGCGATTCGCGAGAACATCGCGGCTTCGACAGCGACGAAGAGAATCCAGGATCTTGAGGAAATTGCCGGCGTGAAACTCTTGGAGCGTAATCCCAAGGGCGTACTGCCAAGCCCGGCAGGTGCGGTGCTGGTGCGCTACCTGCGCTCGATCTTCGGTCAATTGGATGACATGCGGGCGGAAATTTCCTCCTTCACCGAAGGTGTTCGTGGCGAGGTCCATGTCGCGTCGGCTCGTTCGATCATCGCGCCATTTCTGGCGCGTGAACTAGGCAACTATGCTCATGACTATCCCCTGATCGAGCTGCAACTGAGTGAGGTGGAAAATGCCGAGATCGTGCGCACTGTGGCGCATGGCGAGGCTGATGTGGGCGTTTTTGCAATGGCCCACGAAATTGACCTGAGCGGTGTCGATGTCACCCCTTATCGCAAGGACCGGATGGTAGCCATCGTGCCTCGGGAGCACCCGCTAGCGGGCCGGCAGAGTGTAACTTTCGAAGACCTGGCGCCGGAAAACATCGTTGCGGTGAAAGCTATGATACCGGCTTTCCGGGTAGCGGCGAAACGGTTGGGCCAGGAGTTCCAGACCCGCTTTAATGTCCGTAGTACCGGGGTTGCGATCAGCCTGGTGCAGGCGGGGTTCGGCGTGACGGTGCAGCCAGAGTGCCATGTCAGCCGCGACATGCTCGATACCATCGCAGTGCTCGACCTCGCTGAGCCTTGGGCCAAGCGCATAATTTCGATTGCGACGCCTCACGGGCGTTTGCCGAGCCCGGCGGCTCGTACGCTGCTGGAGTACCTGGCGGGTAGTTCAGGGGGTGTGGAGGTTTGACCTATCCGGCCGTGGGCACTGCTGTCCACGGCCAACGCTCTTGATGGCTAGCCTGGTAGATTGCCCGCGTGTACTTGGCGTTCAAGTGTTTCACGGTGTTCCGGCGCCGCTACTGCGATTAGCCTGGCTGCTCGCTGGGCAAGTGAGAGCCCGCGCAGGTCGGCGATACCGTGCTCGGTGATGATGACGCAGCCATCGCTTCGAGGCACCGTCACAGGCCCCGACAGCGCAGTAACGATTCTGCTCTGGCCACCTGCTGTGGCGGGCAGAGCAATGATTGGCACGCCGCCTCGACTCGATTGAGCGGCGCGCAGGAAATCGACGATGCCACCAACACCGCCTAGGTAGCGACCTCCGGCCATTTCCGAGTTTATCTGGCCGCTGAGGTCGACCTCGATGGCCGAGTTGATCGCCACGAACCGGTCGATTTTCCCCAGCACCTGTGGGTTGTGCGTGTAATCCGTGCCCCGCAACTCCAAAGCACGGTTCATATGAGCATAGCGACGCACCAACTCGCCGCCAATCAACACTCCACCAATGGACACATCGACATCGATGCTCTTGCAACCGTTGGTGATGATGCCTGCCAGCGCCAATTCGGCAATGCCGTCACCAATCGCGCCGGAATGCACGCCGAGTTCTCGTCGGTCGTGTAGTTGCGCCAGTACGGCATCGGGAATATTGCCGATACCGGTCTGCAAGGTGGCGCCATCTTCCACGAGGCTAGCGACATGACGCCCAATCGCGACCTCGATTGGGCCCGGGGCTGATGCGGCAGTGGCGAGGGGCTGGAGGATGCTGGGGATCAGCAAGTCGAAGTCGTTCTCCTGCAGGTAGGGGCCGCCATATGTCCAGGGGATGGAAGTATTGACCTCCGCAAGGACCACCCGCGCCGATTTGAGTGCTGGAATCAGATACTCACGAGCCATACCCAGGCTATAACGGCCCAGCGCGTCGGGGGGCGGAACTTGCAGCATCAGGACATCGATACGCAGTGCCTTCTGCTCTATCAGGCGTGGGAACTGGGAGTAGTGGGCCGGAAGGATATCCAGCACTCCCGCCTGGGCCAGCTTGCGGTTAGAGCCCGTTGCGCAGTACCCCAGAAAGTCGATGGCGTCGGCATGTCCAGGCTCGAGCAAGCTGTTTTGTCCGATACCGAGGAACACGCGTACGCGGCCCAGCGCGTGGCGCTGATTCACCAACGCCTGGATCAAGGTCAAGGGCTCTGCGTTGGCTTGCCCCCACATGATGGTATCGCTAGGGCGAATCAATGAAGTCAGGTCAGGAGCCTGGGCATCGAGCGGAGCAAGGTGTGGTGTATTCATAGGGGCGTCGGATTGTCTGGGCCTGTCGTCAGCCTGATGTTTGGTCTTGCGGGTGTGTGGAACAAATGAATATTTCGCAAGCGCAGCTTCATCGCCGACGAATTGAACGTCGTAGCGACACGCGCAGGATGGCTTTGACAACGGTTCGACCTCATCGAATCGGCGCTTTGAAATTCACGTATTGAACAAGGTGATGCCTGCCTCCAGCATTGTGCTGGCCTCCCTCTTCATAAGGTCCCTTGCGTACTGGGTTCTCCAGGCCAAGGTGGACTTCACATCGATGGTCAACGGTAGACAGATGCAGCTCCCAAAACCCTCCATCAAAGCAGCAGTGCGCAAGTGTTTGCATGGTGATGCGGGAGGGGAGCGCTGATGCGCACGATAGGCAATGAGCAGTCCTCTCGTTTTGAACGGGCCAAGTTGATCGTCCTGGCCGGATTCACGGGTAGCAGTGAATGCTGATGCGTCGCTTGCCGAGCCGAGAGGACCTGTGGTTTTCCCTGCGTACGTTCATTGCCTCGATGCTGGCGTTGTACATTGCGCTTGATCTGTCATTGGCCAATCCAATCTGGGCCATGGGTACCGTCTACATCGTCTCGCAACCGCTGCTCGGGGCGATGCGCTCAAAGACCCTCTATCGTATCGGCGGGACCTTGACCGGTGCGGCCGGAGCCCTACTACTGGTCCCGCCTCTGAGCTCCCAGCCGGTGTTGTTGATCCTTGCTGTAGCGCTATGGTCGGGGATGTTCCTATTCCTGTCGATGCTCGATCGCAGCCCTCGGACGTACCTGTTTCGCTTGCCGGCCTATACCTTGCCGTTGATCGTGTTTCCCTCGGTGCAGGCGCCTCAGTTGGTGTTCGACATCGCGCTGGCCAGAACAGAGGAAATCCTGGTCGGTATCTTCTGCGCCAACCTGGTTGCTGGCCTCGCCCTGGTGCAGCGGGCTAGTCCGGTGATACGCAAGCGGCTTACACAATGGTTCGAACATGTGGCCATGTGGGCACAAGAGCTGATGACAGGGCAGGCCGGTTCGGGCAGCCGACACCAGTTGGTCGTGGAGCTTTCGACGCTGGAGCAGTTGACCACCCACCTGGGTTTCGATACCCCTCACCGGCACGCTGTATCGCTGATGCTGCAGTTGCGCGCGCGAATGCGCCGCCTGCTGCCGCTGCTATCATCGCTGGCGGCGATGCGCCAGGCGCTGCAGCGAGAGGGCAACCTCGATCCGCTATTGCAGTTGCAGCTCAGTCAGGTGGTTGATCAACTGAGCGGCGCGGCAACGGCAGACGCTGCCGGTGAGTTTTCCGATGCCCCTCCACGGCAGAACTGGCCTGGGATCCTGGCGTGGGTCATACGCCGACGCTTGGCCCATTTCCGTGCACTCAATGGTGATTGCCAGCAGTTGCGCAAGCGCCTGATCGATATGAGTCTAGATCGTAGCCCCTTGCTGTATCCCCATGACCGTTTGGCTGGTAACGCCCATCACCTGGACCATGGCCTAGTGCTGTTCTATGCGAGTTCGGTAGCCCTGGGCATAGTCCTTTGTGGCCTGCTCTGGCTGATCTCTGGTTGGACGGCGGGGGCCAATGCCATGGTGCTGGGCATCGTCGCTTGTGCGCTGTTCTGCGCGCTAGACGAACCTGCACCGAAAATGTTGCGTTTTCTCGGCGTGAACCTGGCCAGCAGTGTGCTGGGTGGTCTGCTGTTGTTCGTGGTGTTGCCTCAGGTGGAGACGTTTGAGGCACTGGTGGCATGTCTCATGCTGCCGTGCCTGGCATTCGGGGTACTGATCCTACGCCCACAGTTCAGCACCGAAGCGATGCTGATGATTGTCTTTACCGGCAGCACGCTCGGGCTACACGGCGCATATCAGGCCGATTTCGCTGGGTTCCTGGAGGGGTGTCTGGCCAGTATCGGTGGTGCCTTGGTCGCATTATTGTGGACGATGCTGATTCGGCCCTTCGGCCGTGATGTAACCTTGGCACGGTTGCGCCAGTCCACCTTCAGGGCGCTGGCCCAACTAGCATTGTGTGGTGGCGACGACTACCCACGCCTCACCGCGCGCCTGCATGATCGCCAGGAACTGACCTGGCCCCGTCAACCGGGCATCGATGGCATGGCCGAAGTGCGTTTGGGGTTGGCCTTACTGCATCTGCGCAGGCAACTGCCCTCGATCGATGGCACCGCTCGCAGTGCCGTCGAGGAACTGCTCGACGGCCTTGGGCGGTTCTTCCTGATCTGTGCCGAGAATGGAGGGCTGAGCCTGCCCGATAGTCGCCTGCTGCCGCTCATCGACCGGGCCTTGGGCCAGCTGCTGGCGGGCACCGCATTTGCTGAACAGGACGCCAGCAGCACCCTGGTGGAGCTGCGCCTCATTTGTTACCCCGATGCACCTGCACCGGATTTGTCTGGAGTGCTCGTCCATGCTGGGTGAAGTCGACCTGTACGGTGTCTATTTGCCCAGCCTGTTGCCCATGCTGGCAATTGCCTATGTCGTGAGTACATTGTTGCGAGTGGCTTTGGCCCGATCAGGGCTGTATCGACGACTATGGCATCCCTTTCTCTTCAACCTGGCCTTGTACGTGCTCGTTCTTGGCCTTGCCACTTTCCTGGTATCGGATTGGCCCGTATGACCCGCAAGCTGAATAACCTGCTTCCCTTCATCCCGTCGTTGCTGCTGGCGGCCATCGCAATCCCGGTGGCGGTCCATTTATGGGACTACTACAGCAACTCACCCTGGACACGAGACGGTCGCGTGCGAGCCGAGGTGGTGCAGGTGGCGCCGGACGTTTCCGGTCTGATCATCCAGGTGGCGGTCGAAGACAACCAATTGGTCAAGCGCGGGCAGTTGCTGTTTAAGATCGATCGCAGCCGTTACGAGGCCCTGGTGAGACAGGCGCAGGCAAACCTGATGCAGGCACGAGCGAATCTGGGCCAGGCGCAACGGCAGGCGCGACGCAACCATGTGGTATCCGACCTAGTGGCGCGTCAGCAACTGGAAGAGGGCGATACCCGGGTCGAGCGGGCCCAGGCCACGCTGGCCGCAGCCGAAGCGGCATTGACCCTGGCACAGGTGGACCTGGTCCGAACCGAAGTGCGTAGTCCGGTGGATGGTTATGTCAATGATCAAGTACCGCGTAGCGGTGACTACATCACCACCGGGCGCCCAGTGCTTTCGATTGTCGATGAACACTCGCTGCATGTGGTTGGCTACTTCGAAGAAACCAAGCTGGAGCGTTTGCATATCGGCCAGCCAGTGGAAATACGCCTTATGGGCAGCAATGGTTTGCTGCACGGCCACGTACAGAGCGTGGCTGCAGGTATCGATGACCGTGACCGTAGTTCGGGCGAGGCGCTTTTGCCTAATGTGAACCCGGCTTTCAACTGGGTGCGTTTGGCCCAGCGTGTGCCGGTGCGGGTAGCGCTGGATGACGTACCTGGCGATCTGCGCATGGTGGCCGGGCGCACCGCGACCGTGTCTGTGCTCCAGGAGCTGTCACGATGAAGGCTGAGATTCTTGCCATTATCGTCGGGGTAGTTCTGGGCGGTTGTAGTCTTGTAGGGCCAGATTACAGGGTGGCCGATACTGCTTTGGTACGCACAGAAGCAGCCAATGGGCCGTTCCAGGCGCCAGGGGCGCGGGATCAAGCGGTGCCGGAGCACTGGCGGCTTTACGATGATCCCGAAGTCGAGCAGCTGGTGCGCGAGGCATTGGCAGCCAATACCGACCTTCGGGTGGCCACTGCCCATTTGCGCAAAGCCTTGGCAGTGGAGGCCTCGGTGACTGCTGATAGCCATCCACACGCCAGCGTCGAAGTCGATGCACGTCGTCACCAGGAGGCCCTCGAATCGTCGCCGCTTGGCGTGCGCCCAGGCGTGGTGAACGACGCGGGTGTGGGATTGACGATCAGTTACGATCTAGACCTGTTTGGTAAGCTGGCGCGTGCCGAGCAGGCGGCCCGCGCCGACAGCGATAGTGCCTTGGCGGCGCTGGAGCTTGCTCGCACTGCGGTTGTGGCGCAGACCCTGAGGGCCTATGTTCAGGGCTGCTCGGCGACGCATCAGCTGGCCGTCGCACGGCAACAGTTGGCGCTGCAGGCGCGTAGCGTGGAGGTGGTTGAACGCTTGGCAGCGGTGGGCAGTGGTAGCAAGAGCGATGTCGACCGGGCGCGCACCCAACTGGCCAGCCTGCGGGCCAACCTGCCACCGTTCGAGGCGGCTCGGGATGGGGCTGCGTACCGCCTCGCTGCGTTGCTGGGCAAAACTTCTGCGCAATTTTCCAATGAACGGCCAGCCTGCTCGCGAGAGCCACGTCTGGCCCAGCCTATTCCCGCAGGGGATGGTGGGGCGCTGCTTCGCCGGCGCCCGGACGTTCGCCAGGCCGAGCGCCAGCTGGCTGCCGCTACCGCACGTATCGGCGTAGCCATGGCAGACTTGTACCCGGACATCCGACTGGGAGCATCGGCGGGGCTGGCCGGGCGATTCGGCGACCTTGCCGAACAGTCGGCATCGCATTTCGCTTTCGGCCCACTGTTGAGCTGGACGATACCCGACAGTGGCGCTCGTGCCCGCGTCAAGGCCGCTGAAGCTGACAGCGACGCGGCGCTGGCGAATTTTGATGGTGTGGTGCTTGGTGCATTGCGTGAAACCGAAACTGCATTGACCAATTACTCAAGGGCGCTTGTACGCAATGCTGACTTGCGGGATGCGCGCGACCATGCCAAAGGCGCGGCTGTGGACGAAGACCGTCTGTACCGGGCGGGGCAATCGCCGTACCTGTCCAGTCTCGATGCCAATCGCACGCTGGCGACAGCCGAGGCAGAGCTGGCGGCATCCGATGCACAGGTGGCGCTTGATCAAGTGGATTTGTTCCGAGCCCTGGGTGGGGGATGGCGCGCTGCAGTGTCCGCGAATCGCTCGCCCGTTACAGCATCTTCGCTACCAGCCGCTCACGTTTCTCTACGAGAAAGTCCAACAATGCCCTGATTTTGGCGGGCATTTGTGAGCGCAACGAGAGACAGGCACACTATGGTGCCGTCTCTCGTTGCGCTGGTCTGGCTCCGGCAGCCCTGCTCAGTCCGG
Source organism: Pseudomonas sp. BP6 (assembly GCF_017875935.1). Classification (NCBI taxonomy): domain Bacteria; kingdom Pseudomonadati; phylum Pseudomonadota; class Gammaproteobacteria; order Pseudomonadales; family Pseudomonadaceae; genus Pseudomonas; species Pseudomonas sp. BP6. The sequence goes on from NZ_JAGINI010000001.1 coordinate 2,295,757, forward strand.
TACGTGCTTTCCCGATAGCCTTAGGACAGGTTCTCTTTAAAGAAAGGCACCAGCTTGGCCAAGGCTTGGCGCACAGGCTCGGGCTTGTCATAGAGGTCGTAGTGCGACCAGCCCGGCACCACCACCAGCTCCTTGGGCTTCGACGCTGCACGACCGATGATCTCGCAGCCGTCGCGGTAGGCACCGAATGCACCGACCTTGTCACCCACCACCACCATCAACGGCTGGGTCAGCAACACTTCGGCAAGGTGGAAAGCATCCCAACCCACGGCGTTGCCCTGATGCGAGAGCAGTGAGCGGTTCAATCCATTGGGTTTCTGCCCGCGCGGGGTGCGGTAGTACTCGGTGGCTTCGAATACGTCGATTTCAGTCGCGCCCACGCGTTTGGCGTCTTCTGGAGAAGGCGGCAGCAGGTCATCCACCCGGCGTTCGCCACCACGGGCTTCTGCTGTACGCTGCTGGGCGATGGATTCGAGCAGGGCGACAGGGTTGAAGCCACTGAACCCTTCGCGCATCAGGCGGCCATAGTTCACACCTGTGACGGTGGCCACGGCCTTGATGCGCCGCTCGGTCATCGCCGCATTGATCGAATAACCGCCACCGCCACAGAGGCCGAGTACGCCAATGTGTTGCTCGTCCACATAGGGCAGGGTTGTCAGGTAGTCGGCTACCACCCGGAAATCCTCGACCCGGTGGCTTGGGTCTTCGATGAAGCGCGGCTCACCGCCGCTGGCGCCCTGAAAGCTGGCGTCGAAGGCGATGACCACGAACCCTTCCTTGGCGAGCGCTGTGCCATAGACGTTGCCGGACGTCTGCTCCTTGCAACTGCCGATGGGGTGGGCACTGATGATGGCGGGGTACTTCTTCTGGGCATCGAAGTCCGGCGGGAAGTGCAGGTCGGCGGCAATGTTCCAGTACAGGTTGGGGATTTGGACAGTTTCCATGAACGTGCACCTCGTAGCATGTGATCAGTGATTACGGCATAAGCCTTCAGTCGGCAGCTGCCAGTGCCCCGCCTGATTCCAATACGGCTGCCACTTCGTCCTGGGCGAAGCCATATTCGTGCAGCAGCTCGGTGGTGTGTTGGCCCAGGCGCGGTGCGGGAAATCGCAACGCGCCGGGGGTGGCACTCCATTCGTGAGCCAGGCCAATGGTGCGGATGCGTCCTTCGCTTGGGTGATCCTGCTCTTCGAAGAAGTTCACGGCCTTCATGTGCTCATCGTCGAGCAGTGACTCAGGGGTGTTCATCTGCATCACGCAGATATCCGCTTCGATGAGCAGCTTTACCCACTCGGCACTGGTTCGGGTCTCGAAGGTGTGCGAAAGGAATTCGTACAGCTCACTCATATGCAGCGCCCGGCTGTGGACATCACGATACCGTGGATCCTCGGCCATTTCCGGGCGCCCCACGGCTTCGAACAGTCGTTGCCAGTGGCGATCAGTATAGATCTCCACGCTCAGGTAACCATCCAATGTGGGGAAGGGACGCCGTTCAGAACTGGTCATGCGTGCATAGCCCCAGTCGCCGAGCGCAGGCACGAATGTATGGCCATACATGTGGTCGCCCATCACGAAGTGGGCGAAGGTTTCGAACATGGGCACCGACACCGACTGGCCTTGGCCCGTTTGTCCTCGGTAGTGAAGGGCCGCCAGGATTGCATTGCTGGTGGCCATCCCAACGATGCGATCCGCGATTGCCGTGCCCACATAGCTGGGTGGGCCATCGGTCTTGCGGCTTTGTACCATCGGCACGCCAACGGCAGCCTGGATCAGGTTGTCATAGGCCGGACGCTCGGCGTAGGGGCCGCGCTGTCCAAAACCGAAGGCACCGCAGTAGATGATCCGCGGGTTGATGGCCTGCACCTGCTCGTAGGAAAGCCCGAGCCGTGTCATCGCATTGGGGCGCAGGCTGAATAGCAGGACGTCCGCCGTGGCGATCATGCGTTTGAGCGCTGCGAGGCCGCTGGGCGTTTTGAGGTTCAGCACCAGGCTGCGCTTGTTGCGGTTCAGGTGTAGGAAGATTGCCGCCATGCCCTTGTTGCGGCTGGGGCCGACGTTGCGGGTGGTATCGCCTTCAGGCGCTTCGATCTTGCAGATGTCCGCGCCCATGTCCCCCAGTAGCAGGGATGCATACGGCCCCATGAAATTCGAGGTGAGGTCCAGCACCCGCACACCGGTCAAAGGCCCGACCAGCGTGGAGTGATTGGTCAGTGGGGGGTTAGTGGCACATTGATTCGACATACCGCATTACTCCTGTTTTTGTTATTGCGTCAGTCCGCTACCGGGTGAGCCAGAGGGCTCAATGAATGGTCAGGCCACCGGTGGGGCTGACCGTGGCACCCGTGAGGTACGCAGCATCGTCGGAAGCCAGGAAGGCCACGACGCCCCCGATGTCACCGGGCGCCGCGACACCGAATGGGCTGCTGGCCACGATCTTTTCGTACTGCTTGCGGTGGTGCTCGGAAACACCGCCTTCCTGGCCCCAGGCGGCGTCCCACGACGGGGTGTCACGCACCACGGTGACGCACACGCAATTGACCCGGATCTTATCCTTGGCGAGCTCTTTGGACAGCACCTTGCTGGCCATGATCAGGCCGCCGGAGAACGTGGAGATGGCGGTCTGCCCAGGGGTGGGCGACCTGCCGCCTTCGGAGGTGACGAATACCACACTGCCGCCGCCGCGCTGGCGCATGTAGGGTACCGCTGCCTGCACTACCAGCAGTTTCGCCGCCACGGCTTGCGCCACGAACTGAGTCACCCGCTCCAGGTCGATCTCGGCAAAGGGGCCGCGTACCTGTGGTTGCCGGGCCTCATCGTCGTTGCCCCCGGCGTTGGGTACCACGATGTCTATTCCGCCGAAGCGGCGTGCCGCCTCAGCAGCTACGGCCTGCATGTCGCTTTTCGAGCGCACGTCGCCTGCAACGAAGCAGCCTTCGCCACCCAGGGTGCGTATTTGCTCGAGTACCGCCTGGGCCTTCTTTTCGTCCCGGCCATTGATGACCACACGGGCACCACGGGCGGCGAGTTGCAACGCCACACCCTTGCCAATACCACCCGTGCCACCGGTGACGATGGCGACTTTACCTTCAAGATTGTTCATTGCTACAAAGCCCCTGACTGCATGGTCGAAACTGGCGGTGCCACGCACCGCGCAGGTTTGATGAATATCAAACCCAAGGGTAGGCGCCGACACGGCCCGATCCAACTTGTGCTTTACGAAGCCCTGATTCGGTCGTATTGAAGTTGCGCCTTGGGTGAAACCGGTGCGGCGAAAGGCCTCGTCGCACCGGAGCATTTACATGTTCTGCGGCAGCCAGAGCGTCAACTGAGGGAATACCAAGAGAATCGCGATCGCGATCAATTGGGTGACCACATAGGGGAACGACCCCCTGAAGATCTGCGAGACCGGCGTCTTCGAGTACTTGGACACGATGAAACAGTTCAGACCCACCGGCGGGGTGACCATGCCGATTTCAGCGACAACGATCATGATGATGCCGAACCAGACCAAGTCGAAGCCCAGCGAGGATACCAACGGCGCGACGATGGGCACGGTGAGCACCAGGATGGCCATCTGGTCCATGAAGAAACCCAGCACCAGGTACAGGAGCACCAGCCCAAGCATGATGGTCCAGGGCGACACGTCCAGTGCTCCCACCCAGGCGATCAGGTCCTGCGTGACATGGGTCAGCGCGAACACCATGGCGAATAGTTTCGCGCCCAGGATGATGATGGCGAACATGCAAGAGGTGCGCGCCGCCCGTGCGACCAGCACTTGCAGATCGGGCAGTGAAGCGCGACCGCGGACGACATACAGGACACCAGCGAGCAATGCACCCAGCGCGGAGGCTTCGGTGGGGGTTGCGATACCGGTGTAGATGACCCCTGTGATCGCGGCAAACAGAAGCAGCACCGGCAGGACGCTCTTGAGCAGGCGCAGTTTCTCTGTCAGGGCGACCGGCTCCGACAAAGGTGCGCGCGAAGGGTCGAGCTTGACCAGGGTATAGACCGTGATGACGATCGTCAGGGTTACCAGAATGCCGGGTACTACCCCTGCCATCAGCAGCCTGCCGATGTTCACCTCGGCAATCAGTCCATAGACCACCATCGCGATGCTGGGGGGAATCAGCATCGCCAGGGTCCCGGAAATCGCCACGCAGCCACCTGCCAGGCGCGGCTCATAGCCGTGCTTGAGCATCGCCGGCAGGGACGTGGCCGACAGGGTCGCCGCAGCTGCGGAGGAGGAACCGCAGATCGCCCCGAAACCAGCCCCGGAAAAGGCCGTTGCAATACCGAGCCCGCCGGGAATACGGCCGAACCAGGCCGCGCCGGCCTTGAATAGGTCATCGGTTACGCCCGAGCGAAGCACGAACTCAGCCATCAGCAGGAACATGGGTATGGTCACGAACTCGTAGACCACCGCCGATTCGCGTGGCATCGACCCGAGCATGATGACCAACGCATCGGTACCACCGGCCCACAGAAGCCCAAGACCACCCACGATCGCCATGGCAAAGCCGATGGGGGAACCCAGGGAGATCAGCAGCAACAGGGCAATGAAAAAAGCAACGGCAATCATCTCAGGCTTCCTCGGGTTGTTCGAGAGACGCATCCTGGCCACTGCTCAATAGCAGCGAGCAGTGATGAATCAGTCGCAAGGACAGCAGCCCACTGCCGATACTGATGGGCAAGTAGCTCAACCAGACCGGCCAGTTGACGTAACCCGTGAGAAACTCGGCTGCCTTGAACGACTCGATCATGTTGAAGGTGCTGCCAATGGCGATAACCACAAACACGCAGGCGGCCAGGAGCGAGCAAGCGGTATCTGAAATCAGCTTGGTGCGCGGCCCCATGCGAGTGAGGAACAGGTCCAGTTGGATATGGTCGCCATGCCGGAAGGTATCGGAGATCGCCAGGTAGGAAATAACTACCATGAGGTAGTAGCTGATGACGTCCATTGTCCAGGGAATGGGTGAGTGGAACATGTAGCGGGCAACCGCGTCGGCGCTGATTAGCAACATGGTGATCAGCAAGCAGGTACCCGCAAGCAGTGTGCTGGACTTTTCGAGGGCTTGAATTGTCGATTTCATGGAAAGGCTCTCAGGTAAGCGGCGGGTTATTGTTCTGAAGCCACGAACAGCTGGTGGTATTCCTCAAGCAGTGCACTGCCGTCGTGATGGGCTGCATCCATGACCTGCGCCCAGCTTTCCTTGACCTGTTGCATGGCGAGCGTCAGCTTGGCCAGATCGTCGGCTGGCAACTGTGTCACGATGTGGCCATTGTCCTTGACGATCTGGTTTTTGATCCTGACGTTTTCCTCATCCAGCCATTGGCACAGTGAGGCCTGGGTGGACTGCGCTGCTTGATTCATGATGGTTTTCACATCCGCGGGCAGCGCATTCCACTTTTTGCTGTTCATTGCATACACCACGGCCGTTCCACCCAGGCTTACACCGTCTACGGAGTACTTGAGCTGGTTTTCGAGGGCGTAAGGCGTCAGCGCGTTATAGGGGTAGACGGCGCCGTCGATGGTGCCACGCGACAATGCTTCGTAGACCTCCGAAGCGGAGATCTGCACGGGCACCGCGCCCAGAGCCTGTACCGTCTTTGTCATGGCCGCCCCGGCGCCGCGGATCTTCAACCCCTCCATTGCCTCCAGGCTGGCGGTCGGTTGCTTCGAGGTCATGAAGGTATAGGGTGGCATCAGGGTCACGAACAGCACGTGAAGCCCGTGGCGGTTGTACTCGGATTTACCGATGGTGCCGGTGTCACTGATCATGGTCGCCAGCGTGCGAGTACCCTGGCATATGTTGCTGTACATGTTCGGCAGTTCAGCTACCGTGGACATTGGAAGTTTGTCCGATTCATACGCGGGAATGAAAACAGCTATATCGGCAAGCCCTGAGCGGAGCAGGCTGAAGTAGTCTTTTCCCAATTGTGCGGCGGGGTAGACTTCGAACGTTACCCTGCCGCTTGAGGCCTTCTCCACCGCCTGGGTGAATACGCCACCGCCGTGAGTCCAGGCATAGTGCTTCGCTGAGAAACGGTGAGTGAACTTCAGGTTGATTTGATCCTGTGCCACCGCGGGAAACGCACTGCACAAGCTGGCAAGGGTCAGTACCGTCGCGCATTGAAGTACAGAAGGACGCTGGTGCACGGGGCGCGTCTGAGTGGCAGATGGTTGTGCGGGCGCACGGTTTTTTAACGGTGTCTTCGAACGGAACAACATGGCTGTACCTCTGAAACTGGAATGATCTTGTTGTTGTTTCTATTCCTGTTTGGGTTCGTCGAGTTGATCAGGTCTGTTAGGTCACGGAGTCACTCCTCTGCGATGTATCACCGGGTTCGCAACCTAACCGGAGCGTGGTTGTGCGCGGGTGCGATGTTGGGATAACGATGAAGCAGAGCAGCCGATTGCGCCTGCTGTTTCGGCTGAAGAATTCGCAAGCCCCGATTCGCTCTCGGCGAACCCTGAGACTGCTTCGCCCTAGTCGAATCGACGCTTCGATTTATCGCGTTTGCCCCATGCCCGGTAAGCTCTTAGCCTCATGCAAGAGGGATATTGCCTGTCCCGGTGCTGGCCAGATGCGTGGCCTGTTTCACTTCTGGCAAGCGTCCAGGGGCATTCAAACGCAACGGCAGCACCCGACTACCAACAACAATCAAGCTAATGCTGAGGGCGCTGAATGCGAGGCATGATTTTCAAGGGGCAGTGCGAAGTCCAAGTCAAGGACTTCCCGGACCCCACCCCAGGACCGGGCGAGGCCATCATCGAGATGAAAGCCTCCGGCATGTGCGGTACCGATCTGCATTACTACCGGCACGGCATGCACGAGGCCCTCGGTATGCTCGGCCTGAAGGAGCGCATGCGCGGCGACGACATCATCGGCGGGCATGAGCCCTGTGGGGTAATCGCCGCAGTGGGGGCTGATGTGGACGCGCGGGCATTCAAGCCGGGCGATCGGGTCATTGTCTTTCATTACAAAGGGTGCAGTCACTGCGAGCATTGCCGTAGCGGCTGGACCCAGTTGTGCGATCACGGCGCCGACATCTATGGCGTACTCAACCACGGCGGGCATGCCACCTACATGAAGGTGCCGGTGTCCTCGCTGATCCATCTGCCCCAAGACATTTCGTTCAAGGGCGGTGCCGCCATCGCTTGTGGCACGGGTACGGCCTATGGCGCTCTGCTGCGCCTTGGCGTCACCGCTCGCGACACGCTGGCGATCTATGGTCTGGGGCCCGTCGGTCTTTCCGCCGCGCAGTTGGCTGCCGCCATGGGCGTAGAGGTGATCGGCGTCGATATCAACGCCGAACGCGTGCAGAACGCGAAGGCGTTTGGTGTGGCGCATGCCATCGATGCCAGCCGAGCTGACCCGGTCGAGCAGATCCACAGGCTCACGGCTGGCAAAGGCGCCTCCTGCGCCATGGAGTGTGCCGGTGGTGAGATACCCCGTAACCAGGCTGTGCGCAGCACCAGCATCTGGGGGCGGATTGCCCTGGTGTCGGTGGGCGGCAACCTGAGCCTCGATGTCATGAAGGACCTGATCGGCAAGCAGCGAACCCTGGTGGGCACATTCACGGTTTCGGAGGTCGGCATGAGTGACTGTGCGCGCTTCATCGCGGCCCACGGTGTCGAGGTGGACAAGCTGTTTTCCAGCGAGTGGTCCCTTGAGCAGGCCGGCGAGGCCTATGCCGATTTCAACCAACAGACAGGCGGCAAGGGCGTGATCGTCTTCTGACCGCCCTGTGTTCTGGCCAAACCGTTCAGTGGCGCATTGGTGCCCAATGGAGATCATCATGACCAAAAGAACCATTTCCCTGAAACACCCCGATCGGCTATTTATCGGTGGGCAGTGGGTAGTGCCCGCCACCTCTGAAACCTTCGATGTGCTTGACTGCTCGACCGAGGAGGTCGTCGCCACTGTGGCCAAAGCCTCTTCCGAGGATATGCAGCGGGCGATCAACGCGGCGCGGGAGGCATTCGACGACGGGCCCTGGCCGCGCCTGAGCCCACAGGAGCGTGCTGTCTATTTAGAGAAAATTGCCGAGCGCCTCGAGGCGTTGAATGACGAGTTCGCGCGCATCTGGTCTATCGAAACAGGCATTGTCTACAAGGTCGCCCAACCGCGTATCGGCCTGTTCATCAGTGGCGCGTTTCGGCAATACGCGGCGATGGCCTCGAGCTTTCCCTTCAGTGAGGCGCATCAGTCGGTGACCGGAAACCCGGCTTATCGCGTTTATGAACCGGTCGGTGTAGTGGGGCAGATCATTCCTTGGAATGGTCCTGCGGGGTTGATGGCCTACAAGACCGCGCCGGCGCTGCTGGCCGGGTGCACGATGGTCATCAAATCACCGCCCGAAGCGCCATGTTCGGCGTACCTGCTGGCGCAGATCTGCGAGGAAATCGGGTTGCCTTCTGGCGTCATCAACGTCGTGACGGCGGACCGGGATGTGTCCGAGGAGTTGGTTCGCCATCCGGGCGTGGACAAGATCACTTTCACCGGGTCGACCGGGGCAGGCCGCAGGATCGCCTCCATCGCCGGGGATCGCGTCGCCCGCGTAACGCTGGAGCTGGGCGGCAAGTCGCCGGCCGTGGTGCTTGACGACTATGACATCGAAACGGCCGCCGCCACTTTGGGTAACTCCTACTTTGGCTATAACACCGGCCAGATCTGCCATAGCCTGACCAGGGTCATCGTTCCACGGGCCAAGCACGACCAGATGGTCGAGGCGCTGGCGAACATCGCGCGCAAGATTGTCGTCGGCGACCCGTTTGCCGACGATACGACCTCCGGCCCGCTCGCCAGCGGGCGTCAGCGGGAAACCGTGGAACGTTATGTGGCAAAAGGTATTGCCGAGGGGGCTACGCTGGTGACGGGAGGAAAGCGCCCTGAAAACCCGAAAAAAGGGTTCTTCTACGAGCCTACGGTCTTTGCCAACGTCGACAATCGCTCCGCCATTGCCCAGGAAGAGATTTTCGGGCCGGTGCTGTGTGTCATTCCCGCCGACAGCGAGGCGGATGCCATTCGCATGGCGAACGACACACCGTTCGGACTTAATGCTGCGGTCTTTACCAACGATCGTGAAAAGGCGTTGCAGGTGGCACGCCAGCTTCGCTCCGGTACTGTGGGGCACAATGGGCCCCGCACTGATTTTTCGATCGGCTTCGGCGGGTTCAAGCAGTCTGGAATTGGTCGTGAGGGCGGGGTAGAGGGCTTGTTGGCCTTCATGGAGTCCAAAACCATCGTCCTGGCCTGAGCTCTTCATCGTCGCACGCCTGGCGCTGGATCGTCAGGCGTGTCGTCTTTCGCCACTGCAAAAGCACTAACATTGAACATCGGAAATGGCCCATTGAAGGGGATGTGTCATGAAATTAGAGGTAGTGCGTACGCAGATAGGTGCTGCTGAAATCCTCCAGGTCATCGAGTTGGAAATAGGCCCGCAACTGGCTTGGCTCCTACCTGATACGACGCCTGACAATATTCGGGCAATCGAATGGTTGAAGCCTCCCTATCGTAATGCCGACTTTTCATTGAATGCGCTCTCTCAATGTTTCATCGTCAGGTTGAATGGGCGCACGCTGGTCGTGGATACCTGCATCGGCAATGACAAGACCGTCACGGAGGTCGCTGAGTGGGAGCATATGGATACCGGTTTTCTCGAAGCGCTGGATCGCGCCGATATCGATCGTGGCGAAGTGACCGATGTCTTGTGTACCCACCTGCATATCGACCATGTGGGTTGGAACACCTATCTACACGAGGGCCGGTGGCTGCCTACTTTCCCTAATGCCAAGTACCATTTTGCCCGGGGTGAGTATGAATATTGGCTAGAGGCTGCTCAGCAGAGCCCGCAAGACATGCATTCTGTCTCGTTTGGCGAGTCCATCCACCCGGTGGTCGAGGCTGGGCTGGTGAACCTCGTCGATGCACCGTGTGAGCTGGGTGACGGCATCTCCATCCTGGCGACCCCCGGGCATACTCACTCGCATATCGCCGTCATGATCGATAGCGGCTGTGGCGATATCATCATTGCAGGTGATGCGTTTCACCACCCGTGCCAAGTCGCAAGGCCGCATTGGGCTACCGTGAGTGATCATGACCAGCGTCAGTCCACTATGACAAGGGAGACGCTGCTCTCGACATGCGCTGACACGCCGACATTGCTTGCGGGGATTCACTTCAGCACACCTTCGTTCGGTCAAATTTGCTCAACTGAAGAAGGCGGGTACCTCTTCAAACCTTTCGTTTCGAAATGAATGGATCGTTACTTCCTGCGCTGCACGCTCCTCGGTGAAGGGCGCGCTCTTACGAGGACTTAAGGGCAATTCATCGCTTGGGAAGCGGCACTTCATGCATTGCCAGTTGGATCGATCGCTGCGATCGCTAACCATCCAACAATAATAACCAGGCATCACGTGCCCCAGTGCCATATCGACGGGGCTGGGATTTGAGGCGAGATGCCGCCCCCGTCCCCGCAATGCAGTGCTGCTGTCTGGTTCGACGGGATTGGAGTGGAGCGAAGTATTATGGGGCAGATCCAGCAGTATCGACCAGACCGGATGAGCATCCGTGACAGGTTGAGTTTCATGGGTACCTTGGCGATTGCAGGGCTGAATATTTCTGCGCTGGGCTCGGCGCGACTGATAGTACCTTTGATCGCACTCTCGCTGGGCGCAAGCGCTACGCTTGTGGGCGTCATTGCTGCGGCGTTCACCGCTGTCCCCATGGTCTTTAGCGTGTCATTCGGGCGCTGGCTGGACCGTGCGGGAACCTTGATGCCGATCATGAGCGCCGCACTGCTCATCGTTGGTGCAACGTTGACGTTCTGGGTATTCCCGAGTTACTACGCGCTTGTGGTCGTTGCAGGTCTCGTAGGGGCAGGCGCGGTGTTGACCCACATGGCTGCCACCCGTGCTGTCGGCTCGATTGCGACAGAAGCGCAACGCCCTCGATATCTGGGGTACTTGATCCTCAGTTATTCGCTATTCCAGCTGGTGGCTCCAGTGTCGGCAGGGGCGATGTACCAGCATCATGGTTCGGTCGCTGCAATCACTTTGCTTGGAGGATTTTCCGTACTGTCGATTCTCGCGATCAGTCTTCGTCAGCATCATTTCAGGCACGAGCGTCGTGGGCCCGTGGAGAGAGTGGCCCGTCAGGGCATCTATCCGTTGTTGCGTGTGCCTGGCCTGATGGTTTGGATACTGGTGAGCAGCCTCTTCTTCGCCGCACAGACCATTTTCCCATTTGTGATATCACTGCACGCGGTTGCCAATGGCATCTCGCCCATTGAAGCCGGTTGGTTGCTCGGCGCGTTTGCCGGTGGCGCATTCATCTCCAGGTTCTTCACACCCGTTCTGACCCGGTATGCCAGACCACGCCCGACGTTGGTGGTGGCAATGATTCTCGGCGCTGCCATTTACGCGGTGATACCGTTCGCCCATCAGGTCGTCACCCTGAGCGCTCTGAGCCTACTCCTCGGAATGCCATTGGGCGTTGGTGTGCCTGTCTCCTTGGCAATGATTTACGACACTGCACCGGCAGAGCGGGTCAATGAGTCGGTGGGGTTGTCCATGACCGTTAATAACTGCCTACAGACAATTTTTCCCTTGGCCTTGGGCGCACTGGTTCACACATTCGGAGTTGCGCCGATGGTTCTCGCATTCTCGCTGATCATGCTTGGGTGTGCCGCGATCAGTTCCAGAAGTTCGGCGTGATTTTCCGCGCTTTGGCGCCCCACTTCAGCTCGGTTGCCCAAGGGATGGACGCGACGTCCGAAGCCTGGCCAAGGGCCTAGACATGAAAGTACACAGATTGTCGCGTCCAATGCGTGATAACAAGCACGGTGTCTAAGACGGCCTCAGCTGATGATCAATTCCCGTAGGCCATTGGCATGCTCGACCCGCTCCCCAGGCAACGCAACGCGCTGGTTCGCTCTGTAGTCGTGGAAGGCTCGGGCCCTATCGATCTGCGACAGGTCCAGGGTCACGGTGTGACGTGACTCACCCCTGCCTGCCTCGAACAGGGTCTTGCCAAAGGGGTCCACACCCAGGCTGTGGCCGACAAATACGCAACCGTCAGGCCCCTTGCCCACGCGGTTGGATACCACCGCGAAGATCTGGTTCTCCATCGCCCGCGCCATCACTGACACGCGGTGTACGTTGTCCTCCGGTTCGGACAGGCCGTCGGTGATCAGCACCACCTGCGCATCGAGAGCCGTCAGCGCCCGCGCGGTCTCTGGGAATTCACTGTCATAGCAGATCAGCAGGCCGATGCGCACGCCTCGCCATTGCACGGTCGCGAAGCGATCCCCCGGTACCACGATGCCATGCTCCGGCACCCACAGGTGGGTCTTGCGATAGGTGAGCAAGATGCCCTCCGGCGCGATAAGCAGCGTGGTGTTGTAGAAAGTGCCGTTGGCATTTTCATAAAGACCCAGCACCACCGCCACATTGTTCCGGCGTGCCGCTTCGACCACCGTCTGCACGGCCTCGCCCTCAATGGCCTCGGATAGCATGCCCACGTCCTCCTGGCTGAGGAAGCCGGTCAGGTGCGACTCGGGGAACAGCACGATGTCGGTGTCCGGTGCACACTGGCCAATCGCCTCCAGGATGCACTTGAGGTTGTAGGGCGTGTCGCCATCGCGTGTCGTTGTTTGTACCACTTCGATCTTCATGGGCCATCCATCTTATAGTGTCCGACCGATTGTGGTCGGGTGACTTTTGTAAAAGGTGATGCAAGTATGAAAACAACGACTATTAAAACAATCACGCTGAGTGGTTAACCCAGGGGGTAGGCATGGGCCTGAGTTTGCAGGATCTTTCATGGCATCAGGGCATCGGCCAATGCATTGAGCACCTCGATCGGCCCAGTTTCTGGCGCACGCTGGCAACGCTAGTGGGCGACTTCGTCGAGGTGGACTCCTGGGTCGCCTTGCTGTTCAGCCACGACAAACCGCTGATCTTCGATCAGAGCCCCTACGGCCGGGAGGGCGTCGATCCACTGGTAAGCGAGTATGCCAATGGCCTGTACCTGCTGGACCCGTTCTACCTCAACAGTCGTGAGCATCCCGTGACCGCTCTGGTGCGGCTGGCCGACATCGCCCCGGAGCACTTCCACCAGACCGACTACTACCGCCTGTATTTCACCCACAACGTAGTCGCCGACGAGGTGCAGTTCAACGCTACGGTGGGAGAGGGGCGAACGCTGTGCCTGTCGCTGGGCGCTTGTCGGCGTTTCAACGCCGAACAGCTTGCCGTGCTGGAGCTGGTGCGGCCCTGGCTGATCGGCCTGATGCGTCAACGCCTGCACTTCGAGGGCCTGCCGGAGCGGGCGCCTGCGAAATCGGCGCTGGATTGCACTCATGGTCGCGACGAGGCGCGCCAGCAGTTGGAGTCGGTGCTCACCGCACGAGAGTTGGACGTGGTACGGCTGATTCTTTCCGGGCACTCCAACAAAGAGGCGGCGGCTAAGCTCAAGCTCTCTGTGGAGACGGTGAAGGTTCATAGACGCAATGTCTATCGCAAGCTGGACGTGAACTCCCAGAGCGAACTTTTCTCGTTGTTGTTCCTGGCTGGCGGGGACCTCAGGAGCCTGCGTCTCACCCCTTGATAACCCTAGGGTTAATCATTCGGCGTTATAGGAATTGGCGCACGGATCCGCATACTTGAGTGGCTGACGCCCTTGCGCGCGCAGCCCATGCCTTCCGTTGCTCACGCTCCGGGAGCCCGTTCTCAGCCTCCGACAAGAACACAAGAGAGGATGACCGATGGCCCATTCCATTTCTGACCAGGCCCCTGGCCGCATTACTGCAAGCGGGGAGGCCGCCGATGCCTGAGCCGATTTCCATACCCTTCAAATTGTCGCTCACCTCGCTGGTGGTTTTTGGCCTCGCGTATATGTGCCCAAGTCTGGTGATGGTGATCTTCGGCGTGATTGCCGAAAGCAGTCAAGGCATCGCGCCCACGGCCTTCCTGCTGGCCACAGGGGCGATGCTGCTGTCGGCGCTAAGCTACGCCAAACTCTCGCGGCTGTTCCCGGTGTCAGGTTCGGCCTACTACTACGCCAAGCGCCTGCTAGGCCCCAGCTGTGGGTTCTTAGTCGGCTGGACAGTGCTGCTGGCGTACCTGTTCATGCCTATGGTGGCTTGGCTGCTGCAATCGGTGTTCCTCAACGCGCAGTTCCCGATGGTGCCAACCTGGGGCTGGCTACTGATCAACATCGGCCTGACCACGGCGGTGAATGTCAGTGGCATGGCGCTGACCGACAGGTTGAACAAGCTGCTCACCGCGCTGAGTGTGATGCTGGTGCTGTTGTTCGTGGGCTACTGCCTGAAATACTTGGCGGGCCAGCCGCAGGTGGGCTTCACCCAGGCGGTGTGGAATACTGACAGCAGCCTTGCCGGGTTGACCGCTGCGGCCGCGATCGCGGCCTACTCCTTCCTGGGGTTCGACGCGGTGACCACCCTCGCCGAAGAAGCCGAGCAACCGCAGCGCGATATCCCACGTGCGGTGATCCTGGTGGTTTGTCTGGGAGGACTGTTGTTCACAGCGGTGGCCTACATTCTACAACTGAGCCATCCCGGCGGCCTATTCGATGATCCGGAAACTGCCACCTATTCGATGTCGATTGCCGTAGGCGGGCAGTTCTTTGCTGACTTCATCAACCTGGGCGGGATCATTGGTGGCTTTGCTTCATGCCTGGCTGTGCAGGTCAGTGCCAGCCGCTTGCTGTATTTCATGGGGCGTGAGGACGTGCTGCCTCGACGTTACTTCGCGCGTTTACAGGGCCCGAGCCAGACACCGAAGGTCAACCTCCTGCTGATCGCAGGCGTGGGTTTGGTCGGCATTTTCGCGGATGTCGGTTCGGCCACTTCGCTCATCAATTTCGGTGCCTTCCTAGCCTTTGCTGCAGTCAACTCCTGCGTGATTGGCTACTACATGCGCGAGCGGCATATGCAGCGGTTGAGTGTAAGCAGTTTCGTAGTGTTTCCGATGTTGGCCATTGGTGTGAACCTCTATCTGCTTTCGCTTTTGAGTACCGCGGTGATCGTGGTGGGTGCAGGCTGGCTGGTATTTGGTGGGTTGTACCTGATGTGGATCACGATGGGATTTCGCAAGCCTGTGCCTGGATTGATCGAATTGGAGTCTTGAGCGCTAGCCCTTCATATCCACCACGCCGAACAGACCATCCCGATGGTCGCCGCTCGTTGCTGACTCCCTAGGCAGCACCGATCAATCATCCAACAACAAGAACCCTGCACGTGCCGGTCGTCGTCCCGATGCTGACGACCCGCCAGGAGCGTATTCATGCAATCGAAGTCAGTGAAACTTGGCCTGGCCCTGCTGCTGGGAATAATGGGTAGCGTCGCCACAGCGGCGACTTCTAGTGTGCACCTCTACAATTGGTACGACTTCATCGAGCCGGAAACACCCAAAGCATTTGGGCGAGACTCTGGTAATTCCTTGGTGCTGGATACCTTCGACAGCGTCGATGTAATGCAAAGCAAGCTCATGGCCGGCCGTACCGGTTATGACGTGGTGGTGGTCAGTGGCGATGCTCTGCCCAATCTGATCAAGGCTGGCGTGGTGACCGCAGAGCAGGTTGCCCGCCAGCGTGCTCATCGATGATTGGCACGCAGGTGAAACGGCCGTTTTCTCACATGTTTGGATAGGTGGGCCCGCCTGCGCCTTCAGGGGTAACCCAGGTGATGTTCTGGGCCGGGTCCTTGATGTCGCAGGTCTTGCAGTGCACGCAGTTCTGCGCGTTGATCTGGAAGCGTTTGGCGCCGTCTTCCTGGGTGACCACCTCGTATACGCCGGCCGGGCAGTAACGCTGGGCCGGTTCGTCGTACAGCGGCAGGTTGCTGGCGGTTGGCACGTTCGGGTCGGCCAGCTTCAGGTGGCAAGGTTGTTCCTCTTCGTGGTTGGTGCTGGAGAGGAATACCGAGCTGAGCTTGTCGAAGCTGAGCTTGCCGTCCGGTTTCGGGTAGTCGATTTTTTTCGACTCTGACGCAAGCTTGAGGCAGGCATAGTCCGGCTTGGTGTCGTGCAGGGTGAATGGCAGCTTGCCGCCGAACCAGTTCTGGTCGACATAGTTGAAGGCTGCGCCCAGCAGGGGGCCGAACTTGTGCATGGCCGGGCCGAAGTTGCGGCTGGCGAACAGTTCCTCGTACAGCCAGCTGGCCTTGAACGCGCTGACATAACCGTCGAGCTGGTCACCACCCTCGCGGCCGGCCGCCAGGGCCTCGGCCACCGCTTCAGCGGCGAGCATGCCGGACTTCATGGCGGTGTGGCTGCCCTTGATCTTGGAGAAGTTCAGGGTGCCGAGATCGCAACCGATCAGCGCGCCGCCGTTGAAGACCATTTTCGGCAGCGAGTTCAGGCCGCCTTTGCAGATGGCCCGGGCACCGTAGCTGATGCGCTTGCCGCCTTCGAGGTACTGGCTCATCACCGGGTGGTGCTTGAGGCGCTGGAATTCGTCGAATGGCGACAGGTACGGGTTGGCGTAGGACAGGTCGACGATCAGGCCGACCACCACCTGGTTGTTTTCCAGGTGGTAAAGGAACGAGCCACCGGTGTTGTCCTTGGCCACCACGTCCAGCGGCCAGCCGGCGGTGTGCACCACCAGGCCCTGCTCATGCTTGGCCGGGTCGATTTCCCAGATTTCCTTCAGGCCGATGCCGTAGTGCTGGACGTCGGATTCGCTGTCGAGGTTGAAGCGCTTGATCAGCTGCTTGCCGATATGGCCGCGGCAGCCTTCGGCGAACAGGGTGTACTTGGCACGCAGTTCCATGCCTGGGGTATACAGGCCGTCCTTCGGGTTGCCTTCACGGTCGACACCCAGGTCGCCGGTGACAATGCCGCGGACCACGCCGTTTTCGTCGAACAGCGCTTCCTGGGCGGCGAAGCCCGGGTAGATTTCCACACCCAGGTTCTCGGCCTGCTGGGCCAGCCAGCGGCACAGGTTGCCCAGGGAAATGATGTAGTTACCGTGGTTGTGCATGGTCTTGGGCACGAACAGGTCCGGGACCTTGGTCGAGCTGCCGGCGTCCTTGAGCACATAGATATCGTCGCGCTTCACTTCGGTGTTGAGCGGCGCGCCGAGTTCCTTCCAGTCGGGGAACAGCTCGTTCAGGGCGCGGGGTTCGAACACCGCGCCGGAGAGAATATGAGCGCCTACTTCGGAGCCTTTTTCCACCACGCAGACGCTGATCTCGCTACCGGCTTCGGCGGCCTTCTTCTTCAGGCGGCAGGCGGCGGACAGGCCTCCCGGGCCGGCACCGACGATGACCACGTCGAATTCCATATATTCGCGTTCCACTTTCGATTTCTCCTGACAGGGCTGAGCGGCGAATGTTGGGAAGCGGGGCGTTGCCGCAGCGCCGCCGCCTGTGTCGGGATCATTGAAAATGCGAAACGATATTTCAATGTGCGAAACGTCATTGTTCCGCCTGGCGCAACAAGTGGCGGGATTCGGTCAAAAGGTCATTCCGCTCTTCGGAACGCACCCTCTCTGGCGGTTGTGCCGGGGTGGGAAATGCCCTGACGATAATTTGAAACAAGATTTCGCATGTTGAAACCACGCATTTGCCACAAGATCAAGACAGGAGGGCGCGATGCCCATCGATGCCGACCAGTTGCTCAGCTACCCGATCCCGAGCGTGCGCCAGCGCCTGGCCGCACGTGAGGCTGCGTTCTATGCGCTGTCGGTAGGTCTGGGACAAGATCCTGAGGATGAGCGCCAGTTGCGCTATGTCGACTATACGCAGGCGATATCGGTATTGCCGTCCATGGCCTTGGTACTGGCGCACCCTGGGTTCTGGCTGGGTGATCCACGGTCTGGCGTCGATGCCACTCAAGTGGTGCATGGCGAGCAGGCGCTCACCCTGCATCAGCCATTGCCGGTGGACACTGACCTGACCAGTGAAACAGTCATCGATGGCCTCGTGGACAAGGGGCCGGGGCAGGGCGCGCTGCTCTATACGCGCAAAACACTCAAGAACGCGGCCAATGGCGAGCTGATCGCTTCCACTGTGAACACCACCTTCATTCGCGGCGGCGGGGGATTTGGAGGGGGAGATGTGGCACGAGGCCCCAGTCTGCCGCACCCTGAAGGTGAGCCGGCATTCGTCGTCGATCTGCCAACCCGCCCCGAGCAAGCGCTGTATTACCGCATGAATGGCGACCACAACCCGTTGCACGCCGATCCACAGGTGGCCGCCAAGGCCGGCTTCCCACGCCCGATTCTGCATGGGTTGTGCTCCTTCGGGGTGGTGTGTCATGCGTTGGTACGCAGCCTGTGCGACTACCAGGGAGGGCGTCTGCGAGAAATGTCCTTGCGCTTCGCTGCGCCGGTCTACCCCGGGGAAACCTTGCGTTGCGAAATCTGGCGCGACGGCGCCTTCCGTGTCTGGGTAGTGGAACGTGAGGTGTTGGTGATCAGTCACGGGCGGGCATCGTGGCAACAGCCCTGATATTCCGAAGTACGGAACAATCCGACCACTTGCTTTGACGCTACCGCTTCCTGGGCGGTTAATGAATAAACGACCAGATCTGAAAACAAAATCCGAGTGGCACCCTCACCGGGCCACCGAAATCGACTGGAGATGTGACGCAACATGAACGACAGCTCGCCCTCGGTATGGCAACCAAGCGCTGAAGACATCGCCAGCGCCAACGTGACCGAAATGATGCACCGACTCGGTACTCCGGACTACGAGCAATTCCAGGCTCGCGCCCTGGCTGACCCGCTCGCTTACTGGCGGATGGTCTCGAACTACTGTGGTATTGCCTGGGAAAAGCCGTTCGAGGGCTACCTGGACGACAGTCGCGGCAGGGAGTTCCCTAGTTGGTTCCCGGGCGGACGACTGAACTGGGTGCAGTCCATCCTTGCCATGGGCGAGCGTCAAGGTGCCGTGCCTGCAGTGATTGCCGAACGTGAGAATGGCCAAGTGAACCGTGCCACTTACGCAGAGCTCGCAGGGCAGGTCCGCGCCTTCGCCGCAGGCCTGGAGGCCAACGGCCTCAAGCGTGGGGATCGTATTGGTCTGTTGATGTCCAACGGCCTAGAAGCCACTGTCACCCTACTGGCTATCGCCTACATGGGCGCCATTGCCGTGCCCTTGTTCAGTGGCTTTGGTGTCGATGCCATCAAATCACGGCTTTCCGCCTGCTCGGCCAAGGCGCTGATCGCCAGTGCCGGTTTCGATCGGCGCGGCAAGCGGGTGGATACACTGGCGCTGGTGCAAGCTGCTCGCACAGAGCTGCCCATCTTGGAAATCCTGGTGGTCCATGATGTCGATGGCGTAGCGCCGGTGGTCGACGGCAGCCGTGACTGGATGCAGGTTCTGGTGCAGGGGCGAGGGCTGGAAAAAGCGGCTGCGAGCATGTCGCCCAATGATCCGTTCATGATCGTCTACACCTCCGGCACCACCGGCAAGCCCAAAGGCACGGTGCATGTGCACGGCGGCTTTGCTTTGAAGATTGCCCACGACGCTGCGATCCACTTCAACGTCAAACCCGGTGATGTGTTCTGCTGGCCTGCCGACATGGGCTGGATCGCCGGCTCCCTGGTGTTGTGCAGTGCCCTGATGCGTGGCGCGACCCTGGTTTGCTATGACGGTGCGCCGGATTTTCCCGACTGGTCGCGCATGGGCCGGCTGATCGAAACCCATCGGGTGACACATTTCGGCTCGGCACCGACCCTGATCCGTGGCCTGGCGGTCAACGAGGCCGTGGCCTGTGCTGCCGATACTTCTTCGGTACGCCTACTGATCACGGCAGGCGAGGGCATCGACCCCGAGCATTTCTGTTGGTTCCAGGCGCACTTCGGCAGAGGCCGCAGTCCGGTCATCAACTACACCGGCGGTACCGAGGTTTCCGGTGCGCTGCTGTCGAGTGTGGTGATCCGCCCGATCAGCCCCTCAGGCTTCAACACCGCCTCGCCCGGGGTAGATGTCACCGTCGCGGACAGCGCGGGGCAGGCAGTGGCAGGCGAGCCGGGCGAGCTGGTCGTTCGCCGACCGTTCGTGGGCATGACCCAGTCCTTCTGGCAGGACGATGAGCGTTATCTGGACTCGTACTGGCGCACCCTCCCCGGTCTTTGGGTTCATGGCGACCTGGCCATGCTCAAGGACGGTAGCTTCTACATGCTGGGCCGCTCCGACGACACCATCAAGCTGGCCGGCAAGCGTGTCGGGCCAGCGGAAATCGAAGAAGTGCTGCTGGAGCTCGATGAGATCAGCGAAGCTGCTGCGGTCGGCGTAAAGGACGACAGCAAAGGCCAGAAGCTGGTGGTGTTCTTGATTGCACCCGGTGCCTCGGGCGACCAGGCTGCGCTGCGGCAGCGCATTGCTGCCCACGTGCAAGCGCGCATGGGCAAACCCTTTGTGCCTGCGGCGGCCTATTTCGTTAGTCTGCTGCCCAAGACTCGCAGCTCCAAGGTGATGCGAAGGGTCATTCGCAACCTCTGCAACGGCATGCCGCTGGGGGATACCTCGTCGCTGGACAACCCGGCAGCCCTGGATCTAATCCGCCAGGCCATCCAGGCCTAGTCGCCTACAAGCTGATAAAAAGGAACACCACAATGCACAAACAGATCGACTATTGCGACTATCAACGCCTGGCATTCGACCGCCCGGCGCCTCGGGTGCTGCGCATCACGCTCAACCGCCCGGAACGCCTGAATGCTCTGGACGAAGCCGGGCATGCCGAGCTGACCCGGGTATGGCGCGATATCGAGGCTGACGACAGCGTCAATACGGTGATCATCTGCGGCGCCGGCAAGGCGTTCTCTGCCGGCGGGGATTTCCAGATCGTCGAGGGCATGATCGATTCGTTCGAATACCGCTGCCGCGTGTGGCGCGAGTCCAAGGACCTGGTCTACAACATCATCAACTGCAACAAACCTATCGTTTCGGCGATCCATGGCCCGGCTGTGGGTGCCGGACTGGTGGCTGCCTTGCTCGCCGACATCTCCATCGCGGCGAAAGACGCGAAGATCGTAGATGGTCACACCCGTCTGGGCGTGGCCGCTGGCGATCACGCTGCGATTGTCTGGCCACTGCTGTGCGGTATGGCCAAGGCCAAGTATCACTTGCTGCTGTGCGAATCGCTCAATGGCGAGGAGGCCGAGCGTATTGGCCTGGTGTCGCTCTGCGTCGATGGCGAACAGTTGCAGGCCCGCGCCCTGGAGGTGGCCACACGCCTGGCCGAGGGTGCCCAGTCGGCGATCCGCTGGACCAAATACTCGCTCAACAACTGGCTGCGCCAGGCCGGGCCGATCTTCGATGCCTCGCTGGCTCTGGAGATGCTTGGCTTTGGTGGCGAGGAAGTGAAGGAGGGCGTGCGGGCCTATCGGGAGAAGCGTGCGCCGAAATTCCCGGACAACACCGACGTGTAGGGAGGTTGCCGTCATGACCAAGGCCGAACCCATGAGCGGCGGGCTGCACCATGAAGCATTGCTCAGCCTGCGCGAACCCCAGTTGCCGAGGTCGGGCATGGTCATGCCGGTGGTGCGGGCGCTGGAGGTGCTCTCGGCCTTCAGTGCCCATGACGGCTGGTTGGGCAACAAGGACATCGCCGACCGTACCGGGATGCCGGCCTCCACGGTCAGTCGCTTCCTGCGCTCGCTAGTATCGTTGGGTTTTCTCAACTACAACGCCAGCCTGCGTCAGTATCGACTGGCCGCAGCCGTGTTGTCGCTGGGATATGCCGCCACCTCGCACTCCGACGTGCAACGCCTGGTGCGTGAGGACCTGGTGCGTTTCGCCTGTGCCAACAACGTCACGGTATTGCTGGCCATGCGTGACCGCCTGGACCTGATCGCCCTGGAGAGTTGTACCGGCAACGGCAGCTTCCGGCGCAACGGTCTGAACGTCGGCACGCGTATCGCCATCTCCTCGACGCAGATGGGCGTGACTTTGCTGGCCTCTCTGCCGCCGTTGGAACGTGCCTACTTGCTGGAAAATATCGCTCGACGCATGCCCGAAGGCTGGACAGAACCGGAGCCGAACCTCAGCGAGGCAATCCGTCAATTGCGTGCGATGGGTTTTTGCTACTCGCTGAGCAAGTGGGAGCGCGACCTGGGGATCATCTCGGTACCGCTGAGTTTGCCCGGGCGCGGCCTGTTCGTCCTGACTTGCCTGGGGTCGCTGGGGCAGATGACCAAGGCGCGGGTGGCGCGGGAGCTGGGCCCACAACTTTTGGCGCTGGCCAACCAGATCAAACGCTCGCTGGACGACTCCAGCGGTGACCTCTAACGGAGCTCGGCCATGACCAGCGATCACGATAGTGCCGATGCACTGCTTACCGTCAGCCGTGGGCTTCAGGTGTTGCGCGCGTTCCGTGGCGAGCGGGCGCCGCTGTCGAACGCCGAGATCGTCGCACGTACCGGTTTGCCCAAATCGACCGTCTCGCGACTGACCACGACCTTGATGTTCTCCGGCTTCTTGCAGCACGCCAGCGGCGGTCGCCAGTTCGAACTGAGTACAGGGCCGCTTGGGATCGGCCAGGCGTTGCTGGAGTCCAGCCCCCTGGTGCAGCGAGCCCAGCCGTTCATGCAGGCACTGGCGGACCGACTCAACGTCTCGGTAGCCCTGGCCATGCCGGATCAGCTGGAGATGCTCTACGTCACCTATTGCTCGGGCCGCAACATCTCCACCTTGCGTCTGGGTGTGGGCTCGATGCTGCCAATGGCGAGCACGGCGATTGGTCATGGCTACCTGTGGGGCTTGCCGGTAGAGGAGCGTGAAGCCTTGATCGCCCGCATGGCGCAGCGCATGGGAGCAGGCTTTGCCAAGGTCCGTGAGGCCATGGGTACCAGTTTTTCCCACATGGCTGACAGCGGCTGCTGTCTGGTGGTCGGCGGCTACCAGCGCGATACCTATGGGATCGGTTGCCCGATCAGAGTAGGGCGTCAGGGCACGGTCATGGGCCTGAATTGCGGCGCGGCCGTACTCGGGGTGGATTTCGAGAGGGTGCGTAGTACTGTGGGCAAGGCCTTGATGGAGGCTGCCCCGGAGCTCGAACACCTGCTGCAGGATCTGGAAGGCCCATTCTAAAGGCCGGCCATTCAATGAAGCACAAGAGAGACTTCTATGGCGCAAGTGTTAGCTGGAATCAGGGTGCTCGACTTCGGGCGCTATATCGCGGGGCCGTTCTGTGGTGCGCTGCTGGCCGACATGGGCGCGGACGTGATCCGCATCGACCGGGTCGGTGGCAGCGAGGACCGCTTCGTCATGCCGGTCACCGAGCAGGGTGATGGTGCGGTGTTTCTGCAGTCCAACCGCAACAAGCGCTCGCTCACTCTGGAGATCGCCAGCGAGGAGGGCCGCGCGATCGTACGGCGTCTGGTGGCCGAGGCCGATGTGGTGATCGCCAACATGCCGGCGCCGACCCTGGCCAACCTGGGGCTCGACTATGAAACACTCAAGGCGATCAAGCCGGACGTCGTGCTGGTTGCACCCTCGGCGTTCGGCGACAGCCCGCTGCTGCGCGATAAGATTGGCTTTGACGGTGTGGGCCAGGTCATGAGTGGCGGGGTGTACTTGTCGGGTTATCCGGACCAGCCAATCAAGTCGATGTTGCCGGTAGTGGATTACTGCACCGGTATCGCATGCGCTCTGGGAGCGGTGGCCGCGCTCTATGAGCGTGAGCGCAGTGGCCAGGGCCAGCAGGTGGGGGCTTCGCTCTTGCAGACAGCCTTAAACTTCTCGAGTGGCTACCTGATCGAGGAGCGGGTACTGGGCCTGCAACGCCAGGCCACCGGTAACCGCAGCCAGAGCTACGGGCCATCGGACATCTTCCGCACCCGTGGTGGCTGGATCATCGTTCAGGTCATTGGCCCGGCCATGTTCCGCCGCTGGGCGAAGATCGTCGGTCAACCTGAACTGCTCGATGACTCACGCTTTGCCGACGATGAGCTGCGTGGGCAGCATGGAGAGGTGTTGTCCGGGTTGATGAGCGAGTGGTGCGCGGAGCGCTCCCGAGATCAGGCATTGGAGGAACTGAACCAGGCAAAGATTCCTGCGGGGCCTGTGTATTCGCCCGCGGAGGTCAACAGTGACCCAGCTATTGCCGAGAGCGGGGCGTTCGTACGTTTGAGGCACCCGGGGGTTGAGCCTGAAGTGCCTTATGTAGCTGCGCCCGTGAGCCTGTCGCGTACACCGCTGGCGATTCGCAAACATGCGCCGCTCAGTGGCGAGCATACAGAGGAAGTCCTGCGCGAGTTTGGATTCTCGCCGGGGCAGATCGAGGCACTGCGAGCAAAAGGCACGGTCTGAGTTCGGATGAACGGGGCTGCTGCGCAGCCCCAAACGATATCAATCCCTTGCCGCGGCCAGCTGTGTGGCAATGTCGTCAGCCACTTGCCGTAGCGGCGCCAAGATCTGCTTGCGCGCCTCGGAGAGGATCAGCGCTTTCTTGAGCATCATCACATTCAAGGCTGCGAACAGCTCACCTTTGTGCACCACCGGCACGCCCATGGCCCAAACATTACCGGCGAACACCTGTTCGCTGTAGTCATCATTCATCACCGCGAACCCGTCTTTACGCGTGCGTTCGAGCAGCGCATTCAGCCGCTCGGGTTCACGGGCCAACTGGTTCCAAGGTTCATCCACTGCCGCCAGTTGCCTGATGATCCGCTGGCATTCATCCGTTGGGCAGAACGCCAGGTAGGCGATGCCGATCGAGGTGGCCAGCATTGGTGAGCGGAACCCTGGGCGGCGATTGAACGACAAGGGGCCGCCGCTCTCCCGCGAGGTCTGCAGCACCACCATGGCGTCGACATCGAACACGGCGATGTCCGAAGGCCAGCCAATGCTATTGCGAAAGCGCGCCAAGCTCGGCTCGGCGACGCCTGCGATCCAGCGTGATTTCTCGTAGCCCTGGCTCAACAGCAAGGTACGGGCGGTGACCGAGTACTGTGCCCGCTCCGTTTCCTTGGCCACGTAGCCTTCGTGATGCAAGGTCTCGAGCATGCGCACGATTGTGGCCTTGTCCAGGCCGGTCTTACGGTGGATCGAGGCCACCGTCGCCTGACGCTCCTCACTGACCACCCGTAGCACCTTCAGAGCACGGGCAACGGCTTCCACGGGTTTGAACGAGGGCTTGGTGGGCGTCTTCACAGGCATTCCAGATCAGGGCTAGGGCGTGCCGCGATCTTAGCAAGCAGTGGCGCGTAGCAGGAACTTGGAGCGCTTTTGCGTGAGCTGTTCTCACTGTACGGAACCGTGCGCGTGGCGCGCTTGTCTTGCCCGGACATCTGCCGTTGATTGGCAATGCTTTCGACAAAGTGCTGGCAATGGCTGGCCATCTGTCCCTTCGAGTACGTCGCTTCACAACAACAATAAAAAGTGGAGATGTTCCTATGCTCAGTCGCCCGAACGTGCGGGGGTAACCCTGCACGCACTTCGCCAACTACTCGTTACGCTGTTGGTACCGCTATGCCTGCTCTTGCCGACCTCCAAAGCGCTTGCTCTGGGTGCCGATATCGGCGATTTCGCCGCGCCCATGCCGGGGTATGACCTGACGGCGTTGTACATGATCAATTCGAAGAATTCCGACATGTACAAGAACAACCAGATCATCGACAACCATGCCAAGCTCGATGTCACCACCACCATCCTACGCTATGCCCACCCGATCGAGGTGGCGATTGGTTCATCATCAACCGGTCCTTGATCCTGATCCACCAGAACATGTCACGGGATAACGTCGCGGGCCTGGACCACATTTCCGGGATGGGCGACCCCTTCATCGGCATCCCGTTCTGGCTGCATGTCGACCGTGAAAGACGCGAGTACCTGACCGTCGGCGCTTGGCTGTACCTGCCGCTGGGCGAATATGACCACGAGGACTTTCTTATCCAGGAGAGAACCGTTGGAAAGTGGTCCTGCAGTTGGGCTACCAACGAGGCCTGAGGCAGCACTTCGACCTGGACGTGCTGCTCGAAGCGGACTTCTACCGCAAGAACGACGAGTACGGCCCGGACAAGCTCACTCGACGTCAACACCCTTGGTACGAGGCCAAGGGTAGGGCGACCTACCTGTTCAACAACCGTGGCGGTTCTCAGTTGGGCGTGGGGACCAAGGTGGCGAGACCGAGATCGAAGGCCAGTTGCAGGGCGACCAGGTCAAGCTCCGCAGCTTCTATGTTCAGGGCTGCACCATGCTGAGCCCTGTCGATCAGGTCATGGTCGGCCTGTTCCGCGACCTCGACGTGGAGAACGGCTTCAAGATGAGCCAACAGCTGCGCCTGCGCTACCTGCATGTGTTCTGACCGGCGAACAGCGTCGCCGAAAGTATTCCGAAGTACAGGACAGGCAACCTTGGTTGCTTGCCCGCAACGCCCGTCAGGGCTGCAATGACCTCCCGCGCGCTGAACCTGCCGCATGCATATGCCGACCGGCCCGAAATGATGTTCGACAAGACAAACAAGAGAACATGTCATGAGAAAGTCTGTACTGCTCGACGGCATGACCCACACCGAAGGCGCACGCCGGTATCACGGACGTTTCTGGTTCAGTGACCTGTACTCCTTCGCCAGGAAGCCGACCTGCCAGCGGGCTTAATCAATATGCTTCCGGGCTTTGGCCATATCGCGGGTGCCGCGCTGTCGCTGCACCAGAACGTGGACAAGATCACCTTCACCGGCTCCACAGCAGTGGGCAAGCAGATCGTCCAGGCATCTACCTCCAACCTCAAGAAGGCACCCTGGAGCTTGGCGGCAAGGCGCCTACGTGGTGTTCGCCGACCCCGACCTCGAAAAGGCGGTGCAAGGGGCAGTCAAGACCTGCTGTGGCAACTCCGGCCAGGTGTGCTCCGCCGGCACGCGACTGTTCGTCCAGCGCGCGGTGTATGACGAAGTGCAGGAGCGCGTGGCAGGTCTGGCCGCAACCTTCAAGGTCGGTGACCCCCTGGCTGCCGACACCAAACTTGGCCCACGTATGGATCAACACCTATGGCGAGGCCGATCCGGCAATGCCGTTTAGCGGATACAAACAGTCCGGCTGGGGCCGCGAGTTCGGCCAGAAATAGATCGACGCCTATACCCAAGTCAAGGCTGTAATGCTGCGTATGTAAGCCCCCGTAACGGCGGCCCGGGTATTCTGAACAGAACAAAATACAAGAGCGTTTACCGGAGCACACTATGCGTGGCGTTGTATTCAGAGGCGAACGCAAGCTGGACATCCTCGACTTCGCTGACCCCACCCTAGGGCCAGGCGAGGCCGTGATCCGCCTGCGTGCATCGGGCATGTGCGGCAGTGATTTGCATTTCTATCGACATGACTCGCTGCAGATCATCCGCTCGGTGGGTTCAAGGATCTGGCCTCGCGTGGCATCGACGAAACCCAGCCAATCATCGGTGGGCATGAGCCCTGTGGCGAGATCGTTGCCGTAGGCGAGGGGGCGACCCGACGCGTTTCAAGATTGGCGATCGGGTGATGGTGTTCCATTACGAAGGTCGCAAGTGCTGTGACTCCTGCCGCACCAGCTGGAGCCAGCGCTGTGACCACGGCGCCACGGTGCATGGGGTCATCGCCCACGGCAGTCATGCCGCTTACATGAAAACCCCGGCGTCCTGCCTGGTACACCTGCGCGAGGAAATCTCATTCGCCGGTGGTGCGCCATCGCTTGTGGCACCGGCACGGCCTATGGCGCGCTGTTGCGCCTGGACATCAGCGCCCGCGACACCCTGGCGGTGTTCGGCCTTGGACCGGTGGGGTTGTCGGCTGTACAGCTGGCGGCGGCCATGGGTATCGAAGTGATTGGCGTGGATATCAGCGCCGAGCGCATTGCCCGGCCAAGGCCTTTGGCGCGGCGCACGTGATTGACGGCAGCCAGGTGGACGCGGTGGAGGAGATCCTGCGCATCCCCCGCGGCAAGGGCGTGAGCTGCTCCATGGATTGCGCAGGCGGCGAAGCGCCGCGCCAGCAGGCCGTGCGTTGTACCGCTACCTGGCATGGCTGCGGCGGGAATCACCGGGCCGCGGGCCTTCCTGTCCGGCAACAAAGGCTTCTTGCGCACCTTCGTGCAGCGTGGACCGGGCGAAAGCGCCGAGGCGCGCTTCGGCTTGGACCAGCCATTTGAAATCGGCAATGTCTGGCTCAAGGCTTACTGCGCCTGTTATTGCACACACGCCTACATTGATCCCTTGACGCCCTATGCAGGGCAACTGGAGCGTATCCGCGAGGTGCATGCGCGTATTCATCCGGCGTTCAACACGGTGGTGGGTAATGCCAATGCCTACTCACCGGCCAACATCGAGCAGGTGCAGTTCAGCCTGCCAGTGCTGATCGTCTTCGCCCTCCCGGGCAAAGGCAACGGCTTTGCCGTGCACCGTGACTATCTAGCTAGCAAGGTCGATATGGCCCCCGTGCTGGAGGTGGCTCGAGGCATTCGCATCAGCGAGTCGCCGGAGATCGAGTAGCGCTACCCCGGCAAGTTCGTGGCCGACCTGACCATGACGCTGAGTGATGGCACACATCTGTTCGTCGAACAGCCTATCGGTTCGTTGGAGAACCCTATGTCCGAGGCGCAGCAAGATGCCAAGTTCATGGAACTGACAGCCGAGGTGCTTGGCGAGCAACGCGCTCGGGCCTTGCTGGCAACCTTGCGCGAGCTGCCGCTGAAAGCCCCGGTGACGGACTTGACCGCTCTGTTCGCAGCCTGACGGGGGTTACTGCACGAGTGGCCTCTTTGCGATGCAAGGCCGCTCCTGCACAGGGGCGTAGCATCTTTCAACGCCTTGCCCAGAGCAAAGCGTTGTCGTTTCTGGCCGCTAGACGGTCGGCTAGTTCCATTGCTCGGAACAAAGCCTAACTGCCCTTCCGAAAACCCCTGTCAACGGGCTGTAGGCTCTTGAAACGGTATTTCATATGGCGAAATATCTTCTCAAGGCTGTGACGACTTCGCTGCCGACGACACGTTGCCAGGTGACTGCCAGGCAATCAGGAGACCGAGATGCATTCGTCTGAAGAACGTTTGGAAAACATCCGCATGATCCGCGACAGCGCGGTCGCGTTCGCCCCGGCCAGCGAGCTGGCCCGGGTGCGCGGTGTGCGCTACCAAGTGCCGGGGTTCGACGGCGCGGTATGGCGCGAGATGGCCGACAACGGCTGGCTAGGCTTGTCGTTGCCCGAAGCTCAGGGCGGCATTGGCCTGGGCATGGCCGAGTACTGCGCCTTGCTGGAAGTGTTCGGCGCCGCCTTGCTGCCCGAGCCCTTCGTACCGGCGGTGCTGGCGGCGCGCCTGCTCGATGGTGAACAACTGACTGCACAACTGAGCGGTGAGCGCCTGCTGCTGCCAGCCTTGCAAGAGCAGATCGACAGCCTCGAAGCCGCTGAAGGCGGCACCCGACTGCACAACGGCAAGGTCAGGGGGCGCAAGCTGTGCATCCCCATGGCCGCTAGCGCCGACGGCTTTTTGGTCAGCACCCCCGATGGCCTGGCCCTGGTGGACGCCAAGGCCCCGGGCGTGAAGTTGGAAATCGTCACCACTCAGGACGGCGGCCACTTCGGCCACCTGCAGCTGGATAGCGCCCCGGCCGAAACCTTGCCACTGCAGGCCCAGGCCCTGGCCGACGCCCTTGACGAAGCCGCCCTGGGCA
The DNA here is from genome assembly GCF_017875935.1 of Pseudomonas sp. BP6. Lineage (NCBI taxonomy): Bacteria > Pseudomonadati > Pseudomonadota > Gammaproteobacteria > Pseudomonadales > Pseudomonadaceae > Pseudomonas > Pseudomonas sp. BP6. Next base: position 2,325,368 of record NZ_JAGINI010000001.1, read on the forward strand.
CCGCCGCCTACCTGCTGGGCGCCGCCGAGCAGGCCTTCGCCCTGACCCTGGAGTACCTGCGCACCCGCAAGCAGTTCGGCCAGACCATCGGCAATTTCCAGGCCCTGCAGCACCGCGCCGTGGACTTGAAGCTGCAACTGGCCTTGTGGCGCGCCAGCCTGGACGCGGCGGCGGCTACCTGTGACGCAGGCGCCCCGGCCACCCAGCGCCGCGCGGCCGTTTCCCGGGCCAAGGCCCGCGCCGCCGATGCCGCCTTGCTGGTGACCCGCCAGGCCGTGCAGTTGCACGGCGCCATTGGCTACACCGACGAGTGCGACGTGGGCCTGTACCTGCGCAAAGCCATGACCCTGGCCAACCTGTACGGCTCATCCGACCAGCACCGTCGTCGTTACGACGCCTGCATGCCACGCCTGGCCAGCGCCTGAGGACCCGACCATGAGCGACACACCACAACTGCCCGATTTCAACGCCCTGAGCGACGATGCCTTCCGCCAAGCCGTACGCGAATTCCTGCATGCGCACTTTCCCGAAGCGCTGCGCGACTTACCCAAACGCCTGCATTGGGAAGAGGTCAAGGACTGGTACATGACCCTCTCCGAGCACGGCTGGCTTTGCCCGGGCTGGCCCCGTGAGTTCGGTGGCATGGGCCTGTCGGCGGCCAAGCAGCTGATCTATACCGAGGAATTCGAGAACCACGGCGTGGCCCGTACCCCGGACCACGGCATCATGTTGCTCGGCCCGCTGCTGATCCGCTACGGCTCACCCGAGCAACAGCAGTACTTCCTGCCGCGCATCCTTTCCGGCGAGCACATCTGGTGCCAGGGCTACAGCGAGCCCAACGCTGGCTCCGACCTGGCCAGCCTGCGCACAGAAGCGGTGCTCGACGATGACGAATGGGTAGTCAACGGCCAGAAAATCTGGACCACCCTGGCCACCGACGCCGACTGGATCTTCCTGCTGGTGCGCACCGACAAGACGGCGAAGAAGCAGGAGGGCATCAGCTTCCTGCTGGTGCCGATGGACAGCCCCGGCGTGACCGTGCGGCCGGTCCTCAACCTGGACCTGCACGACGAGCTCTGCGAGGTGTTCTTCGACGATGTGCGCGTGCCCAAGGCCAACCTGGTTGGCGAAATGAATGCTGGCTGGACCATGGCTAAGGCGCTGCTGGGCTTCGAGCGCATCTTCCTCGGCTCGCCCAAGCAGTCGGCCAATGCCCTGACCCGCCTGGAAGTGCTCGGCGAGCACTTGGGCCTTCACGACGAGCCGGGTTTCCGCGACCGCCTGACCCGCCTGCGCCTGGACCTGGACGACCACAAGCTGCTGTTCGAGACCTTCGCCGAGCGCCTGCGCCGGGGCGAGAACCTGGGCGCCGACGTGTCGCTGCTCAAGGTGCACCAGACCGAGCTATTCCAGCGCATCACCGACTACATGCTGGAGATCGCCGGGGAATACGCCGCCTATCTGGAGCCGATCGAGGGCAACGGCAACCTGAACCCCACCGGCCTGTTCCTCCAGGCGCGCCCCGCGACCATCTACGGCGGCAGCTCGGAGATCCAGCGCAACATCCTGGCCAAAGCGATGCTCGGCCTGTAACCGATCGACGGAGAGAACGACATGCTCGACAACAAAGTAGTGGTGGTCACCGGTGCCGGTGGCGGCATCGGCCGGGCCATCGCCGTGGAAATGGCACGTGCCGGCGCCTCGGTGGTGATCAATGACGTGGGCGTGTCCCTGGGCGGCGAGGGCGGCTCGTCCACCCCGGCCCAGGAGACGTTGAAACTGATCGAAGGCTTCGGTGGTCGCGCGGTGATCAACACCGACAGCGTGGCCGACTGGAATGGCGCGCAGAACATCATCACCTGCGCCATGGACAGCTTTGGCCGTATCGATGGCGTTGTGAACAACGCCGGCATCATCCGCGACGTGATCTTCCACAAGATGAGTGTGGAGGATTGGCAGTCAGTGATCCAGGTGCACCTGAACGGCAGCTTCTTCGTCAGCCGTGCCGCCGCCGAGCGTTTTCGCGCACAGAGCAGCGGGGCCTTCGTGCACATGGTCAGCACTTCGGCGCTGATCGGCAACGTCGGCCAGGCCAACTACTCGGCGGCCAAGCTGGGGATGGTGGCACTGAGCAAATCCATCGCGCTGGACATGCAGCGCTTCAACGTGCGCTCCAATTGCCTGGCGCCGTTCGCCTGGAGCCGGATGACCAGCGCGATCCCCGACAGCACCCCGGAAGAAAAGGCCCGGGTCGAGCGCCTGAAGCAGATGACCCCGGAGAAGAACGCCCCGCTGGCGGTGTACCTGCTGTCGGACCAGGCCAAGGAAGTGAACGGCCAGGTGTTCACCGTGCGCCGCAACGAAATCTTCCTGATGAGCCAGAACCGCCCGGTGCGCTCGGTGCAGCAGGGCGAGGGCTGGACCGCCCAGGCCATCGCCGAGCACGGCATGCCGGCGCTGTCGGGCTCTTTCACACCGCTGCAGGTCAGCGCCGACGTGTTCTGCTGGGACCCGGTTTAACGAATTCATGAGGTCGAGTTTTATGAATGCCACACACGCCCAAGAGCGCTACCAGGACATCCGAGAGGGCGTCCGTGCCCTGTGCGGGGAGTTCCCCGCCGAATACTGGCGCAAGATCGACGAGCAGAAAGGGTTCCCGGAAGCCTTCGTCACGGCCATGACCGAGGCAGGCTGGCTGTCGGCGATGATCCCGGAAGAGTACGGCGGCTCGGGCCTGGGCCTCGCCGAGGCGTCGGTGATCCTGGAGGAAGTCAATCACTGCGGCGGCAACTCCGGCACCATCCATGGGCAGATGTACAACATGTTCACCCTGCTGCGTAACGGCAGCGAGGAGCAGAAGCGCTATTACCTGCCAAAGCTGGCCAGCGGTGAGCTGCGCTTGCAGTCGATGGGCGTGACCGAGCCGACCACCGGCACCGACACCACCAAGATCAAGACCACCGCCGTGCGCCAGGGCGACAAGTACGTCATCAATGGGCAGAAGGTGTGGATCTCCCGGGTGCAGCACTCGGACCTGATGATCCTGCTGGCCCGCACCACGCCGTTGGCGGAGGTGAAGAAGAAGGTCGATGGCATGTCGATCTTCCTGGTCGACCTGCGCGAGGCCATCGGCAATGGCCTGACGGTCCAGCCGATCGCCAACTTGGTGAACCACGAGACCAACGAGCTGTTCTTCGACAACCTGGAGATCCCCGCCAGCAGCCTGATCGGTGAGGAGGGCAAGGGCTTCCGCTACATTCTCGATGGACTCAATGCGGAGCGCACGCTGATCGCCGCCGAATGCATCGGCGATGGTCGCTGGTTCGTCGAAAAGGCCAGTGCCTATGCCCGCGATCGTGTCGTCTTTGGCCGCCCGATTGGGCAGAACCAAGGTGTGCAATTCCCCATCGCCGAAGCCCATATCGAGATCGAGGCCGCCGACCTGATGCGCTGGCGCGCCTGCGAGGAGTACGACAGTGGCCGCAATGCCGGCGCGGCGGCCAACATGGCCAAGTACCTGGCGGCCAAGGCCAGCTGGGAGGCGGCCAACGCCTGCCTGCAGACCCACGGTGGCTTCGGCTTCGCCAACGAGTACGACGTGGAGCGCAAGTTCCGCGAGACCCGCCTGTACCAGGTGGCGCCGATCTCCACCAACCTGATTCTCAGCTACGTCGCCGAGCATTTGCTGGGCATGCCCCGTTCCTACTGAGGCAATGGTCATGAGCGATAACGATCTGGGCCAATTGCAAGAGTGGCTGGGCCGCCAGGAGCGCTGCGAGGCGATGATCACGCCGCAGATGCTCGAGGCCTATCGGGCTACCCTGGCGCCACATCTGTGGGAGGCTGAAGGGTTCGCGCCGCCTGGCCTGCATTGGTGCCTGGCACCGAGCCCGGCCGCCGCCAGCATGGATGAGCTGGGCGAGGACGGCCACCCTCGACGCGGCGGCTTCCTGCCGCCGGTGCTGTTGCCGAGGCGCATGTGGGCGGGCGGTGAGGTACAGACCTTCGCACCGCTGCCCATCGGCAAACCGATCCAGCGGCTGTCGACCATCCGCGACATTCGCTTCAAGGAGGGGCGCAGCGGCAAGCTGTGCTTCGTGACCGTCGAGCACGAGTTGTCCTGTGACGGCACGCTGGCCGTCCGTGAGCGCCAGGAAATTGTCTACCGTGCGCCGGCCGCGGCAGGTACTGCGCCTGCGGGTGGGCCGCAGCGTGTGGGTGAGCTTGAGCATTGGGTCGAGACCCCACCGACCTTGCTGATGCGCTATTCGGCGCTGACCTTCAACGCCCATCGCATACATTACGACCTGCCCTACGCCACGGAAGTGGAGGGTTACCAAGGGTTGGTGGTGCACGGGCCGTTGCAGGCCAGCCTGTTGTTCAACCTGGCGGCCCGGCACGCGGGGCACGTGCCCGCACGTTTCGCCTATCGCGGCCAGGTGCCATTGATTGCCGGGCGCGTGTTTCGCGCGGCGGTGTCCTGGCAAACCCAAGGCGACACGCTGCAGGCCTGGACCCAGGATGCCGATGGCAACCTGAACATGGAGGCCAGCGCATCATGTTGAGTGACTTCCAGGCGCCCCTGGCGCCGTTGTTCGTGCCGGGCGACCGCCCTGAGCGTTTTGCCAAGGCCGCCGCCAGCGGCACCGATGCGGTGATCCTTGACTTGGAGGATGCTGTGGCGGCGGGCAACCGTGCTGCTGCCCGGGACGCCGTGGCCAACCATGGCATCGACGTTGTGCCGGTGATCATCCGCATCAACTCGACCACCAGCGCTGATTTTCAGGCCGACCTGACTGCGCTGCGCGAGGCGCGTTTCGATGCCTTGATGCTGGCCAAAGCCGAGACGGCCGCGGACATCCGTCTGGTGCATGCCTTGCTGGCTCGGCAAGTGCCCGTGATCGCCTTGGTGGAGACCGCCGCCGCCTTTGAAGATTTGGCCTGGCTGCTGCGTGAGCCCGGCGTGGTGCAGGCCGCGTTCGGCTCGCTGGACCTGGCCCTGGACCTGGGCTGCCAGCCGAGCTGGGAGGCGCTGACGTATTTTCGCAGTGCGCTGGTGTTGCAGTCGCGACTGGCTGGCCTCTCGGCCCCGCTCGATGGCGTCACGCCAAGTTTTGACGACCCCACCCTGGTGCACCACGACGCCCTGAGGGCCAGCAACCTGGGCTTCGGCGGCAAGCTGGCGATCCACCCAAAACAGGTGGCGCCGATCACCGAAGCGCTGTTACCCGATGCCCAATCGGTGAACTGGGCCCGTCGGGTCCTGGAGGCCGTGCATAACGGCGGCGCCGTGCAAGTTGACGGAGCGATGGTCGATCGCCCGTTGATCGAGCGGGCCCGCCGCATTCTTTCCCGTTCCAGCTCTGTTGGAGAATCCCAAGCATGAAAGTCCTCGTAGCAGTCAAGCGCGTGGTCGATTTCAACGTGAAGGTCCGCGTCAAGGCGGACCAGTCCGGCGTTGAGCTGACCAGCGTGAAAATGGCCCTGAACCCCTTCTGCGAGATCGCCGTGGAAGAAGCCGTCCGGCTCAAGGAGCAAGGCATCGCCACTGAAGTGGTGGTGGTGAGTGTCGGCTCGAACGCTGCCCAGGAGCAACTGCGCACGGCCTTGGCCCTGGGGGCCGATCGCGCCATCCTGGTCGAAACCGACGTCGAGCTGGGCTCGTTGGCCATTGCCAAGGCGCTCAAGGCCATCGTCGACAAGGAACAACCACAGCTGGTGATCCTTGGCAAGCAAGCCATCGACAGTGACAACAACCAGACTGGCCAGATGCTGGCTGCGCTGACCGGCTATGCCCAGGGCACCTTCGCTTCCAAGGTTGAAGTGGCGGGCGACAAGCTGAATGTCACCCGCGAAATCGATGGTGGCCTGCAGACCGTTTCGCTGAACCTGCCGGCGATCGTCACCACCGACCTGCGCCTGAACGAGCCGCGCTATGCGTCGCTGCCGAACATCATGAAGGCGAAGAAGAAGCCGCTGGAGACCTTGGCACCAGAGGCGCTGGGCGTGTCCACCACCTCTACCACCAAGACCCTGAAAGTCGAAGCTCCGGCTGCTCGCAGCGCGGGCATCAAGGTCAAGACGGTGGCTGAACTGGTCGAAAAACTGAAGAACGAAGCGAAGGTGATCTGATGGCTATCCTGGTTGTTGCTGAACACTCCAATGGCGCCCTGGCCGCCGCCACCCTCAACACCATCACCGCCGCGGCACAGATTGGTGGCGACATCACCGTGCTGGTCGCTGGTGCGAACGTTGGCGCTGTTGCCGAAGCTGCGGCGCAGGTCGTGGGCGTGACCAAGGTCCTGCTTGCCGACAATGCGGCCTATGCCCACCAACTGCCGGAAAACATCGCCCCGCTGGTGGTATCCCTGGCCAGCGAGTACAGCCATGTGCTGGCCCCGGCCACCACCAACGGCAAGAACTACCTGCCACGGGTGGCGGCGCAGCTGGATGTGGACCAGATCTCCGAGATCATCGAGGTGGTCAACGCGGACACTTTCAAACGCCCGATCTACGCCGGTAACGCCATCGCCACTGTGCAATCCAGTGCCCCGGTGAAGGTGTTGACCGTGCGTGCCACCGGTTTCGATGCTGCCAACGCCGAAGGTGGTAAGGCCAGCGTCGAGGTGATGAGCAGTGCGTTCGATGCGCAGGTATCCGCTTTCGTCGGTGAAGCCCTGGCCAAATCAGACCGTCCGGAGTTGACGGCCGCCAAGATCGTGGTGTCCGGCGGGCGTGGCATGCAGAACGGCGACAACTTCAGCTTGCTGTATAGCCTCGCCGACAAGCTCGGTGCCGCTGTCGGTGCTTCGCGCGCTGCGGTTGACGCAGGCTTCGTGCCTAACGACATGCAGGTCGGCCAGACCGGCAAGATCGTCGCCCCGCAGCTGTACATCGCCGTCGGTATCTCCGGCGCGATCCAGCACCTGGCGGGCATGAAGGACTCCAAGGTGATCGTGGCGATCAACAAGGACGAAGAAGCGCCGATCTTCCAAGTCGCCGACTACGGCTTGGTGGGCGACCTGTTCGAGTTGGTCCCGCAACTGCAAGACGCGCTCTGAGGAGAGGCAACGATGAGAAGAGCAGCGATCGTGGCACCGCGCCGAACCGCGGTTGGGACATTTGGCGGCAGCCTGCGCGGCGTGCCAGTGGAGCGCCTGGGCGCGGAGGTGGTCAAAGCCATCCTGGCGCAAACCAGGCTGGACCCTGAGCGTATCGATGATGTGGTGTTCGCCCAGTCCTATGCCAACTCCGAAACTCCCTGCGTGGGCCGCTGGATTGCCCTGGAGGCGGGGCTGCCGGTGAGCGTGCCGGGCATGCAGCTGGACCGCCGTTGTGGCGGTGGCCTGCAGGCCCTGGTCAGCGCCGCGATGATGGTGCAGACCGGCGCCGCCGACGTGGTACTCGCCGGTGGCGTAGAGAGCATGAGCAACATCGAGTACTACAGCACTGACATGCGCTGGGGCTCCAAGGCCGGCTCCGTGACGCTGCACGACCGCCTGGATCGGGGCCGCGAGCGTTCGCAGCCGGAGCACCGCTTCGGCCGTATCTCGGGAATGATCGAGACCGCCGAGAACCTGGCCCGCGAGTACGGCATCAGCCGTGAGGCGTCCGACGCTTATGCCGCACGCAGCCAGCAACGCGCTGCCGCCGCCTGGGAGGCCGGGCGTTTCGATGACGAGATCGTACCGGTCAGCGTGCCGCAGAAGCGCGGCGAGCCGCTTGTGGTGACCCGCGATGAGGGCGTGCGTGGTGACACCACGCTCGAAAAACTGGCCGGCCTGCGCACTCTGAGCAAGGGCGGTACCGTCACCGCCGGCAACGCCTCCCAGCAGAACGACGCCGCGGCAGCCTGCCTGGTGGTGGCCGAGGATAAGCTCGACGAGCTGGGCCTGGAGCCAATCGGCTACCTGCACAGCTGGGCGGCGGCCGGTTGCGAGCCAGCGATCATGGGCATCGGACCGGTACCGGCGGTGAACAAGCTGTTCGCCCGTACCGGGCTTGGCTTCGAGCAGATGGACCTGGTGGAGGTCAACGAGGCCTTTGCCTGCCAGGTGCTGGCGGTGCTCAAGGGTTGGGGCTGGAACGACCCGGACCGGCTCAATGTGAACGGTTCGGGCATCTCCCTGGGGCATCCGGTGGGCGCCACGGGCCTGCGCATCATGACCTCGGTGCTGCACGAGCTGCAGCGTCGCCAGGGGCGCTATGCTCTGGAGGCCATGTGTATCGGCGGTGGCCAAGGCCTAGCCGCGATCTTCGAGCGGGCCTGAGGGAGCACCTGCGATGACGGAAGCGATCAGCCTCGAAGCGCTGGACTTCTGTACCCTGATCCACCCGGGCGACCGGGCTGTGTGGGGGCAGGGCGGCGCTGAACCGACAGCGCTAACCGAACGCCTGATGGCCCAGCGTGAAAGTATTGGACGTTTCAACGTGTTCGTCGGCATGAGCCTCGGCGACAGCGTGACACCCGCCAATTCCAGGCAGGTGCGCTATCAGTCCTATTGTGGTGCCGCGCGGAACCGGTCCCTGGCCCGAGAGAAGGCGCTGGACATCCTGCCGTGCCATTACTCGCAGCTGGCCACGCTCCTGGCGCCTGTCGACGTTTTGCTGTTGCAGGTGGCCGAGGGGCCGCAAGGGTTCAGTTTCAGTATTGCCGCCGAGTACCTGGCACCGCTGGTACGCTCGGCGCGCTTGGTGATTGCGGAGGTCAATGCCCAGGCCCCGTGGACTCATGGTGAGTACCTGGACCCACGGGACATCGACCTGCTGGTACGCACCGACCGGTCTGTACTGGAGGTGCCCAGTGCGTTGGGCGGCGAAGTCGAGAAGGCCATCGCTCGGCACATTGCCGGGTTGGTGGAGGATGGTTCTACCTTGCAACTGGGCCTGGGCAGCTTGCCGGAGGCCGTGCTCGATGGCCTTCGTTCGCACCGTGACCTGGGTATCCACTCCGGCGCCATCGGTGACAAGGTTGTCGACCTGATGGAACAGGGCATCATCACCAACGCTCGCAAGAGCCGTGATGCCGGTGTCAGCGTTGGCGGCGTACTGTTCGGCGGTGAGCGCATTTACCGCTACGCTCACGACAACCCTCGCATTCACTTGCGTTCGACCGCCTATACGCACTCTCTAGATGTCCTGCGCAGCCTGGACCGGTTGGTGACCATCAATTCGGCCATCGAGGTGGACCTCACCGGCCAGGTTAACGCCGAAATCGCCGGTGGCTTGTATGTCGGTGCGGTGGGCGGCGCCATGGACTTCCAGCGCGGCGCCCATGCCTCCCGGGGGGGCCTGCCGATCATCGCCTTGCCGGCCACGGCACTGGGCGGGCGTCAGAGCCGGGTGGTCAGCAGCTTGTCGGGGCCGGTCAGCACGCCCCGTGCCGATGCCGGATTGATTGTGACGGAATATGGCGTGGCGGACCTGCGTCATTGTGACCTGCGCGAGCGGGCGCGACGCATGGTGGACATCGCCCACCCAGACTTCCGTCACTCGCTCGCCCAAGCGGCGGGGCTCTGAACTGGTTTGATGGCGGGTAAGGCAGGCGTCATTGGTTCCACGCAACCCCGTCGTCGTTTGCTTGACTCGCGGTCAGACCACCCCCGAATTCAACAAACTCCGTTTGAGCACTGGCAGGTCGACGGTTACCATCTCGCCAGTCCACCCGACCCACAGGGATGCCCGCTACAGATGGCGAGACGTCAAGCCACTCCTTCCGCTGAAGACACCCGTGAACGGCTCATGCGCCTCGCTGCCCGTGCGTTCGGTGCTCAAGGTTATACCGCCACGACCATGCGACAGATCGCCGAGCAAGCTGGTATCGAGGCCGCCAGCATCTATTACCACTTCTCGTCCAAGGAAGAGCTGGTGGATGCGGTCATGGAGCATGGTGCCGAGCGAATCGTCCGGCACATCTATCGATGCATGGATTCGCTGCCCGTCGGCGCCAGCGCCGAGGCCAGCTTCAAGGCGGCACTGGTCGGCCAGTTGACGGGGCTGGTGCAGTACGGCGACTACGCCTTCGCTCGTGGACGCTTGCATGAGCAGTTGCCGGAAAAGGTTCAGCAGCGTCAATTGCGCCGGCGCGAACGGCACCAAGCGTTCTGGGACGGGTTGCTGCATCGGCTGCGCGACGAAGGGTATCTGCGCGAGGATGTGAACCTGGCGCTGTGCCGTGTGTTCGTGCTTGGCACCATCAATTCGGCATTGAACTGGTTCGATCCGCAGAAGGGAACGGCGCAGGCGGTGGTGGAGGAGTTTTGCTCGATCTTCTTCGAGGGGGTACGGCCAAGGGCGGCGAACTAGGTTCTTTTATTAATGGATCCTGGGACGCAAAGCGCCTCCAGTCATCGTTAGCCTAGTGGTGGTGCTTCCGGCACCGGGGAAAAGTGGTGCCGCCAGATTTTCCACGCTCCGTCTTCAAGGCGCAGTACCAAGGTCGAGCGCAACAGGCTTGTCGTCTCGCGCCCATCGCTCAGGACGAAACTCATGTTTACGTGCCCTTGGGCCAACAGCAGGCCGTCGGCCGGCTGTGAAACCTCCTGGTCCAGGGCTTGTACCGCGCCCGAACGGATCACACCGTCATAGCTGGCGAAATAGGCCACGATGGCCCCACGCCCGAGGCTGTGCCCCGGGCGCCCGCCGAGCAGCCCGGCATCGGCGGTATAGCACGCGCCCAGGGCGTTGGCATCCCAGGTCGCGGCTGCGGCGCTCCACCGTTCGAGCATTTGCTCCAGCAGTCGTGTCGGTGTCATACGAAGGCTCCGTCTGCGGCATAGGCATCGATACTCGCCGCAGGCAACCACTCGGCCAGCGCCGCGCGGGCGTTTTCCAGCCTTGGTGCGGCCGGTGGCGTAGGGCGCGCAGGCGGTGTACGGGAGAACCGGGGAGCAGGGGCAGGCTGCAGGATACCCTCCACCTCGACGAAGGTTTCCCGCGCCTTGAGATGCGGGTGCTGCATAGCCTGTACAAGGTCGAAGACCGGCGAGAAACAGCAGTCGCTGCCGGCCAGCAGATGCTCCCAGTGGGCGCGAGGCTGGCTGGCGAAGCGTTGGCCCAGGGCATCACGGATCGCTGGGCAAGCGGCGCGGTCGTACTGCTCGCGCAGTATGGGCGCATTGAGTTCGAGTTTTGCCAGCAATTGCAGGTAGAACTTGCGCTCGATGGGGCCGACCGAAACGTACTGGCCCTCGGCGCAAGCGTAGACGTCGTAGAACGGAGAGCCGGAGTCCAGCAGGTTGTTGCCGCGTCCTTCGTTCATCATGCCGGCGTGCCAGAGGCCAAGCAGCACAGTCATCAACGAGCTCACGCCATCGACGATGGCCGCGTCCACGACTTGGCCCTGGCCCGAGCCGCGCGCCTCGAGAATGCCACTGAGCAGCCCGATGGCCAGGTAAAGCGAGCCGCCGGCATAGTCGCCGAGCACGTTCAGTGGAACGGTGGGCGGAGCCCCTTTGCGACCAATGGCATCGAGTACACCGGTAATGGCGATGTAGTTGATGTCATGACCGGCGCTGTGGGCCAGCGGGCCATATTGGCCCCAACCGGTCATGCGGCAGTAGACCAGCCTGGGGTTGCGTTCGAGGCACGCGTCGGGCCCCGCCCCAGGCGTTCCATCACACCCGGGTGAAAGCCCTCGATCAGGGCATCGGCACGGGCTATCAGGTCTTGTACCAGGGCCATGCCCTTGGGTCCTTGAGGTCGACGCGCACGGTCTTGCGGTTGCGCAGTACCAGGTCGTATTCCAGGGGGCAGGCCAGGCCAATATCGGGTGGGGTGACTCGGTCGATACGAATGACGGTGGCGCCAAGGTCGGCCAGCAGCATTGCGCACAGGGGGGGCCGGCCTAATATCGGCGAACTCGATGATATGTACACCTTGCAAGGGTCCCACGGTGTTCTCCTTCTAGGCCGCCGCGGCACCGGCCGCGGCGATCGTGGCTAGACGATGCCTTGCTCGCGCAGGCTGTTGATCTGCTCGGGGCTCAGGCCCAGTAGACCGGTGTAGACATCTTCATTGGCTGCGCCCAGGGCCATGGCGGGTTGGTCGAACTGCGAGGGCGTGGCGGAAAACTGGATCGGCAGCCCCATGCCCATGGCACCGGTGGGGCCGTTGTGCGGGTGCGACAGTTCGAGGATTGCGCCTCGCTCATGCAGACGGCGGTCGTCGAGCATCTGTTGTGGTGTCCGCACGGGTGCCGCCGGAACACCGCGCTTGCGGCCCAGCTCTGCAATCGCTTCGGCGCTGGTGCGCTGGCTGGTCCAGGCCTCGATGATGGCGTTTAGCTCGGTGGCATGGCGCATGCGCGGTCCGCGATGGGCGAAGCGTGGGTCATCGATCAGCTCGGGTTGGCCGAGGGCATCGAGCAGGCCGCGCATCCATTCTGGATGGAAGGCGACGATGGCGATGTGGCCGTCCCGGGTTCGGTAGACACCGAAGGGCGCCAGGCGATCATGGAAATTGCCGGAGCGCATGGGGTAGCCAGCTTGGCCCATGACGTCGAAGTGCTCTTCGGCCACCCAGGACGCCAAGCAGTCGAGCATGGACACCTGCACATGCTGGCCGACGCCTGTACGGCCACGGTGGATCAGCGCGGCGAGGATACCGTTGACCGCGTACATCGGTGCGACCATGTCAGCGATCGGCAGGCCACAACGGGTGGGTGGGCCATCGGCGAAGCCGGTGACTTCCATGATCCCGCTCAAGGCCTGGACGATGATGTCCATGCCCTTCAGGCCGGGGTAGGCGCTAGGCTCACCCATGGCCTTGATCGAGGCATAGATGATGTTCGGGTTGTGCGGGCGTACGCGTTCGTAGTCGACTCCAAGCTTGGCAGTGACACCTTCGCTGAAGTTCTCAAGGATCACATCGGCTTTCTGTGCCAGTTGCATGAATAGCGCTTTGCCCTGCTCACTCTTGAGGTCGAGGGTGATGCTTTTTTTGTTGCGCGCGCGGTTGAGGATCGACAGGGATATCTCGTCCTTGGCCGGGGCGCCGAAATTCAGGCCGTCACCGCCTAGAAAAGGGGGGTTGCTGCGGCCGATATCGCTACCGCCAGGGGATTCGATGCGGATCACTTCCGCACCCATACCGCCTAGCAGCAGCGAGGCGTAGGGCCCCGACAGCGCGACGGTCAGGTCGAGGACGCGGATACCTTCCAGAGGTCTTGTTGTTGACATTTTTGTCTCCTAGAACCGGTTTGCGATCGATGCCTAGCGGGTAACTCGGACCAGGCATCGCGCAGGCTTAGTAGGACTTCGGCAACCCGAGCTTGCGCTCGGCGATGTTCGACAGAATCAGCTGCGGCGTGACCGGGGCGATGTAGCCGATCCAGGCTTCGCGCATGAAGCGCTCGACGTGGTACTCCTTGGCATAGCCGAAACCGCCATGGGTCAGGATCGAGGTCTGGCAGGCCTGCATGCACGCCTCTGAAGCCAACAGCTTGGCGGCATTGGCTTCCGAGCCGCAGGGCTGGCCTTTGTCGTACAGGTCGGCGGCGGCGAAGATCATGTGGTTGGCCGCTTCAAGCTCGGCCCAATTGCGTGCCAGCGGGTGTTGCACGCCCTGGTTCATGCCGATCTGACGACCGAAAACCACACGTTCCTTGGCGTACTGGGTGGCCAGTTTGAGCACAGCGCGGCCAATGCCGACCTGCTCTGCGGAAACCAGCACACGTTCGGCGTTCATACCATGGAAGATATAGCTCAGGCCTTTACCTTCCTCGCCGATCAGCGCGTCCTTGGATATCGGCATGTTGTCGATGAACAGTTCGTTGGTGTCGACGGCAGCGCGGCCGAGCTTGTCGATCTCGCGGATGTCGACGTAGTTGTGGTCCAGCTTGGTGTAGAACAGGCTCAGGCCTTCGCTGTGCTTCTTGACCTCTTCGATCGGCGTGGTGCGCGCCAGGATCAGCATGTGGTCGGCCACCTGGGCGGTGGAAATGAACACTTTCTTGCCGGAGAGGATGTAGTTGCCATCGGCCTGTTTCTTGGCGACGCAGCGCAGCTTGGTGGTGTCCAGGCCCGTGTCCGGTTCGGTGACCGCGAAGCACGCCTTGTGCTCGCCACGGGCGAACGGTGGCAACCAGGCTTCTTTCTGCGCCTCGGTCCCGAAGTGCACAACCGGTTGCAGGCCGAAGATGTTCATGTGAATGGTCGAGGCCGCGGCCTGGCCACCACACTCGGCGACTGTGCGCATGAACAAGGCTGCCTCGGTCACGCCCAGATTTGCACCGCCGACGTTTTCGGGCATGCAGATCCCCAGCCAGCCATCGCGGGCGACGGCTTCGAAGAATTCGTGGGGGAACTCGTGATTCTTGTCTTTGTTACGCCAGTATTCAAGCGGGAAGTTGGCGCAGATTTTCTCTGCGGCATCGACAATGGCTCGTTGGTCCGCTGTAAGTTGGTAATCCATGGCGGGTTCTCCCTCAAGCCTGCGCGGTCGGGCGCAGCATCATCAGGCCAGTGCGAACGGCGGTGCAGACGACTTCATCGCGCTGGTTCCTGGCCACGTGCTTGAAGGTGACGATGCCGGAGTCGTTGCGGCTCTTGGAGAGGCGGGTATCGACGATCTCGGTCTGCACACGGATGGTATCTCCGTGGAAGGTTGGCTTGGGGAAGGCGATCTCGCCAAAGCCGAGGTTGCCTAGGGTTGTGCCCAGGGTGGTCTCGTACACGGTGATGCCGGCTACCAGGGCTAGCAAGAACATGCTGTTGACCAGGCGCTGGCCATAGAAAGTGTTGGCGCTGTATTCGGCATCGATGTGGAGCGGCGCGCAATTGTAGGTCATGGCCGAGAACAGGATGTTGTCGGTCTCGGTCACGGTGCGGCGAATGGCATGTTCGATCACCATCCCTGGTTTGAAGTCTTCGAAGTAAAGTCCGGCCATTTTCATGTTCTCCTTAATTGTTGAAGGCTCGAGCGAGTTCGAGGACTTCGCGGGCGGTCTTGGCGTGGGCGATGTCGATGTGCTCGCCGTCGTAGATGCACGAGGCGCGGCCTTCAGACTGGGCTTTTTCCAGCGCGTCGATCATGCCCTGGTAGAAGGCCACTTCTTCCTCGGTGGGGCTGTAGGTGCGGTTAACGATCTCGATGTTGGACGGGTGCAGCACCAGTTCACCGCTCATGCCCAACTGACGGTCGTTGGCCGAAGACACTTTGAGGCCCTCAAGGTCGTGGACCTGCTGCCAGACACCGCCGATCGGCAGCTTGCCGGCAGCGCGGGCAGCCATGACGATGCGCGACTTGAGGTATTGGGTCTCGCGGCCTTCCAGTGACCACACGGTCTTCAGGGCGCGGGCCACATCGGCGTTCTTGGCGGTTGCCCCGACGATGGCCGGCACGCGCTCGTGTTGGGCGATTTCATACGCCAGCTGCAGCGAGCGGGCGGTTTCCAGCAGTGGGATGACCAAGGTATGACCGATCGGGACACCCGCGCGGTACTCGGCCTCGGCCAGCATAGAGGAAACGGTGTGGATGTCCTCAGGGCCGCATGGCTTGGAGATGACAATACCTTCGATCAGCGGGCTGACAACGGCGAGGATGTCGTCGAAGTCGTATAGGTGAGCGCTACGGTTGATACGCACCCATATACGTTGTTTCTGTTGGGCCAGCCAGCCGATCTTGGATTTGACGATACCGCGGGCCTCGACCTTCAGGTCCGCTGGCACGCTGTCCTCTAGGTCGAGGATCAGCGCATCGGCCTTGGCGCCGGCCGCCTTCTCGATCATGTTCGGCTTGTTGCCGGGCACGAACATCATCGAGCGAATCGGTTTGAGGGGAGTGGAAGCCATCGTGCGAGTACTCCTTCTTGTTTTGCTGGTTAGCCTAACGATAGTTAGATTGATTGGCGGAACTTGCCTGGAATCCAGCATGTATCCGTGAGCTGACCCGCGCCAAGCGGGGTGGCGGAATATTTCCGTACTTTGAAATTCACCATTGAGATCATTGCTGCGCAGTGCCTTCGGAGCGCCAAAGAACGGAACAGAGGCATGTTGCGCCTTGTCAGGGAGTTTGCAGGAGGGCAGGCTGCCTAACATCTGTAAGATTACTGCCGTGCGGGCAGGCTAGAAGGACTCTGCGTAGGCGCTTGTCCGATACCCCACAGCCTACGCAGCACTGGCCGGGCGGGCGGGGCTTGTGCTGGCCGGGGACAGCTGGGGCGATCCAGCGGGGCCGCTGGTGATCCTGTTACACGGCGGGGGCAACCCCGTCATGCCTGGGGCGCCACCGGTGCACTGCTCGCTGCTGCCGGTTGTCATGCAGTGGCCCTGGATGTTCGAGGGCATGGCGATTCGCAGTGGAGCCCTCCAGTGGCGATTACAGCACTGACGCCATGGTGCAGGACCTCAAAGCGGTCATCGCCAGTCATGGCGACCCCGAGCCGGTGCTCATCGGGGCCGAGCGCCTTGAGCCAAGCTGCGGTTTCGCTCGCAGCGTCACCGTCACGGTCGGACACGATCACCAAGGCTCCATCTTCGGCCAGGCGCTGAGCGATCGCGCGACCGATACCCCGTGCAGCGCCGGTAACCAGCGCGACTTGTCCTGCAAGTGGTTTCATCAGATGGATCTCAATGCCGAGGGTTTGTATGCGCCGACATTAGAAGCGGCCTTGGCGCGGCAGGGTGAGGTATCAACCCCGTGTTCCGGTATCCGGAACCTTGTCGATGACGCACTTGAACTGGCGTGAGGAATGGATGATGCAGCGACCTACTGCAAGACCCCTCATGGTGAGTTTCGTGGGTACCTGCGCTATCGCAGGCTTGAACCTGGCCTCGATGTTCTCCGCACGACTGGTGGTGCCTCTGGTGGCCTTGTCGATGGGGGCCAGTGCGCTGTTCGCGGGTGTGACGGCGGCCATGTTCACAATGGTGCCGAAGTTTGCCAGCCTCGGTTTCGGCAGATGGTTAGATCGCACTGGCACCTTGTGGCCCATGACCTTTGCCGCCAGCCTAGCCGTCATCACGGCCTTGGTGTTCACATTGACGCCGCACCTGTTCGCTTTACCGGTGGTGGCCGGCCTGGCTGGTGCAGGTGGCGTGTTTGCGCACATGGCCGCCACTCAGGCGATCGGCGTTGTCGAGGATGTGGCGCATCGGACACGTGACTTGGGTTACCTGGTTCTGGGGTACTCACTGTTCCAGTTCTCCGGG
This sequence comes from Pseudomonas sp. BP6, assembly GCF_017875935.1. Lineage (NCBI taxonomy): Bacteria > Pseudomonadati > Pseudomonadota > Gammaproteobacteria > Pseudomonadales > Pseudomonadaceae > Pseudomonas > Pseudomonas sp. BP6. The sequence continues at coordinate 2,342,518 of NZ_JAGINI010000001.1, forward strand.
CCGCTGATTGTCGGGGCGACGTATCAGTACCTGGGCAGTACTGCGGCCATGTTGGCGCTGGGAGCGTTCTCGCTCATTTCCCTGGTGGTACTGGCCCTGGGTTGGCATATGTTCCTGCACGAAAACCGGCAAGCGCCGACGGCCAAATCGGCCCGGCCAACTCGGTTGCTGTTGGCACATGCCGAACTGCGTACCTGGATCCTGATCAGTAGTGTGTTCGTCGCAGCACATTCGATTTACCCGTTCGTGTTGTCGCTGCATATCAGCCAGGTGGGCCTGGGGGCGCTCGAAGCGGGATGGATCCTGGGGGCATCGCGTCGTTGAGCATCAGCTCCAGCCGCAGGTTTGGCCAACGGGTCATTAGTTCGCCCATGTGTGGCTCCAGCAAGGTTCTTGCAGCGATGCGCGAAGTGTTTATGCGGATCAGACCAGTCGGTTCGAACTGGGTTTCACCCAGTTCGGAAACTGCGACATCGATGGTGCGCAACGCGGGGACGATGGCATCGAACAGGCGCTGCCCCTCTTCGGTCAGCGACATGTCCCGTGTCGAGCGGTGCAGCAGCCTGACATTCAACTGCTGCTCCAGTGCCTTGAGGTGTTGGAAGAGTGCCGCGCGTGACTTGTCCGTCTATATCGCAGCCTTGGTGAAGCTGCGATTACGCGCAATGTGAACGAACTAGGCCAGTGCGGCAAGAAGAGAGGGAGGAACCGTCATATTGTTAATTAATCCTGACGACTGATGTAATGATCGGCATGTTTTACATGCTAATTGCTTGGTTGCGAAAGGTCATCGATTTCGTTTAACGCCTCATTCCAAAGCAGGAGGAGCCCCATGCGCAACGTCAGCATCACTTACCTCAACGGCCAAGGCATCACCCTGGCAGCGGTCATCCACGAACCGGCAGGGTTCGACGAAGGAAAGCATTACCCAGTGGTTGTCATCGCACCAGGCGGTGACGTGAAGGAGCAGACGGCTGGCCTTTATGCTCGCAAGCTGGCTGAGCAAGGCTTGCTGGCTATCGCCTTCGATGACTCGTACCAGGGCGCAAGCACCGGCTTGCCGCGCGCCAACTGGAGAACCCTTACATCCACACCGAAGATATCAGCGCTGTCATCGACTACCTGACTACGCTGCCCTATGTCGACCCACAGCGTATCGGCGCCATGGGGATCTGTGCCGGTGGTGGCTACAGCGTCAACGCGGCGATCAACGGCCGTCGTATCAGGGCCGTGCCGACGGTCAGTGCCGTGAACATCGGCCAGACGTTCCGCAATGGCTGGGAAAACACCGTCAAGGACGCGGACGCCGTGGGCCACATCGAGTTCGGCTCGAACGCTCGCACCGCCGATCCCAGCAAGTCCGAGTTGGCAACATTGCCGCTGGCCCCGATGCGAGAGGAAGATGCCCCCAACGCTGAACTGCGCGAGGCTGGGAGTACTACCACACGCCTCGCTGCGAACACCCCAACGCGCCTGGCTTCATGACCGCACGCAGCCTGACCCAAATCATCACTTATGATGCTTACAACAAGGCCGAAGCCTTCCTGACCCGACCCATTCTCGCCGTAGCCGGCAGTGTGGCTGGCAGCAAATGGATGAGTGATGACATGCTGGCCCGTGCTGCGAGCCTGGGTTAGCGACTCCACGTCCTCGAGGGTGCTAACCACATGTCATTGTACGACGTACCGAAATATGTGGATGAGGCCGTTTCTGTGCTGGCACCATCCTTCAAGGACACGCCGTAAGGCTTAGTTTGCAGTGCATGGTGGAGTGTATAACCGGTTTTGGTCTGGACCGCCGAGGTGGTGGTGTCGAGCACTTGCCACTCTGGCGCTAGGAATTGAATGTACTTTAGGGGGGCTTTTCGGTATGTGCAGAGAAGCTGGTGGAGTGCTTTTCCAGATAGCCAGAAGCGCAACCAATCAGCGTCAGAAATTCTGATGTCCAAACTGCTGTTTTCATACGCGCCTGTCTTTTTCCTCTACGGATGGGTGGGAATGAGTCCGCCCTAGTACACGCTGCTGGAAATTGCCAGAAAAATGCATCTCGCTAGGTTGTCTAACGCTGTTCGTCTGCACTCATCATCGCTTTGGCTAGGCGTGTCGCCTCGGTAGTGCGGATAGCCAAAGTACGTACTTCATCGGCAACAACGGCAAAGCCCCTCCCGTATTCACCCGCGCGAGCGGCTTCTATGGCAGCGTTGAGGGCTAACAAGTTGGTCTGGGTCGCGATTCCCTCGATCGAGCTGACAATCGTGTTTATCTTTTGCAGGTTGCCTTGCAGGAATTCATGCTGAAGCGCTTGCAGCCGTCGAAGCTCGGACTCTTCATGCTCATCTTGCGCATCAACCAGCGACCCCACCACACGTAGAAGTAAACCGCTGCAGTTGCGCTGGGCTATACCTCGTGCGCGAAACCAGCGGTAGTCGCCATTTTTTAATTTCAACCGATAAGACAAGTCGAGTGGGGCGGTCGCATTGATATCCGCCATGTAAGCAGCAAATGACTCGAAGGTGTTGCCCTGGTCATCCGGATGAAGGCGGGATGACCAGGTCTCTAGCCGTTCGGGAAACGCTTCGACATTTTCGAAACCCAGTAGGCGAATGAACTGAGGTGACCACCACAACGTATTTCTGGGATTGAGGAGGTCACCTTCCACTACCTGCATCTCCCAGAGGGCGTCACGGATGGCTTCAAGCGAAAGTTCGAAGCGCAGCTCGCTAGCCGCCAGCGCATGGCATTGTTGTTTGCTCTGCGTAATGTCCCGCAGGACACAGATGACATGGGATGACAGCGATGAATCATTGCTTGCGCCCAGGTAGCCTTTGAACCAGCCGTACTCATCCATTCTGGTGCGTATCCGACATTCAAATACTTGGGGCACGGTGTCTACCTTGCCGTAAACCAAGCTCTCCACAGGGGCGCCATCATCTGGGTGTACTAGGGCAAGGAGCTCACTTAAACGGGCCGGCACATTAGGTCGTAAAAGACCGGCGAGTGAGGCCGAGAGCGATATAGAGGTATTTGAACTCAGTTCCCTTTGCCCAAGCGATTCCCAAAAGTACTCCCCCGAGCAGGAGGCCAGCAGTTCAAAACGGGCTCTATCGCGATCATGCGCTGCCTGAAGGGAAACCAGATGTTCGGAGAGTTTTTTAATTTCTTGCTCCTGATATATTTTCTCTTCTGTCAGCGCACTGAATTGTTCTTTAAGATTGACCAGCGCTCGATCAGCGTGTTGCGCAAGCCCTCGGATCGAGTGTGGCAAGACAGTGTTTGCCGAGCATGCGGCGTGGATGACATGAAGCAGTGTCTTCCTGACTGCCCGCGCGGTGGAAAAGAGGAGCATCGGATTACCTCGGTTATAACAACAGTGTTGAAATTGTAGTGACGCTCGTGCTGTGCAGCTACGCGCTGAGTCAACCGTTCCGCAAAGTGGAAGGTGTCGACAGTTGTGCTAACAACGCTGTGGTTTTGTCCTGCATCACCCTGTGCAACACTGGGATCGTCATCGTGCAATGTGGGACTCGAAGCGTAGCTGGGCCTTTGATCTTCTGAGGTCTTCTCGAGGAGGCTGGCGACTGTGCTCATGAATCTAGGTACCTATTTGCCTAGGTCACTACTTCTACCACCTGATATCCCCAGTTCGAGCCTTTCGTGGCTCGTTATTGTCATTTGTACCGCATTCGACGGTATCCAACAGAAATGAGAATCCTGCAACGGAGAATCGGTAGTTGCAAGCGAGAAGGTTCACTGGAAATGAGAGGCTCGGCGCATCAAGGGCTGAGAATTACCTCATGGTGTCGCTAGAATCGAGAGTCACTAGCATGAACACGATCGTAATCACAAATTCTGCGGCTGCCGACCTTCTTCACCGATCGCTGCTGCGCTGGAGATCGGGGGTATGGTCATCGGAGTGTTGTGCCATGTAATCTAGTGGTGCGGATAGTAACGATGAAAATTTTGGTTGGTATAAATCAATTGATCATTACACGTTTAATTCGCCTCGGCGGCTCACTGTCCTTGTGGCTCAGTTGCATGCTGTTGGTGCTGGGTGGTTGATCCCAACGATGGCACAAACGATTTTCTGAGAGTGCCGAAAGGTGGAGCAGCAGCACTACATCCGAGGTGTAGAGGAACGAGCGTCCCGCGAGATCGATAGGGTCCGTGAGGAGAGCAAGGGCCTGACGGGTCAACTCAAAGAGGCTAATAAACGTCTGCTGGCTGCGCAACAGCTGCTGCAATCGGTGCATGCTGAGCTGGGCGAGGCTCGCGAGCAGCGCGCTACCGCTCAAGCTCAGGTACACGTCCTGCGGGATCAGGTGGAGCTAGCCCGTGTGGCGGACAAGCCATGCTTTTGCTTGCAGGTAGGCCATGCCCCTCGCGTTGCTTTACTCGCGCAGGCCAGGAGCAAGGTCGCCAGGGCCAGGGCCAAATCACCTTGTTCGCCCCCAGTCGCTCACTAACTCTGACCGCAACGCTGACTAGTTGCAATGCATTAGGATCGGCCAACCCGATATCGTCCCAGGCGACGGCAAGCAGGCGCCGACGCAGATAACGACGATATACGCCTCCCTGTAACATACGGCAATACGGCACATCCAATACAGAGCGGCGGATGGGCTCGACCCCCGCGGCGACTTATGCGGTGCGGAAACTCGGTTAGTCGGATGCTGGGTGCCTTGGTGATCATAAGGTTATTCACCCCATATTTGTCGCCGATTAACACCCTGATTGCGGCGTAGGTGCTGGCAGCGGGGTTGTACGTAATCATTCCGCTGATCAAGGATTTGCTGTTGCTATATTTTCTGAGTGGGTGTGTCGGTCATGATGTGGGCGTTAATCGTTGGTCTTCATCGTCGTCATGACGCTGTTCAGCAGGGGCTAGGCGCAAGGTATAGAAAGCACGGAAGCACCGTGGCCGCCGTGCATGTTTACAATCGGGCTTCTCAGTCCGCGTAGAGATCAGGAAATTTACCTGTCTTACTGATCACGGTCGTGCAGGTTTCCAGGTAGGGTTCAAGGGCATTGATCCCGTTCTCCCGGCCCCAGCCACTACTCTTGACCCCCCCGTAAGGCGTCGACCAGCGCAGGAACGAATAAGTGTTGACCCACACCGTGCCTGCTTCTATGCGACTCGACACCCGGTGAGCTCTGCCCAGGTCCTGAGTCCAGACTCCGGCTGTCAAACCGTAGATGGTGTCGTTGGCGATGGCGATGGCTTCTTCCTCATCATCAAAAGGAATCAGGCATGCCACCGGACCAAATATTTCCTCGCGGGCAACGCGCATTTGATTGGTGACGTCGGCGAATACCGTTGGCTCTACAAAATAACCCGAGGCCAGTTCAGGTGTGCTAACACGTTTGCCACCGGTCACCAGCCTTGCTCCCTCTTGTTGAGCGACAGCGATATACGAAAGGGTTTTCTTCAACTGCGCCTCGTTGGATTGCGGCCCCATATGCACATCTTCCCGAGACGGCAGGCCGACGCGAACACATTTTGCTCGCTCACGGAAGGCCTCGACTACGCGCTCATAGATTGAGCGCTCGACCAGCACACGCGACCCCAACGCACAACTTTGCCCTGTCAGACGCCACGCAGAGGCCGTTGCAGCATTAATCGCGCTTTCGATATCCGCGTCCGCGAAAATGATGTGTGGGGCTTTGCCACCCAGCTCAAAGGAAAATCTTTTTAGATTCTCGGAACCGTCGCGCAGCATGCGTTTAGCGGTAGAGCCTTCACCTGTAAACGAAATTTTGTTCACATCGGGATGCTGGACCAGATGCGCGCCGGCCACAGTTCCCAGGCCTGGCACTACATTGAAAACACCCGGAGGGAAGCCCGCCTCATGTACCAGTCGCGCAAGCAGCAGTGCTGATACCGGCGTCTGCTCGGCTGGTTTGACAACTACTGTACAGCCGGCTGCGAGGGCAGCGCCCACTTTGAGACAGGTGGAAAGCATCGGCGCATTCCAAGGGATGATGGCACCCACTACACCAATGGGTACACGGGTGGTAAAGGCATGCACGCTGTCGTCAATCGGAATAGTTGTACCCTGAGTTTTATCTGCCAGCGAGGCGAACCATTGGTACCACTGGACCTGCGCTGCCAGGCTATTGCGATGATCTCGCACAGGGTTGCCGTTGTCCCTGGACTCGATGATAGCCAGGTCTTCTGTCGCGGCACTGAACAGATCGGCCAGCCGACGAATCAGGGCAGCGCGTTCATGCCCAGGCATTTTGCCCCATGGTCCCTTGAGGGCTGTGCGCGCCGCTAGCACGGCACGATCGATGTCCTGGATGCCTCCAATAGGTGCAACTGCCCAGGGTTTCCCGGATGCAGGGTCGATCGTCTCTATATAGCCGCCATCCAGTGGTGTAACCCACTCGCCATTGATGTAGAGGTGTTCGTAGCGCTGCAAAGTTGTTTCTTGGGGTGTGACTGAAAATTGGACCGCCATGTGTAACTCCAATTGATTGATGCTTGTGACACTACCTGCCAGGTGCCGCTGCTTAGGGCTCACTCTAGAGATCCAGCACCAGCCGTGCTGATTTGGCCCGAGAACAGCACGGCAGGAATTGATCGTTTGCCTCTTGCTCCTGTTCGCTGAGGTAAACGTCAAAGTGGTCCGGCTCGCCGGCTAGGACACGGGTCAGGCAACTGCCGCATACCCCTTGCTCACAAGACGTTTCCACCGTGATTCCGGCGTTGGCTAAGGCCTGGACAGCGGATTGATCTGGCTCGACGACGATCACCTTGCCAGTACTGGCGATCTCGATCTCAAAACGCTCGTTCTCGGTGGGCCGCCGTTGCTCGGCGGCAAAGAACTCGTAATGCAGTTGAGATTCCGGCCAACCTAGCTCGCGGGCCGTGGTCAATACGACATCCATGAAACCTTTGGGGCCGCAGACATAAAGGTGGGTGCCTGCCTGTGGCGACTCCAGCAGGGCTCCTAGATCGAGTCGAGGTGTGCGTGCCTCGTCGTCAAAATATAGGTGAGTGTGGGGTATGAAGTCGGAATGAGTCACGCGCCCTAGAAACGCCGTGCGCGCTCGCGATCGCGTGCAGTAATGCAGGTTGAACGTTGAACCTATTTTAGCCAAGCGTTCCGCCATGCACAGGATTGGGGTGACGCCGATGCCGCCGGCCAGCAGCACGCTGTGACTCGCATCGTCGGCCAAAGGGAAATGATTTCTGGGTGTACTGATGGTCAACTCATCGCCGACATTTACATACGCGTGCAGACTCGACGAGCCACCCCGTGAATGGTGATCACGAAGTACGCAAATCAAATAGCTGAGGGGCGCGTCACCCGCGTTGCATAACGAATACTGGCGCGTTGGCCCACCCGGTATCTGCACATCGATATGCGAGCCGGCCGAGAAGGGGGGAAGTGGGGTGGCGGTGGTGGACACCAATTCGAAGCTGCAGATATCCTCGGCTTCGGTGCGTTTTGCCGCTACGCGAACCTTCAAACGGTCTGGCATGGTCCTACCTCGTTCTTGCTCACGAATAAGCGCGCAGGTACTTGCGCATTTAATAACGCCTGAATATGAACACCACCGGCCGTCAGCCTTACAGGAGCTGCCGGTGGATGCCATCGCCTTGTTAAGATAGGGCGTCCGCAACCGTCTCTGCCGACGACCATTTGATGACCTGCTCAAGGCCATGACGGCAAAGGATTTCGCTCTCGTTGAAGTACACAAAAGGCTTGGCACCGGACTCCAGGCCTTTTTGCATGCTTTCAATGTTTGCCAAGTCTTCTAGCATCGTATCGGTGATGTGGGACGTGAAATGCTCCAATTGAAGGCGCTCGCGCACGGTCGTTGGCTTCTTGTTATAGAAGCGGGCTTCCCAGAGGGTGGTGGTAGCCGAGGTGGGCCAGAACTCATGCGTCCAGAACTGGTTGGCCGACAATTGCAAATGCCAGTTAGGAAAGAACCAGTTCACGTCGCTTGACCAATTCTCGTTCTTCGTCGGGTTTACGCTCTTGTGTTCAGTTACAGGGTTTCTTTGCCCATGTTGACGTGCACCGGTTACCGAGTGATCCGCCGGAAACAGCCATTGAGCGAACTTCGATTTAGCAAAAGGTTGTGCAAGAGGGTTCAGCCAGAGTGACAGCGAGCGATGAGAACCATAGATATTGGCGCTGATGGGGCGACTAAACGGGTTAGGCTTGCCCGTATAAAGCGGACCCAGCGTCTTAGGGTGGATCGAGGCAATATGGTAGGCCTCGCTGAAGTTCTCAGCCACGACTTTCCAATTTGCCTTGAACTCCCCACGTAAAACAACAGAGTGATTGGGATTCTGGTAAGTAATTCCTGCCATGGCATCCGCCATTGGCCCAAGAAACGCTTTCAGGCTGACCTCGGGCACCGGCGCCATATTGAGGAAGATCCAGCCTTCCCAGATATCCAGTGTGACGGGTGTTAGACCGCACTTTTTACGATCAAGGTTGAAGAACCCTGACTCATCCGGAACATTGGCCAGCTCACCAGAGTTGTTGTAACCCCAACTGTGGTAGCGACAGACGAAACGCTTAGCATTGCCACTAGGACGGTGCTCAACCAGATTTGCACGATGCGCGCAGACGTTATGGAATGCACGGATATTGCCGTCCTCGGCGCGCACCACAATGACGGAGGATTTGATCACCGCGAGGTCCTTCACGAAGAAGTCGCCGGTCTTGGGTATGCTTTCGACGCGCCCGACCATCAACCAGGCGCGCTTGAATATACGCTCACGCTCAACTTCATATTGAGCCAGATCGCTGTAAAGCGAGGATGACATTTCACCTGTATTTAGGCCAGCCAACTCGGTTAGACTCGTTTTTTTATCGATCGGTTGGTTCATGATGACTCCTGGTAATACATGAAATTTCAGATGAACAAAGGCCCAAGCGGACACTCAACCGTGAGGCTGAAAGCCAGTCACTATTTCAAGTGCATGCTGTGATCGTGCATGTCGAATAGAAGGGGCTTGGTGAATTTCCACCGCAACGGCGGCGTGAGTCATTGCCAGCAATAACCGGAACAGGCGTTCAGCGGGAGCGGGCATTTCATCCAGAGGAAATTGATCCAAATACTGAGTTGCAGCGTCCGCGCGCGGCAGCATGGCCTCGTAGAACTTCAAAATGTCCGGATAGGGCATCGCGGCACGTTTGATCCAGCGCTCATGGGATGTGGGCTTATCCCAATGATCCAGAAATGGTTCCAACTCTTCAAAACCGTCAGGCAAGCGAGTGGTGTCAGGCGTTAGCATCGGTACCTCCTTTTTTTTTATGGCAGTCTCAAAGCGGGTCAGAGCGAAGTCAATTTTCCTCGTAGAACATTTCCGTACACTGGGTTTGCGCATCGCATAAGGTGGCCAGTTGTGGTGTTATGGCATCAAAATACGTGAAGGATGCGAACACGAAGTTGCTGGTCCATCTTGAAGCCACTTTCAACGTCTAGGTCCCGGTAGTAACCGAACAGGATCTGATCTGATGCTGTTACAAAAGTACTGGTCTCAGAATAGAAGCCCGTGGTTTTCGTCCGGTCGCCTTGCCAGTTATTGTCCAGCTTTGTTTCTCCGCCTATGTCGTGGTACAGGCCTACCCCTACCAGTGTGTGACCCGGGTTATCAAACTGGTAGTTGAACGCGACTTTGGTTTCGTACCAGGGGCGCTGGCGAAGCGTCATCTTGGACGGGCCGTATTCATTGTTTTTACCGTAGACGGTAGCCTCGGCAGCAAGCTCCAAGCGCCAGTTCGGCCCCAGCCCACGCTGATAGAGTGCCTGTACGGTCGCTTTCCAGCGGTTTTCTCCAGGATTGAGTAGGTCGTTGTGGTCATACTCACCTATTGGCAAAAATACATACGGCCCAATGACAAAGTAATTGTTATTAGCTCTGTCGACATGCAACCATATCGGAAAACCAACTAATGGATCAGCGAGCCCGGAGGTGTGTCTCAACCCGACTACGTTGTCGGGCGAAAGATTTGAGTGAAAGAGAACAAACTGGGGATTCCCGACCATGGAATCCCCCAGTGCTATAGGGTGGGCGTACCGAATGATGCTGGTGGTGGCTTTGAGCTTTGCCTGACGACTTACTACGTCGCCGTTCTTGTACATGCTGGAGTTTCGATTGGCGAGGACATAACCGGCGAGAAGGTCATGCCCTGGAACCGGAGCAATCGTATCTCCGATATCGCTTCCCAAGGCGTTTGCGGGAAGCGGGTATAAACCAATAAGTGATAAAATCATTGCTGAAGTTAGCGCTTTTTTTACGGTGCAATAGAGGTGCAGCCAAAAACGATGTTTGACGAGCATGCAATTCTCCAATATTTATTTTTTTTGTTTTGAAGCTCTTTATTGCTCAGGGCGCGAGATTGCTTCCCGCTGGAGGTATCTCGCCACAATATGTCTGGGCTGTCTTTTTTTTTTGGTAGATGTTCCGTTCTTTGGAATAGATCGCAGAGCGATATCAATTAGAGCGTGAAAAATGGAAGGAAGAGGCTTGTATGGTACGAGTTCATCGTATGTTATAACAACGTGATTGCCGGCGACGTGGGCGCCGGCGGGGCGTCAGATCGAAGTGAACGTCCACGGCTAAGTTGGCTGTGGTGACGTAGGATGTCTGGTCACTCGTCAGAAACAATACAGCGCTGGCAACCTCTTCGGGAACGTGCAGCAATTCCCGGGTTTCACTTTCACTGTTCAGGCCGCCCGCACTCATTGTGGTGATGATCATCCCTGGGTTTACTGCATTCAGGCGGATGTTGTGGGATGCATATTTGGGTGCCGCAGATTTTGTCAGCATCCTCGAGACACCTTTGGAGGCGGTAGAATCCGGATTGAGCCCGGGGAACGCACCCAGTGCTGCGATAAGGCGCAACGCTGACGATCGCGCCGCCTCCAGCCTCTTCAGGTGCGGAGCGGCAGCCTTAAGTTTGAACTCACTGGAATAAGATTTACGCATAGCCTAACACCTCAGATTTGGGCGCAATCATAGCGCCCGATTGAAGTGTCCAAAATCATTAGGCCAGGCGGTTGCAGGAGCTGAGTGCAACACGGTTATTGAATTGTCATGGGTGTATCGTTCCGCATCGCAATGGCCTTTTGCATCACCTCACTCATCACCTCGATCGGACATTGGAAATCGAAGCGTTTACGTGGAAGCATATTTAATTGCAAGGCAATGGCATCTACCTGTTTTTGGCTGTGTCCCGACAAGTCCGCCCCTTTGGGCAGGTACTGACGGATCAGCCCGTTGATATTTTCATTACTGCCGCGCTGCCGAGGGCTGTGCGGGTCGCAGAGGTAATCGCCACCTCTGTGCTCTGGGTAATCTCCCCGCGCCGCGCCGTCTCTCGGCCCTGGTCGAAGGTCATGCTCCTGCGCAATGTCAACGGCGTGCTATTGAACGCAGCGCTGAAGCCCTACATCGCCGAGGTTGCGGTCGCGTCATTCATTTTCACCAGCATCAAGTAGCCACTGGTGCGTTCCACCAACGTGACTACGGACGAGGCATTGGCCGCGCCGATCCACGCCGCCTGAGCGTGGCCGGCGGGCCGTTTTGCCTTGGCGCAGACAGATGATAAGTTCCTTGCGCAGTTCACCGACCGGCAGGGCATAGATCGCGTTATAGATCGTCTCGCGGCAGACGTAGGCATCTCTAGGGCTGGGAATGTTCATGCTGCGTAGCTTGCCGGCAATCTGCTCGGGAGACAAACGCTCGCGCAGCATATGGGCCACCAACTCGAAGCGTTCGCTACACGGCAACAGCTTTCGCATCGGCCGACAGGTTTGGCGGCGGGCTTGCGTTTGTTGCTGAGCCGCACGGGCCGAGTAACTACCACAGACCTCCCGATTGCGGCGTATCTCCCGGCTGATGGTCGAGGGAGATCGTCCGATCAGCCGAGCAATTCAACGCTGGCCGAGGACCTCTACATGACCGATTTGAATGGCGGCGCGTTCTTCGACGCTGAGTTCGTGATAAGAGATGGGGCAGCACCGTACCGGAAAGGTCAGGTGTGCACTCAGTTTTTGCCGCCGCCCCAGTTGAGTACAGTGACGGCACGGATAACTTCAGATGTGCGCAAGGCGGTCATGCCCCCAAACTCTCGAGTTATTCTGATGTACGGAATATAAGCGTCGTGCTCTTTGTGCACCGAAATGTTTGCTCCTTATGATGGACTCGTCGGTTCAACTGAAGGTAGCTCGTCAGTTGAATGGCGCACGCACGACAGGAAATAAGAAAGGGAATGTGTGCAAGCTCCTAAATCGGTTTCGCCGTTTGCTATCGCAGTTGCGGGTAGGACGAGTCCAATGACGTTGGCGATCTTCTCCGTCGCCTCTCCACTACAGGCAGTCGCACAGGCGCGCTCAACCCAAGTACGGGCTGGTCAAAAAAAATCAGCACCAACGTAACTGGAATGAGGTCGAGACCGGTTTGATCTGCACGTTCGGTATCCAGGCTCATCCTCATTTGGATGCCGGCATATATACCGACTGGGAGGGGAAACCGTCTAGGTTATGAGCTGTAAGACGATCAGGGACGTACACGGGATTTATATGGCTAACGCAGTCCGTTTCTTGTAGCTCTGATCAGATGATGTTCGGTATGTACAAGGATCTGGATGTTGAAAGCGGCTACAAAATGGTCCACCGCTGGTTCATCTGGTGAGCGCTCTATAAGCGTGACAGTACACGAACACCCGAACCACAAATAGAGCTTAAATCTAGAGGACACCATCATGTCGGACACCATCGTACAAAAACTGGCGCAATTTTCGAGTCAAACGACCCTCGCTTCCTTGCCGGGCGAGGTTATCGAGGAGTGCAAGCGCGTCCTGCTCGATTCCTTTGGTTGCGCGCTTGCCGCGATCCATGAACCCAAGGGGCGCATCGGTATCGACTACGCCCGCGTGCTCGGCGCCGGCGATCCGGCAGCCACCATCATCGGTGAGAAGCAAAAGGTCTCGGTGTTTGCCGCAGCGTTCGCCAATGGTGAGTTGATCAACACCCTGGACATGGACGCAGTGCTACCGCCGGGTCATGTCACGCCTTATGTACTGCCGGGGGCGCTGGCGGTGGCCGAGGCACGTCGCTCCTCGGGTGCCGAGTTGATCGCAGCCATGGCGTTGTCGCACGAGATGTCCTATCGCCTAGGCAAGGCGATGGATTATCTGCGTGATACCAAAGACGGCAAGGTTTCGCCGCCGCCGGTGTATGGCTACAGCAGCACTGTCTTCGGTGCCACCGCGGCCGTCGGCAAGCTCATGGGGTTTACCACGCAACAGCTGGCTGACGCTCTTGGTATCGCCGGCAGTACCGCCCCAGTGAACTCCCAAGTCGCCTGGTTCCAGCATGCGCCAAGCTCGACCATCAAGTATCTGCTGGCCGGCGCGTTGACCCAGGTCGCCATGACCGCAGCATATATGGCTGAGCTGGGGCATCGTGGCGATATTCAGACCCTCGACGACCGCGAATACGGTTTCCCAAGGTTCATCGGCACCCGCCGCTGGGAGCCGGCGCCTATTACCCAGGGCCTGGGTGAAGAGTGGCGGTTCACCACCGAGCAGGCTTACAAGCCTTATCCTCATTGTCGCATCCTCCATGCGCTGCTTGATTCGATGGACGAAATCTTATCTGACAATAATATCCGCCCGAACGAGATCGATGGCATCAAGGCTTGGGTAGAAGGGTTCGTGGAACAGCCTGTATGGCTCAATCGCAGTATCGAACATGTGCATGACGCCCAGTTCAGTATCGCCCACGGCTTGGCATTGGGAGCCCATCGCATTAAGCCCGGCAAAGCATGGCAGGACCCGCAACGGGTGTTCGACCCATCGGTGATGCAACTGATGGACAAGGTTACCCACGAAGTTCACCCCAATTACGTCGAGCTACTCACAACCAACGGTGCCAGTCGGCCTGCGAAGATCGAAATCACCGCCCGTGGCCAAACATTCACCGGTGAGCGTCGCTACCCCAAAGGCAGCCCATCCCCGGACCCGCAAAGCCGCATGACCAATGAAGAGCTGATTGCCAAATTCCTACACAACGCCGATGGGGTGATCCCAGCAGATGTGGCCACGCAGATCGTCGATAACGTGCTCTCCCTTGAACAGCTCAGCGATGTTTCACAGTTGATGCGGAAGGTCGCCGCCGCGGGCTGAGCCCGTGTTCGTCTGCCCTTAGTAGCCCGAGAAAATCACAATGACAATAAAGTACCTCAAGAAAATCTTCAGAATAAATGTTGCCTTAAAGGCAAAGCACAGATGACGCACGCTCGGTCCAGAGCTCGGCCGTCTGGGAGAGTCTGGGAGAGGTAGCTGTTAGTCGATTAGGGATCCGTAGGGGCCTTAGAAATGCCATCAAAAACCAAATCAGGTCGGCTCGCACGGGTGAGGAGTGGATCGCGCGTGACGGTGATCTGGGGGTGAAATCAACCAGGGTGTGTACGACTGGGCGAAAGGCTAGGAGAGGCGATTTGAGTGACGCCGTTTATGTTCAATAGGCCCCACATTTTGACACAGTGGGGGGCTGCTTGATTGGCTCTGTTTCCCACTATCCTAGACTGGATGGCCAGGCCCCCTGGCCCTGATTACGCAGTAAACGCTCTCACTCAAAAGGTTAATTCGGCTAGCCGTTGCTGGAGGACATCTGCCTCGAAGTCGGAATCAACTGTGCCGACAGTCACGGCGCACTCGGAGTAAGCGCGTGGATGCGCCAGTTAGTTAAAGACGCGATGAGCGAGTGCTGGTGGCCAAAGTGGCTGCTGCTGAAGATCTACATCTATGGCTACCTGAACTGGTCAAGTAATTTTGGACACCGGTTAAGGTTCATGCCGCTATCCTGAGCTTTTCCTCCATGGCTACTGGTGTTTTCATAGCCGTTGTAGCTGTGGAGGCGTTTGAGCTTGTAGCGCAATAGATAAGCCTGGATATCCCCTCGTGCCTGCGCTTCGGTCTCATAGCCCTCCGCTGGCATCCATTCTGATTTCAACGTGCTGAAGAATCGCTCCATGGCGGCAATATCCCAGCATTGGCCCCGATGGCTCATGCTCTGGCTCAATTTGTACTCATCGAGTGCTGCCCTGAATTATGGCTGGTGTACTGACAGCCCTGGTCCGAATGAAACATTACACCCGCCGGCCTGCCTCGTGATTCGGCAGCCATGCGCAGGGCGTTACAAGCCAGATTAGCGTCTGCAATCATTGAGAACGCCCAACCCACTACTCGACGGGCATAGAGATCAATCACAGCGGCTAGGTACAACCAGCGCTTGCCAACCTGGATGTAGGTCACATCTCCACACCAAACCTCATTGATCGTTGAAAGCTTGAAATTGAGCTTCAGTGATTCTGCGCCCGATGACCGATATCGGTGCGGCCTGCGCTGCTTGCACTTCAGTGCCAGCTTCACGCATTAACGCGCGCACCTTGTATCGTCCGACTTCATGACCTTATCGCCGCAATTCCTGCACCAGCGTTCGCAAGTCAGACGCACTTCGTGAGGCGTTGAAGTGCTTGATGACCAATAGGCGCAGAGCATCTCTGGCCGGGTCTTCACACCCTTGCCGTTTGCGCCATGCATAGAAACTGCTGCGTTTGACTCCAAGCACGCGGCAGCAGTCGATAACAGGATATTGCTCACTCAGCTCGTTGATCAGCGAGGACGATCTTTGGAGTCCCGAAGCAGAAGAGCACTGGCCTTTTTTAGGATTTCGATGTCCCGATCTTTTGCCGAACCAGCGCTTCGAGTTCTTCAATTCGTTGCTGCTCCGGCATGATCGCCTTGGCTCCGGCCGGAAACTTGCCAGCCCTCTCTTCGCGCACCTGCTCAACCCAACGACTGCGGGCCGTAGGCCCCAGCCCAAGGGCTGCGCAGACTTCAGGAACTGACTGGCCGCCGTCCAGCACCATTTCGGCAGCTTGGACTTTGTATTCTCTTGAGTAAGATTTACGCACTGATTTTGCCTCCAATTGGGCGTCATCATAGCGCCCGATGAAGGTGTCCAAAATCATTAGGCCAGTTCACTTAGTCCTAACAGATCTTTCTGGATAATGGCATGCATGGCGTGGGTACGAGTAGGTTTGCAAGGGTATGGCAGATCCCGCAACACGCCAGCACGCCGACGGTGGCTGACGAAATATGGAATTGTCATCTCCGCTGAATCGCTTGCGGGTTAGTTCAGGTTGTATAGCTCAGCTAGGCATCGACCAAGGATTGTTTCGAGTGTTCCAGATCAGGGGAACTCGGGCGTTTCGTAAGCGCGATCATCCTTCGAGCTTTCTAAAAAGGCCCCCAAATTGTTGTGCAGGCTCAACATAGCGTAGTGCGGACTTCAAATCGCTCCAGCCGACGTAGTCCATCAACGTCTTGATGTCCCAGCCTGAACTCGCTGCCCAGGTGGCAAAGCCTCGCCGTATCGAGTGCGCACTATAGATCTCGGACGGCAAGCCACACCTATCCAGAGTGCCGCGAAGCAGGGGAATTAAGCTATGGGCGGCAAGCGGGCGATCGCTTATGTTGCCCCAGCGATCGATGCTTCTAAACACACCTCCGCGGGTAAGGCCAGCAATCTCGATCCAGTTCAGGTAAGCCTCGACAGGGCAAAGCTTGCTTAGCGATGGGGTTTTGTACTCGCGCCCGATGTTCTGCCGATCTCCTTTGCTAGACCCGAGGTAAAACTTAATCCCGACGTAGCGCTCGGCATGCGTGTTCTCGATCGTGAGCCTGGCAAGTTCGTCCCCGCGGAAGCCCCTCCAGAACCCGATCGTGAGCAGAGCGATGTCGCGACTCGCCTTGAGAAGGACGGCCATATTGCCGGCGGATCTTGCCTGGGCAGCCTCATCCTCTAGGTGAGCGACTGCCTTCTCAAGATGCAGCAACGCTAGCGGGGCAGCTTGCTTTTGCTGGACGGGATGAAGTGCCCTGATGCCTTTTAGCAACTGCCTGACCTTCGGTGCCTTGGTGGGATCTGGGAAGCCGTTGCTCTGATGCCAGTTGGCGAGCGCAGCCAGGCGCTGCTTAAGGGTGCTGAGCGCCAGCTGGTCAGCGTACTCAGCGATGTACCGCACGACTGACTCGGTGGTGGTGGGCAGAAAGCCGCCCCACGTCACCTCGAAGTGGTTGAGGGCAGCCGCATAGCTCTTCGAGGTGTTCTCTCGAACGCTCGCATCCAAGTACCTATCAGCCTTACTGGGCACATCAACCACGCTAATCCTCCGTTTCGAGCCCTACGTGGCTCTCCTTTGCCATTTGTACCGCTTTTTGGGTCATTTTACCCCAAACTTGGCCCTGGCAAGCTATAAACCTCGATTATGTCTTGCCACAAATGAAGGAATATTTGGTATCTCAAAGTGTTAAAGTGGCACGTAATTACATGAAACGTAAAACAGTACGTAATCGTAGGGGCAGACATGGCTAGAGGCGGCATTAACCTGGTACTGGTGCGCAAGGCTCGCGAGGCGCTGCTGTTGAGAGGGCAGAACCCTAGCATCGACGCGATACGCATAGAACTTGGGAATACTGGCTCAAAGACAACAATTCAGCGCTTTTTGAAGGAGATTGAAACGCATGACCCCCGACCATCAGCTTCGCCATCGCGCTTAAGTGATGAGCTCACGGAGCTGGTGGGCAAGATGCTCGAGCGCTTGCTAGCGGAGGGGAACGAAGCCTTGGCGCATGAGCGAGCCGCATTTGAGCTTGAACGCAAAGCGATGAAGGCTGAGAGCAGTACACTTCAAAGTGATCTTGAGCAATTGCAGTTGGAGATCGCCAAGCTGCAGTCAGCCCTGCAGGCTCAGGACGAAGAACTCAAGATCGTTCAATCCAGCCTTCAAACAGAGATCACTCGAAACGCCCGGATCAGCCAGAGCTGCAGCGACCTTGAGATACGCGTGCAAGAGAAGGACGCCCAGATCGAATCTCTGGAGCAGAAGCACACGCATGCCAGAGAAGCACTCGAGCACTACCGAGTAGCGGTAAAGGAACAGCGCGACCAGGATCTAAACCGTCACGAAACTCAGATCTACCAGATGCAGCAAGAGGTGACAGTCCTCCAACAGACGCTCATGGTTAAGCAGGAGGAGGCCACTCGATTGATTCGCGACAACGAGCGATTGATCGCCGAAAACCGCCAGCACGCCAAGGAGGCCAGCCAGCATCGTGACGCTATCGAGCATCTGAGAGGCGACCTGGGCATCGCCAATGCTGCAACTGCTCGCGCGGAAGGGGGCCAAAGAGCTGCTGGCTCACCAGCTCGAAACCAAGAGTAAAGAGGCTACCGATGCCCATCTAACTGGAACAGCAGCACAGCAAAAGGCAGAAGAGTTGAAGGCACTGCTCGAGCAGTCTGAAACCGAGCTAGAAGCACTTCGCGCTTCGATTGAAACCAAACAAGGGTCAGAAAGTCAGTAAGCCTCGAGCCGAGACGTATTGGTGGAGTACAAATGTACTCTATCCGTATTTCAGGCATACGCGCTTCTCTACACGTTCACCTAAGAGGGGCTCAGTTGCGATTACCTCAGGCGGCGCATCACGCTCTACAATGATTTCCATCGGCTAATCGATCATGGATGTAAGTGAAGAGGCAATTTATGGATCGCGAAGGCCCTGGCACTCCAGGCACCTTTGATGCTCCGGCATCACCGCATCAGGATCACGCATTTCCGACAACCGCCTCGGAGCGCCTACAGCTGGCGCTCGACGCTGGCGCCATCATCGGCACATGGGTATGGGATATTCCGGATAATCGGGTTACCGCTGATGAGCGGTTCTCCCGCTCCTTCGGGCTGGCTGCGGACAGGTGTCTGGCCGGCATCCCGATCGAGGAAGCGTTTTCGTCCATACACCCTGATGATCGTGATCGAGTCTTGGCTGACATCCATGACGCCATGCGCCGCGGTGGGGCTTATCGGTGTGAATACCGGGTGAAGCAACACGAGGGCGGCTACCGCTGGGTCGAGGCTAACGGCCGTGCCGAGCTCAATTCGGACGGCCTAGCTGTGCGCTTTCCGGGGGTGCTCATGGACATTGAGTCACGCCGCTCTGCCGAGGCCGAGCGCGACAGAATGTCAGCCTTACTCCGCACCTTTGCCGCAGCAGTACCTGGTGTTGTCTACGCCAAAAACCTAGAAGGCAGACTGCTGGTCGCGAACCATGGAGCCACGCAGCTGATCGGTAAACCCCCTGAATTTTACCTTGGCAAAACCGACCTAGAGGTTCTGGAAGACAAGGCGCAGGCCCGCCAGATCATGGAAACCGATCAGCGCATCATGCAAAGCGGGAAGGCCATTCAGATTGAAGAGCGCGTCGACATGCCGGATGGCTCGGCTACCTACTGGCTTTCGATGAAATCTCCTCTTCGCAATGAATCAGGTGAAATCATCGGCCTGATTGGTTCATCCATTGATGTAACGGCAAGGAAGAAAGCGGAATCGGAGCTGCTGCAGCTCAATCACACGCTGGAAGCACGCATAGAACAAGCCATTGCCGAGCGTGAAGCAGCTCAAGCGGCGCTTCGCCAGTCACAGAAAATGGAGGCGGTAGGACAACTGACCGGAGGTATCGCTCATGACTTCAATAATTTGCTGGCTGGCATTACAGGCAGCCTGGATTTGATCAGACTTCGCTTGAAGCAGGGGCGCATTTCGGACGTCGAACGTTACGTGACAGTCGCTCACGGCGCGGCTCATAGGGCTGCCGCTTTGACCCATCGACTTCTAGCGTTCTCCCGTCGCCAGACGTTGATGCCTGTCCACACCGATGTGAATACCCTGATCAGTGACATGGAAGAGCTGATTAGCCGCACAGTGGGGCCAGGGATTGAACTGAAGGTAGAACTGAATGCAGCATCAAGCATCTGTCTGGTCGACCCCGCACAAGTAGAGAACTCGCTCCTGAACCTGTGCATCAATGCCCGTGATGCCTTGGAGGGTGGCGGGTATATTTTCATCAGAACGTTCAACCAGGAGCTGGCGCAAGGGGCAGAGCTGGATCCTGAGCTGGCGCCAGGCAGCTATTTCACGGTTTGTGTCGCTGATAATGGAACCGGCATGAGCGCTGAAACACTGACCCGGGCATTTGAACCATTCTTTACCACCAAGCCCGTGGGCGCCGGCACTGGCCTCGGCCTGTCCATGACCTATGGATTCGCCAAGCAATCCGGAGGACAGGTCAGGATTGAGTCTGAGGAGGGAGCTGGAACGCGGGTCTTCCTTCAGCTACCAAGCCATACGGCTCAAATCCCTGCGCCAAAGCCTGTTGAGCAGCAGCCCGAGTCAAAGATCTCCTCATCCGGGGAGACGGTGCTGGTCGTCGACGACGAGCCTTCCGTTCGCCTATTCGTGAGTGAGTTGCTGGGCAGCAATGGCTACATTGTCATAGAGGCTGCCGACAGCCTGGCGGGACTTCAGCTGCTTGGATCGGACACCCGCATTGACCTGCTTGTAACAGACATCGGCCTACCTGGTGGCATCGACGGTAAACAGATGGTCGATACAGGACGCAGTACTAGGCCTGATCTTCCCGTGCTGTTCATGACCGGCTATGCGCAGCCGCATGTCCTGGAAAACGCCAAATTAGGGCCGTGTACGGCAATACTGACCAAACCCTTCTCACTCGAAGCCATGATGCAGAGCGTTAACACCCTGCTCAGGAGAACTTGACTGCCAGAGGAGGTAGCAAGCTCCGCCCATCTTCAACTGCGGCGATGCCCCAATGATGGAATGGAGTCCATGCTTCCCATGTAGGATTTAAGTACCTCAGGAATACGAACTGAGCCATCTGCCTGCCGGTGATTCTAAAATATGGCAAACATACTGCGTGCCACGCCAGACCTGCGGCTACCAAGGCAGACTGTCTACCAGTGACTGACAGAACACTGACCTGAGTGCGCTCTGAAGCGGGTAAGGGTTACCGATCGGGTAGGTGTAGAGATTACTGGCGAACCCCCAGCAGGAGTACGAATGTACTCCTTGCCGATGCTCCAACAAAACCCTCCGAGCGTGAGCCACGTACTTAAAGCTGGCAGGCTGGGCTTGAGAGGTGGTCAGCAAAGAAACGGACAGGGCTTGAGCTTTTCTAGTCCGTGCTCGCGCTGAGGGCTCATGAGATATAAACCGTCATGCGTCACTCGAGCGAGATGACTTTTTACGGTCGGCGGCCTCGCCTGCCCGCCCAGCTTCAGCAACCACTGGAAACTCCACTTCAGCGACAGCGTGCAGTTGTCTACGGCGCGGCGGCTGCCGCCAAATAGCCATACGGATCTCCTGGCGCTAGGGAGCCGTCAGCATGGGGTGGGCGATGGTCAGGATGTGTCGTCTCTGCCGCAAACAGAGGAAAAGATGGCATATTGCCTTCCCTTTTGATCTGGCCGAGCCGATTACTGCCGGGACTGAGACACAAGCTGTCGGTGTCAGCGGTGATGTTGGCCATGCATTAGTTTTCTCAAGGATGTGTGTTGATGATTACCGTTCTCTCCCTGCTGGACGACAGGCTGCGACCTAAGGGGTCCAGGGATCCCTTGGCCATCGAGTCGATCTGGAGCGCCGTGGGGCGCAAGCTGGTCGGCAACCTGACCACGGTCACCAGCCGCGCCGAGCACTTCATGGTGGCGCTGCTGGCCTGCCGTCATGCCCATGAAGGCAAATCCCGCTCGCTGGACGAGGTACAGGCCCGCTATGTCACGGCCGAGCAACTGGCCGCGTACTTGCGTCTGGAAGCCTCTGCCGAAGCCAGCTTGCTGGGGCGTCAGCTGGCCGTTGCCAATTTCAGGCGCGACGCGATGGCGCTGGGAATGCACAAGAAAGCCCAGATTCTGAGCAATCAGCTGAGCTACGGGTTGTGGGGGCTGTATTCCTCGGCCCTGCATGAGGCTGGCCTGATCAAGGGCAACGATAGGCGCCTGACCGACGCAGGGCGCGCCCTGACAGATGCGTTGCTGGAGGTGTTCGGCAAGTCGCAATGGCAGCGCTTCGGCGAGTTGGCAAACCAGGACGCGGTGAGCAGGCAGCAGCTGTCGACACTGGCTGGGCCATTTTCGGCCCTGCTAAAAGACCAGGGCGTGCGCAAACAACTGGTCTCGGCGCTGCTGCGGTACGCCAAGGCTTGCCCATTGCAACTGGCGTTGCATGATGCGGCCCAGCAGTGGCTGGCATTGCCGGGTGAGCACGATGTATCTGCTCGCGCCTTCGCCAGCTGG
Organism: Pseudomonas sp. BP6; assembly: GCF_017875935.1. NCBI lineage: Bacteria > Pseudomonadati > Pseudomonadota > Gammaproteobacteria > Pseudomonadales > Pseudomonadaceae > Pseudomonas > Pseudomonas sp. BP6. The sequence goes on from NZ_JAGINI010000001.1 coordinate 2,364,708, forward strand.
GCGGTGGGCGCTGATGAAGTCGATGCGCAGGTACAGCAGGTCCTGAAGCAGATCCTGCTGTTGCAACCGCTACTGGTATTCGCCAACACCGTGGTCGTCTGGCTGCAGCGGCAGGGCGGGCGAACCCGCGTAGCTTTGGTCGAAGACTTGCGCTCGCGGCTTACCGAGCCTTTCCTCCAGTCGGGTTGGGATCGACCTGGGTTGCCCCATGCGACCTTCCTGCAGGGCTTGAGCGATGCTGTCAATGACGGGGATGCGGGGGCGGTGATCGACCAGCTCATCCGCCAGAATTCGGCGGTCATGGGCGCGCGCGGCGGTGCGGCCTGGCTGGATTGGGAGGGGGACAGGCTCAAGGTCAGGGTGCCGGTCGACCGCGCCAGCCTCCCTGCCGAACTGGTCGCGCACTGCCATCGAACCTGGGACTACAGCTTTTTCCTCCATGCCTTCCTCGCCATTGCCAAGGCCGGTCACGTATGAAAGCACATACCATCAGCGACGCGTTTCGCCGCTGCATCGGCGAGCGTGAAGTGAGCTTTGCCTTCTTCAGCACCTACAGTTTCGAGCCTGACTTCTTCGAACTCGAAGTCATTCCCTTGCTCTTGGGCGATCAGGCGCTCTCCAGTCAGGATGACATTCGCTATGTCCAACTACAGGTTTTGATGCAGGACAAGGCCCGGCGATTCGCCGTGGCCCACGACATGGATGTCTTCAACCCTGCCGCCGGCAGCCGTCTGGAAGTCGACTACCTGCCGGTAAGAATCGGCGGGGCCTGCCAGCATTCCAAATTGGCGATCCTGGTGGTCAAGGGCGATCAGGGGGATGCGGCCATCCTGTTGGCAGCAGGGTCGTTCAACCTGACCAAGGCCGGCTGGTGGGACAACATCGAGGTTGGCCACTTCGTCGAGCTCAGCGCCAACCATGCACCGGGCAATATCCTTGGGCCGCTGCGCCGGGCCTTGCAGTTTTTCCAGGCCAGCACACCGGCACCTGCGCTCGATGGGATCGTCGCGGTGCAGGAAGGCTGGTCGCCGGGTGAACATGATCCCGACTGCAGCTTCTATTTTTCCGGCGCTGCATCTGGGCGTGTGGCCTTTCTCGACTTCCTGCACCAGCACCTGCAAAGGCCAGCGACTGCAAATGGCACAGGCACGTTGGAAATCATCAGCCCGTTTTTTGCCGAGAAGCCCACCCGTGGCAGTACCCAGGAGCTGATGAGCGAGTTCGGCACTGTGCGCCTGTTGCTGCCGAAGGATGAAGATGGACGCGCATTGGTCGACCGTGCGGTGTACAGCGCCTTCGAGGTGCAGCAGTGGTGTGACTGGGCCGAGCAGTGGCAAGGCAGTCACAAGGTGCACGACAAGCCGTTACGCCGCCTTCACGCAAAGGTTTTTCAGGGGCTGGGCAAGCAGCCATGGCAATTCGTCGGTTCGGTGAATTTCAGTCACAAGGCCTTCAAGGAAAACGTCGAGGCAGGGTTCCTGCTGCAGGGGCGGGCGCTGGCGCCGTTGCTGGCGACTTCGACGACCAGCTTCACGGAATTCGCTGAGGTACCTGGTACGCAATCTGCCCAGACGCAGGACGGCTTGGTAATGCCCGTTCTATGCCTGGCATACGACTGGGACAGTGGGGTGCTGGAGGTGACGGCGCAGGCGCCGATCAGCGGTGAGCTGACACTACTGGACAGCTCCAGTGGCAATCTCGCCACGCTGCATTTCGAACGGGCCGCGCAGCTTGTGCAGCCGTTGCCCGCGCTGCATGAGCACCTGCAGCGTTCTTCATTGCTCAATGTGTGCTGGCAGGCCGGCGGCGAATGCGTGACACGTTGGCTGATGGTCTCGCAGCACAACATCTACTGCCGCCCCAGCCATTTGCCGGCCATGGACCTGCAAAGCCTGCTGCGCCTGTTCATCGAGATGCGCTTGAGCAGGAAAATCAGCCAGTTTGGCGAGCTGGCCCAGCGGTTGCTGAGCCGGCGTCACGCCGACGAGGCGGACGAACATCTGCCGCAGCTGCCGGATGAAGGCGAAGACCGCAGCTTTTTCTCAGAGTTTTCACAGGTCAACGGGGCGTTCTGGCAACTGGAACGCACACTGGAACGGGCCGAGGCCGAGGGGAATCACGCCAAACTGGCGTACTACCTCGCGGGCTGCCAGCCCGACTCCTTGCGGGCCATGCTCGACAGCGTGCAGGCCGCAGCAGGCGATGAAGAAACGCTGGTAGTGCGCTATTTGACCCTGGTCAGCATGCAAGGCGTGTTGAACCGCTATCCGCAGCACCGTTGTGCAGACCTGGAATCAGGTGTGGCGGCCGCCATCAGCGGGCTGGAACGCCAGGAATTGCTTGGCCAACTCGGCGAAGGCGAGGGCAAGCGGTTTCTGCAGTGGTTCAGGGCGCAGTTTCAGCGTCGCCTGAGCACTTCGAAGTCACCCAACAAAGAGGTTGCCCATGCAGCGGATCAATAAGGCCACGGCCCAGGCTGTGATCGATTTTTCGGGCAATAACCCCGAACTCGCGGGGCTGGCCGAACAGCAGCTGGAGGGCACCGTCGCGCTGTACAACAAGCTCGCGGACCAGCGGGTAGCCTACCTTGCCGATGAAGTCGGGATGGGCAAGACCTACATAGGCCTGGGTGTGGCTGCCTTGATGCGGCATTTCAACCCGGGGCTGCGCGTGCTGTACCTGTTACCGAAAAACAACGTTCGCGACAAATGGATCAAGGACTATCGGGCCTTCGTGCGCAGCAACTATCGGCTCCAGGACATGGCGGTCAAAGGCCTGGGCAGCGACCCCGTCACGCCCTACGCCGACTGTCGAAAACTATCCGAGCTGGTTCAAACCGTCGCCAGTGGCAATGAGCGGGACCTGTTCCTGTGCACGTCGATCTTCAGCTACGCGCTGGGCAATACGGCGGCCCAGCTGCTGGACAGTACCCGGCAGTTCGAAGAATCGATGCCCCAGTATCGGCTTCTGATGGCCCCATTGGCCCTGCAACTCCGGGCCATGAACGGCAACTGCAAACCGGCAGACCTCAAGCGCAAGGTCAAGCACGTGTGGATGCAGGCCCTGGGCAAAATGTTGCCGCGCTTCGACCTGGTGATTGTGGACGAAGCGCACAACTTGCGGGCTGGCCGTGAAAGCAGTGACCGTAACCGTTTGCTGGCGACCTTGCTGGGGGACAACCAACGCATCAAGCGCCTGTTGCTGCTGTCGGCGACACCCTTCGACCGCGACCTGGGCCAATTGCGCAACCAGCTTGCCCTGTTTGGCTTCAAAGCGCAGGCCGACCTGCCAGCGGGTAACGATCCGGCCGCCCCCGACATGCACGCAGCGCTCGCTCGCCTGCTGGTTCGGCGGCTGAATACGCTCACCCTTGGCCAGAAAGCGCACACCCGCAACATGTATCGGCGTGAGCAGCGCGGCAGCGAGGCACACGTGACATTGACGGTCGCGCAGAAGCTGTTCGCCGCACTGCTGCAGAAGAAGGTCAGCGAGCATTTGCAGGAAAACTGCTCGAACCGTTTCGAACTGGGAATGTTGGCCTCGTTCGAGAGCTACTTGCCTGGCGAAAAGAACCAGCCGGTGACTTTCGACGGTGATGAGGTCGCGAGCGACAGTGAATCGTCGCACGATGCGGCAGACCGCAGCGTCGTCGAGTATCTGGTGGAAGATTTCGAGAAGACCTTCAAGCGCAGGCCTCCGCACCCGAAAATGGACAGTGTGTGCCGGCAGACACACCGGCTGGCGTTTGTCGAAGGCAAGAAACAGTTGGTCTTCGTGCGCCGGATACGCAGCGTCACCGAGTTGAAGTTCAAGCTCGAAGAGGCCTACAACGAATGGATCGGCGATTACATCGACAGCGATGTTGCCGTTGCCGACGTTTTCAAGCGCTATCGGAAGCGCGCAGCCCAACGCAGCCACTCACTCATCGAGCCCGAGGCCGTCGATGACTTCGAAGCAGCGGCCAGCGGCGACAATTTCTTCACCTGGTTCTACCGAGGACGGAATCCGGAACTGGACCGCGAGAAAAAGTTGGGGCAGTTGCCACACAACTTGCGCAGCAAACTGCTGCAGAGCCGATGGTTCGAGACCAACTGGGCATCCTTGCCAGGCATGCCGGCCGCGAAGTCGCTGGTCCTCGATTGGGGCGTGATCGGCAAGAACGAATCTACTGCCAACCCCGGCCAGCGTTATCGACTGGCTCAATATGCTTATCTGCGTGCTGTCGCGGCACGCAAAGACAAGGCGGCGATTGTCGCCAACCACGTGCTGACTGTGTTGTTTGACAAGTTCGAGGCCAGGTGCGACCTGGCCGACCCTTCTGTGCTGATCAGCGAACTGCAACGTTCGACGCTGTGGGACATTCTGCGACGCCAGGCTGAGCTGTCGGAACTGGCGCCGCTATGGACCGCCGATACATTCATTGAGCTGACCAAGGCAAACCACGCTGGGGCCGATCGGCTACTGCGCAGGCTCAGTACCCACCAGGAGCTTTTCGGTGTGCTTTGCCGTGTGGATCATCCTTTCATTGACCTGTATGCGCTCAGGCACACAGGCAAGGAAGGGGAGGCCGATGCCGAAGAGGCATTCATGGCGGCGTTGGCCGAACGGTTGCGCGTACAACACGCGCAGCGCATCCCGTTCTGCAGCTACCAGATACTGCGCGACACTGCCCAGAACCTGGACTTGTTGATCAAGCTCAATTTCCCGGATGTGTACACCAAGCCAGTGAGCAGCCTGACACAGTACCTGTCCAGCCAGGTCCGCTCCACATCGCCCGTTCGCGGCGCTACGGGCGAGAACAGCGGCAGCCGTACGGCGATCGCCACGTTGTTCCGCATGCCCGGTTATCCCAGGGTGCTGGTGTCCACCGATGTGTTCCAGGAAGGTGAAGACCTGCACACCTTCTGCGACAGCGTGGTCCATTACGGTATTTCCTCCAGCCCTATCGCGCTGGAGCAGAAGGTCGGTCGTGTCGACCGGGTCGGTTCGCTGGCGCATCGACGCATGCAGTCGGCCGGTGATGGTTATGCCGAGCACTTCATTCAGGTTGGCTTTCCGCACATCCGGCAAAGCATGGAGTTCTACCAGGTGCGCACGGCCGCAGCCAATATGAATGCCTTCATTCAAACGCTGCATGCCGTGGGAAGACAAGGCCCGCGCTTCAAGCACGAGGTGCAATTGCAGGACGAGGTTCTGGACCCCTCACCGGTGCAGCCGCAGATCCTCGATTTTTTGACCAGCCACTACGCCATCACTGATGGCGACCTCCAGGGCGATGACTGCAGCCAGTTCATCAGCGACCGGGCCAAGGCCATGCAGCAGCGTCTGGAGCATGTCAAGACCCAGTTGGGCACCTCGCTCAGGGACCTGACAGGTGATCCGCAGGTGTTGGTCAAGGAGGATGGCAAAGGCTGGCACTTGTCCAGCACAGACCTCGACAGCCCCGTGGCTGCCGGGCCGGCAGTTTCCGTCCGTAGCGCGGTTGGCATGGCCGAATTGGTGATCGCAGCGACGTTGCCCAGCGGGATCGAAGACCCCGGTGACATCGACAGCCCGATCGGGCGTGTGCGTGTGCTCAAGGCCCTGCAAGCCGACCCGTTCAGGCGCCTGGCGCGGGTGCCGGGCACTGACAAGTCCAGGCAAATGGCGTTGCAGTATCAGGTTGAAGGTTATGCGGGCAGTGACGGTGTGCTGATCGGCGACGAAATTCTCGACGTCTATCAGCGTGCCTCAGGTTCGCAAGCGGCCGGCAAGTGCACAGAGCAAACGCGGTCGTGCGTTCACGCGATGGTGGACGGGCTGGCCTGCGACACGCCGCGGATGAGTGTGCGGCGCTTGTCGACCTGGAGGCTGGCGTTCCTGTTCAAGCTGGAGGGGCGAATGCAAGTGGTTCGGTGGGCGTTCAAGGGCCCGTACGTGATGTTCAGCGCCAATGTGGTCAACCCCAAGCACACCCGAAGACTGGCCATGTTCAACCGGTTCAGCCAATCACCGCTGGTAGAGCACACGCTCGGGCGTAACGCCCGATTCGAACTGGTGGACTTCCATGTCGACCAGAATGAGGCACTGAGCGTGCGAGCCTGCCACCCGGTGCAGCACCTCAATGAGGAAGAACTGATGTACATCGCCCATCAAGTCGCGTCCCAGGCAGACCGGCTGGAGCACGTACTGATGGGGCGGGAAGAGGAGATCGGCGGCGACGACTGATCAGTCTGCCGGGCGTTTGTAGCGTTCGAGTGCCTCGTGCAGCTTCTCGCATACATACTCCCGCAGTTCAGAGGGGGCCAGCACTTCGATGCCTGCCGCGTTGCTGAGCAGAAACAGGCGTAGCCCCAGGCTGTCTTTCAACTGGCAGGTCAATACCCAACCATGCCGGTCCTGCGTGAGCTGCGGGCACAGCGATTTTGGCCACTGTGGTGCAGACGCTGACTACGCTTTGCAGCATCCGTGCAAAGGTGGTGTCAGGCCCACTGTTGCTGTACTTGCCACGCGCGGCGTCGTATGGGTAGTTCCGCAACGCGGCCAGTTCACCTGTCGCTGCAAGGAACTCGAAGCATTATGTACGCTGGAACATTGCGGTGAGGGTCATCGATTCAGCCGGAGAAAGCACTAGATCGAGGTGTGCACGGCGGAGTATCCCATAGTGGGCCCTGCCGCCTTCGTTCCGGTCACCACCTCGTTGATCACCTAAAGCGATGACCTGCAGCAGAAAAGGCCTAAGCGTTCATGACCGACGCCACCCGCAGGAGCGGCTTACCATTCAGAACTATCGCCAGTAACTCCTGAGCGACCTTACCCATGGCGGCGGTGAATGCCGCTTAATGACCACGCTGGACGACGCCAGCGTTCGATTTCACAGCCTGAGTAGACAGCCAATGAACTTCAACGAATATCAACAACATGGCTGGGCCGCCTATGCCGCCTTGGCGTCGACGATCTCCAGCATCTTGGCCGCTGCTATCGAGACTGAGGGTGGTTACCGCCTCCAGCTGGTCAAAGAGCGCGCCAAGGAGGCCAACTCTCTGTTCAAAAAGCTGCAGGAACGGGGCATCGCGGACACCGCGCAGCTGGAGCATGAAATCAAGGATCTCGCCGGGTGCCGCACGGTGTTCTACACCAACAGCGACGTCGAGAAGTTCATCCACTCGGGCATCATCCAGGAAAACTTCGATGTCTTGGAGGTCAAGCTCCACCAGCCGGGGAGGGAGGTCAAGGATGCGGCAGACCTGTACATCTCCAACCATTATCTGGTGACCCTCACCGAGGAGCGGACCAAGCTACCGGAGTATGCGCGCTTCGCCGGCATGCGCTGTGAAATTCAGATTCAGACAATTCTCAACCACGCCTGGGCGGAAATGGCCCATGACACGATCTACAAAGCACCTGATCTGCGCGACTTTGGCAGCAGGCAGTTTCAGGGGATCAAGAACCGGCTGCAAAAGGTCGCATTGCAGTACCTGGTTCCGGCGGGCTATGAGTTCCAGAAAATCGCGGCTGACTTCCAGCGCCTGCTTGACGGCAAGGCGCTTTTCGATGGGGATGCCCTGGAAGCCATTGTCCGAGCAACGGACAATAATCAGCGGGTAGATGCCCTTGAGCGCTTCGCTGAAAATGTCCTGCCGTTTTATGATGACCTGTCAGCGGTCTACGGTGACGTCGTGGCGAAGCTGCTGGCGGCAGCGGACCAGGCCAAAGCCACCCCCGCTATAGACATCGAAACACCGTATGGCTCCCTGCCCGCGAAAACCTACGCAGATGTCTTGCAGGCGATCGCCGACATCCTTACTCATTACCGCTATGTAGACGCAGAGCTGACCTTTGATGGCCTGTGTAAGCTCTATTTGGCGACCGACACGGAGGCGGAGCGCAAACCGCTGATGCAGTTGGGTGAGGCACTGGCGGGGCACCAACTGGAGATCTGGAACGGCCATGGTCCGCTGGTGCAGTGGCTGCTGGTAGAACGTATCGAAGGGTTCGAAGACAACGTTCGCAAGCAATTGCTGCCGCTGTTGATCGCCGTGCTCAATCCGGTCTTGAGCCTGGAGATCAGTGGCACGTCCAGCAGTTTTGAAGGGTTTACCATTCGCCGCGCCACCGTTGTCGCCAGCGACCAGCTCCGCCTGACCCGGGGCAAAGCCGTCGCACTCCTGGCGAGTCTGTATCCGGTTTGCGATGGCGAAACACAGCAGCGCAGCATCCTGTTGGCAGTGAATGCAGCGACCTGTGGTCCGCGCGGTACCGGCTTCACCCGCGAACTTGCAGCGATCGTTCTCGCCGACACGCTCGCAGTATTAGAATTCCTGCTGAGCATTGCCACCGCCGTTAGTCATCAGACACTGCAAGCGATGGAGGAGCGGGTGCTCCACTGTTATTGGCGCTATGTGCAACTTCCCGAGTACCTGGGAGAAGACGCTGATTTGCAGGCGGCGTGCCAACGCGTGCGTAGTGCAGCATTGAAGTTTCGCGATTTCATCAATGCTGTGCCGGACTATGTGATGTACAAGGCGCTGGTTGGCTACAACTCGGTCTTTCCGCCTGCCTGGGAAGAGCAAGATTTTGGTTATGAGCAAGCGGCGGTTTACCGGAAGGAGCAAATTGAGCGACTTTATGCGCAAGTCGAGCTGCCAAGCGCTGAGCTCTGGTTTGAGCGGTTAAATCGCTTTGCGCAGACAGAGTCTGACGATCTGGCGACATTTCCAGAGTTTGGGCAGTTTCTGGAGCGGTTGGCCGAGGAGAAGGCGGGCATTGTTCGGTCGTTTATCGAGCGAAAGGACAGCAGCCTAATGAATTTCCTCCCTGCAATGCTGATCGGCCTGGCTCGCAGCCAGGAGCGCGAGCAGGTTCGGCTGCGTATCGAGTCGTGGTTGGACCATGGTGAGCATCTCGGCGCTATCGCCTGGTATTTGCGGTTCACCGATTGCTTCGACAAAGAACTGCTTTGTCGCACCTTGGTCAGTGCGCAGAGGCACGGTGACAGAGACGGCCTGAGAAATGTCTTGCTGGCGGCTGTTACCCAGTTTTCCAGCCACCCTGACGATCTGATTGACGGGGTGTTCTTGCCCGCCCTGACAGGGCTGGTCGAACTCGACAACTTCAGCTGGACTGGGCAGCCCTGGTTCTCTTGGCTGAATAACAACCTGATCGCGTCGCTCGATCAAGCGCAGGCTGAGACTGTGTTGAATGCGCTCATCGGCTACCCGGAACTCGTTTATGGAGCCGAATACATTTGCGCCTCGATCGCCAAGCACTGGCCTGCGCTGGTCGTGCAATTTCTGGGCGACCGGCAGTTCTACGCAGAACGTGAAGACGCACCGTCACGCTACGATGCCTTACCGTTCAATGTCTTCGAGCTGCGGGCACCGCTGGCGTTGGTGCCTGACCTGATGCTTACGGCGGCTCAGCAGTGGTTCACCCGCGCACCAGGCAGCTTTGAATTCGATGGCGCAAGGTTGTTGGCCTCGGTCTTCTCGGAGGTGGCGGGTGACTATGCAGAGCGGCTGCGGGCGTTGATCGCGGGCCGGGAGCTCAGCAATCTGGCGTTTGTGTTGGCGCTACTACACGCTTATGAGGGGCGTGAAAGTGTGTATCCTTTGGTTCGAGAGATTGTCGCCGTGCTGCCAGGGCATAGCGACTTGCTGAAATGCGCACAACGTGTGCTGGGCGCCTCGGGCGTGGTGTCGGGAGCGTATGGATTCGCTGAGCTGTATGACGAGCGTAAAGCGCGGCTGAATGAATGGCTGACTGACGAGCGCGAGCCGGTCCGTACCTTTGCATGCGAGCTGATCCGCCGCCTGGAGCAACGGATTTCTGCGGAGAATCGCGCCGCACAGGCCTCGATCGCACTGAGAAGATTGGAGTGGCCAGATGACCAGGATAAGGTGTCCGAGGAGTAAGCCGGTCGGTGAACAACGCGCACGATATTCAGTCGATCTGCCCTCAGGGGTCATCATCATTTGGCGTGATGCGAGGCTTTCATACCTCAGCCTTGGTTCAATGACCGGTCCATAGTGGGGGCGGTGTCTGGGTCGTAATCTAGGTCGTTACCTCAAGAAAACACGCTCTTACAAGGCTCGGTCACGCCCTGATCGCCAAGCATACGGATGGCTCACCATGTAAGGAGCGCGTTGACTGACGACCCGCACCTGAGCGACGAAGTGTTTCAAGGCCTGCTTGAAGGCTCTCGCCTCCGTCAGACGGTACTCATCCACAGAGTCCAAAAAGCACCAGGCTTCTCGGCACGATAAAAACCTGTCAAAGACCGGCGTCATGTAGCCATCGTATTGCCATTGCTACTCTGGTTCAACATACTTGGCTGATGACCCGCGGGTAAGCGGATTACGTGCCATACACCGTGTCGCGGTGACGTAGCCACATACCTGTCGGAGGAATCGCATTAACCAAGGATATGTGTGTGGCTATACGGAATGTAGACCAGGATCGGTTTGTCGAGATCCTTCAGTCAAAGCTGTCAGTGCGCTCTCCGATCAAAACCATCGAACGGCTTTTTGGCCGAGAACGCGAATTGGAGTTGGTCGAAGAAGCCCTGTTCGACCAAGGCGGTCACGTATTCATTTACGGTGATCGGGGCGTGGGCAAGTCTTCACTTGCGGCATCGGTGGCCGCTCAGTACCAGAGCAGCGACAACGAACCCATCCAGATACCCTGTGGCAAGGACACATGTTTCTATAAGACGATCGAGGAAATCGCAGAGCGCATCTTGCGCCGAGCGGGCGGACGGCGGAGCCTGGAATTCACGCATACGGTCAATCTGAAATTCTACACGTTACAGGTTAAAGACCAGGTGAAAAGCATCAGCCTTCCGCCTATCGACTCGATGTTTTCCGCCGTGGATGTGATGGAAGAGGTGGTGGAGGTTCACTCTGAGCGGCCGGTTGTGGTCATCGATGAGTTCGACCAGATCGAATCTGTCTCCGAGCGCGCCAAATTCGCCCATTTCCTCAAAGATCTCGGTGACCGAGGCGTCAACGTTAAATTCATTTTCACCGGTATCGCGACATCGTTGTACCAGCTGCTGGGCGATCATGAATCCAGCTTTCGACAGCTTTTCACCCTGCATCTGGAGCGTCTGTACTGGTCATACCGGGAAGACATTGCCTACAGCGCTATTGAGGCATTCGGCCTAGACGTCAATGAAGAGATCGTGCACTCGATTGCACGCATCAGTAATGGCTTCCCTTACTTTGTTCATCTGCTGACGCAGAATTTACTGTGGGCAGTTTTCAAAGATGAGCACGAAGTGTCGCGCATTGAGCGGCGACATTTCGATGCTGCCATTGCTCGTTCCATTATCGGCATCAGTGGTCGCCTACAGCGCCCCTACGACAGTGCGGTGCTGCACAAAGGCCACGATTACCTGCTGGCATTGTGGGCTACCGCCGATTCCGAGGATACCGTTCGCTATGCTGATAATATTTTTAAATCCTACCTCAGGATCAACCGACAGCTGTTTGGTACGGACCCGGCCGAGGCTGATCAAGCACCGCTTCAGCCCGCCGAATTCAAGAAGATCCTGAAGAAGTTTCTACGCAAAGACTGTGGCGAAGTTCTTGAACTAGTCGAAGGTCGAGAGCACATGTATTCGTACCGTGAAAACCTTCTGCGAGGCTTTGTGGCATTGAAGGCGCAAGAAGCTGGTATTGAACTGCAAGGTGATCAACCTGATGAGCCGCGCATACCTACGGCCATGGCGAAGTCTCGCTTCAGTGGCGGCCAAGGACGGTTATCGGCATACGCAGCAGATCCTTCCAAGCACGTCAAATTCCGATCTGAGCATTGAGCATTTAGGGTACCGGCAAAGCCTCATCAAAAACCTCGCACAGTTTGCAAGTCGTACACACGCCAGAGGCTGAAACACTTGGTTAGGTCCACATTGTTTTGAACAAGTCGCTGACGGTTCAGCGGCTCACACACAGGCCTCATCGGTATGAAAGTTGGTATCAAACGAAGCGCGATTCCTGCCAGTGGTTACCTGTATCAGACATTGGTCGGAATTCAGCTCTTGTGTGACTGGCTCGATTCGCCCTCCCTGTATGAGTGGGTCAAATTCGAGGCGGACGATGAGCGCGAAGCTCAAGGTTTAGATGACATCGTGGCTCAGCGACCCGATGGCAGTGTTGAGTTCATCCAAGTTAAGTTCACCGTTGACGGTTTTGATCCAGGCAATGCTCTGTCATGGGATTGGCTTACGCGTCGCAAAGGGCAACGCGGCAAGTCCTTGCTGGAAAAATGGGCGGGAGCATTCTTTCGCGTTGGCTTAGCGCGTCTGAGTAGGGCCAGACTGATCACCAATAGGCGGCCGGATGCGACCTTCGCCTTGCACCTGGTTGACAACAAAGTACGCTGGAGTTCCTTACCGGAAGCGCTACGCGAAGAGCTAATGCCGCACCTAGGCGGCACAGGGAACGCCGAGCGCTTCTTTGAGCATTTTGAGTTTTTGCATAGTTTTGCAGGCTATGAATCGCTTACCGCCACGGTTGCTTCAGCTCTGGAGGGCAAGCACACCGATCACCTCGGCTGGCTCAACCTGCTGCGCCGCTCTATTGAATGGAGTATACATAAAAGTTCGCCTGCTCCTGACGGGCGGATCACGCTGGAGGTACTACGAAGCACCATCTCCGAGCGGCAACCTCGCCCTTTGGATCAAGAGTTTCGGGTTCCACCAGGATACCTTCCGCCTGACTCTCAGTTTGCCGACGCATTCGTCGACGAGGTACAGAGCACTTGCTGGAATGAGCGCGTCCTATGGGGGGCGCCAGGGCAGGGGAAGAGCACGTTCTTGAGCTACCTCTGCGAGCAACTCAGCGCTTTAGGGTATCCGGTCATACGGCACCACTATTTTCTAGACCTTCAAGACACCTCTGAGAGATTCACTCTGAAAAGTGTCGCGCGATCGATGATGACCCAACTGGCGAGTGAATTTCCAACAGATATTGCGCGCCTGAAAAAGGAGCCTGAGCATCTGCGCAGTTGGCTTGAGGTCTGCGGGCAAGCAAGCTTGGCACAATCGAAGCGATTGATTGTGATTGTCGATGGACTCGATCACGTTTGGCGTGAAAATGACGAACAGATCTTGCCGCTCAATGAGCTATTCAACCAGCTGCTTCCAGCACCACACGGGGTTGCCTTGATCCTTGGTACACAACGTGTGAGTGACCAGCACCTGCCGCGGCGGATGAATCGTCATCTTGGTTCCGAAGCGTGGATAGAGCTTCCGCGCATGCAAATGACCTCAATCATCTCATGGCTTCGTAGCCAGCACGAAGCTGGTGTCTTCCAACTACCTGAACCTGAAGCGGTTGCACAGCAATTGACGCCAATCGCCGAAGCGCTCATGACCGCCAGTGAAGGCCACCCTCTGGTGCTCACTTACTTGTTCATGAAGGTCGCTCATGGACATCGCGTCATCTCGCCAGCAGCAATCCGCGGAGTGGACATTGCGCCGCACGGCGACCTACAGGGTTACTACAAAACTCTGTGGCAACAATTGTCATGGCCCGTACGCGACGCGCTGCACCTTCTAGCTGAGGATTCCTTCATCTGGCCCGCAGGCGCACTTGAGCTTTGCTTGGAGCTCCGAGGTGTCAACTTAGAGGTTGAAATTGGTCACCTGCTGACTACCGTCGACGCGGGGCTGAAGGCGTTTCATGGCAGCCTGTATGTGTTCATCACACAGCAATCCGACCACCGAGATCGACTGGGCATTTTGCGTCCGAAAGTGAAGGTATGGCTTGCCACGCAGGCCTCCCCGTATCTGCGCTGGGCTTGGCTATGGCTTTACGAGGCACACCAGGGTTGCACCGACAACCTGCTTAACGAAACAACCAGGCAATGGGTGCTGAAGTCACTCACCAACGCCTGCGAAATTGGCCAGATTGTTCGCATTTTGGAAGCAGCCGAGTCAGTAGCATTTGAGGCAGGAGACTTTCAGACGGCCATTGGCAAAAGAGCCCTCAAGCATCGAGTGGAGGAAGGGCTTCCCTATCAAGTAGAAGATGCCGAGTACCTGCGTGAACAGGCACTCCAGTTGACTACTGACCCTTACCCGACACTACTGCTGGCCTCGCGTCTAAATCAGTCAAGTCTACATGCCCAGCAGCAACTGGCTTCTCTGTATCTGGCATTGGGTCAGGTAGAGCGAGCGAGGGAAGTGCAGGAACGGATGCGTATCAGAATTAACGATAGGGTAAAAGCCAAGGCCTTCAAAGCTCGGGACTATGGTCAAGCCATCGCTCGATACTTGCAGGTCGCTGCCGGCACAGGACGCTACGACCCAGCAAGGGTACTCACAATATTGCGCCGACAGCCAAATTCCACGGAGCTATTCGAGCGTTTCCTGATCACAGCGAGCAAGGCTGACGATCTGGAGCGCGTCATTGCTTTTGTCGACCTACCCATGCCTTTGGCTTTACGGCGGGTGTTAGAAGTCCACGCCGTACGAGTTGCAGCCTGGGCTAGCGCTCGACTTCACAGTTGGCAACAGTTCAAACGTCTAACCAAGCATCCACTTTCGATCTGCTGGGGGTTGTTGTACCAGCCTGAATTTGCACCTCGCATCCCTCACCGAGCGATCCATGCGACCATGGCTGCTGGGTCTGAGAACAATGACGAGCAGGGTCTTGCTCGATATTTGCACTATTTTTTCTTTGCTGTGTTGGCCCGAGGTCTGGCGGGCACTGATGATAATGTTGTGCCGGAAGCACAGAGTCAACGACCGTGGCTTGCAGGGGCCTTGCTGGCGCTAGAAACTGCGGCCAGTGCCGTTGCAACAGAATTGGTTCGAGGCGGGCATGTAGTCGCCTCAGTGCTTTACAGTCTTGATCTTGGCGAGCGGCCTGCGCACAGCGACCACGAGGCATGGAGTGATCTGCGCGCCATGCGCCGAGCACTGGTGCTCATCACTGCAGATGTATTCCTTCTCACGCGCGCCAGGTCGGGATTACAGCACATCCCTGCGAAGGAATGGGAGAAGTGCAAGGTTTCGCGTCTGTTCGCGCTGGAGCACTGGCAAGAGGACTTCCTCATGTGCGGCTATCGCTTGCTCGATGATGCGACCGCGCAAGACTTCATAGCGGAGCGGGCCGGGAAAATTCGCAGCACAGTTGCTCCCTTCAATGAGCAAGCCTCATCGCTCGTGGCCCTCTGTAGCTGGGCAACTAGCTATGGTCTTACAGATTTAGCTCATGAACTTCTCGAGCAAACCTACGCTTACGCTATCGGCTACGGTTGGAGAAAAGACCCCAGTTTGGCGGGGGTCCTCGAAGTAGTGGCTGAAATAGCCAAGCGCGATCCTGCATATGCAGTAAGACAAGTCCGTCGGCTAGCCCCAATTTTTGAACAGATTGATGCCATGACGGAAGATTCAGGGTCACGGCCATGCGATCTCGCTGCGTTGCTTTGGCAGCTGTTACCCGATATCTATGTGCGCTACTACCAGCATTTTTTGGATAGGAGTGAGTGGTACTACGCGGATTGCACATTCTCAGTATTGGCCGAGCACATTGACCTTTCACCTGAGAGCACGCCAGCATTGAGTATAGCTCTCGGTGAGCAAACGGTGTCAGCGCTACGGACCCGGGCACAAAAGATGGAAAACCCAGCTCTGCTAGCCAAAGTACGGTTGTGGGGCGGCGCGCTGGTTTCAGACTCGAGAGCTAATAATTTCGCGCATGATCAAGTTGACAGGGAAAGTCAAATGGTCGATCCAC
Source organism: Pseudomonas sp. BP6 (assembly GCF_017875935.1). Taxonomy (NCBI): domain Bacteria; kingdom Pseudomonadati; phylum Pseudomonadota; class Gammaproteobacteria; order Pseudomonadales; family Pseudomonadaceae; genus Pseudomonas; species Pseudomonas sp. BP6. Next base: position 2,380,433 of record NZ_JAGINI010000001.1, read on the forward strand.
AACGCTATCCGCCCACACAGCTACGTCAATTTCTGGCGCACGTGCATGCTACGATTGACTATCAGCACCGCTCAGCAATGAGTCAAAACTGGTTGGCGCACTGGGAGCATCAAGGCAATGGAATGGAGGTGTTGCAGGCGCTCGAGGAACTACTGGACGACAAAAGCTCAAGCTCCCACTTCAGCGAACTTCTTGATCCTGCGTTTCATTTGTCGCTGCGTCTGCAGGGGGCGAAGCGTGCCTTTATGTGGCTTATTCGAGCGCACCAGTATCGCTATGGGTGGTCGGAACGTTACCACGGTTACGACGAGTCATTACGGCGTTTGGAGATACTTGGCGAGTATTATCCTTCGCGCTGGAAAGAATTTTTGGCGAAATCGTCGCTGCCGCCACCGGGCGCGTACGTGAAAGCCAGGGTTATCCCAGATACAGGACTAGTGCGCCTATTAATAGCAGTAGGTGAGTTACAGCAGGCCAAGGATGTCCTGTCAACCTTAATTGACATTCTGATCGAGGAGTTCAGTGTGCAACCGCTGGCTCCGCCGCAATGGTGGCCGGAGCTCAACCAATGAACGCTAAACAAATTGCCATTATTGCAACGGCACGTCTTGGACTACCCGTTCCCACGGGGAAATTGTTTTTGCTTCACAGCCTCGCGCATGCACTCAAGCACCCTCAGACTGAGGCAGTCTACGCGGATGCTATTGTGGAATGGTTGGCGTCACGCGAATTAGAATCGGAATGCCTGGAAGGGCTGGCCATCTTTCTATTGGCGCCACCCGCTACAGAACTCTTGGCGCGCGTCCAAGGTGCGATTAAGTGGCCGTCCTTGGCATCGGCTGCGCTTTTATCGATTATCTCGAGCGGCTCTACTGGGCTTCAGGATTGGACCCAGGCACATTCAGGTAGGGCAACCCTCAACGAAGATCTCAGCAAGGCTGAAGAAGCCTTAGCGAGCTGCACTTTTATACCTCCAGTATTTCTTCATGAAGTACAGGCGCTTGAGTCTGGCTCTGGATACCCCTTTGTTCGACAGTGGGCTTTTGAGTACAGCGCCATCAGTAAGCGTGTCAGTAACACTAGCGATGGCCATTTCAGTTACTTCTTGAATGGTCAGCATGATCATGTCGGGCAATTTGTTGGTAGGCAGGGGCATCTGGCCAGGTCGGCCTTTTTGAGGGTTTTGGCGTTCGCTGTGGAGAAGTGGGATATGCCCGAGGAGACTGCTTACCACTATGCCCAGACGGCTTTTCCAGCAGAACCGCTGTTCCTAAAATTCTTGCCTGGGAGCGATCCTGCATGGTTGGGAAGCGCACCTCTGACTGCGGAGGGGGGCACTGAATCTGCCGAACAGTTGGTCGTAGATAGTATCGATCGCGTGGAAAACGCTATCAATGGCCGGGTTATGCATTTGTCAATGAATGTTGTCGATGGGCCTGAACGGCAAGTGGAGCTGGAGGTGTTTACCGTTTTTGCGGGCGAGGCAGTGAATGCAGAGCAAGTATTAAGGATTTATACAGGCATGTTGGGAAGGCTGACGCTGGCCCGCGATGATATGCGAGCATTCGTTTCCCCTGTACTGCCGGCGTTTTTTGTGGAAAAGTTCAACTACGCCCCTGCGTTACTGCCGCTAATTGGTCCGTGCGTAGGTTACTTGCAGAACGATTTCGTCAGTCGAACCCCTTACATTCCCTTCTCATCTGCATCCTTGCCTGCAATCGAGTTGCGGCCCGGCGAGGGCGGCGGGGCATTAACCTCAAGCGGCCAGGTAGTCGGACATTTTGCTTTTTGGCATCGGAAATGGCAGCCGACACATAAAAGAAATTGGCCAAGTCCCACGGGATGTTGCACCTACCTTACGCGTGATGCCGCCGAGCGTCAGGCAACTGACCATGCAGGCAAGGCGCTATATGTCTGGAAACTAACGACGTGGACTCGAAAAACTGAGTACGAGGAGTGGGAGGAATCTGTACTGTTCGGATCCGGCCCTGTACTTGAAAGACCCGGGGCTTGAAAGAGTATATCATGGGCGAGAAGAGCATCTCCCGCTGCTCGCTGGCAGCGACGCCCTTGATGGCAACCGCACAGGGTTCGATCAAGTCGTGTTCGGCCTAGTACCTGGTCCGTTGCGCCTTAAGCCAAGGCGCAATTTTTTCCAGTACTGATATCCGAGCGCTATCCTTATGCGATAACTCGCAAAGCCGATCAAGTCAAGGCGGCCCCGATTGGCCAGTGCCAACTCGCACTGTTCAGCCAAGTCGTCGCTAGTTGTTGCGCGGGCCGCCATGGCGGGTGGCCGGCACAAAAGTAATCATGAAAAATAGGAAGCAGCATGGATTTTAGCACTATCTTTAAAGTTGTTGTCGCGATCAGCGCAATACTGGGTGCCGCCAAGGTGATTTATGAATTTACACTCGGTGGACATACTCGGCGCCGAGAAGAGTACCGGTTCGCTAAAGAGTTTCTCTATGACCTGTACAGGGCCGATGATGTCGACAAACTGCACCCACTAGCCGTCGAGCGTGGCTTCTATGCGATTGCCGGGACATCCAGCATCAATGCAGACGATGTGGAATACCTGCTCACGCTTTCATCGCCGGATAAAGCCTTGAAAGATTATGTCCTCTCGCAAGTCTGCGTGGAGATAGACCACAAAACGCAGCGAGTAAAGTACCGAGACAAGTACGCCAGCACTTTCGCACGATCTTGGCGGAAGGTCTGGTGGCTGTTGATTTACTTCGTCGCCTCTTTACTCGCGGCTTCACCCTTGGTTTTGACCGGTCCTCTGGGCCTTCCTACCCAGTTCATGTGGCTGGCAGTAGTCACCATTCCCTGTGGCGGCCTGTACGCCTACCTAGCATTGAGGGATTTCATCAAGATCACCCGCGCTGAAGCCTTAGTGAAGGATCACAAAAAACACACCCCCGCCATTCAAGTGGGTCACGGTAAATAGGGTGGAAGTGTCAGCGCTCGATTGTGGCAGCGGCACGCAGGGAGTAAAACGCTCATCACCTGCCCGCCGCAGTTGCACGAGAGTTGGTGCGCTGCATCGAAGATTGGCAGGGTTATCCAGGGGATCGCGCTGCTGGCATTTGCCGACAGTGCCGCCCATGAGCTGAGAAGTCGGCTGATCGCTGACCAGCAGGGTGCGCCTTTGGCCACCCGCATAGACGTCGACGATAGATAGCTCATCCTCAATGATCTCGTGGTGTCTATTGTCCATCGACTTACCCGGTATACCAGCAAGGATGGCAATTACCGGCTGCGGCCAGCAAAAATTGAAAGCCTCCGTGCGAGTCACGCTGTAACGGCTTAGCTTTGAGTTAGCTACTCGATAACCAAAATGCTCGGGGGGCAAACTACCAGAGAGAGGGGAACAGAAAATCTATCGCGTGCCGCGAAAGCTTCAGGGATACCGACTGACGGCAGTCCAAAGTGATCAGCCGCTCTAAACACATCTGGCTTAGTAGGCTTTGCGTGGTAGCCTCATCGAGACCTAGGCGCGCGCGGATATCGTTGCGTTGCTGGTCACCCAGGCAGAGAAGCGTTTTGTAGATATCACGGCACTTCATCTGCAGTTCAGGCAGGTGCTCGCCCTTACTGCCTGACAGTGCGCAGCGGCTCCGCATCTCAAAATAGCCGTCGATCCGATCATTTAGCCTTTCCGGCTCCAGCAGCTTACTGAAGTACTGCAACTGCTCAAGTGCTGTCTCAGTGAAGAATCTAGTCCAGCGCCACAAACCGCTATCCGAAAGTTCGCCACGGCCGTCTAATCCGCCTTGGCGCTGAGCATCCGCAGCGCGCAGCATCTCGTAATAGGCGGCGATATTGCGAGCGAACCCACGGCTCATGGACCACAAGCCAGACCCACTCAAGCCAGCAGCCTTGAGGTACTGATCTGTGAATAGGCGACCCGTACGACCATTGCCGTCCATGAATGGGTGGATCCACATCAGGCGGTGGTGGGAGGCAGCAGCGGCTAAAAGCCGCGATTGCCCATGGATCCAATCTAGACGGTACACGCGCGCAAAGTCGTTGAGGTGCGACTGCATCTGCTGCGAAGTAGGGGGGATGTGTTGGCCAACGCGGACCTCACATTTGCGAAATTCACCAGGGACCATGCGCGCGGAAATCGCTGGCTCGGATGATTGCATTTCCAGCATCCGTTCAGGCACGCCAACATAGAGTTCGCGATGTAGGCGTGCGATTGTGACCTTCGCACACACGGTGACTTTGTTGATTGGCTCATTGACAAGCCGGCGCTGGGCGTCAATGTGGCGTTTAACCTCTTGCAGGCCTTGGTCGCCTTCGATCTCATGAGTACTCTCCTCGGCCCTCAGAATGTCGATCGGTGCGCTTGAATTCCCCTCGATCTTGTTGCTGTAGTACGAATTTACAAGCTGTACCAGATTCATCATAGGCACGCGTAATGGGGCTGGAATCCCGGTGTGAAGGGCCTCGTCGAGCCTCATGATCTGGATGATTTGTTCCAGCAGCTCCTCCGTGGCCTTGTCTTGGGTGATGTACGGAGTGAATGCCATTGCCACATAGTCCTTTGCACAGCTAGTTATAAAGGCTTAGAACGTTTCAAAGCTTTCTCCTTGCCGGGTAGTGGATGGTCATGTCAACGCCAGAGCAATCAGCTGTGGCAGTATTTTCTCAGCAGGGCCTATCAGCATGATCTCGTTCGGCCCATTCATGGATACATCTACGTTATTGACGTGTACGACCACTGCACCAGAAGCTATCGCGATATCTGGTAAGTCAGCAGCAGGCCTTACCACACCGGATGTCCCGATCGAAAGCATGACGTCACACTGTCGTGCTGCTCGGCTGGCGGTTTTCCATGCGCCTGGCGGAAGATCTTCACCAAACCACACCACAGCTGGACGCAAGCGGCCGTTGCATCGTCGGCAGCGGGGCGGTTCTATCAATGCGCCTTCCGCTGGAATGCTCGGAAATTCCAGCGATCCCGCGACAAAGCGATGACAGGTGAAACACTTGGGAAGCGTCAGGCTGCCATGGAGATGAAGCACGTCCTGATTGCCCGCCCGCTCGTGCAGGTCATCAACGTTCTGAGTGACCACAGTGACATTCCGACCGCTGCCAGATAACCGGTGGATCGCCTGATGTGCCGCATTGGGCAGAGCTTGCGTGACCTGCTGGCGCCGCCATAGGTACCAGCCCCAAACCAGCGCCGGATTTTCGCGAAATGCCTTCGCGGTTTCTAAGCGTTGAGGGTCTTGGCGCTCCCACAACCCGGTTAGTCGGTCGCGAAAAGTCGGAATGCCGCTGCCAGCAGAAACGCCAGCGCCGGTAAACACCATGATATGTTGCGCATCCCGCAATGCGTCTGCCGCTTTTGCTAAGGTGTCCATGAGCACTCATCATCGTAACGCGTGGTAGGGAAGGCTGCCAGGAGAGCGGCCGCGGGAGGCATCGGATCAGTGAACAGCCAATTCGATGGCCTTGCGCCGAAAAACCCAAGTGTGGAGGCTTCACCGTTCAACGACGGTGTGCGTTCCTGCATCAAAAATGCGCGTACAACTGCGGTTCGTCAGCAGACTTAGGTGGAGGGGCCGTGCTGGTGATTCGCGCTTTCAGGTTTCGCGCCGAGTACAACGCGTGTGACCGTTTCCGCAGGCGTAAATCGAGATCCCCTAATTTGTAGGTGGCCACCGCAGTCTCGTAAATCACTGCGCTTTGCGAGGACTCAAGTCCACGGTGAATCACTATCTTACGAAGCTCTTCCAGGCTCCAGTGCGGACGTCCGGTGATGGAAGGAGGGCATAGCATTTGTACCTGCGCGATCTCGACGCCCGTTGCCTGAGACAGGAAGACGTTGAGTTCGTAGGCATCTTCAACCACAGCTGCTCGCTCGCTCTCACCGTTGAAAAGCGGCCGCAAGGTTACCCAAAAGCACATCCCTTCAATTTCACAATAGGAACCCGTACGGACAGTACGGGTGTGAGATTCGGACAAATAGATCAAAACGGGCTCCACTGAGCGCTGCATACCCCTAGGCGACCAGTCACCAGGGCTGGAAAGCTCAAATTATCCCACAATGAACACTATAGATTGTAGCCCTATCGTGTTCGATAGCGCTTCATCATTCCTTTTATGAGGAATGATGATGGAAATCCGTGAATCCCTGGGTGAGGCACTGCGGCGCATGCGCATTCTTCACGGCCTGACCCAGGAAGATTTTGGAGTAGTCAGTAGTAGGACCTACGTCAGCACCCTCGAACGCGGACTCAAGGCGCCAACTATTCAAAAAATTGAAGAGCTGGCCGGCCGCATGGGTGTCCACCCACTCAGCCTCATCGTATCTGCGTACCTTATCCAGAATCCGGATGTGGGCATCGACGGGCTGATCAAACAGGTGAAAAAAGAGGCGCTCAAGCCTTGACCGTCGTTCCAGCGTCGAAAATGAGCGCTATAGTGTTCACGCCACCCTGAATCGACTACCATCGCTGCTCACTGAAACCCGCTTCGGGGAGCAGCGTAGCTATGCGTAGATCATTCCATGGCTAAGGTGGCCCCTTCTACATCCAAATGCCTATGGCCACCGTCGCTGCTCTCCATTTTTCAATTGGCCTGTACAGAACACCTGTCGAGAATCGTGGAAGATTCCTGACTAGCACTGCCGAAGACTGCCGGCCAGAAGCCTGGATGGAGGAGGGCGTCGCTAAATAAAGCGGTTTTGTCTCTTGGGTATAGCGAGCGAGCTGCGGCGATGGGCCTCGCTACGAGCACCGCTAGCCATGCAAGACCCCATCTATCTCGTCCTGTGCGGCTTGAACCACCGCGTCGGGGTCGGAGGATATGAAGTCCTTCGGCAGCTTACCGCCCAGATACGAATTGGATGATTCGAACCATAACGCCATGCCCCAGCCATTCAGCCTGGTGGCCAGCACAGCGATGACGCGCTGCATTCCCTGGGCCGCATTGGCCAAGGTGCAGGCATCGATGGCAAAACGTGGAAAGTACTCCACGCCCTCATAGGTGATAGAGAAGATCACACCGTCTAAATACCGGCCAGGAGTGCCGGCGCTGAGTTGCTCAGCTAACGCCGGCAACAGCGCATTTAGCTCAGCCCAGGTCAGCCAATCTCCGCTGGCCATGACTCTGGATTGTGCCTTGGACTGGAAAATCGCCTCTCGGCCGGCAATATTCCTCGCCTGTCGAATTTCGCGCATCTGCGAGACCCTCCTTAAGAATCAGGGGGTAGGGGATGTCAGCAACCCGTTCTGAGCTGCCCGCTGAGAGATAGACCACCACCAATTCGGATCCACCGGCTGACTGAGGGTCGACCACTCAACGGCGGCCGGTGTCCTGGAAGTAGTCGTCCTGGGCAACCAGGCCCAAATCACCGCCCTCAGCCGTCGGTTCATCACTGAACAGCTGTTGAACGCGACGCTCCTGCTTCACGTACGCCAGGGTCTGGAAAAAGCAGTGCTCGCAGAGGTGTACCTCGAATCGCTGGCCGTCGTATTCGCTGCCATACCCCCAGCGGGCTTGTAGGGTTCCATACTGGTAACTGCCCGCAGCCAGGCGCGTAGAACTACCGCAGACGTCACACGTGACATCAGTGATGCACTCAATCTCGACCCGCCCGGTAATTTTCACTGTGAATTCCTAGAAAATGGCTTCGTGCCATGTTGGACGGCAGGCTGGCGATCGGCGACCAGGTGATTCGAGCTCAACCGCGGTCACGCATGCCAATGCGCTTAACCGAATGTGCGCGCTCCTGATCATGCGTGTGATAATAGGTGTTCTGGGTTGTACTGAGGTTGCTGTGACGCAAATCTTCCTGCAGGTCCTTAGGATTGCGCAGCGGCGCGTCAAAGGTGGCCGAAGTGTGACGCAGCCAGTGCGCGGACGCACAGCGCAGACTTTCCATCTCGTGGTTCGCGCGGCCTTCGCTGCGCATCTTCTCTACGGCTTTATCAAACACGGTTTGGAGGAGGGCGCGGATCTGTCGATCAGACAAACCGGCGCGGCCGTTGAGCGTGGTGATCAGCGGCGTAGTTTCTCCTAGATGAGGTAACTCGGGAAGTCCCAGGAATCGCCGATAACGTTTCAAATAGCGCTCTACGTAGATATCCCGCACGGCAATCTTCGCCGCCTTGTTGCCTTTACCCACGGCGAAGTACCACCAATTGCCTTCATCATCTAAACGGAAGTCACCCATGGTGGGTTTCCAGTTTTTACGACCGGTGAGATCGGAAACCCGCAGGTACATGGCGAACAGCGTGGCAACAATAAATAATGTTCGCTCATGCCGCTCCGGTTCGGCGTTCGCCATTGCTTCAACGGTATCCAGGACAAAGTCCCACTGCAGCGGCGTAAGTGCCCGCGAAGTAGTAACTTCCAGCACTTGCGTGGAGAATCGGTTGCCTTTTTTAAGGAGCCGAAAGGGATTCGTTTGAGCGAAGCCATCCTCCACAAGAAACTCATAGAACCGGCTGCAGACCGTATACACCTGGTTCAATGTGCCATTCGCAGCATGATACTCCTGGGTGCTCGGAGTTTCTGCAGCGATCACCTTGCGCGACTTGGTATTAAACGGATGCCATTTGGGGTTGGGGATGTAGGCCTCGCGGGCATCGAGCGCGTGCGGGTTACTGACGAACCGGCTGCGGGTCACCGGACCCATCCAGTCATCTGGCGGGTTTCGACAGAAACTCAGATAGTCTTGGGCATCCTGGCGCTTGAGCTGGTTCAGTGGTTTGCCTTGGATCAGCAGCGCCCACAGCAGTAAGCGCTCGGTATGACTGCGGTACGAGTTGAACGTCTGGGCGTTGTCGGAAAAGGCGCGCAGAAACGCGCGTACCGCGGCGTAACCGCGGTCAGCCTCCAGTGCGGCGTCACACTCGTCCAGAAAGGCGCCGACGCAGGCCAGCGGTGAGCCGTGCAAACTGAAGTCTTGCTCGATGAAGTTATCGTGGGTTTCGAACAAGGGTTGGGGTGCGCGCGCCATGAAATACCAGCCAGAATTTTGAAGACAATAGACTTCCAGTTATGACAGTAATCGGAAGTTCGAAGCTATTCGAGGAATTTAGCCTCAGTAGATCGATGGTAGCGGCATGCTCCTCGCGGCGCAAGACTGACTGACGGAAGCCTCAAATGCAAAAGCATTGAAGTCCTTATGAGAACTGAATTTTCTGCGGAGCGCTATTGTTTAATTATGAGAACTTCCTGCGTCGGGTTTTTCTCGTAATTAAACATTTTCCTGACAGGATGATAGAGAGGCCCGTCGCACCTGCGCTGACTGGCATGTAGAAGACAGTGTAGGACTGCATATGCAGAGCCCGCGCGTCAGACGGAATTTCTCATTAATAGGCACCATCCCGCCGGGGATTTCTCATGATTTTTGCAAAGAGCAAGCCTGTCTGTTACGGGCTTTACGTGAGGGCACCCTAGACGAAAAAGGGTTTTTCTCACCTTAGCGCAACATACGAACGGGAATTTCTCGGCATTAATGCACGCCCATTTTCGATAGTTACAAGCTGGTGCAAGTACCTGAACGGATCGTCGATACCGCTAAAGGGCTATCAATCAGCCCCATTTTTTCTCATTTACTCGCAGCGGTCCTCTCGCGGAGGCAGAATTTCAAAGCTATCTCAACGGGTTAAGGACAGACTGACGCGATTCTCATAATTTAGCGACGGGATCAGGTGTATGGTCAATTCGGGCAAAGTCTGGTTTTCGGGGGCTGGTGACAAACAAGGCGGATTCATCAAAGACCATAATTTAACATAATATGCATTATGAGCACCTTCGTATGAAGGTACCGGGCCGTGGGTTGGCCAGATTGGAAGCCCGTTCGCAGTGCGATTATCGCGGACGCGAAAAAATGACCAGTTCAGCCGGCTCCAGGTGTTGCTACCAGCAACACGCATCAGCTCCGAAGTAAGTCGCTGCAGACAGCTCTGCCGGTGGTTTTTCACGGTGAAAAAATCCACGGTGAAACTTCAGAGCCCAGATCGCACTACGATTTTCGCGGGCACCGAAATTACGCTCGCCGTTGGCTTTTCGGCCGACGTTGCGTCATTTGACCCAGTACCTGGTCAAGTTGCGGCGCGAGGTTCAACACGTCCAAGTCTACGCCTAGAACTGAATCGGCTTCGTACGGATACCGCGTGCCAGAGAACAGAGTCGACGCAGTACTTATTCATCTGTCCAACTCAAAGCCTGGTGCCAGGTGTCCAACTCAAAGCCTGGTGCCAGGCTCTGTGAATCGCACGAAACTGGCTGGCTAGGTCGCTAGGAATTGCGTTTTACAGATCAGACAAGCAGTGTCCATTACCACGTGGCTTCAGGCGCAGTCGCAGGTGCCCATCAGGATCATATTCAGATCTGGGGAACGCGGGTCAGCCTTAACCAGAAGCGACTTGAGAAACAGCTCTCAAGCGAGCGCCGGATTCCTCACAGCTGGCCAGTAACGCGTTCTATCTGGGGAACTTTTCGCTCTCACCTCAAGCGCTTGAGTTGCCTGCAGAAATGTCCGGGCTTCCTCTATAACCCAAGTATTGGGCAGTGGGACGTCATCCTTCATATGGCGTCTTAAGTGGACCTTCGCTTGGAGCTGTGGCTGGTAGCAACAGCCTGCGGCCGCATAGCATAGCGGGATAAGCTCTGGTACCCTGCCCTTATAATATGAATTTAAGGAATAACTCTACTAAATATTCATTTAGTAGAGTTGCACTCAGTAAGTGCCTGGTAATGAGTTCAATCAAGACTAATTTGTGTATCGTCAAACCCTACCCTGACGACTGCGAAAGTTTTCCGCAACATTGAACAATCCCATACCGACGAGCATCGCGATCACGAACAGCCAGGCTTGCCAGTACCCCCCGGCGAGCAACACCAACGCCGGCCCCGGACAAACGCCGGCCAACCCCCAGCCTATGCCAAAGACCAGGCTCCCACCGACAAGTCGACGGTCGATGTCACGCCTGGCAGGCAACTGTATCTTACCTCCCAGCGCAGCCGTGGTGTGACGCCGCGCCCAGGTCATAGGCAACAGTGCGGCACCTATCGCACCCACCATGACCAGTGCCAGCGACGGGTCCCACTGCCCGGCAATGTCGAGAAACCCTAACACCTTGGCGGGGTTTGCCATGCCGGATAGCAATATCCCCATGCCGAATAGCAACCCTGCAATGAAGCCACTGATCCGCTTCATTTCACGCTCCTGAAAAAAGATGCCTGACCACGAAGACCGTGGCAAAGCCGGCGGCCATGAAGCACAGTGTCGCCACTGCCGAACGGGGCGACAGGCGTGACAGGCCACAAACGCCATGGCCACTGGTGCAGCCACCGCCATAGCGAGTACCGAGGCCTACCAGAACTCCCGCGACCATAAGCAGCCAAGGCGCCATACTGAAATGAACCGGAGGCATTGCCGAGAACAGTTGCCATAAAAGTGGCGCGGCAATGAGTCCCAACAAGAAGCACACTTTTTCGCCCCGCCCTTCCCCGCCACTTTGCAGCAGAGAACCGAGCAAACCGCTGATGCCCGCGATGCGCCCGTTCGCAACGGCGAACAGCCCAGCGGCCAAACCGATCAGTGCCCCGCCTGCCAACGCCGACCACGGCGTGAAGGCAGCCATATCAACAAACATCTCAGCGCTCCATTGTCGTATTAGAGACAAAAACAGATTCCATCTTAACGCTAGAGAGCGACCTCATGACACTTCCCAGCATGCGGTGCCCGCGTCCAAGCCTGCTGCAGAAACGATAGAAGCGAAACAATAAAGTCAGCTGACCGGCGCAGACCTGATCGTCAGGATGCTGCACGGCGCATGGCTGAGAAGCCGCTCGGTGGTATCGCCGATCACCTTGGCCCAATGCCTGGCCTGCACGACGCCGACAACCACTGCATCGATCTTCAGCGTGGCGATGTAGGTCTTGATCACGCGCAGGGGCGCGCCTTCGCTGAAATACCGGTGCGTGTGGGCAACGCCATGTGCATCGGCCAACGCATCGAAAGGCAACTGCAGTGACTCGCGTAACTGGTTCGCCCAGGGGCCGGCAAGGTCAGGGTTGGCCAGCATGGCGATGGGCAGTTCGTAAGCCGAGAGCAGGTGCAACTGGCCCTTGCATTGAGCAGCCAGTTGTTGACCTGCCGCGATCAGGGCATGGTTGAGGGCATCCTTGTGTGGCGACGGGTTGGCGACATCCACTGCGACCAGAATGTTGCGGAGCATGGCTGGGGCATTCGCCGGCACGAACAACAACGGCGTCTCGCACCCATGCAGCAACGCTTGGTCTAGCGAGGTCCGGGCGATCTGCTCGAGCAGGGAGTGGCCCGGGCAGTCCTTGATCACCAGGTCAGGTGCGTAGCGGGCAATGCAGGCTGGCAGTTGATCACGCGGATTGGAGGTTTCTACGGCCTCGAAACCTGGCCGAGCCCCCACGAACTGCTGCTCATCGAGCAGCGCTTTGAGTTCGGTGCTGAAGTGCACGAATGAGACCGAAGGTACCGGGTCCTCCTGCAATTCATGACGCAGGCGCAGTTCACCCGACTCATGGATGCCCAGTACTTGTAAACTTGCACCCGACGCCGCAGACAATGCCATGGCCCAGGACAGCGCTGTATTGGCTTGGGCCTCGGTCATGATGAGCAGAATCCGGCGATACGGCGTCATGGGCACCTCCCAGCGCGGCGTTTGGGGTGTATGCGATTGTCATTATCGAAGCCGGCGCTGGTTCGTTCTTGATAAATATCAAGGCCCCCAGGCGCCATAGCGCCACTTTACGGCTGAACCGATGCGCCGTCATCGGGGCGGCCATCACTGTCCTCTACCGACTCCAGGCGCGCATCGTGGCTCGGGTTTGCCAAGGATTGATGCGCGCGATCTGGCTCGAAGCGTTCCCGCCGTTACTGCCGCAGGCCAATGAGCTACCATCCATGCGTTGGTCGACAACTTGAAATGAACCGCCACACAGGGCAAGAGTACCTTCGCGATGCTCACTGTCACGCTGATCAACATGCTGGTCGTGATACTGGTGGTGATCATTCACTACGAATGCCTGCTGCGCCTGAATGACTGGCTACCCCGCCTCAAGCTCTGGAGCCGGTTTCGCATCGTAGCGGGCGTGTTCGGCGCACTGCTGGCCCATGCGCTTGAGGTCTGGTGCTTTGCCCTGGTGTATTACCTGATGGCCCATGCCGACGGCTGGGGCACGCTCAGCGGCAATTTCGACGGGAGTTTCCTGGACTGCGTGTACTTTTCCTTCACCACCTATACCACCATTGGTTTCGGCGACATCACCCCTGACGGGCACCTCAAATACCTTACTGGCCTGCAGGCATTGACTGGCCTGGTGCTGATCACCTGGACCGCTTCGTTTCTCTTCCTGGAAATGCAGAAGTACTGGAAAGCCAAATAGAAGCCGGAGCGTCCTTGCTCCTGAAGCGTTCCCGAACGTCGTTCACTCGCTACTCTTGATCGGAATCACTTTTTCCGGGTGAATGGCTTCGGCACGCTTTGGCAGATGTAACCGCAGTACACCGTTGGCGAACTCTGCATTGATTTTTTCAGCATCGACTTCGCGGGGCAATTGGAAAACCCGCTCGAAGCTGCCGTAGTGCCGTTCTGACAGGTGATACTCCTTGCGCTTTTCGTCGCGTTCTTCCTGCTTCTCTCCGCGAATCACCACATTCCCATTGACCAGCTTGATTTCGATGTCCTTGTCGTCCACGCCTGGCAATTCGGCACTGATGCGAAATTCATCGGCCAGTTCGCTGATATCCATCGCCGGCATGCCATGGCTGAAAAGGTCGCGACGCCAGAACGGCTCTACGTCAAACGGCGTGTGGCTGAACGTGCGTAAAGGCCGGCGCCCGAAATCCTCGAACAGGCTGTCGATCTGGCGCCGTAACTGCTGGAATGGCCGCCACTGATCCGATGTTTCGGCGCTGGCCGGCGAAGCCTTGGCAGGCTGGGCGGCTGTGGGAGTATCAGGTACTTTCTTGGCTGCTTCGGACATGGCGACCTCCTCGAATGAGTTATGCCTCACTGGGAGACGCCTTGATCTTGAGCCTGCAGCTAACCCCACGCTTGACCTTTATCAACCTGCATGCGGCAACCTTTGCCTGCCCCTTTTGCTCCTGATCAACGGCCGGTGAGACTGCCGCCTAATGGGCTGGTAGCCGTGCAATTGACAACTATCAAGTCGGTGCAAGGCCATGCGACGAAACTGTATCTCCACTGTTCATTCCAGACGTGTGAGGATACCGCCATGGCTCCAGTCAACCCCTCCCCTCAACCTGCCCCCGCCGCGTTTCCAGTGCCATCCGGCGAGCATTGGATCGATGCTCTGGACAATGGCACCCATGTACTGATCAGGCCGTTGCAAGCCAAGGACAGGCAGCGCGAAAGGGCCTTCATCGAACGGTTGTCACCTGAATCACGGCACTTTCGCTTCCTGTGTCAGATCAGGGAGCCCGGTGAAGCCATGCTCGACCAGTTGATGGCGGTCGATCAGGACCGACAAGCCGCCTTCGTCGCCCTCGCGCATGTCGACGGCGAACTGCAAGAAGTGGGCATTTCCCGTTACGCCGCTTGTGATGCCAAGGATGAATGCGAATGCGCGGTCACGGTTCTCGACAGCTGGCAACACCATGGTCTCGGCCGTTTGCTGCTCAAGCACCTGACTGATCATGCGCGGGCAAAAGGTTTTCGGCAGATGTATTCGATCGATTTCGCCGCCAACCAGGCAATGCGTGACATGGCCAAGGCAGCAGGATTTACCACGACCACCGACCCTGATGATCCGAGCCAGGTAATCCATCGGCTTGTACTGAGCTGAACCGAAGCCGCCGCGCCATGACCGGTCCTGACGCGGCGGCCAGCATCTTATTCAAGGCATGGTTGCCTGAGGCTCCTCGGGCAGCAGGTCGAACTGTTTGAGGCAGCGCTGCTCATCATCGGGTGTGAGTACCTTCAAGCCGCTCACCTCCTGCATGGGCGTTTCGAGCAAAGCCATGCGCAGCACCCCGTTGCGCTCCATGAAGGTCTGCGCCAGGCACGTGCACACCGGTTTGCCGACCAGTGCGGTGAGTTTTTCATCTTCAGGTGTGTGCACCTGATCCAGCAGGTTGGCCTCGCAGTTCGCCACGATCTGCGCCACCGAGCGTCCTGCCAACCACAAGGTGCCGGTGCCCAGCAGGGCCAGGCACAACAGCACCACCAGCAGGATGTTCGACTCCCGGGCCACTGAGCGAAGGAACGCCAGCCTGGCCTGCCAGCCTTTCTCCATGCCGTTGAAAATGGCCTTGCCGACAGTGCGCTTCACACCCCGTTGCACCACCCAGCCTAGCGCCACGCTCAGGGCCAGCAAGCCCAGCATTACGGCTGGATCGTACAGGGGCAGGCGCCATGTCGGGCTCAGCCCGCGGTAGGCCGATGCGGCGAGTAGCAAGACCAGGATCGCAACGATCCACCCCAGGCTGCCCTTGGGGCGATGCATCCAGGCTCTGAGTCTTGCCCTTGCTTGTGTGTTCATGAATACCTCCCGCGCCACCCCAGGCTCTGTATGAAAAGCCTTGATACTCGGTGATACTGCGTTAGAAACAGCCCCTAGCGCACAGGGTCGATGGCAACCGTTTCCTGATACTCAGGCACGCACACCTGCCAGCCGAGTTCGAGGCTGATCCGCCGCCGCAAGGTGTCGGCTGCGTGTGGCTCGCCATGAATGACATAGGTCTGACGCGGTGGCCGGGTGAACCCGCGTAACCATTCCATGATTTCATCAGCATCGGCGTGCGCAGAAAGATTCTCCATCGCATGCACCTGTGCACGGATGGGCACGTCCTCGCCGTGCAACCGCACGCTGTGGGCGCCCGCGACGATATCGGCACCCCGCGTCCCCCCGGCTTGAAAGCCCGAGAACAGAATGCTGTTGCGTGGGTTGGGGGCCAGCGCCTTGAGGTGGTGAAGCACCCGTCCACCGGTCGCCATGCCACTGGCGGCGATGATCACTGCGGGCTCGCGCAGCTGGTCCAGGTGCCTGGACTCGTCGACCGTGCGGACGATGTGCGTGCCCCTGCACATGGCGGCGCACTCGGCTGCTGTCAGCCGGTGTTCACTGCGGTACTGCTGGTACAGGACAGTGGCATCGGTGGCCATCGGGCTGTTCAGGTAGACCGGGATATCAGGGATCAGCCGGTCGCGCTTGAGCGTGTACAGGTAGTACATGAGCAGTTGGGCACGGCCGACAGCGAACGAGGGCACGAGGGTAATGCCGTGGCGCAGGAGCGTTTCGTTGATGACCTTGGCCAGGTACTGTTCGGTCGATTCGGCCGGATGCTGGCGATCCCCATAGGTAGACTCGATCAACAGCACGTCCGTCGTCCTGACCAGTTCAGGCGCACGCATGATCGGATCCTCAGGGCGGCCGAGGTCACCCGAAAACAGCACGGTCTGCCCTTCGGCGCTGATCTGGACCGTGGCTGCCCCCAGAATATGTCCGGCGGTACGCAATAGCAGCTCCATGCCCTCGGCAATCAGGGTCACCTGGTGCAACTCTACGGGATGAAACAGTGCCAGGACCCTTTTGGCATCCTGCTCGGTATAGAGCGGTTGCGCCGGTGCATGCTTGGAGTAACCGTGGCGATTGGCATGGTCGGCCTGCTCTTCCTGCAGCCGCGCACTGTCGAGCAAGAGGATTTCCGCCAGGGCGCAAGTCGCCGGCGTGGCGTAGATCGGCCCGCGGTAGCCTTCCCGAACCAGCACCGGTAGATAACCACTGTGGTCAAGGTGGGCGTGGGTCAGCACCACTGCATCGAGCGCCCGCAGCGCCGGGGGCAGTGGCTGCCAGTTGCGCAGGCGCAGTTGCTTGAACCCCTGGAAGAGTCCGCAGTCGACCAATACCCGCGTGCTGTCACGGGTCAACAGGAATTTGCTGCCGGTCACGGTCCCGGTGCCGCCAAGAAAAGTCAGTTGCATGGCCAAGGCTCCCAACTTTCGGCTATTTGGGGATGAACGGCGAGCACACTGCACGGTGGGCGGCTGACGATACGCTCGGTGGTGTCACCCAACAGTTTGTCCAAGCCTTTGGGCTGTACCACGCCCATCACCACCGCATCGATCTCCAGGGCCGCGACCTGTTCACGAATCACCTGTACCGGGCCTCCCTCCATGAAATGTCGGCGCTCCGGCGCGAAGCCTTCGGCATCGGCCAGCGCTTCGAATGGCTCCTGCAGTGCCTCGCGCATCTCGTCGATCCACGCCTGGGAGACATTCATGTCCGAGGCAAATACCCCTGCCAGGTTGTAGGCCGATAGCAGATGCAGGGGCGCGTCACACTGCAACGCCAGCGCCTGGCCAGCACGAATCAGTCCATGATTGAAGCACGCCTGGACGGCAGGCGTCTCGCTGAACGCAGTATCCACGGCGACCAGCACACGCCGCGGCAATGAAACGGCCGCCGCCGGCACGAAATGGCTGACGCCTTTGAAACCTCGCATCAGCGCACAATCCAGTGGGGTGCCGAACATGCGCATCAGGGCCGACGCGGCTTCGCTGTCCTTGATGACCATATCCGGCTGCAGTTCACTGATGTAATCGATCGCCTGGCTGCGGATATCCTCCGCATTCAGGCTGTCGACCGTCAGCGTCGTACCGCTGCCCCGATGCCGTTCGACCAATCCCGTCAACTGAACGCGATAATGCTGGTACTGGCGCTTGATATCGGCCTCGTTCAGCCGCTCTTCGCGCAGAAGGTGCTCCTCGCTCGGCTCGAACAGGCCCAGCACATGCACGCTGGCACCGCTGACTTGCGCCAAGGCAAGGGCTCGGCGCAAAGCGGCGGAATGCGGATCGACCTCGCTCAGCAGCACCAGCAATTGTCGATATTGCCCCATGGTGAACCTCCGCGCTTGCGTCAGTGGATGTGATGCTGACGATGTTCCGCGCGCAGGATCGATGTTGCTTGATGCAGATCAGAAAACTGCTACCCAGCCTGAACTTGATGATTGTCAGAACCTAACCGGCCCGTCACGTTAAAACGGCTGCACCAGGCAATGATCGAGTAACGGGAGGCGTCATGAACGGGCAGCAAACAGCACAGCCACAGACCTGCGAACACTGGGTCGAAAACCTCGAGGACGGTTCGGCGGTGCTGATCCGCCCCTTACGCGAGGAGGACCACGAACGGGACAAGCGTTTTCTGAGCACAATCACTTATGAATCACGGCGTTTTCGTTTCATTGCCGGACTCAGCGGCGGCTTGCCCAGCTTGGACACGCAATGCATGCCCGTGGACTATCAGCAGCGCATGGCCTACGTCGCCTTGGCTCATGTGGACGGTAAATTGCAACAGATCGGCGTCAGCCGTTATGCAGGCCTACCTGGCAGCCAATGTTGCGAATGCGCAGTGGCGGTCAGCGAAGACTGGCAGCGCAAAGGGTTGGGCAAGCGCCTGATGCAGCACCTGATTGCAGCCGCACGACGCAATGGCTTTCAGTGCATGGTTTCCCGGGATCTGGCCAGCAACTATGGCATGCACCGGCTGGTCAAGGCACTAGGCTTCACCTCACGCTACCCTGGCGGGGATGTGAGCGAGATCCTGCACGAACTTGACCTGCAGCCTTGAAAAGAAAAGGCCCTTGCGGGCCTTGTGCTTCAGCCTTGGGAGCGCTCTGGAGAAATCACCAGCACGCTGCTGGACAACCGATGCAAAACCCGCTCGGCAGTACTGCCGATGAACCAGCCGATGCCATGGTGGTGATAACTGCCCATGACCAGCACGTCGATATCATTGTTATCCATGAATATCGCCAAGGCCTTTGCCGGGTCGCCTATGCGCATGTGGCGGTGTTCGACGGCGATCCCGTTGCGTTCGGCAAGCTCCTGGAAGGCAGCACTCTGAGCGTCATGCAAGGTCCGGGCGTGGTTCGAATCGAACAGGAACGAATGTTCCCGGCTGCCGCCTGCATCCAGGTACATGGAACCCAAGTCGTAGGCATACAGCAACTCGATCTGTGCATTGCACTGCAATGTCAGTTTCAGCGCTTCGCTGATGATCTGGTCGTTGAAACCTTCGAACTGATCCTCAGGCCTGGACAGGTCCACCGCCGCAAGAATCCTGCGTGGCAACGCGTGGCTGGCCTTGTGTACCAAGTGCAAGGGGGTTCGCGTTTCACGCAGCAACTGGATATCCAGCGAGGTGAACATTGCGCGCATCCACCAGGGCTCATGCTCGAACGCCTTGATCAGCATGGCGAACGGCTGCTCACGCAAGTGCACCAGGATCTCGTTCAAGGGTTGCTGTACCCACACCACCTCGGTTGTGACGATGACACCACTGCGCCGCATCGATGTCGCCTGGGTTTCCAGCCATTCACGGTGCTGCTGCACGTAACCCTCGCGCATGACTACCAGCGCCTGGTCATTCACCAGGCCCGCCGTGGCAAGCCCTTCCACGTAGTCGAAAGCCACGATGTGCAGGGCCATCCCCTTGGCCTTGGCCAACGCAGCAGCCCGGTCATAGGCCGGGGTTCGGCGCATCAGGGGGGAGGCGATCAGCAGCAGTCTTTGCGGAGTATCCATGGCACACCTCTGAGGTTGCGATATGTAGCTCAAGCATCTGCCACCCAGGTCTTGCGAATTTGATGTTTATCAACTGGAGGCACCTTCTGACAAACGGCATTGCCCATGGCGCAACAACTTGACGCGGATCAATGTCTCGACACTTCGCAGGCGCACCCTGTACCCATATCAACATTCACTTCAGGCGCCGCAGGCGTGCCATGGTGATAACGCCCTGAGCTTCACCTGCGCTGCCGGCAGGGACGCCTTCATTTTGCATTGTCTACCGATACATGCTTTGGAGGCTCTGATGAACGTTTACGTCGAGAAGAACACTGTGCAGGGACGCTGTTGGGTTCGCATGGATCACTGGCGGGTGAGTTTCAGTACGGCAGCTGAAGCCGAGCAGTTTGTCGAACGGTTGACAACCCGCCTCAATGCGCCCCACTCGTTTGACATGCTGGCCGATTGGTCGCGCCACGCTGGGATTGCCGATGCGCACAGTGCGCGCATTGGCTTGAAGGCCCAAAGCGGCCTCCGAAGTGCTGAGGAGGCCTGAAGATGCCAGGCCAACTGAAGGTCACACGGCTCGACTCGCCCAACGAGTCGTCCAAGGCAAACCCTATTCACCTGAAACCGCTGGCGAACCACTGCAGGGATTGCCGGGTCAGCGGCCTGTGTCTCCCCACCGGCCTGCCGGTTGACGACGACAGCTGCCTGGGCGCGTTGATAGGCCCACGCCTTCGCATTCGCAAGGGCGCCGCGCTGTTCAATGCCAACGATCCGCTGACCATGCTCTATGCCGTCCGCTGCGGCAGTTTCAAGACCAGCCTGAACACCGCCGAGGGGCAAGGCGTGGTGATCAACTTCTGGATGCCGGGCGATGTACTGGGCCTTGATGCCATTGCCACAGAGCACCATGTCTGCGACGCCATTGCCCTGGAAGACAGCGAAGTCTGCCCAGTCCCCTATCGCCGCTTGCAAACCCTGGCGCGTGACTTTCCGGTCCTGCAGCAAAGCCTCAATCGCTTGATGAGCCGGGAGATCGTGCGTGAGCACGGGCGTGTGCTGATGCTGTGCAACCTCACCGCAGAACAGCGGCTGGCCAGCTTCCTGGTAGGGCTCTCCAGGCGCTTCGTCAGCCGTGGTTATTCTGCCCATGGCTTCATGCTGCGGATGTCCCGAGAAGACATGGCGTCGTACCTGGGATTACGCCTGGAAACCGTATGCCGATCCATCGCCCACCTGCGGGCGCTGGGTCTCGTCGACCTGCATGGCAGGTTGGTAGAAATTCTCGATATGCCTGCACTCATGGCACTGGAACAGGGCGGCGGTGAATGTGAGGTCAAGGGCCCCTGAAGGCACCCTGCTCGGACGCCGTAGATGTTGGCCACGACGCTGTGACGCGAGCATTCCTTTCAAACCAACCCGCCAAAACGCTTGTAGAAACCCTCGCTCACGTCCGGCAATGGGCCATCTGCTGTCTCCAGCGCTGCATTCAACCATTCTTCGGCCTTGGCAAACACCAGTCGATAGAGGTTGCGGCACAACTGTCGCGCGGCCCTTCCCTCCCAGTCCCCTGGCAGTAGCTCGTCGGGTAGTTGCGGGTCGCGCAGCAGCAGGCGGCGGTACTCGTGAATCAGCAGCGTGCGTGCCAGGAAGCAATCTTGAGCATCGAGCAACGGCTGCTCTTTCAAACCTTGCCACAGCGGCCTGAACAGCTGGATGAACTCGCTGTATTGCTGCCCCAGTTCGTCGATACGCCAGCTTTCCCGCACCTGGGCGCGCATGGCCTTGGACGCGAGTACCTCTTGGGTGTGGGTTTCGAAGACGATGCTGTCGTCGCTGGCTTCAAGATCACGCAACGTGGCCGCCAGGTCGGCACGATCTGCCCGTGGGCAGCCCAGCAGGTTCGGTGCCATGACGCCAAACCCCTGCCACTCCAGTTCTTCACGCACTGCCTTACGTTTACCCGTCTCGAGTTGCGACAGCAACACCAGCGTCCAGGCCCCGTCCCAGGCCGGCTGGCTCGGGCTATAGACGCGCTTGAAGGCTTTTTCGAAACGCCGACGGCCAGTGCCGGTCAGGCTGTAATAACTGCGTCGCCCCACCTTTTCTGCAGTGAGCCAACCCTCTTTGGTCAGGCGAAAGATCGACGTGCGGATCAACCGTTCATTGATGCCGATCGGCTCCAGCAGGTTGATCAGGCTACCGAGCCAGACTGTACCGCCGTGCGGCTCGATGGCATCGCCGTACAACGTGATGATCAGGGAACTGGCGCGGATTGGCGTCTGCTCCTGAAAGCGGGTAATCAAGTGGTTCAGTGGGGCGAGATTGCTCATGGGCGAACTGTGCGCGGATAAAGCACCGACTATACCTGTGCGGCGGGCCGCCTGGCCATTGCGTGTCACTGCCAGGCTCATGCGCTCGCCTGGCCCTTGGGCCTGACCCCAGTGTCTTCCATGCGCGGGCGCCCCGGCTCTGCCTCGGCCAGCGGCGGGCATTCGACCATGCTGTTCATGCAGCGCCGCGCCAGGTGCTGGTACTCCGCCGTCCCGCGCTGTTTCCAGGCCAGTTCCTGCTCGCTCAGTGGGCGTTTGACCTGGGCTGGTGACCCCATCACCAGGCTCTGCGCCGCGCATTCGAAGCCAGCTTTGACGAAGGCGGTGGCCGCGACGATGCAGCGTGGTGCGACATGGGCGCCATCCATCACCACGGCGTTCATGCCGATCAATGAATCTTCGCCCACGCGACAGCCGTGCAGCACCGCGCCATGGCCGACGTGCCCGTTACGCTCCACTACGGTATCGCCCCCCGGGAAACCATGCATCACGCAGGTGTCCTGCAAGTTGGCGCCCTCCTCCAGCACGATGCGGCCGAAATCGCCCCTGAGCGATGCCAGTGGGCCAATGTAGCAGCGGGGGCCGACGATGACGTCGCCGATCAGGACTGCGCTGGGGTGTACGTAGGCTGTCGGGTGAACCACGGGCGTCAGGCCGTCCAGTCGATAGCAAGGCATCGCATCACTCCTGAAATGATTTGAAATGTCAGTCGATCTTGTATCAGAAGCTGTTTGATCGTCAATCGTGTATCACTTGTGTTGATCTAATGCTGCCAGACAAAAATCAGCTGAAAATACCCGTAAATCCATAGGAAAAACGATTCATCTGCAGATATTGCGGCGGAGCGGTGATCGCCGGATAACACA
The DNA here is from genome assembly GCF_017875935.1 of Pseudomonas sp. BP6. Taxonomy (NCBI): domain Bacteria; kingdom Pseudomonadati; phylum Pseudomonadota; class Gammaproteobacteria; order Pseudomonadales; family Pseudomonadaceae; genus Pseudomonas; species Pseudomonas sp. BP6. The sequence goes on from NZ_JAGINI010000001.1 coordinate 2,403,185, forward strand.
CAAAGAGATACGGAAACGTATTTTTGATGTTGCATATATGTATCATTTAGAGCATATACTGGCCTCACCTGGTCGTGATCCCGCATTACGCCCCTGCAAACAATTCCAAGAAATGCCGGCCCCGCGATGTGCCGTGCGTGCAGCCAGAGGAACCCGAGATGCCGCGATATATCGATGTGCAGGCGCCCGAACACGGCGTTCAGCTCATTACCCTGCAACGGCCCGAGGCCTTGAACGCCCTGAGCACCGAGTTACTGGCACAACTGGCTGCTGCGTTGCAGGCTGCCGGGGACGACGAGCGTGTCCGAACTGTAGTGATTACGGGCAGTGCCAGGGCTTTCGCCGCAGGCGCCGACATTGGCGAGATGGCCGATCGCGACCTGGTCGGCATCCTTAATGACCCCCGCGTAGCGCATTGGCAAAGCATCGCTGCATTCGCCAAGCCGCTGATTGCCGCAGTCAACGGCTATGCCCTGGGTGGCGGCTGCGAACTGGCAATGTGCGCCGACATCCTCATCGCCAGTACCGACGCCCGTTTCGGCCAGCCGGAAATCAACCTGGGCATCATCCCCGGTGCTGGCGGCACCCAGCGCCTGTTGCGCGCCGTCGGTAAGCCGTTGGCCATGCAGATGGTGCTGACGGGGGAGCCCATCACTGCCCACCGCGCCCAGCAGGCCGGCCTGGTCAGCGAAATTACCCAGCCCGAACTCACCGTAGAACGCGCCATGCAGGTTGCCCGCAGCATCGCCGCCAAAGCGCCGCTGGCCGTGCGCCTGGCCAAGGAGGCGCTACTGAAGGCCGGTGATACCGACCTGGCCAGCGGTCTGCGCTTCGAGCGCCATGCGTTCACTCTGCTGGCTGGCACCGCCGACCGCGATGAAGGCATCCGCGCCTTCCAGGAAAAGCGCCAGGCCCGTTTCCAGGGGCGCTGAACTTCATTCTCTCGACTGACGGAGCGAGCCTGTCATGACTTTCCAGCACATCCTGTTTTCCATCGAGGACGGCGTCGCCCTCCTTTCGTTGAACCGCCCCGAGCAGCTGAACAGCTTCAATACGGCCATGCACCTGGAGGTGCGCGAAGCGCTCAAGCAAGTGCGTCAGAGCAGTGAAGCACGGGTGCTGCTGCTGACGGCTGAAGGCCGCGGCTTCTGCGCCGGCCAGGACCTGTCCGACCGCAACGTTGCCCCAGGCGCCGAGATGCCAGACCTGGGCCAGTCGATCGACAAGTTCTACAACCCGCTGGTGCGCACCCTGCGCGACCTGCCATTGCCGGTGATCTGCGCGGTCAACGGCGTGGCTGCCGGAGCCGGTGCCAACATTCCCTTGGCCTGCGACCTGGTGCTGGCCGCCCGCTCGGCCAGCTTCATCCAGGCCTTCTGCAAGATCGGCCTGGTGCCGGATTCCGGCGGTACCTGGCTGCTGCCGCGCTTGGTCGGCATGGCCCGGGCCAAGGCGCTGGCCATGCTGGGCGAGCGCCTTGGCGCCGAACAGGCCGAGCAATGGGGGCTGATCCATCGCGTGGTGGATGATGCCGCGCTGCGTGACGAAGCCCTCACCCTCGCCCGCCAGCTCGCTGCCCAGCCTACCTACGGCCTGGCACTGATCAAGCGCAGCCTCAATGCCAGTTTCGACAACGGTTTTGAGGAGCAGCTGGAGCTGGAGCGCGACCTGCAGCGCCTGGCCGGGCGCAGCGAGGACTACCGCGAAGGCGTGAGCGCCTTCATGAACAAACGCTCGCCAGCCTTCAAGGGGCGCTGAACATGGGCGCACTCGCAAGCAATGCGCAGGTGGCAGTGATCGGTGCCGGCGCCATGGGCGCCGGTATTGCCCAGGTCGCGGCCCAGGCCGGCCACCCCGTCAAGCTCTACGATAACCGCCCGGGTGCTGCCGCCCAGGCAGTGGAGGGTATCGATCGCCAACTGGCCCGGCTGGTTGAAAAAGGAAAGTTGCTGGCCGCTGAACGCGAAGTGATCAATGCCCGCCTGTTCCCGGTCGAGACACTCGAGGCCTTGGCAGATGCCGGCCTGGTGATTGAAGCCATCGTCGAAAACCTGCAGGTGAAGCAGGCGCTGTTCAGTCAGCTCGAAACCCTTTGCGCAGTCGACTGTATCCTTGCCAGCAATACTTCGTCACTGTCCATCACCAGCCTTGCGGCTGGCCTTGAACGCCCGCAGCACGTGGTCGGTATGCATTTCTTCAACCCGGCACCGCTGATGGCGCTGGTCGAGGTGGTGTCGGGCCTGGCAACCGACCCGACAGTTGCCGCACGCATCTACGCCACTGCCCAGGCCTGGGGCAAGCAGCCGGTCCATGCGCGCTCTACACCCGGTTTCATCGTCAACCGGGTAGCGCGGCCGTTCTATGCCGAAAGCCTGCGCCTGATGCAGGAAGGTGCCGCCGATTGCGCCAGCCTGGATGCGCTGATGCGTGACGCGGGTGGCTTCCGCATGGGGGCGTTCGAGCTGACCGACCTGATTGGCCATGACGTCAATTACGCGGTCACCTGTTCCGTATTCGATGCTTTCTATGGCGATTTCCGTTTCCAGCCTTCGCTGGTGCAGAAGGAACTGGTGGACGCCGGTCGCCTGGGTCGTAAGACCGGCCAAGGCTTCTATCGCTATGCCGAAGGCGTCGAGCGCCCGCAGCCGGCCGAACTGCACAGCTCCGCCGGCGCAGAGGCCTGCGTTGTCGAGGGCAACCTGGGGGTGATGCAGCCGCTGGTCGAGCGCCTGCGCCAAAGCGGTATTGCCGTGACCCAACGCGCCGGTAGTGGCCTGATTCAGGTGGGCGATGCCACCCTGGCCCTGTCCGATGGCCGCCTGGCGAGCCAGCGCGCCCGCGAAGACGGCCTGCGCAACCTTGTGCTGCTCGACCTGGCGCTGGACTACAGCAGCGCCACGCGCCTAGCCATCAGCTGGTCAGCGGATACCAGCGACAGCGCCCGTGACCAGGCTGTAGCCCTGCTGCAGCGCGCAGGCTTGAAAGTGACCGGCATCGCCGACCTGCCCGGCCTGGTGGTGCTGCGCACCGTGGCAATGCTCGCCAACGAGGCTGCCGATGCGGTGCTTCAGGGCGTCGGCAGCGCCGCCGACATCGACCTGGCCATGCGCGCCGGCGTCAATTACCCCCGCGGCCCGCTGGCCTGGGCCGCAGACATCGGCCTTGCCCACACCCTGGCCGTGCTCGACAACCTGCAGCGCAGCTATGGCGAGAGCCGCTACCGCCCTTCCCTGTTGTTACGCCGCTGTGAAGCCAAAGGAGGCACCCTACATGACTGAAGAGCAACTGGCACAAGCCTGTGCCGACGCCATGTACGCCCGCGACCAAGCCACCCAGGGCCTGGGTATCAGCCTGCTGGATGCCGGCCCAGGTCGGGCCAGCCTGCGCATGCCGGTGCGTGCCGACATGATCCAGGGGCATGGCACCTGCCATGGCGGTTTCCTGTTCGCGTTGGCCGATTCGGCGTTTGCCTTCGCCTGCAACAGCTACGACCAGGCCACGGTGGCGCTGGGCTGCAGCATCGACTACCTGGCCCCGGCGCTGCGCGATGACGTGCTCACCGCCCACGCCAGCGAAGTCAGCCGCAAAGGCCGCACCGGCCTGTACGACGTGCGCATCGACAACCAGCGCGGTGACCTGGTGGCGATGTTCCATGGCAAATCCTACAAAGTGCGCGGCACCGTGCTGGCGCAGGAGACGCAAGATGAATGAACCGACCCACGCCGATGCCTTGATCATCGACGCCGTACGCACCCCCATTGCCCGCTATGCCGGGGCCCTGAGCAGTGTGCGCGCCGACGACCTGGCGGCCATCCCGCTCAAAGCCTTGATCCAGCGCCACCCCGAACTGGACTGGAAAGCCATTGATGACGTCATCTTCGGCTGTGCCAACCAGGCCGGCGAGGACAACCGCAACGTGGCTCACATGGCGAGCCTGCTGGCCGGGCTGCCAGTCGAAGTTCCAGGGACCACGATCAACCGCCTGTGCGGTTCCGGCCTGGATGCCATCGGCAATGCGGCACGTGCCCTGCGCTGTGGTGAAGCAGGGCTCATGCTGGCCGGCGGTGTGGAATCCATGTCGCGTGCGCCGTTTGTGATGGGTAAGTCGGAACAGGCATTCGGGCGTGCGGCCGAACTGTTCGACACCACGATCGGCTGGCGTTTCGTCAACCCGCTGATGAAGACTGCCTACGGCATCGATTCGATGCCGGAAACGGCCGAAAACGTGGCAGAGCAGTTCGGCATCTCGCGCGCCGACCAGGATGCCTTTGCCCTGCGCAGCCAGCACAAGGCCGCAGCAGCTCAGGCCCGCGGCCGCCTGGCGAGGGAAATCGTGCCGGTCGAAATCCCGCAACGCAAAGGCCCTGCCAAAGTGGTCGAGCATGACGAGCACCCGCGCGGCGACACGACCCTGGAGCAGTTGGCTCGGCTCGGCACGCCGTTTCGTGAAGGCGGCAGCGTAACGGCGGGTAATGCCTCCGGCGTGAATGACGGCGCGTGCGCCCTGCTGCTGGCCAGCAGCGCCGCGGCCCGCCGCCATGGCCTGAAAGCGCGCGGGCGCATCGTCGGCATGGCTGTGGCCGGGGTCGAACCCAGGCTGATGGGCATCGGTCCGGTGCCTGCGACCCGCAAGGTGCTGGCGCTCAGCGGCCTGGCACTGGCTGACATGGATGTCATCGAACTCAATGAAGCCTTTGCCGCCCAAGGGCTGGCCGTGTTGCGCGAGCTGGGCCTGGCCGACGACGACCCACGAGTCAACCGCAACGGCGGCGCCATCGCCCTGGGCCATCCACTGGGCATGAGCGGTGCTCGATTGGTGACCACTGCCTTGCACGAGCTTGAAGAAACGGCCGGCCGCTACGCCCTGTGCACCATGTGCATCGGCGTAGGCCAAGGCATTGCCATGATCATCGAGCGCCTCTGAGCGGTTCAGGCCCTGCGCTTGTTACCGAACTGAACGCAGCCGTATATGCTGCCTCCATGACACTCACCGCGTGGCCTGCAACCGCTGCCGCGCGGCGTACAAGAACAATTCGAGTGAAGCCATGAACATGTACCATGATGCCGATCGTGCCCTGCTGGACCCGATGGAAACCGCCAGCGTCGATGGCCTGCGCCAGCACCAGCTGGAGCGTCTGCGCTGGAGCCTGAAGCACGCCTACGACAATGTGCCGTTGTACCGCCAGCGCTTTGCCGAGTACGGCATCCACCCTGATGACCTCAAGTGCCTGGAGGACCTGGCGAAGTTCCCCTTCACCGGCAAGAACGACCTGCGCGACAACTACCCCTACGGCATGTTTGCCGTGCCCCAGGAAGAAGTGGTGCGCCTGCATGCCTCCAGTGGCACCACCGGCAAGCCGACGGTGGTCGGCTACACCCAGAACGATATCGACACCTGGGCCAATGTGGTTGCCCGTTCGATTCGTGCGGCCGGCGGGCGCAAAGGTGACAAGGTGCATGTGTCCTACGGCTACGGACTGTTCACCGGTGGGCTCGGCGCGCACTACGGTGCAGAACGCCTGGGCTGCACCGTGATCCCCATGTCCGGTGGCCAGACCGAAAAGCAGGTGCAACTGATTCGCGACTTCCAGCCCGACATCATCATGGTCACCCCGTCCTACATGCTCAACCTGGCTGATGAAATCGAGCGTCAGGGCATCGACCCGCACGACCTCAAGCTGCGCCTGGGCATTTTTGGTGCCGAGCCGTGGACCGACGAGCTGCGCCGCTCGATCGAGCAGCGCCTGGGTATCGATGCCCTCGATATCTATGGCCTCTCGGAAATCATGGGGCCCGGGGTGGCAATGGAGTGCATCGAGACCAAGGACGGCCCGACCATCTGGGAAGACCACTTCTATCCCGAGATCATCGACCCTGCCACCGGCGAGGTACTGCCGGATGGCCAATTGGGCGAACTGGTATTTACCTCGCTGAGCAAAGAGGCATTGCCGATGGTGCGCTACCGCACCCGCGACCTCACCCGGCTGCTGCCCGGCACCGCTCGGCCAATGCGGCGGATCGGCAAGATCACCGGTCGCAGTGACGACATGCTGATCATTCGCGGGGTCAATGTGTTCCCGACTCAGATCGAGGAGCAGGTGCTAAAAATAAAACAGCTTTCTGAGCTTTATGAGATTCATCTGTATCGCAATGGAAATCTGGACAGTGTCCAGGTGCACGTGGAGCTGCGTGCAGAGTGCCAGCACCTTGACGAAGGCCAGCGCAAGTTGGTTGTCGGGGAGTTGAGCAAACAGATCAAGACTTACATCGGTATCAGCACCCACGTGCACCTGCAGCCCTGCGGCACGCTCAAGCGCTCCGAAGGCAAGGCGTGCCACGTGTTCGACAAACGGTTGGCCAGCTGACCCATTCGGCTGCCATTTCGGCCCCGGCATTGTCCGGGGCCTTTTTTTGCCTGCGTGCTGCCGGGCACACGCTGCTGCCCGACAGCCCTCTTGCCTGTCAACGTGATACACAAATCTTACTTGATACACATAAATGTGTTTGACGTTATGTTTTGTATCGCTTACAAATGACTCATGCCTTAGCAGGAGTCGCAGCACATGTACGCACAGCTAGTGGAAACCGGAGTCAAGCGCATCAAGTCGCTGGAAGAGATGTCCCCCGAAGAACGCAACTTCCAGGAAAAGATCGACGCCGAAATCAAGATCGAAGCCAAGAACTGGATGCCCGAGGCCTACCGCCAGACCCTGATCCGGCAGATCTCCCAGCACGCCCACTCTGAAATCGTCGGCATGCTGCCCGAAGGCAACTGGGTCACCCGTGCTCCCAGCCTCAAGCGCAAACTGCAGCTGATGGCCAAGATTCAGGACGAAGCCGGCCATGGCCTGTACCTGTACAGCGCCATGGAAACCCTGGGGGCGGACCGCGACGAAGAAATCGCCAAACTGCACAGCGGCAAGGCCAAGTACTCGAGCATCTTCAACTACCCCACCCTCAGCTGGGCCGACATGGGCGCTGTGGGCTGGCTGGTGGACGGCGCCGCCATCGTCAACCAGGTGGTACTGCAGCGCACCTCTTACGGCCCCTACTCCCGCGCGATGATCCGGATCTGCAAGGAAGAGAGCTTCCACCAGCGCCAGGGCTACGAAATGCTCCTGACCATGATGCGCCAGGGCACCCAAGCCCAGCGCGACATGGTTCAGGACGCCATCAACCGCCTGTGGTGGCCGGCGCTGATGATGTTCGGCCCGAGCGATGAACACTCGCCCAACAGCGCCCAGTCGATGGCCTGGAAGATCAAGCGCCAGACCAACGACGAACTGCGCCAGCGCTTCATCGACCAGACCGTGCCGCAGCTGGAACTGCTTGGCTGCACTGCGCCTGACCCTGAGCTGAAGTGGAACGCCGAGCGCGGCCACTACGACTTCGGCGAAATCCAGTGGGACGAGTTCTACGAAGTGATCAAGGGCAATGGCCCGTGCAACCTGGAACGTGTCGCCACCCGGCGCAAGGCCATCGAGGACGGCGCCTGGGTACGCGAGGCTGCCGTGGCCTATGCGCGCAAGCAACAGAACAAGAACGCCGCCTGAGCGGCGATTGATGCGGAGATCGAAAATGTCTGTCTGGACCCTCTACGAAGTGTTCGTGCGCAGCAAGCACGGCCTTAACCACAAGCATGTCGGCAGCGTGCACGCCGCCGATGCCGCCATGGCCATCGAGAATGCCCGCGAGCTCTACACCCGCCGTAGCGAAGGTGTGAGCCTGTGGGTGGTGCCTTCGGCGCTGATCACCGCCTCCTCTCCCGACGAGAAAGACCCGCTGTTCGCCCCTTCGGACGACAAGGTCTATCGCCATGCCAGCTTCTACGAACTGCCCGACGAAGTCGGACACATGTGAGGTGGGCCATGCATAAAGAAGCCCTTATCCCCTACCTGCTGTTGCTCGGTGACAGCGCCCTGGTCCAGGGCCAGCGCCTCTGTGAGTGGTGTGGCCGCGCCCCGGCCATCGAGGAAGAGCTGGCCCTGATGAACGTCGGCCTCGATCTGGTCGGCCAGGCCCGCAACTGGTTGGAGTATGCCGCCGAGCTGCTCGACGATGGCCGGGATGCCGATGCCCTGGCGTTCCGCCGTGACGAGCGCGCCTACCGCAACCTGTTGCTGGTCGAGCAGCCCAACGGTGATTTTGCCGTGACCATGACCAAACAGTTCCTCTACGACGCCTGGCACTTCGCCGTGCTGCGGGGGCTGGTCGAGTCCAGCGATGCGCGAATCGCCGGTATTGCCGCCAAGGCCCTGAAGGAAGTCACCTACCACCTGCGCCGGTCCAGCGAGTGGGTACAACGTCTGGGTGGTGGTACCGATGCCAGCCGCCAGCGCATGCTGGCCGCTATCCCGGCACTGTGGCGCTTCACCGTCGAACTCGCCGCTGGCAGCGACAACGAAGTGCGTTTGGCCGAATGCGGTATTGCCGCCGACCCAGCGACCGTCGGCGCCACCTGGCTGAAGCAGGTCGCCGCGACGTTTGCTTCGGTCGAACTGCCGCTGCCCAAGGCCGCGAGCCACTTCTACCTGGACGGCCGCAAAGGCCTGCACACCGAGCATCTGGGCCTGCTGCTGGCCGAAATGCAGTTCCTGCCAAGGGCCTACCCCGATGCAACCTGGTGAACTGATTGCCGGTGACCGCGGCGCGCGGGCACAGCAAGGTGACGACCTGGCCCGGGCCTGGGCGGTATTGGGCCAGGTCATGGACCCTGAAGTGCCGGTAGTCAGCGTGGTCGACCTGGGGATCGTGCGCGATGTCGATTGGCGCGCCGGCCACCTGCACCTGGTGGTTACCCCGACCTACTCTGGCTGCCCGGCCACCGAAGTCATCGAAGGGGATATACGCCAGGCGCTGGAACACGCCGGTTTCACCGCGCCAGACCTGGAGCGCCGGCTGACCCCGGCCTGGAGCACCGACTGGATCACCGAACTGGGCCGCGAGCGCCTGCGCGCTTATGGCATTGCGCCGCCGCAAGGCAGCGCCAGCAAGCGCAGCCTGCTCGGCGGAGCCCCCCAGGTGTGCTGCCCGCAATGCGGCAGCGCCCATACCGAATTGCTCAGCCAGTTCGGCTCCACGGCCTGCAAGGCGCTGTACCGCTGCCGCGAGTGCCTGGAGCCATTCGACTATTTCAAATGCATTTGAGCCGTGGAGACCACCATGAGCCAGTTTCACAGCCTGACCATCAAGCAAGTGCGCAATGAGACCCGTGATGCGGTATCGATTGCCTTCGATGTGCCCGAGCACCTGCAGGACCAGTTCCGCTTCACTCAGGGCCAGTACCTGGTCATGCGTACCCAGCTGGACAACGAAGAAGTCCGCCGCTCCTACTCCATCTGCAGCGCCGTGCAGGACGGCGAGCTGCGCGTGGCCGTCAAGCGCGTGCCGGGCGGGCGCTTCTCGGCATTTGCCAATGAAGTGCTCAAGGCCGGCCAGCAGCTGGAAGTGATGCCGCCATCGGGGAGCTTCTTCGTGCCTCTGGACCCGGCTCGCCAGGGCAACTATCTGGGGGTGGCCGCCGGCAGCGGCATCACCCCGATACTGTCGATCATCGCCACCACGCTGGCCAGCGAGCCGCACAGCCGTTTCACCTTGCTGTACGGCAACCGCTCCAGTTCGGGGGCGCTGTTCCGCGACAAGCTCGAAGACCTGAAAAACCGTTACCTCGACCGCTTGAACCTGATTTTCGTGTTCAGCCGCGAACAGCAGGACGTCGACCTGTACAACGGCCGCATCGACGCTGACAAATGCGGCCAACTGTTTTCGCGCTGGCTGGATGTTCCCGGCCTGGACGCGGCATTCATCTGCGGCCCGCAGGCGATGACCGAAACCGTGCGTGACAGCCTGCAGGCCAACGGTATGGCCAAGGAACGCATTCACTTCGAGCTGTTCGCCGCCGCCGGCAGCGAGGCCCGCCGCGAAGCCCGTGAGGCGGCACACCAGGTGGATTCGGCGCTTAGCCATATCACCGTAATCAGCGACGGCCGGGCACTGAGCTTCGACCTGCCGCGCAACACCCAGAACGTACTGGACGCCGGCAACGCCATCGGCGCCGAGCTGCCCTACTCGTGCAAGGCCGGCGTGTGCTCCACCTGCAAGTGCCGGGTGATCGAGGGCGAAGTGGAAATGGACAGCAACCATGCCCTCGAAGATTACGAAGTGGCGGCCGGGTATGTGCTGTCGTGCCAGACCTACCCGGTGAGCGACAAGGTGGTGCTTGACTTCGACCAGCTGTAGACCGAGTCGACTGCTTCGCGGGTAAACCCGCTCCTACAGGGGCTGCGCAAGACCCTATGGCAGCCTCCTGCCTGCGAAGGGCCTAAGCAGCAACGCAATACCCCGCGTGACCTCAACAAAACAATTACAACACCCAGAGATCGCAACCTATGACACCCGAACGCATAGAAAGCATCGCCAACCACCCCGACTTCCAGCACCTGGTGCGGCGCAAACGCCGCCTGAACGGCAGCCTGACCCTGGCCATGCTGGTGGTCTACTACGGCTTCGTCCTGCTGGTCGCGTTCTCGCCCAGCACCCTCGGCCAGTCCCTCAGCGGCGGCGTAACCACTGTCGGCATGCTGGTGGGCGTGCTGATGGTGCTGCTGTCCTTTGCCCTGACCGGCATCTATGTGCACCGCGCCAACAACGTGCTCGACCCGCTCAACGACAAGGTCAAGCAGGAGTGCGCACAATGAACTGGACAGCCATTTCGATGTTCATGGTGTTTGTCTGCTTCACCCTGCTGGTCACCCGCTGGGCTGCCCTGCGGACCCGCTCGGCCAGCGACTTCTACACCGCCGGCGGGGGCCTGACCGGCATGCAGAACGGCCTGGCGATCGCTGGGGACATGATCAGTGCTGCTTCGTTCCTGGGCATTTCCGCGATGATGTTCATGAACGGCTACGACGGCCTGTTGTATGCCCTCGGTGTCCTGGCAGGCTGGCCGATCATCCTGTTCCTGATTGCCGAGCGGCTGCGCAACCTGGGCAAGTACACCTTCGCCGACGTGGTCAGCTACCGGCTGGCGCAAACCCCGGTGCGCTTGACCTCGGCTTTCGGCACCCTGGTGGTGGCGCTGATGTACCTGGTGGCGCAAATGGTCGGTGCCGGCAAGCTGATCGAGTTGCTGTTCGGCATCAGCTACCTGTACGCCGTGATGCTGGTCGGCGTGCTGATGGTTGCCTATGTCACCTTCGGTGGCATGCTCGCCACCACCTGGGTGCAGATCATCAAGGCGGTAATGCTGCTGTCGGGCACCAGTTTCATGGCTTTCATGGTGCTCAAGCACTTCGGCTTCAGCACCGAGGCCATGTTTGCCAGCGCCGTGGCCGTGCATGCCAAGGGCCAGGCGATCATGGCCCCAGGCGGCTTGTTGTCCAACCCGGTGGACGCCATTTCCCTCGGTTTGGGCATGATGTTCGGCACCGCTGGCCTGCCGCATATCCTGATGCGCTTCTTCACTGTCAGTGATGCCAAGGAAGCACGCAAGAGCGTGTTCTATGCCACCGGTTTCATTGGTTACTTCTACCTGCTGCTGATCATTGTCGGCTTTGGCGCCATCGTCATGGTCGGCACCGAGCCGTCCTACCGCGACGCCTCCGGCGCAATCATCGGTGGTGGCAACATGGTCGCCGTGCACCTGGCCCAGGCCGTGGGTGGCAACCTGTTCCTCGGCTTCATCTCTGCCGTGGCCTTCGCCACCATTCTGGCGGTGGTTGCCGGCCTGGCGCTGTCCGGGGCTTCGGCAGTGTCCCACGACCTGTATGCCTGCGTGATGCGCAAAGGCAAGGCCACCGAGCAAGAGGAAATGCGCGTGTCGCGCATCGCCACGCTGGTCATAGGCCTGCTGGCAGTGATCCTGGGCCTGATGTTCGAGTCGCAGAACATTGCCTTCCTGTCCGGCCTGGTGCTGGCGGTGGCCGCTTCGGTCAACTTCCCGGTGCTGCTCCTTTCGATGTTCTGGAAAGGCCTGACCACCCGCGGCGCGGTGTGCGGCAGCATGGCCGGGCTGGTCTCGGCGGTGCTGTTGGTGGTGCTGGGCCCGGCGGTGTGGGTCAACGTGCTGCACAACGAAACGGCGCTGTTCCCCTACAGCAACCCGGCACTGTTCTCCATGAGCCTGGCCTTCCTCAGTGCCTGGGTGTTCTCGGTTACCGACAGCTCCGAACGTGCCGTTGAAGAGCGTGGCCGCTACCTGGGCCAGTTCATCCGCTCCATGACCGGTATCGGTGCGGCTGGCGCCAGCAAACACTGACTTCAAGGACGAACAGACATGTCGGGTAAAACAACAACAATGAACCGCACACACTTCCTGTCAGCCGCCTGGCTGGCCACCCTCGCCCTGCCCATGCCCGCGCTGGCCGACTTCATCGGCGACAGCCATGCTCGCCTGGAGCTGCGCAACCACTACCTCAACCGCGACTTCCGCCAAAGCAACGCCCCGCAGGCCAAGGCCGAGGAATGGGGCCAGGGCTTTACCGCCAAGCTGGAATCGGGTTTCACCGAGGGCCCGGTCGGCTTTGGCGTGGACGCGCTGGGGCAGTTGGGCATCAAGCTCGACTCCAGCCGCGACCGTCGCAACACCGGCCTGCTGCCTTTTGGCCCGAACAGCCACGAACCGGTCGACGACTACAGTGAGCTGGGCCTGACCGGCAAGGTTCGTGTGTCCAAGAGCACCTTGCGCCTGGGCACCTTGCAGCCGATCCTGCCGGTGGTGGTGTACAACGACACCCGCCTGCTGGCATCCACCTTCCAGGGGGGGCTGCTCACCAGTCAGGACCTTGATGGCCTCACCTTCAATGCCGGGCGCCTGACCAAGGCCAATCTACGCGATTCCTCTGGCCGCGATGATATCGGCTATGGCGCAGCCAGCAGTGACCACCTGGACTTTGGTGGTGGCAGCTACGCCATCACGCCGCAAACCACGGTCAGCTATTACTACGCCAAGCTCCAGGACATCTACCGTCAGCAATTCGTCGGGCTGATCGACACCCGCCCACTGGCAGAAGGTGTGAGCCTGCGCAGTGACCTGCGCTACTTCGACAGCCGCAACGACGGTGCCGAGCGTGCCGGCAACATCGACAACCGTAACTTCAACGCCATGTTTACCCTGGGCGTGCGGGCGCACAAGTTCACCGCCACCTGGCAGCAGATGTCCGGTGACAGCGCCTTCCCGTTCGTCAACGGCGGCGACCCGTTCACCGTCAACCTGGTCACCTACAACACCTTCACCCGCGCCGGGCTGGACTCTTGGCAAGTACGCTACGACTACGACTTCGTTGCCATGGGCATTCCCGGCCTGAGTTTCATGACCCGCTACACCGACGGTCGCCACGCCGAAACTGCCACCGTGACCAATGGCCGCGAGCGCGAGCGCGACACCGACATCGCTTATGTCATTCAGAGCGGCCCGCTTAAAGACGTCAGCCTGCGCTGGCGCAATGTCACCTTCCGCTCCGGCAACGGCCTGACCAACGCCGTGGACGAAAACCGCCTGATCATCGGCTACACCCTGGCGCTGTGGTAACAGCGCCCCCCTCTTTTTGAACAGCACGGAGAACAGCATGTCTGCCGCCCCTACTCTGCAAAGTTTCATCGCCGGCCGTTGGCTCGGCCAGCACGGCGCCCAGGCCCTGCGCAGCGCCCTCGACGGCCACGTACTGGCCTACAGCCATGAAGAGCGCCCAGACTTCGCCGAAGCTGTGGACTACGCGCGTGCACGTGGCCTTGCCTCGCTGATGGGCATGGATTTCCAACAGCGTGCCCAACGCCTCAAAGCCCTGGCCCTGTACCTGGCCGAACGCAAGGAGCAGCTCTACGCCCTGTCGCACCACAGCGGCGCCACCCGGGCTGACAGCTGGATCGACATCGAAGGCGGCAACGCCACGCTGTTCTCCTATGCCGGCATCGGCAGCCGCGAGCTGCCGTCGGGTAACCTGGTGCACGAAGGCCCAGCCATACCGTTGGGCAAACAAGGCCATTTCGCCGGCAGTCACATCCTGGTGCCACGGGCAGGCGTTGCGGTGCATATCAACGCGTTCAACTTCCCCATCTGGGGCATGCTGGAAAAGTTTGCCCCGACGTTCCTTGCCGGTATGCCCTGCATCGTCAAGCCGGCGACCTCGACCAGCTATTTGACCGAGGCCGTGGTGCGCCTGATGAATGCCTCAGGCCTGCTGCCCGAAGGCAGCCTGCAGCTTGTGATAGGCAGCACCGGCGACCTGCTCGACCGCCTGCAAGGCCAGGACGTGGTGACTTTCACTGGTTCTGCCGATACCGCTGCCAAATTGCGCGTGACGCCCAACCTGATTCGCAACTCGGTGCCGTTCACTGCCGAGGCCGACTCGCTCAACTGCGCCATCCTCGGCCCGGACGTGACACCGGACAGCGAAGAGTTCGACCTGTACATCAAGGAAGTGGTGCGTGAAATGACCACTAAAGCCGGGCAGAAATGCACCGCCATCCGCCGGGCGATCGTTCCGGCCAGGCACCTGGATGCCGTTGCCACCCGCCTGCGCGAGCGCCTGAGCAAGGTCGTGGTTGGCGACCCGTCGCTGGAAGGTGTGCGCATGGGGGCCCTGGCCTCCCATGACCAACAGCGCGACGTTGGCGAGCGGGTGCGCAGCCTGCTGCAGAGTTGTGATCAACTGTTTGGCGCCAGCGATGGCTTTGCCCCGCGTGGCGAAGGCGTGGCTGAAGGCGCGTTCTTTGCGCCAACCTTGTTGCAGGCCCGCGACCCGCATGCCGAGGGCGGCGCCCACGACATCGAAGCGTTCGGCCCGGTCAGTACGCTGATGGCCTATGACGACCTCGACGAGGCCTTGGCACTGGCTGCCCGTGGCAAAGGCAGCCTGGTGGCGACCCTGGTCACCGCCGACCGCAGCGTGGCCGCCAAGGCTATCCCGGTGGCTGCTGCCTGGCATGGCCGACTGCTGGTGCTCGATAGCCAGGCCGCCAAAGAGTCCACCGGTCACGGCTCGCCACTGCCGCAGCTCAAGCACGGTGGCCCGGGCCGCGCCGGTGGTGGTGAAGAGCTGGGTGGCCTGCGTGCGGTCAAGCACTACCTGCAGCGCGCGGCAGTACAAGGCTCGCCGAGCATGCTCACGGCGGTCACCGGCGAGTACGTGCGCGGCGGCGAAGTGATCGAAACCGAAGTGCACCCGTTCCGTCGCTACTTCGAGCAGTTGCGTATCGGCGAGTCGCTGCTCACCCATCGCCGCACCGTGACGGAAGCTGACCTGGTCAATTTCGGCTGCCTCTCCGGCGACCATTTCTATATGCACTTCGACGAAATCGCCGCCAAGGCGTCGCAGTTCGGTAAACGCATTGCCCACGGTTACTTCGTACTGTCGGCAGCGGCCGGGCTGTTCGTGTCGCCCGGTGCCGGCCCGGTGCTGGCCAACTATGGGCTGGACACCCTGCGCTTCATCAACCCGGTGGGCATTGGCGATACCATCCAGGCGCGCCTGACCTGCAAGCGCAAGATCGACCAGGGCAAGACCAGCCCGCTGGGGCAGCCGCAGGGGGTGGTGGCATGGGATGTGGAGGTAACCAATCAGCTGGGTGAACTGGTGGCCAGCTATGACATCCTGACCTTGGTGCTGAAAAAGCCAGAATGATGGGTTGAAGCTACCGGCCTCTTCCCGGGCAAGCCGCCTTTGCCCGGTACTGCGCAGCGCCCTCGTAGGAGCGGGTTCACCCGCGAAGAGGCCGGTAGCAGCTCAAGGCACTTGGGATCAATGCACCTACGTGGCTGCCGTGAAGTATTCAGGCATTTGAAACCGTTGGTCAGCGACTGCCAATGCTCAGTGGACCTCTGGCGTGCACCTGTCGATCTCAATTCATGAGGATCATGAACGAGGACTGCACCATGGATTCCCTACTGCGAATGGGTGGCGGCAATGTTGAAGATGACTGGCCGGAGCTGGAGCCGGATCGACGCAATGATCGGGCAGACGACCCGGATACCGACCCCAATGTGACTGATGATGAGGAAAACCGGCCCGGCGTCCCGGCCAGCGACCCTGAGTCTGGCGCCTGACACTATGAGTATCAGCGTACCCTGCAGGAGCGGGCACGTCCGCTCCTGCAGTTTCTTCTACCGGTTGCAAGCGAGCTATTAAACCATCGCCGCCGGATCGCCCACCGACTGGTTGGGCTTGCTCCCCGAAATCCGCCAGCTCACGGCGGTAATGCCGTAACGCTCGGCCATCGGCCGACTGACTTTCCTGATCTTCTCGCGACCGAACTTGGGAATGATGCCGATGCCCGCATCACAACTTGCCCAATGCCAGGCCTCGGCATTATCCAGACGTTCCAGGCGAATGATGAAGCTGCGCGGCTGGTCATGCAGTTTGTAATCAATTATGTACAGCTGTGGGCTAGGCATCGCAGGGGGCCTCCTCTTCTCCATGGATGACATTTTGATTGATCTGGCCGTGACCGGAAGATTCAAAATTTTGTCGAACCTTTGGTGCCAGTGGCCGAATGTGTGCCCCTGCCTCGGTTTCGAGAGCCTGTTTTATCGCTGTGGCACGAAATTTCCGATTGCCACTTTGCTCACCTCGACCAGGTGGCTACGGTAAAGGGCGAGATCAAGGCCCAGATCCGCTCCTTGCTGGCTTGTGCCCCCGGCACTGCGGCGTCCGTTCGGTAAGCTAGGCGTGCACACTCCACTGAACGGCGTCTGACGCGATCGGCATCTCGTCGATTGCATGGATCATTCCGTTTTCCAGCGCCTCCCGCGGCGCCAGTATCCTTGGATAGGCCATTAGATAGCGCGGTACATCCAGAACCTCGGCCGCGCCTTTCGTGCGCTCGGCCACGATCTGCGCATACAGACGCAAGTCGTAATCCAGGCTCATTGCATACTCGGACATCCGCGAATGGTCTACCGAGCCATGCAAGGTCCAATGAAACGGGTGGAAAAGAAACTTGCTGAAACTGCAAGCCGTACGTCGCTCCCCGGCCAGGAAGAGGATATTGCCCATGGATTCCACCGTGCCCAGGTTGTGGGTATGCACCTCTACGGGTAACGCCCGCAGAAAGTTGTAAAGGGTAAACCCATAGCTGCACTCGCCGCCCATGGTGGCGATGTTCAGTTGCAGCGTTTCGGCACCCTGTTGCAATGCCCGCGAGCAGGTACTGATCAGGTTGCCGCAGGTAGACGAATTGATCGGTCCGGTGAAGTGGATGATATGTCTGGCCATGCTTGCCTCCACGGGTGGCAGGTCATTGCTTGTTCTACAGCACATCGTCACCCTGCCCGGCAATCTGCCAGAGGGCGAGGCGGTCGAATTTCATCCTGGCACCCTGCCATGAAGCGGGTATGCGGTGGAGACGCCAGCCGCTACAAAGTTCAACTCGGCGTCAGCATTTCCGTTGGTCAAGCGTTGTGAACCCTCGCCGGCCTTTGCCGGTCGCACCTTCAGAGCGACCGAACAAGGAACCGGCAGTGAGGACGGCAGCGTGAGCGATATTCGCATCGGTATCTCCGGGTGGCGCTATGGCCCCTGGCGCAAGGATTTCTACCCCAAAGGCCTGAAGCAGGACGATGAACTGGCATTCGCTTCACGGGCGGTGAACAGCATCGAGATCAATGGCTCGTTCTACAGCCTGCAAACGCCCGAGCGCTATCTGGGCTGGCGTGAACAAACACCGGACGGCTTCGTGTTCGCGGTCAAGGGGCCGCGCTATATCACCCATGTGCGGCGGCTGAAGGACATCGAAGAGCCAGTGGCCAACTTTTTTGCCTCCGGGCCGCTGCTGTTGGGCGAAAAGCTCGGGCCGTTCCTGTGGCAGTTCCCTCCCAGCATGAAGTTCGATGAAGACCGTTTTGCCCGGTTTTTCGAGCTGCTGCCTCACACCCGCAAAGCGGCCCGTGAACGCGCCCAAGGCTGCACCGAACGCCTCAAGGGCAATGGCAGCCTTGCCATCAAGGGCAATGCACGCTTGCGTCACGCCGTGGAAATCCGCCACGAGAGCTTTCTCTGCGAAGCCTTCATCAAGCTGTTACGCAAGCATCGCGTGGCGCTGGTGGTTGCCGACAGCGCCGGCAAGTGGCCCTGTGTCGAAGATGTGACCGCCGACTTCGTCTACATGCGCCTGCACGGGGATGTGGAGCTGTACAGCAGCGGATATACCGCACGCGCGCTACGGCGCTGGAAACAACGTATCCAGCAATGGAGTGAAGGTAACCAGGCGGACGATGCCCGTCTGATCGTGCCGGGGCCGCCGCCTCGGCGTGCGACACGGGATGTATACTGCTACTTCGACAACGACCAGAAGGTTCACGCGCCATACGACGCCAGGCGCTTGCTGCAAAAGCTGTCGTTGGACCATGAGCTGATGACTGAGCCTGGCATGGTGCCGGAGGTGGCCTTGTGAACAAGACCCTGCCCACCCCACGCTGCATCATCGACAAGGTGACCGCTGTACGCCGGCTCAATGTGTTGACGCTGAACGTGCACAAAGGCTTCACCTTCTTCAACCGGCGCTTCATCTTGCCCGAGTTGCGCGAGGCGGTACGCGCCACCGGCGCCGACCTGGTGTTTCTGCAAGAGGTGCACGGCAGTCATCAGCAGCACGCCTTGCGCCACCCTGCCTGGCCAGAAACGCCGCAGTACGAGTTTCTGGCCGACAGCATGTGGCCGCAGTTCGCCTACGGTCGCAATGCCGTGTATCCACATGGCGATCACGGCAACGCACTGCTGTCGAAATTCCCCATCAGCCGCTTCGACAACCTGGATGTCTCGGTGCAGGGCAATGAACAGCGTGGCCTGCTGCATTGCCAGCTGGAGGTGCCGGGCCATGACGAGGTGCATGCGGTATGCGTACACCTGGGCCTGCGGGAAGCCCACCGGCAGAGCCAGGTGAAGCTGATGCTGGACCTGCTGGCCAGCCTGCCGCCCACAGCGCCGGTCATCATCGCCGGCGATTTCAACGACTGGCGGCTGAAGGCGGACGCGGTGCTGAGCGAGCACCTGACAGAGGCCTTCGGCACCCCAGCGCGCAGTTTCCCGGCGCGCCTGCCGTTGTTGCGTCTGGACCGCATCTACGTGCGTAACGCCATGCCGGGCGCTGCCCAGGTGCTGTCGAAATACCCGTGGTCGCATCTGTCCGACCACGTACCACTGGCTGCGGAGATCAACCTGTGAACCGACCTTGGGTAGAGGGCAACAGCGTGCAGTTGCTGATCAATGGCGAGCAGTACTACCCCCGCGTGTTCGAGGCCATGGCCAAGGCGCGGGAAGAAATACTGCTGGAAACCTTCATCATCTTCGACGACAAGGTGGGCCAGCAATTGCAGCAGGTGTTGATCGACGCTGCCCGGCGTGGTGTGCGCGTGGAAGTGGCTGCGGACGGCTACGGCACAGCCGACCTGCCGGCTGCATTCATTTCAGCGATGACCGATGCGGGCGTAAGCTTTCACGCGTTCGATCCACAACCCCGGTTGTTAGGCATGCGCACTAACCTGTTCCGCCGTTTGCACCGCAAGATCGTGGTGGTCGATGGCGAGCGGGCCTTCATCGGCGGTATCAACTACAGCGCCGACCATTTGGGTGACTTTGGTGCCATGGCCAAGCAGGACTATGCCGTGGAGGTCACCGGCCCGGTGGTGGCGCAGGTACATGCCTCCAGCAAGCGCCTGATGTCCCCCGTGTTGCAGCCCCCCAGTGCAGTGCGCCCGGTTACCGAGCCTGCCGGGGGGAGCGACGCGGTGTTGATCGAGCGCGACAACGGGATGCGCAGTAACGATATAGAAGCGTACTACCTTCAGGCTTTTCGCAAGGCCAGGCAACGCATCGTGGTCGCCAATGCGTACTTCTTTCCAGGCTATCGGTTGATGCGAGAGTTGCGTAACGCGGCCCGGCGTGGCGTGGAGGTTCACTTGATTTTGCAGGGCCAGCCTGACATGCGCTGGGTACGTGCGCTGTCGCGCCTGCTATACAACTACCTGCTGCGCGACGGCGTGATGATTCATGAGTACTGCCAGCGGCCGTTGCACGGCAAGGTGGCACTGGTAGACGACCAGTGGGCCACAGTTGGCTCCAGCAACCTCGATCCTCTGAGCCTGTCGTTCAACCTGGAGGCCAACCTGTTCATTCGTGATCGAGCCTTCAACCAGCAACTGCACCAGCATTTGCAAGCACTGGCCAGCGAGCAATGCAAACCGGTTACCTTGGAGCGGATGATTCGCGGCTACTGGTGGCGAGCACCGTTGATCTTCGTGTGTTTCCACGTGATCCGTCACTTCCCGCGCATTGCGGGTTGGTTCCCTGCGCACCGGCAGCGATTACGCTCGCTGCAGCCGGACGCCGAACCCCAGGGCAAACTGCACGAGGGCAATTCCTGATGGCGGGCAAAAACTGGCAAACCTGGGGCAAACGCTTGTTTACGCTTGCGTTCCTGATCCTGATCCCTGTGCTGTTGTACCTGCTGGCGCGCAATCTGGACTGGAATGAAGTGCGCCAGTCTTTGCTGGCCTACAAACCTGGCACCCTTGTCATCGGCTTGGCGATCGCGTTGTGCAGCTATTTCGCGTTTGCCAGTTACGACCTGCTCGCCCGGGCTTACACCGGCCATACACTACCTGCCCGTCAGGTATTGCCAGTCGCGTTCGTGTGTTATGCCTTCAACCTCAACTTCACTACCTGGGTAGGCGGGGTTGCCTTGCGCTACCGGCTCTATGGCCGACTGGGCCTGGATACCGCGACCATTACGCGAATCCTCACCTTGGGCCTGTTGACCAACTGGATGGGTTACATGCTGCTGGCCGGCACCGTCTTCGCCCTGGGCCTGGTCGAGATGCCCGGCAACTGGGCGGTAGGCACTACAGGCCTGCGCCTGATCGGCTTGCTGCTGCTGGCGATTGCTGGAGGCTACCTGCTGGCCTGTGGTTTTGCCAAGAAGCGCACCTGGTGCTGGCGCGACCACGAAGTGACGCTGCCCTCGCTGCGTCTGGCGCTTTGCCAGGTGGTGCTGGGTGCCAGCAACTGGGCGCTGATGGCGCTGCTGATCTTCTGGTTGCTACCGGGCGAAGCCTTCTACCCGTCGATTCTCGGCATCCTGCTGATCAGTTGTGTGGCTGGGGTGGTTGCGCACATCCCTGCGGGGCTGGGCGTGCTGGAGGCGGTGTTTCTGGCCCTGCTGCATGGGCAGATGGCCCAAGGCACGCTGGTGGCTGCCCTGCTCGGCTACCGCACGCTGTACTACCTGATTCCGCTGCTGTTGGCGGTGGTGACCTACCTGATCCTGGAAAAGCGCGCCAAGGCCATGCGCCGGCGCGACAAGCCTGCCCAGACCTGAAAGGGGCCATGTGCGCTGGAGGTGACAAATGCGACGCGTTGCGTGGCACCGGCTGCGCCGGTGTTCGCGGGTGAACCCGCTCCTACGGGGGGGCGCGCGCCAGGAAACCAACCCCGCGCAAGCCATGCGCCGTAAATGTAGGAGCGGGTTTACCCGCGAAGCAGGCAACGCAACACCCGAGGCCCCAATGACTGGCGCCCGGGTGAAAGGGCAGCCCGCCTATCGGCCTCAGGGCGAAATGGGGTCACTCGCCGGATAGGTTTCATCCAGCGCATTGTCCACCGCATTCTCGCCCGGCTTTTCACCACAATGGCAGTCCTGCATCCGGCATGGCTCACCCTTGCGGTGGCCGCTGGCGCAGGCCTCGCAGCAATATGCCTTACCGTCGCGCTGCAGGGCATTGGCATCCACCGTGCAGGAACAATGCGTGCACGCGCAGCGTTGTTCGTTCATGGCTTGTTCTCCTCGTCGTCAATCACATCATCGGTCCAGGGCACCCCATCCAGCGGCGCGGAGCGGGCCAGTTCGGCCTCGTCCAGGCCAGTGCCGCCACCAATCTCATCGGCATCCACCTGCCGCAGGCGTTGGTCTGCCGGACCGCCTCTGCCGCCCGGCTCGTGGGGATCGCGTGCACCGGTTTCGTCAAGCAGCGTGTCCGGGCTCAAATCGTCATCGGTAACATTGTCCTCATGCAGGCTGTCACTCAGCGCCTCGCCGCCGGTCATGCCACTCTGCGCCACGCGTCGGGGGGGAAACTCACGGGCGACCTCGGCGGCCGGTCGTTCGTCGCCCACACGCCCTTCACGCTCATCCAGGCGTTCATCGAAATCCAGCTCATGCACGCTGCCCATGCGGTCTTCGGTGTCATCGATTTCGCTGGGTGTGTACGGCTTAGGTTCATCGGGTCGGGCCATGTGCGTTCTCCATCAGTTGGCTTCATTCGGTCGACTGCGCCAGCTCATGGAAGATTCAGAGTTTTTTGAACTACCGCCTCGGCCGACGCCTCCCACCTTAGAGACTGAGATCTGCCCGGAGCCCGCCATGGCCAAGCCCCTGCAGGAATACGCGCGCAAGCGCAACTTCAACGCCACACCCGAGCCCAGCGGCAAACGCATCCAGGGCAAGCGGGCTCATGCGCTGCAGTTCTGCATCCAGAAACACGATGCCAGTCACTTGCACTACGACTTCCGCCTGGAACTCGATGGCACCTTGAAAAGCTGGGCGATCCCCAAAGGCCCATCGCTGGACCCCAAGGTGCGTCGCCTGGCAGTGCATGTGGAGGACCACCCGTTGGACTACGCCGATTTCGAGGGGCATATCCCTGAAGGCCACTATGGTGCAGGGGACGTGATCGTCTGGGACCGTGGCATTTGGGAGCCTGAAGGCGATGCCCATGAAGGCTACGCCAAAGGCAAGCTGCGTTTCCGCCTGCAAGGTGAGAAGCTTGGCGGCGTGTGGAACCTGTTCCGCACCCACCTGGCCGGCAAGAAAGAGCAATGGATGCTGGTCAAGTCACACGATGCCCAGGCGCGCAGCGAAGCGGAGTACAGCATTGTCGAGGCCCTGCCCGACAGCGTGCTCAGCGAGCGCACGCTGGTGCCACGCAAACCCGCTGCGAAAAAAGCCGCTACACCGCGCAGCAGCCGTAAACGCCCCGGCAAAGCTCAGACTGCACCGTTGCCAGCGCAGCTGCCGCCGCAGCTGGCCACGCTAGTGGATTCTCCACCCAGCGGCGACTGGCGCTACGAAGTCAAGTTCGATGGCTACCGTATCCTCGCCCGTATCGAGGGCCAGGACATCCGCCTGTTCACCCGCAACGGCCATGACTGGAGCAGCAAGATGCCCCGGCAGGTTGCTGCCCTGCGCGCACTCAGTATCGACTCGGCCTGGCTCGACGGCGAAATGGTGGTGGCTGATGAGAATGGCATGGCTGACTTCCAGGCGTTGCAGAACGCCTTCGATACCGAGCACGACGAACACATCACTTATTACCTGTTCGACCTGCCTTTTCTGGGCGGTCAGGACCTGCGACAGCTACCGCTGCAGAACCGCCGCGATACATTGCGCCAACTGCTTGAACACAACCATTCCGACGTCATCAAGTATTCCGCCGACTTCGACCAACCTGTCGGGTCACTGCTCGACAGTGCCTGCCGGCTGAAGCTGGAAGGCCTGATCGGAAAGCGAGCTGACAGTGTTTACAGCGGCCGCCGCAGCCCAGACTGGATCAAGCTCAAGTGCAAGCAACGCCAGGAATTCGTGATCGTCGGCTACACCGACCCCAAAGGCAGCCGCAGCGGCTTTGGTGCCCTGCTGCTGGCCCTGCACGACAACGAAAGTGGCGAGCTGCGCTATGCCGGGAAGGTAGGTACCGGCTTCAATACCACGACACTGGGCAGCATCCACGCGCGGCTCAAGCCCCTGGAAATCGCCAGGCCAGCCCTGCCCTCGCCGCCTGCCGGTGCCCAGGCGCGTGGTGTGCACTGGCTGCGGCCCCAGCTGTTGGCCGAAGTCGCCTATGCCCAAATGACCCGTGACGGCATCGTGCGCCACTCGGTATTCCACGGACTGCGCGATGACAAGGCGGCAACCGCCATTGACCTGGAGCGCGCCATGCCCGCAACGACTGTATCCAACCGCAACAAGCAGGCCAAGGCGTCTGAAAACCTGGGTGAACTCCGCCTGACCCACCCCGACCGGGTCATTGATCCCACCACTGGGGTGACCAAGCGCGAGGTCGCCGAGTATTACGCCGGCATCAGCCAGTGGATCCTGCCCCAGCTCAAGCACCGCCCGGTGGCATTGGTGCGCGCCCCGGACGGTCTGGGCGGCGAGCTGTTCTTCCAGAAAAACGCGGGCCAGCTGCACATACCCAACCTAATCAGCTATGAAAAGGCCGAGGCAGGCCAGGCGGCGATGGTCATCAATCGCCCGGACACGCTGCTGGGCGCGGTGCAGATGAACATGCTGGAGCTGCACACCTGGAACGCCACGGACAAGGACTTCGACAAACCGGACCGTTTTGTCCTCGACCTGGACCCTGACCCCGCGCTGCCCTGGAAGGCAATGGTGGAGGCGACCCAACTGACCCTCACCCTGCTGGACGAGCTGGGCCTGAAGGTGTTTCTGAAAACCAGTGGTGGCAAGGGTATTCACGTGGTCGTGCCCTTGACCCGGCGAACCGGGTGGGACGAGGTCAAGGACTTCAGCCACGCCATCGTCAATTACCTGGCCAAGCTGTTCCCGGAGCGCCTGAGCGCGGTGTCGGGGCCGAAAAATCGCGTGGGACGCATCTTCATCGACTACCTGCGCAATGGCAAGGGCGCCACCACGGCGTGCGCCTATTCACTGCGTGCCCGTGACGGGCTGCCTGTATCGGTACCTGTCTGGCGTGAGGAACTGGCGCAAATAAAAAGCGCCAATCAATGGAACATCACCAACCTGCGCGAGCGCCTGGCGGAGGTCGACGACCCTTGGGCCGACATGGGCAAGGTACGCCAGTCGATCACCGCGCGCAGGCGCAAGCAGCTAGGGCTCGAATGATGACGCCACAGCGATTGGACACGAACCGGGAGGCCCGCCCATGAGCATCGTTCAGGACTTCAACCTGACCACCCTTGACCGCCTGTTACGCACCTTTGGCGAACGCCAGTTACCGCTCAACCTCGACAGCCAATTGCCGCAACTGATCCAGGCGCTGCAAGCTGATCACCTCGACCTGCTACCGCTGCCGGGGCAAGGCAACACTTTGCTGCGCTGGCAGACCTTGGCACGGGTGGCAGGTTGCGACCTGGCGTTGGCCAAGCTCTATGAGGGCCATACCGATGCGTTGGCGATCCTCGCGGAATGCGGCGCAGCGCACCACGCCAACGACGGCATCTGGGGCGTGTGGGCGGCAGAGCCGCCCGATGCACGGGTCCTCATCACTGCGCGTGAAGGCGACCAGGTGCGCCTGAACGGCACCAAAGCCTGGTGTTCCGGTGCCTTGCAGATCGATCGCGCGCTGATTACCGCCTGGGATGAGGCCGAGCAGCCGCAATTGGTGGCAATCGAGCTGTCGCAGCCAAGCCAGGGCCTGAACATCGAACACTGGCAGGCCGTTGGCATGGCCACTACCGCCAGTGTCGAGGTGGCGTTCAACGATACCCCAGGCACGCTCATCGGCACGCCAGGCCAATACCTTTCGCGCCCTGGCTTCTGGCAAGGCGGTGCGGGTATCGCCGCCTGCTGGTACGGCGCGGCCGAGGCGCTGGCGGATTACCTGCGTGAACATTGCCGCAAACCCCGCCCAGACCCGCATGCCGATGCGCATCTGGGGGCTGTGGACGCTGCGTTGCATGGCGCCCGGGCGTCACTGCGTGAGTGTGCTGCCTGGATCGATCAACAGCCCGGCGTGGATGCCAGTTTCGAAGTTCGCCGCACCCGCGCCCAGGTAGAACAGGCCGTAGAGCAGGTTATCAGCCACGTCGGTCGTGCCTTGGGGGCCACGCCGTTCTGTCGCAGCAGTCATTTTTCCCGGCTGAGCGCCGACCTGCCGGTGTTCCTGCGCCAAAGCCATGCCGAGCGCGATCTGGCGATGCTCGGCCAGCAGTTGGCCCGTTTGCCAGCCGGGGTGTGGCAGCTATGAGCCAGAACCTCATCCAGTCCGCGGATGGCACGCCGTGGGCCGCATGGCAGCAAAGCGCGCACCTGGCGCGTGCGACCTGGCTCGACTCACGCCAACTGTGCCCGCCGGGGCGCCGGCTGGTATTGATTGCGCCGCATCCGGATGACGAAATTCTCATGGCCGGCGGCCTGCTGGCAGGTTTCAAGGGGCGCGAGGATGAGCTGGTGCTGATCTCCGCCACCGACGGCGAAGGCAGCCACCCCGGCTCCAGCCATTGGACCGAACATCGCTTGCGCCGCCAGCGCCCCCAGGAAAGCCGACAGGCCCTGCAACAGCTCGGCCTGGACCTTGAGCGCCTGGACTGGCGCAGGCTCCATCTGAAGGACGGCCAGTTGCCGCGCGAAGAAGCGTTTCTGGTCAGTCACCTCACGCAGTTACTGCGCCCCGATGACCTACTGATGGCCACCTGGCGCAGTGACGGCCATTGCGATCACGAGGCCGTTGGCCGCGCCGCTGCGCATGCGGCGGCAAACCGTGGGGTGCAATTGGCTGAGGTACCAGTCTGGGCCTGGCACTGGGCTGAGCCTGACGACCCGCGCCTGCCATGGCCCCGTGCGCACCGCATGCAGCTCGATGAAAGCCGTCTGGCACGCAAGCGCAAGGCTTTGGCCGCCCACGTCAGCCAGTTGCAGCCGGACGGCGAGCAGCCGCCGGTGCTACCGCCACACCTGCTGGATTGCCTTCTGCAACCTTTCGAACTGGTGTTCCTTTGAATGGAGCTGTCATGAGCCTTGATCCACAGTATTTTGCCGAGCTATACGCCACCAATGAAGACCCTTGGGCCTTCCGCACCCGCTGGTATGAGAAGCGCAAACGCGAGCTGGTCATGGCCAGCCTGCCACGGCAGTGCTATCAGCGTGTGTTCGAGCCTGCCTGCGCGAATGGTGAGCTCAGTGCGCTGCTGGCCGAGCGTTGCGCCGAGCTGCTGTGCCAAGACCTGGACCCGACAGCCGTAGGCCTGGCCCGCGAACGCCTGGCTCACGTGCACAATGCTACGGTCGAGCGGGCCCGGCTACCGGGGGACTGGCCGGGCGGGCGCTTTGACCTGATCGTGCTCAGCGAGGTGGGCTATTACCTTGATCCCACTGACTGGCTGCAAGTGATCGAACAATCGGTGGCCAGCCTTGGCTACGACGGCACGCTACTGGCCTGCCACTGGAAGCACCCTATCGCGGGTTGCCCGCAGGATGGTCGCGAGGTGCACCGTATGTTGACCCGGCATTTGCCGTTGCATCTGCAGTTCCGGCATGAGGAGGCGGACTTTTTGCTGGAGTGCTGGTCATGCCAGCCAAGCGTCGTCGATCTCGATGAGACTTGCCCATGATCGCCGTTGTCATCCCGGCGCATAACGAAGCCCGCCGCCTTGGGCGATGCCTGCGGGCGGTGCTGGTGGCTGCCCGGCAGGCGCAGCAAGCGGGACTGCACGTGGAAGTGCTGGTGGTGCTGGACCGCTGCAGCGACGGCAGCGCCGCCGTGGCGCGGCGTTTCGGTGTACACACGCTGGAGGTGGATGCCGGTAATGTCGGCATGGCACGTCGTGTTGGGGCGGCGCACATGGTCGAGCGTGGCGCCACGTGGCTGGCGTGCACTGATGCGGACAGCCGAGTCCCTGCGCACTGGCTGCTGTCGCAGCTGGCCTGTAGCGCCGAGGTGGTTTGCGGCACCGTGCATGTCGAGTACTGGCAACCCTGGCAGACCGCCGCGCTGCGCAAGCTGTACCAGAGCCGCTACCAGGCGTATGAAGGGCATCGGCATGTGCACGGCGCGAACCTGGGGGTATGTGCCGATGCTTATGAGCGTGTGGGTGGCTTCCAGCCCTTGGCGGCGCATGAAGATGTGCAACTGGTCAGCGACCTGCAGGCCAGCGGTGCCCAGATCATCTGGACCGCCAGGCATAGTGTGGCCACCAGCAGCCGGCGCGATAGCCGCGCCCGCGAGGGGTTTGGGGATTACCTGGCCGGGTTACAGGCGCAGTCCTGAAATCACTGGGATTTCGGCAGTGTTCATGAAGCTTTGCGCGTTTTCTTCACCGGTTTCTTGCCACCCAGGCTGCGCTTGAGCAGTTCGGTCAGGTCGAGGATGTCCGCACCTTTCTCGGCCCCACCTGCGTCGCCCTTCTCCACCGCCTCGATCTTGCCCTTGCTGGCTTTCTCTTCCACCAGGTCCATGATCGTCTGGCGGAAGGCGTCATGATAATCCTCAGGCTTCCAGGGCCCGCTCATGTCCTCTACCAGGCGCTTGGCCATCTCCAGCTCGCGCTTCTCCACCTTACTGTCGGTGACGCTGGAGTCCAGCTCCAGCGTTTCCAGCCCTCGCACCTCTTCAGGCCAGCGCAAGGTGATCATCACCAGCGCATCGTCCAGCGGCCGCAGCAGCGCCAGGTGCTGCCGGGTATGCAATACCACGGTGGCCAGGGCCACCTTGCCGGTCTTTTCCAGCGTCTCGCGCAGCAAGGCGTACACCTTGCCGCCACGGCGGTCCGGTGTCAGGTAGTACGGCGTATCAAAATGCTGCAGCGGAATGTCGCCCGCTTCCACAAAGGAAAAGATATCGATCGTCTGGGTCGCTTCGGGCCGGGCCTTGCGGATCTCCTCCTCACTGATCACCACGTAGCGGCCCTTCTCGAACTCTACGCCCTTGACGATATTGTCCTTGTCGATTTCCTTGCCGGTCACCTTGTTCACCCGCTTGTAGCCGACCGGCTCCATGCTGCGCTTGTCCAGCCAGTCGAAATCCACACGCTCGGTGCGCACGGCGGTATTGAGTGCCACGGGGATGTGCACAAGGCCAAAACTGATGGCGCCTTTCCAGATTGCCCGAGCCATGAGGGTGCTCCCAGGGTTGCCTGCTGATACCAGAAGTGACTGCGCCGGGCGACAAAGGTTTAGCTGCCCTGCCCTGCGGCAACCGTCACGCCTGGCTGAACAGCACCCGTTTGAACGCTTCGGCCGCCAGGTGCACTTGCACTGCCCAATCCCCCGCGGCATCGCTGCCGGCGTCATCGGAAATGTATTTCAGGCACACGAACGGAATACCTTCGCCACGCGCGATCAATGCCAGTACGTAGGCTTCCATGTCGACCACGTCATAAGGTGCGTCGCCATGGTTGATCTCGAAGCTGTCACCGCTGCCACAGGTTTCCACAGCCAGGCCGGGAATTACCGCCCCGTGCTCGAGTACCACCGGGGTATCGGACAAGGGCGTTTCATAGCGGGCAAAGCCCAGCGCGGTCACATCCATGTCGCGTTGTACGAAGCGGTTACAGCACACGACTTCGCCCTTGCCATGACGCTGGCTGCCAGCCGAGCCCAGGTTGACGATAAGTTTGGGCCTGCGCGTTGCGATCGCCTTGGTCAGGGCGATAGCGGCATTGACCTTGCCAATGCCGGTGAACACGGTGTTCACCTCGGTAAAGACATCGCCAGCCTCGGCCTCGAGGGCAAAGACGAACAGCGTGTCATCCAGGGAAATGTCGGGGAATTGCTTGATCAGCATCATAGA
Organism: Pseudomonas sp. BP6; assembly: GCF_017875935.1. NCBI lineage: Bacteria > Pseudomonadati > Pseudomonadota > Gammaproteobacteria > Pseudomonadales > Pseudomonadaceae > Pseudomonas > Pseudomonas sp. BP6. Next base: position 2,432,661 of record NZ_JAGINI010000001.1, read on the forward strand.
GCAGGTGTTTCCGAGTGGCTGCAAAGGGCGCGGCCATTGTCGGCCAACACAGCCTAAATGCAAGTCCCGGCGATATCGGCAGATTCGCTTTATTACGAGAGGTTCGGGCCGGTGGCGTTCAGCGACATTGCCATATTGGGTGCGCTTGTCAGTGGTGCGGCGGGCTCTCCATGCGCGCCTGGCGCCGGCCCAGCCAGCCACCTGTCGCGGCCCAGCCCACGGCAAGCAGCGCACCGATCAGCATCGCCAATTGCGGGTGCTCGCCCAACACGTCCAGTGCACGCTTGACCCAGCCGCTCAGGGCATCGCCGCCACGGTAGACCACCGTGTCGATGAAGTTTTTGGCTTTGTACTTGTCCTCGGCGGGCAGCACGGTGAACAGCATCTCCCGCCCTGGTCGTACCAGTGCGTATTCGCCTGCCCGGCGCACCACCATGACCACCACGAATATCGCGAACACCGGGGCCAGTGCCAGCCACAAGAAGCCCGCAGCCATCACCAGCGGCACGGCTACCAGCAATACACCGACACCCAGCCGACGGGCCAGGCGCCCGGTAAGAAAGACCTGGGTGATGATGGCCAACGCCTGCACTACAGTGTCGATCAGGCCGAACACCTGTGTCTGCCGGGTGCGATCAGTGAAGGTTTCGCTGACAATACGCGCCTGCTCGAAGTACAGGAATGTACTGACGCTGGCCAGCAACACGACGAACAAAGCGATACCTAGCAAATAGGGCGAGCCCAGTACAGCGGTGGCGCCCGTGAACGGGTTGCCACCCAGCGGCCGCGAGTCCTGGTTTTTGATTGGCATCGGGATGGGTTGGCGTGCTCGCCAGCGTTGCAGGAACAGTGTTGCGCCAATACTGCCCAGTAGAAATACCGCCGCCAGCACCAGCAACCCAGCATGGCCGAGCGGCGCCACCAGCAAGGTGCCAAAAAGAGGGCCACTAAGCCCGCCCAGGCTGGCCCCGGCTGCCAGCAGGCCGAACAGGCGCTTGCCTTGGGCGGTGGAAAACAGATCGGCGAGCACGCTCCAGGCCAGCGAGATCGTCAGCAAATTGAACACCGACAGCCAGATGTAGAAAGCCCGGGCGGTCCACAGATCGTCAGGGTTACCGGCCAACAGTGCCGCGAACAGCAACAGGTTGCTGACGAAAAAACCATAGGTCCAAGGCAGGATGTGCCTGCGCTGCACCTTGGATGCTAGCCAGCCAAACAGCGGCAGGCACGCCAACGTGGCAATGAAGGTGCCCGTGAACAACCATTGCAGGTTTTCCACGCCACCGGCAACGCCCATGGTCTCGCGCACCGGTCGTAGCATGAAGTAACCGGTGAACAACAGGTAGAACAGCAGCAAGCCGGCGATTACCGCCGGCCCCTCACCAGGCTGGATGTTCAGCGCATGGTCCAGGCGCCGCCGCCAGGCTTGCATGGTGTCAGGCGAACTGCTTGATCAGCGCCTGTTGCTGCGCCTGGGTGAGCATTGGCCCATGCCCGGCCTTGAGCTGATCGAGCTGGCGGTCAGGCCGACTGGTAGCAGGTATGACCGTGGTCACTGCAGGGTGGCTGATGGCGAACTTGAGAAATAGCTGTGCCCAGCTGCCGATGCCTGCTTCGGCGGCCCAGCCCGGCAAGGCCTGGCCTTTGACCCGGGCGAACAGCCGGCCATCGTCGAAGGCCCGGTTGATCAGTACCGCAACACCCTTGTCCTGACACAGTGGCAGCAGTTCACGGGCGGCGGCGGGGGCGTTGACCGCGTAGTTGATCTGGATGAAGTCAAGCGGCTCGCTGCGCACGATACGGGCGACGTCATCGTGGCCGCTGTTCAGGTAATGGGTGATGCCGACATAACGTGTCCCGCCCTGCTGCTTCAGCTCGCGGGCATAAGGCAGCTGTGTCTGCCAGTCACGCAGGTTGTGAATCTGCAGCAAGTCCACCTTGTCGGTACGCAGGCTCTTGAGGCTGCCGACCCACTGCGCCTGGGCTTCAGCCCGGCTATTGGCGGCGATCTTGGTGGCAATGAAGCACTGGCGGTGCCAGCCGCCCTCTTCCAGCAACTGGCCGAGAATGCGGTCGGCCCCCCCGTAGTTGGGCGAGGTGTCGATCACCCGGCCGCCGCCTTCGAAGAACGCCTTCAGCACGGTTTTGAGCTGAAGGTATTGGGGTGAACCGCTTACTACCTCGAAACTGCCGGAAGTACCGGCACCGATCACCGGCAACGCTTCACCGGTGGACGGTATTTTACGGGCTAGCAAACCAGCCGGCACGGCAGCGTGCAGCCAAGGGCTGGCAGCAGCCAGCAACCCCAATGCTGCACCTGCGCGTAGGACATCACGACGTGCGTACACGGAAAATCTCCCGTCATAAACCGGAAACTTTCAAGGCTAGCCGCTCTGTTACTCGCCTGCGGGTGTTTCTGTATCTGGATGTTTAGTGATCAGGCCCGCAGCAACAGGCTCAGATCAACACCCGTCTCGCCCATCGGCGGGCACCAGTAGTAGCCACCCGTCAGCGGGCGGCTAAAGCGGTACAGTCCGTCGATGATGCCGTCTTCCAGGCCACTCATGCGCCGCAACTGCACTTCGAATGCCTCGAAGCTTTTGCCCAGAGCGACGAAAGCCAGGCCGGCGCCGCGTTGGTCGGCCCAGGCTACCGAGCGACGGACCATGAACGCCTCGGGTTCAAAGCTTTCCTGGGCGGTGCGTTTGACGTGCGCGGACTCCGGGGCGTCGTCGAGCTCTTCGTTGTCGCTCAGGCGGCGGCCGATGATGTTGTCCTGGTCAGCCTGGGGCAGCGACTTGAAGTATTCCAGGTCGTGCTTCCACAGCTGGAACGCGGCAAAACTGGAGCCATCGGCGGCAATGGCCGCTTGTACGGCATCTTCGTCCACCGGGTTTTCGGTGCCGTCTTCGTAACCGGTAAGGTCATGGCCACCCCTGTGCAGGAAGCCATCAACGCTGTCGGCCAGTTGCAGGGCCGGTGCCAGCGCCTGCTCCAGGGCCTGGGCGCGCAGCAGCAGGTCGCCACGTTCGTCGCCACGCAGCCACAGCCACAGGGCGTGTTGAGTGCTGGGGTTCTCCACTGCGGCATCCAGCAGTGGGAATGGGCGCAAGCCTGGTATTTCAAGGCCCAGGGCCTTGGCCAGCGGGGCGCCTACGCCGAGCAGCAACTGTTCGCCATCGACCTGCGGCAGCAAGGCATCCAGCGCGGCAGGCAACGCCTCGGGCGACTGCAGGGTGAAGAACAGGTGACGGGCGTGGGCCGGCACCGGGGTGGCAAGCAGACCTTGCTGGAACGGCATATCAGGCTAATCCTAAGGTAAAAACGGAATGCTACTTCGCCTGCATGCCTGCTGCAATGCGGCATGCAGCCTCGCCAGCTGCTGCACGTGGTAACAAACGGTTACCAAGAGCTGGCCCTTTGCAATTAGCTATCAATCAGGGCCGACCTACACTGCTTCAGATCCTTCGCCCGAGAACGCCCTCATGACTGCCTCGCCCCTGCTCACTGCGTTTCTGCCGCTTGCCCTGGGCATCATCATGCTTGGCCTTGGGTTGTCACTGACCCTGGCTGACTTCGCTCGCGTGGTGAAGTACCCAAAGCCCGTGGTGGTGGGCCTGGTGTGCCAGATCCTGCTGTTGCCGCTGGTGTGCTTTCTGATCGCCAATGGCTTTGGCCTGGAATCAGCCCTGGCAGTGGGGCTGATGCTGCTGGCTGCTTCGCCGGGCGGTACCACGGCCAACCTGTTCAGCCATCTGGCCCACGGTGACGTGGCGTTGAACATCACCCTGACGGCGGTCAACTCACTGATCGCGATCCTGACCATGCCGTTGCTGGTGAACCTGTCCCTGAGCTGGTTCATGGCCTCCGACCAGGCTATACCACTGCAGTTCGCCAAGGTCATGCAGGTGTTCGCCATTGTCTTGCTGCCGGTGGCGCTGGGCATGCTGATTCGCCACTTCGCCCCGGCGTTCGCTGCCCGCATGGAAAAACCGATGAAGCTGGTGGCTGCGTTGTTCCTGGCCTTCACTATCGTCCTGGCATTGGCCAAGGACTGGCAGACGGTGGTCGAGTACGCACCGGTGGTGGGCCTGGCGGCGCTGCTGTTCAACCTGCTGAGCCTGACGGTGGGCTATTGGGTGCCGCGGCTGTTGAACATTCCCAAGCGCCAGGCGATTGCCATTGGTATGGAGATTGGCATCCATAACGGGACCTTGGCGATTGCCCTGGCGTTGAGCCCTTCGCTGCTGAACAACGCGACCATGGCGGTGCCGGCTGCGTTGTACAGCTTGATCATGTTCTTTACCGCGGCCGGGTTTGGCTGGTGGGTGAGCCGCGGGCATGTGGCGGCAGAGCCCAAGGGTGAAACCGTGAACTGACGTCACCCAATGCCCGGCAGGTGCCGGGCGTGCCAGGGATGCGTCACGATTGGCTGCGCCTGCTGCGCAGCTGCTGCTTCAACAGCTTCAGCGGCGGCGCATAGAAGAACCCGAACGACACGCTCCCCGTGCGCCCCTTCACCGCATGGTGCAGGCGGTGCGCGCGGTGCAAGCGTTTCAGGTAGCGGTTGACCGGCCGCGGCTTGCGCGGCCACTGCCGGTGAAAGAAGCCGTCGTGGGCCAGTACATACAGTGCCCCATACCCTGCCACACCACCGCCCACCCACTGCAAAGGCGCATAACCACTTTTGCCCAGCGCCACCAGCGCCGTGGCGATCAGCCCCAGGGCCACCAGGTACAGGTCGTTGGTTTCGAGCATGCCCAGGTGTGGCTCATGGTGCGAGCGGTGCAGCCACCAGCCCCAGCCATGCATGATGTACTTGTGAGCCAGCGTACCAACGCCCTCCATGGCCACCAGGGTGCCGAACAATATGGCGAGATTGAACAGCATGGAACGGTCCGGGTGATGGCAAAGGAAGGCGCAAGGTTACCGGCTGCCCAGGGTTTTTTCCATGTGGGCGTGACCGGCAGCAGGCCGTTCCCGGATGAAGCCATTGTCATGTTTTTGCCCTTGACCTGCTCTGCCCTGCGGCGTATGGTCCGCGACGCAATTTTGCCTTCCTCAACAGGAGACCTGCCTTGGACAGTAGCCCCAGTCGCTTGCGACAGGCCCGCGTAGCGCGCTAGCCCGGCAATGTTCTGCACTGTCTGGCCGCGCTGGCAAGACGGTGGTTTCCTGTAACCCCCGCTTCTCCTTCCCTCCTCGTGGTCCTGCGCAATTTTCTGGTTTTTCAACCGCGCCAACTGATGGCGTTCATGCAGGCGTGTGCCTGCGGAAGAGGTTTGCTATGGATTGGAAAGTATTTCTGCTGCGCGTCAGCATTGCTTTGGTGCTGGGTGCGCTGATCGGTGCCGAGCGGCAATTGCGCCAGCGCCTGACCGGCCTGCGCACCAATGCGCTGGTCAGTACCGGTGCCTGCCTGTTCGTATTGATGACCCAGGCGGTGCCAGGCATGGCGCCTGCTGATGCGTCGCGCGTCGCAGCCTATGTGGTGTCGGGCATCGGCTTTCTCGGCGGTGGTGTGATCATGCGCGATGGTTTCAATGTGCGAGGCCTGAACACCGCGGCCACCTTGTGGTGCACGGCTGCGGTCGGCGTGCTGTGCAGCCTTGGGCTGATGATGGAGGCGGCACTGGGCAGCCTGGTGGTGCTCTGCGCCAACATCTTGTTGCGTGACATCGCCCAGCGCCTCGACCGTCAGGACGTGGTGCCGGCCAGCGAGGTGGAACAGCACTTCGAAGTCCGTATCGTCTGCCGCGGCGAGGACGAGATCCAGGTGCGTAGCCTGATGTTGCACAGCCTGGGCGATCCACAGCTGCGCCTGCAGTCGTTGCAGAGCCAGGATCTGGACAACCCTGCGCACCTGGAAGTGCGCGCCGAGCTGTTGGGCACCGCGCAGGCACCGGCGCAGCTGGAGCGCCTGGTCAGCAGGGTCAGCCTGGAGAAAGGTGTAAGCTCGGTGCGCTGGCAATTACAGCCGCAGGTGCTGGCGACGGATTAGAACGACAGGAGTGATTCATGCTTATCCGCCCTACCCTTGAACAGGACATTGAATGGCTGCCGGACGTCGAGCGTTCGGCAGCCCAGGCTTTTGTCAACTGGCCGGCACTGGCCTGGCTGGCGCAAGGCGAAGTCATGGATTGCGCGGCGCACAGGGCTTTCGTCGAGGAAGGTGGTAGTTGGGTGGCGCAGGACGCGGCTGGGTGCATTGTGGGTTTTGCATGCGCCCGGCTGGCGGATCAGGCATTGCACCTTCATGAAATATCGGTGCGCCAGGAGGCCCAAGGGCAAGGTGTCGGGCGCCGGTTGCTGCAGCAAGTGGTCGATGCAGGGCGCTGCGCCGGTGTACGTGAGCTGACACTGACCACCTTTGTGGATGTGCCTTGGAATGCGCCGTTCTATGCACGTTTCGGGTTTGAGATGCTTCAGGAAAGGCGGCTTGGCGAACGGCTCCGGGGCATTCTGGCCAGCGAGTATGCTCACGGTTTCAGTGGGCGTTGTGCAATGCGTCTGCGCGTTTCGCCGCCTCTCACCCTCTAGTTCAGTGTCGCGCGGTCGAAACCCGCAGCAAAAAAGATTAAACCTTTGCCACGGCTTCACCCTCAACCGTACGCGACACAGAGGTCGCGCCACGGTTTAAGGAGTGAAGCATGAATAACCTCTTCATCAGGCATGTTGGTTTTTCCATGGTCTTGGGCCTGGCATCGATGCACGCAATGGCCACGACTTCCGATGATTTCGTCGATGCAGCCACCGAGGCCGGCATTGCCGAAGTGGTGACTGGCAAGCTGGCTCAGGAGAAAAGCCAGAACGCCGAGATCAAGACTTTCGCTCAGCAAATGGTCACCGACCACACCCAGGCCAACCAGAAACTCGGCGACATTGCCCGCAAACTGGACATTTCGGTTCCGGATGAGGCCGCGATGACCGACAAGATCAAGAAAATGATCCTGGAGTGGCGCGACGAGTCCTTCGACAAGTCGTACCTCAACAACCAGGTCGACGCTCACGAAAAAGCGGTGGAACTGTTCAAGAAGGAGGCTGCATCGTCCGACAAGGCCGAGCTGAAGGCCTTTGCCAGCGAAACGCTGCCCAAACTCGAACAGCACCTGGAGCAGGCAAAAGCCCTTCAGTCCAAGCACGGCAAGTGAGGCCGCACATGAGTAACGATGCATTGAAGACCGAAGTACTTACCCGCCTGTTGCATGCGCACCCCGAAGGGCTGGGCAAGGAAGTGCTGGACAACTACCGCGGCGAAAAGGCGGTGGCCGGCATGCTCAAGACGCTGCAGGAAGCCGGTTTGATTCACGACGGGAGCGTGGCAGTAAGCAGTGATCACCAGATCAGCGTGCACTATCCGATCAAGCTGTCGGCGGCGGGCGTAGAGGCCGCCAGGCGCGCCGAGGGCTGACACTTGCCTGGTCTGGTCTTGTCGCCAGCAAGCCCGCCCCGAGGGATAGCGCATGGCTTGCCGGCGACAAGGCCAGTCATCAAGGCCGTGGCTCACTCCTTTTTCTCAATGTCTCCAGGCGGCCTGGCCGGCCCCTGTGGGTCGACTTGAGGGTCTTCGACATCCGGGGAATCGGGGTCGAAACCAAGGTCCATCTTTTTATCGGCCTGCTCGGTCGAGTGAGGCCCCTCTTTGCGTGGTGGTTGAGATCCAGGCATGGCGTTGTCTCCGGTGAGTGTCTAGGGAAGAAACCACCCGCCAGGAAAAGTTTGATTAATCTGCGCCCGGGGCCAACTGCGCCCGACACTGTGCCAACGCCTCATCACGCGCCTGCAGTTGCTCCTCAAGCCGCTGCAGCTGCCGCGCCTGCTCGGCGCACAGGTCGCGCCTGGCTTCCAGACTTTGGGCTTGCACATCGAGCTGGCGGCGCATCTCTTCGCTGGCACCTTGTGCCTGGGCCAGGATCGTGCGCAGGCCCTGGATCTGCGCATCGCGCTGCTCCAGCAACTCATCCTGTGCCCGGCATTCACTGGCCGCCTGACGGTGCTCTCCCAGTAAACGCTCATTGTCGCGGTGCAAACGGGTAAGTTCGTCCTGCTTGACGATCATGCCCTGCTGCAACTGGCGCAACTCCACCTGCATCTGCTGCAACTGCGCTTCATGGCGGCGCTGTTCCTGCTCGCGCTGTTCACGGCTGGCATTGCGGTAGTGCTCCAGGGCGTCGCGGGCATGGCGGTGCTTGTCTTCCAACGATTTGACCTGCTCGTCCTTGTCAGCCAGGCGCACCTGCAACTCACCCAGCGCCTGGTTGAGGCTGGCACTGCGCAGCTGTTCGGCCTGCAGCGTGCTTTGTGTGGACAGCAGTTTTTCTGTCTCGGCCGCCAATGCCGCGGCATCGATCTTGTGTTGCTGGTGCGCTGCTGCCAGTGCCTGCTGGGCGATTTCCAGCTGCGCCTCAAGCGTCTCGCGCTGTTGCGTGAAGGTGCTCTCGGCCTGCTCGATCTTCAGGTCGGCCTCGTCCTGCAACTGGGTTGCCAGTTGCCCAACCAGGCGGCTCAGCACATCGCTCAGCGCGACCCCGCCTTCGGAAGCCACCGGCTGCTGGCCGTTCAGTTCCTTCAGGTAGCGGTGAATCGTGGTTTTGGAGCCGGTATTGCCCAACTCGATACGTATGGCATCGATGCTGGGGTTTTCGCCCCGGGCAATCAGCGCCTGACGCGCCTGCTGCACTACCACCTTGTTGATACCGCCACGGGCCATGCTTGCTCCTACGATTTTGTACTGTGTTATGTAACATGTAATTACGTACCAATTATGGCAATATCAAACCACCCCTGCAAACATTTCCTTAGGTGGAATAATCACGGCTTATCGCATGTGATAGGCAAATTGGTCTTGTTTTGAACCCGCACACCCGTACGGAAGCTGCCGGCTCGCCACCTTGTGCCGTTAACGCTTTGCCGCCACCATGGACGTCCAGCACCGATCACCGACAGAAAATGACCCTGGAAAACTACAAGGCAATCGCCGACAGCATCGCCCTGCTGCTGTATCCGCACGCTGAAGTCATCGTCCATGAACTGCACAGCCAGACGGTCGTGCACATCGCCAACAACTTTTCCCGGCGCAAGCTGGGCGATGATTCGGCAATCGATCACGAACTGGACGATGTACTTGGCGGTGCCAACCTGGGCCCTTACGAGAAGCTCAACTGGAACGGCCAGAAGATCCGCTCTATCAGTACCGTACTGCGCAACTCGCAGGGCGAACCCGAGTACCTGATGTGCATCAATCTGAACGTGTCGGTACTGGAGCAAGCCCGCGTGGCGCTCGATGCGTTCTTCCAGATGAGCCGGCTGGTACCGCAACCTGACTCGCTGTTCCGCAACGACTGGCAGGAACGTATCAACACCTTCCTGCATGCCTGGCTGCAAGCGCGCAGCTTGTCGCTGCAGACCTTACAGATGAAGGACAAACGCAGCCTTGTGCAGGCGCTGTACGCTGAAGGCGCGTTCGAAGGGCGAAGTGGTGCTGACTATGTCGCCAACGTTCTGAGCATGGGTCGGGCCACCGTTTACAAATACCTGAAAGAGCTCAAGGGCTAACCCCCCGTCGCTTGGCCGATCTGGCAGCCTGTCAGGGTGTTGCCAGTGGTGGCGCTCGCCCACTTGCCTTGAGTGGATGAATATTCTACTGTGGATAAATATTCCACAAGGAGCGCAGCATGCCAGTCGCGACTGTTTCACCGACCATTGTCGATGCCCGATACCTCGATGCACTGTACACGTCCATAAAGGAAGCCCACGGCGCGCTGCGCCCCGCCGTCAGCATCACGCCGCTGACTCGCAGCGCCCGTTTGTCAGCACTGACCGGCTGTGAAGTGCTGCTCAAATGCGAACACCTGCAGCACACCGGTTCATTCAAGTTTCGCGGTGCCAGCAACAAGATGCGCCTGCTGCCGGCCGAGGCGCGCAAGCAGGGGGTGATAGCTGCCTCTTCCGGTAACCATGGGCAGGCACTGGCCTTGGCCGGCAAGATGGCTGGCGTGCCAGTGAAGGTCTACACCACCACGGGCGCATCGGCATACAAAACAGAGGCAATGCGCGCGCTGGGCGCCGAAGTGGTCTGCCTGCCCACCGACCCGCTGAGTGCAGAGCTGGAAGCAGCCAGGCAAGCCAAGGCCCAGGGCGTACCTTTCGTGTCCCCCTACAACGACCTGCAAGTCATTGCCGGCCAGGGCACCATCGGCATGGAGCTGTTCGAGCAGGCGCCAGACCTGGATGCGGTGTTCGTTGCCGTGGGCGGTGGCGGGATGATTTCCGGCATCGGCGCCGCCTTGCGCGTACTCAAGCCGGGCATCGAGATCATCGGCTGCTGGCCGGCGAATGACCCGACGTTGCAGCAATCGCTCAAGGCCGGTGAAATCATCGAAGTGGATGCCTGCGAAACGCTGTCCGATGGCACGGCTGGCGGCGTCGAGCCAGGTTCGGTCACCTTCCCGCTTTGCCAGGCACTGCTCACCGATACCGTGCTGGTCAGCGAGGACGAAATCCGCTGTGCCATGCGCGAGATCGCCAGCAGTGAGCGCTGGATCATCGAAGGCGCTGCAGCGGTGGCGGTCGCCGGCATGCAAAAGCTCGCCGAGCGCTATCAGGGCAAGCGTGTCGCGGTGATCCTGTGTGGCCGTAACATCCTGCTGGAAAAGTTCCTCGAGGCCGTTCAATGAAGGTCTTCAGCAAGGCGCAGATCATCGCCCACTTCAACCCGGAGCTGGCGGTAAGCCAGCTGGAGGAAGGCTTCATCGCCTACTCCGAAGGCAAGGTGCAGGTGCCGCCCGTGCAGGGCTTCGCATTCAAGGGCGCGAACGGTGACTGTTGCGTGAAGTCGGCCTACATCGAAGGCAGCCCGACCTTCACCGTCAAGCTTTCGACAGGCTTCTACGACAATCCGTCCAAGGGCCTGCCGAGCAATGACGGCCTGATGCTTGTGCTGTCTGCACACACCGGTCAGCCGCTGGCACTGCTGCAGGACCAAGGCTGGCTGACTGCCATGCGCACCGCGTTGGCCGGGCGTATCGCCGCCCAGCTGCTGGCGCCATCCCACGTCAAGGCCATTGGCATCCTCGGCACCGGCATGCAGGCGCAGATGCAGCTTGAGCAGCTTCGCGCTGTGACCGACTGCCGCCAGGTCATTGTCTGGGGCCGCAATGAACGCGGGCTTGCGGCCTATACGGCATTTGCCCGCGAGCTGGGCTTCGCAGTGCACAGCACGCAGGATGCTGCCGAGGTTGCGGGCGCTGCAAACCTGATCGTCTGCACCACGCCTTCTCGCCAGGCGCTGTTGCACAGCGATTGGGTCCAGCCGGGTACGCATATCACCGCCGTCGGTGCCGATGCGCCCGGCAAGCAGGAACTGGACCCAGCACTGGTGGCAAGGGCAGACCGTATCATCGTCGACTCCATCGCGCAGTGCAGCCAGTACGGCGAAGTGGCCCATGCCCTCGGCAGCGGCCGGATCGACGCTAACCAGCTGATCGAGCTGGGTACGCTGCTGGCTGGCCGCGCCCAGGGGCGTGAGCACGACAGCCAGATTACCCTGGCGGACCTGACCGGTGTGGCAGTGCAGGATGCACAAGTCGCAAGCTACGCCCTGGCAGCCCTGTGCACCTGAGGCGACAACAGCGTCAGCGCAAACGTTGCACCTGCGCTGGCGTGCGCTGCATCAGTACCTTGCCATTGCGTACCGATACCAAAGCGTGCCCCTGGCTGCGCACCATCTCGTAATCATCCGGCGCCGACAGCAGCAACAGGTTCGCCGGCCGCCCCACCTCGATGCCATAGCGCTCGCCCAGGTTCAGGGTGCGGGCGCTGTTGTCGGTAATCAGGTCCAGGCAGCGCTGCAGGTCTTCATAGCCGAGCATGTGGCAGATGTGCAGGCCTGCTTCGAGAATGCGCAGGATGTTGCCATTGCCCAGCGGGTACCACGGGTCGACGATGGAATCCTGGCCGAAGCACACGTTCATGCCGGCGCGGTCAATCTCGGCGACGCGGGTAACGCCACGACGTTTCGGGTAGTTGTCGAAGCGCCCTTGCAGGTGAATGCTCTCGGTCGGGCACGACACAAAGTTGATGCCCGACAGCTTGAGCAGGCGGAACAGCTTGTAGCAATACGCATTGTCATACGAGCCCATGGCCACGGTGTGGCTAGCCGTGACCCGGGCCCCCATGCCGCGTACCCGCGCTTCTTCGGCCAACACTTCGAGGAAGCGCGATTGCGGGTCGTCGGTCTCGTCGCAGTGCACGTCCACCAGGCAGCCGGTACGCTCGGCCAGGTCCATCAAGAACTTCACCGACGATACACCCTGGTCGCGGGTATTTTCGAAATGCGGAATGCCGCCGACGACGTCAGCGCCAATCGCCACGGCTTCAGTCATCAGCGCCCGGCCGTTGGCGTACGACTCGATGCCCTCCTGCGGGAAGGCGACAATCTGCAGGTCGATCAGCTCACGCACTTCATCACGCACCTCGACCATGGCCTTGAGCGCGGTGAATTTCGGGTCGGTCACATCGACATGGGTGCGCACATGCTGGATACCGTGGTCCACCAGCATGCCGATGGTTTTTTTCGCACGGGTCTTGATGTCGTCGTGGGTGGTGATTTCCTTGCGCTCGGACCAGCGCTCAATGCCTTCGAACAACGTGCCGCTCATGTTCCACTTCGGCTCACCAGCGGTCAGCGTGGCATCCAGATGAATGTGCGGCTCGACAAAGGGCGCGACCACCAGGTTTTGCCCGGCGTCCAGGTCATTGACCGTAGCGGGCGCCACGGCGTCGGTCTGGGGCACGATGGCGGCAATGCGCTCGCCGTTCAGTTCGACGCGGAACAGGCCAGGCTTGCCGCGCAGGCGTGCGTTGATAATGTTCATGCTGTTACTCCTTGCCGTGGATTTCGCTCATGCGCCATACCAGCATGGCGACCGAAGCATTCATGCGAAAAAGCGGGTCGTCCAGCGACTGCCCGCTCAGTTGTTCGATGCGCTGAATGCGCTGATTGATGGTGTTGCGGTGCAGCCCCAGGCGTTGTGCGGCCTTGAGCCCGTTGCCATTTTCCATGAGCAAGGCGTCGAGGGTATGCACCAGGGCATTGGCGTGTTTGCGCCCGGGGGCGATCAGCGGGCCGAGGGTGCGGCTGACGAAATCGTCGATCAGCGAGCGGTCGACAATACCTTGCAGCAAGCGCAGGACGCCAAGCTCGCTGAAGTTGCAATAGCCGTTGACCGGGCGCAGATGCTGCGCTACATCCAGCGCCTGGCGTGCCTCGTTGAGGGCCTGGCGGTAATGCGCGCAATCGTCAGCGAGGCTCGACAGGCCCATGTAAAGGCCCAGTTCACCTGTCGCGGCTTGCAACTGCCGGTACAGCGCACCCAACGTCTCGGGTAAGTCGTGCGTATCGGCCAGCAGCACCACGAACAGGTCGCCCGGCAGTTGCGCTGTCACACTGTCAGGCCGCTGGCGGCACCAGGCTTCCAGCTGGTCTTCCAGGGCCTGCCGGGTGGCTTGCCAGGTACGCTCGCCGTGGGCCAGCCCTTGGCGCTCGAACAAGGCGTCCACGCCCGTCAGGCGCAACGCCAGCAGGCGCCGAGGCTTGTCCAGCGCCAGTTGCAGGTGCGCTGCACGCTGCCGGGCAATCGCCAGGCTCGGGTAGTCGCCCGTCAGCAGTTGACCAAGGATGTCGTTGCGCGAGCGGCGCACCTGGCTCATCTGCACCAGTGCAGTGCCGATCAGGTGGGTGACCACCACCATCTTCAGCGCGTAGGGCTGTTCGATCAGCGGCAAGCCCAGTTGCTCGGCGCGCGCGATCACGGGCGCCGGGATGCTCTGGATGAAACTGCCGCCGGTGAGAATCACCATGCCGGCAATGCCCACGGCGTCGCCATCCTCCACCAGGCTCAGCAGGTTGGCTTCGCCGCGCGGGTGGTTGATGCCAGTGACGAACACCAGTTCACCGCCCATCACCCATTCGGCGATACCCTCGTTCTCCGCCACGTAAGGCCAGCGTACCCGCCGTTGCAGGTTGCGCGCCCCGGCCCGCACATGCATTTCGTGCAGGCCGGGCAAATGCAGGATCTCGTCCAGCGCCAGGCTCACGGCTCGACACCCGCCTGGCGTGGCGCCCGGCGGCGTGCGCCCAGCTCTAGAATGACGATGTAGCACACTGCCGAGGCGGCGATGCCCACCAGCGGCGCGACCCACGGTGAGGCATAGGCCAGTACAGCGCCCACGGCATAGGCAAACAGCCCGGTGAGGTTGTAGCGTGGCAGGTTTGCCACACCCAGCGCCGGGTATTTGCCGCGGTGGCGATACCAGAAGTCAGCCATGATCACCCCACCCACCGGCGGAATGATCGACCCCAGCAGCACCAGGAACGGGATCAGCATTTCGTACATGCCACCCATCGCCAGCACAATCCCAACTCCGGCCGCCACCAGGGTTGCCGTGCGCCTGCGCTCACTGCGCAACAAATGGCAGGCGGCGGCCGACACGTTGTAGATGGTCGGCCCCTGAATGGTCCACAGGTTCAGGCACAGCATCACCACCGCTGCGAACGACAGACCCTGCAGCATCATCACGTCGACGATATCGGCCTGCTGGTAAACCATCGCGCACCACGCTCCGGCCACCACCATCAGGCCGTTGCCAAGGAGGAATGCCACCACGCTGGCAGTCACCGCTACCCGGCCACTGCGTGCCAGCCGTGTCCAGTTGGTGGCCTGGGTGGCGCCGCTGGCGAAGGTGCCGAAGACCATGGTGACTGCCGCCGAAAAGGTCATGGTTTCATGCGGGACGACTGCAGCCAGGCCGGCAAAGCCACCGGCATCACGGGTGGCGATGTACATGGACACCAACAGCAGCACGAACATCAATGGCACCGACACCCGCGACAACACATCCAGCCCCTTGAAACCGATGATGGCCGTAATGCTGAAACCCAGCCCGAACAGCACCATCAAAGGCATGCCGAAGCCATCCGCCAGCCCCAGCAGCTTGACCAGCACGATGGCCACCGTGGCCGTGCCCCAGGCATACCAGCCCAGTTCGGCAAAACCCAGCAGAAAATCCGAGAGCCGGCTCCCCGCTTCACCGAAACAGAAGCGCCCCATCAGCACGGTGTTCAGCCCGCTGCGCGAGGCGATGAAGGCCAGCACTGCGGCATACAAGGCCAGTAGGCTGTTGCCGAGGGTAGCCACCCACAGCATGTCGACAAAACTGAATGCCATGCCCAGCTTGCCGCCGGCGAACATCGTGCCGGTAAAGAAGGTGAAGCTGAACAAGACCATCGCGATCGGCAGCAGGCCCCTACGGGCGGACTGCGGGGCTTCGCTGAGGGGGAATTCGCTGGGTGAGCTCATTGCACGGGGGCTCCGGGTTTGTAGTCGGGAGCAGAAAGAGCAATATGCGGGCCGCTTTTTTTACTGCGCCGCCACCCGGAAAAATCGGGCTGGTCGCCCAGAAATCCATATGCACTGTGCACATTAAAGCCGCGACCTGACGATTTGAAGTGTGCGGGACGACTTATTTTGAGGCGTTCATGCACCAAAGCAGGCTCAGGCTGGGTAGTAATCACCCAGCCCACGGCGGTTTACACGATGCCGTCCAGCCCCATCTGCCAGAAATCAGCCTCCAGGCTGGAGGCCTGGCCAAAAATCCCTGCCAGTTCGGCGAACCGTTGCTCGGTCATGCTGCGCGCTGCCAGTTCGTCCAAGTGCTTGCGCGCTGCTGCGGCCACCCCTTGGTAGCCCTCCCCGGCATACTCGCCAATCCACTCGCGGTAGGGGTGATTGCTCAAGTCGCCAATGCGCTCGGCCAGGGTCCGGCCGATTTCGGCATAGCCGATCACGCAAGGTGCCAGTGCCACATGCAGCTCCAGCAGGTCGCCGGCAGCGCCGCAGTCCAGCACGTAACGGGTGTATGCCACCGTGGCCTGGTGCTCTGGCGCGGCTTCGATGTCTGCCTGGGTCAAGCCCCAGCGCGCGCACAGGCGCAAGTGCAGCTCTGTTTCATCCAGGATCGCCGCCAGCCCGGCCTGCGCCGCGCGAATGTCGGTCGGGCGGCGGCTCTTGTAGGCGGCCAGCGCCCAGGCGCGGGCGAACTGGATCAGGAACAGGTAATCCTGCACAAGGTAGGTTCGGAACGCTTCCTCGCTCAGCGTGCCCTCGCCCATCTGCCGCACGAAGTCATGGTCTACGTAGCTGTTCCATTGTGGCGTGGCGGCGGCCTTGAGGCGCTCGAAGATATCCATGCTCATTTGCCCTCCGGGTACACTGCATCGAAGAAAGCCAGCTCCAGCGCCGCTGTGCGCTGGTAGAAGTCACTGGCCAATGCGGCCTCCTGCGGGCCGACGCGGTCCAGTTCGGCCTGCAGGAAAGCGACGAATGCCTGGAACGCCGGGTTGTCGTGCAGGGTAATCCACTCGGCATGGACGAAGTTGTCCGGCATCGGTTTCGGCGCCTTGAGCGCCCAGTCCAGGTACAGGCCTTCGGCAACGTTCAGCACCGCCAGTGCCGCTGCATAGGAACGGGTGGCTGCCGCTTCGCGCATGATCGCCTTGAAACCTGCGGTAGGCGCGGTATCGGCCGGTTCACTGCGTTGCGCCGGGCTGACACCCAGGGCCTCGAAGGCACGCAGGAAATAGGTGTTCTCGTCACTGGAGATCATCCCGGCAAAGCGGCCGAAGCGCAGGCGGGCTTCAAACGTGTCAGCGGTGGCGATCGCCGCGCCCAGCAGGGTCAGGAAGCTGTCGAGAAAACGGTGGTCCTGAACCAGGTAGCTGACCATGATCGGGTCAGGCAGGCTGCCGTCGCACAATTGGGTCACGAAACGGTGGCCAACGGCCGCCGACCAGGTCGGCTCGCACTGGCGGCGCAGGGACTGGCTGAAACGTTCGGTCATGTTGCTGTCCTTGATGAGGGTGACAGCGAGACCTTGAAAGTTGGCATGGACTGGCCTCGCAGTGAGGCCGGCAAAAAGGCAGGTTACAAGCCCCATCCCTTCGCCGGCATGATCCGGATCAGGTTCGAAGGGTCACCGCGCTGTAGCGTTCAGCGGTTTCTCAGCCCATTGCCGGGCTCCCCTTGGTGGCGTTCAGGTATACCCGAGGGCGCCGCGCCTGTCACTACTCTCCAACTCCCCAAACTGTGGGCAATTGTGACCCGCTAATGGGTATCTGCCCCCATTCTTGACGCGCCATCGTTTAGTGCACGCCAGGCGCTGCAAGGTTTTGTATGTCAAAGCATTACTGAAATATCTGTTGGCATAGCTGTTGCTCATGGCCATTTAACGGGCAGAACGCCATTGATGGCTTAAGGCCGTAAGGCCGCAACAGAGGCTTAAGCCAATGAAAACATCCGCCGTGAGCCACGCGTCCAGGCGCGCGTTCCATCTGTCCTCCGTCACTGCGCTGATGATCAGCCTGGGGTTGATCACGGCCATGGCAGCCCCCCTCGACGACAACAGCCCGCCACCGCCGACCGACCCGTCGGCCTACACCGACCAGCCGGACGACCCGACCGCTGCCTTGCTTGAGCTGAAAACCTTGCCCGAGGCCAACGAGGGCGCGCTGGAGCTGACCGATGGCGTGTATGGCGACCGCAGCACGGTACGCACCGACAACGTGCTGCCGCCTGCCCTGCAAACGTCGGACAAGTACCCTACCAACGGCAAACCCAGCCCGTTGTTCGGTGCGCAACCTTTCACCCAGCAACTGTTGCTGTTCGAAGAGTTCGGGCCAGAGATGCTCGACCCGACCACGCCGGCGCCCGATCTGACCTTCCCGGTCCCCACCCTCGGCGCGGCCCCCGCGCAAGACCCCAACGTGGTGGCACGCAGCGGACCCAGTGGCAGCGCACTGGAAGCGTTCCTCAAGCAACCCGGCCTGTACCCGTTCCCGACCCAGTACGCCAACGTGCTGGACCGCAACCCATGGAAGGCGCAGATCGAGATGTTCCTCAACCGCCAGCCGGTCGGCTCGCCCGCTGAAGGCCGGCCACCAGGAAAAGGCTGGTCGCACCAGCGCTGGAACGAGTTCTACCCGCAGGCAGCGTTCAAGACCGCCCAGGCCGGTGCGCGCATCAACCTCGGTCTGCGCGACCGCAAGCAACTGCACAACTATGCCGTCGGTGAATTCGCCCCGGGAGGCCTGTACTACCAGACCTCCGACATTCCGACCACGCTGGGCACCACCAAGGGTATCGACATACGCTTCCACCCAAACATGCCGCTGCAAAACCACAAATCGTTGTGGACCTTCGACGGCACTTTCCCGCCCAAGCTGCTGATGGTGCGCTACGGCCAGCCAATCCTGATGCGCCATTACAACGCCCTGCCGATTGACCCTTCGGCCAACGGCGGCTTTGGCCTGCATACCATCTCGACCCACGAGCACAACGGCCACTCCCCGGCCGAAAGCGACGGCTTTGCCAACGCGTACTTCTTCCCCGGCCAGTACTACGACTACCGCTGGCCGGTGCAACTGGCCGGCTACGACACCATCAACACCCGCGCCCAGGACCCGCGAGCAGCTTTCCCCTGCTCGCCGGGTGAAACCTTGTTCGTCAACGATGGCACACCGGGCCTGAAAACCTGCGAGAACGGCAGCATCAAGATTCGTGGCGACTGGCGCGAAACCATGAGTACCCACTGGTTCCACGACCACATGATGGATTTCACGGCGCAGAACGTCTACAAGGGCAACGCCGTGATGATGAACTACTACAGCGCCCTGGACCGCGGCAACGAGGCCCTGCAGGACGGTGTCAACCTGCGCTTCCCAAGTGGTTCAGCCATGCCTTGGGGTAACCGTGACTATGACGTCAACCTGGTGATAGCCGACAAGGCCTGGGATGCAAACGGCCAGCTGTGGTTCAACCCGTTCAACACTGACGGCTTCCTCGGTGACCAGATCCTGGTCAACTGGCAGTACCAGCCCAGGCTCAAGGTGCGTGCGCGCAGTTACCGTTTCCGTCTCCTCAACGGCTCGGTGTCGCGCTACTTCAAATTCGCCGTGGTGCGGGAGATTGCCGGTAACAGCGGTGAGTTCAAAGGCCCGTCCGGCTCCAACCTGTCGTATGCGCGGGTACCATTCCACATGATCGCCAACGACGGCAACATCATGGAACACGCGGTGCCATTCGACGGCACGATGGACCTCAATGGTGACGGCAACCGGCAAGACAACAACGGCGTCTTGCCGGTGCAGGCCATTGCCGAGCGCTACGACATCATCATCAACTTCGCCAAGAACGGCATCAAGGCAGGCGACAAGCTGTACTTCGTCAACCTGATGGAGCACGACTCCGGCAAAGGTCCGAAGCAAGCTATCCCGTTGGCCGACGTGCTGTCGGAAAAATACAAGGCGGTGATCAAGCAGACCAGCAAAGGCCCGCAGTGGGACAAGGGCGATCCGGCAGTCGGCAAGTTTCTGCAACTGTGGGTGCAGCCGTACACCGGCCAGGACCTGAGCATGGACCCGGTAGCCTATGAGCCGGCCAAGCCAGGCAAGGCGGCCGGCCTGAAAATGCTGCCCCTGCCAATTGACCGCGATGCCGCAGCGGACCAGGCCAAACTCAAGGATGCCCGACACCGCGAGTTCATCTTTGGCCGCTCCGACGGCACGGACACCACCCCGTGGACCATCAAGACCGACGGCGGCTTTGGCTACAGCATGGACCCGCGCCGCATCAGTGCCGCGCCACAATTGGCCAACCAGTCCACCGACGCTGGTTTCAGCGGCGACGGCACCCTGGAAGTGTGGAAAATCGTCAACGGCGGCAATGGCTGGAGCCACCCGGTACACGTGCACTTCGAGGAAGGCGTGATTCTTAGCCGCGACGGTAAGGCCCCGCCAGAATGGGAAAAATGGGCGCGCAAGGATGTGTACCGTATCGGGCAGGAACCTGATTCGTCCAAAGAGGTGGAAATGGCCATCCGCTTCCGCGAGTTTGCCGGCACCTACATGGAGCACTGCCACAACACCCAGCACGAGGACACTTCGATGCTGCTGCGCTGGGACATTGAACACCCGGGACAGTTCCAGGTGATGCCGACTCCGCTGCCGGGATGGGATGGCGTGCATTACATGGCCTCGGTAGGCCTGCCAACGTTCCGCACCAAAACCCACGACGACAATGACGACCCGGCCAACAAACCACCCGTCGCGGCCAATGACAGTGCCGCAACGACGGCTGGCACACCGATCACCCTGAACGTGCTGGCCAACGACAGTGACCCGGACGGCAATGTACCGCTCACGGTAACCGGCCTCAGCCAG
The DNA here is from genome assembly GCF_017875935.1 of Pseudomonas sp. BP6. Classification (NCBI taxonomy): domain Bacteria; kingdom Pseudomonadati; phylum Pseudomonadota; class Gammaproteobacteria; order Pseudomonadales; family Pseudomonadaceae; genus Pseudomonas; species Pseudomonas sp. BP6. The sequence goes on from NZ_JAGINI010000001.1 coordinate 2,452,936, forward strand.
CCGGACTCCGGCCAGGGTGCCGTCAGCACTGACGGCACCACCGTAACGTACAGCCCGCCCGCTGCGGTCGCCACGCTATTCACGGCCAGCTTCAATTACACGGCGCGTGATACCAAGGGGGCCGAGTCGGTGGCCCCGGCCACGGTCAGCATCGCCGTAACCGCAGCAGCAGCGGCCGACGAACTCAAGGTCACCAGTGCCACGGTGCAGGAACGCAGCGGCAACCGTTTCACCTGGGATGTGCAGGGGACTACCACGGTGGCCACGGGCAACAGCATCAGTGTGACTGCAGCAACCACCGGTGGTCCGGTAAGCCTGGGGAACGCGACGCTGACTGCCACGACTACGGGGGCCCGTTGGCGGGTAGCGGTGACCACCACCGGCTTTGGCCCGGCCACGCCAGCGACGGTCACGGTGAAATCGGCACTGGGCCAGACGGTGACAGCGCCAGTCAAATACAAGTGAGTGCAAAGCGGGGACCCCTATGCGGCCCCGCTCAGCCAACCCACGAGGACCGCATCATGCCCGGCTCATGGCGTTTCCTGCTGGTACTTGCGTTGTTCGCCGCCAGCATACCGTTCTGGCCACTGCACCCCCAACAAACGGTGGCCGAAGCAGCTGCCTCTCCCTGGGGGGCCAACTACTTCCCCAACATCCCCCTGCTCACCCAGGATGGCGAAAAAGTGCATTTCTTCGACGACCTTATCAAGGACAAGGTGGTTGCCATCAACTTCATCTTTACCGGCTGCTCCGATTCCTGCCCAGTGGAAACCGCACGCCTGCGCCAGGTACAGAAAATCCTCGGTGACCGGGTCGGCAAGGATATCTTCCTCTACTCCATCAGCATCGACCCCTATAACGACACCCCCGCCACCCTCAAGCGCTATGCCGAAAAGTTCAGCATCGGCCCAGGCTGGACCTTGCTGACCGGCGAACCTGACGATATCGAGCAACTACGCCGCAGCCTGGGGCTATGGATCGATGGCCTGGAAAACGGCCGCTCCAAAGACCATAACCTGAGCCTCATCATCGGCAACCAGGCCACCGGCCGCTGGATGAAAGCCTCGCCTTTCGAAAGCCCGTACATCCTCGCCGACCGCCTCGGCAACAGCTTGCACAACTGGAAGCAGGCCAGCGCCATGACCAATGACTACGCTCAAGCGCCGCAGATGCGCGCACCCAGCAGCGGCGAGCAGATCTTCCGCACCCGTTGCTCGTCCTGCCACACCGTGGGCAATACCGAGCCAGGCCCGCCAGGCATCGGTCCCGACCTGCTGGGCGTGACCCGTCAGCGTGACGCCAACTGGCTGGTCCGCTGGCTGAAGGCGCCCGACCAGATGCTGGCCGAGAAAGACCCCCTGGCCATGCTGCTGTTCGAGCAATACAACCGCCTGGCCATGCCCAACATGCGCCTGGGCGATGCCGAAGTCAGCGCATTGATAAGCTACCTCGAAGAAGAAACGGCACGCCTGCAGAGACCCGTTGCAAATAGGGGAATCCCCTAAAGGCTATTGGCCATCAGTCATCAGGCTGTCATCTCGCTGTCGTATTTTTCGAGCATCACCCAGGGTCGGGAACTATCAGCAGTGATTCGCCGTTCGCTTTCCTCATCCAGCCTTCTGCGACTGCTGATCCTGATACTCTGTGCAGCGACCTTGGCCTTTCTCTGGGGGCTGCACGTCACGCATAAAGCCGCCGCCCGACAGGATGCACTGTCGGCCAAGGCCATCGAGCACCTGAACCTGGCCAACATCTTGGGCGAAAGCCTGCGACAGCTTGTCGACCGCGCCCAGGCGGTGGGTCGTGTTACCCAGGACGATATGAAAGCGCTGCGTCAGGGCAACTTCCGCCTGGCACCCAGCCTGGTAGCAGACCCAGTTTTCAAGCGCTTGAGCCTGTACGACCGACAAGGCCGGCTGCTGTCGGCCAGCCATACCGATGAGGCCGCCGAGTTGCCGGCAGACTGGTTGCGCCAACTGCAACGGCACATTGACCGCTACGGTTTCAAACCTTTCCTGCCAAGCATTCAGCCTGTCAACCAAACCGCTGCCCTTCCCACTTGGCGCCTGCCCTTCCTGCTGCCGTTGACCAATTCGACCGGCCGGGAAATCGACAACATTTTGGCGGTGCAACTGGACGTCGGCTACCTGGCGGTGCTGTTCCAGCCTATCGACCTGGGCAACAGTGGCCTGGTGCGTCTGCTGCAGGATGACGGCCTGGAGCGGCTGCGCATCGACAACAGCGGCACGGTGACTGCCGGCGACCTATTGCAGCCCCCGCTGCCGGCGCTAAACACCGAAGCGGGCATGCTGACCCAGTACGTAGCGGGTGATGCCTACCAAAGCGTGTACCGCCATGTACCCGAGCAAGGCTTCAGCGTGGTGGTCAGCCAGCGCCAGGCAGAAATCCTCACACCCTCGACGCTGGCCTATTCCCGGCAATTCTGGTTGAACCTGAGCATGACCCTGATGATCCTGGCCAGCCTGCTATGGACCTTGCGCCTGCTACGCAAGCGCCAGGAGGCATTCGATGCGCTGGAACATGCCCAGCAGGTCAATCAGCAGCTGATCGTGCGCCTGGAGGACGAACACCGGCGCAGTAGCCACGCCGCCGCCACCGACCACCTCAGCGGCCTGCACAACCGTCGCCAGTTCGTCGAAGTGGCCAGCCAGGTGCTGACTCGGCAACGTGGCAAGCGCCGACTGATGGCGATCCTGTTCATCGACATGGACCGTTTCAAGTCGATCAACGACTCGCTCGGACACAAGATTGGTGACCTGCTGCTACAGGCCGTGGCCGGGCGTATCCAGCGCCTGCTGGAGCCCGGCGACGAGGCTTCGCGCTTTGGCGGCGACGAATTCGTGGTGCTGCTGGCCGGCGAGCGCAGCGAGGAGCAGATCAACGCCTGGGTCCACGAACTGGTGCAGAAACTGTCGGCCACCTACGCCCTGGATGGCCAAGAGGTCAACACCAGCCCCAGCGTAGGGGTGAGCATCTGTCCGCGTGATGGCCAGGACATCGACAGCCTGATACGCAGCGCCGATGCGGCGATGTACTCGGCCAAGCAGGCAGGGCGCGCGCAGTATCGCTTTTTCGACCCCTCGCTGAACCTGGCCGATATCCAGGCGTTTACCCTTGAACAGGCGTTCGGCAGTGCCTTGGCCGAACGCCAGTTCGTGCTGCACTACCAGCCGCAGATGCGCCTCGACACCCTCCAGGTGCTGGGCTACGAGGCGCTGGTGCGCTGGGACCACCCCGAGTTCGGCCTGCTGTACCCGGACCGCTTCATCGGCCTGGCCGAGCGCAGTGGTTTCATTGTCGAGCTGGGTTGGGAAGTACTGCAGCTGGCCTGTGAAGCCTTGTCGAGCTGGAATGCCCAAGGCCGCAAGACACGGCTGGCCGTCAATGTCTCCGCCCTGCAGCTGCGTCAAGCCGATTTTGCTGACCGGCTGCTGAGCAAGTTGCAGCATCATGGCATCGCGCCCCAGCAGCTGGAGCTGGAAATTACCGAAACCACCATTCTCGACCCCGAAGGCACGGCGGTGGCGCACCTGCATACGTTGCGCGGCGCAGGTCTGGGTATCAGTCTGGACGATTTTGGCCGTGGCTACGCCGGCTTTGCCCACCTGCATTCACTGCCCCTGAGCAAGCTGAAGATCGATCGTTCGCTGATCGCGGCGCTGTCCAACAGCCATGACGACAGCCCTATCGTGTCCTCCACCATCATCCTGGCCAAGCGTCTGGGCCTGGAAGTGGTGGCCGAGGGGGTGGAAACCCGTGAACAGGTGGTGTATCTGAAGCTTGCCGGCTGCGATATCGCCCAGGGCTACCACTTCAGCCGGCCACTGTCGCTGCCGCAGCTGTGGGTTTACCCGCCCTTCAACGGTATCGAGGACAAGGCATGCGTGTACTGAGCGCAACGGCAGGCTTGCCGATGGCGTTGGGCAAGGACAGGCAACGCATTTCGGTTTATCGTGTACCGATCACACACCGACACCCGCACCATGACCGATATCGAGCGCTACCTTCGCGCCGCCACCCGTGACAACACCCGGCGCAGCTACCAGGCCGCCATCGAACATTTCGAAAGCCACTGGGGCGGTTTTCTCCCGGCCACTGCCGAGAGTATCGCCCGCTACCTGGCCGATCATGCCGACCAGCATGCCGTCAGCACCCTGCGTCAACGCCTGGCCGCGCTCAGCCAATGGCACGTCGCCCAAGGTTTCCCCGACCCGACCAAGGCACCCTTGGTGCGTCAGGTGCTGCGCGGCATCCGCACCCTGCACCCGACGCCACCCAAACAGGCCGCCCCGCTGTTGCTGCAACACCTGCAAACTGCTGTGACGTGTTTTGAAGAAGAAGCCCGACAAGCCCGAGAGCACCATGATTTGGCAGCCCTGCGCCGGGCTCGCCGTGACAGCGCCTTGCTGTTGCTGGGTTTCTGGCGTGGTTTTCGCGGCGATGAGCTGGCACGCCTGCGCATCGAACACATCCAGGCCGAAGCCGGTGTCGGCATTACGCTTTTCCTGCCACGCAGCAAGGGCGACCGCGAAGCCTTGGGCGTGCAGCACCGCACCCCAGCCCTCAAGGCCTTGTGCCCTGTCACTGCCTACCTGCAATGGCTTGAAGTCGCGGGTATTGCCCACGGGCCGGTGTTCCGCAAACTCGACCGCTGGGGCAACCTTGGTGACAGCGCGCTCAACAGCAACAGCCTGGTCGGCCTGCTGCGGCGCATGCTGGAACGTGCCGGGGTGCCGGCGGCGCTGTATACCGGCCACTCGCTACGGCGTGGCTTCGCCACCTGGGCAACCGCCAATGGTTGGGAACTGAAATCGCTGATGAGCTATGTGGGCTGGAAAGACGCCAAGTCGGCGCTGCGCTACATCGACTCGGCGCAACGCTTTGGCGAACTGGCTGTGCTACCGGCCAGTCAGGTGCAACCGCTTATTCCTTGAAGCTGTGCCTGGCGACGCCGCCCGTTTCCGGGCGGATGGCATACAGGTCGCCAGCGTCCGGATAATGGTGCAGGTCTTCTGGCATCATGTCGTAACGCGCGGTGCTGATGTACAAGGTGTTCATCCCGGGCCCGCCAAAGCAGCAGCTGGTGGGGCACGGTACTGGCATCAACACCTGGTCGGTCAGGTGCCCGTGGCGGTCGTAGCGCAGCAGGCAACTGCCATGGTACTGGCACACCCACAGCCCGCCTTCGCGGTCCAGCGCCAGGCCATCCGGCCGGCCCAGTTCGGCGGGGGTTTCGGCAAACAGCGTAACAGCGCCCAGCCGGCCTTCGATGAGGTACTCGGCGCGGTAGATCGCACGCGCCGCCGAATCGACGAAGTACACCGTGTGGCCGTCCTGCGACCAGGCAAGGCCGGTGGGCAAAGCCATGTCATCGTGAATCACCTGGTCGCTCAATTGCCAGTCAAAGCGAAAGAGCGCCCCGGTATTGCCACTGGGGGCCTCGTCCATCAGGCCGGTGACGAAGCGTCCCTGCGGGTCGCAGGCGCCATCGTTGAAGCGGAAAGTCGAGCGCGGATGAACCGATGCCGAATGCTGGCGCACCTTGCGCGTTGGCACATCGAAGATGGCCACGCTGGCATCCTCGGTGAAAATCAGGTTGCCTCGGTCGGTCAGCGCCAGGGCGCCAATGCGCGCGGCAGACTCGTAAAGGCAATCGACTTCGCCATCAGGTGCCAGGCAGTTGATGCGCCCGCCAGAGATATCGACAAAGTACAGCACGCCACTGCCTTCATCCCAGACCAGGCTTTCACCAAGGTCCGCGCGTGCGTTGGCAACTTTGACTGGCACGTAGTTGCATTCCTTGATGCGTCTCCTACGCTCGGCCACCTGCGCCAGGTCGCTGGTCTGCACACGGCCGAGGTCAAGACGATAGCTGACGCCGCTGTCTTTGTTGAAGCGCGTGGCGGTGTACTGGCCATCGCTGTCATGAGTGTGATGGCACAGCGCACCGGCCAGGTGAGTAACGGGCATTTCTGGCTACCTTCAATTCTCCTTTTTTACGATATCAACAAAAAAATCAATGACTTAATATTAAAAGCATGCAACTTTGATATCCCATGGATATCACCGCCGTGTCGCCACGCTGCAGGAATGCTGGATGATCGAAACACGTTTGCTCAGGCAGTTCATCGCCGTGGCCGAAGAGCTGCACTTTCACAAGGCCGCCCAGCGCCTGCACATGGCGCAGCCACCGCTGAGCCAGGCGATCAACCGGCTTGAAGAAAAGCTCGGCTTTGGCCTGTTTCTGCGTAACAAGCGCGAGGTGCGTCTGACTGCAGCGGGTGCAGCGTTTCTCGACACCGCTTACCGCACGCTTGCCGAACTGGAACAAGGGATCGAGTACGCGCGCAACGTTTCTGCGGGGGTCAGCGGCAAATTGACCATCACGGCCATTTCCATCGCCTATTACGACTCGCTGCTCAACCGCTTGCGCCGCTTTCGGGAAACCTATCCGAACGTGCAACTGACCATCCGCGAGATGCCATCCGCCGCTCAGGCCAAGGCCTTGCTGGCCGGTGAGGCGGATATTGGCTTCATGCGCAGGCTTCCGCTACCAGTCGGCACCCTGGAGGCACGCTTGCTGCTTGACGAGCAGATCGTCATGGCGTTGCCCGCCAGCCATCCCAAGGCACGGCACGAAGTTGTCGACTTGCGCGAGTTTGCCGATGAGGACTTCGTGTTCACCCCGCAAGCGCTGGGCGGGGGCTACCACGCGCAGTTGGTTGCGCTGTGCGAATCGGCCGGGTTCTACCCCAGGGTCGTGCAGGAGGCGGCGCAGATCCACACCCTGCTTGGCCTGGTGGCCTGCGGCTTTGGCGTGGCCCTGGTGCCGGAGTCGTTCGTCCGCTCGACCCCGCGCGAACGTGTGCGGTTTTGCCCGATCCGCCCTATCCAGGACCAGCCCACCCCGGGGCTTGGGCTGTACATGAAATGGAGCGCCCAGAATGCTTCGCCAGCGCTGGCCAACTTCATTGCCATGTTCGAGGCGCAGCAATAAGGCCACTTCCACGAGCCTGTGAAGAGGTCCACCCACGCCGCACGAAATTCATCCCCTCCACCGATCGTCAGCTCAACGCCCCCCCTACCCGCCCCTGGCGTCAAATGATTCCAAAGGCCCCTTTGGAGAAGCCCCCCATGACCCAGCACGCCGTGGCACGCTTGGCCCAGCTCGACGAACACCGCCCCCTGCGCGTCCAAGCCGGTAGCGAAGAACTCATCCTCGTCCGTCAAGGGGAGCAGGTACACGCTTATCAAGGCAACTGCCCCCATGCCGGAGCCCCACTCGACGAAGGCGTAGTCTGCGGTGGCCTGCTGGTCTGCCCATGGCACAAAGCTGCGTTCGCGGTTGACGACGGCGTGGTCTGTGAGCCGCCTGCGCTGGCCGACCTGCGCCGCTACAGGGCGTGGATCAAGGGCGATGAAGTCTGGGTCGATGACCAGCCCCTGCCGGCAACCGAACCGCCCAGGTACAGCGATGCCCGCTGTTTCGTGGTAGTCGGCGCCGGTGCCGCCGGCAGCGCCGCCGTCGCCACCCTGCTGGCTCATGGCTTCGCTGGCCGGTTGGTATGGATCGATCAGGAACGCCAGCCGGCCTACGACCGCACAGCACTGAGCAAATTCGTGATTGCCGGGCAGATGCCGCCCGATGAGGTCCCCCCGCTGCTCGAAGCCGACGCCCTGCGCAAGGGCCAGCTGGAACGCAAGTGCGGCAAGGTGCGCACCCTGAACAGCCAGAAGCGCCAGGTCACCCTCGCCGATGGTCAGCAGATCGATTACCACGCCTGCCTGCTGGCAACCGGCGGTAAAGCACTGCGCCCAGACATTCCCGGTGCCGACTTGCCCGGGGTGTTCACCCTCCGCTCACTGGAAGATGCTGCACAGCTGCTCGATGCAGCCGAGCCTGGCCAGCCGGTGGTCATCGTCGGTGACGGCTTCATCGGCCTGGAGGCAGCCTCGGCATTGCGCAAATATGGCTTGCAGGTGCACGTGGTCACACGCCACGAAGTCCCTCTGGCCCGACAGTTGGGTGAGCGGATCGGGCGCTGCATTCGCGCGCTGCATGAACGAAAAGGGATCACCTTCCATGGCCCTACCGAGGTCGAGCGGATCGAAGGCCAGGACAAGGCCGAAGCGGTGAAACTGGCCAATGGTGAACGGCTGCAGACCCCCTTGGTCCTGCTCGGCACCGGGGTAAAACCCGCCACCGCGTTCCTTCAAGGTGTGCCGCTTGGCGAAGACAAATCGGTGAGGGTCGACGCAGAAATGCGCGCAGCTGACGGTTTGTGGGCCGCAGGTGACATTGCCACGTTCCCGCTCACGGGGCGCCCGGTGCGCATCGAACACTGGCGCCTGGCCCAGCAACACGGGGTTATCGCCGCCGCCAACATGCTTGGCGAACAGCGCCGTTATGCCGATGTACCCTTCTTCTGGACCTACCAGCACGGCAGTACCTATGAAGTGCTGGGTCATGCCAGGGACTGGAACCGGATCGAATTCGTCGGGGAGCCGGAAAAAGGCGATTTCGTTGCCCTGCAGTGTGTGGATGAGCGCGTCGAGGCCGTTATCGCCAAAGGTTATTCCGATGCCATGGCGACACTGTCGCAACGCCTGAAGCGCCCGTTAAGCCTGCAGGAGGCTTTGGCGCTCATTGGCTGAGCGGTGCCTTTCAATGCTTCCCGGTTGTGTGTAAAACAGGCAGGTCAGCCGACTGCACAAGGACCCACGCGCATGATCTACCGCCCCCTCGGCCACAGTGGCCTGCAGGTTTCCGCCCTTACCCTGGGCAGCATGATGTTCGGCGAGCAGACCAGTACCGATGATGCCCTGCGCATCATCGACAAGGCCTGGGACCAAGGCATCAACTTCATCGACACCGCCGACGTGTACAACGCCGGGCGCTCGGAAGAAATCGTCGGTGAAGCCGTGGCGCGCCATCGCCATGACTGGGTGGTCGCCAGCAAGGTCGGCTTCGGCCCGGCCGACGGCCTGCCCAACCGCAGCGGGTTGTCGCGCAAGCACATCTTCAATGCCGTGGATGCCACGCTGACCCGCATGGGCATGGACTACCTGGACATCTACTACCTGCACCGCGAAGACCACAAGGTACCGCTGGAAGAGACCGTGCAGGCCATTGGCGACTTGTTGCGCCAAGGCAAGATCCGCTACTGGGGGGTGTCCAATTTCCGTGGCTGGCGCATTGCCGAGGTCTGTCATATTGCCGAGCGCCTTGGCGTACCCAAGCCGGTAGTCAGCCAGCCACTGTACAACATCGTCAACCGCCAGGCCGAGCCAGAGCAACTCACTGCTGCGGCCGCGCACGGTCTGGGCGTGGTGCCGTTCAGCCCGCTGGCGCGAGGCGTGCTCAGCGGCAAGTACGCGCCCGGGGCGGTGCCGGACGCTGGCAGCCGTGCCGGGCGCCAGGACAAGCGCATCATGGAGGTGGAGTGGCGCCAGGAATCGCTGGCGATTGCCCGGCAGATCCAGGCCTATGTCGAGGCCAAAGGTGTGGGGATCGTCGAGTTTGCCATTGCCTGGGTATTGAACAACCAGCTGGTGAGTTCCGCTATCGTAGGGCCTCGCACCGAGGAACAGTGGGAGACCTATGGCGGTGCGCTGGCGGTGAAGATCACCGCAGAGGACGAGGCGTTCATTGACTCACTGGTGACGCCGGGGCATGCGTCGACCCCAGGGTTCAATGATGTCGCGCATTATGTGAGTGGGCGGTTGGCACGCAGCTGAGCGTCTTGCTGTACTGGCCTCTTCGCGGGCAATGGGGGCCCGACGCGGGGCTCCCGCCCCCCACCTTGATCACCGCGGCCCGATGCCTGGCTCATGACAGGACCTTGATGACCAGCAAATGCAGCGGATAGAACAGGTAACCCCAGCGCCCCACTACGGGCACCCGCCATTCATCATGCCGTAACAACAGCACCCCGAGCGGAATCGCCAGAATTGCAGCAGTCAGTGTCAGCACCGTGAACGGCGCCAACAGGTGCTCGCGCAACCAGCTATTGGTCAGATTGCCGCCCGCAGCCAACAGGCAAGGCAACAACCCGACAACCCCACCCTGCCTGCGCGCCATCAACCAGGCGCCCGGCAGCAACACCCCCGGCAACCCATACATCAGCTGCTCACGCAACAACCAACCCGCCAGCAGGCCGGCGATGCCGAGCACGCGTGCCGATATCAAGGGGTGATGCACACCCCAGGCAACCACCAACCCCAATAACAAGGTCGGCATCACGCTGAATGTCTGCGAGCCACTGTCCAGCCAACGATACGCAGGCTCGGACAGCACCGCGAACATCAGCATCAGCGCCAGGTAGCGCAGGTTGCCACGGGTATACAACGCCCCCGCACGGGCTCGTCCCACATTCACTGCAATCGCCAGGCAGAACAGCGGAAACGCCAGCCGCCCCAACACGAACAGGCTATCGGCCTCGGGCCACAGAAAACGTAAGTGATCGACGACCATGGTCAACATCGCCGTCCATTTGACCAGATCCAGCCCGGCCGAGCGCAAGCGCTAGTGCTCGCGCTCTACGGGGCTGACGCCCAGGTAGCGTTCGGTCCACACTGCCAGAGGCAAGGGTGGTTGCTGTTCGATAATGCGCCGCCAGATCAACGCCAGGTCTGCACCACTGAACATCGAACCTGGGCCAGCGCCCTGGAACATCGAAGGCACATCGACAATCCAGCGCCCCTGGTTGTCACGGTGGGCCATGTTGAAACGGAAGGTGTAGTTGCCTGGAATACCCATACGCAGGTCGGTGACCACCAGCGCATCACCGATCTGGTCGTATCGCAGCCAGTCATCGGTGAACCAGCGCAACCGCTGGTGCAGGGGATCATCGCTCAGCGCTTGGGCAAGCTGCAGGTTACGTGACAAGCGTTGCATCTCGGGCGCTTGCCGGTCGAATGCACTGCTGATGCCTTCGTAGTAATCCCCTTCCGCAGTCTTGGCCAGCACCCGCCAGACCAGGCTGTTGAACGCGATCGGCACGGCGCGGACCTCGTTGGTAGCGATACCGCGCTGGTGCAGCGCCGCCTCGAAGCGCTGCTCGGCCGCCATGCGCCCGGCAAGGCCAAACCCCAGGTAAGTGGTACTGAATACCAGCGCCAGGGTCAATAGGCGTTTAGCCCTGGCAGTCACGCCCTTGGCGATGGCGTAGATGACCGCCAGCAGCAGTGGCACGGTATAGACCGGGTCGATGATGAACACCGCCGCCCAGCTTTGCGGGGTGCCTTGCAGTGGCCAGAACAGCTGCGTGCCGTAGACCGTAAAGGCGTCCAGCAACGGGTGGGTAACCAGTACCAGCCAGAATGCGAGGAACAGCCGTGGCAAGGTATAGCCCTTGCCAGGCCAGCATTTGTTGACCAGCCAGGCCAGCAGCAAGGCCAGCCCCGTTAGCACGAACAGCGAGTGGGAAAAACCACGGTGGTAGGTCATCTGCGACACCGGGTCGGCGTAGCGAATGATCACATCCAGGTCCGGCAACGTGCCCAGTGCTGCACCGTACAGCAGCGAGCGTCGGCCCTGGATGCGCCCGAGCACGGTCCCTTGCAGCGCCGCGCCGAGTACGGCTTGGGTGATGGAGTCCAAGGGGGGATTCCTGAAAGAGTCGTTTCCGCAAGCTACCCTCATACACCCCTGATGCGCAATTCTACTGAATGGCTTAGAACAGCTGCCAGGTGTACACCAGCGTCAGGCGGTTCTCGTCGATATCACTGCGGTAGTTGGAGCGCGCCATGGCGTTCCTCACCCGTATCCCCAAGCCTTTCAGCGCCCCGCTCTGCACCGCATAGCCGATATCCAGATCACGCTCGCGATCACGCCCTTCGTAACCCAGCCCGGTATCGACATTGTTACCGGTTATGTAGCGCACGGTCGCTGTCAGGCCCGGCACGCCCATGGCGGCGAAGTTGTAGTCGTAACGCACCTGGTACGAGCGTTCGTCCGTGTAGGCAAACTCATAGGTCGGCACCTCGTTGCCCAGCGGCGAGATGTTGGCGAATACCCGTGGAAACGGGCTATCGCCATAAATACCCTGGTAGCCGGCATGAAAGCTGTGCCCGCCATGCCGGGCGGTGAACATCGAGAAGAACGCCTGGTTGTCGATATTGCCCAGCAGCGCACCACCGTCTTCACGCGCGGAGAAATAACCCAGGTTGGCGCTGAGTACCCAGTCCCCGACCGGTTTGCTGTGTTTCAGGCCAACAAAGCCCTGTTGGTAGATGTCCTCCAGCTGACCGTACCAAAGGCTGACGCTGCTCTGGTTGGCATTGAACGCATAGTCCCCACCCACATAGTTGAACGCGTCGCTTTCGGCCTGCCGCATCGGCACATGGCCGAGCATCGCGTTCATCTTGCCGTCGCCGCCTTCGTTGCGCAGATGGGTGCTTTTCAAGTGCCCGGCCTGCATGGTCAGCCCGTCGATTTCCGACGAACTCAGACTCACGCCCTGATAGGTGGGTGGCAACAGGCGAATATCACTGAAGGTCAGCACCGGCAGGTTCGGTTGCAGTTCACCTGCACGCAGTTCGGTTTTCGATAGCCGGGCCTTGAAGGTAGGCGCCAGACGGCTGTACTCATCGGCAGCGCGGCCGTCGCCATGCACCGGCAACAGGCCGGTGTTGGTACGGTCTGGACTGCTGTCCAGCTTGATCCCCAGCAAGCCCAGGGCGTCTACGCCAAAGCCGACCGGGCCCGGGGTGTAGCCACTTTTGAAGTCGAGGATGAAACCCTGGGCCCACTCCTCGGCCTTGGACTGTTTGTTGGCCCCCACAATGTCGGAAAAATCGCGGCTGAAGTAGTAGTTACGGGCACTCAGGCTGGCCTTCGAATCCTCGAAGAAGCCGCCTTCGGCAGCCAGCAGTGGCTGGCTGAGCAATGTCAGGCCCAGGGCAACGCAAGGGGTGTGGTTCATTTCGAAGCTCTCTTGATCTTGTTTTTATGGGTAAAGCGTTGGAAACACGACAGTTCATGGTGTACGGCGCAGCACCTCCCGGGCACTTGGTTGGCGCAGCCTCAGCAGCGCGTGGGCCAGCAGACCGAACAGCAGCCCCCAGAACGCTGCCGACAGGCCCAGGAAAGCCACCCCCGAAGCGGTGACCAGGAAGGTGAACAGTCCGGCATCGCGCTCGGCCGGCTCTGCCAGGCTGCGGACCAAGGCTTCGCTGATGGCGCCATACAGGGCCAAACCGGCCAGGGCAGCGATCAGTACGGCGGGAAAGGCGGCGAACAGCGACATCAAGGTGGCCCCGGCAATGCCCAGTAGCAGGTACAACGCACTGCCAGCCACCGCTGCCACATAACGCCGTTGCGGGTTTTCATGGGCCTCATGGCCGGTGCACAGGCTGGCGGTAACCGCCGCCAGGTTCAGCCCGTGGCAACCGAACGGCGCCAGTAGCGCACCGACCAGGGCACTGGCGCTGATCAGCGGGCTGGCCGGCGTGGGATAGCCAGCGTTGCGCAGTACCGCCATACCCGGCATGAATTGCCCGGTCAGCGCCACCAGCACCATCGGCAGCGCCAGGCTGAATACCGCCGACAGGCTGAACTGGGGGGTGACCCACTGAGGTGAGGCCAATTCCAGCACCAGTGCCTCGCTGCGCAACGTACCGCTGACCACGGTCACCAGCATGCCTACGCCCAGCACCGCAGCCACGGCATAGCGCGGCTGCACCCGGCGCATCAGCACATAGGTGACGAACATCGCCAGTACCAGCAGCGGTTGCACCGGCAAGGCGCGGAACACCTCGATGCCAAAGCTGAACAGGATCCCGGCCTGCATGCCGGCAGCGATAGAGCCCGGCAGGCGCGCGATGATGCGGTCGAAGGCCCCGCTGATGCCGATCAGCAGCAGGACCAGGTTGGCCACCAGGTAGGCACCCACGGCCTGCTCCAGGCCCAGTTGCGGCAAGGCAGTGACCAACAGCGCCGACCCCGGGATCGACCAGGCGATCACTACCGGCACGCGGTAGCGCAGGCTGAGCAGCGCACCGAGCACCGCACTGCCCATGGACACGGCCCAGACCCAGGACGACAACTGCTGGTGCGACAGGCCGGCCGCTTCGGCGGCGTGGAAAATGATCACCAACGGGCCGGCGTAGGAGATCGTCGTGGCAATGCAGCCGGCGACAATGGCCGACACAGAGCAGTCCTTGATCAGCGTTTTCATGAAGCGTCTCGCAAGGCAGCGGCCGGCCTTTGTGGCGGGCTCTTGTTTGGGGGTTGTCTGCTTCGCGGGCATGCCCGCTCCAACAACGACTGCACAGGCTTCACCTGTGGGAGCGGGCATGCCCGCGAAACAGCCCACGCGGTGGATCAGGCCTCCTGCAAAGCCCGCGGCCGCCCGCTGCGCTGCTCATCGACACCGCCCTGGGCCTGCTGCAACTGGAAGTCGAACTTCAACTCGGCATGCCGACCATCCGGCCCTTCGACGAACACCACCTCCCCGACCAGCCCATCCCGTGTGGCATAGGCAAAGTCATCCCACAGGTACTTGTCCCCCGACAGGTTTATCTGCGTGGTCAGGTGCCGGTACCCTGGCGCCGAGATGAAGAAGTGCACGTGCGCCGGGCGCTGGCCATGACGGCCCAGCAGGTCCAGGCATTCCTGGGTTGGCCCCTGCGGGTCGCAGCCATAGCCCGATGGCACGATGGAGCGCGCGCGGTACCGCCCCTGGGCATCGGTAACGATGCGCCGACGCAGGTTGTACGCCGACTGGCTTTGGTCGAAGAACGAATAGGTACCACGGGTATTGGCATGCCACAGGTCGACCGTGGCACCCGGCAGCGGGTGTCCGTGCGGGTCCAGCACCTGGCCTTCCAGGAACATCACCGTGGCGACGCCCTCCTCGCTGCCGTCGTCCATGCGCACTTCACCTTGGGCAATCGGTGCGCCAGCCACGTACAACGGGCCTTCGATGGTGCGTGGGGTACCGCCAACGCGTCCTGCCGCCTGGTCCTTGGCATCCTGCAGCAGGTCGAGGAAGTGCTCGATGCCCAGCCCCGCCACCAGCAGCCCGGCTTCGCCGCGACCGCCCAGGCGGTTGAGGTAATCGACGGCGTGCCAGAACTCGTCTTCGCTGATGTCCAGGTCTTCGATCAGCCGCGCGGTATCCTGTAGCAGGCGCTGCACAATGCGTTTGAGGCGTGGGTTGCCGGCCGCATTACCAAAACCTGCAGCCTCCTCGAAGAACTGCTGTACCTCGGCAGTATGGGAAATGTTCACCGTCATGGGGGTTACCTCGTCTTGTTCTGTTCGGTTCAGGCCTGCGCGGCAAGGGTCTGGGCGTGGCGCCGACCACTGGCCAGGTGCACGGCCATGGCCAGCGCGGCGATAGCGCCAGGAATGGCGAAGGCGATGAAATTGAGTTGAAGTGGCAGGTTGATGCCCATCAGCGCACCACCCAGCAACGGGCCGACGATGGCGCCATTACGGCCGATGCCCGAGGCCCAGCCCAGGCCGGTAGAGCGCACCGACAGGCCGTACATCTGGGCAGCGCCGGCATACAGCAGAATCTGCGTACCAATGCTGGTGGCGCCGGCGATGAAGATCAGCAGGTACAGCACCGGCATCGGGCTGTTCAACCCCAGCAGGCTGATCGACAGTGCCGCGGCAATGAAGAACGCCACCTTCACCTTGACCAGGTTGTAGCGATCACCCAGCCAGCCACCGAGGATCGCCCCGGCCATGCCGCCAAAGTTCAGTGCCAGCAGGAACGACAGGCTTGAGCCCAGGCTGTAGCCGGCGTTGGCCATCAGTTTTGGCAGCCAGGAACTCAGTGCGTAGACCATCAGCAGGCAGCAGAAGAACGCAACCCATAGCGCCAAGGTGCGAATCGCCAGGCCATTGCGGAACAGTTCCAGCACCGAAGCGCCGCTGCCTTTGCGGTCGGTTGCCTGAAGCATGTCATCGGCCTGGACATCGCAGTCCGGGTCCAGCCGTTTGAGCAGCGTGCGTGCTTCCTCGACACGGCCTTGGCGCACCAGGAAGCCGATGGATTCAGGCAGGTAGTAGAGAATCACCGGTAACAGCAGCAGTGGCACCGCTGCGGCGAAGAACATCGACTCCCAGCCAAAACGCGGCAGCATGAAGATGCCGACACCTGCCGACAGCATGCCGCCCAGCGAATAGCCACTGAACATGATCGCCACCAGCGTGCTGCGCAGGCGCTTGGGCGCGTATTCGTTCATCAGTGCCACGGCGTTGGGCATCAGGCCGCCACAGCCCAGGCCGGCGATGAAGCGGTAGATGCCAAACTCGCTCGGGCTGCTGGCGAAGCCATTGAGGATGGTCGCCCCCGAGAACAAGGCAAAACAGATGGCAATGCCCTTCTTGCGCCCGATGCGGTCGGCCAGGCTGCCGAAGACCAGGGCGCCGAACATCATGCCGAACAGCGCATAGCTGCCCAACGCGCCGGCCTGCAACGGGGTCAGGCCCCACTCTTTCATGATGACCGGCAGTACCACACCGTAGATGAACAGGTCATAGCCGTCGAAAATCAGCAGCAGGCCGCACCAGGCCATGACCATCCAGTGAAACGAGGTAAAGCGCGCATTGTCGATGATCGGGTGTACGTCAAGGGTTCGCATGGCATCTGTCGCTCTTGTTTTTGTTGTGGAAGAAAGCTTTTGCCTTGAGGTTGCAGTTCAGCCGAGGTCGCCGCCCCCTACCGGGAGGGTCACGCCGGTGATGTACGAGGCTTCGTCGGAAGCGAGGAACAGAATGGCCCCCACCTGCTCGTCGATGCTGCCGTAACGGTGCATCAGGCTGCTGCCCAGGGTCTGGTCGACGATCTGCTGGTACCAGCGCTTTTCCTGCTCGGTTTGCTCGGCACTGTTGCGCGGTACCCGCCGGGGCGGCGCTTCAGTGCCGCCTGGCGCAGTGGCGTTGACGCGGATGCCCCGGCCGGCGGTTTCGAAGGCCAGGCAGGCAGTGAGCGCGTTGACGCCGCCTTTGGCCGCGCCATAGGGCACACGGTTGACGCCACGGGTGGCGATGGAAGAAACGTTGACGATGACGCCGCTGCCACGTTCAAGCATGTAAGGCAGCGCGGCATGGCAGCACCACAGTGTCGGGAACAGCGAACGGCGCACTTCGGCCTCGATCTGCTCGACTTCGTAGTGCTCGAAAGGCTTGGCCCAGATGGTGCCGCCGACGTTGTTGACCAAGATGTCGAGGCGGCCGAAGGTTTCCACCGCACTGGCCATGACCCGGGTGCAATCGGTGTGTTGCTCCAGGTCGGCGGTGAGGGTAAGCATGCCTTCGCCCGCCAGCTCGTGGACCAGCTCGGAACGGTCTACCGCGACCACGTGTGCGCCTTCGGCCTTGAGCCGCCAGCACACGCCCCGGCCGATGCCTTGGGCGGCACCGGTGACCAGGGCGACCTTGCCTTGGAATCTGTTGTTCATATGCAAATCTCCAGTTCGCGAGAGACCCTGTGGCTGCAACTGTCTTGCTCAAAGCCTGAAAGGCTGCGCGATCACTGTGGGAGCGGGCTTGCCCGCGAACACGGGCGAAGCCCGTGCCATCCACCGCGCAACCTGCTTCGCGGGCTCGCCCGCTCCCACAGGGTCGGCGTATTGCTTTGAATCAGAGGGGCTGTCAGGCCGCAGCCGCAAACTTCTCGTAGTAGAAGTTGGCCGGGGTAATGCCTTGTTCGCGCACGTACTGGCTGACCGCTTCCACCATGGGTGGCGGCCCGCACAGGTATACGTCCACATTGCCGTCATTGAGGTGGCGTGGCTCGATGTGCTGGGTGACATAGCCCTTCTGCGGGTACTGGCTGTCCGGGTTGGCGACGCAGGCGCTGTAGGTGAAGTTGGGGATGCGTGCCGCCAACGCTTGCAGGCGGTCGAGTTCGACCAGGTCGAAGTCGTTGGTCACGCCATAGATCAGGTGCAGCGGGTGTTCACTGCCTTGCTCGGCGATCTTCTCCAGCATCGCGGTGAACGGTGCCAGCCCGGTACCACCCGCGAGCAGCAACAGCGGGCGCTGGATCGGCCGCAGGTAGAAGCTGCCCAACGGCCCGGCCAGGCTCAGGCTGTCGCCGGCTTTGGCAAGGTTGGTCAGGAAGCTGCTCATCAGCCCACCCGGTACGTTGCGGATCAGGAAGCTGACTTCACCGTCCTTCTGCAGCGAGCTGAACGAGTAGGCCCGGCTCTGCTCGCTGCCTGGCACCTTGAGGTTGACGTACTGCCCCGGCAGGAAGGCCAGACGGCTCAGGGCCTCACCCTTGATCGACAGGGCAATGGTGCTGACCGAGAGTTGGCGCACATCGCTGATGGCGGCCTCGAAAGTGGCCTGCTCGGTCTTGCACAGCTGCGACGAAGCCGGGATGCGGATGACGCAGTCGCTTTCGGCGCGCATCTGGCACGTCAGCACGTAGCCTTCGGCGATTTCATCTTCGCTCAAGGCGTCTTCGATGAAGTTGTCGCCAAGGTCATAACGACCGGACTCAGCCTTGCACTTGCAGGTACCGCAAGCACCGTCGCGGCAGTCCAGAGGGATGTTCATACCCTGGCGGTAAGCGGCGTCGGCCACGGTTTCCTGACCGGTGGCTTCAATGAAACGGGTAACCCCGTCTTCGAAATTCAGTGCGATCTGGTAGCTCATGTTGCACCTCGCGGGCGAGCCAGGCCACGGCGCGTCACAAGACGCACCGGGCAATGCTCGCAATACCCTGTATCAGATGTGGTAGATGTCGATGACCTGGCGGACGTAGTCGTTTTTCAGCACCACCTTCTTGGCCTTGATCAGCGGCTGCTCGCCGCGCAGGTCGAGGGTGTAGAAGCTGGTGCCGAAGTAACTGTCGGTGGTCTTGTAGCGGAAGCTCAGGGTGTGCCAGTTGAAGCGCACCTGGCAGTTGCCCTCGCCCTGCTCGACGATCTCGATGTTGCTGATGTTGTGCGAAGTGCGGGTGTCGGGCACGGTCGCACTGGAGCGCTCAGTCTTGATGCGGAACACGCGGTCTTCCAGGCCGCCACGGTTGCCGTACCAGATCAGCGAGATTTCGCTTTGTGGGTCTTCGGTGAGGGTATCGTCATCGTCCCAGCTCGGCATCCAGAAGCTGGCATCGCTGGCGTACAGTTCCAGCCACTGGTCCCACTGGGCATCGTCCAGATAGCGCGCTTCGCGGTAGAGAAAGTCGCGCACGGTTTCATACAGGCTCATTGCACGGCCTCCACGGGGATCAGCTGCTGTTCGTCCTTGAGGGCCTGAATCATGGTGTCTTGCCAGTACTTGTGCTGCAGCACGAACAGGCCTTCGTCTTCGGTACGCACGCCAGACAGCAGGGGTTCGAGCTCAATCTCCCTGGCCGCCTCATCGGCGCCTTCGACCCAGTGTTTCGCGCCGCGAGACATGTCGTTCCAGCCCGTGCCGCCACCATAGCCGGTCTGGCACGAGCGGAATTCTTCCAGGTCGTCCGGGGTGGCCATGCCGCTGACGTTGAAGAAGTCTTCGTACTGGCGAATACGCTTGGCACGGGCATCGGCGCTCTCGCCTTTCGGCGCGATGCAGTAGATGGTGATTTCGGTCTTGTTCACCGAAATCGGCCGGGCGACGCGGATCTGCGAGCTGAACTGGTCCATCAGGTACACGTTCGGGTACAGGCACAGGTTGCGCGAATTTTCGATCATCCAGTCGGCGCGCGCCTGGCCGAAATCGGCCGCCAGCTGCTCGCGGCGCTCGTAGGCCGGGCGGTCTTCGGGGTTGGCCCAACGGGTCCACAGCAGCAGGTGGCCGTGGTCGAAGGAATAGAAACCGCCGCCCTGCTTGGCCCAGGCACCAGCGCTCATGGTCTTGATCTCGTCACCCGCCTCGCGCTGCTTGCGCTGGTTCTGGGTGGCAGCGTAGTTCCAGTGCACGGAGCTTACGTGGTAGCCGTCAGCACCGTTTTCGGCGGTGAGCTTCCAGTTGCCTTCGTAGATGTACGAGCTGGCACCGCGCAGCACTTCCAGGCCTTCAGGCGACTGATCGACGATCATGTCGATGATCTTCGCCGACTCGCCCAAGTGCTCGACCAGCGGCTTCACATCGGCGTTCAGGCTGCCGAACAAGAAGCCCCGGTACGACTCGAAGCGTGCCACCTTGGTCAGGTCGTGGGAGCCGTCGCAGTTGAAGCTGTCGGGGTAGCCGGCGTTGCTGGGGTCTTTCACCTTCAGCAGTTTGCCGCTGTTGTTGAACGTCCAGCCGTGGAACGGGCAGGTATAGCTGGAACGGTTGCCGCGCTTGTGCCGGCACAGCATGGCACCGCGGTGGCTGCAGGCGTTGAGGAAGGCATTGAGCTCACCGTCCTTGTTGCGCGCGATGAAAATCGGCTGGCGCCCCATGGTCAGGGTGAGGAAGTCATTCTTCTCGGGGATCTGGCTTTCGTGGGCCAGGTAGATCCAGTTGCCCTCGAAGATGTGCTTCATCTCCAGGTCGAACAGGCGTGGGTCGGTGAACATCTCCCGCTTGCAGCGGTAGATGCCCTTTTCACGGTCGTCCTCGAGCATGGCATCGAGGTAGTCGAATCCCAGGGACATGGCCAGGGTCTCCCTTGTTATTGTTTAGACCTGGTCAGGTTAGAGGCTGGGATTGGGTCGCAATATCCGGTTTGTGCGGGGTGCTATCCGTTTTGTGCAGGTTGAGGTAACAGGTTCAAGCGTCTCTTCGCGGGCGTACCCGCGAGAGACCGGTAGGGTTCAACGCCGGTTGCGCAAGGTTTCGGACGGCAATTCGCCAAACTGCTGTCGATACACCTCGGAAAAACGCCCGAGGTGCAGAAAACCATAATCCATGGCCAGTTCGGTCACGCTGCGTACCGAGCAACTGACATCGCCCAGGCAGGCACGCACCTGTTCCAGCTTGCGTTGTCGCACGTACTGCTTGGGTGTGGTCTGCAGGTGCCGGTCGAACAGCGCATACAACGAGCGCAGGCTCATGCATGCCTGCTCCGCCAGCGTCTCCGCTGTCAGCTCGGACTTAAGGTTGCGGTCGATGTAGTCGATGATCCGCTCCAGGCTTGCACCCGCTGAGCTGAGGCTCTCACGGCGAATATTGGTGCTCATCAGGGTCAGCAGCTTGCTGGCGACAATCTGGCTGTAATGGCCCTGCACCCTGGGCAGTGAATCGCCCACTTCCGCCTCATGGCAAACCATGGCCAGCAGGTTCACGAAGCCATCCAGCTCATCCAGCCGGTAATGATTGCGCAAGAACCGCACGCCCCCATCAGGCCGCTGCCAGCGCTGTTCATCGCAGATCGAGTCCAGCAGCCGGGTTGGCACCTTGAGGATGAACTTCTCGCAGTCTTCCGAATAGGTGAGGTCAACCGGGTCGTCCGGGTTGATCAGCAGCAGCTCGCCCGGCACCAGGTGCTGCTCGCGCTTGTGTCCGCGCCACAGGCAATTGCCATTGAGCAAGACCTGCAGGTGGTAGATGGTTTCCAGCGCAGGCGACGTCACGCGAACACTGCCGCCATAGCTGATACGGCACAGGTCGAGCTCGGCGAACTTGCGATGGCTGAGGCTGGCCTGGGGGTGGGTGGTGCGGGACAAACCGATGCAATGCTGGCCTACATGCTGGTTCACATAATCGGACACAGCGTAAGGGTCGGCGTGGTGAAACACGCTACTGCGCTCGCTCAGCAGGCGGCTTTCCATAGGCAAGGCACTCGGTATCGTTATTGTTCTGGTCGCCGCGCCCTACCGCCTTGTCGGCTGTGGTTGCGGTCATCACGGTCATTCTATCGGGCTGGCAGCGCGTCGCAGGGGCAGGCGACAGCCGGCGGATAGGGGACACTACAGCAAAAAGGCGGGGGTTGGGCAATGCAACGATGGGATTGGCTGGGCGGATAGCGGACAGGTCCGGCGTCATGTGTGTTCGTTTATCGAACAGTATCTTTCAGCACTCACGTGGCCTGCACATGGCGCCGGATCAGCACTCCTGCAACGACCGTCATTCACTGCACCGGCAGGAAGTTCATCAGCAACAGGCTCTGCGCGTAATTCAAGCCTATGCGCCGATAACGCTCATCCAGCAACTCGGCCAGCAAGTCCAGCCGCGCGACGATCTTGCCGAACTCCACGGCAAAACTCAGGTTGGTGCCCTCCTCCGAGATCTCGTTCGAGAACAGCAGCAACACCCCATTGGCATCTTGCCGCTGGCTGAGCATCCATGTTGCCTTCTCGATATTGCGCGCGGCGTTGTTGACGAACAGCGGGTCGATGGTATCGGTCATGTAGAACTCGGTACGCCCACCATGCGCGGTGATCAGCATGCTGCCAATGGCGTAGATGAAGGCTCCGACGCGGTCCCCGCGAAACTCGGGGCTCAGGGCGTAGCTCAAGGCTGCAAGGTCACGGCGGTTGCCCAGTTGCGGCAGCGGCCGGCGCTGTTCGATGGCGATGCGGATCTGTCGCTCGGCGGTGGCGGCGTCAAGGTAGCCAGACACTTTCCACTGGCTGGGGTTGCGCAGGTACAGCTTGTTCATCAGCAGGTACAGGCTTTGCAGGTTGTCGCGCATCGACAGCGTGGCCAGGCGGTCGACGCTGGTCTGGAACAGCTCGCTGGGTTTGCCGTTGCCGAGCTGGTTGACCATGTCACGGCCCTGCTGCTGCGTGCAGGCGCACAGGCATGCCAGGGCACCTGTCAGTAGCAGGCGGGGGAGGAAATTCGGGTAGCTTGCAACCATCGGTACCGGGTCGATATTCGGCGGCTGCGCCGGGAGTCAGCGCGGCCTGGCCAAGCATAGAGCCCGAAAATGGGAAAAAGTGCGGTGGCTGGAGAGAATGGAAACCTGTGGCGGCCTCTTCGCGGGTGAACCCGCTCCCACAAGAAGGGACTCGCCCGCGAAGAGGCTAGGCGCGACGAACCCGGATCACATGGCGTGGCGCAACATCTCCACCACCTGCGCATGCAGCGCAGGGTCCCCACAGGCCACCACGCAGCCGCCATCCTGCGCCGAACTACCATCCCACGCCGTGATGACGCCACCCGCCCCTTCGATGATCGGCATCAGCGCCTGTACGTCATACGGCTGAAGGCTCGCTTCGACAATCACGTCGACAAAGCCCGAGGCCAGCATGCAGTAGGCATAGCAATCACCGCCATAACGCATCAACCGCGCCTTGCCGGCGACCGCTTCGAATGCTGCCTTGCGCTCGGCGGTGTCGAACATGTCCGGCGTGGTGCACATCAGCGTGGCGGCAGCCAGGTCGGTGCAGGCACGCGTCTTCAGCGGCGTGCCACTGCGCCAGGCGCCTGCCGGGGTACCCACAAAACGTTCGCCGGTGAACGGCTGGTTCATCACGCCCAGCACCGGGCGGGTGCCGTCATTCAGGGCAATCAGGGTGCCCCACAGTGGCAGGCCGGTAATGAACGCCCGGGTGCCGTCGATCGGGTCCAGCACCCAGGTCAACGGGCTGCTGCCCACTGCAACGCCGGCCTCTTCACCGAGAATGCCATGTTCGGGATACCGAGCCTGGATCAACTCACGCATGGCATCCTCGGCGGCCTTGTCGGCCACGGTCACCGGGTCGTACAGGCGCCCGCCCTTGTCCTCGACATCCAGGCTGGCGCGGAAGTACGGCGCGATCGCTGCAGCGGCAGCATCGGCCAATTGCTCGGCAAAGGCGCGATACTCAACGATCTGTTCAGCACTCAGGGACATGGGGCGGGCCTCGTGACAATGATGGGGCACGCATCATACCCGACACATCGCCCCGGTGTACGTTGCGGCAGTCTAGACTGAACATGACCAGATCACCGGGGGGCTGCCACACGTGGAGGTGTGCGATGAGCCAGTTCAAACGTCTGTTCGTCATGCTCGGCCCGCAAATGCGTCATACGCCTGCGCTGCAACGCGCTGCGGCGTTGGCGGAATCCAGCGGTGCCCTGCTGGATATCAATGTATTCGTCGACGACGTCGACACCTTTGGCTTGATGAGCGATGGCCGTGAGCGTGAACGGCTGCTCAGCGACAACCGCCAATGGCTGGCGGATGAGGCCGAACAGCTGAGCGATGCCGGCCTGGACGTGTCCACCGAGCTGTTGTTGACCCGCGACCCGCTGGGCAGCGTACTAGAGCGGGTCGAACGGCTGGGCTGCGATCTGCTGGTCAAGGACGTACAGCACGAACCCGTACTCAAACGCCTGCTGGTAACGCCGCTGGACTGGCAATTGCTCAAGGACAGCCCGGTCGCCGTGCATCTGGTCAGCGACATTCGCCTGCCCCTGCCACGGCAGATCGCTGCCGCGGTGGACCTGAACAGCCACGGCGCTGGCGAACACCTGGACGAGCAAGTCATCCACTGCGCCCATGACCTGGCCCTGCAGTGCAACGCCGAGCTGCACCTGCTGCATGTGTGCGATGCGGCCAAGACCCACATCGCCGACTTCGGTGCCGGTGCGGTCACCATGCCCGGCTTCGATGGCAGCGTGCGTACCGCGCAGCGGGCGGCGTTCAACCGCCTGGGCGACCATCACCAGATTCCGCTGGAGCGCCGGCACTTCCTCGAAGGGGCTGCGACCAGGGCAATTGCCCAGTTCGTCGGCCACAACCGGGTGGACGTGATAGTCATGGGCAGCCATCGGCATGACGCCATGCAGACATTCCTGGGCGGGACAACGGCGCATGTGCTGGAACACCCGCTGTGCAATGTGTTGGCGATCAAGGCGATTCGCTGAGCTTCATCAGACTGACCAGGGGCCAGGCTAGGACGACCTTGTACTGCGAAGAGGCAATTCCACCCACAGAGCAGCTTCTGACCTATCGGTCCCTTCGCAGCACAAGGTTGCTCCTGCAGGCACTACTGTGACCGTAACTTCTTCCCCCTTGGTTTCTGGTACACCAGTGCCACTCAAAACTAATGCATTTGATAATGATTCGTAGTATGTTCGCGGCATCTCCCGACCCAGCCCCTTAGCGCCCTATTCAAGGACCGTACCGTCGATGCGCCGCACGTTCGTTTCGCTTTGTGTGCTTCATGCTGTCTCCCCGCTGGCCTTTGCCGAGCCTGAACCGCTCAGCGACCCTAACCAGATCGAACTCCAGGCCCTGAGCATCACCAGTACTGCCGACAGCGAACGCGCCGACGGCCCGGTCGAAGGCTACAAGGCCACCCGCTCGGCCAGTGCCACCCGCACCGACACGGCGCTGCACGAAACCCCGCAATCGGTCAGCGTGGTACCCAAGGATGTGCTGGTAGACACGGGCGCCACGCGCCTGCAGGACGGCCTGGACTACGCCGGTGGTGTCGGCCGCGCCAACAACTTCGGCGGCCAGGGCCTGACAACCTTCACCGTGCGTGGCTTCACGACCGGCGAGTTCTATCGCAACGGCTTTCCGATCAACCGCGGCTACCCCAACGCCCCGGACGCCAACACCGTCGAGCGCCTGGAGGTCATCCGTGGCCCGGCCAGCAGCCTGTACGGCCGTGGCGACCCTGGCGGTACGTTCAACGTGGTCAGCAAGCAGCCGTTGCCTGAGTCCAAGGTCACCCTTGGCAGCCAGTTCGACGACCAAGGCATGCACCGTGCCACCCTCGATGCCACCGGGCCGCTGAGCCAGGACGGCTCGCTGGCCTACCGCCTGAACATACTGGGTGAAGGTGGCGACAGCTTCCGCGACGATGTCGAAAGCGAACGCTACGATGTCGCCCCGGTCATCAGCTGGCAGGTCAATGACGCCACGAAGATCACCTTCGAAGGCGATTTCATGCGCAACAACCACCCCCTCGATCGCGGCCTGACCCGCTACCCCACCCAGACCGGCAGCGCCTCGCGCGATACCTATATCTGGGAAAAAGGCAGCGACAACCTGCTGCATAACGACAACAACATGGCGCAGCTGCGTTTCGAGCACCTGCTCAATGACAACTGGACGCTGGCTGGCGGGTTCCAGTTCCTCGATGGCTCGCTCAAAGGCAACGCTGTCGAAGCCGACGGCGCACCGGCAGATGGACGCACGCTGCAGCGCAACTTCAACTACCGCAAGCTGGAGTGGACCGACCGCGACTGGCAGCTGAACCTGACCGGGCATTTTGACACCGGCAATTTCAGCCATACCTTGTTGACCGGGGTCGAATACGAGAACTACGACTACAACTCGATCATCCAGCGTTCCTCGGCAGCCTACCCGATCGACATCTACAACCCGGTACTGGGCCAGCCGCGCCCGGCACTGGACCGCACCACCACCTGGGACAAGGAAAACCTGCAGACGTGGGCGTTCTTCATTCAGGACCAGGTAGCGCTGACCGAGCGATTGAAGGCGCTGGCGAGTGTGCGCTTCGAGCGTTTCGAGCATGACTATGACAACAAGCTGAACAATGCCGGCGATTTCAGCAAGGGCGAAAACGGCGTTACACCCCGCCTTGGCTTGATCTACGACCTGACCGATACCCTGGCGGTCTACGCCAACACCGCACGTTCGTTCAAACCCAATACGGGCACGCCGGCCAGTGGCGGCGGTTTCGACCCAGAGAAAGGCAAGTCCTACGAGCTGGGTGTGAAATGGGAGTCACTCGACCGCCAGTTGAGTGTCGACGCAGCGATCTACCACATCGTCAAGGAGAACGTCCTGACGCGCGACCCGGTGAATACCAACTACAGCTTGGCCGCCGGGGAAGTGCGCAGCCGCGGGCTGGATATCAACATCGCCGGCAATATCACGCCTGAGTGGCGGGTAATCGGTGGCTACGCCTATGTCGATGCCGAAGTTACCAAGGACAACCGCCTGCCGACGGGTACGCGACTGGCCAACATCCCGCGCAACAGCTTCAGCCTGCTCAACACTTATGAGTTCCAGGACGGTTTTGCCAAAGGTTTGGGGCTAGGGCTTGGGTTGAAGTATGTGGATGACCGCAATGGCCAGACCGAGGCGGTCACCTACAACATGGACCAGTACACCGTGGTTGACCTGCTGACGTTCTACAAGGTCAACGAACACGTGCGGTTGAATCTGGACGTGAAGAACGTGTTCAACAAGGGGTATGACGAGGGGGCGTTCAACAGCTACGTATACCCCGGCGCACCGCGCACGGTGCAGGCCGGCGTTTCCTATACGTTCTGAATTGCCGGGGCCGCGCAGCGGCCCCGTAATGTCAGAAAGCTCTGCTATAGAACAGCGAGTACGACTCGATGCCGTCGTTTGGCTGCTTTATCCCGGCGTTGGAGTAGTGCATGGCACGGATGCCTACCTTCTGTTCTCCCGGCAACTTCAGGCCAAAGCCGATACGGTCTTCGAAGTTGACCGACGACCCCAGTCGCTGGTCGCCCACGTCGGTCTTTGAAAACGCTGCCAGGCCAATACCTGCCTCGATGTAAGGCGTGTAGGTAAAGCCGCTGAACTCATACGTGAACACCGGGCTGAACGACAGCGAATGCGCACCACTGGCATCGCCACCTTCCCAATAGGTGTAGGCCGCATCCCAGTAACCGCTCACATGACCGGCACTGCTTTGCAGCCATTTCTTGTCCCAGTCGAACGACATGCCGATACGGTAGGTCATGTCACCTTGGCCAGTGGCGCCCACGGCGCCTGATATCTGCGCAGCCTGGACCAGATCGGCTCCGGCAAAGGCCAGCACTGCAACGGCCAGCGAAGCTGCTAGACGGGTTTTCATCAACGACTCTCCTGATGGTCTACACGGCAAGCGGGGGCTTGGGCCCCTCGATGTTATGCGCTGACCGGTGCATCCAAACCGGTCATACGAAGTAATACTTTTCTGATTATTGTCCAGATAATCAGAAAGTTGGAAGTGTATTGCCACTATTGGCTAAATCACTTGGAAACGCTGTGCTTTGCCGGGAGGCAGCTGCACATACAGCAGTGGCCCGGCATCGCTGACGCTGAGCACGGGCTGGCCCTGAGCATTCTGGATATCGACTGTTATCGAGAAAAAACATCAGCTTGCGCGTCCTTCTTCAAGCAACTTCACGAACATGCTCAAACTGCGCGAGACCGTACCCCGTCGCCATACCAGCCAGGTTTTCAGGTAGCGGAAGTCCTCTGACATTGGCCAGGCGCTGACGGTGCTGCACCCGGGCATATTGTCGAGCATGCTGCGCGGCAGCATGGCCAGACCGGCGCCCGCACTGACGCAGGCCAACATGCCGTGATAGGACTCCATTTCGTGGATCTTGCCCGGTACCGCCTGGTCCTGTACGAACCAGTTTTCGAAGTGATGGCGGTACGAACAGTTGGCGCGGAAGGCATAGATGCTTTCACCGTTCACGTCCTGGGCGCGGGTCACCGGTGTATGGTTGAGTGGCGCAATGACCATCATCTCTTCCTCGAACACCGGTATGCCCTCCAGCGTCGGGTGCAGCACCGGGCCGTCGACGAACGCGGCCACCAGGCGGCCAGACAGCACGCCTTCGAGCATGGTCCCGGAGGGCCCGGTGGACAGGTCAAGGTCAACCTTGGGGTAGCGCTGGTTATAGGCCGCCAGCAACGCGGGGATGCGCACCGCCGCCGTGCTTTCCAGTGATCCTAGGGCAAAGGTGCCCTGCGGGTCTTCACCCGCCACGGTCAGCCGCGCCTCATGGACCAGGTCGAGGATGCGCCGGGTATATTCGAGGAAGTTCCAGCCCGCAGGCGACAGGCGCAGGCGGCTCTTCTCACGAATGAACAGCTCTACCCCCAAGTCCTCCTCCAGTTGCTTGATGCGCGTGGTCAGGTTCGACGGCACCCGATGGATGTGCTGCGCGGCGGCGCTGATGCTGCCCTGCTCTGCCACGGCCTTGAAGATCTCCAGTTGCACCAGGTCCACAGCCATTCTCCAAACGTGAATGTTTCGCTCATTATTATTCAGTTTTCATTAAAGCCATAGCCCACTAGTCTGGCCTCACTGATTAACAACAACGAGAGTGTCCCGCCATGAGCGCGATCAGCAGCCTGACCCACGCCATCTCCCTCGACCCGTACAGCGGCGAGCAGATCGGCGCCTACCCGTTCGACAGCGACGCCGCACTGGAAGCGGCGCTGCAACGTGCCAAGGTTGGCTACCGCCAGTGGCGCCAGGTGTCGCTGGGTCAGCGCAGCGAGTACCTGCTGGCCCTGGCCGGCACCCTCGAAACCAAGGCCGAAGCCTTCGCGCACATGATCAGCCGCGAAATTGGCAAGCCGATCGCCCAGGCTCGCGGTGAAGTCAGCAAGTGTGTGGGCCTTTGCCGCTGGTACGCCGAGCACGGCCCGGCCATGCTCGCCGCCGAGCCGACCCAGGTCGAAAAAGCCCGTATCGAATACCGCCCGCTAGGCCCGATCCTGGCCGTGATGCCGTGGAACTTCCCGCTCTGGCAGGTGCTGCGCGGCGCCGTGCCGGCGATTCTGGCGGGTAACACCTACGTGCTCAAGCACGCACCGAACGTGATGGGCAGCGCTTACCTGATGGCTGAGCTGTTCAAGGATGCCGGCCTGCCGGAAGGCGTGTTCGAAGTACTGAACGTGACCCCGGATGGCGTTACCCGCGCCATCAACGATCCGCGCATCGCCGCCGTGACCCTGACCGGCAGCGTGCGTGCCGGCATGGCGATTGGTGCACAGGCCGGTGCCGCGCTGAAGAAGTGCGTGTTGGAACTGGGTGGCTCCGACCCGTTCATCGTGCTGGCTGACGCCGACCTGGATGCCGCCGTTCAGGCTGCGGTGATAGGCCGCTACCAGAACACCGGCCAGGTGTGTGCCGCCGCCAAGCGCCTGATCGTGGAAGCCAGCATCGTCGACGCGTTCACCCACAAGTTCGTTGAAGCCACGCGCCAGCTGAAAATCGGCAACCCGCTGGAGGACGACACCTATATCGGCCCGATGGCCCGCTACGACCTGCGCGACGAGTTGGACGGCCAGGTTCAGGCGACGTTGGCCGAAGGCGCCACGTTGCTGCTGGGCGGCAACAAGGTCGAAGGTGTGGCCAACTTCTACGCGCCGACCGTGTTCGCCAATGTCACCCCGGACATGACCGCGTTCAAGCAGGAGCTGTTCGGCCCGGTAGCGGCGATCATCACTGCACGCGATGCCGACCATGCCGTGGAACTGGCCAACGACAGCGAGTTCGGCCTGGCCTCGACCATCTACACAGCCGACTATGCGCTGGCCGAACGCATGACCGCCGCACTGGATACCGGTGGCGTGTTCATCAACGGCTACTGCGCTTCCGACCCCCGTGTTGCGTTTGGTGGCGTGAAGAAGAGCGGTTTCGGCCGTGAACTGTCGCACTTTGGGGTGCGCGAGTTCACCAATGCCCAGACGGTGTGGCTGGACCGTAACTGATCCATGACCCTGGGGCTGCTTTGCAGCCCCAGGCGCTTCAATCCCGAACCTGGTCCTTGACCCAGTCCAGCATCCCCCCCGGCACGATCAGTTCATGCCGCGCCCGCGAACAGGCGGTATACAACCCCGCCAGCATACGCGCCCGTTCATTGCGGTTACCCGCCACCTGTGGCGCCACCATCAGCTCCGGCGACACCATCACCCGGGCAAACTCCATGTTCTTCACATCCCGTACACGCCCCAGGAACAACTTCGGCGCCTTGTCCCAGCGGTAACGGCTCTTGGCCTTGGCAAAGTGCTCCGGCGTGTAGCCCTTGCGCAGCATGTTGGCCACGGCGACGAACGCTTTGTCATCGCCCTTGTCCTGCTCCAGCGCCTGCCAGCTGGCATAGCGGAACAGCATCGGGTGGCGCGGCCGCGTGCCGTAGCGGTACAGCTCGATGCAGTCCTCGACGAACAGTTCAAAGTCCTTGCGAGCGCTTTTCAGCAACAAGAACGGCACACCCTGATGCGTCAGGCGCTGGAACCAGCCAAACAGCCCCCATTCATCATCGACGATAAGCGCCGTGGGCTGTTCCGGCACCATCACCGTATCGAAGAAGCTGACCCGGGTGTAGTGCTCGGCGTTGCCACTGAAGGCCGCCTGGATCGTGGCCGGGTGCGCCTGGATCAACGGGTTGAGCACATTGTCCATTGCCGGCCCGGCGCGCAGTGAATGGTCGATGCAGCGTTGCCGGATGAAGCTGCCATGGTGCGGGCTGAGGCCGTTGAGGTTTTGCAGTTCGTCACCCAGGGTAATGATCGACTGTGGACTGCGATCGAGTACCGCCAGCATCGGTGCCGACAGCTCGTGGGCCTCGTCGACGATGACATGGGTGTAACGGCTGTCGATCACATGCTCGGTCAGCGACAGCAGCTTGACCCGGTGGTAGTCACGCACCGGCAGCTGAATGTCCCGCGCCGACGGACGAATCAGCTCTTGCCAGTACAGGCGTGCCTTCTCCAGCAGCACCTCCTGATCCAGCGGCGAAGTGCCCGGCCCGGCCCAGGGCAAGTGGTGCAGCTGAAGTTGGGTATCGGCACTGTGGCAGAACGTGCGCACGGCGCGGATACACAAGGCAACCACGTCACGCGCTGCGAGCGGGCCGATATCTGGGATGGCCAGCCAGCGCACCACTTGCGCTTCCTGGGGGCGCCAGGACAGCTTGGTGCGGTATGGGTCGCGCAGTCGCCAGCCGTTGCTGGTGAGGTCGCGGTTGAGCAGCTCGTCAGCCAATTGGCCGAAGGTCAGCGCGGTATAGGCGGCAGCGTCCTTGACCCGCGCCTGCAGCGCGCGCAACTGCCCTTCGGTCAAGGCCAGCAGCAATGTGCGCTGGGGGTCCAGCAGCCGGGCGAACTGGTGAATCAGGAAGGTCTTGCCGGTGCCGGCGAAACCTTGCACAGCCACAGACTCGTCGATGCCACTGAGGAATTCACGCAGCAGGCGGTTCTGCTGGTCGCTGAGCATCAAGTCACTGGCCAGCGACGGCAGGTACACCGGGTGCAGCGGCGTGGCCCGTTGGCGGTAGCGGTCGGCGAACTGGAAGTTCCACTGGCCTTCGTCATCCAGCAACTCGTCCGCCTGGTATTCCACTTCGGCCGACAGCAGTGCAATGCCATTTTCGCCCAGCATGCCCAGGCCCATGGCGAACGCTTCGCGATCGAAGTGCTGCGCTACCTGGCCCTGGAAGCGCCCGGGGGCGACACCTTCGACTTGGTTGGCGATGCGCACGATTTCAGCGAAACGACGCTCCTGCGCGTCGGCCGAGGCGGTGGCTGGCTGGCGTGGCAGGTTTTGCACGAACAGCACGGCAGCGGCATCGAGCACACTGGCGGTGGTGAAGAACTCGGTTACAGCCGCGCTGGCGAGGCGGTCAGCCTGGTCGCTGGGCAAAGGCAGGTAGAACATCGGCACCTCGGGTGAAATCAGGGCGGCACGATAGCAACTTTCGGCACGGGATGCTGGGTTCAGTTTTGGCGTGCCCCCTCAACCCCTGCCCCGCCGCAACGTCTCGCTCGGAAACTCCTTGAACAACTGCCGATAACTCTCTGAAAACCTTCCCAAATGCCAGAACGACCAACGCATCGCTACCTCGGCGACGGTCACCCCTCCTCCCCGCAAAAGATCGCGCCGCGCGCCGTTCAAACGGCGCAGCCGTAACCAGTGCGCAGGCGGCATGCCGGTGAACGCTTTGAACGCCTGTTGCAACTGACGCAATGAAACCCCGGCAACCTCCGCCAACTCCACCAGGTTCAGCGTTTCTTCCGGGCAGTCGGCCGCCCATTCGCTGACCCGGCGCATGATCGCCCGCTCCTCGTCACGTCGCCCCAGGGCCACACCCTGCAAGCGCTGGCAGGCGTTGTCGAGTATGAACAGGCAGTCCTCCAGCAGTTGCTCTGCCAGGGCCGGCCCCTGCAGCGGGCTGCCGGCCTCGGCCAGGCGCGTCAGGATGGCGCTCAGCCAACTGCCGAACAAGGCATTCTGGCCGCTGCCCAATGGCACCATGAACAACCCCTCCAGGCGCTGCGGGTCCAGCCCATGACGGGCCAGGAAGGCCTGGTCGAACACGACCGCCACCTCGTGGTAGTTCTCCGGCGTGATCCAGATATTGCGGCTTTGTTCGTTCAGCAGGTACAGGCTGTTCTCGCTGCGGTCGAAGCAAAACGCCAACGCGCCGCTTGGCGCGCGAAAAAACTGCTCCACACGGGTATTCAGGCGCTCTTCGTACACCTCCACGCCATCCAGCCCCAGACAACGCAGCTCACCGCTGAAGTACCCGGGTGACATCTGCCGGTACTGCTGCTGCCAGCCAGGGGTGGCGCGCACTTGCTCGGTGACGTCAGTGGTATGGAAAGCCTGGACCTTCAACGCATTGGCGGTTGTCACACATCATCCTGTATGCACTCTTTTGGTGCATTCGATACTGAAGAAAGTGGATAGATCGCCCCGGGGGGCTGCGCCCAAGATAGTCTCCAGCGCGTCACCTGGGAAGCGTAACGCCTTCGCAACTGTTGAACGGTTTTCGCAAGCGTCCACGCTCCCACACCAAAACCCAACCAAGAGGTCTGTATGAACGCCCCCTTCGATCAGCTGTCCACCTGGCTGAAAGAACACCGGATCACCGAAGTCGAATGCGTGATCAGCGACTTGACCGGCATCGCCCGCGGCAAGATCGCGCCCACCGCCAAGTTCCTCCATGAGCGAGGCATGCGCCTGCCAGAAAGCGTGCTGCTGCAGACGGTCACCGGCGACTACGTCGATGATGACATCTATTACAACCTGCTCGACGCCGCCGACATCGACATGGTCTGCCGCCCTGACCCCACTGCCGTTTACCAGATCCCGTGGGCGATCGAGCCAACCGCGATCGTGATCCACGACACCTTCGACAAGCAAGGCAACCCCATCGAGCTTTCGCCACGCAACGTGCTGAAGAAGGTGCTCAAGCTGTACGCCGACAAGGGCTGGCAGCCAATCGTCGCGCCCGAGATGGAATTCTACCTGACCAAGCGCTGCGAAGACCCGGACTTGCCACTGCAGGTGCCACTGGGGCGTTCCGGCCGTGCTGAAAGTGGCCGTCAATCGTTCTCGATCGATGCCGCCAACGAATTCGACCCACTGTTCGAAGACGTCTACGACTGGTGCGAGATCCAGGGCCTGGACCTGGATACGCTGATCCACGAAGACGGCCCGGCGCAGATGGAAATCAACTTCCGCCACGGCGATGCGCTGGACCTGGCCGACCAGATCACCGTGTTCAAGCGCACCATGCGCGAGGCAGCGCTCAAGCACAACGTGGCCGCCACGTTCATGGCCAAGCCGATCACCGACGAACCCGGCAGTGCCATGCACCTGCACCAGAGCGTGGTCGACATCGCCACGGGCAAACCGATCTTCGCCAACGAAGACGGCAGCATGAGCCCGCTGTTCCTGCATCACATCGGCGGCTTGCAGAAGTACATCCCCAAGCTGCTGCCGATGTTCGCGCCCAACGTCAACTCGTTCCGCCGCTTCCTGCCGGATACTTCGGCACCGGTCAACGTCGAGTGGGGTGTAGAAAACCGCACCGCCGGCTTGCGCGTGCCTACGTCCAGCCCGGAGGCGATGCGGGTGGAAAACCGCCTGCCGGGCGCCGATGCCAACCCGTACCTGGCCATCGCTGCCAGCCTGCTGTGCGGCTACCTGGGCATGGTCGAGCAGATCGACCCTAGCGCAGCAGTGCAGGGCCGTGCCTATGAACGACGCAACCTGCGCCTGCCGATCACCATCGAAGATGCGCTGCAGCACATGGAAGACTGCGAAACCGTGCAGCAGTACCTGGGCAAGCAATTCGTCCAGGGCTACGTGGCGGTCAAGCGCGCCGAACACGAGAACTACAAGCGCGTCATCAGCTCGTGGGAGCGTGAATTCCTGATGCTGAGTGTCTGATCCACTGCGGGGGTGCTTTGCACCCCATGCACAGGCAAGCCTGCTCCGAACTCGAAGAACAAGACCAACGAGGTGTTCCCATGCGTCATCTGCAAGCCCTGATCCCCGCTGCATTCACCCTGCTGTTCGCCACCACCACCCAGGCCACGCCCACGGTCAGTGTGTACAACTGGACCGACTACATCGGTGACACCACCTTGGCCGATTTCCAGGCCAGCAGCGGAATCAAGGTGGTCTATGACGTGTTCGACTCCAACGAAACCCTCGAAGGCAAGCTGTTGGCCGGGCGCACAGGTTATGACGTGGTGGTACCGTCCAACCACTTCCTCGCCCGCCAGGCCCAGGCCGGGGCCTTCCTGCCGTTGGACCGCAGCAAGTTGCCGAACTGGCAGCACCTGGACCCCAAACTGCTCAAGCAACTTGAACAGAACGACCCCGGCAACCAGTACGCCGTGCCTTACCTGTGGGGCACCAATGGCATCGGCTACAACGTCGACAAGGTCAAGGCGGCACTGGGTGTGGACCATATCGACTCGTGGGCGGTGCTGTTCGAGCCCGAGAACCTGAAAAAGCTCAAGCAGTGCGGCGTGGCAT
Source organism: Pseudomonas sp. BP6 (assembly GCF_017875935.1). Classification (NCBI taxonomy): domain Bacteria; kingdom Pseudomonadati; phylum Pseudomonadota; class Gammaproteobacteria; order Pseudomonadales; family Pseudomonadaceae; genus Pseudomonas; species Pseudomonas sp. BP6. The sequence goes on from NZ_JAGINI010000001.1 coordinate 2,488,276, forward strand.
TCATGGACTCGCCCGACGAACTGTTCCCGGCCGTGCTCAACTACCTGGGCCTGGACCCGCGCAGCGAAAAACCGGGCGATTACGCCAAGGCCGAGGCCCGGCTACTCGAACTGCGCCCCTACATCACCTACTTCCACTCCTCCAAGTACGTCTCGGACCTGGCGAACGGTAATGTCTGCGTAGCGTTCGGCTACTCCGGCGACGTGTTCCAGGCTGCCAACCGCGCCGTAGAAGCGAAGAACGGCGTGAAGGTCGCCTACAGCATTCCCAAGGAAGGCAGCAACCTGTGGTTCGACCTGCTGGCCATCCCCAAGGACGCCAACAACCCCGAGCAGGCCCTGGCGTTCATCAACTACCTGCTCGACCCCAAAGTGATCGCCAAGGTCAGCGCCACGGTCGGCTATGCCAATGCCAACCCGGACGCCAAGGCCTACATGGATGCATCGCTGGTGAACAATCCCGAGATCTATCCACCCCAGGAGGTGCTGGACAAGCTGTACATCTCCAGCACCCCGAGCCCGAAAATCATGCGCGTCATGACCCGCTCCTGGAGCAAGATCAAGTCCAACCGCTGAGTCGAGAACGCTCATGTCTTTCAATACCCAACACACCGCCTCGTACTACGCCGCCACAGCGCGCGACGCGGCACCCTACCCCAGCCTGGACAGTGAACTGACGGCCGACGTATGCGTGATCGGCGGCGGGCTGACCGGGGTCAATACCGCCCTGGAGCTGGCCGAGCGCGGCCTCTCGGTGGTGCTGCTGGAAGCCCGGCGCATCGGCTGGGGCGCCAGTGGGCGCAATGGCGGCCAACTGATTCGCGGTATCGGCCATGATGTCAGCGGCTTTGCCCGGCATGTCGGGCAGGACGGTGTGCGCTACCTGAAACAGGCCGGCATAGACTCAGTGGAACTGGTGGCCAACCGCATCGCCCGCTACGGTATTGCCTGCGATCTGCGCTGGGGCTTCTGCGAACTGGCCAACACCGATGCGCAGTTCGCCGCTTTCAAGAATGAACAGGACGACCTGGCCGCCCTGGGCTATCGCCATGAAACACGCCTGGTCGGCGCCGGGCAGTTGAACGAGATCGTCGCCAGCGACCAGTACGCTGGCGGCCTGGTAGACATGGGCTCGGGCCACCTGCACCCGCTGGATCTGGTACAGGGCGAAGCCCGCGCGGCTCACAGCCTGGGCGTGCGCATTTTCGAGCAAAGCCCGGTCCTGCGCATTGAGCACGGGCCCAGGCTGACGCTGTACACGGCGCGCGGCAAGGTGCGCGCAAGCAGCCTGGTGCTGGGCTGCAACGCTCACCTCGATGAACTGGAACCGCGCCTGAGTGGCAAGGTGCTCCCGGCCGGCAGCTATGTGGTGGCCACCGAACCCTTGCCCGAAGCGCTGGCCAGCAGCCTGATCCCGCAGAACATGGCGCTGTGCGACCAGAAGGTCGGCCTGGACTACTACCGTCTCACTGCAGACCGCCGCCTGCTGTTCGGTGGCGCCTGCCACTATTCCGGGCGCGACCCTAAAGACATCGGCGCGTACATGCGGCCGAAGGTATTGAAGGTGTTCCCGCAACTGGCCAACGTGCGCATCGACTACCAGTGGGGTGGCATGATCGGCATCACCGCCAACCGGTTCCCCCAGGTCGGGCGCCTTGGCCAGCACCCCAACGTGTATTACGCCCAAGGCTATTCCGGGCACGGGCTGAACGTGACGCACTGGACGGCGAAATTGCTGGCCGAAAGCATCGCCCTCGGCCATAGCCACGGCCTGGATGTGTTCAGCGCCGTGCCGCACCTGACCTTCCCCGGCGGCAAGACCCTGCGCTCACCCCTGCTGGCACTGGGCATGCTGTGGTACCGCTTGCGTGAGGCCCTGAGTTGAGTGGGCAACAACGTTTGCAGCGCCACTCAGGGCGAGCGCGTCCCGGTCACGCATTCTGTACTTTTCAAAGAGGATTGCCCCGTCCACTGGCCAACTGCCTCGCACCTGCTAGCGTTGTTGAGGCCGACCTCTCATGGATGCCTTTTCATCATGAAATCATTGCCTCGCATTACCCTGTTGTGCGCCGCGCTGCTTGCCGTGGCCGCCTGCTCCAGCAACCGCGTGGACCCCAAGGATTACTCCGGCTTCCTCAAGGATTACAGCCGGCTGCAAGAGGCCAAGAGCCCGTCGGGTGACCCGGTGATGCGCTGGATCGACCCCAAGGTCAATATCAACCAGTACAGCCAGGTGTTCGTCGAGCCAAGCCAGTTCTACCCCAAACCGCAGCCAACAGCGGTTATCTCGCAGCAGACGCTGCAGGAAATCACCCGCTACTTCAACGAGGCCCTGCGCAGGGAAATGAGCAGCGTGATGCCTCTGGCCAAGGGGCCTGGCCCGGGCGTGATCGTGATACGCCCGGCGATCACGGCAGTGTCCACCAGTAACGAGGGCCTCAGGCCTTACGAGGTGATCCCTATCGCGCTTATCGCGGCGGGAGTGAATACCGCCATGGGTGGCCGCGACCAGGACGTGGATGTCGGTGTAGAGGCAGCGTTCCTGGACGGCGCCAGCCAGAAGGTGCTGGCCCAGGTGGTACGCAAGGGCGCGGGCCAGGAGCTGGAAAACGATACCCAGAAGCTGACCTTGAACGACGTCAAGCCGGTGCTGGATGGCTGGGCCAAGGACATGCGTGCGAGCTTCCTGGCAGCGAAGCAGAAAGGCCGCTGATTCAGTTCTGACCCAACCGGTCAACGCAATCTGGTTCAGGAGCGGCCCATCGAGACACAAGGCCGCTCCAGTTGACCGCGTTGAAACTCAGCACTCGACAAAAGCGACCGCCAAACCGCCGCGCGAGGTTTCCTTGTAGTTGGCATGCATGTCCGCCCCGGTATCACGCATGGTGCGGATCACCCGATCGAGCGAGATGAAGTGCTCGCCATCCCCCCGCAGCGCCATCTGCACGGCATTGATCGCTTTTACTGCAGCAATTGCATTGCGCTCGATACAGGGCACCTGCACCAGGCCACCCACGGGGTCGCAAGTGAGCCCGAGGTTGTGCTCCAGGGCAATCTCGGCCGCGTTTTCCAACTGCGGCGGCGTCGCCCCCAGCACCTGGGCCAAGCCGGCGGCAGCCATCGAACAGGCCGAACCCACCTCGCCCTGGCAGCCTACCTCTGCCCCCGAGATCGACGCATTTTTCTTGCACAAAATACCGACCGCCGCAGCCGCCAGCAGGAAATCGACGACATCGGCATCGCAAACGGTCGGGTTGAACTTCATGTAGTAATGCAGCACAGCCGGGATAATGCCAGCGGCACCGTTGGTGGGCGCGGTAACCATGCGCCCGCCCGCGGCGTTCTCCTCATTGACCGCCAAGGCGAACAGGTTCACCCACTCCATGGCGCTGAGGGTTGAGCCGATCACGTTGGGCTTGCCCAACTCCTGCAGGCTGCGGTGCAACCGCGCAGCGCGGCGCTTGACGTGCAAGCCGCCTGGCAGGACGCCCTCGTTGCGCAGGCCGTTCGCCACGCACTCACGCATGGCCGCCCAGATGCGCAACAAGCCTTCGCGCACCTCGGCCTCCGGGCGCCAGGCGCATTCGTTGGCCATCATCAGTTGCGCCACGCTCAGGTTGTGGGCCTTGCACAACGCCAGCAGTTGGGCACCACTGTCAAACTCATAAGGCAGCATCACGGCATTCGCTTCGCTTGCCGGCGCATCGATCTCGGCTTGCTCGACGATGAAGCCGCCGCCTACCGAAAAATAGGTCTGGCTCAACAGGCTGTGCTGCCCGTCCATGGCTTCCAGGCTCATGGCATTGGGGTGATAAGGCAGGCTATCGTCGAGCAGCAGCATGTCACGGCCGTAGTCGAAGGCCAGCGGATGGCTACCGTCGAGCATCAGGCAGTGCTCTTGCAGGACCTGGCCGATGCGCGACTCGATCGTGGACGGGTCGATACGGTCCGGCCACTGGCCCATCAAGCCTAGCAGGCACGCGCGGTCGGTGGCATGGCCAACCCCGGTCGCCGACAGCGAGCCATACAGCCGCACTTCCACGCGCGTTACCCGGGCAAGCAGCCCCTGCTCACGCAAGGCCTGGGCAAAGGTGGCCGCCGCGCGCATCGGGCCGACGGTGTGGGAGCTGGAAGGCCCGATGCCAATTTTGAAAAGGTCGAAAACACTGATAGCCATGCTAATGCCTGCCCCTACCCTGATATGCATCCAAGATAGAGTTGTCTGGAGAAATTGAGCGTTGTTGCGATTTTGCGCGATACTGACGCGATGGCTCACGGATGACCAACGAAACCTCCTAAGCAAGCCTTTAGCGGTACTAAACGATGCGACGACAACTCAATGGTCAGATGTTCGTCTGGCTGCATGTATTTGCCTGCGCAGCCCGGCACTTGTCCTTCACCCGTTGTGCCGAAGAGCTGCATATCACCCCGGGCGCGGTCAGCCAGCAGATGCGCCAACTGGAAGAGCGCCTGGGCTACCGGCTGTTCCTGCGCCGGGCGCGCGGCGTGGAGCTGAGCGCCGAGGGGCAACGCCTGGCCCAGACGGTGGCCGAGGCCTACGGCAATATCGAGGCCGAACTGCTGCGGCTGGACGCGGGAGAAATCCGCGGCACGTTGCGTGTGCGTTCGATCCCGTCGTTCCTGGCCAAATGGCTCACGCCGCGCTTGCCGCGTTTTCAACAACGTTACCCGGACATCGAGTTGCGCCTGGTGGCTGAGGACAGTGCCCAGGCGCTGACGCCGGGCGACTTCGACCTGGCCATCGACCTGAACGATGGCAGTTACCCAGGCATGCTCTCGACGCCGCTGCTGGACGAGCAGATCTTCCCGGTGTGCTCACCTGCCCTGCTGCGCGGGCGCCCGCCGCTGCACGGCCCGGCTGACCTGGCGCACTACCCGCTGCTGCATGACATCACCGCCTGGCGTGGCAGTTCGGAATATGCCGAGTGGGAGTTCTACCTGGAAGGCATCGGCGCCGCCGGCCTGGATGTACGGCGCGGGCACACCTTCAACCGCAACCACCTGACCATCGAGGCGGCGATTGCCGGGATCGGCGTGGCGATTGCCCGGCGCACGCTGCTCAATGATGAACTGGAACGCGGGGCACTGATCGTGCCGTTTGGTGTACCGATCGCCAACCACAAGCGTTATGTGGTGCATTACCCGCCAGGCGGCTTGAACCAGCCGGGTGCGCGGGCAGTGCATGACTGGCTGGTGGAAGAAGCGCGGGGGTTCAGGGAGTTGCATCCGTTGAACAAGGACTAACTGGCGGTACACGGTCGATGCGGGCGGGCGTTGCTCAATAAGCCTGCTTACCCGTAAAGGCATTGAGCGTGCGCACCAGAATCACAAAGTCCAGCCACAACGACCAGTTGTTGATGTACTCGATGTCCGAGTCGACCCGCTGGATCATTTGCTCGATATCCTTGGTCTCCCCCCTGAACCCGCGCACCTGCGCCAAACCCGTCATGCCTGGCTTGATATTGTGGCGGGCAAAGTAGTCGACGATATCCTGCGAATACAGGGTGTCATGTTGCAAGGCGTGTGGCCGCGGCCCTACCAGGGACATTTCCCCGGTCAGTACATTGAACAATTGTGGCAGTTCATCAAGGCTTGTACGCCGGATGAAGGCACCGATTCGGGTCAACCGTGGGTCATTCTTCTGCGCCTGCTTGACCACCCCTTCTTCCGGTTGGTGAACATGCATGCTGCGAAACTTCCAGATACGGAACGATTCGCCTGTCCAGCCGGTACGTTCCTGGCGGAAGAACACCGGCCCGCGGCTATCGATCTTGATGGCCAGCGCAACAGCCAGCAGCACGGGTGATGCAAACAGCAAAATCAACGCGGCCAGCACCCGGTCCTCAAGGTTTTTCAAGAACAGGCTCATGCCCGTCAAGGGCGTCTCCGACAAGGTCAGCACCGGAATGCCGGCAATTTCCCGCACGCTGTGGTTGATCAGGCGCAACGAGAAGATATCCGGCACCCAGTTCACCGCAATGCACTTGTCGAGCAACTTGAAATACACGTCGTTGATGACCTCGGAGCCACCCAGTGGCGTCACCAGATACACCGTACGAATGCCGTGCTGGGCCACCAGTTCGTCGAGGTCGCCAATATGCCCCAGCACCGGCAGGCGCTGCTTGCCCTCGGCACTCTCCAGCCCCTGCCCGTCGCCTTTGTCGAGTAGCACGCACCCCAGCACCCGCTCGCCGAACCACGGGTTGTTGCTGATTTTCTGATACAGGAAGTTGGCCAGGTCACCGTTGCCGATGATCAGCGCATTGTCCAGGCGCGCATGCGCGCTAAAGCGCTTTTGCAGTTCGCGCACGGCAAAATGCAAGAATAACTGGGCAAAATAACCAATGACGAACAGTTGCACCACCAATAGCCGTGAATAGGTTTCGCTCTGTTTGGTCAGGAACGCCATGACGACCAGGAAGCAAAACGTTGCCGACCAAGCCTTGAACAGGCGGAACGCCTTGATCGAAAGCCCGACATTGGTGCGGTAGATCGCGTAATGATCATAAATGACTGCCAGTGCGCCAATCAGCAACAGCAGCATGATCACGTAATCGGATGTGATATAGCCGAACTGGTCGTAGATCAGGTACCAGGCAATACCGGTGACGGCAATACCATCGAGGCCGGCCTGGATGGCGTTACTGACACTGCTTCTTCTCTGGAGTAAGGAACGACTGCTTCTGGGTTCGAAAACCATTTCAGACCTCATCAAAATGAGCGTAGCAAGTGCCTTCCATCAAACAGCAAGTCTTGAAAACAGACTTATGCAAAGCCAGTGCAGCAGGTTCGTGGAGCCTTCAAGCCATTGATATCACTGTAGCAGCCACCCGCTAGTGGCGTATCCGGAATCACGGCTTGTGCGAATTTTGACCGATTCACAGGGTCCGCCTGGCCGAAACCGCCGCCCTCCGGTACAACAGGGTGCGCAACAGGAATAGCGGATTGCCCACCACATAACGCATGAACAGGCGCTTGGGCTCGCGCAGCAGGCGGTACAGCCACTCGCCCCCCAAACGCCGCAGCCATTCGGGGGCACGGCTGACCTTGCCGCCGAGAAAATCCAGGATCGCCCCACCGCACACGATCAGGCATGGCCCACCAGTGGCTGCCAACTCCGCTGCCACCGCCTCCTGCTTGGGCATGCCCATGCCCAGCACGATCAGCTCGGGCTGCTGCTTGCGGGCCAACTGCAGATAGGTTTCAACGCTGGCAAAGCCATCGTGAACCGACACTGGCACGATGCCAAACTCGGCTTTACAGCGCTGCGCAGCCTGGTCCAGGTAGGGTTGCCGGGTGCCCCAGAAGGCGACCTTGCGCCCTCGGTAAGCAGCCATGAGCCTGGGAATGAAGTCAGTGCCATTCATGTTGAGCCCGGGCTCCAGGCCCAGGCCGCGATACAGGATCGCCATGCCGGCGCCATCGCGCAGCAGCACATCTGCGGCCGACAGTGCCTGACTGTAGCCACCATCGCGCACCACCAGGTTCATCGCATGGGCGTTGACGAAACCCAGCACGGTGCCCGTGTCCGGCGTGGCCAGGCGGTCGAGCAGATGCTGCACGGCGGCGTCATCAGCGATCACGTCCAGTTGGTCGATCACTCGCTTCCAGCGATTCTGCCACTGAGCCATCAGTCGTCATCCCGTTTTGAACGCACCCATTCAACCTGGCGCTTGATCAGGAAACTCAGGTACAAGGGAATTTTCCTGGCCGCGTAGAACGGCGCGTACAACAACACCGAAAACGGTATCACTTCACGACAGAAGCGCGCCCAGGCCAACACCACGGCAAAGGCCAGCAAGGCCAAACCGGCCAAGGCGAGCCACGCGGGCAGCGCCAGGCCGAACAGCAGGTACGCCAGCCAGGTCACCAGGTTAAGCCCGAGCAAGGCCAGTACCAGCAACGCCAGGGGCGGTACCAGCAGGTCCAGGGTCAAGGCCGCCAGGCTAGCGTTACGCTGGGTGATTGCAGCCTTCGCCCGTTTGGGTGCGTCGGCGAGCATCAAGCCCAGATGGCCATGCTCCCAGCGGGTGCGTTGGCTGTTGAGGCCTTGCTGACTGAGCGGGAACTGGCTCGTGACCAGTGCCTCGGGGCAGAAAGCAGGGGGCTTACCCTGCTGGCAAAGGTCCAGGCCCAGCTTCACATCCTCGACCAGATGACCATTGGCCAGGTTGATCAGGCTCAGATCGTGCCAGCCGAACGCCATGCCCGCGCCCATCAACTGGCATGGCAGTCCCAGGCGCGCCCAGCCGCGTGGCCGCACCAGGTTCTTGACCCGCCAGGCAAACTCGGCAACCTGCACTCTCAACCCGGCACCTGCCGGTGCACGCATCAGGTACAGCGACTGTACCGGGCGCCCAAGTTCGAGGCAGCGGCGCGCCAGGCAGTCGATCGCCCCCTCGCCCACCTGACAGTCGGCATCCACCACGATGACCACCTCGGGCGGCCGCTGAGCCAGGTGGCGCACGCCGAAATCCAATGCGTAACCTTTGCCGCGCAAGCGCGTATCGCGGCGCTCTACCACTTCGGCGCCGGACGCGCGTGCCAACCGGGCCGTGTCATCCGAACAGTTGTCTGCCACGACCAGCAAGCGGTCGCCGTCCAGCAGCTGCGGCGTAACGCTGGCCAGCATCGCACGAATGACCAACGCCTCATCGTGGGCGGGCACCAACACCGCCACTCGCGGGCGCTCGCCAATGCCCTCGGGCCTTGACCGCGCCGGCAGGCACGCCAGCAACACTTGCAGCACCAGGACCAACACCGGCACCAGGACGATGATCGCCAACAGGCCCAGTAACCAACCCAATACACTTATCATGCGTATGCCTTGAAATAGCCGGCCAGCCTGGCCGCCTCGGTGTCGATGTCATGCCGTTGCACTACACGCTGGTAGGCCACCTCGCCCATGCGCTGCAGTACCTCGGCCGGTTGCGCCAGGCAGTCGGCCATGGCTGTTGCCAGCTCGTCCACGGCACCGGCAGGGAACAACCAGCCGTTTTCGCCAGGCCGCACCAGCTCGGGGATACCCGCTACATAGGTGGTCAGCACGGGCCGGCGCAAGGCCATGGCCTCCATGATTACCACGGGCAAGCCCTCGGCGAAGCTGGGTAGCACCAGCGCACGGGCGGCCAGGATTTCCTCGCGTACCTGCGCACTGCTGATCCAACCGGTGATACGCACTTGCTGCTGCAAGCCGTGCCGGGCAATCAAGGCCTCGATCTGCTCGCGCATTTCACCGTCACCCGCCAGCACCAGCTCGAAGGCGATCGACTGGGCAGCGAGACAGCGCGCCGCTTCCAGCAACAGCAGCTGGCCCTTCTGTTCGCACAGGCGCCCGACACACACCAGCCTTGGTGCCGGCGGCACATTGACCGGCGCCACCTCATGAAAGCCACGCTCCAGGCCGCAATGCACCACCTTCACCTTGCCCCACTGCTCGTGCGCCACCCAACGGTACAGCTGGCTGCGCCCGTACGAGCTCACCGCCGCGACAAAGGCGGCGCGCCGTACTTTCTCACCCAAGTGCAGGAACTGTGGTTTGTCGAATTCTTCAGGGCCGTGCACGGTAAAGCTGTATGCCGGCCCGCCCAGGGCGTTGGCCAGCATGACCACTTCAGTAGAGTTGGTGCCGAAATGCGCGTGCACATGTGTCGCCTCCCCTGCCTGCAACCACTGCAGCACCTGGCAGGCCTCGGCCAGGTAGACCAGGTGGTAGGGCCAGGCACGGTCGGCCCGCAAGCCGAGGCGCATGGCCAGCCACAGCGCCTGGAAAAACCGCCGCGGCTGCGTACGCAGTACCTGCCACGTCGGTGCCAACAACCCCTTGAGCCCACCTTGCAATACGTAGCGGGTCTTGCCCCGTTCGGTTGTGTCCTCGGCATCCTGCACTTCGGCGTCCCACCCACGCAGGGCTATACGTTGCACCTCGACCCCTTGGCGCTCCAGCGCCAGAATTTCGCGACGGATGAAACTGTGACTGACTTTCGGGTACTGATTGATGAAGTAAGCAATGCGCATACGAATCCAGATCCAAACCCGCTTGATGACCAACCTTCCCTGGCAACCTTCACTTCAGGCTGTCGACTACGGGCGGTCCGTCTACTGCCGATGCACTCACAGCAAATGCATCCCCCTGTTTTCCTTGTAGTCCAAGGTTGTGATTGCTGCTTGGCAATGCTGCCTGCAAACGGGTGAAAACATCGTCGAGCAATGCCTGGCGGCGGCGGTACATCGCCCGTTTCTTGGCCGGGATGTCAGTTTCCGCCCGTTGCGCCGGCGCTAATGGCAGGCTGAAAAAATCCTCACGGTCAGACGCTGTGGCACCGTGTTCTTGCCAGATCACGTCGTAGTTGGCCGCCAGGTCCTGGCCCTTGTCGCTGCCAAAATAGGGATGGCGATGGTGCCGGCAGGCGTCGCTGACGGCATACAGCTGCGTCACACCCAGGGTCCTGCACAGGCATTTCAACGCTTCGAGCAACAGGCTGCGTGGCCGCAGCCCTTCGAAGTCCTTGGTCAGGTCACGGTAGATGGCCAGCGAGGTTTCGCTGTCGACGCCTTTGTGGATGCCCTGCACCGCACCGATGAACAGACTTGTCTCACCCTGGCCGCGGCCCAGGGTGAAGGCCAGGGATGCCACACGCAGGTCGGCCTGGAACAAGTTAAGCACCAGTTCGCCTTCGCGCTTGAACCAGATTGGCCGGTCCAGTACCAGGCAGCAGCCCGGCGAATGGCTGGACAGGTCACACAGCCTCAGGTTTTCGTCGCGGCCCAGCAACAGCAACGCCGGGAATTGCCCCGCCACCCGTTCAAAGTGTGAAGCCACCACATCCAGACGCTGTGGCGCCTCCCAGCATCGGCTGATGTAAGGCCATTGCACGACACCGATACAATCCACACCCAGACGCTGCAGACCATGCGGGCCCAGCGCCGCCGTCATGCGCTGCATGAACCCGTTCAGCTCAGGCCACTGCCTGGCGATCTGCCGCGCCAACTTGTACTTGTTGTGCAACGCCCGCAACGAGTATCCCGGTTGCAAGATAAACACGCTTTTCACGAGGGTGCCGAGCTTCATGGGTTTCTCTCACTTGTACTCGATCAAAGCCGATTTGCCAGCCGCAAGACGGTGGCGCAGGAACTTCAGCTGGCCGAGCATTTCCGGAAACTTGCCCAACACCAGGAACACAGCCTGCAGCCAGTTCTCGCGCGTCGACTTGCCGCCGCGGCGGGCCAGGCGCACGGCCTGCAGTGGGTAGATCAACAGCAAGAGCAGGCCCCAGCCGCCCAGCAGCAGGCAGGCCAGCGCGATCACCAAAGGTATGCCCAGGCCCCACAACCAGGCCCGACGTGACTCGCGCAGCCAGTGCCGCTCGGGTGGCTGGCCATGCAAGTAGGCGCCCTCGGCATAGGCATGCCCAGCGCGCAGGCTACGCCGCCACCACTGGCTGAAACGGGTCATGTCGGCATCGTGCAGCGTCATCTCGGCAGCCAGTCGCCAGACTTTCCAGCCGTTGGCCCGCAAACGCACGCACAGTTCCGGCTCTTCTCCGGCGATCAGGTCAGGACGGAAGCCACCCACGGCAGCAAAGGCGTCTGCCCGCATCAGCGCATCGCCGCCACAGGCCTTGGCCTCACCGACCGGGGTATCCCATTCCAGGTCGCACAGCAAGTTGTACACCGAGCGCTGCGGGAAGCGCTCACGCCGGCGACCACACACCACTGCCACTGTGGGGTGCTGCTCAAGAAAAGCCTGCGCAGTGGGCAGCCAGGTGGCATTCACCTCGCAGTCGCCATCGACGAACTGTACCAGTTGCATCGATGGCAACAGGCGCTGCAAGGCGGCAAAACCTTCATTGCGGGCGCGTGCGGCAGTGAACGGGATACTCATGTCCAGCGCCAGCACTGCCACGCCAAGGTTGGCGGCCAATTGCAGCGAACCATCGGTGGACCCCGAGTCGACGTACATGACCTTGTCCGCCCCCTGCGCCAGCGAAACAAGGCAGCGCTCGAGACGCTGGCCCTCATTGCGGCCGATCACCACCACGCCGATCACCGTTGCCATAGGCCTCACTCGACCGATGCCGTGGCGGCCGGTTGCCGGGCCTTGATGATGGCCGGCACCCCCACTGCCAGTGAATTGTCAGGCACATCTACCAGCACGACGGCATTGGCGCCGATGATGACGTTGTTGCCGATGCGAATACTGCCCAGCACCTTGGCCCCGGTACCAATGTCGACGTTATTGCCGAACACCGGGGCAATCGGCTCGTCGACATTCTTCAGGCCCACCACCACGCCGTTGCGGATACGGCAGTCATCGCCGAAGCGGGCATAGCCGCTGACAACGATGCCGCCAAAATGATCGATGACGAAGTTGCGCCCGATCACCACCTCGCAAGGCAGTTCGATACCGGTGATGATCTGGACGAACTTGAACAGCACCTTGTAGATGAGCGAGCACAGTTTGCGCAGCAGTGCCGGGCGCAGCGTATAACGCCAGCGGCCAAAGCGGTACACCAGCAATACCCAGAAGCCCTGGGCGCCCCAGTCCCCGCCATGGGCACGCAGGTCGGCGCGAATATTCTCGAACATGGCTCCACCTACCTTGTCGGTTGGCTGGCGTACCGGGTCTTGAACAGCAATGACCAGGTTGCCCGGCAATGACGCCAGCAGGCTTGGATGGCGCCCCAGCCGCGTCGTTTCAACAGCGCCTTGAGTGCCAGCACCAGGTCGCCCAGCGTGACCAGCAGCATGTGCAGGGCCAGCCCCGCCACCCCATGATGCTTGCGGAAGTACAGCAGCTCGCTTTCGATCTGGTAGGACGAGATCTGCCGGCTGGCGGCCTCCAGCTCCGCCACCGACTTGGAACTTTCGCCACCGATGTGCACCACCGTGGTATGCGGGTAGTACACCACTTTCCAGCCCGCCTCCTTCACCCGCTTGCAGTGGTCCACCTCTTCGTAATAAAGGAAGTAGCGCGGGTCGAACAACCCCACCTTGTCGAGCACTTCGCGGCGCACCAGGTAGAAGCAGCCGGGCAACCAGTCACATTCGCGCACCGAAGCGTGGTCCCAGTTCATGTCGTCGACCATCTTCAGCCCTGGGAAGAACCGCCCCAGCCCGGTGCGCCCGACGAACACATTGAGCGGCGTGGGGAAGTAGCGACAACTGGGCTGCAGGTCGCCATCGCGCCCCTCCAGGCGCACCCCCAGTACGCCGCACTCCGGGTGGGCGTCCATGTAGTCGAGCGTTTTCTGCAGTGAGTCGGTGGCAACGAAGGCATCGGTATTGAGCAGCAAGGCATACTTGCCCTTGAGGTGCGCCAACAACTGGTTGTTGGCCCGGCCGAAACCCACGTTCTGCTTGTTGCTCAGCAGCAGTGCCTCGGGGCACACCTGGGCCATGCGCTGCACCGAATCATCGCGCGAGGCATTGTCCACCACCAGGTAACTGGCCAGCCGCTCGCTGTCGGCCCGGCGCAGCGCATCGAACATCGGCTGCAGCAGTCCAGCGGTATTGAAGTTGACCACCATGACATCCACAGGTTTGCTAGCCATTTCAGCTGTCCCCGAAGAAATACTGACGTCTTTGCGCCATCAGCAGCGGTTCCACTTCCGGGTCGTAGGCACCGTTGCGCTCCTTCACCAGATCGATCCATGGGTAGGCTTCGCAACGTGCCTCGACCCGTTGGATCAGCTGCTCGGTGGTACAGATGAACACAGCCGGGTTACCACCATAGACAGTGCCTGGCGGCACGTCCTTGGTCACCACCGCCCCTGCGGCCACGATGGATTCAGGCCCGATGGTCACGCGAGGCATCACGATCGCACCATGGCCGATGAAGCAGTTGTCCTTGATGTCGATGAAGCCGACCGAATCCAGGTGCTTGCCAAAGCGATGCTCGATCAGCAATACCACCCCGTCGTGACCGATCAACGTGCAGTCGGACAAGCCCACGCTGTTACCGATACGTACCAGCGACGGGTCGAGAAACTTGCAGCCTGTATTGACGTAGAAATTGCTGCCGACCGAATGAAAGTTGCCCCATCGGGCCAGATAGGCCCCCCATTCAAGACCAGAGGGGTTGCAGAACCTCCTGTAGAATTTGCCACCTCGCCCGGTTGCATGGGCGTAATGCGCCACTGCCTTGCGTATCCATCCCTTCATACTGCCTGGCCTCGCGATCTGAACAATCTGGAGTGTCCTGAGGCGTTCCGGTCTCGTTCTTCTAGGTGCTGACCGCATCGCTCTCACCCGTGTACAACCTGCATCACGCTGCGGCGCTGCCGGCCGCTTTCATCTTGTTATCGAGGTGATCGGCCAGCCGCAAGGCAAATTGCAACAGCGGCATGGTCGGGTTGGAAGCGCCGCCCTTGGCAAAAATGCTGCTGCCGGCGACATACAGGTTTTCGGTACCGAACACCTTGCAGTTGGCATCGACCACACCGAACTGCGGCGAGGCGGCCATACGCGTGGTGCCCATGTGATGGGCATGGGGTGCCATTCTCAGCGGTATCGAGGTGTCGTAGACGAAATCGTTGAGCTTGACGAAACCCAGGTCCATGTCGGCGAACTGCTTGGCCAGTTCGCTGCCAATGCACTTGATGGTGTGCCGGTCTTCGGCGCTAAGCACCCAATTGACATTGACCTTGGCCACGCCCAGCGCATCCTTCTCGTCCAGCAGCGAGATGCGGCTGTGCAGGTTGGGGAACTGCTCGATCATGGTGCCGATCACGCCGTCACCGGGGCAGCTGAACTTGGCGACGAAGGCGACCTTGCTGGCAAACCCCATGTCGCAGGCCAGGCTCTCGAGAAAATACTTGACCTTGGCAGTGCGGCCATAGGTTCGCACATCAGCCAGCAAGGAGGCGGTGACATTGCCTTTACCGGCCTTGTACTCGTCGACGAAAGCATCGGTGGTGTAGTACTGGCGCGGTTCCGGGCTCTGCCCGGACTTGAGGATGAAAGTGCCCATTTCGATGTTCAGGTGTTCCATGAAACACCCGCCGACCAGCCCTTCCTTGCTCACCACGCCTGCGGCCACCAGGGTCTCGCTGTTCAACAGTTGCCGAGCATTCTCGATGGCGCCTGCGGCCAGAATGAAGTTGCTTGCCACCAGGCGTTGACGATTGCGCTCATAGTCGGACAAAACCACCGCAGCCAAGTGGCCGGAAGCCTTGTCGAACTCCAGGTCAACGCAATTACAGTGGATGAATACGTCCAGACCTGGGGTCTGTTCCAGTGCTGTAGCGTACTTTTGCGCAAAACGGGTCGGTGTGCTGAGCAGAAAGCAGTCCGCCTCGAAGTCACCGCCATCGAGGCCGGTATTCATCGCGCGAAATTCCGCGCCAGGCACCAGGTCGACAATCTCCATCGCTGCCGGCAGAAAGCCTTCGATCTCCGAGTAGGGAATTGGCCAACCCGGCAAGTCGCCTGGCGGGGCAACGGCAAAATCCGAAGGCGTGAATGGCCTGCACCGGCCAGCCCAGTGATTGGAGGTGCCCCCCAGGTAACGCAGGCGGGATTCCTCGGCATACAGCTCCAGGCCGGTGGATGAGCACGCGTACAAGTCTTGCGAGTACGCCGCATATTCGCGGCCCCCGCCTTCGGCGATCATTACGCTCCAGCCGGCGGCTGCCAGGCGCAAGCCCAGGGTTATACCCGCCGGGCCGGCCCCGATGATGCCGAAATCGTAGTGGTCGCGCAGCGCCTTCTGCTGCTGAAAGTCCTTGATCATGCTGACGCGTTCCGGAAGTAACGGGACGGTAATACCCAGCCGTTGATTACCACGAACCCGGGCTTTTCGACGGTCTTGCCAGCAACGGCCGCCGAGGCGCCGAACACTGCGCCCCCCACGCCGAGCAAGACACAGCTCTGGAGGAAGCCTCTACGACCCAACTGCGCAGTACAAAAAGTGAGCTTCCCCATGATCCCGTGACCTGTAGCCATGAAAGTTACACCCGGCAAACTGCGCTACAGCCAGTTGAAAAAGGCCGTCAGCAGTGCCCCGCACAGCGCCCCGACCAGCAACATCGGCAGTACCACCAGCTCACGTTTGAGGCTGAAGATATCCAGTTTGCAGTTCACGTACACAACCAGCACCAGCGTTGGCACAGCATGCAGGGCAACCCCCCAGATAGCCCACTCCACCCCGCCAATCGCCAGCAGCAGCGGCAACAGTCCCCACAACGAGACCAGGCGGATGATGTTGTCCATGGCCTGGTACTTGGTCAGGCCCAAGGCAATCCACACCTGATGAGCCAAGGTATAGCGCAATACGATGAACGATAGCGAAAGAATCGCCAGCATCGGCCCTGCTTCGCGGTAGCGATCGTCATACATCCAGCCAATCAGCAATGGGCTGGCGGTCAGGAACCCGCCACAAATGAACAGCACCAGCAGGTCGACCAGCAGCCGAAAGCGGAAATACAGCGCTTTCAGGCGCTGCTTGTCGTCGGCCCGGGCCGCTTCGCTGAAAGCAGGCAGCGCCACCGCGCCGACAATTTTCATGAGCGCGGTCTGCACCGCACCCAGGATCAGCACGGCGATCGAATACACACCCAGCTGCGCCGCCGACATGCTGGCACCAAACCACATGCGGTCGCCGTACATCGCCAGCACGCCGACCATCGACGACAACAGGATCCAGCGGCCAAACACGATCAGTTCGGTCAGCGCCGAACGGTCCCAGCGCAGGTGGTTGGTGGGCCCCTCCAGGGCGGTATGCCCCAGCACGGTCCAGACCACCGCCGAAACCAGGCCTGATAACACCAGCGCCCAGATCGAATGGGTCAGCAAGCCCAGCACCAGCATGACCACCAGGCCGGCCACCTGCGAGCCAAGGTCGACCAGCACCACGCGCTTTTGTTGGAAAGTTCGTACCGCCACATCTATCTTGGTGGACTGGAAACCCCAGATGGCCGCCGACAAGCCGGTTACTGCCAGCACCATCGGCAGTACGGGAGCGGCATAGGTGGAGTCGGCCGGCCACAGCTCGGCCAGTTGCGCCAACCAAGCCCCCAGGGCCAGCAGCAGGGTAAGGGCAAACAGCAGGAAACCGCGGATGATCTGCACGGTCCAGGCGGTATTGAGAAAATCCGGATCGTCACCACGGTGGCTCTGGATGATGTTCTGGCGCAGGCCGACATCGGAAAGCAAATGCAGCAGTATCGAAACAGTGGTGGCAATGACCATCACCCCGAACATTTCCGGCAGCAGCAAGCGGGCCATGATCAGATTGCCGCCCAGGCGCATCACCTGTGAAGCCACCTGCGAGACCAGGTTCCACGACCCGGCTCTCAGGGCCCGCTTGCGCAGGCTCGCGGCGGCTGACACATCAATCGACGGCATGACTTCAATCTCTGACTGATTGGCTAAAAGTCACTATAGTTTCAATTAGCCATGATGCTAGCCGTTGCCCACCAAGGGAAAGGTGTACATAGCCAATGCCTGAACATTTTCGTGCGTTGATCGTCATCCTGTTTTTGGCGAGCGTGGTCTTCCTGATGGCGCGGCGGCCTGCCACCGACCTGATTCCGCTCAGCGACTACAAGCGCCGGCGCAATCTGTGGTTCCTGCTGACGCTGCTGGCTTTTTTCTCGCACAGCTTCTGGCTGTACCTGGGTGTGGGCGCGGTCGTCCTTTGGCTAGCCGGGCGCCGCGAGCACAACCCCTTGGCGCTGTTCTACATGCTGCTGTTCCTGATACCGCCAGCCTCGGTACAGGTGCCCGGGTTTGGCGTGGTCAACTATCTGGTCGACCTGAACCATATTCGCCTGTTGACCCTCTGCGTGCTGCTGCCGGCCGCGCTGCACCTGCGCCGGCAAAGTGACACCCAGCGCTTTGGCCGCACCTGGGCCGATAAATTGCTGGCGGCCGGCCTGCTGCTGATGAGCGTGCTCTATTTGCGCGAAACCACCCTTACCGACACGCTGCGCCAGGCGCTGTACCTGTATGTCGACGTACTCCTGCCGTATTACGTGGCCAGCCGTGGCCTGCGCCAGATCAGCGACTTCAAGGACACCCTGCTGGCCTTCGTGCTCGCCTCTTTCGTCATGGCACTGATCGCCGTGGCCGAGTATGTGCGCCACTGGCTGCTGTACAGCGCCCTGGTCGACGCCATGGGCGTACCCTGGAGCATGTCCGGCTACCTCAGCCGTGGCGGTGCGTTGCGGGCGAGCGTCACCACCGGCCAGGCGATTGTATTGGGTTACGTGATGAGCGTGGCCATCGGCCTGTTCCTGTTCGTGCAGGGCTATGTGCAACGCCCACTGCACAGGGCCATGGGTGCCCTGCTGTTGGCCGCCGGGCTGTTCGCGCCATTGTCACGCGGCCCGTGGGTCGGCACCTTGGTCATCGTGGTGGTGTTCATCGCCTTGGGCAAAGGTGCCTTCAAGCGCCTGGCGCTACTAGGTGCGGCTGGCATGCTGGCGTTGCCCTTGCTGACCGTGGTGCCCGGTGGCGACAAGGTGCTGGACCTGCTGCCGTTCATCGGCAACCTCGAGAAAGAGAACATCACCTACCGCGAGCGGTTGATGGACAACTCCTGGATCGTCATCCAGCGCAATCCGTTGTTCGGCTCCTTCGACTTCCGCAACACACCCGAAATGCAGGCGATGATCCAGGGCGATGGCATCATCGACATTGTCAACACCTACATCAACCTCGCGCTGCGGGTCGGCCTGATCGGGCTAGGCCTGTTCGTGGCGTTCTTTGCCGTGGTGCTGCTGGGTATCCGTAGAGCCATGCTCAGCTTCGCCGACAAGGACGACGAGCGACGACAGCTCGGCCGGGTGTTGCTGGCAACGCTGATCGGCATTCTGGTCATCATCTTCACGGTCAGCAGCATCACCTTCATCCCGGTGGTGTACTGGTCTATTGCTGGCCTGGGCGTGGCCTACATCCAGATGGTTCGCCGGCTGCACAACAGCCAGGTCATGGAACTGGCAGAACCCGACCTACAACTCAGGTAAAGTGCATGAACAGGCTGTCCCTGCGTCATTATGTGCGCCTTTCGGCCATTGCCGGCCTGGCCCTGCTGCCGCTGGCCAGCTGGGCTTCAGACTGGCAGGTCAGTGTCGATGAGCAAAATGGCTTGCCTATCGTGACACACGGCGGTGGCCCGGTCATGAAGGCCAAATTCGATTTCTGGGCTGCCAACTGGAGCTGGACCGGTTTCCATACCGACTTCAAGGTCAATGGCCCTTACCACTACACGCTGCAGGGCAAGAACAAGGAACTGGACTTCGACCTGCAGGCTGACATCCGTAAGGAACAAGCGCAAACCCTGAGCTGGGCCTTCGACCTCGACGCCCACAGCCGCCAGAGCGGTGTCATGGGAGGCGGCATGGTGTTCCAGTTCGACCCGGCGCAAATCGCCGGCGACATGGGAGCCCCGCAGTTGCTGCCCGACAACCGCGGCTGGACGTGGGGCAAGGCCGACCAGGGGCGACGCATCGAAATGCGTTTCGACCCACCACTGGCCAAAGTCTATTTCGAGCGCGGCAACCCGTCCGAGCTGCGCGCATTCCTCTACAAGGACCCGATCAGCGCCGGCCGCCAACAGCTCAAGGCCGTGCTCAACGTGACTGGCGACATCGAACTCGGCCCTACCCCCAGCGAGCGCTTCGGCCTGGCAGACCCTGCCAACTGGCCTGATGACCAGCTGGACTGGCGCACCTCGCCGGTGGACCTGTCGTTCCTCAACGCAGCAGAAAAACCCGCCGGCAAGCGTGGCTTCGTCAAGGCGGTTGGCGACCAGTTGATGTTCGCCGACAACACCCCGGTACGCTTCTGGGGCACCAACCTGTCGGCCTACTCGCTGTTCAAAAGCCCCGACGACGAAATACGTCAACAGGCCAAGCGCCTTTCGGCACTGGGCTTCAACCTGGTGCGTCTGCATCACCACGACTCGCCCTGGGTCAGCCCCAACGTATTTGGCGACGGCACCTTGGTGCGCGATACCCAGCAGCTCAGCGCCGAATCGCTGCGCAAGCTCGACCTGTGGATCAAGTCACTCAAGGACGAAGGCATCTACATCTGGCTGGACATGCATGTGCAGCGTGGGTTTACCGCCAACGACAATATTGAAGACATCAGGGAGCTGCCTGAAAAGGACGGCCGCGTCGACCTGAAGGGTTACGCCTACGTGAACGACAGCATGCGGCAAGCGATGAAACGCTTCGCCGAGCAGTACCTGACCCATGTGAACGAATACACGGGCCTGGCCTACAAGGACGACCCGGCCATCGCCGCCGTGCTGATCACCAACGAGAATGACCTGACCCAGCATTACGGCAACGCCCTGATGCCGAACAAGGATGTACCGCGCCACAGCGCGCGCTACATGACGGCGGCCAAGGCCTTTGCCAAACAGTTTGACCTGCCCGCCGACCTGACCTGGCGGGCCTGGGAGCATGGGCCGTCGAAGCTGTTGCTCAACGAACTGGAACAACGCTTCAATGCCGACATGATCGCCCACTTGCGCAGCGTGGGCGTGAAAGTCCCCATTGCTACCACCAGCACCTGGGGCGGCAATGGCCTTAGCGCACTGCCGGCACTGAGCGTTGGCGATGTCATCGACGCCCACAGCTACGGCGACACAGGCCAACTGGAGAAGAACCCACTGACCAGCGACGGCATGATCGACTGGATTGCTGCCGCCCAGGTCGTCGGCAAACCGCTGACCGTCACCGAGTGGAACGCCGAGCCCTTCCCACTGCCTGACCGCCATTCGCTGCCGATTTACATCGCCGGCACCGCCAGCCACCAAGGCTGGGACGCCATGCTGCAATACGCCTACAGCCAACAGGCGTTCAACCCAGGCTGGCGCACGGCGGACAACTGGCACGCGTACAACGACCCAGCGATGATCGCCACCCTGCCCGCCGCTGCCCTGCTCTATCGCCGTGCGGACGTAAAACCAGCCACCACTCGCTACGTGTTCGCACCGACACCTGCCACCCTGTACAACCAGGAGATCACCCCGCGTAACTCACCGCTGCTGCGCACGGCCATGGAAAAGGGCCAGTTGCAGATCGCCCTGCCACACACGCCGGAATTGCCTTGGCTGAAACCCGCACCCATCCCGGCAGACGCGCAGGTGCTGCACGACCCGGGGCAAGCGCTGCTGGCCGCCGATGCCACCGAGTCGGTGACCGACACTGGCGAACTCAGGCGCAACTGGCAACAAGGCATCTACACCATCGACACGCCATTGACCCAGGCCGCCAGCGGCTGGCTGGGCGGCCACCCGATCAACCTGGGTGCCATTCAGATACATACGAAAACGCCTTACGCCAGCGTGGTGGTCCAGAGCCTGGACGGCAAGCCACTGGGTCAGTCGCGCGAGCTTCTGCTGTCTCTGGGCACCCGTGCGATGCCCAAGGCCGATGACAAGACGCCGTTCAATGTGGAGCCCCTTGAAGGCAGCCTGAACATCAAGGCACCCGCCGGCCTGAAACTGTTCGCCCGCGATGCACAGGTGCAGTTGAAACCGCTGCCGGTGGCCTACAAGGAGGGGCAATACACCATTACCTTCGACGGCACCTACATGTCCAACTGGCTATTCTTGAAATAGAGCATAGGGCCATCTACGCTCAGGTCACCTGTAGATGATCATCCCACCTGCACGTGTCAGGGAGTGTTCACTGCGTCTGTAAACAGCAGATTCCAGGAGGTGGGGATGAAATATCTGGTTGTGGGTGGTGCGGGCTACATTGGTTCGCACATGGTCAAGCACCTGCTCGCCGCCGGCCATGAAGTGCTGGTCGCGGACCTGGTCTCACCTGGCCCCGGTATCCAGTGGGCCAGGCTCGACATCGCCGACGAAGCCGCACTGGACGTGCTGTTTGGCGTGTGCCGCTTCGATGCTGTGTTTCACTTCGCCTCGTTCATTCAAGTGGGCGAGTCGGTCAGCGCGCCCGGCAAGTACTACCAGAACAACGTCGCAGCCACCCTTGCCCTGCTGCAGGCCATGGTCAATGCCGGCATCAGGCACCTGGTGTTTTCTTC
This sequence comes from Pseudomonas sp. BP6, assembly GCF_017875935.1. NCBI lineage: Bacteria > Pseudomonadati > Pseudomonadota > Gammaproteobacteria > Pseudomonadales > Pseudomonadaceae > Pseudomonas > Pseudomonas sp. BP6. Next base: position 2,510,304 of record NZ_JAGINI010000001.1, read on the forward strand.
GAGCGCCGCCGTTTACGGCAACCCGCAGTACGTGCCGATCGATGAAGCGCACACCAAGGTACCGATCAACCCGTACGGATTGAGCAAATGGATGGTCGAGCAGATTCTTGAGGACTTCGACCGGGCCTATGGTTTGAAGTCGGTATGCCTACGCTATTTCAATGCAGCGGGCGCTGACCCGGAAGGTCAGCTCGGGGAACGTCACGACCCGGAAACCCATCTGATCCCCTTGATCCTGCAGGCTGCATCTGGCCGGCGCGAGGCGGTGACAGTGTTCGGTCGTGACTACGACACACCGGATGGCACCTGCATTCGCGACTACGTGCATGTTGCAGACCTGGCGGCGGCCCATGCACTGGCGGTGGATTATTTACGGGCCGGTGGCGAGCGTGCCGCGTTCAACCTGGGCAATGGCCTGGGCTTTTCGGTGCAGGAGGTGATCGATACGGCCCGGGCAGTGACCGGGCGGCAGATCAATGCCCTTGACGCACCGCGCCGCGCCGGCGACCCGCCACGGCTGGTGGCGGATGCGAGCAAAGCCATGCACGTGCTGGGCTGGCGCCCGGCGTTCGCTTCGCTGGAGGAGATTGTGCGGCATGCGTGGCAGTGGGAGTTGCAGTATCCCTGGGAGCGCTGAGTGGGCTCGTTCCCTGTAGGCGCAGCACAAGGCCGCACCTACAGGCGGACGGCCAGAAGGCTCAGTAATAGGTACGCGGCTGTTCGTCAGCCTTGTTCAACACAGTCCCGATCAGGTTCACCGTGGCCAGGTGATGCAGGCAATCCTCGATTTCCTTCTTGTTGTTCATCCCGTTGGCCACCACCAGCAATACACAATCAAACTTGGGCATCACGGTGATTGCATCGTCCGAGCTGAGCAGCGGTGGCAAATCGAAAATGCAGATGCGCGACTCGTAGCGGTTGCGCAACTCGCCAATCAGGTTGTTTACCTTGGGCGAGGACAGCATCTCGGTCGACAGGGGTACGGGTACCCGCGTCGGCAGCACCACAAAGCGCGGCAAGGTGGGGTTGACCAGGCAGTCCTGCAGCTCGGCCTTGTCCGCCAGAAGCTCGTTCAGTGCCTGCTCCATGGGCAGGCCCAGGTAGCTGCCGACCTTGGGCCGGCGCAGGTCGAAGTCCACCAGTAACGCAGTCTTGGTGGTGTGGTGGGCAATGCTCATGGCCAGATTGATCGCCAACATTGTCTTGCCCGCTTCCGGCGTTGGCGAGGTGATGGCCAAGGTACGCCAGCCGTTCTCGTCCATGGCCCTGAGCACCTGCGTACGCAACAGGTCGATCGGCCCGTTCATGTTGGAGTTCTTGTTGTACGCGACGATGCGGTTACGCTCCAGGTGGTCTGGACGCAGTGGTACCACTTTGGTGTTCACGTAATCGAACTGCCCCGGCACTTCTGCCAGCGCCGTACCGGGGGCGGGAGACAGTGCCTGGGGGGTACCCGGGGTAACCTGATGAATATTGTTGCCAACAGCCGGCTTGATCCTGTCCATCACTGCTTTCCCTATACAAACCGAGACATGACTTTGTACAACAGCACATCCAGTGGCATGTAGAACACGTGCACCAGCCCTATCATGATAGCTGCCAGCGCCAGTGCCGCCAGGATCAGGCGATTGCGCCAGCGCCTGCGTCGGGCCACGTCGGCCCGGGTATCGATATAGGGCAGTGCCATCAGCACCCGCTTGCCCAGCAGGCTTTCCAGGGCACCAACGCCGCGCACGCGCTGATTGAGCATCTCCAGCAGCATCACCAGCGCACCGCCACCGGCCGGTGCCAACACCAGGCCCAGCGCAGCGATCTTCTTGCGGTTAGGCTTGATCGGCTTCTCAGGCAACAGGGGGGGCTCGAGCAGTACGAAGCGTTCAGCCTTGTTTTCCTGCTCGAGGCTTTCGGTAATCTTTGCGCCCATTTCCTTGGCACGAATCTCTTCGTATTTCTTGCGTGCGTTGTCGTGGTCACGCATCAAAGTCACCAGGCCGCGCTCGACCTGCGGTGCCTCGAGGATCTCCGCTTCGTAGCCTTCCATTTTCCGGGTCAGCTCGCGCTTTTGCTCTGCCAGCGAGGCAATACGTACCTGGGCGGCGCTCATTTTGGCGCGGACACGGGCCACGTCGAGGCTGACCGTAGAAGCTGCAGCAGTGCGGCCACCGCTGGCTTCGAGCGCCTGGATCTTGCGTTTGACCGCCACCACATCCGGGTGGGCGTCCTTGTAGCGGGTCATCAGCCGCGCGTATTCGGCTTTCAGGCTTGGCAGGTCCTCGGGCGGGTCAGCACGGGTTGACCGGGTGCCTTCGGCAACCTTGGTGGCAAGGCCGGCATTGGCCGCAGACAGCTCCAGTTCCAGGTAGCGCAGCTCTTCCTGGGCAGCCTTGTAGTCACGGTCGACCTCACGGAACTCCAGCTCCGCACGCGACAACATGTTCATGCGCAGGGTCTGGTGCTCGGGCAAGGCATTGGCGTGGGCCTGCTTGAAATCGGCCAGCTGGTTCTCCAGGCTGGCCAGCTCGGCGCCCAGCTTGTTGGCTTCCTGGGTGAGGAACTCGGTGGTTTCATTGGCCCGCTCGGTGCGCTGCTTGAGGTTTTCGTTGAGGAACAGCGTCACCAGTTCGTCGGCGACTTCCTTGGCCACTTGTGCCTGCTTGTGCTCGAACGACACATTGAACGCCACGGTCGCTTCACCACGACCGCGCACGTAGGTGGTAAGGGTTTCGACCACGATCGCGTTGCGCATCTGGTCGATCTTGTCGCTTTCGCTGAAGCGCTTGTCGGCGAACAGGTCGTACTTGCCAATGATGCGCAACAGGTTTTCGCGGGTCATCACCCGTTGACGGATCACCTCGATGCGCTCATCGGCAAAACTGGTGTTGTTGGTCGACACCAGCTCGGGCGAAATCTGCTGTGACTCAACCAGAATGGTGCCGGTCGACTGGTAGATCGGCGGCACCATCAACGCGACGGCCACGGTCGCGGCGAGAATGACTGCGGCACTCACCCCTAACACCAGGGCTCTGTCCTTGATAATGGCGATGTAATCTCTGAGGGAGAGCTCGTAGTCAGACTTCATAGGGCCACCTGCCTGAAGTTCAGATGTCGGGGTACCTGTACGTCAACGTCAAACCAACGATCGTAGCGGTTGCATCCGGTACATGGTCCTGCTGCCGCTCCTTGTACATCAGCGACAGGCGCAGGTCCCAGTAAGGCGAAAACTGGCGGCTGGCCCATACGCTGTAAGTCTGCAGCGTGTTGGGCGACTGCCCCTTGCTGTCTTGCCACGCGGCGTCCGCGCCCACCCGGGACAACTCGGTCAGCGCATAGCTCCACACACCACGCACCTGGTCCAGCTCAGCGAAACCGCCTTCGGCGCTTGCCACCGTGCTGCGCTCGGCGCTGAGGCTGGCAACGGCACGCGGGCCGGTGTACAGCAACGCAACCCCACCCTCCCCGCGTCGGCCGCCATCGTCACCTGACACTTGGTTGACGCCAACATGGGCGTCGGCGCTAAAGCCCTCGGCAAGCTGGTATTTGATGCCGACTGCCGGGGTGTAGCTGTTGGAAGCGGTCGCGGTAAGGTCCTCTTCGGGCTCATAGCGCCGGGCACCAAAACGGCTATACAGATCAGCCCGCTCGCTCCAGGCGTAAGTCCAGGTAAAGACGTTCGCCAGTTCGTCGTAGCCCGTCAGCGTACTGATGTCGTAACGGGCACGGTTGTAGGTGGTTTCGTTGCTCAAGGTACTGCGCTCGGTCACCGCCTGGCTCCAGTTGCCAGTCAAGGTGTAAAGCTTTTGTGTACCGTCGGTGGTAATCACCCCGGTATCCAGTACTGTCCCCGACAACGTCGAGCTTTCGTTGTAGCGCGCCACCAGGCCGAAACGCCCCCGCTCGGTAGTGCGCTGCCAGCCCAGGCTTATATCAGGGTCTTCACGGTCATCGACGATATCCGTATCGGACGAGCGCAGCACATGCATGCCAAGCCCCAACCTCAATTCGTCACGGTCAAAAGTGCCGATCAGGGTGTAATCCGGCGCGATGATCGTGCGCGTTACGCCCTTTTCCCCCGAGGTCAGCAGCAATGGGTTGCTGTCGTATTCGACGGATGTCGGTACCACCACCGTAGACTGCCAATTTGCCGCCAGTACCGCGTCCGTAAACGGCAAGACCAAGATTGCCGTTGCAATGCGAGTTGTTCTAAGAAGAGGCATTAAATGTTCTTATTAAAGGCAAGATCAAGGGACGACCAGCGTATCGCCAGCCTGAAGTTGGATGTTGGTGGACATGTCCCGCCCAGACACCAGGTCCTTATATCGCACGGGCAGGATTTTTTGGGAAGCACCCGTGCCGCGGACCACCTTGATTTCGCTTTCATCCGCAAACTTGTCCAGACCACCCGACATGCTCAACGCCTGCAATACCGCAGTGGGGCCTGCCATTTGCACCGGCCCGGGCTTGATCACTTTGCCTTGCACATAGACCATGTTGCCGGCAATGCTTTTGACGACAACGCTGACGTTAGGGTCGGGGAGGTATTTTTCGAGTTTGGCAGCGACCTGCTTTTCGACCGCTGTCACGTCCAGCCCGGCCACATTGATGCGCCCGGCCAGGGGGAAGGTGATACTGCCATCGGGAAGTACGGTGGCTTCTTGACGCAGGCTGTCTTCCTGCCACACCGAAACCATCACCACATCGCCGGGGCTGAGCAGGTAGGGAGCACTGCTCTGGTCGGCGTTAGCGGCGCCGGACCACACCGTCAGCATGCACAAAGCGGCAAACATTGAACGCACCATGAGGGTCCCTCCGGCCAAATGGCCCGACAAAGAGCACTGAATGAGAACAACACACCAACTCTCGCTCCGCTTCACGGCACACAGCTGCCGCGATGGCCTCGACCTTCCTGGAGGCCCTTGCCTTGACGCTGCAAGCGCGGCTGCAACGCCCTGTAAACATTGGCCCTACGGGCTACTGGGAATATAGCAACGGTTGGAGAATTCACAAGCCATGCCAGTGGACTCGCGACAATGGGCAGTCACTTCAGGTACAAGGTATCCGGTTCAGATCTTTCTGCGGTTGGCAACAGCAACAAAACCGACGACAGCAAAGGCAAAGAACCAGCCTGCAGTTGAAACAGGAATGATACTGTTTTGATTTATATACGAATCTGCCGCGCGGGCAGCACCACTTAGCATCACCAGCAAGAACATGGATTTGATTATCAGAGTCGTGCGCATACTCCCCTCCTAAAAACAGGAAAATCAATTAGTTATTGGCGCGGTGTTGCGGGAGTTGTTTCGTTGTTGATTTGAGCTTATGGGCACAATGACACTACGTCAATGATCCGACACCATAATAAAATTCAATGGGCGATGGGTGCATTCGTCAAAAAAACGACATGCAGATTATGCAAGGGAGGGCTGGTGCGATGGATCTGGCGTTTCACAGCTGAGAACAAGGGGCATACCTGCCCCCCTGATGTTTCACTCGTCTGCGTGGTGAACCACGACCAGTAATTGCGCCGGTGAGACACCTACCGAGCGCAGCCGGTGCGGCGTCTGGGCGTTGAAATGAAGGGCGTCGCCCTGCTCCAGCAGCACCCGCTCACTCATGAAGTCCACTTCCACCTGGCCTGCGTGAACAAACAGGAACTCTTCGCCCTGGTGTTCCTTGAACGTGGGGTCGCTGAACTCGGACGGCGGCTGAATCAGAAACGGCAGCAGGCTGCGCTGACCAACCTGACTGGTGAGGGCCGCGTACCCCGGCCCTTGCCCATCGCCAACCAGGGCCTGGCGCTCGGTATGGCGCACCAGGCTGTAGCGGCTCTGCCCAACCTGTTCTTCGGCGAACAGCTCTTCGACGTTGACGTTCAGCGCTCTCGCCAGTTTCAGCGCCGCGGCGATCGAGGGCGTGTTGAGGCCGCGCTCGACCTTGGACAGGTAGCTTTTGGTCATGCCAGTCTTTTCGGCCAGCATTTCCAGGGTCATCCCCAGTTTCTTACGCAGCAGTTTCAATCGGATAGACATGTGACGCGGGTTTCCCAGGCTGAGGCAGCCATGATACGCGTCTGAAAGCTGACGCCAAGCCTGCAGAGGCCTTGAATCAAGGCATCACTGGCGGTAAGGCAAAGCTTCGCGCTATAGGGGTGGCGAGTTGGCCACCCCATAACAGGCCCCTTCGCAGCACAAAGCTGTGCCTACAAGGGGCAGTCTGTAGCGGGCAATCAGAATGTCATTTCCTTCACATCATCCGGCACGATCAGCTTGCCGGCGGTTTTCTCGATGATTTCCTCGACGCTGACCCCGGGTGCGGTCTCGCGCAGGATGAAGGCGCCGTCTTCGATTTCCAGGTAGGCCAGGTCGGTCAGCACCTTGCGGATGCAGCCCGCACCGGTCAGCGGCAGGCTGCACTGCGGCAGCAACTTGGACTCGCCGTCCTTGGAGGCGTGGGTCATGGTGACGATGATGTTGTCGGCGCCGGCCACCAGGTCCATGGCCCCACCCATGCCCTTGACCAACTTGCCAGGAATCATCCACGAGGCGATGTTGCCCTGCACGTCCACCTCGAAAGCACCCAGTACGGTCAGGTCGACGTGGCCGCCACGGATCATGGCGAACGATTGTGCCGAATCGAAGATCGAGGCGCCGCGGCGGGCGGTGACAGTTTGCTTGCCGGCGTTGATCATGTCGGCATCGAGGGTGCTTTCGGTGGGGAATTCGCCCATGCCGAGCAGGCCGTTTTCCGATTGCAGCATCACATCCATGTCGGCGGGTACATAGTTGGCCACCAAGGTGGGGATGCCGATGCCCAGATTGACGTAGTAACCGTCCTTCAGTTCACGGGCAACGCGTTGCGCCATCTGTTCGCGGGTCAGTGCCATGGTCAGGATCTCTTTATTGTTCGGGTGGATGGCGCTCAGGCCTTGACGGTGCGCTTTTCGATACGCTTTTCGAAGGTGCCGACGATGACACGGTCCACGTAGATGCCCGGGGTGTGGATTTCGCTTGGCAGCAGCACGCCGGGCTCGACGATCTCTTCCACTTCGACCACGGTGATCTTGCCGGCGGTGGCCGCCAGCGGGTTGAAGTTTTGCGCAGTGTTGCGGTACACCACATTGCCGTAGTGGTCGGCCTTCCAGCCCTTGACGATGGCGAAGTCACCGGTGATGGATTCCTCCAGGATGTACTTGCGGCCCTTGAACTCGCGAACTTCCTTGCCGTCGGCAACCGGGGTGCCATAGCCGGTAGCGGTGTAGAACGCCGGGATACCGGCACCACCTGCGCGCATTTTCTCGGCGAGGGTGCCCTGTGGGGTCAGTTCCACTTCCAGCTCGCCACTGAGCAACTGGCGTTCGAACTCGGCGTTTTCGCCCACGTAGGAGGCGATCATCTTGCGAATTTGCCGGTCTTCCAGCAGCACGCCCAGACCAAAACCGTCCACACCGCAGTTGTTGGAGACCACGGTCAGGCCCTTGACGCCACGCCGCTTGATTTCGCTGATAAGGTTTTCCGGGATGCCGCACAGGCCGAAACCACCGGCCAGTACCGTCATGTTGTCGCTCAGGCCTTCGAGGGCCTGTTCATAGGTTGCAACGCGCTTGTCCAGTCCGGCCATGCTGATCCGCCTTTTGTAGTTGTTTAACCGACGAGGCTGTCGGTGAGCGTGTGCAGACATCTTCACCGCAAGCGACTGATTTGTTAATTTTGTTTTCGTCATCGATTGATAATTTTTACAAAACAAACGATAGGCCCGACATGAACGTCAAACAATTGCGCGCCTTTGTCGCCGTGGCCAAGTACCAGAGCTTCGCCCAGGCCGGTGAACACCTGCACGTTTCGCAGCCGGCACTGAGCCTGACCATCAAGGCGCTGGAAGAAAACCTCGGCGGCGCCCTGCTCAGCCGCACCACGCGCAGCGTCAGCCTGACTGCCGAAGGCGAAGTCCTGTTGCCACTGGCACGCCGCCTGCTGGCCGACTGGGACGACACCGAAGAGATGCTGCGCCAGCGCTTCACCCTGCAATTGGGCCGTGTGTCGGTGGCGGCCATGCCGGCTTTTGCCGGCAACCTGTTGCCCCACTCGCTCAAGGTGTTTCGCCAGCGCTACCCCAAGGTCAACGTCACCGTGCACGACGTAATCAACGAACAGGTACAGGAACTGGTACGCCATCGCCGCGTCGAACTGGGCATCGGCTTCGAGCCGGATAACATCGATGGGCTGGACTTCCATCCGTTGTACATGGACCGCTTCGTTGCGGTAGTGGCCGCCGACTCACCCTTGGCACTGCTGCCCCAGGTCAGCTGGGCACAGCTGATGGCCGAAGATTTCGTGGCCCTGCAGCGCCCTTCGGCAGTGCGCCTGCTGATGGAGCAGAATGTGGCGGCCCGCCACGGCAAGCTGGCAGTAGCGTTCGAAAGCCACCAGCTGACGACCATCGGCCGCATGGTTGCCAGCGGCCTGGGGGTCAGTGCCGTGCCGGCGCTGTGCATCAACCAGATGCAGGAACTGGGTGCCCGCTGCGTCACCTTGGTCGAGCCCACTGTCGAGCGGCGCATCGGCGTGATTGCCCTCAGCGAGCACAAGCTTTCCACTGCAGCGCAAGCACTGCTTGAGGTGCTTCTTTCCAATACCCGGATCCCGGAGGTGACATGCGATACGTAAATCTGGCAGGCACGAGTGTTCCAGCCATCGGCCAAGGCACTTGGTACATGGGCGAAGACCCAGGTCGCAAGGCTGCCGAAGTCGCGGCGCTACAACAGGGCATCGAGCTGGGCCTGAACCTGATCGACACCGCCGAGATGTATGCCGAAGGGGGGGCAGAAGAGGTCGTAGGTCAAGCCATTGCCGGGCGCCGCGACCAGGTATTTCTGGTCAGCAAGGTCTACCCGCACAATGCCAGCCTGCGCGGCATGGCGGCTGCCTGCGAACGCAGCCTCACCCGGCTGGACACCGACTGCATCGACTTGTACCTGCTGCACTGGCGTGGCCAGCACCCGCTGGAGGAAACCGTCGAAGGCTTCGAGCGTTTGCGCGAGCAAGGCAAGATCAAGCGCTGGGGCGTGTCCAACTTCGACGTCGACGACCTGCGCGAACTGCACAACCCTGATTGTGCCACCAACCAGGTGTTGTACAACCCGGCCCAACGTGGCATCGAATTCGACTTGCTACCGTGGTGCGAAAAACGTGGCTTGCCGACCATGGCCTACTGCCCGCTGGCTCAGGCCGGGCGCTTGTTGCAGCACCCGGTACTGGCGGAAATCGCCGAGCGCCATGGCGCCACACCGGCCCAGGTCAGCCTGGCCTGGGTGACCCGCGATGACGGCGTGATCGCCATCCCCAAGGCGGTGGCGCCCGAGCACGTGCAGCTCAATGCAGCAGCGGGAGCGCTGACCTTGACCAGCGAAGACCTGGGGGCGATCGACCGGGCGTTCCCTGCGCCGACGCACAAGCAACGGTTGGCGATGGTGTAACCGCCGAGCACAAGCTGGACCAGTAGATGGCCTCTGTGGGCGCGGGCATGCCCGCGAACACCGGCAATGCCGGTGCCCTGCAACGCGGTGGCTGCTGCGCGGGCTCGCCCGCTCCCACAGGTAGCCGTGCAAGTACCGAGCGTTGAGCAAGCCTTGAGCAACTGCGCCACCCGCCGCTGCCGTTCGCCAAGCGCAATCTGGCCCAGGACGCGACCTTTGTGGGAGCGGGCATGCCCGCGAACACCGGCAAGGCCGGTGCCATGCAACGCGGTGGCTGCTTCGCGGGCTCGCCCGCTCCCACAGGAGACCGCGCAAGTACCGAGCGTTGAGCAAGCCTTGACCACCGCCCGCCGCTGCCGTTCGCCAAGCGCAATCTGGCCCAAGACGCGACCTTTGTGGGAGCGGGCATGCCCGCGAACACCGGCAAGGCCGGTGCCATGCAACGCGGTGCCTGCTTCGCGGGCTCGCCCGCTCCCACAAGGAACCGCGCAAGTACCGAGCGTTGGGGTTTCAATGGAAATCCCGACTGCGCACATCCAGCCCTTGCAACAGCGGACTCACATCCTCCAACCGCCGCGCAATCAGGTGCCGCACCCCATTCTCCTGCTCCAGCCGCCCACTGACCTTGAGCAACTGCGAACCCACCAGCGCCCGCCGCTGCCGTTCGGCCAGCGCACGCCACACCACCACGTTGACCATGCCATGTTCGTCCTCCAGGGTAACGAAGGTCACACCGCTGGCGGTTTGAGGCCGTTGCCGGCCCACCACCAGCCCGGCCACAGCAATGTTGTCGCCATGCTCCACACCCTGTAATTCACTGGAGCTGCGACACCCCAGTGCCCTCAGACGAGCGCGCAACAGGGCCAGTGGATGTGGGCCAAGCGTAGTGCCGAGGGTTTGATAATCGGCCATCAGGTCCTCGCCCACGGTTGGCACGGGCAATTGCACCGTTTCTTCAGGCAAGGCCTGCACATCAGCGAACAACGGCAGCTGCGGCTGCACCGCAGCCACCTGCCAGCGCGCCTGATGCCGATCGCTGGCCAAGGCGCGCAGCGCCCCGCCATCAGCCAGGCGGGCACGGGCCCGAGCGTCCAGGCCGGCGCGCAGGCACAGGTCTTCGACGTTGCGCCACGGCCGCTGCGCCCTCGCCTGCTGCACGCGCCTGGCATCGGCTTCGGCCAGGCCACGCACCAGCCGCAGGCCCATGCGAATGGCCAGGGTGCCTTCAGCATCAGGCTCCAGGGTGCAGTCCCAGTCGCTGTGGCAGACATCAACCGGCCGTACCTCGATACCTTGGCGGCGAGCCTCTTGCAGCAGCTGATCAGGGCTGTAGAAGCCCATCGGCCAACTGTTGACCAACGCACAGGTGAAAATCGCCGGCTCATGGCACTTCAGCCAACTGCTGGCATAGCACAGCAAGGCAAAGCTGGCCGCATGGGACTCAGGGAACCCATAACTGCCAAACCCCTTGATCTGCTCGAAGATGCGTTCGGCAAACGCCAGCGTGTAACCATTGCGCAACATGCCCTGCACCAGCCGTTCGCGATGCGGCTCCAGGCCGCCGTGGCGCTTCCAGGCGGCCATGCTGCGACGCAACTGGTCGGCCTCGCCCGGGGTATAGTCGGCCGCGACCATCGCCAGTTCCATCACCTGCTCCTGGAACAGCGGCACGCCCAAGGTACGTTCGAACACTTCCTTCAGTTGCGGCGACGGATACGTCACCGGTTCCTGCTTCAGGCGCCGGCGCAGGTACGGGTGCACCATGTCACCCTGGATCGGCCCGGGGCGGACGATGGCGACCTCGATGACCAGGTCGTAGAACTTTTGGGGCCGCAGCCGCGGCAACATGGCCATTTGCGCGCGCGACTCGATCTGGAACACACCCATGGTCTCGGCGCGGTTGATCATGGCGTAGGTGGCCGGGTCTTCGCTGGGGATGGTCGCCAGGGTCAGGTGCCGGCCACGGTGGTGTTGCAGCAGGTCGAAGCAGCGGCGCAAGGCGCTGAGCATGCCCAACGCCAGTACGTCGACCTTGAGCAGGCCGACCATGTCCAGGTCATCCTTGTCCCACTGGATCACCGTGCGCTCCGGCATCGCGGCATTCTCCACCGGCACCAGCTGGTCGAGCGGTTGCTGGGAGATGACAAAACCGCCCGGGTGCTGTGACAGGTGCCGAGGGAAGCCGATCAGTTCGCCGGCCAGCACCAGCACCCGCCGTAGCGAAGGGCTGCCCGCTTCGAAACCGGCTTCGGCCAGGCGCTGGTCATCGGGTATGCGATCGCTCCAGCGGCCACAACATTTGGCCAGGGCATCCACCTGGTCGGCGGGTAGCCCCAGCACCCGCGCCACATCCCGCACCGCACCGGCGGCATGGTAGGTGTTGACTACCGCAGTGAGCGCCGCCCGGTGCCGGCCATAGCGACGGAACACATACTGGATCACCTCCTCGCGCCGGTCGTGTTCGAAGTCCACGTCGATGTCCGGCGGCTCGTTGCGCTCGCGCGACAGGAAGCGCTCGAACAGCAGGTGGTGTTTCATGGGGTCAAGCTCGGTGATGCCCAGCACGAAGCACACCACCGAGTTGGCTGCCGACCCCCGGCCCTGGCATAGAATGCGCTGGCTGCGGGCGAAGGCGACAATGTCGTGCACCGTCAGGAAGTAGCTTTCGTAGCCCAGCTCTTCGATCAGCCCCAGTTCCTTGGCAAGCACATCCCGCACCTTGCCACTGGGCCCGTCTGGCCAGCGCAGCGGCATGCCTTGCTCGCATAATTCGCGCAGCCAGCTTGCCGGGGTATGCCCCTCGGGCACCAGTTCGCGTGGGTACTGGTAGCTCAGTTCGCTCAGGTCAAACTGGCAGCGCCGGGCAATGACCAGGGTCTCGGCCAGCAGGTGGAGCGGATACAGCTCGGCCAGTTGCGCCTGGCTGCGCAGGTGCCGTTCGCCATTGGCAAACAGAAAGCGCCCGGCCTCGCTCACCTGGCAATGCTGGCGGATGGCAGTCATGCAGTCCTGCAAGGCACGGCGACCACGCACGTGCATGTGCACGTCGCCACAGGCCACGGTGCGAATGCCTACATCAGCCGCCAGTACCCGCAGCCGTTGCAGGCGCGCGGCATCGTCACTGCCCCGATGCAGGTGCACGGCCAGCCACAGGCGCTCAGCGAACACACTGCGCAGCCACGCGCCGGTAGCGGTATCGCCACTGTCAGCGGCCACCCACAAGGCCAGCAGGCCTTGATGGTGCAGCAGCAAGTCATCACGAAACAGCTGGTACGCACCCTTCTCTGCCCGCCGCCGGGCACGGGTGATCAGGGCGCACAGGTTCTGGTAGCCGGTCAGGTTCTCGACCAGCAGCACCAGCTTGGGCCCGTCGCACAATTGCACCTCGCTGCCAACGATCAGCCGCAACTGGTGCACCTTGGCTGCCTGCCAGGCGCGCACGATACCGGCCAGCGTGCATTCGTCAGTGATCGCCAAAGCCTGGTAGCCCTGCTCGCGCGCACGCCGGAACAGCTCGTCGGCGCTCGATGCACCGCGCTGGAAGCTGAAGTTGGAAAGGCAATGCAGCTCGGCATAACCCGGGGTGTTCATGCGAACCAACCCTGCAGCCAAAGCGGGCCGGCCTGGCTCAGGTCGCGGTAGGCCCAGCCGCGCAGGCCGTCACGGGTTTCGATGCGGTAGTAGTCGCGACGCACATCGCCGCCATCCCACCAACCTGATTCGATGCGCTCGGCGTAGCCCTGCACCTGGTAGGCGGCGTCATCCAGCGCGATCGGTGCCGACAACAGCCACCCCGGGCGGCTGCCCGGTGCAACGGGCATGTTGCCTTGGGCCCCCTGCTCCGCCAACTGCCAGGCGCATTCGGGGCGGTGATCGGCGGCTGCACCAAGCCCCTTGACGGCCTCATCCCCCAGCCGGGCGCGCAGCCGCTCGCGCAATTGCGCCCAGGGTTGCGCCTGTTGCGCCCGCGGGTCGAACAACGCCTGATGCTGTGGCACGAAGGGTGGCAAGTCTTCGGCAACCAGCCGCAGGTTGCGCACCGGTGCGGGTATGCGCAGCGGCTCAAGGCGCCCACGGGCCAGCTCGAACAGCATCGCAGCATCGCGTTCGGCCGCCAGCAGGCCCACCTTGAGCAGGGTATCCGGCCCCTCGGCGTGCTCCAGATGCAGACAGAAGCGCTGCACGCCACAGTCTCGCCCGGCGAGAAATGCAGCAAGGTCGTTGAGCATGCGCCGCAGCGGGAACAACAGCGCCTGGTGCGACTCGACGTCGAAATTGAGTTCCAGCCGGGTTTCGAAACGGTCCGGTGGCTGGTAGAAGTCCAGCCCCAGGTTGCGCAGGCCGAGCAACTGGTCGAGGTGCAGCTGCACCTGGGCCGCAAAGCGCCTGGCCAAGGTATCGCGCGGCAAGGCCAATACCTGGCCCAGCTGGTGCAAGCCCATGCGGGCAAACGCTTCGGCCGCCTCTGCCGGCAGGCCGACGCGCGTGATGGGCATGCCAAGCAGCGCCGCTCGGGTGGCGTCGACATCGCCCACGGCCAGGCCATCGTGGCCATTGGCGAGCATGCGAGCAGCCACCGGGTTGCTGGCCAGGACAATGCGTTGGCGCAGGCCGAGTTCTGCCAATTCCTGACGCAGACGCGCCTCGAACAAAGGCCAGGGCCCGAACAGTTGCAGGCTGGAGCCCACTTCCAGCAGCAGCGCCCGTGGGTAATGCAGGCTGACCTGGGCACTGAAGCGGTAGGCCCAGGCCGCCAGCAGCTGTTGCACCTGATCGATGCGTTTGGGGTCGGCTTCGACACAGGTGAAGCCATCGGCCAGGGCACGCGCTGCGGTCAGGGTTTGCCCGGCCCGCAGGCCAAGTGCAGCGGCCGCCGGGTTGACTGCCTGCAACAGGCGACGCTGGGTCGGCCCGCCAATCAGCACCAAAGGCGTGTCAGGGTCGTCACGCTCACGCAGGACGGTGTCCAGCGCAAGCTGCGGGAGCAGGATGCAGGCCCAGAGCATGGTGCATCAGCCCCGCCCCGGGCAGGGAATAGGCAACGCTGGAGGCATGCCACCCCGGCTTTTCAGCACGCGCCATTGCGCCGGGCATGTGTCGACTGCAATGCGCAGCGCTGCGGGTGAAGGGTTGTGCGACGCCTGCTGCGGCCTGCAGGCGAACGCCAGTGCCTGCCCGGTTTCGGCCGCTACCTGCAAGCGCCGCAGGGCGCGGTCATCGGCACGTTCCGGCCAGCACAGCACCGCCGCGCAACTGCCCGAGCGCAGGCACTGTTCGGCAGCCCACAGGGCATCGGCAGGCTCGGCATCCACCTGTACCAGCCAGCGCAGGTCCACCCCCGCTGCCTGCCAGGCCGGTGCAAAAGGGATGAAGGGTGGAGCCACCAGCACCACTCTGCTGGCTTCTGCACTCAGCCGGGCCAGGGTTGGCCACAGCAATTGCAATTCGCCACAGCCGGGGTTGGCCAGCAACAGCTCGCTCAGTGCTGCCGCCGGCCAGCCACCTTCCGGCAAACGTTCGTCGAGGGCCGCATGGCCGGTGGGCTGCAGCCCGAGCGGTCGCGCCTGGGCCTGCCGGCCGCGCCATACCCGGCGCTGTTCCAGCAGCCTGTCGAGGTCGACCACGGCACCCATCAGTCACGCCTCAGCAAGCCGCAGAACACGCCTTCGATGAAAAAGTCCTGTTCGGGCCGCACATCGATCGGCGCATAGGCCGGGTTGCGTGGCAACAGCCGGTAAGTGCCGCCTTGGCGCTGCAGGCGCTTGATGGTCACTTCGCCGTCCAGGCGCGCAACCACGATTTGCCCGTCGCGGGCGTCGGCCTGTTGCAGGATGCCGACCAGGTCACCGTCAAAGATGCCGTCGCCGATCATCGAGTCGCCCCGCACCTTCAGCAGGTAGTCGGGGGTACGGCGGAACAGGCTGGGGTCGAGCAGCAACTGCTCGTGGATGTCCAGGTCCGGGCCGATGGGGGCACCTGCCGCCACCTGGCCCAGCACGGGTACTTCGAGGATTTCTGGCCGGCGCAGCGGTTCGGCCAGGCGTATGCCCCGGGCCTGGTTTGGCGTGACATCGATGTAACCGGCCTGGCACAGGGCGGTGATGTGCTTGCGCGCAACGCTGCGCGAGGCAAAACCGAAGCGCGTGGCGATATCGGCCAGGCTCGGCGGCTGACCATGCTCGGCAATACGCTCACGGATGAATTCGAAAATGGCGCGGCGTTTGGGGGTAAGAGTGTCCATGGAGCACATTTGTACTCTTTTCGGAGCGCGCTGAACAGCCCCCTTCGTCGTCAGCTTTGGTTATGATCCCTTGGCTTGTGTTTTTTCATCTGGATATCCCATGCTGACCGCCCTGCTGTTCGACCTTGACGGTACCCTCACCGACACTGACACCCTGCACCTGCAGGCCTTTCGCCAACTGCTGCGTGAACACGATGGCCGCGAGCTGAGCCAGGCGCAGTTCGATGCCCAGGTCAGCGGCCGCGCCAACGGCGAGCTGTTCGCCGAGCTTTTCAGCGGCGCCAGTGTCGAACAGTGCCAGGCGTTGGCCGACCGCAAGGAAGCGCTGTTCCGCGCAATGTCGCCGTCGCTTGAACCGATGCCGGGCCTGTTGCGCCTGCTGGAGCATGCCCAGGCCCATGACATCGGCATGTGTGTGGTGACCAACGCACCGCGGCTGAACGCCGAGCACATGCTGAACGCCATGGGCCTGGGCCAGCACTTTGAACATGTGCTGGTGGCCGAAGAACTGGCACGGCCCAAACCGGACCCGCTGCCCTACCTCACAGGCCTGCGGCGGCTGGGTGCCGAGGCCGGGCAAGCGCTGGCCTTCGAGGACTCATTGCCGGGGACGGCCGCGGCCAGTGGCGCGGGGATCTTTACCGTGGGCGTGGCCACGACGCAGACCCCGGAGCGGTTGCTGGCGGCGGGCGCCAGGCTGGTTGTCGACGATTTCAATGATGCGGCGTTGTGGGCGTTGATCGAGCGTATGGCTTGAGATGTGGGATGTGTTTGAGACCGAGTGCCGCACGGGTGGTGCGCGCTCTCGACACAAACACGAACTTCTGGCCGTAACTCCCGCCCCCCTGCCGAGCGCCAAGGGTAGCCATGCCTGGAGCAGCCTGCTGCGAAAAAGGCCGGTGCAGGAGCACTCAGGGTGCCAAGGCCCGCTGCACTTCCCCCACAGTGGTCGCCAAACTGCTCAGGTGCAGGCTCGACACCCGCTCCACCGGCGCCTGATCCAGCGGCCATTGCAAGGCAATGCTGCCGGCCAGGCGCCCTTCGGCATGTACCGGCAAGGCAATGGCGCGGATCAGGAACGGCAGGCGCACCGGGTATTCCCAGTAGCCTTCGGTGCGCTGACCAAAGCCCTTGTGCGCTTGTTCTTCGATATCGCGTAACAACCCGTCGTCACCCAGCCGCTCATGGGCCGCCAGGCGCTGCACTTCGTCCACCGCCAGCTCCCCCAGGCACGCCCGCCCCATCGCCGAATGAAACAGGCTGGCATGCTGCCCGACGATCTGACAGGTGTGCGGGTAGCGCTTGCGCAGCACCTGGGGAATGGCGCTTTCCATCACCTCCAGCCGCTGGCCGTCGAAACACGACAGGTCAGCGACCAGCCCGGTGCGCTCACTCAGCTCCAGCAGCATGGGCGCTGCGCTTTCCACCAGGCGCCGCTTGAAACGCAACTGGCGGTCACCGAACAGGCGTCGCGCGCACAGCCGGTAGCGCCGGTCGGCAAGGCCGCGGTACACCCAGCCTTGCGCCTGCAAGGTGGCGATCATGCGCGACACCGTGGCCTTGGGCAGCGCCGTCAGGTAGTGCAGTTCTTCCAGGCCCAACGCCTCGTGCTCGCCCAGCAGGTCGACGATAGCCAGCGCCCGCTCCACTGAACGCACGCCGCCGCTGTCTGCCGTGATGCCCATGGGTATGACCTCCTTGTAGCGGGATGGTCAGGATAGCCAGCAAGATCCGCGCCTGCCCATGCTTTCATGGCGCAAGCAGGCGTTGTGGCGGGCAGCGCACCACCCAGCGGGTGAGCTGTTCATGGGCATACGCCAGCTGCAGCACGGCATGGTCGGCCTGCGCCGGCCCTATGATTTGCAGGCCCATGGGCAACCCGGCGGCATTGAACCCCACCGGCACGCTGATGCTCGGCAAACCGGCCAGGGTCGGCCCGATCACCACTTCCATCCAGCGGTGGTAGGTGTCCATTGCCCGCCCCCCGACCACCGTTGGCCATGGCTGGCGTGCATCGAAAGGGAACACCTGGGCCGAGGGCAACAGCAGGAAGTCGTAACGCTCGAACAGCTTGCCCATGGCGCGGTACCAGTCACTGCGGTCCAACGAAGCCTGGTACAGCGCCGCCGCACTCAGCTGCAAGCCACCTTCCACCTCCCACCGTGCTTCGGGCTTGAGCAATGCGCGCTTGCCGGGGTCGGCATAGGCTGCGCCGAGGTTGCCATGCACCAGGAAGTGGCGGTGGGTCAGCCAGCATTGCCACAAGCGCGCCAGGTCGAATGCCGGCTGGCAGGCCTCGACCCGGCAGCCCAGCTCGGCAAAGTCGGCCAGCGCCGACTCGCACAGGCTCATTACCCCGTCATCCATCGGCAGATAGCCGTTGTAGTCGCCCAGCCAGCCCACCCGTACACCGCGAAAATCGCGCGGCAAGCCAACGGTAAAATCGCGCCGGCCTTCGCTTAGCGACAGCGGCGCCCGGGCATCAACACCCGCCTGTATCGACAGCAGCCGCGCCACGTCGACCACACTGCGGCCCATCGGCCCTTCTGTGGCCAGCTGCTGCACGAACAGCTCGGGTGCCGGCCCATGCGGCACGCGGCCCTGCGATGGGCGCAGGCCGAACAGGTTATTGAACGCCGCCGGGTTGCGCAGCGAGCCCATCATGTCGCTGCCGTCGGCCACCGGCAGCAAGTGCATGGCCAGCGCCGCTGCAGCCCCACCGCTGCTGCCACCCGCCACCCGCGACGGGTCGTAGGCGTTGGTGGTGGTGCCAAACAAGGGGTTGTAGCTTTGCGAGCCCAGGCCAAACTCGGGCACATTGCTCTTGCCCATGATCAATGCCCCGCTCGCCCGCACCCGCGCCACGCTGATCGCATCCTGCTCGGGTACCTGCTCGGCAAACAGCGGCGAGCCGAGCGTGGTACGCAGCCCGGCCGTGGCGGCGAGGTCCTTGATTGCCTGCGGCATGCCATGCATCCAGCCGCGCGAGTGGCCACGGGCCAGTTCGCGGTCACGCGTCTCGGCCTCGGCCAGCAGCACTTCGGCCGGGCGCAGCGAGACCAGTGCATTGACCTGCCGATTGAAGCGCTCGACATGCCCCAGGTAGGCCTGCATCACCTCCCGGCATGACAACTGGCGGGCATGGATGGCCTGGGACAGTGCCTCGGCATCAAGGGCAACAATGGGGTCGATGGCTAGCGGCTTCACGGTTTTACTCCAAGGTTGAAGGCGGCAGGCTTGACTGCCTGCGGTGCTTCTTTCAGGCAATAGGTGCCCAGCAATGTCAGCAGGCAGGCAAACAGCACGTAGAACGCTGGCGCAACCGGGGTGCCGAGCACCTGGGTGAGCCAGGTCACGATCAACGGGGCAAAGCCACCGAACACCATCACCGCCACGTTGTAGGCCACCGACACGCCGGTGGAACGCACCTGGACCGGGAACTGCTCAGCCAGGGCAGTAGGTGCCGGGCCGAAGAAACCACCGATGGCCGTGCACAACAGCAGTTGCATGACCAACAGGCGCTCCAGGGAAGGCGCAGCGGCCACCCACACATACAGTGGGTAGACCATCACGAAGAACGCCAGGGTGAAGGCCATCAGCACCGGGCGCCGCCCCAGCCGGTCAGACAGCGCCCCGGACAACGGAATCACGAGGGTCATCAGCCCCACGGCGAGCATCTGCACCAGCAGCACCTGGTCCAGCGGCAGGCCTAGGCTTTTGTGGGCGAAAGTCGGCATGTTCACCAGCACCACGTAGAACGATACCGTCGCGCCGCAGGCCAACCCCATCGACACCAGCAGGCTGCGCCGGTGTTCACGCAGCACCTGCCACAGGCTGGGCGACTGGCCCTTGGCATGGCGACGCGCCTCGACAAACGCCTCAGGCTCCTCCATATGCTTGCGAATCCACAGCCCGACCGGCCCGATCAGCAGGCCCAGCACGAACGGGATGCGCCAGCCCCAGCTGTCCAGCGCCTCAGGCGAGCACAGGTGGGTAACCAACGCCACCATTGCCGCCCCGGAAAACACCGCCAGGCACTGCCCTACCAATTGCCACGAACCATACAGGCCCTTGCGGTGGGCAGGCGCGCTTTCCACCAGAAACGCCGTGGCGCTGGCGTATTCTCCACCGGTGGCAAAGCCCTGCAGCATGCGCGCCACCACGATCAGCAGCGGCGCAGCCATGCCGATGGCCAGGTAGTCGGGCGCGAAGGCGATCATGGCGATGGACACGGTCATCAGGCGGATGATCATCTGCATGGCCGCCTTGCGGCCCTTGCGGTCGGAATACATGCCCAGCAGCACGCCGCCCACCGGGCGCATGAAAAACCCGACGCCGAAGGTGGCAAGGGCCATCAGCAGCGAGGCGTACGCGTCGTCGGACGGGAAGAACTGCCGGGCGATGATGCTGGCCAGAAAGCCATACACGATAAAGTCATACCATTCCAGGGCGTTGCCGATAACGGCGGCCACCACTTGCCGGGTACGCGACACGCCGGTGCTCGAAGTCTGCATAGGGAACACTCCACACAAGGATTGGGTGATCGCCCAGGCGCAGTCGCGCCCGGGTTCCAGCGGCAGTGGTCAAAAAGGGACAATCAGGCAGGTGCCAGCCAGCGCTCTGCCAGCGCGCCCCAGTAGGCGGCGCCGGTCAGCAGGATGTCGTCGTTGAAGTCGTAGGCCGGGTTGTGCACCATCGGCCGCGATACACCATTGCCGATGAACAGGTAGGCCCCCGGGCAGCGCTGCAGCATCCAGGCGAAGTCTTCGCTGCCCATCAGCTTGCGGGTGTTGCCATCCACTGCCTGGGCGCCCAGCAACTCGACCCCTACCTGGGTGGCAAAGGCGTTTTCAGCGGCATGGTTGACCAGCACCGGGTAGGCCGGGCGGTGCTCGATGCTGGCGCGGCAGCCAAAGCTCTCGGCCTGACTGACGATGATTGCCCGCACCCGCTCAAGGGCCTGCGCCCGCACCTCGGCGTTCAGCGCGCGCAGGCTAAGGCGCAACAGCGCCTGTTGCGGGATCACGTTGGCCGCTTCGCCGGCCTGCAACGCGCCGACGGTGACCACTGCCGCTTCCTGCGCATCGATATTGCGCGCCACCACGGTTTGCAGCGCCATCACCACACTGGCGGCCGCCACTAGCGGGTCGACGGCCAGGTGCGGCATCGAGCCATGGCCACCCACCCCGTCCAGGGTCACCGTCAGCAGGTCTTGTGAAGCCATCATCGGCCCTTCACGAAACCCCAGGTGCCCGGCCGGCAGCCCTGGCATGTTGTGCATGCCGAATAGCGCATCACATGGAAAGCGCTCCAACAGGCCGTCAGCCAGCATCGCCTCAGCACCGCCCTGGCCCTCCTCGGCCGGCTGGAAGATCAGTGTCAGCGTGCCGTCGAACTGCCGGGTTGCCGCCAGGTAGCGCGCGGCGCCAAGCAGCATGGTGGTGTGCCCGTCATGACCACAGGCGTGCATGCAGCCTGGGTGCTGGCTGCTGTATGCCGCGCCCGATGCTTCGTGGATGGGCAGCGCGTCCATGTCGGCGCGCAGGCCCAGCCGGCGGGGGCTACTGCCATTGCGCAGCACGCCGACCACGCCGGTCTTGCCGATTCCGGTGTGCACTTCATAGCCCCATTCCTCCAGCAGTCGGGCGACCAATGCCGAGGTGCGGCTTTCTTCAAAGCCCAGTTCCGGGTGAGCGTGGATATCGTGACGGATCGCGTGCAGGTCGCTGGCCACGTCGGCGAGCCAAGCCTGGATATGCTGATGTCGGGACATGTGGAGTCTCCTCGCGCGGGTGGTTTCCCGTTCTTGTTGTTCGCCTTCAGATCACGACAGGTGAGGCAGGTCGTGCTTGGCTCACAGATAAGCGCGAGTGACGCGGGATCACAAACGAATGTGGTTCCGCCCAGCGGAACCAGTCGTGGAGAGGGAAAGCAGTGTTGGCAACAGAGTGTTCAACATTCGGAATCTTTGCGCGCCTTTTGGGGACCGCTGCAGTTGCTGGTACCTTGAGCACCCTGCTCAGCTTCAGACAAGGACTGCTTCATGCCGCCAAGCCCAACCACCCCAAGCGGTTTCATCCGCGTCCGTGGCGCCCGCGAGCACAACCTGAAGAACATCGATGTCGATATTCCTCGCGATGCCTTGGTGGTGTTCACCGGCGTGTCCGGCTCGGGTAAGTCTTCACTGGCGTTCTCCACGCTGTATGCCGAAGCCCAGCGGCGTTATTTCGAATCGGTGGCGCCCTATGCCCGGCGCCTGATCGACCAGGTTGGCGTGCCGGACGTAGATGCCATCGACGGGCTGCCGCCGGCGGTGGCCCTGCAGCAGCAACGCGGCACGCCGAGTGCACGTTCCTCGGTGGGTAGCGTGACCACTTTGTCCAGCTCGATCCGCATGCTCTACTCCCGCGCTGGCCACTACCCCGCCGGGCAAGCGATGCTGTACGCCGAAGACTTTTCTCCGAACACGCCCCAGGGCGCTTGCCCGCAATGCCATGGCCTGGGCCGTGTCTACGAGGTGACCGAAGCGACCATGGTCCCCGACCCGTCGCTGACCATCCGTGAGCGTGCGGTAGCGGCGTGGCCAATGGCCTGGCAAGGGCAGAACCTGCGCGACATCCTGGTCACGCTGGGCTATGACGTCGATATCCCTTGGCGCGACCTGCCTCAGGCACAACGCGACTGGATCCTGTTCACTGAAGAGACGCCCACCGCCCCCGTGTATGCCGGCCTGACCCCGGCGCAGACCCGCGAAGCCCTCAAGCGCAAACTGGAGCCCAGCTATCAAGGCACGTTCATGGGTGCCCGGCGTTACGTGCTGCATACTTTCATGCACTCGCAGAGCGCGCAGATGCGCAAGCGTGTGTCCCAGTACATGCGCCCCAGCCCCTGCCCGCTGTGCCAGGGCAAACGCCTGAAGCGCGAAGCGCTGGGCGTGACCTTCGCCGGGCTGGACATCGCCGAACTGTCGCACCTGTCGTTGCAGGCGCTGGCCGAGGTGTTCCGCAAGGTGGCGGCAGCCGACTACCTGACCCAACAGCAGGACGAGCTGACCCTGGAAAAACGCCTGGCGGCCCAACGCATCGCCAACGAGCTGCTGGAACGTATTGATACGCTGCTTGACCTCGGCCTCGGTTACCTGGCCCTGGAGCGCAGCACACCGACCTTGTCTTCCGGTGAACTGCAACGCCTGCGCCTGGCCACCCAGCTGAATTCGCAGCTGTTTGGGGTGGTCTACGTACTCGACGAGCCGTCGGCCGGCTTGCACCCGGCCGACAGTGAAGCGCTGTTCGAAGCCCTGCAGCGCCTGAAACAGGCTGGCAACTCGGTGTATGTGGTGGAGCACGACCTGGACACCATGCGCCGCGCCGACTGGCTGGTGGATGTAGGGCCAGCTGCCGGCGAGCACGGTGGCACCATCCTCTACAGCGGGCCGCCTGCCGGCCTGGCCGAGGTGCAACAGTCATACACCCGCACCTACCTGTTCAATGCCCCGGTACAGGCCACACGCGCCCACCGCCAAGCACGCGACTGGCTGAAGCTTGAAGGCATCACGCGCAATAACCTCGATAACCTGAGCGCCGCATTTCCGTTGGGCTGCTTTACCGCCGTTACCGGTATTTCCGGCTCGGGCAAATCCAGCCTGGTCAGCCAGGCCCTGCTGGAACTGGTGGGGGCACACCTGGGCCATGCCGAGCAACCTAGCGAGCCCGAAGCGCAAAGCCTGGAAGACGAACCTGAACAGACCAGCAGCGGCCACGTAAGCGCCGGGCTTGGCAGCATCAAGCGGCTGGTGCAGGTTGACCAGAAGCCGATCGGCCGCACGCCGCGCTCCAACCTGGCCACCTACACTGGCCTGTTCGACCACGTGCGCAAACTCTTCGCGGCTACCGAGCAGGCCAAGGCACAGGGCTTCGACGCCGGGCGCTTTTCCTTCAACGTTGCCAAGGGCCGGTGCGCCACCTGCGAGGGTGAGGGTTTCGTCAGCGTCGAGTTGCTGTTCATGCCCAGCGTGTACGCGCCCTGCCCGACCTGCCAGGGTGCCCGCTACAACCCCGAAACCCTGGCGGTGAGCTGGCAAGGCATGAACATCGCGCAAGTGCTGCAGTTGACCGTCGACCAGGCCCTGCAGGTTTTTGCCGAACAACCGCCTGCCCGCCGTTGCCTGCAAGTGCTACAGGATATCGGCCTGGGCTACTTGCGTCTGGGCCAACCGGCCACCGAGCTGTCCGGAGGTGAAGCGCAGCGCATCAAGCTGGCGACCGAACTGCAGCGCATGGCCCGCGGGGCGACCCTGTATGTGCTGGATGAACCCACCAACGGCTTGCACCCGCAGGACATCGACCGGCTGCTGGTACAGCTGAACCGCCTGGTAGAAAGCGGACATAGCGTGGTGGTGGTCGAACATGACATGCGAGTGGTGGCGCAGAGCGACTGGGTGATCGATATCGGGCCGGGGGCTGGCGATGCCGGGGGCAAGGTGGTGGTCAGTGGCACGCCGCAGGTGGTGGCGGCATGCACCTACAGCCGCACGGCGGCGTTTCTGGCCAAGGCCTTGTGAGCCTTGCGCATAGCCTGGTTCCTGGGCCGCCGACCAGCGCGCATTGACTCAACGGAAATTGCTGTCGTTGCCAATGGCCTACATCCACCAAGCCAGCACCACCGGCAACCAGGCAAACGACAGCACCGTAGAACACATCACCAGGTTCGCCACCTGCTCTGGCTCACGGTTCGCCCGCACCGCCATCAGGTAGTTGAACACGGCTACCGGCATCGCCGACTGCACCATCAGCACCGCACGCTCCAGGCTGTCCATACCCAGTACCGCGCCCACTGCCCAGCCCACCGCAGCCCCCAGGCCAATGCGCAATCCGCCCAGCAGCATGCCGCTGCCCACGTGACGCAGGCGAATGCTGGCCAGTGATACCCCCAAGGTCAGCAACATGAGCGGGATGGTCATACCGCCCAGCAGGTCTACGGTGTTGGCCAACCAACGCGGGAGTTCGAAATCGAGAAATATGATGGGCATGGCGCCGGCCAGGCTGATGACGATAGGGTTGCGCAGCAGCGCCTTGAGCGAAGCCGCCGTGCCGGAGATGGCCATGCCGATGGTGAACTGAACGATGGACAGGGTCAGGAAAAATGCCACGGCCAACGCCAGGCCATGCTCACCGAAGGCATACAGACTGATCGGCAGGCCCATGTTGCCTGTATTAGGGAACATGAACGCCGGCAGCAGTACCCGCCAGTGCATGCCCGACGCGCGCCCCACGAGCAAAGCGGCCAAGGCCATCCCCAGGGTGCACAGCAAGCAGGCCACGGCCATGCTGGTAAAAGCATTCGGGTTCAACTCGGTACGACTGAGGGTAGACAGCACCAGCGAAGGGGTACCGACGGTCATCACCACCCGGGCGATGAAATCGGTGGGGTAATCCAGGCCCTTGCGGGCCCAGGCAAAGCCAATTCCGGCGACGATGAAAACCGGAGCCAGGACTGCGAACAGCGACGCGAACATGGAGGCCTTCCTTGGTGGGGTGGTCAGCATTATGCAGCACTCTGCAAGATTGCCGTGCCGATCTCACCGCACGCAGGAGCATCCATCGAAAATGTCT
The DNA here is from genome assembly GCF_017875935.1 of Pseudomonas sp. BP6. Taxonomy (NCBI): domain Bacteria; kingdom Pseudomonadati; phylum Pseudomonadota; class Gammaproteobacteria; order Pseudomonadales; family Pseudomonadaceae; genus Pseudomonas; species Pseudomonas sp. BP6. Next base: position 2,535,625 of record NZ_JAGINI010000001.1, read on the forward strand.
GTGGAAGACATGTTCATGTCGCGCTGAGACTGCGGCGTCTCGTCGCACACCCATACCCCTTGGCAAAAGCGTCCAAGCCCGTAGAATCCCGCTTCCTTTTCGCCCGTCGCCTTGAACGGTGGCAACCAGCAGCAATGACAGAGTCAGCGCCTGAACACATGAACGCACATGTGAAGTAGGCTCAACCCTCCCCGCCCGGCCAATCTCCCATAGCGCCCAGCGGTTGAGTCTTGCCCAGGTCGCATCCGTGTCGCCACTCGCCCCTTGCCGGGTCGAGCCGGTGTGCGCGCCGAGAAGGTGCTCATTCCGCTCATCCAACTAGAGGTACGTATGTCTCCGCGTTTGCTGGCCATGGCGCTGGCGCCCCTGCTCGGGCTGTTCATCATTGCCCTGGGCAACGGCTTCATGTCTTCCCTGACCACCCTGCGCCTGGGCGCCGCCGGTGAGTCTGCCACTACCATTGGTATCGTCTCGTCGACTTACTTCATCGGCTTGACCCTCGGCGCCATCTTCAACGACCGGCTGATCCTGCGCATCGGCCACATCCGCGCCTATACCAGCTTCGCCTCGCTGATCGCCGTGACCATCCTGCTGCAAGGGTTGTTCTACGAGGTCACCTGGTGGTCGGTGCTGCGCCTGATCAACGGCTGGGCGGCAGTCGGCGTGTTTCTGGTGATCGAAAGCTGGCTGCTGCTGGCCGGTGACGCAAAAATTCGTGGCCGCCTGCTGGCGCTGTACATGATCGCCTTCTACGGCGCCGGGGTGATCGCCCAGGCCGGCCTTGGCGAAATCACCCAGCTAGGCGATACCGCCCCGTTCATGCTGGCCGGCGTGCTGGCCGCCCTGTCGGTGTTGCCGATCGTGATCCTGCCGCGGGTGTCGCCGCTGCTGGACCAGGTCGAGCCCCTCAAGCCCCGCCAGTTGCTGGGTGTGGCACCGTCGGGCCTGGTCGGCTGCTTCGGCTCGGGTGTAGCGATTGCCGGCATCTATGCGCTGCTGCCACTGTACCTGCAACGCATCGGCCTGGAGGTGGGTGAGGTCGGCAACATGATGGCCTGGGTGATCCTTGGCGCGATGCTGCTGCAATACCCGGTCGGGCGCTGGTCCGACCGCAAGGACCGCCTTGATGTGCTGCTCGCGCTTGCCGCGTTGTGCGTTGTCCTGTCGCTTGTAACGGTGTTCCTGCCATCGGACTCGTTCCTGCTGCCGGCCACGCTGTTCCTGCTGGGGGGCGGTGTGTTCACCCTGTACCCGGTAGCGGTCAGCCATGCAGCCGATCGGGCGCCGTCCGATGCCTTGGTACCGATGATCCAGGGCCTGCTGCTGATCAACTCCCTGGGCTCGGCCATGGCACCGGTAGCCATTTCGCCGATGATGACCGAGTTTGGTGAGGCCGGGTTGTTCTGGGCGTTTGCCGTGGTCAACCTGACCATGGTGTGCTTCTTCATGTGGCGCCGCGGCAAGCGCCCGGCAGCAGAGCACCCTGCCCCGTTCACCGCGTCGACCACCTTCTCGCCAACTGGCGCCGAGCTGCGGGTGACCGAAGACCTGATGCATGCAGCGCAGGAGCATCCGCCGCTGGAGCCAGTCGAAACCCCGGCGCCCGCACAGCAGTCGGCATCCTGATGATTGCAGGGGCCGCTCTGCGGCCCAATCGCGCTACCAGGCCGTTCCCACAGCAGATCCCATTCCCTTCTGCGGGCGGCCTTGGGTGTGACGGGGATTTACAGCCCTTCAGAATTTGCCGCTCGTCGCCCAGAAGGCACCCCGCCAGCCGCCGCCAGCCAAACGAATGACTGATCATCCGCAAAGGAGAAGTCCCATGATCCGCATTCGCCCGCTATCCCTGTGCCTGGCGCTCGCCCTGACCAGCCTCACCGGCACTGCCTTCGCCGCCACCGACACCCATACCGACAGCCATCCGCAAACCGACCCCTCTGGCGGCAAGACCGTCGGTGAAGGCAGCAGCGTCAACAGCCCCGGCAGCGGCAAAGGTAACGACAGCAGTGACACAGGCAGCAACACCGATGCCGCCGACGGTGCCGCTGGCGGCTCCAACAATACCGGCGAAGGCACCGGCTCTGGTGCCGGTGCCAGCGGCGGCACTGCCGAGGACCAGGACAGCCGCTGAAGCCGAGCTGGACTAAACTGAGCCCTGACGCCCTGCCAAGGATTGACCATGCACCTCAGACACTGGCTGTTCGCTGCTTTGCTGCCGTGTACTGCGTTAGCTGCCGCAGGCAACCAAGGCGCGATGTCGATCAGTTCCTCGTCATTCACCGATGGCGGCGTCATCGCCCTGCAACAGGTCGGCCCGGACCCGGCATGCGGCGCCGGCGAAGAGCGGACCCCGCAACTGAGCTGGGACAACTTGCCCGCAGGTACGCGGTCGCTGGCCCTGATCATGTTCGACCCGGACGGTGGCAAGGGCGTTGGTGTGGTGCACTGGATTGCCTACAACATCGATCCCGAACAGGATGGGCTCAAGGCAGGCACGGCAGGGCTGAGCGGGCCATCCGTGACAGTGGGCCGCAACTCCCGTGGCACCCTCAGCTACCGCGGCCCCTGTCCACCCGCCGGCGACAACCCCCATCATTACGCACTGACCCTGATCGCCACCGACCTGCCCTTGGGTACCTTGCCTGAAGGGCTGGATCGCAGCGGCCTGCTGCAACTGCTGCAAGGCCACGCCCTGGGGGCTCAAAGCCTGGTCGGGCGATACGGTCATTGAACCAGTCAGTACAAAAACAAATGATTGACCCCATAGCATTTATCCATTGAATGGCCCGTGCGAACTGAAGTAAGCTCGGGCTCATTCACTGGAGAGCAACATGCCGAAACACACCCGCAACCACGCCAACCACACCGGTCGCAGCCTGCGCCCTGTGCTGGCCGTTGTCGGCTGCGTGGCACCTGCCAGCTATTACTTTGGGTATTGGTTTAGCCACTAGGCGCCGATACCCATCCGGCGTCCACCTTCGAGGGGCCGCCGAACATGAGAATACTCAAACCCCCGGTCGGCTCCCCGACCGGGGGTTTTGCTTTTCAGGCCTTTGACCAACACCGATTCACGTTGAGGACAGATTCATGAACTACGCCACTTATTACTACGCAAACACCTCTGCCTGGCGATTTAGCCAACCCCGCTCGGGCCAGCCTGCCGCCTCCGATCGGTCTTCCACAGGTGGCAATGCAGCAGCCAATACCAATTCAACGATCTGTCGAACACCTCGATAGGGCCGACAATGCGGGCCTGAACCCGCTGTCCGCCCAGGGAAAAACGCCATGCACGCTTCCAGCCTCGCCCTGCCCCTGACCCAGCCGCAAGCGGCCAACACCACTGTCAGCAAGCGCCTGCCCAGCCCGCACCTGCTCAAGCAACAGATGCCACTGTCCAGCGAACTGGCCCAACAAGTCCAGGCCCATCGCCTGGCCATCCGCGACATCCTCGAAGGCCGCGACCCGCGCCTGCTGGTCATCGTCGGCCCCTGCTCGATCCATGACCCACGCGCGGCTCTGGAATACGCCGACCGCCTGGCCGCCCTTGGCCGCGAAGTCAACGACAAGCTGCTGCTGGTGATGCGCGCCTACGTCGAAAAACCGCGTACTACAGTGGGCTGGAAAGGCCTGGCCTACGACCCGCACCTCGATGGCAGTGACGACATGCACGCGGGTATCGCTTTGTCCCGCGGGCTGATGCTGAGCATGATCGAACGCGGCCTGCCGATCGCTACCGAGTTGCTGCAACCAATGGCCGCCGGCTACTTCGATGACCTGCTGGCTTGGGCGGCGATCGGCGCACGCACCACCGAATCGCAAATCCACCGCGAAATGGTCAGTGGCCTGGAACTGCCGGTCGGCTTCAAGAACGGTACGGACGGCGGCATCGCCATCGCCAGCGACGCCATGCGCAGCGCTGCCCACCCCCACCGGCACTTCGGTATGGATGCACAGGGCCACCCGGCGATCATCGAGACCTTGGGCAACCCGGACACACACCTTGTACTGCGCGGCGGCCACAAAGGCCCGAACTACGATGCCAACAGCATCGCCATGGCCCGCCAGGCGTTGGCCAAGGCCGGCCTGCAGGCACGGATCATGGTCGATTGCAGCCACGCCAACAGCGGCAAGGACCCGGCGCGCCAGCCAGCGGTCTTCAATGAGGTGCTGGAGCAGCGCCTGGCCGGCGACCGTTCGCTGGTCGGCGTGATGATCGAAGGGCACTTGTTCGATGGCTGCCAGGCGCTGGGCAAGGGCGCACTCAAATACGGTGTGTCGATTACCGACGGCTGCCTGGGCTGGGCCTCGACCGAAACCCTGTTGCGTGAGGCGGCACAAAAACTGTAGGCCAATGGTTGTAAGCCTGGCGAGACATACCCCGGACAAGTGCGCTAGGCTTGCCTTTTTTACCCCCAAGGAGCAGTACCCATGGCCCGTGCAACCGCCCGCCACATTCTGGTCAGCAGCGAAGACAAGTGCAACGAACTGAAAGCCCAGATCGAAGCAGGCGCCGACTTCGCTGAAATCGCCAAAGCCAACTCCACCTGCCCGTCCAGCCGTCAGGGCGGTGACCTGGGCTCGTTCGGCCCAGGCCAGATGGTCAAGGAATTCGACACCGTGGTCTTCAGCGCCCCGGTCAACACCGTGCAAGGCCCGGTGAAGACCCAGTTCGGCTACCACCTGCTGGAAGTGACCAGCCGCCAGGACTGATTCACCCCTCCCGGTGATCAGCCCCCCTGTGGGAGCGGGTTTACCCGCGAAGAGGCCAGACCAGACAACCTCGTTGCCTGCTCCGACGCATTCGCGGGTGAACCCGCTCCCACAAGTATTGTGGGGGCTTGTATTTTCGTGCATGGGCTTTACGGTCCAGGCGGCTACCACCCACGCCCTCACCGTCTACGGTGAAGCCCCCCGCTACGCCGCCAGCTTCCGGCATTTCGACTATGTAAACCCCGACGCCCCCAAGGGCGGCATCTTGCGCCGCTCGGCCATCGAGATCGGCCAGTTCGACCACATCCTCCCCTACATCGACAAAGGCATCGGTGTCAGCGAAGTCGATGGTCTGCTGTACGCGCCACTGGCGGTACGCTCGTACGATGAACCCTATACCGTTTACGGCCTGATCGCCCGGCGCATGGAGCGCGGCCCCAAGGATGCCTGGCTGCGTTTCGACATCGACCCGCGCGCCACCTTCGCCGATGGCAAGCCGGTGCGCGCCGAAGACGTTCGTTTCACCTTCGAACTGCTGATGAGCAAGGGCAGCCTCAAATACCGTACCCAGTTTGCCGACGTGGCCGGCGTGACCGTCGAAAGCCTGCACAGCGTACGATTCGACTTGAAGCCCGAGCACGGCCGCACCCTGGCGCTGGACCTCGCAAGCCTGCCGGTAATGCCCAAGCACGATTGGCAGCAGCGCGATTTTGCCAACGGTGCCGGCTTCGACAAGCCGGTCGGCAGCGGGCCATACCGCATCGGGCGCATCGATAACGGCCGCAGCATCACCTTTGAACGCGACCCTGCATGGTGGGCACGTGACCTGCCGGCCAGCCGTGGCCGCTACAATTTCGACAAGCTGCGCATCGAGTACTTCGGCGACACCGAAGTGGCGCGCCAGGTACTCAAAGGCGGAGGCTACGACTATAACCGCGAGTTCTCCGCCACGGCCTACACCTTGGGCTACAACGGTGCGCAACTGGACGACGGCCGCCTGCAACGCGCCCACCTGGCCCCGGCCAAACCGCAGGTGGCCCAGGGTTTCGTGTTCAACCTCGACCGGCAGCAGTTCAAGGACCGCCGTGTGCGCCAAGCGCTGGGTATGTTGTGGGACTACGAGTGGAGCAACCGGCAGATGATGCGCAACCTGTACATCCGCCAGCAAAGCGTGTTCTCCAATACCCCTCTGGCCGCTCGCCAGCTGCCGGATGCGGGGGAGTTGAAGCTGCTCGCCCCTTTGCGCGGCCAAGTGCCAGATGACGTTTTCACCACGGTGTTCACCGCCCCGGTCACCGACGGCTCGGGGATCATCCGTCAACAGCAGTTGCAGGCCCTGGCCCTGCTCGAACAAGCCGGCTGGCACCCCGAAGGCGACCGCCTGGTGAATAGCCAGGGCACGCCGCTGGCGTTCACATTCCTCAATGGCCAGGCGGGCCTTGAACGCCTGCTGCTGCCGTGGAAGCGCAACCTGGCCCAGATCGGCGTGAGCCTGAACATCCGCAACGTCGACTCGGCCCAGTACGTCAATCGGCTGATGGCGCGCGATTACGACATGATCGTCACCGGCTACCCGGTCACCCTGTCGCCCGGTACCGAGTTGTACAACTACTTTGGCTCGGCGGCCGCTCACGACCCTGGCTCGAACAACCTGATGGTCCTGCAGGACCCGGCCGTAGACCATCTGATCGACGGCCTGGTCGGCGCCGACACCCAGGCCGACATGCTGCGCCACGCCCATGCCCTGGACCGCGTGCTGCAATGGAATTACTACTGGATCCCCAACTATTACCCGCCGGGCAGCTCTACCGTCTGGTGGAACCACTTCGGTCGGCCCAAGGTCCAGGCCACTTACGACGAAGGGCTGGACACCTGGTGGGAGGTCAGCCCTACCCCGCTGACCAACGCGCAAATGGCCGAACGCCGGAATTCCTCGCCATGACCGCTTATATCCTGCGCCGCCTGTTGCTGATCATTCCGACGCTGCTGGCAATCCTGCTGGTCAATTTCGCCATCGTCCAGGCCGCGCCGGGTGGCCCGGTGGAACAAGCCGTGGCGCGCCTGCAGGGCATCGGTGGCGGCGCACCTGGCGCGCGCGCAGAAGTGGTTCATGGCGAATCCCGCGCCACACGCGGCCTGGACCCGAAACTGATCGAAGAGATCAAGCGCCAGTACGGCTTTGACAAATCCGCCCCCGAACGCTTGTGGTTGATGCTCGGCCAATATGCCCGGCTGGACTTTGGCAACAGCTTTTTCCGTGGCGCGAAAGTCACCGACCTGATTCTCGACAAGTTGCCGGTCACCCTGTCACTGGGCTTCTGGGCCACGCTGATCACCTACCTGGTGTCGATCCCGCTGGGCATCCGCAAGGCGATGCGCCACGGCAGCCGCTTCGATGCCTGGAGCAGCGCGTTCATCGTGATCGGTTACGCCCTGCCTTCGTTCCTGTTCGCACTGCTGCTGATCGTCCTGTTTGCCGGCGGCACTTCGCTCAACTGGTTCCCGGTGCGCGGCCTGGTCTCGGACAATTTCGACGAGCTCAGCCTGCTGGGCAAGGTCGCCGACTACTTCTGGCACCTGGTGCTGCCGGTCGCCGCCCTGGTGATCGGAGGGTTCGCCACCCTCACGCTGCTGACCAAGAATGCCTTCCTCGACGAGGTTTCCCGCCAATACGTGGTCACTGCCCGGGCCAAGGGCCTCAGCGAACGCCGCGTGCTGTATGGCCATGTCTTGCGCAACGCCATGCTGCTGGTGGTGGCCGGGTTGCCACAGGCGCTTATCACGGTATTTTTCGCCGGTTCGTTGCTGATCGAGGTGATCTTCTCGCTCGATGGCCTTGGCCGCATGAGCTATGAGGCCGCCGTGTCGCGGGATTACCCGGTGGTGTTCGGCACGCTGTTCATCTTCACCCTGGCGGGCCTGCTGATTCGTCTGATCGGTGACCTGTCTTACACGTTGCTCGACCCGCGCATCGACTTCGATACGAGGGCGCATTGATGCTGTCGCCCCTAGCACGCCGTCGCCTGCAACGCTTTCGTCGCCACCGCCTGGGCTGGGTGTCGCTGTGGTTGTTTGCCGGCCTTCTGCTGCTGAGCCTTGGCGCTGAACTGGTGGCCAACGACAAGCCACTGCTGCTCGGCTACAAGGGCGAACTGTACGTTCCGGCGCTCAAACGCTACACCGAGCAGCAGTTCGGCGGGCAACTGCCGTTTCAGCCCGACTACCGCAGCGCCTATGTGCGCCAACTGATCGCTGAACAGGGTGGCTGGATGCTGTTCGCACCTATCCCGTTCAGTGCCGATACACCAAATTACGACTTGCAGGTGCCCACCCCCAGCCCGCCCAGCGCCAGCAACTGGCTGGGCACCGACGACCAGGGCCGTGACGTGCTGGCGCGGGTGCTTTATGGCACGCGGGTATCGCTGCTGTTCGCCTTCGCCCTGACCGTGGTCAGTGTGCTCATCGGCGTGGCGGCAGGCGCCCTGCAAGGCTACCACGGGGGCTGGGTCGACCTGCTCGGCCAGCGTTTGCTGGAGGTATGGTCGGGGTTGCCCGTGTTGTATCTGCTGATCATCCTCAGCGGTTTTGTCGAACCGGATTTCTGGTGGCTGCTGGGGATCATGGCGCTGTTCTCCTGGCTGACCCTGGTCGACGTGGTGCGCGCCGAGTTCCTGCGCGGGCGCAACCTGGAGTATGTAAAGGCCGCGCGGGCGCTGGGGTTACCGGACAGTCAGGTCATGCTGCGGCATATCTTGCCCAATGCCATGAATGCCACGCTGACCTATGTGCCGTTCATGCTGACCGGGGCGATTACCACACTGACCGCGCTGGACTTTCTGGGCTTTGGCATGCCAGCGGGCAGCGCCTCGCTGGGCGAGCTGGTGACCCAGGGCAAGCAGCACCTGGAGGCACCGTGGTTGGGCTTTACCGCGTTCTTTGCGCTGGCGGTGATCTTGTCACTGCTGGTGTTTATCGGGGATGCCTTGCGTGAGGCGTTTGACCCCCGACGATAAGTTTTCAGGCCCGGTCTTTTCGCGGGCTTGTGCCAATACATGATTCAGGATGTTCACCCATGCACGACAGCGACAGCCTCAAGGACTACCCCCAGGTACGGCAACTGGCGATCCGCTCGCTGTTCGAGATCATCGAACAGTCCAGTGAGGGCACGGTAATCGTCGACCGCCAGGCACGCATCGTCTGGATGAACGAACGCTATGCCCGACGCTTTGGCCTGGCCGACGCCGCCAGCGCCATAGGCCAGCCGTGTGAAGCGGTGATCCCCGGCAGCCTGATGCGCGACGTGGTGAGCGATGGGCGGCCCATCCTGCTGGACATGCTCGACACGCAGAACGAGCCGTTGGTGGTCATGCGCCTACCCATCCACGACGACCAGGGCACGCTGATCGGCGCCATCGGCTTTGCCCTGTTCGACGAACTGCGCAGCCTGTCGCCGCTGCTCAAACGCTATTCCAGCATGCAGCAGGAACTGGCCTCGACCCGCTCGCAACTGCGCGCCCGCCAGGCCAAGTACAGCTTCGCCCAGTTCGTAGGCAGCAGCGCGGCCAGCCTGGAAGCCAAGCGACGCGCCCGGCGTGGCGCCGGCAGCGATTCACCCGTGTTGCTGCTGGGCGAAACCGGCACCGGCAAGGAACTGCTGGCCCACGCCATTCACGCAGCCTCAGCACGGGCGCACAAGGCCTTTGTCAGCATCAACAGCGCAGCCATCCCGGAGACGCTGCTGGAAGCCGAATTCTTCGGCACTGCGCCGGGTGCTTTTACCGGCGCCGACCGCAAAGGCCGCAGCGGCAAGCTGCAACTGGCCGAAGGCGGCACGCTGTTCCTCGACGAGATCGGCGACATGCCGCTGGCCCTGCAGAGCAAGCTGCTGCGGGTGCTGCAGGAAAAGGAATACGAGCCGGTCGGGTCCAACCAGATGCTGCGCAGCGATGTGCGCATCATCGCCGCCACCTCCATCGACCTGCAGGCTGCCATGGCCCGCGGGGCCTTCCGCGCCGACCTGTATTACCGGCTGAATGTGCTGCCGATTGATGTCCCGCCGTTGCGGCAACGGCTGGAGGACCTGCCGGCGCTGTGCGAGGCCATATTGGCTGAGCTGGGCAGCCAGTACGAGCTGGAAGCTGAAGCGCAGCAACTGCTGGCCAGGCATGCCTGGCCGGGGAACATTCGCGAGCTGCGCAATGTGCTGGAGCGCGCGACCTTGCTGGCGGATCAGCCCCGGCTGGGGGTTGCGGACCTGCGTGCGGCACTGGGGCCATTGAGCCCGCTGGCTGAGGCGCCCATACGGCAGACCTACCGCGAGGCGTGCGAGGCCTTTGAACGCGGCCTGATTGCCGGGGCGCTGGCCGAACAGGGAGGAAAAGTGCCAGAGGCAGCGGCAGCCTTAGGGCTGGGGCGGTCGACGCTGTACAAGAAGATGGCGGCACTTGGTCTCTGATTGGAGACTCTTGTTTCTTATTTGAGATTACCGCCAGAGCTCCGCCCTTTACCGGAGGCAAGCCAGCGATGGGCTGTAAAGCAGCCCCTGGCGTCTCTAAATGTAGACATAGACTTCTAACAAAACCCTTTACCCCTTAAAAATCAGCCAGTTACATAGTTGGCACGATTCCCGCTATCTCCTGCTCAACGATAAAAACAAGACTCACCCAGGAGACCCACCCCGATGACCGTGCTCATCGCACTCGCTGCTCTGGCCTTGCTGATGCTGGCCGCCTACCGCGGTTACAGCGTAATCCTCTTCGCCCCCATCGCCGCCCTCGGCGCTGTCCTGCTCACCGACCCTTCTGCCGTCGCCCCTGCTTTCACCGGGGTGTTCATGGAGAAAATGGTCGGTTTCATCAAACTGTACTTCCCGGTATTCCTGCTGGGCGCGGTGTTCGGCAAGCTGATCGAGCTGTCCGGTTTCTCCCGCTCGATCGTCGCCGCGGCCATCCGCCTGCTCGGCACCCGCCAGGCGATGCTGGTCATCGTACTGGTCTGTGCCCTGCTCACTTACGGCGGTGTTTCGCTGTTCGTGGTGGTGTTCGCGGTGTACCCGTTCGCCGCCGAAATGTTCCGTCAGAGCAACATCCCCAAACGCCTGATCCCGGCCACCATCGCCCTGGGCGCATTCTCGTTCACCATGGACGCCCTGCCCGGCACCCCACAGATCCAGAACATCATCCCCAGCACCTTCTTCAACACCACCGCCTGGGCCGCACCGTGGCTGGGCCTGATCGGCACGCTGTTCGTGTTCTTTACCGGCATGGCCTACCTGCAGCGCCAGCGCAACAAGGCCCTGCGCGCCGGTGAAGGTTATGGCACCGACTTGCGCAACGAACCGGAAACCGCTGCCGACCTGAGCCTGCCCAACCCTTGGCTGGCGCTGTCGCCGCTGATACTGGTGGGGGTCATGAACCTGGTGTTCACCCACTGGATACCGCATTGGTACGGCCCCAGTCACAGCCTGCAACTGCCAGGCATGAGTGCACCGGTACAAAGCGACGTGGCCAAGCTGACGGCCATCTGGGCTGTGCAGGCCGCGTTGCTGGTGGGCATCCTGATGGTCCTGGTGTGCGCCTTTGGCGCCATTCGTACACGCTTGGCCGAGGGCACCAAAAGCGCGGTGGGCGGTGCCTTGCTGGCAGCCATGAACACCGCCTCGGAATACGGCTTTGGCGCGGTAATCGCCTCGCTACCGGGTTTTCTGGTGCTGGCCGATGCCTTGCGCGGCATCCCCAACCCATTGGTGAACGAAGCCATCACCGTGACCTTGCTGGCCGGCATCACCGGCTCCGCTTCGGGCGGCATGAGCATCGCCCTGGCGGCCATGGGCGACACGTTCATCGCCGCCGCCCACGCAGCCGACATCCCGCTGGAAGTGCTACACCGGGTAGCCGCCATGGCCAGCGGCGGCATGGACACACTGCCACACAACGGCGCGGTGATCACCTTGCTGGCGGTGACCGGCCTCACCCACCGCGAGGCTTACAAGGACATTTTTGGTATCACCCTGATCAAGACCCTGGCGGTGTTCGTGGTCATCGCCACGTTCTACGCCACTGGCATCGTCTAAGGAGCATGGCATGACCCTTGAAGGCAAAACTGCACTCGTCACCGGTTCCACCAGCGGCATTGGCCTGGGCATCGCCCAGGTATTGGCCCGGGCTGGCGCCAACATCGTGCTCAACGGCTTTGGCGACCCGGGCCCCGCCATGGCGGAAATTGCCCGGCACGGGGTGAAGGTTGTGCATCACCCGGCCGACCTGTCGGATGTGATCCAGATCGAGGCCTTGTTCAACCTGGCCGAACGAGAGTTCGGCGGCGTCGACATCCTGGTCAACAACGCCGGTATCCAACATGTGGCACCCGTCGAACAGTTCCCGCCAGAAAGCTGGGACAAGATCATCGCCCTGAACCTGTCGGCCGTATTCCATGGCACGCGCCTGGCGCTGCCGGGCATGCGCACGCGCAACTGGGGGCGCATCATCAATATCGCTTCGGTGCATGGCCTGGTCGGCTCGATTGGCAAGGCAGCCTACGTGGCAGCCAAGCATGGTGTGATCGGCCTGACCAAGGTGGTCGGCCTGGAAACCGCCACCAGTCATGTCACCTGCAATGCCATCTGCCCGGGCTGGGTGCTGACGCCTCTGGTGCAAAAGCAGATCGACGATCGTGCAGCCAAGGGTGGCGATCGGCTGCAAGCGCAGCACGATCTGCTGGCAGAAAAGCAACCGTCGCTGGCTTTCGTCACCCCCGAACACCTCGGTGAGCTGGTACTCTTTCTGTGCAGCGAGGCCGGTAGCCAGGTTCGCGGCGCCGCCTGGAACGTCGATGGTGGCTGGTTGGCCCAGTGACGGGCGGCCTGGGCCTGGCGACGGCCGCGCATTCGTTTATCAGCAAGGAGGCCTTATGCGCCCTACCCCAATGACCGCGATTCTGGCCTTGAGCCTGGCCACTGTCGCACCTGCGATGGCCGCCAGCCTGAAGGACATCGCGCCCTACCCCGAGGCGGAAAAAGGCTTCACCCGGCAGGTCATCCACCTGCCGGCCCAGGCCGATGAGTCGGCCTATAAACTGGAAATCCTCGCTGGCAAGACCCTGCAGGTCGACTGCAATCGCCAGCGCCTGGGCGGCACCCTTGAAGAACGCACCCTGGAAGGCTGGGGCTACAGTTACTATCGCCTGGACAACGTCAGCGGCCCGGCCAGCACACTGATGGCCTGCCCGGACGGCAATAAGACCGAAGCCTTCGTGCCGGTGGTCGGCGACGGCTTCCTGCTGCGCTACAACAGTAAGCTGCCGGTGGTGGTGTATGCGCCCAAGGATGTCGAAGTGCGCTACCGCGTGTGGTCGGCATCGCAGGATGTGCAAAAGGCTAAAGTAGAGTAAGCAGAACCGCTTTCTCTGCAGGATCAGCTTCTTCGCAACACAAGGCTGATCCTGCACTGAGCCTGCTTTGTTCCGGTAAAGGAGATTCGGCATGAACGATGTGCTCTGGCGCCCGTCCACAACGCAGATCGAGGCCAGCCGGATGGATGCCTTCCGCCGCCGGGTCAACCTGCGCTACAACCTGCAACTCGACGACTACCAGGCCCTGCACGGCTGGAGCATCGAACAGCGCGGCGCCTTCTGGCAAACCCTTGCCGAGTATTTCCACGTGCATTGGCATACCCCGCCCAGCCAGGTGCTCAGCGAAGGGCCGCAGATGCCCGATGCACAGTGGTTCGCCAATGCCACCCTGAACTTTGCCGAACACCTGCTGCGCCGCCGCGACGACCGCCCGGCCGTGGTCGCCGTACGCGAAGACGGCCAACGCGAAGTGTTCAGCCATGCTGAACTGGCCGCACAGGTGGCCGGGCTGCAAACGGCATTCAAGACCGCAGGTATCGTCCCGGGCGACCGGGTAGCGGCCATCATGCCCAATACCTGGCAAACACTGGTGGCCATGCTCGCCTGCACCAGCCTTGGCGCGGTCTGGTCTACCTCCTCGCCCGAGTTCGGCGTGCACGGCATCATCGACCGCTTCGGCCAGATCGAACCCAAGCTGCTGATCGTCTGCGCCGGTTACCAGTATGCGGGCAAGGCCATCGACCAGGTGACCAAGGTCAACCAGGTGTGCGCGCAGTTGCCTGGCCTGGAGCAACTGATCGTGGTGCCCCATACCCGCAAAGGCACGCGTGCCGACGAATTCCAGGCAGCCAACGTCAGCCTGTGGGATGACTTCTTCCAGCCCGGCGGCGAGCCCCGTTTCACCCCGCTGCCGTTCGACCACCCGCTGTACATCCTCTATTCCAGTGGCACCACCGGGGTGCCCAAGTGCATTGTCCATCGCGCCGGAGGTGTGCTGTTGCAACACCTCAAGGAACACGGCCTGCACAACGACCTGAAGGCCGATGACGTGCTGTTCTACTACACCACCTGCGGCTGGATGATGTGGAACTGGCTGGCCAGTGGCCTGGCGGTGGGTGCCACGCTGGTGCTGTACGACGGCTCGCCGTTCCACCCGGGCCCCGAGCGCCTTCTGGACCTGATAGAGGCCGAGGGTATCCACGCCTTCGGTACCAGCGCCAAGTACCTGGCGGCACTGGAGCAGGCAGGCCTTGAACCTGCCACCAGCCACTGCCTGACCAGCCTGCGGCTGCTGCTGTCCACCGGTTCGCCGCTGTCGCCGCACAGCTATGACTATGTGTACGACAAGATCAAGGCCGACCTGTGGCTCGTGTCCATGTCGGGCGGTACGGATATCGTCTCCTGCTTCGTGCTGGGCAACCCGACCCTGCCTGTGCGTCGCGGCGAAATCCAGTGCAAGGGCCTGGGTATGGCGGTGGAGGTGTGGAACGAGCAGGGTCAGCCCGTGGTGGACGAAAAAGGCGAGCTGGTGTGCACGCGCAACTTCCCCTCGATGCCACTCGGTTTCTGGAACGACCCGGACGGCCGCCGTTACCACGATGCCTACTTCAGCCAGTTTCCGGGGGTGTGGGCCCAGGGCGACTACGCCGAGCAGCGTGCCAGCGGGGGCATGGTGATCCACGGTCGCTCCGACGCCGTGCTCAACCCGGGCGGTGTGCGCATTGGCACGGCGGAGATCTACCGCCAGGTGGAAAAGGTCGAACAGGTTGTGGAAAGCGTGGCCATCGGCCAGGACTGGAACGGGGATGTGCGGGTGGTGCTGTTCGTGCGCCTGCAAGAAGGCCTGCAGCTGGATGAAGCCTTGCGCCAGCACATCCGCCAGGTGATACGCCAGTACACCACGCCCCGCCATGTGCCGGCGGTGATCGCCCAGGTCAGCGACATACCGCGCACCATCAGTGGCAAGCTGGTGGAACTGGCGATTCGCGATGTGGTGCATGGGCGGCCGGTGAAGAACACCGATGCCCTGGCCAACCCGGAGGCGCTGGAGCAGTTTCGCGATCGCGCTGAGCTGAAGAGCTGACATTCATCGCGGCCATTTGGGCGCGATCGCTTCAACGGGATTCAATCAGGCATAATGCCGCCTTTTTTCCCGATGCACAGGTAGCCCATGAAAGCCCAAGCCCGCCACATACTGGTCAAGACCGCTGACGAAGCCGAAAAGCTCAGGCAGCGCATCGCCAACGGCGAGGCTTTCGACGTGCTCGCGAAAAAGTTCTCTCTCTGCCCATCGGGCAAGCGCGGTGGTGACCTGGGCGAAATTCGCCCGGGGCAGATGGTCGGCGCCATCGACCAGGTGATCTTCAAGAAGCCTTTGCGTGTGGTACACGGGCCGATCAAGAGCAAATTCGGCTACCACCTGGTGCAAACGTTCTACCGCGACTAATGCGCTAGCCTTTTGCCACCTGACATTTTTGCCAGTTGTGGTCGTGACGCACTCCTCTATACAACCCCGGTAACCCTGCACACCACGCGTGGTGCGCAGGACTCCCTGGAGAATGGAGGTTTTCCTGATGCGTCTACGCCTGATGCTGACCCTGGGTTCGCTATCGCTGCTGGGCATGGCCACGCCCGCCGCACACGCGGCTTGCACCTTCTCACCCGGCCCGGGTAACGACACCTACACCTGTGACAGCGGCACTGCGCCCTCGCTGGTGGACACCAACGGTGATAACCGCCTGGTATTCCCGGCATCCGGTAGCGGCGCCATCACCGGCGACGTAACCTTCGGCGCCGGCACAGACAGCATCGACATGGCCTCTGGCAGCGTCGGCGGCAACATCCACCAGGGCGCCGGCATCGATGACTTCGCCATGAGCGGCGGCGTCATCGAAGGCAACCTCAACCAGGGTGATGGCCTGGACACCTTTCACATGACCGGTGGCTGGATCAAGGGCACGTTCGACAGCGGCGACTATGCCGAAATGGACGACGGGCGTATCGGCAACGTCAACATGCGGCTGGACGAGAACACCTTCATCATGCGTGGCGGCAGCGTCGACCGGAACGTCATCGCGGCCTTCGACAAGGACTATATCGAAGTCTTCGATGGCAACGTCGGCGGCAATATCAGCGTCAGCGGTGGCGATGACCAGGTGCTGGTGCATGGCGGCCAGGTTGGCGGCGATGTGTTGCTGAGCACTGGCAACGACCGCTTCACCTGGGACGGTGGCCGTATTGGCGGGCGCGTGGATGCGGGGCCAGGTAATGACACGGCACTGCTCAAAGGCCTCACGCCCGAGGTACTGAGTATCACGTTGGACGGCGGCGGAGGTAACGACAGCCTGACGTTCGATGCCAGCCAGCCGGCAGGCGGTGCCCACTATGTGAACTGGGAGCGCGTGGCGCTGAACAACGGCAGCCGGCTGGCACTGGATGACACGCTGGTACTGGGCGACAGTGACAGCAGCACGGGCAGCCTCACCCTCGACGCCAGCAGCAGCATCACTTCACGCCAAGGGGTGATCACTGCGTTTGCCCCAGGCCAGCGCGCCGCAATCAGCAACGCAGGCACACTTGACCTCACCGCCGGCAATGATGCCATGGGCCGCTTGAGCATCGAGGGCGATTACACCGGCAACAACGGCGCCCTGCGCCTGAACAGCGTGCTGGCCGGCGATGGCGCTGCTTCCGATCGCCTGGTGATCAGCCGCGGCGCGATCGCTGGCTCTACACAGGTGCTCATCAACAACCTCAACGGCGCAGGTGCAGCGACTGCGCAGAACGGCATCCAGGTGGTCGAAGCCCTTGACGGCGCCACCAGCACGGCCACCGCCTTTGTACAGCCCCAGAGGCTATCGGCCGGTGCCTACGACTATCGGCTGTTCAAAGGGGGTGTCACTGCTGGCAGTGAAAACAGTTGGTACCTGCGCTCGACGCTGGTTGCGCCGCCCGCTCCAGCCCCTGTGCCGGCACCGGGCGAGGCGCCGGTGATCGCCCCGGCCGTCACCCCGCCCGTCGCTGCGCCCGCGCCCGGCCAGGCCGAGCTGCCTGCCCCAGTGCAGGGCGAAAGCCTGCCACTGTACCGCCCCGAGGTCCCGGTTTATGCCGCAGCGCCACGGGGTGCCGCGATCATCGCCCGTCAGGCATTGGGCACCTTTCACCAGCGCCAGGGCGACCATCTGTTACTCCAGGGTGAAGGCGCCCTGCCCGCCAGCTGGGGGCAAGCCTACGGTGGCGCGCTGCGCCAGCAATGGAGCGGCACGGTCAGCCCGAGCCTGGATGGCGACTTGTACGGTTTCAAGGTGGGCCAGGATCTGTATGCCAAGGTTGGCGAGAATGGTTACCGCCAGCATGTTGGTATCTACGTAAGCCACAGCCGCCTGGACGCCGACGTCAAAGGGTTTGCCCTGGCCGTTCACGACCGCGGCGTGGGCGACCTGAAGCTCGATGGCGATAGCGTGGGCACCTACTGGACGCTGGTCGGGCCACAGGGCACGTACCTGGACGCGGTGTTGCAGTACACCCACCTGGATGGCCGCGCCCGCTCCGATCGTGGCGACACGCTGAACCTCGACGGCCACGCCTGGACAGCTTCACTGGAATCGGGCTACCCCATCACCCTGTCCGAGCGCTGGCGCGTGGAACCGCAAGCTCAACTGATTGCGCAAAAGGTCGCGCTGGACAGCGCCAGCGACAGCGTCTCGCGCATCAGCCATGACGCCCAGGTCGAGCTGACCGGCCGCCTGGGCCTGCGCCTGGAGGGTGCGTTCACAGGAAGCAGCGGGCGCCTGTTGCAACCCTATGCGCAGGTCAACCTGTGGCACGGCGACGGTGGGCGCGACACCTTGACCTTCGATGACGCTGACAAGATCAAGACCGATTACCGCTATACCTCAGTGCAACTGGAAAGCGGTGTGGTAGCACAGGTCAACGAAGCGCTGAGCCTGCATGGCGGCGTGCAGTACACCGCCAACCTGGACAGCCGCCAGCAGGAAGCCAGCGGCGTGAACCTGGGCGTGCGCTGGCAGTTCTAGCGGCGCGCAGCCAGCAGACCGAGACCCGCGCAGCCCAGCAAGGACGCGCTGACCCGGTTGAACATCCGGCGTGGGCCGGGCTGGCTGAACCAGCGCTGCATATAGGCGCCCAAGCCTGAATAGATGGCAATGGCCGCCCATTCCAGCAGCAGGAACAACACACCCAGCCAAAGGAACTGCTCACTCACCGGGGTGCTGCTACCGACCGAGACGAACTGCGGCAGGAAGGCGGTAAAAATCAGGATGGCCTTGGGGTTGCCAGCCGCCACCCAGAACTCCTGGCGCGCCAGGCGCCAAGTGCCGCCAGGGTGATCGCTTGCCACCACGGTCTCGCTCACGGGTGCGCGCCACAGTTGCCAGGCGATGTAGAACAGGTAGGCCGCGCCCACCACCTTGATGGCCAGGAACAGGTATTCGCTGGTATGCAACACCACTGCCAGGCCCATAGCTGCCAGGGCGATCATGCCGCAGAAGGCAAGGATACGGCCGCCGCCGGCCACGCAGGCGGTGCGCAGGCCGTAACGGCTGGCGTTGTGCAGTGACAACAGGTTGTTTGGCCCTGGCGCCATGTTCAAGGCGAAGCAGGCGGGGATGAAAAGCAGCAGGCTTGAAAGGTCCATTCTCGTTTTCCTCTGACAACAACCCTCTATTTCGGCGCATTCCGGGCCCTGCGGTCAAGTAACAGCCAGCGATAAAAACTGTACGGGTTCACGGTACCTGTTAACCTGCCGGCAATACCGAGGAGCCTGTAATGCCCCGTTCCCACGCCGCCTTGTGGCGCGATCCGGCCCTGCCACATGTCGAAAGCCGGCGCGCCTGCCACAGCCGGGCCTGCTACAAGGCCCACAGCCACCCGACGTTTTCCATCGGTGCGGTGGATGCTGGCCGCAGCCATTTCACCGGGGCTGCCGACGGGCAGCATCACTTGGCACCCGGCACGCTGGTACTGGTCCCGGCCCACCGCGTGCATGCCTGCAACCCGGCCCCCGGCCTGGCGTGGAGCTATCAGATGCTGCATGTGGATGCCGACTGGCTGACGCAGTTACGCCTGGAGTCGGGCCTTGGCGGTATCGAAGCTGGCGAACCGGTGCGTATCTGCAGGGAGGCTGAGGTATATCGGCAGTTCTGCGCGCTGAACAGGTTACTGTTTTCCAGTGCCTGCAACGGCGAGAAAGATGCGGCGCTGATTGCCTTTCTGGGGGACCTGGACGTTTCCGCACACCCACCGCTGGCAGCGGCCCCCGCCCTGGAAGCCGCCACCTTGAGCGGGTTGCTTGCACGCATCGAACACCAGGACCCTGCCCAATTGAGCCTGGAGGTGTTGGCGCGGGAGGCGGGGCTTGGGCGCTATCAGCTGATCCGCGCGTTTCGTGCGGCTACCGGGTTCACGCCGCATGCCTACCTGCTCAATGCCCGGGTCAATCGTGGGCGGCAACTGTTGAGTGAAGGGCTGGCCCTGGCGGAAGTGGCCTACCAGCTTGGCTTTGCTGACCAGAGCCATTTCCAGCGGGTGTTCAAGGCCCATGTGGGGGTTACGCCGGGGCAGTACCGCGGAAACTGAAGGCTGCTGCAGGTGCAATATTGTTCAATACGCCAGAACGGGCCCGGCAGCAGACTGCGGTTTTTTCCGTAGAGCAGCCCCCAATGCAACAATTCATGATCATCGCCCTGGCCCACTTCCTTGCCCTGCTCTCACCTGGCCCGGACTTTTTCCTGGTCGCACGCAACGCGATCAGCAGCGGCTGGCGCATCGCCAGCGGCGCCTGCCTGGGCATAGCACTGGCCAACGGTGCGTTCATCGTCATCGCCTTCACCGGGCTCTCGGTTCTGCAGCAGGGCAGCCTGCTGTTCACCGCCCTGCAACTGGCCGGCGCCAGCTACCTGCTGTACATCGGCGTGCTGTTCCTGCGCCATGCCGGGCAAACCAGCCTGGGCACAGTCACCGGGAGCCAGCGGGTGCATGGCTGGTGGCGCAGTTTGGGCATGGGCTTCTTGTCCGGCATCCTCAACCCCAAGAACGCGCTGTTCTATGCCAGCCTGGCCAGCATGGTCGCCAGCGTCAGCCCCGGCTGGAAAACGGCCTACGCCGTATGGATGTTCAGCATCGTCCTGCTCTGGGACTTGCTGGTCGCCGTGGCCATCGGCAACCAGCGGGTACTGCGGCGATTCGCCCGCAGCCTGGCGTGGCTGGAGCGGGCCTCGGGGGTCATGCTGGTGTTGTTGGCAGGGGCGTTGTTGCTGCATCTGGCCCAGGGCTGACCCGCTCCAAGGTGCGCATGTCGACCAAGGTGAAATGCCCGCTGGACCAGCCCCCCGTGTCCAGGTGCCACACATTGCCCAGCAGCTTGGCCTCCAGCACCGGGGTGTGGCCGACCAGCAGGGCTCGCAGGCCCTGCACCGGTTGGGTGTCTCCCTCTTTCAGGCGCCGACGCGACCACTGGCACACTTGGCGCACGTCAGGGTCGTCATCCAGTTCCAGCCAGGAGCGTAAGACTGCCCAGTCGGCAAACGGGCTGTCTGCATGCAGCAGGCCTACCAGCCCGTCAGCACTCTCCACTTCCATGGCAATCGGCAGCTGCTCGAAACGCTCTACGAAACGCAGTTGCTCGCGCCGCGGCAAGTCAAGGAACCAACCACCCCCGGCGGCGCGGTACATGCCCAGGTCGAGCCGCCCCCCGCGCACGCGGGTGATTGCCAAGGCCTCATGATTGCCCTGGACGGCATGGAACCAAGGCTGGGCCAGCCATTCCAGCGCTGCCTCGCTGTGCGGCCCACGGTCGACCAGGTCACCTACGCTGAACAGGCGGTCCACCGCCGGATCGAACCCTACCGCATCCAGGCATTGTTGCAGGCGCTGGAAGTGACCATGGATATCGCCCACCGCCAGGTCCCGTCCCCGGATATTGGCGATCAGCCGCCGAAACCGTGCCATTACCGTCTTCCTCTGCTGGTGGCACCATGCCCGCCTCGCGCGTGCCCTGCTCATGGCGCTGTCACTGGACAGCATGGCACAAGGCACCGCGGCTGCGCGGATCTTGGTGCGTTGCGTTGCGCACTCGAGGCTTCCTGAAAACCCTTCACTGGTACAGGCGTTGGTGCCAATAGTATGCTCGGTACTTGAACCTCTACCAAGGAAGGGTCTTGATGAAACTGTGCGCCGTACAACTGGCGTCGCTCAAGGGCGATTTGCCAGCCAACCTCCAGCGCCATCTGGTTTGCATCGAGCAGGCTGCTGCCCTGGGTGCCGAACTGGTCGTGTTTCCCGAGCTGTCACTGACCGGCTATGAGCCGAGTGTGGCGCGTCAGGCCGCCCTACCCGTCACCTCCACGCGCCTGGACCCGCTGCAGGCAGCGTGCGACCGCTTGGGCATTACGGTTGCCGTGGGCCTGCCATTGCCGACACCCGACGGCATACGCATCGGCATGCCCATCTTCTGCCCAGGGGCGCCGCGCCAGGCCTATGCCAAACAGCGCTTGCATGATGATGAGCTGCCTTACTTCACCCCAGGTGATCAGGCATTGCTGCTGGAGGTAGGTGAACACCGGGTGGCGCCGGCGATCTGCTACGAATCGATGTTCCTGGCGCATGCCGCCGTGGCCCGGGAGCGCGGTGCCGACCTGTACCTGGTCAGCGTTGCGAAAACCGCCAAGGGTATTCGCGAGGGATATGCGCACTACCCAGAGGTGGCGCACGAGCTGGGCATGCCAGTGTTGATGGCCAACTGCGTGGGGCCTGCCGACACCTTCATCGGTGCCGGCGGTTCTGCCGCGTGGGACAGCCAAGGGCAGTTGCTGGCCAGCCTGGATGACCACACTGAAGGCCTGATCGTACTCGACACCCGCAGTGCCAGTGCGATCACCCTGCCCTTGGACCCGTACCTTGCATGATCTATCTGTTTCTAGCGTTGCTGAGCTACGCCTGCACCTACTACCTGGCCGGTTTGCTGATTCAGGGTCAACTCGCCGATGTGGCCGAGGGATTGCGCCATCGGCCCGATGCGCCTACGCCCGGCGAGTACCTGCGTGAGGTCGAGCCCCGCGCACGTCAGGCGCGGCGGCAATACACCCTGATCGCCGGTTCGGTGCTGGCCGTGCTGGCCTGCCTGATCGCCAGCGGGTTCGGTTGACGCCTTACAGGTCCAGCGCCAGGCTTTGCCGCCCTTCCAGCGCCAGCAGGTACTGCTTGGCCGCCAGGCCACCGGCAAAGCCGGTCAGGCTGCCCGACGCACCGATTACCCGGTGACACGGGGCGATGATCGAAATCGGGTTGCGGCCATTGGCAGCGCCTACCGCGCGTACCGCCCTGGGGTTGCCGAGCTGCCGGGCAATGTCGCTGTAGCTGCGGGTTTCGCCGAACGGTATCGCCAGCAACGCGGCCCACACCTGGCGCTGGAACTCAGTACCGGCAAAGTCCAGCGCCAGCTCGAAACGCTGGCGCTTGCCGTCAAAGTACTCACCCAGCTGGCGAGCGGTTTCCCGCAGTACCGGGCACTGGTCGTCCCGGTGCAGTGCGCCCAGGCGTACGCGGTTTTCCCGCTCCTCTTCCCACAATACGGCTGCCAGGCAATTGCCACGGGCCACAAGGGTCAGCATGCCGACGGGCGATGGCATGATCGTGAATGCGCTGGACATAGCAGGCTCCTGCAAGTTGCGATCGGCCAACTGTACGCATCCACAGTCTTTCATGCACCCGCTTTCTTGCTCAGGTAACTGCGCAGCCAGCAATGTGCCGCGCCTGGCTGAGCGTGACCTTGGGGATCAGTTCAGCGGGAATGCGTGATGTTGCCGACAGGTTGTAGACGTGGAAATGCTCGTTGACCACTTTCCTCGCCATCAGCTTCAGCGACGGCAGGATACGGCTGTCCCAATGCTGGTCGAGCCCGCACGGCGAAGACGGGCCCTGGCCGTCCTCGTAAAAGCGCCCGACGCTCTGGTCAAGGTCAACCCCCACCAGCAACACTTCCTCGAAGCCCAGGTGATAGGCCAACTGCAAGGCCACATAAACCACCGTGCGGGCATCGAAAAAGCCATGGGCGAGGTCTTTACTGAAGGCGATCGAGCGGCTGCGTTTGCTCCACAGTGCCCGGTTGCACACGCAACTGTCACCATGACCGCGCAAACCGTCCAGCAGGCTCGGCGTGTTGGCTTTGTGCAAGACATAACACTGGGTGTCGGCTGGCACCTCGGCACGCGCATACTGCTCTGGCCACAGGGCCAGGCGTTCGCTGTCGCGCACGGCAGTGGCGAACAAGGCCGGCTGTTGCTGGCAAAAGCTTTTGTCGGTGCACACGTAGAAGAAGGGTTTGATGCCGTGTTCGGCGGTCATGGCGACCGACCCATTCATGGCGATGATGGGCAAGTGCGCAAACTCGCCCAGCGGAAAATGTTTGGCAGAAGCGCCGGAGGCAAGGATCACCACAGGGCCCTGCTGGGTATTGCGACACGCCTCGAAACCGGAGAACGCCCCGCGTTCAGCGCTTGGCTGCGACGGAAGTGTGTTCATCAATGGCATCTTTAACTGGACAGTACAAACCACAATACTGATCCGTGTATATGCCGTGGCCGCGTTTACCTGACGTTACCTGGGTGAACTCAAGTCAACCGCCATTCCCTTGTTTGGCGGGGTTTCAGCCTGGCGAATACCGGCTGGTCCAACTGCCATAACAGACCACCCCGGTGAAAAAGTGTTCCCCTACTGTGGATCAGGAATAGCGATGACGATCACCGAGGTGATGGACGGGTGCTAAGCGCCTTTCGTCATGAGCCTGCTTGATGCTTACCATTGGTGAGACTAATACTTAGATATCTGCCTGGGGAGGCACGAAAAATGCTACCAAGATTCGTTATCGTTCCCGCTGTGCCGATCGAAAAGGAGTCGTTCCGCGTGGGCAGCCGCTACTACGCCGCGACCGTGTGTGGAGGGTTCGACATTTATGACAATCAGGCAAAGGAGCGGCTCAAGCCAAGCTACCCGAGCCGGAAGGAGGCGCAGGTGAAGTGCGAGCATTTGAACAAGCGGGATGAGGCGGGGTAACCGCAGGAGATCTGCGCGGCTCAGCAAGCTCGGGTTACTGACTCAGTCCAGACATTCCTTGGCAGCCTGGCGTAACTTGTCGCCAGACAGAAAGCTGCCCTTGTAGAAGGTCGCGCGGCTGCCCTCACGAGCTTCGACTACGTCAAGCACATCGTCGCTTGCCACGGCGCTTGGCGCCGTGAGCCGGTAGCCGTGGGCTATCGACTTCTGCGTGGCCTGGGGTGCCAGCGCCTGCCATTTGGGCAGGACACAGGCGGCGTACTGCTGCGGCGACTTTTGGGTAAGTTTGCTGGCTGTGGGTTTGCCAGGGGTTGCGCAACCGGCGAGGCTGGCAACCAACACCGTGGCGATAAAAATACGAAAGTCAGGCATTTGCAATCGACCGTTATGGATAGGCTGCATTCTAACGGCGGTGACGCCGCGTTACTAATCAACCAAAGTCTTGCTGCAGGACGGCGCCCAAGCGGGGACAGTGTAGCGCACCTGATATTTCTGCCAGTAGCCGGGGGCACGCCGCAACAGTGAAACTCCCGAGGGACATCACACCACGACTCGGCAGGGGCTTCAGACCATGCAAACCAACGCCAACCACACTCAGTTCTTCTATCAGAATGGCAAACTCGTCACCCTTAAAACCGGTGAACAAGGCCGTAGCCTCTTTCGCTCGCCGGACGTACCACTTGCCGAGCGACAATCAGACGACACCGACGCCGGCGGATTGCTGGCAACTGACGACAAGGGTTCGGTGCTGCAGGTACAGCAGAAAAGCTGAAGTCGTCATGATGCTCCGGCCCCATTGCGAACCAAACGCGGGCTCAGGGCTTGGCTCCCCTGTACAACACGATGGCTGCTATATCCAGGGCCAGCACACTGCCGACAATCACGAACATGATGTACTGATCTTCAGAGAGCATTGCCGTATCCCCCAAATGCGCCGGTTTCAAAGGGGTATGCAATTACTGATCCCGTCAGCACATCAGGTAACGAACTGCGACTCAGCTGAACTTCAACTTGACCACTTTGCTCAGCGCCCAGCCACTGAAGACATAGAACGCATCCAGGTAGAAGCGCCCTGCATAGTTGGTCAACGGCGTTTGATTCAATAGCACATCAGGCTCGGGCGCAGGAGGAAACAGCGCATAAAAGCCGTTGGGCAGAACTGCCAGCGCCAGCAATAACAGGTAAGTCGAGGCTTGTAGCAGGGTGGCACGCTTACTGGATCTGGCTGACCACTTCAGCCCGTAGTAGGCCACCAGGCCGGCAACAGGCAAAACCCAGAAATGCGTCGGAATCCCAATGAACATTTCAGCGACTACGCTTCTTGCTTCCACCTGCGACTCTCCATCCAAATGCATCGATTATTACGGGTGGGGTCGGCAAATGCAAAAAACAACGCTGCTCAAGCCATAGGCCGTTTCTTGGGCACGCAAGGTTATTCGCCCCTCAGACAAGAAGCCCGCTCTCGACGGCGGGCTTTTTGACTTGGGTCTGAGATTTACGCTTTTGAACACATCAGTGCAGCATCCAGCAACCTGCCATGGTCGTACCAGGCATCACGTTGATAGGCCGTGAAGTGGCGCTCGCTTCCCGTGCCCCGCAACTCTACAAGACCCTCTGCCTTGTCGGGGTCAGTGCTTTCGACGAAAAGCCTGACCGCGTTATCACCCTCGACTTCATAGGTTTTCACATTCCCTTGTAGCTCGCCTTTGACGCAGCCCAGATAGGCGGGTGGGCTTTTCATGGTAGTGCCAGCCGTATAATCGTGGCTGTCACGCACATCAGGGTTTTGTGCGCAGCCTGCCGTGAACAACGTGGCTACCCCGGACACAAGTAGTGCGCCTGCTAGCGATCTTGAGTTTCTCATGCGACACGCTCCTGCAGCCCCATCGAAAACTGGGAAATGTTGCCAAGCAGCCTGCCCTTTTTTTGGTTCTGGTGTGCCCATGTTACTGCGCCATGACGACCGTGCATCAGGTTTGTTAGCTATATAGGTTTCGGGGCGTTTCCCTCACGCCCTGCCTTGCCCCCGATTACGAGTAAGGCCTACCCCATAACCGGGGTCAGGGGATGGCATTGAGAAACACATAAGTCGCCGCCAAATCCAGTACCAGCACAGCAACCACGCTGAAAATCATGTAATAGCGGTCATCCTGAGTCATGTCTGCGTACCCCGCATGATCAATGTCTCAGGGGTCACAGCAATTCCCGTTCCAGCGCCCTGATGCAGCCCGCTGACACTGCGCCAGCCCAACCGCGCAATCGCGCAGTCAGTCCTTGATCTGGCATACGCCATTGGCTTTGTTCTTGCCGGTATACGAGACGTCAGGCGAGCCGTCCGGGTTGATCGACAACGATACCGTTACCCCGCCGCCTTTGGCCTCGAAATAGTTGTCATTGAATTTCTTCAGCTTGGCCTCCTTGCCATTGATGTAGACGGGCCCGCCTTTATCGGCATGGACCTCGATATTTCCGGGGCATGTTGCATTCAACAGCGGAATACCGGCATGGGCAACGCCCGACGCGGTGAACAACAGGCCTAGTAACAAACGCTTCATCTGCAGTGTCCTCATGGGGTTGGCGGGGTGCGAGCATCAACGCCGTCCTGCAATGGCGAAGATGCTCATGATTCGTTCGAGATTGTAGGCGAGCACAGGCAGGCTCATCGCGCTACGCATATTTTTTTCATTCAGTGCATCCAGCCCGGCCGTTGGCGGGTATTGCTAATGGGCGGCCTCTGACTGCCCAGCCCAATGACTTTCAGGAGCACTGTCCATGAACTTCAAATACTCCGCCTGTGTGCTTGCCTGCAGCCTCGCCCTTGCGCTGCCACCCGCCCACGCCCAGTCCGCGCTGCCAGAATCGGTCAAAGTCCCTGATGGTCATCGGGTCCTGCTCGAAACCGTCGGCGTCGGCGAGATCACCTACGAGTGCCGCGACAAGGCCAACACCCCCGGTCAGACCGAATGGACTTTCGTCGGCCCCAAGGCAGTGCTCAATGACCGTGCCGGTAAACAGGTGGGCGACTACTTTGGCCCACCCGCTACCTGGCAGGCCAAGGATGGCTCGAAAGTCACCGGCACCCAGCTGGCAGTGGCACCAGCGGACAAAGGCGCCATTCCTTATCAACTGGTCAAGGCCAACCCGGCCGAGGGCAAAGGCGCCATGCAGGGGGTCAGCTATATCCAGCGCCTGGCCACCCGCGGCGGTGTGGCGCCGTCAATCGACTGCACGGCGCAGAACAAAGGTGCCAGGCAGATCGTCCAGTACCAGGCTGACTATGTGTTCTGGACAGCCAAGTGAAGCGCACTTGAGCCTACGCCCTGCGAGTGATGATCTACGCTCGATGGCAAGCCCCCGGCTGGATGGCCGGGGTACCTTGCCTTACACAAGGAAGCCACACACGTTGAACTCGCCGGCCACCCCCTTCGACTTCCACCGCTGCCTGTTAGCCTGTGCACAGGGTGATCGGCGGGCCCTGCAGGCGCTCTACGATCACGAAGGCGCGCGCCTGCTTGGCGTTGCCCGGCGTATCGCACGTGACGACGCCACCGCAGAAGACATCGTCCACGATGCGATCATCCGCATCTGGACCCGCGCTGCCAGCTACGACCCGGCGCGCGGCTCGGCTCGAGGCTGGATCTACAGCATTACCCGCCACCTGGCACTGAATTCGATACGCGATACCCGCCGTGAAACTGTGCTGACCGATGCCGACACCGAAACTGCGTCAACATTGCACGGGAGGGTTGATGACCTTGACCTCTGGTCCGGCTCAGCAAAGATCTACCGCTGCCTTGAACAACTGCAGCCCGCACCGCAGCGCTGCATCCTGCACGCCTACGTGGACGGCTGCAGCCACGCCGAGATAGCCGGTTTATTGGGCGCGCCACTGGGCACTGTCAAGGCCTGGATCAAACGCAGCCTCAAAGCGCTACGGGAGTGTCTGGAATGAAGCCCGATTCTGCCGAAGAACTGGACAGCCTCGCCGGGGAATATGTGCTGGGGACCTTGTCGCCGGAGCAATATGCCGCAGCGGCCGAACGCCTGCGTACCGACCCCGCGCTCCGCGCCGCCGTGGATGCCTGGGAGGCCCGGCTGCTGGAGCTGACCGCGTTGTCTACCCCGCAACCACCAAGCCCACGTCTGTGGCGCCGTATCCAGCGCAGCCTCGATGAGCTACCCGCACCGCGCACGCAGACTCGCTTGTGGCAACGCCTCGGCCTGTGGCAAGGGCTCAGCGCCGCGGGGCTGGCTGCAAGCCTGCTGCTGGCGTTTACCTTGCTGACCACGCCCCCCTCTACCACGGAATATCTGGTGGTGCTGGTGGCGCCGAACAGCCAGGCCCCCGGCTGGGTGGTGCAGGCCAGCGACAGCCACATGATCGAACTGCTGCCGCTGGGCCAGGACACGGTCCCCGACGGCATGGCCTTGCAGTTCTGGACCAAGGGCGAGCAATGGCGTGCCCCGGTTTCGCTTGGCCTGGTCAAACCGGGCGAACCCTATCGGGTTCCGCTGCAAAGCCTGCCACCCTTGGAGGCCAATCAATTGTTCGAGCTGACGCTGGAGAAAGCCGGTGGCTCACCTACCGGACTGCCGACAGGGCCGGTGAAGTTCATTGGTCGGGCGGTGAAAGTGATATGACACGAAAGGGCCGCAGAACGCGACTGCGGCCTTCGCAAGGCTGGACCTATGGTCAGGCGCGGATCACCTCGAGGCGATCCCGCCCAGCCTCTGTGATGGCGTTCTCTCCTTCATCGCTGATGCGATAACGTCCTGACACCATTTTGGTAATTGAGAACCGGACCAGCCCGCTTTGGGACAAGGCTTGGCCTGCTTCGAAGCTCATCGCCTGCTCCAGGTCGAAGATCTTGATTTCTCCGATCTTGTAGCGTGCAAACGCGACCAAGGCGTTATCCAGTTCTTGTTGACTGATCGTTGTAGCGACTTCCATTCGACCTCCCAGGTCATGAGAGCCCCGGTCCGTGGGGTTGAAGGCAACGAACCGGGTGGCTTGTTGAAGGCGGACCGTACTATGCAGTCACGGAAGTCGCTACTGGCTTTCCATCCATGCTGGATGGGTAGGCAGCACGACAGCCGCCACACCTACGGTCACTTCAGGAGCCGTCGCCGCATGCCCCGCGTCACCTGCTTCGCGGGTAAAACCGCTCAGAGCTCCGAGCCATGCGGCCCTGCTCAGACCATGCTCATCGCCGCACGCAGCGCCAGCAGGTAGGTTTCGACACCAAACCCGCAGATCTGCCCGCGCACCACCTCGGCAAATACCGAGTGATGGCGGAATGGCTCCCTGGCATGAATGTTGGACATGTGCACTTCAACCACCGGCACTTCGATAATGGCCAGCGCATCACGAATGCCGTAGCTGTAATGGGTCCAGGCACCGGCATTGATCAGCACCGCATCTACCCGGTCCTCATAGGCCTGATGGATGCGTTCGCACATGGCGCCTTCGAAGTTGCTCTGGAAGCTCTCAACCTGCGCCCCCAGCTCTTCGCCCAGGGCCTGCAATGCCTGGTCGATATCGGCCAGATTGGGTGATGGAGAGGTGCCTTCGGTAATAATCAGTCCGGCGTCCGCCCGAAGGCGGTAGTACTCTGCCATCAGTTCATTGGGCTCGTTGCCGATCGCGCGGCTGCGGGTCAGCGGCGCCATCACAATGCGGTTCTTCAGTGTGAGGTTGCCGAGTTGGGCCGGGGTGAACAAGCGGTCGTTCATGGAAGTCTCCTGGATGGCGGATTCGATCATTCGTACACAATCACGCGTTCAGTGGGCGCTGATATCGTTCAGCCGCGTGGGTTTGTCGAATGTCAGACATCATCCCTTGACGTGCACCTTCCAGTGCATCCCAGCGCTCGGCAACATGAAGTGGTGGGATGGTTACCAACTCGCGACGGTCGAAACCGACAAGTGCAGCATCGACCAGCTCACCGACCTCCATCACCTCCGGGAGTGTGTTGACGTCAATGCCGGCACGCGCCCAGATCTCGGTACGGGTCGCTGCCGGCAGCACCGCTTGCACGTACACACCCTTGGGTGACAGCTCCTGGCTCAGCCCCTGTGACAGAAACAGCACGAAGGCTTTGGTAGCGCCGTAGATGGACATGCCGAACTCGGGCGCAAAACCCACCACTGAACCCACGTTGACGATCGCACCAGTGCCCGACTGCGCGAGGCGCGGCGCGATCGAAGCCGCAAGCCGTGTCAGCGCGGTGGTGTTGAGCGTGACAAGGCGCTCAATAGCTTCAGCGGACTGGTCCAGGAAACCACCCGATTGGGCCATACCCGCGTTGTTGATCAACACGCCGATATTGGCGTCGTCGCGCAGTCTACTTTCAAGTAGGGACAGGTCTGCCGAGCTGGTCAGGTCGGCTGGCAGCACCTCAACGGCCACATGGCTTTCCTTGCGCAAGCGTAATGCAAGCGCCTCCATGCGCGATGTGTCGCGCGCCACAAGGATGAGATCGTGGCCACGACGGGCGAAACGCTCGGCGTAGGTGGCGCCAATGCCGCTGGAGGCGCCGGTAATGAGTACGGTCGGACGTGTGGTCATGGAAGTTACCTTTATGTCGGTGGTTGTGTGAGAAATACGGCGGCAGTCACATCTTGATTACGACCTTGCCCTTGGAACGCCCTTGAGCAAGGTACTCAAGCGCACCCTTTGCGTCCTCGAACGGAAATACCCGGTCGATCACCGGCTGAATTTGCTGGGTGTCCAGAAGTTTGCCGATTTCGGCGAGTTGGGCGCCGTCGGGCTGCACGAAAAGAAACGAGTATTTGACATTCCGCCTCTTTGCCAGGCGCATGATCTTGCGGCTCATCAGGCCGAACACGAAGGTCAGGAGGACGTTCAGGCGTTTGGCCCGGGCGAACGCAGCATCCAGTGGGCCAATGAGCGAGACAATCTGGCTTCCGGGTCTGAGGATGGACATGGATTTTTCAATCGCATCCCCCCTTACGGTTCCGAGCACCGCGTCGTAGTCGCGCAGCACGGTCTCGAAATCCTGCGTCTTGTAGTCCACAACCTCGTCCGCCCCCAGAGCGCGCACCAGGTCAACGTTGCCTGTACTGGTGGTGGTGCCCACCTTTGCACCGAGGTGTTTGGCCAACTGGATTGCGAACGTACCGATGCCGCCGGACCCGGCGGGAATGAACACCTTCTGCCCGGCCTGAAGCGTGAGGCGCTCTTTGAGCGCTTGCCATGAGGTGAGGCCGACCATCGGGATGGACGCCGCCTGCTCGAAGCTCAGATTGGCCGGTTTCAGCGCGGCGGCGCTTTCCGGCACAACCGCGAATTCAGCAATCGCCCCTGTGCCAAGATCGAAGAGGCTGGCGAAGACAGCATCGCCTGGCTTGAAGCGGGTCACATTGCTACCCACCTCGGTCACGATGCCGGCCAGATCGCTGCCCAGGGTGGCTGGCAGCTGGAAATGCAATACTGGCTTGAACATCCCCGTTGGAATCATGTTGTCGATCGGATTCAGGCCGGCAGCGTGGACGTGCACCAGTAATTCGTCAGCCTTTGGCGTGGGGCGGGGAACGTCGGCCAACCCGATGTCGGGTGACTTGCCGTAGCGCTTGAAGGTCAGTGCTTGCATGGTTCGGCTATTCATCATTGGTTTTTTTCGGGTGGATGGCTCATCATCGAGGTGTTACTATCAATTTGATACAGACAATACTCCCCTTTTGAAGGCAGGTCACTATCAAAATAGTATGGACGTGAAAAATAGTTGTGATGACCCGTGCCCGATCGCCCGCAGCCTGGCTGTTGCCGGTGACGCCTGGAGCATATTGATCCTGCGCGATGCCCATGCTGGCATCGCTCGCTTTGACCAATTCCGCAAGAGCCTGGGTATTGCACCGACAATGCTGACCCGCCGGCTGGCGGCACTGACGGAGGAAGGATTACTGGAGAAGCGGCGCTACTCGGAGCACCCGCCTAGGGAGGAGTATCTGCTGACCGCTGCGGGTCGCGATTTTCTCCCTGTGCTGTTCATGATTGGTGCATGGGGCCGGCAATACCGAGGCGGTGGTAAGCTGACGCGCTTCTTCGATGCGCAAACCGGCACAGAAATCAAAGCTGTCGCCGTGGACGAGATTACGGGGGCAAAGATCGGCACGCGCCCCATGCGTATTGTCACACCTGACGAAAGTTGACACCGCCTGTTCAGCCTTAGAACCGGTAGTCGTACAGCAACATGCCGTCTTGCGCCGAAGAATGCCTGCGGGTCACTTGCTGATCCGCTGTCGCTCTGGATCGTCGCGCCGACATCCACCCTGAAACTGCAGGCTTTATTGCGTTAACAGGTGGCTCGTGGAACAACCGTCGCATTTGCCGAGGACACGGCTTCGAGCAGAACCCCCTCCAAGGTGTCAAAAAAGCATTTGATGTGGGCTTGCTTCAAGGCCTGAGGCCGGGTCACCAAATAGATCTCCATATCGGGAAGTTGGAGATGCGGGAACAGCTCGACCAAATCGGTAGCCGCTATACGGGGCAGCGCAGCCACCCCCATCCCTCGCTTCACCGACTGGAGCTGCACGGCGAACGAATTCACGCTGATCTGCGCGCGGTCCAGACCCGCGGCCTTTGCCGCTCGCATTTGCGGCAAGATATCCAGCGGGGGAAGCAAGGAAACACTGACTGCCGTGGTAAGCGTCACGCCTGGAAATTGCTTCAGATAACCCGGGGCAGCAAAGATGCCGTAGGCGAGCCGGCCAATGGGTCGATAAATCAGTGACGGTTCCCCCAGATGGGCGGTGCGCACAGCAACATCTGCCACGCCGCGGGCGATCTTGTGAAAGTCGGCTGCCACCGTTAGCTCCACTGAGCAACGCGGGTGCAGGGATGTAAAGCGCCTTATCGCCTCCAGAACGTAATCCGAGAACCCCTCCCCTGCACTGACCAACACACTGCCGGACAGCTCGGTAGGCTGCTGCGATGTGCCAGAAAGGGTTTGCCGCCTCAAGCCTGATTCTGCAGCGATAGCAACTTCCACCAGGGATTGCCCCCGGGACGTCAGCCGGCATCCTTCAACGCCGCGCTCGACAAGTGGCTCGCCCACTGCAACCTCAAGTTGGGTCAGGCGGCGTGACAATGTAGAAGCTGCGATACCGAGCAATTGTCCAGCCTGAAGAAAGCTACCACGTCGCGAGACGGCCAGCAGAAGGCGAAGATCATCCCAATTTGCGTGCAACGTCATACTGTCGGTCATTCCTGGCTTTGCGAATATGCAAAGCCATTATGCAGTGATTGCTGTTTTTCGAAAGCATCCTCAAAGGTATATCTATAGCCCTTCGATACGAATGGACCGAACTTTATGACTATCACCCCCAACGCCTATGCGCAGCACGCCTCTGGCGCGTTCAATCGACCAGATCCAGAGGCGTTGCTTGCAGTGGTTGGCGACGATTGCATCCACCTCGATACCATGGGTCTTGTCGTCAGGGACGAGGCCTTTTTCGACAGCGCCGTGTTGCTGCCGTTAACCGAACAGCGAGCGTGTTGAGCCATGCGCAGCGTATTTGTGACCGGAGCAACCGGCTTGCTGGGCAACAACCTGGTGCGTGAATTGGTCGCTCGCGGCTACACGGTCAAAGGCCTGGTCCGCTCAAAAGCCAAAGGTGAACAGCAGTTCAACAATCTGCCGGGTGTGGAACTGGTCGTTGGTGACATGGCCAAGGTCGACGCATTCGCAGCGTCGCTGCAAGGCTGCGATACGGTATTTCACACAGCGGCGTTCTTTCGCGATAACTACAAGGGCGGCAGCCACTGGAACGAACTCGAACAGATAAACGTGTCGGGTACGCGGCGCCTGCTTGAGCAGGCCTACGGGGCCGGCATACGACGGTTCATCCATACGTCTTCCATTGCTGTGCTCAACGGCGCACCTGGCACGTCCATCGAGGAGAACTGCCTGAGGGCCGACGCCGACGCAGATGACTACTACCGCAGCAAGATCCTCGCTGACCGTGTCGTGTTGTCGTTCCTTGACAGCCACCCCCAGATGCATGCCTGTATGGTCCTGCCTGGCTGGATGTGGGGGCCTGGCGACATTGGCCCAACCTCGTCGGGGCAATTGGTCAACGATGTGGTACAGGGCAAGTTGCCCGGGTTGATCCCTGGCAGTTTTTCCATTGTCGATGCCCGCGATGTGGCATTGGCACACATTGCCGCAGCCAGACATGGGCGCCGAGGTGAGCGCTATCTCGCGGCGGGTCGACATATGACAATGCGCGAACTGATACCTGTTTTAGGACGCATGGCGGGCGTCAAGACACCAGCCCGACAAATACCGCTGCCCTTTCTATACACCTTGGCGGCTGTGCAGGAGATCTATGCGCGCCTGACCGGCAGACCCATTCTGCTGAGCATGGCCACGTTGCGTCTACTGGTTCGAGAGCAGGACCGCACCCGTTTCGACCACCGCAAGAGTGAACAGGAGCTTGGGCTGAGTTTCCGGGCACTAGAGCTGACAATCGCCGATACCGTGGCGTGGTACCGTGATCACGGCTGGTTTGAAAAAGGCAGCCTACTGTGAGCGGGGAAATAATCCTGATGCGCCACGGTCAGCCAAAACTGATCGCAGCGGACAAAATGTCAGCGCTCCAAATGAAAGACTGGATCGAACAATACAATCAGTCCGAAATTACCAACCAGCCCGTTCCGGAAGCCAGCATGCAGCTCGCCGCAACCGCCACGGTAATTGTCTCAAGTAGTGCGCCACGTGCGCTGACTTCCCTGCAGGCGCTCGGCCTCAAGCCCACCCTCGTCGACGCGCTCTTCTGTGAAGCGCAACTGCCTTATGCTCACTGGAGGCTGCCACGGCTATCGCCGTTTACCTGGGCATTTATCCTTCGCGTCTTATGGCTGTGCGGTTACTCACGCCGCGTCGAATCTGCAAGCACTGCGAGGATCCGCGCCAGCGTGGCAGCGCAACGGCTGCAATCGCTTGCCAGCGAAGGACCCGTTCTACTGCTCGGTCACGGTTTCATGAACCGGATGATCTCCAATCAACTGATGGCAAACGGATGGAAACGCCAAACGCGTACCGGCAGCCAGTATTGGAGTGCGACGGTCTATCGATATACGGGTGTTGAAGCGTGAATCGCCCGGATTCCGGAGACACATCTCGGCGACAGTGATTGACCTGTAAGTCGGTGGCAAATGCACACGCCTTGATGGACAATCCGGCGCCTCAAATAGTTATCGCCAAGGAACGGACATGGCACTGACCAGCAAGATTACCCCCTACGATCCCACATGGCCCGCCCGCTTCCTGACAGACAAGCCACTCATTGCCTCGGCATTCGACGCTGAACTGATTGCTATCCACCACGTTGGAAGCACGTCTGTCCCAAGGCTGGCGGCGAAGCCCGAACTCGATGTGCTCATTGAGGTTCACGCGCATCGCAATACCTCGACGCGGGACGAGGTGTTGATGGCTTTGGGGTATGTACGGGGAAGTGATCTGTCAGAGGGCCATCATTTCTACCGGCGCAATGTGGATGGGATTCGTACGCACAAGCTCCATGTTTGTACCCGCGACCACCTGACGATCACTCAGATGCTGGGGTTCAGAGATTTGCTCAGGCGCGATGCCTCGATCCGCCAACAGTATGAAACGCTGAAGCTTCAGTTGGAGTCGAGCAATACGGGTGGGATGGCTGAGTATCTAGAGAAAAAGGCTCCTTTCATTATCGCGGCGCTGCTTCATGCCGGTATAACCACGCGTGAATGATCGATTTTTCTGGCACACCCTTTCCTCCCGACAGTAGCGACGAAGTCACCACTTCGATTGCGGCAAGCTTGACCGGCCGCCGGCACCGCCTGGAACAAAGCCCCTCACATCAAGGAAGGACTTTCATGATCACTTGCCATCAAGGCTTGAAGCGGGCGTTTCCGGCGGGTAATTACTGATAGATAAAGCTCAGGAGACTATTCACTTATCAACTGGATAACCGTCTTGCCCCTGCCGCGACCTTCGGCGACCTGTCGGAATGCGTCGTTGACCTCATCCAATGCAAACTGTTGCGGGTCCACCCGGATCGCCAGTTGCCCGGCATTGGCCAGAACGGCGGCCTCGCGCAGGATACTTCCATGGTGTTCGCGTCCCTTGCCGGTTAGCAGCGGTACCAGGGTAAATACGCCCGAGTAGGTGGCACTTTTGAAGGATAAAGGCGCGAGACTGTGCTGGCCCCAACCGAGGCAGCTGAGTACGTGCCCGGTATAAGGCTTTACTGCCTTGAATGACGCGTCCAACGTGCTGCCGCCGACGGTGTCATAAACGATGTCGAAACCTTCCCCGGCCGTATATTGTTCGACATAGGCCTCTACACCCTGCGCCTGATAGTCAATTGCCGTGGCCCCCAGCGAGCGAATGAAGTCTAGACTGCCCGCGGAACCGGTGGCGTAGACTTCGGCACCGCGAGCCTTGGCCAATTGCACCGCAACTTGGCCGACGCCACCTGCGCCGCCATGAATCAGCACACGCTGACCACTACGAACATTTGCGTGATCTACCAAACCTTCCCAGGCGGTGATGAATACCAACGGCAGCGCGGCAGCCTCACGCATGCCGAGTGCATG
Organism: Pseudomonas sp. BP6; assembly: GCF_017875935.1. Classification (NCBI taxonomy): domain Bacteria; kingdom Pseudomonadati; phylum Pseudomonadota; class Gammaproteobacteria; order Pseudomonadales; family Pseudomonadaceae; genus Pseudomonas; species Pseudomonas sp. BP6. The sequence continues at coordinate 2,572,355 of NZ_JAGINI010000001.1, forward strand.
CGGCTTTGATGCAATCAGCCTGGCATCCACGGCGATGTATTCGGCCAGGGTGCCTTGGGCGCCGCCGATTCCGCCGGCCATGCCGAAGACCTCCTGGCCAGGCGTGAAGCCATCAACTGCCTCGCCCAGTTCGACGACCGTCCCGGCGAGATCCAGGCCGAGCACGGCCGGCAACTCCTGGCGGGCGTGAGCACCCGCACCGATTGCAATCTTGGTGTCGAGCGGGTTGACCCCGGCGGCGTGAATCCGCACCAAAACCTGCCCCTTACCGGGCACAGGGCGGGCGATGTGGCGCACGACCAGCGGGGTCTGGGCGGATTCGGCGATAGCGGCAAGCATGGTCTGATTCATGACGGGAACCTCTGAATGAGTGGACGCTTACAGGTTGCACCGTCTTCCTCATTCCGATAAGAAACTAAATTTGGATATTACTTATTCCTCAAAGAGGCCCAATAGCGATGGATCTGTTCGACAGCATGCGCATCTTCGTGCGCGTCGTGGAGCGTGGCTCGTTTTCCGCAGTGGCTCGGGAGCTGAACATGGGGCAGCCGGCAGTCAGCAAGCAGGTCCGTGCGTTGGAGCAGTACCTGGGCGGAGCCGTGTTCGCCCGCAGCACCCGGCACCTCGCCCTCACCGATCAAGGGCAACGCTTCTACAGCCACTGCCAGGAGATTCTCAGCCAGCTAGAGCATGCCACGCGCAGCTTCGCCAGCGGCCAGGAGCAGATCGCCGGCCCCCTGCGAATAGCCGCACCGGTCAGCTATGGGAGGCTGTGCATAGCGCCCCTGATCGGGGCTTTTCTACAGCGCCACCCCGATGTGCAGATTGACCTGCGCCTGAACGATTACAACGAAGACCTGCTCATGGAAAACATCGACCTGGCCATCCGCATTGGTGTGGTGAAGAGCGAGGGGCTGGTGGCCGTGCCCCTGGGTACCAGCACACGGCGAGTCTATGCTGCACCGGCCTATCTCGATCGCCATGGCCAGCCACGCGAGCCCGCCGAACTGGCAGGCCACAACTGCATCGCCTTCACCTTGCTTGAGCATTACGACCGCTGGCACTTCACCCATCGTGGCGAAGCACTTGAGGTTGCAATCAAAGGCAACGTCACCAGCAACAACAGCGAGGCCATTCGTGAAATGGTCCTCGGTGGCCTGGGCATCTCCCTGTCTCCCCAATGGCTGTTTGCTGCGGACTTCGAGCAGGGTGGCGTGTGTAGCCTGCTCGACGAATACCAGACGACCGCGCTGCCGGTCAGCGCCGTGTTCAGCCGTGAGCGGCGCCGCTCGGCAAGGACGATGGCGTTCATCGATTTTCTTCGGGAGAACGTGTAAGCCACCCCGATGAGGCGCAGGACCTTGCTCATTCCCTGGCGTGCAAGTCGGTCGACCAGGCGTCACACCGTTCCCTGCTGCAGCCATTGTTTCGGGCTCGCGCCCACCTTGCGGCGAAAGGTTCGGGCTAGCGCAGAAGGACTTTCGTAGCCGACCTCATCGGCGATCAGGGCAATGGGGCGCCCTTCGCGAAGGCGTTTTTGCGTCAAACTGATGCGCCAGTTCGCCAGGTAGTCCGCAGGCGTAATACCCACGATCTCGCGAAAGTGCGAAGCGAAGCTTGCCCGCGACATGCCCGAAAGATTCGCCAGTTCCGCCACCGACCAATTGCGCTGCGGCTCATCGTGGATCCCCACAAGCGCGCGAGACAGCTGAGCATTGGCCAGACCCGCCATCATTCCCGAGGCGATGCTGCGGCTGGCGATCAGGTGGCGAAGCAGCTGAATGATCATCAGCTCGAACAAGCGATTGAGAATGACATCACGACCACACTCATCTCCAAAGGCTTCTTCGAACAGCCAGTCAAGGGTGCCATCAAGGCCTTGCAATTCGCCGAGGGGCTTGATGATGAAGTCCGGCAAAGCCAGGGTCAGCGGATTGTTGGCGCCGCCATCGAATTGCAGGGTGGCGCACACTAACTCCGCTTCATCGGCGTCGGTGGCAAGCAAGTGATGCTCCTGCGGGCGCACCGCCAGAATCAGGGTGGGTTCGGTCAACTCGATACGCTGCCCACGCTTGTCCTTGAAGGCCAGACGCCCCGAGCGCAACAGATGGGCGTGCCCGACACTGTGTTGCCCAAGTTGGGTCGTTCCACAGAACCCACCCTGGTGAAACGCACTAGCGTGCAGGTTGAAGTGCTTAAGTAGTGTCGACAGTCGGTCCATAGCGCACTCAGGTTTAGACGATCTGTTGCATAACTTCGACGATCTGAAGCCGAAAGAAAAGTCTGCCTCTCTAGTATGGACCCCAAGCTTGATAGACAAGCCGGTTACTCAACCTATTGGAGAACGACCATGACTCGTATTACCGCTCTCTCGCTGGACCAGGCGCCTACTGGCTCGCGCGCAGCTCTCGAAGGCATTCAAAAAGGTCTCGGCTTCATTCCCAACGCATTCAGGACCCTGGCGCACGCTCCGGTCGCGCTCAATGGTTACCTGGGCCTCGCCCAAGCGTTGGGTAAAAGCTCACTGAGCGCCGCCGAGCGTGAAGTCGTTGCCCTCGCCACCTCGGAAATCAACGGGTGCGACTACTGCCTGGCCGCACACACCTTCTTCGGCGGCAAGGCGGGTTTGAGCGATGAGGCCGTAAGCCAAGCCCGAGCCGGCACACTCAGCGCGGTTGCCGCACTGGCGCAGCAGATCACGGCAAGGCGCGGCCAGTTGAGTGACGAGCAGATCGCTGCCGCGCGTGAGGCAGGGCTTACTGATAGCAAGATCGTGGAGGTGGTGGCACAGGTCACGCTGTTAACCCTGACCAACTACCTGAACAACATCGCCGCTACCGATATCGACTTTCCGCCATCGGCAAGCTAGGAGGGTAACCGCCATGAGCCATGTGACTATCTATACCACCCCGCACTGCCCATACTGCCTGAGCGCCAAGCGACTGCTGTCGAGCAAGGGCATCACCCCTGACGAAATCAACGTTGAAACGTCACCCCTGCACCTGGGGGAAATGATGCAGCGATCCCAGCGCCGAACTGTCCCACAGATATTTGTTGGCAAGGTGCATGTCGGCGGCTTCGATGACTTGGCCCGTCTTGACCGCAAGGGCCAGCTCGAGACATTGCTTCACGCTTGAAGCGCAAAGTGCTCCGGCATGTGATCCCATCCGGAGCACTATTCATGTTCACTCAATGCCCATGCCATACGTGCCCACCTGCACAGCCGTTCTATCGCCCGCGCAACAGCACAGCGGCCCTTACCCGCTGCCTGCCGAAACTGCTCATGCGCTGAAATTCGGCATGGCTTACTGGCAGATGCTGGCAGTCCAGGATGCGTTTTTGGCGGCTGTGATCCACATCAGGATCATGCAGGTACACGAATTCGTCATCGCAACCCGTGACCAAGATCCAGTGCGGAGCTTTCAGACGAGTGAAACGGTAGCTGCTAATCAGCACCACCGGCCTGAACCCGTCATGCAACGCTGACCGCACATCAAGGCCGGGCGCCAGCACCTGATGCACGTCGGTTTCGGCCAACGCCCCGGCAAAGCCGTCCTCGACCAATTGCATTACGTCTTTTTTCTGCGCGCTGCGCACCCCATCGAGGAACAGCGATCCAGGCTGACTGACCACCATGCACACCTCGAACCCGCGGCGCCAGGCCGCCAGTGCAAGCCCCTGCGGGCTACAGCCGCCGTGCCCTGCCGTCATGAAGATGGTGGTCGCTTCTCGCCACAGTTGAATTTCCTCGCTGCGGTGCATGGCCCGCCCCCGTTCGACCGCAGCCATGGCCATCAAAAGGCAGGCCGCTCCGCAGGTGAACTCGGTCGTTTGCGCGTAGTACGGCACTTGCCGTGCAGGGGGCGGAGCACTGCGCAGGATACGCTTCTCGAAACGCAGCGCCTGGCTGTGGTCTTCGTAGTAGTTCTCAACCACAGCGAAGCGTTGATAGCCATTGCTTTCGTACAAGCTGATGGCCGCAGGGTTGTCCGCGCGCACCTCCAGGCGCAGCCATGCGCAATTACGCTCTAGCGCACTTGCCTGGGCCTGCTCCAGCAACTGCTGGCCCAACCCATGGCCGCGCCAGGCCGGGCTTACGGCAATTGAATACAGACGGGCAAGTGACGTGCCGCGATGGAACAGCAGCAGCGCATAGCCGGCCAGATGCCCCTGTTGTTCAGCGACAATAAGGCAGGCATTGGCGCGTCGCACCATCCAGTTGAAATTACGCGGGCTCAGGCGGTCGAGGGTGAAACAGTCCTGCTCCAGGGCAACCAGCGCATCGATATCGGCCACCGATGCAAAGCGAAAATCAAAAGCCATGGCAACACCGTAATGTTTGAGTAACGAACCGGGACAGGTCGGGAAACCCGTGATTTATTGAAGGGGCGTCTTCTTCAACAGGGATCGAATACTCATGTCAGCGGTGCAAGCCAACGTGGCCGAAGTATTGGCCAAAACCGAAGTTTCCACAATAACCCTCTCCGAGGAGCCACCCAGTAAGCGGAGCGCCGGTAACCGCTTGTTGATCGTGGTGGAGCGCAAGGAAGACTGGGCCAGCTACTTTCCCAGCGAGAGCCTGATGCTGGCCCAGGATTACTTTGAACACAGCGACGACGTTGCGAGGCGTACGCAGGTAATCAACCTGTGCCGCAGCTACAAGTATCTGGGGCAAGGCTACTACTGCTCGCTGCTCGCCGAGGCACGGGGCCACAAGGTGTTCCCGTCGGTGCGAACCATCAGCGAGCTTACCCGCAAGGCGCTCTATGGCGTGGGGCTGGATGACCTGGAACGCACGCTGGAGCGAGCCCTGGCCGATCACCCCTATGGCAGCACCGAGGCCTTCACCCTCACCTTGTATTTCGGGCGGACCGCCATTGAACCCCTTCAGGATATCGGTCGGCAGCTGTTCGAGTCGTTCCCCTGCCCTGTCTTGCTGGTGGAGTTTCGCAGGCGTGATACCTGGCAGATCGACGGGATCAAGGCCGGCGCGCTGCACAAACTGCGGGATGAGCAGCAGTACTTGTTTGCCAACGCGCTGGATGCCTTCAACCGCCGGACGTGGCGCCAGCCCGCCTCCAAACGCCTGGCCCGGTTCGACCTGGCGATTCTGCATGACCCGGCCGAGGCGCTGCCACCGTCCAATCCTGAGGCGCTGGAGCAATTCATCGAGAACGGTAAACAGCTGGGCATCGATGTAGAGCTGATCGAAAAGAAGGACTATGCACGCCTGGCCGAATTTGACGCCTTGTTCATTCGGGAGACCACGCGGGTGGACGACCATACCTACCGTTTTGCCAAAAAGGCCGAAAGCGAAGGCCTGGTGGTGATCGACGACCCCTCCTCCATCCTGCGCTGCACCAACAAGGTGTATCTCGCCGATCTGCTCAAACGCCACAACCTCGGCGCACCGGCCACGGAGATCCTGTACAAGGACCGCCCGCAGGAACTCGAACTTGTGGGCCGGCGCCTCGGTTTTCCGCTGGTGTTGAAGATTCCCGACGGCTGCTTTTCGAAAGGCGTGATCAAGGTCGCCGACGCCCAGGCACTGGCCTCGGCGGCACAGGAGTTGTTCGAACACTCGGTACTGTTGCTGGCCCAGGAGTACTGCTACACCGAATACGACTGGCGTATCGGCGTACTCAACGGTGAGGCGCTGTACGCCTGCCAGTACTTCATGTCCAAGGGCCACTGGCAGATCTACAACCACAAGGCCCAGGCCGGCGAAGTCAACGGCCTGTGCCGCGCGGTCCCGGTGGAACAGGCACCGCCCGAAGTCGTAAAGCTGGCCGTCGACACTGCCAGGCTGATCGGGCAAGGGCTGTACGGTGTGGACCTGAAGCAGACCGGCGACCGCGTACTGGTGATCGAAGTCAACGACAACCCCAACCTCGATGCCGGCACCGAAGACGCCGTGCTGGGTAACGCGCTTTACCAGCGAGTGCTGCAGGCTTTCGTGCAGCGGCTTGAACGTAAACACCTCGGCCAGGCCTGGTAAACGATGATCGAATACTACCTCGCCGTAGACGGTGCGCTTCTTGAAGCCCCCGAGGAACGAGCCAGCGTCTGGTTGTGTGTCGCGCCGGACGCAGCGGAGCAATCCCGGTTGTGCGAGTGCCTGGGGGTCAGTGCCCAGTCGCTGGAGTCCTCCCTGGACCCGGATGAAGTGGCGCGTATCGAGATCAAGCCCGATCACCTGTTCCTGATCTGGAAGCGCCCGGAAAGCTTTGATGGCCGGGTATTCAATGTCTCGTCATTCGGCGTTGTACTCAGCGAAAAGCGCCTGGTGGTGATCTGCGCCGCCAACTCGCTACTCGCCGGGGTAGACCGGCAGGCCGGCATGAGCACCCCGCTGGATGTGCTGATGGCGATGCTGGCTGAGAGCGTGCATCACTACCTGGGCCACCTGCGGGTGGTAAAGCAGGTGGCCCGCGAAATCCAGCTGCAGTTCGATCGGTCCATGGACAACCAGCACCTGGTGCAGATGTACAGCCTGAGCGAAAGCCTGGTGTATTACGTCAACGCCATTCAAAGCAATGGCGCCGTGCTAGCCCTGCTGCGCAGCCATGGCCAGAAACACGGCTTCGGGCCCGAGCAACTGGAAGTGCTGAATGACCTGATCATCGAAAACGAGCAAAGCTACCAGCAGGCGAAGATCCATGCCCAGGTCTTTACCAACCTGATCGAGGCCCGCGGCAACCTGGCCAACAACGGCATGAACCACGCGCTGCGCAACCTGACCATGATCAATGTGGTGTTCCTGCCGTTGAACCTGCTCGCCAGCATCGGCGGCATGTCGGAGTTCAGCATGATGACCGCCGGCCTGCCTTGGTGGTTGACGTTCCCCGCGCTGCTGCTGGCCATGGCGGTACTTGGCGGAGCCATGGCCGTGGCTTTACGGCGTATGGCATGACCCGCCGTGCCAATAAATAGTGTCAACGTGTACCCATCAACCCGCAGGACGAGACCATGGAAAATTCAGACATCGGATTATTTATGCTGGCGCTGATTGCAATTACAGGCACCCTGATAAGTCTTTTTGAACACCGCGCTGTACGCTCAGAGGAACCCAGCATCAAGCAGCCGGCAACCAAAGTTCAGCGGCGTCCTTGAAAGTGAAATGGCGACCCACTCGCAAACTGGCGCCAACGTCCTCGAGAACAGCCATCCACATCGGTCGAGGTAACAGTGCCCCAGGGCGGGTCGCATTGCCTGGCCTGCCTCAGGGACAGGGCGCAACGGCAGATGACACCGGGTCAAGGAAGATCAGTTGCAAGGGCTCCGCCAACAACTGTTCGGCCTGCTCGGCAAACCGCTGGAAGTGAGCGGTGGTCAGGTGCGCGTCCAGGGCCTGCTGGTGGTCGAACGCTTCGCGCATGTAGAACGTCCCAGGCTCGTCGCTACGTTCGAACAGCATGTAGTCGCGGTTACCGGGCTCCGCCCGAGTCGGTTCGATCAACGCCAGCAAGGCCGCTTTGAGCGTTGGTGCCTGGCCTGGTTTGGCCTTGAGGATGGCGAGGGAAACGAGGGGGTAATCTTGTCGGTTCACATCAAGCTCCTGGTCAGTTGCAAAGAGCAGGCACGGTATTGCCTGCTTCAATGTGTGCATGAGTTTCACCGGGCGTAGCCCCGGGCATGTGCGCGGCGCGGAGAAACACGGTTCGTTCAAGCATGCATGCTCATGGCAGACCGGATCGACCGGTCCGCCGTTGTCTGTCAAACAGGTTTCAGAAGCCTTCCAGGACGATCTTGCCGCGCGCCTTGCCACTCTCGACCAGCGCATGGGCACGGCGCATGTTGGCGGCATTGATGGCGCCGAAATGCTCGCCCAAGGTGGTACGCAGGATGCCTTGATCGATCAGCCCGGCCACGCGCTCGAGCAGTTCGTGCTGGCGCACCATGTCGTCGGTTTCGTAAAGCGAGCGGGTAAACATCAGCTCCCAGTGCAGCGACAGCGACTTGCGCTTGAGCGGCATGACGTCCAGGGTCTGCGGGTCGTCGATCACGCCCAGGCGACCTTGTGGTCGCAGCACTTCAACCAGTTGCGCAAAGTGCTGATCAGTATGGGTGAGGCTGGCGACATGGCTGACTGACTCGATCCCCAGGGCCTGCAGCTGCCCTTGCAGCGGCGCACTGTGATCGATGACGTGATGGGCGCCCAGTTCGCGTACCCAGTTGCTGGTCTCGGCGCGGGAGGCCGTGCCGATAACCGTCAGGCGGGTCAGCTGCCGGGCCAACTGCACCAGCATCGAACCGACGCCGCCGGCAGCGCCAACGATCAGCAGGGCATCGCCCTCCCCGCCGCCCTCCACGATACCCAGGCGATCGAACAGCAGTTCCCAGGCGGTGATGGCCGTCAGCGGCAGCGCGGCTGCCTGTGCTGCACCCAGGCTACGCGGTTGATGCCCGACGATACGTTCGTCAACCAGGTGATATTCGCTGTAGCTGCCGGGCCTGGCGATGGAGCCGGCGTAGTACACCTGGTCTCCGGGCTTGAACAGGGTCACCTGGGACCCGACTTCGCGGACGATACCGGCCGCGTCCCAGCCGAGTATTTTTGGCTCACGCGTGAAAGTGTTGGCGCGCACCTTGGTGTCGACGGGGTTGACCGACACGGCGTTGACCTCGACCAGAAGGTCCCTGGGCCCAGGGCTGGGCTTGGGCATGAAGATGTCTTGAAGAGACGCAGGGTCTTCGATAGGCAAACCTTTGTGGATGAAACTGATCGCTTTCATAGGCACTCACTGCTGAATGTGGTTTGATTTGGCATTGAGTCTGGCGTGCCAGGCGTCCGGGAAAAACGGGCCCTGCCCGTCAACACTTTCATTGCAGGAGTGATAATGATCCGTCTCGACGACCTGGGCATCTTCGTTCGCAGCGCCGCGCTGGGCAGCTTTACCGCGGCGGCCCACGAGGCCGACCTGCTACCCGGCCAGGCGGCCGAAGCAGTCAAACGCCTGGAGCGTGAGCTGGATGTGCGATTGTTTGCCCGCACCACGCGCAGCTTGCGCCTCACAGCCGAAGGCGAGCAGTACCTGCCCTCGGCCCTGATCGCCCTGGAAGCCCTCAGGCACGGGCGCGACAACCTGCGTCAGGAAAGCGCCCAGCTCAGCGGAACGTTGCAGGTGGCCGCGCCCTCCGATCTGGGGCGCAACGTGCTGCTGCCCTGGCTCACGGCGTTTCGCCGAGAGCATCCACAGTTGAACCTGCGCTTCTTTCTCTCCGACCAGATCGCCGATCTGTTCCGCGATCCGGTGGATATCGCCATCCGCTATGGCCTGAACGCCGACGCCAACTATGTAGCCCTGCCACTGGCACCTTGGAACCGCAAGGTACTGGTGGCCTCGCCCGAGTACCTGGCGCGGCAAGGCACCGTGCAAGCCCCCGAAGATCTGCTCGAACACCAGTGCCTGCTGTACATGCAACAGGGCCGGGTCTACGACAAGTGGCAACTGGGAACGCAGACCGTTCAAGTGCGTGGCGCCCTGCTCTGCGACGACGCCGATATTGCCCGGCGCTGGGCCGTGGGCGGCGAAGGGATAACCTACAAATCGTGGCTGGATGTGAGCGACGATGTGCTGGCGGGAAGACTTGTCGTGCTCTTGCAGGATCACCCCGGGCCGGCCATGCCACTGAGCCTGGTGTGCCCGCACCGCAAGCAGTTGTCGCCTGCGGTGAGGCAGCTGCACGCCTGGTTGTCCAGCCGCTTTGCCGAACTGGAGCGCGACTGAGCAACCGAGAAGCCAGCCACCCTGATCGAACGCATGCCGGCGCCCCGCTCACGCGCAATCGAACAATTTAAAGAGATGCTTGACCAGGGAGAACGATCGTTCTACTCTGGCTACATGGATAAGCCAATGACTGACACACGCGAAAAAATCCTGGCGACTGCCGAGAAGCTTATTTACGAAAACGGGATTCACGCCACGGGCATGGACCTGTTGGTAAAGACCTCGGGCGTCGCCCGTAAAAGTATTTATCGCTATTTTGCGAATAAAGACGACGTAGCAGCAGCGGCACTCAATGCCCGCGATATACGTTGGATGACGTGGTTCAGAAGTGAATGCGAAAAAGCACAAACGCCAGAAGCACGCATCCTTGGCATTTTTGATGCCCTCAAAAGCTGGTTCGAGTCAGACGGTTTTCGCGGATGTGCTTTTATCAACACAGCCGGAGAGGTGGGTGACGCAGACGATCCTGTTCGACAGATCGCAAAACTGCATAAACAAAAGCTGCTGGACTATACGCTAGAACTGACCAGCGAATTAGGTGTTAACGATCCGACTGGCTTGGCCAAGCAACTTCTTTTGATTATAGAGGGCACGATAACCGTGGCCCACGTCATGGGTGATCACACCGCGCTCGACAGTGCACGAGAAATCACAAAGGTCTTGCTCAAGGACGTGCAGCGCGCAAGCGCTTAAAGTTAAAGAAATACCCACTCAACTGAACCATCCAAAAGATTGGAGGCACCACCATGTCCAACGAACACGCTCGTCCGCCACTTCCTCCTTTCACTCGCGAATCGGCGATTGAAAAGGTCCGACTCGCTGAGGATGGTTGGAATACCCGCGAACCCGAAAAGATTGCCCTGGCCTATACGGTGGACACCCAATGGCGTAACCGTGCCGAGTTTGCAAACAACCGTGAAGAAGCTCGGGACTTCCTCACTCGCAAGTGGAAGAAAGAACTGGACTACCGCTTGATCAAAGAGCTCTGGGCCTTCACCGACAACCGCATCGCGGTCCGTTACGCCTACGAGTGGCACGACGATTCGGGCAACTGGTTCCGCTCCTACGGCAACGAAAACTGGGAATTTGAAGCCGATGGCTTGATGCACCGCCGTTTCGCCTGCATCAACGACATGCCCATCAAGGAAAGCGAGCGCAAGTTCCACTGGCCACTGGGTCGCCGTCCGAATGATCACCCAGGGCTGACTGAACTGGGCCTGTAAGTCAGGTTTAACCTGATCCTTTTACATAAAGGATCAGGTGTTTTGTGCAACTCAGCCCGGGGTCAGACGGCGGGGGCTATACCTAACTGTTTGACTGGGCATGACGCTGTGCTTAGGCATATTTCCTGGCCCCATAAACACAGATGACAGCACCCAGCGTCACGAGAAGCATCGTCCAGCTGACATGCTCGTGCAGAAGCAACGCTGCCAGCCCAAGCCCCATGAACGGCTGAAAGAGTTGCAATTGGCCCACTGCCGCAATCCCCCCCTGGACGAGCCCTCGATACCAGAACACAAACCCGATCAGCATGCTGAACAGTGAAACGTAGCCAAAGCTGAACCACGCAGGGGCACTTACCCTGGCAAAGTCATCAGGGGCTGGAAGATTGACCACCGTCAGCAGCAGCATGAACGGCAACGCTACCAGCAACGCCCAGCTGATCACCTGCCAACCACCCAATGTCCGCGAGAGGCGCGCTCCTTCGGCATAGCCCAACCCACAGACCACAACCGCAGCCAACATCAGCAGATCGCCCACCGCCGATGCCTCACCTCCGTTCATCAAGGCATAGCCAGCGACCAACCCGGCACCTGTCAACGAGAACAGCCAGAACAATGGCCGAGGTCGTTCACCGCCCCGCAGAACGGCAAAGCCTGCGGTACACAATGGCAGGAGCCCGACAAAGACAATGGAGTGAGCAGAGCTGATGTGCTGAAGGGCAAATGCTGTCAGTAGCGGGAAACCGATAACAACGCCGAGCGCTGTTACAGCCAAGGGCGACAAGTCCTCACGTTTGGGTCGAGGCTGGCGTAGCACGATCAGAAAAAGCGCGCCCAGCATGGCGGCAATGGTTGCTCGCGCACAGGTGAGGAACGTCGGTTCGAAGTCGGCCACTGCCACTCGGGTTGCCGGCAACGAACCCGCAAAGATGGCGACGCCTATGAAGCCGTTGATCCACCCGCTTGCTGATTTTTCCATCGGTAAGTCCTCGATAAGCCAAGGCTCAGTACATCACCGACAGGCTCACCCAGGCCATGTACAATCCAATACACTTAAACCAAACTGTTATGCATATAACTCCAGCACAGTTGAGGGTGCGATGAAACGGGACGGAACGCGAATTCGAACAGTCATGGGTGAAATCCAGTCGCGGATCGCCTCTCGAACCTACACACCAGGCGCGAGAATTCCCTCGGTCCGCGCTATGGCGCAGACCATGCAAGTGTCGGTTTCTACGGTTCTTGAGGCCTATGAAAGGTTGATGGCAGAGGGTGTACTCAATTCTCGCCCTGGCTCCGGCTTTTACGTAGCCGGACCAGTGGCGCCCTTGGTACTCACCGAACTCGGCCCCAGGCTTGATCGTGAAGTGGACCCACTGTGGATCTCCCGCCAGTCGCTTGAAACCGCTAGCGATGCGTTGAAACCGGGGTGCGGGTGGCTACCTCCTTCCTGGATGTTCGAAGCGGGCTTGCGGAAAGCGCTTCGAACCGTTGCCCGTTCTGACACGCTGAAACTGACTGAGTACGCCTCACCGCTTGGGCATCTGCCACTCAGGCAATTCTTGTCAAGAAGGCTGACAGGCATCGGGATCGAAGCCCCTCTTGAGCAGATCATGCTCACGGAGTCCGGCACCCACGCCATCGACCTGATCTGCCGCTTTCTGCTGGAGCCGGGGGACACCGTGCTGGTCGACGATCCCTGCTATTTCAATTTTCACGCACTGCTCAAAGCACACAGGGTCAACATCGTAGGCGTACCCTATACAGCGACGGGTCCGGACATCGATGCTTTTGGCGCTGCCCTGCTAGCGCATGCTCCCCGGTTGTACATAACAAATGCAGGCATCCATAACCCAACCGGCGCCACCCTGTCTCCGGTCACGGCGCACAGGCTGCTGAAGCTGGCCGACAACTCCAGCATGGTGATTGTAGAGGACGACATCTTCGGGGATTTCGAGAATGCACCAGCGCCACGGCTGTCTGCCTTCGATGGCCTCTCTCGTGTCATCCAGATAGGCAGCTTTTCCAAAACCATCTCCGCGTCGATTCGATGCGGCTACATCGCGGCTCGCAGTGACTGGATCCAGAGCCTGGTCGATCTCAAGATTGCGACTACATTCGGGGGTGGCCGCCTGGCCGCGGACATCATCCATCTAGCGATTACCGATAGCGGGTACCGCAAACACATGGAAAGCGTTCGCCTCAGGCTGGCCGAGGCCATGGAGAGAACGGTAGCGAAACTAAGGGCCGTTGGTATCAAGCCCTGGATAACGCCCCAGTCAGGCATGTATGTCTGGTGCCAACTCCCTCAAGGCACGGATGCAGCCACGCTGGCCCGGGCTTGCTTGAATGAAGGTGTAGTGCTGGCGCCCGGAAATGCGTTTAGCCAGTCCATGACTGCGGGTGATTTCATCCGTTTCAACGTTGCCCAATCGGCTGATGCCAGGATTTACGAAGTGTTGAAACGAGTGCTGAGCGCCTGATAGCGAGCCTCATGGACTTTCATGATGGGGCAAGCGGTAACCAGATGCAGACTTCAAACCCATCCTGTCGACCTGTTGCCGGGGAGACCAATTTCATTCGCGCGTTTACTCCCTGCACGATGGTTTTGGCAATCGCCAAGCCCAGCCCCGAACCACTGATCTCACTGTGACCGCGCACAAAACGCTCGGTCAGGTGCTCTAATACAGACTGCGGCACCGCCGGGCCGCTATTGACTACCCGCAACTGTGCCTGCTCGGTGAGGCTGACTTCGACCGGTTGGTCCGTTGCACCATACTTCAGCGCATTCTCAATCAGGTTGCGCAGCAGGATGCCAAAGGCGTCCGGGTCAATGATCGAATACACGCTGGTCTGGCTTGGTAATTGCAAATCAATGCGCTGCCCGCTGCGTTGGTTCCACTCGTCCACGCCATGGGCAAGCAACGGGATCAGGTCTTGTGGCGTTTCGGACAACAGCCCGCCGCCCTCGGCTTTGGCCAACTGCATGAGCTTTTCTGAAAGCCTTGAAAGCTCGTGCAACGCGTGTTCGATCTTCTGTGCACGTACTCGCAGCGGCCCCTCCGGCGCTTCGTGGTGTAACCGCTGGATCTGCGCCAGGGTCGAGGCCAATGGTGTGCGTAGTTCGTGGGCGCTGTTGGCGGTAAAGCTGCGCTCGGCCTCAAGGGCGTTGCGTAAGCGCTCCAGCAGGTGATTGACCGCCTCAGCCAACGGATCGATTTCTGCAGGCAGGTGCTCCACCTTGATCGGAGACAGGTCACCCACACCGCGCGCTTCAATGGCACGACGGTAAGCCAGCACGCTGCGCAGGCTGAAACGCACCAATAACCAGGTGCCCACCAGGCTGACAGGAATCAACACCATGAGCGGCACCAACAACGCAAACAAGGCCTCCCGCGCGGCTTCACGACGATGACCAAGCGGTTCGGCCGCCTCGATGAACAGCGTCTGACGCAATGCGCTAGCGCCATACAATCGGTACTTTTCAGAAGTGGAGAAGCCTTCAGTTGGTTGTCGGTTGAAAATCTGCGGGTTGGCGTCGTGAGATTGCATCAGAATCTTGCCCTTGGCATCGCGCACCAGGTAAGTCAGGTATTCCTTGTGCATCTTCAGTGTCGCGACGTGTTGGGCTGTGCTGGACTCTTCCCGGTTGCTGATTTCCAGCACGGCCAAGGGCAGAATGCGTTGTGCAGTTTCTTCCAACGCGCTATCGAACGCTTCGTTCAACTCATGCCGCACCACTAGCCAGGCACCCACTGTCGCCACCAGCCAGAGTAAAGTCATACCAAGCGTCAGCCCTAGACCGAGACGTATTTGCAGGCTCGAAGAAGGCTTCATGCGGACATTAACCGGTAGCCCATGCCTCGCACGGTTTCGATCAGCTCGCGTCCGAGTTTTTTACGCAGACGGCTGATGTATACCTCGATGGTATTGCTCTCGATTTCGGCGCCAAAAGCATACAGCCGCTCTTCGAGCTGTGACTTGGACAGTAGCGCGCCGGGGCGTTGCACAAACGCCTCGAACAGCGCCCACTCCCGCGCCGTGAGGTCCACCGTGGCACTGCCCCGTTGCACCGTGCGGGCACTCATGTCGACCTGCAAATCACCGAGTCTGATCTGTGGATTGGGATTGCCGCTATAACGCCGCCCCACCGCTGCCACGCGGGCCGAGAGTTCAAACAGGTCGAACGGTTTGACCAGGTAGTCATCGGCACCGGCGTTGAGGCCGGCGATACGATCGGAAATCTGATCCTGGGCGGTCAGGATAATCACCGGGGTCACGTCTCCTGCCGAGCGTTGTTGACGCAGAAAATCCAACCCGCGCCCGTCCGGGAGCATCAGGTCCAGCAAGATCAAGTCGTAAGGCGTGCTGCGGACGCTGTTGCGCGCGTGGTCCAAGCGCTGTACCCAATCGACGGCGTGGCCATCATCGGCAATCTGCTCGCGCACCGCTTCACCCAGTCCTGGAGCGTCCTCGACCAGTAGAACCCGCATCTGACACCTCCTGTGATGGTTGTCTTGCAGCACCTTAATCGCCTTGCCTGACGTGAATCTGAAAATTCAGCTGGCTGTCAGGAAGGCCCTTTAGGTTATGCCACAGACGCCGCCCTCGACAGGAGACAAGTCATGAAATCAGGTTTTATTGCCAATACCACGCTGATGGGCTTGCTGCTCAGCGGTTACGCCCTGGCCGGTGACGACTGCAGCGACCCGGTAAGCGACTGGCAACCTCGTGAAACCCTGCGTCAGCAGGTAGAGCGGCAATACGGCTGGCGCGTGCAGCGCATCAAGGTCGACGATGGCTGTTACGAACTCAAGGGCCAGGACCGCAAAGGCAATGACATCGAAGCCAGCTACTCCCCGGCATCGCTGCACCTGAGGACACTCGAGGTCCATTTCCGCAATGACGGCGATGCCAGGGACTATCTCGGCAGCCCGCTCGCCGAATGACAACTCACCTGTCTATGAATTTTCCTGCCGTTCAGGTTGCTGTCAGCCGGCAGGTCCAGGCTCTCGACCTAACGATCAAGAGGACACGCTCATGAAAAAGATCATCGCAGCAACCTGCCTCATCGGCGCCATTACCCTGCCGGCGCTGGCCCAGGCCCGTGAAGTGACCTTGACCACGCAGCTCAAGGACTACAGCGGCAATGATGCCTACCTGGCGATCTACGTCACCGACGCCAATGGCCAGTACCAGAAAACCCTCTGGGTGGCCGGCAAGAAGGCCAAATATTACAAGCACCTGGCCGACTGGGCCCGTGGCAGCGGGATGAAACCGAGCGAGTTCGACGGGGTCAGCGGCGCCAGCGTCGGCAGTGGGCGCACGCTGAAAGTCAGCGTAGAACTGGCGGACACCCTGATTGATGCCGGGTATCAGATCCGCATCGACAGCGCCGTCGAGGACAAACGCGACGCCCGCGGCGATGTCAGCGTGCCGCTGACATCCAAGGGTGCAGGCAAGCCCGCGACGGGCAGTACCTACGTCGACGCCTTTACTTACGATCTGTAGCACCCGCCACCTCCGGAGGCTGAACATGCTTCGTCAGTTCCATTCCCTTCCTGGCCTGATCGCCGCCCTGTTGGTCATGGTATTGGCCATCAGCGGCGCGATCCTGTCTGTCGAGCCGGCGCTGGAACGTCTGCACAATACGTCCACTTCTGCCGGGCAACTCAACGTCGGCCAACTTGCCGGGCGCGTTGCCAGCCACTTTACGGGGGTGGAGCAGATCCAGCGCTCAGCGTCCGGCACGGTGATCGTCTACTACAACCAGAACGGCAAGGCCGGGGCGGAGAAGGTCGACCCACTGACCGGCCAAGGGCTCGCCCCTTACGAGCCATCCGCGTTCACCCGCTGGGTGAAAGACCTGCACCGCTCGCTGTTCCTTGGCACGCCGGGCCATGGCGTATCGGGTGTTGGTGCCCTGCTCATGCTGGCGCTGTCACTGTCCGGCACGCTGTTGCTGGCCCGGCGCCTGGGTGGCTGGCGCAACCTGCTGCGGCCGCTGCGGGGCACTTTCAGCCAGCGCTGGCATGCTGAAGTCGGGCGACTGGCCTTGCTCGGGCTGTTGTTATCGGCACTGAGCGGGGCCTACATGTCCGCCACCACGTTTGGTTTTATCGCCGACGGCAGTCAAGCTGAACCCGCCTTCCCTGCGCACGTCAGCGCCGGTCCGGCCTTGCCGGTGGCGAAGCTGCAGGCCTTGCAGGCCACCAACTTGAACGTCTTGCGCGAGCTGGTCTACCCGAGCCCCGGCAACCCCCGCGATGTGTTCTCCCTGCGCACAGCACAGGGCGACGGCTACGTGGATCAGGCCAGCGGCGCCTTGCTGTCCTATCAAGCCCACGACCCGATGCTCAACCTCTATGAATTGGTCTACCAGTTGCACACTGGCGAAGGCCTCTGGTGGCTGGGCCTGTTGCTCGGGCTCTGCGCCCTCTGCGTGCCGTTGATGAGCGTGACCGGCGTTCTGTTATGGTGGCGCCGCCGCAAGGCTGGCCCGCGCCTTCGCCACAACAGCCCTGCTCATGCTGCCGACAGCGTGATTCTGGTGGGCAGTGAAAACAACAGCACCTGGGGTTTTGCCAAAACCTTGCATGACGCCTTGCACCAAAGCGGCCATCAGGTGCACAGCGCGGCGATGAACGACTGGTTGGGCGATTACCGTAATGCCCAACGGGTGTTCATCCTCACCGCGACCCACGGTGACGGCGATGCGCCGGCCTCGGCTTCGCAGTTCCTGGCGCGGCTGGCCAAAACCGGCGTCAAGCCCGGCCTACCCTTTGCGGTGCTGGGCCTGGGCGACCGTCAGTTTGCGCAGTTCTGTCAGTACGCCCATCAAGTGCAGGACGCCATGTTGCAGGCCGGTGGCTCGCCATTGCTGGGGCTGGAAACCGTCAACCGCCAGTCCCCTCAGGAGTTTGCGCGCTGGGGCCACGCGTTGGGCGACGTGTTGGGGCAGGCGCTGGCGCTGGTTCATACCCCGCAGCGGCCGCGTACCCATTCACTAGAGCTGACAGAGCGGATTGCCTATGGCGAACAGGTAAATGCACCGACCCATGTCCTGCGCTTCAAAGCGCGCGGCGGACTGCCGAGCTTTCTGGCCGGCGACCTGGTCGGGATTCTGCCCCCGGGCAGCCCAATCCCGCGCTTCTACTCGCTGGCCAGCGGTTCCCAGGACGGCGTGCTGGAGATCTGTGTGCGTAAACACAACGGGGGCATGTGCTCGGAGTTTCTTCACGGTCTAGACATTGGCGCGCAGATTGACGCCTTCATTCAGCCCAACCCGCAATTTCGTCCGGCATCGGGCACGCACCCGGTAATCCTGATCGGCGCCGGTACCGGTATCGGTCCCTTGGCCGGCTTTATCCGCAACAACAAGGCCCGACACCCGATGCACTTGTATTGGGGCGGGCGCAACCCGGCTTCGGACTTTCTCTACGAACCGGAACTCAACCAATTCTTGTCGGACCGCCGCCTTACGCAATTGCACGCCGCCTTTTCTCAGGTCCCGGAGCGCAGCTACGTGCAAGACCGGCTGATCAATGATGCCCTCGCCTTGCGCCGGCTGATTGAAAAAGGTGCCCAAGTACTGGTGTGTGGCAGTCGCGAAATGGCCAAAGGCGTGATGCAGGCCCTGGATGAAGTCTTGGCGCCCCTCAACCTCAGCGTGCTGACCCTCAAGGCACAAGGACGCTACCGTGAAGATGTCTACTGAGTTGCAGCGTTACAGCCTGAACGGCGAAACCATGGGCACCCGCTACACTGCCCTGTTTTATGCCGGGGCCGGGCTTGATACCGACGAAATTGGCCAGCAACTGGCCCGCGCCGTGGCCCGGGTGGACCAGCAAATGTCCACCTGGAAACCCGACTCGGACCTTAACCGCCTCAATGCCGCCCCCGAGCAGCAATGGGTGTCGGTACCCGACGAACTGGCCACGGTGCTGTCTGCTGCATTGCGCGTCAGCCGGCAATCCGGCGGCGCCTTCGACATCGCTGTTGGTGACCTGGTGAACGCGTGGGGCTTCGGCCCAGCGGCGCGGCAGGTCACAGCACAGGGGATCGGCACAATTGCGCCGCGCACCTGGCTTTCAGCCGACGCCGCATTGGAGGTTGCGCCACAACGCAATCAGGTGCGCAAGCGCGCGCCGGCGAACCTTGACTTGAGTGGGATTGCCAAAGGTTTTGGCGTGGATGAACTGGCCCGTTGCCTGGAAGGTTCAGGTATCACTCGCTACCTGGTCGGTATCGATGGCGAAATGCGCGCCCGGGGCGTCAAACCTGACGGACAATGCTGGGTCGTGGCCCTGGAAAAGCCCAAAAGGGGCGTGCGTGAGGTCATGGGTGTGATGGAACTTAGCGATACCTCAATCGCGACCTCCGGGGACTACCGACAGTGGGTCGACGTGGCCGGTCAGTCCTATGCTCACACCATGAACCCGGCCACCGGCGCGCCACTGCACAACTCGCTCGCCGCCGTCACCGTGGTGGCGGCCTCGTGCATGCTCGCCGATGCCTGGGCCACGGCGCTGATGGTCCTGGGCGAAACCGAAGGCCCTCGTCTGGCTCAGGAGCGCGGGATGGACGCGCTGTTCGTGCTGCGCGAGGGCGAACACTTCAAAGAAATATCCATTGTCGGCGGACAGTTGCAGGCGCAAATTGAAACCCGCTGACGCCGGCTGCAGGCGCGCTCGGCACCCGTGCAATTTGAACCGCCTGATGACAGGGAGCCCGTTAAACAGTGAAATTCATGCACAGACACACCGAGGCACACAGAAGCGATCGTATCGGCTGGCTGCGCGCCGCTGTCCTGGGTGCCAACGACGGCATTGTCTCTACCGCCAGCCTGCTGATAGGCGTCGCGGCCGCCGACGCCAGCCATGCCACGTTGCTGGTCACCGGAATGGCGGGGCTGATGGCCGGGGCCATGTCCATGGCCGCCGGCGAGTACATTTCGGTACATTCCCAGGCCGATACCGAACGGGCGGACTTGTCCCGCGAACGGGCAGAACTGGCCAGCGACCCGAAAGCTGAGCACATCGAACTCACCAACATCTACATACATCGCGGGGTAGCACCCGAACTGGCGCATCAAGTGGCCGATCAACTGATGGCCCATGACGCACTGGGCGCCCACGCGCGGGACGAACTGGGCATCAGCGCCACCCTCGCCGCCAAACCCTTGCAAGCCGCCCTGGCGTCCGCCGCCAGTTTCGTGGTGGGCGCCGCCTTGCCACTGGCGGTGACGTTCGTCGCGCCGGAGCACAGCGTGGTGCCTTGGATATCGGGCATGTCATTGGTATTTCTCGGGTCATTGGGGGCTATTGCCGCCAAGACTGGCGGGGCCAGCATCATGACGGGCGCCTGTCGGGTGACCGTCTGGGGGGCGCTGGCCATGGGCGCCACGGCTCTGGTGGGTCGCTTGTTTGGCGCGGTGGTCTAGCGTAAGAAGCGGACCTCAGGCCGTGCAGTCGGCGGCCTACGAATCGATCCGCCCTGGTGCAGTTCGGCCAGGGCGCTATACATCAGGTTTAAAGCGGTTTGAAAGGCACATCATGCAACTGCATTTCCGACCTCTCAGCGACGCCTCCATCGCTGACATCATCGCGCTCAACAACAATCCCGATGTCTTACGCCAAATGCCCTTGGGTCGTCCCGACTTTGACGAAAGCAAGTGCAAGGTGTGGGTCGCCCAAAAAGAGGCCCAATGGGCACTGAATGGCTATGGTCCCTGGGCTTTTTTCGTTGAAGGAGAATTCGCCGGCTGGGGTGGCCTGCAGCAGGAAGACGGTGACGCTGATCTTGCCTTGGTGCTTCATCCAGACTACTGGGGGCTTGGCAAGGTGATTTTCGATGAGATCGTACGGCGCGCGTTCCAGGAGATGGGGCTTGAGTCGATCACCCTGTTGCTTCCACCAACCAGAACACGAATCAAAGGTATTCTTCGCCTGGGGTTTCGCCTTGACGGAGAGGTGGATATCGACGGCACGCCCTTCTCGCGCTATCGGCTACTCGCCACTGCAAAACATTGACGTGTTGGCTGGATCGCCGGGGCACGCACCCTGCCCTTTTTGGATTGCGGTATACCCACCCGTCAGCAGCATGACACGGGCGCTATCACAGCGTTGCGCTCTGCTTTACCGGCAGTTGTACACGAAACGTTGTGCCGACTCCGACCTGGCTTGATACGGTTATCTCGCCACCGTGTTTCTTCACAATGCCGTAGGAAAGGGACAGGCCTAGCCCGGTTCCTTGGCCGACGGGCTTGGTGGTGAAGAAAGGGTCGAAGATTTTCCTGATGTTCTCCGGTGCTATCCCTGCGCCTGTGTCCGCAACTTCGATGCACACCCAGGTGCCTTGATGAACAGTGCCCAATGTGATGGTCCCCCGCTCAGGGCCCATGGCTTGGGCGGCATTGAGCACAAGGTTCATTATCACTTGGTTGATCTGCGACGGCAGGCATTCGACCGGGGGTAACGGCTGGTACCGTTTTACGACGTCAGCTTTATGTTTCAGTTCGCTCGCGACGATGTTCAGAGTGGAGTCAATGCCCTGCTGCAAATCGGCTAATTGCCACTGCTGAGCGCTGTCAACGCGCGAGAAGTCTTTGAGGTCCTTGACGATATGCGCCACTCGACCGATTCCGTCCTTGGACTCCTTGATGAGGATCGGGATGTCTTCCAGGAGGAATTCCAGTTCAGTCTGCTCACGAAGCCTTTGCAAAGACCCCGTGATTTCGCTTCCGCCGAGCATCCGTTCGGCCTGGCGATAGGCGTCGAGCATCGCCACCAGTTGCTGGAAATACCCTCCCAAAGTACCCAGGTTGGAGGACACGAAACCGATCGGATTGTTGATCTCGTGCGCCACGCCGGCGGCCATCTGCCCCAACGAGGCGAGCTTCTCCGATTGCACCAGTTGGCTTTCCAGCTGCTTGCGCTCCTCGATCTCCTGCTGCAGCGCCTCGCTGGCTTGGGTCAGTTGCTGGGTACGGCGCTCTACCCGCTGTTCGAGCTGGTGCATTTTCAGCGAGGCTCGTTGGGTCATTTCCCATTTGGTCAGCAAGGTGCTGGCCATTTGCTGGACCTCGATATTGTCGAACGGTTTTTTCAGGATCAGCAGGCGATCGTGGGCCTGCAGCCGGTCGAGCAACTCATCCCAGGAATAGTCCGAGTAGGCAGTGCAGACGACTACCTGCAACAGCGGGTCCTCTTCCCACAGGTGCTCAATGGTCTGAGCGCCATCCCATCCACCTGGCATTCGCATGTCGACGAAGGCTAACGCGTAGGGCTTGCTGGCCTGCAGCGCACGCTTCAGCAGGCCGAGTCCTTCCTCACCGCCATAGGCTGAATCGAGTTCGAATACCGGTCGTTCGTTCTTGACCTGCTCGCCGAACAACAACCCTTCCATCTCGTCCAGCTCAGAGTTCTGCGCTTTGGCCGGGGCAAGGATCTTGCGAAAATCCTCGTGGATTGTCGGCATGTCATCGATCAGCAGGATCCGGCGATTGGTCATGTCACTCATGCAGGCTCCGTCACCGCGATCAGCGGGATCCTCAGGGTAAAGACAGCACCCAAGCCAGGGCCGTCGCTGTGTGCGGTCAGGTGACCATTCATCTCGAGGGCGGCCAGGGCGCAACTGTGCAAGCCGAAGCCATGCCCGTCCTTGCGCGTGGTGAAGCCATGGGCAAAGATCTTCTGCAGGTTTTCAGGGGCAATGCCTTCGCCTTCGTCCAGCACGCTCATTTCCAGGAAGCCTCCCTCAACGATGCGCGTCCTGAGGATCATCGTCCGCGGGTCGCTGCCGGGGCCGGACATGGCGTATTTGGCGTTGCTGATCAGGTTGATCAGAATCAGCAACAGCCGATGCCGGTCGCCCATCACCAGAGGCAGATCTGCGAAGTCGCGCACTACCCTCACCTGATGCCGGGTCAACGCGCCTGCGTTCATGCGCAGCGCGTCCTCGACCAGGTCGTTCACCGACAGCGGCTCAGGCACATTTTTAGCGCCGGCATAGGATTGCTGGGTGGCCACCACTTCCTTGATGTGGTCGATGCTCTTGTTCATTCGTTCCAGCTCGATCACCATCTCCTTCTGCTCATCGGCGATCGCCTCGGTCAACTGGTTGAGGTAGCCGGGAAGCAACCGGCCTCTGGGATCCTCGTCGAGAAACCGACCGATGTCTGTGGCATGCTCGCGGAACAGTTGCATGGCTTTGCCCAAGCCCTGGGTTTTGCTGCTGCGCAACCTTCGAGCGATGAGATCAGAGGATGTGTTCACGCTGTTGAGCACATTGCCCACGTTGTGCAACACATTGGTGGCGATCTCCGCCATACCAGCCTGGCGCGCGGCGTTGAACAGCTCGCTCTGAGCGTTCCTGAGTTCCAGGGTGCGTTCCTCGACTCGCTGCTCCAGGACGTCATTGGCGCTCTGCAATGCGTTGTTGACCCGTCTCACCTCGGCGAAGCTGCGCACCAGCAGCGCAGCCAGGCAGATGACCGAAAACATCAGCAGGCCCGATAGCCATAGCGTGTAGAGATGGTATTTACGGTTGATCTTTTCGAACTGTTGTTGATCCCTGTCCAGGAGGCTGGTGATCGTATCCAGGCGTTCGGCAACCGGAATCGCCTCGATCTGCTCGAGCAGGCGGTTGACGACAGGTTGCTCGCGCAGGATCAGCACCACGTGATTGCTCAACAGATTGAGGGGCGTCTGGAATTCCTTGGGCAGGTTCTCCGCGTTAACAGCCAAATTGCCTAACCCCACCTCTATCTCCGCAGCCCTTTCCACAGAGGTAACCTGTGCGAACTCCAGGGCGCTTAGCAGGAGGTCATAGGTGTCAGTGACGAATACCTGTACCTCCTGCCGATTCGGTGCCAGCATGGTATTGAGCTGGGCCTGAATACCGTCCTCGGCTGTGGGTAGAAATGCCAACGAATTTCGTAACAAGGCATTGTGCGACTTGAATTGCTCCACGAGCCGAGCCTTTTCCCCGAACGCAGAAAGAAAACCGTCATGGGCATCGCGCCACTGGTCTGAGTCATCGCGCCCTTGCTCGGCTTCTCGGCTGTCGAATCGTGCCCACAGCCGCTTCATCTCCTTAAGGGGGATCACAAGTGGATCGTAGTTATGGGAGACGGCTACCCGAGCCTTGAGCACCTCGTTTTCCCATACAGCATCCTGTTGCTTGAGCTGACGGATGAGATCTCGGGATTCGTTGTAGGTCTGGGTCTGCTCTGACCCGGAATTCAGGTACAAGTACAGCAGCATCGACGCCAGTACAAGGACCAACCCACTGAATAGAATCAGGCTTGTGCGCCGAGAAATCACCCTCATGGCTGACCCGCCTTTTCAGCAGTGAGGGTTTTGAGGAACAGCATGATGAGCCTGCGGTCCTCATCGCTTGGGATTCGTCCTAGCTGGTACTGGAACATCACGTCGATCGCACGCTCCAGCGTAGGCGCCGAGCCATCGTGAAAATAGGGCGCGGTCATCGCCACATTGCGCAGGCTCGGCACTTTGAACACACCCCGGTCGGCCTCCTCTCCGGTCACGTTGAAGCGGCCCTGGTCCGCCTCGGTGGGGTTGCCGCGGTCAGCGATGTAGTCGCCGAACACGCCAAACTTCTGAAACATGTTGCCCCCAATATTGACCCCTTGGTGGCAGGCGATGCAGCCATAGTCCTTGAAGCGCTGGTAGCCGTATTTTTCCTCCAGGGTGAGCGCCTCGGTATCGCCCTGCAGGTAACGATCGAAGCGTGCGCCTGGGGTAAGAAGCGTCCTTTCGTAATCGGCCAACGCGCTGAGGATGTTGTCCTTTGTCACCGCGTCCGGGTAGGCATCCTTGAACGCCTGACGGTAACGCACGTCTGCGGCGATGCGCTGCTTGATCACCCGCCAGTCTCCACCCATTTCGTGAGCGCTGGTGATCACCGCATCCCCCTGCTCCTCGAGCGACTCGACCCGGCCATTCCAGAACTGTCGGAAATTAAGGCTGGCATTGAGTACCGTTGGCGTATTGAGCGCAAGCGGCTGGCCATCAGCACCGATGGAAAACGCCCGGTCATCGGCCCCGTACTTGTCCAGACGGTGACAGCTGGCACAGGACAGTGTGTTGTTGAGCGACAACCGTGGATCGTTGAACAACTGGCGCCCCAGTTCCACACGCTCGGGTGCCAGCGTGGGTATCGGAGGCAGCGGCTTGAGCGGCTCGTCCAGCGGCTCGGCCCCGCTGCCCGCACTCAGGACCAGTAGCACCCACAGGCTCAGACAACGTCGCAAGCGCTGCAGGTGAAGAACGGAACGATAACGACAGGTTGTATGCGCGAACATCCGGGAGAATCCTTTTTCCCTGGGCTGATGGATATACAGATGGGTGGTGCCCTGCCGTCAGGTTAGATGCCTTCCAGACAATTTGCCTGCCACCCGCCACACCATGCCCCGACACCTGTCGCGGAAAAGTGAACTAGCCTTTGACCTAAGCGCTCGTTGAGCTCGAGTGCCTCCATCGATCGACCACGTGAGGCCTGCCATGGACGTGCAACAGCCCCCGAATTCACCCTATCGGCCGACCGTGTTGCTAGTAGACGATGAGGA
The DNA here is from genome assembly GCF_017875935.1 of Pseudomonas sp. BP6. Classification (NCBI taxonomy): domain Bacteria; kingdom Pseudomonadati; phylum Pseudomonadota; class Gammaproteobacteria; order Pseudomonadales; family Pseudomonadaceae; genus Pseudomonas; species Pseudomonas sp. BP6. The sequence goes on from NZ_JAGINI010000001.1 coordinate 2,597,899, forward strand.
GTCGATCCTTAGCAGTCTGCGTCGGCTGTTGCGTGGCCAACCCTATGACGTGAAGCTGGCGACCAGCGGCGAACAGGCACTGGCGCAAATCGCCGAGGGCCCGGTAGACCTGGTGATGAGCGATGCGCGCATGCCTGGTATGGACGGCGCCACCTTGTTGGCGCAGATCAATCAGCATCACCCATCGACCGTCAGGATCTTGCTGACCGGCTATGCCGACCCGAGCGCAATCATCAAGGCCGTCAATGACGGTCAGATCCACCGTTACATCAGCAAGCCCTGGAACGACGACGAATTGCTAATGACCTTGCGCCAGGCCCTGGAGCACCAGCATTCCGAACGCGAGCGCCAACGCCTGGAGCTGCTGGCGCGTCGGCAGAACGCCCAGTTGAGGCGCCTCAATAACGACCTGGAGAAACGCGTTGCAGCCCGTACCGCGGAGCTGCAGCAGACCGCTGACATGCTCGATCTGGCCTACGAAGAGCTTAAACACAGCTATGTTACCGGGACTGAGGTGTTCTCGATGTTGGCTAATCTGCGGCTGCCTCCAGCCAAGCAGACCAATCGGCAGATCATCGAACTGGTGCGTTGCTACTGTAGGGCCCACGCCTTGGACGAGGCGATAAGCCGCGATCTGGCCATGGCTGCGGCGCTGTACAACATAGGCAAATTGAGTTGGCCGGATAGCATGATCGTTGCCCCTTCGGACCAGCTGATGCACAGCGACCGCGACCGCTATCGCGACTATCCACGCCAAAGTGAAGCGCTGCTGATGACCCTTGAGCCCATGAAAGATGCCGCGCGCCTGATCCTGCATCACCAGGAGCACTGGGACGGCAGCGGTTTCCCCGACCGGCTCAAGGGTGAAGCCATCCCGCTCGGCGCCCGCTTGCTCAAGCTGGCCGTGGACTTCGTTGAGCTGCAACGGGGTTTGATTCTTGAACGGCAGATGAACAGTGACGAGGCCTTGCTCTACCTGCGCAAGTACGTCGGCCGATTGTATGACCCGGCACTACTGGAGGATTTCGTCCAGGTTTGCGCGTCGTTCCACAGCGATCTCACCTTGGTGGACCCTGAAGTCCAGGTGTGTACCACGCGTGACCTGGCGCCGGGAATGGTGCTTGCGCGCAACCTCAACGCCGACAACGGCATGTTGCTGCTTAACGCTGGAAAGGTTTTGAGCGCCGCGCTGGTGGAAAAACTGGTGGCCTTTGAATCGATGGAGGGTGGCAAGTACTGCATTTTTGTTCGGGTTCCCGCGAACGACCCTATAACATCTGGAAAATCAGACTTGGCGCCGTGCTGAATGGAGGTGGGGCGGTCATTCAACCCTTCACCACCAGGACTGCGCGTACAGCATGCCGTCGCCCTCCTCCACACCGGCGATACACCCAAGCACTATGCTTGCTCAGGCAGGAGGGCCGCGCATGTGTGGAAGGTTGAGTCAGTACCGAGGCATACACGATTTTGTCGAAACCCTGAGCCTGCCAGAGGCCTGGCGGAACAACGTCGGCGACCAGCCACTTGGCCGGTACAACGTCGCGCCGACCACGCTGGTGGCAGTGCTGCGAATGGATGAAGCAGGCCCGCGGGCGGACCTGGTGAGATGGGGCTGGCGGCCACATTGGGCGACCGACCGTGCTGCGCCGATCAACGCCAGGGTCGAAAAGGTGGCACACGGCCCCTTCTTCCGGGCGATCTGGCCGCACCGAGGCATAACGCCGATCGACGGCTGGTATGAATGGGTCGATGAAGGCGGACCGAAGAAACAGCCGTACTACATCCGACGCCGGGACGGGCGCCCTTCCCTTTGCGCCAGCATCGGCCAGTTCGCTGGCGGCGAGCATGATGGGTTTGTCATCATTACGGCCGATGCCCAAGGCGGAATGGTTGATGTGCACGACCGCAGGCCAGTGGTTTTGGCCCCGGACCTTGCGCGTGAGTGGATGAAAACCGCGACGCCGGGCGAACAGGCCGAGCAGATGGCGCTCAACCTGGGCGAGCCAGCCGAGGCCTTCGAGTGGTATCGAGTGAGCACAGCCATTGGCAATGTACGCAACCAAGGCGCCGAGCTGGTGAAGCCGCTTCAGTGACGCGGTAGTAGACCCTTCCCAGGCTGTGTGAACAATCAAGCAGCACATGGAACCGCCTTGAGATCCCCCATTAACTCTGCTGAAAATTTGATAATGCTCGGGCTAGTGAATACGGACTGACGGCGAGTTGAGTGGCAGCTCTTGGTCGAATGGGCCCCTGGCGAGCGGCCGCTCTGGGTCGAAATCGGTAACTTGCGACTGGCAGCTTTCGACCCATAGCTGACGTCCGCCCAAGAGATGAATATTCGCGCATGCGGACATCTGAACTTTTCAGGCAGTTACACCCATGAAGGACTCCACCCGGTTTCGCCCCATTTCTTTTGCCCGGTAAAGGCATTCATCCGCCTGTTTCAGAACTGCCTCGCATTCGATGGCCTCACCAGCACAACTTGCTACGCCGATCGAAACAGTAATATGGCCCACGACAGGAATCTCGCTGTTCGCGACAGCCTGACGAACCCTCTCCGCAATCACGGTTGCGGCATCTTGGCCTGTGTCGGGCAATATCAGCAGAAATTCCTCGCCCCCGGCCCTGCAGGCCAGGTCTGCAGTTCGGGACTGCTCCATCAGCGTCTGCGCCACCTGCTTGATCGCTAAATCGCCGTTGTCATGACCAAAGGTGTCATTTACCCGCTTGAAGTAATCGATGTCTACCGACAACACCGAGTAGGCCCGCCCAGCGTGCTGTAGCCCCCGCAATTCTTCATCCATTGCCCTGCGGTTGGCTAATCCGGTTAGCGGGTCGGTAAGTGCCTGGCGGTTCAGTCGGCCCATCTTCGCCTGCAGCAACTGTACGCCCGTGAGCATCGCCTGGCGAATGGCTGCTGCCTCGCGATACCAAGCGTTGAGCCGTTGCAGATTATCAGTGGTTCGCGGCGCAGCGAGTTGCCCTGCAATCCTCGAAAGCTCACGTAACGGGCGAGAGATCATCATCGCTCCACCGCCGATCAATATGATGCCTATGATCGCAGCCGGCACCATGCCTAGAATCATGTTCCGCATCAACGTGCTCAGTGGCGCCAAGCTGGCCTCTTGCGGCTGCTGGGCAACGACTGCCCACCCGGAGCCTGACACTTGCGCATAACCCGCCAACATCGGGATGCCCTTGTAGTTGCGTACTGCCATGGCGCCGCTTTGGCCCAGCAATGCGGCGTCGACAGTCTTGCTCCATCCGAGTTTTTCGCCAATGCGCGTCTTCTCCGGGTGATAAAGCAGCTGTCGATCGCGGTCGGCGACGAATGCGAAAGTGCCTTCATGATAAAAGTGCTGACTGATCAGGGTATGCAGCGCACCTTCCTGCTTCAGATAAATGGAGCCGCCAATAATGCCGACGTAACGATGGCTGGCATCGAATATCGGTACGGATACGAATACCACCAAGTTGCCCGCAGCCGATACATACGCCGAACTGACGTAGGGTTGGCGCGCTGCCAGTGCCTGGTTGACCGCTTCGGAGTGCAAGGTGGAGCCGTTGATCTGTAGGGCGTCCGGGTATGCATCCAACACTTTTAAGGTGGTATCGACGATGGCGATGGAGTTGAAATCAGCATCCTGCTGCTGAAGGCGTCGGACCTCGGCATGGAAAACTTCACTGTTGCCCCAGTGGCGGCCCAGTTGCTCGGCACTGAATTGCAGATGGCTATGTGCCGCGCGGATGAACTCATCGATGCTTGACGCAAGCTTGGCGGCGTAGGCACTGTTCGATTGCAAGGCATGCTCAATCAGAGCTTCCCGCTGCACCCGATAGGCGGTGGCCAAGGCATTGGCCAAGGTGGCCAGTACAGCCAGCAGAACCAAGCCCAGAATCAGCAGACGCAAGTCGAGCACCTTCAAGCGAGGGCTGACAACCTGCTCTTCGGTCTGTGATTGCTGTTCGCCAGCCGGGTCCATCATGGCTGGCAACCCTTGGATTTCAGCCACCACCCTGATACTGCAATTGCCAGGCTCATGCCCTCTCCCTTGATTGCCAAACAGAAGCCTCGCTGGCCTGCGCTAACCATAGCCAATCTGGAGCGATCCGCCATCATGCACAGCTAGCTGATACCGTGCCAGAGAAGGGCCTTCGGCGTCCGTGCCGAAAACCGGCTGTCAAGAAAGTAAAACGTCAGACGCTCTGGGGCATCTCACCTCGTTCAAGTCGCACCTCGATATCGGCGATCACTCCTGGCAACTCGGCGATGGTGTCGATCAGGTAGTGCGGTCGTGCACCTTCGAACATTTGGCCAATGCGTTTACGCGCCTGCTCCAGCTCTTCCTCCGGCAGTGCTTTGTACTGTTCGTAGGTCAGGCCAAGCGCATTGCCTGAGCAAGTCAATGCAACCGTCCACATGCCAGCACTGCGGCCCTCGAGGATACCGGGCCAGGTGTCATCGACCTTGACACATGCGGCTACGTCACTAATCCCCAGGGCAATGACGTTGGCCAAGGATTGCGCAGGATACGGGCGCCCGTTAGGCACTTCATCGGTAGCGACGACATGATCTGCGACGTAGCCCTTAGACTTGGCCAGCGCTACCACTTTTTCCATTACCACTGCCGGATAACCGGAACATGAGCCGATTTTGAGGTGCTTGCGGCGTAATTGCTCGATAACCTCGAGAGCCCCTGGGATCAACGCCGAGTGCTCGGCAATTTTCTCGATCTGCAACGGCATGAAGCGTTCGTAGATGGCGGTCACGTCGTTGTCAGTGGGCGTGCGGCCGAACGCCAGTCGATAACGCTCGGCGATCTCCGGCAGGTCGCACAGCGTGCGGATATGGTCCCACTTACCCATGCCCATTGGCCTGCGGGCTTCTTCCAGGCTAACTTGCACGCCGAACTCGGCAAAGGCTTCGACGAAGATCTGGGTGGGTGCGAACGACCCAAAATCCACGATGGTGCCGGCCCAATCGAGAATTACTGCCTGCAGTTGTTTGGGTTGCTGATAGTTCATGAGATTGCTCCATTGAGTAAAAAACAGGTGAGCGAGGCCCGCTCGGCGCAATCGCGAGCTGGCGATGAGCGCTTGAATCAGTTGCTGGTCAACGAATCGAACAGTTCGGCGATGATGGGCCGCTTACGACGGATAGCCAGGCAGCACAGGAAGTAGCTGATATGGAACGGATCCTCGGCGAAGGCGATCGAACGCGTTCCGGGGCGGTCTGCATGCTCCACTGCCGAGACGAACCCCACGCCAATGCCGTGCACCACGGCATGGACAATGGCTTCGCGGCTGTTCAATTGCATGGCGCACTCCAGCGACACGCCGTACTGGCGGCAGCCTTCCTCCACCAGTTGCCGGGTACGCGAAGCCGGTTCTCGCAGCACCACCGGCTGATTGGCAATTTCCTTGACACTCACACTGGCCTGTTGAGCCCAGGGGTGGTCGTCGCGCACCACCGCCAGAATCGGACAGGCGCGATAGAGCCGCGTGCTGAGTCGATGGTCGAATTCCGACAAGGCAAGTATCGCCAGATCGATGTCGAAGCTGTACAGCCGCTCCAATGTCCCAGCTTCGCTGCTGAACGAGGTTTCCAGCTCGATCTGCGGGTAATGCTGCATCAGCTCGTAGGTCAGGCTCATGGCGATCGGTGGTGACACAGCACCGATGCGAAGCATGCCTTGCTTGCGCTGCTGAAAGCTCTGTAGCAGTTGCAAGGCCTCGTCCTCCTGGCCGAACAGACCCTGGGTGATGTCGTACAGTTGGCGACCGGCCTTGCTCAGCTCGATGAAGCGCCCGCGGCGATGGAACAACTCTACCGAAAAACGCTTCTCCAGCCCGCTCACCTGCTCGCTGATGGTCGGTTGGCCGATGCTCAGCAACTGTGCCGCTTGAGTAAAGCTGCCGGTGCTGGCAACGGCATGAAAGGACCGCAACCATTTGTGGTACTGGTACATGGCATCTCTCGATCTGGGTACAGCAGCAAGCTGTCATCATGGCAGCGGTCCTCAACGGCGGATGAACAGCGCGACCAAAGCGCTGCAAGTACATGCCGTGGTGACCACTATGAAGATCAGCGACGTGTTGCCGGTAGTATCGAGCATACGTCCGATCAGCGGCTCGGCCAGTCCGGCGAACAGATACGATGAGAAATTCATGATGCCAGTGGCAGTCCCGGCGCGGCGCGAGCCCACAAGATCGGGACACAGCGCCCAGAAACTCGACGCCGGGCCATAGACGAAGAATCCGCACAAGAACAACGCAAGCAGGCCTACTGCGCTGTGCGCCGGCAGGCTCCACATCCACAGGCTAGTGGCTGCGCCCAGGACCATGTACAACATGATCGCCAGGTAGCGCTTGCTACCGAATAGCTTGTCAGAGACCCAGCCATTGCTCAGTGCCCCAACCGCCATACCCACCGGCAGGGCGATGGTGATCCACTTAGGATCGATGAAGCTGTCACCCTTCTGCCAATTGGCACCGAGGAAGTGCACCGGCACCCAGACAATCAGGCCGTAGCGGGCGGCGTTCTGGAATCCAAGGGACAGAGCGGCCACCAACAGGCGTGGGTTCTTTAGCACGGCAAAGTAGCGTTGCCGCGAGGTTTCGTCTTCGCCCTGTGTCGCTTCGCGGTCCCGGTCCTGGGCACTGGCAACGCCAGTATCTTCCAATGCTGGGAAGCCCATGTCTTGCGGCCGTTCCCGAGCTACCAGGTAGAAGACAATGCCACCGGCCAACATCAGCAGCACCGGTAGGCGGAAGATCCATCGCCACTCCAGGTGAAGTACGTCGATCACCACTACCGATGTAACGTACGACAGCACCGAAGCACAACCGGCGGCGAACACATAGAAGCCGTAGACCTTGCCGCGTTCGGCAGCGCCCCACCAGTTCGACAGCAGACGGCTGCCCGGTGCCCAACCCAAGGACTGGAAATAGCCGTTGATGCCCCACGGCAACACCAGGCTCACCATTCCCCCAGCGAAGCTAGTGACCCAGTTGGCACCGCAGGACAACACCGCACCTAGGCTCATGATGCGTCGGCCGCCGAATTTGTCGGCTAAGTTGCCGTTGATGGCCTGCCCGATAGCGTACATCCACAACATGGCGCTAGAGGCCCAGCCCAGCGTTTCCTTGCTGAAACCATACTCGGCCTGGATCCCAGGGATGGCAAAGCCGAAGGTTTGGCGGCCGGTGTAGAAGAACAAGTAGCAGAACATGGCAGCCAATAGCATGCGCCACTGGGCCAGGCGAAACGGCATTGCAGTCGGGATTGAGCCAGACAGGGATTCAGCACGGTTCATGACGGTTTCCTTTTTGTTCGCTGCCGTCGGCCACGAGGCGCGACGAATCGGCACTCTTGTTCGGTGCTGGAGGAAAAGCGTGGTGCGTCAGGCGGCCTGCGAGCCGATGAAATTGCGTCCGCGCGCGCCCTGCATGGCTTCATCGATCATGGCTTCGGCTTCAGCGGCTGTCACGCCGTAGTCTTCAAACTCAGTACGAACGCCCAGGCGATGCAAGAAGCTCCGGAGGCGCTGCTGGGCGGCATCAAGATCAGGGCCAAAGACTTTCTGCAAGGTCCGGTCCCGGTCGCTGTCACGGCCCCAGGCCAAGCCAAGGACCATCGGCAAGGTGAACGAGCAGGCGATGCCGTGGGGCAGCCCATGGCGCAGGGTCATTTCGTAGGAGATGGAATGGGCCAGTGCCGTCTTGGTGTTAGAGAACGCCATGCCGGCCTTGAGAGCAGCCAAGGCCATGCGAGCGCGCAGCTCGGGGTTGCCCAGGTCTTGTTGTAACTGGGGGAGGCAGTCGAGGATGTCCTCGATGGCCGAGACTGCAAACGTGTCCGAGATGGGATTGGCGTTGTGATTCCAGATTGCTTCCAAGGCGTGTGACAACGCATCCAGCCCGGTGGATACCGTGCCCCCACCTGGCACGCTGAGCATCAGCTCGGGGTCGATCAGCGCCACCTGCGGCCAAGTGCACGCCAGGTGCAGGGAGTACTTCTTCTGCCGGGCGGTGTCCCAGAGCGTGGCCCAGGGCGTGACCTCGCTGCCGGTACCTGCCGTGGTCGGCGCGGCAATCAGCGGCTTGTGCCGCGCCGGAGTGAATGGTTTGCCACTGGCCAGAAGCTCCAGAAGTTCATTGAAACTGCCGGATTCTGTACCGACGATAAGCGCTTTGGCGGTGTCGATGGCACTGCCACCACCGAGGGCGAAAACGCTGTCACAGTCACCGTGTTCGGCCCAGAACCGCTCGTGTACATCGCGCAGCCACGCCACATCTGGGTTTGGTTGCACATTGTCTATGACGCACACCAGGCGCTCACCAAGCAGGCCGCGTACACGCTCCACCAGCCCCAGCTGGGCGGCTTCCGGAAACGTCACCAAGACGACTTTGCCTGGGCACAGCTCGGCGATGCGCGCCAAGCTGCCAGCGCCGAAGACGGTCGAGACAGGATTATGGAAACAGGCAGGCATGGGCAGTTCCTTATTGTTGTTAGAGGGTGCGGCCATGCTCAACGGCTGACAGCTTTCGTTCCAATCGTTTGATCGCAGGTAGGCATCGGCCAGACCGATAACAGGAGCACTTGGCATTTGGTTTACTCCGGGCAAGCCTCACCCTCTGCGCAGACGAAAGGCGCAGTGAGCGAAGCCGGGAACAGGAAGGATCAGTGACGGGCCGAGCCCTGGATGGCTTGGCGCAGGCGGCTGGAAAGCAGATCGGCGAGCACCACCATCAAAGTAATCAGCAGAATACAGGTGGCGGTTTCCTGGTACTTGAACAGCTTCAGGCTGCTTACCAGCTCAAAGCCGAGGCCGCCCGCGCCGACCATGCCCAGCACCGTCGCCGAGCGTAGGTTGACCTCGAAGCGGTACAGCACCACCGCAATCCAGGCAGTTATAACTTGCGGTAATACACCGAAGACAATCACCTGCAGCGGTCGAGCGCCCGTTGCCTGCAAAGCCTCGATCGGGCCCTGGTCGATTTCCTCGATACTTTCCGCGAAGAACTTACCGAGCATGCCCACGCCGTGCAGGGCTAGGGCCAGCACGCCAGGGAACGGGCCTAGGCCTACTGCGGAAACGAATACAAGCGCCAGGATCAGTTCGTTAATGCTACGAATCACGTTGAGCAGTTGCCGGGTGCCCTGATACAGCCAACGCTTGTCGTGAAGGTTGCGCGCGGCAAGCAAGCCCAGCGGGATGGCACCTATAATCCCCAGCAGGGTGCCCCAGAGCGCGATCTGCAGGGTTTCCAGTGCTGGACGCCAGAGGTTTGGGAGGATACTCAAGTCCGGCGGCAGCGAGCGGCCGAGAAAATCGCCGATCTGCGGCAGGCCGCTGGCCAGCTCGCCCCAGCTCAATTGCGCACCCTCGGCGCTCCAATGCAGCACGCAAAGGACCACTACCAGCAATACAGCGCCGCCCAGCCACCCACGTGACGTCGTCGGCGTGCGCACCAGCCATTGATGAGTTCGTGGATTCATGCTCAGCCCCTCGTGTCCGACGCGATGACAGGATGTTCAACAACTGCATAATCATCTGCCTGGCGAGGCGCGCCACTGTGGTAGATGCGCTGCAGTGCGGCGTCATCCAGGGTCTGAGCCGGGCCGTCGAATACCATACGGCCTCTGGCCAGGCCGACGATGCGGTCGCCGAATGCACGTGCCAGGTCAACTTGGTGCAAATTGCACACCACCGTGATGCCAAGTGTGCGGGTTGCCTCGCGCAGATAACGCATGACCAGGTGTGCCGTGTTTGGATCTAGGCTGGCCACCGGTTCGTCAGCCAGGATCACCTCCGGACGCTGGGCCAGCGCCCGGGCGATACCGACCCGCTGCAGTTGCCCGCCTGATAGCGAATCTGCGCGCGCACCGGCCTTGTCGCTCAGCCCGACGCGGCCCAGGCAATCACGGGCCAGGTCTATGTCCTCTCGACGAAACAGCTGCAGCAGCGAGGCCAGGGTGCTGCAGTGGGCCAGGCGCCCGGTAAGCACGTTCTTCAACACTGAAAGGCGCGGCACCACGTTGTGGTGCTGGAAGATCATCGCTACGCGCCGGCGCAGTTCGCGCTGCTGTGATGGTTGCATGGCGTCCACCCCGCCGACTTCCAGCACGCCACTGTCAGCGTGAGCCAGGCGGTTGATGCAGCGCAACAAGGTGGACTTACCGGCACCGGATTGACCGAGGATCACCACGAACTCGCCTGCCGCGACCTGCAGGTCGATACCGCGCAATACCGGATTTTCGGCATAGCCCTTGACCAATTGCTGGATGCGGATCATTTCAGCCTCCGCAAGTCGAGGTCGAGCACCTTGGCGGTATCGCGAACCACGTCATAGGCCGCGTCGCTGGTTGGCTGAAACCCGTCGAGCATGCCCTGGTCGCCCCATGGGACATCCTTGATCGCGGCGAATGCATTGCGCAACTTGGCCTGCAACTCAGGATCGAGGCCTTTGCGCCAGACCATCGGCGATTCGGGAATGTCCGGCGAGGTCCACACCACGTGGAAGTCCTGCTGCTTGACCTGTCCGTTGTGCACCGCGCTCGCGAGAATGCGATCGGCCACCGCTGCGGCGTCCACTTTGCGGTTTTCCACCGCGAGGATGCTCGCATCGTGGGATCCAGAGAAGATCACCCTTGAGAAAAGCGTTTTAGGGTCATGGCCAGCCTGCTCCAGGCCCGCCTTGGGAAATAGATGCCCCGAAGCCGAGCTAGGGTCGACGAAAGCGAATGTCTTGCCCTGCAGGTCTTGCAGGCTGCGGATGCCACTGTCGTTACGGGCGATGATCAGGCTGTGATAGGCGCTGCTGCCGGTTTTACGGGTCACGGCCACGGCAAACGCCTCGGCATCGGCCATCTGCTTAGCTAGCACATAAGAGAACGGCCCCAGGTAGGCAACATCCAATTTGCCTGCACGCAGGGCTTCGATCACGCCGTTGTAGTCTGTGGCAACGAAGGGTTTAACCGGCATGCCCAAGCGCTGCTCAAGCTGGTCAAGCACCAACTGGCTGCTTTTGATCATCGCTTGAGAGTCTTCGGAAGGTATCAGGCCGACGGTGAGGATCTCCTGGGCCTGTACGGCTGAAGTAAACAACAGAGGCAGCAGGATAAAGCGGGCAGAACGGCACAGGCTGGCAAACGAGATCATGGCGTCACCGCAGGGTTGTTTTTGGTGAGGCCAAAGTTAGGGCTGTCATGTGACAGTCAACGCATCAGTTCAATATGGTTTTTGAGCGCTTTCCATTCAAAGGATCTATAGATGTCATCTGCCCGACTGCGTACGTTTCTTGCCGTTGCCCGCCATGCCAGCTTCAGCGCTGGAGCGAGAGCCATCGGCCTGAGCCAGCCGACAGCTACCAATCAGGTTCAGGCCCTGGAACGCGAATTCAACGTCGAGCTGTTCCACCGGCGCGGACGGCGTATCGAACTGACCACAGTGGGCCGTGCATTGCTGCCCATCGCCGGCCAACTGGCGCTGCTCGAAGCCGAGGCTGCCAACCTGCTGCGCGATGCTGGCAAGCTCAACCGCGGGCAACTGCGCATCGGCGCGGTCGGCCCGTTCCATGTGATCGAAATGGTTGACCGTTACCAGGCCCAGTATCCGCAGATCGATGTCTCTATTCGTGTCGGCAACTCAGCCTCAGTACTGGCCGATCTGGAAAACTACGTGAGCGACATTGGTGTACTGGCGGGGCTGCAGGACGATCCTGCATTCGTTGCCCAGCGCTACGCGCGTCATTCGGTCATCCTCTTCGCCCATGTCGACCACCCATTTGCCCGGCATGACGAGGTGCCGCTGCAAGCCCTGCAGGGGCAGCCTCTTCTACGTCGCGAGCAGGGATCGACCACTCGATTGGCACTGGAACGGGCTCTGACCGAGGCTGATGTCAGCCCACGAATTGCCATGGAAATCGGCAGCCGCGAAGCACTACGCGAAGCGGTCATTCGTAAGCTCGGCATCGGCGCAGTGTCGGAAGCGGAATATATTGCCGACCCGAGCCTGAAAGTCATTCGCATCGCTGGCGACGCAGTATTCACTGAAACCTATTTGTATTACTTGGCCGAGCGTCGCAGCAGTCGAGTCATCGACTCCTTCCTGTCGATTGCGCTGCGGTGAAAGTGGAAAGTTGGCGCTCCATCGACTTCAGTACCACAGCGCCATTAGCATGACGTCTTAATGCCCAAGGCGAGTGCCAGACGTTCCGGGCATCGAACCCAATCGGTTTTCCAAGGCAGGTGACATGAAGCGGTCTACCATCATGCGGCGGGGGCTTGTTCTTAGCTTCCTGGCGGTCGCGGTTCCTGTGGTATTCACCGCTGCCCTAGGTTGGATGTTGACCATTCAATCCACAAAGGCCCGTCTCACAACCCTTGCCCGGATTGCGTCTGATCGCGCCGGGAGCACCTTTGAACAGGCCTCGCAGGCGCTCAAGAGCATCGCGCTCACCAACCTTCCTCCCTGCTCGCCCGAAGGCATTGATCAAATGCGCATCGTGGCTATGAATACCTTCTCGGTCGAATCAGTGGGCTACGAGGAAGACGTCTTCGCCTGTACCTCCTGGGGCCCAACGGAGCCCCGGCGCGATACTTGGCCGGAAGACTTTGTGACCGACGACGGGGTAAAGGTTTCGATCGGTGTGCAGTCCGACAGTGAGCGGATAAAGCCGATGCTGGCCTTGCAGTACGCAGCTTTCAACGTGCTGATTGATCCTGAGCAGTTCCGCGAAGTGGCGTTGGACGAAGGTATCAGGGTGGCGGTAGGCACTCGGCAAGGCCGAGCATTGGGCCCGACCACACCCAATACAGCTCATTTTCTGGCACTAGTGCATGCTGGCCCCACCCATGGGTTGAAAGACGGCTTTCTCTATACGCTTGTCCCACAGCGAAATTTCACCGTCGTCGCTGCTATCCCTCGCCAGCAACTATTGAGCAGTCTGTGGCAGCACCAACTCTATCTGCTACCGGTGACCATCATCATTGCGGCATGGCTGCTCAGTGCAGTATTGCGCTCATGGCGCCGCAAGCTATCTCCGCTTGCGGCGCTGGAACGGGCAGTACGCAGGCAGGAGTTCCAGGTGCATTACCAGCCCCTCATCGAGATCGAGAGCAAGCGCTGCGTCGGTGCCGAAGCGCTCGTCAGATGGCGTAAACCCAATGGCGAGATGGTGCGTCCGGACCATTTCATTCCGCTTGCGGAGGAAAGCGGGCTGATCATGCCCATTACAGATCAGGTGATCGCAACCAGCCTGCATGACCTAGGAGAAATGCTGGTGGCCGACCGATCACTGCATATCGCCATAAATCTTGCCGCGGCAGATGTTTGCTCGGGTCGTTTCTTGCCGATTCTGCAGCGCGAGATTGCGAAAGCCGATGTCCAGCCGCAGCAGATCTGGCTGGAAGTCACGGAACGCAGTTTCATCAACGCCGAGGCGGCCCGCAAGACCATCGAGCAGGCACGCCAGGCTGGCTTCATCGTGGCGCTGGATGATTTCGGCACCGGCTACTCCAGCTTGCAGTATTTGCAGCAGCTTTCACTCGATGTGTTGAAGATCGACCGCTCATTCATCGATAACATCGGCAAGCCAGACGGTAGGGACAGCCTGGTTTCTCATGTTATTGAGATAGGTCTGGCATTGCGCTTGGCGCTGGTGGCTGAAGGCGTGGAAACCAACGCGCAGCTGGCTTTCCTAAGCGAAAACCAGGTCCGCTACGCACAGGGCTGGTTATTCGCCAAAGCGATGGACTGTCATCATTTTGTCCAGTTCTATCGTCAGCAGGGTGCAATGCTGAGCACTGATACACAACTCCCTACCTAATCGAAGAAAATTCGGCCGGTGTGAGTGACCGTTATCGACCCATAGCGAACGTTTGAATGCTCGGTGATTGCTTCGGTGCTTTTCAATGAGCATCATCGGGGTTCGACAAGGAGACGTCTCTATGCCCAAACCAGCGCTGCATCTCATCTCAGGAAAAATTGCATCCGGTAAGTCAACGCTAGCCAAAAGCTTGGCAGTTGAAGGATCGACGGTTCTGCTGAGTGAGGATCATTGGCTCTCACGGCTATACCCTGAACAGATCAAGTCAGTAAACGACTATGTGCGTCTTGCGCACCAGATTCGGCAGGTGCTGGGCCCGCTCGTCATCGATATCCTTCGGGCTGGAGTGACTGTCGTTTTGGATTTTCCTGCAAATACTCCTCAAGATCGACTATGGCTGCGCAACCTGGCTGACGCAGCCGAGGTTTCACATTGCGTCCACTACATCGAGGTGGACGATGACACCTGTCGAGACAGGTTGCATCTTCGCAACCACCGTGGTGAGCATGAGTTTGCGGCGACTGACGCGGAGTTCGATCTGATCACTAGCTACTTTCGAGCGCCGCATAAGGATGAAGGGCTTCAGATTAAAATTCACCGACATTGACGATCTCTAGTGCGGATTTGGGCCGCTACCGACCCAGAGCGCACCATCACCTTCGTCTATTAGCGACCTCAAGCAACGCCGCAACAATGAACGGCCCCTTTTTCTCCAGATACTCAGCCATACCGCCGATATTGGTGGCTTCCAGTTCAATCTTGAGGTCTTGATATCGCTTCCGAAGGGAGGCGTCGTTCCTGAGCAGATCTCTGAACGTCAGCATCTGGATGACTGAGTGGTGACCACGGCTGCAAATGTGAATCTTGTGGGTCCGCAGCCCGCCAACATTGCGGCGGTAAAAGTGGTGCCCTTCCGACAGGTCACTGCCGCGTACATAGCCCAGCGTCAGCAACACCTCGTCTCGCGCTGCCTCATTGCGATGCTCTGAAACCTCGACCAGCACATCGATCTCAGGCTTGGCGGCAAGTTGCGGTACAGCCGTGCTGCCTACATGGTGAATGGCGAGAAGCTCATCGCCGAATACCGAGGCGAGCAGCACTTTGACCGCCTCATACCGTTGCGGCCATGCGGAATCGTAAGCCGTGATCTTGCTGGTCAGCGCCATGGGGGCCTCCTTGGGCAAGTGAAAATGTCCTGATGCGCCTACACGGCAGGCGCCTGCCGCCACTCAAGCGCGATCTGGCATCTAATGACCTTGCACAACCTGATCAGGCTGCATGCCCATACTCGCGAGAAAAACATCGGTATCCCGATTGGTTCGTAGGCAGACCACGCGACAGCCCGACGGGGCCGTCGCCACGAATCGCTTTATCGCCTCCCGAGACGAGGTTTTCGTCCGCCACATGAACCTGAAAAACTCCGGCAGGTTGGCCAGCAACTCCGGACAGTTGTCCGGCAAGTCAGGCCGGGATCGACCGCGGTTCAACACCGTTCTGAGGAGCACGCGCCAGAATCGAAGCGGAGCCGAGCGATCAATCCATATCAACATGTCAGCGCGGGCCAGCCGGTTGTTCCATGTGGTCGAATGCCCGCCTTCGAAGATCCAGCGCTCACGGGCCTCGACCTCATGACAAAGACGCGTCTTCTCGTCCCGGCTCCGCTCGACCCACCCTGGCTGCCAATGAATCGTGTCGATGTGCACGACCGGCAAGCCTGTACGTTCACCGAGCTTGCGCGCCAGGGTACTTTTCCCAGCCCCTGGCTGACCAATGATCATCACCCGCTGCATTCAAGCTCCCTCTCGCCATGCCTGCTGAATTTTGGGCGCGCGATTCTACGGCAATGGGCGACGCAGTCAACTGCAAGCGCACTCATGCTCTGGGCGTCCGCCACAAGTCGGCAGTGGATCACTCCTCAAGTGATGTAACTCATCATGGCGCTGGCCACTGAGTTCGCCGTTTGGGGGATTACGGCCGACAGCTTGGCTTGAGTATTATCCCTGACCGCCTCGAAAGCCTCCAATTGCATGTAGCGTCTTTGCATGCGCCACGCGTAGTTCTGCACGCGGATCGCCGCAGAGAGACTGCCTGGGGCCTGGTAGTCGGCCCTGTCAGCCGCAATTGAGCATGAAGGCCGTTGGTGTCACCAAAAGTCGGTATGGCGTTGGCAAGGGACACGGAAAACGGTGGTTCAGAGGACTGATGGGGGGTCATCCCACTGCTCGTAGATACGTTCAAAATCTGGTTGCATGAGTTCGACCCATACCCCCACGCTATAGGGCTCATCACGCTGCAATACGGGAAGAGGTAGCGTTGCCCGGACAAAGAATCGTTCGGCGGAAAACAAGCTCAATGTCATCGCTGGCGTGTTCCTTTCCGCACCCATTGCAGATCATCTTAAAAGCTCCTGTTGCTTCTACCGGTTTACTGCCTTGTACAACGTTAGGTACAATGGCTGCGGTTGCCAGCGACGGCTGGATCCATCTGGACACCTGTGGCCTGTGGCTACTGGAATGACGATTCTGATTCTGACCCAGATGAGAGAACACTGTGAGTCACTACGGAGCCGCTGTGCGGGCCGACTGGCTTCACTTTCTTAGAACTTTGGGCGTCGCCTGTGGCGGTCCAAAGAGCAACCCTTACCCGGGCAGAGCCCGGAGGATGGACAAATGCACGTACTGACGTTTAGCCAGGCTCGCGCCGAACTGAAGCAGACAATGGATGATGTTTGCCGGGACCATGAGCCCGCCGTAATCACGCGACAGCGTGGCGAACCCGTAGTGATGATATCCCTGGAGGACTACAACGGGATGAACGAGACCATTCACCTGCTGGGATCGTCAAAAAACGCTTCGCGCCTGCGCTCATCCATCGCTCAGCTCCGGGACGGCCAGGCCTTGACGAAGGAACTGGACCTCAATGAGCAAGAACCAGAAGCAGCGGAACAAGGATGAAGCCCGCGACAAGGTAAGCGTGAAGTTCACCAAAGAGGGCTGGGAGGATTACTGTCACTGGCAGAGTGCTGATCTCACCATACTTGGCAACGTCAACCGCCTGATTGACGTGTGTCTGCGCACCCCCTTCACGGGTATTGGCAAGCCTGAGCCGCTGAAAGGCGATTTATCTGGCTTGTGGTCCCGCCGCATCACCCGTGAGCACCGTCTGGTCTACTTCTTCGAGGCCGGTATGCTCACCGTTCTGCAATGCCGCTACCACTACGACGACTAAAGCACTGTACTGTGCTGTGCGCGAGCTGCCTCCGCCCCTGTTACAAGGGCGGTCGGTGAACGAAATCACGCGCGCGGTCGTTTGGCGCTGGGTGTCCAGTTCTTAGGGATAGGCTATCCGCAGGCTCACGCAGAGGCGCACTACCACGCTGCACGGGAATCGCCGTTCGTCTTGCTGCCCGGTAAGAATGGGGAGCACGTCAAGCAGACGTCGGACCTGCACCACCAGTGGCGGCCAATCCTGAAAGGTTTGGGCATCAGGTGCCGCCCCCGTATAACTGCCGCCACACCTATGCGACAATATGCTCAATGTCTGGTCTCAACCCCGCATTTATCGCCCAACAGCTCGGGCATGGCGTGCAGATGCTCTTATCGACTTATGCGCGCTGGATTAACTCGTCTAACGACTGGCAGGAGCTGGATAAGCTCCAAATTGGTCCGTAGCTGCGAAGAAGCCACGTAAGTTATTGATAGGTAAGCTCCTTGATCTCCACCGCTAACATCACCATGCAGTTCGGCTCCAAGCCGCTGTTCGAAAACGTTTCCGTCAAATTCAACAATGGCAACCGCTACGGCCTGATCGGCGCCAATGGTTGCGGCAAGTCGACCTTCATGAAAATCCTCGGCGGCGATCTGGAGCCGTCCGCGGGCCAGGTCATGCTCGAGCCGAATACCCGCCTGGGCAAGCTGCGCCAGGACCAGTTCGCCTACGAGGAATTCACCGTGATCGACACGGTGATCATGGGCCACGGGCAGCTGTGGAAAGTCAAAGCCGAGCGTGACCGTATCTACTCGCTGCCGGAAATGACCGAAGAAGACGGCATGGCCGTCGCCGAGCTGGAAACCGAATTCGCCGAAATGGACGGCTACACCGCCGAGTCCCGTGCCGGTGAACTGCTGCTGGGCCTGGGTATTCCGCTGGACCAGCACTTCGGCCCGATGAGCGAAGTGGCACCGGGCTGGAAGCTGCGTGTCCTGCTGGCCCAGGCGCTGTTCTCGGACCCGGACGTGCTGCTGCTCGACGAACCGACCAACCACCTGGACATCAACACCATCCGCTGGCTGGAAACGATCCTCACGGCGCGTAACAGCACCATGATCATCATTTCCCACGACCGGCACTTCCTCAACAGCGTCTGCACCCACATGGCTGACCTGGATTACGGTGAGCTGCGCCTGTTCCCGGGCAACTATGACGAGTACATGACCGCAGCCACCCAGTCGCGTGAGCAACTGCTGTCGGACAACGCCAAGAAGAAAGCCCAGATCGCCGAGCTGCAGACCTTTGTCAGCCGCTTCTCGGCCAACGCCTCCAAAGCCAAGCAGGCCACTTCACGTGCCAAGCAGATCGACAAGATCCAGCTGGCCGAGGTCAAGCCGTCCAGCCGCGTCAGCCCGTTCATTCGCTTCGAACAGACGAAAAAACTGCACCGCCAGGCCGTGGTCGTCGAGAAAATGGCCAAAGCCTTCGACGACAAGGTGCTGTTCAAGAACTTCGACATCACCGTCGAAGCGGGCGAGCGCGTTGCGATCATCGGCCCCAACGGTATCGGCAAGACCACCCTGCTGCGCACCCTGGTCGGCGAGATGACCCCGGATGCCGGCTCGGTAAAGTGGACCGACAGCGCCGAAGTGGGCTACTACGCCCAGGACCACGCCCACGACTTCGAAGACGACATGAGCCTGTTCGACTGGATGGGCCAGTGGACCTCTGGCGAGCAAGTGATCCGCGGCACCCTGGGGCGCATGCTGTTCTCCAACGACGAGATCCTCAAGTCGGTGAAGGTGATTTCCGGTGGTGAGCAAGGTCGCATGCTGTTCGGCAAGCTGATCCTGCAGAAGCCGAACGTGCTGGTGATGGACGAGCCGACCAACCACCTGGACATGGAATCGATCGAAGCGCTGAACCTGGCGCTGGAAAACTACCCGGGTACCCTGCTGTTCGTCAGCCACGACCGCGAGTTCGTGTCGTCGCTGGCCACGCGCATCATCGAGCTGTCGGCCGATGGTGTGGTGGACTTCAGCGGTACCTACGATGACTACCTGCGTAGCCAGGGTGTGCTGGTCTGATTGAAGGCCAAGGTTTGGCCACCTTGTGTGGCCAGGCTTCTTCGCGGGCTCGCCCGCGAAGCCCCCTCCCACCGACTGCCACGACCCGACGAATAATTCGTTAGCCTGCTTTCTTTTCCTTCGCGCAACGGCCATGATGGGTTCACGCCCAACCGCCCGCCCGCGAAAGAG
Organism: Pseudomonas sp. BP6; assembly: GCF_017875935.1. NCBI lineage: Bacteria > Pseudomonadati > Pseudomonadota > Gammaproteobacteria > Pseudomonadales > Pseudomonadaceae > Pseudomonas > Pseudomonas sp. BP6. The sequence goes on from NZ_JAGINI010000001.1 coordinate 2,617,200, forward strand.
CCCATGACCGCGCAACAACCTGCCCCCGCCAGCAACACGCTGCACATCACCCTGCAGATCCTGTCGATCGTTTTCTATACCTTCATTGCCTTCCTCTGCATCGGCCTGCCGATTGCGGTACTGCCCGGCTATGTGCACGACCAACTCGGCTTTGGCGCAGTAATCGCCGGTGTAACGATTGGCCTGCAGTACCTGGCCACGCTGCTGAGCCGCCCGTTTGCAGGGAGGGTGGCGGACACCTTGGGAGGGAAACAGGCCATCCGCTTTGGCCTGCTTGGGATTGCCGGTTGTGGGGTGTTGACGTTGCTGTCAGCCTGGACCCTCACCTTACCGCTGCTGAGCCTGGCACTGCTGCTCGGTGGACGTTTGCTGCTGGGCGTCGCCCAAGGGCTGATCGGCGTGGCCACCTTGAGCTGGGGCATCAGCCAGGTCGGCCCCGAGCACACTGCCAGGGTGATCTCGTGGAACGGTATCGCCTCCTATGGCGCGATCGCCATCGGAGCGCCAATGGGCGTCCTGGCCGTGGACGGGCTGGACTTCAGTGTGCTGGGGCCGGCTTTGCTGGTGCTGGCGACCGTTGCCCTGCTGGTGCTTCGCAAGCGCCCCGACGTGGTCGTGGTACGCGGCGAGCGCCTGCCCTTCTGGTCGGCGTTCGGCCGGGTTGCCCCGTGCGGCCTGGGTTTGACCCTGGCCTCGATCGGTTACGGCACCCTGACCACCTTCGTCACCTTGTATTACCTCGAGCGCGGCTGGGCCGGCGCGGCCTGGTGCCTGAGTGCATTTGGCGTGTGCTTCATCATCTCGCGGCTGCTGTTCGTCAACGCGGTCAACCGCTTTGGCGGCTACAACGTGGCGGTCGCCTGCATGGCCACCGAAGTGCTCGGCCTGAGCCTTCTGTGGCTGGCGCCCTCGCCGCCCTGGGCGCTGGTTGGCGCCGGGCTGACCGGTTTCGGGCTGTCGCTGGTGTACCCGGCATTGGGCGTGGAGGCGATCAGGCAAGTCCCCAGCAGCAGCCGCGGCGCAGGGCTGGGCGCCTATGCAGTGTTCTTCGACATGGCCTTGGCCATTGCCGGCCCGGTGATGGGGGCCGTCGCTGTACACCTGGGGTATGCCTCGATCTTCTGCGTGGCTGCCCTGCTCGCCTTGGTCGGGGTCGGCCTAACGTTGCTGCTGGCGCGGCGCGCTCGTCACAGCTGAACATTGAGCCGGTTCTGCACCCTGTGCATTTGCGCATTGTGTCGAACCCGTGGCATAGATGCAGGTCCACGTGTTTACGTGACCGTTTTCGCGCCATTGAAGGAGATTCATGCATGAGCAAGCCTGCCTACGTGCCACCCAAAGTCTGGCGCAACGACGCAGCCTCCGGCGGCCAGTTCGCCAGCATCAACCGCCCGGTAGCCGGCCCGACTCACGACAAGGACCTGCCGCTGGGCGAGCACCCGCTGCAGCTGTATTCCCTGGCCACGCCCAATGGCGTCAAGGTCACCATTGCCCTTGAAGAGCTGCTTGCCCTGGGCCACGCCGGTGCCGAATACGATGCCTGGCTGATCCGCATCGGCGAGGGTGATCAGTTTTCCAGTGGCTTCGTCCAGGTCAACCCCAACTCGAAGATTCCTGCCCTGCTCGACCGTAGCGTGGAGCCGCCGGTGCGGGTGTTCGAATCAGGTTCGATCCTGCTGTACCTGGCAGAAAAGTTCGGTGCTTTGCTGCCAGAATCGCCGGCTGCGCGCACCGAAAGCCTGAACTGGTTGTTCTGGCAGATGGGTGCGGCGCCTTACCTGGGCGGTGGCTTTGGCCACTTCTACGTGTATGCACCGGAAAAGTTCGAGTACGCCATCAACCGCTTCACCATGGAGGCCAAACGTCAGCTGGACGTACTTGATCGTCGCTTGGCCGAAAGCCGTTATCTGGGCGGCGAGGAATACAGTATTGCCGATATTGCCGTGTGGCCTTGGTATGGCCAGCTGGTACGCGGCAACCTGTATGACGCCGCGCAGTTCCTGGCGGTTGACGAGTACCCGAACGTACAGCGCTGGGCCGAGGAAATTGCCCTGCGCCCTGCGGTGCAGCGCGGTACACGGGTGAACCGTACCTGGGGAGATGAAGACAGCCAGGTGCCGGAGCGCCATAGCGCCGCAGACCTGGCAGGTTGACGCAGACCATGTGGGAGCGGCCCTTTGGCAACAAAAGGCCGCCCCAACAAAGGGCCGCGTAATGCCTGTAAATGCCCCCCGACAATGCCCCCCTGCATAAAACCATTTGCCCCCGCGCAAACCTGCGTCCGCCAAGCCCTTCTTGTACACTCCTCGCATTAGCCCCCACTTGCACATTTTTTGGTGAACGCATGATCGAGGTAACCGAGGTTTCCATTGCCGAGCTGCGCGACGCGCTCGAGTCGGGCCGCACGACGGCGGTCGAGCTGGTCAAGGCCTACCTGGCACGTATCGACGCCTACGATGGCGCCGACACCGCCACTGCCCTTAACGCCGTAGTGGTACGCAACCCGGAGGCGCTGAAAGAAGCCGAGGCCTCCGACGCCCGCCGTGCCAAGGGCCAGGTGCTTAGCCCGCTGGACGGCATCCCCTACACCGCCAAGGACAGCTACCTGGTCAAAGGTTTGACTGCCGCCTCCGGCAGCCCTGCCTTCAAGGACCTGGTCGCCCAGCGCGACGCCTTCACCATCGAGCGCCTGCGAGCCGCCGGAGCCGTGTGCCTGGGCAAGACCAACATGCCGCCCATGGCTAACGGTGGCATGCAGCGCGGCGTCTATGGCCGCGCCGAAAGCCCGTACAACGCCAACTACCTGACTGCGCCCTTCGCCTCGGGCTCGTCCAACGGTGCCGGTACCGCTACCGCCGCCAGCTTCAGTGCCTTCGGCCTGGCCGAAGAAACCTGGTCCAGCGGCCGTGGCCCGGCGTCCAACAACGGGCTGTGTGCCTATACCCCTTCGCGCGGGGTGATTTCGGTGCGTGGCAACTGGCCGTTGACGCCGACCATGGACGTGGTGGTGCCCTATGCCCGCACCATGGCCGACCTGCTGGAAATCCTCGACGTGGTGGTCGCCGATGACGCCGACAAGCGCGGCGACCTGTGGCGCCTGCAGCCATGGGTGCCGATCCCGGCTGCTTCGACCATACGTCCGGCTTCGTACCTTGAACTGGCAGTGGATGCCAGCGCGCTCAAGGGCAAGCGCTTTGGCGTACCACGCATGTATATAAATGCCGACCCCGAGGCGGGCACCGCCGAGAAGCCAGGCATCGGCGGGCCGACCGGCCAACGCATCAACACTCGCGCCACGGTGATCGACCTGTGGCAACAAGCACGCCAGGCCCTGGAAGCGGCGGGTGCAGAAGTACTGGAAGTGGACTTCCCGCTGGTGTCCAACTGCGAAGGCGACCGCCCAGGCGCGCCGACCGTGTACAACCGCGGCATCGTCAGCAAAGCGTTCCTGCATGACGAACTGTGGGAACTGTCGGGCTGGGCCTTTGACGATTTCCTGCGCGCCAACGATGACCCCAAGCTTAACCGCCTGGCCGATGTCGACGGGCTGAAGATCTTCCCTCACGACCCGGGTACCTTGCCCAACCGTGAAGACGACCTGGCTGCCGGCATGGACGAGTACGTCAACATGGCCAAACGTGGCCTGAAGACCTGGGACCAGATCGAGACCTTGCCCGACGGCCTGCGCGGCCTGGAGCAGACCCGCAAGCTGGACCTGGAAGACTGGATGGACAAGCTGGGCCTGGACGCGGTGCTGTTCCCCACCGTAGCCGACGTTGGCCCGGCCGATGCCGATATCAACCCGGTATCGGCAGACATCGCCTGGAGCAACGGTATCTGGGTAGCCAACGGCAACCTGGCAATCCGTCACCTGGGCGTGCCGACCGTCACCGTGCCGATGGGCGTGATGGCCGATATCGGTATGCCGGTAGGGCTGACCTTTGCCGGGAAGGCCTATAGCGACAACGCGCTGCTGAGTTTTGCTACCGCCTTCGAGGCGACCGGCTCGCGCCGGATGATTCCGCCGCGCACACCGGCGCTCGGCTGAGTCTTACAGGCCCCGTACAAGCAGATCGCGATTTTCAACCAAATGTGTAAAAATACACAAACAGTTGAATTTGCGATCTGCCATGCCTATCACCCCCAGCGAAGAACGCCAACTCACCCTCACCGTGCTCAAGGCCGCCATCCAGGCCTTGGGCAGCGTTGCCGCGCGCAACATGGAAATTCTCCTGCACGACCTTGAGCACCCCGAACACTCGGTAGTGGCGATCGTCAATGGTCATCTTTCCGGCCGCAGCGTGGGCAGCCCGATCCTCGCCGCACCGGAGCAGGACCAGGGTTTCAAGGCACTGATGCAGGCCTCGGCCGACCAGCACGGCTGTGAGCCGGTGGTGCTGCCCGATTACCCCACTACGCTCAAGGGCCGCACGCTACGAAGTGCCACGGCAATCTTCCGTGACAGCAGCGGCCACCCGTTCGCCAGCCTGTGCGTCAACACCGACGTCACCGGCCTCGATGCTGCCATGAGCTTTCTCCAGCAGTTGCAGCCGCTGGGGGCCATACCTGCGGTCAACGAACCTGCCGACATGGAGCTGCTGATGAGCGAGATCATCCAGGCCGCCCTGCAGCGCAGCGGCCAGGGGCGGATGAACAAACAGGCCAAGGTCGAGGCCGTGCGCGTCATGCAGGAACGCGGCCTGTTCATCGTCAAGGGCGGCGTCGAGAAGGCTGCCAGCGCCCTCGGCGTGACGCGCTACACCATTTACAACTACCTCGAGCAACTACGCGGAGCCAGCCAATGACCTTGCACATTCATACCCCCCTGATCGAATCGCGCCCGCTGTCGTTGGCGGCCGGTCGAAATATCTGGCTCAAGCTCGATGCCCTGCAACCCTGCGGTTCGTTCAAACTGCGCGGTGTCGGCCACGCCTGCGAGGTACACCAGGCGCGCGGCGCCCGGCACTTTGTGTCTTCATCAGGTGGCAATGCCGGTTTGGCAGTCGCCTACGCCGGACGCAAGCTGGGGGTGCCGGTGACCGTGGTGGTACCCGAAACCACCACCGAACGGGCCAAGGAACTGCTGCACCTGGAAAACGCCAAGGTGGTGGTGCACGGCAGTTCCTGGCAAGAGGCCAACGCCTTGGCACAGACACTGGTAGGCCCGAACGATGCCTTCATCCACCCGTTCGACGACCCACTGCTGTGGGCCGGGCATGCCAGCCTGGTGGATGAAGTGGCCGAGGCCGGCCTGAAGCCGGACGCGGTGGTGCTGTCAGTCGGTGGGGGCGGCTTGCTCAGTGGCGTGGTCGAGGGGCTGAAGCGCAATGGCTGGGGCGATGTGCCGGTGCTGGCAGTAGAAACCGAGGGCGCGGCGTCGCTGCATGCGGCCATGCAGGCCGGCCATTCGGTGGAGCTGGAGCGTATCGCCTCGGTGGCGACGTCGCTGGGGGCCAAGCGTGTGGCTGATCAGGCGCTGATGTGCGTGCAGCAGCATCCGGTGCACAGCCACCTGGTCAGCGATCGCGCAGCGCTGGAGGCCTGTGAGCGGTTCTTGCTGGACCACCGTGTGCTGGTCGAGCCCGCGTGCGGGGCGGCGTTGGCAGTGGCCTATGATGCCAAGGCACTGGGCGCGTTGCGCAATGTACTGGTGGTGGTCTGTGGCGGGGCTACCGCAACACTGGAGCAGATCAAGGCGTGGCTGCAGCAGGCAGATTGAAGCTGCCATCTGTCGGGGGTGATTACGATAGTCACATACACCTGATCTACTAGCCTCGCCGCAACCGAAAAGCCCTCGCAATCGCGTCAACCCTGACGAAATGCGTATCCCGCCCTTTCGGTCTGCGGCAAGTGAAGGCACAATGCGTGTCCTTTTTTTGGCCGGCCTGGCCGGGGGCCTTTAAATGATCAAGACGCCGTATTACCTCATCGATAAAACCAAGCTGCTCAGCAACATGGAGAAGATCGCCTACGTGCGCGAACACTCCGGTGCCAAGGCGCTGCTCGCCCTCAAGTGCTTCGCCACCTGGTCGGTGTTCGACCTGATGCAGCAGTACATGGACGGTACTACCTCGTCCTCCCTGTTCGAGCTCAAGCTCGGCCGCCAGAAGTTCGCCGGCGAAACCCATGCCTATAGCGTGGCCTGGGCCGACGACGAGGTCGAGGAGATGCTTGAGAACTGCGACAAGATCATCTTCAACTCGATCGGCCAGCTGCAGCGCTTTGCCGAACAGTCCGAAGGCAAGGTGCGTGGTCTGCGCGTCAACCCGCAGGTCAGCAGCTCCGACTACCTGCTGGCCGACCCGGCCCGCCCGTTCAGCCGCCTGGGCGAATGGGACCCGGCCAAGATCGAGCAGGTGATCGAACAGATCTCCGGCTTCATGTTCCACAACAACTGCGAGAACGGTGACTTCGGCCTGTTCGACAAGATGCTCACGCACATCGAAGAGCGTTTCGGCCACCTGCTGCACAAGGTCGAGTGGGTCAGCCTTGGTGGCGGCATTCACTTCACCGGTGAAGACTATGCAGTAGACGCCTTCTGCGCGCGCCTGAAGGCGTTCTCGGAAAAATACGGCGTGCAGGTTTATCTGGAACCTGGCGAAGCCGCCATCACCAACAGCGCCTCGCTGGAAGTGACCGTGCTCGACACCCTGTACAATGGCAAGCACCTGGCCGTGGTCGACAGCTCGATCGAAGCGCACCTGCTCGACCTGCTGATCTACCGCCTCAACGCCAAGATGGCCCCCAATGACGGCGAGCATACCTACATGGTCTGCGGCAAGTCATGCCTGGCCGGTGACATCTTCGGCGAGTATCAATTCGACCGTCCGCTGGCCATTGGCGATCGCCTGTCGTTCATCGACACGGCAGGTTACACCATGGTCAAGAAAAACTGGTTCAACGGGCTGAAGATGCCTTCCATCGTGGTCAAGCAGCTCGACGGCAGCGTCGAAGTCGTCCGCGAGTTCGGTTTCGAAGACTACGTTTCCAGCCTGTCGTAAGACCGGCTTTCAAGTAAGGAGCAAAAGGTAAATTGAAGAAGAACGTTCTTATCATTGGTGCAGGAGGTGTCGCCAAGGTGGTGGCCCACAAGTGCGCGCAGCATAACGACGAACTGGGTCGTATCGCTATCGCGTCACGGAACATCTCCAAATGCCAGGCCATCATCGACAGCGTCAAGGCCAAGGGTAGCCTCAAGGTGCCCGCCGACATCCAGGCCTTCTCGCTCAATGCCCTCGATGTCGAGGCAACCAAGGCGCTGATCCGCGAAACCGAATCGCAGATCGTGATCAACGTAGGTTCCGCCTTCCTCAACATGTCGGTGCTGCGTGCCTGCATCGATACGGGTGTCGCCTATCTGGACACCGCCATCCACGAAGAGCCGGGCAAGATCTGCGAGACCCCGCCGTGGTACGGCAACTACGAGTGGAAACACCTCGAAGAGTGCCAGGCAAAGAACATTACCGCCATTCTCGGCGTCGGTTTCGACCCGGGTGTGGTGAACAGCTACGCCAAGCTGGCGCAGCAGCAATATTTCGACAGCATTGAATCGATCGATATTCTCGACGTCAATGCCGGTTCGCATGGCAAGTACTTTGCCACCAACTTCGACCCGGAAATCAACTTCCGCGAGTTCACCGGGCAGGTGTGGAGCTGGCAGAACAGCCAGTGGACCAGCAACACCATGTTCGAGGTCAAGCGTACCGACGACCTGCCAGTGGTAGGTTCGCAAAACCTGTACCTGACCGGCCACGATGAAGTTCACTCGATTTCGAAGAACCTCAACGTGCCGAACGTGCGCTTCTGGATGAGCTTCGGTGAGCACTACATCAACGTGTTTACTGTTCTGAAAAACCTGGGCCTGCTCAGTGAGCAGCCGGTGAAAACCGCCGAAGGCCTGGAAGTGGTACCGCTGAAAGTGGTCAAGGCCGTACTGCCAGACCCGGCCTCGCTGGCCCCTGGCTACACCGGCAAGACCTGCATCGGTGACCTGGTCAAAGGCACCAAGGATGGCCAGCCGCGCGAAGTGTTCATCTACAACGTGGCTGACCACGAAGAAGCCTACGCCGAGACCGACAGCCAGGGCATTTCCTACACCGCCGGCGTACCGCCAGTGGCTGCCGCCCTGCTGGTCGCTCGTGGCGAGTGGGATGCCAAGCGCATGGTCAACGTCGAGGAGCTGCCAGCCGAGCCGTTCCTCAAGGCGCTGGACGTGATGGGCCTGCCGACCCGCGTCAAAGATGAAAAAGGCGATCGTCCTTGGGACGCTGAAGCCTAAGCAACAAACAGAAGGGGTGCCATGCAGCACCCCTTCTGCTTTCCAGGTCCAGGATCGCCACAGGCCTGAAAACAAGCACGTAACCTGTGGGAGCGGGCAAGCCCGCGAAGAGGCCGGCGCAAGATCACCCTCTACTTGCGGGCCTCCAGAATCAGGTTGAACGGCGTCTGCGTCGCCCGCCGGAACCTGCTGAACCCTGCCTCCTCGAACACCGCCCGCAATCGCGCCTCCCCGGCCTGCGCCCCCAACCCCAGACCCACTTCCTGCGACAACGAATTGGGCGTGCAGATAAACGTCGACGCCGCATAGAACAAGCGCCCGACCGGTGTCAGGTTACCCTCCAGCGTGTCCTCGGCATACGGTTCCACCAGCATGACCGTGCCATCCGCCTTCAAAGCACGGTAGGCATGCCGGGCTGCCCCGACCGGGTCACCCATGTCGTGCAGGCAATCGAAGAAGCACACCAGGTCATGGTCATGCCCCGGGTAGTCCTTGGCGCTGGCCTGCTGGAAGCTCACCCTCGCCTCCAAATCTGCTTCACGTGCACGCTCGTTGGCGGTTGCGATCGAAGGCTCATGATAGTCGTACCCCACGAAGGTCGACGCCGGAAACGCCTGCGCCATTACCAGTGTCGAGGCGCCATGACCGCAGCCCACGTCCGCCACCTTGGCGCCCGCCTGCAGCTTGGCCACCACACCCTCCAGCGCCGGCAGCCAATCCGCGACCAGAAAGGTGCGATACCCCGGCCGGAAAAACCGCTCGGTACCACTGAACATGCACGGGTGGTGATCGCCCCAGGCCAACCCGCCATCGCCGCGCATGGCGGCTACCAGCTTGTCCTTGTCATGGAACAGTGCAGCCACCACTGCCGCGCCGCCGGCCATGTAGGCCGGGGAGTCCTCCAGCGCCAGGGCCATGGCCTGCTCTTCAGGCAACACGAAACGGCCCTTGTCATGGATCATGTAGCCCGATGCCGCCTGGGCATTCAACCATTCGCGCACCAGCCGCGGGTGGCAGCCAGTCTTTTCCGCCAGTTGCTCCGGGGTGACCGCCTGGCTGTCGGCCATGGCCCGGTACAGCCCCAGTTCATCGCCGAGAATGACATTGGCCAGCGTCGCCGCTGCGCCCATGTCGCCCACCAGCTTACCCATGAAATCGTGAAGCCTTGCCTCGTCCATGACGTGCCCTCCTCTGCAAGAAGGCCATCGCCCACGAGGGCTGTCTGCTCCGGGGAGGCGGTGGTCGGTTCAAGGGTTTCCGCTCGCGGTACAACACGCTAGCGCGAGCTGTCAGTAAGTTTAGATGCTCTGCCTGGGCGACGTGGAATAACGGCCATATGGCGCAAGAGCACATCCTTCAGGTCACAATTCCTAAACATCGATGTGACATTTTTTTTCAGCTTTCCTATCAAGGAGCTGTCAAATGAAGGTCACGGTTTTCGGAACCGGCTATGTCGGCCTGACCCAGGCGGTGTGCCTGGCCCAGGTGGGGCATTCGGTGCTGTGCATGGATGTCGATGCCGATCGGGTTGCCAGCCTGAATGAAGGCCATTGCCCGATCTTCGAGCCCGGCCTTGCGCCGCTCCTGGAGAAGAACCTCGCCTGCGGTCGACTGCGCTTCACCACCGATGCCGCAGCGGCTTCCAACTATGCCCGGTTGCAGTTCATTGCCGTCGGTACTCCGCCGCAAACCGACGGCAGCGCCGACCTGAAGCACGTTTTCGCCGTGGTCGACAGCATCCTCGAACATGCTGACGGACCCAAAGTAATCGTCAACAAGTCCACCGTGCCGGTGGGTACGGTACACCGCATCAATGCACGCATCGCCCAGGCCGTAGCCGATACCAGCCGCTTCCAGGTGATCAGCAACCCAGAGTTTCTCAAGGAAGGCTCTGCGGTGGATGACTGCTTGCGCCCCCAGCGCATCATCATCGGCGGCGCAGAAGCGGCCGAAGTGGAATTGCTACGCGAGCTTTACCTGCCGTTCAACCGCAACCGCGAAAAGTTTATGGTCATGGACGCGCGCAGTGCCGAGCTGACCAAGTACGCGGCCAATTGCATGCTGGCCACCAAGATTTCCTTCATCAACGAAATCGCCAACCTGGCCGAGCACCTGGGGGCCGATATCGAAATGGTGCGCCGTGGCATCGGCTCGGACCCGCGTATCGGTTACGACTTCATCTACGCTGGCTGCGGTTTTGGCGGCTCGTGCTTCCCCAAAGACTTGCAAGCCCTACGCCACAGTGCCGAGGCAGAAGGCTGCGAAACGCAGTTGTTGCGCGCAGTAGAGTCGGTCAACGAGCAGCAGAAGGGCCGGCTGTTCAGCAAGATCAAGCGCCACTACCCTGGCGGCCTGCGGGGCAAGGTGTTTGCCCTGTGGGGGTTGTCGTTCAAGCCCAATACCAATGATATCCGCGAAGCCTCCAGCCGGGTCCTGCTGGAAGCGTTGTGGGCCGCGGGTGCGCGGGTCCAGGCCCACGACCCTCAGGCCATGGAAGAAATCCGGCGCCTCTACGGCCCGCGTGCCGACCTGCAACTGGTGCCCTGCAAGGACGATGCATTGCAGGGCGCCGATGCTCTGGTGATCGTCACCGAATGGCAGGACTACCGTGTGCTCAACCTGGACGAAGTGCCGCAGCAGCTGGCCGACCGTGTGGTGTTCGATGGCCGAAACCTGTACGAACCCGAGCACATGGCCTCGGCAGGCCTGACCTACTACGGCATCGGACGTGGCAACAATGCGCCACCTTGACTGCAGTGAATACCGGCTGGCCACTCCCCAGGCAGTCAGCCGGCTTCATCGACGCAGGGTCGTGTATGACTGGCGCAAACCACTTGCAATCCATCAAACCTCAAAATACTGTATGAATATTCAGTATAGCGAGACAGCGCCATGCAACTCATCGCCAAACTCGGCATCCTGGCCGACGCCGCCAAGTACGACGCGTCCTGCGCCAGCAGCGGCGCGCCGAAGCGTAACTCGCGCGGCGGTGACGGCCTGGGCGCTACCAACGGCATGGGTATCTGTCATAGCTACACGCCCGACGGCCGCTGCGTATCACTGCTCAAGGTACTGCTGACCAACTTCTGCCTGTATGACTGCCAGTACTGCGTCAACCGCCGCTCCAGCAACGTGCCACGCGCGCGCTTCAGCCCCGAGGAAGTGGTACGCCTGACCCTGGACTTCTACCGGCGCAACTGCATCAGCGGCCTGTTCCTCAGCTCCGGCATCATCCGCTCGGCGGACTACACCATGGAGCAGCTGATCCGTGTGGCCCGGCTGTTGCGCGAAGAGCACAGCTTCCGCGGCTACATCCACCTCAAGGCCATCCCCGATGCCGACCCGCTGCTGATCGAAGAGGCCGGGCGCCTGGCCGACCGCCTCAGCGTCAACATCGAACTGCCCACCGACGCCAGCCTCAAGCGCCTGGCGCCGGAAAAGCAAGGGCGCACCATTCGCCAGGCCATGGGCGTGATTCATCAGGGCCAACAGGCTGTGGCCAACGAGCCCAGGGCGCCGCGCTTTACCCCGGCCGGGCAAAGCACCCAGGTCATCGTCGGCGCCGACAGCACCGACGACAGCACCTTGCTGCGCAATGCCGAATCGCTGTACCAAGGCTACGGCCTCAAGCGCGTGTACTATTCCGCCTTCAGCCCGATCCCTGACAGCCCCGGCAGCGTGCCCCTCGCCGCACCGCCGCTGCTGCGCGAACACCGCCTGTATCAAGCCGACTTCCTGCTGCGTGGCTATGGCTACAAGGCTGGCGAGCTGCTGGGCCACAGCGGTAACCTGGCACTGGACATCGACCCCAAACTGGCCTGGGCACTGGCCAACCGCGAAGTGTTCCCACTGGACGTGAACCGCGCCGAACCGGCGCTACTGGCGCGTATCCCCGGCATCGGCCTGCGCAGCGTACAGCGCCTGGTCGCCCTGCGCCGGGAGCGGCGCATCCGATATGACGACCTGATCCAGCTGCGCTGCGTGCTGGACAAGGCACGGCCATTCATCGTGACCAGCGACTACCGCCCGGCCCAGGCCGAATTGCGCAGCGGCTTGCTGCGAGCGCGCTTGAGTGAGCCGCCAGCGCCCGTGCAGATGGGGTTATGGGGGTGATCGCGCTCGACTGCGAGGACCTGTTCGCCACCTGGCGCGATCAGGCCCGGGGCTTGTTGGGGCATGGCATCGACCCATCGGAAGTCACTTGGTCGCAAGGCCCGATGGCGGACCTGCTGGCCGTGCCGGCAGCGCCGCCTGAAGGGCCTGGCCCTTTCCGGGCCAAAGTCCCGACCGCACTGCTGAGCCAGTTGGAGCAGGCCTCTCGCTACCGTGGCGAACAGCGCTGGAACCTGCTGTATGAAGTGCTGTGGCGCGTCGCCCATGGCGACCGCACGGCAATGCTGGCGGGTGACCGGCTGGGCAGTGAGCTGCAACGGCGCATCAAGCAGGTAACCCGCGAGGCGCATCACTTGCACGCGTTTGTACGCTTCGTGCCGCTGCCTGAGGAACTGGCTGAGCACTTGCAGCTCGATCTGGTGGCCTATCACGAGCCGGCACACGACATTCTGCACAGTGCCAGCGCGCACTTCGCCGACCGCCTGGGGCGTTTGCGCTGGTTGATTGCCACGCCACAGGATGGCATTCGCTTCGACGGCCAGGCGTTCGACTACCAGCGCCAGTGCCCCGAGCCCTGGCGCCAGTGGGCCCGCAATGCCGAAGACCCGGGCGCCGAACTCTGGCGCACCTACTACCGCCATACCTTCAACCCCGCCCGCCTGAACCCGGAAGCCTTGCGCCTGCACATGCCAGGACGGTTCTGGCGGCATTTGCCGGAAGGCATGCTGATACCGCAGCTCGAAGGCCTGGCGCGCCAAGGCAAACAGCGGGACGGCCAGGCCCTTGAGGTGGCCTCCCAAACCGGCAAGACAATCAGCAAACCTGCGCGCTCGGTGTAGCCGCGGAGCCCGTTGCGGCCCCGTCGAGACACAAGGCCGCTGCTACGCCGAAGCCATCATGCTCAACTGAAGAGCCTGGCCAGGCAGGCCAGCTTCTTCTTGTACGAACGCCGCGCCTCCAGTGCCTGCTCCAGGCTCACCGGCAGGAACCGTGCCTGCTGGTTGGGCTGCATCTGCCCGATCAGGTCGAGGTCGGCACTGATCACCGTGCCGATCATGGCGTAACCGCCCCCCGACACCGCATCGCGATGCAGGATGATCGGTTCCAACCCTGCCGGCACCTGGATCGATCCGATCGGGTAGCAGCTGTCGACGATATTCGACGGATCCGACCCGGCACCGAACGGCTGCTCGCGCGCCTGGAAACTCAAGGCGCTGCCGCCTTTGTAGCGATAGCCGATACGGTCCGCCTCGGAGCCAACCGTCCAGGCGTCGGTGAAGAAACGTTGCGCTGCCGCTTCGGTCAGGCGGTGGAAGTACAGCCCAGGCACCACCCGCAACACCACCTCGCCCCCCAAGGCCTGACGCAGGGCCATCGGCAAGCTTGCACCGGCGCGGGTCTTGCCGCTGGGCACGCCGACCGGCAACAGGTCACCGGCCATCAACTTGCGGCCCTGAAAGCCACCCAAGGCCCCCAGCGCATAGGTTGAACGGCTACCCAGCACCTCCGGCACATCGATACCGCCAGCCACTGCCAGGTAAGCCCGGGCGCCTGCAGTGGGGAAGCCAAAACGCAGCACTTGCCCGGCGCGCACGGCAAACGCCGTGTCCGGGCGCTGCTCGCGTCCATCCAGCAGCACTGGCATCTGTGCCCCGCACACCGCCACCAGCGTATCCTGCTGGAACTCCAGTTCCGGCCCCACCAGCGCACACTCCAACCCTGCGGCGCCCGCCGGGTTGCCCACCAGGTGGTTGGCGGCGCTCAGGGCATACTGGTCGAGTGCGCCGGATGGCGGAATGCCCAGGTGGTAGTAACCTTCGCGGCCAAGGTCCTGCACGGAAGTCGCCAGGCCCGGTTTGAGTACCTTGATCATGCCAGCACCTCCTGCAGCGATTTCGGGTAGCCGACCGGATCGGCGAGAAAGGCGTCCAGAGAAAACGCCACGGGACGAATGCGCAGGTCAAAACAGCCCTCCTCCACATCCGCCACCGCCTGGTCATAGGCACGGCGGTCGATGGGTTTGAACTGAACGATGTCACCCGGGCGGAAGAACACCATGTGCTCTTTCAGGTAATTCAAGGTCTGCTGCGGGTCGTAGATCGGTGCCGGGGTGACGCCAAACATCTGGTAGCCCCCAGCCCCGCGCACCGAGTAGATGCAGCCGAAGCAGCCGCCATGGCCCAGGGTGTGCTTGGGCGTGTCGGTACGGGGGCGCAGGTACTTGGGCACCTGCAGCTGCCGCTGGCGCTCGACCATCTGGAACATGAACGGCAGGCCGGCGACGAAGCCGACCATCGACACGAACCATGGCGCACCGCTGTGCGCGGCAATGAATGCGTCGACATCGGCCAGGCCGTTGATGCGCGCGGCGTACTCCAGATCAGTACTGGTCGGGTCCTGGTGGCGATCCCTAAAGCGCATCAGGGTTTCATGGGTCCAGGGGTCGTTGTACAGCACCGGAATCTCGATGATACGCGTCTGCAGCGAGCGCTCGGCCACCGCCTGCGCTTCGGCGCCGCGCACGGCCTCAAGCAGTGCCTCGGGGGCGATACGGTCCGGGTCGAAGCGGATCTGGAACGACGCGTTGGCCAGGCACACATCAAGCACGCCATCCAGGGCCAGCCGCTCCACCGCCCGGGTGACGGCCATACCCTTGAAAAAGGCCTCCAGCGACATGCTCTCGCTGACTTCGGCAAACAGGTGCTCGTCGGCGCCGAAGCTGTAACGGATCGGGGTTGTAGCAAGCGGTTCGGCCATGACAGTTCCTTTTCTTGGAATCTTTATAGAAAGGCAGGCGAAAATAAAATGCTCGGGCTCCGGCTTGTCTGTTTGCCGGATGCCTGACTGATTCAGCGCAGCGCACGCACCACGATGCCAGCCGTATCCAGGGCCCTGCGCGTGGCCTCGACCAGATCCAGCGCGCCCGGGGTGTCACTGTGCAGGCAAATGGAATCGAATTCGATGGCCAGGTCCTGGCCTTCGACCGTACGCACCACGCCTTGGCGGCAAGCGCGCAGCACCCGCTCGGCGACGGCTTGGGGCTCGTAGCCACGCACATTGCGGGTAAACACGATCGACCCGCTCAGGTCGTACTCGCGGTCGGCGTAGAACTCGCGAACTACCGGCTGGCCCAGTGCCTGGGCGATGCGACAGATCACCGAACCCGGCATGCAGAACAGCAGCAGTTCCGGCTCGATCACCCGCAGGTTTTCCACCAGCAAGCGCGCGGCTTCTTCGTCACGCGCCAGGTGCATGTACAACGCCCCGTGCGGTTTGATGTGCCGCAGACGCACGCCCTGGGCACGGGCGATTTCACGCAGCGCGCCCAATTGATAGAGCATGTCGTCCACCAGTTCCTGCGCCGAGGCATTGATATGCCGGCGGCCAAAGCCAACCAGGTCACGGAATCCCGGGTGTGCCCCCACAGCAACGCCCAGTGCCTTGGCGCGCTCGACGGTGCGGCGCATGGTGCCGGGGTCGCCGGCATGGAAACCAGTGGCGATGTTGGCGCTGCTGATGTAACCCATCAGCTCATTGTCGACGCCATCGCCAATGGTCCACGGGCCAAAGCCCTCGCCCATGTCCGAGTTGAAGTCTACTGCTTGCATGACGGCATCTCCTGGCACTTGTGACTGCATGCAAGCCACGTTAGATTCTCTACACCCCCTTGGGAAGATCTATAAACAGATGGGGTACCTTCTGAAAATCAGATACCCCGGGAGCCTACCGTGTCACTGACCCTGCGCCAGGTCCGCTACTTCGTTGCCACCGCTGAAATCGGCCAGATATCCCAAGCGGCGATCCACCTGAACATCTCCCAGTCGGCAGTGACCACGGCCATCAAGGAGCTGGAAGCGATGCTCGGTGTGCTGTTGTTCCAGCGCTCGGCCCAGGGCATGAGCCTGACCGAAGCCGGCCGGCACTTTTTGAACCGTGCCTACGTCATCCTGCGCAGTGTCGACGATGCGTTGAACAGCCCGCTTCCGGACGTGCGCGCCAGTGGCCTGTTGCGCCTGGCTGCGAGTTACACGGTGATCGGCTACTTCCTGCCGCACCACCTGCAACGCCTGGAGCACTGGCATCCGGGCGTGACCCTGGAGCTCTACGAGCAGGAACGCAGCGCCATCGAGCAAGGCCTGCTGGAAGGGCGTTTCGACATGGCGGTGGTGCTCACCGCCAACCTCACCCACCCCGACATCGTTTCGGAAACCCTGTTCAACTCCGAGCGCCGGCTGTGGCTGCCCGGGCATCACCCACTGTGCGAGCGCTCGGCCGTGAGCCTGGCCGATGTGGCCTGTGAGCCGTTCATTCTGTTGACCGTCGACGAGGCCGAGCACAGTGCCATGCGCTACTGGGAACAGGCCGGGCAACGGCCAAGCGTAAGGGTACGGACCAGCTCGGTGGAGGCCGTGCGCAGCATGGTCGCCAATGGCAGCGGTGTGGCGATCCTGTCGGACCTGGTGCACCGGCCCTGGTCGCTGGAGGGCAAGCGTATCGAGACAGTGACCATCAGCGACCCGGTCACACCGATGAGCGTGGGGTTGGCCTGGCACCGGGAACGGGCATTCAGCCCGGCGATGCACGCGGTGCGCAATTACTTCCATGATGCGTTTCTCGCACCGCAGCAGTTGTCGGCCCGGCGCTGATCCTGCCTTTGCAGGCCCGGCCTCTTCGCGGGCGCGCCCGCTCCCACAGGTGCAGCGCAAATCTTCAGCGGTATGGCAGCCTGTGGGAGCGGGCGAGCCCGCGAAGAAACCAACACCCATCTCGAGCCGAACGTTCAGGCCGCAATGCCGTCATAATCTGAGCCGGTGCCGACACGCAAAGAGGACGCGAAATGACCCAGCCCGACCCGTCATACGTCAAATGGCTCGAAGACCGCGCCATGCTCAAGGCCTCCCAGGCGCGTGCCAGCCTGTACTCAGGCCAGTCGCGACTGTGGCAACACCCCTATGCCGAGGCCCAGCCCCGCCGCGCCACCGAAATCGCCTCGGTGTGGCTGACCGTCTACCCCGACGCCATCATCGCGCCCGAGGGTTGCTCGGTGCTCGGTGCCCTGGCCCACGAAGCGTTGTGGAAGCGCCTGTCGGAGATCGGCGTACAGGGCCTGCACACCGGCCCGATCAAACTGTCCGGTGGCATCCGCGGCCGCGAACTCACCCCCAGCGTGGACGGCAACTTCGACCGCATCAGCTTCGACATCGACCCGCTGTACGGCAGCGAGCAGGAACTGATCCAGATGAGCCGCATGGCCGCTGCGCACAATGCCGTGACCATCGACGACCTGATCCCCTCGCACACCGGCAAGGGCGCCGACTTCCGCCTGGCCGAGCTCGCCCATGGCCCCTACCCGGGGCTGTACCACATGGTCGAGATCCGTGAAGAAGACTGGACGCTGCTGCCCGAGGTGCCCGCCGGGCGCGATGCGGTCAATCTCCTGCCAGCGCAGTGTGACGAGCTGAAGGCGCGCCATTACATCGTTGGCCAGTTGCAACGGGTAATCTTCTTCGAGCCGGGCGTGAAGGAAACCGACTGGAGCGCCACGCCGCCGATCACAGGCGTCGACGGCAAGACCCGGCGCTGGGTGTACCTGCACTACTTCAAGGAGGGCCAGCCGTCGCTGAACTGGTTGGACCCTACCTTCGCCGCCCAACAAATGATCATTGGTGATGCGTTGCACGCTCTGGACTGCCTCGGTGCCCGCGGCCTGCGCCTGGACGCCAACGGCTTTCTCGGCGTGGAAACCCGCGCCAGCGGTACCGCCTGGTCGGAAAGCCACCCGCTGTCGATCGTCGGCAACCAGCTGATCGGTGGCATGATCCGCAAGGCCGGCGGTTTCAGCTTCCAGGAGCTGAACCTGACCCTCGATGACATTGCGCAGATGTCCAGGGGCGGCGCCGACCTGTCCTACGATTTCATTACCCGGCCGGCCTACCAGCATGCGCTGCTGACCGGCGACACCGAGTTCCTGCGCCTGATGCTCAAGGAGATGCACGCCTTCGGCATCGACCCGGCCTCGCTGATCCATGCCCTGCAAAACCATGACGAGCTGACCGTGGAGCTGGTGCACTTCTGGACACTGCACGCGCATGACATGTACCTGTACAAAGGCCAGACCCTGCCTGGCAGCATCCTGCGCGAACATATCCGCGAAGAGATCTACGAACGGCTGTCGGGAGAACATGCCCCGTATAACCTGCGCTTCGTGACCAACGGCATTGCCTGCACCACCGCCAGCCTGATCGCTGCTGCCCTGGGTATTCGCGACCTCGAACAGATTGGCGAGGCGGATATCGAGCTGATCAAGAAGGTGCACCTGCTGCTGGTCATGTACAACGCCATGCAGCCGGGGGTGGTCGCCTTGTCCGGTTGGGACCTGGTCGGCGCCCTGCCCTTGCCCGCCGAGGCGGTTGCCGAACGCATGCTCGATGGCGATACCCGCTGGATTCACCGGGGCGGCTATGACCTCGCCGGGCTCGACCCACAGGCAGAGGTTTCAGTGCGTGGCATGCCGCGTGCCCGGGCGCTGTACGGCAGCCTCGACAGGCAGTTGGACGAGGGTGATTCATTTGCCTGCAAGGTGAAGAAACTGCTGGCTGTGCGCCAGGCCTACGGCATCGCCACCAGCCGTCAGGTGCTGGTACCTGAGGTGAGCAGCCCGGGGCTGCTGGTGATGGTGCACGAGCTGCCAGCCGGGCGGGGTATCCAGATCAGTGCGCTGAACTTCGGCCAGGACACGATTGCCGAGGAACTGCTGTTGACCGGGTTCACACCCGGGCCGGTGGTCGACATGATCAACGAGACGGTCGAAGGCGATTTGACCGAGGACGGGCGCTTGATGGTGAACCTGGACCCGTACGAGGCGCTGTGCCTGCGGATCGTCAACAGCAGCGGGCATGTTTGAATCTGCAGTGGCCCTGCCGTCGGCAAACCGGTTTCGCCCACAAGCACGCCGCCTGCCCAACGCTGGCGCCAGACCCGCAAGCCGGCTTGCCAACCAAGAAGCCGGTCTTGCATTTACTGCGCTACGGGCATAGCGTTCGGAAGTTTTCTTTTCCGTGCCCAGGAGCAACACCATGTACACCGGCATCGTCCAGGCCGTCCGCCCTCTGCTTGATGTGACCACCTACCCGGGCCACAACCAGTTCACCATCGACCTCACCCCGGAACTGCTCGACGAGCTGAAGATTGGTGCCAGCGTCAGTGTCGAAGGTACCTGCCTGTCCGTGACCGAAATCGACGGCAGCCAGGTCAGGTTCGACGCCATGACCGCGACCCTCGAGCGCACCAATCTGCGCAACTTCAAGCCCGGCCAGCGCGTGAACATCGAACGCTCAGCGAAGATGAACGCCGAAGTCGGCGGCCACCTGATGGCCGGCCACATCGCCACCACCGCCGAAATCGTCGAGCTGTCGATCAAGGAAACCGGCGCCTTCATCAAGTTCCGCATGCCGCCGCAATGGGGCAAGTACGTGTTCCCGCGCGGTTTCATCGGGGTCAATGGCTGCAGCCTGACGGTCGCTGACGTGGAGGACAACGTGATCACCATCAACCTGATCCCGGAAACCCTGCGGCAGACCACCTTCGCCAGTTACCACACAGGTGAACTGCTCAACATCGAGGTCGACCACCAGACCATGGTGCTGGTCGATGTGGTAGAGCGCACCATCAAAGGTACCCTGGCCCGCGAAAACCTGCTGCCCTGAGGCCTGCACATGCTCCCTAACGCCCTCCCCGCGCGCACAGCCAGGCGTTTGCGCCTGCAGGTAATGCGTGGTCGCGTCGGCCTCGGCCTGGTCGCTGCCCTGTCGGTGCTGGCCGGCATGACCGATGCCATCGGCCTGCTGGCACTGGGCGATTTCGTGTCGTTCATGAGTGGCAACACCACACGCCTGGCGGTGGCCATCAGTGAAGCAGACCTGGCCCTTGTGCTACGCCTCAGTGGCGCGGTACTGGGCTTTGTCGCGGGCAATGCGCTGGGTGTGCTCCTGGCTCGCGGATTGCGTCGTCGAGCCTGGCCGGTGCTGTTGGTGGTTGCCGCACTGCTGGCTTTCGCGGCAGCGTGGCCGTTGCCTGCCACCTTCCCTGCGCTGTTGGCCACCACGCTGGCCATGGGCATGATCAATGCGGTAGTCGAGCAGGTGAATGGCCTGCCCATCGGCCTGACTTATGTGACTGGCGCTCTGTCGCGTTTCGGCCGCGGCCTGGGGCGCTGGCTGCTGGGCGAGCGGCGCAATGGCTGGCGGGTGCAGTTGGTGCCTTGGGCAGGCATGCTGCTGGGCGCCGCACTGGGCGCCTGGTTGCAACAACACCTGGGCCTGCAGGCGCTGGCCGGCAGCTGCGCGCTGGCCTGCGTGCTGGCGCTGGTATCGCGGTTCATCCCGCGGTCCTGGCAGCGTGGCTACATGCCGCGCTGATCATTCGATACGCGGGTGCTGCAGGGCCAGTTTCTCGCGCTTGGCTTCCAGCTCGGCGATCTGCGCATCGATGTCCTCGATTTTCTGCTCGATGTTGTCGTGGTGCTCCTGCAGCAGTTCACGCGCCTCTTCGATGTCCGATGCCGCAGGTGCCGCGCCGCGCAGGGGCTTGTTGGCGGTTTCCTTCATGGTCAGGCCGGTGATCAGGCCGACAGCGGCGATCACCATCAGGTAATAGGCCGGCATGTACAGATCGCCTGTGCTCTCCACCAGCCACGCAGCGAGGGTCGGTGTAAGGCCGGCGATCAGCACCGAGATGTTGAAGGCGCTGGCCAGGGCACTGTAGCGGATGTGCGTGGGGAACATGGCCGGCAGCGTCGAGGCCATCACGCCGATGAAGAAATTCAGCAACACGGCAATGATCAGCAGGCCGGCGAAAATAAACCCGAGCACGCCACTGTTGATCAGCATGAATGCCGGAATGGCCAAGGCCAACAGGCCGACACTGCCGACGATGATGAACGGCCGTCGGCCGAACTTGTCGCTGAGCAGACCGATCATAGGCTGCACGAACAGCATGCCAACCATGATCGCGATGATGATCAGCACGCCATGGTCTTCGCTGTATTGCAGGTTGTGCGACAGGTAGCTGGGCATGTAGGTAAGCAGCATGTAGTAGGTGACGTTGGTGGCGATTACCACGCCGATACAGGTCACCAGACTGCGCCAGTGCTGGGTGGCCACTTCCTTGAACGACACCTTGGGCCCGGAGGCCAGGCCTTCACGATCGCCCTGCTCCAGCTTGTCGACGTGCTGCTGGAACGCAGGTGTTTCTTCCAGCGCATGGCGCAGGTAGAGCCCGATGATGCCCAGCGGCAGGGCCAGGAAAAACGGCAGGCGCCAGCCCCATTCGAGGAACTGTTCTTCACCCAGAACCGTGGAAATGAGCACCACCACCCCTGCGCCCAGCACAAAGCCGGCAATCGAACCGAAGTCCAGCCAGCTACCGAGAAAGCCGCGCTTGCGGTCAGGCGCGTACTCGGCAACGAAGATCGAGGCGCCGGTGTATTCACCGCCCACCGAAAAGCCCTGGGCCATCTTGGCCAGCAGCAACAGGATCGGCGCCCAGATACCAATGCTCGCGTAGGACGGTATCAGGCCGATGGCGAAGGTGCTGAGGGACATGATCACGATGGTCGCGGCGAGGATTTTCTGCCGCCCGAACCTGTCGCCCAAGGCACCGAAGAACAACCCGCCAAGAGGCCGGATCAGGAATGGCACCGAGAAGGTGGCCAGGGCCGCGATCATTTGCACGCTGGGGTCGGCGTTGGGGAAGAACACCTTGCCCAAGGCATAAGCGACGAAACCGTATACGCCAAAGTCGAACCACTCCATGGCGTTGCCCAGCGCGGCGGCTGTGATCGCCTTCTTCATCTTGGCGTCGTCGACGATGGTGATGTCCTTCAGGCCGATTGGCTGGACGCTTTTCTTGCGAGGTTTCATACCCGTATCCCTGTCGATGAATGCTCTAAGGGATCAGATACAACAGGACACTAAATAATTCAGCGCTTACTGTTTTTTGTGCGTTTGCGGCACCACCAAACAGCGCCCAAAGAAAAGCCGCTGCAATGGCAGCGGCTTTCATGCCGAAGGCCTGGCTTCAGATACCTTCGCGCGCCAGGTCCATGGCGAAGTAGGTCAGGATCAGGTCGGCACCGGCACGCTTGATTGCGCCAATGCTTTCGCGCACCACCCGGCCTTCGTCGATGGCACCGGCCAGGCCACCGAACTTGATCATCGCATACTCGCCACTCACCTGGTACGCCGCCAGTGGCAGGCGCGAAGCGGCGCGGATGTCGGCGATCACATCAAGGTAGGCACCGGCCGGCTTGACCATCAGCACGTCCGCCCCTTCCTGCTCGTCGAGCAGCGACTCGCGCACCGCTTCGCGGCGGTTCATCGGGTTCATCTGGTAGCTTTTGCGGTCGCCTTTCAGGGCGGTGCCACCGGCCTCACGGAACGGGCCATACAACGACGAGGCGAACTTGGTGGAATAGGCCATGATCGCGGTGTCGTGGAAGCCGGCACCGTCCAGGGCGCTGCGGATTGCCTGCACCTGGCCGTCCATCGCCGCCGAAGGGGCAATGAAGTCGGCACCGGCAGCGGCGGCGATGACAGCCTGCTTGCCCAGGTTGGCCAGGGTGGCGTCGTTGTCCACGCCATGGTCATGCAGCACGCCGCAGTGGCCGTGGCTGGTGTATTCGCAGAAGCAGGTGTCGGACATCACCACCATTTCCGGCACGGTGTCCTTGCAGATACGCGACATGCGCGCAACCAGGCCGTTTTCGTTCCAGGTGTCGCTGCCGTCAGCATCCAGGTGGTGCGATACGCCAAAGGTCATCACCGACTTGATACCGGCGCGGGCATAGCGCTCGATTTCCTGGGCCAACAGCTTCTCGGGGATACGGTTGACACCGGGCATGCTGGTGATCGGCACGAAATCATCGATGCCCTCTTCGACGAAGATCGGCAGGATCAGGTCTTCAAGGCGGAACTCGGTTTCCTGGAAAATCGTGCGCAGGGACTCGTTCTGGCGCAGGCGGCGGGGACGAACGGACGGGAATTGGTTGGACATGACAGCTCCAGGGAATTTGAACGGCGTATACCTTATGCCTGTCGCGCGCCAGTGAAAAGGCTAAATGACGAGATTGTGTCTTGCGTCAATGGCAACGCCCGGGGTTTGCCTGTGTTGGCCTCTTCGCGGGTAAACCCGCGCCTGCAAATCCAGTAGGAGCGGGTTCACCCGCGAAGCGGCCGGCACAGGCACTGAATTACTGCAACCAGGGCGGCGTCACCTCCTCTGCCTTGGCCGGCCCATGCTCAGCCTCAGCGCGTGCCGCACGGCGGCGAGCGTCGTCCATACGGGCGGCGTCGATCTCGCGTATCACCCCGGTTACGTCAGCCTCATGTTCGTCATCCTCGAACACCCCGGTCAACGGGCTGTCGGGCAGCAACTCGCCGGCCTCGTACAGCGCCCACATCTCCTGCGCATAGCGGGTGCTTTTCAGCTCCGGGGCAAAGCGCCCGAAATAATGGGCCATGTTGTCCACATCGCGCTGCAGCATGCTGAAGGCGTGGTTGTTGGCGGCTGCATCCACTGCCTGCGGCAAGTCGATGATCACCGGCCCGTCCGGGCCGAGCAGCACGTTGAACTCGGACAGATCACCATGCACCATTCCGGCGCACAGCATCAGCACGATCTGGCGAATGACGAAGGCATGGAACGCGCGGGCATCTTCAACTTCCAGGTGTACGTCGTTCAGGCGCGGGGCCGCATCGCCATCGGCATCGGTCACCAGCTCCATCAGTAGCACGCCGTCCTGGAAGTCGTAAGGCTTGGGCACCCTTACGCCCGCACCGGCCAAACGGAACAGCGCAGCCACTTCGGCGTTCTGCCAGGCATCCTCGGCTTCTTTGCGGCCGTACTTGCTGCCCTTGGCCATGGCCCGGGCCTGACGGCTGTTGCGCACCTTGCGGCCTTCCTGGTATTCGGCGGCCTGGCGGAAACTGCGCTTGTTGGCTTCTTTATAGACCTTGGCGCAGCGTACCTCGCTGCCACAGCGCACCACATACACAGCGGCTTCCTTGCCACTCATCAACGGCCGGAGTACTTCGTCGACCAGGCCGTCTTCGATCAACGGTTCGATTCTTTTTGGTGTCTTCATCAGGCTGCGTTCAGGGTCCTGGCTTTGTTGACGGACATCCTCTCACAGCCTGATGCGACTTGCTCGTCTGTCTTCAGACCGGACGAGTCAGGCGCGCTGCCCTACACCAGCCACGGCCCCGCCGCGCGCCCGGCGCCGGGTGACCAGCACCCCCGAGCACACCACCAACACCGCCAGCACCATCGTCGAGACCACTTCCAGGCGATGATCCGGGCGGAACAGCATCAATACCAGTACGCCGCTGATGAACAGGATCACGCCCCAGGTCAGCCACGGGAATAGCCACATGCGGTAACCGAGTGTCTTGCCCTGTGCCGTCAGGCGCTGGCGCAAGCGCAACTGGGAAATGGCGATGACCAGATAAACCAGCAGGGCAATGGCGCCGGAGCTTGCCATGAGGAAGCCAAACACCTTGGCCGGCACCAGGTAGTTGGCGATCACCGCCAGGAATGCAGCCCCCGTCGACAACAACACGGCCACCACGGGTGTACCACTGCGGCTGGTTATCTGGGCACAGGCCGGGGCATCACCACGACGGCTAAGCGAATAGACCATGCGCGAGGCGGTGTACAGCGAGGAGTTGAGGCAACTGGTCACCGAGGTCAGCACCACGAAGTCGATGATGGCCTTGGCATTTGGCACGCCGAGGGTGTCCAGCACCGTGACGTAGGAACCCTCGGTAGCCAGGCGCGGGTCGGTCCACGGTACCAGTGCGATGACGATGAAGATCGACAGGATGTAGAACAGCGTTATCCGCCAGATCACCGAATTGGTGGCCTTGGAAATATGCTTGCCCGCCTCGTCGGATTCAGCCGCAGCAATGGTCACCACCTCGGCCCCGAGGAACGAGAACATGGTGATCAGCATGGCGCTCAGCACTGCACCAAAGCCGTTGGGCATGAAGCCCCCGGTATCCCACAGGCGCGAAACGCCGCTGACGCCGGACCCCGGCAACAGGCCGAAAATGGCGCAGACACCCAGGGCGATGAAGCAGACAATGGCCACCACCTTGACCAGTGCCAACCAGAACTCGAACTCACCGTAGTTCTTCACGCTGAACAGGTTGGTGGCCGTCAGCAGCAACGTGATCACCAACGACAACACCCAGATCTCCATCTGCGGGACCCAGGAGTTGATGATGGTAGCGGCGATATTGGCCTCGATCGGGATGATCAGCACCCAGAACCACCAGTACAGCCAACCGATGGTATAACCGGCCCATTTGCCGATGGCGAGGTCAGCATAGGTTGAGAACGAGCCGGTATCTGGGGATGCAACGGCCATTTCGGCCAGCATGCGCATCACCAGCACCACCAGGCCGCCCGCCAGGATATAGGCCAGGATGGTGGCCGGCCCCGCTTCGGCGATGGCGCGGCCAGAGCCGACAAACAGCCCGGCGCCGATCACGCCGGCAATGGACAGCATGGTGACATGCCGTGATTTCAATCCATGACTCAAATTGTTCTTGTGGGTTTGCATGGCGCTACCTTGTTGTTTTTGTCATGCCCACGCAGGGGCCGCCGGCTGCACGTCACCGACGCAGGCGCGAAAAAGCCCGCCCTGCCCTGAATGGTGAGCAGGGCAGTACGGGTTGAGTAAAACGAAACCGCAAAAGGTGTTACTGGGCTGTCAGCTGGCAGCCCTCTGGTTGGCCGACAGGTCGGCCTTGGGGAAGCTGCCGCCCTGCAGGCCGACCTGCTCGCACACTTTCTCGACGATGTAGGCGCCGATCGGTATGGCCGAAGTAGCGGCTGGCGACGGTGCGTTGCACACGTTGACACTGCGTGCAGTGTTGACGAACAGGAAATCGTCGATCAGCTTGCCGTCGCGCGACACCGCCTGGGCACGCACGCCGGCCGGGTAAGGCGTGAGGTCGGCTTTGCTAATGCTCGGGCAGTACTTCTGCACCTGCTTGAGGTACCCGCCCTTGAACAGCGAGTTCTTCATCTCGATCAGGCCCGGGCGGAAGTTCTTCGCCAGCACCTTGAGGATGCCGGGCGTGGTCAGGGTCTGGAACAGGTCGCTGGGGCTGACATCGGTCTTGCGGTAGCCCTCGCGCTTCATCGCCAGGACGGCGTTGGGGCCTACGGTGACGGTACCGTCGATCATGCGGGTCAGGTGCACCCCCAGGAAGGGCATCGACGGGTCGGGAATCGGGTAGATCAGGTGGTTGACGATCTGATTGTGCTGCTTGGGCAACAGGTAGTATTCGCCACGGAACGGGCAGATCACGAACTCGGTACGCAGCCCGAGCATGCCCACCACGCGGTCGGCCATCAGCCCCGAGCAGGTCACCAGGAAACGGCTGCGCAATTCATCACGCGGGGTGCGCACGATCACTTCACTTGTCTGCTCCTGCAGGCCGACCACTTCTGCGCCATAGCGGATTTCGCCACCGGCACGCTGGAACTCTGCCGCCATCGCAGCAGTCACCTGGGCGTAATTGACGATGCCGCTGGACGGCACGAAGATGCCCCCCATACCAACGATGTTGGGCTCACGCTCGCGCAACTCGTCAGCCGACAGCCAGTAGCGCTCCAGGCCATTGGCCGCGGTGCGCTCCCACAGCGCCTTCATGCGCTGCATTTCCAGATCGTTGGTGGCGACCAACAGCTTGCCGCACTCATCGAAGCGGATGCCGTGCTGGGTGCAGAAGGCTTTGGTCGCCTTGTTGCCTTCAAGGCAGAAGCGCGCCTTGAGGCTGCCGGGGGTGTAATACACGCCGGCGTGGATCACGCCGCTGTTATGGCCGGTCTGATGGCGGGCCGGACCAGACTCTTTCTCCAGCAGGAGCATCTTCGCATCCGGGTAGACCTTGATCAGGTGCATGGCCGTGGACATGCCCACAATCCCGCCGCCAATAATGATGAAATCGTACACAGCCTTACCTCACACGCAGGCATTGCCTGGCAGGCTCACCAAGGCCCGCACGGGGCCTGGTGGCATTGTTATGTGCAAAAACGCGTGGACGAGCGCCCGCCCCGCGCCCTGTCATTATTGCCCGCGCTGGTACAGCGGCTTGGGGAAGGCGACGTAACCACGCTGGCGCATCAGTTCGCGGCGCAGGCCCTCGTGCGGGGTGAAGCGATCGCGGCCATGCAGCCAGAACAGGTTGTTGATCAACAGGAAACTGCCTACGCCTACCGGTACCGAGACCTTCTTGCCGCTGCCTTCCAGCGACTCGGACAAGGCGTTCAGCCAGATACCTTCCTCGTAGTTTTCCGGCTGCACGAACTGGTCAATGTAGCGCATGGTCGGCCGGCCTTCGGCATCGGTGTCGAATACCGAATGGAACACATCTTCGGCAACCTTTTTGCTCGGCGGCGCGGTCCAGCGCATTTCGCGACGGGCCATCGGGTGACGGAAGAACGCCTCGCACTCCTCCCAGTCGTCCAGATGCAGCAGCAGCGAGTTGCCGCCTTCCATGTTCTTTTCGTCGATCTTCAGCATCAGCACGTAGTCGGTGATCTGGTTCACGAACGTGCCGTCGTTGTGCAGTTCCATGACCCGGTGCGGCTGGCGCAGGTAGCTGTCGGAGTTGTCGCTGTTGACCACCACGAAGCGCGCATAGAACTGGCCACTCATGGCGTCATAGTTGGAACGGCCGATCAAGTGGGCGCAGGCGGTGGTGAACTTGACCATGTCTTCGGCCTGGCTCACGTCATCCAGGCCGACCGGGGTAATCAGCATGCCGCCTGTGGCGCGGTCGAGGATGGTGTTGAGCAGCACCGGGCGCAGTGTGCCCTGGCACAGCTCGTCAAGGATTTCGCCTACGCGAAAACGCAGGAACGACTTGTACTCCAATGCCTGCACCGGCCATTGGGCAACGGCCTGCACGAACGCTTCGACGGTTTCACGGGCAAAGGTCAGTTCCAGCAGGCGCGGCGACTGTTTCGAGGGGGCGATGGAATAGCCCTGCGGTTCGAGTGGCAGCGGCATGACAAGTTCGTCGATCTGCGTAAAGGCGTTCATGGCAATGTCCTGGCTAAAAAGTAGGTGGCGCCGTCCGGTAATGACCTGGATCAGTGCGGGCGAGGTAAAAATATCGCCACAAAATCAAAATGTCTACATTTTTATGATTCGGCGACAATATTTGTGTTTGTCCATTGTTTTTCGCCGACAGAGGGTTTCGGTATGATCGGCAAAACGTTTTGAGGAACAGGATCTTGGAAGCGCTCGCCCCCCGACAAAACTCAGCATTCAGCGGGTATGAGAGGCTCAAGCAGGACATCATCCGCGGGGTGTTCAAGCCCGGTGAAAAGCTGTTGATGAGTGCCCTCAAGGAACGCTACGACCTGGGTGTGGGCCCGTTGCGCGAAGCACTGTCGCAATTGGTGGCCGAGCACCTGGTCAACGCGATCAGCCAGAAGGGCTACCGGGTAGCGCCCATGTCGCTGGATGAGATGAACGACATCTACGACGCCCGCGCCAACCTGGAAGCGATGATCATCGCCCTGGCCATCGAGCGCGGCGACGACGCCTGGGAGGCGTCGGTGCTGGCCCACTCGCATACCCTGGCCAAGGTGGTAGAAGTAAAAACCCGCGAGCAGCGGCTGGATGTGTGGGACGAGCGGCACAAGGCGTTTCATACTGCCATTGCCTCGGGCTGCGGCTCCAAGCACCTGCTGCAGGCACGCACCTACCTGTTTGACCAGGCCGAGCGCTACCGCCACCTGTGGCTGACGCAAACGGTGTTTTCCGAACAGGCGCTGGCGCTCAAGCGCCAGGAGCATGCGGCACTGGTCGAGGTGATCCTCGCCCGTGATGCCAAACGCGCCAGCGCCATGATGCGCGCGCACCTGATGACACCGGTACCGATCATTGCGCAGATCATGCATGCCGAAGGCATCGGTGCACGCTAGATGAATTTTTCTTAAATCGCCGGTTGTCTATTCTTTGGCACAATCAAATCTTCATTAGATGCCCGGGAACCAGCATGCCTCGCGTACTGACCATCGAAGACGACGCCGTCACCGGCCAGGAAATCGTCGCCGAACTTACCAGCCACGGCCTGGAGGTGGATTGGGCCGACAATGGCCGTGAAGGCCTGGCCAAGGCCATTGCCGGCGGCTACGACCTGATCACCCTGGACCGCATGCTGCCCGAGGTCGACGGCCTGACCATCGTCACCACCCTGCGCAACCTCAAGATCGCTACGCCGATCCTGATGATCAGCGCCCTCTCCGACGTCGATGAGCGGGTGCGCGGCCTGCGTGCCGGCGGAGACGACTACCTGACCAAGCCGTTCGCCTCCGACGAAATGGCCGCGCGAGTCGAGGTATTGCTGCGCCGCAACAGCGTGCCCATGACCCAGACCCGCCTGCAGGTTGCCGATCTGGAGCTGGACCTGATCAGCCACGAAGCGCGCCGCGGTGACAATACCCTCAACCTGCTGCCCACCGAGTACAAGCTGCTGGAGTACCTGATGCGCCACAGCGGCCAGGTGATCACGCGGATGATGATTTTCGAGGAAGTCTGGGGCTATCACTTCGACCCGGGCACCAACCTGATCGACGTGCACATCGGCCGCCTGCGCAAGAAGATCGACTCCCCCGGCCAGTCGCCGCTGATCCGTACGGTACGGGGCTCCGGCTATGCCATTGCTGAACCCGTCTAAAGGCTGGAGCTCCTCTACCAGCCGCCTGCTGGCACTCTACAGCTTTCTGTTCGTGGCCTGGAGCAGCATCCTCATGGGGGTGCTGTATTTCGAGGTGTCCAGCTACCTGAGCAAACTCACCCGTCACTCCATGCTGCAGCGCCAGCACCTGTTCGCACACATGAGCGGCAAGCAGCTGGACGATGCCCTGATTGCCAGCCAGGCGTTCGAGGAGCGCAGCTTTGACGCCTACGGCCTGTTCGACCCTCAGCTCAACCCGATTGGCGGCAGCGTGCGGGCCTTGCCCCCAGAGCTCAGGCTGGACGGCAAGATCCATGAGTTGAAACGCTGCCTGGATGCCGACGACCCTCGCATGCCTCGCGACAGCTGCGACGCGGTGGCAATCAATGTACAGGATGGCCGGTGGCTGGTGCTGGTACGTGACAACGGCTCGCTGTTCGTGGTTACCCGGATTATCCTGCACGCCCTGCTCTGGGGCATCTCGCTGACCCTGATCCCGGGTTTTGCCGGTTGGTACTTGCTACGGCGCAGGCCGCTCAAGCGTATACGTGCGATCCAGGCCCAGGCCGAACTGATCGTCGCCGGCGACCTGACCCACCGCCTGCCTCTGTCGGCCCGCCGTGACGAACTGGACATGCTTGCGGCGATCGTCAATGCCATGCTCGACCGCATTGAACGGCTGATGCACGAGGTCAAGGGTGTGTGCGACAACATTGCCCATGACCTGCGCACACCGCTGACCCGCCTGCGCGCCCAGCTGTACCGTATTCGCCAGCAAAGCGACGTGGACTCTGCGCAAGCCGAAGCACTGGACCAGGCCATCGGCGAAACCGACACCTTGATGGCACGCTTTCGCGGGTTGTTGCGCATCAGCGAGCTGGAAGACCGCCAGCGCCGCGCCGGCCTCGTCCAGCTTGACCCGCATGAGCTGCTGGTAGAGCTGCACGATTTTTACCTGCCATTGGCCGAGGATGGCGGTATTCACCTGCAGTTGCACCAACCTGCGCAGCTACCGGCACTGCACGGCGACCGCGAGCTGCTGTTCGAGGCCTTGGCGAATCTGGTGGGCAACGCGATCAAGTTCACGCCCGAGGGCGGTCGTGTGCGCATTGCCGCCACGCAGGATGACAACGGCGTGCACATGGCGATCGAGGATAGCGGGCCTGGAATTCCCGAAGCAGAGCGAACGGCTGTACTGAAACGGTTCTATCGCAGCGATGAAGGCCACCGCCATGCCGGCTTCGGGCTGGGGCTGTCGATCGTGGCTGCGATCGTCGACCTGCACGGGTTCGGGCTGGAGATTGGCGAGAGCGAATTGGGTGGGGCCAGGCTGGTATTGCACTGCCCGCTTGCGGGTCTAGGCAAATAAAAGCTGGGGCCGCTTTGCGGCCCTTCGCGGGCACGCCCGCTCCCACAGGAATAGCGCACACCTGAAATGTCGCGCCAACCTGTGGGAGCGGGCGTGCCCGCGAAGGGCTGCACCGCAGCCCCAGTTACTTCAGTCAGCCAGACGCCAGGTAGTCGTGCCCTTGCTGTCTTCCAGCACCACCCCCATGGCAGTCAGCTGGTCGCGAATGCGGTCCGACTCAGCCCAGTTCTTGTCCGCACGTGCCTGCAGGCGCGCCTGGATCAAGCCCTCGACTTCAGCCGCATCGACCTTGCCTTCGGCACCGGCACGCAGGAAGTCATCGGCCTCCAGCTGCAGCACACCCAGCACATCCCCCAGTTCGCGCAGTCGACCGGCCAGGCCGGCAGCCGCTTCCGGGTCGCTGTCACGCAGGCGGTTGATCTCGCGCACCAGGTCGAACAGAACGGCACAGGCTTCGGGGGTGCCGAAGTCGTCGTTCATCGCCACGCTGAAACGCTCGACAAAGGCTTCGCCACCCTTGGCCGCCACCCGTGGCAGGCCGCGCAGGGCGTGGTAGAAGCGCTCCAGTGCGCCCTTGGCGTCACGCAGGCTGTCTTCCGAGTAGTTGATCGCGCTGCGGTAGTGGCTGGCCACCAGCAGGTAGCGCACCACCTCCGGGTGGTACTTCTCGAGCACGTCGCGGATGGTGAAGAAGTTGTTCAACGACTTGGACATCTTCTCGCCGTTGATACGGATCATGCCGCAATGCATCCAGGCGTTGGCATACTGCTTGCCAGTGGCCGCCTCGCTCTGGGCAATCTCGTTCTCGTGGTGCGGGAACTCCAGGTCGCTGCCGCCGCCGTGAATGTCGAAGCTCTCGCCCAGGCAGCAGGTGGACATCACCGAGCACTCGATGTGCCAGCCCGGGCGACCCGGGCCCCATGGCGATTCCCAGCTCGGCTCGCCCGGCTTGACGCCCTTCCACAGTACGAAGTCGAGCGGGTCCTGCTTGGCTTCGTCGACCTCGATGCGTGCACCGATACGCAGGTCTTCGATCTTCTTGCGCGACAGCTTGCCGTACCCGACAAACTTGCCGACGCGGTAGTACACGTCGCCATTGCCTGGCGCGTAGGCGTACCCCTTGTCGATCAGGGTCTGGATCATCGCGTGCATGCCGGCGATATGGTCGGTGGCACGCGGTTCCTGGTCTGGCGGCAGGATGTTCAGGCGGCGTTCGTCTTCGTGCATCGCGTCGATCATGCGAGCAGTCAGGGCGTCGAAACTTTCGCCGTTCTCGTTGGCCCGGTTGATGATCTTGTCATCGATGTCGGTGATGTTGCGCACATAGGTGAGCTCATAGCCACTCTTGCGCAGCCAGCGGGTGACCAGGTCGAACGCCACCATGCTGCGGCCATGGCCCAGATGGCAGTAGTCGTACACGGTCATGCCGCACACATACATGCGCACCTTGTTGCCATCCAGCGGCTTGAAGGTTTCTTTCGCTTTGCTCAGGGTGTTGTAGATGGTAAGCACGGCGGTTCCTCAGCTGCCCCAGGAGTCACGCAGGGTGACAGTGCGGTTGAACACCGGGCGGCCCGGCTGGCTGTCTTTCAGGTCGGCGCAGAAGTAGCCTTCGCGCTCGAACTGGAAACGGTCCTCGGGCTGCGCCTGGGCCAGCGACGGCTCGGCACGGCAACCGCTGAGCACTTGTAGCGAAGCAGGGTTGATGTTGTCCAGGAAGCTGCCGCCCTCCTCAGTCTTTTCCGGGTTCGGCGAGCGGAACAGGCGGTCGTACAGGCGCACTTCGCACTCGACGCTGCCCTCGGCCGGCACCCAGTGGATCACGCCCTTGACCTTGCGACCTTCAGGGTTCTTGCCCAGGGTGTCCGGGTCGTACGAGCAACGCAGTTCGACGATATTGCCGTCGGCGTCCTTGATGGCTTCGTCAGCACGAATCACGTAGCTGCCGCGCAGGCGCACTTCACCGGCCGGTTCCAGGCGCTTGTAGCCCTTGGGCGGTTCTTCCATGAAGTCGTCGCGGTCGATGTACAGCTCGCGGGAGAACGGCAGCACACGCACGCCCATGTCTTCCTTCGGGTGACGTGGCAGCTCAAGCTGCTCGACCTGGCCTTCCGGGTAGTTGGTGATGACCACTTTCAGCGGGCGCAGCACGCACATGGCGCGTGGCGCGGTGCGGTCCAGATCGTCACGGATGCTGAACTCGAGCATCGACATGTCGACCACACCGTCGGAACGGTTGGTGCCAATCATTTCGCAGAAGTTGCGGATCGAAGCCGGCGTGTAGCCACGGCGACGGAAGCCGGACAAGGTCGACATGCGTGGGTCGTCCCAGGCGTCGACGTGCTTCTCGTCCACAAGCTGCTTGAGCTTGCGCTTGGAGGTGATGGTGTAGTTCAGGTTCAGGCGGCTGAACTCATACTGGCGCGGGTGTGCCGGCACCGGCAGGTTGTCGAGGAACCAGTCGTACAGCGGACGATGCCCTTCGAACTCCAGGGTGCAGATCGAGTGGGTAATGCCCTCGATGGCGTCCGACTGGCCGTGGGTGAAGTCGTAGTTGGGGTAGATGCACCACTTGTCGCCGGTCTGGTGGTGGTGGGCATGGCGAATGCGGTACAGGATAGGGTCGCGCAGGTTCATGTTTGGCGAGGCCATGTCGATCTTGGCCCGCAGCACGCGTTCGCCGTCCTTGAACTCGCCGGCCTTCATGCGGGCGAACAGGTCGAGGTTTTCTTCCACGCTGCGCTCGCGGAACGGGCTGTTCTTGCCCGGTTCCTTGAGGTTGCCGCGGTATTCCTTGGCTTGCTCAGGGGTGAGGTCGCAGACATAGGCCTTGCCACGCTTGATCAACTCGACCGCCCAGTCGTGCAACTGGTCGAAGTAGTCGGAGGCATAGCGCACGTCGCCGCCCCACTCGAAGCCCAGCCATTTGACATCGCTCTGGATGGCGTCGATGTACTCCTGGTCTTCCTTGGCCGGGTTGGTATCGTCGAAACGCAGGTGGCAGACGCCGCCGAACTCCTTGGCCAGGCCGAAGTTGACGCAGATCGACTTGGCGTGGCCGATGTGCAGGTAACCATTGGGCTCCGGCGGGAAACGGGTGACGATGCTGCTGTGCTTGCCCGAGTCCAGGTCGGCCTGGATGATCGGCCGCAGGAAGTTCGCAGGGACAGCGGGGGCGCCTTTGGCAGCGGCGTTGGGCGCGTTGTCGGCAGTGGGCTTGCTCATAGGATCCTTGAATGCGTGTGTCCAGCCTGGGTAGGCCGATTGAATCAAAGGGCCTATCATAGCCGAAGCAGTCAAGCTGCTGACAGCCGCGCCCGGACAAACTGATGTGATTTATCACGGCTTTTTGCCGCAGCCTGGCAAAATGGCCAGTGCGCGCCATGTGTCGCGATCGCCTGATCCTGCGTCTGGTGATAACCCGCGCCCTGCGCACCCTAATTTCTGATTGCCTTGAAAGAGCGAGTTTCAGCATGTCCAAAGTCAAACTGAGCACCAACCACGGCGACATCGTCCTGCAACTGGACGCCGAGAAAGCGCCGCTGACTACCGAAAACTTCGTTCAGTACGTCAAGGATGGCCACTACGATGGCACCGTATTCCACCGTGTGATCAAAGGCTTCATGATTCAGGGCGGCGGCTTCGAAGCCGGCATGAACCAGAAGAAAACCCGCGCCAGCATCCAGAACGAAGCCGACAACGGCCTGAAGAACAAGAAGTACAGCATCGCCATGGCCCGCACCATGGAGCCGCACTCTGCCTCGGCGCAGTTCTTCATCAACGCCTCCGACAACGACTTCCTCAACCACAGCGGCAAGAACGTGCAAGGCTGGGGCTATGCCGTATTCGGCGAAGTGATCGAAGGCCGTGAAGTGGTCGACGCCATCGAAAAGGTCGCCACCGGTTCCAAAGCTGGCCACCAGGACGTACCGGCAGACGACGTGATCATCGAGAAAGCCGAGATCATTGAGTGATTCTGCTGATCTCTGATCTGCACCTGCAAGAAGAACGCCCGGATATTTCCCGGGCGTTTCTTGATCTGCTCGATGGCCGCGCCCGGCACGCCAAGGCCCTGTACATCCTTGGTGACTTCTTCGAAGCGTGGATTGGCGACGATGCCATGACGCCCTTCCAGCAGTCGATCTGCCAGGCCATGCGCCGGCTGAGCGACAGTGGCACGGCCATCTACCTGATGCATGGCAACCGTGACTTCCTGATTGGCCAGGCCTTTTGCGAGGCGGCGGGCTGCACGCTGTTGAACGACCCCAGTGTGATCGAACTGGGCGGTGAACAGGTGCTGCTGATGCACGGCGACACCCTGTGCACCCGCGACCTGGGCTACATGAAGATGCGCCGCCTGCTGCGCAATCCGCTAAGCTTGTGGATCCTGCGCCACCTGCCGCTGTCGGCCCGCTACCGGCTGGCGCGCAAGCTGCGCAATGAAAGCCGTACACAAACGCGGATGAAGTCCACCGAAATCGTCGACGTCACGCCAGAAGAAGTACCCAAGGTGATGGCGGCGCATGGCGTGCGCACCCTGGTGCATGGCCATACCCATCGGCCGGCGATTCACAAGCTGGTGGTCGACGGGCAACCGGCACGGCGTATCGTACTGGGCGACTGGGATCGCCGCGGTTGGGCCTTGCAGGTTGACGAACAGGGCTTTCAGCTGGCGCCGTTCGAGTTTTCCTGACATTACAGGGGCTCGCGGGCAAGCCCGCAGGCCCCTGTAGGAGCGGGTTTACCCGCGAATGGGCCGGCGCAGGCTGACGCCTCAGGGCTGGCTGACTACCGCCCCTTTGTCCCGCTCACTGATCACCACTTCCCGATACTCCGGGTCTGCCTTGATCTGCGCCTCGGTAAACGGAATCACCGCCAGTTGCTTGGCCGCAAATGCCTTGGTCTGATCACTGGCATGCGCCGAAGCCTTCTCACTCGACTGGGAGAACGCCAGCAGGCCACGGGCTTCTGGCCCCTTGTCGGTGAAGCTGACCAGTTGCAGGTAGCTGGTGCCACTCACCACCAGCCGCTTGCCCTGCCCGTGCGGCACGCTGTAGATCGCGTTGTACACCCCGAGCGCCTGCGGGCCACCCGGTACCGGCGTGCCATCAAGGGCCTGTTGCACCTGCCCCCAACGGGCATTCCGGGCAACGCCACTTTCACTGACCTGCTTGAGCGACACCAGTGCTGCCTGATGTACCCGCTTGCTCACCGCCGCCTGCTCGACAGCCAGGCCGCGTGGGGTGTGTTGCGGGTCGGCCGGGTTGAATGCCACTCGCCAGCTTTCCGGGTCCTCAGCCAGCGTATTGAAGAGGTTCTGGAAGTGCACCAGGCCCATACCACTGTCGAGGTCGGCCTTGCCGTTCCAGGCGGCCAGGCTGCTGCACACTGGCTGCACATCTGCACTGGCACCCTTGCACCATTGCAGCAGGTCTGGCAACACCAGGCTGGCCAGGTACACCTCGTCATCGGTGACCATGCGCTGCAGTTCATCTACCCCTAGCCGGGCTTTGCCTTGCAGGCGCTGCAGGGCAAAGCGACCACGCATGCCCAGCGGCTGGTCACTGCGGCTGACCAGTGGCGAATAGCCAGTCAGCGGCTGCGCCGGGTTGGCCATCCAGGCCGGGTCGTTGGAGTTCTGCACGAAGTCTTCACGCTCCAGGCTTGGCAGTAGCCGCGCCGGGAAGATGCCCGGTTGCGCCGCCTGCGCGTCAACCTTCCACTGGCATGCACTGCGCGAGCCATCCAGCACCACCAGGCGCCCTTGCGCCTGCGGGTTGCTGCAGGCATCCAGCAGTTGCTGGTCGACATAGGGCACGACCGACTGGTTCAGGTACAAAGCCCGCCCCCCTTCGTCCACGGCCAGCGTGTTGACCCACGGGATACCCTGCAACTGTTCGACCGAACCCTTCAATGCCGTCAGGCTGTCGGCACGGTTGATCTGGTACCACTGCTGCAACACCCGTGTGTTTTCAAGGTTGGCGTCTCGCAAGCTGTAAGCCGCCTGCGCATTCCAGTCCAGGTGACCTGGCCATTGCACCACAGGGCCGAACTGCGAACTGTAGACCTGCCGCTCAATCTGGCTCAGGCTGCCATCCGCGGCCTTGGCCATAACACGGATGGTTTGCCGGGCCATCGGCAGCGACTTGCCATCGAGCATATAGCGGGTCGGGTCTTTGGGGTCGAGTTGCAGGCGGTAGAGCGTGAAGTGCTTGGAGGTGTCCACGGTGTGCGTCCACGCCAGGTGCTTGTTGAAACCGATGTTGACGACCGGCAGGCCTGGTAGCGCCGCCCCCATCACATCGAGCTGGCCGGGAATGGTCAGGTGCATCTGGTAGAAGCGCATGCCGCCCATCCACGGGAAGTGGGGGTTGGCCAGCAACAGGCCGCGACCATTGGCTGAGCGCTGCGCGCCTACTGCCACCGCATTGCTGCCGCGCTCCGAAGCGAACCGCGCCTGCCGGGCCAAAGCGGTGGCAAAGCCCGCTGACGATTGCTGGCTGGTCAGCGTTGGCGGTTGCGCCCCCGCCAACGCCTCGACGAACTGCCCGACACCGCCCTCGGCCAGCAAACGGCGGGTCAGCTTGACCAGATCCTGGCTGCTGATGGGCCGCACCCACTCACCGTCGCCACACTCGGCAGGCAGCCCTTGACGACGGCGCTCGGCCAACGCCCGGTTGTAGCCGCTGGCATAGCCCGCCAGCAATGCCTGCACCGGCGCGGGTTGCGCCTGCAGGAAGGCATCGACCGCCGCTGGGCTGTTGAGCCAGGTGAAGAACAGGTCGCTGGCCAGGTTGTCACGCTGCTCCAGGGTCTTGCCCTTGGTGCCGAAAAAGCGTGAGCGCTCACCGTTCACGGTCAGCACTTCATTGGCAAGCAGGCATAGGTTGTCCTGGGCGTAGGCATAGCCGACGCCATAGCCCAGGCCACGCTCATCCTTGGCCACGATATGCGGTACGCCGTAACGGGTGTGGCGGATCTGGGCAGTGGCATCGGCTATCGCGGGCTGGGCCTGCACGCCGACGCTGAAGGCCACCAGGGCAGCGGCCAGGCCGGCGCAAGTCATGGGACGGCAAAGTGGAAACACGGGCACTCCTCGGGTTCGGGGGTCATCCCGATCAGACGAATGGCCAGATGAATATTTTACGTATTACAAGGCGACGGAACGTCTTGATGAGAAACAGGCATTTTTTTCACGAATGGGTTGCAGTTTTTGCGTGCTCATTCGTCCTAGTAAATGAGCCACCCACATTTCGGGTTCGTCCACGAAAAGGAGCATTCGCATGTACAACCCGCAAACCTCGATCCAGGCCGGGCACGCCCCAGGCAAAGCGTCCAAGGGACAGGACGTATTTGCTGAAGAACGTGTCGGCAACGAACAGATCCGCGAGCTGTTGCGCACCTTCGGCCTGCGCACCAGCCTGATCCGCCTCAAGGTTATCGACGCCTTGCACGCCGCCGACCGCAATGGCCGCAGCATTGGCGTGCGCGGGGTGCACGCACAACTGGAACAACTGGATATCCCGCTGTCGTTCCTCAGTGTGCGCGAAGTGCTCAAGCGCCTGTGCACCGAAGGCGTCATACAACTGGGTAGCGACAAATGCTACAGGCTCAACCCCCAGGCGCGCGCCGTGCTGGAGCAAACACCGTCGCGCTGAGCGCATGGCCGGCCATGCCTGGCCGGCCCGCGCAGATCAGGGCTTGACCTTGCGCCGCAGAATGCCGTTGATCACCACGACCACCACGGCAATGGCGATGGCCAGCATCTGGAAGGTCTGCTCACTGATCGTGCCCTGCTTCTGCAGGTGGGACAGGCCCAACATAAGGCCCAGTACCACCAGGATGATCAGAAGTGAATATTTGAGGCGCTGCACGTGTGTCATCGAATGTTCCTTGCAACATCAGGGGCAAATGGCTCGCAACGAGCCGCGGCAATGATACAACGGTCACCGCCCCCGGCGCTGGATTTCCTGCTGGGTGGGGTGACGTCAGCCTGAAAGCATGGGGCTCCCTAGCACCCACGCCGGAGGCACCATGTACAAACCCCTGTTGTTCGCATCGCTGTTACTGACCCCGCTCTCCCTTCATGCACTGGACACCCAGCAGACGCCGGCCGAACACCTGCTCGAACTGGGCCGCGAGTTGGCCACCCATGCCGGTGCCAGCCAATGGCAACAACTGTGGCAACGCGTACGCCAGGCCGGCTACCTGCAGACCGATGCTGCACCGGTACATTTCAGCGTGCCCACAGCCCGCTTGCCCGACCTGGCCCGACTGACACTGGCACAGGCCGACCAGGCACAGCCACTGCGTCAGACCCAGGTACTGTACCGCCGCCACTTTGCCGACCAGGTCATCGGCCAGCGCAACGGCCAGCCGTTGCACGCGCTGTGCCTGCTGGTCGATTGGCGCACGTTGCCGCCGGGCATGCGCGATACCCCTCAAGCCTATCTGGGTAGCGCCAGCTTGCTGAGCAGTTATCCGTGCGATTGAGGGGTGCCGCACCCACTCCACATCATCGGAAGTGACCCGACAGGAAACCAAGCGGCACAGCCAAATATCGGCGCCATTTCCTACAGAGCCAGATATCGCTGCCTGCAAATCCTGTTCACCGAAGCTACAACCCCCAACCCCTATGCCGCCTAGCGACGCGCCTCGGCTGTCGCACAGAATTTGCTCACACCTTCGACATAACGCCGCGGGTGATCGGGTCGCACATCCCATCCACCCCGAAGGAGCGCCATATGCAAATGCCAGATTTGAGCCAGATCGATATCAGCCAACTGCCCCACTCACTGCAGGCCCTGATCGACTGTATCGGCATCGAAAACGCCTACCAACTGACCTGCGCCTACGGCGGCAGGCCCAAGTACATACCCAAGCACCGCGAGCGCACCAAGCTCGCCGACGTGCTGCCGGCCGAAGCGCTCGACGCACTGATCAAGCGCTTTGCCGGGGTCGCCTTGGAGATCCCCAAGGCTGACCACTTTCTGCGTCAACTGCGCAACCAGCAGATTCAGAAGGAGAGCGCCAACGGACTGTCCCGCAGCCTGCTGGCCAACAAGTACGGCCTGAGCCTGCGGCAGATCGGCAACATCCGGCGCCAGGAGCTTTGCACGCGCTGACGCCCGAACACCGTAGCTGCCATTCGCGGCTGCCTTACCCCTACATAGAGCGAGCTTCCCGATATGTCGTTAGATAACAGCCTTATAGGCTCCGTCATCAATGCCCTGCCGATGGACCGCATGATCGCCGGTCCCTTGCAGGCCATGGTCCAGGCGCAGGTAACCGCCAGTAAATCGTACGCCGACTTCCTGATGCAGGTATGCGTCCAGGATGGCAAGGCAGTCGCCATCCAGTTCGACTACGACGAAACCATCGTCGACGAACAGGGCGAGTACAAAGGCGTGGTCAGCAAGACCATGAAAGTGCCGCTGATGGCGGCCATTACCCACCCGAACATTTCCATCGAAGAGGGTAATGTCGAGTTCGAGCTGGTTATCAACCAGATGTCGGAAGATGTTTCCAGCAAGGACATGAATGCAGAAGCCAGCGGCTCACTGGGATGGGGACCGTTCAGGCTGAACGTGAAAGGCAGCGTGAGCCACAAATCCACGCAAACCCGCAAAACAGATACCCGCGCCCGCTATGCCTTCAACACGACCCTGAAGCGTCAGGAACCGCCCGAAGCGATGATGAGGGTAATCGAGTTCCTCACTGACGCCGCGACCAAGCCAACCGTTGTCCGAACCGCCGAACTGCAATGCCCGGACGAAATCTCCCAGGCGGATACCTTGAAACGGCCTGCGCCTGCAAACCTGCCGACCCCGTAAACCGCTGGCGCTTGACACGATTGCCCCTCCTGCCGGTTTTTGGGAGGGGCACACCCTGGCCTGAGGAGTCGAATCTTTGCAAAAGCCCCCCGCCCCCATGACCTCCATTGACCTGCGTGAAATTACCCGTGGCCTGCAAGAAGCCGCCAGTGCCACCAACAGCCTGATTGCCCAGCAGTACATCAACCTGTTCGACCAGTTTTTCGAGTGCGACACCGAAGCACTGGGCGCCCCCATGAAAGCCAAGATGGTCGAGGTGGCCATGGATGGGCAGCACATCATGCGCGTCCCCTTGTTTGCGCTGGTGTCACCGAAAGGACTGGCCCTGGAGCGCATGCAGGTCGACCTGTCGGTAAGGGTCAAAGGCACCGAGGCGCAGCAGGCACTGCTGACCGCAAGCGAGAGCAAGGCCGCGAGCTTCAAGGTCACCATTGGTGGCCAAGGCCGTCAGGGCGAAAACCGCGACCCGGACGAAGTGCAGATCCGCATGCAGTTTCAGGCAAGCGAACCGCCAGAGGCCTTGAACCGGTTGATCGAGGAATACACCAACCTGATCGTCCCGGTACGCGCCACCCCCCCACCGCCCTCACCCGACACCAACGAGTTCATCGAGGCGGCCACCGTCCGTTGATGGCCGCCACGCTGCGGGCCTAGAAGTCGCGCTTGTAGAAGATGTCCAGTGAGCTTGCCAGCCCACTGGCGGCCTCGAGGTAGACCCTCTTGCTCAGCTTGTAGCGCAACGCGATCGTGTTGGCCGGTTCGAACACCCCCACCCCGTAACGAAGGCTCAGCTTCTCAGTGATGTTACCGCTGGCGACCACGCTGGTGCTGTTGCCAGAACCTTCGGTATCCAGCTGAAAGTCGTCGATCCCCAGACTCGAAGCCAGGCTGCCGGTAATGCCGGCGCTCCCGGCAAGGCCCAGGCCCAGCGCCGCTTCGGCGAGCATGTTGTTATCCTCGCCGGTATTGCCCAATGGCCGCCCCAATACCAGGTACGAAAGCGCCTGTTCCTGGCTCATGGCCGGCTCCGAGAACACTTGGGTCGTCGGCTGCTCGGCGCTGCCGCTCAGGCGGATGCCGGCAATCACGTCGTCGACCCTGCGGATCGCTTCGATGTCCAGATACGGCTGGTCGATCGGACCGGCGAACAGCAGGCGCGCCCGGCGTATGGTGAGGCGCTGGCCGTAGGCGCGGTAGCGGCCGTCTGCCAGGCTCAGTTCGCCACGGGTATCGAGGTTGTCGCCGATGTGCACATGGCCAAGCAGGTTGGCGGTAAGTCCAAAACCGCTGAACGACAGCTTGTCGCGACCCACTTCGACATCGATGTCCATGGCCATTGCAATGGGTGGCTTGCCTTCCTCGGTCTGGTGACCGACGATTACCGTGTCATCCGACACCTTGACCGTGGACGGCGGCAGCTCACGTACAGTGATCTTGCCCTTGGGCACCTGCACCTTGCCGGTCACTGACAGCTTGTCATCGATCAGGCGCAAGGTCAGGTCCGGGGCAACTTCCAACGTGGCGTAGGGCTCTACCGCGACCGGCAGTTGCTGGCCTTGCAGACGCACGTCCATGCCCAGTGCCTGCCCCCAGGTGAGGTTGCCGCTCAACTGGCCACGTCCCGCCTCGCCACTGCGCCAGTTACCGGTGAGCTGCACTTGCTCGCCGGCAATCAGCGCCTGCAGTGACAGGTCCTGAAGGCTGGCCGGCAGCTCGGCACCACTGACTTCGCCACCGCTGAGCACCAGGTTGCCGTTGACCTGAGGTGCCAGCAAGGTGCCTGAAAGCCGACCACTGCCATTGAGCTGCCCGGCCAGGCGTTCGACCATGGGCACGAACGGGCGGGCCACCGACAGGTCCAGACCGGCCAAGCGGAAATCACCCGACAACGGTTTGTTCTTGCCCAGCGGATCGAGCCGGGCGTTGACGTTCAGCTCACCCAGGCGCTCACCGCGAAACGCCAGGCGCGTATCGATGCGCCGCGGTGCCAGCGTGCTGTCCAGGCGCAGGGCCTGGTAAGGGAAATCGATCCAGCGGCCTTTGTCGCGCACACGCAGGGTGCCGCCACTGGCATCGACAACGACAGTGCCCTTGGGGCCGCTGGCCGGGATGTCCAGATTGATATCGGCGTTGAGCAGGCCTTGCCAGGCAAAGTCCTTCGGCAGCCACTGGGCCAGGCTGCCCAGCGGGAACTGCTTGAGGTGGTAGCGCAGGCGCGGTTCGGGGGCCAGCCGCTGGTCGTCGCCACACAGGCTTGCCTGGCCGGAGCGCCAGCAGTGGGCCCCGAAGTCGAGCTGGCCGCTGGCCAGCCGCTGCAGGCGTGCAGGCGCCTGCAACTGCCAGTCCTGGCCGCCGGCCTGGATCCGGCCACTGGCCAGGCGCCCGCGCCAGTCACCTTTG
Organism: Pseudomonas sp. BP6; assembly: GCF_017875935.1. Classification (NCBI taxonomy): domain Bacteria; kingdom Pseudomonadati; phylum Pseudomonadota; class Gammaproteobacteria; order Pseudomonadales; family Pseudomonadaceae; genus Pseudomonas; species Pseudomonas sp. BP6. Next base: position 2,660,952 of record NZ_JAGINI010000001.1, read on the forward strand.
TTCAACTGGCCATCCAGGCCAAGGTCGAGCTTAAGCTGCGGGCCGTCCAGCGCCAGGGTCAAGGCCTGCTGGCGAATGTCGCCTTTGCCGTTGGCCTGCAACGTGCCCAAGGCTGTGTCACCCAGGTGGATACCGGTTGCCTTGAGCTCGACTACACCGCGCTGGGCGCTGTCCAGGCGCGCATCCAGGTCCAGCTGCTGCAGGCGGTTTTCGGCCTGGGCCAAGCGCTGGCCCTGCAGGGTCAGCGTACCTTGCGGGGCCTGCAAGGTGCCGGCGACATCCAGCCGGCCCTTGACCCGGCCTTGCAACCTTGGCCACAGCTGGCCCAGGCGCGGCAAGTCAAGGTCGACTCGCCCAGCCAGGCGCTGTTGCAAGCTGCCACTGCCGTTGATGCGGTTGTCACCCAGCTGGATGGCCAGTGTGCCCAGGGTCCAGTTTTGCCCCGCCCCCTGGGCCTCGGCCTTGAGCATGGCTGGCTGGCCACGCAGGCGGCCTTTGAGGTCAAGCTGGGCATCGAGGGTAAGCGCATCGCCTTTCAGTTCGCCTTTGCTGCGCAGTGGCCCCGCCAGGGTGCCCGGCAGTTCGGCCAGCCAATACGCCGGATCGAGCGCGGAGAGCTGCAGGTCGACATCCCAGGCCAGGGTGTCGGCAAAACGTACGGCGACACTGCCGGCTGCCTTGCCCTGGCCGGCGGTCAGCGCCAACTGCGGCAGTTTCACCTGGGTGAGGTCACCTTCGAACGGGCTGGCGATGCTGAACGCTCCCGCCGGGCCGTCCAGGTCGCCTGTGAAGGTGCCCTGGTAATTGCCATCGCGATAATGCACCTGGGTATTGAAGCGCTTGAGGGTGACTTCGGGGGGAGTCTCCAGTGGGTACAGACGCAACCACGGGAAGTCCTGCCAGTCCAGCTGCGCATCGGCGCTCAGGCCTTGCTGCCAGTCAGCCGTGGCTTGCAGCTTGACCCGTTGGCTGTCGCTGGCGGTCAGGTCCAGGGCATCGAGCCTGGCGCCTTTGCTGTCGACCAGACCGGACAGGACCAAGGCGATCGGTGACTGCTCGGCCGGCAGGCTGGCGCTGCCAGACAGTTGATAGCCATCGAGCAGATCGCCCTTGGCATCGAGCTCAAGCGCGTTCAATTGCAAGGTGTCAGGCAACGCACCAGCCGGTTTGAACGCCTCGGAACGGATGCGCAAGGTCGCCGGCAGGTGCTCGGCCAATGCCTGCAACTGCCCGCTCAATGTGGCATCGAGGTAACCGCTGCTGGTGCCGGCGAGTTCCAACGTCTTCTGCAGTTGGCCATTGGCTGTCAGTGCCAGTTGCCAGGGTTTTTCGTCTACCGCAGGCAACTGTAATTGCGCCTGTAGTTTTACCGGCCAGTCGCCTTCGGGTTGCAGGTCGCCCTGCAGGCTCAATTGCAGGTCGTCGCGCAGCAGCCGCAGGCTGTCGATGCGTATCCCGCTGTGGGTCCAGTGCGCAGCCAGTTGCAAATCGCCAATAAGGTCGCTGCCATCCAGGCGCAGCGACCCGACCTTGACCTCGCCCAGTTCGATGGCCAGCGGCAAGCGCAGGGTCGGCAATTGCAGCGGCGCGCTCTCGGCCGGTTCGGTGCTTGGCGCAAAGGCCATGTCAATGCGGTCTGCCTGCAACCGGTCAATGCACAAGGTAGCGCGCAGCAAACAAGCCGGCGACCAGGCCAGCAACGGCGCTTGTAACTCGACCTTGCTGCCGGCGTCGGCCCAGCTCAGCCGGCTGGCCTGCCAACTGCCTGCCAGGCGCCCCTGGAAGTCGGCCACTTCAAGCCCGGGCACCTTGCCCAGTGCCCAGCGGCTGCCGGCCTGGGTACCCAGCAGCAGGCCGAGCACCAGGCCCACGCTCGCGACGCCCCCAAGCAGGCCCAGCACACTATATTTGATTACGCGTTTCACAGCTCGGGCCCCATGGAAAAGTGCAGGCGAATGCCCCCTTCGTCATCCAGCGCCTTGGCCAAGTCCAGGCGCAACGGCCCGACCGGCGATACCCAGCGTACACCAAAGCCGACGCCGGTCTTGAGGCTGGGCAGTTCCAGGTCGTTGAACGAGTTACCTTGGTCGACGAACGTCGCGACGCGCCATTTTTCGGTCAGCGAATACTGGTACTCGACACTCCCTGCCACCAGGTAGCGCCCGCCGATACGGTCACCGTCGCTGTTCTTCGGGGAAAGGGTCTGGTAGTCGTAACCGCGCACACTCTGGTCGCCACCCGCGAAGAAACGCAGCGACGGCGGAATGTTGTTCTTGAAGCCATTGGTCGCACTGCCGCCAAACTGTACGCGCCCGAGAAAGCGGTGGTTGTGGCCGAGCGTGGTCAGGCCTTTGAGCAATACGTTGCCGTGTAGCAGGTTGGTGTCGGACACCAGCCCTTCCTTGGCAACTTGAACATCGAACTGCAAGCGATAGCCGTTGTGCGGGTCGATGCGGTTGTCACTGCGCAGGAAGGAATAGCTGGCACCCGGCATCAACAGGTTGCTCAAACCGGAGTCGTCACCCAGGCGATATTCTTCACGTTGGTACTTGAGCGAAATCACCCGCTGCCAGCCACTGGGCAACTTGCTGTGCCACTCAGGGCCGACCGTCAACAGCTTGCTGAGCGTGTCGGTGCCGGCAAGCTCCTCGTTCTGGTAGCCACCGGCAAAGCGCAGCTTGTCGGTCAGCGGCGGGTCGAGCGGAATGTCGTACCACAGGCCGAGGTTCTGGCGCGGTGCCGACAGTTCGGTTTCCCAGCCATAGCTATGGCCTTGCGGGTTGACCCAGTGGCGGGTCCAGTTGGCCTTGCCGCGCGGCCCGACGTCGGTCGAGAAGCCCAGGCCAAGGCCCATGGTGCGAGGTTTACGGGTTTGCAGGTGAACATCCACCGGGATGTCTTCGCCCACAGCAGCAGTGGGCGCCGCATCCACGCGCACGCCTTCGAAATAGCCGCTCGATTGCAGGTCGTTGTTCAGTTCCGCGATCAATTCCGAGTCGTAGGGAGTGCCCGGCTTGAACGAAACCATGCGCTGCAGCAGGTCCTCGTCCAGCGGCGTGTCGCCACCGAAGGTGACGGCGCCCAGGCGATAACGCGGGCCACTCTGGTAGACCAGGTCGATATCGGCCACACCGGCTTGCGGGTCGACAGCCAGACGCTGACTAGTGAAGCGCCCACTGAAGAAGCCATAGCGCGACGCCTGGTTCTGGATCAACCGCTTGGCATCCTCGTAATGGCCGTGATTGAGTTGTTCACCCGCCCGCAGCGCCTTGCTGCCAGGCACGCGGAAGGCTTTCATCTCGCTGGCTGGGCCCTCGATGCGCACGGTAACGTTGCGCAGGCGAATCGGTTCGCCCGGGTTGATGCTGATAATCAGTTGTGGGGGATGGTCTGCGTCGCTGGCGGGCTTGACCTCGGTATCGATCTGCGCCTGATAGTAGCCGAGTGCCTGTGCCGCTTTGCGCGCCTGCTCCTCTGCCCCGCGACTGAAGCGCAAAAGTGCTTCTTCGTCGCGGTCACCCAAAGTGCCGATATAGCCTTCGACATTGGCCTTGAGCGCCTTGTTGGCCGGCTTCACCTTCACCAACAACTCGCTCTGGCCCCATGCTGCGAAACTGGCGACCCAGAAAACCAGGCCCCAGGTCAATCTTCCTGAATACGTCATGCGGCGCATGCTACCAGAGCCAGGCGCTCAAGGGAGCCGCCTGGCGGCCTGTTCAGGTAAATGCGGGTTTTGACGAGACTGGATTAGGATGAAAGAACACCCTCTCCCGGATCGGCCCTACAGCTACTTCACCAATTTCCTCATAACCCTGACGCTGGTAAAAAGCCAGGTAGTGCTCGTTACCGGTGTCCAGCACCACACCTTGGGTGCCTGGGTCTTCCGCGCACCAGTCGTGCACGGCTTGTAACAATTGCTCGCCGTAGTGCTTGCCCTGAAATTGCGGATGCACCCCCAGCAACGGCAGCATATGTACCTGGTCAGTGGGCAGGCAGGCGGCCAACGCGGCCTGGTAATCCATGTAGCGCCGCGTACAGCGCAGGCCGGTCCCCAGCATCATGCGCAAGCGCCAGGCCCAGCTGTCGGCCACGCCCAGCCGGCGCAGCGGCGGCACGATCAGGGCCAGGGCAATCAGGCGGTCCTCGACCAACAGGCCGATGGCGGGCAGTTGCAGGTAGAAGTGCTGGCGTACCCATTCACGCACCATCACCCGCAGGCGCCGCTCATACCCCGGGCGCTGGGCTTCGAAGAGATAGGCGAAGGTGGGCTCGTGGCGGTAGGCGTTGTACAACAGCGAACGCGCCTCGCGGCTGTAACCATCATCGAGCAGGCAGACACGGGCCGGGGCGGCTGTGGTTTCGGGCATTACGGGCAGACCTCCTGGAATGGGCATACTGTGCCTTGGAGGTGCCCCTGCGCGCTTCGTTCACCCCCAACAGCACGTTAGCAGCAGGCTCGCCTGGCCGCCATGCTGGTGATGAAGGTCGATGTCGGCTAGCATCGCGCCTTTTACCGGGATTGTCTTTCCATGAAGATCGTCTGTTTCAACATCAACGGCCTGCGGGCCCGCCCGCATCAGCTGGCGGCGCTGATCGAAAAGCACCAGCCGGACGTGATCGGCCTGCAGGAAACCAAGGTCAGCGACGATCAGTTCCCGCTGGCCGACGTGCAGGCTCTGGGTTACCACGTGCATTATCACGGCCAGAAGGGCCACTACGGCGTGGCCCTGCTGTCGCGCCAGGCGCCGCTGAGCCTGCACAAGGGCTTTGCCACCGACGAAGAAGACGCCCAGCGCCGCTTCATCTGGGGCACCTTCGCCGATGCCGACGGCAACCCGATCACCATCATGAATGGCTATTTCCCCCAGGGCGAGAGCCGCGACCACCCCACCAAGTTCCCGGCCAAGCAGCGCTTCTACAGCGACCTGCAGGCACTGCTGGAAAGCCAGTTCCGCAACGACCATCCAGTGCTGGTGATGGGCGACATGAACATCTCGCCGCAAGACTGTGATATCGGCATCGGCCCGGACAACGCCAAACGCTGGCTGAAGACCGGCAAGTGCAGCTTCCTGCCGGAAGAGCGTGAGTGGATGGAACGTTTGAAAGGCTGGGGGTTGGTAGACAGCTTCCGCCATCTGTACCCAGACGTGACCGACCGCTTCAGCTGGTTCGACTACCGAAGCCGCGGCTTCGAGGACGAGCCCAAGCGCGGCCTGCGCATCGACCTGATCATGGCCTCACAGCCGCTGGTGCCGCGCATCAAGGCAGCGGGGGTGGACTATGAACTGCGCGGGATGGAAAAGCCGTCGGACCATGCGCCGATCTGGTTGGAGTTGAGCTGACTCTGGTGACGGGCCCAAGGTGCATGCCTTGGGCCCACACTTACAACCCCAGCCTCAACGCCTCCCCTACCCCCGCCCCACGCACATCGTCCGCTGCGCTGACCAAGGCAAAGTTATAAGCCCCATGCGACCAGTACCGCGCTTCCAGCTGGCCATCGACCCGCTGCCCGTCCGGCATGCGCCGATAAAGGTCGCCCGGCGAGCGCAGGAACAGGCTGATGCGCTGGCCCTTGCCATCCTCGAACACCAGTAATGCAGCCGGCCCTTGTTCGTTGCTGAGCAAGCGCGCACCCACCGGCTTGAAACCGTAGCCCGCCAGGTCCGGTAACTGGCCCACCCGGCTGAAATAGCGCCCCAGCCAATCGCGTAACTGCCCAGGATCACTGGCCTGGATATCCAGTGTTTCACTGCCGGCGAACAAACGATGCGCCTGAACAGCGTCAGCCATGGGCAGGTCGGCTCGTGCCAGGGTTGCATCGCGCACTTGCCAGCCACCCAAGCCCCCCACACCCAACGCCAGCATCACCACCGCCGCCGCAGCCCAGCGCCGCTGCCGACGCTGGCGCAATTGCCGACGCAACTGGCCAAGGTCCAACTGCGCTGCACCGGGCAGCTCGCCCAATCCCGCCAGTGCCGTACGCAGCCGCCGGGCATCGGCGCGCCAGCCTTCCACCCGTTCCGCAGCCTGCGGATTGGCCGCCAGCCAGGCCTGTACCTCGGCCCGGCGCACAGGTTCCAGGCGCTCATCGACGTAAGCGTGCAATTCATCATCGGTGGGGATCAGGCGCGTCATTTCAGTCTCCGCAAGGCCGGGGGTTGGGGGTTGCCCTCGGTCAGTTCGCGCAAGGCATTGCGCGCGCGCGAAAGGCGCGACATCACAGTGCCGATGGGGATGCCCAAGGCCTGGGCGGCCTCCTTGTAACTCAAGCCCTCGATGCTGACCAGCAACAACAAGGCACGCTGCTCCGCCGATAGCCGGGCAAAGGCCTGCAGGTCGGCCTGGGCCAGGACGATGGCTTCGATGTTGTCACCAGCCGGCTCTTCGTCGCGCTCGTTACGGCCGAACCAGGACAACCAGCGCGCATGCAAGCGCTCACGGCGCTTACCGTCGAGGAACTGTCGATAAAGGATGGTGAACAGCCAGGCACGCAGGGCATCGGCGTCCCGTTGCTGGTCGCGGCGGCTCAGGGCCCGCTCGACCGTCGCCTGCACCAGGTCGTCGGCGCTGCCCGGCTCGCGGGTCAGCCACACGGCAAAGCGGCGCAGGCGGGCCAGCAGCTCGCGCCACTGGTGGTCGTCCAAATCGTGCATGGTCAGGTACCGGCCTCTGGGGTTGTCAGTGTAAAGGGCAGACGCCTGTGAACAAATTCTATTCCCGATGAGGGAATAACTTTTTCCCTGCCCCGTCGTACTGGCACCTTCACTGAACCGGACATTGACCATGAACACACCCTTGCACGGCCCGGCCAAAGCCTTGCGCCTGGCCGCCATTGGCGGCGTGCTGCTGGCCGCAGGTGCCGGCTTTGCCTATGCCGCCGGTTGGCTCGGCGAACCCCGGCTGACGCCACAGCGCATCATCGACACCTTCGAAGCCCAGGCCGGGCATTACCCCGGCTATCGCAAGAACCACGCCAAGGGCCTGTGCGTGAGCGGCTACTTCCAGGCCAGCGGGCAGGCCGCCAACCTGTCCACGGCGCGCGCCTTCAGCCAGCAACGGGTGCCGGTGGTGGGCCGTTTTGCCATCGGCGGTGCCAACCCGTTCGCCCCGGATACCGCTATACCCGTACGCAGCCTGGCGATTCAGCTAAGCACCGACGACGGCCAGGTCTGGCGGACGGGCATGAACAACCCACCGGTGCTGGCAGTCAGCACGCCGCAAGCGTTCTACCAGCAAGTACTGGCGAGCACACCAGACCCGGCGACCGGCAAACCGGACCCTGGCAAGCTGCAGGCGTTCTTTGCCGCCCACCCGGAAAGCGCGGCGTTTCGCCAATGGGCGGCGGGCTACAAACCCAGCGATAGCTTCGCCAACACGCAATACCACAGTATCAATGCCTTCCGCCTGATCGACGCCGCTGGCGCGGCCCACCCGGTGCGTTGGCAGCTCGAGCCACAAACTGCATTTGCGGCATTGCCCACCCAGGTTGATGACAAGCAATTCCTGCAACACGACTTGCAGCAACGCCTTGCCCAAGGCCCGTTGCGCTGGAAGCTGCGTCTGGTGCTGGCCGAACCAGGCGACGCCGTGGACGATCCTGCACGGCCGTGGCCCGCCGAGCGGCGCAGCGTGGACGCCGGCACTTTGGTGCTGGAACAGGTGGACGCCCCCGAGCAAGGGGCCTGCCGCGACCTCAACTTCGACCCGCTGATCCTGCCGCGCGGTATAGAGGCATCGGCGGACCCGATCCTTGCCGCCCGCTCGGCCGCCTATTCGGAATCGTTCAACCGCCGTAGCCGCGAATCGCTCAGCACCGGAGCCAAGCCATGAAACCTGAAACCTTCCACCCTTTCGCCCGTCTGTTGCATTGGCTGATGGCCGTGCTGATCCTGGCCATGTTGTTCATCGGCGTGAGCATGGTCGCCGACCTGTCTCTACGCCATCCGGTGCTGATCAGCCTGCACAAGGCCACTGGCCTGGCCCTGCTGGTGCTGGTGGTGCTGCGCATCGCTGTGCGCCTGGCCGTACCCCACCCGCCCCTGCCGAACGACCTGCCAATACTGCAGCGCTGGGCCGCCGGGGCCTCGCATCTGCTGCTCTATGGCCTGATGCTGGGCATGCCACTGCTGGGCTGGGCCATGCTGTCAGCCGGCGATTACCCGCGCCCGCTCGGCTTGCCTGCCATCACCCCCCACAACCTGCAGCTGTATGCCGTGTTGCGCCAGGCCCATGGCTGGGCCGGCTACCTGCTGTTCGCCACGGTGCTGGTGCATGTGGGTGCAGCCTTGATGCATGCGTGGGTGCGCCGCGACGGTGTGTTGCGTAGCATGTGGCCTGGCCCCTTGCGCCGCAGTGAATGAACTGCAGCAGCCCAGGGGTTCGACAATCGATAATGATTCCTAATAATATCGGTTTTTGCTTGCCACTCTGCCTTGGACTGCCTATGAACGCCGCAAAGGATCCTGCAACCCTTCTACCTGCCAGCACCCTGGACTTGCGCCCGCTGCTGCTGGCCAACATGGCCTGCACCATGTCGATGATGGCCTTCGTCGCCCTGATCGGCCCGATAGCCCGCCAGCTTGGCATGGCCACCTGGCAAGCCGGCGCCGCCATAACCGTGGCCGGCGTGGTCTGGGTACTGCTGGCCCGGCCCTGGGGGCGCGCGGCAGACCGCCTGGGCCGCCGGCGCATCCTGCTGCTGGGCAGCGCTGGCTTTACCCTGGCCTACTGGCTGCTGTGCCTGTTCGTCGAAGGCGCACTACGCTGGTTGCCGGGGGCAACCTTGGCGTTCATCGGCCTGATGATCGCGCGCGGTTGCATCGGCGCCTTCTATGCCGCCATCCCGGTAGGCTGCAATGCGCTGATCGCCGACCATGTCGAGCCGCAACGCCGGGCGCGGGCCATGGCCTCACTGGGGGCGGCCAACGCCGTCGGTCTGGTGGTCGGGCCGGCGCTGGCCGCACTGCTGGCGCGGCACAGCCTGAGCCTGCCGTTCCATATCATGTCGCTACTGCCGGCCACCGCCTTCCTCGTGCTGTTTTTTACCCTTAAACCACAGGCTCTGACGCACAGCCACGCCCCCAGCCCGGTGCGGCTGAACGACCCGCGCCTGCGCCGGCCGCTGCTGGTGGCATTCAGCGCCATGCTCAGTGTGACCGTGTCGCAGATCATCGTCGGTTTCTTTGCCCTCGACCGCTTGCATCTGGGCCCTGCCGAAGCGGCCCAGGCGGCTGGCATCGCCCTGACCACCGTAGGTGTGGCGCTGATGCTGGCGCAGGTGATACTGCGCCAACTGGAGTGGCCACCGCTGAAGATGATCCGGGTGGGTGCCACGGTATCGGCACTGGGCTTTGCCTGCGGCTCGCTGGCCACCACGGCCCCCTGGCTGTGGGCTTGCTATTTTGTTGCGGCAGCGGGCATGGGCTTCGTGTTCCCGGCGTTTTCGGCACTGGCAGCCAATGCCATGCAGGCCTCTGAGCAAGGCGCCACAGCCGGTTCCATTGGCGCCGCCCAAGGTATGGGCGCGGTGATCGGGCCACTCGCCGGTACCTTGGTGTATGCCCTTGATCCGCGCTTGCCATTCTTGGCCGTGGCCGTGCTGTTGCTGCTGGTCGGGCTGTGGCCAATGCCGCGTGAGCAGCGGGTCTGAGAAGCACAGCGCGCAGGGGCGCAGAGTGTGTTTTAATGCGCATCGCTCATTATTATTGACACCTCTGATTACAAGGCGGCTATGGACACGGGGACGCGACTCAAACTGGTGCGTGAACGCAACAATCTCTCCCAACGGGAATTGGCCCGCCGCAGCGGGCTGACCAATTCGACGATCTCGCAGATCGAGCAGAATCGCGTCAGCCCTTCGGTCAGCTCCCTGAAAAAGCTGCTCGAAGGCATTCCCATGAGCTTGGCGGAGTTTTTCAGCTTCGACGAGCCAGTGCGCGAAGAGCGCTACGTATTCCGTGGTGGCGAACAACCAGACCTGGGGCGCAATGGCCTGCGCATGCTGCTGGTCGGCGCCAGTGTCGAAGGCCGGCAAATGCGCATGCTGCGTGAGCTGTACGCACCCGGCGCCGACTCTGGCGAGCCGATCGTGCATGCTGAAGGCGAAGAATGCGGCTTGGTCACCCGTGGTACCGTCGAGCTGTGGGTCGATGGCCAGGTCAGCGTGCTCAACTCGGGCGACGGTTACTATATCCCCACGACCCTGCCGCACAGTTTCAAGAACATCGGCCCGGATGAGGCCGAGATCATCAGCGCCAACACGCCGGCGAATTTCTGATCTTGACCCACAGAGCTTCACTGAGCACCCGGGATGTCTATCAGTGCCTGCGCAATGTGGCCCTTGGCGTGCATCCCCTTGAGGTGACTGAACGCCGCGATGACGGCCTGGTCGATGTCGGCATCCAGGGCTGGCAACTGACGTTGGCGCTGGATGCCGAAGGCTTGGCACATTGCGTTCATTGCCAAGCCCCCGACGGCGAACAGGCCGGGCTCGAGCACTGGCAGCGCTATGGCACCAACCCCACAGACCTGCTCAGCCTGTGGGAACGCACTCAGCTGGAGAGGCTGTTGGCGCCCTGACGCAGCGCCTCCTCGACAAAGTCCAGACGGTCCTGGCCGAAGAACATCCCATCACCGACAAAACAGGTGGGCGCGCCAAACACCCCGCGCGCCACAGCCGCCTCGGTCGCCTGCTTTAGTGCTGCTTTTACTTCGCTGTCAGCGGCCAGGGCGTGAAAAACCTGCGGGTCGAAGCCTGCCTGCGCGAGTGTTTCATTCAGCACAGCGCTGTCGCTCAGGTTGCGGCGCTGTACCCACAGCCCGGTGAACAGCACCGTTAGCAATGCCTCGAACCGATCCGGTGAATGCAATTGTGTACCTGTCACGCCGCGCATCAAAGTCAGGGTATTGACCGGGAAGCCCGGCGGCATCCCGAACGGCACACCGTAGCGTTCGGCAAAGCGGGTCAGGTCGGTGAACATGTAGCGCCCTTTGGCCGGGATCATGGCCGGCGAAGCATTGCCGGTAGCCTGGAAAACCCCGCCAAGCAGCATTGGCCGGTAGCGCAGCGTGGCGCCCTGGCGGGCACACAGGTTCGGCAGTTGGGTCCAGGCCAGGTAACTGGCCGGGCTGCCCAGGTCAAAAAAGAAGTCGACAGACGTGTGCATGGTTAAGATCCTTGCGGGTTAACGGGGATTTACCAGCGTTCCATCCAGGGGCGCAGGTCCAGCTCGAAGGTCCAGGCGTCGCGAGGCTGTGCGTGCAGGAACCAGTAACTGTCGGCAATGTGCGCCGGGTCAAGGATGCCATCCTGGTCCTTGAGGGCATAGCGCTCGGGGAAGCTGTCGCGGATGAAGGCCGTGTCGATGGCACCGTCCACCACCACATGGGCGACATGGATGTTGCGTGGCCCCAACTCGCGCGCCATGCTCTGTGCCAGGGCACGCAAGCCGTGCTTGGCCCCGGCGAAGGCGGCAAAACCGGCTGCGCCGCGGGTACCGGCTGTAGCACCGGTGAACAGGAGGGTGCCACGCTCACGCTGAACCATGCGCCGGGCCACCGCCTGCGCGGTGAGGAAACCGGCAAAGCAGGCCATTTCCCAGATCTTGAAGTACTTGCGCGGGGTTTCCTCGAGGATACTGCACGGTACATTCGCACCGATATTGAAGACAAATGCCTCAATCGGGCCTATATCACGCTCGATAGTCTCCACCAGCGCCGTAACCTCCTCTTCCTTGCGCGCATCAGAGCCAAAACCGTGAGCCTGGCCGCCAGCGGCGCGAATTTCCTCCAACAGCGGCTGCAGTTTGTCGGCCTGGCGCCGAGTTACGCAGGCAACATAGCCCTCACGCGCAAAGCGTTTGGCGATCTCGCCCCCAGTGGCGTCGCCCGCCCCGATCACCAGCACTACTTTTTGTTGTTCTGACATGCCTGCCTCCATGGGTAAATGATCGTTTAGTAAACGAACGCTATGTTATGATCGCGGTCATCGTCAAGCCTGTCTGCCGAGGCATGTGAATGCGCTACTCCAACGAACACAAACAGCAAACCCGCGAACGGCTGCTGGCCAGCAGCGGCGCGCTGGCCAAGCGCGGGGGATTTGCCAGCACCGGCGTGGCCGGGCTGATGAAAGCGATCGGCCTGACCGGCGGTGCTTTCTATAACCACTTCCCGTCCAAGGACGACCTGTTTACCGAGGTGGTACGCCAGGAGCTGAGCAACAGCCCCCTGATACGCCTGGCCTGCCAAGGAGCCAACCGCGAACGCCTGGGCCGCTGCCTGCAGCAGTACCTGAGCCTGGCCCACCTGCGCAATGCCGAAGGTGGATGCCCGTTGCCGCCGCTGGGAGTGGAAATCGCCCGGGCCGACACGCCGGTGCGTGAAGTGGCTGAGCACTGGCTGGTAGAACTGCACCAGGCCTGGAGCACAACCCTGGAGGATGAGCAACTGGCCTGGGTGCTGATCAGCCAGTGCGTAGGGGCAGTGCTGGTCGGGCGCATGCTGGCCAGTGAAAGCGTGCAAGCGCAGGTACTGGGCGCCAGCCGCCAGTTTGTCGAACAGGCCCTGCATGAGGCAGATTAGTGCCTTGTTGGGTTTGCTATTGGCCCTGCCAGCGTTTGCCGAGCAGGCCTGCCCGCCAGGGCAGTATCAGGTGTGCCTGATGGGTTGCTTCTGCGCCCCGATCGACCCGGGCCAGGCCGGGCAGATCCTCAAGGATGTGGAGGTCATGGCCTCGTCCAGCCTTGCCTACGCCTTGCGCCAGGCCCGCGACGAAGCCACGGCCAGCGGTGTTCAGCCGATTCCGTTGCATATTCGGGCGCAGCTTGAACCTTGGTATGACTTTGCCGTGCTCGACGCAGCGCGCTTTCGGGTGGGGGATGAGCAACAGATGAGCGCAGCCAATGCGCTATTGCAGAACCCCGATGTGAACGCCGTTACACTGATCGACACGATCATCTTCCGCCGGGCCGCCGATGCCGAGGACAACGTGGCCTTGTGGGCGCACGAGCTCAAGCATGTGCAGCAGTATCAGGAACTGGGCGTGGAGGAGTTTGCCCGACGCTATACGCGCAACTTCGACGACCTGGAGGGGCCTGCCTACAAGATCGAGGCCGAAGTCGACAAGGCGCTGCGCGAGCGTCGTTCAGGCCTGGCCCGCTGATCGCTGCCATTGCGCTCCACATCTACAGCGCCTGTCTTGCCCGGCGCAAAATTCAGCCGTTAGCGCAAACCAAGGTAGGAGCGGGTTTACCCGCGAATACGGTAGCGGCGGCAACGGTGAACGGCGGGTGGAGATTGGCCAGCAGGGCCGGCCCTTTCGCGGGTAAACCCGCTCCTACGACGGCCTGCGCCCTATCACCAATGTGTGTCCACCACCAATCTGTGTAGGAGCGGGTTTACCCGCGAATACGGTGGCGGCGGCAACGGTGAACGGCGGGTGGAGATTGGCCAGCAGGGCCGGCCCTTTCGCGGGTAAACCCGCTCCTACGACGGCCTGCGCCCTATCACCAATGTGTGTCCACCACCAATCTGTGTAGGAGCGGGTTTACCCGCGAATACGGTGGCGGCGGCAACGGTGAACGGCGGGTGGAGATTGGCCAGCAGGGCCGGCCCTTTCGCGGGTAAACCCGCTCCTACGACGGCATGCGCCCTATCACCAATGTGTGTCCACCACCAATCTGTGTAATCGATGGACTCGCCCCCGCCGAGGCATCACAGTGCCACGGTGGTGTTCAAAGAAGCCAACGGCAGCGAGGGCGAGACCATGAAAAAGCATAGTTCGAAACAAGATTCCCTGTCTTCCACTGATGTGGAGCTTTGCACAACCATCTGCGTAGACCTGGCCAAACAGGTCTTCCAATTAGCAGGCGAGGACGCTACTGGGCGGGTGATCTACGAAGATCGCATCAAATCCCGCCAAGCGTTCCATGATTTCCTGCTCAGGCTGCCAACGACCGTGGCCGTCTTGATGGAGTGCGGTCCAGGTGCACAAGCCTGGGCCAGACTGCTGCAGGCCAAAGGTAATCCGGTTCGCATCCTGCCGGCGCAACGTGTCGCCGAACATCGCAGCGGTGCAAAGAACGATCGTAACGACTGCTATGCCATTTTGCGTGCCGGTCGCGATACGAGCATCGCTTCGATACCGATCAAGAGCACCACAGCACTGGCTATTCAAGCGCTGCACCGTATCCGGCGCGGTAACATCAAGCGACATACCGCGCTGGGTAATCAGATCCGTGGTTTGCTACTTGAGCATGGCGTATCCATGCCCCAGGGTGATGCCGCGATCAATAAGCATGTACCTCAGGCGCTTGAGGATGCTTCCTTGCCTCTGCCCGACCTGTTGCGCGAGTTGCTCGATGAGTTGCTGATGGACTGGTTGTCTCTAGGTGAACGCATTGCGGCGCTGAGCCGCCGGCTCGAAGCGACTGCCCAGGAGGATAAAGTCGCTCAGCGACTGATCACCATTCGCGGCGTCGGCCCTATCATTGCCACGGCGATCGTGGCGAAACAGACCGACCCCAGCCGCTTCGCCAGTGGCCGAATGTATTCCGCCTTCTTCGGTATCGTGCCCGATCAGCACAGCAGCGGAAACAAAATCAGATTGGGCAAGATGAGCAAGCGCGGTGACGGCTACATACGCAGCCTGATGATCCAGGGCGCGCATGCCGTCTTGAGCCAGCTAAGGCCTGATTCCGATCAGCCAGATGATCGCCGCCTCTTGCGCTGGCTATCCCGCCTTGGGCGCAAGGAGGCGGCGATCAGGCTGGCTAATCGAAATCTGCGGATTATCTGGGCCCTGTTACAGAGCGATCAGGTTTACCAACGCAAACCGAACGAAAAACCGGAGGCGGCTATGAGCCTCTGACCAACCGGGTAATGCCACCGGGGCGCTAGGCGCTCCAACCCCTGCTAGTGAACATTGACCCTAGGTAAGACCGTCGCAGACCGATGCCTCCGCTCCTACAGGCCTGATAGTGGCCTCAATGTAAACGGCACACTGCGAGCTCACCACGATGTTGGCCAGAAGCAAAAAGCTTCCTCGAATAGGCCTGATACATAGATGCAACCGGGTTCCTATGTTCAAAAAGCAGCTAGACAGTGTGGGCGAGTCCATACATAGGAGCGGGTTTACCCGCGAATACGGTAGCGGCGGCAACGGTGAACGGCGGGTGGAGATTGGCCAGCAGGCCCGGTCCTTTCGCGGGTAAACCCGCTCCTACGACGGCATGCGCCCTATCACCAATGTGTGTCCACCACCAATCTGTGTAGGAGCGGGTTTACCCGCGAATACGGTAGCGGCGGCAACGGTGAACGGCGGGTGGAGATTGGCCAGCAGGCCCGGCCCTTTCGCGGGTAAACCCGCTCCTACGACGGCATGCGCCCTATCACCAATGTGTGTCCACCACCAATCTGTGTAGGAGCGGGTTTACCCGCGAATACGGTGGCGGCGGCAACGGTGAACGGCGGGTGGAGATTGGCCAGCAGGGCCGGCCCTTTCGCGGGTAAACCCGCTCCTACGACGGCCTGCGCCCTATCACCAATGTGTGTCCACCACCAATCTGTGTAGGAGCGGGTTTACCCGCGAATACGGTAGCGGCGGCAACGGTGAACGGCGGGTGGAGATTGGCCAGCAGGCCCGGCCCTTTCGCGGGTAAACCCGCTCCTACGACGGCCTGCGCCCTATCACCAATGTGTGTCCACCACCAATCTGTGTAGGAGCGGGTTTACCCGCGAATACGGTAGCGGCGGCAACGGTGAACGGCGGGTGGAGATTGGCCAGCAGGGCCGGCCCTTTCGCGGGTAAACCCGCTCCTACGACGGCATGCGCCCTATCACCAATGTGTGTCCACCACCAATCTGTGTAGGAGCGGGTTTACCCGCGAATACGGTAGCGGCGGCAACGGTGAACGGCGGGTGGAGATTGGCCAGCAGGGCCGGCCCTTTCGCGGGTAAACCCGCTCCTACGACGGCCTGCGCCCTATCACCAATGTGTGTCCACCACCAATCTGTGTAGGAGCGGGTTTACCCGCGAATACGGTAGCGGCGGCAACGGTGAACGGCGGGTGGAGATTGGCCAGCAGGGCCGGCCCTTTCGCGGGTAAACCCGCTCCTACGACGGCCTGCGCCCTATCACCAATGTGTGTCCACCACCAATCTGTGTAGGAGCGGGTTTACCCGCGAATACGGTGGCGGCGGCAACGGTGAACGGCGGGTGGAGATTGGCCAGCAGGGCCGGCCCTTTCGCGGGTAAACCCGCTCCTACGACGGCCTGCGCCCTATCACCAATGTGTGTCCACCACCAATCTGTGTAGGAGCGGGTTTACCCGCGAATACGGTAGCGGCGGCAACGGTGAACGGCGGGTGGAGATTGGCCAGCAGCCCTGGCCTCTTCGCGGGTAGCAACCCTTTGTACGACCAAGCTTTTCAGCTCTCAGCACCGCAGAAAAGCTTGACCACCAACACAGCATCTACATGGGAACGTAAAGGCGCTCAAGACACCGCCGAAGCCTCCACCGCCTGCTCACGGCTGGCATAACGCTGCGCCAGCACAGCACACACCATCAGTTGTATCTGGTGGAACAGCATCAGCGGCAGGATCATCGCGCCAATGCCACTGCCCACGAACAACACCTGGGCCATGGGCACACCAGTAGCCAGGCTTTTCTTGGAGCCGGCAAACAGGATGGTGATGCGATCCTCGAGGTCGAAGCCCAGGGCCTTGCCAAGCATGCGTGTGCCGAACAGCACCACTGCCAGTAGAATCGCGCACACCACGAACAACCCCGCCAGGTGCTGCGGCGATACGGTATGCCACAGCCCGGTAACCACGGCCTCACTGAAGGCGGTGTACACCACCAGCAGGATCGAACCCTGGTCTACCACCTTGAGCCAGCGGGCATTGCGCTTGACCCAGGCACCGATCCAGCGCCGCGCGATCTGCCCGGCAACGAACGGCACCAGCAGCTGCAAAGTGATCTTCAATACCGCATCCAGGCCGGACCCCGTATCACCACTGGCACCCAGCAACAACATCACCAGCAACGGTGTGAGGAAGATACCCAGCAGGCTGGAGGCCGCCGCGCTGCAGATGGCCGCTGGCACGTTACCGCGGGCCAGCGAAGTAAAGGCAATGGCCGACTGCACGGTTGCAGGCAAGGCACACAGGTACAGGACGCCCAGGTAAAGCTCGTTACCTACCAACGGTACGAACAGTGGTTTGAACGCCAGGCCCAGCAGCGGGAACAATGCGAAAGTACAGGAGAACACCAGTAGGTGCAGGCGCCAGTGCCCGGCACCGGCAATGATGGCTTCACGCGACAGTTTGGCGCCATGCAGGAAGAACAACAGGCCGATGGCCAGGTTGGTCAGCCAGCCGAAATACACCGCGCCATCGCCCGAGCAAGGCAGCACGGTGGCGATGAGTACCACCCCGAGCAAGGCCAAGGTGAAATTGTCAAATAACATGCGCAAATACTTCATCACTGTATCCATCTTGTCATTGTGGCTGGGCAGACGATAAGGTCTCTGGCTCTCCGTCGCTAACGCCGGAACCCCGAGTGGTATCGCTCAACGGACACGTTCCACAACAAGGACTCGCCATGCTCCGCCCACGTCTGGCTGCACTTGCAGCCGCCATTACCTTTGCTTTGGGCCATGCCAGCGCCCAGGCCGACGACCAGTTACAGGCCAAGGTCGACCAGATCATCCGCCCACTCATGCAGGAACAAGGCATCACCGGCATGGCTGTGGCCATCTATGCACGCGACCACGCGCATTACTTCAGCTACGGCGTGGCCAGCAAGGCCGACAACGTACCGGTGAGCCGCGATACGCTGTTCGAGATCGGTTCGCTGAGCAAGACCTACACTGCCACCCTGGCCGCACTTGCCAGCGCCGAGGGCAAACTTGACCTCCAGGCCCCGGCCAAGCGCTATCACCCGGCACTGGCCGGCGTCCCCATCGGCGACGCGACCGTGCTGGAACTGGGCGCCTATAGCGCCGACTGCCTGCCACTGCAGTTCCCCGACACTGTGCAATCGCCGCAACAGGTAGTTGATTTCTTCCGCCACTGGCAACCTCGCGCCAAACCCGGCACCCAGCGCTGCTACTCGAACCCCAGCCTGGGTTTGTTCGGTGACCTGGCCGCCCGGGCGCAACACCAACCGTTCTCCACGCTGATGACTGAAGGCCTGCTGGCGAAGATGGGCCTGAAGAATACCTACCTTCAGGTTCCGGCCAGCGCCCAGGGGCTTTATGCCCAAGGGTATGACGCCGCCGACAAGCCGGTGCGTGTGGGTCCGGGCCCTTACGCCGACGAGGCATACGGCATCAAAACCAGCGCCAGCGACCTGCTGCGCTATGTGCGGCTGCACATGCAGCCGCAGGGCCTGCCACCGGCCCTGGTGAAAGCCACCGCCATTACCCAGCAAGGCTATTTCCAGGTTGGCGCCATGACGCAAGGACTGGGCTGGGAACGCTACCCCTACCCGGCCACGCTGCGCACTCTGATCGATGGCAACAGCTCGCTGCTGATCCGTGAACCGCAGGCAACCACTCGCTTGCAACCGGCCCTGCCCGCGCTACCGGCAGCCTGGTACAACAAGACTGGCTCCACCAATGGCTTCGGCGCGTACGCCGCGTTCGTGCCGGCAGAACAACTGGCAGTCGTGTTGCTGGCCAATCGGAATTACCCCAACCAAGCGCGGGTGCAAGCCGCCTTCGACATCCTTTCCGGCTTGTAACGCCAGCGGTGATTGTCGGACAAAACGACAGAATGTAGTGAGCAAAAAAAATCACTACAAAACGGTTGACGCCGTTCATCGCGCTTGGGCATGATGAAGCCGTCTCCCCGATCGGGAGCGGTGGCAAGGGTGTTCCAGACGGCCTGCGCGGTAACGCAGGCCGTCCGTGGAGAGGGAACTGTCCAAAAGGCAGCGTGAGAAAGCCCCTGTTGCGATGCTGCTGTAGCAGCCTTGGTAGTGCGCTACACCGTGATAGCGCCAACTGTGAAAATCACCTATGAATGGGTAATGGGGGCTTTATGATGAACTTGAACAACAATCCGACTATCGACCAATTGGCCCAGCTGTTCGCCGTGCGCAAGGACAGCCTTGACGACCATCTGCTGTGGGTTAGCCAAACCGGTGAAGTGCGCCTCGACCGCCTGCCACCGAACACCGTCGAAGATGAATTTGAAGAGCACCTGCCCAGCATGCGTGCCCGCTTCAAGGTCTACCGCCGTGGCCAAGGCTACGTCGGCAAGAAAGCCGCCGCCGACACCGAATTCGTCGGCCGCGTGCTGCAGACCCTGCAACAAGAATGGCCCGCTGCCCGTGAGCAGCAGGCAGTCAAGGTGATCGAACCGCTGAATTGAGGGTTCGTACCCTTACCAGAGCCCGGCCCGCACAGGCCGGGCTTTTTCATGCCTGGCGCCGCTGCAAGCGGGTTTCCGGCAAAGGCAAGGCGCCCGTTGCCATCGCCCGGGCGCGGTCGACACCCCACACCAGCGCACGGGTCATGGTCTCGCCCGGCAGCGCAGGGTAATACTCTTCCAGCAACGCCCGCCCATTCCCGGCGTACAACCCCAGAAAAAGCTGCGTCGCCCCCAGGCGCGACAAGCGCACCTGCACGTCCAGTGTGGTGCCGTCGCTGAGCGCTTCGTCGTGGCAGCGGCTGTGCAACTGTGCGTCGGCCCACTGCCAATAGGTTTCTTCCCTGACTCGCATGAGCATTCAATCCTCCGTCGCTGGAATGCCGCGTCAGAAAACCACAGGCCGGGCCATCCGGCGAGCGCTACCGGGCAATACCATGAGGCGGATCAACGAATGGCAATAAAAACCCCGCCGTTGGGCGGGGGCGTGTGCAGACGCGGGATCACTTCTTGATCGGTACCCGCGGCATGAAGCGGCCTTTTTTGCTGCGCTGCAAATGTGCAGGCTGGAGCTGTTCGGAATCATCCAGCGTCATGTGGGCGAAACCCAGGCGAAATGCCGCCTGGCCGCAACGCACCTGGCTGTTGATCGGGAACGCATCGTTCAGGTCTTCGAAAAAGGATTCGCTCATGCCCAGTCTCCCTCCGGTGGCGGTCGCGTCGGCAACCAGACAAGTTGCCCAGGAAACGCGGCCTGTGAGAGTGAGACTAGCTGGTCATTTGCGGACCGACCGGACAAGAACCTTGTAGCCGACCAATGGCCGCAGGCTTTACTTCAGGCGTACTGCCGTACCGGTGGCAAATACCACGACCATGCCGCCCTGTACCGACGGCATGCTGATCTCAAAGTCCACCCCCACTACCGCATCGGCTTGCAACTGTCGTGCCCGGACCTTGAGTTCTTCCGTGGCCTGCTCCCGGGCCTCGCGCAACGCGCTTTCCAGGGTTTGCGAACGGCCGCCGAAGAAGTCGCGAAACCGTGTAAAGAAATCGCGCACGAAGTTGATGCCCTGCACCGATTCGGAACTGACCACGCCCAGGTATTCGGCAATCGGGCGGCCTTCGAGCTGGCTGGTGGTGGAAATGATCATGGATGCGCTCCGTTGGCCTGGCAAAAAGAGGCCGATTCTAACAGAGCGCAGCTCAGCAGATTGAAGCGCCTTACGCGTTGGCTGCCCGCAAACGCTGACCGATGCGCGCACCAAACACATTCACCAGCAGGCCGGCCATCACCAGCAATGCACCCCAGCCCTGCGTAGCGGTCAGGCGCTCTCCCAGCAGCAAAGCCGACGAACTCAGGCCAATCACCGGTACCAGCAGCGAGAACGGCGCCACCTTGCCTGCCGGGTGGCGCGACAGCAACTTGCTCCACAGGCTGTAGCCGAGCATGGTGGCCACAAAGGCCAGATACGCCAGGGCCAGCACCGAACTCCAACTGATATTGGCCAAGGCATGGCCAATGCGCTCGGGGCCTTCCAGCCACCAGGACAGTGCCAGAAATGGCAGTGGCGGTATCAGCCCGCCCCAGATCACCAACGCGACCAGGTCGACCGAGCCAAACCGTCGGGTAATGATGTTGCCCAGGCCCCACATTGCGCCGCCACACAGCGTCAGCACCAGCGCCAGCATGGGCACATGGCCGCCGTCTTCGCTGCCGATCAGCGCCAGGCCACTGGCCGCCACCAGTAGCCCCAGCACGCTGGCAAGGCGCAGCCGCTCACCGAGAAACAACGCTGCAAAACCGAGGGTGAAGAAGGCTTGCGACTGCAGGATCAACGAAGCCAACCCTGGCGGCATGCCGCTGTACATGGCCTGAAACAGGAACGCGAACTGGCCCAGTGAAATGGTCGCACCGTAAGCGATCAGCCAGCGCCACGGCAGTTTGGGCCGCCTGACCAGCAAGATCGCCGGGAACGCCACCAACAAGAAACGCAATGCCCCCAGCAACATCGGTGGCAGCCCGTCGAGGCCAACCTTGATGACCACAAAGTTGACTCCCCAGGCGACAATCACCACCAGGGCGATAAGCAGGTCCTTGAGTGGCATTGCGACTTCCTTCTGCAGGCTTTTTAGACATATTTCGTTACAGCATAAAGGTATTCCACACAAAGGGACCAGCACAGTTGAAACCAATGGTTGCACTACAGTGACTGTTCCGTCCGCCCGCTATCTGGCTGGACATCTACGCAACCAAATCAGCAAGCACAGGTTCAATCCTGATAACCAGGCGCCACCTTCTCCAGCATTCGCAACAACGCCGCCCACGCCAATTGCAGCGCATCCGGGTCGGTCAGTTCCCCCTGCTTCAAGCCGCTCCCCGGCGCGTTGAACTGCCGTTCGGTACGACTGCACACATCAGTCGACGGGAAAATCAGTTGCCCAGCACGCTGCGCCGCCAACTGGATCTCGCAAGCCTTCTCCAGGTAGTACATGCGCAGGAAGGCTTCAGCCACACTGCGCCCCGTGGTCAACAGCCCATGGTTGCGCAGTATCATCACCGGCTTGTTGCCCAGGTCGGCCACCAGCCGTTGCTGTTCATCCATGTCCAGCGCGATGCCCTCGTAGGCGTGGTAAGCCACATTGCCGTAAAACTCCATGGACATCTGGCTGACCGGCAGCAGGCCACATTCCAGTGCGGCCACCGCGCAACCTGCGCGGGTGTGGGTGTGCAGCACGCACTGGGCATCCTCGCGGGCAGCGTGAATGGCACTGTGAATGACGAACCCGGCCGGGTTGACTGGGTGACGGGCAGCCCCCACCGGCCGCCCTTGCAGGTCGATCTTCACCAGACTGGAAGCGGTGATCTCATCGAAGAGCAGGCCATACGGGTTGATCAGGAAATGGTGCTCCGGCCCAGGCAAGCGCAAGGAGATATGCGTGAAGATGAGATCACTCATGCGAAAATGTGCGATCAGCCGGTAGCAGGCAGCCAACTCCCGACGCAGGCTTTGTTCCGTTGCAGTCATCTTGTTGCCCCTTTACTGAACGCTATTTGCTGGCCCAGGCGTTGAAGCGTTGCTCCAATTCTTCGCCATGGTCGACCCAGAATTCCACGTTCATGGCCAGTGCCCCTTGCAGGTTCTGTGGTGACGTGGGTACCCAATTGGCCAGGGACGGGTCAAGCCTGGCTGCGGCCTGGGTATTGGTCGGCCCATAGGGTATCTGCTGCACATACCGCACCTGGGTATCCGGCTGATTGGCATAGGCAATCAGCCGCTTGGCCTGGTCGACATGCCGCGAGCCTTTGATGATCGCCC
Organism: Pseudomonas sp. BP6; assembly: GCF_017875935.1. Classification (NCBI taxonomy): domain Bacteria; kingdom Pseudomonadati; phylum Pseudomonadota; class Gammaproteobacteria; order Pseudomonadales; family Pseudomonadaceae; genus Pseudomonas; species Pseudomonas sp. BP6. The sequence goes on from NZ_JAGINI010000001.1 coordinate 2,683,641, forward strand.
AATAGTCCATACCGTACAGGCTGCCAGGCCATACCACGGCCAACGGGCTGCCCTGCTGCGCCGCCACCGCAATTCGTCCGCTGTAGGTGGAGGTCATCACCACGTCACCGGCTGCCAGCCATTGCGCGGGTTGAGCGCCGGCGTCCCACCACTGGATATGGGGCTTGAGTTCGCTGAGTTTGGCGAAGGCCCGTTCGACACCCGCCGGCGTGGACAGTACCCGGTAAACGTCCTCGACCTTGACCCCGTCAGCCAACAGCGCGAATTCCAGGTTGTACACCGCACGCTTGCGCAGGCCACGCTTGCCAGGGTACTTGTTGATGTCCCAGAAATCGGCCCACGAGGCCGGCGCCTGGGCGAGCTTGTTGCGGTCATAGGCAATAGCCACGCTCCAGACCAGCGCGGCCGACCCACAATCCTGTGCGGCTGCCGGGATCAGTTCGTCTGCATGGCCCAGGCGCTGCCAGTCCAGGTGCTCGTATATTCCCTCGTCGCAGCCGCGCATCAAGTCAGGGCCTTCGATCTGCACCACGTCCCAATCGACGTGGCCGGTGTCAGCCATGACCTGGATACGTGCCATTTCGCCGTTGTATTCACTCTGAATCAACTGACTGCCGTCCTGGTCACTGAAGGGTTTGAAGATCGCCTCATCCTGGGCCTTCTGGCCTGCGCCGCCATAACCGACCACAACCATCTGCTGCGCAGCTTGCGCATTGCCCAGGCCAAGGCCCAGCAAGGCTGCGCAAAGGCCGGTCATTCGTGGAAATAGCTGCATCGTAGCTTCCTCCTTCCGGTGCCCGACGGGCCCCTTTTTCTTGTTGTTCTGAGGTCACACCCTCGCCACGCGAGTGAGGAAAACCTAGACAGACACTAGTAAAAAAACAAGTTGATTTTTTACTATCGCTACACTTTTATAAGAAAAAATAACAAACCCGTACCGGAGCCGCCTGATGCAGACCGCCTTCCCTCACCTGTTCGAGCCCTTGCAGATCCGCGGCAAACGCTTGAAGAACCGCATCATGTCCACCGGGCACGACACCTGCCTGCCCACCGACAACCTGGTCAACGACAAACTGATCGCCTACCAGCGCGACCGCGCTGCCGGCGGCGTCGGCCTGATCGTGCTGCAGGTCGCCGGGGTGCACGACAGTGCCCGCTACACCTCGCATGTGCTGATGGCCACTGACGATGCCTGCATCGCCGGCTACCGCCAGCTTGCCGAGGCCTGCCACGCGCACGGCACCGTGGTGCTGTCGCAACTGTTTCACCCCGGGCGGGAGATCATGGAGTCGGCAGACGGCCTGTTGGCGGTAGCCTACTCGGCCTCTGCGGTGCCCAATGAGCGCTTCCGGGTGATGCCGCGTGCGCTGGACCAGGCAATGATCGACGAAATCGTCCAGGGCTACGCCAGCGCCGCCCGCCGCCTGCACCAGGCCGGGCTGGATGGCGTCGAGGTGGTGGCCAGTCATGGTTACCTGCCCGCGCAGTTTCTCAACCCGCGGGTGAACGTACGCAGTGATGGCTACAACGGCGATCTGGATCAGCGTCTGAGGTTCTTGCGCGAAGTGCTGGCCGCAGTACGCGCCGCCACCGATGAGCAGTTCATCATTGGCCTGCGCATCAGTGCTGACGAGCGCGACAGCCAGGGCCTGAGCGAAGACGAGTCACTGGCTGCTGCCGTGGCCTTGCAGGGCCAGCTCGACTACCTGCATATCGTCGCCGGTACCTCGGCCTCACTGGGTGGCGCAGTCCATATCGTGCCACCGATGGCCATCGAACCGGCGTACCTGGCCCGCGAGGCTGGCACCTTCAGGCAGCAGCTGGCCATCCCCCTGTTCGTCACCGGGCGCATCAACCAGCCCCAGGAAGCCGAGCTGATCCTGGCCCGCGGTCAGGCTGATGTGTGCGGCATGACCCGGGCGCTGATCTGCGACCCGTTGATGCCAGTCAAGACCGAAAGCGGCCAGGTCGAAGACGTGCGCGCCTGCATCGCTTGCAACCAGGCATGCATCGGCCATTTCCATCGCGGCTTGGCCATTTCCTGCATCCAGCGCCCGGAAACCGGCCGAGAGTTACAGTACGGGCACCTTACGCCCACTTCCTCGCCCAAACGCATAATGGTCGCCGGCGGCGGGCCTGCCGGCATGAAAGCCGCCGCCGTGGCTGCCGCGCGCGGGCACCAGGTCACTCTGTACGAGGCGGGCCCGCAGCTCGGTGGGCAGGTGCTGCTCGCCCAACTGCTGCCACGGCGCAGCGAGTTCGGGGGGGCCAGCACCAACCTGCAACGGGAAATGGCCCTGGCGGGGGTAGAAGTGGTGCGCAACACCCGGGTCGACCGCGCACTGGTCGAACGTGAGCGCCCTGATCTGGTCATCGCTGCTACCGGTGCCACCCCCTACTGGCCCGCGTTCGAACGTACCGGCGAGCTTCAGGTAGTGGACGCCTGGCAAGTGCTGCGCAATGAGGTGAAACCGGGGCGTTCGGTGCTGGTGATCGACTGGCGCTGTGACTGGATCGGCCCCGGTATCGCCGAACGCCTGGTGCGTGAAGGCCATCAGGTACAGTTGGCGGTCAACGGCACTCATTGCGGCGAGAGCCTGCCGCTTTATGTACGTGACCAACTGGCCGGCGAGCTGCATCGCCTGGGTATCCCTGTCACACCATACGCACGCCTGTATGGTAGCGACGACAACACGGTGTACCTGCAGCACACCGCCAGCGGCGATCCGATGATCTTCGAAGGCATCGACACCCTGGTGCTGTGCATGGGGCATCAACCGCAAGACCGCCTGGCCACCGAACTGGCAGGTGTGGTGGACGTCCGGCGGATTGGCGACTGCCTGGCGCCGCGCACGGCCGAAGAAGCGATTCACGATGGTCTGACGGTTGCCTGGTCGCTCTGAGGCTGTACATACTGCGGCTTTTGCGATGGACCGACGCGCATGAGCCAACCCTCCCAGCCTCCCGCCAGCGAACCCGGGGGCGCCGCGCCGCAGTTCCTCGGCACCCGCATCCGCGGCCTGCGCAAGCGCCGCGGCATGACCCTGGCGGAGCTGGCCGCACACAGTGAACTGACCGCAGGCTACATCAGCCAGCTGGAGCGCAACCTGTCCTATCCGTCGATCCCGGCGCTGTTCAACATCGCCCGCAGCCTGGGCGTGACCATCCAGTGGTTCTTCGCCAGCGAGGCCACCACCGCGCCCGAAGACCAAGGCTATGTGGTGCGGCGCAACAGCCGCCTGAGCGTGCATTATGAAGACGGCATCGTCGATCAACTGCTCACCCCCCAGCCCAACCGCCAGTTGGAGATGCTGCACTCCCGTTTCCCTCCGGGAACCTACAGCCAGCAAAGTTACAGCCACGACGGTGAAGAAGCCGGCTACCTCCTCAGCGGCACGTTTGAGCTGTGGGTAGGCGAGCGGCATTTCCAGCTGAGTGAAGGCGACAGCTTCAGCTTCCCGAGCCAGGAACCACACCGCTACGGCAACCCCGGTGAAGTGGATGCCGTGGTGATCTGGGTGATCACGCCGCCAACATTCTGAAGCACTCCAGCAAGCACTGGTAACACCGTTGACCGGCAATAAGGTCTACCTTGTCCACCGAACTTCAAAGGAGCACAACCATGAAGCAGATCCTGATCATTGGTGCGGGCTTTGCCGGCCTGTGGAGCGCGCTCAGCGCCATCCGCCAGCTTGACCTCAACGGCAGCAAGGACGTCGAGGTCACCTTGCTCGCGCCCCAGGCTGAACTGTCTGTGCGTCCGCGCTTCTACGAGCCAGACGTGCATACCATGGCCGCACCACTGCAGGCGCTGTTCGACGCTGTCAATGTCCGCTTCGTGCAGGGCACGGCATTCCACATTGATGAGGCAGCCCGTCGCGTGGGCTACCGCACCCGCAGCGGCACTCGCTGCGCCCTGCCCTACGACCGCCTGATCATGGCCTGCGGCAGTGTGCTCGATCGCCCTGACATGGTCGGCATCGAGCATGTCTTCGATGTCGACACGCTCGACAGCGCTGCACGCCTGGAAACCCACCTGAAGTCACTGGCCAGCCTGCCGAACACGCCGGCACGCAACACCGTGGTGGTAGCAGGGGGCGGTTTTACCGGCATCGAGACGGCCACCGAACTGCCGGCCCGCTTGCGCGCGATACTGGGTGAAGACGTCAGTTTGCGCGTAGTGGTAATCGACCGCGGCGCAAACATTGGTGCAGCCCTGGGTGACGGCATCCGACCGGCCATCGAGCAGGCATGCGAGGCCCTGGGCGTGGAGTGGGTTTGCGGTGCCACGGTGGTTTCGGCAGACCCTACCGGAGTGCAGCTGGACAACGGCCAGCGTATCGACACCAGCACGGTGGTCTGGACGGTTGGCTTCAAGGCCAACCCGCTCACCGAACAAATCAGCGGCGAGCGCGACAACCGCGGCCGCTTGCATGTCGATGGCAACCTGAAGGTCAAGGGCAATGAGGCCGTGTATGCAGCTGGAGACGTGGCTTACGCTACCTGTGACGCGCTTGGCAATCATGCCGTGATGTCGTGCCAGCACGCGATTCCGCTGGGGCGCCATGCGGGCAACAATGCCGCAGCCGATTTGCTTGGCGTAGCACCAGTGGCTTACAGCCAGCCCAAGTACGTGACGTGCCTGGACCTGGGGGCCTGGGGTGCGGTTTATACCGAAGGATGGGACCGTGAGGTTTCACCACCGGAGGACAAGGCCGAAGCCAAGGCGCTGAAGCGCCAGATCAATTCAGTGTGGATTTATCCGCCAGCGGCTGACCGGGAAGCGGCCTTGGCGGCAGCTGATCCACTTATCCCGGTGGTCTGAGTCACTCTTCTACAGGTTGGAGTGGCCTTGTGCCTCGACAGGGGCCACTCTTGCGATCCACCGCATTCCCTTGATCAGGCAGCAGCAAACAGCTCGTTGGCGATCTGCGCCTGTGCAGCATCAATCGCCTGGCTGCGCTGCTCCGGGCCATAGGCCAGGCCATGGGCCCGGACGATTTCAAGGTCGGTAACACCGATGAAGCCCAGGAACACTTTCAGGAAGTCTTCGTGCCCGGCACCAGTCGGCTGGCCAGCGTGCAGGCCACCCGCGGTGGAAACCAGCACCACTTTCTTGTTGCCGCACAGGCCTTGCGGGCCGGCTTCGGTGTAGCGGAAGGTCTTGCCGGCGACGGCCACGCGGTCAATCCAGGCTTTTAGCTGGGTCGGCACGGTGAAGTTGTACATTGGCGCACCAATCACCACGGCATCGGCAGCCAGGAACTCTTCGAGCGTCTCGGTGCTCAGCTTGGCTTCGAAAGCCTGGGCCGCGTCGCGTACGTCTTCAGGGGTGCCTGCAGCCACAAGGGTGGCGGCGGAGAAGTGGGCAATGGCATCGGCAGCCAGGTCGCGGTAAATCACTTCAACGCTTGGGTCTGCAGCCTTCCAGGCTTCGACCACTTCGCGGCTCAACTGGCGCGAGGCGGAATTGTCGCCCAGGATGCTCGAATCGATGTGCAACAGTTTCATGGGACTCTCCTGTGATTGAAGACCGCATCTGTGGGCGATCACGATGGGGAAGATCCTACCGAAGTGATCAATAGCTGATAAGTAAGCAAAAATGCGTTAGTTTGTCCCACAGATGGAACAGTGAGACATTCCCATGCAAGACCTCAACGACCTCTTCTACTTCGCGCGCGTCGTCGAAGCTGGCGGATTTGCCGCCGCCGGGCGCCAGCTGGGCATCCCCAAGTCGCGCCTGTCGCGGCGTATCGCCGAGCTTGAAGAGCGCCTGGGCACACGTCTGTTGCAGCGCACCACACGGCAACTCAAGCTCACCGCAGTGGGTGAACGTTACTTGCATCATTGTCAGGCCATGCTGCTGGAGGCCGAAGCCGCTGACGAAACCGTGGCCAGCATGAGCAGTGAGCCGCGCGGGCGTTTACGGGTATCCTGCCCGGTGGCACTGGCACACGCCTTCCTGCCGGATGTGATCAGCCGCTTTCTTGAGCAGTACCCGCTGGTGCAACTGGACATGGTATTGCTCAACCGCCGGGTCGACCTGATTTCCGAAGGCATTGACGTAGCGTTGCGCGTACGCGACCTGGGCGACGAAGACCCGGCCCTGGTTACCCGCCGCCTGCGCCAGGCACAAATGCAACTGGTAGCCGCGCCCGGCTTTGCCGACCACATTCGCGAACCGGGCGAGTTGGCATCATTGCCCGTGCTGGGCGCAGCCGAAGCAGACCGGCTGGTACACTTCCGCCTGTTCGGCCCCCATGGCAAGCAGCAGGAAATAGCGCTGGAACCGCGCCTGGCGATCGATGATTTCGTAGTACGTAACGCTGCTGTACGTGCCGGCCTGGGGTTCACTGCGCTGCCCAGCATGTTCTGTGAAGAGGAACTGGAACGCGGCGAACTGGTGCGCTTGCTGCCAGACTGGTCGCTACCGGGTGGCTACCTGCAGGCGGTTTACCCACACCGGCGTGGCCTTCTGCCTGCGGTCCGGGTGTGGATCGATCACCTGGCGGCGTCATTCGAGGCTTGTGGAGAGCGGTATGTCTGAACAGAAAATGAGCGAAGCCCAGGTGGCGGCTTTTTGCCTGAGCCTGCCGGGTGCGCGGGAAGACTACAAATGGGGCGGCATCCGAGTGTTTTCGGTGGCAGAAAACAAGATGTTCGCGGTGCTCGACCTGGCGGGTGCCGGGTTATCGTTCAAGGTGGCCGACGAGCTGTTTCTGGGTTATTGCGATCGCCCGGGGATACGGCCGGCTCCGTACCTGGCGCGGGCGCGGTGGGTCAGCATGGCGACACCCTACCCGATGGGGCGTGATGAACTGTGTGACGTGTTGCAGCGGTCGCACCAGCTGGTAGTGCGTCGGTTGCCCAAGCGGTTGCAAGTGGGGTTGGTCATGTGATCTGGCTGTGGCGGCCCTTTCGCAACTTTACCCGCGAAGAGGCCGGTACAACTGCACATCAACCAAAGGGCAGATAACGCCCGTCAAGAAACAGCCAGTCTGCCCAGAACACCTGGTGCACCAGCACAATCCCCCAGCACACCAATTGGAACGAAACCTTGCGGGTCTTGTGCCGAAACAGCTGCTGTGCCAACAGCGCCCCCGGCCAACCACCGAGCAATTCACTGGCATGCAGCACTTTCTCGGGTGTACGCCAGGCCCGCGTACGTGCCTGCTGCTTGTCCTGCCAATACAGCAACAGGCTGATCAGGCTCATGGCCGGGTACAACGCCAACGGCCACCAGGTCTGATCGTTCCAGGCCATGCGCGCCGCCCCCAAGCCGGGCAACAGGCAAAGCACGCCCAACACCAGCAGCTTCAGGCGCACATTGCGCACACCTTCAGCCCGTTGCCCACGCAGCGCCTCAGCCATGCGCCGTGGACCAGTCGACCCAACCAAACTGCCAGGTCGCCAGAATGAACAGGCCGAACACAATGCGATACCAGGCAAATGCCGCGTAGCTATGGTTGGCAATGAACTTGAGCAATGCCCGTACGGCAATCATGGCAAAGATGAACGAGGTCACGAAGCCGAGCGCGAACACCGGCAGATCGCCGGGCTGGAACAAGTCGCGGTACTTATAGCCCGAATACACCGCCGCACCGACCATGGTCGGCATTGCCAGAAAGAACGAGAACTCGGTCGCTGCCTTGCGCGACAGGCCGAACAGCAGGCCACCGATGATGGTCGAACCGGAGCGCGACGTGCCCGGGATCATCGCCAGGCACTGGATGAAGCCGATTTTCAGTGCATGGCTCCAGCGCATGTCGTCCACATGGTCCACCTGCACGCGGTGCTCACGGCGCTCGGCCCAGAGCATGATGATGCCCCCCACCACCAGTGCCGCCGCCACGGTGACGGGGTTGAACAGGTATTCGTGAATAAGGTCGGCGAACAGGACACCCAGCACCACCGCAGGCATGAACGCCAACAGCAGGTTGCCCGTAAAGCGGCGCGCCGTGGGCTGACGGGTCAGGCCGAAGACCACTTCGAATATCTTGCTGCGAAACTCCCACACCACCGCCAGGATCGCCGCCAGCTGAATGATGATGTTGAAAGCCATGGCCCGTTCGCCGCCAAAACCGATCAGGTCGGCGACGATAATCTGGTGGCCGGTACTGGAGATCGGCAGAAACTCCGTCAGCCCTTCGACCACGCCTAAGATGATTGCCTGGAAGGCAGTCCAAAAATCCATCATTCCCCCGGATGGAGCGCTGCTTGTCGCAGGCCCCTTATGCTTGATTCGCTTGAGATTGCCTTACACGGCCCGGCTGTTTTACAGCGACTGTTGGGCGCAACGCCAGTGGAAAAGTTCACGCCTGTTAAAGGTTTCATCTTGCGCGGCCGAAATCCTGACAGAGCCCCTTGGCAATCGCTTTAACGACCTGTTGCAGACTATCACCAACATAGCACTTAGCCATTAGTCGAGTGGGGGCTCGCTGCAAAGCATGCTTCGATGCACCTCAATAAAAAGAACAATGCGGGAGCTGATGGATGAACACTCTGAGATCGATGTCAATCAGTCGGCGCCTGTGGCTGATCCTTGTGGTAGCGGTGGCCATGCTGGTGGTCCTGGGCCTGCTGATGCTGCGGCAGATCCATGGTGACCTTTACCAGGCCAAGGCGGAGAAAACCCGCCATGTGGTGCAGACCGCCGCGGGTGTGTTGGCCTATTACCAAGGCCTGGAAGCTGCCGGCACGCTCAGCCGCGAAACCGCCCAGCAACAGGCGCTGCAAGTGGTGCGCGCGCTGCGCTACGACCATGACGACTATTTCTGGATCAACGACCTGGGGCCGAAGATGATCATGCATCCGGCCAACCCCAAGCTCGACGGCCAGGACCTTTCAGCCATTCGCGATCCCGATGGTTTCGCCGTGTTCAACGAAATGGTCGCCCTTGCCCGTCAGCAGGGCGCCGGCCCGGTCAACTATCGCTGGCCCAAGCCCGGCGCCAGTGAGCCGGTAGCCAAGACTTCCTATATTCAGCTGTTCAAGCCGTGGGGCTGGATCATCGGTTCAGGCGTGTATGTGGATGACGTGCAGGCCGAATTCGCTCGCCAGTTGCGCGACGCTTCGCTGGTTGGCGTGGGCATTGCCCTGCTGATGGCGCTGGTGGTCATGCTGATTGCCCGCAGCATAGCCCGCCCGCTGCAGGAAGCGGTGCAGGCGATGGGCAACATTGCCAGCGGAGAAAGCGACCTCACCCGGCGCCTGGACACCCATGGCCGCGACGAGATCACCCACCTGGGCGAGCACTTCAACCGTTTCAACGGCAAACTGCAAGGCGTAGTCGGCCAACTGCAAGGCGCGGCCCACGCGTTGGCCCAGTCCGCCGGGCACGTCGGTGACAACGCGGGTGCCGCCCAACAGCACAGCGCCCAGCAATCGCTACAGATGGACCAGGTGGCCACTGCAGTCAATGAGGTGACCTACGCCGTGCAGGACGTGGCCAAGACTGCAGAACAGGCCGCCGGAGAGATGCGTACGGCACAACAACAGGTGACCCACGGTCAGCAGGCCATCCACGGCAGCCTGGCGCAGATCGACCGCCTGTCGCTGACCATCGATCAGGCCGTACAGGTGATTCGCGACCTGGCCGGGCACAGCACGCGCATTGGTGGTGTGCTGGACGTGATTCGTTCCATTGCCGAACAGACCAACCTGCTGGCGCTGAATGCTGCCATCGAGGCGGCGCGGGCCGGCGAGCAAGGCCGAGGCTTTGCCGTGGTCGCCGACGAGGTGCGACTGCTGGCCCAGCGTACAGCGCAATCGACGGCCGAGATTCATACCATGATCGAGCACCTGCAGAGCCAGTCGGACGCTGCAGTCAAGGCCATAGACACCAGCAGCGAGGCATCGCGCCAGACCGTCGAACAGGCACGCGAGGCCGGCGCCAGCCTGGACGCCATCAACCAGGTGCTGAACAACCTCACCGCATTGAATGCCTCCATCGCCAGCGCCACCTTGCAGCAGTCGCATGTGGTCGAAGAGATCAACCGCAATGTGCTGGATACCGCCGGGTTGTCGCAGCAGACCGCCGATGCGGCCCGTCAGTCCAGCGATGCCGGGGCGGCGCTGGGGCGATTGAGCGAAGAGTTGGAGCAGTTGTTGCGGCAGTTCCGGGTCTGAGAACAAGCCCCTGGTGGGAGCGGGCATGCCTGCTCTTGCAGGTATCGAGTGACCTTGAAGCCTGCGCTGCACCTGTGGGAGCGGGCATGCCCGCGAAGGAAGCAACGCGGTGGATGGCACCGGCGCTGCCGGTGTTCGCGGGTGAACCCGCTCCTACCAAGGGGCATCCCACCGCTGCGCCCTACACCTTCCGCGGCCGACCCGCTACAATCGCGCCCCTCCCCCGTAGCCTCCAAGGATCGCCGATGTCCGGCCTTGAACTCATTGCCGCCGTCCTCGGCGTAACCGCTGTCTGGCTCACGGTCAAGCAGAACGCCTGGTGCTGGCCGATCGGCCTGGTCATGGTGCTGATCTATGGCTGGCTGTTCTACGAGGTAAAGCTGTATTCGGGCATGTTGCTGCAACTGGCCTACGCCATCCTGCAACTGTACGGCTGGTGGCAATGGAAACGCCCCGACCACGTTGAGGACGCCCGCCAGGTCTCCCGCCTGCAACGCCCGGCACTGCTCACCGGGCTGGCCGCCGGGGCGCTGCTGAGCGCAGCCCTGGGCGCGGCCATGGCCAACTGGACCGATGCCGCCCTGCCCTGGCTGGATGCCACCCTGACCGGCTTCAGCCTGGTGGCGCAACTGTGGATGGCGCAGAAACGCCTGCAGTGCTGGCCACTGTGGGTCGTGGTCGACATTATCTATGTGGGCCAATACCTGCATCAGCAGCTGTATTTCACCGCAGGCTTCTTCGCCGTGCTCACCCTGATTGCTGTACGCGGCTGGCTGGAATGGCGCCGCGACCCGGCGCTTGTACAGCCATGAGTGCGCAGCAATCAATGAAAGTGCTGGTACTGTGCGGCCCTGAATCCAGTGGCAAAAGCTGGCTTAGCGGGGTGATCCAGGCACATTTTGGTGGCGTGCTGGTGGGCGAGTACGTGCGCCATTTCATCGACCAGCAATGCCGTGACACCTGCTACGCCGATATTCCCGCCATCGCCCGTGGGCAACTGGCATGGGAGGACCGTGCGCGCGAGCAGGCGCCACCGCTGCTAATTCTGGACACCCACCTGCTGAGCAACATGCTCTGGAGCCGCGCACTATTCGACGACTGTCCAACCTGGCTGGAAGAAGCACTGCTGGCACGGCGTTATGACCTGCACCTGTTGCTCAGCCCGCAAGGGGTGGACTGGATTGCTGATGGCCAGCGTTGCCAACCCGACCTCAGCGATCGTCAACGCTTTTTCGAGGACAGCCTGGCTTGGCTGAAGCGGCACAACCAACCGCACCAAATACTGGATGGCAATTGGCCGCAGCGCCAATTGGTGGCCTTGCAGGCGGTTGCTACGCTACTTAGCGGCGATAAGCCATCATGCCCTACCGAGTGTTAAGCCTCTGACACAACCTGGCGGGGCAAAGCCCCCGAAATTGCGGGGCTTTCCCCCGACCCGGGGCCAGTGTCACGCTCATGAAACACACTCTGCAAAAACCCTTCCACTCAAGGCCACCGCTGCCTTTGCCGGCAACGATCACGGCAAGCTGTTTCACGCCTGAGACAGCATGCGCCGCATTTTGTCAGCCTCCAGCGCTAACTATCTGATCCGAAAAGAATTCTAAAAAGCGGCACACCTTCTGCTCTGTGGTACGCATCGCTGAACAGGGCCAGCGCTCAAAGAAGGAGTTGCCGTCGTGAGGAAAAGTGACAATCACCTCTATCACCTATTACTGGTGGGCTGTGTACTGGGGTCACTAAGCCTGACGGCTCAGGCGGACAAGGGGATCATCATCATCAAGCGCGATGTGCAAGTGCGCAACGCGACCATCCCCCCTCTGATCCCAGACCCGAGCCCTACCACCATCAATGCCAACCCTTCAGCTCACGTGCTCAAGCAAACCAGCGAGCTGAGCGATGGCGACTTCGCCAGCATCAGCAGTGGTGCAGGCATCAGCAACATGATCACCCAACAAACCAACAACCTGGGGGGCAACCTCGGCAACCAGAACCAGCTCCCCAACTTGGCGGGCGGGCGCGGTACGGGGTCGGGTAACGGTATCTCGAACATGGTCAACTCAAGCGTGCAGCGTGGCCTCGCGCCGCTGCAGATTCTGACCGGCGGGGGCAAGTGAGATGAAGCGCACTCTGCTGATGCTGGCCGCCCTTTGCACTGCACCGGTCTTCGCGCAATCCCTGGTTCCCGTCATCAACAACGCCGATATCGACAGCTCCGGCAGCCGCTATCAGGGGAACCTCTCTGTCAACCAGGCTGCTGGCGACATGCAGCAGCAGGTCAATGCGCGTGCCATCGCCGTCGGCCCCGAAGCCAGTGCAAGCACCCAGATCCGGCAACGGCTCAATACGCCCGCCGACCCTGCAATGGACGCCCGCTCGACCATCCAGGGCAACGCCTTCAGCAACGGCAGCGGCGCCCTGGGGATCAACCAGAGCGCAGGCGCCAACACCCAGCAAGCCAACGCACTGAACATCAGCATTGGTGCGCAGCCGCAAAGCATCGACGACAGCGTCCTCATGCAACAAAACGTGGCGCTGATCAACAACTCCGGAGCAACTGACATTCCAGCAGGCTATCGCCAGGTCACCACCAGTGACCAGGCCTTCACCGGTAGCCACGGGGTGATCCAGTTGAACCAGAGTGCCGGGGTGGGAAACCGAATGGCCAACACCTTGAGCATCCGGGTCGCGGATTGACCCTGCAGTTAAGAACGACACTTAACCTAATAGCGTACGGAGAATCACCATGAAACCCTCGATGGCAATCAAGCCTCTGGTTTTCGCAATTGCTGCGGTCATGGCTGTTGCTGTACAAGCTGGGCAAAATGATCGGCGTAATGACCACCATAACGGCCACCATAACAATGGTCATCACACGCCTCCACCCACCAAGATCCCTGTGTATGCAACGGCCAATGCCTGGGATACCCAAACCAGCACGCGTAACCGCATCACCAACCAAGGCACCATCAACGATGCCGAGATGAGTGACTCTGGCACCGGCTCCAGCGGCAACGTTGGCATAAACGTGGCGGCCGGTAACGGCAACCAGCAAGATAACGCCGCTGCCATTGCCAACGCAGGCTCTGACTCGAGCCTGGACAACAGCTTCGTGTTCGGCATGGCCAATGCCACGGCTGACGTTGTGCAAACCAGCAGAAACAACCGGGTCGACAACTACTCGACCCAGTCTTCGGCTGTGATGAGCGGCTCAGCCAGCGGGGCTGAGGGCAACATTGGCATCAACATTGCCGGTGGCGACCTCAACCAGCAGAAAAACACCATGGCCATTGCCAACACCGGTGCACCGTTGGGTAACGCCACCGCCACCGCGTCGGCCAATCAGGACGGCCCAGGCCTGATTGTAAACAACAGCGCTGACCGCACCTACCGGGTGGATACGATTACCATCACCAAGTCGGCCAGCGGTTCAAGCTCGCGTGATGGCTCGTTCAACTCGACCGACGACCGCAGCTCGTCCTCGAGCTTCAGCCTCGCCGGTGCGCATAGCGCCAGCTCCAGCGGCTCCAGTGGCTGGGACTCCAGCGGCTCGCATTCCAGCAATGCCAGCGGCTCCCACAACTCGAGCGCAAGTGGCTCGAGCGGTTGGGGTGCCAGTGGCTCTGCCAGCGGCAGCCACAGCGCGTCGAGCAGCGCCAGCCTGGCAGCTTCGCTGGACGCTGAAGTTAACGCCACGCGTACCCATACCACCGACTATGGCCGTTATGAGCGCTCCCACTCCAAGTCCTTCGATGGCTCGCTGAGTGCATCGCTGGATGCATCGGTCGACAAGTCGCGCGAAAGTGCATACGACTCGTCGTTCGAGAAAGCATTCGACTCCAACTACGACAAGTCGCGTGAATCGGCGTATGACAAGTCCAAGGACTCTTCGTACTCCAAGTCTCACGACTCTTCGTACGAGAATGCTTCGGCGTCCGACTTCTCGAAGTCTGGCGAGCAATCGAAACAATCCTCGAACGACGTTTCGAAGAGCTACAGCGAAAGCAGCGCTTACGACTTGAGCAATACTGTGTCCTTCCAAGTGCTGACCCCGACCGGCTGGACCAACCCAGTTACCAACACTGCAACCCTTAGCGGTTCGGTGAATGGTGGCAGCGGTAACCTGGGCGTCAACGTAGCAGCCGGTGTGGGCAACCAGCAAAGCAACTCGCTGGCCATCTCCAACACCTCGTTCTGACCGCTGTGCTTGAGGCCCCCTTCGGGGGGCCTTTCTTCAACACACCGTAAGGCACCCGATCATGCGTATTTTCGCCTTGGCGTTTTTGCTGTGCCTGGCCAGCGTGAGCGAAGCTGCACAAATGCCCCTGTCCGTCCTGCCGGGCGGCGCCGTGGTGTTCAAACCGATCCAGAGCTTGCGTGAACGCAAGTTCGCCGACCTGGTGCAACAAAAGACCGACTTCAGCTGCGGCGCCGCCGCGCTGGCAACCATCCTGCGTCAGGCCTACTGGCTGGACGTGGACGAACATCAGATCATCGAAGGCATGCTGGCCCACGCCGACCAGGACCTTGTGCGCACGCAAGGCTTCTCGATGCTCGACATGAAGCGCTATATCGAAAGCCTCGGGATGCGTGCCCGCGGTTACCGGGTGGCGCCCGAAACCCTGCAAAGCGTGCGCATTCCCGTCGTGGTACTGATGGATGTGCGCGGCTACAAGCACTTCGTGGTCATGCAGAAGGTCGACAAAGGCTGGGTGTACATCGGTGACCCGGTGCTGGGCCACAAGCGATACAAGGTCGACGATTTCCTCAAGGGCTGGAACGGCATCATCTTCGCGGTGATCGGCCAGGGTTACGACAAGAACAACATCCTGCTCGACCCGCCCCTGCCACTGACCGCCAAGGGCCGGGTGAACAACTTCACCCCCGTGCAGGACTCAGAGCTGCTGGACTTCGGCTTCATCAGAAGCGACTTCTTCTAACGACTGTTCTAATGACAAGGAGCATGATGCTCCAGGGAGCATTTCATGAAGACTTCATTGTGGTTGGCCATGGCCTGTCTGGCAGCCAGCCTGCCCAGTCACGCAGAGGCATTCAAACCCATCGAACTGAAGGACCAGGAGCTGGCGAACCTGCGGGGCCGCTATGTGATGCCCGGACGAATCGTGAGCTTCGGTATCATCATGTCCAGCACCTGGCAAAATGCCAAAGGGGATGTGATCGGGGCAACGTCCACGCTGCAGGTTCAGCAATCGACCATCAAGCCCCAGTTCTATGTATCGATGATTGATAAAAAAGGCGCAGGTAAGGCGCCGAGCAGCGCTTCTGCTGCCGGGACTGGCGTGGTAACGGGCGGCAACGGCCTGACCACCACCGAAGGTGTGACCCAGGTGGTGCGTGCAGCCGGTGACAACAACGCCGCTTACAACAACGTCGATATCAACGTGACCAAAGCCAACCAGGCCCCCGCCGTACAACAGCACGGCCAGGTACTGGCCGCCGGCCAGACCCTGGTTGGGGAAAATGGCGCCGGCGCACTCAGTGTGTCTTCCAGCGGTGTGGGCGTGCAGCTCAACATCAATGCCAGCAACAACCAGGGCAGCAGCGTGCAACGCCTGGCCCAGGGTGGCCTGCTGCAGAACTCGACGCTGCTCGGCAACGGTAACCTGGTCAACAACGTCACCAGCCTGAACGTTGTCATGCGTGAGAGCGTGCCGACAGCGGCTTCGCTCAGCGGTAGCCTCGACCAGCTCAAAGGTCTTCGCACCTTCGGATACTGATCTACGCTCAGTCTCATCGAAAGTAGTTGGAAGGGACGGCAACTCCATGTACCGATCTTTTACGCTCAGAGCTTTTGTGTGCTTGACTGCCTTGGCCCCAGCCACAGCACTTTACGCAGCCGCTGACCCACAGGTCGAAGCGCTGAAACAGGAACTGACTGAACTCAAACGCCGCTATGAGGCACAGCAACAGGCACTGATGGTGCTGGAACAACGTGTACGCCAGGTCGAAGAGGCCCCTGCAGCAACGCAACCCAGACGCCTGGTCAAGTCTCCCGCCGAGGGGGTAAAAGGTGCGCAAACCGTTGCCTCTGGGGCACCGGGCACTTCAGGTAGCTCCTACGGTCAGGCACTGACGGCCGACTCCCAGCCGGCGCAAAGCGTTACCAACCTGTATGACGAAGCCAGCGGATTCTTTGGCGGGGGCAAGTTCAGCTTCGAAACCGGCCTCACCTATACCCATTACGATACCCGTGCGCTGACCCTCAATGGCTTTCTGGCACTGGACTCGATCTTCCTCGGCAGCATCAACCTCGACCGGATCAAGGCTGACAACTGGACCCTGGACATGACCGCGCGCTATAACCTGGCACAGCGCTGGCAGTTCGATATCAACGTCCCCGTGGTCTACCGCGAGTCCACCTACTCGTCTGGCGGTGCGGGAGGGGCCGGGGCAACCACCTCCGATGCCAGCGTGACCCGCGACCCGGAAATCGGCGATATCAACGTTGGGGTGGCCTATAAATTCCTCGACGAGGACGAAACCTGGCCGGACGCAGTGGCCACCCTGCGAATAAAGGCACCGACCGGCAAGGACCCCTATGGCATCAAACTGCGTGAGGTGGATGGCAACAACAACCTCGCGGTACCGGAAAGCCTACCGACTGGCAACGGTGTATGGTCGATCACACCGGGCATCTCGCTGGTCAAGACCTTCGACCCGGCTGTGCTGTTCGGCAGCCTGTCCTACACCTACAACATGCAAGACTCGTTCAGCGACATCAGTCCGCAGGTGAACAGCAAGGTGCCGGGTGACGTCAAGCTTGGTGACTCGTGGCAGATTGGCGGCGGCATCGCCTTTGCCCTGAACGAAAAGATGAGCATGTCGTTCTCGGTATCCGACCAGTTCGCCCGCAAGAGCAAGATCAAACCTGATGGCGGCGACTGGCAATCGATTTCCAACAGTGACTACAACGCCGCCAACTTCAACATTGGCATGACCTTCGCCGCCAGCAAAAACCTGACTATCGTGCCCAACCTGTCCATTGGTCTGACCGATGATGCACCTGACTTTTCCTTCAGCCTGAAATTCCCTTATTACTTCTGATAGTTGCCATCGGCCGGGGCTGTGCGAACGACCCCGGCTTTGGTTACCAACCTTGTAATCGACCGCCTTCCCTGCCCTGCCCTGTTATCATCAAGCACAGTTGCATGACGATTTAATGGCAAAAGGGAAGTTTTTGTGAAGAGCCTGTCCGACCACCCACGCACCCGGCTTACCGCTTTGGCGGCCCTGGTGTTGGTGATCCCACTGGGTACGCGCGCCATGCTGGGTTGGTCCAACCCGCTCGGTTACCTGTCCGACCTCGCCCTCGGCAGCCTGTTGATCGTGCTGCTACACCGCAGGCCGTGGTGGCTTGCGTTGCCCGTGCTGCTGGCCTGGGCGGCGCTGTGGGTGGCCTCGGCCGAACTGGTGAGCGCAGTGGGCCGACTGCCCACCAGCGCCGACCTGAACTACCTGGTCGACCCGCAGTTCATGGAGAATTCGACCGGTGGCAGCCTGGCCCATGCCTGGCTGCCCTGGGCCCTGGGTGGCGGCTTGCTGGCCTGGCTGGCCTTCGCATGGCGCAGCCGTGCACAGGCCAGCCAGCCACTGCCGCGCACGGCCTGGGCCATACCCGTACTGCTGTTTGGCACGCACTGGGGCAGCCAGCAGTTGCTACCTTCCGATGCCGACCAGTGGCGGCAATACAACCTCCCCCACCAGTTGATGTCTGCCGGGGTCGGTAACCTGCAACGCCAGGTCGAAGGCTGGATGGGCCGCACGCAAACCTTCACCCCGCTCGCCAGCAGCGGCCTGACTCAATCCGACCTGCATGGGCAAAGGCTGCTTGCCGGCCCGGGAAGCGCCCGCAACTTGCTGGTGATCACAATGGAAGGCATCCCGGGCGCCTACCTGCGACCTAACCGCCAGGCGCTAAACAGCCGCTTCAATGAGGACTTGATGCCCAGGCTCAGCAAGTGGGCCGAGCGCGGCATGAACACCCCAGACTACGTGCTGCACACCCACCAGACCATCCGTGGCCTGTATGCGATGCTGTGCGGCGATTACGACAAGCTGGCCAATGGCACGCCCAAGGGCGTGGAACTGCTGACCCAGAACGCACGCAACCAGGCCTGCCTGCCGGCACAATTGCGCCAGGCCGGTTTCACCACCCACTACCTGCAAGGCGCGGGCCTGCGCTTCATGGCCAAAGACCGCATCATGCCGCACATCGGTTTCGATTCGGTGCATGGCCAGGAGTGGTTCAGCAACAAGAACTACCTGAACTTCCCATGGGGCAAGGATGACCGCGCGTTCTTCGAAGGCGCCCTGGGCTATGTGGGCCAGTTGCAGAAGCAGGACAAGCCATGGATGCTGACGCTGCTCACCGTGGGCACCCACCAGCCCTATTCGGCGCCGGCCGAGTACCTCAAGCGCTACGACACAGCGAAACAGGCAGCGGTCGCCTATCTGGATGACGCGGTCGGGGCATTTCTTGACAACCTCGAGCGCCAGGGCGTCCTCAAGGACACACTGGTGGTGCTGACTTCCGACGAGTCCCACGGCATCGATGGCGTGCGCCTGGCCTCGTCCTGGGGTTTCAACCTTACCCTGGCGCCGGAGCAGGCCCAACTGCCAACCATCAAGCACGGCACTTACGGCCATATCGACCTGGCCACCTCGCTGCTCGACTACTTCGCACTGCCCATTCCTGTCGCGCTTGGCGGCCGCTCGTTGTACCGCGACTACGACAACGGCCGCGAAATGATCTCCTACACCAACGGCATGCTGCGCTACCACAACGGCCAGGGCCTGTTCACCGAATGTGACTTCCAGCAGCGCTGCCGGCGTTATGCCAGTGAAGGTTTCATCGCCGACCAGGCCCGCTACCTCGGTCCGGCCGACAGCCTGCTGGGCCAGCAGATCGGCGCCCTGGTCGGGGTGCTCGACCAATCCCTGCTGCAAACCCCGCTCAACCTGCGTTACCAGTTCGGCGGCCCTTCGCCGATCAAGTTGCGCAAGCGCATTCACGATGACTGGGCCGACAACCTGATTGGCGCCCAGTACCTGGAAATGCCTGGAGGCTCGCACACCCGCGTGCGGGTCAAGGTACGCTCGCTGGATCCCAAACGTGCGGCCTATATACGGCTCAAGGCCAAGCAGTTGGAACAGGACGTGCCGTTAGGCCTGCCAGAAGAGGTAAAGGTCACCGCCGACGCGCCCCTGGAGATGGAGTTCAGCTTCGACAACCCGACCGAACGCAAGGCGTTTTCCTTCCATTTGCTGGGCTATGGCGGCGGCAAGGTAGAAGTCAGCGATTTCAGCGTGATCACCGCCCTGCCTGGCGAGGATGACGGCGCCGATGAACTGGCCGAGGGGCATATCGCCCACTCGGGATGAGCCGGTACCGCTCATCGCCCGGCCACCGGTGCCTGTCGATTCGACCTGGCCTTACTCGACCAAGGTGTGAATCCCCCAGCGAGGAGACAGCACCATGAAAGCAGGCACCCGTTGCCGCCGCCACCGTATTCGCGGGTAAACCCGCTCCTACGTCTGATCGGTGACGGACGCACACCTGGGGACACAGGCCATCGTAGGAGCGGGTTCACCCGCGAAAGGGCCGGGCCTGCTGGCCAATATCCCTGGCCGTTCACCGTTGCCGCCGCCACCGTATTCGCGGGTAAACCCGCTCCTACGCCTGATCGGTGACGGGCGCACACCGGAGGGACACAGGCCATCGTAGGAGCGGGTTCACCCGCGAAAGGGCCGGGCCTGCTGGCCAATATCCCTGGCCGTTCACCGTTGCCGCCGCCACCGTATTCGCGGGTAAACCCGCTCCTACGCCTGATCGGTGACGGACGCACACCTGGGGACACAGGCCATCGTAGGAGCGGGTTCACCCGCGAAAGGGCCGGGCCTGCTGGCCAATATCCCTGGCCGTTCACCGTTGCCGCCGCCACCGTATTCGCGGGTAAACCCGCTCCTACGCCTGATCGGTGACGGACGCACACCGGGGGGACACAGGCCATCGTAGGAGCGGGTTCACCCGCGAAAGGGCCGGGCCTGCTGGCCAATATTCCTGGCCGTTCACCGTTGCCGCCGCCACCGTATTCGCGGGTAAACCCGCTCCTACGCCTGATCGGTGACGGACGCACACCGGGGGACACAGGCCATCGTAGGAGCGGGTTCACCCGCGAAAGGGCCGGGCCTGCTGGCCAATATTCCTGGTCATTCACCGTTGCCGCCGCCACCGTATTCGCGGGTAAACCCGCTCCTACACAGATTGGTGGTGGACACACATTGGTGATAGGGCGCATGCCGTCGTAGGAGCGGGTTTACCCGCGAAAGGGCCGGGCCTGCTGGCCAATCTCCACCCGCCGTTCACCGTTGCCGCCGCTACCGTATTCGCGGGTAAACCCGCTCCTACACAGATTGGTGGTGGACACACATTGGTGATAGGGCGCATGCCGTCGTAGGAGCGGGTTTACCCGCGAAAGGACCGGGCCTGCTGGCCAATCTCCACCCGCCGTTCACCGTTGCCGCCGCTACCGTATTCGCGGGTAAACCCGCTCCTATGTATGGACTCGCCCACACTGTCTAGCTGCTTTTTGAACATAGGAACCCGGTTGCATCTATGTATCAGGCCTATTCGAGGAAGCTTTTTGCTTCTGGCCAACATCGTGGTGAGCTCGCAGTGTGCCGTTTACATTGAGGCCACTATCAGGCCTGTAGGAGCGGAGGCATCGGTCTGCGACGGTCTTACCTAGGGTCAATGTTCACTAGCAGGGGTTGGAGCGCCTAGCGCCCCGGTGGCATTACCCGGTTGGTCAGAGGCTCATAGCCGCCTCCGGTTTTTCGTTCGGTTTGCGTTGGTAAACCTGATCGCTCTGTAACAGGGCCCAGATAATCCGCAGATTTCGATTAGCCAGCCTGATCGCCGCCTCCTTGCGCCCAAGGCGGGATAGCCAGCGCAAAAGGCGGCGATCATCTGGCTGATCGGAATCAGGCCTTAGCTGGCTCAAGACGGCATGGGCGCCCTGGATCATCAGGCTGCGTATGTAGCCGTCACCGCGCTTGCTCATCTTGCCCAATCTGATTTTGTTTCCGCTGCTGTGCTGATCGGGCACGATACCGAAGAAGGCGGAATACATTCGGCCACTGGCGAAGCGGCTGGGGTCGGTCTGTTTCGCCACGATCGCCGTGGCAATGATAGGGCCGACGCCGCGAATGGTGATCAGTCGCTGAGCGACTTTATCCTCCTGGGCAGTCGCTTCGAGCCGGCGGCTCAGCGCCGTTATGCGTTCACCTAGAGACAACCAGTCCATCAGCAACTCATCGAGCAACTCGCGCAACAGGTCGGGCAGAGGCAAGGAAGCATCCTCAAGCGCCTGAGGCACATGCTTATTGATCGCGGCATCACCCTGGGGCATGGATACGCCATGCTCAAGTAGCAAACCACGGATCTGATTACCCAGCGCGGTATGTCGCTTGATGTTACCGCGCCGGATACGGTGCAGCGCTTGAATAGCCAGTGCTGTGGTGCTCTTGATCGGTATCGAAGCGATGCTCGTATCGCGACCGGCACGCAAAATGGCATAGCAGTCGTTACGATCGTTCTTAGCACCGCTGCGATGTTCGGCGACACGTTGCGCCGGCAGGATGCGAACCGGATTACCTTTGGCCTGCAGCAGTCTGGCCCAGGCTTGTGCACCTGGACCGCACTCCATCAAGACGGCCACGGTAGTTGGCAGCCTGAGCAGGAAATCATGGAACGCTTGGCGGGATTTGATGCGATCTTCGTAGATCACCCGCCCAGTAGCGTCCTCGCCTGCTAATTGGAAGACCTGTTTGGCCAGGTCTACGCAGATGGTTGTGCAAAGCTCCACATCAGTGGAAGACAGGGAATCGTGTTTCGAACTATGCTTTTTCATGGTCTCGCCCTCGCTGCCGTTGGCTTCTTTGAACACCACCGTGGCACTGTGATGCCTCGGCGGGGGCGAGTCCATCGATTACACAGATCGGTGGTGGACACACATCGGGGGTTGGACACAGGCCGCCGTAGGAGCGGGTTTACCCGCGAAAGGGCCGGCCCTGCTGGCCAATTTCCACCAGCCGTTCACGGTTGCCGCCGCTACCGTATTCGCGGGTAAACCCGCTCCTACACAGATCGGTGGTGGACACACATCGGGGGTTGGACACAGGCCATCGTAGGTGCGGGGTCACTCGCGAACGGGCCGGGCCTGCTGGCTAATATTCCTGGTCATTCACCGTTGCCGCCGCCACCGTATTCGCGGGTAAACCCGCTCCTACGCCTGATCGGTGACGGACGCACATCGGGGGGAGACACAGGCCATCGTAGGTGCGGGGTCACTCGCGAACGGGCCGGGCCTGCTGGCTAATATTCCTGGTCATTCACCGTTGCCGCCGCCACCGTATTCGCGGGTAAACCCGCTCCTACGCCTGATCGGTGACGGACGCACATCGGGGGGAGACACAGGCCATCGTAGGTGCGGGGTCACTCGCGAACGGGCCGGGCCTGCTGGCTAATATTCCTGGTCATTCACCGTTGCCGCCGCCACCGTATTCGCGGGTAAACCCGCCCCTACGCCTGATCGGTGACGGACGCACATCGGGGGGAGACACAGGCCATCGTAGGTGCGGGGTCACCCGCGAACGGGCCGGGCCTGCTGGCTAATATTCCTGGTCATTCACCGTTGCCGCCGCCACCGTATTCGCGGGTAAACCCGCTCCTACGCCTGATCGGTGACGGACGCACATCGGGGGGAGACACAGGCCATCGTAGGTGCGGGGTCACTCGCGAACGGGCCGGGCCTGCTGGCTAATATTCCTGGTCATTCACCGTTGCCGCCGCCACCGTATTCGCGGGTAAACCCGCTCCTACGCCTGATCGGTGACGGACGCACATCGGGGGGGAGACACAGGCCATCGTAGGTGCGGGGTCACTCGCGAACGGGCCGGGCCTGCTGGCTAATATTCCTGGTCATTCACCGTTGCCGCCGCCACCGTATTCGCGGGTAAACCCGCTCCTACACACTGATGATCGGTGGTGGACACAGGCCGTCGTAGGAGCGGGTTCACCCGCGAACACCGGCGGAGCCGGTGCCATCCACTGCGTTGGTTTCTTCGCGGACATGCCCGCACAGAGACCTCGATCTGTCAGGCTCGCACACCCAGCATCCCGCGCTCGACGATAAAATCGATCACCGCCTGCAACCCCTCGCCCTTCTTCAGGTTACTGAAGGTCCAGGGCCGCTGCGGCCGCATGCGCCGGGTGTCGCGCTCCATCACTTCCAGTGAAGCCCCGACGTAAGGCGCCAGATCGGTCTTGTTGATCACCAGGAAGTCAGACTTGGTAATGCCTGGGCCGCCCTTGCGCGGGATCTTCTCGCCCTCGGCCACGTCGATCACGTAGATGGTCAAGTCGGCCAGCTCCGGGCTGAACGTGGCGCTGAGGTTGTCACCGCCGCTTTCCACGAAAATGACTTCGAGGTTACCGAACTTGCGCGCCAGCGCTTCGACCGCCGCCAGGTTCATCGAGGCGTCTTCACGAATGGCCGTGTGCGGGCAACCGCCGGTCTCCACGCCGACGATGCGCTCCGGCTCAAGGGCGCCGGCCTCGGTGAGAATACGCTGGTCTTCCTTGGTATAGATATCGTTGGTAACCACGGCAATCTGGTAGTGATCGCGCATGGCCTTGCACAGCGCTTCCAGCAGTGCGGTCTTGCCAGAGCCGACCGGGCCGCCGACACCGACGCGCAGGGGTTGTTGATAGCTTTGCATGCAGGCAGTCCTCAGGAACGGAACAAACGGGTGTATTGGGTTTCGTGACGCGATGAAGCGATGGCCAGCAGCGGCAGGCCGCCGCCGAGCTGGTCATCGCCCAGGGCCAGCGCCTGGTCCAGTGCAGCGGGCAAGTCGGCGCCAAGGTCGCGCAGCAAGGTCTGGGCAGCCTGCTGGCCGAACGGCACCAGCTTGACCCCGGCCATGACCGCACCCTCCAGCCAGGCAAAGCCATGGCCCAATGCCAGTTGGCGCAACGGGATGGCCCAGTGCGCGGCCAGCCAGGCCATGCCACCCAACTGGGTCAGCTCAAGGCTGGTGCGCCAGGCCGGTGCCTGGCCCAGTTGCCAACCGTCGAGCAACCGCGCCAGCGCCGCGCCGCGCTGTTGTTCTTCCAGGCGCAGCTCGGCGGTTTCGCGGTTGGCCAGCAAGAACCGGCTCCAGTGGTAGAACGCTTCGGCGTCCTCGGCCTGGCAGGCGTGATACAGGCGCGCCAACACCGGCCAGTCAAGACAAGCCAAGGTGTCGTGAAGCTGCTCACGCTGCCAGCTGGCAAAGCTGTCCACGCCGCGAACCCAGCCGGCCTCGACCGCCCACTCCAGACCTTGCGAATAGGTAAAACCACCCACTGGCAAGCCGGGGCTGGCCAACTGCAGCAGGCGCAGCAGCGCCAGGTCGCTGTTCATCAACCGGCCAGCACCAGCGCGGCGCCGGCCAACAGGCCACCGCCAAAGGCCTTCTGCAGGCCGCTGTGGCGGCGCAGCAGGCAACCGATTGCAAAGCCTGCCGCCAGCAGCAAGCCGCTGACCGCGACAAACCCCGCGCTGAATTGCCAGAAAGCGCTCGGCGTGGCTTCCACGCCATGGGCCCAGCCATGGAACAGGGCGAACACCGGCATGGCCATGGCCAGCAGCAACTGGCGGCTCGGCAGCAGCACCGCCCCGGCAGCCACCAGCAGCGACACGGCAATCAGGGTCTCCATGCCCAGCACATCGCCGAACAGGTGACCGCACACGGCACCACCGAACATGGCCGCCAGGGTCGCCAGGGGCAACGTCAAGTTGCGCCGGGTCAACGCGGCGAGCACGCCGGTGCCCAGCAGCATAAGCAGATGATCGAGCCCGGTCAGCGGGTGCAGCAGGCCGTCCTGCAGCGGGTTGCTGTCATGGCCTGGATGGGCGAAGGCTGGCAGTGCCAGCATCAACAGAAACAGGGCGAAAGTCTTTTTCATCGGTTGCTCCAGGGCAGTTCAGGAATGGGCAGGCAGGCGAACGAACGGGTGATCGTGGCCATGGGCATGACTGTGGCTGTGGCCATGCGGTGCACTTTGGTAAGCACCCGCTTCAGGCTCGAACGGGGCCTGTTCGGCCTCTACCGTCAGGCCCAGCCCCCGCAGCATGTCGTCCAGCACATGGTCGTGCTGGAAGCGCAACAGCCCGGGTTCGATCTGCAGCGGCACATGGCGGTTACCCAGGTGGTAGGCGGCGCGGGCCAACAGGTGTGGATCGGTACAGCGCACCGTCGACACCGCCTCGGGCGCCGCCAGCACGCGGATCAGCTGGGTGCCCTCGGCATCGGCCAGCAATTCACCTCCGCGCAGCAGGTGGCCGCGCTCCAGCATCAGCCCGGCTTCGCGACCATCGTCCAGGGTTACTCGCAGACGGCTCTTGATACGGCTGTCCACGTCAAGGGTCACAGTGCCACTGACAACCCGCGTGCCGGGTTCGGAGATACGGCGGTTCAAGACAATCATGGGGGGCTCCTCAGAACAGGAAATAGCGCTGAGCCAGCGGCAGTTCGCTGGCCGGTTCGCAGACCAGCAGCTCGCCATCGGCACGCACCTGATAGGTCTGCGCATCGACTTCGATCAGCGGCTGCAGGGTGTTGTGGACCATGTCCGGCTTGCGAACCCGCCGGCAGCCGTTGACCACGCCAATCAGGCTGCGCAGGTTCAGCTCCTCGGCCAGCCCGCGGTTCATTGCCGCCTGGGGCAGGAATGTCATGCGTGTGGCATGCCGCGCCGCGCCCAGAGCGCCGAACATCGGCCGATAGTGCACCGGCTGGGGGGTGGGAATGGAGCCGTTGATGTCGCCCATTGGCGCGGTAACGATCATCCCGCCCTTGAGCACCAGGGCCGGCTTGACCGCAAAGAACGCTGGCGACCACAGCACCAGGTCGGCCAGCTTGCCGACCTCCACCGAACCCACCTCGTGACCGATGCCATGGGTCAATGCCGGATTGATGGTGTACTTGGCGATGTAACGTTTGACCCGGAAGTTGTCGCTGTAAGGGGTGTCTGGTGCCAGCGGCCCGCGGCGCAACTTCATCTGGTGCGCCACCTGCCAGGTGCGCAGCACCACCTCACCAACCCGGCCCATGGCCTGGGAGTCGGACGAGGTCATGGCAAAGGCGCCCATGTCGTGAAGGATGTCCTCGGCAGCGATGGTTTCGCGGCGAATGCGTGACTCGGCAAAGGCCACGTCCTCGGCGATGCTCGGGTCCAGGTGGTGACAGACCATGAGCATGTCCAGGTGCTCGTCCACGGTGTTGATCGTGTAAGGCAGGGTCGGGTTGGTCGAGGATGGCAGCACGTTTGCCTGCCCCGCCGCACGGATGATGTCCGGGGCATGGCCGCCACCGGCTCCTTCGGTATGGAAGGTGTGGATGGTGCGGTCGCCGATGGCCGCCAACGTGTCTTCGATACAGCCCGACTCGTTGAGGGTGTCGGTGTGAATCGCCACCTGGATATCCATTTCCTCGGCCACGCCCAGGCAGCAGTCGATGGCCGCTGGCGTAGAGCCCCAGTCTTCATGCAGCTTGAGCCCGACAGCGCCTGCGGCAATCTGCTCGCGCAGCGCTTCAGGCCGCGAGGCATTGCCCTTGCCGAGCAGTCCGATGTTGATCGGCAAGCTGTCGGCAGCCTGCAACATGCGCGCAAGGTACCAGGGGCCGGGCGTGCAGGTGGTGGCATTGGTGCCAGTGGCCGGCCCGGTTCCACCGCCGATGAACGTGGTGACACCGCTGTTCAATGCCTCGTCCACCTGCTGCGGGCAAATGAAGTGGATATGCGAATCGACCCCCCCGGCGGTGACGATCTTGCCCTCGGCCGCGATCACCTCGGTCCCTGGCCCGACCGGCACGTTCACGCCCGGCTGCACATCGGGGTTGCCGGCCTTGCCGATCACCGCGATGCGTCCATGCTTGATGCCGATGTCGGCTTTGACGATGCCCCAGTGGTCGATGATCAGCGCATTGGTCAACACCAGGTCCATGGCCTCGGCCGCCAGCATCTGGCCCTGCCCCATGCCATCGCGAATGACCTTGCCGCCGCCGAACTTCACCTCTTCGCCGTAGATCGTGAAGTCTTTCTCGACCTCCACCCACAGCGCAGTGTCGGCCAGGCGCACGCGGTCGCCAACCGTGGGGCCGAACATGTCGGCATAGGCCTGACGGGAAATACGGCTCATGCCCTGCCCTCCAGCGCGCCCATCACCTTGCCCTGAAAACCATAGACCTCACGCTTGCCGGCGTAAGCCACCAGTTGCACGGTACGCGCCTGACCCGGCTCGAAGCGCACGGCAGTGCCGGCCGGGATGTCCAGGCGAAAGCCCAGGGTGGGCGCACGGTCGAATACCAGCGCGTCGTTGACCTCGTAGAAGTGGTAGTGCGAGCCGACCTGCACCGGCCGGTCGCCATGGTTGGCCACACTGACGCTGACCGTTTCTCGGCCACTGTTCAACTCGATGTCGCCCGCGGCGACCTGGATTTCACCTGGGATCATGCGACGCTCCTTGGCGGTTTCAGACGATGGGGTCATGCACGGTCACCAACTTGGTGCCATCCGGGAAGGTCGCTTCGACCTGCACGTCGTGAAGCATCTCAGCGATACCGGGCATCACTTGCTCACGGGTCAGCACTTCACGCCCCAGGCTCATCAGTTCGGCGACTGTGCGGCCATCGCGGGCGCCTTCGAGCACTGCGGCGCTGATCAGCGCCACGGCTTCCGGGTAGTTGAGCTTCAGGCCACGGGCCAGACGCCGCTCCGCCAGCAGCGCGGCAGTGAACAGCAGCAGTTTGTCTTTCTCTCTCGGGGTAAGCTCCATGGCGCTCTCTCAGGTAGCCCAGATACGCGGCGGGCAGGCTGGCAGGCCGAGGATGGCCGGACGCAGCACATGCCACAGGCGTTGCAGGGTGCGTTGCAGGTGTTGGTTGTCATGGTCGAGCAGGCGGATCACCAGCAACGACCCGAGCAGGGTCGCACCGGTCGGGTTGCCCAGTTCATCGAGCAGCGGGCGAACCTGCTCCAGCACGGTCTGATCGGCCGGTGCGGCACAGAAGGTGGCAAGTAGCGGATGCCCACCCAGCTTGTCCAGGTGTCCGCCCTCGAGACGCAGGCGCTCATGCAGGCCAACCTCGTCAGGCAGTACGATGTGCAAAAGGCTGTCGAGGGCGCCGTGGTCGAAACGCTCGTGCATGACCGGGCGGCCCAGGCACAGGGTTTCCCAAGCCAACAGGCGGGCGCCCGGCTCGAGGGTAAAACGGCTGGCAAGGCTGGCGCGGGCGCCGGAGAAGAAGATGCTGTCCTGCGGCAGCCACTCCAGAGTGCTGCCCGCGGTCAGGTGAAAGCGCTGGGTCAACCGCGCGGTCGGGCCGATGCTGCGATAGAACTTGCTGGCGCCGGGCATGGTCAGCAGCGCATGGCTACCCGGCTCCAGGTGAATGTCCAGTTCCAGGCGGTCGCCGGCGACGATGCCGCCCGGCGGGTGCAGGACATAGACATGGCATGGCGCACCCTCAGGATAAAAAGGCCGCTGCACCAAAAGAGGTCCAAAATGCTTCCACGCACCAAGGCGGGTCACGCCGTCACGCTGGACAAAGCGCAACTGCAGGTGAGCACTCCAGCCTGCATCGTCTTGTTGTTGTTCGATCTGCTCCGCGAGCGACATCCTGCGGCCCCTGAAATCCGTGGCCTGCTGGCCGTTTAGAGGGTCCGGCGCGGGCGCCTGCCAGCGCGCACGGCCTGACCACTCGATCAAATTCGCAGGCTGGATATAGCAGGTTGCGGGCCAACTCCGCAGGTGAAGGATGATGAAACTTATGCTGCGGCCGCTCTGGCATCGGGCATACGGGGGGATGGCGCACAAAGCGGGGGCGTGCGCCGGCCCTGTTTCGGTGCCGGCACCCGTGAAAATGGGGCAGCTTTGCAGCCCCTAAAGATCAGACCTCAGTAATCGAAGCGGTCAACGGCACGCCGACGCTCATTGTCATCACGCCGGTCATAGATGGCCGTGGTCTGGATATTGGCATGGTGCGCCAGCTTCTGCGCAATCGACAGGTCGTGCTCTTCGATCACCCGGGTGATGAATGCCCGGCGAAAATCGTGCGGCATGATCTTCACTCCCACCTGCGCACCGCGCTGGCGGGCAATGTAGTAGATCGCATGCTTGGTAATGCGCGCACGGGTAATGTGGCTGCCGCGACGGATGCGGTTGAACAAAAACGGGTCATCCTCCGCCCCGGCAGGCAGGTCCTGGCGGCGCAGTTCAAGCCACGCCTGCAGCTTCTCGAACGCCCACGGCGGTGCATACTTGACCAACTGGTGATTGCCCTTGCCCACTACCTGCAGGCTGCGCGCCTCGAAGTCGACCTGGTCGAGGTCGATGTCGACCGACTCCGACTTGCGCATGCCGGTGCCGTACAGCAAGGCAATGATCGCCGCATCACGTACCCCCTGTGGCCGCGGGTCGGCTGCGCACACATCCATCAGCTCGCGGATCAGGCTGCGGCGCAGGTTGCGCCCTGGCGGCAGACGGGAGCCTGTGGCCGGCTTGACCTCGCGAATGCGCAACAGCTGCTCGTGGTCGATCAGGCCCTGACGCCAGGCCTCGTTCATCACCCCGCGAATCGCGTTGACGTACAGCGACGAGCTGTTGGGCGCGTAGCCATCAGCACGCAGGGCTGCCACCAGTGCAATCACATGGCCCGGCTCGAGCCGATGCCAAGGCACATCGACGATGTTGCAGTCGACGAAACCTAGCCGGTCGGCGGCGTCCTGAAGAATGTAGCGCATGGTTTGCTGGCTGGATGGGGCCAGACGGGCCATGTACTGCAGCAGCGGATTTTTCGAGAGGTCGGACAAAGCGTGAATCCTGTAGCGAAGCGTCAGCCGGCACTGAACCAGGCGAACCCTGAAGCAAGTCAAAACGACATACAAGCCAGTCCGAATGACTGCAAAACGCACGTGTCATTCGGACCCTGAGAAGTGCCATCACCTTGATATTCAAGGGCTTTGCAACTGGCACGGATCGTGATCTTACCCCAATTGAGCCCTACTGAACGAACCAAGGACCGCCCATGCTCTTGCAACCCACTGCTTCACGCCCGCGCCAAGCCGTCTGGGGTTTGGGTTTTCGCCCGTTCTTCCTGGGTGGCAGTTTGTTTGCGCTGATCGCCCTGCTGTTGTGGGCCGGCGTACTGGCCGGGGCACTGGCCTCTGCACCGCCCGGCGGTATGCTCGCCTGGCACCGCCACGAGATGCTTTACGGCTTCGCCGCCGCCGTTATCGCGGGTTTTCTGCTGACCGCCGTACAGAGCTGGAGCGGCATCCCGGGCTTGAGCGGGCGGGCGCTGCAGGGCTTGTTCCTGCTTTGGCTGCTGGGCCGGGTGAGCTGGTTTCTGCCACTACCGGGTAGCGTGCTGGTACTGGTTGAGGGCAGCTTCCTGCCATTGGTGGCACTGACCCTGGCACGACCGATCGTGCAACGGCGCCTGCGCAACAACTACCCTATCGTCGTACTGGTGCTGTTGATTGCCGCCTGCCAGTGGTTGACCTTGGCCGGCTGGTTACACCAGGACGAACTGTGGCAGCGTCGCGGTATATTTGCCGGGCTGTGGCTGGTGACGGCGATGATGACCGTGCTCGGCGGCCGGGTCATTCCGTTCTTTACCCGCCGCGGCCTGGGTAACCTTGGCGCAGCCCCTGCCCGTCCCTGGCTGGACCGTGCCTGTCTGTTGCTCAGCGTGGCAGTACCGCTGGCGTTCGCCACCGGCCTGGCCGATACACCACAAGCAAGTCTGGCGGTGCTGTTTTTCGCCTTGTTCGCGCTGCACGCGACCCGACTGGTGCTGTGGCACGACCGTGGCCTGTGGCGCGTACCGTTGCTGTGGTCGCTGCACCTGGCCTACGCCTGGATCGCCCTGGCCTGCCTGGGCATGGCGCTGTGGCACAGCGGGGTGGCCCTGAGCCCGAGCCTGGTGACCCACGCGCTAACCGTTGGCGCCATGACCGGGCTGATCCTGGCCATGATGGCGCGGGTCAGCCTGGGCCACACCGGCAGGCCATTGCAGGTACCGACCAGCATTGCCTGGGCCTTTGCCCTGATGCAAATGGCGACCCTGACCCGGGTGATTCTGCCGCTGTTCACATCGCTGGGGGTAAGCGTTTCTACACTGTGCTGGAGCCTGGCGCTGTTGCTGTTCCTGCGCCATTACCTGCCGATCCTGCTGCGGCCCCGGGCAGATGGAATGCCCGGTTGACGCGGCTGGGCCGCCTTGCAGCGGTGTGCCAGCATGAGTGGATTGGTCACCCTCCCGATTGCAGCTGATCGCCCAAGGCAAAGACCGCTAGATAATAGCCACCGGCCACCAGTCGGGAAACATCTGCTGCACCCGGGGCTCGGCGAAGCGTTCGTCAATCAGCACCAGTACGCCCCGGTCCTGGTCACCCCGAATAACCCGGCCCGCCGCCTGGATAACCTTGCGCACGCCCGGGTAGAGATACGCGTAATCGAAACCCGCACCAAATTGCCGCCCCAGGCGCTGTTTGAACTGCTCGTTGACCGGGTTGACCTGAGGCAGCCCCAGGGTGGCGACAAACGCGCCAATCAGCCGCGTGCCGGGTAAATCCACCCCTTCGCCGAAAGCACCGCCCAATACGGCAAAGCCCACACCTCGGCCATCGGCGACAAAGCGATCGAGAAATGCCTGACGGGCCGCCTCGTCCATGCCCGGCGCCTGTGCCCACAGCGGAATCTGACCATGCCGCTCGGCCAACAACCCTGCCACCTGTTGCAGGTATTCGAAGCTGCTGAAGAACGCCAGGTAGTTACCCGGCATGCGCTGATACTGCCGGGCAATCAGGTCAACGATCGGCGCCAGGGAGGCTTGGCGCTGCTGGTAACGGGTGGACACCTGGCTGGCAATGCGCACTTCCAGCTGTTCGGCACGGAACGGGGCGGCCACTTCCAGCCAGGCGGTATCGGCTGGCATGCCTAGCAGGTCGCTGTAGAAGTGCCGTGGGCTCAACGTGGCGGAAAACAGCGTCACACTGCGCGCCGCCTGCATGCGTGGTGCCAGCAGCCGTGCCGGGGTGACATTGCGCAGGCACAGGGTGGCCAGCCGCCGTTTGCGCGGGCCCTGGCGCTGGCTGATGTCAAACAGAAAGTGCTCGTCGAACAGTTCGGCAACCCGGCAGAACTGCAAGGCCTGAAAATAGAACTGCAACACCTGGGGGTCCATGTGCGTGGGCGCCTGGTTCATCTGCTCCTGAATCAGCCCAACGCACTGCTGCAGGGCGCGCAACAGCCCTTCAGGCAGCGACTCGCTGGCCTGGTACGGCGCACGCTGCTCTTTATACAGCGCGTTCCATTGCCTGTTGAGGCGCTCCAGCGCACTGACCAGCCCAGGCGGTTTGCTCTGGCGCAACGCCAGCAGCTGGCCCTGGTCAAGGCTGGCGCTGTACATGCCGCGCCCACGCTCGACCAGGTTATGCGCTTCGTCCACCAGCACTGCCACTCGCCACTGGTTGAGTTGGGTAAGGCCGAACAGCAACGCATGCGCGTCGAAGTAGTAGTTGTAGTCGGCGACCAGCACGTCGACCCAGCGCGCCATCTCCTGGCCCAGGTAGTACGGGCATACCTGGTGCGCCAAGGCCACTTCACGCAGGTTGGCGCGGTCGAGCAACGGTACTGCTGCAGCAGCCTCGCGCGCAGCCGGCAAACGGTCATAGAAGCCTGCGGCCAATGGGCAGGACTCACCATGACAGGCCTTGTCCGGGTATTCACAGGCTTTGTCGCGAGCGATCAACTCCAGTGTGCGCAACGCAGGTTGTGGCGTGGCATCGGTGATCTGGCGCATGGTGTCCAAGGCGAGCGCCCGGCCTGGTGTCTTGGCGGTGAGAAAAAACAGCTTGTCCAGCTGCTGCGGCACCATGGCCTTCAGCAACGGGAACAAGGTACCGAGGGTCTTGCCAATGCCGGTGCTGGCCTGGGCCATCAGGCAACGGCCGGTGCTAACCGCCTTGTACAAGGTTTCAGCCAACTGCCGCTGTCCCTTTCGGAACTGTGGGTAGGGGAACCTCAGCGCCAGCAGGCCTTGGTCACGTTCGGCCAAGCGTTGTTGTTGCAATCGGGCCCAGCCAAGAAAGCGCCGACACTGGGTTTCGAAGAAGGCCCGCAACTCGGCAGCCGAACAGTGCTCACTGAACAGCGTCTGGCCATCGCTGTCCACATCGAGGTACACCAGCGCCACCTCGATGGCCGGCAGTTGTCGCGCCTGGCACATCAACCAGCCATAGACCTTGGCCTGTGCCCAGTGCAACTGACGGTGATTGGCCGGTTGACGCGCCAGATCGCCACGGTGCGTCTTGATTTCTTCCAGGCGATTGCTGCCAGGGTCATAGCCATCGGCACGGCCCCGCACCGTCAGGGTTTCGAACTGGCCTTCAAGGGTGATTTCCGACTCGTAGCCAGCAGCCCGCCGTGCTACCACCCGCTGATGACCCTCGATACCCTCCTGGGCGGTGGGCGACGGCGTGAAACGCAGGTCCAGGTCGCCAACCTTGGCGCTGAACTCACACAAGGCGCGCACCGCTACGCTGTAGCTCAAGGCGTTTCGCTCCAGCGCACGTGGCACACCGCGACCGGCAGGCCGTGTTGCCTGCAGAACTCCAGCCAGCGCAGCTGATTGTCCTGCAGGCGGTCACCGGGCCCCTTGACCTCGACCATGCGATAACGGCCCTGCTCGGGCCAGAACTGGATCAGGTCGGGCATGCCGGCACGGTTGCTGCGAATGTCCTGCAACAGGCGCAGAAAACATTGCTTGAGCGCAGCGGCCGGCAAGCAAGCCAAGGCCTGCTCCAGCAGTGCCTCGCTGAGCATGGACCAGAACACGAACGGCGACTGCAGCCCCTGTTTGGCCACGTAGCAGTCGAGAATCGCCTGGCGGTGGCTGCCATCGTCTAGCCTCCCGAGGCAGCGTTCGAACAGTGCACTGCGCCGTTGCTGGAAGTCGCTGTCGTGCAGGTCGTGTGGCGCGACCTGGAACGGGTTGAAGAATGCGCCGGGCACCGGGGCGAAGATCGCCTCCCAGCACAACAGGCCAAACAGGCTGTTGAACAGCGTGTTTTCCACGTAATGCGCCTGCCCCCCCTCTTGCATCAGGTGCTGACGCACGGCTTCTTCAACGCCCAGCGCAGCATGCCCGCGGGGCAGCTCGAGCTCGATCAGTTCCAGCGGCGTGGTGCGCTGGCGCCGCTGTGGCGGGCCGCCAAGTTTGCGCGCCAGGCGTGGCAGCATGCGCTGCAGCGCCTGCTCCTCCAGCGCGTTGGCAGGTGCCGCAGCCAGTTGCAATGCCAATGCATGGGCCTGGTGCCACTGTTCGCTGCGCTCCAGCACCCTCACCTGGCGAATGCGCGCCTGGGGATGGTTGCACTGCGCATACACGGCCGAGGCCAGGTCCCACTCACCCAGGCGCTCGCATTGTTGGCCCACGGCGAATTGCAGCCGTGCATGGCGCCGGGCCAGCCAGGGGTTGTCGCTGTGCAGGCCCTGCAGGGTGGCAAGGATCGGCACCGGGTCACCGCCCTGCTCCAGGCGTTCGGCGCACTGGTGCAGGGCCATGGCCAGGTCGACATCGTCACGTTGCTGCAGGGCGCGAGAATCGGAGCTGAACGGTACCTGCTCGTAACGCAGCAAGCCCAGGTCGGCGAGGACAAAATCTGACCAGTCCTGGTACAGGTTGCCGAAGAACAGCAGGCGCATGCGGTCGCACAGAGGTTGCAGGCACCACTGCAGAATGCGCACCTCGCTGTCGGGAAACCATTCGGCCAGTGACCGCGCCGCCAGCGCCAGGGGTTGCAATTGTGCCAACAGCTTATGCTTGGCTGCGCGCGGGCGGCTCAGTTGCCGGGCGAAGCAGCGGGCCAGCTCTTCTTTGCGCAGCAACGCGAACAGCTGTTCAAGCTCCAGTTGCTCGGGCTCCCTTACCCAGCCAAGGGCCAGCAACGGCTGCAGCGCCAGCGCGGTATCGCCGATTTCGGCGTAGTCGAGCCGATCGCTGCGAAACAACTCGCCTTTGCGCATGACCATACGCACCATCAAGGCCTGGGATGGCGCTTGCAGTTGCCTGAAGGCACGGATGAAGGCCAGTTCCTGGTCATCGAGCAGGTCCTGGTAGCGCTGTTCGACCCACGACACTACCTGGCGGAAGTTATGCAGGTAGTAGAACGGGTCGTCGACGGAATGGGCAATCACGGGATAGCATCAGGTAGCAAAAACAGACACTGGTTATACATACAGAAAAGCGTACCTGACAAGAGCCGTGGGTCAGCCCGTTGACTCGTTCATTTGACTTGTCGGCCCCTTCGCAGCAACTGTCAGCGCCTGCAAGCGTCTTGGTTTCAACTCGAGAAGCGGATATTTCGCCCGCAGTGCACCTCAAGCGCCTGCGCCAGTCGCCTTACCGCCCGCTGCAGTTCATCCGGGTGCCCGCCCAGCCAAATCAGCGCGAGGTGTTGGGGGTAATGCCCCTGCAGGCCGAACTGCTCGCCCGGTAGCGCATGCAATGCAGAGCCGGCCAACGCCAAGGCAATACCGTCCCACGCCAGCGGCTGGCGGAAACTCACCCACAGCATTTGCCCTCCTTGCGGTAGCTCGAAGACCACCCGCTGGCCGAATTGCGACTGCAGCACATGCGCCAGGTATTGCGTGCGCCTTTGCAAGTCTGTGCGCTGTTGGACCAGTTGCGTCTCGATTTCCCCCTTGCCGAGCATGTGAGCAAGCGCCTGCAAGCGTAGCGGCGCAAGCCGAAACGCTCGCTCGGCGAATGCCTTGGCCAACACGGTGTCACGGCTCAGTAAATAGGCATACGGCGCCTCTGCCCCCACCGCGGCCTCGAACGTGCCCATCACCAACAGCCAGCGCGGGTCGATCCAGTCACGCAGGCGTGTGCTCGGCGGCCCGTCGTAACAGAGCTCGCTGTCCAGGTCGTTTTCCAGCAGCCATACCGGGTGTTGGCCAAGCAACAGCCCAAGCTGCTGCTGATAATACGGTGAAACCAGCCGCCCTTGTGGCATGCCCAGGCAAGACGGCATGACCAACAGGCTTACCGGCTCGCTCTCAAGCAGCTTGGCCAAAGCGTGCAGCTCGGGGTTGCCACGGGCATCCCGTGGTACCTCCAGCACGCGCATGCCGACACGTCCCAGGGCGCGCAACACTTGCCAGCAACAGGGCGAATGCACCAACGCAGTACCACCTTGCATGGCCAGTGCCCTGAGCAGTGTCTCCAGTAACGCCAGCACATCGGGGGCCAACTGGACGTCATCGGCCTGCCAGTACTGGTTGGAGCAGCGGGTGTATCGCTCAGCCACAGCGCTACGCAAACGGGCGCTGCCAACCGCTTCCCACGAGGCGACGCTGCGATCACGCCGACGCGCCAAACGCCGTTCATGACCAAGCAGAATGCGCTCCAACAGTGGCTGAGTCGGCAAGGGAGGCTGCCGCGCCACCTCTACAGCCTGATCTTTGCCACCGTTCTGTACGTAATAACCCGACCTCGGCAGGCAATGTACGCGGCCCTCCTCTTCCAGCAGGCTGTAGGCACTCTGTACCGTGGCCAACGACACCCGTAACCGCCGGGACAGCTCACGCAATGACGGCAACCTGCATGTGCCAACGCCCGCAGCCTGGTCGATCAACGCTTCCAGGTAGCGATACACCTTGCGATACGCGAACTCGCCTGGGGCCGCTCGCCCCATCAAGGCAGCCCCGCAACACCACGCCGCCGCCCCACCGCCTGCTGCGGTAGCAACCTCAGGTGTACATCCCGACGGGCCAGGTGGTTAAGCAGGCGCCATCCCGTCAGCGGTAACTGCCCATCATAAATCTGCCGCAGTTGCCCCAACGGCAGGCCACTGGTGTTCACCAGCCAGGCTTTGACTGCATCAGGGCAGGGTTTGCCTTGCAAGGCCCTGTGCAGGTACGGCAACGCCACGACCATATCGGCATGCCGGCACTGCAAGAACCGCTCGAGGTTTTTCCCCTGCCTGGCAAACGGGCTGAACAGCAGGCACACCATTTGGGCCTGATTGATGCCGTAGGCTTTGCCAAATAGCAACGGGGTGGCGTCACGCTGCTTGCTGCCACCCGCCTGCCCTGCCAGCTTCAGCGCTGGGCGACCGGCCTGCGGCTCCAGGCTACGGGCACGCAGTTCATGCAACTGTGCCGTGGCTAGCGAGTCGACGAACTCAGACAGCGGCAAAGCATCCGCAGCTGCCTCGAAGTGACAACCCAGCATCGCGTCAAGCTGCTGCTCTTCAAGCAAGTGCGGTAACAGGTCATCAATAGCAATCAGCCGCACCGTCGCACGCTCCGGTACGGCGCCCGGTACCAGCCCGTGCTGGCCACCCGGTGCGCCCCCAACAGCGCCGTGCAATCGGCTCAGACCTTGGGCCAGTGCCGCCAGGCACTGGTGCACTGCATGCGGGCCACGCTCGCCGGCCAGGCGCAGGCTACGCCGGGCCCACGCCAGGTATCGGCGCCGCTGGAACCCGGGCACGGCAGTGACCAATGCATCGGGAGGCACCGCTGACTGCAACGCATGATCCACGGCCCCCGCCAGCTCCAGGTGCAAGCGGCAACCCAGCAGGGCTTCAGGCCTGGCATCGATCATGTGGCCGA
Organism: Pseudomonas sp. BP6; assembly: GCF_017875935.1. NCBI lineage: Bacteria > Pseudomonadati > Pseudomonadota > Gammaproteobacteria > Pseudomonadales > Pseudomonadaceae > Pseudomonas > Pseudomonas sp. BP6. Next base: position 2,721,524 of record NZ_JAGINI010000001.1, read on the forward strand.
ACATCAACAACGCATCCCTGGCGAGCAGCCAGCGCTCCGGCATTACCGAAAGCCGACGACTGAACGGCACCACTGCGCGCCCCTCGATCATCTGCAATTGCACCCGCGGGTCATCCTGCATGAACAGGGCGCTAAAACTGCGCTCGTGAGCTTCCAGCGTGGCGCTGTCGGCAACCGGCAGGCTGACCACCAATACCCGCAACTGGAAGGTTACCGGCGAACGCAGGGCAATACTCAGTTGCGCGGCACGCAACATGGCCAGCAGCCGGCTGCTATGGCGGTCGCTACCTTGCAATAGCTGCAAGCTGAAAGTACCGATGTACTCGGGCCCACCTGCAGCAACCAACAGGCGTTGTATCAACAACTGCAAGGAAGCGCGCTGCGCCTGAGACATGTGGTTCAACAAGCGCTCGAGTACTTGCTGGTAGATATAATGCATCGCCTGGTCGTGAATAGCAGTCACGCAATCACCTCATCAACTTCATGCAGCCAGCGCATGCCGTACCAACCATTTCAACTTGAACATGCGCCAAACTTACCCAGAAGAAATTTCCTACAACCAAATGAAAGTAATGACGGAACCCTTCACTGTCGCCAAGCCATCGAGAAAAAACCACCACTGCGATGCCCTGTCGCTGTCACATGCTGCTCTATACCAGGCATAGCCATGCTCATCCCACGTTCCTTGCACAAACTATCATTGGGCCATTATCGAGAGGGAGGCAGCGCGAATTGAAGACACAGTTCACGGTAAAAAAACCATTCAGCGGCCGCGTCAGTTCACAGTGGCTCGCAAGGGAAAAGCGTTCAAGGCTTAATATTTGGCGGGATATTTCTGAAACCCCAAAGACCACTGACTTATATGTAGTCCGCGTCGCAACTTATTGTAGGAACAATCCTACTTTAAAAGTTGAATCACTTTACCCCGCGCACAAAAAACCCGGGGGCTGCCCGGGTTTGCTGGTCATTTCAGTAACCGTCAGTGTTGCGCCATGTCCAGCACCACCCGCCCGCCGCACGGGCATTTGTCCATGTAACGATGCGCCTCGACCACCTGCTCGAACGGGTACACCTTGATGATCTGCGGCGTCAGCAGTTGGTCGGCGGTGAACTGGTTGATATCGCGCAAGGCACGCTGCAGTGCCACCTGGTCCTGGCTGATGCCAAGCTCTGGCTTGCCGGTGAAATTACCGATGCAGTGCACATAGAACTGAATGTTTTTCTGGAATGCCGCGCAGGCCGGGAACGGTGTCTGGTTGCCGCCTTGCAGGCCGTACAGCACCAGGCTGCCACGCGGCGCCAACACATCGCCCAACAGCGACATCTGCGGGCCACCCATGCCATCGAGCACCATGTCCACACCACGGCCATCGGTGTACTTGCCAATCTGCAGCAGCAGGTCCTGCTCTTCGGTGACAATCACTTTGTCTGCGCCCAAGCCCAGCAGGTAGTCACGCTGCGCCGCTTCCTTGGTGGCGGCGAACACTTTCAGCCCCAGGGCCCTGCCCAGCTGCACGAAGGCAGGCCCGGCGCAATGGCTGGCATCGGTGACCAATGCTGTCTGCCCAGCCTTGGCCCGAGCCAGGTCGACGTAGGCGAAATAGGCAATCAGCAGCGGGGTGTAGTGCACGCTGGCTTCGATCGGGGTGAGCACATTCGGGTAGCGAGTAATGGCTGTACGCGGCAGTACGATGACATCGCCATATACCGGATGGTCGTTGGCGCTGGTTGCCGGGAAACTGGCAACCCGGTCACCGACGGCAATGTCATCGACCCCTTCACCGACCGCCGTCACCACCCCGGCCATTTCGTGACCGATCCCTGCTGGCAGACGTGCCTGGGACGGTGCCAAATTCTGGCGCCAAAGCACGTCATACCAGCTGACGCCAACCGCTTCGACGCGGATCTGCACCTCGTCGGCAGCGGGTGACGGTTCGGCCTGCTCTTCGCAACGAAGCACGTCAGCAGCGCCGAACTTGTGGAAACGGATCATGCGGGACATCGCATACCTCGCCTTTGTGAACCTCTAATTACCACTGACTCTATCCGGGCTTTGCCCGTTAGACCATCAGTGGCCATTAATAGTCGACATGCTTGTCATCGATTGGGCACCTGACTTTCCCTGCGATTGGTCCCCCTAAACCCGTGCAGGGTAACAGCCTTTGGCCTTAAGATTCACCTCTGCCCCACATTAGGCGAAGCGCACCGATGAATCGAAACGACCTGCGTCGTGTAGACCTCAACCTGCTGATTGTGTTCGAAACGCTGATGCACGAGCGCAGCGTGACCCGCGCCGCAGAAAAACTGTTTCTCGGCCAACCGGCCATCAGCGCGGCGCTGTCGCGCCTGCGCAACCTGTTCGATGACCCGCTGTTCGTGCGCACCGGGCGCAGCATGGAGCCGTCGGCACGGGCCCACGAGATCTTCGCCCTGCTGTCACCGGCACTGGATTCGATTTCCACTGCAGTCAGCCGCGCCGCCGAATTCGACCCGGCCACCAGCAATGCGGTGTTCCGCATCGGCCTGTCGGACGACGCCGAGTTCGCCTTGCTGCCGCAACTGCTCAAGCGCATTCGCGCCGAGGCGCCCGGCATCGTGCTGGTGGTGCGACGGGTCAACTACTTGCTGATGCCAACCCTGCTGGCCTCGGGCGAGATTTCAGTGGGTGTCAGCTACACCAGCGAACTGCCGGCCAACGCCAAGCGCAAGGTGCTGCGCCGCAGCATGCCGAAACTGCTGCGCGCCGACAGCGTACCCGGCAGCATCACCCTGGATGACTTCTGCGCGCGGCCCCATGCGTTGGTGTCGTTTGCCGGGGACTTGTCCGGGTTCATTGACGAAGCCCTGGAAGAAATCGGCCGCAAGCGCCACGTGGTGCTGGCGGTACCGCAGTTCAACGGGCTGGGGAGCTTGCTGGCAGGCACCGATATCGTGGCGACGGTACCGGACTACACGGCGGATGCACTGACGGCCGCCGGCGGCTTGCGGGCCGAGGACCTGCCGATACCCGTGCGCAGTTTCGAACTGCACATGGCCTGGCGCGGGGCACAGGACAATGACCCGGCGGAGCGGTGGCTGCGGTCGCGGATACAGATGTTCTTTGGCGATCCGGACAGTCTTTGATCAGAACGCCATGAAGGCAACAGTCCGGCCGGACAACTGCCATGGCACTCGCCGACGCGATAAGCCGAGACAGCGAACGGCCGTGACACAGCACCACGCCCTACCACAGCGCATGGAGTGGGACCTTCTTGGTTGGACTGATGTCCATCTCTGCCCATGCTTTCGCCACAACCCTCCCCCCCATATCGTCAGCCAGTGCCCTGACGGTGTCACGGGACACAGTACAAATCATGCCCAGCGACATGCCCGGACAACATTGCGGCGTAGGTGGCCGTTCCAGATTGAAGTTGGAAAGTCAATAACGGCAACCGCAAGACTTGTCATCTCCGACTATGGTACACGCCAATGACACCTATTACTGCGCTATACGCAGAGGCTGACGGGAGTTGTTTTCATGGCTACTCGGAATAATGAGTCCTCTACTTTTGACATCTTGAAGATGTGCGATACAAGGGTGCGGTGCAAAAGGATACTCGAGGAACATTTTGTAACGAAACCCAATGCACTCCGACGATTTTTCCTACAACTAATTCGCCACCTTTAAACAGATCGATCACCGCCTCCAATGAGCGAAACTATGAATCGGATTTCGGTTCGAGGCGAGACGCTTAGGCGCTGAAGCCGCCAGCACCGCCCCAGGATTAGATAATTCAAGGACAGTTGCCTTTGACGCGACTATTGACAGCTCGATTTACTTGTCCGAAATAAATGCTTGACATCAAAATTGGGTTTTGGCCATATTTAAACGCACTGAGCACCGGCTACTGACCTACTACAACTGTGGTCAACGACTGAAACTCAGGTCAGTTTCTTCACTGCGCCCCCATACGGATATCCGAGGCAGCGCTCGACGTATTCGCAAAGACAACTTTTATCGAGCTTGAACCAAGCAAATGGAAGGTTTATGTCTAATTTGAAGAACCAATACATCAATACTGCCAGGACGGTCGAAATTGGTAATCCCTCCTGGCAACTTGCACAGAACTCAGGGCTGACCGACTTGAGCGTCAGGCATGTCGAGCGCAACCGCATGGTCGATCTGAACGGGCACTCGTTCATGAACATGTGCTCCTGTTCCTATCTCGGGCTGGAGATCGATCCGCGTCTGGCCAGACGCGCGGCAGACTATGTGCTGCAAAGCGATACGTGGGGCTGGCAGCGTGACTGGCTGGGGGGGATGTGAAACTGGCCGTTCGATAGTGTTCACAGGCCAGGACGGTGCTGAGGTTTTTCAAGATCGCACAGACTTAGGATGCAAGGGATGAAAGGACGTCACCAGTACTCGTTGCTGAAGGAACTCTACAAGACCATGCCTCGTGACATGCTGCTGGATCTCTCGACACTGCAGAAAATCGGTATCTCCAATCAGCGCGCTGCCGGCTACGCAAAGAGTGGCTGGCTTACACGTGTTGCCCATGGCGTCTATGTATTTCCTGGCGAGTCGTTGAGACTGCCGTCGGCGCTTTCCTACCTGGCCATGCAAATCGAAGGATTGCATGTAGGCGGCTATAGCGCACTCTTGGAGCACGACAGCACGCCTCTGGTGCTATGGGGGGACGCACGCGCGGCCTTGCCGCGCTGGTTTTCCGAGCGTTTTTCCGTGCGCTATAGCCATGCCCGCCTGTTCGATTGGGAGGGTTCGAGCATGCCTGAGCAGACATTGACGGATGCGGGGCCAGCATTGGGCGGCATCAAATGCTCCACGCCGGAGCGTGCATTGCTGGAAATGCTCTACGACGTGGGCGGCAAGCAATCGCTGGAGGATGCCTATAGTGCGTTTTCGCAAGTCAAGGTGATGTACCCGGACATCGTGGGTGATCTGCTTCAACGCTGTACCAGCGTAAAAGCCAAGCGTCTGTTCCTCAAATGGGGACGCGAATGCGGTCAGCTCAACGTCGATACGGTGCTGAGTCAGTACCGTATTCCGGTGGGCAGTAACAGCCGTTGGATCACCCGGCTCAAGGACGGATCGATGTTGTCTTTGAAACCCTACGAATAGGGGTGCCAAGCGCTATGAAGCATATTTTGCTGCTTGATGTGGGTAACCAGTTTTACCGCGAGTTTGCCTTGGCCTCCCTGGCGCGTCAGGCGCCGGTGATCCTGGTGGGCAAGAGCCTGCCCGAATGGGCCGAGCGCTACGTCGCTCACTGGGTAGACATCGATCCGGAACAGATTGACGAGATTGCCACCCAGGTCGAAACACTCGGTATCGACTTGCTCCTGATTGTCACCTACTACGAATTCTACGTCGAGGCGGTGGCCTTGCTGTCCGCTCGCTTCGGGTTGCGCGGCAATACGCTGGATACCGCCCGGGTGAGCCGGGACAAACGCCTGATGCGCGAAGCGTTCGCCCGGCACGGCGTGTCTTCTCCCACCTCATTGCTCGCCCTGACGAATGCGGAGATTGTCGCGGCCGCAAGGGCAATCGGTTTCCCGGTGGTCATCAAGCCAAGAAAACTGGCAGGCAGCATCGGCGTGGTGCTGGCGGACACCGAGCAGGCACTGCTCGCGGCTATCGCGGCGAGGCACGCTAGCGAAAAACAGGTACGTACCAGCAGCGCGATCATGGACGAGACATTGGTGGAAGCCTATGTCGATGGCCCGGAAATCAGTGTCGAAAGTGTGGTGGCCCAAGGTCGCGTCAATATTGTTGCCGTGACGCAGAAACGTCTCGGTCCGGCACCTTACTTCGAGGAGGTTGGTCACCTGGTCTCTTTCGAGCCGGGTGGGCAGGATCTGCCGCCGGCGGTTGCGGCCTTGGTGGTTGCCGCCCATCAGGCGCTGGCTGTGCAGTGGGGAATCACCCATACGGAAATCCGCCTGGGCAAGGATGGTGCGAAGGTCATTGAACTTGCGACCCGGGCCGGTGGTGATCAGATCCTGAAGCTGGTAGAGCTGGCCAGCGGCCTGGATCTGTTCAAGCTGCTGGTGGACAGTTTCCGGGATGTACCGCTGGACCTGCGACCGACGCGCCACCGGGTGGCCGCCATCGACTTCATCTACCCGCCCCACGCGGGGGTATTGGTCAAGGTGCATGCCGCACTGCCCGCACTGCCCGCAGGCGTCAGGTCGCAATTGGTCGTCGAGGCCGCCTCCGGCCGCACCTTGAAGCTGCCGCCGGATGCCTTTCTTGATCGAGCTGCGTTCATCATCACCCAGGCAGATACGGCGCACGAATGCCGTGCAGCGAGCACTGCGCGCGTTCGTGACACCGAGGTGATCCTCAAGTGAACAAGCTCTTCAAGGACGCGGGGCTGACGACGGCGATGCGCAACATCATCCTGCTTCGTCTGCTTTTCGTCATGGCGAACGCGTTGGGGCCATTCGCAGCGCTGTTTTTCAACCGTCACTACCATCTCGATGGCTCGGCAGTGGCGCTGGTGATAACGCTGGTATCGGCGTTCTACTTGACGGGCAACTTGTTGGGTGGGGCCTTGGCCAGTCGCTGCTCCTTTCGCTCACTGTTGCTGGGCACATCATTGTGCTCGTCGGTCTTTCTGCTGCTCGCGATGGTGTTCAACACGCCGACCACGTCCATTGCCATGGTGCTGATGTTCATGCTATGCGCAGGCGTGATCACGCCAGTGTTCAGCATGCTGACCTCGCTGGCGGCGGACGATGGCAACCGCATTGCATCCTTCGGCTACCTTCACCTGGCCAGCAACCTGGGCGCCGCGCTGCTGTTTGTCATCGGTGGGTATCTGCTCGGCCTGCATAGTCATTACCTGATGGTATTCGCCGCCGGCGTCAGCATTGCGTGTTTCCTTGCGAGTGTTTTCCTGGTGCTGCCTGAGCGACAGGTTCATACGCCACAGGCACGACGCAGAATCTTGCGCAACATGGTCGACATACCGAGGATCGTGATCGTCGCCGGCGCAATGTTTTTCGCTTTGTCGGTGTTGGATGCGCAGCGTGAGTATCAGCTACCGTTGTGGCTCGATGTAATAGCCGTTGACCGTGCCGCAAGCATCTTCGCTGCCGTGGGGATCGTCAACTCGTTGCTGGTCATCCTGATCACGCAGCCTCTGATCGCGCTAACCTCTCGATTCAGCACGCTCGCCAACCTGGCCGCGGCAGGAATCTTCTACGGTATCGGATTTGGCGCCTACGCGTTTTTCGAGCATACCGCGTTGATTCTGACGTTCGTTTTCTTCTGGACGATGGGTGAGATTCTCGGCATCACCCATATCACCGCGTTGATTTCCCAAAAGACATCATTGCAAACCCAGGCCAGCCTCTTTTCGCTGATTCCCATCCTGCTCGCGCTCGCCAGAATGGTCTCGGTGGGATTGGGCGCCTCGTTGAACTCCAGCGCTGGGTTCACGCTGAGCTGGAGCCTCTACGGACTGCTGGGTCTGCTGCTCGGAGGCGTCTGCTGGTTGTGGGGCCGGGAAGCCAAGGCTCCACAGGTTTCATCACCACGAAGAAGTTGAGCCAGGAGGCTCGTTTCAGACATCAAAAGGAAGAGGTGCATTCAGCATGAGCGAGACACTGACGCAGGACCTGTACGAGCGTTTGTATCGTGGCAATCCGACCCTGGTCAAAACCCGCGACTTCGACGATATCGATGTCACGACCAACAACTTGATCTTTGTATTTCTTGTACTGGTCAACGGCTACCAGTTTCTCATCGCTCCCCTGTTGATCTCTACAAACCCCTGGTTCATGCTGACCCTGCTACCCACCCTGTTGTTCTCTTCGACCACCGGCGTCATGGTGCATGAGGCGATACACGGATTGCTGCACCCTGCCCCCCGGAGGAACCGGCGTATGGGCCAGGTGATGGCGGTGTTCATGGGCATCGCCTATGACTTGCAACGCTTCGATCATCTGCGGCATCACCGCGTCAATCGTACCGAGCATGATTGCGACGAGATCTATATCGCCCCGCGCCGATCGACGCGCAAGGTCGTCAATTATTACTATCGCAAATTGTTTGGTGCTTACTGGCACGACTTCGTGCTGACCGCAATCGTCTGCTTCCTGCCGCCCCGTTTTATCTACCCGCTGACGAGCCTCATCTACGGTTCGACAGTAGTGCCGTCGGACCATTGCGCGCTGTCCATCACCCTGCGCAATAAAAAATTGAGCGCACTGCGCACCGAAGGCGCGTGCACCTTGCTGCTGTTAGCTTGCAGTGCTTTTCTGTATGGCGCCAACTGGTGGATATTGGTGATCATCTACTTACTCAGAGCATTCATTCTCACTGTGCTGGACAGTTTTGCCCACTACCAGACGCCCATCAATGACTCGCTGTTTGCGAGAAACGTGAAAGTGCCACTCTTTTTCGAGCGAGTGTGCCTGATGAACTTCAACTACCATGGCGCCCATCATATTTTTCCTACAGTTCCATGGGATAAGATCCCACAGTATATGCAGCACTTCCAACCCGATTTCTGCTTGATTACTCACGGCAGTCTGTTACGGTCGCTTAAAGCCAAATACAAGCCGCCTCGGGCTTTCAGCGTGTGGCCCCGTGGCTGGTTGGCGGGAGGGCGCAAAGAGGAAAAAACTTTTCAAACCTAATCCCTGCCAGATTACCGTAAGCGCTTACACTTGCGGCAAGCGATGTTCAACAGGCCGAGCGATATCTTACAAGAACATATGAGCCGGGCGATTTATCGTCGTCCAGCTCCAACAATATCGAGGACCCCCTATGCGACAGCAGTATGATCCTGCCTGGGTTGAAAGCACGGCTCAGGCCAAATGGCTTCGCGATGAAGTATTCAAGGCTGTCCAGGACGAAAGCCGGCCAAAGTTCTATGCCTGTTCCATGCTGCCCTACCCTTCCGGAAAGTTGCACATGGGGCATGTGCGCAACTACACGATCAATGACATGTTGGCCCGTCACATGCGGATGAAGGGCTACAACGTCCTGATGCCGATGGGATGGGATGCGTTCGGCCTACCGGCAGAAAACGCCGCGATGCAGTCGGGCGTATCACCCGCTCAATGGACACGGATGAACATAGCCGACATGAAGTCGCAGATGCAGCCGCTAGGACTGGCTTTCGACTGGTCACGAGAAATCGCCACCTGCGATCCCGAATACTACAAATGGAACCAGTGGTTTTTCTTGAAGTTGCTGGAAAAGGGCGTGGCCTACAAGAAGACCCAGATCGTCAACTGGGACCCCGTCGACCAAACCGTGCTGGCCAACGAGCAAGTGGTGGATGGCCGGGGTTGGCGATCCGGAGCGCTCGTCGAGAAACGCGAGATTCCCGGCTACTACCTGCGCATCACGCAGTATGGAGAGGAACTGCTGTCGGCCATCGATACCCTGGAGGGTTGGCCGGACATGGTCCGCAGCATGCAGCGCAACTGGATTGGCAAGGCCAGTGGAGTCCGCCTGGCCTTTGTCCACACTGTCGAAGACGCAAACGGGCAGTTGATCGACGCAGGCAAGCTGTGGGTGTTCACGACGCGCGTCGATACGCTGATGGGTGTGACGTTTTGTGCCGTTTCCCCTGATCATCCGCTGGCCAAGCGTGCCACGGCGCTCGATCCAGGGCTCGAGCCGCAGGTGCAGGCGTGTCGACAGGCGGCACAGACCAGCCCCGCCGCCGGCGCGCAGGCGAAGCTCGGTATCCCGAGCGGCTTGCACGTCGAGCATCCATTGACCGGCGAACCGGTCGCCGTGTGGATCACCAATTATGTGGTTGGTGAGTATGGGGAAGGCGCCTTGATGGGGGTGCCGGCCCATGATGAGCGCGATTTCGATTTTGCCCGTCAGTATGGCTTGCCCGTACACCCCGTCATCGCGCTCGACGGGGCTCCTTATGACCCTGCAGCTTGGTCGGATCGCTACGGCAGCCAGGAAGGTCGCCTGATCAACTCTGGCGCCTATGATGGTCTCACGGTGGAGCAAGCTGCCCTGGCAATCGTCGACGCCCTGGCCGAGCGTGGGCGTGGCGAGCAAGCCACCACGTGGCGCCTGCGTGACTGGGGAATCTCCCGGCAACGATACTGGGGAACTCCGATTCCGATCATTCATTGCGAATACTGTGGCGATGTACCAGTACCTTACGCAGACCTGCCGGTAATATTGCCGACCGATTGCATTCCCGACGGAAGCGGCAATCCGTTGCTGCAGCGTGAATCGTTCCGCCTCGTCGCGTGCCCTCGTTGTGCAGCACCCGCGCAACGGGAAACGGACACAATGGACACCTTCGTCGACTCGAGCTGGTATTTCATGCGCTACTGCGATCCCGACTGCCACACTTCGATGGTAGGGCCTGGCAACCGATACTGGATGCCCATCGACCAGTACATCGGCGGCATCGAGCATGCGGTGCTGCACTTACTCTACGCCAGGTTCTGGACAAGGGCGATGCGCGACGAGGGATTGGTGGACTTCAGTGAACCATTCAAGAATCTGTTCACTCAGGGTATGCTGCTGCGGGAAAGTTATTACCGCAAGGCGCAGGACGGTAGCCGACGATGGTTCTACCCCTGCGAAGTATCGGTTCAATACGATGAAAAAGGCCGTCCGGTCAGCGCGACAGCGATCGAAGATGGCTTGCCTGTCACCCTGGGTGGCGTGGAGAAGATGTCCAAGTCGAAGAACAACGTGGTCGAGCCCAAGGACATCATCGACCGGTTTGGTGCGGACACCGCCCGGTTGTTCACCATCTTCGCCGGCCCCCCTGATCAAAGCACGATCTGGAGCGACACCGGTGTCGAAGGGGCTTATCGCTTCCTGCGCCGTCTCTGGAGCTTTGCCGTTGATGAGCAGGCACGCTGGAGCGAAAGTGACGGCCAGGCGGCAGACGCCACAGAAGCCAGCCGTGTGCGCTTCATGACCCATGACTTGTTGAAGCAAATCAATAACGATTATGAGCGTCTGCAATACAATACCGTCGTATCGGGTGCAATGAAGATGCTCAAGGTACTGGAGAGTGCCCGCAGCGTTGGTCACCAGGTCTGCCGGGAAACCATGTCCATTCTCTTGCAGGTGCTGCAACCTGTGACGCCACATATCTCCCAGGTTCTCTGGGAGGCATTAGGATTCCCCGGCGCGATCTACGACAGTGCCTGGCCGACCCCGGACAGCGACGCCTTAAGGCAGGACGAAGTGAAGTTGATGGTACAGGTCAATGGCAAGCTACGGGGGGAGATTCTGGTCCAGGCCGATGCCGACCATGACACAATCCGTGACCAGGCGCTGTCCGATCCTGTGTTGAGCAAATATCTGGAAAGCGCAGGAAGGATGATCGTAGTGCCTAACCGATTGGTGAACTTCATCGTCTGACCATTCAGGTTGTCCCCTGAAACCAGAAAGCCGGCTTTCTCAGGAAATGTCGGCTTTCTGGTTCAGGCCTCAGTGGAAAACGTGTGCATCCCACCCACTGACTGCTGCGACGCGTAGCGACTGTGACGAGCCCAAAGCATAAGTTGCGCAAATGGGCGAGGGATTGCACATTTGAAACCGATCCCTCCTCGTTGCCTCCACTGGAATCCACTCGTAGCTGCAGTTGAAAGGGGTACATCTGCGGGTACAAATCTAATTTCCCATTCATAACCATTTGATTTATATGAATGTCCAAATGTTCTTTGGGGATCCTGACAGTCTTTAGAGGATAGTGTCCCGAGAGGTGGTGTAACTCATCCTGCGACGCTATTTAGCGTCCTCCCCGCCTATGCTTGATCAGCAGAAAACCAAGATTGACCATGTAAGGATTTGAACGAGCCCCCTTGAACACAACACATCCACCACAATCCGCAAAGCGCCATGGAGTGATGATCGGTGTGCACGATCCGGCGCAGAAACCCACTGACGCACCGCTGAGCGCCCCCCTACCTGAGATAGTTCGCAGCTAGCCGAAATGCCCCCGTTTGGCCAGAGTTTGCGGGCGAACGGCGTGAATCTGCCCTGCATGAGATGGGCTGAGTATGCACCGTTCGTTTACTTCCATCAGCGAACGACTCCCGGGAACACACATGAAAGTACACATCGTCCATGCCCATCCTGAAGCCAAGAGCTTCAACGCTTCACTCACAGCCCAAGCCTGCAGCCACCTCACTCAGCAAGGTCATGAAGTCACGGTTTCAGACCTCTACGCGATGAACTGGCAGGCACTGTCCGGGCGTGGCAACTTCACAACCTGTGCCGACCCTGACTATTTCAAGCAACAGGTCGAGGAGGCGCACGCTACCGAAAACTCAGGCTTTGCCCCGGACATTCAAGCAGAGATCGACAAGCTCTTTGCTTGCGACGCGCTGATTCTGCAGTTCCCACTTTGGTGGTTTTCGATGCCTGCGATTCTGAAGGGCTGGGTAGATCGAGTGCTGGCTTACGGTGCGGTCTATGGCGCCGGGGCCTGGTATGACAACGGCAAGTTCGCCGGCAAGAAAGCCATGGTTTCGCTTACCACCGGGGGCGGCGCCTCGATGTACGGCCATGACGGCATCAACGGCAACATCAATACGCTGCTGTTTCCCATTCAGCACGGTGTACTGCGTCTGACCGGCTTCGATGTGCTCGAACCCTTCATCTGCTGGCAACCTGCAAGTGTCTCCGCCGAGGTTCGTGCGGACTACCTACAAGCCTACCGTGATCGCCTGGACCATTTGTTCACAGCCGAAGCGCTGCCTTTCGCCAGCCTCCACGACTATGACCCCAGCACGTTCCGCCTTCGCCAAGCCACGACGCAAAACACCTAATTTCCCGCTTTGAGAAGCAGCCCGCGCTGCTTCTCGTCGGCTATGCGCCCATTTGAGATGGAATCCAGAATGAACAAGCTCGAAAAAATTCGCCATTTCGCGATAGACACCAATGGTGTATTGCTGAGCGATGTCTATAGCACTCCAATTCGTACCTTCGTCGAACGCCATGGCGGCCACTACACGGCCGATCTAGAACGCCAGATACTAGGCTCGCCGCATATGGCCGGGGGGCACATCATGGCGCTGGCCTGCAACCTGCCCTGGACAGCCATGGAAACCATAGATGCCTTCCTCGCAGAACAAGCTCAGTACGCCGCACGCCACCCTGTACAGCTGGCACCGGGAGCCGTTGCCTTGCTCGCCCGGCTCAAAGAAACAGGCGCTCGTATCACCGCATATGGGGGAAGCCCCAAGGCAGCGATCTTCGACCGCTACCTGGCGCCGGTAAGTGAGTACTTCGATGCCGACCTGCCTTACATCGACATGGGCCACGCACGCCCGGGCATGGCTGAAATCCACCGTCAAACAGCTACCGGTGCCGGCGAGCTGGTGTTCATCGATGACCTGAACCGGGTCGCCCAAGTGAGCAAAACGCTCGGTTGTGGCTTTATCGGCAAACCCGCAACCCTGTACCAGAAACAGCAGATGCAGGCATCGGGTGTGCGGTTCATCTGCAAGGATCTGGACGAGATCGACCAGACACTCTTGCAAGCGCTGGACCAATCCATGCGACTAGAGCACCACTAGCCCGCATCGCACACACGCTCAACTCACTGCCAAGCCAAGCACCGCCTGCATGGAATATACCCCGGCAGGCTGATGCCAAGCCCAGCGTGCCGCCCGCAGCGCCCCTCGGGTGAATACCTGCCGATCTAGTGCCTGGTGGCTGAGGGCAAATACTTCTCCTTCGCCCGCAAGGATGAGTGAGTGATCCCCCACCACTGAGCCACCCCGAAGGGTGGCGAAACCAATGGTGCCCACTTCACGCGGGCCGGTCAGCCCATCCCGCACGCGCACCGCCTGGCTGCCTAGGTCCACCTGCCGGCCCTTGGCGACTGCTTCCCCCATCATCAACGCCGTGCCGGACGGTGCATCTACCTTATGACGGTGATGCATTTCCAGCACCTCAGCATCCCAATCCTCCGCAGGTAGCACTCGACCGGCAATTTCAGCGAGGACACTGAGCAACTGCACCCCTACGCTCATGTTGCCAGACTTGACAATGCGCGCCCCTTGGCTGCCAGCAATCGCCGCTTCCTGCTCGGGGTTGAAACCAGTCGTACCAATAATGTGAACCAACCCTCGGGCCGAGGTGTACTCCAAGCATTGCAACGTGACTTCGGGTTGGGTGAAATCAAGCACGCCATCAGCCCCGTCGAGCGATCGCAACATATCGTCAGTGAAATGCACCCCAGTCGGGCCACTCCCCACCACTTCAGCGCAGTCCTTGCCAACCAAGCTGGAACCAGGCCGTACCACCGCAGCATGCAGGCACGCACCCTGGGCATGAACCAAGCTTCGCACCAGTCTCTGACCCATGCGCCCCGACGCGCCCAATACCACCAGTCTTATTGGTCTATCCATAGGTATCAAAACGTCTCCTTTAAAAAAGCGGCCGCCGTCATGCTTACGGCAACCGCGATAACTCGCTCCACGACTGCAAACGTATCAAGCCTGGAACGGAGCACCTTTGAACAGAGGGTTGAATGCGCTCACCTTGTATTCGACGATACCTTCGCTGACATAGGAGTCCTCTTTCAAGATGGCCTGCAAGCGCTCGTCATTCACGGCATGGGCAACGATGACGCCACCGCCAGCTTCCAGCTTGGGGCCGGCCAGGATGAATAAGCCCTCAGCGATATACTTGCGGACCCACTCGACATGTGACTGCTTGTGGGGTTCGGCTAGTGCAGGATCAACGATATAACGCGTTTCGATTATGAGCATCTGTAATTCCCTTTTTGGATGTTCAACAGCAAGAAATATGACCCGTTCAGGCAGCCACATACCCACGTTTGATCAGCTTGCCCATGGCTGTTTCCTGATCCTCGGACAACGCTTCAAAATACCAGCGGACCTGGTCGTCCAGTGCAACGAACGAACGAACATGGGCCTCGAAGCGCAAACCCTCGGCATTGGCAATGCTGATGCCTGTCACCCGTTTGGGATCGGCTAGAGCCAGCGCCGTGACGCAGTGGCCGCGTTCGAGGAACGCCAGTTGCGTTGTCTCTTGACTGCCCTCGTCCAGTGTCAGCCAACATTCATGGCGCACTCCCGCAAGCGGGCGGAAGCGATCATTACTTAAGGCAAATACCTTGCGCAAGCGTTCGAAACGTCCTAACTCGATCACGCTCGCCACTGTATCAATGGTGCCCAGCAGATAGCCACGCTGATAGAACGCCACTCGGTAGTGGATCTTGCGCGGCTTTGGTGACGGCTCTGCCTGCAGGTCGTCGACCACCAGCTCGATGGGATACATCAGCTCGGCATGAGAGAAAAAGCTCGCATTGACTTGATTCCAGCTGACGGTCACTTCCCCACGTACGTGCGCGGTCGTGTGATAAAGGTGGTGATAAACCGCCTGGCGCTGCGCCTCTATCAGCATGACTCCGGGTACATGCTCGTGGGATTTTCGATAGAAGTAGTAGTGATCAGCGTAATTGATAAGCTCGTAACTGCTGGAGGAGTGCCTTGGGCTGGTTGCTGGCATCTCCGAGGCCTCCAGCAACGGCGCGGCCAGTTGATAGGGAACGCCCCGCCGGGCTTGCCAGGCATCGTCACGAGCAATGGGCTGCGGCAGGCTGCCATTGGCCAGGTACTCATCCAGCGAAGTCGTTGGGAGGGAGAAGCGCCTGCGGCCATCCGCCTCCTGCCGATACGGCAGGTGCGCCTCATCAGCGGTGGTTGCCGGCTGGTACAACGACCATGCCGGCCTGTAGTGGCGGATCAAGACATCTTCGCCGTTATCCTTATGCAGCCATCTTGGCTGAATTGACGCCTGTTCCATTGCATCGGTCCTTTTGCTGATATCCCTGAGCCAGGCCAGCCCCTGTGCAGGCCTGCCACCCTTGGGTCGACTCAGGTTATCAAGCGTGGCCTCACAGACAACCTGCGAACTTTCACAGAATGCCAACCCTCGCAGCCTTAACCACAGCATGCAGTTTGTTGGACGCGGACAACTTCAAGACGCAGTTGTCGACATGAAAATTAACCGTCCGCACCTTGATATCCATGATCTGGGCGATTTCGGCAGAGGTCTTGCCTTCGGCGCTCCATTTCAATACTTCAAGCTCCCGGGATGTCAATGACGCCACATCCGGGCATTGGCTCTGGCGCACCAACTGGGCGTGGGTCAACTGGCCGAACATCGCCAGCATACCTTGCAGCTCCAGCAGCTCCATGGCCCTGCACGGCTCCTCCTGGCGTGCAAACGTGACCAGGCTTTGGTAACCCCGACCGTCCCTGATACACAGCGACACCCCATACCGGATGCCATGCGCCTGAGCCTGCTCGGCGAACGGACGCTCAGCGAACTCGCTGCAATTCCAGATCTGCGGTGAAACAGCATTGGTGCAGCGGCGTACCACGGGGTCGATGCCCACATAGTCATTGTTCTGATAGGCCATTTGCCACTCAATCGGATAATTGCTGAAAATACCGATGGACGGATTGAAAATGGGCAAAGGGTTGCGGGTGCCGCACGCAAAAAAGTCGAATCCCAGTTGTGTTACCCAACGCTGACAGACCGAGAACACCTCTGCATCGCCCGCCATTTTGATGATGTCTTCCATGAACATGCGTCCGGTGAGCGCCTGACAGGTGATTTCATTGAGCTCAATTTTCAGGGCCACAGCCTTTTCGACACCGATCTGCTGAGCTGGCCCCAAACGCGACAGGTCGACGCCAAGACGCCGCAGCAAACGCTCGACACCCGTGGTCGTCACGGTCACATAACGGCTGAGGTTGCGTGCGAGGCCAAAAGCCACGACTGCTCGGATAGCATGGGTCGTACCTTGGGAAAAGCGGCCTGCTGATCGCGCCGGGCTATCGATGGCGAACCGGCTCAGCTCCCAAACGTCAGTGCAACACGGTGCAGGTTGACCATGCAGCAATTGCGGAAAACTGTGGGCAAGCATGTTAGGGCCTGTGGTCGGCATCAGGCGCCAGCAACCGATCGGCACCTGCGGATCGGTCGGATCGCGGACCACCATGTAGTACGGGTTCAACGCATCGTAACCATCGATTTCCATGTCATCGATAATGCTCACATCCCATTGCTTTCGGTCCTTGAAAACCCTCGCGCGCAAGGCATGCATTGCCTTCAGGTGCGCGCTGTCCATTTCACTGCGTTGCTTTATCGAGATGAGCATTGCCACATTCCATTGCATCAAATATCGCGTTGAAATTTATCGTTACAAACGCGATTGTGTCACCTCTCAGATTTGAGAGGTGACACAATCGTGTTTGTGCTTATGGGTTGATCAATTTGGTCTGCAGGGCCTTGACGACAGCTAGCTGGCGAGAGCTGACGTTGAACTTGCGACGGATGTTCTTGAAGTGGAACTCGATGGTCGAGGACGAGCAGGAGAGGATCATGGATATTTCCCACGTGGTCTTGCCTGCCGCGCTCCAAAGCAGCACCTCGAGCTCCCGCTTGGTTAGAGGGTCATGCGACCATTGACTGTGCGACAGCAGAGAGATTGCGCTTTCCAAGGCAAAATCACGTAGCAGGGTAGCGCGGCCCAGTGTGTTATCCAGATGTCGCTGGTACGCCTTGGCGCAACCACCCTGCCACACTAGGCTGAGCATGCCACTGTGCCCCATTCCTCCGTGCAGGGGCAAAGCTACACCGTGCTGCAGGCCATAGGCGGCGGCTTCTTCGAAGAATGTTTGGGCCGACGCGGAATGGCAGCTGTAACCGCTCCACGAAAACGGCAATGGCGAGCGCAGGCAATGCGATACTACCGGGTCCACCAAGGCGAACTGCTCCTCGTCATAGCGCTGCCGCCAGGCCTGGGGATAATTGCTTCTGATGAAAGCGCTTCGGTGATCCACCTGCGACCTGGACTTCAGGCCCAGCAGAATCTGACCATACCCCATGTTGCCTGCGAGCCCTCTCAAGGTGTCGAACCATTCGTCCAGAGTTGCTGTTACAGTCAATGCTCTAAATCGTTCGATGTCAGTCAAGATTTCCCCTCATTCCATGCATCTGATCATGCGTCAGACCTGTAGGGACTCCTCCGCAGGCCTGTAAAGTGCCAATGCAGGCAAGACGTTGCTCAGGTACGCCAAGAACACGTTCGGGTCATCAACCATCGCTTGGAGTGCAACCACGCCATCAGGTCTGACCAGTAAGGCTTCCCCTTTACGCAGCGCCATGGCTTGGTTACGTCCAGCCGACACCTCAATGACAGACACGACATCAACCTGCCCACTGGCCTGCAGTTGCTGACTCAACTGGGTAGGGCACGCCCCGCGAACCAGCAACACGAATCGCCCTGCTCGCATCAGTGCATGGCTGCTCTGCACACCCACGTCGGTGTGCATCTGGACAGAGGGCAACAAGCGGCCCACCCACCGCCCACCGCCGGCGACAAGGGCCTGCTCCCCGTACCGTTGGCCCAGGCCCGAAAATGTCATTGGGAAGCCAACAGCGATGTGATGGCGGTTGTCCATTGTCGGCAGCCACCGGCGCAATGCGCCAGCCGGATCGCAATCCTGGCGCAGGATCAAACGGGTGTTGGCGTCGGTGGTCGCAATCATCTGAGCCGCCACCGGCTGGCGCTCATGCGTATAGCTCTCCAACACCGACGGGTACAGGTTACCGTTCAGTACGCCTGCCAATTTCCAGGCGAGGTTGAAAGCATCCTGAAACCCCGTGTTCATGCCCAAGCCTCCTACCGGACTGAACAGGTGGCAGGCGTCTCCGCACAGGAACACCCGGCCTTGCGAGTAGCGACGCGCCAGCCGGTTGTAGAAGCGAGAATTGGACTCCCAGATGATGCGCTCCAGCTTGACCCCACAACGACCGTAGCGGTCGGTGAGTTCCTGGTAGAACGCCAGAGGATCGCCCTGCACCTGGGCAACCTTGCCGTCGCTGGCCTTGATGATGACCCGGTGGGTACCGCCGGCCTGGGGGATGATCAGGAAAAAACTGTCCTCACGGACGTAGTAATGAACCTTGCCAACCTCCCCTGCCCAACTGACCTGCGCATCGAACATGAAGAACTCAACACCGAAATCGCTACCTTCGAATTCGATGCCCATTAATGTTCTGACGGTGCTTCGACTACCATCGCACCCCACGACGTAATCAGAGCTAAGAATACGGCCATCGTCCAGCTCCACCTCGACCCCCTGCTCGGTGGGCGTCAATGCAGTCACACTGCTGCCTCGTTGCAGGCTCCCCCCCAGGTCTCGATAGGCATGCTCAAGCACAGCTTCGGTCTCGGGCTGGGAAATGCCGAGAATGTAGTCATGAACCGATGGCAAGTGGCGATAGTTCACATGCATCGTGCGCCGATTGTTCCAGTAGACCAACAGGTCGTGAATCGGCATTCCCTGTTCAATGAAGGCGTCCGCCAACCCGACCATGTCCATGATTGCCAGCGAGTAAGCGTTCATCGAGGACGCCTTGGACTGTGTGGAGCGCGAGTGACGCCGTTCTAACAGCGTCACATCGACCTGCATACGCCGTAACAAGTAGGCGGTCAGTAACCCGACTGGCCCGGCGCCGACCACTACCACGTGATGCTTGCCTTGTTCAGTTTTCATATGAAGCTCCTTTGCCCGTTAAGCCATGGGCGGGAAATCTAGTCGCCCACGACATGCCCTGCCGTAGGTTCAGCGCGACGCCCCTGACAACGCCATCCCATCCTTGCCAGCCTTACCCGAGGTACACAGCAGACACCCGCCCTGAGCCTGGAAGACCCCAGCCAGCGCCAGCGCACCATGACCACTCAGGTGATTGGTGTCGGCATAGGCAGGCAGACCGTCATGCAGGAAGCTGCTGTCCTGTAGCACTTGGTAAGCCGCAGCCAAGTCGACCCAGTGAGCGTTCGCTATCCGAGCCACCATCGCCTTTACCTGGAGGTTGCCTTGCGCGCCATGCTCCACAGGGGCAGCGCCCAAGCGCAGACCGAGACGACTGAACAGAGGCGAATGTTGCATCGAGCGGTCGAGCACTGGCGCATCGTGGAAGAAGTACAACGGTGTCTTCGCCGCAAACCTATGCAGGCGCTCCTCATTCAAGTCCACCGGTACGCCATCGACCTTTTTAAGTACATCGTATGCACCGGCAAATAGGTTGAAAGCGTTAACCACGAAAATGGCTTTGTAGCGGGCATGATTCTGCTCAATGAAATCAAGCATCGCTGCACATTTGGCGCGGCGTTCATCCGTCAACACGATAGCCGGTACGCGCTTGGCCATACCCCACTCGGCCACTTGGCACCCACCCACTTCATATGCCGTAACGGAAAAGCCTTCCGCTTTCGCGAGGGTGTCGATGAAACCGCCCAATGCCGCACCGTGGGAGTCACCTACCATCAAGACCTGCTCGGAGGAATGCGCGCCGATGTGGCAGCGCTCATCCACGGCGGCCTTGCTGGGATCCAGGTCATTCACTTCCCAGCAGGGCGCTACCCAGCCTTCGGTCATATGGATGTTCTGGCCATTGACCGTCAGGTTGGCATACCGCTCACCCATTATCGGGGGCAAGTTCAATGCCTCCAGGCCGGTCATAGCCACGATCAGTGCAAAAGACCCCATGGAAAGCCCGGCAAAACCCGTGAAGGCGGCCTTGAACCCAAGCCTGGAACGAATCAAAGGGCGCTCTACACCCAAGTAGGTCAGTACTGAAAGCGCCACGATCAGCACCAGCAAGCAGGCCATCATGCCCATCGACAAGTCGTTGTCGCCCTCGATAAAGCGTGCGATTGCCAGCACAGGCCAATGCCACAGGTACAATGAGTATGAGATCAGACCGATGCCCACCAGCGGGCGCCAAGCCAAGACCCGGGCAATCGTCGAAAGCTCGCCGTCGGTGGTTCGCCCATATCGGATCAGCAGCAGCGTACCTAAGCACGGAGCCAGTGCGTGCAAGCCGGGGTATGGCTGCTCTGCCAACCACAGGAAACTGCAACCCAGCAACAGCCCGCCGAGCAAGGACAAAACCTCAAGGCGTGAACGCGCCTGGACTTTAGATGTCGGGGCCAAGGCGATGAATGCGCCCAACGCCATTTCACCGAAGCGTGGGATCGAGAAAAAGTACACGCCTGCTTGCTGCCCAGCGTCACGCACCCAGTATTCACCCAGGGCAAAACACAGCACGCCGATCACCATGCAGCCGACCATCAACGCCCGCTTGCGCTGAGCCGGCGCTAGCCAGCGGCCGGCCACCCAGCTGCCAGCCACCAGCAAAGCTGGCCAAATGAAGTAGAACTGCTCCTCAATCGACAGCGACCAATAGTGCAAGAAGAAATTCTGCTGAGTATCCTGGGTGAAATAATCACTCGTGAAATGGTTGAACAGCGACAAGAGCACGAACTTCGCCGCAGGCAGCAACATGCTGTTCAGTTGGCTGGCAGCCAGTACGCTGACCAGAAATACCAGAAAAGCCGCCGGAAAAATCCGCTTGACGCGGCGGGCATAGAAACCTGTGAATGTGAAGGTGCCGTCGTTGATCGCCGATGTGATGATGCGGGTGATCAGATAGGCAGATATGACGAAAAACACATCCACTCCAGCAAAACCGCCCGGCAACCAGGCCGCGTTGAAGTGAAATGCCATGACCGAGAGAATTGCCAGCGCGCGCAGCCCATCGATGTCTGCGCGCCGTTGAAATCCATTCATTACCCTGATTCCCAGCCCCCTCTCCGGGGGCATAAGGTCTGTGAAATACCGCTGTCAGATGCGACTCAGGCAGCGACCTGAGGCACCTCGACCGGTTCGTAGAAGTGTGTACTGCTGAGGTCGACCCGAGCGGCGCCCAGCGACAAGCCGACGCCAAAGCCACATAACACTACGTGCTCGCGCTGCGGCCAGTCAGCCGCTGGTAAGGATGCGAGCAACAGCGGAATCGACGACGGGCCGGTGTTACCTACCTCGCGCATATTGATCGGCACTTTGGCGCGTTCGACGCCCAGCAACTTGCGCAGATAATTGAGCATGAAGCCGTTGGCCTGATGCAGCGCCAGTATGGGCACGTCTTCCAACGTCAGGCCGCAGTGAAGCAAGAGCTCCTCAATTGCCGGCGGGACACCGTTCAATGCAAAGTTCATGATTGCCGTGCCGTTCATGTGCAGGTAACCAGCTTGTCGACTGCCCCCTTCTGGCGGTGGAGAGCGCCAAGGCGTATAGAGATGCTCCCTGCCCCCTTGGGAACGTATCAGCAGGTCGATCCCGCCCTCACCCGCCTCCAGTAAGGTCGCACTTGCCGCATCACCGAACACCATCCTGACTTGCCGATCCGCCGGGTCAAGTAATGTACTGGTGACATCACCGGTACAGAGCAAGACCTGTCGACACCCCCCTGCACGAATCAGCATGGCTGCCTGATAGAGACCATAGATGTAGCCCGAGCAGCCATAGTTGATATCGAACGCCACACAGTGCTCACTCAACCCCAAGCGCTGCTGCAACTGCACAGCCACGCCTGGCATGAGGTCATCCGGTGTTTGCGTCACGACCACGACGGCATCGATATCAGCTGCAGCCTTGCCGCTGCACGCCAGCAAGTGCCGTGCTGCCGCCTCGCAAAGCGCGCCGGTAGTCAGGCTGCCTGCAATCCTGACTGTTTCGATACCCGTGCTATGGATGATGCGTTTGACTTCCTGGGCGCCGAACTCACCCGCCAGTTCCGTCAACGCCAATCGTTGCTCCGGTAGAGCCGCGGTCAACGCTGCGATGCGCACCCCCGCCAATCCCACCTTCATTTTCGCTTACCCTCACTGCCAGCCTCATTGATGGAGGCCAGCAACTCACCGTACGTGGCAATTTTGTCGAAGACATCATTGCTCAGCGTGCGCTGATACTGGTCACGCACGAGTGCCAACACGGAAATCTGCGTCAGTGAGTCCCAGTTATCGAAGTGTCCAAGCGCTGCGTCGACGTGAAGTTGATCGACAGTGACCTCCAGCAGCTTGGCCAGCTCATTGGCGAAAGCTTGTTCGTTCATCTCATATCCTTGAGTGGGTTGCGACTCTTCTTGAAACGCGCGGTATGCAAGCTGTCCTGGGTGAGGATCACTTTGCGGGGTAATTGGAAAGCCGGGAGTCGATCTTTGCAAAATGCGTAGAGCCGGGCCTTGAAGTCGGCAAGAGACTCATCTTCAGGAAGCGAAAAGGTCGCCGTGATCAGGCTGCCTGCAATGGCATGCCGCTCATGGCTGACCATCACATCCAAGATCCTGGGCAAGCCCTTGAGCACGTTCTCAATTTCACTGGGGAACACCTTCTCACCGCCCACGTTGATCATCTCTGTGGCACGGCCCAGCACTTTCATCCAGTCGCCCCGCTGCACCACCGCGTCGCCAGTACGGTAGAAGCCATCTTCGGTAAAGGGACTTGGAGCATTCAGATAGCCCAGCATCGTGCTGTTGTTGCGAATTTCCAGCAGCCCGTCGACGACCCGTACTTGGCATGCCTCATCGCCCAGTTTCATCCAACCTGAACGGGATGATTCAGAGCGCGCCGGTACCACACCGGTCTCGGTCAACCCATAGCTTTGCGACAGGCGCGCATGCGGCAGAAGCTTGTGCAATCGGTGCAAGACCTGCTCAGGCATCGGCTCGGCACTGTAATTGATGACTTCCAGCGAACCGAGATCGTGATCTTCGAAAGCACCACTGAGCAGCAATAGGTTGAGGAAGGTTGGCGATGTGGTCAGTGCCTGTACACGATGCTGCTCGATGGCCTTTGCCACCGGCGCAGGCTGGCGAGACGCCGGGATAACCAAGCAGCTACCGTTGAACAGCGTATAGAAAAGCGCATTAAGCCCACCGATGTGATCGAACAACAAAAACGCAATACTGGTGAGCCGCCGCTTGCGCTGTTGATGCCGCTCAAGCAACGCCAGTGCCTTGTGTACGCTGGCCTTGGGCGTACCTGAGGAGCCCGAGGTAAAAATGATCACACCTGGGGTATCTTGATCGCGCAGCTGCCTGATCAAGGCCGGTTCGATGCTGCGGGTTTGTGGCGTCACGCACAACTGCCCCCGCTCATCGAAGTTAGCGACCCACTGCGCCTGGCAGATGTCATGCAGGACCTGCAGCTGCGCGCTGGGACGGGGCGTGATCAGGGCGACTGTACAACGGTTGAGCCAAAGCGCAATGAGAACGGCGATGGCATCGGGACAAAAATCTGTCACCAGGGATACCGTACTCCCCGGTTCAACCCGATCAAGCAACACTGACTTGGCGTGGTGCACGCTTTCAAGCAACTGGTCATAGCAGGTTGGACGGTTATGATAGATTACCGCTGGCGCATGTGGATGCTCGGCAAACCGCTTCAACAGCGTCTGGAGTGCGTTCATACGCCACCCAGGTAAATGTTCTGCCCCGTGACGAACCCACTGTGCTCGCTGACGAAGAAGTCGACCACATTGGCCACATCAGCCATTTCACCGAAACGGGCAATGGCCTGGCGCGCCAGCAGACGCTGCATCTTGTCCTGCGGAACTGATCGAATCAAATCAGTCTCGATCGGTGTCGGGCCAACAGCATTGACGGTGATACCAAAAGCAGCCAACTCCCGGGCCATCACTTCGGTCAGTGACTTCACGGCGGCCTTTGACGCGGCATAGATCGCTTCACCCTCCAGCTTTAGTGGCGTGGCCACCGTGGTGAAATTGACGATGCGACCATATTTGCGGGTAGACATCAACTTGGCCGCTTCACGCGCAAATAGAAAGCTGCCGACCACGTTGGTATCGAGAATCTGTTCCACGGTTGCCAGCGGTGTCAACATCGTGTGGTTCATACTAGCGATACCGGCATTGTTGATCAGGTTATCTAGCCGTCCATAGTCCCGACGTATATACGAAAAGATCGTTTTGGCCGTCGCCTCGTCAATGACGTCAGCGACGAAGTGCCTGTAGCCAGGCAGTTCCCAGTCGATGTCACTTCGACTGCAGCCAACTACCTGATGGCCGCGGGCGACATAATGCTCGACCAAAAACTTGCCGATGCCTTTGCGTGTACCCGTGATCAAGGTCACTGGAGCTTCATGCATGAGCGTGCTCTCCAATCAGAGTCACGACATGTTCAGTCAGTGATGCCACGCTGGCAAACGGGCTGCGCCGGGCTGACATCGCTTTCTCGCTGGCAAGCACGATCGCCACTCCAAACGCCTCTTCGACCGCTTCCTCTACCGAAACGATCAGTGACACCAACGACATGGAGTCCAATTGCCCTTCTGCGCCGAACAGCGCAGTTTCAGACCCTGCAGTACAGTCGACCGGTTGCGCCAGTACATGGCTCAGCCCATCTACCGCAGCAAAAATGATGCCCTCGACTTTATCCTTCACACGCAAATCCCTCTTGGTTATATCCAGGTCCGTTGAGCCAGAGATCAAGACTGCTGGCTGCACGTGGCCTGGGTATACTCTCCAAGCGGTACTGACTTTCCTAGCTGGGAAGATTCACACTGCGAGTTTTGACAGGTGCCGGCTATAACTTTGAAAAGACTGTTCACGCGGCAAGATCGAGCGGTGACAAAGTTGAGGGTTGTGCGCAAACGCCTGGCAAATGCCAGAGTTTTGCGCCTTGGGCAGTGACGTGCAGAGTCAGGCCTTCACTGTCGGCGGGTGGGTAGTCCTGACCGGTGATTCGAGTATGCCCATCGCTATTTCCGAAAGAGCCATGGTGACCTCCTGAACCTGCCAGAAGCCAAATGCTCATCTCGTCCACGATCCCGCTCCATCGAAAAACCGAACTGGGGTCTATCCCATTCTGGTCTCAAATCTGGCCTTGAATGACTTGCCCGGCAATCCGTGAAGAACCAATAAAAGCGGTTTGCACGACCGGTATGAGGTACGAGACCTCTAAAAACACACCCTCAACGAAACTTGTGCGGCCGGCTCATCTCGCGCCGGTAAGGCTTCATAGACGCTTTGAGTGCTGGCTCAACGCACATTGCGTTTCTGCACCCGCTCATTCAACGTTTGCCGGGCTACACCCGAGCGCTGCGGAACTGTTTGTCTCTACCACTAACCGGCAAGGCTTGACTCTACCGTAAGGGGCAGACTTTACCCTTGGCACTTCATTACCTGGAGTTTGTCATGAAGCGCAAACGCATGCTCGTAATCCTCGGCCACCCTTCGAACAACAGCTTTTGCGGCGCTGTGTCCGAACGTTATGTCGAGGCCGCCACGCAAGCAGGCCATGAGGTGCGCCTGCTGCGCCTGGACACCCTGGATTTCGATCCGGTCTTGCACGATGGCTATAACCAGATCCAGTTGCTTGAGCCCGATTTGATCGACGCACAGAACGACATTACCTGGGCCGAACACCTGACATTGGTGTACCCGATCTGGTGGGGCGGCATTCCGGCGTTGCTCAAGGGGTTCTTCGACCGCGTGTTTCTGCCCGGTTTTGCCTTCAAGTACCGCAAGGGCTCGCCTTTCCCGGATAAGCTGCTCAAGGGCCGCACGGCTCACCTTTTGGTGACCATGGACACGCCACCGTGGTACTACCGGTGGGTGTATCGCATGCCGGGCCTGCACCAAATGCGCAAGACCACCCTGGAGTTCTGCGGCATAAAACCCCTGAAAACCCTGACCTTCGGTCCGGTATTGGGCTCCAAGCCGCAACAGCGCGAAGCCTGGCTCAAACAAGTCCAGGCAGTCGCCAGCCGCTGATCGGCCCCGGTCGGGCCGTGCCTCTGCGCTGCCCAGCCGAGCCTCCCTGCTGTGACACCTTGTCCAACTTGGCTTCCCACACCCTGATGCTCGTGCAAAGATGTCGCGCGCCTGTACGAGCACGCGACATCTTTTCGCTTCTGATGCGTCAAAAAAGGGATTTTCATGTACATCGGCAAAGCGGCCCAGCTGTCGGGCACCACCGTCAAAAGCATTCGACATTACGAAGAAATCGGCCTGCTGCCCCCCCCGCAACGCGAAGGCAAGTACCGCATCTACAGCCAGCAAAGCGTAGAGCTGCTGACCTTCATCAAATGCGCTCAGCAACTCGGTTTCAAGCTCAAGGAAATGCAGGCCATTCTGCAGGATCATCGCGGCCAGGAGCTGCCCTGGGATCTGGCCATGCAGGCCATCGATAACAAAAAGCAGGAATTGATGGGGCAGATCCAGGCCTTGCAGCAAGTGCATGACGGCTTGGTTGAGTTTGAGCTGAGCCTCAAAGATGCTCAGATGCAATGCCAGTTCGAACACCTGAAAAAAGCCCGCTGAATCCGCTCCGCTGCCCCTGAACGGCCATGGCGCACGGTGCCGTTTTCAGCACGCAGGCGCCACGGCGAATTAGCCTGGCACAGCCCCACCCCCCGGCTGCTCACCCTCTTGCACTGCTGGCTGCGGCACAATCGCGGCAAAGAACCACGGCGAAATCAGCGTGACCAGCAAAATGCTAATGAAGCCGCCGGATGACAGCGCCAGTATCACCAATACACCCAGGTCAATGACGGGTTTGTAGGCGCAGAACAGTAGCGCGGCAAAGCCCATCGAGAAGATCACGACATTGACCACCGTCGAGCGCCCGACGCCCTGCATGGCCGCCAGGATAGCCTCGTCGATCTCGAAGCCCTTCTGCACCAGCATCCTGATCCGTGACAGCAGGTGTACGACGTAATCCACGACGCCCACCACCAGGAAAGTCACCAGTGTGGTACCGATGCTCAACTCGATGTCCAACAGGTACATGCTGCCGTACACCGTCACCGACGTGGTCAGCAACGTCAGCATGCCGAGGATGGGCAGACACGGCGTATTCCGGCAAGTCGCCGGCTATCAGCCCGCACTTGATCGCGGTCTGCGTGAACAGGCGGTCGTCCAGCGCGACGTTGTACTGCAACTGGTTGAAGCGCAGCCGAGAGCGAGTACCGGCGATGAAGTCCTCGGTTTCGCTGTGGGTAATGCTGTCGATCTGGTCGAGGTCGGCATAGGAGTAGTCGCTACCCATGAACGCCCCGCGTTTGTCGGTGGTGG
The DNA here is from genome assembly GCF_017875935.1 of Pseudomonas sp. BP6. NCBI lineage: Bacteria > Pseudomonadati > Pseudomonadota > Gammaproteobacteria > Pseudomonadales > Pseudomonadaceae > Pseudomonas > Pseudomonas sp. BP6. Next base: position 2,749,472 of record NZ_JAGINI010000001.1, read on the forward strand.
AAATCCTGCGGGTCTGTCGGCTGACCGGCAAATACATCCATTGGCTGTCTTCGAGGCCCAGGACCTCGCGCGGATTTTCGATGTGAAAGGCGACGTCACGCACATCACTCGGCGCGGAGAAGTACAGGGTGAATTTGTCGCTGTCCGGGTAATCCTTTTGCAGGTAGCTGAACTCGCGGATGCGGCTGTTACCTTGGGATCCTGACAGTCTTTAGGCGTCGTCGGGCGGGCTGTTCATCTGACACTCTCTTTTAGCCAGCCGTACCTGCGCTTGAGGCAGCCGTACTGCAGAGCCCAAGCTCTGTACGAAAAGCCTTGATACTTGTTCATGCTGCGTTGAAAACAGCCTCGGAATGCTCATGTACTCCAGTACAGTCGGGCGCGACCCCAGCCGTTCCTCGGCTGTTTTCGCCTTGCCTGACCTGCGTCTCAAGACTTTTCGTACAGCGCCTAGTGTGGTGTTTTGCAAATATGGCCAATAACTCGCGAGCGATTTTTGCGTTCAGGCAAGGCGTCGCGACGAGTCGTAGCCCAGCTACGGCGAGGAGCGACAACGCCGCATGAGTGCAAAAAGCGCCGCGAGTTATGGTCGTTATTTGTGAAACACCACACTAGAACTCCACCTTGCCCCGCCCCATCTTGATAGTGCTGCGTCTGGCTTTTCCTTCGAGCCGGCGGGTCTTCGAGCCGAGGGTCGGCTTGGTGGGGCGGCGCTTTTTCTCGGTCTTGCCGGCAGCGATGATCAACTCGGCAAGACGCGCCAGTGCGTCAGCGCGGTTCTGCTCCTGGGTGCGGTACTGCTGGGCCTTGATGATCAACACGCCGTCACCGGTGATGCGACTGTCACGCAACCCTAACAACCGCTCCTTGTAAAACTCGGGCAGCGACGAGGCCGGGATGTCGAAGCGCAGGTGCACCGCGCTGGACACCTTGTTGACATTCTGCCCACCCGCGCCTTGCGCGCGAATGTATGTCAGTTCGATGTCGGCATCCGGCAGATGCACGTTATTGGTGATGGTCAGCATGACATGGCCCTTGTAATTGCCCTCATTATTACAGCCTGCGCCGCTATCCCATAGCACCACACACAGTTCCTTGAATCAGCGCCGAAGTCTACCATTGCTGACCTCATGCATTTGTCTGGTTGCCATCCTCGGTACCTATCGAGGCATTCTTGAAATGCTGCCCTCCAACGCGCTGAACTTTCAGACGGCAATACTGGAAAATACGCGCAAGGACCAATACCCTGCCAAGGATACAACCTAGACGAGTTGATCATGTCAGGGACTACACCGTTTCAAACCCCGCGCTGGATGCGTGACCTCGTCCGCTTCCTGCCACTGAAAAGCCAATTCGTCCTGTCGGGCAACATCCGCGACCTCCAGGCTTGTGAGGTCGTTCCTGGCACGGTCACGGCCCAGAGCTTCAACCAGACCCTGTGCAATGCCCTGCTCGACACCGGCTATAGCCATGTGCTGGCTTGGGACCCGGTGGCTGGTTTTCGTGTGCTTGGCAAGCCCGGCAACGACCCGGCACCGGGCCAAGCCCTGCTCCAGGAACTCGGCCTGACCCCGGTGAACGGCGCCGCGCCTGCGGGTATCGACCTGCTGGCCGCCACCATGCAGCGGCTGCTGGCCCGCACCGATACGCCTGTCGCCCTGATCATCGACTTCGCCTCGCGCCTGGCGGTACGTAGCGATTCCTTGAGCGCGGCCGAGCATCAGCTGTTCACTCAGGCCTTGGTGCATGCCCACCAGGCGCGCAGCCGGCCCCAGCCACAAACGCGCAAGCCATTCTTCAATACGCTGCTGTGGCTAGTGGAGAAAGAAGGCGACCTGCCGGACTGGCTGCTGGTCGACAACCCCCGGATTCGCCACATTCCCGTCTCAAAACCTGACCAACTGGCCCGCCGCGCCCTGGCCCCGGCGCTGCTCAAGGGGCTCGCCGGTAGCCAGGAGGCGAGTCTGGAAGCGCTCGCCCAGGCCGCGGACGCCTTCGTGCAGAACACCGAAGGCCTGCTGCTGCTCGACCTCAGCGCCATCGCGCAACTCGCACGGGTCGAAGGTGTGGGCATGGTGCAGATCGCTGATGCCGTGCGCCGGTATAAAGTGGGTGTCACCGAAGACCCCTGGCTGCGCATCGATCGCCAGCGCATTCGCCAGGGCGAAGAACTGGTGCACCAACGGGTAAAAGGCCAGGACCACGCCGTGACCCACATGCTCGACATCGTCAAGCGGGCAATGACCGGCGTCGGCGCCAGCCGCAAGGGCAATCGCCCGCGTGGCGTAGCCTTCCTGGCTGGGCCGACCGGGGTGGGCAAGACCGAGCTGGCCAAAACCATGACCAGCCTGCTGTTCGGCGACGAAAGCGCGTATATCCGTTTCGACATGTCGGAATTCAGTGCAGAACATGCCGACCAGCGCCTGATCGGTGCACCACCCGGCTATGTCGGCTACGACGTCGGTGGCGAACTGACCAATGCGATTCGCGAGAAACCCTTCAGCGTCGTGCTGTTCGACGAAATCGAAAAAGCCCACCCGCGCATCCTCGACAAGTTCCTGCAAATTCTTGACGACGGCGTACTGACCTCCGGTCGCGGTGACCGGGTGTACTTTTCCGAGGCGCTGATCGTGTTCACCTCCAACCTGGGCATCTACCGCCTGGGCGAGAATGGCGAGCGCGTTGCCAACGTGCTGCCGGGCGAGCCTTACGAGCAGGTTCGGGAGAAAGTCCACTGCGAGATCGACCGGCATTTCAAGCAGGTGCTCAATCGTCCGGAGATCCTCAACCGTATCGGCGAGAACGTCATCGTGTTCGACTTCATTCGTGAGGATGTCGGTCAGCAGATCTTCGAACAAATGGTCGATGGCACCTTCAAGGACCTGCAGCAGCAGAAACTGCACGTGGCCATCGCCCCTGAGGCGCGCCAGGCATTGCACGCTTTGTGTCTGCGCGACCTGTCCAACGGCGGCCGTGGCATCCGCAACCAGCTCGAGGCGCATCTGCTCAACCCGCTGGCGCGGGCCCTGTTCGACCAGGACGCTCAACCTGGCGAGCATTTCACCATCAGCCGTCTGGGTGTCGGCGAATTGACCCTGGAACGCCGTTGACCATGGAACTGAGCCTGTCCCGCGTGCACTTCCCGGTCACCACCCTCGGCCCTGGTCGTCGCCTGGGCATCTGGTTTCAGGGCTGCAGCATCCGCTGCGCAGGGTGTATTTCCGTCGACACCTGGGGGCCAGGCAAGCGCCGCGTGGGCATCGCACAGTTGCTGAAGCAACTGATGCCCTGGCTGGCCGAGGCTGAGGGCATCACCGTCTCCGGCGGCGAACCCTTCGACCAGTTCCCTGCCCTGCTCGCCATGCTCCAAGGGCTTCGCCAGTCGAGCCCACTGGACATTCTGGTGTACAGCGGCTACTCGCTGGAGCAACTGCAACCCCAACTGCAACAAGCCGAAGGCCTGATCGATGCGTTGATCAGCGACCCCTTCGACAAGCGCAGCGAACAATCCCTGGCCTTGCGTGGCAGCGACAATCAGCGCCTGAACCTGCTGACCCCGCTCGGCCATGAACGCCTTGCCAGCTACCAGCGTCCCCTGCAACCCGCTGACCAGGCCCTTGACCTGATGTTCGACGAGAACGGTAGCGTGTGGATGGCAGGGATCCCTCGGCGTGATGACGTACTGCGTCTGCGCGACCTTTTGAACGCGCAAGGCCACCAGGTTAGCACCAGCGTGCACCGCCACTGACCGGAATTCGCCCAATGATTCGCTATTGCCCAAACTGCAACACCGCACGCCCGGTACAGGAAATGTTCTGCGAGGGCACCGTCGACCAGCACCCCTGCAACTGGGACCTGGCCGGGGAGCCGATCCACGCTGACGGCTGGCGCCCGCAGATCATCCATACCGTGGACAATCTCCCGCCGACGGACACATCTCCGGCGCCCGGCCTCGTCTGTGAAAACGGCCATGCCATGGACCCTGGCGACCTGATGTGCCTGCAGTGCGATGCTTCGCCGGCCCAGTCAGCAGCGGCCAACGGTGTGCCGGCTGCCCCGTCCGACGATGCGCCCGCAGCCAGCGAAACCTTGATCGACGGCTGGTCGCTGATCCGCCAGATCAGCAATACCGACGGCGTCCGCGAGCGTTACCTTGCAGTGCACCAGGAAACCGCTCGCCAGGCGGTGCTCACCCTTTATCGACCAGGTGCGGAGCCGGACACAGCGGTCTATGACGTGATCCGCCGCCTGCCCCGCGAGCATGTGCCCGAAATCATCGCCACCGGCCGCTGGGATGGCCGTGCATTCGAAGTGGTCGAGGAACTGACCGGCGGCAGCCTGGCCGACCTCGGCGGCGTGATCCGTGAAGCCCACAGCGTGCGCCATATGCTGCGGGAGCTGGGCCAGGCACTGCACGCCTTCAACGAGGCCGGCTTGCGCCACCGTGACCTGCGCCCGAGCAGCCTGCTGGTACGTGCCCATGAGCCACTGGACCTGGTGATCAGCGGCTTTGGTTCGGCGCGCCTGTCGGAATTCGACCTGGACATCGTCTCGCCGTTGGAAACCAGCCGCTACATGGCCCCTGAAGCCATCGCCGGCGGTGTGGCGGCCGCCTCGGACTGGTGGAGCCTCGGCATGATCCTGCTCGAGCAACTGACCGCAGGGGCCTGCTTCGAGGGCATCCATGCCAATGCCTTCCTCATCCATGTACTGGCCAATGGTGTCCCGATTCCCGACGACCTCGACCCACAGCTGAACCTGCTGTTGCGCGGCCTGCTGGCACGCGACCGGCACCAGCGCTGGCAATGGCCCGAGGTCGAGGCCTGGCTCGACGGGCGCCCGGTGCAGGCGCCGGCTTCACCCTTCACCGAGCGCGACGACGGCGAAGGTGCTGCCTTGCAACTGGGCGATGCGCGCTACCACAAGCCGGCGGTCTTCGCCCTCGCTGCCGCGCACGCCGAGCACTGGCAGCAGGCGCTCGACCATCTGTTGCGCGGCGTCATCGTCACCTGGGCCGAGCAGCTCGGCCTTTCCCCTTCATTGCTCGCCGGCCTGCGCCAAGTGGTGCAGCATGACGGGCTGGAGGACGATTTCCGTTTGATGCTCGCGCTGAAACTGCTCAACCCGGAAATCCCGCTGATCCACCGCGGTGAGATCGTCACCCCGGGCTGGTTGCTGGAGCATCCGCTGGAAGGCTACCGACTGATCAGTGGTTCGGTGCCCGACCTGCTGGAGCAACTGCAGACCGACAACTGGCTTTCTCGCCTCAAACTGCGCGCCGAGCAGGTGCGTCAGCGTGCCCTGCATCAGCAGATCGAACTGGTCGAGGAGACGTTGAGGGTATACCTGCTGTCAACCTCGCGGGCAAAGCTGGCCAGCGAATGGCAGGCACGCCAACGCCTACTGCCGGATACCGCGCACCCCGGCCTGCTGGCGTTGGCGGAACGACGGATCATCGCCGAAGAAGACCTGATCGTGTTGCTCAGCGCTTCGATCGGCCAATTCCGCTCGGTGGACGCGATCATCCAGGAAGCGGCTGAGCTGGCGAACAGTGTCGAAGTCGGCTGGTTCGACAGCGACGCTGCCACAGCGCTGCTACAGTACCCGCGCCAGGATCTTTACCACAGCGTCGATGAGCGCATACGCGGGTTCGCCCGCTGCGGCGTTGCCGAAGTGGATGCATGGGCCGAGCAGTTCCGCCTGGAACGGCGCATGCCGCTGCCCCAAGCCTTGGTGCTGCTGGCCATTCCGGCAAGCCAGTGGCTTGAACCGCAAAAGCAGCAGTATGTGTCGCAGATCCTCGAGTTCTTCGAGAAGAAGGTGGTAACCGCAGTGATGCGCGGCCCGCTGGTGCGCATGAGTATCGGCAAGACAACCGCCCGGGTCGATCTCAACGAACTGCACAGCGAGCGCCACCCAGCTGCCGCCCTGCTCGACCACCTGCTGCTGCGCAACGAACGGCCCGTGAACCTGGACCCTGAATGCTTCCAGGCCACGCCGCAGATTGCCTCGCGCCTGCACGCGCTGCACCGGCAGAGCGCACTGTACAAACGCGACACCGGCATCGATGGGCTGTATCTGGGCTTCCCTTTCCTGCTCAGTCGCGATCCGCGCGGCACCACGCGCACACGCATCATTCCGCTGTTGTTGTGGCCGGTGAAGCTGCTGCTGGAAGTGGGCAACCGCGGCCTTGCGGCCCTGGCCTTCGACAGCGAACGCGAAGAAGTGCGCCTGAACCCGGCGCTGGAAAGCGTACTCGGGGCCGAGGCCTGCAAGCGCTGGCGCAAGACGGCCGATGAGTTGCTTGGCCGCTCCTCGATCCGCGCCAGCGATGTGATGGATGCGTTCGGCATGCTTGCCACTGCGCGCTCGCGCAGCATCGTCGGGCTGCCGGCCAGCAGCGTGGAGGTCGTGCCTTACCAGGACGAACTGGCATGTGCCGGCGTGTTGTTTCACGTCACCTTCATGGGCCAGGCCATCGGCGAGGACCTGCGCCAGCTGAAGTCGCTCTCGCCTGCCGGCAGCGGGCTCGAGACCGCACTGCGGCTCAGGACCGGCGAGGAAGACGAGGCCGTGGCCCCGCCGGCGGAACTGCACCGCTATTTCACCGTCGCCAGCGACCCCTCCCAGGAGGCGGCCGTGCTGCAAGCGCGCCAAGGCCCGGGTTTGCTGGTGGAGGGGCCACCGGGCACAGGCAAGAGCCAGACCATCGTCAACATGGTCGCCGATGCCATCGGCCGCCAACGCAGCCTGCTTATCGTCTGCCAGAAGCACGCGGCGCTGGAGGTGGTGTACAAGCGCCTGGTAGCCGAAGGGCTGGGGCAGCGTATCGTCATGCTCAACGACGTCAATCGCGACCGCGAACCGATCATCCGCAGTATTCGCGAACAGCTGGAAAACCTGTTCATCGGTGGCGATGAAGGCCAGGGCCTGCTCCGCCAACGCGAACAAATGGCGGCGCGCATCGAGACACTCGAAGGCGAGCTGGACCGCTTCCACCAGAGCCTGCACCGCCCGGACCCGGCGACCGGTTTGAGCTACCGGCGCCTGCTGGGCGAACTGATCGAGCTCGAAGACGGGCCGCCACCGCTCGAATTCCCGGCGTTGCGCCAGCGCCTGGCCGTGCTTGACGTTGCCAGCCTGACACGCCTGGAAGAAAACTGTGCGCCGCTGATACGCCTGTGGCTGCCTGCCCGCTACGAAGGTAGCCCTCTGGTGCAGTTGCAGCCGTTCGCCACTGACCGCTCCACTCTGCAGGCCTTTACCGACAGCCTGCTGGCCTTCAGCCAGGCTGAGCTACAGCGCCAGACGACCCTGCAAGCACACCCGGCCAGCTTCGAGATCGACGACCCTGCGCCGTACCGGGCATGGATGGCCGCCCATGTGGCGACCTTGCTCGGGCTGAGCCAGGAGCAGCGACTGCGCCTGGCCCGCTGGCTCCCCCTGTTCCGCAGCAAGGACGGCGAGCAGCTGCCGCGTGGCGAAGCGATGCTGAATGAGCTGCGGCAACTGCAGCAGCAGCTCGACCAACTGCCCGAAGGCGATTACCTGACAGCACTGTCGCCTGCCTTGAGCCTGGTAGGCAGCACGTCGCTGCGCGGCCTGGAAAGCGATTGCACCAAGGTCATGGCCGCTCGCTCCTGGCTGACGCGCATGAACCCGATGCACCTGCTCAGACGCAAGCGTCTGCACGATTTCCTCGAAGCTCAAGGTAATGACCGTGTGGATAAAGGCCTGCCAGGGCTGCGCGCGGCCATCGACCTGGAACAGCAATGGCGCCCTCTGCGCGCCGAACTGGCTGCACTTCACCAGGCCTTGGCCCTGGACGGCGTTGCTCCGCAGGCAGGCCTGGAGCTGGCTGCCTTGGTAAAGGCTGATATCCATCAGCTCGTCGAGGTCCAGGCTTTGGCGCAGGCACTGGCACAGTCGCCCCGCGCACACCAGGCAGACGATGCCGTGCTTACCGGCGACAAACAACACCTGGAGGCCTTGCTCGGAGAGCTGGATGCCTCGCTGCTGCGCCAAGGCGTGCGCCAGTCCAGCCTTGACCAGCTCAAGCGGCTCGAAGACTGGCTTGGCAACGAACTGGCTCAACAGTTGCGGTATGCCGTGGAACACAACCTGAGCAACGAACTGGCGCTCAGCCACCTGCACGACGCCTTGCCCCATCTGGCGGCCTACCAGGGCTTCCGCGCCCGCGCCGGGCAGCTCGCCGAGGCTGACCTGGAGCTGCTCGCCCTGCTGCGCCAGCGCCAGGCGCAACTCGACCTGCTGCCCTCAGAGCAGCTCGACGCCGCCGTGCGCCGCCTGCTCAACCGCGAAGCGCGGCTGGGCTGGAAACACCGCATCGAACAGGCCAACCCGGAGCTGCTGTTCAGCCAGGAGGAGGCCCAGGCCAAGGTTGCCAGCCTGGCTCAAGCCGATACACGGATGCGTGAGCTCAATCGCCAACTGCTGGCCACCGGTATCGACCCCACGCGCCTGGGTAGCCGCAAGCAGTGGGAGGATGTGACCCGGCTGACCGGCAAGCGCTCGCGCCGGCTGCGTGAATTCCTCGAACTGGGTGCTCCGCTGGGGCTGATGACATTGCGCCCGGTATGGCTGATGAACCCGGACGTGGCCAGTCGGGTGCTGCCATTGAAGAACGGTTTGTTCGACACGGTAATCTACGACGAGGCATCACAGATGCCAGTGGAGTTTGCCCTGCCGACGCTGTTCCGCGGCCAGGTCACCGTGGTCAGTGGCGACGAGAAGCAGATGCCGCCGACGGCGTTCTTCTCCAGCCGGGTCGAAAGTGACGAGGCCGAGCTGTTCGATGGCGATGAGCCTGACGAGGACGCCGACGAGGAACAACGCGAAGCCTTCGAAGACACCTGGAACCGCCGCGAAATCAAGGACTGCCCAGACCTGCTGCAACTGGCGCGCAACGCCCTGCCCAGCACCACCCTGCAGATCCACTACCGCTCGGCCTACCGCGAACTGATCGGCTTTTCCAATGCCTCGTTCTACGGCAACCGCCTGAACGTGCCGGTGCGCCACCCCCAGGCGAGCATTCGTCAGCTCAAGCCACTGGAACTGATCCAGGTCGAGGGCCTGTACCAGAACCAGAGCAACGCGACCGAAGCCACGCGTGTCGTGCAGTACCTGGAGGCACTCTGGCAGCTGCCTTACGCGCAGCGCCCGTCAGTGGGCGTGGTGACCTTCAACCGCAAGCAGGCCGAGCTGATCGAGGAGCACCTGGAAGCCCACGCCGCCGAAAACGAAGCCTTCCGCGCCGCGTACGCCCAGGAGCGCGAGCGCAGCGAGGGCGGTGAAGACATGTCGGTGTTCGTCAAGAACGTCGAGAACGTGCAGGGTGACGAGCGCGACGTGATCGTGTTTTCCTCCACCTTCGGCCGCAACAGCCAGGGCACCTTCCGCCGCCACTTCGGGGTGCTCGGCCAGACCGGTGGCGAACGCCGCCTGAACGTGGCGGTGACCCGTGCTCGGCGCAAGGTGGTGATGATCACCTCGATGCCCATCGCCGACATTTCGGACATGCTCAACACCCAGCGCGCGCCCGCCAGCCCGCGCGACTACCTGCAAGGCTACCTGGAATATGCACGCGCGCTGTGTGCCGGCGAATTCGACTACAGCGGCAAGCTGCTTGGCCGCCTGCAGACGGACCGCAGCACGCAGGTGCATGGGCACGACCAGGGCCACGACGGCTTCGCCAGGATCGTTGGCGCGTTCATCGCGTCCCTGGGCTGGAATGCCGCCCCGGCCAGCGAAGGCGACGCGTTTGGCCTGGACTTCGCCATCGCAAGCCCGCAGACCGGAACCTATGCCATCGGCATCGAATGCGACGCGCCCAGCCACGCCCTGCTCGAGCGCGCCCGGGCCCGGGAAATCTGGCGGCCCTCGGTACTGCGCCGGGCGATTCCGCAGATCCACCGCGTCTCGTCCCAGGCCTGGTATCACGACGGCGACAACGAGCGCGCCCGCTTGCGCGCAGCCATCGAGGACGCCATGCAGGCAGGGCAGCCGGTGGCCGCATCCAACGACAAGGAGATCTGCCAATGAGTGGCCCAAAGGTGGTGCGCATCGTCACCCGTGAAGAAATCATCGCCCTTTGCGAAGGCCATCTGCGCCGCCTTGATCAGGCTGTGGCCCGCTGGGAAGCCCAGGCTGAAAAGCTTGGCCAGCTGAGCGAGCAGGAGCGCGCGGCCACGCGGGCACGGCAAGCGCGGTTGCGCGCCTTGCTCACTGAGGACCAGTACCAGGCATTGCAGAAAGCCGTCCCCATCGAGATCGAACACCTGCGGCGCGACCAGCTTGCCCGCGAGGAGCGCGCAATTCGGCAAGCGGCCGAGCAGCGCCAGCATCAGCGCCGCATGAAGGAAAATGCAGCGCTTCTGCTCAAGGCCCTGATCAGTCGCACCGACACCGCCCCGCAGGTGGTGCAAGCCCTGAAAAAACTGGCCGATGGCGCCCAACTGGACAATGCCGAGCAACTGCTTGCCCAAGGCTTCGCCCAATTGAGCAGCAGCAACGAAGCGCAAACCCTGGACGAACAGCAACGCGCGCTGGCTCAGCGCCTCAAGGATGAAGCCCCCACGCCCAACCTCACCACGTGGCTGGCCGAGCGAGCACAAGCCACCCGCGACCCACGCCTGCAGCAGATCGACCGGCATATCGCCGAGCTGCACCTGTTGCAAGGCACAGCCTGTGCTGAGCCCTTCGTACAAGCCTTGGCCCGGGCCGAAGCGCAGCCCCAGGCGCAACAGCGCAACTTGCTGCTCGACAGCCTGGTGATCGAGTTGGCCGACAAAAGCCGCGACTTCCAGCTGAGTCGCGATTCGCTCGCCAAGCTCCACGAACTGGCAAACGAAGTACAAACCCGCCTGGGCGCCGGGAACGAGGCCTTGCTCGAGCAGGTCCGCCTTTGCACGACCACCAGCCCGCAAGCCACGGTGAGCGAGCTGACGAGCCGCTGCGAAGCATTGCTCGCCATGCATGTGCAAGCGCAAGCCGCCCTCGCCCGTCGCGAAGCCATGCTCAAGGGCCTGGCCGAACTCGGTTACGAAGTGCGCGAAGGCATGACCACCGCCTGGGCTGACGCGGGCAAGATAGTACTGCGCAAGTCGGCCACGCCAGGCTATGGCGTGGAGCTGGGCGGCAAGGCCGAGAATGGCCGCATGCAGGTGCGTGCGGTGGCATTGAGCCATGATCGCGACACGCAGCGCGACAAGGACATCGAGACGATCTGGTGCAACGAGTTCGGGCGTCTGCAGGCGATGCTTCAAGGTAATGGAGGCGAACTGCTGATCGAGCGAGCGATGGGGGTGGGAGAGACGCCACTCAAAGAAGTGCTTGCCGCTGAAGACGAAGACATGGCTGCTGCCGGAAAGCTACGGACGACGTCATCATGAACGGGCACGATCTGTATGCCGATCTCAAGGATGTGCTGAGTCATCGTCAAATACGCGGGTAACTAGCCTGGGCTAATCCTGGAGCCGCTTTTCCATTACGATGGTGCGCTCAGCCCCATGAAACTCGTCGCGGATTTTCTGATAGCCCAGGGCGGCATAGAACTTCTCGGCGGTAATCGACGATGGCACACGTACAGCCCCAATGCCGGCGTGGGCAGCGGTCGCATGAATGACATCCATCAGATGCCGGCCAATGCCGCCTTTTTGGTGAGCCGGGTCAACGAAAACACTTCTGACCACATCACCGTCAAGACCGGCAGTGCCAACGATGTTATCGCCCAGCAAGGCTACGAAAACCCTGCGCTTGGCAAGTTGTGCAGTGACGACTTCAGGAGCAAAGCTCCGCTCAACCTGAGCGATCACATCAGGCGGGTAGTCCTGTGAATTTGACTCATGCAGGGCGGCTAGAACTACGCGGCTAATCGCTGCTGCATCGTTGCGTGTGGCGGGACGAACGCGATATTCCATGCGCAGACCTCTATGCTAAAGGATCACAGGTTAGCCCATCGCATTGGGCCTTCCCCGGACGCTTTCCAACAATTTCCTTCTTTGCTGTTCCCAACCAGCGCCGAGCGCTATCCAATCAGCTTGGAGGTCTCTCCATGGGAGCATGACCATCCTGCCCTTTTCTCCCTTGCCAAAACCTGCGCGCCGAGTGAGCGCTCGCTCCTCGCTGCTTCAATGGCAACCGCTGCCCGCGTGACCGCGCTGTAACCGAGCTACGTTCTGATCGATGCGGCCTTGGATCGTGCGCAAGGTGTCTGGCGTAATGACCTGTGGGTACAGGTTCTCGGCGATGCTTGCAAACTGGCTAGCCACCTCACAAATGCCGTCAATCATTCTGACTGCAACCTCCCGGGGCACCTCGGCTTCCTCGGCAAGCCGAAGCATTTGTGTGCGGGTAATCGACAGGGCCTCCCCCATTACATCCATCTGGTGATATCCACCTGGTCCCTCGCAAAAGGTCACATCGTAGGCCGGCGACAGTCTCCAATGACCGTCCTGCGACATGACGTAGGCAAAGTTCTTGGGATGATCATCTCTGTTGTTGAACGCTACATTGAAGACGGCACGTTCGAAGGCCACCGCCATCTCTCGCACGTCGTTGGTACACATCTGGGTTGCCCGAAGGAAATTGACGTAGTCCAACACGCCTGGAGACCGGTAATTCGCCCCCGTGAAGGCCGCGAGGCTTTGCATGGGCAGGCGCAGGCCATCCTGACGGTCAAATCGCTTGCTGGCAAACGCCGCCAACCCATCAGGCAGGCTGAAGTACTGCGTGTCAGGGGTCTCGATACCGCACATGCGCAGGCATTCGGCGTAGACCATTTCGACAGCGCACACCTCGGCATGCTCTTCCTTGGCCGGGAACTTGACCAGCCAGGCTTCAAAGCCCGCCGTCACGGCAGTTGTAAACCGGCCAGTTTCGGGATCACGATAGACAAGGGCCTTAGGCCTTGCACCTTGAGGCGAGCCACCCACCAGCAGCAACCTCTGCAGGAACTCACCGCCGTCTCCATGGAGCACTTCCTGCACTTCGGCGGCTAGCTGCTCCAGCGGGATGTGGACTTCAGACGCCTGCCCTTCGGGCGCCACGGGTTCAAACGTCATGGCCCCCATGGCATTACCACCGATATAGGCCAGCCGTTCCAGTGAGCCGATGCGCGCTGTGGTGAGCCCGCGGCGCCTGAACATACGGTCCATCAGCAACATGCCCCATCCGTCCGGCAAGGCGTCGTAAACAGGCCCTGGCAAGTACAGTTGGTGGTCTGGAAAGTCTCGGCGCAGTTGAGCCCCCTCCAACGGCAGCGTGTAGGACGACAGCTCCAAGCCCCTTTGCCTGGCTTCATTGCTGTACTCGAACACAATCAGTGGACGACCGGTCAGGGCAGTCGTGGAGACCAGCGTGCCCCATTGCCATCGCCCCCCCCACCCTTCGTAGAAGACGTTCACCTGCTCAAGCATTGCCGGGCTTCCTCTTGGTACGAAGACGATTGGCGCTGTTTTCGTAGCGCCGGATATCCTCGATGCTGTCCAGTTTTGGCAGGAACAGGCCTTCCAGTTCCTTGGTCCGGCCAAGCGCCATCGCCACCCGAACAACGTTCTCGAATCCGACATTGCGCCCGGCTTCAAGGTTGGACACTGTGTTTGTAGCGATGCCAGCACGCCCGGCCAAGTCCGCCTGTGTCATGTCCCGCGCCAAGCGCTCTGTGCGCAAGCGATCGCAGAGGCGCTTCACGACCTCACTCGGCTTGCTGAAGCTTAAATCCAACATAGTGTGTACCAAGCCCGCTCTGTACGAGTTAATCCACAAAATTATAGAATTAACGCAAGGCCCTATCAAGCGAGCTAATTCCCTTAATTTGCGTCTTATCGCTTAGTTTCTACATCTACCCACAATTTAGTGGATTTACGGACGCTTGCACAGAGGCTTCGTCGGCGGTTTGAAAGGGGTTGCACGATCCAATACCCAAGCCATCCCGAACCTTTTATAGCGCCACGTGCATGTGGGCATGTGGGCATGAGGGCATGAGGGCAGTGTCGCGCGCCGTGCTGATGGTGTTCGCGCAGAGCATCATGGGAACCGCTGAAACCGTCTACCCTGCCCCGCAGCCAAAGGCTTACCCCTTGCAAACTGACCACGCTGTCCCTTGGGAGCACTGTACATGTCTATCGACTTCAGACCCGCTCGAGTCTCGGACGCGCATGATATTGCGCGCTTCTTTCAACTGACATCGGAGGGCATGGCCGATTACATATGGAGCAAGCTCGCTGCCCCCGGAGAAGCACTGCTGAGTGTCGGTGCGTCTCGCTATGCCAGAGAACAGGGCGACTTTTCATACAAGAACTGCCTGATGGCCACTTTCGAAGGGCGCGTCATCGGCATGATGCATAGCTATGTCTTGCGCGCGACGCCTGACAGGCCAGCCGAGACCGACCCCGTCCTCGCGCCTTATTCCGACATGGAAATACCCGATACCTTGTACATATCCAGCCTGGCACTGGATGAGGCCTGGCGGAGCCAGGGGCTGGGTGCCCAGTTTCTTCGCCACGCCCAGCAGCGCGCTGACGACGCTGGCCTCGATGGACTGTGCCTGATCGATTACGCAGAAAACCACGGTGCACGCCGCTTCTACGAACGTCATGGATTTCAGATCGTGAAAACCTGCCAGATCGTTCCGCACCCGATGCTCGGTGTAACCGGTGAAGCCTATTTAATGTATCGCCCTACTCACAACGTGCTCGAGAAACAGCCATGAACCAGAAACTGACCGTGTTCCGCGAACTGGATATCCAACCGCTGCGCGACCTGCCCTTCTTTGAAGAAGTTTTGGAAGGTACCCCTCACACGCTGACGTCCAAGTACTATCACGATGAACAGCAAGGTCGCATTTCCGGAGAATGGGAAGCCAGCACCGGGGCGTGGCGCATTGACTACAAAGTCTGGGAGTTCTGCCACGTTTTGAGTGGATGCTGCATCATCGAGCTTGAGGGTTGCGCCCCGGTCAAACTGGCCGCTGGCGACACGTTCATTATCGAACCGGGCGCCAAGGGCAAATGGACCGTAGTGGAAGACATGAAGAAGAACTTCGTGATCCTCTTGCCCGCGAACTAAGCCACTGAATGCTGGCTGAAGCCGACTATGCTGGTAGCAATCCACACGCCGGCACAGGGGCTGTTAAATGGGCAAGAAGCGCAGGTTCGGACAGGCTGCTTGGCTGGTGCTACTGACCCACTTGCTGTTCTCGCCCCTGCTCCATGCAGACACCCCTCAGTCCGGGCCAGAGGTAGAGGGTGTCATTGCCGAGCCCGCCCCGCTGACCGTCATCAACCGCACGGTGCTGGTCTTTCGTGCGACGCTGCTGGGCGAAACACCCAAGGTGCGCGCCCAGCGCGCCAAGAAGGTCATCGAGGAAACGCTCCAGGAAACGAACGATCTGGAGGTTCGCGTCGACCCTATTCTGCGCAGCTACCTGGTGCTGCTGGGCGGGCGCCGTGCATTCATCGTGACGCCGCTGGATGCTGCGGCCGATAGCATTACAGCAGGCGAAGCCGCCGAGCAGGCCGCCGAGAACCTGCGCCTTGTCGTCGAGGAAACCCGTCAGGCGCGTAGCCTGCGCTTTTTGCTCACGGCGATAGGCTACGGCGCTGCGGCAACCCTGGTGTTTTTCATGCTGGTAAAGGCCGCAGGCTACTGTCGACGCAAGCTCTTGGGGCTGCTGCCCAAACTGATGGGCAAACACTCCGAGCGCCTCAAGGTCGGCCACACGCAACTGTTCGACCTGCAGAACCTGTACTACCTGATAGACCGCTCACTCTGGCTGCTGTACTGGTTGGTCGTGTTGTTGCTCTGCTACCAGTGGCTGGGCTTCGTGCTATCCCGGTTCCCTTACACCCGGGCCTGGGGTGAAAGCCTCAATATCCACCTGATGGAACTGCTCAACTACCTGGTCAGCGGCATTTTACGTGCCATGCCCGGCCTGGTAGTTGCGCTGTCGATCTTCTTCATCGCCCGTGGTATCAGCGCCTTCTCCAAACGTGTGCTAAGGCGCATGGCACGCCCGGGCACGTTGAAATGGCTGACCGCCGAAACCTTGCAACCGACCATGCGCCTGACGTCGCTGGCGATATGGCTATTCGCCCTGGTGATGGCCTACCCCTATCTACCCGGCTCGGGCACCGATGCCTTCAAGGGGCTCTCGGTGTTGCTCGGTCTGATGATTTCACTGGGGGCGACCAGTGTCATCGGCCAAGGGGCCGCCGGATTGATCCTTACCTACACACGCACGATGCGCGTCGGCGAGTTTGTACGCGTGGGCGATTACGAGGGCACGGTGACCGAAGTGGGCATCTTCACCACATCCATACGCACCGGGCTTGGCGAAGTGCTGACACTTCCCAATTCAATGATTACCGGCTCGGTGACCAAGAACTACTCGCGTATCGTGGAAGGGCCAGGCTATGTGGTCGATACCGTGGTGACCATCGGCTACGACACCCCCTGGCGTCAGGTCGAGGCGATGTTGCTGGAAGCGGCTCGGCGCACCGACGGCGTGCTGCAAACGCCCGCGCCCCAGGTATTCCAGACGGCGCTGTCGGATTTCTACCCCGAGTATCGATTAGTGGCCCAGGCCATTCCGTCAGAGCCCAGGCCACGCGCGCAGCTACTGAGCTTGTTGCACGCCAATATCCAGGACGTGTTCAACGAGTATGGAGTGCAAATCATGTCGCCTCACTACCTGGGCGACCCCGAGCAACCCAAATGGGTGCCCAAGGAGCAGTGGCACGCGGCCCCGTCCAAACCTGAAAACTCCGCGTGAGCGATGAACCCTCCGGTGCTGATCAGGCCCCAGCCATGGCCCCGTGCAGGCGCAACATGCAGTAATAGCCAGGCCTGACGCAGTTTCTAACCGTGGGTTCAGTTCAGCGCCTACCGCCGGTAAACCAGCGCATGTAAGGATTCTCTGCGCTGATCGGCGCCAAGGCCCGCGCCTCGCGCATCCAGGCCTGGCGATTGCCGTTGTAGGCCAGCAGCGACAGCCCATAAAAACGACGCAGCAACGCCCACTCATCATTCACCGCGGCGAGCACCGAGGGGTTGGCATTTTCCAATGGCGGCGCTACCCGCAGCGCCAGTAATGCCGGTAGCACGCGGGTGATTTCGCGCGGCCGTACCCACGGCGCGTACTCGATACGGGGCCGATCGTCGGTAACCGGCTGTGCATCGCCGGCATAACGCTCAAGCCCTTGCCGGTCGGTCACCCAGGTGGCCAGCAATGCTTCGACCGAGCTTACGCCGACCTGGGCCAGGGCAGCCGAAACCTGGGGTTGCTCGAAACGTTGGCGGATGCGCGGTACATCCAGCACCATCGGCGTTGCCGAGCCGATCAAGAGCATCTCGTGAAACTCAGTGGTCCACAGCGAGGCATGCGGGAACACGTCAAGAAAGCTGCGTACCAGCGAGCGGCTGTCCTCGTCGTTCTGGGTGGGGAGCGGTAGCCATTGAGCCACCAGTCCATGCTCCTGCAGGCGAGACGCTGCCAACTGATAGAAGTCGCGCGAGTAAAGGTTGACCACCCCTGCTGCCGAGGGCGGTGGTGGCTCCAGGGTGATCACGTCGTATCGTTGCTCATTACGCAAAAGCTCCCGGCGCCCATCACGCAGGCGGATGTCAAGGCGCGGATCGTTCACAGCGTCGTAGTTACCGGAGAACAGCGGCGCCGCTGCCAGTACCTGCGGCAGCAGTTCGGCAACCACCGGATGCTCCAGGCCTGAATAGCGCAGCATTGCACCGGCGGTGATCCCGGTACCGAAGCCGATCACCAGCGCCGAGCGCGGCTCGTCGCGATGTATCAGCAATGGCAGCAACGCCTGCAGGCGCATGTAGCGCAGTGACGGCATGGCATCCCCAGTGTTGGACACACCCTGAATGTACAGGCGGTTGAACGCTTGTCCCTGACGCTGCTGGTTGACCACCGCTACCGTGCCGCCGCGGCCTTCCTGGTAGAACACCAGTTCGCCGCTACGCGCACCTGGTAACAACTGTGCCAAGCGTTCTGGTGGGGTAAGTGCGCCGGAAACCAGGGTCGCGCCGCCAACCAGCAGGACCGCTGCCCGCATGCCCTTGTGCACGGCCTTGCCGCGCCATGTCGCTACTGCCCCGATGGCCGCCGCCAGGCAAGCGAGCACCACCAAAGTTCGCACCAGCCCTATTCCAGGCACCAGGACAAACCCCGTGAGCATGACACCGACGATGCCACCCAGGGTATTGAGGGCAATCACCGCCCCCACGTCCCGCCCCACTTGGCCACTGTCCACGGCCAGGCGCAGGGCCAGCGGAAATGCCGCCCCGAGCAACGTGGTCGGGATGAATACCACGCACACTGCGGCAGCCGCAAAGCGCGCGCACATTCCAGCCAACTGGCTGCCGGTCAGTTGCAGTACATGGCTTTCCAGCAGGGTCTGCCAGGTCACCAGCCACCGCCCGAGCCCGGCAATCTGCAACAACGCCAGCAGCCCGGCAGACGCGATCAGCAGGCCGAACAGCCCCCAAGGGTCGCGGATGCGGTCTGCGCGCCTCGCATACAGTGCACTGCCCAGGACCAACCCCGTCAGGTACGTGGCCAACACCACGGAAAAGGCAAACGCGCGGGTACTCATGAACTGCACGATCGATTGCGTCCACACCACTTCATAACCGAGCGCCACGCCACCTGCCAGGCAATACAGGGCGATGGCCAAGCGAGCCTGCGGCGTGCGCGGCAGCGAGGCAGTGGCAGAGTTAGGCAAAGCCCGCTCATCCCTGCCGCGCCCGCACCAGGCGCCCAGCGCGGCCAGCAGATTCAACACCCCCGCCACACAGGCGGCCCCGGTGACGCCAAGCAGGGGCAGCAAGACGAATGCCGCCAGCAAGGTGCCGCAGATTGCGCCAGCGGTATTGGCGGCGTATAACCGACCGCCCGCCTCCCCCGTCTGCGCGCCATTGGGGGTTAGCGCTCGAACCAGCACAGGCAAGGTTCCGCCCATCAAAAAGGCGGGCAGCCCCACCAGGCTCAATGGCAGCAGCCAGGCCAGCAAGCCGACACTCGCCTCCAGGCGGGCAAACAGTGCCGCACTCTGCGCCAGCCCCAAGGTCGCCGCCACCGCCAGTAATGCGACCGCCAACTCCAGCCCCGCATAGAGCCTGACCGGGTGGCGCAACCGGTCAGCCCAGCGACCGAACACCAGACCACCCATGGCCAGCCCCGCAAAAAACGCGCTGATGCCAGCGGTGATGGCATACACCTCCACCCCAACCACCAGAGACAGCTGCTTGACCCAAAGCACCTGATAGATCAGCGCTGCACCGCCAGAGATGAACAGCAGCGCCGCAGGCATCAGCCATTGCAACGGTGCTTGCGTTTCGGTGGAGGCGGAACTATCGGCGCGGGGAAGGTTCACGACTGCTGGCATCATCAAGCCTTAGCGGACCCACACGTCTGTCCGCACTGGGTATGAAAGAATGCGCCCGCCAAGGGCGGGCGCGGGGCATTGCCGTTATTGCTTCATCTTCTCTTCGATCTTCTTGTCCACGTCAGCACGGATCTGGTCGATGCTGAAACTTGCCGGACGCTGGCTCGGCGGGTATTCCACGAACGTCTGCAGGAATGCGGCAGCCTTGCGGGTTCCCTGGAAGATCAGGTAGTCGTTCTTGGTCATCCAATCGTAGTATTGGTCCGAGACGATATCAGCACGCTCGTAAGGGTCCATACGCAGGTTGAACATCTTGGGCACACGCAGACAGGTGAACGGCTCGCTCCAAACCGCAAAGCCTCCCGCAGCGCGCTGTTCGCAGAAAACCAGCTTCCAGTCGCCGAAGCGCATCGACACCAGTTCACCGTCATCGTTGAAGTAATAGAACTCGTTACGTGCGCTCTTGTCCGTTTTGCCGGTCAGGTAGTCCAGTTGGTTGTAACCGTCCAGATGCACCTTGAAGTTCTTGCCACCCACATCGGCACCTTTGAGCAAGCGGTCCTTGATGTCTGTGTCACCCGCTGCGGCTAATAGTGTCGGGAACCAGTCCAGTCCCGAGAACATCTGGGTGGACACCGTGCCCGGCTTGACCTTGCCCGGCCAACGAATCATCGCCGGCACGCGGTAAGCGCCTTCCCAGTTGGAGTTCTTCTCGTTGCGGAACGGCGTGGTGGCGGCATCCGGCCACGACCATTGGTTCGGTCCGTTGTCCGTGGTGTAGACCACAATGGTGTTATCGGTGATCTTCAGATCGTCCAGGGTCTTGAGCAGTTTGCCCACGTCTCCGTCATGCTCGAGCATGCCGTCGGCGTAATCGTTGCCGACCATGCCGCTCTGACCTTTCATCGACTCACGCACATGGGTAAAGGCATGCATGCGTGTGGTGTTCATCCAGACAAAGAACGGTTTGTCGGCCTTGACCTGTTTGTCGATGAAATTAATCGCCGCCTGGGTAGTTTCATCGTCGACGGTTTCCATGCGTTTGCGAGTCAAGGCGCCGGTGTCCTCGATCTTGCCGTCCGCACTGGACTTGATCACGCCACGCGGTGAAGCGGCCTTCACGAAGTCCGGGTCATCCTTGGGCCAGAATGGGCGCTCGGGCTCCTCCTCGGCATTGAGATGGTAGAGGTTGCCAAAGAACTCATCAAAACCGTGGTTGGTGGGCAGGTATTCATCCCGGTCTCCCAAATGGTTCTTGCCGAACTGGCCAGTGGCATAGCCCTGCGCCTTGAGGGCCTGGGCAATGGTGACATCGCGCGCCTGCAAGCCCACGGGCACGCCAGGCATGCCGACCTTGGACAAGCCGGTTCGCAGCGGTGTCTGCCCGGTGATGAAGGAGGAACGACCGGCGGTACAGCTGTTCTCGGCGTAATAATCGGTGAACAGCATCCCTTCCTGGCCGATGCGGTCGATGTTCGGCGTCTGATAGCCGACCACGCCCTTGCCGTAGGCACTGATATTGGTCTGGCCAATGTCATCGCCGAATATCACCAGAATATTGGGTTTTTCCGCGGCACTCGCCGTGCACACGCTCACCGCCGCAGTAGCGGCGAGCGCGAATGTGGTTATCCATCTTCTACTGGACTTCATAAGGCGGTTTCTCCGTATCACGTTTACTGGCATTTGCCACGACTACGTGCACGATCGACCTACTGCTTGGCTGGTTCCCTGTGCCCTGCGGTTCTCTTTCATTGAACCTGGTTGCTTTCGAATGGGTAGATGCGCTGCCACTCGCGCGCCATATCGACTACGGTCCAGTTCGCACCCATGGCGGCATCCAGCGCCTTGTCCAGGTGCCCGACCTTGCTGTCGCGGTCATAGGCCCATTCGCGTGTCGCATCGGTGTGGTGGACCAGCCCGGCAAAGCGCTTGCCGTCGCCAGCCATGGTCCACTGCAACATTTGCAGGTCGCCGTCGGAGTTGCCGAAGGCGAAGATAGGGCGACGGCCGATATGGGCATCGATGCTCACCGGCTTGCCTGGGCCATCATCGTTGTGCAGCAACTTGGGCAGCCGTTCGATAGACAATTTACCGTTGTCGTCGATAAAGCGCGCTTCCAGTATGGTGCCTATCACTTGCTCTGGCGGCACCCCATAGACTTCCTCAGCGAATGCACGCATGAAGGCCACCTCGCCGCCTGAAACGATGTAAGTCCTGAAACCGTTGGCCCGCAGGTACTGCAAGAGCTCGAGCATGGGCTGGAAGACCATCTCGGTGAAGGGCTTGTGGGTGCGAGGGTGCACGGCCTTCGCCAGCCAGCGCTGGGTATTGGTGATAAAAGCCTCGGTGCTGACCCCGGCATGAGTGGCGGCCACGATCTTCAGCATACCGTCCATGCCGCTGTCACTGAGTGCTTGCTGGTCGCCCTCAAGGACGGCCTTGAACGGCTGTTGGGTGGCCCACTCCGGGTGCTGCGGTGCGAGCCTTTTGACCTCGTCGAGGGCAAACAGCACTTCGAAATACAGCGGCTGCTCGCTCCACAGCGTGCCATCATTGTCGAAGACGGCGATGCGCTCGGCCTCGGGCACGTAATCTTTGCCGCCCTCGGTGGTCACGGCGCCCACGAAAGCTTCGATGGCTTGCCGTGAAGGACCCTCCCGCCAGGAAGGCAGCGGGTTCGCGGCCTGCACAGCCAAAGGCAACACGAGCAACCAGGTCAACCACCAGCGCGTACGGTGCAGGTCGAGCATGAAGTATCCCTCCTCTGTGCTGCCTATCCACTTCAGGCAAAAACTCATGGGTTGAGTGGTTTCAAGCCTTCAGGGTGACTGACCTGCCGCCCGTTCACCGCCGCTCGCCGCAGCGCTGGCAGAATCGGGCTCAGTGACGGCGCAACCTGGCGCACTTCACTGCCATTGCCGTAACGGTTCTGGAGCCAGTCTAGTAGACGTATTCGCAATGAGGATGGCAAAGATAAGGAAAATTCTGACACCGTGCGCTGCCCGGTAACCCGCCGGATCCACAGGTATAGCCCGTCGAGCTGAGGTGGGTCTTGCGCAAGTTGTGCACGCGCCTGCCGCCAGGCATGGTCGGCAGACTGCAACCGCGCCGTACGCCGCGCTGTTCGCCAGCCTTTCAAATGCCGCCACACCACCTGCATCCACGGCCGTGCAAAGTAAATCAGCACTCCGCCAAGCACCAGCAAGCCCGCTGCCCACAACCCGTAACCGGGCAGGCGCAACTGGGCCTGACGGCCGAGCGCGCGCAGGTCCTGGTCGATGGAAAACGGCGCCTTGTAACCACCCTCGATGGCGTTGACGTCGATGGGGGGCAACGTTGCTTGCCTGGCCTCACCAGTAGCCGCGTCCCACCACTGCAGTTCGATCGCGGGTAATTGGTAACGTCCGGCAGCCGATACCACATAGCTCACACTGTCCTCGCGCTGGCCGCCTATCGAGCCCCCGCGGCCATCACTGAGCGGCGCAATACGAGGGGTTTGTACATAGCGTTTAAGGCCTTTGATGTCGACCAACGGTGGCGGCGGTATCAGCATCGCCTGCGCACCTTCGGCTTGCGTAATAACACGGCGGGTAACGCTGTCCCCTGCCCGCAACGGCGAATGCGACAGTTGTGTTTGTTGCTCAAGGCTGACGTTTCGTGCCACCAGGCGGTGCACAGTCGCGTCGCCGGCCAGGGCCTTGGCTGCGAACGCGAGCGGTTCGCTGGTGAGCGTGACCGGGGCATCCGCCTGGCCGGGGAACACCTGAAAGGTTTGCGCAGGGAGTGTGAAGGCCTGGGCCGTTTGCGGGGTAATCTGATAGGTGTAACGCAGGCCAAAGAAGGTCTTGCCGTCGATGCGTTCGTTCAGATGCTGCGCTTCACCGCTCGGTGCGCTCACCGTCGCACCGGGCAATTCGATCACCGGCAACACGGCCGGCTGGGTGAACCAGGTGTCCACCAGCAAGTCGATCTGCAACTCGAGCGTCGCGCCTACCACCGTGTCACCGGTCGGCAGCAGGCGCGCCTGCACGCGTGCCTCGGGTGCCGCGACCGCGAGCAATGGCAGGTAGAGCCCTAGCAGCAACAGCAAGCGTTTCATCGGGTGCCCTCCGGGGTTTGCCGTGAGGCGTCCTGAAGCAGGAACTTGCGCCTGAGGAACTGTGCCGGCGACGTCGTCAGGTTGTTCAGCCAGACCTGGTCCGAAGCGGCCTGCGGAGTTTGCTGCTTCTGCCGGGCGCCTTTGGAGGGTGTCTGGTCCTCCACCACCTTGTCGGCCTTCTCGTCTGGTGTACCTGCCTTTTGCTGGTCTTCGTAGTCTTTGAGCAGCGCCTGTGCCAATGCCAGGTTGGCGCTGGCCTCGGGAAACACCGGCTGCCGCTTCAAAGCCTGTTGGTAGGCCTGGACCGCTTGGGGGAACTTGAACTGGCGCACATAGATATTGCCCCGGTAGAAAAAAGCCTGGGCGGTATCGACCTTGCCGAGGCTGACCAGGGCAACGTCATAGTCGGCGGCGGTGTAGGCAGCCAGGCCTTTCCAGTAAGGGTCGTTGAAATGCGCCGCAGCCTGCGGGTAATGGCCATGCTCAAAGGCCCAGCGACCCTGCTGGTCAGGCGTGAAGAAGGCATCAGCGACAGGCCCGGCCTGCGCCGTTTGCGGCTGCGTGCCCAGCAATGCCGCCACCAGCACGGTGGCCATCCAGTGCACCTTCCAGCCACGGCGCAGGCACAACAGCGCGATCAGCGCCAGCGGCCAGCACAGCCAGTAGCCGGCGTCCTTCCAGTGCACCTGCTGCGCGTCGCCTTGGGCTGCCTGAAAATGCTGCTGCGCATGCAGTTCGATCCAGTCCAGGTCGTCGTCACTCAGGGTCAGGCTGCCCAGCGGGCCGTTGACGGCTTTGGCCAACTGCCTCAAGCCCTGCTGATCGAAGTCCGCCTGTAGCGGGCGCCCTTCGGCATCGACGCGGGTACGGCCCTGGGCGTCATGCAAAACACCGCTGTCGTGGCTGCCAACGGCCAGTACCATCACCTGCAGGTCGCTGCCTTTCAGCGCGCCCGCGAGTGCCGACAGCTGCCCGGCATCAGCGCCATCGGTCAGCAGCACCAGCGTGCCGGGCACCTGTTCGGCAGCAAGCAAGCGTTTCGCCACTTCGATCACGCCCACCACGTCCTTGCCGGGTTTGGCGATCAAATCGGTGGTCAGCGCTTGCAAAAACGTATCGAGCAACTGCGGGTCTTCCGTGGCGGGCAGCACCAGATGCGCGCTGCCGGCATACACGATGAGCGCTGTACGCGCCCCCGCGCGGCGCATCACCAGGTCGTGCAAGGTATGTTTGGCGGCTTGCAGGCGGGACGGGGGGACGTCGTCGGCATCCATCGAGGGCGACAGGTCCAGCGCCAGGATCAACGGCGCACGGTTGTCGACGAACGCCGGGATATCTCGCTGCCAGGTCGGCCCGGCGGCGGCCAGGGCACCCAGGCCGAGCAGTGCTGCCAGCAGGTGAACGGGCCGCACCCGCTGTTGCTCCTCGGGGACGATGAGCAAATGCTCGACCAGGTGTGGAGCGATCACGCCGTGCAACTGCCGCTTCAGATCATGGCGCCGCTGCCAGGCCCACGGCAGCAGCGCAGCCGGTAGCCACAGCAACAACCAGTAAGGGCGTAGCAGGTGCAAGGCGCTGAGGTCGATGTCCATTCACGGCCTCCCCTGCGCAGGCCGTGCCCGCAACGGGCCAGCCATGGCTGCCAGGCTATGCCCCAAGGCGAGCAACAGCAGGGCCGCCCCCAGTGGCCACCAGAACAGGTCACGCTTGGGCTGATGGCTGAAGGTCTTGACGCGGTGCGGGGTAATCCGGTCGAGCGTGGCATACACCTGCGCCAGCGCGCCCCGGTCATCGGCGCGGAAGAACCGGCCACCGGTGGTACGCGCGATGCCCTCCAGCGCCTGCAAGTCCACCTTGTCTTCACCGCTGTCCTGGGGGTCGCCGATACCAATGGCATGTACCACGATACTCCGATCAATGGCCAAGGCTGCCGCGTGTTCAGGCGTAATGGCGCTGCCGGTGTCGTTGCCGTCGCTCAGTAGCACCATCACCTTTTCCTGCTCATTGGCCTGATCCAGCAGTTTGATGGCAAGGCCAATGGCATCGCCTATGGCGGTATTCGGCCCGGCCATCCCCACACCGACTTCATCGAGCAGCAGCGAGAGGCTGGCATGATCGAGGGTCAGGGGCGCCTGTGGGTAGGCGCCCGTGCCGAAGACGATCAAGCCGATGCGGTCTTGCTTGCGCTGGGCGATGAAGTCGCGGACCACCCCTTTCACCGCGCTCAACCGATCCACTTGCCGGCCATTGGCGTCCGTAAAGTCCCTGGCCTGCATGGACTGCGAAATATCGATCGCCAGCAGCATGTCGCGGATCGGTTGCTCACGCTCGATGGCCTTTTCCACCAGTACGGGCCGCGCGCAGGCCGCCACCAGAAGGCCCCATACCAGCAGGTTCACGAGCACTTGCCAGCGCCCGCCCGAGGGTGGCGAGGTGCCCGGCAACTGGTTCACTGCACGGCTCATGGCGAAGAAAAACGGCACCCGCAATGCGCTGCGCGCCTCGTGATAAGGGCGCATGAAACGGTAGACGACCCAGGGCAAGGGCAGCAACAAGAACACCCACAGGTAATCAAACTGCCACATGATGAGCCTCGATCCAGCGCCTGCAGGTGTTCACCAGGGTCCGCAGCTCTGGTTCGCCGATCGCCTGCACCTGCAGGTCTGGCGCATAAGCCAGCGTGTGCAGTTGCGCGGCGAACTGCCCAGGCAAGGCAAAGCGTGCCCGCTGCTGCAGAAACACCTGCCATTGCGCGCCCGACAAGCTATGCACCGCGGGTGCATCGGGCATGGAAAGCGCTACCCGCTTGAGCAGCTCCGGCACTTCACGCAGGGCCGCCAGACGCTGCTCGGGCTTGGCCAGCGCCCCCGCCAGCGCGTCGAGCCGCAACAGCGCCTCACGCCGATAGCGATTGCGCTGCCAGCGCCGCCAGGCATACACGGTATAAGCGAGCCCTGCCAGCACCACAAAGACCAGCAATACCGCCCAGCCCCAGGTGTGCGGGGCGTAACTGAACGGCGGTACCGGCAACGGCAGCTCCTTGAGCTGGTCGATGGCGGCAGGCGACGGCCGGGCACTCATCGGGCACTTCCCCCAAGCCGCCCCAGTTCACGCTGTACCTGGCCCAGCACCTCGTCGCCGGTACTGATCATCATCAGGGGTATCTGGCTGCGGCGCAGCAACTGAGCCACGTCCTGCAGGCGCCCGGAGAAAAAGTCGCCCAACGGCCGGTGCACCTGGCGCCGCCCAACCTCAAGGTCGATCTGTACCTCACCCTGCGTCACGCTCAGACGCCCCTTGTCAGGGACATCCAGCGCAATGGGGTCATACACCTGCATGGCGATCACATCATTGTGCGCGCTCAGTTGGCGCAACAGCTTCAAGGTCTGCTCCGACACACCGGCAAAGTCACTGATGATGCAAATCAGCGCATCATGCCCGGCCAGGCCGAGGACAGTGCGCAGCGCATTGTCGAGTTGCCCCTCCAGCTCGCTGTCCGGCCCTGACGCACTGAGGCGATTGTTGCTGCCCACCACTGCTGCGCAAAGTGCCTGCACCCGTGCGCGGCTGCGCAGCGGCCTGATGTGCACCACCTGCTGATCGTCGAACACCAGCCCGCCCACCCGATCACCGGCCTGCAGGGCGATCCATGCCGACAACGCGGCAAGCTCGGCAGCGGTGACCGACTTGAAACTGCGCCTGGAGCCGAAGTACATGTTCATGCGCTGATCGACCAGCAGCAGCGTCGGCCGGTCGCGCTCCTCGGTAAACGTGCGCACGAACGGCTTGCCATAGCGTAACGAGGCGCGCCAGTCGAGGTGTCGCAGGTCATCACCAGGTATGTAACGGCGCAGCTCGTCGAAGCTCAAGCCACGGCCACGCAGGCGTGAGGCATGGTTGCCCGCCAGAATGCTCGCCAAGGGCTGACGCGCCAGAAAGCTCAAACCGCGCACGCGGTACTCGAACGCCATCAGCTGGCTCAGCGAAGCGTAGACGAAGCCATCCTGGGTCGGTTGCATGGGCTCGCTCCGTTCAGGCTGGGATGGCGACCTTGTCCAGCAGCCGGTCGATCACCTGGTCGGCCCCAATGCCATCGGCGACGGCGTCGTAAGAGAGCTGCAAGCGGTGGCGCAACACCGGATGGATGACCGCACGCACATCGTCCGGGGTGACGTACTCCTGCCCGGCCAGCCACGCGTGGGCGCGCGCCACCCTATCCAGGCTGATACCGCCACGCGGGCTGGCGCCGATCTTGATCCAACGCCCAAGGTCCGGATCATGCTCTGCCGGGTGGCGGGTGCCGTTGATCAGATCGATCAGGTAGCGGTCGATCGCGGGCGATACTTCGATGCACGCGATCGCGCTGCGGGCGGCGAACACCACTTCCTGGGGCAGACGCCCAGGCGCCTGGTGCGGGTGGCCTGCCTGTTGTTCCTCGTTGCGCACCAGCCGTAGCACCAGGGCTTCATCCTCCACCTTGGGATAGTCCAGTTGCAGCTTCATCAGGAACCGGTCCATCTGCGCCTCGGGCAATGGGTAGGTACCTTCTTGCTCGATGGGGTTCTGGGTCGCCAGCACCATGAACAGGCCCGACATCGGGTAGCTCTGCCCAGCTACGGTAATCTGGCGTTCTTCCATGGCTTCAAGCAGTGCTGCCTGAACCTTGGCCGGGGCGCGGTTGATCTCATCGGCGAGAATCACGTTGCCGAACAGCGGCCCAGGCTGAAACTTGATCTCGTTGCCCTGTGCGGTCTGCTGGAGGATTTCGCCACCGGTGATGTCCGACGGTAATAGGTCGGGGGTGAACTGGATGCGCCGCATGCTGGCTTCCAGATGCGTGGCCAACGCCTTGACCGTACGCGTTTTGGCCAGCCCAGGCAGGCTTTCCAGCAAGACGTGACCATTGGCCAGCAAGCCAAGAATCACATGACGAATGGTGTCGGCCTGGCCCAGCACGCTCTGCGCCACATGGGCTTCGAGTTCAGCAATCTGCTCGCGTATATCCACTGTCCGGTCCTAGTCAGTCGGGGCATCGACAAGAGGCCCCACGGATGTTCGCAACTGCTTGAAGGCAACGAGGTAAATCTAGCCGCTCACCGCGCCCTCGCCAGCTTCAGTTTGTGCTTTCGTACTTTTGCCAATAAGGCTCGATGCCTTGCAGGCGTATATCGTCAGGGGCCGCTTTGCGCATTCTTTGCACATAGGCGTAGGCTTCACTGCGTTCACCGGCCAAGGCATGCAGGTAGATCAACGAGTAAAGCAGGTCGGCGTTGTCAGGCGCCTGCTTGAGGCCCTGCTCCAGTGCCACCAAGGCCTCATCCCGACGGTTCATGCGCGACAGCAGCAAACCTTGGTTGTAACGAATGCGCGCATTGCCTGGCAGCGCGACCGCTGCCGTTTCCATCAGTCCCACGGCCTCTTCGGGCTGGCGTCGCTCCACCAGCAGCAGGGCCAGCATGTACGCCAGGTTGCCGTGGTCGGGGGCCGATATCTTGTCCAGCGCCAAGCCCGCACGCAGTACCCTTTCCGCTTCATCGAGCTGATGTTCGGCCGTTGCGAGATTGGCCAGGTTGACCCGCGCCGGCACAAAGTATGGGTCAAGGCGCAGTGCCTGACGGTACTGTTCCATGGCTTCTTGCTGACGCCCCTGGCGGCTCAACAGGACGGCCAGGTTCAAACGCCCGCCAGGCAGGTCGGCATTGCCACGCAGCCGCGCCTCATAGTCCGCCAGCGCGGTGCTGAACGCCTCCATCGACTGGGCTGGCAATTGCGCCGTGGGCACATCCGCGAGCGCCCGCACTGCCTCATCGCGCACCGCCAGGGACGGGTCTTCGAGCAGGGGCAACAGCGGCTTGAGACGCTGCTCTGGTGGCACGCTCGAGAAACCAGAGGTGGCGTAGGCTCGCACCAAGGGGCTCGGATCTTTCAACGCCCAGCCCAGACTGATGAGGGCCTGGGGGCCCAGGTCGGCCATCTGTTCGGCAGCCGTGGCACGGACGATGGTTGGCTTGGTCTTGTCTGCCAGCACCGTATTCAAAAGGCTCAACGGGATACCTTGGCCATCGCGCACCGCCTGGAACGCCTCGCCAAACAACACCGGCCGCTGCGGTTTGCCAAACCACTGCTCGATTGCCTTGGCCGCCCAGGCCGGTTGCTGATCCTTGTGACAGGCGGTGCAGGCATCGGGGCTGTCGACCTTGCTGGCGAGGTCCGGACGTGGGATCCGCAAGCTGTGGTCGCGACGGGGGTCGACGACCATGTAGGTCTTGGTCGGCATGTGGCAACTGACACACTGAGCGCCAGGGCTGCCAGCGACATGGTGATGGTGGGCGGGTGTATCGTAGTCCTTGGCCTGCAGGGTGGCGAAGCGGGCAACCGGTGGATTGCCGTTGTGGCATTGCAGGCACAGCCCGTTGCCTTCGATCTTGACCTTGGTGGTATGGGGATTGTGGCAGTCGGTGCAGCCTACCCCTGCATTGTACATTTTGCTTTGCGTGAACGAGCCGTACTCGTACACCTCACCGTCGATCTGACCATCGGCGTGGTAAAGGCCACGGCGCAATGTTGCCGGGAGGCTCTGGTCAAGCTGCGGATGACCGGGTAGCTGACCCACGCCAAGGGTCTGCCGCCGGCTGTGGCAGAACGCACATTGCTCGACCATGCCCTGACTGCCCAGCGCCTTGTAATCGACGGCCAGGCCTATGTCCTTGGCCGATGCATAGGCTTGCTCGGCTGGTTTGGTTTTATTCGCCCAATCGACATGCGCCTTGCCAGGCCCATGACAGCTCTGGCAGCCAACGTTCTGCTCTTTCCAGGTGGAGGCGAAGCTGTCCTGACGATCGTCGTAATGCTTCATCAAGCGAGTGGAATGGCAATCGGCGCACATGCCGTTCCAGTTCTGGTAGCGACCGGTCCAGTGCAAGGGGTCATCGGGCGCGAAGCGTTGGCCTGGGTAGAGCGAGAACCAGCGTTGCCCGCCCTCACCCTTGGCTCTGCTGTCCCAGGCGATGGTCAAAGCCTGCAGGCGGCCTCTGGGCAAGGCAACCAGGTACTGCTGCAGCGGATAGTGGCCGAAGGTGTAGAGAATTTGAAAGTCTGCCGGTTGGCCATCCTCACCTTCGGTATTGACGAAGAAGCCACCCTGCCTGCGGAAGAAACGCGCCGTTACCCCGGCCTCATCGAAGCGAGCATTCTGGAAGTTGCCGAGCACGTTGGCCTCGGTGGCATCACGCATGGCCCAACCGTGATCCGAGTCCTTCCAGGCCTTGGCCTGGGTAACGTGACAGCCAAGGCAGGTAGCGGTTTCCACATAGCCCTCGGACGCAATCGAGGGGGTAGGCACAGAACCCGCCTCATCAGCGGAGAACGCGATGCCAACTGGACCGAACAGCCAAATGATCGAAAAAGCCAAACAGCACAAGGCCTTCAACGACAAACCCAGCATATTGCCTTCGTTGCGACGCGCCATCCTTTAGCTCCGTGGTCAAACGAATCAGCGCCCCTTGGAGGAGGCTTCTGGCATGCCAAGTAGCGACGACTGCGTAATTAGGCTGTTGCCTAGGGTGCATGAAAAGCCTTTGGACGAAGGTCAGGCTGTTTTCAACGCAGCATCACCGAATATCAAGGCTCTTCATACAGAGCCGAAACCCACTGTTCGCCAATGACCGCTCGGACAGGCCTGCAGGCCACTGGTTACTGATCATAGCCGCAAACTGAAAATCCGCTTTGTTATTATTGGCTTACTGTCCGGCTCAGCGGGGGAACAGCAGCGTCACAGCAAAGCGAAAGCCCCAGCCGTCCGGGCCATTATCCGGTGAATGTTGATACCAAAGGTGGTCAACGTACTATTGGTGTATGAAAGAAACGGCTGCAAGAAGGTCTGGTTGACCTTCTCCTTTCCATCCGCAGGGCTGCCCTCCAGCCCCCAGATATGATTGGCCAATATGCCGTGCGTCCAACCGTTGGATTGCTTCAAGGCTACCGCGGTCGGCCCGAGCCCCCATTGTTCACTGCTCAGTACGTCGTTGCTGCCTGTTGGTATCAGCAGCGCCGGCCCTGCACCGAGTATCCAGCCACTGGCAGTGGGTTGTTTCGGTGAAAAGAAAAAGCTCTGGGTCACATCCCCCACACCAGAGGTGTCCGCTGCTCCCCCCAGGCCGTGTTGGTCGATGACGGGCAGGATAGTTCGGGAAATCAGGTTCCACTCTTCATTCAGGCTGAAAGGCAGAACGGGCTGAATGTTTGTCAGGCTGCGCTTGCCATTGCCGTCCGGGCCTATTTTCTGGTCCCAGTTATATTGCACCGGCAAGCTGTACATGGCCGCAACTGGGTTAAGCGCTTTCTTGGCAAGCTCTGCCGAGTTTTCAGCTTGCCCTTGTCCGGTATGTGCCAGCAAGGCAAGTAGATAGAGCGGGTAGCCATTTCTTTTCGACATAGTATTACCCCTAAACTGAAAGCCACTTCGTTGCGATCGGCCTGGCTATTCGGCTATCCCGTGTGATTCGACATCTCGGATTGCTTTGACGGTAGCGGGCCGATGAACATGCGTTTAAGGCGCTCGCGGCCAATGACGCGCGCCAACTCTGCGATGACGCAATACATGAATATCAATGTCATCAGCAAAATCTGAACAGCCCAAAAGCGAGGCCAGTTTATGGATGCCCACAACATCGCGTTTGCATTGAGCAAGCCCTCAGCCTCTTTCCAGTACTCATACAGACGTTCCAGGTAATGAACGATCAGCGCGACCATTGCATACATGAGTGTTTTCCAGACAACGTTCCAGATTAGCGGCTTGTCGGGAAACCGGTTGATGAAAGGCAGCATATCGGCAACCAGCACAGACTTGCCCAATATCAGAGCGGCGATCAGCACCGAGGCAGAGACAGGCAGCTCCACCCCTGAGCCCTTGATCATAAGTGCGCGAATCAGCGCAACGATGTGCAGAATCACGAAAAAAAACACGGTGGGCGGAAGCACTTTCAGGCATTCATGTTTGATTTTGAGCATGACCGTTTTCATCGGGGCCCCCTTGAAGCATTGCATTCATGCATCACATTCCGCTCCCTTGGCGCACCTCCGCGACAGGGGAACATGCGGGCTATTTCTTCAGCGCCTGGAATGAACTGACCATATCCTTTGCCCAGCCATCGAGCACAGCACGTGCGTCCTTGGCCTGCATGATCTGCGAGGAGTTGTCCAGTTCAGCGCCTGCACCTTTACGTACCACTTCGGCCACCAACTCATTGGTACTTCCATCAATGAATGCGGCCTCCGTGGCCACGCTGGTGTCCTGGTCGCGAATACCTGTAGCCGTACTGATGCCGGCGGCCACCAACGCGATCGGGATAACCTCATACGGGCGCAGCCCCTTGGTTTTGGCGCTCACCCCAGTGATCGCCGGGCGCACCACCAGTACACCAGGCCCAGGGCTCGTCGCCAGCGGCAGGACTGTGGAAAATCGGTTCTTCAACGCCTGATCGTAATATTGGGTTATGCCTTGCAAGGTTTGCTGCGGAATTTTCGCGGTGGGTTGCGGTTTAGGGTAAAACTGGCTGGGTTCGACATAGACGCTGGAAAACTGGTTGGCATTGATGCCAGGCTTGATCCAGCGCATGACCTCGGCACCCGAAGGTGATTTGTCTTCCTTGAGCTTGCTGTAGTCCTTCAGAAATCCGGAATACTCATCAGGCTCCACGTATTTGCTCGTGCACCCATGCAGTAACAGCGATGCGAGACAAACGGTTGCAATAAGAGACTTACTTTTCATGCAACTTCTCCTTCCACGTTGGAGCGGTTATCCAAGGATGAGCGTCTTCAGAATCGCCAGGTTGCACCGCCTCCGACGATGTGCAGGGCAGCGTTATCGAAACGGCCTGACAGCGTGTCGCCGGAACGCGCTTTGGTCTGCTCCACGTCCATGTCGCCGAGCCAGACCAGCGTGTACGCCAGATGCAGGTCCAGTCCTTCTTCAATCTGATAGTTCACCCCGGTTGCGAAGCGCCATACCTCGCCCATCGGGTTGTCCACGGTCCGGTCCTTGTCATCCACGGCCGAACTGTCATAGCCCACCCCAAAGCTCCAGCGCAATTGGCGGGTAGACTGGTACTGGGCGCCCACCGAAGCGTGCCAGGTGTCCTTGTACTTGCGATCGACCGTGCGGCTGACCCCGGCAGCATTGGCGTCCACCTCGACTCCGATGTCACCGAACTCGCTCCAGTCCTGCCAACCCAGGCTGCCCAGCAATGTCCACTGCTCGTCCAACTGGTGGGCCACACTGAATGTCGCGGTCTGCGGTACATTCATCTCCAGTTCCAGCGTGTCTACCGCCAGGCGGTTCAGGGCGGCATTGATGAGGGGATTGTTGATGTTGCTGACGTGCGGATTGTCTTCAAACTCCAGTTTCACCTTGCTGGTGTAGGCCAGGCCAATTCGCGTGCGAGGGGCGAGTTGGTAGAGCAGGCCCAGGTTCACCCCAATGCCGAAATCGGTGTCCTTGTATTCGAGTTGGCCATCGGGGCGCTCGACCAATCCCAGCAGGCTGTTATTGATGGCCACCTCGGTGCGGTAATAGCCGAGCATCATGCGCGGGCCGACGCCGACGGTGAGGTCATCGGTGAACTTGTAAGCAAAGGTGGGTTGGAAAGACACACCAATCACTGCTGCTTCCTGGGTGAAGTATCGCCCTGCCCAGTCATCGTCGTAGTTCAGTGCCAGGCCGAAATTACCGTACATGCCGAACCCGATGGCCGAGCGGTCATCGAGCTGGTGGCTGATGAACAGGCTGGCGCCCGGCAGGTATTGCAGGGCATTGCCGCCCTCGTTGCCGTCGAACTGGTTGTTGCTGTCGCGTGAGTAACGCAGGTCGCCAAGGATTACCTGCGCGTTGGCGCTGATCTGCGTGCCAGGCAGCAGGGCGATACCTGCGGGATTGCTCATCAGCACGCTGGGGTCGGTGGCCAGCGCCGCCGAGCCAGCATTGGCCAAGCCGTTGCTTTCCTGGCCGGCCTCATAGATGAAGATGCCTCCGGCTAACAGGTCGCTACTGTGGAGAGCCAACAGGATAACCGGTGCAAGCATCCACCCTTTCGCATGTTCCGCACGATGCGTACTGAAGCTTTTTACGAACACAGTCATTGCCAGCTCCTTTGAACAATGCGCCGTATCGGTTCAGCGTAGGTTTAATGACGCTTAGAGAGCGTAGACGCGGTTACGGAACTGTGCACCTCACCACCTTGGCAGGGCGCAGGGCAGAGATCAAAGGTCCAGCGCCCCTCGGAGCAAGGCGTCAAGCACGCGCGCGACGTCAGCACCATGCTCGTCCAGCAGGCACACCGGCAGCCCGTGCAAGGCCGCCTGCACACCGGCCAGCCCCTCGCCTGTCAAGGCCAGCGGACAAGCAATTTCCATCTGCAGCGAGCGCAGGCGCTTGGCCAAAGCAGGGCTCACCGGTGGCTGCAGCGCGATCACCAGTGCCGCAGGCTGCATCGCCGCACACAGCAGCGGGAGCTCTTCCAGGGGCTGCCCGCAGCCGAGCACTTCGATGCGTTGTTGCTCACTGCTCAACAGCAGCCCGGCGCACAACACCTGGCATTCGGCTTGGCCCTCGGTGCCTGCCAGCAGTACCCGTGGGGCGTCGGCCTGGTTCATCTGCAAGCGCAGCAGCAGCCGGGCGCGCAAGAACGTATCGAGAAACAACCATTGGCTACGCTGGCCTGGCGCAGTGCCTGAAGCCAGGTCATGCCAAACCGGCATCAGCACGTCCCGCAGCACCGTGGCCTTTGGCAAAAGTGTGAACAGCTGTCCATGGATCGCTTCCAGCGCCTGCGCATCGAATGCCCTGGAAGCGCGCGCAACGGCGGCGCGCCAGTCGTCAAAGGCCGAGGGCTGCTGCACAGGCGCCTCAGGCTGGCCGGCGAGCCTGTCGCCAACCTTGCTGATGGGCAGGCCGTTGGCGGTCCAGCGCAAGATGTCGCGTATGCGCTGCACATCCTGGGCGGTGTACAAGCGATGGCCGCCCTCGGTGCGCTGCG
Organism: Pseudomonas sp. BP6; assembly: GCF_017875935.1. Classification (NCBI taxonomy): domain Bacteria; kingdom Pseudomonadati; phylum Pseudomonadota; class Gammaproteobacteria; order Pseudomonadales; family Pseudomonadaceae; genus Pseudomonas; species Pseudomonas sp. BP6. The sequence goes on from NZ_JAGINI010000001.1 coordinate 2,785,027, forward strand.
GGCGAATCAACCCATGACGCCGCTCCCAGGCACGCAAGGTCACCGGATTGATGCCGGTCAGGCTGACCACATCGCGCATGGGTAGCAATTCGGGTGGGGTGGCGTCGGTCATAACGAGGTGTCATTCAAGGGGTGATACATTCTAAACCCAGATGCACCTTCTGCGGCGAGCCTCCTTGGTTCATCATGCAACAAACGGCGCCAAAAGCTTCTGCACCGGAAGCCTTTGGCGCATATCGCATACGAAATATCTGTAGGTGAGCCCCATGATCAACGCAAAACTCCTGCAACTGATGGTCGAACATTCCAACGATGGCATCGTTGTCGCCGAGCAGGAAGGCAATGAGAGCATCCTTATCTACGTCAACCCGGCCTTCGAGCGCCTGACCGGCTACTGCGCTGACGATATTCTCTATCAGGACTGCCGTTTCCTTCAGGGCGAGGATCACGACCAGCCGGGCATCGCAATTATCCGCGAGGCGATCCGCGAAGGCCGCCCCTGCTGCCAGGTGCTGCGCAACTACCGCAAAGACGGCAGCCTGTTCTGGAATGAGCTGTCCATCACACCGGTGCACAACGAGGCGGACCAGCTGACCTACTACATCGGCATCCAGCGCGATGTCACAGCGCAAGTATTCGCCGAGGAAAGGGTTCGCGAGCTGGAGGCTGAAGTGGCGGAATTGCGTCGGAAGCAGGGCCAGGCCAAGCACTGACAAAAAAACCTATACAAGACCGTTGACTTGTATAGATAAAGGCTTAGGCTTCAGTTATACCTGTACAACAACTCAATTTTGTACAGGATTGCCTGGAGCCCAGTATGTCTGCGTACCTACAGCAATTCGCCGAACGCTTCGCCTGCCTCGATGGGGCTAGCCTCGACACGCTGGATAAACTGTACAGCGACGATGTCACCTTTCGTGACCCCCTGCACCAGATACAGGGGCTGCAGGCCCTGCGCGCCTACTTCCAGCAGTTGTACGCCAACGCCACCGATATCCGCTACACCTTCACCAGCGCCGACGAGGTAAAGCCCGGGCAGGGCTACCTGCGTTGGACACTGCAGTTTTGCCACCCGCGCCTGGCCGGCGGCCAGCCGATCACGTTGCAAGGCTGCAGCTGCCTGCATTGGCGCGACCGTGTGCATTTTCACCAGGACTATTTCGACGCCGGCGCCCTGCTTTATGAGCACCTTCCCGTCATGGGCACTGCGATCCGCTGGCTCAAAGGCAGGCTGGCATGAGCCGCTGTTGGCTGACCGGCGCCAGCAGCGGTATCGGTGCCGCGCTCGCGCAAGTCCTCCTGGAGCAAGGCCACCAGGTGGCCTTGGGCGGGCGCAACGCCGACCGCCTTGCCCCGCTGGCCGAACGGTTTCCTGGGCAGGCATTGCTGGCCATTGGCGATCTTGACAGCCCGGAGCAGGTCGCCGGCATCGCTGCGCATATCGAGCAGGCCTGGGGAGGCCTGGACATGGCCATTCTCAATGCCGGCACCTGCGAATACCTGGAGCCAGGGCATTTCGATCCGGCATTGGTCGAGCGCGTCATGCGCACCAACCTGCTGGGCGTCAGCTACTGCCTGGCGGCGGCACTGCCCTTGCTTCGCGCAGGCAAACGCCCCCACCTGGTGGTGATGGGCAGTTCGGTAACCTGGCTGGCCTTGCCCCGCGCTGGCGCCTATGGGGCGTCCAAGGCCGCAGTGCGCTATCTGGTGGAGTCACAGCGAATCGACCTGGCCCGCGAAGGCATCGCGGTCACCCTGGTGAGCCCAGGCTTCGTGGACACGCCACTGACCCGGCGCAACGATTTCCCCATGCCACAGTTGTGGTCCGCGCAGCGTGCCGCCCGGCATATCGCCAGGCGCCTGCCCCGCCGCCCCCTGGAAATCAACTTCCCCGGTCTTTTCACCTTGGTGTTGCGCCTGCTCGGGGCGCTGCCCGCGCGCGTGCGCCTGGCGCTGGGCCAACGCCTTGCCCGTCATGAACAGGAAAGATGATCCATGCGTATAGCAATCATCGGCAGTGGCATCGCGGGGTTGACCTGCGCCCATTTGCTGTCACGCAAGCACGAAGTCACGGTTTTCGAGGCCGAGCAATGGATTGGGGGGCACACACACACCCTTGATGTGGTCTGGAAAGGTCAGCGCCATGCAATAGATACCGGTTTCATTGTCTTCAACGACTGGACGTACCCGCACTTCATCCGCTTGCTCGACCAGCTCAAGGTCCCTTCGCAGCCGACCGAGATGAGCTTTTCCGTGCATGACCCGATCACGGGCCTGGAATATAACGGCCACGACCTGAACACACTGTTCGCCCAACGCAGCAACCTGGTGTCCCCAGGGTTCTGGGGGATGATCCGGGACATTCTGCGTTTCAACCGTCAGGCACTGGCCGACCTGGAAAGCCAGCGTATCGATGCCAGCACCACGCTGGGTGCCTACCTTCAGGCGAACCGCTATGGGCAGCGCTTCATCGATCATTACATCGTGCCGATGGGGTCGGCGATCTGGTCGATGTCTCGCGCAGACATGCTCCACTTCCCGCTTGAGTTCTTCGTGCGCTTCTGTCGCAACCACGGCTTGCTGTCGGTCAACCAACGCCCACAGTGGCGGGTGATCAAAGGCGGCTCGCGCAGCTATGTCGCGCCGCTGTGCCGACCGTTCGCCGAGCGCATTCGCCTCAACTGCAAGGTTTACCGGGTCGGCCGCGACGAAGGTGGGGTGACCCTTGTGAGCGCGGCCGGCACCGAACGTTTCGACAATGTGGTGTTCGCCTGCCACAGCGATCAGGCCCTGGCACTGCTGGAAAGTCCCAGCAACCAGGAGCGCGCCGTACTCGGCGCCATCGGTTACGCCAGCAACGACGTGGTGCTGCACACCGATACCCGGCTGCTGCCACGTCGCCAGCGCGCCTGGGCCAGCTGGAACTACCGCCTGGGCGGCCCCGAGCAGGCTCCCGCCGCGCTGACCTACAACATGAACATTCTGCAAGGTATCCAGGCACCGACAACTTTCTGCGTGAGCCTCAACCAGACCGCACTGATAGACCCGGCGCAGGTCATCGCCCGCTTCCAGTACGCCCATCCCCAGTACAGCGTTGCCGCGTCCGCCGCGCAAGCGTGCCAGGAGCAACTGCAGGGGCAACAGCACAGTTACTTCTGCGGCGCTTACTGGGGCAATGGCTTTCATGAAGACGGGGTGGTCAGCGCACTGAAAGTGGCCGCGCATTTCGGAGAGCAACTGTGAACAGCAGCCTCTGCCTGGGCTGGATCAGCCACCGTCGGCTGACGCCGCGGGCCCACGCGTTCCGCTACCGGATCGGCATGTTCTACCTGGACCTGGACGAACAAACCTGGCTGATGGGCCTGTCACGCTGGCTGGGGCGCTGGCGCCTGGCGCCGTTGTGCTGGCGCGAAGCCGACTACCTGCCCGCCCAGACCCGCCAAGGCGAATCGCTGGCCCAGGCTGCACGCTTGCTGGTCGGGCAGGCGACGGGGCATATGCCCGAAGGCCGGGTACAGCTGCTCACGCAACTGCGGTGCTGGGGGCTGTCGTTCAACCCGGTGAGTTTCTATTTCTGCCATGACCGCGACGGGCGCCTGACCGCGATCCTGATGGAAGTGCGCAACACGCCCTGGCGTGAACGCTTTCACTACGTGCTACCGGTGCAAGGCAACCTTGCCAGGCCCTTCAGCGTCGGCAAGGCCTTCCATGTGTCGCCGTTCATGCCGCTGGACATGGACTATCGCCTGCGCTTTTTCCTGGACGCGCACCATGTGCGCATTCACATGCAGAACTGGCAAGGCGGCACAAAGGTGTTCGAGGCCGACCTCGCCCTGCGCCGCACGCCACTGGATGGAGCAGCGCTGCGCCGGTATGTCCTGAACTTCCCATGGATGAGCCTGCGCACTGTCTCGGCCATCTACTGGCAAGCGCTCCGCCTGTTGCTCAAACGCACGCCCGTGCATGACCACACCGCCTGCCAGGGTGACCTGGCGCTCGGCCAACCTTGCGAGGACCTTGATGATGTCGAATCCCACCCTGAGCGTTAGCAAGTTCGCAGGCCTTGCGCCCCTGCTCGGCGGGCTGGCACGAAGCGCCGTGCTCGCCCAGTTGGGCAAGCTGCGTCACGGCCACCTGCGCCTGCTCAGCCACGGGCAGCAATGGAGTTTCGGTGATGCCGAAAGCCCCTTGCAGGCGGAGGTGGAAATCCTCGATGACGCCACCTGGAGCCTGATCGCCGGCAATGGCTCGATCGGAGCTGGCGAAGCCTACATTCACGGCTATTGGCGCAGCCCCGACCTGGCGCTGGTGACCCGCCTGTTCGTCGCCAACCTTGAAGTGCTCGACGCGCTCGAGGGTGGCCTGGCCCGCTTGGGCCGCCCTGCCCTGCGCCTGCTGCACCGGCTCAACCGCAACGACAAGCGCGGTGCCCGGCGCAACATTCTGGCGCACTACGACCTGGGCAATACCCTGTTCGAGCGGCTGCTGGACCCCACCATGATGTATTCGGCTGCGCAATTCGAACACCCTGGGCAAACACTGGAGCAGGCCCAATTGCACAAGCTGGAGCGCATCTGCCAGAAGCTCGAGCTGAGCCCTGACGATCACCTGCTGGAAATTGGCAGCGGCTGGGGCAGCCTCGCTATCCACGCAGCCACCCGTTACGGCTGCAGGGTCACCACCACGACGCTCTCCGAGGCGCAGTACAGCCATACCCTGGAGCGCGTCAAGGCCTTGGGGCTGGGGCAGCGCGTGCAAGTGCTCCGCGAAGACTACCGCGACCTTCAAGGCACGTTCGACAAACTGGTTTCGATCGAGATGATCGAAGCGGTCGGCCATCGCTACCTGCCGGTGTATTTCCGCCAATGTGCTTCGCTGCTCAAGCCTGAAGGCCTGATGCTATTGCAGGCGATCACCATCCGCGACCAGCGCTATGCCCAGGCGCAGCGCTCGGTCGACTTTATCCAGCGCTACATCTTCCCCGGTGGCGCCCTGCCTTCGCTGAGCGTGTTGCTCGACACCGCCAGCCGGCACACTGGCCTGAACCTTGTGCACATGGAAGATTTTGGCCTGGACTACGCCCACACCCTGCGACACTGGCGCGAAAACCTGCGTCAGGCACGCACTGCGCTGACGGACCTTGGCTACGACGACATGTTCCAGCGCCTGTGGGAGTTTTACCTCTGCTACTGCCAGGGCGGTTTCGAGGAACGTACCATCGGCGTAGCGCACCTGCTCTGGGCAGCCCCCCAGGCACGCCGCGCGCCCTTGCCTGGCGGTGCCTGATGCCCAGCCGCTGGCTGATCGGCAATGCCCTCTGGCTGCAAGCCGGCTGGTGGGTCTGCGTGCTGGGCGCCGAGCGGCCCTTGCTGTTGCTGCTGGTGATTCCGGGCGTGGCAGTGCACCTGCGCCTGTGCCCGGACATCAATGCCGAGCTCAAGGCGCTGTTGCGCGTCACCTTTGTCGGCTGCGTGCTCGACAGCGTGCTGGGAGCACTGGGGGTGTTCGGTTTCGACGCCTGGCCCCTGCCGCTGTGGCTAGCGCTGCTGTGGTTGGTGCTGGCCAGCGGGATGCGTCACAGCCTGGCATGGGCCGGCAGGCACTGGCGAATCGGCGCACTGCTGGGGGCGATTGGCGGTCCTCTGGCCTATGTAGGCGGCGCCAGGCTGGCAGGTGTCGCCTTGCCATTGGGCGCGCTGGAAACCGGCCTGCTACTGATGCCGATATGGGCTTTGGCCCTGCCCCTGCTGGCGCGCATCGCGGCGCGGCGCTGACCGGCGACATCGCTCGGAGCAGTAGCGCACCTGCTCCCAACAGCGTGCCCAGCGCTTGCGCCAGGTGAACGACCGGCCACACACCACGCAAACCTTGCTGGGCAGAAGGCTCTTTTTCATAACGCCTGCCCCGCATCGAGCCGCGCCAGTAGTGACTGGCCACGCTGCCACACGGCATCGCGACGACCAGGGGGCATGCCATCGAGGCTGCGATAGACCAGGGCCAGGCGCGGGTTAGCCGAGAGCTGGGGGCGATGGCGAATGAGAAAATGCCAATACAAGGCATTGAATGGGCAGGCATCCTCTTCGGTCACCTGGTCAACCCTGTAACTGCAAGCCTTGCAATGGTCGGACATGCGCTGGATATAACGACCACTGGCGCAGTAGGGCTTGGACCCCAGGTAGCCGCCGTCGGCGTGCATCACCATGCCAAGCGTGTTGGGCAGTTCGACCCACTCGAAGGCATCCATGTAGACCGCCAGGTACCACTCACAAATCGCGGTTGGCACGATACCGGCCAGCAAGGCGAAGTTGCCGGTAACCATCAACCGCTGAATATGGTGAGCGTAGCCCAACCGCAGGGTCTGCCCGATGGCTTGCGCCATGCAGCGCATGCGGGTGCGCCCGGTCCAGTAGAACGCTGGCAGCGCCCGGTCGTTGTTCAGGTGATTGAGCCCGGCATACGCCGGCATGCGCTGCCAATAGATGCCGCGCACATACTCACGCCAGCCGATCAGCTGGCGAATGAAGCCTTCAGCTGCATTGAGCGGCACACGCCCCTCGCGCCAGGCTTTGTCGACGTCGTCGCACAGACGACGCACATCCAGAAGGCCGATGTTGAGCGCCGCACTGATGCGCGCATGAAACAGGTACGGCTCACCTTCGGCCATCGCGTCTTGGTAGTCCCCAAAAGCCGCCAGGCCGAAATCCAGAAAATGCTGCCAGAGCTGTTGTGCCTCGGCGTGGGTCACGGGGTAGTCGAAACCGTCGACGCCCCCGTAGTGATCGCTGAAGCGCTGGCGCACCAAGGCCACCACCGCTGCCGTGATGTCGTCTGGCGCGAAATGCGCAGCGAACGGGCCACGCAGCTGCCGTGGCAATGGCTTGCGATTGTCGCCATCGAAATTCCAGGCCCCGCCTGCTGGGCTGCCGTCAGGCTCCATGAGCAGGCCGGTTCGCTTGCGCATGCCACGGTAGAAGTGCTCCATACGCAGCTGGCGACGTTCTGTAGCCCAGCGCCCGAAGGCTTCACGGGAGCACAGAAAACGCGTGTCGCGAAACCACACAAGCGGCAGCGCAGCATCACGCAAGGCCTGCTCCAGGCGCCACTCCCCGCACTCGGTCAGGTGGATGTGGGTGGCGCCCAAGGTTTGTTGCCATCGACGCAACTCACCCACGATGCTGCCGCTGTTACCCTCGGCGTCCAGCTTGACATAGTGCACCTGCCATCCCCGTTCACGCAGGGCCTGGGCAAAATGGCGCATGGCGCTGAAGATGAGAACGATCTTCAGCGGATGATGCGGTACGTATCGGGCCTCCCCCTCCACTTCCGCCATCAGGACCGCATCGCGAGCAGGGTCCAGGGACGCCAGACTTGCCAGGTCGAACGACAGTTGGTCACCCAGCACCAGGCCCAGGCGCATCGTCCGGACTACCACTGGCTGGTGAGCGTTACCGGTACGCGCAGCGGCGCGATGGGACCGTCACGTTGCCCGCACATCTCATCGTGCACCACCTGCTGCACCAGCATGCACGGCACCGGCGGCAGGTCGGCCAGCAACTGCCGCAGTTCGGTCGTGGAGCGCACGCGCACGGGCTGCCCCTGGGCATCGCTCAATGTCACAGGGCCGGCGTCGGTCAGGGCGCGCAGGAGGTAGAAGCCCCCCTCCAGCGACAGCAGTTCAAGTTCCTTGGCTTCGCCGGTCGAAACCAGCTGGGTCAGCGCGTTCAGGTTCATGGTGTGCCCTCTGGCAGGCGGCGGAAGAACAAGGTGATCTGGCCAATCTCCACGCCCAGTTTGCTCATGCTCGAGCGGTTGATCAGGGTGTCGTCATCCATGAGGTACATCCAGTCGTCCAGGTCTACCTGCCAGTGCCGCCCGTCGACTGGCAGATCCAGTTGGTAACGCCATCGCAGCGCGTTGCCCGCCACTTCCCCGCGCGCCTCGCCGATCACGTCCCCCGCTGTTCCCCGCCAGCGCCCGGGGCCGTCCGGCACCAGCGTCCAGGTACGCTGCTGGCGTGTGCCATCGCTATAGAGGAAATGCTCGTCGAGGATCAGTCGTTCACCTTCGCGTCGGCTGTCGATGCGCACATGGAAGCGCTTGACCACCTCACCGGAACGCTTCTGGAACATCCCCCACGCCTGAACCGGGCGCGAGAAGAACGCCGCCAGGTCCAGCTTCGGCTGCTCCTGGGCATAGTGCTCAATACCGACATTGCCACAACTGCCCAGAAGCAGGCAGGCAGCCAGCAACAGCGCTTTGTACATGTTCAGGCTCCTCGGTCATTGCCAGCCAGCCCAAGCAGCCGCTGACGCAATTGGGGGTCTCTGGCCCGCGGGTCGAGCCAGATGGCGAAGAAGGCCCGGGCGAACACCGGATCATCGATCGCGTGGCTCAGTTTGCCGTCGACGTAGAAGCGGCAACCCTGCCCCGGCAGGTACAGGCCCGTGATGCGCATGCCAGGGCTCACGTCCACGAATGCCTGCTCTATCGCCCTGGTCCATGCCGCGCGCTGCTGCGCCGTCATGCTGCCGCCATCCAGGCGTTGCATTTCCTTGAGGCTGGCCTTGACCAGCGTGTCCCTGGACAATGACCGGTGATAGAGCAGCTCAAGGGCGAACGGCTGGTTCCAGTCCTGAACCGGGCCAACTGCCCACAACCGGGCGGTATACAGCCGCAGGCCGAACCAGGTGAAATCACCGGCGCCCAGCCGTTGCGCCGCAGGCAGCTCCGCTCGCCAGTCTGCCGCCGACGACATGGCGGCTAGCAGCAGGCACAAACAGGTCCAACGTGCGGGGTGCGCCATTCTGACCTCGAGCACTTCGGGAAATATTATACAATAGTAGACTCTTGTACACATATTCGCTGGGGCATGTATAGATTTCAATGCCGAGCATGCATATTTCTGCAAGCCTCGCGCCCCGTTATCGAACACCCATGAAAGTCGAGATAGAAGGAATTGCTCATGCTGTACGTCGTCATGCTCGGTGGACGCCACCCACGGGCGAATATCGAGGTCCACGACGTGGTGTTCGCGCAGGCGGACTCACTTGAACAGGCCTACCCATGTCTGCGCCAAGCCTGGTTCGGGAGCCGAACGGGCCTGCACATCGACGCGTGGATGGAAGTCGACGGTATTGACCGCTACCGCGTCGCGTTCAGCCAGGTAGCGCCTGGCCCACACGATCCCAGGCTGTTCTTCATCAACCTTGGCGGCTACGAGCCCGGGGTGTTTGGCGAGGCACACCGCTACCTGCTGGTGATGGCGAAGGACAAGGCCGAGGCCAGGCAACTGGGCAAACAGCGCCTGCAGGCAGACTGGCTCAAGCCGCATACCGACGCGGTACTGGACGTCGACGATTGCCTGCCGATCGACTGGGTGAACGACCGTTACGTGCACTTGATCGAAGGGCCCCATGCCGGCTTACGGCAGTACAGTGACTATATCCTGCTGTGAGCTCACCCCTGCCAGGTGCAAGAACGTTGGCGGGCATCACAGGACGAGGCGCCAGCGCCCAGCCAAGAGGACACTCCGATGAGCCTGATCAACGACCTTCACACACCCGCCAACGTGCTGGTCTGCGGGGCCAGTGAAGGGATTGGCCTGGCATTGTGCACGCAGTTGCTGGCGCGCGATGACATCGGGCTGGTGTTCGCCGTTTCGCGACGAGCCACCACCAGCCCTGCGCTGGGTACCTTGTTCACAGAGCACGGACGACGGTTGGTTCGCCTCGACTGCGACGCCCGATCCGAGCAGGCACTGCAAACACTGGCTGCGCAGGTGGGCGCCTGCTGCGACCAGCTGAACCTGGTCTTCAGCACGCTTGGCGTGCTGCAAGAAGGCCCGGCACGGGCTGAAAAAGCGCTGACCCAGCTTGATATGGCGGGGTTGCTGAGTAGTTTCACAACCAACTGTTTCGCCCCTGTTCTGCTGCTCAAGCATTTGCTGCCGCTGCTGCGTCGGCAACCGATGGCCTTCGTCGCCTTGTCTGCGCGAGTCGGGTCGATCGGCGACAATCATCTGGGTGGCTGGTACAGCTACCGTGCCAGCAAAGCCGCGCTCAACCAGCTTCTGCGCACTGCAAGCATCGAGCTGAAGCGACTGAACCACGCTTCAACGGTACTTGCATTGCATCCCGGAACCACCGACACCCAGCTTTCCCGCCCCTTTCAGGGCAACGTGGCGCCGGACAAGCTGTTCTCGCCCGCGTTTGCCGCCACCTGCATCCTGGCGCTTGTGAGCCGTCATGGCCCGGCGCAGAGCGGAACGTTCTGGGCGTGGGATGGCATGCCGATTCCTTGGTGACGAGCACGGAGAGCGCCCGGCCAAGTTGATGAACCAGGCATGCGCGAGAACGGTCAACCCTTTATCTGAAAACGGCAGAAGGAAGGGTGGAACGAATGGTTTCGTTTGATCTGCAACGGATGCTGTTAGGCAACTTCCCTTTTACCTTTCTGCTGGAAGTTGCCGTGCGTGTTTCAGCGGCTTTCCTGGCCGTGTTCTTTTTTCTGAAGTTCAGTGGCCGGCGCGGTATCAGACAGCTGTCCCGGTTCGAGCTCGTGGTCATTCTCACGCTGGGCTCTGCTGCCGGCGATGTGACCTTTTACGAAGATGTACCGCTGCTTCCGGTGGCCGTGGTTTTCCTCACCCTGTTCATGCTTTATCGAGGAACGGTCTACCTCATGAGGCGAAACAGAACCTGCGAGGCCTGGATCGACGGGTTGCCGGTCACGGTAGTAAAAGATGGCATGTACGAAATCCATTCGCTGCGTCACCTGAACATTTCACCGAATGAGCTGTTCATGGAGCTACGCCAACAAGGTGTCGAGCATCTGGGCCAGGTTCGGCTGGGCCTTCTGGAAACCGATGGCGACCTCAGCTTGTATTTCTACGACCAGCAAGACACACGCCCCGGCCTCTCAGTGCTGCCGTTCGAGCATCGCCCAGAGTACAGATCACCGCCTGGCGCCGGGTTGCATTGCTGTGTGAGCTGTGGTTTTCCGGCCTACCATGAGCCTCACGACACCCTGGCGTGTTCACGTTGCGGTCATACGGTCTGGTCGCCTGCATTGGATACCATGCGCAACCGTTAGCAGGTTCTCCCCATACCGCCAGGCATCGAGCAGGAACTTTGCTCGCTGTTTGCAGGCCCTTATGAAAGGCCTATCAGCACGAGGAGAGAATGATGAGTGCACAATTGAACGGCAAGCGTGTGGCCTTTTTGGTCACCGATGGCTTTGAACAGGTGGAACTGACCGGCCCGCGTGACGCCTTGGAGAACAGCGGCGCGGTGGTCGATATCCTGAGCGAGAAAGAAGGCACGGTACGTGGCTGGAACCATGACGAACCCGCCGACGGGTTCAGCGTGGATGCGACTTTCGACAGTGCACAGCTTGACCTCTACGATGCCCTGGTGCTGCCTGGCGGTGTACAGAACTCGGACACGATTCGCTTGATGCCCGGCGCGCAGAAGCTGCTAAAAAGCCATGATGCGGCCGGCAAGCCGCTGGCGGTCATCTGTCACGGCGCGTGGCTGCTGATATCGAGCGGGCTGGCCAACGGTAAGCGGATGACCAGCTACAAGACCTTGCAAGATGACATTCGCAACGCTGGCGGTACGTGGGTGGATGAACCAGTGGTGGTCGATGGCAACCTCATCACCAGCCGCCAGCCGGATGACATCCCCGCTTTCAATGAGCAGTTGATCAAGGCATTGGCAGGCTAAGCCTGATGCTCTTCAGCGCGTGCTGGTCGCCCATGGCACCGACCAGCACGCGCTGGTCACGCCAGCTGGATGAAAACCGAATAGCTGCCCAGCAAAACCCAGAAGCACAGGAAAATCCAGGGCGTGCGCAAGGAAAACAGCAGCGATTTACGGTGCCCTGCCTGAGAGGTTTCGGCCTCGCAGAACAGCGGCGACTCGTCATAGGCCAGGCCCATCATCGGCTCGCTGCGCAGCAGGTGGCTCTGCTTCATCTGCCAGTGCTCGATAATCCGGAAGGCCGCGCGGATGCCAGGCCAGGCATTCAGTGTACTGAGCACACCGAGCAGTGCGAGAAAAGCCGGCACCATCAAGGTGAACATCTCGCCCCAGCCTGGGTTCAGGTTGCCCATCGATGACACATAGGCAATCACCAGGAACGACTGGGCAGCAAGATAAGCGTCAGTGCGGTTGGCCAGGATGGTGGTCTCATACTGAATTTCGCGTCGATAGAAATCCAGTCGCTCTTTGGGCGTACCGAACATCCTCTCGCTCGTCTGGTCGATCTCATGCTCCGGCGTGGAAGGCGTGATGATTCGAGGCACTGCAGGCTCCTTCATAACATGGGCCTCACCCATGCCAGCAAGCCCCGTCAGCGGTAGAGCCAGGCGGTTGGTAAAAATTCATTGGAAGTGGGTGCATCAACCGCTCGTCGCTCAGCACGAAGATCCACTTCAACACTGCCTTGGCGCGCCTTTCGAACGGAAATGAGCGTTTCAACCTGCAGGAGCTTCCAGCATGAGCGACTACCCTACCCCTCCATTCGCCTCCCAACCGCAAAGCGTTCCAGGTTCCCAGCGCAAGATGGAGCCGTATCCGGACTGTGGCGAGCAGAGCTACACCGGCAACAATCGCCTCGAAGGCAAGATCGCCTTGATAACCGGTGCTGACAGCGGCATCGGCCGTGCGGTAGCGATTGCCTATGCCCGGGAAGGCGCTGACGTAGCCATTGCCTATCTGAATGAACACGAAGATGCGCAGGAAACCGCGCGCTGGGTCAAGGCTGCTGGCCGCCAGTGCCTGCTGCTGCCCGGCGACCTGGCACAGAAACAGCATTGCCATGACATCGTCGACAAGACCGTGGCGCAGTTTGGTCGCATCGATATCCTGGTCAACAATGCCGCGTTCCAGATGGCCCATGAAAGCCTGGACGACATTGACGACGATGAATGGGTAAAGACCTTCGATACCAACATCACCGCCATTTTCCGCATCTGCCAACGCGCTTTGCCCTCGATGCCAAAAGGCGGCTCGATCATCAACACCAGCTCGGTCAACTCTGACGACCCGTCACCCAGCTTGTTGGCCTATGCGGCCACCAAAGGGGCCATTGCCAATTTCACTGCAGGCCTTGCGCAATTGCTGGGCAAGCAGGGCATTCGCGTCAATAGCGTCGCGCCCGGCCCGATCTGGACACCGCTGATACCGGCCACCATGCCTGATGAGGCGGTGAGAAATTTCGGTTCCGGTTACCCGATGGGGCGGCCGGGTCAACCTGTGGAGGTGGCGCCAATCTATGTCTTGCTGGGGTCCGATGAAGCCAGCTACATCTCGGGTTCGCGCTACGCCGTGACAGGGGGCAAACCTATTCTGTGAAAGTGCTGCCGGGGCCTGCTGACGCGGGCCTCGGTGCCACATCGAGGAAGAGGAAGAAGAGCTCTTCCCCACCGCGAAAAAACTGCTCGGAAAAGACCAACTGGAAGAGCTGGGGCTCGCCATGCAAGCCCAGAAAAAACTGCTGAAGGGTGAGCAACGGGCCGCGTGAATCAAAGGCGCCAGGCCAGGTCGGGCACGATCGACCCGCCCTGGTGCCATGGGTTAATGTTGGGGACTCGCTTCGATGGAGAGCTGGATCGACTTGCTGGAGTGGCCGGCCATGGTGGTCACAGTGGTGGCAGCCTGGTGCATCGGGTCGCACCGCCCAGGACGGCGCATGGTGGGCTTCTGCTGTTTTATCGCCAGCAACATACTGTGGTCAGTCTGGGGGTGGCATGCCCAGGCCTGGGCTTTGATTGTGCTGCAGCTTGTGTTGTGCGTCATGAACCTGAGGGGATGGCGCAAGAATAAAAGCGCTTCAACGAAAGCGCAGGTCACACTTGCCGAGCATCCCTTCGCACCGCCTGAGGAGGGACGCCAAACCCACGGATGAACACCTCGCGCATGTGCCGGCGGTCCCTGAACCCGGTTTCCTTGGCCACCACCTCCAGGCTGTGCCGGCTCTGCTCGATCATCAGCCGGGCAGCCTCGAGCCGCAGGCCCTCGATGGCCTTGGCGGGTGATTGCCCGGTCTCGGCAGTGAATACACGGGTGAACTGCCGCGGGCTCAGGTGCGCCACCTGAGCCAGCTCCTCCACGCTCAATGGGCGGCTGAGGTGGCCGCGCGCGTAATCCAGCGCGCTCTGGATACGGTCAGTCCTGGGCGACAGCGACAATAACTCGGAATGTTGCGACTGCCCACCAGAACGGCGTTGATGCATGACCATCTTGTGCGCCACCGACCTGGCTATCTCGTTGCCCAGATCCTTTTCCACCATGCCCAGGGCCATGTCCAGGGCGGCGGTCATCCCGGCGGACGTCCATATCGACCCATCGACGATGAAGATCCGGTCTTCCTCGACGTCGATTTTCGGGTGCAACTCACGCAACTTGTTCGCGTAGGCCCAGTGGGTTGTAGCACGCCGCCCATCCAGCACCCCGGCCTGCGCCAGTACGAAACAGCCGGTGCAAAGGCCCGCAGTGCGCCGCGCAGCGTCGACGAAGCCCCGCACGCTGGCCAGCACCTCTTCACCGGGCGGCGTCAACGGCGTCAGCGTACCCGTCACCATCCAGGTGTCGGCCAGGCCAGGGGCGGCCAAAGGCAGCGTCTCGACAGACATCCCCAGCGAGGAGCGCACCGTACCGCCACCGACAGAGAAGTTCTCGAGCCTGTAAACCGCTTTGCCGGCGACGATGTTGGCAAACTCGAACACGGTTTGCGTTGCCAGGGACATGATCTGAAAGCCTTCGGTTAACAAATAGCCGACCCGGTGCATGGTTGAACCTCACTGAGCAATGTCCTGAAACACTACCATATACGTCCTTTAAGACAATAACCATCTTCTGCATCATGGCTCCACCCACTCAAAGCAACGGAGTATCACCATGGCACAGGCATTCAAAGGCACCGCGCTTGTCACCGGCGCTTCCACCGGCATCGGTTCGCTCTACGCAGAGCAGTTGGCACGCCGCGGTTATGACTTGGTACTGGTGGCCCGCAACCGGGAACGCCTCAACGCATTGGCGGGCCGGCTCACTACCGAAACCCGGCAGAATGTGGAAGTGTTCCCGGCCGACCTGGCCAATACAGATGACCTTGCCAAGGTAGAACGCAAACTGCGCGAAGATGCCAGCATCAGCATGCTGGTGAACAACGCCGGCATCGGCACCCATACCAGCCTGCTGGAAAGCGATGTCGAGCGCATGGCCGAAATGATCAGCCTGAACGTGACCGCCCTCACCCGCCTGACCTATGCGGCTGTACCTGGCTTTGTGGCGCGTGAGCGGGGGGCGATCATCAATATCTCGTCCATCGTCAGCCTGGCGCCAGAACTGCTCAACGGCGTCTACGGCGGCAGCAAGGCGTACGTCACTGCGTTCACCCAGTCCTTGAACAAGGAGCTGGCAGGCAAGGGGGTGCAGGTGCAGGCGGTACTGCCCGGGGCTACCGCCACTGACTTCTGGCAAATCGGCGGCTTACCGGTCGAAAACCTCGACCCCGGCATCGTGATGTCGGCCCAGGACTTGGTGGACGGTGCGCTGCAGGACTTCGACAACGGGGTGCTGATCTCCTTGCCGTCAATGCAAGATCTGCAAGCCTTCGACCAATACGAAGCTGCCCGCCAGGCCTTGTTCGGCCAATTATCCAGCAACCAGCTTGCACCGCGGTACAGCGCCAGCTGACGGTTGCGCGTGAGGCGCTTACGCTTGGTAACGAGCGCCTCACACCATTTTCACTGAAGGAGAGAAAGTCTTGCGCTATTTGGCCAGTTTATCGCCTTAATCGAAACGACTAGCCTGAGCTCACTTTTCCCCTACCCAAGAGGTTGCGCCAATGAAGGCTGTCGTTTACACCCAACCCGGTTTGCCGATCCAGGACCCGCAGTCGTTGTATGACGCGCAGTTGCCCGAACCCAAGACGGGAGCCCGGGATCTGCTGGTCGAGGTAAAGGCCATTGCTGTCAACCCGGTCGACACGAAAATCCGCGCGAGCCGCGGCGGTGAGCAACCACAGGTTCTCGGCTGGGATGCGGTTGGCGTTGTTCGCGAAGTTGGGCCAGAAGTCACGCTGTTCCAACCTGGCGATGAGGTTTTCTACGCCGGTGCCATCGACCGTGCTGGCAGCTACAGCGAGCGCCATGTGGTGGACGAGCGTATCGTCGGACACAAGCCCCGCAGCCTGGACAACGCCAGTGCCGCAGCCCTGCCCCTCACCTCCATCACCGCATGGGAGCTGCTGTTCGACCGCCTGGGTGTTGAAGAAAACGGGGGCCAGGGCCAAAGCCTTCTGGTGATCGGAGCCGCCGGCGGGGTGGGCTCGATCTTGGTCCAGCTCGCCAGCAAACTCACACAGCTGGTTGTCATCGGCACCGCTTCAAGGCCTGAAACCCAGGCCTGGGTCAAGGAACTGGGGGCGCATCATGTCATCGATCACACCAAACCGATCCCCCATCAACTGGAAGCGCTCAAGTTGAACCCGGTCGATCATGTGATCAGCCTGACCCATACCGACACCTACCTCCCCCAACTGGTAGAAGTGCTTCGTCCACAAGGCAAGCTCGCGCTGATCGACGACCCGGCACAACTGGATGTCATGCCGCTCAAGCGCAAATCCCTTTCCCTGCACTGGGAGCTCATGTTCACCCGTTCGCTGTACCAGACCGAGGACATGATCAAGCAGCATCAACTACTCGATCGCATTTCACAGCTGGTCGATGATGGGGTGCTCAAGACCACCCTCGGCGAGCACTACGGCACCATCAACGCCGAGCACCTCAAACGCGCTCACGCCTTGATCGAGAGCGGGAAAGCACGCGGCAAGATTGTTCTGGAAGGTTTCTGATCGCGTTCCGGTTCCGAGGCAAGGCTCAGCTTTCATGACCACCCCGGACTCCGCCTCGCGAATGCACAAGCCGTGAACCATCACCTGAAAGGAACGTTTCACGGCGGCTGCCGGCATCCTCAAGGCTTTACAGTGCGCCCTTTTTTCCACTGCGCCCTGGAAACACCTTCAGAGTAACCGGTGACACCGATCGCTACCTGCTGAATGCGGCCGCCATGCTGAAGGAAGGCCTCGACCTGCTCGCAGATGCGCACATGGGCTTTTTGGGCCGCGTTGGGGTACGTCTGGGACATGTTGGCATCTCGGTTATGAGCCACTGAACGACAGTCACCCGAGCAGGCACTATACACCCTGCATTGCCATCAGGGCCTGAAGCCTGCCAAAACCCTGCTTTTGTCGACCGGAGGGGCCATGGCCATGCCGGGCTGCATGTGCCCACGCCCAAGAATGCTTGCCTGAACATATGGTAATACGTATATTCGGTTTTCCATATGTTCAGGCGCACCCATGATCACTCCGCCCGATGTCTTCAAGAGCCTCTCTGACGAAACCCGCGCTCGCGCGACCCTGCTTATCGCCAGCCTGGGCGAACTGTGCGTCTGCGAACTGATGTGCGCGCTGGACGACAGCCAGCCCAAGATCAGTCGCCATCTGGCACAGCTGCGCAGCAATGGCATGCTGCTGGACCGCCGTCAGGGCCAGTGGGTGTATTACCGCCTGAATCCGGAGCTGCCTTCCTGGGTTCACGACATGCTGCAGGTCACCTTGCAGGCCAATTCGCAATGGCTGGCAGACAACGCCCTTCGGCTGAAGAACATGGACGGTCGCCCCGTTCGTGATTCGGTCTGCTGCTGAACATCACCAAGCGAGATATTCATGCTGCCCGCCATTGCTGTCTTTGTGTTCACCCTCATATTGGTCATCTGGCAGCCCAAGGGGCTCGGGGTTGGCTGGAGCGCCGCGCTAGGCGCCCTCATCGCCCTGGCTGCAGGCGTAGTTTCCCTGCATGACATCCCTGCCGTATGGGCCATTGTCTGGAACGCCACCGCCACGTTCATCGCGGTCATCATCATCAGCTTGCTGCTGGATGAGGCGGGTTTCTTCGAATGGGCAGCATTGCATGTAGCGCGCTGGGCAAACGGCGGCGGCTACCGCCTGTTCGCCTTCTGCGTACTGCTCGGCGCCGCTGTATCGGCCCTGTTCGCCAACGACGGTGCGGCGCTGATCCTCACCCCCATCGTCATGTCGATGCTGCTCGCGCTGCGCTTTTCGCCTGCAGCGACACTGGCCTTTGTCATGGCAGCAGGCTTCATTGCCGACACGGCAAGCCTGCCGCTGGTGGTCTCCAACCTGGTCAACATCGTTTCGGCCGACTACTTCGGCCTGGGCTTCGCCGAATACGCATCGGTGATGGTGCCGGTGAATATCGCCAGCGTGGCGGCTACCCTGCTGGTGCTATTTCTGTACTTCCGTCGTGATATCCCCAAGCAGTACGCGCTCGATGCGCTGAAGGCGCCGAGCGAGGCAATTCACGACCACGCCACCTTCAAAGTCGGTTGGTGGGTGCTGCTGGTGTTGCTTGCAGGCCTGTTCGCACTGGAACCTCTGGGTATCCCGATCAGTGCGGTGGCCGCCGTCTGTGCCGTAATCCTCTTTGCCGTGGCCGCTCGCGGTCACCGCATCTCAACCCGTCGCGTGTTGCGGGAAGCGCCGTGGCAGGTGGTGATCTTTTCTCTGGGCATGTATCTGGTGGTGTACGGCCTGAAGAACGCCGGCCTTACCGACATGCTCACCCAGCTGCTGGACTGGCTTGCCGGGCAGGGACTGTGGAGCGCGGCCATTGGCACCGGGTTGATCTCCGCACTGCTGTCCTCAGTCATGAACAACATGCCCAGCGTGCTGATCGGCGCATTGTCGATCCAGGCCAGCGGCGCAGAGGGCCTGGTACGTGAGGCGATGATCTACGCCAACGTCATCGGCTGCGACCTCGGCCCGAAGATCACCCCGATCGGCAGCCTCGCCACGCTGCTTTGGCTGCATGTGCTGGCGCGTAAAGGCATGCGCATCACCTGGGGTTACTACTTCAAGGTCGGCCTGCTGCTCACGGTACCGGTTTTGCTGATCACCCTTTCTGCTCTGGCACTGCGCCTGAGCCTCTGACGTTCGCCCCCCAGCGGAGGAGCCCTCCATGCGAGTCCTGTTCATGTGCACGGCCAACAGCTGCCGCAGCATCCTTTCCGAAGCAATGTTCAACCACCTGGCACCGCCCGGTTTCGAGGCAGTCAGCGCTGGCAGCTTCCCCAAGGGCCAGGTGTTGCCACGCAGCCTGAGCACGTTGCAGCAGGCCAATATCTCGACCGAGGGCCTGAGCAGCAAAGGCAACGATGCGTTCGAGGGCACCCCGCCAGACATCGTCATCACCGTCTGCGACAAGGCCGCAGGCGAAGCCTGCCCGGTGTATTTCGGCCCTGCGCTGAAGTCACATTGGGGGCTGGAAGACCCGTCCGATGTCGTGGGTGACGAAGCTACGGTCGATGCGGCTTTCCGGGCCACACTGGCCCGCATCGAATCTCGCTGCCAGGCCTTCTTCGCGCTGCCGTTCGATCACCTCGACCGCGAGCAGCTCAAGCACGCGCTGGATCGCATCGGCTCGCTTTGAACAGGAAGAAAACATGTCCGAGCAACTGCCTAACCTCGACCTCACGCTGTTCGACCTGCCGCCTTCGGCAACCCCGACCTGCGAACACAAACCTCGCATCCTGCTGCTGTACGGGTCTACCCGAGAACGCTCCTTCAGTCGCTTGCTGGTAGAAGAAGCCGCGCGTCTGCTGGAGCACTTCGGTGCCGAAACCCGCACCTTCGACCCGTCGGGCCTGCCGCTGCCTGACGATGTACCCGTGGAGCATCCCAAGGTGCAGGAGCTGCGTGAACTGGTGCAATGGTCAGAAGGCCAGGTGTGGTGCTCGCCGGAGCGCCATGGGGCGATGTCTGCAGTGTTCAAGGCACAGATTGACTGGATTCCCTTGGCGCTGGGGGCATTGCGCCCCACCCAAGGCAAGACCCTGGCCGTGATGCAGGTGTGCGGCGGCTCGCAGTCGTTCAACGTGGTCAACCAGTTGCGCGTGCTGGGCCGCTGGATGCGGATGTTCACCATCCCGAACCAGTCTTCGGTACCCAAGGCTTATCTGGAGTTCGACGATGCTGGGCGGATGAAGCCATCGCCCTACTACGATCGCGTGGTTGATGTCATGGAGGAGCTGGTAAAGTTCACCGTCCTGCTACGCGACCGCCAGGCATTCCTGGTGGATCGCTATTCGGAGCGCAAGGAAAGCGCCGAGCAGCTATCTGAGCGGGTCAATCAGCGATCAATCTGAAGCAAAGGTGATTCAGGACAGTGGAAACGACAAGCTAGCGGCCAGCCCGCCAGCGGCTCTGTTTTCAAGACGTACCTGCCCACCCATGCGGTCGATGATCGTCGCGACGATGGAGAGCCCAAGGCCAGCACCATTTTGGCTATTGCGGCTATAAAAGCGCTCGAATACACGAGAAAGGCTCTCCTCATCGATACCCGTCCCTTCATCCTCGACGACCAGTTCGACGCTGCTGTCCAGGCGCTTCAGTGACACGGCTATCCGCCCCCCAGGCGGTGAATGTTCTACCGCGTTGGACACCAGGTTCTGTAGCGCAATGCCCAGCGCGCCGGCGTCGATCTGCAGGTGGTGGTCCCCTTCGTCGATGTCCAGCGAGGGTTCCAGGCCACGGTCCAGTATCCATGGGGTCAGTTCAGCCAGGGTTTCGGTGACGACCTCGGCCAGGTCGACCCGGGTGCTGGCTCGCTGCCCCAGTCTTGGCTCGACGCGGGCCAATGTCAGCAACTGGTTGACCACCCGTGTCAACCGATCGACCCCGCCCACAAGAAAGCCCAGGGCTTTCTGGCGCTCGGCATCATTGCTGGCGGCCAGCGCGTTCTGCGCGTGCAGCCGCAGTACGGCCAGAGGCGTACGCATTTCGTGGGCAGCATCGGCAATGAAGCGATGTTCACGCCGCAGCAGATCGTCGATCTGCGCCAGCAAGCGATTGATGGCGGCCTGCATGGGCTCCAGTTCAGTGGGAAGCGGTACCAGTTGCAGCGGCTCCAGCGAATCGGCATGGCGTCTGCGGATGACATTGGCCATGTTCTGCAGTGGCCTCAGCCCCCAGCCGATCGCAGCCCACACCAGCAGTGCCAACGCCAGGCTGCCAAGCAGGAACGGGAACAGCGTGTGGCGAACGATGCGGTCGATCAGGTCGTAGCGCACATCATCACGTTCACCCACCCAGATAAGCCAGTGTTTTTCCGGCACCGGCAAAACGAAGCCGCGCCATTGTTCACCGCCACTGGAAAAGTCGTAGAACCCTGGAGCAGTGGGTGGTGGGTCGATTGGCGGCGCACTGGGTGTATGCACCAGCAACGCCATGCCTTCCCCCCAGACCTGGAACGCCAGTTTGCTTTCGTAAGGGTGCCCCACCTGATGGCGCCCTGCTTTGCCCAAGGCGTCATTGAAGGCCTGATAAAGCGCATCACGCGAGCCCTCTTGTACCGGCATGCTCATGACGCCTTGCAGCAAACGCGCGTTCTGGGCCAGGTGCGCGTCATACACCTCGTTAATTTCGTGGCTGCTGTCGTGGTAGTTATAGAGCGCGAGCAAGCCGGTACCGAGCAGCAGCAAGAGCATCACGCGCCACAGCGTGCGCTGGCGAAGCGAGGTCATGCCTTGACCTCGACCAGATAGCCAATGCCGCGCACCGTGCGAATCAGGCCGTTGAACAGCTTCTTGCGCAGGTGGTAGATGTTCACCTCCAGCGTGTTGCTCTCCGGCTCTTCATCCCAGCCATACAGCAGCTGAGTCAGGCGCTCACGCGTGAATACCTTGCCGGGCTGTGCCAGCAGCTCATGCAACAGCACATACTCTTTGGGGGTGAGCACAACCTCGACGCCGTTGTATTGCACTTGTTGGGTGGTCGGGTCCAGGCTGACCCCGGCATGCTCGATCAGCACCTTGGCGCGCCCGACGCTGCGCCGCAGCAAGGCGCGCAAGCGTGCCTTGAGCTCGTTGAGGTCGAAAGGCTTGACCAGGTAATCATCGGCGCCGGCATCCAGGCCGGCAATGCGATCATCGAGGGCATCCCGTGCGGTGAGGATCAGCACCGGCAAACTGTCGCCGCCGGCGCGTAACCGCCTGAGTAGCTCGAGGCCATCCATACGGGGCAATCCAAGATCCAGGATCACCAGGTCGAAGGTCTCGTGCTGCAACGCATGCAAGCCACTGACACCGTCGCGCAACCAGTCGAGGGTGTAGCCCTCCTGGCGCAAGCCGTCGCAGATCCCTTCCCCCAGCGCGATGTCATCCTCAACCAGCAACAGCCGCATGTTCAGTCCTGTTTGTCCTTGATGGCCTTGAGTAAAGCATCGATATCGGCACGCCGGCCCTGGTCAGCCAACTCACGCCCCGGCCGGGGCGGTGCCTGCAAGGCTTTCTGCAGGGCTGCGGTAGCTTCAGGGTAACGCTTTTGCCGATACAGATGATCGGCCCAGAAATAGTTGCTGTCGATACCGTTGGGGTTGATCTGCAAGGCTTTGCGCAGCATCTTGTCGGCCATCTCGGCATCACCGAAACCGATAGGCCAGCCGGGCACCTGGTCATACAGCGTGCCCAGGCTGGTGTAGGCCGAACCCTGCAGGGCGTTGGGGTCCAGCTTCATGGCCTGCTCCAGGCTGGCTTTCGCCGCCTTGACCTTGCCCAGTGCACCGAGGCCACCCGTCGCCCCCGCCCAACTGCTGTTGATGATGCCCTCCCAGATCAAGGGTTCAGGTGTGCCGGGATACTGATGAACAAACGTTGCAGCATCGCCTGCCAGCTTTTCGAAGGCGTCGGCACGCGTGTCCTTGGGCTGTTGGTACTGAATCTGCGCCCAGCGCTGCTGCAGATCGCTCAGGCGCTGTCTGCCTGCCTGGTCCAATGCCCAGGTGAAGGGGGCGAATGCCAGCAAGCTGGCGATGAACAGACGCTTCATTGGTTCGACTCCTTGGAATGGCTACCGATATAGCGGCGAATGACAGGCAGTTGCTTGCGCAGTGCGCGGTCGACCATGCCCGGCAACATGCCGTTGATTCGCACGAAGAGCTTTTCCGGCCACCCCAGATAAAGCTCGGTGCGCTCGGATTGCACCGCCTGAAGCACAGCACGAGCGACGTCCGCAGGGTCGTCCATGCCAACTTTCAGCGCTTGATTAAGCGCAGTCGCAGCGCTGCTGTTCATTGTTGTGCGGGTCGCCCGGGGGGCGGCATACAGCACGTTCACCGTGGTATCGGCCAACTCGCGGCGCAGCGCTTCCGAAAAACCACGCAGCGCAAACTTGCTGGCGCAGTAGGTGGCGTAGCCGGGGTAGCCGATCGAGCCATAGGTTGACCCGACATTGACCACCAACGCCTTGGGCTGAGCGCGCAGCAACGGCAGGCAGGCGCGTGTCAGTTGCAAGGGCGCCTTCAGATTGATGTCCAATAGCTCGTCCAGCGCATGCTCATCCAGCTGGTCGAGCAGAGCGAAGCGATTCACGCCAGCCGCGTTGATCAGCACATTGACAGCCCCCATCTCGCGTGCCCGCTCGATGACGTGTTCGCGCCCTGACGGGCTGCGCAGGTCGGCTTCCTGCCAGCGCAGCCGGTCGGGGTACCGATTCATCAGGCCAGCCAGCTTGCCCATATGCCGGCTGACCGCCAACACTTGGGCACCGGCAGCGCAGAGCTGTTCAGCCAGTTCCAGGCCTATGCCCCCACTGGCGCCGGTGAGGATCACCACGGACTCAGCCAAACGCATGGTGCACCTCTTGCTGCCCGGCACGCGGCAAGCCCTGGAACATCTCGGTATACAAGCGGTAGACGACCTTGGCCGCGTGGAGGACGGCCTGCTGGTCACCGGCATCGTCGAGACGGTCCATCAACTGTTTGTAAGTCACCATGTGGTCCTGATCGAGCGCACCGTGCGAGCTAAGGTAGCTGAACGCCTGGTCAGGCAGTGCCAATGTGTTCTGGATAACGCCCGCCGCCTGGGTGGCAAGGGCGATGCTGGTGCCTTCGAGCACGTTGACCATGCCGAACAACCCGACCGGGTTGCCGCGGGCGATCAGGTCGTACAGGTAGGCGACCATCAGCTCGATGGATTGCACCGGCTGGCCATCGCGCACGGCCTCCCAGTCACCGCCGCACGCTTTGATGTCGTTGAGGATCCACTGCTCGTGGCCGTATTCCTCCTCGATGTATTCGCAGACCGCGCCGCGCAGCCACTCCAGCCGTAGCGGCAATCGTGCCCCACAGGCCATCATCAGCGGCACGGTATGGCGCACATGGTAATAAGCCTGAGTCAGGAACGCGACGTAGCTGTCCAGGCTGACCTGGCCGGCCAGGGCCTCGCGGATCACCGGTACGGCGAACAGCGCCTGACGCTCTTGGGCGGTTTGTACTTGCAGGGTGTCGAAAAAGGACATTATGAACCTCACAACGAGATGTCGGATAACAGGGTGTGGTAACGCTGCAAGATCGCCTCACGTCGCGGGCGGCCATTGGCAGTCAGGGTTTCGTCAAGCGTGCTCAGAGGCACAGGTAAACGGCGCCAGGCATGCACCCGGGCGTAATCGGGCAACCGCACGTTGCATTGCTGTACGGCCTGTTCGATGGCCTCGTCGCTGATGCCGGGATCCAGTGGCCAGAGCAAGGCAAGGTTGTTTGGCAGGGCTTCGCCATGCACGAAAGCCTGGGCGATCACGCCACTTTGGCTCAGCTCGGCTTCCACCCACTCCGGGTTGACGTTGCGCCCGAAGCTGGTAATGAACTGGTGCTTCTTGCGGCCATCCAGATACAGGTAGCCATCCTCATCGAGGTGGCCTACATCGCCTGTTGCCCACCACTGCCCGGTTACAGGCGGCTCTCCCAGGTAGCCCAGCAATATCGAGCCGGCCACCAGGACTTCGCCATCGTCGGCGATGCGCACCTGCACATGCGGCAACGGCTTGCCAACGCTCCCCGGGCGTACAGCCCCTGTGCGGTTGAGCGCCACTACCGAGGCGCACTCGGACAAGCCGTAACCTTCGAACACCGGCAAACCGACCGCCTCGGCCCGCGCGAGCAGGCTTGGCGATACCCGAGCACCGCCTACCGCCACCAAACGCAGTGGGCCGACCCGCATCAGCCCACGCTCGATCGCTGTCACCAACCCCATCAGCAACTGCGGCACAAGGATCAGGCTTTGCGCCCCACTGAGGGCGATTGCGCCCAGCAGGCGCTTGAAGTCGACCTGGCTTGCCCCACCCATCCCCAACTGCTGCTGTGGATAGAGCTGCACACAAGCGCCAGCCATGAGCGCGGCGTAGACGCCCAGGTTTTCCAGCAAAACGCCCAGTGGCAGTACCGCCAGGTATCGCTGCGGCTCGGCTGGGCGGCTGGCGGCCTCCAGCTCATGCGCCACACGCAGCATGGTTTCAGCGCTCAGGCACACGCCTTTGGGCGTACCGGTGCTACCGGAGGTGTAAGTGATCTTGGCAGTGCCCTCAGGCAGCGCCGGGGCGACAACACGGTCACGCAGCCAGACATTAGCTGGTGCCTGCCGGTCAAAGCCAAGCGCAGTGAGCTGATCAGCCCACTGCGCCTCGCACACCACCGCCGTGACTCCGCTTTGCTGCAAGCAGTGCTGGAACTGGGCTGCGCTGAAAAACGGCGGCACTGTCACACTGGCGCGTTCGGCGAACAGCGCCGCCAGATCCCAGAATAGCGCTTCGGGCCCGTTATCCAGCACCACGGCGAAGGTTCCCGCAGGTTGGTTGCGCAGGCTGGCCGCGCGAGATTCGACTTCGTCGAGCAGTTGCTGGTAGGTGTAACACTGCGCATCTCCCTGGACGGCCACGGCGTCAGGATGTTCCAGGGCGTGTTGGCGCAACAGTGCCTGAAAGGCTGTCAGTTCATGCCGCATGGCCGGTCTCCAGGGCTAACATGGGAAACCCAAGCCGCTCGAACATGCCCGCCTGCTTCAGGGCATCGAAGCCAAAGCCTATGTTGCCGGCAAATACCTGGGGGCGCTGGTCGTAGTAGGTCCCCCATTGGTCCACTTGGCCCTGCAGGCGCGCAGGATCCGCTGAGGCCAGAACAGTGGGCACCAGCCCCAGTCGCCGGAAACTGTTGAACAGTGTCGCGGCGCCCGTGAATGCCACCCACTCCAAACCGCGCATGGCCAGCAACCACGTCACGGCGATGATCATTATTCGAGCGCTGCCGGCGCTGAGCGAGGCCAGGTTGCCTACTTCTACCATGCAGTTGCGATCCGCCGAGGCACCGGTTACCCGTGAAACAGCAGATTCCAGAGGCTCGTCCAGATACCGCTCAAGGAAGAGCGGCCCTTCGCTGGCAGGTCGCATGCCTGCCGCCGCGATCAGGCGACCGTGGCTACCCTGCAAGGCAAGCAGTTCCGGCAGGTAATGCTGCACATCCGCCTGGTGCACGCTGGCAAAGCGCTCGTGTATGAAGTGCTCCAGCTCGCCGCGCCCTTGATCGCCGCTGAGGTTGAGAGAAAGATGCGCCTGATGATCGACATGGCTACCGATGGGTAACGGAAGCAAACTGTGCCATTGATGAGACTGAGTCATGAAGTTTCCCCCGCCTAGGTGCGACGAAGGGAATTATCGGGGCCGAATCTGAATGCAATCTGAAGTCGGCTACTGTCGGAACGCCTTAGCCCGGCGCTCGTTCATGTGCTGCATTCACTATGATCGAGCACGACGCGTACCCAGCTCGATCCAGACGGGCGCATGGTCGCTGGCCTTGGCCTCGTTGCGCACCCATGCATCGACACCCGCCCGTTTCAAATAAGGCGCAAGCTCGTGGTTGAGCAACAGGTGATCGATTCGCAGCCCGGCATTGCGGGCCCAGTGGTTACGGAAATAGTCCCAGAAGGTGTAGACACGCTCGTCCGGGTACAGATGGCGTATGGCATCGAGCCAGCCCTGGTCTAGCAGTCGTTGGTAACACGCTCGCGACTCGGGCTGCAGCAGTGCGTCCTTCAGCCAGGAACGCGGGTTGTAGATATCCATGTCGGTGGGCACGACATTGAAATCCCCTGCCAGCAGCGTGGGGTGGCCACTTTCATAGAGGCTGCGCGCATGCTGGATCAGGCATTCGAACCAGTGCAGCTTGTAATCGAACTTGGGCCCGGGCTGCGGGTTGCCGTTCGGCAGGTAGAGACAAGCGACCAACACCCCGTGTGCAGCGGCTTCCAGATAGCGGCTCTGGCTGTCCTCTTCCATGCCGGGCAAACCGCGGCGAACCTCGTGCGGATCGCTGCCCCGCACCAGAATGGCCACGCCGTTCCATGACGGTTGCCCATGATGAAGGCTGCCATAGCCTGCCGCCTCCAGCTCCGCACGAGGGAACTGCTGATCGGCCGCCTTCAGCTCCTGCAGGCAGGCGATGTCAGGTTGCTCCCGCTCCAGCCAGGCCAGCAGCGCCGGCAAACGGCTGCGGATGCCATTGATGTTGAAGGTGGCAATCTTCAGCGCTTTCATGCGTCCGGGTCGCTCACATGGGCCTGCACGGCATCTTCCAGCGCGCGGATGTGCGCCTCAGCGGCCAGCGCCTTGAGCGCCAACCAGTCGTCCCAATCGATGGCACCGTCGTCGCGCAGGGCCTCGGCTGTGCGAAGCAGTTCATGGTGGTAGGCATCCGGTGACGCGCGCCGGTAACTGATGTCGTCGTACTGGGCGTACCAGGCTTCAAGCGCGGCAATGTTGCGTTCGATGCTCATGAAAGCGTCCTCGCTGTACCCTTTGCTTGTCAGAACCTGGGCACAGCGCGACGTTCAATCAGGGCGTCACTGAAAGTAATGGGGATACAGCGCCATGTCGCTCTCCAGCTTGTCCGCATCCGCTGCCCTCTTGCGCACTTCGGCATAAAAAAGCTGGCACTGGTTCTGAAACCTGGTGAAATCGCGGTTGGCAGCTTCAATGGCACTGCTCAGGTCGCTCCCCTCAAGGCCCTCGACAAGTCGCTGTGACGAGGTATACGCCTGCCAGCAGGCTTCAACCTGCTGCAGCCCCTTTGCAAGGTTCTCGGTGTCGATAGTCGCCATTGCTGCACCCTCTTTGGACCGACCCTGGTCCGTCAGTGTGAATCGCCAGAGCGACGATAACGGGATGAAGCCTGTAATGACGCGCTTCGGCTGAGAGCGTAGACCATTCCAGCGCAGATCACGCAGGGTCAACGCAGATAGTCCTGAACCCACTTCACCCAACAATCAGCGCCAATCTTCACCAAGGCATCATTGAAATCGTAGTGGGGGTTATGCACCGAGCAACCATGGAACTCGCCCGTGCCATTGCCCAGCATGAAGTAACAGCCAGGCCGCGCCTGCAACATGTAGGCAAAGTCTTCGGTGCCCATGACCTTCTTCGGCATCTTGTCCAGCAGCGCGCCGTCGGCGAACAGCGGCCTCAGGCTGTCACGCAGCAACGCGCTTTCGTGATCGCTGTTGCACAAGGCGGGCGCCAGTTGGGTGAATTGCACCTCGATCTCCACGCCATAGCTTTCTGCGTGCCCCTTGGCCAGGGCGTCAATGCGGCTGTTGATCTTCTGCTGGGTCTGGGCCGTGTCGGTGCGCACGCTCAGCAACATGCAGGCCTCGTCAGGGATGATGTTGTAGACAGTGCCGGCCTGGATCATGCCGATGCTGATCACGGCGTAGTCCTCGACGCTGAGGTTGCGCGACTTGATGGTCTGGATGCCACTGATCAGGCTGTTCAACGCCATCACCGGGTCTACCGACAGTTCCGGCATCGCACCATGCCCGCCTTTACCGGTAATCCGAATGCTGACACGTTCGGAAGACGCCATGGTGGGCCCCGCCTGCACCACGCACGTGCCCACCGGCAGGCCGGGCATGTTATGCAGCGCATACACCGAGTCGCACGGAAAGCGCTCGAACAGGCCGTCGTCGATCATCGCCTTGGCCCCCGCCAGGCCTTCCTCGTCGGGCTGGAATATCACGTTCAACGTCCCGTTGAACTGGCGTGTAGCCGCCAGTTGCGCAGCGGCTGCCAGCAGGATCGCGGTATGCCCGTCATGACCACAGGCATGCATGCGGCCGGGAATCTTGCTGGCATGCGCAAACGCATTCTTTTCGCCCATGGGCAGTGCGTCCATGTCTGCGCGTAAACCGATGCTGCGCGGACTGTCCCCCACTTTCAGCACGCCGACCACTCCATGCCCGCCCACATTGCGATGCACTTCATAGCCCAAAGCTTGCAGCTTGTCGGCTACCAGGGCCGCTGTATCGGGGGTGTCGCCGCCAATTTCCGGCGCAGCGTGGATCTGCCGGCGCAGCATGACGAACTCATCCAGCTCGGCGGCTGAGCCCGGTGTTTGATTGCTCTGCAAAATACCCATGTCACTCGCATCCTTTGTTTTCAGGGAAGTATCTGAGGCAGGCCAGGCTGACAACGCCGCCGGCCAGCAGGAAGTAGGCTGGCGCCAACGGCGTGCCCAGCGCTGCAATCAGCCAGGTGGCCACCAACGGCGAAAAACCACCGAACAGGGTCACACCCAGGCTGTAGCTGACCGAGGTGCCGAAAGAGCGCCTGGCCTTCGGGAAGCCCTCCATGATCAGCGCGAAGAACGCACCGGCACCGATGCAGGTCGGCAAGATCAGGATCGCCACGCCCATCATGGCCAGGCCCATGTGCTGCACGTGCCCAAGCAGATAGAACACGGGCAGGGTCAACACCACCGGCGCGGCGACCGTCCACACCAGCAGGCGTTTTCTGAGCTGATACTTGTCGGCGAATTTACCGGCCAACGGGCAGATGACTGCCATGCAGCCGCTACTGATACAGGCAATTGCCATCGCGCTGCCGGATGGGTAATGCAAGGCCGTGGTCAGGTAGGTCGGCATGTAGAACACGAACAGGTACATGCCAATGGTCGAGCTGGCCATCAGGCCGATGCCTTGGGCGATGCGTTTGAGCAGTTCGGCATCCAGCCCCTGCTCTGCCTTCTGCGCCGGTGCGGCCTCATGGGTTTCCGGCAACCGTGTGCGTATATACCAACCGACCGGCCCGATCAGCAGGCCGAAGATGAACGGTATGCGCCATCCCCAGCTTTCCAGCGCGGAAGGGTCGAGCAACTGGCTGAGGGCCAGGCCAAAGCCGGCCCCCACCAAGGCGGCATAGCCCTGGCTGGCAGCCTGCCAGCTGACGCTCTGGCAGCGATTGCCGACCGCACTGGATTCCATCAGGAACACCGACGCGGTACCGACCTCCCCGCCTGCCGACATGCCCTGGATCAGCCGACCGGTCACCAGCAGCAACGTGGCGAAAATCCCGATCTGTGAATACGTGGGCGCAAAGGCAATCATTGCGGTGCCCAGGGTCATCAGCCCGATGGTCAGGCTCAAAGCGGCCTTGCGTCCATGCCGGTCCGCATAGCGACCGATGACCATCGCCCCGACCGGGCGCATCAGAAAACCGACGCCAAAAGTGGCCAGCGACATCAACAACGACGCCATGGCCGAGTCGGAGGGAAAGAAATGCTTGCCGATCAGTACAGCGAAGAAGCTGTAGATCGTGAAGTCGTACATTTCCAGCGCATTGCCCAGCGAGCAGGCGACCAAGGTTTTACGGGAGGACGACACCTGCGCGGCTGAATGCGCACCTTTTTGCAGGCTCGGCGATGTGGGTAGCGGTCTGATCATTGTTATCTCCGTTGGCAAATCGCGGCGTGCAGCGAATATCAGCCAATCGGGCACTCAATACACTTGCGCTTTCGGCATGTGCCTAACCAATGGTTAATCACCCGGAACGATCGTTGGCCAAAATGCCCTGAGCTGGCGCACCGTTCGCCCTCGCTCCGCGCGCGGCCCCAAAAACGCCCACAAGCCAGCATCCGTAGCGCAGCGTTGACGCTGTTACGAAGCCCTTCTAAAACGGATGCGCTCGCCAATCCACACGCCGCGCCAGCCCCTGATTAACCAAACGGCATGACCTGACCGAATAAGCAATCACGCTGCAACGTTCTGTTCACCGACGCTAAAGCCACCACATCACCGTGCTGGCCTGGAGTCGTGAATGAACACTCGCACTACGTCGTTGCTGTTGATGATCCAAGGGGTTTGCCTTGCTGCGCAGGCACAGGCAGAGGGTTTTCCGACGCTCGCGCGGATTGCGCCGGGTTTTGGTTACTACGGGGTTGATTACGGCTTCGATGACACGCTCAAGGTGTACGGCACCGTGGATGCATTCGCCAGCTATCACGATTCCCAGCACCACTCGGGTTTCAGGCTGGCCGGTGGCGGCGCCTGGACCAACAAGCTCGGGCTGTACGCACGCAAGGCGCTTGACTCCGATACCGTCGTGGAGCTTGACGTCGAGGAGGGTTTCAACCTCAATGGCGAGGCTCTGGAGGGCACCTGGGACACCGTCGGTACCCTGCGCCTGGCGACGGTCGCCCTGCGCTCGCGCACCCTGGGCAAGCTCGAGTTCGGCAAGACCTACGGCATGGCCACCCCCACCTATGCCGACCCGTTCCTGGCCACCTATGGCTCGCCCTACACCTACCTGGCCCTGCCTGCCGCCGGCAAGGGCGCCTTCTACCTTGACCTGCGCCCCAAGCACACCCTGGCCTACACCAGCCCCACCTTCAGCGGCTTCAGCCTCGGTACCGCGCTAAGCTTCGGCTTCGACGATGCCGCCAGCGCTGGGCGCACTGTGCGTGGCGGTGGCACCCGGCTGCAATACCGCAACAGCCGGGTGATGGTGCTGGCCTCCTAC
The DNA here is from genome assembly GCF_017875935.1 of Pseudomonas sp. BP6. Classification (NCBI taxonomy): domain Bacteria; kingdom Pseudomonadati; phylum Pseudomonadota; class Gammaproteobacteria; order Pseudomonadales; family Pseudomonadaceae; genus Pseudomonas; species Pseudomonas sp. BP6. Next base: position 2,816,725 of record NZ_JAGINI010000001.1, read on the forward strand.
AACCGCTACTACAGCGACCCATGGGACGACGGCGGCGTCTTACGTCAGACCGCCAACGACTTCAAGAGCCTGTCGGCGTTCTACGATTTCGGCCCGCTGGCCACCAGCCTCACCTGGCAACGCCAGGACGTGGAGCAGGCCGGCACACCCAGCACCACGCTATACACCTTCGGCATGATGGCGCCGGTGGGCGAGCTGGACGTGCTGCGCCTGGCGGTGATGCAACGCCAGGTCAGCACCCGCGACAAGGACGCGTGGGGTGTGATGATCGGCTATGACCACTTCATCACCCCCCGCTGGGCCCTCTATGGACGCCTCGGCATGATCGCCAACCAGCGCGCCTCGTCGGTCACCTACGCCGGCACCCCGGTGGATCAGGCGGGCGATAACCCAAGCAACGTCTCGCTAGGCATGTACTACCACTTCTGACCCCACGGGGCGGGTCTGCTTGAGCACCTGCCCGCGCAAGCTGTGGAACAGCTCCTGGGCAGGTGCCGTGAGGCTGTGGCGGTCAATGCAGACCAGGTTGATGGGGTAATCCGGAATCAACTCCTGCACCGCCATGGCTACGAACTCGCAATCGATACCGTAGGTAAACCCTTGGTCCACCGCCAGTTCGCTGATGGTCATCAACGATTCCGTGTTCTTCAACAGCTTCAGCGCCATCATCACTGAAGTGCATTCAACGGTGTTCTGTGGCACCCGAAGGCCGTTGGCTTCGAACAATTGGTGAAACTGCGAGGCCTGATCGGACAACTCGTCCAGGCTGATCCAGGGGGCGTATTGCAAGGTGCGCAGTGACTGGCTGAACTTCTGCCGATTCGAGGCGTGGCAAATCACCGTGCCCTTGATACTGCCCAGTGCCTCCCAGTCCAGGCTCAGCCGACTCAGCGGTTGCTGCGAAGTAATGGCGAAGTCCAGGCTGCCATCGCGCAAGCGCTGCAGGATCTGACTGGGGCGCAGGTCGGTGATGGTGATCTTCACCCGCGGGTACTTGCGCCGAAAGGCCAGAATGCTTTCATCGACGCCATCGAGCATCGCCGTCAACGACGTAACCCCGATCGACACGGCGCCCAGCGCCGCATCCTGAATGCTCGCCGCTTCGATCTGCAGGCGGCGTATGCTCTCTACCACGAGGTTGGCATGGCGGATGACACGTTTGCCTTCCTCGGTAAGGGCCATGCCTTTGTGCGACCGCTGCAACAGGGTAAAACCCACCTCCCGCTCCAGCTCCTTGATCGAACGGCTCAGCGCGGGCTGAGTAATGTGCATGAGCTTTGAGGCTTCGAGGATGCTGCCTGCGTTATGAATGGCGACCAGCGCCCTGAGTTGGTGAAGTTTCAACCGTCTGTACCTTGTTGTTAGCGGCCGGTTCGAAAGGTGTTCTGGCAGCCCTGACAACCGTTGTCGGCAAGGCCTGAAAGGTATGGCTAGCGCAACACAGCCAGCAGGCTGGCCGCATCGCTGACCTCGAACTTGCCGGGGCTTTCAACCGCAATGTACTGGACTACCTGGTCGTCGACCAACATCGCATACCGCTGCGAGCGCCGCCCCAAACCGCGTGCCGAAAGGTCCTGGGTCAGGCCCAGCGCCTCGCTGAATTCGCCATTGCCATCGCCGATCATCTTCACCGCGTCCCCGACCTGCAAGCTGTTGCCCCAGGCGTTCATGACAAAGGCATCGTTCACCGAAACGCACAGGATTTCGTCAATGCCAGCCGCGAACAACGCAGGGGCCGCCGCGACATAACCGGGAACGTGACGTTCAGAACAAGTCGGCGTGAACGCGCCCGGCAACGCGAAGATCAGCACCTTCTTGTGCTTGCAACGCTCGCGAATGGAAAAGGCCATTGGGCCGATCGCGCAGGCGCCTGCGTCGCTGTTGTATTGATAAAGGGTAACGTCGGGCAATTGATCGCCGGTTTTGATCATCGCTGTCTCCTGGGTGAGGTGAAGGCAAGACAGCCATGATGCCGCAGTCGACCAGGCAACGCATCATGAGCAGAGCTAAAAAACCTGTGAAATAACTTCAATATCATTCATGCAGCGCCCCGCCTAGGATACGCCTCAATCAAACACATCAAGATTACGGTGTGAACGACTCAGCCGTTGCTCACACTCAGGCACCTGGAAGCCGTCACCATGAATAAAGCGCCAACATTCACCGTCAAGCGCATTGCGTTCGACGAACATTATCGCCCTGCCGAAAACACCCGCATCACGACCAACTTCGCCAATTTGGCACGGGGTACAAACCGCCAGCAAAACCTGCGCAACACGTTGATGATGATCAATAACCGTTTCAATGCGCTGGCGCACTGGGACAACCCCGAACATGACCGCTACCGCGTAGAGCTGGACATCATATCGGTGGAAATGAATCTCGAAAATGCGCAGCACGGCAATGCCCTGCCGCTGATCGAAATATTGAAAACCTATATTGTCGACCGCAAGAACAATACTCGCCTCGAAGGCATGGTAGGCAACAACTTCTCCTCGTACGTGCGCGATTACGACTTCAGCGTACTGTTACTGGAGCATAACAAGCACCGGTCGACCTTCAGCACACCTGATCATTTCGGCGAGCTGCATGGCAACCTGTTCAAGTGTTTCGTCAACTCGCACACCTACCAGGAGCACTTCAGCAAACCACCGGTTATCTGCCTGAGCGTATCGAGCAGCAGGACGTACCTGCGCACCGAAAATCAACACCCTGTGCTAGGTGTTGAGTACCTGCAGGATGAGTACTCGCTGACGGATGAATACTTCAAGAAAATGGGCTTGAAGGTGCGCTATTTCATGCCACCGAACAGCGTCGCCCCGTTGGCATTTTATTTTGCCGGCGACTTGCTGGCTGACTACACCAACCTTGAACTGATCAGCACCATCAGCACCATGGACACCTTCCAGAAGATCTACCGACCCGAGATCTACAACGCCAATTCTCCAGCAGGCAAGGCCTACCAGCCCAGCCTGAACAACCAGGACTACTCGCTCACGCGCATTGTCTACGACCGGGAAGAGCGCAGCCGCCTGGCGATCGAGCAGGGCAAATTTGCCGAGGAGCAATTTGTCAAACCCTACCAGGCCACGCTAGCGCACTGGTCCGCTCAATACGCACGTTGAACCATTCAAAACACAAGGTCACTGTTCATGAACACATTGCTACCCACCTCCACGGCCGGCAGCCTGCCTAAACCCGCATGGCTGGCTCAACCCGAAACACTCTGGTCACCGTGGAAGTTGCAAGACGAGCAACTGGTCGAAGGCAAACAGGATGCCTTGCGCCTGGCCTTGCAAGAACAACAACACGCCGGTATCGACATCGTCAGTGACGGCGAACAAACCCGCCAGCACTTTGTCACCACGTTTATCGAGCACCTCAGCGGCGTTGATTTCGAACAACGGAAAACCGTCAGAATCCGTGATCGCTACGATGCGAGCGTACCGACGGTGGTGGGTGCTGTCGCTCGACAAAAGCCGGTGTTTGTCGAAGATGCCAAGTTCCTCCGCCAGCACACCACACAGCCGATAAAGTGGGCGCTGCCCGGCCCCATGACCATGATCGACACACTGTATGACAACCACTACAAAAGCCGCGAGAAACTGGCCTGGGAATTCGCCAAGATTCTCAACCAGGAAGCCAAAGAGCTGGAAGCCGCGGGCGTTGACATCATTCAGTTCGACGAGCCGGCATTCAATGTTTTCTTTGACGACGTGAATGACTGGGGCGTAGCTACCTTGGAAAGGGCTATCGAGGGCCTCAAGTGCGAAACGGCCGTCCATATTTGCTATGGCTATGGCATCAAAGCCAACACCGACTGGAAAAAGACCCTCGGTTCAGAATGGCGGCAATATGAACAGGCCTTCCCCAAACTGCAGCAGTCCAGCATCGATATCATTTCGCTGGAATGCCATAACTCGCATGTTCCGATGGACCTGCTCGAGCTGATTCGCGGCAAGAAAGTCATGGTCGGCGCCATCGATGTGGCCACCCATGTCATTGAAACACCCGAACAGGTCGCCGCCACCCTGCGCAAGGCACTGCAATTCGTCGATGCCGACAAGCTCTACCCTTGCACCAACTGCGGCATGGCGCCCCTGCCCCGCCAGGTAGCCAGCGGCAAGCTCAAGGCCTTGAGTGCAGGCGCAGCCATCGTCCGTCAGGAACTTGCTAACGCACGCTGAAATGAATGCAGCCACAGGACCTACCATGTTGCTTTCCGGTACGGCGATCGAGCCGTCGACTTTTCGCCAGGCACTCGGGCACTACGCATCCGGCATCACGGTGATTACATCGCACCACGAAGGTGAGCCGATCGGCTTCACCTGCCAGTCGTTCTACAGCGTATCGATGAGCCCGCCGCTGGTGTCATTCAGTGTGATGTCCAGTTCGGCCAGCTACCCGAAAATTCGCCAGGCTGGCCGCTTCACGGTCAACATCCTGTCAGGTGAGCAGGTCGGCATTTCCAACCAGTTTGCCCGGCGCGGCGCCAACAAGTGGCAGGGCGTCGAATGGCAAGCATCGCCGTTGGGCAACCCGATCATTGCCGGCAGCCTGCACTGGCTTGATTGCGAAATTCACGCCGAACATGCCGCCGGGGACCACCTGATCGTGATTGGCGAAGTCAAAGCATTGAACCTGCTGGCAACTGCTGCCACGCAGCCGCTGCTGTATTTCAAGGGGCAGTACTGCAACCTCGCCGCGCCTCACGCGGCTTGAGCCTCACCCCACTCACGGAAAACCCATCAAAGGAATTGTCAGGATCACGCAGCAGTGAAGAAAACCCGCCATTACTGCGTTGATCCGCCATTTTACTCATGATCGATTTACGCCACCTGCGAACCCTCCACGCGCTGCGTGAAACCGACAGCCTGCACGAGGCCGCCGAGCGCCTGCACCTGACACAATCTGCCCTGTCGCACCAGTTCCGCGATATGGAAGAGCGCATCGGCATGCCACTGTTCGTGCGCAAATCCAGGCCGGTGCGCTTCACCAGCGCCGGGCTGAAGCTGCTGCAGCTGGCCGACCGGGTGCTGCCTCAGATCCGCAGTACCGAACGGGACCTGGGCAAACTGGCCGGGGGCTGCGCCGGACGGCTGCACATCGCCATCGAGTGCCACAGTTGCTACCAGTGGTTGATGCCTTCAGTGGATGAGTTCCGCGGCGCCTGGCCTGAGGTGGAACTGGACCTCGCCTCCGGTTTTTCCTTCGCACCACTGCCAGCCCTGGAGCGCGGCGACCTGGACCTGGTGGTGACCTCCGACCCGATGACACTGCCGGGTATCAGCTACGTGCCGTTGTTCAGTTACGAGGCGCTGCTGGCCATCGACAACCACCACGCCATGCGCCACAAGCCGTACCTGGAGCCCGCCGATATCGCCAGCCAGACACTGATCACCTACCCGATCGAACGCACCCGCCTGGACATCTTCACCCGCTTCCTCGACCCCGCCGACGTCGAGCCCGCACAGGTACGTACTTCAGAACTGACCGTGATGATGATGCAACTGGTTGCGTCCGGGCGCGGCGTCTGCTGCCTGCCCAACTGGGCCGTGCACGAATACAGTTCGCGCGGTTATGTAACCGCCAAGCGCCTTGGCGATCACGGCCTGCAGGCAAACCTCTATGCTGCACTGCGCAGTGACATGCTGGAGGTGCCGTACGTGCGTGATTTTCTGCTCACGGCCAAGGACATCTCGTTCACCACGCTGGCAGGTGTCAGCGTGGCGTCAGGCCCGGTTCTCTGAAAGCCGGGCGTGCGTTTGCGAACCTCAGTGCCGGCCATGGCGCGCCATGCCCCTACCGCCAACGAATCAACTAGCCTTCGCCAACTGCACCTGCAGAAACGCCATCAGTGCCCCCGCCACAGGTGACAAGCTGCGCCCTTTGCGGGTGAGCATGCCGATATGCCGTTCTACCCTGGGCTCCTCAAGGGGGACGAACGCCAGTTTGTCGTTCTCCTGCGGAAAAGCGAGGTACGGCAAGGTACTGATCCCTACCCCCTCCTCCAGCATGGCGATCAACGAAATCATGTTGGAAATGAACAGCCGGCTATCGGCCAGCAAACCCTCGGCCTCGGTACCCGCCAGCAATTGCGAGGTACCGTTGCGGATCATCGGCACGCCCAGCAACTGCGCCCAATGCAGCCGCCCCCCCGCCTGCGCCAGCGGGTGGTCGCTGCGGCACACCACGCCAACCTGATCATTCACGATGGGGGCGAATTCGAGCTGGTCATCGTCCACCCACAGGCTGCTGATGCCGAAATCCACCTGCCCTTGTGCGAGCAACTGCTGCACACGTTCGGCCGTGCCGTCCTGAATGCTGACCTGCACATTGGGGTGCGCGGCCACGAAGCGGGCCAGCGGCCCTGGCAGCATTCGGCTGGCCACAGAAGGCACGGTGGCGATGCTGACCTGGCCGATCTCATGCCGGGCAAACAGCATGACTTCACGAGCAATACGGTCATGGTGCTCGATCAAGCCACGAAACAACGGAAGGCAATGCTCGCCAAATGGCGTCAGTTCTACCCGGCCACCGCCCTTTTCGACCAGTGCCTGCCCCAGCTTCTGCTCCAGTTCCCGCAGGGCCAGGGATATCGCCGGCTGAGTGCGAAAGGCCTGGCGGGCGGCCGCGTGGAAACTCTTGAGTTCGGCGACCAGCACGAAGTAACGCAACTGGGCGATTTTCAGCTCGGGCAACATGGTTAGCATTCCTTATCAAAGCATTTTTTTTATTAATTTTTATTTGCTGCATATTGCTCGCATGATGAATGCCATGCAAACGGAGGCGTTCATCCATGTCACACAAGACCTACAACAACTACATCAATGGCCAGTGGTGTGAAGGCCACGCCACTTTGGGCAACTACAGCCCCTCGGACACTGGCGACCTGATCGGCCAGTACCATCAGGCCAGCGCCGAACAGGCCCGCCAGGCCATCCAGGCCGCCCGCGCCGCTCAACCCCTGTGGTCCGCCAGTGGCCTGGAAAGCCGCCAGCAAGTGCTGATGGCCATCGGCGACGAGCTGATCGCCCGCAAGGAAGAGCTCGGCGAACTGCTGTCGCGAGAAGAAGGCAAACCCTTGGCCGAAGGCATCGGCGAGGTCAACCGCAGTGGCCAGTTCTTCCATTACTACGCCGCCGAAGTGCTGCGCCAGATGGGCGAGACTGCCGCCTCGGTGCGGCCTGGGGTCGACATCGAAGTGCATCGCGAACCGGTGGGTGTGGTGGGCATCATTACCCCATGGAACTTCCCCATGGCCACCGCCGCCTGGAAAATCGCCCCGGCCTTGGCCTTCGGCAACGCCGTGGTGTTCAAGCCGGCCAACCTGGTGCCGGCCAGTGCCTGGGCGCTCACCGAGATCATCAGCCGTCAGGGCCTGCCCAGCGGCACCTTCAACCTGGTGATGGGCAGCGGTGCCGACGTCGGCGAGGCCCTGATCCAGTCCGCCGAGATCGATGCCCTGACGTTCACCGGTTCTCTGCAGACGGGCCGACGCGTAGCGGTGGCCACCGCCGGTAACCTGGTGCGCTGCCAGCTGGAAATGGGTAGCAAGAATGCCCTGGTGGTCATGGACGACGCCGACCTCGAACTGGCCGTGGAATGCGCGCTCAACGGGGCCTTCTTCGGCACCGGGCAGAAATGCACCGCGTCGTCACGGCTGATCGTCTGCGACGGCATCCACGACCGCTTCGTCGAGGCACTGCGCCTGCGCATGCGCCAGCTGAAGGTTGGCCATGCACTGGAGGCAGGCGTACAGATCGGCCCGGTAGCTGACGCGCGCCAGCTGGAACAGAACCTGGCCTACCTGCAACTGGCCCAGGCAGAAGGCGCCACCCTGATCGAAGGTGGCGAACGCCTGCAACTGGCCTCCGATGGCTACTACATGCGCCCTGCCTTGTTCATCAACAGCCGCAACGACATGCGCATCAACCGCGAGGAAGTGTTCGGCCCCATCGCCTGTGTGATCCGCGTGCGCGATTTTGAAGAGGCGCTGGCCACGCTCAACGATACCGAGTACGGCCTCACAGCCGGGATCATCACCCAGTCGCTGCGCCACGCCAGCCACTTCAAGCGCCGCGCCCAGACCGGCTGCGTGATGGTCAACCTGCCCACCGCCGGCACCGACTACCACGTGCCATTCGGGGGCCGCAAAGCCTCGAGCTTCGGCCCGCGGGAACAGGGGCAATACGCTCGCGACTTCTACACCGTGGTCAAGACCACCTACCTGCGGCCCTGAAGGAATACATGCCATGCACGACCTCTTGATGATCGACGGCCTGCAGTACTCCAACTGGAGCCAGGAAATATTCCAGCAGATGCAGGCCGGTGGCCTGAGCGCGGTGCACGCCACCATCGCCTACCACGAAAACGCCCGCGAAACCCTGTCGCGCCTGGGCGAGTGGAACCGCCGCTTCGAGACATGGCCCGAGCTGATCCGCCCGGTACGCACGGCCAGCGACATCCGCCTGGCCCACGAGGAGGGCCGGGTAGGCATCTTCTTCGGCTTCCAGAACTGCTCGCCGATCGAGGACGACATTGCCCTGGTGGAGGTTTTCCGCCAGCTCGGGGTGTTCGTCATGCAACTGACCTACAACAACCAAAGCCTGCTGGCCAGCGGCTGCTATGAGCGCGAGGACAACGGCATCAGCCGCTTCGGTCGCCAGGTGATCGCCGAAATGAACCGCGTCGGCATGCTCATCGACATGTCTCACAGCGCCGAGCGAAGCACGCTTGAGGCCATCGAACTGTCGAGCCGACCGGTGATCATCTCCCACGCCAACCCTGCCAGCTTCCACGCCGCCAAGCGCAACAAGTCCGATGCGGTGCTACGCGGGATCGCAGAGTCGGGCGGGCTGCTGGGGTTCAGCACCTACCCGTTCCACCTCAAGGGTGCCTCGGACTGTAGCCTGGAAAGTTTCTGCGACATGGTCGCGCGCACCGCCGACCTGATGGGTGTGGAGCACATCGGCATCGGCACCGACCTGTGCCAGGCGCAACCCTTGTCCGTGCTGGAATGGATGCGCAACGGCCGCTGGAGCAAGGACAAGGACTACGGCGAAGGCTCCAGGGACAACGCCAACTGGCCGGCGCCCTTGCAGTGGTTTCGCGACAGTCGCGACTTCCGCAACATCGCCAAGGGCCTGCGCGCCCGCGGCTTTGCCGAGCACGACGTGGGCAACATCATGGGGCTGAACTGGTTGCGCCTGCTGGAGACCGCCACCACGGCACAGGCCTGACCCCCTTGCACGGACAGCACCAAGAATAAAAACAATCGCAGGTTCCGGAGGTTTCATGAAAAACCCAACCACCTTGCAGGCTGACGGCCAGGCCATGGGCGTGCCTATGGCACGCGATATCGACTGGCCGTTGTTCCTGATCAGCGGCGGATTCCTCGGCGCCTTCCTGCTGGCGGCGCTGATCGACATCGACACCGTGTCGGCGCTGGTCAATACCCTGTTCGCCTGGTCGACAAAGGCCTTTGGCCTCTATTGGCAAGTGCTGATGCTGGCAACCTTCGCCGTCAGTCTGTTCATCGGTTTTTCCAGATGCGGGCGTGTACGCCTGGGCGGGGTCACCCAGCGCCCGGACGTCAGCACCTTCAACTGGATCGCAGTGATCATGTGCGCCCTGCTGGCAGGTGGTGGCGCCTTCTGGGCCGCTGCCGAACCCTTGATGCACTTTGCCAGCCCGCCGCCCTTCTTCGCCGGCCTGCAACCGCACAGCGAAGCGGCGGCCACCGCGGCACTGGCGCAATCGTTCGTGCACTGGGGCTTCCTGGCCTGGGCCGTGCTGGGCAGCCTGCTGGCGATCGTGCTGATGCACCTGCATTACGATAAAGGCCTTCCGCTGGCGCCGCGCACCCTGCTTTACCCCCTGTTCGGCCAGCGAGCGATCAAGGGCCCGATCGGCACCTTGGCCGACGCTGCCTCGATCATCGCGGTAGTGGCCGGCACCATCGGTCCGATCGGCTTCCTTGGCCTGCAGATCAGCAGCGCCATGCACGCCGTGTGGGGGTTGCCCAACACCATCGTCACCCAGTCGCTGACCATTGTCCTGGTTACCGCGATGTACACTGTTTCGTGCCTGGTGGGCCTCAAAGGCATCCGCTTTGTCAGCGAGATCAACGTCTGGTTGATGATCGGCCTGGCACTGTTCATGGTGGTATTCGGACCGACGCTGTTCATCCTCAGCGGTTTCCCGGCGGCCTTTGCCCTGCACGTGGAGCACTTCATCCCCCTGACGATGTTCCGCGCCGACCCCAAATGGCTGGACTGGTGGACGGTGTTCTACTGGGGCTGGTTCATCGGCTATGCGCCCATGGTGGCACTGTACGTCGCGCGGATCTCGCGGGGCCGCACCCTCCGCGAGATCATCATGACGCTGTCGATCATCGCACCGCTGGTGACCATGTTCTGGTTCACCGTGGTGGGCGGCACCGGGATCGGCCTGGAGCTGCAAACGCCAGGCAGCGTCACCGCCCATGGCGCCAAGCCTGAAGACCTGTTGCTGGGAGTGACGCAGAACCTGCCACTGGGTGGCCTTGTCAGCGCGCTATTCCTGTTCCTGAGTTTCATCTCGGTGGCCACCAATGGCGACGCCATGGCCTTCACCGTGGCGCTGGCGATGTCCAGCGACGATAAACCGAAGAAGTGGTTGCGCGGTTTCTGGGCCATCGGCATGGGCTTGGCGGCGGTAGTGCTGATCACCATTGGCGCAGGCGGAGTGACGGCCCTGCAATCCTTCATTGTCATCACCGCGGTGCCGGTGTCGCTGGTGATCCTGCCAGCGCTGTGGGATGCCGTGCGCATCGCTCGACACATGGCCCGTGAACAAGGCGTCTGAACATGATCCATCCAGGTACAACAACAATGCCCAACAGCGTGCCTGCAATACCCGCGTTGCGCCCTGCCAGCCAAGTCATGGACCTGGCCCGGCTAGGTAGCCACTTCCAGAGCCCGCTCAGCTTCGTGCGCAGCAGCATGCGGCGGATGATGCAACAGCGCTGGCAAATCCGGCGCAGCTGTTTCGACCTCGATGGCCAAGGTTTCGGCACTGCGATCTACCGCATCGAAACGCCAAACGGCCATTACCACTGCGTGATCTTCTCGGCCTACCTGCCGCCGGAAAAGCGCAGCGATCGGGTCATCGCCGACCAGTGGGACGTCAGCTTCGTGCTGGTGGCCGGCGATGTCGACTCGGCACAGCTGGCCGACCTGCAACGCAACGTGCCGCTGCAGGAAGCCGGCCGCTTCGATTCACGCGTGCTGGTGTTGTCGCGGGCCAACCGGAGCTTGCGCAATTTCGACCGGTTTCTGGCGGCGCTGGCAGAAGGTCGCCAGCCCGATCCACAGCAACTGGCTGAAGTCGGCTACCTGTATCGCACTACAGCTGTTTACGGTAACGGCAAGTTCGGCATCGCCGATTTTGGTTGCCTGCAAGATAACCCGGACTTCAACCAGCCGTTCAGCGCGCAGATGTTCACCGTCTACCTGCTGCGTCACTTCAGCATCGAGCAGATCAACCACATGGCCCAGGCACTCGCCCCGCAGCGGGCAGTGCAACTGGCCCCGGCCCTTCAACGCTACCTGGGGGTCGGCAACGCGACCGGGCTGGGAATGGCCCCTTTTCTGATCAACCACCCTCAACTGGTGGAGCACTGGATCAGTACGCGGGAAACGGCCCTGGCCCTGGTGCTGGCGCAGCCGGCGGAGCCCGCCCCGTTGGCGCGCCTGCAGCAATTGCTGGCGCGCGCCCAGTTGCACCTGAGCCAGTCCCGGACCGAAGACCAGCGCCAGCATGAGCAGAACCTGCAAACCTTGGCCGAGCTTGCTTTACTGGCCACCTGGCTTGGCACGCAAGCCGACGGCGCGGGCCTTTGGCCGCGCCTGCTGGCCTGGGCGCAATTACATACGGGGGTGGGCTGCCAGGAGCTTCTGGTCAGCCTGCTGCTGGAGCTGTACCCCGAGCAGATCGCGCCACTGGCCGAGCACATGGGCGTCAACGAAGGCTGGCAGCTGGACGCCCAGATGCCCCTTGGGCAACTGCGCCAGCTCATCGAGCAGCAGTATGGCTGGGCGTTGCGCTACGACTTCAGTGCTGTCGATGCGGAGCACTTCTTCTGGTACCGCTCAGCTGAAAAAGAAGAGCCGCGCCTGGGCATTCGCGCAGAGGAGCCGGGGGCCGAAAAAGAAATGCAACTGGGCATTGCCCGCAATATCCAGCAGTGCCATGGCGCACTGCTGGAGCACCTGCAACTGCAGCCCCAGGCGTTGACCGCTCACTTCCTGATCGCCCAACCGATGTTCAAAGGTACGGTACGCCGCCTGCAAGGCATGGCAAAAACGAACTACGGTGAAATCCGTGCCAATCTGCTGGCCCGGGACATGCTGCCGATTCACCTGCTGCGCTGCAAACTGGCATTTTTCGGCGCGGGGAAATTCGACCCCAAGTCAAGCCGCTGGGTGCGTATCACGCTGTTCCAGGGCGCGCCGCTGGTCAGCGACATCGGTCAGCCGTTCGCAGACGACTGGAATTTCGCAGTCATGCCGCAAAGGGAGTTTTGACCATGCGCGTATCGCTTAACGAAATACAGGTGATGTGCCGCAAGGCATTCGAAGGCATGGGCTTCGCCCCGGGCGACTGCGAGGATGCCGCCGAACTCGTGGGCTGGTTGCAACTGCAGGGGCTCGATGGCGTCGGTGCACTGGAAAAGGCGTTGCGTTATCTGCAAGCCGAAGCTGCACGGCCATACGCCTTGTGCCATGAGGATAACGCCCTGCTGGTGATCGACGCCAAGGGCCAGAGCGTGTTGCGCTGCGCCGCCACGGTGGTGGAACTGGCGGCAGCCAAGGCCATGCGCTGTGGTCAGGCCGAACTGCGCATCCGCCACTGCCACAACCGTTTGCTGTTGCTGGGCTACCTGAGCCGGGCAGCTGTGCAGGGGCTGCACGTGCAAGCCCGCTGGGAGGACGCCCGCCAATGCCACCTGGCCGATTTTACCGCCGGCATGCCGCGTCCGAAACTGAGCAGTGAAACCCGGCCCCAGGCCATTGAAGCGGCCGCGCAGGACGTAACGGTGCTGTTCACCCGAGCAGGCCAGACCGCCCAGGCAATAACCGACCCGCAGCGCACACTGCAGCAAGGTTTTACAGTCAACGAACATACCTGGCAAAGGCTCAGGCAGCTGGCCGAACACATCCTTGTCGAGAGCACCGATGCCTCACGCCGCCACGGTGCAGGCGGCGGCAGCGACGCCGACTGAACACCCTTGCCACTGAGGAAACAACCCATGAAGCATGCAATAAAGACCGAGCTGTTCGCCTCCAGGGCGCCACTGGAATGGGCGGTCGTCGGCAACGGTACGTTGTACACGGCCCAGATCCCAATCGATACGCAGGGCCAGGTGGTTGCCGGCGGCATCGAGGCCCAGGCCCGCCAGACACTGGACAACCTGCGCCACACCCTGGAAGCCGCTGACAGCTCGCTGGATGCCGTGACCCAGGTGCTGATCTACGTGACCGACCGCCGCTATCTGGCAACTGTAAATGCCGTGTACGCCGAGTATTTCCAGGCACCCTACCCCAACCGCGCGGCCGTAGTGGTGGCAGGCCTCGCCCGGGAAGAAATGCTGGTGGAGCTGGTGGTCTACGCCTGCCTCTGACGCCCTGAAGGCGCCCGTCTCACGATATTCAGCGTTCGCCCAATCGAGTGCCGCCCGCGCGGCGCTCGATGCATGCCCCCTCCGCCCCACGTCATGCACCCGGAATATTCCCTTTTTCGCCCGCCAGGTACCGGCCTGCGCCCCATTTCGGTTCAAAAGCCGCGCCCGGATCAATAGCGCCCTTTTTTGATGCGCCGACCCTTGCGGCCAGGCAGCTCACATCGGTTGTGCCCCTCACATTTCCCGCCCCCAGAGCCGCCAGGCGTGTTCGGCACTTTTATTGCACAGACTGATTGTGCTCAACACACAGGCAATCTACCGAGACCGAGGTTAACGCGAGACACAGCTCCCACTTACCCCAGCAAGGCAGCACCCTGAAAGACGCAGATGAACCGCAATGAAGCTGCCGGCAACGGCGGCAAGGAGTGGGTATGTCCCGGGCTTTTTTCAATGAAATGTACGAAGCGGACGGCAACTGCCGCCCGCATTACCAGGAGTTCGCCCGCTGGCTGGCCAACACCCCGCTGGAGTTGCTGGAACAGCGCCGGCGCGAGGCCGACCTGCTGTTTCACCGCGCAGGCATCACCTTCACCTTGTATGGCGACAAGCAGGATACCGAGCGCCTGATCCCCTTCGATATCATCCCGCGCAGCATCCGCGCCAGCGAGTGGCGCACGGTCGAGCGTGGCTGCATTCAACGGGTACAGGCGCTGAACCTGTTCCTGCAGGACATCTACCACGACCAGCGCATCCTCAAGGCGGGCATCATCCCGCCAGAGCAAGTGCTGGCCAACGAGGGCTACCAGATCGCCATGCAGGGCCTGGACCTGCACCGTGGGCTGTATGCACATATTGCCGGTGTCGACCTGGTACGTGACGGCGATGGCAGCTACTTCGTGCTGGAAGACAATCTGCGCACCCCCAGCGGCGTCAGCTACATGCTCGAAGACCGCAAGATGATGATGCGCCTGTTCCCCGAACTGTTTGCCGCCCAGCGTATCGCGCCCATCGACCACTACCCCAACCTGCTGCTGGACACGCTCAAAAGCGCCAGTCCACTGGACAACCCCACTGCCGTGCTGCTCACCCCTGGCCGTTTCAACAGCGCCTACTTCGAGCATGCCTTCCTGGCCCGGGAAATGGGCATCGAGCTGGTCGAAGGCGCCGACCTGTTCGTGCGTGATGAGCATGTCTACATGCGCACCACGGCCGGCCCCCAGCAGGTGGACGTGATCTATCGCCGCCTGGACGACGACTACCTCGACCCGCTGTCCTTCAACCCTGATTCGATGCTGGGCGTGCCGGGGCTGGTCTCGGTTTACCGCGCCGGCAATGTGGTGCTGGCCAACGCCGTCGGCACTGGCGTGGCCGATGACAAATCCATCTACCCCTATGTCGACGACATGATCCGCTTTTACCTGAGCGAAGAGCCCATCCTGAACAACGTGCCGACCTGGCAGTGCCGCAAGCCGGCGGACCTGTCCCATGTACTGGCCCACCTGCCCGAACTGGTGGTCAAGGAAACCCAGGGCTCCGGCGGCTATGGCATGCTGGTCGGGCCTGCTTCGACCAAAGCCCAGATCGAGGACTTCCGCGCGCGCATCAAAGCCCGCCCGCACGCCTATATCGCTCAACCGACGCTGTGCCTGTCAACCTGCCCGACCTTCGTCGACAGCGGCATCGCACCGCGTCACATTGACCTGCGCCCGTTCGTGCTGTCGGGCAGTGAAACCCGCCTGGTGCCCGGTGGCCTGACGCGCGTGGCGCTCAAGGAAGGCTCGCTGGTGGTCAACTCGTCGCAGGGCGGCGGTACCAAGGACACCTGGGTGGTGGAGGACTGAGCCATGCTTTCGCGAACCGCTTCCGACCTGTACTGGATGTCCCGCTACCTGGAACGTGCAGAAAACCTCGCGCGCATGCTCGAGGTCAGCTACTCGCTATCGCTGATGCCCCAGGCCGGGCGCAGCGACGGCCATACCGAACTGGCAATGTCGCTGATGGCCTCGGGCATGCTGGACGACTACCTGCGTCGGCACAATGAACTCGACACCGAGCGCATGCTGCACTTCTTCGCCCTCGACGCCACCAACCCCAGCAGCATCTATTGCTGCCTGCAGGCTGCCAGGACCAATGCCCATGCAGTACGCGGCCGTATCACCGCCGACATGTGGGAGAACATCAACGCCACCTGGATCGAAATGCGCAACATTGCCAGCAATGGCCTTGGTCGCTATGGCATCAGCCAGTTCTGCGACTGGGTCAAGGAACGATCGCACCTGTTCCGCGGCGCGACCTCCGGCACCATCATGCGCAACGATGCCTACAGCTTCATTCGCCTGGGGACCTTCCTGGAACGGGCGGACAACACCCTGCGCCTGCTCGATGCGCGCTACGAAATGTTCGGCGAGGCCTCCGAAGAGGTCAGCGACGACTCCGCCCGCGGCTATTACCAATGGAGCGCCCTGCTGCGCGCGCTGACCTCGTATGAGGCCTTCAACGAGCTCTATCGCGCCGCGCCCAGTGCCCGGCCGGTGTCCGAGCTGCTGCTGTTGCGGGTGGACGTGCCGCGCTCGCTGCATGCCTGCATCGAGGAACTGGACCTGATCCTGGCGGGTCTGCCGGGCAGTACCGGGCGTGCCGCCCAGCGCATGGCCGCCGAACTGAATGCGCGCCTGCGCTACACCGCAATCGACGAAATCCTCGATGCAGGGTTGCACCCCTGGCTGAGCGACTTCATTGGCCGCATCAACCAACTGGGCCAGGCCGTCCATCACTCCTACCTGGAGGTTGTATGAAACTGTCCATTCGCCACGACACGACCTATAACTACGCCAGCGACGTATGCAACAGTATCCAGTTCCTGCGCCTGACACCGCGCAGCAGCGAACGCCAGCGTATCAATCAATGGCAACTGGACCTGCCCTGCAAGGTAAAGGGCCAGATCGACCCTTATGGCAACATCCTGCACGTGCTGACACTGGACAAACCCCATGGCCACCTGGCGCTTACCGCACACGGCCAGGTCGAGATCGACCCGGATTGCGAACACGAAACCGAGAGCCAGTCGCCCCTGCCGTTCCTGCGCGGCAGCCACCTGACGCAGGCCGACGACACCCTGATTGCTTTCGCCGCCCGGCAATGTGGCAGTCACCGCGACCGGGCAGCACTGATCGGGCTGATGCAAGGCCTGGCCGAGCACATGCCCTACAGCCCTGGCGCAACGTCGGTGGGTACCACGGCCATCGAAGCCTTCAGCGGTGGCGCGGGCGTGTGTCAGGACCACACCCACGCCTTCCTGGCCTGCGCACGCAGCCTGGGGGTGCCGGCACGCTATGTGTCCGGCTACCTGTGCACCGAGGATGAACAACACCTGGCCAGCCACGCCTGGGCCGAAGCCTGGGTCGACGATGCCTGGTACAGCTTCGACATTACCAACCGCCTGACCCGGCCAGAGCGTCACCTGAAGCTGGCGGTGGGCCTGGACTACCTTGATGCCTGCCCGGTCAGGGGCGTACGCCGCGGCGGCGGCGCCGAATCGATGCAGGCCAGTGTCCACGTGCATCGCCAGTGACAGGATGGCTTCAGACCGGTCTTGCCGCGCGAGTGCGGCAAGACCCTTCCACACGCAACACAAGGGAAACCGCATGACTTACTGTGTCGCCATGCACCTGGAGGACGGGCTTGTCTTCATCAGCGACTCACGCACCAACGCCGGTATCGACCAGATCTCCACGTTCACCAAGTTGTTCGTTTTCAGCGTCCCGGGCGAGCGACTGATCGTGCTGCAGACCGCCGGCAATCTGGCGACCTCGCAGTCGGTGATCAACCTGCTGCAGCAACGCACCCAGAGCAACGGCCCCCACCTGCTGAACGTTGCCACGCTCTACGATGCAACGGTGCTGGTCGCCGACACCCTGCGCGAGGTGGTCAAAAGAGACCGCAGCAAGCTCACGGCCGATATCGACCTCAGCAGTTCATTCATCGTCGGCGGCCAGATAGCCGGCGGCCCCATGGCCATCTACAACGTGTATGCACAAGGCAATTTCTTCCAGGCCACGCCGGACACCCCGTTTCTGCAGCTGGGTGAAAGCAAGTACGGCAGGCCAATACTCGACCGTAACCTGGATTACCGCACGCCGCTCGATGAAGCGCTGCGCTGCGGCCTGATTTCGTTCGACTCCACCATCCGCAGCAACCTGTCGGTGGGCATGCCGCTGGACTTGCTGGTGTACCGCAATAACAGCCTGGAAAGCATGACGCGCAAGCGCATTACCAGCGACGATGCCTATTACCAACAGATTCGCAGGCAGTGGAGCGACGGTTTGAAAACCCTGCTGGCCGAACTGCCAGCGCCGCCTTATGGCTGAACAAGCAAACGGTTCAGATCCTTTGCCTGTACCGGCCCCTTCGCGGGCTTGCCCGCTCCCACAGGTACTGTGCAAGCCTTGAAGGCTGTGATGTCCTGTGCGAGCGGGCAAGCCCGCGCAGGGGCCGGACAGGCAACACCTCAGTAAAGCCAATGTGTAATGTTCGAGACTCCGTGGGTTATCCTGCCCCTTCCCCCTGTCACGAGACTGCTGCTGGCGGCCCACAGACTGCACTGCAGGTGAAATCATGATTCACGGAAAAACCCTGGAAGCCTGGCAACAAAGCCACCCGATCATCGCCGAGCTGGTTGCCCTGAAGCAGACCTGCTGGTTCAACCCTGGTATCGCCAAGGCTGCAGAAGCCCTGCACGATGTGGGCCTGACGGCTGCCGACGTGCAAGCGGCCAGCGCGCGGCTACAGCGGTTCGCGCCTTACCTGGCCACTGTGTTCCCCGAAACAGCCGCTGCCGGCGGGGTCATCGAGTCGCCTGTCATCCCGCTGCCACGGCTGCGCCAGGTGCTTGTCGAAGAAGGATCACTGCAGAACGCAGGCAGCCTGTGGCTCAAGGCGGACAGTGACTTGCCCATCTCCGGTTCGATCAAGGCCCGGGGCGGTATCCATGAAGTGCTCAAGCACGCCGAAGACCTGGCCTTGGCGGCCGGCTTGATCACGCCAACGGATGACTACACCCAACTGGCGAGCGACCAGGCCCGCGCATTTTTCAGTCAGCACACGATCGCCGTGGGTTCGACCGGCAACCTGGGGCTGTCGATTGGCATCATGAGCGCAAAGCTGGGTTTCCAGGTGAGCGTGCACATGTCGTCCGACGCCCGGCAATGGAAGAAGGACAAGCTGCGGGCCAACGGCGTGACAGTGGTAGAACATGCGTGCGACTACAGCGTAGCGGTCGAGCAGGGTCGCCAGCAGGCGGCCTCAGACCCCAGTTGTTATTTTGTCGACGACGAAAACTCCCCACAGCTGTTTCTCGGCTATGCCGTCGCCGCCGAACGGTTGGCACGGCAACTCGACCAGGCTGGTATTCAGGTGAACGCAGACCATCCGTTGTTCGTGTATCTGCCGTGCGGCGTAGGGGGCGGCCCGGGCGGTGTCGCATTCGGGCTGAAGCTGGTGTTCGGCGATGCCGTGCACTGCATCTTTGCCGAACCCACCCACTCCCCCTGCATGCTGCTGGGTGTCTATACCGGCCTGCATGATGAAACCAGCGTGCAGGACTTCGGCATCGACAACATCACCGCCGCAGACGGCCTGGCGGTCGGGCGCCCGTCGGGGTTTGTCGGCAAAGCCATGCAGCGGCTGATCGATGGTTACTACACCGTGACCGACGAAGAGCTGTACCGCTTGATGGTCATCGCCCATGAGCAGGACAAGGTCAAACTGGAGCCCTCTGCCCTGGCCGGCGTACCGGGTATGCTACGGGTGCTGCAAGCCGACGAGTACCTGGCCCGCCAACGCTTCACCCCAGCCCGGCTGCGACAGGCCACCCACCTTGCCTGGGGAACGGGGGGCAGCATGGTGCCGGAAGATGAGTTCAACGCCTATCTGGCCAAAGGGCGCAGCGAGCAGGCAAACGTGTAACCGAAGCGCCGGTTCGCAACGCCGTTGCAGTGCCTCAGGCCATCAGCAAGGAATGCCCGCCAGCGGCCACACAGGTGCTGGCGTCGCTTTGACCATATTGCGTTTTCGCGCCCACTGGGTCAGTGCGGCCATCAGGGCAAAGCCAAGCAGGATCATCACCGGATAGGCCAACAGCAACTCGGTCAACGAATACTTCCAGGCCAGTGGCCGACCGACGCCCAGCATCGCTGCATATAACCAGGAAACACCTGACAGTGCACCAGAAAACAGCGCAAACATCCGCACGCCTATATTCAGGTCAAGCAAAGAACCGGCCTTGAGCAAGGCAGGTAATACATAACGATGCAACAACATGCCATTAAAGGTCAGGAGCAAGACAATAATGACTTTTGCGTGAAGTTTGGGATTGGCGAAATAACTCATGCCCTTTTCAAGGTAATCGATACCAATGACCGCGGCACCGGTAAGCCACAAGAATATCAAGGCATTGGCAACGGACGCCTGCAATCGCGCCATGTGCTTACCGTCATGGCTGGCCTGTTGATGCCCCTTCAACAAGTCCCTGACCATCTCGGCATCGCTGGTAAATACCAGGCCGATGGCGATACAACAGGCCAGTAAATGAACATAAATGACCGACAACCGCACCAGTTCCATGGATTCTTTCTGCCCGAACAGGCTAATAATTGTATTAAACTCCACGTCGAATTCTCCACGTAATGCATCAGCGCTAGATGGCCTTGCAACGAACATGCGTACGACTTGATCGCACCAGGAAGACCAAATTCATATCGTTAATTGAAACATCGAATGGTTACTCAATTGCACACAGTGGCTCAACCGTTGAGCCTCGGTTGGGCATGGCGTTACTCCATCGTCAGAGGTAAAAAAGCCCCGTGTGCATCCCTGCGATTCAGATCAAGTTGAACGTCCATTACGTTCTGGGGAGAGGTGCGAAGTGCGCTGCTTGAAGAACACACTTGCTGGCAAATATGAGCGACCCACTGGCAAATCGTTCATTTCTTGAGCAAAAGCACCGACCAGCGGTATTTAAAGCCGTATTAGTTAGTTTACTAACTTCTTGCAAGCTGACCGAATGGTAAGTTTTAAAGACCCGTGGATCCAAACTCCGCGACAGGCCATTTAAGTGCTCTATTTCGCTGAGTGGTGAACGACTACCCAGTCAATGCACCAGGAGCAACTGGCTCAATACCGCCCGCAGTTTCCCGGGTTTCACAGGTTTGTTCAGTAGCGGCGCCCCTAGCTTCTGCAAGCCACGCCGGCACTGATCGCTGCGGTCTGCGGTAATGATCACTGCCGGTATGGCAGTCGCAAAATGCTCACGCAGGTTCCTCACCACCTCGCAACCCACCACGCCATGGTCCAGGTGGTAGTCAGCCAGGATCAGTTCCGGGGCTCGCCCCTGCAACGCCAGCAAGGCGCTCTCCTGGTCGGTCGCCGTGACCACTTCGCACCCCCACTGCCCCAACAGCGCGCCCATGCTCTCGAGTATGCTCACTTCGTTGTCCAGCACCAGCAGGCGGCGGCCCGGTAGCGGATTACCGGCGCTGGGCAGCGGCACAGCCTGATGAACAGCCAGCGGCACTTCTTTGCCAAGAGGTACCTCGATGCTGAACACCGAGCCACGCCCCGGCCACGAGCGCACTTCGATCCGGTAACCGAGAATCTTGGCGATCCGTTCAACGATGGCCAGCCCCAGGCCGACACCCTTGCGATCGGCAGCGCGACCAACGTCCAGTTGGTTGAACTCGAGAAAAATGGCCTGCAGCCGATCCTGCGCGATGCCTCGCCCGGTATCCCACACCTCCAGCCGCAACTGGCCGCCGCGGCGCCTCGCCCCGAGCAGGATCCGCCCCTCGTCGGTGTACCGGCAAGCGTTGCTGAGGAAGTTGCGCAGAATGCGCGTCAGCAGCCGCAAGTCAGTGCTGATGGCGTAATCGGCTATGCGTGCATGCAGCTTCAGGCCTGCTGCATCGGCCACCGAGCTGAACTCCGAGACCAGCGGCGCGAACACCTCGTCCAGGCGGTACACAGCCACGTCCGGCTTGACGGCAGCCTGGTCGAGCCGGGAAATGTCCAGCAGGTCGGTCAGCAGGTCTTCCGCGCCCTCCAGGGCCTGGTGGGTACGCTCCACCAGCACATGCTCGGCCTCTGGTAATGGCCGCTCGCGCAAGGTCGAGATCAGCAAGCGCGCGGCGTTCAACGGCTGCAGCAGGTCATGGCTGGCGGCAGCGAGGTATTTGTCCTTGCTGCGGTTGGCGGCTTCGGCGGCATCACGCGCCTCCAGCAATTCATCGGTACGCGCAGCGACCCGTTGCTCCAGTTCGTCATTGAGCTGTTGCAGGCGTTGCTGGGCCAGCTTGCGTTCGGTGATGTCGGCAACGAACCCCTCCACCAGCCCTTCATGGCCGGGTTTGAGCAGCAGGTTCATCAGCACATCGAGATGGCTGCCGTCCTTGCGCCGCAGACGGGTTTCGTAGCCGTGCAGGCTGTGCTCACGGGCGAGCACCGCGGTAATGGCCTGCAACTCCTCGGCACCGCCATCAAACAGGTTGGCGGCCAGGTCAGTCAGGGAAAAAAGCACCGCTTGCGGGTCGTCGTAGCCAAGCATGCGGGCCAGCGCCGGGTTGGCGGCACGCATGCCGTCCTGAAGGCTGGCCTGGAAAATCCCGTGCACGGCGTTTTCGAACAGCCATTTGTAACGGTTGCGCTCGGCTTCCAGTTCGTCCAGGCGGGCAGACAGCTCCGGGTAATGGCTTTTGCGCGCCGAGTGGTCACCCAGCCCCAGCAGCCCGGCCAACGCCCGCTGCTGCTCGTCAGAGGGCCTCGCCATAGACCACCTCGACATCACGCTGGCTCGACGCACGGGGGTTGGTGAGGATGCACGGATCGTCCATCGCGTGTTGCGACAGGAACGGGATATCGGACGTGCGCACCCCATGCAGGCCCAGGGTTTCATGGAAGCCAATGGCATGCTTCAGGGCAGTCAAGTGCTCCACCAGGCGCCCACAGATCTGCCGTTGATTAAGACCGCGGCAGTCGATCCCAAACACCTCGGCGATCACCTTGAAACGCTCCGGCGCCGAGCTGTAGTTGAACGCCACCACGTGCTCCACCAGCACCGCGTTGCACAAGCCATGGGGCAAGTCGAGGAAACCGCCCAGGCTGTGCGACATGGCGTGCACTGCGCCCAGGATCGCATTGGAGAACGCCAGACCCGCCTGCATGCTGCCGAGCATGATCTTCTCGCGCAGCGCAATATCAGTAGGGTTGGCGATCATCTCCACCAGGTTGCCATTGATCAGGCGCATGGCTTCCAGCGCATGGGGATCGGTCAGCGGCCCGTGGCCGGTAGACACGAAGGCCTCGATGGCATGCACCAACGCATCGATGCCTGTGCAGGCCGACAGGAACGGGTCCATGCTCAGGGTGGTCTGCGGGTCGATCAGCGACACGTCCGGCACCACCGCCTTGCTGACGATGGAGAACTTCATGCGTTCCTGCTGGTTGGAAATGATCACGAACTGCGACACGTCCGCCGAAGTGCCGGCGGTGGTCGGAATCAGGATCAGCGGCGGGCTGGGCACGCGGATCATGTCCACGCCTTCGAATTCGAGGATGCTGCGCCCATGGGCAACCACGATACCGATGGCCTTGCCGCAATCCATCGGGCTGCCGCCACCGACGGCGACGATCACGTCACAGTGGTTCTGCCGATAGATTTCGGCGCCGAGCATCACCTCCTCGACCCGCGGGTTGGGTGACACCGCTGTGTACAGGCAATAGTCGATGTCTTGGGCCTGCAGGCTGGCCTCCACATCCGCCACCCAGCCGGCGGCGATCACGCCAGGGTCGCTGACCACCAGTACCTTGCGCGCACCGAAGGTTTTGGCGTAGTTGGCCACGTTGTGCCGGCAGCCGGCACCAAAGATGATTTCAGGCGATACGAACTTGCGAAGGGGGCTGAAACTCTGGCTCATCGGTAAGCCTGTTCTTATTGTTCTGGAAGATAAACGCCAGCGTAAAGCATCCCACCACGAAAGCAACCAGACCAAAGCGGGGCTACCGGTCATTCTATCCAGGATTTGGCGCGGGCCACCTCCAGAAATGCCAGCACGTCCTCTTCGAGCCGCGGTACATCGGGGAAGCGTTGTGCCAGGCGGTCGATGATCGTTGCCACGGTACTGTGGCCGTCCAGCAGCGCCAGGACCCAGCCGGCACTGGCATTGAGCTCAATGATGCCCCCGGCGTACAACAGCACGTGGCAAGCCTTCTGTGGCTCCCAGTCCAGGCGCAAGCCGCGCCCCAAGGCAAGGGCTTGCTGGCGATCTATCAGGTTCACAGGCGCATGCTCCAGGAGGATCCGGCCACCGTGGCGATGGCCGGGCCGTCATCAACGGTTGGCGAAATACATCGTCACTTCAAAGCCAATGCGCAGGTCGGTATAGGCGGGTTTAGTCCACATAGGGCAAGTCCTCTTCTTGTGCCGGAGGATTCCGGTAGAAGCATTAATGCACGGGGGCGGACTGGACCGAATGCTACTTTGGAACGAGCTTGCGGGGTGCGTTGGTACGGGTAGGCCATGCATGTGCCGGCCCTTTTGCGGACTCGCCCGCCCCCACAGGTTCTTCACCGGTTCTGGAACCAACGGTGAACCTGTGGGAGCGGGCGAGCCCGCGAAGGCCGCGACGCGGTTTAGAAGAAGCCCAGCGGATTGATGTCGTAGCTCACCAGCAGGTTCTTGGTCTGCTGATAATGGTCAAGCATCATCTTGTGGGTCTCACGGCCAACACCGGACTTCTTGTACCCCCCGAACGCCGCATGCGCCGGGTACAGGTGGTAGCAGTTGGTCCACACTCGCCCGGCCTTGATCCCGCGGCCCATGCGGTAGGCACGGTTGATGTCGCGGGTCCACAGGCCGGCGCCCAGGCCGAATTCACTGTCGTTGGCGATCGCCAGCGCTTCGGCTTCGTCCTTGAAGGTGGTCACGCCCACCACCGGCCCGAAGATTTCTTCCTGGAACACGCGCATCTTGTTGTTGCCCTTGAGCAGGGTTGGCTGAATGTAGTAACCGCTGGCCAGGTCACCCTGCAGCCGCTCGGCACCACCGCCGGTGAGCAGCTGCGCGCCCTCCTCCCGGGCAATTTCCAGGTACGAAAGGATCTTGTCGTACTGTTGCTCGGACGCCTGGGCACCCACCATGGTTTCGGTATCCAGCGGGTTGCCGCGGGTGATCTTGGCGATCTTCTTCATCACCTCGGCCATGAACGGCTCGTAGATCGACTCCTGGATCAGCGCCCGTGACGGGCAGGTGCACACCTCGCCCTGGTTGAAGAACGCCAGCACCAGGCCTTCGGCAGCCTTCTCGATGAACGCCGGCTCGGCCTGCATGATGTCTTCGAAGAAAATGTTCGGCGACTTGCCGCCCAGTTCGACGGTGGACGGGATGATGTTCTCGGCCGCGCACTTCATGATGTGCGAGCCCACCGGGGTGGACCCGGTGAAAGCGATCTTGGCAATGCGCTTGCTGGTGGCCAGCGCCTCGCCGGCCTCACGGCCAAAGCCCTGGACGATGTTCAGTACGCCTGCCGGCAACAGGTCGGCGATCAGTTCGGCAAAGACGGTAATCGACAGCGGCGTCTGCTCCGCGGGCTTGAGCACCACGCAGTTGCCAGCGGCCAAGGCCGGGGCAAGCTTCCAGGCGGCCATAAGCAGCGGGAAGTTCCACGGGATGATCTGCCCCACCACACCCAGCGGCTCGTGGATGTGATAAGCCACGGTGCCTTCGTTGATCTCACCTACGCCACCTTCCTGGGCGCGGATGCAACCGGCGAAATAGCGGAAGTGGTCGGCTGCCAGCGGCACGTCGGCATTCAAGGTTTCGCGTACGGCCTTGCCGTTGTCCCAGCTTTCGGTAACCGCCAGCACTTCCAGGTTCTGTTCGATGCGGTCGGCAATTTTCAGCAGTACCCGCGCACGGTCTTGCACCGAGGTCTTGCCCCAGGCTTCGGCGGCGGCATGCGCGGCGTCCAGGGCGCGCTCGACGTCCTGGGCCGTGGAGCGCGGGAATTCGGCAATCGGCTGGCCATTGACCGGCGAGCTGTTGGTGAAATACTGGCCCGCCAACGGCTGCACGAACTCGCCACCGATGAAGTTGCCATAACGGGGTTTGAAGGATACGACGGCGCCTGGAGTTCCGGGTTGTGCGTAGATCATGCTGAGCCTCTGCGGGTCGGTGCCTGTCCCACGACAGGCGATGCACCGATGGTAACAAGCCCGCGTGCCGGGCGAATGCATCGTTGGCAGCGGGGCTCTCGTCATTTGGTAGTAGGCTCTGTACGAAAAGTCTTGAGACGCAGGTCAGGCAAGGCGAAAACAGCCGAGGAACGGCCGGGGTCGCGCCCGACTGTACTGAAGTACATGAGCACTCCGAGGCGGTTTTCAACGCAGCATGAACAAGTATCAAGGCTTTTCGTCAGAGCCTAGGGCCGCTTGCTACCGATCAGCGGCAGCAAGCGGCAGTAGGCAGGCGTTAGGGCTTGGTGCTCGCGGTTTGCTGCAACTGCTTGGGCAACTTGAAGGTCCAGAGCATGCCGCCCTGGTTGAAGTCCTTGACCCGTTTGGCCACTTCGCCGCCCCACAGCGGCACCGCGCCGCCCCAGCCGGAGACCACCGAAACGTATTGCTCGCCGTCCATTTCCCAGGTGACGGGCGAGCCAAGCACGCCTGAGCCGGTCTGGAATTCCCAGACCTTGTCGCCGGTCTTGGCATTGAATGCCTGCAGGAAGCCCTCTGGCGTGCCCGTGAACACCAGGTTGCCCTTGGTGGTCAGCACGCCGCCCCACAGCGGCGCGTAGTTCTTGTGGCGCCACACTTCCTTGCCGCTGATCGGGTCGATGGCACGCAGCACGCCGATGTAGTCTTCGTTGAGCGGCTTGATGGTGAAGCCGGCACCGAGGAACGCCGCGCCCTTCTTGTAGGCGATGCCTTCGTTCCAGATGTCCATGCCCCACTCGTTGGACGGCACGTAGAACAGCCCTGTGTCCTTGTTGTAGGCCATCGGCATCCAGTTCTTGGCGCCGAGGAAGGCCGGGGCGACGAACACCGAGCTGCCCTTGGCCTCGCTGCCGGGTGCGCCCGGGCGGCTGGCGTCGTTGTAGATCGGCCGGCCGTCCTTGTCCAGGCCTGTGGCCCAGGTGATCTTGTCCACGAAGGGGAAGCCGCGGATGAACTTGCCGTTGGTGCGGTCGAGCACGTAGAAGAAACCGTTGCGGTCGGCCGTAGCGGCAGCCTTGACCTCCTTGCCGCCGTCCTTGTAGTTGAACGAGATCAGCTCGTTGACGCCGTCGAAGTCCCAGCCGTCATGCGGCGTGCTCTGGAAGTGCCACTTGATGGTGCCGTCGTCCGGGTTCAGTGCCAGGCGTGAGGAGGAGTACAGGTTGTCAC
This sequence comes from Pseudomonas sp. BP6, assembly GCF_017875935.1. NCBI lineage: Bacteria > Pseudomonadati > Pseudomonadota > Gammaproteobacteria > Pseudomonadales > Pseudomonadaceae > Pseudomonas > Pseudomonas sp. BP6. The sequence goes on from NZ_JAGINI010000001.1 coordinate 2,843,822, forward strand.
CGGGGCGCAGGTGCGAGTTCCACGGGGCCGGGTTACCGGTACCAAACAGGATCAGGTTGGTTTCAGGGTCGTAGTAACCGCCCAGCCACGGCGCGGCGCCGCCGGTCTTCCACAGGTCGCCAGGCCAGGTCTTGCCCGCCTCACCGCCGGAAATACCGTTCTCGATTGCCTTGCCGTCCTTGTACACATAGCCCATGTGCCCTTCCACGGTAGGGCGCATCCACAGCAGTTCGCCGTTCTCCGGGTTGTACGCCTGGATCTTGCCCACCACGCCGAACTCGCCGCCGGCAACGCCTGTGATCAGCTTGCCATTGACGATCATCGGCGCGGCACTGATGGAGTAGCCTTCTTTGTGGTCGGCAACCTTCTTGCTCCAGACCACCTTGCCGGTGTCCTTGTTCAGGGCCACCAGCTTGGCGTCCAGCGTGCCGAAGAACACCAGGTTGCCGTAAAGCGCGACGCCGCGGTTGATCACGTCGCAGCAAGGGCGAATGTCATCCGGAAGACGTGCATCGTATTGCCACAGTTTCTTGCCGGTGCGGGCGTCCACGGCGAACACCCGCGAGTAGGAGCCGGTCAGGTACATCACCCCGTCCTTGATCAGCGGCTGGGCCTGCTGGCCGCGCTGCTTCTCGCCGCCAAAGGAGAACGCCCAGACCGGGCGCAGTTCCTTGACGTTATTGACATTGAGCATATCCAGCGGGCTGTAGCGCTGGCCCTGCACGCCCAGGCCATTGGTCACGATCTGCTGGGGGTTCTTCGGGTCCTGGAGGATGTCTTCATTGCTGACAGCGGCGTGAGCCGCGCCGGCAAGCAGCATGGCGCTGAGCACCAGGCTCACGGCGAACAAGGGGCGACGTGGGGATCGGGTCATGACGGCTACCTTTGGTTTTTTTGTTGTGCCCGGGAAAATTTCCCGGTGTGCCGGGAATTCTTGGTCCCGACCCGATTGCCAACAATTGCCCGCAGTGCGGAGTTTTCTAGTTCCTTGGTAGGGGTTGGGTTTGCCCGTCCTGTTCAACCAGAAACTGCTTGAGTCAATCTGCCCTGCCTTGGATAACTGCTCCCCCAGGCAAACGCCGTACGCCGCCAAACCACCACACAACTCCCGCTCCAATCACGGTAGTCAGCACTGCAAGCAGCAAGATAACCCCTTGCGCCCCCACCGGCGCCGCCAGTATTCCCACCAGCAAGCCCGCCAACGGTTGCGACAAGTTGTTGAGCAATGTGACCACTCCCACCGTCTTGCCAAAGTCCTGGGTCGGAATTACCCGCTGCCGAACATTGCGCATATAGACATTGAACATCTTGTCGAAACCGACAATCAGCAAAAACCCCAGCACATACCCTGCAAAGTTCGGACTCAAGGCGCTGATGAAAGCGCCGGCGGCAATCATCAAGTAGCCCACGCCACCCATTACCCGTAACGGCAGCACCACCCGGGCGAGAAAGAACAGGATCACGATAGTAGTTACTGCGGCAGCCGCCTGCAGCCATGCGTAGGTGTCCTTGCCAGCGCCATGCTCGCCGAGCACCATGGCCGCCGAGGTTGCTAAGGTGACCCCGACGATCAGGTTGACGCCGACGGCCAAGGTGATGATCTTCTTCAGTTCGGCCTGTTCGCCAATATGCCTGAAGGCGATACGCACGGGTTGGAACCAGATATCACGATGCTGCTCGTACACCGGCAGGGTGACCTGGCTGGCGCGCTGCCATGCCCGCATGCTCAGGTCGGCCAGCAGGAACAGTCCAGCAGTCCATAGCACTACCCAGTGCCATGCCATAAACTCCAGCAGCGCAGCTGCCACCAGTGGCCCGAGTACCAGGCCCGTCTGGTCAGCGATCTGAGAATAGGCGAGGGTCTTGGTGTAGTTGTAGTGCTGGAAGATATGCGGCATCACCACCTCGCGGGCCATGATGCCCTGAGTGGTCAGCCCCCCACACAGCGCCGACAGTACCACCAGCCAGGCAAAACCGCCGAACAAGGCATGAAGTCCCATCGCCAACAAGCACAGCAATGCCCGGTAAACTTGGCTAATGTGCAGGATCTTGATGGGTGAGAACTTGTCGCACAGTGCGCCGCATACCGGGAAGGCGAGAAAACGCGGCAGCGACTCGACAAAGAACGCCAGCCCTGCCCAAGCGACGCTGTTGGTGGCCTGGAACACTATCAGCGGCACGATGAACAACAGGATCTGGTCTGCCAGGCGCGAAAGAAACAGCGAAATGAAAAAGGCCAGGTAATCCTTGCGCATGCTGAACTCCTGTAAGAAGCAAGAAAGAGACCTTGCCAAACCTCAATAGGCCGAGCCCAAACGGTCGTTGAGGTTGTGTTTCTCGTCACCACGCAACGGTGGGTTGAACACACTGACCAGGATCAAGTCCTGCTCCTTGCCGCCGCGTAGGTAGTGCCGATCATGCTGGTCGAGTACATACACATCACCGGGACGTATCGGGTAGACATTCCCCTGCATGTCCTCGACCTCGCCTTCCCCGGCTATGCAGTAGCACGCCTCCAAATGGTTCCGATAGTGCAACAGCGATTCAGTGCCGGCACGAACCACCGTGTGGCAGAGGGTAAATCCCATGGCATCACGTTCGGTGAGTAGACGATGGCTAGTGCCGGCGCCCCACTCCACGTAGTAGGCGGTTTTCTCCACGTCGGACCTGCTGCGGATGAACATGTGAACCTCTCTGGGTATAAGGCGTTGAATGAAGAGTCATGCTTGGTCGTGACTACCATTGCGCAAGGTCGCTTCGCCGCAAGCCAGCATCGCGTCGCTCCAGGCCAGATCGCGATGCGCGGCGATAGCCTGGATGTCACACCAATGGCGCTGGAGTGGATGCCCTGCCGCCAACGAAGAGGCACCGAGCCGTCCTACCAGACGTTGCACCGCTTGCACGCACTGCCTCGCCAAATAGGCACGGTCGCGGCGTAACCGCAGCAGTTGACAGGTACTCAGGGCTTGATCGTGAATGCCTGCTTCATGCAACCGCGATATCAACGAGTCATAGAGAAGGCCAGCGCTGTGCAACTGTGCGGCCGAGTGAGCGACCTGCTCGGCAATCCTTGGGTCGCTGGCCAGCGAGTCAGTGAGCGCCGACACGAACGCATCATGGGCCCCCTCCGCGCAGCCAAACAACGGACCGATGATCGAAGTAGCCAGAAAGGGCGCCAATGGCAAACGGTCGATGTAATCGATCTCCGGTTTGGATGGGCGTTGGGCGAAGATTTCATGCAAGGCGAAAACCCGCTCGTGTGGTACCAGCAACTGGTGAGCCTGAACGTCGTGAGAGCCAGTTGCGGCCATGCCGCAACTGTCCCAGCTGTCGATTCGCTCAATATCCTGCGCGGCGACCAGTACGAGAAAACGTGGAGTGTGCCAGGCAGCCGGGTGGTTCTGACAAGGTGCATTGAGCATCAACCACGTCGCGTCTTCGATCCCTGAGCTGAACCGCCAGCGCCCGTTCACCCTTATGCCGCACGCCTCGTAGCTGAGCTGGCTGTTGGCGCTGGTGGACGCCGAGGCGAACAGCTGCCGGGGGCCGTCAGCGTACATTTGATCCTGGCATGCCGGGGGTAAACGTCGAGCGATGCTGCTGTGCCCACCCACCAAGGCCATCACCCAGCCGGTGGAGGCGCAGGCCCTTGCGGCAATGCGTGCGCTCTCCACCACTGTTGGCCAATGTGAGCTGCGGGTTGCAGGCGCTCGAGGCGACAACAGATCCAGCCACTCACCGGTGAACAGTTCGTTGAATGTATCGCGGCTCAAACGACGGTCTTTCTGCGCTGCTCCCGCTCGCTCGCGCCACCTTGACAGGTGTTGCAGTGCCCGTTGGCAGGGCGCGGGTTGGGCGGCGCGATGCAATACCTGTTGAACGTTTTCAGACATTGGCCGGCACCTCGACTTGATTACCATGGAGCACCACCGAACCCAGTCGCGAACCTTCAAAGCAGAAGCCCGGTGGTTGCACAACCGGGCCTAGCAGCTTGAGGAATCGTTCAATCCGCTGTTCGTCGTCCGAGGCCACAAACTCGCAGAAATTACTGCTGTTCCACAGCAGGTGGACGTGCTTGAAGCGAGCCGACAGGGCGCCTACCAGTTCTTCCATGGTGACCTGACCGTTTTGCATCTGCACGAGCATCTGCTGGCGTTTCCAACGGATTTCTTCCACTTTGAAGTAGCGGGTCTTGAATACTTCGTCCTTTATCTTCTCTCGTCGCAGATACTCTTCTGAATCGGGGTGGTTGAGCTTTTCGAGGAAAAATGCAAGCCCGCTGGGCTTCAGAAAACGCTTGATGTGGGCGATTTGTTGCGCGCGGTTACGGTTATAGAACTGGAATGCGGCCATTTCGTATATGAAATCGAATCCCTGGCTGAACGCTTTATATTCCGGCTTTTGCAGCAGCTTCGTGTTCATTTTGAAGAATGAGTGCGGGTAGAAGTGTGATAAGGCTGGGTCGGCATACCGCTCGAAGGCTATCTGGTTGGCACGGTTGGGCGACGAGGTGAGGCTAAGGATCAGGCCTTGGGATTGGCCAGCCAAAGCACGACCATTACTACCATCGAAGGCGTCCACCTCGAATATGCTGTAGCGCTGGCCGGCCCTGGGCGGGTAGGCCGAGACCAGTCGGGACAGCGTCACGCCAATCCTGGAGAGTTCCTCAAGGACGTACGGTACGCTAGCTAGAAAATGCGAAAACAGTGGGCCCGCCCCCGCAAGCAGGCGGTCGTGGTACTCGAGTACCTGAGGGTCGTCGATCTGTGACTTGAGGTGGCTGTCCAGAGACTGCGACGGAACTTGGCTCGCGCCAGTCGCCAGGCTGTGAAAATGCTCGGCCAGTTTCAACATGGCGCTTTGATGGAGGTCGTGGTCAAGACTGGCGTCGTCCAACGATTGCTGCGGAAAAGCGTTCATGTGTCTCTCCTGCTGTCAGATCAGCCCTCTGGCGCTGAATTTGCCTGAATCGGTTTTTGGCAAGGCCTCAAGGAACACGTAATAAGCCGGCACCATGTGCCAGTCCAATTGGGCTATGCAGTGATCACGCAGGGATTGCTCGATGGTCTGTATATGGTCAGTTTCGAGCACAACATAGGCCTTCGGTACGTGCCCGGCCGATTCGTCTGCGACCGGCACCACTAATACCTCGGCAACCGCCGGGTGTGACGCCAAACATTGTTCAATTTCCCGCGGGTTGACCTTCCAGATATTGCGGGCAAACACGTCATCCTTGCGTGCCACGTAGTAGAGGTAGCCTTGGGCGTCTCGCTTGAACAGGTCACCTGTGCGAAACAGGCGCGGGTGGCCGAATGCATTGTGTAGGAAGGCCATGGCATTGGCCTCGGGCATGTTCCAATACTCGAGCATCAGGTAGTCGCTGGTTACCAGCAGTTCGCCGACCTCCCCAGGCTGGTCAATGGCCCGCCCTCGCTCGTCCACCAAGTACAAGCAGACGCCGGGCAGAGGTTTGCCCACCGAGGCTGGGCGCTGATCGAGCTCCTCGGGAGGCAGGTAACTGACACGTTTGCATTCCGTGAGCCCGTAGTTGGAAAAGATCCGTACCCGAGGCAAAGCTTGCCGAATCTTCTGGATATGACGGGTGTAGAGAGCCTGGCCACTGCTGGATATATAACGCAGGCTGGGCACCCGAGCGTCCCAATGCGGGCCGGTATTGGCCAACAGGAAAAATAATGGAGGAAACACATGCACGGCGGTTACCTCCTCCCGTTCAACCACTGCGAGTATGTCCTCGGCAGTAGTGGCCGGCTGGCTTTCAATCACGCTGGTGGCGCCGACTACCAGCGGCATCATCACGTTGTAGACACCATAATCGGAGGCCAGAGTCGAATAACTGAGGACGCGATCATCTGGGGTGTTCTGCTGGTAGGCGGTGACTTGGCGTGAGGCAGCCAACATGATTCGGTGGTTGACCAGCACGCCCTTCGGATTGAAGGACGATCCGGATGTATAGAATATCGACGTAGACCTTTCGGGGTCTTCAATCAATGGCGGATGCCTCGTAGCAGCCTTTTGCGAAGGTCTGGAGAGGGCATCGGACATTTGAATGACCTGAGGCGGGAGCACAGCGCTCGGGGTCGTGAGCAGCACCCATTCAAGCCCAACGGCCTTGATAAGGCCCGGAAGGTCGTCGGTGCAGTCAGTGATCAGCAACCGAGCGCCTGAATGCTTGAGTTGATGAATCAGCCTGGCACGGCTCAGGGTATGATGGATAGCAGCAGTAACTGCTCCGGCTTGCAGAATGCCCAGATAAGCAGCTACCAGTTGTACGGAAATTGCCGAGTACAGACCCACACGATCGCCTGGAGCAATTCCCAGGGTTGGCAGGATAGATGCGATATCATCCGCTTGTTGTTGCAACACTCGATAGGAAGTTGCTACACCGTCTAGAACGATTGCTGACTTGCTTGGGTATGCATTGGCATTGTCCGCAATGACTTTATGAAACAAAGGCATGGCTCGATATCCTCTCAATCCCTTGCTCGGGTGCTAACGGCGCTTTCTTGCGCTCACAAAAATATAAGTACCTTACAGCTGCAGGCAGAAACTCGAAGGTCGTCGATTTCAGTAAGTTGGCCGTGCGGGTTATCTAAAAATCAATAGCAACTGACATACTCTGTCTTACCGATTTGGGAAAGCGGCACCACTCACTCTGATGATTTCCTTCAAAAGGTGTGCATAGCCTGCAAACAGGTTCAGAACATTTATGCACTCAAGACTTCAGACAGACAGAGAGGAACAGAGACAACCATTACAAATAGTTACAGAGGTATGACAACGGAAAAACATAAAAGCACCACTTATATTTGCTTGACACCCACACCACCAACAAAAACCAAACATATCGACAAGCAAAATCCTCCACCACAAAAGTTATCACGTCAAGGCGACTCTAAATAAAGTCAGGTCATTTTTGTCACTAATCAGTGACATTGTTCGCGCACCAGCAATTTGAAATATTTTGTTATCAGAAGTATCTGACAGATATTTGGAAGTTCCAAGAAAGTTACCCCACCCGTTTGCAACGAGCAGCGTTTAAACGTGGCATGAACGCCCGCCCGAACGACACCTTTACCAGGCCACTGGGAGTCGCGAACTTCTCCGCACCTCTCCAACCTGTAGTGGACAATATGCTACTCGACAGTGTTCCGTGAGCAGCATTCCACCGACCCGACTCGGCTCTCAAGCCACGTGGATCATGGCTGCTGCACGACAGCGCGCCGCCTCGGTGACGGGCGTACTCCATAGAGCAGCGCGTTCCGCCATCAGATTGGGGGCCTGGTATCGATGCGCCGGAGTTGCTGACGCTCATACCGGGGGTACAGGTGGCTGACACTGCGGATCAGCTCATAACGCGTCAGGCTGATCCCGGCAAACCGTTCGGGAATGGGGCTGCGGATCATCTCGGCCATGTCGTCACCGCGCGCCGCGCCATCGCGCATCAGGCCATCGAGCCAGCCCAGGTAGTCACGCATCTGCACGAACGGCTGCGCATCACTGGCCACCGGGCCATGCCCGGGTACCAACTGCTTCCAGGGCAGTGCCTGCAGGGTATCCAGGTCCTTGAGCCACACGTCCAGCCCTGGGCTATTAGGCGTGGTCAGGGCCCGTTGGTAGAACACCAGGTCACCGGCGAACAGTACGCCGGTCTTTTCATCGAAAATCGCCAGGTCGGCCCCCGTGTGCCCGCCCAGCCCCAGCAACCTCAGGCGGTGCCCACCCACCTCATGCACACCCGGCTGCAACACCCGGGTCGGCAGTACCACCTCGGTACCGCGCATCCAGTCGCCGACCAGGCGATACATGTTCTCGGCCATGGCATCGCCCTGCTCGCGCAGCAGGTCGCGGGTGCCGGCCAGGGCACCGATCGGCACATCGGCAAAGGCCTGGTTGCCCAGTACATGGTCAGGATGATGATGGGTCAACAGCACTTCCACTACCGGCTTGTCGGTGAGGGTGGCAATTGCCTTGCGCAATGCCTCGCCATAGCCCTTCGACGGCCCGCTGTCGATCACCACCACACCGCTGTCGGTGACGATGAACGCGGTGTTGACCACATTGCCGCCATTGGCCTTGGCGAAATTGTCGGTGCTGCCTTCCAGCAACCAGGTGCCCTCGGCGATCTGCCGGGGAGTGAGCCGGTATGTCAGATCAGCCTGGGCTGGTAGCCCCAGGCACAGCAGCAACAGCAGGATCCAACGCATGACAGTGCCTCGGGTCAGGGGGGAATCAGACAACGCGCTCAGGGCAGCGCCGCCTCGAACTGGTTGCCGCTGTTGTCCCGCAACAGCAGCCGGGTTGGACCAGGGCCCTGAATGTCAAAGCCAAGGTTGGGGTTTTCGCTGACCGCCGGGTACAGCTCCAGGCTGGCCAGGCGCTGGCCATCTGCACCTTGCAACTCGGCATGGTTGAGAAAGAATTCAGGAATGCCGCTGACCAGGCCGTTATCCATCGGGTGGGCCACCTGCAGGCGCAGGCGGCTGCTGTCATCACGCGGGTAGCGCCCGCCCAGCACCTCACCGAGGTGCTCCTCCCAGCCGGGCTGGGTGCGCACCACGCTGGGTGCGGTACAACCGCCGCCGGCAGCATCGATCAGGGTCGAACCGACGTGCCACAGGCCATCGCGTGTCAGTACGGCGGCGCGCAACGGTGTGGCCTGTTCGATGCGGATGCGGATCGACAACCAGGGCAACACGCGCTCACCGGGCTGAAAGTCGACGATGCGCGGCAGAGGGTTCAGCTCTGCCCAGGCGATAATCCGCACCACCTCGCCCGTGAACGCCCGGGCGTCGATCTCCAGCGGTACCTGCCGTGCATCCTCGGCAAAGGGCGGCGCCAGAAACTTCACACGGTCATCGAACACGAACGCCGCCTGCCCCAGCAACTGCTTGTGGTAGAAGTCCCACATCACGGAAGGCACCGGGTCTGTGTGGGTGCCTTGTGTCGCAGCCTGGGCGGCCCAGGGCATCCAGCAGGCCAGCAGGAAAGTTGCTCGCCAGTTCATGGCCACTCCTATTGATACATCTCCGGGACCTCGTAACGCAGGCCGTATGCGGCATACATCGCCTTGAGCCGGCCATCGCGAATCATCGCCTCCATGGCCTCCTCCACGGCATAGGCCAGCTGCCGGTTGCTCTCATGCACGGCCATGCCGATTTCCCAAGCCTGTTTACCGAGGTTCGGGTAGGCGTTTTCTGCCAAGGCCAGTTGCGCATCGGCGGCCTGGTGCAGCTGCCAGTCAACCTCGCCGCGCATCGCCATCACTGCGTCCACCTGGCCGGACTGCATCGCAGCAAATGCCTGTTGCACGCTGGGGTAATGGTGGGTCCTGGCGCTAAGCATGCCGTTGAACACCGACGTCAGGTAAAACGACGGCACGCTGTCCACCTCGACCCCGACAGGATGCTGCTGGAATACCGCGACACTGGCCACCGACGGCAAGCGACGGCGATCGTAGGCCACCTGCCAACGCTCCTCCTGATAGGGGCCGAACATCACCACCTGGGCGTTTTCCAGCTCACCCAGCTCGTTGCGCCGCTGCGCGTAGGCGCGATCGTAAGGCACCCGCATCATCAGGTCGGCCAATTGCTGATGACGCAGCGGGCTGCCGCGCCAGATGTAGTCGCGCAGGTCATCGTCGAGCTTTTCTCCGGGTGGCGCCCAGATCAGTTGCAGGCGTACCCCCAAGGCCGTGGCCAGGGCCTGCGCCAGCTCCACATCGACACCACGCGGCTGGCCGTGGTCCTGGAAACTGTAGGGGGCGAAATCCTTGTACACCGCCACCTTGAGCTCGCCGGCAGCGATGATCGCGTCGTAGTTGCGCACCTGCGCCTGGGCCGCCGCGCAACACAGCAGCAGGCCACTCAACAGCACCGCCCACAGACGCATGGCCGTCACTCCTCGACGTGCACGCTGTCCAGGTAGGTGCGCACCGCCCACAGGGCTTCCTGACTGAGGTAATCGGCCATCTTCGGCATGTACACGCGGCCGTCGCGAACCGCGCCGTGGCGTACCCGCTCGACGAACCATTCATCGCCAGCATCACCTGCATCGAGCATGCGCAAGTCAGGGGCGATACCACCAGACTTGGCCTCCAGGCCATGGCAGGCGGCGCAGTTCTGGTTGTAGGCCGAGGCGCCGATTTCCACCGCCTTGTCGTGCTCGGGTGAGCTGCGGTAAGGGTTGACCGCCGCCCAGCCGTCGTCGTCCAGGGTCACACCAGCGTCCTTGATCGGGGTCAGGCCCTTGGTCTCCACTGCCTGGGGCACCACGTTGCCATGGGCCCAGGCTGTACCGGTCAGCACGGCTGCGGCCAGCACTCCAGCAGCAAGCAACACATTGCATTTTGTTGTCATTGTTATGCCCTCACCATTGCACACAAAGCCTCAACCACAGAGGCCGTGCCGCCATCTTAGAAACACCCCGCGGGCGACCGAATGCTGCTTTGGTGTCCGGGCCTTAATCCCTTGGTAGTAGGGCTTGTGGCGAAGGGCCAATTGAGGTGTCGTGCGGGAACTTTTCCCGGCAAGGGCGGGACTTTTTCCGTATCCCGCGATAGCCGCTGCGCCCCACCCTGTGCAGGCCAAAACCTCCACTGGGAACTGCAACCATGACAATAAGATCGCTACCCGCCCTTTCCCCGCTGGCCCTGAGCGTGCGCGTCCTGCTGATGGCCGGTAGCCTGGCCCTGGGCAATGTGGCAACAGCGGCCAGCACACCCGCTGCACCTGCCGGCAAGAACGTCACCTGGGAAGACATCGCCAATGACCACCTGACCACCCGGGACGTGCTGCAGTACGGCATGGGCACCAATGCCCAGCGCTGGAGCCCGCTGGCCCAGGTCAATGACAAGAACGTGTTCAAGCTGACCCCGGCCTGGTCCTACTCCTTCGGCGACGAGAAGCAGCGCGGCCAGGAATCCCAGGCCATCGTCAGCGATGGCGTGGTCTACGTCACCGGCTCGTACTCGCGGGTATTCGCCCTCGATGCCAAGACCGGCAAACGCCTGTGGACCTACAGCCACCGCCTGCCCGACAACATTCGTCCCTGCTGCGACGTGGTTAACCGCGGGGCGGCGATCTACGGCGACAAGATCTACTTCGGCACCCTCGACGCGCGGGTCATCGCCCTCGACAAGCGCACCGGCAAAGTGGTGTGGAACAAGAAGTTCGGCGACCACAGCGCCGGCTACACCATGACCGGTGCGCCAGTGCTGATCAAGGACAAGACCAGCGGCAAGGTGCTGCTGATCCACGGCAGCTCCGGCGATGAATTCGGCGTGGTCGGCCAGCTGTTCGCACGCGACCCGGACACCGGCGAAGAAGTGTGGATGCGGCCCTTCGTCGAAGGCCACATGGGCCGCCTGAACGGTAAGGACAGCACCCCGACCGGTGACGTCAAGGCGCCGTCCTGGCCAGACGACCCTACCACCGAAACCGGCAAGGTCGAAGCCTGGAGCCACGGCGGCGGTGCCCCTTGGCAAAGCGCCAGCTTCGACCCCGAAACGAACACCATCATTGTTGGCGCTGGCAACCCCGGGCCGTGGAATACCTGGGCGCGCACGTCGAAGGACGGCAACCCGCATGACTTCGACAGCCTGTACACCTCCGGCCAGGTCGGCGTCGACCCGAGTACCGGCGAAGTCAAGTGGTTCTATCAGCACACCCCCAACGATGCCTGGGACTTCTCCGGCAACAACGAGTTGGTGCTGTTCGACTACAAAGGCAAGGACGGCAAGGTGGTCAAGGCCACCGGCCACGCCGACCGCAACGGCTTCTTCTATGTAGTCGACCGCAACAACGGCAAGCTGCAGAACGCCTTCCCCTTCGTCGACAACATCACCTGGGCCAGTCATATCGACCTGAAGACCGGCCGCCCGGTGGAAAACCCCGGCCAACGCCCGGCCAAGCCGCTGCCGGGTGAAACCAAGGGCAAGCCGGTGGAAGTCTCGCCACCGTTCCTGGGCGGCAAGAACTGGAACCCCATGGCCTACAGCCAGGACACCGGGCTGTTCTACATCCCCGGCAACCAGTGGAAAGAGGAGTACTGGACCGAGGAAGTGAACTACAAGAAGGGCTCGGCTTATCTGGGCATGGGCTTCCGTATCAAGCGCATGTACGACGACCACGTCGGCACGTTGCGCGCCATGGACCCGACCACCGGCAAGCTGGTCTGGGAACACAAGGAACACCTGCCGTTATGGGCCGGTGTACTGGCGACCAAGGGCAACCTGGTGTTCACCGGCACGGGCGATGGTTTCTTCAAGGCCTTCGACGCCAAGACGGGCAAAGAGCTGTGGAAGTTCCAGACCGGCAGCGGCATTGTCTCGCCGCCCATCACCTGGGAACAGGACGGCGAGCAGTACATCGGCGTGACCGTCGGCTACGGCGGTGCGGTACCGCTGTGGGGTGGCGACATGGCCGAGCTGACCAAACCGGTGGCTCAGGGTGGCTCGTTCTGGGTGTTCAAGATCCCGAGCTGGGACAACAAGACTGCACAGCGTTGACCTGCAGCGGGGAGCGGCCTGCGCCCCTCCCCGTTTCTGCCCTTCTCCTGACCGGAGGCTTTCGCCATGAATTACCTGCCCTTTACCTTGCTGCTGGTGCTATCCCCTGCCCTGGCAGTGAACGCCGACGACGCCGGCAACGATGCTCCCTTGACCATCAACGGCTGCGTGATTGCCGAAGCCAGCCAGTGCCCGGGGGCCAACCTGCGCGGCGCCAACCTGGCCAACCAGGACCTGCGCAAGATGAACCTGGCCGGAGCCGACCTGCGCGATGCCGACCTGCGCCATGCCCAGCTGGACCTGGCAAACCTGGAAAAAGCCCGCCTGCAAGGTGCCAACCTGACCCGCGCCAGCTTGCAACAAAGCAATCTGCGCCTGGCCGACCTGAGCAACAGCAAGCTGGTGGCCATTCAGGGCTGGGGCTTGTTCGCCCAGGGCGCACAATTTGAAAAGGCGGACCTGCGCGCAGCCTACCTGCAGTTCGCCAGGCTGTCCGGGGCAAAGCTGCAGCAGGCCAACTTGCAGGCGGCGGACCTGGAGATGGCCTGGTTGAGCAAGGCCGACCTGCAAGAGGCCAACCTGGGCGATGCCAACCTGCAGGAGGCCAAGTTTGGCCAGAGCAACCTAGCACGCGCCGACTTGCGCGGGGCGCGGCAGCATTACGGGAATTTTCAGGAGGCCAACATGGAGGGGTGCAAGGGGTGCCCTGAAACCTGGGACAAATGAGGGCCTGTAGGAGCGGGTTCACCCGCGAAAGGGCCGGCCCTGCTGGCCAATCCCCACCAACCGTTCACCGCTGCCACCGCCATCGTATTCGCGGGTAAACCCGCTCCTACACACAGATCGTTGGTGGACACACATCGGTGGTTGAACACAGGTCGTCGTAGGAGCGGGTTCACCCGCGAAAAGGCCGGGCCTGCTGGCCAATTTCCACCCGCCGTTCACCGTTGCCACCGCCACCGTATTCGCGGGTAAACCCGCTCCTACACACACAAATCGGTGGTGGACACACATCGGTGGTTGGGCGCAGGCCGTCGTAGGAACGGGTTCACCCGCGAAAGGGCCGGGCCTGCTGGCCAATCCCCACCCGCCGTTCACCATTGCCGCCGCCACCGTATTCGCGGGTAAACCCGCTCCTACACACACAGATCGGTGGTGGACACACATCGGTGGTTGGGCGCAGGCCGTCGTAGGAACGGGTTCACCCGCGAAAGGGCCGGGCCTGCTGGCCAATCTCCACCCGCCGTTCACCGTTGCCGCCACCACCGTATTCGCGGGTAAACCCGCTCCTACACACACAGATCGTTGGTAGACACACATCGGTGGTTGAGCGCAGGCCGTCGTGTAGGAGCGGGTTCACCCGCGAAAGGGCCGACCCTGCTGGCCAATCTCCACCCGCCGTTCACCGTTGCCGCCGCCACCGTATTCGCGGGTAAACCCGCTCCTACACACACAGATCGGTGGTGGACACACATCGGTGGTTGAGCGCAGGCCGTCGTGTAGGAGCGGGTTCACCCGCGAAAGGGCCGGGCCTGCTGGCCAATCTCCACCCGCCGTTCACCGTTGCCGCCGCCACCGTATTCGCGGGCAAACCCGCTCCTACGCCTGATTGAGCTGCGCCCCGGATGTTGGACACATTCCGTTGTGCGCGGTGGGCTGCGACGCAGCCCCAACAGGTGCAATGAAATACCTCACCCCGCCACCCGCACCACCCCCAGGTCAATCCCCAGATGCACCAGCTCGGCATGCGAACTGACCTGCAACTTGCTCTTGAGCAAGGTCAGGTGGTTGGACACGGTCTTGGCACTGATACACAGCTGCTCGGCAATCACCCGCGCAGGGGTACCCTTGGCCAGCATCGTGAATATCTCCAGTTCGCGCTGGGTCATGCGCTGCAACCGCGGGTCATTGGTGCTTTGCTGCGACATGCAAGCCAGCTGGGTGGCCAGGGGCTGCTCGATGTAGGCATGTCCGGCCAACACCCGTTGCACCGCCTCGATCAGCACCTCGGGCGCCGAGTTCTTGGTCAGGTAGCCCGAAGCCCCCGCATCCAGTGCCTGGCGCACCAGCGGCAGCTCGTCGTGCATGCTAAAAAACAGCACCCGCAACTGCGGCAGACGCTGGCGCAGGCGACGGGTGGTTTCCAGGCCACTGATACCGGGCAGGCCAAAGTCCATGATCACCAGGTTGGGCACCTGCTCCTGGACCCTGGCCAGCGCCTCTTCACCACTGGCAGCTTCGCGCACCTGCACCAATGGCAGCACCGCCCGCAGCAGGCTGGCGTAGCCCTGGCGGACCACGGCGTGGTCATCGACCAACACGATATTCATCACACCTCCTCGGGAATGTTAAGGGCCAGCGCCCAGCCACCGCCCGGGCGGCTGAAAATGCGTAACTCGCCCCCAAGGCTGCGGGCGCGCTCGGTCATCGAGTGCAGGCCTACCCCTGGGCGCTGCGGCTGGTGGGCGCCGCAGCCGTTGTCGCGAATGAACAGGCGCAAGCCCTTGGTACTGCGCTGCAGGCGTACCCGCACCTGGCTGGCACCGGCATGCCGGGCGACGTTGGTCAGCGCCTCCTGCAACAAGCGGTACAAATGCGTTCTGCTCGGCCCAGTCAGCGCCGGCAAGTGCTCGCCAACCCGCAGCCGGCATTCGATACCCTGGCTGGCCTGCCACTGGCCCACCAACAGCCCGAAGGCCTCGGCCAGCGGCATGTAGTGCAGCGCCACCGGATACAAGTTGTGCACCAGCGCGCGAAAACCTTGCTGCAGGCGCTCGCAGTTGAGTTCAAGGGCCTGGGCCGTCTGCGTCACCACTTCAGGCTGTTCGGCCACCATACGCAGCAGGCATAGCTGGGCACGCATACCTGCCAGGTATTGCCCCAGATCATCGTGCAGGGTCTGCGCCAGCTGGGTACGTTCCTGCTCCTGCACCGCCAGCAGGGCCTGGGTCAGCTGGGCATTGTCGGCCTGGGCCTGCTCCAGGGTTGCGGCCATGCGGTTGAAGTGTTTGGCCAGTTGGCGCGCTTCCGGCAGGCCGGCTTCGCGCAGGCGTGCCGTCAATTGCCCGCCTGAGACCTGGTGCAAGGCGCCCAGCAGCTCATCCAGCAGGCCCATGGCCCGCCGCACCGCCCAGCGGATGGTCAACAAGCTCAGCAACAACGCCAAGCCACAAACGCCAAGCAGTTGTTGCAGGGAGTCCCAGACTTCATCGATTTCATCCCGCGCATCCACGGCAATCAACACGCGGCGGCCATCACTCAAGTCCAGCAGCCGGCTGCTGTGGTAGCGCTCGCCGACTAACTGGCGGCCCAGCCAGGCATCCATACCAGCCTCCTGCGGCAGCCTTGGCACCTCACCCGCTGCCAGCCAGTGCACCCGCACATGGCGCAGGCTCTTGGTCAAACCGGGCTGCAGGTTTGCCGGGTCACGTTCGGCGGTGTCGCCCAGGTACGCCACCACCGCTTCGGCTGACTGCAACTCACGCTCGACGTCGGCCACCGCCTGGTGCAACAGCACCCCGGCACAAGCCAGCGTGACCAAGGCGAAGCATAACGTGACCCAGAGGTTGACTCGCCACAGGGCCGACAAGTTGACAAGGCGCACAAGCGGTTCTCCTCAGGCCGTTGTGGACCATCGTAAAACTGCGGCCCCCGCACTGAATTACTACCTTGGTACCGGCCGAGCGCTACTTTCTGCATATTTCCCCCTCCCGGCGGGCTTCCTATGCTGGCGCCATCTGCCGTGGAGTGTGTTATGCGCCAGCCTGCCCACCTTGCCTTGACCTGCCTGCTGGCCTTGGCCGCAACGCTGGCTGCCCCCCTGGCGCCCGCCGCTCAGGGCCAGGCCGCAGCCCCGCTGCACATACGCATCGGCTACCTGGGCTATCGCCCCGCCGCTGGCCCACTGCTGTCCAACGTCATCCCCGAACCCGGCGATGCCGGGCTACAAGGTGCCGAACTGGCCATTGCCGACAGCAACAGCACCGGACGTTTCCTGAAGCAGCAATTTCAGCTGACCAGCGCCAATGTCGACAACCCCGAGGCCCTGCTGCAAGCCGCCAGGGCCCAGCATGACCAAGGCCTGCGCCTGTTCGTGGTGAATGCCCCGGCCGCCAGCCTGCGCGCGCTGTCTGCCGCCCTGCCCGACAGCCTGTTGTTCAACGCCGGCAGCCCCGACGACAGCCTGCGCAGCAGCCAGTGCCTGAGCAATGTCCTGCACAGCCTGCCGAGCCGGGCCATGCTGGCCGATGCCTTGGCGCAGTTCCTGGTACTGCGCAAATGGCAACGGGCACTGCTGGTGGTCGGCCAGACCCCGGACGACCAGGCGTACGCCGCTGCCCTGCGCCGGTCGGTGAAGCGTTTTGGCGTGCAACTGGTTGCGGAAAAAACCTGGACCTTCGACAACGACCAGCGCCGCAGCGCCCAGGCCGAGATGCCGTTGTTCACCCAGACTGCCGAATACGACGTGGTGCTGGTGGCCGACGAGCGCGGTGACTTCGGCGAGTACCTGCCCTACCAGACGTGGTATCCGCGCCCGGTGGCCGGTACCCAGGGCCTGACCCCCACGGGCTGGCACAAGACGGTGGAAACCTTCGGGGCGGCGCAGTTGCAAAAACGCTTCGAGGCCCAGGCCGGGCGCTGGATGAATGACCGTGACTTCGCCGCCTGGATGGCTGTACGCAGTGTCGCCAGTGCGGCCAGCAAGCTGCGCCTGGCCGAACCTCGCGCGGTTCAGCAACTGCTGCTCAGCGAGCAGTTGCCGCTGGACGGCTTCAAGGGGCGCAAGCTCAGCTACCGCCCGTGGAACGGCGAACTGCGCCAGCCGATCCCGTTGGTTCAGCCCCGCGCCCTGGTCAGCACCTCACCGCAGGAGGGCTTCCTGCATCCCTTCAACGAAATGGACAGCCTGGGTTACGACAAGCCCGAAGTGACGTGCAGCTACCCCTGACCCGACAACCACAACAATAAGGAATTCGCCATGCGCCGCCCCCTGTTCCACCGGGCCCTGATTTACCCCAGCCTGCTGTCGGGCGCCCTGGCGCTGGCCAGCAGCCACGCCATGGCTGCCACCGCCTGGGTCTCCAACGAAAAGGACAACAGCCTCAGCCTGATCGACATGCAAACGCTGGAAGTCACCGAAACCCTGCCGGTGGGCCAGCGCCCGCGTGGCTTGCTGCTGTCGCACGACAGCAAGCTGCTGTATATCTGCGCCAGCGATTCGGACCGGGTGCAGGTGATGGACGTGGCCACCCGCAAGATCATCAAGGAGCTGCCTTCCGGCAAGGACCCCGAGCAGTTCGCCCTGCACCCCAACGACCGCTGGTTGTATGTGTCCAACGAGGATGACGCGCTGGTGACCGTGATCGACACCGTCACCGACAAGGTGCTCGGCCAGATCGATGTCGGTATCGAACCCGAAGGCATGGCGGTCAGCCCCGACGGCAAGTGGGCGGTCAACACCAGCGAAACCACCAACATGCTGCACTGGATCGACACCAGCACCCAGACCCTGGCCGACAGCACGCTGGTCGACCAGCGCCCGCGCTTCGTCGAGTTCAGCAAAGACGGTTCGCACCTGTGGGCCTCGGCAGAGATCGGCGGCACGGTGACCATACTCGACGTGGCCACGCGCCAGGTGCTGAAAACCCTGAACTTCCAGATCAAGGGCGTGCACCCGGACAAAGTCCAGCCAGTGGGCATCAAGCTCAGCGCCGATGGCAAGTACGCCTTCGTCGCCTTGGGCCCGGCCAACCATGTGGCGGTAGTCGATGCCAAGACCTTTGATGTGCTCGACTACCTGCTGGTCGGGCGGCGTGTCTGGCAGCTGGCGTTCACCCCGGACCAGCGCCAGTTGCTGGCCACCAACGGTGTCAGCGGTGACGTTTCGGTCATTGATGCAAAGAACCTCAAAGTGCTCAAATCGGTGAAGGTCGGGCGTTACCCCTGGGGTGTGGTGGTGACACCATGAACGCCCTCGATGTCAGTGACGTGAGCTTTGCCTATGGCCAGCGCGAAGCACTCAGGCAGGTCGGTTTCAGCCTGGCACCCGGGCGCTTCGCCGCGTTGCTGGGCCCCAATGGTGCCGGCAAGTCGACCCTGATCGCCCTGCTCACGCGCCTGTACGACCTGCAGCATGGCGACATCCGCGTGTGCGGCTGCTCGCTACGCAACGCTGCACGCCCGGCCTTGCGCCAGCTGGGCGTGGTGTTTCAGCAAAGCACCCTGGACCTGGACCTGAGCGTTGAACAGAACCTGCGCTACCACGCCGCGTTGCATGGCCTGTCGCGGCGCCAGAGCAACCTGCGGGTCGAAGCCGAACTGGCCCGCCAAGACCTTGGGGAACGTCGGCGCGATCGTGTGCGAGAGCTGAACATCGGCCATCGGCGGCGGGTAGAAATTGCCCGCGCGCTGCTGCACGAACCGCGCCTGCTGCTGCTGGACGAAGCCAGCGTCGGCCTCGACCCGGCCAGCCGCCTGGCGCTTAACCAGCACCTGCGCCGGTTGTGCCGCGAGCAGCAGCTCAGTGTGCTGTGGGCCACTCACCTGCTGGACGAAGTGCAGCCCAGCGATGACCTGTTGATTCTGCATCAGGGGCGCCTGGTGGCCAGTGGCACCGCCGATGCGCTGAGCCTTGAGCACGGCGGTGACCTCGATAACGCCTTTACCCGCTTGACCAACGCCCCCTCAGGAGCCAACGCCCGATGAACGCTTACTGGCACTGTTTCAACGGCATCATGCTGCGCGAGTGGCTGCGCTTCGTGCTGCAGCGTACACGCCTGCTCAGCGCGCTGGTGCGCCCGCTGCTGTGGTTGCTGGTATTCGCTGCCGGCTTTCGCGCAGCGCTGGGCATTGCCATCATCGAGCCCTACGACACTTACATTCCCTACGAGGTGTACATCATCCCCGGCCTGGCCTGCATGATTCTGCTGTTCAACGGCATGCAGGGCTCGCTGTCGATGGTTTACGACCGCGAGATGGGCAGCATGCGCGTGTTGCTGACCAGCCCGCTGCCACGCCCGTTCCTGCTGGGCAGCAAACTGCTGGCAACTTCGTTGATTTCCCTGCTGCAAGTCTATGCCTTCCTCGCCATCGCCTGGTTATACGGGGTACAGCCACCGGCTGCAGGCTTGCTGATGGCGCTGCCAGCGTTGCTGCTGGTGGCCTTCATGCTCAGTGCCCTGGGGCTATTGCTGTCGAACGCCATCCGCCAGCTGGAGAACTTCGCCGGGGTGATGAACTTCGTGATCTTCCCGCTGTTCTTCCTGTCTTCGGCGTTGTACCCGCTGTGGAAAATGCGCGAGGCCAGTCAGTGGTTGTACTGGCTGTGTACTGTGAATCCGTTCACCCATGCCGTAGAGCTGGTGCGGTTTGCGCTTTATGAGCGGCTGAATCTGCTGGCGCTGGCGGTGTGCCTGGGCTTGACCGCATTGTTCAGCCTGCTGGCGATACTCACCTTCAACCCCCAGCATGCAGCGCTGCGCAAGCCGCGCTGAAAACCTGGCGTGCAACGCGTGTGGGAGCGGCCTTGTGTCGCGATTGGGCTGCGCAGCGGCCCCGGCCATGTGTGCGGTGCAGCTGAAATCGGGGGCCGCTTTGCGGCCCTTTCGCGACACAAGGCCGCTCCCACACGGATCGCGCCAGCTTTCAGAAATTGAGCAAGACAGTTGCTCCCACACCTAGGGCGTCTCCATGCCTTCAGGCGCCCGGCCATCTACTACTTTAGTACTGCATTTACTGTCTATCGTCGCATTCACAAAGCACCGCCACTGGCATGTAATGAGTCCATAACAAAAAGGGAAAACCTCCATGCCACGTGCCCTGCCCCGGCTGCCACGCCCCTTGCTGGCGGTACTTTCGCTGAGCCTGACGCTAGGTATCGCCCAGGCTGACACGGCGCCGCTGTTCTCCGCCGACGGCTATCGCACCACGCACTACCGCAGCCCGACCCCGCAACAGGTCGAAGGCGGCCAGGTCGTCGACACCGCCACATTGCAAGGCCTGCTGGGCCAGACGCCCCGGCCGGTGCTGATCGACGTCTATCGCCGTCAATGGCTGCAAGGTCGTTTCATCGAAGACGAACCGCACAGCAACCTCCCCGGCAGCCTGTGGCTGGCCAACACCGGCGACGGCGCACTGAGCCCGGCATGGCAGGACTACTTCGTGCGTAACCTGCAAAAAGCCACCGCCGGGCACCCGGACCAACCACTGGTCTTTTATTGCCGCTCCGATTGCTGGTTAAGCTGGAACGCGGTAAAACGCGCGAAAGCCTTGGGCTATAACAACCTGTATTGGTACCGCGACGGCCTGGATGCCTGGCAGCAAGCCAACCTGCCATTGCAGCCGGCACAACCGGTGCCGTTCCCCTGAAATGCCTGCATATGCGTGCCCCGCTCCATCCAATAAAAACAAGGTGAAAAGGCCATGTACAAAATTCTGATTGCCGACGATCACCCCCTGTTTCGCGAAGCCATCCACAACGTCATCAGCGATGGTTTCCAGGGCAGCGAGGTCATGGAGACCGCCGACCTTGAAAGCGCCCTGGCCCTGACCCAGGCGCATGACGACCTCGACCTGATCCTGCTCGACCTGAACATGCCCGGCATGCACGGCCTCAATGGCTTGATCACCTTGCGCAACGAGGCACCGACCACGCCGGTGGTCATCGTTTCGGCCGAGCAGGAAAAGCAGATCGTGCTGCAGGCCATTACCTACGGTGCCGTGGGTTTCATCACCAAGTCGTCGCCACGCTCACAGATGATCGAAGCGATCGAGCAGATCCTCAATGGCAATGTCTACCTGCCGCCAGACATCATCCGCGCGCAGAAAAGCAGTACCAGCCGGCGCCATAACGATACCCCGAGCTTCCCGCCGGAAATGCTCCAGGCCCTGACCCGCAAGCAACTGCTGGTGCTCGAGCGCATGACCAAAGGCGAATCGAACAAGCAGATCGCCTACACGCTGGACATCGCCGAAACCACCGTCAAGGCCCACGTTTCGGCGATCTTGCGCAAGCTCAATGTGCACAACCGGGTACAAGCCATCCTCAGTGCTGGCGATATCGATTTTGCTGATTATCTGCGCCGTTGACCTGTTCCGGCCGCTTCGCGGGTCAACCCGCGAAGCGGCCAACCGCTATGCCACGCCACTGGCCAGCAGATGGCTCATCGCCGTCTTGAGCTTCATGGGCCGTACGGGCTTGTGCATCAGTGTGTGACCCAGCTCGCGGATCTGCTGCTTGAGATCGTTGCTGTAGTTGGCAGTGATCATCAGCGCCGGTAGCGGCTGGGCGCGGCGGGCATTGATCCGCGCTACGGCGTCGACACCATTGCAGTCATTGTCCAGGTGGTAGTCGGCAATCAGCAGGTCGGCCTCGGCGTGGTAGTTGTCCACCTGGCGCGCCAGGTCTTCCTCCGACAGCGCAGTGACCACCCGGCAGCCCCAACCTTCCAGCAAGGTGCGCATGCCCGCGCAAATCGCCGCATCGTTATCCAGCACCCACACCCGCGCCCCGCGCAGGCGTTCGAGCATCGGCTCGCATATCGCCTGGCTCGGCTGAGCTTTGGGGGCGGTGGCGCTCAGCGGCACCTCGACTGCGAACACCGAGCCTTTGCCCAGCCATGACCGCACGCGGATCCGATGGCCGAGGATACCGGCGATTTTCTCCACGATCGCCAGGCCCAGGCCCAGCCCACGGTCCTGGTCCGGGCGCTGCACATCACCCCGCTTGAACTCCAGGAACATTTCTTCCAGGTGTTCTTCGGCAATGCCGATGCCGCTGTCCCACACTTCAATCCGCACGCCACCGCGCTGGCGCCGACACCCCAGCACCACGC
The DNA here is from genome assembly GCF_017875935.1 of Pseudomonas sp. BP6. Classification (NCBI taxonomy): domain Bacteria; kingdom Pseudomonadati; phylum Pseudomonadota; class Gammaproteobacteria; order Pseudomonadales; family Pseudomonadaceae; genus Pseudomonas; species Pseudomonas sp. BP6. The sequence goes on from NZ_JAGINI010000001.1 coordinate 2,866,181, forward strand.
GCCCGCTGCGGGTGTAGCGAATAGCATTGCTGAGCAGGTTGCGCAGGATGCGCGCCAGCAGTTGAATGTCACTGCGCACTACGGCAGAACACCCCACAAAATGCAGCTCTAACCCTTCGCTACGCGCCACCTGGGCGTATTCGGCGGCCAGGTTTTCCATCAGTTCGCCGAGGGCGAACGGGGCGACATCGGCCTTGATCACGCCAGCATCGAGCTTGGAAATATCCACCAGCGTGCCTAACAGGTTTTCCACATCCTCCAGCGAATTGCTGACATTACGCACCAGGTGGGCAGCGTTTTGCGGCTCGTCGCGTTCGAGCAACGCGCTGGTGAACAACCGCGCCGCGTTCAGCGGCTGCAACAGGTCATGGCTGACCGCAGCAAGGAACTTGGTTTTCGACAGGTTGGCCTGCTCGGCCTCGCGCTTGGCCTCGCGCAGACGCGACTCGGCCTGGCTGCGCTCTTCAATTTCACGCAGTAACTGGTCGTTGAGGCTGGTCAGTTCGGCAGTGCGTTCGCGCACCCGTTGCTCCAGGTGCTGATAGGCCTGGTGTAAGGCCTGTGCGGTGTTGCGGCGCTCGGTGATGTCGCGGATCAACACGAAGATACCCACCACTTCGCCACTGGCCAGGCGGTTCGGCACGTACGAGCGCAGCATGTAGCGTTCCTGACCGTTGATATTGGTCTCGGCGAACTCGAACGTCACGCTCTCCCCCGCCAGTGCCCGCACCACATAGCCTTCCAGGCGCTGGTAGTGCTGCTCGCTGTGGGCCTCGCGCAGGCTCTGGCCCAGCATCACGCCATGCGGCCAGCAATACCATTCTTCGTAAACCTTGTTGGTGAATTCGTAGACCAGATCGGCGTTCAGGTAGGCGATCAGTGCCGGTACGTTGTCGGTAATCAGGCGAATCTGGTGCTGGTGGGCCGTCTCGGCCCGCTGCCGGGCCTCGCTGAGCAGGCGGTTGACGGCCTTGAGCTCGGCCATGGCCTGGTTCAACGCATCGGTGCGTTCGCGTACCTGCTCGGCCAGCACCACCGAATGCTGGAACGCGGCGTATGGGTCGTTGCCCCGGGTCACGCCCGACTCGATGCGCTCGATCAGTGCGTCATTGATGCGCTGCAGCTTGTGGTTCTGGTGCTGCAGCCGGGTCAGCTCGGCCTGCAGTTCAGCGACCGACAGGAGGCCGGTTGCGGGCAATGGCGACACCGGTGAAGGTCTGGTTGATGTGCATGCCATTGAACTGTTCTCCGTAGGTGTTGAAGCCAATCACCCGTTGCTCGCGCAGGAACGCGCCGACCGGCTCCAGGCCGTGATGGGCCTCCAGCTCCAGCCGCCGCAGGAAACAATCACAACCGATGGTCAGCAGCAACGGTCCGAGACGCTGGTGCAGGCCATCGAACAGCTGGTGCAGGTTCGGCAACAGCGGGCCCGGAGTCATGGCCGTGAGCACGATGCCGTTCTCCACCGCGCAGTAGAAGCTCAGGCTGAGGTCAGGATGCATCTGCTGGATCGCCCGCACGTAGTACTGATCATGAATGCGCACGGCCAGCGGGTGGGCGGCGAACACCCGGTGATCGAGCGCGGCCACTGGCACACCGATGTGGCGGGCATATTCCTCGGCCGCCGGTTCGGCATTCAGTTCGAAAACCCGGCGCTGGGCGCTGTCGGCACCGGTTACCACCAGCTTTTCCTGGCGCGGCAGGATGTGATGCGTGGTGAACACTTCGAAGTCGAGCCAGGTGTTGACCAGCACCACCACGGCTGCGCCGTTGTGGAATGTACCGCCGTAATACACATGGGTGCGGTTCAGGTAGTTGTCGTCACCGGCCGAGCCGCCGAAGTGCGGGATATCCCCCAGTGCTGCGCTGAGTGCGGCAAGCACCATTTCCTCGCGGCTGGACAAGCCATCGAGCAGTGTGAGTGCAAAACTGTGGCCCTTGATTGGCGCCAGGGTATTGCTGCGGCAGGTGCCGACCAAGCGCTCGACCATCTGCTGCGCGTCGATCAGGCTGAAGCGCTCCATCTCATCGATCAACGCAGTGGCGATCGAAAAGTGTCGGTGATCGAAGCCCACCGCCGTCACGCAATTACGGCCGTAGCCCAGCGGGGTGATTTCACCGGCGCTGGTGCAGCCGACCAGGCGTATGCCGCCAAAGTCCTGTTCCAATGCTTCGCCCAAAGCCTGCAAGTCGTATTCGGCGGAGCAGAAGAACAGCACGAAACCCAGGTGCGGGTGCAGCAACTGCCGCGCCAGGTCCTGGGCGGCCAGCCGTGCGTCGGTAGCCTGAGACATGGCACTGACCACACCGTCGTTATGAGCCTGCTGCATCGTGGTCTCCGGCACGGGGTGGCTGAGCGATCAGTTTAAGGAGGTGGTGGCGGGTGACGAATGCTACTTGGGTAGCGGGTGAGCGGTTCCATGGGCGTAAAAGACCGCGTCAATCGGGGCCGCCTTGCGGCCCCGGGCGCTTACCAGGTCAATACCGCGCCCACCGCAAAGGTATCGGTGTCTTCGTTCTGCGCACGGGTGTCATGCCCGTCGATGGAGAACTGGTTGTACTCGGCCACCAGTTTCAGGTTGTCGTTGATGTCATGGAACAGCGCCACACCCCGGGTCTCGTAGTCCGCACCGCTGCCAACCGCACCATTGCCATCGTCCTTGGTCTTGCCATAGGACAGCGCCACGCGGTTCTTGCCGAACTTGTACGAGCCCTGCAGCAGGTAGCCGTCACTGTCGACATTGCGCAAAACCGGTTCGCCGGCATTGTTGGTAAAGAACGGGTTGATGCCCTTGGCCTGGAACCCCGAGCCGGTCAGCGACCAGCCGCCCATCTTTGCCTGCACCCCGTAACCCACCCCCTTGGAAGTGACCGTTTCTACCGTGGAGTCAGTATTGTCCGAGGTCTGGTAACTGCCGTTTATCCAGCTGTAGATCTGCGCCCCACCCAGGTCGAACTGGTAGGTGATCTCGCTCTCGGTGCGTGGGTTTTCCTGGTAGGCCTTTCCGGTCGGGCTGCTGTCGTTGGTGTCCACCGGGTCCATGATGCCCACCGCCACCCGCAGGCCGTCCATCACTGGCGTGCGGTAGGTGATCTGCGAGGTTGGGAACGGGTACGGATAACCGCTGCCAATGTTGCCGAACGACACCCCGCCGCCGTCCACCAGCCCCAGGGTGTCGCTGACCTGGCCATAGCCGGCCAGCAGTTCGTCGAGCAGGATGTTGGAACGGGCGAACAGCCCGAAGTCCTTACCGATCAGCACCTCGCCCCACTCGGGGTTGGCCACCGTGCCGTAAAACTGGCGCACGTCGATAGCGGTGTCGGTGCCGTTGGTTTCACTGTCGTTGATGGTTACCCAGAACGAGGCACGCGCGCCGAGCTTCAGGTCATCCACCTGCTTGCCCATGTTGAAGCCCAGGTAGTTGGGCAAGAAGCCCATCTTCACCCGCGACTGGCGGCGGTCAAACTGCTCGCCCTCACGGTCGACCTTGCTGTTTACGTAGAAGGCGTTGATATAGCCATCGGTGGAAAACGTCGTCTGGTCCTTGTCGTACAGCATGATCTCGGCTTCAGCGACGCTGCTCAGGCCAAGCGCAGAAAAGCTGGCGATGGCGGCTGCGAGAACACGAGGCGGCAGGTGCTTATTGTTGTTGTGCATGGCGCGCTCCAAACGGGGACGGGATGTCGGAGGCGATTATCAGAAGTGGGCAAATTGCCAGGAACGCTGCTTTGGCGTGGGGTGGCGAGTGCTTTGGGGCGGGAGGGTGTGGCCCGATGATTTGGTCCCGGTACCTGCTTGGGTCCTGGTTCGAGACTTATGGCTCAGGTAGGAGTGGCAGGCGGGTATCACTACGATTGAATGAACCGGGGCCGCCTTGCGGCCCTTCGCGGGCTCGCCCGCTCCCACAATTTCAGGATATCCACGACCCCTGTGGGAGCGGGCGAGCCCGCGAAGGGCTGCAAAGCAGCCCCCTTTACATTGTCTGAGCGGAATCTCCTGGCTTCAGGAAGCCAGTGCCTGCGGACGCTGGCTAGCGGGCATTTCATAGCGGTGCGGTTGCTGCCAGGCCAGCCGTGCCTGCACATCCACCACCGCGTCCTTCACCTTCTGCGTCCAGTGCTCATCCTTCGGGCACACCACCACCACGCGGAAACCGTGGTCGACACCCTCCAGGCGCACACCTTCGGAATCATCTACGTGCAGATCAATATCAAAAGCCGAAGGCAGCTTGGAGGGTGAATTTTCCAGCCCGCGCTGGGCCAGGATATGCTGGTGCCGATCGCTGTTGACCACACCATCGACATGAATGCCGTAAAGCATCAGCCACCGGCGGATGTAAGCCGGGGTGCGCCCCGACGAGGTGTAGATCCAGATGCTGCAGCCCTGGCGGCGCAGGTCGCGGATCAGTTCGCGGGTGCCGCTGCGCAGGGGCTCACCCAGCCAGCGATGGACGAAACCCGGCAGTTTGCTGTCTTCGGCGGCAGCGTGCTCGGGCAGGCAGGCCAGCGTGTCGTCGATATCGAACGAAATGCGTACCTGGCCACGCTTGAGCTTGCGTTCGATGGCTTGCCGCCCTCGTGCGAACAGTGATGAATGTTGCATCAGCGGCTCCCCTCACAGGCAGGCTCGGGCGTGCCGCTCAGGAAGAACTTGCCGGGCTCAGGCGCCTTCGCTTCCAGGAAAGCAGCGTACTTTTTCTTGATCTTGGGGAGTTCGTACAAAGCCTTGACACCGTGTTTGGCGGAGTTGCGTATGACCGAGGACGGGTTGAAGTAACCCTCGGCGTTGTCCAGTGACAGCACGAATGGCGGCAGCCCGGCACGCATCAGCAAGTAACTGACAATGAGCGAACCCGTGCGGTTGTTGCCTTCGATGAACAGCTGCGGCTTGCTGAGAATGCGTACATACACACCCGCCGCCCGCTTCCAGATCGAATCGCTGCGGTACGAGCAGTACCAGTTGTACAAATCCTTGATGCCACCTTCCACGTTGTTGAAAAAGTGCGCTTCGGTTGCCGCAAGGTGTGGGGCGAATTCCAGGCGGCGGGCCGGATCGCTGCCGCATAGCACGGTGGCATTGATTTCCAGCATAAGGTTCAGCTGTTGCAGGTCGAACAGGTCGATACCGCGGGCGACATAGTCGTCAATCAGCGCATAGCCTTCAAGCACATTCAGCAGTACCTCGTCGGTAAACGGGTCCCGCGGTTCGGTGAAATGCTGGCTGAGTTCGGTAAAGCGGCCCTGCACCTCGCGCAGTGCGCGCTCTACCGCTGACAGATCAAGACGACGCGTCGCTCGCATTGGTAATCCCGGGTAACACTTTAACGGAAGGTAACGCGGCCGGGCGTTGCAACCTTCCTGGCTGCAACACCCGCCCACCTTGGGCTTGCAGGGCTCAGCTGAACTTGCCGCTGATGTAGTCGCTGGTCAGCTGCTCGCGCGGGTTCTGGAAAATCTGCGCGGTCGGGCCCATCTCGACCAGGTAGCCGGTGCGGGTGCCCTGGGAAATGTCGACCGAGAAGAACGCGGTGGTGTCGGCCACACGAATCGCTTGCTGCATGTTATGGGTCACCAGCGCGATGGTGTAGTCCTTTTTCAGCTCGACCATCAGCTCTTCCACGCGGCGGGTGGCGATTGGGTCGAGTGCCGAGCAGGGCTCGTCCAGCAACAGCACTTCCGGCTCGGTGGCGATGGCACGGGCGATGCACAGGCGCTGCTGCTGGCCACCGGACAGTGACAGCCCGCTGACCTTGAGCTTGTCCTTCACTTCGTCCCACAGCGCGGCGCCTTGCAAGGCGTGTTTCACGCGATCGCCCAAGTCGCCTTTGTAGCGGTTCAGGCGCAGGCCAAAGGCCACATTGTCGAAGATGCTCATCGAGAACGGGTTGGGCTGCTGGAACACCATGCCGATATAGCGGCGCACCACAACAGGGTCGACGCCCTTGCCGTAGACATCCTGCCCAAGAAAGTGCACATGGCCTTCGAAGCGGAAGCCCTTCACCAGGTCATTCATACGGTTCAAGCTACGCAGCACGGTACTTTTGCCACAGCCCGAAGGGCCGATGAAACCGGTGATCTCGTTTTTCCTGATCGGCACATGGCTGTCACGCACGGCCATGAAGTTACCGTAGAAAATCTTGTCGAGCTTGCAGTCCATGACAATGGGGGCTTCGCTGACCATGGGAGCGGCTCTTTGCGCAGTGGATACGTTCAAGTTGGATGCTCCCTTTCTCAATACTTGGGCTTGCCGAAGACTCGGCTCAAAATGTTGATGACCAGCACGATCATGACCAGCACCAGCGAGGCCGCCCAGGCGAGCTCCAGCTGGTTGTCGAACGGCATGCCGGAGAAGTTGTAGATCAGTACCGCAAGCGAGGCTGTGGGGTTCATCACCGCCAGGTCACCGTCGTGGTAGATCCAGTAGTTGCTGAACAACGCGGTGAACAGCAGTGGCGCGGTTTCGCCAGCGGCGCGGGCCACGGCCAGCATGACGCCGGTGAGGATGGCCGGCAGGCCGGTCGGCAAAACGATCTTCCAGATCACCTGGGCGCGGGTGCAGCCCATGCCGTAGGCGGCGTCCTTCATGATCTTGGGCACCATCTTCATCGACTCTTCGGCGGTGAGCACCACGATCGGCAGCATCAGTACCGCCAGGGCCACGCCGCCAGCCGGTGCCGAGTAGGTGCCGGTGGTCATCACCACCATGGCGTAGGCAAACACCCCGGCCAGGATCGATGGCAGGCCAGTGAGCATCTTGGCGGCAAAGCGAGCAGCGTTGGCCAGCTTGCTGTCGGGGCCGAGCTCGGCCAGGAACACCGCTGCCAGGATACCGACCGGCACAGCGATGGCGGCGGCAATGCCGACCATGACGAAGGTACCGGCCATGGCGTTACCGAAACCACCGCCCATCTCGAAGCCGGTCGGTGGCAGCTCGGTGAACACTTCCAGATTAAGGCGTGCCCCGCCGCGAGTGATCAGCATGTACAGCACGGAAATCAGCGGCACGCTGGCCACCAGTGCCGCGAACCATGCCAGGGTGGTCAATACCAGGCTGCGCAGGGCGCGGCCTTCCAGCTTGCGCTGCAGGCTGGGCAACGCGGCTACAGGGGTCGTCAGGTCAGTCATTGTTTGTTACCACGCTGGGCGTAGAGCATGATCATCGAGCCGAGGACGTTCACCAGCAGGGTGATGAACATCAGCACCAGTGCCGCGTACATCAGCACTTCGACCTCGTTCGGGCCGGCTTCCGGGAAGTTCAGCGCCAGCAGCGCCGCCAGGGTGTTGGCCGGTGCGAACAAGGACAGGGAAATGGTGTTGGCATTGCCGACTAGCATGGCCAGCGCCATGGTTTCACCGAGTGCACGGCCAAGGCCCAGCACCAGCGAACCGAAGATGCCGGTAGCCGCCGAGGGCACCATCACCTTGAGGATGGCTTCCCAGTGGGTGGTACCCATGCCGTAGGCAGCCTGCTTGGTTTTCATCGGTACGCTGGTCAGCGCATCCTGGGAAACCGCCGCGATGGTCGGCAGGATCATGATCGCCAGTACCAGCGCCGCAGGCAGCAGGCCTGGGCCACTGAGGGAGGTGCCGAAAAACGGGATCCAGCCCAGCTCGCTGTTCAGCCAGGCGGTCAGCGGGCGAATCGCCGGGATGACCACATAGATGCCCCACAGGCCGTACACCACGCTGGGGATGGCGGCGAGCAGCTCGACGATGGTGCGAAACACCGCGGCAAGCTTGGCCGGAAGGAAATCCTGGGTAAGGAAAATGGCCATGCTGACGCCGAAGAAACCGGCGATCAACAGGGCGATCAAAGCGCTGTACAGCGTGCCCCAGATCGCTGGCAGAATACCGTACTTGCCTTGGTTAACGTCCCAGACACTACCGAACAACACGTCAAAACCGTGCTTTTCAATGCCGGGCAGTGCCTTGCGGCCCACTTCGTAGACCAGCGCGAAGACCAGCGCCAGCACCAGCACCACGCCAATGCGCGCAAGCGCACGGAAGGTGCGATCGACCAGAAAGTCTTTCGCAGACGGTGGCTGGCACGCGGAGTCGGGGTTATCCGGTATGGCAAAAGGTGTGTTCATTGGCGAGTTCCGGGACAAGAGACAAACACCCCCGGCACGGCTTCATGCCAATACCGGGAGCGCCTGGGTATTACTGGATGTTGGCGGACGCTTTACGCACCTGGTCGACTACCGACGGCGGCAGCGGGATGTAACCCATCGAGTCGGCGATGGTCTGGCCTTTGGTCAGGCTGTACTCGACCATTTCACGCATGGCCTTGGCCTTTTCCGGGTTGCCGTTGTCCTTGCGGAAAATCATCCAGGTATAGGAAGTGATCGGGTAGGACTTGGCACCGTCCGGGTCAGGCAGCCAGGCCACCAGGTTTTCCGGCATTTTCACCGCAGCCAGTGCTTCGGCACCGCTCTCGGCATTCGGCACGACGTATTGGCCAGCCTTGTTCTGCAACATGGCGAAGTCGACCTTGGCCAGCTTGGCGAAGCCGTACTCGATGTAGCCGATAGCGCCCGGGGTCTGGCGGACGGTGGCGGTTACGCCGTCGTTCTTCGGCGACTTGATGAACTTGTCGGTGGCCGGCCAGTTGACGGTGTTGCCTTCGCCCAGCCCTTGCTTGAAGTCAGCGTTGATGGCCGACAGGTGCTTGGTGAAGACGGCAGTGGTGCCGCTGGAGTCGGCACGCACGACCACGGTGATCGGGGTGGCAGGCAGCTTCAGGTCAGGGTTGGCCGCCGCGATTTGCGGGTCGTTCCACTGGGTGATCTTGCCGAGGAAGATATTGGAGTAGACGTCGCGCGGCAGCTTCAGCCCTTTAGGGTTACCCGGCAGGTTGTAAGCCAGGACGATTTCACCGGCGGTCATTGGCAGCAACTGCACGCCTTCGCCAACCTTGGCAATGTCTGCTTCGCTCATGGCCGAGTCACTGGCGGCGAAGTCGACAGTCTTGTTCAGGAAGTCCTGAACGCCCGCACCGCTGCCCTTGGACTGGTAATCGACGGTGACGCCAGCCGTGTTCTTGCTGAAGTCCTTGAACCAGGTCAGGTAGATCGGTGCAGGGAAGCTGGCGCCCGAACCGGTCAAGCGGACGTTTTCTGCAGCAAAGGCTGCCGAGGTGGCGCAAAGGGAAACCGCAACGGCGAGTGCAGCAGACTTCATCAGGCGTTTCATCAAAAAGTGCTCCGTGTGATGGCCAGCACACTTTGCATCAGCTGTGTTACAACTTTGTGACTGTTGAATGGCAAGCCGCGCGGTAGAGCTTTTTGCCTGTGCCATCAGCCGCTGAGCCGGAACCCTGAAACGGTTCCAGCCTCATCGCAAACGCTTGAATGTGGCGATAGCCCCTGCAAAGCAGCACAAGGAACAAGAACCGGGCCACTGCAGGCGATCAACCAATACTGGCGAGATCTGCATCACCGGCATCCCCACAGCGGTTGCGGCATGCACATTCGAACTCGGCTTGGGCACGGGTGGAAAAGTTCAGGCTCAGACGCATCTTGTCTTGCGTGTCATAGAGGTCATACCCCTCCGCTAGTGCGGCGGGAAAGCCGAGCCGCCGAGGATAAGCCTCTTTCTTGGGTGGCACTGCGGGAACCACAACGAAGCGTGTCTGCATGATCATCCCCTTCGGCAGTGCTTAAGTATTAGTACTGCTATGTGAAAGCATCAAGATGACTCATGCAATATTTTGGGTCAGTCGCCTATTTTCGCTGCGATGAGTGAGCAGAAGCCCAGCAGGCAAATGACCCCGATGCCATAGAACAACGTTCTCCATGGCTGCAGGCCCCGCAGATAGGCCAGCGTGTGCAGGACCCTGGCAACCGTGAACACCGTACTCAGCCACAGCACCGGCAGCGTGGCTGCCTCCAGCGCGACAGCCAGCCCGCCGAGGGCAAAGAACATGGGGATGTTCTCCAGATCGTTGGCCCATACCTTGGCAGCACGTATCACCTGCGGGCGTTCAACGGCCTGGGCGACGCGCCTGAACACGGCAGCGTCCTCCGGGTTGGTGAACGCGACGAAGCGCAAGCGGTGATAGCCCTGATAGCAAGAAACCAGGAACATCTTGAGGGACAGCACCACCACGCACAGCGCATAGACCTGCAGAGCACCGCTCATGGCTGGCACCCCTCGGCAACGCCTCTGGTCACCAGGTTACGCAAGCCCATAGGGCTCTCCTTGATAGGGTTTACCGGCACAGTAGTGATAGGGTTGCTTGCACTCAATGACCCGTGAGGTCATGGACATTGCACTCAAGGACGATCAGGGCAACGCATGAATCATCATCTGTTCCATCGCAGCACCCCTGCCCCGCACATCTCAGCGGGCCAGCATCTTCGCGAACTGCGCCGTCAGGCCAACCTCAGCCAGCTGGAACTGGCGCTGCTGACAGGGCTGTCGCAGCGTCATCTGAGCTGTGTGGAAACAGGACGCGCCAAAGCCAGCCCAGGCACCTTGCATGCCCTCCTGTCGGCCCTGGATACGCCGTTGGAGCGGTGCAATGAAGTGTTCGTTGCTGCTGGATACGCGCCCCGCTATGCCGCCACGCCACTCGATGCGCCTGAACTGGCCTTGGTGAATACTGCCATCGAGCATATTCTGCAGGTGAACAACCCCGCTCCGGCGATCGTCATCGACAGCAGCTGGGACGTCATCGCCGCCAACACCAGTACCGGGCTGCTGCTGGCGATGGCCGGTGTCAGCGCACAGCCGGCGACCGGCCTCAACCTGCTGCAGACACTGCTGTGCCCCGGTGGTCTGGGTGATCACCTGGCCAACGCGCCGGAAATCCGCGCTGCAGCCTGGCACCGCGCATCCAGGGAGGCCGCAGGCAATCTGGCACTGGCAGCGCACTTGCGCGACTTGCCGGCCCCGGCAAGCCCGTGCCAGACGGCGACAGCCACCCCCTTGTTGCTGACCCGCGTGAACACCCCGTATGGCGAGCTGAGGTTCCTGTCCACGTTCACCACCTTCGGTATGCCGCTGGATGTCACCGTGCAATCACTGCGCATCGAACACCTGATCCCCGCCGACGCACAGACCCGGCAAAGAATGCAGGCAGCGTTCGAGCAATGGTCGGCCGTTACAGCGTGAACGTCAGGTTTGGCCAAGGAGCCTGGCGCTGACCTGGTGACCCGTTTCATGCAGGTTTGCAGCTACACCGGCAGTTCGGTGGTCAACTTGATTTTTTCCATCGGTACTTCGGTCTTCACGTTCTGGACCACGCTCAGGCTGGTCAGGTGCGCCACCTGGAAGCGTCGATAGGCCTCCAGGTCTGCTGCCACTACCCGTAGCATCAAATCACAATCGCCCGCCATCACATGGCACTCCACCACTTCGGGCAACTGGCGTACGGCCTCGACAAATTCGTCCGTGGTTTCCTGGTCCTGACGCTTGAGCCACACCCTCACGAACAGGGTCAGGCCCAGCGAGACTTTGGCCGGGTCCAGCAGCGCCACATAACGCTCGATCACCCCTGCCTCCTCCAGCAGGCGTACCCGGCGCAGGCACGGCGAGGCAGACAAGCCTACCTGTTTGGCCAGCTCCTGGTTCTGCAACCTGCCGTCACGCTGCAGCGCCCGGAGGATACGTCGATCGATGGCATCTAGCTTGATTGGCATTGAAAAACCTTTTTCTCGATATTATGGGTAGCCACTTCCAAATCTTCAGTGCACAAGCGCAATTAAGCAAGCAAATTCCAGTAGTTCCTTGGAATAATTTTCCTCCACTGGAGGTGACTATGAATGCCCTTGAACCTGTCCTGAACGACCCACCCGATACCACGCCGCACAGCGAGCTGCGCCGTGGCGCCGTTGCCGCCCTGCCGGTCTTGCTTGGGTTCATCCCCTTTGCCCTGGTACTCGGTGCGCAAGCCTCCCAACACCAATTGACAGCAGGCGCAGTGGCACTGATGACCGGCCTCAACTTCGGTGGCGGCTCTGAGTCCGCCGCAATCGAGCTGTGGACCTCACCGCCGGCAATCCTTGTGATTGTTGCCATGACCCTGCTGATCAACAGCCGCCACTTATTGATGGGCGCGACACTGGCGCCTTGCTTGAGCCACCTGCCGTTGCCCAAGGTATTAGGGGCGCTGTTCTTCATGTGTGACGAGAGTTGGGCCATGGGCCTGGCCGATGCACGCCGGCGTGGCGGCTTCAGCCTGCGCTACTTCATGGGCGTGTCGCTATCCCTCTGGATCACCTGGATCACCTTCACCAGCCTTGGTACGCAGATCGGGCCGCTGCTCGGCGACCTGCGAAGCTATGGCTTCGACATGGCCTTCGCCGCGGTCTTCCTGGTACTGCTCAAAGGCCTGTGGAAAGGTGTACACGCTGCCCTGCCATGGCTGTTCAGCCTGTTTACCGCAGCGCTGTTCTACCTGCTGATCCCCGGTGGCTGGTACGTGCTCGCGGGCACGGTAGCCGGCCTGGTGACTGCCTATTTGTGGGCCAAGCCATGATTGACGTTGCTACGCTGGTCACCATCATTGGCATGGCCGTGGTCACCTACCTGACCCGTGCGCTGGGCTTTCTACTGCTGCGCAACCGCACCCTGGGCCCGCAACTGGCCCAGGTGCTGAACGCCGCGCCCGGCTGCGTGCTGATTGCCGTGATCGCACCCAAGTTCGTTTCCGGGCACCCGGCCGACCTGATTGCTCTGGGGCTTACCGTGTACGCCGCTGCGCGGTTTTCCCTCTTGCCGGTGGTGGTATTTGCCATTGTCGTGACGGGGTTGCTGCGTGTGCTGTTGCCGGCATGACCTGCCGCTACACCTACACGCCATTGACCCAGATCAAGCCCTCGCGCCGGGTTCGCGCGACGATGGCTGCACGCAAGGAACAACTCAAGTACCGCCAGGCGCACTGTGCTCAAGGTTTACCGCTTGATCACGGTGCGCAACCTTGGACAAGGAGCCCCACATGAACCCGCTGAAACACATACTGGTTGCCACCGACCTTTCCCCACACGCCCGCAACGCAGCTGAGCGCGCTGCCTACCTGAGCGATGCGCAGCAGGCCTCGCTGGACCTGCTCTACGTTGCCAACCCGGCACCCTTCGAGCGCCTCAAACAGTTGATGACGCCTGATGACGACCTGTTGAAACGCGTACTGGAGAGCGCAGGCGAAAAAACCCGCGCACTGGCAGCCATGCTGTTCCAGCGCTACGGCATCTCCGCTGGCGTGCAGGTTGCCAGCGGCTCGGTGATCACGGAGATCAACCGGGTGGCGCAGGACAAGCACAGCGACCTGCTGGTGTGTGGCGCCAGGGGCCAGAGCGTGGCGCGGCGCCTGCTGCTGGGGTCAACCGTGCAGAAAATGCTCAACCACATGCCCTGCCCTTTGCTCGTGGTCAAGCCTGCCCCTCGTGATGCCTACCGCACCGTGCTGGTGCCAGTCGATTTTTCGCCCGTTTCACTGCGCGCCATCAAACTGGCCAAGGCCCTTGCCCCGCAAGCAGAGATCATTCTGCTGCATGTGTACGAAGCGCCATTCGAAGCCAGCGTGCGCTTCGCCCATATCGACCACGGCACCCTCACCCAGTACCGCAATGTCATCCGCAAGGATGCAGAAGCACAACTCGCGGCGTTGAGTGAGGCTGCCGGCATGGCCGGCGCTCGGCAGATCCTGGTGCACGGGAACCCTGGCTGGAGCATTGTCGAGCAGGAACAGGAGCTGGAGTGCGACCTGATCGTGGTCGGCAAGCAGGGGGCAAGCGCGCTGGAGGAGCTGCTGGTGGGCAGCGTCACCAAGCATGTGCTGAACGAATCACTGTGTGATGTGCTGGTGACGCCATAGGCTGCATGAACGTTCTGCACTGCCACCTGTTGCGCCTGTCCGGGTCAAGCACAAGCGCCCTTGGCTAGCCTGACGGCGCGCGGGTTAGGGAAGAAAGCCCCCCGCCCATAGCATTCGCAAGCGGGACGTCATTGCTCAGAGCAGCCGCTCTACGCGAGACGTTTCATCGATTGCACTGATGATTACTATCGAGCGGCCTGCCTGTCGGTCAGGCAAGGCCGTCTCTACAATCGCCTGCAAATCCTCCCGCTCCTGCGCCTGCTACAGGCGAGATCCCTCATGGAACCTAACCCATGCCAAGCAACAGCCAGGCCCCTCGCGGCCTTCCCGAGCACAATCAACAGAGTGTCACCCAGCAATGGCTGGCAATCCTCTCGGTAGCCGTGGGTGCGTTCGCCCTGGTCACCAGTGAGTTCCTCCCGGTGGGGGTACTGAACGATGTGGCCAGCGACCTTGGCATCAGTGCAGGCCTTGCCGGCCTGATGGTGACCCTGCCCGGCATCATGGCTGCGTTGGCCGCCCCGTTGATTTCCGTAGGCGTCGGCGCGCTGGACCGGCGCTACCTGCTGATCGGCCTGACGCTGATCATGATCATCGCCAACACCATCGTGGCCTACGCCGGCGACTTCAGCCTGCTGTTGGCCGGCCGGGTGCTACTGGGTATCAGTATTGGCGGCTTCTGGGCCACAGCCATCGCCCTCAGCGGCCGCCTGGCACCTGACGGGATGGGCGTAGCCAAAGCCAACTCCATCATCATGGCTGGCGTAACCCTGGCAACCGTCGTGGGCGTGCCTGTGGGCACCTGGCTGAGTGGCCTGATGGGCTGGCGCATGACGTTCCTGGTCACTGCACTGGTAGGCGTACCGGTGCTGCTGGCACAGGTATTCCTGCTGCCGCGGCTGATGCCGGAAAAAGCCATCCGCATCAGCGACCTGCCAGCGTTGTTCATCAACCCGCAAGCACGGGTCGGCTTGATCGCCGTATTGCTGATCGGCCTGGCACACTTTGCTGCGTACACCTATGTCGCACCTTTCTTCAAACAGAATGCCGGCTTTGACGGGCCTACGATCAGTTCATTGTTGCTGTTGTATGGCGTGGCCGGCTTCATGGGTAACATCTTCGCCGGCTTTGCTGCCAACCGCAGCGTGCGGCATACGCTGATGCTGGTCGCGCTCATGATCGCAGTCAGCACCGCCCTGTTCCCGCACTTCGCCACCGGCATGACGGGTGCCGCGATGCTGATCGCACTGTGGGGCTTTGCCTTCGGTGCATTCCCGGCTTGCGCCAATATCTGGATGTTTGTCGTAGCGCCCAAGGATGTCGAGCGTGGCATGCCACTGTTCGTGGCCATGTTCCAGGTGATCATTGCCGTGGGCTCGTTCTTCGGCGGGCAAGTCGTAGACCATATGGGCACTGCGGTACTGCTGAGCCTGGCCACGGCGCTGGTGGGCTGTGGCTTTGTCACCGTGCTGGTGCTGGGGCGCAACGTCAGCAACGATCTGGCGGCGCAGCCAGGCTGAGCAGCCGCCCAGGGCGGCTGCGCAATGCTTGAGGCCGTGAAACCGAGGCGCCTGCTTCGCGGGCAAGCCCGCTCCCACAGGTACCGCACGGCCCCAGGCGCTTGCATTAGCTGCAATCGCCCCGCTCAGGCTGACGTGGTTGCCTGGCGCACATCACCTGAACCTCGGCGCCACGGGCCCTGGCCAGCAGCTCCTCGGTGTCATCCCCGCCGGGCAAGGCAAGCAACAAGTCAGGGCGGCTGTCATTGAGCATGAACAGGTTGCGCAGGCGTTCGGCCTGCTTGCCGTGCAGCTGCCAGTTTGGCGGGTAACGCACCAGATCGGCGCCATGCTCGCGTGCCCAGCTTTCAATTTCCCCGCCAAGAAACTGGCTGCCACCGTGGATCAACACCCGGATCGGCCGCTGGCGCTGGACGTCGTCCAAGGCCTGGCGGCAGCGTCGGGTGTCGGCGTAGTTGCGTCCTGCACAAATCAGTACTCGCATGGTCTGCTCTCCTTGCATCGCTCAGAACCACTGGCCGAAACGGCGGATGTAGAGGGTCTTCATGGCCTGGGCGACCACGCAGTAGCCCAGCAGGGTGGCGACCAGCCAAGGGAAGTACTCCCACGGCAGCGGCACCAGGCCAACCATCGCGCCCACAGGGGAGAACGGGATATAGATACCCAATGCCATGACCAGCCCCGTTGCCAATACCACTGGCAATGCAGCGGTACTCTGGAAGAACGGCACCTTGCGAGTGCGCAGCATGTGCACTACCAGCGTCTGAGACAGCAACCCCTCGATGAACCAGCCAGACTGGAACAGCGCCTGCATTTCGACGCTGTTGGCGGCGAACACGTACCACATCAGGGCGAACGTGGTGATGTCGAAGATCGACGACGTAGGACCTATCCACAACATGAAGCGGCCGATGTTGCGGGCATCCCATTTGCGTGGCCTGCTGAGGAACGCCTTGTCCATGCGGTCCCAGGGCAGCGACAGCTGGGAAAAGTCATACATCAGGTTCTGCAGCAACAAGTGAATCGCCAGCATCGGCAGGAACGGAATGAACGCACTGGCCACCAGGACCGAGAACACGTTGCCGAAATTGGAACTGGCAGTCATGCACAGGTACTTCATGATGTTGCCAAAGGTTTCGCGGCCTTTGAGCACGCCCTCCTCGAGCACCATCAGGCTCTTTTCCAGCAAAATGATATCGGCCGATTCCTTGGCGATGTCAGTGCCGCTGTCCACCGAGATACCGACATCAGCATCGCGCAGGGCTGCGGCGTCGTTGATGCCGTCGCCAAGGAAGCCCACGGTGTGACCATTGGCCTGCAAGGCTTTGAGCACCCGTGATTTCTGCAACGGGGTGAGCTTGGCGAAGACGGTGCGCTCCTCCACCTGAAGCTTCAGGGTGGTGTCGTCCATGCCCTCGATGTCCTGGCCGAGCAATGGCTGGCCTGGCGCCAGGCCCACTTCACGGCAGACCTTCGACGTGACCACCGGGTTGTCGCCGGTCAGTACCTTTACCTGCACGCCCATGTCGCGCAAGGCGGCAATGGCCGGGCCGGCAGTTTCCTTGGGCGGGTCGAGGAAGGTCAGCATGCCCTGGATGACCAGATTGCGCTCATCTTCGGTGTGATACTGCGCCTTGCCTTCGGCCGCCGGGATCTCCCGGGTGGCAACCACCAGCACGCGGAAGCCGTCCTGGTTGAAGGCATCGACACTGGCCATCAGCTGCTGGCGGCGGCACGGATCAAGGGCAACGACCTTGTCGCCTTCCTGCACATGGGTGGCGATGGCAAGCATTTCCTCGACCGCCCCTTTGCTTACCAGCAGGTGATCGCCCAAGGCATTCTTCACTACCACTGACAGGCGGCGGCGGATGAAGTCGAACGGCAGTTCGTCGACCTTTGCGTAGGCGTAAGGCGCCTGGAACTGGCGGTCCTGGCCGGCGAAATGCAGCACGGCCTGGTCCATCAGGTTGCGGATGCCGCTTTGGTGATGGCTGTTGAGCCAAGCCAGCTCGAGGATGTGATTGTCGGTTTGGCCGTCGAAGCGCACATGGTGCTCGAGGATGATCCGGTCCTGGGTGAGCGTGCCGGTCTTGTCGGTGCACAGTACATCCATGGAGCCCAGGTTCTGGATGGCATTCAGGCGTTTGACCACCACCTTGCGCCGGGCCATGGCCACGGCGCCCTTGGCCAGGTTGGCGCTGACGATCATCGGCAGCATTTCCGGAGTCAGGCCCACTGCCACGGCAAGCGCGAAGAGGAAGGCATCACCCCAGTCGCCTTTCACCACTCCGTTGATCATGAATACCACTGGCACCATCACCAGCATGAAGCGGATCAACAGGCTGCTGACGCTGTTCACGCCGCGGTCAAAAGCGGTCTGGCTGCGCGAACCGGCAATGGCCTTGGCCAGCGAGCCAAAATAGGTGCGTCGGCCGGTGGCGACCACCACGGCGCGGGCGCGGCCACTGACCACATTGGTACCCATGAAGCAGATGTTCGGCAACTCGAGCAGGTTATCCTGATGTGCGCCATGCTCGGCGGCGGACTTCTGCGCGACATTACCCAAGGTGTCGTACTTTTCGACCGGCAACGCTTCGCCGGTGAGCACGGCCTGGCTGATAAACAGGTCTCGCGCTTCGAGCAGGCGGATATCGGCGGGAATCATGTCACCTGCAGAAAGCTGCACGATGTCGCCGGCCACTAGTTCGTCCATGGGCACTTCGCGCAGGCGCGGGGCTTGCCCGATCTGCTCGCGGCGCAACACGGTGGCAGTAGTGCGCACCATTGCCTTGAGCGCGTCGGCAGCCTTGTTCGAGCGGTACTCCTGCCAGAAGCGCAGCAGGCTGCTGAGGCTGACCATGGTCATGATGATGATGACCTTGGTCAGGTCGGCGTCGTCGGCTTCGCCTGCGCTGAGCGGCAGCCAGTAGTCGGTGACGAAGCTGATCCCGGCCAGGGTCAGCAGTACATAGATGAACGGGTTATGCAGGGCCTTGAGCAACTGCACCAAGGCGTGGGGTTGCGGGCCGTGGGCGACCTGGTTGGCCCCATCGCGCGCCAGGCGCTTGGCGGCTTCGTGCTCGGTCAGGCCCTGATCGCTGGCATCGAGATTGGCGAGGGTGACGGCCAGGCCATTGCGCGCTTCACGGGCGGCTCGGGTGGACAGGCGGGTTTCGCGTTCGGCCTTGGCCGATGAGGTGTTACGGTGTTTGACAGTCATGTTGCTGTGCTCCTGCCGCTGCGGCGGCACGACACACAGACGTTTCACTCAGGCGGTGAACGAAGGCATGTCGGGTCGCTGAATAATGCTGGTTCTTTCCGACAGTTGTCTGTCCGCTGCCGAGAGTCGGAAGTTGTTTCGGCAGCGAACTTTCTACTCGCGCAATCCATGGTTTAATCCCTTTTAATAAACACAGGGCAATAGTTATCCCGCGAACTTTTAACGTGAAAAGTTCGAGCATAAAGATACCGCTCAATATCTTTTATTCAGTGAGAAGTGCGGGGGCTCAAGCGTGCATGAAGACGCGCCAGCACCCCGCAACTACTTGGGGGGTCCTGGTGGTGGTCAAGGTAGCCGTGCAGACGCCGCGGCCAGGCGCGGGCCTGCCGCGGCGCAAGGCACGCAGGCTGGCGATGTGAAACGAATGAAGTGAGGTTCATGAGCTTGCCTCCAACCGGCCAACACCGGCGGCGGCAAGTCACAGCGGAGCATCAGGCTCTGGCGCGGCTTGCCCGACCGGGGTGTCGGGACCGGTGTTCCGGTTCAAGTGCCTGACCGGGCCATACGGCAGGGGTCAGACAGCGACTAGATACTGTGTCCATTGAATTCTTCAGTGAAGGGAAAAAAGGCCCCGCGCTCGGGGCGGTCGAACTTTATTCAAGCGTAGTATCGAAGTCAACCCGCAAAGGGAACTTTGAATAAGTTTAACCTTATCTTAATGCGACAACGATCAGATGCGGGTTGGTCACCCGCCGAACCTCAAACCTGGAACCGCCTCACCGTAGCCCCATGGTTCAGTGATCGAGCCAATAGTGCTTGGCTCTGTATGAAAAGCCTTGAGACGAAGGTCAGGCTTTTGCAGCCCCTAAAACAAAGACTGGAGAAGGCAGCGGTACTCAGACAGGAACTTCAACCCTTGTTCCCGGTCGATAGCATCCCCTGGCCCCCTATCAGCAAGGGCTTGCCAAAGACCTGTCGAGTTACTGCCGATGCCCTGCACACCTGTTCTGTCAGCCTTGCTCCTGTTGTTCAGCGTAGCCGCATCAGCCTATGCACAGGCCGGCGAGCGCTCCGCGCCTGCGCGTAGCAACAATGCCTCGACCTTACTGATCGAAACGGCTTCGCAGCAGTATGCCGATGGCCAGCTGGACCATGCGGCAGCCACCCTTGAGCGAGCCCTGCACATACAGCCGAACAACCCGGCAACCTTGCACTACCTGGGCGTTCTTCGCCTGCAGCAAGGGCAGTATGAACAGGCAGAAAACCTCGCGCTGCGGTCCAACTTGCGTGTAGGCGCCAACCATGCGCTGCGCAATCGCAACCTGCAGTTGATCGAGGCCGCGCACAAAGCCCAGCGCCCAGACATGCTGCCGACAGCTGCGCACTGATGGCCGGTCAGACGCTGCGCAGCCCTGTCGCGATACAAGGCCGCGCCTTGCCAATCGCTTTCGCTGCGTCTGCCAGGCGTTGGGTCGCCTGCCGGATCTCATCCGCATCCAGCGAAGCAAATCCCAGGCGCAAGGCGTTCTCGGCATGGCCAAACGGTGAAAACTGTCGCCCACTGCGCACCACCAGGTCCAGTTCCAGTGCGTTGTCGACCAACTGATCCACGTTGATCCCATCGGCAAACCTCACCCACAGCGCCAGGCCACCTTCTGACGCCTGCACGCTGATCTGCTCACCGAACGCATCGCGCAAACACCCCAACAAGGTCTCACGCCGGCGCCGGTACTCGCGGTTGACCCGGCGCAGGTGTTTCTTCAGCTCGCCATCATTGATCAGGTCCGCCAACATCTGCTGCATGACTGCATCGCCCTGCCCCAGGGTCAGCATCGCCCTGCGTTCCAGCACGGTTGTCACTTCCACCGGTGCCACGATATAGCTGCAACGGAACGTGCTGCCCAAAGGCTTGGACAGTGAGCCAATGTAAATCACGTGCCGTTGATGGCGGTCGCTGGCCAACGGCAGATAAGGCCGCCCGGCAAAGTGGTATTCGTAGTCGTAATCCTCTTCGAGCACGCAAAAGGCATGCTGGCGCGCCAGCTCCAGCAGCTGTTGCCTGCGCCCGGCTGGCAGGCTGACCGTGGTCGGGAACTGGTGATGGGGCGTTATGTACATCATCCGCACCTTGTGCTGCCGGCACAGGGCCTCGAGCTGGTCGACCCGGCAACCCTCATGGTCCAGCTCCACGGTCACCAGGTGGGCACCCAGCTGACGGAAGATCTCCCAGGCAGGGGGGTAACTCAGGTGCTCGACCAGCACAACGTCACCCGGCTTGAGCAACACACTGGCCACGAGGGACAGCGACATCTGCACCCCTTGGGTCAGGCAGATATGCTCGGCGCCAACGTTCAGGCTGCGATTGTGCCGCAGCATATCGGCCAGGGCGCTGCGCAGATTGCGGCTGCTGCACTCGCTGCCATGGCGCACGCTGTTGCTGGTGAAGCTGCTGCGCAAGGCATTACGGTAATAACGATGCAGTACAGCCTGTGGCAGCAGGCGGTGGTCACAGGCGCCGTTGTCGAAGAACAAGGCCCCTGGACGCCCTTGCTGGGCTACAGCCTGTTCGTTCGCCTTGAAGTAGGCAACGGCAGGCTCCTCTGGCAGCGCCAGGGCAAAAGGCCGCACGGCACCGGAAACGGCCGCTGTGCCAGG
Source organism: Pseudomonas sp. BP6 (assembly GCF_017875935.1). Classification (NCBI taxonomy): domain Bacteria; kingdom Pseudomonadati; phylum Pseudomonadota; class Gammaproteobacteria; order Pseudomonadales; family Pseudomonadaceae; genus Pseudomonas; species Pseudomonas sp. BP6. Next base: position 2,887,392 of record NZ_JAGINI010000001.1, read on the forward strand.
CGCCAGCTGCTGGCTGACAAAGGTGCCCCGGCGTTGCACGCTTTGCAGCCAGCCCTTGGTCTCGGCTTCCTCGTAAGCAAGGATCACGGTCTTGCGATTGACGTTCAGCAGTTGCGCCATCTCCCGCGTGCCCGGCAACGGCGTGCCAGGGCGCAGGCGACCCTCGCTGATTGCGGCCACCAGCCCTTCGACAATCTGCCGGTACGACGCTTGCGCCCCATCGAGCTTGAGCAGTGGCTGCCATTTACGAAGCTGGACCATATGAAATATCCAAAACTGGAGGTTCTGCTGGTCCTGGACTATAGCAACAATCGGACCTCCATTTGCCCCGAGGTGTTCATGCAAAGCCGCCACGTCATTGAGTTGTCGCCCTCGGGCAAAACCTTCGAAGCCAGCCAGGAGCTGCTGCTCGATGCCATGCTCGCCAGCGGCCTGCCGGTACCCTTTTCCTGCCGCCGCGGCGCCTGCGGCTCGTGCAAGGTCAAGGTGGTATCGGGGCAGCATCAGGACAAGCAGCGGGATGCGGACACACCGCCGCCTTCCTATCCCTTGGCCGCCGACGAGATGTTGCTGTGCCAGAGCCACGCCTGCAGCGACATGCGTCTGGAAATACCCGGCTGGTCACTGGACGCCCCGGCACTGGAAACCCAGGCACAGGTGGTTGGCAAGCGCGCGCTGAGCGCAGATATTGTCGAACTGGTGCTGCAGCCTGCTCAGCCGCTGGAGGTGCGGGCGGGTCAGTACATGCGGTTTCAGTTGGGCAACGGCGACAGCCGCTGTTTCTCCATCGCCAACCTGCCCGCCCAGGAACAAGGGCAACTGGTGTTTCACATCCGCAAGGTCAGCGGCGGCCTGTTCACCGAAGGCTTGCTGCCCACCCTGCAAGCAGGTGCAACGGTAAAGCTCGAAGGCCCGCTGGGCGCCTGTACCTGGCAGCACGATGACCAACGCCCGCTGATCCTTTTCGCCACCGGCACAGGTTACGCCGGCATCAAGCCGCTACTGCTGACGGCCTTGGCCGGCGATGCCGAAGTCACGTTGTACTGGGGTGGCTCATCGCCGGCGGATTTCTATGACCGCGAATTTCTCGACGTGTCCAGCAGTGTGCACCCACACTTCCACTGGCAACCGGTACTCTCGGCCCAGGCCCGTATACAGCAGGTGGCGCTCAGCCAGACGCATCGCTGGGGCGAAGCCCAGGTCTACGCCTGTGGCAATGCCACAATGATCAGCCAGACTCGCGAGCAATGCCTTGCGGCAGGGGTACAGCCCCATCGTTTTGTGGCCGAGGCCTTTGTCGCCAGTGGTGCACTGACAACGCAGGCTTCAGCAGCCAGCACGCTGCACCCTGAGCTGGAAAAGGTCGGCCCACGTTATTCGCTGGACGGCATGCTCGCGGCCCGCGAACAGTCGGTGCGGGCCGTGGCCGCCATTGCCAGCCAACTGCAGGTCGGCATGACCACCGCACAGGCACTGGAGATGGCCGCGCATACCCTGCAGGCGATGGGCGCCTCACACACCTGGCACCCCACCTACATCCGATTTGGCGACGATACCGTGCGTACGCCACGGCAAGGCATTGACCTTCAACGTGCGCTACGCGCCACGGACATCGTCGTGGTCGATGTTGGCCCGGTATGGGATGGCTATGAAGGTGACTATGGCGATACGTTCGTGTTTGGCCAGCACGCCCTGCACCACGCCTGCGTGAAGGCACTGCATGAAGTGTTCGACGAGACTCGCCAGGCCTGGGGCCGCGGGTTGACCGGGCGTGAACTGTATGACTTCGCCGAGCGCAGTGCCCAGGCCAAAGGTTGGCAGCTGGAGCGCAACCTGGCCGGGCATCGCATCGCCGACTTCCCGCATGTGTTGTATAGCCAGGACAAGCTGGCCGAGGTGGAGATTGTCCCGAGCGAGGTGGTATGGGTGCTGGAGATACAACTGTGCCACCCTACCGAACCTGTCGGGGCATTCTTCGAAGACATCCTGATTGACGAACGCAAGCCGGGCGCTGCCACGGCAGCTTGATGCCGCCAATCAAAGCACGCACTGTGTGCTTTGGGTTAACGCCTCAAGGCTCGGCCCTTGAACCCGTAACAGGTTAAAGTTGGCAGCAGAAGGAAACCATACAAGGACGATTACCATGCAAGTACGCACGCTCACCCCTGACGACCTCCCCCAGGCCTGCGCCTTGTGCATGGATGCCTTCATGCAGGCGGTCGCGCCCACGCTGTCGGCGCAAGGTATCGAGACCTTTACCCAGGTGTCGGCACCCCAGGCGTTTGCCGAGCGCATGCAGGGTGACAACCTCATGCTGGCCTGTTTTGTCGAAGGCGCTATCGCAGGGCTGATCGAGCTCAAGGAAGGCCGTCACGTTGCGATGCTGTTCATTGCACCAGGCCTGCAACGCCAGGGCATAGGCAAGCGCCTGATGAACGCAGCACTGGAGCATGCCAGAACTGAGGTGGTGACGGTAAAGGCATCATTGTCTTCTGTACCCGCTTACCAACGCTACGGCTTTACCCCGGCAGGCGACGTGGGCGAGCTTGCCGGGCTGGTGTATCAGCCGATGGAAAAGCGCCTGCCGTAAGCAGCGCAAGGCTGCTCCACAGCGGGCGCATGGTCGTCAGCCCATCTGCTGCCACAAGATCAACAACCCGGGCACCCAGGCTGTGAAGATCGCGCACAGCAAGGTCATTGCCGCCACCAGACGCTGGATCTTCCTGGCCAGCGCCAGCAGCAGGAAAAAGCTGAACCACAACACCGTCCACGCCGCCCAGTTCAGCACATCCCACACCCTCAACAGCCCTTCGGCGCCAGGAATGGAACTGACTGTCACCACCAACGCCGTCACGCTGACGAACAGGCAGAACCAGCCTAGCCCGCGTCCATCTACCTGCAACATCTGGTTGGCGGCCACCCACAGGTAGGTAAAGGCGAACAGGAGGGTCAAGGCTCCGGCCTTGATGCCTTCGTCCGAGCCCACCACGAAGATCAGGTAGACCGCCACCAACAGGCTGAGCAAACCGACAAACAGGTTGATCACCGTCACTTCGCGGTCGGTGATACGCCCCATCAGCCAGATGCTGTTGATGAACAACACTGCACCCACATACAGCAGAACCAGTCCGTACAACATGGCAACCTCTTCTCATTCGAATTGTTTTAGGGTTTTTCTTGCCATTTCCAGCATCGACAACCGCTGTTTCATCGCCTCTTTCGACAAGTAGGCATGGGCTTCAGGCTCCTGCCAGCCCTGGGCCGCCATCAGCAGGACCTTGGCTTTGTTGATGTCGGCCTGGTGCTCCAGACGCTCCTGCAACTGGGCATTTTTCTGCATCAAGCGGGCCTGGGCCTCACTGTTGCTTCTGGCGCACACCAACGCCGGAAGCACCTTGTGGTTGTCCAGCGGCAGCACCATCACGCCGTGACACCCCAGCTCCAGGATTTGCGAAAGAATGGTCGGGCTCTCGTACTCCACCAAGGCGATGGCGGTCAGGCGTACGCCGCCCTGGGCCAGCAGCTTGCCCAGCTCGGCATGGTGGCGGCCTTCGAACACCCCGCAGAACACCAGGTCAGTGTGGGTGTCGAAGGCCTTGGGCGGTGGCCAGCACTGCTTCACCGAGCAGCCGATGCGCATCAGTTGCAGTACCAGGGCATCAGTGATTTCACTGGGCGGACAAACAATGCCCACGTGCAGTTCACGCAGCGTGTTCAGGATGTTCGAAGTGCTCATGAGGGGCCGCCTCCCATCATGCTCGCAGTCCAGTCGTCCAGGTTGTGAACCACCACATAGGGGTCAGGACGGATGGTCGTAGGCGATTGCCATTTGATGCAGATCTGCCCGCTTGCATCGATCTCGCCAATGCGTGAAAACAGGTGCGAATGGTTGTTCTGCTGCTCCACCTGCACCCTGCCCTGGGGGCTATCCATGCTCGTGTAGTACAGGTGATTGCGGATCACTTCCACCTCCAGGCTGCCGGTGGCATTCACCGCCTGGCACAGCATGCGCATCTGGCAATACGCCGCCTCGGCCCAGGCAGTGATGCGCACATCGGCCGGAAAGAACGCACGGCACTGACTGACGAATGCATTGCTTTGCGGCGACTCGACGCTGGTGAAGTACGGTGCCACGACGATGTTGCCGTGAGCCACCTCGGCCCCCATTTCGGCAATTTCTGCCTCGCTGGTAGTCAAGCTGGCGATCGGCGGCCGAGGGCCACTGCCATAGCGCTGTGCTATTGCTTGATAAAAGCTTGCCGTCCCCGTACCGACCACGGTCGAAAACACCACATCCGGGGCAGAACGTACCACTCGCTCGACCACCAGGGCCAAGTCATCGGCCGAGGGGTACAGGGGCATGTAGACTTCTTCCACCACTTCGCCGCCATGCTGCTTGTACAGGTGACGCATGACATGGTTGCTTTCCCGCGGGTAGATGTAGTCGGAACCGACGAAGGCGACCCTGGCGCCGTAATGACGTGTCAGGTATGCCGCCAGCGGCGCGCTGTTCTGGTTGGGTGCCGGGCCGCCGTAGATGATATTGGGCGAGTACTCGAAGCCCTCGTAGGGCGTGGGATAGAACAGCAAGCCATCGGCGCGCTCGATGACGGGCATCACGGCTTTGCGGGTGTGCGACATGTAGCAGCCGAGCATCAGGCGCACGCCGTGGTTGCGCACATAGTCGTCACACAGGTTGCGATAACGGTCCGGGTCGCCTCCGGGGTCGCCGACCAGGGTCAGCACCGGCTGGCCGAGCACTCCCCCCTCGCGGTTAACCTGTTCTACCGCCAGCAGCGCGCCACAGCGCTGCGAGCGTTCAATGGCTGCGGTAACGCCGGTTTCGGCGAACAGCAAGCCCACCTTCAATTGCCTGTCTTGTCTACTCATCACACCATCCTGTGACAACCATCATGTCGGCAACGAAAAACGGATGCGCCCGCGCTCGAGGTGGCCGGCCACCGTCATGCACGTCACTTCTGCCCGGCATGGGATGCGGTTACCGAGCAGGTACTCGGCCAGTGGCACTTCCAGCTCATGGCGGATAAAGCGCTTGAGCGCACGCGCGCCAAACTCCAGGTCATGGCCTTCGCTGGCCAGCTTGCCAACCACCGCAGCATCCAGCTGCAGGCGGCAGTGATGCTTGGCAAGGCGCCGGTTCAGGCGTGACACCTCCAGTTCAACGATGCGCTCGCCCACCTCCTGTTCGATGGCATTGAACACCACGGTGCTGTCGATGCGGTTGACGAACTCGGCAGAAAAACGCTTCACCAGGCGCCGCCGCACCAGACCCGGCAAACGCTCGCGGCGCGCTGCCTGCAGGCCAAGCAGGCGCCGCAGCGACGCCAGCGGGCCCAGCCTGTGCTGGCGTATTTCGTCTGCCGCCAGGTTGCTGGTCATGAACACCAGCGTGTTACGAAAATTGCAGCTCTTTTCACCGGAGGCCAAGCGCAGCAGGCCGTTGTCAAACACATTGAGCAGCGCCTGGGACACCTCCTTGCTGGCCTTTTCCAGCTCATCGAACAGCACGATCCCCGGGCGTCCCTGGCTTCCGTCCAGCAGCGCCTGGTCGAACAGCGTGCGGCCCTCCTTGGCGCCAGCATAGCCCGGTGGCGCGCCGGTCAGGGCGGCGGCGTAGTGTTCCTGGGCCAGCGTATTCATGTCGACCCGGCAGTAGGCATCGGCATCACCGTGCAGGGCGCGGGCCAGGGCACGCACGACCTCGGTCTTGCCGACTCCGGTCGGGCCGAGGAACAGTGCCGTGAACAGCGGCCGGCGCGGGTCGAGAATATCCGCCCGCACCACCGTGAGCACATCTTCGATGGCCTGCAAGGCTTCGTCCTGGCCCAGTACTTCGTCGCGCACTATCTGCATGACAGCAGCGACATCGAAGCGGAAACGCGACTGCAGGGTGTCTTCGCTACGCTGGTGGGTCTCGACGATTGCCCGGGTGTGGCAGTTTTCGGCATTCAGTGCAGCGCTGGAGGACGCATCGCGACGCGTCTGCTCCAGCAGGTCGTTCAGGAACGGCATGGTCTTCCCCTCGCTTTGTGAAACAGCGTGCCCGCAGGCACGCTGGGCAAGCCCGTCAGCGGGCTTCCTTTTCCTTGGCATCGTAGGGAAGACTGCCGACCGGGCACTGCGCCACCCCCGAGGTGCGCCGGGTCAGGGCCTCGACGTCCTCGCGGGCCTTCTCGGCATCCAGCACCCAGGTGCGATAGAACTCGAATGGGCATTCGGCAATGCCGCGGTCGCCGTCGCCAGACAAATGCATACCGCTGTAGCCACGGTGCAGGATCTTGTACAGGTGGTTTTGCGACTGGTCGTTCTGCCGCGCATCGCGAATTTGCGAGATCGACAGCTGGGCGTACTGGATACCCATCTCCTCTTCACCGCACTCGCCAAGTGTACGGCCATCGAAACCGATGATTGCCGAGTGACCGAAGTAGGAATACACACCATCGAAGCCCGCGGCGTTGGCCACTGCAACATAGCAGTTGTTAGCCCACGCCATGGCCTTGGCCATGAGCACCTGCTGGTCCTTGGCCGGATACATGTACCCCTGGCACCGCACGATCAGCTCGGCGCCTTTCATGGCGCAATCGCGCCAGATTTCCGGGTAGTTGCCGTCATCGCAGATGATCATGCTGATCTTCAGGCCCTTGGGGCCATCGGCAACGTAGGTCTGGTCGCCCGGGTACCAGCCCTCGATCGGACACCAGGGGATGATCTTGCGGTACTTCTGCACGATCTCGCCGTTGTTGTCGATCAGCACCAGGGTGTTATAGGGGGATTTGCGCGGGTGCTCTTCATGGCGCTCGCCGGTCAGCGAAAACACGCCCCAGACGTTGGCCTTGCGGCAGGCCTGGGCGAACACTTCGGTTTCCACGCCGGGTATGGCCACGGCGGTTTCCATCATTTCGGCCGGGTCATACATGATGCCCTGCAGGCTGTACTCCGGAAAAATCACCAGGTCCATGCCCGGCAGCCCCTGCTTCATGCCGACAATGATGTCGGCGATTTTTCTGGCGTTTTCGAGCACTTCATCGCGGGTATGCAGGCGCGGCATCTTATAGTTGACCACGGCGACGCCGACGGTGTCATTGCTGCTGGAAATATCACCATGACGCATGTTGACCACCTCTTGTTGTTATTTTCCAGGGACGAAAAAAAGCCCTCTCCGCATGCGGAGAGAGCTCATTTGCTCTTTGGGGTTCGGTGTGGAGGCCGCGACATCGCCATTGATGCGCGGCTCCTGACAACCAACGGTATATGCCGGGTGTGGCGGCTTGTCAACCCGCCATCAACCGTTGCCGCTTCAGGCGCCGAGTGAGCACAGCACGCTTTGCAGCTTGTCTCGGGTGGTATTCGTGCACGCCTGCATGGGCTCGCGCAGCTCGTCTGCAATCAGGCTTTGCAGCTGCAACGCCGCCTTGACCACAGCCGGGTTGGGCTCGGTAAAAGCCACCTTGATCCAGGGCAGCAACTGGTAGAACGTACCACGCGCGGCGGCCCAATCGCCGCTGTCGACCTGCTGCACCATGCGTACGTACAGGTCGGCGCGCACATGCGCGGAGGCTGAAATGGCCCCAGCCCCACCCAGGCAGAGGTTATTGAAGATCTGCAGGTCTTCACCGGCCAGCACCTGGGCGTGGCCGTCCTCGATCAGGGCCATGGTCGTCTCGCTGTCACCGCCACAGTCTTTCACTGCCGCAATGCGTGGATGGCGCACGATACGGCGCAGGGTTTCGCGTTCGATGCGCACGCCGGTGCGGTAGGGAATGTCGTAGACGATCACTGGCACGCTGGCGGCATCGGCCACGGTGGCGAAGAAAGCTTCGATGCCAGCCTGCGAAGGGCGGATATAGCAAGGTGCGGGCACCAGCAGCCCGCCAATGTCACGCTGCTGGATTTCAGCCTGGAAGGCCAGCAACTCACGCAGGTTGTAACCTGACAGGCCCATCACCACCCTGCCCGGCTCCACCCAGGCCAGCACGGCATCCAGCACCGCCAGTTGCTCGACCTTGGACAATGCCGCCGCCTCCCCCGTGGTACCGCACACCACAAAACCGGCCACACCGTCTTCGAGCAGCTTCTTCACCAGCCTTTCCAGGCCTGGGAAGTCGATTTCATTGGCGCGCATTGGCGTGACGAGGGCGATCCAGATACCACGGAAATTCGACATGCAAAAACTCCTGATGTTGACCGAAAGTCAGCGTCAGCAGGGCGAAGAGTGGAGGTGGTGGCAGGGATACCTGGCGCCTTCTGTCTCGTCAGCCCACCTGACGAGACAGCGCGCCTCGGTCAGATGAGCGGCTGTTTCTTGGATTTCTTGGCAACGGCAACGCACGCGCCTGCCTGGGCGATGAAGCCCGAAGCGGAAATGGCGTGGTTGGATGGGGACATGCTGGCAAGCCCGTTGCGTAGGTATGGCTGGATAATGGTGGGGCGGCGTGCCTGGTGTCAACCCTTGGCCCGCATCGCCCCGTGCAGGCGCGCCCCTTGCAACGCCGCGATTGCCGTCACCGCCACTCGCTGTAAGGCTCCAGTGGTGTCACCGGCAGGGCCAGGTTGCCTCGCCACGGTTCGAACAGGTAGCGCAGGTAGAGCATGCCATGGCTAGGCGCATAGTCATCGCTGTGCTGCCAGTCGAAGCCGCCGCCCAGTACCCACTGGTCACTCAGGCGCCGTTCGAACAGCCCGCGCAGGCGGTAGCCCAACCCACTGCTGTCGCTGGCTTCAGTCATCGCATCGAGGTTGGAATCGACGCTATATTGCGCCAGTACCTTGCGGTTGATGTGTGCGTCCGGGTACAAGCGGCTACTGCCACTATGGGCCTGAGACCAGCTGACGGAACCTTCCAGCAGCAGCGACCAGTCGTAGTTGCGCCAGGCATAACTGACCGGCACGCCCACCGAACTGTAACGCTGCGGGCTGTAATAACCGCCCTGCCCCAGGCTGTAGCCGCCCAGGTCCTTGTCGTGGCGCCAGTGCATCAGCGTCACGCCTACACGCACACGCTCGTCGGCCTTTTCCACCACGCGGTGGTAAAAGCCGGCCATGGCCCGGGTCCGCTGGTTGTCGGCCACGTTTTCGCCGTACAGCCAATGGTACCCCAGGCTGGCCCACACCCCGTTGTCGCCACCTTGGTCCCAGCTCAGGCCGAGCGTGGCGCCATTGGCAGTGACCCCGCCCCAGCGCACGCCCGTCGGGCGGTCGCGTGCGCCGGCGAACGACAGCAATGAATTGCTCATCGGCCGGCGCGAGGCGGTCAGCGACCAGCCAACCTGCCCGAGGTCACCGTTGACCGTTGCGCCGCCCAGCCAGTTGTTGATTGCATAGCCCTGGGTGGTGCCCAGGTCGAACGCCCAGCGGCTGCCCTGCCAACCCAACGCCAACAGACTGCCGCTTGCAGTCTGCGATCCCCCCGTGCACGCGGGCAGTGTTTTGCCGTCAGCGGTCTGGCCAACAAACTGGCAACTGCCGAAGTCGGGGGTGTAGCGCCCCTGATCGTTCGGCTCGAACGACCCCGCATCCATGCCAATGCGCTCTACCCGCGCAAACGCGGTGCCCTCCTGCCAAGGAGTGTCGACATGCAACAAGGTCGACTGGGTACTCAGTTCCGACGTGCCGGGCGTACCGTCATCCTCGCGCCAGCCGTAGTCATGCATCAGCGTCACATGGCTATTGCGCTGGCGATACAGGGCATCCACATCACTGCGCAGGCTGCGGGCCAGCCAGTCGTCGCCATCCTGCTCGCGGCTGGCCAGGGTCAATGCACGGTCATCCCGTGGCGCTACGGCAGCACGGTCCAGCAACTGTGCATCGGCCATCGCCGCCGCATAAAGGTCCAGTGCTCGTTGAGGATCATCCTGCGCTACCAGGCGGGCGGCGTCGCGCCGTAACAACGGATCGGGGCGCGTCTGCTGCGCTGCAACACGGTCAAGCAGCCTGGCCGCCTGATCGTGTTCGCCCAACGCGGTCCACACCGCCGCCAGGCGCCGCTGGGCGTTGCCGTCATCAGCGGCAAATTGTGGCACCTTCACGCCCAGCATGTGCCGGGCCTGCTGCAGGTTGCCTTCGGCCAAGGCGCTTTCCATCACCCCAAGGCGTGCATCAGGACGCCCAGGCTGCACGACCAGTACACGCTGGTAATAGCTGCGCGCCTTGCCATGTTCACCACGCGCTGCTGCCCAGTCAGCCAACAGCATCAAGTCGTCCGGGCTACCTTCACCACGCGCCAGGCCGGCTTCAAGCAAGGCTGTCGCCTCGGCACTGCGGCCTTGTGCCTGCAACTGCTGCGCAGAGGCCAGGGTCATACGCCGTTGAACACGCTGCTCCAACGCGTGCATGTCCGCGTTCCAGGTCGCCTGAGGTACCGCCCTCAGACTGTCCAGAGCCAAGGCATCACGGTCGCTGGACGCCAGGAACAGGCCGTGGGCATAGCGCGTTGCCGGATCACGTGGCTGGTGCTGCACCAGCCTGGCAAATGCCCCGTCGGCCTCGCCATTGCGCCCTTGGTGACGCAGACTGTTGGCCAGCTGATACACCAGCCAAGGCTCATCGGGGGCCAGAGCCGCGGCCTGGCCCAGCACGTGGCTGGCCGTCGACCAGTCCTCGCGCTGCAGGGCTTCGTCCCCTTGCTGGCGTAACCGCGCAAGTTCCAGGCTGCGTCGCAGGCTGGCGAACTGCGCCTGCTGCCGTGGGGGCAGGCTGTCCAGGTATGCCTGCGCCTTGCCTGGCGATTGCGCCTGGTAAACGCGCATCAAGCCACGCACGGCACTTTCGTTATCCGGCGCCATACGCCGTACCTGCAGGTACTGCCGCTCGGCAGCCGCCACATCGCCCTCGGCCAGCGAGACATCTGCCAGGCCCAACAACGCGTATTCATCCTTTGGCCGTTGCTGGCGAGCCTGCCGGTAAAGTGTGCGCGCACCGCGCACGTCTTTCGCCGCCAAGGCCCGCTCGGCTTTTTTCAGCAGGGCCCAATACTGGCTGGACGACTCCAGGTCCTTCCATTGGCTGATCCGGTAGGTGTCCTGCTCCTTGGCGCTCGCCGCGCGGAACGCAGCATGGGCGTCTTCATGGCGGCCCTGGCGCATCAACGCATAACCCAGGGCCCCCTGCAGGCTGGCATCGCCCGGGTACTGGCGCAGGGCGCGGCGCAGCTGCGTTTCGGCTTCGACATTACGGCCCTTGTCGAGCAACGCCTTACCCCGTTGACCGGCCTGCCATGCCGGGTCGGCCAGCAGCTTGCGCTGCTGTTGCAAGGTCTCGCTGGCCTGTGCCAACAACGGTGAAGCCGGGTAACGCTGAAGAAAGGCTTGCCAGGCTGCCGCGCTGGTGGCACTCACGGCTTGCCCGGACAGGTAGTCGAACTCGCGCTGGGCAGCGGCATCCCGTGCACCGGGGTCTCGCGCCAGCTGATCGAGCAGGGCCAAGGCCTCGCGGTCACGCTTTTCGGCGAACAACCAGCCAGCCAAGGTCTGGCGCAGCCCGGCACTGCCTGGATACTGCTGATCCAACCGCTGCAACTGGCGGATCGCCTCTGGGCGTTGGCCTGGCAGATTGCCGCGCACGCGCCAGTAGTCCAGGGCTAATTCAAGGCTGGGTGGTTCGCCGGCAAACAACTGTTCGTACACCGCCAGCGCCTCTTCGTTACGGCCGGTAACCGCCAGCAGACGCGCCTGCTGCAAGCGCCGCGCAGGCGCCGGTTGTTGAAGTTCAAGCAGGCGCCTGGCCTGACGTGCTTGCAGGCTGCCAGGCGCAACGGCACTGATCCGCGCACTCAACTGCTCGGCTTCACTGCTGTTCTTCTCGCGCAATGCCAGGCTCAAGGCCGCCAGCAACACGTCCGGGTTGCGCGGTTCAAGCAACTGCAAACGGCCCAGCGCATCGCGCACCAGGTCGTCACGGTGCAGCGCTTCGCCGCGGCGTACCTGGTCCAGCAGCCATTGGCGCTGTTCATCGATATCCTTGGGTTGCGCATCTGCCTGGCAGGTTATTGCCGCCAGCATCAACACGCCGATCATTCGCTGCATGGCGCGCTCCAGACCGGCAACAGGTGGCCGTGCGGGTCAAAACGGTAACGGGCCTCGTCGAAGCCCTGGCCGAACAGCGCCAGCACCTGGCTGTAATACGCCTTGGCCTCGATCGGCTGTTCGCGCAAGCGCTGGCGCTGGGCCGCCAAGCCGGCCACGTGCTCAGGCGAGGCAGCAAGCAATGGCAGCAAGGCCGCAGAGAAACCCGCCGGGCCATGGCCGCGGGCTTCACCGCTGCGTGTATCCAGGTGCTCAGGAGGTAGCCCCTGGCGCTGGGTCAATGCCGCCATCGGCGCATAATGGGCCACCAGTTCGCGGCGTTGCGCCGCCCCCTCGGCCAACATGCCGACCCACAGGTACACGCGAATGGCGTCATAATCACCGGCACTGCCATGTTTCGTGTCTGCCGCTGGCTTTCCGGCCGGCGTCCACAGCAACCAGTCCGGGGCAAAGCCCTTTGGCGACGATGCCAACCACAAACGCCGCGTGTTGGCCGCCAGCTCACCCCACAATGGGTCCACCTCGCTGAAACGTTCGAGCAGCTGCAGCGGCAGGTAGCTGGGGTTCAGGCGGGTACCCTGGGCGTCTTCGAAGCCGTAGTCACCTGGCAGCAACATCACGCCGAGGCCTGGAAGCTTGCGCACGGTCTGCGCGGCGATACGCCACAGCAGGTGCTGGCCCAGCTGCGTGTAGGCCGGCTGGTCCCACAACCGCCCTGCTTCCAGCAGGCTGTAGGCGATCCACAGGTCGGCATCACTGGCGTTGTTGGCGTCCAGCACCTGCCACTGCTGCTGCCCGTCACGGCCCCACAGCCAGGCAGGCAGATGCCGGGCCAGGTCACCCTCGGCGAGGTTGTTGCTGGTCCAACGCAGCAACTGCGCGAAGGTTTGCCGGTCGTTGCCTACCAGGGCGAAGAACAGCGCGTAACTCTGCCCTTCCGAGGTGGTGATCAGGCGCTCGTCACTCGGGTCGATGACCCGGCCATCCACACTCACCAGCTCGGCCTTGAACCGCTCCCAGGCAGGCCATGGGCAAACCGACCCGGCAGTGGCGAAAACGGGCAGGCCCAAGGCGACCAGCCCTACCAGCATCTGGCGCATCATCACCCCGCCTCACCCAAGCGGCGCTTGCCAGCCCAGCGCAGTGCCCGCCACAACAAGAAGGCGAACAGCACCACACAAACAGCCGCGATCACCGCCAGCAACACAGGGTGCTCGGACAAGTGGAACCACAGCAGCAGCCACCACGGCAGCGCGCCCACGAAGTAGTGCTCGCCGACGAACTGGCTGCTCACGCCACTGCTGCGTACCAGCGTTACCGAACCCGCCACCGCATCAAGCTTGCCCACATCGCCAAGCACGTCGCGCAGCAATGCATAATCGCTGTCGCTGTTGGCCAGCAAGGCCACAACACTGCGCTGCTCATGGAACGGCGACTTCAGCCCGGTGATGGCCGCAATCGGCGCCTGGGCGCTGACCGCCACGCGGCTGCTTGCAGCCACCGGCTCAGTATCGAAACGCTGGCCGCCGGGCAACGATGCGCTGCGGCCCTGCAGTAACCAGTCACGCTGGGCGCTGAGCAACAGGCCAAGGTTGGGCGCATCGCGCAGGGCCTCGGGCAGGCTGCCGATCAGCAGCAAGTCGGCATCTGCCGCTGCGGCCTGTTGCCAGTCGTCGATCAATTGCAGGCCAAGCGCCGGGTAACCGATCTGTCCGGCCAACCCGCCAACCGTGTCGAGCAAAGTGCCGACCTGCATCGCCGTAGGTTTGGCCGGCATGATGACCAGCGTCTCGGACAGGTCGGCCATGCGGCTGAACGGGAAGCCACTGCGGGCGAATGCACGCAGGTCGGGCATGGCGATGTAATGGTGGTAACCGGAAAGGTCGATGGTGGAGCTGTCGTCGATCGCTGCACGCACGTCCACCGGCAGCGAGGTCTGGCAGCGATCGCGCTGGGCGCTGCCCAGGGTGCTGGCAAAGCTGAAGTCGAAGCGCAGGCGGTTGCGGTCGCCAATCTTCAGCGCCGGCACCAGCGAGTTCTCGGTCAATGCAGTGTTGTCACCGGACAGCACTGCCAGGCGCATTTCCTCAAGGGTACCGCCGCGCCGGTCATTGCCCACCAGCGGCATGCTTGTGATGTACTGATCGTTGACGCTGATGCTCAGGCGCGATTCGTCGGTCACCGCTGGCGCCGTATAGCGGTACAGGGTGCGCAGCGGAATACCCTGGTTGCGCCAGACGAACAAGTCGGGCGGCAGGTTCAGTTCCAGTGTCACCGGCCGCGGTTGCAGGCCGCTGACTTGCAGTTGCTCGGGGTAATCCAGCAGCTCGGCAAACCGTACCGGCCGGTCGGTGCGCGTCCAGTTCGGCGCATCGTAGGGCTGACGCGGTTGCAGCGCGGTCATCTGCTCCACTTTGACGCGCGCGCCACGGAACAGATTGTTGCCGACCGCCAGCGCCGAGGCGGCCTTGATCAGGTCGTCGTCGTTACGGCCCAGCACCAGCAGCACTTTGCTGAAGCGGTCGTCCGGATGATCGATCACCTGCAGCACGGGGCCGTCGACTGGCGGGAACTGCTGCAGATCGGCGAGGAACGCAGGGCGACGGTCGTTGCTGGCAAACACGATGCTCGGTGCAGGTTTTTCGCCACGGGCCGGCAGGTGGTTGTACAGCACAGGGAAGCTGGCCTTGCGCCAACCGGCCTGGCTGCCGAAGTAGGATGCCAGGATTGCCGCCGCACGCTGCTCGCCCAGGCTCGGCACGCCGCTGAACACCACCGGCAGTACTACCTTGCCGGTGTCGCGAGTATCGAAGAACGGCAACGGGAAATACGCCAGGTCGTTTTCCAGCACCAGCGCCTGCTCGTGCAACTGTACCTGGCTCTTGCGGTTAAGGTTAAGCCACAGGCCGCTGTGCGCCGGGTCTTCGCAGACATCGGTATAGTGTCCGACAAACTCCAGACGTACCCGGTTGAAGTCGCCGAGCAGTTTCGGGTCCAACGGCAGCTGGCGACGCACACGCTGGCCCAACTGCTCCTTTTCCACCGGAACTACGCCCATCAGCTCGTCGTTGAGGTAGACGCGCAAGTGCGACAGGTTCGGCAGCAAGGCTGGCGAAGGCGTGTAGTCCAGTTGCAAACTTGCATCGGTGGCCAGGCGATCGCGACGCAGGCCGAACTCGATATGCTCGCTGTTGCGTACACCTAGCAGCAGGCTGTCGGAAGCATGCCCAAGCTGCTCGAAGGTTTTCGCAACCTGCCAGTTTGGTACCGTGGATGTGGGTACCGCAGGCTCGGCAAGCGGGGCTACAGGAGCAGCAGCGGCGCTCTGCGACAAGGCGGTAAACAGCGCCATCGCCAGGCCCCAGGTACGCGCGGGATAACCAGTCATCATGCGTCTCGATCAACAGGGTTCATGGAAGGGATGGCCCGCGGTGTGCGGGGCCAGTAGCTGGCCAGCCACAGCGCCAGCGAACGCAGTGGGCGCAACCACGCCCGCAGCCATGGCGGCATGTGCTCGACCAGGCGCACGTAACCGACGCCGCCCAGCTTCAACACATCGATCAGGCTGCGCAGTGGGCGCTCGACCTCGTGCTGCTCGTTCCAGCCAAGCCAGGCATCGGCGCGGGCAAAGGTGCAGTGGACCAGGTCGATGCGCTGCTGCAGGGCGAGGTCGTGGAACACCAGGCCCACGTGTTGCCCGACAGTACGGGTGACACTCGCCTGGAAGGCGAACTCGCGCTGGCCGCGGTTGAGCAGCAGGCGTACCTGCTCCCCCGGGTTCAGCTCCAGACCTGGCTGTACCTGCAGGCCGACACCACCGTCGGAGTAGTCGACCAGGGTGCAGGGGTAGGCATGACCGCTGGCCAGCATCAACCCCGCCGGCAAGCGCATCTGCACCCGATGGGCGCGGCGTACCTGGCGCACTTCGGCGGCCACCGCAACTGCGGCACCGATGATCAGCAGGTTGTAGATCACCCACAGCGAGCTGACGATCACCGTGCCGATTTCTGCCGCCGGGCCGGTGACCAGGCGCCACACCGCAAAGCCCAGACCCACCACGTTGAGCGCTGCCAGCCACAGGTAAGGTTGGGCGATGCGCCAGTCGAACTGTTCCTGCTCCATCAGGCCGCCCTTGGCGGTGACGTTAAACGTGCCTTTTTTCGGCGCGAACAGCGCCACCGTGGTCGGGCGGGCGATGTACCAGGCCAGTACGGTCTCGTAGACCTCGCCCCAGAAGGTTTGTCGGTACTTGCCCTGCATCCGCGAGTTGGTCAGGCTGGCGTGGATCATGTGCGGCAGCACGTACAGCAGAATCATCAATGCCGGTGCGTAGATGATGTAGGCATGCAGCAACAGGAACGCCAGAGGCGCCGTCAGGAACACCAGCCGCGGCAGGCCGGCCAGGAAGTGCAGCATCGCGTTGGCGTAGCACACCCGCTGGAACAGGCTAAGGCCACGCCCGAACAGCGGGTTGTCGGTGCGGAAGATCTGCACCATGCCACGGGCCCAGCGAATGCGCTGGCCGATGTGCGCCGACAGGCTTTCGGTGGCCAGACCCGCGGCCTGCGGAATGCTCAGGTAGGCCGACGTCCACCCTTGGCGATGCAGGCGCAGGGCGGTGTGGGCATCTTCGGTCACAGTCTCGACGGCAAAACCACCGATGCTTTCCAGCGCGGTGCGGCGCAGCACGGCACAAGAGCCGCAGAAAAACGCCGCGTTCCACATATCGTTGCCGTCCTGGATCAGGCCGTAGAACAGCTCCCCTTCGTTGGGACGGCGGCGGAACGAGCCGAGGTTGCGCTCGAACGGGTCAGGAGAGAAGAAATGGTGCGGTGTCTGCACCAGCGCCAGTTTCGAGTCCTTGAGAAACCAGCCCACGGTCAGTTGCAGGAAGGAGCGCACCGGTACATGGTCGCAGTCGAAGATGGCGATCAACTCGCTGTCGGTGACGCCCAGCGCATGGTTGAGGTTGCCGGCCTTGGCATGCTTGCTGTCGGGCCGCACGATATAGCCCACCCCGACTTCGTCGGCAAAGGCACGAAACGTGTCGCGGCGGCCATCATCGAGGATGTAGATGCGCAGGCACTCGCGTGGCCAGTCCAGGCCCAGCGCGGCCATTACCGTGGTGCGCACCACTGACAGGTCTTCGTTGTAGGTGGGGATCAGCAAATCGACGGTTGGCCAGTGCCGGGTGTTGGCCGGGAGGTTCGCCGGCTTGCGCTGCAATGGCCAGCTGGTCTGGATGTAACCCAGGATCAGCACGAACCACGAATAGGTTTCTGCCGCCAGCAGGATCACCCCGAATGCCAAGTCGGTGTTGTCGTTCCAGTTCAGGGTCGAGGTGTAGCGCCACCACAGATAGCGGCAGGAGATGATGGTCGACAGCACGATCAGCATCAAAGTCGGGAAACGCCCCGGCATGTGTCGCACCAGCATGGCGATGACCAGCAGCAGGCAGATGAACATCAGCTGCGCCAGGTAGCCGAACGGTTCGGTCACGCACAGCAGGGCGAGGCTGAGGGCGAACACCGTCAGCACGCTGTAGAACGTCCGCCGGGCAACCGCGTTCAGGCCTCGCAGGCGTGCCGAGGCTTCGTGCCTGAAAGCACTGGCGCGGTAGCGCGCAGGCACCTGTTGCAGTGCATCGATCAGCAGGCCGCGGTAGTGGCGCGCCACCCCGCCTGCCCCCCGCAGGTGCATGCGCACTGCGCCCAATGCGCGGCGGCCAGGCCCTGCAGTACGTGCCTGCGGTTGGCGCCGCAGCAACAACCACAGGCTCTGGATCAACAGGCGTAGCGGGTCACCCAGCGTGGGGCGCTTGCCCGCCAGCTGCGGGTACAGGCGTTGGCGCTCGGCCAGCAGCGCCTGCCAGGCAGGAGACTCCAGGCGCAGGAACAGGAAGGCCAGCCACACGCCGAGGGTGAACAGCCATGCAACCGGCAGGCGCGTGCCACGGACTTTGAACCAGGTATAGGCCGACAGAGGGGTCAGGGTCACGGCTGGCGCCTCGTCAGACAGCGCACCGCCAGGCTCTGCACATCACGGCAGGCCAGGCTCTGCGGTGCGTAAAGGCCAAGAGGTGCCTTGTACGCCAGCGCTTCGAGGAAGGCTTCGTCGCGATGGACCACCTGGATCGGCAAGCGATCACGGAACAGATCACGCCACACCATCAACAGGTCGCTCTGCAAGCGGCTAGCCGGGTCGTAGCGGTTGACCAGCAGCATGTCGAAGTGCTCGACCGGGCGGCGCCCGAGCAGCAGGTGGCTGGCCATTTCGGCTTCCGCCACCAGTACCCGTACATCAGTCTCGATGCCGTTGCCGGCGGTATCGCCCGGCAATTGCGGCAGGTCGTACAACAGCCAGTCGAAATGCTCGGCCAGCTCGACCTGGCGGGCGCGCCATGACTGCGCATCGGGCACACGGTGCTGCGCACCGTCGGCCAGGTTGCCGTACGGCAGCAGGCACAGGCCATCGAGCACCTCGTACACGGCATCACTGAACGGCCGCCCTTCCCGCTCGGCCAGCGCCCAGCCCTCGGATGTATTCAGCGGCAGGTTGAAGTGCAGCCCGAGCAAGTTGCTGGGGCACAGGTCAATCAACAGCACCCGTTCGCCCACGCCCTGCAGCGCGTAGCCCAATGCAGCCAGCAAGGCGCTGCGCCCCAGTCCTCCGCGCACCCCATGCAATGCCAGGCTGGTCATGGCACGATCCTCTCGCGCTGGGTGACAGCCGCGTACAGCGCATCGTCGCTGCTGGCCCTGCAGCTTTCACCCAGCAATGGCCAGCGCTGCAGGGCCTGCTGAACGCCCACCAGCATCGAGATGTCCTGATAGTTCAGCTCTGGCATGTCCAGGTGCTGGCGCAACTGGGCAATATCGTCGCTACGGTCGGACGGGTCTGCCTTGCCAGTAATCATGGGCGCTCCTTGGGGATCGGCTGCCAGTCAGGCTGGCCTTGCAGGCGCATGTAGGCACGCCCCTGGTAATTCAGCACCTGTGCGCCAGAGGTTTCGGCAACCTGCTCGGTGGTTGGCAGGTCGGTCAGCAGGCCGGGCACATCCAGCACCTGCTGCTGGCCGAGGCCCGCATACACACGCGAGATCAGCTCGGACAACGCCAGGTAGCTGGTTGCAGCCGTGACCCGCAGCGGCTCGTTGCGGGCAGGCTGGCCCATGCCGATGAACTTAAGGCCGACCGGTACATGGGTAATCGACGGCGTGGGAATTTCGCGCATGCCAGACAACTGCATGCGGTCACCATGCAACGCGGCCCCATGCTCAGGGACAATGGCCACCACTACCCGGCGGCCACTGCGCTCCAGTTCGTCAAGGAAGGTGCCAAGCTCGCCAAACAGGCGATTGGCGCGGGTGGCATAGTCGGCCACGCGGGTACCGCCGTCGGCAGTGACGATACGGTTGCCGTCATGCAGGCTGATGCTGTTGTAGAACAGTGACACATGCTCGTCCGGGGTACCTTTGCGTTGCCCCCACCAACGGCGCAATACATCCAGGTCACTGGCAATCGGCGAGCCGTCGAAGCCCACCAGTGCCCGTGGGAAGTCGGTATTTCGCATGCCCGGTTGCGGCATGTGCTGCTGGGTAATGTCGCCGATGAAGTTGTCGAACCGGCCGCTGTGGTTGAGCAAGGTATTGCTCTGGAAACCCAGCCGGGCCAGGTTCTGGAACAACAGGCACTGCTCCGGGGCCGGTTGGTACAGGCCTGCGTGCGACGACTGCCCGCAGCTGGCTCGCAGCACACGGATGGCGGCCGGGCCGCTGTAGGAGGTCGCCGAGTTGAACTGGTCGAAGATCACGTCCATGCGCGACAACAGCGGATTGTCCCGTAGCCCCACGGCAGACAGGTCATCCCAGGCCAGCGAGCAGATGTTGATCACCAGCAGGTCGAACGGTTGCTCATTGGCATTCGCGACCGGGAACGCCGTCACCCGCTCGCGCTCACTGGCGAAGAAGCGCTCAAGCCAGCTGTCGAGCGTGGCATTGTCGGCTGCTGCAGTGGCAGGCGCGGGTTCGGCAGCGGTGCTTGCTGCCACGCCGGGCGCCTGGCCTGCACCCAGCGACGGCAAGCCGCCGACCGACAGCCATGCCAACCCCAGCAGGCTCAGGGTGCTCAGGCGCAGCCAATGGCGTAGGTACAGGTAACCCACCAGCAACATTGCCAGCGCCCCCAGCAGGTTCCAGTTGATGAAGCGGCCCAGCAGTTCGAGTAGATAGTCCCACGAGAAGTCCAGCACCCCCGGCTGCGCCAGCAGGCGGCTGAAGGGTGGCAGCCAGGTGTCCTGGTAGAACAGCGCGATGCCGATTGGCACCGCCAGCAGTTGCCGGGCAATACGCAGCCACTTGCCCGGCAAAGGGACAAGCAGAAACGCAGCGAACAACAGGTTCGGCAGCGCCTGGAAGTCGAGCATGCCAAGTGCGACCAGCAGAAACTTTGCAAAAAAATAGAGGTTCCACCCTCCCAGTCCAGGCCAGCGGGCCAGTACCGGGAGGGTGATGGTGGTATTAGTCATTCTGGGGTTCCTGGCGTGCAGCGCGGCGGCGTACGCCCAGCGGTTTCAGGTAGCGGGGGGGAAGGCGACGGCGCAACCCGCCACGTAATGCCGAACTCAGGCGCACTAGCAACAAGGCCAGGCCCAGCGTGACGAGAGCAGTAATGCCGACCACCTGCAGCAGTTGCACGAAGTTCATGCGCTACCCCGCTTGGCCAGGCCGACCTTGCGCGGTGCCAGCGCCGACCATGCCTGTGCAGGCAGTTGCGCCGCCGTGTCGCTCCGGGGTGGCTGCGGTAGGTTGCTGTCGAGGAAGGCCGGAGTGGCCAGGCTGTCGACGCCGGCAAGTACCTCCTGGCTGATGAACAGCTCTTTCCATGACAGCTGGAAGATGTGGTCAAGCGCTTGCTCGACCCCTTCGGAGCGGCAGGCGAACAGGAACAGGAACAGCACCTCGCCAACCACGCAGGCAATGTCGCCATCACGGCGGAATACCGTACGCGAGCAAGCCTGCAGCGGGGTCAGGCCAGGCGCCGGACGCAACACCAGCAACTGGTGGACGATTTCGCCGTTGCGCACCCCGTGCCACATGCTTTGCACTGCATCGGCGAACGCCCGTGGCGCTACCAATCCGCAGATGGCCAGCGGCCGCAGACGTGCCAGCAAGGCATCGAAGTCGGTTGGCAGGTGTCGACGCCAGACGTAACCCTGGATGCTCTCCACCATGGTCAGGAAGCGTGACAAGCTGGCACCGAACGGCACGATCTGGCTGGCACCACAAGCCAGCAGCAACTGTTCGTCCTGATAACGCAGGGTCGGCGCCATTTCGCGCACGACCAGCTTCAAGGCGTTGCCACGCGACTGCCGCAGGTGGTGCAGTTGGCGCGCCAGGCTATCCAGACGCTGCCCACCGTCCATGGCAAAGATCACCGTGGCAGACACCGCCCGGCTGGCTTTGCCCCCCAGTTCCTCAAAACTTTCGCAGACCTGCCAGTGTTCGGAGAAGGCTGGCGCGCCTTCCAATACCGGGCGCTGGGCCAGGCACAGCAACTCGTCACCACCGGTGTCGCTGGGTGCCTGAGGCGCGGCAGCAACGGCAAAGCCCGCGCTCAGCCGAGTCAGCTCCATGTCCCGGGTGGCGGCTTTGCCAAGCGGGCTGCTCCAGAAATGCTGCAGGTAGCGTACCCCACCTTTGCCGCGGTACACCTGCCCCAGGCCGTCGAGGCACTGGTTGAAAACGCGCAGACGCTCGACCAAGGCAGTGCTCTGCCCCCCACTGACGACCAGCAGCAACGCCGCTTCAGCCAACAATGCCGTGCGCAGCGCATTGCACCAGTGCTCGACTTCGCTATCCAGCCAGGCGTGTGCCGGTGCCAGCAGCACCAGCACACGCCCATGGGCATCAAGACGAGGCAGGTCTTCAACCAGATAACGGGTGGCTTGCGAGTTGGCCTCATACAGTGCCAGCTCGGCCGGGCCGCGCGTTGCGTCGAGCGCACCCAGCACGTCATCCATGGCTTGCGCATCGGCGATCAAGGCTGCCCTGGTATTATCGGGCATGCCTTCGACTACCTGGCGGCATAGCAAGGAGGCGTCTTCGGCGGCGTCACAGGCTAACCAGTACAGTCCTTGTTGATGAAGCTGGCTGCTCTCGACGCTCAGGCCGGAAATCGCCAACAACTGCATTCCATTAGTCAAAACACTGGCTCTGCAAAAGGTAAATTGAAACGGTTTGAAGGCGGAATGTGTCACATCCTCTGCTGACGCTTTATGACTCACGTCAAAAAAACGACAAATATGATGAATGGCACAAGGTTTCGTCAATTATACAGCATCAAGGCAAAATGAAATCAATCTGAAATGTAATGAGTTGCAAAGGTTTGTTAACAAACACCCCAAGGCCGACCTGTTCCGGGTTAAAAACAAAAGTCGCCAAAGGCAAGCCGGCAGGGCATTGGCCAATGCAAAAACCGTTTTCCGGAGACAAGCATGCTGCGTATCTTTGAACGTCGGCTCGACCCCTTCCCGCCCGACGAGGTACCACCGCCGCCGGTTGGCCTGTTGCGCTTCATGTGGGCTTGTACCCGCGGCGCTCGTGGCTACATCCTGGCGCTGGCACTGCTCAGTGCCGGGGTGTCGATATACGAAGCCTGGCTGTTCGCGTTCCTCGGTCAGGTGGTCGACCTGCTCGCGTCCTGGCAGGCCGGCGGTACTGTTGGCCCCGAGGAAAGCCGAGTGCTGTGGGGTATTGGCATCGTCCTGCTGGTCAGCATCGGGCTGGTGGCGCTGCGCACCATGGTTCAGCACCAGGTGCTGGCGATCAACCTGCCGCTGCGGCTGCGTTGGGATTTTCACCGGCTGATGTTGCGCCAGAGCTTGTCGTTCTTTTCTGACGAGTTTTCTGGTCGGGTCACTACCAAGGTGATGCAGACGGCGCTGGCAGTACGCGATGTGCTGTTTACCCTCATCGAAATCCTGCCCGGGATTGGCGTGTATTTCATCGCGATCATTGCCCTGGCCGGCGGCTTTGCCCTGAAACTGATGCTGCCCTTCATTGCCTGGGTCGTGCTGTTCGGTTTGGCCATGCTGTATTTCGTACCCCGGTTGGGCAAGGTCGGGCAGGAGCAGGCCAATGCCCGGTCGTCGATGACCGGGCGGGTTTCTGACGCTTACACCAACATCACCACGGTAAAACTGTTTTCGCACTCCAACCGCGAAGCGCACTTTGCGCGCGCAGCCATGGAAGACTTCAAGCAGACCGGTTTTCGCCAGATGCGCCTGGTGAGCCAGTTCGAAATCGTCAACCAGGCGCTGGTGGTGGGCTTGATCTTTGGTGCCGGTGGCTATGCACTGTGGCTATGGCACCAGGGACAGGTCGGCACCGGGGCCGTGGCGGCGATTACCGCCATGGCCTTGCGCGTCAATGGTATGTCGCACTGGATCATGTGGGAAATTACCTCGCTGTTCGAAAATATCGGCACCGTGCAGGACGGTATGGCCACCCTCACCCGCGGCCCCAAGGTGCAGGATGCGCCGGGTGCCGCAGAGCTGGTCACCACGGGTGGCGCGGTGAGTTTCGACAAGGTCGGCTTCAACTACAACGGTGAGCGCCAGGTGCTCAATGAGCTGACGCTGCACATTCGTCCGGGCGAAAAAGTCGGCCTGGTCGGCCGCTCCGGCGCCGGCAAGTCCACCTTGATCAACCTGCTGCTGCGCTTCTACGACGTGGACAAGGGGGAAATACGCATCGACGGGCAGAACGTCGCCAAGGTCACGCAAGACAGCCTGCGCAGCGCCATCGGCATGGTCACGCAGGACACCTCGCTGTTGCACCGTTCGATTCGCGACAACATTGCCTATGGCCGCCCCGATGCCACCGAAGCACAAATCCGCGCCGCTGCGGCCAGTGCCCAGGCCGATGGTTTCATCAGCCAGCTCAGCGACCGCCAGGGCAACAGCGGTTACGACACCCTGGTGGGTGAACGCGGCATCAAGCTGTCTGGTGGCCAGCGCCAGCGCATTGCAATTGCCCGGGTGATGCTGAAGAACGCACCGATCCTGCTGCTTGACGAAGCCACCAGCGCGCTGGACTCGGAGGTGGAAGTGGCCATTCAGGAGAGCCTGGATGAAATGATGCAAGGCAAGACCGTTATTGCCATCGCCCACCGGTTGTCGACGATCGCCGCCATGGACCGGCTGATCGTGATGGATGAAGGGCGCATCATCGAGCAAGGCACCCATGCCGAACTGTTGGCGAAAATGGGTACCTATGCACGGTTGTGGCAGCACCAGAGTGGCGGGTTCCTGGGTGAGGATCAGGGCGTGGCCGAGGCTGTGGAGTAAGCAGTGACCGAGGTCAGCCAGCGCATACCCAGCCTTCGAAAGCCTGCTCAGTCAATGAACTGCGCCCCTGGCGATGTTCATGGTCGCTGCTCACCCGACAGCATCGCCTGCACCCCATTGGTTGGCTGTTGCAACAAGCCTCGGGGCAAGCGGAAACCTTTGAACGGTTGCTGGGTAATGGGATTGAAGGCTTTTTCAGCGTTAAGCCGATAGCGCATCACGCCATCTCCGGTCCTGAAGCTCAGGTCCACGCTGGTCGCCGTCCGGCCATTGAGCGCGCCGCGGCTGAACAAGCGGAACATCGACCACGGGCCACGGTACTCCAGGCTGCTACTGTTGCCATTTTGCCTTAGCAAGGTGAGATTGCTGCGGACCTGCTGCCCCAGAGTGTTGGGCCAGACAATGCCCGTGATATGGCTTGGGCCATGAGTGTAGGCAATCAACTGGCCATCCAGGTCCAGCAGGCTGGTACGCTGGTTCGCACTGAGCCCCAAGGGCTCGATGCTGAACTGCACACTTAGCTTGCCACGCTGATCGAAGAATGTTTCGCGGATGCGATCCGCCAGCTCGAGCTGCTCGATCACGTCGGCACGAATCAGGGATTGCCCGTGCTGAGCGGACTGCAAGGCCTCAAGGTTGTCCTTCAGGAAAACCTTGAGATACCGATCATTGAACTGCTGCAGGCGCCCTTTCGGCCCGAAGAACGCCTCGAAGTCATCCAAAGAAGCATCGGGTGCCTTCACCACAAAGGGGTAGCGGCCTGCCAGGCGTTGCTGGAAAAAACTGTACACGTCAGCATCCCAGCGTCGCTCCAGTTCGCGCAGTGCTTCAACGTTCAGCACCTGGGCAGTCTGGTCGGCGAGCTTTCTGACCTGGTGGCTGATGGGCTCCGGTAAACCTGTGGCAACACGTTGCAGGGTGCCGATCGGGTCCTGCCCTGTCATCGCAAAGCGCTGATGCACGGCTTGCAACGCAGCCTTGCCGCGGTCCGGGCTGTCTTGTACGGCCTTGGCGTAGTCCAGCACGGCCGCAACAGCGCCAAGGGTTTCATCGTAGTAGCTCGGCTTTTCTCCTGTCGCCTGCAGCATGGCGCCCAAGCCTGCAAACGCCCGCTGGATGGCCAACGCTTGCTGTTGCTCGGGTTTTCCGGCTACTACCCGCAGCGTACTCAGCTCACCCAGTGATTCAACAACTGCTGGAGGCGCAAGCGAGGTGTTATCCCTGACCGTATCCAGCAGCCGTTGCAACGGTGCTGCGGGGCCGGTCAACTGTTCCAGGATCGCGACACCATGGTCCAGATCACGGAAATCAGCCACCGTAAAAGCGTTCAGCGCGCGCCGCCAACTGTCAATGTAATCGGCGCTGTAGAGGTTATAGAGCCGCTCGGTCAGCGCATCGCGGTCGACGTCCGAATAGTCGAGTTGACTGCGCTCCCCCAATGCCCATTGATCAACCATCGCCATTTCAGCGAACCGCTGGCTGCGCGGCGCGAAGTATTCCCTGAAGCCTTTGGCGGTGAGCATGGCGGCCAGCCGTACATCCTCATTTCCTTGCCTGGCCCCGGAAGACAGCTGGTACACCACATCGAACGCAGGCCCTACCTGGTGGCGCAGGTCCAGCCCGGCGTGCAGCTGCTGGTACGATTGTTGTTTGAGCCCAGCATAGACCCGCTGTGGCAACGGCAATTTGCGCAACGCCTGCTGCACTTCGCTGACCCGCTGGCGGTACTGCGGCAAATCGGTATCGGCATAGGCCAAGGCGTATTTCAGGTGCTGCATGAGGTCACGCTGCAACTGCCCCTGGCCAGGAAAGGCCCGTTGCCACTGACGGGCCATCCAGTCCTCGACCCATTCGGGCCGGCGGCTGTTACGCTCCTCGATCATCCGGTAAACCCTGAGCGCAGCCATTTGTTGCTCGCTGCCAGGGGGTGCTGCGTTCATGGCATCGATCACACCACTGGCCAAGGCCGGCAAGAAACGTTTAGACAACAAGCTGAGGTACGCCTCATCAACCAAGGGACCAATGTTGCGCCCTTGATACAAGCCAAAATCGGCAACCACCGGCCAGGCCGCACGATAGTCGCCAAACACCGCCACCGCATCGCGAATCTGGTCCAGTGGCGCCAGCAGGTTGCGCCCGGTCGGATCAAGACGCATATCGACTTCGTGACCGCTGTACTCCTGGCTTTTGGCGAGCACACTGGCAGCCTTGGCGCCATTGATATCGGCGTAACGCTGCCAACTGGCAATGGCGATACTGAACGCCAGGATGCCTACACCAGAGCCCACCCACAGCAAGTGGCGCTTGCTGCGCGCAACCCGAACATTGTCGCCCGCCAGCCCGGCTTCCTGATAAATAACCCGCCTGAATGCTTGCTGGATGAAATAGACCAACGCCTTCCCTTGTGCCTTACCTTCACGCAGGGGCAGCTTCGTCGTGTAGGGCTGTGCCGCTTCACGGACAAAGGCATTGCGCATGTCGCCTTGCTGTACCACTGACGACCAGTACACACCACGTACCAAGGGTGGCGTGGTGAACCGGTCACTCGCCAAGGTTTCGCGCAGGAATGCCTGCAGTATGGGGCGCAACCCGATCAGCTGTGCATGCAGTGAGAACAGGCGCCCGCACGGTGCCGTCTTGCCCAGTACATCCAACCGGTCGATGACCTGCTCCTGCAATTGGGTGAGAAGCCGCCCGTAGTGCTCGTCATACTCATCCAGCCAGGCGTCGAACGCGTCAACCGCATCCAGCTTGAAGGTGAACCCCAACAGGCTTTCACGCTTGGCGGCCGGAAGCTGGCTGTAGAACTGGTCGAAGCCGTCCAGCAGATCGAACTTGGTCAGTACCACGTACAGCGGCAGGCGCGCCCCCAACTGACTGCTCACTTCGTAAAGGCGGGTGCGCAACCCATGGGCCAGCGCGACGCGCTGCTCGGGCTTGCCATGCAGCAGCGCTGGCAGGTCGACCACCAGCAACACACCATTGAGTGCCCGCTGGCTTCGCTTACGCTGCAGCCAGCTCAACAGGTGCTCCCACAACCTGGCCTGGATGCCGGGCGGCGCGCAGGCTTCGGAGGGGGCGTTGGCCGCCGAGCCCGCGGGTGTTTTTTGACTGATGAAAACACCAGGCGGGTCGATGATCACCGCATCGTCGCTGACCCACCAGCCTACCGGGTAGGACAGTGCTTCAGCCTGTCGACCCCGTGCCTGGGCCTGGTCGATACGCGTCAGGGTAAAGCGCTGATCGGTGCGGTCGATGAAGCTGCTTTTACCGGACTGTTCGTCGCCCAACACCAGGTACCAGGGCAGCCGGTACAACGCGCGTCGCCCACCGGCATTGTCGAGGTACCGCGCAAGCCCCTGGCTCAAGGCCCGCTCTTGCGCCTGCACGAACGGTAGCGCGACATCCTGTTCGGCGGCCAGTGCCTGGCGGCGCTCCGCTTGCAGGCGGCGAAAGCGCGTGCGCAGCACCCCAAGCCAGCACAGAAGCGGCACCAGCACGAGCACCAGGCTGGCCACGCTGCGATGAGCCACACTTGCCAGCGGCTGCTGCTCACGCCACGTCCATTGCGGGCCTAGCCACCAGATAGCAACCAGCATCAGCAACGCGCCAAGCCCGAGCAGCAGCGGCAGCGCCAGGCCAATGCGCGTTACCCACGGCCAGCCCCAACGTTTGAGTTGCGTCCATACTTGATTCATCGAGGTTCCTGATCCTTGTCTTGAACTGCCAACACTGGGGATGCCGCGTACTGCTGAAGCCGCTGAAATACCTCGGGCTCCCACGCACTTGCGGTGGTTTGCTGCATGGTTCGGGCAACGCTGGCGCACAGGTCTTGGGCCAACCAGGACACACCCCGGGCGGCCAGCAGATCGGCTGCGATCACCGTGGTGTGGCAGCGCTCACGGGGAGCACGAAAGCCGGCTTGCAGCCCTTGCAGCCGAAGGAGCAGCGGTTCTACGCCACCGGTTTCCAGCTGGCTGACAAGCTCCTCGCGCAGGCCACTGAACTCCTGGGGGGTTGCACCTTGGCCAGACGGCCCTTGCGTGCCCTTGAGCCAGGCCAGGCACTGGTCGTCGACAAATACCATGCCGTCGCTGAAGCACAGCTGCTGCAGCGACGGCATACGCTGTACAAAACGGGCGGTGGCACAACGGATGGCTTCGGCCACCTCGCACATCGCCAGCTGCGTGGCGACGGTCGCAGCCAGAAAGCTGCCACGAATCCAGAAGGGGCAAGCCGTCAGGCTCTTTTCAATGCGCTGCAGCAAGGCGGGGTCAACCACCTTACTGGCTATGGCCTCTTCATAGACCCGCGTGATATCCAGCGGAACCGCCATCAATTCCGTACGGTTGCCCTGCCTGACTTGCGGAGCAACCTGAATGTGCGCCCACAAACCGAAACGCCGTAACTGGTAGCCGGTAGCGTCGTAAGGGTCCTGCTGGTTGATGAGCTCGGCCATGGACAGGACGGCCCGGCGTGTCTCACGCTCATTGCCCATCGACATGCGTGACACGGGTGTGGCGATGACATCGGCCAACGGTGCAGGCTTCTCGGTTGCAGCCGTTGCTTTGGGCACAGCAGCCTCGCTGACGCCGTTGGCAAGTTCCGAGTATTTGCCTAGCAGGCGCTCAAGTTCGCCGAGTGCTGCCGTGTCCAGCTGCACCGTTTCCTGTTGTTGCAGGCGTTTCAAGGCAGCCTGCGCTGCCGCTGCGTGGGTCGGGGTGTAGGTAAAACGATCAAGACGAGGGAGCGCCTCGGCCAAGCGATCGATCACCAGGGCAACCAGCTTGCGCTTACTCAGGAAGCCTTTCGGTCCCGGCTTGGGATGAGCGGCCTCCCAATAGCACTCGAGCATGCCGGCCAGCAACGCCAAGGTGCATCCCCACTGCTCCCAGCAGCCGCTACGCAACCATGCGGCACTCAGGTGCGCAACGATTCGCAAGTGCTTGCATTGCCGGCTCAGGTACTGACGGGACGCGTCTTCGATGTAGACCCAGTCGATAGAGGCTTCCTGCAGCCCACCCAGCTTGACCATCTCCTGATCAATGGCCTGATAGGTTTCGTCCTCGACATCGAACAGGCCAGCCGGAACTGCCGGATCAATCGGCGCGAGCAACCGAGTGACCTCTTCCGCGGATATCTGCGCTACCACCGACATGTGCTTCGCGCCCGGCTGATCAAGGGGTCCAGGCCTTGCGCATCGAAGGTCAGCCCGTCGACCTCGCCGTGATCACTCACAACCTCGATACGCTGGGCACCGATCAGCTTCCTGATCTGCTCGATGGCGGGCAGGCCCCGCCCGGCATCGAGCACTTGGCCGTTTTCCATCACCTGCCAGGGGGTCTCACGGGTAGACCAGCCCTCCCCGCTCAGGCGTACCTTGACCCAGCTTGCTTCGATCGGACGCCTGGCAATCAGCTGTAGCCGGGAGATGGCCTGGATGCAACTGATTGCCATGTAGGCACGTTCATCACCCGATGCGATCGCGGGCGCCGAAATCACAAGCGCTGGTGCGCCTGCTCCGTCCCGGGTCTGGCTCCCGATGCGAAACGTCAGGTCATCCGGTGCCCGTTCAGCTTCATTTGCCATCACGCGCAACACAGTGGGGGCCTGCTGCTCCGGTGCAGACCACTGCCGTTCTGGCGTGTACGCCGGGGTGCCGGCAGCCTGATCGAAACAGGCCAGTCGCTCGACGTTGGACACAATCCGGGGACAGTCCCGCGTGGAGCCTGCCAGCACCGGCTGCAGACAAAACAGCAACGAGAGACCGGCGCCATATGCACAGCGGTTAATCATCCTGAATTTACTCTCTGAATAGTACAAATGGCCTATATGAAGCAAAGAACTTTCCTACAACTAAATAGCAGTACCCGCGCCCCCCCGCACGACCGACCAAAACAAATTCAGCAGAAGCCTATTACACAGTACCGAACGCACACAAACAAATATTTCCTTACAACTTCACGCTCGACCAAAGAGCACTTCCCCCTGCATGGTTTTTATAGAAAACGGACAGAACACCTAATCAATCAAACACATGTAAGAATCTTCCTACAAGGCCGAGACAATACTAAACACAACTTATGTCTGAACATCCTACAACCCAACAGGGAGTTGCGTACTGATGCCTAAAAAGACGGGATCCGTCGCGCCAAAAGAGCGCGTCAATATCAAGTATGTGCCCGCTACCAGCGATGAGCAGGCTGAGGTGGAGCTGCCGCACAAGATGCTGGTGCTGGGCGATTTCGGCCTGGATGACGGCCGTGCGCTTGAGGACCGCCAGGTCATGCGCATCGATAAACACACATTCAACAGCGTGTTGAACGACGCCAACGTAAGCCTGAACGTGACGGTACCGTCCAGGCTCAGCACCGCCCCGGATACCGAGCTGGCCGTCCAGCTGCAGTTCAGGTCCATCAACGATTTCGGACCAGACCGGATAGCGCGCCAGGTGCCCGAGCTGAACAGGCTGCTGGAGCTGCGCGAAGCGCTGGTCGCCCTGAAGGGCCCGCTGGGCAACGTCCCGGCCTTCCGCAAGCAATTACAGCACCTGCTTAACAACGAGCAGGCGCGTAAACAGCTCGCCCAAGAACTGGACCTGGTGCTCGAGGCGCCAGAAAAAGATTGAGACAACGGAGCGTCCCCATGCCCAAGCCAAGCAGCACCGCCATCACCCCAGACGCAACGGCCGACACGTTGAGCAATGCCACCTTGCTCGACCAGATCATGGCAGAAACCAAACTGGTACCTGCCCAGGAGGGCTACCAGGTTGCCAGGCAGGGCGTATCTGCCTTCATCGCCGAAATCCTCAAGAGCAATGACCCGGACCAAATGATCAACAAGCATCGGGCCGACCAGATGATTGCCGAAATCGACCGGGTTCTCGGCAAACAAATGGATGCCATTCTGCATCAGCCTGAGTTCCAGCAGCTTGAATCATCCTGGCGCAGCCTGAAACTTCTGGTCGACCGCACGGACTTCAGGGAGAACATCAAGCTTGAAGTCTTGCATGTCACTAAAGAGGACCTGCTCGACGACTTCGAGAATGCTGCGGACATTACCTGCAGTGGTATCTACAAACATGTTTACACCGCAGGTTATGGCCAATTCGGGGGAGAGCCGATTGCGGCCATGGTAGGCAACTACAACTTCGCCCCCTCTTCCCCTGACATCAAGTTGCTAAGTTACATGGCCTCCGTTGGCGCCATGTCCCATGCCCCTTTTCTTGCCGCACCTGCCCCCGAGTTCTTCAATTTGAACAGCTTCGAGGAGCTGCCGAACCTCAAGGAAATAAAAGACCTCTTCGCCGGCCCACGGCATGCCAAGTGGCGCGCTTTTCGTGAAAGCGAAGACGCCCGCCACGTCGCCCTGACCGGGCCGCGCTTCATGCTTCGCTCCGCTTACCACCCGCAGGAACAACCGATCGAGAGCTTCAACTACGACGAAGACATCGCCGGGCAGCACGACAACTACCTGTGGGGCAATTCTGCTTTCCTGTTGGCCAGTTGCATCAACGACAGCTTCGCCCGCTACCGCTGGTGCCCGAACATCATCGGCCCCCAATCGGGCGGTGCCGTCGAAGACTTGCCGGTCCATCTGTACGAATCACTGGGCCAGTTGCAGGCCAAGATTCCTACCGAGGTGCTGATATCCGACCGCAAGGAGTTCGAACTGGCCGAAGAGGGCTTCATCGCCCTGACCATGCGCAAAGACAGCGACAACGCCGCGTTCTTCTCCGCCAACTCGGTACAAAAGCCCAAGCACTTCCCGAAAACCCCTGAGGGGCTTCAGGCACAGACCAACTACAAACTGGGTACCCAGTTGCCCTACCTGTTCATCGTCAACCGGCTCGCCCACTACATCAAGGTGCTGCAGCGCGAGCAGATCGGCAGTTGGAAAGAGCGCCGTGACCTTGAGTCCGAGCTGAACAAGTGGATCAAGCAGTACGTCGCCGACCAGGAGAACCCGTCTGCCGACGTTCGCAGCCGTCGGCCGCTGCGTGCCGCGCGTATTGAGGTATCGGATGTTGCGGGTGACCCGGGCTGGTACCAGGTTTCGCTCGCCGTACGTCCGCACTTCAAGTACATGGGCGCGAACTTCGAGATTTCCCTGGTCGGGCGGCTCGATACGCAATGAGTGGTCTTTTTGATCGCCTGATGGTGGACCAGTGCACCCGCCGGGAGGCCTCCCGACGCGAGAGCGCTTCCCACAAGTTCGCCGCCATCAAGCGCCACCTCGAAACGCTGCTGAATGCCCGCCAGGGGTGCTCCCAGAGCAGCCCTGAATTGGGCCTGCGCGACTTCAACGGGCATGACGTGAGCAACGGCGACTTGCTTGTGCAGGTGAGCGCGGATATCCGCCGCACCCTCCAGCGCTTCGAGCCGCGCATACAGGTACGCACGCTCAACGCAGTGCCCGATACCCATGCCCCGCTGGAGCTGCATTTCAGGCTGGATTGCCTGGTACAGGTCAACAACCACGCAGAGCAGCTGCAACTCGAGCTGCTGGTCGATGGCCACAACCGCTACACGCGAGTGAGGTGACCGATGTCACTGAGAGACAGTTTCAGCGAAGAACTGCGTTACCTGCACGAACTGGGGAACGACTTTGCCAAGGACAACCCACAACTCGCGCGATTGCTTGGCAAAGGCGCCAGCGACCCCGATGTCGAACGCCTGATGGAAGCCTTTGCGTTCCTGACCGCCAAACTACGGCTGAAGCTGGAAGACGACTTGCCAGAGCTGACCCAGCCCATGCTGCAGTTGCTCTGGCCGAACTACCTGCGGCCGCTGCCCAGCGCGACGATCATCAAGTTCAGCCCGGTGAGGCAATCCCTCAGCCAGTCACAGCGCATTCCCAAGGGGTCGCGGTTGTTCTCGAAACCGGTAGACGGCGTGGCCTGCGAGTTCCGCACCTGCACAGCGGTCAACATTCATCCGTTCGAGATCGACACAGTGGCCGCCACCCAGACATCCGACCGTTCTGTGGTCTGCATCGGCCTTCAAACACTGGTCGAGCGGCCGTTGAACAGCCTGGGCTGTACCAGCCTCGACTTTTACCTCAGCGGCGATACCGGTACCGCCCGCACGCTTTACCTGTGGATTTCTCAATACCTCAAGCATGTCAGCGTGACCATCAATGGCGAGGTTCGTCGGCTGCCGGCAAACAGCATCGCATTCCCAGGATTCAGCCCCAACGACGCCTTGCTGCCTTACCCACAGAACGTCTTTGATGGCTACCGGATCCTGCAGGAATACTTCGCGTTCCCCCAACGCTTCCACTTTTTCAGCGTTACCGGGCTGGAAAAGATCTGGCCAGCTCATGACAGCCAGCAGGTAAGCCTCGAATTTCACTTCACGCGCCAGCTACCCGACTCGTTGCGTGTCGGCAAAGCAGATTTCAACCTGTTCTGCGCACCTGCGGTCAACCTGTTCCAGCACAGCGCCGAGCCCATCGACCTGTCCGGCAAGGACGCCATGGTTCCACTGAAGCCCAAGGGCACAGCGCCGCACGGCTACGAAATCTTCAGTGTCGACCAGGTTATCAGCACCCGAACGACGACTGACGGTAACACCGGTGAGCACCTTCGGACCTTCCGTCCCTTCGAGTCCTTCGCCCATGAAATCGAGCACGTCCAGGGGCGCACGGCGCTGTATTACCGCTGCCAGCTGGAAGAGTGCCTGCACGGCAATGGCGTCATGCATCGAATCGCCTTCGTCCGCGCCGACGCCAACAACTACATAGGCGAGCTGGAAACCGCGTCCATCGACCTCACCTGCACCAATCGGGACCTACCGCTGGCGCTAGGCATCGATGATATCAACGTCCTGAGCGAACTTACGCCGCCGCTGGCCACCTACACCAATCTCTGTATCCCCACCCGCCCCTGTCGCCCGGTGCTGGACGGCCAGTTGCAGTGGGCATTGATCTCCAACATGTCGCTCAACTACCTGTCC
Source organism: Pseudomonas sp. BP6 (assembly GCF_017875935.1). Lineage (NCBI taxonomy): Bacteria > Pseudomonadati > Pseudomonadota > Gammaproteobacteria > Pseudomonadales > Pseudomonadaceae > Pseudomonas > Pseudomonas sp. BP6. The sequence continues at coordinate 2,921,737 of NZ_JAGINI010000001.1, forward strand.
ATGCTCTCGGTAGAGCCGCTGAAAGCGGTGATCCGCGCCTACGACTTCATGGCCCTGCACGACATCCAGCAGGCCCGCACCACCCGTAAACGCCTGGAAGGTATGCGCGACATTCATACGCAGCCCATGGATTGGCTGATCAAGGGGCAACCCATTCGCGGCCTGCACACCCGGCTGAAACTGGACCAGACCGCCTTCCTCTGCGAAGGCGACTTGTACCTGTTCAGCTGTGTGCTCGCGCACTTCTTCGCCCTGTACGCCAGCATCAATTCCTTCCACCAGCTGGAAGTGATCAACACCACCAATAACGAGCACTACACATGGCCAATACAGACCGGCAAGCAACCGCTGATCTAGCCGACAAGCTGCTCTGCAAAGCGCACCAGTACAACTTTTTCCAGTTGCTGGAGCGGTTGCACGGGCTGCATGGCGATGACCTGGAACCGCGTTGGCCGGACAAGGCCACCCGGCTGCGCGTGCGCCTGGCCTGCGACCCACGGCTGACCTTCCCTGTATCGGACGTGTACAAAGCCCAGCGAATGCCCGCTGAGGAAGAGCGCTACCGCATCGTTGCCACATTCCTGGGGTTGCACGGTACCGATTCGCCATTGCCCACCTATTACCTGGAACAGGTGGCGTATGAACATGCGCATGACATCGGTGTACGGCCGGCCTTCTTCGACTTTTTCAACCATTACCTGCTCAGCCTGTTGCACCGTATCTGGCGCAAGTACCGCTATTACATCCGCTTCCAGCCAGGTGCCAGTGACGGGTTCTCGCAGTACATGTTTGCCCTGCTGGGGCTTAACGACAAGCAGTTGCGAGGGGACACGGCGCTGCCCTGGAGCCGCCTGCTCAGTTTTGCCGGCGTGATCGCCAGCCGCAGCCGTGCACCGGGGACCGTCGCCGGCATCATCGCCCACTGCTTCGACCTCAAGCAGGTGCACATCCGCGAGTTCGAGACGCGATCAGTCGTCACGCCGTCCAGGCAGCTTGCAAGCCTGGGGCGGACCAACGGCCAGCTGGGCAGCACGTTCATGATCGGCAGCCGCACGCGCACCCGCAGCAGCAAGTTCACCATCGTGATCAGCGAACTCGACCAGACGCAGCTGCGGGGCTTGCTGCCCAGCGGCATAAACTTCGGCCGTTTGCGTGCACTGATCGACTTTCTGCTGCGTGACGGGCTGGCCTATGACCTGGAGCTGCGCCTCAAGCAGAGCGCGTTGTCACCCTTCTGCTTGCACCGCAGCCAGGGCGCATACCTGGGCTGGACCAGCTTCGTCGACGACCGGTATGGCCAGATCAGCCCGGTTGTACGCATCCGGGGGCGCTCATGAGCACAGTCACCTTGAGCATCACCAACCTCGACCAACTGCAGCACGGCATTACTGCTCGGCACCTGTTCGATTGCAAGGGCGGCACCATCGGTAGCGGGCGAGCAAACTGGCAGATCAATGACCGTGATCAGACCGTTGCGCCCATCCACTGCGAAATCCGCTGGATCGAAGGCAGCTTCTGTGTGATCGACCACTGCCACCGCACCTACGTCAATGGCAGTGCCAACAGCCTGGGGCCGCTTCCACCCAGGCGCCTGGTTGAGGGTGACCAGCTTCTCATTGGTGCCTATCGCCTACAGGTTCAGTACTCCCGGGATCAGGCCTGCACACGCTCGCTGGAGGACCTGTTCAACCCGGACCCGAAGGTGCTCGACCGACTGATAGCCGAAGCGCCCGCACCCGCTTGGCCGGCACAGCCTTCTGCCCCCCAACCAGCCGTCGAGATCTGCTCGGTCTTCAAAGCAGCCATGGGGAGCGACCCTCTGGCAGCGCTGGACGCAGCAGACGGTGAAGGGGCACTCCGAGAAAGCCCGCTGCAGCGCCTGATTGCCGGAGCATACCCATGAAGCCTCATCCACTTCTGCTCGCCCCCCTGCTGCTTGCGCTGGTCGGGCCCGCCGGCTGCACATCTTTGAGCAGAATGAGCCAGGTAGCCATGGACCACTCGTTGCCCATCGGGCCGCCCAAGGATCACCCGACCGAGGTCGCATTCAGCATCAATGCCAGCCCTACCCTCAACGGCAATCCGGACAGCCTTGACGTCGCAGCCGATCAGGATCGCGCCCTGGAGCCAAGCCCCTACGCTGTGACCCTGAGTGCTGGCGACCCCTATGCGTTGACCGAAAAAATCGGGATTCTGCTCGAATACCTGCAAGCGCAATTCCCGGCCATGTCCCCCGTCGAGCTGGACGAAGGAGACGAAAGCGACCCGGCTCGCTCGCCCTTGGAAGAAAGCGGCCCCGGCAGCTACGACGACCCTCAGGTGGCGTTGACCTTGCCGCACACCACAAGCGTTGCCTCAGCGCTGGTCGCCACGCCCATTGCCATCACGATCCTGCAACTGCGCGACGACTCACTGCTGCGCAACACCGTGTACCAGCTACTGGAGCAGGACCCGGCCAAGGCGCTGCGCAGTACCTATATCCGTAGTGACGACTACCTGCTGCGCCCTGGCCAGTTCAAGTACATCCCCTTCGAACCCATCCACGCCGAAACCCGCTTCGTCGCGGTGATTGCCGACTACCGAGGCCATGAAAACGCCAGCTGGCGGCAAGTACTGCGCATTCCACCGCGTGGCCGCCAGATCATGCTGTCGGTGTTGGTCAACGACACGCACATCGTGCTCAAGGAAGAAGACTGATGGCGCCTCACCACCCTTTGCCCTTCCTGCTTACTCACGCTGACACGGAGCGCCCATGAGTTCACGCAATCCCGTTCTCTGGCCCGAAGGCCTCTTCGTCAAACCGCAGCATTTCCAACAGGCGGCCAGAGCCAGCGAAGCAGCCCTGCACCAGCGCCTCGCCAGCCTCAATGCAGCCTTCTACGGCTTCAGCGAACTTCAGTTGAACGACGAATACCTGAGCCTGGGCAAAGTCGCCATCACCCGGGCGCGAGGCGTCATGCCGGACGGCACGGTGTTCGACATTCCCGCCGACCTGCCGCCACCGCCGCCGCTGGAAATCGGTGACGACGCGTGCAAAGACAGTGAGGTGTATCTGTGCCTGCCGCTGCGCACCGATGGCGGCCGCGAAGTGAGCTGGCCCGACAATGCAGCCAATTTCCGCTATACCGCCCAGGCACAGGAAATCAAGGATACCCACACCGCTGACGGTGACCTGGTGCAGATCGACCTTGCGGTGCCCAATCTGCAGCTCAAACGCAAGACCGAAGACAGCAGCGCCTACACCCGCCTGGCCCTGGCACGTATTCTGGAACGGCGCCCCGACGGCAGCCTGCAACTGGACGAAGCGTTCTACCCCACCAGCGTTTCGGTGCGGGCGGTGCCAGCGCTGCAGCGGTTTCTTGAAGAAATCACCCATACCTTGCGCGAGCGGGCGCGCGGCCTTGCCACGCGGATTGGTGCATCGGGCCAGTCCGGGATCGCCGACATTCGCGACTTCAACCTGCTGCAGGCCATGAACCGTTGGTGGCCATGCTTCCAGCATCTGGCCAGGCAAGCGCAAACGCACCCCGAGCAGCTGTACCTGTGCATGAGCCAGGCCTGTGGCGAATTCGTCACCTTCACCGACCAGAACCGGCTGCCGCAGGAGTACCCCGCCTATCACCACACCGCACTGCGCACGTCTTTCAAACCGCTGGAAGATACCTTGCGCCGGTCTCTGAGCACCGTCTTGCGGCCGCGCGCTGTTTCACTGCCGCTGGAGAGCGAACAATTCGGCGTGATGACGACCACGCTGGAAGACCGCCGGCTGATCGACGAAGCCGACTTCATCCTCGCCGTGCGCGCCAGCATGCCACCACAGGCGTTGCGCCAGATGTTCATCCAGAAAGCCAAGATCACCTCACTTGAGTCACTGAATGACCTGGTGCCGCTGCAATTGCCGGGCATCCCTTTGTTGCCATTACCCGTGGCGCCCCGCGACCTGCCCTTCCATGCGGGCTTCAGCTACTTCGAGCTGGACCGACGTGACCCGGCCTGGGCGTGCATGAGCAAGGCGAATGGCTTCGGCATCCACATTGCGGGCGACTTCCCAGGGCTTGAACTGCAGTTCTGGGCGATCAGGAGTGAGTGACATGGGAAAAGACAACAACACGCCCACCGACGAAAACAACGCTGCAGTCAACGCGCTTGATTCAACCCTTGAACAGCCAGTACCCGCCCCCCGGGCTGCGGCAAGCAATGCGCAAGTATCCACGGACAAACCTGAGCCAGAGCCCGTTTCCGAAGGCTACCCCGCTGACCCGGAATTTCAACTGCGGGGCGGCTTCGCCAACCTGATGCTGGATGCCGCATCACCGTTGTTCGGCTTGGTTATACGCCTGCGTACGCTGGACGAGCTGCCGAACATCCAGGACGTGCACCAGCAAGTACGCAGCCAGATCGACAACATTCAGGAAGAAATGCGCCAGCACGGTTACGAGCCGGCTCAGTTGCTGGCGTACTCCTACGGTCTGTGCCTGTTCATAGACGAGGCCGTTATGGAGCGGCCCTGGGGCAAGAGCAGCTGCTGGAGCCAGGAGCCGCTGCTTAGCATCTTCCACGACGAGACCTGGGGTGGGGAAAAAATCTTCACGGTGATTACCCGCCTGATGCAGGAGCCCAAGCGTTATCAGGACGTACTTGAGTTCATGTACTACGCCCTGTGCCTTGGGCTGAAGGGCAAGTACGCGCTCGCGCCGAAAGGCGAAGAAAAACTCAATGCACTGATTCACCAACTGCACGGGATCATCCGCGAACTGCGCGGCCCCACCCCCGAAGAAGTCTGCGACCCCTACACCAATGTGGCCCCACGCAACTTCCGCATGAGCCGGCAATGGCCCTGGTGGAGCCCCTTGGTGATTTCCGCCATCGCCATGGCGGTGGCTTACAGCATTTACAGCTATCGCCTGCACCTGATCACAACCGAGGTGCTGGAGTCGCTGAACGGCATTTTGCAGCAATAGCCAACCGTGACACAGCACCACTGAATGCAACGAATTAGCGAGGTTTTTGCCTCGCTGACAAGCCCATCGCTCCCGATGGCCACGCCACCCGTGGTGCGCGTGCTTTACCCACATGGACGCAGGAGTAACTGCCATGCCAACACCCGCTTACATCAAGATCGAAGCCCAGAAACAAGGCAACATCACCGCGGGCGCCTTCACCTCCGACTCCGTCGGCAACATTTATCAGGAAGGCCATGAGGATGAAATTCTGGTGCAGGAAGTCAAGCACCAAGTCACCGTCCCCACCGACCCGCAAAGCGGTCAACCGGCCGGGCAACGGACCCACAAGCCCTTCATTTTCACCAGCTCGCTGAACAAGGCCACGCCACTGATGTACCTAGCGCTGGCCAGTGGCGAAAAGCTGCCAACGGTTGAAGTCAACTGGTACCGCACCTCGGCAGTGGGCGAGCAGGAGCACTTCTTCACCACCAAGCTGGAAGACGCCATCATCGTCGAGATCAACACCGTGCTACCCCACGCCCAGAATGCGAAGAACGCGAACTACACGCAGCTGGTGGAAGTGGCGATGATGTATCGCAAGATCACCTGGACCCACGTAACAGCGGGTACCGAAGGCTCTGACGACTGGCGCAAACCGATCGCCTGATCTCACTGAAATGCCCTAGGCAGGCGTGCTCTGCCTGGGCTTTTCGAATATTCAGACGGCGGACAAGGATCGTGTATGCCTAGCCAATCTGACGTGCGTTACAGCTTCCAGCCGCTGGTTGGCAAAGCTGAATTCGAAGTGGTGTCGTTCGAACTCCGAGAGGGCATCAGCGCACCCTTTGAACTGGAGCTGAAACTGATCAGCTTCGAGAACGATATCGACTTCGGCCATTTGCTCGACAAACCCGTGCTCTTCACCATCCTGGAGGGCGAACGCCCGGTACGGTACGTGCACGGCCTTGTCAGCCGTTTCAGCCAGGCTGAAAGCGGCTTCTACCGCACCTACTACCACGCGCTGGTCGAGCCCCAACTGGCACGGGCCAACCTGCGCTCGAACTGGCGCATCTTCCAACAGAAGACCGTGCCGCAAATTCTCGAGCTGATGCTCAAGCGCCAGGGCATCGACCAGTACGAACTACGCGCCAGCATGGACCATCAGGTGCGCGAATTCTGCGTACAAGCCGGCGAAACCGATCTCGACTTCATCGCCCGCCTGGCGGCCGAAGAAGGCTTCGTCTACCGCTTCGAGCACAATGAAAAACGCCATAAGCTGATCATCACCGACAGACTGCAGTCACTCGGCCTGATAAGTCACGGTGTCATCAAACACGAGGACGACGCCGAAGGCTTCTCCCGTGAGCGTGAACCGTCAGCCCCGGACACCGTGCTGTACCATTCCAACCACGGCGGCGACCAGCCTCAACCGTGCCTACGGCGCTTGCGCTACAGCGAACAAGTGCGTACTGCACGGCAGGTTCAACGCGACTACACCTTCACCCACCCGGCCTATCGTCAGGAACACAGGGCCTCAGGCCCCTATCTTGAGCACCAGTCCACGGACTATGAGTGCTTCGACTACCCCGGCCGTTACAAACGCGATGCCGTTGGCAAGCCGTTCACCGAAAGCCGCATCACAGCGCTGCGCCATGACGTGCGTATTGCCGAGGTCCAGGGCGATGACGTGCGCCTGCAACCGGGGCTCAGTTTCACCCTGACCGGCCACCCACGCGAAGACCTGAATGTGCATTGGCGGGTCAGCACGGTCCGCCACGAAGGCAGTCAGTTCACCAGCCTGCAGGAAGAAGCTGCCGGGGCCGACCAAGGCACACGTTACGAGCAAAAAGCGGTACTGGTGCCAGGCAGAACCGAGTGGCGCCCAGCTCCGTTGCCCAAACCACGCGTTGACGGCCCGCACATGGCCACTGTGGTCGGGCCGCCCGGTGAAGAGATCTACTGCGACGAATGGGGCCGGGTCAAGGTCAGCTTCCCCTGGGACAGAGAAAGCCAGGACAACGCGTTCAGCTCCTGCTGGGTACGCGTATCCCAAGGCTGGGCCGGTGGCAGCTGGGGCTCGATGGCCATCCCACGGATTGGCCAGGACGTGATCATCCACTACGTCAACGGCGACCCCGATCAGCCGATGATCACCGGCCGTACTTACTGCGGTAACCAACTGCCACCCTACGACCTTCCCCGCCACAAGACCCGCATGACCATCAAAAGCCAGACCCACAAGGGCGATGGCTTCAACGAGCTGCGCTTCGAGGACGAACTGGGCCAGGAGGAAGTGTTCATTCATGCCCAGAGGGACCAGAACAATGTGGTCAAGCACGATGAGACTACGCAGGTCGGCAATGACCGCAAAGAGCAGGTCGATAACGACGAATCGATCCTGATCGGCCACGACCGTACGGAAACGGTTGGCAATGACGAGCGCATCACCATTGGGCAGGATGCCGCGCTCGACATCGGTAGAAACCACACGATCAGGATCGCCAAGGACCGTGTCGAAAACATCGGCAATCACCGTCACGACCAGATCGCCGCCAATCACCACACCCGTATCGGTGGCAACTTCGAGCAACGGGTCGAAGGGCATGCCGAGCTGGAAGCCCGTGGGGATATCCGCAGACGTACACGCCGTTATGAACTTCGAGCATCGGAAGCCGTGGTCATTCAAGGCCCTGGGGGCTCCATTCGAATCGACGAAACAGGCATCACGCTGGACAGCCCGACGATTCGCATCACCGGCCAGATGCTCAAGTCGGCAAATGGGACGACAAGCCCCTTTTCCATCAGCAGTGCACCGAACACTGGCAAGCCGCTGGAGCGCCTGTGTGGGCGCCGCCCTGATGGCTCCTGCCCCCTGCCCGATTGCCGCTGTATCCGAGGGCAAGTCCAATGACCACCTTGTCATCACCTCCTCCGCGTAGCGAAGACTTCGCTCACAACTGCCGCTTTCTGCTGCTCATGACCAGTGCAATCGAGAACTGGGCCTATCGGCCCATCCCGCAGGAAGGTGAACTGGTTCCTGCTTATGCCCCATCGGTACTCGACCTTATAAACGCTGTCAGCCGGAATACTCAAAAGGCATGGTTATGGAAGAGCAGCGCCCTGGATGACCGTCATGAGTTTGGGCCTTTGCTGGTGGACGTTGCAGACGCTCACGAGCTGCTTGCCCATGCAATCACGACCTGGATGCCTATCGGTGGCGCCATCGCGCTGGATGCCGAGGTTGGCCTGGCAGCGCTGGCAGACCACTTCACCAGCCTGGTGCAGGTCGTGCTCCCTGACCAGAGCGTTGCCACTCACCATGTCACACCGGACCATCTGGCAGCCTGGCTGAATGCGCTGGACGACGACCATCGCAAGGCCTGGCTTGGCCCGGTGTCTCGGTTGGCATGGCGAGTCAACTGGGGGCCGGCTCATGAGTGGAAAACACACGAAAACAAGCCGATTGCTGCCCGCTCAAAATCAGCACTGCCTTTAACCCTCCAGCAGCTTGAACTTGATCGGCTGCAAGCAGGCATGCACGAGCACTTTGTCCTCTCATTGGCGCATGAGGTCCTGGCCATGCCGCCCCATGCCCACCATACCTTGGCGGACATACGCCTCTGGATAGAAACACTCCTGCCGCAACTGACAGCCCTCAATTTCCGGAGCGAGGAAGTTGCGGGCCAATTCATTCGGCTGATAGCCGGGCACATGTGGCTGATGAGCAATGACAAGGCGGGAAAAATCTACACCAACCTCGAAGAGTCGCCGCAGGCCCGCCTTCGCGAGCTCCAGGCACTGGTCGAAAGCAAGGAGCCTGCCCATGACTAACGCCTCCGTCAGCCGCGCCACCTCCGGCCCTGCCTGCAGCGCACGCGTGCCCATCCTGCCAGTGCGCTACGCCATCGTACCCCGCACCGGCGGCGCCCCCGCCTGCCGCTATGTCGATGCAGGCTTCAACCTGGAACAAGGCTTCACTCCGCTGCAGCACTCGGCCTACACCCTCCGCGCCTTGCGCCCAGGCTATGTCTACGTGTTCATGAAAGGCCCTTTGGGCGAAAAGCTGGTCATTCATGAGCACGTCGGCGTGGGCCTCTACAAGGAGCTGCGCTACCAAGGGCTGGAGGACTACCACCGGCGTGAGCGCTACCTGTCCGGCCAGAGCATGGGCTGGGTGTGGGCTGACACCTGTCAGGACTCCGCCAAGGAAGTGTGGATCGGCTACAGCCCGCACCTGTGGACCAACGCCATCACCGCCCGTATCACCGGCTCGGCAGCCCTGCGCAAACGGCACATGCACCAGCTGGACATGGCCGAGCTGGTCAGCGGCAACCAGGTGCCGTCCACCCAGCCCCATGTGTTGCCAGTGAGTGCCCTGCAAACCTGGGTCGAAGACTTCAAACCGACAGAGCGGCGCATGCCGCTGACCTGGAGTAGCGACCCGATCACCGAAACCTTGCCCATCGGCAACCTCACTGCCATCGCCCGCCACTACCCCTGGACCCAACCGAAAGTGCCGGTGGTAGTGGCGCTCGCCGATGCCGAAGGCATGGCCCTGGACCTGAGCCTGTCGGTCTCGGCCTACCAGCATCAACTGCGTGACCTGATGCCGGCCGAGCAACTGGAACACACAAAACCCGCCCAACCTCCCGAGCAGGAGCGCGTGCCGGCATGCTACCGGCTGGATGCCGAACAGCTCAGCCCGCAAAGCCGCGACTTTCACCATCGCAATTTGGTCGCCATGCTGTTGAACAAGACGCTGGAAAGCCTGTACCCGGCGGATGCCCCTTCACCGGAACTGGCCGCGTTCAGGCTTGGCACGTCACGCCGGGGGCCCGCCCTGTCACCGGCCGAGTCACACTTCCAGGCCCTCACCCATGAAGATTATTCCCCCAATGGCGCGCGCCTGGCACAGCGCCTCGATGTCGACAAATACCGGCGCTTCCTCGCCGAACGCGACGCGCTGGAACGGCGCATTGCCGCCCTGCGCAACCTGGCCTTGCAAGCCAGCAACGATCATGACGCCTGGCTGGCGACGGCCGAATCCCAAGACATCGATAACCCCTACAGCCTGGCAGCCGCCTTGGCCTGTTACGACCGCGACGAACGCACCTCCGCCCGCGGTCTGGAAATCTCACTGGCATTGCTGATTCACCCGATGGGCCAGCCGACACCCGGCACCGAAGATCATGACCGGCGCTTCAAACGCCTGGAGCAATGGCTGGACCAGCACGACAGCCCGCTTTACACCGCCTTGGCGCCGTTCAACCCGTTCAAGGACAAAGCCGATTCGATCGGCTCCATGTTCGGCGCCAGCGACAATGTGATCGAAGGGCTGGCTGGTCGCTTCCCGGCCATGGCGAACATCACCGACCTCACCGCCCAGTCGGTCAATACCGTGGTGCTCAAGCGCCTGCGTGGCCAGACCCGCTGGGATGCCAGCCATGGCCTGCGCCAGCAAGTGTTGCTGGCTGCGCGTGAGGCCAATGCCGAGAAAGCGCTGGGGTTGTTGGCGGCACGCTATCGAATCACCGAGCAGGCCATTACGGAAAATCCCTTTAGCCAGGAGGTGCAGCGGTATTTGAAGAGCGGCATGACGCAGGTTGAAGAGATGAAAGCGTTGCGCATATCAGGAAGCCGCACGGTGTCCATCGAGCTGACCACCACTGCGCGGGTGAAACCCAACTTCCTTGGGTTGCTCACCTCCGGCGGTGGTGGCGGTTTAAACGCGGGGATGCTGTGGTTCAACATCTTATCGCTCAAGACGGCGTACAGCAGCCTGCAGAAGAGCGATGCACCGGAATACACCCTGGGGTTCGCTTCATCTGTTTTCGGGGTGATCGGTGCAGCGGCGGCGACATTGGTCAGCGTGCGGGCGACGCAAAAGGCCATGATGTTGAAGTGGATCTCAACGGCGCCAGGCATGGCCTTTGGTAACGGCATCATCAACTTTCTGACGAGTAATCTTTTCGCGCGGGCATCAGGCTACCCGGCAATAATAATTGGGTTTTCCTCAGATATTTTTAAGGCAGTACGTCAATGGCAGAACGGCAATCTTATTTCAGGCTTATATACAGCGGCCGCCAGCGCGACTACTGCTTTAGGTTCGATTCTTGTTCTAGAAGGAAGCCTTGCCATCGCAGGCATGACAGTCCTCATTCCCTTTGCAGGCTGGACAGCAGCTGGAATCGCCCTGATCGGAGCAACTTTGATCGGTGGAGGTCTATTCCTCTACTCAAAAGCTCACTCCCGCCTTCACAGCCCTTTAGAATTATGGGCCAGCAGAAGCATCTTCGGGACAAGGGAAAACGATGGAGAAATACGGGAGAATATAAAGTTAGACTTTGATAAAAAATTGCCACCCTTTCGCCACATTCACGAAGAAATCAAGTCATGGCAGATTGAATTTTTCTCACCGAAAGCATTGTTGGCACCGTACTCTGAGCAGCTCGGCTTAGGCGCCCTAACGACACATTTGGATATAAATAACAAATGGCCAACACCTGACTGGGCAACAATTATCCATACCCAGGTCACTAAACAAAACGCAACACTCGAGCTAACTATACTTTTACCAGAATTCGTAGTAGGTCAAAGCGAATGGTCAGGGAGTTTAGTGAGCCAGAATCTCGACAGGCAGACAACCCCACTCCAAATAACCCCTGACTGCCATATCACCCAAGCAGGTTTATTACTTCATTACAAAACTGATGCTAGACAAATCAGGTCTGCCACTCTAACGATTAACTACTATGTCAACCAAGGACTGGATGACGACACTCCTTCTACTACCACTATTCATCTGGAACGCTAAACCTATGGCGACTATCTGGCTTTTTAATCAAGCCCACAATTCAGGATTCAAGCCAAAAATTTCCGGACAACTTATTCAAACAACCAGTTCACACTTATGCCTGCGCAACCCTTGGGTGTCCGACTCTGTATTCATGGGAAAAATCTACACTGCCATGTTTCTATTCACCTGGATATTATCATGCTACAATCTCATTAATGAAAATATAGACTACTCAATCAACGGCGGCGACATTTTCGTTGCCATCCTGATCTCACTCCCCTTTATTTTTACCCCATTCTTAGCCTACAGAATACTTTTCATAAAAAACTTATCGAACATATATTTAAATCGACACAAAAAGAAAATCTACTATAAGCGATTCAAAAAACTCATAATATTTGACTGGAGCCAAGTCGCAGGCGGTCTTTTCAGTCGCACAGAATTCGGCGGCTCATCATTCAGCACCAGCTATGCCCTCGCCTTCGCCCCCCGCCGCGAAGACGGCAGCCTGCATCAAAAAGACTGCCTCTGGGTCGACAGCAACGAACCCACCGAACCCGGCGTCAAGCATGTAGCCGAGGTATGGGAATACCTCCGCCACTTCATGGACCACGGCCCGGACAAACTCCCCCCGCCCGGTGAACCCAACTGGTGGCACAAGCCACTGCACGCCATCTGCCTGACCCCGGCAGAAGCCTGGCGCCACTACGCCCCTTGGCGAACCGGTGAGCCCGGTGAAATGCAGGGCAAAAAGAACTGGCAATTGCCGTTCTGGGCGGTGCTGTTCCCCTACAACCTGACCGTCGCTCTCTGTTGGTACTGTGTCTGCAAGCTTTTCAATGTCCGTGCAGCGCCACCACCGGCGGAGGCTTTCGAAGGTGGGCCTGCTAAGCCCGAATAGTCACCACCTGAAGTGGATAGGAAGAGAACGCTATGCGCCTGGATGGCAACGCGGCAAGACAGAATGGGGATGGCGCCCAGATCAAAGGGCTGTAGGACGACTCCTGACTTATCGCAGGCAAGCCAGCGCCCACAGGTTCAGCACAAATCTCAAGAGCGGTGCAATACCTGTGGCGCTGGCTTGCCGGCGATGATTGGGCGCAGCGCCTGTCAGGCGAACTTGGCCCGGGCCGCGTGCAGCTTCTTGTAGCTGTCGATCAGGCGCAGGTGGCGATCAAGGCCTTCGAGCTTCATGCTGGTCGGGGTCAGACCATGGAAGCGCACACTGCCGTCCACCGAACCCAATACCGCGTCCATGCGCGCATTGCCGAACATACGGCGGAAGTTGGCTTCGTAGTCATCCATCTCCAGTTCGTCATCCAGCTGCACTTCCAGCACCACGTTCAGCGCCTGGTAGAACAGGCCGCGGTCTACGGTGTTGTCGTTGAACTGCAAGAATGCCTCGACCAGTTCCTTGGCGTCCTCGAAACGCTGCACCGCGAGGCAGATCAGCAACTTCAGTTCGAGAATGGTCAGTTGGCCCCACACTGTGTTCTCGTCGAACTCCACACCAATCAGCGTGGTGATGGTGGTGTAGTCATCCACATCGCAGTTGTCCAGGCGCTTGAGCAGCAGCTTCAGCGAGCGGCTGTCGAGGCTGTGCAGGTTGAGGATGTCGGCACGGAACGACAAGGCGCGGTTGGTGTTGTCCCAGATCAGGTCCTCGACGGGGTAGATTTCCGAATAGCCCGGTACCAGGATGCGGCACGCGGTGGCGCCAAGGTTGTCGTACACCGCCATGTACACTTCCTTGCCCAGGTCTTCGAGGATGCCGAACAGGGTCGCGGCCTCCTGCTGGTTGGAGTCCTCGCCGTGCCCGGAGAAGTCCCACTCGACGAATTCGAAGTCGGACTTGGCGCTGAAGAAGCGCCACGACACCACGCCGCTAGAGTCGATGAAATGCTCGACGAAGTTGTTCGGCTCGGTCAGCGCGTGGCTTTCGAAGGTGGGTTGCGGCAGGTCGTTCAGGCCTTCGAAGCTGCGGCCCTGCAGCAGTTCGGTGAGGCTGCGCTCCAGCGCCACTTCCAGGCTCGGGTGGGCACCGAACGAGGCAAACACGCCACCCGTGCGCGGGTTCATCAAGGTCACGCACATGACCGGGAACTCGCCCCCCAGCGACGCATCCTTGACCAGCACCGGGAAGCCTTGCTCTTCCAGGCCCTGGATGCCAGCGAGGATCGCCGGGTATTTGGCCAGCACCTCTTGCGGCACGTCCGGCAGGCACAACTCGCCTTCGAGGATTTCGCGCTTCACCGCGCGCTCGAAGATTTCCGACAGGCACTGCACCTGCGCCTCAGCCAAGGTGTTGCCCGCACTCATGCCATTGCTGAGGAACAGGTTTTCGATCAGGTTGGACGGGAAGTACACCACCTGCTGGTCGGACTGGCGCACGAACGGCAGCGAACAGATGCCCCGCGCCGTGTTACCCGAGTTGGTGTCATACAGGTGCGAACCACGCAGCTCCCCGTCAGGGTTGTAGATCGCCAGGCAGTGCTCATCGAGGATCTCGGCCGGCAACGCGTCGCGCGGGCCCGGCTTGAACCACTGCTCGTTCGGGTAGTGCACGAACGACGCATTGGCCAGGTCTTCGCCCCAGAACTGGTCGTTGTAGAAGAAGTTGCAGTTGAGGCGCTCGATGAACTCGCCCAGCGCCGAGGCCAGCGCAGCCTCCTTGGTGGCCCCTTTACCGTTGGTAAAGCACATCGGCGACTGCGCATCGCGTACGTGCAGCGACCAGACGTTGGGCACAATGTTGCGCCACGAGGCGATCTCGATCTTCATCCCCAGCCCGGCAAGAATGCCCGACATGTTGGCAATGGTCTGCTCCAGCGGCAGGTCCTTGCCGGGGATATAGGTGCTGGTGTCCGACACCGGCATCAGCAGCCCCTGGGCATCGGCATCGAGGTTGTCGACCACTTCGATCACGAACTCAGGGCCGGTCTGCACCACCTTTTTCACCGTGCAGCGGTCGATGGAGCGCAGGATGCCCTGGCGGTCCTTGTCGGAGATGTCCTCGGGCAGTTCGACCTGGATCTTGAAGATCTGGTTGTAGCGGTTTTCCGGGTCGACGATGTTATTTTGCGACAGGCGGATGTTTTCGGTGGGAATATCGCGGGTCTGGCAGTACAGCTTGACGAAGTAAGCCGCGCACAAGGCCGAAGACGCCAGGAAATAGTCGAAAGGGCCTGGGGCCGAACCATCGCCTTTGTAGCGGATAGGTTGGTCGGCGATCACCGTGAAGTCATCGAATTTGGCTTCGAGACGGAGATTGTCGAGAAAATTGACCTTGATTTCCATGCGGGATTACCGTGATTTAAGCGTGCAAAACGAAATTGGCCGGCATTATCCGGGTTTTCGTTGCGCAAGTCCTGTTCAACGCCGACCGCAGGCTTGATTTTTCGAAGCTGGCTTGCGTATTCCGCCGGATTACTTGCCTGATTCTCTGAAGCCACCCCCGCCACCAGACCAGCGGTCATCCTCCTGTGCTAGCGTTTCTGCACCGGGGGACAACGTATTCCCCATGCAGAAACACAGCGACAACAACCGTGACGGGCAGGTGAAACCATGGAACTACGCATCAACCAGAAGACCTATCAGGTCGAGGCGGACGCCGACACGCCCCTGCTGTGGGTAATTCGCGATGACTTGGGGCTGACCGGTACCAAGTATGGCTGCGGCTTGGCCCAGTGCGGCGCCTGTTCGGTGCTGGTGGACGGCAATGTGGTGCGCGCCTGCGTTACCCCGGTGGCCGGTGTGGTGGGGCGCGAGGTCACCACCATCGAGGCGATCGAGGCCGACCCCGTCGGTAAACGGGTAGTCACCGCCTGGGTCGAGCACCAGGTGGCTCAATGCGGCTATTGCCAGTCCGGCCAGGTAATGGCGGCCACGGCGCTGCTCAAGCACACGCCAAAACCCAGCGATGCGCAGATCGATGCAGCCATGGTCAACCTGTGCCGCTGCGGCACCTACAACGCCATCCATGCCGCCGTGCATGATCTGGCCCAGGGGGAGCAGGCCTGATGAACACGCCAGTCGATACGCCTGCCGAACTGCTCAGGTTGCAGCGGGGCGAAACGGTCAACCTGTCACGTCGGCGCTTTCTTGCCGGCACCGCAGTCGGCGCCCTGGTGCTAGGTTTCGGCCTGCCCATGGGCTCGGCCCGCGTGCAGGCAGCCGCCGCCGCTGCGGCAACTACGGAACGCGGCACCCAGGTGCCTGCATTTCTGGAGATTCGCCCGGATGGCACGGTGCGCCTGTTGAGCCCCTTCATGGAAGGCGGGCAAGGCCCTTTCACCGCCATGGCGCAGATTGTGGGTGAAGAGCTGGATGTCGACCCGGCCCATTTCGTGGTCGACAGCGCACCACCGGGCGAAGCCTACGTGGTGATGGAGAACGGCATGCGCATCACCGGTGGCAGCATGTCGGTGCGCATGAGCTACCCGACCATGCGCCGTCTGGGCGCGCTCGCCCGGGGCATGCTGCTGCAGGCGGGCGCCGAACACCTGAGTGTACCGGTCGATGAGCTTTCTACCACGCCGGGTAACGTGGTACATACCACGACCGGACGTTCCGTAACCTACGGTGAGCTGGCCGGTCGCGCCATGGACCTGCCGGTGCCCGACCCGGCCAGCGTCAAGCTGCGCGACCCCAGCCAGTTTCGCTGGATAGGAAAGCCCGTACGCCGCCTGGATGCCTATGACAAGTCCACCGGCAAGGCCCAGTACTGCATCGACATCAAAGTCGACGGCATGCTCCACGCTGCCGTGCAGCATGCACCGCGCCTGGGCATGACGGTCGGCAGCCTGCGCAACGAAGACCAGGTCAAGGCCATGAAAGGCGTACATTCGGTGCATCAGCTGCCAGGCGCCGTGGCCGTGGTTGCCGAGCGCTGGTGGCACGCCAAGCGTGCAGCGGAGGCGATTCAGGTGGACTGGAAAGAGCCGGCCGCCGACAGCAAAGTGCGGCCGATGCCGGCCGATTTTTCCAGCGACGCCTGGCGCGAACACCTCGCGACGGTGCAAGGGCCGGCACGCGATGAAGAGAACGAAGGGGATATTGCCGGCGCCTTGGCCAATGCCAAGACCAAGGTCGAGGCCAGCTACCACAACCAGTACCTGAACCATGCCCAGCTCGAGCCACCGTCCGCCCTCGCCCGCTTCAACCCGGACGGCAGCCTCGACGTCTGGCTACCCAACCAGGCCCCGGACATGTTCCGTGACGACATTGCCAGACGCACCGGTCTGGAGCCTGCACAAATCAACCTGCACTCGCCGCTGCTGGGCGGCTTCTTTGGCCGCCACTTTCTGTACGACTCTGCCAACCCCTACCCGCAGGCCATTGCCCTGGCAAAGGCGGTTGGCCGGCCGGTGAAGCTTATCTGGAGCCGCGAGGAGGAATTTTTGCGCGATGTACTGCGCCCCGTCGCAGTGGTGAAGTTCCGCGCCGGGCTGGACGCAGACGGTATGCCCGTGGCGCTCGAAGCGGTAAGCGCCACCGAGGGCCCAACCGAGGCCCTTGCCGGCAAACAAGGGGAAAAGATCGACCCGACCGCGCTCGAGGGGCTGTCAGGCAAGTCCTACGCCATCGCCAACAAGCGCATCGCCCAGATCTATGTCAAGGGCCCGCCCATGCTCGGTTACTGGCGCTCGGTAGGTAACTCGCTGAACGACTTCTTCTACGAATCATTCCTCGACGAACTGGCTGATAAAGGTGGCAAGGACCCGTTTGAACTGCGCCTGCACCTGCTGCGCGACAACCCCAGACTGACCAACCTGCTGAACGCAGTGGCCGAATTGTCCGGCGGCTGGAAGCGCGGACCGTTCACCGCCGAGGACGGCAGCAAGCGCGCACGCGGCGTGGCCATGGCCTCACCGTTCGGCTCGGAGGCTGCGGTCATTGCCGAGGTTTCGATCGATAACGGCCAGGTCAAGGTGCACGACATCTGGCAAGCCATCGACCCTGGCAGCATCGTCAACCCGGCGATCATCGAGCATCAGGTCAATGGCGCCGTCGCCCTCGGCCTGTCGCAGACGCTGGTGGAAGAAGCGGTGTACGTGGATGGCAAACCGCGCGCGCGCAACTACGACCTGTACCCGATCCTGCCGCCTTCGCGCATGGCCCGGGTGCATGTGCGCATCATCGAAAGCGGGGCGAAGATGGGCGGCATCGGCGAACCACCGCTACCCGCCGTGGCCCCGGCGGTGGCCAACGCGGTCGCGCAACTCACCGGCCAGCGCGTGCGCAGTTTGCCATTGAGCCGCCACACCTTCAGCTGATCGCAAGGGACGCCTCATGACCCATCGTTTCGCAAGAACCACCGGCTGGCTCGCGCTGCCGTGCCTGGTCGCGGCGGGCCTGCTGGCCTGGTATGTCACACGCGAACCCGCATCGCCGTTTGCCGATGCGCAGGCCACTGTTGCCGACCCGGGGCTGGTCAGCCGCGGCGAATACGTGGCCCGGCTCAGTGACTGCGTGGCCTGCCATAGCCTGCCAGATGGCAAACCGTTCGCCGGCGGACTTGAAATGGCCACCCCGCTGGGGGCCATCCACGCCACCAACATCACCCCTGACCGCGACAGCGGTATCGGTAACTACACCTTGGCCGACTTCGACCGCGCCGTGCGCCAGGGTGTCGCGCCCGGTGGCCGGCGGTTGTACCCGGCTATGCCTTACCCGTCCTACGCCAAGCTCAGCGATGATGACGTCAAGGCGCTTTATGCGTTCTTCATGCACGGCGTGCAACCGGCGCGGCAGGCCAACCTGGCCAGCGACATCCCCTGGCCGCTGAACCTGCGCTGGCCCATCGCCTTGTGGAACGGCCTGTTTGCCGCCACCACGCCTTACACCGACAAGACCGGGCAGGATGCACAGTGGAACCGTGGCGCCTATATCGTCCAGGGCCCCGGACACTGCGGCAGTTGCCACACGCCACGCGGCCTGGCGTTCAATGAAAAAGCGCTGGATGACAGCGGCAAGCCGTTCCTGTCCGGTGCACTGCTCGATGGCTGGTATGCACCCAGCCTGCGCGCCGACCACAACACAGGGCTGGGGCGC
Source organism: Pseudomonas sp. BP6 (assembly GCF_017875935.1). Taxonomy (NCBI): domain Bacteria; kingdom Pseudomonadati; phylum Pseudomonadota; class Gammaproteobacteria; order Pseudomonadales; family Pseudomonadaceae; genus Pseudomonas; species Pseudomonas sp. BP6. The sequence continues at coordinate 2,940,529 of NZ_JAGINI010000001.1, forward strand.
TGGAGCGAGACGGAGATCGCGCAGTTCCTGAAGACCGGGCGCAACCGGCATGCAGTGGTATTCGGTTCGATGACCGAGGCGTTCAACAACTCCACGCAATTCATGCATGACAACGACCTGGCAGCCATCGCCCACTACCTGAAGTCGCTGCCCGGCGACCCTCAACGTGACGGCGCGCCGTGGCAATACCAAGCCGAATCGGTAGCTATACGGTTGGACAGCCCAGGAGCGCGCACCTACGTGACACGCTGTGCGTCTTGCCACGGCCTGGACGGCAAGGGCCAGGCCGAGTGGATGCCGCCCTTGGCTGGAGCGACCTCGGCACTGGCCAAGGAGGACGCCTCGGCAATCAATATCACGCTCAATGGTTCGCAGCGGGTGGTGGCTGCAGGGGTGCCGGACGCCTATCGCATGCCGGCTTTCCGCGAACAGTTGGGAGATCAGGAGATTGCCGACGTGCTCAGCTTTGTGCGTACGGCCTGGGGCAACCAGGGTGGTGCGGTGGATGCGCAGGCGGTAGGCAAGCTGCGTGGCCATACCGATCCGGCCAGCAGCAGCCCCATCATCTTGCATATGCGTTGAACTGGAGTAGTACATGTACCGACGCAAGGCTGCTCCCACAAAGACCGCGAAGCACCTTAGCCACTCTGTCACTGCCACCGTTCCAGATTCTGTTTCAACCACTGCTCGGGCATGGCCTCATCAACGATCTTCGCCATTTCCCGCGCCAGCGCCTCACGTAGCGGTGGCCGGTTGCAGGGCGACTCTCGTGAGATTGCCAGGTACAACCCTTCGCTGGACACGGGTGGCTGCAACACCTGCACAGTGGCTGCGATGCCCAACGTGCGCGCCAGCGCCATGCCAGGATACTGCTCGTACACCACGTAATCGCTGCGTTTGTGCATCAGCTTCTCGAACGCCTGCCTGGCACTGGGCACTGCCTCGAGGGTGAGATTGGCCTGGGCGTATTCATCGAACTGTTGGCCGTGGCTGTTGTTGACCAGAGTGCCACCCTTGCGGCCTTTGAGGTCGGCCCATTGCTGGTAGGCAAAGGCATTATCCTGGTGCACCCAGATGACGCTGGGTGTGCGCAAGAACGGCGGGGTAATGTAGTCCACATGCTGCCGGCGCGCTTCGGTCAGGAAATACCCGGCCATCAAGTCGATCCGCCCGGTGCGCACTTCTTCCTGGGCTCGCGACCACGGCCCGGCGTAAACCACCTCTATTTCCAGGCCCAACTGCTTGCCCAGGTACCTGAGCAAGTCGGCATTGGCACCGATCAACTGTTGAGGGTTTAGCGGATCGCGCCACAGGTAGGGGGGGTATTCCGGGTTGCCTGTGGCGGTCAACCGTAGGCATGCATCATCCGCTACCGCAGCCAGAGGCAGCAGCGACAGGTACACCATGAGCAAGGCGTGGCGAAAGCAACGCTCGATCATCCAAGACCCTCGGCACATGAAACACCCGGCGACCCGGCGTGGTAGCCCAAGGCTGCCACCTACTGTGGTCGCCTGCAGCTATCATCCGCGCACTGTAGATAGTCTGGACCATCAACAACCCGCAGACGAGCCTTTCATCGTCCAGTAGAAAAATCTGCCAAAGGACAGACAGTGAGGAGCTGCACGGCCGGCGACACTTGGGCTTTTCAGCCTCCCTGCCGCCGCATCGCCAGGATCGCCGCGCCAAAACCGATAAAGGTGGTGCCCACCACCCGGCTCACCCAGCGCGACAGCGACGGCCGGGTCAGCACACCCTTGGCCCGCGCAGCCAAAGCGGCATACACGCTCAGCGAAGTCAGCGACAAGGCCACGAAGATCCCGGTCAAGGTCAGAAACTGTGGCAACAATGCAGCCCCTTGGTCGATGAACTGCGGGAACAGTGCAGTAAAGAACAGGGTTGCCTTGGGGTTGGTTACTGCAGTGAGGAAGGCCGATTTGAACAGTTTCAGCGGCGAGGGTCGCACCTTGGCCGTACGCTCTGCGGCACCCTGCCCCAGCATCGGGCTCTTCTTCAGCAGTTGTCGCGCCCCCAGGTAGAACAGGTAGCCCGCCCCCAGAACCTTCACGGCATTGAACAGTACTTCAGAACTGGCCAGCAGTGCGCCTAGCCCCAGCATGGCTGCAGCCGACAAACAGAACAGGCCCGTGCCATTGCCCAGCGACGACCAGATCGCGCTGCGCTGACCATGGGCAAGGCTGTTGTTGATAGCCATCAAGGTGGCAGGGCCGGGGCTGGCGATCGCGATGGCGGCGACCAGGGTGAATGCGAACAGCGAGTGAGAATCCATTTCAGGCTCGTCAGACAATCAGGAAAGGCTGCGTCAATTCTGGGCAGGTTCAGTCGGCATTCTGCCGCTTTGCCGCCTTCTTGGCGATAGCCTTCATTCGCGTCGCCGCCCGCTGCACAGTGGCCATTTTCTCGGGCCTCTTCATGCCCCGCCACTTGCGGATTTCGTCACGGGTGCGGCCGCAGCTCACGCACAGTTCGCTGTTGAGCTGGCATAACGAGACGCAGGGGTTGTCGATGTCTTTGGCCATGCCACTACTCAGCCAGGCAGCTCTGCCCGCGCACGTTCGCCAGCGCTGTGGAACACCTGGCGCACTTCCTCGGCCTTGACCTTGGTTACCGACCTGGCCACCAGCAACTCTTCGACCACGCGCAAGCCCTGCTCCAGGGCTGTGGCCAGTTGCTCGGCGTCGGAGGCGTCAGCGATATCACCCAGATAGGGAGCGATGAGATACACGTAACGGTCCTGCAGCTTGAGCGCTTCCAGCGCGTCGAGGGCTTTCTGGAACCGATCGGCAGCGGCAGGGCTCATGCTCAATTTATCGAAATGAATCAGGCTCACACGGTCAGTGGCCATTATGACGAATCTCCGTTTCCTGGTGCGGCCAGGCCCGCAAGCAGCAGCGCTTCTACGATGCTCGTATGTGCGGGCCCGGGTTGTGCCCATCAGGGTACCAGAAGCCGAGGCAGAAAGGGCCACTGCCCCCAGAACTAAAAGTATTTGCCAAGTCGCGTAATGGACGCCCCAGGACGTTATGGGGACATGAGCCGCCATCTGCTGCGCAGGATAATCCCGCCAGCAATCCACCCCGCCGAGGCCGTCATCGCGCTCGGCAGCCCACACAACAAGCCTGCGCGTTCAGGCAATACACAAATGGGGCCTCATCATACATGGCAAAGGAACACATCCCCGAAACACTCGATCTTGGCGTCACAGACCCCTCGAAAACCGCAGAAGCCCGCCAGGATCGGCATTTCGAGGGCAAGCTTGACTGGATCGTCTTTGGTTTCACCAGCCTCCTGGCCATCGCTTTCGTGCTCTGGGGCTTCCTCAACCAGGCCAGCCTGGCCAGCAGCGCCTCCAGCGCGCAATCCTGGGTCATTCTCAATTTCGGCTGGTTCTTCGTGCTCACCTCCTCCCTCTTCGTGGTGTTCGTGCTGTGGCTGGCCGCCAGCCGTTACGGGCGGGTGCCGCTGGGCCGCGATGGCGAACAGCCAGAATTTCGCACGGTGTCCTGGGTAGCGATGATGTTCAGCGCCGGTATGGGCATCGGCCTGATGTTCTTCGGCGTGGCCGAGCCGCTGTCGCACTACATATCGCCGCCGCCAGGCTCAGCCAGCGGGCAGACCAGCGAAGCGATGCAGGTGGCAATGGCCACCACCCTGTTCCACTGGACCTTGCACCCTTGGGCCATGTACGCCATCGTTGGCCTGGTAATCGCCTACGGCACCTTCCGCCGTGGCCGCTCGCAGCTGATTTCCGCTGCCTTTCGGCCGCTGATCGGCAAGCACGCAAACGGCCCACTCGGCCGCCTGATCGACATGATGGCGATCTTCGCCACATTGTTCGGCTCGGCCGCCTCGCTGGGCCTTGGCGCGCTGCAGATCGCCGGCGGCCTGGAATACAACGGCTGGATCGAAAGTCCCGGTAAACTGTTCTACATCTCGATCATCACGCTGCTGACCATTGCCTTCGTCACCTCGGCGGTGTCGGGCATCGGCAAGGGAATCCAGTGGCTGTCCAACACCAACATGGTGCTGGCACTGGTGCTGGCAGTGTTCGTGTTCATGGTCGGGCCGACGCTGCTGATGCTAAATCTGCTGCCCACCTCGCTCGGCATCTACATCAAGATGCTGCCGGAAATGATGGCCCGCACCAACGCCAGCGGCGGCGAGCAGATGAACAGCTGGCTGGCCGGATGGACCGTGTTCTATTGGGCCTGGTGGATCTCCTGGACACCTTTCGTGGGCATGTTCATCGCCCGCATCAGCCGCGGTCGCACCATTCGCCAGTTCGTGACCGGGGTGCTGCTGGTGCCAAGCCTGGTCAGCCTGGTGTGGTTCACCATCTTCGGCGGTGCCGCCATCGACGCTGTGCGCGAAGGCGCCTTCCAGCTGGCCAACGGTGCGGTCAACAGTAACCACGCCCTGTACCAGCTGCTGGACAGCTACCCGCTGGCATCGGCAACCTCGGTGCTGGTGATGATCCTGGTAGGCATCTTTTTCGTTTCGGGTGCCGACGCCGCCTCGCTGGTGATGGGCACGCTGTCGGAACACGGCACCACCGCGCCATCACGACGCACAGTGATTTTCTGGGGCTCGCTGACCGGTACGGTGGCGGCGATCATGCTGGCGATCGGCGACCCACGTAACCCTGGCGAGGCGCTGACCGGGCTACAGAACCTGACCATCGTCGTGGCCTTGCCATTCGTGGTGGTGATGGTACTGCTATGCCTGGCGCTGTACCGCGACCTGCGCAAGGACCCGATGATGCTGCGCCACCTACGCGGCAACGAGCTGATCGAGAAGGCCGTACTGTATGGGGCGGTGAAGCATGGAGAGGAGTTCTACATTGTAGTGCAGGAGAAGAAGGCATCGACCAAGACAGCGACAGAGACCGAAGTAGCCAGCAACTGACTCCGCCAAGCAGAAAGCCACGGGCTGCTGTGCAGCCCGATCGCGGCACGCGGCCGCTGACCATCTGATGCCAATGCAGGTTTAACCGCGATGACGCCGATAAAAAAGGCGCCCCAAGCGGAGCGCCAGAAAATCCACCCAGACCAAAGGAGCAACGAGGTTGCCAAAGTGGAATCACAGAATCGACAACGGGTACTCCACGATCAGCCGCACTTCGTCCAGGTCCGACTCGAACGCCGTGGCCCGGGTGGTGGCCTGGCGCACCCGCAACGACAGGTCCTTGGCCGCGCCAGTCTGCACCACATATTTGACCTCGATGTCACGTTCCCAGCGTTTCTGGTCGGTCAGCGGGTTGCCCGCGACGTCGCGGCGCATGTAAGTGGCGTTGGCATTGGAGTAATCGGCGTCGGTACCCTTGCCGTAACGTGTCATGAACGACAGCCCAGGTACGCCGTAGGTGGCCATGTTCAGGTCATAGCGCAGCATCCATGAACGCTCCTTGGGCGCGTTGAAGTCGCTGTACTGGATGGAGTTGTCGAGGAAGATCGAGTCGGATTGGCGCAGGTAGTCGAAGTCGTCGTCGCCGTTGTTGCGCTGGTGAGTCAGGGCCAGGGTGTGAGCACCAAAGCGCACACCCAGCTTGGCGCTCCAGATATCGTTGTCAAAGGCGCCCAGGCGCTGCTGCCCTTCATCAACAGCCTTGTAATAGTTGAAACCACCAATCAGGGCCAGCTCCTCGCTCAGCGGCCAGCTCAGGCTGGTGCCGACGTAGTACTGGTTCCACACATCCTTGAGCCGGCTACTGAACAGGCTGACGCTGACATGCTCATCGAGCGTGTAGTCACCGCCGCCATAGGCGATCCACGGCGAATCGACCGGGCCGCCATAAAACGTCACGAAGTTCTCCCGCAGGTCGCTGGACATCGGCTGGCTCATGGCATGCAGACGCCCGGCTTGCAGGGCAAGGTCCTTGATGCTGTTGTTCTCCAGGGTCACCCCACGGAAGCTTTCCGGCAGCAGCCGCGAGTCGCCAGCAGCCACCACCGGGTTGGCCGGGAACACATCGCCCACCTTCAGTACCGTGTCGAACAGTCGCACCTTGGCCGCGCCCCCCACCTTGGTGTACTCGTCACGTGCCTGGCCGTCGCGGTCGACCGGCAATACGTCGAAGGAACTGCGCCCGCCGTTGCGGCCGCCGCCAGTGTCGAGCTTAAGGCCAAGCATGGCAAACGCATCCAGGCCAACACCCACAGCCCCCTGGGTGAAGCCCGACTCAAATCGGGTAATCACGGCGTGCCCCCAGGCTTCGGAGTAGCCGCTGTCAGGCTGTTTGCCCGGGTTGTGTGTCGGGGCCGCAGAATCGCGGTTATCGCGGTTGAAATAGAAGTTGCGGTTAAGCACGCTGAGGGTACTGCCCTCCATGAAGCCGTCCGCGCTTTTTTCTGCAGCAACAACCTGGCTGCCAACGCTGGCCAGCGCCAGGCAAGCAGCCAGTGTCAGGGGTGATCTACACGTCATCCGATGCTCCTTGAACGTCGCATTTGTTGTTATGTCGGCGGGCCGAGATTGACGGCCGGCAGATAACGCCAAGGTGATCGGCGCATTACAATTGCGTCATCGGCAACGCAGCGCTTTGAGTGAAGTACTGCAACATTCTGCAGATATTTCCGACGTCAGGCAGTGAACCTGCTGACAAAAAAACGGTCTTTCGCTGACGGTCAACTCACCGACCGGTTCATCGGCCCAGTCACCGGGCCTACTTTTTGTCCTGTTCCAGCGAATTCAGCGAAGACCCAACATGCCCGATTCCCGCCCAAATGCTTCCGCCCTCCCTGCCCTGCGCATCGGCCTGATTGCCGCCGTGGTGGGTATTGCCGCCCCCGTGCACGCCGAAGAGCCTGCCAGCGACGCACGCTGGGTCAGCGACAGCCTGAGCACCTATGTGCGCAGCGGCCCGACCGACGGGCACCGCATTGTCGGCACGCTCAAGTCCGGTCAGAAGCTGACCTTGCTCGGCAGCCAGGGCAATTACAGCCGGGTGCGTGGGCAGAACGGAGATGTGGTGTGGATCCTCAGCAACGACCTGCAGACGGTACCCGGGCAGAACGAGCGCCTGCCATTGCTCGATGCCCAGGTCGCCGAACTGACCGGGCAGTTGAAGACCATCGACGACAACTGGAAGAACCGTGTGCAGGGCATGCAGGAAACACTTGATTCGCGCAAGCAGCTGATTGACGAGCTGGAGGCACGCAACAAGGCACTGAACGAGCAGCTCGATCAGAGCCAATCGGACCTGCGCGATACCCAGGCCCGCCTGGGGGATGAGAACAAGCAGGTGATGATGCGCTACATGGTGTATGGCGGCAGCATTGCCGGTGCAGGCTTGCTGGCGGGGCTGATCCTGCCGGCACTGACCCGTGGGCGCAAGAAGAACGATCGCTGGTTCTGAGTTCGGCAAGGCGCTGGAGCTGGAACGTGCAGGCCTGGCCACAGGCCTTGCTATAGCGGAATAGTGGAGTCGCCTCTACAACAACCGTTCCAGCGCCTCCAGCACATACCCCGTGGCCCGCTCCACCTGCCCCTCCCGACAAGCAATCCCCAACTGCCGCCACAACCCGGGCCGCAGCGGTCGGCGGGCAATGCGCCGGTCCAACTCGGTCGCCTCCCCCTCCTGCGGCAACAATGTCGCCCCATAGCCGGCGCCAACCAGACTCTTGATCGCATCGTTGTAGTTCAGCTCGATGCGCGGTTCGGGGTACAACCCCGCCGCTGCAAACCACTCGCCGGTAACCCGCGACAGCTGGGTGGTGCTGTCGTTGAGAATCAACGCCCGTTGCGCCAGCCACGCCGGGGTGATCCTGGCCGGCGGCTGCCAGTCGGCCGGCACATACGCCAGGATCGGGTCGCGCCGCCAGGGGGTGACCGTCAGCCCTTTGCCGGCCACCTGCGGCAAGGCCACAAGGCCGATGTCCAGTGTGCCCTCACGCAAGCGCGTGAGCGACGCCTGGGAGGTCAGCACCTGTACCTGGACGTCGATCCCCGGGTGCTCCACACGCAGGCGCGCCAATGCCTGCGGCAGCAAATGGGCGATGGCACCGGTGGAAGCGCCCAGGCGCACACGCCCGGTCAACCCTTCGACCTGCCGGCGTACTTCGTCCAGCGCCAAGTCAGCGTCCGCCAGTAGGCGTCGGGCACGCCCCAGCAGTGTTTCACCGATGACGGTAGGCCGCACCTGGCCGCGGGTGCGGGTGAGCAACGGGGCGCCGATACGCGCCTCCAACTCGGCCACGTGCAAGCTGATGGTGGGCGGCGCCAGGTTAAGCTGGCGGGCAGCCTCGGCAAAGGAGCCCAGGTCGCTGATGACCACCAGTGTGCGGAGGCGGTCGAGGCTGATTTCGCGCATTGTCAGAGCCGGCCCTTTCGCGGGCCACCCAAAGGGTCACCACGCATTTCAAAAAGTCATTCAGAAAACCTGAATATATCGATCATCATATTCAAATTTTCATTACCAAAGCTACGGGCGAGCATAGGCCATCTTTCTCAAACCGGACCCCGACCATGCACACCCCTGTTGTTTTCATCGACGGCGACCAAGGCACCACAGGCCTGCAGATCCATGCCCGCCTGAAGGGCCGTACCGACCTTCGCCTGCTGACCCTCCCCGAGGCAGAGCGCAAGGACCCGCAACGCCGCTGCGAAGCGATCAACAGCGCCGATATCGCCCTGCTGTGCCTGCCCGACGATGCCGCCCGCGAGGCCGTAGCCGCAATCCACAACCCGCAAGTACGGGTGATCGACGCCAGCTCAGCGCACCGCACCACACCAGGCTGGGTGTATGGCCTTCCGGAGCTGGACGAACAGCAAGCCGAGCGTATCGCGCAAAGCAAGCGTATCAGCAACCCCGGCTGCTATCCCACCGGTGCCATCGCGCTGCTGCACCCGCTGGTCAAGGCCGGTTTGCTGCCTGCGGACTACCCGCTGAGCATCCACGCCGTCTCTGGTTACTCCGGCGGTGGTCGCGCGGCAGTTGAGCGGCATGAACAGCCCGGCGCCGCCAAAGCCTCTGCGCTACAGCTGTATGGCCTGGAGCTGGCGCACAAGCACGTACCGGAGATCCAGCAGCATGCGGGGTTGTCGGCGCGGCCGATGTTCATGCCCGGCTATGGCGCCTACCGCCAAGGCATCGTACTGAGCATTCCCCTGCAACTTCGCCTGCTGCCTGGACACATCAGCGCCGAGCAACTGCAAGCCTGCCTGGAACAGCATTACCAGGGTGCCCGCCATGTCCAGATGATGCCCCTGCATCAGTGCGGCGCTGCGGCAAACCTCGATCCCGAGGCATTGAATGACAGCAATGACCTGCGCCTGGCGCTGTACGCCAACCCCGAGCATGGCCAGGTACTGCTCACCGCAGTGTTCGACAACCTGGGCAAAGGTGCCTCTGGTGCTGCCGTGCAAAACCTCGACCTGATGCTCGGTGCCTTACAGACACACGGCTGATACGGCAAAACCGGTTAGACTGTACAACCCGCGCCAACACAGCGCGGGTTGTATTCTCATCCGCCGGAGCCCCCCAGATGTTCATCCTGAGCCGCCTCGACAGCGTGCCGCCCGAATCTTTCCAGAACCAGATCCGCGAGCTGGTCATTCACAATGTCGGCGAATTGAGCAGTGTCGCCATCGCCGTCGACAACCCGCTGTACCCGCTGTACCAGTACGGCGTCGGCATGGAAGTACACCAGTACCTGCAAGCGCTGGATGGCACCCGCGGTCTGGGCGTGGCGCTCACCCTGGCGCTGGATGCCGAAGCACCGGACCAGATGCTGGGCTTTGCCCTTTCGCTGCCAGCCCAGGACGATGGGCAGGCCTGTGCATTGGCCTTTCTGGCCGTTTCCACCAACCATCGCCGCCAGGGCATCGCCCGTGCTCTGCTGGGCGACCTGCAGTCACGCCATGCCTGCGTGGAGCTGAACGCCTTTGCCAACCAAGTGCCGTGGTTCGAGGCGATGGGCATGCAAGTAGTGGCCGCCAATGGACCGCAAGTGCTGATGAGCAGTACCGGCCAGCCCAGTGGTGCGCTGATCGGGCGCCTGGACATTGCGCCGATCTATCAGACGGCTGAAGTGCTGCAGATTCACACCTATCTGCTTAACCAGCAGGGTGAGGATGCGATGATCGAAGCGGAGCAGATGCGCGATGAGCGGCTGGATGAACTGGCCGCTCAAGCCCGGGAATGTGTGCGCCAGCGCAAAACCGTGCATTGATCCAAGGGCCTGTTCGCGGGCTTGCCCGCTCCCACAGGAATACCGTAAGGCCCAAGGCCGGTGATGTACCTGTGGGAGCGGGCGAGCCCGCGAAGAAGCCCCATTGGCCTTTCAGCCATGCACCCAGCGTCGATGCAGCCCACGCGCCAGGGCATCCAGCACAAACCCCAGCACGCCAATCAGCAGCACCATCGCCATCAGTTCGGAATACGCCAGCCGGTCACGGGTATCAAGAATGAAATACCCAAGCCCCGCACTCACCCCAAGCATTTCGCACGGCACCAGCACAATCCACAGAATACCGATGGCCAGGCGCACCCCCGTCAGCACGTGACCGATCACCCCCGGCACAATCACCTTGCACAAGGTTTCCCAGCGCGTGGCACTCAAGCTGCGGCTCAGTTGCAGCCAGCGCGGGTCCAGTTGACGCACCCCTGCCGCCGTATTCAGCAAGATCGGCCACAACGCGGCAAACGCCAGCAGGAAGTAGATCGGCTGGTCACCCACGCCCATCAGCATCACTACCACAGGCATCCACGACAATGGCGATATCATGCGCAGAAACTGGAATGCTGGCGTGGTCGCCGCTTCCAGGTGCCGGTAGCTGCCTACCAGCAAGCCCAACGGGACACCCATCAGCAGCGCCAGCAGCAGCCCAACCAAGATGCGCTTGAGGCTGACCCAGATATGCCCATAGACCTCGCCCTGCCCCAGCAGCTCGACCAGGCTGGCCAGGGTTGCCGCCGGCGAAAAGCGCGCCGACAGGCCGTCGGCCTGGCCAAACACTGCAACACCGGCCCACCATAGCAGCAACAAGGCCAGCAACCCGACCAGCCCAAGGCCGGCATGTACGACATGCTTGCGCATCAGACCGCAAACTCCTCGCTACGCTCGAAGTTGTCGGCAATGCCGAATACCGACGGGCCACCCACTGTCGCGATGGCATTACGCACGAAGCGATCGTCGACCAGGTCGCGGGCGGCATACGCCGGATCCAGCCCGGCAAGGAACGCATTGTCGCCTTCGATCAGGGTGGTTTTCAGGCGCTTGACCAGCTCTTCGGTGTAACTCGGGAACGGGTATGGCTGAAAGTCGATGCGCTTTTCGTCCCACTGCTGATGGCGAATGGCGCCACTGGCAATGTAGCCAGCACGGTCTTCGGCGGCTGGCGCCAGGACCTTGGTCAGCACCGCAGGCTCGTGCGGGGTGTATTTGTTGGGGCCCGCCCTGGACAGCAGTGCGGCGGCTTCGGTGCGATGGTCACGGGTCCATTGCTGGGCCTTGACGATGGCGTTGACCACTTTCTGCGACCACGCCGGGCGGTTATTCAGGTCATGCTCGTGCATGAACACCACGCAGCACGCATGGCTGCGCCAAACATCGCCGGTAAAGCGCTGCACGCGGCCTACCTTGAGGTTCTCGGCCAGTGCGTTGAACGGCTCGGCAACGATGTAGCCGGCAATGCGCTTGCTGGCCAAGGCGGGTGGCATGTCGGACGGTGGCAGCACCAGCAGGTTGACTTCGTTGGCGGCCAGTTGCGCATTGGCCGGCTTCGACACAGGTGTCAGGCCGTTATCGTTGAGCATCTGTTGCAGTACCACATTGTGGATCGAGTACCAGAACGGAATGGCCACTGTCTTACCACCGAGCTGTTTCACGTCGGATATATCCGGCGCTACAGTCAGGCCCGAACCGCCCACATGGTTCCAGGCCACCACCTTGGCTGGCACCTTGCTGCCATAGCGCGCCCATACCGTCATCGGCGAAAGCAGGTGTATGACATTGACCTGGCCGGAGATGAACGCCTCGATCACCTGCGCCCAGCTGCGCAGCAGCACCGGGCGCTCGGCCTTGATTCCTTCGGCCTCGAACAGGCCGTTGTTATGTGCCACCAGCAGCGGCGTGGCGTCAGTGATCGGCAGGTAGCCGATGCGCACCGGCGCGTCCGGCTCGACAGCAGCACGCGCCTGCAAGCTCGACAGCAACGGCAATGCACCGGCAGCTGTGAGCATGGCGCCGAGCTTGAGAAAATCACGACGTGAAGAAGAGGAACAGCAGTCATCCATGCACATGGACAGCCTCCGAGGGCAACGGGGTTGGGGCAGGTTCGACTGTGCGGCTTGCCCGCCGAAGGGTTTTGAGGATTTCGATACGCAAAGCGCCCAGTTCTTCGACCCGCTGCGTCCGTGGTTGAGGCAGGTCGATGTGCCACTGGCCGAGGATGTGCGCTGGGTGGTTGCCCAGTAGCAGAACCCGGTCAGACAGCAGCAACGCTTCGTCGATATCGTGGGTAATCAGCACCGCCGCAGTGTTGTGGGTGGCGATCAGTTGCAGCAGCAGTTGCTGCATGTCGGCACGGGTTACCTCATCCAGCGCACCGAAGGGTTCATCCAGCAGCAAGACTTCGGGCTGGCGTGCCAGGCAACGGGCCAGTGCGGTGCGCTGGGCCATGCCGCCAGACAACTGCGCCGGGTACTGGCCACGGGCGTGGGCCAGGCCCACAGCGGCAATTGCGTGGTCGATGCGTGCACGTCGTTCGGCGTCAGCCAGCCTGGGCTGACGGGCGAAGTCCAGGCCGAAGGCGACATTTTTCTCCAGGCTCAGCCATGGCAGCAGGCTTGGGTCCTGAAAGGCCACCGCCAGACGCGGGTGCGGCCCCTGCAGCGGCTGGCCGTGCAAGCTCACGCTGCCGCCGCCAGCCTGCTGCAGCCCTGCCAGCACCCGCAGCAGGCTTGACTTGCCCACACCGCTGGGGCCAAGAATGCTCACGACTTCACCCGGCGCAAGCTGCAGGTCGAACTGCGCCAGTACCTGCTGCCAACCACCCTCACGCGGGTAGCCCAGGCTGATGTCGCGGGCCTCCAGCAACACTGCGCTCATGCAACGCCCGCCTGGCGTTGCAGTTCGGCGCGCAGCTGCACCAGGCTGGGCGTGACGATCGGAACGAAGGCCGACTCGCGCCAGCGGCGAGCAAAACCTTCGCCATATTCGCTGAGGTAAGCCTTGCCGCCACTGGCCTGCAATTCCAGTTGTACCGCGTCGGCAGCACTTTCAGCCAAGATGATGCGCAGCTTGAACAAGGCCGCCGGCTGCTGCTGGAAGCGACCTTCGAGCAAGCCCTGCTTGAGCTCGCTGACGGTGTTTTCCAGGCGTTCGCTGAGCACCTGACGGGCTTCGTCGAGGAACGAGGCTCGGCCATGCAGGTGCGCCTGAACCTCTTCCAGCGCCCGTCGCGCCAGGCCAATGGCCATGCCACATTGCAGCGCCAGGAATGCCGGGCGTACCCGTGGCAGGAATTCGCGCGCATTTTCATGCAGCAGCCAGTCGCGCGCCAGCGGCACCTGGTGAAACGCCAGTGCTGCCGTGTTGCTCGACTGCAGGCCCATCAGTTGTAGATCATCAGAGCGCTCCAGGCCTGGAGCGTCGGAAGGAATGGCCAGCACAAACGGCGCGCCGCCGGCTTCATCCTCGATGGCCGCCGCCACCACGAAGCCGCTTTTGCGCAAGTTGGTCACCCAGTGCAGTCGCCCTTCCAGGTGCCAGCCATCGGCTGCCGAGCGGCCACGCACCTGCAGCGCTTCGATACCGGACAGGAACTTCATGGCGTTGGACAGCCCGGTGGCACCGGCCAATTCACCGGTCAACAGACGTGGCAGCAGGCGCTCACGCAGCGGCTGGTTGGGGCTGTGCAGCAGGTATTCGATGAAGGCACGCTGGCCCCAGCAGACGAAAGCCGCAGCCAACGAGCGGCTGGCAATGGCGGCGATGGCCTCGACCGCGTCGGTCACCTGGCCGCCCGTACCGCCCAACGCTGGATCGACCCCCGTGCGCAGCAACTGCGATTCTGCGATCTGGGCCAGCACCTGCTGCGGTTCGCACAGGCCCCGATCGATGGCCTCGGCATTGGCATCCAGCCAGTGTCGAAATGCACAATCTTGCATGGTCTTGCTCCTTAGGGAACGCCGGGGCCGCTGTGCGGCCCGTTCGCGGCACAAGGCCGCTCCTACAGCGGCCATGTAATGGCCATTATCACAGGTGGCCTACGCAGAAGGCTGCCAGCGGTATTTGCCAAGCTCTTCGTTGAGTGGCGTCTGGGCGAAAACATTAGCAAAGTTGCACAGGGTTGCGAGACTTACACCCAGAATCACCTCCAAGGCGTTGCCTTCACTGAAGCCGGCGTCACGGAAGGCCTGGTAGGTGGCTTCGCTGACATTGCCGCGGGTGGCGATCACTTCCCGGGCAAAGGCGGCCAGGGTTTCGTAGCGGGCGTTCGGGAGTTCGCCACGGGCACGCAGGGCATCGACCACTTCCTGCGGCAGCTTGGCCTTGTTCAGTGCTACGGCAGTATGGCCGGCTACGCAAAAGTCGCAGCCATGCTGGGTGGCAGCGATGAGTTGCACCACTTCACGCTCGGCCAGGCCAAGCTCAGACTTGCCATTGAGTGCCGAGACGGTCACGTAAGTTTCCAGCGCCGCCGGGGCATTGGCCAGCACGCCGAGCAGGTTGGGGATGAAGCCGGAATTATTCTGCGCGTTCTCAAGGTACGGACGTGCCGCTTCCGGGGCGCTCTGCAGCGTGTGTAAAGTAATGCGCGAGGACATGCAGTGATCTCCTTTGATGAGTGTCACTACAGTCTGTTGGTTATAAGAACTACCCTCCATATTCGTCAGTCGCCTTTCCTTGCTCCTGAGTCTTTGCATTAGATGATTTCGTCCAGCCCGCTTGTCGATTGGTTATTAGAAGGCCTGGAGCTCGATGCCAGCCTGTTTCATGTAGGCCGCTATTGCGGCGGCTGGCATGCCAGTACCCAGGGCATGGGCCGCGCCAGCTTCCACCTGGTGGTGCAAGGCCATTGCTGGCTGCACATTGACGGCCAGCCCCAGGCCGTGCGCTTGGAGAAAGGTGATGCCGTGTTCCTGCTGCGCGACCTGGCCTATCGCTTGTCCAGCGACCATGACCCGGTCGACGCGTGTGCGCAACCGCGTCAGGCCATGCAGGCACTGGACAATGCGGCTGGCGACGGAGTCGGGCTGGTCTGCGGGTTCTTTCATTTCCACTCGGGCCTGTCGTCGCTGATCGTCGAGGGCCTGGCCGAGTGGATCCTGCTGCGTGCCGAAGACCCCGCAGGCTGCGCAGCGCGGGCGCTGTTCGGGTTGATTCTGGAGGAGTGCCGACGCGCGCCCGGGCCGTCGCAGGCGCTGCTCGAGCGGCTGACGCATTTGCTGTTTCTGTATGTGCTGCGCCAGCAGGTGCACGCCGGCCAATCGCTGGGCGGGCTGGTCACCCTCGCCCGCCAGCCGCTATTTGCCGGGCTGCTGGAGCAATTGATCGAGCAACCGGGGCGACCCTGGACCATGGAGAACATGGCCGCTTGCACCGGATTGTCACGCTCGGCATTTTTCAAGCGCTTCAGCGAACTGGCCGGGCAATCGCCGGGGCAAGTGCTGCTGGCGCTGCGCATGCGCCATGCCAGCCAGTTGCTGCAGGCGGGGCATACCGTTGAGCAGGTAGGCGCGCAGGTAGGGTATCAGTCGGTGGCCGCATTCACCCGGGCGTTTGCCAAGGCAGTGGGGGTACAACCGGGGGCGTATCGCAGGCAGCATGGCGGGCGCGGGAATACCTGATCCAGCAAAGCACGGAAATCGACCAAACGGCCATAGTCGGGGCTGCTTTGCAGCCCCCCGTTGCAACTGTCAGTCGTTGACGCTGATAACCCGCGCACCGTTAACCGCCTTGCCGCGCGTCGCCAGGCAGTAATACAGCGGCACCGTCACCAGCAAGCCGAATAGCCACGACAGGTCGGCCCCTTCCACAATATTGGAGTACGGCCCCACATACAGCGACGTGTTGGCAAAGGGCAACTGCACCAGGATGCCGCAGGCATAGGCAATGATCGCGTGGTGGTTGAAGCGGCCATAGATGCCGCCGTCTGCACTGAAGATCGAGGCGATGTCGTACTGGCCCTTCTTGATCAGGTAGAAGTCGATCAGGTTGATCGAAGCCCACGGCACCAGCACCAGCAGCAACGCCAGGATCAGGCCGATGAACTGGCCGATGAAGTCCGCCGAGGCATTCAGTGCAACCATCCCGCAGCCCACCAGAATGACCGAGGCCAGGATCACCCGTACCTTGACGCTCGGCGTCCACTCGGCCACGAAGGTCTGGATTGCGGTCACGATCGACAGCACCGCGCCATACAGGTTGAGGGCGTTATGGCTAATGATGTTGAGCAGGAACAGCACCATCAGGATCGGGCCCAGCCAGCCGGTAGCCTGCTTCACCGCGTCCATTGCGTCAGTGCCTTGCGGGACACACAACACGGCCACTGCACCAAAGCTGAAGCACAGGATGGTACCCAGGGTCGCGCCCAGGTAGGTCGCCCAGAACGGTTTGGCAATGCCCACTTCACGCGGCAGATAACGCGAATAGTCTGACGTATATGGCGAGAAGCTGATCTGCCAGATGGTGCCCAGCGACACGGTGGCGATAAAGCCCGACAGGTTGAACGCGCCGCGGCTGAAGAAGTCTGCCGGCAGGTCCTGGATGAACATCATGATGAAACCGGCCAGCAAAGCCGAACCCATCACCCAGGTGCCGATGCGGTTGAGAATATGGATGAAACGATAGCCGATTACGCCGATGGCAGTAGCGCTCAGGGCGCCTATCACGATCGCGCCGGGCATCGGCACGCTCGGGGCGATGCCGTGGATGGTCTTGCCTGCCAGGACAATGTTGGAAATAAAGAAGCCGACATAGATCAGCGCGGTGAAGAACACGATCAGCAAGGCGCCGTAACGGCCGAACTGGCCACGGCTTTGCACCATTTGTGGAATGCCCAACTGCGGCCCCTGCGCAGAGGCCAGGGCGATGACCACGCCCCCGACCAGATGGCCCAGGACGATGGCTATCAACCCCCACAACAGGTTCAGGTGGAACACCTGGACCACCATGGCACCGGTGACGATGGGCAGTGGTGCAATGTTGGTACTGAACCAGAGGGTGAACAGGTCGCGCGCCTTCCCATGGCGCTCGGCAGGTGGAACGTAATCGACCGTGTGATTCTCGACAAACTGGTGTTGCGACGACGGTTGGGACATGGTTTTCAGCTCGAAAGGTCGTTTTTATCTTTGTAAGGAAACCGCATCTAGGCGGCCTCTCAGCTGCGGACCATATTATGGTATTCCAAACTTTTGACAACACTGATCCGCAGTAAAAAAAGCCCGCTGATCCGCTTGCGCAACCCTGGCGGCAAACCACCTGATCGCTCAAGGCCACGGTATACGTGGCCTTGAGCCGTTCATCGTGGAAAAGCCAGGTTGAAAATTCCGCTTGCAAAATAGGTATTACGGTATACCATCAGACACATCAACGATAAAAACCGCGGACCACCGCAGCCCTTCAGAGGTATTCCCGATGATCGACGCAACTGTCTACAAGAACGTTCTGGGCTCCTTCCCGTCCGGCGTTACCGTCATCACCGCCCAGGACGACGACGGCTCGGTCGTCGGCCTGACCGCCAGCGCCTTCTCCTCCCTGTCGATGGACCCGCCACTGGTGCTGTTCTGCCCCAACTACACCTCCGACTCCTACCCGGTACTGATCAAACAGAAGCGCTTTGCCATTCATCTGCTCTCGGGTGAGCAACAGACAGAAGCCTACGCGTTCGCCAAGAAGGGCAAGGACAAGGCCAGCGGTATCGAGTGGAGCCTGAGCGAACTGGGCAACCCGATCCTGGCCGGCGCAACCGCGGTGATCGAATGTGAACTGTGGCGTGAATACGAAGGTGGCGACCACGCCATCATGGTCGGCAAGGTGCACAACCTGATCGTCCCGGCAGAAGCACCACGGCCCATGGTGTACTGCCGCGGCAAAATGGCCAGCCTGCCGGCCTTTGCCTGAAGCCTGCAATTCGACGCAGACCCCTGTGGGAGCGGGCTTGCCCGCGAACACCGGCGAAGCCGGTGCCACCCACCGCGTGTTCTGTTTCGCGGGCAAGCCCGCCCCCACACTGAAGCCCGCTTTACTGACGGGTAACAACAAGCGTTGAGGAAAAACCCATGAAATTTTCGTTGTTCGTGCACATGGAACGTTGGGATGAACAGGTCAGCCACCGCCAGCTGTTCGAAGACCTGACCGAACTGACCCTGATGGCCGAGAACGGCGGTTTCAGCACCGTGTGGATCGGCGAACACCACGCCATGGAATACACCATTTCGCCAAGCCCGATGCCACTGCTGGCCTACCTGGCCGCACGCACCGAGAAGATCCGCCTGGGCGCCGGCACCATCATCGCGCCGTTCTGGAACCCGATCCGCGTTGCGGGCGAATGCGCGCTACTCGACGTGATCAGTAACGGTCGTATGGAAGTGGGCCTGGCCCGCGGCGCCTATCAGTTCGAATTCGACCGCATGGCCAATGGCATGCCCGCCACCGATGGAGGCAAGGCGCTGCGCGAGATGGTGCCCGTCGTGCGAAAGCTGTGGGAAGGCGACTACGCCCACGATGGCGAAGTCTACAAGTTCCCTACCTCTACCAGCGTGCCGAAGCCGTTCAACGCCACGCCGCCAATGTGGATCGCCGCACGCGATCCGGACTCGCACAACTTTGCCGTGGCCAACGGCTGCAACGTCATGGTCACCCCGCTGATGAAGGGGGACGAAGAAGTGCTGGACCTGAAGAACAAGTTCCAGGCCGCCCTGGACAACAATCCGGACGTGCCGCGCCCACAACTGATGGTGCTGCGCCACACTCACGTGCACAGCCCGTCCGAACCGGAAGGCTGGAAAGTCGGCGCCCAGGCCATCTCGCGCTTCTACCGCACATTCGATGCCTGGTTCGGCAACAAGACCACCCCGGTAAACGGCTTCCTCGAGCCAAGCCCGGAGTCGAAATTTGCCGAAGTGCCGGCGTTCCAGCTGGAGAACATCCGCAAGAACACCATGATCGGCACCCCGGAAGAAATCATCGCACGCATCAAGTACTACCAGGAACTGGGCGTCGACGAGTTCAGCTTCTGGTGCGACAACAGCCTGCCCCACGCCGAGAAGAAAAAGTCGCTGGAGCTGTTCATCAAGGAAGTGGTGCCGGCGTTCGCCTGAATTCCCATTGCCTGAAACATTGCGGGACGCGCCCGCTCCCGTGGGCCCCTTCGGCCTGCGTGAGCGGGCTTTTTTTTGAAACCTGTGCAGTCCCTGTGGGAGCGGGCAAGCCCGCGAAGAGACCAGTACAGACAACAGAGAAATCAAGGCATCAGGCCACCTTTCGTCCCCCGACAAGAGAAATTTCCTGACACCTCTTGCACAACAAATATTATGGTATACCATCAGACAACAAGAGCTGATAACCCTCACCAGGAGCCAACCATGAGTTTCGAAATCCGCAAGATCGTCACCTACTCCGAAGAGACCCGCATCGAAGGCGGCAAGGCCACCGACAAGCCGGTGACCATGGTCGGCCTGGCCGTCGTGATCAAGAATCCATGGGCCGGTCGCGGTTTCGTTGAAGATCTGAAGCCGGAAATTCGCACCAACTGCTCGGAGCTGGGTGCCCTGATGGTCGAGCGCCTGACTGCTGCCATCGGCGGTGCCGACAAGATCGAAGCCTACGGCAAGGCCGCCGTCGTCGGCGCCGATGGCGAAATCGAGCACGCCTCGGCCGTGATCCACACCCTGCGCTTCGGCAACCACTACCGCGAGGCAGTGCAGGCCAAGAGCTACCTGAGCTTCACCAACAAGCGCGGCGGTCCAGGCACTTCGATTCAGATCCCGATGATGCAGAAGGACGACGAAGGCCTGCGTTCGCACTACATCACCCTGGAAATGCAGATCGAAGACGCACCGCGTGCCGATGAAATCGTCGTGGTCCTGGGCGCAGCCGACGGCGGCCGCCTGCACCCGCGCATCGGCAACCGTTACATCGACCTGGAAGAACTGGCTGCCGAAAAAGCCAACGCTCAATAACAATAACCAAGACGGGCCGGGGCGTGGCGTGCTTACCCGCCGCGCCCGACCTTCAAGGAGCGCCCTCCATGATTCAGCCTGTCGCTGAACGCACACCTGCCGGCACCAGCTATCTGGATGTCGGCCAGGGCCAACCCGTGGTACTGATCCACGGCGTGGGCCTGAACAAGGAAATGTGGGGCGGTCAGTTCGTTGGCCTGGCCAACGACTACCGCGTCATCGCCTACGACATGCTCGGCCACGGTCAAAGCCGCGTACCGGCTGCCGACACACCGCTGGAAGGCTATGCCGACCAGCTCGCCGAACTGCTTGACCACCTGCAAGTCGCACAAGCCACCGTAATCGGCTTCTCCATGGGTGGCCTGGTTGCCCGTGCATTCGCCCTCAATTACCCGCAGCGCCTGGCTGCACTGGTCGTGCTCAACAGTGTGTTCAACCGTACCCCCGAGCAGAGTGCCGGGGTGATCGCGCGTGCCGCCCAGGCGGCGGAGCTGGGCCCCGACGCCAACGTCGATGCTGCCCTGGACCGCTGGTTCAGCCGTGAATACAAGGCTGCCAACCCGGCGCAGGTCGCCGCCATTCGCCAGGTGCTGGCAAGCAACGACCCGCAGGGCTACCACACCACTTATTCGCTGTTCGCCACTCAGGACATGTACCGCGCCGACGACCTGGGCAGTATCCAGGTGCCGACGCTGATCGCCACCGGCGAACTCGACTCGGGCTCCACCCCGGCCATGACCCGCCAGCTCGCCGCCTGTATTCCTGGCGCACAGAGCGTGGTCCTCGCCGAGCAACGGCATATGATGCCGGTGGAAGCACCGCGTGAAGTCAACAAGATGCTGCTGGACTTCCTCACCCAAGCCCGCACCCTCACCGAATCCGCCAAGGGGATTGTTGCATGACCCTCGTTCGTTTCCAGATGTGCATCGACGGCCAATGGCGCGATGCCCAAAGCGGCAAGACCTTCGACAGCCTCAACCCGGCCACCGCCCAGGCCTGGGCGCAGCTGCCCGACGCCGATGAAGCCGATGTGGAGCTGGCCGTTCAGGCCGCCCAGCGTGCCTTCGACAGCAAGGCGTGGCGCAGCATCACCGCCACCGCGCGCGGCAAGCTGCTGCGTCGTCTGGGTGACCTGATTGCCGAGAACAAAGAGCACCTGGCCCAGCTGGAAAGCCGTGACAACGGCAAGCTGATCCGCGAAACCCGCGGCCAGGTCGGCTATCTGCCGGAGTTCTTCCACTACACTGCGGGGCTGGCCGACAAGCTCGAAGGCGGCACCCTGCCGCTGGACAAACCCGACCTGTTCGCCTACACCGTGCACGAGCCAATCGGCGTGGTTGCCGGGATCATCCCCTGGAACAGCCCGCTGTACCTCACCGCAATCAAGCTTGCCCCTGCCCTGGCTGCCGGCAACACCATCGTACTCAAACCGTCCGAGCACGCCTCGGCGACCATTCTCGAGCTGGCCCGTCTGGCCCTTGAGGCCGGCTTCCCGGCCGGGGTGGTCAACGTGGTCACAGGCTACGGCCCCAGCACCGGCGCGGCGCTGACCCGCCACCCGCTGGTGCGCAAGATCGCCTTCACCGGCGGTGCCGCCACCGCCCGCCACGTGGTGCGCAGCAGTGCCGAAAACTTCGCCAAGCTGTCGCTGGAACTGGGTGGCAAGTCGCCGAACATCATCTTCGCCGACGCCGACCTGGACAGCGCCATCAATGGCGCCGTGGCCGGCATCTATGCCGCTTCCGGGCAAAGCTGCGTGGCCGGTTCGCGCCTGCTGGTGCAGGATGAAATTTTCGACGTATTCGTCGAGCGCCTGATTGCCCGCGCCAAGCGCATCCGCATCGGCAACCCGCAGGACGACGCCAGCGAAATGGGCCCGATGGCCACCGCACAGCAGCTGGCTGTCGTCGAAGGCCTGGTGGCTGCAGCCAAGGCCGAAGGCGCCAAACTGCATATGGGCGGAAAGCGTGCCGACGTTGAAGGTGACGGCTGGTTCTACGAGCCCACCCTGTTCGAGTGTGACAGCAACGCGATGACCATCATGCAGGAAGAAGTGTTCGGCCCGGTCGCCGCGGTGATCCGCTTCAAAACCGAAGAAGAAGCCCTGGCCATAGCCAACGACTCGCAGTTCGGCCTGGCTGCCGGCATCTGGACGCGCGATCTGGGCCGTGCCCATCGCCTGGCCCGTGACGTACGTTCGGGGATCATCTGGGTCAACACCTACCGCGCCGTGTCGGCCATGGCACCGATAGGTGGTTTCAAGAACAGCGGCTACGGCCGTGAGAGCGGCATCGATTCGGTGCTGGCCTATACCGAGCTGAAGACCGTGTGGATCAACTTGTCCACCGCGCCGATGCCCGACCCGTTCGTGATGCGCTAGGAGGAACACGAGATGATCGAACCCGGCATCTACAAAGACGTGATGGGCTCCTTCCCGTCCGGCGTCACGGTAGTCACCACCCTGGACGCCGACGGCGGCATCGTCGGCATCACCGCCAGTGCGTTCAGCGCGCTGTCGATCGACCCGGCGCTGGTACTGTTCTGCCCCAACTATGCCTCCGACACCTACCCGATCCTGCGCGATAGCAAGCGGTTCGCCATTCACCTGCTGTCCGCCGACCAGACCGCCGAAGCTTATGCCTTCGCAGGCAAGGGCAAGGACAAGGCCAAGGACATCGAGTGGCACCTGAGCGAGCTGGGCAACCCCCTGCTGGCCAAGGCCACGGCGATCATCGAATGCGAGTTGTGGCGCGAGTACGACGGCGGTGACCACGCGATCATTGTCGGCGCGGTGAAGAACCTGGTGTTGCCGGCCGAGCCGGTGACCCCGATGGTCTACCACAAAGGCAAGCTGGGCGCCCTGCCGCCCCTCGGCTGATATACCTTGAAGTCGGTGTTGGCCTCTTCGCGGGCTTGCCCGCTCCCACAGATTCCGGAACCTGTGAGAGCAGGCAAGCCCGCGAAGAAGCCAACACCGATGCCCCTGTTTTCAGGGGTCGCGCTAATCGTCTCACCCTCGGTTGCGGCCCCTGTTTTTTGCCGGAGTACTGCACATGAGCAATGAAAAGTACGAAAAGGGTCTGAAAATCCGCACCCAGGTGCTGGGCGAGGACTACGTCAACCGCTCGATCCAGAACGCAGATGAGTTCACCAAACCGTTGCAAGAGCTGGTCACCGAGTATTGCTGGGGTCACGTCTGGGGCCGCGAAGGCTTGTCGCTGAAAGAGCGCAGCATGATAAACTTGGCCATGATTTCCGCGCTCAACAGGCCCCACGAGCTCAAGTTGCACATTCGCGGTGCCCTGCGCAATGGCCTGAGCCGTGAACAGATTCGCGAAATCCTGCTCCAGGTCGGCATTTATTGCGGCGTACCCGCGGCGGTGGACAGTTTCCGCCTGGCCCGTGAAGCGTTTGCCGAAGCCGATGCGGAGCCAACCCGTTAACAACGGGCTGTTCGAACCACTGCATGGAAAGCCTCGGTTCGGGGCATTCCGCGATGTTGGCGCAACAGCCTCATAAAGAGCGCACCTGATGAAACGCCAGCCACTCGACGACAGCTTCAAGGTCAACCGCAACCCCGTTACTCTGCGCGAAATCGTGCTCGACAAGCTGCGCACCGCAATCATGAACTTTCACCTGCTGCCCGGCGACCGCCTGGTAGAGCGCGACCTGTGCGACCGCCTCGGCGTCAGCCGCACTTCAGTACGTGAAGCGCTGCGTCACCTGGAGTCCGAAGGCCTGGTCGAGTTCGCTGACGCCAAAGGCCCGCGCGTGGCCATCATCACCCTGGAAGACGCGCGTGACATCTATGAGCTGCGCTGTGTGCTCGAAGGCCTGATCGTGCAACTGTTCACCCTCAACGCCAAGGCCAAGGACATCCGTGCGCTGGAGCGCGCGCTGGAAGTGAACCGCGAGGCACTGGAAGAAGGCGAGCTGCAACAGGTGCTGGATTCGGTACAAGGTTTCTACGATGTGCTGCTGGAAGGCTCGGGCAACCAGGTGGCGGCCCAGCAGTTGCGCCAGTTGCAAGCCCGCATCAGCTACCTGCGCGCCACCTCGGTATCGCAGGAAAACCGCCGCGGCGCCAGCAACCGCGAAATGGAAAAGATCGTCGAGGCCATCAAGGGCGGCGACCCGCTGGTGGCCCACCAGGCCTCGGTCGACCACGTCCGCGCCGCCGCCAAGGTGGCCCTGGACTACCTGCGCCAGAAGCAGGATGACAACGCCAAGGTGCGCGACATTGTCGAACCCCTGGCCCTGAAGGAACCCCGCATAGGTCGCTGATCATGCCCAATGCCCCGCGCTACTGCCCGCACTGCACCACGGAACTGGCCCGGGGCGTTCCCACAGGCGATACCCACGAACGCCTGCATTGCGCAGGCTGCGGCTACATCCATTACATCAACCCCAAGATCATCGCCGGCTGCATCATCGAGCGCGATGGAAAGTACCTGCTGTGCCAGCGCGCCATCCCCCCTCGCCCCGGCACCTGGACCTTGCCTGCCGGGTTCATGGAGGCTGGCGAAACCACCGAACAGGCGGCGCTGCGCGAGGTATGGGAAGAAAGCGGCGTACGTGCGGACATCGTCTCGCCGTATTCGATCTTCAGCGTGCCAAAGATCAGCGAGGTGTACATCATCTTCCGTGCCATCGTTACCGAAGAGACCGGGCAGTACGGGCCGGAGACGCTGGCGTACAAGTTCTTCGAACCGGATGAAATCCCCTGGGATGAGATCTACTACCCGGCTATCCGGCAAATTCTCGAGCGCTACATCCTCGAGCGGCAAGCCGGGGTGTATGGCATTTACATGGGCAATGATGACACCGGCAAGGTGCACTTCATGCGCTAGCCTGTCCGGCCGCTTCGCGGGTGAACCTGCACTCACTCGGATCGCGCAGTTGCAGAGGCTTGTGCAGTGGCACGGCCACTCACAAAACCCTCGCCAACGGTCTATTCTCGGTGCACCCTAGAGGCCTTGAGAAAGAGGACCGGCAAAGCACATGGCTAGATGGCTAGACGGCGGCGGGCTAATGGCCGAACGCATCCGCAACCACGACTGGGCCACCACCCCGCTGGGCCCGCTGGAACATTGGCCCGACGCCCTGAAAACCACGATGGCTCTGTGCCTTGCCTCGCGCTTTCCGCAAGCCGTGCTCTGGGGCCCGGACTTGATCACCCTGTACAACGATGCCTTCACCCCGATTCTGGGTCGCAAGCCCCTGGCCTTGGGCATCCCCTTTCGCGACGTGTGGCACGAAGCCTGGGACGAAATCCGCCATATGGCAGAACGTGCGTTGGCCGGTGAAGCGGTGTACATCGAGGACTTCCCGCTGACGATCGACCGCAACGGCGGCCTGGAGCGGGCCTATTTCACCTTCTGCTACAGCCCGATTCGCGGCCATGATGGCGAGATACTGGGCATGCTCGACACGGTCACCGAAACCACCGCCAGCGTGGTCACCAACCAGCGCCTGCACTTTCTCGATACCCTCGGGCGGGCCGTGACCGAGGCGGCCGACCCGGACCAGATCATGGCCATCACCACCCGCATGCTGGTCGAGCACCTTGGCCTGTCCAGCTGCGCCTATGCGGTGATGGACCCCGACGAGGACGGTTTCACCATTTGCGGCGATGCGGTGACACCCGGCTCACCACGCCTGGTGGGCCACTATCACCTGCATGACTTCGGCAGCCTGGCGGTCAGCCGCCTGCGCAGCGGCCTGGCCTTGGTGATCAACGACAACCTGCGCGAACTGGCCGCTGACGAGGCGGCAACTTTTCAGGCCATCGGCATTACGGCCACCATCTGCATGCCACTGATCAAGGGTGGCAGGCTGACCGCACTAATGGCTATTCACGACCGCGTACCCCGGGCATGGACCGACTACGAGCAAACACTGATCAGGGAAGTGACCGAACGATGCTGGGCGCACATACAACGGGCCCAGGCCCATACCGAAGTGCGCGAAGCGATGGCGGCCCTTGAAACGCTCAACACCACCTTGGAACATCGCGTCGAAGAACGCACCACTCAGTTGCTGCACACCGAGGCCGTGCTGCGCCAGGCCCAGAAGCTGGAAGCCATTGGCCAGCTGACCGGTGGCGTAGCCCACGACTTCAACAACCTGCTGACCATCATCCGCTCGTCGCTGCACTTTCTGCAGCGCCCCAACCTGGCCGAGGCGCGCCGCGAGCGCTACCTCAAGACCATGTCCGACACGGTCGACCGTGGTGCCAAACTGACCGGCCAGCTACTGGCCTTCGCCCGCCGGCAGGCCCTCAGCCCACAGGTGTTCGAGGCCGGGCCTCGGCTGGAGGCCATGGCCGACATGCTCGACACCGTCACTGGCGCGCGCATCCGGGTCGAGCTGCAGTTACCGCAAGCGCCCTGCCACATCCGCGCCGACCTCAGCCAGTTGGAAACCGCGGTGATCAACCTGATGCTCAACGGCCGCGATGCCATGGCGGGTGAAGGTGCCTTGCAGCTGCGTCTGCAGGCCGACCAGTGCCTGCCGGCCTTGCGCGGTCAGCCTCCACTGCCAGGCCCATTCGCGGCGATATCGGTGAGCGACAACGGGGTCGGTATTGCCAGCGAGTTGATGGAGCGCATCTTCGACCCTTTCTTCACTACCAAGGCCCCGGGTGAAGGTACCGGGCTCGGGTTGTCGCAGGTGTTCGGTTTCGCCAAGCAATCCGGGGGCGATGTACAGGTGAACAGCATCCCCGGTCAGGGCACCACCTTTACCCTGTACCTGCCGCAGGAGGACTCACCTGCGGCCTTGCCCGAAGACGCCTCGGCCGGCAGCCAGGCGCAGGTACAGGGCGAGCGGCAACGAATACTGGTGGTAGAAGACAACCCCGACCTGGGCAGCTTCACGGCTCAGTTCCTCGAGGACCACGGCTACCGGGTCAGCTATGCGCGCTCAACGGAAGAGGCGCTGGCGCAGTTGACCAGCCCCGCAGGTGATTTTGATGCGGTGTTTTCCGATGTGGTCATGCCCGGCTTGGGTGGCCTGGCGCTGGCCCGCGAACTTCGCCGCCAGCGCCCGCAGTTGCCGGTGATCCTTACTTCGGGGTACAGCGAGGCGATTGCCGAAGGTGGGCACCAAGGGTTCACCTTTCTGGCCAAACCCTACTCGGCAGAACAGGTGTGCCAGATGCTCGGGAAAGTACTCGGCCACTGATACCTTGCATCGCAATAGGTGATCAACGGCGCCCTTCTGACAGCATGCGCACCGCCAGCCCCGCCAGCACCGTTCCCATCAACCAACGCTGAACCTGTTGCCACAGCGGTCTGCCAGCCAGGAACACGGCGATGGAACCGGCCATGATCGCAATCAGCGCGTTGACCGTAACGCTGATGGCGATCTGCGTCGAACCCAGCACCAGCGACTGCAACAGCACGCTGCCGTGGCCCGGCTCGATGAATTGCGGCATAAGCGA
The DNA here is from genome assembly GCF_017875935.1 of Pseudomonas sp. BP6. Classification (NCBI taxonomy): domain Bacteria; kingdom Pseudomonadati; phylum Pseudomonadota; class Gammaproteobacteria; order Pseudomonadales; family Pseudomonadaceae; genus Pseudomonas; species Pseudomonas sp. BP6. The sequence continues at coordinate 2,968,119 of NZ_JAGINI010000001.1, forward strand.
CAGGTACATGACGGCAATCTTGGGGTTGAGCAGGCTGGTGGCAAACCCCATGGTGAATAGCCGCCGCGGGCTGTCGGCGGGCAGCTCACGGAGCTGAAACGGCGAACGGCCACCCGGCCGCAGCGCCTGCCAGGCCAGGTACAACAAGTACAGCGCGCCACCGATACGCAGCGCGTCGTAGGCAAAGGGTACCGCCATCACCAGCGCTGTGATGCCCATTGCCGCGCAGAACATGTAGATGACGAAGCCTAGAGCCACACCGCCAAGCGAAATCAACCCGGCTTGGCGGCCCTGGCAGATCGAGCGGGAAATCAGGTAGATCATGTTCGGCCCTGGGGTCAGGACCATGCCGAGGCAAATCAAGGCGAACATGAGCAGTTGCGTGGTTTCGGGCATGGGCACTTCCTGGTTGTGCATTAGGGTGCAGCGAGTGTATCTGAAGTCATTCTGAACCGGCAAATCAGGTCATTTGCCCGGCTATCAAGCCCAGAGCCACGGTAATCATCGCCATCCCCGACACCCGCCCGACCAGCTTTGCCGCTCCCGGCCGGGTGCTGAGCACAGCTTTGGCGCCATAGCCGACCAGCGTGTAGATCACCAGCGAACTGCACAGGTGGACCAGCCCCAGCAACAAGATCTGCAACGGTACGGGCCAGCTCGACTGCGGGTCGGTGAACTGCGGCAGCAGGGCCAGGAACAGCAGGAATACCTTGGGGTTCAGGCCGCTGACGCAAAAACCCTTCAACGCCCAGCGCGAGCCCGACTCCCCCACGCCACCCTGCCCGGCCGCCGGCAATGCCGGGCTGAGCAACAGGTTGCCGCCCAGCCACAGCAAATAGGTGCACCCCGCCAGGGTCAGCAAGGTCAGCGCCAACGGGTGACCAGCCAGCAGGCTGCCAACCCCGGCCGCCACCACCAGCGTGGCCAGGAAGTGCCCCGACAACATCCCCGCCACCGCAGGCATCACCCAGCGACCGCGCATACCTGCAGAGATGGCATAGGCCCAGTCTGCACCCGGGGTCATCACGAACAGCATCGACACAGCCCAGAACGCCGTCAGCACACTGATAGCCACTTGAATCTTCCTTATCTACTGCATTGGGATGTCGAAAGATTACGGATTTCGCTCGGGGATTTTCTTTCGTATATTTCCCCTTAGCATTCATGAATTGGAAGATTCTTCCCAATGGATAGAACTGATCGAAAAATCCTTGCCGAGCTGCAAAAAGACGGGCGGCTGTCGGTAACCGAACTGGCTGACCGTGTAGGGCTCAGCCTGTCACCCTGCCATCGGCGTTTGAAGACACTGGAAGAGTCCGGAGCCATTCTGGGCTATCACGCACGGCTGGCACCTAGCGCCCTTGGGCTGAACTTTGCCGCGCTGGTATTCGTGACGCTACGCGAGGTGACCCGCCAGCCGGTGGCGGACTTTGAAACGGCACTGGCGCAGATCCCGCAGATTGTCGAAGCGCAGCGGCTGTTTGGCGACCCGGATTACCTGCTGCATGTGGTAGCCAAGGACCTGCCAGCGTTCCAGAAGCTGTATGACGAGCACCTGACCAGTATTCCCAATGTGAAACGCTTGAGCTCGACCTTGGTGATGAAGGAAGTGCTTCAGGATCGGTTGTTACCCATGTAGCTGTTTCCTCTTGTGCCGGCCCCTTCGCGGGTAAACCCGCTCCTGCTGTAGGAGCGGGTTTACCCGCGAAGAGGCCGGCACAGGCAACCTTTCATCTGCCCTGAAAACGCGCACATCGCACCAACCCAGCCCACCGTGATCCGGTTGCCAACCCGCCGCCCCTCTACCCCAAGGCCTTCAGCCAGCTGGCACTCTCCTTGCTACCGTCACCCGCTTAAGCTTTTGTCAGCCTTAGTTTTTTTAACGCTTATGGGTACATATTTACTAATTTCTCGTTATCCCCGCGCCCCTCATCATCGCTCCAACAAGAACGCGTCGCCCACCGCCGGCACGCCCCCGGGCAGTTCCCAATGCCCTACCTTGCCTTGGAGTCAGTCATGACCAGTGCAGCCAATTCGGCACCCCTGATAGAAAAACACACGATCGGCTACGTGCCCCCGCAAGACCGCCATGGAAAGGTAAGGGATCTGTTCACGCTCTGGTTCGGCGGCAACATCGCGCCGTTGCCCATCGTCACCGGCGCGCTGGGCGTGCAACTGTTCCACCTGAACCTGGTATGGGGCATCGTCGCCATCCTTGTCGGCCACCTGGTCGGCGGGGTGCTGATGGCCCTTCACTCAGCCCAGGGCCCGCAAATGGGCATTCCGCAGATGATCCAGAGCCGCGCCCAGTTCGGCACCCTCGGCGCGCTGCTGGTGGTGGTGATCGCCGGTGTCATGTACATCGGCTTCTTCGCTTCCAACATCGTCCTTGCCGGCAAGTCACTGCATGGCGTGGTCGACGCCGTTCCGGTACCGGTGGGCATCGTCATCGGTGCGCTGGGCTCAGGCATCATCGGCATCATCGGCTACCGTTTCATCCACGTGCTCAATCGCATTGGCACCTGGGTACTGGGCATCGGTATCGTGGTCGGTTTCGGCTACATCTTCACCCATGTGCAGAGCGACGATTTCCTTACCCGTGGCAGCTTCAACCTGGCCGGCTGGCTGGCCACCGTGTCGCTGGCGGCGTTGTGGCAAATCGCCTTTGCGCCCTATGTGTCGGACTACTCGCGCTACCTGCCGGCAGATGTAAAAGTCAGCTCGACCTTCTGGACCACCTACCTGGGCTCGGCCCTGGGTTCAAGCCTGTCGTTCATCTTCGGCGCCGTAGCCGTGCTGGCGATTCCAGCCGGCATGGACACCATGGATGCGGTAAAGCTGGCCACCGGCACGCTCGGCCCGATCATGCTGGTGCTGTTCCTGCTCAGCGTGATCAGCCATAACGCCCTCAACCTGTATGGTGCGGTGCTGTCGATCATCACCCTGGTGCAAACGTTCGCCTACCGCTGGATCCCCACCGCCAAAAGCCGGGCAGTGCTGTCGCTGATCGTGCTGTCGGCCTGTTGCGTGGTAGCGGTTTTCGCTTCGGCAGACTTCATCGGCCACTTCGTTGACATGGTGCTGGTACTGCTGGTGGTGCTGGTACCGTGGACGGCGATCAACCTGATCGACTTCTACGCCATTCACAAAGGAGACTACGACATCCAGTCGATCTTCCAGGTCGATGGTGGGATCTACGGGCGCTACAACCCGCAGGCACTGATCGCCTACGCTGTGGGTATCGTGGTGCAGATACCGTTCATGAACACCCCGCTGTACGTCGGGCCGATTTCCGAGCACATAAACGGGGCTGACCTGTCGTGGCTGGTAGGGTTGGCGATCACCTCGCCGCTGTACTGGTGGCTGGCGAGCCGTGACAGTGCCTACCGTCGTCGGCAGACCAGCGCCAAGTTGGCAGCAGTGGCTTAGGCTGCACTGGCCTGTTGATCCCGTAGACCTCTTGAAGGCGATATGTGTCGCCCTCAAGAGGCTCCTTGCCAATGCACCCGCCCTGTCAAAGGCTCATGTTTATCGACACGAACGCTGAACGGCCTGGTGCTGGCGAGAACATCGCCTGGTCGTTGCCTCCCCAGAAGAAGTTGTCGTACCAGACGTATTCGTATTCACGGTCAAACAGGTTTTTCACCTGCAGGTCGACGCTGGTCGACGAGGTGATGCGGTAACTGACACTGGCGTCCACGACCACAAAACCGCCGTACTTGCCCTGCTCGTTCAACTCGTCGATGTAGTAGCTGCCCTGCGCCCGCCCCTGCGCACCGAATTTCCAGTCATCATTGTACCGGTAGTCGACACCCACATTGCTGATGTAGCGCGGAGTGGAAAATACCTCTTTTCCCGACAATGACTGGCCGTTTGCAGCGTAGGCCTTGACCACCTTGGCCTCCTGGATCGCGTGGGACGCCCAAACCGTCCATTGATCGTCCAGCTGAGCACTGATCTGCATGTCCACACCACGCCGGCGTGTTTCGCCAAGACCGACCGTGGTGCCAGTGCTGGGCATGTTCGCGACTTCATCGGTCGCGTCCTGCTGCCAAAGCGCAACCCGCGCCTGAGCGCCCGGGAATGGCTGAAACTTGATGCCCACTTCCTTGCCGGTGTTGATCGACGGGTCGTACGAGACTTGCCCAGGCACCCGATAAGCTGGCCCGCCAGAGCCCGTAAGAATCTGGAAAGTACGCCCCCAGTTGGCGTAAAGGTCGATCTCCGGCGTGAGGCTGTAAATTACGCTCAGCTTCGGCTGGCGGATCCAGCCATAATCCTGCAGGGATGCCTTGACGCCGCCGAGCGTCTCGCTGTTACCCGAAAACTTGTCGACGCGCATGGCAGGAATGATCTTCAGCGCGTCGGTCGGCTGAATGACCGCCTGCACATAACCGCCAATATTGCGCAGGGTGTAAGTGTCGTCGTTCTGCACACGTGCCGGCGTGGCGTCGAAATCAGTCGGGATCCCGTAGTTGTAGCGCAGGCGACGGTACTGGTTGTCCTGCTCCTCGTAGTTGATGCCGCCATCCAGCGTCAGTAGATCGTTAGCGCGCCAGGTCAGGTTGCTGAGCATCCCTCGCTGCTGTTCATCCCACTGCCGACGCTGGCGTGGCGCGTTGCCGGGCTGGTAATCGGTGAACGTGATGGTTCGATCATCGTTGTAGCTGTTGTAGTACAGCTTGCTGCTCAGGCTCAGGTCATCGTCAAGCTGCCAGTCGGCGTGCAGGCTCAACTGCTTCATGTCACGGTCGTCACCATCATTGGCGTTCTTGGCCGGCGATTGGGTACGGCTGGCGTGCAGTTGCTCGCGGGTGAGGAAGCCTGACTCTTGGGCCTGGTGGTGGTACAGGCGAGCGATCAGGCCGACACGGAAGTCTTGTTCGTCGTTGCTGACGAACCACTTGCCGCCGAGCGTGTATTTGTTGGATTCGCTGTGGTCGCGGTAACCGTTGCTGTCTTGCTTGGCGAGGATATAGTTCTGGGCGAAATTCCCCTCCTCGTGCCCGACCGCCAACTGCACTTCGCGCGTATCGAAGCTGCCGTAAGTCACACGGCTATCGACATAGTTCCCCCCCTGGCGGGTCGCGAAGTTGATGTTGCCGCCGATATTGTGCAGCCCATAGCGCGGATCGTTGGTACCGCGCACCACCTCGATGTACTCGATGTCCAGCGGGAAGATCATATCGATGAAGCGCTGGTTGCCACTGTTGACGTTGCTCGGCACACCGTCGATCAGGGTCTTGATGCCGTTGATGTAGCCCTCACCATTGAACGCGCGAAAAGTGACCTTGCCTGATTCGGCACCTTGCCCCGTTTCAGTCAGCTGGATGCCCGGCATCTGCCCCAACAACTGCCAGCTGTTCATCACATTTTTGTCTCGCACCTGGTCGCCGCCCAGGACGTCGACCGACGTAAGCACGTTTTCAGTGCTCAAGGCTGTACCGGCCGTTTGGGTGATATTCACTTCACCGAGGACGATGGTGGAGGTACCGGTCTGTTCGGCGAGGATTTCAGGTGTGAACATTGCCGTGAAGATGGCGAACGAGGCTGGGGTGAATCGCATGGAGGTTCCTGACGCGGGGTTGAGTGTGTATTGGCGCACAGATGAAGAAGGCAAGATCTGCGTCTGCCTTATGGCAAATGATGTTATACCATAACACTAAACACTGGCGTATCGGGATTTCTTGAACCATAGCCGCCTCCTTCGCTTGCGCCTAAGAACAATGGCGCACTGCCTTGCGAGCAATCCAGGATGGATCGTCCAGTCGGCGCCCCCGTCAAGGCATGCCCAAGCACCTCAACGCGCGTGACCTTTCCAACATTGCCCTCACCGGAACGTTTGCGGCCATGGGCGAATCCGAATGCCCACGCACTCCCCTTAATCTGGTAGGAGATTTCCGGGGCGAATAACAAAGGGCCGGCTCCAGAGGGCCGGCCCATTTCGCTATTTAGAAGTTGAAGGTGTAGCGCATGATCAAGCGATTTTCATTAGCGCTGTCAGCGTAGGTCGAGCGGTTCGTGGAGTTACGCCACTGGAACGAAACACCCTTCGCCGGCCCACTCTGAATGACATAAGAAATATCAGTGACCCGCTCCCATTCTTTGCCCTCCTCCCCGTTGAGGCGGAGTGAAGCGGCTTGGCGGCTCGTCAGCAGATCAGGATCGACATCATCACCTTTCATGTACCGGGTGGTGAACAGCAAGCCCGGTACACCCAAAGCGGCGAAATCAAAGTCGTACCTCGCAAACCACACTCGCTCGTTAGGGGCAGTGAATGTACTGACCAGCGATTCGCCGAACAGATAGGTATCCGCGCCGTTTACGAACGCAAACGAGGTGTCGCCCCAAGCCTTCTGGTAACCGCCGCCGATGGTGTGCCCCTTGATGCTGTAGGCGAAGTAGCTACTCAGCGTTCTGTTGTCCACCTCACCCAGCTTTTTGGCGCCCGTCTCGCTGGCATCGAACACGCGAACATCCGCGATCACATTGCCTTCCAACAACGGCTTGATGACTTTAATGCCGGCGAAGTAGGACTTGTAGAGATCTTCAAGTTCAGCGGCGTGCAAACTGAAGGTCATGTCCTTCGCAGGCTTGAAGTCAAATGCCAGGTAGTTGTAGTGATCTGCCTCAACCGGGGCATAGCCAAATGCTGTGAGTGATTCGAAATCGGTGGAATTACGCTGCTTCACTGCGTTGACCCTTGTAGCCGTTACCGTCAATTTATCGATGTCGTTGACGGTCAGCGAGCCACCGCGAAAGATCTGAGGCAGTAGGCGGCTATTATTACTCCAGAGTAGCGGCATCAGAGGGTTTACTCCCCCTATCCTCAATTCCGTCTTGCCCATCCTTGCTTTGGCGGTGGCCACGAACTTGCCGTATTCATCCTCAACATTCCTGTCGGAATCGTAGGCCAGCAGCCCTGATCCTGTTCTGTCCGGGCTGGAATCAAGCTTCACCCCCAGCAAGCCCATCGCATCAATACCGAAGCCCACCGGTCCTTCTGTAAAACCGGACTGCAGGTTCAAAATAAAGCCTTGCGCCCACTCATCGCGCTTGGATTGAGTGGCACCGTCATTGCGAAAATCGCGATTGTAGTAGAAGTTACGGAGTTCAAGACTGCCTTTGAAGTCTTCCACGAACGCGGCAGAAGCATAAGGCGCGACCAGCAGTGCTGCTGAACAAGCCAACGTTTTTTTAAAAGCAATAGACATCACAGGCACCTTGTTCTTGTTGTGTGCTTGAGCATGGACCGCAGCGAAGCGCCCCATGCAATGCCAGTCCTACAAATGGGTTAAGGCCCGCTTTAGCGGAATGATCGAAACAACATCACCCTGCCCGAAGCCAAACCTGGACAGGGCGGACGCCAGGTTTTTATTCTGAGTGAAAGGTAGTGAATGCACGCACGGGTTCACGGCCAGTAACTAACGTGTTCTCAATGCTGCCATCATCGGCGTAACCCAAGCTCATCCCACAGACGAGCATTTGGCTCTTCGGTATTTCCAGCATTTCAGTGATGATGCTGTGATATTTAAGGAATGCTGCCTGCGGGCAGGTGTGCAAGCCTCTTCCCCGTGCGGCAATCATGAGGCTTTGCAGGAACATGCCATAGTCCAGCAGGCTCCCTTCCTGGAGCACGCGGTCAATCGTGAAGAACAGGCCAACAGGCGCCCCGAAGAAGCGATAATTCCGGCCGTGTTGCTCGTGCATCCTTTGTTTATCGCTTCGACTGATGCCCAACAGGCTATAGAGCCCCCACCCTACCTCCCTGCGCCGTTCGATGTAGGGAGACGTCCACTCCCTGGGGTAATACGCGTAGGGATCAGAAAAGCGTTGGTCATCAGCCGGATGGTCATCAACCTCAGCAAGTGCTGCGGACAACCGTGCCTTCGTATCACCGGTAACAACATGCACGTTCCAGGGCTGCAGGTTGACGCCTGTTGCGCTAAAGCGAGCAACGTTCAGCATCGCTTCGATTTCCTCTAGCGGAACTGGGGTTGGGAGGAACGACCTGATGCTCCGACGTGAGACAATTGCCCAGTCGATCAAACGGGCTGTTTCGTCCGAACCTACCGGTGATTTGCGCAAACGATCAATAAGCATACGTGGAACCTGTCTCTCAGAATTACGGTCAGGTCAGCTCGTGGGCAACCGTGGCCTTCTTCCTCACTACAGCCGAGTCCGAGCGAGACTGATTGATCATGGTCACTGCAACAGCCCCTATCAGGCCGGCGAGCGCGATTGCCATGAAGTTCTGCTCCAGCGGCAACGCCATCGACACCAAGGCACCAATCAAAACAGGTGCGACAATCGCCCCGACGCGACCGACCCCCGATGCAAAACCGACACCAGTCGAGCGGATGGTGGAGGGATAGAAATCGCCGGCGTATGCATAGGCCAGAAGCTGGGTGCCAAGGGTCGAGGCACCCACGATGAACACGACGACAAAGAGCAGTTCGGTAGAGCGGGTATATCCCAGCAAGGTGAGTGCGACCGCGCCCACTACATAGAACACCACCAAGACGTGCTTGATGCTGAATTTGTCGCTAAGCCATCCACCCAGAATTGCACCGAAGATCGAACCGAGGTTGAACACGATGACGAAATTCAGGGCTGAACCGAGGCTGAAGCCCGCCATGGCCATCAACTTGGTGAGCCACGAATTGAGTGCATACACCATGAACAGCCCGGTCATGAATGCCATCCAGATCATGACCGTGCTGTATCCACGGCCTTCCAGGAAAAGGCTTCGTACCGGCTTGTCTTGAGCAGAGATAATCTGCGGATTGCCAACGAGCTGCGTGTCATCCTTGATCACAAGGTCAGGACGAAGGCGACGCGCGATGACTTTCAACTCGTCTTGTCGACCCTGCTTCAACATAAAGCCGATAGAGTCGGGCATTGTCTTGAGAATGAAAGGAATCAAAACCACTGGCAGGACTGCCACGTAAAACACGTATTGCCAACCGTAGCTTTCGATCAGTTGTTTACCCGTAAGCGCTACCAGAATCCCCCCCACCGAATAGCCTGCGAAAACGATGGTCACCAGCCGGGTGCGAACTTTCAAGGGTGAGAACTCACCCATCTGCGCCGTACAGATGGGCAACACACCGCCGATTCCCAAGCCGGCGATAAAGCGCATGATACTGAAGGTCAGCGGGCTGTCAGTGAACCCTGCCGCAGCGGTGAAAACGCTGAACAGCGCTACACACATCGCGATCATTTTCGGCCGGCCAATTCGATCTGCCAATGTGCCTAAAAAAATGGCGCCCAGCATTGTCCCAAACAATGCTGAGCCAGCCATTACCCCGGCGCTGGTTGCGTCAATTTGCATATCGGCCATGATGGCTGGCAGGGCAGCCCCCACCACTGCCAAGTCGTAACCATCGATAATCAGAATCAACACGCACCAGAACAGAATAATTCCATGAAAGCGGTTGAACTTCGACTCTTCGGTCAACGTGTACATATTCAAAGAACTCATACCGTGTCTCCTTCAATCTTATTTTTGTGTTTTTGAAGTCCACATACGTATAGCGATCTGGCACAACTCGACCACACGCACAGGTACGCATGGTTCCGGGTGTGAGTCGGGAGAGTTGAGAGGCACCAACTAGACGGCGCCCGAGGAAAATCGTAGGCCTTATGGCAAGCGCCAACCATGCCCAATGGCATCATTCTGCTTGACCGGAACGGGCAGTTTTGGAAGCCCGATGGCTTCAGATTGAGTGTGATCAGCCCACGCGCAGAGGACTAGTTCCCTCGATGGCTACGCAACGAGCGTCTGTAAGCACCAGGGGTGACACCCGTCCATTTCTTGAATGCCCGGTGGAACGCACTGGTCTCAATGAAGCCAACCTCTGACGCAACGCCATCCACTGTCATACCTGCCAGGCACAGCAGACTGATGGAAATATCCCGCCTGAGATTGTCTTTGAGCCGTTGGTAGGTGAAACCCTCAGCATAGAGCCTTCGTTGCAGGGTGGAACTGGACATGCTCAAGTCGCGTGCGAGCTCATCGAGTTCAGGCCAGGTGTGGGGAGAGAGCAGTTTCAATCGCCGCCGGATCATAATGCTCGTACTGTCGTCGTTACGGTATTTCACAAGGAAGTTACTTGGCGTTCCTTTTAAAAAGGCAGGAAGAGAACCAGGTGTTTGGCAAACCTTGTACTCCAGAAAGCTCTTCTCGAAAACAGCGGTGGTTCTATCGGCCCTCCACTCGATTTCCTCACAAAAGCGCATTCGATAGTCGCTGTCGTCCACCGGCCGAGGAGGACGCATCGATAACTTCAAAATAGGGATGCGCCGGTCGCACAGCCAGCAAAGCAGGCCGTGCACGAGCACCAGCCAGGCACCGTAACAAAACACCCTTCGCAACTCACCATGATCATGAATGATAATTGCAGCATGCTCTCCCTCGCATTCCACCGCCCCGTAGATGTCATCAAGGGCAGTCCTGAGAAACGCCAGAATCCGTTTGAGCGCCTGTCCAAGGGTGTCGCAGCCGAGGGCCAACTGAGCCATCAGCTTGAAGCTACCTCTGCGGAGGGGGTGACTGTCTGCCGCAAAAAACTCATCGTCGAGCAAATCCGCTAACGCAATCCACAATCTGGAGAACGTACCAGCAGGTACCCTGGCATAGTTTTGGGCCAGCAACAGCGGATCAATATGTGCGTGGCGGAGTACAGTCGAAACATCCAGGCCACGCAGTTCTGCTCCTTGAAGTGCGTCCCGCACGAGGCTGATCGACGTGGTGCCTTTGTGGGCAGAAAAATCCATCCGGGGCTCCGTTGCTAACTTGATACCGAAGGCTGCCTTGCAAAGCATACAAGCCCACAGAACGTCTCTGTACCAATATCACTATGCCAGATGTCAACACTCCTTGTTTTTTATTGCAAAACGTTTTGGATCGCGCCCGCGAAGAGACCTTTACAATCAACCCACCTCTTGCATGGCAACACATAATTCAAGAAACCGCGAGGCAGCCCGCGAAGGCGTAGCCCCATGCGGCAACAGAATGGAGAAACGCCGCACCAGCGCCTGCGGCGCAACCTGCAACCGGTGCAGCGCCCCATCCTCATGACGAATGGACATCGCCGACACAAAGCCAACCCCCATCCCGGCGCGGACCGCCTCTTTTACCCCTTCAACGCCCGCGATCTCCAGCGCCACACGCATCGCCACGCCATCACGAGCAAACGCCCGCTCGACGATCTGCCGCACACCCGAGCCGCTTTCACGCAGCACCAACGGGTAGGCGCCGAGTTCCGCCAGCGTCTGCGGGCCACTGCCTGCCAGGGGGTGCACACGGGGCACAATCGCCACGATCTCGTCCTCGCGCCACGGCGTCACTTGCGTACCCAACGGCAACTCCTGCCCGGGCGGCCCCTCGATCAGGGCGATATCGACACTGTCCAGAGCGGCGACGATCTCCGCCGTGTTGCCATGCGAGGTGCTGACCAGCACATCCGGATAACGCCCGTGAAAATCGGCGATCAGGTAAGGCAGCAGGTAACTGGCGGGTGTGGTACTGGCGCCAACACGCAATGTGCCGCGCTCCAGCCCGCGCATGGCCTCGCGCAGCGCCTTGGCCTGGCGGAAGGTTTCGCGCAGGCGCTCGGCATGCGCCAGCAACTGATCACCGGCCGCTGTCAGCCGCACACCGCGGCCGGCGCGTTGGTAAAGGGGTTCGCCAAACGCCTCTTGCAAGAGCTTGAGCTGGCCGGACACTGCCGGCTGCGACAGGTGCAGGGCTTGAGCCGCATGGCTGATGTTGCCGTGCTCGGCAACCGTGGCGAATGTTATCAGCTGTTCTGGGGTCATGATTCAAAAATATCAGCTAAGCGGATATTTGCCATCCTAAATTACGATTTTTTATAAGCTTATAACCAGATTAACGTAGGCCTTGTCGAAACACCTTTTCCGGAGGACTCACATGGCCACGGTTCCGTCCAACCCCGCCTTTGCCCCTACCCTCTCCACCCGAGGGCGGCTCAATGGCATCCTGTTCGTCGCGCTGTTCGCGGTCGCAGTCACGCAACTGGCGGCCATGCCCGCTATCGCCAACCTGGGCATCAGCCCGCTGATCGTGGGTATTGTCGCAGGTGCCTTGTATGGCAACGCGCTGCGTGACGGCGTACCGGCAAGCTGGGCAGCCGGTATCAATTTTTCCGCTCGCGGCCTGTTGCGCATTGCCGTGGCGTTCTTTGGTTTGCGGGTAAGCCTGCAGGAAATTGCCGAAGTCGGCTGGTCGGGGCTTGTCGTGTCGGTGCTGGTCGTCACCAGTACCCTGCTGATCGGCCTGTGGTGTGGCATGAAAGTGTTCAAGCTCGACCGCGATACCGCCTTGCTGACCGCCGCGGGTAGCGCCATCTGCGGCGCGGCCGCCGTGCTGGCATTCGAATCGGCGCTGCGCAGCGCCCCCCATAAAAGCGCCATGGCAGTCGGAAGCGTGGTGCTGTTCGGTACCTTGTCCATGTTCCTTTACCCACTGGCGATCAATGCCGGCTGGCTGCATCTGGATACCATGGGCGCCGGGCTGTTGCTGGGCGGCACTGTCCACGAAGTGGCGCAGGTGGTAGGCGCGGCCAGCAATGTCAGCCCCGAAGCCACGCATGTCGCCACCATCGTCAAGATGACCCGGGTCATGCTGTTGGTACCGGTACTGCTGGTGGTGGGCCTGTGGATCAGCCGTTCGCGCAAGGCTGGCCAGGCGCAGGGCAACGGGCGCATTGCCATGCCCTGGTTCGCTTTCGGCTTCCTGGCACTGGTCCTGGTGAATTCGCTGCACGTACTGCCTGGCAGCGTGACCCAGGCAGTGAACAGCCTGGACACCTTTGCCTTGACCATGGCCATGACCGCGCTGGGAATGGAAACGCGCTTCAGCCAGATTCGCCAGGCTGGGCCACGGGCGCTGGCCACCGGGGCGATTCTGAACCTGTGGCTGGTTGGCGGGGGGCTGGCGATTACCCTGGGGGTGCAGAAGCTGTTGGGCTGATTCGAGACCGGGTTGGCGGCTTCGCGGGTAAACCCGCTCCTACAGGTGGGTGCTGCCTTGAAGACGGCAAGGCCCCTGTAATCGATGGACTCGCCCCCGCCGAGGCATCACAGTGCCACGGTGGTGTTCAAAGAAGCCAACGGCAGCGAGGGCGAGACCATGAAAAAGCATAGTTCGAAACAAGATTCCCTGTCTTCCACTGATGTGGAGCTTTGCACAACCATCTGCGTAGACCTGGCCAAACAGGTCTTCCAATTAGCAGGCGAGGACGCTACTGGTCGGGTGATCTACGAAGATCGCATCAAATCCCGCCAAGCGTTCCATGATTTCCTGCTCAGGCTGCCAACGACCGTGGCCGTCTTGATGGAATGCGGTCCAGGTGCACAAGCCTGGGCCAGGCTGCTGCAGACCAAAGGTAATCCGGTTCGCATCCTGCCGGCGCAACGTGTCGCCGAACATCGCAGCGGTGCTAAGAACGATCGTAACGACTGCTATGCCATTTTGCGTGCCGGTCGCGATACGAGCATCGCTTCGATACCGATCAAGAGCACCACAGCACTGGCTATTCAAGCGCTGCACCGTATCCGGCGCGGTAACATCAAGCGACATACCGCGCTGGGTAATCAGATCCGTGGTTTGCTACTTGAGCATGGCGTATCCATGCCCCAGGGCGATGCCGCGATCAATAAGCATGTGCCTCAGGCGCTTGAGGATGCTTCCTTGCCTCTGCCCGACCTGTTGCGCGAGTTGCTCGATGAGTTGCTGATGGACTGGTTGTCTCTAGGTGAACGCATAGCGGCGCTGAGCCGCCGGCTCGAAGCGACTGCCCAAGAGGATAAAGTCGCTCAGCGACTGATCACCATTCGCGGCGTCGGCCCTATCATTGCCACGGCGATCGTGGCGAAACAGACCGACCCCAGCCGCTTCGCCAGTGGCCGAATGTATTCCGCCTTCTTCGGTATCGTGCCCGATCAGCACAGCAGCGGAAACAAAATCAGATTGGGCAAGATGAGCAAGCGCGGTGACGGCTACATACGCAGCCTGATGATCCAGGGCGCGCATGCCGTCTTGAGCCAGCTAAGGCCTGATTCCGATCAGCCAGATGATCGCCGCCTCTTGCGCTGGCTATCCCGCCTTGGGCGCAAGGAGGCGGCGATCAGGCTGGCTAATCGAAATCTGCGGATTATCTGGGCCCTGTTACAGAGCGATCAGGTTTACCAACGCAAACCGAACGAAAAACCGGAGGCGGCTATGAGCCTCTGACCAACCGGGTAATGCCACCGGGGCGCTAGGCGCTCCAACCCCTGCTAGTGAACATTGACCCTAGGTAAGACCGTCGCAGACCGATGCCTCCGCTCCTACAGGCCTGATAGTGGCCTCAATGTAAACGGCACACTGCGAGCTCACCACGATGTTGGCCAGAAGCAAAAAGCTTCCTCGAATAGGCCTGATACATAGATGCAACCGGGTTCCTATGTTCAAAAAGCAGCTAGACAGTGTGGGCGAGTCCATACATAGGAGCGGGTTTACCCGCGAAGCAGGCCACCCGGTCTCAAGGTTTTTCACAGCCCCCCTCGTTGCCGTCCACATTTCTCGGTATGGTGGTGCCAAAGAAGGATGTTTTACCCGCACAGGAAAGACTTAGATGCCTCAACGCCATGTCATCAATGCATCCGTCAGCCCCAAAGGCAGCCTGGAGACGCTGTCACAACGTGAAGTGCAGCAACTGAGTGAAGTCGGTACCGGCAGCCTTTACACACTGTTCCGCCAGTGCGCCCTGGCAATCCTCAACACTGGCGCCCATGTCGACAATGCCAAGACCATCCTTGAGGCCTACAAGGACTTCGAGGTGCGTATCCACCAACAGGACCGCGGCGTACGCCTGGAGCTGCTGAACGCCCCAGCCGACGCCTTCGTCGATGGCGAAATGATCGCCAGCACCCGTGAAATGCTGTTCAGCGCCTTGCGCGACATCGTTTACACCGAAAGCGAGCTGGCCAGCCAGCGCATCGATCTGGAAAGCTCCCAGGGCATCACCGATTACGTTTTCCACCTGCTGCGCAACGCGCGCACCTTGCGCCCGGGCGTGGAGCCGAAGATGGTGGTGTGTTGGGGCGGCCACTCGATCAGCACCGAGGAATACCAATACACCAAGAAGGTCGGCCACGAACTGGGCCTGCGCAAGCTGGATGTCTGCACCGGCTGCGGCCCAGGCGTGATGAAAGGCCCGATGAAGGGCGCCACCATCGCCCACGCCAAGCAACGCATGCATGGCAGCCGCTACCTGGGCCTGACCGAGCCCGGCATCATCGCCGCCGAGGCGCCCAACCCGATCGTCAACGAACTGGTGATCCTGCCAGACATCGAGAAGCGCCTGGAGGCCTTCGTGCGTGTCGGCCACGGCATCATCATCTTCCCGGGCGGTGCCGGCACAGCGGAGGAGTTCCTTTACCTGCTGGGCATCCTCATGCACCCGGACAACGAGGACCTGCCGTTCCCGGTGGTGCTCACCGGCCCGCGCAGCGCCGAGCCTTATCTGCAACAGTTGCATGCTTTTGTCGGTGCCACGCTGGGAGAAGCCGCCCATCGCCTGTACGAAATCATCATCGACGACCCGGCGGAGGTCGCCCGGCACATGGTCGACGGCCTCAAAGCGGTCAAGCAGTTCCGCCGCGAGCGCAACGATGCCTTCCACTTCAACTGGCTGCTGAAGATCGAGGAGAGCTTCCAGCGACCGTTCGACCCGACCCACCAGGCCATGTCTGAACTGGACTTGCGCCGCGAGCTGCCGCCCCATGAACTGGCGGCCAACCTGCGCCGGGCGTTTTCCGGCATTGTCGCAGGCAACGTCAAGGACAAAGGCATCCGCCTGATCGAGGAACACGGGCCGTATCAGATCCACGGCGACAGCGCCGTACTGGACCCGCTGGGCCGGCTGCTGCAGGCATTCGTCGACCAGCACCGGATGAAGCTGCCCGGTGGCGCGGAGTATGTGCCGTGCTATCAGGTGGCGACCTGACCACGCTGTTTTGCTGATGACGGGCGTGGATGCCCGTCAAAGGCGGGGGCCGGGTGACGGGTGCGCCTGTACGGAGCACCCACATGGGTTTCATGAAAGCTCAGCCACCCAGGTGGCTCGCTCACTGGCGGAGTTCAACCATCGCCCGCTCGAAAAACCGAATGCTGTCGCGTCCCCCACGTTTGGACTGGTACAGCGCCACATCCCCCTGCTCGATCAACGCCGCCAGGCTCGCCGGCGGCTGATCGAACACGTTGGCACCAATGCTCAAGGTAACCGCCTGGGGCGTAGGCACAGTCTTGTCGGCGTAATGCTGGAACTGCTCACGCAGCCCACTCCCCAGTTCCATGACCCGTTCACTACTTGCGCCACTCAGCAAGATGACGAACTCATCCCCGCCCAACCGCGCCGCCAGCGAGCGCTCGGGCAGCGCCGTACGAATCATCTCGCTCAAGGCAATCAGCAATCGGTCGCCGGCTATATGCCCGTGCAGGTCGTTGACCAGTTTGAAGTTGTCGATGTCGATCAACAGCAATGCCCCGGGCTGCGCCGGGCTTACGTCCTTGAAGAAATGCCCCGCCCGCACCTCCAGCGCACGCCGGTTGTACAGCGCAGTCAGCGGGTCACGGGCTGCCAGCCGGGCAATGCGCTCTTCACGCCGGTAACGTACGGTGCCGGTCATCGACAAGGCAATCAACATGATCGCCATCGCGCCTTCCACCAGCGAAACCTGAATGATCAGCCCGCCAAAGGTCGCCAGGTCAATCAGTGTGCCTGGCGTGATAGCGATGACCGCCTTGGCCACATAGAACAGCCCATGGATCAGCAACACATAGCGCAGTTGCACGGCCCCGACGCTCAGCGATTTGCCATGTGGCCGCAGCAGGAAGCTGGCCTTGAGCGTCAGCGAGGCCACCAACAACGAGTTGACCATCAGCATCACCTTCGACCACTGCGGGCCAACGGGCAGCAGCAGCAAGGCGAACCAGACCACCACAATCATCATCCAGGCGCGTGACAAGCGCTCCTGGGTGAAGCGCAGCACGCCGATCAGGAAAAAAACGTGGGCCACCACCAGCAAGCCATTGGCGAACCAGATGCCGATGAACAGCAAGCCGACCCCGCGCAACAATGCCAGGGTGCTACCAACCGTAATCGTGGCGAAACCCGCACTCCAGTACAGCAACGAAGTTTCGCGCACACTGCGCCATTCAATCGCCAGGTACAAGGCGGCCGCAGCGGCCAAAGCGACTGAAATAGTCAGCATCGTGGGTGGATCTAACGCCATATACGCATTGGCCTGTCTGGTTAACGGGAAAAGGCCCGACTGTATGCGATCGTGATCACGTTCAGAGGGGCCTTGCAAGGTTGCCTGCACATTGTAAACCAGCCCCTGAAAAAGGGCCGTGGGCAGCAATATCATAATGACATCAATGCACGGTGCGTATCACTCTGGCCCTTCGCTGGCTTGCCGGCGACAGGGCCCGTCCAGGCGACGTCAGAGCACCCGTTTGATCAACGGCTCCAGCCGGCTATAGCGCAGCCGACGCAGAAACTTGCGCACTTGCTTGGGATGTTCGGCCTTCGCCCCCAGCGCCTCTGCCGAGCCGATTCTCGGCGCAAAGCGCCGCAGCTCGCTCAACTCCGCTTCCCGTGGCGCCAGCCATTGACCCTGCGGGTCGTCGATCAGCAGGCCGTTCTCCAGGTCCAGGTTGAACCCGCGCGGGTTGAGGTTGTTGCCGGTCAGCAGCGAATAACGCTGGTCGATCCAAACGCCCTTGGCATGGAAGGTATGCCCGGGATCGTTCCAGATGCGTACTTGCAACTGGCCGCTGGCAATCGCGGCGTGGCGGCGGTGGGCGAAGGCGCGCAGGTTGTCCTCGTACAGATAGGGCAATGCACCACTGGCACTGAACGGTTCGCCAGGGGCGATGTAGAAGTCGTTGGCGGTGCGGTCACCGACAATCAGCTCCACCCCAACCCCCCGCGCCAGGGCATGGTCAAGTTCGCGCATCACGACCTGCGGCGGGTTGAAATACGGCGTACTGATGATGATCTGCGTGCGCGCCACTGCCAGCAAGGCGCACAGCGCCCGGTTCAGTGGATTGCCACGGCCCACACCCAGCAGCGGGATCACCTGCAAGCCCTGCCCCGTCACGCTGGCCGGTACCTCGTAGGCCATGCGCCGCAGCCGTGCGCGCAAGCGCCGAATGTCACCGCGCAAGCTGCGGGTAGAAGGTGGCGTCGGCAGGTCGAGGCGCGGTGTGGCGGTATGGTGCAGCAAACGCTGAACCAGGCCGACCATGGCATCAGCCAGTGCCGGTGACTGGAACAGGTGGTAGCGATCCAGGCGATAGCGGTCGAAACGATGCAGGTAGACATTGTTCAGACTGGCGCCGGTGTAGATCACGCAATCGTCGATGATGCTGCCTTTGAGGTGCAACACCCCGAACAGTTCGCGGGTCTGCACTGGCACGCCATGGATCGCGATGTCCAGCCCGCGCAACTGGCGCTGGGCCTGATACCAGGCGGCATTGCCCGGCTGACGCCCGGCACCCAGCAGCCCGCGCCTGGCGCGGAACCAGTCGACCACGATGGTGATCTCCAGGCCCGGCCGCGCGGCCTTGGCCTGGTACAAGGCATCCAGCACTTCCTGGCCGGCCTCGTCCTCCTGCAGGTACAGCGCAACGATAACGATGCGCCGAGTCGCCGTACGGATACGCTCGAACAGGCAGGCGCGGTAAGCCCTGGCATCGGGCAGCACCTGGATCGCTTCGGGGGCCATGGCATAGCCTGGCAAGCCCGCCAGCATGGTTTCGGGGTTCACTGACGCTCACCTTCTCTGTGCAATCACTGTCGGCCCTGCCAGACGGCGGGGCCATTCCTGGCCGCTGCATCCGGGGTGTATGATCGACCCCGCAACGACACATAACAACAAGAACCACGCGAGGCTCTGCTTTCTCACTGCCCCTGACCAACCAGGCCTCAGCTTGCACAGGAACAGCGCAATGGTCCACCCCGCTTCTGCAAACCTATCGACGTCTATTGTAAAGGGTTGTTCGGCAAAGACCTTTGGCTTCCTGATTTTGCCCAATTTCACCACCATCGGCCTTGCGTCGGCGGTGGAGACCCTGCGCATGGCCAACCTGGCCGCGCGCAAGCCACTGTATCGCAGTGTGCTGATCGCCGCAGACGACGCGCCGGTGGTGGCCAGCAACGGCATGCGCGTACTGCCCGACTACAACATCGCCAACGCCCCCGCGCTGGATGCCTTGCTGGTGGTCGGCGCCAACCCGATCGACCGAAGCCGTAGCAACCGCCCACTGATCGACTGGTTGCGCCAACTGGCCCGCCAGCGCTTGCCGCTGGGCGGTATCTGCACCGGTAGTTACCTGCTGGCCAAGGCCGAATTGCTCAAGGGTTACCGCTGCACCATCCACTGGGAAGACCTGCCGACGTTGCAGGCGCACTTCCCCGGTATCGTGATCTCCAGCCAGCTGTTCGAACTGGACCGCGACCGTTACACCTGCTCAGGCGGCGTAGCGGCCATGGACATGATGCTGCAACTGGTGGCCCGGGACACGAGCGGCCAGGACATCGCGGCCAAGGCCGCCGAACTGTTGCTGTGCGACCGCGTACGCGGTGAACGTGAGCGCCAGCGTGTGCCGCTGCGCACCCTGCTCGGCAGCGCCCAGCCCAAACTGAGCCAGGTGGTGGCGATCATGGAGGCCAATCTGGAGGAACCGCTGGGGCTGGAGGAACTGGCCAACCTCAACGAAGTGACCGTGCGCCAACTGGAGCGGCTGTTCCACAAGTACCTGCAGCGCACGCCCAGCCAGTACTACCTGGAGCTGCGGCTGTCGCGGGCGCGGGAGTTACTGCTGCGCAGTGACGTGCAAGTCCGTGAGGTAGCGCTGGCTTGCGGCTTCAGTTCGCCTGCGCATTTCTCCAAGAGTTACAGCCGGTTCTTCGGGCTGTCGCCTTTAGGGGAGCGGCGGCAGGCCTCTCTCCATTGAATGGGGTCATGTACTGGCTTGGCTGGCCTCTTCGCGGGCAAGCCCGTTCCTACACGCACATCGGTGGTCCGACACAGGCCGTGGTAGGAGCGGGTTCACCCGCGAAAGGGCCGGGCCTGCTGGCCAATCTCCACCCGTCGCTCACCGTTGCCGCCGCCACCGTATTCGCAGGTAAACCCGCTCCTACAGGCGCGGGCTTGCCCGCGAAGAGGCCAGTGCAGGTCAACTAATCTTCAAGGGCCGCGTGCGCCGTCTCCCGACACATCAGCATGGCCACCAGCGCCACCAGTGCTGCCGCCAGCAAGTAGCCTGCCGGGGCAAGCTTGCTGCCCGTCACCTGAATCAACCAGGTGGCAATGAACGGCGCAGTCCCGCCAAACAGCGAATTGGCCACATTGAAGCTCAGGGCAAACCCGCTGAAGCGCACCCGGGTCGGAAAGATTTCGGCCAGCAGGCACGGCAAGGTCCCGTCATTCATCGCCAGCATCGCACCGAAAAGGATCTGGATGGCCAGAATCACCAGCAGCGGCTGGCCGTCCAGCAGGCGAAACAACGGCACGGTCAACCCCAGGAACAACAGCGAGGCCACCACCAGCATGGTCTTGCGACCAAACTGGTCGGACAGCCGCCCCATCAGGAAGATCAAGCCGATATAGGTGGCCAGCGACACCGTCGAGGCGATGAACGAATCCCGCTCGCTCATGCCCATTTCACTGGACAGGTAGGTCGGCATGTAACTGAGCAACAGGTAGAACGCAACCGCATTCAGGCAGGTGACACCTATGCCGATCGCCAGACTGCGCCGGTGCTGGCCCAGCAGTTCGCGCAGCGGCGTCGTGGCCATGCCGGCCTTGGTTTCCAGGCGCTGCTCCATCTCCAGGAACTTGGGCGTGTCCTGCAGGCTCATGCGGATATAGCGCCCTACCAGGCCGAACGGCGCCGCCAGCAGGAACGGCAGGCGCCAGCCCCACTCATGCAGGGCTTCACTGCTGAGCAGCTCATGCAGCACCGCAACGAACGCCGCACCGAACAACAACCCCGCCGCCGTGCTGGCCGGCACGATACTGGTGTACAAGCCACGCCGCCCAGGCGGCGCGTACTCGGCCAGGAACGCAGCGGCCCCGGCGTACTCACCCGAGGCGGAAAACCCCTGTACCAGGCGGATCAGCAACAGCAAGGCCGGCGCCCACAGCCCGATCTGCGCATAGCCCGGCAACAAGCCGATGCAGAAGGTGGATACCGACATGATCAGGATCGACCACGACAGCGCGTTGCGCCGACCATGTCGGTCACCGAAATGGCCCCAGACGATGCCACCCAGCGGGCGTACCAGGAACGACAGGGCGAATACCGCGAAGGTGGCCAGCAAACCGGTGGTCTTGTCAGTTTGCGGGAAGAAGTTGGCGGCAATGATGGTGGCCAGATAGCCGTAGGCAGCGTAGTCGAACCACTCGACGAAGTTGCCCATGAAGCTGGCCCGGGCGGCCTTGCGCAGCGCCTGGCGTTCGGCGTTGTGTGCGGGGCCGGCAATAGCGGACGGGTCAAGGGTGGTGCTGGACATGACGGGTACCCTCTGATTCTTTTAATTGGAGGCAGGGTCTGGTGGTCATACGGGGATCTTGTTGTTGTCTGGGCCAGCCTTTTCGCGGGTGAACCCGCGCCTACGAAAACGGTGAAATCCCCGTAGGAGCGGGCTTGCCCGCGAAGCAGCCGACGCCGATGCTTATTGGCGAATGATGTTGTGCTCCGGCCCATACGGGAACTTGGTGATGTTCTCGGCGCCGTTGTCGTTGACGATCAGGATGTCATGCTCGCGATAACCGCCCGCCCCTGGTCGCCCTTCAGGCAGCATGATCATCGGCTCGATAGACACCACCATGCCCGGCTCCAGCACGGTATCGATGTCCTCGCGCAGCTCCAGCCCCGCCTCACGGCCGTAGTAATGGCTGAGCGTGCCGAACGAATGGCCATACCCGAAGGTGCGGTACTGCAGCAGGTCGTGGCGCAGGAAGATCTCGTTCAGTTCGCGGGCGATATCGCTGCAGCGCATGCCTGGGCGCACCAGTTGCAGCCCGGCTTCGTGCACTTCGACGTTGGCCTGCCACAGGCGCAGGTACTCGTCCGGGCAGTGGTCAAGGAACAAGGTGCGCTCCAGCGCGGTGTAGTAGCCGGCGATCATGGGGAAACAGTTGAGGCTGAGGATCTCGCCCTTGCCCACACGGCGGCTGGTGACCGGGTTGTGCGCGCCATCGGTGTTGAGCCCGGACTGGAACCAGGTCCAGGTGTCCATCAGCTCGGCGTCCGGGAAGCGTTTGGCAATTTCGCGCACCATCGCCTGGGTGGCATGCAGTGCCACCTCGTACTCGGGCACATGCTCACGCAGGGCCTCGACCACTGCCGCCCCGCCGATGTCGGCCACCTGCGCACCGTGACGGATAAGCGCCTGCTCCTCGGCCGACTTGATCATGCGCATACGCATGCACGGCGCAGCGATGTCCACCAGCTCGGCCCTGGGGTAGCAGGCGGCGAGTTTGCCGTGGTTCTGCAGGTTCAGGTGGTCGTACTCCACGCCAATGCGCGAGGCCAGCGGCAACGCCTGCTGGATGGCGACGAAGTAGTTGTCGCGCTGCCAGTCGGTGTAGACGATGTTGTCAGTGCCCACCGTGCGCCGCCAGGGTTGCCCGCCGTCGATGTTGGCACTGATCGAGACCACCTTGTCCTGGGTGATCACCAGCGCATAAGGGCGGCCGAACGAGCAGTAGAGGAAATCGCTGTAATAGTTGACGTTGTGATACGAGGTGAAGATTGCCGCCTCGATGTCCTGCTCGGCCATATAGGCCCGCAGCCGGGCGTGGCGAGCAGCGTATTCCTGGGCGGAGAAGGTTGGCTGCACCTTGTCGCCATTGCGGATTTTCAGGGTCTTGGGCATTTGCATGGTCGGGGTTCCTTGTCGTTGTGAGCACGCTGTTCAGGCCGGCCGCCTGAGAAGCATTGCAACAGAACCGACGAGGACACTTTTGTATCTATCCGACCTGGAATTGGCGGAATAACCAGTGGCCAAGGAGGGGCGCTAAGCGCCCCCCGCCAGGCAACGCTATTTCAAATCAAAGCGGTCCAGCTCCATGACCTTCTGCCAGGCGGCCACAAAGTCCCGGACAAACTTGTCACCCCCATCACTGCTGCCATACACCTCGCTCAACGCCCGCAACTGGGCATGCGAACCGAACACCAGATCGACCCGGCTACCGCTCCACTTCACCTGCCCGGTCTTGCGGTCGCGGCCTTCAAAGGTTTCGTTGTCCGCCGAGGTGGGTTTCCACTCCACGCTCATATCCAGCAAGTTGCGGAAGAAGTCGTTGCTCAGCGTTCCCGGCTTGTCGGTGAACACGCCAAGATTGCTGCCACCATGGTTGGCACCGAGCACGCGCAGGCCGCCGATCAGCACGGTCAGCTCCGGCGCGGTCAGGGTCAGCAACTGCGCCTTGTCCAGCAACAGTTTCTCGGCCTTGACGCTGTAACGTGCCTTGGTGAAGTTGCGGAAGCCATCGGCCAGCGGCTCCAGCACGGCGAACGACTCGACGTCGGTCTGCTCCTGGGACGCATCGACCCGCCCCGGGCGGAATCCTACGCTGCCGCTGTAACCGGCATCCTTGGCAGCTTTTTCGACTGCCGCGGTACCGGCCAGCACGATCAGGTCAGCCAGGGAAACCTTCTTGCCGCTGTTGTTGAACTCGGCCTGGATCTTCTCCAATGCCGCCAGCACCTTGTCCACGCCCTGGTTTGCAGCCCAGTCCTTCTGTGGGGCCAAGCGCAAACGGGCGCCGTTGGCACCACCGCGCTTGTCGGAGCCACGGAAGGTCGACGCGGATGCCCAGGCGGTGGAGACCAGTTCGCCCACGCTCAAACCCGAGGCCAGGATCCTGGACTTGAGGGTCGCGATGTCTTGCTCGCTGATCGTGGCTGGGTCGGCTTTGGGTAGCGGGTCTTGCCACAGCAACTCTTCATTGGGCATTTCCGGGCCCAGATAGCGCGCCAGCGGGCCCATGTCGCGGTGAATCAGCTTGTACCACGCACGGGCAAAAGCATCCGCCAGCTGGTCAGGGTTTTCTTTGAAGCGGCGAGCGATTGGCTCGTAGATGGGATCGAAGCGCAATGCCAGGTCGGAGGTCAACATCGACGGTGCATGCCTTTTACCGGGATCGTGTGCATCTGGCACCATGCCTGCGCCTTTGCCGTCTTTCGGCCGCCACTGGTGCGCGCCAGCCGGGCTTTTGGTCAGCTCCCACTCAAAGTCGAACAGGTTATTCAGGTATTCGTTGCTCCACCGGGTCGGGGTGGAGGTCCAGGTCACTTCCAGGCCACTGGTGATGGTATCCCCGCCTTTGCCGGAGCCAAACGTGTTGTGCCAGCCCAGGCCCTGCATCTCCAGGCCTGCCGCTTCCGGCTCGGGGCCGACGTTGTCGGCGGGGCCGGCACCGTGGGTCTTGCCGAACGCGTGCCCACCGGCGATCAACGCCACGGTTTCCTCATCGTTCATGGCCATGCGGCCAAAGGTTTCACGGATGTCCTTGCCTGAGGCCACCGGGTCCGGGTTACCTTCCGGGCCTTCCGGGTTCACGTAGATCAGGCCCATCTGCACGGCGGCCAACGGGTTTTCCAGGTTACGCTCGGCTGACAGGTTGCGATTCTGCTCTTCACCATGCTTGGCCGGCTCGGCCACCAGGTCACCCTGCCCTGGCGCCTGCGCCTTGGCCTGATCCTTGCCGTAACGGGTATCGCCGCCCAGCCACTCCTTTTCCGACCCCCAGTACACGTCTTCGTCCGGCTCCCACACATCGGCACGCCCGCCGGAGAAGCCGAAGGTCTTGAAGCCCATGGATTCGAGGGCAACATTACCGGTGAGTACGATCAGGTCGGCCCAGGAAATCTTGTTGCCGTACTTCTGCTTGATCGGCCACAGCAGGCGCCGGGCCTTGTCCAGGCTGACGTTGTCCGGCCAGCTGTTGAGCGGGGCGAAGCGTTGCTGGCCGGAGCCCGCCCCCCCACGGCCGTCACCAATGCGGTAGGTGCCGGCGCTGTGCCAGGCCATGCGGATGAACAGCGGGCCGTAGTGGCCGAAATCGGCCGGCCACCAATCCTGCGAGTCGGTCATCAGGGCGGTCAGGTCTTTCTTCAGGGCCTGGAAGTCGAGGCTCTTGAACGCCTTGGCATAGTCGAAGTCCGGGTCAGGGCTGGACTTGGAGGAATGCTGGTGAAGAATTCTCAGGTTGAGCTGGTCAGGCCACCAGTCACGATTGGTGGTGCCGCCACCTGCGGTTTGATGGAACGGGCATTTCGATTCGTTCGACATCTGCGGGTACCTTTGGGTCGGTTATCCAGATTTCCGGTCTATGCCAGTGTTCTTTCAGCCGAGCGGGTGGGCTCGTACTACCCCTCATCAGGTGTACACGGGGCTTGCGAAGCTGTCACGCCGGGGGGCCACGGTCTTGCACACAGGTGCTGACGCGCTGCCCGGTCGCGGAATTCGCGGGGCCACGGGAAAGACTAGTCGAGCTTGGGCAGAGTTCTAATAGAGTGGCTGTTGGAGCCTGATAGGCTGGCTCTGTCAGGCACTGGCCTGTATCGACCGCTTCGCGATCAAGCCCGCGACGAGGCCGGCACATCCATACAAGGCACAAGGCCCGGCACCGTGCTTCAATACACAGCCATACCCTTTGCCCCGGACGCCGAGCCCTCATGAACCGCAACGACCTGCGCCGCGTCGACATGAACCTGCTGGTGCTGTTCGAAGCCCTGATGATCGAACGCAACCTGACCCGCGTCGGCGAAAAGCTGTTTATCACCCAATCCACCGTCAGCGCCGCCCTCGCCCGCCTGCGCGAACTGTTCGACGACCCGCTGCTGATACGCAACGGCCGGGCCATGGAACCCACGCCACGGGCCCTGCAGATCTTTGCCGAACTTGGCCCGGCCATGGACGTGATTTCCGCCGCCATCAGTCGCGCCCGCGAATTCGACCCGGCCAACAGCTGCAACGTGTTCCGCCTGGGGCTTTCCGATGATGCCGAGTTCGGCCTGTTTCCGGCTCTGCTGCAGGCCCTGCGTGAAGAGGCCCCGGAGATCAGCGTGGTAGTGCGGCGGGCCAACTTTCTGC
This sequence comes from Pseudomonas sp. BP6, assembly GCF_017875935.1. Lineage (NCBI taxonomy): Bacteria > Pseudomonadati > Pseudomonadota > Gammaproteobacteria > Pseudomonadales > Pseudomonadaceae > Pseudomonas > Pseudomonas sp. BP6. The sequence goes on from NZ_JAGINI010000001.1 coordinate 2,994,305, forward strand.
TGATGCCCGGTTTGCTGGCCAGCGGCGAGATCTCGGTAGGCGTGAGCTATACCACCGACCTACCGGCCACCGCCAAACGCCGCAAGCTGCGCGACATCGGCGTACGGGTGCTGCGCGCCGACGACCGCCCGGGGCCGCTGACCCTCGACGAGTACTGCGCCCGCCCGCATGTGATGGTGTCGTTCTCCGGTGACATGAGCGGCAACATCGACCTCGATCTGGCACGCATCGGTCGTTGCCGCAAGGTGGTGCTGGCGGTGCCGCAGTTCGGTAGCCTGCGCGCCCTGCTGCGCAACACCGAGCTGATCGCCACGGTGCCGGACTACGCCGCTTGCGCTCTCGCCGACGACGGCAGCCTGCGCGCCGACCCGGCGCCGTTCGACATCACCGAGGCCGAGCTGTCGATGGTCTGGAGCGGCGCCCAGGACAACGACCCCGCCGAGCGCTGGCTGCGCGACCGCATCCTGCAGTTCATGGCCACGCAGTGATGCCCTCTTCGCAGCGCAACGCTGCGCCTACCGCCCGTACAGCCTGAAGCGCGCGGCTACTATTTGCCGCGCTGCATCCACGCTGCACCGAGCCCGCTGAGACAGATCACCAAAATCCCTACCAGGCTCAGGGTATCCGGCACCTGGCTGTAGACCACGAAGCCAAGCAACCCGGCAAACACGATCTGGCAATAGCTGAACGGTGCCAGCAACGCTGGCGCTGCATGGCGGAAGGCCTGGGTCAACAGCAGGTGCGCAGTCATGCCAAAGCCGCCCAGTGCCAGCATCAACAGGGCATGGTCCCAGCGCGGGACCTCCCAGAAGAACGGCACCAGCGCACTCATCGCCAAGGTGTTGCACAACCCCGCATAGAAGTTGCTGGTGGTCGGGCTGTCATGCGCCGCCAGAATGCGCGTCAGCAACTGATAGAAGCAGAAGCCCAACGCCGAACCGAACGGATACAGAATGGCCGGGGTAAACATCGCCCCGCCAGGGTGCACCACCACCAGCACGCCAATAAAGCCCATGACCACCGCCACCCACTGCCCGACTGTCACTCGCTCTTTCAGCAGCGGCGCCGACAGCGCGGTGACCAGTACCGGGGCAAGGAAGTTGACGGCCGTGGCCTCTGCCAGTGGCAGGTATTGCAAGCCGGTCGTGAACAGCAGGCTGGTGCTCAGCAGGCTCAGGGCCCGCAAGGTCTGCAATACCGGCCGGCGGGTGCGCAACACGTTGAGCCCAGACTTGGGCAGGAAGATGCCGGCCATCAGCAACGTGTGCACCACATAACGCGCCCACACCACCATGACTATCGGGTACAGGCCACCCAGGAATTTGGACAAGGCATCGTGGCTGGCGAACAGGAACGTCGCCACCACCACCAACGCGATGCCGCGCAGGGGTTGGTTGACGCCGGACAGCGGTGTGCTGGAACTCATGGCTCTCTCGATGACGGCGCGGCAGCAAGCCGCGCCCGGGGAAGGACGCGCAGGCATTGCCCGGCGAATGTAACAGCTGGGATTCTAGAAGAGATGCCGCAGAATAAGGAAGTTCATTTGCCGCTTGCCCCGGCCAAGTGCAATTTCTGTTCGCTGATCGACCACTTTCCACCTGGCATGCATGGCCCGTGCACGGTTGATCGCTGACCATCGACCGACCCCTGCACCCTACAAGGAATTTACATGCAAAGGCTCACCACCCGCACCGGCCTGGACCTGCCCGCCATCGGCCTGGGCACCTGGCCAATGACCGGCAGTGAATGCACCCAGGCCGTGCGCCAGGCACTGGACGTGGGTTACCGGCACATCGACACCGCCACCGCCTACGAAAACGAAGCGGCCGTTGGCCAGGCACTGCGCGACAGCGACGTGCCACGCGAGCAGATTCACCTGACCACCAAGGTCTGGTGGGACCGTCTGCAGCCCAAAGCCATGCGTCAGTCGCTGGAAGACAGCCTGCGCGCGCTGGGTACCGAACAGGTTGACCTGTTCCACATCCACTGGCCAGGCACAGACTGGGACCTGGCCCGCAGCATCGACACCCTGGTAGCCCTGCGTGACGAAGGCAAGGCGCGCCACATCGGCGTGGCCAACTTCCCATTGGGGTTATTGCGCCAGGTGGTGGAAACCCTGGGCGCGCCGTTGTCGGCGATTCAGGTGGAATACCATGTTCTGCTCAGCCAGCAACCGCTACTCGACTTCGCCCGCAGCCATGATTTGTTGCTCACCGCCTATACCCCGCTGGCACGCGGCCAGGCAGCGGCGCAGCCGGTGATCCAGGCGATTGCCCGCAAGCATGGCGTGCTTCCCAGCCAGGTAGCGCTGAAATGGCTGCTGGACCAGGACGTCGTGGCGGCGATCCCCAAAGCCAGCAGCCGCGAAAACCAGCTGGCCAACCTGGCCGCGTTGACCGTGCAGTTGGATGACGAAGACCGCGCAGCCATCGCCGGGCTGCCGAAAGACCAGCGCGTGGTTAGCCCGCCGTTTGCCCCGGACTGGAACAGCTGAGGCCGCCGCGCAAGTCATTGTTCTTGCGTGATGACCTGCTTCAACCGCTCGCTCGCCGGTGCCGGCCGCCCGTAAAAGTAGCCCTGGAAGTGCGAACACCCTTCCGCCGCGAGCCGGCGCATCTGTTCCTCCGACTCCACGCCTTCGGCCGTGGTCTTGATCATCAGGCTGTTGGACAGCTCGGTAATGGCGCGAATGATCGACATGGCCTCGCGGCTGTCGCACATGTCATGCACAAACGACTTGTCGATCTTGATCCGGTCGAAGGGGAACGAGCGCAGGTAGCCCAGCGATGAGTAGCCCGTACCAAAGTCATCCAGTGAAATGGACACGCCCAGGTCTTTCAGGGCGCGCAAGGTGCGCACGTTTTCCTCGCTGTTGCCCAGCAGCACCGATTCGGTAATTTCCAGCTCCAGTCGCTGCGGCGGCAGGCCCGAGTCGGCCAGCGCGAGGGCGACGGTATGCACCAGATCGCCGTTCTTGAACTGCACCGCCGACAGGTTGACCGACACCGTCTGCTCACCGTCCCAACTGGCCGCCTCCTGGCAGGCCAGATTCAGCGCACGGTTGCCCAACTCGTGGATCAACCCGGTTTCTTCGGCAATGGGGATGAAATCCATCGGCATGACCATGCCCCGGGTCGGGTGTTCCCAGCGCAGCAACGCCTCATAACCGGTAACGCTGCTGGTTTGATGATCGACTACCGGCTGGTAGTGCAGCTGCAACTGCCCCAGGTGCAGCGCTGTGCGCAGGTCGGTTTCCACCAGGCGGCGCTGGCGGGCGGCAACGTCCAGTTCGACATCGAAGCATTCATAACGATTACGGCCGTTACGCTTGGCCTGGTACAGCGCCATGTCGGCGTAGCCCAACAGTTGCTCTGCCTGGTCATTGTCATCAGGCGCGATGGCGATGCCGATGCTCACCCCCACCGCGAACTGATGCCCTTCGATCTGGAACGGCGGGCTGATGGCCTTGATCAGGCGCTGCGCGGTATTACATGCGGCATCCCGCCCTTCCAGGCCCGTCAGCACCACGGCAAACTCATCGCCACCCAGGCGGGCCAAGGTGTCGTGCTCACGCAGTTCGCGGCGCAGACGCTTGCCCAACTCGCGTAGCAGCTTGTCGCCAAAGGCATGGCCAAGGGAGTCGTTGATGTTTTTGAAGTTGTCCAGGTCCAGGCACAGGGCAGCGGTCAGCTTGGCGTTTTCGCTACCGCGCAACAAGGCCTGACGCAGCCGTTCGTGGAAAAGCGTCCGGTTGGGCAGCCCGGTGAGCGCGTCATGGTGCGCCATGTGGTGAATCTGCGCATGGGCGGCCAGCTCTTCGGTGGCGTCTTCAGCCACGAACAACACGTAATCGGCCTGCCCCTCGCGGCTCTGGCTGAGCAGGGTACGGCTGCGCAGGGTGCGGGGGCCACGGGCAGTGTCGACGCGGGTTTCGGCGGCGTGCCCCTTGGTACTGCGGGCACCACGCACGAGTTGCTGCTCCAGGTAGTCACCGGCAGCCGGTGCCAGGCATTCCCGGGGCAACTGGCCGATCATGCTGCGCTGCGGCCCGCCGAACAGGCGTTCGGCCTGCTGGTTGGCCAACAGGATGCGCTGGCTTTCCAGGTCCTGGACGATGACGCTCGCGGGAATGTTGGCAATGACCGAATCGAGGAACTGCGACAGCTTGGCCATTTCCTGGCTGTACTGCTCGGCCAGCTCTTTGGCCTGCAGCAGTTCGAGTTCCTGGTGGTGGCGTTCGGAAATGTCGCGGGTGACCTTGGCGAAACCCACCAGGTGTCCGGCATCGTCGTATACCGCTTCGATGACCACATGGGCGTGGAAGGCCGTACCGTCCTTGCGCAGGCGTGCGCCCGTTTCTTCAAAGCGGCCGGTGCTGCGCGCCTGCTCCAGGTTAAATGTCGGCAACCCGGCTGCGCGCTCGGCATCGGTGTAGAACACAGAGTAGTGCTGGCCGACGATTTCTTCGGCATGGTACCCCTTGGCGCGCTGGGCGCCGGGGTTCCAGTTGGCGACGATACCTTCAGGGGTAAGCAGGTAGATGGCATAATCCACCACGCTCTGGATCAATAGCCGGTACATGATGTCGGGGTTTGCTGCGAGCGACATGAACTTTACCTGAACCTTCGAAACGCATGAAAAGGGGCCCGGCAAGCGGCGGCCGAGTCTTGGAAAGCGATAATGGCATTATGCTGCCCATGAAAATTTTGTGAAGCAACTCACAAAAATGACGCTTCCCCTTATCAGGACGAACGAAAGCGCACCAACCCTCAATGGCGGGTGCCGGTCACCAGAAAATTGAGCAAGTCCGGCTCATCCCCCAAGGCGATAGCCTGCGCCGGCCGCGGCAGGTTGGCCAGCACTGCATTGCAGAAAGCCACAGCGGCCAGATCCTGTGCATAGCAGCGCAGCAGCCAGTCACCCTCGCCCCCCAGCAGCTGCAACGCCACCGCCTGGCCGATGCCCTGGCGGCGGTACTTCTTCAAGATGAACAGGTCGGCAAGCTCCTGCGCATCGATACCAGGCAGTTCGCTGCGCTCTACCAGCACGAAGCCGGCGATGAACCCGTCCGCCAGCACCAGATACGCGCCCCAGCCGTCGTCCTGCCAGTAACGTTGCAGGTGCTGCTCGTGGATGTAGAAGCGGCCATCCGCCTCGACGTCTTCCTGCTCCCAGTCGGAGGACTCGTAGCAATAGAACTGGTAGAGATTGCGGATCAGTGGAGCCTGGTCGATGGTGGTTGGCAGCAGCGCGAGGGGGAGCATGGTGTGGGGCCTGAGCAAAAGGACGATTCTAGGCTCTGTACGAAAAGCCTTGATACTTGTTCATGCTGCGTTGAAAACAGCCTCGGAATGCTCATGTACTCCAGTACACTCCGCTTCCTCGGCTGTTTTCGCCTTGCCTGACCTGCGTCTCAAGACTTTTCGTACAGAGCCTAGATCACCAGGCCCTTGCAGCAAAAAGCCCGGGACCTCCCCGCACGGAAAGCCCCAGGCAAAATCACAGTGACAAAACCTCGGACTCAGCCCTCCTGCAACGCCCGCGGCCGATGGCTTCGCGCCTCGGCGTCAGGCGACCTGGCACCCTGCAAGCGGAAGTCGAATGACAGCTCGGCAAAGCGCTCGCCTTGCACACCGCGGTCGCGCGCCGCCGCCGCATCCTCGACAAAACGCAGTTCGCCGATCAGCCCGTCACGGGTGGCATAGGCAAAGTCGTCCCACAGGTACTTGTCGCCCGCAAAGTTGATCTGCGTGGTCAGGTGGCGGTGCCCTGGTGCCGAAATGAAGAAGTGCACGTGCGCCGGGCGCTGGCCGTGGCGGCCGAGCAGGTCCAGGCATTCCTGGGTTGGGCCCTGCGGGTCGCAGCCATACCCCGATGGCACGATCGAGCGCGCGCGGTAGCGGCCCTCGGCATCGGTGATGATACGCCGGCGCAGGTTGAACTCGGATTGTGTCGAATCGAAGTACGAATAGGTGCCTTGGGTGTTGGCGTGCCACAGGTCGACGGTGGCACCGGCCAACGGCTTGCCGTCGGCATCGAACACCTGGCCCTGAAGGAACATCACCACGCCCGGGTCAGTGCCGTCGTCCATGCGCACTTCGCCCTGGGCCAGCGGCGCCCCGGCAACATACAGCGGGCCTTCGATGGTGCGTGGGGTGCCGCCGCCAAGGCCGGCTTCGGCGTCCTTGGCATCCTGCAGCAGGTCGAGGAAGTGCTCGATGCCCAGCCCAGCAGCCAGCAGGCCCGCCTCGTTACGACCGCCCAGGCGGTTGAGGTAGTCGACGGCGTGCCAGAACTCGTCCTCGGTGATTTCCAGGTCTTCGATCAGCCGAGCGGTGTCTTGCAGCACGCGCAGAATGATCTGCTTGAAGCGCGGGTTTCCTTCGGCATGGTCCAGGCCAGCCACCTGGTTGAAGAAGGCTTGAATGTCGGCAGTGTGGGAAATTTTCACGGTCATCGTGCTTACCTCGTATTGTTCTTGTCAGGCATACAGGTGCGAATCAGCGATCGTCGCTGTGGATAGACGAGGGATGCCGACACAGGCCGTCTACCTCGATGTCCATGTACGGGAACAGCGGCAGCTGCATCAGCGTGTCATGCAACGCCTCGACGCTGGGCACATCGAACACGCTGTAGTTGGCGTAATGCCCGGCAATGCGCCACAGGTGACGCCAGATGCCTTCGCGCTGCAGGCGCTGAGCCAGTTCCTTTTCGTCGGCCTTGAGCTGGGCGGCCTTGGCCGGGTCCATGTCGACCGGCAGCTTCACGGTCATCTTCACGTGGAACAACATGGTTATCTCCTTGCTTGCTGATCAGCGACGGGCGAAACGCGCCAGGCGCTGTTCGTCCAAAGTCAGGCCAAGGCCTTGGGTATAGGGGATGTGCAGCTGGAAGTCGCGGTACTGCGGCGGCTCGTTGACAATTTCCTCGGTCAGCAGCAGCGGCCCGAACAGCTCCGTACCCCAGGTGAGCTGGCGCAGGGTGAGGAATGCATGGGCCGAAGCCAGGGTGCCGATCGAACCTTCGAGCATGGTGCCGCCGTACAAGGCGATGCCGGCGGCCTCGGCGATCTGTGCAGTGCGCAGCACCGCGCGCGGGCCACCATTCTTGGCGATTTTCAGGGCGAAGATGCTGGCGGCGCCGTCGGCGGCCAGGCTGAAGGCGTCCTCGACACTTTCGATTGACTCATCGGCCATGATCGGTGCCGGGCTGCGCTGGTTCAGGCGCACCTGGCCACCGCGGTTGATGCGCGAAATCGGCTGCTCGATCAGGTCGATGCCATTGTCGCCCAATACCTGGCAGGCGCGGATGGCCTGGGACTCGTCCCAGTACTGGTTGACGTCGACCCGCACGCTGGCGCTGTCACCCAGCTCGCGCTTGATCGCGATCACATGCTTGAGGTCCTGGGCCACCGGGTTGGCGCCGATTTTCAGCTTGAACACGCGGTGCCGGCGAATTTCCAGCATGTGCTGGGCTTCGGCGATATCGCGGGCGGTGTCGCCGCTGGCCAGGGTCCAGGCCACTTCCAGGCTGTCACGCACGCGGCCCCCCAGCAGTTCGCTGACCGGCAGGCCCAGGCGTTTGCCCTGGGCGTCTAGCAAGGCGCTTTCGATACCGGACTTGGCGAAAGTGTTGCCCTTGGCCAGTTTGTCCAGCTTGAGCATGGCGGCGTTGATGTTGTCTGCTGGCAGGCCGATCAGCGCCGGGGCGAGATACGCGTCGATATTGGCCTTGATGCCTTCGGGGCTTTCGTAGCCATAAGCCAGGCCACCGATGGTGGTGGCTTCGCCGATGCCTTCCACGCCATCGCTGCAGCGCAGGCGCAATACCACCAGGGTCTGCTGCTGCATGGTGTGCATCGCCAGCTTGTGCGGGCGAATGGTCGGGAGATCGACGATAATTGCATCTATGTGTTCAATCAGCGCGCTTGTCATTGTTGCCAGGTCCCGTCAGGTCGGGCTTTCAGTTGCAGGCCCGAGTGATGCGTTTACTTGATTGTTGAAGGATTGCGCGAGACCCTGACGACCGTCCAATATCAAATGAATCTCCCACCATACCCTGGAGGTCTGATGGAGCTGCGCCACCTGCGTTACTTCAAAGTCTTGGCCGAGACCCTGAACTTCACCCGCGCCGCCGAGCTGCTGCACATCGCCCAGCCACCCCTGAGTCGGCAGATCAGCCAACTGGAGGACCAGCTCGGTACCCTGCTGGTGGTGCGCGAACGTCCGCTGCGGCTGACCGAAGCCGGCCGCTTCTTCTACGAGCAGACCTGCACTGTGCTGCAGCAGTTGCAGAACATCAGCGACAACACCCGCCGCATCGGCCAGGGCCAGCGCCAGTGGCTGGGCATCGGCTTTGCGCCCTCTACCCTGTACACCGTGCTGCCGGAGCTGATCCGCGAACTGCGCCAGGACAGCGAGCTGGAACTGGGCCTGAACGAGATGACCACCTTGCAACAGGTGGAGGCGCTTAAAAGCGGGCGTATCGACATTGGCTTCGGGCGCATTCGCATCGACGACCCGGTGATTCACCAGCAGGTGCTGTGCGAGGACCCGCTGGTGGCCGTGCTACCCAAGGGCCACCCCCTGGCGGGCCGCCCGCTCAGTCTGGCCCAGCTGGCTGGCGAAGCGTTCATCCTCTATCCGGCCAATCCCCGGCCCAGTTATGCCGACCACGTGCTGGCGCTGTTCGCCCACCACGGCATGAGCATTCGTGTCAGCCAGTGGGCCAACGAACTGCAGACCGCCATCGGCCTGGTAGCGGTTGGCGTCGGCGTGACCCTGGTGCCGGCAACGGTACAGCAGCAGCACCGTACCGATATCGAGTATGTCGACCTGCTTGATAGCGGCGCCGTCAGCCCGATCATCCTCAGCCGGCGCAAGGGTGATGTAAGCCCGATCGTGCAGCGGTGCCTGGCGTTGATCGAGCAACAGGCAATATGAACACACCATGCACCTTGTGGGAGCGGGCGCGCCCCACAGGGACTGTATAGCCCTGCCCCATTGCCTATGCGTGCCCCGTATACCCATCGGTATATGGATGTTCCCGATGATCTGTTTCATGCTCCAGCACGCGAATCGCGAAACGCCCGGGCTCAAGACAGTCAATCAAAAATCATCGGGAGTCGAACATGGCTGGACGTCTTAACGGCAAGGTGGCGCTGATTACTGGCGGTGCGGGTGGCTGCGGGCTGGCCGCATCGGAGCTGTTCGCGGCAGAAGGGGCCAGGGTGGGCATTGTCGACCTGCCCGGCAGCAAGGGCGCCGAAGTTGCAAGGCGATTGCGTGATGCAGGTTACCAGGCCATCTTCGCTGCCGCCGATGTCTCGGACGCACAGCAAGTGAAGGCCGCGGTGGCGGCCGTAGAAGAGGCCTTCGGCCACATCACCGTGCTGATGAACCACGCGGGCATCCTGTCGGCCATGCCCTTCCTGGAAACCAGTGAAGAAGAATGGGACCGGATCATGGCCGTGAACGTGAAGAGCATGTTCCTGGTCACCGGCGCGGTGTTGCCGGGCATGCTTGCGGCCGGCGGCGGCAGTATCGTCTGCACCTCATCAATCTCGGCAGTGGTGGGCACGCCGATGGAGGTGCTGTATTGCACCAGCAAGGGTGCCACGCATATGTTCGCCCGGGCCATCGCTGTGGAGTTTCGCGACCGAGGCATTCGCGCCAATGCCATCTGCCCGGGCTTCATCGCCACCGCCCACGGCCTGCGCGAGATCGACATGTTGCGCAAGCATGGCGTGGACGTCAGCGAACAGGCCATCGCTGCCGCCCAGGGGCGCTTGTGCCAACCCTCGGAAGTCGCCAGCGCAGCCTTGTTCCTGGCCAGTGACGACGCCAGTTTCGTCAACGGCGCGCACCTGTTTGCCGACAATGGCTACACCGCCCTCTGATTACAAGAACAACCGGCAGGAGAACGATGTGAGTACCTCTTCCAACAACATGCATATCAACGAATTCGGCCTTGAACACGCGCACTGGCGCAACTGGGCCGGTAACCAGTCCTGCATCCGTGCAGCACGCGGGGCACCGGCCAGCGAGGACGAATTGTGCTCAATGGTCAGCCAGGCCAGCAGCAATGGCATGAACGTGCGCGTGGCCGGCTCGGGGCATTCCTTCACCCCGGTGGCACTGACCAATGGCCTGCACCTGACCCTGGCCAACATGAGCGGCGTACGCCATGTCGACCACGAGAAAAAGCGCGTCACCGCTGCCGCCGGCACCACCATCAATGCCTTGGGCAAGACATTGCGTGCCGCCGGGTTGTCAATGGTCAACCAGGGCGACATCGACAGCCAGTCTATTGCAGGCGCATTGACTACCGGTACCCACGGCACCGGTCTGACCCTCGGCAACCTGGCCTCGTCGATTGTCGGCATGAAGCTGGTGCAACCCAATGGCGAAATACTCTTGGTCGACGAAAGCACCCCCGACCTGCTGCAAGCGGGCCGGGTGTCGCTGGGCGTACTGGGCATTGTTTCCGAACTGACCTTGCAGGTGACCGACAGCTTCAACCTGCACGAGCGCATCTGGCGCGAAGACTTCGAAAGCGTGATGGAAAAGCACGACGAACTGGCACGCAAACACCGCCACTTCAGCTTCTTCTGGTGCCCCTACGAGCAAAGCCGGCATTGCTATTGCCTACCCGATACCGCCGCCACCTCTACAAGCGGGCGCACCACCGATGTCTGCGAAGTGAAGGTCATGGACATCACCGACCACCCGATCTGGGAAAGCGAGTTCGAGAAAGTGGCCTACAGCTCGGATGTGTACCCGATCGAGTACCTGCCCAACTTTCACGAGCTGGAATACGCTGTGCCATTGCGCCACAGCAAGGAAGCGTTGCGGGCCGTGCGCAAGCTGATGCTGGAGGACTTCCCCAAGGCCATCTACCCCATCGAGTACCGCTTTACTGCCGGAGACGGGGCGTGGATGAGCCCATTCTTCGAGCAGGACAGCGTGACCATTTCGGTGTCCGGCCAGCCGGGTACCGACTACTGGGACTATCTGCGGGCGGTGGATCAGATCCTGCGTTCCTATGGCGCCAGGCCGCACTGGGGCAAGCTGCATTTCCTGACGGGTGAAGATGTGAGTGCAATATACCCGCGTGCCGAGGACTTCCGTAAGCTGCGCCGCCAGCTCGATCCGCAAGGGATCTACCTCAGCGAGCACCTGAGTCCGCTGTTCAGGTGACCTGTACCTGATACAGCAAGGGGCTGCTTTGCAGCCCCTTGCTGTATCAGCCCTTGGCCAGATAATCGATAAACAGGCGAAACAGTTCGGCGTTGGATGAAATTTCCAGGCGCTGATAGATGTTGTGCTTGTGCACCTTTACCGTCCCATCGGAAATATTCAGCTGCCGCGCAATCGACGCATTGCTGTGTCCCTGTAACAACAACTTGGCGATAAGGCGCTGGGTTTCAGTCAGTTGCCCTTGCAAGATCTCTACGAAGGCGTCCTCCAGCACCACCCCCTCTGGTGCCGCGCGCAGGATATCAGCGTAACGCAATCGACAGTGCTGACCAAAAACCGAAGCCAGCAGCGGCGACATTGCCGCCAACAGCTCCATTTCCCCTGCATCGAAATCCCCACTGCCGTGGTTGCGCATCAGCGAATAGACGATCGCCAACTGGGGCCGCAGGGGAATGATGAAGCCCACCTCATCCACCGCCGTCCCATAGTCGGACGACACGCAGGGGTGGATGTCCTTGGAAATGGCAAACCCTGAAGAGAAGAAGCAGTCAGGTGCCAGTTCGCTCATGCGCCATAGCCCGGATGGGTGCTCGTTGACGCAAGCAACGTAGAACGGGTCAAGCAGGTAGCCGCCGCGCACGTAGGCGTTCAACGTACGCTCCGTGACCGTACGGTTGTACCCGTTATGCACCAGCAGTGCTGGTTGATTGAACTGGAACAGGTAGGCGCAACTCATGTCGAATGTCAGCTTGCTGCGCAGCCACGCATCCAGCGCCGGTCCCAGCTGTTCGCTGCCAATCGCCTCGATCACCGCTGCCAACTCGTTTGCCTCATCTTTTGTCATTGCTCACCACACGCTCATGCACCGAAGGCCTGCATGACCTTACCGCCTTGATCGGTTAAAAACACAAAATCCGGAGCGCCCAGGACGCTCCGGATCATGCGCATGACGCTTTTGCTCAGGACGGCTCGGCCACCCCCTTGCAGACACCTGCGGCAGCGTCCTGACGTCCCAGCTCCTGCGCCTTGGGCACCGCCAGCCAACTGGCCAGCAGCATGGCGATCAGGCCGCCACTGAGTTTGCCTATCATCAACGGCAGTATCAGCGAGGGCTGGAAGTTGGCGGAGAAGGCCATGTGGTCGCCAAAGGTGAACGCGGCGCACACAGAGAAAGCGATCACCAATACCTTGTCCTTGGGCGGCATTTCGCTGACCAAGCGAAACATGGCCAGGATATTCGCCGAGGCCGCCAATACCCCAGCCGCACCGACACCAGACATGCCAAAGCGCGAGGCCACCCGTTCGATTGGCCGCGCCAGGAAGCGCTTGAGCAAGTGCACCATGGGGAACGCCCCGCACAGCATCAGGCCGATGTAGCCAGCAATTTCCAAGGCGCGAAACTGATCATCGGCATCGGCGATGATCGGCGCAAAACCCCAGCTGCCGAACAGGTGGCTGAACAGGCCGGTGAAGTACTGCACGATGGACGCTACCAGCACCAACACCACGGCGATGTACATGAACTGGCCGAGCTTGAGGAACAGGTACACCATCAGTGTGGGGAAGTAGCGCAATGCCGCTGCCAGGGCAATGCAAAACAGGATCAACGGCATCAGGTTGCGCAGCAGCATTGCCCAGGTGAAGTGCAGTGCCTGGGTAGCGGCGCCAGTGGTAGCGATGTCCGGACGCACGCTCAGGCCAAGCGCCTGCATGGTCATGGCAATGATCATGATGCTCAGCGGAATGGTCAGCAGCCCGGCCATGATCCCCAGTGCCATGTACTTGTGGTCGGCCTTGTGCAGCATGGCCAGCCCGACCGGAATGACGAAGATGATGGTGGCGCCGCACTGAAAGCCGGTGATCAGGCCGAGGATCCAGCCTTCCTGGCTTTGCGCCAGCGCTTTGGCTAACTGGTAGCCGCCCATGTCCGAGGCGATGAAGATGGGACCGGCGATGCCAGGGTCGGCCCCGATGGCCTGGAACAGTGGCGCGATCACATGACTGATACCTGCTGAAATGTACGGTATCGCCGCCATGATGCCGGCTACCGGGATGAAGATGGGGCCGATGCTGTGCAGGCCGGCGATGAACTCCTGGCCCAGCTCGCCTTCAGGGTTGTAGATGGATGCCACGGCACCCAGTACCGCGCACACCATGATGACGTAGATGACATAGGTGCCGATGCTTTCCATTTGCCGCCTCATTTTTAGAGTTTTGGGTTGGCAGGACTGAAATGTAACGGGGCATCGTTGTTGTTATGGCTTGAGCATGGCGCGCCCCGTCGAGGGTTAAGCTATGCGGCAAGGTGCAGGGCTGTCCATATACCGGGAGGTATAGAAAATTGATCACCGCGTTACGCTAAGGATTTCCAGCTGATCACCGCGTAACCAGTCGATAAACCGTGCAAACAACTCCGATTGCGAGTTGATCTCAAGTTTCATGTACAGGTTCTTGCGGTGCATGCGCACGGTCTCCGGCGAGATACCCAGCTCCAGCGCGGTAGATTTCACCGAGTGCCCGCGCAAGATCATGTGCGCCACTTCCCGCTCGCGGTCGGTCAGCACCTGGCAGCCAAAGCTGTCGAACGCTGCCTGCAGGCTGCTGCGCTCGGTTGATGCAGCGCCCGGTTCCAGGTTGTGCCGGGCATAACGCCCCAGCAGTTCGCGCACCATCGGCTCCAACGCACGCAACAGGTCGACCTGCCCGGCATTCAGGCGCGTGCCGCTGCAGCCCTGGAACAGGCTCAGCGACAGCTTGCGGCCTGCGCTGAGGTCGACGATGTAGTAGCTGTCTTCACTGCAACCTGTACCCAGGTAATAAGCCTTGTAGTAGTCGCTGTCGAAGAAGTTGTCGGGGGCGATTTCCTGCAGGTGGTAGAAACCTTCGGCCAGGCCGCTTTGCACGGCAAGGCAGAAAGGGTCCAGCAGGTAGCCGGCACTGAAATAGCGCTCCAGCACGGCGGCCCGGTGCCGTTCGGGGATGCCTTGCTGGTACAGCAACTGCGGTGCCCGCCCCTGGCACTCAAGGCTGATCATCATCGATTCCACCTGCACCAACTGGCCGATGGCAGCGGCCACATACTCAAGCGCCTGGGGGGTTTCGCCATGGGCCAGGGCGCGCTGCAACGCCACGTGCCACTGCTGCAGCGCGCCCATTGTGAGGGTAAGCGGGGTATCGGGGGAGGCCTGGGTCATGCCCGGCAGTCTAGCCTGCCAGGCACGCCCGCGCACAGCCCTTTGCGCCAGGTTCATCGGCCTTGGTACAGGCCAAGCGCCGTGAGTTCACGCGCGGTTTCGAGGATGCACTGGCGCAGGGTCTCGACGATCTCGTCCACCTGCGCATGGGTGATGATCAACGGTGGCGACATCACGTTCAGGTGCATGATCGGGCGCACCAGCAAGCCTTTTTCCTGCGCCTTGCTGTGGATGCGCTCGCCGATGTTCACCTCATCGGCGAACAGTGCCTTGCTGGCCTTGTTGGCGACGAACTCGACACAGGCCATCAGCTTCATGCAGCGCACATCCCCCACCAGCGGCAGCTCGCGCAGGCTCTGCAAACGTTGCTCAAGGTAACCCCCCACGTCCTTGACATGATCGAGCAGTTGCTCGCGCTCGATGATCTCGATGTTCTTCAGCGCCGCCGTGCAGCACACCGGGTGGCCGCTGTAGGTAAAACCGTGGGTGAAGCAACGGCCCTTGCCCGGCTCGGCAATCACTTGCCAGATGCGCTCGGAAAAAATACACGCGCCCAGCGGCAGGTATGCCGAGGTCAGGCCTTTGGCGGTGGTGATGATGTCAGGGATGACGCCAAACAGTTCCTCGCTGGCGAAGAAGGTGCCCAGGCGCCCGAACGAGGTCACCACTTCGTCGGCGACGAACAGGATGTCGTAGGTCTGGCACAGCTGCCACATGCGCTGGAAGTACCCCTCGGGCGGAATGATCACCCCGCCCGAGCCCATGATCGGCTCGGCGAAGAATGCCGCCACGTTGTCGGCACCCAGCGAGAGGATCTTGTCCTCGAACTCTGCCACCAGGAAGTCGAGGAACTCCGCCTCGTCCATGTCGTCTGGCGCGCGGTACGGGTTGGGGTTGGAGACGTGGTGGATCAGGTCGTGGTGGTAATCGAACTCCGCCACCCGGTCGGCGGCCTTGTTGCCAATCGACATGGTCAGGGTGGTGGAGCCGTGGTAGGCGTTGTCGCGGGCGATGATGTGCTTCTTGTGCGGTTTGCCTCGGCAGTTCTGGTAGTACTGGATCAGCCGGTAGGCCGTATCGACCGCGGTCGAGCCGCCCGTGGTGAGGAACACATGGTTCAAGTCACCCGGCGCCAGCTGCGCGAGCTTCTGGCACAGCTCGATGGCGACGTCGTTGGCCATGTCGGAGAACGGGTTGGAATAGGCCAGCTGGCGCACCTGGTCAGCGATGGCCACGGCCATTTCCTCACGGCCCAGGCCAATGTTGGTGCACCACATGCCGCCGACGGCATCGAGGAAACGGTTGCCATGGGTGTCGCGAATGTAGGCGCCTTCACCGGCGACGATGTTCAACGCACCTTGTTCGCGGTGCTCGTCGAACACATGGTAGCCGTGCATGTAGTGGGCCTTGTCGGCGTCCACCAGCGGGTCGTGGGCAATGGCGAATGCTTTGCTTGGGGTGGCCATGGGCAGCTCCTTGGCGGGAATCGTTGGGCGGTGTTCAGAAACCGGTCTTGACCGTGCTCCAGACCCGGGTGATGGCGCGCATGTCCTTCGGGCTCTGGGTTTTCTGGGCGAACAGGCGTTCGCGGGTGGGTGCGTCGGGGTAGATGGCCGGGTCCTGGCGAATGTCATCACGCACCAGCGCGGTAGCGGCAGCGTTGCTGTTGGCGTAGTGGATGTAGTCGGTGACCTTGGCCATGGTCTGCGGCTGCAACAAGAACTCGATGAAGCGGTGCGCGTTGGCCGCGTGCGGCGCATCCTTGGGGATGTACAGGTTGTCGAACCAGATCAGCGAGCCTTCCTTGGGAATGAAGAACGACAGCTTGATGTCCTTCTTCGCTTCCACTGCGCGGGCCTGGGCGGTGGCATAGTCACCGGACCAGGTCAGCGCCAGGCAGACATCACCATTGGGCAGGCTGGTGAGGTAATTCACCGAATCGAACTTGCGAATGTAAGGGCGGACGCCGAGCAACAGTTGTTCGGCCGCCTTGAGGTCGGCCGGCGACGCGCTGCGTGGGTCCTTGCCCAGGTACTGCAGGGCCAATGGGATGACCTCGGTGGGCGCGTCCATCAGGGTGACGCCGCAGTCGGCGAAGCGCGAGACGATCTTGGGGTCGAACAGCATGGCCAGCGAACCGATCGGCGCGTCGGGCATGCGTGCGGTGATCTTGTCGACGTTGTAGGTGACCCCCGAGCTGCCCCAGGTGTAGGGCGCAGAATACTTCAGGTCAGGGTCGTAGCCCTGCAGGTCGTTCACCACCTGCTGGTCGAGGTTGTGCCAACTGGGCAGTTGCTGCTTGTCCAGTGCCTGGAACACGCCGGCGCTGATCAGCGGGGGGACCAGCGAGGCGTTGAGCATGACCAGGTCGTAGCCGGAACGGCCGGTGAGCAGTTTGGTCTGCACGGTTTCGTAGCCATCGAAGGTGTCGTAGATGACCTTGATGCCGGTGGCCTTCTCGAAGTCGGCCAGGGTGGTTTCACCGATGTAGTCGGTCCAGTTGTACAACCGTAGCGTGTTGGGGCTGTCCACCTCTGCCGCCTGGGCCAGGCTGGCGCCAGACGCCAGCAGCAGACCGCCAATCACCTTCAGTACCTTGCGCATGGCAACTCCATCGTGTGAGTGCTCCGGATCGAGCCGATGGGTTCACTATCGGTGGATTTGCCCAGGGGTGACATACCCCGAATGTGTGGGTGGTCGCTTTTTGGCAGGTGGCGCTGGAAGGTTTGCAGAACATCGTATGCCGACAAAATGTTGGGGCTGCTTTGCAGCCCTTTCGCGACACAAGGCCGCTCCCACAAGGACGGCGCAGCCTTCGAAGCTGGCGGTAATCCTGTGGGAGCGGCCTTGTGTCGCGAAAGGGCCGCAACGCGGCCCCAGTGTTCAGTACAGGAGAAAGGTCACGTCAGCGGGTACAACGCTTCATCGAACTGCGCCAGGCGCGGGAACACCAGTGGCTGGTCGTCCGAAAGCTGCTCCAGACGCTGCCGGTATTGCTGCAGAAAGTCCTGCCGCGCATCAGCACTGATGTAAGGCACATGCCACGCCACGAACGGCGGCAACACCTCGAACCCGACATAGGCCAGCGTGCCCCGCAGGATCGGCCGCAGCATGTCTTCCAGCGGCCCGTGAATCGCGCCGTCGCCAAACATGTGCTCGCGCCCGCCCAGGGTCACGGTCACCAGCGCCCTCTTGCCGGCCAACCCGCCCTGGTCGTAGAAGCGCTTGCCGCCATAGCACACCCCCGACACCAGCACCCGGTCGATCCAGCCCTTGAGCATGGCCGGTGCCGAGAACCAGAAAATCGGGAAGTTCAACACCAGCAGATCGGCCCACAACAGCTTGTCCAGCTCCTGCTGGATGTCTGCGGCAATGGCACCGCGCTTGACGCCCTGACGCTGCTCCAGCGCATACACGAGGTACTCGGGGTTCTCGCGCTGGGTAAAGTCATCGGCACTGGCCACCGGGTTCCAGCCCATGCCGTACAAGTCGCTGACCTGCACCTGATGGCCTTGGGCACGGAAGGTTTCCACCGCCTGGTCACGCAGGGCAGCCGTGAACGATTGCGGCTCGGGGTGAGCGTGGACGATCAGTACATTCACAAGCATTCTCCTCACACAAAACAGGTTATCTTGCCGCAGTGGCTCAGCACTGCACCGCCTTGACCTCGACGAACTCCGCCAGGCCCTCTTCGCCCCACTCGCGGCCGTTTCCCGATTGCTTGTAGCCCCCGAACGGCGCCTGGTAGTTGAACGCGGCACCGTTGATGTAGCACTGCCCGGCACGTATCTGCCGCGCCAGCGCCAGGCCCTGCTCGCGGCCGCCGGCCCACACTGCACTGGACAAGCCGAATGGCGAGTCATTGGCCAGGGCCACTGCCTGGGCTTCATCGGCATAAGGTATCAGGCACAGCACCGGGCCAAAGATTTCCTCCTGGGCGATGCGCATACGGTTGTCGACGTCGGCGAACAACGTCGGCGCCACGTAGAACCCGCGCTCGAAGCCGCCGTGATCACCGCCGCACAACAAGCGCGCACCTTCTTCCTGGCCCAGGCGGATATAGTCGAGCACCGTGCGCCGCTGGCCTGCGGAACACATTGGCCCGAGGAAGCTGGTCGGGTCACGCGGGTCGCCCATGACCAGTGCACGGGTTTCGGCCTCGGCAATGTCCAGCGCCTCGGCATAGCGGCTGGTCGGCAGCAGCATGCGGGTCAGTGCCGTGCAGGTCTGCCCCGAGTTGATCATCACGTCCTGCACGCCATGGCGCACCGCAGCGTGCAGGTCAGCGTCGGCGGTAATCAGCAGCGGCGACTTGCCGCCCAGTTCCAGGCATACCCGCTTTACCGTCGGTGCTGCTGCCTGCGACACCCTGACCCCGGCGCCGGTGGAGCCGGTAAACGACACCATGTCCACCTGCGGGTGCCGGGCCAGCGCTTCGCCGACCTTGGCCCCCGGGCCGCTGACCAGGTTGAACACCCCCGCCGGCAGGCCAATGGCATCGATCATATCGGCCAGCAGGAACGCGTGCAGCGGTGTTTCCTGGCTGGGCTTGACCACCACCGTACAACCCGCGGCCAGGGCTGGCGCCAGCTTGCCGATCATCTGGTGCAGCGGGTAGTTCCACGGGTTGATGAATGCGCACACGCCAACGGCTTCGCGGTACACCAGCGAATTGCCGACTTCGCGCACCTCGTCCATCAGCCTGGCCAGTTCGGCGTATTGCTCCAACCCGGCAATCGGGCCTTCGACCTGCACCGCCTGGCACCACTGCACCGGCATGCCCAGCTCATCGGTGATGACCGCTGCCATTTCCGCTGCACGGTTTTTCAGCTGTGCGACCAATGCCCGGATGTACCCGGCGCGCACGCTGGACGGCGTGCGCGACCAGCCATCGAAGGCCCGCCGCGCCGCCATCACCGCCCGCTCGACATCGGCCTCGGCGCCCAAGGGTACCCGGCCAATGGCCTGTTCGGTGGCCGGGTCGATCACCTCAGCCATGCCCTGCCCGCTCGGCACCTGCCAGGCGCCATCGATGTACAGCCGCGCATACTCATGCATGGCCGTACTCCCGTTTCAGTTCGTCGGCACAGCGGGCAATGCGCTGGCAGGCATCGGCCAGCGCCTCATTGCCCAGCACCAGGCCCAGGCGGATATGCCCGGCAGCGCTAGGGCCGAATGCCTCGCCGGCGAGCACCGACACGCCCTGGCTGTCCAACAGGTAGTCGGCGAAGGCCTGGGCGCTGACGCCGGTTTCACGGATGTCGACCATCACGAACATGCCACCATCGGGCTTCAACGCCTTCAAGCCCGGGCAGCCGGCCAGTTGCTCGCACACCAGATCGCGCCGCTGGCGGTAGGCTTCGCGCATGGCGTCCAGTTCGGGCAACGGGTGCTCCAGCGCCACCACGGCGGCATCCTGGACGAAGTCCGGCAAGCCGTAGAGCATGCACAGGGCGAGGTTTTCCAGATGCGTGGCCAGTGCTGTCGAGCCGACCACCCACCCCATGCGCCAGCCGGTCATGGCATGCGATTTCGACAGGCTGTTCAGCGTTGCGGTGCGCTCGGCCATCCCCGGCAGGCTGCCGGGGCTGACATGCTCGCCTTCATACAGCAGCTCGCTGTAGACCTCGTCAGAGATAAGCCACAGGTCATGGGCAACGCACAGTTCGGCCAGCGCTTCCCAGGTCGCGCGCGGCAGGCTCGCCCCTGAAGGGTTGTGCGGGCTGTTCAGGGCCAGCGCGCGGGTGCGCGGGGTAATGCGCTCGGCGACGTCACGCGGGCACACGCGAAAGCCATTCTCAGGCTTGACCGGTACCGGCACCACCTTGGCGCCGCAGGCACCGAACACGGCCTCGTAGGTGACATACATCGGTTCGGCAACGATCACCTCATCGCCTGGGTCGAGTATGCACTGGGCCACGCAGAACAACGCGCACTGAGCCCCCGCCAGCACTGTCACCTGGTCAGCGCTCACCGTCTGGCCGCTGCGTTGCCGGTGACGGTTGGCGATGGCCTGGCGCAGCGCCAGCTTGCCGCGTACATCGGCGTAATGAGTATGGCCAGCGCGCAGGCTGTCGATGGCCGCCTCGACGATAGGCGCGGGCGTGTCGAAGTCCGGGTCACCCACCGACAGCAGCAGGATGTCCTTGCCCTCGGCCTGAAGCGCCAGGGCGCGGTAGTGGATGTCCCAGGCCGCGGCCCCGTCGCCGGCGATGCGTTGGGTGAGCTTGGCGTAGCGCATGGCAATCTCCTTTCAATGGCAATTTCAGTCGACGAGCATCTTCGGGTTGGAACTGCCCCATACGGTGTACAAATCGGCGAGCAACGCGCCGTTGATTTCTTCCATCTCGGCCTGGGTGATTTCGCCCCCGGCCTGCTTGCCGAACAGCACCACTTCGTTACCCCCCTTCACATCAGGGAAGTCGGTGACATCGACCATCAGCGTGTTCATCGACACCTTGCCCACGACGGGCACGCGGTGGCCATTGATCAGCACATGGCCCTTGTTGGTGAATACCCGGCGGTAGCCGTCGGAGTACCCGACCGTAATGTTGGCCAGACGCGAATCACGGGCCAGGGTGAAGGTGCGGTCATAGCCCACGGTGTTGCCGGCCGGATAGCTGTGCACCGCCGCCACGCGCGATTTGAACTGCATTGCACGTTTGTACTCGGTGCGCCCCGGCACGGTGTCGCCGAACAGCGCGCCCCCCGTTCGTACCATGTCCAGGCGCGCTTCCGGCACTTCCAGCGTAGCGAACGAGTTGGCGGCGTGCAGGGTGAGCTTGCTGCGGTCTAGCCTGGCGTGCTTGATCAACCAGTCGGTCTGCTCGTTGAATGCCGCCAGGCCCTTGCGTACATCGTCCTTGTCTTCCACGGCGAAGTGGGTCATCAGCGCAACCAGTTCGAGGTGCTTCTGGTCGGTAATCTGCAGCGCTTCACCGCGGCCGGACCAGGTGGCCATTTCCACCCCGTTACGGCTCATGCCGCTGGAGTTGAATGCCAGATGGATGCGCAGGGTCTTGCCATGGCGCGCGGCGATGGCATCAGCCTGGCGGGCGAACTCAGCGCTGCCAACCAGCTCTTCCATGTCGTACTGCAAGGCATCTTCCAGCTCGCTCAGGCTGGCCGCACGGACCCGCACCAGTTGCCCGGTGAAGCCGCTGGCGCGGACCACCCGGGCCTCCTCGTTGCTGGCCACCGCCACGCAGGGCACGCCCTGGGCGATGATCGACGGCATCACCAGACCGATACCATGGCCATAGGCATCGGCCTTGAGCACGGCGCACAGCCTGGACTTGCCAGCCAATTCAGCCTGCAGGGTGTGGATGTTGTGTTGCAGGGCGCTGGCACTGACTTCGACCCAGGCGTTGCTGTTTTGCACCGTCAGGGCGCTGGTGCCGTTGTCCACCGACAACGGGGGTGCCGCATACAGGGGGGCCTGTCCGGTGATCAGAAGTGCCAGGGATGCAGCCAGAAGGGTACGGCGAAATGGCATGGTGGTTACTCGTGTTCTTGTCGTTGTGCGCGCCTTAACAGACGCAGGTGTGTTTGAGTTCGATGAACGTCACGCCGGGTGTGGCGAAGCCGCTGGCCAGGTCGGCCTGCAACGCGTCCAGGTCGCGTGGCTGGTGCGTTGTGCAACCGAAGGCGCGGGCCAGGCCGATGAAATCCGGGTTGCGCGGTAGCACGCCGACCGGCTCGATATCCAGGCCGAGCATATCGTCGCGGATCTGGCCGAGGGCGTCATTGTTCCAAAGCAACACCACCAGCGGCCGGTGCAGCTCCTCGACGGCAGTGGCCAGCTCCTGGGCGGTGTACAGGAAGCCGCCATCACCCACCAGTACCAGGCCGGGGCGGTGGTCGCTGGCGAACATGCCACCAATGCCGGCCGGCAGGCCGTAGCCGAGGGTGCCGTAACCGGTGGGGTGCAGCCAGCTACGTGGCGCTCGGCTGGCGAAGGCGTAGTTGCCGGTATAGGCCAGCTGGGTCATGTCGCTGCTGATGAAAGCATCGTCAGGCAGTACGGCGGCGATACGGTCCAGAATGGCCTGGTGCGTGGCCTGCAACGGGGCATGCCCATTGCGGATGGCCTGGCGCAGGGCGGCCACCGCCGCGCTGGCTTGGGCCGGGTCACGCTCAAGGGCAGGCAGGTGTTCGAGCAAACCGTCCAAGGTTTGCCGGGCATCGCCCTGCAGGGCAATGGCACAGGGGTAGAAATCGTTGAACTTGCGCGGGTCGATGTCGACGCGCAGCAGCTCGCCGCGGATCGGCAGGCGCTCACGCCAAAAGTCGGTGTCGGCCATTTCGGTGCCTACGGCAAGCACCACATCAGCCTGGCTGATCAACTGCCAGCCGGGTTCTACGCACAGGCTGGCGCCGGCATTGAGTGGCGCATCTGGCGACAACAAGCCCTTGCCGGCCACGCTGGTGAACAGAGGCGCCGCCAGCCGCGTACTGAGTTGCTGCAACTGTTCAGCCGCGTGCAACGCGCCCCCACCGGCGATGATCATCGGCCGCTTGGCGGCGGCGAGCTTCAGGGCAGCCTGCTCAAGGGTTTCGCGGCACGGCTGGCCACGCCCCGGCCGGCGTACCACCTCATCGCTCCAGTCCCGGCTGACCGATGCCGCCAGCACGTCCAGGGGCACCGAAATATGCACCGGGCGCGGTCGTTCGCTGTCGAACACTGCCCAGGCGCGCGCGATCAGCTCGGGCAAGTCGTCGCCCTGCAGGGCCACCGCAGAAAACGCGGTAATGGGCGCAGTCATGGCGCGCTGGTCCTGGGTTTCGTGCAGGCAGCCCCAGCCCTTGCCCAGGCTGGCGGTGTGGTTGACGCTGGAAATCACCAGCATCGGCACCGAGTCGGCATAGGCTTGGCCGATGGGGGTGGCGACGTTGGTCACGCCCGGGCCGGTAATGACGAAGCACACCCCCGGCTTGCCACTGACCCGCGCATAGCCGTCGGCCATGAAGCCGGCGCCCTGCTCATGGCGGGTCAGTACATGGCGAATGCCACTGCCCGGCAGGCCGCGGTAGAGCTCCAGGGTGTGCACGCCGGGAATGCCGAACACGGTCTCCACGCCGTAGTTGGCCAACAACCGCACCAGCGCCTGGCCGGCCGTCAGAGTAAGGTCATTCATGTCGTTCTCCTTGCGCCTGGCCAAGGCGGATCAGCGCGTCGACCGCGGTGGTGCCGTTGGCACCGACCATCAATGGGTTCACATCCAGCTCCAGCAACTGCCCGGCGTTTTCGCAGGCGTAATCGGCCACCGCGCGGATGGCCGAGACCAAGGCATCGAGGTTGGCGGCCGGACGGCCACGGAAGCCTTGCAGCAGGCTGGCACTGCGCAGGCTCAGCAGCGCTGCCCGGATGGCGCTGTCGGTAGTGGGCAGCAACAGGCTGACACTGTCCTTGAGCAATTCGACCAGCACACCGCCGGTACCGATCACCAGGGCCAGGGCAAAGTCGTGTTCACGCTTGATGCCCACTATGAGCTCGGCCAAGGGCGGCTCGGCCATGGGCTCGAGCAGCACCTGATCAAACGCAACCTGCGGGGCGTAGTCAGCGATGCACTGGCGCATCTGCACCAGTGCAGCTTCCAGGGCGCGGGCATCACGCAGGTTCAACGCCACGGCGCCAGCTTCGGTCTTGTGCGGCAGCTGTGCGCTGACCGCCTTCAGTACCAGCGGGTAACCCACGCGGGCAGCGTCTGCCACAGCGCGCTCGGGCGTACTCAGCACACCTGCCGGCACCGGCAGACCGAAGGCGCGCAGGGCCTGCTTGGATTGCCATTCGTCCAACAGTCGGCTTTCGCCCGTGAGGGCCTGCGGGCACAGCGGTACCCGCGCAGCCTCGCCCTGGTCCAGCAACCGCTGGCGGTTCCTTTGGTAAGCGACGATGCGCCCCCAGGCCGCCAGGCCATCTTCCACGCCCTGCAGGGCTGCGATGCCCCGCGCATGCAGGCGCTCACGCGCACTGGCAGGCAACAGTTCCGGGAAAGCCGAGGTGACGAAGCCGATCTTGCCGTGGCGTTCAACGGCATCGCAGTACAGCCCCAACAGCAGGTCGCACTCCTTGCGCTCGCCGGTGAACGCCGCCGGGTAGTCCAGCACCAGCATCGCCGCGCCCGCGGCGCCGCTCAGGGTACTGTCGAGCATACGTTGCAGGGCGGCTGCATCGCCCCAGATGGCCGTAGTGAAGTCCAGTGGGTTGACCAGGTTGGCATAGCGCGGCAACACCTCCGCCAGTGCCGCCACCTGCCCTTGCTCGAGCTTCGGCAGTTGCAGATGGTTGCGTTCGGCATAGTCGGCAATCAGCCCGGCATCGCCGCCTGAACAGGCCAGCGCAATCAGCTCGCCATCTGCCGGCAAGCGTCCGCAGGCTGCGGCCTTGAGCGTTTCGACAAAGCTCACCGGGCCGCTGACGCGGATCACGCCCAGGCGCTGGAACAGGCTGTCGTACAACGCATCGGAGCCGGACAACGAGCTGGTGTGGCTGAGCGCCAGTTCAGCGCCGATCTGCGAAACGCCGGTCTTCAATGCAATGATCGGCGTGCCCTGCTGCAGTGCCTTGCACGCGGCGCGGGCGAAGCCCGGCACGTTCTTCAGGCCTTCCAGGTGCAGGCCGATGGCGGTTACCCGTGGGTCGTCGAGCAGTACATCCATCAGCTCGGCCACACCCAGTTGCGCCTGGTTGCCGACCGAGGCCATGTAGGCCACCGGCAGGGAGCGGTCGCTCATGGACAGGTTGTAGGCGAAGTTGCCACTTTGCGTGAGGATCGCCACCCCCTTCTCCACTTGCTGGCCACCATGCGCCACCGGCCACAGGGCGGCACCGTGCAGGTAGTCGAGCAAGCCATAGCAGTTGGGGCCGAGCAAGGCCATGTTGCCGGCGACGTCGAGCAGGCGTTGCTGCAACTGGCAGCCCTCCTCGCCGCTTTCGGCAAAGCCCGAGGCGTAGCAGATGGCGCCACCGGCCCCGCGTGCAGCCAGCTCGGCAACGCACTGCAGGGTCAGCTCGCGGTTGGTGGCGATGAACACTGCATCCGGGGCGTAGGGCAAGTCGGCCACCCGTGCCACGCAAGGGATGCCTTCGAGGCTTTCATGCTGCGGGTTGACCAGCCACAGCTCACCGGCAAAGCCACCTTCGGCGCATCGCTTGAGCGCCCGCGCCATGCTGCGCCCGCCGATAAAAGCCAGGTGCCGGGGCGCCAGCAGGCGCTTGAGGTTGTCACGAATCGATTGCGACATGGGTGTTCTCCTGGCGCTCAGCGCAGCAGCGGGCGCAGCAGTTCGCGGGCGATGATATGCCGCTGGATTTCCGAGGTACCCTCCCAGATGCGCTCGATACGCGCATTGCGCCAGATGCGCTCCACCGGCCCTTCATCCATCAAGCCCATGCCACCGAAGATCTGCACGGCCTCGTCGGCGACCTTGCCCAGCACTTCACTGGCAAACAGCTTGGCCATGCCGGCCTCACCGTCGGTCATGCTGCCCTGGTCCATCTTCCAGGCGGTGTGCAGGGTGAGCATCTCGGCCGCGCGGATCTGTGTGGCCATGTCGGCCAGCTTGAACGACACCCCTTGGTAGCTGCCGATGGCCTGGCCGAACTGTTTGCGGTCGGCGGCCCATTGCAGCGACAGGTCAAGGGCGCGCTGGGCCTGGCCCACGCAGTTGGCGGCGACCATCACCCGCCCAGCGGTAAGCCAGGCGTTGGCCACTTCCCAGCCCTTGCCGACTTCGCCCAGCACCTTGCTGGCCGGCACCCGGCAGTCGTCGAAGAACAGCTCGTAGGTGTGATAACCACGGTTGCTCACGCACTTGGGACCACGGCGGATGGTCATGCCCGGCGTACCCCGGTCGACCAGCAAGGCGGTGACCGCATTGCGCTTGCGCCCGTTGTGCTCGTAGGTGTCGGTGACAGCGAAGACAATGGCGAAATCGGCGTGGCCCGCGTGGCTGATGAAGTGCTTGCTACCGTTGATGACAAAGTCATCGCCCTGACGCACGGCGCGGGTCTTGATGGCGTTGGCATCAGAGCCGGCGCCCGGTTCGGTGAGGGCGAAGCAGTCAATCTTCTCGCCCTGTACACACGGCAACAGGTAGTCGTTGATCTGCTCGTCCTTGCAGGCCATGAGGATTTTCGACGGCCGCGCAACGAAGACATGCAGCGCCCAGGACACCTTGGACAGCTCACGTTCGATCAGCGCCTGGGAAAGGTAGTCCAGGCCGCCCCCTCCCACTTCCTCGGGCATGTTGAAGGCATAGAACCCGGCAGCGATGGCCTTGCCACGGATCTGCGCAGCCAGCTCGGGTGACACGGCGTCGGCGCGGTCCACCGCTTCCTCATGGGGCAGCAGTTCTTTGGCAACAAAGCTGCGTACCGCTTCCACCAACATTTCTTGTTCTTGGGTCAGTTGGAAATTCATCTGCGAAGGTCCTGATGAGGGTCGGGTATCGGATTAC
This sequence comes from Pseudomonas sp. BP6, assembly GCF_017875935.1. NCBI lineage: Bacteria > Pseudomonadati > Pseudomonadota > Gammaproteobacteria > Pseudomonadales > Pseudomonadaceae > Pseudomonas > Pseudomonas sp. BP6. The sequence continues at coordinate 3,021,159 of NZ_JAGINI010000001.1, forward strand.
TGGCCGGTAAAACGGGGAGCGCGACGTTCCACCGAGGCTTGCAGGGCCTCGGCGCCATCCTGGCTGCGGCCGCACAACAGGCCGGCGTGGCGCTCGGCTTCCAGCTGTTCAGCCAGCGTGCGCCGGGCACCGTCGCGTATCAGCCGCTTGGTCTGCGCATAGGCGAAGGTCGGGCCGTTGGCCAGGCGCCCGGCCAGCTCGGCGACGACGGCAGGCAACTGCTCGTCGGCACAGACTTCGCTGACCAAACCGGCGGCCAGGGCGCGATCGGCGCCCCACAACTCGTCGAGGAACAGCAGGCGCTTGGCCTGCTCGCTACCGATCAGCCGTGGCAGGTGCCAGCTGGCGCCGGCATCGGGGCTGTAACCCATGCTGGTGTAGCCGGCCTTGAAGCGCGCAGAGGCAGCGGCGATGCGCAGGTCACAGCACAGGCTAAGGTCCATGCCTCCGCCCACGGCGGTGCCGTTGATGGCGGCGATGGTGGGTTTGTCGAGGCTGTGCAGGCGCAACATCAGGGCATGGGCAGTTTCGGTCCAGCCGTAGCTTTCCAGGGTGCCCGCCGCTTCCGCGGCTGCCCATTCGGCCAGGTCGGCGCCAGCGCAGAAGCTGCGGCCGCTGCCGGTCAGCACCACCACGCGAACGGTTGGGTCGCTGGCATGGCTGTCGAGCAAGGCGTGCAGTTGCTTGAGGGTGGGAATGTCCAGCGCGTTGCGCTGCTCGGGGCGGTTGAGGGTGATCCAGGCAACGCCGGCTTCGACCTTGCTCAACAGTGACGACGACGGGGTGGTCATGGGGGGCCTCGGTGTTGTTGTGATGGTTTTGGAGGGCTTGACGAGAAAGATACTAAACGAGTGTTCAACAAGGCGGGATGGGCTGTTACAACTTCGCACAACTCGGTATTTGGCGTTACACAAGGGCGTTCGTCGTGACGGCTTTATGGCCTGTGAGATCGCGCCCCGCACGGGCGGCGCTTGACCTCACAGGTACTGAAAATGCAGCGACCAACACCTGCCGCCGACGAACTACGGCATCAAACCCTTGGTGCGCTGGGCTCGAAGGCCCCCTGCCGGCGGCGGTTGACGAAGAAGTACGCCGCATAGCACAGGGCAATGAAGCCAAAGCCCCAGTACAGTGACGGCCGCTGGGTTTCATCCAGCGCCAGGAACACGAACAGCGAACTGCACAGGGTGATGCACAGCAGCGGCACCAGTGGGTACAGCGGCGCCTTGTACTTCAGGTCCTGCAGTTGCCCGCCGTCGCGCAGCCAGGCCTTGCGGAAGCGGTACTGCGCCAAAGCGATGACGATCCAGGTCACGGTGCCGGACATACCGCTCACCGCCATCAGCACCATGAACAGCGTGTCAGCCGCAACGAAGCTGGTCATCAGCGAAATCAGCGCAAAGCACAGGGTGATGCTCAGCGCCCGCAGCGGCACGCCACGCTTGCTCAGCGGCGACAGGCTTTTGGGTGCCATGCCAGTCTTGGACATGGCCCAGAGGATGCGCGTGGAGGCATACAACCCGGAGTTACCTACCGAGAGGATGGCCGTGAGGATGACGAAGTTCATCAAGTCGGCGGCGTAAGGGATGCCGACCATGTCGAACACCTGCACGAACGGGCTTTCCATCAGCCCGGCCTGCTCGTGCGGCACAATGGCCGACAGCACGGCAATGGCCAGCACATAGAAAATCAGCACGCGGAACACCACATTGCGCACCGCCCGCGGGATGCTCTTTTCCGGGTGCTCGGTCTCACCGGCAGCCACCCCCATGATTTCACAGCCCTGGAAGGCGTAGACCACGGTCATCATCACCGCGAACACTGCCGACAGGCCATGGGGGAACAGCGACTCGCCCACCAGGTTGTTCAGCATCGGTGCGGGTGCCCCGCTGCTCAGGGGGATGGCACCGAAAATCACCAGCAGGCCAATGACGATGAAGCCGAGGATGGTTGCCACCTTGATGCCCGAGAACCAGTACTCGGCCTCGCCAAAGGCACGCGTGGCCAGGGCGTTGAGGCCGAACAGCACCACCACGAACAGTGCCGACCAGTACCAGATCGGCACCTCCGGGAACCAGCGGGTCATCAACATGCCGGCAGCGGTGAACTCCAGGCCTACGGTGGTGGCCCAGCTCATCCAGTACACCCAGCCGATCATGAACCCGGTGGCCGGGCCAATGTATTTGGTGGCGTGGGCCTGGAACGAACCGGACACTGGCATCTGCACCGACAGCTCGCCCAGGCAGACCATCACCAGGTACATCAGCAAGCCCGCGACCAGGTAGGCCAGGATCGCGCCCACCGGCCCGCCCTGATTGATGGTTACGCCAGACCCCATGAACAGGCCGGTGCCAATAACCCCACCCAGCGACAGCATGAAAATGTGCCGGCTTTTCAGGGCGCGGGTGAGCTGGATCTTCTCAACGTTGTCAGTCATGGCACACCTCGCCTTTGCGGCCGGTGCGTGGGAGGGTTCGAATGAGGGGCTGAGCGCTACGGCATGTCATTATTCTTGTCTCCAATAAGCCTCATGGACCGTGTGCAACACGGTTGCCATGGATTATTGGAAACGGATGTAAGGTGCCGTTGTACGAACGGATCGAAGATGTAAAAAGTCGTAAGCTTTTTGTACGTCAGCTCTGGATCAGCTGTTCCAGCGTGGCGTTGGCCTGACCTAGCTGGGTGGCCAGCGGCTCGCCGAGGGCTTGCATGGCCTGCAGGTCATGCTGCCGGGCCGCCTCCTCCAGGCGACGCAACAGCGTAGCCAGCCCGGTAAACCCCAGGGAATCGCAGCTGCCAGCCAGGCGGTGGGCCAGGTGCAGCACTTCGGTGAAGTCCTGGGCTGGCAGCGCCTCGGCCAGCGCCATGGCGTGCTGCTGCAGTGACTGGTGCAGGACCTTCAGCAGGCCCTGCAACTTCTGCTCCCCCAGCAGTGAACGGTGGGTGTCGAGCAATGACCAGTCCATGTCTGCGCCAGCGCTGGCCACTTCACCGGGCGCTACGTCAGCCAACGCCTTGCGCAGGTTGTCCAGCCGCAAAGGCTTGGCCAGTACGCCCTGCATACCAGCGTCCAGATAACCCGCTACCTGGCCCGGTTGCACGCCGGCCGTCAGCGCCAGGATCCGACTGTTGCGGTTCGGCCCCGGCGAGGTGCGCAGCTGTCGGCACAACGCCACCCCGCTCATGCCCGGCAAGTGCACGTCCAGCAGAACCAGGTCGAAGCGCCGCTGCGCGCATGCCTGCAGGGCTTGCCCGGCGTCTTCGGCAAAGCTTACCCGGTGACCGTCGCGCATCAGCAGGCCACCGGCAACCTCACGGTTCAGCGCAACGTCTTCGACCACCAGGATATCCAGGCTGGGCAAGGGCGAAGGGGTTGGTGAACCCGCTGAGACAGGCTGCCCGCGAGCCATGTCGAGCTCGAACCAAAAGCAGCTGCCCTGCCCTTGAGCGCTCTCGAGGCCGATGCTACCGCCCAGCTTTTCCACCAGGTGCTTGCAAATCGCCAGGCCCAGGCCAGTGCCGCCATAGCGCAGGGTCACCGCTTCGCTGGCCTGGACGAAACGGTCGAAGATCTTCGCCTGAACGGCGGGTTCGATGCCGATACCGTTGTCACGGACCGACAGCCGCAAGCGCTGCGAGCATTCGTTGCTGGCAAGCACCTGCACCGTAAGCTGTACCTGGCCGTGCTCAGTGAACTTGATGGCATTGGCCAGCAGATTGCTCAGCACCTGTCGCAGGTACTGCTCTGCGCCGTGCTGGTACGCGGCCAGTTGCTCATCGACCTGCAGTTGCAGGGTGTCGGCATTGTCCATGGCCATGGGTTCGAGCAATGCCAGCACTTCCTGGCACAACTGACGCAAGGAAAACACCACCCGCTCGGCGCGGCTCTCGCCTTCTTCGAGCCGGGCGAAATACAGCACTTCGTTGAGAATCGCCAACAGCCCTTCGCCGGCCTTGTACAAGGCCTCGACACGCTGGCGGTCGGCGACCTCCAGGCGCCCGCCGCGCAGCAGTTCGGCCATGCCCAGAATACCGTTGAGCGGCGTACGCAATTCATGGCTCATGGTCGCCAAAAAGCGCGACTTGGCCAGGTTGGCTGCCTCGGCCTCGTCCTTGGCCCGAGCCAGGCTGGCCGTACGCCGCTCGACCATGGCCTGCAATTCGTCGCGTTTGTCCTGCAGTGCCAGGCGGTCGCGCTCACGGCGCTCGATATCGCTGAGGATGGCGCGGCGCATATCGTCCAGGGCATTGGCCACAGTGTCGATTTCGTCGGGGCGCGATGAACGACGGCGGCCAAGGCGCAAGGGCTCCTGCCACTGGCCTGCGCCAATGCGGCGGGCGAACTCGGCCATCACTTGCAGGTGACGGGTAACCAGGCGGTAGAACAGCCCTGACAACGCCACTGCCAGGCCGCACAGAAACACACCCATCCACAACAGGCTGGCAAGGCCCGTGGCGTAAAGCCGCCGGTGTACCGCGCCAAGGTCGATGCTGACTTCCAGCTCCCCCAGATGCCTGACCGGCCCTGAGGGCGGCTGGTAGTCGAGGGGGAAGCGCTCGATGCGCAGCGGCCCTTGGGGGTCGGCCTCACCGCGTAACAGCGGGAAATCATCACTGACCAGACGCACCCGCGCCACATCGGAAAAGTCCACCAGGCCGCGCAGCTGAACATCCAGCTGCGCCTCGTCGAGGTCCCACAGGCTGCGTTCCAGGCTGGCCAGGTAGCCGGCACGGATCAACGCCATGCGTGCCTCTATATCCCGCATTTCGCGACGGTACTCGAAGTAAAGCTGCACGCCACTGGCCAGCACCGTGAAGCACAAGCTGAACAGCAGAATGAACAGCAGCAGACGGCGCAGCAGGCCATCGGTGCGCAGGCGGATCATCGTGCATCCGCCGGCAGGTTGATCATGTCGCGGTAAGTGACTTCACTTTGCTCCAGCCAACGCGCGATCTCGCCCGCCTGGTTCATCCGCTGCAACTGCGCATCGATTTCAGCCATGCGCTGGCTCAAGGGTGACTGTCGCGATACCGCCACTCGCAGGTAGTCCACGCTCAGTGCCGTGGGCAATGCGCGAATATCCTGCGCCCCGGGCAGGTGCTCGATGAACAGCAGCCCGGTGCGCCGCTCCTGAATCACATAGTCGATGCGCCCGCGGATCAGCTTGCCAAAGTTCTGCTGGCTGGACGATACCCGCTCGATGTTCTGGTGGCGGGCGACGAAGCGGTCGAACTCGGCGCCATAGCTTTCACCGTACAGCAGGCCGCCGCGGTAACCCGCCAGGTCCTCCAGCTGCTGGAACTGCACCGGCCGCTTGCGGTTGTAGAACACGGCCACTTCCTCGCGCACCACCGGCACCTTGGAGAAACGCATGCGCTGGTCACGCTGGTCGCTGTTGTAGGCCAGCACCACATCCACCCGCCCGGCGGCGGCATCCATCAGGCAGCGCTTCCAGTTGCCCAGCACCACGGTTTGCACCTCGTAGCCCATGCGCGCGAACAGTTCGCGCACCACGGTCGGGGCCAGGCCACGCACCTGGTGGCCGTCACTCCAGGAAATGGGCGGGTACACCGGGTAGTCACAGTAACGCACGGGTTCACTGGCACTGGCGTGCAGGGTGGGCAACGTCAAGGCCAGCGCCAACCGCCAGGCGCGAGGAATCATGCTGCCACGCTGGCGGTGAACAGGTAGCCGGTGCCGTGAATGGTGATGATCAACTGCGGTTCGGCCGGGTCGTCATGCAGCTTGCGCCGCAGGCGGCCGACCAGCACGTCGATGGAGCGGTCGTTGGGCACCCACTCGCGGTTGCGAATCTGGTCCATCAACTGGTCGCGGCTGAGGGTATGGCCGCTGTTGCGTAGAAATACGCTGAGCAACTGAAATTCGCCGTGGGTCAGCAGGGTTTGCCCGCCACGGGCGTCGATCAGGCGCCGGCGGTCGGTATCCAGTGCCCAGTCGGCGAACTGCTTCAGCGACTGCGCACAGGCCGGGGCGGGGTGCGCCTCGCGGGCATGGCGCACGCGGCGGATCAGGTTTTTCGCCCGGGACACCAGCTCGCGGGGGTTGAGCGGTTTGATCACGTAGTCATCTGCCCCGCATTCCAGGCCAACGATGCGGTCGATGTCGTCATTGCGCCCGGTGACGAGGATGATGCCAACCTCCGAGCGCACCCGCAGTTCGCGGGTCAGGGTAAGGCCGTCCTTGCCGGGCAGGCGGATGTCCAGCAGCACCAGGTCGACATCCTGGCTGGCAAGCAGGGCTTCGGCCCCTTCGGCTGTATCGGCGCAGTGAACGTCGTAGCCTTCCTGGGACAGGTAGGCCTGCAGCAAGTCACGAATAAGCGGATCGTCATCGACGATCAATACCCGAGGCGTCATTGCGTGTTGTCTCTTTTTATTGGTGTTGTTCTACACACTCGCAACAGCAGCGTACTCGTTACTGAACAGGTGATCAACAGCCCTCGGGCAGGCTGAAGCGCCTCCGGCCACCAGCCTGCAGGCCGTCGACCCAGGCCTCGCAGATGATCACGCCCTGCTCGGGGCTGAAGGTGCCGGGGTTCAGGCCCGACTCCAGCCACAGGCCGTCGAGCAAGGCGCTCAGGCTGATGGCCGCCAGGTCGGCATCGAAGCCCTGCCAGCCCTCCTCTTCGGCCAGTCTGGCCAGTAGCTGGCCAAGCTCGTTGCGGTACTCGCCGTAGGAGTGGTCGTGCACCTGGTTGATCGCATCGGCGGTCTTCACCGCGCCCCAGAAGGCCAGCCAGGCATCGAGCAATTGCGGGTCGAGCAGTTCGGCGCAGAACGAGGCACGGAAAAACGCCGACAATCGCTCGCGGGCATTGGGCGCGGCCTGGGCCATGGCCTCACGCAGCAGGCCCATTACCCGACCGGTGACGGCCATGTAAGCCTCTGCCACCAATTCGTCCTTGCCGGCGTAGTGATGGCTGATCAGCCCGACCGAGACCCCGGCCTCGGCCGAAATCTTGCGGATCGAAGCCCCCTGAAAACCATGGCGTTTGAGGCACACCAGGGTCGCCTCGACCAGGTTGGCTTTGCGCAATTCCGGCAGCATGCGGTGGTAGCGGGCTTCCTGAGTCATCGGTGGGTCTCTGGTTAGGGGCTGGACTGAACGACTGTACAACAAGCCGGACTGCGTGATAAACCCTAAGCGCCACTGCCCGGCAGGGCCCCCTCACAACAACAAAAGCGGCTGCCATGAACGACCTGATCACACGCGAACTGGACCAAGGCCTGCTGACCCTGGCCTTCAACCGCCCCGACAAGCTCAATGCCCTGAACACTGCCATGTACCAGCTGCTGGGTGACCTGTTGCTGGCGGCAAGTGAGGACCCCGCTGTCGATGCCATCATCATCACCGGTGGGCCGCACTGCTTCAGCGCTGGCAACGACCTTCGCGACTTCCTCGACAACCCACCCAGCGACCTGGACAGCCCGGTGTTCCGCCTGATGCGGGTGGTCATGGGCCTGGACAAGCCGCTGATCGCAGCAGTCAGTGGTGCGGCGATCGGCATCGGGGCCACCCTGTTGCTGCACTGCGACCAGGTGCTGGTCAGCCGCTCGACCAAGCTGCGCATGCCTTTCGCGCCGCTGGGTGTGTGCCCGGAGTTTGGTTCCAGCCTGCTGCTGCCGCGTGTGCTTGGCCAGGCCCGGGCGGCACGCTTGCTGTTGACCAATGCATTGCTGGATGGCGAACAGATGCTGGCCTGGGGGCTGGCCAATGAGCTGCATGAAAACGGCGAACAATGCCTGGACGCTGCCCGCACGCTGGCGCGGCAGCTGCAAGGCTACCCGCAGGCGGCACTGCGGATCAGCAAGCGGCTGCTCAAGGACAGCCAGCGGGCAGAGCTGGAGGCCACGGTGGCGCGGGAAAGCCAGTTGTTCATCGAATGCTTGCGTACTGAAGAAGCGCGGGCAGTGCTGCGAGGGCTGATCAAGGATTGAAAGGGTGACTCGACCCTTTCGCGGCACAAGACCGCGCTGAAAGGGAGCGGCGGCATCGACGGGATATTGGGGTTAGATGCTATCGCTACGCTGCTCAACGCGAATGTCATCGCTCTCCCCCCCGCACGCACTGCTCTGCGGCAATAGCCGGATGTCCACACGACGATTCTCCGCCCGCCCATCGAATGTGTGGTTGCTGCTGACCGGCTGGCTGGCCGCGACACCTTGAACAGCAAAACAACTGTCCGGGATATCCCCCATCCGTTGCATCCAGTCGCGCACGGCTGAAGCACGGGCACGGGACAGGTCGAGATTCTTGGCCGCGTCACCCCGTGCATCCGCATGCCCGGAGATAACAATCAGCCAACCCGGTTGAGCCTTGATGCCAACCAGAGCGTTTATCAGCAGTTTGGTTGAACCGGGCTTCAGTTCGGCACTGCCCGGATCAAACAGATTCAGACTGTCGAGTTGGATCGGCTCAGGCGTGGGCGGCTCTTTGACTTGCCTGGATGCCCATTCTTGCCAGCCCAGCCACCCCACAAAGACACTGGTGACCGTCAGTGTCAGCAACCACGGCAACACCGCGCGTTTCTGCGCCGCTGGCTCGACTACAAAGGTGTAAGTCGGTGGTGCTGAGACAACCGTAGCAATCGGAGGGCTTAGCGCTGGCTCGGCTGGTGATGCCCATGGTTGCAACGGAATCGGCATCGGCACGTCCCTGCTTCCCGACATCCGCTGCATCACGCTACTGATCTGCTGTCGAAACACCTTCAGCGAAGCCAAGGAAGCATGGCCAAGCCGCTCCAAACGGTGCTCAAGCCGCCCCAGCTCAACGATCAGTTCCCTCAGCGTCGCCAGACTCGATCCGCCCCATTCCAGCATTCGAACCAGGGGATGTAGCTGAGCAAACAACCAGGCGATGAGCTCGATCCGAGCTGAAGCCTGCACCGGCCACAAGCGCGGCCACTCGTCCGTGAGAGTGGCGAGCAATGCCACCCCCTCGGTCAAACCAGCGAGCCCCGTACGGTAGCTACGCGCCAGGATAAAGGACACTGCGGTCTGCAGCTCCACCCCGTTCCGTTCGAAGAGCCTCAAGCACAACGCTTCAACTTTTGCCCAGTCAACGTCAGGACACGCAGGATGATCAAGCTTGGCCAACTCGCCGCGCAACACGTTGAACTCATCAAAACTGCCTGGGTCGCCGCCCAAGCGAATCCGCATTTCAAAAAGCGCCGTCATCTGGCCTCCTTGTCCGTAGGTCTATAGCTTGGCGAGATAGCCTTCCTGTTTCAGGTGACGTACAACCACCCTCCCGTCAGGTGCAAGCGTGGTCCCAAAGGTGGCGCGGCCACCGCCCTTGATGCGTACATCGAGTGCGTATTCCAAATGGCCGGGCCGTCGCTGCGGCACCAGCTCGATGCGTACTTCTGCGAGCCGCGGCTCATACCTGCGCAACGTGCTCACGATGTCATTCATCAAACCATGGGCCGAGGCCGGCAACCCTTGAAGAACCGTGCCCATATCCGGCAAGCCATAGTCCGGCAGATGCGCGAGTGTGCCGGCCCGGCTGTTTAGAATGCGCTGAAGGTTGTCCAGAACCGAAAGCGTCAGTTGATCATCATCACTGACCCGATCCAGCTCCAACTCGCCGCTGAAATTCTGCAGCAGCGTTTCGTAAAGCGAAGGGCTTGGTTCGATCATGTGCTCAGTCCTCGCTGCGCGGCCGCAACTTCAAGCGGTTATCACCCAACTCGACAACCCTGGGCTGGTCCGGATCGAGGTCATCACGCTGCAAGGTCAAACGCCACGCGTCTTGCTCCATGTCCGGATTTCGGAACAACGCAATCACGGCAATGTACTGAGCCTCCCTATGCAAAGGCGTGCTGAGCTGAGCCGCCTCACCAGGTTTGACCACTACGGCTTTTTCGCTCAACAGGTCGCCCCCCAGCACGCGCTCGCCGTGGCTGACCAGATCGTCGTAAGTTGCCTTGTCCAGAGCCTTGTGATCCCGCAACTGGTAGACACGCACCAGCACCGAAACGGACAACCCACTCATCTCCATGCTGTCGGTATTCATCGCTGACCGGCCGGTGAAATCCAGATGCAATGTTTTGACTTGCTTGTAGAAAACCGCACGGGCCGTGGAAGCCGTACCCTCCACAACCTTCTGGGTGAGGCCGCAGCCGCCCAGCAGTGTCACCAGCGCCACGACCGTGAAGCGTTTAGAAGCGGTACGCCACATGCGGTACCTCCCTGTCGCAAGGATTCAGTTGTAGGCCTTGATAGCGGCCCAGGTTGACTGTGATGGTGTCGGTGTTGGCTGTAGCCTCTTCACCGGTCGGCAACCCCAGTACTGCCGTCATTCCCAACCTGACTTGCGCACGGCCCAGCACCGGCACGGGCAGCAGACGCAGCGGAATCGACAGCTGTAGCTTGGCCGTACAGCGCCAGCCCAGGTACACCTCCAGCAGCACCCGCAAGTCGAGCAGCAACTGCCCCCCAGGAAGCCACTCGCGCGCCTCTTCCGGGTCATTGGTGTGCAGCAACAGGCGCAACTGGCTGTTCGCATCCGTTCCGACAGCGCCTAGCGGCATGCCTTGGGAAAGACTTACCGGGCTTTTCGTATCCAGGCTGGCTGGTCGCTCAAGCACGACACGTTGCGGCCAATGCCCGGTGACATGTGCCTCCGTGCTCGGCGCCAGCAGCTTGACCAACGCGCCAATGCCCTCAGCGTTGCGGGTCGGCAAGCGCATCACGCTGAGCAATGCCAAAAAGCGAGACATGGGCGTGGCGATACGCTCGGCCGTACCGGGTACTCCAAGGCCGATCAAGCCCAACAGGCACTGTGAAGTCGCATCGCTACCGCCCGCCTCAAAGGTGGCGGGATACGAGTATTTGCGCCAGATCCGATAGAACTGGGTGAACACCCGATGGTTGAAGATATCGAGAAACGCCTCTACAGCTTCGTGGCCCTCACGGCGCTGGGCGATGTCGTCCAGGTAGGCCGTTGGCAGCGGCGAATCGACACCATACAAACCAAGTAGCCGAGTTCGTATCGTAATAGGGCGTTCGGGACAGGTGTCGTCGAACTCTATGGCCTTCAGCTCACTGGCGGGAAACCCCATGCCTGGGTCGGGCCGAAAGCGGACCCCGTCATCAACCGGGTGTGCGGTACTGCCCAGCGGTGGGTGATCGACCAGTACCTGCTCAACCAACTGGCAGACGCGATACACGTTGGCCGAGGCAACCTGCCCCTCCAGTACCTGCAAAAACCCTTCAGCCTTCAGCCTGGAATACGCTGACTGTGATGTTCGCTCCATCGCAGGCACCTCCCCGTCGGTTGCAGGATCAACGTCAGTTGCGTGCACAAGTGAATGTCGGCATACAGTGCGAAGAACCGGCTGAGCATTTCACCAAACAGGCAGATGTCCCCCTCCCCCGAAAAACCATTGCTGTCGAGCGTCACCTCGATATCCACGCCGCGCAGCAAGAACCCTTTTTCGAACCGCTGGATAAGGTGATGCTTGACCTCAACGATGGCCTCCAGGCGACGGCGATTGGTTTCGCTACCCGTCCACTCGTACAACGCCAGCGTGCCACGCAGCACTTCAGCACTATTGAGCATGGGCAAGAAGTTCGAGCCCAGGTGGCTCAGTACCCGCCAGTGGAACCGGTCACGATTCGGCGGATAACATGGCAGCGTGGGTGAGGTCAGGTTGCGCACCTGCAGCCCCGCCTGGGTGGATTGCGCGGCCGCGTCGAGCAATGTACTGCGCAGGGCCTTGCGCGGCAGTTGGCCATTGGTCCCGGTAAGGCGCAGTGACAGGCTTTTGCGCTTGAGCAGCACATCCTTGTCAAAGCCTTCCCCGCCCAGGATCAGCCAGGTGTCATGAAGACCATTGGCGCCCTGCCTGAGGCGGGTATGAAAATACCGCTCGGGGGCTTCATCGCGGAGCATGCCACCCTTGTGGCGAAAGCTGCTGAAAGGCACGTAGTCCTGACGGACACTGTTCTTGGAACCGGACACCCTGTCCACGGAATAGATTTCCGTGTGCCCGTCCTGCAGCCGCATCGGGCGAAGCAGGTACTCGTTCTGCAGCGGGTCCAGGTTGAGCGGGTCCGCATCCAGCGGGAACAAATTGATCACGGGGACCGCGTGTAAACGGATGTGCTCCTCGTTGGGCGTGAAGGCATGCGACCATGCTTCACACAGCACGACATCAAGCTCGAACCAAGTAGCGCCCAGTGGCAATGACAACGACTCCAAACCGCACAGCGTCACGAACATGAATTTCTCGCGGAAGGTGAAGTACTCAAGCAGCAGCTGGTAGCCGCTGAACGCACTATCACCTTTGGGCCAAAGACGGTCATCATCGGCGAAGCCCTTGGGCTTGAAATGGCCTTCAAGTGTTTGGCGTTCTGCCTCGCCCGGCATACGCACATATAACGCCTGTACCTTCAAAGTCAGTGCTTGATGCAGTGCACTGGCCAATGCGGCATCGGCGTTCAGGTACAGCGGTATCTGAGCAAGATCCAGCCGGCTCCAATCTGCCATTTCCCCGCACAAGAAACGCAAACGCAGCACCGCGCGCCCATCAGGCTCGTGATCAAGACGCACGGTGTCGAGCGTGAGCGGCTGAAGCGGCAGGTCCTGTGTCGTGGAGTAGCGGCAGCGGGTACGTTGCGGACCCACTGGCTGAGACAACACCTGAAACCCCCTGGCAATGGATTCGGTGCCTTTCATCTGGCTGACATCAGGCATGAGCTCAACGATTGCCAGCGAGGGGATGGTGCGCAGGTAGTGCGGCCACAGCAGGCTGACCAGCCCTTCGGTCAGTTCGGGCAAATCGTCGTCCAGTTTTTCGCGCAGGCGCCCCATCAAGAACGCGAAGCCTTCGAACAGGCGCTCCACATAGGGGTCCTGCGCCCCAGGTTTATTCAGGTTCAGCTCCGCCGCGCGGTCCGGAAACGCCTGGGCAAATTCTTTACCAGCTTCACGCAGGTAGCGCATCTCGGCATCAAAGTACCGTAGGGTTGGGTTGTCCTTGCTCAAAACAGGATCCTGATCAATGTGAGTTAGCTGCACAGCACCGCAGCGCGTACCGGGTCAATGGCTACCAGCGCCGCCAGCTGTTGTTCCATCTGCAGCGCCAGGGCTGGCCGATCGGCATCGTTGCGCTGGGCTTTCAAACGCAGCAGCTTGAGCAACCGCGCCTTGACCTCAAAGATCAGCTCTGGCTCCCAGTCGGTCAGTGCGTGGTGGTGCGCGGTGGTATCCAGTTCAGTGAACAAATGAATGGCCAGTTCGGCCTTGCCGTACTGCTCGGCCACCCGGGCCATCAGCAGGCGCAGCAACCAGCGTTGCCGCCCGGCCTGCGTATCGGGCCGGTTTGCAAGCCACGCCAGCGCTTGCTCGACACCCTCAGCATCGGCTTGCGCCAGTGCCTCAGGTTCCAGCGCAAGGATTTCGCAGGTTGCCGTGGTGGTTGCCGAGGCTGCAGCAGGCAGCCATTGCGCGGAGCGGCTGTCGCTGACGTGCTGGTTGATCCACTCGCGTGTGGTTTCATCCGCGAAAGCCGAGCCATCGTTCCAATACAGCATGTCCAGCCCAGGCAAGCGCTGCAGCAGCATGTTCAGGTCATGTTTGACGATGGCTGCCCAGCTACTGTGCGGATGGGGTGATTTGCTCAAGGCCTGATGCAGATGCCATTGCAGGTCCAACCAGAAATGGTTGACGCCCTCGGCATACATCCGCTCGGCCTGGTCGATCAACTCACTCCAGCGTTGCTGCGCGTGCAGGCGTTTTAATTGGGCACGGTATTCACCGCGCGGGGGCGCCAGCCGGGTAATGCCCTGTGCGTCTTGCGGTGGCACCTGATGCACGGTGTCCCAGCGCAGGCTCTTCATCAGCCTATGCGCTGCCAGCCAACCTTCTGGTTGTTCACGCAGGTAGCTGGCCAAGCCCCGGCCACTGTCCAGCAAATCGCGACCGGACTTGATGGGTGATGCGCTCGGGCCAGGGGCGCTACTTCTCGGCGGTGATTCACTGCTGGTCTGCGGGACGATTGCATCAACACCTCCCGACATAGCGAGTCTATTGCTGAGGGCGCCGTACAAGGCGTCCAGCCGCGGTCGCTGGTCTGCGGGCCAGTTGCTGCAGCCGTGCTCCAACCACACCAGCGCAGCCACCGTTCGCTCAGTTTCAGCCTTGACCACCTGAGGGTACAGCGACAGGCTTGCCAAGACCCTGCTGCCGGCAAGCCACTCCAGGGCCATTTTGCGGCTATTGGGACGCGCCGGCAGGATGTCGCAGGCATAGCGCTCCATCAGCGCCGCCAGCAAACTCAGGCCATCTGCCAAGCCGGACTCACCGTCCCTATGCAAGCGTGCCCACAGGTAGTAGGTGGCAACACGAAGGTCTTTGCAGGACTGCTGGAGCAGCTTCTGCGCCAGTTGGGCCACAAGGTCGACATCCGCCCCGGAGAGTTTGTTGACCTCTTCGCGCATGCGCTGGAAATCGTCGTCGTAGCCCGGGTCCTCTCCCACCGGTGCATCACCGCTGATGGGCGTTAGCCAAGGCTCCCAGGATTCGCTGTGTTTGCGGGCAATGACCAGTGGCTCGCTGGTGGACAAACAGCTTTCGATCAGGCTTTTCAGGCTCATTCGAAGCCCCCATTGTGCGTGTACTGCGGGGTATCACGGCCCTCTACCAGAAAGATCTCTCGCGGCAGGCTGAACCCGCGTAACTTGAGCAGCGCCAGCGGCCCTTCGCCCAGCTCCGTGCGCAAATGCCAAGTCAGGCCCAGGCCATCTGGCGCATCCAGCACGACCCGAAAGCGACTGTCGCCGTCATCCAACGCCGTGACGTTGGCCTGCTCCAACAAACGAATCAGCCCCCAGGTGCCCTGGTAGTCCGCAAACAGACGTTCGCCGGTATGAACACTGCTCCACGTCAGGCTGATACCCGGATGATCACCCTGCCCGGGCCAGCGAAAGCGTCGCCAGCTTTCTCGCTGGTTGAAGTAGTGGTGCTTTTCACCGTTGAGTACGAAGGTGGTCTGCACCACATCACGCACAGGCTTGCCTTGCAGCTCGAAGCTCAAGCCCATACCGCCATCGGTGTACAGCACATCGGCCAACTGGCTCAGCTGGTTGATCGCGGTGAGAAAGTCCGGGTTGAAACGCAGCCCCTGGCTCTGCCCCGCGTCGGCCACCCAGCGGCTGCCTTCCTTGCGCAGAAGCCCCGTGAGTTGCTGTGCCAGAAACTGTTCGATCCGCCCGGAGTCGGCGCGGATCATCTGCCCCAGCATGGGCAATGAGGCGTCACTGCTGGTGACGGCGAAGGGATAGCGGCCGCTGAAAGCGCCCTGCCACTCATCGACGATCGCGCGCTGCCAGGTCCGGTTGAGGCCGGCCGACAACGGCTGCAGAATCTGTTGCCACGCCTGATCCAGCGGCTGCACGAACAGCGTATTGGCCGCTGGCCCCCAGTCGGCGCCGAGGCTGGCGGCGATCAGGTTGCCATAGGCCTGGGTGTCGGTCAGGTCCGCGCCTTTGCCTTGGAATACCGTCTGTGCCACGGCCTGCATCATCGCCTCGGGATCGGGCGCATTGACCACCTGCTGCAGCTTCAAGCGCACACCGGTGACCCGCGTGAGGAAGGCTTGCAGGCTCAGGCGGCCATCGACTGATCGCCCTTCAGTGTCCTTGCCCAGCAACGCCATCAAAGGGCCAAAGGTACTATCGAGCGGGCCGCTGGGTGTTTGGGGAAGTTGATCGACGATCGGTGCTGCTTTTTGCCCTACCAGCTTCTGCGCGGATTCGATCAGGGAATCGGCCAGGGCCTGGCCACGAACGCCGGCCTGGCCCTGGTAGCTCAACGTGTTCATCAAGGCGATCAATGGTGACTGGCGCACGTCACTCACCAGAGTCAACTGTGCAATCACATCGCGCAGGCCATGGCCCTGCTGCCAGCGCAGGCTGTTGAGGAAGGTTAGCCAGGCACTGCTGTAATCCTGGAAGTAGCGGGTGGTCAACCGCTCCCTAAGCTGGTCGGGGCTCAGCGCCTTGGCGATGTCGTTGGGGTGGTCGCTGAGTACCCAGTCGATCTCTTCGCGCCGGGCTTGCGCCGAGTCTTCAATGGCTGCACGAACCTGCCCTTCCCAGGCTTGGCGGGTGAATACACCGGGGACCTGTTCAGCACTGGCGAACAGAGCGCTTGCATCGGTGTCGCCGACCAGCTGTTGCAAACCCAACGCCGGGTAGTGGTTCGCCGCGGTGTCGAGGACCTGCTGGTACAGGCTGCTTTCAGCGTTTCGCTGACCCAGTTCACGCAGCAGCACCTGGCGTGATTGGGCGATCAACCTGAGATTGGCCTTGATCGCCCAGTCAGGGTGCTCGGGCAGATGCTGGCCGTAGAATGTCCATAATGTCGGTTCGGCAGCGCCCAAGGTCTCGGCCAGGAAAGCAGCATCGGCTTTTTCTGGGCGCGCCAGCATCAGATAGGCTTTGAGGTAGATGTAAGCCTGCTGTGTCCGCTGAGAGCTCGCCGGAGGCAAGTTGACCAACGCCTTGAGCCGTTTTTCCAGCTCAGCGACGGCTGGGTCACGGAGCAGCTGGTTATTGGCCTGCGTATAGAGGGGCCACACCGCTTCACGCAGCTCGTGCGACCGGCTCAGGCCAAAGCGCTGATACCACGGTGCGCCGTGTTCTGATCGGTAGCCCAGGCGGGAGAGTTCGCGTACCAGCTCACCCAGTGCCTGTTTAGTGTCTGTACCTGCTACAGGCTGCTGCAAAGCGCTGTACGCCGCCGCTATCTGACCGACCTCGGCACGGTTGCTCGCAAACGACAACAGCAAGCCGATGCCCCAAATGAAAGCGAGGCCGAGCGCAGAAACGTAGGCGACTCTGGCTGGGTGCCAACCCAGTCGCCGGGCTCGGGCGGAGCGATCGTTGAGGATCCCTGACCATGCTGGGTCTTCAGGCCAGTGATGATCCACGCGAAGGTTGTTCTGGAGTCGCAGCGGTAAGCTGAACCACACTCCACGCAACCAAACGTCGCGTCGCCGGAACAGCGCGGACAATGCAGCGCACCATCCGGAGACACCCTCGGTCGCAACATCGCGTGACAATCGAAGCAAGAAATCATGATCAGAGTCTTTTTGAAGCTGCGATAGACCCTGCTCACGTAAGGGTTGTGCGAGCATGCCTAAGTGGTCGGCGAGCCGCACTGGCGATAATGGTACCGGGAGCATGCAGCCTACCGCTCCGATTTCGCGCGCGTGCTGCGGCCACATACTGTCGCAGACCTGCCACACATGCAGCAGCAATTGGCAGCGTAGGGTTTTGGCCAGACTCTGCAAACGACGAACGCTATCGTTCATCGCGCTCACGTTATTGCTTTGGTCTTTGTTCAACACCCAGACCACCCCATTGAGCGCACGGTTGCGGCATAGGCCGCGCCACTGCAAAAGCAACGCGTCTTGCAGTTCACCTTGGATGCTGCCGGCCCACAGCAGCACGGTGTTTTGCCCTTCCAGCCAACGCTGCTCGCTCAACCCAGGGGCAATCGCCTCGATCTGCTCAGACTCACCGACCACCAACAACAGTCGAATTTTGCGCCGCCAGAAGAAGCCGTAGCGTCCCTTCAAATGCGCCCTCAACTCGGGTACGCCGAAAGGATCCTCAGCATTAGAAACCACGTTATTGCCAGTCGAACGAGTCCGGTTGACTCCGAGCTTTTGTCCCATCAGAGCAATAAAATCTCTCGCGCCCAACATTCGGATAGCCAATTCGCCGACGCCATCGAGAAAGAGAAATATCAAACAGCCGATCAACAACACTGCTGTCCATTGCAAGCGTGCAGTCTCACTCCTCACCTGCACTACGGGATTATCGACCCAGATCAATACCCCACCTGCAACGAGCAAACACAGGATCACTATCCAGACGCTGATTCTCTTCTTTTTCACGATCAATCCCTATTTCAAGATCTCATGCAGGCCGGACAATAAAAATTTGAGCAGAGGCATCGTGTAGCAGGACTACCTGCGGACCGCCCTCCGCCTTGGCACACTCACTAGCAACGATTAATGCGACATTACCTACTGCACATCCAGGTAAACCAAACGAATCATCCAATCGATGACACCTGGCCACGTTAAAAGGGAAACGTGCTGCATTCACAGCGATACTTGTCTCACGTAAAACGTCACCAGGCACCTGAGCCTGCCAACTGAAGTACGTTTCTTCTCCGACACGCAGTTGCCCCCAAAGAAATGCATCCGTAACTGCATCCTTGATAGAGCGACCAGCGCACTCAAGTTGGACAGGGCGATGAACCAGGGCGATCGAATCATTTTTTTGCGTGTTACACCACTGCGAAGAGCCCAACAACACAGCTGTCACGGTCTCGGCCTGTTCAGCAACGGGGTTTAGAAAAAGATTAATTTCAACGGACATTAACAGTTGATGTCGTTCCGGCGCATCCAACCAAGTGTCCAGCCACATTACGCCATCATCGTCCATTGCAAAGACCACGCTATCAGTTAAACGGTGGTTGGTGGTAACTGCAGACCAAATAGACAGAAGCTCTTCATTGCAAAGCACTTGGTTATGCCTAATACGAACATCCACAGCAAGACTGCGCGCCCCGATCTCTAAATCAGACTCCAACCCACGTACAACTTTTTGTAAAAATCCACGTAACCGCTTCGCGTATTCGGACTTTGAGTGATTTTGTACCGACGGTGTTAATTGGCTCAACCGCATTGTCAAGGCTTGTCCTTCCAGATAAATAGGTTGGAGAGGCTTACTACCCAAACGCAGGGCCTGAGCAAGTTTATTATTACCCGCCCCAGAACAATAGGATACGGCCAATACGGCAACCGTACGCTGGCCGCGCCGAATGAGTGACCGCTCCAACTCATCGCGACTCTCATTCCAACTCTCTGTATAATCTCGATGTTTCTCGTACGCCAACAAACGCAGTGCGTAGAACAATAACCCGGCAATCAAAACTCCTAATAATGCGCAGATCCACAACCAAAATGATGTATGCCAATTGTCCACCCGCCAAAGCAGGACCATCAACCCGCCAATTACGAGCGAACAAAGCAAGATGACCACACCCCACCGCCAGTGCCGAGGTTGCCGGGGTAGCAATCGCCTCTCGGGTAATGAGTTCAGGTCAACTGCCATCTCACAGCCTACCTGCTTGAGGAAGCGACGTGATTAACTCACAACCACAGGAACAGCAATGACCGTCTAAAGCAATGGGCCGACCTTTAACTTTCGAACCCGTATCCCCCTCTGCTATTTCATTCACGCCGTGCCCAGGTATTGGACAAAAAACAGCATCACCTACGCAAGCGACATCAAGCTGCATGAATTTCAATCCACGGGTGCCGGCGAGTACCTTGCCTCCCGAAGACAGTTTGTCGCCAACACGAATAACTCCGCGCATATCATTAAGCACTCAAAAATAAGATCATCACCCGCCTTTCAGGCAGCCTATGTTTAAATACCCCCTGAAATTTAGAGCCCACCATTACTCAATCCGATTGTCACTGTTAACAACACACCTCGCCGTTTTGTCGCCCAACACAATCATTTTATCTTCGGATGCATAACCATGCGGATTCTCAGGGGTTCTGTGCACATTCACTCCTCCTCCCCAGCTGGGATTGGCATATGCCTGACCACGTGTAACTTTTGTATCCCGGCCATAGTAGTCCTTGGTCACTGGTGTCTCCGGCCCCTGGGGGTCAATTTCAGGGGAGTACTGATAATAATTTTCGTCATACCAATCCTTAACCCACTCCAGCCCATTATCCGACATGGCATAAAGGCCCAACGGATTGGGAGGAAACCTGTCTACCGGCAAGGGCGTAAGCCCCTCCGTGCTCCACCCCATTTGTCTAGCAAAATCCTGACGATCTCGAGAAGTAGAAATGTTAATTCCTTTTGGTCCTCCCCCATATTTAGTAAAACCATCATTGGTCTGCTTATAAGTACCGTCATCAGTGGCCACCATCAAAAACTGCCCGCGGCTGCGTGCCGCATACTCCCACTGGGCCTCCGTGGGTAATGAGAAAGGAAGATTGGACACTTTAGCCAGCCAGTTGCAATAGCGGTCGGCTTCATACCAGTCCATATGCGCTGGCAAATTAGGTAAAGAATTAATGTTCTCCCACTCCTCCTGTATCTCCCTCTGCTCAAAAGAACGCAACGTAAGACCATTGCTTTTTAGATACATCTCAAACTCTTTATTTGAGATCTTGAATCTTGCAATAGAAAAGGTGCTCAACTTGACCTTATGTACTGGCCGACTGTCTCCATCACTATCATAAGACATTTGCTCCGGCCCGTACTCTAAGCCATAATCCCCCATCAGATACTCACCACCCTCAACAAACACCAAGTCCCTTTTTACCTCTTCGATAAAATGCTTCATCTCTATTGGCGTTATTCCGGGTTCCTTATAATCAACTCCGCTCGCCAACTGGTCACAGCCTGACAAACTCAAAGAAACCAAACAAAATATAGACACCTTAAAAATCTTCACAGCCACTCCAATGAGATTTACTCAGACAATATCCGCACCACAAGGACCAAACTTGCAGCGTCGCGGGTAATTCGGATTACGACCAACGTTTAGCTTATAATAGACCGTGTCATTCATAGCGAGCGCATAACCATAAGAACCAAACTCCTTCAACCGATCATAAATTACGGCCAATTCGCTTCGCTCATATTTTATTTCATAGAATTCTCTATCTCGATCCTTTCCTAACTCAAGAAAGTCTACCAGGCTTCGCTCATGCCGCTCGACGGCGTCCAACTCATCGTAGCCCTCTGATGGGGCATTTCCCTGGGCATTGACACGAGACAATACTTTATGCCACTCCCGCTTGCTCTGAATACTTCTGAGGACACAAAGCACCGCCTCTTTTCGTTCGCCGTAGCGATCGAGAAAACCTATGTTTCCTGGGTCTATATTATCCCACTTACCATGACGCGTCAGAAGGTAAAGCAATATACCCTTAGCCTCAGGTGTGTAGCGCAACAGATCCAACTGTCGGGTGATAACATTTTTAGCTAACTGATTCCGTCGTCTCGAAGCATCAACACTCCTCTTCGTCTCATCAGCCAATTCACCAACCTGTTTTGTGAAATCATTTACAATTTTTTCAATCGATTTTTTTGCGAATGAGTAATGCTCATACACATCGACTTCAAGGAGCTCCATTTGCATAACACAATACTTCGTATACACACTAAATGCATCAACATCCATGACTCTAAAAAAACCATAATCCCTTTGATTCAGTTGATAAATCAACCAAGCACCAAACTCCAGAAAGGTATTGCCATCCACCTCACAAATAAAGCCACCTTTGGCACCCGCCCCTTTGCATAGAGAGGCTGCAAAATGAAAACAAAACTTCCCATTAATAAAAGTACAGTGAAAACTTAAGCCGGCGCCCACCCCCGCCAACCCTGCAATACTGGGTCCTATTTTACAAAAATCGACGTACTCTCCAGTAGTCTCCAATATACCGCCATTTATTTCCCCTGCCGCTGTCGGCTTTAACCATTGCAGTGATCCCGTCAGTGTTCCTTCCGCCCTCGCACCCGCAAAAGCTTCTGCCGAAAATTTTATCCCTTCATCTTCACTGTTCATCTGCTGATGAAAATCGTAAGCTCGGCTTCTTCTTTCACTGAAACGTCTCAAACGACCAGGTTGGCCCATGACGGTTTGCTGGTCACCACTACTGACCACCTGGAATTGAGCCTCCACCTGAAGCGTCGCTCCAATAAATGCGGCCAAGCGAACGTTCAAACTTAAGCGCATCATCCCTAAATCAAACGGGACCTCGTTCTCATCAGAGGGATTAACTGTAAGCGCCCATCCGATGCGATCCGGGGCGTAAATTGAAAAGGAGGCTATGCCGGCAGCCGCAGTTAAGCTGCCGCCACCCTCTCCTTTGAAGGAGAATTGTTGCTTACGTGGATCAATTTCAACATTTGCGCCGAAATTGGAAACAAAGCGCATAAACTGTGCTCCGCCCTCAAAATCAATATGATCCCCCCACTTTGCCTCACCTTGTGCGGCAGCATTCCAGCTATCTGCCCAGTCAAAAAGTGAACAATCCATACTCAGCGCCTCAGGATCAAAACCAAGGCCTGCCCATTTAACAACATCCTTCAGATCAATTTTTATTTTTGGCCAATTCAATCCGGCAAGCTGCCGCTTAAGCTTCTTGTCGTCTATGCGTCGAATTTTTCCATCACTGCGTCGCTCAAAGATACTTTCAGCGCCGCCTTTTTTGTCACTACTTTTCAACGACACAGTATGGAGTTTTCTGCCATCCTTGCCTTTACTGTAGTAACCTTTTTTTACATAAACTACAGGCGCTCGTTTCTCACCAGCTTTTCTTTTAGCAGACTGGCCACTAACAGGAACAAGCTCCACAACATCATTATATTTCATGTCCTGGGTAGAAAACTCACCAATTTTTTCTTTTAATTCTTTTCGCTTCAACTCCAAATTTTCCTCAGCTCGCACTACAGCGTCATGAAATGACGCCTCAGGCGCTGCTGTGGTTTCTGCAGCAATTCCATATTTTTTCAATTGCAACGGAGTAATTAATTTTTTCCTGATGAAAATCATTTACGCACTGTTGCATTTCCTTCCAATGCGCCTCAAACTCTGCAGCCTCACTGTCAGCAATAAAAACCAACTCTTCGGTTTCCGGACAAAAATAACACTGTACCGATTGATGATGAGCCACTACAACGGGTTTACTTTTGCAAACCCTGCTCTCTGCTACTGAGATATCCGCACCGCTCATTTCCTATCACTCCGAAGTTACTCAAAGAATAACTTTATGCTTTGAAGATCAATTCCATAGTGGGATTGTGTATAACCATTCCCATCTGTCATGCCTCTCAGCACGCTGCCGTCGGCAGCTTCAATTCGGTACCGTACGTAAGGTTTTGGCTTATCACTGACTTTATCTCTAACTTGAAAGCCACCTTGCATGGGATTGCTGTAAACAGGATCTTCCAGAATCATCGGTGCCAGGGCCTTCTCCAATGAGGCAGTGCCTCCCCAAGCGATATTGTCATTCTTGATATGCAGTTCACCCGGGGCACCGATCTCAACGGATCCGTCTTTTATCTTGATATAGGCACCTCTGCTAACCAGGGTGATGCCGTGTTGGGCATTGAGAACGATCTCGCCATTACTGCTATTTAAAGCAAGTTCCTTGTCTGCTTGTAACGTCATCGCATCGCTTTGTGCCTGAATGTCCACAGGGCCACGAGCCGCAATTAATCTGAGCCCTAACTTTTGGGCGAACAGACTGATTGCCTCACCTGCGGCCACGCTAAAACGTTTGAATAGGCTGAAGTCAGCACTATCACCAGCCGTAGCTGTAATTGAGTTTTCTGCCGATAGTTGGATGTTTGCAGGTGTAACCATAGCTATCCCGGCAGGTGCCGAGGCAAGGAGTCCCGAATCTCTGAGCCGCGCCAATGCCTCCCGCAGGCTCTGTTGGGCCTGATTATCAGCTGGTAATGCTCCCGACACAGCTGCGCTTTGCGCCAGTGCGTTCACCAATGCCAGAGCGTTATTGAGCTGAGCCAACGCTGCTCCCATCTCCAGCATTGTCCCTTGGGCTTGAGGCTGAGCATCAGCACTGATGAAGATGCCACTGCCGCCACGGATCGCGGCATGCCCATCGGTGCGCAGTTCCGCGCCCTCCCCGCGAGGCCGGCGATCGGCATCGACCAGATGCCCCAGATTGAGCTGGCTCTTACCACTGTGTTCAGTACTGAGCTTGACGTGCTCCTGCCCCCGCGTATCGTCCATGCGCAACTTGTTGTTCGCAGGTGTGCGCAACACGTTGCGTTTGTAGTTGCGCAGCGTGACATGGTCGGGGTGCTGGCTATCGTGCAGGGCATGCGCGATGTAGGGCCGGTCCGGGTCGCCTTGCTCGAACGCCACCGCCACTTCCGTACCGCAGATCAACGGCAGGTGCAGGCCGTGCGTGTCACCGGCGTAAGGTCGTGCCAGCCGTAGCCAGACACTCTCCTCTCCCGCTTTCCAATTGTCCCGATCGAACAGGAAGTTCACCCGGTATCGGCCCTCCAGGTCGATATGGCCATAGGGGTCGTTCTGCTGAGTACTGGTGACCCGCGCTGGTACCGTCCCGACGATCTGCGGCTTGTTCGGCAATGGAGGTCGAAAGCATATCGACTCTGAGTAGGGAACCGCCTCGAAGGTGACTTCCAGACTACGGTCCCGAGCAGCCTCGACGGTCAAATGCGTCATGACGACCCCAGGGTCGAAGACTTGGGGTGCCCCATCAGTGATCGTAACCACTTGCCCCGGAGCGAGTGCGACGCTGCTGCTGATGCCACTGCAGCGGGTTTGCCCATTAAGGAAGCGTTCATGGTTCAGGCGCGCATAGAAGTAGCCACTCTCGCTTTCCAGGTCCTCATCCTGGGCGATTGCGTCACCCAGCGCGGTGTAGGGTTCGCCGTAGTGGTAACCCTCACCATAGGTTGTCGTCGCATGCCGGCTGTGATCTACGTCCCCCTCCAGGAAAGCCGTAGCATCGCGGTGGTGATAGGCGCGAACGTTGATGTGCTGCTCCACCACCGCATGGCTGACCTGCAGCGCCCAGACGCCATCCTGGCCGTTGCTGGTCAGGCCAGACAGGGGGCGGAGCGGCAGACTGACATCGAACTGATAATGTTGCTGGTGATCGTGAAACTCGACAACGTCGATAAACAGCTTGTCGTTGTGCGTGAAGCGGTACCAAATGCCCACCTCTGCCAACAGGCGACTGATGAAGGCAAGGTCACTTTCACCGTACTGCATGACCTGTTCACGCTTGGGGTATTCGCATAGCAGGTCGAACAGAAAGTGCTGCCCCTCAAACTGGTGGCGGCTGCGCAAGATGCTTTCGACGATCTCCGGAACCGACTGATGTTGGTAAATCCGGTACTGTTTGCCACGGCTGAGCAGCGCCAAGCGAGCCTGCAGGGTCACCTCATAACGGGCTTCATCTTTGGAGCTGGAGAGGCGCTTGAAACCCGTAATCACGCCATGCAACGTGCGTGACGCCGCCCCAGAGATCGCATTGGCCGGTGTCTGCTCTGACGACCCCATCTGAAAACTGGCGTCCTTCCCGAGGACTTTGGCGACATCAATGTCCTGCGTGGAAGAGGTAAACGCCACCGTGTACTTGAACGGTTGGCTCAGCCATTCCTCACCTTTGAACGACAGTACATCGAGTTCGACGTCATCCAGTTCATCGATTTCAAGCGTGTAATGGTTGTGGGTGGGACCTAGTAAAGGCTTCGCCATGATCAAGCCCTCTCGGCAGCCAACAACGCCGCGTCGTGTTCATCCGAAAAGCTCAAACTGATGCCGGTGTCTTCGCAGAACCCAAGCGTTACCGTTTGAGCTGGCTGGCCATGGGCTTGGCGCTGCAGTAGCTGTTGGCTGAGTACCGGCAAAATCTGCTGGTTCAGCAGGCTGTCGATGTTGCGGGCGCCGGTATCGGGCAGCAGGCAGGCGGCGACCAAGGCTTCGTAAAGTGAGTCGTCCACTTCGCACTGCAACCCGTAATGGCGCTGCAAACGTCTGGCAACCTGGTCGAGCTTGATCGCGACAATGCGCCTGAGCGCACCGGAGTCCAGCGGGCGGAAAATCAATGTCTGGAAACGTGCCAGCAGTGCAGGCTGGAAGTGCGCGCGCAGCACGGGCCGCAACAGTTCGTGCAACGCGGCGTCCTCGATATCTGGCTGTCGCTCCACACAACCTTGAAGCAGATCACTGCCGAGGTTGGAGGTCATCAGGATGACGGTATTGCGGAAATCGATCTCTCGGCCTTCACCATCGCGCATGAAGCCACGATCGAACACCTGGTAGAACATGTTGAGTACATCTCGATGGGCTTTCTCGACCTCGTCCAGCAAAACGACGCTGTAGGGGCGCTGGCGAACGGCCTCTGTGAGTACGCCGCCCTGGCCGTAGCCAACATAGCCAGGCGGAGACCCTTTCAATTGGCTGACGGTGTGCGCCTCTTGGTACTCGGACATGTTGAGCGTGATGAGCGACTTCTCACCGCCGAACAGGCTACTGGCCAGGGCATGCGCTGTTTCCGTCTTGCCGATGCCACTGGTGCCGACCAGCAGGAAAACGCCCATCGGCGCGTTGTCGTTCGTCAACCCTGTTCGCGCGGCACGTAGCCGTTGAGCGAGTGCAAGCAGGGCCGAGTCCTGCCCAACAATGCGTTCGGCCAACTGATCTTCCAGGTTCAACAAGCTGGCATGTTCGTCCTTGAGCAAGCTACCAAGGGGCACCCCCGTCCAGTCGGCGATCACTTCAGCCACACTGCGGGCACACACGTCCAGCGATAGGAGCGGCCGACTCCCCTGTACGTAGCTCAGTTCCTGTTGCAGCTTCGCGCAGGCCGCTGTATCGACCTGCTCGGCCTGACGAACATTGAGCAACTGACGGGTAAGCTCAAGCTCTTGTTGATACTGCAGCTCCAGCGCAGCCTGCTGGCTCTCGAGTTGAACCAGCTGAGCGTTAATCTGCGCCAAACGAGGCTCCATCAACCTGCCAGTAAGCTGTGCATCCTCTTCAAGCGCAGTTCGCTCTGCAGTCAGGGCTGTCTTTTGAGACTTGAGGTGGACCAGCGCCTGCGGCTCACAATCGAGGCTCATGCGAACACGCGCACAAGCCGTATCTATCAGATCAACCGCTTTGTCCGGCAGGCGGCGCCCCGTCAGAAAACGCCGGGACAAACTAACCGCCGCCTGCACTGCAGCGTCTTGAACGTGCACGCCGTGATAGGTGGCGTAACGCGCTTTGAGCCCGCGCAGCATCAAGCAAGCATTGGCATCATCCGGCTCATCCACCTTGATCATCTGAAAGCGCCTCTCCAGCGCAGCATCGCGCTCAAAGTACTGCTTATATTCGCTCCAGGTCGTGGCAGCGATGGTTCGCAACTCGCCACGCGCCAAGGCAGGTTTCAGCAGGTTTGCGGCATCAGCGCCCCCCGGCTGGTTGCCAGCACCGATCAGGGTGTGCGCTTCATCGATAAATAACAGGATGGGTGTTTCCGATTGCTGGACGGCATCGATCACGTTCTTGAGCCGCTGCTCGAACTCACCTTTGACCCCGGCTCCAGCCTGAAGCAGCCCCAGGTCCAGCGTACGGATACTCACCGGTTTCAGGCTATCCGGGACTTCGCCGCTGGCAATGCGCAAAGCAAGTCCTTCGACCAGGGCGGTTTTCCCGACACCGGGATCTCCTACCAGGATGGGGTTGTTCTTGCGGCGACGGCTCAGTACGTCAATCACCTGACGAATTTCATCGTCACGTCCGAAGACTGGATCGATCTGCCCCGCTGCGGCCTTGGCGGTTACATCATGGCTGAACTGATCGAGGATCGCTGGCTGCGCCACATCGCTATCCGCAGCGCTTGTAGGCTTGGCCGTCCGTCCCGTCGCGGGGTTGAACGACACAGTCTGCACCAGCTGCCTTTCTTCCGAATCCGATTCAAGCAGGGCTACCACCTGTTGCAGTTGTGTTGAACCGATACCCAATAGAGGCCAAGCGGCTGAGCACTTGAGTAAGTCCGGTGTCTCAATCAGGGCCGCCAACACATGCACGGAGCGCAATTGCTCACAGTCGCGATCCATCGATGCCAGTAGCCAGGCGCTGCTGATCAGTTGCTGCACTTCGAGACTTAGTTGGGGCTTGCTGAGCACGCTGCGCGGCAAGGTATTGAAGTACTCAAGCAGTCCTTGCCACAGGGCATCCACATCCAACCCATAACGGCGGGCGATGACCACAAGATCACCTTCTCCTTGCTCAAACAACTTCAACAACCAGTGTTCAATGCTGATATGACTGTGCCCACGTGCCTGACACAACGACGCTGCCGCCGTCAGTGCCTGGGTGCAATAAGCGTTGAGACGGCGGAGCAAGCGGGTAGGATCATGTGCCATACAGGGCATCCTTGTCGTCAATGGTCAACGTAACGTCATGAGTGGACGTATCTGAAACCTTGGTGTACTTGGCTGAGCGCCCGCACGCGGACGCTCAACCCAATACACTGGGGACCGTCAGCAATTACAGACCGACGGCCAAGTTCCATCAGGCGGTAGTACGTTCATTCCAGGAATCCGAATGGATGATGTTTCCATCCTTGAATGTCCAAGTGATTTTTTCGTAACGCAATTCAACCGATTCCAAATGGTTGTGCTTTTCTTTCTCAGGATCTTTGATGTCGTGCATTTTTGGTGCAACCTGAACGACCTTCACGTTCTCCAGCTTGGTATTGAAATACTCAACTTCCTGGCCGGCATCATTAATCTTGTACCACTTGAACTCCGCCGACTTGAGCGTTTGACCGGTTGTGACGGCCTTATAGAGATACGGGGAAGACGCATCAATCTCTTTGGTGAAAAGGAATGGGGTATGGATGCGCGTACCGGTCAATCTGCCAGTGTTGTTATCAGTCGGAATGTACAAGTTATGATCCTGAGCGACGACCTCGATACTCCCACCTCGATCTTGAACATCCACCGAGCCTTTGATATCGGCACCGCCATCGTCTTTCAGCCACAGGTAAACAGGAATAGCCATTTAGAAAATCCTCTTTCAAGTGTTGGAGGTCGCGGAATGCGACTGGGGTTGCAGGCCAGAAGCCGCAGTCGAGGACAGGCAAGCCCCCGCCTCCGGCACCAGGCGAATCTCAACTCGGCGATTGGCCGACCGTCCTTGTTCCGTTTCATTGCTTGCAATAGGCTGGCTGGCCCCCAAGCCTTGCACCGCGAAGCAGTTGCTGGGGATGTCACCCATGAGCTGTATCCAGTCGTGAACCGCAGATGCACGTGCACGCGACAAGCGCAGGTTATTTTCGTCGTTGCCCGTGGCATCCGTGTGCCCTGTGATCACGATTAGCCAGCCAGGCTGTGCCTTGATGCCCGCCAATGCTGTGACCAGAACCTTGGTTGACTGCGGTTTCAACTGCGCACTGCCACTACTGAAAAGTGAAAGGCTGTCCAAGCGCACCATTTGAGGCCTGTCGGGCGAAGCCTGCGGCGTCGTCGGGATTCGATGCCCGTTGATGGCCGCCATCAATGACGGGCGCAGCTTTTCACCCTGGTATAAGCCGAGGCCTAGTGACCACGGCGCACCTTGGCGGTAATAGTGATCCAAGCGCTCGGCATCCTGATGAAGCACGTCCAGCGCGGTCTCTCGTACAGTTTGCCTGTCAGGCTCAGCGCTCGCCGAAGCAGCGTCGTAGCGCCTCAGGTCGTCAGTGACCTGCCTAACCAGCAATGTGTTCTGCCATGCCGAGCTTGCCAAAGCGATGGAGCCTGCCAACACAAATAGCCAGCCCCCCATCAGCACAGCCCTATGCGGCCTCCTGTTTCGAGCACCGCGAGGCAGCAAATGGAGCAAAGCGTCAGGGAACGGCAATGACCTATTGGCTTCATCGGTGACACCCTGGTCAAAGCAGAGACCGGTCCGCTCATGCAGCCAGCGGTGCCATAGGTTGTTTTCAGGGTGCCTGCCAGAGATGGGGGCCCATGCAACGGCAACGACGGTGGCGGCTGCGCTCTCCTGGCGAGAAGCCCGCACGCGTATTTCCGACATACAGACATCGTTCAACCAGCCAGCAGCAGCATTCAATTGCACCGCGTCTCGCAGTCGGGCAGCACGGGAATCAGGAGCCGTGCCCCATCTCTGCCATTGAGCCAGACTCATGCACTCACCTGACTCATGTACTTGCACGCGCGACTTGGCGGCCGCCCAGATGAACCAGGTCGGAGTCTGCGAAGTGCTCTGGAAATAGCCCACCACCAGCAGCGACAGCGGGTTGCCACGCTCGCGCAGCTTCACAACTTGGCGGCTCACGCTGCGCTGCTTATTCGCCAACACTGCAGCATCTGTATGAATGGTGGGATCCACCACCCACATGACACTCAGTTGGTCGTTCCACTCAGGCCTTTGCAAAAGCAGACTGGTAACCGTCGTGGGCAGCTTCTGCACATCAGGCACCCGGACATAGCAACCCTCCCCTGTTACCCGCAACTCCCACTGCTCAGCAGGCACTGGACCAAACAACTCAGCCAGACAATCACCTACCACCAGGACTACCGGATGGCGGTAGGACCCAGCAGGTAAGCTGGCACCCTTGGCCCACCGCAGTTCACGCCCCTCGTCGGCAACTCGTTTGCTTCGGCGCCAGGCTGCCCATACTGCGACTGTGACGACCACGGCACTTGTAAGCTGCAATTCGATAGCTAGCGGGAGCATGGCAATGAGCACCAAGAACAGCGTTCCGGCCCATAGCCAGAGCCCTTGCACTTGTCTCAACTGCATTCCGCTCACCTCTGCACCGGCAGGAGCGAGGCCACTGCCTCACCCAGCGTATGGTCAAGCCCCCACCAGAGACCTATCAGCAAGCCCGATGCGGCTACCACATGAACTAGAGGGGACTGCAGCCAACCCCACATCGGAAGGTGTGAAGTGCCGCCTACGTGGGTGACAAGGGACTGACTTGTATCAAGAGGGGGTACATGCGCATCGATTGCCGCTAGCAACTGCTGCCGTTCTGGGTGATTGACATCACGGTAGCGCCCCAGAAAACCCAGCATCAGCACCCGCTGAAAGACCGTGAAGACATAAGGATGTGCAGAGGCTTCACGCAGCACGGTGCGAATGTCTTCATAAAGCGATTCACCCGCCTGGTGGCTACTGAAAAACCTGGCCTGCAAGGTTTCCATCGCCCAGTCCTCATGGGCCTTACCTTCGGCACAAGCGAGCACCGTCTCATCCAGTAAGGCACACTGCGCGTGACTGATTAGCTCGATGCTACGGCTATCCAGGCCATCTTCCTGAAGCGAGGCCCGAACATGCTCGACATCCGCCGCACAACGAGGCCAGAGTTCCGGGCTACTGTGCACGCCTGTGCCGTGTCGCAACTCGACCACCAGCAAGTAGGTATCTTGCAACAAGGCATCGATGTCCACCTTGGCTGCAACGGGTTCATGCTGGGCGAGCGTCATGAGCGCAGCACCGCAAACAGTTCAAGTTTGGCGTCCTGAAACACGCTTGGTACGTAGAGCGCGCAGACGCCATCGGCCAACATGGCACGCCCTTTTTCATGACTCAGGCCCAGTGCGAAATACTGGTTCTCCAAACGCAGCGGTATTGCCGCAGGCACATGACTGAGGGGGTTCAAGGGAACGCCATCGAGAGCTGCATTGACGAGATAGTCCACATCATCAGGCGAGCCGATCTTGCACAGCCGTGGGAACTGGCTTTGCACTTGCACGGCTGGCAGCCGGCAGCGCACCGACAGGTAAAAGTCAGCCCCGTCTGGCTCAAGCAAACGAGGATCGTTCAGGGCCACCTGCCATCGGTTGGCACTGCGCGCTTCGAGTACCAAAGCCAGCACACGTGACGGCAGGCTCGCTTCCAGCAATGTGGAGAGCGTACGCATCAACGGCGGGAAAACAGACTCAAGGTGCGTATGCTGATAGGCAGGAATGTCCTCGACACTCTGGTCCAACGAAAACGTCAACAGCGCCCCCGCGCATTTCACCAACTGCTGGTACACCAACTCCGGATGCCGAGCAGGGTGTGCTTTAAGGTCTGCCAGCACCGGCTGATAGGTATTCAACGCGTTGAGCAACCAGAACAATGTCACATCAGCGACAGCAAAATCTGCCATGCGCTGGTTGCTCTCGCGACGCATCCCCATCAGCCGCTCACGTTTGGAGGACAGCTGGGTCAGCAAGTTATCCAGCTGAAGTAACAATCCAGCGTGCGCATCAAACCTCAGCAACGGGGGGATGTAATCCTGATCAATTTCCCACCGCCCCCGCCCATCCCGGACAAGGCGTGCCACTGGGCAGGTGAGGTAGTCTGCGTTGTCATCTTCATTCAGGCGCAAGCTCAGTGCATGTTCGAGTACGCTGATCGACTGCACCTCATCGGTATAGTGATCCTGTACATCCCGCCACACTTGGCGGTATCTCACCGGGCGCTCAACTCGGCCACCCTCGAACAGACAGTTGTTGCCATTGGCCCGTTCCAGCGGCAAAGCGAGCACCACCGTTGCCGCTTGACTGTCGTCAGGCAGCGCCCGGGACAGTTCCAGGGCACTGGGAAGCCGATCCAATCGATCCGTGTCAATCAGCGTTCCATCGGGCATGCACACCTGCAGCCGAGTGGCCAGGAGTTTGCCTAGCTGCAGTGCGTCCGCATCAAATGCGACTGCGCGAATACCCCACGGATGAACCCATGCCAAGGAAGCAACTGCCTGGTTGGTCCACGATTCAAAGCGGGCCTGCTGCTGAAACTGCTGCGCAGACAACACCACACCGGACGCCCACATAGGCCGATCGATCTTCACGATTAGTAACTCCCGGGTTCGCCGTCAGGATTTAGCTTTGGGCATCTGCGAAACCAACGACAGGTTGATGTCCATACCCTCAACCTGGAAATGCGGCACCGCAAACAGCTTGACTCTGAAGAAGCCTGGGTTGTCATCAATATCTTCGACAACCACCTTTGCCTCCCTCAGCGGATGAGACGCCTGCAAGTCATCGCCGGGGTCCGTCATTTCGGTAACCAGGCCGCTGATCCACCTATTCAATTCCAGTTCCAACAGGCGGCGATCCTTGGTTGTGCCGATGTTCTCCCGCTGGATGAGTTTCAGATAGTGAGCGATGCGCGAAAGCAGGAAGACATAAGGCAGCCGAGCGTTGATACGACTGTTGGCCGTGGCCTCAGGTGTGTCATAGATCGCCGGCTTATGCGCTGAGTTCGCGGAGAAAAAGCACGCATAATCGCGATTCTTGTAGTACGACAACGGAATCAACCCAAGATTGGCAAACTCAAACTCGCGGGTTTCCGGAATCATCACTTCCGAAGGAATCTTGACCTGACTGCCCGTACCCATGTCATAGAGATGGATCGGCAGATTCGTTACAGCACCCCCTGATTGCGGCCCTCGAATTTGTACGCACCAACCATTGGCTATAAAGCTTTTGACCATATTGGCTGCAAACGCGAACGTCGAGCTTACCCAGAGGTACTTGCTGTGATCCGGCCCCTTGACTCGCTCTTCATAGTTAAACAGCCGAACCGGATTCGTATCAGGCCCGTAAGGCAGTCGCCCCAACGTACAGGGCAATGTGGCGCCGACATAGCGGGCATCATCGCTTTCAGCGAAAGCGTGCCATTTGATGTACTCAGCACGGCCCATGTAGTTGCCGATATCTTTGATCGCGGCGACCTCCTCCATTGTTTGCTTGCCAAAGAACGCAGGCCCCATCGAGCACAAGAATGGCATATGAGCGGAGGCCGCAACTTTCGAGATATTCCGCAACAGTGCAATGTCTTGCGCCCCACGGCCAAACTCGTAGTTTGAGACCGCCGCCGCAATAGGCTCACCACCCGGCGTATCGTATTCCTGAGTATACGTATGCAGGTACATGCCGCTTTGAGCGATTTCGGGCGCATCTTCGAAGTCCTGGGCCAGATGCTCTTTACTGATATCCAACAACTCGATGCGGACGTTCTGGCGGAAGTCCGTCTGATCGATCAACGACTTCGCCCCACGCCAGATCGACTCTACACGCTGAAAGTCAGGATGATGCATCACTTCGTCCAGCTGACTGCTGATCTGGGCATCAATCGAGGCAATGTGTTCGTCCAGCAGGGCCCTGTCCAGACGCTCCACTTTCGGGGAGACTTGCTTGAGCCGCTCAAGAAAAACACTTACAGACGCAGTAACACGCTGATTGGGTGTTGCCTCAGACAGAACATCCACACTCTGGTAGGCGTCGATACCACCCATCTGCTCAAGGGGTTCGAGATTTATTTTTTCAAACAATGCGTGATAGACATTCTGGCTGTCTTCCACCCGCACAGTGGCGCCACGCGATTGCGCAGAGGATTGCTCTTCGGACATTTGTTAGCTTCCCGCCTGTAGAGATGATGGTTTTCTAGCATCCGCCTTGAGGGGCAAGGGCAGCCAGTTCCTTACGCAGTTCATTACTCAGCGCTTCATCTTTCAGTATGCGTTCCAACTCGGCACGGAACGTGGCGTTATCCAAGAGATTGGCTTTCAACTCACGCAGCAGGTTGCGCATCGCCAGCAGCGCACGTAATTGGGGTATCTGTCGAGCGACCTGTTCGGGCTCGAAGTCCTTCATCCGCTGAAAACTCAGTTCAACAGGCGTTTCTCCACCTTCGCTGGCCAGCGTATCTTCAACGACCAGTTTGAGGCTCGGTGAAAACTCCAAGAGCACACTGTCAAAATTATTTTTATTGACATCAACCTTGCTCCGTTCGGACAACGGACGCTGCTCTTTTCCGTTACTGTAATCCCCCATCAGCATGAGCTTAAGCGGCAGCTCAACCTTACGCTGGGCCCCACCCGTATGAAGATCAAGTTTAATATTGACGCGCGCCCTCGGCACCTCACTTTGAAAACTGCCTGAAGCCATAACTCCTCCTGAAGCCACTGGAAACGGCCTCGACGAAAGTGACATCACTGACAACGATCCATTTCAAGCCCATTGGCAACTGCAATGGAATTCAATTCATTGCCAGCAACTACCGCTCCCCCAAGGCAACACTTGAAATGTTTCCAGATCAAACATGCACCAATTCTTCACATTTCGCCACCCCCCGCACAAAACTAGGAAACTTCCTACAAGCGACAGGAAAACCTTCGACCAGGATTCTGCTTGCCCCCCAATCGAGTAGCGCCAAACAGATGCACTCAATGCACCAGCAATGCATTGATCCATATCAACGAATTAAACCAACAGACCACGCGGACCACCGCCGTACAAATATCAATTAATCTAAACCCACCAAAGGCAAGTCCAGAAAATGATACACCCCCAATTAAAACAGCCAATTCTTCCTGAGCTTCATTGATGAGCAGGTACCCGTCAGTGAATACTCTGTTTGTCGACAGTGCCTATGCCGGAAAGTGGGCTCAGCGCATCGTGTGATATGGGTATGGCTGGCTGAGGCTTGCATGCTAACTCGCCGGAACCAGCTCTTCGTCTCAAGACTTTACACACAGAGCCTAGTAACCCGTCATCTCCAGATACCCGCGCCCGCCCGCACTCCCGTTCAAGCGTACCGGCCCTTCCCAATACGGGAACCGTGTCTGCATCCACGCCTGCGGCTCCACGGCATCGACCTGCACATCCACCCCATGCTCCGGCACTTGTACCCGCCAGCGCGTCGGCACCTGCTTGCCGTTTTTCTGCGCAGACCAGGCCAGGGCCTGCAGCTGGATCTGTGCGGCGTCCAGTGCCATCACGTCCCCTTGTGGCCCTACCCAGGTCCCGGCGCGATACGGTTCCCCGTGGGCCTCCCGTACCTGGAACAGCATCAGCTTGGCGCCACTGTCCAGGTGCAGGGAAAACCAGTCCCAGCCGGTCTGCCCGGGCGCCAGCGGCTGACTGCTCCATTCCCGGTCCAGCCAGGCCTGCCCGGTAACCGCGATGCACAGGCTGCCACGCTGGACGTGCCCCTGGACGTGGTAGAACGGCTGGCTGTAATAGTACGAAGCCTGGCCC
Organism: Pseudomonas sp. BP6; assembly: GCF_017875935.1. Classification (NCBI taxonomy): domain Bacteria; kingdom Pseudomonadati; phylum Pseudomonadota; class Gammaproteobacteria; order Pseudomonadales; family Pseudomonadaceae; genus Pseudomonas; species Pseudomonas sp. BP6. The sequence goes on from NZ_JAGINI010000001.1 coordinate 3,056,772, forward strand.
TTGCCAGATTTTTCGCTGTAGCCCTGCTCACCATGCAGCACCAAGGGAAGATCGCTGTGCAACTGCAAGTCATAGCGAAATCCGTCGCCACTTGCGGCCATCTGCAGCTGTTCAATCCCGCCCCGGCCCTGTAACACCCAATCGTTGATCCATGCCCGAAACGGCTGGGCCTGCACGCCGGCCTGGCCGACACCACCCCGCGCCAGGGTTTCAGCAGCCTGATGGCCACCCGGCCCGGTCAGTGCTGCATGCCCCATCCACAGGTTCGGGCTGTTCCAGCCGGTGGTCTCCGGGCCGGGGCGCAGGGCCGAGCGGAACAGTGTCCACTGGGCGCCCCAATCTCGGCCCTGGGCGTCCTTGAGGTTGGCGGTGACATACCACCACTCGATACGAAAGCCGTCGTGGGGGCCGTGGTCATGCGGGAATACCAGACGATGATCGCGGGTCACCTGGCTGAATTCGCCAGCCTGCTGCCCGAGCCCGGCATAGCTTTGCGGTGCTGGCTGATCACAGCCGCACAACAACAACCCGGTCAGCAACAGCCACGCATTAAGCTTCATCGGCCAACGGCCTCAACAGTTCGCGCGGCTGGCGGCGCGCCAGTTGCCACAGCGGCCAGGCGCAGGCCAGCAGGCTGGTGAGCATGCCCAGCACGGTCAACTGCAGCAGTTGCATGGGGAACACATACAGCGGTAAGCGCCAGCCGAAGGCCTGCACGTTCACCACCGCGACCAGGCACCAGGCCAGCAACAGCCCAAGCGGGATTGCCAGCAGCACGGTGAAGCTGCTTAGCATGAGTGTCTGCCCGAGGCTCAGCCAGACCAGTTGCATGCGCCGCACCCCCAACGCCCACAGCGGTGCCAACTGGCCCAGCCGGGCCTGGCCCAGGGTCAGCAAGTTGATGAACAACGCCACACCGGCCACGCCAAGGGTAAGGCTGTTGAGGGCTGCGGTGGCGGCAAAGGTGCGGTTGAACACGTCGGTCGACCAGCGTTTCAGGCGCGCCTGCTCGACCACCCGGCTGTCATCCAGGGCAAAGTGCCGTTGCAGCGCGGCCTTGAGCGATGCCACCCCTTCAGCGCTCAGGTCGACACTCAAGCCGGCCAGGGTTGCCCGTGGCCAGTGGGCGCGCAACCAGCCGGCATTGACCAGTACATGCCCCTTGGGGTTACCGTAATCGGCATAGATCCCCACCACGGGCAAGGCTGGCGTGTCTGCGGGCAGCTTCAGGCTATCGCCCAGTTGCAGGTTCAGTCGCCTGGCCAACTGCTCACTGAGCATCACGGCTTGGCCGCTGGCCAGTCGCTGCCAGGCGCGCGAATGCTGTTCCAGCAATGGCCAGCGCGTTCGATAGGCGGGGTGATCGACAATGCCCTGCACTTGCACCGGCCAACCTTGCAGCTGCATGTCTGCGCGCCAGCCGGGCAGGACCACGCTGGCCACAGGCTGCTGCTTGAGCCACTCGACTATCTGCAAGCCTTGGGCCGTGTCCCGCGGGGTGACATACAGGTCGGCGGAGAGGCGCAGGTCAAGCCAACCGACAAAGGTCTTGCGAAAACCCTCGGTCATGCTGCCTACGCCAACACTGGCAGCCAGCGCCAGCAAGAGGGCGACCAACGCCAGGCTCAGGGCTGGCAGCTGCTGGCGGCTGTCAGCCACGAACCATTGCGCCAATGGCCGGTGGCAACGATCCGCCAGCCAGGCCAGTACCCGATCGAGCAAGGCCGGCAACAGCAGCGCCGCCGCCAGCAGCAACCCTGCCAGCATGCCGAACGCGCTAAGCAGGCCAGCCCCGAACACGCCACAGGCCAAGGCCAGCAACAGCAGCAAGCCCGCTAGCAAAGCCTGACGTTTCAACCATGGCCCCTGTGCCAGACGCCAGGCCTGGGGTTGCGCCAGCGCCAGCAAAGGCAAACGGGCAGCACGCATTACACTCTGCAGCCCAGCCAGCAATGCCCCGAGTACACTCACCAACACACCCAGCAGCCACCACCCCGCCGGCAGGCTCAACGTGCCGGCGACCTGGGCGCCATACAGACCACGCAGGCTGGCGGCCACGTCGGGCAGCAGCCACGCGGCCAAGGCGTAACCACTGGCCACCCCGGCCAGCCCACCCAGTGCCGCGAACAGGCCCAGTTCCAGTACCAGGGCACCCAGCAGGGTCTTCAGGCTGACGCCGCACGCGCGCAGGTTGCGGATCAGCCCACGGCGCTGCTCCAGCGCCAGACCGATCGCGGCGTGGGCGATGAACAAACCGACGACGAACGCCAGCAGGCCGAGCGCGGTCAGGTTGAGGTGGAAACTGTCGGTGAGGCGCTGCAAACCGCCATCGTCCTGCCGCGGCTGCAATTCAAGGTAGCGGGCGATATCCGCAGGCAACGGCCCGGGCGTATCGGCCAGCAGCAGACGGGACAACTGCCCCGGTGCGTTCAGCAACGTCTGCGCGTGGCCGATGTCCACCACGATGACCCCAGGTGCCAGCGCAGGCTGCAAAACCAGAGGCGGCAGCAACTGCCCTTCACTGTCGCGGGTCGGCTGCCCGGGGCTTGTGTTCAGTTGACGCAAGGTATCTGGCCCAACCCAGGCTTGCCCGGGCGAGCCGATGAACGCTTGCAGGTCGAATGCCTGCAACTGCACCCCGGCAATGCTGCTGGCAGGCGGCAGGCTCAACGGCTCGATGCCGATCAGTCGCACACTGCGTGCGGGCTCGCCCGGCAAGCGCAAGCGCCCTTCCAGCACCGGCGAAATAGCCCAGCCCAGCCTGCGCAGTTGCACGTACAAAGCCTGATCGAAGCGCTCGCCATTTCGCGCGATCAGTTGCGCCTGCAGCGGCCCGGTCAATACCGCGCTGGCCCGGGCATAGTCGCTGCGTGCCTGGCTGTTCAACGCCTGCACACCGGCCCACAACGCCGTGGCCAGCCACAGGCCAGTGAAGATGCTGAAGCACTGCACACGATGGCGCCGCCAGTGGCTGAGCAGCGCCAACAGGGCCAGCGACAAAAGCTTCATCAGCCCTGCTCGGGCCGCACACGGCCGGCCTGCAGGTAGCAACGGTGCTGCAAACGCGCCGCCAGCCGCGGGCTGTGGGTCACCATCAGTACCCCGCTGCCGGCTTCGGCGACCAACTGCAGCAACAAACTCAGCACCTCGTCACTGCTGGCTTCATCGAGGCTGCCGGTCGGTTCGTCAGCCAGCAGCCAGGCCGGGCGCCCGGCAAGCGCACGGCCGATCGCGACGCGCTGCTGCTGGCCGCCAGACAGTTGTTCCGGATACCGCTCAAGCAGGTCCGCCAGGCCCAGGCGCTGCGCCAGGTAAGCCGCCCAATGCGGGTCATGCCGCCCGGCGAGACGGGCCTGGAAGGTAAGGTTCAGGCCCACGTCCAGACTGCTGATCAGGTTGTACTGCTGAAACACCAGGCCGATCCCTTCCCGCCGCCACTGCGCCAGCGACGCTTCCGAACGGCCGTCGAGCGGAACATCGTCGATCAGAATGCGGCCGCTGTCAGCTCGGTCCAGGCCAGCCACCAGGTGCAGCAAAGTACTCTTGCCGCTTCCCGACTCGCCCATCAGCGCCAGGCTGCTGCCCCGCGCCAGGCGCACATCGACCCCCTGCAATATGGGGAGCGGGCCCTGGGGGGTGGGGAATGATTTGTAGAGTTGTTCGATGGCTAGCATCGAGTGGCCTTGATGGGTTGGGTGTCCCTTTAGGCATAGCAGGTTCGGCCAGGCCTGCTTCTGCACCGGCCGCATTGATCGATCTCGCCGGTGCCTTCCTGTTCAGACGACGCGGTGCTGCAGCCGCCCGCTCGAATTGCAGGGGCGCCCCATCAATGGATCCACTAAAAACCGATAATCGCACAGAATACGCATCTCTCAAGTAAAATGCATTGACCTCGCACGCCAGTCACAGCCTTAATGGATCCATTAAATAAAAACAAAACCCCGGAGAGCCTTCCATGTACCCTAAAAACACCTGGTACGTCGCCTGCACACCCGACGAAATCGCCACCAAACCCCTGGGCCGGCAGATCTGCGGGGAAAAAATCGTGTTCTACCGCGCCCGAGAGAACCAAGTAGCCGCCGTCGAGGACTTCTGCCCGCACCGCGGCGCACCGTTGTCGTTGGGCTATGTCGAGGACGGCAACCTGGTGTGCGGCTACCACGGCCTGGTGATGGGTTGCGACGGCAAGACCGTGTCGATGCCGGGCCAACGGGTGCGTGGCTTCCCCTGCAACAAGACCTTTGCGGCCGTCGAGCGCTATGGCTTCATCTGGGTCTGGCCCGGCGACCAGGCGCAGGCCGACCCGGCGCTGATTCCGCATCTGGAATGGGCGGTGAATGATGACTGGGCCTACGGCGGCGGGCTGTTCCACATCGGTTGCGACTACCGCCTGATGATCGACAACCTCATGGACCTCACCCATGAAACCTATGTGCACGCCTCCAGCATCGGCCAGAAGGAGATCGACGAGGCACCGCCGGTGACCACCGTCACCGGCGACGAAGTGGTCACCGCCCGGCACATGGAAAACATCATGGCGCCGCCGTTCTGGCGCATGGCCTTGCGTGGCAACGGCCTGGCCGACGATGTACCGGTGGACCGCTGGCAGATCTGCCGTTTCACCCCACCTAGCCATGTGCTGATCGAAGTGGGTGTAGCGCATGCCGGCAAGGGCGGCTACCACGCCGAGGCACAGCACAAGGCATCGAGCATCGTGGTCGACTTCATCACCCCGGAAAGCGATACCTCTATCTGGTACTTCTGGGGCATGGCGCGCAATTTCGCTGCGCACGACCAGACCCTGACCGACAACATTCGTGAGGGCCAGGGCAAGATTTTCAGCGAAGACCTGGAAATGCTCGAACGCCAGCAGCAGAACCTGCTGGCCTACCCCGAGCGCAACTTGCTGAAGCTGAACATCGATGCCGGCGGCGTGCAGTCACGCAAAGTGCTGGAGCGGATCATCGCCAAAGAGCGTGCGCCGCAGCCGCAACTGATCGCCACCAGCGCCACCCCTGCCTGAGGAACAGCCGACATGATCGATGCCGTAGTGGTATCCCGTAACGATGAAGCCCAGGGTATCTGCAGCTTCGAGCTGGCAGCGGCAGATGGTAGCCTGCTGCCGGCGTTCAGCGCCGGCGCCCATATCGACGTGCACCTGCCCGACGGGCTGGTGCGCCAGTATTCGCTGTGCAACCACCCCGAAGAACGCCATCGCTATCTGATAGGCGTGCTCAACGACCCGGCTTCGCGGGGCGGCTCACGTAGCCTGCACGAGCAGGTGCAGGCCGGCGCCCGGCTGCGTATCAGTGCGCCGCGCAACCTGTTCCCGCTGGCCGAGGGGGCGCAGCGCAGTGTGCTGTTTGCCGGCGGCATCGGCATTACCCCAATCCTGTGCATGGCCGAGCAGCTGTCCCACTGCGGCCAGGCCTTCGAGCTGCACTACTGTGCCCGCTCCAGCGAGCGGGCGGCGTTTGTCGAGCGGATCCGCAGCGCGCCGTTCGCTGATCGGCTGTTCGTGCATTTTGACGAGCAGCCGGAAACGGCGCTGGACATCGCCCAGGTGCTGGGCAACCCGCAAGCTGATGTGCACCTGTATGTATGCGGGCCCGGCGGGTTCATGCAGCATGTGCTGGACAGCGCGAAGGGGCTGGGCTGGCAGGAGGCCAACCTGCACCGCGAGTACTTCGCCGCAGCACCGGTGGATGCCAGCAACGATGGCAGTTTCTCGGTGCAGGTGGGAAGCACGGGCCAGGTGTTCGAGGTGCCAGCCGACCGGACCGTGGTGCAGGTGCTGGAAGAGAACGGTATCGAGATCGCCATGTCGTGCGAGCAGGGTATTTGCGGCACCTGCCTGACACGCGTGCTACAGGGTACACCGGACCATCGCGATCTGTTTCTCACCGAACAGGAGCAGGCCTTGAACGATCAGTTCACGCCCTGCTGCTCGCGCTCGAAGACGCCGCTGCTGGTGCTGGATATCTGACCCGGCTTACGACGAGGCCAGGATGACTTTCATGCCCGCGTCTGCCGCTGCCCCGCCAAAGGTTTCGGCATAGCGCAAGGTGGCATTGGCGTGCTCGCGCATGATCGCTTCAGCGCGGGCACCCTGGCGGTTGACCAGGGCATCGAACACAGCGTGGTGCTGCATGTGGGCGAAGTTGAAGCGCCGGTACTCACGGGCCAGATCATGGCGGTCGACCGCCAGTGCGGTAACTGAGGCGAATGGCAGGTGGTCATTGCGCGCCAGGGCAACGGCAATGGCCGGGTTGTGGCTGGCGTCAATGATCACCTGATGAAAACGCATGTTCAGGTCGTGATAGACCTGCAAGTCGTCCTCGCTCACAAAGCCTTTGTCGAACAACTGATCGCCGTCGATCAGGCACTGCTGCAGCGCAGCGCGTGCTTGCACCGACAAGCCACGCTCAGCGGCCTGACGAGCAGCCAACCCCTCCAGCACACCGCGCACCTCGACCGCACCTGCGATGTCATCGGCGCTGACCGAGCGCACCTGAAACCCCCGGCCGCCAAAGCGCACCAGCAGGCCTTCCTGTTCCAGGGTACGAAATGCCATGCGCACCGGCATGCGTGAAACGCCGAACAGTTCAGCGGTTGGGACTTCCATCAAGCGTTCGCCGGCCGCCAGCTCGCCCGAAGCGATCATCTTGCGCAGCGCAACCAGCACCATTTGACCGGGTTTGCTCATCCAGGCTACTTCCACAGACATGAGCGGGCATCTTAGCGCAAGCCGAGGGGTTGCTGCAGGCCTGTGTAGGAGCGGGTTTACCCGCGTAGCAGGCGACGCGGGGCATGGCACCGGCTGCGCCGGTGTTCGCGGGTGAACCCGCTCCTACGGGGGGGGGCGCTAACGCCTGGAAACCAACCTGGCTCAAGACATGCGCTGTAGATGTAGGAGCGGGTTTACCCGCGAAGCAGGCGACGCGGGGCATGGCACCGGCTACGCCGGTGTTCGCGGGTGAACCCGCTCCTACGGGGGGACGAGCTAACGCCTGGAAACCAGCCTGGCTCAAGACATGCGCTGTAGATGTAGGAGCGGGTTTACCCGCGAAGCAGGCGACGCGGGGCATGGCACCGGCTACGCCGGTGTTCGCGGGTGAACCCGCTCCTACGGGGGGGATGCGCTAACGGCTGGAAACCAACCTGGCTCAAGACATGCGCTGTGGATGTAGGAGCGGGTTTACCCGCGAAGCAGGCGACGCGGGGCATGGCACCGGCTGCGCCGGTGTTCGCGGGTGAACCCGCTCCTACGGGGGGACGAGCTAACGCCTGAAAACCAACCTGGCTCAAGACATGCGCTGTAGATGTAGGAGCGGGTTTACCCGCGAAGCAGGCGACGCGAGGCATGGCACCGGCTGCGCCGGTGTTCGCGGGTGAACCCGCTCCTACGGGGGGATGCGCTAACGGCTGGAAACCAACCTGGCTCAAGACATGCGCTGTGGATGTAGGAGCGGGTTTACCCGCGAAGCAGGCGACGCGGGGCATGGCACCGGCTGCGCCGGTGTTCGCGGGTGAACCCGCTCCTACGGGGGGGATGCGCTTACGGCTGGAAACCAACCTGGCTCAAGACATGCGCTGTGGATGTAGGAGCGGGTTTACCCGCGAAGCAGGCGACGCGGGGCATGGCACCGGCTGCGCCGGTGTTCGCGGGTGAACCCGCTCCTACGGGGGGGATGCGCTTACGGCTGGAAACCAACCTGGCTCAAGACATGCGCTGTAGATGTAGGAGCGGGTTTACCCGCGAAGCAGGCGACGCGGGGCATGGCACCGGCTGCGCCGGTGTTCGCGGGTGAACCCGCTCCTACGGGGGGGATGCGCTTACGGCTGGAAACCAACCTGGCTCAAGACATGCGCTGTGGATGTAGGAGCGGGTTTACCCGCGAAGCAGGCGACGCGGGGCATGGCACCGGCTGCGCCGGTGTTCGCGGGTGAACCCGCTCCTACGGGGGGGGCGCGCTAACGCCTGGAAACCAACCTGGCTCAAGACATGCGCTGTAGATGTAGGAGCGGGTTTACCCGCGAAGCAGGCGACGCGGGGCATGGCACCGGCTGCGCCGGTGTTCGCGGGTGAACCCGCTCCTACGGGGGGATGCGCTTACGGCTGGAAACCAACCTGGCTCAAGACATGCGCTGTAGATGTAGGAGCGGGTTTACCCGCGAAGCAGGCGACGCGAGGCATGGCACCGGCTACGCCGGTGTTCGCGCTAAACCCGCCCTAGAAGGTCAGCGGGTAGCTGACGATCAGGCGCGTCTGGTCGAGATCACTGTTGAAGCTGCGCCGGTTGGCCGCGTTGTTCAGCCGGATGTTGAGGTTCTTCAAAGCCCCACTCTGGAAGGTGTAGTTCACCTCGATATCGCGCTCCCACTCCTTGCCATTGCTGCCCGCCGCCGTGGTGGCATTCTCGCCGTGGCCGTAGCGCACCATGGCCAACAGCCCTGGCACACCCAGCGCGGCAAAGTTGTAGTCGTAACGCACTTGCCACGAGCGCTCGTCAGCATTGCTGAAGTTGCCGTTGAACATGTCATTGCCCAGGGTTCGCCCACTGCTGCCGTACACCGACATCCACTGGCTGTCGCCACTGACCTTCTGCAACCCCAGGTACAGCGTGTGGCCACTGTGCGAAGCTGACAGCAAGGCGTAGCCGGTGCGGCTCTGGATGTCGCCGATGCGCGCCTGCCCGTCATCCCGGTCAATGAAGTAGCCCAGGTTGGCCCCCAACCTCCACTCCCCTACCTGCTGGCTGTGCAGCAGGTTGAAGTAGCTTTGCTGGTAGATGTCCTCCAACTGCGCGTGCCAGGCGCCGATCAGTGTTCGCTGCTGGTTGAAGCGGTACTCGGCACCTGCGTAGTTGAAGCCGTCCGAGGTGACCCCGGGCGCGGCCCAGGCAGATAGGTCCTGCATGTCCGAAGAGTGGCGCAGGCTCACCTCGCGGTACTGGCCGGCCTGCAGGCTAAGGCCTGCGATTTCCCGCGAGTCGAGCATGGCGCCACGAAAGGTCTGCGGCAGCAGGCGACCATCGTCGTAGCGCAACAGTGGGATATCCGGCAACAACTCCCCCACCTTCAGCTCGGTCGCGGAAATACGCAGCTTCGCCGCCAGCCCTGCCCGACCGTAGTCGTCGGCCGCACGCCCGTCATCGTGCACCGGCAGCAGTTCTGAGCCGCTGGTACCGCGGCCGCTGTCCAGCCTCACGCCGAACAAGGCGATACCGTCCAGGCCAAAACCGATCAGCCCCGGGGTGTAGCCCGAGCTGAACTTGAAGATGAAACCCTGGGCCCATTCTTCAACCTTGCCCTTGGCTGCCCCCGGGTCGCGGAAATCACGATTGAAATAGTAGTTGCGCAGTGTCAGCCCGCCCTTGGCACCTTCAAAGAAGCCCCCTTCATCGGCCCAGGCCGGCAAACCGAGACCAAACGCCAGCGAAACTGCCAGGGCCGAACGGGCCAGCGTACGAGTTGTATCCTTCATTATTATTGTTCTCCGCTTTCAATAGGCGCAGCAGGCCGCCCCAGGCCAGCCTGACCCGGAGCAGGAAGTTGCATTCAGATACCCGGCCAGGCCGGGTTGCACTCAGTGACTCAGTGCATCAGCAGGCAGGGTGGACGCCGGCTTGTTCATCGGGCGCAGCAACAGCAGGCAACCCGCGGCAAGCACGAATACGATGGCGAACACGCCATACAGATGCAGGGGCTGCCAGCCACCATCGAGCAACACGCCAGCCACGGTCGGCGACAGGATCGCGCCCATGCGGCCGATGCCGATACCCCAGCCCACGCCGGTGGCGCGTACCGAGGCGTCGTAGACCACCGGCGACAAGGCATACAGCCCAGCCACGCAGCCGTTGGAAAACAGCCCGATCAGCAGTCCCAACGCCAGCGCCGCAGTGACCGAGGCACCATTGGCCACGAACAGCACCAGCAGCGCTGCGGTAATGAGCATGAACAACGCCAGCACGCGAGTCAGTGGCCAGCACGAAGCCAGGCCGCCGATCAGCGCCGCGCCAAGGATGCCGCCCACGCTCAACAGTACGCCGCCGGTGATGCCTTGCTGGGCCGACAAGCCGGCGGCCACCAACAGTTTTGGCGTCCAGCTCATGACGAAGTAGAAGCCGAACATGACCAGGAAGAACAGCAACCAGATCACCAGCGTGGTGCGGCGCATGGCCGGCGCCAGCAGTTGCCTGAAACCGCTGTTGGCACCCGCTGCCCTTGCGGCAACAGCCGGCAGTTGCGCCAATGCCGGTTGGCCGAGGCGCACGGCAAGACGGTTGACCCGGGCCAGAGCATTGGCCGGCCGGCGTGCCAGCAGAAAGTCCAGCGACTCTGGCAACCACAGCAGTACCAGCGGAATCACCAGTACGGTAACGATGCCGCCAAACAGAAATACCGAGCGCCAGCCCCAATGCCCCAGCAACCATACCGCCAGCAAACCGCCCAGGGTCGCGCCCAGCGCATAACCAGTGGACTGCAGGCTAACCGCCAAGCCGCGCCAGCGTTTGCTGGCATATTCACTGGCAATCACATTGCTGCTGGCCAGGATGCCACCAATGCCCAGCCCGGTCAGACCACGCAGCAGCGCCAGTTGCAGCGGGCTCTGACTCAGTGCCGAGAGCAGCATGCCGATACCGGACAGCGCCAGACACAGCAGGATCAGCGGGCGTCGGCCAAAGCGGTCAGCCCACGGCGCGATGAACAATGACCCGGCCGCCATACCGAACAAGCCGGCACTGAGCAGAAGCCCTACCTGCGCCCCGTTCAGGTTCCACTCGGCAGACACCGAGGCAGCGGTAAAGGCCATGACCAGCACGTCAAAGCCATCGATCATGTTGAGGATGATGCAAATACCAATGGCCAGGCACTGAAAGCGACCCATCGGGTCGTTGTCCAGACGTTGCTTGAGATCGGTATTCATGGGGTCACCTGCCGGCCAGGCTTGGCCACAGGCGAGAGGGAAGATGCGCACGCGCAGGCGGAACCCTGACGGTTCAGTGCCGTTGGATAGCCATTCATGACTGGACCCTTTTTGTAATTGTTATCGCATACGGCAGGAGGGCTCCGGCCGTTGTCAGGCGCTAATCAATCAGATAATGGATCCATAGACAACATGACGAAAGCGCTGACTCTCAATTATGCGCGACCAATTTCAATGAATTGCTGGGACGCAATAATTTTTTACTTGTTAATTCAACCACTTAGTAACTAAAAATCTGAAAAACTTGATGTTCGGTTATCGCACATAAACTGATTATGGATCCACAAAATCATCACAAACCATCCTTGAGTCCCCCTCTTCACTGCGCAATGAACAAATCTTCATGTTCCCCCTCAGCGCCCGGATCATGGGGCACACAGCCGATGCCAGCCAGCCGGCAGCCGGGGCTCGTCTTGAGGGGGCAGTACGGGTTGCGTAGCATCCGCGGCCCGATCGCGCGCGTACTGCTCCCCCCAGGATCGACTCACTGATGCCGCAACCTATCCCTCTAAAGGACCACGAAAAGGAAAAACATCTGGTCAACCGTCGGCTTCTGGCCTGCGCCGCCATGGTGTTCAGCCTGTGTGCCGTCCTGGTTGGCCGGCTCTATGTGCTGCAAGTGCTACAGCACGACCAGCAAACGGCCGTGTCGGAAAACAACCGCGTGCACGTGTTGCCCATCGCCCCCGAACGCGGGCTGATCTACGACCGCAACGGCGTGGTACTGGCGGACAACAAGCCCAGCTTCGACCTGACCATGACCCGCGAGCGGGCCGGCGGCGACTCGGCCAAAGTGCTCGACACCCTGACGCAGGTGCTGGGCCTGACCGAAGACGACCGTAAGCAGTTCGACAAGGACCTGCGCCGTGGCCGCAAACCGTTCGAGCCCGTGACCCTCATGGTGGGTTTGAGCGAGAAACAGATCGCCCTGGTCGCCGTGAACCAGTTCCGCCTGCCAGGCCTGGATGTAGAGCCGCAATTCATCCGCGAGTACCCACTGGCCGAGCATTTCGCTCATTCAGTGGGCTACGTGGGGCGCATCAACGAGAAAGAGGCCAGGACGCTCGACAGCACGGAGTACCGCGGCACCCAGTCGATTGGCAAGACTGGCATCGAGCGCTTCTACGAAAGCCAACTGCATGGCCACGTGGGCTACGAAGAGGTCGAGACCAACGCTCAAGGGCGGGTGATGCGCGTGCTCAACCACAAGGACCCGACCCCAGGGCAGGACATAGTGCTCACCCTGGACGCCCATTTGCAGGTAGCCGCAGAAAAAGCGCTGGGTGACCGCCGTGGCTCGGTAGTGGTGCTGGACCCGGCCAATGGTGATGTCCTGGCGATGGTCAGCAACCCCAGCTTCGACCCCAACCTGTTCGTCAAGGGCATCAGCTTCAAACAGTATGCCGCGCTGCGCGACTCCATCGACCGCCCACTGTTCAACCGCGTCCTGCGCGGCCTGTACGCGCCCGGCTCGACCGTGAAGCCTGAAGTGGCGATCGCTGGCCTCGACAGCGGGGTGATCACTCCGGGCAGCCGGGTGTTCGACCCGGGCTACTACGAACTGCCCAACTATCACCACAAGTACCGCAACTGGAACCGCAGCGGTGACGGCTGGGTGGACATGTACACCGCCATCATGCGTTCCAACGACACCTACTTCTACGACCTGGCGCACAAACTGGGCATCGACCGCCTGCACGACTACATGGCCGAGTTCGGCCTGGGCCAGAAGGTGTCGCTGGACATGTTCGAGGAGGCCTCCGGGCTGATGCCCTCGGCCGAGTGGAAGCGCGCTACACGGCGCCAGGCCTGGTTCCCGGGCGAGACGCTGATCCTGGGCATTGGCCAGGGTTACATGCAGGTCACCCCGCTGCAGTTGGCCCAGGCCACCAGCCTGCTGGCAAGCAAGGGCGTGTGGCACCGCCCGCACCTGGCCATGACCGTGGGCGGCGACACACCAGTCGACACCCACCCCATGCCCAACATCGTTCTGCACGACAAGCATGCCTGGGACCAGGTCAACCAGGGCATGCAGATGGTCATGCACGACCCGCGCGGTATTGCCCGCGCCGCGGCCGCCGGTGCCCAGTACCGAATTGCCGGCAAAAGCGGTACCGCGCAGGTGGTGGCGATCAAGCAGGGTGAGCGTTACAACCGCAACAAGACCCTGGAGCGCCACCGCGACAATGCCCTGTTTGTCGGCTTTGCTCCGGCCGAGCATCCCAGCGTGGTGGTGGCGGTGATGATCGAGAACGGCGAGGCTGGGGGCCGGGTCGCAGGGCCGGTGGTACGGGAGGTGATGGACGCCTATCTACTGGATGAGCAAGGGCACCTGAAGCCGGAGTATGCGGGCGGCGCACCCACTCGGGGTGTGCCACATACCTGATTTTGCGGGACCGCAGTGGAGGCGGCCTTGGCCGCGAACGAGTCAGGATGCCGTGCGCGGCATCAGCTCATACGGGTGCTTCCACCCCGGCAGCGCCTGGATGCGGGCTTTCCAGGCCTCGATGTGGGTGAACTCTGCCAGCGGAATACCGGTGTCTTCTGGCATGAACACATACCCCGCTAACGACAGGTCGGCAATGGTCAACCGGCCACCGACCATGAATGGCGTCTTCGCCAGGTGCGCGTCGACAATACGGTAAGCCGCCTTGGCACGCTCGCGCAGGAACCTCGTGACATCGGTTTCACCGGTGTTCTTCAGGCAGAACAGAAAGCGCAGCACAGCGTAGTAGCTGGTGAACTTATGGTTGTCGAACAGCATCCAGCGCCAGATCTCGCGTTTTTCGTCTTCATCGCGGGGCCCGAACTGGCCGGTCTGTTCAGCAAGGTATTCCAGGATCAGCGCAGATTGGGTGAAACGCTTGCCAGCGTGTTCCATCACCGGCACCTCGCCCTGCTCGTTCACCTCATCGCGCCAGGCTTGCTCACGGGTCTGGCCATGGAAGAAGTCGACGAACACCGGCTGCCAGTTCTGGCCGGTGAGTTCAAGCATGAGCGCAACCTTGTAGGCGTTGCCGGATTCGGCGAAGCAATGCAGCTTGTAGTCGGACATGGGCGAACCTTCAGTTTCCTTTGAATGATCGGCAGGGCCCTCTGCGGGTTTGCCCGCGAAGCGCCATCCACCCAAGCAAATCACGCGCATCCCGACGCGGTCAATCCATGACGCGCTCCGTCGGTACCTTGAAATCCGTGAGTTCAGCCACCTCGTCAGCAGCAGGTGCACTTTCACCCTCGACACTCTCCAGCCAGGAGCAGGGAACTACCTGAACGCCCCGGCCGTCTTAGAAACTGAGTGGTTTATTTCCCTGTGCTTCACGCTACTGGAGAACACGACATGCGCCACCTACTGCTCGCCCCTGCGCTGCTGCTCCTGGTGCCTGCCGGCGCTGCCCTGGCCCGCGTCGATGCGGGCGACGTCGCTACCTCGGCCGGTATTTCCGCTTCGCTGTATTCGACCTTCAAGGATGACAAACGGATCATCCCGGCCCGTGACGAACTTTCAGCGTTCGTCGCCAGCGGCGGTGCCATCCGCGGCGCCTATGTGGAGTCGGCGCTTGAACAGGCCCGCAAGGACCATCCAGGGCTGCAGGCCAATGATGAAGAACTGGCCCGGGCCATCCTGTCGCAGGATGACCCTGTGGCTGACCACTGACCATTGCGTAAACCTGTACCGCCTTTCGCAGCGGTTCGACGCAAAAGGGCGGTACAGGGCCACCTCACCCCCAGCCATCCATGCGCATGGTCGCCCTGACCAGGCGCTGCTCTTCCTGCTCGATCTCCCGCAAACTGTCGCGTATACCGTTGATATGCTCACGCGCCGCCCGCTGCGCCTGCTCGGGCAGTTGCTCCATCACCGCGCGATACAACCGCGCATGCTGCCGATCAATCTGGCGTTTCTGCGCCGGCCGGCAATACAAATTGTTGACCGAAGCAAACACGGTGCTCAGCGTCAGGTCACTGAGCGATTGCAGGGTATGCACCAGCACCGGGTTATGCGACGCCTCACTGATCGCCCGGTGAAAGGCATGGTCACGAAGGGCATGCTCACGGGCATCGAGCGCCTGCGCAGCCTCGTGCGCAGCCAGCATTTCTTCATAGCGCCGACGGATCAGCAGGCGGTCGACGTCGGTAGCGCGCAACGCAGCCAACCGCGCCGACTCAGCCTCCAGCAACGCCCGGACCTCCAGCAGGTCGAACAGCGTACGCGGTTGCGAACTGAACAGGTGCATCAAAGGCGTAGCACCCGCCGGCCCGGTGAGATCGGCGACGAACGAACCCCGCCCCTGTTCGGTGTCGATGATGCCGCGCCCACGCAAAATGCGCAGGCCCTCCCGCAACGCCGAACGTGAACAGCCAAGCTTCTCCACCAGCCGCCGCTCCGACGGCAGCGCCTGGCCCACCTTGAGCACACCTTCGACGATAAGCCGCTCGACCCGTTCGGCCACCTGGTCGGCGACCTTGACCTTGCCTTCAGTACCCACTGCACACACTCCTGCTGGTAGGACCACTTTGACTTATAGCGCCAATCTAGCCGGACAGAGCCGTGAGTAAACAGCATTGTCCGAAGAAACTGGTAGGACCAGTCAACATCTCACTCGACCCCGGCCGCTAGCACGCGCACGCTGCAACGGTGACCGCTTTGCCAACAACAATAAAAACCGTTGCCGAGTGAGCCGATGAATATCCTGTACGACGAACGCGTCGATGGCGCGCTGCCCAACGTGGACCGGGCCGCCCTGTTGCAGGCGCTGCGCGACGCCCTGCCGGATCTTGAAATCCTGCACCGCGATGAAGACCTCAAACCGTACGAATGCGACGGCCTGTCGGCCTACCGCACAGTGCCACTGCTGGTGGTGCTCCCCGAGCGCCTGGAGCAGGTGCAGACGCTGCTGAAGCTTTGCCACCAGCGCGGCGTCCCGGTGGTTGCGCGTGGTGCCGGTACCGGCCTGTCGGGTGGTGCCCTGCCACTGGCCAAGGGCATCCTGCTGGTGATGGCGCGCTTCAACCGTATCCTCGAGGTAAACCCTCAGGGGCGCTACGCCCGCGTGCAGCCGGGCGTACGCAACCTGGCCATCTCCCAGGCCGCCGCACCCCATGGCATGTACTACGCACCAGACCCTTCCTCGCAAATTGCCTGCTCGATCGGGGGCAACGTCGCCGAAAACGCCGGTGGCGTGCACTGCCTCAAGTACGGCCTGACCGTACACAATGTGCTCAAGGTGGAGATTCTCACAGTCGAGGGCGAACGCCTGAGCCTGGGCAGCGATGCCTTGGACAGCCCCGGCTTCGACCTGCTGGCATTGTTCACCGGCTCCGAAGGCATGCTCGGTATCGTCACCGAAGTCACCGTCAAGCTGCTGCCCAAGCCCCAGGTGGCGCGGGTGATACTGGCCAGTTTCGAAAGCGTCGAGGACGCCGGCCGGGCAGTCGCCGACATCATCGCTGCCGGCATCATTCCCGGCGGCCTGGAGATGATGGACAACCTGGCGATCCGCGCCGCAGAAGACTTCATCCATGCCGGCTACCCGGTGGACGCGGCGGCGATCCTGCTGTGCGAACTGGATGGCGTGGAAGCCGATGTTCACGACGACTGCCAGCGCGTCGCCGCGGTGCTGACGCAAGCCGGGGCCCGCGAGGTGCGCCTGGCCTGCGACGAAGCCGAGCGCGTTCGCTTCTGGGCCGGACGCAAGAACGCCTTTCCGGCCGTGGGGCGCATCTCCCCGGACTACTACTGCATGGACGGCACCATCCCGCGCCGAGCATTGCCACGGGTGCTCAAGGGCATCAGCGACCTGTCCGCGGAGTACGGCCTGCGGGTGGCCAACGTATTCCATGCCGGCGACGGCAACATGCACCCTTTGATCCTCTTCGATGCCAACCTGCCCGGCGAGCTGGAGCGTGCCGAAGCGATCGGCGGCAAGATTCTGGAACTGTGTGTGAAGGTGGGCGGCAGCATCACCGGTGAACACGGCGTGGGGCGCGAGAAGATCAACCAGATGTGCGCGCAGTTCAACAGCGACGAAATTACCCTGTTCCACGCGGTGAAGGCCGCCTTCGACCCCCAGGGCCTGCTCAACCCCGGCAAGAACATTCCCACCCTGCACCGCTGCGCCGAATTCGGCGCCCTGCATGTGCACCATGGGCAACTGCCCTTCCCCGAGCTGGAGCGCTTCTGATGAGCATGGACCGCGACATGAGCCAGACGCTGTTGGAGCAGGTCAACCAGGCGCTGAACGAAGGTATGCCGCTGCGTATCCAGGGCAGCAACAGCAAAGCGATGCTCGGCAACCCGGTGGCCGGCGAAGTACTCGACACCCGCAACCACCGCGGCATTGTCAGCTACGACCCCACCGAGCTGGTACTCACGGCCCGCGCCGGTACCCCTCTGCGCGAGATCGAGGCAGCCCTGCACGAGGCTGGCCAGATGCTGCCCTGCGAGCCACCCCACCTGGGCCCCGAGGCCACCTTGGGCGGCATGGTCGCGACGGGGTTGTCTGGCCCTCGACGGCCGTGGGCCGGGTCGGTGCGCGACTTTGTACTGGGTACACGGGTGATCACCGGCCACGGCAAACTGCTGCGCTTTGGTGGCGAGGTGATGAAGAACGTCGCCGGCTACGATGTGTCACGCCTGATGGCGGGCAGCTTCGGATGCCTGGGGCTGCTGACCGAAGTTTCGCTGAAAGTGCTGCCACGGCCGCGCCTGTGCCTGAGCCTGCGCCTGCCGATGGGGCGCAATGAAGCGCTGGCCGAGCTGGCCGAATGGGGCCAGCAACCGCTGCCGATCAGCGCCGCCTGCCATGACGGCGAAACGCTGTACCTGCGCTTGGAAGGCGGCGAAGGGTCGGTGCAGTCGGCACGCCAACGGCTGGGGGGCGAAACACTCGATAACCGCTTCTGGAGCGACCTGCGCGAGCAGCGCCTGGCGTTCTTTACCGACGCCGCCCCCCTGTGGCGCCTGTCCGTACCCACCATCACCGGCGAGCTGGACCTGCCCGGCCAGCAACTGATCGACTGGGGGGGTGCCCAGCGCTGGCTCAAGACCCGCGCACCAGCGCAGGCCATTCGCGACCAGGTGGCCAAGGTGGGTGGCCACGCCACCTGCTACGCCCCCGGTGCAACCAGCAGCCCGCCACTGCCGGTTGCACTGATGCGCTACCACCGCGCCCTCAAGCAGCAGCTCGATCCCCAGGGGGTGTTCAACCCTGGTCGCCTGTACCCGGACCTGTGAGGCCAGACCATGCAAACCAACCTTAGCGAAACATCGCGCCGCCTGGCCCGCGCCGACGAAGCCGAGCGCATCCTGCGCACCTGCGTACATTGCGGTTTCTGCACCGCCACCTGCCCTACTTACCAGTTGCTGGGCGACGAACTGGACGGCCCGCGCGGGCGAATCTACCTGATCAAGCAGATGCTCGAAGGCGAGCCGGTCACCGCCAGTACCCAATTGCACCTGGACCGCTGCCTGACCTGCCGCAACTGCGAAACCACCTGCCCATCCGGGGTGAAGTACCACGATCTGCTGGACATCGGCCGCGCGGTGGTCGAGCAGCAGGTGCCACGCCCGCTCGGCCAGCGCCTGTTGCGCCTGGGCCTGCGTGCGGTGGTGCCGCACCCGGCACTGTTCAATGCCCTGACCCGCAGCGGCCAGGCGCTGCGCCCGCTGCTACCGGCCTCAGTCAAACGCAAGTTGCCGGCGCAGGTCACCCCACCCGGCCAGCGTCCGGCAGTGCGCCATGCGCGCCGGGTACTGATGCTGGAAGGCTGCGTGCAACCGGCCCTGTCACCCAATACCAATGCCGCTGCTGCGCGGCTGCTCGACCGCCTGGGCATCAGCGTGCAACCGATCCGGCAAGCCGGATGCTGTGGCGCGGTGGACTATCACCTGAATGCTCAGGCGCAAGGCCTGCAGCGGGCACGGCGCAATATCGACGCCTGGTGGCCCGCCATCGAAGCGGGTGCCGAGGCTATCGTGCAGACCGCCAGCGGCTGTGGTGCGTTTGTCCGCGACTATGGGCACCTGCTGGAAAAAGACCCCCATTACGCTGTCAAGGCCGCCCGGGTCAGCGCCCTTTCCCGCGATCTGGTGGAAATCTTGCGCGATGAGCCGATCGAACAATTGGCCCTGTGCGCCGAACAGCGCCTGGCCTTCCACTGCCCATGCACCCTGCAGCACGCCCTGAAGCTGGGCGGTGAGGTAGAAGCGTTGCTGACGCGGCTCGGCTTTACCCTGACCTCGGTGCCCGATGGTCACCTGTGCTGCGGCTCGGCGGGGACCTATTCGCTGACCCAGCCTGAACTGTCACTGCAACTTCGCGACAATCGTCTGAATGCGCTGGAAAGCGGTAAACCGCACCTCATTGCCACAGCCAACATAGGCTGCCAGGCCCACCTCGACGGGGCTGGACGCACGCCCGTGCGCCACTGGATCGAAATCGTCGAAGCAGCCTTGAACCCGGAGCCCGCCCATGCATAGCAAGTTCGTTATCGGCCAGACCGAAATCGCCCGCGTACTGACCGCCGCCCGCCAGGAAGCCCAGGCCCGAGCATGGAGCGTGACCATCGCCGTGGTCGACGACGGCGGCCACCCACTGGCCCTGGAACGCCTGGACGGCTGCGCGCCGGCCAGTGCCTATATCGCGCTGGAAAAGGCCCGCACCGCCGCACTGGGGCGCAAAGAGACGCGGGATTATGAAGAGATGGTCAATGGTGGCCGTACTGCATTCGTGACCGCCCCCCTGCTGACCAGCCTGGAAGGTGGCGTGCCGCTGCGGGTGGAAGGCCAGCTGGTGGGCGCCATCGGTGTATCAGGCGTCAAATCCGAACAGGATGCCCAAGTGGCCAAGGCTGGGGCTGCCGCCTTGTAGATCCTGCGATTCGACCCCGCCTCCGCACCTTAAAGGCATTTCCTACACGAGCCTCAGAAGCGCCTTACTTGATGTCCCTACCCAGAGAAAACATGATCGGCGCTGGAGGACGCAAGGTCGCGATCCAGAGGAGGCTCCGCATGCACCCGTACGCCCGCCCCATCGCCGAACTGCGCAGCAGCCTGCGCGAAATGTTGGCCCATGACATGACCAACCCCGACAACGACCCGCACTTGTCGGGGGTCATGTTCTTCTGCGTCACCGATGAACATTCCCGGCAATTGATCGAACGCATCGAGTTGCTGGCCAGCGAGGTGTTCTTCGACGCGAACGGACGGGCCATTTCAGAGCATATGAAGGCTTCGACGGTAGAAGGCGTGCGCATCAAGCGCAACCGCAACGCGCCGGAAGATGAAACCGTGATACGCATTGCCCTGGCAGAAAAAGGCTACATCACTGTCAGCACCGCCCGGCTCTGAGCGGTTGGCTTGGCATCATCGTAGCCGGTGACAAGCACCTGAGTCGCAGCCAATCCGCTATCCTGAGCAATCCTCCGCTCCGGACCCGCCCATGGAACTGCACATTCGCCTGGAGGGCCGCAAAGGCCTGGCCGATCAGCTTTACCAGCAACTGCGCGACGGTATCGACAGCGGCCACCTGGCCGCCGGCACCCAACTGCCGCCCACCCGCCTGCTGGCTGAACAACTGGGCGTATCGCGCAAGACCGTGGCCGAGGCCTATTCGCGGCTGACCTACGACAACCTGCTCAACGGCGTGGTCGGCCGTGGCACATTCGTCACCCCACGCCATCCGCTGCGCAGCACCGAATCAGCCACCATCCCCCTGGCCGGCGCCGCCTCCCTCGAGCGCTGGCAGCAGCGCGCCACCGTGCTCAGCCAACGCCAGTTGCAGGCGCCATCGCGCTATGACTTCGTCGGTGGTGCTTCGAGCAAGGCCCAGTTCCCCTTCGACCAGTGGCGCAGTTGCCTGAACTACGCCCTGCGCCGTAGCCAGCGCCACCCCGAGCGACAATTCCCGGCCCAGGGCTTGCCGGAACTGCGCGAAGCCATTGCCCACCACATCGCCTACTCGCGCGGGGTGCACTGCAGCGCAGCCGACCTGCTGGTGTGCAACGGCGCCCAGCAGGCGCTGGACCTGATCGCCCGGGTGCTGGTCGAACCGGGCTGCCAAGTGGCCATGGAGGATCCCGGCTACCCGCCAGCACGGCAATTGTTCCTGGCCCTGGGTGCACGCCTGCAATCGGTGCCAGTGGATGATGAAGGCCTGTGCGTGGAACAGATCGCCGATGGTACCCAGCTTATCTACGTAACACCCTCGCACCAGTTCCCGCTGGGCATGCCGATGAGCGAGCCACGCCGGCATGCCCTGCTTGCGCGGGCCGCCGAGCTGGGTGCGCTGATCATCGAAGACGACTACGACTGTGAATTCCGCTACCACGGGCCAGCCTCGGACGCGCTGCAGCGCCTGGACCGGCATGGGCTGGTAGCCTACGTCGGGACCTTCTCCAAGACCTTGCTGCCCGAGCTGCGCCTGGGCTATGCCGTATTACCGCCTGCCGTACTGCAGGCCGCTTGCGTGGCCAAGCACCTCAGTGACTGGCACAGCCCTACCCTGCTGCAGTGGGCGCTGGCGCGCTTCCTTGGCGAAGGCCACCTGAACAAGCACATCCGCCGCTGCCACGAGGTCTACAGCGCACGCCGCGAGCGCATCCTGGCGCGCCTGGGCGGCGATCTGGCACCGTGGTTCCGCGCCATCCCCGCCAGCGCCGGCTTCCACCTCAGTGCCTTGGCTACACCTGGGGTGGATGTGGAACTGCTGGCCAATCTCTCGCGCAAGGTAGAAGTCGGCCTGTATTCACTGGCGCCCTTCTTCAGCGAGACGCCGGTACGGCCGGGGCTGTTGATGGGCTTCGGCGCGATCGAACTACTGGATATCGACCCGGCGCTGGACCGGGTGCGCGATACCCTGCAACGCCTCAGTTGACTGCTGCGGCCTTGCCTGCTGCAGTCGGGCGGGCGATGGCCGCCGCATAGCCGCGCGGGTTGAAGCACACGGTCACCAGCAGCATTGCCAGCACGGTCACGGTCAACAGCGTCCACGAAGCCTGGAAGTCGCCACTGACATCCCGCAGCCAACCGGTGATATACGGCACGATGCCGGTGATGATAAAGCCGATGCCCTGTACGAACGCCGCCAGGCTGCCGGCCTCGGCAGGCGTTTTCAGGTGTTCCAGGGTCAACGTCAGGCACTGGCTGAAGCAGGCACCCAAGCCAAAGCCGATCATGGCGACCCAAAGCCCGGAAGCCCCCGCAGGTACCAGCAAAAGACCCAGGAAGCCCGCCAACTGGATCGCCAATGCCAGGGACAGACCGGG
This sequence comes from Pseudomonas sp. BP6, assembly GCF_017875935.1. NCBI lineage: Bacteria > Pseudomonadati > Pseudomonadota > Gammaproteobacteria > Pseudomonadales > Pseudomonadaceae > Pseudomonas > Pseudomonas sp. BP6. The sequence goes on from NZ_JAGINI010000001.1 coordinate 3,079,024, forward strand.
GCGCCTGTCTGCCCAACGTCGCAGCAGCAACGGTAGGCCAAGCGCACCGAGCACCTGGAAGACGGTCATCAGGCCCACCAGGTCGGCACCGCCCTGAGCACTGCCGCCGTGCTCGATGTGGTAAGCCGGCAACCAGGCCACCATGCTGGTGTAGCCGCCGTTGATCAGGCCGAAGTACAGGGCCAGCAACCACGCCCGGCGACTGCCGAACCAGTGCCCGCCAGTGGCCGTTCCCAGCTTCGGCGCCTCCTGCCTTGGCCGCAGCACGGCCCACGCCAGCAACGCCAGCACGGCCGGGACCGCCCATACGCCCAAGCCCGCCTGCCAGTAGCCGAAATGGCCGCTGATGTGTGGCCCGAGTACTGCAGCCAGGCCGCCGCCGCTCATCAGTGCCGCCGAGTACAGCCCCATCGCCCCGGCCAGACGCCCGGGGAACCAGCGGTTGACCAGCCCCGGCATCATGCCCTGCACCACCGCCACGCCCAGGCCAGCCACCAGCGCACTGGCGATCAGCGCCCAGGCGCTACCCAGTTGCAGGCGCCACAGGCAGGCCAGGGCAATCGCGGCCAGGCCCGCAAGCATGCCGCCGTGCTCGCTGACCCAGCGTCGCAGCCACGGTTGCAACAAGGGCACCAGGCCCATGCACAGCACCGGTAGCGCCGTCAGCAGGGCAGCCTGCTGGTAACCCAGGCCGGTGCTGGCGCGCATGGGTTCGAGTAACGGGCCGATACTGGTCAGGATCGGCCGCAGGTTCAACGCCAGCAGGATCACCAGCAACAGGTTCAGTGCAGCTCTCATTGTGAATCGGTTCTCTTGAAGCAGGAACTGGCCATTATCCCGGCTCGGCTGACTTGGCAGAAATGAAGAGATTGGATGCAGGTCAGTGGCCACCTGAATGGGCGATTGGCCTCCCGCTTATGCGCAAAATTGGCTATCGGGGTGGCCAATGAGCGGCGCTACAGTAGCGCCCTACCCCCGCACGTTGGAGACTGCCATGCACAACCGTATCGAATGGGCCAAACACGCCCCACAAGCCTACAAAGCCATGGTCGGCCTGGAGCAGGCCCTGGCCAACAGCGGCCTTGAGAACTCGCTGCTGGAGCTGATACGCCTGCGCGCTTCGCAGATCAACGACTGCGCCTACTGCGTCAACCTGCACGCCAACGATGCGCGCAAGGCCGGTGAGACCGAAGCACGCTTGCAGACCCTGTGCGTGTGGCAGGAAACCAGCTACTTCACGCCGCGTGAACGTGCTGCGCTAGCCTGGGTCGAGAGCCTGACCCGCTTGCCTGAACTGGGTGCGCCGCAAGAGCAATATGAAGCCCTGCAGGAACACTTCGAGCCGGGCGAGGTGGCCAACCTGACTTTGGCAATTGCCACCATCAATGCCTGGAACCGGTTCGGTGTCGGCTTTGCCATGGTGCCGGCCTGATTCTTTCGGGCGGCCTGTGCTGGCCTATTCGCGGGCAAGCCCGCTCCTACAATTCTGTGCGTGCCCTGTAGGAGCGGGTTTACCCGCGAACACCGGCAGAGCCGGTGCCATCCACCGCATTGGTTTCTTCGCGGGCATGCCTGCTCCTACAATTCTGTGCGTGCCCTGTAGGAGCGGGTTTACCCGCGAACACCGGCAGAGCCGGTGCCATCCACCGCGTTGGTTTCTTCGCGGGCATGCCTGCTCCTACAATTCTGTGCGTGCCCTGTAGGAGCGGGTTTACCCGCGAACACCGGCAGAGCCGGTGCCATCCACCGCATTGGTTTCTTCGCGGGCATGCCTGCTCCTACAATTCTGTGCGTGCCCTGTAGGAGCGGGTTTACCCGCGAACACCGGCAGAGCCGGTGCCATCCACCGCATTGGTTTCTTCGCGGGCGTGCCCGCTCCTACAATTCTGTGCGTGCCCTGTAGGAGCGGGTTTACCCGCGAACACCGGCAGAGCCGGTGCCATCCACCACATTGGTTTCTTCGCGGGCAAGCCCGCTCCCACAGGTAGAACGCAGGCCGGCCAGCCGCGCCCGGTAGCTTCCTGGGCTCTGCCCGGTCCACTTCTTGAACGCCCGGTGGAACGCACTCGGTTCCTGAAACCCCGCCTGCTCGGCAATTTCGGCGATGCTCAACGCCCCTTCGCGCAACCGCTCGAAGGCCATGGCCCGGCGCACTTCATCCTTGATCTGCTGGTACGAACGCCCCTCCCGCTCCAACTGCCGGCGAAAGGTACTGGCACTGATCCCCTGCTGCTGCGCCAGCGCGGCCAATGTCGGCCACTGCCCATAGCGCAATGCCCGCAGGTGCCGATACACCTCAGCCACCAGCCCGTTCTGATTGCGAAAGCGGATCACCAGGCCCTGCGGCGCACTGCGCAGGAAGGTCTTCAAAGCCGCCCGGTCCTGCACCACCGGCAGGCGCAGGTAAGCGCTGTCGAACTCCACCTCGGTGCGTCCGCTGCCCAGGCGCAGGTCCGGCCCCCACAGCAGCAAGTCGTCCTCTTGGGCCGGGCGCGACACCGCGAGCTCCGTGCGGTCGATGGCAATTCGCCGCCCGGCCAGCCAGCACAGCATGCCGATCATCAGCACCAGGTAAGTTTCCTCGGCATACACCCGAGTCAAGGGGTCGGCAATGTTCGACTGCACGCTGATCAACGCCCGACCGCCACGTACTGTCAGGCTGCCACGCAGGTCACGCAGGAACAGGCCGAAGCCCCCCATGCACTGGCGCAAGGCCTTTTCCAGGTTCGGTTCGAGGATCAAGCCCCGGCAGATCAGGGCGAAACTGCCCAGCGGCATACCATGGCTGTCGAGGCCAAAGAACTCATCGTCCAGGCGCTGGATCAACGCCAGCCACAGCTGGGCGAACGCCTTGGCCGGCACCCGCGCCTGAGGCTGATCGAGCAGCTGCGGGGCGATGCCCACTGCAAGCAGCTGGGCGTCACGCTCGGCGGGGGTGTCGCGCAGAGCGTGGAGCATGGCGTTGAGGAAGTACACGGCGACTGAATCGCTTTCGCGCATGGCGGTTTTCGCTGTCTATGCTGAGTGGCAAAAAGTGCCAGGTTGTTTGAACAGATCCGGCATAGGCTGCAACAGAGCCTTTGCCTAGACTCGATCCCACTTCGGGGCCGCCAACCATTCTCGCAGAGCCTGGCCCGGTCCCGCCACGCCTTCGCAATCGGAGCCCTTATGAGCAGCGCAGAAATCTACGTCGTCAGTGCCGTCCGTTCAGCCATTGGTGGCTTCGGCGGTTCTCTCAAGGACCTGCCACTGGCCGACCTGGCCAGCGCCGTGACCCGCGCCGCCATCGAGCGTTCGGGCCTGGCCGCCGAGCAAGTCGGCCACCTGGTGATGGGCACGGTAATCCCCACCGAACCGCGTGACGCCTACCTGGCACGGGTAGCGGCAATGAACGCCGGCATCCCCAAGGAAACGCCGGCATTCAACGTCAACCGCCTGTGCGGCTCTGGCCTGCAGGCCATTGTCTCTGCGGCCCAGGGCCTGTTGCTGGGCGACACCGACGTGGCCGTCGCGGCCGGCGCCGAATCCATGAGCCGTGGCCCTTACCTGCTGCCACAAGCGCGCTGGGGTGCACGCATGGGTGATCTGCAAGGCATCGACTATACCGTCGGCGTACTGCAGGACCCCTTCCAGCACTTCCACATGGGCATTACCGCCGAGAACGTTTCGGCCAAGCACGGCATTACCCGCGAAATGCAGGACGAACTGGCCCTGACCAGCCAGCGCCGCGCTGCTCGGGCCATTGCCGAGGGCCGCTTCGCCAGCCAGATCGTTGCGCTGGAGCTGAAAACCCGCAAAGGCAGCGTGCAGTTCAGTGTCGACGAGCATGTGCGTGCTGATGTAACCGCCGAGCAACTGGCCGGCATGAAGCCGGTATTCAAGAAAGACGGTACCGTCACCGCCGGCAACGCCAGCGGTATCAACGATGGCGCCGCCGGCCTGGTGTTGGCCACAGGTGACGCGGTGCGCCGCCTGGGCCTGAAGCCTCTGGCACGCCTGGTGGGCTATGCCCACGCCGGGGTGGAACCTGAGCTGATGGGCCTGGGGCCGATCCCCGCCACCCGCAAAGTGCTGGAAAAAACCGGCCTGAACCTACAAGACCTGGATGTGATCGAGTCCAACGAGGCCTTCGCCGCCCAGGCCTGTGCCGTTGCCCGCGAGCTGGGCTTCGACCCGGAAAAGGTCAACCCCAACGGCTCGGGCATTTCCCTGGGCCACCCGGTGGGTGCCACCGGTGCGATCATCGCCACCAAGGCCATCCATGAGCTGCAGCGCATCCAGGGCCGCTACGCCCTGGCCACGATGTGTATCGGCGGTGGCCAAGGCATCGCCGTCGTGTTCGAGCGCGTCTGAGGGAGGCTGACACATGAGCATTGAACAGATCGCCGTGATCGGCGCGGGCACCATGGGCAACGGCATTGCCCAGGTGTGCGCCATTGCCGGCTACCAGGTGCTGCTGGTGGATGTTTCCGACGCAGCGCTTGAGCGCGGCATGGCCACCTTGAGCAAGAACCTTGAGCGCCAGGTGAGCAAAGGCACCCTCGACGCCGACAAAGCCGCAGCCGCCAAAGCACGCATCCGCACCAACACCGACTACACCCAGCTCAGCGCTGCCCACCTGGTGATCGAGGCGGCTACCGAGAACCTGCAGCTCAAGCAGCGCATCCTGCAGCAGGTGGCAGCCAACGTCGCCGCCGACTGCCTGATCGCCACCAACACCTCGTCGCTTTCGGTGACTCAACTGGCCGCCTGCATCGAGCACCCCGAGCGCTTCATTGGTGTGCACTTCTTCAACCCGGTACCGATGATGGCGCTGGTGGAGATCATTCGTGGCCTGCAGACCAGCGACAGCACCTACGCCCAGGCACTGCTGGTGACGGAAAAAGTCGGCAAGACCCCGATCACCGCCGGTAACCGCCCGGGCTTCGTGGTCAACCGCATCCTGGTGCCGATGATCAACGAGGCGATCTTCGTGCGCCAGGAAGGCCTGGCCAGTGCCGAGGATATCGACACCGGCATGCGCCTGGGCTGCAACCAGCCGATCGGCCCGCTGGCCCTGGCCGACCTGATCGGGCTGGACACCCTGCTGGCGATCATGGAGGCCTTCCATGACGGCTTCAACGACAGCAAGTACCGCCCTGCTCCACTGCTCAAGGAAATGGTCGCGGCCGGCTGGCTGGGGCGCAAGAGCGGTCGCGGTTTCTTCACCTACTGAGGACCAAGCACCATGCCCCCGGTCAATGCCGCAATGCGCTGTGCCAACTTTGAGGAGCGACGTGACCGGGCCATGGCATTGTTTGCCGAAAAGGGCTTTGGCCAGGTCAGCATGCGCGAGCTGGCGGCCCATGTGGGGCTGACCGCCGGCTCGCTGTACCATCACTTCCCCAGCAAGCAGGACCTGCTGTACGACTTGATCGAAGAGTTGTACGAAGAGCTGCAAGCCACGCTGGACCAGGCCCGCCGGGCCATGGCCCGTGGGGCATCGGCGTTGAGCTGCCTGATTGCTGCGCACTGGCAGCTGCATGCCGAGCGGCCGCTGCAGTTTCGGCTGGCCGAGCGGGATTTGTGTTGTTTGAGTGAGGCGCAACAGGCGCACCTTGCAGCGTTGCGCAAGCGTTATGAGGCAGGCTTGCTGCGCCTGATCGCACCGCAAGCAAAACTGCCGGGGCAAGCGTTGGACGCCACAGCGCATGTACTGGCGACGCTTCTCAATCAGCTGCCGGGGTTACTCAAAGCATTGCCTGAAGAACAGGGGTTGGAGCTGATGGAAAACTTGCTGGTCGGCGGGATTGAGCGGACGCTGCGATAGCCTGCCAGGGCCCCTGCGCGGGCTTGCCCCGCGAAGAGGCCGGATGCCTCAACGCAACAGCGACTGGATCTGCTCGTGCAAGGTATCCAGGTCAAACGGCTTGGCCAGGATAGGTGCCTTGCGGGTGATCGGGCTACCAGATTCGAGAATCTCCGCCGGGTAGCCGCTGATGAAGATCACCTTCAGGTCTGGCCGCAACTTCACCGCGGGCTCGGCAATATCCACGCCCGAGATCCCGCCTGGCAAACGGAAGTCCGTCACCATCAGGTCCAGGTGCGGCTTGCTGGCCAGGATGGCAAACGCCTGCTCGCCATCTTCAGCCACCAGGACGTGGTACCCCTCACCCGCCAGGTAATCGCGCAAAATCATGCGAATCGCCGGTTCATCCTCGACGACCAGAACCACATCTTGTGCATCTTCACTCATGTTAACGCCTTGAAATACTTACAGTTGGCCATCAGACCCCAGGCTTACACAGAGGTTGCTCGCGCCTGGTCGTTTTGTTCTTTGAATGTTGCCAGCGGTAATTGCAGGGTGAATGTGGCCCCCTTGCCCTCCTCGCTTTCAACCTGTATCCGGCCACCGTGCGCCTGGACGATCTGCTCGGAGATGTACAACCCCAGGCCCAGACCTCCGCTGGCCTGCTGGGCAGCGACCCGCTCGAACTGCTGGAAGATCCGCTGCTGGTTGACGGCGCTGATACCGATGCCGTGATCCTGTACCTGCACCCAGGCCATGCCGCCCTGCTCGAACACCCGTACCTGCACCGGATTGCGCTCGCCGTAACGCATTGCATTGGACAACAGGTTGGCCACTACTTGTTCAATCCGGAATTCGTCCCACTCCCCCTTCAGCGCTTCGCAACGCTGCAATTCGATGTGTGTTTCCAGGGCCAGGGCCTGTGCCGTGAAGTTTTCCACCAGCCCACGCACCAGTTGGCCCAAGTCAAACAGCTTGGGCCGCAGCGACAATTTACCGGTACGGATGCGCGAAACATCAAGCATGTCCTCGACCAACCGGATCAGGCTGTTGATCTGCCGCTCGTCACGCTCGACCATGGCTTGCAGCTTGTCGACACTGAAGGCGTCCAGGTTGCCCCGTGCCAGGTGCATCTTGCGCAACTGGGTTTCCAGGATCAAGCCATTGAGCGGCGTACGCACCTCATGGGAGACGATCGACATGAAGTCGTCACGCATGCGCACGGCATGCTCCAGTTCACTCCGTGCCACCTGCAACTGGCTGAGCAGCAACTCCTGCTCCTGGCGGCTCTGCTCCAGGGCTTCCAGTTGCCGGCCAAGCACCTTGCGCTGGCGGAACAGGTCGACGAACACCGAGACCTTGCTTTTCACCGCCAGGGTGTCGAGCGGCTTGTGCAGAAAATCCACGGCCCCGCTCTCGTAGCCCTTGAAGGCATAATTCATCTCGCGGCCCGCCGCGCTGACGAAGACGATCGGGATGTGCTTGGTCTTGTCGGTGCCGCGCATCAGCTCGGCCAGTTCGAAACCGTTCATGCCCGGCATCTGCACATCGAGAATGGCCAGTGCAAACTCGTGCTCGAGCAGCAACGACAACGCAGCCTCGGCAGACTGGGCCTGGTGCACCTCACGGTCCTCGCCCTGGATCAGGGCCTCGAGCGCCAGCAGGTTTTCCGGCAAGTCGTCGACAATCAGCAGTTTGGCGATGGTGTGGCTTAGCATGCGCTGTATTCCAAGGTCGCGAGCAACTGCCCGATACCGCTCAGAGTAAGGATATGGTCGGGCTGGTGCAGGGCCAGAGCGGCCTCCGGCATCAGGGCAACCTGTGCGTCACGAGGGTCCTGGACGATCGTGCGCCCCCCATTGTTCTTGATGTATGCAAGACCCCTGGCGCCGTCTTCGTTGGCCCCGGTGAGCAGCACACCCAGCAGGCCGTCGCCGTAGGCATCGGCCGCCGAGATGAACAGGAAATCAATCGCGGGGCGCGAGAAATGCACCGGTTCCTCCTGGCTCAGCGACAGCGTCAGGTCGCGCTCCACCGACAAGTGGTAACCCGGCCCCGCCACATAGATCTGCCCGCTGCGGATCCTTTCCTTGTCACGTGCCTCGCACACCGGTCGATGCAGCCGCCGCTGCATCACGCCAGCCAGCTGGCTGTGGCGATCGTCCGGCAGGTGCAGCACGCAGAGCACCGGTATGGCGAACGCCGATGGCAGCGCGCCGAGCACCTGGAACAATGCCGCCACGCCACCCGCCGAGGCGCCGATCACCACTGCACGTACGCCGCTCATGATTTACGGAAGATCCGTTGGGGCTTGACCAGCGGCTCGAAACGTTCGCTGTAGGCCGAAAAGTCCACCGACTCCTTGCTACCCAACACCAGGAAACCCCGGTGGCAGAGCGATTCATGAAACAGGCCCAGCGCCCGATCCTGCAGGTCCTTGTTGAAGTAGATCAGCACATTGCGGCACGACACCAGTTGGGTCTCGGAGAACACGCTGTCGGTGGCCAGGCTGTGGTCGGCGAAGGTCACGTTGTCGCGCAGGCTGCTGTCCATGATGGCGTTGCCATAGGCGGCGGTGTAGTACTCGGCAAAGTCACGACGGCCACCGGCCAGGCGGTAGTTTTCCTCGTATTCGCGCATGCTCTGCATCGAGTAGATACCCTGCTTGGCCTTGTCCAGCGAATGCGGGTTGATGTCGGTGGCGTAGATGATGGTGCGTTCAAGCAACCCTTCCTCACGCAACAGGATGGCCATGGAATACACCTCTTCCCCCGTGCTGCAGCCCGCGATCCAGACCTTGATCGAGGGCCAGGTACGCAGCAGCGGCACCACTTCGTTGCGCACGGCAAGGAAGTGGTCAGGGTCACGGAACATCTCGCTGACCGGGATCGTCAGGTACTGCAGCAACTGCATGAACATGCCCGGGTCGTGCAGCACACGCTCCTGCAACGCAGACACCGTCAGGCAATCGAACTGACGCAGCGCGTGGAGAATCCGGCGCTTGATCGAAGCGCCGGAATAATTGCGGAAATCGTAGCTGTACTTGAGGTAGATCGCCTCGATCAGCAGCCGGATCTCGATGTCGGTGTTGCGTTCGCTAGTCAAATTCGCTCCAGTTGCGGCAGCCAGACACGGATCAACGAGAACAGGCGGTCCAGATCGATCGGCTTGGCCAGGTAATCATTGGCACCGGCTTGCAGGCAACGCTGCTGGTCATCCTTCATGGCCTTGGCGGTCACGGCGATGATCGGCAGTTTGCGCCAGCGCGGTTGCTGACGGATCAGGCGGGTGGCCTCGAAGCCGTCCATCTCCGGCATCATCACGTCCATCAGCACCAGGTCGATGTCGTCATGCTGCTCCAGGCGCTCGATGGCTTCGCGCCCGTTGCGGCCGATTTCGACAATGGCGCCCTTGTGCTCCAGGGCACTGGTCAGGGCGAAGATATTACGCACATCGTCGTCCACCAGCAGCACCTTGCGGCCCTCGAACACCTTGTCGCGGCTGCGCGCGGTCTTGAGCATGCGCTGACGTTCGTTGGACAACTGCGATTCGACCTTGTGCAGGAACAGCGTCACTTCGTCCAGCAGGCGCTCCGGCGAACGTGCGCCCTTGATGATGATCGAGCGTGAATACTTGAGCAGGTCGGCTTCTTCCTCACGGGTGAGGTTGCGGCCGGTATACACGATCACCGGCGGGAAGGCGCGGATATCCTCTGCGGTCATGCGTTTGAGCAGCTCGTTGCCGAGCATGTCTGGCAGTTTGAGGTCGATAATCATGCAGTCGTAGATGTTCTGGCGCAACAGCGCCAGGGCATCCTGGGCCATGGCCACGGCCGTGATCTCGACATCGTCGTCGCCGATCAGCCGAGCGATGCTCTCGCGCTGCAGGTCGTCGTCTTCCACCAGCAGGATGTGCTTGAGCTTTTGCGTAAGCTTGGCTTCCAGGCGAGCGAACACCTCCTTGAGCTCCTCGCGGCTGGTGGGTTTGACCGCATACCCCACCGCCCCCATGTGCATAGCCGCCTCGACGCGGTCTTCCACCGAAATGATGTGCACCGGGATATGGCGGGTGCCGGCCTGCTCCTTGAGGCGCTGCAGGACGGTCAGGCCCGAGTGGTCGGGCAGGCGCATATCCAGCAGGATCGCATCCGGAATGTACTGGGCGGCCAGCTCGAAGCCTTCGTCGGCGCCATGGGCCACCAGGCAGCTGTAGCCCAGCTCATGGGCCAGGTCGAAGAGGATGCGGGCAAAGTTGGGCTCGTCTTCGATCACCAGAATGCAACGGGTATCGAAAGGGGCGCGCTCGCGGTCGTCGGCAAAAGCCGGTGCCGGGCGCATGACCGCGGCGGCCAACGGCGCTTGCGGTACAGGCGGCAACGCATCGACGGCCGGGCGCAGGCTTTGCGGCTCGACGCCTTCGTCCTCGGCGGCATAGCGCTCCGGCAGAATCAGGCTGAACACGCTGCCTTGCCCGGGGCTGCTGTCGACATTGATCTGGCCACCGAGCAAATGCGCCAGGTCACGGGAGATCGACAGGCCCAGGCCAGTGCCGCCATAGCGGCGATTGCTGGTGCCATCGACCTGGTGGAAGGCGCCGAAGATCGCCTGCTGCTGATCGGCCGCAATGCCGATGCCGGTGTCACGGACCGCGAACACGATACCGCTGCCAGCCTGGAAGCTGACGTTCATGCTGACCTGGCCACGCTCGGTGAACTTGATGGCGTTGGACAGCAGGTTCTTGAGGATCTGCTCCAGGCGCTGACGGTCGGTGAACAGCGTGGTCGGTACCTGCGGCTCGACCTTGACCTCGAAGGCCAGCCCCTTGTGACCGGCAAGTGGCTGGAACATGCCGCGCAAGCCGTCGACCAGTCGCTCTACCTGGGTGGTCTCGGGCCGTACTTCGAGCTTGCCAGCCTCGACCTTGGCGATATCGAGGATGTCGTTGATAAGATTGAGCAGATCGTTGCCGGCCGAGTAGATGGATTCGGCGAACTTGACCTGCTCTTCGCTGAGGTTGCCTTCACCGTTTTCTGCCAGCAGCTTGGCCAGGATCAGCGAGCTGTTGAGCGGCGTGCGCAGCTCATGGGACATGTTGGCGAGGAATTCGGACTTGTACTTGCTCGATCGCTGCAGGTCGTCGGCCCTGGCTTGCAGCTCCAGCTGCGCCTGGCTCAGTTCATCGTTCTTGCGGTCCAGTGCTTCAGTGCGCTCGGACAACTGCTCGTTGGTCTGCTCGAGTTCGGCCTGCTGGGTCTCCAGATGGGCCTGAGACTCCTTGAGCACCCGTGACTGTTCTTCGAGCTCTTCGTTGGCAGTCTTGAGTTCTTCCTGCTGCACCTGCAGCTCTTCATTGAGTTGCTGGGTTTCGGCCAGCACTTCCTGCAGGCGCTGACGATATCGCGCACTCTCGATCGACATGCCCAGGTTGCCGCCGACCCGCTCCAGCAGCTCTTCATCCCGCTCTTGCAAGGGGCGCAGGAAACCCAGCTCGATCACCCCGTTGATCTGCCCGTCTTCGGTCGCCGGCATCAGCAGCGCACTGCGCGGCAAGCCGCTGCCCAGGCCGGAACTGAGGCGATAGAAGTCTTCGGGCAGGTCGTCCAGGCGCAGCAAGCGGCCTTCGCGGACCGCCTGGGCCAACAGGCCATGGTGGTCCGGTTCGACCTGCTCGCGGGCCTGCTCTTCAGCACCCAGGCCATAACAGGCCACGCGCACCAGCCGGCCATGCTCGTCGCGCACGTACACGGCGCCCACCACGCTGCCCAGATAAGAGGCAAAAAAGCGCAGGATGTTCTCGCCAAGCATGGGCAAGGTCAGCTGCCCGAGCACCTGCTGCGCCAGCTGGGTCTGGCCGGTGCGCAACCACGCCTGGTGCTCCAGGCGCTGCGCCGAGCGTTGCTGGGCCTGCAGGTTTTCATCATAGCTGGCCGAAAGTGCCAGCAGGTCACGACGGCCCAGGTAGGCCAGCAATGCACTGAGGCCGACAATGAACAGCACGAATGACGAGATCGCCATCACGGTGACGGAACTGACTTTCTCGTTGCGGGCCATGCGCAGTTGTTGTTCGGTACTGATCAGGTCGTCGAATTCCTTGCGGATTTCATCAGTGATGCGCTTGCCCCGGCCGTTGCCGATCAAGGTCTGGTAATCGCCCTGGCTGCGACGCAGGTTAATCATCTGGTTGCCGAAGTCGTTCCAGGCCTGCTGCAAGGCGATCAGCCGATCGATGCGGTCGACCTGCTGGGGGTTGTCCTCGACCATGCCGCGCAGGCTCTGCAGGCTGCCGAAAATGCGTGGCTTGGCCACCTCGTAGGGGTCAAGGAAGCGCTCGTCGCCCGTGATCAGGAAGCCGCGCATGCCCGTTTCCATGTCGATCGACAGCTTGACCGTATCGTTGGCATTGCCGATCACCCGGTCGGTGTGCTCGACCCACTGCATGGCCGAAAGCAGATAGTTGATCACCGCGACGAAGGCCACGGCCCCCAGCAGGCCAACCCCCAAGGGAAGGCCGATGTTGCGGCTCAACAGCTTGCGAAAGCTTCGCTGGTCCATCGAGGCTGCTTGAATCATGAGAAAACGCCCGAGCTAGAAAAGTCCATTGAAAAGAGTGGCCGGTCAGTCGTTATTGTTATCTGCCACTGCGCTGTCCTGATAAGCGAGTCTAACCAGCTTTGACAGGTCTGGCAGGGCATTAAGCCAGTATTTGAAGGTTGCGTTCGGCAATCGTTCCATCTGTTTGCATGGAGCGGTATCCTCGGGAACTTCTGATGCCGCGCGGTGCACAGATTAAAGACACTCATTTGTACAGGATTTGAACCATGCACCTTCTGGTAGTCGAAGACGACGACATCGTACGCATGCTGATGGTCGAAGTGCTCGACGAGTTGGGCTACAAGGTCATCGAGGCAGAAGACGCCGCAGCCGCCCTGCGGGTACTCGAGGATCCGGACCAAGCGCTGGCACTGATGATGACCGATGTAGGGCTGCCGGACATGCGAGGTGAAGTGCTGGCGGGCAAAGCGCGCGAACTGCGGCCACTATTACCGGTGCTGTTCGCCAGCGGCTATGCCGACAGTTTCAATGTACCGGAGGGCATGCACCTGATCGGCAAGCCGTTCAGCATCGACAAGTTGCGGGACACGGTGGTGGGTATTCTGGGTAACCCTTGAGCACGGTGTCGCCTGTTTCGCTCGTAGGAGCGGGCTTGCCCGCGAAGAGGCCGACACAGGCAACCCACCTCACAGCGCTCTGCGCAGCAGATAGGTATCCATGATCCACCCCTTGCGCGCCCGCTCCCGCTCACGCACTTCCAGTATCTGTGCCTTGACTGCCTGCAACGGCCCGGCAATCAGCACTTCATCCTCGGTCCCCAGGTACGCCCCCCAATAGATGGTCAACGCCGGGTCATCGAGCCCGGCAAAGGCGCACTGCCCGTCGAGCATCACCACCACATTGTCGATAGGCCCCTGCCCGGCCAGGCGTCGCCCCGGCAGCACAGTCAGGGGCTCGCCGATGCGGTTGAGCGGCACCTGGTGCCGCGCCGCCAGCGCCTGCACACTGCTGATGCCAGGAATGACCTGCAAACGCAGCGTCACGCCGCGCTCGCGGACCAGGTCGAGGATACGCAGGGTGCTGTCGTACAGGGTGGGCTCGCCCCACAGCAGGAAGGCACCCGTTTCCCCGTCGCCAATTTCCTCCTCGATCAGGCGCGCATACAGCGCAGCACGCCGCCGGTGCCAGCTCTGCACCGCACCCAGGTAGTCCTCCGCCTGCACATCGCGCAACGGGTCGACCACCGGCACCAGGCGATAACCACCTTCGGGGCGATAGCGCTGCAGAATGGCTTTGCGCAGGTGCACCAGTTCATCTTTGTCGTCGCCCTTGTCGAGCACGAAGAACACGCTGGCACTGCGCAGCGCATCGACCGCTTCATAGGTGACCTGGCGCGGGTCACCCGCGCCGATGCCGATCAACAACAGGTCTTTCATTGCCCTGCCCTTTGCGCAAACCCACCTCTATTGTCAGGCGGCTACCGGTATTTGGCAAAGCGGCCGCTTAGAAGATCGAGAAGTTGTAGCTGACAATGACCCGCGTCTCATCCATGTCACGCGCCCACCTTTCATAGTTGCTGCGGTAAGTGGAATTACGCAGGCGTACGCTGACATCCTTGAAAGTGCCACTTTGTACCTGGTACTTGAACTCGGTGTCGCGCTCCCACTCCTTGCCTTCGGCACGGCTGCCCGGCACCTTGATATTGTCACCGTTGATGTAACGGGTGAAGAAGGTCAGGCCGGGCACACCCAGCGCCTTGAAGTCGTAGTCATAGCGTACTTGCCAGGAGCGCTCCTGGGCAGCGGCGAAATCATTGACCTGGGCGTAGTTGACCAGGTACGGGTTGCTGCCATCCAGGTACGGCATGGCGCTGTTGCCATACATGCGCTGCCAGCCGGCGCTGATCTTGTGGCCACCGAGGCTGTAGCCAAGCATGCCGCTGAAGGCGCGATGGTCGATTTCGCCCGCACGGGCATTGCCGATGTCATCACTTTTGATCAGCCGTAAGTCAGCCGACAGGCTGCCCACCGCCAGCGGTTGACTGGCCACCAGACCGAAGAAGTGCTGACGGTAGATATTCTCCAGTTTGGCCACTTGGTACTGGGCGCCGAAACGCTCGTTGAAGCGATAGTCGACACCGGCCAAGTCGAAGTGGTCGGCTTCGGTACCGCAAGCATAACGCTTGTTCTTGCAATGCACGCGGATGTCCTGGCGGTCGGTGGAATCCCGAGCCGTGTATTTGTCCAGGCGAGCCAGGGTGAACTTCAGGTCGTGCAGTTCTTCGGAGGTGAGCATGGCACCCTGGAACAGGGTCGGGAGCAGACGGCCATCGTTGTACTTGAGCAACGGCACATCCGGCATCATTGAGCCGTACTTCAGCACAGTACTGGAGACCTTGACCTTGGCCGCCAGGCCCATCTTCGCATACTGGTCGGCCGAGTGCCGGGGATCGTGACCGGACGAGGGCAGCAACCCACTGTTACTGTCGGCCGGGCTGGAATCCAGTTTGAAGCCGAACATGCCCAGCGCATCCACACCGAAACCTACCGGGCCTTGCGTATAACCCGATTGCACATTGAGGATGAAGCCTTGTGCCCACTCTTCGCGCCTGGATGCGCCCTGACTGGAACTGCTGTAACCGTCCCGGAAGTCCCGGTTGAAATAGACATTGCGTGCTTCGACCCTGGCACTGCTGTCTTCAAGAAACCCGGCAGCCTGGGCGTTGACACCGGCACACAATAGAAACAGGCCGGTAACACGGCGCCCGGGAGCGAGGGGGAAAGGGGAAAACATGCGAGGAAACATCCAGAATGAAGACGAGTTAACAACCTGTGGCACGGGCTGGCCACGGCACTGCGGGAGGTCCGAACATGAGTCGGCCATCATCTGAAATGATCGCGCAAAGGCTCTGGTGCGGGCCATTGGACCATGGTCTAGGCATCTGGTCGCGCAACCGCAGAAAACCTGCCAAATATCGCCCGCAAAACTGGGAAAGTTCCCGGCTTACTTACAAAAAGTTAGCAGTTTACCCAGTAGCCATGAATGACTACACTCGATATCAGCGAACAGTGGAACCCACCTGCGTGGCCGGCGTTTTTACTCTTCTTCAATGTTCGTCACGCCCTGCCACGACTGACGTACAGGAGTGATTACAGTGTCCAGACTTGCAGAGTTTCGTGCTGCCGAAAAAGCGCTCCAGGAACAGATGGCGCAACTGGAAGCGTTGAAAAAGGATGCCGGCCTCAAACGCGAAATCGAATTCGAGCAGAAACTAGTCGGCCTGATGAAAAGCTATGACAAGAGCCTGCGCGATATCATCGCCATCCTCGACCCGAAGGCTGTGACCCGCACTTCCAGCACACCGCCCAAGCAACAACGCCGCCCGCGGGTGGTCAAGGTCTATCAGAACCCGCACACTGGCGAGCGAATCGAGACCAAAGGCGGCAACCACCGCGGCCTCAAAGCCTGGAAAGAACAGTATGGGGCCGCCACGGTAGAAAGCTGGGTACGCTGATGAAATGTGCACACAGGCTTCACACTTTTTTCACAAGGACTGGCTCAGTATCGAAACAGCTAAAGGATTAGCGACCCCATCACGCGCCCGCACATGCGGGCCTCTAATTTCAGCGCCCTGCCTTTGCAGGGCGCTTTCATTTGCGCAATCGTCGCACTGCCGTATCATGGCCAGCCTGTCTGTTTTGCCGGCGCCTTGCGCCCGGCCCCGTCTCAGGAGTTCCCATGAGCCTGCACGATCTGCAAACCCTGCCTGGCGTCACCGCACAACCTGACGCCGCCACCGCCCAGTTCGTCTTCAACCACACCATGCTGCGGGTCAAGGACATCGAGAAGTCGCTGGACTTCTACACCCGCGTGCTGGGCTTCCGCCTGGTGGACAAGCGTGACTTCCCTGAAGCCGCTTTCAGCCTGTACTTCCTGGCCCTGGTCGACCCGGCACAGATCCCCGCTGATGACAACGCCCGCCACCAGTGGATGAAGTCGATCCCTGGCGTGCTGGAGTTGACCCACAACCATGGCACCGAAAACGATGCCGAGTTCGCCTACCACAATGGCAACACCGACCCGCGCGGCTTTGGCCATATCTGCATTTCGGTACCCGACGTACGTGCCGCTTGCGCGCGCTTCGAGGAACTGGAAGTACCGTTCCAGAAACGCCTGCAAGACGGGCGCATGAACCACCTGGCCTTCATCAAGGACCCGGACGGTTACTGGGTCGAAGTGATCCAGCCAACCGAGCTCAAAGGCTGAGCGTTCGTCGCGGCGCGCTCGTCGGGCCGGGAACTCCCGGCCTCTTGCTGTGGTATATGAAGGTAACTGCTTCACATGCCACAGCGAGGTAAGAACGATGCAATCTCTTCACTGTGAATACCGCGAGCACACCATCACCGCCAGCGTGATGCCCCACCCCGACTCACCCCTGCCCTATGCCGCCGGCTGCCTTATCACGGCACCTGACGGGCACAGCAGCAAGCGCATGTCGATGCCAATGCAGTTCTTCTCCGACCTTGAGAATGCGCAGCATGTGTCACTGGCCCATGGCCGTGCACTGGTCGACAAGCAGCTCGATGGCGGGAACAAGGTGTTCTGACCCTGGTTTCGCCAGCCCCCTTCGCAGCTAAAGCCGTGAAGGGGGCTGGGCTGGGCCAACTAGGTAGCCTGCGCGTACGCCACAGCCGCATCCACCTGCTCCTGCGTCGGCCTTACCCCGGTGTACAACACGAACTGTTCCAGCGCCTGCAACGCAATGACCTCCAGCCCAGTGATCACCGGCTTGCCCAACGCCTGAGCCCGGCGAATCAGCGGCGTCTGCGCCGGCATCGCCACCACATCGAACACCCGCTCCGCCGCCGCGATGGCGTGCTCGGGAAACGCCAGCTCATCTGCCTCCTGCCCGCCTGCCATACCGATCGGCGTCACGTTTACCAGCATCGGCGGGCAGAGGTCGCCTGGCTCAGGCACCCAGCGATAACCACAGACATCCGCCAACTGGCGCCCGGCCTGCTCGTTGCGTGCAACGATAATGCCTTCGGCAAAGCCGGCATCGCGCAAGGCGCTGGCCACGGCCTTGGCCATGCCGCCGCTGCCTCTAAGGGCAAACGCAGTGCCCGGATCGACCTGGTGCTGCACCAGCAATTGGCGCACGGCCAGGTAATCGGTGTTGTAAGCCTTCAGGCGGCCATTGCAGTTGACAAGGGTATTGACCGACTCGATGGCCGCCGCCGAGGGATCGATTTCATCGACCAAAGCCATGCAGGCTTCCTTGTAGGGCATCGACACCCCACAGCCGCGAATACCCAAAGCGCGGATCCCTGCCACCGCCGCCGGCAGGTCATCGGTGCGCATGGCCTTGTAGTAGAAGTCCAGGCCCAGCTGCTGGTACAGGTGGTTGTGAAAGCGCACGCCGAAGGTCCCCGGGCGACCGGCCAGAGAGATGCAAAGCACGGTGTCCCGGCTTGGAGTTGTCGGCATAACAGGCTCCTTAGTCATGACTGAAACGTTTATTCAGCGTAACAGAGTCAGCCACTGGTCGTCCCTTACACAACCTTTACCGTTTCCCTGTGCTCGGTTGACAGAGAACGGAGTCAAAGTAACAAGGCCCGAACGTGGTAACGGTTGATAGGAGCAATGATCACTATCGAGGAAGTTGATTTCAAACTGCCCCGGCTGCTGCGTATGGTGGAGCCATGTTTCACAGGAGGTCCCCATGGCCACTATCCAGATCATGTCCGTTGTCGGTAGCGCCGTTCCCACCTCACTGCGTGAGCAGGGCCTGCTGGCGTGCTGGTACCTGGTTCGCAACGGCGAAGCCGTCAGCGGCCCGATGCCGACGCTCGCCTCAGCCCGGGCACTGGCCGAACAGTTGCAACCAGGCACCTTGGCTGCCTGACCCGAATTTATTGTGCGTTGCTCCCTACGCCCTTGTTGCCCGCCAAACTGGCGGGCTTTTTTTTGTTCACGAATTGCCAGGGTTGCCACCTCGTGTTTGGCCGCTACTGCCCAACTGATTGGTCAGCACCATGACCTTGCCTTGCAGCCGGCCCACGGTCATCACCAGCTCGTCTCGTTCCTTGGTCAGCAGATCAGCTTTTGCCTGCGCCTCCCTTCGGGCGTCCCGTTCGATATCCAGGAGTTCTGTCAGACGGCGAATGACTGCAATCTCAGCATTGTCCATCGCACGGTCGACTGCATCGCGGGACAACCACTTGCGCAGCCAAAGAAACGCACCTAGCAGTACAGTCCCCGTACCGCCCAACCAAGTGACGGTGCCCGGGCCGAGGTCGGTCGGATCCATGTGAACCTCATTACAGATGATGATGTGATCAGCCCTGGAGAAAAATGTCTCGATGGCTTTTCTTGTTCGCGCGTTTAATTTAGCCTACAGCTAATAACACTACAAGGACAGATTTAGCCGTGCGCACATTTAGCAGCAAGCTAAACACTGGCATGCTTCACCCCATGGACATCTACCAAATCCGCAAGCACAACCTGGTGAAACTGATCGGCAGCCAGAGAAAGGGCACCTGCGCAGAGCGCTGGGGGATGGCGCCTGCACACCTGAGCCAGATTCTTTCCGACAAGACCGTGAAAAACCTGGGCGATGACGTGGCCCGCCGCATCGAGGGCATCGAAGGCTTGCCACGGGGCTGGTTCGACGCACTGTCGCCAGGCGAACACGTGCAAGCAGCAGTCGAGCCAGGTGACAACAAGCTCTCCGCAGCCGACCTGGTCAAGCAGATGCTTGCCCGAAGCGGCAAAGGTATCTCTGAAGAAACCCGGCAAAGGCTGCTGGCAGCTGCGCAAGAGCCTGCAGATGCCACGCTGCTGAAAGCCGAGCCGCTTCGCCCCGGCCTGGTCGGTGACGAAGTGTGGATTGCCCACTATGACGTGCGGGCCGCCATGGGCGGCGGCCAGATCCCCCACGACTACCCCGAGATGTTCAAGGACGTTCGCGTCAGCCCCAGCCACCTGCGCGAGCTGGGCGTGGAGTTCAGCGAGCACCATCACCTGAAGATGGTGACCGGCTGGGGTCAGTCGATGGAGCCGACCATCAGGCACCGCGACCCGCTGATCGTCGACGTCAGCATCCGCGAATTCGTCGGCGATGGCATCTACTTCTTTTCCTGGGGCGACCACATCTACATCAAGCGGCTACAGATCGCGGACGAGGACCACTTCGAGATGATCTCCGACAACTCGCGGCACAAAGACCGCATGATTCGTCGGGAAGAGACCTACATACAGGCCAGGGTCCTCCTGGTGTGGAATGCCCACCTGGTATAAACCGAAGCCCGCCCTGACCGGCGGGCTTTTGCTGAAGTTCAGAAAGGAGCCGCCTCCTCGACCTGCACCTCGCAGTCGCGCTCGACGACAAAATCATCACGCTCTTCCACGCTGCTGCGCGCCCATCGCACCGTCACGCTAGCGTCATCATTGAACGTCAGCTGCAACTCGGGCGTCTCCCGCAGTTGGCCCATCACCTCCTCCCATTCCGCTTCACCGTCGTTATCCAGGCGGTGCACCACTACCCAACGCTGCGTCTGCGCGAGCGGGTGGTTGATCATTGACGATACCCGCAGGCTAAGCCGCTCTATTCCAGTCATTTCCTGGCGCTGTTGAGGTTCCGACTGCATGTGCCTAGACATATTCTTATCCTGATAGCTGTATATTCGTACAGTGCTCGACGAAAGCTTATCTCACCGCCAAATACAGCGTAAAGCCCCCACCGCGAAAAATTTCGCCAATAGGTAACATCCCCCAAAGCGAAATTAATTTAGCCGAAAGCTATTGATTTGATTTTAGCTGTGAGATAACTTTGTGTTCGGCCGCCATTTGCACGGCTGCTCTACCACTCAAACCCTTTCGCCAGGAGCTCCCCATGGCCGTAGATATCAGCAACCTCACCATTGCCACACCGGTAGCCGTCTCCTCAACCAATCCCGTTGCTCTGGAGCTAAACGGTGCTGAAGCGATTGCCCGCTTTCCCAGCATCGTGACGGTGCTCAGCGATGGCTCGATCCAGTTCTCAGCCCCCACCAAAGGTGCTTCGAGCAAAAGCACCCACAGGACACGCTGCGAATGGACAGAAACGCAGGACTGGACGCTGGCTAGCACCCAGAATCACTGGAATCGCCAGACCATGACGCTGACCAAGGTCAACTCGGCGCAGAAGGTGGTCATTGCCCAGATGCACGTACGCGGGGATGACGGCCCGCCGGTAAAGGTGTTCTGGAACAAGGGCAACATCACCCTGGGGTTTCGGCGAACCTTCAACCAGACCGACCCGGTGAATTCCACAGTCCTGAAGGGGGTGCCACTGGGTGCGACGTTCCACATCAGCCTTCACACCACGTCTGAAGGCGTGGTAACCGTGACGGCCGAATGCAACGGGGTAACCGCCTCGTCGGGCAATTTGCAGCTCGACAGCACCTGGGCTTCACACCTGTTCGAGTTCCACGGCGGGGTCTACAACCAGGTCGATTACACCGACGCAACACCCGCCGAGGACGGCTCGATCTGCATCATCAGCGAGCTCTTGCTCATCCACCGCTGAACGTCGATGCCCAGCCCTGCTAGCACAAGCCCTCATGGCGTCGCATGAATGCAAAAAGCCCAGCGCGGGGCTGGGCTTCTATCAGCTGGGCTGAACAGTACTTCCGCCAGCCTTTACACACTGTACTGGCAGTTACTCCAGTGGGCGCTTGTGATAACTATAACGCTCGGCATTGGATGCCCGCGATGGGTCCGGCGGGCCTGGTCTCTGCCTGCCTCGAAAGGGCCGATTATGTGCGGAATCGTCGCGATCCTCGGGCTGCTCCCTTTTACCTTCCGAGTCTTGACCGCCTGGCGGACCATTGTTTTCAGCCGGCCTGATAGCCTGCTGATCACAATCCATTCCATCCCTATCTATGGTCATACGCACCTCTCAATGCTCAGAAGCTCTGAGCTACATCAAGTGTGCGCTTACCCTGTCCAGAAAGGTTTTATATCAGATCACCGGACACGGGCGAGAACCTCAATACCGGGACCTTTCGCTACACTGCATCCCACTCAAAAACATAGCCATTGGTACAAAAATTGGTACGCGCCGGCTGTACGTCCATCCAGCACATCCCGGCAATGCAGCAGTAGCGTGGGAATCTAGCCTCAGACCGCACCGCAAGCGGCCTGAGCATCTGGCCTGTCTAATCGGGTTCAGCCAGTTTCAGCGACTTTGGCCCAATAAAACCGAGACGCTTTCGGGCGGTTTTAGACAGCTCTATTCCCCCATCCAGGCGTTCAGCCAACCAAGATCCATCCTGGTTCGTCAGCTACAGCCACCTCCCACAGTCCGCTGTCGACCCATAGCTGTCTCTCGCGAAGGGCAGCAATCGGCCAGAAGCGGACGTTTCACCCATTAACAACTTACCCAGCATAAGCCGTGGACTGAACATCGAATGCCCGTGGTGTCACCACGACCGAAGGTCGGGTGCAGGCTGGCGGAAACCTCGTGTCAGCCAGGTGAGATAGATCACGCCGAGGGTAAGCCAACAGAGTCCAATGACGATCGCGGTCGCACTCAGCTGGCTCACCAGATACAGGTTTACGCACATGCCCAGCAGTGGAAACAACAGATAACTCACAAGCCCGAGGCTCTGGCGCCGACGAGCGCGGTAGAAGTAGCAGATGACGCACAGGTTCACTGCGGTGAACCCAAGGAAGGCACCGAAGTTGATGAAGGAGGTCGCCATTTCGAGCGTGAGGTTCAAACCCAGCAGTCCGATTACGGCGGTGAACAGCAGGTTGAACACCGGAGCCTGGGTCTTCGGGCTGAGCGTGCCGAAGAATTTCTTGGGCAGTATGTCGGCCCGGCCCATGAAGTAAAGCAGGCGGCTGGTACTGAGTTGCACGATGAGGCCCGAAGCGAACCCGGAGATGATCAAACCGAGGTTCAGCCAATCCGCAAATATCTGCCCGCCCACTTCGACGGACATGAGATAAGCAGCGATCTGGGCATCTTCGAAGACGCCGCCGGGATGGACCAGTTGCATAATGTACGCCACCAACGCAAACAGCAGGCCTGCCGTTGCCATCACCAGCACCACGGCTCGCGGGATGTTGCGCTTCGCGTCGCGAGTTTCCTCGGCCATTGTTGTGACCGCATCGAAACCCAGATAGGAATAGGCCGCCACGGCCGCCGCTGCCGACACACCAAGGAAGGTGCTACTGGCGTTCCAGAGTGGCGCGGTCAGTGCCACCGGAGACTGATGGACCAGGTGGATAACGCACAACACCACAAACAGCAACACAAGGGCGATGCCCAGCCCTGTCAGCAATTTGTTTGTCCGGTCGGCAAGGCTAAGCCCAAGGACGTTCACCAGCGTGGTCAGGCCAATGTTTACCAACATCCAGCCCCAGAACGGTATGCCAGGGAATTGCACATTGAGAAAAACCGATTGTACCAACCAGGCGACCATGGGCATGAACAGATAGTCCAGCAACACGAGCCAGCCGACCAGAAACCCCAATTGACCGCCCAGCATTTGCCGGGCGTAGAAATAGGCGGATCCGGAAACGGGAAACAGCCTGGCCATCTTGGCGTAGCTCAATGCCGACAACAGCATGGCGCCGGTAGCCAGCAGGAAGGCGGTAGGCGCCGTGCCGGCGCTGCCCTGGGCTATGACACCGAAAATGACCAGCACCAGGCTAGGCGCCATGTAGGCCAGACCGAACAGCACTAACGAAGTCAGGCCGAGGCTGGCGGTCAACTTGGCGGGTTTGTCGGCCATGTCAAAGCTCCCTTTCAAGCATGAACAGAGGGACGGCGAAGAGGAGCGCCTTGCGGGCCCCGGTAGCTGCATTGATCACGGTGGTGTTCCTGTTGTTGATGAAGCAGGATGCAGCCGGTCTGGGCCGCACCCACCTTCAGGTTTCGGTCAATAGCGGTAGGAGACGAACATCTCGAATGCGCTGAAATCGTCGTTGCCGTAGGTCTCGCGGGCGGCGGCAAGGGGCTTGACCCAGCTGTAGGACACGCTGGTGTAAATACTGGCTGTCGGGGTCCATTCGACGAACACCACGTTTTCGTCGGCAAAGCGCCGATCGCTGACGGGCCCGCCGTTGAGCACCTTTTCATCCAGGCTGAACTGGTAATGAATCCCCCCCAGGTTGACGGTGGGTGACAGGTGGGTTCGCAGCGTCCACTGGCTTACGCGTTCGTTGCTGTTGAACAGCAGGTAGTTACCGACGACATCGCCAATCAACCAGGTACCCCAGTCGACATAGCCTTTGCTGAGCGGATCCCAGGCTTTCTGCTTGTTGTCGCTCGGCTCGTCGTCGCCGGAGAAGGCGGCATGGCGATAGCTCAGCAATGGCTGCAGGGGCACCGCAGAAAAGGCATAGTCTGCCTGGGCGTACCAGGCGCTGGCGTCGTAGTCGACACCGTCGCCCGCACCACGCTGGACGGCGTATTCACCGTGCAGCGTAAGGTCGTCCAGCAACGGCACCTTGCCTTGCAGCGCCCGCAGGTTGTACACCTGCATGCCCTCACGCGGGGTCAACCTGTCGGCCTTACGTGCCAGGGCGTTGACCTTCATCGCCATGGCACCCAGGGTTACCGTATCGGCCACGCCATAGTCGATATTCAGGCCGTTCATGCGAAAGTCACCCAGGTCGTCATCCGTGCGCAAGCTGAATGCCTGGGCGCTGAGCGGGCCGTGGCCATAGCCCAGCAGGGCGGAGTCGCGAAACGCTGTGCGTGGGCCAATCCAGTAAGCGGCATCGTCGAAGAGGTCGAGGTTGCCGTCCATGACGATGAAACCGGTGCCGACCTTGTAGTCCTGGCGCCCGGCGCTGAACGACCAGTCGCCGTTGCGCACGCCGCCATAGAAGGCTTCGATGGCCAGCCCATGATCGGAGCTGCGGGTGTAGCCGCCCGCGTCGCCGTCGCCAAAGGTAGCGGCCCCCACCGATGAGGCGCCGCCGAACACTTCAAGATCCGGGCCGATTTCATAGCGCAGGGTGGCGCCGGGTTTCAGGTACATCTCCTGCCAGACAGCTCGCTCGCCGGTGTTGCGGCCATTGCGCAGGTCCACGCGCCCGGCACCGAAATTGACGTTGCTGGCGCTGATGCTGGCTACGCCTGCGGCCAGTGTTGCTTCCCCTTTGATGTCACCAGCCTCGAAGGCATAGCCGGCAAAGGCGCAGGGGCTGAGTAAGGCGCCAAGCGCCGAAAGCGCCCGTACCTGGGTGATGAAGGACATGCTGAGTGCTCCCGATTTCTTCTTGTTGTAATGACAAACCCGGCACCGCGCGCGCACTTCCCCCTCCGGGGCCTGTAGGCCCGGAACGAGACGGGGGTGGTGTGCGTGGCGTCTTTCGCCCCGTTGCGGGGCGGCCCGTCAGCCCAAGCCTGGGTCTCGATGGACTTCCTGGCCTTCCAGCAGGGTGAGCAACACCTGGGTCTGGGCGATCTCGCCGGGCGCGATTTCAAACAGGTTGCGGTCAAGCACGATCAGGTCGGCGTACTTGCCTACGCTGAGGCTGCCGGTACAGTCGTCCCGCCAGGCGGCATGGGCAGCATTGATGGTGTAACCACGCAGCGCATCCTCAATGCTGATGCGGTGCTGCGGGTTGTGCACCGGGTCGTCGGGGCCTGCATCGAGCGCCTGGCGGGTGACTGCCGATTGCAGGATCTGGAACGGGTCGTAGGTGCTCACGCCCCAGTCGCTGCTCATCATGCAGGTCACGCCTTTGCGCACGAACGCACCGATGGGGAAGATCCACTGGCTGCGTTGCTCACCGAGCATGGCGTGGGCGATGGCGTCGGCTTCAGGTTGTGGCTGGGCCCACAAAGGCTGGAAATTGGCCAGGATGTCCAGGGTGGTAAAGCGGGGGATGTCGACCGGGGACACCACTTGCAGGTGGGCGAGCTGGTGACGCGAATCCCATTTGCCATTCCGTTGGCGGGCATAGTCGATCCCGTCCACGGCGGCGCGCACGGCCCCGTCGCCGATGGTGTGCACGTGCAACTGGAACTTCTCCCGGTCGAAGGCGGCGAAGTACTCGTTGACCTGTGCCTGGGTGAACATCAGTTCGGCGTTGCCACCTGTGTCGCTTCGCGGCTCCAGGAACACCGCCGTGCCACTTTCCAGCACGCCGTCGAGGAAGAACTTGGCCGAGTGCATGCTTACCCGGTCACCCTGGTAGGTGTCGCGAAGGTCCTGGAGTTCGCGAAGCTGTTCGTCCAGCGGCTTGTGCGCGAAGACCTTGGAGGTGGCACGTACGCGCAGCGTCAGGTCACCGCGTTCATAAGACGCCTGGTAGTTCTTCATGTAGTTGCGGCTGACCATGGCGTCCAGCACGCCAGTGATACCCCGACGGTTGAATTCCTTGCTGTAGTGCTGCATGGCCTCCAGGTATTCGTCGTCCGTGTACCCGGGTGCGATACGGTTCATTGCCCAGATCGCATCCTCCAAGAGCCACCCCTTGGGCGTACCGTCGGCGTTGCGCACATAACTGCCGTTCTGTGGTTCAGCGCTACCCGGCTGCACACCGGCAATCTCGAAGGCTGCGCTGTTGGCCCAGCCATTGTGGTAGTCGTTGGCGAGCATCAGCGCCGGGCGACCGCCCGTCACACTGTCGAGCAGTTCCTTGGTGAGCACGTCCGGGCCGAACAGGCTCGAGGAAAAGCCGACGCCGCGAATCCAGGTCTTGTCCGGATGGCGCTCGGCGAACGCGCGGATACAGCCCAGCAGTTCATCCAGGGTGGTCGCAGTGTAGAGCGCGGCATTGTGATAGAGGTCGGCGCTGCTCAGCTGAAAGTGCACGTGGGTGTCTTGCAGGCCGGGCAGCATCAGCCGCCCCTGTGCGTTGATGCGGCGGGTATCGGCCCCGGCCATGTGTTCGATGTCTGCGTTGGCACCCACTGCGACGATGCGCCCCTGGTGCACGGCAAGGGCCTGGGCCCTGGGCAGGTCCGGGTCCATGGTATGGATGTCAGCGTGGGTGATGATCAAGTCTGCAGCGATAGTCATGTTCACTCCGGTCGTGCGGATTCTTGTTATGCCAATGGCCAGCGATGCGGCACTCAAGTACCGCTCTTTACCTTGCTCCAGAGCCGGGTACGCACACGCTCCAGTTTGAGCGGCAGCGTTTCGAGCGGGTACAGCGTTGCCATGACCTCCTTCGAGGGGTAAAACGCCGGGTTGTCGCGCAGTTGCGGATTGATGAGGGCCGTGGCGTCCTTGTTGCCATTGGGATAGCCGACATAATCGGAGCTTTTGGCAATCACTTGCGGGCGCAGCATGTAGTTGATGAAGTCATAGCCCTGCTGCGGGTGCGGTGCATCCTTGAGCAACACCATGTTTTCAAACCAGACCGGCGCGCCTTCTTTCGGAATGCTGTAGGCCAGTTTGACGCCATTGTTGGCATGGTCTGCCGTAACCTTGGCGCTGTAGACCGAGCCACCCCAGCCGACCACGGCGCAGATGTCACCATTGGCCAGGTCGGTGGTGAACTTCGAGGAATCGAAGTAGCGGATATACGGGCGGATCTTGAGCAGTAAAGCTTCAGCCTTGCGATAGTCTTCGGGGTTCTTGCTATTGGGTGGCAGCCCCAGGTAGTTCAGCGCAATAGGCACGATCTCCACGGGTGCATCCAGCATCGCAACGCCGCATTTACTGAGCTTCGCGATGTTTTCCTCTTTGAATATCAGGTCCCAGGAATTCACCGGCGCGTTCTTGCCGAGCAGTTGCGCGACCTTGGCCTGGTCATAGCCGATCCCCGTAGTGCCCCACATATACGGCACGGCATAGCGGTTGCCCGGGTCGTTGCCTTGCTGCTTTTCCAGGATTTCCGGGGCCAGGTGCGACCAGTTGTTCAGGTGATCACGATCCAGTTCCTGTATTACCCCGGCCTTGACCAAACTGGGCAACAGGTCGTCGGGTACCATCACCACGTCGTAACCGGTGCGCCCGGCCATCAACTTGCTTTGCATCACTTCGGCATTGTCGAAGGCGTCCCAGATCAGCGAGATACCCGTATCTGCCTCGAATTCCTTGGGCGTTTCCGGTGCCAGGAAGTCCGACCAGTTATACAGGTGCACACGGGCAGGCTCCGCGTATGCGGGGTTCAAGCTGGTACCAAGCAGCGCGATGAGGCCGAACTTCAGTAAACGGTGAAGCGTCATGGAAGGCTCCTGGCGGAGTGCCGGCTTGCGACCGTGCAGTCCGCAGACTGTCGCTGGATTGTTGTTATCGTTGGCGCGAGCCCAGTGGTCGTGGGCACGTGAAGCCTTGCTCAGGGAATCAACAGTTCACGCCGGCCATCGGCGTGCTCGATGCGTTCACCGGGCAACTGGAAGCGCTGGTCCGCTTGGTAGTGGTAGAGCGCACGAGCATCGGCCAGTTGGGTCATGTCCAACTCGATGACATGTCGGCACTCCTGGCGCCCACTTTCCAACAACACCTGCCCGGACGGGTCGACCACCGCACTGCCACCGGCGAAAACGGTATTGTCCTCACCGTCCCCAACTCGGTTCACGACCACGGCGAACACCTGGTTTTCCTGCGCACGGGCGGTGACCGAGGTTCGATGCACGTGACCATAGGGTTCCATGTTGCCATCGGTGACCAGGATCAACTCGGCACCCAGTGCCGCTACAGCCCGGGCGGTTTCCGGGAACTCGGTGTCGTAGCAGATCAGCAGGCCGATACGCACGCCGCGCCACTCCACGGTGCCATAACGGTCGCCGGGCAGCACCAGGCCGGGTTCGGAGACCCAGAGGTGGGTCTTGCGATAACTGAGCTGGATCCCTTCAGGGGTGATGAACAACGTCGTGTTGTAATAGTGCCCACCGTCGTTCTCGATCAGCCCCGCTACCACCGCCACCTGACGCTCACGAGCGGCCTGCTGGATCGCCAGAATGCTGGGGCTGTCCAGGGTCAAGGCCTGTTCGGCAATGTTCTGGTGGTTCAGGAAACCGGTAATCTGCGCTTCGGGAAAAACAATGATATCGACACCTGGCGCGCAGTGGGTGATGGCGTCCAGTGTACGTCGCAGATTGTAGGCGGTGTCGCCATCGCGCCCCGCCAGTTGTACAAGTTCGAGCTTCATATTCGGACCTTGGTATCGGGCTAAGTCCCGGTCAGGAAATAAGTGACTTTTGCAAAAGGTCGATGCAATTATGCGTTTTTCCAGCCCGTTTCCTATCACGTCGAGTGGTTAACCCCAGGGGGTAGATACATGACACCAACGCTCCAGGACATGGCCTGGCATCGCGCTGCCGGCCACGTGATCGAACACCTGGACAAGGCGGATTTCTGGCAAACCCTGAGCCGTCTGATAGGCGAATATGTGCCGATAGATAACTGGGCGGCGCTGCTGTTCAGCGACGGTTGCCCGTTTGCATTCGCTGAAAGCCCGTATGAAGGAGAGGGCCCCGACCCGCTGTTCCACGACTACATCAAGGGCATGTATCTACTCGACCCTTTCTACATCGCCAACCGCGAACAACCGGCAACCGGGCTGTTCCGCCTGGCGGACGTGGCGCCAGAGCGCTTCAAGAACACCGAGTACCACGAGCGCTACTTCAACCATTACGTGAAGCAGGATGAATTGCACTACAACGTGCGACTGGATGAGGTGCGCAGCTTGTGCCTGTCGCTGGGAAGCCGGCACCTGTTCACGCCCGAGCAGGTTTCGCTGCTGGAGATGATTCGCCCGTGGGTAGTGGGCCTCATGCGCCAGCGTATGTTTTTCGAGGCCGCGATGCCTGAAAGCGCACCTCGCCAGGCACCGCGCTGGCAATCCAACCTTGAAGAGGCGATGGTGCGCCTTGGCACGCCCCTGACCGCCAGGGAACTAGATGTGATCCGCCTGATTCTCAGCGGCTGCTCGAACAAGGAGGTCGCCGGCAAGCTGGACATCTCGGTGGAGACCGTCAAGGTCCACCGCCGGCATGTCTATGCGAAGCTGAACATAAAATCGCCGCAAGAACTGTTTTCGCTATTCCACAAGGCACAGGTGGAAAGCGTTTGAGTGTGAACTAGCACTCCAAAGGTGCAGAACATATGCAGTGTCAAACAATCATCCGATGCCGGGTGATCGTTCCCATTCGTGAGCGGCTGCAATGGGTCGAATCGCGACGGTCATTCCTCGACCGTCGCTGGACGCTGTCAGACCTCCGTCTGCTCTGCCATCTCCAATGCGTCATCGACTTCAATGCCCAGGTATCGCACCGTGCTTTCAAGCTTTGTATGGCCGAGCAGGAGCTGAACTGCTCTCAGGTTCTTTGTCCTGCGATAGATCAGCGATGCCTTTGTACGTCTCATCGTGTGGGTGCCGTACATAGCAGGATCTAGCCCAATAGACTTTATCCACGCTTTGACGATTCGGGCGTACTGCCGGGTGGAGAGATGCACTGAGGCGTGTAGCCGGCTTGGGAAAAGACAATCCTCGCTGTGGAGTTGGGCTTGATGTATCCATGCCTGTAGGGCCAGCCGCGTTTGCTCTGTAATTTCAAACTGTACGGGACGTTGGGTTTTCTGCTGCATCACTATCGCCCGCGATGACACGTGCTCCCCATGAGCAACGTCGCGTACGCGAAGCTTGGTCAGATCGCAGGCTCGTAGCTTGCTATCGATGGCCAGATCGAAAAGGGCTAAATCACGAGTTTCCTCCGCGATTTGGAGCCTTACCCGAATGGCCCAGATATCTTTCAGTCGGAGCGGAGCTTTCTGCCCGACCAATTTTCCTTTGTTCCAAGGCTGATGGCTGCTGGTCGTAATGGCGTTCATGGCTTGTCCTCCATGTGAGGTAAGACAAGGATGGTCAACCCAATCCAGAGGCGCTAACCGACCCAAAGCGGTCGGCCACGGTCTATCTTTTAAGACTTGAGTCAGATTGATCGAGGCCTTGATGCATGAATTCTCTCTGGATCGCAGTGGCCATTTTTGGGTGCTTGGTTGCCGCCTCGCTTCTCATGATGCAGTGGTACCCAAAGCTGGCATCCCACCACAGAGACGAAGACACAAATACAGTGATTCGCCTGGTAGCTAACATTTTTGTGGTTATGACATCGCTGGTCTTTGGATTGATGATCAATTCTGCCAAAAATACCTTCGAGTCCATTGACGCTAACTTTCATGGGTATGCAACCAGCATGATCATATTTGATCGGACACTGCGGGGCTATGGCGAATCGGCACAAGACACCCGCAACCGACTGGTCACCTATCTTGAGCACGCTATCGAGACGCCATACCGGGGGGACGAGGCGCTGCAACATCGTAACAGCGAGGCAGCTAAATACTTGGATGACATAGGGAAATCTTTGGCTGCCATAAAGCCGCCGGACCGCTACCATGAAACTATGCTTCAGGATATTCGTCAGCAATATCATTCGCTTATCGAGCAACGCTGGAGGATCGTCGAGCAGTCAGAGGGGGCAATTCCCGGCCCACTCATTGGGATGCTGGTTGCGTGGTTGACGCTCATTTTCGCCAGTTTTGGATACCGAGCGCCACGTAATTCAATGGTGACAGGAATGTTCGTCGTTTCTTCAATGCTTATCGCGGCCTCCGTGTATCTGGTATTGGATATGGACGTACCATTTCACGGTCCTATCCAGATATCCGACGAGCCTCTGCGCAGGGCGCTCGCCGTAATGCAGCTTTAAGGAAGCAGGGCGCGCCTGTGTTCTGGATGATGTCCTCGTGGCGGACCACATCAAAGTTCGATATTGGCCGATAGCTACCCCTGGAGAATTTCTGCAATGGGTCATAGCGGCGGCTTTCAACGCGCTGTGCAGTGCATTTCCGGCTCCTGATAGCCCCACACCACGATGGCCTCGCCATGGTGCTCCCATAAACTCTCATTTTGTCCCTGGTAGCGCGCGCCGCTTGCGGCCTGTTCTAGGTACATCAGCGAGCTGCGGTCACCGAACTCGACGATGGCCGTGGGCGGCTCGGTGCGGAAGAAGCGGGCAACCACTTCCTTGGCCGGGTTGCCGTCACACTGGTAGAACACCTGGCCGGTGGTCTCGACCAGCCGGTAGCGCGCCTGCAGTTCGGCGATGCGCAGGCGGTAGCTGTCGGCGATGCAGGCGGGCTGGTCCGCGCTTTTCCAGCAATCGTTGCGGCCTTTGATCCAGCCCCGTTGCTCGGTCTTGAGCACCGGCGGATGTTCATTGCCGGCCTTCTGCTGCGCGGCTGTGTAGACCTCGGCCATTTTCCGGTCCAGTGCCGAGAGCGGCTCGCTCTGGCAGATCTGTTGTTCGATGCTGCCGGCCTCGACCTGAGTGCAGTTGAAGGCAGGTACCGCAGCTTGGGTGTGCGACAGAGGCAGGGTGAGCAGCAGGGGAAGCCAGTGCTTCATGGGAACCACCATTAGCGATTCAGAATACTGGGCTCAGTCTAGCTCTGCGCTGAATGGCGTGGCCGGTGGCCTAGCTTTTCGGCGGCTAATGACTGCTGTTGGCCGTTAGCCGTCCTTTTTTAAAGGCAGATGTAAGTCGAATGCAGCCACTCATTGCTTGAGCGCAAACAAGTCCTCTGCCAACTCACCGGGTTGCCGCAAGTCCATCAGCAGCACCTCTGCCTTGCTGTACCGAAAGCCGGGCCTGAAGATACGGTCGACCGCCTCTGAGGCAAATCGGGTCATCAGCAGCGTGTCGCAGGGTGGGTATGCGCACAGGCGAGATTATGTCGCTGCGCTGGGATGAGGTCGACGTCGAGAAAAAGACGGCTCACATCTGCCGGATCGTGGTTGAAAAGCAGGCAGTCGAGCGGACCAAGACGAAATACACCCCCACCGTAATGTTGAACAGCCGGGCTCTTGGCGCACTGGCAAGGGCCAGAGAGATCGCGCAATACCGCTCGAAGCAGAAGCGCCGCGTCTCGACGGAGTCGCCATTCATCTTCCAGCCTTCTGGCTCGTCACCACGAATCCAGCGTTCATTGCTGGGCAGCTTGGGCGTTCGGTGCAGGTGCTTCTCTCGACCTACGCCAAGTGGTTGAATTCTGCCAACGATTGGACGGAACTGGCGAAGCTGGAAAAGAACGTAATGGGTACAGGATTAAATATCGTTCACCTTGCGCCCTTTAGTCATAAGGCATTCGACAGCAATTCAGCCATACTCCAGAATGCATCGGTTTTAGGGGGAAAACCCTTGCACAGCCAACGACATACAAACTTTTAGTGAGCCTCAACGTGAAAACTTCCCTGTCTATCCTCAGCCTGCTGCTGTTGCTCACAGGTACCGCGACCCTTCCGTCGACTGCTGCTGCACAACCCCCGGCCCAGGTTCAACGTGACCCATCCAAACTGCATCTGGCTTCAGGCAGCGCCCTGCTGATCGACCTGAACAGCAGCAAGGAGCTGTATTCAAGCCACGCCGACCGCGTGGTGCCCATCGCTTCGGTCACCAAACTGATGACGGCGATGGTGGTGCTGGATGCCAAGCTGCCCATGGATGAAATGCTCACCATGACCATCGCCAACAACCCGGAAATGAAAGGCGTGTACTCTCGCGTGCGCCTGGGCAGCCTGCTGGACCGTCGCGAAACCCTGCTGATTACCCTGATGTCGTCGGAAAACCGTGCGGCCAACAGCCTGGCCAACGCCTACCCCGGCGGTTACCCTGCGTTCATCAAGGCAATGAATGCCAAAGCCCGCAGCCTGGGAATGGCCCATACCCGCTATGTCGAGCCGACCGGCCTGTCGACGCAGAACGTCTCCACTGCCCGCGACCTGGCCAAGCTGCTGATGGCCTCGCGCAAGTATCCAATGCTGAGCGAGCTGTCGACCACCCGCGAAAAGACCGTGGCCTTCCGCAAGCCTAACTACACCCTGGGCTTCCGTAACACCGACCACCTGGTGAACAAGAGCAACTGGGACATCAAGCTGACCAAGACCGGCTTCACCAACGAAGCCGGGCACTGCCTGGTACTGCTGACCCGCATGGACAACCGGCCGGTGGCCATGGTCATTCTCGATGCCTTCGGCAAGTACACCCACTTCGCCGATGCCAGCCGCATGCGACAATGGCTGGAAACCGGTACCTCCAAGCCGGCACCGGCAGTGGCCATGCAGTACAAGGCCGAGCGGCAGAACAAGGGGCGGTTGGCGGTCGAATAACCGCCATATCCTGGAGCGTGCGGGCTTGTTCACGAAACAGACAACGCGGCGGATAGCACGGGCTTCGCCCGTGTTCGCGGGTGAACCCGCTCCTACAACGGCCTGTGTATTGTGTGTAGGAGCGGGTTTACCCGCGAATACGGTCGCGGCAGCAACGGTGAACGGCGGGTGGAGATTGGCCAGCAGGCCTGGCCCATTCGCGGGTAAACCCGCTCCTACGACGGCCTGTGCATGTGTGTAGGAGCGGGTTTACCCGCGAATACGGTCGCGCCGGCAACGGTAAACGGCGGGTGGAGATTGGCCAGCAGGCCTGGCCCATTCGCGGGTAAACCCGCGCCTACAGCGGCCTGTGCTTGTCCACTCAGGCCGTAGCGCTGACCATGCCACCCGCACTGCTGCCGCCCTCTTGCTGCAACAGCTCCAGTAACTGCGCCGTGGCTGCCATGATCTGCCCGTTGATGGTGGCAATGCTTGCCTGCTTGGCACCTATCGCTGCCGCCTTGGCAGCCTCGTCCAACTTGCTGTTCTGCAATGCAGCCAACTGTTTCTGCTCTTCTGCCAGTTGCTTCTGCAGGTCCTTGATCAGTTGACGCAGCTCGCTCACAGCCCCCGACTCGCTACTCTCTTCAGTGTCGGTGGATTGCGCCTGGCTACCCGCCGACACCTTCATGCTGTCACTGCTGATGCTCAACGGCCCCACCGCCTCACCGGCCTGTTTCGCCTGTTCGCGTTCGGTTGCTGCATTCGCGCTCAGCGTCTGCGCTGAAACGCCATTGATCATCAGGTTGCTTGCCGTGATGCCGCTCATGTCGATTCCTTGCCTGAAAGTTTGGTCCTTGCCGTAACCACTACATCGGCCGCCTCGCGCTGTTCTTTAGCCCGCTTAAATTCCTCCCCGGTTGGCTCGTTCCAACTCATGTACTTGCGCAGGAGCCGGAGCCCCGGCGGGCGTCCATATTCGACCATTCAGGAAATCGCAGCCATGAGCCAGTCCTCACAGCAGGAAACCATCAAAGACATGATCGGCGTGGGCTTCGGTCCTTCCAACCTGGCCTTGGCCATCGCCCTGGAAGAACTCGCCGAATCCCGGGGTCATGCGCTCGACGCACTGTTCATCGACAAGCAGAAAGACTACCACTGGCACGGCGAGACATTGGCTACCCAGAGCGAATTGCAGATCTCGTTCCTCAAGGACCTGGTGTCGCTGCGCACCCCGACCAGCCCGTACAGCTTCGTCAACTACCTGCACCAGAAGCAGCGCCTGGCCGACTTCATCAACCTCGGCACCTTCTATCCCTGCCGCCTGGAGTACAACGACTACCTGCGCTGGGCCGCCGAGCATTTCGCCTCCCAGGCGGTGTATGGGCAGGAGGTGTTGCGCATCGAACCGCACGTGCATGCAGGCCGGGTCGAACACCTGCGCGTGGTCACGCGTGACACGCAGGGCCGCGAATACAGCCGCCGCACCCGCTCGGTGGTGGTGGGCAGCGGTGGCACGCCGAAAATCCCGGAAAACTTCGGTGCCTTCAAGGACGACCCGCGGGTCTTCCACCACTCGCAGTACCTGAGCAGCCTGACCAAACTGCCGTGCACGGCTGGCAAACCGATGCGCATTGCCGTGATCGGCTCAGGCCAGAGCGCCGCCGAGGCGTTCATCGACCTCAACGACAGTTACCCGTCAGTCAAGGTCGACATGATTCTGCGCGGCTCGGCCCTCAAACCTGCCGACGACAGCCCTTTCGTCAACGAGATCTTCTCGCCCGACTACACCGACCTGGTCTACAACGAACCGGCCGACCAGCGCAGCAAACTGCTGGGCGAATACCACAACACCAACTATTCGGTGGTCGACCTCAACCTGATCGAGCGCATCTACGGCATCCTCTACCGGCAGAAGGTTGCCCATCAGCCCCGCCACAACGTGCTGTGCCGGCGCCAGGTGGAAGCAGTGGTGGCTACCCGCGAAGGCCTGGAACTGACCCTGCGCGACCTCGCCACCGCCCAGCAGCAAACCCACCGCTACGATGCCGTTATCCTCGCCACCGGTTACGAGCGCCGCTCACACCGTGAATTGTTGGCGCCGCTGGCCGATTACCTGGAGGACTTCAGCGTCGACCGCAACTACCGCGTACTGGCCAGCCCGGACATGCAAGCCTCGGTGTACCTGCAGGGCTTCTGCGAAAACAGCCACGGTCTGAGTGACACCCTGCTTTCGGTACTGCCGGCCCGCGCTGCGGAAATTGGCCGGGCGCTGTACCAGGACCTGGAGCAGTTGCACGAAAAGCCCCAAGCAGCCGCGGCACTGACCCGCGCCTGACTCCTCTGCAACAAGCCATCAAGGCCGGACTGATGCCTGTGCGCAGTCCGGCTTTTGCGCTTTGAAACATTTGCTTTCATTTAAACCTGCAGGTTTTCAATTCTCATTCGTCCTTATCAGTACAGCCCTCTTTGGTTGGCACACGCTCGACCACCAATAACAGAAGACCGTCTGATGGCCAAATCACCGAAAAAATCCAAATCCAGGCTGTGGTTCCTGGTCCACAGCTGGCTCGCCCTGCCGATCTGGTTCTTCGTCCTGATCGTCTGCTTCACCGGCATGCTCGCCGTGGTCAGTCAGGAAATCGTCTGGCTCGCGGACCCGGCCGTGCGCGCCAACAAGCCAGACGCGGACACCGAGCGCATGAGCTTTCAGCAGGTACTGGAGGCCTTGAACAAGGCCGAGCCGGACATGGTGGTGGAGCGCCTGAGCCAGCCGGATGGTTCGCACTTCGCGGTGAAGGCCAATGTCACCCTGCCTGACGGCACCAGCCCGACGCTGTATGTAAACCCTTACACCGGGGCCATCCAGGGCAAGACCCCAGACTTCAACTTCGAAGCCTTCACCCGCGCCCTGCACGGCTGGTGGCTGGTGCCGTTCACCAATGGTTTCAGCTGGGGCTGGTACCTGGTATCGCTGCTCGGCCTGCCGATGCTGGCCTCGCTGGTCACCGGCCTGGTGGTTTACAAGAAGTTCTGGAAAGGCTTTTTCAAACCCGTGCGCACCGGCCATGGTTCGCGAATTTTCTGGGGTGACCTGCACCGTCTGTCCGGGGTGTGGTCAATCTGGTTCATTGCGGTCATTTCCATCACCGGCACCTGGTTCCTGATCCAGGCGATCCTGTCTGACAACCACATCACCCTTTCCAGCCGATCCATCGTGCCGGTGATCGCCCGTGAGGAGGTGCCGCAAACGCCAGATGGCAGCCCCGCCTCGCGCATCGACCTGGATGAAGCGGCGCGCCTTGCCGGCCTGGCGATCCCGGGGCTGGAAGTGACCTCCATCTCGCTCCCCGCCACTGCCTACAGCCACGTCACGCTGTCTGGCCCGGGCTGGTACCCGTTGATGTTCCAGAGTGCTTCGGTGAATCCGTACACACGCAATGTCGACAGCCAGTTCCTGATCAGCGACCGTTCGGCCCTGGAGTTCGTCACCGAGTCCATGCGCCCGCTGCACACTGGCGACTTCGGCGGTTTGCCGATCAAGCTGGTGTGGTTCTTCTTCGGCCTGATCCTCACCCTGATGGTGCTCAGCGGCCTGCTGATCTGGACCAAACGCACCGCCCAGGCCACCGCCGCAGCCCTCAAGCGTAGCGAGCGCGCACCGCGTGCGGCACGCAGTGAAACCACCGTGGAGGTCCACTCATGAGCCAGGCCCAGGCCCTGCCCGCCAGCCCGCTGAAGCAGCTTTGGCTGAAGTGGCGTTTTCACCTGAACATCCTGCTGATCCTGATCCCGCTGGGCTTCATGCCCAAGTACTTCGCCGACGCCAGGCTGTTCCGCGGCGACGCCGGCCTTGGCGCCAACGTGATCAGTGACATCCAGGTCGGCCCCTACAGCCTCGACCTTGCCGAACTGCGGGACGAGGCGCCACGCGCCGACGGCCCGGCCGGCTACTTCAAATCGTTCAATGCATCGTTGTGCAAGGCCTGCATAAAGGACGTCAAGGCAGCCTACCTGCGCATCGGCAAGCCGCGCAGCCTGCGCGCCGCCGGCACCATTTTCTTCGGTGCACCGTACAACATGGGCACCTCGTTGCCGATCCCGCCGCGCACCAAGCCCGACGCGCAGATCTGGATCACCCTGGAAGGCTGGGACGGCAGCATGCACCAGGCGTCGATCCCCCTGGCCAAGGCATCGCCAGCCACCGTGGCATGGCTCAAGAAACAAGGAGACAACAAATGAAACACCTGATGCGCACCCTGGCCTTGCCCGTCCTGGTACTGGCCGCCGGCCCTGCGCTGGCGCACAACCCGATGTGCGAATGCGAAGAACTGGCCAACGGCCAGGTCAAGTGTACCGGCGGTTTCTCGGACGGCAGCGGTGCCCCCGGGGTGACCCTCGATGTGATCGGTTATGACGAAGAGGTGCTGGTCGGCGGCAAGCTTGGCGACGACTCGACGCTGACCTTCAAGCGCCCGGACGGCGAATTCTACGTGCTGTTCGATGCCGGCCCCGGGCACGTGGTGGAAGTGGACTACGCCGATATCGCCCAGCCATGAGCCGCGCCCAAGTCATTCGCCCGGCCGGTGCCGGGCACGAAACCCTGTATGTGCTGCTGGCAAGCCTGCTTATCGTGGTGCTCGCCGCCAGCGTGGTGCTGCTGCGCGGTGAGCGCGAGGACGAACAGGCCATCGCCCGCCACCAGATCGACGCTCGCCGCGACCTCACCGCCGCCGAGCAAGGCCTCTACACAGACCTGTGGGTGGCCTTCGACGAGATCCAGTTACTGCGCGAAGAAAACGGCGTTGCCCCCGGCGTGCAGGCCCTGGCCGAAGAAGGCCTGCCGCCGTTCGTGGTCGACGCTGGCAGCCAGAGCCGTGGCGGCCACCAATGGTCATGGCTGGAGCCCGGCGCCTACCTGGGCCGCAGCCAGTCCCCTGACGTTGCCGGCAGCCTGCTGCTGATCCTGCCACCCGACAGCTCAGGCCAAGCCGATGTCTGGCTGCGCCGCGACAGCGCCGCCGTGATCCCGGACGACCTCGGCCAGGCCGCCCTGATCGCCGCTGGCTGGCAACAAGTGGTCAGCCACTACGACGCCGGGGTCACCCGCGAACACCGTCACTGAACCCAAGGACTCGCCCATGTTTCGCTCCGCCTTCGCCCTGCTCCTGGCCTTTGCCTTGCCGGCACTGGCCCTGGCCGATAACAGCAAGCCGCTGCGTATCGGCATCACCCTGCACCCCTACTACAGCTACGTAAGCAATATTGTCGGCGACAAGGCCGAGGTAGTTCCCCTGATTCCGGCTGGCTTCAACCCGCACGCCTACGAGCCGCGGGCCGAGGACATCAAGCGCATCGGCACACTGGACGTGGTGGTGCTCAACGGCGTTGGCCATGACGACTTCGCAGACCGCATGATCGCCACCAGCGAAAAACCCGACATTGCCACTATCGAAGCCAATCAGAATGTACCGCTGCTGGCGGCCACCGGCATAGCCGCACGCGGTGCCGGCAAGGTGGTCAACCCGCACACCTTTCTGTCGATCAGCACCACCATCGCCCAGGTGAACAACATCGCCCGCGAACTGGGCAAGCTCGACCCTGACAACGCCAGGTTGTACACGCAAAACGCCCGTGCCTACGCCAAGCGCCTGCGCGCCATGCGTGCCGAGGCCCTGGCCAAGGTCACCGAAGCCCCTGGCGCAACGTTCCGAGTCGCTACCATCCATGCTGCCTATGACTACCTGGTGCGTGACTTCGGTCTGGAGGTGACGGCCGTCGTCGAGCCTGCCCATGGCATCGAGCCCAGCCCGGCACAGCTGAAAAAGACCATCGACCAGCTCAAGGCACTGGACGTGCGGGTGATCTTCTCGGAAATGGACTTCCCGTCAGCCTATGTCGAAACCATTCAACGCGAGTCCGGCGTGCGCCTGTATCCGTTGACGCATATCTCCTACGGCGATTACACCAAGGATAAGTACGAGGTGGAAATGAAGCGCAACCTCGACACGGTGGTCCGCGCCATTCAGGAGAACCGCGCATGACCGCTGCCGCCAAGCTGGTGACAGCCTGCGGGCCACGCATCGAATTCGCCGGCATCGACCTGACCCTGGGCCGCACACGTATCCTCGAACAGGTCAGTTTCAGCGTGGCGGCAGGCAGCGTGCACGCCATCGTCGGCCCCAACGGCGGCGGCAAGAGCTCGCTGATCAAGACCCTGCTCGGGCAAATGCCGCACGAGGGCCAACTGACCCTGCATTGGCCTGGTGAGCGCGAAGTGATCGGCTACGTGCCGCAGGCACTGGAATTCGACCGTGGCCTGCCAATGACCGTGGACGACTTCATGGCCGCCATGTGCCAGCGCCGCCCGGCCTTCCTCGGCCTGTCGCGGCGTGTAAAGCCGGCCATTGATGCAGCCCTGGTGCAGGTTGGCATGCTCGACAAGCGCACGCGGCGCATGGGTGCACTTTCCGGTGGCGAGCGTCAGCGCGTGCTGCTGGCCCAGGGCCTGATCCCAGAGCCGCAATTGCTGGTGCTGGACGAACCGATGTCGGCCCTCGATGAAGCCGGCATACAGGTGTTCGAACAGTTATTGCAGGGCTGGCGCCAGGCCGGCACTACCGTTCTGTGGATCGAGCATGACCTGGAAGCCGTGTTGCGCCTGGCTGACCGGGTAACGGGCCTGAGCCGCCAGGTGTTGTTCGACGCCCCGCCTGCCCAGGCCCTGACTCCAGAGCGCCTGCTCGGCCTGTTCTCCGTTCACCCGCGCAGCGAGAGCCTTGCCCGATGAGTTTTGAAATCTTTCGCCAAACGGTCCAGGACTGGGCCACTGCCGGCTATCTGCCCGAGGCGCTGGCCTACGGTTTCGTGGTCAACGCCCTGCTGGCCGGCTTGATGATCGGCCCGGTGCTGGGCGGCCTGGGCACCTTGGTGGTGGTCAAGCGGTTTGCCTTCTTCTCCGAAGCGGTCGGCCATGCGGCACTGACCGGCGTGGCCATCGGCATCCTGCTGGGTGAGCCCTATACCGGCCCTTACGGCAGTCTGTTCGGCTATTGCCTGCTATTCGGCATCCTGCTCAACTTCCTGCGCAACCGCACCGGGTTGTCGCCGGACACGCTGATTGGCGTATTCCTGTCGGTGTCCCTGGCGCTGGGCGCCAGCCTGCTGTTGATGCTGGCGGGCAAAATCAACGTGCACATCCTCGAAAACGTGCTGTTCGGCTCGGTGCTGACCGTTAGCGCTCAGGACTTGGTCGTGCTGGGCATCGTCGCGC
Organism: Pseudomonas sp. BP6; assembly: GCF_017875935.1. Lineage (NCBI taxonomy): Bacteria > Pseudomonadati > Pseudomonadota > Gammaproteobacteria > Pseudomonadales > Pseudomonadaceae > Pseudomonas > Pseudomonas sp. BP6. The sequence goes on from NZ_JAGINI010000001.1 coordinate 3,119,747, forward strand.
TACTGGTGCTGGCCTTGGCGCTGCCGCTCTACAACCGCATCATGCTGGCCAGTTTCAATCCGCAGCTGGCGGCTGTGCGCGGGGTGGCGGTGAAGACCCTGGACTATCTGTTCGTGGTGCTGGTGACGTTGGTGACCGTGGCTGCGGTGAAGGTGATCGGGGCCATCCTGGTCGGCGCGCTGCTGGTCATCCCGGCCGCCGCCGCTCGCCTGGTCAGCCAGTCACTCAAGGGCTTTTTCTTCCTGTCGGTACTGATTGCCACCATCAGCACCCTGTTCGGCATCCTGTTGCCGATCGTTATCGATCTGCCAGTGCCGTCAGGGGCCGCGATCATCCTGGTCGCCGGCATCTGCTTTGCCCTGGCCGCCCTGGCCCGCGCCCTCGTTCCCCGCCTGCAAGGAAACCCGGCATGAACTTCAAACACCTGACCCTGGCGCTGGCACTGGCCGGGCTGCCATCACTGTCTTTCGCCACGCAAGTGCTGACGACCCTGCCCGTCACCCACAGCCTGGCCAGCGCCCTGCTCGACGGTACTGCGGTGCAGCTCAAGCGGGCAGCACCGGCCAACCTGCCTGCCAGCCGTCAACCGTCATATTTCAGCGGGCGTGGTGGCGCTGGCCTGCACAAGGCCGCCCAGCAGGCAGATGCGGTGGTCGGCGTGCGATCGATCTGGCGTGACGACCCGCTGTACCCGATGGCTCGGCGCAGCAATATCCGCATTGTCGAGATCGATGCCGCGCGACCGGTGGATGGCGCACTGCCGGGCATTGCGGTGAGCGGTGACGATGCCTATGGCGCTTACCCCTGGCTCAACCCGACCAACCTCGGGCGCATGGCCGACGTGGTAGCCAATGACCTGGAGCGCCTGGCGCCGGACGACAAGGCGAAGATCCAGGGCAACCTGGCAGGGCTCAAGCGCCAATTGCTGGAGCTTTCGGCCAGCAGCCAGACGCGGCTGGCCAAAGTCGACAACCTGACGGTAGTGAGCCTGTCGGAGCGACTGGGGTATCTGGTCAACGGGTTGAACCTGGATGCGGTCGAGCAGCCGCTGCCGGCCGATTGGGATGCGGCCGCACTCAAGGCGCTGGGGGAGAACCTGAAGGCGCAGGACGTAGCGCTGGTGCTGGACCATCGTCAGCCGACTGCGGCGGTGGCCGAGGTGATCAAGGCAGCCGGGGCCAGGCTGGTGGTGGTGGAGAGTGACCCTGAGGATGCGATTGCGGGGCTCAAGGCCAGTGTCGACCTGGTCGTCGGGGCATTGGGCGAGCGCTGATCGCACAGGGTCGCGCGGCTGCAGTGGACACGCATTGGTGGTTCGTAGGAGCGGGTTCACCCGCGAAAGGGCCGGGCCTGCTGGCCAATTTACACCCGCCGTTCACTGTTGCAGTCGCCACCGTATTCGCGGGTAAACCCGCTCCTACACACGCATTGGTGGTTCGTAGGAGCGGGTTCACCCGCGAAAGGGCCGGGCCTGCTGGCCAATTTACACCCGCCGTTCACTGTTGCAGTCGCCACCGTATTCGCGGGTAAACCCGCTCCTACACACGCATCGGTGGTTCGTAGGAGCGGGTTCACCCGCGAAAGGGCCGGGCCTGCTGGCCAATTTACACCCGCCGTTCACTGTTGCAGTCGCCACCGTATTCGCGGGTAAACCCGCTCCTACACACGCATCGGTGGTTCGTAGGAGCGGGTTCACCCGCGAAAGGGCCGGCCCGGCTGGCCAATTTACACCCGCCGTTTACTGTTGCAGCCGCCACCGTATTCGCGGGTAACCCGCTCAAGGATCGCGGTAACTGCCGGGCTAACGCTTCATGCACCGCTGATAGCGCACATCCACCCGCCCGGCAAACCAGGCCGTGGTCAGCTTGCGGGTAATCTTCGGGCTCTTCAGCTCGATGCCCGGTAGCACCGCGCGGGGCAACGGTTTGCCGGCTTTGGCATCTGCCAGGGCGAACACCCCGCTGTACAACTTGCTGTCTTCGAACGCCAGGCTGTCACCCTCCTCCAGCTGGCTTCGGATCTGCGGGTTACGCAGCCCCAGCTTTACCCCTAGCTTGCGCGCAGCCAGTTCGGTGCTCCCCGGCATGATCGCCCCCGGCGCCACCAGGTCGCCGTCCAGTGCCAACTTCACCCCCGTGACCTTGCTCAATGCCGCCTGGAATGCCGCATTGCGGCTGGCGTACCAGCCCGCGTTGAAATCGGCAAACCGGTAAAGCTGGCGCTCGTAGTTGGCCGGGTAGCCCAAGAGGTGGGCAATACCGAAATACATGCCGCCACGCCGGCTGAACACTTCCTGGCGAATCGTGCCTTCATGGCTGTAGGGGTAATCCCTTGCATGCTTTTCGGCGAAGTCGATGCTGACCTGCATCGGCCCGCCGGTGTGCACCGGATTCAGCCCACCCAGCAAGGTCTTGCCCAGCGGCACGCGAGCCACGACTTCGTCGTACAGTTCGCTCAACTGCTTTTCGCTGCGCACCGCCTGCAAACGTTGCTGATAGCTCTGGCCGTTGCCCGACGACGTCTTCAGCGCACCGTCGACCAGCAGTTTGGGAATATGCAGGCGTGCAGCGCGGCGGTCGATCTCCTGGCGGGCGATACGCCCAAGGTTGGGCACCTGCGGGTCCGCAGTGAAGGTCGACTCCTGTTCGGTCACCGCAAGCACGGCGCACAGGTTGCTTTTACTAGGCGCTATGCGCTGGGCTTCGAAGGCTGCCTGGATATCTTTGGCCCAACCCTCGCGGTCCTTGACCTGGGCGGGCAACAGCCGCAGCAGTTGCGCGCGGATTTTGGCCGGGTCCGCTTCGGGCGCGTCTTCGCGGCGCCCGGCACAGCCTTGCAACAGCGCCACGGCCGTCACCGCAATAGCGAGTAACCGGCCGTTCAGGGCTGTTCACCGATCAGGTAGGTTTTGCTGATGTGGCGGAACTGCGGGTGCCCGGCACTGCCCATCAATTCGAACAGCACCATCTCGCGGGTCACCACCTGCGCGCCGGCGGCACGCATGCGCGCCAGACCTGCGGCCTTGCTGGCCGGGGTGCGGCTGTCGCAGGCATCCTCGACCACGAACACTTGCTTGCCCAGCGCCAGCAGGCCGAGCACGGTCTGCAGCACGCAAACATGGGTTTCCATGCCACAGACGATCACCTGCTCGCGCGCCATCAAGCTGGCTGGCAGGCACTCGGCGGCCACGCAGGAAAAGTGACTTTTCTCCACCACGTCGGCTGTCGGGGCTGCGGCCAGCAGTTCGGCCAGGGTATGACCCAGGCCTTTGGGGTACTGCTCGGAAATCACCGTCGGCAGCGCCAGCTCGGCAGTCGCCGCCAGCAACCAGCGGGCCCGTGCCCGAGTGCCTTCGGGGTCGCTCATGGCGCCGATGAGTTTTTCCTGGATGTCGACGACCAGCAGCGTGGCCTTGAGTGGATCGATCAGCATTGCCTGCCTCTTGCCTGGGAAAAACCCTAGCCTCCCCCAGGCAAGCGGTGACGTCAATCAGGCGGACAGCCGAAGCGGTTGCAGCGACGCGGTCAGCGCAGCGAGCACACGGTCTTCCTGCTCATGGATGAAGAAATGGCCACCCGGGAACATCTGCAGCGAGAACGCGCCGTGGGTTTCATTGCGCCATGCCTGCAGTTGCTCATCGCTGGCCCGGTCATCCACACCACCCAGCACATGCAGGGGGCACTGCAACGCCGCTCGCTGGCGGTATGTGTAAGTGCCGCACAACAGAAAATCGGCGCGCAAGGTCGGCAAGGTCAGGCTCATCAGCTCTGCGTTGGCCAGCACTTCCTCAGGCGTGCCCTGCAGCTCACGCAACTCGCTGATCAGCTCGGCGTCGCTCTTGGGCTCGCGCCAGTTGTTGCCATCGTAGTCCTCACGCCGGGTAGGTGCCGCGGTGCCGCAGGCGAACAAGGCCAGCGGCGCCGGGCAGCCCAATGCCTGCAGCTCATGGGCCAGCTCAAAGGCCAGCAGAGCGCCCAGGCTGTGGCCGAGCAGCGCATAAGGAGCGCTTGCCGTCAGGCGCTGCTCGCTGGCCAGTTGCCGCGCCAGACCTTGCATGTCGGTGTGCAGCGACTCGCCCATGCGCGCACCCCGTCCGGGCAACTCTACCGGGCGCACCTGCAACCAGGCCGGCAGCTTGCGCCGCCAGCGGCTGTAGACCATGGCGCTGGCCCCGGAGTACGGCAGGCACAGCAGGTTCAGCACGGTCACTGGGCGGCAGCTTCGGCCATTTTCTGGCGCAGGCTCAGCGGGCGCATGTCGGTCCAGACTTCATCGATGTAGGCCAGGCAGTCCTTCTTCAGGCCGCTTTTGCCCACGGCACGCCAGCCGTTGGGGATAGCTTTGTAGTCGGGCCAGATCGAGTATTGCTCTTCGTGGTTGACCACTACCTGGAACTGGATATCGTCGCGGTCGAAAACGGAAGTCATTGCCTGTCTCCTTAAGTGATGATGCCGCTGCGCGCCTGGCGCAGGGTGGCTTTCAAGTAGACGTAGCAAGCGGTGTAAAAATTAACGGAATTGACGCTCAGGTATCGCGCAACAGGTCGTGCGTATCGAGCAACCGGAACGCAACCTGCGGATTACGCTCCAGCCCGCGCCGGATCGCCGCCGGGATAGACTGCCGGGTCTTGCGGCACAACCCGGGCTGGTCGTCCAGTTCGATGACGATGCCGCGCATGGTCCGTACCTCGTTGTAACCGGGGGCGATGTGCACGCGGATGCCGAGGTTTTCGTACAGCCGCTGCTGCAGACGTTGAAGGTCTTCCAGGTCCTTCAGGTTTTCCAGGCGTTCGAGCAGGCGTTTTTCTTCCTGCCGAGTCAGCAGGAGAATGCGCCGGGCGGCCTGCGGATGGTCGGCCAGCTGTTCGCGGCCGCAGTCACAGGCACCAGGAGGGCAAGGTTGGCGTATAGGAACAGGTGTACTCATAGGGCAAGCATAGCCTGTAGCGACGGTCAGAGCTGCGCCAACCGCGCGCGCAGGAAGCTGACAAAACCCTGCACCGGCCGCGCCACCTGCCGGTGCTGCGGATACACCGCCGACAGCTGCAGCGCGGGCGGGCGCCACTCATCCAGAACCGCCACCAGTTGCCCCTCCGCCAACGCCTGCCCAACGATAAAGGTCGGCAGGTAAGTGACCCCCATCCCGGCAATCGCAGCGCCCCGCAGCAACTCACCATTGTTCGCCCGCATGCGCCCGGTCACCTGAATTGCCTGGGCTTTGCCACCTTTGTGGAACTGCCACTGCACCTGCCGCGAATGCCCATAGGGCAGGCAATCATGCGCGGCGAGCTCATCCGGTTTTCCCGGCACTCCCCGTGCTTGCAAATACGCCGGGCTCGCACAGTAGACCCGCTCGACACTGGCGATACGCCGGGCGATCAGGCTGGAGTCCTCCAGTGCACCAATCCGCAGCGCCAGGTCATAGCCTTCACCAATCAGGTCCACGGCGCGGTCGCTCAGGTCTACCTCCACATCGACCTGGGGGTGCAACTGCAGAAACTCGGTCAGCAGGCAGCCCAGGTGCGCCATGGCAAACGACAGCGGTGCGCTGAGGCGCAAGGTGCCGCGCAGGACCTGGGCCTGGCCGCTGATGTCGTGCTCGACCTGCTGCACTTCACCCAGCAGGCGCAGGGCAGACTGGTAGTAGTGCTGCCCCAGTGGCGTGGCATCGAGGCGCCGGGTGGAGCGGTTGAGCAGGCGCACGCCCAGGCGCTCTTCAAGCTGCATCAGGCGCCGGCTGACCGATTGCTTGGACATGCCCAGACGGTCGGCGGCAGCGGTGAAACTGCCGGCCTCCATCACCTGGGCAAAGATCCGCATGTCTTCGTAAGGGTTCATTGTCTCGTTCTTGGTGACAGTCAAACACTTTATAGCGGCTTTTTCCCACAAGCGCATCTGCCTAATCTACGCACAAGTCGCAGCGATGGCCCCACAGGCCAGGCAAGACGCCCACTTCCAACACTTGCACAGAAAAGGATTCGCTCATGAACATTGTCCACAAAGTCCTCACCACCTCCCTTCTGGCCCTGTCCGTTTCCAGTGCCTTCGCCGCCGGCAGCCCAGGTGTGGAACAACACACCCAGGCCTTCCTCGAAGCCCTGGAGAAAGGGGGTGGCAAACCGCTGGAACAGCTCACCCCGAACGATGCCCGCGCGGTACTGACCGGCGCCCAGGCCTCGGTCAAGGTCGACCTCTCGGGGATCGAAGTGAAGGAACGCACCATTCAGGCCAATGGCCATTCGATCAAGCTGCAAGTGGTACGCCCGACCAATGTGAAAGGTGATCTGCCGGTGTTCATGTTCTTCCACGGCGGCGGCTGGGTGCTGGGCGACTTCCCGACCCACCAGCGACTGATCCGCGACCTGGTGGTCGGCTCGGGTGCGGTGGCGGTCTATGTGGACTACACGCCGTCACCGGAAGCGCATTACCCGACGGCGATCAACCAGGCCTACGCCGCGACCCGTTGGGTGGCCGAGCATGGCAAGGAGCTCGGCGTGGATGGCAAGCGCCTGGCTGTAGCCGGCAACAGCGTTGGCGGCAACATGGCGGCGGTGGTTGCACTCAAGGCCAAAGCGGCCGGCATCCCTGCCCTGCGCTTCCAGTTGCTGCTGTGGCCGGTGACCGATGCCAGCTTCGAGACAGCGTCGTACAAGCAGTTTGCCGAAGGACACTTCCTGACCACCGGGATGATGAAGTGGTTCTGGAACAACTACACCGTTGATGCAAAGGCGCGGGCGCAGATTTACGCCTCGCCGCTGCGGGCGTCCGCCGAACAGCTGAAGGGCTTGCCACCGGCCCTGGTGCAAACGGCTGAGTTCGATGTGCTTCGGGATGAAGGTGAGGCGTATGCCCGCAAGTTGAATGCGGCGGGCGTGACAGTAACCTCGGTGCGCTACAACGGAATGATTCATGACTATGGGCTGCTCAACCCGTTGAGCCAAGTGCCGGCAGTAAAGGCGGCGCTGCGGCAGGCGGGCAACGAACTTAAAGTGCATCTGCAGTGAGGCGATGAGCAAAAGACCCGCCTGGGCGGGTCTTTTGCTTCTATTTGCGGAAACGGCCCGCAGGCTTCAATGAATCTGCCATCGGTGCGGCAGGTCCGGCCCTTTCGCGGGTAAACCCACTCCTACACAGCCACCACAACCGTCAAATTCTGTGGTGGCCTGTGTAGGAGCGGGTTTGCCCGCGAAAGGGCCGGCAAATCCTGCTCAGGGCTCGAACCCTTCCACAATGATCACCTCAGCCTTCGCCACCCCTTGGCGATGGCTGCATGCCTCTTGGTACAGCGCAGAGCGGTAACAGGCGACGGCCTGCTCGTACGAATCGAACTCGATCACCACGCTACGCTGAGGCGTAACCCTCCCTTCCATCGCTTCGCTGCGCCCGCCACGGGCCAGGAAGCGGCCACCGAATGCCTTGAAGGCAGCCGGGGCGCGCTGGGTGTACTGCTGGTATTGCTCGGGGTCGGTCACGTCCACATGGGCGATCCAGTAGGCCTTCATGTGCTGCTCTCCTGTTACGGCGATATTTGTGTATGATGGTATACCATAAAATTCACCCCACCACAGTGAGCGTGCACCATGGCTTTCAACACCATCGAGGAACTTCTCGAGGACTACCGGCAAGGCAAGATGGTCCTGCTGGTGGATGACGAGGACCGGGAAAACGAAGGCGACCTGCTGATCGCCGCCGAGCGTTGCGACGCCCAGGCCATCAACTTCATGGCCCGCGAGGCGCGCGGGCTGATCTGCCTGACCTTGACCGACGATCACTGCCAGCGCCTGGGCCTGGAGCAGATGGTTCCGGCCAACGGTAGCGTGTTCAGCACCGCGTTCACCGTGTCGATAGAGGCGGCCACCGGAGTCACCACCGGCATTTCCGCCGCTGACCGGGCACGCACCGTGGCAGCCGCCATGGCCCCCAACGCCCGCCCCGAAGACCTGGTGCAACCTGGCCACATCTTCCCCCTGCGCGCCCGCGAAGGCGGCGTGCTGACGCGTGCCGGCCACACCGAAGCCGGTTGCGACCTGGCGCGCCTGGCCGGCTTCAGCCCGGCCTCGGTCATCGTTGAAGTGCTGAACGACGACGGCACCATGGCCCGCCGCCCCGACCTGGAAGTGTTCGCCACCCGGCATGGCATCAAGATCGGCACCATCGCCGACCTGATCCACTACCGTCTGAGCACCGAGCAGACCATCAAGCGCATCGGCGAGCGCGAGCTACCGACTGTGCATGGCACCTTCCGCCTGGTCACCTATGAAGACCGCATCGAAGGTGGCGTGCATATGGCCATGGTCATGGGCGACATTCGCCGCGAACAACCGACCCTGGTGCGGGTGCATGTGATTGACCCGCTGCGCGACCTGGTAGGTGCCGAATACGCAGGCCCCGCCAACTGGACGCTGTGGGCGGCGCTGCAGAGGGTGGCCGATGAAGGTGCTGGCGTGGTGGTGATCCTGGCCAACCACGAATCCTCCCAGGCCCTGCTGGAGCGCGTACCACAACTGACCCACCCTGTGCGGCCCTATCAACGTGGCCAGTCCAAGGTGTATTCCGAAGTGGGCACCGGGGCGCAGATTCTGCAGGACCTTGGCGTGGGCAAGCTGCGTCACCTGGGGCCTCCGCTTAAATACGCGGGTCTGGCGGGGTATGAGCTGGAGGTGGTGCAGAGCATCCCGTTCGAGCCCGGGATTGCAAGCTAAAAGCAACATAAGCAACTGATTTATCGAGGCTCTGTAGGAGCGGGTTCACCCGCGAATGCGATGGCGACGCCACCGACGCATTCGCGGGTGAACCCGCTCCTACAGGGCCCTTGGTGCTTTTGACAGGGCGGAGTGATGGCCGGTCGCCCCAGACCTCTTGCCAAAATCTTGGAATACCATAATATGATATCCCGTAGACCTTGAGTCTGCAGGCCGGCACCTACAATTAAAAACGGCCACCAGAACACTTTGTTTTAGCTGCTCCCCGAACACCATTGGCGGGCGCACCAAGAGCCCCGCCTCGAATAACAAAAGCAACGAGGGCGTAACCATGCTGTTAAGCAAACGTGTAACCGCAGTGCTGTCTGCCAGCCTGCTGACCCTGGCATGTCAGGCCGCTCAGGCCGCCGACAGCCTCAATTTCGTCAGCTGGGGTGGTACAACCCAGGACGCCCAGAAAGAAGCGTGGGCTGTACCGTTCACCAAGACCACGAACATCAAGGTCGTGCAGGACGGCCCCACCGACTATGGCAAGCTCAAGGCCATGGTCGAGAGTGGCAACGTGCAGTGGGACGTGGTCGACGTCGAAGCCGACTTTGCCCTGCGTGCTGCCAGTGAAGGCCTGCTCGAACCCCTCGACTTCACCCAGATCAAGCGCGACAAGATCGACCCACGCTTCGTCTCCGATCATGGCGTCGGCTCATTCTTCTTCTCCTTCGTGCTCGGCTACAACGAAGGCAAGCTCGGCGCCAACAAGCCGGTGGACTGGACCGCGCTGTTCGACACCAAGACCTACCCCGGCAAGCGAGCCCTGTACAAATGGCCCAGCCCAGGCGTGCTGGAACTGGCCCTGCTGGCGGACGGCGTAGCCCCCGACAAGCTGTACCCGCTGGACCTGGACCGCGCCTTCAAGAAGCTCGACACCATCAAGAAAGACATCGTCTGGTGGGGCGGTGGCGCCCAGTCGCAGCAACTGCTGGCCTCGGGTGAAGCCTCGCTCGGCCAGTTCTGGAATGGCCGTGTCTACGCCCTGCAGCAAGACGGTGCACCGGTGGGCGTGAGCTGGAAGCAGAACCTGGTCATGGCCGACTTCCTGGTCATCCCCAAAGGCGCCAAGAACAAGGACGCGGCCATGAAATTCCTGGCCAACGCCAGCAGCGCCGAAGGCCAGGCCGAATTCGCCAACAAGACTGCCTACGCGCCGGTCAACGTCGACAGCGTGGCCAAACTGGACAAAGACCTCGCGCCAAACCTGCCGACTGCCTACGCCCAGGACCAGGTCACCCTCGACTTCGCCTACTGGGCCAAGAACGGTCAAGCCATCGCGGCCCGCTGGAATGAGTGGTTGGTCAAATGAAAGTCGCCATCAACGCCCTGCACAATGCGCAAGGTGCCCCCACGGGTGCCGGCGCCCCGGGCACCGCCCCACGCCGCGCAAGCCTGAGCCAGCGCTGGAAAGGCAGCCGCAACCTGCTGCCCGCCCTGCTGTTCCTCGGCGTGTTCTTCTTCGCGCCGCTGATCGGCCTGTTGCTGCGCGGGGTGCTGGAACCCACCCCGGGGCTGGGTAATTACGAGCAGCTTTTTGCCAACTCGGCCTACGCGCGTGTGCTGTTCAACACCTTTTCGGTGGCCGGCGTGGTTACCCTGATCAGCGTGCTGCTGGGCTTCCCGCTGGCCTGGGCAATCACCCTGGTGCCCAAGGGCTGGGGCCGCTGGCTGCTGAACATCGTGCTGCTGTCGATGTGGACCAGCCTGCTGGCGCGCACCTACTCGTGGCTGGTGCTGCTGCAAGGCTCGGGGGTGATCAACAAGGCGTTGATGGCCATGGGCATCATCGATGCCCCGCTGGAAATGGTGCACAACCTCACCGGCGTGGTGATCGGCATGAGCTACATCATGATCCCGTTCATCGTGCTGCCACTGCAGGCGACCATGCACGCCATAGACCCGATGGTGCTACAGGCAGGTTCGATCTGTGGCGCCAGCCCGTGGACCAACTTCTGGAAGGTGTTTCTGCCGCTGTGCCGGTCGGGGCTGTTCTCCGGGGCACTGATGGTGTTCGTGATGTCGCTCGGTTACTACGTCACCCCGGCGCTGCTGGGGGGTGCGCAGAACATGATGCTGCCCGAATTCATCATCCAGCAGGTGCAGTCGTTCCTCAACTGGGGCCTGGCCAGCGCCGCCGCCGCACTCCTGGTAGCGATCACCCTGGTGCTCTTCTACCTGTACCTGAAGCTGCAGCCGGAATCCCCGGTTGGCAACCCGAGGTAAACCGCCATGCTCCTGTCTCCCAATGCCATGGGCCGCCCGCTGCGTACGGGCCTGTACCTGACCACCGGGGCGATTGCGGCTTTCCTGCTGCTGCCGGTGGTGTTCATCGTGCTGCTGTCGTTCGGCTCATCCCAGTGGCTGGTGTTCCCGCCACCCGGCTGGACCTTGAAGTGGTACAGCCAGTTCTTTTCCAACCCGGAGTGGATGGAGGCCGCGCTGGCCAGCCTGAAGGTGGCCGCGCTGACCACGGTCGCCGCCGTACTGCTGGGCCTGCCCACCGCGTTCGCCCTCGTGCGTGGCCGCTTCCCGGGCCGCGAGCTGCTGTACGGGCTCTTCACCATGCCGATGATCGTACCGCTGGTGATCATTGCCGTTGCGGTGTACGCGCTGTTCCTCAAGCTTGGCTACACCGGCACGCTGTTTGCGTTCGTGGTCAGCCACGTGATCGTCGCCCTGCCGTTCACCATCATCTCGATCATCAACTCGCTGAAGCTGTTCGACCAGTCGATAGAGGATGCCGCGGTGATCTGCGGCGCCTCGCGCCTGCAAGCCATCTTCAAGGTGACCTTCCCGGCCATTCGCCCCGGCATGATCGCAGGTGGCCTGTTCGCCTTCCTGGTGTCGTGGGATGAAGTGGTGCTGAGCGTGATGATGGCCAGCCCCGACCTGCAGACCTTGCCCGTCAAGATGTGGACCACCTTGCGCCAGGACCTCAGCCCGGTGATCGCCGTGGCCTCGACCCTGCTGATAGGCCTGTCGCTGCTTGTCATGTTCATTGCCGCCGCCTTGCGCCGGCGCACCGAAACCAACGCCTGAGTGCGCGGAGATAACAACAATGAGTGCAGTGATCAAAGACAACGCGCACGGCAAGGCCCTGGTCAGCCTGCGCGGCCTGAACAAGCACTACGGCGACTTCACCGCCGTGGACAACCTCGACCTGGAGATCCAGGACGGCGAGTTCCTGACCTTCCTCGGTTCCAGCGGGTCGGGCAAGTCCACCACCCTGTCGATGCTGGCCGGCTTCGAAACACCGAGCAGCGGCGAGATCCTGGTCGACGGCCAGTCGCTGGTCAACGTGCCGCCGCACAAGCGTGACATCGGCATGGTGTTCCAGCGGTATTCGCTGTTCCCGCACCTGAATGTGCGTGACAACATCGCCTTCCCACTGGCCATTCGCAAACTCGGCGCTGCCGAAACCGCCAAGCGCGTCGACGCCATGCTCAAGCTGGTGCAACTGGAGCAGTTCGCCCACCGCAAACCCTCGCAAATGTCGGGCGGCCAGCAGCAGCGCGTGGCGATTGCACGAGCGCTGGTGTACGAGCCGCGCATCCTGCTGATGGACGAGCCGCTCGGCGCACTGGACAAGAAGCTGCGTGAAGACCTGCAGGACGAACTGCGCCAGTTGCACCGCCGCCTGGGTATCACCATCGTCTACGTCACCCACGATCAGGAAGAAGCCATGCGCCTGTCCCAGCGCATCGCCATTTTCAGCCACGGCAAGATCGTCGGCCTGGGCACCGGTTACGACCTGTACCAGAATCCGCCGAATGCCTTTGTCGCATCGTTCCTGGGCAACTCCAACTTCCTGCGGATCAAGGCCAGCAGCAACGGCGCGGGCAGCTTCGAGGGCCAGCCAGTGGCTATTCGCCTGACCCCGGGGCTGGCCGCCTCGCAGGATGCACTGATCATGGTGCGCCCGGAAAAGGCCGTGGCCCTGACCGCTGAACAGGCCACGCGTGAACCGCTGCCGGCGGGTTGGAACGAGGTCAGTGCCAAGGTTGGCGAAGTGTTGTTCCTGGGTGAAAGCCAGACCTGCCATGTGGTGACTTCCGGGGGTACCGAGCTGACCGTGAAGGCACTGTCGGCTGCGGGCATGCCAATGCAGCCGGGCGACAGCGTGAAGGTGCGCTGGGCAGTGGCAGACGCGTGCATTTATACCGAATGGGCCGAGAGCGACCTGAGCAAGTCAGCCGGGGCGCACTAACGCTCTTCTGCGTTGCAGCGCCTGCCAGATCGAGCACCGTCCGCGCGGCGCACGATCCGACAGGCGCTGCACGATTGGAGGCGTACGCCCCCGTCACATTATCATCACGCCACTGTCGTAATCTGCCGGCCAACTCTATGCCACAGGCCACCCGGCATGCCCCGCCTGCTTGTCTTGCTGCTCACCCTGTTACCTCTCGCAACCTTGGCTGAGCCCCTGCACCTGCGCGTGCAAGGCTCCAATACCATCGGTGCGGCCTTGCTGCCGGCGCTGGTACAGGGGCAATTGCGCGCGCAGCAGGCCACAGCCATCGAGCAACAGCCGGGCAAGGTGGCCAACGAGCGGGTGATTACCGCCCGCGACGTGCACGGCCAGCGCTTGCGCATCGACATTGCCGCCCACGGCTCGAGCACCGGCTTTGTCGCGCTGGGCCGTGGCGAAGCGGACCTGGCCGCTGCCTCGCGGCCGATCAACGACAGTGAAGTCCGCCAGTTGCAGGCGCTGGGTGACCTGCGCGCAGCTGGCGCCGAACACGTGATCGGCCTCGACGGCGTCGCAGTCTTCGTCCACCCCGACAACCCAATACCCCAACTGAACACCCGGCAACTGGCGGAAATTTTCTCTGGGCAGATCCAGCGCTGGGAACAACTGGGCGTACCTGGCGGGGCCATTCACCTGTATGCCCGAGACGACCGTTCCGGGACTTTCGAGACCTTCAAGGCACTGGTGCTGGAACCTCAGCACGCCGAAATTTCGGCCAAGGCCAGGCGCTTCGAGTCCAGCGACGAACTGGCGGTACACGTGGGTACCGACCGCCAGGCCATCGGTTTCAGCAGCCTGGCCGCCGTACACGGGGCCAAGGTGCTGGCGGTGGCCGAGGGTGACGCACCGGCCATGCTGCCGGAGCGCGCACGGGTGGCCAGTGAGGACTACCCGCTCTCGCGGCGCCTGTATTTTTACTTGCCAGCCAACCCCAAGCCCCAGGCCAAGGCCCTGGCCGATTTCGCTCAGAGCCCGGCCGGCCAGGCGATCATCGCCCAGCAGGGTTTCGTTTCGCAGCAGATCAAGGCCCTGTCTGTCGCCCCCCAACGCGACATGCCACCGCGTTATCGCACCCTGGCCCAGCAGGCGCAGCGGCTGAGTGTGAACTTCCGGTTCCAGGAAGGAAGCGCCAACCTGGACAACAAGGCCCTGCGCGACGTGCAGCGGGTGGCAGAGTACCTGCGCCTGGCCGGAAAGCTGCAGGGCAAGGCAGTGCTGGTGGGGTTCGGCGACCCCAAGGAAACCCCCGGGCGCGCAGCCCTGCTCTCCCGTCTGCGCGCGCAAGCGGTGCGCCGCGAACTGGCACGCGGTGGAGTGGAGGTGCTTCAGGTGACCGGGATGGGCGATGAATTGCCAGTGGCCGGGAATGAACTGGAGCAAGGCCGGCTGCGCAACCGGCGGGTCGAAGTGTGGGTGTATTGATCCGGCCCCGTACACATCCCTGTAACAGCCTTTTTGCTGCAAAGAGGCCCGAGCAAGGGCCCCATCGCAGCACAAGGCTGCTTCTACAGGCTGTACAGCAGGTTCCGCGTTATCAGCGGGTGACTGTACGCATGGTGACGAACTCTTCAGCCGCCGTCGGGTGCACGCCGATGGTTTCGTCGAACTGCTGCTTGGTCGCACCGGCTTTAAGCGCAATGCCCAGGCCCTGAATGATCTCGCCAGCGTCTGGACCGACCATGTGGCAGCCCAGCACCTTGTCGGTCTCGGCATCCACCACCAACTTCATCAGGGTCTTTTCCTGAATGTCGGTCAGGGTCAGCTTCATGGCCCGGAAGCGGCTTTCGAATACCTGCACCTTGTGCCCGGCCTCCAGCGCCTGTTCTTCGGTCAAGCCCACGGTACCGATTGGCGGCTGGCTGAACACCGCAGTGGGGATGTTCTGGTAATCCACCGGGCGGTATTGCTCGGGTTTGAACAGGCGCCGCGCCACGGCCATGCCTTCAGCCAAGGCCACTGGGGTCAACTGCACACGGCCGATCACATCGCCAATGGCAAGAATCGAGGGCGCGGTGGTCTGGTACTGCTCATCAACCCGGATGTAGCCGCGCGCATCCAGCTCGACGCCGGTGTTTTCCAGGCCCAGATTGTCCAGCATCGGGCGCCGGCCAGTGGCATAGAACACACAGTCGGCGACCAGCTCGCGACCGTCCTTGAGCGTGGCTTTGAGGCGACCATCTTCAAGCTTGTCGATGCGCTGGATGTCGGCGTTGAACTGTAGGTCAAGGCCGCGCTTTTCCAGTTCTTCCTTCAGGTGGGTGCGCACCGAGCCATCGAAGCCGCGCAGGAACAGGTCGCCACGGTACAGCAGTGAGGTGTCGGCACCCAGGCCCTGGAAGATGCCGGCGAATTCGACGGCGATATAACCCCCGCCCACCACCAGCACGCGGCGCGGCAGGCTCTTGAGGTAGAAGGCTTCGTTGGAGGTGATGGCCAGTTCCTTGCCGGGGATGTCCGGTACCTGCGGCCAGCCACCGGTAGCGATGAGGATGTGCTCGGCGGTGTAGCGCTGACCGTCCACTTCCACTTCATTGGCACCCGTCAGACGCGCGTGGCCCTGCAACAGGGTCACCCCGCTGTTGACCAGCAGGTTACGGTAGATACCGTTAAGGCGCTCGATTTCCCGATTCTTGTTGGCAATCAGGGTGCCCCAGTCGAAATGCCCCTCTTCCAACGTCCAGCCGTAACCTGCGGCCTGCTCCAGTTCATCGGCAACGTGCGCGCCGTACACCAGCAGCTTTTTCGGCACACAACCGACGTTGACGCAGGTCCCCCCCAGGTAGCGGCTTTCAGCCACTGCCACTTTTGCGCCAAAACCGGCAGCAAAACGCGCTGCGCGCACACCACCGGACCCGGCGCCAATCACGAACAGATCAAAATCGAAGGCCATGTATTCACTCTCCTAGGCAGGCGTCCAGCATACCGCCGTTGGCCGCAGCAAACAAAAAAGCCACCCCGAAGGATGGCTTTGAGGCCAGCAGGGCTAATCAGTATGCCTTGCCAGTCTTGTAGTAGTTCTCGAAGCAGAAGTTGGTCGCGTCGATGTAGCCTTCGGCACCACCGCAGTCGAAACGCTTGCCTTTGAACTTATAGGCAATCACGCAGCCATCTTTGGCCTGCTGCAGCAGGGCATCGGTGATCTGGATTTCACCGCCTTTGCCTGGTTTGGTATTGGCGATGATGTCAAAGATATCCGGGGTCAGGATGTAACGGCCGATGATCGCCAGGTTCGAGGGCGCGTCTTCGGGGGCCGGTTTTTCGACCATGTTGGTCACACGGAAGATGTCGTCGCGAATCATCTCACCGGCGATCACACCATACTTGTTGGTTTCCTGCGGATCGACTTCCTGGATGGCGACGATCGAGCAGCGGTACTGTTTGTACAGCTTGACCATCTGCGTCAGCACGCCGTCACCTTCCGGGTTGACGCACAGGTCGTCCGCCAACACCACCGCGAACGGCTCGTCGCCGATCAGTGGGCGGCCAGTGAGGATGGCGTGGCCGAGGCCTTTCATTTCTGTCTGGCGCGTGTACGAGAACGAGCACTCGTCGAGCAGACGACGAATACCGACCAGGTATTTTTCCTTGTCGGTGCCCTTGATCTGGTTTTCCAGCTCGTAGCTGATGTCGAAGTGGTCTTCCAGGGCCCGCTTGCCGCGCCCGGTAACGATGGAGATCTCGTTCAGGCCAGCATCCAGTGCTTCTTCAACGCCGTACTGGATCAGTGGCTTGTTGACCACCGGCAGCATTTCCTTGGGCATGGCTTTGGTAGCAGGCAGGAAGCGAGTGCCGTAGCCGGCTGCCGGGAACAAGCATTTTTTGATCATATACGTCCTTACAAAAGGCTAGGCCTGTGGAATTCGGCGCAGTCTAATCAGGCGGCAGTGACCTTACAATGCCCCCGATAACGACCGATGCCATCATAGAGATATCCCAGTGTAGATAGTTCCGGGGGATCGTAAATATTGCTGTCATACATGACCGTTGGATGACAGGCAAATCAGCGTGCCTGTGGCGGCCTCGTCGACGGGTTCATCCGCAAAGAGGCCGCCTAAGACTTACATCAACTCCCCGTCCCTTGTCCGATCAGCACCCCATCGACCTGCTGACCATACAGGTTCACCCCATCATTGGCATGAAACTTCACCCGCGTCTTCTCGATGGACCCTTCCACCAGCCGCGGGTCCTGTGGCCGCTCGTGGCGGTTGATCCACGCCGCCACGTCCCAGGCCTGCTGGTCGCTGAGGCTGCCTGGCTTGCCCAGCGGCATGTTGTACTTGATGAACGACGCAGCGGTGTTGATGCGGTGCATGCCAGCCCCCCAGTTGTAGGAGTCCTTGCCCCACAGCGGTGGCATGACGTATTCGCCTGCGACCTTTTGCCCTTCACCGTTATCGCCATGGCAAATCGCGCATTGTTCACGGTAAACCTGCTGGCCGCGCTTGAAGTCATAACCACCCTTGGGTTGTGCCACCTCCGGATAACCACGTCCGGCAATCTCCACACCGGTCGGTGCCTTGGTCGACAGCCAGTATGAATACACTGCCAACGCGGTCATCTGCGGGCTGTCAGCGGCCGGCGGCTTGCCGTTCATGCTGAACTGAAAACACCCCTGGATACGCTCGGCGAAGGTGTTGACCTTGTCATTTTTCTTGCGGTACGCCGGGTACATCGGGTAGGCGCCCCACAGCGGCGCCGAATGCGCCAATCGCCCCTGATCGAGGTGGCAGTTACTGCAGTTCATGCCGTTGCCCACAGCCTCGGGCATCAATCGGCGGGTGTCGACGAACAAGGCATGGCCTTCACGCACCATCTTGCCAAAAGCATTATCGGGCAACTCACGCTCAGCGGGCGGCACGAACTGCGGTGCCGCCTGCACACCGGGAACCTTCAACTGCGACTGGTCTTCCATGGCGATCGGCGTGGCCTGGGCGCTGCCCACGGTCAGCAGCCACAAGACTGGAATCATGGTTTTCATGGCGTGACCTCCTGGCTGACGGGGCGGGCGAAGAACTCGGCAACGGCCTTGACCTCCTCATCGGTCATGGCCTTGGCCACGCCGACCATCAGCTGATTGGGGTCATTGCTGCGGCTGCCGTCGCGCCAGGCATTGAGCTGTGCCACCAGGTAACTGGCGGGCTGGCCGACCAAGGGCGGGAAGTGTTCGCCCACCCCGCCGCCACCCGGCCCGTGGCATTGCACGCAGCCGGGAATCTGCCGACTCCAGTCGCCGTACAGGGCCATGCGGGTGGTAGGGTCATTGGCAATCTGCTGCCGGCGCAGGTCGCCAGCGGGCGCTGCCGGCAGGCTGGCCAGGTAGGTACTGACGGCCTTGATTTCATCGTCGCTCAAGGCCTTGGCCAAGGGCTCCATCACTGGCTGCTTGCGGCTGCCGTTGCGCCAGTCGTGCAACTGCTTGGCAAGGTAACCGGCCGGAAGCCCGGCCAAACGTGGAAAGCCGGCAGCGGCAATGCCCTTGCCGTCCGGGCCATGGCAACCTAGGCAGGCCATGGCAGCAGGGTTGGCCCCCCCTTGGGTGAACACCTTCTGACCGTCAGCGGCATGTGCCGTGGGCCAGGCCAGGACCAGCAGGCTGCCGATCATCACGCGTCTCAACGGTGTCATCACGAATCTCCTTTTCTTTTGTTATATGTTTAGGCTCAAAACATATAAGCAGAGAAAGGAGCACCCGTTGCTTCAGATCAACTTCCGGAGATGCATTCGGTGGCGGCGGTGCGCACATCCCCCAGGCGCAGCGGGAAGTTATTCAGCCGCTCGTGCAGTTTGATGCTGCTGCCGCTGCCGCGCTCGTCGATATCCACCAGCGCCGCCGGGCCAGCACCTGAGGTGATTTTCTGCGGGACGATCAGCCGCAGGCCGTCGCCACGCGGCTCTTCGGTCAGCGGGTCACGCGTATCGGCCAGCTTCTCCTTTACGCAATCGGCATAGGCGCGCGGGCTCTTGCCAGAGATCACATCCATCGTTTCACGCGATTGCTCCAGCTCTGCGACGCTCACGCAGCCACCGAGCGTCACCGACAACGCCGCCACCATCCACTTCATTTGCTGCACCTCTGCCTTCAAGAATTCGCTTCGACCACATCCAGGCGGTTTTGCTCCCTGCTTTGGCAGAATTATCTACGCCCGGCGATCAACGCGGCAGTCTAACGGCACATCGTGGTATCTTTTGCTTTTGCAGATCCAAACCTTGCGGAGCATCACATGAAATTCGTACACCAGCGCGAGCACCTCAACGAGGACGATATTGTCGTCATCGAGTGCTCCCAGCGCTGCAATATCCGCCTGATGAACGACGCCAACTTCCGCAGCTTCAAGAACGGCGGCCGTCATACCTACCACGGCGGCCATTTCGAGAAGTTTCCGGCAAAGATCACCGTACCCAGCACCGGCTTCTGGAACATCACCATCGATACCGTCACTACTCGCCCGATCTCGGTCACCCGCAAGCCAACCCTGACCCACAAGATCAAGATCATCCGTCGTTCGTCGTCGAAACTCAGATAAGGCCACCATGACCCAGACCATCAAGTACGTCATCAAATACAAGCTCGACGGCCAGCGTCGCTGGGATTTCGCGCTGATGCCCGATGCCTCGCAAGAGCAAGCCCTCGAAGCCCTGCGCAAGATCCACGGCGAAGACGCCGAGAAAATCAGCGACATCCAGGTCAGCAAGGCCCTGTAAGACTCGCCGCAAGCCCCCGCCGCATCGCTCGCCCTACGCAAGGAGAATCGCATGAGCCATTGGCCAGACCGCCGTATCCTCGACCTGCTGGGCATCGAGCTGCCCATTCTGCAGGCCCCCATGGCGGGGGCCACCGGCTCGGCCATGGCCATTGCCGTGGGCCTGGCAGGTGGTCTGGGCGCCCTGCCCTGCGCCGTGCTCAGCGGCGAACAGGTGCGCGCCGAGATCGCTGCATTCCGCGCCGGCTGCCCGGGGCGCCCGCTGAACCTGAACTTCTTCTGCCACCAGCCGCCAGCGCCCGATGCCGAGCGCGATGCGCGCTGGAAGCAGGCACTTGAGCCTTATTACAGCGAAGTGGGCGCCGATTTCGCAGCGCCCACGCCAGTGTCCAACCGCGCGCCTTTCGACGAGCAGAGCTGCCAGTTGGTCGAAGCCTTGCGCCCTGAGGTGGTGAGCTTCCACTTCGGCCTGCCTCAGGCCGAACTGCTGCAGCGGGTAAAAGCCACCGGCGCCAAGGTACTGTCCAGCGCCACGACCGTGGAAGAAGCGGTCTGGCTGGAGCGCAATGGATGCGACGCTATCATCGCCATGGGTTATGAAGCCGGTGGCCATCGCGGCATGTTCCTCAGCGATGACATCACCAGCCAGATAGGCACCTTCGCTCTGGTACCGCAGGTGGCCGATGCCGTCAGCGTGCCGGTGATTGCCGCCGGTGGTATCGGCGACCACCGTGGGCTGTTGGCGGCAATGGCCCTGGGTGCCTCGGCAGTGCAGATCGGCACGGCTTACCTGTTCTGCCCCGAGGCCAAGGTGTCGCCAGCGCATCGCCGGGCGCTGGACAGCGCGCCTGCCAGCGACACCGCGTTGACCAACCTTTTCACCGGCCGCCCGGCGCGGGGCATCAACAATCGCATCATGCGTGAGCTGGGGCCGATGAGTGAGCTTGCACCGCGCTTCCCCCTGGCAGGTGGGGCGTTGATGCCTTTACGGGCGATCACCGATCCCCAGGGTAACAGTGACTTCAGCAATCTTTGGTCGGGCCAGGCATTGCGGCTGGGGCGGCACATGCCCGCGGGTGAGCTGACCCGGGAGATCGCCGGGAAAGCACTGGCAGTGATTGGTCACCAGGCATTCTGACAAGCAGGCCTGCCCTCTTCACGGCCAATGGTTTATCGCTATATAGTTAAGGCTATAACGATAATCTCAAGGAGCTGTCTTCATGCGTATTCGCTCGCCCCAGTTGGCCGTCACTGCCCTGGCCAGCCTGCTCGCGTTCAACACGGCCTGGGCCGACGAAGTCCAGGTCGCGGTCGCAGCCAACTTCACAGCCCCTGTCCAGGCCATCGCCAAGGCCTTCGAAAAGGACACCGGCCACAAACTGGTCGCGGCCTATGGCGCCACCGGGCAGTTCTATGCGCAGATCAAGAACGGTGCACCGTTCGAGGTGTTCCTCGCCGCTGACGACACCACCCCCAAGAAGCTTGAAGCGGAAAAGGAAACCGTACCCGGCTCGCGCTTTACCTACGCCATCGGCACTCTGGCCCTGTGGTCTGCGAAGGAAGGCTACGTAGATGCCAAGGGTGAAGTGCTGAAGAAGAACGCATATAAACACCTGTCCATCGCCAACCCGAAAGCGGCACCTTACGGCCTGGCCGCCACCCAGGTACTGGACAGGCTGAAGCTCACCGAGGCCACCAAAGGCAAGATCGTCGAAGGCCAGAACATCACCCAGGCCTTCCAGTTCGTCTCCACCGGCAACGCCGAGCTGGGCTTCGTCGCTCTGTCGCAGATCTACAGGGATGGCAAGGTAACCAATGGCTCGGCCTGGATCGTGCCGTCCAATCTGCATGACCCGATCCGCCAGGACGCCGTCATCCTCAACAAAGGCAAGGACAATGCGGCCGCCAAGGCACTGGTCGAGTACCTCAAAGGTCCGAAAGCCGCAGCGGTGATCAAATCCTATGGTTATGAACGCTGATGCCACTGGACGCCAGTGACCTGGGCGCCATCTGGCTGACCGTAAAACTGGCCAGCCTGACCACCCTGATCCTGCTGGTTATCGGCACACCCGTCGCCTGGTGGCTTGCCCGCACGCGCTCATGGCTGCGCGGGCCGGTAGGCGCGGTGGTGGCACTGCCGCTGGTACTGCCACCGACGGTGATCGGCTTTTACCTGTTGATCGCCCTTGGCCCGCACGGCTGGCTCGGCCAGGCCACCCAGGCGCTGGGCCTGGGCAGTGTGGTGTTCAGCTTCACAGGCCTGGTGATTGGCTCGACGGTGTACTCCATGCCGTTCGTGGTGCAACCACTGCAGAATGCCTTTGCCGCGATCGGCCAGCGGCCCCTGGAAGTCGCCGCTACCCTGCGCGCCAGCCCATGGGACACCTTCGTTCATGTGGTGCTGCCGCTGGCCCGCCCTGGCTTCGTCACTGCCAGCATCCTCGGCTTTGCCCACACGGTGGGCGAGTTTGGCGTCGTACTGATGATCGGTGGCAACATCCCCGACAAGACCCGCGTGGTTTCGGTGCAAATTTTCGATCACGTCGAAGCCATGGAGTACTCGCAAGCCCACTGGCTGGCCGGTGCCATGCTGGTGTTCTCTTTCCTGGTGCTGCTCCTGCTGTACGCTGGACGCCGCGGCAAAGCTGGCTGGAGCTGAAATGACCGCATCGATTGTGGCGCGCCTGAAACTGGCACGCGACGACTTTACCCTGGACGTCAACCTGCACCTGCCCGGGCGCGGCATCAGCGCCCTGTTCGGTCACTCCGGCTCTGGTAAAACCAGCTGCCTGCGCTGCCTGGCCGGGCTGGAGCGGGCCGCCAGCGCCTATATCGAAGTCAACGGCGAAGTCTGGGAAGACAGCACCCGTGGCTACTTCCAGGCACCGCACCTGCGCCCGGTGGGTTATGTGTTCCAGGAAGCCAGCCTGTTCCCGCACCTGTCAGTGCGCGGCAACCTTGCGTTCGGCTGGCGCCGGGTAGCGCCCGCTGAACGCAAGGTCAGCCTCGACCAGGCTTGCCAACTGCTGGGTATCGGCCACTTGCTGGACCGCCGCCCGGCAACCCTGTCTGGTGGCGAGGCGCAGCGGGTGGGTATTGCCCGCGCCCTGCTCAGCAGCCCACGGCTGCTGTTGATGGACGAGCCGCTGGCAGCCCTCGACGGACCGCGCAAGCGCGAGATACTGCCCTTCCTGGAGCGCCTGCACGACGAACTGGACATCCCGCTGATCTATGTCAGCCACGCCCAGGATGAAGTCGCGCGGCTGGCCGACCACCTGGTGTTGCTGGAACAAGGCCGAGCGATCGCCAGCGGCCCGATCGGCGAGACTCTGGCTCGCCTCGACCTGTCGCTGGCCCAGGGCGACGATGCCGGCGTAGTGTTCGAGGGTATGGTGGTAGGGCACGACCCGCACTACGGCCTGCTTGACCTACGCCTGCCCGGCAGCAGCGGGCCGCTGCTGCGCATCACCCACGCTGCGCAGGAGATGGGCAGCACCCTGCGCGTCAAGGTGCAGGCCCGGGACGTCAGCCTGGCACTGGCGGCGGACAGCGCATCGAGCATCCTCAACCGCCTGCCGGTGCGCGTACGCGAGAGCCGCCCGGCGGCCAACCCGGCGCATGTGCTGGTCAGCCTGGATGCCGGGGGCAATGCCCTGCTTGCACGCATCACCCGCTTCTCGGCAGACCAGCTCGGCTTGCATCCAGGGCAGGTACTGTTCGCCCAGATCAAGTCGGTTGCCCTTTTGGGTTGAGCATCCTTCGCGCGCATATTGTCCATTGATCAGTGACCTGATCGAGGCCTGCAGCCCATGCTCGACTGCCCCCTGCCGCGCACCCTGCACTACGTTGACGACAGCCAGCCGGGCCTGACCCGTCGGCGCTGGCGCGACCGCTTCATCTATCTGGATGCCGATGGCCAACGGGTACGCGACAGCGACACCCTCTCGCGCATCGCCGCACTGGTGATTCCCCCGGCCTACACCGATGTGTGGATCTGCGCCGATCCGCAAGGCCATCTGCAAGCCACCGGTCGCGATGCCCGTGGCCGCAAGCAGTACCGCTACCACGCGCAGTGGCGCGAACTGCGCGACCAGCACAAATATGGGCGCATGCTTGCGTTCGCCCAGGCCCTGCCAACGCTGCGCACACAGTTGCAAGCCCACCTGGCGCGGCCAGGGCTGGACCGGGAAAAGGTAATGGCGCTGGTAGTGAGCCTGCTGGACCACACCCTGATTCGCATTGGCAACCAGCGCTACCTGCGCGATAACAAGTCGTATGGACTGACCACCCTGCGCAATCGCCATGTACAGGTCAAAGGCAGCAACATTCGCTTCCAGTTCCGCGGCAAGCGCGGCGTCGAACACAGCGTCACCCTCAATGACCGGCGCCTGGCCAACTTGCTCAAGCGCTGCATGGAACTGCCTGGGCAGGCGCTGTTTCAGTACCTGGATGAAAACGGCCAGCGCCATAGTGTCGGCTCCAGCGAGGTCAATCAGTTTTTGCAGCAGTTGACCGGCGCCGACTTCACCGCCAAGGACTATCGCACCTGGGCCGGCAGCAGCCTGGCATTGAACCTGCTGAGGCCCTTGGCCTGGGAGCCGGAGAGTGAAGCCAAACGCCAGGTCGCCGCGATAGTCCGCCAGGTCGCCACACGCTTGGGCAATACGCCGGCCGTGTGCAGGCGCTGCTACATCCACCCGGCAGTCCTGGAGCACTATGCCTTGGGGCGCCTGGCCAATCTGCCGAAAAAACGTGCGCGCAAAGGCCTGGACCCGGAGGAAGTGGCCTTGCTGTTGTTTCTTCAGGCGCTCGAGGAACAGGACGACCATTGAGCTTGTCTATTCAGCCCATGATGCGAAGAAATTTCCCATTAGCCGCCAACCCCCCTATTCTTGGCAACGAGCGCCTTGACCGACAAACCGTTGACGGTTTGCTTTGGCACCTGCAACTGAAGACACGCAACAGAATTTGTCTGTCGGGGAATTCCTATCCGCCGAAAGCGTCTTTAATGAGAAGGAAGAGGGACAAGCTCCCGCCGCCGCGGCAACTAGCCCTGCGGACTTTTACATTACCA
Organism: Pseudomonas sp. BP6; assembly: GCF_017875935.1. Taxonomy (NCBI): domain Bacteria; kingdom Pseudomonadati; phylum Pseudomonadota; class Gammaproteobacteria; order Pseudomonadales; family Pseudomonadaceae; genus Pseudomonas; species Pseudomonas sp. BP6. The sequence continues at coordinate 3,144,520 of NZ_JAGINI010000001.1, forward strand.
AGGAGAACTACATGCTGATACTCACCCGTAAGGTTGGCGAAAGCATCGTCATCAACGATGACATCAAAGTCACCATTCTGGGCGTCAAAGGGATGCAGGTGAGGATCGGTATCGATGCACCGAAAGATGTCCAGGTCCATCGAGAAGAGATCTTCAAACGCATCCAGGCCGGCAGCCCGGCTCCGGAGAAACACGAAGACTCGCATTGAGCCTCCCCTAAGGGGCATGGATGCGCTCGACCGCCAGCCTCAGGTGCCCATTAACTGATGCACCGTGGCGATCATCTCATCCATGTCGAATGGCTTGTCGAATATTGCGGCAAACAGGGCCGGACATCCTTGGCTGGCCTGCGCGCCGCTCATGAGGATGACCGGCAACTCGCTTAACGCCGGGTCCTCGCGTATGGCACGCGCCAACTCCTCGCCATTGAGTAGCGGCATCATGTAGTCGGTAATCACCAGCTGCACGCGTTTTTCCTTCAACGCCTCCAGTGCTTTGCAGCCATTGCTCGCCTTTTCCACCTGGAAACCTTCGTCCTCCAGGGCAAAACCGAGGATATCGGCGATCAGGTATTCGTCATCGACAATCAGGATGGTGTTCATCGGCTCGTCCGTCACCCGCTCCCCTGCGGCATCGGCGTTCCCGAGAGCACACCACAGGCACCTTCGAACGCCTTGCGCAAGGTAATGCCTTGCGGCCCGATCAGCAGCTCGTGCAAGGCCGGGTCATGATGGCTGTCACGTACTTTGAGGACCGACAGCATGCGCCGTAGTTGCGAGTCCAGTTCGACAAAGCGCATCAGCATAAGGTTGTCGACGATACTCGACAGGTCCGGTGCGGGGGCGCTGATTTCCGCGCCGAAGATGTCGCGCATCTCCCAGGTCAGGATCACACTGACATCGCGCGCGCGCAACTCACCCGCCAGCGCGCGGAAAAACGCATTGAGCCGCGTCGAGTCAATTGCCAGCCGGCTGAATGCGCCAAGGCTGTCGATCACCACGCGCTTGCTGCCCTGCGCCGCCACACACTCCAGCAGCCGCGCGCCAACCTGGTCCAGCAACCCCTCGGTGGTCGGCTGCCAGCACAGTTGCAAGCTACCACCCTGTTCCATCGCGGCAAAATCGTAACCGAGCGAAGCGGCCTTGCTGCGCAGGCGTTCGGGCGTTTCGTAAAAACCGAAATGCAACCCCGGTTCCTGCGGGGTGCTGGCACCGAGAAAGGCCAGGCCCAATGACGTCTTGCCACTTCCCGAAGGCCCCATCAACAGGCTGACTGACCCAGTGGCCAAGCCACCGCCAAGCATTTCATCGAAGGTTGGCACACCGCTGCTGATACGCGCCAAAGTGCCGCTGCCCAACTGGCTGGGGTGGCTGAACAACGCTTCCAGGCGAGGATAAACCTGCATGCCGGACTCATCGACAAGGCATTCGTGACGCCCCGACAACGCACCACTACCACGGGTCTTGCGCAATTGAACATGGCGCACTGCGCGGCTGCCCACCAGTTGCTCACCCAGTTCGATCACGCCATCGACCATGGTGTGTTCCGGGCTGCCCTCGTCCAGCCGGGCACTGGTCAACAGCAGAACGGTGCAGCCGGCAAAGGCTGCATGCCCCTGCAGCTCAGAGACGAACTTTTTGGTGTCCAGCGCGGTTTCCGCACGTACCCGAGCATTGAGCACACCGTCGACGATCAGCAGGCTGGCCTGTTGCCGGGCAATTTCCTGACGCAGCAAGCGCACCACTGCATCCAGCCCGTCCTGCTCAAGCGTATCAAAGGCACTGACGAACTGGATTTGTTCGCCGACCAGCGCCGGGTCGAAGAAGTCCAGCGTGGACAGATACTGGAACAAGCGTTCATGCGACTCGCTCAGCAACGTGGCCACCAGCACCCGACCACCGCCACGCACGTGGCCACAGGCCAGCTGATTGGCAAGGATGGTCTTACCGGCCCCCGGCGGCCCTTGGATAATGTAGGAGGCGCCAGCGATCAGGCCGCCCTTGAGCAATGCGTCGAGCCCGTCGATCCCCGTTACCAGCCGCTTCAGTGCCTGTGCCATGTTGTCTACCTGTCGAGTGGGCTATCCGTCTGGTCCTGATACATTGGCAAGTACAGTCGCATGCAAGTTCCCCGGCCAGGCTCGCTGTCGACATAAATCGCACCGCCACTTTGCCGGGCGAAACCATAGACCTGGCTGAGCCCCAGGCCGGTACCCTTGCCGAAAGGCTTGGTGGTGAAAAACGGCTCGAAGATACGCGGCAGTATCTCTTTGGGTATACCTTCGCCGCTGTCTTCCACCTTGAAGCGTACGAAGCTGCCCTTGAGCCCTTCAACTTCGCCGAGCAGCTCGACCACATCGACAGTCAGGCTGATCCGGCCATGCCCCTCGATGGCGTCACGGGCATTGAACAACAGGTTGAGCAACACCATCTGCAGTTGCCCGGCATCCACCTCGATCAGCGGCAGGTTCGGTTGCAGCAATACCTCCAAGTCAATTGAGCCTGGCAAAGCATGCTCAAGCAGGCCACGCGTAGCGGTAACCAAATCTGCAGGGGCAACGCTGGCCACATCGAGCTTGCGGTGCCGGGCAAAGCTGAGCAATTGCTGGGTCAGTTCGGTACCACGCTGGCTGGCATCGAGAATGTGCTGCAACATGCGCTGGGCGCGTGCCGGGTCCTGGGTGGCCAGTGCCAGGCGCGCCGAACTGATGATGATGGTCAACATGTTGTTGAAGTCGTGCGCCAGGCCACCGGTCAACTGGCCGAGGGCTTCAAGCTTCTGCGCCTGGAACAGCTGGGCGCGCACTGCGTCCAGCTGCAGCGCCGACTCGCGACGGTCAGTGATATCGCGTGTCACCTTGGCCAGGCCAATGATCTGGCCATTTTCATCACGGATCACATCCAGTGCAGCCAGGGCCCAGAACTGCGTGCCGTCCTTGCGCACCCGCCAGCCTTCGTCCTGCGCCACACCCTGCTCCAGCGCCCGGCGCAGCAACTGCTCGGGGCGGCCATCCGCACAATCCTGTGGGGTGAAGAACAACGAAAAGTGCTTGCCGATCACTTCATCTCCACGGTAACCCTTGATCCGTTGCGCGCCGGCGTTCCACGACACCACATGGCCGGAGGGGTCAAGCATGTAGATGGCATAATCCACCACCGACTGAACCAGCTGTTCATAACGATGGGCAGGCATGACGGGAGAGTCGAGACAGTCAGCTGGAACCATGCAAACTCCACTGGCACAGCAGGAGGGAGGAAATGAGCGTAGCCCGGAGCGCCTGCCAGTAGACCGCTGAACGACTACAGGCTGTCAGCGTTCCGGCTCGGTCAGCGCCGGGCTGATGCGACGCGGCATGGCCACTTTCAGCAACCACAGGCTCAGCACCATGATCATACCACCGCCGGCCAGTGCCAACATACGCTGCTGCTGTGAGTGCTCTGCATCGAAGCCCAGCAACAACAGGTACCCGCCCAGGCTGATCAGGCTGATGTAAAGAAATGCACCCAGCACGAGCACCTGCGCGAACACCAGCCGCCAGAATAACCGTGGACGCACCACACCTTCGCCAACTCGGCCCTGAGTCATTACGGAGCACTCTTGGATCCATTAATGGGCAACACTGGCGCAGTGATGGCAAGGTGTCAATTGCCCGTTCGATCGACCCTTCTATCTGTTGATCATAGGTGCTGCAGTTGACTCAACTATAACAATGGGTTATAAAGCGCGCTTGATTGCGAAGCCCTTCTGCCTAGAAGCGAGCTGGTCGTTGCGACCCCTTCAAGCGTGCGAGTGTGGTGGAATTGGTATACACAGCAGACTTAAAATCTGTCGGCGTGAGCCTTGCGGGTTCGAGTCCCGCCACTCGCACCAAACTTCGTTGAAAAGGCGCCCTTGCGGCGCCTTTTTGCTGCCTGACGGCAATGTCTTGCGCAGCTGCTAAAGTGGAGCTTGTACCCGTCCACTGGAACGCCGCCATGCGCTACTCCCTGTTCGATGGTCAACGCGACATCATTATCCTGATCGCCCGCATACTGCTGATGATCCTGTTCGTCTTGTCTGGCTGGGCCAAGCTGACCGGCTTCGAAGGCACGGTAGGCTACATGACCTCGCTCGGCGCCCCTGCCCCGATGCTGGCAGCAGGGATTGCTGTTATCATGGAGTTCGTCGTCGCAATCCTGTTGATCCTCGGTTTCTACACGCGGCCACTGGCGTTCCTGTTCGCGCTGTTCGTACTGGGCACGGCGCTGCTTGGCCACCCGTTCTGGAACATGGTCGACCCCGAGCGCAGCACCAACATGACCCAGTTTCTGAAAAACCTCAGCATCATGGGCGGCCTGCTGCTACTGGCGGTAAGCGGGCCCGGACGGTTCTCGGTGGACGGTCGCTGAGTCAGTCGTCGCAGTCGTCGAACCAGGCTGGGTGATCGCGCTCTTCATCATCGAGATCATCCAGCGTTTCCTCGTCTTCCTCCACTTCATCCTCGGCGCCCTGGGCATCTGCCTCGGGCTCCACGTCGTCGTAGAGAAATTCGTGGTCGAGCAGGTGATCGTGCTCGGGTTCGTGCAGGTCGTCTTCGTCGCGCATGCTGGCTCCTGGGATAATGGCAGGCCTGTATAGGCTGATCAGGGTGCCGGGTCAATGCATTGTCGCTTAATCCTGGGTTAACCGGCACGGCGCAGCCTGCAGGCTCTCCCTTCAAACGTCTTTTGCCCGCCCTTTATGGCGGGCTTTTTTATGGTTTTCACGAAATGCCGACATCCGGATGGGCACACTGACCCTGCTCCGTACGTTCTTGCAGCCCGCCGCATCATTGCCGCGGGCTTTTCTTTTTTCCGCACATGCCAGTCAGGCCTACGCAGGCATTTTATGGGCGCGTCCACCACGACCATGACCTGAAGCAGTTTTGCCTGGCCAGGCAAGGTCTATGCTGTCCCGGCGATAACCCAAGCTCACATCGGATATACACGGAGGCTCTTATGAAAGCTGCTGTCGTTGCACCTGGCCGTCGCGTGGACGTGGTAGAGAAAACCCTGCGCCCTCTCGAACACGGCGAAGCGCTGCTGAAGATGCAGTGCTGCGGGGTGTGCCATACCGACCTGCACGTGAAAAATGGCGACTTTGGTGACAAGACCGGTGTAGTACTGGGCCACGAAGGTATTGGTGTCGTCCAGGAAGTTGGCCCGGGCGTCACCTCGCTCAAGCCAGGCGACCGTGCCAGCGTTGCCTGGTTCTATCAGGGCTGCGGACACTGCGAATATTGCAACAGCGGCAACGAAACCCTGTGCCGCGACGTGAAGAATTCCGGCTACACCGTGGACGGCGGCATGGCCGAGGCCTGCATCGTCAAGGCCGACTACTCGGTTAAAGTACCCGACGGCCTCGACTCCGCTGCCGCCAGCAGCATCACCTGCGCTGGCGTCACGACCTACAAGGCAGTGAAGATCTCCAACGTTCGCGCCGGCCAATGGATCGCCATCTACGGGCTCGGCGGTCTGGGCAACCTGGCCCTGCAATATGCCAAGAACGTGTTCAACGCCAAAGTCATCGCCATCGACGTCAACGAAGAGCAACTGCGCTTCGCCAGCGAGATGGGCGCGGATCTGGTCGTCAACCCGCTCAACGAAGACGCCGCGAAGGTCATCCAGGCCAAGACCGGTGGCGCACATGCTGCCGTCGTGACTGCCGTGGCCAAAGGCGCGTTCAACTCGGCCGTCGATGCCTTGCGCGCTGGCGGGCGACTGGTGGCCGTCGGGCTTCCGTCGGAGTCCATGGACCTGAATATTCCCCGCCTGGTGCTTGATGGGATCGAAGTAGTGGGCTCGCTGGTAGGTACACGCCAGGACCTGCAGGAAGCCTTCCAGTTCGCCGCTGAAGGCAAAGTGGTGCCCAAGGTGACGCTGCGACCGATCGAGGATATCAACCAGATCTTTGACGAGATGCTCGAGGGCAAGATCAAAGGCCGGATGGTGATACAGTTCGAAGGCTGACAGGCCGACCCAGATTATTTGAAACCATCGCAAAGCCCGTAGATGACCACCTACGGGCTTTTGCCTTCTCAATAGTCAAGGAACAGACCATGACCGTCGACTGGCACGCTGGGCCGATTACCCGTACGACTCCACTGGACAAGCATTACCGTAACACGCAGAAGGTTCGTCAGTTTCTGCTCAGCGAGTGCGGGGCGGCATTCAAGTTCGACCGTGGATTCATGCTTTGGATCAAAAGTGGCACCCCATCAACCATGGGTGACGTCGCGGATGAATGGCTACGGAGGTATGGGTGACACTTTGCATCTGACGGCTGGAGGCAGCCTTTGGCTGCAGCCGTTGCTTTCAACATCTTGTCCAACGATTCAACCATGCTGGAATAATCCATTTCCTCACTCCCTCGCTGGTGAAATTGGCTTGCGTTCAACCATAGACTACGAACATTTCAATATTTGATCAGCAAACCTGGAAATATCACTCATCCTTCATGCTAAAGACCGACGCCCGCGAGGTGAGGTTCAAGAAAAGTGCTCAGCCTGCAATGGCGAGCCTGTGCATATTGAGGAGCTAGGTATGTCCATTCGAAGCTTGGCGAAGCACCTGCCGCCGGACCCTTCGCGGGAAGGCTGGGTAATCGGATGGGGGGTCCTGAGAGACCGACATCCATGGCATTTCGTCGACGTTTATGCTGACCAGAAAACGGCCATGGCAGAGGCGGAGCGCAGAGGAGATGGCTACGTGGTGGAATTCGGCTCGCACCGCTTGGGGACGCATGAGTTTATCTGCGGTGTAACCTTACCTGAAGGCTGATGCTCGATCGAAAAGGGTCATGGACAGGACGTCAAGGAATCATCTGCCCATTGGCAATTGCACTGGCTTCAAGCTTCGCACGCTCCGCGTCCAGAAAAACATAAGCGGCTTGTAGCGTGGTGATCTTCGTTTGAATCTCGGCCATCTTGGCGGCGACCAAGGCGGCGCCTTGCGCGCAGTCGATCGTGTTACCCCGCCTGGCCGCAAGGATGCCCCCGATCTCAGCAAGTGAAAAGCCCCCGCTCTGGGCGCTCTGTATGAAGGCCAAGTCAACAACGGTCTGTTCACTGTAACTGCGGTAGTTGTTGGCTTGTCGGTGTGGCTCGATAAGCCCGAGCTGTTCGTAATAGCGCAATGCATGGCGGCTGAGCCCACTCCGGCGCTCCAACTCTCCAATATTCACGTTAAAAATCCTTGACTGTAGAGCAGGCTCTACACCTTAGCCTGCGCCCATCATCCAAACAAGGATTCAAACATGAGTGTGGAATGCTTTGTCACCGGCGGCAGCGGCTTTGTGGGGCAACACTTGCTGGCCGGTCTTACTGCGCAAGGACACAAGACCTGGGTGCTGATGCGCAGCCCCGGCAACATCGAGCGCCTCAAGGAGCAGGTAGGCCAACTGGGGGGTAACCCTGAGTATATCCATGCCGTTGAAGGCGATATCAGCCAGGAGGGGCTTGGCCTCAGCAAATCAGACAAAGAATGCGTCACTTCGGCCGCTGTATTTTTCCATCTCGCGGCGGAATTTTCCTGGGGGCTGACACCGGAACGCGCCCGCACAGTCAATGTCCAAGGTGCTTTGAGAGTGGCCAGGCTTGCGGCCGACCAGCGCATCCGATTGCTCATGGTAGGCGGCTTCATGCTGCAAAACCTCAACCACCTTGCCAGTATCGGGGTTGATATTCAGTGCCCTGAAAACACAAACTGGCCCGCGGTCTACGCCCGTGTAGGCGGCTACGAAGGCAGCAAACTCGAGTCCCATTTTGCAGTCATCCGCTATATGCAAGACGCGGATGCGGATTACACGATTGTTCACCCTGCTACGGTGTGCGGCCACAGCGAGAACGGGCATATCCTGGACGGACAACCGCTTGCCGAACTCATTCGCAATCTGGCACAAGGCCGGTTCAAAGCTGTTCCCGGTTCCGCCAGTCACTGGTTGCCATTGGTCAGCGTCGATTATCTGGTGAACATGATAACTTGCGTGGCGTTCGACCCCTCCATGGCCAACCGGCAAGTTCTGGCGCTGTATGAGCGAACACCGAACTTGCAGGGAATGCTTTTGCAGATCGCAGACACGCTAAAGGTCAAGGCCCCCCGCCGCCATGTACCCATAGGGTTGCTCAGGTCGATATTGACGATTCCAGGACTGGCGACCCGCTTGGCGATCAGCGCCGAGTCCTTGAACTTTATTCAGACGCAGCGCTTCGACATGGGAAACAGCAGGCAATTGGAGCGCAAGTACGCGTTTACCCATCCCGACATGACGCAGGCCTTGGAAAACACGGTGCGCTATGTCAGCGACTACTTGATGAAAAAGTCCAAAAGAGAAGGCGCTGGCCAGCGAGGATAACGGGCCAGGCCGATGAAGCCTTCCCTGCCGGCTTGCTGGAAGTCTGGAGACGCAGGGGTTTCATGCACTGCGTCTTCGCTGATGACAGTAAGTCACCGCTCGACCTCCGGCGCTGCGCGCCTGGCCGCTATTTCGAGGCAGCCAGAACGCCTACGGCAGGCGCACCTTCAGTGGCGACACGTCGGGCCCGACCAACGCCCCACGCCAAAGCCCTGGTCATCGACTCGCCAGGGCGAGAATCGAAGGTCTCTTCATGGATAGCCATGCCGCCTGGGGCGTACACCCCGATGAACATCTGCGTGTTGCCTGTCCGCGACAGCCGCGTCTGGACATCAATGTATGTCCCATCGTCGAGTGTCTCGTCGTGAGTTCGGTGATGAAGCGTCGGGTCAGCCCAGGCCCAGAAAACATCACCGCGTATTCTCATGAGGCGCTCCTACGACTTTAGTTGTAGTCAGGTGGTTTATTGCCACCATAGCGAACGTGCAGTTTTACGCAAATTCGTCTGACTCATCTGTGAGCTGAATCGGACAATCGGCTATTCAGCAGCCCCGCCAGAGACTCAGCGCTTGTCGTGAAGCTCCGGCGGCCATGCGCTCAAGAACCACATGATCCCTGGCGTCAATACATAGATCCAGTGCTGGCCAGGGTAGATGAAGATGCCGACAGCCCAGATGGCGAGTAAGATTCCGCCCGCTCGCCTACGCCGCCTCGGCGTGAACCATTCCTGAAACGCCTTGTGCCCCTCCCGCAGTTTCATTACCACCCTCCCTGTTTGGTAAGCGGCGAAGCATATCACCGCTAATTCAACGATAACGCGTCCCCGGCAAAGGCGGCGCCTGCACGCAAGAACCACGAAGTGACCGAACAACAACACGACGAGCGCAAGCCGGACCGGGTCATCCGCCAACATCTACGGGTTCAAGCAGCTGCGCTCAGTGTTTGACTAGACATAATGGCCCCCAGCACGCCGGCCCTGATCACGCAGTACTGCGACTCAAGGTTGGCTAAGAGGTTTCGGAACTCCATGCCAAAAGTTACCGAGCTCTTGGTTTTTTCGACCCATAAAGAAAAACCCCGCAGACGTTAATCTGCGGGGCTTTCGAATGGTGGAGGCCGAGGTCGGAATCGAACCGGCGTAGACGGATTTGCAATCCGGAGCATAACCACTTTGCTACTCGGCCTCAAAGGTCGGATCTAGCTGCTTGCGCTTTGCTATCTCCTTGAAACACTGAACCTTTTTCAAAGTTTGCTGCGTTTCGATGGGCGCCATTATGTCTTCATTCTTTTAACCTTGCAACCCCCTGAACGAAAAAAAATTTCAACAGGTTCAAGGTGTTAGCGCAGGCGGCTGAGTTTGCTCCACAAGCCCAGCACCGTGTTCTCCACTGTACCGCTGGCGGCCATGCCAATACGCTCCTGCAGGCTCTTGCGTTGGGCATAGTGCAGGTGGAACAGGTTGGCGTTGCGTGCGCGTTCGCTCAGGTACTCGTCACTGGTCTGCAGCTCGTCCACCAGCTTGCGATTGAGCGCCGCCACGCCCAGCCAGACTTCGCCAGTGGCGACTTCGTCGATGTGCAGTTGCGGACGATAGCGGGAGACGAAATCCTTGAACAACTGGTGAGTGATGTCCAGGTCCTCCTGGAACTTCTCCCGGCCCTTCTCGGTGTTTTCGCCAAAGACGGTCAGGGTGCGCTTGTATTCACCAGCAGTCAGCACTTCGAAGTCGATGTCGTGCTTTTTCAGCAGGCGGTTGACGTTGGGCAACTGCGCCACCACGCCAATAGACCCCAGTACGGCGAATGGGGCACTGACGATCTTCTCGCCGATGCAGGCCATCATGTAGCCACCGCTGGCAGCCACCTTGTCGATGCACACGGTCAACGGGATGCCCGCCTGACGAATACGCGCCAGTTGCGATGCAGCCAAGCCGTAACTGTGCACCAGGCCACCGCCGCTTTCCAGGCGCAGTACCACTTCGTCACGCGCGGTGGCGAGCGTCAGCAGTGCGGTGATTTCGTTGCGCAGGCTTTCGGTGGCCGAGGCTTTGATGTCGCCATCGAAATCCAGCACGAATACCCGGCTCTTGTCCTCGGACTCGGCCTTGCCCTTCTTCTGCTGCTTTTCTGCCTTCGCCTGCCGCTTGCGCAGTGCTTTGAGCTGGGCCTTGTCGAGCAGGCCGGACTCCAGGCGCTCACGCAGGTCCTTGTAAAAATCGTTCAGGCGGGTGACCTGTAATTGCCCGCCCGATTTGCGCCGACCTTTGCCACGCAGCCCGGCGATGGCAGACAGCACCACCAGGATGGCGATGACCAGGGTGGCGGTTTTGGCGAGAAAGCTTGCGTATTCGGCAAGAAACTCCACGTTGACTCCTTAAATGCCTGCGCCACTACGGCGCGTCACTGTTGCAAGCATACCGTTGCGCCTGTAGAGCTGCCAGCCGGTGTAAACGCTGGCAACATCTTTCAAACAACCTTTTCAAACGCTTGTATGTTTTTTCGTTGACAGCCCGTGTGCCGCATCCTAACCTCGCAGCAACCTCCAACAGGCCGGAACCTTCCGTGGGCAATCTCTACCTGATTCGACATGGCCAAGCCTCCTTCGGTGCCGATGACTACGACGTCCTCTCGCCCGTGGGCGTGCGCCAGAGCCAGGCCTTGGGTGAACACCTGGCCCAGTTGGGCGTGCGGCTGGACCGCTGCGTGGCTGGCGACCTGCGCCGCCAGCAGGATACCGCTCGGCTGGCGCTGCAGGCGCTGCACGCCAACGGCTGCCCGGTGCCGGCGGTTGAGACCGACGCCGCATTCAATGAGTTCGATGCCGACGGTGTGATCCGTGCCCTATTGCCCGACCTGCTGCCGGAGGAGCCCGATGCCCTGCATGTGCTGCGCAATGCCGCACAGCACCGCAGCGAGTTTCAGCGTCTGTTCGCGTTGATGGTGCAGCGCTGGCACGATGGCGAGCATGCCGATAATGGCCTGGAAACCTGGCATTCGTTTACGTCACGCGTACAAGGGGGCCTGCAACGCGTGCTGGACAGCGCCGGCAGCGGCGATCATGTTGCTATCTTCACCTCGGGTGGCACCATTGCCGCCCTGCTCCACCTGGTTACCGGTATTACCCCCAGCCAGGCGTTCGCGCTGAACTGGCAGATCATCAACACGTCGCTCAGCCAGCTGAAGTTTCGCGGCCGCGACGTGGCACTGACTTCCTTCAACAGCCAGGCCCATGTGCAGCTGTTGAGGGCGCCGGAGCTTGTCACCTACCGATAAGCCCGACTTGTTGTGTCCCTGCGGGGACGTGTAAATCACTCTATAAGGAATGCGCCATGACCTCCGTAGCTGATGCCGTCAAAAAGATGCAAGAGAAATTCAACCCATCCGCTGCCGCCGGCCTGGACCTGGTGTTCGGCTTCAACATCACCGACGAAGACAAGCACTACGCGCTGATCGTCAAGGACGGCACCTGCGACCTGCAGGAAGGCGAAAACCCGGATGCCAACTGCACCCTGGTGATGGACGCCGAAACGCTGAAGGGTATCGTCAGCGGCGAAACCGACGGCATGCAGGCCTTCATGGGCGGCAAGCTGCGGGTTGAGGGCGACATGATGCTGTCGATGAAACTCAGCGAACTGTTCCCGTCCTGAGGGCTGGGAGTACCGGATGATCAAAAAACCGAAGCCTGCCAGGCTTCGGTTTTTTTTGGCCTGCATTCGGTGCAGTGATCCACCAGCAACACCCTCACCTATATGGCATATGGCACGATTGTTCCAACCTCGGCGGACCATTAGATTACCCAATAGTACTTGCTATCGAGAATAAGGAAGACGCATGACGCTCACCGACCAGTCCACCCAGGTACGCCCCGGCGAAGAACTCGACGCGGCCGTCATCGACCCTTACTTCAAAGCCAATATCCCCGGCCTGCACGGCCTGCCGAGCATCAGCCAGTTCCCTGGCGGCGCCTCCAACCTCACTTATCTGGTCAGCTACCCGGATCGCGACTTCGTGCTGCGCCGACCTCCCTTCGGTCAAAAGGCCAAGTCGGCCCACGACATGGGTCGTGAGTTCCGCATCCTCAACCAGCTCAACAGTGGCTTCCCCTATTGCCCCAAGGCCTACGCACACTGCACCGACACCCGCCTGATCGGCGGCGAATTCTATGTGATGGAACGGGTCAAGGGCATCATCCTGCGCTCGGACATCCCGGCCGAACTGAACCTGGACGCCAGCCGGACCGAAGCCCTGTGCAAAAGCTTCATCGACCGCCTGGTCGAGTTGCACCAAGTGGACTACACCGCCTGCGGCCTGGCCGACCTGGGCAAGCCGGAGGGCTACGTGCAGCGCCAGATCGAGGGCTGGACCAGCCGTTATGAAAAAGCCCTGACACCGGATGCACCACGCTGGGAAAAAGTAACCGCCTGGCTGCACGACAAAATGCCCGCCGACCACCCGCGCCCAGGCATCGTGCACAACGACTACCGTTTCGACAACGTGATCCTGGATGCTGACAACCCCATGCGCATCATCGGTGTGCTGGACTGGGAGATGGCCACCCTGGGCGACCCACTCATGGACCTGGGCAACTGCCTGGCCTACTGGATCGAAGCCGGCGACCCGGCGCCAGTGCAACTGATGCGCCGCCAGCCAAGCAACGCGCCGGGCATGCTCAGCCGCCGCCAGTTCGTCGATTACTACGCCGAGCGCTCCGGCATCCGCCTGGACAACTTCGATTACTACTATTGCTATGGCCTGTTCCGCCTGGCAGGGATCGTTCAGCAAATCTACTACCGCTACTACCACGGCCAGACCCAGGACAAGCGTTTCGCCCAGTTCATTCACATGAACCGTTTGCTGGAACAAATGACCTTGCAGGTCATCGCCAAGTCCAGCTTCTGAGCACTGCCCACGACGACGGATAACAAGGAAAACAGCATGTCCAAGACCCACCTGTTCGACCTCGACGGCAAGATTGCCTTTGTTTCCGGCGCCAGCCGAGGCATCGGCGAGGCCATCGCCCACTTGCTCGCGCAGCAAGGGGCCCATGTGATTGTTTCCAGCCGCAAGCTTGAAGGGTGCCAGCAGGTGGCCGACGCCATCATTGCCGCCGGCGGCAAGGCCACGGCTGTGGCCTGCCACATTGGTGAGCTGGAACAGATTCAGCAGGTGTTCGCCGGCATTCGCGAACAGTTCGGGCGACTGGACGTGCTGGTCAACAATGCAGCCACCAACCCGCAATTCTGTAATGTGCTGGACACTGACCCAGGGGCGTTCCAGAAGACCGTGGACGTGAACATCCGTGGTTACTTCTTCATGTCGGTGGAGGCTGGCAAGCTGATGCGCGAGAACGGCGGCGGCAGCATCATCAACGTGGCGTCGATCAACGGAGTTTCGCCCGGGCTGTTCCAAGGCATCTATTCGGTGACCAAGGCGGCGGTCATCAACATGACCAAGGTGTTCGCCAAGGAGTGTGCGCCGTTCGGTATTCGCTGCAACGCGCTACTGCCGGGGCTGACCGACACCAAGTTCGCTTCGGCACTGGTGAAGAACGAAGCCATCCTCAATGCCGCCTTGCAGCAGATCCCGCTCAAGCGCGTGGCCGACCCCAAGGAAATGGCGGGCGCGGTGCTGTACCTGGCCAGCGATGCCTCCAGTTACACCACCGGCACCACGCTCAATGTCGACGGTGGCTTCCTGTCCTGATCAGGCTTTGACGGCGACCAAGGTGTAACTCAGGGGAAGGCGCGCCGGTTGCTCGCGCAGGCGATATTCACCGTCTTCGCCCTTGACCATCTGCCCCGGCAGCGCCTCCCAGGGGATGCTCTGGTGCTCGACCAGCGCAGTCAACTGCAGGCCGTGGGCCAGCAAGGCAGTGATCACTTCGCCCAGGCCGTGGTTCCATTCGTGGGTTTCGGTGTGGGCCAGGCGCTGATCGGTTTCGACGTAGGTCTGGTCGGTGTGCCACACCGTCGGCGATTCGTGCTCGAAGTACGGATATTCGAGCTGCAGGCGATCCTGATGGTCTTCGTTGACGGCCATCAGCATCGGGTGCCCGTCGCGCAGGAACAGCCGCCCGCCCGGTTTAAGCAGTGCCGCGACGGTGCGCGCCCACGGCTCGATGCGAGGCAACCAGCAGAGCGCGCCAATACCGGTGTAGACCAGGTCGAAAGTACCCGCCGGCAGTACCTTGTCGGCGGCATAGACGTCAGCCTCGACATACGAGATGGGCTGCGCGCAACGCTCGGCCAAAGCCCGTGCCTCGGCTAGCGAGGCCTTGGAATAATCCAGGCCGCAAACCTTGGCGCCAAGGCGCGCCAGCGAGAGGGTGTCGGTGCCGATGTGGCACTGCAAATGGACCGTCTCAAGCCCGTCGATGTCGCCGAGCAGTGGCAGGTCGAAGCGTACGGTTTCGGACAAGTGCCCGTGTTGCTGGACCAGGCGTTCGACTTCGTAGTCCTTCGAAGCAGCGTGCAACGGGGCACGTTCATCCCAGCTGATGCGGTTGAGTTGCAGTGAGCGGTCCATGGAGTCGTCCTTGTGTGGAAGCGCCTTATGCTAGCCGTCACCGCGCCCCCTGCAACACAACTGTCTTGATAAAAAGTGTAAAGCCCGCGCGCCCTCTGCTGTGGCAACAACTGCCTTGCTCATTACCCTGAATAGGCGGGCCCTTGCAGGAGTGGTGATAAAGCCAGCACAGGCGCCAGCCGTTACAGGCAGGTTGCAGCAGCCGCCCGGCGTTGCAGGGCCACGCCGTCGTTCTGCTTCGCGTAGTAATCCACACGCGTCCCGCCCGACTGCGGGTAAACGTCCACGAACGCTTCGGCCTCACGGGTATACACGGTGAACCCGCCCTGCTTGCGCTGTTCCAGGTAGCCGCTGGCGTCATCACCGAACACCTGCTCTTCCTGCCAACTGAACTGGATGCACTGGGCAACCAGCGCTGGTGCCTTGTGCGAGTCGAGCTGCGCAGTCGGCTTGCCGCCACGCGCGGTTTCCATGGTCGCAGAAGCGCAACCGGCCAGCATCAGCACCGCAGCCAACGGCAGAATCGCACGCATGTTCCATCCTCGGGGTCGCGAAAAAGAAGGCGACTCTAGCACTGGCAGGCATCCCGAGTGAATTGCCAGGCACTTGCCGCTGTCGCAGATAAGACATGCCGTCACAAGGAACGCATCATGAAACTGCACTATCTGCTACTCGCCGCCCTGCCTTGCCTGCCTCTGAGCGTCAGCGCCGCCCCCTCCAGCGAAGAAAGCATCACCGCCCCCGAAACCCACAACCGCGAACTGAACGTCGGCGACAAGGCCCCGGACCAGTACAAACGCGATGACCAGGCCATCAAGGACTGGAAAGCCAAAGGCCTGCCCGAGCCGGAAAAGGAAAGCCACTGGGTGCGCATGGACAAGCACTACGTGCTGGTACAGATCACCAATGGCGTGGTGCTGGCGATTCAACCGGCATCCTGACTCAACACGCCTTGGTCAAGGCAAGCCATTGCAGAGCAACTTGCCGCCGGCCAGGTACGCTTGGAAAGCGTTGATACGCCAGGACTGATCGATGCCGGTCAGCGCCATAGCCCGTTTTTCAGGCGGGCGCCTTGGCGCTGATCGCGTGAAGCACAATTTTTTTGCCCGTCCGGGAAACCAAATCGATCGACCCCAGTCTTAGAAGGTGCCCCGTAAACCTATGCGGATCAAGGACCTATATCGTGCTCACGCGTCTTGCAAGCCTTTCTCTGGTTGCTGTTGTCCTGCTGACCGCAGGCTGCCATAGCCATCGCTACCATGATGACGACGGCTGGCGTGACCGCGACCGTGACCATCGCCACCACCATCGCCATGACCGCGACGACGATGATCGGCAATACCGCGGTGACCGCTACTACCGCTGAAGCGTCCTTTCAGCCCTGACCTGCCGCCCGTTGCGCGGCGACTTATCCTGATGATTCCTTTGAGGTTCGTATCATGCGTCTGACTCTGCCTTCCCTTGCCCTCGGCCTGCTGCTGTGCCAGGGCGCTTTCGCCGGTGACGGTACTGCCGCCATTGGCGGCGGTCTGGGGGGTGTCCTGGGCAACGTTGTTGGCCAACAGCTCGGCGGCAAGACCGGCGCAGCCATCGGTGCCGGCGTTGGCGGCGCAGCCGGCAGCGCGGTCGGTGCACGCAAGGGCAACCGTACCGAAGCCGCCATCGGCGGTGGCTTGGGCTCGGCCGGTGGCTCGCTGCTGGGCGGCGCAGTAGGCGGCAAGACCGGTTCGACCGTGGGTGCCGGCCTGGGCGGCGCGGCCGGTGGAGCCCTCGGCAACCATCTGGGCGACGACAACCGCGGCAGCAAGAAGCACCGCCGCCACCGTCACTGAGCCCGTGACCGAAGGGCCGCATAGCGGCCCTTTTTGTTGCAGCACATCAACACCCCCTTCACTGCAAGCTGGCACACTGACTGCTACTGTCTATCGTGCCCCCGTGTGAAGGAACACCCCCTCCCCATGAACCATGAGTTGCTCTGGGTCCTCGGCCTGCTGGCCCTCGTGATTACCCTGTTCGTCATCAACCGCCCACGCATGGACGTGGTTGCGCTGTTGGTGATTCTCGCCCTGCCACTACTCGGCATCCTTACCGTAGAACAGGCCCTGGCCGGATTCAGTGACCCCAACGTGGTGCTGATCGCCGCCCTGTTCGTGATTGGCGAAGGCTTGGTGCGCACCGGCATTGCCTATCGCATCGGCGAATGGATGAGCGAGCGGGCCGGCAATAGCGAAGCACGCCTGCTGGTACTGCTGATGGTGGCGGTGGCCGGGCTGGGATCGATAATGAGCTCCACCGGCGTGGTGGCCATTTTCATCCCGGTGGTGCTGAGCATCGCTGCGCGCATGCAGCTCTCACCCAGCCGCCTGATGATGCCACTGGCTTTTGCCGGCCTCATCAGTGGCATGCTCAGCCTGGTCGCCACACCGCCCAACGTGGTGGTGCACAGCGAGCTGGTCCGCCATGGCGAAGCGGGGTTCAGCTTCTTCAGCTTTACCCCGTTCGGCCTGGTGGTACTGGTGCTGGGCATTGGCTACATGCTGCTGACCCGGCACTGGCTCAACGGTGAAGTGCGCAAGGACGGCCGGGTGGAAAGCCGCCGCACCTTGCTGGACCTGGTACTGGACTACAAGCTCAACGGCCGTGAACGACGCCTGCGCATCCGCCCTCAATCGCCGCTGATTGGCCACAACCTTGGCGAGCTGCAACTGCGCACCAGACACGGCGCCAACGTGATCGGTATCGAGCGCCAACACAAGTTCACCACGCGCGTGATCGCGGCCGACTCGGGCACCGTGCTGCATCAGGGCGACGTGCTGCTGCTCGACCTGTTCGCCAAGCATGACGACCTGCGCAGCCTGTGCCAAACCATGCAACTGGAACCGTTGCACTTCAAGGCCGCCTACTTCATCGACCAGTCCCAGGATTTGGGAATGGCGGAGGTCTCGCTGCCGCCAGGCTCGCAACTGATCGGCAAGAGTATCCTCGAACTGGCGTTTCGCACCCGCTATGGCCTCAATGTGGTCGGCCTGCGCCGCGATCAGGCAGCTATCGAAGCGCAACTGCTGGAAGAAAAGCTGCGCCTGGGTGACACCCTGCTGGTGGTCGGCCCGTGGAAGGCAGTGCGCCAGTTGCAAAGCAAGCCCAAAGACTTCCTGGTATTGAGCCTGCCCGCCGAGATCGACCTGGTCGCACCAGCCCGCACCCGCGCGCCGCAAGCAGTACTCAGCCTGGCAGTGATGGTCGGGCTAATGGTTAGCGGCGCCGTACCCAATGTGATTGCTGCGCTGATCGGCTGCCTGCTGATGGGCGCAGGCCGTTGCATCGACATGAACAGTGCTTATCGCGCCATCCACTGGCAAAGCCTGGTGCTGATCGTCGGCATGCTGCCCTTCGCCCAGGCGCTGCAGAAAACCGGCGGCATCGACCTGGCGGTGGGTGGGCTGGTGAACGTGCTGGGTGGTGCCGGCCCCAGCGCCATTCTTGCCTGCCTGTTCGCCGTCACTGCAGTGATCGGGCTGTTCATTTCCAACACCGCCACCGCAGTACTGATGGCACCGGTGGCTGTCAGCACTGCGGCGCAGTTGGGCATGTCACCCTACCCGTTCGCCATGACCGTAGCCCTGGCCGCGTCGGCGGCGTTCATGACGCCGGTGTCATCACCGGTCAACACGCTCGTGCTTGGGCCCGGGCAATACCGCTTTGCTGACTTCGTCAAGATTGGCGTACCGTTCACCGTGTTGGTGATGCTGGTTACCGTCGTGATGGTGCCGTGGTTCTTTGGACTGTGAGGAAGGCGGCCAGGAGTAGAGGCAATTTGACATTATCGCAACCAATCGCGGCAGATTGACATCAACCACCCTGACCCAACACACTGCGGGTAATTGCCCCAGGTGCTCCATCGCGTTGTCCTGGATTTCGTTTCCGCTTGCCGGTCGAGTTCATGGTTTTTCCAGCCCAATCGCGCGTGTTGCCTTATATCGTTGTACTTGGCGTGACCTTTGCCCTCACCCTGGGCGGCATCCTGGCACGCCCGATCGAATCGCTGTCGCTGTTTTGGCCAGTGAATGCGGTACTGGCCGGCATACTCCTGCGCTATCCCCGTCAAGCCACGTTTACCGGCTTTAGCCTGGTGTGGCTGGCCATGGTCGGCGCCGACCTGCTGTGTGGCAGTGCCTGGGTGCCGGCGCTGTGGTTCAACCTGTGCAATCTTGGTGTGGTGGTCACCCTCTGGCAACTGCTGTCGCGCTTGCCACGCATGCACCGGCGCATGCGCAGCCCGCACGGCGTACTCCGCGTGTTCGCCGCCTGCGCCGCCGCTGCCGTGGTAGCGGCCAGCATGGCAGCGGCAATGGCCGCACCGTGGTTCCAACAGTCGTTGCGCGCCACCTGGCTAGCCTGGTTCAGCGAACAGTTCTCGACCGGCGTGCTGGTGCTGCCAGTACTGCTCACTGCGCCCTCGGTACGGGCCTTGATGCGTGGCGGCGCGCAACCCATCCGCCTGGCGCCGTTGCTGGTGCTGCTGGCCTCGCTGGCATTCAGCATCGCCTTTGGTGGCCCGGGTGCCATTGCTTTCCCGATTGCCGCGTTACTGTGGTGTGCCTGGACCTACTCACCGTTCCTGGTGTCACTGCTGACACTCACGGCCGGCAGTACGCTGATCGTGGCCGTGGCGCAAAACCTCATGCACTTCAGCGTGCCGCAGAGCGAGCCTGGGGTTACCACGCTGATGTCGGCGCGCCTGGGCATCGCCATGCTGGTGCTCGGGCCGTTGGTGGTGGCCTGCGTCAGCCAGGCCAACCGTAGCCTCATGGCCCGTCTGGCGCACCAGGCCACCGTCGATCACCTCACCGGCGTGCTCACCCGCAGCGCCTTCACACGCCGCGCCAACGCGCTGCTGGAGAGCCGCCAACAGCACGCCCAGGCGCTGCCACTGACCCTGATGATGCTGGACGTCGATCACTTCAAGTCGATCAACGATGCCCACGGCCATGCAGTGGGTGATCAGGTGCTACGCCAATTCGCCGGCACCCTGCAGGACCAGTTGCACAACGACGAACTGTTAGCACGCCTGGGCGGCGAAGAATTCGTTGTCATGCTGCCGGGACTTGCGCCAGAGCGGGCCACCTTCACCGCCGAACGCCTGCGCCGCGCCATACAGGACCTGCACGTGGTGCAGGCCGACCAGCGCCTGCAGATTACCGTGAGTATCGGTGTGGCAGGCTGCGACGCAGACATGCCGGCCCCCGGCCTGGATGAACTGCTGGCGAGTGCCGACCAGGCTCTGTACCGGGCCAAGGCTCGGGGCCGCAACCGCGTCGAGCAGGCCGAAGCACAGCGCCTGGTGATCTGAACTAGCCGATCAGCAGGTCCCACGACAGCTTGGCGATCAGCACACACAACAGCACCAGGAACAGCCCGCGGACAAAACCGGCCCCCTTGCGTACCGCCAGCCAGGTACCGGTCAGCGCGCCGAGAATGTTACACACCGCCATGGGCAAGGCGATGGCGTACAGCACGTTGCCGGTCGGCACGAAGAACACCAGCGCCGCCAGGTTGGTGGCAATGTTTACCACCTTGGCCGAAGCCGAAGCGTGCAGAAAGTCCAGGGCAAAGAAGCGGATGAACAGGAAGATCAGAAAGCTACCGGTGCCGGGGCCGAACAGGCCATCGTAGAAGCCGATAGCGCCGCCGATCAGCACTGCCAGGCATTGCTCCTTGCGGCCGATCTGCGCAGGTTTGTGCAAGGTGCCGAAGTCCTTCTTGCAGAAGGTGTAGATAGCCATCAGCACGATCAGCACCAGCACTGCCGGGCGCATGACACTGGGGGGTACCAGCGACACCGTGGCGGCCCCCGCGAACGACATGACAAAGGCACTGAGTGCCGCCGGTACGATCAACCCCCAATCCAGCGTCACTTTACGGATGAACGAGCGGGCCGCGAAAGCCGTGCCGAACACGGACGCCAGCTTGTTGCTGCCGAGCAATGCCGCTGGTTGCGCGGTGGGCAACACGTTGAACAAGGCCGGGATCTGGATCAGCCCGCCACCACCCACCGCGGCGTCGATCAACCCAGCGGCGAAGGCGAACACAGAAAGCACAGCAATATCCATCATGACGCGGTTCCAGGCAGTGAAGACGCCTGCAAGGCTAATCAAAGTGGCGCGCTTGTGTTGAAATGCCATATTGCAATAACTGCAACAAGGAGCAGGCAATGGCATTGGACATGCTGCGGGAAATCCAGGCGTTCGTCAGCGTCGCACACAAGCGCAGCTTCGTTGCTGCCGCCCGCGCGCTGGGGCGTTCACCCAGTACAGTTACACGTGCTGTACAAACCCTGGAAGACAATACGGGAAGCAAACTACTCAACCGCAACGCCAACGCCGTCACCCTGACCGAGGCCGGCGAGCGCTTGCTGCCGCATGCCGAACGCTTGCTGGATGTGCAACGCGATGCCGCCGACGAACTGGCCGCGCTCAGCGGCAGCGCCCAAGGCTGGATTCGCTTTGCCGCGCCGCAACTGCTGGGAGAGCATGTGCTACCGCAAGTGCTTGCCGAGTTTTCCCGCCGCTACCCCCAAGTGACGCTGGACGTCCAGTACAGCGACGAAGCCCTTGACCCGCTGCAAGGTAAATTCGACTTCGTGGTGCGCGGTGCATTCCCGCAATCGAGCGAACTGATCGGCTACCCGCTTTGGCCCTACCAGCGCCACCTGTATGCCAGCCCGGCATATCTGGCCCTGGCTGGCACACCGCAACACCCGGAAGACCTGAATGGACACACCTTGATCCTGCATACCGCGCCACGCATCCTCAAGGCCTGGCACTTCTGCCACGATGGCCAGATCACCAGCCTGCGCCCCAGGCCCAGGCTCCGCCTGGGCTCAGGAAGCGCTGTCTACCACAGCACCCTGGCCGGCGCCGGCATTGCCCGCCTCGCCGCCTGGGTCGGCGAAGCACAGGTCAAGGTCGGCCGCCTGGTCCGGGTGTGTCCGCAGTACCGCCTGACGTCCAGCAGCGGCCAGGACCCACAGATGCATGCTGTATACCCTGCCGGCGAGTTGCCGGCGCGGGTACGTGACTTGCTGGTAGCCCTACGCCAAGCCGACTCGCCCCTCTGAAACAGACCATGAAACGACTGTTCAATTTCTGCTCAATTTAACAGAGCCCGCCGCGGATCTGGCTTGCAGCACTTTATCCACAGACCTACCCACGTTTTTTGTGGACAGATTTCCCAGCGTAAAGAACGACTTATCGCACAAGCAGCAATGCCGAATTGGCCAGCTTGACCAGCTCGATCCACTCCTGCGTACTGATTGACCCGGCTTGCTCAAGCGCCTCGGCATTGCGCAGTGCCTGATCATAGCCCGGCTCATCAAGCTGGCCTTCGGCGAGATAACGCCTACGCCACTCCAGCATGGCTGAAGTGCCTTTCTTGCATTCCATCAATCTATCGACTCCAAGGCAAAATACCGCCGAATAAGCGGCGGCGGGAGACTACACGAGGCTTTTGCACTTGAGAATGACTTGCACCTACCGCTGATCCAGCAGTGCAACGAGGAAGACTACCGGCCATTTGCCAATAGCGTGGGCCCGTCGCTTGAAGTGGACGGGCCGCGCAGGGAAAAAGCAGTTGAACTCAGCTTGGCGGAATGGTGCCAAGAATACCAATCAGAATGGTCAGCAGCAGAAAACCACCCAGGAACAGCGCCAGCTTGCCCATTGGAACCTCTACAGTTGTGATACGGGAATGGGCACATTGTCGAGCTTGGGCTGATACGGTTACAGATTCAGGTTTATGGAAAAAAAGCGGATCAGATGCGATGCGCGGATGCCGCCGGGCTGGATTCAGCCGCAGTGGTTGACGCTGACCACGTGTCGCTCGCGGGCCGGCAATTGATACACGAAGTTTCTAAACACGCCTCCAGGCTTGCGCAGTACCTGCGCCGGGTACGCTGCCCCTCGAAAGCTCTTGAGCCCAGCCAATACGGTAGATTGAGCTTGCCTGGGAGGACACGATCTGAAACACGGTTTGTAGGATTGTTTACCGCAATCTGTAGGAAATGGCGTGGCAATGAGTCTTGCCTGTATGAAACATCAGTTTCTCAGGCAAATTCGAGCTGCTACGGTCCATTTTTCCTACAACGGTACGGAAGCCTACAGCGTGAGAAAAGCATGGACTCGTTCAAAACCTCTGCACTGAAGTTGCAGAAAAATCTGCTAGACCTGCGCGTTGCGCGTGAGCGCCTGAGAGGTGAAGGCAAGGACAAGGAAGCAGATCAACTCGCTGGGCCGATCGCGCGGCTTGAGGAGGCCATCCGGCAATTGCCGGATAGCCTGAAGCCCGACACTTTGCAGTGACCTGCAAGAGCCACTGTCATGCTCCACAGCTCAGGCCTACCCATCTCAGAATCAAGCGGTTCTCATCTATATCTGTCCGGTAGTTGGAGCGCGCCATCACGTTGCGCGCCCGTACCCCAAGCCCGGCCAGCGGCCCGCATCGCCCCAGGTAATTGAGGAAGGTGGCCGGCAGGTCACATTGCAGGTGGGTATTTCAGCCTGCATGGCCACAACAGCTTTACCGTGCGGCGCTTTACTCTGGCAGCGACGCCTTGTTCGCCATCATCGCTGACTTCGAACTGCCCCAGCAGCTTCTGCAACTTGCTCGGCCAGGTCGGTCAGGTGCTCCCACTACTCGGGTGCAGTAGCCTCCAGAACTGCTCGCAGATCGCACAACAGTTCGATAATCGCACAAATTCAGCCAAACCCTCTCTACTGTTGCCCTATCTTGCGGCACGCTATAGCGAAAGTCAGCAAGCCATATCAAGTGCTGACAGGCCCCATCGCTTCACGCGCTCCGGCCAGCCCGACAACCACAACTCCAGGAACAACCAGGAGCTCGCCTTGATCAATAAAACGTACGAGTCCATCGCCAGCGCGGTGGAAGGGATCACCGACGGTTCGACCATCATGGTCGGTGGCTTCGGCACGGCTGGCATGCCGTCCGAGCTGATCGATGGCCTCATTGCCACCGGTGCCCGCGACCTGACCATCATCAGCAACAACGCCGGCAACGGCGAGATCGGCCTGGCCGCCCTGCTCATGGCAGGCAGCGTGCGCAAGGTGGTCTGCTCGTTCCCGCGCCAGTCCGACTCCTACGTGTTCGACGAGCTGTACCGGGCCGGCAAGATCGAGCTGGAAGTGGTGCCGCAGGGCAACCTGGCCGAGCGTATCCGCGCCGCAGGCTCCGGCATTGGTGCGTTCTTCTCACCAACCGGCTACGGCACCCTGCTGGCCGAGGGCAAGGAAACCCGTGAGATCGACGGCCGCATGTACGTGCTGGAAATGCCGTTGCACGCCGACTTCGCACTGATCAAGGCGCACAAGGGTGACCGTTGGGGCAACCTGACCTACCGCAAGGCCGCACGCAACTTCGGCCCGATCATGGCCATGGCTGCCAAGACCGCCATCGCCCAGGTCGACCAAGTCGTCGAACTTGGTGAACTGGACCCGGAACACATCATCACCCCGGGTATCTTCGTCCAGCGCGTGGTCGCCGTCACCGGTGCTGCCGCTTCTTCGATTGCCAAAGCTGTCTGAGGCCTGCCATGACCATCACCAAAAAGCTCTCCCGCACCGAGATGGCCCAACGCGTGGCCGCAGATATCCAGGAAGGCGCGTACGTAAACCTGGGCATTGGCGCGCCAACCCTGGTGGCCAACTACCTGGGCGACAAGGAAGTGTTCCTGCACAGCGAGAATGGCCTGCTGGGCATGGGCCCAAGCCCTGCGCCGGGCGAAGAAGACGATGACCTGATCAACGCCGGCAAGCAGCACGTCACCCTGCTGACCGGTGGTGCTTTCTTCCACCATGCCGATTCGTTCTCGATGATGCGTGGCGGCCACCTGGACATCGCTGTACTGGGCGCCTTCCAGGTGTCGGTAAAGGGCGACCTGGCCAACTGGCACACCGGTGCCGAAGGTTCGATCCCGGCCGTAGGCGGCGCAATGGACCTGGCCACCGGCGCCCGCCAGGTATTCGTGATGATGGACCTCCTGACCAAGACCGGCGAAAGCAAGCTGGTGCCCGAGTGCACCTACCCGCTGACCGGCATTGCTTGCGTCAGCCGCATCTACACCGACCTGGCCGTACTGGAAGTGACACCTGAAGGACTGAAAGTGATCGAGATCTGCGCGGACATCGATTTTGACGAGCTGCAGAAGCTCAGTGGTGTGTCGCTGATCAAGTGATCCAGGAAGCCTTAGGCTCTGTACGAAAAGTCTTGAGACGCAGGTCAGGCAAGGCGAAAACAGCCGAGGAACGGCCGGGGTCGCGCCCGACTGTACTGGAGTACATGAGCATTCCGAGGCTGTTTTCAACGCAGCATGAACAAGTATCAAGGCTTTTCGTAAAGAGCCTAGGGCTTTCCATGCCCTCTGCGGCATTATCGATAGTGCCGCACAAGCGCCGCGAGCAGGGAGCACGCGGTGCTTGAGGCCGCCTTTCCAACCGCTTCGGAGCCGATAGACGAGAACTCTCGGAGAGGTCAACCCAATGAGCTATCGAGCGGGAGCCAGATAGCGGCGTAAAAAACTGCCGGCCACGACTTTACGCCTTTTTTACTCGACATTACCGTAGAGCAGGCAATACTGCCGGCATTGTCCCAACGAGCTCCCTCAATGCCGCTTCCCGCATTGCGTTTCATCGCGTTCATTATTGGTGTATTCCTGATCACGTTGGCCGTCAGCATGGTGATTCCGATGCTGACGCTGCTGGTGTACGACCGCAGCGACGACCTCGGTGCATTCGTCTGGTCGAGCCTGATCGTTCTGTGTGCCGGCCTGCTCATGGTAGCCCGCGGCGTCCCCGACACACCGCAACTGCGGACCAGGGACATGTATCTGCTCACGACGGCAAGCTGGGTCATCGTGTGCGCATTCGCGGCGCTGCCAATGGTGTTCATTCGACACATCAGTTACACGGATGCGTTCTTCGAGACCATGTCGGGAATCACCACCACCGGCTCGACCGTGCTGACCGGCCTGGACAGTGCATCGCCGGGGCTGCTGATATGGCGTTCCCTGCTGCACTGGCTGGGAGGCATTGGTTTTATCGGCATGGCCGTGGCGATCCTGCCACTGCTGCGCGTGGGCGGCATGCGCCTGTTCCAGACCGAGTCTTCGGATTGGTCTGACAAAGTGACGCCGCGTTCGCATGTGGCAGCCAAGATGATCCTGCTGGTCTACCTGGGCCTGACAGCATTGGGGACATGCGCGTTGTGGGCCGCCGGCATGACCCCGTTCGAAGCCATCAATCATTCGATGTCGCTGGTTTCAACCGGTGGTTTCTCTACCTCGGATGCCTCTCTGGGTCATTGGAGACAGCCTGCGGTGCATTGGGTAGCCGTGGTCATCATGATACTCGGCAGCCTGCCCTTCACGCTGTATGTCGCCACGCTGCGGGGCCATCGACGCATCCTGCTCAAGGACCATCAGGTTCGCGGTTTCATTGGCTTTCTCGCCTTCGTCTGGCTCACGGTCGGAACCTGGCTCTGCTGGCACAGCGATCTGGCCTGGTGGGATGCGTTTCGTATCGTTGCGGTCAATGTGACCTCGGTGGTGACCACCACGGGCGTTGCCGTGGGTGATTACACGCTCTGGGGCAGCTTCGCCATCATGCTGTTCTTTTACCTGACGTTCATCGGCGGGTGCTCAGGCTCTACCGCCGGCGGTTTGAAAATATTCCGTTTCCAGGTGGCCGCTGCCTTGCTTGTCAGCAGCCTGAAACAGTTGATCCATCCACGGGCAACAATCTCGAAGAAATACAATGGGCACCCCATCGATGAAGAGATCGTTCGCTCATTGCTGACGTTCTCGTTCTTCTTCTCCGTCACCATCGCGATCATCGCCCTTGGCCTCTCTCTGATAGGGCTCGACTGGATGACGGCGTTGAGTGGGGCTGCCACCGCCGTATGCAACGTCGGCCCAGGCCTGGGCACACTTATCGGTCCTGCAGGTAATTTCGCCTCCTTGCCGGACGCAGCGAAATGGTTACTGACCATCGGCATGCTGCTTGGACGGCTCGAAATCCTCACCGTACTGGTACTGGTCTCGCCAGTCTTCTGGCGATTCTAAGGCGGAGGTCATCCGGCCAATCAGCCATAAAATTGGGCAGGGACTGCATATTCGTTCTAGGTTTACTGGCGCAGGAATAACAACAACAAGCGGAGAACGACGCCATGAACCGAGCCCTTCGCCTGGCATTGGCCAGCACCTTGTTTACGGTCTGCGCGGCTGCCCAGGCCGCACCAACCTTCATCAACATCCTCACAGGCGGTACCAGTGGTGTCTATTACCCGGTAGGCGTAGGCATTTCACAGATCTACAGCCACGGCATCGAAGGCAGCAAGACCACGGTGCAAGCCACCAAGGCCTCGGTAGAGAACCTCAACCTGTTGCAAGCCGGTCGAGGGGAGTTGGCATTCGCGCTGGGGGATTCGGTGTCAGATGCCTGGAAGGGCGATGCAGAGGCTGGATTCAAAACGCCCTTGAAGAAACTCCGCGCCATCGCCGGCACCTACCCGAACTACATCCAGATCGTCGCCAGCAAGGAGTCGGGGATCACCTCCCTGTCAGACCTCAAAGGCAAGCGTATATCGGTTGGGGCACCCAAGTCCGGCACCGAGCTGAATGCCCGCGCCATCTTCAAAGCCGCAGGGCTTACCTACCAGGACATGGGAAAAGTTGAATACCTGCCCTATGCGGAGTCCGTCGAACTGATCAAGAACCGTCAGCTTGACGCCACGCTGCAATCCTCAGGGCTCGGTCAAGCAGCTATCCGGGACCTTGCCGCGACCTTGCCGGTAGTGTTCGTGCCTATCCCTGCCGAGGTCGTGACCCGCATTGGCAACAACGCCTACCAACCCGCCACCATTCCTGCCAACACCTATGATGGTCAGAGTGCGGACGTATCAACGGCGGCCATCAACAACATCCTCGTCACCCGCGCCGATATCGGCGATGACCTGGCCTATCAGATGACCAAGCTGATATTCGAGAACCTTCCACGCCTGGTCACGGCCCACGCTGCAGCGAAAGATATCCAGGCGGAGAATGCCGCCAAGAACCTGCCCATTCCGCTGCATCCAGGAGCAGAGAGGTACTTCAAGGAGAAAAACCTGCTCCCCTGATGACATTCTCGAGCCATGGAGCAGCGTATGAGTGATACAGCGCAAGGTCTTCACGCCAGCACCGATCGCTGGCCTGCCGCGCTTTTTGCCGTGGCACTGGTCTTTTCGGTTTTCCAGATCGCCACGGCGGCCTTCCCTCTGATTTCCACCCAAGTACTGCGTGCAATACACGTGGGGTTCCTGTTGCTGGTGGTGTACCTGAGCTATTCATTCGTTGGCCACCGTCGGCCGTGGCAACCCCTTGCCTGGCTGCTGGGTCTTGCGGGAATGGCGACGGCCACATACCAGTGGTACTTCGAAGGGGATCTGATTCAACGCTCCGGCGAACTGACCACCAGTGACCTGATCGTGGGGCTGTTGCTTATTGGTTTGGTCTTTGAAGCCGCGCGGCGCGTCATGGGCATAGCGTTGCCCATCATTTGCGCCCTGTTTCTGGCCTATGGGTTGCTTGGCCAACACTTGCCAGGCGAACTCGCGCATCGAGGCTACGGCCTCGATCAGATCGTCAATCAGTTGGCCTTCGGCACCGAGGGGCTGTATGGCACACCGACCTATGTCTCAGCCACCTACATTTACCTGTTCATCCTGTTCGGCGCATTTCTCGAGCAGGCGGGCATGATTCGTCTGTTCACCGATTTCGCCATGGGGCTGTTCGGCCATCGCAGCGGAGGGCCGGCCAAAGTGTCGGTGTTCTCCTCGGCACTGATGGGTACCATTACCGGCTCGGGGGTGGCCAATGTCGTCACCACCGGACAGTTCACCATTCCGCTGATGAAGCGTTTTGGCTACAAACCTGCATTTGCCGGTGGCGTCGAGGCGACCTCCAGCATGGGCAGCCAGCTGATGCCGCCGGTGATGGGCGCCGTGGCGTTCATCATGGCCGAGACGATCAA
Organism: Pseudomonas sp. BP6; assembly: GCF_017875935.1. Classification (NCBI taxonomy): domain Bacteria; kingdom Pseudomonadati; phylum Pseudomonadota; class Gammaproteobacteria; order Pseudomonadales; family Pseudomonadaceae; genus Pseudomonas; species Pseudomonas sp. BP6. The sequence goes on from NZ_JAGINI010000001.1 coordinate 3,173,492, forward strand.
CGTGCCCTACGCCGAGGTGGCGAAAGCCGCGCTCATCCCAGCATTGCTGTACTTCGGCTCGGTCTACTGGATGGTCCACCTGGAGGCTCGGCGCAGCCATCTGCATGGTTTGCCGCGCGAACAGTGCCCGAGTGCCTGGAATGCGTTGCGACAACGCTGGTTCCTGCTCGTACCGCTGATGGTCCTGGTCGCGCTGTTGTTTTCCGGGCGAACACCTTTGTACTCGGGAATGGTCGGCCTGGCCCTGACTGCCATCGTCATCCTAGGCTCGGCGATCATCCTGCGCGCTCAAAAAACCTGGCTGCGCGCGGCTTTCTGGGTTGCACTCGGGATACTGTGTTCAGGTTTTTTCCGCATGGGGATCGGGGTGATCCTGATGGTCATTGCCGGCCTGGCCATTGCGTGCTGCTTTGTCCAGGGCGGCCGCGCCACCCTGCACGCATGCGTCATGGCCCTCGCGGAAGGTGCCCGTCATGCGGTACCGGTGGGTATTGCCTGTGCGCTGGTCGGTGTCATTATCGGCGTCATCTCGCTGACCGGCCTGGCCACCACCTTTGCCGGATACATTCTTGACCTGGGACGCGACAACCTGTTCCTCTCGCTGGTGTTGACCATGCTCACTTGCCTGGTACTGGGTATGGGCATCCCGACCATCCCCAACTACATCATCACCAGCTCCATTGCCGCCCCCGCCCTGTTGGAGCTCGGGGTCCCGCTGATCGTCTCGCACATGTTCGTGTTCTATTTCGGCATCCTGGCCGACCTGACGCCGCCAGTGGCATTGGCGTGCTTTGCAGCGGCCCCAATTGCCAAGGAAAAAGGCCTGTTGATCAGCTTCTGGGCGGTGCGCATTGCCTTGGCCGGTTTCGTTGTGCCCTTCATGGCGGTCTATGACCCGGCGTTGATGATGCAAGGTGAAGGCATGGGCAGCACGCTGTACATGGTGATCAAGGCGGCGTTCGCGGTTGCCCTTTGGGGGTGTGCGTCGATCGGGCATTTGCGTGCCCCCATGCCCTGGTGGGAGCGCCTGCTGGCGTTCACTGCTGGCGTGTCATTGATACTCGCCCTGCCCATCAGCGATGAGGTCGGTTTTGTTTTGGGTGCGGCAGTGCTGGGTTGGCACTACTGGCGAAGCCGACCGGCTTCTGGACACCCCGCATGATCAGCCTTTGCGTTGGGCTGGCCGGTGTGGTCTGGGTCAGCCTGCCACTGAACGAGTTTACCCTCGCGTGGCAGCACAGTATCGAAAAGGTCCGCTGGGAAGAGGATTATCAAGTGACCCCGGCTGGCCTGGTACTGGTAGAGGCACGGGTCAAAGGCAGCGGGGCCGGCATGGAGATTCCGGACGACGCTCAACTGCGCGACGGCACTTGGCACTATCGTCGTCATCTACCACCGCTGCAGCCCTTGCATGCCGGGCGAACGCCCGAGGCTGGCGACTATCAGGTCTGCACGACAACCGGGTGCCAGCCGCTGTCCCATTGGTTAGGACCGCCGAGCGAACGCATTGCTGCAGTAGACTTCTGGGCCTGCGAAAATCCGCCTTTAGACAGCAGGCGAACCGCCCTGCCCTGACTGCGCCAGGGCAGGACCGAATCCAGTTCAGCCCACCACGTGCAAGTATTGCAGGTGGCGTTCGTACTGATCCAGGATGTCACCAATCACATCGTCGCGGCTCCACCCCATGATGTCGTAGTCCTGGCCCCCTTCTCGCAGATGCACTTCCGCACGGAAATACTTGCGCGCATCGCCACCGTCTTCGGTGTCCTGCATGACGAAGCTTGGCGTATTGAAGGCCCGTGGCCGCACCTCGTAGAGGAAACGCCCTTCACCGGCATGGGAGAGCTCCAGGGATACCCGTCCATCATCGCGCTCATTCACGCTCACCTCGTAGCCTTGCTTACGCAACTCCTGGGCGACCTCTTCGCAGGCAGGCCTCACCACCTCGGCGATAAAGCGGGTGACATGAACCCGGCGCGGCATCAATGCAATATTGCGCAGCCTCCGCTGCCAGCCGCCGTGTGGGTGGCGGGTATGGCGTGGGCCTGGCAACGCTTGATTGCGCAACCCGCGGCGAGTCGCATCAAGACTCAGCGCCTTGAACAAGCCCCAAATCGCAACCAGCAAGATGACCGCGAACGGCAGAGCGCTCGCAATGGTCGCGGTCTGCAGCGCCTTGAGGCCGTTCGCCAGCAGCAACGCGATCGCGACCGCGCCGATGCAGATTGACCAGAAGATACGTTGCCACAGGGGTGAATGACCTTTTCCGGAGGAGGCGAGCATATCCACGACCAGCGCACCAGAGTCCGCCGAGGTCACAAAGAACACGACCACCATAAGCACCGCGACCAACGAAATGATGCTGGAGAACGGGAAATGCTCCAGGAAAGCGAACAAGGCGAGGGAACTGTCTTCACTGACCACAGTAGCCAGATCCTTTACACCATCGTTGAGGATCATATGGATTGCCGAGTCACCGAACACCGTCATCCACAGTAAGGTGAAACCCGCCGGTACGAACAATACGCCGCAGACGAATTCCCGAATGGTCCGCCCTCGCGAAATACGTGCGATGAACAAACCCACGAAGGGCGACCAGGACAACCACCAGCCCCAGTACAGCAAGGTCCAGCCACCGATCCAGTCGGTGGGCTCGTAAGCGTAGAGATTGAAGGTTTTATTGACGATATCCGAAAGGTAAGCGCCGGTATTCTGTACATAGGTCTGCAGCAGGAACACCGTAGGCCCAAGCAGCAGCACGAACAGCATCAGAATCACCGCCAGGCTCAGGTTGAGCTCGGACAGGATGCGAATACCTTTGTCCAGGCCGCTGGCCACTGAAAGCGTCGCCAATGCGCAGGTGGCGGTGATGAGGATGACTTGCACGGTAGTGTTTACCGGCAAACCGAACACATGATGAAACCCGCTGTTGATCTGCAATACCCCGTAACCCAGCGAGGTCGCCACACCGAACACCGTGCCGAGGATGGCAAAGACATCGACGGCATGGCCTATAGGGCCATAGATTCGCTCACCAATCAGCGGATAGAGTGCCGAACGCAAGGTTAACGGCAGGCCGTTGCGGAAGCTGAAGTAGGCCAGGATCAGCGCGACGATGGCATAGATCGCCCACGCATGCAGGCCCCAGTGGAAAAAGGTGATTTTCATGGCTTCCCGTGCCGCAGCGACGGTGCCAGGATCGCCCACGGGCGGTGTGGCGAAATGCATGACCGGTTCGGCCACGCCGAAGAACATGAGGCCAATCCCCATACCCGCCGAGAACAGCATGGCGAACCAACTGCTCTTGCGGTAATCCGGCTCACTGTGGTCAGGGCCTAGCTTGATGTCGCCATAGCGGCTGACAGCCAGAAACACCACACTGATCAACACCAGCGCTACAACAAGAATGTAGAACCAGCTGGCATTGGTGATGATCCATCGCTGGACTTGCTCGAACAGCGTCTGGGCGTGCTCCTGAAATGCCGTGGCGTACAAGACCAGCAGAAAGATAAGTATCGCACTGGTGTAGAAAACGGGTGGATTGAGGGTGCTCCTGGGTTTGGGGGCTGCAGTCATAGCGGCCGTTCTCCTTGCAAGGCGATGAGCACAGCGTGCCTGAGCACGACGACATTTACCAAGGCTAGCAGTTGGATAAATTCCCGTTTGCCAAGCCTCGTGTGCTCGGAAATAACCACAAACCCTAACGTCTGCAGGAAAAAATCTCAAACCGACATGCCTTTGGAGTGAATGGTTTGGCGCTTTTTGTTCATCTGAGAGTGGTTATTCGGTAGACTAGCGGACGGGTGCCAGCTGCACGGTGCAGTGAGGCAGGTTAAAGAACAGCGCAGGTCGGGCCGCCATGCGGGAGCACCTGCGCCTATGCATAAAAAAGAATTACCTCGCGCCCAAGACCTGGCCGAGCGAGCCTTCGCCAACCTTGAGCGCTTTTTGCACATTGAAGCGGTCAGCGGCATCGTTCTGTTGATTGCCGCAGTCGCTGCACTGATCTGGGCGAACTCCCCGGCTGCCGACAGTTATGAAGCCCTTTGGCATACGCCGTTGACATTCGGCGTGGGCTCGCATGTCTATTCGCAGTCCCTGCACTTCTGGATCAATGATGGCTTGATGACCATCTTTTTCCTGGTCGTGGGCATGGAGATCCGCCGCGAGATCCACGAGGGCGCACTGTCCAGCCTGCGCCAAGCCACACTTCCCATGGCAGCCGCTGTCGGCGGCGTAGCGGTACCCGCACTCCTCTACCTGAGTTTTGGTCACGCGCCAGCAGACCAACAAGGTTGGGCAGTGCCAACGGCGACGGATATCGCCTTTGCGGTGGGCGTACTGGCACTGCTCGGCAAGTCGATCCCGTCCAATGTACGTGTGTTCCTCCTCGCCCTGGCAATCATCGATGACATCATCGCAGTCCTGATCATCGCGTTCTTCTATTCTGGCGGCCTTGATTACACCGGTTTCGGCGTTGCACTGATCGGCCTGCTCATGGTGATCGGGCTTCAGAAGATCGGTGTGGGTTCAGCCTTCGCCTATGTCATTCCTGGCGCGATCGTCTGGCTGGGCATCTTGTTGACCGGCGCCCACCCGACTCTCGCAGGTGTTGTGCTAGGCCTGATGACACCTGTCACCGCAATGCCCATGCGTGAGCGCCCGCTGGATGCCATTACCCGCTTCACCGGCGAATTGCTGGGGCGCGCCAAGGCGCCTGAGCAAGATGCCAGCGACCTCATTGATCCTTTGAAACGGCTGCGCCTGGCCCAGCGCGAACTGCTGCCGCCGGTGGTGCGTATGCAAGGGACCCTGCACCCTTGGGTAGCCTACGGCATCATGCCCGTGTTTGCCTTGGCCAATGCCGGGGTAAGCCTTTCGGGTGTCGACCTGTCCGCTGAAGGCCCCCAGTGGGTCATGATCGCCGTCGCTGTCGCCCTGGTCGCAGGAAAGCCCTTGGGCATCGTCAGCGTTAGCTGGCTGATGGTCCGCCTGGGCTGGTGCGAGCTTCCCGCCGAGGTCAACTGGCGTAGCATCATGCTGGTCGGGCTGCTGGCCGGCATCGGTTTCACCATGTCGATCTTCATCGCCAACCTCGCTTTCGTCGACCCTGGCTCACTCGGGGCAGCGAAACTCGGTGTGCTATCCGCGTCATTGATCGCGGCCGTGCTAGGTTTGACCTGGGGGATGTGGAGCATGCGTAAGGCAGCACCTGCTACCAAAGCAAGTTCGGCCTCCTAGCCACATTCTGGCACTGGCGATCCGTTGCATGTGAGCAAACGGATCGCCACGCCTGGCACGACTACAACCTGTGTCGGGTAGGCCTGCCTGGGAAAACACGCCATACTCACGGCTTTCCAAGTCAGCCATGTGTGGACCATGCCCGAACCTACCCGTCCTGCACCTTCACTCTCCCGCCGTTCACGCTGGCGAGAATGGCGTCAGCGACTGGCGTTCTGGATCGGGGCGTTGCTGGTGGGGCTGGTTGCGCTGGCATTCGCCTGGCTAGCCGACGCGGCGTTCGCTTCGTTCAAGCGTTTGCTGGAATGGGCACCCTGGTCACCTCTTCTCATCACTCCGCTTGGTTTCGCGCTCCTGGCTTATCTGACGCAACGGTGGTTTGAAAATGCCAAGGGTAGCGGCATTCCCCAAGTCATAGCCGCCCTGGAAGTGCCCTCTCGCCGGCTGCGCGCCCGATTGCTCTCGCTCCCTGTGGCTGCAGCACGCATGAGCCTGACGTTGGGCGCCCTGCTGGTCGGCGGTTCGGTTGGCCGGGAAGGCCCGACCGTCCACATCGGCGCCGCTGTGCTCTATTCCTTTGGCCGACGTTTAGGCCTGCATGGCCGGCGCACCATCGCTGGCCTGGTGCTCGCCGGAGGCGCCGCGGGTATTGCGGCAGCCTTCAATACACCTTTAGCGGGGGTGGTCTTTGCCATTGAGGAGTTGAGCCGCACGTTCGAGCAACGTTTCAGCGGCCTGGTGCTCACTGCGGTGCTGATCGGTGGGGTCGTCACGCTGGGGCTGATGGGGCATTACGCCTATTTTGGAGAAATCAGCGGTCGAATGCCGGTGGGCTGGGGCTGGAGCGTCGTGCCTGCCTGTGCAGTCCTGGGCGGGCTGCTGGGTGGTTTTTACGCCAAGCTTGTGCTGCCCACCGACAAGGGCATACTCGGCCAGGTCTGTGCATTACGCGGACGCTATCCAGTGCGCTTTGCTGCCATCTGTGGCTTGTTGCTGGCCACGTTGGGGCTCGTCTCTGGCAATCATGTATTCGGCACCGGGTACGAAGAAACGCGAGCATTGCTGGAGGGGCAACCGATCACGGACGCAAGCTTTCTCCTCTGGAAGTTTCTGGCCAACGTCGCGTCCTATCTTTCCGGGATTCCTGGCGGGCTCTTTTCGCCTTCGCTGAGCATCGGCGCCGCCTTTGCGCCCCTGTTGAGCTTGCTGCCCGATGTTGATCCCCAGGCAGGCGCACTACTCGGCATGGGCGCATACCTGGCCGGTGTGACACGCTCGCCACTGACCGCCTCGGTCATCGTGCTTGAATTGACACACAGCCCGGACCTGGCCATTCCCATGTTGGCATCGACACTGATGGCGGCGGCCATCTCTGGATGGGTGTCTCCGGTCTCGCTTTACCATGCCTTGGCCAAGCAGATTACCGACAAGCTTCATGCTGCCGCGTCTTCTTCCACAGAGCCCGCCCCTAGCCAAGCAAGCGCTACTGAAAAACCTTGAGCAGCACCAAGCCTGCCCTGAGGGGGACAGGGCTCCCAACAGGGCGGAACTGTCGCGCGCATTCACGCCTCCGTAGAGTCTGTTGGCTGCTTTAGCACCCCGAGCAACAGCAGGTCGAACGCCTTGCCAGCCTGCGCCAAGCATGCATTGCCGTCTTCGGCCTCCGCGATCCACACAGCCGCTTCAGCCAAGCTGCCGTAGATCAACGCAGCCAGCGCTTGAGCGTGCGCGTTGACGAAAACGCCCTGTAGCACCAGGTTGTCGATCAACTGGCGCAGCGACTCTATGCAATACCGCTGGGCCTCAGGCGAGCCGCCACCCAACACCGCTCTGGCGTCGCGCAGCACGATGCGCTGGATCTCGGGCTCCAGCGCCATCTCCAGGTAGGCGTGGCAGCGCTGGCGGAAGCCGTCCAAAGCGTTATCGGCGGTCTCGGTAATGGCACGCAGGCGCTCGTCCATTTCAGCGTCGAGCTGCTCGACGACGGCTGCCAGCAACCCCTTCTTGTCGCCAAAGTGGTGATACAACGCCCCCCGTGTCAAGCCCGCCCGGGCGGTCAGATCATCCATCGAGGCGTGCGCAAACCCCTGCTCGGTGAACATCTGGCGGGCGGTGGCCAGTAACAGGGCTCGGGTTTCTTGCATTGCGGCGCGGGTGCGGCGAACCATCCAGCTATTCCTTGTGTTCTGGCGGCATGGGGTGGGCGTATACGAGTATTCATACCGCTTGCACGCATTGTCTTGGGCGCGAGGCGCACTGACAAGCCTGTCGTATCGTCGCGCGGTGACCGAGCCCCCAAGCCTGGCGGTCCCTGAAGCCGATCAAAGCGAATACGACGCCTGTCGGGCTCGGTCGCGCATGCGCTGGTAGCCCCAAAGCGCGACCAACAACACTGCGGCCCCGGCGGCCAAGGCCACGTTGAATCCGGCCTGGGCACCCCACACATCGACCACCTGCCCAGATGCTGCGGCACCGCCGGCAACTCCAACGTTGAGACCGGCGAGCAACCAGGTCATCCCTTCGGTCAGCTTGCTTTCGGGCACGATGCGCTCTACCAGCGACATCGCCACGATCATGGTCGGGGCGAAGAACAGGCCCGCGACCAGCACGGCGATGGCCAGCCCGATGATGTTTCCCACCACCAGCAGCGGCAAGGTTGTCGCCGCAGTCGCCAACCCACCCAGCAGTAGCAGCTTGTGTAGCGGGATATCGAGTTTCAGGACACCGAACACCAGCCCCGCGACACAGGAGCCGATGGCATAACAGGACAGCACCACGCTAGCCGCAGCCGGCATGTCCATCTGCTCGGCGAATGCCACGCTGACGATGTCGACCGTACCGACGATCAAGCCCATAGCAACCATTAGCAAGGTCAGCAGGCGTACGTCGGCCAGCCTGAACACCGACATGCTGTCTTGCCCGGTGGCGGCATCGGCCTCTACTGGCGGCTCGGTGCCGACCTGCACCGCCAAGGCGAACACGCCGATGGCCAGGAAGATGGCAGCAACCAGTGTACCGGCCTGCGGAAGTACCGCCACGCTCAGCCCCACCGAAATCGGCGGGCCAGCAATGAAGGTGACTTCGTCAAGAACGGTTTCCAGCGAGTAGGCTGTCTTCAGTTGCGCCTTGCCGCGGTAAATCGCGGTCCAGCGCGCGCGCACCATCGCCGACATGCTGGGCATGAAGCCGGCGAGCGCGGCCCCGACGAACAGGGTCCAGTCCGCCAACTGCCAATAGCTGCAAGCCAACAGCAGAAGGATGCCCAGCACGCTGAGCCCGGCGGCGGCCGGCAATAAGCGGCCCTGGCCATGGCGGTCGACCAGGCGCGAGATCTGCGGCGACATCAGTGCATAGGTCAGCACGAAGGTGGCCGCCACCGCACCGGCCAGGCCGTAACTGCCGGTGATCTGCGACAACATGGTGATGATCCCGATACCGGTCATCGGCAACGGCAACCGGGCCAGCAGGCCGGCCAAGGCGAAGCCCTTGGCGCCTCTGGCCTGGAACAACTCGCGGTAGGTACTGAACACGCTCGACTCCCCTTATCGAAAGGCCCTTGGGCAGTCACGCTCAAGGTAAATTACATGCAGCTCGTATGATTAAAACCTTATTATCATACGCACTGAATGTAAACCCTCATGATCCGCCGAGAACGCCCTTATTCAGCCACCCTGCCCTGTGACGCCTTGCGTGTCGCGAGCGGTCGTTCGCCGTCGAGCGTGAGTTGAACAGTGTGGGCGATGCCCTCCGCGCTTAGGAGGCGCGGGTCAAAAAGGTGGGCAATCTGCGCAACAAGCCCACCGGGACTTGGCTTGCATCACCCATTAGAGGAAGGAGTGCGGAACGATGGTACCGTCCCAATTTCAAGCGATTGAGTAGAGATGAGAAAGGCCCATCATTCGATGAGCCCTGTCAGGCGCCTACGTGCGAAGGCATCAGGCGGCACGCCCGGCGGCACCAAAGCCTTACAACTTCCAGTCCAGGCTGACCATCATTGTCCGTGGCTCACCTTGGTAAACGCCGTTGTAGAATCCAACGTTGTTGTAGTAATGCTCATCGAACAGATTCTTCACGTTAACCGACGCTGACAGGTGTTCATCGATTTGATAGCGTGCCATCAGCCCAACCACCGAGAACGCCTTCTGGCCGATCTTGTCTTTGGCAGTGATGATCCTGTCACCATCGCGCCCCACTGGGCGGTTGGCCATTTTGAAGTTGTCGCTCTGCCAATCCAGGCTCGCCCCAACGGTCAATGCCGGGTTCATCTTGTAGGTGCTGGAGAAGCGCACAAGGTTCAATGGCTGCTCGGTATTCTTTCGCTTTTTCTCGGCTGTGGCGGCATGGGTGTAGCTGTAACCCAGGCTCATCTGCCAATCGGTCATCACCTCGCCCGCGACTTCAGCTTCGAAACCTTCAACGACTACACCTTTACCGCCGCTTTTGTAGAAAACTTCATTGCCATTGGGCGGCACCGAGTCATCCTGTTCCGCCACGTTATCCTGTTTACTGCGGAACACGGCAGTACTCAGGTTCAGCCTTTCTTCGAACATACTGCCCTTGAGACCTACCTCATAGACTTTGCCAACGATAGGTTCGATGTACTGCTTGTTGACGTCTCTCACGGTCTGCGGGTTAAAAATGTCGGTATAACTGACATAGGCGGTGAACTGGTCATTCAGGTCAAAGAGCACACCAGCGTAGGGTGTCCACTGATCGTTTTGCGTCTGCTTGGTAGTGGACTGACCGGCGACATTCAGGGCGTCGTCATAGTCCCATTCCCGACGCTCCGTTTCCCAACTGCCGTAGCGGCTGCCAACCACGAAGTGAAGGCGGTCTGTCGGGTTCAGCCGTGTTGCGATGTAACCCGCTTTCTGACGGGTGTAGGAGCGCGAACTGTCCAGTCCGGTATCGATGTCATAGAACTTGGGGATAGACCCCATGTACTTCCAGTCAGGAATCTTGTTGTAGTCTTGGGGCACTGGAAGACCAAGGCGATATGGCTCACTATTGCGCCGTTCTGACTCGCCGTAGCCGATCATGAAGTCATGACTGCGCCCCATCAATTGGAAGGGGCCAGCGAGGTTGAAGTCGATCGCATCCATCTTCTCCTCCCCACCAAAATGCGCGTACCAGGCCCGCATGCCACTGCGATCAGCCTCCGGGAAACCATTACCTCCGTAGTACACCTTGCCGTCACTGTCGGTTTGCCGATGGGTGTAGGCCACTTTCATCAGCCAGTCGTTACCCAGGCGCTGATCAAGGGTTGCGAATACCGTCTGGTCTTTCAATGGCCAGGAGGACCATGGGGCGCTGAGGTTGGTCGAGCGTGGGAGATTGGCTTTACTGCCATCGGCATTCCAGAAAGGCACCGTACCCCATGAGGAACCTTGGACGTGCTTGTTCTGATAGTCATATCCCACCGCCAGGACCGTGCTGTCGGTCAGGTCGGCTTCGAGCACGCCATACGCCACCTCACGCTGGGTGGCATATTTATTCATGAACGACTTGTTGTCGCGATACGCCAACACTGTGCGACCGCGCAGCCGCCCCTCCCAGCCTAATGGGCCGCCGACATCCAGGTAGGTGTAGTAGTTGTCGTAGCTGCCCCCACTGACACCGCTCTTGACCGCCAGCTCATGCGTTGGCCGCTTGCGCACCATTGCGATAGTGCCCGAGGGATCACCAGCGCCTGTCGTCAGTCCAGTGGCTCCGCGAACGACCTCAATTCGATCGTAGATGATGGTATCCGAGTCGGACTTAAGCCCCGAGAACGTATTGAGCATTCCATCGATCTGGAAATTATTGATCGCGTAACCACGTGAGTAGTAGCTAGGTCGCTCCGAGTCATTTCGCTGAACCGTTACCCCCGTCACATGGGCCATGGCCTCGGACAGCGTGTTGAGCTGGAAATCGTCCAGCTGCTGCCGGGATATCACCGAGACCGATTGGGGTGTTTCCTTGATCGAGAGATTCAAGCGCGTGGCTGCGCTCATGCTCCCGGTAGTGTAGGAGCCACTGTTCTCAGTGGTACTACCCAAGCTGGTAGCGACCACATCAGTGGAACCAAGCTCCAGCACACTGTCCTCGGATTTGGTTTCTGCCTCAGCCAGCGAAAACGGGCAGAAGACGGAAGCACACAGGCCGAGAGTGAGTGTCATGGAAGGGTTGATCGACGGGGGCATCGCGGGCTGACTCCTTGTTCATGAAAAATCCTTGGCGCAGGAATCTACATGAAAATCATCCGCATGTGATAATTAATATCATCTTCGTGATGGCAGCCCTTCCCCATCGCCCCTCTTGGGAGCAGGGTTCTTTGAGGGTTGAGGGATTCCACCGTCCGCGGCGACAGTTGCCAAAGCGCGTGAGATCTACTGCTCCACTCAGGTTCAAGCGCTCAGGCGAGAAGGTCGAGCACACCAGTGGCACCGCGTATCGCTGCTCGGGAAGGTCGCCGAGATCGTCGGCGAGTCTCTGCGCAAAGGCGCCCAATGCCACATCGAGGGCAATGGGGCATACCTCGACGGCAATGATCTTCAAGCATTGCGCGAAGTGAGTCAGCCAGGACGGCCGGGATGCGGGGGATGAACCAGGCGCTCAGGCGGGCCTGAACCCAATAAAGGGGGCCGCAAGGGCCCCTTTCTTCTGCCTGTCATTCCCAAAGTGTTCCCAAAACGCTCCCATTTGAGGGTCAAGCGGCTGCGAACATCAATGAAATCAAGCACTTGTATGGCGGAAGCGTAGAGATTCGAACTCTAGGATAGTTGCCCATCGACGGTTTCAAGACCGTGGTACAAATCCACGCCCTATGTGGACTGCACGGCAAAATCGCTTCCAAAACATTGGCGAAACGGCACAACTACAGGCCGCAAAATCCAAAGGTCGCCGTTTCAGTTTTGGAATCGATTTTTGTGCTTTCAGAGCTCGCCAATAGTCATACATGTCTAATTTTCAGTAGAACTCGCCGTTAACGAACGTGCGCTGACCGGCAAACCGAACAGACGGTCAAACAACCAGCTGAAAGAGAAAGAATAGACTAAGAAAAACACCAGAATGGCGATTTCCATTCGAATGGCATTATAGAAGCTAATCTGGTACCACCACATGTACACCGGGATTATGAAGCATATCAAACCAACCTCGAAGCCAATCGCCTGGGTAGCTCGCCTTAACAAGCTGCGGGCTTTGATAAGCTGTCGAGACTCCCAGTATTCAAATGCGGTGTTGTAGACAAAATTCCAAGTTGTGGCGATGACAGAAATACATATTGCGACTGGCGTCGATTCAATTGGCTTACCGCCGGCTAAGTAGGCCAATATAAAAGAAGAAAATGCAATCGCGAAACATTCGTACAAACTCACATAAAAAACACGACGCTGCCAAGGTTTTAGAGCCATAGTCAGACATTCCTTGATGGACTTTGTGGCGGACCCCCTATCTTAGATTATTTCGATAATCGATCAGCCTTCCGGGCCGATTGAGAGATAAGCTTTCGAAGCTCCATTTTTACCAGATCCGCCAGCAACTGTCAAAGCGCTTAAAGCTCGCCAACAGGGGTTATATCAATGCTCATAGTTTGTGATGGCGCTTCAGGATGATGAAAGAAATAACTCACCCAGCTCGAAACCGGACTTTCTCCAAGGAGTCCTTAAGCATCACAACGAGAAACCTTATAACTTAGGTTAATTTTATTTCGCGCCATGCATTCATCATTCTTCAGCGCAACTCCAAATCCTGGAGCTGGCTTAGAATCTTGCTCAGCAGATAAATCATTACAAGATAGAACCTGTGACTCCCTCTCGCTTCTTAGGCATGCTCCAAAACTTAAGCAAGGACTTGAACGATAATAAAAATACCCATTTAGACCGACTGCTGCCCTTCACGAAGGGCAACTAACGGCCAGGATAGATCATTCGAAATGGTCTATAGAAACAGGGGCTGACTGGTAATACAGCCCCTCCTCATAACAGGTCAACCGGTTTTCTTACTGTGTCCGCCGCGGTCTTACTCTGAAAGCTGAGCAGGCAGTAAGTGAATAAGAGCCAGCGCGCAGCAGATGAAACTACTGAGGAATGGCTGCAATCACCGAGATTTCTACCAGCAACTCTGGGCTGGCCATCTTAGCCTCGACACAGGCACGCGCAGGGGCGAAGCCTGACGGCACCCAGCTGTCCCATACACTGTTCATTTCGGCAAACAGGCTCATATCCTTCAGGTAGATGGTGGCCGACAGCAACTGCTCACGGTTGCTGCCGACCGACTCCAGCAGCGCATCGACCTTAGCCAGCATGGTGCGTGTCTGCTCGGCGATGCCGGCGCTACGGTCCTCTGCGACCTGGCCGCATAAGTAGGCAGTCTGGTTATGAACCACGACTCGGCTCATGCGCGCGGCTGTTTCATATCGGCTAATGCTCATCACTTCTCCTATTGAAGTTTCATGTTGAAATGACAGGCTACTGCTTGCCCCCACGGCTCACAAGCGAAGCCAGCTCCCCCAGGGAAAGCAGCTTGATCGGCGCACGGATGGTGTAATACCCCACTTGCTCGATGTCGACATTGCGCTCGGCGGCAATGATCTGCGCCAAAGTAAGGCCACACATGCGGCCCTGACAGAGCCCCATGCCCGCACGACTAAAAGCCTTGGTCTGATTCGGACCGCTACAGCCACCCCCCACGAAGCGGCGGATATCGCCGGCACTGACCTCCTCGCAACGACAGACGATTGTGTCATCAGCCGGCCGCAGAAATTCGGCTGCCGGTTGGTAAAGCACATCCAGAAACGGCCTGATAGCCATCAACCCGCCCAGGGTCTGGCGCACCGGCCGTGCCAACCTGTCCCGTTCAGTGCTGGAGAGGCGTCCCAGTTGGCAGGCAACTTGACAGGCCGTCAGGCGCCCGAAGTGCTCTGCAGCTAATGCGCCACCTATCCCCGCTGAGTCGCCGGCGACGAAAACACCGTTGATCGAAGTTTCGCCCCAGGCATCGATCTGCGGATGCCAGCATTGCTGTTGTTCGTGCCATGAATGTCGCGCATCCATCACGCAGGTCAACTGGACATTGGGCACCACGCCCTGATGCACCATGAGTGACTGGCACTTAATCAACTGGCTACGGCCCTGATGCTGAAAGTGCACTTGCGCCAGGCGGCCGCTGCTGTCGGCGTAGGCGCGCAGCTGCGTCACCCCGCTGCGCATCTTGATCCCAGCCTTGCGCAGCGAGAGTAGATAGCCCAGCCCCTTGAGCAGCATGCGCCAGCCCCGGAGCGCCCCGACCCCATGGCGCAGTGCCTTGAAGTAGTTGGCTGACGGCGTGGTATCCAGCACTGCGCTGATCGGCCCGCCAGCTTTGTGCAGTTGCCAGGCAATCAACAGCAACATCACGCCGGGTAGGGTCCAGCCCGGGAAGGGGACCGGCCGCTCCTGTGCGCCGGTGGCCAGCAAGATTTTCGCCGCACGCAAGGTGCGACTCTGGCCGCCGATCTGCCCACCCGGGACGGCTTGTTCGTCAAGCAGGGCGACATCCAGACCATGCTGGCAGGCCGAAGTCGCGGCGGCCACACGCGGGCCGATCTCGGGTACCAGAGCTTTGAGTTGGGCATATTCGAGCACCTTGAATGAGTAATCGGCCCCCGTCTGTTCGCGCATCGCACAGAGCATGCGACTACGCGACACACAAGACTGACAAAGTAAAAGCGTGGCTGGCAGCGTATCCGCGCTACCCGGTGCATTTCACGCCTACTTCGGCATTTTGGTTGAATCTGGTGGAGCGCGTCTTCTCGACACTGAGCGAGAAATGGATCAAGCGCCAGGCACATACCAGCGTGAAAGATCTAGAGGAGTCTATTGAGTACTACCTGTCCACTCATAACGCCAACCGCCGCCCCTTTCGCTGGCATCGAAAGGCCGATCACATCTTGGCGAGCGTCGGCCGTGCAGCCGAGGCTGCTAGGCCGAAAAATATGAGCGTTACTTGCGAAACACCACAGAAATTGCGACTGGCTTCGCGGGTTCTCTCGGGTTTCATCCTGCAGTCGGCGTAGTTCCGCCTCCGCATTGTTGGCGGCCTGGGTGGTTTACGACAGCACCAGACTGCTGGTCAGCAGGCTGTGTGATAGAAATCGGTGCATAGGCTCCCTCCAGATGGCTTTCAACGCGCTGTACAGCGCATTTCCGGCCCCTGATAGCCCCACACTACGATGGCCTCGCCATGGTGCTCCCATAAACTCTCATTTTGTCCCTGGTAGCGCGCGCCGCTTGCCGTCTGTTCTAGGTACATCAGCGAACTGCGGTCACCGAACTCGACGATGGCCGTGGGCGGCTCGGTGCGGAAGAAGCTGGCAACCACTTCCTTGGCCGGGTTGCCGTCACACTGGTAGAACACCGGGCCGTTGGCCTCGACCAGCCGGTAGCGCGCCTGCAGTTCGGCGATGCGCAGGCGATAGCTGTCGGCGATGCAGGTAGGCTGGTCCGCGCTTTTCCAGCAATCGTTGCGGCCCTTGATCCAGCCCCGTTGCTCGGCCTTGAGCACCGGCGGATGTTCATTGCCGGCCTTCTGCTGCGCGGCCGTATAGACCTCGGCCATTTGCCGGTCTAGTGCCGAGAGCGACTCGCTCTGGCAGATTTGTTGTTCGATGCTGCCGGCCACGACCTGAGTGCAGTTGAAGGCAGGTCCCGCAGCTTGGGTGTGCGACAGAGGCAGAGTGAGCAGCAGAGGAAGCCAGTGTTTCATGGGAACCACCATTAGCGATTAAAAATACTGGGCTCAGTCTAACTCTTTTGAATAACGTGGAGGGTGGCCTAGCTTTCCTCGGCGGCTCATTACTGCCGTTGGCCGATCGCGGTACTTTGCGAAGGGCCACTTTGGGTCCAGGCTGTGTGAAAACGCAAGTAAGTAGGTCGAGTAGCGAAAGAAGCTAACCGGCGTTCCTTACCCGTCGTACACTGCTTCTGCATGGAACAACTCTGGCAGCCAGAGAACCAGCAGGAGTGCAGCAACATGTCGTCTTCCACCGAAGAATGCCTGCGGGTCAGTAGTTGATCCGCAGGGCATCGGTATTCAGCCGATGCAGCGATGTAGATGAAGTCCTGCTTGCCGAATCGGCCTTCCGCTTCGCTGCTTGATGTCAGCGGCTTCGGTACAAAAGTGGTGATCCCGGCTTGCTCCCAAGCAAGGATTTCCGGACCTTTGTAATAGCCTCGGTCGGCTACCACTGTCAGCGACTCCGCGCCGATCTCTTCGCGTGCCTGGTTCGCCATATTGCTCAGCTGCGTTCGGTCATTTCCAACATTGGTGACTTCATGGACAATGATCAGATGGTGTTTGTCATCGACTGCTGTTTGTACGTTGTAGCCAACCGTGCCAGTACCTCGGCCGCTCGTGGCCATTGAGCGTGCATCAGGATCGGTAAGAGCGATTTGCTGATCTGGGCTGGCGTGAAGCTGCGCTTCAATGTCCTTGAGCTTCATCATCTGCTGTTTCAGCTTTTCTATTTTTTCGCTCAGCCGTTCAGCCTTGGATTCGGCGACCTCGGGCGCTGCCCGATCCGCCGAATCCATCGCTGCAAGATAGCGGTCAATGCTCTGCTCGATCTGCTGCATGCGCGCCTTGATCTTGCCCTGGGTGAAGTTGCGATCGCGCTTATTCACGGCTTTGAATTTGCTGCCGTCAATGGCGATGATCGACTGGGTGAAGAGATTGAGGTTACGGCAAAGCACTACGAATTGCCGGCAGACGCTGCGAATGGCTTTACCACGGCTATCGGCCAATACCGGACAGCGGCCTAAGCTGGCAAGGCAAAGGGGAATGGACACATGACGCTGTAGTAGTTAGAACGTTACCCGTCCCGACATACCCGGTTGAACTTCACCTCCGACCCAGATATCACTTCCGAGCTTCTCAATTTTTATCCGGCCTCGACGACCTAATACAGTGCCTTGGCTCGCAGTGTAGTGGTCAGGCATGACCCCAGTAGAAATCAGCCATTGCGCCAGGCTCGCATTGAGACTTCCGGTCACAGGGTCTTCATTCAACTCTTCACCCATAAAGGCGCGCACTTCGACATCTGCGTCCGCATGAGAACCTTGCCAAGGCGCGACCACTCCTACATTGAGTCCATTGAGTTTCGTGTAGTCCGGACGAATCGCCAAAACGTCATCACGCGACGCCAACAGTACGGCAACCCAGCCAGGGCCGTTATCGACCCACTGACTGGCAAGGATGCGTTCAGGGGTTAGACCTAACCCGCTCTCAATCTGCCGCAGCGTAGCGTCCTCTAACGCCCCGCTCCGTAATAGGGGGGGCGCCGCAAACGCCAGACAAGCACCATTGCGCCGAATACGGATCAGGCCAGCCAAGCACTCCTGGATAATCTCTTTATCGGTATTGCCGGCACTTTGATTTAGCCATACATGACAGCTTCCCAGTGTTGGATGCCCGGCAAAGGGGAGCTCTCGTAGCGGGGTGAAAATTCGTACGCGGTAATGTGCTTCTGGAGAGCTTGGCTTCAGCAGAAAGGTTGTCTCGCTAAGCTGTGTCCAGGCCGCAAAGTCACGCATTTGTTGGCTGGTCAGGTCATCGGCACCAATTACGACAGCAACGGCGTTACCTTTGAAGGATTGTTCGGAGAAAACATCAACTTGCTCGAATAGTAACGAAATCGGCATGTAGCCTCCTTTGTCGATACTGCGGGGAAACGAGTAAGGATATGCCAGGCGGCACGCTTGCGAAATCGGGTTTTACAGGCTTTTGAGCGCCTTCTTCGAGTCGAAAGTCGCCATGCATGACTGACTGCTTCTGGCCGATTGCTGCTGCTCGCGACAGGCGCTTGGGTCGATACCACCGGCTGCTTGAGCGCGAACAAATCCTCTGTGAATTCGCCTGGCTGCCGCAGATCCATTAACAGCACCTCAGCCTTGCTGTATCGAAACCCATGCCTGAAGATCCGGCCAACCGCGTCGGTAGCCAACCTGGTCATCAGCAGCGTGCGCAGGTTGGGTACGGCAGCGCTACCAACGCCCCTTGGGCGTGATGGGCCTAGTCGGGGTTGAACATACCGGTGTGGATGCTGACGCGCATGCGCTTGCAAACCGATCCCCGGGCACGGAGCTTTTCTGCTGCGTGACCAACGTAGGTGGCCACTGCCTGCTTGATCGGTGCCAACTCGGTCAGGCGCATGCCGAACATCCGGATGCAGCAGATTTCCTGCTTCGGGGGCTCGGCCTCGTCCAGCTCCAGGCAAGGCGTTCAAGCCAGTTCGCGGGCAGTCTTCTCTATCACCACACTAAACTGCCGTCGCAGAGCCCTGGCATCAGCCTTGGCCAGATCCATCGCCGTGTGAATGCCCATCGCTTCAAGGTGGGCAGTCATCCGCCGGGCAACGCCCCACACCGCTTTCACTTCGGTGTTGCGCAGCACCCAATCCCGCTTGAACGGATCGGTGATATCGACCACGCCGCCGGTCTGGGCCTGCAGGCGCTTGGCCGTGTGATTGGCCAGCTTGGCCAAGTTTTTTGTCCCGGCGATCCCGCCCCCCACAGGTATGCCGGTGCACTGGAAGATCCTGGACCTCAGCTTTCGCCCGAATTGGGTCAGGTTTTCCTGAATACCGGACAGATAAGCGAAGCACTCGCCGATGCTGTAGATCTCGGTAGCAGGCACCATCGACTCGATCTGCGACATGACACGCTCAAGGCCCTCGGCGTGAAACAGAAGAAGCTCCAAAAGAAGCTGAGGATCATGCTTGAGGCGGATGGGGTTGAAAGCGGCCTTGGCGCCTTGATCCGAAAGATACTGGCGCGCAACGCGCAGTACGGATCGCCTTACCTGCTGCTGACCGAGAAGGCAAAACGTGTTACGGCAGCCATGCTACGCCATCGTTGGGACGACGCCCGGGAGGAAGCAGTGAAGGAAACCGTAGCCGCCGGAGACCAAGTGCTGGCTGGTCGTATCAGCCAATTCCAGTTCCGCGACATCCGACCAAGCGCTGCGTCCGAAATCGTCGATGTCGACCACGCCAGCGTACTTCTAGGCCACACCAAGGGCGACATAACCGAGCGGGTTTATCGCCGAGTCGGTGCCTTGGCAAAGCCTACCAGGTAAGGAAGTATCGGAAGCGCTTCCGAAATAAACCATCCCCAAGGGTGCTCCCATGGGTAGATTTTCTATGCCCCAGAAACGCAAAAAGCCCTGAATGATCAGGGCTTTGAATATGGCGGAAGCGTAGAGATTCGAACTCTAGGATAGTTGCCCATCGACGGTTTTCAAGACCGTTGCCTTAAACCACTCGGCCACGCTTCCAGCTCGTTTTGCGGCCGCCATAATACCTTAATGAAACACGCTGTCAAACTCTCTGTGTCGCGGGTTGCAGGAGCTCTGATAGACTCCTAGCATCTGAACGTCCGAAACCACAGGTTTACCAAGGAGTGTCGCCATGCGCGAACAGGATTACGCCGTCCACCACGGCCAGCAGGTCGAGCAGCAGGAGATCAGCAAGGTCCTGCGCAACACATACAGCCTGCTGGCGCTTACCCTCGCCTTCAGCGGCGTCATGGCTTTCGTTGCCCAGCAGATGCGCGTCGGCTACCCGAACGTGTTCGTGGTGCTGATCGGCTTCTACGGGCTGTTCTTCCTTACCAACAAGCTGCGTGATTCGGCCTGGGGCCTGGTGTCCACCTTCGCGCTCACCGGTTTCATGGGCTTCATCCTTGGCCCGATCCTCAACCGTTACCTCGGCATGGCCGGTGGTGCCGAGGTGGTCAGCTCCGCCTTTGCCATGACTGCGCTGGTATTTGGTGGTCTGTCGGCCTACGTGTTGATCACCCGCAAGGACATGAGCTTCCTGAGCGGCTTCATCACTGCTGGTTTCTTCGTCCTGCTGGGTGCTGTCGTTGCCAGCTTCTTCTTCCAGATCAGCGGCCTGCAACTGGCAATCAGCGCTGGATTCGTGCTGTTCTCGTCGGTCTGCATCCTGTTCCAGACCAGCGCGATCATTCATGGTGGCGAGCGCAACTACATCATGGCGACCATCAGCCTGTATGTGTCGATCTACAACCTGTTTGTCAGCCTGCTGCAGTTGTTCGGCCTCATGGGTCGTGATGACTGATAGATTGCCGTGCCGCAAGAAGCCCGCTTCGGCGGGCTTTTTTGTAGGCGCTGGAAATGGGTTGGGCTGCGGGACGTTCATCGGAACAGGTTCAGCCCCTGATAGATCGAGCGCCGCCCACGCGGCGCATCGCGAGCAAGCCCGCTCCACATCAGTTTCAAGCGAGATATGCCTGTAACTGCACCTGCCCCCCTCAGCCAATCGCAATAACTGACCAAAAAGTCAGATAAGCAGGCAAATGGTCGTCGATCATGCCGACATCCTGCTTTTCTCTACCGCTATCCATCATCACCCCGTAGAATGCGCTCCTTTTTTCTTCCGGGGCAGCTTTCAGCAATGAGCTCACACGAACACAGCCCAGGCGCAGCGGCGCCTGCCAATGAACTGGTGCTTGGTCTGGAGGACAAGCCACGGCTGTTGATCGGCCTGCTGGCAGCCCTGCAGCACTTGCTGGCAATCATCGTGCCGATCGTCACCCCTGGCCTGCTGATCTGCCAGGCGTTGGGTGTATCTGCACGTGATACCAATTTGATCGTTTCAATGTCGCTGGTGATCTCGGGTATCGCCACCTTCGTCCAGTGCAAGCGCTTCGGCCCATTTGGCGCGGGGCTGCTGATCGTTCAGGGCACCAGCTTCAACTTCGTCGGCCCGCTGATTGCCGGTGGTGCGCTGATGGTCAAGCAAGGCACGCCGGTAGAGGGCGTAATGGCAGCCATTTTTGGCGTAGTAATCGCAGGCTCGTTCGTCGAGATGGGCGTGTCGCGCATCCTGCCCTTCGTCAAACGCCTGATCACCCCGCTAGTGACTGGCATCGTGGTGTTGATGATCGGCCTGACGCTGATCAAGGTCGGCCTGATCAGCATGGGCGGTGGTTTTGGGGCCATGGCCAATGGCACCTTTGCCAATGGCGAAAACCTGCTGATGTCCGGCGTGGTACTGGCGATCATCGTCGTTCTCAACCGTATCCCGGTGGTGTGGATGCGCAGCTGCGCCATCGTCATCGCCCTCGCGGTCGGCTATGCGCTGGCCGGATTCCTGGGCCGTCTGGACTTTACCGGCATGCACGAGGCCGCGCTGTTCCAGGTGCCGACACCACTGCACTTTGGCTTGGGCTTCTCGTGGGCGCTGTTCATTCCGATGCTGGTGATTTACCTGGTCACTTCGCTGGAAGCCATCGGTGACGTTACCGCCACCAGCAAGGTGTCGCGCCAGCCGGTCGAAGGGCCGGTGTGGATGCAGCGGATCAAGGGGGGCGTGCTGGTCAACGGCGCCAACTCACTGCTGGCCGGTCTGTTCAACACCTTCCCTAGCTCGATCTTTGCCCAGAACAACGGGGTGATTCAGCTGACCGGTATCGCCAGCCGCCATATCGGTATGTGGATTGCCGTGATGCTGGTGTTGCTGGGGCTGTTCCCGAGTGTTGCCGGGGTGATTCAGGCTGTGCCGGAGCCAGTGCTGGGCGGCGCGGCGATGGTCATGTTTGGCGCGGTTGCGGCGTCGGGGATCAATATTCTGGCCAGCACTCGGCTGGACCGTCGTGCCCTGCTGATCATCGCCGTGTCGTTGGCACTGGGCCTGGGTGTGGCACAGGTGCCGGAATTCCTGGCGCACATGCCAGCGGCGATTCGCAATGTGCTGGAGTCGGGTGTGGCTACCGGGGGGATTTGTGCGCTGGTGCTGAACTGGTTCTTGCCGGAGGGCAAGGAGCAGGCTTGAACCTTGAGACTGAATGAGTAGCCCGCGCCCGCTTGCACAAGCGAGCGCGGGCTTTTTTGCTTTATCATGGCACCATTCCTTTGCATGAGTTAGCCATGAAATTCGCTATCGCGGTGTTCTCCCCGGCCCACGTGCCCTCTTCGCGGCGCGCCCTGCGTTTCGCCGAGGCAGTGCTGGCCGGCGGGCATGAGATTGCCCGGCTGTTCTTCTATCAGGACGGGGTGCACAGTGCCTCGGCCAACGTGGTCGCTCCCCAGGACGAACTGGACGTGGCTGGCCAGTGGCGCACATTCATACAGACCCATCAGCTGGACGCCGTGGTGTGTATCGCCGCCGCCCTGCGCCGTGGCGTGCTCGACGAAGCCGAGGCCAACCGCTACCAGCGCCCGGCCGTGAACCTGCCCAAGCCCTGGGAACTGTCGGGGCTGGGCCAACTGCACGAGGCCGCGCAACTGGCCGATCGCCTTGTCTGCTTCGGAGGCGACTGATATGGCCAAGTCCTTGTTGATTATCAGCCGTCAGGCACCGTGGAATGGCCCCTCTGCACGCGAGGCGCTGGACATCGCCCTGGCCGGCGGCGCGTTCGACCTGCCGTTGGGCATGCTGTTCCTCGACGATGGTGTGTTCCAGCTCGCGCCGGACCAGCAACCCGCCGCCGTGCAACAGAAGAACCTGGCTGCCAACCTGCAGGCGCTGCCGATGTTCGGTGTCGAAGAGCTGTTCGCCTGCAACCACAGCCTGGCCCGTCGTGGCCTGGCAGCCCATACCCTGGCGCTGCCGGTGCAAGTGCTCGATGACGCAGCGCTGGCCGCGCTGATAGCCCGTTTCGACCAGGTGATAACGCTCTGATGAAGACCCTGCATGTAATTGCCCATTCCCCGTTTGGTGACGAGCGCCTGGCCAGTTGCCTGCGCCTGCTCGGTGCCGAAGATGCCCTGCTGCTGTGCGGCGATGCCGTGTATGCCCTGCGCAGCGGCAGCGAGCCGCACGGCCATCTGCAAGCCGCCGGCCTGGCCCAGCGCCTGTTCGCCCTAAACGAGGATGTACAGGCCCGCGCGGTCGGCAACGACCTGGCAAAGGCCGTGGACTACGCCGGGTTCGTCGAACTGTCGCTGAAATACGACAAGGTCAACAGCTGGCTATGAATACGCTCACCGTTGGCGATCAGGTGATCGCCCTGGACAAGGATGGCTTCCTGGTCGACCTGCAAGATTGGTCCCACGACGCCGCCGAGGCGCTGGCCAAGCGCGAAGGTATCCCGTTGACGGCAGACCACTGGGAAATCCTCGAACTGCTCCGTCAGTTCTACCAGGAATACCAGCTGTCTCCGGCCACGCGCCCGCTGATCAAGTACACGGCCCTCAAGCTGGGCCCTGAAAAGGGCAACAGCCCGCACCTGAACCGCCTGTTCAACGGCACCCCCGCCAAACTTGCCGCCAAGCTGGCGGGCCTGCCCAAGCCGACCAACTGCATATGACCGAACCTCGTCCGCTCACTCTGGAAACCCCCGCCGAACACCCGTTCGCCGAATTCGTGCGCATTCTCGGCAAAGGCAAGCGCGGCGCGCGTGGCCTGACCCGCGAAGAGGCCCGCGCAGCCATGACCCTGCTGCTGGAAGGCAAGGTCGAAGACACCCAGCTCGGTGCCTTCCTCATGCTGCTGCGGCACAAGGAAGAAAGCGCCGAAGAACTGGCCGGTTTCACCGAGGCCCTACGCGCCCACCTGCAGGCGCCGCGCATCGTCGTTGACCTGGACTGGCCCACTTACGCCGGCAAGAAGCGTCACCTGCCCTGGTACCTGCTGGCCGCCAAATGCCTGGCCAACAACGGCGTGCGCATCCTGATGCACGGCGGTGGCGCACACACTGCCGGGCGTATGTACACAGAGCAACTGCTCGGCCTGCTGCAGATTCCGCTGTGCCGCGACTGGGCCGCGGTCGGCAACGCGCTGGACCAGCATCGACTGGCATTCTTCCCGCTGCACGACTGGGCGCCGCAACTGCAACGCATGATCGACCTGCGCAATACCCTGGGCCTGCGCTCGCCCATCCACTCGCTGGCTCGAGTGCTTAACCCGCTGGGCGCTCGCTGTGGATTGCAGAGCATCTTTCACCCCGGTTACCAGGCAGTGCACCGCGAGGCCAGCCGCTTGCTGGGCGACCATGCCGTGGTGATCAAGGGTGATGGCGGCGAAATCGAGGTCAATCCCGATGTCATCAGCCATCTCTACGGCACCACGGCGGGTGAGGCGTGGGATGAAGAGTGGCCAGCGCTGAGCGAACGCCGCCATGTCAAGCCGCCCAGCCTGCAGGCAGAACACTTGCTGGCGTTCTGGCGCGGCGAAGTGGAAGACAGTTATGGCGAGAAGGCTCTGATCGCGACCATGGCCCTGGCCCTGCGTGGCCTGGGACAACACCGCGAGCAGGCGTTCGGTACAGCGCAAGACTACTGGAATGCTCGAAACAAATCGATTTAGCCGATAATAGAACCCCGATCTTTGCGCTATTTCTTCGAACGTTTTTCCCTAGACTGGGCTCCAACGACAAACAACTTTGTTTCAGGAGCTCACCATGGGCCTATTGATCGACGGTCGCTGGCACGACCAGTGGTATGAAAACGGCAAGGACGGCACGTTCAAGCGAGAGAACGCCCAGCGCCGCAATCAGCTGCCCGCCCCCGAGGCAGGCCGCTACCACCTGTACGTGTCGCTGGCCTGCCCATGGGCCCACCGCACCCTGATCGTTCGTGCGCTGAAAGGCCTGGAGCCATTGATCGACGTGTCGGTGGTCAGTTGGCTGATGCAGGACCATGGCTGGACCTTCGACCAACAGCAAGGCTCCAGCGGGGACCACCTCGACGCCCTGCAGTACCTGCACCAACGCTATACGCAGGATGACCCGCACTATACGGGGCGCGTGACGGTACCAGTGCTGTGGGACAAGAAAGAGAAGCGCATTGTCAACAATGAGTCTGCAGAAATCATCCGCATATTCAACAGCGCGTTCAACGAGCTGACTGGCAATACCCTGGACCTTTACCCCGCATCGCTGCGCCCGACTATCGAAGCACTGAACGAGCGTATCTACCCAGCGGTGAACAACGGTGTGTACCGCGCAGGCTTTGCCACCACGCAAGACGCTTACGAGGCTGCCTTTGACGATGTGTTCAACGAGCTGGATTACCTGGAAGCCTTGCTAGGTCGCAATCGCTACCTGGCGGGTGAGTACCTGACCGAGGCTGATGTACGCCTGTTCACTACATTGGTGCGCTTCGATGCGGTGTACCACGGGCACTTCAAGTGCAACCTGCGCCGCCTGAGCGACTACCATAACCTGTCGAGCTGGCTGCGTGAGCTGTACCAGTGGCCTGGGGTGGCGGGTACGGTGAACATGGAGCATATCCAGAAGCACTATTACATGAGCCACAAGACCATCAACCCGAACGGGATTGTGCCTAAAGGGCCTTTGCAGGACTTTGGTTTGCCGCATGATCGAGAGCGGTTGGTGGGCAAAGGGATTTGGCAGGCTTGAGAAAGCCGGGGCTGCTTTGCAGCCCTTCGCGACACAAGGCTCCACAAGGACCGTGCAATGCCTGGGACATGTGGGAGCGGACTCGTGTTGCAATGGGCCGCAAAGCGGCCCCAACGATTTCAGCTGTTCTGTGAACCTTCGAACCAGGCCAGCTTGTCACGCAACTGCACCACCTCCCCCACAATCACCAGGGTCGGCGCATGCACCTCATGCTGGGCCACCAGGTCTGGCAGGTCCGCCAAGGTACCGGTGAACACTCGCTGATTACGCGTGGTCCCCTGCTGCACCAACGCCGCCGGGGTGCTCGCGGCACGCCCATGGCGAATCAGCTCGGCACAGATGGTCGGCAAGCCCACCAACCCCATGTAGAACACCAAGGTCTGCGCCGGCGCCACCAGGTCATTCCACGGCAGGTTGCTGGTGCCATCCTTGAGGTGCCCGGTGACGAAGCGTACCGATTGGGCGTAATCACGGTGAGTCAGCGGAATGCCGCCATACGCGGAGCAGCCGCTGGCCGCAGTAATACCCGGCACCACCTGGAACGGAATGCCATGCTCGGCCAGCTCTTCGATCTCTTCGCCGCCCCGACCGAAGATGAACGGGTCGCCACCCTTCAGGCGCAGCACCCGCTTGCCCTGCCGGGCCAGGTCGACCAACAGGCGGTTGATCTGGTCCTGCGGCACAGAATGGTCAGCGCGGCGCTTGCCTACATAGATGCGCTCGGCATCACGACGACACATATCGATGATGGCGGGCGCAACCAGGCGGTCGTACAGCACCACGTCGGCCTGCTGCATCAGGCGCAAGGCACGGAAGGTCAGCAAGTCCGGATCACCCGGGCCTGCACCAACCAAATACACCTCACCACCCTGCTGCACCGGTGCGCCGTCTACCATCGCCTGCAACAGACGTTCGGCTTCAGCACCCTGCCCGGCCAGCTGACGCTCGGCGATCGGCCCCTGGAATACGGTCTCCCAGAAGCCTCGACGCTGGTTGACGTCCGGGTACAGGGATTTGACCTTGTGCCGGAAGCGTGCCGCCAGCCCGGCCAACTCACCATAGGCCGAAGGGATCCACGCCTCGAGCTTGGCTCGAATCAGGCGCGCCAGTACCGGGGCGTCACCGCCGCTGGAAACAGCAATTACCAGCGGCGAACGATCCACGATCGCCGGGAAGATCACCGTACACAAGGCCGGCGCATCCACCACATTGACCGGCAGGCTAAGGGCCTGCGCATCGGCCGACACCTGAGCATTCAGCCCAGGGTCGTCAGTCGCCGCGATCACCAGCCGGCAACCGACCAGGTCAGCAGCCCGATAGCCACGCACCAGCACCTCACCGCCACCTTCCCGGGCCAACGCGGCCAACTGGCCGTCGACGTCCGGCGCCACCACGCGCAGCACGCCGCCGGCATCGGCCAGCAGGCGCGCCTTGCGCAAGGCGATCTCACCGCCACCGACGACCAGCACACGGCCGCCCTGTAGCTTGTGGAACAGCGGCAGGTAATCCATTTAGCGGATGACCTCGACGCCGCCCATGTACGGTTTCAGCACTTCCGGCACCAGGATCGAACCGTCGGCCTGCTGGTAGTTTTCCAGCACAGCAACCAGGGTACGGCCTACGGCCAGGCCGGAGCCGTTGAGCGTGTGTACCAGCTCTGGCTTGCCGGTTTCCGGGTTGCGCCAGCGAGCCTGCATGCGGCGCGCCTGGAAGTCACCACAGTTGGAGCACGAGCTGATTTCGCGGTACTTGTCCTGGCTTGGCACCCACACTTCCAGGTCGTAGGTTTTCACCGCACCAAAGCCCATGTCGCCAGTGCACAGGGCCAGCACGCGATATGGCAGCTCAAGCAACTGCAGCACACGCTCGGCGTTGGCAGTCAGGCCTTCCAGGGCTTCCATCGACTTGGCCGGCTCTACCACCTGCACCATCTCGACTTTGTCGAACTGGTGCTGGCGGATCATGCCGCGGGTGTCACGGCCGGACGCGCCGGCTTCGCTGCGGAAGCATGGGGTGTGGGCAACCAGTTTCAGCGGCAACTGCTTGGCGTCGAGGATTTCACCCGCCACCAGGTTGGTCAGCGACACTTCGGCGGTCGGGATCAGGTAGAAGTCTGCCTCACCTTCACGGGTGATCTTGAACAGGTCTTCCTCGAACTTCGGCAACTGGCCGGTACCCTGCAGCGCCGGGGCCTGCACCATGTACGGGGTGTAGTGTTCCTCGTAGCCATGTTCGCCGGTGTGCAGGTTGATCATGAACTGCGCCAGGGCGCGATGCAGACGGGCAACCGGACCACGCAGCACAGCAAAACGGGCGCCGGACAGCTTGGCAGCCGCTTCGAAGTCCAGGCCACCGCTGATTTCACCAAGGGCCACATGGTCCTTGATTTCGAAGTCGAACGCCTTCGGCGTGCCCCAACGGCGCACTTCGACGTTGTCGTCCTCGCTGGCACCGACCGGTACGCTGGCGTCCGGCAGGTTGGGAATGGTCAACAGGATGCCATCCAGCTCGGCCTGAATGGCGTCCAGCTCGGCCTTGCCGGCAGTCAGTTCGTTGGCCATGCGCTCGACGTCAGCCATCAGCGGGGCGATGTCTTCGCCCTTGGCCTTGGCCTGGCCGATGGACTTGGAACGGGCGTTACGCTCAGCCTGCAGTTGTTCGGTGCGGGTCTGCACCGCCTTGCGGCGCTCTTCCAGTGATTCGATGCGCGCGACATCCAGGCTGAAGCCACGGGAGGCCAGGCGGTCCGCCACTTCCTGAAGTTGGCCGCGTAACAGTTTGGAATCGAGCATATCGTTCTCTCGTTATGTGTAGGTGTTGGTTCAGAATCGGGTCAGGGACAAGCCAGCCCAGGTTGCGAGCAGCCCGCCCACCACGCTGATACTGGTATAGCCCAAGGCAAGGGGCACTTGCCCGCTTTCCATCAGGCGCACGGTATCGAGCGAGAAGGAGGAAAAGGTCGTCAGGCCACCGAGAAAGCCGACAATCAGGCTGGCGCGCAACTCAACCGGCGCCAGCGGCTTGTGCAAGAACAGGCCATAGAGCAAGCCGATCAGCAGGCAGCCAACCAGGTTGACCGCCAGCGTACCGACATAGAAGTGCCGTGGCCAGTGGGCCGCCACCCAGTTGGTGGTAGCAAAGCGCAACAAGGTACCGGCGATACCACCCGCGCTGACCGCGGCGATAAGTGCAATCATGATTTTCTCCGCTGGCGGGGGCTGTTGCGGTCGAGATCGGCCAGGTGGCGCAGCTTCTCGCCAATTTTCAGCTCCAGGCCACGGGGCACCGGCTGATAGTACTGGCGTGGCTCCATCTCGTCGGGGAAGTAATCCTCACCAGCAGCGTAGGCGTCGGGTTCATCGTGGGCATAGCGGTACTCGTCGCCATAGCCCAACTGCTTCATCAGTTTGGTCGGGGCATTGCGCAGGTGCAACGGCACCTCCAGCGAACCATGCTCGGCCGCTTCGCGCAGGGCAGTCTTGAAGCCCACGTACACCGCGTTGCTCTTGGGCGCACAGGCCAGGTAGGTGATGGCCTGGGCCACCGCCAACTCGCCCTCGGGACTGCCAAGGCGCTCCTGCACATCCCAGGCTGCCAGGCACAGGCTAAGCGCACGCGGGTCGGCGTTGCCGATGTCCTCGCTGGCCATGCGCACCACACGGCGAGCGATGTACAACGGATCGCAGCCGCCGTCGAGCATGCGTGCAAACCAGTACAGGGCGCCATCGGGGCTGGAGCCGCGCACCGACTTGTGCAGCGCGGATATCTGGTCGTAGAACGCCTCGCCGCCCTTGTCGAACCGGCGGCGACTGTCACCCAGCAGGCTCTGCAGCATCTCGACGTCGATCTCGCTGCCGTCTTCAGCCAGGTCCGAGGCGTTCTCGAGGAAGTTGAGCATGCGCCGGCCATCGCCGTCGGCGGCGGCCATCAGCATCTTGAAGGCGTCGTCGCCCACCCGCAGGTTACGCTTGCCCAGGCCACGCTCTTCTGTCAGCGCACGGTTGACCAGCTTGCGCAGGGCCGCTTCGTCCAGGCTCTTGAGCACATACACCCGCGCCCGCGACAGCAGCGCATTGTTCAGCTCGAACGACGGGTTCTCGGTGGTGGCGCCGATGAACAGCAGGGTGCCGTCTTCCACATAGGGCAAAAAGGCGTCCTGCTGCGACTTGTTGAAGCGGTGCACTTCGTCAACGAACAGGATGGTGCGACGGCCATACTGGCCAGCCTGCTGTTTGGCCACCTCCACCGCCTGGCGGATCTCTTTCACCCCGGCCAGCACTGCCGACACCGTTTCGAAGTGCGCATCACAGAACTGCGCCAGCAACCGCGCCAGCGTGGTCTTGCCGACCCCGGGCGGCCCCCAGAAGATCATCGAGTGCAGCGCGCCTTGTTCCAGGGCCTCGCGCAGCGGTTTGCCGCGCGCCAGCAGGTGCTCCTGGCCGACGTACTCATCCAGGCTGGACGGGCGCAGGCGGGCGGCCAGAGGCTGGGCGACGGGTTCGCTTCGAAACAGGTCCATGGCGAGCTCTGGTTACTCCTTGATCACGTCCGCGCCCTTGGGGATGTCGAACTTGAACTTGCTGTCCGGCACCGCCTGGTTGGCCTTGACGCCATTGAACAGGATGTTGGTGCGCTGGCCGACGCTGTCGATCAGTTGCATGTCATTGATCAGGCCTTTGCGGAACGACACGCGCAGCGAGTCGAACAGGGTGTCCTTGGTCTTTGGCTTGAGGGTGAAGTCCATCACTTCGCCCTGTTCCTTGGACGCGATGTCAAAGCTCTGGCTGATCTTCGACACGTCACCGGACAACAGCAGGGCTGGGGTCTGGTTCAGGCGCACGTCGAGCTTCTTGATGGTGGCCTGCTCCAGGTCCGGGTCCCACAGGGTGACGTTCTTGCCATCCGACACCACCACTTGCTCCTGCGGCGCATCGGTATGCCAGTAGAACAGGCCTGGGCGCTTGACCGTCATCTTGCCCGAGGTTTCCTGCAGGCTGACGCCATCGGCGCCCAGGGTCAGCTGGGAGAAGTTGGCCTCGATGGTCTGCGACTTTTCCAGCAACTGGGTCAGGCGTTGTACGTCTTGCTCACCGGCATAAGCAGTAACCGAGCCCAGGGTCAGGGCAGAAACCAACAGCATGCGAATCGCGCGCATGGGAATCCTCATTGAGCGTTGAAAAGGCCGGGCGCCACCGTTGGCGCCCGGCAGGGTGTTCATCAGTCGCGCGGGCCGCCCGGGGCTATCACTTCCCGCGAGCCGTTGCTGTTCATCGGGGTGACAACGCCGGCCATCTCCATCGACTCGATCATGCGCGCGGCACGGTTGTAGCCGATCTTCAGCTTGCGTTGCACGGCAGAAATGGAGGCACGACGGCTCTCGAGCACGAATTGCACCGCTTCATCATACAGAGCGTCGGTTTCGGCATCGTCACCGTCGCCACCACCGCCGCCGCCATCAAAGCCGCTACCGGCTTCTTCGACGCCGTTGAGGATATCGTCGTTGTAGTCCGGGGCGCCACGCAGCTTCCACGCCTCTACCGTGCGGTGCACTTCGTCGTCGGACACGAATGCGCCGTGTACACGGATCGGCAGGCTGGTGCCCGGCGGCATGTACAGCATGTCGCCATGGCCCAGCAACTGCTCGGCACCGCCCTGGTCGATGATGGTACGCGAGTCGATCTTGCTCGACACCTGGAACGCCATACGGGTCGGGATGTTGGCCTTGATCAGGCCGGTGATCACGTCCACCGACGGGCGCTGGGTGGCGAGGATCAGATGAATACCGGCCGCCCGTGCCTTCTGCGCGATACGGGCGATCAGTTCCTCGACCTTCTTGCCGACGATCATCATCATGTCGGCGAATTCGTCCACCACCACCACGATGGTCGGCAGGGTTTTCAACGCAGGCGGCTCATCGTCCATGCTCTCACGGCGATACAGCGGGTCATGGATGATTTCGCCAGCCTCCTGGGCGTCCTTGATCTTGCGATTGAAACCGGCCAGGTTACGCACGCCCATGGCCGCCATGAGTTTGTAGCGCCGCTCCATCTCGGCCACGCTCCAGCGCAGGGCATTGGCGGCGTCCTTCATGTCGGTGACCACCGGGCACAGCAGGTGCGGAATGCCTTCGTAGATCGACAATTCAAGCATTTTCGGGTCGATCATGATCAGCCGCGCGTCTTCCGGGCTGGACTTGAACAGGATCGACAAAATCATCGCGTTCACACCCACCGACTTACCGGAACCGGTCGTACCGGCCACCAACAGGTGGGGCATCTTGGCCAGGTCGGTGATCACCGGCTTGCCGCCGATATCATGGCCCAGCGCCAACGTGACGGGCGATTTCTGCTCGTCATACTGCGACGTGGCCAGCACTTCGGAGAAGCGCACCATCTGGCGGTTTTCGTTGGGTATCTCGATACCCACTGTGGTCTTGCCAGGGATGACCTCGACCACTCGCACACTGGTCACGGCCAGCGAACGCGCCAGGTCCTTGGCCAGGTTGGCGATGCGGCTGACCTTCACGCCTGCGGCCGGCTGGATTTCGTAACGGGTAATCACCGGGCCGGGGTGGATCGAATCCACCGCCACTTCCACACCGAACTCCTTGAGCTTGATTTCCAGCAACTGGCCGACGCCGGCCAGGGATTCTGGCGAATACTCGATCTTCTTCTGTTCAGCCGGGTCGAGAATGGAAATCGAAGGCAAGGTGCCCTCCACGGCGCTGTCGACGAACAGCGGCGCCTGCTTTTCCTTCATCGCCCGCTTGCTCGGCTCCGGCGCCCTGGCGGCTGACGGCGGCACAATGGTGGGCGCTGGGTGCTGCTGGCGGGGCACCACGGTTTCACGCGGCGCCAATGCCTCAGACGCCGTTTCACGCGGCGGTACAATCGGTTCGCGTGCAAGGGTCGGCTCAACCGGCTGGGCGGTTTTTTCTTCACGCTTGAGGATGCGCTCGCGCAGCGAAGGCTTGGCCGGCTCGCGCTTCTCGGCAGCCATCGGCGCGGCCTTGAACACCGGTTCGTCCTCGCGCAGTTGCGCCTCAAGGCGCTTGCGCTCGTTGCGCGCTTCCCACCAGCGGGTGGCAGCCCCTTGCACCAGCTCGCACAGGTCGAGGGTGATCTTGCCGGTCAGGTCCATCACCTTGAACCACGACAGGTCGGTGAAGACGGTCAGGCCGAACAGGAACAGGGCAATGAACATCAGCGTGCTGCCCTGCACGTTCAGCAGATTGCGCGCCAGGTCACCCAGGCTTTCGCCCAGCGCACCACCGGCGGAGAACGGCAGGCCGGCTGACGGGTGAAAGTGGATATGCGCCAACGCCGCCCCAGACAGCACCAGGAACACCAGGCCAATCAGCCGCCATGAGAACAGCCAGCCGCTCCAATCCCACGGCTGGTGGCGTTCGCGGAAAATCTGCCAGGTCTTGACCGCCAGCAGCAGCGGGAAAATATAGGCGAAGTAACCCAGCACCATGAACAGGATGTCGGCGAAGTAGGCACCGGCACGCCCGGCTGCATTCTGCACCTGGTCGACGTTGCTGGTGTGGCTGAAGCCCGGGTCCGAGGTGTCGTAGGTCAGCAGCGCCATCCACAGGTACAGGCACAGGGCGCCGACAGCGATCAACGCACCTTCCTTGAGGCGATAATGCAGCTGCTGCCGCCACAGTGGCACAGGCAATGGAGCTGGAGTTGCGGTGGATTTCTTCAAAACGCGTCTATTCCTGCGCGTGGTGCGCGTCCAATAGTGATCGGCCGCTGCGCGACCAACGAACCACTACTTTTAACATTACTGCCCGCCAGCCGCCATGGCGGCACGCCGTATGGGGGTTTGGCCGGAGGCGAATTCGTATAGCTGCAATTTGAGCACGCATTTTCTTTCGTGACAAAGGCTTATGCTGTGTTTTTGCACAGGTGTGACAGCAAATGTAGCCGATGGTGCCTGCGGTTTGATGAATGTGTAGGAAATTGCCTAAATTGCCGTGCCCCTCTGTAGGGGTAGCCTTGTGCAGGGGACCGCTCCGGCGTTGAGGCACCCAAAGAGATTGACCCCGCTTTTGACCCAAGCCATGCTGCCCTCTCCCCTCCCCCACCGCACGATAGACCATGCTCACCTGGCTGACCCGCGACTCGCTGACCTTCCCCCCCCTGGAAAAGGCGCTGCACGACCCCAACGGCCTACTGGCCGCCGGCGGTGACCTGAGCCCCGAGCGCCTGGTGCAGGCGTATCGCCACGGCTGCTTTCCGTGGTACCAGGACGGCCAGCCGATCCTGTGGTGGTCACCTGACCCGCGCACGGTGTTGCTGCCTGACCAGTTGCATGTCTCGCGCTCGCTGGCCAAGCTGATGCGCCAAGGCCGCTACCAGGTCAGTTTCGACACCGACTTCCCGGCCGTGATCGCCGCCTGCGCCGCGCCGCGCGATTACGCTGACGGCACCTGGATCACCGACACCATGCGCAACGCCTACTGCGAACTGCACCGCCGTGGCATCGCCCATTCGGTTGAAGTTCGCCAGGATGGCGAACTGGTTGGGGGCCTGTACGGCCTGGCCATGGGCCAGCTGTTCTTTGGCGAATCGATGTTCAGCCGCGCCGACAACGCCTCCAAGGTCGGTTTCGTAACCTTGGTCAACCACCTGCGAGACGCCGGTTTCGTGCTTATCGACTGCCAGATGCCCACCAACCACCTGCACAGCCTGGGCGCCCACGCCATCAGCCGTGCCGAGTTCGCCAGCTACCTGGCACACCACCTTGACCAGCCCAATAGCGCTTCATGGGTTGCCTAGGCGAGTTCCCGTAGCTGGCTTACACTTAACTCAAAGTCTCACCGAAGGGGTTGATCATGACAGAGTTGGCGCGGTTGAAGTTCTATGCCACTCAGCCCCACTCCTGCAGCTACCTGCCGGAGGAGCAGGCGACCACGCTGTTCCTCGACCCCAGCCAGCCGATGGACGTGCATGTCTACGCCGATTTATCGGAAATGGGCTTTCGCCGCAGTGGCGACCACCTGTACCGCCCGCACTGCCAGAACTGCAATGCCTGCGTGCCGGCGCGCATCCCGGCGGCGCGCTTCATCCCCAACCGCCAGCAGCGGCGCATTCTCAAGCGTAACGCCGACCTGACCGTAACCGCAGCACGCCCGGCGTTCAGGGAAGAGTATTTCGAGCTGTACCGGCGCTATATCGAAACGCGCCACGCCGACGGCGACATGTACCCGCCCAGCCGCGATCAGTTCTCCACCTTCCTGGTGCGCGACCTGCCGTTCTGCTGGTTCTACGAGTTTCGCCTGGAAGGCCGGTTGATGGCGGTGGCAGTGTGCGACCTGCTACCCAATGGCCTGTCGGCGGTGTACACCTTCTACGAGCCGGACGAGGAGCGCCGCAGCCTTGGCCGTTTCGCCATTCTCTGGCAGATCACCGAAGCGCTGCGCCAGGACCTGGAGGCGGTTTACCTGGGCTACTGGATCAAGAACTGCAAGAAGATGAACTACAAGACGCAGTACCGCCCCATCGAGTTGCTGATAAACCAGCGCTGGGTCACCCTCAACTGAAAGCATTGGCTTGACACGCAGTTTTCCGGCATAATCCACGCCACTTTTTTGCCCGGTGCGGATATGCGTCGGGCTAACACTGGATCCGAGGGCTCAACTGCATGTCGAAAGAAGACAGCTTCGAAATGGAAGGTACTGTCGTCGACACCCTGCCCAACACCATGTTCCGCGTGGAGTTGGAAAACGGGCACGTCGTAACCGCGCACATCTCCGGAAAGATGCGCAAGAACTACATCCGTATTCTCACTGGCGACAAGGTCCGCGTCGAGCTGACGCCGTACGACCTGAGCAAGGGCCGCATCACCTACCGTGCGCGCTAAGCTCAAGCCATGAAAAAGCCCGGCCAGGTGCCGGGCTTTTTTGTGCCTCAAGAAATTGCAGGGGCTGCAAGGCAGCCCCTGCACATCACGCGACCTCAGCCGTGGTTTCGAAGTCGAACACCAGTTCGCCATCGCGCAGGTCGACATGCACCACGCCACCATGCTCGGCCAGCTCGCCAAACAGGATCTCCTCGGCCAGCGGCCGCTTGATCTTGTCCTGGATCAGCCGCGCCATTGGCCGCGCCCCCATCTGCACGTCATAGCCCGACACCGCCAGCCAACCGCGCGCTTCATCGCTGACCTCCAGCAGCACACGCTTGTCTTCCAGCTGCGCCTGCAGTTCGATAAGGAACTTGTCGACGATGCTTTTGATCGTCTCCGTGCTCAGGCGGCCAAACTGGATGATGGTATCCAGACGGTTGCGGAACTCTGGCGTGAAGCTTTTGCGGATCACTTCCATGGCATCGGACGCGTGGTCCTGATGAGTGAAGCCGATCGACGCCCGCGCCGCGGTTTCTGCACCGGCGTTGGTGGTCATGATCAGGATCACGTTACGGAAGTCGGCCTTGCGCCCGTTGTTGTCGGTCAGGGTCCCGTGATCCATCACCTGCAGCAGCAGATTGAAGACTTCCGGGTGGGCCTTCTCGATTTCGTCGAGCAACAATACGCAGTGCGGCTGTTTGGTGATCGCCTCGGTCAACAAGCCACCCTGGTCAAAACCGACATAACCCGGCGGCGCACCAATCAAACGCGACACGGTGTGACGCTCCATGTACTCAGACATGTCGAAACGCACCAATTCCACGCCCAGCGCCTTGGCCAGTTGCCGCGCCGCTTCGGTCTTGCCGACGCCGGTAGGGCCGGCGAACAGGAACGAACCCACCGGCTTGTCTGGCGACTTGAGGCCGGCACGGGACAGCTTGATCGCGGTGGCCAGCGAGTCGATTGCCTGGTCCTGGCCAAACACGGTCAGTTTCAGGTCGCG
Source organism: Pseudomonas sp. BP6 (assembly GCF_017875935.1). Lineage (NCBI taxonomy): Bacteria > Pseudomonadati > Pseudomonadota > Gammaproteobacteria > Pseudomonadales > Pseudomonadaceae > Pseudomonas > Pseudomonas sp. BP6. The sequence goes on from NZ_JAGINI010000001.1 coordinate 3,209,930, forward strand.
CTCAAGGTTGCGCAGCAGCTCCTTGTCGGAACTGGTGACGTGCTTCGGCGGAATTCTCGCGATCTTGGCAACGATGTCTTCCACTTGCGGCACATCGATGCGCTTGACCCGATTGGCCTCCGGCTGCAGGCGCTGGTAAGCACCAGCCTCGTCGATCACATCAATGGCCTTGTCAGGCATGTGCCGGTCATTGATGTAGCGCGAGGCCAGTTCGGCGGCGGCGCGCAGGGCTTCGTCGCTGTACTCGATGTTGTGGTGGCTTTCGAAACGGCCTTTCAGGCCGCGCAGGATGCCCACGGTGTCTTCGACCGATGGCTCGCTGACATCCACCTTCTGGAAACGACGCGCCAAGGCACGATCCTTCTCGAAGATGCCGCGAAACTCCTGGAACGTTGTCGAACCGATGCAGCGGATTTCACCCGACGACAGCAACGGCTTGAGCAGATTGGAGGCATCCATCACCCCGCCCGACGCCGCGCCGGCACCGATAATGGTGTGAATCTCGTCGATGAACAGGATGGCCTGCGGACGCTTGCGCAGCTCACCGAGCAGCGCCTTGAAGCGCTTCTCGAAGTCACCACGGTACTTGGTTCCGGCCAGCAAGGCACCCAGATCGAGGGAGTACACCACGCTCTGTGCCAGCAGGTCAGGCACCTGACCATCGACGATGCGCTTGGCCAGGCCTTCGGCGATGGCCGTCTTGCCCACGCCTGCCTCACCCACCAACAGCGGGTTGTTCTTGCGCCGACGGGCCAGGATTTGCGCCACGCGCTCCACTTCCTGCTCGCGACCTACCAGCGGGTCGATACGGCCAGCACGGGCCAGTTCGTTCAGGTTGCTGGCGTAGGCGTCCAGCGGGTTGCTCGATGAGGAGGTTTCACCGCCCTCTTCGTCCTGCATGTCCTGGTCGCTTTCAGATTGCGCACCATGCCCTGGCACCTTGGAGATGCCATGGGCGATGTAGTTGACCACGTCGATACGGGCCACGCTCTGCTGCTTGAGCAGGAACACGGCCTGGCTTTCCTGTTCGCTGAAGATCGCCACCAGCACGTTGGCGCCGGTCACCTCGCGCTTGCCAGAGCTTTGCACGTGGAACACGGCACGCTGAAGCACGCGCTGGAAGCCCAGGGTCGGCTGGGTTTCACGGTCTTCGTCGTTCACAGGGATCAACGGCGTGGTGGAATCGATGAACTCTTGCAGGTCGTGCTTGAGCTTGTCGAGATTGGCGCCACAGGCGCGCAGAACGGTCGCGGCAGCCTCATTGTCAAGGAGTGCCAGCAGCAGATGTTCGACGGTCATGAACTCATGACGCTTCGAACGGGCCTCCTTGAAGGCAAGATTGAGGGTGACTTCGAGCTCGCGGTTTAACATAGCTTCACCTCATACCCAAGTGGTCGGCGATTAACCGTCCTTCTCGATTTCACAGAGTAGCGGATGCTGGCTTTCCCTGGCGTATTGGTTGACCTGCATAGCCTTTGTTTCGGCGATGTCACGGGTAAACAATCCGCACACTGCCCGCCCTTCGGTATGGACGGTCAGCATGATCTTGGTCGCCAGCTCGCGGTTCAGACTGAAGAACGTCTCGAGCACTTCGACGACGAAATCCATTGGCGTGTAGTCATCGTTGAACAAAACCACCTTGTACATCGGTGGCGCCTGCAGGATCGGCTTGGCTTCCTGGACTGCAAGACCTGAGCCGTCGTCCTCATTCGATTGCGGGCGATCCTGATTGAATGTTAGTCGAATCTCACTAGGTGCATGCATGGAAAGAATTTCATCATGAGCGTCAGGTTAAGGTTGCGGGTTGACTGCACAGGCCACCGCCAGCGCAGGCGCCGCGTGACCTTGACTATCGGCAAAACGGTGTTACAACCAATAAGAACCCACCGTGGGCGATAAAGATCCGCGCAGTCAACCAGATTTTTCGCAAGGTTCGTATGCGGATGAAGTGGATGATACTCCAGTGATGGAGTCCTTTGCAGAGGGACATAGGGATGGCAAGCGGTAAAGTCAAGTGGTTCAACAATGCCAAGGGCTATGGATTCATCAATGAGGAAGGTAAATCCGATGACCTGTTCGCCCATTATTCCGCCATCCGAATGGACGGTTACAAGACCCTGAAGGCAGGCCAGGCCGTGGTATTCGACATCGTCCAGGGCCCCAAAGGCTTGCACGCCGTCGAAATCAAGGATGCCGCGGCCGCAGCAGCAGAGGCTGCCAGATCCTTGGGCGAGCCGCAAAGCGAAACCGCAAAAGCCTGACTGCCTGCGCTGTGCCGGTATACGAAGCAACCGACCGCTTCTTTACAGGAGGCGGCCGGTTTTCTCTTGCTTTACATGTGCTTGATCATTTCGTCGCCAAAGCCTGAGCTGCTCACCAGCTTGGCGCCGTCCATCAGCCGCTCGAAATCGTAGGTCACGGTCTTGGCCGCAATAGCGCCATTGGTACCCTTGATGATCAGGTCGGCGGCTTCGGTCCAACCCATGTGGCGCAGCATCATCTCTGCCGAGAGGATCACCGAGCCCGGGTTGACCTTGTCCTGCCCGGCATACTTGGGCGCAGTGCCGTGAGTAGCCTCGAACATGGCCACGGTGTCGGACAGGTTGGCGCCCGGCGCAATGCCGATTCCGCCCACTTCCGCCGCCAGGGCATCGGACAGGTAGTCACCGTTGAGGTTGAGGGTGGCGATCACGTCGTACTCGGCCGGGCGTAGCAGGATCTGCTGCAGCATGGCGTCGGCAATGGCGTCCTTGACGATGACCTCGCGGCCGGTCTTGGGGTTCTTGAACTTCATCCACGGGCCGCCATCGAGCAGTTCAGCACCGAACTCATCACGCGCCACTTCGTAGCCCCAGTCCTTGAAGGCACCTTCGGTGAACTTCATGATGTTGCCCTTGTGCACCAGGGTCAGCGATTCGCGGTCGTTATCCACCACGTACTGCAGGGCCTTGCGCACCAGTCGCTTGGTACCCTCCTTCGACACCGGCTTGACGCCAATGCCGCAGTCCTGGTCGAAGCGGATCTTGGTGACACCCATTTCCTCCTTCAGGAACTTGATCACCTTGTTCGCCTCGGGCGATCCGGCCTTCCACTCGATGCCGGCATAGATGTCTTCGGAGTTCTCGCGGAAAATCACCATGTCGACGTCGCCAGGCTTTTTCACCGGGCTCGGTACACCCTGGAACCACAACACCGGCCGCAGGCACACATACAGGTCCAGTTGCTGGCGCAGGGCTACGTTGAGTGAGCGGATGCCGCCACCGACCGGGGTGGTCAGCGGGCCCTTGATCGATACCACGTAATCACGCACGGCATCGAGGGTTTCCTGTGGTAGCCAGGTATCCTGGTCATACACCTGGGTGGCTTTCTCGCCAGCGTACACCTCCATCCAGGCAATCTTGCGCTTGCCGCCGTAGGCCTTCTCCACGGCGGCATCGACCACCTTGATCATCACTGGCGAGACATCGACGCCGATCCCGTCGCCTTCGATGTAAGGAATGATCGGATGATCAGGCACATTAAGCGAATGATCTGCATTGACGGTGATCTTGCTGCCGTCGGTCGGAACCTTGATTTTCTGGTATCCCATGCTTGCACTACTCCGCTGTCGGGTGTGGTTTGGACATCGTGCGATCCACTGAGCCTAAACCACATCTGCCGACCTGCAAGGCATGCGACAACCCGCCGCATTGCCGCTTAGTCTTTGGTCTTATAAATGGGCCGATATCACTTGGCCTTGCTGATTAGCCCAAATGGTTTGGTATACTCCGCCGCGACCGAAGGGTCATCGGGGCGAATCCCAGGAAATGCGGACCGCCCTAGGCCATCAACGGCCACTAAGCCTGGGTTGTTACCGCACCCCAGCACTTGACGCTCGACTGATGCATCCACCATCACCGCTCGCAGCCTCTCGACTTTCCGCTCATGGCGCTGCCAGGGCGATGCGCCTACCCTGCGCACCACGAGACTCGAGCACGCTCAGCACACAGAGAGTTAACCCGCATGCCCACCCGTTCCAAGATCATCTATACCTTCACCGACGAAGCCCCCGCCCTCGCCACTTACTCGCTGCTGCCGATCATCGAAGCGTTCACCGCCTCGGCTGACATCGCTGTCGAAACTCGCGACATTTCCCTGGCTGGCCGTATCCTTGCCGCCTTCCCGGAGCAACTGGGCGCAGAGAAGCAAGTAGGCGATCACCTGGCGGAACTGGGCCAGCTGGCTACCACCCCTGAAGCCAACATCATCAAGCTGCCGAACATCAGCGCCTCGGTACCGCAGCTCAAAGCCGCGATCAAGGAACTGCAAGGCAAGGGCTTCAACATCCCTGACTACGCCGACGAGCCGGCCACCGCGGAAGAAAAAGAATCCCGTGCCCGCTACGACCGCATCAAGGGCTCCGCCGTGAACCCGGTGCTGCGCGAAGGCAACTCCGACCGCCGCGCGCCGCTGTCGGTCAAGAACTACGCCCGCAAGCACCCACACAAGATGGGCGCCTGGGCCGCTGACTCCAAGTCGCACGTTGCCCACATGACCCAGGGCGACTTCTACGGCAGCGAAAAAGCCGCACTGATCGAAGCTGACGACAGCCTGCGCATCGAGCTGGTCGGCAAAGACGGCAGCACCACCGTGCTGAAAGAAAAGACCGCCGTCAAAGCCGCCGAAGTCATCGACTGCGCCACCATGAGCCGCAAGGCCCTGAAAGCCTTCATCGCCGAGCAGATCGCCGATGCCAAGGCCGCCGGCGTGCTGCTGTCGGTGCACCTGAAAGCCACCATGATGAAGGTCTCCGACCCGATCATGTTCGGCGTCATCGTCGAAGAATTCTACAACGACGTGCTGACCAAGCACGCCGCTGCCCTGGCCGAAGTAGGCTTCAACGCCAACAACGGTATCGGCGACCTGTACGCCCGTATCAAGGACCTGCCAGCCGACAAGCAGGCCGAGATCGAAGCCGACATCCAGGCCCTGTACGCCGAGCGCCCGGCCCTGGCCATGGTCAACTCCGACAAAGGCATCACCAACCTGCACGTGCCGAGCGACGTGATCGTCGACGCCTCGATGCCGGCCATGATCCGTGACTCGGGCAAGATGTGGAACACCGCAGGCGAACTGCAAGACGCCAAGGCCGTGATCCCGGACCGCTGCTATGCCGGCATCTACCAGGCCACCATCGAAGACTGCAAGGCCAACGGCGCCTTCGACCCGACCACCATGGGCAGCGTGCCGAACGTTGGCCTGATGGCGCAAAAGGCCGAAGAGTACGGTTCTCACGACAAGACCTTCCAGATCAACACCGACGGCGTCGTGCGCGTGGTCGATGGCAAGGGCAACGTGGTACTGGAGCAGAGCGTTGAAGCCGGTGACATCTTCCGCATGTGCCAGACCAAGGACGCACCGATCCAGGACTGGGTCAAGCTGGCCGTCAACCGTGCCCGCCTGAGCAACACCCCGGCGGTGTTCTGGCTGGACCCGGCCCGCGCCCACGACGGCGTCATGATCGAGAAGGTGCAGCAGTACCTGAAAGATCACGACACCACCGGCCTGGACATCCGCATCCTGGCACCGGTCGATGCCATCAAGTTCTCCCTGGCCCGCATCCGCGAAGGCAAGGACACCATCTCGGTGACCGGCAACGTGCTGCGCGACTACCTGACCGACCTGTTCCCGATCATGGAACTGGGCACCAGCGCCAAGATGCTGTCGATCGTGCCGCTGATGAGCGGCGGCGGCCTGTTCGAAACCGGCGCCGGCGGTTCGGCTCCGAAGCACGTACAGCAGCTGGTTGAAGAGAACTTCCTGCGTTGGGACTCGCTGGGTGAATTCCTGGCCCTGGCCGCCTCCCTGGAGCACCTGGGCAACACCTACGACAACCCGCGCGCCAAGGTTCTGGCCAACACCCTGGACCAGGCTACCGGCAAGTTCCTCGACACCAACAAGTCGCCGTCGCGCAAAGTCGGCGGTATCGACAACCGCGGTAGCCACTTCTACCTGACCCTGTACTGGGCCGAAGCCTTGGCCGCTCAGACGGACGACGCTGCCCTGCAGGCACGCTTCGCACCATTGGCAAAAACCCTGGCCGAGAACGAAGCGACCATCGTCGCCGAGCTCAACGCCGTTCAGGGCAAGCCAGCCGACATCGGCGGCTACTACGCCCCGGATGCCGAGCTGACCGCCAAGGTGATGCGCCCGAGCCAGACCCTGAACAGCGCCATTGCTGCCCTGTAAGGTTCGCTTGAAGTAACAGCACAAACCCCGGCCACGCACCGGGGTTTGTGCTTTCTGGATCGGGGCCGCTGCGCAGCCCTTCGCGGGCTTGCCCGCTCCCACAGGAAAGGTGCTGCCAGCAAGACCTGCACTGCACCTGTGGGAGCGGGCGAGCCCGCGAAGGACCGCAAGGCGGTCCCGGCAACCTGAAAGGACATGGCAAATGACCTGGCAACCCCACATCACCGTAGCGACCATCGTCGAGCACGAAGGCAAGTTCCTCTTCGTCGAGGAGTTCAAAGCCAACCAGCACGTCTTCAACCAGCCCGCCGGCCACCTCGAACCCAACGAGACCCTGTCCCAGGCCGCCCTGCGCGAAACCCTGGAAGAAACCGCCTGGGAAGTCGAGCTGATCGGCCTGGTCGGCATCTACCTGTACACCGCCCCCAGCAACGGCGTGACCTACCAGCGCGTGTGCTTCGCCGCCCGCCCCGTACGCCACCATGCCGACCTGGCACTGGACAGCGACATCGTCCGCGCCGTGTGGCTGACCCGCGACGAACTGCTGGCCGACCCCACTCGCTGGCGCAGCGAGCTGGTGCCACGCTGCCTTGATGACTACCTCAAAGGCCCGCTGCACAGCCTCGACCTGCTACGCGACTGACGCGGCGCCACGGGTTTGATAGAATCGGCGTTTTTCCCCCTTGATACACACCGGTACCCATGACCAGCCCAGCACTTAAAGACCCCGCCAAGACCCGCGTCATCGTCGGCATGTCCGGCGGCGTGGACTCTTCCGTCTCAGCCCTTCTGCTCATCGAGCAGGGCTACCAGGTGGAAGGGCTGTTCATGAAGAACTGGGAAGAGGACGACGGCACCGAATACTGCACCGCCCGTGAAGACCTGGCCGACGCCCAGGCCGTGTGCGACCGTATCGGCATCAAGCTGCACACCGCCAACTTCGCCGCCGAATACTGGGACAACGTGTTCGAGCACTTCCTTGAGGAATACAAGGCTGGCCGCACCCCTAACCCCGATATCCTCTGCAACCGCGAAATCAAGTTCAAGGCGTTTCTCGACTACGCCCTGTCACTGGGTGCCGACCTGATCGCCACCGGCCACTACGTGCGCCGCCGCGATACTGGTGCGCTCACCGAACTGCTCAAGGGCCTGGACCCGAACAAGGACCAGAGCTATTTCCTGCACGCCGTCGGCGGCCAGGAAATTGCCCGCACCCTGTTCCCGGTCGGCGAACTGGAAAAGCCCGAAGTGCGTGCCATTGCCGAAAAACACGGCCTGGCCACCGCCAAGAAGAAAGACTCCACCGGCATCTGCTTCATTGGCGAGCGCCGCTTCAGCGACTTCCTCAAGCAGTACCTGCCGGCCCAGCCGGGCGACATTGAAACCACCGAAGGTGAAGTGATCGGCCGCCACCATGGCCTGATGTACCACACCATCGGCCAGCGTCAGGGCCTGGGCATTGGCGGCCTGAAGGATGCCAGTGACGAGCCGTGGTACGTGCTGCACAAGGACCTGGCTCGCAACGTGCTGGTGGTCGGCCAGGGTAACGAGCACCCATGGCTGTTCTCCCGCGCCCTGCTGGCCTCGGAAATTTTCTGGGTCAACCCGGTCGACCTCGGCAACCCACGTCAGCTGACTGCCAAGGTGCGCTACCGCCAGAGCGACCAGCGATGCACCCTGGAGCGCACCGCCAGCGGCTACCGCGCCGTGTTCGACGAGCCTCAGCGCGCCGTTACGCCGGGCCAGTCGGTGGTGTTCTACGACGGCGAAGTGTGCCTGGGCGGTGGCGTGATCGAGGCTGCCGAGCCGTGGAGCCCGCGCGCATGAGCAACCTGCAGGAGCAGCTGATTGCGTTGGGTGGTGTATTCCAGGCCGCCGTGCTGGTCGACCGCATCGCCCGCACCGGCCAGGCCAGTGAAGCCAATATCGGCTGCATGCTGGGCAGCCTGCTGGTGCGCGACCCCAAGGACACCCTGGAGGTGTTCGGCGGTGACGACCTGAACCTGCGCGACGGCTACCGGGCACTGATCGGCGCCCTCGAGCGCGACCCCAACAGCCTGCAGCGCGAGCCGCTGCGCTACGCCCTGTCGATGTTGGGCCTGGAGCGCCAGCTGAACAAGCGTGGCGACCTGCTGGACACCATCGGCAACCGCCTGCCGCAAATCCAGTCGCAGGCCGAGCATTTCGGCCTGGTTCACGAAAACGTCATCGCTTCCAGTGGAGCCTTGTACCAGGACACCCTTAGCACCTTGCGCCAGCGCATCCAGGTGCACGGCGACATGCGCTTCCTGCAGCAGCCCAACAACGCCTCGAAGATCCGCGCCCTGCTGCTGGCCGGCATCCGCGCCGCGCGACTGTGGCGGCAGCTGGGCGGGCACCGTTGGCAACTGGTGTTCAGCCGGCGCAAGTTGCTGAACGAACTGTACGACATGATGCGCAGCCCCAACTGACGGGCTGGGCTGCCCTTTGTGGGAGCGGGCATGCCCGCGAAGCAGGCGACGCGGTGTATGGCACCGGCTACGCTGGTGTTCGCGGACATACCCGCTCCCACAGGGTCTGCCACCTGATCCAAATTGGGCCGACCTTTGGTCAGCCACCCGACCCTGGCGCATTTTTCATGTATGATATGCGCCCTTCCAAAAGCCTGACTGTCCGAGAACACCCCATGCAGCTTTCTTCGCTCACTGCGGTTTCCCCTGTAGACGGCCGTTATGCCGGCAAAACCCAGGCCTTGCGCCCCATTTTCAGCGAATTCGGCCTGATCCGTTTCCGCGCCCTGGTCGAAGTGCGCTGGCTGCAGCGCCTGGCCGCCCACCCGCAAATCGGCGAAGTGCCGGCGTTCTCCGCCGAAGCCAACGCCCTGCTGGACAGCCTGGCCAACGATTTCAAGCTGGAGCACGCCGAGCGCGTCAAGGAAATCGAGCGCACCACCAACCACGACGTCAAGGCCATTGAATACCTCCTCAAGGAGCAGGCCGCCAAGCTGCCTGAGCTGGCCAAGGTCAGCGAGTTCATCCACTTCGCCTGCACCAGCGAGGACATCAACAACCTGTCCCACGCCCTGATGCTGCGCGCCGGCCGTGACGAAGTGCTGCTGCCGCTGATGCGCCAGGTCGCCGACGCCATCCGCGCCCTGGCCCACGCCCACGCCGAAGTGCCAATGCTGTCGCGCACCCACGGTCAGCCGGCTTCGCCGACCACCCTGGGTAAAGAACTGGCCAACGTCGTGTATCGCCTGGAGCGCCAGATCGCCCAGGTTGCCGCCGTACCGCTGCTGGGCAAGATCAACGGCGCCGTGGGCAACTACAACGCCCACCTGTCGGCCTACTCGCAGATCGACTGGGAAGAGAACGCCCGCGCCTTCATCGAAGACGAACTGGGCCTGCAGTTCAACCCGTACACCACCCAGATCGAGCCGCACGACTACATCGCCGAGCTGTTCGACGCCATCGCCCGCTTCAACACCATCCTGATCGACTTCGACCGTGATGTGTGGGGCTACATTTCGCTGGGTTACTTCAAGCAGAAGACCGTCGCCGGCGAAATCGGTTCGTCGACCATGCCGCACAAGGTCAACCCGATCGACTTCGAAAACTCCGAAGGCAACCTGGGCATCGCCAACGCGCTGTTCCAGCACCTGGCCAGCAAGCTGCCGATCTCGCGCTGGCAGCGTGACCTGACCGACTCCACCGTGCTGCGCAACCTGGGCGTGGGCTTTGCCCACAGCGTCATTGCCTTCGAGGCCAGCCTGAAAGGCATCGGCAAGCTGGAAGTCAACGAAGCTCGCATCGCCGCCGACCTGGACGCCTGCTGGGAAGTGCTGGCCGAGCCGATCCAGACCGTGATGCGCCGCTTCAACATCGAAAACCCTTACGAGAAGCTCAAAGAGCTGACCCGTGGCAAGGGCATCACCCCAGAAGCGCTGCTGACCTTCATCGACGGCCTGGACATGCCAGCCGAAGCCAAGGCCGAGCTCAAGCAGCTGACCCCCGCTACCTACATCGGTAACGCGGCAGCCCAGGCCAAACGCATCTAAGCTGAGCGTCGCGTACAACGCCCGGCCTGGCCGGGCGTTTTTATTCCCGTACGAAAATTACGTTTTTTCAATAGGTTGAACATGAATCCTGATACTCCACTGCAGCTGCTCGGCGGCATCTCGGCCCGCGAATTCATGCGCGACTACTGGCAGAAGAAGCCGCTGCTGGTGCGCCAGGCCTTCCCGGACTTCATCAGCCCGATCGACCCCGACGAACTCGCCGGCCTGGCCCTTGAAGATGAAGTCGAGTCGCGTATCGTGCTGGAGCACGGCGCGCACCCGTGGGAGCTGCGCCGCGGCCCGTTCGGCGAAGACACCTTCGCCGAACTGCCGGAAAAAGACTGGACTCTGCTGGTACAGGCCGTTGACCAGTTCGTTCCGGAAGTGGCCGAACTGCTGGAAAACTTCCGCTTCCTGCCCAGCTGGCGTATCGATGACGTGATGATCAGCTTCGCCGCCCCGGGTGGCAGCGTCGGCCCGCACTTCGACAACTACGATGTGTTCCTGCTGCAAGGCCACGGCCAGCGCAACTGGAAGATCGGCCAGATGTGCAGCAGTGACAGCCCGCTGCTGGAGCACGCCGACCTGCGTATCCTGGCCGAGTTCGAGCAGAGCGGCGAGTGGACCCTGGAGCCTGGCGACATGCTCTACCTGCCACCGCGCCTGGCCCACTACGGCGTGGCCGTGGACGACTGCCTGACCTACTCGGTAGGCTTCCGCGCACCGAGCGCTGCCGAAGTGCTGACCCATTTCACCGACTTCCTCGGCCAGTTCCTGCCCGACGAAGAGCGCTACAGCGACGCCGACGCCCAGCCGGTCAGCGACCCGCACCAGATCCAGCACGATGCCCTCGACCGCCTCAAGGCGCTGCTCGACAAGCACATGGGCGACAAGGACCTGCTGCTGACCTGGTTCGGCCAGTTCATGACCGAGCCACGCTACCCCGAACAGATCGTTGGCGAAGAGCTGAGCGAGGAAGAGCTGATCAATGCCCTTGAGCAAGGCGCCATCCTGATCCGCAACCCCAGCGCACGCCTGGCCTGGTCCGAATTCGAAGATGACCTGCTGCTGTTCGCCAGCGGCCGTAGTTGCCCACTGCCCGGCAAACTGCGCGAGCTGCTGAAGCTGGTATGCGCGGCCGACGCCTTGCACATCGATAACCTGGCCGAGTGGCTGCAGGACGAAGATGGCCTTATGCTGGTACAGCAGCTGGTCAAACAAGGGAGCCTGGGTTTCGCCAATGAATAAGATCAGCGTTCGCCTCGCCGATTGGCACAAAGACAACGCCGACATCCGCCGTATCCGTGAAGCCGTGTTCGTCGCCGAGCAGCACATTCCGCCAGAGCTGGAGTTCGACTCGGAAGATCAGGACGCCCTGCACTTCCTGGCCTTGGAAGGCGACTATCCGATCGGTACTGCGCGCCTGCTGGCCGACGGCACCATCGGGCGCATCTCGGTGCTCAAGGACTGGCGTGGCCTGAAGGTGGGCGATGCGTTGGTCAATGCGGTCATCGTCGAAGCGCAGAACCGCGACCTGAAACAACAGATGCTCAGCGCCCAGGTACACGCCACGCCGTTCTATGAGCGGCTGGGCTTTCGCGTAGTCAGCGAGGAATTCCTCGAAGCTGGCATCCCGCATGTCGACATGGTGCGCGACTCGCGCGCCTGATCCATAACCTGCACTGGCCGCTTCGCGGACAAGCCCGCTCCTGCATGGGAATACGATTCATGTGGGAGCGGGCTTGCCCGCGAAGAGGCCGGCACAGGTAAAGACACTTCTCCTGACAAAAACCTGTACATCCATCCAGATAAAACTTGCCTCTGCGCCCCCGCTTGCGCATCCTATGGCCCACCACCCCGATGAAGCGTCCCGGCCATGCGCCTGTTCCTCTGTGAAAAACCCTCCCAGGCAAAAGACATCGCCAAAGTGCTCGGCGCCAACCGCAAAGGCGACGGCTGCTGGCAAGGCACCGACATCTGCGTCACCTGGTGCATCGGCCACCTGCTGGAAACCGCACCGCCCGACAGCTACGACGAACGTTACAAGCGCTGGAACCTGGCCGACCTGCCGATCATTCCAGACAAATGGAAGATGCTGGTAAAGCCCAAGACCGCCAGCCAGTTCAAGGCGGTCAAGCGCCTGCTCGGTGAAGCGCGGGAACTGGTGATTGCCACCGACGCCGACCGCGAAGGCGAAATGATTGCCCGCGAGCTGGTCGAGCATTGCCGCTACCGGGGCCCGGTGCAGCGCCTGTGGCTGTCGGCGCTGGATGACGCCTCCATCCGCAAGGCCCTGGCGCGCCTGCTGCCAGGCCACGAGACGTTCAACCTGTACCACTCGGCGCTGGGGCGCTCGCGCGCCGACTGGCTGATCGGCATGAACATGAGCCGGCTGTTCACCTTGCTGGGCCGCCAATCCGGCTACCAGGGTGTGCTGCCGGTAGGCCGCGTGCAAACGCCGACCTTGCGCCTGGTGGTCGACCGCGATCGCAGCATCGCCGACTTCGTGCCGGTGCCGTTCTGGGCCATCGAGGTGCAACTGGAACACGCCGGCCAACGCTTCAATGCCCAATGGCGCGCCCCCGAAGACGCCTGCGATGACCAAGGCCGCTGCCTGAAGCAAGGCCTGGCACAGCAGGCCGCCACCGACATCGGCCATGCCGGCACTGCCCGAGCGGTAAAGGTAGCGACCGAGCGTGTGCGCGAAGCAGCACCGCTGCCCTTCGACCTTGGCACCCTGCAGGAGCTGTGCTCGAAAAAGTTCGGCCTCGGCGCCCAGGAAACCCTCGACATTGCCCAGGCACTGTACGAAACCCACAAACTGATCACCTACCCGCGCAGCGATTGCGGCTATTTGCCACAAAGCCAGCACGTCGAGGCACCCGCCATCCTCGCCGCCCTGCAACGGGCCGATGCCAGCCTGGCGCCGCTGCAGCCCTACCTGGAGCCGCAACGCCGATCGCGGGCGTGGAACGACGCCAAAGTCAGCGCTCACCATGGCATCATTCCCACCGTCGCCGCCAGCGACCCCTCGCGCCTGCCGGCCAAACACAAGGCCGTGTATACCCTGATCCGCGCCCGCTATCTGGCGCAGTTCCTGCCCAACCATGAATACGACCGCACCCAGGCCGACTTCGACTGCGCAGGTCATGCGCTGCGTGCTGTGGGCAAACAGATCGTCGAGCCGGGCTGGCGCCGCGCCTTGCCCGAAGCGCTGACCCCGGCCAAAGGCCGCGAGGCACCCCCGGCCCAGGTGTTGCCAGCGCTGCGCGAAGGCCAGGACTGCAACGTACACGGCCTGCAGTTGAAAGACCTGTGGACCCAGCCACCCAAGCCGTTTACCGAAGGCGACCTGATCAAAGCGATGAAGAACGTGGCCAAGCTGGTGGATGACCCTCGGCTGAAGCAGAAGCTCAAGGAAACCACCGGCATCGGCACCGAGGCCACCCGCGCCAGCATTATCCAGGGCCTGCTCGACCGCGGTTACCTGGTAAAGAACGGCAAGGCGCTGTCGGCCACACCTGCGGCCTTCAGCCTGATCGACGCCGTTCCCCGCGCGATTGCCGACCCCGGCACCACGGCAATCTGGGAGCAGGCGCTGGACATGGTGCAAAGCGGCGAGATGACCCTGGAAGAGTTCGTCGCCCGGCAGTCTGCGTGGATGGGCAAGCTGGTAGAGCGTTGCAGCGGCATGCGCATGACCATCAGCGGGCCAGCGGCCGGGGCGGCGCCGTCCTGGAAGAAGAAACGTCGCGGTGGAGGTGGCAAAAGCAAAACGGCCGGAAACAAGGCAACTCCGAGCAAGCCACGGCAGCCGCGGAAAAAGGCAACGCCCTGAAATTTCCGCCTTCTCACGTCCGGTCTCTCTGCGCGTGCCCCCTGTAGGAGCGGGTTCACCCGCGAAGAGGCCAGCCCAGGCAACACATTACCAACAGGCGAGCCACAAAACCCGATCGACACATTGGCAACGTGAAATTTAACTGCTAACTTTTCATGAAAATAAACATAATAATTTTCACGGAAGCCCGGCATGTTCAAACAATCCGCCCAGCACGTCGCCAGTTACTATGCCCAGACCTACCCCGCCAACATCCCGTTACGCCCTACCCTGCAAGGCCCCCACGACACCGACGTACTGATCATCGGTGCCGGTTTCAGCGGCCTGCATACTGCCCTGCGCCTGACCCAGGCCGGCAAACGCGTAACGCTGCTGGAAGCCAGCCGGGTTGCCTGGGCGGCCTCCGGTCGCAACGGTGGCCAGGCGCTGTTGGGCTGGTCGTGCGACATGCCGCCGCTGGAGCAGGCCCTTGGCATCGAACGTACCCAACGGCTGTGGGCCAGCATGTGCTGGGCTGCCGACGAGATGCGCGAGCTGCCCCAACGCCACGGTTTCGACATCGACTACCGGCAGGGCAGCCTGTGGACTGCAGTATTGCCACGCCGGGTGAAAATGCTCGAAGAGGCGCTGCATGATGCCGAGCATAAATGGGGTTACGACGCCCTGCGCCTGATCGGCCGTGACGAGTTGCCGCAATGGATCGACAGCCCGCGCTACCAGGCCGCGCTGTACGACGCCAAAGGCGCCCACCTCAACCCACTGAAACTGGCGCAGGGCCTGGCCAGTACCATCGAGGCTGCTGGCGGGCGAATCTACGAACAGAGCCAGGTGCTCAGCTACCAGCAGGCTCGCGACGGCTATGTCGCCCACACCGACCGTGGCGAAGTTCGCTGCCAGGTGTTGGTGCTGGCCTGCAACGCCTACATCGACCGCCTTGACCGCGGCCTGTCGCGCCGCCTGTTGCCCGTCGGTTCCTACCAGGTAGCCACTGCGCCTCTGGATGCCGACTTCGCCCATTCGTTACTACCTCGCAACAGTTGCGTGATCGACAACCAGTTCGTACCCGACTACTTCCGCCTGACCCCGGACCACCGCCTGCTGTTCGGCGGTGGCTGCACTTATCTGGGCGGTATTCCCAAGGACGTCGCCAGCGCCACCCGCCCGTACCTGGAGCGGGTATTCCCGCAACTGGCCGGGGTGGCCATCGACTATGCCTGGGGCGGCCACATCGATTGCAGCATCAAGCGCACCCCGGACGTCGGCCGCAAGGGCCAGCGCTACTGGCTGCAGGGTTTCTCCGGCCATGGCGTTCTGCCGACCCTGGCGGCGGCGCGTGCGGTCAGCGATGCCATTCTCGGCGATGAAGACCTGTTGGCGCTGTACCAAGGCATCGAAAACGGCCGCTTCCCCGGCGGCGACCTGCTGGCTGCGCCATTGGAAGCGGCGGCAAAGGCCTGGTACCGCATGCGCGATCGCGTCTGAAGGGCATGAGTGTGGGCCTCTTCGCGGGTGAACCCGCTCCTGCGCATTCAAAATCCATGAGATCCCTGTAGGAGCGGGTTCACCCGCGAAGAGGCCCGCACAGGCAACACAACTTCCTGATACCCGCCAAAATTCCTCCTATTCTCAATAGCTCCCTTCGCTTCCTGCACTCAGGAGACACGACCATGAGCTATGTAACCACGAAGGACGGCGTACAGATCTTCTACAAGGACTGGGGCCCGCGCGATGCGCCGGTGATCCACTTCCACCACGGCTGGCCGCTCAGTGCCGATGACTGGGACGCGCAGATGCTGTTCTTCCTCGCTGAAGGCTACCGGGTGGTCGCCCACGACCGGCGAGGCCATGGCCGCTCCAGCCAGGTATGGGACGGCCACGACATGGACCACTATGCCGACGATGTAGCCGCCGTGGTCGCCCACCTGGGCACCCAGGGTGCCGTGCATGTCGGCCACTCGACCGGCGGCGGCGAGGTGGTGCGCTACATGGCCCGGTACCCTGAAGACAAGGTGGCCAAGGCCGTGCTGATCGCGGCCGTACCCCCCTTGATGGTACAAACCCCCGGCAACCCCGGTGGCCTGCCCAAGTCGGTATTCGACGGCTTCCAGGCCCAGGTTGCCAGCAACCGAGCGCAGTTCTACCGGGATGTGCCAGCAGGGCCGTTCTACGGCTACAACCGCCCTGGGGTCGAAGCCAGCGAAGGCATCATTGGCAACTGGTGGCGCCAAGGCATGATCGGCAGTGCAAAGGCCCATTACGATGGCATCGTGGCGTTTTCCCAGACCGATTTCACCGAGGACCTGAAGGGCATCAAGCAGCCGGTGCTGGTGATGCACGGCGACGATGACCAGATCGTGCCCTATGAAAACTCCGGGGTATTGTCGGCCAAGCTGCTGCCCAATGGCACGCTGAAAACCTACAAAGGCTACCCACATGGCATGCCGACCACCCATGCCGATGTGATCAATGCGGATTTGCTGGCGTTTATCCGTAGTTGATGTTTTCGCCTGTACCGGCCCTTTCGCGGGTAAACCCGCTCCTACGGGATTACGCCATCTTCGTAGGAGCGGGCTTGCCCGCGAAAGGGCCGGCACTGGCAACACATATAGAGTGCCTGCATGCAACTGGCAAATATACCAGTTGCACGCATGGCTAAATTATCCGAAGGTAGCATCAATACATTACATTGCCGGCAGGCTGATCATGCAACAGAACCTAAAGCAGCACTTATTCTATAATATCGACCAGTTATCAACAGCAGTTGGCATCAACCAATCTATTACACTGTTTTCAGCCACAGGCACTCCACTCGCGGAGCGCGCTGCCGAAACGCTGTTAACGGCAGTAAATGCGCAGAACTCCATAACCAACAGCTTACATCGTGACCGCATTCAAAGTCTGACCTACAGCGCTTATGGGCACAGCCACATTGAGCATATCCTGGGATACACCGGGCAACGTTGTGATCGCTTCACGAAACTGTACCTCCTTGGCAACGGCCACCGTGCGTATAGCCCTTATCTCATGCGCTTTTATTCGCCTGACAACCTCAGCCCTTTTGGCAAGGGGGGGCGAAATGCATATGCCTATTGCGAGGGCGACCCAACGAACAATCTGGACCCATCCGGCCAGATGCTGAGGGTAATTTTGGATTTCTTCAAGATAAAACGCGACACCTCGACGCTCTCGCCGAACAATGAAAACCCGTACTACAACGATGCTGTCAAGGCTACTGAAACCTTCCCTGCACTGGCCAAATTCCCCAAGTGGTATGATAGCCCACACACCCAAGGAAAACATTTAGAGAAAGCTGCAAACCTAATCAAATACAAAGATACGCTAGAAAATTGGGAGCCTAATAACGATGCCAGGTATCTGCTCAACGATGAGGCGCAAGCAGATAACATAACCACCATTTACATGAAGAAGATCAATAAAACCGCAAAACTCATTGAAAAAGTATATACCCCTCCAGAAGAGGCAGTCGTCATTCATAAGCTACCATCACCCCCTGCGAATTTTTCATTTCAGCCCGAACAATCGAGCGTGAGGGGTCAAACCAAGTGAACTGCCAGAGGTTAAAGCGCAAGGGCAATCTCGCAAACACCTGGCACTGGCAAGCCTAACCGGTGAGTATTACCATCTCAGCCTTCAGAGCGACCGTTGCTCACCTTTTGCCTTTCTCCCTACGCCCAAACCCCATGCCCTTCGAACTCACCGTAGAACCCCTCACCCTGCTGATCCTGGCGCTGGTCGCCTTCGTCGCCGGATTCATCGACGCCATCGCCGGTGGCGGGGGCCTGCTCACCACTCCGGCCCTGCTCACGGCCGGCATGCCACCGCACCTGGTGCTGGGCACCAACAAGCTCAGTTCCACCTTCGGCTCGGCCACCGCAAGTTTCACTTACTACAAACGCAAACTGTTCCATCCGGCGCAGTGGCGCCCGGCATTGTTCGCCACCCTGGCCGGGGCGTTGCTCGGCGCCGTCATCGCCCACTACATGCCAGCTGAATGGCTGAACAAGATGCTGCCGGTGATCGTCTTCGCCTGTGGCATCTACCTGTTGTTCGGCGGCACGCCCAAGGCACCGCTGGATGCCGATGCGCCAATCAAGAAAAAGTGGCAAGTGCCGCAAGGCTTCACCCTGGGCTTCTACGACGGCGTGGCCGGCCCGGGTACCGGGGCGTTCTGGACCGTCAGTACCCTGCTGCTGTACCCCATCGACCTGGTACGCGCCAGCGGCGTGGCGCGCAGCATGAACTTCGTCAGCAACATCGCGGCGCTGACGGTGTTCATCATTTCCGGGCAGGTGGACTACATCGTTGGCCTATGCATGGGCCTGTCGGTGATGGTCGGCGCCTTTTTCGGCGCACGCACGGCAATCAGCGGTGGCAGCAAGTTCATCCGCCCGGTGTTCATCACCGTGGTGCTGGCGTTGACCGTGCGCTTAGCGTGGCAACACTGGTTCGGGCAACCCTAGGCGCCTGGCTACATACAGGTCGATCAGGTACCGGGCAATGGACCGCCCGGCCGGCAGCGGCGGCAGGTCGTGGACGCTGAACCACTTGGCGTCCTCGATCTCGTCCGGCTGCATGACAATCTCGCCACCGGCGTACTCGGCATGAAAACCGAGCATCATCGAATGCGGAAACGGCCAGCACTGGCTGCCGACGTACTGGATGTTCTGCACCTCCACCGCCACTTCTTCGCGCACTTCGCGCACCAGGCAGTCTTCGGCCGATTCACCCGGTTCGGCAAAACCTGCCAAGGTGCTGTACACCCCGGTGACGAAGCGCGGCGAACGCGCCAGCAGGATTTCATCGCCGCGGGTCACCAGCACGATCATGCTGGGTGAAATGCGCGGATAGCTGCGCAGGTCGCAGGGCTGGCAGTACATCGCCCGCTCCCAGCGAATTTGCGTCATCGCCTGGCCGCAACTGCCGCAGAAGCGATGCTCGCGGGCCCAGGTGCCGATTTGTGCGGCATAGCCCAGCACCTTGTAGGTGTCGAAGTCGCCTTCGAGCATGAACGCACGCAGGCCGCGCCAGCTGCAGCCGGGCACATCGGTGGCGCTGCGCAGTTCCAGCAAAAATACCGGCTGGCCGTCAAAGTGGCCGATGCCGTGTTCGCACAGCACGTCGAGGTCCTGGCGCTTGAGCCAGTCGCGGGGGAACAGCGCGCCGTTGGCGTCCACCAGAAACCCTTCAGGGCTGCGGGCCACGGCCAGCCCCCCGATCATCTGTGGGTCGAGTACTGCGGTAGTCCAGCGTGCTGACATCTCGGGGGTTCCTTTACTGCGCGTCCCCCGGCCCGATCAGTCGGCGAACGTCGGTTTCTGTTTGCTCATGTGCGCCGCCACAGCCACGCGCAGGTCTTCGGACTGCAGCATTGCGGCGTTCCAGGTGGCAATGTAGTCCAGGCCATCGTCGATACGATGGTCACGCATGTAGCTGAGCATTTCCTTGGTGCCGGCCACAGCGATCGGCGATTTTGCGGCAATTTCGCGGGCGATGGCAAAGACGCCGTCCATCAGTGCGGCCTGATCATCATAGACTCGGTTGACCAGGCCGATACGCAGCGCCTCGTCCGCCTCGACATTGCGGCCGGTAAATGCCAGCTCACGCATGATGCCGTCGCCGATGATGCGTGGCAAACGTTGCAATGTGCCGACATCGGCAGCCATGCCCATGTCGATCTCCTTGATCGAGAACTGCGCGTCACTGCTGCAGTAGCGCATGTCGCACGCCGAGATGAGGTCGATGGCGCCGCCGATGCAATAGCCCTGAACCGCCGCCAGTACCGGCTTGCGGCACGTGTCTACAGCGGTGAACGAGGCCTGCAGCCGCTGGATGGTCTTGCGCAGGAAGCGTGCATTACGGCCCACGTCCTTGCCCATCTGGCCGGCCAGCGAAGCCAGCATCATCAGGTCGATACCGGCGGAGAAATGCTTGCCGGCACCGCTGATCACCACAGCACGCACGGCATCGGTGTCATCGATCCACCGGAAGATGTCGATGATCTCTTCCCAGAAAGCCGCGTTCATCGCGTTGACCTTCTCCGGGCGATTGATCTGAACGTGGGCGATGCTGTCGGTCAGTTCGACCTTGAATGCACTGTACTCGGTCACGGGCGGCACTCCTGTGGGTGAAAGGCTCATGGCAGCGATGGTAACCCAGCCCAATGGCCGTACTTGTGCCAAAAACGGGACTGTGCGCCTTGCCTAAGACGCGCAGATCCGGCACCGTGCGCCATCGCTGAATTATAAGGATACATATTTATGTCACGCCCCCTGACCGGCGCAATCGCCCACGGTTTTCTGGGCAAGTCGCCGATTTGGTACAAGGTGGTCATCTGCCTGTTTCTGGTGCTCAACCCGCTGTTGTTGGTAACCATTGGCCCGGTTGCGACCGGCTGGGCACTGGTGCTCGAATTCATCTTCACCTTGGCTATGGCCCTGAAGTGCTACCCGTTGATGCCCGGTGGCTTGTTGCTGATCGAAGCCATGCTGTTGCAGATGACCACGCCCCAGGCGCTGTACGAGGAACTGCAGCACAACTTCCCGGTCATCCTGCTGCTGATGTTCATGGTCGCCGGCATCCACTTCATGAAGGAACTGCTGCTGTTCCTGTTCTCACGCATTTTGCTTGGGGTGCGCTCAAAAGCCATTCTGTCGTTGCTGTTTTGCGTGCTGTCGGCGTTCCTTTCCGCGTTTCTCGATGCACTCACCGTCACGGCGGTGATCATCAGCGCTGCGGTCGGCTTCTACGCGGTGTACCACCGCGTCGCGTCCGGGGCCAATCCACGCGAGGAGAGCGCACTGGAGAGCGACCAGCAAGTCGCTCACCTGCACCGTGAAGACCTCGACCAGTTCCGCGCCTTCCTGCGCAGCCTGCTGATGCATGGCGCTGTGGGTACCGCCCTGGGCGGCGTTTGCACGTTGGTGGGCGAACCGCAGAACCTGCTGATCGGCCACGAGATGAGTTGGCACTTCGTCGATTTCTTCTTCAAGGTGGCGCCCGTATCGCTGCCAGTGCTGGGTGCCGGTCTGGTGACCTGCGTACTGCTGGAAAAGGTGCGCCTGTTCGGCTACGGCACGTTGATGCCCGAACCGGTGCGCCAGGTGCTGACCGCCTATGCGGTCGAAGACGATGCCGCGCGTACCCAGGCCCAGCGCATCGCACTGTGGGTGCAAGGGCTCGCTGCACTGATCCTGATCATCTGCCTGGGGCTGCATGTGGCCGAGGTCGGCCTGATCGGTCTGATGGTGATCGTACTGATCACGGCCTTCACTGGCATCACCGACGAGCACCGCCTGGGCCGTGCCTTCCAGGAGGCCCTGCCATTCACGTCGCTGTTGGTGGTGTTCTTCGCCGTGGTCGCGATGATTCATCAGCAGCAACTGTTCAACCCATTGATCAACTGGGTGCTGACGCTGCCGGCCGAACAGCAACCGGGCATGCTGTATCTGGCCAACGGCTTGCTGTCGGCGATCAGCGACAATGTGTTCGTTGCCACCATCTACATCACCGAAGTGAAGCAGGCATTTCTCGATGGCAGCATGAGCCGCGAGCATTTCGAAACACTGGCGGTGGCCATCAACACCGGCACCAACCTGCCAAGCGTGGCGACGCCGAACGGGCAGGCGGCGTTCCTGTTCCTGTTGACCTCGGCCATTGCGCCGCTGATCCGGCTGTCGTATGGGCGGATGGTGTGGATGGCGCTGCCCTATACCGTGGTGATGGGCGGGTTGGGTTGGTGGGCGGTGACGTACTGGCTGTGAGGCAAGCCTGTGCGGACCCGTGCGGGCCCTTTCGCGGGTAAACCCGCTCCTGCACGGGTTTCACCGCAGGCAAAACCACCTACAACTTTTTCCCCGCACAGGCGTCGAAACTCAGGTACGCCCCATTCGCTCCAAGGAGGTCACCCATGGTGCTGCGCACTACACTGCTGTTTTCCTGCATGACCCTGGCCCTGCTCGGCTGCGCCGGCAACGATCACCCGGCACCGCCGCGTACCCAGCAGGTGGACCTGCAACGCTATCAGGGTACCTGGTACGAACTGGCGCGGCTGCCGATGTTCTTCCAGCGCAACTGTGTGAAGTCCGAGGCGCGCTACGGCTTGCGCGAGGACGGCCGTATCGATGTAACCAACCGCTGCCAGGAAAAGGACGGCCAGTGGAATGAAGCCAAGGGTATTGCCGAGCTCCAGCAGCCAGGCAGCACCGACAAGCTGTGGGTGCGCTTCGACAACTGGTTCAGCCGCCTGGCGCCAGGCCTGACCAAGGGCGAGTACTGGGTGCTGTACCACGACAAGGACTACCGCGTGGCACTGGTCGGCCACCCCAACCGGGAGTACCTGTGGCTGCTTTCGCGCACGCCAGCAGTCACCGACCAGCAGCGCGAGCAACTGCTGACGATCGCCCGGGAGCAAGGTTATGACACCAGCAAGCTCATCTGGCGACAGGGTAACTAGCAGGCCGTCGACGGCGGGCGGCAATCCGGCTAAGGTGTGCGCCCCGTATCACCTTGGCCGCTTCTGGCCTGAAACAGGAGCCTGAGCATGGACCTGCTGTTCCTCGGCACCTCCGCCGGGGTACCCACCAAGGCACGTAATGTCAGCGCCACTGCCGTGATCGAAGCCAGTGGCAGCCACTGGTATCTGGTCGATTGTGGCGAAGGCACCCAGCACCGGCTGCTACACACCCCGCTTTCAATCCGCGACCTGCGCGCGATCTTCATCACCCACGTGCATGGTGACCATTGCTTCGGCCTGCCCGGCCTGTTGGCCAGCGCGGGCATGAGCGGGCGCACCCAGCCGCTGGAAGTGATCCTGCCCGCCGCACTGCACGACTGGGTACGCCAGGGCCTGCTTGCCAGCGATACCTTCCTGCCGTTCGAGCTGCGCCTGTTGCCCGTGGAAACGTTGAGCACATGGCGCAGCGAGACCCTGCAGGTAACCACCGTGCAACTGTCGCACCGGGTGCCCAGCGTGGGTTTCGTATTCACCGAAACCAACCCTGAGCCACGCCTGGACATCCAGCGTCTGGACGCCGAGGGCATACCGCGTGGTCCGCTGTGGGGTGAGCTGGCCAAGGGGTTGACCGTGAAGTACAACCGGCAACTACTGAACGGCAACGACTACCTGCGGCCTTCGCGTCCGCCACAGCGGGTGATCGTGTGCGGGGACAACGACAAACCAGTACTGCTGGCAGCCGTCGCCAGGGGTGCGGATGTACTGGTGCACGAAGCCACCTTCACCCAGGCGGTGGTCGAACGCACCGGGGGCACGTTCGGCCACAGCACCGCCGCTGAAGTGGCACGCTTTGCCGAGGCCGCTGGCGTGCGCAACCTGGTACTGACGCATTTCAGCGCCCGCTACCAGAACGACCCACGGCGCAGCCCGCACATCGACAACCTGCGCGACGAGGCCCTCGCCCATTACAGCGGGCAGTTGACCCTGGCGCAGGACCTGCAGCGCTATCACCTTGGCCGTAACGGCCGTCTTGAGGCCAGTGGTTAGGCCGCCAGTCGCCCGCTGGCAATTGCCTCCGACGCCGCCAGCATCGCCCGTAACAACACCGCGCAGCCTGCCGCCAGGTCATCAGGCGTGGCGTTCTCGATTTCGTTATGGCTGATGCCGTTTTCGCACGGCACGAAAATCATCCCCGCCGGCCCCAGCTCGGCCAAGAAGATGGCGTCATGCCCCGCGCCACTGACGATGTCCATGTGCGGCAGGCCCAATGCCTTGGCCGATTCGCGCACGGCGTCGACACAGCCTTTGTCGAAGTAAAGTGCCGGGAAGTCGGCCGTGGGCACCAGCTCATGGTTCAGACCATGCTTGGTACAGGTCGCCTCGATCACCTCGCGCACATCGGCAATCATCGCATTCAACTGCTCGCCCTCGAGGTGGCGGAAGTCCAGGGTCATGCGCACTTCGCCCGGGATCACGTTACGCGACCCCGGGTACGCCTGAAGGCAGCCCACCGTGCCACACGCGTGCGGCTGGTGGGCAAGCGCCGTGCGGTTGACCGCCTCCACCACAGCGGCTGCCCCTACCAGGGCGTCCTTGCGCAGGTGCATGGGCGTAGGGCCGGCATGGGCTTCAACACCCCGCAGGGTCAGGTCGAACCACTTCTGGCCCAGGGCGCCGAGGACCACGCCGATGGTCTTGGCCTGGTCCTCAAGGATAGGCCCCTGCTCGATATGCGCCTCGAAATACGCCCCCACAGGGTGCCCCGACACTGCACGCGGACCGGCGTAACCAATGGCGTTCAACGCTTCGCCAACGCTGACACCCTGGGCATCGCGCTTGGCCAGGGTTTCTTCCAGGGTGAACTTGCTGGCGAACACCCCTGAACCCATCATGCACGGCGCAAAACGCGAACCTTCTTCGTTGGTCCACACCACCACTTCGAGCGGCGCTTCGGTTTCCACGCCCAGGTCGTTGAGGGTGCGGATCACCTCCAGCCCGGCCATCACCCCGAAGCAGCCATCGAACTTGCCGCCGGTGGGCTGGGTGTCGATATGACTGCCGGTCATCACCGGCGGCAGCTTGGGGTTACGGCCCGGGCGGCGGGCGAATATGTTGCCGACGGCGTCGATGCTGACCGAGCAACCGGCCGCCTCGCACCACTGCACGAACAGATCGCGGGCCTGGCGGTCGAGGTCGGTCAAGGCCAGGCGGCAGACGCCGCCCTTGGCGGTGGCGCCGAGCCGGGCCAGGTCCATCAGCGATTGCCACAGGCGGGTACTGTCGACGTGATGGGCGTTGGTCTTCAGGATCTCTTTGACGGGGGTCACGGGTTTCTCCTTCAGGCTTTTTTTGTTGTCTGTTCAGGACGCTTCGCGGGCACACCCGCTACCACAGGACTGCGTACCGCCATACCGCCAAGCACGTAGTACAGTGCACCGCCCAGCAACGAGCCGGTGAACCAGCCGTAGTCGTAGAACCAGCTGAAACTGCTGTTGCCAATCGCCATTACCGTCAACCCTACCGGCAAGGCGAAGGCGGCAAAACCGGCCCAGTTCCACGCGGGATACACGTCGTCGCGGTATAGCCCGGCCAGGTCCAGCTTCTGCCGGCGGATCAGGAAGTAGTCCACCGCCATGATGCCGGCAATGGGCCCCAACAAGCTGGAATAGCCCAGCAGCCAGTTGGAATACACGCTCTCCAGGCTAAGGTCGGAGACAATCAGGCCCAGCTTCTTCAGCAGCTCATGGCCCATCAGTGCCAGGCCGATAAAGCCGGTCAGCCATATCGCGCGGCTTCGCCCAATCAGGCGTGGGGCAATGTTCTGGAAGTCATTGGTCGGCGACACGATGTTCGCTGCAGTGTTGGTCGACAGCGTGGCGATCACGATCAGCGCCATGGCCAGGGCCACCCAGAACGGGCTTTGAATCTTGCCGATCAAGCTGACCGGGTCGGACACCGTCTCGCCCACCAGTGATGCCGACGCGGCGGTCAGTACCACTCCCAGCGCAGCGAACAGGAACATGGTCAGCGGCAGGCCGAAGATCTGCCCGAGAATCTGGTCCTTCTGGCTGCGGGCGTAGCGGCTGAAGTCGGGAATGTTCAGCGACAATGTGGCCCAGAAGCCGACCATGGCCGTGAGCCCCGCGCAGAAGTAACTGACCACGCTCGCCCCTTCCGGGCGCTTGGGCGGCTGTGCCAGCAGTTCGGACATCGACATATGGGGCAAGGCCCAGAACAACAGACCGACGCCCACTGCGACCAGCAGCGGTGCCGACAGCGTTTCCAGCCACTTGATCGACTCGGCGCCGCGCAGCACCACCCACAGGTTCAGGCACCAGAAGATCATGAAGCCAATCACCTCGCCTGTCCCACCCAGCGCCTTCCAGCCGTCGAACACCGAACCCAGGAACAGGTGAATGGCCAGCCCGCCGAACATGGTCTGGATACCGAACCAACCACAGGCCACCACCGCGCGGATCAGGCACGGTACGTTGGAGCCAAGAATGCCGAACGACGAACGCAGCAACACCGGAAACGGGATGCCGTACTTGGTACCGGGAAAGGCATTGAGGGTAAGCGGTATCAACACGATAACGTTGGCCAGCAAGATCGCCAGCAGCGCTTCGCCAACGCTGAGGCCGAAGTAGGCCGTGAGCACGCCGCCGAGGGTGTAGGTGGGTACGCAGATGGACATGCCCACCCACAGGGCGGTGATGTGCCATTTGTTCCAGGTACGCTGGTGCACCTTGGTCGGTGCAATGTCAGGGTTGTAGCGCGGGCTGTCGAGAACATCGCTGCCCTCGGACAGCTCGAACAGGCCATCTTGCTCGACCACTTCCGATCTGCTCTGTTGCATAGGCCCTTCTCCAGTTTTTCTTCTATTTTTCGCTCATCAGGCTGATTCGATGACCGGAGTTCGCACGCGGAATGTGCTTAGAAATCTCGACCAGATTTTCATCTTGTCAAGCCAGTCAAATAGCCTGAAAGCCCCGCCCTGCGTACGCTCACTGAATTTAACCCTTGAATATCAGCTACTTAAAAACCACAAAATTAATGGGAAAATTTTCTTGCTGAATCAAGAATCAGCATCTAGCCTCGAATCTTGTCAGGCCTGACAGGATTGACCGCCCTGCCCGCCCTGCATCCATGACAATGCAAAGAACCGGCCAAGACCGGTCAGCCTGCGAGGAAAACGGCATGTCCCTGTTGATCCGTGGCGCCACCGTGGTTACCCACGAAGAGAGTTACCCCGCCGATGTCCTGTGTGCCGATGGCCTGATCCGAGCCATCGGGCAAAACCTCGAACCACCCACCGACTGCAAGATCCTCGACGGCAGCGGCCAGTACCTGATGCCCGGCGGCATCGACCCACACACCCACATGCAGTTGCCGTTCATGGGCACCGTGGCCAGCGAGGACTTCTTCAGTGGCACCGCTGCGGGCCTGGCAGGCGGCACCACCTCTATCATCGACTTCGTCATACCCAACCCGCAGCAATCGTTGCTGGAGGCCTTCCACACCTGGCGTGGCTGGGCGCAGAAAAGCGCCAGCGACTATGGCTTCCACGTCGCCATCACCTGGTGGAGCGAGCAGGTGGCCGAAGAGATGGGCGAGCTGGTGGCCAAGCACGGGGTGAACAGCTTCAAGCATTTCATGGCCTACAAGAATGCGATCATGGCCGCCGACGATACCCTGGTGGCCAGCTTCGAGCGTTGCCTGCAACTGGGCGCGGTGCCCACCGTGCATGCCGAGAACGGCGAGCTGGTGTACCACCTGCAGAAAAAACTGCTCGCCCAGGGCATGACCGGGCCGGAAGCCCACCCGCTGTCGCGCCCCTCGCAGGTTGAAGGCGAAGCGGCCAGCCGCGCCATCCGCATTGCCGAAACCCTCGGCACGCCGTTGTACCTGGTGCACATTTCCAGCCGCGAGGCACTGGATGAAATTGCCTATGCCCGAGGCAAGGGCCAGCCGGTGTATGGGGAGGTGCTGCCCGGCCACCTGCTGCTGGATGACAGCGTCTACCGTGACCCGGACTGGGCCACCGCCGCCGGTTATGTGATGAGCCCGCCGTTCCGCCCACGCGAGCACCAGGAGGCGCTGTGGCGCGGCTTGCAGTCGGGCAACCTGCACACCACCGCCACCGACCACTGCTGCTTCTGCGCCGAGCAGAAAGCCATGGGCCGCGACGACTTCAGCCGCATCCCCAATGGCACCGCCGGCATCGAAGACCGCATGGCGGTACTGTGGGATGCCGGGGTCAACAGCGGGCGACTGTCGATGCACGAATTCGTCGCGCTGACCTCCACCAACACGGCGAAAATCTTCAACCTGTTCCCGCGCAAGGGCGCTATACGCGTGGGTGCCGATGCCGACCTGGTGCTGTGGGACCCGCAGGGCACCCGCACCATCTCTGCCCAAACCCACCACCAGCAGGTGGACTTCAACATTTTCGAAGGCCGCACCGTGCGCGGCATCCCAAGCCACACCATCAGCCAGGGCAAGGTGCTCTGGGCCGATGGCGACCTGCGCGCCGAACCAGGCGCAGGGCGGTATGTGGAACGGCCGGCGTACCCGTCGGTGTATGAAGTGCTGGGGCGCCGGGCCGAGCATCAGCGGCCGATGCCAGTTCAGCGCTGAAGCCATTGGGGCTGCAGTGCAGCCCATCGCGACGCAAGGCCGCTCCCACAAGGACCGCCATCGCCTGTGGGAGCGGCCTTGCGTCGCGATGGGCCGCGCAGCGGCCCAAGAATCCACCGCAATACCTGTCGCCTGCACCATAAAAATAGAGAGGCTACAACCGTGATCGACGCCCTGAACCATTTGCCGCGCCCCCGGGCCGGCGCCGACCAGTTGGCCGAGCGCTTCAGCGATCTGGCCCCACCCCTCACCGCGCGCCAGGCTGCCCTGGAAAGTGCACGCTGCCTGTACTGCTACGACGCCCCCTGCGTCAACGCTTGCCCTAGCGAGATTGACATCCCCTCGTTCATACACCGCATCAGTGACGAAAACCTGCAAGGCGCCGCCGAACGCATTCTTTCGGCCAACATCCTTGGCGGTAGTTGCGCCCGCGTGTGCCCCACCGAAATCCTCTGCCAGCAAGCCTGCGTGCGCAACAACGCCCAGGAATGCGCACCGGTGCTGATCGGCCAGCTGCAGCGTTACGCCCTGGACAACGCCCAGTTCAGCGCACACCCGTTCAAGCGCTCGACAGCCACCGGCAAGCGTATCGCCGTAGTCGGCGCCGGCCCGGCAGGGCTGTCCTGCGCCCACCGCCTGGCCATGCACGGGCATGACGTGGTGGTGTTCGAGGCCTGCGACAAAGCCGGCGGCCTCAACGAGTACGGTATCGCCCGCTACAAGCTGGTAGACGACTATGCCCAGCGGGAGGTGGATTTCTTGTTGGGCATTGGCGGTATCGAAGTCCGCCATGGCCAGCGCTTGGGTGACAACCTCAGCCTGGGCGAGCTGCGCGATCAGTACGACGCGGTGTTCCTGGGCCTCGGCCTGAATGCCGTGCGCCAGCTAGGCCTGCCCGACGAGGAAGCCCCCGGCGTGCTCGCCGCCACCGAATACATCCGTGAGCTACGCCAGGCCGATGACCTGAGCCAGCTACCGCTGGCCGACCGCTGCCTGGTGATCGGTGCTGGCAACACGGCCATCGACATGGCCGTGCAAATGAGCCGTCTGGGTGCCCGTGACGTCAACCTGGTTTACCGCCGTGGTCAGGCAGACATGGGCGCCACCAGCCACGAGCAGGACATCGCCAAGGCCAACCAGGTGCGCCTGCACACCTGGGCCCGCCCTGATACCCTGCTGCTGGATGACGCCGGTAAGGTCCGCGGCATGCGTTTTGCCCGCACCGAACTGACGGAAGGCCGCCTGCGCGATACCGGCGAAACCTTTGAGCTGGCTGCGGATGCCATCTTCAAGGCCATTGGCCAGCGCTTCGACGACGCCAGCCTCCACGACCCGGTGGCTGCGCAACTGGCCCGCGAGGGTGAGCGCATCCGCGTTGACGAAAACCTGCAGACCAGCCTACCGGGCGTATACGCAGGCGGCGACTGCACCGCGCTGGGCCAGGACCTTACCGTGCAGGCCGTGCAACACGGCAAGCTGGCCGCCGAAGCCATCCATGCCCAACTCATGCTCAACGTGGAGGCAGCGTAAATGGCCGACTTGTCTATCGTATTTGCCGGCATCAAGGCACCCAACCCCTTCTGGCTGGCCTCCGCACCGCCAACCGACAAGGCCTACAACGTGGTCCGCGCCTTCGAGGCCGGCTGGGGTGGCGTGGTCTGGAAGACCCTGGGCGAAGACCCTGCGGCGGTCAACGTGTCGTCGCGCTACTCGGCGCACTATGGTGCCAACCGTCAGGTACAGGGGATCAACAATATCGAGTTGATCACCGACCGCTCCCTGGACATCAACCTGCGCGAAATCACCCAGGTGAAGAAAGACTGGCCCGACCGCGCATTGATCGTGTCGCTGATGGTGCCGTGCATAGAGGAGTCGTGGAAGTTCATCCTGCCGCTGGTGGAAGCCACCGGGGCCGATGGCATCGAGTTGAACTTCGGTTGCCCACACGGTATGCCGGAACGGGGCATGGGGGCGGCCGTTGGCCAGGTACCGGAATATGTGGAAATGGTCACCCGCTGGTGCAAGACGTACTGCGCGCTGCCGGTGATCGTGAAGCTTACGCCGAACATCACCGATATCCGCCAGTCGGCCCGCGCCGCGCACCGGGGCGGGGCCGATGCCGTGTCGTTGATCAATACCATCAACTCCATCACCAGCGTCGACCTGGACCGCATGGTGGCCCACCCGATTGTCGGAGACCAGAGCACCCATGGTGGTTACTGCGGTTCGGCAGTGAAGCCGATTGCCTTGAACATGGTGGCGGAAATCGCCCGCGACCCGGAAACGCGTGGCTTGCCGATTTGTGGCATTGGCGGCATCGGCAACTGGCGTGACGCAGCCGAGTTCATGGCCTTGGGCAGTGGTGCCGTGCAGGTGTGCACGGCAGCGATGCTACATGGCTTCCGTATCGTCGAGGACATGCAGGACGGCCTGGCGCGCTGGATGGACCAGCATGGGCACCCCAATATCGAGGCGTTCCGCGGGCAGGCGGTGGGGCATACCACCGACTGGAAATACCTGGACATCAACTACAAGTCGGTGGCGCACATTGACCAGGAGGCGTGCATTGGCTGCGGGCGTTGCCACATTGCGTGTGAGGACACCTCGCACCAGGCAATTGCCAGCACGCTGAAAGCTGACGGCACGCATGCCTACAGTGTGATCGAAGAGGAATGCGTAGGCTGCAACCTGTGCCAGATCACCTGCCCGGTGGAAAACTGCATCGAAATGGAGGCACAGGATACCGGCAAGCCGTACCTGAACTGGACGCAGGATCCGCGTAACCCGTACCGCGAGGCCAGTTGAAGCAATGGGGGCTGCCATGCAGCCCTTCGCGGGCTTGCCCGCTCCCACAGGACTGCGCCATTTCTGAGGACAGCGCAGAACCTGTGGGAGCGGGCAAGCCCGCGAATGCCGCGCAGCGGCCTCCATCGCCGGTTCACGGCGCCAGCCCTATCCCCCGCAAGATCACGCTGGTCACCGTCTGCACGGCACTCTCGAACGCCATGTCCGACAGCATCTCGCCGCCGTTCAGCAACTGCACCTGGTAACCGAAGTCGGCGTAATGCTGGGTCGAGGCCCAGATCATGTACAGCAGCGCCGACGGCTCCACCGGCAGGATGCGCCCCTCTTCCACCCAGCTGCGGATCTTGGCTTCTTTCATCTTCGCCCAAGGCACCAGGCTTTCGTCGAGGTTAACCCCCAGCACCGGCGCGCCGTGCAGCATCTCTTCGGCCCAGATTTTCGAGCCCAGCGGCCGCGAGCGCGAATGGCCCATCTTCGCCCGGATGTAGCTGGTCAGCACCACACGCGGATCGTCGAAGTTCTCGAAGCACAGGGCGTCCTGCTTCCACACATCCAGCAGGTCCTGCAGCACCGCGCGGAACAGCTCGTCCTTGGTGCTGAAGTAATAATGCAGGTTGGAGCGTGGCAACTCAGCCTGCTCTGCGATATCCCCCATCGAGGTGGCGCCATAGCCCTTCTCGGCAAACACCTTTTCCGCCGCTTGCAGGATTTTTTCGATATTGCGTCGGCGGATTTCGATCTTGTGATTGGCCATCAGGCTTGGGCCGTCCACACCGCCAGTTCATAACCGTCCGGGTCAATGAAATGAAAACGCCGCCCGCCGGGAAAGGCAAAGGTCGCCCGGCTGATTTTCGCCCCGGCGGCTTCGATCCGCTGCTGCGTGGCCGCCAGGTCGTCGGCGTACAAGATAACCAGCGGCCCACCCGGACGCACCGGCTCACCCGTGGTGAAGCCACCCGTCAACCGGCCATCACTGAACTCGGTGTAGGTCGGCCCGTAGTCGGTGAACGCCCAACCAAACACGCTGCCATAGAAGGCCTTGCTCCGTGAAATGTCGCTGACATTGAACTCGATGTTGTCGATTTGCCGGTCAGTACCGCGAATGCCCATGTGTGCTCCGTGCCGAAGGGTGTTTGGCCTAGTCTACTCCGGTCAAGGCAGTCGCCCCACTCATTCGCTACCCACAACGCGCCCGGTCGCGCGCCGGGCACTGTGCGCGGTGCAGATTCAGCGCGGTGTTGATGATGCCTATCTGGCTGAAGGCCTGGGGGAAGTTGCCGAGCATGCGCTGGCCGGCCGGGTCGTACTGTTCGGCCAGCAGGCCAAGGTCGTTGCACAGGCCGGCCAGGTGTTGGTAAAGCGCTTCGGCTTTGGCCTGGCGCCCCAGCAATACATAAACGTCCGCCAGCCAGAACGAACACACCAGGAAGGTGCCCTCTCCCGGCGTCAGGCCGTCGCTGCAGCTGTCACTGTCATAGCGCAGCAGCAGGCCGTTCTTCATCAGACGTTGTTCGATCTGTTCGAGGGTGCGCATGAAGCGTGGGTCATCCGCCGGCAGGAAGCCGGTCAGGGCGATCTGCAGCAGGCTGGCGTCCATTTCGGTCGAACCATAGGCCTGGACGAAGAACCGGCCGCTGGCGTCCAGGCCGCGCTCGCACACTTCGCGGTGAATCTCGTCAGCTACCTGGCGATAATGCTGCCCGCGCTCTTGGTCTTCTTCTGTGGTGTCGGCCAGCCCTGCGGCGCGGTCGAAGGCGACCCAGGCCATCACTTTGGAGTGCACGAACTGCTGTCGGCCGCCGCGCATTTCCCAGATGCCTTCGTCCGGCTCGCGCCAGATACGTTCGACATAAGGCAGTATCAAGCGCGAAATGGCGGCGCTGCGCGGGTGGCGGGGCAACCCGCCCTTGATCGCCTGGGTCATCGCATCGGCCAGTTCGCCATAGATGTCCAGCTGCGTCTGCGCCGAGGCGGCGTTGCCCACCCGCACCGGCTGTGAATGCTCATAACCGACCAGCCACGGCAAGGTGTACTCCTGCAGGTCGCGCTCGCCGGCCAGGCCATACATGATCTGCATCTGCTCGGGGTTGCCGGCCACCGAGCGCAGCAGCCACTCGCGCCAAGCCTGGGCTTCGTCGAAATAGCCAAGGTTCATGAAGGCCAGCAGGGTCATGGTCGCGTCGCGCAGCCAACAGAAGCGGTAGTCCCAGTTGCGCTCGCCACCCACACGCTCGGGCAGCGACGTGGTGACGGCTGCGACAATACCGCCAGTGGGGGCGTAGGTCATGGCCTTGAGGGTGAGCAGCGAACGGCGCACCAGGGCGGTATATGGCCCTACCTGCGGGCAGCGGTCGGCGAAGGCCTGCCATTGCTCGCAGGTGTTCGCCAAGGCTTGGTCGATGTCGCAGTCGGGCTGCACCGGCAAGTGCGAGGGCTGGTGGCGCAGGCTGAAGACCTGGCGCTGGCCCGTGCTGACGCGAAAGCGGCAGCCGGTATGGTAGTCGCGGGCTTGCGGGGGCACGGTGCTGCACAGGATCAGCCGGTCAGGGCCGGCGACGGCGCTGAGGGTCAGTGGGTCGAGCCGTTCCACCCAGGGCACGCTGCGGCCGTAGTCGAAGCGCATGACCAGGTCCATTTCGAAACTGGTTTCGCCAGACAAGCCTTCGACGATGCGCACCACCGAATTGACCTCGCCCAAAGGCATGAAGTCGAGCACCCGGGCACGACCGCTTGCGGTCACCCAGGTGGTTTCCAGCACCAGGGTGTCGCCCAGGTACTGGCGGCTGCTGTGCGCTACCGGGTCGCAAGGGGCCAGGCGCCAGCGGCCGTTTTCTTCATTGCCCAACAGGGCCGCGAACACGGCGGGGGCGTCGAAACGTGGCAGGCACAGCCAGTCCAGCGAGCCATCGCGGCTGACCAGCGCCGCACTACGGCAGTTGCCCAGCAGGGCGTAGTCTTCGATATGGGCAGGCATTGGGTCTCCTTTGTGTGGTTGCCTGTGCTGGCCTCTTCGCAGGTGCCTGAGGGAAATGGAATTCCCTGTAGGAGCGGGCTTGCCCGCGAAACGGCCGGCACAGGCTTGCAAACCTCTCACCCCAACCGGTGCCACTCGCGCTTGTCGCGGGCCAGCAATTCATTGCCGGCCTCCGGCCCGTCCTCGCCAGCCGAGTACTCATGCACTTCGCCGCCCTGGGCCCAGGCATCGAGAAACGGCTGCACCGCCCGCCAGCCGTTCTCGATGTTGTCTGCCCGCTGGAACAGGGTCTGGTCACCGGTCAGGCAGTCATAGATCAGCGTCTCGTAGCCAGTGGCCGGGGTCATCTTGAAGAAGTCCTTGTAGGCAAAGCCCAACTCGACATTCTCCATCACCAGTTCCGGCCCGGGCCGTTTGGCTTGCAGGTCGAACCACATGCCTTCATTGGGCTGGATCTGGATTTTCAGGTAGTTGGGCTTGGGCCGCTCCAGCTCCGACTCGCGAAACTGCGCATACGGCGCGGGCTTGAAGCAGATGGCAATCTCGGTGTCACGCACACTCATGCGCTTGCCGGTGCGCAGGTAGAACGGCACGCCGGCCCAGCGCCAGTTGTCGATCATCACCTTCAGCGCCACGTAGGTCTCGGTCTGGCTATCCGGCGCGACGTTGGCCTCCTGGCGGTAGCCTGGCAACGGCTTGCGCCCCTGCTTGCCGGCACTGTACTGGCCTCGCACGGAGTTTTTCAGGGCCATTTTTGCCGACCATGGGCGGATAGCGCCGACCACCTTGGCCTTTTCACCGCGCACCGCATCGGCGCCGAACGCGGCCGGCGGCTCCATGGCCACCATCGCCAGCAGCTGGAACAGGTGGTTGGGCACCATGTCGCGCAGGGCGCCGGTGCTGTCATAGAAGGCACCACGGGTCTCGACACCGACGGTTTCCGCTGCGGTGATCTGCACGTGATCGATGTAGTGATTGTTCCAGAACGATTCGAACAAGCCGTTGGAAAAGCGGCTGACCAGAATATTCTGCACCGTCTCTTTGCCCAGGTAATGGTCGATGCGGTAGATCTGCCGCTCGCCCATCACCTTCAGCAGGCAGGCGTTGAGCGCCTCGGCGCTGGCCAGGTCAGTGCCGAACGGTTTTTCAACCACCACCCGGCGAAAACCGCCGGCAGACTCGTCCAGCAGGCCGGCCTGCCCCAGGCGCTGCGCCACCTCGGGGAAGAAGCGCGGCGACGTGGCCAGATAGAAAATGGCATTGCCGTGGCTGGTCTTGTCGATGCGCCTGGCCAGGGCCTGGTAGGTGGCCGGATCGAGAAAGTCGCCCGTCTGATAATCCAGGCGCTTGGCCAGGCGGGCCCATAGCTTCTCGTCCAGGCACTTGGCGCTGCCCTCGCTTCCTTTGTCGCGCTCGACCATGAACGCGTGCAGGCGCGCGGCGAATTCTTCGGCGCTGGCCGGGTTATGGTCAACGCCGACGATGCGCAGGTTACGGTCCAGCAAACCGTCACGGCTGAGGTTGTACAGCGCGGGCATCAGCAGGCGCTTGACCAGGTCGCCATTGGCGCCGAACAGGAACAGCGTACAAGGGGGGGCGGACGCGGTGGTCTGTGTAGTCATTCGCCTTTCTTCTCGATGTGGCCACCGAAGCCCAGGCGCATGGCCGAGAGGATCTTGTCACCGTAGGTGCCCTGTTGCTGGCGCGAACGGAAGCGCGCGAACAGTGCGCTGGACAACACCGGCACCGGCACCGCCTGCTCGACGGCGGCGTCGATGGTCCAGCGGCCTTCGCCACTGTCGGACACCGATCCACTGAATTGCGACAGCTGCGGGTCGGCCACCAGCGCATCGGCAGTGAGGTCGAGCAGCCACGAGGTCACCACGCTGCCGCGACGCCACACTTCGGCAATTTCGGCCACGTTCAGGTCGAAGCGCTGGTCTTCCGGCAGCTCATTGCCGCCTTTGCTGCGCAGCAGGTCGAAGCCTTCGGCATAGGCCTGCATCAGGCCGTACTCGATGCCGTTATGCACCATTTTAACGTAGTGCCCGGCGCCGGGTGGGCCGGCGTGGATGTAGCCGTGTTCGGCACGCTGGTGCTCGCCGCTGCGGCCATGGGTACGCGGGATATCGCCCACGCCCGGCGCCAGCGCCTTGAACAGCGGTTCCAGGCGCTCGAACACGTCCTTTTCGCCGCCGATCATCATGCAGTAGCCGCGGTCGAGGCCCCATACACCGCCGGAAGTTCCGACGTCCAGATAATGCAGGCCGCGCTTGGCCAGCTCTGCAGCGCGGCGCATGTCGTCCTTGTAGAAGGTGTTGCCGCCGTCGATGATCGCATCGCCCGGCTCCAGCAATTCGGCCAGTTGGGCGATGGTCTGCTCGGTGGGGTCGCCAGCCGGCAGCATCACCCATACCGCGCGCGGTGCTTTCAGCTTTTGCACCAGTGCACCGAGGTCGTGCGCGCCCTGGGCGCCCTCGCCCTCCAGGCCGGTGATGGCTTCGCGGTTGCGGTCGTGCACCACGGTGCGATGGCCGGCGCGCATCAGGCGCCTTGCGATATTGCCGCCCATACGGCCCAGCCCGACGATTCCCAGTTGCATGAGCCAATACTCCCTTTCGAAATGGATGACGACGTAGTCCAGCTTTTCAGATTAGTCCAGCATGCCGCCCGAGGGTTCAGCGACGAACGGCAAGACCACGATATACAAAAAAGTTCCCAAGGCCTGCGAAAGAATTCAAAATGCGCCCCGCGTGAAGCGTCTACGCTTTGACTTGTCACCAGCCAAAACCGCGAGGTGTGCTCATGGGTACATTGATGCCAGCAACTCCACCCCAGACCCTCTATGTCTCCGTGCGCCGTGATGAGTTGCGTAAACTGAAGGACGAACGTGACCAACTCCGCGAGCAGGTCGCCCAGTTGAACCTGCTGCTGGCGCAACAGCGCGCTGGCGATAAAGCTGTCAGCCTCTGATCGATCCCCTTGCCGCCTGTGGGAGCTGCATGGCTCCCACCCGTCTGCTCCTCAATCCAGTCGCCCTCTTGGAACCCTGCCGGGCAACCGGAGCAGGCTAGTGCCCGAAAGCGCCTGTATTGAAAGCAGCATTTTCCGCCCATCCAACCGCTTCGCAGCATAAAGCTGCCCTCACCCTTACGCCCCAAAAAGGTGCATTGTACGTAGCGAGCCACAATTTGGCGCAGCTCGAAAACCCTTTGCCCCACGCTCGCCCACCCCTTTTCCCACCCCGTCACAAACGCCAACGTTTGCGTCTATTACGCACATAACAATAGTGACCAGTGGGTCACCTTTTTATCACTTTCTCTCCTACACTCGGTTTTCGGCCCGCCATTTGCTCAACGGAAGAGTGACCCCAAAAATGTCGAACTTTCAGGAAACCCGGCAGGTCATGAATATAAGTAGGCCAGGCGCATTGGGCTATTCCCGATCCCCGGCCCACACCCCCCAACCAGTCCAAGCGCCTTCGGCCGGAATGCTGATCGCGTAGTGCCTGCGCGCACGACCCTGGGGCATGGAACGCACTAAGCAGATTCAAACTAGAGAGAACCAGCACGAAACATCGCCACGGGTGCCAGCACCCGACCAAGCATAGGGACGGAGAGAAGTATGATCAGTGCCGCTGTCGAGCCTCACGTAGACGCTTTCAAACCGGATAACCGCGAGCCGCTCACCCCGGATTTCGCCACGACAGGCAAGGCACCGGGCGCCCAGCGCCAGCACAACCCGAACATGCGCAAGATTCTGTTCGTGACTTCGGAAATCGCCGACCTGGTGAAAACCGGCGGCCTGGGTGACGTGTCCGCTGCCCTGCCCCGTGCCCTGGCGCACCTGCACGATGTGCGGGTACTTATCCCCGGCTACCGCCAGGTAATGGAAAGCGACAACCCGATACATATCGTGGGTGAGCTGGGCGGCCATGCGGCCCTGCCGCCATGCAAGATCGGCCGCATGGACATGGCCGACGGCCTGGTCATCTATGTGTTGATCTGCCCCGAACTGTACCAGCGCGACGGCACACCCTATGGTGCCAACAATGGCCGCGACTGGCCCGACAACCACATCCGCTTTGCCCGCCTGGGCCTGGCTGCTGCCGAAATCGCTGCTGGCGAAGGCAAGATCCACTGGACGCCGGAAGTGGTGCACGCGCATGACTGGCCCGCCGGCCTGGCCCCGGCCTACATGCACTGGCGCGGCCTGAATACGCCCACGTTGTTCACCATCCACAACCTGGCGTACCAAGGTGTGTACAGCCGCGGCTGCAGCCCGGAGCTGGCGATACCCGAACATGCCATGCAGCAAGAAGGCATGGAGTTCTACGGCAAGCTGTCGTTCCTCAAGGCCGGGCTGGCCTACTCCAGCCACATCACCACAGTCAGCGCCACCTACGCCCGGGAAATCACCACCCCGGAATTCGGTTGCGGCCTGGACGGCTTCCTCGCCAGCAAGGCCCAGCAAGGCCTGCTCGGTGGCATCCCCAACGGCATCGACGAAAGCTGGGACTCGGCCACCGACAAGCACCTGCAGCACAACTTCAGCATCAACGACTGGGAGGGCAAAGCGCGCAACACCCAGGAGGTACGTGAGCTGTTCGGCCTGGAGGATTCCGAAGGCCCGTTATTCGCCGTGGTGTCGCGGCTGGTCTATCAAAAGGGCCTGGACCTGACCCTGGGCGTGGCCGACTACATCGTCGAGCAGGGCGGGCAGATTGCGATCATCGGCCGCGGCGAACCGGAAGAGGAACAGGCCATGCGCGAGCTGGCGCTGCGTCACCCGGGCCGCATCGGTGTGCGTATCGGCTTCAATGAAACCGATGCCCGGCGCATGTTCGCCGGCAGCGATTTCCTGCTGATGCCGTCGCGCTACGAGCCGTGCGGCCTCAGCCAGATGTACGCGCAACGCTTCGGCTCGCTGCCGGTGGCACGCAATACCGGCGGCCTGGCCGACACCATCGAGTGCGGCGTAACAGGCTTCCTGTTCAACGAGTCTACCGTCGAGAGCTACCGCCAGGCACTCAGCCGCGCCTTTTATGTATATGGCAAGAAGGACCTGCTGAACGCCATGCGCTGCCTGTCGATGACCCAGCCGTTCAACTGGTGCCAGGCGGTTGAACCCTACGCCCGCCTGTACGAGGACCTGGTCAAGCAGGCACAGCTGAGCCACTACTGAGCGGGGGTCAGAAGATGCACAGACATGGCGCACACTTGCTGGACGCCACGTCGGCGCGCTTCGCCCTCTGGGCGCCGGATGCGCGCAGCGTGAGCGTGGAACTGGAGCGGCAGCCGGCCATCGAATTGCTGCCGGATGATGAGGGCTGGTACAGCGGCGTGGCGCCATGCCAGGCCGGTGACCGTTACCACTACCGTATCGACGGTGAGCTGCAGGTGGCCGACCCGGCCTCGCGCTACCAACCCGACGGCGTACACGGGCCGAGCCAGGTCGTGGATGTGGCCGGTTATGCCTGGCAGCACCCGTGGCAAGGCCGGCCTTGGCATGAGGCCGTGATCCAGGAGGTGCATGTTGGCCTGCTCGGGGGTTACGCCGGGGTTGCCAGGCAATTGCCGCGCCTGGCCGAACTGGGCATCAGCGCGATCGAATTGATGCCGCTGGGGCAGTTCCCTGGCGAACGCAACTGGGGCTACGACGGCGTACTGCCTTACGCCCCACAGAACACCTACGGCAGCCCCGAGCAACTGTGCGCACTGGTCGACCAGGCCCACAGCCACGGGCTGATGGTGCTGGTCGATGTGGTGTACAACCACTTCGGCCCCGACGGCAATTACCTGCACCAGTACGCTAGCCCGTTCTTCCGTGAAGACCGGCAGACACCCTGGGGCGCGGCCATCGACTTTCGCCGCCCGCAGGTGCGCGAGTACTTTATCCAGAACGCCCTGATGTGGCTGTGCGACTACCGCTGCGACGGCCTGCGCCTGGATGCCGTGCATGCCATCGACCAGCCCGATTTTTTGATCGAGCTGGCCCAACGGGTGCGCGCCGCCATAGAACCGGGCCGGCACGTGTGGCTGGTGCTGGAGAACGAGCACAACCAGGCGGAGCTGCTGGAACAGGGTTACGACGCCCAGTGGAACGATGACGGCCACAATGCCCTGCACGTGCTGCTGACTGGTGAAACCGAAGGCTACTATGCCGACTACCGGCATCGCCCCATCGACCAACTGGCACGGTGCCTTGGCGAAGGTTTCGTGTTCCAGGGCCAGGCCAACCGGCATGGCAAACCACGCGGTAAACCCAGCGGGCATTTACCGCCCAGCGCCTTCGTGTTGTTCCTGCAGAACCACGACCAGATCGGCAACCGCGCGCTGGGTGAGCGCCTGACCCGCCTGTGCCCCGCGCCAGCCTTGCGTGCAGCCACCGGCCTGTTGCTGCTGGCACCGATGATCCCGCTGTTGTTCATGGGCGACGAAGCCGGCAGTTGCCAGCCGTTCCTGTTTTTTACCGACTTCCATGACGCGCTGGCCGACGCGGTACGCGAAGGCCGTCGTGGCGAATTCGCCCACTTCAGCGCGTTCGCCGACCCCAAGCAGCGTGAGCACATTCCCGACCCCAACGCCGAACAGACGTTCGCCTCTTCACGCCCGCATAACAAGGCGGTGATCGCCGGCTGGCATGGCCTTTACCAGCAACTGCTCGACCTGCGCCGCCGCCATGTCATCCCGCACTTGCCCGGCAGCCGTGCCCTCGGCGCCGAGGTGCACGCTGACAAAGCGCTGACCGCGCGCTGGCGGCTGGGCAATGGCAACACGCTGCGCATCGACCTGAACCTGGCCGGCACCCCGCAGGCGGTCGAACTGCCCGCGCCATCCACTCGGCTGTTCGACAGCAGCGACACCCGCCATCCGGATACCCACCTGGCTGCGTACAGCTGCGTGGTCAGCCTGCTTCCCCCTGCCCAGGAGCGCCCATGAGCGAAACTGCCCTGCATCGTCTGGCAACCAGCGTCGGGCTGAACCGCGACTGGATTGACGCCAATGCCAGGCCCCAGCGTGTCAGCGACGACGTGCTGCGCAACATCCTTGAAGGCCTTGGCCACCCGGCCGGCGACGACGCGGCCGTTGCCGACAGCCTGCGTGCGGTGGAAACCGCCGAAGACAGCGAACACCTGCCGCCCTTGCTGACCGCCGACCTAGGCCAGCCGCTAGCGCTGTCGCGCTACTTCAGTGCCGCCAGCGTGGCCCACTGCACCCTGGAAGATCACACCTCGGTCACCCTCAGCCTCGATGACCAGGCGCGCCTGCCCGGCGAGCTGCCCATCGGCTATCACCAGGTGGAAATCGACAGCCGCCGCTTCACCGTGGCGGTGGCGCCAACACGCTGCCACAGCCTGGAAGACAAGGTGCAACAGCCGCCACCACGCTGCTGGGGCCTGGCAGTGCAGCTGTACAGCCTGCGCCGCCCCGGCGACGGTGGCTTCGGCGACTGCCTGGCGCTGGAGCAGTTGGCCCGCTCGGCCGCCGAGCGCGGCGCCGATGCCTTGGCTATCAGCCCGATTCACGCCCTGTCGGCCATGGACCAGGAACACTACAGCCCCTACTCACCTTCCAGTCGCCTGCTGCTCAACATCCTGTACACCAGCCCCGCGGCCCTGCTGGGTGAACGGGAGGTGCGCATGGCGATCGAAGCGTGCGGGCTGGAGCAACAACTCGAAGAGCTGGAGCAACGCCCTCTGGTCGACTGGCCACGCGCCGCCAGCGCCCGGCTGCGTTTGCTTGAAGCGCTTTACCAGGGTTTCAGCCAAGGCGACCACCCGCTACGCACAGATTTTGACAGCTTCCGCGAAGCCGGCGGCCAGGCGCTGGAGCACCACTGCCGCTTCGAGGTGCTGCAGGCCCAGGCGGTGGAGCACGGCCTCGGTGCCGACTGGCGCAACTGGCCCAAAGCCTGGCACGACCCCTACCACCCGGAAGTGGAGGCTTTAGCCAACGCCTACCCGGCCAAGGTCGAGTTCCACGCCTTCTGCCAGTGGCTGACCGAACGTGGCCTGCAACGTGCCCAGGAAGCGGCCCGCAGCAACGGGATGGCCGTGGGCCTGATCGCCGACCTGGCGGTGGGTGCCGACGGTGCCGGCAGCCAGGCCTGGAGCCGCCAGGACGAACTGCTGGCCGGCCTGAGCGTGGGTGCGCCGCCCGACATCCTCAACCACATCGGGCAGGATTGGGGTATTTGCGCCTTCTCGCCCGAGGGCCTCAAGCGCAATGGCTATCGCGCCTTCATCG
Source organism: Pseudomonas sp. BP6 (assembly GCF_017875935.1). Classification (NCBI taxonomy): domain Bacteria; kingdom Pseudomonadati; phylum Pseudomonadota; class Gammaproteobacteria; order Pseudomonadales; family Pseudomonadaceae; genus Pseudomonas; species Pseudomonas sp. BP6. The sequence continues at coordinate 3,252,170 of NZ_JAGINI010000001.1, forward strand.
AAATGCTGCGGGCCAACCTCGCCCACGCTGGCGGCCTGCGCATCGACCATGTGATGGGCCTGCGCCGGCTATGGCTGATCCCGCAAGGGGCCAAACCCAGCGAAGGCGCCTACCTCGACTACCCGCTAGACGACCTGCTGCGCCTGCTGGCGCTGGAGTCGGTGCGTCACCAGGCGATCATCCTTGGCGAAGACCTGGGCACCGTGCCCGACAGCCTGCGCGAAAAGCTGGCCGAAAAGGCCGTGCTGGGCATGCGCGTGCTGCCGTTCGAGCAAACCCAGCCGGGCCAGTTCAAGCCGATTCTCGACTGGCCCGACAATGCCTTGGCCACAACCGGCACCCACGACCTGGCGCCACTGGCCGGCTGGCTGGCAAACCGCGACATCGACTGGAGACACCGTTTGCAACTGATCGACGCCGCTACCGAACTGCACTGGCGACACGAGCGTCAGAAAGAACGCGACGGCCTGCGCCGCATCCTGGAAGCCAACTACGGCGAACTGAAGGACAACGACGCCCTGATCGATGCGGCCATCCGCTTCGTTGGCCATACCCGTGCACCGCTGGTGCTGGTGCCGTTGGAAGACCTGCTGGGCTGCGACGAGCAACCCAACCTGCCGGGCACCACCAACGGCCATCCCAACTGGCGGCGGCGCTTTGCCCGCCCGGTCCGCGAACTGCTCGACGACGAGGACGCCGCACGGCGCCTGGAACTGCTGGCCCAGGCCCGCGAACAAGCGTGGGAGCGTGACCGATGAAGCCACTGACCGCGACCCTGCGCCTGCAATTTCACAGCGATTTCACCCTCGATCACGCCGTGCCGCTGGTGCCGTATTTCGCCCAGCTGGGCATCAGCCACCTGTATGCCTCGCCCATCCTCAAAGCCCGCGCTGGCTCGCGCCATGGCTACGACGTGGTCGACCCTACCTGCGTCAACCCGGAGCTGGGCGGCGAGGCCGCGCTGGAGCGCCTGGTCGCCGCCCTGCGCCAGCATGGCATGGGGCTGATCCTCGACACGGTGTCCAACCACATGGCCGTGGGCGGTGCCGACAACCCCTGGTGGCAAAGCCTGCTGGCGTGGGGACGGCGCAGCCCGTATGCAGCGTTCTTCGACATCCAGTGGCACTCCAGCGACCCACTGCTGGCCGGGCAGCTGCTGTTGCCGTTCCTCGGCAGCGACTACGGCGTGGCGCTCAGGAATGGCGAGATACCGCTGCAGTTCGACAAACAGCAGGGGCTGCTGCAAGTGGCCCATTACGCGCATCGTTTCCCGATCTGTCCGGTCGATTACGGCTGGATTCTCGCGCTCAGCCCGGAGCCTGCGCTAAAGGTTCTGGCCGAACGCTTCACGGCATTGGGCGACTCAGCCACCCCGCTGGCCGATAGCCTGCCGCTACAAGCCGAACTGGCACGTCTGGTGCGCGATGGCGCCGACCTCGAATCGGCCCTTGTGGCCTTCGACAGCCGCAGCGAGGCCGGCTTCAAGCGCCTGCACCTGTTGCTGGAGCGCCAGACCTACCGCCTGGCCAGCTGGCGCACCGCCGCCGACGACATCAACTGGCGGCGCTTCTTCGACATCAACGAGCTGGGCGGCCTGCGGGTGGAGCGCGCCGTGGTGTTCGAAGCCACCCATGCCAAGCTGTTCGAACTGATCGAACGCGGCCTGGTGGACGGCCTGCGCATCGACCATATCGACGGCCTTGCCGACCCGCGTGGCTACTGCCGCAAACTGCGCCGGCGGGTTGATAGCCTGCTGGCGCGGCGGCCGCTGAATGCAGGGCTGGAGCACTTCCCCCTGTACGTGGAAAAGATCCTGGGTGCCGACGAGCACCTGCACCGCGACTGGCTTACCGACGGCACCACCGGCTACGAGTTCATGAACCAGGTGTCGCTGCTGCAGCATGACCCGGCCGGCCAGGCGCCGCTGAGCGAGCTGTGGAGCAACGTCAGCGAGCGCCCGGACTTCCCCGAAGAAGTGCGCCAGGCCCGTCACCTGGTGCTCAACGCCAGCCTGGCCGGTGACTGCGAATCGGTGGCCCAGGCACTGTTACAGGTCGCGCGCAACGACCTGATGACCCGTGACCTGACCCTCGGCGCAATTCGCCGGGCCTTGCAGGCGTTGGTGGCGCATTACCCGGTGTACCGTACCTACTTCAATGCCTGCGGGCGCCCGGCGCAGGACGAAGGGTTCTTCCAGCAGGCGCTGACCAACGCTCGCCAAGACCTTGCCGAAGCTGACTGGCCGCTACTGGACCAACTTGAGCGGTGGCTGGGCGGGCAAGCCTGGCGGCACCTGCCACCGGGGCGTGCCCGCAAGCAACTGCGCCACGCCTGCGTGCGCTTCCAGCAGTTGACTGCGCCCAGCGCCGCCAAAGCCGTGGAAGACACCGCCTTCTACCGCAGCGCCAGGCTGCTGTCGCGTAACGACGTGGGCTTCGAGGCAGAGCGCTTCAGTGCCCCGCCCATGCATTTCCACAACGAGGCCCAGCGGCGCCTGCGCGATTTCCCCGACAACCTGCTGACCACCGCCACCCACGACCACAAGCGTGGCGAAGACACACGTGCACGCCTGGCCGTACTCAGCGAGCGCGGCACGTGGCTGGCCAGCCGGGTGGAGCATTGGCGGGAGCTGGCCGCCCCCCTGCGCGCGCAGTTGGACGACGGGCTGGCACCCAGCCCCGGCGACGAGTTGATGCTGCTACAAACCCTGCTCGGCAGTTGGCCCTTGGACCTCGACCTGCACGACGACAATGCCCTGCGTCACTACGCCGAGCGTGTTCGCCAGTGGCAGCAGAAGGCCCTGCGCGAGGCCAAGCTGCGCAGTAGCTGGAGCGCGCCGAACGAGGCCTACGAAGGCGCCTGCGCTCATTACCTCCACGGCCTGCTGCTGGACAGCGAGAACCAGCAACTGCGCAAGTCGCTGGCCGACGCGGCGCAGCTGCTGGCCTGCCCCGGCGCTCTCAATGGCTTGGTCCAGGCCCTGTTGCGCATGACCACACCCGGTGTGCCCGACCTGTACCAGGGTAACGAATACTGGGACTTCAGCCTGGTCGACCCGGACAACCGCCGCGCCGTGGACTACGCTTTGAGGCGTCGCACGCTGGACGACGCCACGCCGGCCGCCGAGCTGTTGGCCCACTGGCGCGACGGCCGCGTCAAACAGGCCTTGATCGCGCGGCTGCTGGACTGCCGCCAGGCCCACGCCGAGCTGTTCCGCCGCGGTGCCTACCTGCCACTGACCGTACAGGGCCGCCATGCTGACAAGGTCATTGCCTTTGCTCGCCAAGGGGAAGGCGAGCACGCCATCGTCGTCGCCCCGCGCCTGGCCAGCAGCCTGCTCGGAGGGGCCACTACACCGTTGATTCCGGCGCAGAACTGGGACGACACCCGGCTGGTACTGCCGTTTGCCTTGTCACCTGCCAACTCGACGGGACTTTTCTCCAGTGCGGCGGTCAGCTCTTCAAAGGAGTTGCTGTTGAGCGCCGTGCTGGCGGAGTTTCCGGTCAACGTGTTGATACAACAATCTTGAGCATCAGGAGCGTCATGATGAGTGTCGATGAAAAGCGTATTCGCGAATTTGCCTACCAGATCTGGGAATCCGAAGGTAAGCCTGTAGGGGAGGAAGAACGCCACTGGGAAATGGCCCGCAAGCTGGCCGAGGCCGAAGCGCTGGCGCCCAAGGCAGCCCCGCGCAAGAAAGCAGCAGCCAAGCCAAAGGCGCCTGCAGAACCCAAGGCGGCGGCCCTGCCGGGGGTCAAACCTGCTGCGGCGAAAAAGCCCCGGGCGGCGAAAAAGCCTACTGCCGGTTGAGCCTGTCCCGGCCTCTTCGCGGGTAAACCCGCTCCTACATGCACCTGTGATGGACCTGTAGGAGCGGGTTTACCCGCGAAGAGGCCAATGCAGAACAGCACAATTCCCCTTCCATCACGGCCACTCGAGGATCGTCATGAGCCCCCGCACCCCGAAGAAAACCCGCTCGGTCGCACCATCGCGCATCCGCGAAGGCCTGCCCTTCCCCCTCGGCGCCACCTGGGATGGCCTAGGGGTCAACTTCGCCCTGTTCTCGGCCAACGCCACCAAGGTCGAGCTGTGCCTGTTCGACTCCACAGGCGAGCAGGAAATCGAGCGTATAGAGCTGCCCGAATACACCGATGAGATCTACCACGGTTACCTCCCCGACGCTCACCCCGGCCTGGTCTATGGCTACCGGGTGTACGGCCCCTACGAGCCGGAAAACGGCCACCGCTTCAACCCCAACAAACTGCTGATCGACCCGTATGCCAAGCAACTGGTCGGCAGCCTGAAATGGTCCGAGGCCCTGTTCGGCTACACCATCGGCCACCCCGACGACGATCTGTCGTTCGACGAGCGCGACAGCGCGCCTTTCGTGCCCAAATGCAAGGTCATCGACCCGGCGTTCACCTGGGGCCGCGACCAGCGCGTGCAGATCCCATGGGAGCGCACGATCATCTATGAAGCGCATGCCCGCGGCATCAGCATGCGCCACCCGGCAGTGCCTGAAGAACTGCGTGGCACCTTCGCCGGCTTGGCCAACGACGAGCTGCTCAAGCACATCAAGGAACTTGGCGTGTCGAGTATCGAGCTGCTGCCGATTCACGCCTTCGTCAACGACCAGCACCTGCTGGACAAGGGCCTGAACAACTACTGGGGCTACAACAGCATCGCCTTTTTCGCCCCGCACCCGCGCTACCTGGCCAGCGGCAAGATCGCCGAGTTCAAGGAGATGGTCGCGCACCTGCACGACGCCGGGCTGGAGGTGATCCTGGACGTGGTCTACAACCACACCGCCGAAGGCAACGAGCGCGGCCCGACCCTGTCGATGCGCGGCATCGACAACGCCTCGTACTACCGCCTGATGCCGGACGACAAGCGCTACTACATCAACGACTCGGGCACCGGCAACACCCTGGACCTGAGCCACCCCTGCGTGCTGCAGTTGGTCACCGATTCGCTTCGCTACTGGGCCGGCGAAATGCACGTGGACGGCTTTCGCTTCGACCTGGCGACCATCCTTGGCCGTTACCACGATGGCTACAGCGAGCGTCATGGCTTCCTGGTCGCCTGCCGCCAGGACCCGATGCTGAGCCAGGTCAAGCTGATTGCCGAACCTTGGGATTGCGGCCCCGGCGGCTACCAGGTGGGCAACTTTGCCCCGGGCTGGGCGGAATGGAACGACCGCTTCCGCGATACCGCACGCGCTTTCTGGAAAGGCGACGAAGGCCAGCTGGCCGATTTTGCCGCGCGCTTGACCGCCTCGGGCGACATGTTCAACAACCGCGGGCGCCGCCCCTATTCCTCGGTCAACTTCATCACCGCCCACGATGGTTTCACCCTGCGCGATCTGGTGTCCTACAACCACAAGCACAATGAAGACAACGACGAAAACAACCAGGACGGCACCGACAACAACCTGTCCTGGAACTGCGGCGTCGAAGGGCCGACCGACGACCCGGGGATCAATGCCCTGCGCATGCGCCAGATGCGCAACTACTTTGCCACCCTGCTGTTGGCGCAGGGCACGCCAATGATCGTTGCCGGCGACGAGTTCAGCCGCACCCAGCACGGCAACAACAACGCCTACTGCCAGGACAGCGAGATCGGCTGGGTGAACTGGGACCTGGACCAGGAAGGCGAAGAGCTGCTGGCCTTCGTCAAGCGCCTGACGCGTCTGCGCCTGGCCTACCCGGTGCTGCGCCGCTCACGCTTTCTGGTGGGTGACTACAATGAGGCAATTGGGGTCAAGGACGTGACTTGGCTGGCACCCGATGGCAGCGAGATGAGCGTTGAGCAATGGGAAGACCCGCACGGGCGCTGTCTGGGCATGTTGATAGATGGCCGAGCGCAGGTCAGCGGTATCGCCCGGCCAGGTGCCGAGGCCACCGTGCTGCTGATCGTCAATGCCCACCATGACATCGTGCCATTCAAGCTGCCGGCCGTGCCTGAAGGCGATTACTGGAGCTGCCTGGTCGATACCGACCGGCCAGAGTTGCGCAAGGGGCAGCATTTGCAGTTCGACAGTACCTTCGAGGTGAAGGGTCGGTCGATGCTGCTGATGGTGTTGCAGTACGACGAGGAGTGAACAGTGATAGCCCTGGCAGGTCCTACGTTGTAATCGCCACGCCAAACCCGGTGGGAACGGTGTATTGGCCTCCACAGGGTCTGGCGGCGACAGTGAGGCAGGGTTAACTTCAGGAGGAATTGTGAACCTCGAAGCCGGCAGTAATGGTTTCGCCAGCGTCAGCCAGGCCCCGGCCGTGAAACGCCTGCGGGTACTGACGGTGAACACCCACAAGGGCTTCACCGCCTTCAACCGGCGCTTTATCTTGCCGGAGCTGCGCGAGGCCGTGCGCAGCACACAGGCCGACATTGTCTTCCTTCAGGAAGTGCTCGGCAGCCACGATCGCCACGCGGCGCGCTACCCCGGCTGGCCGCAGACCTCGCAGTACGAATTCCTCGCCGACAGCATGTGGAGCGACTTCGCCTATGGTCGCAACGCGGTCTACCCTGACGGCCACCACGGCAATGCGTTGCTGTCCAAATACCCGATCATCGAGCACCGCAACCTTGACGTGTCGATCACCGGCCCCGAACGCCGCGGCCTGCTGCACTGTGTGCTGGAGGTGCCGGGGCAAGGCCAGGTGCATGCGGTCTGCGTGCACCTGTCGTTGCTGGAAAGCCACCGGCAGAAGCAACTGCAGTTGCTGCGTAAACTGCTGGACTCCCTGCCCGGCAACGCCCCGGTGATCATCGCCGGCGACTTCAACGACTGGAAAAGCCACGGCAACCGCACCCTTGGCCTGCAACGTGACTTGCACGAAGCCTTCGAGCGCCACCATGGCCACCTCGCCCGCACCTACCCTGCCCGCCTGCCATTGCTGCGCCTGGACCGCATTTACCTGCGTAACGCCGAAAGCCATGGGCCACGGATTCTGGGGCACAAACCTTGGTCGCACCTGTCAGATCACCTGCCATTGGCGGTAGAAGTGCGGCTTTAGCAATCATTCTTCATAGCCACGGCACGGCAAATAGCGAACCCCGCTATACCCGGAAACTTTACTCAAAAAAACAATGAGTTAAGCGTCACAACGCAAACTGAACAGATGATTCACGCTTTCTTGACGCAAGCGGTGACCTCTCCTTAGCTGAACAATACCAAGCTGTAAAAATCTTGAGCCGGGCCTCTAGCTCGCGCCTTCGTGCGCGCTTGCGATTACCGGCGTGCTGGTTTGGGTCGCCCACTGTTTTTGCCGTACAGCTCGTGACAACAGGCCAGGTTCTCGGGCTGCACCACAAAAACAAAGGAGATCCGCCATGAAAAGCACCTCGAACCCCTTGCGCTTCGACAGCATTTTCTACGCGGTTTCCACGTCGCTGCTTCTGGCAACCCCGGTGGAAACGATCGCGTACGAACTGCAGGGTGACCCCACCTCCCCCGGCTTTCTGCAGCAACCCGTGGCGATGCAACTGTCGCTCGACCCGGTCAGTGCCAGTGGGTTGAGTCTCGGCACCCTCAATACATTTTCGCAGCAGATGAGCGAACGACACCGGCAGGCGGCACCCGACCTGATCGCCAGTCAGTGGGCGCAATTCTTCCCCACCAGTGCCCGCAGCCGCGCGCTGCCCCCGGCACAGTTGGAGGCGCCCAGCCAGCAACTGACGATCGGCCCGGACCTGTTCGTGCGTGAAACGGCCGCGGGCAATGTGCACCGGGCGGGGATATTCGTGGGGCACAACAACCTGCAAAGCAGCTTCAAGGGCACGCGCCCTCTGCTGGGCGACAAGCAGCGCAAAGCGGTGAACCTGAGCGGGGAAAGCCTGGGGGTGTACTGGAGCATGACCCATGAACAGGGCTGGCACCTGAATGCCGTGGCCATGGGGTCGCGGATCGACGTGATGGGCCGTGGCGAAAACGGCCAGCGCCTGGACGACAGTGGCCACGCAATGACCTTCTCGGTAGAGGGCGGGTACCCGATCCGCCTGAGTGGCAACTGGGTCATCGAGCCCCAGGCACAGTTGATCAACCAGCAGTTCTTCCCTGGCAACCAGGTACAGGAGGAGACCTTGCAAGCCTTCGACAGCCAGCCGAGCTGGAGCGGCCGGGTTGGCGCCAAGCTGTCCGGACGCTACGAAGTGCGCGGTATGCCGATCGAGCCCTATGTGCGGACCAACGTGTGGTATGACTTCAGCAATGCCGATGAGGTGAAGCTGGACCAGGTCGACAAGATTTCCAGCTCGCGCTATTCGACCACGGTGGAGTTGGGCTTGGGGCTGGTGGCGCGGGTGACGCCTTCGGTGGCTTTGTTCGTCAGCGCCGATTACAGCAATGATGTGGACGACAATGACCTGAACGGGCTGATCGGCAGCCTTGGGGTGCGGATGCGGTGGTAGGCAGGCAGGCCCCTTCGCGGGTAACCCGCTCCTACACACTGATCGGGGGTGCACACGCATCGGTGGCTCGGCACAGGCCGTTGTAGGAGCGGGTTCACCCGCGAAAGGGCCGGGCCTGCCGGCCAATTTCCAAAGCCCATTCACGGTTGCCGCCGCTACCGGATTCGCGGGCAAACCCGCTCCAGGCGAAAGGGCCAGTGCGGTCAACCGGTCAGGCGGGCTTCATGATCAACACCCCCAGCGGCGGCAGGTTCAAGGCCAACGACAATGGCTGCCCGTGGCTGGCCACTGCTTCACTGGCCACCGCCCCCAGATTACCCACGTTGGACCCGGCATACAGCTCGGCATCGCTGTTCAGCAGCTCCTGCCAACGCTCGCCGAACGGCACGCCAATGCGGTAACCCTCACGGGGCACCGGGGTGAAGTTGGCCACCACCAGCACCGGTTCGCCGCTGCTGCTCCAGCGCAGCCAGGCGTACACGCTGTTCTGCGCGTCGTCACCGATCAGCCACTGGAAGCCCTGCGGCTGGCAATCCTGCTCGTGCAGCGCCGGCTCTTCGCGGTACAGGCGGTTGAGGTCGCCCACCAGGCGCTGCACACCCTGGTGCTCGGGATACTGCAGCAGGTACCAGTCCAGTTCGCTGTCGTGGTTCCACTCACGCCACTGGCCGAACTCGCAGCCCATGAACAGCAGCTTCTTGCCCGGGTGTGCCCACATGAAGGTGAGGTAGGCACGCAGGTTGGCGAATTTCTGCCAGCGGTCGCCGGGCATCTTGTCGATCAGCGAGTGCTTGCCGTGTACCACTTCATCATGGGAGATGGGCAGGATGAAGTGCTCGGAATAGGCATAGATCAGCCCGAAGCTCATCTCGTTGTGGTGGTAGGTGCGGTGCACCGGGTCGTTCTGGATATAGTGCAGGGTGTCGTGCATCCAGCCCATGTTCCACTTGTAGGCAAAACCCAGGCCGCCCTGTTGGGTAGGCTGGCTGACCCCGGGCCAGGCGGTGGACTCTTCGGCGATGATCAGCGCGCCCGGGGCTTCGTGGGCAGCCACGCCGTTGAGGTGGCGGATGAAGTCGATGGCTTCCAGGTTCTCGCGCCCGCCGTGGCGGTTGGGGACCCATTCGCCGGCCTTGCGCGAGTAGTCGCGGTACAGCATCGAGGCCACCGCATCGACGCGCAGGCCGTCGATGTGGAAATGCTTCAACCAGTGCAGCGCCGAAGCCATCATGAAGCCGCGTACCTCGTTGCGGCCGAGGTTGTAGATCAGCGTGTTCCAGTCCTGGTGGTAGCCCTCCAGGGGGTTGTCGTATTCATACAGCGCTGTGCCGTCAAAGCGAGCCAGACCGTGTTCGTCGGTGGGGAAATGCGCCGGCACCCAGTCCAGCAGCACACCAATGCCTCCCTGGTGGCAGGCGTCGATGAACGCGGCGAAATCCTCAGCACTGCCGTAGCGCGAGGTGGGCGCGAACATCGACAGTGGTTGATAGCCCCAGGAGCCGCCGAACGGGTGTTCCATGATCGGCAGCAGCTCGATGTGGGTAAAGCCCAGTTCCTGCACATAGGGCACCAGCCGCTCGGCCAGTTCGCGCCAATTGTAGAAACGCCCGACTTCGCCCGCTTCGTCCAGCTCGCAGCGCCATGACCCTGGGTGCAGTTCGTAGATCGACAACGGCGCGTTGTAGGCATGGCGCTGGGCGCGTTGCGCCATCCAGTCATGGTCCTGCCAGGCGTGGCTGAGTTCACCGGCAACCTTGGACGCCGTGCTCGGCGGCAGCTCGGTGGCACGGGCCAGCGGGTCGGCCTTCAGCGGCAGTATGCCGTCCTTGCCGAGCACTTCGAACTTGTAGGTTTCGCCCACGCCCAGACGCGGAATGAACAGCTCCCACACCCCGGCGCTGTGGCGCAGGCGCATGGGGTGACGGCGGCCATCCCAGTTGTTGAAATCACCCACCACCGACACCCGCCGGGCATTCGGCGCCCAGACCGAGAAACACACGCCGTCGATGCCATCGACCTGAGTCGGCTGGGCACCGAAGCGCCCGGACAAATCGCGGTGATTGCCTTCAGCGAACAGGTGAAGGTCCATGTCACCCAGTTGCGGGCCGAAGCTGTAGGGGTCTTCGGTAACCTGTTCGCCACCGGCCCAGACGATATGAAGCTGGTAGGGCTGTGCCTCATCGAGGTGCGCGCTGAACAACCCGGGCAGGCTGCCCTGCTCCATTTCGGCAAGGACCCGCCCGTCATCCCGGGCCTGGACGCGCACTTTCAGGGCATTGGGCAAAAAGGCGCGGACCACCTGCCCACCTGCGCCATCGTCGTGGGGGCCGAGTACCGCAAAGGGATCGGCGTGCTCGGCGCGGGCCAGGGCGTCGAGGTCCCGTTGCCGAAGGCCACCGTTTTCACGCGTTGTAACGTTCATTCTGACTCTCCCCAGGTACTGATCAGTCCATGCAGACCATGCAAAGGCACGGCCAGCCAGCTCGGACGGTTTTCGGCTTCGTATGTGATCTCGTAGGCGGCTTTTTCCAGGCAGAACAGCTCCAGTGCCGCGCGCTCGCCCTCGGCGTGCTGCCAGGCGTGAGGCATGGCGGCGGTGGCCAGGCCATAGGCTTCGACAAAGGCATGCCGGGACTGGTGCAGGTACTGCCGGGCAACCCGCTGCCGGGCTTGCCGCGCCGGCTCGGAAAGGTCCACCGCAGACGCGCTGCGCAAGATCATCGCAGCAGCATAGTCGAAGGATCGCAGCACGCCGCTGACATCCTTGTAGGGGCTGTGTTTTGCCCGGCGCTCTTCAAGTGGCCGGGCAGGCTCGCCTTCAAAATCGATGAGGTAGGCATCACCCTGCACCACCAGCACCTGGCCCAGGTGCAGGTCGCCGTGCACACGCATCAGCAGGCCACCCTGGGCCTGCGCGGTCAGCTTGTCGATATGCTGGGCCAGGCCCTCGCGCTGTTGCTGCAGGTCGTCGACCAAGGCCTGGCTGTCGCTGTCCAGCGTGTCACGGTGCTGGGCCAGCAGGTCGAGGGCGTGGATCAGTTCGGTACTGATCTGTGCACGCCAGCGCTCGCTGTCCCGGGCATCGCTGGGGCGCGGCTGGAAGGCCGGGTCTTCGGTGGGTGCAGCCAGCAGCAGGTGCATCTCGCCCAGGCGCTGGCCAAGCAAGGCCGCAAAGCCGCTGAGCTCGGCCAATGCATCAGTGTGCGCTTCGCCGTCGTTGCGGGTAGGCTCCATCTGGTCGCGGATGGCCCGTTCAAGGGTGTTCTGGGTCCAGCCCCAGGCATCGCCCTGGTTACTCAGGTAACCCTGGGCAATCATCAGCAGGTGCGGCGCGTGTTGCTCGTCCACCCGGCTGACCCAGGCCAGCAGCGGCGAGATATTGGCAAAGCCGGCGGCGGTCAGGTAGGCGCTCATTTCCAGCTCTGGATGGATACCCGGGTTGACCCGGCGGATCAGTTTGAGCACCACGCGATCGCCGATGACCACCGAACTGTTGGACTGCTCGGCGCTGAGGTAGCGCACTTCGCTCTCCTCGTCGAGCGCCAGGCCGGCCAGCGGCTCTGTGCATTCGAAGCGCAATTCACCCTCACCGTCGCCACACGGCATACGCAGTCCATCCTGGCAGGCTTGCATCACGGCATGAATGAACGGCTCCAGGACGAAGGCGTCCGTGATCAAGCCAACCTGGTGGGTACGGCGCACCCGCGACAACGCCAGTTGCTGCGGCAGCGCGGTATGGATCTGTTCCTCACGCAGCAGGCCGAACGGCAGCTGGTAGCGGGTGGCGGTGCCGTCGCTGAGTACTTCGATTTCGCTGAGCAACACCGGCGTGGTGGCGGTGCCGAAACGCACGCCGTAACACAGGCGCACGGCGTCGATCGGCCCTTCCTTGCCAGCGAACCAGCGGCGTTTGGGCAGGTACTGCGGCAGGATGGTGCTTTGCAGCGTATCGCTTGCCGGGGCTTGCAGCAGCTCTTCCATGCGCTTGCGCAGTACCAATGTGGTCAATTCGGGTAACCCCTCGGTGGGCTGGATGTGCCAGCTGGGCATGCGATCGCGGCTGGCCAGCAGGAACCAGTAGAAGGCATAAGGTGGCAATGTCAGCAGAAACGGCAGTTGGCCGATTGGCGGGAACGCGCTGCCGCCAAGCATCTCCACCGGTACTTTGTCGGCGTATTGTGACAATTCGAGTTCGGCAGCCTGGGCGGCGCGGGACACGTTGGCCACGCAGAGGATGACCTCGGTATTGCCGTCGGCATCGGTGTACTCGCGGATATAGGCAAGGATGCGCCGGTTGCTGGGCGTGAGGGTGCGCAGGCTGCCGCGGCCAAAGGCCTTCTGCTGCTTGCGCACCGCCAGCATGCGCCGGGTCCAGTTCAGCAGCGAATGCGGATCGTGGCTTTGTGCCTCGACGTTGACGGTCTGGTAACCGTAGAGCGGGTCCATGATCGGCGGCAGCACCAGGCGCTGCGGGTCGGCGCGGGAAAAACCGCCGTTGCGGTCTGGCGACCACTGCATGGGTGTGCGAACGCCATCGCGGTCACCCAGATAGATATTGTCGCCCATACCCAGTTCGTCGCCGTAATACAGGGTTGGCGTGCCGGGCATCGACAATAGCAGGCTGGTCAGCAGCTCTATGCGCCGCCGGTCACGCTGCAGCAGGGGCGCCAGGCGCCGGCGAATGCCCAGGTTGATGCGCGCGCGGCGGTCTTCGGCATAGTAGTTCCACAGGTAGTCGCGCTCGCGGTCTGTGACCATTTCCAGGGTCAGTTCATCATGGTTGCGCAAAAAGATTGCCCACTGGCAGTTGGCCGGAATTTCCGGGGTCTGGCGCAGGATGTCGGTGATCGGAAAGCGGTCTTCCATGGCCAGGGCCATGTACATGCGCGGCATCAACGGAAAGTGGAAGGCCATATGGCATTCGTCGCCGTCGCCTTCGCCGAAGTACGGACGCGTGTCTTCAGGCCACTGGTTGGCTTCGGCCAGCAGCATGCGATCGGGGTAGTTGGCGTCGATCTCGGCGCGGATCGCCTTGAGCACGTCGTGGGTTTCGGCAAGGTTTTCGTTGTTGGTGCCGTCGCGTTCGATCAGGTAAGGGATCGCGTCCAGGCGCAGGCCATCTACACCCAGGTCGAGCCAGAAGCGCATGACGCCGATCACCGACTTGAGTACCTGCGGGTTATCGAAGTTGAGGTCCGGCTGGTGGGAGTAGAACCGGTGCCAGAAGTACTGGCCGGCGACCGGGTCCCAGGTCCAGTTGGACTTTTCGGTATCGAGGAAGATGATGCGCGTGCCGTCGTACTTCTGGTCGTCGTCCGACCACACGTAGAACTCGCGCGCTTTGCTGCCGCGCTTGGCGTGGCGGGCACGCTGGAACCACGGGTGCTGGTCGCTGGTGTGGTTGATGACCAGCTCGGTGATCACCCGCAGGCCGCGCTTGTGGGCCTCGGCGATGAAACGGCGGGCGTCGGCCATGCTGCCGTAGTCAGGGTGCACGGCCTTGTATTCGGCGATGTCGTAGCCGTCGTCACGGCGTGGTGATGGGTAGAACGGCAGCAGCCACAGGGTGTTGACGCCCAGCTCGGCGATGTAGTCGAGCTTGCTGATCAGGCCGGCGAAGTCGCCGATGCCGTCGTTGTTCGAGTCGAAGAACGACTTGATGTGCAGCTGGTAGATGACGGCGTCCTTGTACCACAGCGGGTCGTCGATGAAGGCTGCCGGGCGGGAACGCTTGGCCATGTGCGACTCCTTTCAATTGCATGTTTGCCCCTTCTTGCACCATCGCTGTGGGAGCGGGCGTGCCCGCTCCCACAGGGGAAAAGGCTACAGACCGGTTTTACCCGGCTTTTTCGATGCGCCAGATGCCGAACGGCAGGTGCCAGGGCTCTATGCGCATCCATTGGGTCTTGCCGTACCACGACCAGCGGTGGCCGTTCATCAGGTCTTCACCCTGAGTTTCGGCGTTGTCGTCCAGCCCCAACTCCCACAGTGGCAACTCGAAATGCGCCTCCTGGGCGTTGTGCGGGTCGAGGCTGATGGCCACCAGAATGTAGTTGTCACGCTCAGGCGTACGCTTGGCGAAATACAGAATGTTGTCGTTCCAGCAATTGAAGAAGGCCACGCCCAGGTGGGTTTGCAAGGCGAGGTTCTGCCGGCGGATGCGGTTGAGCTGGGCGATCTCGGCGATGATGTTGCCGGGCTGGGTAAAATCGCGTGGGCGGATTTCGTATTTCTCCGAATCCAGGTACTCCTCCTTGCCCGGCAACGGCGTGCCCTCGCACAGCTCGAAGCCGGAATACATGCCCCACAAGCCTGAGCCCATGGTCGCCAGCGCGGCACGGATAAGGAAACCTGCGCGGCCTGAGGTGTGCAGGAAAAACGGGTTGATATCCGGTGTATTGACGAAGAAGTTGGGCCGGTAGCACTGGCTCCACGGCGGCTGGTTGAGCTGCTCGAAATATTCGCGCAGCTCCTGCTTGTGGTTGCGCCAGGTGAAATAGGTATAGCTCTGTGCGTAACCGACCTTGCCCAGGCGCGCCATCATCGCCGGCTTGGTAAAGGCTTCGGCGAGGAAGATGACGTCGGGGTGCTGGCTGCGCACATTGCCGATCAGCCATTGCCAGAACGGCAGCGGCTTGGTGTGCGGGTTGTCGACGCGGAAGGTCTTCACGCCCTCCTCGACCCAGCCGACCACCACGTCGCGCAGGGCCAGCCACAGCGAGGGCACGGCCTCTGGCGCATAGAAATCGACGTTGACGATGTCCTGGTACTTTTTCGGCGGGTTTTCGGCGTAGCGGATGGTGCCGTCCGGGCGCCAGCTGAACCAGCCCGGGTGCTCCTTGAGCCAAGGGTGGTCCTGGGAGCACTGGATGGCGAAATCGAGGGCGATTTCCAGGCCGTGTTCCGCAGCCGCAGCCACCAGACGGCGGAAGTCATCGCGGCTGCCCAGTTGCGGGTGGATGGCCTCATGGCCGCCCTCCGGGCTGCCGATGGCATACGGGCTACCCGGGTCGCCCGGCTCGGCCTTGAGGGCGTTGTTGCGGCCCTTGCGATGTTGCATGCCGATGGGGTGGATGGGCGGGAAGTACAGTACGTCGAAGCCCATGTCGCGGATCATCGGCAGCCGTTCGTGCACGTCGTTGAAGGTGCCGTGACGCTGCGGGTCGTCGGTAACCGAGCGCGGGAACAGCTCGTACCAGCTGGCGAACAATGCGGCCGGGCGGTCGACATCAAGGGGGAAATCAGGGCTGCGGGTCAGGTAGCTGCGGTGTTCGGCCTCGCCCATCAGGCGGGCGGTGGTCGGGTCGAGAAACAAGGCCACCTGGTCATCGGTGCTGAGCGTGGGCAGGCGCTGCTGCAAGGCCTCTAGCGCCTCGCGCAGGGCACCGCTGCACAGCTCGATGCCTGTGCCGAGCATCAAACGGCCTTCTTCCAATTCCAGTTTTACCTCGACGCCGGCGTGGTACTTCTTCTCCAGGTCGTGGCAATAGGTGGCAAACGGGTCGATCCAGGCCTCGATACTGAACCGGTGCGGGCCCAGCTCGGTGGGGGTGAATTCGGCCTGCCACAGGTCGTTGCCCGCCGACTGCATCGGCACGCAATGCCAGCGCCTGCTGTGCGCCTGGCGCCAGTTGAGCATCACCGCCAGGCGGTCGTGGCCGTCGCTGTAGGCCTTGGTGCTGACAGCCACTGGCTGGCCGCTGACGGCCTTGGCGGCGAAGCTGCCGGCGTCGAGCACGGGTTGGGTGTCTTCGATCACGATACGCGGCGCCAGCAGCGCCTGGGACAGGCTGATGGCCTGGTCCGGGTGATCGTTCGCCATGGGCACGCTTTCAAAGGGCTCGTTTCGTGACATCGACCTTGCTCCCTCAGGCTGGTGGCGGTAAGGGTTCAGAGCCGGGCACAGGCGGGGGGTTCAAAATAATTGAGCGAACGGCAGCTGCCAGCGGTCAGAGCCTACAGCACCTCTTCACCCACCCACGCGAGGTCAGGCCATGAACATTCCCATTCCACCGGAGACACCCGATCCCAATATCGACGACCCGAGCTTGCCGCCACCCGTACCGGAAGAAGAGCCGGACGAGCTGCCGATCAAGCCGACCGTGCCGCCGACAGTGGGCGACCCGCCGAGCCAGGAGCCACCGGTGAAGGCTTAAGGGTAGACCACGGCACCGGCATGAACAGCTGATCTCCGCTGCTCCATTGAAAGGTTGAGGATGACCGGGTACTTGGCAAGGTGAAGATCTTGCATTGATCGGGCCGGCCTCTTCGCGGGTAAACCCGCTCCTACCAGGGACCGTGCCGGCCTTGAATGCGGCGCTGTCCCTGGTAGGAGCGGGTTTACCCGCGAAGAGGCCGGCCGCGCCCGCACATCAACCCGCAGATGCAGCCGCAATCTCCGCCACACTGATCTCACGCATGCGGAACTTTTGCACCTTCCCTGTCACCGTCATCGGGTACTCGTCGACAAAACGGATATACCGCGGCACTTTGAAGTGTGCGATGCGTGCCTTGCACCAGCCCTGCAGCTCCTCGACCGTGGCGCTGTGCCCCGGGTGCAGCTTGATCCAGGCGACGATCTCTTCGCCATAGCGGCTGCACGGAATGCCAATCACCTGCGCATCGGCCACCGCCGGGTGGGTGTAGAAAAACTCTTCCAGCTCACGCGGGTAAATGTTCTCGCCGCCGCGAATGATCATGTCCTTGTTGCGCCCGACGATGCGCACATAGCCCTGCTCGTCCATCACCGCCAGGTCACCCGAATGCATCCAGCCGGCCGGGTCGATGGCATCCGCCGTGGCCTGGGGGTTGTCCCAGTAGCCAAGCATCACGCTGTAACCGCGAGTGCACAGTTCGCCAATCTCTCCGCGCGGGACGATGCAGCCATCGGCGTCCAGCAGTTTGTTCTCCAGCTGCGGCTGGGTGCGGCCGACGGTGGTCACGCGCAGTTCCAGATCGTCGTCCGGGCCGGTCTGCAGCGACACCGGGCTGGTTTCGGTCATGCCGTAGGCGATCTGCACTTCTGCCATGTGCATCTGGTCGATCACCCGGCGCATCACCTCGATCGGGCAGGTGGCGCCGGCCATGATGCCGCTGCGCAGGGTCGACAGGTCCATGTGAGCACGCGACGGGTGGTCGAGCATGGCGATGAACATGGTCGGCACACCATAGAGGATGGTGGCGCGCTCTTCGGCCACGGCGCGCAAGGTCAGTTCGGCGTCAAAAGCGTCGCTGGGGTAGATCATGGTGCTGCCGTGGGTGATGCAGCCGAGGTTGGCCATGACCATGCCGAAGCAATGGTATAGCGGCACCGGGATCACCATACGGTCGCGGGCCGTCAGGCCAAGGCTTTCACCCACCATGAAACCGTTGTTGAGGATGTTGTAGTGACTGAGCGTGGCACCTTTGGGCGCACCGGTGGTGCCGGAGGTGTACTGGATGTTTACCGGCTGGTCGAATTGCAGGCTTTGCTGACGGGCTGTGCAAGCCTCGACAGACGTCTGCCCTGCCCGCTCGGCCAATGCGTGCCAGGGCAGGAAGCCGGCAGGCGGGTTGGCGGCCAGGCTGATGACGCCACGCAACTCGGGCAGGCATTCACTGGCCAGCTCACCAGGCCGGGTGCTGGCCAGTTCAGGCACCAGCTCCTGCAGCATGGCGTGGTAATCAGACGTCTTGAAGGCTTCAGCGCAGACCAGCCAGCGGCAGCCGGACTGGCGCAACACGTATTCCAGCTCACCCACACGGTAGGCCGGGTTGATGTTGACCAGGATGGCGCCGACCTTGGCACTGGCCAGCTGCAAGATGCACCACTGGGCGCAGTTGGGCGACCAGATGCCAACACGATCACCGGTGTTCACGCCCAGAGCAATCAGGGCGCGGGCGTGTATTTCGACCTGTTCGGCCAACTGCCGCCAGCTGTAACGCAGGCCCTGGTGGCGGGACACCAAGGCCTCGCTGTCGGAACAGCGGGCTACGGTGGCATCGAAGGCCTGGCCGATGGTCTGGGTCAGCAAGGGTCGGTCCTGGCGACCGCGGGTATAGCTTGGTTGACTCATGGGTGTCCCTTCTTGTGGTTGTTTTGGGCACGGCTGAAGCAAGCGGGAATACTCTGGCGCAGATTTACGTTTACGTAAAGGTGACGAGTGGATTGACAGTGCCTACTTGCAGGTTTACGTTAACGTAAAGGTGATGAACGACACCCACTTGAGGCGCCACGCCGCCCCCTGTGGGAGCGGGCTTGCCCGCGAATGCGACCGATCAGGTAATGACGGTGACCCTGCTGACGTATTCGCGGGCATGCCCGCTCCCACAGGGGGCGGGGCTGGATCCCAAGCTATGGTGTAACCCAATTTCAAGAACAAGAAGGTGCCCCAGCATGCATTACCCCTCCCTGAACTTCGCCCTGGGCGAAACCATCGACATGCTCCGCGACCAGGTGCGCACCTTCGTCGCCGCCGAACTGGCCCCGCGTGCCGCACAGATCGATCACGACAACCTGTTCCCCGCCGACATGTGGCGCAAGTTCGGTGACATGGGCCTGCTGGGCATCACCGTACCGGAAGAGTACGGCGGCGCTGGCCTGGGCTACCTGGCCCATGTGGTGTCGATGGAAGAAATCAGCCGTGGCTCAGCGTCGGTGGCGCTGTCCTACGGCGCCCACTCCAACCTGTGCGTCAACCAGATCAACCGCAACGGCACCCACGAGCAGAAGCTCAAGTACCTGCCCAAACTGATCAGCGGCGAACACATCGGCGCCTTGGCCATGAGCGAGCCCAATGCCGGCTCCGACGTGGTGTCGATGAAGCTGCGCGCAGAAAAACGCGGCGATCACTACGTGCTCAACGGCAGCAAGACCTGGATCACCAACGGTCCCGACGCCAACACCTACGTGATTTACGCCAAGACCGACCTGGACAAGGGTGCGCACGGCATCACCGCGTTCATCGTCGAGCGAGACTGGAAAGGCTTCAGCCGCAGCAACAAGTTCGACAAGCTGGGCATGCGCGGGTCCAACACCTGCGAGCTGTTCTTCGATGGCGTGGAAGTGCCGGCAGAGAACATTCTGGGCCAGCTCAACGGCGGCGTGCGCGTCCTTATGAGCGGCCTGGACTACGAACGTGTGGTGCTGTCCGGCGGCCCGACCGGCATCATGCAAAGCTGCATGGACCTGGTGGTGCCGTATATCCATGACCGCAAGCAATTCGGCCAGAGCATCGGCGAGTTCCAGCTGATCCAGGGCAAGATTGCCGACATGTACACCCAGCTCAATGCCAGCCGCGCCTACCTGTATGCCGTGGCCCAGGCGTGCGACCGCGGCGAGACCACCCGCAAGGACGCTGCCGGCGTGATCCTGTACACCGCCGAGCGTGCCACGCAAATGGCCCT
The DNA here is from genome assembly GCF_017875935.1 of Pseudomonas sp. BP6. Lineage (NCBI taxonomy): Bacteria > Pseudomonadati > Pseudomonadota > Gammaproteobacteria > Pseudomonadales > Pseudomonadaceae > Pseudomonas > Pseudomonas sp. BP6. The sequence continues at coordinate 3,271,964 of NZ_JAGINI010000001.1, forward strand.
GGAGGCGATCCAGATTCTTGGCGGCAACGGCTATATCAACGAATTCCCGGCTGGCCGCCTGTTGCGCGACGCCAAGCTGTACGAAATCGGTGCCGGCACCAGCGAAATCCGCCGGATGCTGATCGGCCGCGAACTGTTCAACGAAACCCGCTGAACATAAGGGACGGGCGCACATGGCTACCTTGCACACCCAGCTCAACCCGCGTTCGGCAGAATTTGCCATCAACAGCGCGGCCATGCTCGAACAGGTCCAGGCCCTGCGCGGCCTGCTCGCCCAGGTTGCCCAGGGCGGCGGGCCCAAGGCCCAGGAACGGCATACCTCACGTGGCAAACTGCTGCCACGCGAGCGTATCGACCGCCTGCTGGACCCAGGCTCGCCGTTCCTCGAGATCGGCCAGTTGGCCGCCCATGAGGTGTATGGCGAGGACGTGCCGGCTGCGGGCGTGATTGCCGGCATCGGCCGCGTGGAAGGCGTGGAATGCATGATCGTGGCCAACGACGCCACGGTAAAAGGCGGTTCGTACTACCCGCTGACGGTGAAGAAGCACCTGCGTGCACAAACCATCGCCCTGCAGAACCGCCTGCCGTGCATCTATCTGGTGGACTCCGGCGGTGCCAACTTGCCACGCCAGGACGAAGTGTTCCCCGACCGTGAGCACTTCGGGCGCATCTTCTTCAACCAGGCCAACATGAGTGCGCAAGGCATCCCGCAGATCGCCGTGGTGATGGGCTCGTGCACCGCTGGCGGCGCGTACGTGCCGGCCATGGCCGACGAAGCGATCATGGTGCGCCAGCAGGCGACCATCTTCCTCGCCGGCCCGCCGCTGGTAAAAGCCGCCACCGGTGAAGTGGTCAGCGCCGAAGACCTCGGCGGCGCCGATGTGCACTGCCGCACCAGTGGCGTCGCCGACCATTATGCCGACAACGACGAACACGCCCTGGCCATCGCGCGACGCAGTGTGGCCAACCTCAACTGGCACAAGCTCGGCAAGCTGCAGCGGTTGGCCCCAGTGGCGCCGCTGTATGCCGCCGACGAGCTGTACGGCGTGGTACCGGCGGATGCCAAGCAGCCGTTCGATGTGCGCGAAGTGATCGCCCGCCTGGTCGATGGCTCGGTGTTCGATGAATTCAAGGCGCTGTTCGGCACCACCCTGGTGTGCGGCTTCGCCCATCTGCACGGCTACCCGGTGGCCATCCTGGCCAACAACGGCATCCTGTTCGCCGAAGCCGCGCAAAAAGGTGCGCATTTCATCGAACTGGCCTGCCAGCGCGGCATCCCGCTGCTGTTCCTGCAGAACATCACCGGTTTCATGGTCGGCAAGAAGTACGAAGAAGGCGGCATCGCCAAGCACGGCGCCAAGCTGGTCACCGCCGTGGCCTGCGCCCAGGTGCCGAAGTTCACGGTGATCATCGGCGGCAGCTTTGGTGCCGGCAACTACGGCATGTGCGGCCGCGCCTACGACCCTCGCTTCTTGTGGATGTGGCCCAATGCACGGATCGGCGTGATGGGCGCCGAACAGGCCGCCGGGGTGCTGGCGCAGGTCAAGCGTGAGCAAAACGAGCGCAGCGGCCAGCCCTTCAGTGCCGAGGATGAGGCCAGGCTCAAACAACCGATCCTCGACCAATACGAGCATCAGGGCCACCCCTATTATTCCAGCGCCCGGCTGTGGGACGACGGTGTCATCGACCCGGCACAGACCCGCGACGTCCTCGGCCTGGCGCTGTCTGCCGCGCTGAACGCGCCGATCGAACAGAGCCGCTTCGGCATTTTCCGGATGTGACCCATGAGCGATTTCAGCACCCTCGAAGTGATCCGCGACCCACGCGGCTTCGCCACCCTGTGGCTAAGCCGCGAGGACAAGAACAACGCCTTCAACGCGCAGATGATCCGCGAGCTGATCGTGGCCATCGACCAGTTGGCCGAAGACACCAGCCTGCGTTTTGTGCTGCTGCGCGGCCGTGGCCGGCACTTCAGCGCCGGTGCCGACCTGGCCTGGATGCAGCAGTCGGCGCAACTGGACTTCAACACCAACCTGGATGACGCCCACGAACTGGGTGAGCTGATGTACGCCCTGCACCGCCTCAAGGCCCCGACCCTGGCCGTGGTGCAAGGCGCAGCCTTCGGCGGCGCGCTGGGCCTGATCAGCTGCTGCGACATGGCCATTGGCGCCGAAGACGCGCAGCTGTGTCTGTCGGAAGTGCGCATCGGCCTGGCCCCGGCGGTGATCAGCCCGTTCGTGGTCAAGGCCATTGGCGAGCGAGCCGCGCGCCGCTACGCCCTCACCGCCGAACGCTTCACTGGCGTGCGCGCCCGCGAACTGGGCCTGTTGGCGGAGGTGTACCCAGCCAGCGAACTGGACGACCAGGTCGAAGCCTGGGTAAGCAACCTGCTGCAAAACAGCCCGCAAGCGTTGCGCGCCAGCAAGGACCTGCTGCGCGAAGTGGATGACGGCGAACTCAGCCCGGCCCTGCGCCGTTACTGCGAAAACGCCATCGCCCGCATCCGCGTCAGCGCCGAAGGCCAGGAGGGCCTGCGCGCCTTCCTGGAAAAACGCCGCCCTGCCTGGCAAACCGTTGACAAGAAGGAGCCGCGCCCATGAGCCGCCCCGCTTTGACCACCCTGCTGGTCGCCAACCGCGGCGAAATCGCCTGCCGGGTGATACGCACCGCCAAGGCCATGGGCCTGACCACCGTTGCCGTGCACAGCGCCACCGACCGTGACGCCCGTCATAGCCGCGAAGCCGACATCCGCGTCGACCTGGGCGGCAGCAAGGCTGCCGAAAGCTACCTGCTGGTCGACAAGCTGCTGGCCGCAGCCAAGGCCAGCGGCGCCCAGGCCATCCATCCAGGTTATGGCTTTCTGTCCGAGAACGCAGGTTTCGCCCGCGCCATCGAGCAGGCCGGGCTGATATTCCTCGGCCCACCGGCCAGCGCCATCGACGCCATGGGCAGCAAGTCGGCAGCCAAGGCGCTGATGGAAGCGGCCGGCGTGCCGTTGGTGCCGGGCTACCACGGCGAGGCCCAGGACCTGGACACCTTCCGCGCCGCGGCCGAACGCATCGGCTACCCGGTGCTGCTCAAGGCCAGCGCGGGCGGTGGTGGCAAGGGCATGAAAGTGGTCGAGGAAGAAGGCCAACTGGCCGACGCCCTGGCCTCGGCCCAGCGTGAGGCACAGTCGTCGTTCGGCGATGCGCGCATGCTGGTGGAAAAGTACGTGCTCAAACCACGCCACGTGGAGATTCAGGTGTTCGCCGACCAGCACGGCAACTGCCTGTACCTCAACGAGCGCGACTGCTCGATCCAGCGCCGCCACCAGAAGGTGGTCGAAGAAGCCCCGGCCCCCGGCCTCTCGTCAGCACTGCGCCAGGCCATGGGCGAGGCCGCTGTGCGCGCGGCGAAAGCCATCGGCTATGTGGGTGCCGGCACAGTAGAGTTTCTGCTCGATGCCCGCGGCGAGTTCTTCTTCATGGAGATGAACACTCGTCTACAGGTGGAACACCCGGTCACCGAGGCCATTACCGGCCTGGACCTCGTTGCCTGGCAAATTCGCGTGGCCTGCGGCGAAGCCTTGCCGATCACACAGGAACAGGTTCCGCTGATCGGCCATGCCATCGAGGTACGCCTGTATGCCGAAGACCCGGCCAACGATTTCTTACCCGCGACCGGCAAATTGGCGCTGTACCGTGAATCGGCGCCCGGCGAAGGCCGCCGGGTGGACAGCGGGGTTAGCGAAGGCGATGTGGTGTCGCCGTTCTACGACCCGATGCTGGGCAAGCTGATCGCCTGGGGCGAAGACCGAGAGCAGGCGCGCTTGCGCTTGCTGGCCATGCTCGATGAGTTCGCCATTGGCGGGCTGAAGACCAACATTGCCTTCCTGCGGCGCATTCTCGCCCACCCGGCATTTGCTGCGGCGGAGCTGGATACCGGATTCATTCCGCGTCATCAGGCGGTTCTGCTGCCTGCGCCGCAAGCATTGCCGGAGGCCTTCTGGGAAGCGGCGGCAGAGGCGTGGCTTCAGGGCCAGGGGGCACATCAGCGCGATGACGACCGTCATTCGCCTTGGGGCGGGCGTAACGGCCTGCGCTTGGGCTTGCCGGCACGCAGCAGCTTGCATCTGGTGAGCGCTGGCCAAGACCAGGCAGTGGCCCTGGAACGCTGCGCTGCTTCCACCTGGCAGCTACAAGGTGAGCAGTTGGTGCATGACCAGAACGGCGTGCGTCGCCAGCATCAGGCAATCCGTCGGGGTGGCACGCTGTACCTGCACTGGGATGGCGAAATGCATGCCATCGAAGCCTTCGATCCGATTGCCGAGGCTGAAGCCAGCCACAGCCACCAGGGTGGGCTGGGTGCGCCGATGAACGGCAGTATCGTACGGGTGCTGGTCGAACCTGGCCAGGTGGTGGAAGCCGGTACTGCGCTGGTGGTACTGGAGGCCATGAAGATGGAGCACAGCATTCGTGCGCCGCATGCCGGCACGGTGAAGGCGCTGTTCTGCCTGGAGGGGGATATGGTCAGCGAAGGGACTGTGCTGGTCGAACTGGTGGAATAACGGTGCCCGAGGGCGGCCTTGCGGCTCTAAAGCGACACAAGGCCGCCCCTGGAACAGCCCGTAGGAGCGGGTTTACCCGCGAAAGGGCCGGCCCTGCTGGCCAATTTCCACCAGCCGTTCACGGTTGCCGCCGCTACCGTATTCGCGGGTAAACCCGCTCCTACACCCGATCGGGGGTGGACACACATCGGTGATTGGGCGCAGGCCGCGTGTAGGAGCGGGTTTACCCGCGAAGGGGCCGGCCCTGCTGGCCAATTTCCACCAATCGTTCACCGTTGCCGCCGCTACCGTATTCGCGGGTAAACCCGCTCCTACACCTATCGGGGGTGGACACACATCGGCGATTGGGCACAGGCCGCCTGTAGGAGCGGGTTCACCCGCGAAAGGGCCGGCCCTGCTGGCCAATCTCCACCCGCCGTTCACCGTTGCCGCCGCTACCGTATTCGCGGGTAAACCCGCTCCTATCGGGGGTGGACACACATCGGTGATTGGGCACAGGCCGCGTGTAGGAGCGGGTTCACCCGCGAAAGGGCCGGCCCTGCTGGCCAATTTCCACCCGCCGTTCACCGTTACCGCCGCTAACGTATTCGCGGGTAAACCCGCTCCTACACCTATCGGGGGTGGACACACATCGGCGATTGGGCACAGGCCGCGTGTAGGAGCGGGTTTACCCGCGAAGGGGCCGGCCCTGCTGGCCAATTTCCACCAACCGTTCACCGTTGCCGCCGCTACCGTATTCGCGGGTAAACCCGCTCCTACACCCGATCGGGGGTGGACACACATTGGTGATTGGGCACAGGCCGCGTGTAGGAGCGGGCTCACCCGCGAAAGGGCCGGCCCTGCTGGCCAACTTCCCCCGCCGTTCACCGTTGCCGCCGCTACTCAAACCCTTTCAAAAGGCCCCATGCACCCGCACGACCACCCCAAGAAATTCGCAACCCTCTTCGCACAACAGCGCCGGGTAGTTACTGTTCAATGCCTTCAGATAACGCTGCCCACCTTCCTCGGCCAGCTCGCGGAAAATCGCCGGTTTGCCCGGCTGACGAGCGATAACCAAACGCCCCGCCTCAGCCTCTACACCTGGGTCCACCAGCATCCGCATGCCCTGCGGCACACTGCGGCCACTGACAGCGCTCATGGCGTCGTTTTCCACGGTTAACCAGAACGCCTTGCCCTGTGCCAGGTAGTCAGTCTGCTCGAAAACAGCAGGCTCTACAGCCGTTGCAGCCTCTAACTCACTCCAACCCAGCACCGGGTAACGGAAGCAAACGATGTATCGCATGAGGTCGGGTTCGTCATCATCGTCATCCACCCCAGAAACACAACGTTCGCCATCAGCCTGCCCGTGAATACGCAATTGCAAGCGGACGCAGTAGTGGGGCATGCCAATCTCAACCAAAGTGCGGTTCATCGACTCGAGCTTCGGTTGGCGCCGCTTGTTCACCCAATGTCCTACACTGCCTTGCGACACGCCTACGCGCTCGGCAAGCTGCTCTTGGGTAAGCCCTAATTCCTCCATCCGGTCGCGAACGAGGGCAATCCACTTATCCATGTTCATGGCTGGCATGCCCCTCACGTATAGCGGCCTTGTGGCGTGACACAGCTTCGCAGCAACCCGGCAGCCTAGAAGGCCCCATGTACCCGCACCACCACTCCCAGAAACGCGCAGCCTTCTTCACACAAAACCGTCGGATAGCGCGTATTCAGTGGCCTGAGCATCTTGTCTCCACCCTCTTCGACCAACTGCCGCAATACCGCCGGGCGCCCCGGCTGCCGTGCAATGACCAACCTGCCGGGCTGTGCCTCCAACCCGGTATCCACCAGCACGCGCATGCCCTCGGGTACGCTCTTGCCACTGGCCGCGTTCATCGAGTCGTTTTCCACCACCAGCCAGAACGCATTCCCGGCGGGCATATAGTCCGTCTGCTCATGGGACGTGCTCGTTTCAGGCAATGGCCCCTGCAGGTCAGCCCAACTCAGCACCGGGAAGCGGAAGCTGGCATAGAGCAGCGCCTCGGCTGAAACCGGCTGCTCGGCCGTATAGAGCCCTTGCGCTTCACGCACGATGTCGCGCTCGACCACCATGACCTGGGCTTCCAGAAACACCAGCCCAAGCTTCTCCAGCTTTTCATTGATGGTTTCCAGCGTCGGCCGACGCGTGCCACGCAGCCAATGCCCCACGCCCCCCTGCGTCATGCCCAGGCGCTCGGCCAGTTGGAGCTGACTGAGGTTATGTTCGCGCTTGTAGCGCTTGAGAAATGCGTTCCAGTTTTCCATGAGCGGCAACAATACGGACTGTATTAACCGCTGCAATACACAATCTGAATTATTTATTTGGCACTACATAGTACAGCTTGACCTATTCTGTGATTCCAGTGTGCTTGAAGGGAAATCAGCAGGTATTGCCATGAAACCATCGAAAAACGACGAAACAGATCTCGACAGCGAAGCCGCACGCCGCGCGCTCGACTACTACCTCAACCCCAACCCGCCACGGCCTACCCTGGACAACAAAATCTGGACCCTGCACGAGGGCGTAACCGGCGACCAGGCCCAGGAACACGCCATCGCCCTGCTGCGCTGCGCTGCGGCCACCGCCCAGGAAACCGCTACACACCAGCACGGCAGCCAGCGCGAACTGACCTTCGCGTTGATGCACATGATGGACATGGCTCGCGCACTGCTGGAACACAAACGCACCGAGTGACCGGGTTTACAGACAACAAAGAAGGGAGAGAACGTGATAGCCAGGTAACGGCAAATGCCCCGATTGCCGGGACAAGGGAGCGCATCGGTAAAAATTTTTTACCGAATTAGCGAAAATTCATTTGACTGCCAAATGATAACGATTATTATTGCACTCAGCTGATCGCGAGATCTGCTGGATAACCTGAAAGCTTAGGTCGCTCTCAGATTATCTCCTCATCAGGCTAATCACGGTTTTTGACCCGGCTTTTTGCCGGGTCTTTTTTTTGGCTCTTCAGGCTAATGAAGATCGTGATGGCGCGCATGATAGCAAAGGTGTTTCAGGGCGTGAACGCTCGTTACAAAACTTTGCGGAATCAGCACTTGAGAATCAATCTCGTTTAATCTACGCTGATCACGCATCACGGAAGATGCCCCCTCCTCCCCTTTATAGAGCAAGGAGCTGTCCATGACCCGTCTGCTGTTGCCCCTTGAGCACCCCACTCCTGCTGCCGAGCATGATGCCGACGATGCCCTGCTGCATGCACTGAAGCGGCTACCACGGCGCGTACAGCAAGTATTCCTGCTTAACCGCCTCGATCAGCTGGACTTCGCCAGCATTGCTGTGCGCCTTGACCTGCCACTGGCGAGTATCGAGCGCAACATGGGCCAGGCGCTGAAGGCTGGCCGCTCGCGCCGGGATGTGCTGACGAGCGTGGCCGGGCAATGGTATGTGCGTTTGCAGAGCCCGGAGGTGACGGCGTGCGAGCGTATCGACTTCCGCCGCTGGCTGGATGCCGATACGGCGAACTTGCAGGCGTTTCACGATACGGAACTGCGGTGGCGCAGCCTGCTGGCGCCGGCACGGCAATTGGGCCATGACGGCTGGTATCGGCAAGGCCGGGCGGCGCTGTCGCTGGGCGGCTGCTCGGTTGCGGTCGGGCTGGGTGTGGCGGCGTTGGTACTGGTTGGGTTCTGGGCTTGATCAGCGCTTCAGCATGCCTGTACGTCCCTGCCCCTGAGCATGCACCCTGCCCATGCCTGACTTCAGTTGCTCGATAGCCTGGGTACAGCAATGCAGTGCCAGGGCTCGCTCTTCGTTTTGCACCGCCTCCTGCTTACATGACAGGCACATCCGCCTGTTCGGCCAACGCCACCCTGACTGGCTGTTGCAACAACCCTCGGGGCAACCGAAAACCTTTGAACGGTTGTTGAGTAATTGGGTTGAAGGCCTTTTCCGCGTTCAGCCGGTAGCGCATCACACCATCACCTGTTTTGAAGCTCAGGTCCACGCTGGTTGCCGTACGCCCATTGAGCGCACCGCGGCTCAGCAGGCGAAACATCGACCAAGGCCCCCGATACTCCAGGCTGCTGCTATTGCCATTCTGCCTGAGCAGGGTCAGGTTGCTGCGCACGTGTTGCCCCAAGGTATTGGGCCAGACAATACCGGTGATCTGGCTTGGGCCGTGGGTGTAGGAAATCAGCTGGCCATCCAGATCCAGCAGGCTGGTGCGTTGATTTGCACTAAGCCCCAACGGCTCGATACTGAACTGCACGCTGAGGTTACCGCGCTGATCAAAGAACGTTTCGCGGATGCGATCGGCCCGTTCCAACTGCTCGATCACATCGGTACGGATCAGGGATCGCCCCTGCAAACCATCCTGCAAGGCTTCCAGATTGTCCTTGAGGAAAAGCTTCAGGTATTGATCCTGGAACTGCTGCAGTCGCCCATTCGGCCCGAAGAACGCTTCAAAGTCTTCCAGCGAAGCGTCGGGTGCCCTGACTACGAAAGGGTAGCGTTCTGCCAGGCGCTGCTGGAAGAAGCTGTAGACTTCAGCATCCCACCGTCGCTCCAGCTCGCGCAGCGCTTCAACGTTCAGCACTTGCGCCGTTTGATCTGCCACCTTTCTAACGTGATGATTGATTGGCTCCGGCAAGCCAGTGGCGACGCGTTGCAAGGTACCGATGGGGTCGTGCCCGGTCATTGAAAAGCGCTGATGCACCGCGTGCAGCGCAGCCTTGCCTCGGTCTGGGCTACCCTGTACCGCCTTGGCATAGTCGTGGACGGCGGCTATGGCTGCGTGGGTTTCATCGTAGTAGCTCGGTTTTTCGCCTGCAGCGTGCAACATGGCGCTCAAGCCTGCAAACGCCCGCTGAATGACCAGCGCCTGTTGTTGCTCAGGCTTGCTGTTGACCGAAACAGGCGAAGGGGCCTCATCCGCCACGCCAACATTAACCGGTGATAACAGCGAACTGTTGTCGCGAACCGTCTCCAGCAACCGGTGCAACGGCGCCGCTGGCCCGGTCAACTGTTCAAGGATCGTGACGCCATGATCCAGGTCTCGAAAATCCGCCACGGAGAATGCGTTCAAGGCGCGGCGCCAACTGTCGATGTAGTCGGCGCTGTACAGGTTGCGCAGGCGCTCGTTCAGCGCAGCCTGGTCGGCATCGGAGTAGTCCAGTTGAGCACGTTCCCCCAGTGCCCACTGGTCGATCATGGCCATTTCCGTAAAGCGCTGACTACGCGGTTCAAAGTACTCCTTGAAGCCTTTGGCGGTGAGCATTGGCGCCAGCAAAACACCATTGTCGCCCTGGCTCGAGCCGGAAGACAGCTGGTAAACGACATCGAACGCAGGCCCCACCTGATGACGCAGGTCCAGACCGGTATGCAACTGCTCCTGGGCCTGCTGCTTCAGGCCCGCATACACGCGTTGTGGCAACGGCACCTTACGCAATGTCTGCTGCACGTGGCTGACACGCTGGCGATACTGCGGCAGGTCGGTATCCGCGTAGGCCAGCGCATACTTCAGGTGCCGCATGAGGTCTCGTTGCAGCTGCCCCTGGCCGGGGAAGGCCTGTTGCCATTGTTGCGCCATCCAGTCCTCGACCCATTCCGCTCGGCGGTTCCGGCGATCCTCAAGCATACGGTAAACCCGGAGCGCGGCCATTTGCTGCTCGCTTCCGGGGGGCGCCGCATCCATGGCCTCGATCACGCCGCTGGCCAACGCAGGCAAGAAGCGCCTGGACAACAAGCTGAGGTACGCCTCATCCACGGTCGGCCCGATGGTACGGCCCTGGTACAGCCCCAGATCAGCAACACCCGGCCACGCAGCGCGGTAGTCGCCAAACACTGCTACCGCATCGCGGATCTGGTCCAGCGGCTCCAGCAAGTTGCGCCCGGTCGGGTCCAGACGCTGATCCACTTCGTGATGGCTGTACTCCCGACTCTTGGCCAGCACGCTGGCGGCCTTGACGCCATTGATGTCGAAGTAACGATGCCAGCTGGCGATGGCGACGCAGAAGGCCAGAACGCCTACAGAAGAACCCACCCACAGCAATTGGCGCTTGCGCCGAGCCACCTTCACGTTATCGCCGGCAAGGCCGGCCTCTTTGTAGATGACCCATCCAAAGGCCTGTTGAATGAAGTAGGCCAACGCCTTGCCCTGCGCCTTGCCCTCAACCAAGGGGAGGCTGGTCTTGTAAGGCTGCGCCGCCTCACGGACAAAGGCGTTGCGCACGTCACCGTGCTGGACGACTGACGACCAATACACACCGCGCACCAGCGCAGGGGTGGTGAAACGGTCACTTGCCAAGGTCTCGCGCAGAAAGCCCAACAGGATTGGGCGCAACCCGAGCAACTGCCTATGCAGTGAGTAGAGACGTGAACGCAACGCAGGGCTACCCTGCACGTCCAGCTGATCGATCACCTGCTCGAACAGCTGCTCCAGCAACCGATCGTAATGTTCGCCATACTCGCCTAGCCAAGCGTCGAAGGTGTCGACCGCATCCAGCTTGAACGTGAATCCAAACAGGCTGTTGCGCTTGGCGGCCGAAAGCTTGCTGTAGAATTGGTCGAAGCCGTCCAGCAGATCGAATTTGCTCAACACGACATAAAGCGGCAAGCGCGAGCCCAACTGGCTGCTCACCTCGTAAAGACGTGTGCGCAGCAGGTGGGCAAGTGCCGTGCGTTGCTCGACAGTACCGTGCAGCAGCGCGGGCAGGTCGACAACCAGCACCAGGCCGTTGAGGGCTCTCTGGCTTCGATTGCGCTGCAGCCAATCCAGCAGATGCTGCCACAAGTTGGCTTGGGTTCCAGGCGGTACCGAGGACTCAGCGTCAGTGGAGCCACTGCTCAGCGAATCTACGGGACCGTTCTGGCTGATAAAGGCACCGGGCGGGTCGATGATCACCGCATCATTGCTGATCCACCATCCCACGGGGTAGGCGAGCGCTTTCGCAGGCCGGCCTCGTGCCTGGGCCTTGTCGATGCGGGTCAACGAGAAACTTTGGTCGGTGCAGTCAACAAAGCTGCTCTTGCCGGCCTGCCTGGCGCCCAGCACGAGGTACCACGGCAATCGGTACAGCGCGCGACGCCCACCGGCATTGTCCAGGTAGCGTGCGAGTGCTTGGCTCAACCCCTTCTCTTGTGCGTGAACGAACGGTAGCGCCGGGTCCGCCTCGGCGTCCATTGCCTGCTGACGTTCTGCTTGCAAGCGGCGAAAGCGCGTTCTCAACACGACCAGCCAGCACAACAGCGCCATCAACAAGAGCACCAGGCTGGCCACACTACGATGCACCACACTGGCCAACGGCTGCTGATCGCGCCACGTCCATTGCGGGCCGAGCCACCAGATGGCAACCAGCATCAGCACAGCGCCAAGCCCAAGTAGCAGCGGCATTGCCAGACCGATACGGGTCATCAGCGGCCAGCCCCAACGTTTGAGGTACTTCCAGAGTTGATTCATCGAGGCTCCTGCTCCTTGTTCCGATCGGCCAGCACGTGGGAGGACGCGTATTGTTGAAGCCGCCGGAATACCTCGGGCTCCCAGTCGCTGGCGGTGGTTTGCTGCATCGTTCGCGCGACCCCGGCGCACAGGTCCTGGGCTAACCAGGACACGCCTCGTGCGGCCAACAGATCAGCTGCGATGACGGTGGTATGACAGCGCTCGCGAGGAGCTCGAAAATCTGCCTGCATCCCCTGCAGCCTTAGCAACACCGGTTCTACGCCGCCGCTTTCCAGCTGGCTGACCAGTTCTTCGCGAAGGCTGGCGAACTCTTGGGAGGCTGCCGCTTGCTCGGACTGCCCGTCTGCCCCTTTGAGCCAGGCCAGGCATTGGTCGTCGACAAACACCTGACCGTCGCTGAAGCACAGCTGCTGCAGCGCTGGCATGCGCAGCACGAAACGAGCGGTCGCCGCACGGATGGCCTCAGCCACTTCGCCCATCGCCAGCCGCGACGCGGCGGTTGCGGCAAGAAAGCTGCCGCGAATCCAGAAGGGAGAAGCCGTCACACTTTTTTCAACTCGGTGGAGCAACGCCGCGTCGATTACGGTGCCGGCGATGGCATCCTCGTAGTCACTGGCAATATCCCGTGGTACTGCCATCAACTCTGTACGGCTGCCCTGCCGGGTTTGCGGTGCGGCCTGAATGTGGGCCCACAGGCCGAAGCGACGCAGTTGATAGCCGGTCGGGTCGTACGGGTCCTGCTGGTTGATCAGCTCGGCCATGCTCAACATGGCTCGGCGCGTCTCGCGCTCGTTACCGATCGACATGCGTGGTTTTGGCGTGGCGATGACATCAGCCAGCGGTGCAGGTTGCGGGCTCTCCACCGGGGCCTTGGGCGCATCGCACTCGCCAATACCGTTGGCAAGCGCCGTGTGTTTGCGCAACAGGCGCTCCAGCTCCCCCAGAACAGCCGGGTCAAGCTGGGCAGTTTCCTGCTGATACATCAAACGGGCCAATGCACGCTTCGCCGCTGCGGCGTGAGCCGCGGTGTACGTGAAACGATCAAGGCGCGGCAGCGCATCGATCAAGCGATTGAACACCAGGCCAACGATCTTGCGCTTGGTCAGGAAGCCTTTCGGGCCAGGCGTTGGATGAGCGGTTTCCCAATAGTTGTCGATCATTCCGCCCAGCAACGCCAAGGTAAACCCCCAGCGCTCCCAACAGCCACTGCGCAGCCACGCAACGCTCAAGTGCGCGACGATCCGCAGATGCTTGCACTGTCGCTCCAGGTACTGAGCAGATGCCTCCTCGATGTAGTCCCAGTCGATAGACGCTTCCTGCAGCCCACCCAGCTTGACCATCTCCTGGTCAATGGCCTGGTAGGTTTCGTCTTCCACATCGAACAGTCCCGCCGGCACCTGGGTATCGATGGGTGCGAGCAACCGTGTGACTTCTTGCGCCTCGACCTCAGCTACCAGCGACATGTCTTGCGAGCCTCGTCGATAAGCGGGTCCAGCCCCTGAGCGTCAAAAACGAGTCCATCAACGGCAGGGTTGTCGCTCTCTACGTGAATGCGATGGGCCCCGATCAATTGCCTGATCTGCTCGATACCCGGCAAGCCTCTGCCGGCGTCGAGCACTTGGCCGTTTTCCATCACTTGCCACGGGGTGGGTACAGTAGCGCCCCGCTCCCCTAGCAACCGTACCTGCACTCGGCTGGCATCGACGGGTTGGGCGGTGACCAGTTGCAACCTCGAGATGTTCTGCACGCAGCTGATGATCAGGTAGGGGTGCGGTGCAACTGAAGCAATCGCAGGTGCAGAGATCATGAGCCCGCCTTCTTCAGAGCGGAGGCGAAACCTCAAGTCCTCGGGCGCCCGCCCCGTCTCATGGATCAATACGCGACGCACCGTGGGCGCCTCCAGCTCCTGCGCTGACCACTGTCGGTGCGGCGTGAATCCCGGCGTACCCGCCGCCTGATCGAAACACGCCAGGCGCTCGATATTGGACACGATCCGTGAGCAGTCCTGTGATGCGCGGGTTAAGGCAGGCATGAACAAAAACAGTAATGAAAGTCCGACGCCACCTGCATAACGAATAATCATCTCACCTTAACTCTCCCGCTCAATAACACACATACACCAGCATTAACCCGGCCACCCCAACAGCAAAAAAAGGCTAGTACACAAACTCACAGTTATTCAAGAAATTATTTTGTTACATATTTGAACTCGACGCTCGGCAATTATCAAGCGCATGGTTTTTAAGCAACTCAGAACCCAAATTCCAGGCATCATGTTTATCCCATGTTTAACACGCAAGCCTTACTTGTAGGAAACGTCCTACATATAAAACCCACACTGGAAAATATATATAACCATGACTAAATCCTCAGGCTCCGTTGCACCCAAAGAACGCATCAACATCAAATATGTGCCCGCCACCGGTGACGAGCAGGCCGAGGTAGAGCTGCCGCACAAGATGATGGTGCTGGGCGACTTCGGCCTCGATGACAGCCGCTCCCTCGAAGACCGTCAGGTCATGCGCATCGATAAACACACCTTCAACAGCGTGTTGAATGACGCCGATGTGAGCCTGGCCATGTCGGTGCCCTCCGCGCTTGGCGCTACTCCGGATGCAGAGCTGGCAGTCAACCTGCAATTCAAGTCCATCCAGGACTTCGGCCCAGATCGCATCGCACGCCAGGTGCCCGAGCTGAACAAGCTGCTGCAGCTGCGTGAAGCGCTGGTTGCCCTGAAAGGCCCGCTGGGCAACGTGCCCACCTTCCGCAAACAGCTGCAGCAGCTTCTGAACGACGCGCATGCCCGCAAGCAACTCGCGCAAGAACTCGACCTGGTGCTTGAAGCGCCAAAAGCAGACTGAGACAACGGAGCGTCCCCATGCCAAAGCCAAGCACAACTGTCACTGTTGAAACACAGGCCGAAACACTGAGCAATGCCACCTTGCTCGACCAGATCATGGCAGAGACCAAGTTGGTTCCCACACAAGAGGGTTACCAAGTGGCCAGGCAGGGTGTATCCGCCTTCATTGCCGAAATTCTAAAAAACAATGACCCAGATCAATTGATCAACAAACACCGCGTCGACCAGATGATTGCCGAGCTGGATCGGGTCCTCAGCAAGCAGATGGATGCCATTCTGCATGAACCCGCGTTCCAGCAACTTGAATCCTCGTGGCGCAGCCTCAAACTTCTGGTCGACCGCACGGACTTTCGCGAGAATATCAAGCTCGAAGTCTTGCACGTCAGCAAGGAAGACTTGCTCGATGATTTCGAGAACGCCGCCGACATTACCTGCAGTGGTATTTACAAACACGTCTATACCGCCGGTTACGGCCAGTTCGGTGGCGAGCCGGTCGCGGCAATGGTTGGCAACTACAACTTCGGCCCCTCTTCGCCTGATATCAAGCTGTTGAGCTACATGGCGTCGGTCGGTGCCATGTCGCATGCGCCCTTCATTGCGGCACCCTCCCCAGAGTTCTTCAACCTGAGCAGCTTCGAAGCGCTACCCAATCTGAAGGAAATCAAAGACATCTTCGCCGGCCCAAGGCATGCCAAGTGGCGCGCGTTCCGCGAGAGCGAAGATGCCCGCCACATCGCGCTGACCGGGCCGCGCTTCATGCTGCGCTCCGCCTACCATCACCAGGACCAGCCGATCAGCAGCTTCAATTACGATGAGAACATCAACGGCCAGCACGACAATTACCTGTGGGGCAGCTCAGCCTTCCTGTTGGCCAGCTGCATCAACGACAGCTTTGCCCGATACCGCTGGTGCCCCAACATCATCGGCCCACAATCGGGTGGTGCCGTCGAAGACCTGCCGGTGCATCTTTACCAATCGCTGGGCCAGCTGCAGGCCAAGATCCCTACCGAGGTACTGATTTCCGATCGCAAGGAATTCGAGCTGGCCGAAGAGGGCTTTATCGCCCTGACCATGCGCAAGGACAGCGACAACGCCGCGTTCTTCTCAGCCAACTCGGTGCAGAAGCCGAAAAACTTCCCCAAGACACCCGAAGGCCTGCAGGCACAGACCAACTACAAGCTCGGCACCCAACTGCCCTACCTGTTCATCGTCAATCGCCTGGCCCACTACATCAAGGTGTTGCAGCGCGAGCAGATCGGCAGCTGGAAAGAGCGACGCGACCTTGAGTCCGAACTCAACAAATGGATCAAGCAATACGTCGCCGACCAGGAAAACCCTTCGGCCGATGTGCGCAGCCGTCGGCCGCTGCGTGCTGCCAGGGTCGAGGTCTCGGACGTGGCGGGTGATCCGGGCTGGTACCAGGTCTCGCTCGCTGTGCGCCCGCACTTCAAGTACATGGGCGCGAACTTCGAAATTTCCCTGGTAGGCCGGCTCGACACGCAATGAGTGGTTTCTTCGATCGCTTGATGGCGGACCCGTCCGCCATCCGGGAGCCGTCTCGCCAGGAAAACGCTTCGCACAAGTTCGCGGCCATCAAGCGCCACCTCGAAACGTTGCTGAACGCTCGCCAAGGCTGCTCCCAGAGCAGCCCCGAGCTGGGCCTGCGCGACTTCAATGGGCATGACGTCAGCAGCGGCGACCTGCTGCAGCAAGTGAGCGCCGATATCCGCCGTACCCTCCAGCGCTTTGAACCGCGCATCCACGTGCGCGCGCTCAAAGCGGTACCCGATTGTCACGCCCCGTTGCAACTGCATTTCAGGCTCGACTGCCAGGTGCAGGTCAACAACCAGGCAGAGCAGTTGCAGCTGGAGCTGCTGGTAAACGGACACAACCGCTACACCCGAGTGAGGTGACCCATGTCACTGAAGGACAGATTCAGCGAAGAACTGCGTTACCTGCACGAGTTGGGAAACGACTTCGCCAAGGACAACCCCCAGCTTGCCCGGCTGCTAGGCAAGGCGGGCAGCGACCCCGATGTCGAGCGGTTGATGGAAGCCTTTGCGTTTCTAACGGCCAAACTTCGGCTGAAGCTGGAAGATGACCTGCCAGAACTCACCCACCCCATGCTGCAGATACTGTGGCCCAACTACCTGCGCCCGTTGCCCAGCGCCACGATTATCCGATTCTCGCCACGCAAACAATCGCTCAGCCAATCACAGCACATTCCCAAAGGTGCAAGGTTGTTCTCGAAACCCGTCGACGGCGTGCCCTGCGAGTTTCGTACCTGCACGGGAGTGAGCCTTCATCCATTTGAAATCAGCGCCGTCAGCGCAACCCAGACACTCGACAGTTCTGTGGTTCGCATCGGCCTGCAAACCTTGGTCGAACGGCCACTGAATACGTTGGGCTGCACGCGTCTGGACTTCCACCTGAGCGGCGACAACCGCACCGCTCTGACGCTTTATCTATGGATCTCTCAATACCTCAAACACGTCAGCGTGATCATGAACGGCGAGGTGCGCCGGCTACCGGCCAACAGCATCGCGTTCCCGGGTTTCAGCCCTGAGGAGGCCTTGCTGCCCTACCCGCAAAACGTGTTCGATGGCTACCGGATTCTGCAGGAATACTTCGTGTTCCCGAAGCGCTTCCACTTCTTCAGCATTACCGGCCTGGAAAAGCTATGGCCGGCACAAGCCTGCCAGCAGGTGGGCATCGAGTTGCATTTCACGCGCCAACTGCCAGAACCCCTGCGCGTTGGCTCAGAAGATTTCAGCCTGTTCTGCACCCCGGCGGTCAACCTGTTCAAGCACAGTGCCGAGCCCATCGACCTGGCCAGCGAGGCTGCCCAGGTAGAGCTGAAGCCCAGAAGCGAGGCGCAGTCCGCTTACGAAATCTTCAGTGTCGACGAAGTCATCAGCACCCGAACGACCACTGACGGAAGCACCGGGGAGCACCTGCGGACTTTTCGCCCTTTCGAATCGTTCGCCCACGAAATCGAGCATGCCCAAGGCCGCACGGCGCTCTACTACCGCTACCAACTCGAAGAGTCCCTGCGCGGCGATGGCGTGACCCACCGCATCGCCTTCGTGCGCGCCGATGCCAACAACTATATAGGCGAGCTTGAAACTGCATCCATCGACCTGACCTGCACCAACAGGGACTTGCCGCTGGCGCTGGGCGTGGATGACATCAACGTCCTCACCGAAGTCACGCCGCCCCTGGCGACCTATACCAACATCTGCGCCCCCACCCGCCCCTACCGGCCCGTGCTGGATGGCCAGTTGCAGTGGGCGTTGATCTCCAACATGTCGCTCAACTACCTGTCGCTGCTGTCGGTCGAGCCGCTCAAGGCGGTTATTCGCACCTACGACTTCGCGGCGTTGCACGACATCCAGCAAGCGCGCACTACCCACAAACGCCTCGACGGTATTCGCGAGATCCACACACAGCCCATGGACTGGCTGATCAAGGGGCAACCCATTCGCGGCCTGCACACCCGGCTGAAACTGGACCAGACCGCCTTCCTCTGCGAAGGCGACCTCTACCTGTTCGGCTGCGTGCTCGCGCACTTCTTCGCCCTGTACGCCAGCATCAATTCCTTCCATCAACTGGAAGTGATCAACACCACCAACAACGAGCACTACACATGGCCCATCCAGACCGGCAAGCAACCGCTGATCTAGCCGACAAGCTGCTCGCCAACGCGCACCAGTACAACTTCTTCCAGTTGCTGGAGCGGTTGCATGGCCTGCACGGCGACGACCTGGAACCGCGTTGGGCGGATGAGGCCACCCGGCTGCGCGTACGGCTGGCCTGCGACCCGCGCCTGACCTTTCCCGTCGCTGATGTGTACAAGGCCGAGCGTATGCCTGGGGAGTATGAGCGCTATCGCGTGTGCACCACGTTCATGGGGCTGCACGGTACCGACTCGCCCTTGCCCACCTATTACCTGGAGCAAGTGGCTTATGAACATGCCCAGGGTGTCGGCGTGCGGCCGGCCTTCTTCGACTTCTTCAACCACTACCTGCTCAGCCTGCTGCACCGAATCTGGCGCAAGTACCGCTATTACATCCGTTTTCAACCCGGTGCGCGCGACGGGTTCTCCCAGTACATGTTTGCCCTGCTCGGGCTGAACGACAAACAGCTGCGCGGCGACACGACACTGCCCTGGAGCCGCCTGCTCAGCTTTGCCGGGGTTATCGCCAGCCGCAGCCGCGCACCGGGTACCGTCGCCGGCATCATCGCCCACTGCTTCGATCTGACGCACGTGCAGATCCGCGAATTCGAGACGCGCTCGGTCACCACCAACAGCAAACAGCTTGTAAGCCTCGGGCGCAGCAACGGCGAGCTTGGCAGCACGTTCATGGTCGGCAGCCGCACCCGCACCCGCAGCAGCAAGTTCACCATCGTCATCAGCGAACTCGACCAGGCGCAGCTGCATGACTTGCTGCCCAGCGGCATCAACTTCGGTCGCTTGCGCGCCTTGATTGATTTTCTGCTGCGCGATGGCCTGGCGTATGACCTGGAGCTGCGCCTGAAACAAAACGCACTGTCGCCGTTCTGCCTGCACCGCAGCCAAGGCGCCTACCTGGGCTGGACCAGCTTTGTCGATGACCACGCTGGCCAGATCAGTCCCGTTGTCCGCTTCCGGGGGCGCTCATGAGTACATTGACCTTGTGCATCATCAATCTCGACCAGGTGCAGCACACCGTCACCCTGCGTCATCGGTTCGATCGCACGGGCGGCACCATCGGCAGTGACGGGGCCGATTGGGTGATCAAAGACCCCATGGCGGCGCTCGATGCGCTGGCTGACGCGGCGCCATCAACCGCGGACCCGCTGCAACATCTGGCGGCGGGAGAACGCCCATGAGCCGCCTGGCCTTCTTGATGGCGCCTTTGCTGATCGTGCTGGTCGGGCTGTCAGGTTGCACGTCCTTGAGCAGAGCCACCAAGGTGGTGCTGGACCACTCGTTACCGATCGGGCCGCCCAAGGACGACCCAACCCAAGTCGCGTTCAGCATCAACGTCAGCCCAACGCTCAACGGCAACCCGAACAGTGTCGACGTGGCGGCCATCCCCGAGAGCATCCTGGAACCCAGCCCCTACGCAGTCACCTTGAGCGCCGGCGATCCGCACGCACTGTCCGACAAAGTCGGGGCCCTGTTCGAATACCTGCAAGCGCAATTCCCCGCCATGTCCCCCATGGAAACCGGCGAAGAGGACCAAAGCGAATGGGCTCGCTCCCCGATGGAAGAAAGCTCGCCCGGCAGCTATGACGACCCCACAGTGGTGCTCACGCTGCCGGGCAGCAAGGCCGAAGCCAGCGGGCCTGTCGCCACACCGATTGCCATCAAGATCCTGCAACTGCGCGATGACTCGCTGCTGCGCAACAGCGTGTACCAACTGCTGGACGATGACCCCGCCAAGGCACTGCGCAGTACCTACATCCGCGATGACGATTACCTGCTGAACCCAGGCCAGTTCAAGTTCATACCGTTTCAGCCCATCGAGCCCGAGACCCGCTTCGTCGCGGTGATCGGCGACTACAGAAACCAGGAGAACGCGACCTGGCAGCACGTGTTGCGGATTCCGCCACGCGGCCACCAGATCATTCTCTCAGTGCTGGTCAATGACGCGCAGATTCTGCTCAAGGAGGAGGAATGACAGCGCCTCTGCACCCTATCCCCCTTACTCACGCTGACACGGAGCGCTCATGAGTTCACGTAACCCCGTGCTGTGGCCCGAAGGCCTGTTCGTCAAACCACAACATTTCCAACAAGCTGCGCGGGCCAGTGAAGCGGCCTTGCATCAGCGCCTTGGCAGCCTGAACGCGGCCTTCTACGGCTTCAGCGAACTGCAGCTGAGCACCGAATACCTGAGCCTGGGCAAGGTCGCCATCACCAAGGCGCGCGGCATCATGCCCGATGGCACGGTGTTCGATATTCCCGCCGATCTGCCTCCGCCGCCACCCCTGGAAATCGAGGACGACGGTTCGAAAGACAGCGAGATATTCCTGTGCTTGCCGCTGCGGACCGAGGGCGGCCGTGAAGTGAGCTGGCCCGACAATGCCGCCAACTTCCGCTACAACGCTCAGGCAGAGGAGATCAAGGATACCCACAGCGCCGACGGTGACCTGGTGCAGGTCGACCTGGCCGTGCCCAACCTGCAGCTCAAACGTAAAGCCGATGACAGCAGTGCCTACACCCGCCTGGCCGTGGCTCGTATCCTGGAACGGCGCCCCGACGGTAGCCTGCAGTTGGATGAAACGTTCTACCCCACCAGCGTTTCGGTGCGGGCAGTGCCGGCCCTTCAGCGGTTTCTTGAAGAAATCACCAACACACTGCGCGAGCGTGCGCGCAATCTTGCCGCCCGCATTGGCGCTTCGGGCCAGTCGGGTATCGCCGACATCCGCGACTTCAACCTGCTGCAGGCCATGAACCGCTGGTGGCCGTGCTTCAACCACCTGGCCCGGCAAGGACAAACGCATCCAGAGCAGTTGTACCTGTCCATGAGCCAGGCGTGTGGCGAATTCGTCACTTTCACCGACGAGAACCGGCTGCCGCAGGAATACCCGGCCTACCACCACACCGCACTGCGTACCTCGTTCAAGCCCCTGGAAGACACGCTCCGTCGAGCCCTGAGCACGGTCCTGCAACCCCGCGCCGTGTCACTGCCGCTGGAAACCCTGGACTTTGGCGTGATGACAACCACGCTGGAAGACCGGCGTCTGATCGACGAAGCCGATTTCATCGTCGCCGTGCGCGCCGACCTGCCGCCGCAGACGTTGCGCCAGATGTTCATACAGAAAGCCAAGGTCACCTCACTCGAATCTTTGAATGACCTGGTGCCGTTGCAACTGCCGGGCATCCCGCTGCTGCCCCTGCCGGTTGCACCACGCGACCTGCCCTTCCATGCGGGCTTCAGCTACTTCGAACTGGACCGCCGTGACCCCGCCTGGGCCTGCATGAAGACGGCCAACGGCTTCGGCTTCCACGTTGCAGGTGAGTTCCCAGGGCTTGAACTGCAGTTCTGGGCGATCAGGGGTGAATGATATGGAAAACAGTAACCCTACCCTCAACGACGCGAAGCACGTTGCGGATACGGATTTGCACTCGATGCTTGAGAAGTCGCTGCCCAACGACGCACCCGCACCTGCAGCTTCCACTGCATCTGCACAGGAGCAGAAGCCGGAACCTGCATATCAGGGCTACCCCGCGGATCCGGAGTTTCAGCTCAGGGGTGGCTGCGCCAATCTCATGCTGGATGCCGCGGCCCCCTTGTTCGGGCTGGTCATGCGCCTGCGCACGCTCGATGAACTGCCCAACATCAAAGATGTGCATCAGCAAGTACGTATTCAGATCGACAGCATCCGGGAAGAAATACGTCAGCACGGCTATGAGCCCGCCCAGCTGTTGGCGTACTCCTACGGCCTGTGCCTGTACATCGATGAAGCAGTGATGGATCGGCCCTGGGGCAAAAGCAGCTGCTGGAGCCACGAGCCGCTGCTCAGCATCTTCCACGATGAAACCTGGGGCGGGGAAAAATTCTTCACCGTGCTGTCCCGCCTGATGCAGGAGCCCAAGCGCTATCAGGACGTGCTGGAGTTCATGTACTTCGCCCTGTGCCTGGGCTTGAAGGGCAAATACGCCATCGCCCCCAAGGGCGAAGAGTCACTGAACGCCCTGATCCACCAGCTCCACGGGATCATCCGTGAGTTGCGCGGCCCTACGCCAGAAGAGGTCTGCGACCCCTACACCAACGTCGCCCCAAAAAACTTCCGCATGAGCCGGATATGGCCGTGGTGGAGCCCGTTGGTCATCTCCGCCATCGCCATGGCGGTGGCCTACGGGATCTACAGCTACCGCCTGCACCTGATCACAACCGAGGTGCTGGAGTCGCTGAACGGCATTTTGCAGCAATAGCCAACCGTGACAAAGCACCACTGAATGCAACGAATTAGCGAGGTTTTTGCCTCGCTGACAAGCCCATCGCTCCCGATGGCCACGCCACCCGTGGTGCGCGTGCTTTACCCACATGGACGCAGGAGTAACTGCCATGCCAACACCCGCTTACATCAAGATCGTAGGCCAGACCCAAGGCAACATCACCGCTGGCGCCTTCACCGCTGACTCCGTCGGCAACGTGTTCCAACAAGGCCATGAAGATCAGATTCTGGTTCAGGAAATCAAGCATGAGGTGACTACGCCCACTGACCCCCAGAGCGGTCAACCGAGTGGCCAGCGCGTGCATAAGCCTTTCATATTCACCAGTTCACTGAACAAAGCTACCCCCCTGATGTATCAGGCACTTGCCACCGGCGAAATGCTGCCAACGGTTGAGGTCAGCTGGTATCGCACCTCGTCGGAAGGCAAACAAGAGCATTTTTTCACCACCACGCTCGAAGACGCCACCATCGTCAGCATCAATACCGTGCTTCCCCACGCACTCGACAAAGACAATGAAAACTACACCCAACTGGTTGAAGTATCGCTGGCGTATCGAAAGATCACGTGGGCTCACGATGTAGCCAATACCGAAGGCTCTGACGACTGGCGCGCACCTGCCGCCTGACCTGTGCAAATGCCCCGGGCAGGCCATGCCCGCCCGGGCTTTGTGTTGATTCAGACGGCGGACAAGGATCTTTTATGCCTAGCCAATCTGATTTGCGCTACAGCTTTGAGGCACTCGTTGGCAAAGCTGAATTCGAAGTGGTGTCGTTCGAACTCCGAGAGGGCATCAGCGCACCCTTTGAACTGGAGCTGAAACTGATCAGCTTCGAAAACGATATCGACTTCGGCCATTTGCTCGACAAACCCGTGCTCTTCACCATCCTGGAGGGAGAACGCCCGGTACGGTACGTGCACGGCCTTGTCAGCAGCTTCAGCCAGGGCGAGAGCGGCTTCTACCGCACTTACTATCACGCCTTGGTCGAACCGCAACTGGCCCGCGCAAGGCTGCGCTCGAACTGGCGCATCTTCCAGCACAAGACCGTTCCGCAAATTCTCGAGCTGATGCTCAAGCGCCAGGGCATCGACCAGTACGAACTACGCGCCAGCATGGACCATCAGGTGCGCGAATTCTGCGTTCAGGCCGGTGAGACGGACTTGGCGTTCATCGCCCGCCTGGCGGCTGAAGAAGGCTTTGTCTACCGCTTTGCGCACAGTGAAAAGCTGCACAAGCTGATCATCACCGATCGGCTGCAATCACTCGGGCTGATCAGCCATGGGACCATCAAGGACGAGGCGGACGACGAGGGCTTCTTTGATGCCGACGAGCCCGTAGACCCTAACAGCGTCCTGTACCAAGCGAACAGCGGTGGCGATCAAGCCATACCCTGCCTTCGCCGCTTGCGCTACAGCGAGCAGGTACGCACCGCTCGCCAGGTGCAGCGCGACCACACCTTTACCAACCCGGCCTACCGCCAGGAGCACAGAGCCGCCGGGCCCTTCCTGGAGCACCAGAGCAAAGAGTACGAATACTTCGATTACCCAGGCCGCTACAAACGCGATGCCGTGGGCAAGCCGTTCACTGAAAACCGCATCACAGCGCTGCGCCATGATGTGCGTATTGCCGAGGTCCAGGGCGATGACGTGCGCCTGCAACCGGGGCTCAGTTTCACCCTGACCGGTCACCCACGTGACGACCTCAATGCGCATTGGCGGGTGAACACGGTTACCCATAAAGGCCACCAGTTCACCAGCCTGCAGGAAGAAGCCGCCGACGTCGATGTAAGCACGCGCTACGAGCAGACCGCAGTGCTGGTCCCCGGTCGGATCGAATGGCGCCCTGCGCCATTGGAAAAACCGCGAATCGACGGGCCGCACATGGCAACCGTCGTCGGCCCGCCTGGCGAGGAAATCTACTGCGATGAATGGGGCCGGGTAAAAGTCAGTTTCCCCTGGGACCGCGAAAGCCAGAACAACGAGTTCAGTTCGTGCTGGCTGCGGGTGTCTCAAGGCTGGGCGGGTGGCAGCTGGGGCTCGATGGCCATCCCCCGGATCGGCCAGGACGTGATCATCCATTACGTCAACGGCGACCCCGACCAGCCGATGATCACCGGGCGCACTTACTGCGGTGACCAACTGCCGCCTTACGACCTGCCCGATCACAAAACACGCATGACCATCAAGAGCCAGACCCACAAGGGGGAAGGTTTCAACGAGCTGCGTTTCGAGGATGAACTGGGCAAGGAGGAAGTGTTCATCCATGCCCAGAGAGATCAGAACACTTTGGTCAATCACAACCAGTCCCTCTCTGTGGGCGTCGATCGCACCCAACAGATTGGCCAGGACGAATCGGTCGCCATTGGCCGCAATCGTCTGCGCGTCGTCAAGGCCAACGACACCTTGAAAGTGGGGGGTGGCAAGAACGACCTCATCGCAGGCGACTACGAAGTCGAAGCGGGCAACACGCTACGCCTCAAGTGCGGCAAGACCCTTATCGAAATGCATGCCAATGGCACGCTGAACATCACCTGCGAGACCTTCAACTTCACCGCACAGCAGACCGGGCAGATCAACACCCTGGCGGCAAAGCTCGACCTCAACCCAACGGGTGGTTCGGCGGGTGCGGGCGCGAACGGGCGCGACAGTGACTCACTCAAGGCTGACGTGGATGGGCATTTCGACTAGCGCTCGCACAGCCACCCTGCACTGAACTCGAAAAGGACTACCCGAGATGACCCAATACCTGACGCACGATGTAATTCTCGATCTGGGTGATGAAGCCCCCGAGGACTTGACGCTGAACATGCTGCGCTTCCCCAACAGACAAACCACGTTGGTGATCGCTCGCAGCCCTGTTGCAAACACCAAGACCCTGGATGAGGCCTTGGAGGAGCAACTGAACGTATTACGGAAGAAGTCAAAGGCGCTGACCATTACGCCCGCGAAAGTGACCCGCCTTGGAAGCAATGAGCATCCCGTTGACAGTCGGGAAATGGCCATCCAGTTCATGGTCGGCGACAAGCCCCACTACCAGCTTCAGGCGGCCTGCCTGATACCGGGGCAGCAACGGATGCTGGTGCTCAACTACAGCAAGCCTGGGCCTTTGAGTGACGACGATATCAGCCACTGGCGCGCGCTTAAAGACGAGCTCCGATTTGCCTGAGCCTCTCCACGCCTCAGGACAAGGACTTTCGGATTGCTAGGAGCTTACCGCCAATGGCGCAGACCGTTCACGCCGCCCGAATGGGCGACGCAATTCTTCATCCATCGCTTGCCGCTGAAATGATCAGCGCAGTTGCCGAAGCCGTTATCTATGCAGCGGCCACCGCGGCCGTCGCCGCAGCCATCAGCTTGGCCGTGGTTGGCACCGTAGCCACTGGCGGTGCGGCTGGCGTCGCCATCGCCGCAGTCGCGGGTGTGGCAGTCGGCACAATGAGCACCCTTTCCGTCGGCGAAGACCAGACTGTCGGCGATGCCATCTCCAGCTTTTGCGACAGCCTTGGCAACAGCGTGGTCTCGCCCGATCCCTACGGAAAAATCGAGAGCGGGTCAACCAATGTGCTCATTAACAGTGAGCCCGCTGCGCGCGCGGCCGGCACCACGGGCCCACCTGGAGGCGGCGCAGCCGATACTGAACAAGAGGAACCGTCCATCCTGGAGAACGTTGGTTCCATGGCCATGGCTGCGGTGCCTTATCTCGTCCCGTTCGTGGGGCTGGGGATGGCCATACGTGACATCTTCAACCCGCCCGTGACCACACCGGCCGACCCAGGCTCGGAGCCTGCGAAAGGAGACAAGATCAGCTGTTCGCGCCACCCGCCCCTGCCAGACACCTTCATTGCGCAAGGCTCGGACAAGGTATTCATCAATGGCCAACCCGCAGCGCGTTCAGGTGACAAGACCACCTGCGATGCCACGATTGATGTGAATGAAAACGTATCGCCCAATGTGCGCATCGGTGGCGGTACGGCGACGGTCCGGGACATTCGCAACGGCAAGAGCAAGATTGCGATGTTTACCGGGATTATTGCGGGGATGCTTATCTCCCGAAGGTTTGGCCGCATCAAAGGGTGCACATTAGGCAACCCGGTTGCTGTTGCCACAGGGAGCAAGCTGCAGGAGGGTCCGGAGGACATCGACTTCAATCTCCCAGGCTTGCTGGGCATCCAATGGGCACGGCGCTACGACAGCAGGGACATGCGCAGCGACGGTCTACTGGGGATGGGTTGGAGTGTCCCTTATGAAGTTGAGCTGGCCCGCGTCCCACATCCTCAAGGCGGTACGCTGTGGATCTATATCGACAACGACGGTAACCGACTGGAACTGGGCCGGCTCAGTGCCGGTGATGCCTTCGTCAGTGCCGTGGACGGCTTGGCCTTCTTCCAGCTGGGGGACGGCCAGACCGTTGTCGAAGATATCCATGAAGGGCTTTATCGGGTCTTCAATACCGACCCGTTGAATCCGAAACGCTCACGGCTGATCAGGCTCGGCGACCGCAATCTCAATTGCCTCGACCTGCTGTACGACGAACAAGGGCGCCTGAAAGCCCTCTATGACAAGTACGGCCAAACGGTCGTGCAGCTTCACTATGCCGCCAGGCATCCCCAGCGTGTCAGTGAGGTATCACGGGTGTTCCTGAAAAACGGTGGAACACCGACGGTAGAACACAGCGAACTGCTGGTCAGCTATCGCTACACCGACAACGGGCAACTGCATGAGGTATTGGATGCGACGGGTCAACGAGTCCGCCGCTTCACTTACACCCCCGAGGGCCATCTCAATAGCCATCAACTGGCTAGCGGTGCTGTCCGCGAATACGAATGGGCCCGCTTCGCCATTCCTGAAAAGCGCCCTGCCCCCAAGCGCCTAGACGGTACACCCTACCGCTTGCCTCCACTGCTGGAGCCCCATCCCGATCACGAGTGGCGGGTGATTCGTCACTGGGGCAGCGATGGTGAAGAGTACCGGTTCGAGTACAACCTGGAAGCCGGTGAAACCCTCGTCACGGACAACCTCGGCCGCAGTGATCACTACTACTGGGGGCCACTGTACGAGGTCTATAAACACATCGACCCTCAGGGCAACTGCTGGCAGGCGGAAGTGATTGCCGGACAGCTGATCAAGCGCATCGATCCGCAAGGGGGGGAATGGCGCTACAGCTACGACGATATCGGCCGCCTGATCGAAACCCGCGATCCCCTCGGCCGCAGCGAACACATCAAATACTTGCGACATTGGGCACTGCCCGTCCAGGTCACCGATACAGCCGGACGGACTCGGCAATACGGCTACGACAGCCACGGCAATCTGCTCTGGCAGCAGGACCCGCTGGGGCGCGAGACACAGTACCAATACGACCCGGAAGGCCGTGTTACCCAGGTCACCGATGCCCTCGAAAAGAGCAAGTACCTGAGCTGGAACACGTGCGGTCAGTTGCTCAGCTACCGCGACTGTAGCAATGCCCAGACGCTGTATCACTACGACGCCCATGGCCGCTTGCGCGAAAGCATCAATGCCCGGGGTGAACACACCCACTTCCGCTACGACGCACGTGGCTATCTGGTCGAAAGCGAACGCCCGGACGGCCGCATTGACCGCTATGAGGTCGATGTTGCCGGTCAGCTGACGCGCTATATCGACCCTGCCCAGAAAACCCTGCAATTTCGCTACGACCCCAGCGGCCGGCTG
The DNA here is from genome assembly GCF_017875935.1 of Pseudomonas sp. BP6. Taxonomy (NCBI): domain Bacteria; kingdom Pseudomonadati; phylum Pseudomonadota; class Gammaproteobacteria; order Pseudomonadales; family Pseudomonadaceae; genus Pseudomonas; species Pseudomonas sp. BP6. The sequence goes on from NZ_JAGINI010000001.1 coordinate 3,300,439, forward strand.
GTCGAACGCACGGACGCCATGGGCTACAGCGTGAAGTTCCGCTACGACGCCTATGGTCGACTACTGCAACTCACCAACGAGAATGACGAGTCATACCGCTTCGGCTGGGACGAACTGGACCGGCTGGTGGCACAAAAAGACCTGGATGGCAGTGGCCGCCTCTATGCCTACAACGTGCTGGATGAGGTCATTCGTCTTACCCATGTGCCCTCGCCTGACGAGCAGCCGCCGCTGTCCGACAACGCCCCGCCGACACGAACGACTGCCATTCGCCATGACTTCGAGCGGGACGCCATCGGCCGGCTTGTCAGCAAGCGCACCGAAGATGGCACCACCGACTACCGCTACGACGCGGCCGACAATCTGCTGTCCATCACCTTCACAGACAACAAAGGAGAAAAACAGCAACTCGACTACACCTACGACGCCAACGGGCAACTGCTCAGCGAAACCAACAGCGCTGGCTTGCTGCAGTACCGCTACGACGAACTGGGCAACCTGCAGACGCTAGTCCTGCCCGACCAACGCGAACTCAACCATCTGTACTACGGCAGCGGGCACCTGCACCAGATCAACCTGAACGGCCGGGTGATCAGCGATTTCGAGCGTGATGCGGTGCACGACGAGGTCCTGCGAACCCAAGGCAAACTGGTCACCCGCACGCGCTACGACACCAGCGGTCGCCTGGCCGGCAAGGCTATTCACTACCGCGATGCCCCTGCTGAAGTGCTGCCACTGCTGGACAAGGCCTATCGCTACGATGCCAGCGACAACCTGGTTGCCGAGGTACTGACCCAGACCCAGCGCCGTGGGATGACCAACGCCGCCAATGACGAAGACGCGCATCTCGAACAGATCATCGGCCGCTTTCATGACCTACCCCACACGGGCAAGACTTATTCGGGACACAACCGTTATGGCTACGACCTAAACGAGCAACTGCAAACCGTCCAGCAGTCACGCCCCAACTGGCAAGCCACGCAGGTCGAGGATTTCAAGTACGACAAAGCCGGCAATCTGTTCGACGGCCCCAAGCTCAATGGCCTGATCAAGCACAACCGGGTGTTGGTGTATCAGGACAAGCGCTACCGCTACGACCGCTTTGGGCGGCTGTGCGAGAAGCGGATCGGTAGCAATTGGGTGCAGTATTTCGAGTATGACGCCGAACAGCGGCTGGTTTGCGTGGAGCAGTACCGCAGTGGCGAGCGTGAGCGGGTGGTGTTTGCCTATGACCCGTTGGGGAGGCGGATTAGCAAGGAGGTTTATCAGAGGGACTATCCAGAGCCGCGTCGGCGGGTGCTGTTTCACTGGCAAGGGTTGCGCTTGCTTCAAGAAGTGCAGAGTGGGTTGGCTAGCTTGTATGTGTATGCCACTGTGGAGAGCTATGACCCGTTGGCGCGGGTTGACGGTAAACCTGGCAGCGAAGCAGTTCACTATTTTCATACCAAACTGGCAGGTCTGCCTGAGCAGTTGAGTAGCTCTGATGGCAAAACAATCTGGCAAAACGATCATCAAGGTTTGGGAAACACACCTTCTGAGTGGCACAGCCCGCAGCAGGCGCGAGAGCAGAATTTGCGGTTTCAGGGTCAGTACCTTGACCGGGAAACGGGGCTGCATTACAACACGCTCAGGTTCTATGATCCGGATATAGGTCGTTTCACGACGAGCGATCCGATTGGCTTAGAAGGGGGGTTAAATCTTTATCGCTTCGCACCAAATACGAATACTTGGTTTGACCCATTGGGCCTTAGCCCATTGTTCCCCGGAGAAGGTGAAGCAGGCGTTTTCGGCAAACTTCCCGGCGCTCCTGGCGATAACCTCACAGGTCATCATATGCCATCAGCTGCTTATATGAAAAGGAACTTTGGAATCAGCCCTCAAAAATCGGTAGCAATGCAGATGGAACATATCTACCCTTCAGGCACAGGGAGGCATTCCTTGACACGCACGTTTAAAAGAGCCCCACTCTTGTCAGAATCACCACGTGACGCCTTAGCGAGAGACATTTGGGATGCCAGAAAAATTTACAGGAAAGAAAATTTGTACAACCTCACGATAAAACAAGGATTACGAAACTCGATACATCTCAACAAATCACTATTCCCTGACATTTTTCAGAAAAATCAAAAAGATAGCCGGCCATGCCCTTAAAAAATCAACTCCATAAATATTCACAACTCGAGTCAAACACCGCCATTGACGAATTTACGGATACACTTAAAAAAATGGCGTTAACGGGGGACAGACAGTACATTCCAGAGATGCTCTCTTACTTGGACGACGAGTCTGAACACGTAGATGTAATGAAAGACATCGTAGGCATGGCTGAGTCTTTTAACGTAGAGGACTACATCAAAGCCGTACTTGACTCAACGATATCCCTAGCAGAAAAATCTCCAGACTGGCTTGATTACATCATATATCGAATCACGAACTCCGAACAATACACCATAGCATACAAAAACACACTACAACTACATTCAAAAAAGAAAGAAATAAGCAATCAACTCAGAATGTTTTTAATTAGAAATCCAGAAAAAATCAAGAGCATTGAATTCATCCTACAATAATTATAATTAGCAAAGATCGCGCAGAATTTGAAGCACTTCTTAAACCACAACAACATCAACTACCAGACCGTTCACAAATCCAATTTGCATCCAGGCGAAAGCGTAATTATAAGATCAAATCGGCGGGGTAGTCCGACCCCGCCAGTTTTAGAGAAAAATATCTATCTAATAGCTTCCTAACCTATTTCGTCGCTACCCCGCGTAAAAAATCGTAAGGCACCACGACTCGCCAGCCCATTCCGGGGCATGTATAAAATGCCCCAGACGAACGACCGCCATCCGCCATGACTTCGAGCGGGACGCAATCGGCCGGCTTGTCAGCAAGCGCACCGAAGATGGCACCACAGACTACCGCTACGACGCGGCCGACAATCTGATGACAAGGCAGCCCTCTACAAAAAGGCAAAAATCAATGAACCAATATCTTCACGATGGATCAGCCACCACATTGAATACCACCCAAAATCCAACGAAATGTCCATGCAACTTGTAAACCCAAAGTACCATAGGCATCCCCACATAGGTGGCGCACATGAATTCAGTTTTATCACTGGCTTTAAATATGGAACGCCCGAAGCTATAGCTGAGGCAACAAAAAGAAACGCCACCTACACCAGACCGAAGGGAGCACAATATGGCACAGCCAAAAATATTTACCATTAACAAACTTACATTCAACGACTCTTACCCAGGACTAGATGCCACCATAATTGAGTCAATGCTACCCTCAAAATTTAAAGACAGGGAGCATTTTATCGACTTCTACTCAAGATACAACAGAGGATACTTTGATGGAGGAGCATTCATATACAGAGATTTATTTTACAAAATAACAACTAAAGACCCCAATCTTTTGGAAATAGAGTCTTTCCATTACATTGAGACACCTGGCATTCTCCAACATCCAAGACTCCTGTCGACAATCGAGGTCATTAACAACAAAAAAATTAGCTACCCAGGAAACCCTGAATTCTTCCAAAACAACATCCCGTTCGCCGGAAATTGCGGGGACAATGACTTCTGGCTTGACACCGTAACCGGCAGTGTGAAATACACCGCGATGGAAGATGATATAGACCCCAACAGTGCAATATTAGTAGCACCAAGCTTTTTAGATTTCTACACTCAAATCCAAGGCAGTCGAAGAAGTTAGCAAATATGCCGCGAGTTAGTCTTCCACCCAGGTCTCCGATGCCCTCGAAAAGAGCAGATACCTGAGCTGGAACACTTGCGGTCAGTTGCTCAGCTACCGCGACTGCAGCAATGCCCAGACGCTGTTACTACGACGCCCATGGCCGCTTGCGCGAAAGCATCAATGCCCGGGGTGAACACAACCACACCCACACAGCGATTAAAAAGGACACGGAATCAGTAATCGAGCAGAATTTAATTTCTGGAAAAGAGCGTTTTGGGCGAATCAAGCCTCTAACTATCTGCAAAATAGAATCGACGCTAAATCATCCTCACCTGCCAGGTGCCCATAATGGACAACATCCTTCAGAAAAGAATTGAAAAATTAGTTGAGAACGATAATGGTCTCCGCGGACGACCGGCGACCGATAACGAAATAAAAGCCGCAGAAATAAATTTAAATATCAAATTTGACACCCAGTACATTGATTTTATAAAAATTTTCGGCGGAGCATTTTGCGGCATTGCAATTCACGCCTTCGATAACGGTGATATGATAGGCAGCGAAACAGTAACTGAGTTAACTCAGCGCTTTCGACAATACACTACCAACCTTTCTAATGAGCTCATGAACTCATATGTAATATCGGACGACGGCGCAGGCAACCCAATACTGATCAGCCGAATCGGCCATATATTAATCTATTTTCACGACAGTGGAGAAACGGAAGTTCTGCATACCACATTCAACGACTTGCTAAACCAAGCATTATCATAGAGATAACGTTACAAGCATGCGGGTCACCGTATTAGGGAAAATCCGTTGATTCGTGCGTCAATCCAGATACGCAAGACAAGGCAACAGGACCAGAGAGTAACGCTTCAGCCGCTTGCCCGATTCGCCTTGGCCTACCTGAGGAATCAAACCGTGAATCCCCTCGCCAGCAAAACCGAAGCTCAGAAAAGCTGGCTGATTGAGCAGGGCTTCCAGATTCAGGCATGCACCTGCGCTGACGCATGATGCCTGCAGGCCATGCGTTTAAGGGGTAGAGGGACATTGTGTGAATTTACTTCCAAACCGCCGCGGCGCCACTTCGATCGAAAGCGTTTAACCCCGCGGCGTCCATCGTTGAAACAAAGGTGGAGCCGTTGTTCCGCACCGTGCCACCCGTTCGTATCTGGCACTGGCGATGACGGAACCTGAAGAGCAAGCCTGCGTCATAGCCTCATGCAGCAACTCGGCATCAGTGGACTCGATGCCGCCCTCCGCATGACTCAGGATGGAAACGGCGTACCGGTTTCGAGCCGTTTGATCTGGAATTGCCAGGAGCAACAACATGCGCAAACGGATGAGTGCAACCAACCTAAAGTGGGCCTGCGGCTGGCTCGCAGCCGCGGTTTTGGCACTGTGCTGGTGGCTGCCGCTACCTTTTCGTTCTACCGCCGATGATGGCCCGCAGCGGATCTACGGCAACCCCGAAGCGCGCTTCACCATCACCCTCTACGCCGACCTCGAATGCCCGCGCTGCCAGGCCTACCTACTGCAACTGCAACGCTGGATCGTCACCAACGATCACGTCAACCTGGCCTGGCGTCACCTGCCTCTCCCCCAGCATGAACCGGCCGCCAGTCGGGAAGCGCGACTGATCGAGTGCCTGGGCCAGCGTGAGAGTCGCGAAGGCGTTTGGGGGGCGGTGCTCCGAGTCTACCTGCATACCCAAGGCAACGGCCGTGGGTTGGCTGCTGGACACGACTATCCGGACATCGGCCCGTCCCTGCAACGCTGCCTGGCTGGCGAACGGGCTGCCCAAGTCGTGGACACGCAAAAAGCGCAAGCCTTGGAGAACGGATTCAACGCTACACCCACGCTGCGCCTGACCGACAATCACACCCAGCACACGCTGATCCTGGAAGACCCAATCGATCCAGATGCCTTGCTGTCCGCAGTGGACCTGTTGAGCGCATCCGAGATTTTTGAAATGCCCGCTGACGTGATCAGCGATATGTCCAGGTAGCACACGACGTCACGGCCTGGGCGCCGCGTTGTGGTGTTTGTACTTGAATTTCGTGGAGGGATGGGGATTGAAGCAGAATGCATTCGAACGAAAAAAGGCCCCTAAGGGCCTTTTTTCAACGACTTACAGACTTCGACTGAAACCTGTAGATCTTTATTTGGAGCGGGAAACGAGACTCGAACTCGCGACCCCGACCTTGGCAAGGTCGTGCTCTACCAACTGAGCTATTCCCGCGTCGTGATGGGTGCCATTCTAGCGATTTCTAAAACAGCGTCAACCCCTTGATTCAAAAAACTTTTATTTTTTTTCCGAACCTTCGCGCAGGTGCGGCCAGGCGGCCAGCAGGTAGTGCACCATCGACCACAGCGTCAACCCCGCCGCCACCAGCAGCAGCCCGTAGCCCAGGATCACCCAGAACGTTACCGCTGGCGGGTTGCCCAGCAGGATCACCAGCGCCAGCATCTGCGCCGCAGTCTTCCACTTACCGAGGTTGGACACCGCCACATGTGCTCGAGCCCCTAGCTCAGCCATCCACTCGCGCAGCGCAGACACCACGATCTCGCGACCGATGATGACCGCCGCCGGCAGGGTCAGCCAGAAGTTGGCGTGGGTCTGCACCAGCAGCACCAGGGCCACTGCCACCATCAGCTTGTCGGCCACCGGGTCGAGGAAGGCGCCGAACGGCGTGCTCTGCTGCAGTCGACGCGCCAGGTAGCCGTCCAGCCAATCGGTGGCGGCGGCAACCGCGAATACGCTGCTGGCAGCCATGTAGCTCCACTCATAGGGCATATAGAAGAGCAGAATGAAGCACGGAATGAGCAGGACGCGTAGAACGGTGAGCAGGTTTGGAATATTCATCGGTACGACTGGCCGCAAGTTGAGCCCGGCATTCTACTCGCTATGCAGGCTGGCATAAATTGATTCGGCAAGCTTTTTACTGATGCCGGGGGCTTTGGCGATTTCATCGATACTGGCGCGGTTGAGCTCCTGTAAGCCGCCAAAATGTTTCAGCAGATCGCGGCGGCGCTTGGGCCCTACCCCAGCCACATCTTCAAGGCTGGAGACTCGACGGGCCTTGCCACGGCGGGCACGGTGGCCGGTGATAGCGAAGCGGTGGGCTTCGTCGCGGATCTGCTGGATCAGGTGCAAGGCCGATGAATCGCCCTTGAGGGTGAATTCGTGATGCACATCGTTCAGGTACAGGGTTTCGAAACCCGCCTTGCGTGTGACGCCCTTGGCCACACCGAGCAGGGTCAGGTCGGTGAAGCCCAGCTCCTGCATCACATCGCGGGCCATGTTCAGCTGACCCTTGCCACCGTCCACCAGCAGCACGTCGGGCAACTTGCCCTCACCGTCCTTGATGCGCCCATAGCGGCGGGTCAGGGCCTGATGCATGGCCGCGTAATCGTCACCTGCGGTGACGCCTTCGATGTTGAAGCGGCGGTAGTCGGACTTGATCGGCCCTTCGGGGCCGAACACCACGCAACTGGCCACGGTAGCTTCACCACTGGAGTGGCTGATGTCGTAGCATTCCAGGCGTTGCGGCACTTCATCCAGGCCCAGCACTTCGGCCAGGGCCTCGAAGCGCGCAGCCATGTGCTGGCGGTTGGCCAGGCGGGCATTCAGCGCCTGCTCGGCATTGGTCACTGCCAGTTGTTGCCAGCGGGCGCGGGTACCACGCACCCGGTGGCTGATGGTCAGTTCGCGGCCACGCAGCGTGTGCAGTGCTTCGGTGATGGCGTTGAAGTCTTCGTGCACAACATTGACGATCAACTCGCCGGGCAACTCGCGCTCTGCGTTGCCCAAGTAGTACTGGGAAAGGAATGCGGCCATGACCTCGGCCACCTCCTCCTCGATGCCTACCTGCGGGAAGAAGTTCTTGCTGCCCAGTACTCGCCCGCCGCGCACGCTGATCAGGTGCACACAGGCGCCACCCGGGTTGACGAAGGCGGCGATGACGTCGACATCACCGCTGCCGCCCTCGATGTACTGCTGGTCCTGCACGCGGCGCAACAGGGCGATCTGGTCGCGCAGCTCGGCGGCTTTTTCGAAATCGAGGGCCATGGCGGCCTTCTCCATCTCGGCGTTCAACTCATTGCCCAGTTGCTGGCTACGCCCTTCCAGAAACATCACCGAATGGCGCACGTCCTCTGCGTATTCCTCGGCAGTCACCAGGTCGGTGCAGGGCCCTTTGCAACGTTTTATCTGGTATTGCAGGCATGGTCGGGTGCGGTTGGCGTAGTAGCTATCTTCGCACTGACGCACTGAAAAAGCCTTTTGCAGCAGGCTGAGGCTTTCGCGAATGGCCCCGGCGCTGGGGTACGGGCCAAAATAACGGCCCTTGGCCTTTTTCGCCCCCCGGTGAATGCCCAGGCGCGGAAACTCGCCATCGGACAGAAACACGTAGGGGTAGGACTTATCGTCGCGCAGCAGGATGTTGTACGGCGGCCGCCATTCCTTGATCAGGTTCTGCTCCAGCAGCAACGCCTCGGTTTCGTTGGCGGTGATGGTGGTTTCAACCTGGGCGATGCGCGCAACCAGCGCGGCGGTCTTGGGCGCAAGGCCAGTCTTGCGAAAATAGCTGGCCAGGCGCTTCTTCAGGTTCTTGGCCTTGCCCACGTAAAGCAGCCGGGCTTCGCCGTCGAACATCCGGTAAACGCCCGGGCGACCACTGCAGGTCGCCAGGAATGCGCTGGCATCAAAGACTTGGGACATGAGGTTTTACAGGCTTGCGTCAACCATACCGTGGCGAACGGCCAGCAAGGTCAATTCGACGTCGCTGGTGACCGAGAGTTTTTCAAAGATCCGATAACGGTAAGTATTGACGGTCTTGGGCGAGAGGCACAACTTGTCGGAGATGATCTGCACTTTCTGGCAGCCGACGATCATCAGGGCAATCTGGATTTCCCGTTCGGACAACGCGTCGAACGGAGAGCCCTGCGGCTGGAACGGTTTCAGCGCCAGCTGCTGGGCGATCTGCGGGCTGATATAGCGCTGGCCGGCAAAGGCCAGACGAATGGCCTGGACCATTTCGTCAAGGCCCGCACCCTTGGTCAGGTAGCCGGCAGCGCCGGCCTGCAACAGGCGTGTGGGGAACGGGTCTTCCTCGCACACCGTCACCGCCACTACCTTGATGTCAGGATGGCTGCGCAGCAGCTTGCGGGTGGCCTCCAAACCGCCGATGCCGGGCATTTTCACATCCATCAGCACAACGTCCGGCTTCAGCTCCCGGGCCAGTTTCAGTGCCGACTCGCCCGAGTCTCCCTCACCCACCACCTGCAGGCCGTCGATGTCGGCCAACATCCGTGTAATACCGGTTCGTACCAGATCGTGATCATCGACCACTAAGACCCTAATCAAGCACACACCTCGTCAGCAGGGCGATTGGATCCCGCCACCTTAACAAAATTTTTCACGGTGGGCCTAACGCATTGCTTCCTTCAGAAACGACTGACGTTCGACGGTGAGAGGCCTCACGATTTGCCGGGGCTTGGCGTCGTTGGCCAATCGCCCCAAAAGGTGCAAGAGCGCCGCCTGATCGTCCAACGGTAACTCCCGAAAAGCCTCCAGCAAACCGGACTCATCCGCGCTCAAACCTTCGAGCGCTGCCGGAGTGCGCAGGCCGCTGAGTACGTACAGCGCATCCACGCCCCTGGCCGCCAATGCCGCCAGGTAATCGACCCGCGGCGTGCGTTCACCGCTTTCGTACTTGCCCTGAGCGTTGGGCTCGACCCCACCGATATCGCCAAATACACGCTGGGTCATACCCAGCCGCTCACGCTCTTCCCGCAGTCGCGGACCGATTCCGTTCATAGGGGCTTCTCCTTTTCCCTTGTATCCTCAAACACGGTCTACCCGCCTGCAGGCAGCCGTAAATGTGTGGATCCACTATGCCCATGCTCTGTGGCTGCGACAAGCCATCATTTAGCTACTACGTTGATATCTCGCTGCATCCGCACAAAGCAATCGTCCTCACCCATCTCGACGAAGCCGTGACGCTGGTACAACAAGCGGGCCGGGTTGCTGCGGAACACCATCAGCCGCAACAGTGGGAGGCGCCGCTGCCTGGCCCACAGCGCCAGTTCTTCCAGCACCCAGCTACCGACGCCCCGCCCACGGTGTTCAGGCAACAGGTGCAACTCGCGGATGAACAGTGCCTGGCGGTCCTGGCTGAGGCTGCAAAAACCCAACAGGGTGTCACCTTCGATCACCAGCCACTGCTCGCGCCAGCCCCAGGCTGCGTCGAAGGCTTCTTCGATCCACAGCAGGTCGTATTCGCGGTAGTAGGGCAACATGGCGCGGCGCGTGAGGTCGCGGGCGAAGGTACAGTGAATGTCTTTGGCGGGAATCAACTGTAAGGGCATCGCATCGCACTCATTGGGCATAACACACCGGCGAACTGCCAGGGCCACACCGGTCCAGTTCGTTTTCCAACCAGTCGGCCAGCACCCGGGCATTGTTGTGCTCGCTGTCCTTGCCGGCATACAGCAATGTCAGCGTCCCCTTCCTGGCCATGTCCAGCAGCGGATACCAGTGCTCGGGGTGGGCCGCCAGTTCCTGCTGGTAACGCTGGGTAAAAACGGCGAAATCCACTTCACCCTGGTGGAATGCCTTACGCAATTCATTCGAAGGTGCCACTTCGCGCAACCACTGCCCATGGAGGTCTTCCTTGCGTTTGTTGCGCGGCCACAGGCGGTCGACCAGTACACGCTGGCCATCTTCATCCTCAACCGCATCATAGACACGCTTGCAGCGGATCATGGGCGTCTCCTGCCATTACCGTCCGTCTTGAGCCTAGATAATTCATTGATCGAGGTCACGGCCGGGTTACGAATTGTTTCTATGCTCAAGGCCTTCGGCATTTTCGCCCAACGCCAACCGGAGCCCCCATGGCAACCCCGTCAGTGGCCAGCACCCCACAACTGGTCCAACGCGACGCGCGCCCGCAGCTCTCCCACAAGCCTGGGCGTGCCACCTTAACGTTGTTCTTCAGCCTGCTGCTGGCTGGTATCGCCTACACCGCCTGGAGCCTCAAGCAGGATGTGACCGCAAGCGGTACGGTCATCACCACGGCCACACCGTTCCTTCTGCTGGGCCTGGCGCTGCTGATTGCCCTGGGCTTCGAGTTCGTCAACGGCTTCCACGACACCGCCAACGCGGTAGCCACAGTGATATACACCCATTCGTTGCCGGCCCCGGTCGCGGTGGTGTGGTCTGGGCTGTGCAACTTCCTGGGCGTGCTTTTCTCCAGTGGCGCGGTGGCGTTCGGCATCATCGCCCTGCTACCGGTAGAGCTGATTCTGCAGGTCGGCTCTTCGGCCGGCTTTGCCATGGTTTTCGCCTTGCTGCTGGCGGCGATCATCTGGAACCTTGGCACCTGGTGGCTGGGCCTGCCGGCATCGTCCTCGCACACCCTGATTGGCTCGATCATCGGCGTGGGCGTGGCCAATGCGCTGATGCATGGGCGTGACGGCACCAGCGGCGTGGATTGGGCCCAAGCCAGCAAGGTGGGTTATGCCCTGCTGTTCTCACCGCTGATCGGTTTTGCTTGCGCAGCCCTGTTGCTGCTGGCCCTGCGTGCGCTGGTCAAACGCAAGGCCCTGTACCAGGCACCGGAAGGCCAGACACCGCCACCGTGGTGGATCCGCAGTCTACTGATTCTGACCTGCACCGGGGTATCGTTTGCCCACGGCTCCAACGACGGCCAGAAAGGCATGGGGCTGATCATGCTGATTCTGGTCGGCACCCTGCCGATGGCTTACGCGCTGAACAAGACCATGCCCAACGAGCAGGCCCTGCAGTTTTCCGCTGTCGCCGAGGTAACGCGCCAGGCACTGGTACGCAGCGACCCGAAAGCGGCCCCGGCTGACCCGCGCCAGGTACTGACCCTATTCATTGCCGAGCCCAAGGCCAGCCCGCACCTGGTACCGGCATTGGCGGCGCTGACCGGGATGATCGGCGAAGAGGTCAAAGGCTATGGCTCGCTCAAGCGCATACCGGCTGAGGCCATGGCCAACGTGCGTAACGACATGTACCTGACCAGTGAAGCCATCCGCCTCATGGAGAAAAACAACCTGGTGACATTCGATGCCGACACCCGCAGCCAAGTGCAGTTGTTCAAGGCCCAGCTGGACGACGCCACCCGGTATATTCCGCTGTGGGTGAAGGTGGCTGTAGCCATCGCGCTAGGGCTGGGGACCATGGTTGGCTGGCGACGTATTGTGGTCACGGTTGGCGAGAAGATCGGCAAGACCCACCTCAGCTATGCCCAAGGCGCATCGGCCGAAGTGGTGGCGATGTGCACCATTGGCGCGGCGGATATGTTCGGGCTGCCGGTGTCGACCACACATGTACTGAGTTCGGGGGTGGCCGGCGCCATGGTCGCCAACGGGTCGGGGATTCAGAAACGCACGTTGTTCAATCTGCTGATGGCCTGGGTGCTGACCTTGCCAGCGGCAATGCTGTTGGCTGGCAGCCTGTACTGGTTGCTGAACCACATCTTCTGAACCCGTACGCCGCCTGTAGGAGCGGGTTTACCCGCGAATACGGTAGCGGCGGCAACGGTGAACGGCGGGTGGGGATTGGCCAGCAGGCCCGGCCCTTTCGCGGGTAAACCCGCTCCTACGAGGGCCTGCGCCCAATCACCGACCTGTGTCCACCACCAATCCGGCGTAGGAGCGGGTTTACCCGCGAATACGGTAGCGGCGACAACGGTGAACAGCGGGTGGGGATTGGCCAGCAGGGCCGGCCCTTTCGCGGGTAAACCCGCTCCTACGAGGGCCTGCGCCCAATCACCGACCTGTGTCCACCACCGATCCGGCGTAGGAGCGGGTTTACCCGCGAATACGGTAGCGGCGACAACGGTGAACAGCGGGTGGGGATTGGCCAGCAGGGCCGGCCCTTTCGCGGGTAAACCCGCTCCTACGAGGGCCTGCGCCCAATCACCGACCTGTGTCCACCACCGATCCGGCGTAGGAGCGGGTTTACCCGCGAATACGGTAGCGGCGACAACGGTGAACAGCGGGTGGGGATTGGCCAGCAGGGCCGGCCCTTTCGCGGGTAAACCCGCTCCTACGAGGGCCTGCGCCCAATCACCGACCTGTGTCCACCACCGATCCGGCGTAGGAGCGGGTTTACCCGCGAATACGGTAGCGGCGACAACGGTGAACAGCGGGTGGGGATTGGCCAGCAGGGCCGGCCCTTTCGCGGGTAAACCCGCTCCTACGACGACCGGCGCCCAATCACCGACCTGTGTCCACCACCGATCCGGCGTAGGAGCGGGTTTACCCGCGAATACGGTAGCGGCGGCAACGGTGAACAGCGGGTGGGGATTGGCCAGCAGGGCCGGCCCTTTCGCGGGTAAACCCGCTCCTACGACGACCGGCGCCCAATCACCGACCTGTGTCCACCACCGATCCGGCGTAGGAGCGGGTTTACCCGCGAATACGGTAGCGGCGACAACGGTGAACAGCGGGTGGGGATTGGCCAGCAGGGCCGGCCCTTTCGCGGGTAAACCCGCTCCTACGACGACCGGCGCCCAATCACCGACCTGTGTCCACCACCGATCCGGCGTAGGAGCGGGTTTACCCGCGAATACGGTAGCGGCGACAACGGTGAACAGCGGGTGGGGATTGGCCAGCAGGGCCGGCCCTTTCGCGGGTAAACCCGCTCCTACGAGGGCCTGCGCCCAATCACCGACCTGTGTCCACCACCGATCCGGCGTAGGAGCGGGTTTACCCGCGAATACGGTAGCGGCGACAACGGTGAACAACGGGTGGGGATTGGCCAGCAGGGCCGGCCCTTTCGCGGGTAAACCCGCGCCTACGGGCGACCGCGCAGGCGTTTCGAAGTTTGCGCAAGGCTGTTGTCCCTGCACGGGTTGATCAACCCGGGATTTTCAGGCCACGCTGCACGGCTGGCCGTTCGAAGAAATTCGCCAGCACGCGCTGCACTTCCTTGAACTGGTCGAAGCCCACCAGGTCACGGGCGTTGTAGCGCTCCACCAGGTTACGCACCCAAGGGAAGATGGCGATGTCGGCGATGCTGTATTCCTCAGCCATCCACTGCCGACCTTTCAAATGCCGATCCAGCACGCCCAGCAGCCGCTTGGACTCGTTGACATAGCGGTCACGCGGGCGCTTGTCTTCATATTCCTTGCCAGCAAAGAAATGGAAGAACCCGACCTGGCCGAACATCGGCCCGATGCCACCCATCTGGAACATCAGCCACTGCAGGGTCTGATAGCGCTGGGCGGGGTCCTGGCTGAGCAGCTGGCCGCTCTTCTCCGCCAGGTACTGCAAGATCGCCCCCGATTCGAACAGCGGCAGCGGCTGACCACCCGGCCCGTTAGGGTCGAGGATGACGGGGATCTTGTTGTTCGCGCTGAGCGAGATGAATTCGGGGCTCAATTGGTCATCATTGTCGAAGCTGACCCTGTGCGCCTCGTAAGCCAAGCCAATCTCTTCGAGCATGATCGACACTTTCACCCCGTTGGGCGTCGGCAGCGAGTACAACTGCAGGCGTTCGGGATGTTTGGCGGGCCATTTGCGAGTAATGGGGAAAGCACTGAGATCGGTCATGATCAACCTTGCCAAGGGAATGAACCTGTCACTCTAGAGACATCCCCAGCCGCTGACCATCACCGACCACTCATCAGCGTTAACAGCTCAGGCCTGGCCGTGGGCCTTGAGCTTGAGCTTTTCGGTATCGACGCGGACAAACACGGAGTCGGCGGTCACAGTCAGTACATCCTCTGCCCAGACTTCGCAGATGACCCGGCTCTTGCGCCCCACTTCACCTTCGACACGCGCCTTGAGCAACAGCTCGACGCCCATCGGCGTAGGTTTCAGGTAGGTCAGGTTGAGCGTGCCGGTAACGCAGTCGATACGCGGCAGGCTGCCCGGCTCGCGGCCTTCGTTACGGTAGTGGTAGGCCATCGCCGTCCAGTTGGAGTGGCAGTCGACCAGCATCGCCAGCAGGCCACCGTAAACCAGGCCAGGCCAGCCGATGAAGGTGCTGTCGGGCGAGTGTCGGCACACCAGATGAACACCGTCGGCGTCCCAGTGGCTTTGCAGGTGCAGGCCGCTGGGGTGGGAACAGCCGCAGCCGTAGCAGGTACCCTCAGGCGCCGCGAGGGCTTGAAGGGAAAGTGTGTGATCAGTCATACGCTTCCTGTGCTTGTTGGAATGGGGGCGCGCAACGCCCCCATTAAAGCAGAAACATCAGGCCGTCTGGGCAACCATCTTGGCACGCCGCTGGGTCAGCGAAACCAGCAGGATGAACGCGGTCACCCCAGCGGTCATCAGCGTTTCGTAGCGGTAGGCATCGCTGAACAGCATGTAGCCCAGCACCATGACGATGGTGCCGATCACCAGCCAGGTCAGCCATGGGAACAGCCACATCTTCAGCTCCAGCGGGCGCCCTTCACGTTCGGCACGGGCACGCATGCGCAGCTGCGACACGGCAATGACCAGGTACACCAGCAAGGCGATGGCGCCAGTGGTCGACAGCAGGAAGCCAAACACCTTGCCCGGGAACACGTAGTTGACGAAGCAGCCTGCAAAACCTGCCAGGGTGGAGAAGATCACCGCTACGGTCGGCACGCCGGAACCGGAGATGCGCTTGGTCACGCTAAGCGCCTGACCACGAGCGCCAAGCGAATAGAGCATGCGCGACGCGGTGTAGAGCCCCGAGTTCATGCAACTTGTCACCGCCACCAGCACCACCAGGTCAACCAGCAGCTTGGCGCCCGGCACGTTCAGCACTTCCAGTACACGCTGGAACGACCCTACCGCTTTCAGCTCGGGGTCGTTCCAGGCCACCAGCGACACCACCAGGAAGATCGACGCCAGATAGAAGATGGCGATGCGGTACACCACCAGGTTGGTGGCGCGGCGAATCTTGTCTTTCGGGTTGGCGGTCTCGTCAGCCGCGATGGTGACAATTTCGGCACCGAAGAACGAGAAGATGGTGATCAGCACGCCCCCAAGCACCGTCCCGAAGCCATTGGGCATGAAACCACCGCTGTCCCACAGCCGGCTGACCCCGGACACCTCCGCCAGCGGCCAGAAGCCGAACACAGCCAAGGTGCAGACCCCGATGAAGCCAATGATTGCGACCACCTTGACCAGCGCGAACCAGTACTCGAAGGCACCGAAGTTCTTCACGCTGACCAGGTTGGTGCAGGACAGCACCAGCATGATCAGGAAAGCGAACAGCCAGGAGGGCACGCCAGGGAAGTAGGCATGCAGGATATCGGCACCGGCAATGGCCTCCACCGGAATGATCAACACCCAGAACCACCAGTACAACCAGCCGATGGTAAAGCCTGCCCAAGGGCCAATGGCTTCCGTGGCGTAGGTGGAAAATGAGCCGCTGTTGGGGTTTGCGATGGCCATTTCACCCAGCATGCGCATCACCAGCAAGACCAGCAGGCCAGTCATGGCGTAGGAGATGAGGATGGCCGGGCCGGCGGTGGCAATGGCGTTGGAGGACCCGATGAACAACCCGGCGCCGATGATGCCGGCAATGGAGATCATGGAAACCTGACGGGAAGTCAGGCCGTGCTGCAGTGAGCGCTGTTTCTTGTTGTCTTGCGAAGCCATGAAGAACCCTCGAATGGGTCGGCCGCAGCAAAGCGGCTGAAGGTCTGAGCAGAATTCTTATAAATTTCTGATGTGTGTTGTTGTTGTTTTTTGCAGATGACCGAAGCGGGTATTGACCTCCTCTTCGCATGACCGGTTGTAATCGTTGATCCAGGTCAGTATTAATCTATAGGCCGGGGTCAACAAACGACCTTTTCGAACCACATAATTCCTTTATGGAATGAACTCCTTCCTTTTTTGCTCGGTATTTGCCCGTCATGTCCAAACGCCTGATGCCTTCGACCACCGCCCTTCAGTGCTTCGAAGCGGCCGCCCGCCACCTCAGTTTCACCCGCGCGGCCCAGGAACTGCACCTGACCCAGAGCGCCGTCAGCAAGCAGGTCGCGCAGCTTGAGGACATGCTCTCGCACTCGCTGTTCCAGCGTATTCGCCGACGCCTGCACCTGACCCCGGCCGGCGCGCTGTACCTCACCGAAGTGAACAAGATCCTCACCCAGATCGACATATCCAGCCGCTACATCCTCAGCTACGGCGACGAAACCGAAGTGCTGCGCATCGCCACCCAGCCGACCTTCGGCGCCCGCTGGCTGGTGCCCAGGCTCAAGGGTTTTGGTGACCGCTACCCACGGATTCACCTGGATGTGCGCAACGAGCTAGAGCCATTCGACCTGGTACAGGCCAAGGCTGACGTCGCCTTTTTCTTCGGCCAGGGCACCTGGCCCGGGGCAACCTGCATCGAGTTGTTCAGCGAAGAAGTGGTGCCCGTGTGCAGCCCGCAACTGCTGGCCAGCCACCGTTTCGACAGCGCCCAGGCGCTGACTGAGCACCGGCTGTTGCAATGCGTGTCGCGGCCGGAGGCCTGGCACGAGTGGTTCCTGGGGCTTGGGCTGCATAGCCAGAACAGCTACCACGGGCCGCGCTTCGACACGTTCTACCTGTGCATCCGCGCCGCCATTTCCGGCTGCGGCATAGCCCTGATTCCCCGCTATCTGGTGGCCGAAGAGCTGAGCGAAGGCAAGCTGGTGGTGGCCTGGGACCACCCTGTGGCAAGCAACGGGAGGCACTTCATTGCGCATGCCGAGCATGCGGCCGAAGTGCCCAAGATCAGAGCCTTTGTGCAGTGGATCCGGGAACGGGTGGCTGAAGGGGATTGATTTGACCTGCCCCGGCCTCTGGTAGGAGCGGGCTTGCCCGCGAAGAGGCCGGCACAGCCAACCAAAAAAACCGGCCAGATCACGAATCCATGGAATGACCGCAATCGAATAATTCGTTTGCGGAATAACCTTCCGACACGCTTGGATAATAAGAAACTCGAACAAGGTCCGCGTGCCCCATGAACCAGGAAAGTATCAGCCAATCCATTGCCATCGTTCACCCGATCACACTTTCCCATGGCCGTAATGCCGAAGTCTGGGACACTGACGGCAAACGTTACATCGACTTCGTCGGCGGTATCGGCGTGCTCAACCTGGGCCATTGCAACCCCGCTGTAGTCGAGGCCATCCAGGCTCAGGCCACCCGCCTGACCCACTATGCCTTCAACGCGGCCCCTCACGGCCCGTATCTGGCACTGATGGAGCAACTGAGCCAGTTCGTCCCGGTCAACTACCCACTGGCCGGCATGCTCACCAACAGCGGCGCGGAAGCGGCGGAGAACGCCCTGAAAGTGGCCCGTGGCGCTACCGGCAAACGTGCCATCATCGCTTTCGACGGCGGCTTCCACGGCCGCACCCTGGCCACCCTGAACCTCAATGGCAAGGTCGCCCCCTACAAGCAGCGGGTCGGCGAGCTGCCCGGGCCGGTGTACCACCTGCCCTACCCCAGCGCGGATACCGGGGTTACCTGCGAGCAGGCGCTCAAGGCCATGGACCGTCTGTTCAGCGTCGAGCTGGCGGTGGAGGACGTCGCAGCGTTCATCTTCGAACCGGTACAGGGCGAAGGCGGCTTCCTTGCCCTTGACCCGGCCTTCGCCCAGGCCCTGCGCCGTTTCTGCGACGAGCGCGGCATCCTGATCATCATCGACGAGATCCAGTCGGGCTTCGGCCGCACCGGCCAGCGCTTCGCGTTTCCGCGCCTGGGCATCGAACCCGACCTGCTGTTGCTGGCCAAGAGCATTGCTGGCGGTATGCCGCTGGGTGCAGTGGTCGGGCGCAAGGAATTGATGGCGGCGCTGCCCAAGGGCGGCCTCGGTGGCACCTATTCAGGCAACCCGATTGCCTGTGCGGCGGCCCTGGCCAGCCTGGCGCAGATGACCGACGAAAACGTTGCAACCTGGGGTGAACGGCAGGAACAGGCCATCGTCAGCCGCCATGAGCGCTGGAAGGCCTCGGGCCTGAGCCCATACATCGGCCGCCTGACCGGCGTGGGCGCCATGCGAGGGATCGAGTTCATCAATGCCGATGGCAGCCCGGCACCGGCACAACTGGCCCAGGTGATGGAAGCGGCCCGAGCCAAGGGCCTGCTGCTGATGCCCAGCGGCAAGGCGCGGCACATCATTCGCCTGCTGGCACCGCTGACCATCGAGGCCGAGGTGCTCGAGGAAGGGCTGGATATCCTCGAGCAGTGCCTGGCAGAACTGAGCTGAGGCTTACAGGCCCAGCTCTTGCGGGGTGAGCATGTCGGACTCGAAGGCGATCCAGCCGCCTTCCAGTTCGGCATGGCCGTTGACGATCGGGCCGTAATAGGTCAGGCCGTTCTCCAGGGTTACGCAAATGTGCGTGGCCGGTTTCTCTGGGGCCGCGAGCGTACCGACGAAATGCACCTTCTTCAGGGTTTCGGTCACCGCTTCCAGGCCCACGCGCATCTTGGGGTTTTCCGAGGCTTCGGTATCTCCGCCACGGTCTTCGGCGCTGATGGTCACGGTGGCGATGTACGGGTACTTGGTGCTCAAACGGGGTTACCTCGGTGGGTGTATAGGCGTAGGGGCGCGTAGAGTACGGCAGGCAGTCTCTGTTGTCTCTACTGGCCTCTTCGCGGGCACGCCCGCTCCCACAGGGATCGCATGTTGCTTGGGGTATGCGGGGCACCTGCAACAGGTGATCTGAATGCCCCGATCTGTTAGGGTGCCCGCCGATGCACGCCACACCACACGAGGATCCCGAGTGAGCGCCGAAGAACCCCTGATCGCCGACCTGTTCGAAGTCGACAAACGCCTGTCCCTCAAGCCCGTCGTGGACTTCAACAGCTACCTGCGCAACGCCTTCGGCGAGGGCCCATGCCACTGCCACCGCTGCGTAGAAGGCGCCGACCAAAGCACCTACAGCCACGCGCACAACTTCACTTTCGAAGGCCGCCAGTGGCACCGCCGGTTCGCCAGCACCGCCGGTAGCGACGTCGCCCAGGTGTTGAAAAAAGCCTGGCTGTCGTACACCAAGGCTGATCTCACCCTGATCGGTGCGCTGGACCTGACCACCCTCAAGACCTTTACCGAGGCCGCCCTGCACGCGCGCCTGCTGGCCTTGCTGCCGGCCAGCGGCCTGGCCCGCGAAGTGGATGGCCAGTGGATGCTGCAAGCCCTGGCCGACTGACAGCCCGGCGGCAGGGCAGGATTCCACCGGTCTGCTAACTTGGTGGAATCCGCCCACCCACAGGTAGTCCGCCATGGCCCGCACAACGCCCATCGAGCTGTACCGCAATATCGGCATCGTCGCCCACGTGGATGCCGGCAAGACCACGACCACCGAGCGGATCCTGTTCTACACCGGGGTCAACCACAAGATGGGCGAAGTGCACGATGGCGCGGCGACCATGGACTGGATGGCCCAGGAGCAGGAACGCGGCATCACCATCACTTCGGCGGCGACTACGGCGTTCTGGCAAGGCTCGACCAAGCAGTTCGCCCACAAGTACCGTTTCAACATCATCGACACCCCAGGCCACGTCGATTTCACCATCGAGGTGGAGCGCTCATTGCGCGTGCTCGATGGCGCGGTCGTGGTATTCAGCGGCGCTGACGGCGTCGAGCCGCAGTCCGAGACCGTCTGGCGCCAGGCCAACAAGTATCACGTGCCACGCCTGGCCTACATCAACAAGATGGACCGCCAGGGTGCCGACTTCCTGCGCGTGGTCAAGCAGATCGATCAACGCCTGGGGCACCACCCGGTGCCCATCCAGCTGGCCATCGGTAGCGAAGAGCACTTCATTGGCCAGATCGACCTGGTGAAGATGAAGGCCATCTACTGGAACGATGCCGACCAGGGTACCAGCTACCGCGAAGAAGATATCCCCGCCGAACTGCAGGCACAGGCCAACGAATGGCGTGCACACATGATCGAAGCCGCAGCCGAGGCGAATGACGAACTGCTGACCAGGTTTCTCGACGGCGAAGAACTGAGCATCGAAGAGATCAAGGCCGGATTGCGCCAGCGCACCATCGCCAACGAAATCGTACCGACGATCCTAGGCTCATCGTTCAAGAACAAAGGCGTGCCGCTGATGCTCGACGCGGTGATCGACTACCTTCCCGCCCCGTCGGAAATCCCGGCAATCAAGGGCACCGACCCCGACGACGACGAAAAGCACCTGGAACGCCACGCCGACGACAATGAACCGTTCTCGGCGCTGGCCTTCAAGATCGCCACCGACCCCTTCGTCGGCACCCTCACCTTCGCCCGGGTGTATTCCGGTGTGCTCAGCTCCGGCAACGCGGTGCTCAACTCGGTCAAGGGCAAAAAAGAGCGCATTGGCCGCATGGTGCAGATGCACGCCAACCAACGCGCAGAAATCAAGGACGTGTGTGCCGGCGACATCGCCGCACTGATCGGCATGAAGGACGTGACCACCGGCGACACCCTGTGCGACATGGACAAGCCGATCATTCTCGAACGCATGGACTTCCCCGACCCGGTGATTTCCGTAGCAGTGGAGCCAAAAACCAAAGCCGACCAGGAAAAAATGGGGATCGCGCTGGGCAAGCTGGCCCAGGAAGACCCCTCATTCCGCGTGCGTACCGATGAAGAGACCGGCCAGACCATCATCTCGGGCATGGGCGAGCTGCACCTGGACATCATCGTCGACCGCATGCGCCGCGAGTTCAACGTCGAGGCCAACATCGGCAAGCCACAGGTGGCCTACCGCGAGAAGATCCGCAACACCTGCGAGATCGAGGGCCGCTTCGTTCGCCAATCCGGCGGCCGCGGCCAGTACGGCCATTGCTGGATCCGTTTCGCCCCCGGTGATGAAGGCAAAGAAGGCCTGGAGTTCATCAACGAGATTGTCGGCGGCGTGGTACCGCGCGAGTACATCCCGGCCATCCAGAAGGGTATCGAGGAGCAAATGAAGAACGGCGTGCTTGCCGGCTACCCACTGATCAACCTCAAGGCCGCCGTGTTCGACGGCTCGTACCACGATGTCGACTCCAACGAGATGGCCTACAAGATCGCCGCATCAATGGCCACCAAGCAGTTGTCGCAGAAAGGTGGCGCAGTGTTGCTGGAGCCGGTGATGAAGGTTGAGGTGGTGACGCCGGAGGAGTACCAGGGCGACATCCTCGGCGACTTGAGCCGACGTCGGGGCATGATCCAGGACGGTGATGAAACGCCGGCTGGCAAGGTGATCCGTGCCGAAGTGCCGCTGGGTGAAATGTTCGGCTACGCCACCTCGATGCGCTCGATGACCCAAGGCCGGGCAAGCTTCTCGATGGAGTTCACCCGCTATGCCGAGGCGCCTGCGAGCATTGCCGACGGCATCGTCAAGAAGAGCCGCGGGGAATGATGCAATCGCCTGTGCCGGCCTCTTCGCGGGCCCGCCCGCTCCCACAGAATGGCCGCAGGCCCAAACATTGTGCCCCCCCTGTGGGAGCGGGCGTGCCCGCGAAGAGGCCGGTACAGGCCACAATCAAGCTCAGTGCTGCTCGCCAGCCCGCTTCAGCAGCTTCTTGCACCGATCCGACAAATGCACCACGCGCAAATGCTTGCCCGCCTTGGCATAGCGCTCGCGCAGGGTTTTCAGCGCCGCAACCGCCGAATAATCGACAAAGCTCAAATGCTGGCAATCCAGCGTGACCTGCGCCGGGTCCCCGGCCGTGTCGAACTGGTTGAGGAACGAGGTGGTCGAGGCGAAGAACAGCGTGCCATGTAACTGATAACGCTTGCCGCCCCCCGCGTCCTCATGGGTGTCGGCATACAGCTCGCGCGCATGCTGCCAGGCAAAGTTGAGCGCCGCGATGATGATACCGAACAGCACCGCCATGGCCAGGTCAGTGAACACCGTGACCACGGTCACCGCAATGATCGCCAGCACATCATTTACCGGCACCTTGTGCAACACTCGCAACGACGCCCAGGCAAAGGTCTGCTGGGCCACCACGAACATCACCCCGACCAGCGCTGCCAGTGGAATACGCTCGATCAGCGGCGACAGGAACAGCACGAACAGCAGAATCATCACACCGGCCACTACGCCCGACAACCGGCCTCGGCCATTGGAGCTGAGGTTGATCACCGTCTGCCCGATCATCGCGCAGCCGCCCATGCCGCCGCACAGGCCCGACACCATGTTCGCAGCGCCCAGTGCCACACACTCGCGGTCCGGGAAGCCACGGCTCTCGGTGATTTCATCGGTCAGGTTGAGGGTGAGCAGGGTTTCCAGCAGGCCGACCATGGCCATCAGCACCGCATAAGGGGCGATGATCTTCAGGGTTTCCAGATTCCAGGGCACATCCGGCAGGGCCAGCCCAGGCAGGCCACCAGCGATGTGCGCCATGTCACCCAGGGTGCGGGTAGGCAGCCCGAGCAAGTACACCAGCAGGCCGACACCGAGGATCGCCACCAGAGCCGGCGGCACCGCGCGGGTCAGTTTCGGCAGCACATAAACCACCGCCATGGTCAGCGCCACCAGGCCGACCATCAGGTACAGCGGCGTGCCAGTGAGCCAGTGTTCGCCGTCCTTGAAATGCTCCAACTGAGCCATGGCGATGACGATGGCCAGACCGTTCACGAAACCGAGCATGACCGGGTATGGCACCAGGCGCACCAGCTTGCCCAAGCGCAGCACGCCGAACAGGATCATGACCACGCCGCCCAGCAGCACCGTCGCCAGCAGATACTGCGCGCCGTGCTGCACCACCAGCGCGACGATCACCACCGCCATCGAGCCGGCAGCGCCGGAGATCATCCCCGGCCGCCCGCCGAACAGCGCCGTCAGGGTACAAATGATGAACGCGCCATACAGGCCCATCAGCGGGTTGAGGTGGGCCACCAGGGCAAAGGCGATGCACTCGGGGACCAAGGCGAACGAGGTGGTGAGGCCGGCGAGCAGGTCGGCGCGTAGTCGGGCGGGCTTCATGGGCTTCCTGTGGTTCAGTCCGGAGGACGATTTAAAAACGAGGGGCGCGATGTTACGGAATTTGTCGGAAAGCGGCCACCGCTCAACGCACACGTTCCAGGCTCTGCACGGCCAGGTCCAGCGCACGCTGCATGTCCAGGCGCGCCGAACGGCCCAGATCCGGGTCGCTCAGGCGGCCGGATCGGCGCCGTCAGGTCTTCGGCATCCATCGCTTCGAAATCCTGTTCGACGCCCAGGGTCAAGGCACTGCGCCGCAACAGCATGCGCACCTGTTCCGGGGTAAGTGCCGGGTTGATCGACAGCATCGTCGCCACAGTGGCAGCCACCAAGGGTGTTGCGTACGACGTGCCGCAATGCGCAGCCTCGGCTGACACTGGGCGTATGCAGGCAGCAGCACTGACATCCACGCGCATGTCGATGTTGGAACTGTGGCGCTTGCGTAGCCGCTCATCGCCAGCCCGGAGCGCACCAGCGAATCGACCTCATCACCCTTCACATTGCGTGCCCCGACCCGGTGAATGCCCCAGCTCCAGTTCAACACCCGCTCACCGCAACGCTGCAGCTGCTTGATGCGCAGCCTGTGCACCAAGACTGCAAAGCCATAACAGCAAGATCAGGACACCGTTCATGCAATCACCCCACGCGCTCCCTGTGAGTGCGACTTACGGGGCACCTCAAAGGTTCACCTGTGGCTGGCAACTGCCTGGTCGCGGGCGAGCCATTCGGCCATGGAAGTATCTTCCAACGCGTACTCGCCACGATTGGCTTTCCATACCAGCTCCTTGTCGCGCAGGGCATCAAGGGCCTTCTGTACGTTTGCCGTGTTGACGTTGGCTACCGCCTGGGCCTGCTCCAGCTTGCGGCTGACCTCTACCAGGGTTTGCTCGGTAAACGGGGAAAACGGCTGCCGGCCCAGCGTGCGCTCGGCCATGACCTCTAGCACTGCCTGCTGCAACGGCGTAAGTTCGTTCCAAGCGCTTTCGTAGTCACTCCACACCCCGGCTTGATGATTCAGCGCCCCATTGCGCAGCAGTTCACCCAGGTTGCCCGCCTCACCCAGGCCGACGCTAACTTCGGCCAACAGTTTGTTGAGCATTTCCGGGCGCCGGCCGACCAGTTCGAACGCGTATGCCAGGTCCTCTACCTTGAACTGGTTACTGTCGGCCAGGCGACGGTTCCACAGGGCGGTGATGAATTCGACATATTCACGCCCCAGCAACGGAAAGGGCGTGATGCTGGCACCAAAGAATGGCTGCTTGCTCTTGAGTACCAGGTTGGCCAGCTTGTCGCGACTAGAGCCCGTGAACACCAGGCGCAAGCCGTCTGGACGGTCGCCACGGTTAAGGTGGTCACGCGCGGCTTTCAGCGCGAACATCGCATTGAGGCCATCTTCACTGTTAAGGGCGTGCTGAGCCTCGTCGATGATCAGCACTACCAGCTGCCCTGACACTTGATGCAACACGGCAAGCGCCTGGGCCAAGGTAGTACCCGCCGGTAGTTGCGGGCGGGTGAAATCCCAGCTCAGGGTGCGCAGCAGGTTGACCTTGTCGATACCGGCCTTTTTCGCAGTCCTGGCCAGCGCACCTTCGAATCTGGCCAGCGCAGTACCGATGGCGCCACTGATGAGCTGCGCAGGGGCGGCGTCGCGATCCGACCACAGGTCGACGTAAACCGGTAGCCAACCGCGCTGTACGCATTCCGGTATGAAGTCGTTGTTGAGGAAGGTGCTCTTGCCCGTACGCCGGGGCGCGGCCAGGAACATGCCCGAGCTGTAATCGACCAACGACTCGCCGGCCAAGTCTTGGGCCAGTGCGTTGGCCAACTGATTACGGCGCAGGAGCGGGCGAACGGGAGACATGCAATTAACCTCAATTATCTTGCCTACTATAATTTATAGCCTACAAGATAAATCAGGATAATACGACCGTCTGCAACCGTGCCGGCGTGATCCGGATCCGGCAAAAAGTCAGCAAATTTGCCATCATGTTGGTTCCACCTGCGGAGATCATGGACATGCCGCTACGCCCCCTTTTCGCCTCCCTGTTGCTGGCCGCCAGCCTCACTGCCCATGCCGCCACCGAGGTGTTGCCACTTCAGCATCGCAGCAGTGCCGAACTGCTGCCCGCCCTGCAGGCATTCATCGGCAAGGACGGCACGGTCAGCGCCTTCGAGAACAAACTGATCGTCAACGCCAGCCCCGAGCGCATCGACGACCTGCGCGCCCTGCTGCAACAGCTGGATACCGCGCCCAAACGCCTGCTGATCAGCGTCGACAACAATGACAGTAACTTCCAGGACAACCGCGGCAACGCACGCGTCATTCACTACGGCACCAGCAACCGCGACGGCGGCATGCAGCAGGTACAAGCCAGCGAAGGGCAACCGGCACTGATCCAGGTGGGCCAGAGCATCCCCATTACCAGCACCAGCACAGACGGCTATGGGCGCATTCAGAGCAACACCGAATACCGCAACGTGACCCAAGGCTTCTACGTAACCCCGAGCCTGAGCGGCGAAACGGTTCGCCTGCAAATAAGCAGCAATAATGACCGCATCAGCCATGAACGTGCAGATGTAGTGAAAGTACAAAGTACCGACACGACAGTCACTGGCAAGCTCGGCGAGTGGATCACCCTGGCGGGGTTCAACCAGCAGAGCCAAGCCGACCGCAGCGCGTCAAGCCATACGTACAGCACCCAACGGGGTGAAAACATGACATTGCGTGTCAAAGTCGACCTTGTCGACTGATCCCAGGCAATTCAAGGCTTCGACCAAGGGCCTTGAAACTGACTGCCAAGTCGCATTAGAC
Organism: Pseudomonas sp. BP6; assembly: GCF_017875935.1. Classification (NCBI taxonomy): domain Bacteria; kingdom Pseudomonadati; phylum Pseudomonadota; class Gammaproteobacteria; order Pseudomonadales; family Pseudomonadaceae; genus Pseudomonas; species Pseudomonas sp. BP6. Next base: position 3,326,852 of record NZ_JAGINI010000001.1, read on the forward strand.
CAAAGATGTAGTAAGGACAAAAAAGCACTACAAAACATTTGACAGGGTCTTTTTCCCAAGGGCATGATGGCCTCGCTCCCGCTAATCAGGGGCCCTGGCAAGGGCCTTCGGGGCGCGCTCCTTCCACCCCAGGAGGCGCCTCGTGTCTATACGGCCCACAAGGCGGTTCGACGGGATTGCGACTGCAACGAAGAAGTTGTCCCGAGGGACGGAAGCGCATCACCGCAGTACTGGCAATCGCGTAGCACCGCAGCAAGGCAACCACGAGCCGACCTGCCGGAGCGCACCTTCGCCTGGCCTGCCCAACCTTCCCCTTCGAGCCTTCTCGTTCGCCGCCGCACCCCTGCGAACAGGACAGCCGCCAGGCACCTGATCTGCCCAGAGCATCAGCACAATTAACCCAAGATCGATGCGACGAGGTTTATTTCCATGGCACTGACACGCGAACAGCAAATTGCAGCCCTCGAGAAAGACTGGGCCGAGAACCCGCGCTGGAAAGGCGTGACCCGTACCTACACCGCCGCCGATGTCGTTCGCCTGCGTGGCTCCGTGCAACCTGAGCACACCTTTGCCCGTCAGGGTGCAGAAAAACTGTGGAAGCTGGTCACCGAAGGTGCCCACCCGTCCTTCCGCCCCGACAAAGATTTCGTCAACTGCATGGGCGCCCTGACTGGCGGCCAGGCTGTACAACAGGTCAAGGCCGGCATCCAGGCCATCTACCTGTCCGGCTGGCAGGTTGCCGCCGACAACAACTCGGCCGAGTCCATGTACCCTGACCAGTCGCTGTACCCGGTCGACTCGGTACCGACCGTGGTCAAACGCATCAACAACGCGTTCCGCCGCGCCGACCAGATCCAGTGGAAAGCCGGCAAGAACCCGGGCGACGAAGGCTACATCGACTACTTCGCGCCAATCGTGGCCGACGCCGAAGCCGGTTTCGGCGGCGTACTGAACGCCTACGAGCTGATGAAGAACATGATCGAAGCAGGCGCCGCCGGCGTGCACTTCGAAGACCAACTGGCCTCGGTAAAAAAATGCGGCCACATGGGTGGCAAGGTACTGGTACCCACCCAGGAAGCCGTACAGAAGCTGGTGGCTGCTCGCCTGGCCGCTGACGTATCGGGCGTACCGACCATCATCCTGGCCCGTACCGACGCCAACGCCGCCGACCTGCTGACCAGCGACTGCGACCCGTACGACCAGCCGTTCGTGATTGGCGAGCGCACCCGTGAAGGCTTCTACAAGGTCCGCGCCGGCCTCGACCAGGCAATTGCCCGCGGCCTGGCCTACGCCCCGTACGCCGACCTGATCTGGTGTGAAACCGCCAAGCCGGACCTGGACGAAGCCCGCCGCTTCGCCGAGGCGATCAAGAAGGAGTACCCGGACCAGATCCTGTCCTACAACTGCTCGCCTTCCTTCAACTGGAAGAAAAACCTGGACGACGCCACCATCGCCAAGTTCCAGCGCGAACTGTCGGCCATGGGTTACAAGCATCAGTTCATCACCCTGGCCGGCATCCACAACATGTGGCACGGCATGTTCAACCTGGCGCACGACTACGCCCGCAACGACATGACCGCCTACGTGAAGCTGCAGGAGCAGGAATTCGCTGACGCCAACAAGGGCTACACCTTCGTGGCGCACCAGCAGGAAGTGGGCACTGGCTACTTCGACGACATGACCACTGTGATCCAGGGTGGCGCTTCGTCGGTGACTGCACTGACCGGTTCGACCGAAGAAGAGCAGTTCCACTGATAGTGGGTTGCCTTTGAACAAAGGCCCGGGGCTTGAGAAAGCTCCGGGCTTTTGTTTTGCCAATGCTTGTCGATACAAGCCATAGCGAAATCCATGATCAGGGCCATGCTTTCTCCGCAAAGACCACGGAAAACAGCCAGGGCTAATGGGCTCTTCTCATACAGAGCCTAGTATTATTGCCAGTTTTTCAGTCCCACACCTTCTGAGAGGCTAGCGACTCCCCCAAACAGGAGTCGCATCATGCCAACCATCCTCAACGCTGGCGAGCTGGACCCAGCGTATGCGTCGCAAGGCCGTTTTTCGCACCCAAAGTACGACCATCTCGGCCCGATTGCGATAATCGAATCAACTCAAAAAACACTTATTTCCTCGGCGCCCCGAAACGCGACAGCCCTCAAGCTGCTATGCCTTGAGCCTGACGGTACGCTTGACCCCGAATTCGGTTCGCAAGGTGTCACAACGATCGAATATGAAGGTGCCCTGCGGGTCTTTCTGTCTGAGATCATTACGGATGAAGCTGGGCAAATATTTGTGGTAGGCGACTACAACTACGCCCCGAATTCATATCACCCCATCGTCGTTCGCTTGCACGCCAATGGAAAGCCCGACACCAGTTTTGGCGAGGACGGGAAGCCCTATCGGATTTATCCTTCGGTCAGCTCCACAACCAATGCCTGGCCGACCGATTTGGCATCGCCCACCAAGGACAGCAGTTCGTCTTCCCACGACAACGACGGCGCGGGCATACGGAACGGAGTGCTCTACTTCCGCTCGCGCGACCACGTTGTTGCAATCACGCTGAAAGGGGACCTGGCTACCGACTTCAATGGCACAGGCTACTGGCGCGCTGCGCACGGCAACGACCCAGTACTGCTGGGGGCACTGGCACTGAATGAACATGGTATTTATGCGGCGTACGCGCCCTTACCTACTGAAGACTTCAAGAACCACGTCATCGTGACCCGCCTCGATGAGCACGCCAAGATCGACAGGACATTTGCCGACGGCGGTTATCTGTACCTGCATACGCCAGGCCACACGCTGCTTCCTGTGCTGCTCAAGCAGTCAACCTCCAATCATCACTTCGTGCTGGCGTGCCGCACCGACATCAACACTTACGATGAGGGTACCGCGCTCATGTCGTTTAACAGCGACGGCACGCTGAACAACGGTTTCAATGAAGGGAGGCCCGTCATTGTCGAAAAGACCCCATCGGTAATGGCCTCCGCGTTAGATCTGTCCTTTGACGCAAGATCCGGCAACGCCGAGAAAATTTACCTGACCGTGCTTTATGAAAATGCAGAGTCAGAGGGCCATTTTGTCACTCTGCGCTTCAACAGCGACGGCAAACCTGATCATGATTATGGCGCCAGTGGCTGGGCCTTCGTCGGAGAGCGCGGGATGGCCTCATGGATCCGCTGCCAACGCAATGGTCAACCGCTTGTCGCCTGCAATCTCAAGCTTCCGACAGATACCAAAAACGGCCTCTACGTGGTACGCCTCGGCGCCTGAAACAAAAGCGGGGCCGATCGGCGACAAGGAAGAACAGTTCCACTGCTAGTGGGTTGCTGTAGAACAAAGGCCTGGTGCTTGTGAAAGCACTGGGCCTTTGTTTTTTTGGGGGGCTACCCATTGCCCAATCCCCTGAAATTTCTCGGCTACCTTGCCCGGCCCTTGTCTCACACTAATCAGCTTGACGCTTCAGGTGTTCTGCATCCGAATGCGTCTGGGCGACATGATGCCTGTCGCAAGGTTTGCGGTGCCGCGCGAGCGGCGCTCTCCCGCAGGCGCCGCATACCTGTCGCCAAACCTATGCCCCCCCTACAATCCAAAGGCATGACCAGCAAAACCCAGGATCAGGTCTATGCTTGAGGCAGCGCAGCAGCAAGGACCTCTGCCAAGCGACCTGATGATTCTCGCCCTGGCTGCCGCCGCTCTCTATATATACGCCCCGGCCATCAACACCACGCTCTGGCGCGCCTTGGCCTGCAACGGTTTGGCGGTGCTCGGTGCCGGCCTGCTCGTGAGCTCGGACAGCCTGATCGGCATCGACCGCTTCGTCAGCCCGTTCGCCGCCGCACCGTACCTGATCATCCTCGCCTACTGGCTCGGCCAACGGGCCATCGCTTCATCAGTCGGTCATCGCTCCACCGATAAAGTATTGACCCAGAGCGGTGCGCGCAGTGTCGAGAGCTGCTAGAACAAGCGTTTTTTGCATTTACAAGTAGGGGGAGTCGCCAGATGAACTTTACAAGGCACAGAACAGGCGAATTCAAAGGCAGCAAGGCAAATGATATTAATTATCATTACGCAACTTGCAATTCGTTACCGTCTGCAAGAAACATAATTGACAAAACCGCGCGTAATGCCCGAATTTCAAGGCTCTCAGCCAGTTACGAAGGTTTTTTGTACTTAATCCTACGAATAAATTTGCGACAGAAATTTTACTTGCACCAGGTTTACCCATAAAATCAGCGGGATTGATTCGGCTGCGACATTTGGTCACTGCATGTGCGACGCCAAGTCGCCGCTCTACACTTATTTCAGACTGCAGAGCTGGGTCTCTGTATAAGGATCTCTAGCATGTCCGATTCGGCAGGACTCATCGCCCACAACTGGGGCTTTGCCATCTTCCTCCTGGGTGTCGTCGGCCTGTGCGCCTTCATGCTCGGCCTGTCCAGCCTGCTCGGTAGCAAGGCCTGGGGCCGCGCCAAGAACGAACCCTTCGAATCCGGCATGCTGCCCGTCGGCAGCGCTCGCCTGCGCCTGTCCGCCAAATTCTATCTGGTCGCGATGCTGTTCGTGATCTTCGATATCGAAGCCCTCTTTCTCTTTGCATGGTCTGTGTCCGTCCGCGAAAGCGGCTGGACCGGATTCGTCGAAGCACTCGTTTTCATAGCAATTCTGTTGGCAGGTCTTGTCTACCTATGGCGCGTCGGGGCACTTGATTGGGCTCCCGAAGGTCGCCGCAAGCGGCAAGCGAAGCTGAAACAATGAGGCTTTGGCATGCAATACAATCTCACCAGAATCGATCCGGATGCGCCCAACGAGCAGTACCCGGTCGGTGAACGGGAAACCGTCACCGATCAACTGCTTGAGGACCAGGTCCACAAGAACATCTTCATGGGTAAACTTGAAGATGTGCTGAGTGGTGCGGTCAACTGGGGTCGCAAGAACTCCCTCTGGCCGTACAACTTCGGCCTGTCCTGCTGCTACGTGGAAATGACCACGGCCTTCACGGCACCCCACGACATCGCCCGCTTCGGCGCCGAAGTCATCCGGGCCTCGCCGCGGCAGGCCGACTTCATGGTCATTGCCGGTACCTGTTTCGTGAAAATGGCGCCGATCATCCAGCGCCTGTACGAGCAGATGCTCGAACCGAAATGGGTCATTTCCATGGGTTCGTGCGCCAACTCCGGTGGTATGTACGACATCTACTCGGTCGTTCAGGGGGTCGACAAGTTCCTCCCCGTGGACGTCTATGTGCCTGGCTGCCCGCCACGCCCTGAGGCTTTCCTGCAAGGCTTGATGCTGCTGCAGGAGTCGATCGGCCAAGAACGACGCCCGCTTTCCTGGGTTGTTGGTGATCAAGGTATTTACCGTGCCGAGATGCCAGCCCAGAAAGACCTGCGTCGTGAGCAGCGCATTGCAGTAACCAACCTGCGCAGCCCCGACGAAGTCTGATCCAGCGACCTGCCGCCCGCTCCCGAAGGAGCCGGCGGCCTGGCTTCATTCTTAACGTTGACCCAAAGCGACCGAGACCATGACAGCGGACAACGCTATTTTTATTCCGCCCTACAAGGCTGACGACCAGGATGTGGTCGTCGAACTGAACAACCGTTTTGGCGCCGAAGCATTCGTCGCCCAGGAAACCCGCACCGGTATGCCCGTGTTGTGGGTAAAACGCGCCCAGCTCAAAGAGGTGCTCAGCTTCCTGCGCGGCGTCGCCAAGCCTTACAGCATGCTGTACGACCTGCATGGCGTCGACGAGCGCCTGCGCACCCAGCGCCGTGGCCTGCCAGCCGCCGATTTCAGCGTGTTCTACCACCTGTTGTCGATCGAGCGTAACAGCGACGTGATGATCAAGGTGTCGCTCAGCGAAGGCGACCTGAACCTGCCGACCGTGACGGGCATCTGGCCAAACGCCAACTGGTACGAGCGCGAAGTCTGGGACATGTTCGGCATCGACTTTGCCGGCCACCCGCACCTCAGCCGCATCATGATGCCGCCGACCTGGGAAGGTCACCCGCTGCGCAAGGACTACCCTGCCCGTGCGACCGAGTTCGACCCCTACAGCCTGACCCTGGCCAAGCAGCAGCTTGAAGAGGAGTCGGCACGCTTCAACCCGGAAGCCTGGGGCATGAAGCGTCAGGGTGCCAACGAGGACTACATGTTCCTCAACCTCGGCCCCAACCACCCTTCGGCGCACGGTGCGTTCCGTATCGTCCTGCAGCTGGACGGGGAAGAGATCGTCGACTGCGTACCGGACATCGGCTACCACCACCGTGGCGCCGAGAAAATGGCCGAGCGCCAGTCCTGGCACAGCTTCATCCCCTATACCGACCGTATCGATTACCTCGGCGGGGTGATGAACAACCTGCCGTACGTGCTTGCGGTCGAGAAGCTGGCGGGCATCCAGGTGCCGCAGAAGGTCGACGTGATTCGCATCATGCTGGCCGAGTTCTTCCGCATCACCAGCCACCTGCTGTTCCTGGGCACCTACATCCAGGACGTCGGCGCCATGACACCGGTGTTCTTCACCTTCACCGACCGCCAGCGCGCCTACACCGTGATCGAAGCGATCACCGGTTTCCGCCTGCACCCTGCCTGGTATCGCATCGGTGGCGTCGCTCACGACCTGCCACGCGGCTGGGACAAGCTGGTCAAGGACTTTGTCGAGTGGCTGCCCAAGCGTCTCGACGAATACACCAAGGCCGCCCTGCAAAACAGCATCCTCAAGGGTCGTACCATCGGCGTTGCCGCGTACAACACCAAGGAAGCGCTGGAATGGGGCACCACCGGTGCCGGCCTGCGCGCTACCGGTTGCAACTTCGACCTGCGTAAAGCCCGCCCTTACTCCGGCTACGAGAACTTCGAGTTCGAAGTACCGCTGGCCCACAACGGCGATGCCTACGATCGCTGCATGGTACGTGTCGAGGAGATGCGCCAGAGTATCCGCATCATCGACCAGTGCCTGCGCAACATGCCGGAAGGCCCGTACAAGGCGGATCACCCGCTGACCACGCCGCCGCCGAAAGAGCGCACGCTGCAGCACATCGAGACCCTGATCACGCACTTCCTGCAAGTCTCGTGGGGCCCGGTCATGCCGGCCAACGAGTCGTTCCAGATGATCGAGGCGACCAAGGGCATCAACAGTTACTACCTGACGAGCGATGGCGGCACCATGAGCTACCGCACCCGGATCCGTACCCCGAGCTACCCGCACCTGCAGCAGATCCCTTCGGTGATCAAAGGCAGCATGGTCGCCGACCTCATTGCGTATCTGGGCAGTATCGACTTCGTTATGGCTGACGTGGACCGCTAAGCATGAACAGCACGCTTATCCAGACAGACCGTTTCGCCCTGAGCGAAACCGAGCGCTCGGCCATCGAGCACGAAATGCATCACTACGAGGACCCGCGCGCGGCGTCCATCGAAGCCTTGAAGATCGTCCAGAAGGAGCGTGGCTGGGTGCCGGACGGCGCCATCCACGCCATCGGCGAAGTGCTGGGCATTCCGGCCAGCGACGTCGAGGGTGTCGCCACCTTCTACAGCCAGATCTTCCGCCAACCGGTCGGCCGCCACATCATCCGCGTGTGCGACAGCATGGTCTGCTACATCGGCGGCCATGAGTCGGTGGTCAGCCAGATTCAGAGCGAGCTGGGCATCGGCCTCGGCCAGACCACCGCCGACGGCCGTTTCACCCTGTTGCCTGTGTGCTGCCTGGGCAACTGCGACAAGGCCCCGGCGCTGATGATCGACGACGACACCTTCGGTGACGTGCAGCCGGCTGGCGTTTCCAAACTGCTGGAGGGTTACGTATGACCATTACTTCCTTCGGCCCGGCCAACCGCATCGCGCGCTCGGCCGAAACCCACCCGCTGACCTGGCGCCTGCGTGACGACGGCGAGCCGGTCTGGCTGGCCGAGTACGAATCGAAGAACGGCTACGCCGCAGCCCGCAAGGCGCTGGCACAGATGTCCGCCGACGACATCGTGCAAAGCGTCAAGGACTCCGGCCTCAAGGGCCGTGGCGGTGCAGGCTTCCCCACTGGCGTGAAGTGGGGCCTGATGCCCAAAGACGAATCCATGAACATCCGCTACCTGCTGTGCAACGCGGACGAAATGGAGCCGAACACCTGGAAGGACCGCATGCTGATGGAGCAACAGCCCCATCTGCTGGTCGAGGGCATGCTGATCAGCGCCCGCGCCCTCAAGGCCTACCGCGGCTACATCTTCCTGCGTGGCGAATACACCACCGCAGCGAAGAACCTCAACCGCGCCATCGATGAAGCCAAGGCCGCCGGCCTGCTGGGCAAGAACATCCTGGGCAGCGGTTTCGATTTCGAGCTGTTCGTGCACACCGGTGCCGGCCGCTACATCTGCGGTGAAGAAACCGCGCTGATCAACTCGCTGGAAGGCCGCCGCGCCAACCCGCGCTCCAAGCCGCCCTTCCCTGCCGCCGTTGGCGTGTGGGGCAAGCCGACGTGCGTGAACAACGTCGAAACCCTGTGCAACGTGCCGGCCATCGTCGCCAACGGCAACGACTGGTACAAGTCGCTGGCCCGCGAAGGCAGCGAAGACCATGGCACCAAGCTGATGGGCTTCTCCGGCAAGGTGAAGAACCCAGGCCTGTGGGAACTGCCATTCGGCGTTACCGCGCGCGAATTGTTCGAAGACTACGCCGGCGGCATGCGCGATGGCTTCAAGCTCAAGTGCTGGCAGCCAGGCGGCGCCGGTACCGGCTTCCTGCTGCCCGAGCACCTCGATGCACAAATGTACGCCGGTGGCATCGCCAAGGTCGGCACCCGTATGGGTACTGGCCTGGCCATGGCGGTCGACGACAGCATCAACATGGTGTCACTGCTGCGCAACATGGAAGAGTTCTTCGCCCGCGAATCGTGTGGCTGGTGCACCCCATGCCGTGACGGCCTGCCGTGGAGCGTGAAGATGCTGCGTGCACTGGAAAGAGGCCAGGGCCGCGCCGAAGACATCGAGACCCTGCTGGGGCTGGTCAACTTCCTTGGCCCAGGCCGCACCTTCTGTGCTCACGCACCAGGTGCCGTCGAGCCGCTGGGCAGTGCCATCAAATACTTCCGCTCGGAGTTCGAGGCCGGTGTGGCGCCAGAAAGCGCTGCAACCCTGCGCCCCGACCTGGCGAAGCCGATCGTGGTCGGCGCATAACAAGATGATTAGGCGGGTGGTCCGTGCCACTCGCCAGCTTGCCGGCAGGCCCGAGCAATCGAGGCGTGTCGCAAGCTCACCGATTTCCATTAGCCACGCCCGCTCACGCGGGCCAACGAAGAACTTTGAACAATGGCCACTATCCACGTAGACGGCAAAGCGCTCGAAGTCAACGGTGCAGACAACCTGTTACAGGCATGTCTGTCGCTCGGCCTCGACATCCCTTATTTCTGCTGGCACCCGGCGCTTGGTAGCGTTGGTGCCTGCCGGCAGTGCGCAGTCAAGCAGTACACCGACGAGAACGACACCCGTGGTCGTATCGTCATGTCCTGCATGACCCCTGCTTCCGACGGCACCTGGATCTCCATCGACGACGAAGAGTCGAAGGCGTTCCGCGCCAGCGTCGTCGAATGGCTGATGACCAACCACCCGCACGACTGCCCGGTGTGCGAGGAAGGCGGTCACTGCCACCTGCAGGACATGACGGTAATGACCGGCCACAACGAGCGCCGTTACCGTTTCACCAAGCGTACCCACCAGAACCAGGACCTCGGCCCGTTCATCGCCCATGAGATGAACCGCTGCATCGCCTGCTACCGCTGCGTGCGCTACTACAAGGACTACGCCGGTGGTACCGACCTGGGCGTATACGGCGCCCACGACAACGTGTACTTCGGCCGCGTCGAAGACGGCGTGCTGGAAAGCGAGTTCTCCGGCAACCTGACCGAGGTCTGCCCGACCGGCGTATTCACCGACAAGACCCACTCCGAGCGCTACAACCGCAAGTGGGACATGCAGTTCGCCCCAAGCATCTGCCACGGCTGCTCCAGCGGTTGCAACATCAGCCCGGGTGAGCGCTACGGCGAACTGCGCCGTATCGAAAACCGCTTCAACGGTTCGGTCAACCAGTACTTCCTGTGCGACCGCGGCCGCTTCGGCTACGGCTACGTCAACCGCAAGGACCGCCCACGCCAGCCACAACTGGCCGACGGCACCAAGCTGGGCCTGGACGCCGCCCTGGACAAGGCCGCCGACCTGCTGCGCGGCCGTACCATCGTCGGTATCGGCTCGCCACGCGCCAGCCTCGAAAGCAACTACGGGTTGCGTGAACTGGTCGGCACCGAACACTTCTACTCGGGCATGGAAGCCGGCGAGCTGGCCCGCGTGCGCCTGGCGCTGAACGTGCTTAACAACAGCCCGCTGCCCGTGCCGACCCTGCGCGACATCGAAGACCACGACGCCGTGTTCGTGCTCGGTGAAGACCTGACCCAAACCGCTGCCCGCGTTGCCCTGGCCGTGCGCCAGGCCACCAAAGGCAAGGCCGAGGCCATGGCCGAAGCCATGAAAGTGCAGCCGTGGCTTGACGCTGCCGTTAAGAACATTGGCCAGCACGCGCTGTACCCGCTGTTCATCGCGTCCCTGGCTGAAACCAAGCTGGACGACGTCGCCGAAGAGTGCGTGCACGCCGCCCCGGCCGACCTGGCCCGCATCGGTTTCGCCGTGGCCCACGCCATCGACCCAAGCGCCCCTGCCGTCGAAGGCCTGGACGCCGAAGCCAAGGCCCTGGCCCAGCGTATCGCCGACGCCCTGGTCGCCGCCAAGCGCCCACTGGTCGTAGCCGGTACTTCGCTGGCCGACCCGGCGCTGATCGAAGCCGCTGCCAACATCGCCAAGGCCCTGAAGCTGCGCGAGAAGAACGGCTCGCTGAGCCTGGTGGTGCCTGAGGCCAACAGCCTCGGCCTGGCCATGCTCGGTGGCGAGTCGGTCGATGCCGCCCTGGACGCGGTCATCAGCGGAAAAGCCGATGCCATCGTGGTGCTGGAGAACGACCTGTACGCCCGCGTACCGGCCGCCAAGGTCGATGCAGCTCTGGCTGCAGCCAAGGTGGTGATCGTTGCCGACCACTCCAAAACTGCCACCGTCGACCGCGCCCACCTGGTGCTGCCGGCTGCCTCGTTCGCCGAGGGCGACGGCACCCTGGTCAGCCAGGAAGGCCGTGCCCAGCGCTTCTTCCAGGTGTTCGACCCGCAGTACCTGGACAGCAGCATCCAGATCCACGAAGGCTGGCGCTGGATGCACGCCCTGCGTGCCACCTTGCTGAACAAGCCGGTTGACTGGACCCAGCTGGACCATGTCACCAGCGCCTGCGCCGAAGCCGCCCCGCAACTGGCCGGCATCGTCAACGCCGCGCCAAGCGCCGCGTTCCGCATCAAGGGCATGAAACTGGCACGAGAGCCGCTGCGTTACTCCGGCCGTACTGCCATGCGCGCCAACATCAGTGTGCACGAGCCGCGCACGCCGCAAGACAAGGACACCGCGTTCGCCTTCTCCATGGAAGGCTACTCGGGTTCGGCCGAACCGCGCCAGCAGGTGCCGTTCGCCTGGTCGCCGGGCTGGAACTCCCCACAAGCCTGGAACAAGTTCCAGGACGAGGTCGGTGGCCACCTGCGTGCCGGTGATCCAGGCGTACGCCTGATCGAGTCGCAAGGCGACCGCCTGAACTGGTTCAACACCATTCCGGGGGCCTTCAACCCGGCCCGTGGCACCTGGACTGCCGTGCCGTTCTTCCACCTGTTCGGCAGCGAAGAAAGCTCCTCGCGCGCCGCTCCGGTTCAAGAGCGCATCCCGGCTGCCTACGTGGCCCTGGCCAAGTCCGAAGCCGACCGCCTGGGCGTCAACGAAGGCGCCCTGCTGAGCCTGAACGTTGCCGGTGTGGCCCTGCGCCTGCCGCTGCGTATCAATGAAGAGCTGGGCGCTGGCCTGGTCGCGTTGCCGAAAGGCCTGGCTGGCATTCCGCCTGCCATCTTCGGTGCATCCGTCGAAGGTCTGCAGGAGGCAGCACAATGAGCTGGTTCACCCCCGAAGTGATCGATGTGATCCTGACCGTGCTGCGGGCCATCGTGGTCCTGCTGGCGGTGGTGGTCTGCGGCGCGCTGCTCAGCTTCGTCGAGCGGCGCCTGCTGGGCTGGTGGCAGGACCGTTACGGTCCGAACCGCGTCGGCCCGTTCGGCATGTTCCAGATCGCTGCCGACATGCTGAAGATGTTCTTCAAGGAAGACTGGAACCCGCCCTTCGTCGACCGCATGATCTTCACCCTGGCACCGGTAGTGGCCATGAGCGCCCTGCTGATCGCCTTTGTGGTCATCCCGATCACCCCGACCTGGGGCGTTGCCGACCTGAACATCGGCCTGCTGTTCTTCTTCGCCATGGCCGGTCTGTCGGTCTACGCGGTGTTGTTCGCCGGCTGGTCGTCGAACAACAAGTACGCCCTGCTGGGCAGCTTGCGTGCTTCGGCACAGACCGTGTCGTACGAAGTGTTCCTGGGCCTGGCGCTGATGGGCGTGGTGGTGCAGGTGGGCTCGTTCAACATGCGCGACATCGTTGAGTACCAGGCGCAGAACCTGTGGTTCATCATTCCGCAGTTCTTCGGCTTCTGCACCTTCTTCATCGCTGGCGTCGCCGTGACTCACCGTCACCCGTTCGACCAGCCGGAAGCAGAACAGGAACTGGCCGACGGCTACCACATCGAGTATGCCGGCATGAAGTGGGGCATGTTCTTCGTCGGTGAGTACATCGGCATCATCCTCATCTCGGCGCTGCTGGTAACCCTGTTCTTCGGCGGCTGGCACGGTCCGTTCGGCATCCTGCCGCAACTGTCGTTCCTGTGGTTCGCACTGAAGACCGCGTTCTTCATCATGCTGTTCATCCTGCTGCGCGCCTCGATCCCGCGCCCACGCTATGACCAGGTGATGGACTTCAGCTGGAAGTTCTGCCTGCCGCTGACCCTGATCAATTTGCTGGTGACCGCTGCGATCGTGCTCTACAACACGCCAGCCGTCGCGGCCCAGTGAGGATTTGACCCATGTTCAAGTATATCGGCGACATCGTTAAGGGCACCGGCACCCAGCTGCGCAGCCTGGCAATGGTGTTCTCCCACGGGTTCCGCAAGCGCGACACCCTGCAGTACCCCGAAGAACCCGTGTACCTGCCGCCGCGCTACCGCGGCCGCATCGTCCTCACCCGCGACCCCGATGGCGAGGAGCGCTGCGTAGCGTGCAACCTCTGCGCGGTGGCCTGCCCGGTTGGCTGCATTTCGCTGCAGAAGGCCGAGACAGAGGACGGCCGCTGGTACCCGGAATTCTTCCGCATCAACTTCTCGCGTTGCATTTTCTGCGGCCTGTGTGAAGAAGCGTGCCCGACCACCGCGATCCAGCTGACTCCGGATTTCGAAATGGCCGAGTTCAAGCGTCAGGACCTGGTGTACGAGAAAGAAGATCTGCTGATCTCCGGCCCCGGCAAGAACCCTGACTACAACTTCTACCGTGTTGCGGGTATGGCAATCGCTGGCAAGCCGAAGGGCTCTGCACAGAACGAAGCCGAGCCGATCAACGTGAAGAGCTTGCTCCCATAAGGACAGAAAGATGGAATTCGCTTTCTACTTCGCATCCGGGATCGCCGTGGTCTCCACCCTTCGGGTGGTAACTGGCACCAACCCCGTGCACGCCTTGCTTTATCTGATCATTTCGCTGATTTCCGTGGCCATGATCTTCTTCGCCCTGGGTGCGCCGTTTGCCGGCGCCCTGGAAGTGATCGCCTACGCCGGCGCCATCATGGTGCTGTTCGTGTTCGTGGTGATGATGCTCAACCTCGGGCCGGCTTCGGTCGCCCAGGAACGGGGATGGCTCAAGCCCGGTATCTGGGCAGGGCCTGTGATCCTCGGCACCCTGCTGCTGCTGGAGCTGCTGTACGTCCTGTTCGTCACCCCGAGCGGCGCTGGCATCAGCGGTACCACCGTGGGCCCGAAAGCAGTGGGCATCAGCCTGTTCGGCCCTTACCTGCTGGTGGTCGAACTGGCGTCGATGCTGCTGCTGGCTGCGGCCGTCACCGCCTTCCACCTGGGCCGCAACGAGGCGAAGGAGTAAATCATGGGTGCTATCCCTCTCGAGCATGGTCTGGCGGTCGCCGGCATCCTGTTCTGCTTAGGTCTGGTTGGCCTGATGGTCCGCCGCAACATCCTCTTCGTGCTCATGAGCCTGGAAGTCATGATGAACGCCTCTGCCCTGGCGTTCGTCGTCGCCGGTGCCCGTTGGGTCCAGCCCGACGGCCAGGTGATGTTCATTCTGGTGATCAGCCTGGCAGCCGCCGAGGCCAGCATTGGCCTGGCCATCCTGCTGCAACTGTATCGCCGCTTCCACACTCTCGACATCGATGCTGCCAGTGAGATGCGCGGATGAACCTTCTCTTCCTGACTTTCGTCTTTCCCCTCATCGGCTTCCTGCTGCTGTCGTTCTCGCGCGGACGGTTCTCGGAGAACCTGTCCGCCCTGATCGGCGTCGGCTCGGTAGGCCTGTCGGCCGCCACGGCCGCTTACGTCATCTGGCAGTTCAACGTCGCCCCGCCTGAGGGCGGTGCGTACAGCCAGCTGCTGTGGCAGTGGATGTCGGTGGATGGCTTCGCGCCGAACTTCACCCTGTACCTGGACGGCCTGTCGGTCACCATGCTCGGCGTAGTGACCGGTGTCGGTTTCCTGATCCACCTGTTCGCGTCCTGGTACATGCGTGGCGAAGCCGGCTACTCGCGCTTCTTCTCGTACACCAACCTGTTCATCGCCAGCATGCTGTTCCTGATCCTCGGCGATAACCTGCTGTTCATCTACTTCGGCTGGGAAGGCGTGGGCCTGTGCTCGTACCTGTTGATCGGTTTCTACTACAGCAACCGCAACAACGGTAACGCGGCACTCAAGGCATTCATCGTCACCCGTATCGGCGACGTGTTCATGGCCATCGGCCTGTTCATCCTGTTCGCCCAGCTGGGCACCCTGAACGTGCAGGAACTGCTGGTGCTGGCACCGCAGAAGTTCCAGGCTGGCGACACCTGGATGGTGCTGGCCACGCTGATGCTGCTGGGTGGTGCGGTCGGTAAATCGGCACAGCTGCCATTGCAGACCTGGTTGGCCGACGCCATGGCGGGCCCGACCCCGGTTTCGGCACTGATCCACGCCGCAACCATGGTGACCGCAGGCGTGTACCTGATCGCCCGTACCAACGGCCTGTTCCTGCTGGCGCCGGACATCCTGCACCTGGTAGGTGTGGTCGGTGGCGTGACCCTGGTACTGGCCGGCTTCGCTGCGCTGGTACAGACCGACATCAAGCGTATCCTCGCCTACTCGACCATGAGCCAGATCGGCTACATGTTCCTGGCCCTGGGCGTGGGTGCCTGGGACGCGGCAATCTTCCACCTGATGACCCACGCCTTCTTCAAGGCCCTGCTGTTCCTTGCCTCCGGTGCGGTGATCGTTGCCTGCCACCACGAGCAGAACATCTTCAAGATGGGCGGCCTGTGGAAGAAACTGCCGCTGGCCTATGCCAGCTTCGTGGTCGGTGGCGCTGCCTTGGCGGCCCTGCCGATCGTGACCGTGGGCTTCTACTCCAAGGACGAGATCCTCTGGGAAGCCTTTGCCAGCGGTAACACCGGCCTGCTGTATGCCGGCCTGGTAGGCGCGTTCATGACCTCGCTGTACACCTTCCGCCTGATCTTCATCGCCTTCCATGGCGAAGCCAAGACCGAAGCCCACGCTGGCCACGGCATCAGCCACTGGCTGCCGCTGGGCGTGCTGATCGTGCTGTCGACCTTCGTCGGCGCCTGGATCACCCCGCCGCTGGCGGGCGTGCTGCCGGAAAGCGCCGGCCATGCCGGTGGCGAAGCCAAGCACGCGCTGGAGATCACCTCGGGTGCCATCGCCATCGCCGGTATCCTGCTGGCCGCCCTGCTGTTCCTGGGCAAGCGCCACTTCGTCAGCGCCGTAGCCAACAGTGGCATCGGTCGCGTCCTGTCGGCCTGGTGGTTCGCTGCCTGGGGCTTCGACTGGATCTACGACAAGCTTTTCGTCAAACCGTACCTGCTGATCAGCCACATCCTGCGCAAGGACCCGGTTGACCGCACCATCGGCCTGATTCCTCGGATGGCGCGTGGCGGCCACGTTGCCATGAGCAAGACCGAGACCGGCCAACTGCGCTGGTACACCGCCTCTATCGCCGTGGGTGCCGTGCTGGTGCTCGGTGCTGTGGTAGTGGCTGCGGTATGACTATGAATCTTGCGACTTTGCCAAAGGAAACCAACCCGTCATGATTTTGCCTTGGCTGATCCTGATCCCCTTCATCGGCGGCTTCCTGTGCTGGCTGGGTGAGCGCTTCGGCGCCACCCTGCCGCGCTGGATCGCGCTGCTGACCATGTCCCTGCTGCTTGGCATCGGCCTGTGGCTGTGGGGTACCGGTGACTACACCCTCGCTCCAGCCCCGGGCGCCGAACCGGCCTGGGCCCTGGAATACAAGCTCCAGTGGATCCAGCGCTTCGGCATCAGCATCCACCTGGCCCTTGACGGTCTGTCGCTGCTGATGATCCTGCTCACCGGCCTGCTCGGTGTGCTGTCGGTGCTGTGTTCCTGGAAAGAGATCCAGCGCCACGTCGGCTTCTTCCACCTCAACCTGATGTGGATCCTCGGCGGCGTGGTCGGTGTGTTCCTGGCCCTGGACCTGTTCCTGTTCTTCTTCTTCTGGGAAATGATGCTGGTGCCGATGTACTTCCTCATCGCGCTCTGGGGTCACAGCTCGGCAGATGGCAAGAAGACCCGGATCTACGCGGCGACCAAGTTCTTCATCTTCACCCAGGCCAGCGGCCTGATCATGCTGGTGGCGATCCTGGGCCTGGTGCTGGTCAACTACAACACCACTGGCGTGCTCACCTTCAACTACAGCGACCTGCTCAAGGCCGAGTTGCCAGCCGGTATCGAATACGTGCTGATGCTGGGCTTCTTCATCGCCTTCGCGGTGAAGCTGCCGGTGGTGCCGTTCCACTCCTGGCTGCCTGACGCTCACGCCCAGGCACCGACTGCAGGCTCGGTGGACCTGGCGGGTATCTTGCTGAAGACTGCGGCCTACGGCCTGCTGCGCTTCGCCCTGCCGCTGTTCCCGAACGCCTCGGCCGAGTTCGCGCCGATCGCCATGACCCTGGGCCTGATCGGTATCTTCTACGGTGCCTTCCTGGCCTTCGCACAAACCGACATCAAGCGCCTGATCGCCTTCTCCAGCGTCTCGCACATGGGCTTCGTGCTGATCGGTATCTACTCCGGCAGCCAACAAGCCCTGCAAGGTGCGGTGATCCAGATGCTGGCCCACGGCCTGTCGGCTGCGGCGCTGTTCATCCTGTCCGGCCAACTGTACGAGCGCCTGCACACCCGTGACATGCGTCAGATGGGTGGCCTGTGGCACCGCATCGCCTACCTGCCGGCCATCAGCCTGTTCTTCGCAGCGGCATCGCTGGGCCTGCCAGGCACCGGCAACTTCGTCGGCGAGTTCCTGATCCTGATCGGCAGCTTCGTGCACGTACCGTGGATCACCGTGATCGCCACCACTGGCCTGGTGTTCGGTTCTGTCTACTCGCTGATCATGATCCACCGTGCCTACTTCGGCCCGGCCAAGGCCGACACCGTGCTGGCCGGCATGGACAGTCGCGAACTGATCATGGTTCTGGGTCTGGCGGTATTGCTGATCCTGCTGGGCGTGTATCCGCAGCCGTTCCTCGACACCTCTGCCGCCACCATGAGTGGTGTGCAGCAGTGGCTCGGATCCGCTTTCACTCAACTCGCTTCGGCCCGGTAAGAGCGCTATGGAATTCACCACTCAACACTTCATCGCATTGGCGCCGATGCTGATCACCACCATCACCACGGTGGTGGTGATGCTGGCGATCGCCTGGAAGCGCAACCACTCGCAGACCTTCCTGCTGTCCACCGTGGGCCTGAACCTGGCCCTGCTGTCGCTCCTGCCGGCGCTGAAGGTCGCGCCGCTGGCGGTCACCTCGCTGATCACCATCGACAAGTTCGCCTGCCTGTACATGGCGATCATCCTCATAGCGACGCTGGCCTGCGTCACCCTCGCCCACGCCTACCTCGGCGAGGGTTCCAAGGGTTTCCCGGGCAACCGTGAAGAACTGTACCTGTTGCTGCTGATGTCGGCTCTCGGTGGGCTGGTGCTGGTCAGCGCCAACCACCTGGCCGGCCTGTTCATCGGCCTGGAACTGCTGTCGGTACCGGTCTACGGCCTGGTGGCGTATGCCTTCTTCAACAAGCGATCGCTGGAAGCCGGCATCAAGTACATGGTGCTGTCGGCCGCAGGCTCGGCTTTCCTGCTGTTCGGCATGGCCCTGCTGTACGCCGACGCTGGCAGCCTGAGCTTCGACCAGATCGGCAAGGCCCTGGCTACCACCAGCATGCCAAGCCTGGTGGCCCAACTGGGCCTTGGCATGATGCTGGTCGGCCTGGCCTTCAAGCTGTCGCTGGTACCGTTCCATCTGTGGACCCCGGACGTGTACGAAGGCGCTCCAGCGCCGGTCGCCGCGTTCCTGGCAACCGCCAGCAAGGTGGCAGTATTCGCCGTTGTCGTACGCCTGTTCATGCTCTCACCTGCTGCCAGCAGCGGCGTGCTCAGCACCGTACTGGCGGTGATTGCCGTAGCCTCGATCCTGATTGGTAACCTGCTGGCGCTGACCCAGAGCAACCTCAAGCGTCTGCTGGGTTACTCGTCCATCGCCCACTTCGGTTACCTGGTCATCGCGTTGGTCGCCAGCAAAGGCCTGGCCCTGGAAGCCATGGGCGTATACCTGGTCACCTACGTGATCACCAGCCTGGGCGCCTTCGGCGTCATCACCCTGATGTCCTCGCCATACGGCGGCCGTGACGCCGATGCCCTGTACGAGTACCGCGGCCTGTTCTGGCGCCGCCCCTACCTGACAGCGGTACTGACCGTGATGATGCTGTCGCTGGCGGGTATCCCGCTGACCGCCGGCTTCATCGGCAAGTTCTACATCATCGCCACCGGCGTCGAATCGCACCTGTGGTGGTTGGTCGGTGCGCTGGTGATCGGTAGCGCCATCGGCGTGTACTATTACCTGCGCGTCATGGTTACCCTGTACCTGGTCGAGCCGAACCTGCGTCGTCACGACGCCCCGCTCAAGTGGGAACAGCGCACCGGCGGCGTCATGCTGCTGGCTATCGCCATTCTCGCTTTCGTACTGGGTGTGTACCCGCAGCCCCTGCTGGAAATGGTTCAGCAAGCGGGCCTGCAACTGATCGGTTGATCACCCCGGCAGCCCCGGTAACAGAAAACACCCCGCCTAGGCGGGGTGTTTTTTTATCTGCACGTTTTGCTACCTGCGCCCAATGGTGCCTCACTCACTCGGGCTGCCCTGGCCTGCCCCCGGCAAGGCGGCCTTGCGCAAATCACCATTGGCCGAAGGCAGGTACACTTCCGGGTTGGGCATGCCGCTGGGGGAGAGTTCATGGGTCATTTCGAATTCGGCGCGCACTGACCAGCCACACGCCTCGGTGGTGCATTGCAAATAAGCGATTCGCAGGAAAATATGGCGCCCTTCGCTAGTACGTATGCGCATCCGGCTATGGCAATGCGGGCAAACCAGCTTGTAAGTACTCACGGCAAGTACCTGCTAGCATTGCCCAGGCTAGCCTGTGTGTCAGTATTGGCTGCAACTGTGGGTGTATTCTTCAATTTGATAGTTCTCATTGCAGAAGTGCTCCTTAAAACGCAGGGCTGTATTCATAACGAGTAGTTTAAGCCCATGGAATATCATTAAACCAGTCATGGATATTTGTTATGAGTACTCACGGACTTGCTGCGGTGCTCACGCGCCTTAAACTTCTCACTGGCGCACAAACTGATGCCGAGTTGTCACGCGCGCTGTCGGTCAGCCCGCAAACGCTGAGCAGCTGGAAGGTTCGCGAAAGCATTCCTTACTCACTTTGCATAGACGCTGCCAAAAAGCATGCATGCTCACTGGACTGGCTATTGCTGGGTCAGGCCGGGCACAACGCCGCCGTCCCAGATGATGCGGGCTGGGAGTGCGAAATGCTCGAACGGCTGCGCACGCTCTCGCACAGCGATCGCCAGGCCATCCTGCTGTTCATCAAGGACAAGCAGCGCATCCAGCAGTTGGAACAGCAATTGAGTGAACTCGGCGGCGCAGCCAATGGCTAACCCCGACGGCGCCAGCGCTGGATGAGCTCGCGCGGGTCGAGTGTATCCAGCCAGACCATGACCTTGAGGCTGATGGGGATCACCACCACAGCGGCCACGAATGCCGCCATGCCCCGGGTCAGCAATGGCACCAATGACGAAACCAGTGGCTCGAACAAATGGCCCACGCCCACGGTCACGAATAGCAGCAGCAGTTTCTTGGCCAGCGTCAGGCGCCTGGCCTCACTGGTGATCAATCGATCGCGTGCCGCACTCACCAACAATGCTCCCAGCAGCGCGGCGAACAGGACATCGCCATCCACACCCAGGAACGCCACCAATGCCTGGGCCAGGTTGTCAAAAACTGATAGCTCAGGCATGCACTTGCCCTCCGCGCGGAACAGGCAGACAGGCGGTTGAACCCAGGCTATACATGACCGCCGCTTCGACAAAACGGATGTAGCACACCCGCAAGGCCCGCCCATGATCATGACCGGCCACATCCTCGAGGCGCTTGTAGCCCCGCTCTCGCAGTACTGACCGCCAGCGGGCGAATTCGCGTGCTGCCTCGATGGCAGCGCAACGCGCGGCCACTTCCAATGCAGCTTCACTGACAGATCGCGGCAGTTGCAGGTGCTCCCGCAACCTGCCCAGGTCGACCCGTGGCCAAAACGGATCATGGCAATCGGCAAAGCGCGGTAGCCGTGGATCGTTGCTCATGCGCTACCCCCTTACTGCTCGGCCAGCATGCCGTAGCGAATGGCCTTGATCACAGCGGCCACCCGGGTAGGCACTTCAAATTTGCGCAGGATGTTGGACACGTGAAAATTCACCGTCGACTCCTTGCATTCAAGGATCTGGCCGATCTCCCACGAGCTCTTGCCATAAGCACACCACAACAGCACTTGCTGTTCACGTGGCGTCAGGCGAACCGGGGCGTCCGCCAGGGGTTGCTGCGAGTGTCGAGCGTTGTCAGTCATGTTTGAACTCCACGGGTGATTGAGCGGGGCATTACTGCCTACCTGCAGTCACCTTACGAAGCACAGGCCACCCGCCTCCACCGCCGTGGTTTGTAAAGAACTTTCGTACAAGACCGTATGACGAAGGATGCGCACGATTTGCTGACTTTCTGCGTGCTCCCAGCCGCATTCCGCTCGTCTCAACGCCGTTGTCCATTCGCCTTTCGCCTGGAGTCGTACAATGCGTTCCGATTTACCCCTCTCATCCTGCCTCGGTCTGCTGGCGGCACTGGCTGCCACCCAGCCCGCCCTGGGGGCATCCGCGGTCGAACTGGGCCGGGTGCTGATCACCGATGAGGAGCAGAACGAGCTGACGGCAGCCGGCGAGCGCCTGCGTGAAATACCGGGAGCCAGCAACCTGGTGGACATGCAGCGCGTGGGGCAAGGCCGAGTGGCCAGCAACCAAGACGTGCTGGCCTACCAGCCAGGGGTGTTCGCCCAATCGGCAGGTAACGATGGCATCAAGCTGTCGATACGCGGCTCGGGCCTCAACCGTGCGCCGGGGGCGCATGGTTCCGGTGTCTACACGATGTTCGACGGCCTGCCGCTGACCGGCCCGGGCGGCACACCTTACGAATTGTTCGAACCGCTTTGGCTGAGCCGTGCCGAAGTGCTGCGTGGCGCCAATGGCTTCGACCAAGGCGCCCTGGCCTTGGGCGGTGCCATCAACTATGTCACCCACACCGGCTACGACGCGCCTGCACTGCAAGTGCGCTACGAGGTCGGCAGCCGCGGCTACCAGCACCGGCACATCAGCTCGGGCCAGGTGCTGGGCAATCTCGACTATTACGTGGCCCTGACCGATTCGGAATATGACGGCTACCAGGCGCACAGCACTGGCAGCGCCAAGGGCATTGCCGCCAATGTCGGTTACCGCTTCAACCCCAACCTGGAAACCCGCTTCTACCTGCGCTACCGGGAAACTGAAAACGAACTGCCCGGGCGCCTGACCAAAGACCAGATCAAGCACCACCCGCGTGCAGCCAACCCGACCTATCTGGCCCGCGACGACAGTCGCCCGCAGCCAGGCAGCACCTGGATGGGCAACAAGACCACCTTCTACCTCGACGACGAGGCGCGCCTGGAAGCCGGCCTGGTCTATCACGACTACCCGATGGACCTGCGCGAGGGCCCGATGCGCCTGAAGGTCGCCTACACCGATGTCAGCGGTACGCTGAACTATTTCCGCCGCGACACACTGTTCGGCCACGAGAGCAAGACCACCGTCGGTTGGCGTACCACCAAGCACCTGCCCAACAGCGGCGCTTCGCAATTTACCCGCAATGGCGATGTGTTCGGCGAGCGCACCCGTGACTTCACCTACCAGGGCTCGGACACCGTGCTGCATGTTGGCAACGACCTGGAACTGGTCCCCAACCTGTGGCTGAGCACCGGCCTGGCCATGATCTACACACGCCGCGAAAGTGACGTGACCTACCCCGCTGAAGGCGGCAAGGTGAGCATGCATGACTGGGACTATGCGCCCCGCCTGGGGCTGCGCTACGACATCCGCCCGGACTTGCAGGTGTACGGCAACCTGAGCCGCTCGGTAGAGCCGCCACACCCGTGGTCGTTGATCTGGAGCGCGCCCAGCACAGGCGGCAAGCAGATCCAGCCGATCGAGATGCAGAACCAGACAGCCACCACTCTGGAACTGGGCGCCCGTGGCGACTCGGCGCTCGGCCGCTGGGACCTGGCCTGGTACTACTCGCAAGTGCGCCACGAACTGCTGGCCGTTGAGGTAGTGCCGAATTTCACCTCGGAATTCAACGCCAGCGCTACCGTGCACCAAGGCGTTGAAGCCGGCCTCGACAGCACCCTGTGGGAACGCGCGGGCACTGGCAAGCTGAGCTTGCGCCAGGCCTACACCTTCAGCGACTTCCACTACCGTGATGACGACACATTTGGCGACAACCGTCTGCCCGGCATCCCCATGCACTACTATCAGGCCGAGTTGCGCTATGACTGGCCGAGCGGCTTCTATGCCGGGGTCAACACGCAAATGGCCTCGAAGGTGCAAGTGGACTACGCCAACAGCTACCACGCAGATGAATATGCCTTGCTCGGCGCGCGCGTTGGCTGGGACTCACCGAAGCAGGACTGGCAGACCTGGCTGGACCTGCGCAACCTGACCAACCAGCGCTATGCAGCGACCGTGACGCCGGCCTACAACGACGCCGGCAAGGACAATGCCCGTTCGACACCGGGCGAAGGGTTTGGCGTATATGCGGGGGTTTCGTACAGCTTCCGCTGACGGGTAGGAGCGGGTTTACCCGCGAATGCGTCGGCAAATTCAATGACGCATTCGCGGGTAAACCCGCTCCTACGGGGGGCGCTGCACAGCATGATTCGGGGTTCAGACCGCCCTGTTCAATTTCACCCAGGAAGCAAACCTGTCGACGAACGCCTGCAAGAACGGTCGCGTCTTGTCGTTGAGCTTGCCGGAATCCTCGAACAGGCTCGCCGCCCCGCCAAGGTAAGCCTCGGGCATCTGCATGCAGGGCATGTCGAGAAACACCAGCGACTGGCGCACCGCATGGTTGGCGCCAAAGCCCCCAATAGCCCCCGGCGACACACTCACCACCGCCGTCGGCTTGCCGCTCCAGGCACTTTGCCCGTAAGGCCGCGAGCCCACATCGATGGCATTTTTCAGGCAGCCCGGCACCGAGCGGTTGTATTCCGGGGTGACGAACAGCACCGCATCACTGCGGCGGATCTCATCGCGAAAACGCTTCCAGGTTTCCGGCGGTGCCTCGGCTTCGATATCTTCGTTGTACAGCGGCAGGTCGCCAATCTCGACGATCCTCAGGGCAAGGCTGGACGGCGCCAGCTCCGAAAGTGCGCGGGCGACCTTGCGGTTGTAGGACTCCTTGCGCAAGCTACCGACGACGACTGCTACCGAATACACCTGGCTCATGGCAATTCCAACCTTTGCGGGGTAAAGAGACGTTGTAGTTATAGATGACCGCTCCTCGTTGCTTTGGTTTTTTTTCCGCAAGGCGAAAACTTCCGAGTCTGTTTCACGGTCTATGCCTTCATACATTTCCTACGTAATTCAGAGGTTTCCACCCAAATGGCAGCAGTAATGGTCGGCCAATTCCACGCCCGTGACGCCGAAGGCCGCATCTACCCCGTGCACGAGTTCCAGGAGTCCACCCTGCAACTCGATGGCAGCACGCTGGGCGCCCCCATCACCACCTACCGCCTGGCCATCGGCGACAAGGTCAACCACCTGGGTGAAAACCGTTTCGAGCTGGCACGCTCCGGTGTCGAGATCACACGCATTCCGTGATGCAATCCACGGTGTAGCGGCCCCCTTCGTTCTGCAGGCCGTGCACATCGGCGACGAACCCGGGAAAGCCCTGGTTGAATGCCCGGGCAAATGCCAGGTAGTCCAGGATCGAGCGGGTCGCCTCGGTGAACCGCTCACCCGGCATGATCAACGGGATCCCAGGCGGGTACGGCACCAGCATCACCGCTGCCACACGCCCCAGCAGTGCCTCGATCGGCACCGCCTCTACCTCCCCACGCACCATCTTGTCATAGGCCTGGGCCGGGCTTACGGCCACCTCCGGCAAACGGGTGAACAGCCGCTTCAGCTGCTTGGCCGTGGCATTGGCGCGGTAGCAATCATGTAACTGGTCGCACAGGTCGCGCAGGCCCATGCCCTGGTAGCGCAAGGCGTCGGCAGCCCCCACGCTCGGCAGACAACTGCTGAGCGGGGTGTTGCCGTCATAGTGGCGCTTGAATTCCAGCAGCTCGGTGAGCAGGGTGCTCCACTTGCCCTTGGTGATGCCCATGGAAAACAGTACCAGGAAGCTGTACAGGCCCGTTTTTTCCACCACCAGCCCGCGCTCCCAGAGAAACTTGCTGACTACCGCCGCCGGGATGCCGCGCGCGCCCAGCACACCCTCTGCGCTCAGGCCCGGCATTACCAAGGTCACTTTCAGCGGGTCGAGCAGCACATAATCGGCCACCACTTCAGCAAACCCATGCCATTGCGCCCCTGGCTGCAGCAACCAGTCCTGCGCGACCAGACGGGGGATGCCCTCGGCACTTGGCGGCTGCCAGATGCTGAACCACCAGTCCTCTGCGGCAATGTGCTCCCGCAGGTTGGCAAGGGCACGACGAAAGCTCAACGCTTCGTCGAACATCTCCTGCAGCAGCGAGCGCCCGGCCGGCCCTTCCATCATGGTCGACGCCACATCCAGCGAGGCGAGAATGCTGTATTGCGGCGAGGTAGAGATGTGCATCATGAACGCTTCGTTGAAGCGGTCCCTGTCCAGTTGCCGCCTGGCACCGTCCTGCACATGAATCATCGAGGCCTGGCTGAACGCCGCCAGCAGTTTGTGGGTGGAATGGGTGCTGAACACCAGCGGGCTGTCTGCCGCGCAGGCGGTGCCCATGGCGTAGCGCCCGGTGAAGAAGTCGTGGAACGCCGCATAGGCGAACCAGGCCTCGTCGAAGTGCAGCACCTCGACACTGGTACCCAGGGTCTGCTTGATCAGCCCGGCGTGGTAACACAGCCCATCGTAGGTGGAGTTGGTCACGACCGCCAGCTTGATGCGCCGCCCACGATCACGGGCAAGGGGGTTGGCCTGGATCTTCGCAGCGATCGCCTCGGAGCTGAACTCGCTGAGCGGGATCGGGCCGATGATGCCCAGTTCGTTGCGCTCCGGGCACAGGTACAGCGGGATGGCCCCCGTCATGATGATTGCGTGCACCACCGACTTGTGGCAGTTGCGGTCCACCAGTACCAGGTCGTCACGGCCGACCATGGCGTGCCAGACGATCTTGTTGGCCGTGGAGGTGCCATTGATGACGAAGAAGGTGTGGTCGGCGCCGAAGTTGCGCGCCGCCCTGGCCTCGGCTTCGGCCAGTGGGCCTGTGTGGTCAAGCAGCGAACCCAGCTCCGGTACGGAAACGGACAAGTCCGAGCGCAGGGTGTTTTCCCCGAAGAACTGGTGAAAGGCTTGGCCTACCGGGCTTTTATGATAGGCCACACCGCCACCATGGCCCGGGGTGTGCCAGGAATAGTTGGACTGCGCGGTGTGCTGCACCAGCGCCTTGAAGAACGGCGGCAGCAAGCCATCGAGGTAGGTGTGTGCGGCACGCGCCACCTGGCGGGCGAGAAACGGCACGGTGTCTTCGAACAGGTAAAGGATGCCACGCAGCTGGTTGAGCTCGCTCATGGCTTCGGCGGGGGCATTTTCCAAGGTCACCTGCTCGCCCAGGGCAAAGATCGGCAGGCTGGGTGCACGCAGACGGGCCAGGCGGATCAGCTCGGCCATGTTCTGCAGCAAGTGGGTGTTCTCGCCAGCGCCTTCGGCGGCAATCAGCATGCAGGCCAGGCCATGGTGGGTGGCGGCGACCAGGCGCGCTTCGGCGTGGTCGGCTGCGGCAAGAATGGCAAAGCCATCCTGGCGCAGTTCCTCGGCAATACCCCGCACGCGCTCGCCAGCAACACTGTCGGCCTTGATGGCGCGGTGGACGATGAGGATCGGGAACTTGAGGTCCTTGTACATCAGGCGGCTACCTCAAAAGGACATGGCGTCCATTTCAGGGTAGTTGAGCCTTGTATTGCCTGTACTGGTCCTTTCGCGGGTGAACCCGCCCCTACGTGGACACCGGTCGGTGACTGGACACAGGCGTCGTAGGAGCGGGTTTACCCGCGAAAGGGCCGGGCCTGCTGGCCAATCTGCCCCCCGCCACTCACCGCCGCAGCCACCACCGTATTCGCGGGTAAACCCGCTCCTACAACGATCTCCACTCCTGTTGCAGGGCGAAAGATCAGCCGGCTGGTGTCTCAGTCAGGGTCTGCCACAGCGAAGGCCCACCCGCCGACTTGGCAACGGCCGCCAGACGCTCGGCATGCGCCTCCAGTTCCTCGGCGCTGGCCATGATCACCCGACCCGGCGTACGCCCGACAATCCGGCGGATCTCGCTGCCGCCAGCCCCCTGCCCGTCATCCTCTGCATCTGCACCATGGCCAGCCAGCGACAGGCTGGTCTGGCCACCGGTCATGGCCAGGTAAACGTCAGCCAGCAGTTCCGAGTCGAGCAGTGCGCCGTGCAACTCACGGCCTGAGTTGTCGATGTCGTAGCGTTTGCACAGCGCATCCAGGCTGTTGCGTTGCCCCGGGTGGCGCGAACGTGCCAGCAGCAGGGTGTCCAGAATGGTGCAGTGCCGCGAAATGTCAGCGCGATCCTGCTGGCCCAGCAAGGCGAATTCGTTGTTGATGAAGCCAACGTCGAACGCCGCGTTATGGATGACCAGCGTGGCACCCTGGATGAAGTCGAAGAACTCTTCGGCGACATCGCCAAAGCGTGGTTTGCCGACCAGGAAGGCATCAGTGATGCCGTGAACGTTGATCGCGCCCTCGTCACTCTCGCGGTCTGGCTGCAGGTAGACGTGGAAGTGCCGCCCGGTCAGACGCCGGCCGATGACCTCGACACAGCCGATCTCGATGATCCGGTGGCCTTCGCCAACCGGCATACCCGTGGTTTCGGTATCGAGAATGACGAACCGCTTATCTTGCTGCTGCTCCACGCAGGCGCTCCAACTTGCATCAGTTACAAAGACTGCGATTGTACCCCAGCTCAACGCTGGGCGCGCACCTCATCGACCCCGCGGTTGGCCAGTTGGTCGGCGCGTTCGTTGCCGGGGTGGCCGATATGGCCGCGCACCCACTTCCAGGTCACCTTGTGGCGGTTGACCTGCTCATCGAGCTGCTGCCACAGGTCGGCATTCTTCACCGGTTCCTTGGCCGCGGTCTTCCAGCCGCGCTTCTTCCAGTTGACCATCCATTCGTTGATGCCCTTCATCACGTATTGCGAGTCGGTGGTCAGCACCACTTCGCATTCGCGTTTCAGCGCCATCAGCCCCTGGATAGCAGCCATCAGCTCCATCCGGTTGTTGGTGGTTTCGCGTTCACCACCCCACAGTTCCTTCTCGACGCCCTTGTAGATCATCAGGACGCCCCAGCCACCCGGGCCGGGGTTGCCCTTGCAGGCGCCATCGGTAAACATTTCGATGCTTTCGCTCATGTACCACTCATGTTCAGTGCTTTTCGGTATCAGGGTTGGCCGCCGTTCGGTTGACCTTGGCCAGCGGCAGCGGCAGCAGCTTGCCCATCGGTTCACGGCGCTCCGGGCGCAATGGCCGCAGGCCCACCACCATCTTGCGCGCCACCAGCAGGTACACCCCGCCACCAAAGCCCTGCCAGCCGCAGGCCAGTCGTTCCCAGCCTTCAAGGCGTTGCTGCCAGGCCGGTGAGGCAAGCGGCGGACGATAGCACCCGAAGCGGCGTTTCTCCAGCGCGAAGCCCAGCAGGTTGAGCCAGTCGCCCACCCGTGACGGCGAGATGCAGCGCGCCTTGCGCAGAGCACCGTGACTGAAGAAATGGCGCATACCCCAGCTGCTCCACGGGTTGATCCCCACGATCAGCAGGTGCCCGCCCGGGCGCACGGCACTGGCGGCCTCGCGCAGCAGGCCATGGGGCGACAGGCAGAAGTCCAGGCCATGCTGCAGCACCACCACGTCGGCAGCGTGCTCGCTCAACGGCCAGGCCTGCTCCTCGCAGACAATCTCCACACCCGGCAACGGCGCACCAAGGCGCACGTTACGCTGTACCTGGGGGGCTCTGGGCGGTGGCTCGGCGCAGGGCCCGTAATGGACGAGATAACCGCCAAAGAAGCGCCCGAGCTCTTCTTCCAGCAGTTTGTCCTCCTCCTTGAGCATCAGTTGCCCAAGTGGGCCGTTGAACCACTCACGGGCCAGGCTGATCAGCTCGACCCAGTCCGGGTCGGCCTGGGCAAAGGCTTGGTCGGTCATTGCGCTCTCCCTCGAAGGTTCTCCCACCGCGCCATCGCGGCTAAGATGCCCTCATGTGCCACGCTAGGTGAATCGGATCCGCACCATGATACAGATCGATGCTCTCCCCGCTTTCTCCGACAACTACATCTGGTTGTTACAGGATACTGCCAAACGCCGTTGCGCGGTGGTCGACCCGGGCGATGCCGGCCCGGTGGAGCGCTGGCTGGCTGCCAACCCCGAGTGGGTGCTGAGCGACATCCTCGTCACCCACCACCACAATGACCATGTCGGCGGTGTGGAACGGCTCAGGCAATTGACCGGCGCACGGGTCTGTGGCCCCGCCAACGAACGCATTCCCGGACGCGAACTGGCCCTGGACGAAGGCGACAGGGTGGACGTGCTGGGTGTGACGTTTCAGGTACTCGCGGTACCCGGCCATACCCTGGGGCATATCGCCTTCTTCAGCGACCAGCCAGCGACGCCCATCCTGTTCAGTGGCGATACCCTGTTCGCCGCCGGTTGCGGGCGCATGTTCGAGGGTACACCCGAACAGATGCAGCCCGCCCTCGCCCGCCTGGCGGCCCTGCCAGCGCAGACAGAAGTGTACTGCGCCCATGAATACACCCTCAGCAACCTGCGCTTCGCCAAGGCTGTCGAACCGACCAACCCGCACGTTCAGCAACGGTTCGAGGACGTTACCCGATTGCGCGCCGAAAATCGCATCAGCTTGCCATCGACGATCGGCCTGGAGCGCCTGACCAACCCCTTTCTGCGTACCTCTGAAACATTAGTTAAACAAAAAGCAGACGAGTGGAAGGGACATTCAAACACCTCGCATGTCGCTGTTTTTGCTGCCTTGAGGTCTTGGAAGGACACCTTCTGATAACCGCAAGATATATCGCAAGTGAGGGTCTAAGGTTGACCGGGGCCGGAGCGGTTTCTAGAATCGCCGAAATTTTTCGCCCGGATACCTGTGTCAGCCGATGTCTTCCCGTAGCCGCAGAACCTCTCATTCCGCCGCCCTGACGCGTCTGGCTCAAATCAGCGCGCTGGCCCTGGCAGCCACGCTGGTGGGCTGTCAGAGCACCCGTCAGCTCGACGAATCCGATAGCGTTCGCGCGCACAACTACCAGGCGCGGATCAAGCACAAACCTTCACCGCTGCTGGTCAAGCCGGCCGAGCAGGCGCCGCAGGATGTCTGGGAGCGCATGCGCCAGGGCTTCGCCCTGCAGGACACCATCGACGTCAACCCGCGCATCGAGCAGCAGCGTTTGTGGTTCGCCAGCAACCCGTCCTTCATAGAAAGCGCCGGGGAACGTGGCAGCCTCTACCTGCACTACATCGTCGAGCGCCTTGAAGAACGTGACATGCCGCTGGAGCTGGCCCTGCTGCCCGCCATCGAAAGCGCCTACAACCCCATGGCCTACTCACGCGCCAGCGCTGCCGGCATGTGGCAGTTCATGCCAGCTACCGGTCGTCACTTCAACCTGCGCCAGACCAACTTCTATGACGGCCGCCGCGATGTCACCGCGTCGACCAACGCCGCGCTGGATTACCTGACCCGCCTGCACGACATGTTCAACGGCGACTGGCTGTTGGCCCTGGCGGCCTACAATGCCGGTGAAGGCACTGTCAGCCGAGCCATCGAACGCAACGAAAAGCTCGGCCTGCCGACCGACTACTGGAACCTGCCGCTGCCAAAGGAAACCCGCGACTACGTGCCCAAGTTGCTGGCGCTGTCGCAGGTGGTGTCCACGCCAGAAGCCTATGGTATCAATCTCACCCCGATCGCCAACGAACCGTACTTCGAAGCGGTGGCGATCAAAGACCGCCTGGACCTTACCCGGGTCGCGGCCTTTGCCAACATCGACGAGGATGAGCTGATCCAGCTCAACCCGGCATTCAAGAAGCGCATGACCGTCGATGGCCCGAAACAGCTGCTGGTGCCCACCGCCAAGGCGCAGCTGCTCAGTGCCAGCCTGTCCAACCTCAAGCCGGAGCAACTGGTCAGCCTGCAACCGCCGAAAGCAGCGTTTGCCCGGGCCGTGGCCGAAGCCAAGGCACCGGTGGGGGCACGCAGTTACCGGGTCAAGCGTGGCGATAACCTGAGCGTCATCGCCAAGGCCAACCGTGTGTCGATCAAGGACATCAAGCGCTGGAACCGCTTGTCCAGCAACAGACTGCGCGCTGGCCAGGTTCTGGCCCTGCGCGGTGGCAGTGCACCGAGCGCCGCCGGCAACCGGGTCGCAGCATCCGGAAAGCGCTCCACCAAATACAAGGTGCGCAAGGGCGACTCCCTGTACCTGGTGGCCAAGCGCTTCAATGTGAAAATGAAGCACCTCAAGCGCTGGAACCCACGCAGCGGCCACGCCCTCAAGCCAGGCCAGACCCTGACCGTCTACGTCGGGCATTGAGTCGTTACAGGGGCTGCTTTGCAGCCCATTCGCGGGCACGCCCGCTCCCACAGGTTTTTCACAGCCCTCAAAGCCGGTGCCGTACCTGTGGGAGCGGGCGTGCCCGCGAATGGGCCTGAAAACCCAGCCACTGGAAAACCCCAGCCCCTCTCTTTTTCCAACCCCACCAAGCTGTTACTGTACTCGATCAAAGCCCAACGCCTCTGGATCGGATGCCGACTTGATACGTCCCCTCCTGCTGTCACTCAGCCTGGCCTTGAGCTTTCCCGTAGCCGCGATGGTGAGCGAAAGCCACGGATACGCGCAGTTCGGCACGCTCAAGTACCCAGCCACTTTCACCCACTTCGACTGGGTCAACCCGCAAGCGCCCAAGGGCGGCACATTGCGGGCCATGGCTTTTGGCACCTTCGACACGCTCAACCCCTACACTTTCAAGGGGTCGAGCCCGATTACCACGCCCAATTTCCAGCAGTACGGCATCAGCGAGCTGAACGAGCCACTGATGGTCGGCACTGGCCAGTACGACCCGTCTGGTGACGAGCCGACCTCCAGCTATGGCCTGATCGCCCGCTCGGTGGAATACAGCGAGGACCGCAGCTGGGTGGTGTTCAACCTGCGCCCGGAAGCCCGCTGGCATGACGGCCAGCGGATCACCTCGGCTGACGTGGCCTTCTCCTACCGCACGCTGCTCAAGGATGGCCACCCGATCTACCGCACCAACCTGCAGGAAGTGCAGCGGGTAGACATCCTCGGTCCGCTACGCATCCGCTTCGTGTTCAAACGCGCCGGCAACCCGCTCCTGATCCTGCGTCTGGGCGAAATGCCTGTGCTGCCCAAACACTACTGGCAGAAGCGCGACTTCAAGGCCACCACCTTCGAGCCCCCTTTGGGCAGCGGCCCCTACCGCATCACCCAGGTACAACCCGGGCGACGCCTGGTGTTCGAACGGGTGAAGAACTACTGGGGCAAAGACCTGGCGGTCAACCGTGGCAAGTACAATTTCAATCGGGTGGAATACGAGTTCTATCGCGACGCGACGGTGGCCTTCGAAGCCTTCAAGGCCGGCGAGTTCGACATCTATATCGAGCACCAGGCAAAAAACTGGGCCAACGGTTACAACTTCCCTGCCGTGCGCCGGGGTGAAGTGATCAAGACACAAATCCCGCACAGCATCCCCACGCAAACACAAGGCCTGTTCATGAACAGCCGCCGGGCCGCGTTCAGCGACCCGCGGGTACGCCAGGCACTGGGGCTGATGCTGGACTTCGAGTGGACCAACCGCGCGCTGTTCAGCAGCGCCTACCGCCGCTCGACCAGCTACTACCCCAACAGCGAGTTCGCCGCCAGCGGCCTGCCCACCGGCAAGGAGTGGCTGCTGCTGGCGCCGTTCCGTGACCAGTTGCCCGCCAAGCTGTTCAGCGAGCCGTACAAGGTCAGCCACACTGATGGCCGGGGCATCAGCCGCCAGACCCTTCGCCAGGCCCTGGGCCTGCTCGCCGAGGCCGGCTGGAAGCTGCACGGCCAGCGTCTGGTCAACAGCAAGGGCCAGCAATTACGCATGGAACTGCTGCTGGTAAACCCCAACCTTGAACGCATCCTGCAACCTTATGTCGAAAACCTGTCCAGCATCGGCATCGATGCGCGCTTGCGTACCGTGGACCGCGCCCAGTACAAACAACGCCTGGACCAGTTCGATTTCGACATGATTCTGATGACCCTGAACCAGACCCTGAGCCCCGGCCTCGAACAGTGGCTGTACTTCCATTCCAGCCAGGCCGCGACAAAGGGCAGCAAGAACTATGCTGGGGTCAAGGACCCGGTGATCGACCACCTGCTCGACACCCTGCTCGCCGCCCGCACCCGCGATGACCAGGTCGCCGCCGCCCGCGCCCTGGACCGCGTGCTCTCATGGCACTACTACATGATCCCCAACTGGTACCTCGACAACCATCGCCTGGCCTACCGCAACCGGTTCGCCTTCGTCACCACGCCGCCCTACACCCTTGGGCTGAACAGTTGGTGGATCAAGACTTCGGAGAAAGCCCAATGACGCCAACGCATCGTCTGCGCCAGCTGGCAGGCAGCCTGTTGCTCGCCTGCCTGAGCCTTCCCGCGCTGGCCGCGCCGCAGCACGCGCTCACCCTTTACGATGAGCCACCCAAGTACCCCGCCGACTTCAAGCACTTCGACTACGTCAACCCGGACGCGCCCAAAGGCGGCACCTTCCGCCAGTCCAGCTTCGGCGGCTTCGACAGCCTCAATCCGTTCATCAACAAAGGCGTGGCGGCCGAGAATATCGGCATTATCTACGACACCCTGATGCGCCAGAGCCAGGATGAACCGTTCACCGAATACGGCCTGGTTGCCGGCAAGATCGAAAAGGCCCCGGACAACAGCTGGGTGCGTTTCTACCTGCGCCCCGAAGCGCGCTTCCATGATGGCCATCCGATGCGCGCCGACGACGTGGTGTTCACCTTCAACGCCCTGATCAAGGACGGCGCCCCGCTGTACCGCCAGTACTACGCCGACGTCGCCGAAGTGGTCGCCGAAGACCCGCTGAAGGTGCTGTTCAAGTTCAAGCACACCAACAACCGCGAACTGCCGCTGATTCTCGGCCAGTTGCCGGTATTGCCCAAGCACTGGTACGAAAATCGCGAATTCAACCGCGGCAACCTGGAGATCCCGTTGGGCAGTGGCCCGTACAAGGTCGCCAAGGTCAAGGCCGGGCGCTCGGTGCGCTACGAGCGGGTCAAGGACTACTGGGCCAAGGACCTGCCGATCAACCGCGGCTTCTACAACTTCGATGTCATGACCTTCGACTCCTACCGCGACACCACCGTCGCCCTCCAAGCACTCAAGGCCGGGGCGTTCGACTATGCCCTGGAAGTCAGCGCAAAGAACTGGGCCACCGCCTACGACGTGCCCGCCGTGCGCGAGGGTCGCCTGATCAAGGAGGAGCTTCCCAACGGCAACCCCACCGGCATGCAGGGTTTCATCTTCAACATCCGCCGCCCGGTGTTCCAGGATGTTCGCGTGCGCCAGGCACTGAGCCTGCTGCTGGACTACGAGTGGACCAACAAACAGCTGTTCAACGGCGCTTACACCCGCACCAGCAGCTACTTCGACAACTCGGAAATGGCCGCCCACGGACTGCCCAGCCCCAACGAGCTCAAAATCCTCGAACCACTGCGCGGCAAAGTGCCCGAGCAAGTATTCAGCGAGGTCTTCCACAACCCGGTCAGCGACGGCAGCGGCATGATCCGCGAGCAACAGCGCCAGGCCTACAAGTTGTTGCAGGACGCGGGCTGGAAAATCGTCGACGACAAGATGGTCGACGCCCAAGGCAAGCCGGTAAGCATCGAATTCCTGCTGGCGCAGACCGAGTTCGAGCGCATCCTGCTGCCGTTCAAACGCAACCTCGCCGACCTCGGTATCGAGCTGAACATCCGCCGGGTCGACGTTTCGCAATACATCACCCGCCTGCGTTCTCGGGACTACGACATGATCGTCGGCGGTTATCCGCAGTCCAACTCGCCGGGCAACGAACAGCGCGAGTTCTGGTCCAGTGCCGCCGCCGACAACCCCGGCAGCCGCAACTTCATTGGCCTGCGCGACCCGGCCATCGACCAGTTGGTGGAACAGCTGATCAACGCCGACTCGCGCCAGAACCTGATCGACCACTGCCGCGCGCTCGACCGCGTGTTGCTGTGGGGCTACTACGTGATCCCCAACTGGCACATCAAGACCTGGCGTGTGGCCTACTGGAACCACATCGGCCACCCGAACGTGTCGCCCAAGTACGACATCGGCATCGACACCTGGTGGATCAAGCCCGAGGTAACCCCGGCGGTCAGCGAAGCGCCTGCGGACGAGGCCAACTAAGATGCTGGCCTACATCCTGCGCCGCCTGCTGCTGATCATTCCGACCCTGTTCGGCATCCTCATCATCAACTTCATCATCGTCCAGGCCGCTCCCGGTGGCCCGGTCGAGCAGATGATCGCCAAGCTCGAAGGCTTCGAAGGCGCCACCAGCCGCATTGCAGGTGGCGGCGCCGAGGTTTCCGTTGCCGGCTCCAACTACCGCGGCGCCCAGGGCCTGGACCCGGCGCTGATCGCTGAAATCGAACGCATGTACGGCTTCGACAAGTCGCCGCCCGAGCGCCTGTGGATCATGATCAAGAACTACGCCCGACTGGACTTCGGCGACAGCTTCTTCCGCGATGCCAAGGTGATCGACCTGATCGCCGAGAAGATGCCGGTTTCGATCTCGCTGGGGCTGTGGAGCACGCTGATCATGTACCTGGTGTCGATCCCGCTGGGGATCGCCAAGGCCGTGCGCCACGGCAGCCACTTCGACGTGTGGACAAGCTCGGCAATCATCGTCGGCTACGCCATCCCGGCGTTCCTGTTCGCCATCCTGCTGATCGTGCTGTTCGCCGGTGGCAGCTACTTCGACTGGTTCCCGCTGCGTGGCCTCACCTCCAACAACTTCGACGAACTGAGCACCACCGGCAAGGTGCTGGACTACTTCTGGCACCTGGTACTGCCGATCACCGCGCTGGTCATCGGCAACTTCGCCACCATGACCCTGCTGACCAAGAACAGCTTCCTCGACGAGATCAACAAACAGTACGTGGTCACCGCCAAGGCCAAGGGCCTGAGCCGATCCCGGGTGCTGTACGGCCACGTGTTCCGCAACGCCATGCTGCTGGTGATCGCCGGCTTCCCTTCGGCCTTCATCGGCATCTTCTTCACAGGCTCCTTGCTGATCGAGGTGATCTTCAGCCTCGACGGCCTGGGCCTGATGAGTTTCGAGGCGGCCATCAACCGCGACTACCCGGTGGTCTTCGGTACCCTGTTCATCTTCACCCTGCTAGGGCTGGTGGTGAAACTGATCGGCGACCTGACCTACACCCTGGTCGATCCACGCATCGACTTTGCCAGCCGGGAGCACTGACATGGCCTTGTCCCCCCTCAACCGCCGGCGCTTCGAGCGTTTCAAGGCCAACCGCCGTGGCTGGTGGTCGCTGTGGCTGTTCCTGATTCTGTTCGGGCTGAGCCTGGGTGCCGAGCTGATCGCCAACGACAAACCGATCGCCGTACGTTACGACGGGGAATGGTACTTCCCGGCGTTCAAACGCTACCCGGAAACCACCTTTGGCGGTGAATTCCCACTGGAAGCCAACTACAAAAGCCCCTACATCCGCGAACTGCTGGCGAAGAAAGACAGCTTCGTGCTGTGGGCGCCCATCCCGTTCAGCTACCAGAGCATCAACTATGACCTGCGTGTCCCGGCGCCTGCCCCACCTTCGGCGGACAACTGGCTGGGCACCGACGACCAGGGCCGCGACGTGCTGGCACGGGTAATCTACGGCTTCCGCATTTCGGTACTGTTTGCCCTCACCTTGACCGTAGCCAGCTCCATTATCGGCGTCATCGCCGGCGCCCTGCAGGGGTTCTACGGTGGCTGGGTCGACCTGACCGGGCAACGCTTTCTGGAAATCTGGTCCGGCCTGCCTGTGCTGTACCTGCTGATCATCCTGGCCAGCTTCGTGCAGCCCAACTTCTGGTGGTTGCTGGGCATCATGTTGCTGTTCTCGTGGATGAGCCTGGTGGACGTGGTACGCGCCGAGTTCCTGCGCGGACGCAACCTGGAATACGTGCGCGCCGCCCGCGCGCTGGGCATGCGCAACGGGGCGATCATGTACCGGCACATCCTGCCTAATGCCATGATCTCGACCATGACCTTCATGCCGTTCATTCTCACCGGCGCCATCGGCACCCTCACCGCCCTGGACTTCCTCGGCTTCGGCCTGCCTGCCGGTTCGCCTTCATTGGGCGAGCTGGTGGCGCAGGGCAAGTCCAACCTGCAGGCTCCGTGGCTGGGTATCAGTGCCTTTGCCGTGCTGGCGCTGATGCTGAGCCTGCTGGTGTTCATCGGCGAATCCGCCCGCGATGCCTTCGACCCGAGGAAGTGACATGAGTGAACAGAACCTGATCGAAGTGCGGGACCTGGCCGTGGAGTTCGTGACCGGGGACCAGGTCAACCGGGTGGTGGGCGGCGTCAGCTTCGATATTCGCAAAGGCGAGACACTGGCTCTGGTGGGCGAAAGTGGCTCGGGTAAATCGGTCACCGCACACTCGATTTTGCGCCTGCTGCCCTATCCCCTGGCCCGCCACCCCAGCGGCAGCATCCACTACGAAGGCAAGGACTTGCTGCAGCAGAACGAGAAGACCCTGCAACGCATTCGCGGCAACCGCATTGCGATGATCTTCCAGGAGCCGATGACCTCGCTCAACCCGCTGCATTGCATCGAGAAGCAGATCAACGAAATCCTCCTGCTGCACAAGGGCCTGACCGGCAAGGAAGCGACTGCGCGCACGCTGGAGCTGCTGGATATGGTCGGCATTCCCGAGCCGCACAAGCGCCTCAAGGCCCTGCCCCACGAATTGTCGGGCGGGCAGCGCCAGCGGGTAATGATCGCCATGGCGCTGGCCAATGAGCCCGAACTGCTGATTGCCGACGAGCCGACCACAGCGCTGGATGTGACCGTGCAGCTTAAGATTCTCGAGCTGCTCAAGGAACTGCAGGCGCGTCTGGGCATGGCCCTGTTGCTGATCAGCCATGACCTGAACCTGGTGCGCCGCATCGCCCATCGTGTGTGTGTGATGCAGCACGGGCAGATCGTGGAGCAGGCTGAATGCGCCACACTGTTCAGCGCCCCGCAGCACCACTACACGCAGATGCTCATCAATGCCGAGCCCAGCGGGCTGCCGGCGCACAACCCGGTGGGCGCGCCGTTGCTGGAGGTGGATAACCTGAAGGTCTGGTTCCCCATCAAGAAGGGCTTTCTGCAGCGCACGGTCGACCATGTGAAGGCGGTGGACGGGATCAACTTCAGCTTGCCCCAGGGGCAGACGCTGGGCATTGTTGGCGAATCCGGGTCGGGCAAGTCCACATTGGGCCTGGCGATCCTGCGGCTGATTTCCAGCCAGGGCGGCATTCGCTTTCATGGGCAGAACCTCGAAGGGCTTAACCAGAAAGCCGTGCGCCCCCTGCGGCGGGAAATGCAGGTGGTGTTCCAGGACCCGTTTGGCAGCCTGAGCCCGCGCATGTGCGTGGCGGACATTGTGGGTGAAGGGTTGCGCATTCACGGCATTGGCACCGCGCAGGAACAGGAAGCGGCGATTATCGCGGCCCTGGAGGAAGTAGGCCTGGACCCGCGCACGCGGCATCGCTACCCCCATGAGTTCTCTGGTGGGCAGCGCCAGCGCATTGCCATTGCCCGGGCGCTGGTGTTGAAGCCAGCACTGATTCTGCTGGATGAACCCACGTCCGCACTGGACCGCACCGTACAGCGCCAGGTGGTGGAATTGCTGCGTAACCTGCAGCAAAAGTACAACCTGACCTACCTGTTCATCAGCCATGACCTGGCGGTGGTGAAGGCGTTGAGTCACCAGTTGATGGTGATCAAGCATGGGCAGGTGGTGGAGCAAGGGGATGCGCAGGCGATCTTCCATGCGCCGCAGCATCCGTATACCCGACAGTTGCTGGAGGCGGCGTTTTTAGAGGTTGGGGGTTAGTAGGGAAAGGGTGCGTGTTCGTCTTGATTCTTGCGGCGTGTTTGAGATCGAGCACCGCGAGCGTGGTGCATAAGGCGTTGGAGCTGCAGCCCAAATCATCGCTTCGATCCTGATGATGACCTCGGGACTTCGCATCAAGGTTGATTAATGTACTGTGAGGGCCGACCCTTTCGCGGGCACGCCCGCTCCCACGGGATCACCACAGTCTTCAAGACTTGCAAATACCTGTGGGAGCGGGCGTGCCCGCGAAAGGGCCGGGCCAGGCAGCCGAGAAAATTAGCCCATCTGCTTGCCACGCCAACAGAATCAAGCGGCAGTGATCAATTTTTCTGACAATAATCGTCTTCCATCATCAGCCGAATCGGGCATAAATTCTCCGCCGTCAACTCCCAGTACCCACGGTAGAGCCCATGTCCAGTCCACAACACCAGCCCGCTTCCCCTGCCCTGGCCACCCTGATCCAGCGCTCCGGCCTGCCCAGCCCAACGCTGAGCGAAGCCCAGGCACACGCTGTGCTGCAGGCCCACTACGGCCTTGCCGGTAACCTTTCGGTACTGGGCAGCCAGCAAGACCTGAACTTTCGCGTGGTCACACCGCAGGGTGGCTATGTGCTAAAGGCCTGCCACGGCAGCTACGCCCAGCTGGAGCTTGAAGCCCAGCACGCCGCCCTGGCCTTCCTGCGCAATCAAGGTTTGCCGGTACCCGCCGTGCGCTCAGCCCACAACGGCATGGTGTTGCTGGAACTGGACATCGACGCGCAACCACTGCGCCTGCGCCTGCTCGATTACATCGAAGGCCAACCGCTGACCCGTCTCAAGCACATGGAACCACGCCTGATGGCCGAGCTGGGCGGGCTCTGTGCGAAGCTGGACAAGGCGCTTGCCCATTTCGATCACCCAGGCCTTGCGCGTACCTTGCAATGGGACCCGCAGCATGCCGGGGCACTGATCGATCACCTGCTGCCAGTGCTGAAGGATAACGGGCAGCGCGCCCGCATC
The DNA here is from genome assembly GCF_017875935.1 of Pseudomonas sp. BP6. Lineage (NCBI taxonomy): Bacteria > Pseudomonadati > Pseudomonadota > Gammaproteobacteria > Pseudomonadales > Pseudomonadaceae > Pseudomonas > Pseudomonas sp. BP6. The sequence continues at coordinate 3,366,867 of NZ_JAGINI010000001.1, forward strand.
GAACACGCCACGCGACAGGCCAACGAGCGCTTGGTGCCGCTGGTCGATCAACTGCCCAGTCAGGCCGTGCATCTGGACATCACCGACGACAACACCGTGTGGGCCCGTGATGCCCAGCGTCAATGGCAACTGCAAGGCGTAATCGATTTCGGCGACCTGCTGCGCACCTGGCGTATCGCCGACCTGTCGGTGACCTGCGCTGCGCTGTTGCACCACGCCGAGGGCGACCCGCTGCGCATCCTGCCTGCCGTGCAGGCCTACCAGGCGCTCAACCCGCTGACCGAGGCCGAACTGCGCGCCCTGTGGCCGCTGGTGCTGAACCGTGCTGCCGTGCTGGTACTGAGCAGCGAACAACAGCTAACCGTCGACCCGGGCAACCAGTACACCCGCGACAACATTGCCCACGAATGGGAAATTTTCGACACGGCCACCGCCGTGCCTTTCGCCCTGATGGAGGCGGCCATTCTGCAGGCTGCGGGCCTGCAACCCGCGGCGCCGGACTTGAACGGCTGCGCCCCCCTGCTCCCCGAGCTGGCCGGGCAGGCTGTCACACGGGTGGACCTGGGGGTACTCAGCGAACACTTCGAGGCCGGCAACTGGGAACAACCCGGTTACGACCAGCAACTGCTGACCTCGCAGGCCGCCCCGGCCTGCAGCCTGCACGGGCAATATCGCCTGTCGCAAACCCATATCGACCGCCCCGAAGAGCCCGCCACCTGTGCCCTTGGCATCGAGCTGCATGTGCCCAACGGCAGCCAGGTGCAAGCGCCGGCAGCCGGCACCTGGCAGCGTCACGGCGATGGCCGGGGCTGCCTGCGCACCGCACACTGGGCTTTGTGGCTACAGGGCCTGGAAGATGCGCCGACAGATGGCCAGGCCGTGGAAAAAGGCCAGTCCCTGGGCAGCAGCGGCAGTAGCCTCAGCGTACAACTGTGCCTGGACAACAGCATCCAGCCCCCCTTCTTCGCCACGCCGTCACAGGCTGCTGCGTGGCTGGCCCTGTGCCCGTCGCCAGCCGCATTATTGGGCTTCGATTGCGATGCCGAGCCGCTACCCGATCCGCAAGCCCTACTGGCCCGCCGCGATGCCAGCTTCGCCCGCTCGCAGAAGCACTACTACGCGCAACCGCCGCACATTGAACGCGGCTGGCGCAACTACCTGATCGACATGCAGGGCCGTTCCTACCTGGACATGCTCAACAACGTCGCGGTGCTGGGCCATGGCCACCCACGCATGGTCGCCGAGTCGGCGCGGCAATGGTCGCTGCTGAACACCAACTCGCGTTTCCATTACGCAGCGATCACCGAATTCTCCGAACGACTGCTGGACTTGGCCCCCGAAGGTTTCGACCGGGTGTTCATGGTCAACAGCGGCACCGAGGCCAACGATCTGGCGATTCGCCTGGCCTGGGCCTACAGCGGCGGGCGCGACCTGCTAAGCGTACTGGAGGCCTACCACGGCTGGTCAGTGGCCACCGATGCCATCTCCACGTCGATCGCCGACAACCCGCAAGCTCTGGAAACCCGCCCGGACTGGGTACACCCGGTCGAAGCACCGAACACCTTCCGCGGTCGTTTCCGCGGGGCCGACAGCGCCGCCGACTACCTGCAAGACGTCGACGCCAAGCTGGCCGACCTCGACGCCCGAGGCCGTCAGCTGGCGGGCATCATCTGCGAACCGGTATACGGCAATGCCGGCGGCATCTCACTGCCTGCAGGCTATCTGCGCGACGCCTATGCCAAGGTCCGCGCCCGCGGCGGGGTGTGCATCGCCGACGAAGTGCAGGTGGGTTATGGCCGCCTGGGCGAGTACTTCTGGGGCTTCGAGGAACAGGGTGTGGTGCCGGACATCATTACCATGGCCAAGGGCATGGGTAACGGCCAACCACTGGGCGTGGTCATCACCCGTCGCGAAATCGCCGAGGCGCTGGAGGCCGAGGGCTACTTCTTCTCCTCGGCCGGTGGCAGCCCGGTCAGCTGCCGCATCGGCATGGCGGTGCTGGATGTCATGCAGGAGGAAGGCCTGTGGGACAACGCCCGCGACACCGGGCGCTACTTCAAGGCACGCCTGCAGGCGCTGGTCGACAAGCACCCGCTGGCCGGCGCGGCACATGGCTCGGGCTTCTACCTGGGGCTGGAACTGGTGCGCGACCGCACCACCCTGGAGCCGGCCACCGAAGAAACCATGGTACTGTGCGATCGCCTGCGTGACCTGGGCATCTTCATGCAGCCGACCGGCGACTACCTGAACATCCTCAAGATCAAGCCACCGATGTGCACCAGCCGTGCGAGCGTGGACTACTTTGTCGACAGCATTGACCGAGTGCTGGGCGAAGGCCTGTAAGTGTCAACGCGTGGGCCCGACGGCTGCGGCCCACGCCTGCAATGCCTCACACGCGGCCATGGCCACCTGCTCATCGGTACGCCCGGTGAACTGCCGTTCGATCGCATCGGCGGCAATCAGCCCGGCAATGGTGGGCTTGCCGACAGCATCGGTCAGGTCCAGCCATTCCCCCCAACTGGCGGGTACGTCGTACCAGCGCAGGTAGCCTGAGGGTGAGCACGGCCACCATCGCTCATCGAACTGCAGAATCACTTTTTCCAGCTTGCCCATCCCTAGATGCGCCAGCGCTTCCTGCTGTGTTTCAGGTAACGCAGGGGCAAAGTGCAACGCTTTCAGCACTCCCACCGGGACTGTGCAAATGCAGAAGTCGCATACCTCGTCATTCACCTTGACGCGCGCGCTCGACCAGTCGATGTGGGTGACAGGACTGTCCAGGCGGATATCCAGGTTCTTCGACAGCAAGTCAACAAGCTCGCTGTAGCCGCCTGGCAGCATACGATCACCATGCCCGACCCCCTCCTCATCCAAGGCACAGATCGACAGTTGCTCGACGGGCAAACACGCTTCCAGTACAAGGTTGGCGTCGATGGCAAACTGCGTGGCACGCGCGAGCGCGGGGTCGAGTGTGGCCATATAGCCATTGATCGCGTCAGACAAAGGCTGTTGCCGATCGAGACGCCTGGTCAAGGCATCCCAGGCGGCGTCGACATCCGGCAACGCCCCGCCCCGTGCTGCTGCAAGCGGACAACTGAAATCGGTCTCGACGCAAGCCAAGCCATGTTGAAGTGCAACAGCGGCCAATGGGTTCTCGGCAAAATGCTGAAGCCATGCCGCACCTGCATCTGCTTTCACGCCGCCCAACTCGACAGTGTGGGCGCGCCCACCCGTTCGCCCACGCGCCTCCAGCACCGTGCAATCGACACCCCTTTCCCGCAAGCGTTGAGCGGCAGCCAGGCCTGCACACCCCGCACCGATCACGATCACCTTGCTCGCCCCGGCACTCACGGCTGCCTCGGCGGCGCGCAGCCCATCATTCCACGCACCATGAGTCATTGCCGGAGCGCTGGCATTACAGGCTTCTCCAGCAATGACCAAGCGCCCATGCAGCACATGGCCAAGGGCGCTTCGATGCTGCGGCAACCCTCCTGGCAGCAAGGAACTGTAGGCCCCGAGGCTGAACGGGTCGGAACTCCAGTGGGTGATATGCCAAGCGGTTGGTCTGTGCACGCTTTTCTCCATTGAGAGGACTGTCCTGCAGGTGCATTAATGTTCATAATTTTTAGCAATAAAAGATGATCATCATCAGGTTTACTGACAATGGCCTTTAGCAGCGACTCCTTGGCAATTTTCCTCGCGGTGCTCGATGCCGGCTCGTTCTCCGCCGCCGCCCGCAAGCTGGGCCGTGTGCCTTCAGCCGTGAGCATGGCGATCGCCCAGCTCGAGGCCGAACTGGACCTGCCGCTGTTCGACCGGGCCACGCGCAAGGCCCTGCCCACCAGCGCGGCCCTGGCCCTTGAACCCCAGGCCAGGCAGGTGATCTGCCAGCTCAACCTGCTCGACGCCCAGGCCCTGCAACTGCACCAAGGCCTGGAAAAACGCTTGACCATCGCCATGGCGCCCGAGTTGCAAACCGGCCGCTGGAGCCAACCACTGGAAATCCTCGCCCAGGCATTTCCCAGCCTGGAAGTCGAGGTACGTTCGGCCACCCAGACCGAGGCCATTCGCCTGCTGCATGACGGCAGTGTGCAGTTGGCACTGGTGTTCGAACGGCCCGGCATCGACGAGCGCGAGTCATTCCTCGAAGCCGGCAGCCAACTGCTGGTGGCCGTAGCGTCACCGCGCCATCCGGCCGGGCAGAACAGCGGTACGCCACTGCCGGAGGAGGCCTTTGCCGAACAACGGCAGATCATCGTGGCCTCGGGCAAGGCCACCGGATCGGACCCGCGCATGGTGCTGTCCCGGCGCATCTGGCTGACCGACAGCTACCTGGCCACGCTGGACCTGGTGCAGTCCGGGCTGGGCTGGGCCTACCTGCCGCAGCCATTGGTCGAACCGCTGATAACCTCGGGTGCACTGGCCGAGGTGCGCTTCGACAACATGGCCAGCCGCCTGCGCTTGTGGGTAGACATCATCTGGATCAAGTCGCGCCCGTTGGGCCTGGGCGCGCGCCGCTACCTGGAAGTCATGCGCCAGGTGTTCGAGAAGGAACCACCCAGGGCCTGATACCCCTTGCGCGAGTCCCTGCCCTGCAGGCGCCCGCCCAGCCCTTTGGGCTGAGGGAGCGGGTTATGCTGTCGGCGCTACCAACCTGTACCCAACCCCCGCCTCGGTAATGATGAACCGCGGCGCCGTGGGGTCATCGCCCAGTTTCTGTCGCAGATGCCCGACCACGATCCGCAGGTAGTGGGTATCCTCCGCATGGGTAGGCCCCCAGATATCCTTGAGCAGCTGCTGCTGGGTAATCACCCGCCCAGGGTGCCCGGCCAACAGCGCCAGCAACGCATACTCCTTGCGTGTCAATGCCACCTCCACACCGTCGAGCGTCACCCGGCGGTAGGCAAAATCCACCGTCAGCGGCCCAAAGCTGGCCGCCACTTCCGAGCCGCCGGCTTGTGGCACCTGGCGCAGCAAAGCCCGCACGCGCGCGAGAAACTCCTGGATACCGAACGGCTTGGTCACATAGTCATTGGCGCCACCATCCAGCGCATCGACCTTCTGCACTTCACTGGCACGCACCGACAACACCATCACCGGCACTGCACTCCATTCGCGCAATTCACGCAGCACCTGCTGGCCGTCCATGTCCGGCAGCCCCAGGTCGAGCACCACCAGGTCCGGCTTGCCCAGTGCCGCCTGGGCCAACCCCTCGGCACCGGTGGCAGCCTCCAGCACCTTGTAGCCTTGCGAGGCCAGACTGATACGCAGGAACTTGCGGATCTGCGGTTCATCATCGATGACCAACAGGGTGGCGGACTGGCTCATGGGGCTTCGCTTTCGGCTTCAGGTTGAGGAGGCAGCGGCAAGCATAGAGTGATGCTGGTGCCTTGGCCATCGATGCCTTCGCCCACCAGAATCTGCCCGCCATGGGCACCGATCATGCCCTGGCAAATTGCCAGGCCCAGGCCGGTACCCTGCCCGCCGCGGTCGCCACGGGCGGCGGTATAGAACATGTCGAAGATTTTCTCACGGTCGGCTTCAGGAATGCCGGGGCCCTGGTCGCTGACGGTCAAGCGCAGCTGGTCGTCATGCACGGCCACCTGCAGCTCAAGCCGACCATTGGCCGGCGAAAAGCGTGCGGCGTTTTCCAGCACGTTGACCAACGCTTGCTCGATCAACGCCGCATGCACGAACAGCAATGGCAACTCGGCCGGCACGTCAGTGTGCACGCGCAGCGGCGCCAGCACCACCCGCAGGCGGTTGAGCGCACTGCCGACGATGTCCGCCGGGGCCACCCAGTCGCGGGCCAGCTTGAGGCCGCCATGGCCCAGGCGGGTCATGTCCAGCAGGTTCTGGATGTAGCGATCGAGGCGTTCGGCCTCGTTGCGGGTGCCCTCCAGCAGCTCGCGGCGGTCTTCAACCGAGATCGCGTCGCCCAACGCCAGCAGGCTGTCGATGCTGCCACGCATGGCGGTCAACGGCGTGCGCAAGTCATGGGATACGGAAGCCAGCAGGGCGCTGCGCAGTTGCTCGGTTTCGCCGTGCAGGCGTGCGGCTTCCAGCTGTTCGGCCAGGCGTGCGCGGGCCAAGGCCTGGGCCAGTGGCTGGCCTAGGGCGGTGAGCAGGCGCCGGCGCGGGTCGCTGAGCGGCTGTCCGGTGCGCGGGCGCACACCCAGCAGCGCCAGAGGCTGATCGTCCACCGCCAACGGCCACCACCACCAGCGGCCATTTGGCAGGGTATCGCTGCCGTGGCCGGCAGCCTGCCCGTGCTGCCAGGCCCAATCGGCAGCAGCCCGTTCGGTGTCGCTGAAGGTGTGGACTTCCCCACTGGCCACTTGCAACTGGCCTTCGGCGTTGCGCTCCAGCAAGCACACCTGGGTGTCCTGCCAGCCGTCCAGGTGCTGGCCGGCAGCCTTGAATATGGCTTGGCGGTCGGTGGCGACCGTCAACCGGCGAGACAGGTCGAGCAACTGGCTGGTCTGCGCCTGGGTCTCGCGCAGCGCCTGCAACTGGCGACGCTGGCGCGCGGCCAGGTTGCCGGTGAGCGCAGCCATCAACAGAAAGAACACCAGGGTCAGCACGTCTTCTTCGCGCTGGATGGTGAACGAGAAGTTGGGCGGTATGAACAGAAAGTCATAGACCAGGAATGACAGTGCGGCGCAAGCCAGCGCAGGTCCCAGGCTACTGCGCACCGCCACCAGCAACACCGCCGCCAGGAACACCAGCGAGATATTGGGCAACGCGAGCACACTGGACACCGCCCAGGCCAGCCCCGCAGCCATCACGGTGGCCAGCAGCGCCAGCAGGTAATGACGCCACACCCACACCCGCCGCACCGCTGAACGCGGCGCTGGCGGCTGCACCTCGCGGTCCAGCACATTGATCTCCAGGCCATGGCTTTCGCGCAGTAGCCGCGCCGCCACACCAGCGCCGAACAAACGCCGACGCAGGCGATTGCGAGACTGCCCGACCAGCACCAGGCTGGCCCGCCGCTCGGCAGCATGCTGGATCAGCGTGCGGGCCACTTCGCCAGCACGCAGCTGCACCACCTCCCCGCCCAGACGCTCGGCCAACTGCTGCGCGGCTTGCAAACGCTGCCGTGCGGTTTCGTCACGCAGGCGGCCGTTGTCCACGTGCACCAAGCTCCAGGGCAGGTGGCGGCGCTGGGCCACGCGACAGGCATGGCGCACCAGGCGTTCGGCCTGGTCGTCACCCTCGATGCCCACCAGCAACCGGCCACGCAAGGCCGGTGCCTCCTGGCCACGCTGACGATAGCCGTGGGCCAGGTCGGCATCGACCTGAGCAGCGGCGGTCTGCATGGCCAGCTCGCGCAGGGCGGTGAGGTTGGTTTGCGAAAAATACGCATCGATGGCCGCCCGAGCCTGCTCGGGCACGTACACCTTGCCTTCGCGCAGGCGTTCGAGCAGCTCTCGCGGAGGCAAGTCGATCAGCACCAGCTCGAACGCTTCCTGCAGCACCCAGTCCGGCAGGGTCTCGCGCACTTGCACGCCGGTAATGTCGCGGACCTTGTCGTTGAGGCTTTCCAGGTGCTGGACGTTGACCGTGGTGTACACGTCGATGCCTGCGGCCAAGAGTTCCTGTACGTCCTGCCAGCGCTTGGCGTGGCGGCTGCCGGGGGCGTTCGTGTGGGCCAGTTCGTCCACCAGGGCCAAGGCCGGCGCGGCACGCAGCAGGCCGTCAAGGTCCATTTCCTCGAGGGTGACGCCACGGTACTGGCTACGCAACAAGGGCTGCTGATGCAGCCCTCCGAGCAACGCTTCGGTTTCGGCGCGGCCATGGGTTTCGACCACCCCGGCCAACACCTGCACGCCCTGGCGTTGCTGGGCGTGTGCGGCCTGGAGCATGGCGAAGGTCTTGCCGACGCCAGGGGCGGCGCCAAGGAACACCTTCAACCGGCCCCGGCCATTTCGCGGAAGGTTGGCCAGCAGCGCATCGGCGCGGGCGGAATCACTCATGCTTCATCCTTTGCTTTTTCCAGCAGTCGGCCAGTTCAGGGAAAGCCCCTTGACTGTAGGAGCGGGTTTACCCGCGAATACGTCAGTGGCACCACCACCGCATTCGCGGGTGAACCCGCTCCTACAGGCTTCCTGCCAGCGCTTCGATTACCTGACAATGGCAAGCTTTTCCAAGGCTTGGTTCAACGCCAGCACGTTGACCACCGGCGGGCCGATCAATGGGTGGAGGGTGGCCTGTTCCAGCAAGGCTTGCAAGCGCTCGACCGGCAGTTGCCGTGCCGCCGCCACCCGCGGGATCTGATAGGCCAATGCCTCCGGTGGCAAGTGCGGATCCAGGCCGCTGCCCGAGGTAGTCAGCAGCGCCTGCGGCACTGGCCCCTGCTGTGCCTGATACAACGCGGCCGCATCGCTCCTTACCCGCTCAGCCAGCGCCGGGTTGCTCGGCGACAGGTTGCTGGCGCCGCTGGCCACGGTCGCGTAGGCACCTGCCGAGGGCCGCGAGTGGAACCAGCCATCGCCCTGGAAGTCCTGGGCGATCAATGCCGAACCCCGCACCTGCCCTTGCGCATCGCGTACCAGGCTACCGTTGGCCTGGTTCGGGAAAGCAACCTGGGCAATACCGGTCACCGCCAGCGGATACAGGGCGCCGGTCACCAGGGTCATCAACAAAGCCAGGCTCAATGCCGGGCGTAGATAAGCAGTCATGGCGGCCTCCTCAGACCAGGTTCAGGGCATTGAGCAGCAGGTCGATCAGCTTGATCCCGGCAAACGGCACCACAATGCCACCCAGCCCGTAGATCAGCAGGTTGCGCCGCAACAGGTGCGCCGCACTCACCGCCTGCACGCGCACGCCACGCAGCGCCAGCGGGATCAGCACGATGATGATCAGCGCGTTGAACACAATGGCCGACAGGATCGCGCTCTGCGGGCTGGCCAGTTGCATCAGGTTGAGCACGCCCAGTTGCGGGTAGATGGCAGCGAACAGCGCCGGCAGGATGGCGAAGTATTTGGCCACGTCGTTGGCAATGGAGAATGTTGTCAGCGCACCGCGGGTGACCAGCAGCTCCTTGCCGACCTGTACTACGTCCAGCAGCTTGGTAGGGTCGCTGTCCAGGTCGACCATGTTGGCTGCCTCCCGCGCAGCCTGAGTGCCATCGTTCATGGCCATGCCTACGTCAGCCTGGGCCAGTGCCGGGGCGTCGTTGGCACCGTCGCCACACATGGCAACCAGGCGCCCGTCATTCTGCTCCTGGCGAATACGCGCCAGCTTCTTCTCGGGCGTGGCTTCGGCCAGCACGTCATCTACCCCCGCTTCGGCGGCGATGGCAGCTGCAGTCAGCGGGTTGTCGCCGGTCACCATCACCGTGCGGATGCCCAGCTTGCGCAGCTCGGCGAAGCGCTCGCGGATGCCGGGCTTGACCACGTCCTTGAGGTGAATCACACCAAGCAAGCGCTTGTCGACGCACACCAGCAACGGTGTGCCGCCACTCTGCGCAATGCGTTCGACTTCGCGGGCCAGCGCGGCCGGCATTTCCAGGCGTTGCATACCGACGAATGCCAGCACCGCATCGACGGCGCCCTTGCGGTAGCGGTGCTGCTGGAAGTCGATGCCCGACAGGCGTGTCTCGGCACTAAAGGCCACCGCTTCGAACTGCCCGGCAGGCGGGTCGACGAAGTCGTGCAACTGGCGCAGGTATTCGACAATCGACTTGCCTTCGGCGGTGTCGTCGGCCAGCGAGGCCAGCAAGGCGCCCTCCCCCAGTTCCTTGGCGGTAATGCCCGGTGCCGCATGCAGTGCGCTGCAGCGGCGGTTGCCGAAGGTGATGGTGCCGGTCTTGTCGAGCATCAACGTATGCACGTCCCCGGCCGCCTCGACCGCGCGGCCGGAGCGGGCAATGACATTCAGCCGTACCAGCCTGTCCATGCCGGCGATGCCGATGGCCGACAGCAGACCGCCGATGGTGGTAGGGATCAGCGTAACCAGCAGCGCGGCCAGGAAGATCAGCGGCAGGCTGCCACCCACGAAGTGGGCGAACGGCTGCAAGGTCACCACCACGATCAGGAAAATCAGGGTCAGGCCGATCAGCAGGATGTCGAGGGCGATTTCGTTCGGGGTCTTCTGCCGTTTGGCACCTTCGACCAGGGCGATCATGCGGTCCAGGGTCGACTCGCCCGGATTGCTGGTGATGCGGATAAGCAGCCAGTCGGAGACCAGCCGCGTATTGCCGGTCACCGCCGAGCGGTCGCCGCCTGATTCGCGTATTACCGGCGCGGACTCACCGGTAACGGCGGCCTCGTTGACGGCCGCAATGCCTTCAAGCACCTCGCCGTCGCCGGGGATAATCTCGCCGGCCACCACGCGTACCACGTCGTCCTTGCGCAGCGCGCTGGCAGCCACCGTCTCGTAGCTGCCATCACGCAGACGACGCTGGGCGGTCAGGCCCTGGCTGCCGGCCTTGAGGCTGTCGGCGCGGGCCTTGCCACGGCCTTCGGCCAACGCCTCGGCGAAGTTGGCGAACAACACGGTGAACCACAGCCACAGGGCAATCTGCACCGCAACACCGGTGCTCACGCCGCCGCCGGGCGCAAAGCACAGCACGGTGGTCAGTACTGCGGTCAGGGCCACCACCAGCATTACCGGTGAACGTTTGAGCTGACGCGGGTCGAGCTTGACGAACGCCTGCACCAGCGCCGGGCGCCACAGCGCGGCGAAGCGGGTCTGGTCCTTGGCACTGTGCCGGCTATTCACTTCAGGAATGGGCATGTTCATGATCGGTCCTCAAAAACCCAGGCTAAGGTGTTCGGCGATTGGCCCAAGGGCCAGCGACGGCAGGAAGGTCAGGCCTCCGACCAGCAGGATGGTCACCAGCAGCAAGCCGGTGAACAGCGGGCCGTGGGTGGGGAAGCTGTTCTGCCCCAGCGGCGCGCTTTTCTTCGCCGCCAGGCTGCCGGCCAACGCCAGTATCGGCAGGATGTAGCCGAAGCGGCCGATGAGCATGGCCAGGCCGATCATCAGGTTGTGATACACGGTGTTGGCGCCAAAGCCGGCAAAGGCCGAGCCGTTGTTGGCCGAACCCGAGGTATAGGCATACAGCAACTGGCTGAATCCATGCGCCCCCGGGTTGGTGACCGCCCCGGCCGGGCCTGGCAAGCTGGCGGCGATGGCGCCAAGTACCAGCACACCAACCGGCATCACCAGCAGGGTTGCCACCAGCAGTTGCACCTCACGGGCCTGCAGTTTCTTGCCCAGGTATTCCGGCGTGCGCCCAATCATCAGTCCGGCCAGGAACACCGCGATCAGCACGAACAGCAACATGCCGTACAGCCCGGCGCCAACACCGCCGAAGATCACCTCGCCGACCATCATGTTGACCATCGCCACCATACCGGTCAGCGGGTTCAGGCTGTCGTGCATGGCGTTGACCGAACCGTTGGAGGCGGCGGTAGTGGTGACCGCCCACAGCACCGAACCGGTGGTGCCGAAGCGGCTTTCCTTGCCCTCCAGTGGGGCGGTCTGCTGCACCTGCGTGCTTTCCAGCGCTGGGTTCGGCTGGTGCTCGGACCACAACGCCGTGCTGCCACCGATCAGGAACAGGGCAAGCATGCAGGCGAGGATGGCGCGGCTCTGGCGCAGGTCCTTCACGTAGTGACCGAAGGTGAACACCAAAGCCACTGGAATGAGGATGATCGACGCCACCTCGAACAGGTTGCTCCAGGCCGTAGGGTTCTCGAACGGGTGCGACGAGTTGACGCCGAAGAAGCCGCCGCCATTGGTACCCAGTTGCTTGATGGCGATCTGGCTGGCGGCCGGCCCCAACGGAATGGTCTGGTCGCCACCCTGCAAGGTCAGCGCGTGGGCGTAATCGGCAAAGGTCTGCGGTACGCCCTGCCAGACCAGCAGCAGCGCCAGTAGCACGCACAGCGGCAACAGGCCATAGAGGGTGGCACGGGTCATGTCGACCCAAAAGTTGCCCAGCGTCGTCGCACTGCGCCGGGCGATACCGCGGCACAGGGCAACCAGCACGGCCAGGCCGGTGGCAGGGCTGACAAAGTTCTGCACGGTCAGGCCAAGCATCTGGCTCAGGTAGCTGACCGACGCCTCACCGCTATAGGCCTGCCAGTTGGTATTGGTAACGAAACTGACGGCGGTGTTGAACGCCAGAGACCATTCCTGGCCAGGCAGGTGCTGTGGGTTGAGTGGCAGGTGGCCCTGCAACAGCAGCACGCTGAACAGCAGCAGGAAGCCGACCAGGTTGAACGCCAGCAGGGCCAAGGCGTATTGCCGCCAGTTCTGCTCCTGGCTGGCGTTCACACCCGCCAGCCGGTAACAGCCCTGCTCGACCGGCCCCAGCACAGGCGTCAGCCAGGTACGCTGGCCCTCCATGACCTTGAAGTAGAACCGCCCGAGCCAGGGTGCCGGTAGCAGCACGATGGCAAAGAATGCCAGGAGCAAGGCGAAATCGTAACTGTGCATGGCCGCTCCCTAGCTGCGATCGGCGCGCAGCAGCGCCACCAGCAGATAAAACGCCAATGCCACTGCCAGCAGCAGTGACAGCCCGTCGAGCATGTTCATGTGTGGTTCTCCCCGTGTTACGGCTTGGGCCGCTTTAGGGAAATTGTCCGAGGGAGGGGCGTAAAGGGGCGAGAGCGGGGTGTGGGGGTGGGTATAAAGAATGCGTAAAAATCAGCGTTGTGGTCTGCCTGTAACGGCCCTTTCGCGGGCACGCCCGCTCCCACAGGTACCACACAGGCCTTGAAGGCTGTGCAGTATCTGTGGGAGCGGGCGTGCCCGCGAAAGGGCCGTTACAGGCTTACTGTTGTGGCGGCTGCTGCGCCGCGTTACGGCTCCAGTCCAGCAGCAGGCTGTAGCCGACCGCCAGCAAGGTCGGCCCGATGAACAGGCCAATGAAGCCAAAGGCAAGCAAGCCACCGAACACGCCCAGCAGCACGATCACCAGCGGCAGGTTGCCGCCACGGCTGATCAGGTACGGTTTGAGCACGTTGTCCACGCCGCTGATGACGAACGTGCCCCAGACTCCCAGGAACACCGCCATGCCGTATTCGCCCTTCCACACCAACCAAGCGGTGGCCGGGATCCATGCCAGTGGCGGCCCCATGGGGATCAGGCTGAGCATGAAGGTCACCACCCCCAGCACGATCGCCCCAGGCACCCCCGCGATCAGGAAGCCGATCAGCGCCAGCAGGGCCTGCGCGGCCGCCGTGCCGATCACCCCGTTGACCACCCGCTGAACGGTAGCGGCTACCAGTTCCAGGTAATATTCGGCACGTTCGCCCACCAGCCGGTGCAGCAAGCGCAGCACGAATGCCGCCAAACGCGGCCCGTCGCGGTAGAAGAAGAACACGAACACCAGGCTCAGGGTCAGTTCCAGCACGCCGCTGCCAATCTGCGCGCTGCGCGCCAGCAACCAGTTGCCCACTTGCCCTAAGTAAGGCTTGATCGAGGCAAGCAAGGCTGCGCCTTGCTGGTCCAGCGATTGCCAACTATTGACCAGACGCTCGCCAACGAAGGGAATGCCACCCAGCCAGGCCGGCGCATCGGGCAGGCCGTCGACCTGCACGTCACGCACAAACGCCGTGGCATCACGAATGTGATCGGCCAGGTTGAACCCCAGCCACACCAGCGGCAGTGCCACGATCAGGATCCAGGCCGTGGTCAGCAGGCCGGCTGCCAGCGTCTCGCGCCCACCCAGCAGGCGCGTGAGGAAGCGCATCAGCGGCCAGCTGGCAAAGGCCAGGATGGCCCCCCACAGCAATGCCGATATGAACGGAGCCATCACCCACAGGCCGGCACCGAGCAACGCCACCAGCAGAATCTGGACCAGCAGGCGATCATTGTTAATCATGATGGTGCTCGTTCAACGGATCAGTTCAAGGTGCAGGCCGTTTGCAGGCGCACTGCCGACTTCAAGGCGGCGGCTGCGCACCCCGGCCTTGACCAGCGCCTCGCGCCAGGCCTCAGCCTGGGCGCCACTGAGGCTGACGCGCAAGCTGCTGTCGAGGTTCAGGCTGCGGGCCAGCAGGTTTACCCAGGTGTCTTGCGGCGCGGCAAGGTCAGGGTAGTCGAGCTTGCCGGTGTCGAGCATTTCGCGCAGCACCGTGGCCGCGGTTGGCAGCAGCTCGCCCAGCGGGCTGCCTGCGATGAACTCTTCCACATGCAGGTAGGCGCGGCGGTTGCCACGGGTAACGCTGTACAGCGCGACCAGGGTGTCGGCCTCTTCTGCCGAGCGGCGTAGCAAAATGAACGCCTGCTGCTCATCGCCACCGTTGAGGCGGGCATTGCCGAATACATCATTGGCCCACAGGCTGGCCTCACCGCAATCACGCCCCTGGCACCAGAACAACGGGTAGCCACCGTCACGTACAAGTGCTTCGCGAGCATTGGTGAAGGCCTCACGGGCAGTACGTTCGACGGGCAATTCGTAGGTCACCGAGCTGACCTGACCACGGCTCTCGACCTTGTCATCGACCCGCAGGCGGCCACTGATCTTGCGCAACGGGCCCATCGGGTAGACCCGCTCCTGCTCGACGGCCGGGCGTTGATCAACCACCTTGGCGTCCTGCGGTACCGGCAGGCTACCGGCCCACAACACGGGGCTGGCGAGCACCAGGCAGGCCGCCAGGGCAGTGCGAATGGAAACAGGCGCGCTCATTGGCGAACCAGGCGGCGCTCAGCGCCGAATTGAAGCTCCAGGATGTCTGGCAGTTGCATGGTTGTCTCCCTGTTCAACCCGCCAAGCCTCGACACTTGTCCGGTGCAAGTCAAGCAAAGCCAAAGAAGCGATTGATACAGTCTGCAACAAGGACCGCGCCCTGCGCATCATTCAGGTGCAGGTGATGGCCGCCGGGCAGCGTCACCTGTTCAAAGGGTAGCTGCTCCAGCAACCCGGTGTGGCGCGCCAGCATGCCGTCGGCAGCCACCACCAACAGCGCCGGGCAACTCACCCGCCGCACATAGGCCATGGCCTGGGCCTCGCTCAGGCGCACCGGTGAGGGCAGGGTCAAGCGGCTGTCGCTGCGCCAGCTGTAGCCACCGGGCACCGGCATAAGGCCACGCTGGGCCAGCAGCTCGGCCGCCTCGCGGCTGACCGCGACCATGCCTTTCATCCGGGCTTGCACACCGGCTTCCAATGTCGCATACACCGACTTGCGTTTGCCATCCAGCCGCAACTGGGCTTGCAGTGCCATCCCTAAGCGCTCGCCGGCATCCTGTTCGGCGCCGGTCGGCGGGATGACGCCGTCGATCAACGCCAGGTGACTGACCCGATCGGGCAATGCCCCGGCCAGTTGCACCGAAATGATCGCGCCCAGCGAATGCCCCAGCAGGGCGAAACGCTGCCAACCCAGTTGCTCAGCCACGCGCAGCACGTCATGGGCATAGTCGGCCAGGGCATAACCGGCACCGAGCGGGCGGTGCTCCGAGTAACCATGGCCGGCCAGGTCCAGGGCGACGATGCGTAGCCCTTTCAGTTGCGGTGCCAGGCGGGCAAAGCTGTTGGCGTTGTCCAGCCAGCCATGCAGGGCAATCACCGGCAGCCCGTCTTCGGGGCCGAACAGGTGTGCAGCCAGCTCGATATGGCCCAGGCTCAGGCGAATTTCCTCTACGTGCGCGCTCATGCCTGGCTCCAGCGGTCGAACAGGCCCTTGATCAGGCTGGCAGTGTCGGCCGGACGCTCAAGCGGGAACATGTGCCCACCCGGTACGCTGTGGTATTCACCTTTGGGCATGCCGCGCACAGCCAAGGTGTGGTGGCGACGAATGACGTTGCTGCGGTTGCCGCGCACCATGGCCAGCGGTACCTGCAACTGGCGCGCAGGGGCGGGGCTGGTATGCGGGATGCTGCGGTAGATGCTGATTTCAGTGGCAGGGTCGAAGCGCAACTGTAGCCCCTGCTCCACCGCCTGCAGGCCGTGTTCTACATAAGCGTCGAGGCAATCGGGATCGAAATGACGGAACAGTGATTTGCCCGCGAAATAGTCCCGGGCGCTGTCGCGGTCGTTGAAGGTTTCGCGACGCCCCAGGGTGCGCCCGGCCGGTGTGATGCGGTCGATGAAACCAAAGCGCTTGGCAGTGCGCAGCAGCCATTGATCAGCGCGGGTGAGCACCGGAGAGTCGAGCATTACCAGCCCCCGGTAGTACTCGGGGCAGCGCAATGCTGCGTGCAGGTGCAACACGCCACCCAGCGAATGACCAACGCCCCAGACTGGCTGGTCCTGCTGCGCCAGGTGATGCAACAATTCATCGACCAGGCTTTGCCAGTTTTCGTCCACGGGAAAGCGCGGGTCATGGGCATGCTGGGCCAGGTGCTGCACCTGATAGTCCGGCGCCAGCGCTGCAAACAGCTTGCCGTAGGTGGCCGATGGGAAACCGTTGGCATGAGCGAAGAAGATCTGCTGCGACATGGCGCCTGGTCCGGAGCGGAATGATGGCCCATTGTCGGCATCGCGCAGCGGTTCGGCAATGTCCATAAAGGTCATCGGCGAGGGGGATCAGGTCATGCCGAACGGTCGAAACTGCTCAACGACCGCCGTAGGCAAGCCTGCATGTAGGCCACTTGGCTCTCCAGCGCCTCGCGGGCCAGACGCTGGTCCTGGCAGTCCAGTTGCAGGCGGCGCAAGGCCAGACAACTGGTTTGCAGCAGGTGCGAGACCCGCAGGCAGGCGTCCTGCAATGTACGCAGGTCCTGCTCGCATTGTTGCCTCGCTGCGGGCTCCAGCCTGGGGTTGTCGTTCACCTTGCGCATCAGGTGGTACAGCTTGGCATCGGCCGATTCGCGCAGCAGGCTGTATTGGGCGAAATCCAGCGAAGTACCTTGGTCAACCTGTTCCAGGGTGGGTTGCAGGTCCAAGCAACGCAACAGTTCCAGCATTTCGCCCCTCATTCGCCATTCCCTGATATTTGCCGTGGGGCAACGCTAGCAAGCGCTGGTGAAGCGCGACAACTGACAAAAATGCCAGTTGCCTTATCGATCATTACCCACGCCAGCATTCAAGTCCGAGCGAAACAGTGGCCTGCACAAGCCATCGCACGTTCAAGCGGGTGAGTGGATGGCCCGAAGGGTCATCAACCCGGCCAGCGGCCACTCACCTTCCAGTTCCGCCAGGCTGGCAGTACTCATGGCTGCCGGCTGTTGCCTGTGGCCGTGCTCCAGCGCCCCGACCAGGTTACCGACCAACGGCTGGTGGCTGACCAGCAACACCTGCTCAAACCCCAGGCGCTCGATTTCGCCGATGACCTGCTGCACATCACCCTCGGGCGTCAGCCAGGGCACTGTGCGCACCGGTTCGGCGAAGCCCAGGGTGTCATGCACCAACGCGGCGGTCTGCTGGGCGCGCACGTAAGGGCTGGCGAAAATCGCCTGCAATGGCTGCCCGATCAGGCGAGCAGCACTGTGCAACACCTGCTCGCGACCATGGGCAGTCAACCGGCGCTCGGCGTCTTTATTGGCCCGCGGCTCGGCTTCACCGTGGCGCAGCACCCACAGCTTCACAGCTTGGGTTCCTCGTCACGCACTGGATGCGCGGCCGGCGCAACGGCGTGCGCGGCTTCACCTTCCGGCGCACGCGGGGCCGGCCAGTCAGCGAACGGCCATGGCTTCTGGTCGCTGTGGAAACTGCCGAAACGGCCGATCTGTGCCAGGTACTGGCTCAGGCTGTCACCGAAGTTCATGAGACTGGCGCTGGGCGCCCCATACACCAGTCGGTAGATCAACTGTACAAGCACCAGGCCACCCAGCAGCACCTCGGCCAGTTGCCAGACCACCAGGAACACCAGCATCCACAGCACCCGCAGGATGATCGACTCGCGCTGGGCGCGTTCGGGCGTATCGTTCATGTGTTGCTCCTTGCTCGTGTCAGAGCCGCCAAGGGCTCAGTTGAAACCGCTGATGGAAATGAAATCGACATCGGTCTTGGGCTCGGCGCGCATCAGGTGCTCGATCACCTGGTTCAGCGTGCGGCCTTCGAACAGGATGGCATGCAGGCCAGCGACCAGCGGCATGTACACCTGCACTTGCTGGGCCTTGGTCTTGAGCACCTTGAGCGTGTTGACACCCTCGGCCACTTCGCCCAGGCGGTTGACCGCCTCTTCCAGGCTTTGGCCCTGACCCAGTGCGTAGCCAACCTGATAGTTGCGGCTCTTGGGCGAGGAGCAGGTGACGATCAGGTCACCGACACCGGCCAGGCCGAGGAAGGTCATGGGGTTGGCGCCCTGGCTGACGGCGAAGCGGGTCATCTCGGCCAAGGCCCGAGTAATCAGCATGCTCTTGGTGTTCTCGCCCATTCCCAAGGCCACAGCCATGCCGGCGATGATCGCGTAGACGTTCTTCAGTGCCCCACCCAGTTCGACGCCGAAACGGTCGGCACTGGCGTAGACGCGGAAGGTGCGCCCGTGCAGCACGGCCTGTACCTGCTGGCACAGTTCTTCGTGCTCACTGGCCACCACTGTGGCAGTCAGTGCATGTTCGGCGATTTCGCGCGCCAGGTTCGGCCCCGACAAAACGCCGATGCGCGCCTCGGGGGCGATTTCCTCGAGGATCTGGCTCATCAGCTTGAAGCTTTGCGCTTCGATGCCCTTGGTCAGGCTGACCAGGCCTTTGCCGCGCAGCAGCTCGGCATGGGGTGCCAGCACACTGCGCAAGGCACTCGATGGCAAGGCAACGAAGATCAGCTCGCTGGCCTGCAGGGTGGCCAGCAGGTCGTTGACCGGCTCAACCCCATCGTGCAAGCGGATACCCTTGAGATAGCGCGGATTCTCGCGATTCACGCGCATGGCCTCGGCCTGCGCCGGGTCGCGCATCCATTGGCGCACCGGCACACCGTTTTCCGCCAGCAGGTTCGCCACGGCGGTGCCGAAGCTGCCGCCGCCCAGCACCGCAACAGGTTGCTGTTCAGTCATATCCAATCCATTAAAGCCAAAAGTTAAGTGGCGACCCCGCTATTATACGGCTCGCCTGCCATGCGCCAAGGCTAGCAACGCAGATGACACGGTCATGGCCACACGTTGCAACAAATGAAGAAGCAAGCTTGCTCGCGATGCACCGCCCGCGCGGCGCTCGATGTCCGCCCCATGAAAGCGTCAAGACAGACACGCTGCAAAACCGCTGCAGATCACTGGAAAATACGCCAAGGTCAGTTACCATGCCTGTTTCAATCCTGAAACAAAGGCCGCCCCGTGTTTCCTGGCACGCCCCCGTACCCGCGCCTGCTGTTATTGACCGCCCTGCTCGGCGGTCAGGCCGTGGCCGACGACTTGTTCATCGACAACACCGATCTGCCGCAGATTCTGACCGCCACACGCCTGAAACAATCCCCCGCCGCTGTACCGGGCAGCATGACCGTACTCGACAGCGAACTGATTCGCGCCAGCGGTGCCCGTGATATCCCCGAACTGCTGCGCCTGGTACCCGGCATGATGATCGGCTACGGTGCCGGTAATCAACCCACGGTCAACTACCACGGCAGCAACGTCAACGATGCACGGCGCATGCAGGTACTGATCGATGGTCGCTCGGTGTACCGCGCAGGCCTGGCCACGGTGGACTGGAGCGACATCCCCTTGGCCATGGAGGATATCGAGCGCATCGAGGTGTTCCGCGGCCCGAACACCGTCAGCTATGGCGCCAACGCGCTGATGGCGGTGGTCAACATCCTCACCCGCAAGCCCGCCGACAGCCATGGCACACGGCTGAAAGTGACGCGCGGCCAGGACGGCATCAACGACTTCTATGCCAGCCACGGCTTCGGTTGGGACGGTGGCGACATGCGCCTGTCGCTGTCGGGCCAACAGGACGATGGCTTCGATGAGAACCAGTTCGGCCAGGACTACCGCGACAGCCGCCGCCTTACCCGCTTCAACCTCAGCGCCAACCACAACCTGGCGGTCGACCAGACCCTGGAGTGGCAACTGGCGGCCAAGGAAGGCAGCAATCAACGGCCCTACACCTACCAGCCGGTGTTCCAGAAGTACGAGTCCGGGAACAATGCCGACGTCAACGCCAAGGACTATGCGGGCTCGTTGCGCTGGACCAAAGACTTCAGCGCTGAGCACAGCCTTTATATCCAGGGCTCAGCCCAGCATTTTGATCGCCAGCAAGTGTGGCGTGCCTGTGATGCCTTGCAGTCGTTCAGCCCCGAACTGACCCAGCTCTGGCAGATGAACCCCGATTTCGCCGAAAGAGTGGCGCGAGGTATTGCGACTGGCGCCCCCCTTTCCACTGACGACCCGGCCCTGAAAGGGCTTCTGCAGAAAGTGCAGCAACAATGGGAGATGGGTGGAAGGGAGCAGGTCTGCGGCGATGTCGACCAGAGCACCCGTGAAACCCGCTATGACCTGGAAATCCAGGACACCCTGAGCCTGACCGACAGCCTGCGCCTGCTCAGTGGCATGAACTACCGCTATGACCTCGCCGACTCGCAGACCTACTTCAACGGCAGCCTCGACGACCAGACCTGGCGCCTGTTCGGCCAGCTGGAATGGCGGGCCGACGAGCACTGGATACTGCAAGGTGGGGCCATGTTCGAAGACTCACGCCTGTCTGGCAGTTCGCTGACCCCGCGCGTCGCGGTCAACTACCTGATCACCCCGCGCCACGGCCTGCGTGCGGTGTACTCCGAAGCGGTGCGCTCGCCCGACATGTTCGAGAACAACGTCAACTGGAGTTACACGGTCAAGAACCTGACCCCCAATGCATTCGGGCTGCAAAACGGTGAGTACTTCGTCAAGACCCGTGGCCCTGGTGACCTTGAACAGGAGCGCATGCGCTCGCGCGAGCTAGGCTACAACGGCTACTTCAGCGACATCGACCTGAGCCTGGATGTGAAGCTGTTCTACGACGAGATCACCGGCATGATCAGCGAGCCTCTGAGGAACAATCAGTACATCGCCAGCAACGCCAACAAGGCCCGTTTCAGCGGCAGCGAGGCGCAAATGGACTGGCGCCCTACCCTGCGCGACCGCCTGCGCCTGACCTATGCCTACGTCGATGCCTGGGCCAGCAACCCCGACGACCGCCGCCTCAGCGCCCGCAACAGCGGCTCGGCAGGGTGGATGCGCGAATGGGGGGCCGGCTGGTCGAGCGCACTGTTCTATTACGGCGACGATGCCCTCAACCAGTATCGCTACGAGCGTCTGGACCTGCGCCTGGCCAAGCGTTTTCGGGTGTATGGCAGCAACCTGGAGCTGGCAGCGCTGTGGCAGCAGCGCCTGGACGATGAACCCACCTCGGCCCTGCAGAACCGCTACGACAGCCGTCACCGCCTGAGCGTGAGCGCGGAGCTGGAGTTCTGATGGCCCTGCTGCTGCGCCTGTTGCTGCTGTGCCTGTGGCCGTTGGGGCCTTTGTCCGCCAGCGAAATCATGCTGGTGGGGGCCGAGGACCAGCCCGGTATACGCAACTTCATCGCCGCACTGGAAAGCCGCCGACCGCACGATCATGTGCAGTTTCGCACCACCGCCAACCTGCCACGCCCAGGCAAGCTCAAAGCCGACCAACGCCTGATCCTGCTCGACAGCGCAGCACTGGAATGGCGCCTGGGGGAAACCGCCGGCCCGCCGGCACTGGTCATGCGGGTCAGCCGGGTACAGGCTGAACAGCGCCTGGGAAAGTCGCGCCCCGCGTTCCTCACACTCTTGTGGAGCGACGCACCGTTGGGAAGGCAACTGCGCCTGGTACGCTACTTGTTGCCGCAGGCCAGGCGCATTGGCGTGCTGTACGGCGAGCACAGCAGTTTCCTGCTGAACGAACTGCGCCATGCCGCACGGCCGCTAGGCCTGGAAATCGTTGCCCAGGACTGGTCCGACCCGCGTGACAACCGCCCCCTGCAGCACCTACTGGGTAACAGCGATGTGCTACTGGGCCTGGACGACCCTGACTTGTACAACTCCAAGACAGCAAAGAACCTGCTGTTGAGCAGTTATGGCCGGCAGATGGCGCTGATCGGCCCGAACGCCGGCTTCGTTCGCGCTGGCGCCCTGGCCAGCACCTACAGCGACCAGGACGACTGGCTGTGGGTGCTCGACCAGTTGCTCGACCAGCCGCCGACGCGCTGGCCGCGCAGCCTGTACCCAGTGCGCTACGGGGTCAGTGGCAACCAGCAGGTGGCCCGTGCCCTGGGTCTTGAACCGATCGATCAGAACGCCGCCGTCAAGGCCCTGGCCGAGGGAGAACCCACCCCATGAGCAAACGCTTGAGCTGGGACATTCATACCCGCACGCAGATCATCAGCCTCGGCCCCGCCCTGCTACTGACCTTGATCTTGATCAGCTTCTTTACCTTCGTGCGCATCCAGGACCTGCGCCAGGAACTCAACCACACCGGGCAACTGATCGCCAACCAGTTGGCACCGGCGTCGGAGTACGGGGTGATTTCGGGCAACAACGAAGTGCTCGAAGGGCTGATGCGCGCCACCCTCAGCATCCCGCACGTGCGCTTTCTGGAAGTGCAGGACAGCCGCAACCACATCTTGGTGTACGTCGAGCAGTCCGACGAAAGCGCCAACCGCGCGCAACAGGTCGAAGTGTTCCAGGCGCCGATTCGCCTGCAACAAATCCGCCTGGACAACGACTTCCTGCAACAGGGCAAAACCACCACCCCGGCCATCGGTGACGACTACCTGGGCCGGGTGATCGTCGGCATGTCCGATGACGCCTTCAGCCAGCGCCAGCAGGAAATCGTGATCAAGGCCGGGATCCTGGCGCTGTTCGCCCTGCTGTTCACCTTTTTGCTGGCTCGCCGCCTGGCCCTGAGCCTGGCCAAGCCGATCAGTGACATGGGGCATGCGGTCAAGGCTATTCAGCAAGGCGAGTACAACACCCCCCTGCCGGTAGTCGACGACAGCGAGCTGGGCCACCTGGCCCGTCACATCAACAACCTGGCCAGCGCCCTGGAGCAGGCCAGTGATGAACAGAAGCAGGCCATTGCCGAACTCATCCAGGCCCGCGAGGAGGCCGAACAGGCCAACCGCGCCAAATCGGATTTCCTGGCGATGATGAGCCATGAGTTGCGCACCCCGATGAATGGCGTGCTGGGCATGCTGCAACTGTTGGAAACTACACCGCTGAGCAGTGAACAGGCCGATTACACGGCAGTGGCCAGCGAGTCCACCGGGCATTTGCTTAAGGTCATCAACGACATCCTCGATTTTTCGCGCATCGAACGCGCCGCGTTGCAACTGGAGCACATCGACTTCAACCTCGGCGAGCTGATTACCAGCAGTGTCCAGTCGTTCCAGCACAGCGCCCAGCAACGCGGCCTGGGCCTGCACCTGCAACTGCCGGCCGGTATCGAGAAGTTGCAGGTGAACGGCGACCCCACACGCATCCGCCAGATCCTGCTGAACCTGGTGGGCAACGCCCTGAAGTTCACCGAACGTGGCCAAGTACAAGTCGACGCACGCTGGCAGGTGCTCGACCGACAGCTGATCTGGCTGACCTGCAGCGTGCGTGACACCGGCATCGGCATCGACAGCGACCGCCTGGAAATGATGTTCGTCGCCTTCCAGCAGGCCGACAGCTCGATTTCCCGTCGTTACGGCGGCACCGGGCTGGGGCTTTCGATCGCTCGTACCTTGGCCGAGCGCATGGGCGGCAAGCTACGCGGTGAAAGCCGTGAGGGCCAGGGTTCGACATTTACCCTGGAGATGCCGCTGGCCCTCGCCAACCCTGCCCCCATCCCGCTGACGCCGCCAACGACTGCACAAACGACGGTGCCGGACAATGATCAGGTACTGCTGGTGGAGGACAATCCGGTCAACCGAAGTGTCGTAGAAGCCATGCTGCGCAGCCTGGGGCTGGCAGTATGCACGGCAGAAGATGGCCTCGAAGCCGTCGAACTGGTCGGCCGCCAGCGCTTTGCTGCCGTGCTGATGGATTGCCGCCTGCCGCACCTGGACGGCTATGAAGCCACCCGACGCATCCGCCAGTTGCCCAACGGCGCTGGGCTACCGATCATCGCCCTGACTGCCAACGCCTTGCAGGGGGACCGTGAACGTTGCATGGCCGCCGGTATGGACGATTACCTCAGCAAACCCTTGCGCCGCACCGAGTTGCAGCAGGTGCTGCAGCGCTGGTTACCCGGTCAGACAACCGCGACTGGCGATAAATGCTAAAGTGCGGCAGTCTTAAACACTGGACAGGACCTTCATCGGACCTGAAAATAGACGTTTCAGTGCACACCTGTACTTCTTTCACCAGGTGCGCTGTGACTTTCACCACAACGCAATAGTCTACCTGTAGGCTGCCGCCTCGAAGCGCTTGGTTTTCGGGCCGGCCGGGAAGATTCATCCCCTGCCGCAGGGGGTTATTGAGGAGCTCGCATGACCAAACAACACGCCTTTACTCGGGAAGACCTGCTGCGCTGCAGTCGCGGTGAGCTGTTCGGCCCAGGTAATGCGCAACTGCCCGCGCCGAACATGCTGATGGTCGATCGCATCACCCATATCAGCGAAGAAGGCGGCAAGTACGGCAAAGGTGAGTTGGTCGCCGAGCTGGATATCAACCCGGACCTGTGGTTCTTCGCCTGCCATTTCGAAGGCGATCCGGTAATGCCGGGCTGCCTGGGCCTCGACGCCATGTGGCAGCTGGTTGGCTTCTTCCTCGGCTGGCAGGGCCTGCCGGGCCGTGGCCGCGCCCTGGGTTCGGGCGAGGTGAAATTCTTTGGCCAGGTACTGCCTGAAGCCAAGAAAGTCACGTACAACATTCACATCAAGCGCGTCCTGAAGGGCAAGCTGAACATGGCCATCGCCGATGGCTCGGTCAGCGTCGACGGCCGCGAGATCTACACTGCCGAAGGCCTGCGGGTCGGCGTGTTCACCTCCACTGACAATTTCTAAGGGTTATTCGCATGCGCCGCGTCGTTATCACTGGTCTGGGCATCGTATCGTGCCTGGGCAATGACAAAGCTACCGTCACCGAAAACCTGCGCAACAGCCGTCCGGGTATCCGTTTCAACCCGGAATACAAGGAAATGGGGCTGCGTAGCCAGGTTTCCGGGTCCATCGACCTCAACCTCGAAGAACTGATCGACCGCAAGGTTTACCGCTTCGTCGGCCACGCGGCTGCCTACGCCTACCTGGCCATGCAGGACGCGATCAAGGACTCCGGCCTGACCGAAGAGCAGGTTTCCAACCCGCGCACCGGCCTGGTGGCTGGCTCCGGCGGCGCCTCGACCCTGAACCAGATGGAAGCGCTGGACACCCTGCGTGAGAAGGGCGTCAAGCGCGTCGGCCCATACCGTGTAACCCGTACCATGGGCAGCACCGTGTCGGCATGCCTGGCCACCCCGTTCAAGATCAAGGGCATCAACTACTCGATCTCGTCGGCCTGCGCCACCTCGGCTCACTGCATCGGTACCGCACTGGAGCAGATCCAGTGGGGCAAGCAGGACATCGTCTTCGCCGGTGGTGGTGAAGAAGAGCACTGGAGCCAGTCGTTCCTGTTCGATGCCATGGGCGCCCTGTCGACCAAGCGCAACGAAACCCCGGAACTGGCCTCGCGCGCCTACGACGCTGACCGTGATGGCTTCGTCATCGCTGGCGGTGGCGGCATGGTCGTGGTCGAGGAACTGGAACACGCCCTGGCACGTGGCGCCAAGATCTACGCCGAAATCGTTGGCTACGGTGCTACTTCCGACGGCTACGACATGGTTGCTCCGAGCGGCGAAGGCGCCATCCGCTGCATGCAGCAGGCGCTGTCCACCGTCGACACCCCGATCGACTACCTGAACACCCACGGTACCTCGACCCCGGTCGGTGACGTGGCCGAGATCAAGGGCGTGCGTGCCGTGTTCGGCGACAAGGCACCGAAGATCAGCTCTACCAAGAGCCTGTCGGGTCACTCGCTGGGCGCCGCCGGCGTGCACGAGGCGATCTACTGCCTGCTGATGATGGAAAACAACTTCATCGCCGGCTCTGCCAACATCGACGAGCTGGACCCGGAAGTCGCCGACTTGCCAGTCCTGCGTAAAACCGAAGAAAACGCCAAGATCGATACGGTCATGAGCAACAGCTTCGGCTTCGGCGGCACCAACGCCACCCTGGTACTCAAGCGCTGGGAAGGCAAGTAAGACGCTGCTGCTGTAAATGAAAACGCCCCGACTGGTTCGGGGCGTTTTTGTTTGGGTTGCCTGTGCTGGCCTCTTCGCGGGTAAACCCGCTCCTACACAGGTCATTTACAGTGCTTATGGCCATTGCAGGCTAATGGCGCGCCTTGGGCAACACCGCCAGAAAGTTCTCCCGGGCCACCTTGTGCGCCACCGCCTCCGGCAAGGCATCCAGAAACGGCTTGAACCCGTGCATCTGTTCCCCCAGGCTGCCAAACCGCCCCACCACATCCGACCCCATCATGAAGCGCTCCGGGTACTTCTCGACCAGCGCCAGCCATTCCTTGCGCGGCACGCCGTGCTTATCCAGCAAATACGGCTGCAGCACACTCCACGACAGATCGACATACAGGTTCGGGTAGTCCTCCAGCAATCGCGTCAGTACCGGCAGTAGAAAGTCCATCTGCGTCTGGTGGCGGTGTATCTCCATGCTGCTGCCGGCATGCGCCCAGATGAATCGCGTATGCGGGTGATTGCGCAGCGGCTCTTCGATCTCCGCCAGGTACAGCGGGTTGCGCTCGCGCTTGGAGGTGATGTTGGAATGCAGGAGCACCGGTAGATCGCGCTCGGCCGCCAGATGATAGATGCGCGTCATGGCCTCGTTGTTGGCGCGCGGCGTGTCCCCACTGGTCAGCGCTGTCAGATCATCGTGACGAGTAAACACCTCGCCGATGCCCTGCCAAAGGCCCGGGTACAAATCGAGCATGCGCTCGATATGGCTGACCGCATTCTTGTCCACCGGGTTGAAACCGCTGAGGAATGGGTGGAAGCGCTTGCGCTGCTCACTTGGCAATTGCTGCAGCGCCGCCGCCACGTAAGTATCGGTGGCGCTGTACCAGTAGGCATCAGCGTCATCACCGGCGTAGTAGCGCGGGCGCTTGGGTTCGTCTTCGTGCCATTTCTTGGCCACCGGTATACCTGAAATCATCGACTGCTCAACCCCTGCGGCATCCATGGCCTTGATCAGCGCCGGCATGCCTTCACTTTCCTGGAAGAAGTCCACGTAGTGCAGGTGGGCATCACTGTAGCGGTAGTCGCGCGCCTGTGCCGCCTGGCTTAGACAGGCAGACAACATCACGCAGGCCAGCGCTCTGGCAATCATGGGCAGGTTCCTTATCCGAGTATGAAAACAGTAGACCGGCCGGCCAACGCGACGGTTCAGCCACAGCAGGCAAACCGTTATGCTTGAAGCACTGTCACCTCGCCTGGAGCCGTCCCATGAGCAGCCCCCTGGTCATTCACCCCCGTGCCGAATCGGTCGAGGGCCAGCCGATCCTGCGCCCGCTGCCGTCAGCCCAGTGCCGCAGCGTCGGCCCGTTCGTGTTTTTCGACCACATGCTCGAAACGGACTATGCCCCGGGGCATGGCATGGACATCCGCCAACATCCGCATATCGGCTTGTCGACCCTGACCTACCTGTTCGAAGGCGCAATCCTGCACAAGGACAGCCTTGGCTCGGCGCAGCGAGTGCTGCCAGGTGATGTCAGCTGGATGACTGCGGGCAGCGGCGTCGCGCATGTCGAGCGCACCCCCGAGGATGCCCTGGCCCATGGCTCGCGCCTGCATGGGCTGCAGGTATGGCTGGCATCGCCGCGCGAGTTTGAGCAAGGCCAGGCAAGCTACAGCCATCACCCCGCCGCGAGCTTGCCCGTCAGTGACAGCTTGGGTGTACGTATCTGCATGATTGCTGGCAGCGGGTTCTGCCTGGTGTCGCCGGTGCCGGTGCTGTCCCCTACCCTTTATGCGCATGTACGGATGCAACCGGCGACCACCTTGCTGGTACCGAATGAGCATGTGCAGCGGGCGCTGTACCTGCTCGATGGTGAGTTGACGATGAACGATGAAGACGTGGAACCGTGCAGCCTGGTAGTACTGCCGGAGGGGGAAGAGGTGACGTTGTATGCGGAGGGTGAATGCCAATTGGTACTGATTGGCGGCGCACCGCTGGATGGGCCGCGGCGGATGAACTGGAATTTCGTGGCCAGCGACCCGGAGCTGATCGAGCGAGCCCGGGCCAGGTGGGCTGCGGGGGATTGGTCGGTGGTGCCGGGGGAACATTCCAGGATCGAGTTACCTCGGTGATCGGGGGTGGACACAGGTCGACGGCTGGGCGCAGCCCGTCGTGTAGGAGCGGGTTTACCCGCGAAGAGGCCGGACCTGCCGGCCAATTTCCACCCGCCGTTCACCGTTGATGCCGCTACCGTATTCGCGGGTAAACCCGCTCCTACACCTGATCAGGGGTGAACGCACATTGGTGATTGGGCGCAGGCCGTCCTGTAGGAGCGGGTTCACCCGCGAAAGGGCCGGCCCTGCTGGCCAATCTCCACCCGCTGTTCACCGTTGCCGCCGCCACCGTATTCGCGGGTAAACCCGCTCCTACACCTGATCGGGGGTGAACGCACATTGGTGATTGGGCGCAGGCCGTCGCGTAGGAGCGGGTTTACCCGCGAAGGGCTGCAAAGCAGCCCCCTGCAATCTCAGCGCTGGAACACTTCACTCAGCAGATTATGCATCGAACGGAACGCTCGCTCGGAAGTGCGCCGGTCGTACTGCATCTTGCCCGGCACGTTGGCATTCGGGTCGGTAAACGAGTGCACCGCACCGCCATAACTGAGCAACTGCCAGTCCACCTTGGCCGCGTTCATCTCGTCCTCGAATGCCGGCAGTTGTTCTCTAGGCACCAATGGGTCGGAGGCACCATGCAACACCAGCACCGAACCCTTGATGCGCTTGGCATCTTCAGGGTTCGGCGTGTCCAGAGTACCGTGGAACGACACTGCCGCGCGCAGGTCGGCGCCGCTACGGGCCAGCTCCAGGGCGCAGCAGCCACCGAAGCAGAAGCCGAAGGCAGCCACCTTGCCAGGCTCCAGCAGCGCCTTCGACTGGCCCAACAATTGCGCCAAGGCTTCCTGCATGCGTTTGCGCAGTTCGTCACGGTCATTCTTCAGCGGCATCATCGCCACGCCTGCCTCATCGGCATTGGACGGGCGCACCGATTGCCCGTAGAGGTCGGCAATCAACACCACATAGCCCTTCTCGGCGACTTCCTTGGCGATACGCTCGGCACCTTCGCCAATGCCCATCCAGTTCGGCGCCATCACCAGGCCCGGACGGCCCAGCGCCCCCGGCTCATAGACCAAACGGCTTTCATAGGCCTTGCCGGACAGGTGATAAACCAGCGACTCGACGATAACTTTGCTCATCTAGCACTCCTTTGGCACTTTTCACAAAAAGGCAGCCATGAAAAAAGCCCGCCGAAGCGGGCTTTCCTATGATCAACTCAAGCAGACAGCTCGACCAGTAGCTTGTTCAGGCGACGAACGTACGCCGCCGGGTCCTTCAAGCTGTCACCGGCCGCCAGGGCCGCCTGATCGAACAGGATGTGCGACAGCTCGGCGAAACGGTCTTCGCTCTGCTCGTGGTCCAACTTCTCGATCAGCGGGTGGCTCGGGTTGAACTCGAAGATCGGCTTGGACTCCGGCACTTTCTGCCCGCTGGCTTCCAGAATCTGGCGCATCTGCAGGCCCAGGTCCTGCTCGCCGATGGCCAGGATCGCCGGCGAGTCGGTCAGGCGGTGCGATACGCGCACTTCGGCCACGGTGTCACCCAGCGCACCTTTCAGTCGCTCGACCAAACCTTCCTTGTCCTTGGCGACTTCTTCCTGGGCTTTCTTGTCTTCTTCCGAATCCAGCTTGCCCAGGTCCAGGTCGCCACGGGCGATATCGACAAAGGCCTTGCCGTCGAATTCGTTGAGGTAGCTCATCAGCCACTCGTCGATGCGGTCAGTCAGCAGCAGCACTTCGATGCCTTTCTTGCGGAAGACTTCCAGGTGCGGGCTGTTCTTGACCTGCGCGTACGACTCGCCGGTGAGGTAATAGATCTTGTCCTGACCTTCCTTGGCACGGGCCAGGTAGTCGGCCAGGGCGACGCTCTGCTCGCCGCTGTCGTCCTGGGTGGACGCAAAGCGCAGCAGGCCGGCGATTTTCTCCTTGTTGGCGAAGTCTTCGGCCGGGCCCTCTTTCAGCACCTGACCGAAGTTTTTCCAGAAGCCCTTGTACTGCTCGGGTTCGTTCTTCGCCAGCTTCTCCAGCATGTCCAGCACGCGCTTGGTCAGCGCGGTTTTCATCGAATCGATGATCGGGTCTTTCTGCAGGATTTCACGCGACACGTTCAGCGACAGGTCGTTGGAATCGACCACACCCTTGATGAAGCGCAGGTACAGCGGCAGGAACGACTCGGCCTGGTCCATGATGAACACACGCTGCACGTACAGCTTCAGGCCGCGCGGCGCTTCGCGCTGGTACAGGTCGAACGGCGCACGGGCCGGCACGTACAGCAGCGAGTTGTATTCGAGCTTGCCTTCGACCTTGTTGTGGCTCCAGGCCAGCGGGTTTTCGAAGTCATGGCCAATGTGCTTGTAGAACTCCTGGTATTCCTCGTCCTTCACCTCGGTGCGCGAACGGGTCCACAGGGCGCTGGCGCGGTTGACGGTTTCCCACTCTTCGGCCGGCTGTTCTTCACCTTCGGCGGCGGCCTGCTCTTTTGGCAGTTGAATCGGCAGGGCAATGTGATCGGAGTACTTCTTGACCACGTTGCGCAGGCGCCAGCCATCGGCGAACTCCTGTTCGTCCTTCTTCAGGTGCAGGACGATACGGGTACCACGCTGTGGTTTGTCGATGGTGGCGACTTCGAATTCGCCCTCGCCTTTCGACGACCAGTGCACACCTTCCGCCGCTGGCTGACCAGCACGGCGGCTGTACACATCGACCTTGTCGGCAACGATGAACGCGGAGTAGAAGCCCACGCCGAACTGACCGATCAGGTGCGAGTCCTTCTTCTGGTCACCGGTGAGGTTCTTCATGAAGTCGGCAGTGCCGGACTTGGCGATGGTGCCCAGGTGGGTAATGACGTCTTCGCGGCTCATGCCGATGCCGTTGTCCTCGAGGGTCACGGTACCAGCGTCCTTGTCGAAGCTCAGGCGAATCTTCAGGTCAGTATCGCCCTCGAACAGCTCTGGCTTGGCCAACGCTTCGAAACGCAGCTTGTCGGCGGCGTCGGAAGCATTGGAAATCAGCTCCCGCAGGAAGATTTCCTTGTTCGAGTACAGCGAGTGAATCATGAGGTGCAGCAGTTGCTTCACCTCGGTCTGGAAGCCCAGCGTTTCCTTTTGTGTTTCCACAGTCATGGTCTTCGAAACTCCGATCTGATGGCGATGGCGCCTGGCGGCCGATTCGGCCAGCGTTAACGGCGGATGTCATGCAGATGGGGGCTGCCCGGATGATTTCAAGGGCTTTTCCGGTTCGATCTTGAAATGCGCACGGGCCGTGGCAATCGGCGACTGCCTGTCGCCCTGCCACGCGGTGATGGCCACGTTGGTCACCCGCCGGCCCTGGCGCCACAGCTGGCACTGGGCGTAGGTATCGCGAAAATGCCCGGCGCGCAGGTAGTCGACAGAAAAGTCGATGATCTTCGGAATGCTTGCGCTCTCGCTGTAGATCAGCAGGTACAGCGCTGCCGACAGCTCCATGAAGCCGGCGATCACGCCGCCATGAATGGCCGGTAACAGCGGGTTGCCGATATTGTCCGGGCTGGCCGGCAGGCGGAACAACAAGTCATCGCCCTGACGCTCGCATTCGATGCCGATCAGCCCGGCATAGGGAATCAGCGCCAGCAATGGTCGATAGTCGCCCACCGCATGGGCGGCGTTGAGCTGCTGGCGCACCGCGCGCGGAATCATGCCTTGCCCTCCTTCAGACTGTCGCCGAAACGGATGCCGCCCTTGATGTCCTGGCCCAGGCGCATGAACGTGCCCACCACCTGGCAGATGGGCTGGTCGGGGTCGTCCTGGTAGGCGGTGCCACGGGTGAAGATCACGTCGCGGGTAACACGGTAGCACTGGGCGTGACCGTAGATGTCCTTGCCGGCCTCAGCAGGGTGCATGTAGTCGATGCGCAGGTCCAACGTCGGGCACACTTCGAAGCGCGGCAACACACACAACGTGGCCATGCCACAGGTGGTGTCCATCAGCGTGGTCAGCGCCCCGCCGTGCACAGCACCAGTTTGCGGGTTGCCGACAATGGCCGGCGACCACGGCAGGACCAGGGTCATGCCATCGCCATCAGCCTGCGCCACCCGCATCTGCAACAACTGACAATGTTTTAAAGCCGAGAGAAAGCGCTCGGCCATTGCCATCAAGGTTGAATCGCTCATTGGCTGTTCCCATTGGCCGCAGGGCGGCTTCATGAATTCGTTGAAAAGTCTATATAGAATGAGGCGTTATATATCTGTAATCTTCGTTGAACTTATTCCGCGTAGTGGCACTCGAAGGAACAAGTCACTTATTCCACCAAGGAGATACACCCCCATGCGTAAACCTTTTGCTTTTGCTCTGATGCTGGCCGCTGCCATGGGCCTGGCTGCTTGCGATAAAGCGAGCGAAGACAAAGCCCAAGACGCACAGCAACACGCCGAGCAAGCCCAGGAAAAAATGGGTGAAGCTCAGGATAAGATGAACGAAGCAGCCGAGGAAAACGCTGAAGCTGCCAAAGATCAGGCCGAAGCCGAGCAGAAGGCTGCCGAAGAAGCCGCTCCGGCTACTCCGGCGCCAGAAGCGGCTCCAGCTACTCCGGCAGAACCCGCCAAGCAATAATTGGCTGAAACAAAAAAACCCGACGACGTCGGGTTTTTTTGTGCCTGCAAAGTTTCGATTAATCGTTTCAGTTAGAGGCTGCGGAGCTTTCCTTGGCAGGCTCCGACAATACACTTTCGGTCGGTGTGAACACCATCACATCGAGTACATCCGAATGGAACTCTCGACGGTACAGAATCAGCACTACTCCCACACTCATCGCCATGAACAACCATGGGCTGATGAACCAGCTCAACATGGCCATTCCGAAGTAATAAGAACGCAGCCCAAGGTTGAACTGGTTAGCCGCCAACGACAATACCCGCGCCGCCCGTGAAGCGAACGCCTTGCGCTCCAGCTCGTTGACCAGCCGTTCGCCGATCATCGGCGCCGAGCCCACCAGCACGGCGGCAAAGTTGTATTGGCGCATGCACCAGCTGAACGTGAAGAAGGCATAGACAAATACCATGGCCAGGCACAGCAGCTTGATCTCCGACATGCCCTGGGATGTCTGCTGAACCAGCGGCAGGTCGGCCAGCAACGACAGTGCCCGGTCGGAGGCACCGAGCACGGTGAGGATGCCAGCCAGAATGATCAGGGTGCTGGAGGCAAAGAACGAGGCGTTGCGCTCCAGGTTACCGATCACGCTGGCATCGGCGATGCGGTTGTCGCGCAGCAACATGCGGCGCATCCAGTCTTCACGGTACAGGTGCAGCACACTGGCCAGGCACGCGGTGTCGCGCCCCTTCCAGATCGCATAGCGGGTATAGCCACCCCAGCAAAGGGCGAACCAGGCGATGGCCAGCAGGTTGTTGAGGTTGCTTTGGATGAAGTTCATGCAGGGTTCCCGAAAGGGCCATGTGCCTAAAGGATAGGGACCGGATTTCGACGCTGGCAAGCGGCAAAAGGCACACCTGCACAGTGAAAAATGCCTGACCTGCTGCGAAGAGACCGCAACAGGCAACCAACGAAAAGCCCCGCATCCTTTCGGATACGGGGCTCTCTTGTTTTCACCCTTGGCGCGCACCCTACGGCTTGTGGCCGGTGCCGCCCTCAGGCTTCGACTTGTACGGTCAGGCCAACGCCTCGCGCGGCTTGCCGAGCATGCGGTCGCAGGCCACGGCACCCACCAGGGTCACCACCGACGGTACCAGCCAAGCCATACCGGCATCACTCAATGGCAGGTGCGCCATGAAGTCTGGCAACATGTGGGCAAGGCTGCTGCCCTTGATCGCATCGACCATGCCGAACAGCAGCGAGACCAGCATCACGGGTGCCAGGATGCGCGTTGGCGAGTTCCACAGGTCTTTGACGAAGCTCAGACCGACCACCACGATGCACGGCGGATAGATGGCGGTGAGCACCGGGATCGAGAACATGATCAACTTGGTCAGGCCAAGGTTGGAGATCAGCAGCGAGAAGCCGGCGAGGATCACCACCAGCGCGCGGTACGACAGCGGCAGGATCTGGCTGAAGTACTCGGCACAGGCACAGGTCAGACCAACCGCAGTCACCAGGCAGGCCAGCGCGATCAGCACGGCCAGGAAGCCGCTGCCCAGCGAACCGAAGGTGTGCTGTACGTAGGCATGCAGCACCGCCGCACCGTTGGTGGCGTCAGCGGCAATGTCGTGGCTGGTGGCACCCAGGCGGAACAGGCTGATGTAGACCAGGGCCAGCCCGACACCGGCGATCAGGCCGGCGATGATGGCGTAGCGGGTGATCAGCCTCGGCGACTCGACACCGCGCGAACGAATGGCATTGACAATGACGATACCGAACACCAGGGCACCCAGGGTATCCATGGTCAGGTAGCCATCGGAGAAGCCTTTGGAGAACGCAGCGGCGGCATAGGCAGGCTGTGCTTCACCAATGGTACCGGCGGGCAACGCGAAGGCAGCGATACCCAGCACCGCCAGGGCAATGATCTTCAACGGCGCCAGGAAGCGGCCCACGGTGTCGAGCAACTTGCCAGGGTACATGGACACGGCCAGCACGACGATGAAGTACACCAGGCTGTAGATGAACAGCGCCAGCGGGCTTTCACCGGTCAGCGGTGCAACGCCTACTTCGAACGACACGGTCGCCGTACGCGGGGTGGCGAACAGCGGGCCGACCGACAGGTAGCACACAGCCGCCAGCAGGCCGCCGAAGAACTTGCCGATCGGGCTGCTCAGTGCATCCATGCCACCACCGACCTTGGCCAAGGCGACAACGGTGATGACCGGCAGGCCCACGGCAGTGACCAGGAAGCCCAAGGCCGCCATCCAGACGTGCGGGCCAGACTGCAGACCGACGATAGGCGGGAAGATGATATTGCCTGCACCCACGAAAAGCGCAAACGTCATAAAGCCAAGCGCCAGGATATCCTGGCCTTTGAGAACTTTCATTTAAGGTAGTACCACACTGCTGAAATCGGGATTCGAGAGGGGATTTCCCTTTGGGTAAGGGGAAATGCTGCCCGGCTTGATAGGCCAGACCCGTTTAGCGTGTCGTTCCCTTTTGGGGTACGGGCACAGAGTGAACGCGTAATGTAACTGGTTTGTCAGTCAAACGCACTGGCACAGTGCTGCTTGTCCGATGTGCGTACATGTTTGTCGTCTGTGTGACCGAGGACGGCAGGTATTATCCTCGGATTGAAACATTCGTCTGCGTGAAAATTCCTATCAAACCTATCGAAGAATCTCTATCGCCAGCACCGGCCTCTTCGCGGGTAAACCCGCTCCTACGAACCCCACATACGACAAAGGCCACCCGAAGGTGGCCTCTGTGCGCGTGGGGGGTGTAGCAGTATTACTTCTTGGCTTCCCAGCCAGTCAGCTCGGCCAGGGCCTTGCCAATGTCAGCCAGGGAACGCACGGTCTTCACACCCGCGTCCTGCAGGGCGGCGAACTTCTCGTCCGCAGTACCCTTGCCGCCGGAGATGATGGCGCCAGCGTGGCCCATGCGCTTGCCCGCAGGTGCAGTAACACCGGCGATGTAGGACACGACAGGCTTGGTGACGTGGGCCTTGATGTAGGCCGCGGCTTCTTCTTCAGCCGAACCGCCGATCTCACCGATCATGACGATCGCTTCGGTCTTCGGGTCTTCCTGGAACAGCTTCAGGATGTCGATGAAGTTGGAGCCCGGGATCGGGTCACCGCCGATGCCGACGCAGGTCGACTGGCCGAAGCCGGCGTCGGTGGTCTGCTTCACAGCTTCGTAGGTCAGGGTGCCGGAACGCGAAACGATACCGACCTTGCCTGGCAAGTGGATGTGGCCTGGCATGATGCCGATCTTGCACTCGCCCGGGGTGATGACACCTGGGCAGTTAGGGCCGATCAGGGTCACGCCCAGTTCGTCGCACTTGACCTTGGCATCCAGCATGTCCAGGGTAGGAATGCCTTCGGTGATGCAGACGATCAGCTTGATGCCGCCAAAGGCAGCTTCCAGGATCGAGTCTTTGCAGAACGGAGCCGGTACGTAGATGACCGAAGCGTCAGCGCCGGTCGCTTCCACGGCTTCCTTGACGGTGTTGAACACCGGCAGGCCCAGGTGGGTGGTGCCACCCTTGCCTGGGGTTACGCCGCCGACCATCTTGGTGCCGTAGGCGATGGCCTGTTCGGAGTGGAAAGTACCCTGCGAGCCGGTGAAGCCCTGGCAGATGACTTTGGTGTCTTTATTGATCAGGACGCTCATTACTTGCCCTCCGCAGCTTTGACAACTTGTTGAGCAGCGTCGGTCAGGCTGGTTGCCGCAATGATGTTCAAACCGCTTTCTGCCAGTACTTTAGCGCCCAGTTCGGCGTTGTTGCCTTCGAGGCGAACGACGACCGGAACTTTGACGCCGACTTCTTTCACTGCACCAATGATGCCTTCGGCAATCATGTCGCAGCGAACGATGCCGCCGAAGATGTTGACCAGAACGGCCGCGACATTGCTGTCGGACAGAATGATCTTGAACGCTTCGGTTACGCGCTCTTTGGTAGCACCACCGCCAACGTCAAGGAAGTTGGCCGGCTTGCCGCCGTGCAGGTTGACGATGTCCATGGTACCCATGGCCAGGCCGGCACCGTTGACCATGCAGCCGATGTTGCCTTCAAGGGCAACGTAGTTCAGTTCGAACTTGGCAGCGTGGGCTTCACGGGCATCGTCCTGCGACGGGTCGTGGAAGGTTTTCAGCTTCGGCTGACGGTACATGGCGTTGGCGTCGATGTTGATCTTGGCATCGAGGCAGTGCAGGTCGCCATCGGCCTTGATCACCAGCGGGTTCACTTCCAGCAGCGCCAGGTCGTGATCCTTGAACAGCTTGGCCAAGCCAACGAAGATCTTGGCGAACTGTTGAACTTGCTTGCCTTCCAGGCCCAGCTGGAATGCCAGCTCGCGACCCTGGAACGGCTGAGCGCCGACCAGTGGGTCGATGGTGGCCTTGAGGATTTTCTCAGGCGTTTCGTGAGCGACTTTCTCGATGTCCACGCCACCTTCGGTGGAAGCCATGAACACGATACGGCGGCTCGAACGATCGACTACAGCGCCCAGGTACAGCTCTTTGGCGATGTCAGTGCAGGATTCGACCAGAATCTTGGAGACGGGTTGACCGTTGGCATCGGTCTGGTAGGTAACCAGATTCTTGCCCAACCACTGTGCAGCAAACGCCTTGGCGTCTTCCTTGCTGCGAACCAGCTTTACGCCGCCCGCTTTACCGCGACCACCCGCGTGAACCTGGGCTTTTACAACCCACTCGTTCCCGCCGATCTTGTCGCAGGCTTCTGCAGCTTGCTCAGGGGTGTCGACTGCGAAACCCTTGGAAACTGGCAGGCCGTATTCAGCGAACAGCTGCTTACCCTGATACTCGTGAAGATTCATGCTTTTTACCGTCTTCGTTAGGTACTGCGCTTCGGCGCTGCGCCATCAGTGGCGCCGCACCACCTGTGACCGTTGACCCCGGGTTTCCCGTGTGATCCGGTCCGGCGGACTTTCCGCGGTGAGTCATGCACGCAAGACTCACGACGGGCAGCCCGCCGTGGTTTCTTATAATTAACGCTTCTTACGGTTGGCCACGTGAATGGCGCCGCCATTCACCGCCAGCGCTGCTTCATGCAACGCTTCGGACAGGGTTGGATGGCTGAAGACCATCATGCCCAGATCCTCGGCACTGGTGCCGAATTCCATTGCGATTGCGCCCTGCTGCACCAGTTCGGCAGCCGATGGGCCAATCACGTGAACACCCAGAACGCGGTCGGTCTTGGCATCGGCGATGACCTTGACGAAACCACCGGTGTCGTTGGCAGCCATCGCACGGCCGCTGGCCGCGAACGGGAAGGTGCCCACGTTAACCTCAACGCCCTCGGCCTTCAAGGCCTGTTCGGTCTTGCCGACCCACGCGATTTCCGGGTGGGTGTAGATGACCGACGGGATCAGGTCGTAGTTCATCTGGGCCTTGTGGCCCTTGATGCGCTCGACGACCATGATGCCCTCTTCCGAAGCCTTGTGGGCCAGCATCATGCCGCGTACCACGTCACCGATGGCGTACACGCCCGGAACGCTGGTGGCGCAGTAATCGTCGACGAAGATGTAACCACGCTCGTCGATGGTCACGCCGCTGTCGGAAGCCAGCAGATCGGTGGTCACCGGGCGACGGCCGACTGCGACAATCAGCTTGTCGAAGGTGATCTTCTGCTCGCCTTCGGCGTTGGTGTAGGTCACTTCGACTTCATTGCCGTTGACTTTCGAGCCGGTGACACGAGCGCCCAGCTTGATGTCCAGGCCTTGCTTGGTCAGGGTCTTCTGGGCTTCTTTCGACACGGCGGTGTCGGCAGCCATCAGGAAGGTGTCCAGGGCTTCCAGCACGGTGACTTCAGCACCCAGGCGAGCCCATACCGAGCCCAGTTCCAGGCCGATCACGCCTGCACCGATAACGCCCAGGCGCTTCGGTACGGCCTGGAATTCCAGGGCGCCGGTGGAGTCGACGATGACGTTCTGGTCGACCGGAGCCGGCGGAATGTCGATCGGGCGCGAGCCGGAAGCCAGGATCACGTTCTCGGCTTCGATGATTTCGGTGGTGCCGTCAGCCTTGGTGACTTCGACCTTCTTGCCAGCCAGCAGCTTGCCGTGGCCCTGGATCGAAGTAACGCCGTTGGCCTTGAACAGGGTGGCAACGCCACCGGTCAGGTTCTTGACGATGCCAGCCTTGCGGCCAACCATCGCGGCGACGTCCATCTTCACTTCGCCAGTGGAGATACCGTGGACGTTGAAGCTCTCTTTGGCTTCCTTGTACTTCCAGGAGCTGTCCAGCAGCGCCTTGGAAGGAATGCAACCTACGTTCAGGCAGGTGCCGCCCAGGGCCAGCTTGCCCTCGGCGTCGGTGTACTTCTCGATACAGGCAGTCTTCAGACCAAGTTGGGCAGCCTTGATGGCAGCTACATAGCCGCCAGGACCTGCACCAATCACCACTACGTCGAATTTCTGGGTCATAAAAGATTCCTTTTTAGCTTCAAGCGGCAAGCTGCAAGCCGCAAGACCAGCAGGCTTCAGCTTGAAGCTTGCGGCTTGCAGCTTACAGCTGCGCGATTAGATGTCCAGCAGCAGGCGGGACGGATCTTCCAGCAGGTTCTTGATAGTGACCAGGAAGGTTACCGCTTCCTTGCCGTCGATCAGGCGGTGATCGTACGACAGCGCCAGGTACATCATCGGGCGAATCACGACCTGGCCGTTGATGGCCATCGGGCGCTGGATGATGTTGTGCATGCCGAGAATGGCGGCCTGCGGCGGGTTGACGATCGGGGTCGACATCATCGAACCGAAGGTACCACCGTTGGTGATGGTGAAGGTGCCACCGGTCATTTCTTCGATGGCCAGTTTGCCGTCACGGGCCTTCTTGCCGAAGGTAGCGATGCCGTTCTCGATTTCAGCCAGGCTCATCGACTCGGCGTTACGCAGCACCGGCACCACCAGGCCACGGTCGCTGGACACGGCAACACCGACGTCGGCGAAACCGTGGTAGACGATGTCGTTGCCGTCGATCGAGGCGTTCACGGCCGGGAAGCGCTTCAGCGCTTCGGTAGCAGCCTTGACGAAGAACGACATGAAGCCCAGGCGCACGCCATTGTGGGTCTTCTCGAACAGGTCCTTGTACTTCGAGCGCAGGGCCATGACTTCGGTCATGTCCACTTCGTTGAAGGTGGTCAGCATCGCCATGTTCGACTGGGCTTCGACCAGACGCTCGGCGATCTTGGCACGCAGGCGGGTCATCGGCACGCGCTTCTCGGTGCGGTCGCCAGCGGCGACGACAACCGGGGCAGCGGCGGCGGCGGCAGGCTTGGCAGCCGGGGCAGCGGCAGGTGCCGACTTCTTGTTGGCAACAGCAGCAACCACGTCTTCCTTGGTGACGCGACCGCCTTTACCGGTACCTGCCACGGTAGCCAGGTCGATGCCGTTTTCTTCAGCCAGCTTGCGCGCGGCCGGGGCAGCGATCGGGTCATCTTCGCCGGCGTCAGCGGCAGCAGCGGCCGGAGCAGCAGCAGGAGCGGCTGCCGCGGCTGGTGCTGCGGCAGCACCGCCTTCAACGATCGAACCCAGCAGTTCGTCGGACAGGACGGTGTCGCCCTCGCCCTTGACGATATCGCCCAGCACGCCATCGGCAGTAGCCAGTACTTCCAGGACAACCTTGTCAGTCTCGATGTCGACGATCAGCTCGTCACGCTTGACGGCTTCGCCCGGCTTCTTGTGCCAGGTGGCAACGGTGCCGTCGGCAACCGATTCCGGGAAGGTTGGGGCTTTGATCTCGATAGCCATTATCTGTGTTTCCTTAAATTCGGTTTCAGGTGCGCGAAGGCGTTAGACAGTGAAGGCGTCTTGCAGCAGTTTTTCCTGCTGTTCGACGTGCTTCGAAGCGTAACCACAGGCTGGCGCGGCAGAAGCGTCGCGACCGGCGTATTCCAGGGTCAGTGCCTTGTTGTGGCGGCCCAGGATACGGCGCATGTGGTGCTGGCTGCTGTACCAGGCGCCCTGGTTCATCGGCTCTTCCTGACACCAGACCGCATGCTTGAGGTTGGTGTAAGGCGCGAGGATTTCGACCAGATCGTCCTCAGGGAACGGATACAGCTGCTCGATACGCAGGATGGCAATGTCTTCGCGGCCTTCGGCACGGCGCTTTTCCAGCAGGTCGTAGTAGACCTTGCCGCTGCACAGCACCAGACGCTCGACCTTGGCCGGATCGATTGCGTCGATTTCCGGGATCACAGTCTGGAACGAGCCTTCTGCCAGGTCTTCCAGAGTCGAGATGGCCAGTTTGTGGCGCAGCAGCGACTTCGGCGTCAGGACTACCAGCGGCTTGCGCAGCGGGCGGATCACCTGGCGACGCAGCAGGTGGTAAATCTGTGCTGGCGTAGTCGGTACGCAGACCTGGATGTTGTGCTCGGCGCACAGCTGAAGGTAACGCTCCAGACGCGCGGAGGAGTGCTCCGGCCCCTGCCCTTCATAGCCGTGTGGCAGCAGCATGGTCAGACCGCACAGGCGACCCCACTTGTGCTCACCGCTGGTGATGAACTGGTCGATCACCACTTGCGCACCGTTGGCGAAGTCGCCGAACTGGGCTTCCCAGATCACCAGCGCGTTCGGCATGGTGGTGGAGTAGCCGTATTCGAAGGCCAGTACCGCCTCCTCGGACAGGAACGAATCGTACAGGTCGAAACGTGGCTGGCCCGGGAACAGGTTCTGCAACGGAATGTAGGTGCTGGCGTCCTTCTGGTTGTGCAGCACCGCGTGACGGTGCGAGAAGGTGCCACGGCCGATGTCCTGGCCGGTCATGCGGATCGGGTGACCTTCGAACTGCAGGGTGGCGTAAGCCATGGTCTCTGCATAACCCCAGTTGATCGGCAAGCCACCGGCCTGCATCTTCTGACGGTCTTCGTAGATCTTCGACACCTGACGCTGGACCACGAAACCTTCCGGCAGCTCGAGCAGCTTGGCCGACAGATCCTGCAGGGTCTTGAGGTCGAAACGGGTGTCGTGACGCGCGGTCCAGGCATGGCCCAGGTACGGACGCCAGTCGACGAACAGCTCGCGGTTCGGCTCCTTGACCAGGCTCTTCACCACGTGCAGGCCATTGTCCAGCGCGTTGCGGTACTCGTCGATTTTGGCCTGAGCGCGCTCGGCGTCGATGCGACCGGCCTGGATCAGTTGCTCGGCATACAGCTCACGGGTAGTGCGCTGCTTGCTGATTTGCTGGTACATCAGCGGCTGGGTGCCGTTAGGCTCGTCAGCCTCGTTGTGGCCACGGCGACGGTAGCAGACCAGGTCGATGACCACGTCACGCTTGAACTGCATGCGGTAGTCGATGGCCAACTGGGTGACGAACAGCACGGCTTCCGGGTCATCGCCGTTCACGTGCAGGATCGGTGCCTGGATCATCTTGGCAACGTCGGTCGCGTACTCGGTGGAGCGCGCATCCAGGGGGTTGCTGATGGTGAAACCAACCTGGTTGTTGATCACGATGTGCACGGTACCGCCGGTCTTGAAACCGCGGGTCTGCGACATCTGGAAGGTTTCCATGACCACACCCTGGCCAGCGAACGCAGCGTCGCCGTGGATCGAGATCGGCAGCACCTTGTCGCCAACGGTGTCGTTGCGGCGGTCCTGACGGGCGCGCACCGAACCCTCGACCACCGGCGAAACGATTTCCAGGTGGGACGGGTTGAACGCCATGGCCAGGTGCACTTCGCCACCCGGGGTCATCACGTTCGAGGAGAAGCCCTGGTGATACTTCACGTCACCGGAGCCCAGCTCGTTCATCTTCTTGCCTTCGAACTCGTCGAACAGCTCGCGCGGGTTCTTGCCGAAGGTGTTCACCAGCACGTTCAGGCGGCCACGGTGGGCCATGCCGATCACGACCTCCTTGGCGCCGTAAGAGCCGGAACGCTGGATCATTTCATCCAGCATCGGAATCAGGCTCTCGCCGCCTTCAAGGCCGAAACGCTTGGTGCCCGGGTACTTGGTGCCCAGGTACTTTTCCAGGCCCTCACCGGCGGTCACGCGCTCAAGCAGGTGGGCCTGCACGTCAGCGGAAAACTCCGGACGGCCGCGCACGCTTTCAAGACGCTGCTGGAACCAGCTGCGCTGCTCGGAATCGACGATGTGGGTGAATTCGGCGCCAATGGTGCGACAATATGTCTTCTGGAGTGCATCGAAGATGTCGCGTAGGCTCGCCTCCTCTTTGCCGATGAACAGGTCGCCGGCACGGAAGGTCGTATCAAGATCGGCATTGGTCAAGCCGTAGTGATTGATCGACAGGTCTACTGGCGCAGGGCGCTGCCACAACCCCAACGGGTCGAGCTTGGCAGCCTGATGGCCGCGCATACGATAGGCCTGGATCAGTCGCAGAACTTCAACCTGCTTCTTCTCGTGTTCACTGCTCACGCTCCCGGCGGAAACCGGTTGGGCGCGGCGCTGGTTCTTTGCCAGCAGTACGAAATGGTCGCGGATTGTCGAGTGCGATACATCAGTAGCGGTGCTGCCGTCGGCTGGCAACTTCTGGAAGTAAGTGCGCCACTCTTCTGGCACAGCGTTAGGGTCGTGCAGGTAGAGCTCGTAGAGCTCTTCCACATATGCAGCGTTACCACCTGAAAGGTGGGCGCTATCCCACATGCGCTGCATCACGCTTTCTTGCATGCTTGGTCACCCTCGATTAGGGGACTGATCGGCGAGAGCCACAGCAAACCTGGAAAAGTCCGAAAACAGCGACTGAACCACGCCACCTGGATCCTGCTGATTTTCCGGGTACCAGCCCGGAAAGCCCCTGCTGGTCTCATATCTTCATAGGTAATGAACGCGGGCTTTGTGGGCCCTTGTTCGGGTTTTACCTCAGTGCGGGCTCACCACCCGCACCTCGGCTTATTGCAGGTACAACACTTTGTATCAGGTGCCGCTTTGCAGCAGCATGTTACGTACGTGACCGATTGCCTTGGTCGGGTTGAGACCTTTCGGGCAAACGTTTACGCAGTTCATGATCCCGCGGCAGCGGAATACGCTGAACGGGTCATCCAGGGACGCCAGGCGCTCCTGAGTCTTGGTATCGCGGCTGTCGGC
Organism: Pseudomonas sp. BP6; assembly: GCF_017875935.1. Classification (NCBI taxonomy): domain Bacteria; kingdom Pseudomonadati; phylum Pseudomonadota; class Gammaproteobacteria; order Pseudomonadales; family Pseudomonadaceae; genus Pseudomonas; species Pseudomonas sp. BP6. The sequence continues at coordinate 3,410,645 of NZ_JAGINI010000001.1, forward strand.
AAGGAAGCGGTAAGCTTGCAGCAGTGCTGCCGGGCCCAGGAACTTGTCCGGGTTCCACCAGAACGACGGGCAGGAAGTCGAGCAGCAAGCGCACAGGATGCACTCGTACAGGCCGTCCAGCTTGTCACGGTCTTCCGGCGACTGCAGGCGCTCGATGGCCGGTGCCGGAGTGTCGTTCTGCAGGAACGGCTTCACCTTCTCGTACTGCTTGTAGAAGATGCTCATATCGACCACCAGGTCACGAATGACTGGCAGGCCTGGCAGCGGACGCAGAACCAGCTTGCCGCCCTTCACCACCGCCGACAGCGGGGTGATGCAGGCCAGGCCGTTCTTGCCGTTCATGTTCATGCCATCGGAACCGCAGACGCCTTCACGGCAGGAGCGACGATAAGAGAAACCCTCGTCCTTTTCCTTGATCAGTGCCAATACATCCAGCACCATCAGGTCCTTGCCGCCGGTATCGACGTCGAACGACTCCATTTTCGGCGCAGAGTCGGTGTCCGGGTTGTAACGATAAACTTCGACTTTCAACATAGCAGCCACCCTTAGTAAGTCCGGACTTTTGGTTCGAAGGCTGGAACAGTCTTCGGCGCAAAGTTGACGCCGCGCTTGGCAACGCGCTTCTCACCCGGGTAGTACAGGGTGTGGCACAGCCAGTTTTCGTCGTCACGGTCTTCGAAGTCTTCACGGGCGTGAGCACCGCGGGACTCTTTACGGGCTTCGGCCGCGATGGCGGTAGCTTCGGCGACTTCCAGCAGGTTCTGCAGCTCCAGCGCTTCGATACGCGCGGTGTTGAAGGCCTGGGACTTGTCGTTGATCTTGACGTTGGCGATACGGTCACGCAGACCGGCCAGCTGCTCGATACCCTTCTGCATGTATTCGCCAGTACGGAATACACCGAAGTAGTTCTGCATGCAGCTCTGCAGCTCGCGCTTCAGGCTGGCAACGTCTTCACCGCTGGTACGCTCGTTGAGCTTGTTCAGGCGGTTCAGGGCAACATCGACGTCGGTGTCGCTGGCGTCGCGGTATTCCACGCCTTCGCTCAGCGCCTTCTCCAGGTGCAGGCCGGCAGCACGGCCGAACACCACCAGGTCGAGCAGCGAGTTGCCGCCCAGGCGGTTGGCACCGTGAACCGATACGCACGCCACTTCACCTACGGCGAACAGGCCCGGGATGATGTGATCCTGGCCGTCGGCGTCCATGGTAATGGCCTGGCCATGAATGTTGGTGGCAACGCCGCCCATCATGTAGTGGCAGGTCGGCACGACCGGCACCGGCGCGACCACAGGGTCGACGTGGGCGAAGGTCTTGGACAGCTCGCAGATACCTGGCAGGCGGCTGTGCAGCACTTCCTCGCCCAGGTGGTCCAGCTTCAGCAGTACGTGGTCCTTGTTCGGGCCCACGCCGTTGCCGGCGATGATTTCCTTGACCATGGAACGGGCAACCACGTCGCGGCCGGCCAGGTCTTTGGCGTTCGGCGCGTAACGCTCCATGAAGCGCTCGCCGTGGGCGTTGATCAGGTAGCCACCTTCACCGCGGCAACCCTCGGTGACCAGTACACCAGCGCCGGCGATACCGGTCGGGTGGAACTGCCACATTTCGATGTCCTGCACCGGCACGCCTGCACGCAGGGCCATGCCGATACCGTCACCGGTGTTGATCAGGGCGTTGGTGGTGGAAGCGTAGATACGGCCCGCACCGCCAGTGGCCAGCACGGTGGCCTTGGACTTGATGTACAGGGTTTCGCCGGTTTCGATGCAGATGGCGATCACACCAACGAATGCGCCGTCCTGGTTTTTCACCAGGTCAACTGCGTAGTACTCGTTGAGGAACGTGGTGCCAGCTTTCAGGTTGCCCTGGTACAGGGTGTGCAGCAGCGCGTGACCGGTACGGTCCGAAGCGGCACAGGTACGGGCGGCCTGACCACCTTTACCGAAGTCCTTGGACTGACCGCCGAACGGGCGCTGGTAGATGCGACCGGTTTCGGTGCGCGAGAACGGCAGACCCATGTGATCCAGTTCGAAGACCGCAGCCGGGCCTTCCTGACACATGTATTCGATAGCGTCCTGGTCACCGATGTAGTCGGAACCCTTGACGGTATCGTACATGTGCCAGCGCCAGTCGTCGTTCGGGTCGGCCGAAGCGATGGCGCAGGTGATGCCGCCCTGGGCGGATACGGTGTGCGAACGGGTCGGGAAGACCTTGGTGACTACGGCCGTCTTGTGGCCGCCTTGAGCCAGTTGCAGCGCTGCGCGCATGCCGGCGCCGCCGCCACCGATGATGATGGCGTCGAAGGAAATGGTTGGAATGCTAGCCATGGATCAGATACCCCAGAGAATCTGCACACCCCAGACGAAGTAAGCGAACATCGCAACGCCGCATACCGCCTGGAACAGGAAACGAATCGCAGTTGCCGACTTGCCGAACGACATAGGCGTCAGGTAGTCGGTTGCAATGGTCCACATGCCGACCCAGGCGTGAGCGCCCAGGGCAACGAGGGCCAGCAGACTGAAGATCCGCATCGCGTTGTTGGAGAACAGACCATGCCACTGGGTGTAGTCGATGCCTGGGTGGGCGACCACGTAGCCGATCAGGAAGAGGAAGTAAGCCGCGAGAACGACCGCAGAAACGCGCTGCGCCATCCAGTCATAGAGGCCCGAACGCGACAGGTTCGTGACATTGGTTACCATACCCAAACTCCCACCAGAACGATCAGCACCACGGAGATGACGATCACGATTTTCGAGCCCAGCTTGCCGCCTTCCAGCGTCTCACCGATACCCATGTCCATGATCAGGTGTCGAACACCTGCCACGAGGTGATAAAGCAGGGCGGACAGCAGACCCCAGGTCACGAACTTGGCCAGCGGGCTGGTCAGACACGCCTTCACCTCACCGAAGCCTTCCTCGGAACCCAGCGACTTGCCCAGTGCATAAAGCATGATGGCAAGGCCGATGAACAGGATGACGCCGGAGATACGGTGCAGGATGGACGTGTACGCAGTGACGGGGAGCTTGATGGTCCTTAGGTCTAGGTTTACAGGTCGTTGGCTTTTCACGGCTTTTTTCACACTGAAGAGCCCCTAGCGAATCAGGGCAAAGTTGTTGGTAAGTGTACTGGTCAGGTACCCACCACCCAGGGAACGGCGACCCCCAGCAGTTCGGGCTTGCAAGCCCCTGGCGGTCGGGTGCCGAGTATAGACAGTTAGGCTGCTTATGACAACGTGACGGGGTAGCCCAAATAGCGCATTGCCTTTAATGAACAAAAGGCGTAAATGGGCGAGAATTTCGGGAAAAATCAGGCTTGAATGCTTGATTCAACAAGCCTTTAGGCAAATTGACATCTGAATTTATCCCTCTATAGTGGTGCGGGCCCTGCGTGGGGGGTCTGTCTGATGATTTCAAGCATTAATAGGAGGCCACATGGCTGACAAAAAAGCGCAGTTGGTCATCGAGGGCGCTGCCCCCGTCGAGCTGCCCATTTTAACCGGCACCGTTGGTCCTGATGTAATCGACGTCCGCGGGTTAGGGGCCACTGGTCACTTCACCTTCGACCCAGGTTTCATGGCGACTGCCTCGTGCGAGTCGAAGATCACCTATATTGACGGCGACAAAGGTATCCTGCTGCACCGCGGCTACCCGATCGAGCAACTCGCCGAACAGTCCGACTACCTCGAAACCTGCTACCTGCTGCTCAATGGCGAACTGCCGAATGCCGAGCAAAAGGCCCAGTTCGTCAGCACCGTCAAGAACCACACCATGGTTCACGAGCAGCTGAAGACCTTCTTCAACGGCTTCCGCCGCGACGCTCACCCCATGGCAGTGATGTGCGGCGTAGTCGGCGCCCTGTCGGCGTTCTATCACGACTCCCTGGACATCAATAACCCGCAACACCGCGAAATTTCCGCGGTGCGCCTGGTCGCCAAGATGCCGACCCTGGCCGCGATGGTTTACAAGTACTCCATGGGCCAGCCGATGATGTACCCGCGCAACGACCTGTCGTACGCGGAAAACTTCCTGCACATGATGTTCAACACCCCGTGCGAGATCAAACCGATCAGCCCGGTGCTGGCCAAGGCAATGGACCGGATCTTCATCCTCCACGCCGACCACGAGCAGAACGCCTCTACCTCCACCGTGCGCCTGGCCGGCTCGTCGGGTGCCAACCCGTTCGCCTGTATCGCCGCCGGTATCGCTGCACTGTGGGGCCCGGCCCACGGCGGTGCGAACGAAGCCGTACTGACCATGCTCGATGAAATCGGTGATGTTTCGAACATCGACAAATTCATCGCCAAGGCCAAGGACAAGAACGACCCGTTCAAGCTGATGGGCTTCGGTCATCGCGTGTACAAGAACCGCGACCCGCGCGCCACCGTGATGAAGCAGACCTGCGACGAAGTCCTGCGCGAGCTGGGCATCAAGAACGACCCGCAGCTGGAACTGGCCATGCGCCTGGAAGAGATCGCCCTCACCGATCCGTATTTCATCGAGCGCTCGCTGTACCCGAACGTCGACTTCTACTCGGGGATCATCCTCAAGGCAATCGGCATTCCGACCAGCATGTTCACCGTGATCTTCGCCCTGGCACGTACCGTGGGCTGGATCTCGCACTGGAAAGAAATGCTCTCCAGCCCGTACAAGATCGGCCGTCCGCGCCAGCTGTACACCGGCGAGCAAAAGCGCGACCTCGTTGCCCTGAAGGACCGCAAGTAAGCTGCAGTAGCCGAACGCAAGAAGGCTGCCCTCGGGCAGCCTTTTTTATTTGTCCTGTACCGGCCTCTTCGCGGGCTTGCCCGCTCCCACAGGTACTGCACAGATCTCGAGGGCTGCGCTGTACCTGTGGGAGCGGGCAAGCCCGCGAAGAGGCCGGCACAGACACCACAAAACCTCAGTTTTTCTCCGCCCGCTCGCGCAGCCCTTTCAGGGTATTGAACGGCGCATCCACCACGAACTTGTTGGCCACCATCGCCGGCACGCTACCACCTGGCTCGGTGTGCACCTGGTAGGTCACTTCAGTGCTGTCACCCTTGGGCACCAGCTTCCAGAAGCCGTCGACTTTTGCCACCCGAACAAAACCCTTCTCTTCCGGCAGGTAAGTCGGCTCTTCTTTCAGGTTACGGGTCAGGCTGCCATCCGCCTCCTTGACGGTCGTAATGTGCAGCACGGAATCACGCGGCGTCACCGGCCATGGCGTATTGAACTGGGTATAGGTCCAGCTCTGGTCACCTTCGTGCTTGAGCAGCTTCTGCGACTTGCATTCGTGAATCCAGGCACAGGCCCCGGACACGTCCTCCTGCAGCGCCTCGACCTTGGCCAGCGGCGCCTTGATCACGGTCACACCGCGATAGGCCTTGTACTTGGACCCGGCCACCTCACTGAGGGACACCTTGATGCCCTCCTCGTCCTTGGCCACTTGCCAGTTTTCAGCCCAGGCCACAGGCGACAGCAGAACACCCACGCCACACAGCAGTGCAATACGCTTGAACGATCTCATCATGTTTATCCTTGTTGTCGAAGATCCAGCCTGTCACGCCGCCGTCATCTGCTCCCACCAGCCAAGAATCCTGATTGCGTCGTCACGATCACTGCCACACACCTCGACATCTGCCTTGAAACCACCACACACCGCGGGCCGCTCAGGCTTGCCGAACAGGTCGCAAAGGTTGGCCGCAGTCAGGTGCAGGCAGCGCTCTCCTGCCGGCTTGCCATTGGGCATTCGCGGCATCGCGGAAGTGATGGACGGGGCGATGCAGCAGGCACCACAGCCCTCACGGCATTTCATGACTGTTCACCAAAATCAGGACTCCCTGGAACAAAACGGGACGAACGTCCCTGGATAGTAACGGCTCAAACAGACGTTTGAAATTGCTGGCACGATGAAATCTGCTGTGACCCGGCAGTCAGTTCGCGCCTATTGGCGATACTCGAAATCGATGGCTGCTCCTTCCACGTCATGACGGCTGTCATTGCGCAGTTGCAGCTGCATTTCGTTGTTGATCAGCCGACCATTGAGCTGGAACGGGCTGTCATTGGTCTCTGGTCTTTCTGTGAACATGGGCGGCAACAATGGTTTGCGCCGCTGGATTGGCGAAGGCGTGCCCACATTCGGCTCAAGGTTGTTGACCATATCAACTGGCAGGCTGAGGTCCAGCTCCGTCTTGGGTAATGGTTTGGCAACCGCTTTGCTGAGCGGCTTGTGCGCGGGCTTGGCTGTCGCCTTTTTTGGCACCTGCTTACCCTGAGCGGCCTGAGCCTGGCTTGCCGGTTGCGCAGCCAAAGCGGGGGCGACCGGGCAGCAGAACGGCAAAAGGCACACGATCAGAACGAAGCAGCGCGAAGCGTTCATGGCAAATGGACAGACTGGCAGGAAAAGTGCGTATGCTCCCTGTTCCACAGACGGCTTGCAAGCCTTACAAAAGCGTGACCGCAGTCTCCCTGCACAACTGCTGCGCCAGCAAACCGAGCGTAATCACAGCCCGTTCGGCCTCTTTATTCCATGGAATGCCGCAATTGAGTCGTACACAGTGGTTGAACTGCTCTGTGTTACTGAATATTAGTCCTGGTGCAATGCTGATACCCTGCTCCAGCGCGCGCACATGCAGCTCCTGGGTATTGACCCGACCTGGCAGGCTTACCCAGAGGATGAAGCCACCTGTCGGCCGAGTCATCTGGGTGCCCTCGGGGAAGTGTTGCTGCACTGCCAGCTGATAGGCGCTGAGGTTCTTGCGATACTCCTGGCGCATGAAGCGAAGATGCCGGTCGTAGCCGCCATTTTCCAGGTAGGCTGCCACCCCCATCTGCGTCACGCTGCAAGCCGAGTGGGTGGTAAAAGTCTGCAAGCGCTGAATCTCGTCCTGGTAACGCCCCGCGATCATCCAGCCAACGCGCACGCCGGGGGACAACGTCTTGGAGAAGCTCGAACAGTAGATGACCCGGTCCAGCCGGTCGAACGCCTTCAGCGCCTTGGTCTTGCCCTGCTCGAACATCAGTTCACCGTAGATGTCATCCTCGATGATCTGGATATCGAAGTCCGAGGCCAGTCGCAGCAATTGCTTTTGCCGCTCTTCCGGGACGGTGCCGCCCAGCGGGTTGCTCAAGCGCGCAGTCAGCACCAAAGCCTTTATCGACCACTGGTTAGCCGCCAATTGCAAGGCTTCGAGGCTGATACCGGTGGACGGATCGCTGGGAATTTCGATCACTTTCAAACCCAGCAGGTCAGCCAGTTGCAGCAAGCCGTAATAGGTCGGCGACTCGGCGGCGATCAGGTCACCTGGACGGGTCAGCACACGCAGCGACATCTGCAGGGCGTCTACACACCCATGGGTGACGATCACTTCACGCGGGTCGACCAACACGCCGGCATCGCGCATGCGTATGGCGATCTGTCGGCGCAGCGGCTCGAAACCAGGGCTGAACATGTAGCTGAAGGCACGCGGGCTATGGAAGCGCGTCACCTTGGCGATTTGCTGATGCAGGGCGCGCACGGGCAGATAGTCGACATGCGGCACTGCAGCGCCAAACGGGAACACACCATCGCGACGCGCCTCAGTCAGCACCTGCTGAATGATGCTGGCGCGCGTGACCAGGCCGGGGCGCTCCACCCGGGCGATGTCCGGCGTTTGCGCGGTCAAGGCAGGTGTCTGGTGCACGTAGTAGCCAGACTGCGGCCGCGCCCGGATAAGCCCTTGGTCCTCGAGATTGGCATAGGCCTGCAACACCGTGGCATGACTGACATTGAGCTGGGCGCTCATCTTGCGCACGGAGGGTACCCGCTCGCCTGGCTGGTAGACACCGCGACGGATATCATCGGCCAGTTGCTGGGCGATACGCTGGTACAGCAGCAGGTTGGTCATGTCGACATGCTCGTTGTTCTTGTACGGGTCACTGACGGTAAAGGATACCGTAACAGTTGCAAAGTGTACTGGGACAGATTGCAACATAGTCGACAATACAACAGCGTGGCAGCTATCGAAACGATTAAACCGACATAAAACGGGCCGCAAAGCGGCCCCTTTTCCGAAAGACTCAGCGCGCTGGCGCGAGCCGACCCTTGTCATCGGAGAATACGATCTCAACCCGTCGGTTCTGCGCCCTGCCCCGCTCCGAGGCATTGGCCTCAATCGGGTACTGATCGCCATAACCTTCAACCTGCAGGCGCTTTTCGTCGATACCCAGGTCTACAAGCATGTCGGCCACGGACTGCGCCCGATCGCGCGACAGCTTAAGGTTGTCCTCGCCCGCGCCAGTGCTGTCGGTATAGCCCTCGATGCGCACTACCCGGCGCGGGTTGAGCTGCAGGAACTGCACCAGCTTGAGCACAGTCCGGCTGGCCGAGTTCTTCAGGTCGGCACTGCCGGTATCGAACAGCACATCGCCCAACGTCATCACCAAGCCACGGTCGGCCTGTTCCGAAGCCAATGCGGCAATCTGCGATTCGACCCACTGGCCCTGCTGCTGCACGCTGGCCAGCTTGGCCTCACGCAAAGCCAGCTGCAGGCGCTGACGCTCCAGGTCAAGCTTGGCCTGGCGTTCCTGGTTCAGCGCCAGCTTGGCATGCTCGCTGGCAATCTCGCTGTAGCGCTGACTGAGGTAAGCATAATGCCGCACATCAGAACCGGTGCCGATGTAGCTGGACAAGCGCTCGGCGCGGGCCAGCGATTCACCCGCGCGAATCACGTCGCGCGGCGCGCTGCGCAGCACATCGGAATCATCCTTGACCCCCTGGAAGGCGACAGCGGCCTCATCCAGCGCGGCACTGCTGCGCTGGCTGGCGCAACCTTGCAAGCCTGCCGTCAGCGCCAACAATACCAGTGCAGCCAAAGGCGTACGCCGGATCATGGCTGCACCTCCAACTGCTTGCGCAAGCGCTTGATCCGCGACTGCAGTACCTGCAACTGCTCTTCGCTCTTCTGGTTCAGCACCTGGGCCTCGGCCAGGCGTGCATCCAGCTCGGCTTGCTCGGCGCGCATGCGCGCATCGCGGTAGTCTTGGGTAAGCATGTTGGCCTTGGCGCGGGCCAGCTTGTCTTCAGCCAGTTTCAGCGTTTCGACCTGCTCAGTGGCGCCGACGGCCTTGGCTTGGTCCAGTGCCTGTTCGGAAATGCGCATCTGCTCGTCAGGGGCCGGATCATTGGCGCAGCCAGCCAGGCCGAGCACGGCCAGGGCAAGGATTAGTGGTTGGGTTCTCACGCAATCTTCCTAGTGTTTGGGGGCGTCCGCCGGCACCTGCAACTGCGCTTTCCAGCGCTCGAGATTACGTTGCAGTACAGCTTCGGATGCACCAGAGATCGGCAATTCTGTCAGTTTTTTTGCCAATTGCCCACGCAACCAGCTGTCATTGCACGCCGAGTTGTGCGACAGCGCCAGGTACAGGCCCGGCCTGTCCACCGGCAAGCCGCGGGCTATCAGGTCATTGCTCATGCCCAGACTCTGGGCCATGGCCATACCGGAGTAACGGCCAGCCAGCACATAGTCCACCTGGCCGAGTACCAGCTTCTGGAACGCCTGGGTCAGGTTCTGCGCCGGCACCAGCTTGAGTTGGGCCTTGGCGAACGCCGTAAAGGCCGGGGTCAGGCGCGCACGGTCGGACAGACTGCCCTGGTACCTGGCCAGATCGGCCGGGCCATCAAAGATCACCACTGCATCATGGCGGGTCCACACCAGGTACTCATTGAGCTGCAACGGCGGATGGATGTAGTCCAGCGCGGTCAGTTGCTCCACCTGCATAGGGGTGTCGAGCAGCAGGTCCATGCGCCCACTGCGTACCTCTTCCAGCGCCTGATCACGGCGACCAGCACTCAGCACCTCGACCTTCACACCCAGTTCGCCAGCCACCTGGCGCAACAGGTCAACGTTGGCGCCTATCAGGTGCCTGGGGTCTTTCGGATCTTGCCAGGAATAGGGCGGCGCATCAGGACTGCCAGTCGCCACCAGGCGTTCGCACTTGCCTGCTGCCATCGCCAGTGGCGGCAGCAACAGCGCCACGCATGCCAGCACCCTGCCCGTTCCGCGCAACGTCATGCCTTACTCCTCAACCCATAAAAAAACCCGACCCTCAAAATGAGGGCCGGGTTCTTTATAAGTGAAGCAGGCGGATCAGACCAGCTTTTCCAGCTCTGGAACCGCTTCGAACAGGTCAGCGACCAGGCCGTAGTCGGCCACCTGGAAGATCGGCGCTTCTTCGTCCTTGTTGATCGCCACGATCACTTTGGAGTCTTTCATGCCGGCCAGGTGCTGGATCGCGCCAGAGATACCGACGGCGATGTACAGCTGTGGCGCAACGATCTTGCCGGTCTGGCCGACCTGCATATCGTTCGGCACAAAGCCTGCGTCGACTGCGGCGCGCGAAGCACCGACAGCGGCACCGAGCTTGTCGGCCAGGCTGTACAGGTGTTTGAAGTTGTCACCGTTGCCCATGCCACGGCCGCCGGAAACGACGATCTTGGCAGCGGTCAGCTCTGGGCGGTCGGACTTGGCCAGCTCTTCGCCAACGAAAGCCGAAATACCGGCGTTGTGCGCAGCGCCAACAGCTTCGACAGCAGCCGAACCACCTTCGGCGGCCACGGCGTCGAAGCCGGTGGTACGTACGGTGATCACCTTGATGGCCGCGCTCGATTGCACGGTGGCAATGGCGTTACCCGCGTAGATCGGGCGCTTGAAGGTGTCGGCGGACTCGACCGAGATGATCTCGGAGATCTGGTCCACGTCCAGCAGCGCGGCAACGCGCGGCAGGATGTTCTTGCCATTGGTGGTAGCCGGGGCCAGCACATGGCTGTATCCCTTGGCCAGCTCGACGATCAGCGGCGCGACGTTTTCCGGCAGCACGTGGGCATAGGCCGCGTTGTCGGCAACCAGCACCTTGGCCACGCCAGCGATCTTGGCAGCAGATTCGGCAACGCCACCGACGTTCTGGCCGGCGACCAGCACGTGCACATCACCACCGATCTTGGCGGCTGCGGCGACAGTGTTCAGGGTGGCCGGGGCTACGGCACCGTTCTCGTATTCAGCGACAACCAGGATAGTCATTTAGATTACCTTCGCTTCGTTCTTCAGCTTCTCGACCAGTTCGGCCACCGATTTGACCTTGATGCCAGCACTGCGGGCAGCCGGGGCTTCAACCTTCACGGTCTTGTTGGTGGAGGCGAGGGAAACGCCCAGTGCGTCTGGAGTAACAGTCTCCAGCGGCTTCTTCTTGGCCTTCATGATGTTCGGCAGCGACGCGTAGCGTGGCTCGTTCAGGCGCAGGTCGGTGGTGACGATCGCTGGCAGGTTCAGTGCAACGGTCTGCAGGCCGCCATCGATTTCACGGGTGACATTCAGCTTGTCGCCAGCGACTTCGACCTTGGACGCGAAAGTGCCCTGGGCGAAGCCAGTCAGCGCGGCCAGCATCTGGCCGGTCTGGTTGTTGTCACTGTCGATAGCCTGCTTGCCGAGGATGACCAGCTGCGGCTGCTCCTTGTCGACAACGGCCTTCAGCGCCTTGGCCACGGCCAGGGAGTTCAGTTCGTCAGCGGCTTCTACCAGGATGGCACGGTCGGCACCCAGGGCCAGGGCAGTACGCAGTTGCTCCTGGGCAGTGGTCGGGCCGACGGAAACGACGACGATCTCGGTCGCAACGCCTTTTTCCTTGAGGCGTACGGCTTCTTCCACGGCGATTTCGCAGAAGGGGTTCATGGACATCTTGACGTTAGCAAGGTCGACGCCGGAGTTGTCCGCTTTGACGCGAACCTTGACGTTGTAGTCGACCACTCGTTTGACAGCTACAAGAACCTTCATGGATTCCTCGTTACTCTCCGGTGAATAGATAGTCGCCTGGGGCCATGCCCGGCGATGCGCGTGGGTACAAGGGCACCTCTAAAAACGTATCGGGTGGCAGCAACTTCACAGTGACCAAACAGTCTCGTTCGGACTCTTGCGACAAATCCTCACGGGTCATTTCCTGTCGTGGCGTGTAAACTCCACTACAAACCGGCCCAAGCCCGCAAAACCCTGCTCCACACCTGGTCTTTAGAGGTGTACCTGCGCCCGGCTGCAAGCCTACGGCGAACGTAAAACCGCTCGTATCTTGACCGTAACACCCATTCCGGTCAATACGGCAAATCGGTCACCCTCCAGCCGCGTTCCTGTGATTTTACTGGCCTGCGGCAAATTCAAACAAACGTTTGTATTGGACCCGCCAAGTGGTGTAGATATAATGCGCGGCCAAGACAAAACGGTGTAGTCCGTCATTTGCCCAGCTACAGTTCCGCCGTTGCGTAGAACCGCCGCGAATGCCCCGCACCCATAAGACAAAGCAACAGCACGAGCCTTGATGAGTAGGAGAGAACCAGTGGAACGCGAATACATGGAATTCGACGTGGTCATCGTCGGCGCCGGCCCGGCGGGCCTGTCCGCCGCCTGCCGCCTGAAGCAGAAGGCCGCCGAAGCCGGTAGCGAAATCAGCGTCTGCGTGGTGGAGAAAGGCTCTGAAGTCGGCGCCCACATCCTCTCTGGCGCGGTGTTCGAACCCCGCGCCCTGAACGAGCTGTTCCCCGACTGGAAAGCGCTCGGCGCACCGCTGAACACCGAAGTGAAGCGCGATGACATCTACGTGCTCAAGGACGCCGGCAGCGCGACCAAGGTGCCTGACCTGTTCGTGCCCAAGACCATGCACAACCATGGCAACTACATCATCTCGCTGGGCAACCTGTGCCGCTGGCTGGCCCAGCAGGCCGAGAACCTCGGCGTGGAGATCTACCCAGGCTTCGCCGCCCAGGAAGCGCTGTTCGACGACAACGGTGTGGTCCGCGGCATCGTCACCGGCGACCTCGGTGTCGACCGTGAAGGCAACCCCAAGGATGGCCTGTACACCCCAGGCATGGAACTGCGTGCCAAGTACACCCTGTTCGCCGAAGGCTGCCGTGGCCATATCGGCAAACAGCTGATCAAGCGCTTCAACCTCGACAGCGAGTCCGACGTCCAGCACTACGGCATCGGCCTGAAGGAAATCTGGGAAATCGACCCGGCCAAGCACGAACAGGGCCTGGTGGTGCACACCGCCGGCTGGCCGCTGGACGTGGTGGCCAAGGAAAACACCGGTGGCTCGTTCCTTTATCACCTGGAAAACAACCAGGTGGTGGTCGGCCTGATCGTCGACCTGTCCTATGCCAACCCGTACCTGTCGCCGTTCGACGAGTTCCAGCGCCTCAAGCACCACCCGGTGATCAGCCAGTACCTCGAAGGCGGCAAGCGCATCAGCTACGGCGCCCGCGCCCTGGCCAAGGGCGGCATCAACTCGCTGCCGAAAATGGTCTTCAATGGTGGCGCACTGATCGGTTGCGACCTGGGCACCATGAACGTGGCCAAGATCAAGGGCAGCCATACCGCGATGAAGTCCGGCATGCTTGCCGCCGAAGCAGTGGCCGACGCATTGATCGCCGGTAGCGAAGGCGGCGATCAGTTGAACAGCTATGTCAGCGCCTTCAAGGCCAGCTGGCTGCACGAAGAACTGTTCGCCAGCCGCAACTTCGGCCCGGCCATGCACAAGTTCGGCCCGCTGCTGGGCGCGGCGTTCAACTATGTCGACCAGAACTGGTTCGGTGGCAAGCTGCCGTTCACCCTGCATGACACCAAGCCGGACTATGCCTGCCTCAAGCTGGCCGCCGACTCGAAAAAAATCGACTACCCGAAACCGGACGGCAAGCTCAGCTTCGACAAGCTCAGCTCGGTATTCCTCTCCAGCACCAACCACGAAGAGGAGCAACCCTGCCACCTGAAGCTGACCGATCCGAGCGTACCGATCGCCAGCAACCTGCCGCTGTACGACGAGCCTGCCCAGCGCTACTGCCCGGCAGGCGTGTACGAAGTGGTCACCCAGGAAGACGGCAACAAGCGTTTCCAGATCAACGCGCAGAACTGCGTGCACTGCAAGACCTGCGACATCAAGGACCCGGCCCAGAACATCACTTGGGTCACCCCTGAAGGCGCTGGCGGGCCGAACTACCCGAACATGTAAGTAAGGCCCCTGCCCTTGCGGCAACAAAAAGCCCCCGGTTCTCATGAGCCGGGGGCTTTTTGTTGGCTGCCATTATCAGGCAGTACGCACTTCCTCAAAGAGTTCTGGATGGCGATCCAGCAGCTTGAGCAGTTTCACCAACGCCACTGGCGGGGTGGTCTTGCCGTTTTCATACCGGGAGAACGCATTGACCCCACCACCGAAGATTTCCCCCGCTTCACGCTGGTCGAGGTCGAACTTTCTGCGTATGGAGGCAATAAAGGAAGGATCCACAACATTTGCGTTGACCTGGCGCTCGAATGCCGTCATCAAGTGACTGACGCGCATGGCTTCATCATGACTCAGTACGCATTCACCACATGCGGAGCAGTAATCGCCACTTACCTCCGGGATCACTGTCATCTCGCCTTTGTAGCTATAGGGCATGCCCTGAATGTCAGGTGCAAGCTCCGAGCCGCCGCATATTGGACATCTCATGGTTACAACTCCTTGAAAGGCACGATGAGCACGTCGTCTACCACGGACAATTTCAAATAAACGTACCCAATTGCTGTAAGCGGGCGATACACATCCTGCCAAACCCGGTGGTCAATATGGCTGGTCATGCTCTTGTAGAAATCAGTGCGCTTCAAGCTGGTGATCGCCTCAAGCATGCCCGGAAAATCCATTCCCAGCGCCTTGGCGCCTTTCAATGCAGCACCCGTAGGACGGATTCGCCTTGCCGCAGCCAGGGCTTTTACCCGCTCCAGCGGGCAATGAGGCATTCTCTTTTCCATGAGAAATTAACCTTCCAGGTTAAATTTGGCTAATAGGTTATTCCAATAGCCCCCACCTGGAAGTCTGCCCCAATGCCCCGCAGCCGTTACCGGCTCATTTGTCGCCGCACATGACCGGCATCGGCTCAGCCGCAAACACCAATGGCTCACGGCGCCCGAAATACAAGGCTGTCAGCAGCCCCACCGCGCCCATGATCAGACAAAACCCGACACACACCCACGGGCTCCACGGCATCAGCGCAATCAGTGCCAGCGGCGTGGTACTGGCCCACAATGCGTAGGCCACGTTGTAGGTGAAGGAAATGCCCGATACGCGGATCTGCGCCGGGAACAGCCCCACCATCACCGAGGGCACCACCCCCACCACGCCGCAGCTCAACCCCGCCAGCGCATAGGCCAGCCAGGTCATGCCCCACTGCCCCACCAGGCTGGCGTACAACGCGCCGATACCCAGCGGCAGCAACAGGCTATACAACATCAGCGCGCGCCAGGCACCCACACGGTCGACCAGCAGCCCGGCCAGCACGCAGCCAATGTTGAGGAAGACGATGCCCACGCTGCTCAGGGCGAAGGTTTGGCCGGCACTCATGCCGAAACGCTGCTGCATCACCGTCGGGGTGATCACCACCAGCACCACCACCGCCGAGGTCAGCACACAGGTCAGCAACGCGGCAGGGATCAACGCCCGGCGGTGCTCGCCCAGCACTCGCCGCAGCGGAAACGTCACAGGTTGCTCCTGACGCGCGCGCAGGGCGAGGAACACCGGTGTTTCACTGAGCCAGCGGCGCAGCCACACACCAATCACACCGAACACCCCACCCAACAGGAACGGATAGCGCCAGGCGTAATCGAGGATTTCCTGCGGAGTGAACAGTTGCGCCAGCAAGGTTGCGGTCAGCGCCCCCAGCAGGTAGCCGAAGGTCAGCCCGGCCTGCAGAAAGCCCAGGGCATAGCCGCGCCGCCCGTTTGGCGCGTGCTCGGCAACGAACGTCCAGGCGCTTGGGACTTCACCGCCTACGGCAGCACCCTGGAGGATGCGCAAGGCCAACAGGATCAGCGGGGCGGCATAGCCGATGTCGGCATAGGTCGGCATCACCCCGATCAGCAGGCACGGCAGGGCCATCATCAGGATGCTCAGGCTGAAGACCCGCTTGCGCCCCAGATGGTCGGCGAAGTGCGCCATCAGGATGCCGCCCAGCGGCCGCGCCAGGTAGCCGGTGACGAAGATCCCGAAGCTTTGCAGCAGGCGCAGCCATTCGGGCATCTCGGGCGGGAAGAACAGCTGGCTGAGGGTCAGCGCGAAGAACACGAAAATGATGAAGTCGTAGATTTCCAGCGCGCCGCCCAGCGCCGCCAGGCCCAGGGTCCGATGGTCGCCGCGGCTGAACCGGGGCGGGCGAGCGGTATCGATGGCAGTCATGGCAGGGTCCGCAAATCGGCAAAGGGCAAGAGCATAACAAATAGCTGCCCAATTGCCCCGCCGGCAGCACCGCTAGCGGTTGAACACCGTATGCGCGAAGTTGGCTCGCGGCCGTGGCCGCGCTGTACTGGCCGACAGGGTGCCCGGCAGCGGTAGCTTGCCGACCAGCATCGGTGCGTCGATGATTGCCATGAACGTCTCCAGCGCCTCGTTATCGGGCACCTGTGGCAGGCTCAGGCTGACCGCCTGGCGCTCGGTCTGCGGCACTGCTGGCACTTTCAACTGGCTGGAATGGTAAAGCAGGGCGTGCTGGATCTGGGTACTGACGCGACAAAAACGCTCCAGGTCTACCCCGGCATGGCTGGCCAGTTCGATATTGCCCAGCAGCAAGTGAAAAGGCTGCAAGGCGCACTGCACCAAACGCTGCAGCTCCTCGAAGCTGTCAACGGGGGCGATCCGGTAGTAGCCCAGGCCATTGAGCAGCCGCTCCAGCTGCAACCGCTGGCAGGGGTGGGTATCGGCAATGAGAATGCGCAGGGTCTTGTTTGCCATGGTCGGGCCTGGGCAGCTGGGTAATGGGTACATTCCATGACCTTACTGCGCCCGTTAAGGCTACTGCCAAGGCCATGCCTGGCAGCGGTCTACTTTGATAGAAGTCGGGAACGCCGCATAAATCAAGTGATTGACTGACGGAATTTGCATTTGCCTTTAGCCCGGTACTCCGGTTTGCCACTTGCGCTCACCCCGTCAAGCCGTGCAGGTAACCGCGCGCCTAAACCCAGACGCTCGCACTTCGTTTAAAGGAGGCTCATGCCCCAAGGCATCGCCTCTTACATTCGCGGAGACCCCAGATGTTTCGCCCGGCCCTAGCCTTTTTCGCCCTGACCCTGTCCAGCGTCGCATGGTCCGCCGAGCCCTGTTCGGTAGACATTCACAGTACCGACCAGATGACCTACGACCTGAAAACGATCACCGTACCGCAGACCTGCCAACGCTTTACCGTTAACTTGCTGCACACCGGCACACTGCCCAGGAATATCATGGGCCACAACTGGGTGCTGGCCAAAAAGGACGACATCAAAGGCGTGACCACCGATGGCGCTGCGGCAGGTGAGGCCGATAACTACCTCCAGCCGGGCGACAAGCGCGTGCTCGCCCATACCCGACTGATCGGGGGTGGCGAAAAAAATTCGGTCACTTTCGACACCGGCATGCTGCAGGCAGGCCAGGCGTACGCGTTCTTCTGCTCCTACCCTTTCCACTCCACCATGATGAAGGGCACCCTCACATTCGGTACCTCGTCAGGCAGCTGACGCTATCGAAAAGTGGGCCGACAAGCCGAACGTGCGCTCAGGCCTCGGCCCACTCACGCATACGCAGCCGGCAATGCTTCATGGCGTTGACGATGTGCTTCTCCACCATGGCCTTGGACAGGCCCAGACGCGTGGCGATCTCCCCATGTGACAGGCCTTCGAGCTTGCGCAGCAAGAAGCACGCCCGGCAGGTTTCGCTCAGCTCCGCCACTGCACGCTGCAGCAACTCCAAGCGCTCTTCCTGGCGGCAGGCGCCGTGCACGGGGGCGACGAAGAATCGCTCATCGGTTTCCAGAATCTCCAGAGGCTCGGCGCGACGAAGCTGGTTGCGCCGATGTCCATCGGTCACCAGGTTAAGGGCGGTGCGGTAAAGGAAAGCGCGGGGATGGGAGATCTGCGTGTCGTCACACCGCTCGAGCACCCGCAGATACGCCTCCTGCGCGATATCTTCAGCAGCATGGTGGCTACCCAGACGCGAACGAAGGAACCCGACCAGTTCACGGTAGTAATGCTCGAGCAGTACACCCGAAGACGGCATCGAAGCGCTTTCCCTGTTGTCCGAAGATGGTAGAAGACCGCTGCAGGCCAAGTAATGGCACCGCTGGCGCATAAAATATAATAATTATCATCAAGCTTAAAGACGTTGTTACATTTCCACGCCCGCAACGCGCGTTCCCCGCTAAATCCGCCTTGATCGCTTTCGTTTAATCGGCAGCCTCCCTAGCTGATCCTTGGTGACAGCGGCCCTCTCATGGTCGGAAATCCTGCATGATCCCTCAACGCCTTACCCGTCGTGCCGTAACGCTCGCGCTGTGCCTTATTCCGGTGGCCGCATTCGCCACCTGGCAACTGTTGCCCGGCGAGGCCGAGCAGCGGCCGTTCGTCAGCGTCAGCCGTGGCAACATCGAATCCAGTGTCACCGCGCTGGGCACCCTGCAGCCCCGTCAGTACGTCGACGTGGGCGCGCAGGCCTCCGGGCAGATCCGCACGTTGCACGTAGAAGTCGGTGACACCGTCAAGCAGGGGCAACTGCTGGTGGAAATCGACCCTGCCACGCAACAGGCCCAGCTGGATGCCGAGCGCTATGCCATCCAGACCCTGAAAGCGCAGGTCAAGGAGCAGCGTGCCGAGCATCTCCTGGCCGAACAGCAGTTGCGTCGCCAGCAGCGGATGGCCAGCGACGGCGCCACGCGTGAAGAGGATGTGCAGACGGCCCAGGCCAAGGTGCTGACAACCCGGGCGCGCATCGACATGTATGAGGCGCAGATTCTCCAGGCGCAGGCCACGTTGCGCAGCGCGCAAGCTCAGCTCGGCTACACCCGCATCTACGCCCCGATCGGCGGTACCGTGGTAGCTGTCGATGCACGAGAAGGGCAAACCCTGAACGCGCAACAGCGCACCCCGCTGATCCTGCGGATCGCCAAGCTGTCGCCGATGACGGTATGGGCCGAGGTCTCTGAAGCCGACATCGGCCAGGTCAAGACCGGCATGCAAGCCTACTTCACCACCCTGGGCAGCGGCGGCAGGCGCTGGACCAGCACTGTCAGGCAGATTCTACCGATCCCGCCCAAACCGCTGGATCAGCTCAGCCAGGGCGGCGGCAGCCCGGTTGCCGCCGGTACGGCAAGCGGCAGCGGGACCGGCCGCGTGGTGCTCTACACCGTGCTGCTGGATGTCGACAACGATGACAACGCGCTGATGGCCGACATGACTGCCCAAGTGTTCTTCGTCGCCGGATCTGCCAAGGATGTATTGACCGTGCCCATCGCGGCGCTTCAGGGACGCGGCCAGGGCGAGGGGCTGCAGACTGCCCATGTTCTGACCGACAAAGGCGACGTACAGACGCGCCAGGTACGTACCGGGCTCAGCGACCGCCTGCGCGTGCAGATACTCGACGGGCTTGCGGAAGGTGACAAACTGCTGATCGGCCCTGTCGGCGGTGAGGGTTGACATGAGCACTCCGCTGATAGAGCTGGTCGGCATCCGCAAATCCTACGGGGGCGGCGACAGCCCCCAGGTCGATGTGTTGCGCGGCATCGACCTGAAAGTCCATGCCGGAGAGTTCATCGCCATCGTCGGCACCTCGGGCTCTGGCAAGTCGACCCTGATGAACATCCTGGGTTGCCTCGACCGCCCAAGCGCCGGGCAGTATCGCTTTGCCGGCCAGGATGTTGCCGGCCTGAACAATGACGAACTGGCCTGGTTGCGCCGCGAAGCGTTCGGGTTCGTGTTTCAGGGTTATCACCTGATCCCCTCCGCCTCGGCGCAGGAGAACGTGGAGATGCCGGCGATCTACGCCGGAACCACGGCGGCCCCGCGCGCCGAAAGGGCCAAGGCCCTGCTGCAACGCCTGGGCCTGGGCGAGCGCACCGGCAATCGCCCGCGCCAGCTCTCAGGCGGCCAGCAACAACGGGTGTCCATCGCCCGGGCATTGATGAACGGCGGCCACATCATCCTGGCGGACGAGCCCACCGGTGCGCTGGACAGCCACAGTGGCACCGAGGTCATGCGCCTGCTGGATGAACTGGCCGAGCAAGGCCATGTGGTGATCCTGATCACCCACGACCGCGATGTGGCCGCCCGGGCGCAGCGCATCATCGAGATCCGCGACGGCGAAGTGATCAGTGACAGCGGCGCCGACCAGGCGCCGCCACCGCGTCGCCCAGGTGCGCTGCAAGCCGTCGATCTGGCCGGGCGCCTGGTGCGTGCCGACAGCCAGGGCAGCCCCTGGCTGGGCGAAACCCGGGACGCCCTGCAAGCCGCCTGGCAGGTCATGTGGAGCAACCGCACACGCACCGCTCTGACCCTGCTGGGGATCATCATCGGCGTCGCGTCGGTGGTCGTCATGCTGGCGGTGGGTGAAGGCAGCAAGCGCCAGGTCATGGCCCAGATGGGCGCGTTCGGCTCGAACATCATCTTCATGAACGGTGCCCCTCCAACACCGCGCGCTCCGCCCGGCAACGTTCGCCTCAGCGACGTGCAGGCGCTGGCCGAGCTACCTCAAGTGAAGTCCATCATGCCGGCCATGACAGTGGAAGCGCAGGTGCGCTTCGGCAATCGCGACCTGGAGTCGACCATCGGTGGCTATTCGCCTGTGTTCCCGACGCTGATGAGCTGGCCCGTCAGCGAAGGCAGCTTCTTTACCGACAACGACCTGGCCACGGCTGCGACCGTGGCGGTGATCGGCTCGGAGGTGCGCAAGAAGCTGTTCGTTGACGGCCAGGACCCGATCGGCCAGTACATCCTCATCGAGAACGTGCCCTTCCAGGTGATCGGCGTGCTCGCCAGCAAAGGCTCCAGTGGCGCCAACCAGCGAAACGACCTGCGCATCGCCGTGCCGTACTCAGCGGTTTCCATACGTCTTTCCGGCACGCAACACCCGGAATACGTGATCATCGGTGCCGCCGACAGCACCCAGGTGCATGACACCGAACGCGCAATACGCCAACTGATGCTGAGCCTGCACGGTGGCATCGAAGACTTCGAGATCGACAACAGCGCGGCGATGATCCAGGCCGAGGCGGCGACACGCAACGGGTTGTCCCTGATGCTTGGCGCCATTGCCGCCATTTCGCTGCTGGTCGGCGGGATCGGCGTCATGAACGTGATGCTCATGACCGTCCGCGAACGCACCCGCGAAATCGGCATCCGCATTGCTACCGGCGCCCGACAGCGCGACATCCTGCGCCAGTTCCTGACTGAAGCCGTGGTGCTTTCGCTGACCGGCGGCCTGATCGGCGTCTGCCTGGCGTTGCTGATCGGCGTGGTACTCAGCCTGGCTAAGGTGGCCGTCGCGTTCTCTGCCCTGGCGATAGCGGGTGCCTTCGCCTGCTCGGTAGCCACGGGCGTCATCTTCGGCTTCATGCCCGCGCGCAAAGCCGCCGCCCTCGACCCTGTCGCCGCCCTGACCAGTGAATGACCATGACCAGAACCCCGTTTTTACTGCTACCGCTGCTGACCCTGCTGGGTGCTTGCAGCCACACCCCTGCGCCACTGGACAGCGGTATCGCTGCACCTGCCAGCTGGCAAAGTCCGGCTGGCGGCACGGCGGCCTCCGCGCAATGGTGGACGACTTTCAATAGCGCTCAACTGAGCCAACTGATCGAGCAGGCGCGCCAGGGCAGCCATGACCTGCGCGCCGCCATGGCCAGGGTCAGGCAGGCACAGGCCGACCTGCGTATTGCCGGCGGCCCCCTGCTACCGCGCCTCGACGCCAGCGCCGACGCCTATCACCAGCGCTTGCTACGAGGCCAAGGGTACAGCGAGCAGGACACGTCGAACCGCGAGCGGACCTACCGCTACTTCAACACGGCCCTGACGACCAGCTACGAGCTGGACTTCTGGGGTAAAAATGCCGCTGCGCGTGACAGTGCCCGCCTTGGCCTGCAAGCCACTGCACGTGACCGTGACACGCTCGAACTGAGCCTGACGAGCAGCGTTGCCGATACCTACCTGAGTGCCCTCGCCGCTCGCGAGCAGGCACGCATCGCCGCGCTTAACCTGGAAAACGCCGACAAGGTCCTGAGCCTTGTGCGCACGCGATTCCAGGCCGGGTCGTCGACTGCCCTGGAACTGGCCCAGCAAGAGAGCCTTGTGGCCAACCAGCGACAACAGTTGCCGCTCTACCAACAGGAGGCCCGCGATGCGCAGATCACCCTGGCAACCCTGCTTGGCGTGCCGGTCCAGGCGCTAGAACTGGCCGATCAGCCTTTCGATCAACTGAGTGGCCCGAGCATTGCCGCCGGCATTCCCAGCCAACTGCTGACGCGCCGCCCGGATATCGCTGGCGCAGAGGCGCGCCTGGCTGCGGCTCAGGCGGATGTCAGCGTTGCGCGGGCAGCACTGTTCCCCACGGTGAGCTTGACGGCCAGCCTGGCCACAGGCGACAGAAAAGCCATCGACCTGCTGCGCAATCCGGCGCTCAACCTCGGTGCCGGTCTGACGGCGCCCATTTTCAATAATGGCGCCTTGCGCGCCGAGCGTGATCGCGCCATCGCTCGCCAGGACGAGCTGCTCGAGGCCTATCGCAGCGTGCTGATCACCAGTTTCGGCGAAGTCGAGAAGGCCTTGAACAGCGTCGACGGCCTGGACCGCCAGACACACTGGCAGCATGAAGCGCTCACCCAGGCGCAACGCGCCTTCGATCTGGCCGAGAACCGCTACCGGGCCGGGGCCGAAGACCTGCTCAGCGTGCTGGAAGCGCAACGCAGCCTGTTTACAGCACAGGCCGAACGGGTACGGCTGCGCAAAGCGCGTTTGCAGGCCAGTGTTGCGCTTTACAAGGCATTGGGCGGCGGCTGGACGGCGTCGGACACACTGATGACAGCGAGGTAGGCAAGCCCCCTGACGGGAGCCCTACCCGCTGCAACACCGGCCAAAAATCGTCAACGCTACAAACCGTCACGTCGCGGGCCGGGTGCCAGATGGCGGGCATACCAAGGCCGCTGAGGCACCCTGCCGGCCAAGCGATCGCCGTCTTCTTCAGGGCTGAAAATGACTTGCAAGGCCAGCTTCATGGTCTCAATGTCCAGTTTCCCGGTGCCGCCGCCATTGCCCAGCCCCCAGGCACCGCAACCTTCACGCGTAGGCCCCAGCCAAGGCTCGGCCACACGCACCCAGCGCCCTGGCGCAAACCACGGAATGCCATCGATCATCTGCGGCTTCACTTCCCCCGGGTGCGCCTGCTGGTGGGCCAGGTACCAATCGTTCAGGCGGTCGTCGATCCAGCCATGAAAGGCCCAGAACACCGGGTTGACATGGGAGGAAAACGGATCGCCGAGGAAGTCGTTCTCGGCGCGGAACCAGCGTTCGGAAAAATCGTAGTTGCGACGCCCGTAAGGCATCGGGTAATCCGAGTTCGGGTCACGCCCCAGGGATGCCCAACGCATGTGCAGCCAATCATGGATTCCCAATTCGATGCGTGAACCCAACTCTCCCAGACACAGGGTGCTGAGGTATTGCGGATCATGCAACTGGGCTTCCCACAGCTGGAAGTTGGCGTGCAGCCCCTGGCTGCTCTTGACGTAGTACAGCCACTGGCTGAAGGCTTCATCGCCGGCCGCCTGCCAGTTGGGCGGGACGCTGTAGCCGTCGCGGTTGTCGAGGTAATCGAAAAACGCCTGAACGCCCTGCCCGATCGATGGGCGTGCCGCAGGCAGGCTTGCCCAGGAACGCAGGTCCTGGACCTCGCGCACGCCATGCAGCATGTGCCGATGCATGAACAGAAAATCCTCGCCGGAGCCGTTGCGATGGCGATCATGCCCGCGTGCGTTGCGCTCCTTGCCCAACGGGCCGACCTGCCAACCCAGCGCACGCACCATCTGCCGCCGGGATTCATCGATGCGGTGCCAGCGATCGCGACTGGCGTGCCAGAGCTGGTGATAGTAGCGACGCTGCGGTGAAATCAGGTCCTCGTGCAGCGCCGCCACGTACGGCAGCCGCTCACGCGCCAGCACGAACGGTCGGCGGACGGCGACAAAGCTCGCTTGCGCCCCGGAATGCCCCGCCTGCGTCCCTGCCAGGCGTACGTGCCCACTCAGGGTCGCGCTGCCTCCACCCTCGCTCCAGTCGCCCCATATCTCATCCAGCACGGCATCGCAGTCATAGGCCTCGCCAGAACCCGCCATCATCTTCAGTTGCACCTTCGGCAGCCGGTCGGCAGCCAACGGGCCGTATACCTGCAAACCCTGACCGCCATAGGGCGCAGTACCCAGGTAGCCGCGCACGGCACGGGCACCCTGCCCTACGTCGAGCAGCAGCTGCTGCGGTCTGGCCAGCTCGGCCAGCGCCGGGTGATCGCTCGTCATGCGCCAGTCCCAGATCCCGACCAGGCGTTCACCTAACAGCGCATTGGGCAGGTCGTCGACCGGCACCGCAGGCTCGTCACTGCTCAGCTCCGCTTCCTCGGCCCGCTCCCACTTCTGCTGGGCGTAATAGCCGACAGGCAGTGCAACACCGGCGGCCACCAGGCCGGCCAGGATCTTTCGACGTGACACTTTCATCCACTGTACTCATGACGTGACTCCTGCTGCAAAAACGAATGGTTGAGGACGCGATTTAGAGGGTTGCTAAATTCTCTTTGCCTCGGTTCGTTTCACCCAACAAGTTCGAACGGCATGGGGCCGTCGTGCAGGCGACCGAGTACGCAATGAAGAAACAGGCTTTGTTTTCGCGCAGATGGCCATGGGCATTGGCACTTCTGCTTCTGCTCCTGACGGCCGCAGGCGCCTGGGGGTATTGGGCCTACCTTGCCAAGCACCCGTACAGCCGGGAAATCGAAGAGCGAGCCAACGCCCTGCAAGCGCGCATTCCGGCCCTGGATGCGCACCTTGACGTGCCATTGAACTATGGCGCCAGTGGCAGGGAAGCGAATCGTGACGGCCCGACCCAGTTCGACCTGGTGAAAGCTGCCAAGGGCCGCCTGAGTGGCGCCTCGATCGCGATCTGGTCATGGCCGGAGTTCTGGCGCGGGCCCAATTGGCCGCACCGTCCAACCCCCGGGTTCGAGGCTGCGATGGCCAACGAACTGGAAGTGCGCTATCGGATCATCACCAGCATCGCCAAGGATTTCCCGGCACAGGCCGGGATCGCCTACACACCCGCCGACTTCCGCCGACTGGCGAGTGAAGGCAAGTTCGCCATCATCATCAGCCTGCTCAACGCCGCGCCCCTTGGCGATGACATCGACAAGCTCGACCACTGGGCCGCACGCGGCATGCGGGTGTTCGGCCCGGGCTACGTCGGCAACAACAACTGGGCCGACTCGGCACGCCCCTTGCCCTTCCTGGGGGATTCGGTCGACCCGCTGGGCGGGCTCTCCGACATTGGTCGGCGCGCCATCACCCGGCTCAACGACCTCGGCGTGGTCATCGATGTCTCGCAGATGTCCAGCCAGGCCCTGAGCCAGGTCACCGAACTGAGCCGGGCACCGGTGATGGCTTCGCACACCGGCGTGCAAGGCCTGATGGACATCCGCCGCAACCTCAGCGACGCCGACCTGGCACACATCAAGGCTACCGGCGGGCTGGTCAACATCGTGGCCTACTCCCACTACCTCAAGCCGTTCTCGCGCCCGACTATCGAGAAAATGAACGCCTTGCGCGCCAGGTATGGTTTGCCCGACATACAAAGCCAGACCCAGATGGGCACCACCACCGACCCGGTGTTCTCGATCTGGTCGGAGAAAAAGTTCGGTGAATACCTCACGCCCTTCTACGACATCGTCGGCGCCGAGCCCAAGGCAACCCTGGCCGACTATGTCGACTCGATCGATTACGCGGTGAAGAAGATCGGTATCGACCATGTCGGCATCAGTTCGGACTTCAACGACGGCGGCGGTGTGGTCGGCTGGGAAGATGCCAGCCAGAGCCGCAACGTCACCGCCGAACTGATACAGCGTGGCTATTCCGATGAAGACATCGCCAAGCTCTGGGGGGCCAACTTCCTGCGTGTGTGGGAAGCCGCCCAGAAGGCCGCCAGGCCGACCCCTCCTCCCGTTGCCCACAACCTGCAAGGAACCCCATGAAACGGCTGACCTCACTGATTGCCCTCGGTTGCCTCTCGCTGTCGTTCGAAGCCCTCGCTGCCGACCCGGCGGCACCGGGCAAGGTTTTCAAGGACTGCAAGGATTGCCCGGAAATGGTCGTGCTGCCCGCCGGCGACTACGTGATGGGCACCCCCGACGACGAGTTGGGCAAACAGGACGACGAAGGCCCGCTGCACACCGTGACATTCGCCAAGGCCTTCGCCATGAGTCGCTTCCATGTGACCGCAGGGCAATGGCAGGCCTATGCCAGGGAAACCAACACTGTGCTGCCCGACGGCGACAACCGCCCGGGCCGTTTGTGCAAGAACGGCAAGCCCAGCTACCCGCAAGGCCCGACCCAGCCTGCAGTCTGCATGACCTGGGAGGAAGCACGCGGCTACATCGGCTGGCTCGCGAAGAAAACCGGCAAGCCCTACCGCATGGTCAGCGAAGCCGAACGCGAGTACGCCGGTCGCGCTGGCTCCACCGGCCCCTTCCCGTTCCCCTTCGACGAGGAAGGCGAGTATCAGATCAGCAAGCATGCCAACACCTACGGGCCACGGGATGGCTTCACCTATACGGCACCGGTCGGCAGCTTCCCGGCCAATGCGTTCGGCATGTATGACACGCATGGCAATGTCTACGAGTGGGTCGAAGACTGCTGGCATACCGATTATGTCGGCGCGCCCACCGACGGTAGCGCCTGGACCACCGGTGGCACCTGCACGCACCGGCAGATCCGCGGTAACGACTACCTGGAACCCCCGATTTTCTCGCGCTCGGGCAACCGTAACGAGCGCAAGCCTGAAGTGCGCGGTGACTGGCTGGGCTTTCGTGTAGCGCGCGCGCTCGAGGACGGCGAATACAACTGACCCACTGCAGAGAAGGATCTTCACCCACCTCTGCCCCCCCCCCCCGCACAAGGAGTCAACGACATGAGCGCCTCAACTCTCCACGACCTGATCGGCGTAGGCTTCGGCCCGTCCAACCTGGCGTTGTCCATCGCCCTGCAAGAGCTTTCCCAGGGCCATGGCAAGGCCATTGATGCCTTGTTCATGGACAAGCAGGAGCACTATCGCTGGCATGGCGATACCTTGTCCTCGCAGAGCGAACTGCAGATCTCATTCCTCAAGGACCTAGTTTCACTGCGCAACCCCACCAGCCCGTACAGCTTCGTCAACTACCTCAAGCAGCAGGGCCGCCTGGTCGACTTTGTCAACCTGGGCACCTTCTTCCCGTGCCGACTGGAGTACAACGACTACCTGGGTTGGGTCGCCGGGCAGTTCGCCGAGCAAGCACTGTATGGCGAAGAAGTGCTGCGCATCGAGCCCGAACTCGATAACGGGGTCATTCATAACCTCAAGCTGATCTCGCGCAATGCACAAGGCATGCAGCGCACCCGCCGCACGCGTTCGGTGGTGATCAGCACCGGTGGCTCACCGAAGATTCCAGCCATTTTCGCCCCGCTGCGCAACAATGCCCGGGTTTTTCATCATTCCCGCTACCTCACCGGCATGCAGCACCTGGCCTGCTGCGAAGGCAAGCCGATGCGTATCGCGATCATCGGTTCCGGGCAGAGTGCCGCCGAAGCGTTCATCGACCTCAACGACAGCTTTCCTTCGGTGCGGGCTGAAATGATCCTGCGCAGCTCAGCCCTCAAGCCCGCCGACGACTCGCCTTTCGTCAACGAGATTTTCGCCCCTGCGTACACCGACCTGGTTTTCCAGCAAGCACCGGAAGACCGCGAAAAGTTGATCGGCGAATACCATAACACCAACTATTCGGTCGTCGACCTGGGGCTGATCGAGCGCATCTATGCCGTGCTGTACCGGCAGAAGATCACCCGTCAGCCCCGCCACACGGTGCTCTGCCGTCAACACCTGGAAGCGGCGGTCGATGTCGAAGGGGGCATCGAACTGACCCTGCGCGACCTCGCCACCGGGCAACAGCAGCCCCACCGCTACGATGCCGTGATACTGGCCACCGGCTACGAGCGCAAGAGCCATCAGCACCTGCTCGAACCGCTTCTGCCTTACCTGCATGGCTTGGAAGTGGACCGTACCTATCGCGCCCTGGCCACCCCGCAGCTCAAGGCGCCAGTATTCCTGCAAGGCTTCTGCGAGGCCACCCACGGCTTGAGCGACACCTTGCTTTCAGTGCTGCCGATGCGCAGCGAAGAGATCGGGCAAGCGCTCTATGCCGCCCTGAATCTTTCCAGCAGCGCTCACAAGGCGCTGAGCAGATCCCTTGCCAGCGTCGGCTGATCAATTCAGGAGCCCATCATGTCCCAGCCCACCCGCGGCGCCGTGCAGGATCTTTTCGCCCTGCTCAAGCCGTTCAAATATACCGTCGCGCTGTCCGTCATCCTGGGCATGGTCGGCGGCCTCAGCATCACCTTCCTTCTGGCCACCATCAATCGGGCCCTGAACGACGATACCGGCCTGACCCAGGGCGTGGTCTGGGGCTTCGCCGGGCTTTGCCTGGTGGCCCTGGCCAGCTCGGTGTTCTCCGACATCGGTAGCAATCGGGTGGGTCAGAACATCATCGCCGCCTTGCGCAAGGAACTGGGCGAGAAGGTGCTGTCGGCCCCCATCGAACAGATCGAGCGCTATCGCAGCCATCGACTGATCCCGGTGCTGACCCACGACGTGGACACCATCAGCGATTTCGCTTTCGCCTTCGCGCCACTGGCAATTGCCTTGACCGTTACCCTGGGCTGCCTGGGCTATCTGGCAGTGCTGTCCTGGCCGATGTTCCTGCTGATGCTGGCAGCCATCGCACTGGGTACCGCCGTGCAGTACATCGCCCGAGCCAAGGGCATTCGAGGGTTCGTCGCGGCACGGGATGCCGAAGATGAACTGCAACGGCACTACAATGCGATTGCCGGCGGCGCCAAGGAGCTGCGTATCCACCGCGCACGCCGTCAGCGCATGTTCAGCCGCAACATCCAGGGGACGGCCGACCAGATACGCGACACCCAGATCCGCTCCATCAATACCTTCGTCATCGCCAAGACCTTCGGCTCGATGCTGTTCTTCGTGGTCATTGGCCTGGCACTTGCCCTGCAATCCTTGTGGCCTAGCGGCGACAAGGCAGTGATGAGCGGTTTCGTGCTGGTGCTGCTGTACATGAAGGGCCCGCTGGAATACCTGATAGGCACGTTGCCCATCGTCAGCCGGGCTCAGATCGCCTTCCGCCGGATTGCCGAGTTGTCGGAGCAGTTCTCCTCCCCCGAGCCGCACTTGCTGCTCGAGGACAAGGCCAGCCAGTTGCCCGCCTTGCGCACCCTCGAGCTGCATGACGTGCGCTTTGCCTTCCCGCCGGTCGACGGCAATGCACCGTTTACCTTGGGGCCGGTGAACCTGCAGATCCGCCAGGGCGACATCGTCTTCATTGTTGGTGAGAACGGCTGTGGCAAGACCACACTGATCAAATTGCTGCTAGGGCTGTACCCGCCGCAAAAAGGCGAGATACGCATCAACGACCAGGCCATCACCGCGCTGAACCGCGATGATTATCGCCAGCTCTTCACCACCATCTTTTCTGATTACTACCTATTCGACGACCCCTTACTGGGGGCCCAGCAGGTGCCGGAAAGCGCAGAGGTCTATCTCACGCGACTGGAAATCGCACACAAGGTAAGCATTCGCGACGGCAGTTTCACCACCACCGACCTATCGACCGGGCAACGCAAGCGACTGGCGCTGATCAACGCCTGGCTGGAAGAGCGCCCTGTGCTGGTGTTCGATGAATGGGCTGCGGACCAGGACCCGACCTTCCGACGCATTTTCTATACCGAGCTGCTCCCCGAGCTGAAGCGCCTGGGCAAGACAATCATCGTCATCAGCCATGATGACCGCTATTTTGATGTCGCCGACCAGTTGGTGCGCATGGAAGCCGGCAAGGTGGTCGTCGAGGCGTGTGTCGCCTGATTCACTGGAAGCGGGGGACCTGACTGACGTCCCCCTGCATCAAATTTCCCTCCCCCCAGCTTCCCTTTCCCCTTTCCCCTTGCCCCTTGCCCTTTCCCCTTGCCCTTTCCATTCCCCTCCACCTTCACCTTCACCTTTCACCAACCTGACCTCTGGATGTTGTGGCAAGCCCTGCCAGCCCAATCCAGATTTCAAGACATACACCCATAAAAATCTATGGTCACCCCACTTTTTTGCAATACTGATTAACGGATGAAATGGATGGCTTGCTTAAATCTATCCGGCGTCAAATCGGGGCAAGCCCCGCGCCACGATGAGAGCCGCGCCTGACGATCCTTAAAAACCGCTCGGCTTCGAGAGCCGATTTTTATGTCAGGATCCTCGCAAGGCCGGTAGGCCGTTTGTTTCATCTATTGCTCAGCTATCGCAAAACCTGAAAGGTGAATCGTGGTACAGCAACAACCACAGGGTCAGGCGTTCAAGGCGCCTGGCCCTATTTCGTATTTGGTGTGATGAGCAGAAATCGCCCAAGCTATGCGGGCGAATTTATTGGCCAGCGCACAGGCGACCACCTTGAGTGCCGTCGCGTCATAAGCGCTCGCACCCAGTCCGCCAGAGTCCCCTTCTGCCGCGCCAGGTTCTGCATGTAGACCCTGGCGCATTGCACCAAAAGGCGTCGCAGTGGGCCTGCCCCGTGACAGCGGCCGCCAGTGCTGTACTGCCTGAGCACCAAGCCTAGAGAAGCGGCAAAATCGCGACTGCAGCCGTATTGCTGGCCATCGCCCATTTCCACAGCCAGCAGGCTGGCGGTGATCGGCCCGACACAGGGCATGCTCAACAAACGACGCCCTAGATCATCGTCGGCCAGCTGGTCAATCAGCTCTTTATCCAGTGCCTTGACTTGCTCGTCCAGATAGACGAAATGGTCGTGCAGACGTTGCAGCAGCACTGTCAGCCGAACAGGCAGCTCGTGCTCCGCTAGAACAGCAGACAAACGCTTCATGACCGCCAGGCCCTGAGGCAAGCTGATGCCGAACTCAAGCAAGAACCCATGCATCTGGTTGATGGCCTTCGTGCGGTCACGGATCAGTGACTCGCTTAGGCGATGTAACACAGAAAGAGTCTGCTGAGCTTCGGGGAGCGACGAAATGTGCACCGGCGCATGCTCCCATCACCACGGTGCACGCTGGCAGATTGGCGAAGAACCGCATCATTTGCTGTCGTGAGAGCTTCTTGCGAAACAGCTCCCGGCCGGGCTTGTCCTGGCCGTGCAGATGAAAGGTATGCTTGCCGAGGTCGATACCGACCAGTGCCAAATCGCTCATGATGATGGCCTCCGGAATAAAAACACCCTGCGAAAGCGTAGCCCTCGCAGGGTGTCGGGGTGACCATCTCATTAACCCCACCCGACAACGCCGGGCAGGGCTGGTAAAGGCAGTTGACTCAGTACTGATAACGCAAGGTCACCGAGAAGTTGCGCGGGTCGCCGTAGTACAAGCCACCCCAGTTGTTGGAGGTCGGCAACGACTGGTAGTAGACCTTGTCCAGGGCATTGTTCAAGTTGTACTGAACGCTAAACTGGCGGTTGATCTGGTAGTTGGCGTGCAGATTCAGCAAGGCGTAGCCGCCCTGCTTGATATCGTAGCCGGTGGTGTCGGCGGAGGTACGGCTCTGGGCGTAGACATCGCCACCCACATTCCATTGGTCCAACACGCCAGGCAGACGGTAGTCAGTAGAGACTTTCAGCAAACGGCGGGGGATCTTGCTGTAATAGTCGCTACCCTTGCTGCTGCCAGCCACGTACTCCGGGTCGCTGTAGGTGTAGCCGGCACTGACGTTCCAACCTTGTACGGGTTCACCCGAGACCTCCAGTTCGAAACCGCGGTTGCGAACCTTGGCGCCGGTCTTGTAGCACTTGCTGGTACCGGTCACGCCACAAGTCGGCGCAACCGACAATGCCTCAGGCATGTTCTGCAAGTCGGTCTGGAAGATCGCGAAGGAGGTATTGAGAGCACCATCGAAATACTCGCTCTTGATACCGGTCTCGTAGTTCTCGCCTTCGATCGGATCCAGCAGCGTGTTCCCCGCACCGTAGTAGCTCTGAGTCTTGTAGATCTCGGTGTAGCTGGCATACCAGGTATGGTTCTTGTTGAGGTCGTACACCAGGCCGGCATAGGGCACCATACGACCGTTTTCTTTGTATTGGTCATTGGTATACGGGCTGCTGACCTTATAGTCGGACCAACTGAAACGGGTACCCAGAATAAGGCTCAAGTCGTCCGTAACGCTGAAACGCGAGGCAAGGTAGAGCCCACGTTCCTTGCGAATGTAGTTGTAATCGCTCCCGGTGGCAGAAAGGATCGGGTGCGGCAGCGAGCTGTAGTCGAAATCGGTGATGTCGACGACCGGGTTGTTGGTCGCGGTCTTGATGACCGCCTCGAAATCATCCTTGCGGGTATTGGCGCCGAACATCAGTTGGTGCTCGCGGCCAAACAGCTGGAACGGCCCCGTGGCGTACAAATCCACACCAAACTGGGTGTCTTTGTAGTCTGCTTGAGAAACAGTCAACCTGGTGTTGTCACCGGATACCCGGTTCGGGTAGGACGACAGAAAGTCCGCGTTCGACCAGATCGAGTTCATCGCCAGCGTCACCTTCCACTCGTTGTCGAAGTAGTGGGTGATGTCGCTGAACAGGTTGTAGTTGTTGCGGTCCAGATGCGCCCACTTGCCATTGAGGTTGGTGGAACGCGACAACGGGTAGAACGAGCCGTCGGCGCGGGTATTCAAGCCGCCCCAGTCATAGCCATTCTGGTTGTCCTTCTGGATGGTGACGCCCAGGGTGAGTACGGTGGAATCATTCAGGTCTGCTTCGCCGATCAGGTACAGCAGCTGGTTGTCGCGCTGGGCGCCATCACGGTAGCTGTCGGCAGTATTGTAGTAGGCCACCGCACGGCCACGGATGTTGCCCTCATCGGTCAGCGGACCGGATACGTCCACCTGGCTGCGATAGTTGTCCCAGGAGCCAGCCCCCAGTTCCGCGCCCAGACGAAAGTCACGGGTCGGGCGCTTGCGAATCAGGTTGATGGCCGCCGAGGGGTTGCCGGTTCCCTGCATCAGGCCATTGGCGCCGCGCACAACTTCAACCCGGTCATAGATGGCCATGTTCGCCGTGGACATGACGTCCATGGAGTAGTTTTCCGAGATGTTGGTCGGAATGCCGTCGTACTGCAGGTCGTTGATCTCGAAGCCGCGCGCGTAGTAAGTGGAGCGATCGGTGCCGAGCTTGGTCAGGGTGATCCCGGTGACAGTGCGGGCAATATCGTCGAGGTTCTGGACGTTCTGGTCGTCCATTTTCTTGCGGGTCACAACGGTCACCGACTGCGGCGTCTCGCGCAGGCTCATGGCCATTTTGGTGGCGGTGGTGCTGACGCCGGTGGTGTAGGTGCCGGTGCCTTCGGTAGTGGCGCCGAGGGCTACGGCGCTGACGGCTGTGGGGTTCAGTTCCATCACCGAGGCGTCGACCGCGTGGATCATCAGCACCCCGTCCTGCAGGCTGTAGCGCACACCGGTGCCCGCCAACATCTGGGCGATGGCGTCGCGGACTTCCAAGCTACCGCGCACGGCGGTGCTGCGCTTTCCGTCGACGTCGGTGGGGTTGAACAGCACCTGTATATTGGCTTGCTGGCCTAGGGCCTGGATCGCCGAAGAGAGTCTCTGCGACGGAATGTCGAACGCCAGGGCTTGCGCGTAGCTGACGCTGGAAGCCATCAAGCCGAGGGTCAGGGCGCTGAGGTGGAAAGGTGAACGCAGAGCCCGCCGCATGCAGAGCGCCTTGAGCAGGGACCGGTTCTGTTGTTGACTCGGCATGATTTTATAAAGTCCTGAGAGCGAATAGCGGATAACAATGCTTCGTATTTCTAAATAAGACGGACCATTGTGGAAAACCGGATGAACTTTTTGAAAAAAAGTTATCCAGCCACTCTCAATGGCTTCCCAGGGCCTGAGCCAGACGCTCGCCGAGATCGGTCTGGATGGCCACAACGTCTTCGACCACCGCGTCCATGCGCATGAAGTCGTGGGTCATGCCCTCGTAGACCTGAAGCTGCACCGGCGCGCCCGATTCACGCAGGTACGCGGCATAGGCCAGTCCCTCGCCCAGCAGCGGGTCGTGGCCGGCCAGCAGCAGCCAGGTGGGCGCCAGGCCCGCCGGCAGCGCCCCCAGCAGTGGCGACAAGCGCGGGTCGGCGCGGTCTTCGGGGCGACGCTGGTAGTGGCTGTAGAACCACTCCAGGCTCTGCCGTTCGAGCAGGTAGCCGCTGGCATAGCGCTGGTGGGATTCGCGCCAGCAACTGGCATCGGTCACCGGGTACAGCAGCACTTGCAGGCAAGGCCGCACCAGCGCCTGACCAAGGCTGTTGGCCAGGGCTGCGGCCAGGCTGCCGCCGACGCTGTCGCCGCCGACCGCCAGCCGGGCCGGGTCCAGGTTCAGCTCGCGCTGCTCCAGCAGCCAGGCCCAGGCGTCCTCGGCATCTTCGAAGGCGGTGGGGAAGCGCCATTGCGGCGCCAATCGGTACTCCACCGCGATCACCACCTGCCCGGACTGCTGTGCCAGCGTCCGGCACAGGTTGTCATGGGAATCGAGGCTGCCGACCACATAGCCGCCGCCATGGAAATACAGCAAGGCGCCCTGCTCCGTGCTGCCCGGCGCCTGCCGGGCGTACAGCCGGCCTTGCAGCCAGTGGCCGTCACGGGTCTGAAAACGCAGGGGCTGGACGTGCTCGATCTCCACCGGGACCAGGTTCATCAGCAGCGAGGATTCGTCAAACTGGGCGCGCGCCTGTTCCGGGCTCATCTGGTGCATGGCAATGCTTTTGCCAACATCGCGGCCAGCCTCCACCAGCTCCAGGTAGGCGGCGATATCCGGGTTCAAGGTCATGGGAACATCCTGAGAATCAGAGAAAGGCGCCCTTGCGGGCGCCGATAGGGGTTCAAGACAGGCTGGTGACCGGCGCATCCAGCAGTTGCAGCAAGGCGTCCAGTACCTGGCGATGGTGCGGCACCTCATAGTGACCGCAGTCGAGCCAGACACTCGCCGCCGGCCCCTGGCCCAGCTGCTGATACAGCGCCTGGGCCTCGGCCTCTCGGCCATGGACCCACCAACAGTGAGCACGGGCCTGGACCGGTGCACAGGCCGCCAGGGCCGAGGACAATCCACGCAAGTGCCGGCCGGTGGCCAGGCCCAAGGCCAGGTCCTCGGTACTCAGGCCCGCCGGCAATTGCCGCGGCTGTTCCTGCGCCTCGGCTCGGGCAACCGGCTCAGCCCCCGGAACGAACCCGTCGAGCAGCCCCAGAAACGCCACCTGCTGGCCTTGGAGCTCCAGCTCCGCCGCCATCAGCGCCGCCAGGGTCGCACCCAGCGACCAACCGACCAGCCAGTAAGGCCCCTGGGGCTGACGCTCGCGCACATAGCCGACGTAGTCCTGGGCCATGGCCAGCAACGACTCGTCGCTCCAGCCTGGATCCAGCAGCATCCGCGACTGGATCGCCAGCACCTGGCGATGGCCATCCAGGCTACGGGCCAATGGCTCGTAGTCGAACACCGTGCCGTAGCCGGCATGCACGCAGAACAGCGGCGGCTGCCCCGGCGCCGGGCCGTTGAGCGCCAGCACCGCGTTGGCACCGGCCGTGGCAGTCGATTCGCCGCTGAGTTCGGCGATGGTCGGCTTCTGAATCAGGTCTCGCAGCTTCAGGATCAGGCCCAGGGCCTTCAGCGGTCGGCTGCGGGCCACTACTTGCAAGCTGAGGATCGAATCGCCACCCAGCTCGAAGAAGTTGTCGTACAGCCCGACCCGCTCGACCTTGAGCACCTTGGCCCAGATTTCGGCCAGTGCGATCTGCAACTCAGTCCGCGGTACCACGTAGCCACCCGTCGCCTGGGCCAATTGCGGGTCGGGCAAGGCCCGGCGATCAAGCTTGCCGTTGGGGTTCAGCGGCATCGCCGCCAGCACGCTGATCTGCCAAGGCACCATGAACTCCGGCAAGGCCTGCTTGAGGGCCTCGCGCAGGCCCGGGCCGATGGACGGGTCGGCCAGCCACTCGGGCGCACCCACCACATAAGCGAGCAGGCGCTTGCCGCCAGGTATCTCCCGGGCGATCACCGCCGCCTCGCGGACCCCGGGCTGGGCCAGCAGGCGGGCTTCAATCTCGCCCAGCTCGATGCGCAGGCCCCGGATCTTGACCTGGTTATCGACCCGCCCCAAGTAATGGAAGGTGCCATCGGCGTCCTCGCGCACCAGGTCGCCGGTGCGGTACAGCCGTTCGCCATGGCCGTACGGGTCGGCGACGAACCGTTCGGCGCTCCACCCCGGACGGTGCAGGTAGCCGCGAGCGAGGAACTCGCCGCCCAGGTACAGCTCGCCGGCAACACCCGGCGGCAGCGGATTGAGGTCGCTATCCAGCACCAGCGCCCGGCGCGGCCCCACAGGCTCGCCGATCGGTGCATACGCGCTGGTGCAGCGGCGTCGGGCGTCGGCGCGCCAGAGCAGTGGCGTGACCACGGTTTCGGTGGGACCGTAGCCGTTGATCAGGTACTGGGCCCCCAGTACCTCCCTGGCTTGCTCATAAGTGGCCTGGGGCAAGGCGTCGCCACCAAAGCAGTAGACCCGCATGGACGCTGGCGCACCATCGAGGCGGGCCTGCTCGATCAGTTGCTGCAGGTAGGCCGGCGGGAAAGCCGCCACCGTCACTTGATGCTGATCCAGGGCGCGCAAGGTCTGTTCCGGGGTCCAGAGTTGCTCGTCGCGCACGAGCAGGCGGGCCCCGTGGGTCAACGCAGTCAACCAGCGCTCATGGGCGCCGTCGAAGGCGAACGACATGAAATGCAGCTCGCAATCGACCGGGCTCATCTCGTAGCGCAGGCCGATGGCGTGGCAATGCCGGGCCAACGGGCCGTGGCTGACCGCCACGCCCTTGGGCAACCCGGTGGAGCCGGAGGTGTAGATCACATAGGCCAGGTTGTCGGCATGCAAGCTCACGCTCGGGGCCTGTTCCACCTCGGGCATCGATGCCAGCGCCCCCAGCTCCAGGCAGGTCAGCCCGGCCGGAACCGGCAGGCTGGCACGGGCCGCGCTATCGGTAATCAACAATTGCGCGGCGCAGTCCTCGAGCAGGTAGGCCAGGCGCTCGCGGGGGTAGTTCAGGTCCAGCGGCACGTACGCGCCGCCCGCCTTGAGCACCGCCAGCAGGCTGACCAGCAGGCCGGCGCTGCGGGGCAATGCAACCGCCACCCGCACTTCCGGGCCGACGCCGGCGGCCATCAGCCGGTGGGCCAGGGCGTTGCTGCGCCGATCCAGCTCGGCAAAGCTCAGGGATTGCCCGGCGCAGCTCAGGGCCTGGGCCTGAGGCTGCTGGCGGGCCAAGCCTTCGATGCGCTGGTGCACCCACTGCGCCGGGGCCGCTTCGACCGCCAGCGGTTGCGGCGCCGACACCGGCAGGCCAAGCTGGCCCAAGCGCTGGTCGGGGCTGTCGCACAGGCGTTGTAGCAGGCTTTCCATGGCGGCGCGGATGGCCAGCACGGTCTCGTCCTCGAAGCAGCGACGCAAGTACATGTACTCGATCGACAGGCGCCCCTGTTCCACGGTGACCATCAAGTCCATGGGGAAGTCGGTCAGGCCGCTGCCCGTACTCGGGCCAAACTCCAGAGAGGCGTCGCTGAACTGGCGCAAAGCCTCATCCACCGGTTGGTTCTCGAACACGATGATGCTGTCGAACAGCGCCCGCCCGGCCTGCCCGGCCCAGCGCTGGATGTCGGCCAGGGCCACGTACTCGTGATCGCGCATGCCCAGGTTGCAGTCCTGCAGCTCGCGCAGCCAGGCACCGACACAGGCCTCGGGGTGTAGCTCGCGCACCACCGGCAGGGTATTGATGAACAGCCCCATGATCCGTTCGGCGCCGGGCAACGTCGGTGAACGCCCGGCCACAGTGGAGCCAAAGGCCACGCTGCGCTGGCCGCTGAAGCGGCTAAGCAGGATCAGCCAGGCGCCTTGCACCAGCGTGTTGAGGGTCACGTGCTGGGATCGCGCGAAGGCGCTCAGGGGCTCGGTGTCCAGGTGGCTATAAAGGGCTTCGTGGCCCTGGCGCCCGGCTTGCACCGGCACGGTGCTGGCCAGCAGGCAGGGCTCCTCCAGGCTCGCCAGCTGCTCACGCCAGAAGCGCTCGCCAGCGCCGGCATCCTGGCGTTGCAGCCAGGCGATATAGTCCCGGTACGGGGTGGCTGCGGCCAGGTCGCGCCCGGCGTACAGGCCCAGCACCTCGCCGATCAGCTGCGACAGGCTCCAGCCGTCCACAAGAATATGGTGGTAGGTCCAGATCAACTGGTGCTGGTACTCGCCCGTGCGCACCAGCAGCACCCGCTGCAGTGATGGCTGGTCCAGGGCAATACCTTGAGCCCGCTCCTGGGCGGCAAGCTCGGCAACGCCCTGCTCCAGGTCCGTCCATTTGCGGCCATCGACCACCCGCAGCGGGGTGCACACGCTGTCGAGCACGAACTGCAGCGGTTCATTCAGCTCCTGCCAGATAAAGCCAGTACGCAGAATGCTGTGGCGTCGGCACACCTCAGCCAGGGCGGCGCCGAAGCGCTCGCTGTTCAGGCCCTTGACCGAGATGCTGAGCTGGTTGACGTACACGCCGCCGGCCTGTTCGTTCAGGTACTGGAACAGCATGCCCTGCTGCATCGGCGACAGCGGATAGAGGTCGGCCAACTGTGCGTGGGGCACCGGCAGCCGTGCGACCTGCTCATCGTTCAGGCGATGTAGCACAGCCGGTACCTCGATCACCGGTTGCTCCCACGCCTCGCTGGCCTGGGCCGCCAGTTGACGCACGGTGGGGAACTGGAACACCAAGCGGGGGTTGATCTCCAGCCCCGCCTGACGGGCCCGGGCCACCACCTGGATCGACAGGATCGAGTCACCGCCCAGTTCGAAGAAGTTGTCCAGCGCACCGACCTGAGGTACCCGCAACACCTGCGCCCAGATCTCGCCCAACAGGGTTTCCACCGGGCCGCACAGGCCGACGTGCTCGGCGCTGGCCTGGCGCTCAGGCGCCGGCAGGGCCTTGCGGTCGAGCTTGCCATTGGGGCTCAGGGGCATGCGTTCGAGCGCCAGCCAGTACGCCGGCACCATGTACTCGGGCAGTAGCGCCGCCAGGTGCACCTGCAACAGCGCCTTCCAGTCATGCGGCTTTTCGGTCAGCACCAGCCAGGCCACCAATTGGCTGGCATCAAGCACCTGCACGCAGACATCCTGGACCAGCTCATGCTCCAACAGCCGCGCCTGGATTTCCCCCAGTTCGATGCGCAGGCCGCGCAGCTTGACCTGGTGGTCGGTGCGCCCCAGGTACTCGATCACCCCATCGTCCCGGTAGCGGGCCAGATCGCCTGTGCGGTACATGCGTTGACCGGGGTTGAACGGGTCCGCCGGGAAACGCTCGGCGGTCAGGCCCGGGCGGCAGTGATAGCCGCGGGCCAGGCCGATGCCACTGAGGTACAGCTCGCCACGGGCGCCCACCGGTAACGGCTGCAGGCTGTCATCGAGGATGTAGCAGGCCAGGTTGTCGATCGGCTGGCCGATCGGCACGCTGTCACGGCCCTCTTCCCGGCAGGTCCAGTGGGTAACGTCGATGGCCGCCTCGGTGGGGCCATAGAGGTTGTACAGCCCGGTGTCAGGCAGCTTGTCGAAGACCTGGGCCTGGGTGTCGGCCAGCAGCGCTTCGCCGCTGCAGAACAGCCGGCGGATCGAGACGCAACGCTCGACCTGCGGGTCCTGCAGGAACACCTGCAACATCGACGGGACGAAATGCAGGGTGGTGACCTGCTCACGCTCGATCAGCTCGATCAGCCGCGCCGGGTCGCGGTGGTCGCCGGGGGCGGCGAGCACCAAGCGGGCGCCGACCATCAGCGGCCAGAAGAGCTCCCAGACCGACACGTCGAAGCTGAACGGCGTTTTCTGCAGCACCACATCACCGCTGTGCAAGGCGTAGGCCCGCTGCATCCAGCCAATACGGTTGATCAGCGCTCCGTGCCAGTTGCCGGCGCCCTTGGGCCGGCCGGTGGAACCAGAGGTGTAGAGCAGGTACATCAGCCCCTCGCCGTCCAGGCCGGCGATGGCCGGGCGCTGTGGGGTCCGCCCCTGCAAGGCCTCCAGTTGCAAGCGCTTGACTCCATCGAAGGCGCCGAGTCGCTGCAGCACCGACGTCTGCCCCAGCAGCACGCGGATGCCGCTGTCCTCGGCCATGTAGGCCAAGCGCTCGACCGGGTAGTCCGGGTCCAGCGGCACATAGGCGGCGCCGGCCTTGAGTACCGCCAGCAGGCTGACCACCAGTTCCAGGCTGCGCTCGGCGCAAACCCCGACCAGGGTCTGTGTGCCGACGCCGGCTTCGATCAATTGCCAGGCCAGGTGGTTGGCGCGCTCGTCGAGCTGGCGATAACTCAGACGCTGGCCTTCAAAGACCACAGCGATAGTGTCCGGCGTGCGCTCGGCCTGGCACTCAATGATGGCGTGGAGGGGTTGTTGCACGGGGTAGTCATGGCCGGTGCGGTTGAAGTCCGTCAGCACCTGCTGGTGCTGGACCTCTGGCAAAACCCCGAGCTGGCCCAATGGCCGCTGCGGCTGCAGGGCCAGGGCCTCGGCCAGATGCACCCACTGCTCCAGCAGCCCGGCGATGCTGGCCGGAGTGAAGCATGCGCGCTCGTAGCTGGCGTGGATCGTCAAGGTCTGGCCCTGATGGACCAGCAAGGTCAGCGGGTAGCTGGTGCGTTCTTCGTTAATGAGCCCATCGAAAGCCAGGCCGTGCGGGGCCTTCTCCTGCAAAGCCTGGGATACCGGGTAGTTCTCGAACACCAGCAAGGTATCAAACAGCGCCATGCCATTGCTGCCAGCCCAGCGCTGTATATCCGCCAGGCGCGTGTGCTCCTGCTCGCGCAGGGCCAGGTTCAGGGCCTGGACCTGGCGCAACCAGTCGCTGCCAGTCTGCCTCGGGTCCGGGCTGCTGATCACCGGCAGGGTATTGATGAACAGGCCGATCTGCTGTTCGATGCCGTCCAGCTCCGCCGGGCGGCCGGACACGGTGGCGCCGAAGGCCACGCAATCCTGGCCGCTCAAGCGCTGCAACAGCACGGCCCAGGCGCCCTGGAGCAGGCTGTTGAAGGTCACTTTCATGTCCCGGGCAGCCTGGGCCAGCCGGGTACAACGGGCCTCGTCGAGCAGTTCGAAGGCATCGCCATAACCCTCCGCGGCTTCGAGCAGCGGCGGTTGCAACTGGGCCAGCAGGGTCGGTTCGGCCAGTGGTGCCAGCTGGGCTTTCCAGAAGCCCTCGCTGGCCTGCGGATCCTGACGCTTCAGCCAGTCGATGTAGTCGCGGTAGCGCCCGGCACAGGCCGTAAGGGCCTTGCCGCTGTAGCGCTGCAGCACTTCGCCGAGCAGTTGGGAGTTGCTCCAGCCATCCATCAGGATGTGGTGGACGGTGTAGATCAGGTGGTGCCGGCCCGGGGCCGTGGCGACCAGAGTCAGGCGCAGCAGCGGCGGCCGCTGCAGGTCGAAACCTTGAGCCCGTTGGTCCAGGGCCAGCGCCTCCAAGGCGCCTGGCAGGTCCTCGCGACCCTGCCAGTCAAGCACCTGCAACGGCAGCGGCAGCGGCTTGCAGACCAACTGCAGCGGCTCGGCCAGGTCGTTCTGCCAGATGAACCCGGTACGCAGAATGGCATGGCCGTCCAGGGCCGCCTGCCAACTGTCGACGAAACGCTGCAGATCCAGGCCGCTGATATCCATGCGCAACTGGTTGACGTACTGGGCGCGCTGCTGCTCGTACAGCGAGTGGAACAGCATGCCGTGCTGCATCGGTGCCAGCTCGTAGATATCCTCGATGTCCCGCGCCGCGACCGGCAGTTGATCCAGTTGCGCCTGTGTCAGTTGCAGGGCGGAGAAGTCGGAGGGCGTCAACCCTTGGTGTTCGACCTGGCAGCAATGCTGGACGATCTGTTGCAACTGGTCAATGAAGGCGTCGGCCAGGCGGCCGATGGCCTCGGGCTCGAACTGATGCCGGCTGAAGCTCCAGCCAAAGCTGAGCACGCCCTTGAACACTTGGCCGTTGAGGGTCAGCCAGTTGCTCAGGCCGGCTTGCTGGCTCTGGTCGGCGCCACGGGCATGGGCACTGGCGCTGAACAGGTTGTCGCTGGCGTCCAGACTGCTGTCGAACTGGCCCAGGTAGTTGAAGGTGACGCGCGGCAGTGGCCCGGCCAGGCGCTCGCGGGCCTCGTCGCTGCCCAGGTAGCGCAGGGCACCGAAGCCCAGGCCATTGTCCGGCAGGCTGCGCAGCTGTTCCTTGACCTGCTTGATCGACTCCGCAAGGTCTGGGCCGGCGCTCAGGCGCAGCGGATAGACACTGGTGAACCAACCGACCGTGCGGGTCAGGTCGAGGTTGCCACCAAGGTCTTCGCGGCCATGGCCTTCAAGCAGCACCGGCAACGCCGGCAACCCAAGTTCCTGAGCGAACGCCCGGACAAGGGCGGTCAGCAGCAAGTCGTTGATGCGCGTGCGATAGGCCGCAGGCGCCTGTTGCAGCAGGCGCCGGGTGGTCTCGGCGTCCAAGGCAACCCCGAGCTTGCAGGCGTCCTGGTTAAGCCCGATGGCGCCAGTGCGGGCCATCGGCAAGGCCGCGTCGACGTCCTGCAGTTGCGCGTGCCAGAACTCCAGCTGGCTGCTTGCGCGGCCACGAGCATAGTCCTGCAGATGCAGGGCCCAGGCCTGCACCGAGCTGGTTCGCGCCGGCAACGCCGGGGCCTGGCCCTGGCACAGGCGGGTGTAGGTGTTCTGCAGGTCTTCGAGCAGGATACGCCAGGAGACCCCGTCCACCACCAGATGATGGATAACCAGCAACAGGCGCTGGCCGCCATCGGCCCCCTGCCCCAGCAAGGCCCGCAGCAATGGGCCCTGTTCGATGTCGAGGCTGCGCTGGGCCTGCTCGCACAGTTCGAGCCACTGGGCTTCGTCGGCGAAGTCCCGGCACCAGAGCAATGGATTGTCCTCGGCAGCGGCACCCAGGCTGGCGCGCCAGCCGTCAGCAACCTCGAGGAAGCGGCAGCGC
The DNA here is from genome assembly GCF_017875935.1 of Pseudomonas sp. BP6. Classification (NCBI taxonomy): domain Bacteria; kingdom Pseudomonadati; phylum Pseudomonadota; class Gammaproteobacteria; order Pseudomonadales; family Pseudomonadaceae; genus Pseudomonas; species Pseudomonas sp. BP6. The sequence continues at coordinate 3,453,738 of NZ_JAGINI010000001.1, forward strand.
AGAGCATCGTGATGAGCCAGCAGGGCTGCCAGGGCCTGGCGCAAGGGTTCGGCCTCGACCCGCTGGGCCGGCTCCAGGACGATGGACTGGTTCCAGTGCTGGCGCTGGCTCATCGGCCGGGCGAAGAACAGTTGCTGGATCGGCAGCAGTTCCACGGCCCCCTCGGGTACTTCGGTGCCGACAGCAAGGTTCTGCTCGCTGAGCTGCGAAACCCGTGCCAGGGCTCGCACCGTCTGGTGCTGGAACAGGTCACGGGCACTGAAGTGCAGGCCGGCCTGACGGGCGCGGCTGACTACCTGGATGGTAACGATCGAGTCGCCGCCGAGTTCGAAGAAGTTGTCCTGTACGCCGACCCGGGGCAACCCCAGCACCGCCGCCCAAATCTGCGCCAACAGTTGTTCGTGGGCGTTGGCCGGGGCTTCGTGGGCCTGCTGGCCAAGGCTGACATCGGCCTTGGGCAACGCCTTGCGGTCGAGCTTGCCGTTGGCGGTCAGGGGCCAGGAACCCAGGAATACGACGAAGACCGGGACCATGTAGTCCGGCAGCTCGGCGCCCAGGGCGGCGCGCAGGGCCTCGCGCAACTCGCTCTGGCGCGCCTCGCTGTCGAGCACCCCTGCATCGGCGGCGATCACGTGGGCCACCAGTTGCTTGCCGCTGGCGCCCTCCTGAACAGAAGCTACCGCGTCGGCTACCCCTTCCAGGCGGTTCAACCGGGCTTCCACCTCGCCCAGCTCGATGCGGAAACCACGGACCTTGACCTGATTGTCGGCACGCCCCAAGTACTCAAGGTTGCCATCATGCTCGCGCACTAGGTCGCCACTGCGGTACATCCGCGCCCCCGGCTCGCCGTAAGGGTCCGGCACAAAGCGCTCGGCGGTCAGGCCCGGGCGGTCCAGATAGCCACGGGCCAGGCCATGGCCGCCCAGATACAGCTCGCCAGCACAGTTGAGCGGCTTGGGCGCCAGGTAGTCGTCCAGCAGCATGGCGCTGCGCTCGCCGACACACTCACCAATCGGCGCGTAGGTCGCATCGCATCGGTCATCGGCACCGGTCTTCCAGATCAACGGGGTGACCACTGCCTCGGTGGGGCCATACCCGTTGATCATGATCTGCGGCGCCAGCACCCGCTGGACCTTGTCGAAACCCGCCTTGGGCATCGCGTCGCCACCGTAGCAGCAGACCCGCAGGGCCGGCCGGTTGCCGTCGCGCTCGACCTGCTCGGCCAGCGCCATAAGGTACACCGGCGGTAGCGCGACCACGCTGACGGCGTGGCGCTGCATCTCTTCGCAAAGCCGCTCTGGGCTCCACACCTCGTCGTCGCGCAGCAACAGGCTGGCGCCGTGGATCAGCGCGGTGAGCCAGCGCTCGTGGGCGCCATCGAAGGCGAACGAGAGGAAATGCAGTTCGCAGTCGCTTGCGCGCATCTCGTAGACCTGACCGGTGGCCAGGCAGTGCATGGCCGCCGGCCCATGGTTGACAGCCACGCCCTTTGGCTGGCCGGTGGAACCGGAGGTGTAGATCACATAGGCGAGGTTATGCACCGACAGCTCCACCACCGGCGCATCGCTGCGCAGAGCCCCCCCATGAGGCTGGTCCAGGTACAGGACCGGCAGCGCGCCGCTGTCGAGCAGCCCGGTCTCGCTCAACACCAGGCTGGCGCGGCTGTCTGCAAGCATGTAGGCCAGGCGCTGGGGCGGGTAGTTCAGGTCCAGCGGCACATAGGCGCCACCGGCCTTGAGCACTGCCAGGTAGGCGACCAGGCTCAGCGAATGACGCGGCAAAGCCACTGCCACCCGGGTCTCGGGGCCGACACCGGCCTCGATCAGGCGCCAGGCCAACTGGTTGGCCTCTACCTCCAGTTCGGCGAACGTCAGCCGCCGGTCACACGCGATCAGCGCGGTGACATCGGGTTGCAGCTCGGCCTGACGGGCAATCAGTTCATGCACCAGGGCCGGTACCGCTAAGCGGCTGGCCAGCGCCCCAGCGGCGCGGGTCGGCTCCAGTGCCAGGGTGCAGAGCCGTGCATCCGGGTGCGCCAGCAGCGCGTCGAGCAGTGCCAGCCAGTGCCCAGCCACGCGCTCTATGGTGGCTGCCTCGAACAGGCTGGTCGCATAGGTGAAGGACGCACGCAGGCCAGCGGCATCCTCGACGGTGTTCAGGGTCAGGTCGAAGTGGGTATTGCCGTTGTCCCAGTCCAGGCTGCGCAATTGCAGGCCGGCCGCGCGCAGGTGCTCGGAGGCCTGTTCGGCAACGCCGGACTGATGATTGAACATTACCTGGAACAGCGGGTTCAGGCTCAGGCTGCGTTCCGGGCGCACAGCATCGACCAGCTGTTCGAACGGCAGGTCCTGACAGCTCTGGGCCTGCACCACCGAATCGCGGACCTGGGCCAGCAGCCCCTGGACGCTGTCGAGGCCATCGAGGTCGGTGCGGATCACCTGGGTGTTGACGAAAAAACCCACCAGGGTTTCGGTTTCCAGGCGGTTGCGGTTGGCTGTGGGAATCCCAACGCGAATGTCCCCTGCCCCGCTGTAGCGGTGCAGCAGCAAGTTGAACGAGGCCAGCAGCAGCATGAACATCGTCACCTTTTCCTGGCGGGCCAGGGCCTGCAGGGCCGCCAGGCGCTCGGCGCCAAGCACCAGCTTGAAGGTCGCCCCCGCAGCATCGCGCACCGCCGGGCGCGGGTAATCCAGGGGCAGCTCCAGGGCTGGCTGTTCACCGCCCAGGCGCTCGCGCCAGTAGGCCAGCTGCCGACGATATTCCTCGGCCTGTTGCGGTTCACGCTGCCACAGTGCGTAGTCGGCGTACTGGATCGGCAGGGCCGGCAGCGCCAGTGGCTGGCCGTTGCGTTGGGCGCTGTAGGCCTGCAACAGCTCACCGACCAGCAGCGGAATCGACCAGCCATCGGCGACGATGTGGTGCAGGGTCAGGGTCAGCACATGCCGCTCGGCGCCACAGTGCAACACCCGTACCCGCAGCAGCGGGCCGCGTTCCAGGTCGAAGGGACGGTGCAGTTCATGCTCCACACGCTGACGGATCCGTGCCTCGCTGGCGCCCGTGCAATCCTCGACCTCCAGGGCCACTGACGCGGGCTCCTCGATCACCTGCAGCAGCGCCTCGTCAGCCTGCTCGAAGCGGGTGCGCAGCACTTCATGGCGCTCGGCCAGGCTGTCGAAGGCCCGCTGCAGGGCCACCAGGTCCAGTTCGCCTGACACCTGGAGCGCCATCGGCAAGTTATACGCCGAACTGTCGGGATCCATCTGCCAGAGGAACCACTGGCGCTGCTGCGCATAGGACAACGGCACCCGCCGCTGACCGGCAGGGCGCGGCGCGATGCGCCCGGCGGTGACCACCTGTTGGCCAGCGGCTGCCACGAAGGCGGCCAGGTCCTGCGTGTCGAACAGGCTGTGTAACCCCAGGTCCAGGCCTAGTTGCTGGCGCAGCCGGGCGATCACCGAGATCGCCAGCAGCGAATGCCCGCCCAGTTCGAAGAAGTTGTCATCGCGCCCGACCCGCTCGACCTTGAGCACCTCGGCCCAGACCTGCGCCACTTGCTGCTCAAGCGGGCCCAGGGGTGCCCTGTAGGCCTTGTGGGTGCCTTGCAGATCCGGTGCCGGCAACGCCTGGCGGTCAAGTTTGCCGTTGCTAGTTAGCGGCAGTTGCGCCAGCCATACCAGCAGCGCCGGCTGCATGTAGTCCGGCAGTTGCCCCGCCAGGCCTTGGCGCAACTGCTCACTCAGGGCCTGAGCACGGACAGGATCATCGAGCAGGCTGTTATCCACCGGCACGCCATAGGCCACCAGTCGCGACCCCGACGGGGTCGGCCAGGCCACTACACAGAGGTCACGAACCTGACCGCTCTGGCGCAGGCGCGCCGCCACTTCTTCGGGTTCCACCCGGAAGCCGCGGATCTTGATCTGCTGGTCGGCGCGGCCAAGGTAGCGCAAGTTGCCATCGGCCTGGCACAGCGCCAGGTCACCGCTGCGGTACATGCGTGCACCCGGTTCCGTGGCGAAGGGGTCGGGCACGAAACGCTCGGCGGTCAGCCCCGGCTGGTTCAGGTAACCCCGGGCCAACCCGCCTCCCCCGATATACAGCTCACCCTGGGAGCCGGCGGGCATCGCCAGCAGCCAGGGCGAAGCCACCTGCACGTGGCTGCCGGCCAGGGCTAGGCCCAGTAGCACCGGCTGGCCTGCCGCCAGTTCGGCGGTGAGCACCCCTACCGTTGTTTCGGTGGGGCCGTAGTGGTTGATCACCGTCAACTGTGGCGCAACCCTGGCCAGCGTGCCGAGCAAGACCTCGGAGGCGCTCTCGCCACCCAGTATCACGCAACGGCGTGGCAGCACCGGCTGCTGGCCCTGGGCATTGACCAGGCTTTCCAGGTGCGACGGGACGATCTTCAGCCCGTCGATTTGCTCGCGTTCCAGATACTCGGCGAAACGCAGGGCGTCCATCGCCGTTTCTGCGGCCACTAGGTGCAGGGCCTTGCCTGCACACAGGGCACCAAAGAACACGGTATGGCCAAGGTCTGCCGCCGGGGTCGAGACCATCGCCAGGCTGGTCATGCCGACCAGCGGCAAGCGTGCCGAAACGCTCTGGACATAGTTGCCCAGCGCGCCATGGGACACCCCCACGCCCTTTGGCAGGCCAGTGGTCCCGGAGGTGTAGATCACGTAGGCCAGTTGTTCGGTCGCCACCCGCACGTGCGGGCGTGTTGCACTCGGCCGCTCGACCTCGCGCAACTCCAGCCCCCCTACCCCGTCAGGCAACGGGCCGTCGAAGCCGGGCTCGACCAGGACCCGGCGCACTCCCGCATCGTTCAAGCGAAACGCCAGGCGCTCGGGGTTTTCCTGCGGGTCCAGCGGCACATAGGCCCCCCCGGCCTTGAGCACTGCCAGCACCCCCACCGCCAGGGCTACCGAACGGCTCGCGATTACCGCTACCCGCTCCTCGGCCTGCAGCCCCTCGACCAGCAGGCGTTGAGCCCAGTGGTTCGCCTGTTGTTCCAACTGGCCGTAGCTCAGGCGCTGGCCCTGGGCGACCAGTGCCAAGGCCTCGGGGTCACGGTCGACCTGCGCTTCGATCAGTCGATGCACCTGCGGCGCGGCCTGCCGGGCTTCCAGCCGTTCTGGCGGCTGCGCAGGCTGCAGTGGCAGCTCGCAGAGGGCGGCTTTAGGGTTGACCCACAGCCCATGCAGCAGGCTCGCCCAATCGCTGGCCAGGCGCTCGATGGTGGCTCGCTGGAACAGGTCTGTGGCGTAGAGCAAGGAGGCACTCAGGCCCTCGGCTTGTTCCTGGGTTTCCAGGGTCAGGTCGAACTTGACGGTCTCGCTGGTCAGTTCCAAGGGCTTCAGGCTCAAGCCGGGCAGCGCCTGCGACGGGCCCTGGCGGCCCTGATGGTTGTAGCTGACCTGGAACAGCGGGCTGTGACCGGCGCTGCGCTGGGGCTGTAAGGCTTCGACCAACTGCTCGAACGGCAGGTCCTGATGGCTCTGAGCTTCAGCCACGCTGGCACGCACCTGCTCGAGCAGCTCGAGGAAGCTCATCTGTGGACTGAGTTGCGCCTGCAGCACCTGAGTGTTGACGAAGAAGCCGATCAGGCCCTGGGTTTCCTGGCGGTGACGGTTGGCGATCGGTACACCGACCCGTACCTGGTCCTGGCCGCTGTAGCGCTGCAACAGGGCCTGGAACGACGCCAGCAGGACCATGAACACGCTCGCCCCTTGCTCACGGGCGAGCTGCTGCAAGCCCTGGCCCAACGCTGCCGGCAGCCGCACCTCGACCCGTTCGCCGCGGTGACTGGCGCGCAGTGGGCGCGGGTGGTCCAAGGGCAGTTGCAGCGGGCCTGGGTCGACACCCAACCGCTTGCGCCAATACTTCAACTGGCGCTCACGCTCGCCGGCCTCCATCCAGCAACGCTGCCAGATCGCGTAGTCGCCGTACTGGATCGGCAGGGCCGCCAGCGCCGGAACCTGGCCAGCAAGGTGCGCGGCGTAGAGGCTCAGCCACTCCTGGACCATCACCTGCATGGAAGCGGCATCGGAAATGATATGGTGCTGCACCAGCACCAGCACATGCTCACGGGCACTGCGGCACAGCAGCAAGCCGCGCAACAGCGGCCCCCGGTCCAGCTCGAAGGGCTGGCGTGCCCACTGGCCGACAAAGGCATCCAGCTCGGTATCCGAACCGTTCCAAGTCTGCTGTTCGATGCTGATCTTCGCCTCTGCGTCGACCTGCGCGAATACTTGGCCGTTGTCCTCGACGAAGCGGGTACGCATGCTCTCGTGGCGCGCCACCAGGGCATCCAGGCTGGCCTGCAGCGCTGCGCTGTCCAGCTCGCCATCAAGGCTCAGGGCAGTACGGATGTGATAGGCCGGGCTCAGCGGGTCCAGACGCCAAAGGAACCACAGGCGTTCCTGGGCATAGGACAGGGGCACGGCCTCGAACGCATGGCGTACCACGGGAATGGGGAACTGCGACAGGTTCATGCCTTTGGCCTGGAGCCTCTCGAAGAACACTCGGCGCTGCTGCATGGGCAGCCGAATGAACCGCTGTACTAGTTCCATATTCTGGTCAGAAAGCATGGAAAAACGCCCCTCCTCAAATCCGTATTGGCGCCGACGCGGCGGGCCTTGCTGGCTGGCGCACGTCAGAATGTACTTGGGAGAACGAGCAAGACCGCCGGGGATTTAGCCAATCCGCCGGCGGCCTTCGAGGGGGTGGGAATTGCGCCCGGAACCCGCCAGGAATCAGCTGGTTTCCAGGTCGCTGAGCAGGTCCTCCAGCTCGTCCAGATCGGCTCGGCTGCCGGGCAGGCAGGCAGCCACCACTTCGGCATAGGCGGCCAGATCCCTGGCCTGGAACAACGCCGAAAGCGGCAGGTCCAGCCCCAGTTGTGCCTGTACCTGGGCACTGACCCGGGTGGCCAGCAAGGAGTGCCCGCCGAGCTCAAAGAAGTTGTCGTCCAGGCCCACCCGCTCCAGCCCCAGTACGTGAGACCAGGCAGTTGCCAGCTGGCACTCCAGCTCGCTGGCCGGCGCCCGGTAGCGGCGCACCCCGGCGTCAAGTTCCGGCGCCGGCAAGGCCTTGCGGTCGAGCTTGCCATTGGGGGTCTGCGGTAGCCTGTCGAGCAGCACCCACTGGCTTGGGAGCATGTACTCGGGCAAGGTCTGCTGCAGGTGCTGGCGTATCTGCTGGAACAACGCCAGACGCTGTTCGCCGGCGGCCTGCAACCAGGCCGGGTCGCGAGGTACCAGGTAGGCCACCAGTTGCTTGCCGGTGGGCGTGTCGACCGCCAGCAGGGTCGACTCGGCCAACACTGGCAGGGCCGCCAGGCGGCTCTCGATCTCCCCCAGCTCTATACGGAAGCCTCGAACCTTCACCTGATGGTCCAGGCGCCCAAGGTACTCCAGCACGCCTTCGGCATTGCGCCGGACCTGATCCCCGGTGCGGTACACGCGCTGCCCGGGTTGAGCCGAGAACGGATCGGGCACGAACTTCTCGGCGGTCAGCGCCGCACGCCCCAGATAGCCCCGGGACAACCCGGCACCGCCCAGGTACAGCTCGCCTGGCCAGCCGGCCTGCACCACCTGGCCGGCCTGGTCGAGGATGTAGCCGACGGCATTGTCGATCGGCGTCCCGATATTGGCTTGGCCCCCGGCCTGGCGCAGGGTGCAGGTGGAATAGGTGGTGTCCTCCGATGGCCCGTACAGGTCGAACACCCGCTCCACCCCGGGCAGCCGGTAGAGGTCCTCCACCAGGCCCTGGGCCAGGGGCTCCCCCGCCAGGTTGATTACCCGCACCGAGGCGGGAATCTGCCCGGCCTCGTACAGGGCGCGGATCGCCGAGGGTACGGTGTTGACCAGCCGCACCCTCTCACGTGCCGGCAGTTGCGGCAGGTGCAGGGCGTTGTCGGCCAGCACCAAGGAGCCGCCCAGGGCCAAGGTCACGAATAGCTCCCAGGCTGACAGGTCGAAACAGATCGAGGTGCTGGCCAGTACCCCTTGCAGGTCGTCGTAGACGCCGGCACTCCAGCCGATCAGGGCACAAAGGTTGCGGTGCTCGATCATCACGCCCTTGGGCCGCCCCGTGGAGCCGGAGGTGTAGATTACATAGGCCAGGCTCTCGGGACCGGCAGCCGCCGGCAGGTTGCCGACATCCAGGTGGCTGACTTCCAGGCGTTCAAGCGCCAGCACCGCCAGGCCCGCTTGCAGCGGCAGGCTATCGACCACGTGCTGACTGGTCAGCAGCGCCGCCGCCTGACTGTCTTCGAGCATGTAGACCAGGCGCTCCCGGGGATAGGCCAAGTCCAGCGGAATATAGGCCGCGCCCAGCTTGAAGATCGCCAGCAGCGCGGCGACCAGGTCCGGGGTGCGCGGTAACGCCACCGCGACCTTGCTGCCGGCCCCCACGCCCCGGGCCTGCAGGCCCCGGGCCAGCTGGTTGGCCCGGGCATTGAGCTGGGCGTAGCTCCAGTGGCGGTCCTGGTGCCACAGGGCCAGGGCCTCGGGGTTGACCGCTGCCCGCTCTTCGATGAGCCCGTGAATGGTCGCCTGCTGACGCCAGCCCGCGGGCTGGGCGCGGTAGACGCTGGCCTCCAGGGCTGGCTCGCCCAACAGCAGCCACTCACCGATGGCCTGGCCTGGGCTGGCGAGCGCCGCGCGCAAGGCATTGAGCCAGTGCTCGGCCAGTTGCTCGATGCGAGTGCGGTCGAACAGGTCGAGGGCGAAGTTGAACGACGCCAGCACCCCATCGCTGCGCTCCAGGGTGTCCAGCGTCAGGTCGAACTGGGTGGTGCGCTCCGGCAGCGGCACTTCTTCGATACGCAGGCCCGTGGCGCTGCCGCCGTCGACCCGGGCGCCAACATCGCGCAGATGGTTGTACATCACCTGGAACAACGGGTTGTGGTCCAGGCCACGCTCGGGCTGCAACTGCTCGACCACCTGATCGAAGGGCACGTCCTTGTTGGCCTGTGCTTGCAGGGCCTGTTCCTTGACCCGCGCCAGCAAGTCGTCGAACGAGCGCGCGTTGTCCAGCTCGATACGGTGCACCACGGAATTGACGAAGAAGCCGATCAGGCCTTCGAGCTCCAAGCGGTTGCGGTTGGTCATCGGTACGCCGATGTTGAGGCGTTCACGCCCGGCGTGGCGGCCGAGGACCACGGCGAAGGCGCCGAGGAACACATGGAAAAGGGTGGCGTTGGCCTGCACCGCGAGCTGGCGCAAGCCCTGCACCAGCTCCGCCGGCACCCGCACCTCGACGCGCTCGCCACGATGGCTCTGGCGCGGCGGCCGCGGCCGGTCGGCAGGCAGGTCGAGCAACGCCAGGTCATCCTGCAGCAGCGCTTTCCAGTAATCCAATTGCTCGCGCAAAGCCGGGCTGGCCAATTGCTCACGCTGCCATGCAGCGTAGTCGGCGTAGTGTACCGCCAACGGCGCCGGCTGCAGCGGCTGGCCGCTGACAACCGCGTTGTAACGCGCCAGGCACTCGCGCACCATCACCCCCATGGACCAGCCATCGGAGACGATATGGTGCAATACCAGCACCATCAGGGCCTGGTCGGCACCCTGACGCAGCAGCGTGGCGCGGATCAGCGGGCCCCGGGCCAGGTCGAACGGTTCACGAACCAGCGTTTCGATCTGCTCGTGCAGGGCGCTCTCGTCGCTGGCCGCGGCCTGCTGCGCCAGCACCAGGTTCACACGGGGAAGCACCCGCTGCATGGGTACGCCGGTCTGCTCCTCGAACAGCGTGCGCAGGGTTTCGTGGCGGTCCACCAGGGCCTGCAAGGATTGCTCCAGGGCAGGCACATCGAGCACGCCGCTCAAGCGCACCAACAAAGGCGTGTGGTAGGCACTGCTCTCGGGTTGCAGCTTCCAGAACAGCCATTGCCGATGCTGGGCGTGAGACAGCGGCAACGCCTGCTCGCGCCCCAGGCGCGGGATATCGGAAGCCGCCCGGCCCTGCCCGGACAGGCCTTGCACTGCCACGCAGAATCCTTCCAGGTCGGGGCTGTCGAACAGGCTGCGCAGGGGGATTTCCAGCCCCAGCGCCCGCCGGGCCCGGGAAATGACCTGGGTGGCCAGCAAGGAATGCCCGCCCAGCTCGAAGAAGCCATCGTCCAGGCCCACCTCAGGGCGTTCCAGCACTTCGGCCCAGATGTGCGCGAGGCATTGCTGCAAGGGCGTTTCAGCGGGCCGATGACGCGCCGCGCAGGCGTCCAGTTCGGGCAGGGGCAAGGCTTTGTTGTCGACCTTGCCATTGGCGGTCAACGGTAGGCAGCCCAGTTCAATCACCTGTTCCGGCACCATGGCCTGAGGTAGGCAAGCGGCCAGGGCCTGGCGCACCCGCGCGGCAAAATCAGGCACTGCCGACGCAGGCACGGCCCAGGCCAGCAGGCGGCCTTCATGAACCCGGACGCAGCCGCTGGCAACCTCCGCAAGAGCGAGCAGGCGACTGTTGACCTCGCCCAGCTCGACCCGGTACCCACGAATCTTCACCTGGCCATCGCCGCGCCCATCGAACCTCAATCCAGCAGCCCGACGGATTCGGTCGCCGCTGCGATAGAGGCGCTCACCCTGGCCCTGAGGATCGGGTACGAAGCGTTCGGCGGTCAGCCCCGCCTGACCCAGATACCCTCGAGCCAGGCAGGCGCCGCCGATGTAGAGTTCGCCATGGCCCTGCTCCGGCACCTGAGCCAGGCCGGCATCAAGCACCCGGGCGCAAGTGCCAGGCAGCGCCTGACCCAGCTCGACCACCGCATCGGCCGCGCTCAGGTCGGCGGTCAGCACCCCGACAGTGGTTTCGGTGGGGCCGTAGTGGTTGATCAATTCAAGGTTCGGCGCCAAGGCCCGGACACTGGCCAGCAGGCCCTGCCCTGGCGCCTCGCCGCCGAGCACCAGGCAGCGGCGTGGCAGCACTTTAGCGCCGCCCTCGGCCCGTAGCATGGCCTGCAGGTGGGACGGCACAATCTTCAGCAGGTCGATGGCCTGCTCGCTCAGGTAGGCAGCCATGGCGTCGACATCTGTGGCCTGCTCCTTGCCCAGCAGGTGCAGGGTCTTGCCCTGGCACAGGGCGCTGAAGAATACCGTATGGCCAAGGTCCGCCGCCGGGGTGGAGACCATCGCCAGTTGCTCGACCTGGGCCAGCGGCAGACGGCCGGCGATGCCCTTCAGGTAATTCACCAATGCGCCATGGGAAACCCCTACCCCCTTGGGCTGCCCGGTGCTGCCTGAGGTGTAGATGACATAGGCCAGTTGCGCCGGCGAACGGGCCGGCAGCGGCTGCAAGCGGGCGGAGGTTTCGCCAAGCGGCTGGTCCAGGGTCACCAGGGTGCAGCCCAGGTCGACATCGGCGTTGGCGATCAGAACCTTGACCCCGGCGCCACGCAGCATCTCAAGCTGACGCTGACGGGGCAGCTCCGGGTCTAGGGGCAGGTAGGCCGCGCCGGCCTTGAGCACGGCCAGGATCGCTGCAACCATCTGCACCGAGCGGTCGGCCAGCACCGCCACTAGGGTTTCCGGACCAACGCCCAGGCCTTGCAGCTCGATGGCCAGGCGCTCGGCACGCTGTGCCAGGGCCGAATAGCTCAGGGATTGCCCGGCGCTCACCACAGCCAGTCGTTGGGGCTGCCGGTGGGCCGCTTGCTCGATGAGCTGGTCGACCATTACCTCGGCAAAGGTGCTCGATACCGTTGGCGTCTCGGCCGTCGCCAATGCCCAGTCACCCACCGGGCCAGGTGTGGCGGCGACCAGCTGCTCCAGCAATTGCCGCCAGTGGCCGGCCATCTGCTCAATGGTGGCAGGTTCGAACAGCTCGGCGGCATAGGTGAAGCGGGCCTGCAACTGGTCGCCGCGCTCATGGCTCTCCAGCATCAGTTCGCAGTGACAAGTACGCCGCTGCGCCGGCAGCGCTTCGAGCACCAGCCCGGTAGCAGTCTGCAGCCGGGTGACGTCGAGCACCTGGGCCTGGTGGTTGAACAGGGCCTGGAAGGGCTCGCCATGGCGCTCATTGCCCATGGCCCGCACCAGGATCTCGAATGGCAGGTCCTGATGGGCCTGGGCCCCCAGAGCGGTGGCCTTGATCCGCGCCAGCAAGGCCCGACGGTCCAGCTCCGGGTCCAGCTCGGTCTGCAGCAGCTGGGTGTTGATGAAACAGCCGATCAGGCCTTCGACCTCGGCGCGGTTGCGGTTGGCCACCGGCACCGCAACACGGATCGAACGCTGGCCACCATAACGCTGCAGCAGCAGTTTGTAGGCGGCCAGCAAGAGCATGAACAAGGTCACCTGCTCCTGTCCGGCCAAGGCCTTCAAGCGTGCCGTCAGCGTCGGATCGAGATCGATATCCAGGCGCGCCGCCCGCAGTTCTTCGCCAGCAGAGCGGGCCCGGCGCAGGGGCAGTCGCAGGGCGCCATCGGTGTCACCCAAGTGTGCCAGCCAATAATCCAGGTCGGCCTGGCGACCACCGGCTTCCAGCCACTGGCGCTGCCACAGGGCAAAGTCCCGGTACTGGATGGGCAAGGCCGCAGGCTCGGCCCGGACCACGCCACAGGCTCGCTCGTACGCACCGATCAGCTCACTGATAAAAAGGTTCATCGACCAGCCGTCGGCGACGATATGGTGCAGCGTCAGCAGCAACACCTGCTCGTCGCTGCCCAAGCGCACCAGCGCAGCCCGCAGCAGCGGCGGTTGCGCCAGGTCGAAGGGGCTGTCGCCCTGCGCCTGGCTCAGGGCCGCCAGACGCGATTCACGCTCGGCGGGCTCTAGGGCGGACAGATCGAATGCCTGCATGCTCAGTTCGGCTTTCGGTAGAACCTGTTGGTACACCCCCTGTTCATCCTCGAAGAAACCCGTGCACAGGCTTTCATGACGCTGCAGCAGTTCATCGAAGGCCCGCTGCAACGCAGCTCGGTCGAGGGGGCCGAGCAGGCGCACGGCCATGGGAATATGGTAGGCGCTGCCGGTCGGCGCCAGTTGCCAAGCGAACCACATGCGCTGCTGGGCGTAGGAAAGCTCGGCACGCCCGGGCTCGCTGGCCCCCGAAGGGATCGGAAACACCGTGAAGTCGATGGCCTCCCGGCGCAGACCGTCAAGGAACATCCTGCGCTTTTCAAGGGGCAACCTGACAAAGCGGCTGGCGAGTTTCATGGCGTGTTCTGGGTTCATCGGCGATTTTCCGTCACGTGGGCGTGGAGCTGGGCTCGGTGGTCTCCAATGAACGGATCGTGGTGGGAGAAAATTAGCGGCTGCCACCAACGAGGCCCCCAAGCTGCGCGATTAAATTGCCGGGTGGGCGACTCGTCTGAAGGTCATACCCATCTTCCAAAAGGCGGCCCTCGCGATGCTCTCCACCCTGGCCAACAACCTGCGCAAGCGGGTCACTCAAGCCCTCCCCGGCAAACACCCCAGCTACCGGATCTTCGATGTGCATCTGAAGCGGCGAGTCGCTCTCAGCCCTTCGCTGACCCGCCTGGTGTTCAGCGGCCCGGATGTTGCTGAAATGACTACCCTAGCGCCGGACCAGCGCGTCAAGCTGCTGTTTCCCGCGCCCGACGGCTCACTGCCAAGCCTGAGCAACGAGCGGCACTGGAAGACCGCACACAGTGCCTTGCCGCCAGACCAGCGCCCGCCAATGCGCACCTATACCATCCGCACCTTGCGTCGCGAGGCGCTGGAGGTAGATATCGACTTCGTGCTGCATGGCGTCAACGGCCCAGCTTCGGCCTGGGCCACCCACGCGCAGGTGGGTGACAGCTTGCAGATAGTGGCGCCCAATCTGGCCTATGACGGGGACAACGGCGGCTATGAATGGAAACCGCCGCAGGGAGTGCGCAACATTCTGCTGGTCGGTGACGAAACCGCGCTGCCGGCCATTGCCGGCATTCTTGAGCAACTGGCCGACGACCAGCCCGGATTGGCGGTGCAGGCGTTCATCGAGGTACCGCTGGAGGCTGACTGCCTGCCTTTGCGCCATGGCAATGCTAGCCACATTCACTGGTTGCCGCGCGAGTTGCTCAATTGCGCACATGGCCAAGCCATGCAGCACGCCGTGCGCGAACTGGCCAGCCTGCCACAGGAGCCTGCCGCACCACGGGCGAAGCTGGAAGAAGTGGACATCGACACACGGATCTTGTGGGAACAGGCCAGTAGCACCAGCAGTGCGTTCCATGCCTGGGTCGCGGGGGAATCGGCGACGGTAATGGATATTCGCCGGTATCTGATCAAGGAGCGCGGGCTGCAACGAGAGTGCCTGACCCTGATGGGTTATTGGCGGGCCGGGCGGACCTTTGATTGACTTGAGATAGCCTGGGGGCGCTTTGCACCCCCGGCAATGGTTCAGACTGCCGCGATCAACGCCTCGGCAAACCGCTGCGCCACCTCGTCGATCTGCTCGCCACTGATAATCAACGGCGGCAGGAAACGCACCACCGCCCCATGTCGCCCACCCAACTCCAGGATCAGGCCGCGCTTGAGGCACTCGCGCTGCACCTTAGGCGCCAGGTCGCGGTTAGCCGGCGGGTGGCCCAGCGCATCAGGCTGGCCTTGTGGGTCGACCAGTTCCACCCCGAGCATCAGCCCACGCCCGCGAATGTCACCCAACTGCGGATAGTCCTGCTGCAACTGCAGCAGGTGCTTGCGCAAGCGCAGCCCCATAGCCTCGGCATGCTCGGCCAGGCGATGCTCGACCAAGTAATTGATCACCGCCGAACCCGCCGCCATGGCCATCTGGTTGCCACGGAAAGTGCCAGCATGTGCGCCCGGCTTCCAGGTATCCAGCCAGTCGCGGTACACCACCACCGCCAGCGGCAGACTGCCGCCGATGGCCTTGGACAAGGTGACCACGTCCGGCACGATGCCGGCATGTTCGAAGGCGAACATGCGTCCGGTGCGGGCAAAGCCGCTCTGGATCTCGTCGATGATCAGCGCCACACCGGCCTGCTCGGTGATACGGCGCACACCCCTGAGCCATTCGATATCGGCCGGGATCACACCACCCTCGCCCTGCACCACCTCAAGGATCACCGCCGCCGGCAGTGGCACGCCGCTTTCCGGGTCGAGCAGCAGGTTTTCCAGGTAATGCAGGTTGGCCTTCACCCCGGCTTCGCCGCCCAAGCCGAACGGGCAGCGGTAGTCGTACGGGTAAGGCATGAACTGCACGCCGTTACCGAGCAAGGCCCCCAGTGGCTGTTTCGGCCCATGGCTGCCCATCAGGCTCAGCGCGCCCTGGCTCATGCCATGGTAGGCGCCCTGGAAGGCCAGCACGGTGCTGCGGCCGGTGGCGCTGCGCACCAGTTTCAGCGCCGCCTCTACCGCATCAGTGCCGGTCGGGCCACAGAACTGCACCTTGGCCTCGCGGCGCAGCGCCTCGGGCAGGATGCCGAACAGGTCCTGGACGAAGCGGTCCTTGACCGGGGTGGTCAGGTCCAAGGTGTGCAGCGGCAACTCGTCAGCCAGCACCCGCTGGATCGCCTCGACCACCACCGGGTGGTTGTGGCCCAGGGCCAGGGTGCCGGCACCGGCCAGGCAGTCGATGAACTGGCGGCCTTCGACATCTTCGACGTGGATGCCACGGGCGCGCCTGAGCGCCAGCGGGATGCGCCGTGGATAGCTGCGGGCGTTGGATTCCTGTTGCTGCTGACGTTGCAGCAAGGGCGAATCGGTGAATTCGTACAAGGGCTGCGGCACGCTGGCCGGTACAACCCGGGCAAGGCTGGAAGCGGTGGGCATGGGTAAATCCTCGCGAGCAAGCGGATGGGCGGTTATCGCTTTGGAAACGCTTGAGTGAGGGGAGGATTTAGCGGTTGTTACGCCATTTTATTTGGGTCTGTGCCGGCCCTTTCGCGGGTAAACCCGCTCCTACAACCACACCGCCCGCGTAGGAGCGGGTTCACCCGCGAAGAGGCCAGCACAGGCAAACCCACCCCCACAGACCGCCACCCGCCCGTAGGAGCGGGTTCACCCGCGAAGAGGCCAGCACAGGCAACCCACCCCCACAGACCGCACCGCCCGTAGGAGCGGGTTCACCCGCGAAGAGGCCAGCACAGGCGATAAACATCAATGTCCAGGACGCGCCGGTACCTGCAACAAGACCCGCAAGCCGTCACTACGGCTGTCAAAGCGCAGGCTACCGGCACACCGCTGCACGATCGCCTGCACAATCGCCAGCCCCAATCCGCAACCACCACTCTGCCCATTGCGCCAGAAGCGCTCGGTCAGGTGCTCCAGGTCCGCTTCGGCAATCCCTGGCCCGTGGTCGCGCACCATGAAACCCACCTGGCCGTCCGCCATCTGCACCTCCAGCTCTACGGCTTCATCGCCGCCATGACGCAAGGCGTTGTCCAGCAGGTTGCGCAGCGCTGCCACCGCCAACGGTGCGGGCATGCCCAAGTAGATTTGCGTGGCCTCTTCAGGCAGGCGCAACACGATACGCCGGTTGTCGCCACCACCGGCATCCTGCACCGCCTGACGGGCCACCTGCTCGGCGCTGCACTGCACGCCATCCTCGAACGACAGGCTGCCTTCCACCCGCGCCAGCATCAGCAACTGCTCCAGCGTGCGGTGCATGCGGTCGGCGCCCTGCTCGGCATGCTCCAGCGCCTGCTCGCGCACTGCACCGTCGGTCATGCGCGCCACCTGCAGATGGGTCTTGATCGCGGTCAGCGGGCTGCGCAGTTCATGCGCGGCATCGTCGGTCAGGCGCCGCTCACGCTCGAGGGTCTGGGCAATGCGCCGGAACAACTGGTTCTGGGTTTCCAGCAACGGCTGCAACTCGCTGGGCATGCCCGCCACCTGCAGCGGCTCGACACTGTCCGCACGCCTGCGGCGCAACGCATCACGCATGCGGTTGAGCGGCTCCAGGCCCTTGCCAAGGCCGATCCACAACAGCCCCAGGCTGCCGAGCAGGGCCATCAGTACCGGCGCCGATGCCGCCAGCAGAATCGACTGGTTCAGCGCCTCGCGCTCCATATGCCGGTCGGCCGTGGTGATGCGCACATCGCCGTGGTTGTAGGTGAAGGTGCGCCAAAGCGCATCGTCGATGGTCTGGTCACGAAACCCACTGCGCTCGTCGTCCATGGCGCCATCGTGCTTGTGGTTGCTGGCAAGGATCTCGCCACGCAACGAGGTGACCTGGCAGGCCATGCCATCCGGTACGCTGAACTGGTCGGCGGAAAAATGCGCCTCCCCGCCCTTGGCGGTCAGCGGCTGCGGCAGTTGGTCGATCAGCCCGGCGACCATACGCGCCGACGCCACCAGCCGCTGGTCGAGGGAGAACATCATTTGCTGGCGCAGGTCTCGCAGCATCCACGCGGCGGCCAGTGCCCAGATGATCACGAAGGCACTGCCGAGGATCAGGCTCAGGCGCACCCGCAGGCTCATGATGCGGCCTCTTGCGGTGCCTGCGCCGGACCCAGCCGGTAGCCCAGGCCACGCACGGTCTCGACAATGCCGTTGCCCAGCTTGCGGCGCAGGTGGTGGATGTGCACGTTGAGGGCGTTGCTCTCGACTTCGTCGCTGAACCCGTACACGCAGTCTTTCAGTTGCTCGCTGGACAGCACGCGCCCGGGGTTCTGCAGCAGCGCCTGAAGCAGGGCCTGTTCGCGGCGGGACAGGTCGACATGCTGGCCGGCCAGGGTCGCCTCGCAGCTACTCGGATCATAGCGCAGCGGGCCGTGCTCGATCACGTTCACCGCCCGCCCGGCCACCCGCCGCAGCAAGGTATGCAGGCGTGCGGCCAGCTCGCGCAGATCGAAGGGCTTGAGCAGGTAATCATCGGCACCGGCCTGCAGGCCATCGACACGATCGGTGACGGCATCGCGGGCGGTGAGCACCAGTACCGGCAGGGTCTCGCCTTTTTCGCGCAGGCGGCGCAGCAGCTTTAGGCCGTCTTCGTCGGGCAGGCCAAGGTCGAGGATCATCACGTCGAACTGCGCGGCCTGCAGCATCGCCCGCGCAGCGGCGGCGTTACCCACCCGGTCCACGGTCAGGCCCTGGGCGGTGAGGCCGGCGCAGATGCCGGCGGCGATCAGGTCGTCGTCCTCGCAGAGCAGAACGTGCATGGTGGGGCTCCCGGAGTGGTGTGGCTGGTATTGCACCTTGGGCGGATTAAGGGGGGATTATGGACCTTTTGGGGAGGGTTGGGGGTAGATCGAGCGCCGCGCGGGGTCGCCGCCCTGCCCATCGCAGCCTCACCCCAATTCCCGAGCTTCTCGAACACAACAGAAACGAAGTCGCCTTTTCCTACAACTGACCCAGAAACCTCTGATCCGAATCCATGATGGGATTTCCCCCTGCACACGTTGTCAGGGAGACACCTCATGTACCTGGATTACCTCGTGCCCTCGTGGCACGAGATCGAGTCACGTGTCATCGCCATGGTGGGCTACCCAAGCGGTGGCCAGTTTCGCACCAGCCTCAATGAAGAGGTCGCCTCACTGGGCCTCAACCTGCGCCGGATCGAAGCTGTCCGCACAGCCTTCTACCACGCCTAATGGCAGGCGGCGCACATGCTGCGCCAGCGCTTCGCCGACCTCGACATCAACAGCATCGTCGACGAACTGCTGAGGGTCGTGAAGCAGATGGCGATGATCGTCGCCGGCAGCACCATTACCGGTGGCCTGCTTGGCGCGGGGGTAGGCGCATTCGCCGGCGGCGCCGGAACCATTCCGTTCGCCGGCGCAGGCGCGGCCATGGGCCTCAAGGTCAGCGGCTGGATCCTCGGTGCGCTGGGGCTGGCTTCCATTGCCGAATTCTTCATCGACGGCTTGCCGCGGATCGGCGAGTACTACGTCGATGGCATCCGCTTCGCCTGGGAAGGCACCTGCGGCAATGAAGGCACCGGCCCGTTCTGCCGGGACGACCCGTATGCGATATCCCGGGCCACGCATCAGATTGCCCAAGGCCATGTGGAAGTCGTGGTGCTGTTGTTGGGGCAATCGTGTCGTACCTCACCCGCGGGCGCGGCGATGCCCGGGTGCTGGCCCAGGAGATGGCGGCCAGCCGCAAAGGCGCGCGGTTGGGGCAATGGATTCTCCAGCATGAAGAGGGGTTGAAGAAACGGCCGGATCTGCAGGTGCCGGAGCGGCGCAAAGGGGCGATGGATGATCCGCAGCCAGTTCAGCCGAATCGGCAGGCGGGAAAAGACAAGGAGCACCCCACAGGGAAGCCCGGTAGCATGCCGTTGCATACGGTGGCGTGTTTCAAGGCGGATAAATTGCCAGCGTCGAAGCATGGCGAGTTTGAGCGGCAGTTAAAGGGACAACAAGATGGACTCAATCGGCTGACGGTTGAAGAGTTCCTGGAAAATATTGCAAATCCCATAAAGCGAGATCCAAAAACTGCGAGAAAAGCAAGACAAAAACTGTATGACGACCTAAGGAAAAGAGCTTATAGAAAACTGCCCAAGGACATGAACCCAATTGAAGCAAGAAAAATTTCAACGATGCAGGCTAAGGAAACGATGTCCTCTCTTGCTGCGCTGCACAATCCAGATCTAATCGCCGGCGGCAAGGATGTCATTTCTGACTTCGGGGATAGGCAAGTAAATTCCACTATAGGTCCCCAATGGAGAAGCAGGGTAGGAGAGCTGACAAGATCAGTCGAAGAACAAGCCAAAGATGGCCGTGCATCAGGCTTTTTAAATGTCAGACTGCACAAATGCTAACAAGATAAGGAGCGCGACAATGGACGAATTTTTCTCCCTCTTCATAGAAGAAATGGGCGAGCCGATTTTCAGGCAGGAGGTGCCACCTTCTAGCATCGAGCGCTACAGCGGTAAATTGCCGAAGAAACTGTTGGAGTACTGGGCCGAGCACGGATGGTGCGGATATGGTGATGGAATATTCTGGACGGTCAATCCGCAAGACTACGAGGGCGTAGCCGCCTCATTCATAGAAGGCACTGCGCTCGAAGGGCGAGATACCTATCATGTCATCGCTCGGGGCGCCTTTGGTGATCTCTATCTGTACGGAGAAAATTCCGGGTTTTCATTAGACATCGTAGCCCACACTTCACAATACTGCGGCAGAGTGAATGAACTTGATGCAGGCAACATGGACAAGGAGGTGCAAGGCTTCTTTCTATTGATCGAACGGGAGTCCAACAACTTTGGCGATTTATTCGAGCCTGCATATAACAAATTAGGCAAACTCGATCATGATGAGATGTATGGTTTCGTTCCAGCCTTGGCATTCGGTGGCCCCTGCGATCTTGCCCACCTAGAAAAAGTCAAAGCTGTCGAGCACTTGATACTACTTGCACAGATCTCCACCCTCGAGCCCTATAGCTTTTCTGACTTCTAAACACAGTATTGGCCGTGAAAAGCGGCGGATGAGATGCACGGCTTCGTCCGGCGTTGATGCTGGACGCGTCTGCCAGCCTGGCCAATCCTGCATGCTCCAGCGCTTGCTCGCGCACCGCACCGTCGGTCAGCCGCCGCTCACGCTCAAGGGTCTGGGCAATGCGCCGGAACAGCTGGCTCTGGGTTTCCAGCAACGTCTGCAACTCGCTGGGCATACCCGCCACCTGCAGCGGTTCGACACTGTCCGCACGCCTGCTGCGCAACGCATCACGCACGCAGTTGAGCGGCTCCAGGCCCTTGCCAAGGCCGATCCACAACAGCCCCAGGCTGCCGAGCAGGGCCATCAGTACCGGCGCCGATGCCGCCAGCAGAATCGACTGGTTCAGCGCCTCGCGCTCCATGTGCCGGTCGGCCGTGGTGATGCGCACATCGCCGTGGTTGTAGGTGAAGGTGCGCCAAAGCGCATCGTCGATGGTCTGGTCACGGAACCCGCTGCGCTCGTCGTCCATGGCACCATCGTGCTTGTGGTTGCTGGCGAGGATCTCGCCACGCAGCGAGCTGACCTGGCAGGCCATGCCATCTGCGGCGCAGGTGGTGGATGTGCACGTTCAGGGCGTTGCTCTCGACTTCGTCGCTGAAACCGTACACGCAGTCTTTCAGTTGCTCGCTGGACAGCACTCGCCCGGGTTCTGCAGCAGCGCCTGGAGCAGGGCATGCTCACGGCGGGACCCAATTCCCGAGCTTCTCGAACACAACAGAAACGAAGTCGCCCTTTCCTACAACTGACCCAGAAACCTCTGATCCGAATCCATGATGGGATTTCCCCCTGCACACGCTGTCAGGGAGACACCTCATGTACCTGGATTACCTCGTGCCCTCATGGCACGAGATCGAGTCACGTGTCATCGCCATGGTGGGGCTACCCAAGCGGTGGCCAGTTCCGCACCAGCCTCAATGAAGAGGTCGCCTCACTGGGCCTCAACCTGCGCCGGATCGAAGCTGTCCGCACAGCCTTCTACCACGCTGAATGGCAGGCGGCGCACATGCTACGCCAGCGCTTCGCAGACCTCGACATCAACAGCATCGTCGACGAACTGCTGAGGGTCGTGCAGCAGATGGCAATGATCGTCGTCGGCAGCACCATTACCGGTGGCCTGCTTGGCGCGGGGGTAGGCGCATTCGCCGGCGGCGCCGGAACCATTCCGTTCGCCGGCGCAGGCGCGGCCATGGGCCTCAAGGTCAGCGGCTGGATCCTCGGTGCGCTGGGGCTGGCTTCCATTGCCGAGTTCTTCGTCGAGGGCTTGCCGCGTATCGGCGAGTACTACGTCGATGGCATCCGCTTCGCCTGGGAAGGCACCTGCGGCAATGAAGGTACCGGCCCGTTCTGGGTCAACTCCAGCATTGGTGCTCAATGGCGAAACAGACTAGCCAGCATAAAAGAGGCTGCGGAAAAATCGCCGAAATTCGGCACCCACTCGACTTGCATGAATGTAAGACTTCATAAGTGCTAACGACAAGAGGCATCGCAAATGGATGAGGTATTCTCCATATTCCTTGACAATATAGGCGCGCCTTTTTCCCGTCGAGAGGTGCCCCCCTCCAGCATTGATCGCTATAACGGAAAACTTCCAGAGTTGTTACTTGCATACTGGAAAGAGCATGGATGGTGTGGTTTTGGCGAAGGTATATTCTGGCTGGTTAATCCACAGGAGTATGAGGGCGTTGTCTCATCCTGGACCGAGGGCACCCTCCTTGAAAACCGGGACACTTACCACTTGGTTGCCAGAAGCGCTTTCGGCGACCTGTATCTTTGGGGAGAGAACAGTGGCTTTTCAGTAAAAATCACAAGTCTTCTGTCCCGTTACACAGGTGAAAACTGCACACTCACTGAAACGGAAGCAACCAGAGAGGTCCAAAGCTTCTTTCTATCAAGAAAAAAAGAACACAACGACTTTGAAAGCCTTTTTGAGCCCGCGAAGAAAAAGCTGGGCATCTTGAAAGAAGATGAGATATATGCATTTGTTCCTGCATTGATGCTGGGAGGGCGCCCCGACCTCAAAAACCTGGAAAAACTTAAAGCAATAGAGCATTTAATTTTGCTGTCTCAAATCACCGAACTCGAACCCTACAGCTTCTCTGACTTCTGAGCACACAAAAGGACCTAAACGAATGGATGTCATCTTCAGCATTTTCCTGGAAACCTTCGGCGAACCCATCAGCCAGCAACCCGTACCACCTGCCGCTGTCGATCATTACCAAGGCAAACTCCCCAATCGCCTCCTTGAATACTGGCAAGACCACGGCTGGTGCGGCTACGGCGGCGGCTTGTTCTGGCTGGTAAATCCTCAGGAATACCAGGGTGTAGTGGCCTCTTG
This sequence comes from Pseudomonas sp. BP6, assembly GCF_017875935.1. Taxonomy (NCBI): domain Bacteria; kingdom Pseudomonadati; phylum Pseudomonadota; class Gammaproteobacteria; order Pseudomonadales; family Pseudomonadaceae; genus Pseudomonas; species Pseudomonas sp. BP6. The sequence goes on from NZ_JAGINI010000001.1 coordinate 3,476,405, forward strand.
GTTGGCCGGTACGCACTTCGAAGAATGCGACACTTATCACCTCATCGCCCGCAGCGCTTTTGGCGACCTGTACCTATGGGGTGAGAAAACCGGTTCGGTGCTGACCATTGCGGCCTACCATTCCCGTTACCTCGATGGCGCTCATAGCTCAGGCGACGAAGAACGGGACAGCAGGATCCACGGTTTGCTCATGTGGCTGATGACCGAGTGCGTCTACTTCGACGACCTGTTCGAACCTGCCAGGGAACGGCTCGGCACCCTGGGCCCAGACGAGATGTATGGCTTTGTCCCCGCCTTGATGCTGGGAGGCCCAGACAGCCTCGAGCGTCTTGAAAAGCTGAAGGCAGTGGAGCATCTGGTGCTGCTTTCCCAACTGGGCGAACTCGAACCCTATGAACTCACTGGCGAAGAAGATGAATAGCCTTTGACGAACGCATTCAAGGGCGCACCGCATCCGGCCTATCGACATCCTGCAGCACGCCGGCATCCTCGACATCCAGCCGGACGCAACGGTCCGCATGGGCCTTCAGCACCGAACGCGCCCCTTCATCACCCTTCAGCCGGGCAAGCGCCGGCCAGAAATCACGCCCGAACAACACCGGATGGCCCTGTCGTCCGGCATGACAAGGCAGGACTATCGTTGATCCACTGGCCTCGCGTGCAAGCAAATCCAGGGTCGCGGACGCCACCCAGGGCATATCACCCAACAGAATCGCTACTGCCTGGGCCTCGCTGTCAGCCAGCGAAGCGGCCCCGGCCGCCAGGCTATGGCCCATGCCCAATGTGAAATCCGGACTGGAGACCACCCTGCACCGCGCAGGCAACCCTAGGTCCACGCCTCGCTCCCCTTCACGCAACACCACCCGCACATCATCGAACACTGCGCAGGCGCTCTCTACGCTGTGCACCAGCAAGCTTCGACCGTCAGCCAGCAGCGAACGGCGCTTGTCAGAGCCAAAACGCACACTGCTGCCTGCCGCCAATACCAACGCAACCACGCTCACAGCGCCGCCCGCTCGATGCCGTTGCGCACACGAAGGATATCGGCCAGTACCGCCAGGGCGATCTCGGCCGGGGTCTTGCTGCCCAGGTTCAGGCCAATCGGCGCATGGATGCGCGCCAGCTCGTCGCAACCCAGGCCACCAATTCGCTGCAAGCGTTCGCGACGCTTGTCGGAGGTGGCCTTGGAGCCCATCACGCCGATGTAGAACGCTTCGGTCCGCACGGCTTCAAGCATGGCCAGGTCATCGATTTTTGGATCATGGGTCAATGCCACCACTGCCGTGTCGGCATGGCAACCGCCATTGGCGATGAATTCCGACGGAAGCTCGCGGCGCACCTCAATGCCATTCAGCACTACGCCGTCGAGTACTTCATCACGCGGCTCGCAAAGGATGACCTCAAACCCCATGCCCCTGCCGAATTCGACGCAAAAATGCGCCACGCTGGAATAACCGGCCAGCAGCAGCCGCTGGGCGGCGCCGACACGCAAGCGCACCCGGGCATTTTCCCGTTCCACCCGTGGCCCCTGACTATGGTCATCGAGCAGCTGGCGGGTACCCGTAGGCAGGCTCACCTCACGCAGTATCCGGCGCTGGCCCAGCAGCGCACGTTCCAGCTCACGCAGATGCGCCTGCACCTCGCATTCAACCGGCAGGTTCTCCACCAGTACTTCAAGCACACCGCCACACGGCAGGCGAACGCGCGAACGCGGGTCGCTGCCGTCGCCATAACGCACGATGGCAACTGGCTCCGGGAATTCCCCCAGGGCCACGCGTTCGAGAAAGTCGTCTTCGACACAGCCACCGGACAGCGAGCCCAGCCACTGGCCGCTGGCGTTCACCGCCAGCAGCGAACCCGGTGCACGCGGCGCCGAGCCGTAGGTGGCGAGCACCGTGCACAACCATACCCGCTGGCCGTTGCAGGACCACTGCAAAGCCTGACGGATCACCCGTAGATCGAGATGCTGCACGCTTTACTCCGCCTTCAGCTCGGCGAGCTGCTGTACGCTCAGGTCGCCGGGCAATCCACCCCAGGCCTGGCGCAGGTAGTTGACCATATCCGTCACCTGTTGGTCATCCAGCTTGTCGGCAAAGCCCGGCATCGGCTGCATGCGCTCGAAGCCGGTGAACTGCTGTTCACGGATGCCTTCGAGGACCACCTTGACCAGGTTGCGGGAGTCGGCCTGGCGCAGCACGGTGTTGCCGCGCATGGCCACGGCGATGTGCGGCTTGCCCTCGCCGTCGACCCCATGGCAGCCGGCGCAGACGTTCAGGTACTGCTGGTGGCCACGCTTGGCACTGTCGCTCATCTGCTCCAGGGCAACAGTCTCGATAGCCTTGGCCGGCGGCGGCTGGTCGCCCAGCAGGTAGGTAGCCATGGCCGCAAGGTCTGCATCTTCCAGGTGCTGGGTGCTGTGGTGCACCACCGGGAACATCTCGTTGAACATGCTGCCCTGGGCGCTGATGCCGTGCTTGAGGAAGGTGGTCAGGTCCGGCTGGGTCCAGCCGCGCTCGGCCAGGTCCTGGGCCAGCAGGCTTGGCGCCAGGTAGCCACCCAGCAGGCCGCCGCTCAGGCGCTGGTCCTGCTGCAGCGCACCGATCGGGTTGCGCGGGGTATGGCATTCGCCACAATGGCCCATGACCTCGACCATGTACTGGCCGCGCTGCCAGGCCGGGCTTTTACCCTCGGTCGGCTGCAGTTGCACGCTCTTGCCATACAGCATGTTCCAGCCGCTGAGGCCCATGCGCACATTGAACGGGAAGCGCAGCGAGGTCTGCGGTGCCGGGCGGTTGATCGGCGGTATGGTCATCAGGTAGGCGAGGATTGCGTCCGAATCTTCACGCTTCATCAGGTGGTACGAGGTGTAAGGCATCGCAGGATAAAGGTTGGCGCCATCCTTGCGCTTGCCCTCGGTGACTGCGGCGAAGAACTCGTCGGCGCTGTAGTTGCCGATGCCGTACTGTTTGTCCGGGGTGATATTGCTGCCATAAATGGTGCCGAACGGCGAATGGATCGGCAGGCCACCCGCATACGGCGCGCCGCCTTCAGCGGTATGGCAGGCCATGCAGTCGGCCGCGCGGGCCAGGTATTCACCGCGCTTGACCTGCGCATCGTCGGCTGCCAGGGCAATCGAACTGACAGCCAGCCCGAGGACCAACGCCGAAGCGCTACGTACGAAGCCCATGTTCAACCCTCCTTGACCAGGCCGAGATCGTTGAGCACCTTGCGGGTGGCATCGTAGTAACGCACGTAGCCTGTGCAGCGGCAGATGTGGTGACCGAGGCTGGCCTCGATGCGGTCCTCCACTTCGCTCTTCTTCAGCGGCTGGCGCTGGGCCGTTTCCACCAGCACGGTAGCGGCGTTGACGAAGCCTGGTGCGCAGTAGCTGCACTGGAAGGCGAACAGGTCGACGAACTTCTGCTGGATCGGGTTGAGCGTCAGGTTACCGGCCTCGTCTTTCTTGGCATGGCCTTCGATGGTGCGAACCTTCTTGCCTTCGAAGTAATGCGCACCGGTGATGCAGGTGCGCACTTCTTCGCTGGTGCCGTCGGGGTTGTCGACGATCACCACGCAGGCGTGGCAGATGCCCTGGCCGCACCCCAGGCGCGAGCCGGTGAGGTTCTGGTGTTCGTGCAGGTAGTCGATCATCGCCAGGTCCGCGGGGACCTCGACCGGCCCGACCGGTTGACCATTGAGCGTCAGTTGCAGTGGACGGTTAGCCATTGAGGGCCTCCTTGATACGGGCTGGGGTGATGGGGAGATCGCGCACGCGCTTACCGATGGCATGCGCGACGGCATTGCCGATGGCACCGACGACCGGGATCATCACCACTTCGGCGATGCCCTTGGAGGGGTCGGTCGGTGACAGCGGCGGGAGGATTTCGCTGGTCTGCTGCCACACCGCCACATCGCGCGCATGCGGCAGGCGGTAGCGGTTGAAGTTCCAGTCGCCCTCCCCGGGCCCACCCTCGTACAACGGCATTTCTTCGGTCAGTGCATGGCCAATGCCCATGGCGATCCCGCCTTCGAGCTGGCCCTTGACCAGCTCCGGCACCAGCACCCGGCCGCACTCGACCCAGCTGTGGTGGTTGAGCACCTGCGTCTCCAAGGTGCCTTTGTTGACCTTGACCTCGACGATGGTCGCCACCGGGCTGTAGTAGGTGACCATGGCATTGTTCAACTGGGTGTCGGGGTAGGCCGCATTCTGCCGGTCGAGCAGGTGGTAGCCATGGCTGTTCATCTGCGCCTTCTTCGCATTCACCGCCCCATCGCCGTATTTCACCGCCACCGCGTCGAGCGGTAAACGCTCACGCACGCCGTCGATGACGAAGTCGGCCTCGGCCCAGCTCCAGCGGTTGAAACCGTGCACACTGGCGCCGGTGACCAAGCCCATGTCGTGGGCCTTCTGTGCGAGCTGGGCGAACGGAATCGGTTGCAGACCGTTACCAGTCAGCTCTCCGTTGACCCACACAGCATTTTCGCGGCGCACCACCAGTGGGTTGGCCTGGCCGCCATACGGGCCCTGGCTCCAGATCGCCATGGCCGCCGGCCACAGGCCATGGTTGAACAGCACACGCGCCGCTTCGCGGGTAGCATGGCTGAAGTAGAAGGCCGAGTTGGTCGCCGACGATGGCGACGCCAGCTTGCCGACCCAGCGCGGGTTGCGCAGCGCGGCGTCCTGCTCAGGCTGGCTGATCAGGTACGGGTTGCCGCTGGTGCTCAGTTGCAGCTCAGGCCATTCGGTGACTGCCGTCGTTACCTCGTCGGCCGAACGGCCAAGGAAATCGCTGACCACCAAAGCCTGGGAGGTGGACATGCCGGTACCCAGCTCGGTGCCGATGTGGCGCAGGCTGATGCGCCCGTCGCGGCTGAATTCGATGCTGGCCATCGGTGCTTCGGAGCCCGTGCCGAAGTCCTTCTGGCAAATGGCAAACCCCACCCCGTACCAGTGGTCCTGATCCTGCGCGTCCATCTGCCGCTTGCGTGCGTCGCGGTCGCGCCACCATTCATGCACAGCTGCCTTGTCGAGGATCTCGTAAAGCCGCAGGGCGCCCGCCGGCACCGCACCCTGGGTGTTCTTCATGCCCGATTTCAGCGCGTTGGCGCGGCGCAGGTCGATGGCATCGACCCCCAGGCGGCCGGCGATCTCATCCACCATCATCTCGGTGGCTGCCATGCTCTGCAGGGTGCCGTAACCACGCATGGAGCCGGCCTCGACACCACGGGAATAGTAGGCGGTAACCGACAGGTCGTTCTGCGGCATGTAGTAGATCGACTGCGCTGCAGTGGCGCCTACGGCTGCCACCGACGGGCTGTAGTTGATGCGCCCGCCGCCGTCGCAGCTCATGTCGGCGCGGAAGATCTTGAAGCTGTTGTCCTTCTTGTCCACCGCCAACTGGTAGCGGATATCGAAGGCATGGCGCTTGATGCCGCTCTGGAACTGCTCGTAGCGGTCGTTGGCCAGGCGGATCGGCACCCCGGCGCCGTACAGCGCGGCCACCGCGGCATAGAAGACGAAGATATTGTTGTCTTTTGAGCCATAGCCCACGGTATAGCCCGGGTGCATGTTCAGCGTGTTCAGGGCGAAGCGCGACGGCTTGATCATGTGCACGCATTCCTGCGCCACTTCGAACGGGCACTGGGTGGCGACCACGAAGTGCAGCGTGCCCGTGGTAGGGTCGTACCAGCCGTTGCCGTTGTCCGGCTCCAGCGCGGCAGGTTCGATGGACGGCGTCTTGTAGCGCTCGTCGAACACCAGCCAGTCCTCGGGCGGGTTGTCCAGCTGCTCGGCCATGCGCTTGGCGTAGAACAACCCCTGCTCGGTCAGGTCGCCGTGCTGGTTGGGCTGCTTCGACCACACCGGCTTGCGGTTGAGGATGGTGGGGAACAGCATGGAGTTCTTCAGGCTGGAGAACTCATCGTCGTCGAACGGCGTGGTGCCGCCCACCCGCACGAAACGGAAGCTGCCATAAGGGTCGCGCTGGTACAACGGCGCCTGGGCACCGTAACGGATCGCCTGCTGATTGAACTGCAGCTTGCGCTTGGCCTGGCGGAAGCGCTCGAAGTCGTGCCAGATCAGGATCGCCACCGGGTGGCCGATGAACATCGGCACCTTGCCGGGCGGCAGCAGCGGGTCGGGCGAATGGGCCTCGGGCCAGGCGATGCCGTCCTGTTCGAGGTCGGCGGCGGTGACGATGCGGTCCGGCTGCAGGTCGGTGCCGAGCAGGCTGAGGTCATGGCCGGCATAAATCCGGTCGACCTTGGTCGCCTTGAGCAGCAGCGCATGACCTTGCTGCGCGGGCCAGCCGGGCATGTCCTTGGCGCGGATGTCGCGCGCGAACACTTTGTCGCCGCAGACCTTGGACAAGGCATCGTTACGGAAACGCGCCTTGCCGTCGTGGTTCATCCACTTCTGCGGCGAAGTGGTAACGCGCTCCTCCATCAACGCGGCGAATGCCGGGCTGCCTAATGGCGCCATGGTCACACCGACACCAGCGATCAGGCCGCCTTGCAAAAAGGCGCGCCGGGAAATATCACGGTTGGACATGCTTGATCCTCTGGGCAGTTGGGGCCTGCCCTTTCTTTTGATTCTTGGCCTGGCTTGAGAAAACTGACCTTGGCGTCAACTTTACAGGAATTGGGTGGATATAGGCAAAGTCAAGCCGACAATGTGTCGCGGTGTGTATAGGGCAAGAGGCGGAATTCGCGCTTTGGCGGGTAGGTGTTTGCCGGGAGATTTTCAGCGCCTGGTAGGTGTTCGCCGGGAGATTTTCAGCGCCTGTGAGATCGAGCGCCGCCCGCGCGGCGCTTCGCGGGTAAACCCGCTCCTACGTTTGTTTCGGGCCAATTATTCCTGTGGGATTTGCGCGCGACCGCCTTGGCGCATGTCTCGATATCGCGTCGTACAAACAAGGCGGTCGCACGCGACTGGTGCAGGAGGGACTGGCCCGAAACAAGCGTAGGAGCGGGTTTACCCGCGAAGCGCCGCGCGGGCGGCGCTCGATCTCACAGGCGCTGAAAATCTCCCGGCAAACACCTCAAAACTCCAACGCCGCCCCTCGAAAATCCAACAACGAAGACCCTGCAAATCCAGAACAAACTCTTAATACTCCTGACCCACCCCCAACCCCAACACCCGCGTTAACCTTCATTTAATCGACCCCAGCCAGCATGGCCCCATTCCCAGATCTGCCAAGGCGAAGACATGCGCGTTCTCCTGCTCTTCCTCACACTCCTACTGGCCGGCCCGTTGCAAGCCAACCCGTTCGATGTGAAACCAGACTTCCTGCCGGTTGACCAAGCCTTCGTGCTCACCCACGACCGCCAGGCCGACGGCCAGATGCGCCTGTACTTCCAGATCAAGCCGGGCTACTACCTGTACCAGAAGCGCCTGAAGTTCGATGGCCTGCCCACCGAGCAACACCCGCAACTGCCACCGGCACTCAACCATCACGACGAGTTCTTCGGCGACAGCGCGGTGTATCGCGACCAGCTTGAACTGCTATTGCCTGCCAACGCCCAGGGTCAGTTGCGCCTGGGCTGGCAGGGCTGCGCCGATGCCGGCCTGTGCTACCCGCCGCAAACCACCTCGATCGACTTGGGTGGCAGCGTAACGCCCGCCGCCGAGCAAGCCAGCGACCAGGCCCTGGCCAGCGGCCTTCAGCAAGGCCACCTGGCCTGGAGCCTGCTGGCGTTCTTCGGCCTTGGGCTGCTGCTGGCCTTCACCCCCTGCTCGCTGCCGATGCTGCCGATCCTTGCCGGGCTGGTGCTGGGCAATGGCGCCAGTGCCCGGCGCGGCTGGCTGCTGGCCGGGGTCTATGTGCTGAGCATGGCCCTGGTGTACGCCGGGCTCGGGGTGGTTGCTGCCCTGCTGGGTGCCAGCCTGCAGGCCTGGCTGCAGCAACCCTGGCTGCTGGGTAGCCTGGCGGGGCTGTTCGTGCTGCTGGCACTGCCGATGTTCGGCGCCTTCGAACTGCAACTGCCTGCCGCCCTGCGCGACCGCCTGGACCGCGCCGGGCAAGGTACCCGTGGCGGCAACCTGTATGGCGCGGCATTGCTCGGGGCGTTGTCCGGCCTGTTGCTCGGCCCGTGCATGACTGCGCCGTTGGCCGGTGCGCTGCTGTACATCGCGCAAAGCGGTGACGTACTGCAAGGCGCGCTGGTGCTGTTCAGCCTCGGCCTGGGCATGGGCGTGCCGCTGCTGTTGCTGGTAACCCTGGGCAACCGTTACCTGCCGCGCCCGGGTGCGTGGATGAACCGGGTCAAGGGTGTGTTCGGTTTCGTGTTCCTGGCCATGGCACTGTACACCGTGCGCAGCCTGCTGCCTGCTACCTTGCTGCTGGCACTGAGCGGCGCCTGGCTGATCGCCCTGGCCTGGGCCGCCTGGCCAGCCCTGCAGCGCCTGCCGGCGTTGCGTGCAGTGCCGTTGCTCGGCGCCCTGTGGGGCGGCCTGTTGCTGGTCGGTGCGGCAGCAGGCGGCGACGACCTCTGGCAGCCACTACGCCCGTTCGCCGGGGGTGGCAGCACAGCGGCCGCTGGCCAGCATGCCGAGGACAGCTTCGTCACCGTCAGCCGCCCCGAGGACCTGCAACGTGAACTGGACGCGGCCAAAGCCCGCGGCCAGTGGGTGATGCTCGACTACTATGCCGACTGGTGCGTGTCGTGCAAAGTCATGGAAAAACAGGTGTTCGCCCGCAGCGACGTGCAGACCGGCCTGGCCGGCGTGCACCTGCTGCGCCTGGACGTGACCGCCGACAGCCCGGCCAGCAAGGCCCTGCTGCAGCGCTACCAGGTACCCGGCCCGCCCAGCATCATCTGGATCGGCCCGGAAGGCGAAGAACGCCGCGCGCGGCGCATCACCGGTGAGGTGGATGCAGCAGCGTTCCAGCAACACTGGGTCCAGACCAGGAGCCAAGGCTGATGCTGACCGTAACACTCGGGCCACTGACCATGGCCCTCAACCACCTGCTGATGCTCACCGCCCTGGTGATCGCAAGCGTGGTCGGCTGGTGGGTCGCCCGACGTGGCGGCGAGAGCCCGGAATCGGCGCTGTTCAACCTGTTCCTGATCGGCCTGCTGTGTGCCCGCGCCGGTTTCGTGCTGGCCTACTGGACGATGTACCAGGACGAACCACTGCAAATCATCGACATCCGTGATGGCGGCTTCCTGTTCTGGCCGGGCCTTGCCGGCATCGTGGCAGGTGCCCTGTGGCAGGGCTGGCGCCACCCCGGCCTGCGTCGCCCGCTAGGCTGGGCGCTGTTCAGCGGCGCACTGTTCTGGGGCCTGGCCAGCCTCGGCGGCCACCTGTACAGCAAAGGCACCGAGTTGCCCGAACTGAGCCTGCGCAACGCCGGCGGCCAGTCCGTGGCATTGCACAGCTACCGCGGCAAGCCGCTGGTCATCAATATCTGGGCCACCTGGTGTCCACCGTGTCGGCGTGAGATGCCCGTGCTGCAACAGGCACAAAGCGATTACCCGCACGTGACCTTCCTGTTCGTCAACCAGGGCGAGACCCCGGAAAACGTCAGCACCTTCCTCGCCACCACCGGCCTGAGCCTGACCCACGTGCTATTCGACGGCACCGGCCTGCTGGCCCAGCGTGTCGGCTCCATGGCCCTGCCCACCACCCTGTTCTACGACGCCAACGGGCGGCTGATCGGCAGCCACCTGGGCGAGCTGTCCCGGGCCAGCCTGCGCCACGCTCTGGAACCCTTCGAACGGGCCCTGGCGCCCGCCCCTGCCGCACAAGGAAACTGACATGCGATTGACTGCACTGCTGCCCCTGTCCCTGGCCCTGCTGGCCACCCCTGCCCTGCAGGCCGAAGAACTGCCCAAGGCGGTTCAGCAACTGCAAGCCAAAGGCGCCGTGATCAAGGGCAGCTTCGATGCGCCCAACGGCCTGCGCGGTTATGCCGCCGAGTACCAGAACAACGCCCTGGCCCTGTACCTGACCCCTGACGGCAAGCACGTACTGGTCGGCAGCCTGTTCGACGAACAGGGCAAGGACCTTAGCGCCGAGCCACTGCAGAAGCTTGTATACGCGCCGATGAGCAAGGAAATCTGGGCGAAAATGGAAAAAACCGCGTGGATCGCCGACGGCAAGGCCGACGCGCCGCGCAAGGTATACCTGTTCAGCGACCCGAACTGCCCATACTGCAACATGTTCTGGGAACAGGCGCGGCCGTGGGTGGAGTCGGGCAAGGTGCAGTTGCGCCATATCATGGTCGGCATCATCCGTGAGGACAGCCCGGGCAAGTCGGCGGCGCTGCTGGCAGCGAAAGATCCGGCCAAGGCCCTGCAGCAGCATGAAAAGGCCGGCAAGGCCAGCACCCTGAAGGCACTCGAGCAGGTGCCAGAGGCTGTGCAACAGAAGCTGGCGGCGAACATGGCGTTGATGGAAGAGATGGGGTTGCAGGCGACCCCGGCCATTTTCTATCAGGATGAGCAAGGCAACCTGCAAAGCCAGCAAGGGGCACCACGGCCGGAGATGCTTGGGAAGATTCTGGGCAAGCGCTAGTGCATGTGGTGGGGCACAGATAGAGCGCCGCGAAGCAGATGACGCGGGGCATGGCACCGGCTACGCCGGTGTTCGCGGGTGAACCCGCTCCTACGGGGCTCGCGCTAACGGCTGGATTGTGATCGCAAGGCCTGCGCGGTCGGGTGTAGGAGCGGGTTTACCCGCGAAAGGGCCGGACCTGCTGGCCAATTTCCACCAGCCGTTCACCGTTGCCGCCGCCATTGTATTCGCGGGTAAACCCGCTCCTACGCTGATCGGGAGTGGACACACATTGGTGATTGGACGCAGGCCGTTCTTTCGCAAGCAGTAGATCTCCAGGCCCGGCAAATCTACCCCGCGCAGATTTAAATCTGCCACTCAACATACCCAGAAACAATTATTCGGCACGCCCCTTCGCCAAACATCGTCTGCTTGCTTCCCTTATTCAAATCCCACACACACGCACAACAAAGAACACTCGGACGTTCACGACAGAGTATTCGAGCATCAAAAACAGAAATTTCTCACACAATTAGAAGAAAAAATAAACCCCAAAAAACATTATCAGACTTAAGTAAGACCCTTCTGAAGAATTTTCCCACAAAAATAGCTTTAAACCAAACATTCCAATATCACTTCCAGCCACGCCACCCCCACCGAAAGATTGACTTTAAACAGCCGAACGCCTAAACCTCCATACCCGTACCTTTCAGACACACCAAAAACCAGGAGGCACTCATGAAAAATCAATATGGCATTAACCTCGTGGCATTGGCTTCGACACTCACTGCAAAATCAAATAACACGCAACCATGACACCAAAATGGTCCACCCATGAACCCAAACCACTTTATCCGCAGCGCAAAAAAAATCACGAGTATCACAAGAATCTTGACCACTGAGCACTTGAGGGAGCCCACATCGCTTCTTTGGTCAGCGCTGGCCCCTTGCATACTCTACATGATCACCAACCCAACGCATGCAACCTCAACCTATACCGCTTCAGCCGCCTGGTTCTACTCATACATCTCTGCCACCCTCGCGTTCTTTGGATTCAGCTTCTACCTTATCGGCAGAAGGGAAAGTGGCTTCACGCGGTCCTTCATCTACCAACACGGCGCAATCAAGCTATTCCTGACGGCCCATACACTCAGCTATTTATTATTGAGCACACTTTACGCCACACTATTTTACCTCTTGACCAAACCCTTGCGAGGTCAGTACTCACTCCCTGAATTCCTCTATCTGATGGCATGCTTTTACACCAGTTACCTCATGTTCACCTGTATCGGCCTGGGGATCGCTGCGCTGCCGATAAAATTCAGCACGGCCAGCACCCTTTTTTCGCTCATGTCATTTCTCATGCTGGTCTCCGGATACAACGGCGCCACAATGGGGCACGATGCTTCGCAGGCGCTAACGCTGATCAACCCGCTCTTTTTAAGCGCGCAGATCTTCCATGGCGAAATGCCCCTTCTCAACAGTTTCCTGATTGCACTTTCGGCCTCTGCAGCCTCGACATACCTGACTGGAAGGTATTTCAGAATTCAACCCATATGGAGCCGATACTGATGGACATTTTAACTATAAACAACCTTCAATTCGGATACAGCGGAAACCCGCTGCTGAACGACATTGAACTCACTATAAAAGCGGGGGAACTGGTCGGTATTCTTGGCAACAACGGAGCCGGAAAGACAACCCTTTTCGACCTCATCTGTAAAATAAAGAAGCCGACAAAGGGTGCTATTTCCAATTTATCCAGGCGTCAGGCCTATTTGACGCAAATCCTTACACCGCCCCCATTGCTCCGCATGAACGAAGCGGGCAAGCTTATCACCAGCCTGACCCCCAACGTTTCCCCAGATCACACAGAGATTCTCTCGAAACTAGCCAAATGGTCCCCGCCACTGTCCAGGCGATATGCGGACATCGCCAAGAAAAAAGCCGCCAATTGCAGCTACGGTGAAATTCGCAGCTATTTCACGCTGACCTTGCTACTTTTAAACAGTGACTTGATCATTCTTGACGAGCCAACGGCTGGCGTAGACCCTGAATTTCGACACTATATATGGCTCGGTATTAAAAGCGCGTGCGCGGAAGGTGCGAGCGTGCTGATATCTTCTCATTACACAGAGGAAATCACGAAAAACTGCCAGCGCTTTTATATGCTCGCAAACAAACGACTGGAAGCGTTTGACAGTGGTGGACAGTTCATGGAACGCCACCACGCCAAATCGCTGGATGAAGCCTTTATCAATGCTTCGGTCTAGGTACCGTGGCCATTGAAAGGGGCGCCAAGCGCCCCTGCCCATCACAGCCCCTCCAGCTCCGCCATCAGGTCACTGAGCCGATCGACCTTGTCATCATCCAGCGCACTGCCCTGCAGCCCCTGTACATACTCGGCCAACGCCTCCACCGTGCTGCACTCGAACATCGCCCGCAGCGGCACGTTCAGCTGTAGCTGCTTCTGCACCCGCGAAGCGATCTGCGTGGCCAACAGCGAATGCCCGCCCAGCTCGAAGAAGTTGTCGTGCACCCCCACCCGCTCGGCTTTGAGCACATCGGCCCAGATACCCGCCAACACGCCCTCCAATTCGTTGCGTGGCGCCTGATAGGCCTGACTGTATTGGCCGCCGATGTCGATGGCTGGCAGGGCCTTGCGGTCGAGCTTGCCGTTGGCGTTGTGCGGCAAGCTGTCGAACCAGCCCCAATGCAACGGCACCATGTACTCCGGCAACTCGGCACGCAGTCGTTGCTTGACCTGCTCCAGCAACGCGGCATCGGCACTGACGCCCTGGTGCGCCACCAGGTAGCCAACCAGATGCTTGCCGTTCACGCCCTCCTGCACCGCCACGGCAGCATCGCGAATTTCCGCCTGCTCATGCAGCCGGGCCTCGATCTCGCCCAGCTCGATGCGATAGCCGCGAATCTTCACCTGATGGTCGATGCGCCCGACGTACTCCAGCACACCGTCCGGGCGTTGCCGCGCCAGGTCGCCAGTGCGGTACAGGCGTTCGCCCGGCGCCCCGTAAGGGTGAGGGATGAACGCCAGTGCCGTGCGCACCGGGTCACCGACGTAGCCACGGCCTACACCCGTACCAGCCACGCACAACTCGCCCACCGCACCCAGCGGCACCAGTGCCTGGTCCTCGCCGAACAGGTACAGGCGGTTGTTATCGGTTGGCGTGCCGATGGGCAGGTAGCTGCCTTGGGTCGAGGCGGCATCGACGCGGAAGAACGCCACGTCATCCGAGCACTCCGCCGGCCCATAGGCATTGACCAGGCCGATCTGCGGGTAGCGCTGCAGCCACTGCGCCGCCAGCTCCGGTGGCATGGCCTCGCCGGTCGGCAGCATCCAGCGCAGGCCGTCGAGGGCCTGGTGGTCGCTGGCCAGCATGCCCTGGATCAGCGACGGCACGCTCTCCAGCACGGTGATGCCGGTAGTTTGCACATGCGCCAGCAGGCCCTGCGGGTCATGGGCGATGGCGTTAGGCACGATCTCTACCTTGGCGCCGAACAGCGGCGCAGCCAGGAACTGCCAGACCGAGATGTCGAAGCTTTGCGAGGCGGTCTGGGCAATCACGTCCTGCTCGCTCAGGGCCAGGTACGGCACCTTGCTCAGCTGGTTGTTGAGCATGCCACGCTGCTCGACCATCACCCCTTTCGGCAGGCCGGTCGAGCCTGAGGTGTAGATCACGTAGGCGAGGTTGTCCGGGCCACTGTGGATACCCGGATTGTGGCTTGCGATCGGGTTGGCCTGGATGTCTTCCCAGACCAGCAGTCGCGGCCGCAGCGCAGTCTCCAGCTCACCGAGCAACTGCCGCCCCTGCTCGGCGCAGGCCGCGCTGCACACCAGCACTGGCGTACGGCTGAGCTGGATGATGCTTTGCAGGCGCGCCGCCGGCAGGCCCGGGTCCAGCGGCAGGTAGCCGGCCCCGGCCTTGAAGCTGCCGACAATCATGCCCAGCAGCGGCAACCCACGCTCGGCAAGCAGTGCCACTGGCTGGTCCACGCAGACCCCGGCAGCCACCAGCGCATGGCCCAGGCGGTTGGCCGCCAGGTTCAGCCCGGCGTAATCGTAGGACGCCTCCAGGCAGCAGGCCACGGTACGCTGCGGATGCGCCACGACCTGCGCTTCGAACTGCGCGATGTAGCTTTGTTCCAGCGGATAAACCCGCTCGGTCCGGTTGCAGTCCTCCAGCAGGAAGCCTTGCTCTTGGGCGCTCAGCAACGGTAGCTCGCTCACCGTCCCTTCAAAACCTTGTACCAGCGCCAGCAGCAGGCGCTTGAATTCGGCCAGCAGACGCTCGACGGTCGGGTAGTCGAAGTAACGCTGGTCGAACGACAGGTGCAGGCCCAGGTCATCACCCGGGTAACACACCGCCGTCAGCGGGAAGTTGGTGTGGGTACGGCCCGAGTCGGAGCTGGCGTTCAGGTGCTGGGCGTGATCGAGCACGGCGGTTTCAACCGGCGCATTCTCGAACACGAACAGGCTGTCGAACAGCGGCTGGCCCTTGGGCAACTCGCTGCACGCCTGGATCGCCACCAGCGGCAGGTATTCGTACTCGCGCAGTTCCATGTTGCTTTGCAGCAGGCCCTGCAGCCACTGGCGTACGCTGCAACGCTCACCAGCGATGGGCAACTGCACGCGCAGGGCCACGCTGTTGATGAACAGGCCGACGGTGCGTTGCATCTGCGGCATGCTCACCGGGCGACCGGCCACGGTCACGCCAAAGGCCACATCGCGGTCGCCGCTGTGACGCGCCAACACCAGGGCCCAGGCCGCCTGGGCGAAGGTGTTGACGGTGAGCTGATGAGCCTGGGCCAGTTCGCGCAGACGCACACCATCACTCACCTCCAGGCGGGTGTAGCAGTCGCCGACGACCATGCCGCTACCGGCGTGATCATGGCGCAGCGGGCGGTCGCTAGGGATGGCTGTAGCACGTTCGAAGCCGGCCAGGTTGGCCTGCCACCAGGCGCGTGCGTCGTCCAGGCCCTGGCGTTGCAGCCAACCGATGTAATCGCGGTAACGCGGCGGCACCGGCAGTTGGGCCTGACGGCCTTCGCCAAGGGCCTGGTAGACCTCGAAGAAATCGTTCATCAACAGCGAGCGGCACCAGGCATCGATAAGGATGTGGTGGTTGCTCATCATGAACCAGTAGCGTTCATCGGCCACGCGCACCAGGCGCAGGTGGAACGGTGCCTCGCTGAGCAGGGCAAAGCCGGCCTCGCGCTCCTGCTTGTGCAGAGCCTGCAGGCGCTGCTCCTGGGCATCCTCAGCCAGGCCGCGCCAGTCCTGGTAGTCCACCGCCAGGTTGCCTGGCTTGTGGATGATCTGCAGCATCGCCTCGCCGCTGTTCCAACTGAACGAGGCGCGCAACGCTTCGTGGCGCGCCACCACCGCCTGCCAGGCCTGGGCGAAACGCTCGGGGTCTAGCGCGCTGTTGATGCGGTAGCGGTCCTGCATGTAGTAAAGGCCGGTGCCCGGCTCCAGCAGGGTGTGCAGCAGCATGCCTTCCTGCATCGGCGTCAGCGGGTAAACGTCCTCGATCTGCGCGGCCGGTACCGGCAATGCGTCGATCTGCTCCTGAGTCAGGTGCGCCAGCGGGAAGTCCGATGGGGTGAAGCTGCCATTGCCATCGGCCAGGCAATGCGCGACCAGCGCCAGCAGCTCCTGACGATAGGCCTCGGCCAGACCCGCGATGGTCTGCTGGTCGTAGCGCTCGGCGCTGAAGGTCCAGCGCAGTTGCAGAGCACCGCCATACACCTGGCCATCGACGCTCAACCAGTTGGGCAACGGCGCATCGAGGTCATGCGCCAACCCGGCCGGTGCCTCCAGGGGCTGGAACAAGGCCGCACTGTCGAACTGCTGGTCGAACTGGCCCAGGTAGTTGAAGGTGATGCGCGCCTGCGGCAAGGCCGCCATCTGCTCGCGCCCGGCGGCATCCGCCAGGTAGCGCAGTACGCCGTAGCCCAGGCCCTTGTGCGGCACATGGCGCAGTTGTTCCTTGATGCGCTTGATCGAACCGGCCCGCGCCGCGTCGTCTTCACCTGGCAGCGGACGCAGGCTCAGTGGGTAGGCATTGGTGAACCAGCCGACGCTGCGGGTCAGGTCCATGTCTTCGAACAGCCCGTCACGGCCATGGCCTTCGAGCTGCACCAGCACTTCTTCATCGCCGCTCCAGCGGCACAAGGCCCGCGCCAGTGCAGTCAACAGCAGGTCGTTGACCTGGGTGTGGTAAGCCGCCGGGGCTTGTTGCAACAGTTGTCGGGTCTGCTCCACGTCCAGGCCGATAGCCAGGGTCTGGGCGTGGCGGTGCAAATTGCTGCCCTGCGGGTGATCGCATGGCAGTTCGCGGCGCACGCTACCCAGTTGGCCTTGCCACCAGGTCAGTTCGTCACGCAGCGAATCGCTGCCGGCGTAGCTGGCCAGGCGCGCGGCCCAGTCGCCGACGGCGTGGGTCTTGGCCGGCAGAGGCTGGCCACGGTACAGCGCCTGCAGGTCTTCCAGCAGCACCCGCCAGGACACACCATCGACCACCAGGTGATGGATCGCCAGCAACAACCGCTGGGTGCCCTGCCCGTCACGCACCAGCAAGGCGCGCAGCGGCGGCCCCTGTTGCAGGTCCAGGCTGCGCTGCACGTCGGTGTAGAGTGCCTGACAATCATTGAAATCGGCGACAGTGGCGCTCCACAGCAGTTGCTCGGCGCCAGGCTGCGCGTACTGCGCCTGCCAGCGGCCCTGGGCGTCGCTGAAGCGCAGGCGCAGGCTGTCATGGTGCTGCACCAGCGCAGCCAATGCCTGTTCAAGGGTGGCCTCAACCAAGGGTTGGCGCACCTCCAGCAGCACGGCCTGGTTCCAGTGTTGCGGCTGTGGTACGTCACTGTCGAAGAACCAGTGCTGGATCGGCGTCAGCCCGGCCTGGCCCTGGCGCAGGCCCTGCTCGACGGTGCTCGCGGCTTCGCTGAGCTGAACCACAGTTGCCAGGGTCTGGATGGTCTGATGCTGGAACAGGTCGCGTGGGGTGAATTGCAAGCCGGCCTGTCGGGCGCGGCTGACCACCTGAATCGACAGGATCGAGTCGCCGCCCAGTTCGAAGAAGTTGTCCTGCACCCCGACCTGGGCAACGTTCAGCACGTCGCGCCAGATCTGCGCCAGTTGCGCTTCCACCTCATTACCCGGGGCCTGGTACTGCTGGCGCGCCTGCTCCAGGTCGGGCAGTGGCAAGGCACGGCGGTCGAGCTTGCCGTTCCCCATCAGCGGCAGGCTTTCGAGCAGAACCAAGTGTGCGGGCACCATGTAGTCCGGCAGGTGCTGGCGGGCATTGGCCTTCACCGCTTCGCGCAGCAGGCTTTGCGTATCGCTGTCGGCAGGGGCCTGCTTGCACACCAGGTAACCCACCAGTTGCTTGCCACCCGGCAGATCAAGGGCCAGCACCACGGCTTCTTCGACATCGGCATGCGCTTGCAGGCGGCTCTCGATTTCGCCCAGTTCGATGCGGAAGCCGCGGATCTTCACCTGCTGGTCGGCACGGCCGACATACTCCACCAGGCCATCAGTACCCAGGCGTACCAGGTCGCCGGTACGGTACAGGCGACCGCCTTCGGCA
This sequence comes from Pseudomonas sp. BP6, assembly GCF_017875935.1. Classification (NCBI taxonomy): domain Bacteria; kingdom Pseudomonadati; phylum Pseudomonadota; class Gammaproteobacteria; order Pseudomonadales; family Pseudomonadaceae; genus Pseudomonas; species Pseudomonas sp. BP6. The sequence continues at coordinate 3,494,516 of NZ_JAGINI010000001.1, forward strand.
CTGAACGGGTCGGCGACAAAGCGCTCGGCAGTGAGGCCTGGCCGGTCGTGGTAACCCTGGGCCAGGCCGGCGCCGCCGACATACAGTTCGCCAATGCCGCCTTGCGGCAACAAGGCCAGATCCTCGTCGAGGATGTAGGCCGTACGGCTACCGATGACGCGGCCGATCGGTACGCTGCCAAGGTCTGCTGGCAAGGCCTCTGGGGCCAGGCACGCCAGCGGCATGACCACGGTTTCGGTCGGGCCGTAGGCATTGAAGCACTGCTGCGGCGCAAAGGCCTGGCGGATGCGTTGCAGGTGCTCGCCGGTCAGCGCTTCGCCGCCGGTGATCACCAGGCGCACCGGCAACTGTTCGCCCCGCCCACCCAGGTACTGGGCCAGTTGGCTGCCGTAGCTAGGGGTGAAACCGAGGATGCTCACCTGCTGCTCACGCACCAGTTGGCAGATTTCCTCGGCGCCCCACTGCCCTTGGGCACGCAGCACCACACGGGCGCCACACAGCAGCGGCGCCCACAGGCGCTCGCTGGCGGCATCGAAGTTGATCGAATAGAAATGCAGTTCGCAGTCATCGCTGCGCATGCCGAACGCGGCGATCACTGCCTGGCAATGCATGGCGAATTCGCCATGGCTGACCACCACACCTTTGGGCTTGCCGGTGGAGCCGGAGGTATAGATCAGGTAGGCCTGGTGCTGCGGCAAATTGAGGTTGTCCAGCGGCGCGTCGCTGTGCGCCGGCAGGCTGGCAGCGTCGTCTTCCAGGCTCCAGCGCGCCACGCCTTCGGGCAGCTCGCCGAGGGTTTGCAGCAACGCGCGCTGGCTCAGCAGCAGGCCGATGCGGCTGTCTTCGATCATGTAGCGCAGGCGGTCGAGCGGGTACTCGGGGTCGAGCGGTACATAGGCGCCACCGGCCTTGAGGATGGCCAACAGGCCGACGACCATTTCCAGCGAGCGCTCCAGGGCCAGGCCCACGCGCACCTGCGGGCCGACACCACGCTCGCGCAGGGCGCGGGCCAGGCGGTTGGCCTGTTGGTCGAGTTCGGCGTAGGTCATGTGCTGGCCGGCAAAGGTCAACGCGCCAGCCTGTGGCGCGCGCGCGGCCTGGGCGGCGAACAGGCCGTGCAAGGTCTGGTCGAGGTCGAAATCGTGCTCGCCCTGCAACTGGCCCACCAGCACCTGCTGCTCGGCGCTGCTCAGCATCGGCAGTTCGCACAGGCGCTGTTGCGGGTTGTCCAGCAGGCCGACCAGCAGTTGCTGCCAATGCTCGGCCATGCGCGCGATGCGCGGCTCGTCGAACAGGTCACGGCTGTAGGTCAGGCAGCAACCCAGGCGACCGTCGAGGTCGGTCACCTCCAGGTACAGGTCGAACTTGGTGGCGCTGGCGTCATTGACCAGGTAATCCACCTGCATGCCGGCAAGCTGGCGGCTTTGCTGGAAGGCCCAGCGCTGCACGTTGCACATCACCTGGAACAGTGGGTTGTAGGCGCTGCTGCGCGGCGGCTGCAAGGCCTCCACCAACTGGTCGAACGGCAGGTCCTGGTGTGACTGGCCTTCGATGGCGGCCTGACGCATCTGCTCCAACAACTGAGCGGCGGTCATCTGGCCGTCCAGCTCGCAGCGCAGCACCTGGGTGTTGAGGAAGGCGCCGATCAGCCCTTCGCTTTCCGGACGGATGCGGTTGGCCACCGGCGCGCCGATACGCAGGTCGCGCTGGCCACTGTAGCGGTGCAGCAAGGCGGCCAGGGTGGCGGTCATGGTCATGAACAGGGTCAGGCCGCGCTGGCTGTTGAAGGCATGCACGCGGGCGACCAGGGCCGGGCCGAGGTCGAAGCGGTACAGCTCGCCACGGTGGCTTTGCACAGCCGGCCGCGGGCGGTCGGCGGGCAAGGCCAATACCGGGTGTTCATCGCCCAGGCGAGCCTTCCAGTAGGCCAACTGGCGCGCGCCCTCGCCGCTTTCCAGCCATTGCCGTTGCCACACGCTGTAGTCCAGGTACTGCACCGGCAGCGGCGCCAGCGGCGACTCGCGGTCATCGACGAAGGCCTCGTACAGCTCGCCCAATTCGCGGGCGAAGATGTCCATGGCCCAGCCTTCGGTGACGATGTGGTGCAGCGTCAGCACGAAGCAGTGCTCGCGCTCGTCGGCCTTGACCAGACAGGCGCGCAGCAGCGGCCCCCGCTCCAGGTCGAAGGGCTGGTGCGCCTGGTCGTCGGCCAGTTGTTGCAAACGTTGCTGGCGGGCATCGTCTGACAAAGCGCTGAAGTCTTGCCAGTCCAGATGCAGACCGCTGTCTTCGGCCACGCACTGGTACGGCACGCCGTCGATGCTGGGGAACGTGGTGCGCAAGGTTTCGTGACGCACGATCAGCGCCTGCAGCGCACGCTCGAAGGCGTCCACGTGCAGGGTGCCGCGCAGGCGTGCCATGCCGCCGACGTTGTACGCCGGGCTGTCAGGCTCCATTTGCCAGAGGAACCACATGCGCTGCTGCGAGTACGACAGCGGTACGGCCTGGCGGCGGTCGACGCGGGCGATTTCGCCTTGCAGGTTGCGCTCGCCGACCGCGCGCAAGCGCGCGATCTCGGCACAGAAGGCGCCCAGTTCGCTGGCTTCGAACAGGGTCTTGAGCGGCAGCTCGACATCGCAGGCCTGGCGGCTGCGCGAGACAATCTGGGTGGCCAACAGCGAGTGGCCACCCAGGGCGAAGAAGTCGTCCTGCAGGCCGATGCGCGGCAGGTTCAGCACTTCACGCCAGATCGCAGCGACCTGTTGCTGCAACTCGGTTTGTGGTTCGACATGCACACGCTGCTGCCACACCGGAGCCGGCAGCGCCTTGCGGTCGACCTTGCCGCTGGGGCCCAGCGGCATCTGTGCCAGCGGGATGAGCTGTGCCGGCACCATGTACGCTGGCAACTGGGCAGCCAGCACTGCCAACAGCTCGGCGGGCTGGGCGCTGCCACAGTAGTAGCCCACCAGTTGCGCGCCGACAGCATCCTTGTGAATCAATACCAGCGCCTGTTCGACACCCGCCTGCGCCAGCAGGCAGGCCTGGACTTCCTCGGGTTCGACGCGGAAGCCACGCACCTTTACCTGCTGGTCGAGGCGGCCAAGGTATTCCAGTGCCTCCATCTGCACCTGCCAACGGGCACCATCGCCACTGCGGTACAGACGCTGACCATTACCGTCGGCCTGGGGTACGAAGCGCTCGGCAGTGAGGCCGGGGCGGCCCAGGTAACCACGGGCCAACCCCGCGCCACCGAGGTACAGCTCGCCCGGCACCCCGGGGATAGTCAGTTCCAGCTCATCGTCCAGCACGCGGCACAGCACATTGCCCAGCGGCCGGCCGATGGGCGAGCGCTCGCCGTCCGCTGCCTGGCAGTGCCAGTGGGTGACGTTGATGGCGGTTTCGGTCGGGCCGTAACGGTTGTGCAGCTGCACCTGCGCCAGCACTTGCAGCACGCGGTCTCGTAGCGTGGCGGACAACGCTTCGCCACCCGAGAACACCCGGCGCAGGCTGGTGCAGGCACCCGCCTGCGGCTCCTGGACGAACACCTGCAACAGCGGCGGCACGAAGTGCAGCGTGGTCACCCCATGGGCCTGGACCATGGCAGCGATACGCTGCGGGTCGCGGTGTTCACCAGGGCCGGCGAGCACCAGCTTGCAGCCGGTGACCAGCGGCCAAAAGCATTCCCACACCGATACGTCGAAGCTGATCGGTGCCTTCTGCATCAGCACGTCGCTGTCATCCAACGCATAGGTGGCCTGCATCCACTGCAGGCGATCGGCCAGGGCCGCGTGAGTGTTGCCCACGCCCTTGGGTTGGCCGGTCGAGCCGGAGGTGTAAATCACGTAGGCCAGGTTGTCACCGTGCAGGTGCAGACCGGGAGCGTGGCTGGGCCAGCTGTCCAGGTGCAACTGGTCGAGGGCAATGGCACTGACACCGTCGACCTGCGGCAGCTTGCCCAGCAGGCTGCTGTGGCTCAGTAGCAAACGGGCGTCGCAGTCGGCCAGCATGTAGGCCATCCGTTCGGCCGGGTAATCGACATCCAGCGGCACGTAGGCACCGCCAGCCTTGAGAATGGCTAGCAGGCCGACCAGCAATTGCGGCGAGCGCTCGATGGCAATGGCCACACAGGTATCGGGGCCGACGCCTTTGTCACGCAGGTAGTGGGCCAGGCGGTTGGCTTGCTGGTGCAACCCGGCGTAATCCAGGCTGCCCCCGTCCCAAATCAGGGCGGTGCGCTGCGGCGTCAGGCGTGCCTGCTCATTGAGTTGCTCGACCAACAGGTGCTGCGCTGCGGCGGCCGGTGCCTGGCCCCAACCCAGCAGTTGCGCACGGCCGGGCTCATCCAGCAATTGCACGTCGCCCAGCGCCTGCTGCGGCGCGGCACACACCTGTTCCAGCAGCGCCAGCAGGTGATGGGCCAGACGTTCGACGGTGCTGGCTTCGAACAGCTCCGCGGCATAGTCGAAGGCCAGGCTCAGGCGGCCCAGATGGTCCTCCTCACTGTGCAACTGCAAGTCGAACTTGGCTTCGCGGCTGTGCCACGCCAGCTCTTCGGCCAACAGCCCCGGCAGACGCCGCAGGGCTGACAGGTCGCGTTGCTGGTGGTTGAACATGACCTGGAACAGGCCTTGCTCTCGGGCCTCTGGCAAGGCTTCGACCAACTGCTCGAATGGCAGGTCCTGGTTGGCCTGGGCTTCCAGGGTGGCCTGACGGACCTGGGCCAGCAACTGCGCGAACGGCAGGCGGCCATCGAGCTGCGCGCGCAACACCTGGGTGTTGATGAAGAAGCCGACCAGGCCCTGGGCTTCCAGTCGCGGGCGGTTGGCGTTGGGCACACCGACGCGGATATCGGCCTGGCCGCTGTAGCGGTGCAGCAGCGCCTGCCAACCTGCCAGCAGGACCATGAACAGGCTGGCGTGCTGCTCGCGGGCCAGGCCCTTGAGCGCTTCGGTAAGCCTGGCCGGCACCTTTAGGCTGAAACGGGCGGCGCGATGGTCGCGCTGGCTGGCACGTGGATGATCGGTACACAGGTCGAGCACCGGCAGTTCATCGCCCAGGCGCGCCTGCCAATACTGCAGCTGCCGCTCGGCTTCGCCTTCGGCCAGCCATTGCCGCTGCCAGGTGCCATAGTCGGCGTAGCCCAGGGTCAGCGGTGCCAGGCTGGCCTGCAGGCCCTGGCAGTGGGCGGCATACAGTTTGGCGAACTCATCGAGCAGGATGTTCAGCGACCAGCCGTCAGCGACGATGTGGTGCAGAGTCACCCACAGTTGATGATCTTCATCGCCCAGCCGCGCCAGGGTCACCCGCAGCAACGGGCCCTGGGTGAGGTCGAACGGCTGGCAGGCCTCGGTTTCACGCTGCGCGGCAACCTGCTCGGGCGAGTGCCCCCCAAGGTCCAGGCAATGCAGGCTGAACGGCTGTTGCGGCAGGATACGCTGCAGCGCCTGGCCATTCTCTTCGCTGAACACGGTACGCAACGATTCATGGCGTGCCACCAGCGCCTGGAAGGCCGCTTTTAGGGCGTCGACATCCAGCTCGCCGCGCAGGTGCAAGCCGGCGGGAATGTTGTAGGCCGCTGATTGCGGCTCCAGCAGCCACAGCAGCCACAAGCGGTTCTGCGCCAGCGACTGGGGCAACGCCTGGGCGCGCTCCAGCGTGGTGATGGCCACGGTGCCTGCGGCGCCATCGGCGATGATCTGTGCCACGGCCTTGCTGTAGTCGGCCAGTACCGGCGCCTCGAACAGCGTGCGCAGGCTCAGGTCGATACCCAACTCATCGGCCAGGCGCGCTGTGGCCTGGGTGGCGGCGATGGAGTTACCGCCCAGCAACAGGAAGTGGTCGTCCGCGGCCACCGCCTCTACCTCGAGGATGTCGCGCCACACAGCGCCGATGCGTGCTTGCAGCTCATCACCAGCGGTTGCACCGGCACCGGCTTCGCTTGCCTCAGGGAAACGGGCATAGCAGTCCAGGCTGCCATCGTCCATGCGCAGGCGGCAGGCAGAGCGCTGCAACTTGCCGCTGGAGGTCTTCGGCAGCGCACCGGGGTTCAGCAGCAGGACCACGGCGGGGGCCTGTCGGCAGGCGTCGGCGACGACCTGGCGCAGGGTCTTGATCAGGTCCTGGGGCTTGATTGCCTTTTGCACGTTGCGGCTGATCTCCACCGCGACACCGATGCCCTCCTCGCCTTGGTGCTCGACGGCGAACACCGCCACCCGGCCTTTACGCAGCACCTGAACTTCGCGCTCGAGGTTTTTTTCCAGGTCTTGTGGGTACAGGTTTTGCCCACGCACGATCAGCATGTCCTTCAGACGCCCGGTGACGAATACCTCGCCGTCACGCATGAAGCCCAGATCGCCGGTGCGCAGCCAGGTCTGGCCGTCCATTTCGACAAAGGTGCGAGCGCTGGCTTCGGGGTTGCGCCAGTAACCCAATGCGATACTCGGGCCGCCGGCCCAGATCTCGCCAACCTGGTTGTCATCCAGCACTTGCAGGCGTTGTGGTTCGACGATACGTACGGCATGCCCCGGCTGTGGGTAGCCGCAGCTCATCAGCACACTGCCCTTGCCCGGCTCGGCACGGTTGGCAGCGAAGGCTGCGGCGTCCAGCTCCAGCGCGGCGATACCTTGGCCACGGCGGCTGCCGCTGACGAACAGAGTGGCTTCGGCCAGGCCATAACTGGCGAAGAAGCTGTGCGGATCGAAGCCGCAGGCCTGGAACTTGTCGGCAAAGGTGGCCAGGCTGTCCTGGCGGATTGGCTCGGAGCCCGAATAGGCTACGCGCCAGCGGCTCAGGTCGAGCCCGGCCAGCGAAGCCTCGCTCACCCGCTCGCTGCACAGGCGGTAGGCAAAGTCGGGCCCGCCGCTGATGGTGCCGCCGTATTCGCTGATGGCCTGCAACCAGCGCAACGGCCGGGCCAGGAAGTACCCCGGCGACATCAGCACGCAAGGCACGCCACTGAAGATCGGCTGCAGCAGGCCGCCGATCAGGCCCATGTCATGGTACAGCGGCAGCCAGCTGACGATCACGTCGTCGGGGTTGAGGTCGATGCCAAAGCCTTGGCGGATCAGTTGCTCGTTGGCCACCAGGTTGCCATGACTGACCTGCACGCCCTTGGGCAGCGCAGTGGAACCGGAGGTGTACTGCAGGAAGGCGATGTCATCGCCCTTGAGTACGGGCTCACGCCAGTTCGCCGCCAGGGCCGGGTCCAAGCCATCCACTGCCAGCAGTTGGGGGGCATTGTCCGCCGCCAGGGCTTCCAGGCCCTGCAAGCTGTCGTGCAGCGCCGCCACGGTCAGCAGCAGGCGCGGCTCGGCGTCGTCGATGATCGACAGCAAACGCTCCTGGTGATGCTGACGCGCGGATTCCGGCGGGTAGGCCGGCACCGCGATCACGCCTGCGTACAGGCAACCGAAGAACGCCGCCACGTAATCCGGCCCGCTGGGGAACAGCAACACGGCACGGTCACCGAAGCTGGCGCGCGCCTGCAAGGCAGCGGCGATGGTGCGCGCGCGCTGGTCGAGGTCCCGGTAGCTGAGCACGGCCTGCTCGCCGGGAGCGTCGGCCAGAAAGCGCAAGGCGATCCTGTCCGGGGTCCGCGCGGCGCGTTGCGCCAGGGCCTGGACCAGCGAGAGCGGGAGTTCGAAGGCGTCCGTCATGGGGTGTTCCTGCCAGTGTCTGGTTAGGTCCGACAGCTGCTCCGCGAACGAGGGCGGGCAACGTATGCGACCGGGGATGTACACAGGGGAACGGATGGGAGGGGGGAGAAATTAGCAGGGAGGGCAGGCTTTAAGGGTTGATAAGGCATACCCCAAAGCCGGCCGCGGCTTAGAACTGAAACCAGAGATACTAATTACATTTCGCATTTGACAATTATTATCATCTTACATAGCTTGTCGCACGTCTTAGGAAGCTTCCCAACCTTGGGCGCCTCCTTCCCCCTCTGTGACAAGGTGATTTCCATGGCGGAACAACTATCCACAAGTAAGTGCGATTCACCATTACTGCAGGCCTTCGTCGACAACCGCAGCATCCTGGTCAAGATCGCCGCCCGCATCACAGGCTGCCGTTCGCGCGCTGAGGACGTGGTACAGGATGCCTTTTTCCGGCTCAGCACCGCCCCGCAGATCACCTCATCGTTCAAGGCCCAGCTGAGCTACCTGTTCCAGATCGTGCGCAACCTGGCGATCGACCACTATCGCAAGCAGGCGATGGAGCTGAAGTACTCCGGTAGTGAGGAGGAAGGCATGAACGTGGTGGTGCAGAACGCCTCGCCTGAAGCCACCCACATCAACCGCGCCGCGCTGAACGACATCGCGGAGGCCTTGAACGAACTGCCGCCACGCACCCGCTATGCTTTCGAGATGTACCGCCTTAATGGCGTGCCGCAGAAGGACATTGCCAAGGAACTGGGCGTATCGCCGACCTTGGTCAACTTCATGATCCGCGATGCGCTGGTGCATTGCCGCAAGACGGCCAGTCGGCAGGCCTGAAGCTAGCTGCAAGCAAAAGCGAGAGCGAACCTGGATCGCTCTGCTTTTGCTTGCAGCGCTAGTGTGGTGTTTTGCAAATACGGCCAATAGCTCGCGAGCGATTTTTGCGTTCAGGCAAGGCGTCGCGACGAGTCGTAGCCCAGCTACGGCGAGGAGCGACAACGCCGCATGAGTGCAAAAAGCGCCGCGAGTTATGGTCGTTATTTGTGAAACACCACACTAGCCCCTACGTCAGCTTGCAACGATCGAAAAACCGCTCCCGCCCCAGAATCATCAACGCCGCCCGCTTGTGTGGAAAGTCGAACTCTTTGTCGCAATGGAAACATTGGTCGTGCATGTAGCCAATCATCTTGCCGTTGTCGGCGCGCGGCTCGGCCACCACCCGCTGGGTGCGCGGGTCATCCAGGAACAGGTAGTGCACCAACGCCGATAGCCAACTGGCCACCTTGTGCGGCCCTCGGTGGCTCTCCTCTCCCACCAGCATATGGATACCGCGGTCGTAGTCATCGGCCGGGTAGAAGGGGGCAATGCGGTCCTCCTTGGCCCAGTACGCCTCGAAGTAGGCAAACGGCTCGTCATCGAAACAACCGATCAACGTCAACGTATGCGGGTCGGCTTCGAGCTTGCCCAAGTATTCGCGGTGCTGCGCCAGCGTGCCCCCCTCCTGCCAGAACGCCTCCACACGAGGGTTGTTCTGCCAGCGGTTGAAACGCTCCAGGTCATGCTCGATCTCCAGGGTACGCAGCGATACCCAACTGCCCAAGCGCGCATCGAAGCGTCGGTACACTTCGCCCCGCGGCTTGGGTGCCCGGCGCGGGTGGCGCTTGCCGTCGCTGATCTGCATCTGCTGCGGATAGACCCCGGCGGCCGACTCGCCCAGCCACGGCTGCGGTAGCTGCCAGAACAGTGCGCGCTCGCACAGGTACTGGCCAGGCTGTTCACCGGCCAGCAGCAGGCCACTGGCCAACGCCTGCGACTGCACTTCGGGCAGGTGCCAGGTCAGGCGCTGGCAGGCCGAATCGCGCGCCAGCAACCAATAGCAGGCGGCCCACAAGGCTTGGTAGGGGCGCTCGGGGCAAAAGCGCTCAAGGTGAACGTGCAGAGAAGCGCCAGGCTCCAGGCGCAACTGGATCAGGGGGCGGCCTTCAAGGGCCAGGCTTAGCCAGCTGTCGCCCTCCTCGGCACTGAGGCTGCGCCAGCGTGGCGGTGACTGTGGCTGCGAAGCGGCATCGTACGGCATGGGCTTGACTCACGAGAATGAAGAAAAGGCACACTGCAGGGAACGTTGCCGCAACACGGGAATTTAGTCTTGCGGTGCAGCCACCGTGATACGGTACGGCTCGAAGATGCGCGCCAGTTCGCCACTGTCGCGCAGGGCGCGCAGCAGCGCCGCGAACGACTGCTCGCCGATCGGCGCCCCCGGACGCAGCAAGGCGTAGTGGTGATAGACCTGGTCAATGCGTTGCGAAGGCACCAGTTGCGCCCTGCTCGCCGGGTTGCGTGCCAGGAAATCGCTGAGGTAGGAGCGCGTGACCAGGGCGATATCGGCGCGGCCGGCCTGCACCATCAGCAGGTTGCTGTCGTGGGAATAGGTCAGGGTCGCATTGTATGTCTTGCGCAGGTAGCCCGGCTCAGCGTTGAAACTGGCGAACGCGTAGTGGTAGCCGTTGAACAATGCCAGGCGTTTGCCGCGCAGGTCATCGAAGTAGTGTGGATCATTGCCATTTGCCTTGCGGGCGACGAACACTTCGGCATCTTCCAGGCCCATGTCCACGGCCTGATGGGCAATCTGCTCCCAGCCCCATTGTGGGTTCTCGAAAATTGCCATGTCGGTGCGGCCCTGCTGGAAGTCACCGAAGCGCCGCTGGATAGACGTAGGCACCAGAACGAAGTGATAGTGCTGCTGCGCCCGGTTGAGTGCATCGACCAACTGCGGCAGCAAACCGGTATCGGCGCCTTGCTCGGGGCGCACCGTGTAAGGCGGGAAATGGGCCGCGCCAATCTTCACTTCGACCGCTTCACCCGCCCGTACGGGTGCCGCCAACCAGAACACGGCCAGCAGCATCAGGGTGGACAAGGCCTTGAGGCCGGGCGCTGGAGTCAAGACGGACACTCATCACGGTTTATGCCGGTATCTGCTTAAGCTAGGCGTTTTCCGGGGGCGGCACAACTACCGGTGCCTGCTCTTTGTGCCAAAGCAGGCGGCAAAATGCCATAGGATGCCGTATGCCCAGACATTGGCTACGCTCTAGCAGGATCTGCAAGGGAGCCTGGTATGGGCCATTGGTTGGTGATCGACCTGGAAGCCACCACCGACGATGGTGGGTGGCCAGTCACAGAGATGGAAGTCATTGAAATCGGCGCAAGCCTGGTTACCCGCGAAGGCCGCGAGGTCGACCATTTCCAGCGTTTTGTAAAGCCACGGCGGCGTCCGCAGTTGACCCCGTTCTGCCGCGAACTGACCCACATCAGCCAGGCCGACGTGGACAACGCCGCGCCGTTTCGCGAGGTGTGGGCAAGCTTCGAGCGCTGGCTGGGGCACCACCGCGGGCAGCTTCAGGCCTGGGTCAGCTGGGGCGACTACGACCGCCAGCAACTGCACCAGGAGTGGCAGCAGCACGGCCTCGACAGCCTGCTGCGCACATTGCCGCACATCAATCTCAAGCAACGCTTTGCCAAGGCCCGCCACCTGCAGCGCCCCACCGGCCTGAACGGCGCCCTGCAACTGGCCGGCATGCACTTTTGCGGGCAACAGCACAGGGCCCTGGAAGATGCGCGCAACACGGCGCGGCTATTACCGTTGAGCCTGCCCGCCAACAGCCCCTGAAAGCAGATGACGAGGCCTGTGGGCTTGGGCATACTGGCGAGCCCTTTTTCACCACCTCTTTTCAGGAGTCGCCCATGTTCCAGGTCAACGAGTACTTCAACGGCACCGTCAAGTCGATCGCATTCTCGGGCGAAGAAGGCCCGGCCACCGTCGGCGTCATGGCTCCGGGCGAATACGAATTCGGCACTGCCAAGCGCGAGATCATGCATGTGGTATCGGGCGCGCTGACCGTGAAACTGCCGGGTAGCGACAACTGGGAAACGTTCAAGGCAGGCGACAAGTTCAATGTTGCCGCCGACAGCAAGTTCCAGCTGAAAGTGGCGGTGGATACTGCCTACCTGTGCGAGTACCGCGACTAAGCGTCGGCCTGTGCCGGCCTCTTCGCGGGTGAACCCGCTCCTACAGGTGCTTCGATGTTGTGCGGTCCTTGTAGGAGCGGGTTTACCCGCGAAGAATCCAGCACTAATCCTTCAGGAAGTCAGCAACGCGTTCAGCCGCCGCCTGCAAGTGCTGCTCATGGCTGAACCCCGAAGCCTTCAACGGCTTCAGGTCATGGTCCCCCGCCGCTAGCCAGCTCACCTCGATCGCCGGCGACAACGCATACCCCGCCACCGCCTCGCGGTTACCCAGCGCATCCCGCTCGCCCTGCACGATCAACGTCGGTGTCTTCAACTCGGCCAGGTGCTCTACCCGTGGCTTCTCGGGTTTACCCACCGCGTAGAACGGATAGCCCAGGCACACCAGCGCATCCGCGCCCAGTTCGTCGGCCAGCAGGCTCGCCATGCGCCCGCCCATGGACTTGCCCCCCACGGCCAGCTTGCCCGCGACCAAAGGTCGCACTTGCCGGTACACCTCGCGCCAGCATTCAAGCAACACCTTCTGCGGGTTCGGCGGCCGCTTGCCACCGGTAACCCTGCGCTCGGCCATGTACGGGAACTCGAAGCGCACTACCGCTACCCCAAGAGCCGCAAGCCTTTGCGCCATTTCGTCCATGAACCCGCTGTCCATCGGCGCGCCCGCGCCATGGGCCAGGATCAGGCACCCTTTGTAGCCCTCTTTACCTTCAACCCGCGGAGGATCGCAGCGCAAGCCTGGGACATTTGCGACCTTCGCCCATTGATCCCCGTCAATACCGGCACTTTGCCCATTAATCATGCTTGCCTCGCTGTAAAGCCTGCCAAATAACCGTGGATGGGAACCCATACATGAACACAACCAGCAGTACCGCCTATAACTACAAGGTGGTCCGCCAATTCGCCATCATGACGGTGGTGTGGGGAATCGTCGGGATGGGGCTCGGCGTCTTCATCGCCGCCCAGCTCGCCTGGCCGTCCCTCAACTTCGACCTCCCCTGGACCAGCTTCGGCCGCCTGCGCCCCCTGCATACCAATGCGGTGATCTTCGCGTTCGGCGGCTGCGCACTGTTCGCCACCTCCTATTATTCGGTGCAACGCACCTGCCAGACCACCCTGTTCGCACCGGGCCTGGCCGCGTTCACGTTCTGGGGCTGGCAACTGGTTATCCTGCTGGCGGCCATCAGCCTGCCGCTGGGCTACACCAGCTCCAAGGAATACGCCGAACTGGAATGGCCGATCGACATTCTGATCACCATCGTCTGGGTGGGCTACGCCATCGTGTTCTTCGGCACGCTGATGAAGCGCAACACCAAACACATCTACGTCGGCAACTGGTTCTTCGGCGCCTTCATCCTGACCGTGGCACTGCTGCACATCGTCAACAACCTGGAGCTGCCGGTCAGCCTGACCAAATCCTACTCGGTCTACGCAGGCGCCACCGATGCCATGGTGCAGTGGTGGTACGGCCATAACGCGGTGGGCTTCTTCCTGACCGCAGGCTTCCTGGGGATGATGTACTACTACGTGCCCAAGCAGGCCGAACGGCCGGTGTATTCGTATCGCTTGTCGATCGTGCACTTCTGGGCACTGATTACCCTGTACATCTGGGCCGGCCCGCACCACCTGCACTACACCGCCCTGCCCGACTGGGCGCAGTCGCTGGGCATGGTGATGTCGCTGATCCTGCTGGCACCTAGCTGGGGCGGCATGATCAACGGCATGATGACCCTGTCGGGCGCCTGGCACAAATTGCGCAGCGACCCGATCCTGCGCTTCCTGGTGGTGTCGCTGGCGTTCTACGGCATGTCCACCTTCGAAGGCCCGATGATGGCCATCAAGACGGTCAACGCCCTGTCCCACTACACCGACTGGACCATCGGCCACGTCCACGCCGGCGCCCTCGGCTGGGTAGCGATGATTTCGATCGGCGCGCTGTACCACACCATCCCCAAAGTGTTCGGCAAAGAACGCATGTACAGCCTCGGCCTGATCAATGCGCACTTCTGGCTAGCCACCATTGGTACCGTACTGTACATCGCTTCGATGTGGGTCAACGGCATCGCCCAGGGCCTGATGTGGCGCGCGGTCAACAGCGACGGCACGCTCACCTACTCGTTCGTGGAAACCCTGGTGGCCAGCCACCCAGGCTTCGTCGTGCGCTTCGTCGGCGGCGCGATCTTCCTCAGCGGCATGTTCCTGATGGCCTGGAACACCTGGCGCACCGTGCGTTCGCCAGCGCTTGACGTCGCCCCTGCGAACGCCCAGTTGGCTTGAGGAGAAACGCCTGATGAAACATGAAGTCATCGAGAAAAACGTCGGCCTGATGGCCCTGCTGATGGTATTTGCCGTCAGCATCGGCGGCCTGACCCAGATCGTCCCGCTGTTCTTCCAGGACGTCACCAACAAACCGGTGGAGGGCATGAAGCCCTACACCGCGTTGCAACTGGAAGGCCGCGATGTCTACATCCGCGAAGGTTGCGTAGGCTGCCACTCGCAGATGATCCGCCCGTTCCGCGCCGAAACCGAGCGTTACGGCCACTACTCGGTGGCCGGTGAAAGCGTGTGGGACCACCCGTTCCTGTGGGGCTCCAAGCGCACCGGGCCGGACCTGGCCCGGGTCGGTGGCCGCTACTCGGACGACTGGCACCGTGCGCACCTGTACAACCCGCGCAACGTGGTGCCGGAGTCGAAGATGCCGTCCTACCCGTGGCTGGTTGCCCAGCAGGTCGACAACAGCCACACCGACGTCAAGATGCGCACCCTGCGCACCCTGGGCGTGCCGTACACCGACGACGACATCGCCGGCGCCCGTGAAGCAGTCAAGGGCAAGACCGAGATGGATGCACTGGTCGCCTACCTGCAAGTGCTCGGCACTGCGATCAAGAACAAGAGGTGAGTGCGATGGAAATGGACATAGGCATGATCCGCGGGCTGGGCACCCTGGTGGTGATGATTGCCTTCATCGGCCTCACCCTGTGGGTCTTCAACCGCCGCCGCGACCGTGATTTCGCCGAAGCGCGCCTGCTGCCCTTCGTCGACGACCGCCTGCCCCCTGCCGGGCAGGAACCTGCTGCAAAAAGGAGTAACGGGCAATGACCACCTTCTGGAGTACGTACATCAGCGTACTGACCATCGGTAGCCTGATTGGCCTGACCTGGCTGCTGCTCGCCACGCGCAAGGGCCAGAGCAACAACACCACTGACGAGACCATGGGGCACAGCTTCGACGGCATCGAGGAGTACGACAACCCGCTGCCCAAGTGGTGGTTCTGGCTGTTTGTTGGCACCTTGGTGTTCTCGGTCGGCTACCTGATCCTCTATCCGGGCCTGGGCAACTGGAAAGGCATCCTGCCGGGCTATGAAAATGGCTGGACCGGTGCCAACGAATGGCAGAAGGAAATGGACAAGGCCGATGCCAGGTTCGGTCCGATCTTCGCCAAATACGCCGCCATGCCCGTAGAAGAAGTGGCGAAGGACCCGCAGGCGCTGAAAATGGGCAGCCGCCTGTTTGCCTCCAACTGCTCGGTGTGCCACGGCTCCGACGCCAAGGGCGCTTTCGGCTTCCCCAACCTCACCGACAATGACTGGCGCTGGGGCGGCGATCCGGAAACCATCAAGACCAGCATCATGGGTGGTCGCCATGGCGTGATGCCGGCCTGGGCCGAAGTGATTGGTGACCAGGGCGTGGCCGATGTGGCTGCATTCGTGGTCAGCAAACTCGATGGCCGCACACTGCCTGAGGGCGCGAAAGCCGATGTCGAGAACGGGCAGAAGATCTTTGCTGCCAACTGCGTGGCCTGCCACGGGCCGGAAGGCAAAGGTACGCCCGCCATGGGCGCGCCGAACCTGACCCACCCGCAGGCGTTCATCTACGGCTCGAGCTTTGCCCAGTTGCAGCAGACCATTCGTTATGGCCGCCAGGGGCAGATGCCGGCGCAGGCCGAGATCCAAGGGAATGACAAGGTGCACCTGCTGGCGGCTTACGTGTATAGCCTGTCGCAGGATGGTTCGGCTGAGACTGTGACGGCCAAGTGAGTTCGCCGAAAGGGATTTGCCAAGTGAGTTCGCCGAAAGGCATTCGCCGCCTGTGAGATCGAGCGCCGCCCGCGCGGCGCTTCGCGGGTAAACCCGCTCCTACGTTTGTTTCAGGCCAATTAATCCTGTGGGATTTGCGCGCGACCGCCTTGGCGCATGTCTCGATATCGCGTCGTACAAACAAGGCGGTCGCGCGCGCCTGGCACAGGAGGGATTGGCCCGAAACAAACGTAGGAGCGGGTTTACCCGCGAAGCGCCGCGCGGGCGGCGCTCGATCTCTGCCCCACCACAACACTCAAACCTTACACCCCCGCCCCATCACAACCCCCAAACCTTACACCCCCGCCCCATCACAACCCCCAAACCTTACACCCCCGCCCCATCACCCCCCCAAACCTTACACCCCCCGCCCCACATAACCCTCAAGCCTTGCACCCCCCCGCCCCACTACCAGCCTCAGTCCCCTTCCCTTGCACCCCCACCGAACACAACTAAGCTTGTTGCCTCAGTGGGCTTCGCTCCGAAAGGACCGGAGCAGACGCGGCGCATGGCCTGTCGCCGCCCCAGAAAAAGCTTGACCGATCGATCAGAAAAA
Source organism: Pseudomonas sp. BP6 (assembly GCF_017875935.1). Classification (NCBI taxonomy): domain Bacteria; kingdom Pseudomonadati; phylum Pseudomonadota; class Gammaproteobacteria; order Pseudomonadales; family Pseudomonadaceae; genus Pseudomonas; species Pseudomonas sp. BP6. The sequence goes on from NZ_JAGINI010000001.1 coordinate 3,510,817, forward strand.
GGTGAAAAACGGTACACATTACAAATATTTATTTGTGTACAATCGCCCAGACCCGATCCCTGCGGGACATCGGTGAACGGGTCTGGACACGGGTCGGCGTACCAAAGTTGCGTTGCGGTAACCTTGCCGGTTATCAATACTGGCGCCGATTTTTCGACCAACAAGAACATCAAAACCGTGGAACCTTAGAATGAGCACAGCAATCAGTCCGACTGCTTATAACTATAAGGTCGTCCGCCAGTTCGCCATCATGACGGTGGTCTGGGGGATCCTTGGCATGGGCCTCGGCGTCTTCATCGCCTCGCAGCTGGTGTGGCCGCAACTGAACCTGGACCTTCCCTGGACCAGCTTCGGCCGCCTGCGCCCGCTGCACACCAACCTGGTGATCTTCGCCTTCGGGGGCTGTGCGCTGTTCGGCACCAGCTACTACGTGGTGCAGCGCACCTGCCAGACCCGGCTGATCTCCGACAGCATGGCCGCCTTCACCTTCTGGGGTTGGCAAGCCGTGATCGTCGGTGCGCTGATCACCCTGCCGATGGGCTACACCACCACCAAGGAATACGCCGAGCTCGAGTGGCCGCTGGCGATCCTGCTGGCCATCGTCTGGGTAACCTACGGCCTGGTGTTCTTCGGCACCATCGTCAAGCGCAAGACCAAGCACATCTATGTCGGCAACTGGTTCTACGGCGCCTTCATCGTGGTCACCGCGATGTTGCACATCGTCAACCACATCTCGCTGCCGGTGAGCCTGTTCAAGTCCTACTCGGCCTACTCCGGCGCCACCGACGCGATGATCCAATGGTGGTATGGCCACAACGCCGTGGGCTTCTTCCTCACCACCGGCTTCCTGGGGATGATGTACTACTTCGTGCCCAAGCAGGCCGAGCGACCGATCTACTCGTATCGCTTGTCGATCGTGCACTTCTGGGCACTGATCACCCTGTACATCTGGGCCGGCCCGCATCACCTGCACTACACCGCCCTGCCTGACTGGGCGCAGTCGCTGGGCATGGTAATGTCGATCATCCTGCTGGCGCCAAGCTGGGGCGGCATGATCAACGGCATGATGACCCTGTCGGGCGCCTGGCACAAACTGCGCACCGACCCGATCCTGCGCTTCCTGGTGGTGTCGCTGGCGTTCTACGGCATGTCCACCTTCGAAGGCCCGATGATGGCCATCAAAACCGTGAACTCACTGTCGCACTACACCGACTGGACCATCGGCCACGTCCACGCCGGCGCCCTCGGCTGGGTGGCAATGATTTCGATCGGCGCCGTGTACCACATGATCCCGAAACTCTACGGCCGCGAGCAGATGCACAGCATCGGCCTGATCAATGCGCACTTCTGGCTGGCCACCATCGGCACCGTGCTGTATATCGCCTCGATGTGGGTCAACGGCATCACCCAGGGCCTGATGTGGCGCGCCATCAACGATGACGGTACCCTCACCTACTCCTTCGTCGAAGCCCTGCAGGCCAGCCACCCCGGCTACATCGTCCGCGCCCTGGGCGGTGCGTTCTTCGCCAGCGGCATGCTGCTGATGGCCTACAACGTGTTCCGTACCGTACGTGCCGCCAACCCGGCACAGGCTGAAGAGGCCGCCAAGATCGTCGTTGTGGGAGCGCACTGATGAAGCATGAAGCCGTCGAGAAGAACATAGGCCTGCTGGCCTTCTTCATGGTCATCGCCGTGAGCGTCGGTGGCCTGACCCAGATCGTCCCGCTGTTTTTCCAGGACGTCACCAACAAGCCGGTCGAGGGCATGAAGCCGCGCACCGCGCTGGAGCTGGAAGGCCGTGATATCTACATCCGCGAAGGCTGCGTGGGCTGCCACTCGCAGATGATCCGCCCGTTCCGTGCCGAAACCGAGCGTTACGGCCATTATTCGGTAGCCGGCGAGAGCGTGTGGGACCATCCGTTCCTGTGGGGCTCCAAGCGTACCGGGCCGGACCTGGCCCGCGTCGGTGGCCGCTACTCCGACGACTGGCACCGTGCGCACCTGTACAACCCGCGCAACGTGGTACCGGAATCGAAGATGCCTTCCTACCCGTGGCTGGTCGAGAACAAGCTCGACGGCAAAGACACCGCGAAGAAGATGGAAGTGCTGCGCACACTCGGCACCCCGTACACCGACGCCGACATTGCCGGCGCACGTGACGCGGTCAAGGGCAAGACCGAAATGGACGCCATCGTCGCGTACCTGCAGGGTCTTGGCACCATCATCAAGAGCAAACGGTGACGCTGATGGATATCGGGATGATTCGCGGCCTGGGCACCGTCGTGGTGATGGTGGCCTTCGTGGGCCTGGCACTGTGGGTATTCAACCCACGGCGTAAAAAGGACTTCGACGAAGCGACCCAACTGCCCTTCGCGGATGACCCCGAGGCCACTCGGCACGTCGAGCAAGCAAAAGCTTCTGGGAGCAAACAACAATGACAACCTTCTGGAGTCTGTACGTTACCGTCCTGACCCTGGGCACCATCTTCTCGTTGACCTGGCTGCTGCTGTCGACCCGCAAGGGCCAGCGCGAAGAGGTTACCGACGAAACCGTCGGGCATGCCTTCGATGGCATTGAGGAATACGACAACCCGCTGCCGCAATGGTGGTTCTGGCTGTTCGTCGGCACCATCATCTTCGCCCTCGGCTATCTGGTGCTGTACCCGGGCCTGGGCAACTGGAAAGGCGTCCTGCCGGGCTATTCATACCTGGATAACGACAAGCGGACCGAGTTTTCCAACGGCCAGCCGGGCTGGACCGGCGTGCACGAGTGGGAAAAGGAAATGGCCAAGGCCGACGCCCGCTTCGGGCCGATTTTCGCCAAGTTCGCAGCCATGCCCATCGAGGAGGTGGCCAAGGACCCACAGGCATTGAAAATGGGCGCGCGGCTGTTCGCCTCCAACTGCTCGGTGTGCCACGGTTCCGACGCCAAGGGCGCCTTCGGCTTCCCCAACCTCACCGACAATGACTGGCGCTGGGGTGGCGAGCCGGAAACCATCAAGACCAGCATCATGGGTGGTCGCCATGGCGTGATGCCGGCCTGGGCCGAAGTGATCGGTGACCAGGGCGTGGCCGATGTGGCTGCATTCGTGGTCAGCAAACTCGATGGTCGCACACTGCCTGAGGGCGCGAAAGCCGATGTCGAGAACGGGCAGAAGATCTTTGCTGCCAACTGCGTGGCCTGCCACGGGCCGGAAGGCAAAGGTACGCCCGCCATGGGCGCACCGAACCTGACCCACCCACAGGCGTTCATCTACGGTTCGAGCTTTGCCCAGTTGCAGCAGACCATTCGTTATGGTCGCCAGGGGCAGATGCCGGCCCAGGAACAGCTGCAGGGCAACGACAAGGTGCACTTGCTGGCGGCTTATGTTTACAGCCTGTCGCACCAGGCTGAACCGGCCAAGGCTGAGTAAGGCAGGCCTGGCCTCTTCGCGGGTAAACCCGCTCCTACACAGGATCCTTGTAGGAGCGGGTTTACCCGCGAAGAGGCCGGTACTGGCACAGCATTTCTCGCAGGCAAGTGACCTGGATCAATTGACACCCGCCATAACACGTTTCATACCACGAACCCAACGCGACTAAAGGTCGCAGTGCGAACCCATACTGCCATCAGCGGCGTATCATGGTCCGCAGAGCGCTAGCAGATTGCGCGAGACTGCGGCCCGCACGCACTGGCCGCGGCGTTTCTCCACTGCCGTGGGACTTGATGATGAGCAAGCAAATTCCGGTACATGATGTAACCCCGCCCGCCAACAAAGGGAAGGATTCCGTCGACCTCTATGCCTCCCGCGAAAAAATCTACACTCGCGCCTTCACCGGCCTGTTCCGTCGCCTGCGCATGGTCGGTGGTGCCGCACTGTTCCTGCTGTACTTCGGCACCGTGTGGCTGAACTGGGGCGGTCACCAGGCCGTGTGGTGGAACCTGCCCGAGCGCAAGTTCTACATCTTCGGCGCCACCATCTGGCCGCAAGACTTCATCCTGCTCTCGGGCATTCTCATCGTCGCCGCCTTCGGCCTGTTCTTCATCACGGTGTTCGCCGGCCGGGTGTGGTGCGGCTACACCTGCCCGCAAAGCGTGTGGACCTGGATTTTCATGTGGTGCGAAAAGGTCACCGAGGGTGACCGCAACCAGCGCATGAAGCTCGACAAAGCCCCCATGAGCGGCAACAAGTTCCTGCGCAAATTCGCCAAGCACAGCCTGTGGCTGCTGATCGGCTTTGTCACCGGCATGACCTTTGTCGGCTACTTCTCGCCGATCCGTGAACTGGCAATCGAATTCTTCACGGGCCAGGCCGATGGCTGGGCCTACTTCTGGGTCGGTTTCTTCACCCTCGCCACTTACGGCAACGCCGGCTGGCTGCGCGAACAGGTGTGCGTGTACATGTGCCCCTATGCACGCTTCCAGAGCGTGATGTTCGACAAGGACACGCTGATCGTGTCCTACGACCCACGCCGCGGCGAAACCCGCGGGCCGCGAAAAAAAGACGCTGACTACAAGGCCCAAGGCTTGGGTGACTGCATCGACTGCACCATGTGCGTGCAGGTCTGCCCTACCGGCATCGATATCCGTGACGGCCTGCAGATCGAGTGCATCGGCTGCGCCGCCTGTATTGATGCCTGCGACAGCATCATGGACAAGATGAACTACCCCAAAGGGCTGATCAGCTACACCACCGAACACAACCTGTCCGGGCAGAAGACCCACATGCTGCGCCCGCGCCTGATCGGCTATGCCGTGGTACTGCTGGTGATGATGGTCGGGCTGGCGACGGCCTTCGCTACCCGTTCGCTGGTCGGCTTCGACGTCAGCAAAGACCGCGTGCTGTACCGCGAAAACGCCCAGGGGCGGATCGAGAACGTGTATAGCCTGAAGGTGATGAACAAGGACCAGCGCGATCACGTCTACGTGCTGGACGCCGCCGGCCTGCCGGACCTCAAGCTCGAAGGCCAACGCGAAATCCGCGTGGCAGCCGGTGATATCGTCAGCCTTCCCGTGCAGCTGTCGGTCGCCCCCGAGAAACTGCCATCAACCACCAACGAAATCACCTTCATCCTCAAGAGCGCCGACGACAGTGACGCCCAGGTTGAAGCCAAGAGCCGTTTCATCGGCCCACAGATCCGCTAAGAGAGATAACGCACAATGCCTGCCGCCACCGCCGCCAGCCCCTGGTACAAACACCTCTGGCCCTGGATCATCATCGGCATCCTTACCACCTCGGTGTGCCTGAGCCTGACCATGGTCAGCATCGCTGTGCACAACCCGGACAACCTGGTGAACGACAACTACTACGAGGCCGGCAAGGGCATCAACCGCTCGCTGGACCGCGAGCTGCTGGCGCAGCAGCTGGGCCTGAAAGCCAGCGTGCATCTGGACGAACTGACCGGCGAAGCAGACCTGCGCCTGACCGGTAACAGCGACCCGCAAAGCCTGGAGCTGAACCTGATTTCGCCAACCCAGCCAGAGAAGGACCGCAAGGTGCTACTGAGCCGGGTCGAAGCAGGGCGCTATGTGGGGCAGTTGGAAGACAAGGTCGACGGGCGCCGCTTTGTCGAACTGCTGGGTAGCGAAGGGGGCCAGGTGTGGCGCTTGTTCGAAGAGGAAAAAGTGGCGCATGGTGTGACCTTGCAGCTGGGTGATGAAGCACTGCAAGGCGCCGAACACCAACAGTAGCAACACCGCAAATCCCTGTGGGAGCGGGCACGCCCGCGAATGCGATAGCTCAGGCAAAGGTATTTCCAGGTCTGACGCATTCGCGGGCGCGCCCGCTCCCACAGGGTTTCCTATCTGCCTGAGCAGTGTCTGCCCTATGACCCAACCCACCCCCTGCTACCACTGCGCCCTGCCCGTCCCCACCGGTAGCCGCTTCACCGCCGTGGTCCTCGGCCAGCCCCGGCAGTTCTGCTGCCCAGGCTGTCAGGCGGTGGCCGAGTCGATCGTCGCTGGAGGCCTGGAACATTACTACCAGCACCGTAGCGACAACAGCGCCAACCCCGAAGCCCTGCCCAAGCAACTGCAGGACGAACTGGCCCTCTACGACCGCAGCGACGTGCAACAAACCTTCGTCCGCCACCAGGGCGAGCTGGCCGAAACCACCCTGCTGGTCGAAGGCATCAGTTGTGCCGCCTGCGGCTGGCTGATCGAAAAGCACTTGCGCAACCTGCCCGGTGTCGCCGAAGCGCGCCTGAATCTGTCCAATCACCGCCTGCTGCTGAACTGGGACGACAACCAGCTACCGCTGTCGCGCCTGCTCACCGAGCTACGACAGATCGGCTACGCCGCCCATCCCTATCAGCCCGACCAGGCTACCGAACAGCTGGCCCGGGAGAACCGTAGCGCCTTGCGCCGCCTGGGCGTGGCCGGGCTGCTGTGGTTCCAGGCGATGATGGCAACCATGGCCACCTGGCCGGAGTTCAACATCGACCTGTCGCCCGAACTGCACACCATTCTGCGCTGGGTGGCACTGTTCCTCACCATCCCCATCGTGTTCTACAGCTGCGCGCCGTTCTTCAAAGGCGCGGCACGCGACCTGCGCACCCGCCACCTGACCATGGACGTTTCAGTGTCGCTGGCCATTGGCCTGGCCTTCGGCGCCGGCATCTGGACGGCCATCACCGGCAGCGGCGAGCTGTATTTCGACACGGTGGGCATGTTCGCCCTGTTTCTGCTCACCGGCCGCTACCTGGAACGCCGAGCCCGAGAACGCACGGCTGCGGCCACTGCCCAGCTGGTCAACCTGCTGCCGGCCTCGTGCCTGCGCCTGGACGCCATCGGCCGCAGCGAGCGCATCCTCCTTGGCGAACTGCGCTGCGGTGACACCGTGCAAGTGCTGCCAGGCGCGGTAATCCCGGCCGACGGGCGTATCGTAGAAGGCCGCTCCAGCGTCGACGAATCACTGCTGACCGGCGAATACCTGCCACAACCCCGCCAGGTGGGCGAGCGGGTCACCGGCGGCACGTTGAATGTCGAAAGCACCCTGAACGTGGAAGTCGAAGCCCTCGGTCACGATTCACGGTTGTCGGCCATCGTCCGCCTGCTGGAGCGTGCACAGACCGAAAAACCGCGCCTGGCGGAAATTGCCGACCGTGCCTCGCAGTGGTTCCTGCTGTTTTCGCTGCTGGCCGCCGTTGCCATCGGCCTGTGGTGGTGGCACCTGGACCCGACGCGGGCGTTCTGGATCGTGCTGGCGATGCTGGTGGCGACCTGCCCCTGTGCGCTGTCGCTGGCCACGCCAACTGCGCTTACGGCCGCCACCGGCACCTTGCACAAGCTCGGCCTGTTGGTGACCCGCGGTCATGTGCTGGAAGGCCTGAATCAGATCGACACGGTAATCTTCGACAAGACCGGCACACTGACCGAAGGCCGCCTGACCTTGCGCAGCATTCGCCCGCTCGGCAACCAGGCAGCCGACCGCTGCCTGGCCCTTGCCGCCGCGTTGGAAAACCGCTCCGAACACCCCATCGCCCGCGCCTTCGGCCGTACCGCCACGCCTGCCGATGATGTGCAGACCGTACCTGGCCTGGGCCTGGAAGGGCTGGTGGACGGGCAGCGCCTGCGCATTGGTCAGGCCACCTTCGTCTGCGCCTTGAGCGGCGCGCAGCCCCCCGCCGTGCCGGAGCCTCGCGGCCAATGGCTGCTGCTGGGCGACCGCCAGGGGCCATTGGCCTGGTTTGGCCTGGACGACCGTCTGCGCGACGATGCCCCTGCCCTGCTCGCTGCCTGCAAGGCACGTGGCTGGCGCACGCTGCTGCTGTCGGGCGACAGCTCGCCGATGGTTGCCGAAGTGGCCGCACAACTGGGCATCGACCAGGCCATTGGCGGCCTGCGGCCAGACGACAAACTTGACCGGCTGAAAGCCCTGCAGGCGCAGGGGCGCAAGGTGCTGATGCTTGGCGACGGTGTCAACGATGTGCCGGTGCTGGCCGCCGCCGACATCAGCATCGCCATGGGTAGCGCCACCGACCTTGCCAAGACCAGCGCCGATGCCGTACTGCTGTCCAACCGCCTGCAAGCGCTGGTGCAGGCCTTCGACCTGGCCCGTCGAACGCGGCGCAACATCCTCGAGAACCTGCTGTGGGCGACCCTGTATAATGGCCTGATGTTGCCGTTTGCCGCGCTCGGCTGGATCACGCCGGTGTGGGCCGCCATCGGCATGTCGGTCAGCTCGCTGATCGTGGTGCTCAATGCCCTGCGCCTGACCCGTATGCCAGTGGCCTTGGGCCCGCTGCCCCACGAAGCCCCTTTATCCGGGAGGAAGTCGCCATGCCCGCCCTCTATGTCATGATTCCGGCAGCCCTGCTGCTGGTCGGCGTGGCCGTGTACATCTTCTTCTGGGCGGTAGACAGCGGCCAGTACGACGACCTTGAAGGCCCCGCCCACAGCATCCTGTTCGACGATCAGGACCCGCGCCACCAGGCTGCCGTGAAGCCCGACGACGCCCCAACCGACACCGACAAGGAACCACCTCCACGTGCCTGACCTGCTTCCCCTTGGCTCGGCGCTGGTCCTTGGCCTGCTGGGTGGCGGCCACTGCCTGGGCATGTGTGGCGGCCTGATGGGGGCCCTGACCCTGGCAATACCGCCCGAACAACGTGGCAGGCGCCTGCGCCTGCTGCTGGCCTACAACCTCGGGCGCGTTCTCAGTTATGCCTGCGCCGGCCTGCTGCTGGGCCTGGCAGGCTGGGCCGTGGCCAGCAGCCCGGCAGCGCTGGCGCTGCGGGTGGCTGCGGCGCTGCTGCTGATTGCCATGGGCCTGTACCTGGCCGGCTGGTGGAGCGGGCTGACCCGTATCGAGGCGCTTGGCCGCGGGTTGTGGCGGCATATCCAGCCGCTGACGTCGCGCTTGCTGCCGGTGTCCAGCCTGCCCCGGGCATTGCTGCTGGGCGCCCTATGGGGCTGGTTGCCGTGCGGGCTGGTGTACAGCACCCTGCTGTGGGCGGCCAGCCAGGGCAATGCCGGCTACAGCGCAGCGTTGATGCTGGCGTTCGGGGTGGGCACCTGGCCAGTGTTGCTGGCAACCGGGCTGGCTGCCGAACGGGTAAACGCCCTGTTGCGACGACGCAGCGTGCGTGTGGCGGGCGGTGTGCTGGTGATGCTGTTCGGTGTCTGGACCCTGCCGGGCCCACACCAGCACTGGCTGATGGGGCATTGACGGGGCCGCTCTGCGGACCCAATGCCCTTGATACAAATCAACACAGTTTCCTACAGACGGCCATAGACTCCGGTGCACTGCTGCTCTTTCCGGGGACTACCCTCATGCTCGACGAACTACGTTGGGATACCGACCTGATCCGCCGCTACGATCTCGCCGGGCCACGCTACACCTCTTACCCAACCGCCGTGCAACTGCACAGCGAGGTGGGTTCGTTCGACCTGCTCAACGCCCTGCGCGAGAGCCGACGGGCCGTGCGCCCGCTGTCGCTGTACGTGCATGTGCCGTTCTGCGCCAACATCTGCTACTACTGCGCCTGCAACAAGGTCATCACCAAGGACCGCGCGCGCGCCGCGCCCTACCTGCAGCGCCTGGAGCAGGAAATCCAGTTGATCGCCTGCCACCTGGACCCTAAACAACGTGTGGAACAGCTGCATTTTGGCGGCGGCACACCAACCTTCCTCAGCCATGTGGAACTGCGCCAGCTGATGGCCACCCTGCGCCAGCACTTCCACCTGCTGGACGACGATTCCGGCGACTACGGCATCGAGATCGACCCCCGCGAAGCCGACTGGTCGACCATGGGCCTGCTTCGCGAACTGGGCTTCAACCGCGTCAGCCTGGGCGTGCAGGACCTCGACCCGGCCGTGCAGCGCGCGATCAACCGCCTGCAGAGCCTGGAGCAGACCCGCACCCTGATCGAGGCTGCCCGCACGCTACAGTTTCGCTCGGTCAACCTCGACCTGATCTACGGCCTGCCCAAGCAAACCCCGGAAGGCTTTGCCCGTACCGTCGAAGAGGTGATCCGCCTGCAGCCCGACCGCCTGTCGGTGTTCAACTATGCCCATCTTCCAGAGCGCTTCATGCCGCAACGCCGCATCGACAGCAACGACCTGCCCAGCGCCGCCGCCAAGCTGGAGATGCTGCACGCCACCATCGACCAACTGACCGCCGCCGGTTACCGCTACATCGGCATGGACCATTTCGCCCTGCCCGACGACGAACTGGCCATTGCCCAGGAAGAAGGCACCTTGCAGCGCAACTTCCAGGGCTACACCACCCACGGGCATTGCGACCTGATTGGCCTGGGAGTGTCGGCGATCAGCCAGATCGGCGACCTGTACTGCCAGAACAGCAGTGACCTCAGCACCTACCAGGACAGCCTGTCCAACGCCCAACTGGCCACCCAGCGCGGCTTCCTGTGCAACCACGACGATCGCATACGCCGGGCGGTGATCCAGCAACTGATCTGCCATTTCGAGCTGGATTTCGAACCCATCGAACAGGCTTTCACCCTGGATTTTCGCGGTTACTTCAACGACCTCTGGCCCGAGCTGCTGACCTTGCAGCGCGACGGCCTGATCAGCCTGGACGACAAGGGCATTCGCATCCTGCCCGCCGGCCGGCTGCTGGCGCGCTCGGTATGCATGGTGTTCGACGCCTACCTGACGATGCACAACCGCCAGCGCTTCTCGCGAGTGATCTGAAAAACAAGGCGTTCAACCGCATGGACAAGCTTCCTTGTCAGGCACACTATGAGCACACATGGACTCCCGGCAGGCCACCTGCCGGGGTTTCGCCAGCGCGCACCATCATCGCGCACACTGGCCTACACCCTGTGTCGTGAGTTACCCTTACGACTTATGTGTGCTTTCCCACAAGGATCGATTCAAATGTCCGAGCCAGTCAAACTGCGCCCACACAACCAGGCCCATTGCAAGGATTGCAGCCTGGCCCCCCTGTGCCTGCCTCTTTCGCTGAACCTGGAAGACATGGACGCACTGGATGAAATCGTCAAACGCGGGCGGCCGCTCAAGAAAGGCGAGTTTCTGTTCCGCCAGGGTGACAGTTTTGGCTCGGTCTACGCAGTACGGTCCGGGGCCCTGAAAACCTTCAGCCTCAGCGACAGCGGCGAAGAGCAGATCACGGGCTTTCACCTGCCCAGCGAGCTGGTCGGCCTGTCGGGCATGGATACCGAGGCCTACCCGGTATCGGCCCAGGCTCAGGAAACCACTTCGGTGTGTGAAATCCCCTTCGAGCGGCTGGACGAGCTGTCGGTGCAACTGCCACAGCTACGCCGCCAGCTGATGCGGGTAATGAGCCGCGAAATCCGCGACGACCAGCAAATGATGCTGCTGCTCTCGAAAAAGACCGCCGACGAGCGCATTGCCACCTTCCTGGTCAACCTGTCGGCGCGCTTCCGCGCTCGCGGCTATTCGGCCAATCAGTTCCGCCTGAGCATGTCGCGCAACGAAATCGGCAACTACCTTGGCCTGGCGGTAGAAACCGTGTCGCGGGTGTTCACCCGCTTCCAGCAGAATGGCCTGCTGCGCGCCGAGGGCAAGGAAGTGCACATCCTCGACCCGATCCAGCTGTGCGCGCTGGCCGGTGGTGCAATCGAGGCCTGAGGCCAGTCTTTAGCGGGTATACTTGGGCATTCGTTTTCCCAGGATACCCGCAACAATGCACAGCGACGCCTTCGACCTCAAAGCCCTGATCCGCCCGGTAGTGGACTTCCCCAAACCGGGTGTGATCTTCCGCGACATTACCCCGTTATTCCAGTCGCCACGCGGGCTGCGCTATGTGGCCGACCAGTTCATCGAGCGCTATGTCGAGGCGGAATTCAGCCACATCGGCGCCATGGACGCGCGGGGTTTCCTGATCGGCTCGATCATCGCCCACCAGTTGAACAAGCCGCTGATCCTGTTCCGCAAGCAGGGCAAGCTGCCGGCTGACGTGTTGAGCGAGGGTTACCAGACCGAGTACGGCGAGGCCTTCCTGGAAGTGCATGCCGACAGCCTGTGTGAAGGCGACTCGGTGCTGATCTTCGATGACCTGATTGCTACTGGCGGTACGCTGCTGGCGGCGGCCAACCTGGTGCGTCGTACCGGGGCGCAGGTGTTCGAGGCGGCGGCGATCATCGACCTGCCGGAACTGGACGGCTCGCGTCGACTGCAGGCGGCCGGGGTACCTACCTTCTGCCTGACCGAGTTTTCCCTCAGCGAGTACTGAGTGGGCTTTTGGGGCTGCTTTGCAGCCCATTCGCGGGTAAACCCGCTCCTACAAAGGCCGCGCATTTTTGTAGGCGCGGGTTTACCCACGAATGGGCCGCCAAGCGGCCCCAATGAATCAGAGCGAAATGGGCCGGCGCCCTGCAAAGGCATGGGCCAAGGTACCGCCGTCCACCATCTCCAGCTCACCGCCCAGCGGCACACCATGGGCAATGCGAGACGCCACCAAGCCCTTCTCGCTCAGCAACTGGGCAATGTAATGCGCCGTCGCCTCCCCCTCCACCGTCGGGTTGGTCGCCAGGATCACCTCGGTAAAAGTGCCCTGCTCTTCGATCCGCGCCATCAGCTGCGGAATACCGATCGCCTCAGGCCCCAGGCCATCCAGCGGCGACAGGTGCCCCTTGAGCACGAAGTAACGGCCACGGTAGCCAGTCTGCTCCACCGCATACACATCGGTCGGCCCCTCGACCACGCACAGCTGTGTGTCGTCACGGCGCGGGTCGGCACACTGCGGGCACAGCTCCTGCTCGGTGAGGGTGCGACACTGGCGGCAATGCCCTACCCCTTCCATGGCCTGGGTCAAGGCCTGAGCCAGGCGCAGCCCGCCACTGCGGTCGCGCTCGAGCAGTTGCAGGGCCATGCGCTGGGCGGTTTTCTGGCCAACGCCTGGCAAGATGCGCAGGCCATCGATCAGTTGGCGGATGAGGGGGCTGAAGCTCATGGGAAAGGCCTGACAATTCAATAAGAGGCGGTTTATACCCAGCGGGGGCGGTGGCGTCAAATCAGGTCACCCCAAGTCTACGCGGCCTGCAGTTTTATGATAGAAGCAACTGCCTTGCACAAAACTGGAAAGCCAGTGTGATCACTGTGGGAGCGGGCATGCCCGCTCCCACAGTGATCGTGCAAAATTTCAAAGTTCGAGCACAACAGTTGCACCCGACATAAAAAAGCAGACCGCAGTTGGGTGAAATCTACGCAAAAAAACGCCGCTGATATCAGCGGCGTTTTTGAGTACCTCAATGCCTTAGAACGGCATCTTGAAGCCCGGCGGCAGCTGCATGCCGGCGGTCATGCCGCCCATCTTTTCCTGGCTGCTTTGCTCAACCTTGCGCACTGCGTCGTTCAGCGCAGCGGCAATAAGGTCTTCCAGCACTTCCTTGTCGTCTTCATCAGTCGACATCAGGCTCTGGTCGATGCTGACGCGCTTGACGTCGTGACGACCGGTCATCACCACGCTCACCAGGCCGCCACCGGACTGGCCAGTGACTTCGGCGTTGGCCAGTTCTTCCTGCATCTTCTGCATTTTTTCCTGCATCTGCTGGGCCTGCTTCATCAGGCCGGCCATGCCACCTTTCATCATGGGGTATACCTCGATTGGGTCATGTGATGCGGCCCGGCACCGGGCCGGCCGCATGGTTATCCGTTACTGGCCCTGACTGGCCAGGGCTTCTACAGGCTCAATAGTATCCTGCCGCACCTTGGCGCCGAACAACTTGATCATCTGCTGGATCAACGGATCCTGCTCGATCGAAGCGACTGCATCCTGCTGGCGCTCGGCGCGCTTGCGTGCCGCGGCCTGAGCCGGGGTTTCCTGCTCGGGCAGGATCAGCTCGATGCGCAGGTTCAGCGTACGCCCCAGGTGCTGGTTGAGCGCTTCGTTCAGGCGCCGCTGCTGGGTTGCGTTGAACAGCGCCCCCTGGCCTGGATCCAGATGCAGCAGCCAGTCGTCGCCCTCGGCGGCAATCAGCGTACAGTTTGCCGCGATGTTGCCTGTCATCCCGGACACAGGCAACTGTGGGAATAATTCCAGCCATTGCAGGGCCAGGCCGGTAGCCGGTTTGGCTGCCGGCAACGGTTCGGCAGCCGGTTTGGAGACGTCTTCCTGAACATGTTCGGCCAACTCGTCCAGGTAGCTGAAACCTGCCGGATCGCTTTCGCCGCCGTAATAGTCTTCGTCCAGCGGTGGCTCATCGTCGCGGTCCATCCCCACGGCAGCGTAGGCGGACGGGTCGAAGGGCGGCTCGTCGTGCGCTGGGGTAGCCTGTGCGGGCGCCACCGGGGCAACAGGCTCGGGCTCGGGCGCAGGAGCCGGGGCAGGCGCAGGTTCAGCCGCTAAAGGCGCAGGTGCAACTGCAGGTTCTTCCCACGGCAGGTCGACCACTTCGGCGACAGGCTCAGGTACGGAGATGGCCTCGGCTTCGGCCTTCAGCTCAACGTCTGGCTCGGCCTCCGGCTCATGGTCAACCGTCGCGGGGGCAGGCACCTCCAGTTGCGGCACTTGCGCTACCGGTTCCGCCGGCACGGCGGCGACAGGCGATGAAAGCGCGACCGACGCCGGGGCTGCCACCTGCGCTGCAGGATCAGCTGTGGCCTGGCTGATCCCCACTGGCTTTAGCACCGGCTTCGGCGCGTCGTCCGTGTCGGCCGGGCGGAACGCCAGCATGCGCAGCAGCACCATCTCGAAGCCGCCGCGCGGGTCCGGCGCAAGGGGCAGGTCACGGCGGCCAATCAGGCCCATCTGATAATAGAACTGCACATCCTCGGCCGGCAGCGCCGAAGCCAGTGCCAACACCCGCTCGCGATCACCCTGGCCGTTGTCTACCGCGTCGGGCAGCGCCTGGGCAATGGCTACACGGTGCAGCACATTGAGCATTTCGGCCAGAACACCCGACCAGTCCGGCCCTTGCTCGGCCAGGTTACGCACGGCCTCCAGCAAAGCCCTGGCATCGCCTTCGAGCAGTGCCTGCAAGACACCATACACCTGGCCATGGTCGAGGCTACCCAACATGGCACGCACATCGGCGGCCAGCACCTTGCCTTCACCAAAAGCAATGGCCTGATCGGTCAGGCTCATGGCATCACGCATGGAGCCATCGGCCGCACGACCCAGCAGCCACAGGGCATCTTCCTCGAACGGCACGTTCTCGGCGGCCAGTACATGGCTGAGGTGCTCCACCACCCGCTCCGGGCTCATGTTCTTCAACGAGAACTGCAGGCAGCGCGACAGGATGGTGGCCGGCAGCTTCTGCGGGTCGGTGGTGGCGAGGATGAACTTGACGTAGGGCGGCGGCTCTTCCAGCGTCTTGAGCAAGGCGTTGAACGAGTGGGTCGAGAGCATGTGCACTTCGTCGATCAGGTAGACCTTGAAGCGCCCACGGCTGGGGGCGTACTGCACGTTATCGAGCAGTTCGCGGGTGTCCTCGACCTTGGTGCGGCTGGCGGCGTCGATCTCGATCAGGTCGACGAAGCGGCCTTCGTCGATTTCACGGCACACCGAACAGGTGCCACAGGGCGTGGAGGTGATGCCGGTTTCGCAGTTCAGGCACTTGGCGATGATACGGGCGATGGTCGTCTTGCCCACGCCGCGGGTACCGGTGAACAGGTAGGCATGGTGCAGGCGCTGGTTGTCCAAGGCATTGATCAAGGCCTTGAGCACATGGGTCTGGCCGACCATTTCGCGGAACGAGCGCGGACGCCATTTTCGTGCAAGAACCTGATAACTCATCGAAAAACCATCGTAGCCTGATCGAGCGGAAGATCGCTAATGCTAGCGGAGCGGGGGCAAAATTGCACCCTGCGCGAGTCGTCTAAGCTTGGAATGACGCATTGTCCAGGGAGGATTGCCTTTGCGAAGTCTGCTGGCCCTGTTACTGCTGTGGTCTACCCACAGCCTGGCTGACCAGCCGGTGCTACGCTTTTCCGTAGCCGAGAGCTGGAGCATGCCGCTGGTGCGCATCGAAGACGATCAGCCAGTGGAGGGATTGCTTCACGACCTGATGCAAGCCGTTGCCAGGGAGGTGGGCGTTCGCCCCGAGTTTCACGTCATGGCCCGCCTGCGTCTGGAGGAGGCGATGAGCAGCGGCGACATAGATGTCCGTTGCTACGTGAGTACCCAATGGCTCAACGACCGTCCAAGGGATTTTGTGTGGAGTATCCCGCTGATTCATCAGCGCGACGTGCTGGTTGGCCGCGCTGGCGACAGCACCCCGACACCCCCGGAGCGACTGCCACCCCAGGCGATCGGCACGGTGCTGGGCTACACCTATTCAACCCTGCAACCACTGCTGGACAACGGCCAGCTGCACCGTGAGGACAGCCGCAGCCAGTTGCTGGTGCTGCAAAAGCTGCAGGCCGGCCGGTACCGCCATGCGGTGAGCAACCAGTTGTCGTTGCAGTGGTTCAACCAGGGATTGCCAGCGGAGCAGCAGCTGCAAACACTGGCGGTGCTGGACGAACAGGATTTGGGGTGCATGGTGCGCAACGATCCGGCGATACCGACACAAGGGCTGTTGCGGGCGTTGGTAAGAATGAAGCAGTCGGGGGAGATCGAGCGGATTTTGCAGCGGTATGAAGGGAGGGGCGACCCGGACAGTATGTCTGTGGCCCGGCCCGAAATATCCAGCAAAATGCCGGCACACAGCCAGCGCAACTAACGGCCCTGCTCATTTCGCGAACGCTTGCGCAAACACTGTGGGAGCAACTGTCTTGCTCAATTTCTAAAAGCTGGCGCGATCCCTGGACTGCTCCCAAGGGTTGGATTGGTGTCCAACTTCTTGGGGGCAGTCCATCCCTGTGGGAGCGGGCTTGCCCGCGAACACGGGCGAAGCCCGTGCCATCCACCGCGCTATATTCTTCGCGGGCACGCCCGCTCCCACAGCGTTGTGCGGCACACTCACAATCTCTATCACAAACTCAACGTCACCGGCCTTTACGTTCAAACGCCACGCTGACAGCATCCGCCTGCCCCCAGGCAATCTGCATGGCCCGCAACCCATGCTCCAACAACTGCCTGGTTTCTTCGTCCTGAATACGCTCAAGCGCCCGCCGGCTATCGCTGTAGGCGAACATCAGGTAGTGGGACACATTCATCAACGCGAACTCCATCGGGACGATGCCTTCGCTGATCGCGCGGGAAAGGGATTTGCCTTGGGGAAGATCGAAGACGTGGGGCGGATCGGGGACCAGTTTTTTCATGAGTTCACCATACCGGGCTGAGAGCACCCTTTCGCTTCCACACTTAGGGTGACAGTTGTACGCGGGGTGGAAGACCAGGGGTATGGCAAACCCGGCAGGCCCGAAGGCCTCCCACGCACAACTGTCATATCGACAGCCGCCAAACCACCCAGGCTTCCACACCCGATCGCTGAACTGACAGCGACCGCGAAAGCCTAGTGGGCGAGGTTGACCGGGACAATCAGACGGGAGTCGACGGAACACGTAGGATAATTCGCTATGCCTGCCTGACGCGTAGGGGCTTTCCTAGACTGTTATCAGACCTATCTTAAAAGTGGGCACTCTGATCATGTGCTTACTGTAATCGGGATCCCTGTCTTCACACCAAAGCCCGTAAATACGCACTCAAGAACAACCCCACACCAAACACAAAATGCGTGACCAGGCTCTTCAGGCAGTTCCGCGCAGGTGTCGGCGTTCTGGACGCAAAGAACCCTGCCCCCATGGCCGGCTGCATGAAGCACAGCGGCGCCACGACTGTACCCACACCCACAACTACCGCAGATAAAAGAGTAGGCGATCGCAACCAGCCCTCCCCCACGATCACAAGCAGCAGCATCGCGAAAAGCACGCCGGTGGCGTAGTGAATCACCCATCCCCACGCCAACTCATTTCGCACCGGTTCCGCTTTGGCAATCGCTTGGTGCGAAACACGCCCACCTAGCAGGTGCCCCGCCCAACGCCCGACCATGGCAAAGTTCAGCGTTGCCACACCCAACCGCCTCAGCAGCAGCCCCCACAGGTCCATCACTACAGTGGCACCGATGCCAATCGGCAACGCAGCTAAAAACATTGAAGTAAACGTCATTGAACAAGCCCTCGAAAGTTGACGGTCATTACCCATGCCGCGCAGCATAGAAGTTGAAGTCAACTTCAAGTCAAGGACCCGAAATGGACATTGCCGACGTCGCCAAACGCACAGGCGTACCTGCATCGACACTCCGCTACTACGAGAAGAAAGGCTTGCTCAAGTCCCTGGCCGGGCGCGGCCAGCGACGACAGTTTGCAGCCGATGTGGCGGACAGGCTGGCGCTGATCGCCCTGGGGCAGGCTGCAGGGTTTTCGCTGGATGAAGTGGGGGCGATGCTGGTGGACCTGCAGGTCGACCGGCAGAAGCTGAATACCAAGGCAGACGAGCTTGACGCGCGGATCAGGCGCTTGCAGGCCATGAGCAAGGGGTTGCGCCATGCAGCGCAATGCCCTGAGAAAGATCATCTGGCATGCCCGAAATTTCAGCGGCTGATGAAGCTGTCGGCGGCGGGAGCACTGGGCGAAAAGCAGGAAAGAACGAAAGCGTTCGTTATAGATTGAGGTTTTCCGACCCCGAAAATGGAGGCGGCCCCACCAGCCACACCCCGGCACTCGATGTTCCCGCTATGGCTGCTCCCTTCCGGGCCTGACCAGGTTAACGGGTAATCAATGCGGGGGGACCGATGGGGCCACCACTACATGCCTCGCTGAGCAGCGAGTGGCGCCATTGTACCGGTCTTTGGGGCAGATACAACCACTGCGGCAGAAAAAGTCATCATTTCTCAATGACTTGTCAGGGTCGAGGCGGCCTGGACGGGCCCATTCGCGGGTAAACCCGCTCCTACGGGCACCGCTTGAATGTCGCAAGCAGCACCGTCCCTGTGGGAGCGGGCTTGCCCGCGAAGCAGGCGCCGCGATGGATGGCACCGGCTACGCCGGTGTTCGCGGGCACGCCCGCTCCCACAGGGGCCGCGGATGCCTAGACCGCTATGCCCTGCTCAGCCAGGAAGGTAACGAAGGCATCTTCGTCCAGCACCTTCACACCCAGCTCAGCAGCCTTGGCCAGTTTGGAGCCTGCCCCAGGCCCTGCCACCACGCAGTGGGTCTTGCCAGAAACGGAACCGGCTACCTTGGCCCCCAGGCTTTCCAATTTGTCCTTGGCAATGTCCCGGCTCATACGCTCTAGCGTCCCGGTCAAGACCCAAGTCTGCCCGGCCAGCGGCAAGCCTTCGGCTACCTTCTTCTCACAGCCCCAGTGCATGCCGAACGCCAGCAGCTGTGCCTCGATGTCCCGCGCCAGCTTCTGGTTCGCTTCGTCCTTGAAGAACTCGCGCACCGCGTCAGCCTGCTTGGTCGCCAGGGCCTGGCGCAGGTCAATGCCGTCGGCGGCGATGATCTTGTCCAGGCTGTCGAGCTTGGCCACCAACTTTTCGGCACCGGTCGGGCCGACGGAGGCGATGTCGAGCTTGGCGATCATCCCGGCCAAGGTAGTGCTGGCAGCGAACTCGGCGGCCAGCTCGCCTTCGTCCTGCAACTGCATACCGCTGTCGAGCAGTTGCTGGATAACCTTCTGGTTGTGCTCGTCTTCAAAGAAGTTGTGGATCTCGTAGGCAACCTCCAGGCCGATGTCCGGCAGGTAGGTGAGCACCTGCGGCAGCGCCTGCTGGACGCGGGCCAGGCTACCCAGCGAGCGGGCCAGCACCTTGGCGGTCTCTTCGCCTACATCAGGAATACCCAGGGCGTAGATGAAGCGCGCCAGGCTCGGGCGCTTGCTGGCTTCAATGGCATCGAGCAACTTCTTGCTGGACACCTCGGCGAAGCCTTCAAGGCCGACGATCTGCTCGAACTGCAGCTTGTACAGGTCAGCCGGTGAGCCGATCAGGCCTTCATCCACCAACTGCTCGACGCTCTTCTCGCCCAGGCCGTCGATGTCCATGGCACGGCGCGATACATAGTGAATGATCGCCTGCTTGAGCTGGGCGCCACAGGCCAGGCGACCAACACAGCGGTACACTGCGCCTTCGCTGGTGGTTGCCTTGCCTTTGCTGCGCTTTACCAGCTGGGTACGCTCGACCTGCGAACCACACACCGGGCACTCGCTTGGTACGTCTACCGGGCGGGCGTCTTGCGGACGACGCTCCAGCACCACCTGCATCACCTGCGGGATCACGTCGCCGGCCCGGCGAATGATCACCGTATCGCCAATGCGCAGGCCAAGGCGGGCGATTTCGTCCATGTTGTGCAGGGTGGCGTTGGACACGGTCACACCGGCCACCTTGACCGGCCGCAGGCGCGCCACAGGCGTTACCGCCCCCGTACGGCCAACCTGAAACTCGACGTCCAGCACCTCGGTCAGCTCTTCCATGGCCGGGAACTTGTGGGCAATCGCCCAGCGCGGCTCACGGGCGCGGAAGCCCAGCTCGCGCTGGGCGGCCAGGCTGTTGACCTTGAACACTACACCGTCGATCTCATACGGCAGGCTGTTACGGCGCTCGCCAATGTCGCGGTAGTAGGCCAGGCACTCTTCGATGCCGGCCGCATGCTTGAGCTCGCGGCTGATCGGCAGGCCCCAGACTTTGAGTTGCTCGAGGATGCCGATGTGGCTGTCGCCGATACTCTCGGACACCTGGCCGACGCCATAGCAGCAGAACTCCAGCGGGCGGCTGGCGGTAATTTTCGAATCCAGCTGGCGCAGGCTGCCAGCGGCAGCGTTGCGCGGGTTGGCGAAGGTCTTGCCACCGGCCTCGGCCTGGGCGGCATTGAGCCGGTCGAAACCGGCCTTGCTCATGTACACCTCACCGCGCACCTCCAGCACTGCCGGCCAGCCCTTACCCTGCAACTTGAGCGGGATGTTGCGCACGGTGCGTACGTTGGCGCTGATGTCTTCGCCAGTGGTGCCGTCGCCACGGGTGGCGCCCTGCACCAACTGCCCGTCGCGGTACAGCAGGCTCACGGCCAGGCCATCGAGCTTGGGTTCGCAACTGTAGTCGACCGCGCCAGGCTGATCGAGGCCTTCTACCACGCGACGGCCGAACTCACGCAGGTCGGCTTCTTCGAAGGCGTTGCCCAGGCTGAGCATGGGCACTTCGTGGCGTACCTGGCTGAACGCCGCCAGGGCAGCTCCACCTACACGCTGCGTGGGCGAGTCAGGGGTTACCAGGTGCGGGTGTTCGGCTTCCAGCGCCTTGAGCTCGTTGAACAGGCGGTCGTATTCGGCATCGGGCACGCTGGGCTCGTCGAGCACGTAGTAGCGATAGTTGTGCTGGTCGAGCTCGGCACGCAGTTCGAGGATACGGGATTCGGCGGTCATGGGATTGTCTTCTCTTGCAAAGCAAAAGAGCAGCTTGGGGTGTGCGTGGGGTTCCAGGTGTCTATTGACTGTGCCGGCCTCTTCGCGGGTAAACCCGCTCCTACAAGGGCATCACATACCTCCAGGGCGGTGATGTACCTGTAGGAGCGGGTTTACCCGCGAAGAGGCCGGCACAGGCAACGACGATACCCGAACCGGCCAGCACGCCCTCAGGCTGCTCTTTCGTCTGGATCTGTCAGCGCTTCTGGGTCAGCGCACGGCGCTCGAACTCGACGATACGCTGGCGATAGTGCTCGATGGTCTGGGCGGTCAGCACGCTGCGCTGGTCGTCCTTGAGCTCACCGTTCAGTTCGTGGGCCAGCTTGCGCGCCGCGGCAACCATCACGTCGAAAGCCTGTTTCGGATGACGTGGGCCCGGCAAGCCGAGGAAGAAGCTCACCGCGCGGGTGCTGAAGTGATCGATGTCGTCCAGGTCGAACACGCCAGGCTTGACTGCGTTGGCCATCGAGAACAGCACCTCGCCGTGACCGGCCATGCTCTCGTGACGGTGGAAGATGTCCATTTCGCCGAAGCGCAAGCCGCTTTCCAGGATGTTCTGCAGCAGCGCCGGGCCCTTGAAGCCCCCCTCGTCACGGGAGATCACGCTGATGACCAGCACCTCTTCAGCGGGTGGCAACTCCTTGACGCTGCTGCTGGCAGGCGCTGCGCCGCTACTACGGTTGTTGTCGGCGGCAAAGTCGTCATCGCTGTCGGCAAACAGGTCGGGCTCGCGCTGCTCGGCGCTCAGGTTCAGGTCACCCTGCTGCACATCGGCAGCCGCACTGGCACGCTTGCCGCGCTTGCTGGCCTTGACCGGCTTGGGCTCGCGCTCGCGATCACGCGCAGACGCGCTGAGCGACGGCAGGTCGCTTTCGTCAAGCTCAGGCTCCTTGTGGGTATCGAGCACTCGCGACGGGCCGAGCACCTCGGCACTGCCACCCTCTTCGTCCGGCAGGTTGGAATAACTGCGATCCAGACGGAATTTCAACTTGCCTTTGCCGCCGCGCATGCGGCGCCAGCCGTCGAAAAGAATCCCGGCAATAACAATGATGCCGATAACGATCAGCCACTCGCGCAGACCGATTTCCATGTAATCCCGTGCCTCTATAAAAATATGCTTGAAAACAAAGGGTTCAAAGCCCTTTAACACGTGGCGCCAACTCTATGTTCTGACAGGCGTTTTACCCACGCAAAAAACGAGTGACATTAAGCTAGCACGACCAAAGACAACTTTACACCGTCTGTCGCACACGGCGGGGGCATTTCGCTACAGAATGTGCCCCTATCGTCGTACATCAAGCGTCGACCATGGCCATGGCCGCCTCCACATCAACCGCAACAAGGCGTGAACAACCCGGCTCATGCATGGTCACCCCCATCAATTGATCCGCCATCTCCATCGCAATCTTGTTATGGGTGATGTAGATGAACTGCACGCTTTCACTCATTTCCTTGACCAGACGCGCATAGCGCCCGACGTTGGCATCGTCCAGCGGCGCATCGACCTCGTCGAGCATGCAGAACGGTGCGGGGTTCAACTTGAAGATGGCAAACACCAGCGCCAAAGCGGTCAGTGCCTTCTCGCCGCCGGACAGCAAATGGATGGTGCTGTTCTTCTTGCCCGGGGGGCGCGCCATGATCGTCACCCCTGTATCGAGTAGATCTTCGCCCGTCAGTTCCAGATAAGCGCTGCCACCACCGAAAACTTTTGGGAAAAGTGCCTGTAATCCGGCATTTATCTGATCAAAGGTATCCTTGAAGCGGTTGCGGGTCTCCTTGTCGATCTTGCGGATGACGTTTTCGAGGGTTTCCAGCGCTTCGACCAGGTCGGCGTCCTGGGCGTCCAGGTAACGTTTGCGCTCGGACTGCTGCTCGTATTCTTCGATGGCCGCCAGGTTGATCGCCCCCAGGCGCTGGATGCGCGCCTCAAGCTGCTCCAGTTCCTGTTCGGTACCCTGCTCGCTGGCCTCGGCTTCCAGGGTGGCGAGCACGCCTTGCAGGTCATAACCGTCGGCCAGCAACTGCTCTTGCAGGGTCTTGCGCCGCACATCCAGGCCCTGGCACTCCAGGCGCAGTTGCTCCAGTTGACCGCGCAGCAACTGGGCCTGCTGCTCGGCCTGGGTGCGGCGCTTTTCGGCATCGCGCAGTTCGCGGTCGGCTTCGTCCATGTGCAGGCGAGCCAGGCGCATTTCCTCGTCGACGCTCATGCGCCGCTCCAGCAGCTCCTCCAGCTTCAGGCGTAGCTCTTCCTGCGGGGCCTCACCCTCCTCCAGGTTCAGGCTCAGTTGTTCCTGGCGCTCGGTCAGGCGTGCAGCTTGCAGCTCCAGACGCTCCAGAGCCTGGCGGGTAGAATCGTACTGGGCACGCAGCGAACCCAGGCGTACCGCCAACTGGTGAGCGTGGTCCTTGTGCTGACGGGCCTCCTGACGCACCCGGTCAAGGCTTTCGCGCAGGGTGTCGCGGCGGGCCATCAACTGTTCGCGCTGCTCGGTGTCCTGGGCCATGAGCTCCAGAGCCTCTTGCAGCAGCAGGCGGGCTTCGCCCAGTTGCTCATGCTCCAGGGCGCGCTGCTCTTCCAGCTCGCCCAGCTCTTCCTGCAGGCGGCGGCGGCGCAGCTCGACCTGCTCGGCGCGCGCGCGGCTGGCCGAAAGGCTGGCCTTCAGCTCGCCGTGCAGGCGGTTTTCATCCTGGGTGCGGCGGCGCAACTGTTCGCGCTGCTCCTCCAGGTCCAGCTGCTGCTCGCGCAGGGCCTGCAACTGTTGATCGAGCTGTTCCAGCGCCGCTTCCTGTTCCAGTTGTTCCTGGCCCAGGCGTTCGATCTCCTGGCCGCGCGCCAGCACGCCGCCTTCGGCCTCGCCACCCCGGCGTACCCGCAGGAAGTGCCGGCCGACCCAGTAGCCATCGCGACTGACCAGGCTCTGCCCTTCGCCGAGCGCCCCGCGTTGTTCCAGCGCCTGGGCAAGGTCTTCCACAGGCCTCACCTGGCCCAACCAAGGTGCCAGGTCGATACGGCCCTCGACCTTCTCCAGCAAGCTGCCGGGCAACGTCGCCCCCGCACCGACGGCCAGCAGCAAGCGCAGCTCTCCCTGCTCCAGGCCCGCAAAATCGAGGTCGTTGAAATCGTCCACCAGCACGGCCTGCAGATCGGCACCAAGCACGGTCTCTACCGCCAGCTCCCAACCCGGCTCCACCCGCAAGCCTTCGGCCAGCCGCGGCTGTTGCTCCAGCCCTTGGCCGTGCAGCCATTGCGCAGCACCTGCGCCCGGCTCCAGGGCGGCCTGCTGCAAGGCTTCAAGCGAGGCCAGGCGCCCGCCCAGGCGCTGCAGATCGCCCTGTGCCTGCTGTTGCGCCTGGGTGGCCTGCTGCAGTTGCTCGCGCGCGCTTTCCAGGCGCTCGATCACCTGCTCTTCGCAGAGGTGCAGTTCTTCCAGCAGCATTTCGCTGCTGGCCAGCTGCTCGGCCAGTTCGAGCATGGCGGCATCCTGCGGGTCGCTGCCCAGTTGCTCGCGCTCCTCGACCAACTTGCGCTGGCGCTCGGCCTGGCGCTCAAGGCTGGTTTCCAGTTGCTGCAGGCGCGCCTGCTGCACTTCGGCCTGGCGGCGCGGTTCGGCGGAACGGCTGTTGAAGCTGTCCCACTGCTCCTGCCAGCCGTGCATGCCCAGTTCGGCCTCTTCAAGCGCGGCAGCGGCTTCCTCGGCAGCCGCCTGGGTCATTTCCTGCTCGGGTTCGAGCATGGCCAGCTCTTCGCCCAGGGTCGCCAGCAAGGTACGGTCGTGGCCCAGGTGCGATTCGGTTTCCAGGCGTGTGCGCTCGGCTTCCTTGAAGTCGTCCTGCAACTGCCGCAGGCGCTGCTGGCCGTGCTGGATGCTCTGCTCGACCCGGGCGATGTCACCGGCAACCGAGTAGAAACGGCCCTGCACCTGGTTGAAGCGTTCGGACAGTTCGTGATGACCGTCGCGCAGGCGTTCGATGCTGGCATCGGCATTGCGCTGCTCGGCCACCAGCGCCTCGTGAGAAACGCCCTGATCGCCGATCACCGACTCGCGCTGGCGGACTTGTTCGTCCAGGCCTCGCCAGCGCAAGGCAGACAGGCGCGCTTTCATCTGGCGCTCCTGAGCCTTGTACTCACGGTACTTCTCGGCAGCCTGGGCCTGGCGATGCAGACGCTCCAGCTGGCGCTCGAGCTCTTCGCGCAGGTCAGTCAGACGCGCCAGGTTTTCCTGGGTGCGACGGATGCGGTTCTCGGTTTCGCGGCGGCGCTCCTTGTATTTGGAAATGCCAGCTGCTTCCTCGATGAAGTTGCGCAACTCCTCGGGCTTGGCCTCGATCAGCTTGGAGATCATGCCCTGCTCGATGATCGAGTAGCTGCGCGGCCCCAGCCCCGTCCCGAGGAAGATATCGGTGATGTCACGCCGGCGGCACTTGGTGCCGTTGAGGTAATAGCTGTTCTGCCCGTCGCGGGTAACCTTGCGGCGGATCGATATCTCGGCGTAGGCGGCATACTCGCCGACCAGGGTGGTTTCGCTGTTGTCGAACACCAGCTCGATACTGGCCTGGCTGACCGGCTTGCGCCCACTGGAGCCGTTGAAGATGACGTCGGTCATCGACTCGCCGCGCAGGTTCTTCGCCGAACTCTCGCCCATCACCCAACGCACCGCGTCGATGATATTGGACTTGCCGCAGCCGTTTGGGCCGACCACGGCCGCCATGTTGCTGGGGAAGTTGACCGTGGTCGGGTCGACGAACGACTTGAACCCGGCCAGGCGAATGCACTTCAGGCGCATCGGTCAGCCTCTGGCCAGTGCCGCCAGCACCAGTTCGCAGCTGCGCTGGCCATAGGCGGTGAGCACCTCGCGAATGCGCGGCAGGTCGCGGGAGACCACGGCTTCGAGCAGGCGGGCGAACAGGTCGAGATAGTCGCTCATGTTGGCCTGGCGCTGGTCCAGCGACAGGTAATAGGCACGGCTCATGGCCGGCTGCAGGTTTTCCACGGTTTCCTGCAGGAACGGGTTGTCGGCGAATGGATAGGCCGCACGCATGACCGCAAAACTGTCGGCGACGAAGGTCTTGATGTCGAGCTGGTCATGGGCACGCTGCAGCCGCTGCTGGATCTCCAGAAACGGGCGCAAGTCGGCTTCGGTGCGCCATTTTTGCGCAACCGCATTGCCCAGCAGGATGTAGAACTCGCCCATCAGCGAGCACAGGCTGCGAACGCTGCGCTCGTCCAGCTTGGTCACATGGGCACCCCGGCGCGGCAGGATCGCCACCAGATGGCGGCGTTCGAGGATCAGCAGTGCCTCGCGCACCGAGCCGCGGCTGACGTTGAGCGCCTGGGTAACCTTCTGCTCCTGGATACGTTCGCCTGGCGCCAGCTCGCCGCGGATGATGCGTTCGGCCAGGTAATCGGCAATCTGCTCGGAGAGGCTGTCCGGGGCCTTGAACGTCATGGTTTTCCTTCAAAATCATTGAACTGGGCACAAGGGGCGAATTGTAGCGTACTTGGGCGGTAGTCGCGCAGAGGGGCCAGGTGGTTTATTTGACCTGTCAGACAGCCACGCGCCCGGCGCGATCTATGCTTGGAATAGAGGCAGTGTGTTCGGCTGGGCATGGACATGTGCATTTTCTTGACCTTTGGGTCAGAAAAATATTGACCTGCTAGACAGGTCTTGCTTAGAGTCCGCCCAACAACAATAAAACCATTGCGAGGCCATCCCCGTGATCCAGTTTCTCGTCAACCAGGAGCTGCGTAGTGAGCACGCCCTGGACCCAAACATGACGGTGCTGCAGTACCTGCGCGAGCACCTGGGCAAAACCGGCACCAAGGAGGGCTGCGCCAGTGGAGACTGCGGTGCGTGCACCGTGGTGGTCGGCGAACTGAGCCAGGACGACCAAGGCAACGACAGCCTGCGCTACCGCAGCCTCAATTCGTGCCTGACCTTTGTGTCGTCGCTGCACGGCAAGCAACTGATCAGCGTCGAGGGTCTCAAACAACAGGGCCAATTGCACAGCGTTCAACAAGCGATGGCAGACTGCCACGGATCGCAATGCGGCTTCTGCACGCCCGGCTTCGTCATGTCACTGTTTGCCCTGCAAAAGAACAGCAGCGGCCCCGACCTGCACCAGGCCCAGGAAGCCCTGGCTGGCAACCTGTGCCGCTGCACCGGTTACCGACCGATCCTCGACGCTGCCGAGCAGAGCTGCCGCCAGCCCTGCCGCGACCAGTTCGATAGCCAGCAGGCGCAAACCATCAGCCGCCTCAAGGCCATTGCCCCGACCCAGACCGGCGAGCTGAACAGCGGCGACAAGCGCTGCCTGGTACCGCTGACCGTCTCCGACCTGGCCGACCTGTACAGCTCGCACCCTGAAGCGCGCCTGCTCGCGGGGGGGACCGACCTGGCGCTGGAAGTCACCCAGTTCCACAAGACCCTGCCAGTGATGATCTATGTCGGCCATGTGGCGGAGCTCAAGCGCATCGAGAAAACCGCCAGCCACCTGGAAATCGGCGCCGCCACGTCGCTGACTGACTGCTACGCCGCACTGAACGAAGAGTACCCTGACTTCGGGGCACTGCTTCACCGCTTCGCCTCGCTGCAAATCCGCAACCAGGGCACCCTCGGCGGCAACATCGGCAACGCCTCGCCGATCGGCGACTCGCCACCCTTGCTGATCGCACTGGATGCGCAGGTCGTCCTGCGCCAGGGCGAGCGCCAGCGGGTGATGCCACTGGAAGACTACTTCATCGATTACCGCATCACTGCCCGACAGGACAGCGAGTTCATCGAGAAGATCATTGTGCCGCGCGCCACCAGCGACTGGGCGTTCCGCGCCTATAAAGTGTCCAAGCGCCTGGACGATGACATCTCCGCCGTGTGCGGGGCGTTCAACCTCAGCATCGAAGACGGCGTAGTCAGCGGGGTACGCATCGCCTTCGGCGGCATGGCGGCGATCCCCAAACGCGCCCGCGCCTGTGAGGCGGCGCTACGTGGCAAGCCATGGGACCAGGCTGCCATCGAGCGCGCCTGCCAGGCCCTGGCCGAAGACTTCACCCCGCTCAGCGACTTCCGCGCCAGCAAGGAATACCGCCTGCTGACCGCGCAGAACCTGCTGCGCAAGTATTTCATCGAACAGCAAACACCGCACATCGAAACCCGGGTGACCGCTTATGTCTAACCATCACGCAGCCAAAAGCCAGGCCGAGATGGCCGAACTGTTCAGCCAGGACCTGACCACCGGGGTGGGCCGCAGCGTCAAGCACGACAGCGCCGACAAGCATGTATCCGGCGAGGCTGTGTACATCGACGACCGCCTGGAATTCCCCAACCAGTTGCACGTCTATGCCCGCACCGCCGACCGCGCCCATGCGCGTATCCTGCGCATCGATACCACGCCGTGCTACGCCTTCGAGGGCGTGCGCATTGCCATCACCCACGAAGACATCCCCGGCCTGAAGGACATCGGCCCGGTGGTGGCCGGCGACCCGCTTCTGGCCATCGACAAGGTCGAGTTCTTCGGCCAGCCGGTGCTCGCTGTCGCTGCCCGCGATCTTGAAACCGCACGTAAAGCGGCCATGGCCGCCATCGTCGAGTACGAAGACCTGGAACCGGTGCTGGACGTGGTCGAGGCGCTGCACAAGAAGCACTTCGTGCTCGATAGCCACACCCATCAGCGCGGCGATTCGGCGGCCGCCCTGGCCAGCGCCCCGCACCGCATTCAGGGCACCCTGCACATCGGCGGCCAGGAGCACTTCTACCTGGAAACGCAGATTTCCTCGGTAATGCCTACCGAAGACGGCGGCATGATCGTCTACTGCTCCACGCAGAACCCCACCGAAGTGCAGAAACTGGTCGCCGAAGTGCTCGACGTACCGATGAACAAGGTGGTGCTGGACATGCGCCGCATGGGTGGCGGTTTTGGCGGCAAGGAAACCCAGGCCGCCAGCCCGGCATGCCTGTGCGCGGTAGTTGCGCGCCTGACCGGCCAGCCAACCAAGATGCGCCTGCCGCGGGTCGAAGACATGACCATGACCGGCAAGCGCCACCCGTTCTACGTCGAGTATGACGTGGGCTTCGACGACAACGGCCGGCTGCACGGCATCAATTTCGACCTGGCCGGCAACTGCGGCTATTCGCCCGACCTGTCCGGCTCGATCGTCGACCGCGCCATGTTCCACTCCGACAACGCTTACTACCTGGGCGATGCCACCGTCCACGGCCACCGCTGCAAGACCAACACCGCCTCCAACACCGCCTACCGTGGCTTTGGCGGCCCACAGGGCATGGTCGCCATCGAGCAGGTGATGGACCATATCGCCCGTCATCTGGGCCGTGACCCGCTGGCCGTGCGCAAGGCCAACTATTACGGCAAGACCGAACGCAACGTCACCCACTACTACCAGACCGTCGAGCACAACATGCTCGAGGAGATGACCGCCGAGCTGGAAGCCAGCAGCGACTACGCCGAACGCCGCGAGTCGATCCGCCGCTTCAACGCCAACAGCCCGATCCTGAAGAAAGGCCTGGCGCTGACTCCGGTCAAGTTCGGCATTTCGTTCACCGCCACCTTCCTCAACCAGGCCGGTGCGCTGATCCACATCTATACAGACGGCAGCATCCACCTGAACCACGGCGGCACCGAGATGGGTCAGGGCCTGAACACCAAGGTAGCCCAGGTGGTGGCGCAGATCTTCCAGGTGGATTTCAGCCGCATTCAGATCACCGCCACCAACACCGACAAGGTGCCTAACACCTCGCCTACGGCTGCTTCCAGCGGCGCCGACCTGAACGGCAAGGCGGCGCAGAACGCGGCTGAAATCCTCAAGCGCCGCCTGACCGAGTTTGCCGCACGGCACTATCAGGTGACCGAGGAAGACGTCGAGTTCCGTAACGGCCATGTGCGCGTGCGCGACCAGATCGTCAGCTTCGAGCAACTGGTGCAGCAGGCTTACTTCGCTCAGGTGTCGCTGTCCAGCACAGGGTTCTACCGCACACCGAAGATCTTCTACGACCGCAGCCAGGCTCGCGGCCGGCCGTTCTACTACTTCGCCTTTGGCGCTGCCTGCGTGGAAGTGATCGTCGATACGCTGACCGGCGAATACAAGATGTTGCGCGCCGACATCCTGCACGACGTGGGCGATTCGCTGAACCCTGCGATCGACATCGGCCAGGTAGAGGGCGGTTTCATCCAGGGCATGGGCTGGCTGACTACCGAAGAGCTGGTGTGGAACGCCAAAGGCAAGCTGATGACCAACGGCCCGGCCAGCTACAAGATACCGGCCGTGGCCGACATGCCACTGGACTTGCGGGTAAAACTGGTGGAGAACCGCAAAAACCCGGAAGACACCGTGTTCCACTCCAAGGCCGTGGGCGAACCACCATTCATGCTCGGCATCGCTGCCTGGTGTGCAATCAAGGATGCCGTGGCCAGCCTCGCCGACTACCGCGTGCAGCCGCAGGTGGATGCGCCAGCTACACCTGAGCGGGTGCTGTGGGGCTGCGAGCAGATGCGCAAGGCAGTGGCTGAAACACAGTCGCGCGAACTGGAACTGGAAACCATCACCCCCTGACAACGCAAGGCCCTGGTAGGAGCGGGTTTACCCGCGAATGCGATATCAGCTTCACCGCTACATTCGCGGGTAAACCCGCTCCTACCAGGGTCGGCAGCATGGCTTAGAGAGGTTGCATCATGCACCAATGGATCAACGCCCTCGCCGACCACCAATCACGTGGCGAAGCCTGCGTGCTGGTGACCATCATCGAGGAACGCGGCTCAACACCGCGCAATGCCGGCTCAAAGATGGTGGTCAGCGCCAGCGGCCTGTTCGACACCATCGGCGGCGGGCACCTCGAATACAAGGCCTTGCACATCGCCCGGCAAATGCTCGAAGAGCAGCGCACCACCCCGCACCTGGAGCGCTTCAGCCTCGGCGCCAGCCTGGGCCAGTGTTGCGGCGGCGCCACCGTGCTGCTGTTCGAGCCGATGGCCGCTGTGCAGGCGCAGATCGCCGTGTTCGGCGCGGGCCATGTCGGCAGGGCTCTGGTACCCTTGCTCGCCGCGCTCCCCTGCCGGGTGCGCTGGATTGACTCGCGTGAACAGGAATTCCCCGAACTCATCCCCAAGGGGGTGACCAAGGTCGTCAGTGAGGAACCGGTCGACGAAGTCGCGGACCTGCCGCCCGGCAGCTACTGCATCGTCATGACCCACAACCACCAGCTCGACCTGGAACTGACCGCCGCCATTCTCAAGCGCAACGATTTCACCTGGTTCGGCCTGATCGGCTCGAAGACCAAACGGGTCAAGTTCGAGCACCGCCTGCGCGAGCGAGGTTTCGACGAGGCCGTCATGGCACGCATGCGCTGCCCTATGGGCCTGACCGAGGTCAAGGGCAAGCTGCCCATCGAGATCGCCGTGTCTATCGCCGGTGAAATCATTGCCACTTACAACGCCTGCTTCGGCCAGCACGACGCTGCCGCCAATGCCGGCCCCATTGCCCAATTGCTGCCGCCCTCCCGCCGCAGCCAAGCCATTTGACGAGTGTGTTATGACCGTTACCCGCAAAGCCTACCGTGCCGCCATCCTGCACAGCATTGCCGACCCGGCCGAGGTGGGCCTGGAGGCTTCCCATGAATACTACGAAGACGGCCTGCTGGTGGTCGACGATGGCCGCATCAGCGCCGTTGGGCACGCCAGTGAACTGCTGCCGACGCTGGATGCCGGCATCCCGGTCGAGCACTACCAGGACGCGCTGATCACCCCGGGCTTCATCGATACCCACATCCACTTCCCGCAGACCGGCATGATCGGCTCGTACGGCGAGCAGCTGCTGGACTGGCTCAACACCTACACCTTCCCCTGCGAAAAGCAGTTCGCCGACAAAGGCCACGCCGACCAGGTGGCGAAGATCTTCCTCAAGGAACTGCTGCGCAACGGCACCACCACTGCGCTGGTATTCGGCAGCGTGCACCCGGAGTCGGTCAACGCCCTGTTCGAAGAAGCCGAGCGCCTGGACCTGCGCCTGATCGCCGGCAAAGTGATGATGGACCGCAATGCCCCAGACTACCTGACCGACACCGCCGAGTCCGGCTATGCCGAAAGCAAGGCACTGATCGAGCGCTGGCACGGCAAAGGCCGCCTGCACTATGCAGTGACCCCACGCTTCGCCCCAACCAGCACGCCGGAACAATTGACCCTGGCCGGCCAATTGCTCAAGGAGCACCCGGGCGTGTACATGCACACGCACCTGTCGGAAAACCTCAAGGAAATCGACTGGGTAAAGTCGCTGTTCCCCGAGCAGAAGGGTTACCTGGACGTCTACGATCACTTCGAGCTGCTCGGCGAGCGCTCGGTGTTTGCCCACGGCGTGCACCTGTGCGACAACGAGTGCCAGCGCCTGGCCGAAACCGGCTCGGCCGTGGCTTTCTGCCCCACCTCCAACCTGTTCCTCGGCAGCGGCCTGTTCAACCTGCCCCAGGCCGAGCGGTTCAAGGTCAACGTGGGCCTGGGCACCGACGTTGGCGCCGGCACCAGCTTCTCTCTGCTTAACACCCTGAACGAGGCATACAAGGTGATGCAGCTGCAAGGCGCGCGCCTGCACCCGTACAAATCGCTGTACCTGGCCACCCTCGGCGGCGCCCGCGCGCTACGCCTGGACGACCGTATCGGCAGCCTGCGCCCAGGCAACGATGCCGACTTCGTGGTGCTGGACTACAAGGCCACGCCACTGCTGGACTACCGCATCCAGCAGTCCAACAGCATCGAAGAAACCTTGTTCGTGCTCACCACCCTGGGCGATGACCGTACCGTGCGTGAAACCTACGCCGCCGGGCGCTGCGTGCACCAGCGCTAAGGTTCTTTCGCCAAACCCCGATACAGCGCGCCGCCGATTGCAGCCCCGATCAGCGGCGCCACCCAGAACAGCCACAGCTGCTGCAGGGCCCAGCCCCCGACGAACAAGGCCGGCCCCGTGCTACGCGCGGGGTTGACCGAGGTATTGGTGATCGGGATCGAGATCAGGTGGATCAGGGTAAGGGCCAGGCCGATGGCGATGGGTGCAAAACCGGCCGGTGCGCGGGCGTCGGTCGCCCCCATGATCACCACCAGGAACATGGCGGTCATCACCACTTCACTGATGAAGCCGGCGCCCAGCGTGTAGCCACCGGGCGAGTGGTCGGCGTAGCCGTTTGAAGCCAACCCCGAAGACAGCTCGAAACCGGCCTTGCCGCTGGCGATGAGGTAGATCACCCCGGCCGCCAGGATGGCACCGATGACCTGAGCGATCACATAAGGCAGCAGCTCTTTGGCCGGGAAGCGCCCGCCTACCACCAGCCCGAACGACACGGCAGGGTTTAGATGGCAACCAGAGATATGGCCAATCGCGAAAGCCATGGTCAGTACAGTGAGGCCGAAGGCGAAGGCGACACCGAGTACACCGATGCCGAGAGGGGAACTGGCTGCGAGTACCGCACTGCCACAGCCA
Source organism: Pseudomonas sp. BP6 (assembly GCF_017875935.1). Lineage (NCBI taxonomy): Bacteria > Pseudomonadati > Pseudomonadota > Gammaproteobacteria > Pseudomonadales > Pseudomonadaceae > Pseudomonas > Pseudomonas sp. BP6. The sequence continues at coordinate 3,544,560 of NZ_JAGINI010000001.1, forward strand.
CCAAGGACCAGCCAGAAGGTGCCGATCAGTTCGGCCCCCATGCGTTTACCCAGGGACATGCTCATGAATCCGTTCCTCAAGAAGTTGAACGCAACGAATGCGCAAGCCCAACTGCTTGATGAAGGTTTGCTCACAAGAATTTAGCAGACCTTTGGGTTATGGCCAGTAGTGCCTGGGGGCTGCCTTGCAGCCCCTCGATCACACCGGCAAACGATCAACCCTTGATGGAAACCTTCGGCTTTTTCAACAGGTGCGAGAAGACCGCATGCAAATCGTCCGAGGCGCTCTCCTCGTCCAGGTTCAGCTTGCTGTCGATGTGGTCCATGTGATGCATCATCAGGCTCACGGCCTGCTCGGCATCGCGCGCCTCGATAGCATCGATAAGCTGCATGTGCTCATCGTAAGAGCAGTGCGAGCGGTTGCCGCTTTCGTACTGGGCGATGATCAGCGAAGTCTGCGAGACCAGGCTGCGCTGGAAACTCACCAGCGGTGCATTGCCCGCCGCTTCGGCCAGCTTGAGGTGGAACTCGCCGGAAAGGCGGATGCCGGCACCCCGGTCACCGCGCGAGAAGCTGTCGCGCTCCTCGCGCACCATCTGCCGCAGCTCGTTGAGCTGATCGGGGGTGGCATGCTGCACCGCCAACTCGGTGATGGCGCGTTCGACCATGCGCCGCGAGAAGAACACTTGGCGCGCCTCTTCCACGGTCGGGCTGGCCACCACCGCGCCGCGGTTCGGCCGCAGCAGCACCACGCTTTCGTGGGCCAGGCGCGACAAGGCGCGTCGGATGATGGTGCGACTGACGCCAAAGATCTCGCCCAGCGCTTCCTCGCTCAACTTGGTGCCCGGAGCCAGACGCTGCTCGAGGATCGCCTCGAAAATATGCGCGTAGACGATGTCGTCCTGGGTACCGCTGCGGCCGGCCTTGCCGACTCGTGCAGGTTTCTTCAGAGGTTGCAGCTGTTCGTTCATGGGCTCTCGAGGCACGAAGAGAAAGTATGGCGCCATTGTACACAGGCTGAGGCGATTCCGCAGGGGGCGTTTTACCTATATAGCCGTTGTACGACACATTGCGCATACAAAACATAAAACATTATTTGCTTTCTTTGTACACAAAAGCATAATCCATCGAGCGACTTCTTGACCCATGAGTCAACAAACCGGTCAGACGTCTGCCTTCCCTCGCGGAGCCGCCAAGTGCATTGCGCAGGAAACTGGCTCCATAACAACAAGAAAGACTTGAGGAGTACCCGCTGTGGAAAGCCGCAAATCCGAAGCCCCTACGCTGGATCTCGCCCCACCGCTCGAAACGAGCTGGCTGGAGCGGATTTTCAAACTCAAGCAACACGGCAGTACCGTCAGAACCGAAATGATCGCTGGGGTGACCACCTTCATCACCATGGCCTACATCATCTTCGTCAACCCCAACATCATGGCCGACGCCGGCATCGACCATGGTGCCGCTTTCGTCGCCACCTGCATCGCCGCCGCGCTGGGCTGCCTGCTGATGGGCCTGTACGCCAACTGGCCGGTGGGCCTGGCGCCGGGCATGGGGCTCAATGCCTTCTTTACCTACACCGTTGTCGGCACCATGGGCTACAACTGGGAAACGGCGCTGGGGGCGGTATTCGTCTCGGGCGTGCTGTTCATGTTCCTGACCTTGTCGAAAGTGCGCGAATGGCTGCTCAACAGCATCCCGGTCAGCCTGCGCCATGCCATGGGGGCCGGCGTCGGATTGTTTCTCGGGCTGATCGGCCTTAAGACCGCAGGCATCATCGTCGACAGCCCTGCCACCCTGATCAAGCTGGGCTCGCTGCATGAACCGGGGCCACTGCTGGCAGCCGTGTGCTTCCTGCTGATCGCCATCCTCAGCTACAAGCGGGTATTCGGCGCGATCCTGATCAGCATCATGGGTGTCACCCTGGCCGGCTGGGGCCTGGGCCTGGTCAAATTTGGCGGGGTGATGTCGATGCCGCCGAGCCTGGCGCCCACCTGGATGGCCATGGACGTGGCTGGCGTGTTCAACGTCAGCATGATCAGCGTGGTGCTGGCGTTCCTCTTCGTGCACATGTTCGACACTGCCGGCACCCTGATGGGCGTCGCGCAACGGGCCAACCTGGTGGCGCCGGACGGGCGTATCGAGAACCTGTCGAAGGCGTTGAAGGCTGACAGTGCCTCGAGTGTGTTCGGTGCGGTGGTAGGTGTACCGCCGGTGACCAGCTATGTGGAGAGTGCCGCGGGGGTTGCCGCAGGTGGCCGAACTGGCCTGACGGCTGTGGTGGTAGGCCTGCTGTTCATCGCCGCGATGTTCTTCGCGCCGCTGGCCGGGATGATTCCGGCCTATGCGACAGCAGGTGCACTGATCTATGTTGCAATGCTGATGATGGGCAGCATGGCGCATATCCATTGGGATGAGGCCACCGACAGCATTCCGGCGATCGTCACGGTGATCATGATGCCGCTGACGTTCTCGGTCGCCGATGGTATTGCCCTGGGCTTCATCAGCTATGTGGCCTTGAAGGCGGGTACCGGCAAGTACAAGGAAATCTCGGCCAGCCTGTGGGTGCTGTGCGCGATCTTCATCGCCAAGTTCGTATTCCTCTGATCAAGGGTGTCTGGCTTTAGATTTCCAGTGTTTTCGAAACCGAGCGCCGCCCGCGCGGCGCATCGCGACCAAGGTCGCTCCTACGCTTGTTTCGGGCCACTAATGCCTGCGAGGGACGTGCGCGACCGCCTTGTTGGTATGCCGCGATATGGCGCCCTTGCTCAACATTTGAAAGGCCTTCGCGGTCGCCCGTAGGAGCGGGTTCACCCGCGAAAGGGCCGGCCCTGCCTGCCAATCTCCACCCGCCGTTCACCGTTGCTGCTGCCACCGTATTCGCGGGTAAACCCGCTCCTACAACGGTGGCGGACAGTTGGACACAGCCCGCTGTAGGAGCGGGTTTACCCGCGAAAGGGCCGGCCCTGCTGGCCAATCTCCACCCGCCGTTCACCGTTGCTGCCGCCACCGTATTCGCGGGTAAACCCGCTCCTACCACGGTGGCGGACAGTTGGACACAGCCCGCTGTAGGAGCGGGTTTACCCGCGAAGAGGCCGGCCCTGCTGGCCAATCTCCACCCGCCGTTCACCGTTGCTGCCGCCACCGTATTCGCGGGTAAACCCGCTCCTACAACGGTGGCGGACAGTTGGACACAGCCCGCTGTAGGAGCGGGTTCACCCGCGAAAGGGCCGGCCCTGCTGGCCAATCTCCACCCGCCGTTCACCGTTGCTGCCGCCACCGTATTCGCGGGTAAACCCGCTCCTACCACGGTGGCGGACAGTTGGACACAGCCCGCTGTAGGAGCGGGTTCACCCGCGAAAGGGCCGGCCCTGCCTGCCAATCTCCACCCGCCGTTCACCGTTGCTGCCGCCACCGTATTCGCGGGTAAACCCGCTCCTACCACGGTGGCGGACAGTTGGACACAGCCCGCTGTAGGAGCGGGTTTACCCGCGAAAGGGCCGGCCCTGCCTGCCAATCTCCACCCGCCGTTCACCGTTGCTGCCGCCACCGTATTCGCGGGTAAACCCGCTCCTACCACGGTGGTGGACAGTTGGACACAGCCCGCTGTAGGAGCGGGTTCACCCGCGAAAGGGCCGGCCCTGCCTGCCAATCTCCACCCGCCGTTCACCGTTGCTGCCGCCACCGTATTCGCGGGTAAACCCGCTCCTACCACGGTGGTGGACAGTTGGACACAGCCCGTCGTAGGAGCGGGTTCACCCGCGAAGAGGCCGGCACAGGCAACGCAAAAAACAGCAGACGAAAAAAAGCCCGCCAGTGTGAGAGCGGGCCAAAGGACCTACGAAGATTCTTCTAGCGACCAACTAGCTTCCACGATAGGTCGAATAGCTGTACGGCGAAATCAGCAGCGGCACGTGGTAATGCTCCTGCGACTCGTCGATGCCAAAGCGCAGCACAACAACATCCAGAAACGCCTGGGCCGGCAGTTGCACGCCACGGGCGCGGTAGTAATCCCCAGCGCTGAACTGCAACTGGTAAACGCCAGTGCGGTAATCGTCCCCCTGCAACAGCGGCGCATCGACGCGGCCATCGCTATTGGTCAGGGCGGTGTTCACCAGCTCCAGCTGCTGGCCTTCGACGCGGTACAGCTCGACCTTGATCGAGCTACCCGGGCAGCCATGCGCGGCATCCAGTACGTGTGTGGTCAAACGTCCCATTGCGTGTCGCCTCTTGTTCAATCTGTGGGCAAAAAATACTCAGCCATCGCACCAGCTTAGCGCCTGCGGCAGGCGGGAATGACGTTATTAAGACATTCCACCCATGAATTGTACACAATTTTTTGATCTCCCCTGTCGCACCCTCCCTTTGATGCCCATAAACGACCCATCGGTCGCAAATACGCGCACCATAACGATGCCAACTTTATTAGCTGACCAATCAGGCAGGTTTCTTGCACTGTATTTCCAAGTCGCTGTCAGGCGACAAAAGGGAAGAAATGCGGAAAAACAGGCTTACAAAAGATTTCAGAAGTTGTATACAATCAGCCCATCCGGTGGTGCGACATACCGACGCGGCCCGCCCACCCCCCGCACTAACGCACAAGAAGGAAGACTGCAGTGAGCGCTGATTACCCTCGCGACCTGATCGGTTACGGCAACAACCCTCCTCACCCGCAATGGCCGGGCAACGCCCGCATCGCGCTGTCTTTCGTCCTCAACTACGAGGAAGGTGGCGAACGCAACATCCTGCACGGTGACAAGGAATCCGAAGCCTTCCTGTCCGAGATGGTCGCTGCCCAACCACTGCAGGGCCAGCGCAACATGAGCATGGAGTCGCTGTATGAATACGGCAGCCGTGCCGGTGTATGGCGCCTGCTGAAGCTGTTCAAGGACAGCGGCGTACCACTCACCATCTTCGCCGTGGCCATGGCCGCCCAGCGCCACCCCGACGTGATCCGCGCCATGGTCGAAGCCGGCCACGAGATCTGCAGCCACGGCTACCGCTGGATCGACTACCAGAACATGGACGAGGCCCAGGAGCGCGAGCACATGCTCGAAGCCATCCGTATCCTCACCGAACTCACTGGCGAGCGCCCGCTGGGCTGGTACACCGGCCGAACCGGCCCGAACACCCGCCGCCTGGTGATGGAGGAAGGTGGTTTCCTCTATGACAGCGACACCTACGACGACGACCTGCCCTACTGGGAGCCAAACAACCCCACTGGCAAGCCGCACCTGGTGATCCCCTACACCCTGGACACCAACGACATGCGCTTCACCCAGGTACAGGGCTTCAACTGCGGCGAGCAGTTCTTCCAGTACCTGAAAGACGCCTTTGATGTGCTGTACGCCGAAGGCGCCGACGCACCGAAAATGCTTTCCATCGGCCTGCACTGCCGCCTGGTCGGTCGCCCGGCGCGCCTGGCAGCACTCAAGCGCTTCGTCGATTACGCAAAAAGTCATGACCAGGTCTGGTTCGCCCGTCGCGTGGATATCGCCCGCCACTGGCACACCACCCACCCGTACAAGAAAGAGAACGCCTGATGACCGCCTTCAATACCCTCAAACCATCCGCCCTGGACCGTGACACCTTCGTCAAGGCCTTCGCCGACATCTACGAGCACTCGCCGTGGGTTGCCGAAAAAGCCTACGACCTGGGCCAACTGGGCGAGCTGGACGAGATCGAGGCGCTGCACCAGCGCATGAGCGACATCCTGCTCAGCGCCAACCACGCCGACCAGCTGGCGCTGATCAACGCTCACCCGGACCTGGCCGGCAAGGCAGCCATCCAGGGCGAGCTGACAGAATCGAGCACCAACGAACAGGCCGGCGCCGGCATTCACCAGTGCACCGCCGAGGAGTTCGCCCGCTTCACCGAGCTGAATGATGCCTACAAAGCCAAGTTCCAGTTCCCGTTCATCATGGCAGTGAAGGGCAGCAACCGGCACCAGATTCTCGCCGCCTTTGAAAAGCGCATCCACAACGATGCCGATGCCGAATTCAAGGAAGCCCTGACGCAGATCAACCAGATCGCCCTGTTCCGCCTGCTGCAGCTGTAAGCAACAGCCGAACCTTATTCAGAAAACGAACAATAGAAGAGATAACCGCATGCGCACCCTGATGATCGAGCCCTTGACCAAAGAAGCCTTCGCCCAGTTCGGAGACGTGATCGAAACCGACGGCAGCGACCACTTCATGATCAACAACGGCTCGACCATGCGCTTTCACAAGCTCGCCACGGTCGAAACCGCCGAGCCTGAAGACAAGGCGATCATCAGCATCTTCCGCGCCGACGCGCAGGACATGCCGCTGACCGTGCGCATGCTGGAACGCCATCCGCTGGGCAGCCAGGCTTTCATCCCGCTGCTCGGCAACCCCTTTCTGATCGTGGTCGCGCCCGTTGGCGATGCACCTGTATCAGGCTTGGTCCGAGCCTTCCGCAGTAATGGCAGGCAGGGCGTTAATTACCATCGCGGCGTCTGGCACCACCCGGTGCTGACGATCGAAAAGCGGGATGATTTCCTGGTGGTTGATCGCAGTGGTTCTGGCAACAACTGCGATGAGCATTACTTCACCGAGGAACAGATGCTGATCCTCAATCCCCACCAATAAGAAAAGGTCAGTCATCTTCTCGGTGACTGGCAGAGGTACATACTGTGGAAGCACACCTTCACGAATGGCTGAACCTGAGCATTCGCTGGGTTCACATGATCACCGGCGTCGCCTGGATCGGTGCATCGTTCTACTTCGTCTGGCTGGAGAACCACCTGAACCGAAGCAACCCGCGCGATGGGTTGTCGGGTGATCTCTGGGCGATTCACGGCGGTGGTATCTACCACCTGGAGAAATACAAGCTCGCCCCCCCGAAAATGCCCGAGAACCTGCACTGGTTCAAATGGGAAGCCTACTTCACCTGGATGTCCGGTATCGCCCTGCTGTGCGTGGTGTTCTACTGGAACCCGACCCTGTACCTGCTGGCACCTGGCAGCACCCTGAGCGGTGCCGAAGGCGTGGCCATCGGTATCGGTTCGCTGATCGCGGGCTGGTTCATCTACGACTTCCTGTGCGACTCGCCCCTGGGCAAGAAGCCAGCGCTGCTCGGTGGTGTGCTGTTCGTGCTGATCATCGCAGCCTGCTGGGGCTTCAGCCTGGTGTTCAGCGGCCGTGGCGCCTACCTGCACACCGGCGCGATCATCGGCACCATCATGGTCGGTAACGTGTTCCGCATCATCATGCCGGCCCAACGCCAGCTGGTGGCGGCGATCGAGAACAACCAGACGCCCGACCCGGTACTGCCGGCCAAGGGCCTGCTGCGCTCGCGTCACAACAACTACTTCACCCTGCCGGTGCTGTTCATCATGATCAGCAACCATTTCCCGAGCACCTACGGTAGCCAGTACAACTGGCTGATCCTGGCCGGTATCGCAGTAGCCGCGGTTCTGATCCGCCACTACTTCAACACCCGCCACGACAGCAACAAGTACGCCTGGACCCTGCCCGTCGGCGCCCTGGCGATGATCTGCCTGGCTTACGTTACCGGCCCGAAACCGATGGCCGTAAGCCCTGAGCAAGCAGCAGCGAAGATCGAGTACCAACCGCTGCCGGCAACTGCGGTAGGCGGCAAGACCGCTGCCGAGCAGCGCGCCGAGGACGCCGCCAAGGCTGCCGAAACACCTGCGCAGGCACCGGCCCAGGCCGCTGCCCAGGCCGGTGGTGGCGACTTCGACAAGATCCACAATGTCATCCAGGAACGCTGCACCGTGTGCCACTCGTCCAAGCCGACCAGCCCACTGTTCAGCACCGCCCCTGCCGGCGTGATGTTCGACACTCCGCAGCAGATCCAGGCCCAGGCCGCGCGCATTCAGGCGCAAGCGGTTGCCAGCCAGATCATGCCGCTGGGCAACATCACCCAGATGACCACCGAAGAGCGCAAGCTCGTCGGGGACTGGATCGCCAAAGGCGCCCAGGTCAACTGACAGCACCTCGCCAGGCAACCCGCCCCCAAGGGAATCATCTTTCCCTGAAGGGGTGGGCTGACCCGCAAATCGGGGGATTGCACATCCCTTGTAGGAGCGGGCTTGCCCGCGAAGAGGCCGGTAACCCCAGCCTCAAGCTCCATGTGTTACGCAACAAGCAAGCATCGAGCGCGCAGGCATGAAGCCTGCCGCTTGGATCCGAGAATAAAAACAAAACTCGAGGTGCTGCATGTCCGAGTCACGCAAGGCGTATATCCCCATTGCGCCGCCGCGCGAACCCTTGCCCCTGTTCCAACTGTTCCTGGTTGGCCTGCAACACGTTCTGCTGATGTACGGTGGCGCGATCGCCGTGCCGTTGATCATCGGCCAGGCCGCCGGGTTGTCCCGTGAAGAAGTCGCTTTCCTGATCAACGCCGACCTGCTGGTCGCTGGCGTCGCTACCATCATCCAGTCGTTCGGTATCGGCCCGGTGGGCATCCGCATGCCGGTGATGATGGGTGCCAGTTTCGCCGCCGTCGGCAGCATGGTGGCCATGGCCGGCATGCCCGGCGTAGGCCTGCAGGGGATCTTCGGCGCGACCATCGCTGCCGGGTTCTTCGGCATGCTGATCGCGCCGTTCATGTCCAAGGTTGTCCGCTTCTTCCCACCGTTGGTCACTGGTACGGTGATCACCTCGATTGGCCTGTCGCTGTTCCCGGTGGCAGTCAACTGGGCCGGTGGCGGCCAGGACGCTCAAACGTTCGGCTCGCCGATCTACCTGCTGGTGGCCGGCCTGGTACTGGCCGTGATCCTGCTGATCAACCGCTTCATGCGCGGTTTCTGGGTCAATGTGTCGGTACTGGTGGGCATGGGCCTTGGCTACATCCTGGCCGGCTCCATCGGCATGGTCGACCTGTCGGGCCTGAATGAAGCACCGTGGTTGCAGGTGGTCACCCCGCTGCACTTCGGCATGCCGACCTTCAGCCTGGCGCCGATCCTGTCCATGTGCCTGGTAGTGGTGATCATCTTCGTCGAGTCCACCGGCATGTTCCTGGCCCTGGGCAAGGTGACTGATCGTGAAGTAACCCCTGGCATGCTGCGTCGCGGCCTGCTGTGCGATGCCGGTGCGTCGTTCATTGCGGGCTTCTTCAACACCTTCACCCACTCCTCGTTCGCCCAGAACATCGGCCTGGTGCAGATGACCGGGGTGCGCTGCCGCTATGTCACCATCGTGGCCGGTGCACTGCTGATCCTGCTCAGCCTGCTGCCCAAGGCGGCCTTCCTGATTGCCTCTATCCCGCCTGCGGTACTGGGCGGCGCGTCCATCGCCATGTTCGGCATGGTCACCGCCACCGGGATCAAGATTCTTCAGGAGGCGGACATCGGCGACCGCCGCAACCAGCTGTTGGTTGCCGTGAGCGTCGGCTTCGGGTTGATCCCCGTGGTACGTCCGGAGTTCTTTGCCCAGATGCCACAGTGGATGGAACCCATCACCCACAGTGGAATCGCCATGGCCACAGTCAGCGCCCTGGTGTTGAACGTACTGTTCAACATCCTTGGCGGTGCCGACCGCGCAATGCACAACGACGTCTGTCACCAGCATTGAGCCAAAGGGGGCGGCGCATGGCTGCCCCTCGTTCACCTCTGCAGTAACCGCTACGCCGTCGACCCGCCGGAATGGGTCGCCCGGGGCGCCTGCGCGCCAAAAACACCAACAAAAACAATAAGTCCGGGAATCACAACATGAAGCGCATCACCACGTCCCTGTTGTTGGGCAGCAGCCTGCTGGCCACCCTACCCTCGCACGCAGGCGAATGGCTGCAATGGCACGGCGAAAGCCTGACCTACCTGTACGGCAAGGACTTCAAGGTCAACCCTGATATCCAGCAGACCATCACCTTCGAGCACGCCAACAAATGGAAGTACGGCGACACCTTCATGTTCGTCGACAAGATCTTCTACAACGGCAAGGCCGACCCCGGCAAAGGTGTGACCACCTACTACGGCGAGTTCAGCCCACGCCTGTCATTGGGCAAGATCTTCGACCGCAAGCTTGCCTTCGGTCCGATCAAGGACGTGCTGCTGGCCATGACCTACGAGCGCGGTGAAGGCGACAACGAGGCCTACCTGATCGGCCCAGGCTTCGACTTGAACATCCCCGGCTTCAACTACTTCACCCTCAATTTCTACGTGCGTAACACCGAAGGCAGCCGCCCCGGTGACAACGTCTGGCAGATTACCCCCGGCTGGTCGTACACCCTCCCCGTGGGGCGGTCAGACATTCTGATCGACGGTTACATGGACTGGGTTACCGACAACGACCAGACCCGCCGTGGCACCTATCACGCCAACCTGCACTTCAACCCGCAGGTCAAATACGACCTGGGCAAGGCGCTGAACCTGGGCGCCAAGCAGCTCTACGTTGGCTTTGAATACAGCTACTGGAAAGACAAGTACGGCATTGACAGCCGCGGCAACCTGGACAGTAACCAGAGCGTCGCCAGCGCGCTGGTCAAGGTCCACTTCTGACAAGCTGACCAAACGCACAGGTTTGATCCACCCCGCTCCAGGACGGAGCACTTGAGGCGCGGCGCGCAAGCCAGTAATCTGCGCGCCCCCTCGATCAGGGCAGAACGGATTCTGCCTGCGTTTACTGACCGCTCAGTCAATGAATTCGGGCGGTTGGCCAACGTGTTGCCAGCCTGAAAGACCCTTTTCATCCGTTCAGAACGAAGTCGAGCAGGAAGGTTTTGCCAACCCGGAAAAGTTGGCCCAACCCTTGCCAAACAGCTGTGGCCTATCGAAAAAAGCTGACTCAAAAGACAAAAAAAGCGCCGACACCGAGCGCTGACAACAGATCAATCAAGGGAGCGACACTCGCAATGCGTACTATCAAGAGCCTGATCCTCGCTGGCGGCCTGCTGGCCTGCGGCACCACCTTCGGCGGCGACCTGCTGCAATGGCAGAACAACAGCCTGACCTACCTGTGGGGCAAGAACTTCAAGGTCAACCCGGCGATTCAGCAAACCGTCACCTTCGAGCACGCCGATGGCTGGAAGTACGGAGACAACTTCATTTTCGTCGACAAGATTTTCTACCAGGGCCAGAAAGACGCCGGCAACGGCCCGAACACCTACTACGGTGAGATCAGCCCACGCCTGTCGTTCGGCAAGATTTTCGATCAGAAGATCGAGTTTGGCCCGGTCAAGGACGTGCTGCTGGCGATGACCTACGAGTTTGGCGAAGGTGACACAGAGTCTTACCTGATCGGCCCAGGCTTCGACCTGGCCATTCCGGGCTTCGACTACTTCCAGCTAAACTTCTACAACCGCACCACCGACGGCAGCCGCGCTGGCGACAACGTGTGGCAGATCACCCCGGTGTGGTCGTACACCATTCCGGTCGGCGATTCCGACGTACTGATCGACGGCTTCATGGACTGGGTGGTGGACAACGACGAGAACCGCCGCGGCACCTACCAGGCCAACCTGCACTTCAACCCGCAGATCAAGTACGACCTGGGCAAGGCATTGCACCTGGGTGAGAAACAGCTGTATGTGGGTGTGGAGTATGACTACTGGAAAAACAAGTACGGCATCAAGGACAGCGATGCCTTCACTACCGACCAGAACACCATGAGCTTCCTGGTCAAGGTTCACTTCTGAACTGATCGCTCGGGGCCGCGCTGCGGCCCATTCGCGGGTAAACCCGCTCCTACAGGGGCCGCGCCGGGTTCAAGGCAAACGCGATACCTGGGGGGGCGGGTTCACCCGCGAACCGGGGCAAAGCCCCGGCCACACGCCTCAATTGGCTGGCCGAACTGCCCGCCACAATTTCCCCGCAACGCTTACCACCGCCAGCACCACAGCACCTGCGATGACTCCGACCCCGCCGTTGAGCAACGCACCGGTCAACGCCCCGCCACGCCCTTCGCTGAACGCCTCGATGGCATGATGCAGCGGCTCGATGCCATGCACCAGGATCCCACCGCCAACCAGGAACATCGCCGCAGTACCAATCACCGACAGGCTTTTCATCATGTACGGCGCCGCCCGCAGGATGCCGTTACCCACTGCCTGAGTCAGCCTGGAGGTTTTGCGGGCCATCCACAGCCCAAGGTCGTCAAGCTTGACGATCCCGCCTACCAACCCATACACACCAATGGTCATGACCACCGCAATGCCCGACAGCACGATGATCTGCTGGGTCAGCGGCGAGTCCGCGACGATACCCAAGGTAATGGCGATGATTTCCGCCGACAGGATGAAGTCGGTACGCACCGCCCCCTTGATCTTGGCTTTTTCAAAAGCCACCAGGTCAACGCTGGGATCGGCAACGGCCTCCTTGCGCGCCTCGTGCTGTGCCTCATCCTCTTCCTTGCTGTGCAAGAACTTGTGCGCCAGCTTCTCGAAACCCTCGAAGCACAGGTACGCACCGCCCAGCATCAGCAGTGGCGTTACCGCCCACGGGATGAAGGCACTGATCAGCAGGGCCGCCGGCACCAGAATGGCCTTGTTCAGCAGCGAGCCTTTGGCCACCGCCCACACCACCGGCAACTCGCGATCAGCGCGCACGCCGGTGACCTGCTGAGCATTCAGTGCCAGGTCGTCACCCAGCACACCCGCAGTCTTTTTCGCCGCAACTTTGGTCATTAGCGAGACGTCATCCAGCAGCGTGGCGATGTCGTCGATCAGTACCAGTAGACTGCTTCCTGCCATGTTTGCCTGTTTCCCCTGAATTGAATGTGCCGGAGTCTAGCCGAAAGTCGCTGCCTTGAGCGCCCGTCGAGCCCGGTGCTACCATGCCCGATCCCCCTTAGAGGTGGCCAGACACGAGGAAGATCCCTGACCATGAGCACCATTCGCGAGCGCAACAAGGAATTGATCCTGCGCGCGGCAAGCGAGGAATTCGCCGACAAGGGCTTCGCCGCCACCAAGACCAGCGATATCGCGGCCAAGGCCGGCCTGCCCAAGCCGAACGTGTATTACTACTTCAAGTCCAAGGACAACCTTTACCGCGAGGTCCTGGAAAGCATCATCGCGCCAATCATGCAGGCATCCACGCCGTTCAATGCAGACGGCGACCCGAAGGAAGTGCTGAGCGCGTACATTCGTTCGAAGATTCGCATTTCGCGTGATCTGCCTTATGCGTCCAAGGTGTTCGCCAGCGAGATCATGCATGGCGCGCCGCACCTGTCAGCGAACCAGGTAGAGCAGTTGAACGAGCAGGCCCGACACAACATCGAGTGTATCCAGCGCTGGATCGACCGCGGGCAGATCGCCCATGTGGACGCGCATCACCTGATGTTCAGCATCTGGGCGGCGACCCAGACCTATGCGGACTTCGACTGGCAGATTTCTGCAGTGACCGGCAAGGCCAAGCTGGCCGACAGTGATTATGACGCGGCAGCCGAAACCATCATTCGTATGGTCTTGAAAGGTTGTGAGCCTGAGGCAGCCTGAACCATCCCGAAGGGCCATTCGCGGGCAAGCCCGCTCCCACAGGATCACCACATGCCTGAAGATAGTGGAGTCCCTGTGGGAGCGGGCTTGCCCGCGAATGGGCCAGAACAGGCAATAGAGATTTAGGCCGCTACCCCGGCATCTGCCCGCAACCCCACCTCCTCGATCGCACTGATCGCACACTGCTCGTCGATATCCGACGTATCGCCGCTGATCCCCACGGCACCCAGCACCTTGCCGTCCTGATCACGAATCAGCACCCCACCCGGCGCCGGCACCACCGGCCGCTCACCCATGCCGTTCAACGCGGCAAAAAAAGCCGGCCGCTGCTGCGCATCCAGCGCCAGCAAGCGCGATCCCTTGCCCAGGGCAATCGCGCCCCAGGCCTTGCCAGTGGCCACTTCAGGACGAATCAGGCTGGCGCCATCCTCGCGCTGCAGCGCCAGCAGGTGCCCGCCGGCATCCAGCACCGCCACGGTCAGCGGCGCGGCATTGATCTTGCGGCCCGCCACCAGCGCGGCATTCACCAGGCTGACGGCGACTTTCAGGTTCAGAACGTTCATGGAAAGGTCCTCTTCTTGTTGTGAGAAGCCCTGAGGGCAGTTGAAAACCGATCGAACAAATAGAACACAACGAGAGATGTTTTTGTATACAATATTTTTAAACGATCGTATGCGATGGCGCAAACCCTCGTTTTCACGGGCGCTCTGACGAAAGCCAGCTTAGTCGATGAAAACCCATTGACCTGAGCCGCCAGGCGTGAATACACTCTGTCGCAAAGCAAGTTGTATACAATTACAAAATCGATGAGGCACAAACCATGAGCAAAATGAGAGCAATCGATGCAGCCGTTCTGGTCATGCGCCGTGAAGGTGTAGATACCGCGTTCGGCATCCCGGGGGCTGCCATCAACCCGTTGTATTCGGCCCTGAAGAAAGTCGGTGGCATCGATCACGTCCTCGCTCGTCACGTCGAAGGTGCCTCGCACATGGCCGAGGGCTACACCCGCGCCAACCCGGGCAACATCGGTGTGTGCATCGGCACGTCCGGCCCTGCCGGCACCGACATGGTCACCGGCCTGTACAGTGCCTCGGCCGACTCCATCCCGATTCTGTGCATCACCGGCCAGGCGCCACGTGCCCGCCTGCACAAGGAAGACTTCCAGGCTGTCGACATCACCAACATCGTCAAGCCGGTGACCAAGTGGGCGACCACCGTTCTGGAGCCAGGCCAGGTGCCTTACGCCTTCCAGAAGGCCTTCTATGAAATGCGTACCGGCCGCCCAGGCCCGGTGCTGATCGACCTGCCGTTCGATGTGCAGATGGCCGAAATCGAATTCGACATCGACGCCTACGAACCGCTGCCCGTGCACAAGCCGTCCGCCACTCGCGTACAGGCCGAAAAAGCCCTGGCCCTGCTCAATGATGCCGAGCGCCCCCTGCTGGTAGCCGGTGGTGGCATCATCAACGCCGACGCCAGCGACAAGCTGGTCGAATTCGCCGAACTGACCGGCGTACCCGTGATCCCGACCCTGATGGGCTGGGGCACCATCCCGGACGACCACGCACAGATGGTCGGCATGGTCGGCCTGCAGACCTCGCACCGCTATGGCAACGCAACCCTGCTGAAATCCGACCTGGTATTCGGTATCGGTAACCGCTGGGCCAACCGCCACACCGGTTCCGTCGATGTCTACACCGAAGGCCGCAAGTTCGTGCACGTCGACATCGAACCGACCCAGATCGGCCGCGTGTTCACCCCGGACCTGGGCATCGTTTCCGATGCGGGCAAGGCACTGGACGTGTTCCTGGAAGTGGCCCGCGAGTGGAAAGCCGCCGGCAAGCTCAAGTGCCGCAAGGCCTGGCTCGAAGAGTGCCAGGAGCGCAAGTCGAGCCTGCAGCGCAAGACCCACTTCGACAACGTGCCGGTCAAGCCGCAGCGCGTCTACGAAGAAATGAACCAGGTATTCGGCAAGGACACCTGCTACGTCAGCACCATCGGTCTGTCGCAGATTGCCGGCGCCCAGTTCCTGCATGTGTACAAGCCTCGCCACTGGATCAACTGCGGCCAGGCCGGCCCGCTGGGCTGGACCATCCCTGCCGCGCTGGGCGTGGTCAAAGCCGATCCGAAGCGCAAGGTTGTGGCGCTGTCGGGTGACTACGACTTCCAGTTCATGATCGAAGAGCTGGCGGTAGGCGCACAGTTCAACCTGCCGTACGTCCACGTGCTGGTCAACAACGCCTACCTGGGCCTGATCCGTCAGGCGCAGCGTGGCTTCGACATGGATTACTGTGTACAACTGGCGTTCGAGAACATCAACTCGACCGACGCTGCCACCTACGGTGTCGATCACGTCGCTGTGGTCGAAGGCCTGGGTTGCAAGGCCATCCGTGTGTTCGAGCCAGCAGAAATCGCCCCTGCCCTGATCAAGGCACAGAAGATGGCCGAAGAGTTCCGCGTGCCGGTGGTGGTTGAAGTGATTCTCGAGCGTGTGACCAACATTTCCATGGGCACCGAGATCAACGCGGTCAACGAGTTCGAAGACCTGGCCCTGGTCGGCAACGACGCGCCAACCGCCATCTCGCTGCTGGACTGATCGCCTGACGCCCCCAGGCACGCCCTGGGGGCCTTCATCGCAAGGAGACAACTCATGCCTCGCTTCGCTGCCAACCTGTCCATGCTGTTCACCGAACAGGACTTCCTGGCCCGCTTCAAAGCTGCCGCTGACGCTGGCTTCAGCGGCGTCGAATACCTCTTCCCCTATGACTTCAGCGCAGCTGAAATCAAGCAGCAGCTGGAGGCCAACGGCCTGACCCAAGTGCTGTTCAACCTGCCGGCAGGCGACTGGGCCAAAGGTGAGCGCGGCATCACCTGCCACCCCGACCGCATCGAAGAATTCCGCGCAGGTGTCGACAAAGCCATCGAATACGCCAAGGTCCTTGGCAACACCCAGGTCAACGCCCTGGCCGGCATCCGCCCACAAGGCCCGGACTGCGCCACCGTGCGCAAGACCTTTGTCGAGAACCTGCGCTACGCCGCTGACAAGCTCAAGGCCGCCGGGATCCGCCTGGTCATGGAAATGATCAACACCCGCGATATCCCCGGTTTCTACCTGAACACCACCCAACAGGCGCTGGAAATCCAGGCCGAGGTAGGCAGCGACAACCTGTTCCTGCAGTACGACATCTACCACATGCAGATCATGGAAGGTGACCTGGCTCGGACCATGGAAACCAACCTGCAGCTGATCAACCACATCCAGCTGGCCGACAACCCAGGCCGCAACGAACCAGGCACCGGCGAGATCAACTACCGCTTCCTGTTCGAGCACCTGGACCGCATTGGCTACCAGGGCTGGGTGGGCGCGGAGTACAAGCCGCTGACCACCACCGAAGCGGGCCTGGGCTGGCTGAAAACCCACAACGCAATCTGAGGAACAACTCGGGACCCTGTGGGAGCGGGCTCGCCCGCGAACACCGGCAAAGCCGGTGCCATCCACCGAGTTGTCTGCTTCGCGGGCGAGCCCGCTCCCACAGGGGGCCAAAGCTTGCTTGAGATATCACAATTACAAAGAGGTAATTTCTCATGGCTAAAATCGGTTTCATCGGCACCGGCATCATGGGCAAGCCCATGGCCCAGAACCTGCAAAAGGCAGGTCACAGCCTGTTCATTTCCACCCACCACGACGCTGCGCCAGCCGACCTGATCGCTGCCGGTGCCGTGGCCCTGGCCAACCCGAAAGAGGTTGCCCAGGAAGCCGAATTCATCATCGTCATGGTGCCCGACACCCCGCAGGTAGAAAGCGTTCTGTTCGGTGAAAACGGCGTGGCCGAAGGCGTCGGCCCGAACAAGGTGGTGATCGACATGAGTTCGATCTCGCCAACCGCGACCAAAGTGTTCGCCGAGAAAATCAAGGCAACCGGCGCTGCCTACCTGGACGCTCCTGTATCCGGTGGCGAAGTCGGTGCCAAGGCTGCGACCCTGAGCATCATGGTCGGTGGCTGCCCGAACGCCTTCGAGCGCACCCTGCCGCTGTTCGAAGCCATGGGCAAGAACATCACCCGCGTCGGTGGCAACGGTGACGGCCAGACCGCCAAGGTCGCCAACCAGATCATTGTCGCCCTGAACATCCAGGCCGTCAGCGAAGCATTGCTGTTCGCCGCCAAGAACGGTGCCGACCCGGCCAAGGTGCGTGAAGCACTGATGGGCGGCTTCGCCTCGTCGAAAATCCTCGAAGTGCACGCCGAGCGCATGATCAAGGGCACCTTCGACCCAGGCTTCCGCATCAACCTGCACCAGAAGGACCTGAACCTGGCCCTGCAAGGCGCCAAGGAACTGGGCATCAACCTGCCCAATACCTCCAATGCCCAGCAAGTGTTCAACACCTGCCAGGCCCTGGGCGGCGGCAACTGGGACCACTCGGCGCTGATCAAAGGCCTGGAGCACATGGCCAACTTCTCGATCCGCGGCGACAAATAAGTCGTTTTTAGCCTTCACTGGCCTCTTCGCGGGTAAACCCGCTCCTACCAAAGACCGCACAATCGCTCAGAGCTGTGCATTTAGGAGCGGGGCTTGTCCGCGAAGAAGCCAACGCCGTTGAACCTGCGACCACAGGCCCAATGGTGGCATCGAGCAACACCCGCCCCTGGTTCGGCCTGCACGGAGGCAGTTCCAGGGGCGTCTTTGATTCTGCAGAACAACAATAACTGGGAGCCTGCCATGTCGGTCGATCCGCAAAAACTTCTCCGCGAGCTGTTCGACACAGCCATCGCCGCCGCCCACCCCCGTCAAGTCCTCGAAACCTACCTGCCCGCCGATCGCAGCGGCCGGGTTATCGTCATCGGCGCCGGCAAGGCCGCAGCCGCCATGGCCGAAGTGGTCGAGAAAAGCTGGCAGGGCGAAGTCTCCGGCCTGGTCGTCACCCGCTACGGCCATGGTGCCAACTGCCAGAAGATCGAGGTGGTCGAAGCCGCCCACCCGGTCCCGGACGCTGCCGGCCTGGCTGTGGCCAAGCGCGTGCTGGACCTGGTCAGCAACCTCAACGAAAACGACCGCGTCATCTTCCTGCTGTCTGGCGGTGGCTCGGCGCTGCTGGCCCTGCCTGCCGAGGGCCTGACCCTGGCCGACAAGCAGCAGATCAACAAGGCGCTGCTGAAATCCGGCGCCACCATCGGCGAGATGAACTGCGTGCGCAAGCACCTCTCGGCGATCAAGGGCGGGCGCCTGGCCAAGGCCTGCTGGCCGGCCACGGTCTACACCTATGCCATTTCCGATGTACCGGGCGACCTCGCCACGGTAATCGCCTCCGGCCCCACAGTGGCCGACCCGAGCACCTCGGCCGACGCCCTGGCCATCCTCAAACGCTACAACATCGAAGCGCCCAAAGCGGTCATCGACTGGTTGAACAACCCGGCCTCGGAAACCGTCAAGGCCGACGACCCGGCCTTGGCCCGCAGCCACTTCCAGTTGATCGCCAAACCCCAGCAGTCGCTCGAGGCCGCCGCCGTCAAAGCCCGCCAGGCCGGTTTCAGCCCGCTGATCCTCGGCGACCTTGAAGGCGAATCGCGCGAAGTGGCCAAGGTGCATGCCGGTATCGCCCGGCAAATCGTTCAGCACGGCCAACCGCTCAAAGCGCCCTGCGTGATCCTGTCGGGTGGCGAAACCACCGTGACCGTACGCGGCAATGGCCGTGGCGGGCGCAACGCCGAGTTCCTGCTCAGCCTCACCGAAAGCCTGAAAGGCCTGCCGGGTGTTTACGCCCTGGCCGGTGACACCGACGGCATCGATGGCTCGGAAGATAACGCCGGTGCCTTCATGACCCCCGCCAGCTACGACCGCGCCGAAGCGTTGGGCCTGTCGGCCAGCGACGAATTGGACAACAACAACGGCTACGGCTACTTCGCCGCGCTGGATGCGCTGATCGTCACCGAACCGACTCGCACCAACGTCAACGACTTCCGCGCCATCCTGATCCTCGAGACTGCCCAATCATGACGCCTGATAAAAAAGTAAAGATCCTCGCCACCCTTGGCCCTGCGATCAACGGCATCGACGATATCCGCCAGCTGGTCGAAGCCGGGGTGAACATCTTCCGCCTCAACTTCAGCCATGGCGAGCATGCCGACCACGCCCTGCGCTACCAGTGGATCCGCGAAGTCGAGCAGCAACTGAACTACCCGCTGGGTATCCTCATGGACCTGCAAGGGCCGAAGCTGCGCGTTGGCCGCTTTGCCGAAGGCAAGGTGCAGCTGCAACGCGGCCAGGCCCTGCGCCTGGACCTGGACAAAACCCCGGGCGACAGCCGCCGGGTCAACCTGCCGCACCCCGAAATCATCGCCGCCCTTGAGCCCGGCATGGACCTGCTGCTGGACGACGGCAAGCTGCGTCTGCGCGTTACCGCCAAGCACAGCGACGCCATCGACACCGAGGTACTGAACGGTGGCGAGCTTTCCGACCGCAAGGGCGTCAACGTACCGCAAGCGGTGCTCGACCTCTCCCCGCTCACCGAAAAAGACCGCCGCGACCTGGCCTTTGGCCTGGAGCTGGGTGTGGACTGGGTCGCCCTGTCGTTCGTGCAGCGCCCTGAAGACATCGTCGAAGCGCGCCAGCTGATTGGCGACCGCGCCTACCTGATGGCCAAGATCGAGAAGCCATCGGCGGTGGAGCAACTGCAAGCCATCGCCGAACTGGCAGACGCGATCATGGTGGCCCGTGGTGACCTGGGCGTGGAAGTACCGGCCGAAAGCGTGCCGCAGATCCAGAAGCGCATCATCGGTACCTGCCGCCAGCTGGGCAAGCCGGTGGTGGTGGCCACGCAGATGCTCGAGTCGATGCGTTTCTCGCCAGCACCAACCCGTGCCGAAGTCACCGACGTGGCCAACGCGGTGGCCGAAGGTGCCGACGCTGTGATGCTGTCGGCCGAGACGGCCTCGGGCGACTACCCGCTGGAAGCTGTGCAGATGATGAGCAAGATCATCCGCCAGGTGGAGAACGGCCCGGACTACCAGGCCCAGCTCGACGTCGGCCGGCCAAAGGCCGAAGCGACCGTATCGGATGCCATCAGCTGCGCCATCCGCCGCATCAGCGGCATTCTGCCGGTGGCGGTGCTGGTCAACTACAGCGAGTCGGGTGCCTCGACCCTGCGCGCGGCACGTGAGCGGCCACGGGCACCGATCCTCAACCTGACGCCGAACCTGAACACCGCGCGCCGCCTGAGCGTGGCCTGGGGCGTGCATTCGGTGGTCAACGACCGCCTGCGTCAGGTCGACGAGGTGGTTTCCACCGCCCTGGAGATTGCCCAGGCGCAAGGCATGGCCAGCCGTGGCGACACGTTGCTGATCACCGCTGGCGTGCCTTTCGGCAAGCCGGGTACGACCAACACGCTGCGGATCGAGACTTTGATCTGAGATTGCCGGGGGCGCGTTGCGCCCCTTTCGCGACACAAGGCCGCTCCCACAGGGCCGCGCTGGCACAAGGGAATGCGATCCCTGTGTGAGCGGCCTTGTGTCGCGATTGGAGGGCAAAGCCCTCCCCGAATACCGCTCTACCTGACCGCGGAAAACCGAGGCCCAAAGAGGCCCACCGCTCCCCCATCAACCTCACTGACTGCCCCATGTACACCAAAAATTTCGTCAACCCGTGCCCCGACTGGGCCACGGCGTTACTCAACGGCTTCAGCCAGGTGCTGCTGCTGCGCAACCCCCTGTGCGGCCTGTGCTGCCTGCTGGCCATCCTGCTGACCGCACCCAACCTGGTCGGCGGCGCGCTGCTTGGTGCCTTGGCCGGCCTGCTCACCGCCCAGGCACGCGGCTATGACCGTGCCGACCGCCAAGCGGGGCTGTACTGCTACAACGGCGTGCTGATCGGCATCCTGATCAGCGCGGTGCTGCCCTGGTCGGCGATCCTGCCGCCACTGATCATCGCCGCCGGCGGCCTGTCCAGCATCATCACCCACCAGTGGCGCAAGCGCGGCGGCAAGTTGCTGATTGCCTACACCTCCCCTTTCGTATTGCTGGGCTGGGCCACACTGCTGGTCGCCAGCCCCTCGCCCAACGGCTTCGTCGAAGCCGACCCGCTGTATGCGTTGGCCCGCGGCGTGGGCCAGATTTTCCTGCTCGACCAGCCCTTGGCCGGGTTGCTGATCATCGTCGGCATGTTCATCGCCAACCCCTATGCGGCGTTGTGGGCGGTGATTGGCTCGGCCATTGGTGGCGGCGTGGCGTTGCTCACCGATCAGGCGCAAGCCGCCTGGTTAGGCCTGTACGGCTTCAATGGCGCACTGGCGGCACTGGCCTTTAGCCGGCAAGGTGAAAAGCCCTGGGTGACGGTGCTGGCCATTGCCCTGGCGCTGTTGCTACAACCGCTGCTCAACTTGATGCCCATTGCAGGGCTGACAGCGCCGTTCGTACTGGCCTGCTGGCTGATGCATTCGGGCAACCACTTCTGGCAGCTTCTGCTGCGTCGGAATATATGGCGCCTACATAACTGAAGGCCAGAACACATCGGATGTGCAGGACTCTGTCAGCCACGCTGTGCCACTTACCCATGACCAAAGGATGCCAGCGCCTGGACATCCAATACCTGGCGTGCGCCCTGCTCCCTGATAAACGCCATGGAGTGCTCGATATCGGCAATCTGAGTGTTCTGGGCCCGCTGATGATTGGGAATCATCTGGTCCAGACTCATTGGCTGAGTGCCCGGCCTGTGTTCCCAGTGCCAATGGTTATGCCAAGACGCTCCAAGCTCATCGATAGTTGGCCCTTGTGACGGAACGCCTGCTACTGTCGCTACGGGACGTATCTTCACAGGCGCGCCACTGAAATCTTCGGTAGTGCCAGAGCCGCTAAAGTCAACGACTTCACTCAAAACAGTGCGCGCAAGCTGATACTTGCCGGGACCATTTTTGAAAACCGGTGAAACTCGATCATCTGTCGCTTTTACAGGACTGACCACGGCCACTCGCCTTGCCCGCCCCGGCAAACGTTTCAAAATGCCTGTTCCACCAGTCGGGTCCAAGCGATTGACCGGATCACCTTGGCAATAGGAATACGTGTTGACCCCACCCTTACCGAACGGACTCAACATGTCAGGGCTGAAAAAGCGCATAAGTGCAGGGCAATAGAATCGATACCCGTTGCCCAGAGCATAGCCTTGAAGCACCTCTTCCTTCCTCTCGCCATTGAACCCCAACGCAGCGCCCGGCCCCTTCTGCAAAAAGCCGTAAGCGTTATATGACAGTGTTCGCCGAGCCAAGCCCCGTGGTTCAGTTACCCTTTTCATGACCGTCTCACACACTTGCCCGTGCCTGACGCTATTCTGCGCCCACCACTCAGATACCTAAAACTGGCATTTTTGCCAGTTCAGCCTGTTGCAGGCCCGGACACTGACCTTTTAGGCTTGTTGCTTACGCACCCGGATCACAAGCCATGCAAACCCCGCAATCAATACGCGAGCGGCTCTTCGTCATCGTCTTCCAGACCGACACCGTAGCCGGTCGCCGCTTCGACAAGATCCTGCTACTGATCATCCTGGCCAGCCTGGTCACGGTGATCCTCGACAGCATCGACGAAGTACACCAAGGCTACGCCGGCCTGCTGGCCGGCATCGAGTGGGGCTTTACCGCGATCTTCCTGGCCGAATACATCACCCGCCTGTACTGCTCGCCGAAGCCGCTGCGCTATGCCTTCAGTTTCTATGGCCTGGTCGATTTACTGGCGGTCGTGCCGGGGATCCTCGCGCTGTACTACAGCGACGCCCAGTACCTGTTGATCATTCGTGTGATACGGATGCTGCGGATCTTCCGTGTACTCAAGCTCAGCCCGTACCTCAAGCAGGCCCATTACCTGATGGAGGCGCTGCGCGGCAGCAAACAGAAGATCATCGTGTTCCTGGTGACGGTATCGACGCTGGTGACCGTGTTCGGCACGCTGATGTACGTGATCGAAGGGCCTGAGCATGGCTTTACCAGCATCCCCAAAGGCATCTACTGGGCCATCGTTACCCTGACCACCGTGGGCTTTGGCGACATCGTGCCGAAGACTCCGCTGGGGCAGGTGCTTTCGTCGCTGGTGATGATCACCGGTTATTCGATCATTGCCGTGCCGACCGGTATTTTCACGGCAGAGCTGGCAAATGCCATGCGCGGGGAGCAGTTGCAGCATGATTGCCCGACCTGCTGCAAGAAGACCCACGAGCATGGGGCAGCGTTCTGTTCTCGCTGTGGGAATGGGTTGTTTCCCAAAGCGTGATAGCGCCTGTGCTGGCCTCTTCGCGGGTAAACCCGCTCCTACAACAGGCGCGGACCGTGCGCGGTCCCCCGTAGGAGCGGGTTTACCCGCGAAGAGGCCGGCACAGGCAGAAGCATAACCAAAGCATTTTTTGTTCTTTAACCCGTATAAACCCACCCGCTATAGTCGCTGGCAATCTGCCCCAACACCCTTCAAGAACAAGGAAGCATCGTGAAAAAGCTCTTCACCGCCTCGCTGCTCGCCGCAGGCCTGGCCTTGGGTAACCTCGCCCAAGCCGCCCCCACCTTGCTCAACGTTTCCTACGACGTGATGCGCGACTTCTACAAGGACTACAACCCGGCCTTCCAGAAGCACTGGGAAGCCGAACACAACGAGAAGGTCAACGTGCAGATGTCCTTCGGCGGCTCGAGCAAGCAGGCGCGTGCGGTGATCGATGGTCTGCCGGCCGATGTCATCACCATGAACATGGCCACCGACATCAACGCCCTGGCAGACAAGGGCAAGCTGGTGCCCGACAACTGGGTAAGCCGCCTGCCGAACAACAGCGCGCCATTCACCTCGGCCACGGTGTTCATCGTGCGCAAGGGCAACCCAAAAGCCCTCAAAGACTGGCCCGACCTGCTCAAGGACGGTGTGCAGGTGATCGTGCCCAACCCGAAAACCTCGGGTAATGGCCGCTATACCTACCTGTCGGCCTGGGGCTACGTACTCAAGCAAGGCGGCGATGAAAGCAAAGCCCGCGACTTCGTCGGCAAGCTGTTCAAGCAGGCACCCGTGCTGGACACCGGTGGCCGTGCCGCCACCACCACGTTCATGACCAACCAGATCGGTGACGTACTGGTCACCTTCGAGAACGAAGCCGAGATGATCGCCCGCGAGTTTGGCCGCGACCAGTTCGAAGTGGTCTACCCAAGCGTATCGGCCGAAGCCGAGCCACCGGTGACGGTGGTCGACAGGGTGGTGGCCAGGAAAGGCACCCAGGCCGTGGCCGAGGAATACCTGAAGTACCTGTGGTCACCAGCAGCCCAGGAGATCGCCGCCAACAACTACCTGCGCCCGCGTGATGCAACGGTACTGGCCAAGTACACCGACCGCTTCCCGAAAGTGGACTTCCTGTCGGTGGAGAAAACCTTCGGTGACTGGCGTACCGTGCAGAAGACCCACTTCAATGATGGTGGGGTGTTTGACCAGATCTATACCGGTCAGTAACGCACGAGCAACATCAAACCCGGCGGAACACCAAGGCCTTCAGCCCCCCCGCCGGGTCAACGTCCGGAAATTCCGGCGGGTTTTCCAGGCGCTCGACATAAGCCAACGAAGGCGCCTGCGCTGCCATGCCTTCGATCAGAAACTCAGGCCCGATCCCAGGGTCGTTGACACACGCCAGCACCGTCCCGCCTTCGCTCAACAACTCCGGCAAACGCCGCAGGATCTTTGCGTAATCCTGGGTCAGCACAAAGCTGCCACGCTGGAAGGTTGGCGGGTCGATGATGATCAGGTCATAAGGCCCGTACTTGCGCACCTTGCCCCACGACTTGAACAGTTCATGCCCCAGATACGCCACCCGTGATGCATCGTGGCCATTGAGGCGATGGTTGTCCCGGCCCCGCGACAGGGCCGACTTGGCCATGTCCAGGTTCACCACCTGCTCAGCGCCACCGGCAATCGCTGCCACGGAAAAGCCGCAGGTATAGGCGAACAGGTTCAGCACGCGCTTGCCCGCCGCCTGCTCGCGCACCCAGCGGCGGCCATAGCGCATGTCGAGGAACAGGCCATTGTTTTGCCGCACGCCCAAGTCCAGCAGGTAGGTCAGGCCGTCCTCGATCACTTCGCGTTGCTGGCACGGCTCGCCCAGCAGCCACTGGCCCGGGCTGTCGGGCAGGTAGCGGTGCTGGATGATGACTGCCTGCCCAGTCCACTGCGGGCGCTCGGCCAAGCTGCGCAGCATGGCTTCCAGTTCGGCGAGCTGGCCCTCGGGCGGCTCACGGAACAAGGCGACCGACAGCACGCCCTGCAGCCAGTCGACGGTGACCTGCTCCAGGCCCTGCCAGCAGCGGCCGCGGCCGTGAAACAGGCGGCGGGTTTCCCGTGGTGCAGGGTCGAGGGCGGCAAGCAGGTGTTGCTCGAGGGTGTCGATGGGCGAGGTCATGGCGGATCGCAGGCTGGCAAAAAGCGGCATTCTACCTTGCGGGCCTCTTCGCGGGTAAACCCGCGCCTACAGGATGCCGCGCCGAGCGGAACCACCACCCCTGCTGCATGCCCGCTGCCGCCAGCAGGATCAACCCCACGCCCAGCCACTGCAGCGGCGCCAGGCGGTGCCCGAACGCCACCCAGTCCACCAGAATTGCCGCAATCGGGTAAATGAACGACAGCGCACCGGTCAACGCCGTGGGCAAACGCTGGATGGCGCTGTACAACAGCACATACATCAGGCCGGTGTGCACCATGCCCAGTGTCAACAAGCTGGCCAACGCCGGCACTTCAACCGGCAACCCGCCAAGCGTGACCCATGGCGCCAGCAGCAACACACCCGTGGTTACCTGAATCAACGCTATCAGGTGCGGGGGCGTGCCACTCAGGCGCTTGATGATCAACGCCGCGATTGCATACAAGAATGCCGCCCCCAGCGCCAGGGCAATCCCCAGCAGATAGTCCTCGCCATTACTTTGCCCAGCGCCATGGGCACTGACGATGGCCAGCATGCCTAGGAACGCCACACTCAGCCAGGTCACCTTGGCCAAGGTGATCCTTTCGCCCAGAAACAGCGCCGCCAGCCCCACCAGAATGAATGGCTGCACGTTGTAAACCGCCGTGCCGATGGCAATCGACGCCCGTGCGTACGAAGCGAACAACATCAGCCAGTTGCCGACAATGGCCACCCCACTGGCAATCGCCAGCAAAAATGCCGTGCGGCTGATCACGCCTGGGCGCAAAAAGCCAAACGCGGCGCAAATCGCCAGCAAGGTCACGGCACCGAACACGCAGCGCCAGAACACAACATCCAGCACTGGCTGGCCGGACACCAGCACGAACCAGCCAATGGTCCCGGAAATCAGCATGGCGGCGACCATTTCCAGCGAGCCACGGCGCAATGAACTGTCCATCTCAAATCTCCCGTTGATGATGGCCACAGTATGCAAAGGCGACAGCCTGGCCATCCAGCGGATAACCAAGGCATATTCGTGGCTCTGCCTTTACTATCAAGGCAAATAACACGAATTACCTGATGAGGTGGGTATGACCGATGCCATCGACCAACTATTGATCAATGCCCTGATGGAGGACTCGCGCCGCTCGCTCAAGGCTCTGGCGCAGGTCAGCGGGCTGTCCGCACCCAGCGTCAGCGAGCGCCTGCGCCGGCTCGAAGAGCGCGGCGTGCTGCGCGGCTACACCGTGGAGGTCGACCCTCGCGCCTTTGGCTACCAGTTGCAGGCGATCGTGCGTATCCGTCCGCTGCCGGGGAAGCTGCAAGAAGTGGAGCGCCAGATCATTGCGATTCCTGAGTTCACCGAATGCGACAAGGTCATTGGCGAGGACTGCTTCATAGCCCGACTGCATGTGCGCTCGATGGAGCAGCTGGACACGCTGCTCGATCTCATGAATGTGCTGGCTGAGACCAATACCGCGATCATCAAGAAGACCCCGGTCAAGCGGCGGTTGCCGCCAATGGATTGATGGGCGCCTGTGCTGGCCTCTTTGCAGGCGTGCCCGCGAAGAGGTCAGCACCGGAAAAGCTGACTATTTTTTGTACACAAATACGTAACCATAAGTGCCATTTTTGTGTGCACTTTCTTCAGTAGCGCCCCAATTCGTTACACACTTTCCACCCGTTATTTTGACCAAATGATCAGCTAATCAATCTTTCAAAAATTTAAACTTGTTCGTTTGGTCAACTTATATTCTCTTTATTTCATTAACTTACCTTTTAACAAGATAAGTTCGAAATGATCACCTGTTGAAACCTGCTCTTCCCTTGGCATGGAACTCGCTTTTGTGTGTTCGTGTTTTGTATACAACTCAAACAAAACATAGATACACAAGAATCCGCGACGCCGACCCAATGTCAGCCGCCGCGCCCACAACCCTGTGATGCCAACGCTGCACCGACGAGATGGCGAGCCCGTGCGCATGCCCGCTCATCGCAGTCCATGTGCATCAGGAGCCCGCCGGAATGAGTAGCAGCCTCGACCTTGCCCCTGAACAATCCGTCGCCAGCACACACCCGAGTTCCACGCTTGCCGGTCACCAGCCGGACCTTGTTCTCAGCCCGCGCCTGCATAACCGCGACCTGGCGCCAACCCGGATGGAAGGCCGTCGCTGGGGCGGCTACAGCATCTTCGCGCTGTGGACAAACGATGTGCACAATATCGCCAACTATTCGTTCGCCATGGGCTTGTTCGCCCTCGGCCTGGGTGGCTGGCAAATTCTGTTGTCGCTGGCCATCGGCGCGGCACTGGTGTACTTCTTCATGAACCTGTCGGGTTACATGGGGCAGAAAACCGGGGTGCCGTTTCCGGTCATCAGCCGCATTGCCTTCGGCATCCACGGCGCGCAGATACCGGCGCTGATCCGAGCCATCATCGCCATCGCCTGGTTCGGCATCCAGACCTACCTGGCATCGGTGGTGCTGCGGGTGCTGCTCACCGCCGTGTGGCCGCAACTGGCAGCCTACGACCACGACAGCATCCTCGGCCTGTCGAGCCTGGGCTGGGTGTGTTTCGTGTCGATCTGGCTGGTGCAACTGGTGATCCTGGCCTACGGCATGGAGATGGTGCGCCGTTACGAGGCCTTTGCCGGGCCGGTGATCCTGCTGACCGTCGCCGCACTGGCGGTGTTCATGTACTTCAAGGCCGACGCGCGCATTGCCTGGTCGGTGGCTACGCCGCTGACCGGCTACGAGATGTGGCGCAACATCTTCGCCGGCGGCGCACTGTGGCTGGCGATCTACGGCACCCTGGTGCTGAACTTCTGTGACTTCGCCCGCTCCTCGCCTTGCCGCAAGACCATCCGCGTGGGCAACTTCTGGGGCCTGCCGGTGAACATCCTGGTGTTCGCCGTGATCACCGTGGTGCTGTGCGGCGCGCAGTTCCAGATCAACGGCCAGATCATCGACAGCCCGACGCAGATCGTCGCCGCCATACCCAGCACGCCATTCCTGGTGCTCGGCTGCCTGGCCTTCCTGATCGTCACCGTGGCGGTGAACATCATGGCCAACTTCGTCGCCCCGGCCTTCGTACTCAGCAACCTGGCACCGCGCCACCTGAACTTCCGCCGTGCCGGGCTGATCAGTGCCACCCTCGCGGTGCTGATCCTGCCGTGGAACCTGTACAACAGCCCGCTGGTGATCGTGTACTTCCTGTCGGGCCTGGGCGCCCTGCTCGGCCCGCTGTACGGCGTGATCATGTCCGACTACTGGTTGCTGCGCAAAGGCTGCATCAACGTGCCAGAGCTGTATACCGAGCACCCGGCCGGTGCCTATCACTACAGCAAGGGCATCAACCTGCGCGCCGTGGCCGCCTTCGTGCCGGCCGCACTGCTGGCCATCGTGCTGGCCCTGGTGCCCAACTTCCACGGTATCGCGCCGTTCTCCTGGCTGATCGGTGCCGGCATCGCCGCCGCCCTGTACCTGCTGATCGCGCCACGTAACCGCCATTACCACGACGTCAGCGGCGAGTGCATCGCCGTCGACCACAGCGGCCATTGATCAAGGAGGACTGCCCATGCGTATTCTGATCGCCAACGTCAACACCACCGAAGCCATTACCCAAGCCATTGCCGAGCAGGCCCGTGCGGTGGCCGCACCCGGTACCGAAATCGTCGGCCTCACACCCTGGTTCGGCGCCGAGTCGGTGGAGGGCAACTTCGAGAGCTACCTGGCGGCCATCGCGGTGATGGACCGGGTACTGGCCTTTGAAGGGCCTTACGATGCCGTGATCCAGGCCGGTTATGGCGAACACGGCCGCGAAGGCCTGCAGGAACTGCTTAACGTGCCTGTGGTGGACATTACTGACGCCGCCGCCAGCACAGCAATGTACCTGGGCCACGCCTATTCCGTAGTAACCACGCTTGACCGCACCGTGCCATTGATCGAGGACCGCCTGAAGCTCTCGGGCCTGTATGACCGCTGCGCCTCGGTGCGAGCCAGCGGGCTGGCGGTGCTGGAACTGGAAGCCGACCCGCAGCGGGCCGTGGAGGCGATTGTTGGCCAGGCCGAGCGCGCCGTGCGTGACGACAAGGCCGAAGTGATCTGCCTGGGTTGTGGCGGCATGGCCGGGCTGGACGAGCAGATTCGCCAACGTACCGGCGTGCCGGTGGTGGATGGTGTGAGTGCAGCGGTGACCATTGCCGAATCGCTGGTGCGCATGGGCTTGAGCACGTCCAAAGTGCGCACCTATGCTACGCCGCGGACAAAGAAAGTGGTGGGTTGGCCGATGCGCTTCGGCCGCTAGATATCCTTCGCCTGTACCGGCCTCTTCGCGGCTAAAGCCGCTACAGGACCACCACAAGCCTGAATACCGTGGGGTCCTCGTAGGAGCGGCTTTAGCCGCGAAGAGGCCGGTCCGGTTAACGCATCATCCGGGCCAAACGCTGCGCACTGCCACAGGCCAAGGTGAACCCCAACGCCCCATGCCCCAGGTTCAGCCACAGGTTGCGGTACACCGTCCCACCGATGATCGGCACCCCGGTCGGTGTCGCCGGCCGCATCCCCGCCCACTCCACCGCCTGGCCATAATCCGCCGCCCTCGGCAGCGTCTCCAGCGCCAGCCGCCGCATGCTCTGCAAACGGCGCATGTCCACCGACTCATCGAACCCGACAATGTCCACCATCGCCGCTACCCGCAGCTGCTGCCCCAGGCGGGCGTAGACGATCTTGCGCTCATAGTCGGTAAGGCTCACCTCCGGGGGCAGGTGCGCGGCGCTGATCGGTGCCGTCAGGCTATAGCCCTTCAGCGGGTAGACTGGTATCTGCACCCCCGGTAATGCCAAGCCTGGGCCGCGATGCCCGGCACACAGCACCAACTGCTCCACGTCCAGCTGCTGATCGCCCAGTTGCAGTGCCACGACCTGGCCCTGGCGCTGAAGCAATTGCGTCACCGGCCGGCCAAGCAGGAAATGGCACTGGCCCGACGCGCGCAACAGCGCCTCCAGCCGCAAGCAAAACACGTGACAATCGCCAACCTCTTCGCCCGCCGTGAACACGCCACCCACAAACGGTGCGCCATCCAGGGCAGGCTCCAGCCCGCGCAGCTCGGCAGCCGCCAGCACCTGCTGACTGGACGGGTCCGCCAACTGTTCCCGGCCTTGGGCAAAGGCCCGTTCACTGCGAAATGCCACCAGCTTGCCATTGCGCCGCCAGGCAAAATCCCCCAGGTTCTGGTCCTCGCGCCATTGCGCCAGAACGGCCTGACTGTAAAGCGCCAGCTCAAGCAATTGCCCGGCATTACGGCGATTGACGCTTCGCCGGCAAGCCAGGGTGAATGCCAGCAGCCAGCGCCACTGGGCCGGGTCCATGCGCAAGCGCAATCGCAATGGCGACTCGCCCTGCAACAGCCAGCCCAGCGCCTGCCACGGCACCCCGGCATCAGCCAGCGGCGCCACATAGCGATAGGACAATTGCCCGCCATTGGCAAAGCTGGTGGCCGACGCCAGGCTGTCGCGGGCCTCGATCAGGTCAACCGACCACCCTTCCCGAACCAGCGCGTAAGCCGTCGCCAGGCCCACCACTCCACCACCGATCACCGTTACCCGCTGTTTCATCGCTCATCCCTGTTCCAGCTTCCTTGCCAAACAGTACCAGCGGATCAGGTCGGGCAGCTATGCGCACCGTCATTCAGGCCCTGGCGCACATTACGGCTCAGCAGGCTGGCTTTGCCGTTTTGCCAGGTCAGGGTCAGTACATAGAGCGTGTCGAAGTCTTCGCCGCTCCAATCCTCGGTGATCACCCGCTCCTCCCCCAGGGCCTTGCCGGCCACGGTGTTGATCAGTTCCGGCAGGTAGCCGTGGGACCAGGCAGTGTAGATGGTCGCATTGCGGTACTTGTCGCTCAGCAACTCATCGGCCAGTTCAGCAGTGTCGTTGGCGCCGTAGTCGATATTCACCGGCAAGCCGAGGCGGATGGCACTGGGGGTGATGGTCATCAATGGGCGGATATAGCTGTAGCTTTCGTCCCGGCTGCCTTCCTCGACATGCCGCGTGGGGTTGGCGGCAAACACGTAGTCGGCCTTGCCGAAGCGCTCGGGCAGTACAGTGGCCAGGTCCAGTGCACGGTTGAGGCCCTGGCAGTTCAACTGCCCGAGCCCCTCGCCCGGCTTCTCGCCATGACGCAGAAACACCAGGGTCTGGGTGCCATCCACCGGTCGTGCCCGGCTTTCGACAGCCTCCAGCGCCAACGGTACGGCGATGGCTGTGAGCAACAGACTCAGCAGCAAGTGACGGCGACGGCGGAAGAGTGTTGGCAACTTCATCAAGGCAGGCTCGTGTGGCAGAGAAAATCGGGTTTACCCGCCACATCGCCCGGCCAGTTGCAGGGCGCCCATGTAGTGAATGCCATCCCTGGCAACGCGTGAGGGTCAGAGTGCCCCGAACCCGTTTGGTTCCTCCCTGGAGGTGGATGCCGTTCCCTAGGCAAGGCCTAGATTAGGGGCTGGGTGTTGCGCAATTGTGTAAGGTGCAAGAATTTCGGGTTGCAACGTGCCCACTCAATCATCCCGCGTGAGCACTTCCAGCAGTTCGATCTCGAAGGTCAGGTCCGAATTCGGTGGGATCGCCCCTACGCTGCGTTCGCCATAGCCCAGGTGCGCCGGTACCAGCAGCTTGCGCTTGCCGCCAACGCGCATACCCATCAGGCCTTGGTCCCAGCCTTTGATTACCCTGCCGGTACCGATCACGCACTGAAACGGCTTACCGCGCGACCAGGACGAGTCGAACTCGCTGCCATCGGCCAGCCAGCCGGTGTACTGGGTGGTGATCAGGGCACCTTTGACGGCGGCTTTGCCGTCTCCCTCGACCAGGTCGATGATCTGCAGTTCTTGGCTCATGGGTACACTCCAAACGCTGAAAAACAAAACCGCCCTTTTCTCAGGAATGCACCGGTTTGGCAAGTTCACGCAGAATTGTATGGAGGCATTCGCCGACGGAACGCCCCCGTACAACATGACGTTGAATCAGCTGTTCTGCTCGAACACCTCTTGGCCGGACAGCTCCTTGGTCTGATTGGCGAAGCAGTACCACGCGGGTTTCTGTTCGACGAAGATCTGCAGGTCGAAATCCCAGGCTTGGTCGCCATCGAGCAGGCCGACCGGCACGGCGTGGAAGTCGTTGGCCTTGAGCCGGTAGTACAGGTGCGTACCACAGCGGCCACAGAAAGCACGCTGGGCCCAGTCGGACGAATCATAGACGCTCGGCGCACGCCCTTCGATCAGCGGAGGCTTGCTGCAGTGCACCACCAGCAGCGGGCCACCGGTCCACTTGCGGCACATGCTGCAATGACAAGCGCTGATATGGGTATTGTCGACGCTGACCGTCAGCCGCGTGTCGCCGCACAGGCAGGTGCCGTGTTTTTCCAGGTCCATGGGTGGCTCCTTGAACGGAAAGATGGGCCTGCAATTATAGAAGCCCCCCAGGGCATCACACGCCATACTAGATGTACACATTGCCCCGCAGGTACAACGCCGCCCGCCCACTGATGATTACGCGGCCATTGCCCGGCACTTCACACTGCAATTGCCCTTTGCGTGCCCCGCCCTGCTCGCAGTTCAGCACCTTCTTGCCCAGCCTCTGGGCCCATACCGGCGCCAGCGAAGTGTGCGCCGAGCCGGTTACCGGGTCTTCATTCACACCAACCCGCGGGCCGAACCAGCGGGTGACGAAGTCAAAGCCACGCCCTGCCGCGGTCACGGCAATGCCACGGACGTCGAAGGCCGACAGTGCAACAAAGTCTGGTTTCAACGTATCGAGCAGCAAGGCGTCATCGATCACCACCACATAATCGTCGCTACGGTACACCACCTGTGCCTGGCTCAAGCCCAGCGCCTGCAGCAGGCCCGCCGGCATGTCCACCGCTACGGGTTGCTTGGCCGGGAAGTCCATGGCCAGCAGGCCATCAGTACCACGGCTGACGCGCAACTCGCCACTGCGGGTATTGAAGCGCAGCACTTGCGCCTGCTCACCTAGTTGCTCGAACAGCACGTAAGCCGAGGCCAAGGTAGCATGGCCGCACAGGTCGACCTCCACGGCGGGGGTAAACCAACGCAAGTCAAACGTTTCGCCGTTGCGTACGAAGTAGGCTGTTTCTGACAGGTTGTTTTCTTCAGCAATGCGCTGCAGCACATCGTCCGGCAGCCAGCTGTCCAGCGGGATCACTGCGGCCGGGTTGCCACCGAACGGTTCAGTGGAAAAGGCATCGACCTGGAATATTTCGAGTTGCATGCACACACTCCTTGTTGCCCGGGCGCTGCCAGGCAGATATCTGGAAAAGGGTTACGGGCGTACCGGGGTCAAAACTGGCTCACCGGCAAAGAACGCCTGCAGGTTGCGTAGCACCAAGGCCACCGTGTCGCGCGCGGCTTCTGGCGATTGGCCAGCCACGTGGGGTGTGAGCACGGTGTTGGGTAAGGCCTTGAGTGCATCGGGCACTGCCGGCTCGTCATCGAATACATCCAGCGCGGCGCCAGCCAGCTGGCCACGCTGCAATGCAGCAATCAGGGCTTGCGTGTCGACCACGCTGGCACGGGCGATGTTCACCAGATAGCCGTCAGCCCCCAGGGCCTGAAGGACGTGGGCATCGACCAGATGCCGGGTGTTGGCGCCACCGGGGGTAGCCACCACCAGGATGTCGACGGCTTCAGCCAAGTGTCGTGGGCTGTCGTACCAGGTATAGGGCACCCCCTGGCGTGCTGTGCGGCTGTGGTAGCTGACGTGCATGTCGAAGCCCAAGTGGGCCCGCTTGGCAATCGCCAGCCCTACTGCGCCGAGGCCGAGAATGCCCAGGCGCTTGCCACTCACCGAGGGGCTGATCACCCGGTTCCATTCACCGCGCCGCGTGCTGGCATCGGCACGGGGGATGTCGCGCAGCAGCGCCAGCAGCAGGGCCAGGGTGTGGTCGGCGACGGCCGCGGCATTGGCCCCTGCGCCATTGGTGACGGTTATGCCGCGGGCAGCGGCGGCGGCCAGGTCGACCTGCTCGTAGCCGGCGCCGATCACGCAGATGATCTGCAATCTGGGTAATGCGTCAATTTCGGCGGCGGACAGCCCCAGCGGACCACGGGTGAGTACCGCATCGATTTCTTCGGCGTGGCGATGAATGGCATCGGCGCGCATTTTCGGCGAAGGGGCACGGATCAGGTGGTAACCGGCCTGCTCCAGCATGGGCAGGTAATCGTCGACGGTTTCCACCAGTACCAGGACTGTCTTGCGCATGCCACCTCCGGGTGAATTCGAGGCGTCATTATGCGGAGTCACCGACCGGTACAGTCAATGGAAATAACAAGGCAAAACTGTACTGTGCTGTTGCTGTTGCTGTTGCTGTTGCTGTTGCTGTTGCTGTTGCTGTTGCTGTTGCTGTTGCTGTTGCTGTTGCTGTTGCTGTTGCTGTTGCTGTTGATCTTGATCTTGATCTTGATCTTCGCGACTTCAGGAGGCCGAACGCAGGCCTTGCGGAGGCAGGTGACGGGCATGGATGCCCGTCAAGCGCTGAGGCCCCAGGATGGGGCCTTCGGCGCGGTCCTGCCGGGAGCAAGGCCGGAGTGAGGGGACCCCGGAGCGCAGCGCAGGGGCCGGATGATGGGAGCGCAGCGTTTTTTGGTTACTTTTTGTCGCGTTTGACAAAAAGTGACTCGCCGTAAGGGCGAAAAGGTGAGTCCGTGTCGCCATCGCGAATGGACTGTTCGCTGAGTCAAAACAGACGAGTTCGCTTCTTGCTTTTTGCTTCTTGCCTCTTGCTTCTTGGATGTGGGCACTCACATCGAGTAGGTATTCATTCACGCAGGTGGCGCATAGTCACCTTTCCGCCCTTACGGCGGGTCACTTTTTGTCAAACGCGACAAAAAGTAACCAAAAAACGCTGCGCTCCTATCATCCGGCCCCTGCGCTACGCTCCGGGGTTCCCTCGCTACGGTCTTGCTCCCGGGAGGACCGCGCTGCAGGCCCCATCCTGGGGCCCAGCGCTTGACGGGCATCCATGCCCGTCACCTCCCTTCGCAAGCCCTGCGCTCGGCCTCCTGAAGTCGCAATCTGCGTCGCCTGAACTATCGCGCGCTTACAAGCAAAATCAAAATCAAAAGCAGAAGCAGAAGCAAATAAAGAAACAGCGTTACTGTGCGAACGCCCGCCCCAACCCACCTGGTACACCGCTGCTGTCAGTTTCCTGCCACGGCCCATTCGGGCTCAACGACCAGCTCCAGCCGTTATCAAACCGATAGTAGGTACGCTGCCGGTAGAAGGTATTGGGCTGCTTCTCCAACACATATACACCCAGCCTGGGATCCCAGTGGCTTGCCCCGCCAGGCGGTGGCGCAAAGCTGGCCGAGGTACGCGGCATGGGCTTGGGTATTGCTGCCGGCCTGCTCGGCTGAGTGGAAGGCTGCCCGCCCGGCAAGGGCTTGACCACCGGCCCCGACGGCGGCACACGCTCGATAGGTGGCGCGGGCTGCTCGTACGGCTCGTGCACCGTACACGCAGACAAACCCAGGGCCAGGGTAATCAGGGTCAGGCGGACGGTGCTATGCATGGCATTGCTCTCTTACTGGTCTGGAGTGTCGATGGTCAGGCGCTGGGTAGCCTGGGTGGCGCTAGGCAACGGAGCACCCCGGCCAATCCACTCACCCTGGGTAGGCTGACCCGCGCGTGAAACACGTGCAACCAGTTGGACTTCGGCAAATTGCGACAGTTTCATCTGCGGCATCATCGCATCAGCGTCAGACAATTCCACCTCGATCGGCAACTGCGCCACAGTCACCCGCTTGGCCGCCAGTGGCATCGGCGGGCCATTGCTGGCGCGAGCGAAGATAAATACCGTGTCGTCCGGCTTGACCTTGTCCTTCAAGGCAGCCGCCAGTTCCACACGTACTTTCAGGCGAGCCGCCACAGGTGCAGGCTCGGCCTGCGCTGGCGCCCCACCCAGGCGCTCGGCGGCACGGTCGATCCCCCCCTGCAGGGCCGCTCGCGATGAATCACCTTCTGGCAACTGCGCCAGCAAGCGCTTCCAGTAGTCGATGGCTTCCTGATAACGCTCGCCTTCAAACGCAGCAATACCGCGCAGGCCCAGGCTGGTCACCTCGTTGGGGTCAGCCTTCAGCGCTTCGTCAGTCAGCGCCTGCAATTGCGGGCTCCACTGCTTGTTGGCGGCAAAGTACAGCGCCTGCGCCCACTGCCCCAGCAGCTCGGGCTGACGACCAGCCAGGGCCACGACCCGTTCGAACGTGCGCGCGGCATCGGCCGGGCGCTGCTCGGCCATGTAGGCCCGGCCAAGGAAATACATGGCCTCGGCCGAATCCGGCTGGGCCTGCACCACGCGCTCAAGGCGCGTAGTCATTTCATCCATCGACTTGGGTGCCTCGGCAAATTCCTGGGTCAGCGCCACCTTGTCGGCCGCGCCAAAATGCAGGTACAGCCCCAGCGCCATCAGCGGTACCAGCACTGCCGCCAGCAGCGGCAGCGCCTTGCCCAAATGCCCCTGGCGCGGGGCCTCGGCGCCTTCGGTATCGGCCAGCAACTCGCGGGCAGCCTCGTCCCGGCCCTTGGCCATCTGCGCCTCATCGAGCACACCGGCGGCTTGCTGGGCCGCCAGTTCGGCGACGCGTTCCTGGTAAAGGGCCACGTTCAAGGCCGTGCGGTCTTCTTCCTGCTGGCGACGGCGGCCACGCAGGATCGGGAGCAGCAAAAAGCTGAGGGCAGCGAGCAGCAGAAGGCCCGCGCTAAGCCAGAATTCAATCATGGGTCTGTTCTTTTTCCAGCAGTTTGGCGAGACGCTCGCGTTCTTCGGCAGACAACTCATCGGTGCCTTGCACGGCCGTGGCACGGCGCCGGCGCACGATCACCGCCAGCACCACGAAGCCACCGGCCAGCAAGATCCCCGGGCCAAACCACAGCAGCCAGGTACGCGCGCTGAGCGCCGGCTTGTAGCGCACGAAGTCGCCATAGCGATCGACCATGAAGTCGATGATCTGCTGGTTGCTCTGGCCTTCGCCGAGCATGCGGAAGATTTCCCGGCGCAGGTCGGCAGCAATCGGCGCGTTGGAGTCGGCAATATCCTGGTTCTGGCACTTGGGGCAGCGCAGTTCCTTGGTCAACTGTTGGTAACGCTCGCGCTCGGCCTCGTCGCGAAACTGGTAGGTGTCGATAGCCGCCTTGGCCACACCGGCCAGGCTCATGCCCAGCACCGCAGCTGCCAGCCAGCGCTTCATGGCTTGGCCTCGTCGATCAGGCCCTGGTACAACGGCGCCAGTTGTTCACGCCAGACCGTGGCATCAACGATACCCACGTGCTTGTAGCGGATGATGCCCTTGGCGTCTATCAGGAAGGTTTCCGGCGCCCCATACACCCCAAGGTCCAGGCCCAGGCTGCCCTGCTCGTCACGAATATCCAGCTGGTAGGGGTTGTGGAACTCGGCCAGCCACCTCTGCGCGGCGGCGTTGTCATCCTTGTAGTTGACCCCATGGATCACCACACCCTGCCGTGCCAGCTGGTTCAGGTACGGATGCTCGACCTTGCATGATGGACACCAGGTGGCCCACACATTGACCAGTGCCGGGCGACCCTGCAAGTCAGCCTGAGTCAGGGTGCGGTCCCCCTGTGTCGAAGCCAGGGAAAACACCGGGAACGGTTTGCCGATCATTGCCGAAGGCAGCTCGTCGGGCTTGAGGAAAAGCCCCTTGTAGAGGAACACCGCCACCAGCAGGAACACTGCAAGGGGCACCACCATGATCCAACGCTTCATGCAGCTGCTCCAGACACGCCCAGGACATCACGCACCCGGGTCTTGACCTTGACGCGGTAGCGCCGGTCGAGGGCCGCCAGCAACCCGCCCAGGCCGGTCAGCAGACCGCCCAGCCAGATCCAGCGAACGTAAGGCTTAATATGTACGCGCACAGCCCAGGCGCCATTCTCCAGTGGCTCACCAAGCGCAACGTACAGGTCTCGGGTAAAGCCGGCGTCGATGCCCGCTTCGGTCATCATCGACTGTTGCACGGTGTACAGGCGCTTCTCCGGGTGCAGTGTGGTCACTTCACGACCCTCGCGGCTGACCACGATGGTGCCCTTGTCAGAGATGAAGTTCGGCCCCTCGAAGTGCTTGGCGCCCTGGAACAGGAAGTGGTAGCCACCCAGCTCCACACTTTCGCCCGGCGCCATGCGCAGGTCGCGTTCGGCGCTGTTGTTGCTGGACAGCACCACGCCCAGCGCGCACACCGCCAGGCCCAAGTGCGCCAGTTGCATGCCCCAGTAGCTGCGCCCCAGGCCCGGCAAGCCTTTGATCAGGCCCTTGTGGCGGGTCTTGTCGAAAATGTCACGCAGCCCGCCAAGCACTACCCAAGAAGCCAGGGCGAAGGCCGTCAGCGTCGGCCAATCGAAGTCGTCGACGATAAAGCCGGCAACCGGAGCAAGGATGGCACTGCCGATCAACACTGGGGTCATCATGCTGGCCAGCCATTTGCCCGGGGTGTCCTTCCAGCGCACCACCACGCCCACGCTCATCACCACCATCAGCAGCGCCATCAACGGCAGGAACAAGGCGTCGAAGTAGGGCGGGCCGACCGATAGCTTGGCACCGGTCAGGGCATCGAGCACCAGCGGGTACAGGGTACCGAGCAGAATCATCGAAGCCGCCACCACCAGCACCAGGTTGTTGGCCAGCAGCAGCGTTTCACGCGACCACAGGGCGAAACCGACCTGGCTCTTGACCACCGGTGCACGCAGTGCGAACAGCGTGAGCGACCCGCCGACCACGAACAGCAGGAAAAACAGGATGAAAATACCGCGCGACGGGTCGGCGGCAAACGCGTGCACCGAGGTCAGCACGCCGGAACGCACCAGGAAGGTACCCAGCAGGCTCAGCGAGAATGCGGCAATTGCCAGCAGCACGGTCCAGCTCTTGAACACCCCGCGTTTCTCGGTCACCGCCAACGAGTGGATCAGTGCCGTGCCCACCAGCCAAGGCATGAACGAGGCGTTTTCCACCGGGTCCCAGAACCACCAGCCACCCCAGCCCAGTTCGTAGTAGGCCCACCACGATCCCAAGGTGATGCCAATACCCAGAAAAGCCCAGGCGACGATGGTCCACGGCCGCGACCAGCGCGCCCAGGCTGCGTCCAGCCGGCCGCCGAGCAAGGCGGCGATGGCGAAGGCGAAGGCCACCGAAAAGCCCACGTAGCCCATGTAGAGCATGGGTGGGTGGACGATCAGGCCAAAGTCCTGCAGCAGCGGGTTGAGGTCACGGCCATCAGTCGGCACCTGCGGCAGCAGGCGCTGGAACGGGTTGGAAGTAATGATCAGGAAGCTCAGGAAGCCCACACTGATCATGCCCATTACCGCCAGTACGCGGGCCAGCATCACCTGCGGCAACTGCCGGGAGAACACCGACACAGCAAAGGTCCAGCCGCCGAGGATCAGCGCCCAAAGCAGCAGCGAACCCTCATGGGCGCCCCACACCGCACTGAACTTGTAGTACCAGGGCAAGGCGCTGTTGGAGTTGCTGGCCACATAGGCGACCGAGAAGTTGTCTGTCATGAAGGCATGGGTCAGGCAGGCAAAGGCAAACGCCAGGAAGACGAACTGCCCCCACGCTGCCGGCCGCGCCAGGCTCATCCACAGGCTGTCGCCACGCCACGCGCCAAGCAGCGGCACACTGGCCTGCACGACGGCAAAGCAGATCGCCAGAATCATCGCCAACTGGCCCAGTTCGGGAATTACCAGTGCTGCGTTCATGGCTTGGCCTCTACGCCGGTAGCGGCCTGGCCGCTTTCCTTCAACGCCTTGGTGACCTCGGGCGGCATGTATTTCTCGTCGTGCTTGGCCAGCACTTCATCGGCTACCACCACACCTTCGCCGTTGAGCTTGCCAAGGGCGACGATGCCCTGCCCTTCGCGGAATAGATCGGGGAGGATGCCGCGGTAGGTGATGGGTACCGACTTGTTGAAGTCGGTAACCACGAAACGCACGTCCAACGAGTCGGCCGAGCGCTGAACCGAGCCTTTCTCGACCATGCCGCCAGCGCGAATGCGCGTGTCCAGCGGCGCTTCGCCGTTGGCGATCTGGGTCGGTGTATAGAACAGGTTGATGTTCTGCTGCAATGCGCTCAAGGCAAAGCCGACGGCAACCCCGACGCCGACCAGCAGGCCGACGATGAGCAACAGGCGTTTCTTGCGCTGCGGATTCACTGGTTGTTCTCCCGGCGCAAACGGCGCGCCTCTTCTTGCAAATAGCGACGACGGGCCAGCAGTGGCGCACCAACGTTCAGCGCCAGCACCGCCAGGCAGATGCCATAGGCCGACCACACGTACAGGCCATGGTGGCCCATGGCGAGAAAGTCACCGAAAGTGGCAAAGCTCATTGTGCGGCCCTCCGCCCCAGGCTGTTCAATACTTCGTCCCTGACCCAACTGGCACGTGCTTCGCGCTTGAGCACTTCAAGGCGCATACGCAGCAACAGCACCGCACCGAAAAAGCAGTAGAAACCCAGCGCCGTGCACAACAGCGGCAGCCACATTTCGGCCGGCATCGCCGGCTTTTCGGTAAGGGTGAAGGTGGCGCCCTGGTGCAGGGTGTTCCACCACTCCACCGAATACTTGATGATCGGGATATTCACCACACCGACAATCGCAAGCACCGCACAGGCCTTGGCCGCACTGTCACGATTACTGATCGCCTGGCCCAGCGCAATAATGCCGAAGTACAGGAACAGCAGGATGAGCATGGACGTAAGGCGGGCATCCCACACCCACCAGCTGCCCCAGGTCGGCTTGCCCCAGATGGCGCCGGTAACCAGCGCCACGGCGGTCATCCAGGCGCCGATGGGTGCGGCACATTGCAGGGCGACGTCGGCCAGTTTCATCTTCCACACCAGCCCCACCACCCCGGCCACCGCCAGTAGCACATAGCAGGACTGCGCCAGCATCGCCGCCGGCACATGGATATAGATGATGCGGAAGCTGTTGCCCTGCTGGTAGTCCTGGGGGGCGAAGGCCAGGCCCCAGGTGATGCCGACCAGCAGCAGGAGCACGGCAGCACCGGCCAGCCACGGCAGCATGCGGCCGCTGATGGCATAGAACCATTTCGGGGAGCCCAGCTTGTGGAACCACGTCCAGCTTATTTTCATCAGGGTACATCCAGGGTATTTGCCGGGCTTGAGAGCCCGGGACTCGTTATTCGCCGACGCTGATCTTCAGGCCGGCCGCTATCGCAAAGGGTGCCAGGGTAACGGCCAGGGCCGTCAGACTGGCGAGCCAGAGCAGATGGCCGGTTGCCGGCATATTTTGCAACGCCGCTTGCAACGCACCACTGCCCAGGATCAATACAGGGATATACAACGGCAGAATCAGCAACGCCAGTAACAAACCTCCGCGTTTAAGGCCGACTGTCAGCGCCGCGCCCACCGCGCCCAGCAAGCTCAATACCGGCGTACCCAGCAGCAGCGAACCGAGTAGCACCGGCAGGCAATGGCTTGGCAGCCCCAGCATCAGTGCCAGCAGTGGCGCCAACAATACCAGCGCCAGCCCGGAAAAGATCCAGTGCGCCAGCACCTTGGCCAGCACCAGCAGCGCCAGTGGGTGCGGCGACAGCACCCACTGCTCCAGCGAGCCGTCTTCGAAATCGCTGCGGAACAGGCCGTCCAGCGACAACAACACGGCCAGCAACGCTGCCACCCAGACCAGGCCGGGCGACAAGGTTTGCAACAATTGGCTTTCCGGGCCGACCGCCAGCGGGAACATGGCCACGACGATGGCGAAGAACACCAACGGGTTGGCCAGTTCGGCGGGGCGACGGAACAGCAGGCGCGCTTCGCGGCGCAGCAACAAAATGAATACGCTCATGCAGCCCATTGCCCCAGGTTCAGTTCTCGATAACCGGAGGGCTTGCGTTCCAGTGTGTGGTGAGTCGTCAGCACCACCGTGCCGCCCTGCTCGCAGTGGGCTGCCAGGTGCGCTTCAAGCTGCGCCACGCCTTGCTTGTCGAGCGCGGTGAACGGCTCGTCGAGAATCCAGAGCGGCGGACTAGCCAGGTGCAGCCGGGCCAGGGCCACACGGCGCTGCTGACCGGCTGACAGGGTATGGCAGGGAACGTCTTCGAAACCGCGCAGGCCGACAGCCTCCAGCGCCGCCCAGATCGCCTCGCGGCTGGCCGGCTGGTGCAGGGCGCACAGCCAGGTGAGATTTTCCTCGGCGGTGAGCAAGTCCTTGATACCAGCGGCGTGGCCGATCCACAGCAGTGCGCTGGCCAGGGCATGTCGCTGTTCGGCCAAGGGCTTGCCACCCAGCAGAATCTGCCCGGCCGTCGGCTGCATCAGCCCGGCCAGCAAGCGCAACAGGCTGGTCTTGCCACTGCCGTTGGGGCCACTGATCTGCAGCATGTCGCCGGCGCCCAGCTCGAAATCGAGCTGCTCGAACAGCAGGCGCCAGTCGCGCTCGCAGGCCAGGCCCGCGGCTTGGAGGTGAAGGGTCACGGTTTCGCCTTATCTTTAGTAGGGCTTTGGCGCGGCGTCGCCTGTTTCGCGGGTGAACCCGCTCCTACAGGGTTCGGCGCAGTACTCGGATACCGCACAGAACCCTGTAGGAGCGGGTTCACCCGCGAAGCAGCCAACACCGCTCCAAAGCCCTTGTGTCTCAAGTCGCCCCGCGCGCTGCCGTTATACTGGCAACCACGGGCGCTCGGCATTATTACACGCGCCGCCGCGCTGCCAAGAGGCCGGGCTCGACAGGTTGTATACAATCATGACTGAAATCAATAGTCTCGGCGCACAAAACGCGATCAACAGCCAAGCCATGAAGGCAGGCATGACCGGCGAACTGCTGCGCCTGATCCAGGCGCAGCCCGGTCTACTGGCCCCTGGCGAAACCGCGCAAGCCGAGGTCGTATCGTTGCGCCAGACCGGCCAGGACTTTCAGTTGGTGCTACGGCTGATGCAGGCCAACGGCATACAGACCCAGCTACAGGCCAACGCCAGCCAGCCGCTGCCCCAAGGCAGCCAGATCACCGTCAGCCAGACCGAAAGCAATCGCCTGGCGATCATGCTGCAACAGGCCAGCGCCAGCCAGGTCGCCACCCTCACCCAGCTGGACACCAGCAAGGTGCCGGTCGGCACCTTGTTGCAAGGCAAGGTCCTGACCAACCAGCCGCTGGCCCAGGAACCCGGCCAACCGGCCGTGTACCGAGCGCTGGTCAGCTTGCTCAACAGCGCCCAGGCCGGTGCCACACTGAGCATCGACAGCCCGCGTCCACTGGCCATTGGCAGCCTGCTCAGCGCCCTGGTGCAGGGCGACCAGTCATTGCGC
The DNA here is from genome assembly GCF_017875935.1 of Pseudomonas sp. BP6. Classification (NCBI taxonomy): domain Bacteria; kingdom Pseudomonadati; phylum Pseudomonadota; class Gammaproteobacteria; order Pseudomonadales; family Pseudomonadaceae; genus Pseudomonas; species Pseudomonas sp. BP6. Next base: position 3,588,701 of record NZ_JAGINI010000001.1, read on the forward strand.
TTCGTGCCACTCAGCGGCAGGCAGGACCAACTCAGCATTGCCCAACAGCTGCTGACCCAGCAAAACCGCCAAGCCTCGCTACCCGGCCTGCTCAACGCCCTGCAACAGCTCACCCGCGACCCAGGCGTCGATGGCGACCTGCGCGCCAGCGCCGAACGCCTGCTGGCCGGCCTGCCGGACGCCCGACAACTGGGCGACGCCAAGGCAGTGGCCCAGGCCCTGAACAACAGCGGCAGCTTTCTCGAAGCGAAGCTGCTGAGTGGGTCCACCGCCAGCATCGCCACCGACCTCAAGGCGCATTTGCTGCGGCTGATGGACCAGGCCCCTGCCCTTCCGGCGGGCGCCACCAATCTCAACCCCGCCAGCCTGGCCGTGACCATGCCGGCACTGGCGCGCAGTGCACTGGGCATGCTCGAGCGGGTCAGCCCCAAGCCGCAGCCGGGGGCGTTCCCGTTACCGTCGCGCCTGCTCAAGGCCATGGAGGACGAAGGCGACCTGCAACAGTTGCTGCGCCTGGCTGCTGCTGCCGTTTCACGCTTGCAGAGCCACGCCATGAGCAGCCTGCAACAGACCGGCACGCTGGAGAACGGCAACCTGCAGACCACCTGGCAAACCGAAGTGCCGATCCGCCACGGCCAGGAGTTCATCCCGCTGCAAGTCAAACTGCAACGCGAAGAAACCCCGCAACAACAAGCCGACCGCCAATATAAAGCCCAAGACCCTCGGCAAGCCCTGTGGCGCATCGAGCTGGCCTTTGACCTGTCCCCGCTCGGCCCCCTGCAAGTACAGGCGCAACTGAGCCAGGGCCGTTTGAGTGGGCAGCTATGGGCGGAGCGCGAGCAGACCGCGCGCTTGATCGACACCCAGCTCGGCGCGCTGCGCGAGCGCCTGCTGGCCCGGGGCCTGGAAGTCGGCGACCTGGAGTGCTACCCGGGCATTCCGCCGCTGGGGCCACGCACACGAATGGAACAACGCTGGGTGGACGAAACCGCATGAGCCACACGACACCACGCCAAGCCATAGCGCTGAACTACGACGGCCATCAGGCACCGACCCTCACCGCCAAGGGCGACGGGGAACTGGCCGAGGCCATCCTTGCGCTCGCCCGCGAACACGAAGTGCCGATCTACGAAAACGCCGAGCTGGTGCGCCTGCTGGCGCGGCTGGAGCTGGGCGATCAAATACCCGAGGCGCTGTACCTGACCATTGCCGAGATCATCGCCTTCGCCTGGCAACTGCGCGGCAAGGTACCTGCGGGTTTCGATGATGCGCCTCCGGAAGAGCACGATATCACCCCGCCATTACCCCTCCTGCCCGGAACTGGCCGGTAACTATCTACCACCCCCTCCCCCACCATGCGCCCAACCTTGTCGGTCTCCCACGTACAAGGTGACCGTCATGATCGACAGCAGAATCAACGCCCAAGGTGTGCAGTTCGTAGTAGACCATCTGGCCAACATCCCACGCCCGGACCGCGAAGCCAATCGCTTGATCCGGCAGTGGCTCGCCGGGCAAGGTGTGCATATCGACCCCGATCGCGTCGATGTGGTCACCCTGCACTACCGGCTGGATGAGCAAGGCTATGTGGCAGCGGTCCAGCAGACCCAGAGCATGACCCAGGCGCTGCTGGGCAACTGGCAAGGGGAGTCCGATAACAACCTCATCGGCGCACTGTTCACCAACCCTTGGGCAGGCACCTTCCCCCAAGGGCCGTTGAAGCTGGTCGATCGCCTGCCAACGCTGGGCTTTGGCCATCAGGGCGCGGCCTTCGAGGTGTATAACGGCCTGTTCCAGCGATCGTCCCCCGCCCGCTACGATGCTTCGACCCACGTTCAGGTTCCGGCTGAAGCCTTCCAGCGGTTCATAGAAGCGCTGGACTTTCACCAGCCGTTCAAAGCCATGCTCGACGCTTACTGGCAGGAGCATCAGTACAGTCACCGCCTGGCCAGCAAGATCAATTTCATCGCCGCCTGCAACGCCCAGGTCAGCCGAGGCAGCCTGAGCGATGCCGCCAGAACGCTGGCATGGCAAGCCGCTGGCCTGATGCCGCGGCGGCGCAAGGTAAGGGTGAGCACACTGAGCATCTATGGCTACGCGGCCACCGACCTGCTGTACATCAATGCCCCCGACAGCGATCTGACCCTGCTGTACATGCCAGGCAACAGCTCACCCTTGCTCGAATTCGCCAGCGAAAACCTGCTCAAGGACTGGGTGGGCGATCAGTGCAAGGACCCCGCCCGACGCGAGGCACTCAAACAACATTTCAGGCTCGCCGACCGTCCTCAGGGCCTCGATTTCAGCGGCCTGGACACCGCGCTAGAGGGCCTTGGCGACTATCCAAACCGGCACCGGCTGCCGCCTGAACATGGTTATTTCAACGATGATGGTGTCTGGCCCCCTAGAACCTACGTGAACTACAAACCTGGCAAATACAACCCCAAACTGACCGGGGATATGTTCGCAGCCCTGACCGAGCGCCAGCGCCAGCGCAGCTACGACGATGCCGATTTTGTCATCACCACCGATAGCCAGGTTACCAAAGCCAGATGGCGAGGCTACCTCACCAACACGCTCAACCTGCTGGCGCCACTGTGCCTGGTGGTGCCGGGGCTGGCGCCATTGCTGGCAGTCGGTGGCATTGCCCAGTTGGGCCTGGGCCTGGATCAGGTGATCAACGGCCACAGCCTGAAAGCCAAACAGGACGGGGTTGGCGACATCGCCTGGGGGCTGTTCAACGCCGTACCGCTGGCAACGGAGGGCACGGCAGGCATCAAGGCCCTGTTCGAGTTCAAAAGCGATGGTTTTGTCATGCCGCGCGAGGTCAACGGGCAGCTCGGCTACCCGCTGAGCCCGATCCGTCCACCACGGCTTCCCGAGCCAGAAGGCGTGGAGTATTTCCACAACCACGAGCCGATTACACCGCTTGACGAAGGCGACCCGGCTGTTGCCGGCGCGGTGATTCGCTTGCCCCACTACGATGGCGAACTGGACGACCTGGAATGCAGCATCGAAACCTACAATGCACGCGTGGTCTATGACCTGGAGCGCGACGCATTCATCATCAAGGAAACCGTCAACGAGGTCGAGCCGCAAGCCTACATCGCAGTACCTGGCAGCCGTGACCTTGTCGCGCTCGACAGGCAGCGCCCAGTCACCGACGCCATGCGCACCCGCACCTTGCGCGCGCTGGGTGTGGACCTGCCACTGCCAGTAAACATTCCGACACCGGCGCCGGACAGCGCCCCCATCCCCAAACTTATCTCCAGCCTCTGGGTCGGCGACAAAGTCATAAGCGAGCCATTGCTGGCCAACCTTGCCGCCAATGCCGCGCGCCTGAGCGACAGTGAATACAGCATGCGCCTGTTTCTGTCGAAGGCTTCGCCTACCGCTTACGAACAGAACGCAAGACTATTGGCAGCCCGGGCGCCAGGGCTGCAGGTATTGCCGCTAGAAGAGCAAGGCTTCTTCCGGGCCTTCCGCCAGAGCCGCTATTACGCACAGTACGAGGCAGCGCTGGATGGCAACGGTGGCATCGCCACCAATTACGCGTCTGCGACCGATGTGCTGCGCTACCGGATGCTGCACCATGAGGGCGGGCTATACATGGACGTGGACGACTTCCTGCTGCCGGACGGCAAGGGCGAAACGATCGATCAGGTCGAGTTGCGCACCCCACCCGATGGGCTGCTGCTGCCTCCGCCGATGTCCAACGAGAAAATGAGCATGAATTGCCTGTACAACACCAGCCTCATGGGTAGCCACCCAGGCAACCCGCTGCTGGATGCAATCTCCGATGAAATGCTCGCACGTTTCCAGACCCATGCAGACTTCTACGAAAGCCGACCGAGCCTGGAACAGGACCCGAGCGGTTTCTACCGCTATGCCAATACGCTCAGCTATCTCACCGGGCCGGCGCTGCTCACCGAAGTGGTCGATCGCCATCTACCCGGGCTGCGGACCCTGCGCCAGATCATCAACCTGCACACCATGCCACGCGTCAACACCTATCCATTCATCGACCCTTCGCAAGCCAATACAGCCCTGAGGCAACTGCTGCCACTGAACCGATTCGCCGGCGTCGGCGGCAACCATTCCTGGGTTCGCAACTGAAATGAACAGCGGGTACCGAACGGGCCCGGCGGCACCTTTCAGATCGAGCGTCGCGTGGACGTCGCTCGATTTCCCAGGCGACGAACCTGCTGCCAAGGATACCTGCCAGCCCCACTCAAGGAGCCCGGTACACCTTGCTCATCAACTCCGCCTCGGCCTGGGTCAGGCCGCAGCTCTGGGTCAACTCATCGATACTCGCCCCCATCCCCACCAGCTTGGCCGCCTGGCTGAAGGTAACGTTGCTCGGGTCGCGCTGTTCGAGGCGCTCCAGCCGGTCCGGCAGGGTGGCCACCGCCGCACGCAGCTCATGGATGGCCTCCCCCATGCGCACAGTGCCGTTCTGGTAGTCATCCAGACGCTTGGCCAAGTCCTTGATGCGCTGGTCACGCAGCGCATCGCCCTCGGCCTGCTGCGCAGCCAGCTCGCGCTGGCGCTTGCTGTAGTTGAGAAAAAACCACAGGCTCAGCGCCCAGGCCAGCGCCAGGAAGATGACAGCAACCTCTAGGATCAACTCAGATGTTCTCCAGCTCGGACCACTCTTCCTCGGTCATCATCTTGTCCAGTTCGACCAGGATCAGCAGCTCGCCATTCTTGTTGCACACGCCCTGAATGAACTTGGCCGACTCTTCGTTACCCACGTTCGGCGCAGTCTCGATTTCGGACTGGCGCAGGTAAACCACTTCGGCCACGCTGTCGACCAGAATGCCGACCACTTGCTTGTCGGCTTCGATGATGACGATACGGGTGTTGTCGGTCACTTCGGTCGGCATCAGGCCAAAACGCTGACGCGTGTCGATCACCGTCACCACGTTACCGCGCAAGTTGATGATGCCCAGCACGTAGCTCGGCGCGCCCGGCACCGGGGCGATCTCGGTGTAGCGCAGTACTTCCTGCACCTGCATCACATTGATGCCGTAGGACTCGTTGTCCAGACGGAAGGTAACCCACTGCAGGATCGGATCTTCGGAACCTTGTGCAGACGACTTTTTCATTCCCCTACCCTCAAAATCCGCCGTTGGCGGTATGTTCTGTGTCATTTCTGGTTGGCGTGCATCTGCTTGACCGCACCGCTGGCGATCAGCTCGGCCAGTGCGGCGACGTCGAGCAGTGCACACATGTGTTCGATTACGGTACCGGCCAGCCACGGGCGCTGGCCACGCTGGCTGCGCCACTTGATCTCCGACGGGTCCAGGCGCAGCGAACGGCTGACCTGATGCACCGCCAGCCCCCATTCGTAGCCCTGCACCGAAATCACGTACTGCAGGCCCTGGCGAAAATCATCGCGGTAACGGTCGGGCATTACCCAACGCGCAGTGTCCAGCACCTTCAGGTTGCCAGCCTGGCAGGTCAGGATGCCGAGGAACCAGTCGGGCTGGCCGAACAGTGGCGTCAGTTCCTGGCCAGCCAGGGTGTAGATCGAGCCCAGGCACACCAACGGTACCGCCAGGGTCAAGCCGGCAACATCGAACAGCAGGCACTCGAACGGCTCGGCCGCCCACGCCGGACGACCGTCTACAGTGGCCGGAGGCACGGGCAGGTTGGGCGCCGGCAGATACACATCGACCAGCGGCACAGCCGGTTCCACGGTTTGCTCTTCGACCAGTACCGGAATGGTGGCTTCGGCCACGATCTCCTGCTCGACCACCGCCACCACCGGGGCTTGCACCGGCATCACGCTGGGCAGTACCGCCAGCCGGGGCTCGGCGAACGGCCGGGCAAGGCTGGCGGCGGCTTCGGCGGGCTCAGGCCGGGCCGGCTGCCGGGCATCGCGTGCCTGCTCCTCGCGCACCGCCTCGGCGAACTCATCCGCCACTGCCGGCGGCTCGCTCTGGTCTTCGGCCTCGGTGGCCTCCTGCAGCAGGCCGTCCAGGTACGATTGCAGGGCCATCTGGGGTCGGGTGCTGGTTTGCCGGGTTTGAGTCATCAGGCCACCTGCACTGCGTTCTTGTAGGTGAGCAGGTGCTTGAGCAACGCCCTGTAGGCGATCAACCCACGGCTCTTGCTGTCGAACTGCGAGGGCGTGACGCCCTTGCGACTGGCATCGCGCAGGCGCGTATCCACCGGAATGTAACCCTGCCATACATGCTGCCCGTATGTGTCACGTAGCAGCTTGAGGGTGCCCAGCGACGCCTGGGTACGACGGTCGAACAGGGTTGGCACGATCTGGTACGGCAGCGCCTGCTTGCGCGAACGGTTGACCATGGCCAAGGTGCCGACCATGCGCTCCAGGCCCTTCACCGCGAGGAATTCGGTTTGTACCGGGATCACCAGCTGCTGGCTGGCGGCCAGGGCATTGACCATCAGCACACCCAGCAAGGGTGGGCTGTCGATCAAGGCATAGTCGAAATCCTGCCACAGTTGCGCCAGACTCTTGGCGATTACCAGGCCCAGGCCATTCTGCCCTGGTGACTGGCGCTCCAGCACCGCCAGCGCGGTACTCGACGGCAACAGCGAAATGCGCTCATCGCTGGTGGGCAGCAGCAGTTGCCCGGGCAAGCCTTCGGGCACCGCCCCCTTGTGCAGGAACAGGTCGTAGCAGCTGTGCTCCAGGGCATCCGGGTTATGCCCGAAGTAGCTGGTCATCGAGCCGTGCGGGTCGAGGTCGACGACGACCACGCGCTTGCCGGCCTCGGCCAGCAGGCCGGCCAGGGCAATGGTAGTGGTGGTCTTGCCGACGCCACCTTTTTGATTGGCTACTGCCCAGACTCTCATCAAGCAAACTCTATCCATTGATTTGGCAGGGACACTGTAGATACAACTGTCATGCGCAAAACTTCAAAGCTTGCACGCCCCTCTGTGGGAGCGGGCAAGCCCGCGAATACCGGCGCAGCCGGTGCCATTCACCGAGTCGCTGGCTTCGCGGGCATGCCCGCTCCCACAGGGGACGGCGGCACATTCAAAATCGTGTTCGTATCAGCGACGGGGAATTGACGAATCACTGCCCCGCCACTGTTGCTGGCGTTGCTGGTGCACTTTGTGTGCCAGCCCGGCGCAATGCGGCATCCGGTGTGGCATTGGCGCTGCCCGAGCCTGTCAGGCTGCGGCGCACTTCCAGGTTACGGGAAATCACCAGCACCACCCGACGATTGCGTGCGCGCCCTTCGGCGGTATCGTTGCTGGCCACCGGCTGGTACTCGCCGTAGCCCACCGAAGCCATGCGCGCCGGGTTGACGCCCTCCATGGCCAGCAGCCGCACGATGCTGGCCGCGCGCGCCGAGGACAACTCCCAGTTGGTGGGGTACTGCGCGGTGCGGATCGGCAGGTTGTCGGTGAAGCCTTCGACGTGCACCGGGTTGGCGAACGGCTTGAGGATGTTGGCCACCTTCTCGATGATCGCAAACGCCTTGTCACTGGGCATCGCATCACCACTGCCAAACAGCAGCGACGAATTGAGCTCGATCTCGACCCACAGTTCGTTGCCGCGCACAGTCATCTGGTCGCTTTTGATCAGGTCGCCAAAGGCATCGCGCACGTCATTGCTGATGGTTTTCAACGGGTCGGCATTGGTCGCCGCCAGGCCCGCTTCGGTCTGCTCGCTGTCTTTGACCAGCGGTTCGGCCGGACGCACGCTCAGCGGCTGCTCATCGCCAATCGGGATCGGTTTCATACTGCGCTCGGGGTCGTTGAAGACCCCGAGCAAGGCCTGAGAAATAACCTTGTACTTACCCTCGTTGATCGAGGAAATCGAATACATCACCACGAAGAAGGCGAACAGCAACGTGATGAAGTCGGCGTACGACACCAGCCAGCGCTCGTGGTTTTCGTGTTCCTCGGTATGACGACGGCGACGCATGGGTTACTCCATGAAGCCTTGCAGCTTCAGCTCGATCGAGCGCGGGTTTTCACCTTCGGCAATCGACAGCAGGCCTTCGAGCAGCATTTCGCGGTAGCGCGACTGGCGCATGACGATGGCCTTGAGCTTGCTGGCAACCGGCAATAGCACAAGGTTGGCACTGGCCACACCGTAAATGGTGGCGACAAAGGCCACGGCAATGCCATTGCCCAGTTGCGACGGGTCGGCCAGATTGCCCATCACGTGGATAAGGCCCATGACCGCACCGATGATGCCGATGGTCGGCGCATAGCCGCCCATGCTTTCGAATACCTTGGCTGCCTGGATGTCACGGCCTTCCTGGGTAAGGAAGTCGACCTCGAGGATGCTGCGGATGGCTTCCGGCTCGGCGCCGTCCACCAGCAGTTGCAGGCCCTTGCGCGCATACGGGTCGGGTTCGCTGTCCGCTACCCCTTCCAGGCCCAGCAGGCCTTCTTTGCGAGCGGTCAGGCTCCAGTTCACCACGCGGTCGATGCCGCCCGCTAGGTCGACCCGTGGAGGAAACAGGATCCAACGCAAAATCTGCAAGGCACGCTTGAACGACGACAGCGGCGACTGCAACAGCGCCGCCGCCAGAGTGCCACCCAGTACGATCAGAGCCGCCGGGCCATTGACCAGAGCACCGACATGACCACCTTCAAGGAAGTTGCCACCGACGATGGCAACGAAAGCCAGGATCAAACCGATCAGGCTGAGGACGTCCATCAGACGCACGCCTCCACCAGGTGCTTGCCGATTTCGTCCAGGCTGTACACGGCATCAGCCAAATTGGCCTTGACGATGGCCATGGGCATGCCATAAATCACGCAGCTGGCTTCATCCTGGGCCCACACTGTGCTGCCCCCCTGCTTGAGCAGGCGCGCGCCTTCGCGGCCATCGGCGCCCATGCCGGTGAGCACTACCGACAACACCTTGTCACCATACGACTTGGCCGCCGAACCGAAGGTGATGTCCACGCAGGGTTTGTAGTTCAGACGCTCGTCGCCGGGCAGGATCTTCACCGTACCACGGCCATCGATCATCATCTGCTTGCCACCGGGGGCCAGCAGGGCCAGGCCCGGGCGCAGCATGTCGCCGTCTTCGGCTTCCTTGACGCTGATGCGGCACAGCTTGTCCAGGCGTTCGGCAAACGCTTTGGTGAAGGCCGCCGGCATGTGCTGGATCAGCACGATCGGCGCCGGGAAATTGGCTGGCAATTGGGTCAGTACCCGCTGCAACGCCACTGGCCCCCCCGTGGAGGTACCGATGGCCACCAGTTTATAGGGCTTGCGCTTGGGTGCCGGCGACTGCGAGGCCGCCGGTGTCGGGGCCGCTGCACGGGCAGGCGCAGCCGGGCGCGCCTGCGCCTGGCTGGTGAAGGTGCTGGCCGGCGCTGGCGCGGCGACCGGCGCCGTTCGCGCATAGCTGCCGATCCGGCGGTTGCTGCGCGAAATGGTGTGCACCTTCTCGCACAGCAGTTGCTTGACCTTGTCAGGGTTGCGCGAGATGTCCTCGAAATTTTTCGGCAGGTAGTCCACTGCGCCGGCATCCAGCGCGTCGAGGGTGACCCGGGCGCCTTCGTGGGTCAGCGACGAGAACATCAACACGGGCGTCGGGCAGCGCTGCATGATGTGCCGCACTGCGGTAATGCCATCCATCATGGGCATTTCGTAGTCCATGGTGATGACATCGGGCTTGAGCGCCAGCGCCTGGTCGATTGCTTCCTTGCCGTTGGTCGCGGTTCCCACTACCTGGATCGTTGGATCCGCCGAGAGGATTTCCGAGACACGGCGGCGGAAGAAACCAGAATCATCCACCACCAGGACCTTGACTGCCATAAACACTCCATTAGGCGGCGCAACCCGCAGGGCGCGCCACCGAAATCAAATACGCCGCGCGGCGTAACGCTTGAGCATGCTCGGAACGTCGAGAATCAACGCGATGCGACCGTCGCCGGTAATGGTGGCCCCGGACATGCCCGGGGTGCCCTGCAGCATCTTGCCCAGTGGCTTGATGACCACTTCTTCCTGGCCAACCAGTTGGTCGACGACAAAGCCGATGCGCTGGGTGCCGACCGACAGAATCACCACGTGGCCCTCGTGCTGTTCTTCGTGCACCTGGCCCTGGACCAGCCAGCGCTTGAGGTAGAACAGCGGCAGCGCCTTGTCGCGCACGATCACCACTTCCTGGCCGTCGACCACGTTGGTGCGCGACAGGTCGAGGTGGAAGATCTCGTTGACGTTGACCAGCGGGAAGGCAAACGCCTGGTTGCCCAGCATCACCATCAGGGTGGGCATGATCGCCAAGGTCAGCGGCACCTTGATGACGATCTTGGAGCCCTGGCCCTTGGCCGAGAAAATGTTGATCGAGCCGTTGAGCTGGGAGATCTTGGTTTTCACCACGTCCATGCCCACGCCACGCCCGGACACATCGGAAATCTCGGTCTTGGTCGAGAAGCCCGGGGCGAAGATCAGGTTGTAGCAGTCCGACTCGCTCAGGCGCTCCGCGGCGTCCTTGTCCATCAGGCCCTTTTCCACGGCCTTGGCACGCAGGATGTTCGGGTCCATGCCCTTGCCGTCGTCCGAGATCGACAGCAGGATGTGGTCACCTTCCTGTTCGGCCGATAGCACTACGCGGCCGGTACGCGCCTTGCCAGAAGCTTCACGCTCGGCGGGCATCTCGATACCGTGGTCGACAGCATTGCGCACCAAGTGCACCAGCGGGTCGGCCAAGGCTTCTACGAGGTTCTTGTCAAGGTCGGTCTCTTCGCCGACCAGCTCCAGGTTGATCTCTTTCTTCAGCTGGCGCGCCAGGTCGCGCACCAGGCGCGGGAAGCGGCCGAAGACTTTCTTGATCGGCTGCATGCGGGTTTTCATCACCGCAGTCTGCAGGTCGGCGGTGACCACGTCGAGGTTGGACACGGCCTTGGACATGGCCTCGTCGCCGCTGTTCAGGCCCAGGCGCACCAGGCGGTTACGCACCAGCACCAGCTCGCCGACCATGTTCATGATCTCGTCCAGGCGCGCGGTATCGACGCGCACCGTGGTTTCTACTTCACTGGCGGCATGCTTTTCGGCGGCCGGGGCTGGCGCGCGAGGCGCCGCGGCAGGTTTGCTGGCCGGCGAAGGCGCTGGCGCGGCGGCTGGCTTGGCCACCGGCTGGCTTTCGGCCTTGGCGGCAGCCGGCGCTTGCGCCTGGGCAGCAGCCGGGGCTTCTACAGCGTCAACATCGCCACCGAACTTGCCCTTGCCGTGCAACTGGTCCAGCAGGGCTTCGAATTCGTGCTCGCTGATTTCATCGCTGGCTGCGCTGCTGTCTGGCACGGCAGGCGCTGGTGCCTGGGCGGCTGGCAAGGCATCGACCTGGAAGGTGCCCTTGCCATGCAGTTGGTCGAGCAGCGATTCGAATTCGGCGTCGGTGATCTCATCACTGGTCGCTTCGCTGCTGACGGCAACCGGCGGCGCCGCAACCTCGACACTGAACTGGCCCTTGCCGTGCAACTGGTCCAGCAGCGACTCGAACTCGGCGTCGGTGATTTCATCACCAGCGCCACTGACAGTCTCGCCCTGCATCTGCTCGTCGGCCGCTGCTTGCGCCTTGACCGCATCGAGCGAATCGAGCAACTGCTCGAACTCGCTGTCAGTGATGTCCTGGTGCTGCTCTTCGGCCTCGGCCGGAGCCGCAACCGCCACGTCGGCAACCGGGGCCGGCGGCGCTGCAACAGCTTCGGCTGCGCCAGGCTCGGCCAGGCGCGCCAACGCTGCCAGCAGCTCGGGGGTGGCCGGCGTCACTTCAGCACGCTCGCGCACCTGGCCAAACATGCTGTTGACCGTATCCAGTGCCTCGAGCACCACATCCATCAGTTCCGCATCGACCCGGCGCTCACCTTTGCGCAGGACGTCGAACACGTTCTCGGCGATATGGCAGCACTCCACCAGCTCGTTCAGCTGAAGGAAGCCGGCGCCCCCTTTTACAGTGTGGAAACCGCGAAAGATCGCATTGAGCAGGTCGGCATCGTCAGGCCGGCTTTCCAGCTCGACCAGTTGCTCGGACAATTGCTCAAGAATTTCGCCGGCTTCTACCAGGAAATCCTGGAGGATTTCTTCATCGGCGCCGAAGCTCATCAAACGTGCTCCTTAAAAACCAAGGCTGGACAGCAGATCATCGACATCGTCCTGACCGGACACGACGTCTTCACGCTTATCGGCATGAATCTGCGGACCTTCACCCCGAGTCGGATGTTTTTCTCGATCTTTTTCTGCACGCAATTGATCGTGATCATGGTTTATACCGGCAAAGCGGTCGACCTGGCTGGCCATCAGCACCAGCTTGAGCAGGTTGCTTTCCACCTCGGTCACCAGTGTGGTGACGCGCTTGATCACCTGGCCGGTCAGGTCCTGATAGTCCTGGGCCAGCAAAATGTCATTGAGGTGCCCGGAAACCTTGCGGTTACCCTCAGCGCTATGCGTCAGGAAACTGTCGACTCGCTTGACCAGATCACGAAATTCCGGCGCAGCCACTTCGCGGCGCATGAAGCGCTGCCAGTCGGTGCTCAGGGCCTTGGCCTCGCTGGCCAGCTCATTGAGCACTGGTGTGCTTTCCTCGACCAGGTCCATGGTGCGGTTGGCCGCGCCTTCGGTGAGCTTGACCACGTAAGACAGGCGCTCGGTGGCGTCGGTGATCTGCGACACCTCTTCTGCCTGCGGCATGGTGGGGTCGATCTGGAAACTGACGATGGCGCTGTGCAACTCGCGAGTCAGCTTGCCGACTTCCTGATACAGGCCGCGGTCGCGGGTCTGGTTCAACTCGTGAATCAGTTGCACCGCCTCGCCGAAACGGCCCCGCTCCAGGCTTTCGACCAACTCCTGGGCATGCTTCTTCAGGGTCGATTCGAACTCGCCCAAAGACGTTTGTGATGAATCCATGACGCGCCCCCCGTAACGTGACTCAGCCGTTGACGCGTTCGAAGATCTTCTCGATCTTCTCTTTGAGCACCTGAGCGGTGAACGGCTTGACCACATAACCATTGACGCCGGCTTGGGCCGCTTCAATGATCTGGTCGCGCTTGGCTTCAGCGGTCACCATCAACACCGGCATGCTTTTCAGCTTGTCGCTGGCACGCACTTTACGCAGCAGGTCGATGCCGGACATGCCCGGCATGTTCCAGTCGGTCACCAGGAAGTCGTAGTGACCGTTTTCCAGCATTGGCAACGCCGTGGTGCCGTCATCGGCTTCATCGGTGTTGGTGAAACCCAGGTCACGCAACAGGTTCTTGATGATCCGCCGCATCGTCGAAAAGTCGTCAACGATGAGGATTTTCATGTTCTTGTCCAATTAGACCTCCAAGCAGTCTCAAACGCGCTCGGCCTACCGAGCACGCACTCATTCAATTCGGTACAACGTGGAAAACGACTGCAACGACAGCGGGCTCAACGCGCCCGCCATTCCCCCAGGCGGCTGCGCAGGCGCGCGGCACACTGACTGTGCAACTGGCTGACCCGCGACTCGCTGACCCCCAGCACCTCACCGATCTCCTTGAGGTTCAGCTCTTCGTCGTAGTACAGCGCCAGCACCAGACGCTCACGCTCCGGCAGGTTGGCGATAGCCTCGGTCAGGGCAGCCTGGAAGCGCTCCTCCTCCAGCCCGCGCGCAGGTTCGACCTGGCCACTGGCGCCATCCTCATGCAGCCCTTCGTGCTCGCCATCCTGCAACAGGTCGTCGAAGCTGAACAGGCGGCTGCCCAGGGTATCGTTCAAGATCCCGTAGTAATCATCGAGACTCAATTGGAGTTCGGCAGCAACTTCATGATCTTTAGCGTCACGGCCTGTTCTGGCTTCAACTGCACGCATGGCATCACTGACCATACGAGTGTTGCGGTGCACCGAACGCGGTGCCCAGTCACCTTTGCGCACTTCGTCCAGCATGGCGCCGCGGATGCGGATACCCGCGTAAGTCTCAAAGCTGGCGCCCTTGCTGGCGTCGTATTTGTTGGCCACTTCCAGCAGGCCGATCATGCCGGCCTGGATCAGGTCCTCGACCTGTACGTTGGCCGGCAAGCGGGCCAACAGGTGGTAGGCGATGCGCTTGACCAGCGGGGCGTAGCGTTCGATCAGCTCGTACTGGGCATCCTTCGCCGCCCGGCTGTACATCTTGAAACCGCTGGCGTTCATAGTACGGGTCCCGCGCTGGTGGGTTGCACCAAGCGCTCGACAAAGAACTCCAGATGACCGCGCGGGTTGGCCGGCAGCGGCCAGCTGTCGACCTTCTGCGCAATCGCCTTGAAGGCCAGTGCACACTTGGAGCGGGGGAAGGCTTCGTAGACGGCACGCTGCTTCTGCACCGCCTTGCGCACGCATTCGTCGTAAGGCACGGCACCCACGTACTGCAGGGCAACGTCAAGGAAGCGATCGGTGACCTTGGTCAGCTTGGCAAACAGGTTACGCCCTTCCTGCGGGCTCTGCGCCATGTTGGCCAAGACACGGAAACGGTTCATGCCGTAGTCGCGGTTGAGCAGCTTGATCAACGCGTAGGCATCGGTAATCGAGGTGGGTTCATCACACACCACCAACAGCACTTCCTGGGCGGCACGAACGAAGCTGACCACCGAGTCACCAATACCCGCAGCAGTATCGATCACCAACACATCGAGGTTGTCACCGATTTCGCTGAACGCCTGGATCAGCCCGGCGTGCTGGGCCGGGGCCAGGTGCACCATGCTCTGGGTGCCCGAGGCTGCCGGCACGATGCGCACACCACCAGGGCCCTGCAGCATCACGTCACGCAGCTCGCAACGCCCTTCGATGACATCGGCGAGGGTACGTTTGGGGGCAAGGCCCAGCAACACGTCGACATTGGCCAGGCCCAGGTCGGCGTCCAGTAACATGACCCTGCGGCCAAGCTCGGCCAGCGCCAGGGACAAGTTCACTGAAACGTTAGTCTTGCCGACGCCACCTTTGCCACCGGTCACGGCGATCACCTGTACGGGATGCATGCTACCCATGTCTGTTCTTTACCTTGTCTCGCTGGGACTCAGGCCACACGTAGGGCAATTCTGCGTGCCCCTTGGCATAGCGACTTTGCACACGCTTCATGGTCAACCCGCTCGCCGTGGGTTGTGATAGAGATCAGCGAACATGTCGGCCATGGCCTCTTCGCTGGGCTCGTCCTGCTGCTGCACATTCACGGCCCGCGTGACCAACTGGTGGCCCCGCGGCAGGTGCAGGTCGTCAGGAATGCGTGGGCCATCGGTAAGATAGGCCACTGGCAGTTCATGACTGATGGCAAGGCTCAACACATCGCCAAGGCTTGCCGTTTCATCGAGCTTGGTCAGGATGCAACCGGCCAGGCCACAGCGCTTGTAGCTGTGGTAGGCGGCGGTCAGCACCTGCTTCTGGCTGGTGGTGGCCAGCACCAGGTAGTTCTTCGCGGCAATGCCACGCCCGGCCAGGGTTTCCAGTTGCATGCGCAGCGCAGGGTCGCTGGCCTGCAGGCCGGCAGTATCGATCAGCACCACGCGCTTGCGCAGCAGCGGCTCCAGCGCTGCTGCCAGCGACTGGCCCGGGTCGACGTAAGTCACCGGCACGTTGAGGATGCGGCCCAGGGTCTTGAGCTGCTCCTGGGCGCCGATACGGAAGCTGTCCATGCTCACCAGCGCCAGGTTCTGCGCGCCGTACTTGAGCACGTAGCGCGCGGCCAGCTTGGCCAGGGTGGTGGTCTTGCCCATGCCCGCCGGGCCCACCACGGCGATCACGCCGCCCTCTTCGATCGGCTCGACTTCAGGTATTTCGATCATCCGCGCCAAGTGAGCCAGCAGCATGCGCCAGGCCTGGCGCGGCTCTTCGATCTCGGCGGTCAGGTCCAGCAACTCGCGGGCAATCGGCCCCGACAGGCCGATGCGCTGCAGGCGGCGCCAAAGGTTGGCCTGCTGCGGCTTGCTGCCCTGCAGCTGATTCCAGGCCAGTGAACCGAGTTGCACTTCCAGCAACTCGCGCAGGCCCGACAGTTCGGAACGCATGGCATCGAACAGGCGCGGATCAACCGGTGCAGCAACCGGTGCGGCGGCTGCCTCAGGGATATCGGCGTGCGGCTCGACCAACGGTTCGGCAGCGGTCAAAGATTGCCCGGCGAACAATTGGCGGTTGTTGTCGCTGCTGTCCTGACGCTGGTCCAGCTCGGCCTGGGCACTGGCAATGCGCGTATGGGTCTTGCGCAGCTCTTGTTCCAGCTCGGCGTTGGGCACACGCGGGGCCAGGGCGGACAGCTTGTAGTCCAGCGCGGCCGTCAGTTCGACACCACCGGCAATGCGGCGGTTGCCAATGATCGCGGCATCGGCGCCCAGCTCGTCACGGACCAGCTTCATGGCCTGACGCATATCGGCGGCGAAAAATCGCTTAACTTGCATTATCCCCTACCTCAGCCGTTAGGGCCCACGGTGGCAACGATGGTGACTTGCTTGTTGTCAGGTATTTCCTGATACGCCAGAACATGCAAATTCGGTACAGCCAGGCGACCGAAACGCGACAACATGGCGCGGATCGGGCCGGCGACCAGCAGAATGGCCGGCTGACCCTGCATTTCCTGGCGCTGGGCCGCCTCGATCAGCGAACGTTGCAGTTTCTCGGCCATGCTTGGCTCCAGAAGAACACCGTCTTCCTGACCCTGCCCAGCCCTTTGCAGACTATTCAGCAAAATCTGTTCCAACCTTGGCTCCAGGGTAATCACTGGCAGCTCCGACTCAACGCCGACAATGCTTTGCACGATGGCGCGACACAATCCGACGCGCACCGCCGCCACCAGCGCGGCGGTATCTTGACTCTTGCCGGCATTGTTCGCGATGGCCTCGGCAATACTGCGAATATCGCGCACTGGCACCTGTTCAGACAACAGTGCTTGCAGCACCTTGAGCAGCCCCGACAAGGAAATGACACCCGGCACCAGCTCTTCTGCAAGTTTAGGCGATGCCTTGGCAAGTACTTGCAGCAGTTGCTGAACCTCTTCGTGGCCGATCAGTTCGTGGCAATGTTTCTGCAGGATCTGGTTGAGGTGGGTGGCCACCACGGTGCTTGCATCGACCACGGTGTAGCCCAGCGACTGCGCCTGCGAGCGCTGGCCAACGTCGATCCACACCGCCTCCAGGCCAAACGCCGGATCGCGCGCGGCAATACCGTTGAGGGTGCCGAACACCTGCCCCGGGTTGATTGCCAGTTCGCGGTCCGGATAGACCTCCGCCTCGGCCAGAATCACCCCCATCAGGGTCAGGCGATAGGCGCTGGGTTGCAGGTCGAGGTTGTCACGAATGTGCACGGTGGGCATCAGGAAGCCCAGGTCCTGCGACAGCTTCTTGCGCACGCCCTTGATCCGCGCCAGCAGCTGGCCGCCTTGGTTGCGATCGACCAGCGGGATCAGCCGATAGCCGACTTCCAGGCCGATCATGTCGATGGGGGTGACGTCGTCCCAACCCAGCTCCTTGGTTTCCAGCGCGCGCTGTGGCGAGGGCAGCAGGTCCTGCTGGCGCTGCGCCTCTTCCAGGGCTTTGACCTTGGCCTGCTGCTGTTTCTTCCACACCAGGTAGGCGCCCCCACCGGCCAGCAGGCCGAGGCTGAGGAACGCCACGTGCGGCATGCCCGGCACCAGCCCCATGACAATCATCAACCCGCCAGACACTGCCAGGGCCTTGGGCGAATCGAACATCTGCCGATTGATCAGCTTGCCCATGTCCTCGGAGCCCGACGCGCGGGTCACCATGATCGCGGCGGCGGTGGACAGCAGCAGTGATGGCAATTGCGCCACCAAACCGTCACCGATGGTCAGCAAGGCGTACACCTTGCCGGCCTCCGGGAAACTCATGCCGTGCTGCATCATGCCGATCAATATGCCGCCGATCAGGTTGATGAACAGGATCAGCAAGCCGGCGATGGCATCACCGCGCACGAACTTGCTGGCACCGTCCATCGAACCGTAGAACTCGGCCTCCTGCGCCACCTCGGCACGGCGGTGCTTGGCCTGGGCCTGATCGATCAGGCCGGCATTGAGGTCGGCGTCGATGGCCATCTGCTTGCCGGGCATGGCGTCAAGGGTGAAACGCGCACTCACTTCCGAGATACGCCCGGCCCCCTTGGTCACCACCACGAAGTTGATGATCATGAGGATGGCGAACACGACGGCACCGACCACGTAGTTACCGCCGATCACCACCTCACCGAAGGCCTGGATCACTTTACCGGCAGCGCCGTGGCCCTCCTGGCCATGCAGCATGACCACACGGGTGGACGCCACGTTCAGGGCCAGGCGCAACAAAGTGGCCACCAGCAGGATGGTGGGGAACGCGGCAAAGTCGAGCGGGCGCAGGGCGTATACACACACCAGCAGCACCACGATCGACAGGGCGATGTTGAAGGTGAAGAACACGTCGAGCAGGAACGGCGGTATCGGCAACATCATCATTGCCAACATCACCAGCAGCAGCAGCGGCACACCCAGGTTGCCCCGGCCGAGCCCGGCCAGGTTGTTACGGGCGTTGCTGATTAACTGAGTGCGATCCACCGCGAGTCCTCTTGATGCAAAACTTTGACGCCCAGGGGGCGCCTGGGCGTGGCTTTGCAAGAAGCCTTCCAACTTTGCATGGCGAGGGATTTATGTTGCTGGTACCGGCCCTTTCGCGGGTAACCCCGCTCCTACGACGGCCTGTGCCCAACCACCGACCTGCGCCCACCACCGTGGTAGGAGCGGGTTTACCCGCGAATACGGTGGCGGCGGCAACGGTGAACGGCGGGTGGAAATTGGCAAGCAGGACCGGCCCTTTCGCGGGTGAACCCGCTCCTACGACGCCTGTGCCCAACCACCGACCTGTGTCCACCACCGTGGTAGGAGCGGGTTTACCCGCGAATACGGTAGCGGCGGCGACGGTGAACGGTGGGTGGAAATTGGCCAGCAGGGCCGGCCTCTTCGCGGGTAAACCCGCTCCTACGACGGCCTGTGCCCAACCACCGACCTGCGCCCACCACCGTGGTAGGAGCGGGTTTACCCGCGAATACGGTGGCGGCGGCAACGGTGAACGGCGGGTGGAAATTGACCAGCAGGACCGGCCCTTTCGCGGGTGAACCCGCTCCTACGACGGCTTATGCCCAACCACCGACCTGCGCCCACCACCGTGGTAGGAGCGGGTTTACCCGCGAATACGGTGGCGGCGGCAACGGTGAACGGCGGGTGGAAATTGGCCAGCAGGACCGGCCCTTTCGCGGGTGAACCCGCTCCTACGACGGCCTGCGCCCAACCACCGACCTGCGCCCACCACCGTGGTAGGAGCGGGTTTACCCGCGAATACGGTAGCGGCAGCAACGGTGAACGGCGGGTGGAAATTGGCCAGCAGGACCGGCCCTTTCGCGGGTAAACCCGCTCCTACACGACGGCCTGTGCCCAACCACCGACATGTGTCCACCACCGTGTAGGAACAGGCCCGCCCGCGAAATGGCCTGAAGCCGTGACACAAGGTCAACTGTCACGCCGCAAATCCGGCGGGATCGGCAGGTCGTCTTTCAGCGGCTCCGGCCGCTTGCCCTTGCCAGCCCGGTACTGCCGGATCTGGAACACATACGCCAACACCTGGGCCACCGCCAGGTACAAGCCCGCGGGGATTTCCTGCTCGAGTTCGGTGGAGTAATAAATCGCCCGCGCCAGCGCCGGCGATTCGAGGATCTGGATGTTGTGCTCTACGCCAATTTCACGAATTTTCAACGCCATGAAATCGCTACCCTTGGCCAGCAGCAACGGCGCCGCACCGCCCTTCTCCGGGTCGTACTGCAACGCCACCGCATAATGCGTCGGGTTGGTGATGATCACGTCGGCATCCGGCACCGCCGCCATCATGCGCCGCTGCGACACCTCGCGCTGCAGCTGGCGAATACGCTGCTTGACTTCGGGCTTGCCCTCGCTGTCCTTGTACTCGTCGCGCACTTCCTGCTTGGTCATCTTCATTTTCTTGTGCGTCTGGTACAGCTGGAACGGCACATCTGCTGCGGCAATCAGCAACAGCCCGGCTGACATCCACAAGGCACTCCAGCCCACCACCTGCAAGCTGTGGATGATCGCCTGCTCCAGCGGCTCATTGGCAATCGACAGCAAGGCCTGGCGGTCGCTGGACAGCACCAGCACCGCCACCACCAGAATCACGAAGAACTTGGCCAGCGCCTTGAGCAGTTCAGTCAAGGCATTCATCGAGAACATGCGCTTGATCCCCGACAGCGGGTTCATGCGGCTGAATTTTGGCTGCAGCAAGCTGCCCGAGAACAGGAAACCGCTGAGCGCGATGGGCGCCACGAAGGAAATCACGAACAGCAGGATCAGCACCGGCTGCACCGCCCAGATGGCCATCTTGCCCGAGGCCAGCAGGAAGGCGCCCATGGCCCGCTCATCGACGATGATGTCGCGGGTCAAACTGAAGTTCATGCGCATCAACGCCAGCAACGTCTCGGCCACGTGGCCACCGAACGCCAGCAGGCCACCGGCGCCCGCCAGGGTCACCGCCACCGTGTTCAGCTCCTTGGAGCGGGCGACCTCGCCCTTCTCGCGGGCGTCGCGCTTGCGCTTTTCGGTGGGTTCTTCTGTCTTGTCCTGCCCGCTCTCGCTTTCTGCCATGCTCAGCGCGCCCTCGCCAGTTCACGCAGCCATTGCAGCGTTTCGCTGGCCAATGCCTGATAGTGGGACAGGACATCGGCCAGGCCGACCCAGAAGATGAACATGCCCATGACCAAGGTCAGCGGGAAGCCGATAGAAAAAATGTTCAGCTGCGGCGCAGCGCGGGTCATTACGCCAAAGGCGATGTTCACCACCAGCAGCGCAGCGATCACCGGCAGAATCAACAGCAGGCCGGCACCGAACACCCAGCCCATGCGCCCGGCCAGCTCCCAGAAGTGGTTGACCACCAGCGCACTCCCCACCGGCAGGGTGGTAAAACTTTCGGTCAGCACCTCGAACACCACCAGGTGGCCGTTCATCAACAGGAACAGCACACTCACCAGCATGGTCATGAACTGGCTGATTACCGTGACGTTGACACCATTGGCGGGGTCGACCATCGAGGCGAACGCCATGCCCATCTGTACCGCGACGATTTGCCCGGCCACCACGAAAGCCTGAAACAGCAACTGCAAGGCCAGGCCAAACAGCACGCCGACGATGATCTGCTCGGCACACAGCAGCATACCGCGCAGGCTCAACGGGTCGAACTCGGGCAGTGGCGGCAATGCCGGCACGATCACCACGGTCACCGCCACCGCGACGTACAGGCGAATCCGCGCCGGCAACATGCGGGTACCGAAGATCGGCATGGTCATCAGCACCGCAGTCACCCTGAACAACGGCAGGATGAAGGTGGCGACCCAGGTGCCAATCTGCGTGTCGGTCAGCTCCAGCATCGCCGCGTCAACCAATGAGCTGCGGGATGTTGGTGTAAAGGGTGGTGAAGTACTCCATGAACTTCTGCACCAGCCACGGCCCGGCGACGATCAGTGTGATCAGCATCACCAGCAGGCGCGGCAAAAAGCTCAAGGTCTGTTCGTTGATCTGCGTGGCAGCCTGGAACATCGCCACCACCAGGCCCACCAACAGGCTCGGCACCACCAGCACGGCGACCATGAGGGTGGTCAGCCACAGGGCATCACGAAACAGGTCGACAGCGACTTCAGGTGTCATCGGCGGCTCTCCTTGACGGCGTCAGACGCCGCCGAAACTGCTGGCCAGGGTACCCATGATCAACGCCCAGCCATCGACCAGCACGAACAGCATGATCTTGAACGGTAGCGAGATGATCAGCGGCGAAAGCATCATCATACCCATGGCCATCAGCACACTGGCCACGACCATGTCGATGATCAGGAACGGGATGAAGATCATGAAACCGATCTGGAACGCCGTCTTCAGCTCGGAAGTAACAAACGCTGGCACCAGGATCGTCAGCGGCACCTGGTCGGGGCCAGCGATGTCGGTACGCTTGGACAGGCGCATGAACAGGTCAAGGTCGCTTTGCCGGGTTTGCGCCAGCATGAAGTCCTTGAGCGGCCCCTGAGCCTTGTCGATCGCCTGCTGGGCAGTCATCTGCTCCTTCAGGTACGGTTGCAGCGCGTCCTGGTTCACCCGATCGAACACCGGCGCCATGATGAACATGGTCAGGAACAGCGCCATGCCGGTCAACAGCTGGTTGGACGGTGTCTGCTGCAGGCCCAGGGCCTGACGCAGGATCGAGAACACGATGATGATGCGGGTAAAGCTGGTCATCAGGATGACGAACGCCGGAATGAAGCTCAGCGCGGTCATGATCAGCAGGATTTGCAGACTGACCGAATATTCCTGCTGCCCGTCCGGGGTGTTGGACAGGGTAATGGCCGGTATCGACAGCGGGTCGGCGGCCAGAGCCAGCGGCGCAGCCAACAGCAGCGCCAGAGTCAACAACGTACGCAGCGCGCCGCTCATCACTTGTTGTCCTTAGGGTCCTTGCCCATCAGCTCCATCAGCCGCTGGGCAAACTCCGGCGTCGCCTGACGGACACTTGCCGGCACTTCCACGGGTTCGGCCAGTACGTGCAGGGCCTCGATACTGCCGGGGGTATGGCCGATCAGGATCTGCTCCTTGCCTACCTGCACCAGCAGCAGGCGGTCACGCGGGCCGATGGCACGACTGCCGACGATCTCGATCACCTGCCCACCCTTCACTGCGGTGCTCTGCAGGCGCCGCAGCAGCCAGGCCAGGAAGAAGATCAGGCCCACCACCAGTAGCAGGCCCAAGACCATCTGCGCCAGCTGCCCGCCGAGACTGCCAGGTTGAGCCGCCGGGGTGGCTGCTGGCGTGGCCGCGGCCAGGCAGGCGTGGCTGGCGAACAGCGCCGCGACTGCGGCGATGGCGCGCATCGTGCCCTTCACTCAGCGCAGCTTCTTGATACGTTCGCTGGGGCTGATCACGTCGGTCAGGCGGATGCCGAACTTTTCGTTGACCACGACCACTTCGCCATGGGCGATCAGCGTGCCGTTGACCAGCACGTCCAGCGGCTCGCCGGCCAGGCGGTCGAGCTCGATCACCGAGCCCTGGTTGAGCTGCAGCAGGTTGCGGATGTTGATCTCGGTGCTGCCCACCTCCATGGAAATGTTCACCGGAATGTCCAGGATCACGTCCAGATTCGGGCCTTCGAGGCTGACATTTTCGTTCGGCTTCGGCGAGCTGGCGAATTCTTCCATCGGCAGGCGGCCCGGGCCGCTGCTGCTGCCGGTATCCCCGCCCAGCAGCGCATCGATGTCGGCCTGGCCGGCTGAACCGGTTTCCTCCAACGCTGCGGCCCACTCATCGGCCAGTGCCTGGTCCTCTGGGGAGGTGATCTCGTTTTCGTTAGCCATGATTTCCTCGACAGGCATTCAATTCGTTGTAAGCGACCGGCACACCGTCAGCGGCGTTCGATCGGGTCGATGATCTGCAGGGCCAGGTTGCCCTTGTGCGAGCCCAGCCGCGCCTTGAACGCGGGCACCCCGTTAGCGCGCAGCACCAGGTGCTCAGGCAGCTCGACCGGAATCACGTCACCCGGCTGCATGTGCAAGATGTCGCGCAACTTCAGTTGGCGCCGGGCGACCGTGGCGCTCATCGGCACGGCCACGTCCAGCACGTCCTCGCGCAGGGCCTTGACCCAGCGCTCGTCCTGGTCGTCCAGATCCGACTGGAAACCGGCATCGAGCATTTCCCGCACCGGCTCGATCATCGAGTACGGCATGGTCACATGCAGATCGCCACCACCGCCGTCCAGTTCGATGTGGAAGGTGGACACCACCACCGCCTCGCTGGGGCCGACGATGTTGGCCATGGCCGGGTTGACCTCGGAGTTCATGTACTCGAAGGTGACCGGCATGATCGCCTGCCAGGCTTCCTTGAGGTCGACGAAACACTGGTCCAGCACCATGCGCACCACGCGCAGTTCGGTCGGGGTGAACTCGCGCCCCTCGATCTTGGCGTGGCGGCCATCGCCGCCAAAGAAGTTGTCCACCAGCTTGAACACCAGCTTGGCGTCGAGGATGAACAGCGAGGTGCCGCGTAGCGGCTTGATCTTGACCAGGTTGAGGCTGGTGGGTACGTACAGCGAGTGCACGTATTCACCGAACTTCATTACCTGCACACCACCCACGGCCACATCTGCGGAGCGGCGTAGCAGGTTGAACATGCTGATACGGGTGTAGCGGGCGAAGCGTTCGTTGATCATTTCCAGGGTCGGCATGCGACCCCGTACGATCCGATCCTGGCTGGTCAGGTCGTAGCTTTTGATGCTGCCAGGCTCGGATGCGCTCTCGGTCTGCACCAGACCGTCGTCGACGCCGTGCAACAGGGCATCAATTTCATCCTGGGACAGCAGGTCCTGTACGGCCATTGCGGACTCCTACTGCAATACGAAATTGGTGAACAGCAACTGGTCAACGACCGGCTTGCCGACTTCCTTCTGCGCCACTTCCTGGACCACCGCAGTGGCCTTCTGGCGCAACATCTCCTGCCCTACCGGGCTGCTGGCCAGGGCGTCGAACCCTTGCCCGGAGAACATCATCACCAGGTTGTTGCGGATAACCGGCATGTGCACCTTGAGCGCATCCAGGTCGGCCTGGTTACGCGCCTGCAGGGTGATGCTCAGTTGCATGTAGCGCTGACGGCCGTTCTGGTTGAAGTTGACCACGAAAGCCGGGGTCAGCGCTTCGTAGATCGCCGCTGGCTTGACGTTGCTGGCCGCAGCCTCGGTGGCCGGAGCCGGCTCGCTCTTGTGCATGATGAACCAGGTAGCGCCCACCGAAAGGCCGATCGCCAGCAACAGGCCTACCACGGCCAACAGGATCAGCTTGAGTTTGCCTTTAGTGGCGGGGTCTTTGACTGCTTCGCTCTTCGCCATGCCAATAATCCGTCGTCCATCGGGGGTTCAAGGGAGGATGGCTTGGCTTGAGCAAGTGTTATGCCAGATTTTGCAGTGGATGGATTCCAGCAGGTTTGCGGTGCTGGCTTCTTCGCGGGCACGCCCGCTCCCACAGGTACCGCACAGGGTTCGAAATCAACGAAATGCCTGTGGAAGCGGGCGTGCCCGCGAAGAAGCCAGCCCAGGCCAACAGTTATCAGGCGTAGTAATCGACCGCACTGTCGCCGATAACCACCTGCTGCTCCAAAGGCCGGGCGCTGTCGACCGCCTCGGACCCACCCTGCTCGGCCCGGCGCGCCGCCACCCCGGACAGGTTGCCGCCCTGCGCCTGCCCCTGCTGCTGTTGCTGCTCGCGCGACTGGTCAGCGACGTTGACATCCGGCTGCGCCAACCCCTGCTGGGCAAACAGTTCGCGCAAGCGGTGCACCTGGCTGTCGAGGGCATCACGTACGCCGGCGTGGCCGCTGATGAAGGTAACCTGGGTGGCCTGATCCGCCGCAACATTGACGCGAATGTCGAGGCGACCGAGTTCTGCCGGCTCCAGCTGGATATCAGCTGACTTGAGGTTCTGGCTGGACAGGTACATGACCCGGTTGACCAGGCCCTCGGCCCAAGCGTTCTGGTTCATCGGCAATGGCTGATGCAACGGGCTCGCATTGGCCGGTACGGCGTTGGCGGTCTTGGCCGTGGCCGCCTGGGTCAGGTTGGCCAGGCGGTTGGCAAAATCATCGACGCGGGTGTCGCTGCTGGCACTCTTGGTGTCCTTAAGGCCGTCTTCAAGCAAGGCGCCAAAGGCCTTGTCACCGGACTCGGCGCTTTCGCCATCGGCATTCTCGACCAGATTCGCCAAGGTATTGACGGCTGCCCGCCCTTCCTCGCCCTGAGCCTGGGCAGCATCAAGGGCATGTGCCGAGGTGCCACCTTTGGCCTGGGCACTGTGCTCCAGCGCCAAGCGCAGGGTCGGCAAGTTGGCCAGGGGGTCAGCATCCGGGTCGAAGGCCTCCTCGGCAGACGGCTCTTCAGGCAATGCCGCAGCAACCTGGCTTTGCGCCGTGGCCGCCTGAAGCACTGGCGCCACCGCCTCGGCCTGCGCCTGGATCAGTTGCGCGCCAGGCTGGGCATCGGTGACCTGACCAGCCACCAGGCTGGCGTCGCGCACACCCGCATCGGCCTGGGCCGAATCGCCTTCTGGCAACTTGTTGCCGCCATCGGCAACTGCAGCCTTGCCAGCCGGGTCTTTCTTGCCGCCCGTTGCCGCATCAGGCTTGTCCTTGGGCTTGGCCGGAGCGACCTTGTCATCCTGCCCTACAACCTTGTCGCGGCCCTGCCTGGCCATCATCTGGCCAAAGGCATTGCCCTTGTCGCCCTGCGCCTGCAGCGGCTTGTCCGCCTGCACGGTGGCCGAACGCGTGGTTTTGCCGAGGGCATTGGCTTGCAACAATGGGTTAGGTGCGACAGGCATCGAGCGGTCTCCGCGCCAGAAACAAAAAATCGTCGAGACAGAGACAGGCAAGACTCGCGCCAACTCACGTATCAACCTGCGGAAATACGCTGCTGCTCACCACGGTAAAAGTGCTGCACCACGACGAACTCCATGTCGATGCGGCTGATCAAGTCTTCAATACCGTACAACGGGGGCCGCCGCGCGCGCTCTTCGAGCTGTTGACACAGGCTGGCCAAGGCCACAGCGCCCATGTTGCTGCTGCTGCCCTTGAAACTGTGAGCCGCCGCGCCAAGCTCCTCGGCGCTTTTGGCCGCATGCAACTGCCCAAGACGCCGCTCTGAGTCATCGAGAAAAGTCTGCACCAACTGCAGGTAGCCATCTTCCATGACCTCACGCAGGTCACTGAGTACCTTGTGGTCAATATGCATGTCGGTCACTTGTTCACTCCTTGATCAAGCCAGATTATGCCCGAGCCAACCAGCGGCTCACCATACGAACTCCACATGCGCGCAACGCCCGCCCTCACTCCAGTGCGCATCACTGGCCAACTGCCTCACCAGATTCAGACCGCGACCGCTCAGCCCCTGATCCGGCGAAGGCCGCGCCAGCACTCGCTGCACGTCAAAGCCGGCACCGCTGTCGCGCACCTCGATCATCAGACGCCCACCGCCGCCATACGGTTCAACCTTGAAATCGATGCTTACAAAGCCTTCGGTCAGCGAGCCCAGGCGCCGGGCGCGCTCCTGGTAATAGTCGGTAAAGCCTTGCACATCGCGCTTGAGCTGCGAGTCCAGGCCCAGCACACCATGCTCCAGCGCATTGGAATACAACTCGCTAAGCACACTGTGCAGGTTGCCCGTACGTGCGCGCAGGCCATGAATTTCTTGCAATAACTGCACCAGGTACGGCACAGGGTTGAAGCGCTTGAGGCTTTCGCCACGCACCTCGAAGCCCAGCGACCAGTCCAACGGGCTGGAACGACCGCTGTCAGAGTAGATCATCGGTGCTGACACCCGCTCCTCGGCAGTGAACATGCGAATGTCGCACAAGCTGATGTCATCGCGTGGCTGCCCCCCAAAACGCTCCAGGGCCAGCATCAGCTCGTCGAACAACTGCACAGGGTCGCGGTTGTCGGCCAGTACCGCTCGCAGGCGCTGCACGCCAAACAGGCGTTCCTGGTCGTCGGCGGTATCGAGCACACCATCCGACAGCAGCAACAGGCGCTCGTCCGGTGCCAGCGGCAACACCTCAGTGCTGTCATCGAAGCGCTCAGCGGCCAGAATGCCCAGCGGCAGGTGCCGCGAACTCAGTACCGACAGCACCTGGCCATCCACCGACAGGCGATACCCATCGGGCATACCGCCATTCCACACCTCCACCGTGCCGCGCTGCATGCTGAGGTTGAGCAGCAGCGCACAGCAGAACATGTCTACCGGCAGGATGCGCTTGAGCTTGGCATTCATCTCGCGCAGGATCTGCGCCATGCCGTGGCCCTTGGCGGTCATGCCGTAGAACACCTCAGCCATCGGCAAGGTGCCGACCGCGGCCGGCAGGCCGTGACCGGTGAAATCGCCGAGCAGCACACGCATGTCGCCGGCCGGGGTAAATGCCGCCAGCATCAGGTCGCCATTGAACAGCGCGTAAGGCGATTGCAGGTAGCGAATGTTGGGCGCAGAAAGGCATCCAGAGTGGGCCACTTTGTCGAACACCGCCTTGGCCACCCGCTGCTCGTTAAGCAGGTGATGGTGATGCCGTGTGATCTGGTCGCGCTGCGCCAGCACGGTAGCCTGTAACCGGCGCAGACGGTCCATGGCGCGGATCTTGGCAGCGAGGATCACCGCGCTGTAGGGCTTGGCCATGAAATCATCGCCCCCCGCCTCAAGGCAACGCACCAGGCCTTCCTCTTCATTCAGCGAAGTCAGGAAAATGATCGGCACCAGCGCCTCGCCAGCCAATGCCTTGATCTGCCGCGCCGCCTCGAAGCCATCCATGACCGGCATCAGGGCGTCCAGCAGCACCAGTTGAGGGCGCCGTTCGATGAACAGCGCTACCGCTTGCTCGCCGTTCTCCGCAGTGAATACCTGATGCCCCTGGCGGCGCACGATCTGCGAAAGCAGCAGGCGATCGACAGCACTGTCTTCGGCGACCAGCACGGTCAACGCCTGTTCGGCCGGCATGTCGGCGCTCAACTGATATCGAAGAGTTTTTCGAAATTGGAGATGGCGAGAATCTTGCGCACGTCGGAGCTGGCATGCACCACCCGCACGTCCGACTCATCACCGCCCGCGTGGTCGCGCAGCAACAGCAGCATGCCAAGCGCGGAGCTGTCGAGGTAGGTGGTATCCTTCAGGTCGACGACCACCGAATCCGGCCGCCCGGGCTGGCGTTCGTACGCTTCGCGAAACTCCTGATGCTTGCCGAAATCGAAGCGCCCCTTGATCTTGATGGTCAGCTTTTTCCCGTCCTGCGAAAAATCAGTCTCGACTGCCATGCTAGCGATTCCTTCGATGATGGCGGATGCAACTGCTTTAAGGTTTAGCAGGCGAAGGTGGGGGTGGCAAGCGGATGCAGGCTCATGGCTTTGATGGCCTGTACCGGCCTCTTCGCGGGTAAACCCGCTCCTACATCAATCGGTGGTGTCGCCCCATACCGTGGTAGGAGCGGGTTCACCCGCGAATAGGCCGGACCTGCCAGCCAATATACCCGGTCATACACCGTCGCAGCCGCCACCGCATTCGCGGGCAAGACCTCTCATTTGTTTCGGGCCAATTATTCCGCTGCAAGGCCTGCGGGCGAACACCTATAGATGGTTTTGCCGCGGCAGGCGCTGCGACAGCTCATCCAGCAAGCGCTGCTCACGCTTGTCTTCAGCGCGCCGGGCCTCGTCCTGGTAGCGCTGCACCAGCTTGCGCAAACCCTCCACCCGGGCATAAGCCTGCTGCCAGGTACCACGCGCGTTATTGAGGTTGTTCTGGTGCCAGACCAGGCTCTGGCGCTGCTGGGTCATGGCCGTTTCCAGCTGCCCGAGAAAACGCTGGTAATTGACCAGCCAGCTACCATTGACCCCTTGCCCGCCACGGTTGATCCACTGCAGCTGGTAATCCTCGCGAAAGCGCTCCAGCTCGGCCAGCTTGGCCTGGGCCGTGGCCACCTGCTGCTGAAAATGACCAAGCCGCTGAGCCGCCTTGCGCTCGGCCTCTTCGGCCATGTCCACCACCGGCGCCAGGCGCGCGGCACGTCCGGGCTGCGCCACGGCTTATCAACCTGCCGGGGGCGTGAAAATCGCCCCCAGCTGTTCGCGGCTCTGCGCCATGCCCACGTTCTCGCGCAGGCCCTGGCGCAGGAACTCCACCAGCTTCGATTGCAAGGCAATGGCCAGGTCGGTCTCCGGATCACCGCCGGCCACATAGGCACCCACGCTGATCAGGTCGCGGCTTTGCGACAGACGCGACCACAGTTGCTTGAACTTCTGCGCCTGGCGCAAGTGGTCGGCATCGACCACTTGAGGCATGACCCGACTGATCGACGCTTCGATGTCGATGGCCGGGTAATGGCCTTCCTCAGCCAGCCGACGCGACAGCACAAAGTGGCCGTCTAGCACGCCCCGCGCCGAGTCGGCGATCGGGTCTTGCTGGTCGTCGCCTTCGGACAGTACGGTATAGAACGCAGTGATCGAACCACCGCCAGGTTCGCCATTGCCTGCCCGCTCGACCAGTTTTGGCAACTTGGCAAACACCGAGGGCGGGTAACCACGGGTGGCCGGCGGCTCGCCGATGGCCAGGGCAATTTCCCGCTGGGCCTGGGCGAAACGGGTCAACGAGTCCATCAGCAACAGCACATTCTTGCCTTTGTCGCGGAAGTACTCGGCAATGCGTGTGCAATACATGGCGGCACGCAGGCGCATCAGTGGCGCATCGTCGGCCGGCGAAGCCACCACCACCGAGCGCTTGAGGCCCTCTTCACCGAGGATATGCTCGATGAACTCCTTCACCTCGCGCCCCCGCTCACCGATCAGGCCGACCACGATGATTTCGGCTTCGGTGAAGCGGGTCATCATACCCAGCAACACCGATTTACCCACCCCGGTACCGGCAAACAGGCCTAGCCGCTGGCCACGGCCGACGGTAAGCAGGCCGTTGATACTGCGAATACCCACATCCAGCGGCTTGCTGATAGGGTCGCGGTTGAGCGGGTTGATCACCGGGCCGTCCATCGGCACCCAGTCCTCGGCCTTCATCCCGCCCTTGCCATCCAGCGCGCGGCCGGCGCCGTCGAGCACCCGGCCCAGCATGCTCATGCCCATGGGCAGGCGGCCACCGTCATCCAACGGCACTACCCGGGCCCCCGGAGCGATGCCGACGATGCTGCCCACCGGCATCAGAAACACCTTGGGCCCGGCAAAGCCCATGACTTCGGCCTCGACCTGCACCGGGTGATAACTGTCGTCGTTGATCACCAGGCAACGGCTGCCCACTGCAGCGCGCAGGCCTTCGGCTTCCAGGGTGAGGCCGACCATACGCAGCAAGCGGCCTTCGACGATGGGCTGGGCCGGCAGCGCAATGGCCTCAGCGTAAGTGCCCAGGCGCTTGCCGAAGCTGGTGCGCTCAAGGTGCATCTGGGCTGTCCACGGTACGCTCGACCGGCGCATCCAGGTCTGTCGACATGTCTGGCGCCGCCGGGTGCAGGGATTGGTCATGCAACTGGTCGAACAGCTGCGCCACCGCTTTTTCGATACGCGTTTCCATGGTGGCATCGATACGGCTGTGGGCCGTCTCGATGCGGCAACCACCCGGCAGCAGCGCACTGTCTTCCAGCAACCGCCAGTTCTCCTCATGGCGTTCGCGCAGGGCTTTGGCCAGCTCGAAATCCTGCGGATTGAGGTGGATGCGGATATTGTCCGCGCCCATGGGCAGCAGCTTGAGCGCTTCGCGCAGCACCTGAGTGATCTGGCTGGAATCGTTGCGCAGCTCGCGGCCGATCACCTGGCGAGTCATGTGCGCTACCAGGTGGACCAGCGACTTCTCGATTTGCTTGTCCTGCTCGGCAATCGGCTCCATCAGGTTGGCCATCAGCCGCTCGAGGCTGTCCAGCTTGGCCTTCAGGGCCTCTTCAGCCTCCTGCCGGACCTTGAGTTGGGTGCTGTGGAAGCCCTCGCGCTCACCGGTGGCGAAACCCTCGTTGTAGGCCTCCTGGCGGATGGCTTCGAGCTCTTCCAGGGTCAGTGGCTGGACTTCTTCCAGCGGCACTTCCTCGATTTCTTCCTCGATGACCTCGGGCTCCGGTTCCGGCTCGGGCGCAGGCTCCGGTTCCGGGTCGAAGCTGGGCAACGTCCACACGTCCACGCCCTCGAGGTCGCGGGCGCGGATCAGGTCGCTGGGGTGGTGTTCTTTGGTGGGCATGCTGTCATGTTCTCAAACCATGTTCGGCCGATACGGTCCCTTGCAGGAGCGGGTTCACCCGCGAATGCGTCGGCAGCGACAACCTCGATTGCCAGGACCGACGCCTTCGCGGGTAAACCCGCGCCTACAAAAGGCGGCGTCGGCTATGGGGTCGCGAATACCTTAGATCATTTCCTCGGCGCCCTTGCCGCCGAGCACGATCTCGCCGGCCTCGGCCATGCGCCGGGCAATGGTGAGGATTTCTTTCTGCGCGGTTTCCACGTCGCTGACCCGTACCGGCCCTTTGGCCTCCAGATCGTCACGCAGCAGTTCCGAAGCACGTTTGGACATGTTCTTGAAGATCTTGTCCTTGACCCGCTCGTCGGCGCCCTTGAGCGACACCACCAACACGTCGGAGGACACCTCGCGCAACAGCGCCTGGATGCCTCGGTCGTCGACGTCGGCCAGGTTGTTGAAGACAAACATCAAGTCTTCGATCTGCTCCGACAGGTCGCTGTCGATTTCGCGGATCGCGTCCATCAGTGCGCCTTCCACCGAGCTGTCGAGGAAGTTCATGATGTCGGCAGCACGCTTGATACCACCCAGGGTGGTGCGCGCGGCGTTGGAGTTGCCCGAGAACTGCTTCTCGAGGATCTGGTTCAGCTCCTTCAGCGCCGCCGGCTGCACGGTGTTCAGCGATGACACACGCAGGACGATGTCCAGGCGCACCTTGTGGTCGAAGTTGCTCAGCACTTCACCGGCCTGGTCCGGGTCGAGGTAGGCGACCACGATGGCCTGGATCTGCGGGTGCTCGTAGCGGATCACGTCGGCCACGGCACGCGGCTCCATCCACTTGAGGCTGTCCAGGCCGCTGGTATTGCCGCCGAGCAGGATGCGGTCGACCAGGCCATTGGCCTTGTCCTCGCCCAGGGCCTGGTTGAGCATCTTGCGGATGTACGCATCAGACCCGACACCCAGGCTGGTCTGGTCGCCAACGATGTCGACAAACTCGCTCATCACCTGTTCGACCTGGTCACGGTGCACATTGCCCATCTGCGCCATGGCCACACCTACCCGCTGCACTTCCTTCGGGCCCATGTGCCGCAGCACCTGGGCCGCATCGGTCTCGCCCAGCGAGAGCAGGAGGATCGCCGCCTTGTCGACGCGGCTCAGCTTGGCGGTAACGGCTCGGTTATCACTCATCGGCGTTGATCCAGTCTTTCACGACCTGGGCCACACGGCCCGGGTCTTCGGCCACCAGGCCTTTGATTGCGTTGAGCTGTGCCTCGTAACCCTCGCTCGGGCTAGGCAGCAGAATGCTTGTCGGGCCACCCAGGCTGACGCGGTCGTTGGCCAGTTCGCCATCCAGACCCATCATGCCGCCCAGCTCCATGTCGCTATCCGGGGCAGCCTGCTTGCCGCCCCCGGTAATGTTGTTCAGCACTGGCCGCAGCACGCCGAACACCAGCACCAGGATGAACACCACGCCCAGCACTTGCTTGACGATATCCCAGAACCAGGGCTGCTGGTAGAAGGCGATGTCGGCGATTTCCTCGCCACGGTCGGCGGCGAACGGCACGTTGATCACCGTCACGCTGTCGCCACGGCTGGCATCGAAGCCGACTGCGTCCTGCACCAGGCGGGTAAAGCGCGCCAGGTCCTCGGCGCCCCATGGCGCACGTGTGGTATCGCCAGTGGCCGGGTCGATCTTGACCTGGTCGTCCACCACCACCGCTACCGACAGACGGGTCATGCGCCCCTGCTGCTGGCGAGTGTGGCTGATGGAACGGTCCAGCTCGAAGTTCTTGGTGCTTTGCTGACGTTTGTCTGATGGGTACGGCGCGAGCATCGGCTGGCCGGTGGCCGGGTCCATGATCTGCTGGCCGTTGGCATCCACCAGCGGTTGGCCAGGCTGAATGGCAGCAGCCGGGGTCGCCGCGCCACCGGTGGTCTGCGGTGCCGAAGCGGCGCCTGGCGGCTGGTTGCTCAGCGCGCCAGGCACGCCTTGCGGGCCTTGGCTGCTGGCACGCTGTTCGTCGACTGACTGCTCGCTGCGCAACGCCGGCTGATCGGGGTTGAACTGTTCGGAGGTGGACTCGACCGCGCTGAAGTCGAGGTCGGCGGACACTTCGGCCTTGTAGCGGTCGTTGCCCAGCACCGGCTGCAGGATATTGTGCACGCGCTGGGTAAGCATGCTTTCCACCCGGCGACTGTAGTCGAACTGCTTGCCAGCCTGGGTCAGCGCGGAATCCTGAATCTGATCGGACAGCAGGTTGCCCTTCTGGTCGACGACGGTGACCTGGGACTTGTCCAGTTCCGGCACGCTGGTGGCGACCAGGTTGACGATGGCCATCACCTGCCCGGCTTCCAGTGCGCGGCCTGGGTACAGCTCGACCAGTACCGAGGCGCTGGGCTTGCGTTCATCACGTACGAACACCGAACTTTTCGGGATGGCCAGGTGCACACGCGCGGCCTTGACGTTGTTGAGGCTGGAAACGGTACGGGCCAGTTCGCCTTCCAGGCTGCGGCGGTAGCGAGTGGTTTCCATGAACTGGCTGGTGCCCAGGCCCTGCTCCTTGTCGAGCAGCTCGAAGCCGACATTGCCGTCGCTCGGCGCCACGCCGGCGGCTGCCAGTTTCAGGCGCGCACGGGAGAGGTCGTCGGCCTTGACCAGCAGGGCCCCCGAGTTGGGCTCCACGTTATAGGAGATGTCAGCAGCGGCCAGGGTGTCCATGACCTGCTTGGTGTCCATGCCCGACAGGCTGCCGTACAACGGACGGTAATCGGGTTGTTGCGACCACAGCACCACGGCAAAGCCGATGGCCACGCTGGCCGCCAGGCCGACCATGAGGCCGATCTGGCGCAGCATGGGCATCTGCGAGATGTTTTCCAGAAACGCCATGCCAAACAGCGGCGGCTTGGCCGCTGGCGAGCCAGCTTTGGCGGGGGCGTTTTCGACGACTGCTTCAGCCATGGGTTACATCCGTCCTCAAACCGGCATCTGCATGATGTCCTGGTACGCCTGGACCAGCTTGTTGCGTACCTGGGTCATGGCTTGCATCGACACGCTGGCCTTTTGCGAAGCGATCATCACGTCAGTCAGGTCGACGCCGCTCTTGCCGATTTCGAACGCGTTGGCCAGCTGGGTCGAGGCCTGCTGCGTCTCATGCACCTTGCCGATGGCCTGGCCGAGCATGTCGGCGAAGGTACTTTGCCCCGGCGCCAGCTCTGGGGCAACGGTTGCCTTGGGCAGCGACATGGCATCGGCCTGCATGGCCCGCATGTCCAACATCAGACGATTGAATTCAACACCTTGGCTCATGACCCTTCTCTCTCCTGCGGCCGCATTTTTTTGACAGTCATGCGGCGAATGACCTACCTAAAGCAACAAAGGTGCCAGCCTTCGCGACTCATTTCCCAGGGATCACACAATTCCTGTGGGAGCGGCCTTGCGCCCCTATCGCGACGCAAGGCCGCTCCCACAGAGGTCCGCGCCAGTTGCAGATGATTTGCCTGTCAGCCGAACAGGCTGGCCTCGACGTCAAACCCGGCATCGCGCATCTGTGCCAGCTTGTAGCGCAACGTGCGCGGGCTGATGCCCAGGCGTTCGGCCGCCTCTTTGCGGCGGCCGCGTTCGGCGCGCAGGGTGTCGATGATCATCTGGTACTCGTGGCGACGCATGTCATCCCCCAAGCCGCCAGCATCAGCAACCACCTCAAGAGATGGCTCGGTGCCAGCCGACAATGGAATGGCGCCTGCCAGACAAAAATCCGCCGCCTCGATCACGCCCCCCTGCTGCAGAATCAACGCCCGCTGCAGTGCGTTGTCCAGCTCGCGCACGTTGCCCGGCCAGGCATATGCCTGCAGGCAGGCCCGAGCCGCTGGCGAGAGACGCACCGGGGCATGCTTCATCTTGGCCACATGGCGCGCCAGCAGGCGCTCAGCCAGTTGCAGGATATCGCCCGGCCGCTCACGCAGCGGGCGCCAGGCCAGCGGGAACACCGACAGGCGGTAGTACAAGTCTTCGCGGAAGCGCCCGGCCGCCACTTCGCCGGCCAGGTCGCGGTTGGTGGTGGCCAGCACCCGAATATCCAGGCTGATCGGCTTGCGCCCGCCTACCCGCTCCACCTCGCGCTCCTGCAGCACACGCAGCAGCTTGGCCTGCAAGGCCATGGGCATTTCCGAGATTTCGTCCAGCAGCAGGGTGCCGCCTTCGGCCTGCTCGAACTTGCCAGCCTGAGCCGCGATAGCGCCGGTGAAGGCGCCCTTCTCGTGGCCGAACAGGGTGGCCTCGAGCATGTTGTCGGGGATCGCCGCGCAATTGATCGCCACGAAGGGCTGCGCCGCACGCGGCGATTGCTGGTGAATGTAGCGCGCCAGCACTTCCTTGCCAGTACCGGACTCGCCGGAAATCAGCACGGTCGAGTCACTGCGCGCCACACGGGCCGCCAGCTCCAGCAACTGGCGACTGGCCGGCTCGCAAGCCACCGGCCCTTCTTCGCCGGTGACCCGCCCGGCGGCATGCCGCTCCACGAGGCTGAGCAGCGCCTTGGGCTCGAACGGCTTGACCAGGTAGTCGGCGGCGCCTTGACGCATGGCCTCGACCGCACGCTCGACAGCAGCATGCGCCGTCATCAACAGCACCGGCAACTGCGGCTGCTGGCGGCGCAGCTGGCTGAGCAACTGGTGCCCGTCCATACCGGGCATGTTGACGTCACTGACTACCAGGCTGAACGCGTCATCCAGTACGGCCTCCAGCGCTTCTTCGGCACTGCCCACCGCCTGATAGGCGAACCCGCCGATTTCCAGGGTATCGCCCAGCGCCTGGCGCAATACGCGGTCATCCTCGACCAGCAGCACCTTGATTGCCATTACACCCCCTCCGCCAATTGCCCGTCGATCAACGGCAGTTCTACCCGCACGCAGGTACCACGGCCGACTTTCGAGCGCAGGTTGATCGTGCCCTGATGCGCGCGCACCACTGCCTTGACCACGGCCAGGCCCAGGCCGGTACCGGTGGCCTTGGTGGTGAGGAACGGCTCGCCCAAACGGCCAAGCAAGCCTGCATCGATGCCACTGCCGGCATCGCTGACGCAGAGGTGCAAGCTACGTTCGCGGCGGTACAGGTGCACCTTCAGCCGTGCCGGGCCATCGCTGGCCTGCAGGGCATTTTCAATCAGGTTGAGCAAGGCGCCGACCAGGGTGTCGCGGTTGCACAGCAACTCGCCCAGATGACTGTCGCACTGCCAGCGCACGGCATGCCCTTGCACATGTGCCTGGGCCGCCTGTTGCAGGGCCTGGAACAGCGCTTTCGGGGTCACCCGATCCCCCAGTGGCAACTCGCCACGGGCAAACACCAGCATGTCGCGCACCTGGTGTTCCAGCTCGTGCAGGCGCTCCTTCAAGGTCGCGGCGAAGCGCTGGCGGGTTTCCGCGCTCAGTGCTTGCTCGCTATCGGCCAGGTGGCTGGCATACAGCATGGCTGCCGACAGCGGCGTGCGAATCTGATGGGCCAGCGAGGCAACCATGCGCCCCAAGGACGACAGCCGCTCATGGCGAGCCAGTTGATCCTGGAGGCGACGGGTTTCAGTCAGGTCGTTGAGCAGCACCAACTGGCCAGGCTCGGCATCCAGCGAGCGGGTGGCAATCGACAGGCGGCGGCCGTCGCGCAGCGAGACTTCGTGGCCGTCGTCCTTGCGCGGGGCAAAGCTACGGGCGATCACCTGGCGCCACAATTGGCCGATCAGAGGATCGCCGAGCAACTCGCAGGCGGCCGGGTTGGCTTCGCGCACCAGGCCCTGGCCGTCGATCACGATCACCCCACCGGGCAGCAAGTCCAGCAGGTTCTGCAGGCGGTTGGCCAGGCGCTCCTTTTCGCTCAGTTCGTCGATGCGCTGGGCGCTGACCACGGCCAGCTCACCTTTGAGCTCACTGACCCGGGCTTCGAGCAGGCTGTAGGACTGGCTCAGCTGGCTGGACACCTGATTGAACAGGGCAAAGGCTTGCGCGATACCCTGGCCGCTGTCCTGCGCGACCGGGGTTTGCCCCTGCTGATCGGGGGCTCGGGATACGTGGGCGGCCTGGGGCATCGTGCTCTCTCGCGTGGCTGACCGTCATAAAAACGGTGTGTTGCCAGCGGTGTAGCAATAGCCGTGCCGGAGATAGGGATTTGTGCCGGCCTCTTCGCGGGCACGCCCGCTCCCACAGGATCGATACACATCTTCAATTCGGTGATATCCCTGTGGGAGCGGGCTTGCCCGCGAAGAGGCCGGCATAGGCAACCGCCAGGCTTCAATCTTCCGCCTGTTCCTCGCCGCCCTGGCGGCTCATGCCGTACTTGCGCATCTTCTCGACCAGGGTGGTACGGCGAATACGCAAACGTTCAGCCGCGCGCGCAACGATACCGTTGGCATCGTCCAGCGCCTGCTGGATCAGGCCCTGCTCCAGGCTACCCAGGTAGTCCTTGAGGTCCAGGCCTTCGGGCGGCAGCATGGCGTGGTTGCTGAAGTTTGGTGTATGGCCATTGATCGCCACGCGCTCTTCAAGGTCGCTGCGCAGGCTGTCGACCATCTGCTCGTCTTCGTCATCGACATAGCGGAATTTCTTCGGCAGTTCCGACACGCCAATGACCCCGTACGGGTGCATGATCGCCATGCGCTCGACCAGGTTGGCCAGCTCGCGCACGTTGCCCGGCCAGCCGTGACGACACAGCGACATGATCGAGGCGGAATTGAAGCGAATGGAACCGCGCTTCTCGTGCTCCATGCGCGAAATCAGCTCGTTCATCAGCAACGGGATGTCTTCCACCCGCTCACGCAGCGGTGCCATCTCGATAGGGAACACGTTCAGGCGGTAGTACAGGTCTTCGCGAAAGGTACCGTCCTCGATCATGTTTTCGAGGTTTTTGTGCGTCGCAGCGATGATGCGCACGTCGATGCTCTGGGTCTTGTTGCTACCCACGCGCTCGAAGGTACGCTCCTGCAGTACACGCAGCAGCTTGACCTGCATCGGCAACGGCATGTCGCCGATTTCATCGAGGAACAGAGTACCACCGTTGGCCAGCTCGAAACGCCCGGCACGGCTGGTGATGGCCCCGGTAAAGGCGCCCTTCTCGTGGCCGAACAGTTCGCTTTCCAGCAGCTCGGCCGGGATCGCGCCACAGTTGACCGGCACGAATGGCGCTTCGCGGCGCTTGGAATGGTAGTGCAGGTTGCGCGCCACCACTTCCTTACCGGTGCCCGACTCACCCAGGATGAGCACGCTGGCGTCGGTATCCGCCACTTGCTGCATCATTTGCCGCACGTGCTGAATGGCACGACTGGTGCCAACCAGGCTGCGGAACAGATTGGGCTCGCGCTGGCGACCGCGCTCACGCGCCTGGTCATACATTTCGCGGTAGACCTGGGCACGGTGCAGCGAGTCCAGCAGCTGGCTGTAGCTTGGCGGCATTTCCAGGTTGGAAAGCACCCGGCGGCGAAGGTCTTCCGGCAGCTCGGCAGAAGAAATTTCACCTAAAAGCAGAACCGGAAGGAACTCATCCCAGGTAGCCACTGTCTTAAGCAACCCAAGCAGATTGCCCGGAGCATTTACGGTGCCGATGAGCACGCACAGCACTTCGCGGCTCGAAGACAATGGCTCGACCGCCTGCTGCCAGTCATGGCTGGCACACGCGAGGTTTTCTTCGCCGAGGAAGTTCAGCACCACCGCAAGGTCGCGGCGGCGCGCGCTGTCGTCATCGATCAGCAGAATCTTGGTTTCACGCCACATGCAATAGCAACTTCCCTAGTCATATCGGCGCCCTGCGGGGGCGTGCTCGACATCATTCCGACTGAATGGTCAGTGTTCGGACGTCTGAAATTCGAAAACAGCCACTAGTAAAGTCAAAAAGGCCCACACAGTCAAATTTATGGCGCCTTTTGTTAAGTCGTGCGCATCTTAACTGAAGAGATGGTAAACCTTCGATGCATTTTTCGCTTGATTGATCTGCATCATCTCTTCGGCAATTGCCTGGCGTTCACCGGTTGTGACATCGATCAAATTGCGGTAGAGCCGCAGCACCCCTTCCAGCTTCTCGCGCAGCAACGCCTGATCCATCGCATGGGTTTCCAGCACCTCGTCGATGCACGCGCGGCACGCCACATCCAGCTTGGCAATGGCTTCCCAGTCACGCTCACCCAAGGCCCCGATCAGGGCATCGCAGGT
This sequence comes from Pseudomonas sp. BP6, assembly GCF_017875935.1. Classification (NCBI taxonomy): domain Bacteria; kingdom Pseudomonadati; phylum Pseudomonadota; class Gammaproteobacteria; order Pseudomonadales; family Pseudomonadaceae; genus Pseudomonas; species Pseudomonas sp. BP6. The sequence goes on from NZ_JAGINI010000001.1 coordinate 3,628,570, forward strand.
GTCATCGAGGCGTTGCAGTGCGGTCACGGTAATCTCCTTGCCATCAGCTGGCAGGCTGGGCGTCGGCAATGCCGTCCCAGCCACTTTTCACGGTAATCAGCAGCTGGGCAACTTCGTCGATAATGCTGGCATCGTTGTCCACATTGGCCTGCATCAGGCGATTGGTCATGTAGACATAGAGGGCGTCGAGCTTTTCGACGTACTCTGGGTTTTCGCTTTTTTCAGGCGACAAGCCATCGCGCAAGCCGATGATGATATCGATCGCCTTGCCCAGCATCAGGCCCTTCTCCGCAATGTCGCCACGCGCCATCGCCCCCTTGGCCTGCGCCATGCGATCGAGGCCGCCTTCCATCAGCATCTGCACCAGGCGATGGGGCGTGGCTTCGGAAATCTGGGCATGGGAATTGACCTTCTGGTACTGACGAAGGGCTCTCATGGGATTCATCTTGCGACCTCGTGACGGGCAGGCTTAAGGGGGAGATATTCCTTGTATCGGGCAGGTGGCGAAAAACTTTACCGGCCGATGACATGAAGTCCGGCATCTTGCACGGACTTCATGCAAGGTTCACGGATCAATCGTCGCTGTTCGCCTTGTTCAGTGCGTTGAGGGTGCTGAGCACCGAGTTCTGCTGCTGACGCAACTGAGTGACCAGGGTATCCATGTTGTTGTACTTGTCCTGCAGGCTCTTCTGCAGGGCTTCCATGCGGGCGTCCAGGGTTTCCTGCTCGGCCGTGAGCTTGGTCAGGCTTTCGCTCAGGACCTTGGAGCGCTCGGCCAGGGTGCCGGTTGCGGCCTTGGCGAATGGCTCGGTGACTTTTTGCAGGCGCGCCAGCAGGCCATCCTTGCCATTGAAAATGCTGGTCAGGTCCGCCGCGTTGGTGGAGGCAACCTTGTCCCACTTCTTGTCGTCCAGGCTCAGCGCACCGCCATCCTGGGACGAACTGACACCAAAGGCAGCGAGCGATTTCAAGGTTCCGTTGCCCGATACCGCATTGAGCTCCTCACGAATGGAGGTCATCAACGTGCGCATGGTGGCATCACCCGTCAGCGCCGCAGCCGTCATGGTGCCATTGGGATTCTTGGTGACCTTGGTTTCCTCGTTCATCACGGCGAGCAAGGCATTGTAGGTATCGATGAAACCTTTGAGGCCCGACTTCAACGTTGTGGAACTGGTAGTCAGCGAGAGGATGGTCGCAGTAGGCTCGCCACTGGTAGCGTTCGTCGGCGAAACACCCACCAGCTTTATGTTGAGACCACTGACGGCATCGGTGATGTCATTGGTCTTGGACTTCATGGCAATGCCGTCCAGGGTGTACTCGGCGTCCGTCGGCTCATCGACAACGGTATAGCCGGTATCGATGCCCGAGTTACCGGAAAGGGTAATGTCAGAGCCCTCACCCATTTTCGTCGAGGTGACGATCAGGCGAGAACCATTGGCATCCGTCAGCACGTTGGCACTAAGGCCCGCTACACCGAACTGGCTATTGATGCTGTCGCGTACCTGCTGCAACGTGGCGCCGGCGGGAACACTCAGATCGAAGTCCTTGCCGTCCTGACTGATGGTCAGGGTAGTTGGCGTACTGCCGCTATTGACTACCGATCCCGCGCCATCTGCATACACTTTGGTCGAAACTTTTGACGCGGTCGCCAACTTGTCGACGATCAGCTTGAACGACCCGTTTGCCGCCCCAGTCCCCATGGTGACGGTCGCGACCTTTTCATCCGAAGACTTAAGGCTCAGGCCACCAAAGCTGTTGGAATCAGTCATGTTGGTCAAGGCGCCACGGAACGCATCGAGAGCCGCCTGGATCTTGCCAATAGAGGACAACGTGGTGGTTGCCTTCAGTGTTTGGGTATTGATCTGCGCCTGTTTCGGCGCCTTCTGCGCGGCCACCAGAGATTCGACGATCGCCTGGGTATCGATGCCCGAGCCAATACCGCTGACTGTTGTACCTGCCATCATTGCTCTCCTTGTTCAGTAGCTGCCGGATCCTTGGCGGATAAATCCATCAAATAATCGACAACAACAAAAATCATGCCAGCCTATGCCTGACCGTCGAACAGCAGGCTGCTGGCTTCACTGAGGCTCTGCGCCAATTTCAGTGCAGCTTCCGACGGAAGTTGCCGGATCACCTCACCGGACTGGGTAGCTATCACCTTGACTACAATCCGGCCCGTGGAATCGTCAATGGAAAAGTCCAGCTGGCGCTGGCTCGACTGGACGAAATCACGAATTTCGCCAACCGCTTTTTCCAGGTCCTCGCGCGAGTGCGGCTGATTATCGGAGGCAGCGGCTTCCTGCACCTTGGCAGGCATAGCCGGGTCCCGCTCGCGATCAGCTCCTGGCGGATGGGGCAACACGGTCGGGTACACCTGGTTCAGCTTGACACTCATGTCCATGTTTCGAACTCCTCATGTCAAAAAGGGTGAAAGGGCACGTAAACGCACCCTTTCACCCTTCACTCAAGCGCCTGAATTACTGAAGCAGTTTCAGGACCGACGATGGCAGCTGGTTAGCCTGCGACAGGATCGCGGTCGAAGCCTGCTGCAGAGTCTGCTGCTTGGTCAGCTCGGCAGTTTCCGAAGCGAAGTCCACGTCCTGCACGGTGGAACGGGCAGCGGTGGAGTTCTTCTGGATGTTCTGCAGGTTGTCGACGGTGGTTTGCAGACGGTTCTGGGTAGCACCCAGGCCCGAACGGACGCTGTCGATGGAGCCGATCGCCTTGTCGATAACAGCCAGAGCGTTCTGGGCGTTGGTGGCGTCGGTCACGTCGGTTTCGGCGATAGAGGTCTTGGCCGAAGTCACAGCGGTGACACCAGTACCCGCGAACAGGTCTTCAACGCCAGCGCCGGTCAGCGAGTAGCCCTTGGCGGAGTCCAGGTTCACCGCGCCAGTGACGACCAGAGTGGCTGCGTCCAACGCGGCGGCAGTACCAAGTTTGCCCGAACCGTCTTTGGCGGCAACTTGGATACCTGCAACGGCACCAGGGTCGGCAGCAGTGAACTTGAGGTTTTCACCGGTATCGGACTTGACCGACAGAGTGCCCTTGGTCTCGTCATAGTTGACGCTGATACCCAGCTTGGCAGCGTTGGACTTCAGCTGGTCAGCAAGACCGGCGGTGTCGGTGACACCCACGAAGTCGACAGTCTGACCGCCGACTTCGAGTTTGAAGTTGGCGGATGCTGGGGTGGCACCGGCGATAGCCGCTTCGTCGATGGTGAACTCGACTTCGGTGCTTGCGGTAGCGGTCAGGCCACCTACTGCGCCGTTCAGGGTCTTGGCGATTTCCTTGGCGGAAGCACCAGCAGCGAGCGTGACGTCAGTGCTCTGGCCGTTACCGGTGATGGTGACAGCGCCACCTGCAATGCCGGTTGCATCTGGAGTGATGCCGACGCTCTTGACTTGCTGCGAGCCAATGCTCTTGGCCGAAACGTTGTCCAGAGTCAGGTTGATGGTTTCGTTGGCATTTGCGCCGACCTGAATGGCCTTGGTGCCGTACGAACCGTCCAGCAGCTTCTGGCCACCGAAGGTGGTGGTATCCGAGATACGGTTCAGCTCAGCGGTCAGAGCCTGGTATTCGTCGTTGTTCGACTTACGGTCGTCGGCGCTCAGCGAGCCAGTAGCCGAGGACAGAGCCAGGGTACGCATTTTCTGCAGGATGTCGGTCGAGGCCTGCATTGCACCTTCAGCGGTCTGAGCGATCGAGATACCGTCGTTGGCGTTCTTCACAGCCTGGCCCAGGCCATTGATCTGGCTGGTCAGACGGTTGGCGATCTGCAGGCCGGCAGCGTCGTCTTTAGCGCTGTTGATGCGCAGACCCGAGGACAGACGCTGCATCGAAGTGGTCTGAGCGTTGCTCGCCTTGGTCAGGTTGCCCTGGGTGGTGATCGACGCAATGTTGGTGTTTACAGTTAAAGCCATGACGAAATCCTCGTTGGATGGGTACTGCGGCTTCCGGCCTTGGCAACCGCCGGATTGGCCTAGAGAACCTTCGTAATGGTTATCGTCGGGTGCGCGGGTTGCTTGAGGGCTTTTTCAAAAAAAAAATACTGGCATGGGGCCAGCCCTGATAAATCAAGGGGTTAAGGGCGGTTTATTGGCGTCAAAAACTGTTCGAACTGGGCTGAATGCCTCATCCCGTCTGTAGGAGCGGGTTCACCCGCGAACACCGGCTAAGCCGGTGCCATAGACCGAGCAGCCTTCTTCGCGGGTGAACCCGCTCCTACAACGGGCTGCGTTAGGCAGAAGTTTATTTTTGGCAGAAAAAAAGCGCCGGGCGGTGGCCGCCGGGCGCTTTTGTGGGCTGACCGGGGGATCAGTCGCGGTACAGGATGGCCGAGCCCCACGACAGGCCCACGCCAAAACCACTGATCGCCACGCGCTTCCAGTTGCCATCGAGCATGTGCTTCTGCAGCAGCAGCGGAACGCTGGAGGACACCGTATTGCCGGTTTCCAGCATGTCCTTGACGAACTTCTCCGGGTGTTGCTCTTCAAAGCGTCGCGCCACGGCGTCGACAATCGCCGCACTGCCCTGGTGGATACAGAAGGCGTCGATATCCGACGATTTCAGGTCGCTGGCATCCAGCAGCTCGTGCAGGTGCGCCGGCACTTTGATCAGGGCGAAGTTGAACACCTGGCGGCCATTCATGAAGAATTTGCCGTCGCTGACTTTCAGGTGCTCGGCACCGGAACCGTCAGTGCCGAAACGCGCCTGGCCCAGGTTCCAGACCGCGTTTTCACCCATCCAGGTTGCCGTGGCGGCGTCGCCGAACAGCATGGTGGTGTTACGGTCTTCCGGGTCGACGATCTTCGAATACGGGTCGGCGGTGATCAGCAGGCCGTTCTTCAGGCCTGCCGCTTCCATGAAGCCTTTGATCGCATACAGGCCATACACATAGCCCGAGCAGCCCAGCGACACGTCGAACGCCGCCACGCGGGTAGACAGGCCTAGTTTGCTCTGGACGATGGCTGCGGTGTGCGGCAGGCCTTCTTCGTCGCCGTTCTGGGTGACCACGATCAACGCATCGATCGATTGCGGATCAAGGTCGGGGTTGCTGGCGAACAGCGCCTGAGCGGCTTCTACGCACAGGTCGGAGGTTTCTTGCTCTTCGGCCTTGCGCGGCAGGAACGACGCACCGATCTTGCCGAACATGAACTCTTCGTCCTTGCCGAACTTCGCACCCTGAACGTAGTTGTCCAGGCCAGCGGTGGGCACGTAACTCGCAATGCTTTTGATGCCAATCATTCTGGCTTCCCAATGAAAACAGCCAAAGACCACCACTCGATGAATTGAGGGCGCCAAATACCGGAGCGGTCACCGCCAGGGGTTGTAGGCAGGGCTCGCCTGCGCACCGGTAACAAAATGCTGCAACAGCTGCTGCATAGAATACAGGGAAGATGAGCGTTTTGACTCATTGGTCACATTGAAATGCTACGAAAGCCGTGCGGACGGCGTGGGGACTGAGGAGTTTTCAGGGGCTTTCAGATGATCGGGGCCGCGTTGCGGCCCCGGGATGTGACAGGCAGATCAGAGCTTGTTGAACAGGCTCAACTGGGAAATACGCGAGAAGGCCAGCTGCGAGGCCTCCAGCATGGCCTGCTGCAAGGTCAGGGTGATGGCTGCCTGCGACATGTCGGTGTTGCCGATGGCGTTCTGGGTGGTCTTGTTGGCCAGCCCCAGGCTGGTGTTCTCCTGGCGCTGAATCTCGAGCGAGTTGCCGCGAGCACCGATCGAGCCACGGGTGATATCGACCTGCTCACGGGCACTGGCCAGGTTTGCAATGGCCGAGGCCGCCGCATCTTTCAAGGCATTCGCCGCGCCAGCACCGGTCACCGGCGTTTCCAGTGCCGCACGCAACTGACTGAGGGTTTCCAGCACGTTCTGGTTCTGGTGGGTATTGGCCGTGACCGCAAACTGGTCGCCTGCCTCCGGCGAACCGGACACCTGGTAGGTTACCCCGGCCACCGTCAACGACGGTGCCGTAAAGGTACCTTTGGCGACCGGCTTGCTGTCGGCCGTCAGCGGCTGGGCATAGAACTCGTATGCGCCCGGCCCCGTGAACTTGATCACCGCACCGTTACTGGGGAAGGTGCTGCGATAGGCGGCCTCGTCGGTCACGCTGCTGCTGGTGACCTGGGCGCTGGAGGTATTGCTGCCGTTACGGGTGGTATTGAACGAGTCCGGGCGTGCCTCCAGGGAGAACTCGCGCCCGCCCACGGCGGCGTCGGCATCGGCACCCTCCTCCAAGGTCACGGTTATCTCGAACTCCACCCCACGCAGGGCAATCTTGTTGGCACCTTCGGTCTTGCTGTCGAAGGTACCGTTGGTAGGCGTTTCCGAGGTGATGTCATTGCCGTTGGCGTCAGTGATGGTGTACTGCGTCGCGCTGGTGAAGGTCAGCTTGTAAGGCTGGCCTGCCGTGAAGCTGTTGTTGTAGGTGGTGCTCGAGGTCAGCAGGCCAGACGACACCCCGACCACGCTATCGTCAGTCGCCGGCACCAACAGGGTCGACTGGGTACGGCTCTTGTTGCTGGCCGAGTCGAAGATGCTGAAACCGGTGTCGTTGGTAGCCAGGTTCAGGGTATCGGATACCTGCAGGCTCAGCTGGGTCTGGTCGCCGTGGTAGCTATAGGTGCCATCAGAGTTACGCACATAGGGCGGCGTGGTGCTCTTGGAGCCTCCGAACATGTAGTCGCCGTTGGCATCGCGCGAGTTGAGCAGGCCAAAGATGTTGGCCTCGATCTCTTTCAGCTCGGTGCCGATGGCCACGCGGTCAGAATCGGTCACCCCGGCGCCACCGGCACGGATCGCCAACTCGCTGGCACGCTGCATGGCATCGTTGATGGTAGAGAGCACACTCTCTTCCTGCAGCAGCGAGTTGCTCACGGTGTTGATGTTGCCGCTGTACTGGTCCAGCAACGATTGCTGCTGTTGCAGCAGCAGCAGGCGTGCAGCACCAACCGGGTCATCGGCAGCGGTCTGGATACGGATACCCGACGTCACCTGGTCGTTGGTCTTGTTCATGCTGGAGAAGTTCTTGGAGTAGCTACTGGCGCTGGCCTCATAGAACTGAGCAGTGGAAATACGCACGATAGTCTACTCCTTACAAAGCGTTGATCAGGGTGCTGAAGGTTTCTTGCGCCGCCTTGATGATCTGCGAGGACGCCGTGTAGTAATGCTGGAACTTGACCAGGCTGGCCGCTTCGTCATCCAGGTTGACCCCGGACACCGCACTGCGGCTTTCGCTGGCAGACTTGAGCACCGCCTCGGTCGCGGTGCTGTCGATGGACGCCTGGTTCGCCTTTGCACCCACGCGTTCGACCAGCGAGGCGTAGGCCGAAGTGAAGCTGGTACCGCCGCCGGAGCCGGTGTTCACCGTCGACTTGGTCTGCAGGTCGAGCAGTGCCGTGGCGTTACGGTTGTCCGCCTTGCCGTCGGCATTAAACGACAGGGTAAAGCTGTCATTGGCCGCAGGGCTGCCGCCAATGGTGGTTTCGACGGCAAAGGTACGCGGGTTACCGCTGCCATCCAGAATCGGGTCGCCAGCCGCATCCAGCATCGGCACGGCGATGGACAGCTTGTTGTCCTGCCCCGGTACCACGCTGCCAGTGCCAATCTGGGTGCCCTTGGCATCGAATAGCTTGTAGCCCTGGGAGCCACCGCTGGCAGCGTCGAACACCACACGCACCGGCATCGAATCGCGAATCGACTGCTGGATCAGCGCGGTATCGGCACCGCCGTAGATGTCCAGCGACTCGCTCAGGGTCGGCTGGGTGATGGTGCCAGTACCGCTGTTGCCACTGCCCGAAGTAGCGCTGACGGGCCCGGCGAAGGCCAGCTTGTTGGCATCGGTCAGGGTCGTGGTAATGCTACCGGCAGCTGCACGGGTGGGGATGACCTTGAAGCTGTCACCAGCCGCCAGACCGCCGCCTTTCAACGCCAGACTGAAACCGTCGATCACGGGTGCCGGGTCGGCATTCAGGTCGAAGCTGCCCATGTCGGTGCCGTCGGAGCGGCGCACACTGTACTGGTTGGCGCTGGTGAACTTCACCTCGTAGTCGTAGGTGGTCAACGCACCGCTATTGGCAATGGTGACATCCAGATTGCCGGAGCCGGTACTGTTATTGGACGAGGCCAGGCTGCGTTGGGCCATGGCAGTAGCGCTGTTGATGCTGGAGAACAGCGAGCTGCCGAACTGGCCATTGGCATCCAGGCCCTGCCCCAACTGGCTATTGATACTGTCGGCGACTACCAGGGCAACGCGACCAAGCTCGTTCATCGACGGCGTCAGCACGTCCTGACGATAACGCAACAGGCCGCCAATGGCGCCACCGGACACCACCGAGGTCACATCAGAGCTGAACGACTCGTAGTTGATGCGCAGGCTGGCCTGACTCTTGTCTGCAGCGCCAGGCTCGACCGACAGGGTGTTGGCCTTGTTGCCGGTGACCAGCGACTGGCCGCTGCCCAGGTACACGTCATAATTGCCATCACGCTCCTGTACCGTAACACCGACCAGCTCATTGAGCTGACGCACCGCTTCACTGCGCGCATCCAGCAGGCTGTTAGGGGTGTTGCCAGTGCCGCTGGCCGCGGCAATCTGCTTGTTGTACTCGGCAATGCTGGCGGTCAGTTTGTTGACCTGGCCAGCCATGGTGTCGAGCTGGGAGTTGATCGTGGCGTTCTGTTGAGTCAGCTGGGTGCTCACCGCATTGAAACGGTTGCTCAGGGTTTGCGCCTGGGTCAGCAGCAACTGGCGCGAGGCAACGTCACCCGGCTTGGCCGCTGCAGTCTGCAGGGCCGAGAAGAAGGCGGTAAGGACCGAGCTGATGCCGGTGTCACGGTCGGCCAGCAGTTTGTCGATGCTGGTGATCTGATCCTGGAACGTCAGCGAATCTGCCTGCAAAGAGGTGGCTGTCTGCAGTTGGTTGTCCAGGTAGGAGCTGTAGATGCGACGCACATCCGCCAGCGTGGTCCCGGTACCCAGGAAGCCTGCGCCAATGTTGTGCGAAGGCCCCGCAGCCTGAACTGTCTGCTGGCGTGAGTAGCCACTGGTCGCGGCGTTGGCGATGTTGTTACTGGTTACCGACAAGGCCGCCTGGCTGGCACTCAGGCCACTCAGGCCGATGGAAATCAGGCTCGACATGATTTAGTCCTTTTATAAGTTCGTGGTTCTGCCAGCCATGGCGTATTGCGGGGTTGACTGCATTTGCTGGGCAATGCTGATGATTTTCTTCGCATAGCCCGGGTCGGTCGCATAACCTGCCTTTTGCAGCTCTCTTGCAAACTGCTCAGGGTTATCGGCCGCATCCAGCGCACCTTGATAGCGAGAATTGCTCTGCAACAAGGTGACGAGGTCGTGGAAGCTGTCCTGGTACGAGTCGTAGCTGCGGAACGCCGCTGTTTCCTTGACGAACTGACCATCGCGGAATTCGCTGGTGATCGCCCGCGCCTGCTCGCCTTGCCAGTTGCCAGTGGCTTTGATGCCGAACAGGTTGTGGCTGCTGCTGCCGTCGCTGTTGCGCATCACCGACTTGCCCCAACCGGTTTCCAGCGCGGCCTGGGCCACCAGGTAGCGTGGGTCGATACCAATGCGCTTGGCGGCCTGTTCGGCCATTGGCAGCATGGTGGCGACGAAGGCGTCGCTGTCGGTGAAAGCCTTGTTCGGCGCCAGCGGCGGCTGGGCCACGGCGCGGCCGACAATGCGCAGGCCGTTGTCCGGCACGGCGAAGGCCTTGGCCACTTGCTGGCCGTCACGTGCAGGCACGGCGGCGTTGTTGGCGGTTTCCGCCGATGGCACGATACCGGCCAGGAGGCGGTCGGTGAGCTTGCTGGGCAAGGCCAGGCGCCGCGCGTTGAGTGCTGCAACGTCATTGCGGGTAGCGGACGAGGCCATGGTATGCACCGGCTCCGCCACCTTGTTGCCCCACAATGCCGGGCCACTGCTATCGACGCGCGGGAACGGGCTGGTATTGACCGACGCACTGCGGCCCTTGGTCAGCTGGCGTACCAGCACGTCCTGCAGGCCGATACCGCCACCTTCGCGGGACATGCTTACGGCCAGCTGCTGGTCGTACATGTCGCGGTACTGTTTGACCGTTTCGGTGTTCATCGGGTTGTCGTCGGCCAGCACGTCACTGGCCTTGCGCGAGGCCTTGAGCATTTCACTGATGAACAGCGACTCGAACTCCTGGGCCACCTTGCGCACATTGGCTTCGCTGTCGCGGTCGCCGTGCTTGAGGGCACTCAGGCGGTTAAGGTCGGTATAGGCGCCGCTGTCGGCACTACCGGATACCTGGCTTTTGATATTCATCCGTGCCGTCCTCAGATCACGATCAGGTCGGCCTGCAAGGCACCGGCCTGTTTCAAGGCTTCGAGGATCGCCATCAGGTCGCCGGGCGCTGCGCCCACCTGGTTCACCGCGCGGACGATTTCGTCCAGCGTGGTACCCGGGCCGAACTTGAACATCGGCTTGGCTTCCTGCTCGGCATTGACCCGCGAGCGTGGCACCACGGCAGTCTGGCCATTGGAGAAGGCCCCCGGCTGGCTGACGATCGGGTCTTCGGTAATGGTCACGGTCAGGCTGCCGTGGGTTACCGCCGCCGGCGACACCTTGACGTTCTGGCCGATGACGATGGTGCCGGTACGTGAGTTGATGATGACCTTGGCCACCGCCTGGCCCGGGTCGATTTCGAGGTTTTCGAGGATCGACAGATAATCCACGCGCTGGCTTGGGTCCATCGGCGCGCTGACCCGTACCGAACCACCATCCACGGCCTGGGCCACGCCAGGGCCGAGCAGGTCGTTGACCTTGTCCACGATGCGCTTGGCGGTCGTGAAGTCAGGGCGATTGAGGTTCAGAGTCAGGGTATTGCCCTGGTTGAAGCCGCTCGGCACCGCACGCTCGACACTGGCGCCACCCGGAATACGGCCAGCCGACGGCACATTGACAGTGATCTTCGAGCCGTCACGGCCCTCGGCGTCAAAGCCGCCCACGACCAGGTTGCCCTGGGCAATGGCGTAGACATTGCCGTCGATACCTTTGAGCGGGGTCATCAACAGGCTGCCGCCGCGCAGGCTCTTCGAGTTACCGATCGACGACACGGTAATGTCCACCACCTGGCCCGGCTTGGCGAACGGTGGCAGGTCGGCGTGCACCGACACTGCGGCAACGTTCTTCAACTGCACGTTGCCGGAACCGGCCGGCACCTTGATGCCGAACTGCGACAGCATGTTGTTGAAGGTTTGCAGGGTGAACGGTGTCTGGGTGGTCTGGTCACCCGTGCCATTGAGGCCCACCACCAGGCCGTAACCAATCAACTGGTTGGAGCGTACGCCAGAGATGCTGGCAATGTCCTTCAGGCGCTCGGCCTGGGCAGCGAAGGCACAGGACAAAAGCAGGGTTGCGGCAATCAGCTGCCTTACGTTGAACATGGTCATCCGTACTCAGAAAGGCCAAAGCGGGCTGATGAAGAAACGGTCGAGCCACCCGGGCTGGCTGGCATCGGCAAACGAGCCCGTGCCGGAATAGGTGATGCGCGCGTCGGCCACGCGGGTGGACGGCACGGTGTTGTCAGTGGCGATATCGTCAGCGCGGACCATGCCGGCAATGCGCACCAACTCTTCGCCGGTGTTCAAGGTCAGCCACTTCTCGCCGCGCACGGCGATGATGCCGTTGGGCAGCACTTCGGCCACAGTGACGGTGATCGAACCGGTCAGGGTGTTGCCCTGGGTGGCCTTGCTGTCGCCCTTGGTGGCACGCTCGCCGTTATAACCAGCCTCCAGCGACAGATCACCACCGCCGAACGGATTGTTGGTGTTCGGTGTGCTGCCGAACAGCGAGGTCAGGCCAATATTGGCCGAGCTGTTCTTCTGGATCTGCGAACCTGCGTTCTTGCTGGCCGAGGTTCTCTCGTTGAGGGTGATGGTGATGATGTCCCCCACCCGGAACGCCTTGCGGTCGCTGTACAGGTTCTGCTCGAAACCGGCCTGGTAGATCGAACCGTTGTTGGCCGCTGCCGGCAATGGGGTGCGCGGCAACACCGGCGCATAGTACGGGTCGTTGGGCCGGGGCGTCGGCGCGACGCAACCTGCCAGCAACACCGCCCCCCCCAGGGCGAAAACGGACAACAGACGATTCATGACGCTTACCTCACGGGTGCAACTGAGTGACAGGGCTTAGAGCTGTTGAGTAACGAACGACAGCATCTGGTCGGCCGTGGAAATGACCTTGGAGTTCATCTCGTAGGCACGCTGGGTGGTGATCATGTTCACCAGCTCTTCCACGGTGCTGACGTTGGAGTTCTCCAGCGTCTGCTGCAGGGTAGTGCCAAAACCGTTCAGGCCTGGGGTGCCGACCTGAGGTGCGCCACTGGCGGCGGTCTCGAGGAACAGGTTGTCGCCGATCGCCTGCAGGCCGGCCGGGTTGATGAAATCGGCGGTCTGGATGTTGCCGATCACCTGTGCAGCCGGATTGCCGGCGGTGGTGATCGACACGGTGCCGTCCTGGCCAACGGTGAAGGTCTGCGCGTCGTTAGGCACGACAATGGCAGGCTCCAGGGCGTAGCCGTTGGCGGTGACGATCTGGCCATCGGAGTTCAGGTGGAAGGTACCGTCACGGGTGTACGACACGGTGCCGTCCGGCTGCAGGATCTGGAAGAAACCACGGCCGTTGACTGCCATGTCCAACGGGTTTTCGGTGGTTTGCAGGCTGCCGGCAACGAAGCTCTTCTGGGTGCCCACAATACGTACACCGGTACCGACCTGCAGGCCCGAAGGCAGCTCGCTGTCCTGGGTAGACTGGGCACCAGGCTGGCGCTTGATCTGGTAGAGCAGGTCGGCAAATTCGGCACGATCACGTTTGAAGCCGGTGGTCGAGACGTTGGCCAGGTTGTTGGAAATGACCGTCAGGTTGGTGTCCTGGGCGGACAGGCCGGTTTTAGCGACCCAAAGAGCCGGAAGCATGTAAGTTCTCCTCGTGCGCCTGTTTTACGGCACCCGTTCAAAAGTGATTAGCCGATTTGCAAAACCCGAGCCATGGCTTCGTCGCCTTCCTTGGCCGTGTTCATCATCTTGACGTGCAGTTCGAACTGGCGGGACAGCGCCAGCACCGAGGTCATTTCCTCGACAGCGTTGACATTGCTGCCTTCCACGAAGCCAGCCACCACCCGCACATTGACGTCTGCATCGGCCGGCTGGCCGGATGTGGTATGGATCAGGCCGTCCAGGCCCTTTGTCAGGCCTTTGGTGTCCGGGTTGACCAGTTTGATGCGATCGACCTCGGCCATCACCCGCGGGTCTTCACCCATGGAGCGGATACTGATGGTGCCGTCGGCACCCACTTCCACTTTCTGCTCGGGCGGGATGGCGATCGGGCCACCGTTGCCGATCACTGGCATGCCATTGCCGGCACGCAGCACACCGAGGGCATCGATGTTCAGGCTACCGGTACGCACATAGGCTTCGCTGCCGTCCGGCGCCTGCACGGCGATAAAGCCCTTGCCGGTCACCGCCACGTCAAGGTCGCGGCCGGTTTCGACCAACGGGCCTTCGCTGAAGTCGGTGGCCGGGCGTTCGGTCATGGCGAAGGCGCGCGCCGGAAAGCTGTCGCCGAACACCGGCATCGAACGGGCCTGCTCCAGGTCGCGCTGAAAACCGTTGGTGGAAATGTTCGCCAGGTTGTTGGCGTGGGCCTTCTGCGCCAGCGCGTTCTGGCTGGCGCCGGTCATGGCCACATAAAGCAACTTGTCCACAGTTTCTCCTCTGCGCGTAGTTGCCGCGCTGTCACTGGGCTGGTTCAAAGCAATAATCGAACCAAGTCTGAAACTCCCGATTTACGGGGCTTTCAGCTTCGCGAGGGGCAATAACCGTCAGTTTGTCGGCGGAAGTTTGCCGCCTGCGGCAAGGGCTTGCTCAATGGCTGCGGCAGGCAGCGTTGTTGTAGGGGCCGGAATGGCGCACCCAGCCTTTGCCCGGGTTATGGGCCGAGCACAGGTAGCGGCCGGTGACCAGACTTTGCCATTGATAGAACGGGGCGGGGGCGGCAGGGGCCGGCAGTACCAGCACCAGCAAGGGGAACAAGGCCAATAATGACAACCGCTTCATTAACGTGAACCTTCAAGTTATTGGGGCCGCATTGCGGCCCCAATTACAGACATCACACCAACAACAATTATCAGGTCATCTGAATGATGGTCTGCATGATGGTGCTTTCGGTGGAGATGGTCTTGGCATTGGCCTGGTAGTTGCTCTGCGCCTTGATCAGATTGACCAGCTCTCCAGTCAGATCGACGTTCGAGTCTTCCAGTGCACCGCCGGCAATCTGACCCAGCGTGCCGGTGTCCGGAGCACCAATCACCGGTACGCCCGACGCGTAGGACTCTTTCCAACTGGTGCCGCCAATCGGTGTCAGACCCTGCAGGTTGGCAAAGTTGGCGATAGCCACCTGGCCGATCACCTTGTCCTGGCCGTTGGTGAAGTTGGCGAACATGTTGCCGCTTTCGTCGATGGTCAGGCCTGACAGCTCGCCAGTGGCAAAGCCATCCTGACTCTTGGCGGTGGTGGCGGAGGCGGCGTTGTACTGGGTGGTGCCAAGCATATCCAGGTTGACCCCGTCGACATTGGCGGTAGCACCGTTGGCGCCCCACACACCAGCAGCGTTCTTCTGTGCCGGGATCCAGTTGTCGAGCGTGAAGGTCTTGTTGGCCGCGATGGTCATGCCGCCCGCTACCGGGCCCGCATTCATGGCAGCTGTATCCAGGGTGCCATCAGACTTGAACGGCAGATTGTTGGCCAACGGCGTGGTCGAATTCGGGTCAGCCGGGTTGCGACCGTCGATGGTGGTGTACATTGTCCAGGAGTTGCTGGTGGCATCCTTTACAAAGTACTGGTTAAGCTGGTGCGCGTTACCCTGACTATCGTACACGTCGGTGTTGAACGTGTAGTTGTAGGTGCCCGTGTTGGTCGGATCGAATGGCGATTGGGCTGGCGCAGTAGCGGTAGAGTTGAGATTGACGTTCTCGGAGATACGGCCGGTCGGGTTCGGCGTCAGGTTCGAGGTGTCGATCTGCAGGTTGGTCAGTACACCCTGAATGATCTTGCCGTTGTCATCCACGGCATAGCCTTGCAGGTTGGCGCCCGACGAGCTGACCACGTAGCCATCCTTGTCGCTGTAGAAAGCACCGGCACGGGTGTAGATTTTCGAGCCGTTGTCGTTCATCACGAAGAAGCCGTTGCCATCAATGGCCATGTCCAGCGCCTGGCCGGTGCCGTTGATGTTACCCGGAGTGAACATCTGCGACACGGCGGCAGTCTTCACGCCGGTGCCCACTACGTTCTTGCCGGCACTCGTGCCGCGAATGGAGTTGGAGTACTGGTCGGCGAACTCGGCACGCGACGATTTGAAGCCGGTGGTGGCTACGTTGGCAATGTTGTTGCCGGTAACGTTCAGGGCCTTGTTTGCTGCATAGAGGCCGCTAAGGCCGATATTGAAAGACATGTGTAACTCCTGTCGTTTTGCTCAGGCCCTAGATGCCGATGCTTTGGATTTTGGAAAGCGCAACACTGCCCAGCCCAGCCAGGTTGAGCGTCATCTCCGAACCGTTGGCCCCCATGGTCACACTGGTAACCGAGGCCGGCAGGTTGGTGGTCATGGCCGTGGCCTTGCCATCGATCGAGGCAGTGGCCTTGAAGGTGTAGGTCCCGGCGGCCGCGACCTCACCGTCATCGTTCAGGCCATCCCAGGTAAAGTCGATGCTGCCACCCTTCTGGGTACCGAGCTCGATGGTACGCACCAGCTTGTCGTCCTTGTCATAGATCCCCACCGAGGTGGAGGTACTGGACGACGTCAGGTTGACCGAGCCCTTCATGTCCTTGCTGGTATCGACCACGGCCTTGTCGGTCTGGACAATGACATTGCGCCCGACCAGCGAGGAGGCCTGCAAGGCCTGGGAAGATTGCAGCCCGGCCGCAATGTAGGTCACTGCGTCGTTCAGCGACTGCATGCTTTCCAGGCTGCTGAACTGCGCCAACTGAGCCACGAACTCGCCGTTTTCCTGTGGGTCGAGCGGGTTCTGGTTCTGCATCTGGGTAACCAGCAACTGCAAGAACGCGTCCTTGCCCAGCGCGCTGCCGGCGGCACCGGTAGAGCTGTCAGTCTTGGACGTCTGCTTCTGCAGCGAGGTCAGGTACGCGCTACCGACGTCCGTGGTGGAATTGGTGGTGGTCATGTCGGCTTCCTATCACTGCCCAAGGGTCAGCACTTTCTGCATCATGCTCTTGGCCGTGTTCATCAGTTCGGCATTGGTCTGAAACGCGCGGCTGGCGGAAATCATGTCAGCCATTTCCTCGACCACGTTGACGTTCGGGTAGTAGACGTAGCCGTCCTTGTTCGCCGCCGGGTGGTTCGGCTCGTAGCGTGCCTCCAGCGTGCTCTGGTCTTCGACGATGCCTTTTACCTGCACGCCCTGCCCTGCCTCGCCCTGGTCTTCGAACAGCGACTGACTGCTGCCGGCCTGGGCATTCTGGAAGGTGGTGGCGAACACCGGGTGGCGGGCGCGATACGTCTGGTCGATGCTCGAAGACACGGTCTCGGCGTTGGCGATGTTGGACGCCACGGTGTTCAGGCGCGTGTTCTGTGCGCTCATGCCGCTACCGGCAATGTTGAAGACACTGGAAAGGGACATGATCATTCTCCCCGCAGGGCGGAAACCAGCCCTTTGAATTTACTGTTGAGCAAGGTGAAGCTGGCCTGGAAGCCAATCGCGTTTTCCGTGTAGTTCGATTGCTCGATCTGCGCATCCACGGTGTTCTGGTCGATCGACGGCTGCAGCGGCGTGCGGTACTTGAGGGTTTCATCGGCCATGGCCAGGCCTTCAGCCTCGATGTGCCGGCTATTGGTGCGGTCAAGGCTGAAGCGGCCACCACTCTGCTGCTTGTCGCTTTCGGCTGCCAGCACCGAGGCAAAGTCCATGTCACGCGCCTTGTAGTTGGGCGTATCGGCGTTGGCGATGTTGTTGGCCAGCACTTCAGCGCGCTGGGCGCGGAAGCCCAGAGCCTTTTCGTGAATACCAAGCGCTTTGTCGAAGCTGATGCTCATGTCAGGGAAACCTTTAGAGGTTGACCGGAATTTCGTTGAGCAAGGTATAGCAAGGGCTGTGCCAACCACCGAAAAGCCCGTATTTATGGGGTTTACCGGGAGAGTACTATCAGATTGATGCCAGAAAAGCGGCAAAGGCCTTCCGCCTGAGGTGACAAAAGCGGCAATTGATAGGCGGCAAAAGCGGCAAAACAAAAAATTGACGTCAGTGTTTTCCTGTGCGGGCCTCTTCGCGGGTAAACCCGCTCCTACGGCGGGCTGTGTCCAACCTCCGGTGTGTGTCCACCACCAATCTGTGTAGGAACGGGTTTACCCGCGAATACGGTAGCGGCAGCAACGGTGAACGGCGGGTGGAGATTGGCCAGCAGGGCCGGCCCTTTCGCGGGTGAACCCGCTCCTACACGGCGGGCTGCGTCCAACCTCCGGTGTGTGCCCACCACCAATCTGTGTAGGAACGGGTTTACCCGCGAATACGGTAGCGGCAGCAACGGTGAACGGCGGGTGGAGATTGGCCAGCAGGGCCGGCCCTTTCGCGGGTGAACCCGCTCCTACACGACGGGCTGCGCCCAACCTCCGGTGTGTGTCCACCACCAATCTGTGTAGGAGCGGGTTTACCCGCGAATACGGTAGCGGCAGCAACGGTGAACGGCGGGTGGAGATTGGCCAGCAGGGCCGGCCCTTTCGCGGGTGAACCCGCTCCTACACGGCGGGCTGTGTCCAACCTCCGGTGTGTGTCCACCACCAATCTGTGTAGGAGCGGGTTTACCCGCGAATACGGTAGCGGCAGCAACGGTGAACGGCGGGTGGTAAATGGCCAGCAGGCCCGGCCCTTTCGCGGGTGAACCCGCTCCTACACGGCGGGCTGTGTCCAACCTCCGGTGTGTGCCCACCACCAATCTGTGTAGGAGCGGGTTTACCCGCGAATACGGTAGCAGCAGCAACGGTGAACGGCGGGTGGAGATTGGCCAGCAGGGCCGGCCCTTTCGCGGGTGAACCCGCTCCTACACGGCGGGCTGCGTCCAACCTCCGGTGTGTGCCCACCACCAATCTGTGGAGCGGGTTTACCCGCGAATACGGTAGCGGCCGCAACGGTGAACGGCGGATGGTAAATGGCCAGCAGGCCCGGCCCTTTCGCGGGTGAACCCGCTCCTACACGACGGGCTGCGCCCAACCTCCGGTGTGTGCCCACCACCAATCTGTGTAGGAGCGGGTTTACCCGCGAATACGGTAGCGGCAGCAACGGTGAACGGCGGGTGGTAAATGGCCAGCAGGCCCGGCCCTTTCGCGGGTAAACCCGCTCCTACACGACGGGCTGTGTCCAACCTCCGGTGTGTGTCCACCACCAATCTGTGTAGGAGCGGGTTTACCCGCGAATACGGTAGCGGCAGCAACGGTGAACGGCGGGTGGTAAATGGCCAGCAGGCCCGGCCCTTTCGCGGGTAAACCCGCTCCTACACGGCGGGCTGTGTCCAACCTCCGGTGTGTGCCCACCACCGATCCGGTGTAGGAGCGGGTTTACCCGCGAATACGGTAGCGGCCGCAACGGTGAACGGCGGGTGGAGATTGGCCAGCAGGCCCGGCCCTTTCGCGGGTAAACCCGCTCCTACACGGCGGGCTGCGCCCAACCTCCGGTGTGTGCCCACCACCAATCTGTGTAGGAGCGGGTTTACCCGCGAATACGGTAGCGGCAGCAACGGTGAACGGCGGGTGGAAATTGGCCACCAGGGCCGGCCCTTTCGCGGGTAAACCCGCTCCTACACGGCGGGCTGTGTCCAACCTCCGATGTGTGCCCACCACCAATCTGTGTAGGAGCGGGTTTACCCGCGAATACGGTAGCGGCAGCAACGGTGAACGGCGGGTGGAAATTGGCCACCAGGGCCGGCCTCTTCGCGGGTAAACCCGCTCCTACGAAGACACGGCAAACAAAAAGGCCGGCATCTCTCGATACCGGCCTTTTTGCTTACTTGGCCTGGTAGATGATCCCCGGGCTGCACTGCACCATCTGGTAATGGTCCGGCAAGCCGTTCAGCGCTTCCGAGGCGCCGAGGAACAGGTAACCACCGGGCTTGAGGGTACTGTGAATGCGCAGCAGGATGTCCTTCTTCACCTGCGCCGAGAAATAGATCAGCACATTGCGGCAGAACACGATATCGAACTTGCCCAGACTGGCATAGCTGTCGAGCAGGTTGAACGAGCGGAACTCGACACGGCTGCGAATCGCTGGCTTGACCGCCCAGCGCCCCGGTCCCTTGGGGTCGAAGTAGCGCTGCAAGCGCTCCTGGGACAAGCCGCGGGCAATCGCCAGGCTGTCGTATTCGCCAGTCTTGCAGTTGGTCAGCATGGTGCCGGAGAGGTCGGTGGCGACGATCTGCGCCCCCATCTTCAACTGGCCGAGGTTGCTGCGCTCGAACTCATCGATCGCCATCGAGATGGAATACGGCTCCTGCCCCGACGAACAGGCCGCCGACCACATGCGCAGTCGCTGGCCGGGGTTGTTGCGAATGAACTCGGGGATAACCTTGTTCTTCAGCACTTCGAACGGATAGGTGTCGCGAAACCACAGGGTCTCGTTGGTGGTCATGGCATCGACCACCTGCTCGCGCAAGCCGCCGCGCGGCTGGGCCTGAATGCGCTGCACCAGCTCACCCAGGCTCTTGATGCCCTGTTGTTCCATCAGCTTGTTGAGACGGCTGGAAACCAGGTACTGCTTATTCTCGCCCAGCAGGATGCCACAGGCTTTCTCCAGGAAGACCCGGAACTGTTCGAAATCCAAATTACCCGTAGACACTACTGCCGCCTCTTTTCAATCACTGGTGCCGAGGGGCATGCCCCCGGCTGCTTCAATGCGCTGCCTTGATCCGGTCGACCACCCGTTGGGCCAGGTCGTCCGGCTTGAACTTGGCCAGGAAGTCATCGGCGCCGACCTTCTTGACCATTGCCTGGTTGAACACCCCGGAAAGCGAAGTATGCAGGCAGATGTGCAACTTTTGCATGCGCGGATCGCTGCGAATCTCCGCCGTTAGCGTATAGCCGTCCATTTCCGGCATTTCAATGTCCGAGATCATCATCAGGAACTCTTCTTCCGGCTTTTTGCCCTCATCCACCAGCTGACGCAGGTAGTTCAGCGCCTGACGACCATCATTGAGCGCCACCACCTCGACCCCTACGGTCTGCAGGCAACGGCTGACCTGCTTGCGCGCCACCGACGAGTCGTCGACGGTCAGCACCCGCATCAATACCGCCTTGTCCTGCACCTCGGCATCGATCACACCGGCCGATACCGACTCGGACGACGGCGACACTTCGGCCAGCACCTTCTCCACATCGATGATCTCGACCATGCGGTTGTCCACCCGGGTGACCGCAGTCAGATAGTGGTCACGGCCGGTCCCCTTGGGTGGCGGATGAATCTCTTCCCAGTTCATGTTGACGATGCGCTCCACCGAATGCACCAGGAAGCCTTGGGTCTTGGTGTTGTACTCGGTGATGATCACGAAGCTGTTGCGTGTGTCTTCCTGCAGCGGCCGCAACCCGGTGGCCATCGACAAGTCGAGGATCGGGATGGTCGCCCCGCGAATATTGGCAACGCCACGCACCACAGGGTGCGCCTTGGGCAGCAAGGTCAGCGCAGGGCATTGCAGTACTTCCCTGACCTTGAACACATTGATGCCGTAAAGCTGTTCGCCATTGAGGCGGAACAGCAGCAATTCCAGGCGATTCTGCCCCACCAGCTGCGTGCGCTGGTTGACCGAATCCATAACACCCGCCATGCCAGACTCCTTAACGTTTCAGCCTTTCGTTGCCACTCAGGTAGCGAGTCGGCACGGGCTTTGCTTTTTTGAGTGTCATGCACACGAAAACGACATTTTCCCGACGATTGACACGCCTGCTGGCCACGCTGTGCCTGCTGATGCCCGGCGTTCGCACGGTAGCGGACGCGTTCACCTTGCCTGAACAGCTTATCGGTGTCACCCAAGGGTTTCTTGAATTCACCGTTGAAGATTATCTGTCCACCACCCAGACGGCCGGCCGCTATGAAATCCAGGTCAACCCGCTGGACCCACGCCTGCGCATGCCGTTGTGCAGCCAGCAGCTGGACGCTTCGTTGGAAAGCCCGGCCAAGCCGCTGGGCCGGGTGACGGTAAGGAT
Source organism: Pseudomonas sp. BP6 (assembly GCF_017875935.1). Taxonomy (NCBI): domain Bacteria; kingdom Pseudomonadati; phylum Pseudomonadota; class Gammaproteobacteria; order Pseudomonadales; family Pseudomonadaceae; genus Pseudomonas; species Pseudomonas sp. BP6. The sequence continues at coordinate 3,649,817 of NZ_JAGINI010000001.1, forward strand.
ACGCTGCAACGGCGCAGCACCGTGGACGGTATTTGTACCGGCCACCGTGCGACTTTTCCGCGATGTGGTAGTGGTAACCCGCCCGCTCAAGCGCGACAACACGGTCGGCGAAGGTGACGTGGCCCTGCGCGAGCGCGATGTCGGCACCCTGGGCCAGGGCTTTCTGACCGAACTGGACCAGGCGGTGGGCATGAAGATGCTGCGCCCCACGGTGATCGACCAGGTGCTCACCCCGCAACACCTGGAACAGGCCGAGGTGGTTCGCAAGGGTGACCATGTGGTGATCATTGCCCGCAGTGGCAGCCTGAGCGTGCGCATGCCGGGCGAAGCCCTGAGCAAAGGCGGCCTGAGCGAGCAAATCCGGGTACGCAACCTCAACTCCAAACGCGTGGTCAAGGCCAGGGTGACCGGGCCTGGCCAGGTCGAGGTCAGTATGTAGGCCAACCACCAGATTGCGCTGGCAGTGAGGAACCGCTTTTCCTAAACTGTGTCAGAACACGGGTTCGCGGGCTTGCCGACAGGCGGCAGTGCATTTGTGCCTAAAGTTTATATCGGGTTGGCCGAAAACAAGGCAAGCGTCCAAATACCCAGAGGTTTCTGATCATGGTCATCGACTTCAGTCGTTTGAATAACTCTCCGTCCGTCACGGGCGGCGTACGCGGCAACACCGCGTCCGGCAGCGCCGAAAAACCGGCAGCCAGCCAGGAAGCGGCAAGCGCCACCAATGCCAGCGGAGAAGCAGTACACCTCAGCCAGGAGGCCCAGCAGTTGCAGAAGATCAGCGACAAGCTGCGCGACGAGCCGGTGGTCAACAGCGCCCGCGTGGCCGAGTTGAAACAGGCGATCGCCGACGGCAGCTACCAGGTCGATGCCGGCCGGGTCGCCAGCAAACTGCTTGATTTCGAAGCCCAGCGCTGACCGTACGGCGCGCTGACTTCACGGACGCTAGAAAAGCCAAGAGTTAGCCATGCACGACACCACCTTGCTGCAACTGATCGAAGATGACATTGCCCCGATGCAGGAACTGCTCGACCTTCTGCACAAGGAAGCAATCGCCCTGCATGGCCGCGACATGCCGCTGCTGGAGCAAATCCTGGCGCGCAAGCAGTCGTTGATCATCTTGCTCGAGCAGCACGGCCAGCGCCGCAGCCAATTGCTCGGCAGCCTGGGCCTGAGTGCCGACCGCACCGGTGTGCAGGCTGTAGCCGCGCAGTCACCCCATGGTGATGTGATGCTGCAGCGGCTCGACATGCTGTCGCAACTGATGGACGACTGCCAGCAGGTCAACCAGACCAATGGCCGGATCATCCAGGTGCAGCAACAGGTCACCAACAACCAGATCCGCATCCTTCAGGGCGGCGATTCGCCCTCACTCTACGACAGCCGTGGCAGCACCTCGCCTCTGGCCAAGCCGCGTGCGCTCAGCCAAGTGTGATTTTTCTATCAAGGCACAGAACATAGTGGCAAAATGCCGTTACTTGCGTGTGTCGCTTTTGCCTGGAGAACGATAAGCTGTGTTCAATGAATCCGATGCCCCGCAGCCACCCAAGGTGTTGAGCACCCCCTTGGAGATTGCGGCCAACTTGCGGCAGCTGCAGGAAAGCCACGACCCCCTGATCATCACCTTCCACGACCGCAGCCAGCGCTTCCAGAGCTATGTGGTGCGCGTGGACCGCGAAAGCAACACCCTGGCGCTGGACGAGATGATCCCCCGTGACGGCGAGAAATTCATCGAGAACGGCGAGCACTTCCGCGTCGAAGGCTTCCACGATGGTGTACGCATCGCCTGGGAATGCGATCACGAGCTGAAAATCAGCGAAGTCGACGGCCACCGCTGCTACAGCGGCGCCCTGCCGCAAGAGATGACCTACCACCAGCGCCGCAACGCCTTCCGCGCCGCGCTGAAGCTATCGCAACTGGTCGACATCATCCTCGACGGGGCTCACCTCAAGGGCAACGGCGCCATGCGAGGCAAGCTGCTGGATATCTCGGCCACCGGCTGCAAACTGCGCTTCGAAGGCAATATCGAAGACCGCTTGCAACTGGGCCAGGTGTATGAGCGTTTCAAGGCGGGCAACCCGCTGGGCCTGGTGGATACCATGGTCGAACTGCGTCATCTGCACTATGAAGAGCGCATCAACACTACCTTTGCCGGCGTGCGCTTCCACAATCTGAGCGGGCAGGCTCAACGCAAGATCGAGAGTTTCGTGTACCAGCTGCAGCGTGAGGCGCGGCGGTTCGACAAGGACGATTATTGATCGTCAGTCGGTAAAACAGAAAACGCCACCTGCTGAGGTGGCGTTTTCATTTGTGTTTCTGCTGGGCTGGCCTCTTCGCGGGTAAACCCGCTCCTACACTGACTTGCTGACCTCTTCAGGTTCAGGCGCCTGTTGCTGCGCGCCCTTCTCTTCATCCTCGGTGTCTTCAGCCGCCACCGGCGCCTGCATCACGTCCTGCACGGTCTGCTCATCCACCCGCGGGTCCAGCGCCGCCGACAACGGCGAACCGGCCGCCGGCATCGCCACGTGGCCCAGCGGTGCATCCTGTACCTGATGCAGGCCGGTAACCGCTTTCGGCCGAATGCGCCAGACCAGCACCAGGGCAAAGAATACGAAGAAGGCATACAGCATCTGCGCACCCAATACCTTCATCAGAACCCCTGCCGCCAGCGGGCCGACACATGCACCCACACCGTAGGTCACCAACAGCATCGCCGTCAGCGATACCCGGCGCTCGCTTTCAACGTGGTCATTGGAGAAGGCAACCGCCAGCGGGTACAGGCAGAACTGCAGCAACGAGATCAGGAAGCCGATACCAAACAGCAACTCCAGCGGCACACTGGGCAGTATTGCCAATGGCGCAGCAGCCAGTGCCAGCCCCACCGCCACGCTACGAATCAGCACGGCCCGGTCATAACGGTCAGACAACCAGCCCAGCGGCCACTGCACCAGCAGGCCGGCAAAAATGCAGCTACCCATGAACAGACCGATCTGCTCGGTACTCATCCCCTGGCTTGACGCATATAAAGGCGCCAGACCGTAGAACGAGCCGACAATCAGGCCCGAGCCCAACACCGTACTGAGCGACTGCGGCACACGCTTGATGAAGAACTTCGGCTCCATCGGTGCCGGGCGCAAGGGCGCCGGGTGAATACGCCGGGTCATCGCCACGGGCACCAGGCACAGGGCAAAGCACATCGCCACCAGCATCAGCAACTCAGGGCCGAGCTGCGGGTGCACCACCAGGATCAACTGGCCAAGCACCAGCCCCAGGTACGAGGCAATCATGTAACCGCTGAACACCGCGCCCCGGTGTTTCACATCGGCCTGCTCATTGAGCCAGCTCTCGATGACCATGTATTGGCACATCATCCCCAGGCCGACGATCATGCGCAGCCCGACCCAGGCCGGCAGCCAGCTGGTCAGGCCATGACCGAGCACCGCAGCGCCGACGATACCGGCACAGGTGGCATAGGCGCGTATGTGCCCTACCCGCCCGATCAGCCGGTGGCCAACCTTGCCGCCAACCGCCAGGCCAAAGTAGTTGGCCGCCATCAAAGCACCCACCCACAGGCTGTCGACATGGTCGGCAGCCAGGCGCAGGGCCAGGTAGGTGCTGAGCAGGCCTGAGCCGATCAACATCATCAGCGCGGCGAAATACAACGACTGAAACGGCTTCCATACATTTCGCATACGTCCCGTGGAGCTCCCTGGTCAGGTGGCAGTTTTGGGTGCTAGCAGCATAAATGCAAAAACCGCCTGGCGCAGGCCCCCCGACAGCTATTTGGCTGTGCGGGGGCGTGCCCGGTGCAGGTTGTGTCGCGCTCAGGCCTGTGCCGCCAGCACCCGGCGCTCCCACGGCGTGATCTCGTCGAAGAAATCGCTCAGCTCAAGGGTCTTGCTGGCGATGTAGCCTTCGATGAACTCGCTGCCGAACAGTTCCCGCGCCAGCGTGCTGCGCTCGAGCCTTTCAAGGGCCGCGTGCAGCGTACACGGCAGGCTCAGGTGCTCGGGCACCTCGAATTCGCCCTGGATGGCCGGCGATGGCTGCAAGCGCTGCTCGATGCCATGCAGCCCGGCGGCCAGGCTGGCAGCAATGGCCAGGTACGGGTTGGCATCGGCGCCAGGCAGGCGGTTTTCCACCCGTCGCGCGACCGGCGCACTGGCCGGAATGCGCAATCCAGCAGCACGATTGTCCTCGGACCAGCATGCATTGTTCGGCGAGGCATAGGGGTGGCACAGACGCTGGTAGGAATTGACGTTGGGCGCGAACAGGGCGGTGAAGTCGGCCATGCACGCCTGCAACCCGCCGATGAAATGGTGGAAGGTGTCTGTCGGCAGGCCTTGTTTGTCACTGAACACGTTACGCCCGCTGCTGGCCTCGACCAGGCTCTGGTGAATATGCATGGAGCTGCCGGGCGTACGCGCCAGCGGCTTGGCCATGCAGACCACCGTCAGCCCGTGCTTGAGCGCCACTTCCTTGAGCAGGTGCTTGAACAGGAAGGTCTGGTCGGCCAACAGCAGCGGGTCGCCATGCAGCAGGTTGATCTCGAACTGGCTGACACCCATTTCATGCATGAAGGTGTCACGTGGCAGGCCGAGCGCGGCCATGCAGTGATACACCTCCTTGAAGAACGGGCGCAGGCCGTTGTTGGAACTGACACTGAACGCCGAATGGCCCAGCTCGCGGCGACCATCGCTGCCTACCGGCGGCAGGAACGGTTGCTGCGGGTCGGTGTTGGGGGCAAAGACGAAGAACTCCAGCTCGGTTGCCACTACCGGCGCCAGGCCCAGTACCGCATAGCGGGCTATCACGGCCTTCAGCTGGCCCCGGGTGGACAGTGCCGAGGGGCGGCCATCCAGCTCGTTGGCATCGCAGATGGCCAAGGCGCGGCCGTCATCGCTCCAGGGCAGGCGGTGGACCTGACCGGGTTCGGCCACCAGTGCCAGGTCGCCGTCGTCACTGCCATAGAATTTCGCTGGTGGATAACCGCCCATGATGCATTGCAGCAGCACGCCCCGGGCCATCTGCAGACGACGGCCTTCGAGGAAGCCGTCGGCGGTCATCACCTTGCCGCGCGGGACGCCGTTGAGGTCGGGGGTGACGCATTCGATTTCATCGATGCCCTGGAGCTGAGCGGTGCTCATGACGCTTGTCCTTGTTGTTGTAGGCTGACAACAACATAGGCTGCGGGTGTTTAAAATATCAAGCAGCCCATTGGGTGGCTGTACCGGCCTCTTCGCGGGTGAACCCGCTCCTACAGGTGGATGCGATCCTTGTGCCGGCGCCGCCCCCCTACTCCCGCAAGGTCATGCCATTGGCCGGCAACGGCAACGCCGTCTTGTAGCGCACCTGCTTCAGGGCAAAACTCGAGCGAATATTGGCTACCCCTGGCAAGCGCGTCAGGTAATCGAGAAACCGCTCCAGCGCCTGGATGCTGGGCAATAGCACCCGCAACAGGTAATCCGGGTCACCCGTCATCAGGTAACACTCCATCACCTCGGGCCTTTCGGCAATTTCTTCCTCGAAGCGATGCAACGACTGCTCCACCTGTTTTTCCAGGCTGACATGGATGAACACGTTCACATCCAGCCCCAGCACCTCCGGCGACAGCAAGGTCACCTGCTGGCGGATCACCCCCAGCTCCTCCATGGCCCGCACCCGGTTGAAACAAGGCGTGGGCGACAGGTTCACCGAGCGTGCCAGCTCGGCATTGGTGATGCGGGCGTTCTCTTGCAGGCTGTTGAGAATGCCGATATCGGTACGATCGAGTTTGCGCATGAGACAAAATCACCGGTTTTTTGTGTTTATGCGGAATGTTTATCTGCCCTGCTCAGCAAAGGCAATCAACTTGAGAGAAAAATTCTCCTGCCGGGCCACTAAGATGTAAGTGACGCTGACTTACCAGTCACAAGCCGGTACTCAGCGGCGGCCGCTTCAGAGCTCACAAAAACAAATACCCGAGCGAGCGTAAAAAGCATGAACGAGTACGCCCCCCTGCGTTTGCATGTGCCCGAGCCCACCGGCCGGCCAGGCTGCCAGACCGATTTTTCCTACCTGCGCCTCAACGATGCAGGTCAGGCCCGTAAACCCGCTATCGATGTCGATGCTGCCGACACTGCCGACCTGTCCTGCAGCCTGGTCCGCGTGCTCGACGAGCAAGGCGACGCGCAAGGCCCGTGGGCCGAGGACATCGACCCGCAGATCCTTCGCCAAGGCATGCGCGCCATGCTCAAGACGCGGATCTTCGACAGCCGCATGGTGGTTGCCCAGCGCCAGAAGAAGATGTCCTTCTACATGCAAAGCCTGGGCGAAGAAGCCATCGGCAGCGGCCAGGCGCTGGCGCTGAACCGCACCGACATGTGCTTCCCGACCTACCGCCAGCAAAGCATCCTGATGGCCCGCGACGTGTCGCTGGTCGAGATGATCTGCCAACTGCTGTCCAACGAGCGCGACCCCCTCAAGGGCCGCCAGTTGCCGATCATGTACTCGGTGCGCGAAGCCGGCTTCTTCACCATCAGCGGCAACCTGGCGACCCAGTTCGTGCAGGCGGTCGGCTGGGCCATGGCCTCGGCGATCAAGGGCGATACCAAGATCGCCTCGGCGTGGATCGGTGACGGCGCTACTGCCGAGTCGGACTTCCACACCGCCCTCACCTTTGCCCACGTGTACCGCGCCCCGGTCATCCTCAACGTGGTCAACAACCAGTGGGCCATTTCCACCTTCCAGGCCATCGCCGGTGGCGAGTCGACCACCTTTGCCGGCCGTGGCGTGGGTTGCGGGATTGCTTCGCTGCGAGTTGACGGTAACGACTTCGTCGCCGTGTACGCCGCCTCGCGCTGGGCTGCCGAACGCGCCCGCCGTGGCCTGGGCCCAAGCCTGATCGAGTGGGTCACCTACCGTGCCGGCCCGCACTCGACGTCGGACGACCCCTCCAAGTACCGCCCTGCCGATGACTGGAGCCACTTCCCGCTGGGTGACCCGATCGCCCGCCTGAAGCAGCACCTGATCAAGATCGGCCACTGGTCCGAGGAAGAACACCAGGCCACCACGGCCGAACTCGAAGCTGCCGTGATTGCCGCGCAGAAAGAAGCCGAGCAGTACGGCACCCTGGCCAACGGGCATATCCCGAGCGCCGCCTCGATGTTCGAGGATGTGTACAAGGAGATGCCCGAACACCTGCGCCGTCAACGCCAGGAACTGGGGGTTTGAGATGAACGACCACAACAACAGCATAAACCCGGAAACCGCCATGGCCACCACTACCATGACCATGATCCAGGCCCTGCGCTCGGCCATGGATGTCATGCTTGAGCGCGACGACAACGTGGTGGTGTACGGCCAGGACGTCGGTTACTTTGGCGGCGTGTTCCGCTGCACCGAAGGCCTGCAGAACAAGTACGGCAAATCGCGCGTGTTCGATGCGCCCATCTCCGAGAGCGGCATTGTCGGTACCGCCGTGGGCATGGGCGCCTATGGCCTGCGCCCGGTGGTGGAAATCCAGTTCGCCGACTATTTCTACCCGGCCTCCGACCAGATCGTCTCCGAGCTGGCCCGCCTGCGTTACCGTTCGGCCGGCGAATTCATCGCCCCGCTGACCCTGCGCATGCCTTGCGGCGGCGGCATCTATGGCGGCCAGACTCACAGCCAGAGCCCGGAAGCGATGTTCACCCAGGTGTGCGGCCTGCGCACCGTCATGCCGTCCAACCCTTATGACGCCAAAGGCCTGTTGATTGCCTCGATCGAATGCGACGACCCGGTAATCTTCCTGGAGCCCAAACGCCTGTACAACGGCCCGTTCGATGGTCACCACGACCGCCCAGTAACGCCGTGGTCCAAGCACCCGCACAGCGCCGTGCCCGACGGCTATTACACCGTACCGCTGGACAAGGCCGCCATTACCCGCCCTGGCAATGACGTGACCGTGCTGACCTACGGCACCACGGTGTACGTGGCCCAGGTGGCCGCCGAAGAAAGCGGCGTCGATGCCGAAGTGATTGACCTGCGCAGCCTATGGCCGCTGGACCTGGACACCATCGTCGAGTCGGTGAAGAAGACCGGCCGTTGCGTGGTGGTGCACGAGGCCACCCGTACCTGCGGCTTCGGTGCCGAACTGGTGTCGCTGGTGCAGGAGCACTGCTTCCACCACCTGGAGGCGCCGATCGAGCGCGTCACCGGCTGGGACACCCCCTACCCTCACGCACAGGAATGGGCTTACTTCCCCGGCCCTTCGCGGGTAGGTGCGGCACTGAAAAAGGTCATGGAGGTCTGAATGGGCACGCACGTCATCAAGATGCCGGACATTGGCGAAGGCATCGCGCAGGTCGAGTTGGTGGAATGGTTCGTCAAGGTCGGCGACATCATCGCCGAGGACCAGGTGGTGGCCGACGTCATGACCGACAAGGCCACCGTGGAAATCCCTTCGCCGGTCAGCGGCACAGTGCTGGCCCTCGGTGGCCAGCCCGGTGAAGTAATGGCGGTCGGTAGCGAACTGATCCGCATCGAAGTGGAAGGCAGCGGCAACCATGTGGATGTGCCTCAGCCAAAGCCGGTAGAGGCCCCGGCTGCCCCGATTGCAGCACAGCCGCAACCGCAGAACGATGTAAAACCCGCCGCGTACCAGGCGCCCGCCAACCATGAAGCTGCGCCCGTCGTGCCGCGCCAGGCGGGCGACAAGCCGCTGGCTTCGCCGGCCGTGCGCAAACGCGCCCTGGATGCCGGCATCGAACTGCGTTATGTGCATGGCAGCGGCCCGGCCGGGCGTATTCTGCACGAAGACCTCGACGCCTTCATGAGCAAGCCGCAAAGCACTGCCGGGCAAACACCTGATGGCTATGCCAAGCGCACGAACAGCGAGCAGGTGCCAGTGATCGGCCTGCGCCGCAAGATCGCCCAGCGCATGCAGGACGCCAAACGCCGTGTCGCACACTTCAGTTATGTCGAGGAAATCGACGTCACCGCCTTGGAAGCCCTGCGCCAGCAACTCAACAGCAAGCATGGCGACAGCCGTGGCAAGTTGACCTTGCTGCCGTTCCTGGTTCGCGCTCTGGTCGTGGCGCTGCGTGACTTCCCGCAGATCAACGCGACCTACGACGACGAAGCGCAGATCATCACCCGCCATGGCGCGGTGCACGTGGGCATTGCCACCCAAGGTGACAATGGCCTGATGGTACCCGTACTGCGCCACGCCGAAGCGGGTAGCCTGTGGGCCAATGCCGGCGAGATTTCACGCCTGGCCAACGCCGCACGTAACAACAAGGCCAGTCGCGAGGAGCTGTCCGGCTCGACCATCACCCTGACCAGCCTTGGCGCCTTGGGCGGCATTGTCAGCACGCCGGTGGTCAACACCCCGGAAGTGGCAATCGTCGGGGTCAACCGCATGGTCGAACGGCCAGTGGTGATCGACGGCCAGATCGTCGTGCGCAAGATGATGAACCTGTCCAGTTCGTTCGACCACCGCGTGGTCGATGGCATGGACGCCGCACTGTTCATCCAGGCCGTACGCGGCCTGCTCGAACAGCCCGCCTGCCTGTTCGTGGAGTGAGCATGCACCAGACTATCCAAACGACCCTGCTGATCATCGGCGGCGGCCCTGGCGGTTATGTGGCTGCCATCCGCGCCGGGCAACTGGGCATTCCTACCGTACTGGTCGAAGGCCAGGCACTGGGCGGCACCTGCCTGAACATCGGCTGCATTCCGTCCAAGGCCCTGATCCATGTGGCCGAGCAGTTCCACCAGACTTCGCGCTTTGCCGGGGCGTCCGAGCTGGGCATCAGCGTAGCCTCGCCGCGCCTGGACATCGGCCAAAGCGTGGCCTGGAAGGACGGTATCGTCGACCGCCTGACCACTGGTGTTGCCGCCTTACTGAAAAAGCACGGGGTCAAGGTAGTACATGGCTGGGCCAAGGTGCTCGACGGCAAGCAGGTCGAGGTCGATGGCCAGCGCATCCAGTGTGAGCACCTGTTGCTGGCCACCGGCTCCAGCAGTGTCGAACTGCCGATGCTGCCGCTGGGTGGCCCGGTGATTTCCTCGACCGAGGCCCTGGCACCGAAAGCACTGCCGCAACACCTGGTGGTGGTCGGCGGTGGCTATATCGGCCTGGAGCTGGGCATTGCCTATCGCAAGCTGGGTGCACAGGTGAGTGTGGTGGAAGCGCGTGAGCGCATCCTGCCGACCTACGACAGCGAATTGACCGCCCCGGTGGCCGAGTCGCTGAAAAAACTGGGCATAGCTCTGCACCTGGGCCACAGCGTCGAGGGCTACGAAAATGGCTGCCTGCTGGCCAGCGACGGCAAGGGCGGGCAACTGCGCCTGGAGGCCGACCAGGTACTGGTGGCCGTGGGCCGCCGGCCACGCACCCAAGGCTTCAACCTGGAATGCCTGGACCTGAAGATGAACGGCGCCGCCATTGCCATCGACCAGCACTGCCAAACCAGCATGCGCAACGTCTGGGCCATTGGCGACGTGGCTGGCGAACCGATGCTGGCGCATCGGGCCATGGCCCAGGGCGAAATGGTCGCCGAGATCATCGCCGGCAAGGCACGCCGCTTCGAGCCGACTGCGATTGCCGCCGTGTGCTTCACCGACCCGGAAGTGGTGGTGGTCGGCAAGACCCCGGAACAAGCCAGCCAGCAGGGCCTGGACTGCATCGTCGCGCAATTCCCGTTTGCCGCCAACGGCAGGGCCATGAGCCTCGAATCGAAAAGCGGTTTTGTGCGCGTGGTGGCGCGGCGTGACAACCACTTGATCCTGGGCTGGCAGGCGGTTGGCGTGGCGGTTTCCGAACTGTCCACAGCGTTTGCCCAATCGCTGGAGATGGGCGCGCGCCTGGAAGATGTGGCCGGCACCATTCATGCCCACCCCACGTTGGGTGAAGCGGTACAGGAAGCCGCGCTGCGCGCCTTGGGCCACGCCTTGCATATCTGACACTGAAGCGGCCGAGGCCGATTTGGCCCGCTGCGCCGAGAGGCGCTGCGGGTCTTTTTTCATTCAGGCCATGTAACCTTCCAGAAAACAGCGCCCTCTCCGAGGGGCGCGCTACTCGGCAATTGCGTTCTTGCCTGCCCTCTTGGCCCTGTATAGCGCCTTGTCGGCACGCGCCAGCAGCGCGTGCTGATCCTCCCCTTCCAGCCATTGCACCACGCCATAGCTCATGGTCAGCCGACAATCACCCACCGGCTCCACCTGCTCCAGCACCTGGCGCAAGCGCGCTGCCACCTCCAGCGCCTCCCCCAACGCGGTCTGCGGCAGCACGATGACGAACTCGTCGCCGCCCCAGCGCGCCAGCAGGTCCAGTTCGCGCAAGCAGGTGCGCAGGTTTTCGGCCACCCGCACCAGCGCCGCATCGCCACGGGCGTGACCGTAGCGGTCATTGATCGGTTTGAAATCATCCATGTCCATGGCAATCAGCGACAACGGCTGGCGGAAGCGCTGGGCGCGCTGGCACTCCAGTTGCAATGCGCTCTCCAGCCGGTAACGGTTGGCGACGCGGGTCAACGCATCGCGTTCGGCCAGTTCACGGTTTTCGTCCAGTTGCCGCTGCAACTGCTGGTTCACCCAGGACAACTCGCGAGTGCGTTCGGCCACCTGAAACTCCAGCGACTGGTTCTTCTGTTCCAGTTGAGCTACCAAGCGCTTGCCAGCGTCGATATTGCGATGCGCACCCAGCATGCGCGCCACGGAACCGTCCTCGTTATGCGCGATGATGTAGCCGCTGTCTTCGATCCAGATGTAGCTGCCATCCTGACAACGGCAACGGTATTCAATGCGGTAGCGCTCGTTGCGCTGATTGATATAGGCCTCGAAATGCGCCATTACCCGTGGGTAGTCTTCAGGATGGATCACGCTTTCCCAGGTAAATACCGAGTTGGCCATGGAATGGCTGGCATACCCCAGCATGCTGTACCAGCCCGGATTGCGATAAACGTAGCCAGTATTGGTACTCCAGTCCCAGATGCCATCGCTGATCAAATCGAACAAGGTGTGCAACTGCTGTTCACTGAAGCCGGCAGGTACCGGCCTGGTTTCTTGACTCATGGACACTCTCCCTGATGCCCAGCAACTGCGCTCCGATCAAGGGGCTGCCGACAGTGGTGGTAATTGCCGCAGGCGGCAAGATCATGCCTGACACGGGCAAGCATATGCCCGCTCGCGTGTAACGGAAATAGCGCAAAAGCCCTGATTTCGACCGGCACAGCGCTGGCATGGCTTTTGCGCTGGGTACCTGCCAACGAGATTTCCAAGGAGGAAACATGATAATCGCCCATAACGGCGTGAGCTGGCAGCCCACGCTCCATCAGCCTCGGCACGCCAGCGATGAGCAGGCAGTGGCCCAGATTGCGCCTGTCCGCACGCCAATATCCACCGCCAACACGGCAAGCCAACAGCAGAACGGAGGCAGTACCGCTCAGCAAAACGCTGAGGATGCTCGTGCAGAAGCCTTTGCCAAATTCAAGGTGATGCTGCAAAACCTGGGTTCTGCGACCACCGATCCGGTCATCGGAGAACCACTGCCGCCCAAGACTGCCCGGCAGGAATTTCATGACTTCATGTCCAAGTCGCCTGGCGAGATGATCAAGGAAAAGCTGCTGCGTGAAATAGGCCTGACCGAAGAAGAGTACGACGCCCTGCCGCCAGAAATGAAAGCAAAAGTCGACGAGTTGATTGCCCAGCGCATGAAAGAAGACATCGAGCGCAAGATGGAGGAGAAAGCGCAAGAGCAGGTCGCCAAGGTGGATGGCGGCCAGGATGAAGAGCAACAAGCGGCAAGCCCGGCATGAGGGAGTGGCAGCGCTCGACTGGTATAGCGCCGCGGTTCGTCCAAGGCTCCCCGACCTGACCGGTTTGAAGGCGTCAGGTGGCGTCGATGTTCAGGTGGTGCATGGCTTCGTCAACTGCACCGCTATCGGCGCCATCACCGGCCTCAGGAAAAATCGGCAGGATGTTGTGCAGAGAATTCGTTTGAGGTCCTTGGCCTTATTGTCCAGGGTGGCAGGCTGGTAGCTATTTGCCACGCGTGGACGCAGGCGCATGACGATGCCTGCGTTGGGGGACGATGTCGGATCCCTCCAAGAATAAGAGAGGACAAGGAAATGCAATCCAACAGTTTGAAGCAAAGCCTCAAGCAGCGGCATATCACCATGATCGCGCTGGGTGGGGTGATCGGTGCAGGCCTGTTCATGGGCTCGGGCTCACTGATCGCATCGGCAGGGCCCGCGGCCATACTGTCGTATTTCATTGGTGGCCTGGTGGTCACCCTGGTCATGTTCATGCTGGGCGAAATGGCCTGCCGCAACCCGGATGCAGGGTCGTTCTCGACCTACGCCAACACCTACCTCGGCGACTGGGCAGGGTTTGCGGTCGGCTGGCTGTACTGGTTCAAGTCGATGATGACCATCACCCTGGAAGCGGTACTGCTGGGTGCCATCCTGCATGACTTCCTGCCCTGGCTGCCGATCTGGGCAGGCGCCTTCCTGATGCTGGTGACACTCATGGCCAGCAACGCCTACTCGGTACGCTCGTTTGCCGAAGTAGAGTACTGGCTAGCCGCGATGAAGGTCGCCACCATCCTCATCTTCATGCTGCTGGGCATCTCGATCCTGCTCGGCCTGCACAGTGAGATTCCCGCCCCCGGCCTGGTCAACCTCACCGCCCATGACGGTTTCATGCCCAACGGCCTGTCACCGGTGATGGCCGGCGTTATCGTGGTGATCTTCTCACTGGGCGGCAGCGAAATTGCCGCTGTGGCCGCGGGTGAATCAGAGAACCCCCGACAGAACGTGATCCGCGCGATCAAGAGCGTGATCCTGCGTGTGATGCTGTTCTATGTGGGTTCCGTGTCGATCCTGATCCTTTGCCTGCCCTGGACCGACAAGGCCAACCTGGCCTCGCCCTATGTTTCGCTGTTCAGCCTGGCCGGGTTCGGTGGTGCTGCAGTGGCCATGAAACTGGTGCTGTTCGTCTCGTTCATGTCGGTCATGAACTCGTTCATGTTCTCCAACTCGCGCATGCTGTTCTCGCTGAGCCAGCGCGGTCACGCGCCCAAACTCTTCTCGCGCACCAGTGCCAAGGGCGTACCGATCAATGCACTGCTGCTGAGCCTGTCGATCTGCACGATGATCCTGACCGTGCACTTTGTCAGTGGCGGCGACCTTTTCATGACCTTGGCCAAGAGTACCGGCAGCCTGGTCATGGTCGTGTGGATCTTCATCATCATCGCCCACGTGGCCATGCGCAGGAAAACCCGCCACGAAGCGGTCGCCCCAAACGCCTTCCGTGCCTGGCTGTTCCCCTACACCAATATCATTGCGCTGTTCGCCTTGCTGGCAGTCATCGGCACCCAGGCGTTCGACCCAGCATCGCGTTTCCAGTTCTGGTTCACGGTGCTGACGGTACTACTGGTGGTGGCGGGGTACTTCCTGATGCGCCAGCGGCTGGCATCAAGCGCGGCGTTAGCCCACGGACGTGATGCATGACAGCGCTGGCCGAGCGCAGGTGCTGTCAACAGCAGCACGGCGGCAACAAAGGCGACGGAGACAATGATGGGAATGACGAGAATGGCGTCCCAGGCAGGAATTGAACCTGCAACCTTCCCCTTAGGAGGGGGATGCTCTATCCAATTGAGCTACTGAGACGCTACGACCGGCAGCGAGCGCTGCACAGCGGGATGGCCAGCATGTTAACCAGCATGCTGGCGTTTGTCATGCCTGAACTGGGCTTTTTCGCGTAATCCTTTTCTGCGGCTGCTATCCTCGCGGTAGCACGCCCTGATTGCGCAGCAGCGAAAGGAATGCAGCGACCGCCGCCTCCAGTGTGGAAGAATTATCCAGCACATGTACCGACGGGTCGGCTGCAGCCTGCAAGCGTGCGCTGCGCGCCAGGCGCTGCTCTACTTCTTCTGTGGTTTCACGGCCCCGGGCCAGCAAGCGCTGGCGCAGCACCTCAGGCTTGACCTGGACCAACACGACCAACAAATCCGGATAGCGCTGACGGGCCTCTGCCAGATAAGCCCGCGAGCCGTTCACCAGCACCGCCCTCCCCGCCGCCAACCACTGGTCCACCTGCCGGGGTATGCCATAGTCCAGGCCATTGGCCCGCCAGTGCATGGCAAAAGCACCCTGCGCACGCAGGGTATCAAACTGCTCGGGCGTGACCCCTTGGGCGGCTTCGCCTTTGGCTTCGGCCGAACGGGTGATGACCCGGCGGGCAATTTCTACCCCCGAGACGGCCAGTTGCTCACGCAAAGCGTCGATCAGGGAATCTTTCCCGGAACCCGACGGCCCAACCAGAAATAGCAACCGGCCTTTCCCTGATCGGCGGTCGCTTGCGTCATGTTGCATAGCCACTATGCTCTATGGAGGGAACCGGCGCATTCTAGGGTTTTTCCGGGCATTTTTCTGCGTTTTACCAATTGTTGACGGCAAAAGACTGACGGCCAGGCTAGCCAGAGCATGTGAAACTTTTCAAACCAGTGCTCATTTCTGATAATTGGTACTGGCATAAAGCCTTTATCCGGCTCACTATTTGTCACATAATTGACGCCAAGCAAACGGCGACCTTGAGGCAAGATGAGCATCCATTTTTCACTGGCGGTTGAACATTTTGTCGTCGCCACGGTCGTACTTCCATCCCGTGCGGCCAATTTGAGAACCGCTTCCCCTGAACTAAACTCCGGTCAATTTATATGCGCCCAATGAAACAGGCTATTTATTCGAGCCGCACCGCTGACAAGTTCGTCGTCCGCCTGCCAGACGGAATGCGTGAGCGCATTGCCGAGGTAGCGCGCAACCACCACCGCAGCATGAACTCCGAGATTATCGCACGCCTGGAACAGAGCCTTATCCAGGAAGGTGCGCTGGGTGACGAGCTGAGCATGCGCCTGGACAGCCCCGAACTGTCCCTGCATGAGCGCGAGTTGCTGCAGCGTTTCCGCCAACTGTCCCACCGCCAGCAGAACGCTCTGGTCGCCCTCATCGCTCACGATGTGGAAATGGCCGCAGACGCCTCCTGAGGCCTGCACCAAACACAAAAAAGCCAGCGTAAGCTGGCTTTTTTGTGGGCGACTGACTGACAGCAAACACATCTCCCTGCGGGATTGTTCCCACAGGGAGGATCGGCTTACAACAGGAACACCGTGGCCAGCCCAAGGAAGATGAAGAAACCACCGCTGTCGGTCACAGCAGTGATCATCACGCTCGCCCCCATCGCAGGGTCTCGCCCCAAGCGGGCCAATGTCATTGGGATCAGCACGCCCATCAGCGCCGCCAGTAACAGGTTCAAGGTCATCGCTGCGGTCATCACCACCCCCAGCGACCAACTGCCATACAGCCAGAAAGCCACCGCACCGATCACTCCACCCCAAACCAGGCCGTTGATCAGCGACACCGCCAACTCCTTGCGCATCAAGCGACTGGTATTGCCTGGCGACACTTGGTCCAGGGCCATGGCGCGGACGATCATGGTGATGGTCTGGTTACCAGAGTTGCCACCAATACCCGCCACGATCGGCATCAACGCAGCCAACGCCACCAGCTTTTCAATCGAGCCTTCGAACAACCCGATCACTCGCGAAGCAACAAAGGCGGTAATCAGGTTGATGGCCAGCCACGCCCAACGGTTGCGTAACGAACGCCAGACCGAGGCGAAAATATCCTCCTCTTCACGCAGACCCGCCATGTTGAGGACTTCGCTCTCGCTCTCCTCACGGATCAGGTCGACCATTTCGTCGATGGTCAGACGGCCGATCAGGCGTTCGCTCTTGTCCACCACCGGGGCGGATACCAGGTCATAACGCTCGAAAGCCTGCGCTGCATCGTAGGCATCTTCCTCGGGCTGGAAGGAGACAGGGTCGGTCGCCATGACCTCCGCCACCTTCTTTTCCGGGTCGTTGACCAGCAGGCGCTTGATCGGCAATACCCCTTTGAGGATGCCGTCGTAATCGACCACGAACAATTTGTCGGTGTGGTTCGGCAGTTCTTTCAGGCGGCGCAGGTAGCGCAGAACCACTTCCAGGCTGACGTCTTCGCGGATGGTGACCATCTCGAAGTCCATCAACGCACCGACCTGCTCCTCGTCGTAGCTCAGCGCCGAACGTACCCGTTCGCGTTGCTGGGCATCGAGCGTTTCCATCAGCTCGTGAACAACGTCACGCGGCAGCTCTGGGGCGAGGTCGGCCAGCTCGTCGGCGTCCATCTCCTTGGCGGCAGCCAGCAGCTCGTGATCGTCCATGTCGGCGATCAGCGATTGGCGAACCGAGTCGGAAACTTCCAGCAGGATGTCGCCATCGCGCTCCGAGCGCACCAGCTGCCAGACCGTCAGGCGATCTTCCAGGGGCAAGGCTTCGAGGATGTAGGCGATGTCGGCGGGGTGCAGGTCATCGAGCTTGCGCTGCAGCTCGACGAGGTTCTGGCGGTGGACCAGGTTTTCCACCAGGTCGTTGTGCGCGCCTTCCTGGCGATGGGTCAGGTCTTCGACCATGCGCTGGCGCTGCAGCAGTTCGACCACCTGGGCCAGGCGATCCTGCAGGCTTTCTTGCGCTTTTTTAACTTCTACTTCGGTCATAGGCGAACTCCACTCCCAGCAGCGGAGCACGCCGAGGGAATCAATCGGTCAGATCTTTCTGTATGAATCTTGTTAGCGAGTAACTACTGGGTAAGTCCATGGTGGTTTTCCACAAGCCCCGGCGGGGCTGACGGGCGCAATCATACACTGCTAAAGCTGTCAGATCGCTTAAATTTTTGGCCAGAACAATCGTTTGCGTGATAAAGCTGGGACAACGCTCGAAGCTATCAGTGCGACGGTTGTTATGGATGGGAAAGCACATTCGATTTTTGAGGCCGCGCAGCGGCTCCAAACTACACCGCAATCATTACAGAAGAGCGTAGATCGACATGATCAAGAATTCATTGGCGCACAAACAAAAAGCCCGCTCTATTGAGCGGGCTTTTTGAGGGGGTGTGGCGGACTCAGGAGGATTCGAACCTCCGACCGCTCGGTTCGTAGCCGAGTACTCTATCCAGCTGAGCTATGAGTCCGTGGTGGTAGTTTTAGACCAGGTTACCACTGGTTGACTGAAGCAGCTTTGCAAGCATAACCACTTCAAAAAGTGGCGGACTCAGCAGGATTCGAACCTGCGACCGCTCGGTTCGTAGCCGAGTACTCTATCCAGCTGAGCTATGAGTCCGCATTGGTATTTTTAGACCAGATTACCACTGGTTGTTTGAAGCAGCTTCTAAGCAAAGCCACTTCAAAAGTGGCGGACTCAGGAGGATTCGAACCTCCGACCGCTCGGTTCGTAGCCGAGTACTCTATCCAGCTGAGCTATGAGTCCGTGTCTTGCCGCGCATTATAGGTCGCTGAAACATTTTTGCAAGAACTTTTTCGTTTTAAATCAACTACTTAGCGTTCTTACCGTTTACAGCGCCCTAAGCGAATAATGGCGGTGAAGGGGGGATTCGAACCCCCGATACCCTTATGAGGTATACTCCCTTAGCAGGGGAGCGCCTTCGGCCACTCGGCCACCTCACCGCAACACGAGGCGAATATTAAAGAACCTCTTTCACCTTTGCAACCCTTTTTTTGAAAAAAACTTCAAAAAAATTAAAGGCTTGGCTCTTCATCCTTCTCCTTCTTGATCCGCAGGTAGATTTCCTCGCGGTGAACTGCCACTTCTTTCGGGGCGCTCACGCCAATACGCACCTGGTTGCCTTTGACGCCAAGCACCGTCACGGTGATCTCGCCGTCTCCAATGATCAGGCTCTCGGCGCACCGACGAGTCAGAATCAACATAGCTTTCTCCTTACGCAAAACATTCAGGGGTAACAGTCTTGGATATCGGGCCAGGTCGCGGACGACGACCACGGCCCCGGTTACTCGCCGCACAGGGCAGGACAGGGCCTGCGTGGCGAGCAGAAACGCGAAGGGCGCGGCAAGCCGCGCCCTTCCAGGCAGCGCCTTACTCGCCCTGTCGGGCAGGAGCATCCAGCTCGAACGCGGTATGCAGCGCGCGTACGGCCAGCTCCAGGTACTTCTCTTCGAGCACCACCGAAACCTTGATCTCGGAAGTGGAGATCATCTGGATGTTGATGCTCTCCTTGGCCAGGGCTTCGAACATGCGGCTGGCAACACCGGCGTGCGAACGCATGCCAACGCCAACGATCGAGACCTTGGCGATCTTGGTGTCGCCGATCACTTCACGGGCACCGATCTCGCGCGCAGTGTTTTCCAGCACGCTCTGGGCCTTCTCGTACTCGTTGCGGTGCACGGTGAAGGTGAAGTCGGTGGTGTTATCGTGAGCAACGTTCTGCACGATCATGTCGACCTCGATGTTCGAAGCGCTGATCGGGCCGAGGATCTTGAAGGCCACGCCCGGGGTATCCGGCACGCCGCGAATGGTCAGCTTCGCTTCATCACGGTTGAAGGCGATACCGGAAATGATCGGCTGTTCCATGGATTCCTCTTCATCAATGGTAATGAGGGTACCCGGACCCTCCTTGAAGCTGTGCAGCACGCGCAGCGGAACGTTGTACTTGCCGGCGAACTCCACCGAGCGGATCTGCAGCACCTTGGAACCGAGGCTGGCCATTTCCAGCATCTCTTCGAAGGTGATCTTCTCCAGGCGACGAGCCTGTGGCACGACGCGCGGGTCGGTGGTATAGACGCCATCGACATCAGTGTAGATCTGGCACTCATCAGCCTTCAGCGCCGCCGCCAGGGCCACGCCGGTGGTATCAGAGCCACCACGACCCAGGGTAGTGATGCTGCCGTGCTCGTCGACGCCCTGGAAGCCTGCAACCACGACCACGCGACCTTCCTTGAGGTCGGCACGAATCTTCTGGTCGTCGATTTGCAGAATGCGCGCCTTGTTGTGCGAGCTGTCGGTGAGAATACGCACCTGGTTGCCGGTGTAGGACACCGCTGGCACACCACGCTTGATCAAGGCCATGGTCAGCAAGGCAATGGTGACCTGCTCACCGGTCGACACGATCACGTCCAGTTCACGAGGAACCGGCTGATCGGTAATCTGCTTGGCCAGGTCGATCAGACGATTGGTTTCACCGCTCATGGCCGACAGCACAACCACCAGGTCGTCGCCCGCTTCACGGTGTTTCTTGACCTTTTCGGCTACCTGCTCGATCCGCTCGATGGAACCGACAGAGGTGCCGCCAAATTTCTGTACGATCAACGCCATTTCAATGGTGCCTCAGCCCATACAGGGCCCCAAAAAACAATCCAACATGAAGGGGTGGACGGGATTGGCCTGTGTGGCCACTAGACCATCCACCCCTTCATCTCAAAGTCCCTGCTCTGCGAATGGCACGGCCAGCGCCAGGGCCTGGTCCAGGGCAGCGACGTCGACGCCACCACCTTGGGCCATGTCCGGACGGCCACCGCCCTTGCCACCCACCGCCGCAGCGGCTTGTTTCATCAGATCGCCAGCCTTGAGTTGGCTGGAGAGGTCCTTGGTCACGCCGGCCACCAGCACAACCTTGCCCTCATGCTCACTGCCCAGCAGGATCACTGCGTGGCCGAGCTTGTTCTTCAGCTGATCGACCAGGGCCAGAAGGGCCTTGCCATCCTGCCCATCCAGGCGGGCGGCGAGGACCTTGGCACCCTTGACCTCAACAGCCGCGTTGGAGAGATCGTCCCCGGCGGCGCTGGCGGCCTTGGCCTGCAGCTGTTCCAGCTGCTTCTCCAGCTGGCGGTTGCGCTCAAGCACAGCCGACAGCTTGTCGATCAGGTTGTCGCGGTTACCTTTCACCAGTTGTGCGGCTTCCTTGACCTGCTCTTCGGCAGCGTTCAGGTAAGCCAGCGCAGCGGCACCGGTTACGGCTTCGATACGGCGCACGCCAGAGGCCACGCCGCTTTCGCTGATGATCTTGAACAGGCTGATGTCACCGGTGCGCTTGGCGTGGATACCGCCGCACAATTCCACCGAAAAATCGCCGCCCATGCTCAGCACACGCACGGTGTCGCCATATTTCTCGCCGAACAGCGCCATTGCACCTTTGGCCTTGGCAGTTTCGATGTCGGTCAGTTCGGTTTCAACGGCAGTGTTCTTGCGCACTTCGCGGTTGACGATGTCTTCCAGCGCCTTGATCTGCTCTGGCTTCACCGCCTCGAAGTGACTGAAGTCGAAACGCAGGCGCTGGCTGTCGACCAGCGAGCCCTTCTGCTGTACATGCTCGCCCAGCACCTGGCGCAGCGCTTCGTGCAGCAGGTGAGTGGCGGAGTGGTTCAACGAGGTAGCGTGTTGCACCTCTGCATCGACCTTGGCCTCGACTGGCGAACCGATCACCAGCGCGCCGCTGGCTACCACGCCGTGGTGCAGGAAGGCACCGCCGGTCTTGGTAGTGTCGCGCACGTCAAAGCGTGCAGCGCCAGCCTGCAGGAAGCCGGTGTCGCCAATCTGGCCGCCGGATTCGGCGTAGAACGGTGTGCGGTCGAGCACGACCACGCCCTGCTCGCCTTCACCCAGCTGGTCGACGGACTGGCCGTCCTTGTACAAGGCGATGATCTTGCCCTGGCCTTCAGTGGCATCGTAGCCGAGGAACTCGGTGGCGCTGTCGACCTTCACAAGGCTGTTGTAATCCATGCCGAAGGCGCTGGCGGAACGGGCACGCTCACGCTGGGCGTCCATTTCACGCTCGAAGCCGGCTTCGTCGATAGTCAGCTCACGCTCACGCGCGATGTCGGCAGTCAGGTCCATCGGGAAGCCATAGGTGTCGTACAGCTTGAACACCACGTCGCCCGGTACCACGTCGCCTTTCAGCTGGGCCAGGTCCTGCTCGAGGATGCGCAGGCCCTGCTCCAGGGTTTTGGCGAACTGCTCTTCTTCGGCCTTGAGCACCCGCTCGATGTGCGCTTGCTGGCTCTTCAGCTCTGGGAAGGCTTCGCCCATTTCAGCGGCCAGTGCGGCAACGATCTGGTAGAAGAAGCTGCCCTTGGCGCCCAGCTTGTTGCCGTGACGGCAAGCGCGGCGAATGATGCGGCGCAGCACGTAGCCACGGCCTTCGTTGGACGGCAGCACGCCATCCGCAATCAGGAAACCGCACGAACGGATGTGGTCTGCGACCACTTTCAGCGAGGCCTGGCCGTCATTGCTGCAACCGATGGCCTTGGCTGCGGCAGCCAGCAGGTTCTGGAACAGGTCGATCTCGTAGTTCGAATGCACGTGCTGCAGCACGGCGCTGATGCGCTCCAGGCCCATGCCGGTGTCCACCGACGGCGCTGGCAGCGGGTGCAATACGCCGTCGGCGGTGCGGTTGAACTGCATGAAGACGTTGTTCCAGATCTCGATGTAGCGGTCACCGTCTTCTTCTGGCGAACCGGGTGGGCCGCCCCAGATATCCGCGCCGTGATCGTAGAAAATCTCGGTGCACGGGCCGCACGGGCCGGTATCGCCCATGGTCCAGAAGTTGTCGGAGGCGTACGGGGCGCCCTTGTTATCGCCGATGCGCACCATGCGCTCGGCCGGCACGCCGACTTCCTTGGTCCAGATGTCGTAGGCTTCGTCGTCGGTGGCGTAGACGGTGACCCAGAGCTTTTCTTTGGGCAGGTTCAGCCACTGCTCAGAGGTCAGGAAGGTCCAGGCGAAGGTAATGGCGTCGCGCTTGAAATAGTCGCCGAAGCTGAAGTTGCCCAGCATTTCGAAGAAGGTGTGGTGACGCGCGGTGTAACCGACGTTTTCCAGGTCGTTGTGCTTGCCACCGGCACGCACGCACTTCTGGCTGCTGACAGCACGCGTGTAGGCGCGCTTCTCCGCACCGAGGAAGCAGTCCTTGAACTGGTTCATGCCTGCGTTGGTGAACAGCAGGGTCGGGTCGTTGTTCGGGATCAGCGAACTGGAGGCGACTCGGGTATGTCCCTGCTCTTCGAAGAAGCGAAGGAAGGCTTCACGGATTTCTGCGCTTTTCATAGGTTCTTCCACGGAAACGGCGGCCCTGTTGGGCAAACGCGTCGACGAAACGACGGCAAAGGGCCGCATTATATCGGTCCTGCAGTCTCGATGCAGTGTGTTTATACGATAGAAGCCATCGTTTGGACGGTTTTTCGGGCTACGCAAACGAAAACGACATGACCGGATGCTAAATCCTGTGTTTCGCCACTGGCAAGCCAATTACCGCTCAAGGGAAGGGAAAATGGAACAGGCGGTGAATTAAAAGGTTTTCATCATGGATAGGATCCGAAATCGTGTCGCCTGCTTCGCGGATAAACCCGCTCCTACGGGCACGGCGCCACATTGAGACCTTGCACATATCTCGTAGGAGCGGGTTCACCCGCGAAACAGGCGACACCGGTCTCACCCCAGGTGCTGCCCCGAATCCGGCACGATCAGAATGCCGGCGCGCAAGCCATTCTTGACCTTGGGGTTGGGGAAGATGATGCGTGCGCCCTCCTCCTCGACCACCCAGCGCATCTCGGCCAGGTCTTCAGCCAGCAGGTAACCCTTGCTCAGCTCGGAGAAGTTTTCGATGTCCGCCGGCAGGTGCAGATGGAAACTGTCGCTGTGCTTGATGACTTCTCGGGAAACCCTGAACAGTTGCAGGCCATCCAGCGAACTTTCGTCCTCTGGCTCGGTAGCCTCGATGATGCGGACCAACCGCTCTTCGAGCTTGTCGAGGTTGACCTGCTCGTTCTGGCCGAACGGACGGGCCCTGCCCAGCTCCAGGGTGAAGGCTTCAGCCTCAAGCTGTTCGTAGGTGAATGCGCTGAAGGTGATGGACGACTTGCTTTGCAGCAACACCGCTTCCATACCTGCCGCCGCCAGGCGCGCCAGTTCGCGACGGGAGTGCTTGCGCCCCTCTTTATAAGGGTACAAGGCGAATTGCTCGATCTTAGAACCGCGGATGGCAGTATGCAGGTCGTAATGCAGGCGGTTGCGCCCCGGTTTGCTGAAAAACACCCGGGCAAACTGCTCCAGCTCGGCAGCACGCAATGCTTCGAAGCCGCTGGACAGCTCATGGCGGCCATTGAACAAGCGGTTGATGTCCTGTTCGATAAAGCGCTCACCCTTGCGGATCGCTGGCGGGTTGCCGAACAGGAACAGCACTCGAGCCCTGGGTTTGATCTTGCCGTTGGCCACGCCGTGCAGCAGCCGCTCGAGCAATTCGATCGGCGCTGTTTCGTTGCCATGAATGCCGGCGGACAACAGCAAGTCCAGCCCGCAGTCTTCGCTTTCGGCCGGACGCACTTCGAGCGCGCCCTCCCCCAGCCACCGCAAACGCGCGCCCTTGGGTGTCACTTGGGTCTTCTCGGCCGGTTCGTGATCGGTGAGGGTCAGCTCAAGCAATTTGCCAAGGGCGAGCATAGGTGCTTCCTTAGTGGTGGTGACCGCAGTCAGGGCCATGAACGTGATCGTCGTCTTCGCCAAGCTCTGCCGGTTCCATTTCCAGCTGCAGGCTGACCAGGTTGGTGGCCATCGGGCGTAGCAGCAAGTTGGCATACTCAGTGTCGTCTTCCTCGACATCCACACCGATCAGCAGCTGGCCACGGCCATCCTGCTGAATCCACACTTCCTTGCCTTGCCAGACCACAGCAAAGCGGGTGCAGGAAGTTTCCAGCTGGGTGCCGTCTTCATCTTCGAGGATCAGGCGCAAGGCGTCGGTCATTACAGAGTCTCTCTTCAAGGTTGGCGTTGGAACGGATACACCGAGCCCAACTTCAGGATCTGGGTCAATTCGTCCAGTGCCGTACGGCACTCCACCAGCAGTTGCGGGTCAGCCAGGTCAGCTTCGCCAAGGCGATCGCGGTAGTGCCTGTCCACCCACTGCAGCAGCGTGTCATACAGCGAGGCCGTCATGATAACGCCTTGGTTGACCGCCGCCAGTTCCGATTCCTTCAAAGCCACGCGCAAACGCAGGCAGGCTGGGCCGCCGCCGTTTTGCATGCTCTGCTTGAGGTCGAACACCTTGACCTCCTTCACCGGGCCTCCCTGGCTGGTCAACTGGCCGAGATAAGCCCAGACCCGCTCGTTGTTGCGGCACTCTTCCGGCACGACCAACAGCATGGAACCATCGTCGCGGCTCAGCAGCTGGCTGTTGAACAGGTAGGAACGCACCGCATCCTCCACCGCCACCGCGGCCCTGGGCACGCAGATGGCCTGGAAGTTGCCACCCTTGCTGGCCAGTTTAGCTCGCAACTGCCCAAGTACCGCGTCGGTCTCGAGGAACGCGTCCTCGTGGTAGAACAGCACTTCGCCGTTACCCACCGAAATCACATCATTGTGGAACACGCCCTGGTCGATCACCGACGGGTTCTGTTGAGCGTAGACCACTCCGTCATCGCTCAGGCCGTGCAGCCGGGCCACAGCCTGCGAGGCCTCCAGGGTTTGCCGGGCCGGGTACTTCTGTGGCGCCGGGTAACGGCTGTCGAAAGCGCTGCGGCCGTAGACAAAGAACTCCACACCAGGCTCGCCATAGGCGCGGCAGAAGCGCGTGTGGTTGGCCGCACCCTCATCACCGAACTGTGCCACGGCAGGTAGCGCGCCGTGGTGGGCAAAGTGCCTGTCGTTGTTGAACATGGCGCCCAGCACGCGGCTGGTGGTCGGGTGCTCGATGCTGCGGTGATATTTGCAGTTGAGGTTGGCGGCGGTGAAGTGCACGCGACCGTCAGCAGTGTCGGCACTCGGGCTGACTGTCGCGGCGTTGGCCACCCACATGCTCGAGGCCGAGCAACTGGCCACCAGCAACGGCATGGCCTCGCGGGCGGCGCGCTGGATAACTTCGGCATCGCTACCACTGAACCCCAGGCGGCGCAGCGCCGCCACGTCCGGGCGCTCTTGTGGCGCCAGAACACCCTGCTTGAAGCCCATGTCGGCCAGCGCTTTCATCTTCGCCAGGCCCTGGCGCGCTGCCTCACGCGGGTTGGACCCCTGCTGGCTGTTGCTCTGCGAAGCCACGTTACCGTAAGACAGGCCGCCATAGTTGTGGGTAGGCCCCACCAGGCCATCAAAATTCACTTCATAGGATTTCATCGGCTAGGCTCCGTGACCTGTTGTTATAGGGTGACGCCCGGCGTCAGGGTCGCCGGCAAGGCAAGGCTGGCGGTCTCCAGCGAAGCCACGGGGTAAGCGCAGTAGTCGGCTGCGTAATAGGCACTGGCGCGATGGTTGCCACTGGCTCCCACACCACCGAACGGCGCGCTGCTGGCAGCCCCCGTCAGCTGTTTGTTCCAGTTGACGATGCCGGCGCGACTGCGTAGCCAGAAGTACTGGTAGCGGGCTCGCGAATCAGACAATAAGCCAGCGGCCAGGCCATACTGGGTGTTGTTGGCTTCATCGATGGCAGCATCGAAGTCGGCGTAGCGGATCAACTGCAGCAGCGGGCCGAAAAACTCTTCGTCCGGGCGGTCAGCCACGGCGGTGACATCGACAATGCCCGGGGTCAGCAGTGCGGCATCGGCCTGTGGCTGGGTCATTTCCAGCAGTTTCACGCCACCTTTGGCGGCCAGTTCGGCCTGGGCCGCAAGCAGCGCCCGAGCCGCCTGCAGCGAAATCACCGAGCCCATGAAAGGCGCCGGCTGCTCATCGAACGCCCCCACCGTGATGGTTTTGCACACCTCGACCAGGCGCGCGATCAGCGCATCGCCCCAGGCGCCTTGCGGTACCAGCAGGCGCCGCGCGCAGGTGCAGCGCTGGCCAGCGGAAATGAACGCCGACTGGATAATGGTATACACCGCCGCGTCGAGGTCCTTGACCTCGTCCACCACGAGCGGGTTGTTACCCCCCATTTCCAGGGCCAGGATCTTGTCTGGGCGCCCTGCGAACTGTTGATGCAGCAGGTTGCCGGTACGGCTGGAGCCGGTGAAGAACAGGCCATCGATACCTGGGTTGGCGGCCAGAGCCACACCGGTTTCGCGTGCGCCCTGCACCAGGTTCAGCACACCCGCCGGCAGGCCGGCAGCAATCCAGCAGTTAACGGTAAGCTCAGCGACCTTGGGGGTCAGCTCGCTGGGTTTGAACACCACGCAGTTGCCTGCCAGCAGCGCCGGCACGATATGGCCATTGGGCAGGTGCCCGGGGAAGTTGTAGGGGCCGAACACTGCCACGACGCCGTGAGGCTTGTGCCGCAGCACAGCCGTGGCATCGGCCAGCGGGCCACTCTTTTCGCCGGTGCGCTCGCGGTAGCTCTGTACCGAAATCGCCACCTTGTTGATCATGCTGGTGACTTCAGTCGCAGATTCCCACAGCGGCTTTCCGGTTTCCTCGCCAATGCACTGGGCCATGGCTTCGGCATGCACTTTCAACTGCGCGGCAAACTTCTCCAGCACATCGATACGTGCCTCCAGGCTCAACTGCGCCCAGGCCGGGAAAGCCTGCCGCGCAGCCTGCACGGCAGCGTCGACCTGGCTGGCGTCAGCGCCCTGCCCTTGCCAGATCACGGCCTGTGTCACCGGATTGAGCGACTGCAGGGTTTCACCCTGGCCGGCCTGCCAACTGCCTGCGATGTAATGCGTGGTCATTTACTGGGCCTCCCGGCTGGCCGACAGCGGCACGGCGCGCACATTGTCGCCGACGCCCATGCGCAGGCGCTTGGCGGTCAACGGGTCGACCACCAGAGTACCGGCAGCCAACCGTGCAGGTGCAGCAGTGATACGGCAGTCGTCGCGCTTGCGGTTGTGGATGATGAAAGGGGTCGCGTCATCGCCTGGCGTACCGATCGCCAGCACCAGGGTCTGGCTCTCGCGCACGGCGCGGATCTTGGCAGTGTCACATTCGATGGCCGGGCCGGCGTCGAAGATGTCGACGTAGCCCTGGTAGTTGAAGCCTTCCTGCTTGAGCATGGCCAGCGCCGGCTCGGTGTCTTTGTGCACGCGGCCGATCACGTTGCGCGCGGCCTCGGACAGGAAACAGGTGTACAGCGGGAACTTGGGCATCAGCTCGGCGATGAACGACTTGTTGCCCACACCGGTGAGGTAGTCGGCCTGGCTGAACTCCATCTTGAAGAAATGACGACCCAGGCTTTCCCAGAACGGTGAACGGCCCTGCTCGTCAGACATGCCGCGCATCTCGGCAATGATTTTCTTGCCGAAAAGCTCCGGGAACTCGGCAATGAACAGCATACGCGCGCGCGACAGCAGGCGGCCATTGAGGCCGGAGCGGTGGTCGCTGCGCAGGAACAGCGAGCACAGCTCGGAGTTGCCAGTCAGGTCGTTGGCCAGGAACAGCGTCGGGATTTCGCGGTAGATCTTCAGCTCCTGCGAGGCGCTGACCGTCAGGCCGACCCGATAGTTGTACCAGGGCTCACGCAAGCCGACGGCGCCGGCGATGGCGCTGATGCCCACCACCAGACCTTCGTCGTTTTCCAGCACGAACAGGTAATCGGTGTCGCCACGCTCAGCCTCGCCACGAAAGCTTTTTTCCGCCCAACCAACGCGATGCCCCAGGCGCTCTTCGTTGGCCGGCAGCGTAGTCAGCCCGGTGGTGCCGGTGCTGCGTGCCAATTCGATCAACGCAGGCAAATCGCTGCTGCGTACAGGACGAACGATCATGCTATCTCCTTGTGCGGCGGCATCGGCCGCCGCGAAACTCTGCTAACGCATCAATCCCGAAACGTCTGTTGCCAGACCTCAAACCGCAACCAGGCGCACGCTGGCGCCCTCGCCCACGCCCAGCGCGTCGGCTGCAGCCACGCTCAGGCCGACCGGTTTGCCAGGCACCCAGTCCAGGTCCAGCAACACCGCGCGGTAGTCTTGCAACAGACCGTTGCACACCAGGTACGGGCGCCCGCCCTTGGCCGGGGCCTCTTCGATCTTCACCGGGACCACCCGGCTCTGAGCGATCGAGCGGATGCCAGAGGTGCGCGCATGCAGGGTCGGGCCGCCGTCGAAAATGTCGATGTAGTGCTCGGTCTCGAAGCCTTCGCGCATGAGTATGTCGAAGGTGATCTGTGCCCGCGGATGTACCTGGCCCATGGCTTCCTGCGCCAGGTCTGGCAGCAACGGCACGTAGATCGGGTAATGCGGCATCAGCTCGGCGAGAAAGGTACGGCTCTTCAGGCCGCACAGCCGCTCGGCGTCGGCATAGTTGAGGTCGAAGAAGTTGCGGCCGATGGCGTCCCAGAACGGTGATTCACCCTGCTCGTCGCTGAAGCCGACAATCTCGGTCACCACTGAATCGGCGAAACGCTCCGGGTGCGCAGCCATGAACAGCAGTCGGCCGCGCGAATTGAGCTCGGCCCAGCCACTGTTGACCAGTTCCGGCGCCACATAGAAGCTGGTCAGCAGGCTGTTGCCGGTCAGATCGTGACACAGCGACAGCACATGGATCTTGTTGTGTATCTTCAGCTCACGCGAGGCGTGCACGAATGTTTCGTTACGAAAACTGTAGAACGGCTCAGAGTACCCAGCCGAAGCGACGATGGCCGAGCAGCCGGCCAACTTACCTGTTTCACTGTCTTCAAGCACGAAAAAGTAACTCTCTTCACCGTTAAAGCTGACCTCGGCGGCGAAGGATGTCTCAGAGGCGGCAATCTTGTCGCCCAGACGAGCAGTGTCGTCCGGCAGCGAGGTGACACCAATGGGGCTGTCTGCAGCCATGCGCTGCACGTCGTTCAGATCAGCCATTTGCGCGGGGCGCATCACCAGCATGGTGTCACTCCTTTGGAATACGGGCCGTTCACGGCGGCACGGAAAAACGGCAGGCGCCCAGGCACCTGCACTGGAATCGGGTATCGCCGGCCCGGTTCAGCCTCGTGCCGAGGCTGGGCCGGGGCCGGCGAAAGGACCGCTGGCGGATCAGCCTTTGGTCAGTGTGGCCACAGCGCGTTCGAAGCGATCCAGGCCTGCGTCGATGTCGGCGTCTTCAACCACCAGACTTGGCGCGAAGCGGACCACGTCCGGGCCGGCCTGCAGCACCATCACGCCTTCTTTCTCGGCAGCGTTGAGCACGTCCTTGGCCTTGCCTTGCCAGGCCTCGGCCAAGACGCAGCCCAGCAGCAAGCCAACGCCACGCACCTGGCTGAACAGGCCGTACTGCTGTCCGATCTGCTCCAGGCGGGTTTTGAAGCGCTCGTGCTTTGCCTTGATACCGGCCAGGGTTTCCGGGGTGTTGACCACATCCAGCACAGCGCAGGCAACGGCGCAGCCCAGCGGGTTGCCGCCATAAGTGGTGCCGTGGGTACCAACGGCCAGGTGCTTGGCCAGCTCGGTGGTGGTCAGCATGGCGCCAATCGGGAAGCCGCCGCCCAGGCTCTTGGCACTGGTCAGAATGTCCGGGGTCACGCCGTAGTGCTGGTAGGCATACAGCGAGCCGGTACGGCCCACGCCCGTCTGCACTTCGTCGAAGATCAGCAGAGCGTTGTGCTCGTCACACAACTTGCGCGCGCCTTCCAGGTAGGCCTTGTCGGCCGGCACCACGCCGCTCTCGCCCTGGATCGGCTCGATCACCACGGCGCAGGTCTTGTCGGAAATCTGTGCCTTCAACGCTTCCAGGTCGTTGTACGGCACATGGCTGATACCGGTGATCTTCGGGCCAAAGCCATCGGAGTACTTCGGCTGGCCACCCACGCTGACGGTAAACAGGGTGCGACCGTGGAAGCTGTTCACGGTGGCGATGATTTCGTGCTTTTGCGGACCGAAGCGGTCATGCGCCACACGACGGGCCAGCTTGAAAGCGGCCTCGTTGGCCTCGGCGCCGGAGTTGCAGAAGAACGCGCGGTCGGCAAAGGTGGCGTCCACCAGCTTGTGGGCCAGGCGCAGGGCCGGCTCGTTGGTGAACACGTTGGATACGTGCCAGAGGGTGTTGGCCTGTTCAGTCAGGGCCTTGACCAGTGCCGGATGGCAGTGGCCCAGGGCATTGACCGCGATGCCGCCGGCAAAATCGATCAGCTCGCGACCCGACTGGTCCCAGACACGGGAACCCTCGCCTCGCACAGGAATGAAGGCCGCCGGAGAATAGTTGGGGACCATCACCTGGTCGAAATCGGCACGTTGCACCGGGGCTTGCTCAACGGACATCTGAGTCTCCTGAAGAGGAACGCTGGCCTGGAAGTGGCGAGCGATGGGGGGATTGTAAGGACTGATCCGCGCCTGTCCTTGCGGCCAAGCGACAACTTGTTACAGCGCAAAACCCAGTTTTGACAAGGCTTTCGGCAATGCGACAAACACTGTCGCAATCGCGCAGTGTACGGGAGAGAGGGAGCTGGGTGAACGGGTGTTCACACAGGATTGTGAGGGGGCGGGATGTACGGGTGTTCACACAGGATTGTGAGGGGGACAGGATGTACGGGTGTTCACATAGGATTGTGAGGGGGCAGGATGTACGGCGATGTTGATGTGTTGACGGGGAGATCGAGCGCCGCCCGCGCGGCGCTTCGCGGGTAAACCCGCTCCTACGTTCGTTTCGGGCCAGTCCATCCTGTGCCTGGCGCGCGCGACCGCCTTGTTGGTACGACGCGATATCGAGATAGGCACCCAGGCGTTCGCGCGCAAATGCCACAGGCATAACTGGCCCGAAACAAACGTAGGAGCGGGTTTACCCGCGAAGCGCCGCGTGGGCGGCGCTCGATTTGCGCCCCAACACCACCCCCAAGGCATACACCCCGAACCCACCCGAAATCTCAGCCCTTTTCAGCCGGCGCCGAGCTCAACTCAAACGGGCTGCTGCTGCGTCGCTGATTACGGTCTTCCCGCGGCGTGGCACCAAAGAAGTTGCGGTAGGCACTGGAAAAATGCGGCCCCGAGGAAAAACCACAGGACAGCCCGATCTGGATGATCGACTTGCTGGTCTGCATCAGCATCTGCCGCGCCTTGTTCAACCGCAACTCCAGGTAGTACTGGCTGGGCACGCGGTTCAGGTACTGTTTGAAGATACGCTCCAACTGCCGACGCGACACACACACATGCTGGGCAATCTCGTCGGTGGTCAGCGGCTCTTCGATGTTGGCTTCCATCAGCAACACCGCCTGAGTCAGCTTGGGATGACTCGAACCCAGGCGGTTCTGCAGCGGGATACGCTGGCGCTCGCCACCCTCGCGGATGCGCTCGACCACCAGCTCTTCCGACACAGCCCCAGCCAGCTCAGCCCCGTGATCGCGCGCCAGCACCGCCAGCAACAGGTCGGTCACGGCCATACCACCGCAGGCGGTCAGACGGTCGCGATCCCAGTCGAACAGGTGGCTGGTGGCGATGACCTTGGGGAAGCGTTCGGCAAAGTCATCCTGCCAGCGCCAGTGCACGGCTGCCCGGTAACCATCGAGCAGGCCCAGCATTGCCAGCGGATATACCCCGGCCGACAGGCCACCGATCAGGCAGCCACTGCGCGCCAGTTGCTTGAGCGCCGTTGAAAAGGCAGCCCCCATCGCCGCAGGCGGCTCGTCGGCCAGCAGAAATAGCTTGTGGCAACCCTCCAGGCGGCCGAGCCACGGCTCGCCCGGCAACCGCCAGGCACCTTCCTGCGCAGGCTCGGCCTGCAGGAAGACCAACTCGTAGACCACATCCGGATGCACCCGCTGCGCCACCAGCAACACTTCCTCGGCCAACGCCAGGGTCAAAGGCCTGGTGCTGGGCCAGATGAGAAAACCGATTCGCTGGGTGGTCATAGGGTACGGTCCGAAACCTGAGGTCGTTCGAGTCTGTGCGCCGGGTCAGGCTGCGCTCGCCGCGCAGCATGCCCTATTCTGGTGCAAAAATGCAGCTTTTACTTCAGGCTGCCGGAGAGGAACTGCTTCAGGCGCTCCGACTGCGGGTTGGCCAGCACTTCACGCGGGCAGCCGGTTTCTTCCACCAGGCCTTTGTGCAGGAACACCAGCTGGTTGGACACCTCGCGAGCAAAGCCCATTTCATGGGTCACCACCACCATGGTCCGACCTTCCTGGGCCAGCGCCTGCATTACCTTCAGCACATCACCTACCAACTCAGGGTCAAGCGCCGAGGTCGGCTCGTCGAACAGCATGACCTCCGGCTCCATGGCCAATGCCCGGGCAATTGCCACACGTTGTTGCTCACCACCCGACATATGCCCGGGGAAGGCATCCTTGCGGTGGGCAACGCCGACCTTGGCCAGGTAGTGCTCGGCCTTCTCCAGGGCTTCCTTGCGGTTCACTCCCAGCACGTGCACCGGCGCTTCGATGATGTTCTCAAGCGCAGTCATGTGCGACCACAGGTTGAAGTGCTGGAACACCATCGACAGGCGTGAGCGCATGCGCTGCAATTGACGTGGGTCGGCGGCCTTCAGTGCGCCATCCTTGCCGGCGACCAGCTTCAGCTCTTCGTTGTTGAGCAGGATCTTGCCGGCGTGCGGCTGCTCCAGCAGGTTGATGCAGCGCAGGAAGGTCGACTTGCCCGAACCGCTGGAGCCGATGATGCTGATGACGTCGCCGGCCTTGGCCGCCAGCGACACGCCCTTGAGCACTTCGTGGCTGCCGTAGCGCTTGTGCAGGTCTTGGACTTCGAGTTTGTACATGCTGTCGATTCTCACAAAGCGGTCAGTGCTTGCGCGGCGCCAGGTAGCCGAGCCAGCGGCGTTCGGCCATCTTGAACAGGCGCACCAGGATGAAGGTCAGGCACAGGTAGAACACGCCCGCCGTGATATAGGCCTCGAAAGGCAGGTAGTACTGGGCATTGACCGTGCGCGCAGCACCGGTGATGTCGATCAGGGTAACGATCGACGCCAGGCTGGTGGTCTGCAGCATCATGATCACTTCATTGCTGTACTGCGGCAGTGCCCGACGCAGTGCCGATGGCAGCAGGATGCGGCGGTACATTTTCATGCGCGACATGCCCATGGCCTTGGCGGCCTCGATCTCGCCATGCGGCGTGGCCTTGAGGCTGCCGGCAATGATTTCGGCGGTATAGGCACTGGTATTGATGCCGAACGCCAGGCAGGCGCAGAAGGTGGCACTGGACAGCAGCGGCCAGAAGATACTCTCGCGCACCGCTTCGAACTGGGCCAGGCCGTAGTAGATCAGGAACAGCTGCACCAGCATCGGCGTGCCACGGATGACGTAGGTGTACAGCCATGCAGCAAGGTTGACCACCGGCTGCCTGGATACTCGCATCAGGCCCAGTGGCACAGCCGCCAACAGGCCGAAGAAAAGCGAAATCGCCAGCAGCTTCAGGGTGGTCAGCAGGCCGCCGAAGTACATCGGCAGCGCTTCCCAGACGACGTTGTAGTCGAAAATCATAGTTCAGCCACCTTGACGCCCACCGAGTAGCGGCGTTCCAGATACTTCAGGGCCAGCAGCGAGACACTGGTCAGCACCAGGTACAGCGCCGCCACTGCCAGGAAGAAGGTGAAGGGTTCGCGGGTGGCGTCAGCCGCCTGCTTGGCCTTGAACATCATGTCCTGCAGGCCGACGACTGAAATCAGTGCAGTAGCCTTGGTCAGCACCAGCCAGTTGTTGGTGAAGCCCGGTATGGCCAGGCGGATCATTTGCGGCACCTGGATGCGGAAGAACACTTGGCGGGGGCTCATGCCATACGCCACGCCCGCCTCGGCCTGGCCCTTGGGAATACCCAGGAAGGCCCCGCGGAAGGTCTCCGAGAGGTAGGCGCCAAAAATGAAGCCAAGCGTACCGATACCCGCAACCAGCGGGTTCAGGTCGATGTAGTCGTCGTAGCCGAGCAGCGGCGCCACCCGGTTGATGATGTCCTGCCCGCCGTAGAAGATCAGCAGGATCAGGACCAGGTCCGGAATACCACGAATCACCGTGGAATACAGATCGC
Organism: Pseudomonas sp. BP6; assembly: GCF_017875935.1. NCBI lineage: Bacteria > Pseudomonadati > Pseudomonadota > Gammaproteobacteria > Pseudomonadales > Pseudomonadaceae > Pseudomonas > Pseudomonas sp. BP6. The sequence continues at coordinate 3,684,479 of NZ_JAGINI010000001.1, forward strand.
CCAGCCAGGCCAGCCAGCGCACTGGCGACAAACGCAGCGCCACACCGATCAGGCCGAGCACGATGGCCAGGGCCATCGACGACAGGGCGAGCTGCAGCGTCAGCCACGCCCCGTCGAGGATGACTGCCCCGTAGCCTTTCAACATGATGAGGTCCTCGACCTAGAGAATGAAAAATGGTGCAAACCTCAGAGCCTCTGCTGTTTGCACCATTGCACAGGTGAAACCCGACGTCTTACTTCGAGTCTGGACCGTAGATGTCGAAATTGAAGTACTTGCTCTCGATTTCTTTGTACTTGCCGTTGGCACGGATGGCGTCGATAGCCGCGTTGATGCGGTCGACATTCGCCTTGTCACCCTTGCGTACGGCGATACCGATACCGTCACCGAAGTACTTGGCATCGGTGAAGGCCGGACCTACGAACGCGAAGCCCTTGCCGGCATCAGTCTTGAGGAAGCCGTCTTCCAGCAGGGTGGCGTCAGCCACGGTGCCGTCGAGACGACCCGCAGCGACGTCCAGGTAGATTTCGTTCTGGGTACCGTAAGGCACCACGGTGGCACCTTTGGCACCCAGCACTTCCTTGGCGAAGCGGTCGTGAATGGAGCCGCGCTGCACGCCGATCTTCTTGCCTTTCAGTTCATCGAGGCTGTCGCTGACGGTAGTGCCGTCCTTCATGACCAGGCGCGCCGGAGTCAGGTAGTAGCGCTTGGTGAAGTCGACCGACTTCTTGCGGTCATCGGTGATCGACATGGACGACAGGATAGCGTCGATCTTGCGCACCTTCAGCGCCGGGATCAGGCCGTCGAATTCCTGCTCGACCCAGGTGCACTTGGTTTTCATCTCTTCGCACAGGGCGTTGCCGATATCGTAGTCAAAGCCGGCAATGCTGCCGTCAGGTTGCTTGAAGGCGAAGGGTGGGTAAGCAGCTTCGATACCGATTTTCAGCGGTTTTTCATCAGCCTGCGACACCAGGGAAAACACAGACAGCGCCAGGGCGCCAAGCAGTGCGAGCTTCTTCATCAGGTAACTCCATCGGTACGGGGCAATACAAGGCAGGTAACGGCTGCCCGATATGCGAATGAGTACAACGCGAGCCGCGCAGGGTTCGACCAAGGCCGCATACCACGAGCGAGTGAGTGGCATTTTAACGACAGCCCGGTAGTCGATATTTCTTCAAAGCGACAACTACTTATAGAAGCGCCTGAAACCGCCGCGAGCGATGTTGACAGCCAGTGCAGAATATGCAATGGCGCAAGAAATAGAACCTATAGACCTAGCAATTCCTGGGCCTATTATTGGCAAAGCCTTGTACGACGGCAAGTGTAGCGTGCCGTGATGCACAAAATGGCGACCCCGACGCACCGAAACGGGCCGGAATTGTTTCCTCGCGCCCCGAACCTGTGCAGGGCCGGTGACAGAACAGTTACCGATGATTGTCGGGTAACAATGCAAAAGCGGGCTTGCCCGCGAATGCGTGAGGTCAGGAGACAGCTTAGCCTGAACTGACGCATTCGCGGGCAAGCCCGCTCCTACAAGGGGTATTGCCGGCGAGGGAATTAGGCCGAAGCCAGGCTCATCGCCTTGTGGGTATCGATCAGGTGCTGCACCACACTCGGGTCGGCCAAGGTCGAGATATCGCCCAGCGCGTCGTATTCACCGGTGGCAATCTTGCGCAGGATGCGGCGCATGATCTTGCCCGAGCGGGTCTTCGGCAGCCCCGGCGCCCACTGGATCACATCCGGCGAAGCAATCGGACCGATCTCCTTGCGCACCCAGTTCTTCAGCTCCAGGCGCAATTGCTCGCTGGCCTCGATGCCGGCATTGAGGGTGACATACACATAAATGCCCTGCCCTTTGATGTCATGCGGCACGCCAACCACTGCAGCCTCGGCAACCTTCGAGTGCGCGACCATGGCGCTTTCGATCTCGGCAGTCCCCATGCGGTGGCCGGACACGTTGAGCACGTCATCCACACGGCCGGTAATCCAATAGTAACCATCCTCGTCACGGCGCGCACCGTCGCCGGTGAAGTACATGCCACGGAAGGTCTTGAAGTAGGTGTCGACGAAGCGGTCGTGGTCGCCGTACAGCGAACGCGACTGACCCGGCCAGGAGTCGAGGATTACCAGGTTGCCTTCGGCAGCACCGTCGATCAGGTTGCCCAGGTTATCGACCAGTGCCGGCACCACCCCGAAGAACGGACGGGTCGCCGAACCCGGCTTGAGGGCAGTGGCGCCAGGCAGCGGACTGATCAGGATGCCGCCGGTCTCGGTCTGCCACCAGGTATCGACGATCGGGCAACGCTCCTTGCCGACGGTCTTGTAGTACCAGTTCCAGGCCTCAGGGTTGATCGGCTCACCCACCGACCCCAGCAGGCGCAGGCTGGAACTGTCGGCGCCCTCAACAGCTGCCTGCCCTTCAGCCATCATGGCGCGAATGGCAGTTGGCGCTGTGTAGAGGATGTTGACCTTGTGCTTGTCGACGATCTTCGATACGCGGGTAATGTCCGGGTAGTTCGGCACGCCCTCGAACAGCAAGGTGGTGGCGCCGTTGGCCAGCGGGCCGTAGACGATATAGCTGTGGCCGGTGACCCAACCGACGTCGGCCGTGCACCAGTACACCTCGCCCGGGCGGTAATCGAATACGCGTTCATGGGTCAGCGCGGCGTAAACCAGGTAACCGCCTGTGGTGTGCAGCACGCCCTTTGGTTTGCCGGTGGAACCGGAGGTATAAAGGATGAACAGCGCCTCTTCAGCACCCATTTCTTTGGGTGCGCAGTGGCTGGAGGCCACTTTCATCAGGTCTTCGTACCAGATGTCGCGGTGCTGGTGCCAGGCAATGTCGCCACCGGTGCGCTTGCACACGATGATTTTCTGCACGCTGCTGGTTTCAGGGTTGGTCAGCGCCAGGTCGACATTGGCCTTGAGCGGGGTACGACGACCACCACGCACGCCCTCATCGGCAGTGATCACCACCTTGGACTCGCAGTCGATGATGCGACCAGCCAGTGCCTCGGGCGAGAAGCCACCAAACACCACCGAGTGAATCGCACCAATGCGGGCACAGGCCAGCATAGCGACCACAGCTTCAGGGATCATCGGCATGTAGATGGTGACCACGTCACCACGGTGCACATCCTGGCCACGCAGGGCGTTGGCGAACTTGCAGACCTGCTCGTGCAACTCGCGGTAGGTAATGTTGCGGTGCTCGGAAGGGTCGTCACCTTCCCAGATGATGGCCAACTGGTCACCGCGCTCTTCAAGGTGGCGGTCCAGGCAGTTGGAGGAAACGTTCAGAGTGCCGTCGGCGAACCACTTGATATCGACATGGTGGTCGTCGAAGGAGGTCTGCTTGACCTTGGTGAACGGCTTGATCCAGTCGATACGCTGGGCCTGCTCGCGCCAGAAGCCGTCCGGGTTGATCACCGATTGCTGGTACATGGCCTTGTAGGTGGCCTCGTCGGTCAGGGTAGTGGCCGCAACCTCGGGACGAACGGGATACAGTGGAGCCGCACTCATCTGTGTTACCTCGGTGTAATAGTTGTTTTTGTATGGAACCGTTTGTAACTGTACCAGAGCGACAAAAGCCATTCGACGTTGGTAGTAATTTGGTACACCCGTTCCGGCAAAGCGCTCTGGCGCGGGCATTACAGCCCTTCCTGAGAAAAACGAGGGGCTTTGGCACAGGATTGTTACAGATTCTGTCAAAACACTTTATCAAAACACCCACTGTTTCCGCATTGGCCACCGCCATAAAATTCATCTCGCCAGCAACGGCAAGGCGATTAACAACTGGTAACAGCCCCCACGAAGGCAAGCGTTAATCTCCCTCTAATCCTGATAGTTAAAACTCGCTGTACTCGCGGCGCCATAAGCGCCGCGTGCCCCCTCACGACCTTAGACAGGTAAATAGAAAATGAAAGCTTTACTGGTATTGGTACTTGGCAGTCTTTGCGGCGCGGCGATGGCCGGTGAAGCAAAAGATGCCGAGCAGATTCCGGTTGAACAGTACAGTTACTCGCAGCACCTGGACATCGCCCGCGTCATCTCCATGAGCGAAGTGCCCAACGTGTGCGAAGTCGTGCCAGCCCGCATGACCTATGAAGACTCCAAGGGCCAGAGACACATTCTCGAATACCGTGTGATGGGGAACGGCTGCTCTAACGGCTGACACCTTGTGAATTGGGGGCCCTGCGGGCCCCTTCGCGGGTGAGCCCGATCCTACGAGCACCACGCACACCATGAATGCGGCGCGGTACCTGTAGGAGCGGGTTCACCCGCGAAGCATTCACCACCCGATTAACAGGCTATTAACTTACAGCCATTTAATCAGTCGACTTGCCCAACGAATAATCCCTCAACTTGTTGGCTATCGTGGTATGCGAAACGCCCAGTCTTTTGCCCAAGGCCCGGCTACTGGAAAACTCTCCCATCAAACTTTCCAGCACCGCCTTTTCAAAACGCCCTACAATTTGCGAAAGGTCCCCTTCCAGCGAAAACTCGCCCAACGGTTGCCGCACGCCATAATCCGGCAAACGAATATGCTCGCTTTTAACCACGCCGCCGTCACATAACGAAACCGCCTGAAACAAAACGTTTTCCAACTGCCTTACATTACCCGGCCAGTGATACTGCCCAAGTTTGTCCATTGCCGCCGGCGCCAGGCGCGGCATGGCACAGCCAATCTGCCGACTGGCCTGATCAAGAAAATGCTGCACCAACCCCTCCAGGCCATCCATGCACTCGCGCAAAGGCGGAATGTGCAGCGACAGTACGTTGAGGCGGTGATACAGGTCCTGGCGAAACTCGCCACGGGCACACAACTCGGACAAGTCCACCTGGGTTGCACAAATCACCCGCACATCCAGGTAGACCTCTTCATCGCTACCTACCCGACGGAAGCAGCCGTCCTGCAAAAAGCGCAGCAGCTTTACCTGCAGGCGTGGGCTCATCTCCCCTACCCCGTCAAGAAACAACGTGCCGCCCGCAGTCAACTCCAGCAGCCCCAGCTTGCCTTCGGCGCGTGCCCCTTCAAATGCCCCAGGGCCGTAACCGAACAGTTCGGTCTCGGCCATCGATTCGGGCAACCCGGCGCAGTTGAGGGCCATCAGCGGCGACTGGCCACGCGGGCTGGCCAGGTGACAGGCACGCGCCAGCAACTCCTTGCCGGTACCGGTTTCGCCCTCGATCAGCAACGGTGCGTCCAGCGGCGCCATGCGCCGCGCCTCACGCACCACCGCAGCCATCACCCGCGAGCTCTGGAAGATGCTGTCGAAGCCGCGCAGCTCTTGCTTGCGCACATTGTAGATGCGCTCGCCGATCCGGTCGGCGCGGTGCAAGGTAAGCACCGCGCCGGCCAGCGCCTCGCTGTCATCGTGCTCGGACTGCAGCGGTGCGATATCGGCCAGGAACACATCACCTTTGACTTTGATGCGCAAGCCATTGATACGCGACTTGTTGGCCCGCACCAGCTCCGGTAGGTCGAAGTCTTCGACATAGCGCGCCAGCGGCATGCCCGGCACCTCATCAACCCGCACGCCAAGCAACTGCGCCGCTGCACGGTTGGCGGCAACGATGCTGCCGCCCATGTCGATCGAAAGCACCGGGAAGTCCAGCGCCCCCAGCAACGCATTCAGCTCCATGTGCCGGCGTTCGCTGGGCATCAGGCCCACACGCTTGACGCCGAACACCCCGGCAATCGCTTCGAACTTCGGCCGCAGGGCCTGAAATTGCAGGTTGATCAGGTTCGGGCAGTGCAGGTAGATGGCGTTGCCATGATCACCGCCGACCTCGCCGCGCAGCACGTTGATGCCGTACTCCACCAGCAGGTTGAGGATGTCGCGCAGGATGCCAATGCGGTTCTGGCAATGGACTTTGATACGCATGAGGGCTCTCGAAGCGCCGATGTTTTTCAACACCGCGCAGAAAAGTCGTAAAGATAAGCTGACAAAAACGGGGTTTCCACCAGCCATATACCTCGAATTTTCCGACACTTGCTGAGTTTTGTAAAATTATCGTTACGAAAACCCGCATCAGCACCCATCCCGGCCAAGGCCCGCCCCCGTGCAAAACCGCTGGTGAAGGGATATTCCTTTAGGCATGTCCTGCACATAACAAGAAAAGCCCTCACCAGGAGAGCCTCATGAAACAGACGCAATACGTGGCACGCGAGCCCGATGCGCATGGTTTTATCGATTACCCGCAGCAAGAGCATGCGGTGTGGAACACCCTGATCACCCGCCAGCTGAAAGTGATCGAAGGCCGTGCGTGCCAGGAATACCTGGACGGCATCGACCAGCTGAAGTTGCCGCATGACCGCATTCCGCAACTGGGCGAGATCAACAAGGTGCTGGGTGCCACCACCGGCTGGCAGGTTGCCCGGGTACCGGCGCTGATCCCCTTCCAGACCTTCTTCGAACTGCTGGCCAGCAAGCGCTTTCCGGTGGCCACCTTTATCCGCACCCCGGAAGAGCTGGACTACCTGCAAGAGCCGGATATCTTCCACGAGATCTTCGGCCACTGCCCGCTGCTGACCAATCCCTGGTTCGCCGAGTTCACCCACACCTACGGCAAGCTCGGCCTGGCCGCGACCAAGGAACAACGTGTGTACCTGGCGCGCTTGTACTGGATGACCATCGAGTTTGGCCTGATGGAAACCGCGCAAGGCCGCAAAATCTATGGTGGTGGCATCCTCTCGTCGCCGAAAGAGACCGTCTACAGTCTGTCTGACGAGCCTGAGCACCAGGCCTTCGACCCGATCGAGGCCATGCGTACGCCCTACCGCATCGACATTCTGCAACCGGTGTATTTCGTGCTGCCGAACATGAAGCGCCTGTTCGACCTGGCCCACGAAGACATCATGGGCATGGTCCATAAAGCCATGCAACTGGGTCTGCATGCACCGAAGTTTCCACCCAAGGTCGCTGCCTGAGCGACCTTGCCGATAACAACTCGAACCGGAAAACACCTCATGAATGCCTTGAACCAAGCCCATTGCGAAGCCTGCCGCGCCGATGCACCGAAAGTCACCGACGAAGAGCTGGCCGAGCTGATCCGCGAAATCCCGGACTGGAACATCGAAGTACGTGACGGCCACATGGAGCTGGAGCGCGTGTTCCTGTTCAAGAACTTCAAGCACGCCCTGGCGTTCACCAATGCCGTGGGCGAGATCGCCGAGGCCGAAGGCCACCACCCGGGGCTGCTGACTGAATGGGGCAAGGTCACCGTGACCTGGTGGAGCCACTCGATCAAAGGCCTGCACCGCAACGACTTCATCATGTGCGCACGCACTGACAAGGTGGCGGAAACGGCTGAAGGCCGAAAGTAATCACCAGAAAGGGGCCAGCGGCCCCTTTTTTCATGGGGCATATGTGCGTTGTTCGCCCGCAAAACCGACAAACGACCAGGAAAAAAACCAAACTGTCATCCAGACTTGTGTATCCTGCCCCAGCTTTTTGAAGCTCCAAACGCGCCTGGCGCAGACTTTTCACTCACACTTGCGAGGAACGACGAGATGCATGAAATCCCGAATCTTCCCTTCCCAAGCCTGAACCCAGAAGAGCCATCCGTGACCGTTCACGCCGAACCGGCAGCTGCCGCCGAGCAGGATGGTGACGATCAATCCAGCGCTGACCAGGAATAACTGCGCATCCCCGGCTGTGTGAAAACGGCTGACCTGCGGGCTACCCCCGTCATCACGTTTTCACACCGTCTAAAATCAACGTTGTAACAACCCACTACCCCCTACCCCGCCCCTACCCTACGCAGACTCGTGCCTCCAACCGCAAAGAGGCAGAGCCATGTCATCCATCACTGACGCCGCCGACCTACTCGCCCGGATAAACACCCTGGACGCCGAAAGCGTGCGCCTGCACAGCGACCTGTCCGGCCCAATGGACCTGGCCACATCGCTGCGCGAACATTTCAACCAGGCACTGGGCTTCACAGACCTGTTCCCCGTCGACCTGAGCGATCATGACCTGCGCCAGCAGCTGGCCGAAGCTTTCGCCCGTGAACCAGCGCATGAGCACTTCAACCGCATGCTGCGACGGCCCGCCGGCAGCAAAGTGCAGGCGAACCTGGTGGCGACCTTGCAGGCAAAACTGGCCCATATCGTGATCACGGCAACCGATGCCTCACTGATCGCCGAGTTGAGCGAAGGCCTGCCCTATCCATGGCCCTACGCCAGTTGCAGCCTTGCCCAGGCACTCTGGGCCCGCCGGGTGTGCCTGACCCAACGTGACTGCTTCGTAGCGGCCGCCTTGCTGCTCTACCCCAGCTTGCCAACTACCCCCCTGCCCCCACGATCGCCTTCCCGTCCACTGATGCTGGACAACTACCTGGAGCTCCCCACGCTGGCCAGACACCTGCTGAAGCCTCCAGCCGGCGTTCACCTTGCCGTACACCTGTTCAACACTCTCGGTGCCACCGTCTATGCACAAGGCAGGCGTTACCGCCCGCCCACTGCCCGCGAACGGGAGGCTGGCGTAACCCCTGATCAAAATGGAAAGGTGTTTTTCCCAGGCCCGGCATTGAATGCGCCAGCAGCTCAAGCGCTCGACGCCCTGTTGCATTCATCCATGTTCACCCGATGGGCCGGCGAACTGGCCGCCTCGGCAGAATGGGACGCCAGCTCCGATCACTTGGCCTTGGCCGAACAAACCTTGATCGATGTGTTGTACCCACCCGATGACCGCCAGCCGGGGCTGATCATGGCTTTCGATCTGTTCAGCCCGGGCAATGCCACGCTCCCCGTGGAGGAGATCCGCCTCGACCTGATCAACAGCGTGCAAATCCGCCTCGCCTGCACCCCGGCGATTGCGCAACTGGCCGGTGAACTGTTGATGCGCCGCTTCGCCCCCGAACTACTGCTCAGTGGCTACCCGGCCGATTTCAGCCTTGAGCCCGACCTGCGCTGGGCCAGCATCCGCCAGGGGGCCCTGATACTCAGCGCCCGCCAGCAACCGATGACCTTCGACAACGCAGAACAGGTCACGCGCCAGGCCCTGCAAGAGGATGACCCTGTTCCCGACGAAGCACTGCGCCAGACGCTGGCCGTGTGGGCACCCTTGCGCGGATCATTCGAACTCCCCCCGCCCTGGTCGCACCAGCAATGGCAATTGGCGTTGCACCGCTACCTGGCGGTCAGGGACGTTGAAAGCCTCAACGATCTCCCCGACCGCTTCGAGGAGGCGCGTCGTCAGTTGCTCCAGAGCCGGATAGCGCCAGAGTCGCGTAATGCTGACGGCCAAGAGCACCTGCTGATGTACCTCGACCATGGCGCAGGCTACCGAAACAACCCCCGCTTACCGAACGTGACCGCCTGGTATGAAGTGGCCTTCGGCGCTTGGGAACAGCGTGCCATCATCCTCTATCAAGGTATCCTGCACCGCTGTTTTAACCACCTGCCGGAAGACATCAAGGACCGCCTGCGTGACGGCCCCTGGACCGCCTACGCCGTTACCTGGCCGGTCTACGTGGGCCCCCATAACCGACCTGAGTACGGCTCCAGCCCCAGAGCGGACTGGCACATGCAGACGGCCACCCAGGGTTTCGTCGTACATGCCCCCGGCACCGAGGGCGATTGGCTTTACGAGCTGTTCCCCGAACGGCTGCACTGGCAAGCGCACGCCATTGCCCGCACGGCGCCGGCGGGCCTGGCCGAGCAATTGACGCTGCTCTACAGCGAATACAACCAATCGCAACTGCCGTGGCTTGCTGCTGACTTTCCCGCCTTGCGACAAGTGCTCAGCGCCCCCTCGCAAGATCGCCTCGACTCACTGGCCAGGCACTACGCCAGCGATATCGCCCTAGGCAACCGGGATGCCTTGCATGCACTGGGCAAAGGCGCTACCCCGCATGAACAATTCCTGGCCAGGCGTCAGTCCGTGAGCACTGGGCGCTACTTGCAACGGTTGTTTTCCAACCTGATACCAGGCTTGAGTTGCTTGAACCCAGAGGATGGCAGCGATGCACTGGCTTGCGTCCTGGACATCGCCGCGCTGAAAGGCGCGGCAGTCACGCTCGGTGGACGGGCCTTCAAACCATTGGCCAAGCTTCCCGGCGTACTGGGCCAAAGTGCCAGCATCGCACGCCTGAACGCCGCACGTGCCGCCCGACGCTGGAGCAGCATCCCCGTCACGCCAGACTTCAGCGAGCGCATTACCCCGCCCAAGCGCTGGCGCAGCGCGCCCGAACTGACGACGGTCGTTCCCGAATCCCGGGAGCTCATGGTGCAGCGAAGGGTACTGCCGGGCCAAACGCCCGATGCCCTGCTACTTGACCAGGTACCCGACAGCCATGGTCCGTTGCCACGGGAGCTGCCTGGGACCGCCACGCTCATACCCCGCGACAATGCCATGGTCGATGCAATCATTCACGGCGCCGCCTATCGCCTGCAAACGCCGAACACCTCGGGGCTGGTCCGTCGGGTTGCCCATGAGCCGCTACTCGGCCAGCCGCCCACCGTGGTGCCGCCGCCCTACCCCGGCGGCGAAGCGCAAATGGCCCTGAGCTTCTCGCCCTTGCCCAATGACGCGGGCACACCCGTGTTCGGACAACACGTCAGTCACGCCTTCCAAACCGTGCGGATCGAGCCGGTACCGATTCGTTACCGCCCGCAGCACACACGCTTCGACATCTGGGCGCAGGTCATGGTGCGCGAGGGCAAGGTCGTCGTGCACGCCCCTAATCACCCCAGGCAATTGAAAGCCTTGCCCGTCGGAGAAACCCAGTTACGCCTTGGCGTCATCTCGCCGCCCGTGTACCACAGGCGCATCGTGGTCGACCCATCGCCTGAACTACGCTTTGGCTTGCCTGCGGACATGCCGATCGAGCAAGTCAGGCAGATTACCGAGCACTGCCCTCCCGTGCGCCTGGGCGGGCTGGCGCGGACCATCCCCGACCGCCGTACCCTGCGCGGCGCATTGATCGACTGGCGCGGTGAGCAGTGGTTGATCGTCGAGGCCGATCTGGGGGTATTTTATGGCGCCCCCCATCAGCCCTGGGCGTGGCAGACAAAGCTGCTGGATGCCCCGGCAGTGCCAGCTTCGCTGCCACATCCACCCAGAGGGCTGCGTCGCAAGTTCGAGAGAATCACCGACCACGAGGCCATCGAGCGATACCTGGAAATCAGCGAAACCTACCGCATCGTCGCCGAGCGCCCCAACCTGCAGCGCGATGTCGATAACGTGACCAGATTGCTGCGCGACTGGATAGAACAAGGGCGAACATGGCAGCTCCGCCACCCCTCGCGATTCCTGCAGTTCATCGAAGCCATGGAGTCGCGCCTGCTCCCGGATTACGCGCGCAACATCCTCACGCAGAGCGCGGCCCAGGACGCTTTGGCGGGCCCCGCCAGTCGCGGCATCGCAGCGTTGAACCGGGAGATAATCCCGATCTGGAGGCAGTTCCACAGCACCAGCGCCGCAGACCGCCAACACATCCTTGGCGTACTGGACGATCTGCTACCTGCGCGCGGCGCCACTACCCCTTACACACCGGCAGCAGGTGCGCAGTCGCTCGACGACAACGCGATGGCCGCCCTGCGTCAGCACCTCTACCCAGTCAACCTGGCCTTTGCCAGCGTCACGCTGAAGGACCATAGCCGCGTGGTGTTCTTCGCCCTGTCAGGCAGCCCTGGCCGACGCGCATTGCATATCATCCCGACGCCCCGCCTCACACCGGCTGTGGACTACGTCGATGCACGTCAGGTTAACCAGTTTTTCCCGCCAGACCCGCGGTTTACCGAGCTGCCCACCCTGCGGCGCGCAGATTTCCTGTGGACGCGCGTCCATAAGCGACATCTCGATGCCGAACGGCACATCGCCAGCGCGCTGAACCGCAGGCTGCTTCACCGCCACACGGAGGTCGAGCGTATCGAAGTCTTCACACTGCTCGACTCTTGTCGCTCCTGTGGTGGCTTCGTCCTGCCGCGCTTGCGGCTGGATTACCCGCAAGCCGAGTTCAGTGTGACCTGGATGCTCGATTACACCAACTGATTACAGGCTGACAGCTTCGCCCGCAAACACCCTTGCTGTGGTTAAGATGGCGGCACACCGCCATCCTTACCGCAGCAACGGATCCCCAATGCCAGTTCGCAGTCCCACGTCCCTTGCCGTCACTGGGCAAGTCGTCTCCATCGTCCTGTTCACCTTCATCGGCTACCTGAACATCGGCATCCCACTGGCCGTGTTGCCCGGCTATGTGCACAACGACCTGGGGTTCAGTGCCGTGGTCGCCGGCCTGGTGATCAGCGTGCAGTACCTGGCCACCCTGCTCAGTCGCCCTGGCGCCAGCCGCATCATCGACAACCACGGCAGCAAGAAGGCGGTCATGTATGGCCTGGCCGGCTGCGGGCTCAGCGGGGTATTCATGCTGGCCTGCGCCTTCCTCACCCACCTGCCTTGGCTGAGCCTGACCTGCCTGCTGGTCGGCCGCCTGGTGTTGGGTAGCGCCGAAAGCCTGGTGGGCTCTGGCGCGATCGGCTGGGGCATTGGCCGGGTGGGTGCCGCGAACACGGCCAAGGTCATCTCCTGGAACGGCATCGCCAGCTATGGTGCGCTGGCCATCGGCGCCCCGCTGGGCGTGCTGATGGTCAAGGGCCTCGGGCTGTGGAGCATGGGTGTGAGCATCATCCTGCTGTGCGTACTCGGTATGCTGCTGGCCTGGCCCAAGCAAGCCGCCCCCATCGTCAGCGGTGTACGCCTGCCGTTCCTGCGGGTGCTGGGCAAGGTATTCCCGCATGGCTCGGGGCTTGCTCTGGGCTCGATCGGCTTTGGCACCATCGCCACCTTCATCACCCTGTACTACGCAAGCCGTGGCTGGGCCAATGCGGCGCTGACCCTGAGCCTGTTCGGCGCCAGTTTCATCAGCGCACGGCTGCTCTTTGGCAACCTGATCAACCGCATCGGTGGTTTCAGGGTGGCGATCGCCTGCCTGTCGGTGGAAACGCTCGGGCTGTTGATGCTGTGGCTGGCACCCAACGCCGAACTGGCCTTGGCGGGGGCTGCACTGAGCGGGTTTGGTTTCTCCCTGGTGTTTCCGGCATTGGGCGTGGAGGCCGTGAACCAAGTGTCGGCGGCTAACCGCGGGGCCGCAGTGGGGGCGTATTCGCTGTTCATCGACTTGTCACTGGGGGTGACCGGGCCATTGGTCGGTGCGGTGGCGGCGGGGTTCGGCTTTGCTTCGATGTTTCTGTTCGCGGCGGCTGCGGCAGCGTGCGGATTGGTGTTGAGCTTCTATTTGTACCGCCAGGCGCGCCGTGGCAGGGACCGTACAACAGAAGCCTGAAAGCCGCTGCCGGCCTCTTCGCGGGCAACCCCGCCCCTTCAAGGTTGACGCGCCAGCCTGGCGTGCACGATCCCCCGTAGGAGCGGGTTCACCCGCGAAGGGCTGCAAAGCAGCCCCCAAAGGCCCAGAACCTTAGCGCTGAGCGTACTGCAACACCACCTCAAGCGGGTGACGCATCTTCCGCTCGGTCATGCGCTTGACCTGGCTACGGCACGAATAACCGGTCGCCAGCGGCTCCCCTTCCTTGTCCAGCTTGGTCGCCCAGCTCTGCTCGAATATGACCCGAGACGTTTCCTGGTTGCGGGCTTCGTGCCCATAGGTACCGGACATACCGCAGCAACCGGTGGCCTCGGTCACCAGCTTCAGCCCCAGACGGGCGAACACCTGCTCCCACTGCCGGGTGCTGGCCGGCACGTTGGTCTTCTCGGTGCAGTGCGCCATCAGGCGGAAACTACCCGGTGCGGTCGGCGCCTGCTCGGGCAGCACATCCATCAGCCATTCCTGCGGCAGCAGCACCTTCGGGCAACCCTCCAGGCCTGGCACTTTCTGATACTCCTGGCGATACACCAGCGTCATCGCCGGGTCCAGCCCCACCAGCGGCACACCGCAATCGGCCAGGGCCTTGAGCTGCGTGGCGTTGCGGATCGCCGCCTTGGCGAACGCACCAAGGAAACCCTGTACGTGCAACGGCTTGCCGTTGGCGCTGTACGGTGCCAGGAATACCCGGTGGCCCAGGCGGTGGGCCAGGTCGATGAAGGCCGACAGCAGCGGCGTTTCGAAGTAGCGGGTGAAGGCGTCCTGCACCAGCACGATGCTGCGCTCGCGCTGGGCCGGGGTCAGCTCGCGCAGGGCCGGCACCGAGGCCACGCCGACGCGGCAACGGGCCAGGGTAGCCTGGAAGTTGAAGCGGCTGATCAGCGGGCTGTCGACCATGCCCACCTTGTCGGCCAGCAGCTGGCTCACCCACTTCGAGCCCATCACTGCGTTGTACAGCCCCGGCGCGTGCGCCAGGTAGGGGATGGTGAACTCGAGCGAGCCGATCAGGTAGTCACGCAGCGGGCGCTGGTAGCGACCGTGGTACAGCTCGAGGAAGCGCGAGCGGAAGTCCGGCACATTGACCTTGATCGGGCACTGCCCGGCGCACGACTTGCACGCCAGGCAGCCGGCCATGGCGTCGTACACTTCATGGGAGAAGTCTTCCTGGCCCTGGTTGCGCGCGCGGTTGTTGCGCAGACGCGCCGGCAGGCCCTTGAGCCACGACACCTTGTTGCGCGCCGCAGCCAGCACATCAATGTTCGCCTCGCCCTGCAGGCGCAGCCACTCGCGCATTAGCGAGGCGCGGCCCTTGGGCGAATGCTGGCGTTCGCGGGTAGCCTTCCACGACGGGCACATGGCGTCGTTGGGGTCATAGTTGTAACAGGCGCCATTGCCGTTGCAGTGCACGGCGCTGGGGAAGTCCTGCCATACGCGCTCGTCAATGGTACGGTCAAGGTCGCCGCGCAATGTCACGCCATCGACCGGGGTCAGGCTCTCGGCGCTGTCCGGCGGCGTGCAGATCTTGCCCGGGTTGAGCTGGTTGTGCGGGTCAAAGGCGCCCTTCAGGCGCTGCAATGCCGGGTACAGCTCGCCGAAGTACTCGGGCACGTATTCCGAGCGCAGGCCCTTACCGTGCTCACCCCACAACAGGCCGCCATAACGCTTGGTCAGCGCGGCAACGGCGTCGGAAATCGGCTTGACCAGCGCAGCCTGCGCCGGGTCTTTCATGTCCAGTGCCGGGCGCACGTGCAGCACGCCGGCATCGACGTGGCCAAACATGCCGTAGGCCAGGCCGTAGCCATCGAGCAATGCGCGGAAGTCGGCAATATAGTCGGCCAACTGCTCTGGTGGTACTGCGGTGTCTTCCACGAACGGCTGCGGGCGCACTTCGCCTTCGACGTTGCCCAGCAGGCCCACCGAACGCTTGCGCATGGTATAGACGCGGGTGACTGCCTCGGCGCCTTCGGCCAAGGTGTGGCCCAGGCGCTCGACGCAGGTGTCGCTTTGCAGGTGCTGGATGAACGCCTGCACCTTGGCGTTGACCTCGGCCGGTTCGTCGCCGCAGAACTCCACCAGGTTGATGCCCAGCGTAGGGCGCTCGGGGTCCGCCGGGAAGTACTCGGCAACGCTGTGCCAGACGATGTCTTTCATCGCCAGCATCAGCACCTTGGAGTCGACCGTCTCGATCGACAGCGGCTTGTGCGCCATCAGCGCGTTGGCATCACGCAGCGCATCCATGAAGCTGGTGTAGCGTACGTTGACCAGCACCGCATACTTGGGAATCGGCAGCACGTTGAGTTTGGCTTCGACCACGTAGCCCAGCGAGCCCTCGGCGCCGCACAGCACGCTGTTGAGGTTGAAGCGGCCCTGCTCGTCGCGCAGGTGCGCCAGGTCGTAGCCGGTCAGGCAACGGTTGAGCTTGGGGAAGGTGGTTTCAATCAGTTCGGCCTGGGTTTCCTGAATTTCCCGGGCCATGCGGTACACCTCGCCGACCCGGCCCGGCGCGGCGCAGGCCTGTTCCAGCGTAGCATCGCCGATCGGCAGGCTATGCAGGCGCTCGCCACCGAGCAGCACGCTGTGCAGCTCCAGCACGTGGTCGCGGGTTTTACCGTAGGTGCAGCTGCCCTGGCCACTGGCATCCGTGTTGATCATGCCGCCGACCGTGGCGCGGTTGGAGGTGGACAGCTCAGGGGCGAAGAACAGCCCGTGCGGCTTGAGCGCAGCATTGAGCTGGTCCTTGACCGTACCGGCCTGTACCCGCACCCAGCGCTCTTCCACGTTGATTTCGAGAATGTTGTTCATGTGTCGCGACAGGTCGACGACGATACCGTCGGTCAGCGACTGGCCGTTGGTGCCGGTGCCACCACCGCGCGGGGTCAGCTTGACCTGCTGGAAGCGCGGCTCGCCCATCAGCGTGGCGACCCGCGCCACATCGTCGGCATCCAGCGGGAACACCGCCGCCTGCGGCAAACGCTGGTAGATCGAGTTGTCGGTGGCCAGTACCGTGCGGGTTGCGTAGTCGGCACTGATCTGGCCACGGAAGCCGCTGTTGCGCAGGGCTTCGAGGAATTCGGGGTAATTGGCGCTCGGTGCAACGGTGGACAGCTGGGCGATCATCGAAGGATGGCCTCTTGATATTGGCTAGATCACGGGATACCTGTCGCTCCAGCATGGGTTCAGGCATGCAGGGATGACGTATAGGCCAATGTTCCTGTAGTTTCGCGTCAGGGGCAAACGGATAATCCTGCCGCTATCAATGACTTTTATGAATGAATTACCGCCACCTGACCCCATCCATGTCACTGCTGCTGGCTTTCGAGGCCGCCGCCCGGCATGAAAGCTACACCCGCGCCGCCGCCGAACTGTCGCTGACCCAAAGCGCGGTCAGCCGCCAGGTACAGGCCCTGGAGCAGCAGTTGGGCCTGACCCTGTTCCGTCGCGAGGGGCGCCAGGTGCAGCTGACCGATGTCGGCCGCCTGTACCAACGCGAGCTCAGCGAGGCACTGGGGCGCATCCGCAGCGCTACCTTGCAGGCACTGGCCTATCAATCGGGGGTGGGCACCTTGCGCCTGGCTACCCTGCCAACATTCGGCTCGAAATGGCTGTTGCCGAGGCTGCATGCGTTCTACAGCGCTCACCCGGGCATGCTGGTGCACATTCATTCACGCATTGAAACCATCAACTTCGACACCAGCGAAATCGATGCCGCCATCGGCGTGGCCAGCCACGACTTGCCGGGGCTTGTCTGCCATCGCCTGCATGCCGAGGAACTGGTGGTGATCTTGCCGCCGGAAGCCGGTGCCGACAGCCAGGGCTGGAGCCCGGCCAGGATCAGCGAAGAGGTGCTGCTGAATGTGGCCAACAACCCGCATGCGTGGGGCGAGTGGTTTACCCATCATGGCCTGCCGCATCGGGCGATGCGGCTGGGGCCTAGCTTCGAGCTGACCTCGCACCTGATCCAGGCGGTACGTGCCGGGATCGGAATCGGGCTGGTGCCGCGCATATTGGTGGAGGAGGAACTGGCCAAGGGGGAGCTGTACAGCCCGGGTGTGGCGTTTGCCAGCCAGCGCAGTTATTACCTGATCTACCCGCCAAGGAATGAGGCGCTGCCATCGTTGCGGGCATTCAGAGGGTGGTTGCTGGAGCAGATCTGATTTTTGGCGGGGTCACCTGATCTGAGGGCAACGCTGTACCTGTAGGAGCGGGTTTACCCGCGAAAGGGCCGGGCCTGCTGGCCAATCTCCACCTGCCGCTCACCGTTGCCGCCGCTACCGTATTCGCGGGTAAACCCGCTCCTACAAGGGTTACGCAAGCCTCAGGTATACCAGGTCGTTGCAGGAGCGGGTTTACCCGCGAAAGGGCCGGGCCTGCTGGCCAGTCTCCACCTGCCGCTCACCGTTGCCGCCACCACCGTATTCGCGGGTAAACCCGCTCCTACAAGGGTTACGCAAGCCTCAGGCATACCAGGTCGTCGTAGGAGCGGGTTCACCCGCGAAAGGGCCGGGCCTGCTGGCCAATCTCCACCCGCCGCTCACCGTTGCCGCCGCTACCGTATTCGCGGGTAAACCCGCTCCTATGTATGGACTCGCCCACACTGTCTAGCTGCTTTTTGAACATAGGAACCCGGTTGCATCTATGTATCAGGCCTATTCGAGGAAGCTTTTTGCTTCTGGCCAACATCGTGGTGAGCTCGCAGTGTGCCGTTTACATTGAGGCCACTATCAGCCTGTAGGAGCGGAGGCATCGGTCTGCGACGGTCTTACCTAGGGTCAATGTTCACTAGCAGGGGTTGGAGCGCCTAGCGCCCCGGTGGCATTACCCGGTTGGTCAGAGGCTCATAGCCGCCTCCGGTTTTTCGTTCGGTTTGCGTTGGTAAACCTGATCGCTCTGTAACAGGGCCCAGATAATCCGCAGATTTCGATTAGCCAGCCTGATCGCCGCCTCCTTGCGCCCAAGGCGGGATAGCCAGCGCAAGAGGCGGCGATCATCTGGCTGATCGGAATCAGGCCTTAACTGACTCAAGACGGCATGCGCGCCCTGGATCATCAGGCTGCGTATGTAGCCGTCACCGCGCTTGCTCATCTTGCCCAATCTGATTTTGTTTCCGCTGCTGTGCTGATCGGGCACGATACCGAAGAAGGCGGCATACATTCGGCCACTGGCGAAGCGGCTGGGTTCGGTCTGTTTCGCCACGATCGCCGTGGCAATGATAGGGCCGACGCCGCGAATGGTGATCAGTCGCTGAGCGACTTTATCCTCTTGGGCAGTCGCTTCGAGCCGTCGGCTCAGCACCGTTATGCGTTCACCTAGAGACAACCAGTCCATCAGCAACTCATCGAGCAACTCGCGCAACAGGTCGGGCAGAGGCAAGGAAGCATCCTCAAGCGCCTGAGGCACATGCTTATTGATCGCGGCATCACCCTGGGGCATGGATACGCCATGCTCAAGTAGCAAACCACGGATCTGATTACCCAGCGCGGTATGTCGCTTGATGTTACCGCGCCGGATACGGTGCAGCGCTTGAATAGCCAGTGCTGTGGTGCTCTTGATCGGTATCGAAGCGATGCTCGTATCGCGACCGGCACGCAAAATGGCATAGCAGTCGTTACGATCGTTCTTTGCACCGCTGCGATGTTCGGCGACACGTTGCGCCGGCAGGATGCGAACCGGATTACCTTTGGCCTGCAGCAGTCTGGCCCAGGCTTGTGCACCTGGACCGCACTCCATCAAGACGGCCACGGTAGTTGGCAGCCTGAGCAGGAAATCATGGAACGCTTGGCGGGATTTGATGCGATCTTCGTAGATCACCCGCCCAGTAGCGTCCTCGCCTGCTAATTGGAAGACCTGTTTGGCCAGGTCTACGCAGATGGTTGTGCAAAGCTCCACATCAGTGGAAGACAGGGAATCGTGTTTCGAACTATGCTTTTTCATGGTCTCGCCCTCGCTGCCGTTGGCTTCTTCGAACACCACCGTGGCACTGTGATGCCTCGGCGGGGGCGAGTCCATCGATTACAAGGGTTACGCAAGCCTCAGGCATACCAGGTCGTTGTAGGAGCGGGTTCACCCGCGAAAGGGCCGGGCCTGCTGGCCAGTCTCCACCTGCCGCTCACCGTTGCCGCCACCACCGTATTCGCGGGTAAACCCGCTCCTACAAGGGTTACGCAAGCCTCAGGCATACCAGGTCGTTGCAGGAGCGGGTTCACCCGCGAAAGGGCCGGGCCTGCTGGCCAATCTCCACCCGCCGCTCACCGTTGCCGCCGCTACCGTATTCGCGGGTAAACCCGCTCCTACAAGGGTTACGCAAGCCTCAGGCATACCAGGTCGTTGTAGGAGCGGGTTCACCCGCGAAAGGGCCGGGCCTGCTGGCCAATCTCCACCCGCCGCTCACCGTTGCCGCCGCTACCGTATTCGCGGGTAAACCCGCTCCTACAAGGGTTACGCAAGCCTCAGGCATACCAGGTCGTTGTAGGAGCGGGTTCACCCGCGAACAGGCCCGCACAGGCAACAAAAAACCCGAAGCCAGTCACCTGACTCCGGGTTTTCGCCTACCACTTATGGCGCCTTACTTGGCGACAGTCTCAACAGCACCGCCCGCATTCACCTGGCGACGCGACTTGACCATGTACACCACCAACATCGCAAGCAGCCACACCGGGATCGCATACACCGACACCTGGATACCCGGGATCATCAGCATGATGCCCAGAATCAGCACCACGAAGGCCAGCACCACATAGTTGCCGTACGGGTACCACAGCGCCTTGAACAGCGGCTTCTGGCCGGTACGGTCGAGGTGCTGACGGAACTTCAGGTGCGAGTAGCTGATCATCGCCCAGTTGATCACCAGGGTGGCCACGACCAGCGACATCAGCAGTTCCAGCGCGTTTTGCGGCATCAGGTAGTTCAGCAGCACCGCGACGAAGGTCACGGCAGCCGACACCAGGATCGAACGCACTGGCACGCCACGCTTGTCGACCTTGGCCAGCGACGCCGGGGCATCGCCCTGCTCGGCCATACCCAGCAGCATGCGGGCGTTGCAGTATGTGCCGCTGTTGTACACCGATAGCGCCGCAGTCAGCACCACGAAGTTCAGCAGGTTGGCAGCCACGTCACTGCCCAGCAGCGAGAACACTTGCACGAACGGGCTGCTGCCATAGCTGCCACCCGAGGCGTCGATGCTGGCGACCAGGGTGTCCCACGGGGTCAGCGACAGCAGCACCACCAGGGCACCGACATAGAAGATCAGGATACGGTAGATGACCTGGTTGATCGCTTTGGGGATCACAGTCTTTGGCTTGTCCGCCTCGGCGGCGGTGAAGCCAAGCATTTCCAGGCCACCAAAGGAAAACATGATGAAAGCCAAGGCCATTACCAGCCCGCTGACGCCATTGGGGAAGAAGCCGCCGTGTGACCACAGGTTGGCCACGGTGGCTTCAGGGCCGCCGCTGCCGCTGGTCAGCAGGTAGGCACCCAGGCCGATCATGCTGACGATGGCGACCACTTTGATGATGGCGAACCAGAATTCGGCTTCACCGAAGAACTTCACGTTCATCAGGTTGATGGCGTTGATCAGCACGAAGAAGGCTGCCGCCGTGACCCAGGTGGGGATCTCCGGCCACCAGTAGTGGACATACTTACCGACCGCCGAAAGCTCCGACATACCCACCAGGATATACAGCACCCAGCAGTTCCAACCCGACAGGAAGCCGGCGAAACCACCCCAGTAGCTGTGGGCGAAATGGCTGAACGAGCCGGCCACCGGCTCTTCGACGATCATTTCACCCAGCTGGCGCATGATCATGAAGGCGATGAAGCCGCAGATGGCGTAGCCAAGGATCATCGACGGGCCGGCGGATTTCATCACGCCTGCCGAGCCAAGGAACAGGCCGGTACCAATCGCACCGCCGAGGGCGATCAACTGGATATGGCGGTTCTTCAGGCCCCGCTTTAGCTCGCCTGAATGCATGTTTTGTCCACTCATGAACGAAGTCACCTGCATTGTTTTTATCTGTGACGGAATCGGACCCACCGCGCTCGTGGCGCAGCGGAATGGGCAAGGTGGTTACCTTGGGTTTCTTGACCTCAGGTGCCGCCGGAGCGGGTCAACCAGGCGTGATCAAGAGTGCGCGGTACGCAAGAGAGTCACAGGTAAAACGCGGCGCACTGTATACCCCTGCAAACGCGCAGGCGTCAACGCGTTGCATCGTTTCCTCGGGAAAAAACGCAGCGTTCCTGTGGTACAGGCCTTCAAAGGCGGAGTGATCGGCGTACATGGCGCCTCCATTTGTTGTTTTGTCAGCCCGGCTCGGTGGGCGGGCTCCTGCACAAGGCAATGGCGGCTATAACACCGTGGGGACGGGGGTTTGGGCAAGGGTGGCTGGCGTCATGGCGACGGCTTTGGTGCATGAACGCCGGCAAGGTTTGTTTACACGATCGGGCTTGATCTGAAATGCGGACTGAAAACGGCCATATTTGTACAGATTTCTTTACAGGACGGTTCAAGAACTTGCCAGTCGTCCGGAAAATTCTTTTTGTTCAATATCTTGGGCCGCTTGGCCGGATTCTCGCAGGCATAAAAAACCAGCCCGAAGGCTGGTTCCTTGATTGTCACACTGGCTAATCAGCCACGCGGCTTGCCGCGACCACGGCCTGCCGGCTTGTCACCATCAGGCTTGCCCGGACGCTTGCGCATCTCGCTCGGGCGCTCAGCCACCGTGCTGCCACGGTTGGTTTTACGTGGAGCTTCTTCACGCGGCTGACGCGCCGGACGTTCGCCAGTGGCGGCACCTTCGTGTGCCGGGCGCAGGTTGCGCACGCGCTCGCCACGGCCCAGCGGACGGGTCGACTTGCGCTGCAGGCGCTCCATCTTGTCCTTGGCCTTGAGCTTCATGGCTGGCAGCGCGACCGGCTGCAGGCCGACTTCGGCGGCGAGGATGTCGATTTCGCCCTGGGTCATTTCGCGCCAGCGGCCCATCGGCAGGTCGGAATTGAGGAACACCGGGCCAAAACGCACACGCTTCAGGCGGCTGACTACCATGCCCTGGGATTCCCACAGGCGGCGCACCTCACGGTTACGTCCTTCCATCACCACGCAGTGGTACCAGTGGTTGAAGCCTTCGCCACCCGGGGCCTTCTGGATGTCGGTGAATTTGGCCGGGCCATCTTCCAGCATTACGCCGGCTTTCAGGCGCTCGATCATCTCGTCGTCGACTTCACCACGCACACGTACCGCGTACTCACGGTCCATCTCGTAGGACGGGTGCATCAGGCGGTTGGCCAGCTCACCGTCGGTGGTGAACAGCAGCAAGCCAGTGGTGTTGATGTCGAGGCGGCCGATGTTGATCCAGCGGCCTTCTTTCGGCCGTGGCAAACGGTCGAACACGGTCGGGCGGCCTTCCGGGTCGTCCCGGGTGCAGATTTCGCCGTCGGGCTTGTTGTACATGATCACCCGGCGGGTGGCCTCGGCGGCCTCCTCGCGCTTGATCAGCTTGCCGTCCACGGCAATGGCGTCGTGCAGGTCGACGCGCTGGCCAAGGGTGGCCTCGACGCCGTTGACCTTGATGCGACCCTGGCTGATCCAGGCCTCGACATCACGCCGCGAGCCCACGCCAATGCGCGCCAGCACTTTCTGCAGCTTTTCGCCGGATGGCGGGGTGATTTCGGTTTCTTTCAGGTCTTGCTCACTCATCTGGGCACCTCCCGGTGTAGGAATGAAAACAGGGTTCTGGCGACGAACGCGCCAAAAGGCCGCGCATCATACGCGGTTCATCAGGCGAACGCACTGGAGGGTAGAGGGTTTTGTTGGGCTGGGTATGATTTTCTGCCCAGTGGGCTTTGTGCTGGCCTCTTCACGGGCAAGCCGCCTACAGGTACACGCAATCTTCAGGAGCTGTGATCCCCCTGTGGGAGCGGGCTTGCCCGCGAAGAGGCCAGCGCAGGCCGCAGATCAATCAGGGCTGTGCCTTGTTCTCTTCCTCCACCGAAGGCTCAGGCTCTTCTCCCCGCAAATCATCAAAATCGGTTTTCAAACCGTCTTCCATGGCATCCAGCTCCACCAACAGGCTACGGAAGCTGGTCTCCTCTTTCGGCTCACCAACCTCCTCCTCCCCAAGGCTGGCATCCGCCAACGCCTGCAGGTGCGCAGGCACCGGCGCATCATCCGGGTCGAGTTGCGGCTCTGGTTCCATTTCGCGCAGCTCGGCCAATGCCGGCAGGTCCTCAAGGCTCTTGAGGTTGAAATGGTCGAGAAACGCTTTGGTGGTAGCGAACATCGCCGGCCGGCCGGGCACTTCGCGGTAGCCGACCACGCGAATCCACTCGCGCTCCATCATGGTCTTGATGATATTGCTGTTCACCGCAACGCCCCGCACGTCCTCGATTTCACCACGGGTGATCGGCTGGCGGTAGGCAATCAGGGCCAGCGTCTCAAGCAGCGCCCGCGAATAGCGCTGCGGGCGCTCTTCCCACAGGCGCCCGACCCAAGGGGCATACGCCTCGCGGATCTGCAGGCGATAGCCGCTGGCCACCTCCTTGAGCTCGAAGGCACGGCCATCGCACGACTTGCCCAGCACCTCCAGGGCCCGCCTGAACACCTTGGGCTCAGGGCGCTCGGCTTCCTCGAACAGCTCGTACAGGCGTTCCAGGGATTGCGGCTTGCCCGAAGCGAGCAAGAAGGCTTCGATCAGCGACGCCAGGTCGCGTGGTTCATTCAGGTTCATCGGGTTCTTCAACTGGCGCCGGGCGAAGCCGCACGTGAATGGCGGCGAAAGGTTCATTCTGCACAAGTTCGATCAGCGATTCCTTCACCAGTTCGAGAATGGCCATGAAGGTCACCACCACACCGAGCTTGCCCTCCTCGGCAGCAAACAGCGCGATGAACGGCACAAAGGCACCGCCCTTGAGGCGCTCCAGCACCTGGCTCATGCGCTCGCGGGTGGACAAGGTCTCACGGGTGATCTGATGGCTTTCGAACAGGTCGTTGCGGCGCATCACCTCAGCCATGGACACCAGCAGCTCTTCCAGGCTGACCTGAGGCAACAGCTTGCGTACCTTGGCCTGCGGCGCCTCCAGGCGCGGTACCACCACCTCGCGTCCGACCCGCGGCAACTCGTCGATGCCCTCGGCGGCGGCCTTGAAGCGCTCGTACTCCTGCAGGCGACGGATCAGCTCGGCGCGTGGGTCACCCTCCTCCTCCTCGACGTCGGCGGAGCGCGGCAGCAGCATGCGCGACTTGATCTCGGCAAGCATGGCAGCCATCACCAGGTATTCGGCGGCCAGCTCAAGGCGCACGCTTTTCATCAGCTCTACATAGCCCATGTACTGCCGGGTGATCTCGGCGACAGGGATGTCGAGAATGTCAATGTTCTGCTTGCGGATCAGGTACAGCAAAAGGTCCAGCGGGCCTTCGAAAGCTTCGAGGATGACTTCAAGGGCGTCCGGCGGGATGTACAAGTCCAGCGGCAGCTCGGTCAGGGCTTCGCCATAGACCAGCGCCAACTGCAGTTGCCGAGGCTCCTCGACCCGTTCGGCCGGCGCCTCAGGCGCTTCCAGCTGGCTCACGCGTTGACCAGGAATGGCGTGGGGTCGCCACAACCTTCGCGGATCAGTTCCGGTTCGTCGCCGGAGAGGTCGATGATGGTCGACGCCTTGAGGTCGCCGAACCCGCCATCGATCACCAGGTCGACATGGTGCTCCAGCCGTTCACGGATCTCGTAAGGGTCGGTCATCGGCTCGCTGTCACCCGGCAGGATCAGGCTTACGCTCATCAGTGGCTCGCCCAACTCGGCCAGCAAGGCCAAGGTGATGGCGTGGTCCGGCACACGCAGCCCGATGGTGCGACGCTTATCGTGCAACAGCAGGCGCGGCACTTCACGCGTGCCGTTGAGAATGAAGGTGTAAGGCCCCGGCACATGCGCCTTCAGCAAGCGGAAGGTGCCGGTATCGACCTTGGCATACAACCCCAGTTGCGACATGTCGCAGCACATCAGGGTGAAGTTGTGCGACTTGTCCAGCCCGCGCAGGCGCCGCACCCGCTCGATTGCCGATTTGTCGCCTATCTGGCAACCCAGCGCATAGGCCGAATCCGTCGGATACACCACCACGCCCCCCTTGCGGATGATCTCGACGGCCTGTTTTATCAGGCGCGCCTGTGGGTTCTCCGGATGAATCTGGAAAAATTGGCTCACGTAGTCGTCCTGTTCATAGCGCCAAAGGCTGTTCATGGCTGAATCGACGCCACAAAGGTGGCAGATCCTCGGGCAAAGGCCGATAGGCACCGATCTCGCCCCAGGTGCCGGGGCCGTGGAAGTCACTGCCAGCGCTTGCCAGCAGGCCGAACTCACGGGCAAGGATGGACATGGTGCCCACTTGCTCGGCAGGCATCATCCCGTTGACCACTTCAAGCGCCTGCCCTCCTGCCTGAATATAGTCGGCAATCAGCCGCCTGCGCTTGCTGCGGGTCAGGTCGTAGTGCATGGGGTGCGCCAGGCTCACCCAGGCGTTGGACTGCCTCAGCGTGGCAACGGTTTCGTCGAGCGTCGGCCAGTGCTGCTTGACGTCGCCCAGCTTGCCGGCGCCCAGCCACTTGCGAAACGCTTCGCCACGGTCCTTGACGTGGCCGGCACGCACCAGATATTCGGCAAAATGCGGCCGCGCCGGGGCGTTGCCGCTGTCACCCAGTTCGTGTTGCACGGCGCGCGCGCCTTCAAGCGTGCCGGGCATGCCCTTGGCCGCCAGCCGTTTGTCGATTTCTTCGGCACGCAGCCAGCGGCCGCGGTGCAACGCTTGGATTGCCGCCAGCAACGGCGGTGCGTCGAGCGGGAAGTCATAGCCCAGCACATGGATGGTCGCGCCGCCCCACGTGCAAGACAGCTCCACCCCGCTAACCCAGTGCATCCCCAGGTCAGCGCAGGCCTGGCGCGCTTCGGCCAGGCCCTCGAGGGTGTCATGGTCGGTCAGCGCCAGTGCTTGCACCCCGTGTTCATGGGCCCGGGCAACCAGTACGGAAGGCGACAGGGCGCCGTCGGAGGCCGTGCTGTGACAGTGCAGATCAACATTCATGGAGGAGCGCTTTCGCTGGAATCGATGTTTGTTATTATGCCGTCACATCCCGATTCTGGCTGCCATTGTGAAACAATTCATCGATTTCATCCCACTGCTGCTGTTCTTCATCGTCTACAAGCTCGACCCGCGCCCCATGGAAGTCGCCGGCCATCACTTCGAATTGGGCGGCATCTACAGCGCCACGGCCATGCTGATCATCAGCTCGCTGGTCGTTTACGGCGCTCTGTTCCTGCGCCAGCGCAAGCTGGAAAAGGGCCAGTGGCTGACGCTGATCGCCTGCCTGGTGTTCGGTGGCCTGACCCTGACCTTCCACAGCGAAACCTTCCTCAAATGGAAAGCGCCCGTCGTGAACTGGCTGTTTGCCCTGGGCTTTGCCGGCAGCCATCTCATCGGCGACCGGGTGCTGATCAAGCGCATCATGGGCCACGCCCTGACCCTGCCTGATGCCATCTGGACGCGCCTGAACCTGGCCTGGATCGCTTTCTTCCTGTTCTGCGGCGCGGCCAACCTGTTCGTCGCCTTCACCTTCCAGGACTTCTGGGTGGATTTCAAGGTGTTCGGCAGCCTGGGCATGACCGTGATTTTCCTGGTGGTGCAAGGCGTGTACCTGTCGCGCCACCTGCACGATGACCCTTCTACCTCCAAACCCAAGGATTGACATGCTCTACGCCATTATCGCCAGCGACGTCGCAAACTCCCTGGAAAAGCGCCTGGCTGCCCGCCCGGCGCACATCGAACGCCTGCAGCAGCTCAAGGCCGAAGGCCGCGTGGTGCTGGCGGGCCCGCACCCGGCCATCGACAGCAACGACCCGGGCGAAGCGGGTTTCAGCGGTAGCCTGATCGTTGCCGAATTCGAGTCGCTGGCAGCCGCGCAGACCTGGGCCGATGCCGACCCGTACATCGCTGCCGGCGTGTACGACAAGGTTGTGGTCAAGCCGTTCAAGCAAGTACTGCCTTGACCTGAGACGGCACGGCCCTTTTCGCTACAAGGTACCCACAAACCTTCGGACCTGTGCCATCGCCCGTAGGAGCGGGTTCACCCGCGAAGAGGCCGGGCCTGCTGGCCAATCTCCACCTACCGTTCACCGTTGCCGCCGCTACCGTATTCGCGGGTAAACCCGCTCCTACACAGATTTGGTGGTGGACACATCTCGGTGGTTGGACACAGACCGCTGTAGGAGCGGGTTCACCCGCGAAAGGGCCGGGCCTGCCGGCCAATCTCCACCCACCGTTCACCGTTGCCGCCGCTACCGTATTCGCGGGTAAACCCGCTCCTACACAGATTGGTGGTGGACACATCTCGGTGGTTGGACACAGACCCTTGTAGGAGCGGGTTCACCCGCGAAAGGGCCGGGCCTGCTGGCCAATCTCCACCCGCCGTTCACCGTTGACGCCGCTACCGTATTCGCGGGTAAACCCGCTCCTACACAGATTGGTGGTGGACACATCTCGGTGGTTGGACACAGACCCTTGTAGGAGCGGGTTCACCCGCGAAAGGGCCGGGCCTGCTGGCCAATCTCCACCCGCCGCTCACCGTTGCCGCCGCTACCGTATTCGCGGGTGAACCCACTCCTACACAGATTGGTGGTGGACACATCTCGGTGGTTGGACACAGACCCTTGTAGGCGCGGGTTCACCCGCGAAGAGGGCCACGCGGTACCAGCAGTTATACTCAGGTCATCAGTCTGCGGTATCTTTGCCAGTGGCGGACCGAATCACCGCCGTAAATGGTTGAATTGAGTGAGTCATGAGCGAGCTGTTACTGATTGATGATGACCAGGAACTGTGCGAGCTGCTCGGCAGCTGGCTGACCCAGGAAGGGTTTTCCGTGCGTGCCTGCCACGATGGCCAGAGCGCTCGCCAGGCCTTGGCCGAGCATGCGCCTGCTGCCGTGGTATTGGATGTGATGTTGCCCGACGGCAGCGGCCTGGAGCTTCTCAAGCAGTTGCGCAGCCAGCATGCCGAGCTGCCGGTGCTGATGCTGTCAGCCCGCGGCGAGCCGCTGGACCGCATTCTCGGCCTGGAACTGGGCGCCGACGATTACCTGGCAAAACCCTGCGACCCGCGTGAGCTCACTGCCCGCCTGCGCGCGGTACTGCGCCGCAGCCACCCCACCGCCACGACCAGCCAGATGGAATTGGGTGACCTGGTCTACAGCCCTGCGCGGGGTGTGGCCAGCATCGATGGCCGCGAAATGACCCTGACCCTGTCCGAAAGCCGTATTCTTGAAGCGCTGCTGCGTCAGCCCGGCGAGCCGCTGGACAAACAGGAACTGGCGCAGATCGGCCTGGGCCGCAAGCTGACCCTGTACGACCGCAGCCTGGACATGCATGTCAGCAACCTTCGCAAGAAGATCGGCCCACACGCCGATGGCCGTCCACGCATCGTGGCGCTGCGTAGCCGTGGCTATTACTACTGCCTGTAAAGCTGCGCGCCTCATTCGCGGTACAAGGCCGCGCCTGCACGGGCCACTCATCTTTACTTTGCCTTTACCATCCCCTGACTGCGCTTGACGGTGATCTCCCTAGACTGTGCTCATCCGGTAATCACCGGCCCATGTAAAGGAGAGACACCATGCGCAAGACCCTTATCGCCCTGATGTTCGCTGCCGCTCTGCCGACCGTTGCCATGGCCATGCCTGACGGCGGCCCGCGCCACGACGGCCCGCATCATCGCGGTGATGCGCCTTTCCACCAACTGGACCTGAGCCGCGAGCAGCGCCAGCAGATCGGCAAGCTGATGGGCGAGCAGATGCAGCAGCGCCGCGACATCACCGAGCGCTACCTGTCCAAGCTGCCGGCCGCCGACCAGAAGGCCATGAAGGACGAGCTGAAAGCCAGCCGCGACAAGACCGACAGCGCGGTGCGCAACCTGCTCAAGCCTGACCAGCAGAAGAAGTTCGATGAACTGCAAAAGGAACGCGCCGCCAAGAAAGCCGAGTGGCAGGAGTTCAAGGCCTGGAAAGCTGAAAAAGGCGCCAAGGCCCAGTAAGCTGTCCGCCCCGTGCCCGGCCCGCATCACTGCGGGCCGGGCTTTTCCCGTTTAGGAGGTGCACTTGCGTTCACTGTTCTGGCGCATCCTGGCCAGTTTCTGGCTGGCCATCACCCTGGTCGCAGGCCTGTCGATCCTGCTCGGGCACATGCTCAACCAGGACGCCTGGATCCTCAGCCGCCACCCGGGCCTGAATACCTTGGCCAGCAAGTGGGCCAAGCACTACGAGCGGGAAGGACTGGATGCGGCACAGCACTTTCTGGAACGACGCAAGAACCGCTACAAGATCGACGTGCAGGTGCTGGACGACAGCGGTGAGGCCTTGGTGCCCGGTACCTTCCCACGCCGTGCGGCAGCCCTCGAAGCGCGCCAGCACAATGACCAGCGGCGCTTGCCATGGCGCCGGCTGACCGAGGAATACACCAGCCCCGACACCGGCGAAACCTACTTGCTGATCTACCGCATCCCCCACCCGGCGCTGGATGCCTGGCACCGCGAGAGCCTGCTGTGGCCGCTCAGCGCACTGGGCATTGCCTTGGTCGTGCTGACCCTGTTCAGCCTGCTGGTGACGCTGTCCATCACCCGCCCGCTAAGCCGCCTGCGCAGCGCCGTACACGACCTGGGCCAGACCACCTATCAGCAGAACAGCCTGGCACGGCTGGCAGCGCGGCGCGACGAGTTTGGCGTGCTGGCCAAGGACTTCAACAAGATGGGCGCACGCCTGCAAAGCACCATTGGCAGCCAGCGCCAGCTGCTACGCGATGTATCCCACGAACTGCGCTCGCCGCTGGCCAGGCTGCGTATCGCCCTGGCCTTGGCCGAACGCGCCGAGCCTGAGCAGCGGCAAGCGCTGTGGCCGCGCCTGACCCGCGAATGCGACCGTCTGGAAGACCTGATCAGCGAAATCCTTGCCCTGGCCCGAGTGGATGCCGAACAGGCTCATGCCGAACCAGTCGACATCAATGCCTTGCTCGGCAGCGTACGCAAGGACGCCCTGTTGAGCGCGCCGGAGCAGGACGTGCGCCTGGAGGCGCAGCCGGGGTTGAGCTTGCAGGGTTGGCCAACGCTGATAGAGCGGGCCGTGGACAACCTGCTGCGCAATGCCCTGCGCTTCAACCCGGCCGGCCAGCCGATCGAGGTCAGCGCCGCACGTGAGCAGGACCGTATCGTGATCAGCGTACGTGACCATGGGCCTGGGGCGGCAGCGGAGCACCTGGCGCAACTGGGCGAGCCGTTCTTCCGCGCGCCGGGGCAGGCAGCGCCGGGGCATGGCCTGGGGCTGGCGATTGCACGCAAGGCAGCGGAGCGCCATGGCGGTAGCCTGGTGCTGGAAAATCATCCACAGGGTGGGTTTGTGGCCAGGCTGGAGTTGCCCTTGGCTGAAGCAGCAGGCAGTTGATGGGTGTAACGGCGCCTGGCCTCTTCGCGGGTAAACCCGCTCCTACAGGGGATGTAGATGCCGTTGCAGGAGCGGGTTTACCCGCGAAGAGGCCGGAAGCCTTGATACATCAATCAGTCCAAGGCAGCCTTACTCACCCCAGCCACTGACGAAATCGGCAGTTTCCAGCACCGGCGCCGTCCGCGGCTCGGTCAGCGGCGTGCCGACGTACAGGTAGCCGATCAGCTCCTCGTTCTCGGCCAACCCCAACCCCTTGTGCACATGGGCATCGAAGGCCATGTCACCGGTACGCCACACCGCGCCGATCCCCTGCGCATGCGCAGCAATCAGAATGCCGTGCGCTGCACAGCCTGCGGCCAGACGCTGCTCGGACTTGGGCACCTTGAAGTGGTCCTGCAACCTGGCCACCACCACGATCAACAATGGCGCCCGCAGCGGCATGGCACGGGCCTTGTCCATTGCCGCCTGGCTGGCATCGCCCTTGTGCTGCAAGGCTTCGGCGAACAGCTCGCCGAGCTTCTCGCGGCCCTGGCCTTCAATGGTAAGAAAACGCCACGGCCGCAGCTGGCCGTGGTCCGGGGCGCGCAGGGCAGCCTGGAACAGCGCCTCACGCTGGGCGGCATTGGGCGCCGGGTCGGTCAGGCGTGGCACGGAAACACGGTTGAGCAATGCGTCGAGAGCCTCCATCGGCTACCCTCCTGGCAGTTGAATGTGCGGCCATTCTAGCGTTTACATCACCGGACCCATAGGTAGAATGGCGCCCTTCCGTTTCGAGTCTGAGCAGATCACATGGCGTTGCCGACCTTAAGGATTATTGGTTTCATCATCGGCATCTTCCTGATTACGCTGGCCGTGAGCATGGCCGTGCCCATGGCGACCCTGGTGATCTTCGAGCGCACCGGCGACATGCCGTCGTTTCTCTGGTCGAGCCTGATCACCTTCATCGCCGGCTTGGCCCTGGTGGTGCAGGGGCGCCCGGAGCATGTACACCTGCGCCCGCGCGACATGTACCTGCTGACCGTCAGCAGTTGGCTGGTGGTGTGCGTGTTCGCCGCGCTACCGTTCCTGCTGACCCAGCACATCAGCTACACAGACGCCTTCTTCGAAAGCATGTCAGGCATCACCGCCACCGGCGCCACCGTGCTCAGCGGGCTCGATAACATGTCGCCGGGCATCCTGATGTGGCGTTCGATGCTGCACTGGCTCGGCGGTATCGGCTTCATCGCCATGGCGGTGGCGATCCTGCCGCTGCTGCGCATCGGCGGCATGCGCCTGTTCCAGACCGAATCGTCCGACCGCTCGGAAAAGGTCATGCCGCGGTCGCACATGGTCGCCAAGTCGATCGTGGGGGTTTACGTCGGCTTCTCGATACTGGGCGCGCTGGCCTTCTGGTGGGCGGGCATGAGCCCGTTCGATGCAATCAACCACGCCATGTCGGCTATCTCTACCGGCGGTTTCTCCACCTCCGACCAGTCATTGGCGAAATGGGATATCCCGGCCGTGCACTGGGTTGCGGTGGTGGTGATGATCATGGGCAGCCTGCCGTTCACCCTTTACGTAGCTACCCTGCGTGGCAACCGCAAGGCGCTGATCCGCGACCAGCAGGTGCAAGGTTTGCTGGGCATGCTGGTGGCCACCTGGCTGGTGTTGGGCACCTGGTATTGGTACAGCACCGATCTGCACTGGCTCGATGCCTTGCGCCATGTAGCGCTGAACGTGACCTCAGTGGTCACCACCACCGGCTTCTCCCTGGGTGACTACAGCCTGTGGGGCAACTTCTCGCTGATGCTGTTCTTCTACTTGGGCTTCGTTGGCGGCTGCTCCGGCTCGACCGCAGGCGGTATCAAGATTTTCCGCTTCCAGGTGGCCTACATCCTGCTGAAGGCCAGCCTCAACCAGCTGATTCACCCGCGCGCGGTGATCAAGCAGAAATACAACGGCCATCGCCTCGATGAAGACATCGTGCGTTCGATCCTGACGTTCTCGTTCTTCTTCGCCATCACCATCTGTGTCATGGCGCTGCTGCTGTCGCTGCTGGGCGTGGACTGGATGACCGCGCTGACCGGCGCCGCGGGCACGGTTTCGGGTGTAGGCCCGGGCCTGGGCGAAGTGATCGGCCCGTCGGGCAACTACGCCACGCTGCCTGACGCGGCCAAATGGATTCTGGCGACCGGCATGCTGCTGGGTCGCCTGGAAATCATCACGGTGCTGGTGTTGTGCATGCCGGCGTTCTGGCGTCACTGAGCGCTTCGCCTTCCGTGCCCAGGCGTGCGCGGTACTCGCTGGGCGTGGCATCGAACCAACGACGGAACGCCCGATAGAAGTTGCTGGGGTCGGCAAAGCCCAGCAGGTAGGCGGTTTCCAGCAAGGTCATGCCCGGCTGGGCCAGGTACTGTTCGGCCAGCTCGCGGCGGGTGTCGTCAAGCAAGGTCTGGAAGCTGGTGCCTTCCTCCTGCAGCCGCCGTTGCAAGGTGCGCTGCGACAGGTGCAGGGCCTGGGCCAGGGTTTCGCGCTTGGGCTCACCCTGCGGCAGGATGCGGCACAACACCTGGCGCACGCGGTGGCTGACCCGGCTTTCGGAAAAGCGTGCCAGGTACTCGCCGGCAAACCGGTCGTGCAGCACCGCCATGGCCTCGTTGGCGGTCGGCAGCGGCGCCTCCATGTCGGCCCGCTCGAACACCAGCGCATCATGCGGGGCACCGAATACCAGCGGCGAATGGAACGCCACCTTGTAAGGCTCGACATTCTTCGGCTGCGGCCCCTGCACCAGTACCCGCCGCGGCTGTACCGGCCGGCCACTGAGCCATTTGCACAGCGCCAGCGCACAGGCCAGCGACGCTTCGGCGCTGTGCCGGGTCGGCGGCAGGTGGTCGCCATGCACGGTCAGAATCAGCGAATAGCCCTCGGCGCCAAGGACGAAACTGAGGTCGGAGCTTTCGGCGATGATGCGCTGGTAGCGCACCAGGCGCTCGAAGCCCTCGGCCAGGGTGCGGCTTGACATCAACGCATAGCCCACCACATGGAACGACGCCGGGCGGACCACCCGTGCCATGTTCAGGCCGATGGCCTCATTGCCCGACAGCTCCACCGCCAGTTGCCAGAGGCGGGTCATGGAATCTTGAGGGAAACGTGCATCAGGGTCATCGAGGGCGGCAAAGTCCAGCCCCAACTGCTTGAACATGGCTCTGCAATCCAGCCCTTCCAGTTCAAGTGCCTTCACGATCCCTGATGCCCAACTGGCTGACGTTGTTCTTTCGCTCATGACAGGCTTCTTTTACCGACCGCTCCTGCGGTGAACCCCAAGGATACTCATTTGGCGCCTATTGTCACTGGTAGGCCCCGTCAGTCACTCTAGACTCGAATCAGGCTCCACGCCGTGTATCTTGTCCAGAAGTATTAATCCCGGAGCACTGCCATGAACAGCAAAGCGCAGTTTCGCAGTTTTGCCGAGTTCTATCCGTACTATCTTGGGGAGCACAGCAACCCCACCTGCCGCCGTCTGCACTTCGTCGGCACCAGCCTGGTGATAGCGCTGCTGGCCTACACCATTGGCAGTGGCAAATGGTTGCTGCTGCTGGCCGTGCCGGTGTTCGGCTATGGCTTTGCCTGGGTCGGGCATTTCTTTTTTGAGAAAAACCGGCCAGCGACCTTCACCTATCCGCTTTACAGCCTGGCCGGGGATTTCGTGATGTTCCGGGATATCCTGCTGGGCAAGCTCAGGCTGTAAGCATCTGAGGCCCTTAAGCCGGCTCGCGCAACGCCGCCGCTGCCTGTGCCTCAGCCAGCCGATACAGTTCGACACTGCCGTCCCAATGCTCGATCAGTGCCGTGCACGATTCCACCCAGTCCCCGCAATTGAGGTAGTCCACCTCACCCACCTTGCGGATTTCAGCATGATGGATATGCCCGCACACCACCCCATGAAAACCACGGCGGGTGCACTCGTGGGCAATGGCATTCTCGAAGTCACTGATGAAGTTCACCGCCCCTTTCACCTTGTGCTTCAGGTACGCAGACAGCGACCAGTAACCATAGCCATACCGCGCACGCCAGTGGTTGAGCCAGCGGTTGAGCACCAAGGTGAATTCGTAGGCGCGGTCACCCAGAAACGCCAGCCAGCGGTGGTAACGGGTAATCACATCGAACTGATCGCCATGGACAACCAGCAGACGGCGGCCATCGGCTGTCAGGTGCTCGGCCTCGTCCACCAGCTGAATGTTGCCCAGAATCAGCTTTGAGTAGCGGCGCAGGAATTCGTCGTGGTTGCCGGTGACGTAGATCACCTCGGTGCCGCGCTTGCTCATGGTCAACAGCCGGCGGATCACGTTGGTGTGAGCTTGCGGCCAGTAGATCCCGCCGCGCAGTTTCCAGCCATCGATGATATCGCCCACCAGGTAGACACGGTCAGCCTGGTAGCCCTTGAGAAATTGCGACAGGTGTTCGGCCTGGCAGTCGCGGGTACCCAGGTGCACGTCGGAGATCCATAGGGTACGCACGCGTTGCTTGCGCGAGGGGCGGGACAGTTCGGCATGGGTCATGGGCAGGCTCCGGCGCAGTTTGCTGGAGACTGGCAGGCGTACATGACAGCGCCATGGCAAAACAGTGACGAGTGATGGCGTGCAGGGATTGAGGCACAATGGGCGCCCGCCCTGCGAGGAAGCCCCCATGACCGCCGGCCCGATCCTCTCGCTGCGCCATTACCGCGACAGCCTGATCGCCCACAGCCACGAACACCCGCAACTGGTGTTCGGCCTGCGCGGCCGCCTGGAGTTCGAGGTCCAGGGGCATGGCGCCGGGATCGATCGGCAGGGGCTGGTGGTGGTCCCGGCGGGTGCTCATCACACGTGCGCCAGCGATGCCGGCAGTGATTGCCTGGTGCTTGATGTGCCTGGGGAGCCTTGGCTGCACGAGCACCTGGGTGAGCATGCCGATGCCAGCCGCCGCCTGCTCGACCGCCCCGTCGCCGTATGCCTGGATGAGCGCCAGCAGCAACTGGTGGACTGGCTGGCGAGCAGCCCCGTGCACGACCCGTTGATCGCCAGGCAAGGCGCGGCACTGCTGCTGGCCAGCCTCAACGCCACGGCGGCAGCCAGCGTGCACACCAGCCAGCGCCTGCCCTACGCAGCCTTCGATGCGCATATCGAACAGCATGCTGCCTACCCGCTGCAGGTTGCCGACCTGGCGCGCATCGCCGGGCTGTCCATTGCCCGACTGCATGCGCGCTTTACCGCAGAGTGCGGGATGACTCCGATGGACTACATTCGCCAGCGGCGTTTGCTCAAGGCGCGGCGGCTAATCGTGCAGACCGTGCTGCCGATGGGCGAAATTGCGGCGCAGGTGGGGTATAGCTCGCAAAGTGCCTTTTCAGCGGCGATGCTGCGGGCGTTCGGGTGTACACCGTTGGCTTTGCGACGAGAGCCTGGCGATAACTGACAGCAGTCTTGCGACAGAATGTGTTTGCCTGAGGCTTTACACTTTGCCTTTACCGGCCCTTTCGCGGGTAAACCCGCTCCTACAGGATTTCCGCAGCCCTGAAGGTTGTGCACAACCTGAGCGGGTTTACCCGCGAAAGGGCCGGCACTGCCTGTAGAGATCTTCATCAAGGACTACCATGAACCACCGCACCGCCCTCGGCGCACTGCACATTGGCGCGCTGTTCTTCGGCCTTACCGGCGTCTTCGGCAAACTGGCTGCCAGCGCCAACCCGGCGATCATCGTCTTCGGTCGCGCTGCCTTCGCCGTACTCGCCCTGGCCCTGTTCGTCAGCCTGGCCGGCCCGGGCTGGCAACGCCTGAACAGCCAGGACGCGCGCCGCCTGTTGCTCGGCGGCGTGCTGCTGGCCGGCCACTGGGTCAGCTTCTTCATCGCCGTCAAAGTGGGCGGCGTGGCCATCGCCACCCTCGGCTTCGCCAGCTTCCCGGCCTTTACGGTGATCCTCGAAAGCCTGCTGTTCCGCGAGCGAATCCGCCGTAACGAAGCGGTATTGGTCGTGCTGGTCAGCATCGGCCTGATACTGGTCACGCCGGCATTCGATCTGGCCAGCGAAGCCACCGGCGGCCTACTCTGGGCACTGCTCTCGGGCCTGCTGTTCTCGCTACTGTCACTGACCAACCGGGCCGGCTCCGGCCGTTTGCCTGCGGTACAGGCAGCCCTGTGGCAGAACCTGGTGGTGGGCCTGTGCCTGCTGCCGTTCGCCGCCCCCGGCCTGGCCGACGTTGCGCCCCTGGACTGGCTGTGGATCGCCCTGCTCGGCATCTTCTGCACGGGAGTGGCGCACAGCCTGTTCGTTGCCAGCCTGGCGGTGATCAAGGCGCGCACCGCCGCCGTCGTGTTCGGCATGGAGCCGGTCTACGGCATTGCCGTGGCCTGGGCAGTATTCGCCGAGACCCCGACCGTGCGCATGCTGCTGGGCGGCGCGCTGATCATCTTCGCCATCGTGCTGTCCAGCCGCTTGGCTGCCGAGCAACCGCCCAGGCAGCGACAACTGACCGAGGGCGCCTGATCAGCGGTCGTTGTGACCAAGATCACGCTGCGGGTCGATCTGGTCGCGCACCCGCTGCTTCAGTACCTTCGCTTCGGGGAAACCACCGTCGGCCTTGCGCTCCCAGATCTGCACGCCATTGCAGGTGATGCGGAAGATACCCCCGGTACCCGGCTCCAGCGCTACCCGGCCAAGGTCGTCGGCAAAGGTGCTGAGCAGTTCCTGAGCCAGCCAGGCAGCACGCAAAAGCCACTGGCACTGGGTGCAATAGGTGATGACGATTTCCGGCTTGTTGTCAGCCATGGTGAAACATCTCCAGGTAAAGGGCCGCTTATACTAGCGGTCTTTAGCCCACGGTTTGAGACTCACGATGCGCCGTTTGCTGCTCTGTTTTCTGCTTCTCATTACCTCCCTTACGGCAATCGCTGCGGAACCCGCCAGGCCCAAGGTCGGCCTGGTATTGTCTGGCGGTGCAGCCCGTGGCCTGGCCCACATTGGCGTACTCAAGGCGCTGGAAGAACAGGGTGTGCGCATTGACGCCATCGCCGGCACCAGCATGGGCGCGGTGGTCGGCGGCCTGTACGCCTCGGGCTACAGTGTCGAAGAGCTGGAAAAACTCGCTACCACCCTTGACTGGCAACAGGCGCTCTCCGATGCCCCGCCGCGCGAGGATGTACCGTTCCGACGCAAGCAGGATGACCGCGACTTCCTGGTCAAGCAGAAGCTCAGCTTTCGCGACGATGGCAGCCTGGGCCTGCCGCTGGGTGTGATTCAGGGCCAGAACTTGTCACTGCTGCTGGAAAGCAAACTGGCGCATACCGCCGACACCCGCGACTTCGACAAGCTGCCCATCCCCTTCCGTGCCGTGGCCACTGACATCGCCAGTGGCGAAAAAGTCGTTTTCCGCCGCGGCCACCTGCCCCAGGTAATCCGCGCCAGCATGTCGATCCCCGCCGTGTTCGCCCCGGTCGAACTGGACGGTCGCCTGCTGGTGGACGGCGGCATGGTCGACAACATTCCGGTGGATGTGGCCCGCGACATGGGCGTGGACCTGGCGATCGTGGTCGACATCGGCACCCCGCTGCGCGATCGCAAGCAATTGCTGACGGTGGTCGACGTGCTGAATCAGTCGATCACCTTGATGACCCGGCGCAACTCCGAAGAACAGCTGGCCAGCCTGCACCGCGACGACATCCTCATCCAGCCATCGCTCACCGCCTTCGGCGTGACAGATTTCGGCCGTGCCCGCGACATGATCGACGCCGGTTACCGCGCCACCCGCCTGCTTGACCCGCGCCTGGCCGCCCTGCACCAGCTCGAGGGCGACGCCAGCCTGGCCGTGGCCCGCTCGCCGCACCAGCGCACGCCGGTAATCACCGCAATCCGGATCGAAAACGACTCCAAGGTCAGCGATGATGTGATCCGCTCGTACATCCGCCAGCCGATCGACGCACCGCTGGAACTGGACCGCCTGCAGACCGACATGGGTACGCTGTATGGCCTGGACTACTTCGACAGGGTGCAGTACCGCGTCGTGCACAAGGGCAACGACCACACCCTGGTAATCAACGCCCGTGGCAGACGCGGCGGCACCGACTACCTGCGCCTGGGCCTGAACCTGTCCGATGACCTGCGTGGCGACAGCGCTTTCAACCTGGGCGCCAGCTACCGGGTCAACGGCATCAACAGCCTTGGCGCCGAATGGCTGACCCGCGGCCAGATCGGCGACCAGCAAGAGCTGTACAGTGAATTCTACCAACCCCTGGATGTGGGCTCACGCTACTTCATCGCGCCGTACCTGGACCTGGGCTCGCAGAACATCGAAGCGACCCTGGACAACGACCCCGTCGCCGAGTATCGCCTGGAGCGCTACGGCTTTGGCCTGAATGTAGGCCGGCAGATCGGCAACAGCGGTGAAGTGCGCCTGGGCGCGGGCAAGGCCTGGGGCGAAGCCGAAGTGCGCATCGGCGACCAGGACTTGCCCAAAGTCAGTTTCAACGAAGGTTTCTACGAACTGAAGTACTCGTTCGACACCCTCGATAACGTGTACTTCCCGCACCATGGCGAGGACATCAGCCTGACCTTGCGCAAATACGACAAGTCGCTGGACTCCGACCAGGATTACCGGCAGTGGCTGTTTAACCTGGACAAGGCCATCAGCAGCGGGCCGAACACGTTCGTGCTGGGTGGGGGCTACGGGCGCACGCTGGACGATACCGAAGTGGTGACGTCGAGCTTTGTGATAGGCGGGGCGCGACAGCTGTCAGGCTTCCGCCAGGACTCGGTATCGGGGCAGAACGTAAGCCTGTTGCGCATGGTCTATTACCGCCGGCTGACGCCGCGGGCCTATGTGCCGCTGGACTTCCCGTTATACATCGGCGGTTCGCTGGAGCGTGGGCGGGCATGGAACAACGACAACGAGTTCGACAGTGGGTACATCAATGCGGCGAGCATCTTCCTGGGGTTGGAGACGCCTCTAGGGCCGCTGAACTTCAGCTATGGCGCCAACAGTGCACATGAACAAGCGGTGTACCTGAACCTTGGGCACACCTTCTGAGGCTTGCACTGCACCTGAATCGATGGGCGGGCTCAGGACTTTTCGAGGTTGGCCAGGATCTTGGCATGCACGCGCATACAGACCTGCAAGTCAGCCTCGTCCACGCCGGTAAACAGCTCGACCCGCAGCTGGTTGGCGATGGTCTCGATCTGATCGATCAACGGCTTGGCCGGCGGGCACAGCACAATCTTCTTCGCCCGCCGATCCTCCAGCACCGCCTGACGACGCACCAGCCCTTGCGCTTCCAGGCTGTCAAGCAGACGCGCCAGGGTCGGGCCTTCAACGCCTACGCTCTGGGCCAGCTCACGCTGGGTCGGGGCTTCCTCGAAGCGAGCCAGGTGCAGCAACACCAGCCAGCGCGCCTGGGACAGGTTGAGCCCGGCCAGGCGGCGGTCCAGCTCGGCACGCCAACCTCGGGACATCTGGGCCAGTTGCATGCCAAAGCGGTGTTGGTTGTCGTTCAGGGGCATAAGGAGCTCATTGAGTAGATCTAATTATTAGGCAGCTAACCATGCCCTGCCCCACGAGGCAAGGCTCGGCCACGCCTGCTCGGTCGAAAATCGTCAAAAAGCATGACAAAGGTCAGCAGATGGCGCTTCTGCCTTCGATCCTGCCTGTGCTCACAATTCGAATTCCGCCGCCAGTGCTGCCCGCACGCAATAAAGTACGCCCTCCGGTACCCGCGCCCCGAACTGGGGGGCAATGGCCGACACCGGTGGCAGTTCACCTTCGCCATCAAGAAAGGCGTCCTGTACCTCCATCATCAGGTCTTCCGGCAGGTCGATGGCCTGGTCAAGACTCAGCTCCTGGCGGCCCAACGCCTCGGCCAACAGGCTATACACGTTCTTCTCGCTGCAATTGAGCTGCCCGGCGATCTGCGCCGGGGTCATGCCGGCACGGGCCAGGCTGACCAGTTCGTGGCGCAGGTCGAGCACCACTTTCGGTGCCTCGTCGGTGCCTCCGCTGTTGTTCAGCACTTCGAGGAACGCCTGGCCGTAGCGCTCCAGCTTGCGCGCCCCCACACCGCTGACCTGGGCCATGTCGCTGAGGCTGACCGGCTGGCTACGCAACATCTCCAGCAGTGTCGAGTCAGGGAAGATGACGTAGGGTGGCACACTGTGTTCTTCGGCCAGCTTGCGGCGCAGGGTGCGCAGTGCTTCCCACAGATCGCGCTCTTCGGCACGCACCAGCTGGCTGGCAGGGCTGCCGCCACCGGACGACGAGGTTTTGGCCGTGGTCTGCGGTTTGAGGTCACGGCGCAGTTGCAAGGTCACCTCGCCGCGCAGCAGCGGCCGGCAGCTGTCGGACAGGCGCAGGCCGCCGTAGCCTTCCAGGTCGATATCGACCAGCCCGCGCGCCACCAACTGACGGAACAGCGAGCGCCACTCGACCTCGGCCAGACCTTTGCCAACGCCAAATACCGACAGCTTCTCGTGGCCGAAATTGCGCACCTTCTCGGTGTCCTTGCCCAACAGCACATCGACCAGGTGGCCAACACCATAGCGCTGGCCGGTGCGGAACACCGCCGACAGCGCCTGGCGGGCCGGCTCGGTGGCGTCCCAGGTCTGGATGTTGTCGACACAGTTGTCGCAATGCCCGCACGGTTGTTCGAGGGTCTCGTCGAAGTAGGCCAGCAGCGACTGGCGGCGGCAGCGGGTTTCTTCGCACAGCGCCAGCATGGCATCCAGCTTGTGCTGCTCGATGCGCTTGTGGCGCTCGTCGCCTTCGGAGTTCTGCAGCATCTGCTTGAGCATCACCATGTCCTGCAGCCCGTAGGCCATCCAGGCATCGGAGGGCAGGCCGTCACGGCCGGCACGGCCGGTTTCCTGGTAGTAGGCCTCAAGCGATTTGGGCAGGTCGAGGTGGGCAACGAAGCGCACGTTGGGTTTGTCGATACCCATGCCGAAAGCAATGGTAGCGACCATGATCAGCCCTTCCTCGTTCAGGAAGCGATGCTGGTTGGCCGCCCGCGTCTCGGCGGCCAGGCCGGCGTGATACGGCAGCGCGGGGAAACCCTGACTACAGAGGAAGGCGGCGGTTTCGTCGACCTTCTTGCGCGACAGGCAGTAGACGATGCCAGCGTTGCCACGGCGCTCGCCGAGAAAGGCCATCAACTGCTTGCGCGGTGCCTCCTTGGGCACGATGCGGTAGAAGATGTTGGGCCGGTCGAAACTCGACAGGAAGCGCTCGGCGCCTTGCAGGTGCAGGCGCTGGACAATCTCCTCGCGGGTCCGCATGTCGGCCGTGGCGGTAAGCGCAATGCGCGGAACATGCGGGAACAGTTCGGCCAGCTGGCCCAGTTGCAGGTACTCGGGGCGGAAATCGTGACCCCATTGCGATACGCAGTGGGCCTCGTCAATGGCGAACAGCGAGATGTCCAGATCGCGCAGGAAGTCGAGCATGCGCGGCTGCACCAGACGTTCCGGCGCCAGGTACAGCATCTTGACTTCACCACGGCGCAGGCGCCCGGCCAGCTCACGCTGCTGCTCTGCCGTCAGGGTAGAGTTCAGGGCGGCCGCAGACACACCCAGCTCGTCAAGGGTGGCGACCTGGTCGTCCATCAGCGCGATCAGTGGCGATACCACCACCGTCAGGCCCGGGCGCAGCAGCCCCGGCACCTGGAAGCACAGCGACTTGCCACCACCGGTGGGCATCAGCACCAAGGCATCGCCGCCATTGGCCACGCATTCGATGATCGCTGCCTGGCGCCCACGGAAACTGTCGTAGCCGAAGATGTCCTTGAGAACGCGCTGAGCCTGTTCGAGCATGTGCAACTCCAAATCGCCGTACCATCCTGGATAAAGGCTGGACGAAAAACCCGCCCCGCACACGCCAAATGCGTAAGCGGTTTTTGCCAGGCAGCCGGCAAAACCTGCCCCTGGATGAAAAATCGCGGAGTATACCGCAGCACCGCCCTGCACAGGCACCACGGCGATAGACGTTCCCTTTGCCCCGCTGCCGCTGCAAGGTGCTAGAATTCGTTATCGTTTATTCCCCAAGGTAGCCCTGTAATGTCCTTCGCCGAGCAACTGACCCGCCTGCAAGCCTTCCTCGACGCCGACGAGCTGCACGAAGAAGCGCTGGACTACGTCGCCGCACATGGCTACCTCACTGCTCTTTCGATCAACGCCGAGGACGTGCCCGAGCGCGAGTGGATCGACGCTCTGTTCGCCGAAGAGCCGCACTATGCCAGCGAAGCCCAGCGCACCGAAATCGAGGCCACCCTGGTGGCGCTCAAGGCGCACATTGCCCGCCAGTTGGCCAGCGACGAAGAATTCGACCTGCCATGCGACCTCGACCTGACCGATGAGCCGGACGATTCCGACCTGCGCGGCTGGTGCATCGGCTTCATGGAAGGCGTGTTCCTGCGGGAAGAGGCGTGGTTCGAGAACGCCGAAGAAGAGGTCAGCGAGATGCTGCTGCCGATCATGGTGGGTTCGGGGTTGTTTGACGAGCAACCAGAGTTCGCCGACATCGCCAGCAACGCCAACCTGCAGGATGACATGATCGTGCAGATCCCCGAGGCACTGAGTGCACTGTTCCTGCTGCTGCACGCCCCTGACGAAAAACCGGCGCTGCTCAAGCCACGCCACCACTGAGCAAGCTGTGCGCTACCTGCTGCTGGCCACGGGCTGGCTCAGCGTCGCGCTGGGGGTGCTGGGGATATTCCTGCCGGTATTGCCCACCACCCCATTCCTGCTTTTGGCGGCGGCCTGCTTTGCCCGCAGCTCGCCGCGCTTCCATCACTGGCTGGTCCATCATCCCAAGCTGGGGCCATGGATCCGTGACTACCTCAGTGGTGAAGGCATCCCCCTCAAGGGCAAGGTCTACGCCATCGGCCTGATGTGGGCCAGCATTGGCCTGTCGTGCTATCTGGTGCCGCTGTTCTGGGCGCGCACCTTCATGCTGACCAGTGCCACATTGGTCACCCTGTACATTCTCAGCCTGAAAACCCTGCACAAGCCAAAGTGACAATATTTTGTCGCCAAATATCGCTTTCGCCTAATCAACACCCTCTTTATCCGAATTAGTTCTGGAACTGCGCATAGCCCTTGTATCCATTGGTTTTCAAGGCATTCTTCGTGTCCATTCCGTGCGCTTGAATGCACACTTATTAGACAATAAAGATCTTTTATGGCAATTTGATATGAATAAATCTTCTTACCTATCGCGTTGAATGTACTTAGCTGTGTTGTTAAAAACCTGCAACACTATACGCGATAAGTTTATCGTCATTTTTTTGGCGAGCAGCAGGATCAATTCCAGGATCAGGGAGATGTACCATGCGCGTTTTGAACCCCATCACCAGTGCTTTATTGTTGGCCCTGGCGAGTGCCAACGTACAGGCGATGTCGATTACCGAGGCTGTCCAAAGCGCCGTGGACTACCACCCACAAGTCAGCTCCAACCGTAACAGCAAGCTGTCGGCCGATGAAGACGTGAAGTTCGCGCGTGGTGGCTACTACCCTTCCGTGGACCTGGTTGCCGGCTACGGCCGCCAGCGCTCGGACAACGCCACTACCCGCGCTGCGGGTAATCACAACAAGGAAACCCTCAACTACACCCAGTCCGAGCTGCGTCTGCGGCAGATGATCTTCGACGGCTTCAACACCGCGAATGAAGTGGGCCGCACC
The DNA here is from genome assembly GCF_017875935.1 of Pseudomonas sp. BP6. Lineage (NCBI taxonomy): Bacteria > Pseudomonadati > Pseudomonadota > Gammaproteobacteria > Pseudomonadales > Pseudomonadaceae > Pseudomonas > Pseudomonas sp. BP6. Next base: position 3,728,927 of record NZ_JAGINI010000001.1, read on the forward strand.
GAGGCGGTCTCTACCTCCCGCGCCTATTACACCCAGGCCGTTGCCCAGGATGTCGCACTGCGTGCAGTCGAGGTCTACCTGGAGGTGCTCAAACGCCGTGAACTGGTGACCCTGGCCAAGAACAACCTGCAAGCTCACCTGCGCGTCAACGACCAGATTGGCCTGCGCAACGAGCGCGGCGTCGGCAGCACCGCCGACCTCGACCAGTCCCGCGCCCGTCGCGCCCTGGCAGAAAACAACCTGGACACCGCCGAAGTCGACCTGGCCGATGCCGAGGCCAACTTCTTCAGTGTGATCGGCCGTGCCCCGGACGAGCTGGAAAGCCCGCAGACCATCAAGAGCGAGGTGCCAGGCACCCTCGAAGAAGCCCGCGATGGCATGCGTCAGAACAACCCGTACATCAAGTCTGCCCAGGCTGACGTCAACGCCGCCGAGAAGCAGTACGAAGTGGGCAAGTCGACTTTCTACCCACGCTTCGACGCCATTCTGGCAACCGGTGCCAACAACAACACCGGCGGCGAAAAAGGCCACAACAACAACGACTGGCAAGCTGGCGTGGAGATGAACTACAACCTGTTCCGCGGGGGCAGCGACAAGGCTCGTCTGCAGTCGGACGCGCACAAGATCAACCAGGCACTGGACATTCGCAACAACGCCCTGCGTGAGTTGACCGAGAACCTGAGCCTGGCGTGGAATGCCATGAACAACGCCAGCAAGCAGCTGCCGACCGCGCGCGAATACGCCGAGACCACCAAACGTGTGCGTGCGGCCTACCAGGACCAGTTCGGCCTGGGTCAGCGCACCCTGCTGGACGTACTCGACAGTGAGAACGAGCTGTACAACGCCGACCGCCGCTACACCGAGGTGCGTTATACCGAAGAGTTCTCGCGCTACCGCGTACTGGCGACCATGGGTGAATTGCTGAGCAAACAGCATATTTCGCTGCCGCCAGAGGCGCTGGCGACTACCGAAGTACGCACCGAGGCACGTCTGCCTGAGATGCGTTGAGCGGATTTGAGGTAGCGGGGCCGCTTTGTGCTGCGAATGGGCCGCAAAGCAGCCCCCAACCCTCACCCGCGGCCATGATTACGCTGAAACGTCTCTACACCCATGGCCCTGATCTGCCCCTCGATCAACGCCTCGAACGGCGCTAACAGTGCATCGAAGCAGGCCGGTTGCTCCAGCGTGTTCAATGCCCCGACCACCGCCTCGATCGTCGACACTGCACCCGCCTCCGGCGCTTTGCGCAACCGATAGCGTGAAGCGGCCACCTGCCCCAGCGTCACCCGTGGCAGCCTCCCCAGCAACGGGTTCAGGTACAGCAGCTTGCGCGCCTTGCGCCAGGTGCCGTCGGGTACGATCAGCAGCAAAGGTTTGTCGCCCGCCTCGCCATACGCTGTCAGCACCTGAGCATCATCACCAGGGAACAACAGCACCGGGTGGTATCCGGGGGTGGCGAGCAGGTCATGCAGGTCATCGAACACCTCTCCAATACGCAGTTCGGCATTTTTCAGGCCAAGGGCAGCCAGGCGCGCCGTGTTCAGGGCGTGGGCAGTTTCACTGGGGTGCTGCAGCAGGATCACACGGGTGCGGCTGTCGAGCGCGGGGATCAGTGGGCATAGGCAATGGTCGAGCGGGCGCTGGCAGCGCTCGCAGCGGGGTCTGGGCATGGCGGTCTCCTTGGCGGGGACAGTTTGCCACATAACCGGGGCCCGCTTAGCGGGCCCCGCGATTTCAGCGGTTGAACCTTTCCGCCAGGCTGTGCAGGTACTCCGCCATGCGCTCGAGGTCCTGGCTGATTTCCGCGCCTTGCCTGGCTTGCCCGGCACTCTGGTCGCACAGTTGGGCAATCCTCACGATCTGCTGGTTGATGTCCTCTGCCACATGGGTCTGCTGCTCCGATGCCGTGGCCATCTGCTGGCTCATGCCGGTGATGCGGCTGACCGCCTGGGCAATCCCGCTCAGCGCCGCCTGCACCGCCTCGACACTGTGCACACTGTCCCGGGAAATCTGTTCACCCCGGCTGGCAGTGCTGACCGCTCGCTCCGCCCCGGCCCTCAACGAGGCGATGATATGGTGGATCTCTTCGGTCGACGCGCGGGTACGTTGCGCCAACGACCGCACCTCATCAGCCACCACGGCGAACCCGCGCCCTTGCTCACCGGCGCGCGCCGCTTCAATGGCGGCGTTAAGCGCCAGCAGGTTGGTCTGCTCGGCAATCGAAGTGATCACGTCGACCACACTACCAATCGACTGGGTCTGCTCGGCCAAGGCGTTGACCGCCTGACCAATGTCATTGACTGCATCGCTCATGCTGCCCATGGCCTGCAGGCTCTTCAGGGCCAGCTCGCTGCCCTGCTGCGCCAGCTGGTCGGCATCACCTGCCGCGTGTGCCGTGCTTTGCACGTTGTGGGTAACCTGCTGGATGGTTGCCGCCATCTGTGCGATAGCCGTGGCGGATTGGTCGGTCTCGCTGCGCTGCCGGTCGAGCATCTGCGCCTGGGCATCGGACAGGTCGGAAGATTGCGCCGCCCGCGACTTTACCCCGACCCCGGCATCCACCAGCCGGGTCAGGGCCGTTTGCAGGCGGGCTTCTTCGCTGATGATAGCCAGGTCGAGCTGACCCTGCAGGCCTGGGTTGTCGCTGTAGGTCAGTGCCACCAACGGACTGGTAAAGGCCTTGGGATGCTCGGCCAGCGTGCGGCGGATGGCCTGGTTCTGCCGGCGCTCGACCACGTACCAAGCCAGGAGCAGACTTGCCATCAGCACCGCGAGTGCGGCATAGGGTGGCAGCCAAAGGTAACCCGCCGCCGACAGCAGGCCGGCGCCGATCAGCGGCCAGCCATGGCCCAGGCCGTGCCCCAGGCGGGCAGCCCAAGGCACCGGGCCGCGGCCATCGCGCAAGCGCGCATACAATGCCTCGGCGCGGCGGATCTGCTCGCGCGTGGGCACCGAGCGCACCGACTCGTAGCCACTGATCCGGCCCTGTTCGTAGATCGCCGTGACGTAAGCGCTTACCCAGTAGTAATCGCCGTTCTTCGCCCGGTTCTTGACTATGCCCATCCAGGGTTTGCCCTGCTTGATGGTTTCCCACATGTGGCCAAACACTGCCGGCGGCATGTCCGGGTGGCGCACCAGGTTGTGCGGTTGACCGACCAGCTCGTCGTAGGTAAAGCCGCTGATCGCCACAAAGGCGTCGTTGCAGTAGGTGATGCGGCTGTCGAGGTCAGTCGTGGAAATAAGGCGTTGATCGCCGGGGAAGGTTCTTTCGTGCTCAGTGACGGGCAAATTCATGCGCATCTTGGGCGATCCTTGCAGGATGAAATGAGGGAAAATCATCAGCGCAAGTTGATATGTAGCAGAGCGCTATCAGGTTAGCGGCCAACGTTTACCGGAATTTAACCCCCTCCCGACGGAATGCATGAATGCGTCGCATCTCAGCCCACGTTGAGCTGGCTTTTCAGCAGGTCACGGAAGGTCTGGATCAACGGTTCACGGCTACGTCCGCGGCGAATGATCAGCGAGAACGGGGCCTGGTAACCAAAGGTCGACGGCGACAGCACGCGCAAGTCACCTTTGTCGACCCAGGCCTGGGCGTAGTGCTCAGGCAAGTAGCCAATATAGGCCCCGGAAAGGATCAGGATCAGCTGCGCCTCCATACTTTCAACTGTCGCCGCACTGTGCTTGAAGCCATGCCGGGCCAGTTCGGCCTGGCTCCAGTAGCCACGCCCGACCATGCGCTGCTGGGTCACCACCTGCTCGGGAATGCGCCGCTCGGCATACAACGGGTGGCGGCTGCTGCAATACAGCCAGTGTTGTTCGCGGTACAACGGCTGGTAGAGCAGGCCACTCATCCGCGAAGAAAACGCGCCGATGGCCAGGTCCAGACGGTTGTCCTGCACCCCCAGTTGCAGCTCGTAGGGGCTGGACACCGACAGATGCAGGTGCACTGCTGGGTGTTCCTGGCTGTAGGCACCGATGGCTTCGGCCAGCGGCAAGGCGCGGTCACCGACTGTGGAGTCGATCACCCCAAGGTTGAGGGTGCCACGCAATTCGCCCTTGAGGGCGGCGGCATACTGCTCGAAACCGTCCAGCTCGGCCAGCAGGCGCAGGGTCTCCTGATGAAACAGCTCGCCCTTGCTGGTCAGGCTGAAGCCACCCCGACCACGGTGGCACAGCACGATACCCAAGGCGCCCTCCAGCTGGCTCATGTAGGTACTGATGGCCGAGGTCGACAGGTTCAGCTCGCGCTGGGCGTTGGCAAAGCCCTGGTGGCGCACCACGCTGATGAAGATGCGCAGCAGTTTCAGGTCGGGCAAGGTCGAGGCCATGGTGCAACGGTTCCACAAGGGTATGTGCGCGCAGTCTAACCGCTCCACCCGCCTTTAGTTCAGAAAATCCTGAACTAAGTATTTGTCGGTAGCGATTCTTCCCGGGCACTACCTTGAGCAGACTTGGCCGAAATGTCCCTGCCCGCCGGCAAACCACACGTGAATGGCGCGCGGCGGCACAGGTTCGAACAAACACAACAATCGACCGACTGATGAGGCCCACCGTGGACAAGACTCTCCACCAACCACTGGGCGGCAATGAAATGCCGCGATTCGGCGGCATCGCCACCATGCTCCGCCTCCCCCACCTGCAAAGCGCCGAAGGCCTGGATGCTGCCTTCATCGGCGTACCACTGGATATCGGTACCTCGCTACGCTCCGGCACTCGCTTCGGCCCACGGCAGATCCGCGCCGAATCGGTGATGATCCGCCCGTACAACATGGCTACCGGTGCCGCCCCGTTCGACTCGCTGTCGGTCGCCGATATCGGCGATGTGGCAATCAACACCTTCAATCTGCTGGACGCCGTGCGCATCATCGAAGAAGCGTATGACGAGATCGTCGAGCACAACGTCATTCCCATGACCCTGGGGGGCGATCACACCATCACCCTGCCGATCCTGCGCGCACTGCACAAGAAACACGGCAAGATCGGCCTGGTGCACATCGATGCCCACGCCGACGTCAACGACCACATGTTCGGTGAGAAGATCGCCCACGGCACCACCTTCCGCCGCGCCGTGGAAGAAGGCCTGCTCGACTGTGAGCGCGTGGTGCAGATCGGCCTGCGCGCACAGGGCTACACCGCCGATGACTTCAACTGGAGCCGTCGCCAGGGCTTCCGCGTGGTCCAGGCCGAAGAGTGCTGGCACAAGTCACTGGAGCCACTGATGGCCGAAGTGCGGGAAAAAGTCGGCGGTGGCCCGGTTTACCTGTCTTTCGACATCGATGGCATCGACCCGGCCTGGGCGCCCGGTACCGGAACCCCGGAAATCGGCGGCTTGACCACCATCCAGGCGATGGAGATCATTCGCGGCTGCCACGGCCTGGACCTGATCGGCTGTGACCTTGTCGAAGTCTCCCCGCCTTACGACACCACCGGCAACACCTCGCTGCTCGGTGCCAACCTGCTGTTCGAGATGCTCTGCGTGCTACCGGGCGTGGTGCGTCGCTAGGCTTTTCATACAGAGCCTAAAACCGTTACACCCCGGCAGGAGCCATGAGGGAGGGCCACTGAGGCCCGCCAACACACGACAGGACCGCCGGGCGCCATGAACCCCGCCCGCGTGGTCGATCTCGCCATAATAAAGATAATCGGGAGACCCCAATGGCCTTGGACATCATTGTTGTAATGATCTATACCGCCGGCATGCTCGGGCTTGGCTGGTATGGCATGCGCCGCGCGAAAACCCATGAAGACTACCTGGTAGCCGGGCGCAATCTCGGTCCGGTGCTGTACATGGGCACCATGGCCACCACCGTACTCGGTGGCGCCTCCACCGTCGGCACCGTGCGCCTGGGCTACGTCCACGGCATCTCCGGCTTCTGGCTGTGCGCAGCCTTGGGCATGGGCATCATCGCCATCAACCTGTTCCTCGCCAAACCGCTGCTGCGCCTGCGCATCTTCACCGTGACCCAGGTACTGGAACAGCGCTACAACCCCACCGCACGCCAGGCCAGCGCCGTCATCATGCTGGCTTATGCACTGATGATCGGGGTCACCTCGACCCTGGCCATGGCCACGGTCCTGCAGGTGCTGCTGGACCTGCCGTTCTGGGCTTCTCTGATGCTCGGCGGTGGCGTGGTAGTGCTGTACTCGACCATCGGCGGCATGTGGTCGCTGACCCTGACCGATATCGTCCAGTTCGTGATCAAGACCGTCGGCCTGATGTTCATCCTGCTGCCAGTGTGCCTGTACAAGGCCGGTGGCTGGGACACCCTGGTGGCCAAATTGCCAGCGGCCAGCTTCCAGCTGACTACCATTGGCTGGGACACCATCATCACCTACTTCCTGATCTACTTCTTCGGCATCCTCATCGGCCAGGACATCTGGCAGCGGGTGTTCACCGCCCGTGACGAAAAGGTCTGTCAGCGTGCCGGTACCACCGCTGGTGTGTACTGCGTGCTGTATGGCCTGGCCTGTGCGGCGATTGGCATGGCTGCACACGTGCTGATGCCCGACCTGGCCAACCCGAACAACGCCTTTGCCGAGATGATCAAGACCACCTTGCCCGATGGCATCCGTGGCCTGCTGATGGCCGCGGCCCTGGCGGCGATGATGTCCACCGCCAGTGCCGGCCTGCTGGCTGCCTCGACCACCGTGACCGAAGACCTGCTGCCCAAGCTGCGTGGCGGCAAGCAGTCGAGCCTGGGTACCAGCCGCCTGTTCACCCTGCTCACTGGCCTGGTGGTGCTGGGCATCGCGCTGGTGGTAAATGATGTGATCAACGCCCTGACCCTGGCTTACAACCTGCTGGTCGGCGGCATGTTGATCCCGCTGATCGGGGCGATCTTCTGGAAGCGTGCGACCACCGCAGGCGCGATTGCCAGCATGTCGCTGGGCTTTGCCACCGCTCTGCTGTTCATGTTCATGGACGGGATGGAAGCCAATACGCCGATCTACTACAGCTTGGCAGTAGGGCTGGTGAGCTTTGTAGTGGTGAGCCTGGTGTCGCGCAAGTCAGTAGCGGCGGTGAAGCTGGCCTGACCGTTGTACCGGCCCTTTCACTTGTAGGAGCGGGCTTGCCCGCGAAAGGGCCAGTACAGGCAATAGACAATCAACAGACACAAAAAGGCCGCTGCACACACTCGGGTGCAGCGGCCTCTGTCGTTAATCAGCGACGACGTGATTGACGTTTGCGCTGCTCTTCATCAGTCGGGATCGGTACCGGCTGCAGGGGTGGTGGAATCAGCCCCAAGGCGACGGCCAGGTCGTGGAGCCAGTTTGACAGTGGTTTATTCATAATGCCCCCTTGACGGGTCAGCCTCACGGCGAATCAATCCTGCGATGTTTCATACAGATCATAGCCCGATGTCCTGTATTACGCATGCCTCTGTTCCTACAGATAAGGGCCATTTTGACGCGGATCAAGCCGTGGCGGCGCATTCCGACGACTGGTTAATCGTTTCGCTTTGTTGCAGGTCGATCCATGCCTGCAGATTAGCCCCGCGCATACCCTGGCGCCACATCAGCCAGGTGACCGCCTGATCGAAAGGCGCCTGCAGCGGGTGCACCCTCACCCGATCACGTCCAGGCAGGCTGTCGAGCATCGACTGGGCCATCATCGCCACACCCGCACCCGCGATCACACAGGCCAGCATGCTCTGGTACGACTCGATCTCCATCACCCGCCCCATCGGCGTATGGGCATGGGCATACCAGGCCTCCAGACGCATGCGGTACGAGCAGCCTTGGCGGAAGGTGAACACCGCCTTGCCCGCCACGTCCTTGGCGGTGCGTACCGCCATGTGCTCGGGACTGGTGATCAGTACCAGTTGCTCATCGCACAGCGGCACGCCATCCAGCCCGGCAAGGCTCGGTGGCCCGTCCACAAGAGCAGCATCCAGGGTGTGGTTCAGCAGCCCTTCAAGCAACTCGCCGCTGGGTGCAGCACGCACTTGCAGGTTCACCTGCGGGTAAGCCTGGTGATAGCGCGCCAGCAACCCCGGCAGGTGGGTCGCCGCCGTGCTGTACATGGTCCCCAGCACGAAGTCCCCAGCCGGCTGACCGCCACGCACGGCGCCCAGCGCTTCGTCGCGCAAGGCTGACATGCGGTTGGCATAGTCCAGCAGCACCTTGCCTGCTGGCGACAACTGAAGGCGCTGGCGTTCGCGCAGGAACAGTTCGACGCCCAACTGCTCCTCGAGCTGGCGCAGGCGCGTGGAGAGGTTTGATGGCACCCGGTGCAGACGCTCTGCGGCACGGGTAACCGAGCCTTCCTCGGCCACGGCCTGAAAGATACGCAGTTGGCTGAATTCCACAGCATTCTCCAAAACAGAACAACTTGATCATCATTATTCAATTTTATTGAAAATAAAAGCGCCCTAACCTGCCAGCCATCACTTTATCTGCGCAGGAGACCTGTCATGTCGCCACTCATTCAACTGCTCGCCAGCGCCGTGGCGCTGATGATGGCCATGGGCATCGGTCGTTTCGCCCTCACCCCGCAACTGCCACAACTGATTGCCGAAGGCCAGTTCGACCTGACAGTCGCCGGGCTGGTCGCGGCGGCCAATTACCTGGGCTATTTCATGGGCGCGGTGGACGCCATGTTCGCCCGCTCGCCAGGCCAGGTACGCCTGCGCCTGCATGCGGGGCTGTGGCTGTGTGTGCTGCTGACCTTGGCCTCGTGGGCTGCCGACGGCTTCTGGGGCCACCTGCTGTTGCGCTTTGGCACAGGCGTAGCCAGCGCCTGGGTGCTGGTGATGATCACCAGCCTCAGCCAGCAGGTAGCCAATGCGCACAACCGCCAACGCCTGGGAGCGCTGGTATTCGCCGGGCCCGGCCTGGGTATTGCCGTGACCGGGCTACTGGCAATGGCCGCACATGTGCAGGGACTGGGCTCGGCGGCGCTGTGGCTGATCTATGCCGTGGCTGCCCTGGTGATGCTATTGGCCGTGCGGCCGTGGTTGCCACGGGCATTGCAAACCGCGCCGACTCAGTTGCCAGTACGACAAGGCCCGACGCGCAGTGTCGGCACTGGCCGCCTGGGGTTGGTGTATGGCCTGTATGGCATGGGCTACATCCTGCCAGCTACCTTTCTGTCACAGATGGCCAATCAGCAGTTTCGCGGGCAGTGGCTGGCCGACCTGTTCTGGCCGGCGTTTGGCCTGGCGGCGGCGCTGGGCGTCCTGCTGGTGAGCGTGCGCCGTGGCGGTCGCACTTCAACCTGGTTGACCGTCACCCTGTGGTTGCAAGGGCTGGGTGTGCTGGCCTGCCTGATGGGTGGAGGGACCGGCCTGGCGCTGGGTGTTGCGCTGTGTGGCGGGCCATTCCTGGCCTGCATGCAACTGGTCATGCAACGCTCGCGCGAGTTGGCGCCACATGCCACACAGCGCAATGCCGGGCTGCTGACCGCGTGCTTTGCCTTGGGGCAGTTGAGTGGTCCGCTGCTGGCCGCGCTCAGCAGCCATTACAGCGGCGGGCTGCAACCCGCATTGATGCTGGCGGCGGGCGGGTTGGCGGTGGCTGGCGGGTTGGTCCAGTTGCCGGGTAATGCACAACAGGGAAGCGCCTGTCAGGCCAAGGTTGCATCCTGAATCGATGCAGTCTGTACCGGCCTCTTCGCGGGCAAGCCCGCGCCTACAACGGCTGTGTAGGCGCGGGCTTGCCCGTGAAAAGGCCGGTATAGGCAACGCATCACCCTACCAACCGCCGCAATTGCTGTTTCACCCAAGGCTCGGCACTTACCAGGATCACACCCAGCAACACCATCAACGCCCCCACCACGAAATTCGCACTGAGCGGCTCGTCCAACAGCAAAACGCCAAAGGTCACCCCAAACAACGGGGTAATGAAGGAAAACACCGCGAGGTTCGACGCCAGGTATTTGCGTAGCAACCAGAACCAGGTCAGGTAGCTGACGAACGACACCACAATCCCCTGGAACAACACGCTGCCCATCGCCAGCGGCGTCAGCGACACCGCGCCGATCTGCCCGCTGACCAAGGCAATCAGCAGCAGCCCGGCAAACCCGACCGCCAGCTGATAGAACAGGGTCAAGGTTGCCGGCGCCTCCGATAGCCGTGAGCAACGCACCACCACCGTAGTCGCGCCCCAAGCCAGCCCGGCGATCACGCCAAAGGCATCACCCAGCAAGGTGCGGCCGTCCATGTGCTCGAACGAAGTGCCACCGGCAAAGGCCATGGCTATGCCGCCGAAGGCCAGCAGAATGCCCAGCCATTGCAACAGCCGCAAGCGTTCACTGGATAGCCGAAAATGCAGGCCCAAGGCGGTAAATACCGGCGCGGTGTAGAGGAACACCGACATATGCGCCGCCGAGGTCAGTTTCAGCCCTTCGGCAATGAACAGAAACTCCACCCCGAACAGCCCGCCCGCCAGCAACCCAGCGCGCCAGGTGCTGCCGACCTGCTCCCAGCCTCCCCGCCAGCACAGCATCAGGCCTACCAGCACAGCGGCAATGCCATTACGCAGTGCTGCCTGCATCACGGGCGCGATGTCGACGGCGGCGGTCTTGATCAGTACCTGCTGGCAGCCCCAGATCAGGCAAAGCCCCAGCATTACCTGGAAGGCAAAGGCATCAGGGTTCTTGCGGACCGCGCTCATAAGCGGGCCTCTGGGGTGATCGTAGGCATGGGCAAGGCTCGGCAGCGTTCAGAAGCTACCGATTATCGGGTTTTGAACGCTGCACTTGCCAGCCTTAAAACGACCTCAAGCAATCTGTGCCTTCGCAGATACCTGTTCGAACGTCGTTTCGTCCAGCGCATCCTCCTGCTCATCCAGCACCTGGCGCGGGTGCTCGAAGCCGGGGATGCTGCTGTCGATCAGGCTCATCAAGCGCGAGCCGCGTTCGGTCAGGACGAAGTTTTCGCCATTGCCGCCGTCCTCTTCAGGCCGGCATTCAATGAATCCGCGCTCGAATAGCAGCTTTTCATACTCGCATGCACGGGTTTTCAGGTGATCCAGGTCACCCACCGGCTCACCCTTGGCGGCCAGTGCAGCAGCATGCTGCTCGGCATAGGGGCGGGGCGTGAAGCTGTGACCGGCGCCGTTCTGCACTTCGTGCAGCAAGCGTTCGATCAGGTCCCAGTCGTAGGCGATGCTCATGGCTATGGGCTCCTGCTGTGGACGAAAAGGGGTACACAGGTTGGGACCTGCCAAGGTTGCCAAGCGTTCCGAAGCGCTTAGCGCTGGCGTTGTTGCGCTTGCATGTACTGGCGCAGCAACTGATTGATCCGGGTCTGGTAGCCGCTGCCCTGCTCCTTGAACCAGGCGAGGACATCTGAGTCCAGTCGAATGGTCACCGTCTGCTTGGCGGGAACGCGCAGCTCGGCCTGGCGGAAAAAGTCCTGGTCCAGTTCAGGGATATCTGATGTGTCGATGTCCTTGTCGTCCTGTCGGGCCAGGCGGCTCCAGTCAGTTCTCGATGATTTGGTCATAGTACCTGGCCTCCCGTTTGGTGGCTTTTCTTGCAGAAATGATGCGTATCACCTCACCCCGCCTCTCCGTGTACACGACGACACCTATCAGCGCCTTTAGCCATCCTAGGCTGACCCAACGTTCTTCAGCACATTCCACATCCTCATCACGCCGGATCAGCATGGGATGGTTGAACATGTCAGGAACGTCGGCAAAGTCGATCCCGTGCTTGCGGATATTGCTCTGGTTTTTCCCTTCGTCCCATTCAAAGAACATGGGACGACTTGTATTTACAGCTGTACATACAATACCCCCTCTTTTCCTTCGAGACTAGAGCGATGTAGCGTGCTGCTCAACGGCGCTGGAGGGATACGGGAGCGTTTCAGAAACGGACTACCACCACCAAAGAAATCTTCCATCGGTCGCAAGCCCTGAACTTCCCTGCCCCCACAGCCCTCCACCGGGCATCACCATCGCCGGAGGTTGAAAGGATGAAACCGCTACTGCCCATAGCCTGTGCCGCTGCCCTGCTCTGCGCCCTGCCCGCTTGGGCCTGCACACCTGAAGAAGCAACGCAGAAACGTGAGGAGCTGGCCGGGCTGGTCACTCAGTTGACCGAGCAGAACCCGCAAAAGGCCAAGGAGATCAATGATGAGCTTCAGGGGATGGATCTGGGGACGGCGAGCAAGGACTTGCCCGATAAGTGTCAGCTGATCGACCAGCGGATCAAGGAGTTGAAACAGGCAGAGAAAAAAGCGGAGTGATCGTTCGTCGCCTGCGCACGCCCTTCGCAGATGCGAACTTGCGTCACTTCTGCAAAGGGCCTGCGTGAGTATTATTCAGCAGCAGGCTTGCGCTTCTTCAGCGGCGCCAGGCCGTCAGCACTGGCCAGAGGCGCGTTGGCCTTCGGCTTGGCAGTAGGCTTGCGCTTGGCGGCAGCTTTCTTGTCGCCAGTCTTCTTCTCGACCTTTTTCTTCTTGCTACCGGCCGCCTTGCCCGAGGCCTTGACCTTCTTCGGCCCGTTGTAGGTGCCCTTCACTTCCTTGATGACCCGGCGCTCGAACTGCTGCTTGAGGTAGCGCTCGATGCTCGACATCAGGTTCCAGTCGTTGTGGGTGATCAGCGAGATCGCCAGGCCTTCACCACCGGCACGGCCGGTACGGCCCACACGGTGGACGTACTCGTCACCGCTGCGTGGCATGTCGAAGTTGATCACCAGGTCCAGGCCGTCGATATCCAGGCCACGGGCTGCCACGTCGGTCGCAACCAGCACTTTGGAGCTGCCCTGCTTGAAGCGCTCGATGGCCAGCTTGCGGTCCTTCTGGTCCTTTTCGCCATGCAGCACGAAAGCCTTCACGTCCTTGGCCACCAGGTGACCATAGATACGGTCGGCCATGGCACGGGTATTGGTGAAGATGATCGCCTTGTCGAAGGTTTCATTGGCCAGCAACCACTGCGCGATCTGCTCTTTATGCTGGTCGTGGTCGGCGGTGATGATCTGCTGGCGGGTGCCTTCGGCCAGTTGCGAGACACTGTTGAGCATCAGGTGCTCAGGGTCTTTCAGCACCTTGCCGATGATATCGCGCAGGGCCGCGCCACCGGTGGTAGCCGAGAACAGCAAGGTCTGCTCGCGGTTTTCGCACTCCTTGCACAGGCGCTCCATGTCTTCGGCAAAGCCCATGTCGAGCATGCGGTCGGCTTCGTCCAGAATCAGGACCTGCACGTGGGACAGGTCGAGGTTACCCGCATTGAGCTGCTCGAGCAGGCGACCCGGGGTGCCGATCAGCACGTCGGGCACCTTGCGCAGCATGGCGGCCTGTTCCTTGAAGTCTTCACCGCCAGTAACCAGGCCCGACTTGATGTAGGTGAACTGCGAGAACAGCTGCACCTGCTTGAGGGTTTGCTGGGCCAGTTCACGGGTCGGCAGCAGGATCAACGCGCGAATCTCGACACGCGGGCCGCTGAGGTCGACCAGACGGTTGAGCAGCGGCAATACGAAGGCCGCCGTCTTGCCGCTGCCGGTCTGCGCAGTCACACGCAGATCACGCCCTTGCAGGGCCAGGGGGATGGCCGCGGCCTGCACCGGGGTTGGCTCGACAAATTTAAGCTCGGCCACGGCTTTAAGCAGGCGTTCATGCAGGGCGAATTGGGAGAACACGGAGGTAACCTCAGACAAGTGCGGGAAATTCAGTTGCATAGGGTAACGTTTTCTGCCGCCTTAGCCGAATTTCTTTTGGCAACTTTGTCGCTATCCGCGCTCTAATACAGCTTCGTTTCGCAACAAGACTGTACGCAAGCCCATGGATATCCAACAAATCTGGCGTGATTCCCTCGACCTGTGGGGCACCCTCGACCAACATCCAATGCTGCACGCCGCCATCGGCCTGGCGGCACTGCTGCTCATTTCCCTGATAGTCGGCCGCCTGGCGCGCTTCCTGGTACTGCAAGGCGGGCGCCTGTTGGCCCGTCAGCATGCGCTGAAGTGGCTGGACGACCTGCGCCACAACAAGGTATTCCACCGCCTGGCACAAACGACACCGTCACTGGTGCTGCAATTCGGCCTGAAGCTGGTGCCTGAGCTGTCCGACACCGCCCAGCACTTCCTCGGCAATGTCGCCCTGGCCTTTACCCTGCTGTTCATGACCATGGCGCTGTCGTGCCTGCTGGATGCCCTGCTCGACATCTATGCCCGCACCGAACACGCCCGCACCCGCTCGATCAAGGGCTACGTGCAACTGGCCAAGTTGATGTTGTGGATCTTCGCCTCGATCGTCATCGTCGCCACCCTGATCGACCGCTCGCCGCTGTTGCTGCTGTCCGGCCTGGGTGCGATGTCGGCGGTGCTGCTGTTGGTGTACAAGGACACCCTGCTGTCATTCGTCGCCAGCGTGCAGTTGACCAGCAACGACATGCTGCATGTGGGTGACTGGATCGAAATGCCGCAGGTAGGCGCCGATGGCGACGTGGTAGACATCACCTTGCACACGGTGAAAGTGCAGAACTTCGACAAGACCCTCGTTTCCATCCCCACCTGGCGCCTGATGAGCGAGTCATTCCGCAATTACCGCGGCATGCAGCAGTCCGGTGGCCGACGGATCAAGCGCAGCCTGTTCATCGACGCCGGCGGCGTACGCTTTCTCTCCCGCGAAGAAGAGCAGCGCCTGAGCCAGGTGCGGCTGCTGGGTGACTACCTGACCGCCAAGCGCCAGGAACTGCAGAACTGGAACGAGGCGCTGGGGCCGGTGGCGGAGCTGTCGGCCAACCACCGCAAGCTGACCAACCTCGGTACCTTCCGTGCCTTTGCCCTGGCTTACCTGCAGAACCACCCCAACGTGCACAAGAACATGACCTGCATGGTGCGGCAGATGCAGACCACGGCCGAAGGCGTGCCGCTGGAGATTTACTGCTTCACTACCACCACGGCGTGGGAAGAGTACGAGCGGATTCAAGGCGATATTTTCGACTACCTGCTGGCGGTGTTGCCGGAGTTCGGCCTGAGCCTGTATCAGCAGCCGAGTGGCAATGACATGCGGGTGGGGTTGGCCGGGCGTACGGCGGCGGAGCCGATGCCGCGTCGCCTTGAAGAGATGAACGAGGCCTGAGATTGCCGGGGCTGCCTTGCAGCCCTTTACGAGCCAAGGCCGCTCCGCAAAGGAGCGGCGGGATGATGGTGTTCAAGGGGTTTTCATCATGCCCAGTTCAGCATCATCCATCAGCGCCTTGGCCAAGGCACAGAGGTAGTGCGAAGCCCAGATTAGCTGAGGTTTGTCTTCCATCAATCCGTCCAGGGTCATGTCACGTGCGTAACCCATCAGCTCCGAAGCTTGTTCGCGGGCGCTCTGGCAAGGGATGCCGGCTTCGATGCGGAACAGTGGATGGGTCTGGTTTTCACCTTGATAGAAGGTGGTTTTGCCGACGGTGAATTTGGTTTCTTCTGTAGACACTGCTCAATCTCCCCGAAATCTCTATTGCCTGGGCTGGCCCTATCGCCGGCAAGCCGGGCACCTTCAGGGGCCACCCCAGGCGAGTCATGATGCGGTTAATGCAACGGCTGAGAGTCCGCAGGCTTTTGGACTTGAGCCAGCGCCGATTCGAGCAACTTGCGGAGGGTCTCAAGCTCGTGCATTGAGGCCATCATCAACACCGAGACGGGTGATCTCGGCTGCATCAAAACAGCTTGCTGAGCAACGGCTTCCGCGCACAGTGCGTAGTCCGCTGCCATCAGCAGTGTGTCTTCAAGGGAGTGAAGATTGTAAGGTGGATCGGGGACTATTTTCAGCATGGTGTAACCCTCAATTTGTGGTTGGGACTACCGCCATTCGCTGTCAAACAAAGGGTGGCAGCTGTGCACGGGTTGACAGACCGGTCAAATTGAGAAACCCGGCGCACCCGAAGGCGCCCCACGCACAGCCACCATTGAAGGCAAAGCTATGGATTGCAATTTGAGTCGGCCTGTCAAAGCCGGTCGTTGAGTGGCAACGACCGGCTGAGACTAGTGGCCAACTCCTAACACCACAATGGCCGGCAGTATCTTTGGGAAATGCCCTACAAGAAAGGGGCAAATTCTGATTTTTTTAGCCGCTAGGAGTAACGGCATGTAACGCTTGCAGGCCGGGTGAACATAAGAGACGACCTTGAGTTACCACAATGCCCAGATACCTTATTAACAGCGCTACACGCCCTTTAGAAGCTAGCAAAGAATCTCTGGCCTCGGCGCTGCATTGCCTCGTAACACCAACTGGGGAAGCCTGGCAGTTGAGGTGGTCCGGTAATCGCTCGCCATTGGACTGATCGGAGCCACCGCTGAACAAGCATTGGACCCCATCAGTGTGCAATTAGGGGGGGGTGATGACACCGTGAGACAGGTACAGGCCCGACACTCCTCTGTTTCCCTGGCGAAAATCGGGTGCCGTGGAAAAACGATCGCAAGGGCTTCCGTAGAGCCTGCTGGTTACCATGACCGGCCAGTGTGTTTTGGATTGCTTTGTCCCGAAAAAGAGGCGTAGTGTCTGCTGCGAATGCCTCACCAACGGAGATGGATCAATGAGCAAGAGTTTTCGCGACCGCATCCAGACAATGAATGAGATGTACAAGCTGCCCGTCCACGAGACCCCACACCTGTTCCCGGATGCGGAAGATCGCCTTCTGAAGTTCAAGCGGACGCTGCTCGACGAGGTCGCGGAGATAGATGACATTGCTGATCAGATTCGTCGGGGGGACAATGCTATCGATGTCCAAGTCGCGATTGCAGACCTTCTCGGCGACGTAATCGTGTATTGCCGCTCCGAGGCCATGAAGTACGGCATCCCTCTTGAAGCCGTCCTGGAGCTAATTATGGACAGCAACGAGAGCAAGCTAGGTGCCGATGGCAAGCCTATCTACGATGAAAATGGGAAATTCCTCAAGGGCCCCAATTACTGGAAGCCCGAGCCCCAAATAAAGCAACTCCTGGCAAGCCTTCAGGCTCAAAAGTAACCCCACTTTTCAGAGGTGATAGCTTGGCAATTAACCACGTGGGGAAGTGCCGAAGCCTGGTTGAGATTGAGGAAATCATCTCCCAGATCGAGTACTCCGACAGCGATACCGTGTTTCGCTTCCCTATAGACACCCTCAGCGCTCGACATAGTCCGATGCATGACGCATCGCGGCTGCAGATGGTCGTTACGCTCGCTCGCCAAAAACTCGAAGATGACTACCTGGACTTTCATCCAAACGCTCAAGAACTGGATGCTCAGGAGGCCGTTTGTGATTACTCACCTGGGATTGCGGGTGTTCGGCTGTCCAAGGGAATACGGATTGGTAGCAAGGAAATTGATCGCCGAGATGTTCTGACCTTCGCGACCACAAGAATGCAAGCGATGGACGCCCAAGAGTTTGACGACCTAGTCAAGGGACGCTGCGTCGACCTATTGTGCGTTGGTGGTTCCAAAATCCAATACCTGAAGCCGCTGTTCTCTTCGCGAGGCAAGGCCAAAGAGAAAGACGACATGGCCCCAGTGATGCGCAAGCTGGTTGACCGCACCATGCAACAAAGTAGGTATGCACTGTCTGAACCTTTGATCGATTCGCTTGCATTGTTCTCAGCGGAACTCGTCCAGAATACTCAAGACCATGCAGTGAACGACCATATCGGCAAACCGTATCTCTCCCATGTTGAAGGCATGATGATGGGATGGACACGGTTTTACGACTCGCTCCACTCCGAAGACTTCTCCGGACACCCCATGCTGCAGAGCTTCTGGAGTGGAGAAGCCGGACGGACTGACACTGGACTGAAGAGTCTCAGGGCATTCGAGGTCAGTTATTTTGACTCTGGGCCTGGCTTGGTCAGCCGTTATACCGGAAAGCTAGTACAGGAGATGTCACTCGAAGAGGAACGAGTGGCACTCCTCCAGTGCCTACGGCACAAATCGACTTCAAAATCCCAAACAGCAGCAGGAGAAGGGCTGCCATCTGTGTTACGCCAGCTGAGACAAATAGGCGGGCTCATGAGAGTCCGCACGGGAAGACTGTCGATGTTCAACGCATTTGAGCCTTGTGACAACCGTGACCTCTTCGACTTCCAACACTGGACTGAAACCAGTCTCTCGCCCGTTCAAGGTGCGGTTATCTCTATCCTCGTACCGCTGAGGGCTCATTGATGCAACGGTTCTACTCCTGGCGGCACCTGAAGCACTGCCCCTCGCATGGCACGATTGAAGCCCTTGTGCTTTGCTACAAGCACTGCCAACTCACCGAAGGGAATGTGTATGCGGATGTAGAGTCCGCCCTCAAGAGTGATGCCAATCTTCCAGATTGCGTGTACATCGTGGGCTCTATTGAGCAATACCAAATTTTCAAAGCAGCCTGGGATCCGGCCAATACGCACCTGCAAACCATGCTCAAGCGCGGTATGAAGGCTGGATTCGATTTCGTGAAGCAGTACGTCTTCGTAGAGTGGAATGGTGCAAAGTTCCACCACCACGTCCTTGGCCAGCAAACTGGCCCTTATAACGTGGATCTGAAGTTTCTGATGACCTGTGGCGTACACAGTCTCATCGAGAAAAATAATGCCGTCCACCAGGCACCCTCTGGGCATGTCTTCAAGCACCCTTCCCAGCGAAGGAACAAGGTCTTCATTCAGGCAAGAGAAATCGCCTCTGGCGAGGCAGAGCTGCACGTCGTCGCTTACCTGATCGCTCTATGCTACGGACAGGCGTTGCAAGACATCACCAAGGTCTACATCGATACGATGGGCATTTATGCCTACGTCAAGTGCGCGCTGACCCTGTGCCGCTCCGACGCAGAGATTGTTAGCTTCCACTCATATGATGAATTGGAGAAGATCAACCCACCGCCTGACCCCTATTTCTGCATTATCTCTGCTTCCACTTCAGGAAGCATGGCAGGGAAGATGGCAGACAGCGTGTGGGAACCACGGCGAATCGCCACGATCGTCGACATAACGTCCAATGGACGAGCTGGCGACGTGATGGTCGCGCTTGACAGCATGGGGGTTGCTTTCCCCGATCTGAAAATCAGCGACGGTACTCTGATCGAGATCATCGGCGAAAACTTTTCGTCCAAAGCCAAACCTCCTCGCCCAGTCGTCATCGGGCGGCCACATGCCCCAGACGCCCTGCCTAAATTCCATGAGTATTTTGGCTTCTCGATACACCCCTTCAACACCCAGATCGCGACGAAGACAAAGCTGCTGCAGCTTGATGTCGCCAGGGTGCTGGCGCACGAAGAGTTTCAGAAATGGCTGAATGCAGAAGTTGACTGGTCGTTCCCTCTGACCGTCAGCCACGTTATCCATGCCGATGACGAGGCTTCCAAGGCTCTCGCGGGGATCGTGGTCGCTCGCCTGTGCACTCGCCTGGCTGCTGGTTCGTCGATTACCGTGCTTCCGTACCAAGAACTGGAGAAGGACAACTGCAAAGACGCCACTGGTGTAGTGATCGTATCCACAGTCGCACGGGATGGTGGAGTCCTCCGAGAAATCAGTCGCGATCTACGCTCGTACATCAAAGCGGACATTCCAAGGCACTTCCTCTCCCCGATCGGCATTCCCCAAACGAACGAGTCCTGGAGTCAGTTACGGATGTTCCTGGTTCGAAACTCTACGCCCAGAGAGTACGGTTTCGCCAACTGGATCAAGTTACCTCTCGGGGAAGACTCCAATGACAACTCATGGCATCGCTTGATCACGACATATAAGCAACATTCGGAACAAACCGTCGATGAGTTGAAGCTTGGACACCTGGAAAATACCACCAACATTCTGCCCGCCCTTAAGTTGGCGGGAAACGCAGCCTCCAGGGCGTTTAACGGATTTTTGCTTTCACCACGTGGCAACCCTCTGCGCCTGTCGGAAGGCTTCCTCTTTTTCGGGGACAAAACCGAGATTGCTAAGCGCTATGCTGAGGTTGAGCCCAGCATGGTGCACCTCACCATGTCTGCAGTGCTCCAAAACGCTCGGGAATACAAAGACCACGAACGACGACTCTGCCCCAACGGTTATGAGTCGGTCGTACTGGCCCCGGAGTGCTTCCTCAGGTTCAACGAGGCGATCTTGCAAGCGTGCATGCTGAGGGCATGCCACCCAGCAGAGTTGGACTACTCATCCAGCCCCGAGCTCAGCAAGGTAATGAAAGAGCTGTTGGTGAAAGTGTTCGCCCGCTGGGACAAGGACTTCGGCGACGCAGCCTTGGAGTTTGCCGCAGCCATCGCCGTCGGCTCGCTTCGGCTTGCGAAAACGGATATGCAGATGCTGCTGGACGATGCATTGAAGCAGCACGCTGACCAACTGTCCGAATTGCTCGGGATGCTTGTGCTGGCGAAGCAGGCAACTCACTAGGTTGCCCTCTAAGCACTCGACTTACCAGCCATGGCATGCCGATCACAAAGGTCAGACCAATAGCTCAAGATATGTAAAGGCAAAATCAGTGGGCCGGAACAACGGCCCTGAACCTCAAAGCAAGGAACTTTAGAATACTGCTTTTACGCGTATCGGCGGCGCTCCCGAACTGGGAACTCCGCCTCGCAGTAGAGATGCTTAGCTCTGGCTCAGGGGCCGCAGAGGGACGTAAGGGATCCATCATCCCCACATTCCAACCGTCCACCTGATTCCCGATGCTGTGCTCCCGATTTCTTTCTGGAGCCAGCCCGCCATGATGCGCCCCGACAGCAAAGTCGATAAAGTCTACCTCTACCCCAAGCCCGTGGACTTTCGAAAGTCCATCGACGGCCTCACAGCCTTGGTCGAACTGGACATCAAGGTCGCCGTGTTCGACCCGGTACTTTTCGTCTTCCTCAATAAAGCCCGTAACCGCATCAAGGTGTTGTATTGGGAGCGCAACGGCTTCTGCCTTTGGCTCAAGCGCCTCGAAGCCGAGCGTTTCAAAACTTCACCCAACGCGACCGACGAAGCTATCGTACTGACCGTCCAGGAACTGAATTGGCTACTCGACGGTTTCGATCTCTGGCGCAACCGTCCGCATCAGGTTTTGACTCCTCGTTTCGTCGCCTGACCGGGTATAATCCGGGCCATGATTTCAGTGCCCGATAACCTTCCTGACGACCCTGCCGCGCTCAAACTACTGCTTGCGCAGTTGTTGGCCGAGCGCACGGTCGACAAAGGTCAGATCGTCGATCTTAAAGAACAGGTCAAGCTGCTGCGTGACCGATTATTCAATCGCAAGTCCGAGCAAACCGTCGAGTCCAACACGCCCCAACTGGCGTTGTTCAATGAACCCGAAAGTCAGTGGGTTCCTACCGCTGATGATGCCGACGAAGAAGTTGTTGCGCCAAGCAAGCAGCGCGGCAAACGCAAGCCACTGTCGGCTGACCTGCCACGCATTGAAGTCATTCATGACTTGCCCGAGCACGAACTGACTTGCGCCTGTGGTTGCCGCAAACACGTGGTTGGCGAGCAAACCAGCGAACAACTCGACATCGTGCCGATGCAGATCCGTGTGCTTAAACACGTACGCAAAATCTATGGCTGCCGTGGCTGCGAATCCGCGCCGGTCACCGCTGACAAGCCGGCCCAATTGATTGAAAAGAGCATGGCCAGTCCCAGCGTGCTGGCGATGTTGCTAACCACCAAGTACGTCGATGGCCTGCCGCTGCACCGCTTCGAGACGGTGCTGAACCGACATGGTATCGAGATCCCCCGGCAAACCCTGGCCCGCTGGGTCATCCAGTGCAGCGAACACTTTCAGCCACTGCTGAACCTGATGCGTGACCGCCTGCTGGAAAGCCCGGTGATCCATTGCGATGAAACTCGCGTGCAGGTGCTCAAAGAGCCGGATCGTGATCCGACCAGTCAATCCTGGATGTGGGTGCAGGCCAGTGGCCCGCCTGATCGACAAGTCGTGCTGTTCGATTACACCACCAGCCGCGCGCAGGAGGTGCCGCTGCGCCTGCTGGAGGGCTATCGCGGTTACGTGATGACCGATGATTACGCCGGTTACAACGCGTTGGCGCTACAGCCGGGCGTTGAACGACTGGCGTGCATGGCGCATGTTCGGCGTAAATTCGTCGAAGCGCAGAAGGTGCAGCCTAAGGGCAAGACCGGTCGCGCCGATGTTGCGCTGACGATGATCAACAAACTGTATGGCATCGAACGCGACCTCAAGGATGCCAGCGATGAACAGCGATTCATCGGTCGTCAGGAACGAAGCCTGCCGATCCTTGAGCAGTTGAAAAGTTGGCTCGACAAGACGCACTCACAGGTGACACCGCAAAGCGTACTGGGCAAGGCGGTGCTTTACCTGGCAAACAACTGGAACCGCTTGGAGCGGTATGTCGAGGCGGGCCACCTGCCGATCGACAACAACCTGGCAGAGCGGGCCATAAAGCCGTTTGTGATCGGGCGCAAAGCTTGGCTGTTCAGTGACACGCCCAAGGGAGCCACGGCTAGCGCGCAGATCTACAGCTTGGTCGAAACCGCCAAGGTCAACGGCCAAGAGCCCTATACGTGGCTGCGCCACGTCCTGGAGCGACTGCCGCACGCCTCATCGGTAGCAGACTACGAAGCGCTGCTGCCATGGAACTGTTCGCCAGAGATGCCACGGTAACCTTGGCTTCCACCTTGTGGTAGGTGGGGTTCATGGATCGGTTACGAGCAAAGAATGAGAAGTACCGGGGCGGGATTGTGATGATCTGGGAAGGGGAGGTATACGCTTGGAAAAATGAGGTGCGAGATCCTCAATGCGAACGACCAGGCGTATACGCAGTTGATGAAGCGGGACAAATCTATATCGCAGTAGGAGGTGATGACTACAACGGAGCAGAACGCTGGGTCGTGAAACAGCAAGCGGTCGTGGATTGTTCACGTTCAAACTGAGCAAATACTGAGGGCCTACTGCTTCATCCACTATGATCAAACGCTTTTGCACAAAGTTATAGTCGTGGAGGGGTTAGCAACTAATGGCTGGTCTCGGATGGGCCGCCAAATGCATGCAGCTGATAGTCAGTAACGGCCTGAAACCTATGCTCAGCCGAAAGCCGCAGGCGCTCGAGCTCCGCCCCACTGACACCGTCAGTTTGCGCTTGGTGATAGCGCTTCATAGCCTCCACGGCATCGATATACATCGGATGATCAGGAGGCAGAACGCTGTTAAGATCCTTCACCAATGCGGTTTCTCCAATGCCTTCATGCCTGGGTACCCTTGCATTCCGTGTGCAAGGGGCGGCTCGACGAGCCCGCGCCTGCGGTGCTGCGCATGGTCAATTCAGGGCTTTTTGAATTGCCTTCCTTAAGTCGTCAAATTCATCCGCAAACAAGCGACTCACAACGCCGCACGTGAGTATGAGACAAGTTTGAGCATCCAGGTTCACCTGCTCACCCATTTCGGCGAACTCTTCATGTTTACCTGCTTGCAGAGCGTATTCGATTATCTCGCTTGCCCGATCAGCATCGACACCTAACACGGTTCCAAGCTCAGCAGGAGTTTCTGCACATTTTTGGAGAAGCCATGCTTCAGGCCATACAGCCCCGGGGAGGTAGCTCATCCTCTCAGCAAGCCATGTCTCAATATTGCCATCATTAACTTCTGTCATATTCTTTGCGTAATCGACATTCTTTTTTTGGAGAGTTCGTTGATCACCGTCAAATATAGCCATAATACTGGACTTAGCATCTCGGAGATAGCAGGCGGCTAACTGTCGCGCTACCGCTCCAGCTGATCCGACACGAGTAACATTGATTCGGCTTCTCGTAGCACCGTCAACTATTGCCTCTATGATAACTTTCGCGACAGGATCCTCCACGAAAATATCGAGTTCTTTCTCGCCCAAAGCTCCCATTTTTGAGAACGCAAATTCCGCCGAAACCCCCGGCGTAACTTTCGTTCTACCTCCTGAACTTTCAATATAAAATCTCGCATCGTCGGGGAGGCATTGAAAGACCTGTTTTGAGTGAGTAGTACATATCACTTGAGTACCAGTTTTTATGCACACCTCTTTCAAAGTCTCTATAAATAGACGTTGAGCCTTGGCATGAAGCCCCAATTCAATTTCATCCAATACAAGTAATGAATTTTCACCACAAGCATAGATTGTCGAAAAAATCTCAAAAAGGGCGTTCTCTCCGGCTCCCATATTGAATCCGGAGTAGACCAATTCTCCGACTTTTACAATTGGCAGGCTGTACTTACGATACTCAAGTTGGCGGTAGTCATCATATTTCTTCCCAAGGATAAACCCAACTGCATCTTTGACCTTTTCCTCCCAGCCGTGAACTCTAATACCCTTAAATGAACGCGAATAAGATCGAGACTGGCTCCGTTCAGCATGCGGGACAATGCGCTCAATCCCAAGGAATACAACAGTTTTTTTCAGCCTTTGATCGTAATCATTCCACCGACCTTTTGCTTTCTTTCTGCGAGCTTGCCATGCTATTCCCTCAGGAAGATTCTTCCAGCGATTATGGGCAATCGAATATCTTATCTCCACGCCTGGAGGTGGGATTTCTTCAGAGTGCTGCACAAAAAAATCAGAGAACGTATAATAAGTCCTCGACCTTTTGGGCAATTTATAACCCTTCGAGTGATTATGGTATCCACACGCTGCAATAGCCAGCATTGTCGATTTACCGGAACCATTGACGCCAGCAAAAGCGGTAATAGGATAATCAAGTTTCACCTTGAACGTGGTTAGCCCCCGAAAGCCGCCTTCCGTGATTTCAATACCCCTAAGAAGTCCTTTAGTGTTGTCGTTCACGAACCAATTACGAAGCCGCTTATCTAAATTGCTTTCACGATACTTCATACAGCGCGCTCACTCAAAGAGTTCATATCTATCAAAAATTTTGACGAAATCAAAGAGTAGTCGTCTGAAGGCCCAACCCAGCCGATACGTCTCTTCAAGCTAGCTGCAAATCGACCTGGGTCTGACATAGTGCTCAAAGCAAATCTAGAACGCATGTCCCAGACCTGATGAGCTCCATCAGACATCAGCACAATATCGACCTCCAACGCATCGAGATCGAGTTCCGAGTAGGGCAACCAAAGTTCTTGATACTGTAACTCTAACTTTTTGGAAACCGCTGCATACAGAGTGTTCTTACCACCTAAAAGCTTCAGCTCATGAGCCCTATACAGACCTTCATCCATCAGCCTCTGATGCTGAGTATGATCTGCAGTAAGCTGTTTTAATGCCATCCCCTTTCTGAGATACGCTCTGCAATCGCCAATATGGCCAATCCGAAGCCCTTGAGAATTCACGTAGCAGAAAGTTATCGTGGTTGCAGCATCAGAAGCATTTTGATCGTGATCGGACAATTCCGACACGCGTCGCTTAATTTCACTAAAAATACGTTCAGATGAAATACCCATCGCCCAGTCAGCAGCCGGGATCTCTCGTATACATTTGATGGCAGCACGAGATGCTTGATCAGCACCGGCATACGAGCCGACACCATCGGCAATTGCCATAAGATACCCATCACCCAGAAGCTGCGGTGGCAGGATGCAGTCCTCATTAATTCGTCCGCTCTCTTTTGCGTATGAGAAAGTACTGGAGGCTAGTAAACTGATCATCCGACAATTTCCTTGGAAGCCATAATGAAATCGTCCCTCATTGCCTGAGCTGTTGTATATCGGTCTAGCGGCCTACGCTCCGTGCTCTTTCTCAGAACCCGTAGTACACCCGCATCCTCTGGAAACCCCATGTCTTCCATTAAAATCCCCAGCGCATAAATATCAGAAGCAACACCATACTGCGCCGCCGCAATTACTTCTGGTGCCCGATACCTCTGCGTCCCCATAACAGTAGTGATTTTGGTGAGAACTTCAGACTCAGCGGCAGTATCTTGGTTTTTCACCAAGCCAAAATCAGAAACCTTGTAAATGCTACCAAACCTCAACACATTATTCGGCTTGATATCTCGATGTAAATATTTGTGCTGATGGATATGTATAACACCCTGAAGAACCATATCAAAGGCCTCAACTTTCTCGGCTAGACTGAGTCTGCCACTCATCAGGTCTTTGTGTAAATCTCCATCAGCCAAATCCATTACGAACCAAGGGTTAGGTGATTTCAAATCGCACAAGTAAATATTGGCTACGTTAGTATGGACGCAACTGGCTTGATACGTCACCTCACGTGCAAAGCGGCGCTTGAACTCCTCTTGCTCTTCTTCAAATTCTCCACGGAGACATTTCATCGCGTAGTCACCGCAGCGAACCCCATCTGAATTGAAAAGCTCAATTTTTTCTACGAAGCCAAAACCGCCTTGGCCAATTCGCTCTACAATTTTATACTGGTAGTTACCGTGCAAGCCGTCCATTCGTTCACCTAAACTTCCAAGCAAAACATCCGAGACTGCGCCCCACAGCATCCTAAATACGCCGTGCCTCGGGCGACATGGCGATCAATTTAACTCAAAATATGGCCTTGTGACATCATGCGTAACGATTTCGGTGTCTAACGTTTCGGTCTAGCCGCGATGGACAGCCGAACGCCGCGCCTCACCCAAGCACTGAGCCTTCTCTGCAGAATCGGCCACACCCACAACAGCTCAACCGCATGGAAGCCATACCGAGGTCTACATTCCCTTGTCGCACCGAGCTGGAGTTGATGAATGCCCAGAAGACCCGTGAGGACGGGCTGCTACCGCGTCATTAGATGACGGCCTTGCTTGTGCAAGGTGTGTTGGCCGGTCGCTCACGATAAGTCCTCATTCACGAGCCATAAAAAAACCCCCGCGAGCGGAGGCTTTGTCGTGTCATTCCGACTTACTTAGAAACCCAGCTCTCAACTTCGTCAGAGCCATATTCTGCTTTCCACTCCTTCAATTTCCTGTGATTGCCACCTTTGGTCTCGATCACTTCGCCGGAGTGTGGGTTCTTGTACAGCTTAACCTGGCGCGCACGACGCGGTGCCTTCTCAACTGCTACAGGGGCAGCCGCACGACGGCTGGCTTGAGGATCCAGGATGTTGATGACGTCTCTCAGGCTGTAGCCGTACTCGGCCAGCAGATCACGCAGCTTGGTTTCAAATTGGATCTCCGCTTGCAGCTCGGAGCTGCCCTTGAGCGCTTCCAGCTCTGCGAGTTGTGCGGCGAGTTGCTGTTCGAGCTGACGAAATTCGGCTAGGCGAGACATGTTATATCCTCATTTTGAGTGGAAACAGGATGAACATCTTAGAGCATCTGGATAACGATGTCCTTTAATCTGACGCGGATGCTGGATCCTCGTTCAGTTTAACTAGCCCTGATCCGTTTTCACGAGTCAGCCGGGTGCAAAAGCTTCAAGCGAGGTTAGTAATTTCTCTAAATCCTTGAGCCTAGATGCCTTGATGATGTCGTACTCCCCCCCACTGCTTAGCTTATAAACCTCGCGGGCTTTTTTAACGCGCTCAAGCAGTGGCACTACTACGCCAGATGCCATTTCTAGAAAGTCGTTGATATCGGCTCTCGTTTGGGGAATTTTGTATCCCTTGGAGGTGCTTGTGATGATGACACCAGAGTCCCGCAGCTTCGCAATACCACTTGACCTGACCCGCTGCTCCGAGAGATCACCGAAGCCTTTATCACCGAGATGAGCCAAGATTTCGGCTGTAGGGATGTAATCCTTCGTGACGAACTCGCTCTGAAACCTCAAGTAATCCAGGATACTGACCTGTAAACGCTCATCCTCGTCTGGGTATTGGCCGGCTTTTTCGATGAAGCGATCTGCTTGGCGAAGAGCTTCCTGATGCACCTGATAGTCCGCGTAGCTGGACTCATCCATAGGTGGAGCAAGCAGCAAATTGTACTTGGGCGGCCATTCCAGAAGGCCGAGAGTCTGCTCGCGGAGGATCGTTTTGTAGACCTCGGCGACTTCGCCAACAGCCTTCCGTTCATAGATCTGGGCTACAGAACCCGCGAAAAAATCAGCAACCTGTATCAGGACGTCATCCTTGCTGGATTTCGTCTGAAACGCATGATCGTCTCCAAATAGGTCATCGACATAGCGATCCTGAACATAGGCCCTCAAGCTCTCCTGAAATTCCAGCCCGCCATGCTCGTCAACGGTCATCTGTAGATTGCGGCAATTCCTAAAAAGCCGGCCATAGAGCAATCCGTTAATATGCTTTACAAACGAGGTCTTGAATTGCAGGCCTCCATCTTTGTAGATGCGCTCCTTGTCCACGACCACGAAATAGAGCTTGATCGGAAGCTTCGCAAGGTCAGTAAGGATACGAACACGTCGGTCGGCAAATTTCGCACGCACCTTGCTGGACTTAATTTCGCCCGTCTGAAAGTGCCGCTGACGGAGTTCCTCAGCACATTGGTAGGCTGACTCACGATCTTTCTCAGCCACAAGGATGGAGCAAACCACAAAGAAGCCTGAGCTCCCACCTTTGGTGGTGTCTAGGTCAAAATTACCCGATTCATCAACATAGGCATACGTTCTGTCCAATCACGTGCCTCCCTCATCAGTAGGTCGCTGTACTGCTGCCAGGAGCAGGCCCTTCGCTGAATGTATAGTTGATCACCACATCATCGCGAATCAGGACATCCAAAGTCTTCTGCGTGCCGGTGGTGGTGACCTTCATCGTTACCACATAGCTCTGGGCATGAGCTGAGCCGGATGAGTATGTGTAAACCCACTTCTCATCAGTCTCGCTCACAGCACTCTTCGTGTAGGGTTCACCGAACAGTGCTTTCAGGTCAGCAGTCGTGGTCTTTCCTTTGGTGATGCTCGCCACACTCGCCGATGGGAAATCTCGGCCAGCAGTGTAGTGGGAGGTGGCGCACGCGCTGCCCAAGAGACACATCACAATGACAACAATAAACCTACTCATACCCTTCCTTGAATGTGAAAGCCTTGAGCTTAACCTGCACGAAAGCGAAATGCCATCATACGTAAAGACCACTTATTACAGGGGAAAAAACTCCCAACCTACCCCTCAGTCTCTTTGCAAGAAA
Source organism: Pseudomonas sp. BP6 (assembly GCF_017875935.1). Taxonomy (NCBI): domain Bacteria; kingdom Pseudomonadati; phylum Pseudomonadota; class Gammaproteobacteria; order Pseudomonadales; family Pseudomonadaceae; genus Pseudomonas; species Pseudomonas sp. BP6. The sequence goes on from NZ_JAGINI010000001.1 coordinate 3,757,761, forward strand.
GGTGAAAAATTAGGGCGGGGCCCATCCAAACAGATAGCCAGCACTCCAAACGAATCTGTATATAAATACAGTGCCGCACATGTAATTTCTATCGCCGCCACTTGCCATCATTTCGCCATTGAGCCACGATTGCTTCTTGCCTCGACCTTCAAGTGGTTCGAAATATGATCGATGTAGAAGAGCTGAAAAAACTCTATAAACAATACGGATTCGATGAAGCCAAGAGTGATGAACCTGGCATTCATGTTTTCACTTACCGAGCCGGACATTTTCACAACGCCGATATCGTCAGCATCGATAACCGAGGCGACGAAGAACGGGTATTCAATCAGTTCAAGAAATCTGGATATGCCTGTAAAACCCGACACTACACCAGCAACCATGATATCGAAAAAACGTTGTTCCGAGGCTTCTTCTCGGCTGATACCACACGTAAAAAGCTCCGGAAAGAATACAACCGCTACACTGACGCAATCGCAAAAACACACTCTGACACCGGAACTTATCAGTATATAAACTCCCACTACACGATCAACGATAAGCCCGGAACCAAAAGCGTCGTAACTGAAATACACTCCCGCCTACGATCCGCAAAGCCTGCATTATTTCTCATTGAGGCAGCGGCAGGGTTTGGAAAAACCTGTACCGCCTACGAACTTCTGAAGACGATAATAGACACTTCGGAGGACATGGTTCCTCTATTTTCTGAACTTTCGAGAAACCGACAAGCCAAAATATTTAGATACGTTTTTCTGGATGAAATTGATCGTAGCTTCCCGATGCTAAGATCATCACTTGTGCGTAGCGAAATTAGGAACGGTAATGTACCTGTAATTCTTGACGGTTTCGATGAGCTTCTTCCTCAAAGCAAAACTCACGAAGAGGGTGACGCTTACGAGCATACAGAACCTATGCTCGAGACAATTAGTGAGCTTTTGACAAAATCGGCCAAGGTTATCCTCACTACCCGGCGAACGGCTATTTTTGATGGTGATAACTTCCATGCGTGGGTGGAGCAGCACTGTGATGATTTCGAGATTTTCAGAATCCGCATAAATGAGCCGACCATTGAAGATTGGATTAGCACTTCTCGACTTGAAAGCCTTAATGGAGCTAATTTCCCGATTGATCGCGTAAGCAATCCAGTATTGCTCGCCTACCTACGCTGCATTTCGAACTCCGAGTTTGACCACGTAATAGCCAACCCCAATTCAATCGTGGACAAATACTTCAATTCCATGCTTGAAAGGGAGCGCCTAAGACAAGATCTTCGCGTATTGCCAAGCCATCAGTACTCGATACTGAAAACCATTGCAAACGACATGATCAACAATAATTACACCTCTGAATCAAAAGAGTACATCTCCGCTCTTATCCTCAAGTCCCATCAAGACTTACTTGATGAAAGTAGAAAACAATACCAAGTCGATGAAAGACCAACACTTGGAGAGCTTGTCACGAAGCTAGCGGGCCACGCGATGCTCGACAGAAGCAATGAAAATGGGCAGGGTATCGGCTTTGTGAACGAGTTCGTTCTTGGAAACTTCTGCGCCGAAATAATTATCGACGACACCAGCTTAGAATGGGCTGGGCCTGAAAGATTCATCGAACCTTCAGTCATAGCCTCTCTCGCGCGCGCAAATGATACAAAAACTCAACTTTGGAAGGCACTCGCTTTTTCCCTTGAATTTTTGACCCCAACCGAAAAGGTCACCTATACCATAAGCCTTACCGACCAATTGGATGTAGAACTCGTCGGGGGTTCTGTTGAGAGCATTGAGATTCGAAATGTCAGACTTGGGAAAAATAAGCTAGAGAACTTTATCTTCATTGGTTGTTCTTTTGTAGACACCATATTCGTCTGCAAAAAAATGGATCGAGTCTCGTTCATAAACTGTCGCTTCTTCAATTGTGGACTAGAGCAAAGCGACCATACAGAAACAATTCATGCACTCGGCTGCAGCTCTGACAATGAAGATTTCCTACTCGCACTTCAACACCGCTCAACAGAAGAAATCATTGTCGAGAAAAAGTTTCCAGAAGCTGAAATATTTGTGTTAGAGAAATTTTGGCCAAAAGGGCGCAATACCTTTCATAAGCACCGCCCTATTCGTATAGTTTGCTCTAACGCCGGACAGATTCCGCAGACTGATATTTTGGAAGCAATTTCCGCCCTTAGAAGACAAAAATTTATCCAAGATGGTGAAAAAAGCAGCATCCTGGAACTAAACATCGAATATATACCTGAAATAAAAACAATGCTGGGGCGCAACTGATGTCACTTTCACCAGACCATAACATTTCGACACAGCTGCAAAGCATGATACAGAGCCATCTTGATCAATTAGGTTTGCTGTGCCGTGTATTTTCAAGGGCAAAAAGCGAGCACTCCATTCAAAAGAAAATTTCTCGTACACCGGGTAAATACTCAGCTGACGGAAAAAAAATTCAGGATGCATTTGGCGTTAGGGTGGCCCTCTATTTTCCTGACGACCAACCGGTTGCGATGGCAGTTCTGAAAAGACACTTTTCATATGATGCAGAATCATCCACGATTGACACACCAGACGGAAGCGTTTTCACGGCCAACCGTTGCAACTTGGTATTCCGCCTCCCGGCACAGCTTATTGACCAAAGCGTGCTACTTGAGTCATTTGACGTCCTAGACCAAACCTTTGAAGTGCAAATCCGAACAATCCTTTCAGAAGGATGGCATGAAGTCGAGCATGATCTTAGATACAAGTGCCAAGACGACTGGGAAAGTTATGGCGACCTGGGTAGAGCTCTCAATGGAATCTTTGCGAGCTTAGAAACCTCAGACTGGGGAATGATGAAGGTTTTTGAGACATTGGCCCATCGTCATTACAAAGCTGGGGAATGGACGCAAATGATAAGAACAAAATTTCGGCTTCGCTCGGAGAGCGAGCTAAGCAGCGAAGTAATCGACATACTGCGACTGTATCCTGAAACCGGAAAACGTATTTTCCGTATAAACCGCCAGAGCTTCCTAGACACCATTATTAATTATAAAATCGAAATGCCCATCACAGCAGACAACATTGTTTACCTAGGAAATTATAGTTTCGTTGGCAGCCCCGAGATACATGAGCTCACACCCCCGCCTCTCCTTAACATTTTCACAAGCTCAGGTGCAGGACAATACGCGCGATAAGTTATCCGATAAATATGTGGGGCTGCCGCTCGACAGCTCCATATCTTTTTGAGTCTTATCAACGATGAGGAAACCCGCAGATCTCAGCAGTTGCATGGCCGAGCTCGCTCATCATATGGATCCGTTTGTAAACCGTACCGCACTTCAGGCAAGAACGGGCGGGGAGATCCTTAGAAAATTTCGCAAGTGCGTAAAGAAAGCCAAAACCACAAAGCCCGAGGTCGGGTCAATTGGCCGCGCGGCCGCTGACATGCTCTAGGCGCTGAACATCCGGCGATCGGACATCATGCATGCCTACCCGATCACCAACCAGGCAAGGCAAGGCAGCAAATTCTGCACCGTCGGCTGGACGAGAAAAATCGCTACTTCCAGGTAACCAACGAGATACTGGAGGAGTTCATCAGCAAGCTACATGACGTGAGCAGCTTGCTGTACAACATTCGCGCCATCATGAAGTCGGAGCTTGGCAACCAAGCGGCGACCTCCAGCCGGTGAGCAACCGGGACGCGGGCTCGGAACCGCGGAGGTAGATAGCTTAAGGCTTGGCTTCCGGGCTAAAGTGGGATGTTGCGCAGCAAATCCAGCCGCCAAGCAGGCGACACACCATCTGCCCAGTGAACCAGGACACCATGATCACCCCTTCCCACTTGTACAAATATCAAAGCGTCACGCAGTACTCGCTGCAGTCCTTGGCCGACAAAAAAGTCTGGCTGTCCAACCCGGCCTCCTTCAATGATCCGTTTGACTGCGCCATCAACCTCGACCGCAGCAAGCTGGCAGAGTCCGTAGCCCACGCGGTCGAGAAAGCCACACAAAATGCTGAGGTGGAGGACTCACGTAAGGTGCCGAGCGAGGAGGACGAGCTTGCCTATGAGCGGCTTCGCGACGGACTCGGTGCGCTCATGCAGAACATTGGCGTGCTCTGCCTCAGCGAGGCACCCGATGAAATTCTGATGTGGTCTCACTACGCCGCGAACCACAAAGGCTTCTGCATCGAGTACAAAATCGATGAGACCTCCCCACTGAAGACCATGGCCAGACCGGTGAAGTACACCGATGTGTACCCGTCACTGTCCGTGAAAAACCTGCCTGCCGGCACCACGGAGACCTTTTTGGATGCCTGCCTGTTCACCAAGGCCAAGCAATGGAGCTACGAGAAGGAATGGCGAGCAATCATGGATGTTGGCGGGAAGCTTTATGAAGCTCCAGCCCCGGTCTCCGCCATCATCTTCGGCGCACGCATGCCTGATGCCGATAAGCGCGATGTCTACGAGATTCTTCGCCATACACCCGGAATCGAATTTCGGGAGGCGTTCCTCCTTGATAACTTCTTTGGACTCGGTTTCCGTCCGTATGTAACTGAAGACAACCGATAAGGTCGTTCAGGGCCAGAGGCGCTGGAAGCCGCCCTGGCCTTGCTCATACCCCGCTCTATTTGCAGTACACCGTCCAGAGTTCATCGATACGCGTCGTAAGGCGACGACTCATCATCTCCCAGCTCATCCCCAGCTGGGATCGACCGGAACGCTGGCCAGGCGCATCGTCCCCCTGCCCCATCGTCCATTCACAGCATCATGCACGCCCATGAGCTTTTCGCTTGTCGCGGGCTGGGCAGCAGCGAATAGGTCACCGGTCATCTCGTTCCGCCTACTGAGGTCAAGCAGCAGCACCTCTGCTTTGCTGTAACGAAAGCCTTCTCGGAACACCCTTTCCACCCCCTGCTGCGCAGCCTTTGTCAGCAAACGTGTGTCGTCTTTTGGATACTTCCGCGTAACGCTTGCACGAGCTCGCTCATCACGAGTAGAGCAACCTATTATTGTCAGAACTGGACATAAAAAAGCCTTGGCATACTCATTTAGCGAGCAAGCCAAGGCATCAACAGAAACTTCAGCAGCTACTGCTTCCTACAATTTAGCTTCAAGGTTAATCCCTATACTTAACCAAAGGTCAGACTAAACTGTCACCTTTTTTGACCACCCCAAATGATGGCTTGTTTCTTAGAACTGCATAAGACCCAATCACGAACACAGTAATGCTAAGGGTAAACCAAAACTGAAAACTGGAGGCCGGGTTAATAGCTTGAGAAAGAAGAACGACAGAAAGCGTCCCAATGGCAAGCCAGTTTGAGTATGGAGAGAACCAAGCCTTGAAGCCTACCTCATCACTAGGCTGATGACGTTGCTGCTTACGCATAGCGAGGTGCGAGAAGGATATAAACAACCACACAATGATCACAAAGGCTCCTGAGCTCTTTGCTAGCGCCAAGAACAAATCGGCCCCACTCAAAAAGTGAGCTATGAATAAACAAAATGCATTATTGCGAAAAACCAAGGTGAGTTCGCATTTTAGCGACAGCTAGGAGGCTCATTGAAAATGGTACTGCCCCCAGACCATTTAAACGGTGAAAAGCTACTCCTCGTATTGGCTAATCAGATTTCCTACACCTCCGGTCGCCGCACCGTCCTGAAGCACTGACCGATTTTTAGGTATCGCCCAATCGAACGCCGCATCCTTAGAATCTGGGCGGAGCGCTCGTACCCAGCGCCATCGAGGAGCGGAACTCAGGCGCACCAAAATCCCACTTCCCGTTGATGATGAGCTGGAAACCCCATAAGATGAGCTCATCGATATATCTGAACCAAGACAAGCCATGCACAATCAAGAAAATTTTCAAGAAAACCTGAAAATGCTATGTGAACAAGTTGGCACAGTTTCAGAGATGTGCCGGCGAGTAGGAATCAACCGACAGCAATTCAATAAATATTTAGCTGGAACGCATCAACCTTCAAAATCCAACCTGCGCTCAATAGCTAACTTTTTCGGCCTAAGCAACGACATACTATTCAGCAACCCGAACGACTTCCGATCAATGATCGAAGGCGGTCATTTTCATCTTTTCAGAAACCTGATCCAAACACCAAAGATGCTCATGTTTATCAATGAGCTCCTACAAGAAAATGACTCTAGCCTATCAGAACTAACGGGCGTCTATGAACGATATCATCATTCATCCATCTACAAAGGGAAAATTGTTAGATCCGTTTTCTGCATTTATGAAAAAAACGGGATGCTCATGCATTATTACATCGAGAGATTCCCTAACCAGGATGGCAGCGGCAAGATAGATTACCACTTCAAGTATCATGGCTTGACCTTCTTGATATCCAGCCGGATTTTTTGCATAGATTTCGAAAGCATTCAGAAGAACGAAATAACTTTCACGAACCTCGCAGCGGTAAGTAGAAACTCTAGGAAATTCGTTTTTGGTGTCTCTAGTGGCATCGCAGCAACCATGGTACGTCAGCCTGTCGCCGCAAAAGTTGCGATGCATTTCGTCACCAAGGGGCTCATGAAAAAAGAACACATTCGCCGTGCAACCGTTCTCTCTCCTGATGATCCCTCCATTCCCAAGGAGGTCGTGGATTATCTGGGAGCCGGCACCTCTTCAATCGATCCCGTCTGAGCGCATCCCAAGACGTCGACGCTTAATGCGTCTAACTCACTACAGATATGCGTCACATTGCGTCACATGTCGTTCATGTGAGAAATTGTTTGCGTCATCCGTCAACGGTAATTTGATTCAAGCAGCTCGATATTCGAAAGGGTCGCAGATCGCATTACGCAATCCCTGCTAAGCGGCGACCACACTCGAGTGCTGCTCAATAATCCTAATACTGTGTGCGCCCGATAGAGGTGATGTGATGGCTGAGTGGATCAAAAAGGCTAAACCTACTGAACAGCAGGTTGATCGCAACGAGCAGGTGAAGTCTGATGTCTCCCGCATCCTGCTGGACATCGAAAAACGCGGCGATGCCGCTGTCCGCGAGCTCTCGGTTAAGTTCGATGGCTGGGATCGCACCGACTACCGCCTGACCGACGCCGAAGTCAAAGAATGTGTATCCAGGCTCACCGAGCGTGAATACAACGACATTCTGTTCGCTCAAGAGCAGGTGCGCCGCTTCGCTGATGCTCAGCGTAAATCCCTCCTGGATGTTGAAATTGAGAGCATTCCAGGTGTGATCCTCGGTCATAAGCACATTCCTGTGAATGCTGCTGGCTGCTACGTGCCAGGTGGCAAGTACCCACTGCTGGCATCGGCCCACATGTCGATCGTTACCGCCAAATCGGCTGGCGTGAAGAACATCACCACAGCTGCCCCGCCCTTCCAAGGCAAGCCGGCTCCTTACATCGTTGCTGCACAAGCGCTGGGCGGTGCTGATGCCATCTACAGCCTGGGTGGCATTCAGGCAGTTGCGGCGATGGCGATCGGCACTGAGTCGATCAGTCCAGTAGATATCATTGTTGGCCCAGGCAACGCTTATGTTGCCGAAGCAAAGCGTCAACTCTTCGGGCGTGTTGGCATCGATCTGTTCGCAGGCCCAACCGAAACACTGCTCATCACCGATGACTCGGTCGACGGCGAACTGTGTGCGACCGATCTGCTGGGCCAAGCCGAGCACGGTGTCGACTCCCCTGCCGTCATGCTGACCACTTCTCGCGAGCTGGCAGTGGAAACGCTGAAAGAGATCGAGCGCCTGCTGGTTAAGCTGCCAACCCAGAAAATCGCCCGTGAGGCGTGGGATAATTTCGGCGAGATCATCCTCTGCGAAAACTACGAAGAAATGGTCAAGCTCTCGGATGAATACGCCTCTGAGCACGTCCAGATCATGACTCACGATGACGATTACTTCGTGAAGAACCTGACCAACTTCGGTGCACTGTTCGTAGGTGCCCGTACCAACGTTTCCTACGGCGACAAAGTGATCGGCACCAACCACACCCTGCCAACCAACAAAGCCGCTCGCTACACCGGTGGTCTGTGGGTTGGTAAGTACATCAAGACCTGCACCTATCAGCGCATCCTGACCGACGAAGCCTCTTCGCTGATCGGCGAATACTGCTCGCGCCTGTGCTTGATGGAAGGTTTTGTCGGCCACGCTGAGCAAGCGAACATCCGTGTTCGTCGCTATGGCAAGAAAGAAGTAGGCTTCGGCGAACCAGCGATTTAAATCCACTGGCTCAAAAAAATGCCAGCTCACTTGGTGGGCTGGCATTTTTATTGGGCAGGTAAAAATCAAACCTCAAGACTGCTTCACGACAGTCCTTGAGGTAGCAATGACAAACACCAGAAGGATTCCGGTCAGCAGCAGTGCAATGCTCAATGTGGTCAAGTGAGCCACAAATCCTATGATTGCTGGCCCCATCAGAATGCCCAGATAGCCAATTGCATTGACTGTTGAAAGCGCCATGGCTACCGGCATGGCCCCCTGCTTGCCGGCTGCAGAGCAATACACTGGGACTAGGTTCGCGATTCCAGCCCCAATCAGGACGAAACCTGCCAAGGTGGCAAGTGGGTTGTCGACCAAAATGGCGATCATGACCCCTACCAGCGCCACGCACCCGCCACCTAAGAGCACAACACGCTCCGTCAGTTTCGGAACCAACCAGTCCCCTGACAGCCTCCCGATTGCCATCGTAACGGAGAAGAGTGCGAAACCAATCCCAGAATGACTGATATCCATGTCCCTGACGGTATTCAAGAATACTGCACTCCAGTCGAGCATTGACCCTTCAACAAGGAAGACAATCAGGCAGAGCACACCCAAGAGCAGCACGTAGGGTGTTGGCTTGGCGAACATTGAGCCTCCGCTACCCTCTCCATAAGGAAGCATGTGTCGACCTACGCCTAGTAACAGGGCTATGACCAATGCTACGAGAGCAAAGACAGCCGCCACCGGTGACAGCCCGCACCACAAGAGCCCAGAAACGACCAGGGCGCTGACAATATTCCCAACGCTGAATAAGCCATGAAAGCCAGACATCATCGAACGTCCGAGACCTCTCTCGACGATGGAACCTTGCAGGTTCATCGTCACGTCGGCTGTCCCCAGGCAAGCACCGAAGATCAGCAGAAATACGACAAGCAGCGAAAACTGCGAAACGCTAGCAAGAAACATCAAACTGATGATCGCCCCCAAAAGAGCCGTGATCATTGTCGCCCTGCACCCTACTTTGCTGACGATCTTAGCAACGAACGGCATCATGCATAGAGAGCCAGTCCCTAAGCAGAGCAGCAAGATACCCAGTTCCCCATCACCAATTCCAGCCCGCTCCCTGGCGAACGGCACCAGTGGCGCCCATGCGCCCATCGCCACCCCGGGAAGGAAAAAAGCAGTCCGGCATGCAACCAGGTTCCTCCTACTAATCGTGTAGAAATCATCGGTTAATGCATTCATAAATTATCCCAAAAAAAACGCCCATCAGGAGATGGGCAAAGTTTGGTGAGTACCGCACACAACAAATCTAAAGATCGCTATTCAGTTGCTGTCCCTCTTTTGAAGGATCACGCCAATGATGACCAACGCCAGTGTGAGTATTGAAGACACAAGCAGTTCCATTTGGTGCCCCGGCACGACTGCCATCAGGATTAGGAAGGAGACGATTGCAGCGATGGTTACGTAGGACAGCGCCGGGAAAAAAGGAAAACTCACCAGCAGCGCCCTCCCCTGAGCAATGGCACGCTTACGCAAGATCACTTGGCTCACCGCGATGACCAGGTACGTCACAAGAGCAATCGTACCGATCGTAGCAATCAATGGTACCAGCACGGCTTGCGGCAACGTGTAGTTGGCCACCAGAAGAGCGAGAGCCCCCGCGCTCGCATAAAAAATCGACACCTTCGGAACACCGTTGGCGGTCGTCTGAGCCCAAGACTGAGGCGCATCTCTACGTACGGCAAGCGAATAGCCCATACGAGACGCAGTGAAAATCGCAGAGTTGAGGGTGCTCGCTACACCCACCAGGATCACTGCCTGAATGATGCCGGCAGCACCTGGGATACCCATCACCTCCAGAGCCGACTGGAAAGAGCCGATCTCAAGACGAGGAGAATTCCAGGCTACCAAGGCAACAATTACAAAAATGGAGCCAAAGTAGAAAATCAGCATCCGCCATACCACAGAGCGAATTGCCCTTCGGATGTTTGCTCGGGGGTCTTCAGATTCAGCTGCAGCGATGGTCACGATTTCCATGCCTGTGAAGCTGAACAGCGCCAGAACCAGCGCTGATGCAATTCCCGGGAGCCCTGTGGGCGCAAAGCCACCGTCTTGCCAGAGGTGACCAAATCCGCTTGCCGTGCTGGTAGGGAGCATCCCAGACATCGCAGACACGCCCAGGCCAATGAAGGCCAAAATGGAGACGACCTTGATCAGAGATAACCAGTACTCGAGCGTACCGAAGTTCTTCACGCTGAGGATATTGGTCAGAGTGAGGCCGACGATAAGCGCCACACCAATCGCCATGGAGGGGACTCCAAGCCAACCGCCGAGAATGTCGGAGGCCACGATAGCTTCTAGTGGTATGACGAGCACATAGAACCACCAGTACAACCAGCCGATAGAGAAGCCCGCCCAGCGCCCCATCGCTTGCTGGGCGTAGGTGGAAAATGAGCCTGTGTCTGGGTTTGCGGTTGCGAGTTCGGCAAGCATGCCCATCACAAGTACAACCAGTACCGCAGCAATAGCAAAGGAGACCAATACCGCTGGCCCAGCAGCACTAATGGCGCTCGCGGAGCCCACGAAGAAGCCTGCACCGATTACACCACCAATAGAGATCATGGTGATCTGGCGACTACTCAAACCCTTAGACAACGCCCCATGAGACACCGCCTTCTCTGAGGCAGAATCCAGTTGATATTCCATGCCTAGCCCCATCAGGAACTTCCACCCACCGCCTAAGCGGTACAGCCTGGAGGCTGGCGGAAGTGAGCTTCACGTTATTTTTAGAAACCGCCGCATTGCGATCTCAGATTAAGCTGTGAAACTCACTGGGCCAATTTCTCAATCAAACACAAAGTGACGCAGATTGACGCACAGCGCTACAGTCGGCGCGTAGTGGTTCGCACGACAAGCGATGTTTCGAAGATCTTGACTATCGGCTGTAGGGGCTCCGACGCCTCGAGTTCATCGAGCAAAATACGAGCAGCACACTCGCCCTTACCGATGATGGACTGACGGATGGTGGTCAGGCCTCTCGGCGCCGCATCGGGGACGTCGTCGAACCCGATAACCGATAGCTGCCCGGGAACGGCAACACCCTCCTCCTCCGCTTTTGACAAACACGCTAATGCCATCACATCAGAGCTCGCTACAACAGCCGTGACCCCGGACTCACGTAGCAGTGTGGACGCAGCCTCCCGACCGAGCGCATCGGTAAATCCGCCTGCTTCGATAATCACCAACTCGTCGTAAGCAATGCCGTGCCTTTCGGCAGTCTCGACGTAGGCCGTGAGCCGCTCTCTAGCGATTCTCTCCGTCGACTGCCTAAAGCGCTTTTGGCTCACCCGCCCCCTCTTCCCGTCAGGGATCAAGCGCTCGACCAGAATCGCGATCTTGGTATGACCAAGGCCGAGAATGTGCTCCATTTGATCCGTTGCAGCTTGCCGGTCGTCTATCCCAACAAAATGCACCCCCTCGAGTCTGGGCGAGTCGATAATCACTGCAGGTATGTTGCGTTTCACGATGAACTGGGTGATTGGATGATCGTCAGGCAATGTGGAAATTATCAGGCCGTCGACCAGCCCCCGTACAGCCAGGTTGGAATCACCTTCCTGATCGCCCTCAAGTTTTTTGCTCTTCAAGGGGAAGAGGGTCAATGCGACGTTGGCGAGTTCGTTGACCTTGGCGATTCCCTTCAGAAGAGACATCGCCCAAGGGTCATCAAACGCATAGGACAACTGATCCATTACGACCAGGCCAATGGCACCGACTCGACCCGAGCGAAGGCTTCTCCCGCGAAGGTTCGGCCCTGGATATCCCAAGCTCGCAGCGACTGAAAGAATGTGTTCCCGCTGGCTGGCTGAGACCTTACTCGAGCCGCTGTAGGCATAGGAAACCGCTGGCTGAGAAACGCCCGCCGCTTTTGCCACATCTTTCATCGAAACCATCTGAAGATCTGCCCTATATTTATTTCTATGACATGCAGGAATTACTCTGCACACGCTGATTGCAGAGCTGGTGAGGATAACGGCTCGAGCTCCGGGAGGATAACTATTTTCCCTGGCGCGGTTGATGCCACACACCTAGCTCGAGCCCCTTTCCAGCACAGAAAAAATCACACTGGCACATTTTTTTGTGCTCGCCATTAGCCTAGCGACAACGAAAAATGCGACCCAAATCGCTGGTGACCATCTTCCTTGATGCCTCAAGCCACGCGGCTTCCAACCCCAAATTTGATCCACCACTGCCAGAGGTAGGTGCCCAATCGAGCCCCCGACCTTTTGTCGTGTGCGGGTATTGACAACCTAAAAACGCGTGTTACCTTGTGCTCACAGGTTATACGAATAACCACCCAAACAAGAAACGAGGCTGCTTATGTCTAGCGCCCACAAGCTGAACGAACTAGCTCAGCGAAACCATCAAGCGAGATGCGTGCCGTCACTAGCTCTGCGGCTTGCACCCCAGCTATCTCTTAGATCCACTGCCCACAAAGCCCGAAATGCGTCGGTGCGTCGGAGCCCTAGTGCCGAGACCCAGACCCACTCAGCTGTATTAACGGCTAGGAACGCCTTTGCCTGGAGTTTAAGTGCGCAGTGAAATCGTCGTTAGATAAACCCCCTACTTTGAATGCAAGGTACACACAGCAATCATTTCGCTTGCTGTGACAATGTAGGCAGGTAAAGGCTCACGCCAAGTTATCCCCCGAATTTGTTTCGGTGACTTCGTGCAGCCCCAATAAAGGCAAGTCAATAGCTAAGAATTCTGTCGAAGTTTTATCGACGGCTGCTCTTCGTCAAAAATAAATACTGGAGGTATAACCGTGACTCGTGCTCTCTATCTTTACGGCGGCTGGCCTGGACATTACCCATACGAAATCGCTGGCTGGGCTCGCGAGCTATTCAAGGAGCTGGACTTTGACGTTGAAGAGTCCACCGACATCTTCACCCTAGATCGTGACCTGAAGGGTTATGACCTGATCATCATCGGATGGAACAACGCTGTCACCACCGAAACCCTGACTGCTTCGCAGGAAAAGCATCTCTCTGAAGCAGTCGAAAGCGGCGTGGGCCTTGTTGGCTGGCACGGCGCAGGCGCGGCATTCCGGGCAAGCCTGAAATATCACTTTATGCTGGGCGGCTCCTTCCTTGAGCATCCGGCTGGCGAAGGTTACCCACACCCGTACATGGTCAACTTCATCGACCGTGATCACGAGGTGACCCAAGGCGTTGAGGATTTTGAGGTTCGCTCCGAGCAGTACTACATGCAGGTAGACCCAAACATACACGTCCTGGCTGAAACCACCTTTGATGGCAACCCTATGCCATGGCTTAAAGGCCACCGAAGCCCAGTTGCTTGGGTTCGTAACTGGGGCGAGGGCCGAGTGTTCTATCACTCGATCGGCCACGACACCAGCAACCTCGCTGACCCCAATATTCGTCGTCTCACTAAGCAAGGCTTGGTGTGGGCAGCGCGTAAGTAAATACCTGACCGGTAATTCGAGATCTTCAGAGTTACTCCACGCGGTTTCCCTGAAGAACGTTTAGTGAAACCCTCCAACTAGGAGCGATGCAACATGCCTAAACTCACAGGCAGCCAAGTGGTTGCCCAAACACTAAAAAATTACGGCGTCGAGTACGTTGCCGGTATTCCTGGGCACGGCATCTGGACTTTGATGGACGCCTTCATGGAAGAGGAGTCCAAGCTCCGGTTCATTCAGGTTTTCCATGAGCAAAGTGCCGTGCACTTGGCCGACGGCTTCTACCGTGTTTCGGGCAAACCAATGGCTGCAATCACTTCGATTGGCGCCGGTGCAAGCAACACCGTTATCGGTATGGCGACCGCCTACACCGACTCGACCAGCTGCATGCTGATCACCGGTGGCCCACCCACTCACATGCGCGGCCATGGCTTGCTGCAGGAGTTGGAGCGCTACACGGACAACGACTTCCCGAAGATCGCCGAAGCAGTATCCAAGCGGCACTGGGTTGCCACTCGCACCGAAGAGATGCCATTCATCATGCACCGGGCTTTCAGCTCGATGCTGACCGGTCGTCCCGGCCCTGTTCACATCGAGATCCCGATGGACGTACAGGCTGAAGCGGCTGAGGTGACTCTGCACGACCTGCAAGAGCGCATTCCAGTTGGTAAGGTCTACCCAGACCCGAAAGCCATCAAGCGCGCGGCCGAAGTGCTGCGTGAGGCTAAGCGTCCAATGATCGTTATCGGCGGCGGCGTTATCACTGCCGAAGCATTTGACGAAGTTGTAGCGCTGGCGGAAACCTGGAAAATCCCAGTCGTTACGACTTGGAACGGTAAAGGTGGCTTCCCGGAAGACCACGCGCTGTTCGCAGGTAGTGTTGGCCAGACCGGCACGCTCTGCGGCAACAAGATGGCATCGAGTGCTGACGTGATCCTGGCAGTAGGCTGCCGATTCACTGACTGGTCGTCTTCGAGCTACGCCCAAGGCGTTACGTTCTCGATCCCACCAGGACGCCTGATCCACATCGATATCGATCCGCATGAGATCGGCAAAAACTACCCAGTTGCTGTCGGTATCGTTTCGGACGCGAAGTACGCTCTGGCGCACATCGTTGATGAGCTGAAAGACGAAACTGTTGATCGCACCGAGTACCTGCAAGATCTGAAAGAGAACCAGGACTTGTGGGAAGCCAAACTGGCTACCCGCCGCGACTCTGATCGCTTCCCGTTCACCTCGCAGCGTCCTCTGGGCGCTCTGCGTAAGATCTTCCCACGTGACACCATCGTTGTCGTAGGTTCCGGCAATGCGCAGGGCGCAGTGAAGCAGACCTTCCCTGTTTACTCTCCGCGCACCCACCTAACCTCGGGTGGCTTCTCCTCGATGGGTTGGGCTGTACCTGCAGCAATCGGCGCCAAATTGGCGGCTCCGAATCAGCCAGTGGTGTGCATCCTGGGTGACGGTGACTTCCTGATGAACTCTCAGGAAATTGCCATCTGCAAAACCAACGACATCCCTGTTGTCTTCATCATTCAGAACAACGCCGGCTACATGTCGATTCGCGGCGGCCAGCGCAAGCAGACGGATCGACACATCGGTAGCGAATTCAACACTCCTGATGGCAAGCCCTACTCCCCGGACTACGAGGCACTGGGCAAGGCGTTCGGCCTGAAGTCCTTCTGCGTTCGCAGCAATGATGAGCTGGAGCCAATCCTTCAAGAAGCCTTGGAATCCAATGAGGCCGTTCTGATCGAAATTCCAACCGACCGTGACGCGGCAGGCCCGTGGGTTCCAGGCTGGTGGGACTTCCCGGTTCCAGAGTACATCACCGACGAACGTCAGGATGAGTACTGGGAACTGCGCAACAAAGAACAGCACCTGTAACTAAAACTGAGGCATGCAGGAAATGAGTACTGAAGTATTAAACACTCATTCAGAGCAAGCCCGCTTGGAAGGAGCTCCGGCCCGCCGGCGCTCCAATCCAACCGTGAAGCCTGATGAAAATGGTGTAGTGACCTGCGACGTGCTGATCATCGGATCCGGCATGGGAGGCTCCACATTTGCTCATGCTCTGACCAAGAAAGGGCTCGATGTCCTGGTCGTAGAGCGCGGCGATTTCCTTCCTCGTGAAACCGAAAACTGGAGTGCGGAAGCTGTTTTCGGTGAAGGCCGCTACAGGAACGCGGAACAGTGGCTGGACAGGGATAACAAGCCTTTCTCGCCAGGCGTATTCTATTACGTAGGTGGCAATACCAAATTTTATGGGGCAATGCTGCCGCGCTTCCGGGAGGTAGACTTCTCGGATGTAAAGCACGCAGAAGGTGTCGCGCCAGGCTGGCCAATCAGTTACGCGGAATTGGAACCATACTATTGCCAAGCCGAGCAGCTCTATAAAGTGCACGGCAACGCAGGCCAAGACCCCAGCGAGCCATGGCGGTCGCAACCATACCCATGGCCAGGCCTGCAGCACGATCCCGCACTGCTCTCACTCGAGAAAGTGATGAAAGATGACGGACTGTCGCCTTTCGTAATGCCGGCTGCTGTTGACTACGGCGAGGATCGCGCCTGCGTACTCTGCTCTACGTGCGACGGTTACCCATGCTTGCTCGAAGCCAAAGGCGACGCCGAAATTTCGACCTTGCGTCCAGCGTTGGAGTCAGGCGCCAGGCTGATGGTAGGTACCAAAATCGACAAGCTCGTGACCAGCAAAGACGGAAAGCGGGTTACTGAAGCTTTAGGTGTCAAGGACGGTCAACCGGTCAGAATTCTGGCAAATCGTATCGCGCTAGCATGTGGCGCGGTTAACAGTGCCGCCCTGCTTTTCCGTTCAAAGAACGAGCTGCATCCTACGGGCCTTGGTAATAGCTCTGACCAACTAGGTCGGAACTACATGGTGCATAACAGCACGTTCATGATCGCTGTTGACCCACTGCACACCAACAAGGTGAAGTTCCAAAAAACACTGGCTATCAACGATTGGTACTCGGCAGGCCGTCACAACACATTCCCGTTGGGGAATGTGCAAATGCTTGGCAAGATTCGAGAGCCAATGATCACGCCAATGCGGCCATGGATTCCGAAGATTGTCTCTCGGTTTATCACCGGCCACAGCGTTGACCTTTATCTGACCTCTGAAGATATTCCAACCCAGGACAATCGCGTGGAATACGATGAAAAACGTAATTCCATCAAGGTTCATTGGACACCTAACAATCTCAGTGCTCATGATCAGCTGGTTGAAAAAACCACTGCAATCATGAAAAAAGCTGGTTTCCCAGTTGTACTGACCGAGCGTATGGGCATCGCGACGAACTCTCACCAATGTGGTACTGCGGTAATGGGTGCTGACCCGAAGAAAAGCGTTCTTGACCCTAACTGCAAAATGCATGACCTGGACAACGTATGGATCGTTGACAGCTCATCATTCCCATCTTCAGCAGCAGTTAACCCTGCACTGACAATTGCGGCAAATGCGCTAAGGATAGCGGATAAATTTTAATAAAAATGTCATCCATTCTTTGCAAACGGATGACACCCCGACCTTAACCGACAGGAACGTGTTAAAAAATGAATAACATGAACAATAGCCTTGTCACCCCTCGAATTAGAAGGGCTCGTGTTGCTACATTTGCGGGCTTTATGATTCTTGGGGCCATGATGTACATCTGGTCTACTGGCGTATCAGCATTTCGTCACCACATGGGACTTAATGGTGACCTCGGCGACGCCAACTTTGGCATGATCGCGTTTGGTATTGGTGTTGGCAGTGCGGTTGGTTCGTTCATCGTTGGCATGTTCCTGGACAGGTTTGGTGCCAAAAAAGTTATCCTTACAACCGCAATTGCGTACCCGCTCTCGATCATCCCGATGGGCTACGCCACCGACGTTTACTTTGCGTTGAGCTTCGGGGTTGTCTTGGGATTGCTTCGTGGTGCTGCAGACACTGCGTACAACACCCATGGTGTGCAGGTAGAGCGTTTCTACCAGCGCTCGATCATGACCACATTCCACGCGGCCTACTCCTTAGGTGGCTTCGTTCTCGGCATGGTGGGTAGTGGGTTTGCGGCACGTTACACCGAAAGTGCCGCCGTCCCATTCACTGTTCTGGGCGTGCTGTTACTCGCAATCGGCATCATTTCCAGCGTCTTCATGCTCGATCAGCATGAGGTAGTTTCAGAGGCAGCTACTGATGCGAAGGGAGCCAAACCGGCCAGCTCCGCTTCCCTTGGCGTGATCGCGCTGATGGTGGGGTTCGGTATCCTGTTGCTCGGCAGCATGGTTGGTGAAGGGGCTGTCGCCGACTGGGGCCAAGAGTATGGACGTCGTGTTCTTGGTGTCACCGCTGCCGATGCCGGTGTTGCCGTTTCGGTCTTCATCGGGGCGCAGTTCATTGGTCGAGTGATTGGCGACCGTCTCGCAGCACTGATCGGCGCAGTTCGTCTCGTATTCCTGAGCGCTGTCATCGCCATCGCTGGTCTGATTCTGATCGTAGTCGTCAATACAGAGTTCGCGGGCCTAGTTGGCTTTGCAATGTTCGGCCTGGGTCTTGCCAGCATCGCACCGCTCATGCTGTCCAGCGCTGGCCGTAAAGACCCGGCCAACGCAGGCCGCAACATCGGCATCGTGAACTGCATTGGTTATTCAGGCATGCTTATCGGGCCGGCAGCCATTGCTCTCGTTGTCAGCACCTTCGGCATCGACAAACTGCTCTACTTCCCGATTGTCCTCCTCATCCCGCTCGCCGTATTCGGCCCAGCATTGATGAAACAAGGTCGCTCGAGCAATTCCTCGCTTCAAACCCCCATCAGCGAACACAAAGTAAGCTGATTCTTTGGGGCTGCCTGCTCGGGCAGCCCCTTTTTTCTACACCATCTATTCAATAAAAACAGTAGTCAAACGAACTCCTGAACAATCACTACCTGCCATAAAACATATAATAAAGGAAACATTCATGCTCAATAGCAAGAAGCTAGGGCTTTCGGCTGCACTCAGTATGTTATCTCCGCTTGCAGCAGAAGCACTCGAGTTTAATGGTTATCTTCGTAGTGGTATTGGAGGTGCGACCTCTGGCGGAACTCAGTCATGTTTTCAGTTGCCAGGTGCACCCACAAAATACCGTTTAGGTAACGAATGCGAGCAGTACGCCGAATTCGGAGTTCGCCACGACCTTGCCACACTAGATGATGGGTCGGTTCTTAGCGTCGAGGGGATGGCCGCTCTACAAAATCAGTATGGGCATACTCCGAAGTTCTCAGATAACTACGGATACGCTCGCGTAGTTCAAGCCTACGCCGAGTGGAGCAAAGTCCCACAGCTCAATAATGGCTCCTTGTGGGCGGGTCGTCGCTTTTACAAGCGCAATGATATACACATCTCTGACTTTTACTATTGGGATCAAAGTGGCACCGGCGCTGGCATTGAAGATTTCGAACTCGGCGGCCTCAAATACAGTTACGCATTCTCCAGGAAGGATAACGTCTTTCAAAAGGACTACACCAACCGGCACGACTTCAATATAGGCGGCATCAACACAAACCCCGGCGGCGAGCTCGAGTTTGGCCTCAGCTATATCGAAGATCCGGATAGTGGTGATACCCACAGCGGATGGGCGGTCACTGCCCAGCATCGCCAGAGTGATGTGCTCGGTGGAAACGCCAACACCGTAGCAATCCAGCATGGCCAGGGCCCAGGTACCAGTTTAGGTTACACAGGGGATGTGGAGCTCGAT
This sequence comes from Pseudomonas sp. BP6, assembly GCF_017875935.1. Classification (NCBI taxonomy): domain Bacteria; kingdom Pseudomonadati; phylum Pseudomonadota; class Gammaproteobacteria; order Pseudomonadales; family Pseudomonadaceae; genus Pseudomonas; species Pseudomonas sp. BP6. The sequence goes on from NZ_JAGINI010000001.1 coordinate 3,777,134, forward strand.
CGCAGCAACCGGAGCTGGCGAGCCTTGGATTATTTCGACTGGCAAATAACTCCTCGATTCGGCGGCCAGTTCCAGATCGTAGCTCAGCGCGATTATCGCGACGGTGGGGAAAAACAGGATTGGGTATCGGTGGGCGTCAGGCCTGTTTATGCGATCTCTGATCAAATCAAGCTGATTGCGGAAATCGGCCACGACCAGATTGATGCCGCCGATGGCACTCGGAAGCTGAGCAAATTCACCGTAGCCCCTACCTGGTCTCCTAAAGGGCCTGGTTTCTGGGATCGACCAGAAATCCGCCTGTACTACACCTACGCGAAGTGGAACCGGGCCGCCCAACAGGCTGCGGACGAAATGGATGAAGGATCTGCCCTATCGTCCACCGGAGCATTCAACAGCGCACGCCACGGCAGCAATTTCGGCGTCCAGGTCGAGTACTGGTGGGAATGAAGCAATAGAGCTTCGCCCTCCTCTTCTAATACGTAACTTCACCTTGCTCTCGAATGGTGCTCAGGGTGCCGCTTGAGCGCAAGGTGCTACTGCTCAGGAACATTACGAAAATGGAAGAAATTGCGCAGCAAGTCATCAGTCGCGCTCAAGAAATTGCCCATCGACTGGGGCACCCCGTCTGCATCTCCGTAGTCGATCCATCCGGGCTTCCATTCGCCTTCTTGCGCATGGACAACGCAATACCTGGGGCTATCGATATCGCAGTGAAGAAGGCTCGTACCGCTGCCCTCTTCCGAACAGACAGCATCACTATCGGCGCCGAAGCGAGGCCCTCTGGGTCGATCTACACATTGGAGGCAACCAATGGCGGGTTGATCAGTTTCGGAGGCGGCGTAGTGCTCTATGACGAAACGGGCAACGTGATAGGAGCTCTTGGCATTTCTGGGGCCCCTGTAGAGGTCGACCAGTCGATCGCCATGGAGGCTGCAGGCCGGCTATGAATGCTTCGAAGTCTCTCCATGTGGGTGTGTGGGCGCTCGCAATTGCGGCATTTGCCATAGGCGTTTCCGAGTTTGTCGTGGTTGGCGTGCTGCCTTCCATTGCCCAAGATTTCAGTATCTCGCTCGCCCACGCGGGGGGACTCGTTAGCTATTACGCCCTGGCCCTGGCAGTGGGCCCCCCCATAACCGTTCTCGTCATCGCACATTATCCAAGAAGGCTTGTGCTACTGGTTCTGATTGCAGTCTTCCTGCTGGGCAACCTGCTCTCGGCGATGTCATCCAGTTAACCATCTGAGCTAGGTGTTCTGATCCGACCGTAGGCGCCTGGCTCGCTCGTTAGAGAAGCTTCAGGTTGGTCTGCGCTTGTAATGAATGCTCGAAGACTCTTCCGGCCCGCTCCGCGCTTGAATGAAGTCAGAACAAAATTCCCTGCCTTTGTATCGACCACCCAGAAGCGCCCTACTCTAAACAACGAGAAGATCGGCGTGGTCGTAAGCAAATATGCCCCTGTGCGCTTCTCAATAAGCCCTGGAACGATTTGACCAACCACGACCCCGACTGCGCACTCATTCGAAATTTCTACGTCGCTCAGATACGCAGTGATCGGCACAGGATACTGCTGAGCCATCGCTTGTATGATGCGCGTGAGCTGAAAAATCGATGGTTCTTCACCTGGGTAACTCATGATCTCATCTGTCATGTGTTCTTGCGCTCCTGCGTCCAATTCAACACCCCTCTGACAGCTTGCGCTCCTAGGGGCGCTTAGATTTCAATGATCAAGTCCGGTACAAAGCCGGTCTTTTCACCGGGATACCCTTTCGGGTTCGAAACGAGCCGACATCCCGAAACGACCGTGTCGACCGCGTAATGGGTATGGCCGAAGATCCAGGCATCAGCCTGCGAAACTAGGTCATGCCATTGGTTGAAATACGCAGCACCGAGGTGGCCTTCATGACCATCACCAGCGACCTCTTCAATCGGGCAATGATGCGTGACGACGATGGTCTTACCTCCGAAATCCTTAGCCAACTCCGTAGCCAGAAAGTCCCGCGCACAAATGTTGCGAGCGATGAGATCGACAGGGCGAAGCTTTCTAAAGCCTTCGCCGATTCGGATCTGGGTGAAGTCGCTCATCCACTCCCAGCACAACGACATCGCTACGCGGTAATCCCCTGTGGACGTGAAATCTGTCCACGCCGTCGCAGCTAAAAATCTGACATCACCAACGATCAGTGTCTGGTTATCCAGAACATGAACATGCCCAGCTGCCGCCTGTTGCATCTTCGTCAGCGTGCGGTCTAGGTGCGCCCGGTAGAACTCGTGATTTCCGGGGACGTAGATCACTGGACAGTCAAAAGCCGCGTTTGCCCACTCGACCCCTTGACCGCGCACAGAGATGTCACCAGCGAGCACGACCAGCTCGACGTCCAGCTGAGGTGGCACGAATTCGGAGAACTCGTTGTGGAGGTCGGAGTAGACCGCAATCTTCATACAGCGCTCCATAAGGCTCCGTCGCAACTCCCGAGCCAGTCCGAAGGACGATCGGGCTACAAAATCTGAAATGCTTAAGGACGAAAGGACAGCACCAATTCGAGCGGGGCTTGCTTCCTGTATCCGTTGCCAACAAGCAAATAGATCGTGTTCCGAGTCTCAAATAACCATGGTTTCTCATGCGAGATTGCGTAGGTCGATCTCACCCAGCTGCCTGGTACAAACCGCCCTCGGCTGTCGTAGATGACCTCATGAGCGAGCACGATCATCGGCGCGATTCCGCCCGGCAACGGCTCAACCTCATTTGCGGGAATCTCAACGATGATCCAACGCTTCACCAAGCAAAACGCTTTACCTGAAAAGCGCTGCTCTGCTGTTTGAACAAGCCCTGCTCTATCACCACACCACCCAGGGACAACCTCGCCGGCGCCGTAAAGAAACTCCATAGCGTCATCAAGGGACACGGACATCTCTTACTCCCCAGCGCTCGAGAAAACTTGCCCATCATGAGTGACGAACTCGTAGATCGGGGTCGCTTCCGTACCGGCTTTGATACGGATCTCTGAGAGGAGCCTCATCGAGAATTCAGTCTGCTTTGTCATCGCGGGTGGAGCGAGCAGCTGAACTTTGTTGACGCTCAGAAAATCGACTGAGTCGCCCTTACACAACGAATCGACAGCCTCGACGCTCGAGACGATGCGCATAGAAGGCCCAAGGCATCCGTCGACGAAGCCACTCCCTTCTACGATGAAGTAGTAGGAATCTGCGTTCAGGCTCGCCGAGTCCCAAAGCAAGCGCAGGTGATCCGGCGCCAAGAACTGCCCTTGCAAGTCGGTTCGCTTAGTCACCAACACAACTCGTACTCCGCTTTTTTCTCGGGCTATAAGCTAGTGTTAAGCCCTACAACAATTGATATAAATTGACACTTTTACCAGCTGTTAGCTGCACAAAAGCTGAAATTAGCCCGCGCTATCGCACGGGAGGCACGATAACACCAATCCACATTCCCTGACTATATTTCATAGATGTGGATTTTGCGTTGTGGCCTTATCCTTCCCTTTACTCGGAAGTCTTGATGCCCTCGCCCCACTCCCTAGCAGCGGTCTTGCGCACCGTGCGTGCTGCTCGCGGCCTCTCGCAAGAGCAGCTAGTGAAGACGCTGGACGCGCGCCACTTGCACAACGTAGAGCACGGCTCGACGAACATGACGTTGAAGATGTTTGACGGTATCAGCAGCCATCTTGACGTCGACCCCCTAGCACTCCTGGCAGCCGCTTCCAGCTTTGATCGCCACGAAACCTTCGAAGAGTTTATGGCTTACCTATGGAGCGAGCTCGAAAAGCTACGTGAAATGAAGGTCATGGATAGCGTGCCAGCACAGTTCTCTAATGGCGTGCTGATCGCAGCCAAAGGCGGGAAACCCGCTACCTCCGCCGAAAAAATCAGAGCCGTCCTTGATTGCAAAGCCGAAGGGCTGACTCAGAAAGAGACGTCGGTAAAGCTAGGCATACCCAAGTCCACAGTGCACAAGATTTGGCATCGGAAGGATGGACACCGATAGACTGCAGCTAGTGAGACCGTGAATTGGTAGGAAAGCGGACAGCAGAACTCGGAGAGCTAGCCATCCGCCTCAACGCAATTTGAGAAAGCGCGCTGGGCCATATCGAACATCCCACCGGAAACAAGCAGGGGTGATAAACATCTGCTTGCGCTCAGCTAAGAAGCTCCCCTCACACGTTGGCCGGCTGTTTAGTGAATTTGCCGTCAAGAATCGCCTTGGCGATTTCCAGCTCCTTCAACATGTATCTGCGCGGTGTGCGCTCTTCATAGATGCGCCTGGCTTGTTCTGCGCCTCACCCGCGCCATTACGAAGATGAGCTGGAGAAGCCAGCCTCGTAGGCGTAATTGACCTGAGTTGAGCTTGGGATCGCTCACGTTTCGGTCGAGAGCGTTAGACCGGTGTCGGAGGTATCGCCATGAATGCTCTCTTCACTCGGCTCAGCGGCTGTCCATATTTGCCTAAGAAATTCCAGACAGCACCTTTTTCTCCTCTTGCCCGGTTTTACTGGCTGAGGTGCTGTCCGGATTCTATGAAGCTCACTATTAGTAAGATTCGACAAGACCCTCGTTTCCATCCCCACCTGGCGCCTGATGAGCGAGTCATTCCGCAATTACCGCGGCATGCAGCAGTCCGGTGGCCGACGGATCAAGCGCAGCCTGTTCATCGACGCCGGCGGCGTACGCTTTCTCTCCCGCGAAGAAGAGCAGCGCCTGAGCCAGGTGCGGCTGCTGGGTGACTACCTGACCGCCAAGCGCCAGGAACTGCAGAACTGGAACGAGGCGCTGGGGCCGGTGGCGGAGCTGTCGGCCAACCACCGCAAGCTGACCAACCTCGGTACCTTCCGTGCCTTTGCCCTGGCTTACCTGCAGAACCACCCCAACGTACACAAGAACATGACCTGCATGGTGCGGCAGATGCAGACCACCGCCGAAGGCGTGCCGCTGGAGATTTACTGCTTCACTACCACCACGGCGTGGGAAGAGTACGAGCGGATTCAAGGCGATATTTTCGACTACCTGCTGGCGGTGTTGCCGGAGTTCGGCCTGAGCCTGTATCAGCAGCCGAGTGGCAATGACATGCGGGTGGGGTTGGCGGGGCGCTCGGTTGAAGCGCTGCCGCATCGCCTGGAAGAAGTGAGCGAAGCTTGAGAGTGCCGGGGCTGCCTAGCAGCCCCCGGATCAAAGGGCGCGTCAGGCCTTGCCGGCCAGCGGCGCCTGTGCGCGCCCACCCAGGCGGCTCAGCCACACCGACGCCAGGATGATCCCCCCACCGATGAACAGCCGCCCCAGCGGCTCGTGCTGGTTCCAGATCAACAGGTTCAGCAGCAGCCCTACCGGCACATGCAGGTTGTTCATGACCGCCAGCGTACCGCCAGAAACCAGGCATGCACCTTTGTTCCACCAGTACAGCCCCAGCGCCGTCGGGCACAGGCCCAGGAACAGCAGCACCAGCCATTGCACATCCGTGCTTGGCAGGTGCTGAGTGTTGCCGAACAGCAAGAAGGCCGGCAGCACCACCAGCAACGCGCCGAGGTAAAAGTACCCGAAGCGGGCGTAGTGTGGCAGGTCGCTGGGGTGGCGAGCGACCAGGTGACGGTACAGCACCTGGCCGGCAGCGTAGGTGAAGTTGGCCAGTTGCAGCAGTAGGAAGCCGATGAAGAACTCGCCGCTGATGCTGTCGAAGCGGATCACGGCGGCGCCGGCCACCGCAACCAGTGCGGCCAGCAGCGCCCAGGGGTTGAAGCGCCGGTTCATGGCGTCTTCAATCAACGTCACATGCAGCGGCGTGAGGATGGTGAACAGCAGCACCTCTGGCACCGTGAGCACGCGAAAACTCAGGTACAGGCAGACGTAGGTGATGCCGTACTGCAACGCACCGATCAGCAGCATCCAGCGCATGAAGCCCGGCTCGACGTGGCGCCAGCGGGTCAGCGGCAGAAACACCAGGCCAGCCAGCAGTACCCGCGCGAGCACCGCGAAATAGCTGTCAACGTGCCCGGCCAGGTACTCGCCGATCAGGCTGAAGGAAAACGCCTGGATCAGCGCGACGATTATCAGGTAGCCCATGGTTGCCTCTCGTGAATCAAGGCGGCGACCTTAGCGGGTTGCGGCGAATGAGTTCAACCATGAGGAATGTAGGGGCTGTCCCGGCCTCTTCGCGGGCACGCCCGCTCCCACAGGGACCTGCAATATCTTCCGGCGTGTGGAGGCCCTGTAGGAGCGGGTTTACCCGCGAAGAGGCCGGCACTGGCGACCTCAAAACCCCAGGCATAAAAAAACCCGGCCATACAAGCCGGGCAGGTACACCCAAAGGAGCAAAAACAGGTGTCAGGGTTGGGAATTCGTGAAGCCTCAGGCCACCGCCGCCAGCTTGGCCTTGGCCTGGTTGACGCCCTTCTCGTGGAACTCGCCGCTCATGTTCAGGCCCTCGGCATGGATGAAGTCGACATCGTGGATGCCGATGAAAGCCATTACCTGACGCAGGTACGGTTCCTGGTGGTCACTGCTGGCACCAGCATGGATGCCGCCGCGGGCAGTCAGGACGATGGCGCGCTTGCCGGTCAGCAGGCCTTGCGGGCCGGTCGGGGTGTACTTGAAGGTGATACCCGCACGCAGCACGTGGTCCAGCCAGGCCTTGAGAGTGCTGGGGATGGTGAAGTTGTACATGGGCGCCGCCATCACCAGCACGTCGGCAGCCAGCAATTCATCCGTCAGCTCGTTGGAACGGGCCAGGGCCTCCAGTTCGGCGGCGGTGCGCTGTTCTTCGGGCTTCATCCAGCCACCCAGCAGGTTGGCGTCCAGGTGCGGCACCGGGTTTACAGCCAGGTCACGCACGCTGATCTGATCGACTGGGTGAGCGGCCTGCCATTGCTGGATGAAATCCTTGGTCAGCTGACGGGAAACGGAATCCTGCTGGCGGGCGCTGCTTTCGATGATCAGTACGCGGGACATGGGGTGCCTCCATCGGCAAAAAGGGAGCGATTCGATGGAGGTGAGATTAAGGCTTGACCTATCGATAAAAAAGCGTAAAAAGTGGGTCCAATCTATCGATTAATCAGTTTATTCCGCACTGCAGTTCAAGGCGATGCGCAGTTTGATGATTTGTCGATTGAATTTGGCGGTGACATCGACGCTTTTACCCGCCGGTACGTTCACCCGGCGCACCCGCGGTGCCTCCGGCCCATTGCGAAAGGTCACCTTGCACGCCGCCGGGACCTGCCCATAGTTGTTGAGGGTGATGGCGCCAATGTCATAGGCCGTGTCATAGGCGGTGTAGTCGAGCTTGACCCCGGTCAGCTCCTTCTCTACATCGATGGGATAAGCCATGGCCCCGAGGGGCAGGCACATCAGTATTGCCGCACAACATTTCTTCATGGGCCGTTCTCCTTGAAAGAGCGCAGCTTAGGACAACAGGAGCGAAAGATGAAAGCGCCACGCGTAACCCTTGACCAGTGGCGAACCCTGCAAGCAGTGGTCGATCACGGCGGGTTTGCCCAGGCCGCCGAGGCCTTGCACCGCTCGCAGTCATCGGTCAGCTACACCGTGGCCCGCATGCAGGAGCAACTGGGCGTGCCGCTGTTGCGCATCGATGGCCGCAAGGCGGTGCTGACCGAAGCCGGCAATGTGCTGCTGCGCCGCTCGCGCCACCTGGTCAAACAGGCCAGCCAGCTCGAAGACCTGGCCCATCACATGGAACAAGGCTGGGAAGCCGAGGTGCGCCTGGTGGTCGATGCCGCCTACCCCAGTGCCCGCCTGGTGCGCGCGCTGGCTGCGTTCATGCCGCAAAGCCGCGGCTGCCGGGTGCGCCTGCGTGAAGAGGTACTGTCTGGCGTGGAGGAAGTGATGCACGAAGGCATCGCCGACCTGGCCATCAGCAGCTACAGCATCGGCGGCTACCTGGGTGCCGAATTGAGCGCAGTGGAGTTCATCGCCGTCGCCCACCCCGAGCACAGCCTGCACCGCCTGGGCCGTGAACTGACCTTCCAGGACCTGGAAAGCCAGCTGCAGGTGGTGATCCGCGATTCCGGCCGCGCCCAACCGCGTGACGTAGGCTGGCTGGGCGCCGAGCAGCGCTGGACCGTCGGCAGCCTGGGCACCGCCGCCACCTTCGTCAGCAGCGGCCTGGGCTTTGCCTGGCTGCCCCGTCACATGATCGAGCGTGAACTGCGCGAAGGCGTGCTCAAGCCCTTGCCACTGGATCAGGGTGGCAGCCGCCACCCACTGTTCTACCTTTACTCGAGCAAAGAGAAGACCCTGGGCCCGGCCACGCAGATTCTCATCGACCTGCTGCGCAATTTTGACACCGCGCCACTGGACGTGCCCTTCGCAGCCCCCCCGCAAGCCTGAGAGGACCGCGCCCATGGCCTATTTCGAACACGAAGGATGCACACTGCATTACGAGGAATATGGCCAGGGCGAACCCCTGGTATTGCTGCACGGGCTGGGCTCCAGCTGCCAGGACTGGGAGTTGCAGGTGCCAGTGCTCAGCCGCCACTATCGGGTGATCCTCATGGACATCCGCGGCCACGGTCGCTCCGACAAACCCGCTGACGGTTACCAGATCGCCACCTTCAGTGCCGACCTGCTTGCCCTGCTCGAACACTTGCACACAGGCCCGGTGCACTTCGTCGGCCTGTCCATGGGCGGCATGGTCGGCTTCCAGTTTGCCGCCGACCACCCGCAATGGTTGCGCAGCCTGTGCATCGTCAACAGCGCCCCCGAGGTCAAGCGCCGCACCCGCAGTGACTGGCTATGGTGGTTCAAGCGCTGGAGCCTGGCGCGCGTCCTCAGTGTCGAAACCGTCGGCAAGGGGCTGGCCGAGCGACTGTTCCCCAAACCACAACAAGCAGACCTGCGGCAGAAGATGGCCCAGCGCTGGGCGCGCAACGACAAACGCGCCTACCTCAAGAGCTTCGACGCTATCGTCGACTGGGGCGTGCAGGAACGCATCGGGCAGATTCGCTGCCCTACTCTGGTGATCGCCGCCGACCACGATTACACGCCGATACAACTCAAAGAGCGCTACGTCGCCCTAATACCCAACGCCAGGCTGGTCGTCGTCGACGATTCCCGGCACGCTACACCCCTCGATCAACCCGAGGTCTTCAACCAGACCCTGCTGCAGTTCCTCGCAGCCGCTTCCACCTCTCAAGGATCTTTGAGCCCATGCTGAAAAAACTCCTGCTCACCGCCTGCTCGGTTGCCTTCGCCACCAGTGTCATGGCTTCCGACAAGACCCCGCACGTCATGCTGGACACCAGCTTCGGCCAGGTCGAAATCGAGCTGAACGCCGAGAAGGCACCGATCAGTACCAAGAACTTCCTGGAGTACGTCGACAGCGGCTTCTACAACAACACCATCTTCCACCGCGTGATCCCGGGGTTCATGGTCCAGGGCGGCGGTTTCACTGACCAGATGGTGCAGAAGAACACCAACGACCCGATCAAGAACGAGGCCAGCAACGGCCTGCAGAACACCCGCGGCACACTGTCGATGGCGCGCACGTCCAACCCGAATTCAGCCACCAGCCAGTTCTTCATCAACGTCGCCGACAACGACTTCCTCAACCCGGGCCGCGACGCCGGTTACGCCGTGTTCGGCAAAGTGACCAAGGGCATGGAAGTGGTCGACCAGATCGTCAACTCGCCCACCACCATCAAAAAAGGCATGCGCGACGTACCGGCCGATCCGGTCTATATCAAGTCCGCCAAACGTATCGACTGACTGCAGCTTCACAAGGATGTGAAACCGCCTGAGGGTCGGACGAACAGGAGTGTTGTCGACCATGCTGTACCGTCGTTTCGAAAGACTGATCGATATTTTCCGCGCGGCACCGAGCGAAGCCCCACCGAGCACGGTGTGGCCGTTCTATCTGTACTACCTGCGCCAGGTATGGCCTGCTTTTCTCGCGCTGCTGGTGGTTGGCCTGTTCGCCTCGCTGATCGAGGTGGCGATGTTCAGCTACCTCAGCCGCATCATCGACCTGGCCCAGGGTACGCCCAATGCCAACTTCTTCAGCGAGCACAGCGGCGAGCTGATCTGGATGCTGGTGGTGATCCTGCTGCTGCGGCCAGTGTTCTTCGGCCTGCATGACCTGCTGGTGCACCAGACCATCAACCCTGGCATGACCAGCCTGATCCGCTGGCAGAACCATACCTACGTGCTCAAGCAGAGCCTGAACTTCTTCCAGAGCGACTTTGCCGGGCGCATTGCCCAACGCATCATGCAGACCGGCAACTCGCTGCGCGACTCCGCCGTACAGGCCGTGGACGCGCTATGGCATGTACTGATCTACGCCATTACGTCGCTGGTGTTGTTTGCCGAGGCCGACTGGCGCCTGATGCTGCCGCTGCTGTTGTGGATCATCGGCTACATCGCCGCGCTCTGCTACTTCGTGCCGAGGGTGAAGGAACGCTCGGTGATTTCTTCCGACGCCCGCTCCAAGCTCATGGGGCGTATCGTCGATGGCTACACCAACATCGCCACCCTCAAGCTGTTCGCCCACACCGACTACGAACAGCAATACGCTCGCGAAGCAATCCGCGAACAAACCGAAAAAACCCAGCTGGCCTCACGGGTGGTCACCAGCATGGACGTGGTCATCACCACGCTCAATGGCCTGCTGGTGGTCACTACCACCGGCCTTGCCCTGTGGCTCTGGAGCCAGTCGCTGATCACCGTTGGCGCCATCGCCCTGGCCACTGGCCTGGTGATCCGCATCGTCAACATGTCAGGCTGGATCATGTGGGTGGTCAACGGCATTTTCGAGAACATCGGCATGGTGCAGGACGGCCTGCAGACCATCGCCCAGCCGGTCACCGTCACCGACCCGCCCAATGCGCCGGCACTGAAGGTCAGCCGCGGCGCGGTGCGTTTTGATGACGTCGACTTCCATTACGGCAAGGCTGCCAATGTCATCGAAGGGCTCAACCTGGACATCCGCCCTGGTGAGAAAATTGGCTTGATCGGCCCATCCGGGGCAGGCAAGTCGACCCTGGTCAACCTGCTGTTGCGCCTGTACGACGTGCAGGGTGGGCGCATCCTGATCGACGGCCAGGACATTGCCGAGGTCAGCCAGGCCAGCTTGCGTGCGCAGATCGGCATGATCACCCAGGACACCTCGCTGCTGCACCGTTCGATCCGCGACAACTTGCTGTATGGTCGCCCAGACGCCAGCGAGGCGGAGTTGATAGAAGCCGTGCGCCGTGCCCGCGCCGACGAGTTCATCCCGCAACTGTCGGACGCCCAGGGGCGTACCGGCTTCGATGCCCATGTGGGGGAGCGCGGGGTCAAGTTGTCGGGCGGTCAGCGTCAGCGCATCGCAATTGCCCGGGTACTGTTGAAGAATGCACCGATCCTGATCATGGACGAGGCCACCTCGGCGCTGGATTCGGAAGTGGAAGCGGCGATCCAGGAAAGCCTGGAGACGCTTATGCAGGGCAAGACGGTGATTGCCATCGCCCACCGGCTGTCGACCATTGCCCGGATGGACCGGCTGGTGGTGCTGGACAAGGGGCGAATTGCCGAGAGTGGCAGCCACAGTGAGTTGCTGGAGCAGCAAGGGCTGTATGCCCGATTGTGGCACCACCAGACCGGAGGCTTTGTCGGGGTCGATTGACACCTGTGCGGCCTCTTCGCGGGCTCGCCCGCTCCCACAGGATCACCACAGGCCATCAGAACTGTGCAATACCTGTGGGAGCGGGCAAGCCCGCGAAAAGGCCGGCACAGGCAACACAAAACGCTCAGTCCCGGCGGTAGGGCAACATCCCCCGCGCCTCCTCGGCATACCCCTTGACCCCTTCCCGTTCCTGGAGCAGAAAGTCCTCCACCGCCCGCCGCAACCCCGGGTGCAGCAGGTAATGCCAGGACCGCGTCAACACCGGCTCGAACCCGCGAATCAGCTTGTGCTCGCCCTGCGCCCCGGCATCGAAACGCTGGTAACCCTCGGCAATGGCAAAGTCCATGCCCTGGTAGAAGCACGTCTCGAAATGCAGCCGATCGAACTCATCCAGGCAGCCCCAATAGCGGCCAAACAGGCTGCCCCCCCCCACCAGGCTCAGGGCCATTGCCACATCACGCCCGCCTTGGCGCGCCATCACCACGCGCAACGCTTCGGGCATGCGTTCGGCCAGCAGGCTGAAGAATTCGCGGGTCAGGTAAGGTGCCCGGCGGCGTACCGCATAGGTGTTGGCGTAACACAGGAAGACGAAGTCCCACTGCGCCTCGTCCAGCTCTTCGCCGCGGTACCAACGGAATTCGATGCCCTGCCCGGCCACCTGCTCGCGCTCCTTGCGCATCTGCTTGCGCTTGCGCGAGCTGAGGCTGTCGAGAAAGTCCTGGAAGTCGCGATACCCCCGGTTTTGCCAGTGAAACTGGCAACCCAGGCGTTCCATCCACCCTGGCAGGCCCGCCAACTGCGCGTCCAGCGCCTGGTCGGTGAAGTTGATGTGCGCTCCGGAAAGCCCACCCTTGCCTAGATACTCCGGCAGGGCCTGCAGCATCAACAAACCGTCAGCCGGATCGGCCGCCAGCAGCCGAGGGCCGCTGACCGGACTGAACGGTACAGCGCCAAGCAGTTTTGGATAGTAGGCGATACCGGCCCGCTGACAAGCATCGGCCCAACCATGATCGAACACATACTCGCCAAACGAGTGCCACTTGCGGTACGCGGGCAACAGCGCCCGCACCTGCCCGTCACGCTCCAGCACCAGGTGCTCGCTGGCCCAGCCGGTGTTGCGCGCCACGCTGCCGCTGTCCTCCATTGCACTGAGAAAAGCATGGCGCAGGAAGGGTTGACCGGCTGGCACAAGGGCATCCCAGGTGGCCGTCGGAAGATCACGCAGATGGGCAAGGCTGTACAGGCTGGTCACGTTTTCGGCTCGCTGTCTGAAGACCGTCAGTATCCCCAAGGAAGGCCCGCCGCTCAAATGACGATCGACGGGTTGATCCCTTCATTCTCAATTACTTAACAACAGTGCCATTAATCAGACATTAATCTGTCATTGGCCCCCGCAATACTTGCGCCTGTTTTCCGGATCCACAGAACCTGTCTACTCAGGCCCTTTCCGAAGACATGCCAATGCAGGGGCAGGCGCTCGAGCCTCCCCCATTTTTTTCAGTAGGGAGAACCTTATGCGTCTTGTTTCCACACTTACCGGAGTAAGCCTCACCGGCATGATGCTGGCCCTGAGTGCCCCGGCCAGTGCTGCTGTCGACGCCAAGCTGCTCGAAATGCTCCGCGCCAATGGCTCGATCAACCAGGCGCAGTACAACGAACTGCAGGGCGACCTGGCAAAAGAAACCAAGGAAAAGGCCGACCAGAAAGCTCAGTCCGAACGTATGAGCTCCTTTGAACAAAAAGTGGCATGGGCCGCCAAGACCCAGATCAAAGGTGACGTACGCCTGCGTTACGAAGACGTCAACGTCGACGACCCGAACAGCAGCAGCGGCAACCAGGACCGCCAGCGCGTGCGTGCCCGTGTCGGCTTCTACAGCGAGATCAACCCGCAGGTCGACGCAGGGGTTCGTATAGCCACTGGCAGCAGCGCCGACCGGCGCTCGACCAACCAAAGCCTCGATAACTACTTCGACAAGAAGTCGCTGTGGGTCGACCTGGCCTACCTCGACTGGCACCCGACTGCAGTCCCTAACCTGCACCTGATTGGCGGCAAGATGCCACAGCCTTGGGTGAGCATGGGCGACATCATCTGGGATGGCGACATCAACCCGGAAGGTGTGGCTGCCACTTACAAGGCTGACCTGGGTGGGGCCGAGGTCTTTGCCAGCGCCGGTCAGTACACCCTGAAGGATAACGTCGATGGTGACGGCGTCCAGTACAAGCACGATGCGCAGGTCTACCACGGACAGCTGGGCGCCAAGTTCGCGCCGGCCGACGTGCTCAAGCTCACCGTGGGTGCCAGCATCTATGGTTACGACAACGACAAGGAAGCAGCCATCCTGCAGTCGTTCGGCAACACCACCAACGAGTTCAATCTGGTGGAAGGCTTTGGCCAGATCGATTTCACCGGCTTGGCCATTCCGTTGTCGGCCTATGGCCAGTACGTGAAGAATACCGAGAGCACCGATGGCGAAGATCAGGCCTGGCTGGCTGGCTTGAAAACCAAAATGGGCGCCTGGAGCCTGGACTACAACTACCGCGATGTGCAGCGTAACGCGGTGGTCAGCCTGTTCACCGATTCGGACTTCGGCAACGGCTTCACCGGTTCGCGTGGTCACAAGTTCAAGGTCGGTTACGAGATCGACAAGAACTTCTCCCTGGGTGCTGCCTACCTGATGGCCAAGACCGACCTGTCGCAGCTGCCGAACAGCAATGCTGACGTAGACACCCTGCAGGTTGATCTGGAAGCCAAGTTCTAAGCGACACCCTGCTCTGCTTCACCTGAAGCGGGAAATGCCGACCCCATCCGGCGTTTCCCGCTTTTTTGCCTGCCAGAAATGCATCGGCCACTTTCTACCGGGCGTTCACCGGTGCCGGCGCTACCGTATTCGCGGGTGAACCCGCTCCTACAACGGTCGGTGGTGTACACGCATGGGCGGTCCGGCACGGCCCGTCGTAGGAGCGGGTTTACCCGCGAAAGGGCCGGAACAGGCTTCTGCTCAATCAGCGCTTGCGCAAAATCACGCTACCGATCGAATACCCCGCACCAAACGAGCTCAACACGCCCAACGAGCCCTTTGCCAGGTCATCCTGGTACAGGTGGAAGGCAATCACCGACCCCGCCGAGCTGGTATTGGCGTAACGGTCCAGAATCACCGGTGCCTCTTCCTCGGCCACCTCACGCCCCAACAGTTTCTTGACGATCAGCTGGTTCATGCTGAGGTTGGCCTGGTGCAGCCAGAAGCGCTTCACGTCGCCCGGTTGCAGCCCGTTCTCCTGCAGGTGCTCACCGATCAGCTCGGCCACCTTCGGGCACACCTCGCGGAACACCTTGCGGCCTTCCTGGATGAACAGCTTGTCCGCAGCGCCTTCGCCCTCTTCCGCCGCACGGTTGAGGAAGCCGAAGTTGTTGCGGATGTTGTTGGAGAACTCAGTCCAGAGCTTGCTGCTGACGACGTCGAACTGGTGCGCCGAAGTGGCCTGGTCGGCACGCTCCAGCAACACGGCGGTGGCAGCATCGCCAAATATGAAATGGCTGTCGCGGTCACGGAAGTTGAGGTGGCCAGTGCACACTTCGGGGTTGACCATCAGCACTGCCCGCGCCTGGCCCAGCGCTACGCTGTTGGCGGCGGTCTGGATGCCGAAGGTGGCCGACGAGCAGGCCACGTTCATGTCGAAGGCAAAACCCTGGATACCCAGTGCCTGTTGCACTTCGATGGCGATGGCCGGGTACGGGCGCTGCAAGTTGGAGCAGGCGACGATCACCCCGTCGACATCGGCCGCCGTTCGGCCAGCGCGCTGCAGGGCCTGACGGGCAGCGGCCACGGCCATTTCACAGAGCACCGACGGTTCATCGTTGCTGCGCTCGGGCAGGCGCGGCTTCATGCGCTGCGGGTCTAGGATACCGGCCTTGTCCATGACAAAACGGCTCTTGATGCCCGAGGCCTTTTCGATAAACGCCGGGTCGGAGAGCGGCGCCGCTTCGACCTCTCCGCGCTCGATGGCGGCAGCGTTGTCCTGGTTGAACTGCTGCGACCAGGCGTTGAAGGAAGCCACCAGCTCTTCGTTGGAAATGCTCTGGGCCGGGGTGTACAGGCCGGTGCCGCTGATCACGACGTTATGCACGGTCGTTCCTCTGGTCAAAGGCCATCGCCACAAGGCGCTGGCTGGGAATATGACAGGTTAATGGCACTTTAGTGCCAATTCAGGGGCGTACATTTACCCCCGCAGGGCGGGCTTACCCGCCAAGGGCCGCAAAGCGGCCCCAAACGCCCCAAAGTTTGCCACAAATAATGAAGGTTAGCCTTCCACCTGACTCCATTGTTTGCTCAATCGCTTGTCAGAAATCGGCACCTTGGTCCCCAACTGCTGGGCAAACAGCGACACTCGATACTCTTCCAGCCACCAGCGGTACACGGTCAGTTGCTCATCGCGCTTGCCTTCCTGGGCATGCTTGTCGGCACGGGCCTTGTACTGCGTCCACAAATTGGCCAGCTCGCCGCTCCACACCCGGTCCTTCTGTACTTGCGAGCCAAGTTTCTCGAGGCGCAATTCAACCGCCTTGAGGTAACGCGGCAACTCCTTGAACCACACCCCAGGCGTTTCGCGCACAAAGCCCGGGTACACCAGGTTGCCTAGCTGCTGTTTGATATCGTTCAGTGCCACCGCTTGGCTCAGGTCGATCTTGCCCTTGAAGCGCTTCTGCAGCCCATGCCACAGCTTCAGCACTTCCAGGGTCTGCCTGGCCAGGCGCTCGGCATGCTCGGCCCAGCTGCCGCGCTTGCGTTCAGCCAGCCCGGCCAAGGCCGCGCCATCACGTGGCAACGGTTGTTCGCCTTCGAGGATGCAACTGTCCAGGCTAGCCAGCAGAATGTCTTCGACCAGCGCCTCTACTCGCCCCATTTCACGGTACAGCAGGCCCAGCTCGGTCAGCCCCGGCAGCTTGCCGCGCAGGAACTTGGCCGGCTCGGCCAACTGCTGCAGCAATAGCCGTTGCAATGCGCGGCGGTGCTGAAACTCGGCTTCGGCCTGGGTCGAGAAGCGCCCTTCACGCACGGTGCCGTTGTCTTCCACCAGTGCCGGGTACACGGTCATCGACAGGCCGGCGATCTTCTGCTGGGCGGTCTGCTTCACTTCGCTGAAGGCCTTGGCCTGCACCGGCTGCTCACCCTTGGCGTCACGCGGCACGGCCAAGGCAGCCTGGCTGGCGGCAGCAAAGCGCGCGGTCAGTTCTGCCAGGTCACGGCCTTCGCCAAGGAACTTGCCCTGACCATCGACCACTTCGATGTTCATGCGCAGGTGGCCTTCGACCTGGTTGACCGACTCGTCCCAGGCCTCATCCGACACACGTGCCCCGGTCATGCGCAACAACTCCTGGCCCAGGGCCTGCGGTAGCGCCCCTTGGCCGAAGGTCATGCGCGCCAGCGAAGCCTTGACGAAGTCTGGCACCGGGACGAAGTTCTTGCGCAGGGCCTTGGGCAGGTTGCGCACCAGCGCCACGCACTTGGCCTCCAGCAGACCTGGCACCAGCCACTCCAGGCGCTCGCCCGGCAGGCTCGGCAACAGCGGCGCCGGCACCCGCACCGTCACACCATCGCGGGGGTGGCCGGGCTCGAAGTGGTAGCTCAGCGGCAGACGCAAATCGCCCACCTGCATACTGTCGGGGTACTGTGCGGCGGTCACTTCGCTGGCCTCGCGGGCCAGCACGTCCTCCTCGCGCATGATCAGCAGGTTGGCGTCCTTTTGGCTGCCCATGCGGTACCAACTGTCGAAGGTCGCCGTCTGGTGGATTTCTGCCGGCAGGCGCGCTTCGTAAAAAGCGTACAGCGTTTCTTCGTCAGCCAGAATGTCACGCCGGCGAGCCTTGGCTTCCAGCTCGTCCAGCTCTTCAAGCAGGCGCTTGTTGGCCGTCAGGCACTTGGCCCGCGACTGGATTTCGCCACCCACCAGGCCTTCGCGGATAAACAGCTCGCGCGAGGTCGCCGGGTCGATCGGGCCGTAGTGCACTGGCCGGCGGCCGACCAGGATCAGGCCGTAGAGGGTGATCTGCTCGTAGGCCACCACCTGCCCGCGCTTCTTCTCCCAGTGCGGCTCGAAATGGTTTTTCTTGATCAGGTGGCCGGCCAGCGGCTCGATCCAGTCCGGCTCGATCTTGGCCACCATGCGCGCATACAGCTTGGTGGTTTCGACCAGCTCGGCAGCCATGACCCACTGCGGGCGCTTGCGCCCCAGGCCCGACGACGGATGCACCCAGAAGCGCCGCTGGCGGGCGCCCTGGTAGTCGCCCTCTTCGGTTTTCTGGCCGATCTGGCTGAGCAGCCCGCTGAGGATCGCCTTGTGCAGCTTCTGGTAATCGGTCGGTTCCTTGTTCACCGTCAGTTGCAGGTCGCGGCAAATCAGCGCCAACTGACGATGAGCATCACGCCACTCGCGTAGGCGCAGGTAGTTCAGGAACTGCTTGCGACACCAGTTGCGCAGCGGGTTGGCGGTCAGCGCCTGGCGTTGTTCCTCGAAGCCACGCCACAGGTTGACCAGCGCAGCGAAGTCCGAGTCCACGTCCTTCCACTGTGCGTGCGCCTGATCGGCGGCCTGCTGGCGTTCTGGAGGGCGTTCACGCGGGTCCTGCACCGACAGCGCGCTGGTGACGATCAGCACTTCCTGCAGGCTGCCCAGGCGTGCGCCTTCAAGCAGCATGCGGCCCAGCCGAGGGTCGATCGGCAAGCGCGCCAACTGGCGGCCAATTGGCGTCAGCTGGTTCTCGCGGTTGACCGCCGAAAGCTCCTGCAACAGGTTGAAGCCGTCGCTGATGGCTTTGCCATCTGGCGGCTCGATGAACGGGAAGGCATCGATTGCACCCAGGCGCAGGTGCAACATCTGCAGGATCACCGCCGCCAGGTTGGTGCGCAGAATCTCCGGGTCGGTAAACGCTGGCCGGCTGTTGAAGTCCTCTTCGCTGTAGAGACGCACGCAAATGCCAGGCTCGACCCGGCCGCAACGGCCTTTACGCTGGTTGGCACTGGCCTGTGACACTGCCTCGATCGGCAGGCGCTGGACCTTGGCGCGGTAGCTGTAGCGGCTGATGCGCGCAGTACCGGTGTCAATCACATAGCGGATGCCCGGCACAGTCAGCGAGGTTTCGGCGACGTTGGTGGCCAGCACCACGCGGCGCCCGGTGTGCGGTTGGAAGATACGCTGCTGCTCGGCCGGTGACAGGCGCGCGTACAGCGGCAAAATCTCGGTATGGCGCAGTTGCGCCTTGCGCAGAATCTCGGCGGCATCACGGATTTCCCGCTCGCCCGGCAGGAAGATCAGCACATCGCCGGGGCCCTTGCCTTCGCTGCGTTCGTGCTGCGCCAGCTCATCGAGGGTGGCAAGGATGGCCTGATCGACGGTGAGGTCGTCCTCGATCTGGTTGCCCTCTTCGTCCTGTTCGCTGGTCAGCGGGCGGTACCAGGTGTCCACCGGGAAGGTGCGCCCGGACACCTCGATGATCGGTGCGCCGTCGAAGTGCCTGGAAAAGCGCTCCAGGTCGATGGTGGCCGAGGTAATGATCAGCTTCAGGTCCGGTCGGCGATGCAGCAACGTTTTCAGGTAGCCGAGCAGGAAGTCGATGTTCAGGCTGCGCTCGTGCGCTTCGTCGACGATGATCGTGTCGTAGCGTTCAAGGAAGCGGTCGTGCTGGGTTTCGGCCAGGAGGATGCCGTCGGTCATCAGCTTGACCAAGGTGTTGGAATCGCTCTGGTCTTCGAAACGCACCTGGTAGCCGACCAGCGCGCCCAAGGGCGTGCCCAGCTCTTCGGCGACCCGCGCTGCCACGCTACGCGCTGCGATCCTGCGTGGCTGGGTATGGGCGATCAACCCATGGCTGCCACGGCCAAGCTCAAGGCAGATCTTCGGCAACTGGGTCGTCTTGCCAGAGCCGGTTTCGCCGGCAATCACCAACACCTGGTTTTCGGCCAGGGCCTTCTTGATTTCGTCACGCTTGGCGGCGATGGGCAGGTTGTCGTCGTAGCGTACGGTCGGCACGCTCTGCTGACGCGCGGTGACCTGAGCGCAGGAGGCCTGGACCTTCTCCACCCACTGCGCCAGCTTCGCCTCGTCGGGGCGCTTGCGCAGTTCGTGCAGTTGCCGGCGCAAGCGATGGCGGTCGGCAATCATGGCGTGGTCGAGGTTTTGCAGCAGTTTGTCGATGGCGTGGTCAGTCATGGGGCTTTTTAGTGATGCAGGTGAGCCTGCTTTTTCATGATCGGCATTCGGAAAGTCGGGCGATTGTCGCAGATTTGCGGATTCTCTGCTGCCTGCACGCTCCCTGTGGGAGCGGCCTTGTGTCGCGATAGGGCCGCAAAGCGGCCCCAGCAATTTCTGCGTGGTCGCTGATGGCCGGGGTCCGCTACGCGGCCCTTTCGCGACGCAAGGCCGCTCCCACTTTGACCGTGATGCTTTCAACACGAATGTTTAGCCAAGTGCGATGTAAAGGTTGCCATTCACTGCTTTAATCAACCTTACGCCGCATGTGAGTATCAAAGGCATGACTCCCGCCCAGCCCATCGCCCCACCGTCGTCCCGCCCTTCGCTGCCGAAGGCCCGGAGGCGTGCCGGGGAAAATCCGCTGGTCCACATCATCCTCGCCTTCTGGGCCTTGTGGCACTGCCGTCACGCGCGCCCACCGGACACCTCGCTCACGCCATTGTGACCAAACCCGGCCACCTTCTGGCCGTTTGACTCATCCGGGCCGCCTGCTTGCGCGGTGGCCCTGCGCGCCCATGAGCGAATTGATCATGCACTTTGCCCCTGTAGAGCAGGCTACCCGTTTTCTGGCCGACAACCCCGATATCGAGTTGTTTGAACTGTTCATCCTCGACGCCAACGGCGTGCCACGCGGCAAACTGTTGCACCGCGAGGAACTGCTGGCCGTGTACCAGACCGGCCGGCCACTGCCCAGCACCATCCTTGGCCTGACCCTCAATGGCGACGACGTGGAAAACTCCGGCCTGGTGTGGGATGTCGGCGATATCGACTGCCGTGCCTACCCGCTTGACGGCAGCCTGGTGCGCCTGCCCTGGCGCCGGGTGCCAACCGCCGCAGTGCAGGTGAGCATGCACCCCAAGGAGGGCCTGCCCGCCAGCATCGCTGACCCACGCCATGTGCTGCTGCGCACCATCGAAGCGCTGAAGGCTGACGGTTATCACCCGGTGATGGCCTGCGAGCTGGAGTTCTACCTGCTTGACCAGCAGCGTGATGCCCAAGGCCGCCCACAACCGGCGCTGGACAACGATGGCGGCCGCCCCCGCAGCACCCAGGTCTATGGCCTGCGCGAACTGGAGCAGATCGAACCGTTCCTCGCCGACCTCTACGCTGCCTGCAAGGCCCAAGGCATCCCGGCGCGCACGGCCATTTCCGAGTACGCCCCCGGCCAGGTGGAAATCACCCTGGAGCATGGCGATGCGCTGCAGGCGATGGACCAGGCGGTGCGCTACAAGCGCCTGGTTAAAGGTGTGGCCCATGCCCACGGCATGCAGGCCTGCTTCATGGCCAAGCCATTCGCCCAACTGGCCGGCACCGGCATGCACATGCACCTGAGCCTGGCCGACAGCGACGGCAACAACCTGTTCGCCAGCGAAGACAAGGCCGGCACCCCGCTGCTGCGCCAGGCCGTGGCCGGCATGCTGCGCCACCTGCGCGACTCGCTGTTGCTGTTCTGCCCCAACGCCAACTCGTACCGCCGTTTCCAGGCCAACAGCTATGCGCCCCTGGCGCCAACCTGGGGCGTGGACAACCGCACCGTGAGCCTACGCGTGCCGGGTGGCCCGGCCAACAGCCGGCATGTGGAGCACCGCATCTGCGGCGCTGATGCCAACCCTTACCTGGCTGCAGCGGCGATCCTTGCTGCCAGCCACCGGGGCATCCGCGAACAGCTTGACCCAGGCGCCCCCGTTGAAGGCAACGGCTATGCCCAGGCCACCGAACACTTGCCCACCGACTGGCTGACCGCCCTCGACGCCCTGCAACAATCCGATTGGGCCCGTGAAGCATTGGGCGAAGACTTCCTTGGCGTGTACCTGAAGGTCAAGCGCGCCGAGTACCGCCAGTTCATGGCCGAAGTCAGCGAACAGGACTGGCGCTGGTACCTGCACCAGGCCTGAGCCCCTACATAACAAGGAACACCCATGAACGCAGCATTGAACAACGGCCCGGCGCAGCGCGCGCCGTCCTATTACAGCGCCACCCTCAACGACCACAGCGAGTACCCGCAACTCAAGGGCACAGTGCAGGTGGATGTGGCGATCATCGGCGGTGGCTTTACGGGCGTGGCCACGGCAGTGGAACTGGCCGAGCGCGGCCTGAAGGTCGCCATCGTCGAAACCAACCGCATCGGCTGGGGTGCCAGCGGGCGCAACGGTGGCCAGGTCACCGGCAGCCTGTCGGGCGACGAGGCCATGCGCGCGCAGATGCGCAACCACCTGGGCGCCGAAGTCGACGATTTCATCTGGCACTTGCGCTGGCGCGGGCACCAGGTGATCGAGCAGCGCGTGGCGCGCTATGGCATCGATTGCGACCTCAAGCGTGGCCACCTGCATGCAGCCATGAAGCCTTCGCACATGAACGAGCTGCGTGCGTTCGAGGCCGAGGCACGGCGCCGTGGCATGGGCGAGCAGGTGCAACTGCTCGACCGCTCTGCAGTGGCGGAGCATCTGCAAAGCCCGCTTTATCTGGGCGCGTTGAAGAACCTGCGCAACCTGCACCTGCACCCACTCAACCTGTGCCTGGGCGAAACCCGTGCCGCACATGGCCTGGGTGCACTGATATTCGAAAATTCCGAAGTACTGGACATCGTCCATGGCCCGCGCCCGGCGGTGGTTACCGCCCACGGCCGGGTGGAAGCACGCCAGGTGATGTTGGCTGGTGATGTGTATCACAAGCTGGAAAAGCGCCAGCTCAAGGGCAAGATCTTCCCGGCCATGGGCGGTATCGTCACCACCGCGCCCCTGGGTGAGCTGGCCGAGCAGATCAACCCACAGGACCTGGCGGTATACGACTGCCGCTTCGTCCTCGACTACTATCGCCTGACAGCCGACAAACGCCTGCTGTTCGGCGGCGGCGCCAACTACTCCGGCAAGGATTCACGCGACATCGAAGGCGAATTGCGCCCCTGCATCGAACGCACCTTCCCGGCATTGAAGGGGGTGCCGATCGAATTCCAGTGGAGCTGCGCCATGGGCATCGTGGTCAACCGCATCCCGCAGCTGGGCAAGCTGTCGGACAACGTGTGGTACTGCCAGGGTTACTCGGGGCACGGCATTGCCACCAGCCACATCATGGGTGAGATCATGGCCGAAGCGTTGACCGGGACGCTGGAGAAGTTCGACACCTTTGCCCAGTGCAAGCATGTGCGCGTGCCGATGGGGGACTTGCTGGGGAATCCGCTGCTGGCGGCGGGGATGTGGTACTACCAGATGCTCGAGAAGCTGCGCTGAGTTGCGCGGATGTAGGAGCGGGTTTACCCGCGAAAGGGCCGGCCCTGCTGACCGATCTCCACCCGCCGTTCACCGTTGTCGCCACTACCGTATTCGCGGGTAAACCCGCGCCTACAGGGGCTCACAATGTCTGAAGACGGCGCCGCATCTTATTGTGGGGCCTTGTGTCGCGAAAGGGGCGCAAAGCGCCCCCAGCCATTGTTGCATCGCCGCCGAAACCCCAGGGCCGCTTCGCGGCCCTTTCGCGACACAAGGCTCCTACACTGAGCGTGCAGGTTTATGGTCAGGCGATCTTCTTCAAACCTTGCTTCTTGAGCTCTTCATCACGCAGTTCGCGGCGCAGGATCTTGCCCACGTTGGTGGTTGGCAGCGAATCGCGGAACTCGATCTGGCGCGGTACCTTGTAGCCGGTAACGTTGGCACGCATGTGCTCCATCACCTGCTCCTTGGTCACGGTCATGCCCGGCTTGACCACGATGAAGACCTTGATCACTTCACCCGACTTCTCGTCCGGCACACCAATGGCCGCGCACTGCAGCACGCCCGGCAAGGCCGCCAACACGTCTTCCAGCTCGTTGGGGTACACGTTGAAGCCCGAGACCAGAATCATGTCTTTCTTGCGGTCGACGATGCGCATGTAGCCATCCGCCTGTATCAGGGCGATGTCACCGGTCTTCAGCCAGCCTTCGCTGTCGAGAATCTCGGCCGTGGCGTCTTCAAGCTGCCAGTAGCCCTTCATCACCTGCGGGCCCTTGACGCACAGTTCGCCCACTTCGCCAAGCGGCAGCTCATTGCCGGCGTCGTCGATGATCTTGCACTGGGTCGACGGCACCGGAATACCGATAGTACCCACCTGGTTCGCTTCAGATGGGTTCACTGCCGCCACCGGGCTGGTTTCGGTCATGCCGTAGCCTTCGCAGATGGCACAACCGGTAACGGCCTTCCAGCGCTCAGCCACACTCAACTGCAGGGCCATGCCGCCCGACAGGGTGATCTTCAGCGCCGAGAAATCCAGGGCACGGAATGCCTCGTTGTTGCACAGGGCAACGAAAAGGGTGTTGAGGCCGACAAAGCCGCTGAACTTCCACTTGCCCAGTTCCTTGACCATCGCCGGCAGGTCTCGCGGGTTGCTGATCAGCACGTTGTGGTTGCCGATCAGCATCATCGCCATGCAATGGAAGGTAAACGCATAGATGTGGTACAGCGGCAGCGGGGTGATGAGGATTTCGCAGCCTTCGTGCAGGTTGGCGCCCATCAGTGCCCGGCACTGCAGCATGTTGGCCACCAGGTTGCGGTGGGTCAGCATGGCGCCCTTGGCCACGCCGGTGGTACCGCCGGTGTATTGCAGCACCGCCACGTCGTTGGCCTGCGGGTTGGCTTCGGTCACTGGCTGGCCCTTGCCCAACGCCAGGGCGTCATTGAAACGCACGGCCTGCGGCAGGCTGTAGGCCGGCACCATCTTCTTCACGTACTTGATCACGCTGTTGATCAACAAGCGCTTGAGTGGCGGCAGCAGGTCGGCCACTTCGGTGACGATAACGTGCCTGACCTGGGTTTTTGGCACCACTTTCTCGGCCAGGTGAGCCATGTTGGCCAGGCACACCAGGGCCTTGGCACCAGAGTCGTTGAACTGGTGTTCCATCTCCCGCGCGGTGTACAGCGGGTTGGTGTTGACCACGATCAGCCCGGCACGCATGGCACCGAAGACCGCGACCGGGTATTGCAGGACATTGGGCAATTGCACGGCAATGCGGTCACCCGGCTTGAGGTCGGTATGCTGCTGCAGCCAGGCGGCAAACGCCCCCGACAACGCATACAACTCGCCATAAGTGATAGTCTTGCCCAGGTTGCTAAAGGCCGGTTTGTCGGCAAAGCGTTGGCAGGATTGCTTGAGTACCGCCTGGATATTGGGGAATTCGTCAGGATTGATTTCCGCCGTAATCCCGGCTGGGTACTTATCCTTCCAAAAATTTTCGATCATGGAAGCCCACTCCTTCAGCAACAGCGAAGTTCGATTCACGCGTCGATGCGCTTATTATTGATATGGGATGACGGTTCGTTGCAAACCGGATCATCTGGAAGCGGGCCGAGAGTAACAGCTTTGTCCGGGGTCGCCTAGAGGCCAAAACAGGCCTTACGGTCACAAAAATGACTCAATGAACAATACAGGTCATTTTTAGAGTAATTATCCAAAATGTCGCAGATAAGGCTGTATAGAGCCTGTTAGAGCGGTTTAAGGCATTCGCGGGTAAACCCGCTCCTACATTGGGCGGTGTAATCGATGGACTCGCCCCCGCCGAGGCATCACAGTGCCACGGTGGTGTTCAAAGAAGCCAACGGCAGCGAGGGCGAGACCATGAAAAAGCATAGTTCGAAACAAGATTCCCTGTCTTCCACTGATGTGGAGCTTTGCACAACCATCTGCGTAGACCTGGCCAAACAGGTCTTCCAATTAGCAGGCGAGGACGCTACTGGTCGGGTGATCTACGAAGATCGCATCAAATCCCGCCAAGCGTTCCATGATTTCCTGCTCAGGCTGCCAACGACCGTGGCCGTCTTGATGGAATGCGGTCCAGGTGCACAAGCCTGGGCCAGGCTGCTGCAGACCAAAGGTAATCCGGTTCGCATCCTGCCGGCGCAACGTGTCGCCGAACATCGCAGCGGTGCTAAGAACGATCGTAACGACTGCTATGCCATTTTGCGTGCCGGTCGCGATACGAGCATCGCTTCGATACCGATCAAGAGCACCACAGCACTGGCTATTCAAGCGCTGCACCGTATCCGGCGCGGTAACATCAAGCGACATACCGCGCTGGGTAATCAGATCCGTGGTTTGCTACTTGAGCATGGCGTATCCATGCCCCAGGGCGATGCCGCGATCAATAAGCATGTGCCTCAGGCGCTTGAGGATGCTTCCTTGCCTCTGCCCGACCTGTTGCGCGAGTTGCTCGATGAGTTGCTGATGGACTGGTTGTCTCTAGGTGAACGCATAGCGGCGCTGAGCCGCCGGCTCGAAGCGACTGCCCAAGAGGATAAAGTCGCTCAGCGACTGATCACCATTCGCGGCGTCGGCCCTATCATTGCCACGGCGATCGTGGCGAAACAGACCGACCCCAGCCGCTTCGCCAGTGGCCGAATGTATTCCGCCTTCTTCGGTATCGTGCCCGATCAGCACAGCAGCGGAAACAAAATCAGATTGGGCAAGATGAGCAAGCGCGGTGACGGCTACATACGCAGCCTGATGATCCAGGGCGCGCATGCCGTCTTGAGCCAGCTAAGGCCTGATTCCGATCAGCCAGATGATCGCCGCCTCTTGCGCTGGCTATCCCGCCTTGGGCGCAAGGAGGCGGCGATCAGGCTGGCTAATCGAAATCTGCGGATTATCTGGGCCCTGTTACAGAGCGATCAGGTTTACCAACGCAAACCGAACGAAAAACCGGAGGCGGCTATGAGCCTCTGACCAACCGGGTAATGCCACCGGGGCGCTAGGCGCTCCAACCCCTGCTAGTGAACATTGACCCTAGGTAAGACCGTCGCAGACCGATGCCTCCGCTCCTACAGGCCTGATAGTGGCCTCAATGTAAACGGCACACTGCGAGCTCACCACGATGTTGGCCAGAAGCAAAAAGCTTCCTCGAATAGGCCTGATACATAGATGCAACCGGGTTCCTATGTTCAAAAAGCAGCTAGACAGTGTGGGCGAGTCCATACATAGGAGCGGGTTACCCGCGAAGACGCCATCCCCGTATCAAGCTATATCGCGCAACTCCCGCCGCAATATCTTGCCCACCGGCGTCATCGGCAACGATTCGCGCAGCACGATGTGCTTGGGTACTTTGTAGCCGGTGAAGTTGGCCTTGCAGTAGGCCTTCAGCTCATCAACGCTCACCCCGCCCTCGCGCGGCACCACGAACAGCTTGACCGCCTCGCCTGAACGCTCGTCCGGCACGCCGATAGCCGCACAGTTGGCGACCTTGGGATGCCCCATCACCACATCCTCGATTTCGTTGGGGTACACATTGAAGCCCGAGACGATGATCATATCCTTCTTGCGGTCGACGATGCGGGTGAAGCCGTCCGGGTCGATCACCGCGATATCACCGGTCTTGAACCAGCCTTCTGCATCCAGTGCCTGGGCCGTTGCCTCGGGCTGCTGCCAGTACCCCTTCATGACCTGCGGGCCTTTGATGCAAAGCTCGCCCCGCTCGCCCAGCGGCAGTTCGTTGCCGTCATCATCGATGACCTTGAACGCAGTACCCGCCACAGGGATGCCCACCGTCCCCAGACGCGCCAGCTGGCCGTATGGGTTGGTGCTGGCTACCGGCGAGGTTTCTGTCAGGCCGTAGCCTTCAACGATGCGGCACCCGGTAAGGTTTTCCCAGCGCTCGGCGGTGGCCTTGACCAGCGCTGTGCCACCAGAATTGGTGACCTTCAGCGCCGAGAAGTCCAACTGACGGAAGCCCGGGTGGTCCATCAGGGCGACAAACAGGGTATTGAGGCCCAGCAAGCCAGAGAAACGCCATTTGCCCAGCTCCTTGATGAAGCCGGGAATATCCCGCGGGTTGGTAATCAGCACATTATGGTTGCCGGTCACCATCATGCACATGCAATTCGCGGTAAATGCATAGATGTGGTAAAGCGGCAACGGCGCGATCATCACCTCCTGGCCGTCCTTCAGCAGCTTCTGCCCATCGGGGCCGTGCTGCGAAAAGCAGGCCAGCACCTGCAGCATGTTGGCCACCAGGTTGCCGTGGGTGAGCATGGCGCCCTTGGCCAGGCCAGTGGTGCCGCCGGTGTACTGCAGCACAGCGATGTCATCGAGGTTCAGCGACACCGGTTTGGGCGACAGCCCGCGGCCCTCGCGCAGCACCTGCTTGAACGGCACCGCTTGAGGCAACTGGTAGGCCGGCACCATCTTCTTCAACTTGTCGACCACGGTGTTGACCAGCCAGCCCTTGGCGGTCGGCAGCAGGTCGCCCATCTTTGCCTCGATCAGGTACTCGATACCGGTATCGGGCAGCACCTCCTGCACGCGCTTGCCGAACATGTTCAGGTACACCAGCGCACGCGCGCCGCTGTCCTTGAACTGGTGGCGCATCTCGCGCTCGGTGTACAGCGGATTGGTGTTGACCACGATCAGTCCGGCGCGCATGGCACCGAAAACGGCGATGGGGTACTGCAGCACGTTGGGCATCTGCACGGCGATGCGCTCACCCGGCTTGAGGTCGGTGTGCTGCTGCAACCAGGCAGCGAAGGCTGCCGAATGGCGCTCCAGTTCCGCGTAGCTGAGGGTCACGCCCAGGTTGCTGAACGCCGGACGGTCCGCAAAGCGCTTGCAGGAGCGTTCGAACACCTCGACGACCGAGGCGTAGGCATTGATGTCGATGGTGGAAGGCACGCCCGCCGGGCGCTTGTCATTCCAGAAGTCGGCTTGCATTTATTATTGTTCCTCTGCCTGGACCTGCACTGCGTCCTTTAGTCCTTTGCCTGACCGCCTGCTGGCGAAAAGGCGTTGATTCGACGTTAGCAGGTAAACCCAAGGTGGCATATACGCCAAGTCCCGCCATTAACATTGTGAATCTTATTTGTGCCCCTCCTGCAATCCGGCCGGTTGTGCATACACTGTTCGGGTAACCGCGCGCACAAGGACCCGCCATGCACCACGACGCCTTCTGGCTGCCCGCCAGTGAGCACTGCAGCCTGTATGTATACCAATGGCTGCCGGCCACACCGGTAAAGGCCGTGGTGCTGCTGGCCCATGGCATGGCCGAGCATGCCGGGCGCTACCAGCGCCTGGGCCAGGCCCTGAGCGAGGCCGGCTTTGCTCTGTTCGCTGCCGATCAGCGTGGCCACGGGCGCACTGCCGAACTGGGCAACCTCGGCCTGTTCGCCCGCCATCATGGCTGGAATGCCGTGGTCAACGACCTGGGATGCGTGGCCCAGCACATCGGCCAGCAGTTCCCGTGCACGCCGCTGTTCCTGTTCGGCCACAGCATGGGCAGCTACATCGCCCAGGCCTACCTGCTGCATCACAGTGGCAGCCTGCACGGGGCGATCCTCAGCGGCTCCAACTACCAACCGGCCGTGCTGTACCGCGTTGCGCGGCTGATTGCCCGGCTGGAGTCCTGGCGCCAGGGGCCACTGGGCAAGAGTGCACTGATCGAATGGTTGTCCTTCGGTTCGTTCAACAACGCCTTCAAGCCCAACCGCACGGCATTCGACTGGCTCAGCCGCGACCCGGGCGAGGTCGATCAGTACGTGAATGACCCGTTATGCGGCTTTCGCTGCACCAACCAGTTGTGGCTCGACCTGCTGCAAGGCTTGGCGCAGATCAGCCAGCCGGGTAACCTCGCGCAGATCGATCCCAACCTGCCGATGCTGGTGATCGGCGGTGAATGTGATCCGGTCAGTGCCGGCAAGCGTCTCACCCATCTGGCCGACGCCCTGCGCGCGACCGGCAATCGACATGTACAGCTGCGCGTCTATCCTGATGCGCGGCATGAAGTACTCAACGAAACCAACCGTGGCGAGGTCATCGCCGACATTCTCGGCTGGCTTGAACAGGCGCTGGCCCTTGGCCGCCCTGCGCGCAGTGAATGATAGTCGCCCTCGCCCAACGCTTAAGGAAGCATCGATGTCCCAGGTCACCAACACGCCTTACGAAGCCCTCGAAGTCGGCCAGAAGGCCGAGTACAAGAAGTCCGTAGAAGAACGCGACATCCAGCTGTTCGCTGCGATGTCCGGTGACCACAACCCGGTTCACCTGGATGCCGAGTTCGCCGCCAAGAGCATGTTCCGCGAGCGTATTGCCCATGGCATGTTCAGCGGCGCGCTGATCAGTGCTGCAGTGGCGTGCACACTGCCGGGCCCTGGCACTATCTACCTGGGCCAGCAAATGAGCTTCCAGAAGCCGGTGAAAATTGGCGACACCCTGACCGTGCGCCTGGAAATCCTCGAGAAGCTGCCCAAGTTCAAGGTGCGCATCGCCACCAATGTGTACAACCAGAACGATGAGCTGGTGGTCGCGGGTGAAGCCGAGATCCTGGCGCCGCGCAAGCAGCAGACCGTCGAGCTGGTGTCACCGCCGAATTTTGTGGCTAGCTGACGTGTGATGCAGCCAGCCTCTTCGTCGAGGCTGCTCTCCTGGGTAACCCGCTAATTCGTTGATTTAGCGGGAATCCTGCGGAAGCGGGCTTGCCCGCGAAGAGGCCGGCGCCCCCCACATCATTCGATAGCCTGCAAGCGCCGCTCGATATGCCGCCGTTCTGGCGCCTGCCGTGTCATGGCCAGCGCCTTCTGCCAGGCCGCACGCGCCGCTTCCACCTGCCCCAGCTGGCAATGCAGCTCGGCCCGCGCCGCATGTGCCAGGTGATAGTCCAGCAACTCCCCCCGCGCCAGGATCCCTTCGATTTCCCGCAAACCAACCTCCGGCCCATCCCGCTTCGCCAGCGCCACCGCCCGGTTCAGCTCCACCACCGCTGATGGCCAATACCGCTGCAACACATCATACAGCCCAACGATCTCCCCCCAGTCCGTCTCTTCAGCCGTCGCCGCTTCGGCATGCACAGCAGCAATCGCCGCCTGGACGGTATAGGCCCCGAACGCACGGCTCTGCAGGGCCTGGCGCACCAGATCACAGCCCTCGGCAATGAACTGCCGGTCCCACAAGCTACGGTCCTGCTGCTCCAGAACCACCAGATTGCCTTGGCCATCGATACGCGCCCGCTGCCGGGACGCCTGCAGCAACATCAACGCCAACAGGCCGACCGCCTCCGGGTCGGGCAGCAACTGCACCAGCAACCGCGCCAGGCGAATGGCTTCATCACTGAGCGCCTGCTGCAGCAGTGTCTCGCCCGATGACGCCGAATAACCCTCGTTGAACACCAGGTAGATCACCCGCAACACGCTTTCCAGGCGCTCGGGCAGCTCATTCAGCTCTGGTACCTGGTACGGTATGCCGGCATCACGGATCTTGGCCTTGGCGCGCACGATACGCTGGGCAATGGTGGCCGGGCTTTGCAGAAAGGCCCGGGCAATCTGCTCGGTGGTCAGGTCGCAGACTTCGCGAAGGGTCAATGGCACCTGAGCGTCGGACGACAGGGCCGGATGGCAACAGGTGAAGATCAGCCGCAGGCGGTCATCCGCCAGCAGCTCTTCTTCACTGGGGTCCTGCGCCTGACCCTCCAGCAGCATGCTCAAGTCAGCCTGGGAGCGGTCGAAGCGGGCGCGCCGGCGCAGCGCATCAATGGCCTTGAAGCGCCCCACAGAGACCAGCCACGCTCGCGGGTTGACGGGGATACCGTCGCGTTGCCAGCGCTCGACGGCAATGAAGAAGGCATCATGCATGGCCTCCTCGGCCAGGTCGAAATCACCCAGCAAGCGGATCAGTGTCGCCAGGATCCGCCGCGACTCCTGCCGGTACACGGACTCGACTTCGGTGCGCACCAGGGCCAATGCGGTCATCAGTCGGGCATCCGCTGGGTCACCACCTCCACCAGGCGGTCCAGGCTTTCTCCCCAGCCTTGGTAGAAGCCCATTTCTTCATGAGCCTGGCAGTCAGTGGCATTCCAGTGCCAGGCACGGGCGGTGTAACGGGTTTTGCCCTGTTCCTCGTCAAAGCTGATCACGGCGGTCATGAAGGCCTTGTCCGACGGTACCCAACCGGGGCCGAAGGCATCGGTGAACACCAGCCGGCGTGGCGCGGCAATTTCCAGAAAAACGCCTTGGTTCGGGTACTCGCTGCCATCCGGCGCCCGCATCAGAGTGCGAAACAGGCCACCGGCCCACAGCTGCATTTCACATTCCGGGGTGGTCATGCCGTGCGGCCCCCACCACTGCATCAGCCACTGGGGTTCGGTCCAGGCGCGGAATACCTTGGCCGGTGGTGCGTCGATCAGACGGCTGATGGACAACTCGTATTGCGCTTGCGCAATGGGTGCAAGGCTCATGCTGATGGTTCTCCTTGGCTGTCAGGGTTGCAGCTCGCGCACTGGTCGCACCTCGACACTGCCGACCCGCGCGGCAGGGATGCCCTTGGCGATATTCAGCGCTTCGTTGAGGTCGCGGGCCTCCACCAGGTAAAAGCCGGCCAGTTGCTCCTTGGTTTCGGCAAACGGGCCGTCGGTCAGGCTCATGTGCCCGTTACGCATGCGCACCGTGGTGGCAGTCTGCACCGACTTCAGCGCCTCGGCCGCGAGCATTCGCCCGGAACCGTGAATGGCTTCGGCGTAAGCCAGGCACTCGGCGTCTGCCGGGCTGTCGGGCAGGCTGTGCAACAGCCCCTCGTCACAATAGACCAGGCACAGGTATTTCATGGTCGCCTCCAGGGCATTGGCAAAGTGCGTTTGGCGATAACGGCTCAGGGCTTGAGATCGAACAGGGCTTTTTGCGTTTCCATGTCGAAAGGCGCCGACCAGTGTTCGTGGATTACCTGCCACTGGCCGCCTTGACGACGATAGCCCACCGTGGCGCGCATGAAGCCGCACTGGCTTTCGTCGTCGCCTGGGCCGCAGTGGTTCAGCCAATGGGCCAGGGCCAGATCGCCAGCGGCGTGCACGGTAAGTTCGGCAAGTTCGAAGACCATGGGACCAGTGCACATGCCCATGCACATTTCCCAGTGCGCCGTGTAGGCGGACTTGCCTTTGAATTGCAGGGCCTGGATGGCATCGAAGGCGACGATATCGTCGGCGTAGGGGGCGATGATGCCCGGGATGTCGCGATCGCGCACGGCTTGCATCCAGCGCTCGATCAATTGGCGGATTTCGGATTCGGCTGCGGTGCTCATCGGGGGTTCCTCCGACAGATCATAGGGGGTGCGGCACGGTGTGACGCGTGCCTTCAGCTATGGTCGAACGGGAAACGGAGGATTCGACAGGCGGAGAAATTATCTGTATTGGCGGTGCACCTGGGAGGTCGCATCAAGGCCAGCAAGTGCCCGCCACGGCGTTTTCAGCGCCTGCGGCGGGCACAACCAGTCAACCCTGCTGGCAACCTTCACCCATGGCCCGGTACTGAATGGTGTGCACCTGGCCCTGGTGGTCTTCATAGGTCATGGTCGCAGGTACCACTTCGCAGACGTTGGGTATGGTCGACAGGTTGATCACCCGCTTGATGTCCAGGTTCATCGAGTAGTCGTACTGCTGAGCCACAGGCTCGCTGGAGACGGGTTTGGCCTCATCGGCGAGGGCGAACGAGGACATACCGACCAATGCAAGAATCAGTAATGGTTTCATGTGGTTTTGCCTTTTGAGCGTTCAAGCTGATCGATTGACTTCTATTGCCGTATCCGGCGCGGAGAAGTTGTCATCTATGGTCTAGATGGCACGAAGTACCGATCCCGCTTCGTACTGCCAGGGGGGATGAACAAAATTCTACTCCCGGCCAGCAATAGTTGAACCCCGGAGTCGGATATTCACCCTTGCCGGTTTTGCAACAATCTGCGACAAAGTGGCCGCAAATCATCAGGCCAGAGCCCCTGGCCACGTTTCAGGGTAGGACTCACCATTTCTGACCAATTGTCCTGTTCGAAGCTATCGGACACAGAACGCCGTTTGCTGGACCACTTCTACCGCCAGCACAGCTCACGCATGCGCGCTGCAAGCGACGCCGAACTGTGGGTAGCACGGGCCCCTGGCATCATCGCCGGGCTGAGCTTGAGTGCGGTGAGTGAGGGGTTCTGGCTGACCGGCCTGTTCGTCGACCCGCAGCGACGCAGCCAAGGGGTGGCCGCGCGGTTGGTCGAGACAGCGCTGGCGCAAGTTGGCGGGCCTGTCTGGCTGTTCTGTCATCCCGAGCTGACGCCCTTCTACCAGCGCCTGGGCTTCGACCTGGCCCAACAGCTGCCAGAAGCCCTGGCCAGCCGCCTGCTACGCTATCAGCGCAGCAAACGCCTGGTAGCCCTGCAGAGAGGTCAGTCGTCGCTGACCTCGAGCCCAGGGAACAGCACCTCGGTGTAGCCGAACCTGGCAAAGTCCTGGATGCGCGAGGGGTACAGCCGGCCGATCAGGTGGTCGCACTCATGCTGCACCACCCGCGCATGGAAGCCATCGGCAAAGCGGTTGATCGGGTTGCCGTGGGGGTCGATGCCTTGGTAGCCGATGTGCTTGAAGCGCGGCACCACGCCGCGCAGGCCAGGCACCGACAGGCAACCCTCCCAGCCGTCCTCGACCTCGGTGGAGGTCGGAGTGATGACCGGATTCAGCAGAATGGTCTGCGGCACCGCCTCGGCCTCGGGGTATCGCTCACTGCGCTCGAAACCAAAGATCACCAACTGCAGGTCGATGCCGACCTGCGGGGCGGCCAGGCCCACACCGCCTACGTGACGCATGGTTTCGAACATGTCGTCGATCAGTTGCTGCAGTTCGGCACTGCCAAGCATGTGCTCGGGCACTGGCGGAGCGATGCGCAGCAGGCGTTCGTCGCCCATCTTGAGAATGTCACGGATCATCAGGGGTTCGGCTCGACGCTATGAGGCTTGCTCGGGTTCGGGTGCTCGTGACCCAGTACAGTCAAGGTTTCCTTGGGCTTATCTTCGTCGAAGTCTTTCTCGCCCGGATTCTTGCCTTCGGCTGACATGTGCTCGATCACCGCATTCATTTCGGCGCCGAGCAACAACACGGCAGCCGAAATATAGAAATACAGCAACAGCACGATGATTGCACCAATGCTGCCGTACATGGCGTTGTAGTCGGCAAAGGTCTTCACGTAGTAGGCAAAGCCCAGCGAGGCCACGATCCACACCACCACCGCCAGCACAGAGCCCGGGGTGATGAAGCGAAACTGTTGTTTCACGTCAGGCATCACGTAATAGATCAGGGCCACTGCCACCATCAGCAGAATGATGATCACCGGCCAGCGCAGGATGGTCCACAGTGTGACGATGAACTCCTGCATGCCGATCTGGGCGGCGATCCATTCCATCACCTGGGGGCCCAGCACCATCAGTGCTGCGGCCGCCAGTAGCATGCCAGCCAGGCCCACGGTGTAGAAAATGGAAAGCGGGATACGCTTCCACACCGGGCGACCTTCGGGCACATCGTAAGCGGCGTTCATGGCGCTCATCATCAAGCGCACGCCAGCGGAGGCGGTCCACAGGGCGATCACGATACCCACCGACAGCAGCCCACCCTTGGATTGTTGCAACTGGTCGATCACCGGATTCACCTGCTCCAGCGCCTGAGGCGGCAATACCAGTTCCGATTGCAGACGCAGCCAGGAGAAAAAGTCCGGCAAGTGCAGGAAACCGATCAGGGCAATCAGGAACAACAGGAAGGGGAACAGCGAGAACAGCGCCTGGTAGGCCAGCGCTGAGGCATAGGTGGACATCTCGTCGTCGAGGAATTCCTTGACGGTACGTACCAGCACGCGGTGCAGGGGCAAGCCGCGCAGGTCGGGGAAAATCATAGCGTCTCCTTTCGCCGCTTGATCGTTACAACAGACAAGTCTAATAGACCCTGCCCGTGCTGTGCTGCTCCCGGCCATGGTTGAAGGCTTTGCTTACATATAGTCCCGGCCTCTTCGCGTATCACCCGGAAGAGGCCGGCACAGGCCGCCTCAAGTCAAGGCTTCTTCACCGCATCCTTCACATTGCCCTTGACCTGTTGCGCCTCGCCTTTGAGCTCCTGCGCCTTGCCTTCGGCCCGCAGCTTGTCGTTGTCGGTCACCTTGCCAACACCCTGTTTCACGTTGCCGATCGCTTCGTTGGCCAAGCCTTTCGCTTTGTCTTTAGTACCGCTCATGGCAAAACTCCTGCAAATGGAGACACGTGAACCGTGTCGACATTAGGTGGACCCAACGCCTTCGCCAGGAGTTTCAACGGATTTCCCGCTCAGAAGCCGGACGGTAAGACTACGGGCGAATACCGCACAAGCCGGTGAAGAGGTCCGCACAGGCACCGCAAGTTACAAACCTTGCCCCGCCCCGTGCCACCCCTCACAATGCAGGCCTTCATAGCGTCAACCCGCAGGAACCTGCATGAAACTCGACAAACCCGCCGCCATCGCCCGGCGCAACGAAGCACTGGCCCGCCCGGTGCTGACCAGCAGCAATACGCTGTTCGCCATCCTGGACAACAAACGCAACCTGTGGTGGTTCGAAGTGCCAGTGGCACTGCTGGGCAAAGGCCAGGCCGACTGGGTCAACCTGCTGCTGCACACGCCAGAAAGCGATGAGCTGCAGCACCTGAAGGTGCCCACCAACTTCCTCAAGGCCCACCTGGAGCAGATGGAAGTGCGCAAGCCTGGCAAGCGCCGCTCCACCATCAGCCTGGCCCTCAGCGCCGACCGTGACTCGCTGCTGCGCGACACCCGTCCGGGTGGCGAGCAGTTGGACTTCCGTAACTTCGTACAGGCGTAACGCGGTCAGGCTTTCTCGATACGATCGTCATGGATGACGATCAGGCCCTGCTTGAACAACCCGCCAATGGCCTTCTTGAAGTTGCCCTTGCTGACGTTGAACAGCTTGCTGATCAGCGCAGGGTCACTCTTGTCGCACACACCCAACACCCCGCCCTCTGCTTCCAGGCGCGCCATGATCTGCTCTTGAAGGGTGTCCGCCAGGGCAGCGCCTACCGGCTGCAGGCTCAGTGAAATCTTGCCGTCCTGCCGCACTTCCTTGATGAAGCCTTTCTCGTGCATGCCCGAGCGCAAGAACTTGAACACTTCGTTCTTGTGGATCAGGCCCCAGTGGCGGTTGTTGATGATGGCCTTGAAGCCCATCGGCGTTTCGCCGGCCACCAGCAGCTCGACCGGCTGACCAACCTTGTAGTCGGCCGGGGTGACATCGAGGTAGCGGTCCAGGCGCGAGGTGGCAGTGATACGGCGGGTGCGCTTGTCGAGGTACACGTGCACCACGCAGTAATCGCCAATCTTCAGCGGCCGTGCCTCTTCCGAGTACGGCATCAGCAAGTCCTTGGACAGGCCCCAGTCCAGGAAGATACCGGCACCGTTGATGTCCTTGACCTTGAGGCTGGCAAACTCGCCAACCTGCACCTTGGGCTTCTCGGTGGTGGCGATCAGCTGGTCTTCGCTGTCCAGGTAGATGAACACGTTCAACCAGTCATCGACCTCGGTCTCGGCGTTTTTCGGGATATAGCGCCCGGGCAGCAGGATCTCGCCATCGGCGCCGCCGTCCAGGTACAGACCGAAGTCCACGTGTTTCACGATTTGCAAACTGTTGTAACGCCCAAGCAGAGCCATTTCCGATGATCCTCAAGACAAGGCGACTATTCTACACCTGAAGCCACCACATGGCCCGACCACTCATGCAGTGGAACCGCCAGCCCGCACTTGCATCTACCTTCTGGCCAGCCTGAGGAAGGAACAGCACATGCCGCTACGCCTGCCCAAAGCCCTGCTTATCGCCATCGGCTTGGCCTTGGCCTTGGCCGCCTGCAGCCGCATCGACCTGGCCTATCGCAACCTCGACCGCCTGGTGCCGTGGTCGCTGAGTGACTACCTGGACATGAACCGCGAGCAGAGGGCGCTGCTGGATGATCGGTTGCGCGAGCACCTGGCCTGGCATTGCAAGACTCAACTGCCCGGCTACCTCGACTGGCTCGACCGGCTACGTGGCCTGGTCGCCGCCGGCCAGCTAACCGACCGGGCCCTCCAGCAAACCACCCACGACGTGCGTGAAGCGATTGGTCGGGTGACCGAGGAAATCACCCCTTCGGCCACCGAACTGCTGCGTGGCATGAGCGACGACCAGGTAGCAAAAATGCGTGAAGCTTTCCGCGAAGACATCAGTGAGCGGCAGAAGCAGTATGTGGATACGCCCTTGCCGAAGCAGATTGCCCGCCGTAGCGAGCGCATGGAAAAACGCCTGGCACCCTGGTTTGGCGAGTTGACTGCGGTACAGAAGCAACGCATCCAGACCTGGTCTCAAGCGCTGGGTGACCAGAACCGTGAATGGATCGCCAACCGCGCCCACTGGCAGCAGCAATTGCTGTTGGCGATGAACCAGCGCAACGACTCCAGCTTCGAGCCGCGCCTGGCGACCTTGTTGCAGCGCAAGGAAAGTTTGTGGACACCCGAGTACCGGGCGGCGTATCGGAATACCGAGCGCCAGGCGCGCAGCCTGCTGGTTGACCTGGTGCAGCAAAGCACTCCGCAGCAGCGGCGGTTCCTGCAGGAACGGTTGGGCAAGGTGCGCACCCATTTGAGCGATATGAAGTGTTTGAAGGGCTGACAGCCCTGTTCGACCTGATTCACCGGGCCTTGCGCCGATACGGAAACACATCGATCACTTTCCCTTCACGTATCGCCGCCTGCAGCCCCTTCCAGTAATCCGCGTCATACAGTTCCCCATGCAAGCGGCTGAACAACCGCCGCTGGCCCATATCGGCAAACAGAAACGGCGGAAACTCTTCGGGGAACACATCATGCGGCCCGATCGAGTACCACGGCTCGCCCGACATTTCGTCCTCCGGGTAACGCGGTGGCGGGATGTGGCGGAAATTCACCTCGGTCAGGAAGCTGATTTCGTCATAGTCGTAGAACACGACCCGGCCATGGCGGGTCACGCCAAAGTTCTTCAGCAGCATGTCGCCGGGGAAGATATTCGCCGCCGCCAGTTGCTTGATGGCCAGGCCGTAGTCCTCCAGTGCCTCCAGCACCTGGCCCTCGGTGGCCTGCTCCAGGTACAGGTTCAACGGCGTCATGCGCCGCTCGGTCCAACAGTGGCGGATCAGCACCGTATCGCCCTCCAGCGCCACCGTCGACGGTGCCACCTCCAGCAACTCGGCCAGGCAATCCGGCTCGAACTTGCTGCGCGGAAAGCGAAAATCGGCAAACTCCTGGGTGTCGGCCATACGGCCCACCCGGTCGACGCTTTTCACCAGCCGGTACTTGTCGATCACCGTGGCGCGGTCCACGGTTTTCGATGGCGAAAAGCGGTCCTTGATGATCTTGAACACCGTATTGAAGCCAGGCAAGGTGAATACACTCATGACCATGCCCCGTACCCCTGGCGCCATGACAAAGCGGTCATCACTGCTGGCCAGGTGGTTGATCAGCGCGCGGTAGAACTCCGACTTGCCCTGCTTGTAGAACCCGATCGAGGTGTATAGCTCGGCAATGTGCTTGCCTGGGAGGATGCGCTTGAGGAAATTGACGAACTCGGCCGGCACCGGTACATCGGCCATGAAGTAAGAGCGGGTGAACGAAAAGATGATCGACACCTCGGCCTCGTCGGTGATCAATGCATCGGCCTCGATGCCGTGGCCTTCGCGGTGCAGCAAGGGAATCACCAACGGCCACTGCTCATCGCTGTTGTACAGGCGGCCAACCAGATAGGCCCCCTTGTTGCGGTAAAGCACGGGTACAAACAGCTCCAAGGCCAGCGCCGGGTCCTTGCACACCCAGTCGGGCAGGCATTCACGCAATTGTTCTTCCAGCCGCGTCAGGTCGCCTTCCAGGTCGCCATACGGCATGTCGAACGGGTAATCGGCGAACACCGCACGCAGCAAGTTCCTGAGACTGCCGTCAAGCCGATAGGTACGTGTTTGCGCGGCGCGCTCACGGCCGCGCATGGAAGGCCGGGTGGTGTGGATGAACATGCAGCCGTCGCTGATCTGGTCATGGCTGAACAGGCTGCAGAACAGCGAGTTGTACCAGGTCTCTGCCAGCTCGTCGTCCAGGCGGGGGTCAATCAGGTGGATATAGGCGTTTTTCACCAGCGGCCACTGCTCCACGTCCAGCAGCACCTCCGTGGCAAAGGCCTGGCGCAGCCAGCCGTTGACTTCAGCGACTTTCTCTTCATAGAGATTGATGCGGGCGGCGGCGGCCTGCTGGATATCCTGCCAGCGCGCCTGCTCGAAGCGCTTGCGGGCTCCGAGAGTGATGCGCTGGAAATGATCGCGGTAGTCGTCGAAGCCGGCGAGGATCATCCGGGCGATTTCGACAGCGGGCCAGGGCTGGGACATGCGTGGGGCCTCGGAGCAGGGATTGAGTACAGAGCTTAGCCGCCCTTGGGTGCATGGGTTACTGCCATTGAAGGCCCGAGCTGGCGTAGTTACAGCAGCGTTGTCCAACGCCCGCAGCCCGAGAGGAATTACACAGCAAGAAAGCACAAGAATCCCCCCGCCCCCTGGCGTACACTCGCGCCCCTGCCTTGCCTTCGGAGACCGTTGTGAGCCCCATCGCCCTAGCCCGCCTGCTGACCCTTGCCGCCGTCTGGGGAGCGAGTTTCCTGTTCATGCGCATCATCGCTCCCGAACTGGGCACGGTGCCGACCGCGTTCTTCCGGGTCTCCATCGCCTGTCTGGGCCTGATCGTGCTACTCGCCGCCGCCCGCGTGCGCTGGGACTTCCAGGGCAAGCTCGGCGCGTGCCTGGTGCTGGGCATGATCAACTCCGGCATCCCCGCCACCTTCTACTCGGTGGCGGCCCAGGTGCTGCCTGCCGGCTATTCGGCGATCTTCAACGCCACCACCCCGTTGATGGGCGTGCTGGTCGGCGTACTGTTCTTCCGCGAGCCAATGACCCTGGCCAAACTCTGCGGCATCTTCCTTGGCCTGTTCGGCGTCGGCATTCTCAGCGGTGCCGGCCCGGTGGCGCTGGACATGGCCCTGCTGCAAGGCGCCCTCGCCTGCCTGGCGGCCACCACCTGCTACGGCTTTGCCGGGTTCCTCGCCCGCCGCTGGGTCAGCGGCCTGGACAGCCGTCTTTCCGCGCTGGGCAGCATGCTCGGCGCCACGCTGATGCTGACCCCGCTGTTCGGCTGGAGCGCACTCACCCAACCGCCCGCCAGCTGGGGGGGCTGGGAGGTGTGGTTGTCGTTGCTGGGGCTGGGGCTGCTATGCACCGCCTTTGCCTACATCCTGTACTTCCGCCTGCTGGCCGAGATCGGACCGGTCAAAGCCAGCACCGTGACCTTCCTGATCCCGGTGTTCGGTGTATTGTGGGGGGCATGGCTGCTGAACGAGCCGTTGTCGATGGCGCATCTTTACGGCGGCCTGCTGATTGGCCTGGCCTTGTGGCTGGTGCTGCGCCCAGCGCGCCGCTGAAGCGGGGTACTGCATGAACAGCGCGTACAAGAAGGTCCTGTTCCGCCTGGAACAGGACGAGAACGGCTACCCACCGGCCTCGGTCGAGGGCCTGTGGGCCAAGGCCGTGGAAGGCGGCTATGCCATCGACAACATACCCTTCCATGTCTACGGCATCGCCCCAGGCGATGTGATCGACACCCGTGAAGAAGAAGGCGAAACCTGGTTCGCAGAACTGCGCCACAGCAGCGGCAGCTCGGTGTTCCGGGTGGTCGTCAAACCACCGGAAACCCTCGACCAGGTGCGCGCGGCATTGCTGGATTTCGGCTGTGCCTGTGAAACCGAGCAAGCAGTGAAGATGTTGGCTGTCGAGGTCCCGCCGCAACGCTCGCTCGACACCCTGCTCTACTACCTGCTCACCCAGCGCGAAGCCGGCCTGCTGGACTTCGAGGAAGGCGTGTTGCGCCACGCCATCC
Organism: Pseudomonas sp. BP6; assembly: GCF_017875935.1. Classification (NCBI taxonomy): domain Bacteria; kingdom Pseudomonadati; phylum Pseudomonadota; class Gammaproteobacteria; order Pseudomonadales; family Pseudomonadaceae; genus Pseudomonas; species Pseudomonas sp. BP6. Next base: position 3,818,682 of record NZ_JAGINI010000001.1, read on the forward strand.
CCGAAGAATTCCGCTAGGGCCTACGCTTCCGCCAGGCGCGCCGCGGGCTTGCGAAACACGAACAGCAGCCCAACAACGATCAGCCCCATGCCCAGCAAGCTTAGCGGCGCCAGGCGATTACCGAAGATCAGCAAGTCCATCACTGCAGTCACTGCCGGCACCAGGTAAAACAGGCTGGTGACATTGACCAGGTTGCCCTTGGCGATCAGCCGGTACAGCAGCAAGGTTGCCAGCAGCGAGACCACCAGGCCCATCCACAGCAGCGCACCGACGAAGCTGCCGGTCCACTCGACATGGAGCGGTTGCAAAGGTGCGAACAGCGCGCACATGGCAAAGCCGGCCAGGTACTGCAGCGGCAGTGTGCCCATGGGGTTGTCGGTAATGCGCTTCTGCAGGATCGAGCCAAAGGTCATGCTGACCAGCGCCAGCAGGGCGAACAGCATCCCCGCCAGCGATACCCCGCCCAGGTTGATGCCCTGGTAGACCACCATGATCAAGCCGCCCAACCCCAAACCCAGGCCGAACAAACGGCTCCAGGAACGCTGGCGTTCCATCAGCACCACGGTGAGGATCGGTTGGACGCCCATCACCGTGGCCATGACACCAGGGGTGACATGGGTATCAAGCGCCAACAGATAGAAGATCTGATAGGCACCGAGCAGCACACACCCGGTACCCAGGGCGCGCAGAATGCTCCCGCGAGTACGCGGCCAGCGCAACCCTAGCAACGGGCCGATCAGCAACAGGCCAGCCAGTGCCAGCGCCGAGCGCAACAGCAGAAAGGCGAACGGGCTGGCATGCGCCAGGCCAAGTTTGGAGACGATCGCCCCGCTGCTCCACAGCAGGACGAACAGGCAGGTAGTGGCCGCCGAGGCCACGGACGTTTTGGTAAAGACAGACATGAATTGCCACCTGATAGTAGGCAGATAAGCCAAACGGACGGCGTGCGCTTCGACGTAAGAAGTGGCCGACCGTGTTCAGTAGGTTGCGCGTGCGAAGGGTTGCGGCACGAAGCCGATCAGCCCAGCACAACCACGCAATGAGGCGGAGCTACGCCGCCTACGACGCCACTGACAGGTGGTGGGGAGTGACAGATCATGACCGGCTGCTGGCTACCACGCACGACCATGCCCGCGACTGGCGCGATGGCAAAGCGTGTGGTGGAAGGAATGGCAGGCATGACAGCGGTCTTTGAAGAAGTGAATGTTCTGGAATATAGCGAGTGATTCTTCGCGGCACAAGCCTGCTTTCACAGGTTCTGCTCATCCTTCAAGGAGGGTGATGCACTTGTGGAAGCGGGCTTGGCCCCGCGAAGAGGCCCGAACAGACTACAAAAAATCAGAACAACCAGCGATACAGCAGATACGCCACCACCGCCGCCAGTACCGGCCGTAGCACGCGGTAAGCCTTGGGGTTGGCGCGCTTGAACTGCTTCACATGGCTGCTGATCCTGTTGCTGAAGCGCTTGCTCCAGGCGTACGCCTGGTTGATCCCGCCCACGCGCTCTTCGTCAGTGTTCTGCGGCGCGGTGGCGCGGCCGAGGAAGGCACTGACCTTACGGTTGATGCGCGTCATCAGCGGGCTACTCAGCGGGCGCTCGATGTCGCAGAACAGGATCACGCGGGTTACGTCGGTTTCGTTCTTGACCCAGTGCACGTAGGTTTCGTCGAACATCACGTCTTCGCCATCACGCCAGGCGTACTGCTCACCGTCCACGTAGATGCGGCATGCGTCGGAGTTCGGCGTGGACAACCCCAGGTGGTAGCGCAGCGAGCCTGCGAACGGGTCACGGTGCGGGTTCAGGTGGCTGCCGCCGGGCAGCAGGGCAAACATTGCGCCCTTGACATTGGGGATGCTGCTGACCAGCTCGACGGTGCGCGGGCACAGGGTTTGCGCCGAAGGCAGCGGTTTGTCGTACCACTTCAGGTAAAAGCGCTTCCAGCCCTTCTTGAAGAACGAACCAAAGCCGGCGTCGTTATCCTTCTCGGCGGCACGGATATAGCCTTCGTCGAACAGGCGCATGGCCTCTTCGCGGATTTCCTGCCAGTTGTCCTTCAGCACGTCCAGCTCCGGGAAGCGCTGACGGTCCAGATAGGGCTTGGACGGCACGCCGGAAAACAGGTACATCAACGCGTTGTAGGGGGCGAACAGCGCCGAATGGTTGACGAACTGGCGCAACACCGGCAGGCGGGCCTTGCCGCGCAGGTGCACGAACAGCACGCTGCCGAAAAACACCAGCAAGACACCCGCCTTGGCTGCAAAGGAAAAGGTCATGCTTTCACTCCTTGGGGAAGAGCCAGGGCTGCGCTGCCTGCTCTCCAGAAAATCATCCTGCCATCATAAACCGATCCCGCCGCGGTAAAAACAACCCGGGCGGGATCGCATTCATGAAGATTCTGCAATAAACCCGGCCGCCGATTGTTGCGCCGGGTCAGCGGCAAGGCCGGTTACTGTTGGTTTTCCTGCTCGCTGAACATGTCGCTGAACAGCATGCTCGACAAATATCGCTCGCCCGAATCGGGCAGGATTACGACGATGGTCTTACCCTGCATTTCCGGTTTCTCGGCCAGGCGCACCGCCGCCGCCATTGCCGCACCGCAGGAAATACCACAAAGGATGCCCTCTTCCTGCATCAGGCGAATAGCCATGGCCTTGGCCGCTTCGTCGGTCACCGTCTCCACTTGGTCGACGATCGAAAGGTCGAGGTTTTTCGGCACGAAGCCGGCGCCGATACCCTGGATTTTGTGCGGGCTTGGCTTGAGCTCTTCGCCGGCCAGGGTCTGGCTGATCAGTGGCGATGCCACGGGTTCCACTGCCACCGAAATGATGGCCTTGCCTTGGGTATGCTTGATGTAACGCGACACGCCGGTGATGGTGCCGCCAGTGCCCACGCCCGCCACCAGCACGTCGATGGCGCCGTCAGTGTCGCTCCAGATCTCCGGGCCGGTGGTTTTTTCATGAATGGCCGGGTTGGCCGGGTTTTCGAACTGGCCCGGCAGGAAGTACTGGTCCGGCGCGGAGGCGACGATTTCGTTGGCCTTCTCGATGGCGCCCTTCATGCCCTTGGCCGGATCGGTCAGCACCAGCTCGGCGCCCAGTGCCTTCAGCACCTTGCGGCGCTCCAGGCTCATCGAGGCGGGCATGGTCAGTATCAGTTTGTAGCCGCGGGCGGCGGCGACGAAGGCCAGGCCGATACCGGTGTTGCCCGAGGTGGGCTCGACGATGGTCATGCCCGGTTTGAGCTTGCCGCTGCTCTCGGCGTCCCAGACCATGTTCGCGCCAATGCGGCATTTGACCGAATACCCCGGGTTGCGCCCTTCGATCTTGGCGAGGATGGTCACGCCGCGTGGGGCGATGCGGTTGATCTGCACCAGCGGCGTGTTACCGATGGAGTGGGCATTGTCTGCAAAGATACGGCTCATGGCAGGGGTCCTTGGCATGAAAAAGCAGGGAAATGCCTCAAGGGTAAGCCTGCGGCAGTGGCCCGTAAAGCCTGTTCGAACTCAGCTGGGCACGTTGCGGTCAACCGCACATCCCGCCTTGGAGACCGCCTCATGAAAGCCCGCTATCGCTGGCCGCTGGTCGGCCTGGCCAGCCTGACCGTGCTGCTGGTGGCGCTGCACCTGGCCCTGCCCTACCTGGTGCGCGACTACCTCAACGACAAGCTGGCCGACATGGGTGACTACCGCGGCCAGGTGGCCGATGTGGACCTGGCCTGGTGGCGCGGTGCGTATCAGATCAATGGGCTGAAGGTCGTCAAGACCACCGGCAAGGTGCCAGTACCGCTTCTCGACGCCCCACTGATCGACCTTTCGGTGAGCTGGCGCTCGTTGTGGTACGACAAGGCAGTGGTGGCCGAGGTGACCTTCGTGCGCCCCGAGCTGAATTTTGTCGACGGTGGTAGCAAACAGGCATCGCAGACCGGCCAAGGTACCGACTGGCGCCAACAGCTGGAAAAACTCCTGCCCATCACCCTCAACGAAGTGCGTATCGACAACGGCGTGCTGACGTTCCGTAACTTCAATTCCAAACCACCGGTCGACCTCAAGGCCACCCGGTTGAATGCCAGCATCCACAACTTGACCAATGTGCGCGACCAGAAAGGCCGTCGCGATGCCAGTTTCGAAGGTACGGCGCTCATCGCGGGTGATGCGAAGGTAGAAAGCCGTGCCACCTTCGACCCGTTCAGTGATTTCGATGACTTCGAATTCAGGCTTCGCGCCACCGGCATCGAGCTGCGCAAACTGAATGACTTTGCCAGCGCCTACGGCAAATTCGACTTCAATGCCGGGCACGGTGACGTGGTCATCGAGGCCCAGGCAGAAAACGGCCGGCTGAACGGCTATATAAAACCGTTGCTGCGCGATGTCGACGTGTTCGACTGGCAACAGGACGTCGAGGAAAAGGACAAGGGCTTCTTCCGCTCGGTGTGGGAGGCCCTGGTGGGGGCGACCGAGACGGTGCTGAAAAACCAGCCGAAAAACCAGTTCGCCACCCGGGTGGAACTCAGCGGCAGTGTGCGCCAACAGGATATCAGTGCCTTCGAGGCGTTCTTGCAGATCCTGCGCAACGGGTTTATCCAGGCGTTCAATGCACGCTACGAGCAGCCAGCGCCGAAGTCTGACTGAGAGAACGTGACGGGGCATTCAGGGACTGAATGCCCGGTCTGCGTTTGCAGCCGCCTGGCCCCGCGTTATAGTCGGAAACAAATCCAGATTATGTGCTGCCTGTTCGGGCCTCTTCGCGGGTAAACCCGCTCCTACAACCCCGTAGGAGCGGGTTTACCCGCGAGGAGGCCCGCAAAGCCCTGAATAGAGGACACCCCCCCATGAAGTTCGAAGGCACCCGCGACTACGTCGCCACAGACGACCTGAAACTGGCGGTAAACGCGGCCATTACCCTCGAACGCCCGCTGTTGGTCAAGGGCGAACCAGGCACCGGCAAAACCATGCTCGCCGAGCAGCTGGCAGCCTCGTTCGGTGCGCGCCTGATCACCTGGCACATCAAGTCCACCACCAAGGCCCACCAGGGGCTGTACGAGTACGACGCAGTCAGCCGCCTGCGTGATTCGCAGCTGGGCGTGGACAAGGTGCACGATGTGCGCAACTACCTGAAAAAGGGCAAACTCTGGGAGGCCTTCGAGGCCGACGAGCGGGTCATCCTGCTGATCGACGAAATCGACAAGGCCGATATCGAATTCCCCAACGACCTGCTGCAAGAACTCGACAAGATGGAGTTCTACGTCTATGAAATCGACGAGACCATCAAGGCCAGACAGCGTCCGATCATCATCATTACCTCGAACAACGAAAAAGAGCTGCCGGATGCCTTCCTGCGCCGCTGCTTCTTCCACTACATCGCCTTCCCCGACCGCACTACCCTGCAGCAGATTGTCGACGTGCACTACCCGAACATCAGCCAGTCGCTGGTCAGCGAGGCGCTGGATGTGTTCTTCGATGTGCGCAAGGTGCCGGGCCTGAAGAAAAAGCCGTCCACCTCCGAGCTGGTCGACTGGCTCAAGCTGCTGATGGCCGACAACATCGGTGAAGCGGTGCTGCGCGAACGCGACCCGACCAAGGCCATCCCACCGCTGGCCGGTGCGCTGGTGAAAAACGAGCAGGATGTACAACTGCTCGAGCGCCTGGCCTTCATGAGCCGGCGCGGCAACCGCTGACAGGAGCAGGGCCATGCTGCTCAATCTGTTCAATGAGATGCGTGCGGCCAAGGTGCCGGTTTCGGTGCGTGAGCTGCTCGACCTGCACCAGGCTTTGCAAAAGCGCGTGGTGTTTGCCGACATGGACGAGTTCTACTACCTCGCCCGCGCCATCCTGGTGAAGGACGAACGCCACTTCGACAAGTTCGACCGTGCCTTCGCCGCCTATTTCAAGGGCCTGGAAAACCTCGACCGGCACATCGAGGCGCTGATTCCTGAAGACTGGCTGCGCAAAGAGTTCGAGCGCTCGCTGACTGACGAAGAGCGCGCGCAGATCCAGTCGCTGGGCGGCCTGGACAAGCTTATCGAGGCATTCAAGAAACGCCTCGAAGAGCAAAAGGAGCGCCACGCTGGCGGCAACAAGTGGATTGGTACCGGCGGTACCAGCCCATTCGGCTCGGGCGGCTTCAATCCCGAGGGCATCCGCGTCGGTGACGCCGGCAAGCGTCAGGGCAAGGCGGTAAAAGTCTGGGACCAACGCGAGTACAAGAACCTCGACGACCAGGTCGAGCTGGGCACCCGCAACATCAAGCTGGCGCTGCGTCGGCTGCGCAAGTTCGCCCGCGAAGGCGCCGCCGAAGAGCTCGACATCGACGGCACCATCGACCACACCGCACGGGATGCCGGGTTGCTGAACATCCAGATGCGCCCTGAACGGCGCAACACCGTGAAGCTGCTGTTGCTGTTCGACATTGGCGGTTCGATGGATGCGCACGTCAAAGTCTGCGAAGAGCTGTTCTCGGCCTGCAAGACCGAGTTCAAGCACCTGGAGTATTACTACTTCCACAATTGCGTTTATGAGTCGGTGTGGAAGAACAACCTGCGCCGCACGTCCGAACGTTTTTCCACCTTCGACCTGCTGCACAAGTATGGCGATGACTACAAGGTGGTGTTCGTCGGTGACGCGGCCATGGCGCCCTACGAGATCACCCAGCCGGGTGGCAGCGTGGAGCACTGGAACGAAGAAGCCGGGTATGTGTGGATCCAGCGCTTCATGGAAAAATTCAAGAAAATCATCTGGATCAACCCTTACCCCAAGCAGGCCTGGGAATACACCGCGTCGACCCATCTGGTGCGGGACCTGATCGAGGACAAGATGTATCCGCTGACCCTGCAAGGGTTGGAGGAAGGGATGCGCTACCTGTCCAAGTGAGGTTGCCTGTACCGGCCCTTTCGCGGGCTCGCCCGCTCCCACAGGCCCCCACATTCACAACCCTCAAATGCAGTGCTATCCCTGTGGGAGCGGGCAAGCCCGCGAAAGGGCCAGCAGCCTTACGACCAACGCCCCAGGTAAATCTGCTGCTCACGCCAGGCCTCGTCCTGCACCACCGCCCTGAACCGCACCACCGCCCCCGGCATGCACTGCGCCAGTTGCGCCAGCGCCAGCGGCGTCAGCGCGCCCAGCCGCGGGTACCCACCAATGGTCTGCCGGTCATTGAGCAACACGATCGGCTGGCCATCCGGCGGCACCTGCACCGCCCCCAGCGGGATCCCTTCGGAGATCATCGGCGCCCCTTGGTAGACCAGCTGCGGGCCCAACAACCGGATGCCCATGCGGTCAGCCCGGCTATCCAGTGTCCACTCCCGGTTGAATGCCTCGAACAGGCTGGTACCGCTGAATTCGCCGATCTGTGCGCCTATCACCAGATCGAGCACCGGCTTTTTGGCAAACTGCGGGCACAACGCTTGCGGCACTTCGCGCAGGGGTGCATTGCTACCGGTAAAAGCCAATGCCTGGTGTTTAGCCAGCGCAGCACCCTGACCATCGATGCCACCCAAGGCTTCACGTACCACGGTGGCACAACTGCCCAGCACATCCTTGCCCTGAAACCCTCCCGGTGCCGCCAGATACGCCCGCACACCCCGTTTTGGCTGCTTCAGGGTCAAGCGCTGCCCCTTGGCCAGGGCAAAACTGCGCCATGGCACCAGGGGCTGACCATCGACACACGCATCCAGGTCGGCACCGGCCAGGGCCAGCACGCAATCCTGTTCGGCCACTACGCAAAAACCACCCAGCGCCACCTCGACCACCGGCGCCCCCAACGGGTTGCCCAGCAGCCAGTTGGCCCAGTGCATCGCCACCCAGTCCAGCGCCCCGCCCTGGGTCACGCCCAAATGACGCACGCCAAAGCGCCCGGCATCCTGTAACTGGCACAACGGCGTACTGGCCTCGATCCTCAACAGCTTCATCCCTGCGCCTCCACATCACCACCCATGGTCAGGAACTCACTGCGCGAAACCGGCACGAAGCGCACCCGGTCACCGGGTTGCAAGAGGCTGTAACCCTCACGCTCACGGTCGAACAAACGCACCGGGGTGCGCCCAATCAGGTTCCAGCCACCCGGCGATACTGCCGGATACGCTGCCGTCTGGCGTTCGGCAATGCCCACGCTGCCCGCCGCCACGCGCTTGCGCGGGGTACTCAGACGAGGGCTGGCCAGGCGCTCGTCGACCAGGCCCATGAAGCCGAAACCGGGTGCGAAGCCCAGGGCAAACACCGGGTAAACACGTTCGCAGTGCAAGCGAACAATCTCGGCTTCACTCAAGCCGCTGCGGGCCGCCAGCACAGGCAGCTCAGGGCCGACACTGGCGTCGTACCACACCGGGATCTCGTGTCGGCGGCCGCCATTGCCGGTGTCAGGCTGCAAGCCGTCCAGCGCCTGAGCGATTCGCGCCCTCGCCTCGCCCGGCGGCAGGGCCGACTGCACCATCAGCGTGGTGTAGGACGGCACCAGGTCCAGCAGGTGCTCGCCGAACGCCGCGCTCAAGCGCCGGCTGGCGGCGAGCATCCATGGCATGTTGGCCTCATCGATACGGTCGAACAGGCGTACCATCAGGCTGTCGATGGCGACCACTTCGATTCGGGGCTTCATCACGCCTCCAGCCCATCGAGGGCCTGGCGAATCTGCCGCACCGCCGCCACCGAACTCTCGTTGTCGCCATGCACGCAGAGGGTGCGGGCGGCGAGCTGCAAGGCACTGCCATCGTCAGCCACCAGCGTTTCGCCTCGGGCCAGACGCACAGCCTGCTCCACCACCCGCGCCGGGTCGTGATGCACCGCGCCCGGCAGGCGCCGCGACAGCAGATGGCCGCTGGCGGTGTATGCGCGGTCTGCGAACGCCTCGAACCACAGCTGCACGCCCATTTCATCACCCAGTGCCTGGGCGGCTCGGTTGTCGGCGGTGGCCATCAGCATCAACGGCAGGTGGCTGTCATAGGCCGCTACGGCCTCCAGTACGGTACGCAGCTTGAACGGGTCGGCCATCATGTCGTTGTACAGCGCCCCATGGGGCTTCACATAGGCCACACGGCCACCCAGCACTTTGCAGATGCCATCCAGCGCACCGATCTGGTAATGCAGCAGGTCGCGGATTTCTTCCGGGCTGCAGGCCATGGAACGGCGGCCAAAGCCGACCAGGTCCGGGTAGGCCGGATGAGCGCCGATAGTCACCCCGTGCTCCAACGCCAACGCCACGGTGCGACGCATGATACCGGGGTCACCGGCATGGTAACCGCAGGCGATGTTGGCGCAATCGATGTAAGGCATGACTTCGGCATCCAGGCCCATGCGCCAGCTGCCGAAACTCTCGCCCATGTCGCAATTGAGTAGCAGGCGTTCCACCACGCGGTCTCCCTTGTCGTTGTGCATATACCTACCTTACCGCGCCTGCAGGTGTTTGCCGCGGGTTTCTGGCAGGCTCAGCGCCGCCAAGATCACAATGCCGTAGGACACAGCAGAGAACACACCGATACCCAGGCCCAGCGGAACATTCTGGCCGAGCATGCCGATCATCAACGGGAACAGCGCGGCGATGACCTTGCCGATGTTGTAGCAGAAGCCTTGCCCCGAACCCCGAATGCGCGTGGGGAACAGTTCGGTCAGAAATGCCCCCATGCCGCTGAAGATACCCGAGGCGAAGAAGCCCAACGGGAGGCCCAGCCACAGCATCACACCATCGCTGACCGGCATCTGCGTGTACAACAGCACAATGACGAAAGAGCCCACGGCGAACAGGATGAAGTTCTTCTTGCGCCCCAGCAGGTCGGACAGATAAGCGCTGACCACATAGCCCACGTACGAGCCGAGGATCACCATGGCCAGATAGCCACCCGTGCCCAGCACACTCAGGCCGCGTTCGTTCTTCAGGAAGGTTGGCAGCCACGAGGTGATGGCGTAGTAACCGCCGAGCGCGCCGGTGGTCAGCAGGGATGCCCGCACGGTGGTCCAGAGCATGCCCGGGGCGAAGATTTCGTAGAAGCGCGAAGGTGCCTCGGCGTTTTCCACTGCCTTGGCCTTGCGATATACCTCAGGGTCCTTGACCAGGCGGCGAACGAAGATCACGAAGATTGCCGGTACCAGCCCCAGCAGGAACAACGCACGCCAGGCCTGCTCTGCCGGCAGCCAAGAGAACAGCAGCGCATAGAGGATGGCTGTGAGGCCCCAGCCGATTGCCCAGCCGGACTGCACCATGCCCACCGCCTTGCCGCGGTCCTGGGCGCGGATCACCTCGCCGATCAACACCGCACCGGCGGTCCACTCGCCACCGAAGCCAAAGCCCATCAGGGTTCGGGCAATCAGCAGTTGCTCGTAGTTCTGAGCGAAGCCACACAGGAAAGTGAAGAAGGCGAACCACAATACCGTCAGTTGCAGGGTACGCACCCGGCCGATGCGGTCGGAGAGGATACCGGCCACCCAGCCTCCTGCAGCGGAGGCGATCAGCGTGCTGGTGTGGATCAAGCCGGCTTCGGTGGTGGTGAGCCCCCACAGCATGATCAGCGTAGGGATGACGAAGCTGAGCATCTGCGTGTCCATGCCGTCCAGGCCATAGCCGATCTTGCAGCTCCAGAAGGTACGTCGTTGCTGTTTGTCGATGTCGCGGTACCAGGCGAAAGGCCCGGACGAAGGGAAGGAACTGACCTGCTGCTGCGCGCCGGTGGGGTTCATGGATGCCTCGGCTTGTTGGTATTGTTTTATGGGCGACATAAAGCGTCGCGGCCTGGGCGCCATTGTTCAGAGGCCGCCTCGCCTTCGTCCAACGAAAAAAACCGCCGGTCTGGAACAAGAAAAACTGATCATGAACCTTCGCTTCCTCGAAACCTTCGTCTGGGTCGCCCGGCTCAAGAGCTTCCGCCTGACCGCAGAAAAGCTGTTCACCACCCAGGCTTCGGTATCCAGCCGTATTGCCGCACTGGAGGCTGACCTGGGCGTTAAGCTACTGCTGCGCGACTCCCGCGGGGTCAGCCTGACCCCGGAGGGCGGCAAGGTGCTGGAATACGCCGAACGCATGCTGGAAACCGCCAAGGCCATGAAGCAGTCGCTGGACAGCGACCGGGCCAAGGTCGGACGCATTCGCATCGGGGTGATGGACACTGTGATCCACACCTGGATGAGCGCACTGGTGGCGGAGTTGAGCGAGCGCTACCCGCAGGTGGAAATCGAACTGGTGGCCGACACCGCGCTGAACTTGCGCGAGCAGTTGCAGAAGGGTTTTCTTGACGTGATTTTGCAGACCGACTTGCTGCGCGAGCAATCGATCCGCAGTATCGACCTGGCGCGCTACCCAATGGGCTGGGTGGTGGCCGCAGGCGCCCACCAGCACAGGGACTATGCGTCGCTGGCCGAACTTGGGCGCGAGCGCATCATCACCTTCTCGAAGAATTCACGGCCGCACCAGGAGGTGCTGAGCTTGCTGCAGGCTGCGGGGGCAGAGGCGCCGCGGTTGAATTGCGTGAACTCGGTGGCGGCGATTACCCGGCTGTTGCGCGACGGTTTTGGCATTGGCGCGCTACCGCCGGCGCTGGTGGATGCCGAGTTGGGCCGGGGCGAGCTGGTGCTGCTGGAAGGGTTGCAGCCGCCGCCGAGCCTGGAGCTGGTGGTGGCGTGGCAGACCGGGGTGGTGCTGGTAGATGAGGTGGTTGGGGTTTGCCGGCAGGTGCTGGAGCGGTATGCGCGGGATGTGGGTGGGCAGCGGATCGTGCTGGTCTGAACGACGGTCTCTGCCTGTACCGGCCCTTTCGCGGGCTCGCCCGCTCCCACAGGAGTCATCACAGGCCTGGCGGGCCAGGTTGTACCTGTGGGAGCGGGCAAGCCCGCGAAAGGGCCGGTACAGGTACAGCAGAACTTAGCGCCAGCTCTCTTTCACCACCCTGCGCCGCCCGCCCAGGATCAGCCAGCCAATCCCCAACAACAGGCTTTCGACCACAAAGGCCAGCACAAAACCGGCACCCACACCCCAGCCAATCGCCTCGGGCACCAGCAGAATCTGGTAGCTGTAGCCATTGAGGGTTTCTTCGCGCAACTGCGGGTCGGCCTGCACCAGCACATGCCAGGTACGCTCGGCCCATGACCCTTGCAGCACCTGCCATTCGTTTTCCAGCAGTTCGTTGCGGATCATCAGGCTTTCGATGCTGTTGGCGTCACTGTTGAACACCGGATCGTCGCTGCTGCGGTAGTGCTGCAGCAGCGCCTGCAAGTCGCCCTTGAAAAAGCGCTCGGCCGTTTGCCGGAACCCATCGAGCGCCTCGCGCGATTCGAACAGGTGCGCCTCGACCCGCTGGCTATAGTCCTTGACCAGCCCCGGGACCTGGATACCGGCCAGCAGGCCGAAGGTGAACAACAGCAATCGCAGGTAACTTCTGAACATGCAGCGTCCTTAGCTCTGGCCGTGCGCCACGCACTCGCCGTGCCGCCACAGGGCCCACTGACCCGGCGCGTAGCGGTGCCAGGTCTCGTTCTCGGTCAAGGCCTCGGTGGCAATCACCGTGACCACGTCGTTGGGGGTGGTTTCGGTATGAAAATCGACGATCAGGTCGACATCCTTCAACCGTGCGGCACCAAATGGCGCTCGGCGGGTAATGTGCACCAGCTTGGTCGAGCAAAAACAGAACAGCCAGTCGCCATCGCTGAGCATGCAGTTGAATACGCCCTGACCACGGTAGCCGGCACAGGCTTCGACCAGCACTGGCAGTAGCTGTTCCACCGGCACCGGTTCGGGGAAGGCGCTGCGGATGCGGTTGAGCAGGTCGCAGAAGGCCGCTTCGCTATCGGTGTCGCCCACTGGCCGGTAGAAACTGGCCAGGCCCTTGAAGTCACCCAATTGGCCGTTGTGCGCGAAGCACCAGTTGCGGCCCCACATTTCCCGCACGAACGGGTGGGTATTGGACAGGCACACCCTGCCGACGTTGGCCTGACGGATATGACCGATCACCACTTCGCTTTTGATCGGGTAGCGCTGCACGAGGTTGGCCACTTCCGACTCGCTGCTCGCTGCCGGGTCCTGGAACAGGCGCAGACCACGACCTTCGTAAAAGCCTATACCCCAGCCGTCACGGTGCGGGCCGGTACGCCCGCCCCGCTGCATCAGGCCGGTGAAGCTGAAAACGATGTCGGTAGGGACATTGGCACTCATGCCCAGCAGTTCGCACACAGGCGTGTCTCCGTTTACAGACGAGGCTCGACCCGGCCTGCGCCACGCGCTGCGGCTGGCGGCAAGTCGTCACGGTACCGGTCGCTGCGCTCGGCAGCCAGCGGCGCCTGGGCGCCGAGCTGATCATCCTCGGCCAGCTGACGCCTGGCGGCGGCATCGGTCTGTTCACGGCGCGTGCGCGCGCGTTTTTCCAGCGGCCAGCGAAGCAGCACGAAGAGGAAGTACAGGGCAAAGGCGATCATGCCGTACATGGCGAAATCCGACACAGCGCGCCAGGCGTTATTGCCGACCTTGAAGGCAACATCCAGTGCGGTGATGGCGATTGCAGGGGCGAAACTGTCCTTGACCGGGTCGACGATGGTCGGGGTCAGCAGCAGCACCGCCAGCACCACCCGTAGCGGTTCGCGCAGCCAGCGCCACATCCAGCCGGTGAGCTTGAAGCCCACCAGCAGGCACCCTAAGGCGGCCACTGCGTAAAGGCCCCAGGCGAAGGTGTAGTCGTTCTCGGTCATGGTGTTCGTGCAAGCCAGGCAAAGAGATGCCTATGATAAACACTTTTCCGGGCGCAGACAGTGTTTGCCTGTGCCGGCGTCTTCGCGGGCAAACCCGCTCCTACCTCGGTGCGATCCCTGTAGGAGCGGGTTTACCCGCGAAGAGGCCGGCACAGGCAACTCCAATCAAGAGACCTTCAATGCCAACCAAGCCCCAACCCCCGATTGCCCAAGCCGACCAGGCCACCGACCCGTATGCCTGGCTGCAAAAGCGCGACACCCCCGAGGTACTCGCTTACCTGCACGCTGAAAACGCCTACCAGGAAGCCTGCCTGGCCGACCAGGCACCGTTGCGTGAGCAACTGTTCGAAGAGATCAAAGGCCGCATCCTGGAGACCGACCTGTCATTGCCGGCGCCCTGGGGCCCCTACCTGTACTACACCCGTACCACCGCCGGCGACGAATACCCGCGTCACTACCGCTGCCCACGCCCCGCCGACGACTCGAACACCGTCGATGAAAACCAGGAGCAGCTGCTGCTCGACCCCAACGTCCTGGCCAACGGCGGTTTCCTTTCCCTCGGCGCGTTCAGCGTCAGCCCCGACCACCGCCTGCTGGCCTACAGCCTCGACACCAGCGGCGACGAAATCCATACCCTGTACATCAAAGACCTGGCCAGTGACCGTGTCACTACCCTGCCCTTCGACGACTGCGACGGTAGCCTGACCTGGGCCAACGACAGCCAGACGTTATTCTTCGCTGAGCTGGACGACACCCACCGCCCATGGCGCCTGCGTCGCCACACCTTGGGTACCAACGCCGCGCAAACCGTGTTCGAAGAGCCGGACGGGCGTTTCTTCCTGCACTGCTACCGCACCAGTTCCGAGCGCCAGCTGGTGCTGCTGCTGAACAGCAAGACCACCAGTGAGGCCTGGGTACTGGACGCCGAAACCCCGCAGGCGCCGTTCACCTGCCTGGCGCCGCGCGTCGAAGGCCACGAATACTTCCCCGACCATGGCCAGCTCGACGGCGAGTGGCGCTGGTTCATCCGCACCAACCAGGATGGCATCAATTTCGCCCTGTACCACGCGCCAGTCGCGCCAGTACCTAGCCGCGAACAGTGGCAGGTGCTGGTGGCGCACCGCGACACGGTCATGCTCGAAGGCCTCAGCCTGAATAGCGGTGCCCTGACCCTGAGCCTGCGCGAAGGCGGCCTGCCAATCATCGAAGTACGCCCGCAGGGTTTGCCGGCCTACCGCGTCGAGCTGCCAGATGCCGCCTACAGCCTGTACGTGCAGGACAGCCTTGAGTTTGCCAGCACTCGCATACGCTTGCGCTACGAAGCGCTCAACCGCCCGGCCCAGGTGCGCCAACTGGCGTTGTCCACGGGCGCCCAGGTGGTGCTGAAACAAACCCCCGTGCTCGGTGCATTCGATGCCGATGACTATGTCAGTGAGCGCCTGTGGGCAACCGCGGCGGACGGCACCCAGGTGCCAATCAGCCTGGTACGCCGCCGCCAGGACCTGGGCAAGACCGTGCCACTGTACCTTTACGGTTATGGCGCCTATGGCGAAAGCCTCGACCCCTGGTTCTCGCATGCGCGCCTGAGCCTGCTGGAACGTGGCGTGGCCTTTGCCATCGCCCATGTGCGGGGTGGCGGTGAACTGGGGGAGGCCTGGTACCGCGCCGGCAAGCAGGAGCACAAGCACAACACCTTCAGCGACTTCATCGCCTGCGCCGAGCACCTGATCAGCCAAGGCGTGACTGCCGCCGATCGCCTGGCCATCAGTGGTGGCAGCGCCGGCGGCCTGCTGATCGGCACGGTGCTCAACCTGCGCCCGGAATTGTTCCGCTGCGCCATTGCCGAAGTGCCATTCGTCGACGTGCTCAACACCATGCTCGACCCGGAGCTGCCGCTAACCGTGACCGAGTACGACGAATGGGGCAACCCTGAGGAGCCGGAGGTGTATGAACGGATCAAGGCTTATGCGCCGTACGAGAACCTGAAAGCGCAGGCCTACCCGGCGATGCTGGTGGTGGCGGGCTACAACGACAGCCGCGTGCAGTATTGGGAAGCCGCCAAATGGGTGGCGAGGTTGCGCACGCTCAAGACCGACAGCAACCTGCTGCTGCTCAAGACCGAGATGGGGGCTGGGCACGGTGGGATGAGCGGGCGGTACCAAGGGTTGAAGGATGTGGCGCTGGAGTATGCGTTCGTGTTTGGCGAGCTAGGTATTGCCTAAACCCAGGTTTGAGCACCCGCGCGATCACTGTGGGAGCGGGCAAGCCCGCAAAAAATTCAATGCAGTGCCCTGGCACCGGCTGCGCCGGTGTTCGCGGGCAAGCCCGCTCCCACAGCGATCGCGCCAGCTTTTAGAAGTTGAGCAAGACAGTTGCTCACACATGATGGCGGCGCAGAGTGCTCATGCTCAATCATCCTGCGCCGGCGGCTTCGGCGGCTCCGGCCGCAACCCGGGCAATGGCTGGTCCTTCGGCGGGCCGGGCACTGGCATCGGCGGCAACAACGGCGCCCCCGGCTGACTGTCATAAGCCTTGGGCGGTGTACTCGGGGTTATCTGCGGGTATGGCGTGGGCGTGGGCGTACCCGGTGCACCAGGCACTGGCGTATTGAGTCGAGGTGGCGTGCTGGCAGCTTCTGCCAGAGGCAGGCCAGCCATCAACAGCGCGGCGAGGATCGCGTGAAACATCAGCAACCTCCTGTCGGGAACCTTGCTACAGGCTACGCCTAAATCAACGCTTTCGCCTGTCCGCCTGACCTGCAAGCGCGCTAGACTCAATGGCATAACCGTCACCTGCCTGATCAGAACAAAGGAAACACCATGAGCTCCACCTCTTCTGCCGCCGCTACCGCGCGCCTCGACCGCATCCTGGCCGATGCCAAGCGCGACAAGGAAATGGGCTACCGCGACAAGGCCCTGAGAATGTACCCGCACGTGTGCGGCCGCTGCGCCCGCGAGTTCGCCGGCAAGCGCCTGAGCGAACTGACCGTGCATCACCGTGACCACAACCACGACAACAATCCTCAGGACGGTTCCAACTGGGAGCTGCTGTGCCTGTACTGCCACGACAACGAGCACTCGCGCTACACCGACCAGCAGTACTTCAGCGAAGGCTCCACCAGCACCCCGAGCATTGCCAAGGCCACGCACAACCCGTTTGCCGGGCTGGCGGGCATGCTGAAGAAAGACTGACCATCGATTCGCCCCCCGCTGCTACCGGGCAGCCCGTATAATCGCGCTTTTTTTCGCGAAGGGCCCCGGTACGTGGCAAACAAACGATACAGCTGCATCGGCCTGTTCAACCCCAAGTCGGCAGAAAACGTCGGCTCTGTGATGCGCGCCGCGGGCTGCTATGGCGTCAATTCGGTGTTCTACACGGGCAAACGCTATGAGCGCGCGCGTGACTTCGTCACCGACACCAAACGTGTGCACTACGACATCCCGCTGATCGGCATCGACGACCTGCAGCGCATTATCCCGCTGGGCTGCACGCCCGTGGCGGTGGAACTGGTGGAGGGCGCACGGCCATTGCCGGACTACACCCATCCAGACCGTGCCATTTACATCTTCGGGCCAGAGGATGGCTCGTTGAGCGAAGAGGTGAGGGGATGGTGTGAAGAGACAATCTACATACCAACCGAGGGCTGCATGAACCTGGCGGCGACGGTGAATGTGGTGCTGTACGACCGATTGGCCAAGGGGCTGAATACCCGCTCGGGACCCAAGTTCAAATAAAAAGGCCGCCACTGCGGCAGCAGGACAGGCCTGCCAACACAGGACGGCCAGGTGCTGAGCTCCGTCAGAACAGCACCGAAACCGGGCGGAACATTGCCTCGACAAACCATGGGTTGTCGCGATCAACGTTGCCGACGATGGTCGGCTGCGCGCTCCCCTTCCTCGGTTTCGCCCCGTGAACAATGCTGAGTTTCTGCTCGGCGGTGTATTCCAGGTACGACTTTACACACCTGAAATGCGACTTGCTGAAGATGTCGCCTTGCCGATTGCCAGGGGCCAGGGAGGCCTAGTGCAGCACCTTGCTCTGCAGCACATCGGAACGCCGTCCCAGCACGTTCTCGCTGATCTGGACGAAGTCTTCGGTACTGACGCTGGGCAGGCGCATCAGCCCACGCACCACATCGTCCAACGAACGCCTGGCCTGGGTGTGAATGCGGATTTCCTTGTCCAGCGCCTGCAACAGCATCACGCCACGGGCCACCTGCGCCGGACTGGCGCGCTCACCCTTGAGCCGGTTGACCTTGGCGCCCTGCTTGCTCAGGCGCGCCTGCCAGACCTGATAGCGGTCGTCACTCATCCCGCCCGAGCGGCGCAGCAACTCGTTGGCGTAATAATCGGTCAGGCTCTCTACCAGCCAATCACTACCGTCACGCCCGTGAACCTGCGCGAACAGTTGCACCAGTTCGCGCAGCAACGGGCTACTGCCGTTCTCGCTGACCATGGGCCGGGCACTGTGCAGGTACAACGAGCCCTGTGCAGCCATAGCCCCTCGCCACATGCCGTCACGCGCCCCGACCAAGAGCAGCTTGGGCGGGTTGCGCGGGAACACAGCCTGTAGTTGTGGCCAGACGAATGTGAGCAAGGTCAGGCTGTCCATGCGTCGCATGCCCTGCCCCACCGGCGCGGCCACGGTCACTTCGGTTTCGCCCAGGCGAGCGCGGCGGCTGCCCAGGTCGCCGGCAAGCATCCAGCCGGTCGGGCGATCGAACAGGCGTGACACGTTGTCGATGCGAAACTTCTCCTTGCCGATGCGCGGCCAGGACGTTTCGATGCTCTTCCAGCCCTCGGGCAGGTCGAAAGCCAGGCGCGCCACCAGCTCGGTACCGTCCTGTTGGTCGAGGTGCGCAGGAGGTATCAGCTGGTCGCCGAGGAACAGTGCCCAGTGCGGGGTGATGCGTGATGAATAGGCGCCGCTGGCAAGCTTCTGGTCCAGCTGCACGCGGTAGCTGAGGCTGGTCTTGCCGGCCGCTGGTTGCCATACACCACGCTGGCCCTTCAGCTGCCATTGCCCATCAGCCTGGAAGCCGCTGTAAACCCCAGCCTTGCTCAGGTCGAAGTCCAGGCTGCGCACCACACTGCCTTCGGCCAATGTAACGCGCACTTCAGCCTGGCCACTGGCAGGCAGCAGGCGCACCTGGTAGTCGAGGTCGACCTTTTTCGCCCAGGCCGGCGAACTGGCCATCAGGCCCAACAGCAACAACAGCTGGCAACGCATACAGAAACTCCTTGTTTCCCCGAGGCAGGCCGCGCCGGTCAGCTGGCGCGGAAGATCAGGTGGTCTTCCCAGTCGTCTTCGTGCACATCGTGTTCACTGAGCATACGCCCCGACTGGGAAATGCGCTGTTCATGGACCTGTTGGCGATCGCCACAGACCAGGTGATGCCAATCCGGCAAGTCCTTGCCCTCACTGACCAGACGGTAACCGCAGGTACTCGGCAGCCACTTGAACTGGTCGGCCTTGCCCGGGGTAAGCTGGATGCAGTCCGGCACTTGGGCAAAGCGGCTGGGGTAGTCGCTGCACTGGCACGTATCCAGGTCCAGCAACTTGCAGGCGATGCGGGTGTAATAGACGCTGTTGTCGTCTTCGTCCTCGAGCTTCTGCAGGCAGCACAGGCCGCAGCCATCGCACAGCGACTCCCACTCTTGCTGGTTGAGTTGTTCGAGGGTCTTGCGCCGCCAGAACGGCGCGTTTTCAGCGATCATCACACAGGGTTCCTGCCTTCATCTTGGGGGCCACGGCGCGCAGCGGCGCCAGTCTAGAGCCTGGCCTTCGGCAAAGCCAGACCGCTTGTCAGTCGCGACGGCACGCAGTAGCGTGCGCTTTTCCCGTCCGTTTGCAGGAGCCGCCATGAGCGCCACCCCCCGCATTGCCGATTACGCCATCAGCGAGCAGTTCATCAACCGCTGGTCGCCACGCGCCTTCACCGCCGAGCCGATCAGCGAAGAAACCCTGTTGAGCTTCCTCGAAGCCGCCCGCTGGGCACCTTCGGCCTATAACTCGCAGCCTTGGCGCTTCCTTTATGCCCGCCGCGACACGCCGAACTGGGAGCGTTACCTGAGCCTGCTGGTTCCCTTCAATCGCAGCTGGGCGCAACAGGCGTCGGCGCTGGTACTGGTCATTTCGAAGACTACCTTCGCGGCCCCGGGCGCTACGGAAGAAAAACCGGCGCTATGGCACACCTTCGACACGGGCTCTGCCTGGGGGCACCTGGCCCTGCAGGCCAGCATCAGCGGCTGGCATACCCATGGCATGGCCGGCTTCGATCAGGACCTGGCACGTCAGGAACTGAAGATTCCCGAGGGTTACGTACTGCACGCCATGGTGGCGATCGGCAAGCTGGGGGACAAGGCCAGCCTGGACGAAGCGCTGCAGGCGCGTGAAGTGCCGAGCCCGCGCAAACCGCTGAGCGAGCTGGCTGCTGAAGGCGATTTCAGCCTGTAAGGTTTGTGTTGGCAGTGCTGGCCTCTTCGCGGGCAAGCCCGCTCCTGCGGGGGGGATCACCACCCTGAGCTGGAGCGGGTTTACCCGCGACGAGGCCGGTACAGGCCACAGCGATCAGTAGCCCCGGGCGAAATCGACTTCACCCCGCAACCCCTGCCCCGCTTCATAAGCCCGCACATTCTCGACAAACAAGCGCACCATCGCTGTCGGCGAGGTGGGTGCCGAACTGTGTCCGGTCAGCAACAAGCCCCACGCGCTCCAGAACGGGTGTTGCCTGGGCAGCGGCTCTTGCCGGCAGACATCGATCACCGCACCGGCCAGATGGCCTTCTTTCAGCGCCCCTACCAAGTCGGCATCGACCACTGCTACACCGCGTCCGGCATTGATGAACAAGGCCGAGGGCTGGAAGCACTTGAACAGCGCTGCGTCATACAGGTCATGAGTGGCGGGGGTATCCGGCAGCAGGTTTAGCACGTAGTCGACCTGGCCGACCATGCGCGGCAGGTCGGCCAGCGCCGCCACCTCGACGAACGGCGCCTGCTCACGGGCGCTGCTGGCGACCCCGTAAAGCTCTACACCAAACGGCTGCAGGAACTCGGCCACACGCTGACCAATGTCGCCTACACCCACAATGAGTGCCTTGCGCCCTTCCAGGCTGCGCCCCGGGTGGTCATCCCAACGCCGCTCGACCTGGCTGACCAGACGCGCCAGCACCTCACGCTCATGGCCTAGCATATAGGTGAGCATGTACTCGGCCATCACCTGACCGAAGATACCCACTGCCCGGCTCAGGCGGTAATCACGCGGTAGGCCATCGGCCAGCAACGGCGTGATACCGGCCCATGTCGACTGCATCCAGGCAGGCTTATGGCCTTGGCGCAGCAGACTTGCCAGCAAGTCCGGCTGGCCCAGCCACACCGGGCACTGCGGTGCCTGGCGGGCCAGTTCGGCAGAGTCGCCGCTGGTCAGAACTTCCACTTCAGGCGCGGCTGCGCGCAAAAGCTCGGCGTATCGAGCATGGTCATGCTCAGCAATCAGTACGCGCATGGTCAGACGGGGTCGTTACGGCGCAGCAGCTCTTCGGGCAGGTGCTCGATGTACTCATCTTCCAGCGGCGGCATCTGCAGGTGGTAGCCTTGGCTTTCGAGGTTCTCCAGCACCTTGCTGATGTCCTCGCGGGCCAGCTTGCGCTCAGGGCTGAGCACCAGGTCGAAAGCGTGCACGGGGGTGCCGAAGAACGGCAGCAGGCCTTCAGGCACGCGCTCCAGGCCGTCAGCCTTGAGCACGTACAGGTACATTTCGTTCTTGCGTGGGCTTTTGTAGATCGAGCAAATGCGTTTCATCGGGTTTCTCCGGCGCCTGCCAGGTTGTCCAGCAGGGCCTGGCCCATGCGCTCACGGCGCCAGCCGCGCAGCGAATCGGGCAGTTGATAAGGGCCATTGGGGTAACCGCTCTTGAGCAGCGCCTCCAGGGCTTTCTTGCGCAGCATCAGCTCGGGCGCAATCCCCAGGCGCTCGCCTTCGGCCTGGCCGATGGCACGCAACTGCTTGAGGAGGCCGGCAGCCTCGATCGGCAGCGGCTCGGGCAAGGGCGCTGGCCATTGCTCGGCCGGCAGGCTGGCGGCGCGCTTGATCAGCTGGATGAGGAACTCACCGTCCTGACGAATGGTGCGCGGGTGCATCTCGTCGATCTTGGCCAAGGCCGACAGGTTGTTCGGCTGGCTCTTGGCCATGGGCCACAGCGAGTGCTCCTTGAGGATACGATTGCGCGGGACATCGCGGTTGCGCGCCTCGCGCTCGCGCCAGGCGCACAGCTCACGCAGCACTGCCAGTTGTTGAGGCGCCAGCTTCCAGGCCAGCTTGACGTCGCGGTACAGGCTTTCGGGCTCGACTTCACGGCGCAACGCAGCCACCAGCTCGGCGCCGTCTTCCAGCACCCAGGCGTACTTGTCGTCACTCAGCCGCGGGCGCAGCACGGTGAACAGCTCGGCCAGGTGCACGGCGTCTTCGGCAGCGTAGCTGACCTGGGTTTCCGAGAGCGGGCGTTGCAGCCAGTCAGAGCGGGTTTCACCTTTGGGCAATTCGATGCCCAGCACTTCCTGCACCAGGCGCGAATAGCCCATGGAGAAGCCCAGGTTCAGGTAACCGGCGGCCAGCTGAGTGTCGAACAACGGCTGAGGCAGCTTGCCGGTCAGGCGCAGCAGTACTTCGAGGTCTTCGCTGCAGGCGTGCAGCACCTTGACCACACCGCTGTCTTCCAGCAGGTCGGCCAAGGGTTGCCAGTTGCCGATCAGCAGCGGGTCGATCAGGAAGGCACGTTGGCCGTCGCCGATCTGAATCAGCCCGGCTTTCGGGTAGAAGGTGTCGACCCGCATGAATTCGGTGTCGACGGCGACGAAGGGCAGCTGGTGCCAGTCGCGGCAGTGCTCGGCCAGGCTCTGGTCGTCACGGATCCAGTGAATTTCGATGGCCACAAGGCTCTCCCACTAACATTGGCGCGCAGTATATACGGCGAGGGCACTGCTGGTGAAACTGTCCAGCTTTCAGGGGGCAGTCCACCCTGTGGGAGCGGGCGCGCCCGCGAATGAAGGCAACACGGTGTATGGCCCGGGCTTACCCGCTCCAGGGATCACCCAAGCCTGCATGACACGCGACTGACTTCAGCGCTTGGCTGCCAGCCAGGGCCGGCAACCGGCGAACATGTCCAGCGACTGCTGGTAGAGCTCGGTGTGTACCTGCAACAGGCCAAGCATCGAGTGGAACAGATTGTCCTGGGACAACGGGGTATCGCTGAGCCGGGCCAGGCAGTCGTTGTCGATACCGAAGTCCTCCTTGTAGCTGTCGGAGAACCAGGTCAGCAGCGGCACATGCTTCTGCGGCTCGGGAGCGATGGCGTACGGCGTGCCGTGCAGGAACAGGTTGTACTCGCCCAGCGACTCGCCGTGGTCGGACAGGTAGATCATCGCGGTGTCGACCTTGTCTTGCTTGCTGCGCAGGGTATCGATCAGCGAGGCCAGCACCTTGTCGGTGTAGGCAAGGGTGTTGTCGTACCCGTTGATGATTTCCTCCTGGCTGCACTGGTTCAACGCGTTGCTCTGGCACACCGGGGTGAAGCGCTCGTCTTCACTGGGGTAGCGCTTGAAGTACTCGGGGCCGTGGCTACCCATCTGGTGCAGCACCAGCACGGTGTCCTTGTCGAGGTTGTCGATCAGCGCGTCCAGGCCTTGCAGCAGGATCTGGTCATGGCATTCGCCATTGGCGCACAGCTGCGGGTCCTTGAGGTTGCTGACATCGATGAACTGCACGCGATCGCAGGTGCCTTTGCAGCCCGACTGGTTGTCACGCCACTGCACGGCCAGGCCGGCACGCTGGAGAATGTCCAACAGCCCTTCACGGTTTTTCGCTACCCGGGCATCGTAGTCCCTGCGCTTCATGCCCGAGAACATGCAAGGCACCGAAACCGCCGTTTCCGTACCACACGAGTGCACGTCGGAAAACGCCAGCAGGCCCTGTTCCTTGGCGAGATTCGGCGTGGTATCGCGGTCATAGCCCAGCACGCCGAAATGGTCTGCCCGGGCACTTTCTCCGACCACCAGCACGGTCAACGACTTGCGCTCATGTTTTTGCCAGGCCGCATCACGCTTGGCATCTTCACCATAATGCTGGAACGGGCGCGAAGCCGTACCGACACGCTCGCTGACATAACCAATGGAAGCCCCGACGATATTGCTGGGGGTGAGCATCAGGCGCAGTTCATGGTGATTGCGAAACAGCGACGACAGCCCCTGATAATTGACCAACGCGACCGAGCCGATGGTCACTACACAGGCGCCACTGACCACCAACTTGCCCAGCAGTTCGCGGTGCCAGGGGCGGTAAGCGATCTTCGCCTTCCACAGCAGCACCGAAGGCAGCACGCCCAGCAGCAGGATATACGCGGCAAACTTGAACGACATCAAGTCGCGCACTTCCGCAATATTGGTTTCGGCCATATTACGAAACATGCCGGTATCAATAAGTACGCCGTACTGGTTCATGAAGTAAGCCACGCCCGCGCCACTCATGAACAACACAATAAGTACCGGCTTCAATACATACCGGAAGGCAAGTAACGTGAGGATCAGATTGAAGGCGAAGAGCATCAGCACGGCAAACGCCAGACTCAGCCATAACCCCGACAGGCCGGCAGGAACCACCGCCTGCAGGTGCTCCCAGAGGAACATGTTGAAGCCGATCAGCAGGTAAAGACTGGCCAGCAGCGTGACCCATTCAGTCCGCAGGGATTTGAAGTTGAGCATCAGCGTTCGCAATCAAGAGTGATTTTCACCCCCCAGGCCAGAAGGCACCGTGGGAAAGTTGGGTGAACTCTAGAAAGCACGTCATCAATTTTTTGTGAAAAAGACGGTAACAATTTCGTGAAGGTGCGTCTTTTACAAGTTATCGCAAAACCATTCAGCTGCCATTCAGCCTGGACAGCCGTCACCAGCCTGCGCAAAGACAGCTATCCTCAGTGATCAGAGCCTTACCGACAACCCTGACAGAGGTGAAGAAATGCCAGTTCCGCATGATCTGCTCGCTGACCTGCACGTTACCGCTGATGCATTCCAGGCGCTCATGGACAAGGATCAGGACCTGCACAAACTGCACAAGGAGTACAACGCCAAGGACAAGGAGGTGGTCGCCGCCGAAGGCAACGGAACCAACGACGAGGCCGTCAACCGCCTGCGCAAGGAAAGGTTGCTGATCAAGGACAAGATCGAACGGATCATTCATCCGCCCAAATCCTGACAGGCATCTATTGAATCCACCGGCCTCTTCGCGGGCAAGCCCGCTCCTATACCGATGCGCAGACCGTCGTAGGAGCGGGTTCACCCGCGAAAGGGCCGGGCCTGCTGGCCAATTTCCCTGGCCGTTCACCGTTGCCGCCGCCACCGTATTCGCGGGTAAACCCGCTCCTACACCGATGCGCAGTCCAGACCGTCGTAGGGGCGGGTTCACCCGCGAAAGGGCCGGGCCTGCTGGCCAAGGTCCCTGGCCGTTCACCGTTGTCGCCGCCACCGTATTCGCGGGTAAACCCGCTCCTACGCCAATGCGCAGACCGTCGTAGGAGCGGGTTCACCCGCGAAAGGGCCGGGCCTGCTGGCCAATGCCCCTGGCCGTTCACCGTTGCCGCCGCTACCGTATTCGCGGGTAAACCCGCACCTACGCCAATGCGCAGACCGTCGTAGGAGCGGGTTCACCCGCGAAAGGGCCGGGCCTGCTGGCCAAGGTCCCTGGCCGTTCACCGTTGTCGCCGCCACCGTATTCGCGGGTAAACCCGCTCCTACGCCAATGCGCAGACCGTCGTAGGAGCGGGTTCACCCGCGAAAGGGCCGGGCCTGCTGGCCAATGCCCCTGGCCGTTCATCGTTGTCGCCGCCACCGTATTCGCGGGTAAACCCGCTCCTACGCCAATGCGCAGACCGTCGTAGGAGCGGGTTTACCCGCGAAAGGGCCGGGCCTGCTGGCCAATGTCCCTGGCCGTTCACCGTTGCCGCCGCTACCGTATTCGCGGGTAAACCCGCGAAAGGGCCGGGCCTGCTGGCCAATGCCCCTGGCCGTTCACCGTTGCCGCCGCTACCGTATTCGCGGGTAAACCCGCTCCTACGCCAATGCGCAGACCGTCGTAGGAGCGGGTTTACCCGCGAAAGGGCCGGGCCTGCTGGCCAATGCCCCTGGCCGTTCACCGTTCTCGCCGCCACCGTATTCGCGGGTAAACCCGCTCCTACGCCAATGCGCAGACCGTCGTAGGAGCGGGTTTACCCGCGAAAGGGCCGGGCCTGCTGGCCAATGTCCCTGGCCGTTCACCGTTGCCGCCGCCACCGTATTCGCGGGTAAACCCGCTCCTACGCCAATGCGCAGACCGTCGTAGGAGCGGGTTCACCCGCGAAAGGGCCGGGCCTGCTGGCCAATGTCCCTGGCCGTTCACTGTTGCCGCCGCTACCGTATTCGCGGGTAAACCCGCTCCTGCGCAGACCGTCGTAGGAGCGGGTTCACCCGCGAAAGGGCCGGGCCTGCTGGCCAATGCCCCTGGCCGTTCACCGTTGCCGCCGCTACCGTATTCGCGGGTAAACCCGCTCCTGCGCAGACCGTCGTAGGAGCGGGTTCACCCGCGAAAGGGCCGGGCCTGCTGGCCAATGTCCCTGGCCGGTCATCGTTGTCGCCGCCACCGTATTCGCGGGTAAACCCGCTCCTACGCCAATGCGCAGACCGTCGTAGGAGCGGGTTCACCCGCGAAAGGGCCGGGCCTGCTGGCCAATGCCCCTGGCCGTTCACCGTTCTCGCCGCCACCGTATTCGCGGGTAAACCCGCTCCTACGCTCAATGCGCAGACCGTCGTAGGAGCGGGTTTACCCGCGAAAGGGCCGGGCCTGCTGGCCAATGTCCCTGGCCGTTCACCGTTGCCGCCGCCACCGTATTCGCGGGTAAACCCGCTCCTACGCCAATGCGCAGACCGTCGTAGGAGCGGGTTTACCCGCGAAAGGGCCGGGCCTGCTGGCCAATGTCCCTGGCCGTTCACCGTTCTCGCCGCTACCGTATTCGCGGGTAGACCCGCTCCTACGCCAATGCGCAGACCGTCGTAGGAGCGGGTTCACCCGCGAAAGGGCCGGGCCTGCTGGCCAATGCCCCTGGCCGTTCACCGTTGCCGCCGCTACCGTATTCGCGGGTAAACCCGCTCCTACATCGATGCGCAGACCGTCGTAGGAGCGGGTTTACCCGCGAAAGGGCCAGCAGCCCTCACACAGCAACCAGCGCTTTCAACGCCCCATCCAGGTCCTCGACCAGATCACGGTAGTCCTCGATACCTACCGACAACCGCAGCAGGTTCTCGCTGATCCCCATCACCCCTTTCTGCTCCGGGCTCAGCGAGCAGTGCGACATGCTCCAGGAATGGTTGATCATGCTCTCAACCCCGCCCAGCGAGTCTGCCAGCACAAAAATCTGCAGTGCCTCCACCAGGCGGTTGAGCGCGGCGCGGTCGCCCTTGACCTTCATCGCCACCACTGCCCCGCCACTGCGCATCTGGCGTTTGCACAGTTCATGCTGTGGGTGGCTTTCCAGCCCCGGGTAATAGACCTGCTCGACCTGCGCGTGGCCTTCCAGGAAGCGCGCCACCTTCAGGGCATTGGCGCACTGGCGCTCCATGCGCACATCCAGGGTCTTCAGGCCGCGCAGGGCCAGGTAGCAGTCGAACGGCCCCTGCACCGCACCAATCGCCATGCTGATGCGGCGCAGGCGTGCCAGCAGCGCGTCATTGGCGGCGACCACCACACCGCCGGTGAGGTCGGAGTGGCCACCGATGTACTTGCTGGCCGAGTGCATCACCAAGTCCACGCCCAAGGTAATCGGGCGCTGGTTCCACGGCGAGCAGAACGTGTTGTCGATGCAGGTAAGAATCCCCCGCGCCTTGGCCAGGCTGCACACCGCCTTGATGTCGACCAGGTGCAGCAACGGGTTGGTCGGCGATTCGATCCAGATCAGCTGGGTTTCCGGCTTGATCGCAGCCGCTACGGCTTCAAGGTCGTTGAGATCGACATAAGTGGTGGTCAGCCCCGAGGTGCGGCTGCGGTAATCTTCCATGATGCGGAATGTGCCACCGTACACGCCGTTCATCACCACCACGTGGGCATCCTTGGGCAGCAGCTCAAGCACGGTTGCGGTGGCATTCACTCCCGAGGCGCAGGCCACAGCGCCCACGCCTTCTTCCAGGGCAGCGACACAGGTTTCGTAGGCATGCCGGGTGGGGTTGCCGACGCGGCTATAGGAATATTCCGGCTTGTCATCCAGGCTGCGCTTGGTGAACGAACTGGCGGTGACGATGGCCGGGAAAATGGCGTTATCGGCAACGCTGAACTGCTCGCCGGCGTGAATGGTACGGGTGGCGAAATTGCGCGGCTTGTCGGACATGGTCAGGCCCATTGGCAGAATGAAAGCTGCAACTATCGCACAACCCAAATCGTCTGGCCTTGGGGTAATCTGTGAAATATTTTTCTGCACGGCCAGCGCACGATATGGACAGTTTCGACCAGCACATTCTTACCCTGCTACAGCGTGATGCCTCGATCTCGCTGAAGGACCTGGCCGAGGCCGTCAACCTGTCCACCACACCGTGCTGGAAGCGGGTCAAGCGCCTGGAGGAAGATGGTTATATCCTCGGCCGTGTCGCCCTGCTGGACCCCGAACGGCTGGGGTTGGGGCTTACCGTGTTCGTCCAGCTCAAGACCCAGCGCCACGACAGCGCCTGGCTGGAGCAGTTTGCCGCGACCGTGACCGGGTTCGAGGAAGTGATGGAGTGCTACCGCATGTCCGGGGACTGGGACTACATGCTGCGGGTGGTGGTGGGCGATATCGCCGCGTATGACCGGTTCTACAAAAAGCTGATTACCCGTACCGATGGGCTATCGAACATCACCTCCAGTTTTGCCATGGAGCAGATGAAGTACACCACGGCTTACCCGGTGCATCGCGCCTGACCGGTGCTGGATGCTTCGCGGACAAACCCGCAGGATCACCTCAACCTCAAGCGCTGAGGGGTCCCGTAGGAGCGGGTTCACCCGCGAAGAGGCCAGCACAGGCACCCCATCAATCCGAGGCCAACACCGCCGCAATGCGGTTCCCCGCCTTGGCTTTCTCAACCTTGATCGCCACAAATTTCGAGGTCGGGGTGTAGGTGCCCTCGCCATAACTTTCCAGCGGTACCAACGGGTTGGTTTCCGGGTAATACGCCGCCGCCTGTCCCTCGGGCACGTCATACGCCACCAGGCGGAAGCCCGACACCCGCCGCTCCACGCCATCCTCCCACAGCGACACCAGGTCCACCTGCTCACCCGGCTCGAAGCCCAGGCGACGGATGTCGGCCTCATTGACGAACACCACTTCACGCAGGCCGAACACCCCCCGATAGCGGTCGTCCAGGCCATACAGGGTGGTGTTGTACTGGTCATGCGAGCGCAGGGTCTGCAGGATCAGGTCGGGTTTGTCACCCCGGGCCAGCACCTTGGCATTGACCAACTCCTCGGGCAGCGCGTGGGGCATGAACCGGGCCTTGCCCGTGGCCGTTCGGAAGTTGCGATCGGCGGCGGTGTTACCCAGGTGGAAACCGCCCGGCTGCTGCAAGCGCTCATTGAAGCTGGCGAAACCAGGGATAACGTCTGCGATCATCTGACGAATACGGCTGTAGTCGGCCACCGCAAACTCCCAGTCTATCGGCTGGTTGCCCAGCGTAGCCTTGGCCATGCCGGCGATGATCCAGGGTTCCGAGCGCATATGCGGCGAGCGCGGGCGCAACTGGCCGTTGGAGATGTGCACCATGCTGAAGGTGTCCTCCACGGTCACGCCTTGCGGCCCTTCGGCCTGCAGGTCGATTTCGGTACGGCCCAGGCACGGCAGGATCAGCGCATCGCGGCCGGTGACCAGATGCGAGCGGTTGAGCTTGGTGGAAATCTGCACGGTCAACGCGCAATTCTGCAGCGCCGCGTGGGTGCGCGCGGTGTCCGGGGTGGCTTGGGCAAAGTTGCCGCCCAAGCCGATGAACACCTTGGCCCGCCCCTCTTCCATGGCTTTGATCGCCAACACCGCGTTGTGCCCATGGGTACGCGGCACACTGAACTGGAAGCGTTTTTCGATGGCATCGAGCAGCGCCGCCGACGGCTTCTCGTCGATACCCATGGTACGGTCACCCTGCACGTTGCTGTGGCCACGCACCGGCGACAGGCCTGCGCCGGGTTTGCCGACGTTGCCGCGCAGCAGCTGCAGGTTGACGATTTCCTGCACGGTCGGCACCGAATGGCGATGCTGGGTGACGCCCATGGCCCAGCACATGATGACCCGCTCGGCCTTGCGATACATGCGTGCGGCCAGCTCGATCTCGGCCAGGGTCAAGCCCGACTGCTTGACGATGTGCTCCCAGGACGTGGCGTCCACCGCCGCCAGGTAATCGTCGACGCCGCTGGTGTGCTCGGCGATGAAGGCATGGTCGAACACCGCCGGCTCGCCCTTGGCCTGCGCCTCGCGCTCCCATTGCAACAAGTACTTGGCAATACCGCGCATTGCCGCCATGTCCCCACCCAAGGCCGGGCGGAAGTAGGCGCTGGAGGTCGGCTCGGAGCCGTTGCTGAGCATTTCGAACGGGTGCTGCGGGTGCTGGAAGCGCTCGAGGCCACGCTCTTTCAACGGGTTGAAGCAGACTACCTGGGCACCACGCTTGACCGCTTCCCGCAGGGGTTCGAGCATGCGCGGGTGGTTGGTGCCGGGGTTCTGGCCGATGACGAAGATCGCGTCGGCCAGCTCCAGGTCGTGGAACACCACGGTGCCCTTGCCCACCCCAAGGGTTTCCGACATACCCGCGCCGCTGGCTTCGTGGCACATGTTCGAGCAATCAGGGAAGTTGTTGGTGCCGTAAGCGCGCACGAACAGCTGGTAGAGGAACGCCGCCTCGTTGCTGGCCCGGCCCGAGGTGTAGAACTCGGCCTCATCTGGCGACTCAAGCGCACGCAGATGCCTGGCGACCAGCTCGAAGGCCTCCTGCCAGGTGGTTTCGACATAGTGGTCGGTGGCGGCGTCGTAACGCATCGGGTGGGTGAGGCGGCCCTGGTATTCCAGCCAGTAGTCGGTCTGTTCCTTCAGCGCGCTGACGCTGTACCTGGCGAAGAATGCCGGGTCCACCGAACGGCCAGTGGCTTCCCAGTTGACCGCCTTGGCGCCGTTTTCGCAGAACTTGACCATGTCGCTTTCCGGCGACTCGCCCCAGGCACAGCCGGGGCAGTCGAAGCCGCCGTTCTGGTTGGTCTTGAGCATGGCCCGCAGGTTCTTGAAGGCGTTGTCGCTGCCCAGCCAGCTCTTGGTCACGCTTTTCAGCGCCCCCCAGCCGGCGGCGGCGCCCTTGTAGTCCCTGATGTGTTCGTCCTGGCTCATGCGATGAATCCTCACGCTTCGATGCTTTTTTCCAGCCTATGGAGCGTGGGGAGGCCGCGTCCAATCGAAAGATCTTACGGCGTGATAAGCGGTTTCGATCACGGGCCGCCAGATGCCATACCAAGCGATAGAGGCCATCGATCAACCGGTCAGGCAAAGCAATTTGACGGCCCTGCGGCCAGGTTATAGCTTGGAGTCATGTCCCAACCCATTCGAGTGCGAACGTGGAACAGAACAGCCGGGCCCTGATCGACGGCTTCAACCGGAAAATCGACTACCTGCGGATGTCGGTCACCGACCGTTGTGACTTCCGTTGCGTGTACTGCATGGCCGAAGACATGCAGTTTCTGCCGCGCCAGCAAATCCTCAGCCTCGAAGAACTGTTCCAGGTGGCCGAACGCTTCGTCGCTCTGGGCACCCGCAAGATCCGCCTGACGGGTGGCGAGCCACTGGTACGCCAGGGCATCGTCGACCTGTGCGGGCGCATCGCCGCCCTGCCCGGCCTGCGCGAGCTGTGCCTGACCAGCAACGGCTCGCAACTCGGGCGCCTGGCTCAGCCGCTGTTCGACGCCGGGGTGACACGTCTGAATATCAGCCTGGATAGCCTGGATGCCGACCGTTTCAAGCAACTGACCCGCACCGGCGACCTTGCCCAGGTAATCGCCGGTATCGACGCCGCACGCCAGGCGGGTTTCAAACGCACCAAACTCAACTGCGTGGTCCTCAAAGGCCGCAACGACCATGAACTGGTCGATCTGGTGCGCTTTGCCATCGAACGTGAACTGGACATCACCTTCATCGAGGAAATGCCGCTGGGGGTGATAAGCGAGCATGAACGTGGCGAATCGTTCTGCTCCAGCGATGAAGTACGGGCACGCCTGGCCGAGCAGTTCACGCTGATCGAATCGACCGAATCGTCCATGGGGCCGGCCCGTTACTGGCGCCTGGCCGAAGCCGCGAATACGCGGGTCGGCTTCATTTCACCGCACAGCCACAACTTCTGCGCCACCTGCAACCGCGTGCGCCTTACCGTCGAAGGCCGCCTGCTGCTGTGCCTGGGCAACGAACACTCGGTAGACCTCAAGCACGTGCTGCGCGCCCACCCTGGCAACCCCGAACGCCTGGAAAAGGCCATTCGCGACTCGCTGCACCTCAAGCCCTATCGCCATCATTTCGAAGTCGGTGGCGATGTGCAGATCCTGCGCTTCATGAACATGACCGGCGGCTGAGCAGCCGTCTCTGGATTTCCATGATCGTCCCCCCCTCCACCGATGTGTTGCGCGTGTTGTTCACCCTCAAGGGGTCGATCGTCAAACGCATTGCCCTGCGTTGCCTGATGGTGACACTGCTAGCCGCGCTGATCGTGCTGGTCGAGCGGCATTACCCGGCGTATTTCTACCCGGTCAGCGCCACGCCGTTCACCTTGCTGGGCCTGTCGTTGTCGATCTTCATGAGCTTTCGCAACAACGCGTGCTATGACCGTTGGTGGGAGGGGCGCAAGGCCTGGGGCAAACTGATTATCGAAACCCGCTCGTTCGTGCGGGAAAGCGTGGCGATTGCCGACGAAACACTGCGCACCGAACTGCTGCGCAACTTGTGTGGTTTCGCTCATGCACTCAATGCCCGGCTGCGTAACGAG
The DNA here is from genome assembly GCF_017875935.1 of Pseudomonas sp. BP6. NCBI lineage: Bacteria > Pseudomonadati > Pseudomonadota > Gammaproteobacteria > Pseudomonadales > Pseudomonadaceae > Pseudomonas > Pseudomonas sp. BP6. The sequence goes on from NZ_JAGINI010000001.1 coordinate 3,851,379, forward strand.
GACGAACGGGCAGCTGCCAGACCGTGGCTGGCCCAGGCCGATGCGATCAGCCCGCACAATGTGTGCGACGGCATCCTGCGTGAAATCGGTGGACACTGTTCACGGTTGGCCGCGCAGCAACAGATCAGCGAATGGCGCTACCACCTGCTGGAACAACGTCTGGTGGGCCTGACCGAAGTGCAGGCCACCTGCGAGCGGATCAAGGGCACGCCTTTGCCGTTCCCCTACACGCTGCTGCTGCACCGTACCATCTACATTTTCTGCCTGCTGCTGCCGTTTGCCCTGGCCGAGCCGCTGGGCTGGCTTGCACCGCTGTTCACCACCATCGTGGGGTACACGTTCTTCGGGCTGGATGCGATCGGCAACGAGCTGGAAGACCCGTTCGGGCGCGATGAGAACGATCTGCCGACCGATGCCATGGTGCGGACGGTGGAGCGCGATGTGCTGGCCGGATTGGGGGAACAGCAACTGCCTCCCGCCTTGTTGCCGGTGGGGTATGTGTTGAGCTGACCGTGGGTGGTTGCCTGTTCTGGCCTCTTCGCGGGTAAACCCGCTCCTACATCGGCAACAGGTGTTTGACGAAGTTGCATGGCCGGTGCCGTGCATCCAGCTGCTCGGCCAGAATCCCTTCCCAGGCGGTGCGGCAGGCTCCGGTCGAGCCCGGCAGGCAACACACCAACGTGCGGTTGGACAACCCGGCCAACGCCCGGCTCTGCACGGTCGAGCTGCCAATATCGAGAATCGACAATGCCCGGAACAACTCGCCAAACCCATCGATACGCTTGTCCAGCAGGCACTCGACCGCTTCGGGTGTGCTGTCGCGCCCGGTAAAGCCGGTACCGCCGGTGATCAGCACCACCTGCACCTGTTCATCAGCAATCCAGCTGGCCACCTGAGCGCGGATCTTGTACAGGTCGTCCTTGAGCAGCGCTCGCGCCACCAGCCGGTGACCGACCTCGACCGAGCGGTTGGCCAGCAGCTCGCCGGAAGTATCGTTGTCGTAGGTACGGGTGTCGCTGACAGTCAGCACGGCGATGTTCAGCGGTACGAAGACCGCATCAAGTTGGACGCGCACAATGAAGCTCCTTGAAGGGCATTTTCACCACGCTAGAGGCATAGCCCCAGGTGCGTCCAATCGATATGGCGTACCGGCCGATCAATGACATCTATCGCAGACGTGGGTTATGGTCTGCACAATCAGACGCCAGGCACTTCCATGGACATCAAGCAGCTCAAGTTCCTCATCGCACTCGACCAGACCCGCCACTTCGGCCAGGCGGCGGCGCTGTGCCATATCACCCAGCCGACGCTGTCCATGCGCCTGCGCAACCTGGAGGATGAGCTGGACCTGGTGCTGGTCAAGCGTGGCCAGCGCTTCGAAGGCTTCACCGAGGCCGGCGAGCGCATCCTGGCCTGGGCCCGCACCCTGCTCGCGGCCCACGACGGCCTGCAGGCCGAGGCTGCAAGTTGCCGTGGCCAAGTGGTCGGCAGCCTGCGCCTGGGCACGGTGCCGCTGGCCAGCTTCAATCCCATGCACCTGCTGCTGCCCCTGCGCGAAAAATACCCCGAACTGCACTTTCAGCTTAGCTCGCTGAGTTCGGAACAGGTCCTCGACGGCCTGAGCCGCAACCAGCTCGACCTGGGTATCTGCTACCTGGACCAGGTCAATACCAGCTTCTTCGAAGTGATCGAACTCGGCACCACCACCATGGGCCTGCTGCACGACACGCGGCACTTCCAGTTCGCCAGCGACCGACTGCGCTGGGACGAGCTCGGCGACATTCCGCTGGGGCTGCTGAGCAAAGGCATGCACTACCGCCAGTCGCTGGACCTGAGCTTCCGTAGCCGTGGTCTTGAACCCAATGCGGTGCTTGAGAGCGACTCGAGCTTCCAGCTTATCCAGGCCATCAACACCGGCATATGCTGCGCGATCATGCCATTGGACTGCGGCCTGGAAGACCTCAGCGAGCACCTGCGAATCCTGCCAGTGGCCGACGCCGCCATCCTTAGCCCGGTCGGGCTGCTGCTGCGCCGCAGCGAGCCGCGCTCGGCGATTGCCGAGCAGTGCTTTGCCGAGGCGCGTGAGCTGTTTCAGGCAACCTGATCGGCGGTAGCCTGGCGGTACTGGCGCGGCGTGAAGCCGGTCAGTTGCTTGAACTGGCGGCTGAAGGCGCTGTGATCGGTGTAGCCGCAGCGCATCGCCACTTCAGTGATCGGCAGCGCCGAATGCAGCAGTCGGTGGGCGTGCTCCAGGCGTGCCTTGTGGATCATCTGCCGGGGCGTGAGGTGGAACACCCGCTTGCAGTAGCGCTCCAACTGAGCCACGGAGATACCAGCGATGCGGGTCAGCTCGCCCATGCTGATCGGCTGATGAAAATGCCGGCGGATGTGCTCGTCCACCGCAGCCAGGCGCTGATAGGCGGGGTGGCTGTCAGCAGCTGACTGCAAGTCGACCGAGATGCCGACCAGGCCGATGATTTCGCCGGCAGGGTTGTACAGCGGGCGCTTGTGGGTCAGGCACCAGCCGGGCTCACGGCTGCCGTAGAGGTGCAGCTCCAACTGGTCCTCCAGCACCAGACCTTCCTTGAGAACACGTCGATCCTGCTCGGTATAGCCGGGGCCAAACTGTGCCGGAAACACCTCGGCGCTGGTCTTGCCCAGCAGCGGTTGCAGGCGCTTGAGGCCACAGCGCTGGACCAGTGTGTTGTTGGCCAACGCATAGCGGGCGGCAGAATCCTTGATGAAGATCGCGGCGTTGGGGATGGCGTCGAGCATCGGCAGCAACAGCGATACACCGGCAAGCAGGGCCTCGAGGGTGGCGGGGCGGTGCTGGTCCAGGGACTGGTAGAGGGTTGCCAGGGGGGTGTCGGTCATCTGTCGGTTCTCTGCTGGCTGGGCCGGCCTCTTCGCGGGTGAACCCGCTCCTACAGGGCCCCCACAGATTTCGAATTCTGCGCCGTACCTGTAGGAGCGGGTTCACCCGCGAAAGGGCCGACACTAGCACTGCATCTCTCAAACCCTTATCCGGTATGGCTTTGAGCCTATCCCCCCGCTTTGCGCCTTACCACTTTTTTTCTGCAACTGTGCCGATTTCGTCATCCCCTCTGCAGAAAACCATCAAGAACCGCCGCCCCGACCAGTTCACTCTATGCCCCACGCAAGCCGCCCAAGTCCTACAAGAGCGCGGCCCCAAAAGCCGCATCTCGTGACATCAGACCTGCCTATCCAATAACCAACAAAAAGGCGAACCCATGTCAGGCAAATTCAAAAAACAGTTATCACTGCTGGACCTCACCTTCATCGGCCTAGGCGCCATCTTCGGCTCCGGTTGGCTGTTTGCCGCCAGCCATGTCTCGGCCATCGCCGGCCCGGCAGGCATCCTCTCCTGGTTCCTGGGCGGGTTCGCCGTACTGTTGCTGGGCATCGTCTACTGCGAGCTGGGCGCCGCCTTGCCCCGCGCCGGTGGCGTGGTGCGCTACCCGGTGTACTCGCACGGCCCGCTGTTGGGCTACCTGATGGGCTTCATCACCCTGATCGCCTTTTCCAGCCTGATCGCCATCGAAGTAGTCGCCTCACGCCAATACGCCGCCGCCTGGTTTCCCGGGCTGACCAAGGCCGGCTCCAGCGACCCGACCGTGCTCGGCTGGCTGGTGCAGTTCGCCTTGCTGGGGCTGTTCTTCTTCCTCAACTACCGCAGCGTGAAAACCTTCGCCAAGGCCAACAACCTGGTCAGCGTGTTCAAGTTCATCGTGCCGCTGCTGGTGATCGGCGTGCTGTTCACCTTCTTCAAACCGGAAAACTTCGAGGTCCAGGGCTTTGCCCCGTTCGGCCTGTCCGGGGTGGAAATGGCGGTATCCGCCGGTGGCATCATCTTCGCCTACCTGGGCCTGACGCCGATCATTTCGGTGGCCAGCGAGGTGAAGAACCCGCAACGCACCATCCCCATTGCACTGATCTTGTCGGTACTGCTGTCCACCGCCATCTACGCGCTGCTGCAACTGGCTTTCCTTGGCAGCGTGCCGACCGAAATGCTGGCCAACGGCTGGGCCAGCGTGACCAAGGAATTGGCCCTGCCCTACCGTGACATCGCCCTGGCCCTGGGTGTGGGCTGGCTCGCCTACCTGGTGGTGGCCGACGCAGTGATCTCGCCAAGCGGCTGCGGCAACATCTACATGAACGCCACCCCACGCGTGATCTATGGCTGGGCGCAGACCGGCACCTTCTTCAAGTACTTCACCCGCATCGATGCAGAGTCCGGCATCCCGCGCCCGGCCCTGTGGCTGACATTTGGCCTGTCGGTGTTCTGGACCCTGCCGTTCCCATCGTGGGAAGCGCTGATCAACGTGGTGTCCGCTGCCCTGGTGCTGAGCTACGCCGTGGCCCCGGTCAGCGTCGCCGCCCTGCGCCGCAATGCACCACACATGCCGCGTCCGTTCCGGGTCAAGGGCATGGCCGTGCTCGGCCCGCTGTCGTTCATCATCGCTGCCCTGATCGTGTACTGGTCTGGCTGGAAAACCGTGTCGTGGCTGCTGGCCCTGCAGATCGTGATGTTCGTGCTGTACCTGCTGTGCAGCCGTTTCGTACCCACCCAGCACCTTTCGCTGGCCCAGCAAGTTCGCTCGTCGGCGTGGCTGATCGGGTTCTATGCGGTGACCATCCTGCTGTCGTGGCTGGGCAGCTTCGGCGGCCTGGGGGTAATCGGCCACCCGCTCGACACCGTGGTCGTGGCCGCCTGCGCGCTGGGCATCTACTACTGGGGCGCCGCTACAGGCGTGCCTGCCCACCTGGTACGCCTGGAAGGCGACGACGAAAGCGAAGCCTGCGCTGAAACCTCTAACGGCCGCCCTGTTGCCGTCGCTTCCTGATCTTTTACGCAAGGGACAAGCCCATGAAACAGATTCACGTCATCGACTCCCACACTGGCGGCGAACCGACCCGCCTGGTGATGAAGGGCTTTCCGCAACTGCACGGCCGCAGCATGGCCGAACAGCGCGACGAACTGCGCGAACTGCACGACCGGTGGCGCCGCGCCTGCCTGCTGGAGCCACGCGGCAACGATGTGCTGGTTGGCGCACTGTACTGCCCGCCAGTGTCGGCCGATGCCACCTGCGGGGTGATCTTCTTCAACAACGCCGGTTACCTGAACATGTGCGGCCACGGCACCATCGGCCTGGTCGCCTCGCTACAGCACCTGGGCCTGATCACGCCGGGTGTGCACAAGATCGACACCCCGGTCGGCCAGGTCAGCGCCACCTTGCATGAAGATGGCGCCATCACCGTCGCCAACGTGCCCTCCTACCGCTACCGCCAGCATGTGGCGGTGGACGTGCCCGGCCATGGCGTGGTGCGCGGCGACATTGCCTGGGGCGGCAACTGGTTTTTCCTTGTGTCCGAACACGGCCAGAGGATCGAGCTGGATAACCGCGAAGTGCTGACCGAGTACACCTGGGCCATGCTCAAGGCCCTGGAAGCCCAGGGCGTCACCGGCGAAAACGGCGCGCCCATCGACCACATCGAGCTGTTCGCCGACGACTCCAAAGCCGACAGCCGCAACTTCGTGATGTGCCCCGGCAAGGCCTACGACCGCTCCCCATGCGGCACAGGCACCAGCGCCAAGCTGGCCTGCCTGGCTGCCGACGGCAAGCTAGCCGAAGGCCAGACCTGGGTGCAGGCCAGCATCACCGGCAGCCAGTTCCATGGCCGCTACGTGCGCGACGGCGAACGCATTCGCCCGTTCATCACCGGCCGCGCCTATATGACCGCCGACAGCACCCTGCTGATCGACGAACAAGACCCGTTCGCCTGGGGCATCTGACCCCGGTCTTTTCCCGACTGAACTTTGCCAGGAGTGACAACAATGAATGACAACATCTTCACCGGCACCATGCCCGCCCTGATGACCCCGTGCACCGCCGAGCGCAAACCGGACTTCGACGCCTTGGTGCGCAAGGGCCGCGAGCTGATCGAGGCCGGCATGAGCGCGGTGGTGTACTGCGGTTCGATGGGTGATTGGCCGCTGCTGACCGAGGCCGAGCGCCAGGAAGGCGTGGCGCGCCTGGTGGCGGCCGGCATCCCGACCATCGTCGGCACGGGCGCGGTGAACACCCGTGAGGCGGTTTCGCATGCTGCACACGCCGCCAAGGTTGGCGCCGCCGGCCTGATGGTCATCCCCCGCGTGCTCAGCCGCGGTGCTTCGCTGATCGCCCAGAAGCACCATTTCTCGGCCATCCTCGCTGCCGCACCGAAACTGCCGGCGGTGATCTACAACAGCCCTTACTACGGCTTTGCCACCCGCGCCGACCTGTTCTTCGAACTGCGCAGCGAGTTCCCCAACCTGATCGGCTTCAAGGAGTTCGGCGGTGGCGCCGACCTGCGCTACGCCGCCGAACACATTACCTCCAAGGATGACGATGTCACCCTGATGGTCGGCGTCGACACCCAGGTGGTGCATGGCTTCGTCAACTGCAACGCCACCGGCGCCATCACCGGTATCGGCAATGCGCTACCGCGCGAAGTGCTGCAACTGGTGAGCCTGAGCAAACAGGCGGCCAAAGGCGACGCCCGTGCCCGCCGCCTGGCGCGTGAGCTGGAAGCGGCGCTGGCGGTGCTGTCGTCGTTCGATGAGGGCTGCGACCTGGTGCTGTATTACAAGCACTTGATGGTGCTGAACGGCGACACCGAGTACAGCCTGCACTTCAACGAGACCGACGTCCTGACCGACGCTCAGCGCAACTATGCCGAACAGCAGTACGCGCTGTTCCGCAGCTGGTACGCCAGCTGGTCGGCTGAGCAGAACATCGCCTGAGCAGCCACTGCTCTACCTGTGGGAGCGGGCGTGCCCGCGAATCAGGCGACCCGGTGCATGGCACCGGCTTCGCCGGTGTTCGCGGGTGAACCCGCTCCTACAGGGGTCGTAATCCCCCCCATGCATCTGCATTAGATTTCCAAGGAGGCTCCATGACCCTCACAGGCAACCTGCTGATCGGCCAGAGGCCGGTAACCGGCAGCCGCGAAGCCATCCGTGCCATCGACCCAACCACCGGTCAGGCTCTGGAACCGACCTACCTCGGCGGCACAGGCGAACAGGTGGCCCAGGCCTGCGCGCTGGCCTGGGCGGCATTCGATACCTACCGCGAAACTTCGCTCGAACAACGAGCAGAGTTCCTTGAAGCCATCGCCATACAGATCGAGGCCCTAGGCGATGCCCTGATCGACCGCGCCGTGGCCGAAACCGGCCTGCCCAAGGCGCGCATTCAGGGCGAGCGTGGTCGTACCTGCACCCAGCTACGCACCTTTGCCCGTGTGGTGCGGGCCGGCGAATGGCTGGACGTGCGGGTCGACAGCGCCCTGCCTGAGCGCCAGCCCCTCCCCCGCGCTGATTTGCGCCAGCGCCAGGTGGCCCTGGGGCCAGTCGCCGTGTTCGGCGCCAGCAATTTCCCGCTGGCCTTCTCGGTGGCCGGTGGTGACACCGCGTCGGCATTGGCCGCTGGCTGCCCAGTGGTGGTCAAGGCCCACAGCGCCCACCCCGGCACCAGCGAGCTGGTCGGCCAGGCGGTGGCGCAAGCAGTGAAGCAGTGCGGCTTGCCAGCCGGTGTGTTCTCGCTGCTTTATGGCTCGGGCCGCGAAGTGGGCATTGCCCTGGTCAGCGACCCACGTATCAAGGCCGTTGGTTTCACCGGCTCGCGCAGCGGTGGCATGGCGTTGTGCCAAGCCGCCCAGGCGCGCCCGGAGCCCATCCCGGTGTATGCCGAAATGAGTTCAATCAACCCGGTGTTCCTGTTCGACGCTGCCCTGCAAGCCCGTGCCGAAGCACTGGCACAAGGTTTCGTCGCCTCGCTGACCCAGGGCGCCGGCCAGTTCTGCACCAACCCTGGCCTGGTAATCGCCCGGCAGGGGCCGGCATTGCAGCGGTTCATCACTGCAGCCGCCGGGTACGTGCAGCAGGCCTCCGCCCAAACCATGCTCACCCCCGGCATTTTCAGTGCCTACCAGGCCGGTATCGCAGCCCTGGCAGACAACCCCTGTGCCCAGGCCATCGCCAGTGGCCAAACCGGTCAGGGCCCCAACCAGTGCCAGGCACAGTTGTTCGTAACCCAGGCCGAAGCGTTTCTCGCCGACCCGGCGTTGCAGGCTGAAGTGTTCGGTGCAGCGTCGCTGGTCGTTGCCTGCACCGACGATGAGCAGGTCCGCCAGGTAGCCGAACAGCTGGAAGGTCAGCTGACCGCCACCCTGCAACTGGACGAGGCCGACATCGACAGCGCTCGCGCCCTGCTCCCCACCCTTGAGCGCAAGGCCGGGCGTATTCTGGTCAATGGCTGGCCGACCGGCGTCGAGGTGTGCGATGCCATGGTCCACGGCGGGCCGTTCCCGGCCACTTCCGATGCACGCACCACCTCGGTGGGTACGGCGGCGATCCTGCGATTCCTGCGCCCGGTTTGCTATCAGGACGTCCCCGATGCGCTGCTGCCGCAGGCATTGAAACACGGCAACCCGCTGCAGCTGCGGCGCCTGCTTGATGGTAAACGGGAAGACTGAGCATGGTCGAAACCGCTGAAACCGATATCGCCGTGGTGGGCGCCGGCATTGTCGGCGTCGCCTGTGCCCTGCAACTGGCCCGCCAGGGCCATCGGGTAACGCTGGTCGACCGCCAGGCGCCCGGCCTCGGCGCGTCCTTCGGCAATGCCGGGCACCTGGCAACCGAGCAAGTGTTCCCGATTGCCGACCTGTCGATCCTCAAGCGCCTGCCGCGCATGCTGCTCGACCCGATGGGCCCGCTGCGCCTGGACTGGAAATACCTGCCCAAGGCCATGCCGTGGTTCACGCGGCTGCTGCTAAACCTGCGCCCGGCGCCGTTCCAGCGCAGCGTGGCTGGCATCCGCACATTGAACGAAGGCAGCCTGGGCGCCTGGCACCGGCTGTTGAGCTCGATCGGACGCAGCGAATTGTTTCAAGAGGATGGTTCGTTGCTGGTGTTCGAGAAACCTGAGTCACGCCAGGCGCTGGAGGCGTTGCGCACACGCATGCAACAGCAGGCGGTGCCGGTGGACTTCTGGTCCGCCAAAACCGTGCGCGAAGCGGCGCCGCAGCTCAGCCCGTCACTGTTGGGCGGACTGTTCTTTCCACGCACCGGGCACTTCATCGACCCTTATCGGGTGGTGTGCGAATTGTTCGAAGCGGCCAAGGCCAGCGGGGTACGCTTTGTCCAGGCGCAGGTCGATGGCGGGCAGCTACACAGTGCCGGCGTGAGCCTTGCCAGCGACCAAGGCATGCTCAATGCCCGCCAGGTACTTGTCAGCTGTGGTGCGCACTCTGCGAAACTGACCGCCGCGCTGACAGGCAAGCGGGTGCCGCTGGATACAGAACGCGGCTACCACCTGATGTTGCCAGGTGAGCACCAACGCCTGCCGTTTGCCGTCACCTCGCTTGAGCGCAAGTTCATCATGACGCCCATGGCCGAAGGCTTGCGCCTGGCTGGCACTGTGGAGTTTGCCGGGCTTCAGGCACCGCCGAGCATGCAGCGGGCTTGGCAGTTGCACCGGTTGAGCAAGGGGTTGTTCCGTCACGACTTGAGCGTCGAAGGGGCAACGCCGTGGATGGGTTTCAGGCCTTCGTTGCCAGACTCATTGCCAGTAATCGACAGGGTGTGCAATGGGCGGGTGCTGTTGGCGTTTGGGCATCAGCACCTGGGGTTGACCCAGGCGGCGGTGACGGCGGAATGGGTGGGGCGGTTGGCTGAGCAGGCTGGTGGGCCTGAGATGGGTGCATACCGACTGGATCGGTTTTAGCCTTTACCGGCCTCTTCGCGGGCAAGCCCGCTCCCACAGAGAGGGTGCAGCATCTGACACCTGTGGTGTCTCTGTGGGGACGGGCTTGCCCGCGAATGGGCTGCAAAGCAGCCCCTCCAAGCCTCAGCGGTAACGCTCGAGCCAGTGCGCATACGGTGCCGGCAAGGTCCAGGAGGCTTTTTCCACCCCCAGTTCCTTGGCCGCAAAGTAAGCCCAGTGCGGGTCGGCCAGGTGCGCGCGCCCTACCGATACCAGATCCAGCTGGTTGGCCTGCAATGCGGCCTCCGCCAACTGTGGCGTACCAAAGCCCCACGCCGACGTCACGGGCAGCTTCGCTTCGCGGCGCACGCGCTCGGCAATCGGCCCCATGAACGCTGGCCCCCAGGGGATGTTGGTGTCGGGAATGGTGAAGCCGACACTCACGCTCAGCAGGTCGAGCCCACCGGCCTTGAAGCGGCGGGCCAGTTCGATCGACTCTTCCAGGGTCTGCTCATCGCGGCCATCGTACTCCAACACACCAAAGCGCGCGGTCAGCGGCAGGTTCTCCGGCCACACTTCGCGCACGGCGGCCAGTGTTTCCAGCAGGAAGCGGCTGCGGTTGTCGAAGCTGCCACCGTAGGCATCGGTGCGCTTGTTGGAGTGCTCGGAGAAGAAACTCTGGCCCAGGTAGCCATGGGCAAAGTGCAGTTCGATCCACTCGAAGCCGGCATCACGCGCACGGCGGGCGGCATCGACGAAGTCCTGCTTGACCCGGGCGATATCGTCCAGCGTCATTTCCCGTGGCACCTTCGGCAGGTGCGCGCCAAAGGCAATGGCAGACGGGGCAATGGTCTCCCAGCCACGTGCATCGTCGGCGGCAATGTGGTCGTCACCCTCCCACGGGCGGTTGGCGCTGGCCTTGCGCCCGGCGTGGGCGATCTGGATGCCCGGCACGGAACCGGCAGCCTTGATGGCCTGCACCACCGGTACGAACGCCTGAGCGTGGGCATCGCTCCAGATCCCGGCGCAACCGGGGGTGATACGCCCTTCCGGCGCCACAGCAGTGGCTTCGACCACCAGCAAGCCCGCACCACCACGGGCCAGCCCGGCCAGGTGCACATGGTGCCAGTCGTTGATCATGCCGTCTTCGGCCATGTATTGGCACATTGGCGGAATGGCAATGCGGTTACGCAGGGTGACGTCTTTGAGGGTGTAGGGCTCGAACAGTGCGGACATGGGAAACTCCGGGTTCATTTGATTACTGTTGTTCGATCATAATCGAACTATGGCAATTAATGAAACCCCCGTTATCATGTCAACCATGCGAGCCTATAAACATCCCAACCCCGAAGACCTTATCCTTGAACGCCTGCTCTATGCGCTCAGCGACCCCGTGCGCCTGGAAATCGTCCGTCACCTGGCCGGCGTGGCCGAGGCCAGCTGTGGCGAGCTGGACGGAGGCCGGCCGAAGTCGAGCATGTCCCACCACTTCCGTGTGTTGCGTGATGCAGGGCTGGTGCAAACCCGCAATGTCGGGACTACCCATATGAATTCGCTGCGTAGCGAGATGCTGGATAAGCGGTTCCCGGGGTTGCTGGAGTGCATACTGCGCCAGCAGTGATACCTGTGCAGGCCTCTTCGCGGGTGAACCCGCTCCTACCAGGGATGGCGATAAGCCTGAGGGTTGCGCTGTGCTTGGCAACAAAAAAGCCACGAGGTCTCCCCCGTGGCTTTCTTTCACAACAATGGCCGATTACAGCGCCATGTCATTCTCGGGCTTGCTCTCGACCGGCTTGCTTGCCGCGCCACCGAATTCAACGCTGGCGTCGATCACCGGCGGTTTCCCCAGCTGCAGCACTTCAGCGGTGTAGTTCCACTCTTTCTGGGTGGCCGCTGCCGAATCGTTCAGCTTGGTGCCGTAGCTGGGCACGATTTCCTTGATCTTGGCCTGCCACTCTGGGGTAGCGACCTTCTCCTTGAACACCGTTTCCAGCACGTGCAGCATGATCGGCGCAGCAGTCGAAGCACCCGGCGAGGCACCCAGCAGGCCCGCGATGGTGCGGTCTTCGGACGCCACCACTTCAGTGCCCAGCTTCAGCACGCCGCCCTTCTCGGCATCACGCTTGATGATCTGCACACGCTGACCGGCCTGCCACAGGCGCCATTCTTCTTTCTTGGCGTTCGGGAAGTAGGCGCGCAGGGCTTCGAAGCGATCATCGTCAGACAGCATCAGTTGGCCCGCGAGGTACTCGACCAGTGGGTACTGGTCGATACCGACTTTGGTCATCGGCCACACGTTGTGGGTGGTGGTGCTGCTCAGCAGGTCCAGGTACGAGCCATTCTTCAGGAACTTGGTCGAGAAGGTGGCGAACGGGCCAAACAGGATCACGCGCTTGCCATCCAGCACACGGGTGTCCAGGTGCGGGACCGACATGGGTGGCGCACCGGTCGAGGCGATACCATAGGCCTTGGCCATGTGCTGCATGGCCACGGTCGGGTTCTCGGTCACCAGGAACGAACCGCCCACCGGGAAGCCTGCGTATTCCTTGGCTTCCGGAATACCCGACTTCTGCAGCAGCTTCAGCGCGCCGCCGCCGGCACCGATGAACAGGAACTTGGCGTCGGTGGCCGACTCGGTGCCGTCCTTCAGGTTCTTGTATTCGACGTGCCAGGAGCCGTCCTTGTTGCGGGTGATGTCCTGCACTTCGCTGGACAGCTTCAGGTCGAAGCCTTTCTGGGTCTGCAGGTGGCCAACGAACTGGCGGGTGATCTCACCAAAGTTGACGTCGGTACCGATTGGCGTCCAGGTCACGGCCAGCTTCTGCTTCGGGTCCCGGCCTTCCATCATCAGCGGGACCCACTTGGCGATCTGCGCGTGGTCCTCGGAGTACTGCATCGGGCGGAACAGCGGGCTGGTCTGCAGTGCGTCGTAGCGTTTCTTGAGGAACTTGATGTTGTCATCGCCCCACACGAAGCTCATGTGCGGGGTGGTGTTGATGAACGAGTGCGGGTTCTTCAGTACGCCCTGGCGTACCTGCCACGACCAGAACTGGCGGGAAATCTGGAAGGCTTCGTTGATTTCGATGGCCTTGGAGATGTTGACGTTGCCGTCTTTGTCTTCCGGGGTGTAGTTCAGCTCGGCCAACGCGGAGTGGCCGGTACCGGCGTTGTTCCAGCCGTTGGAGCTTTCTTCGGCCACGCCATCCAGGCGCTCGACCATTTCCATCGACCAGCTTGGCTCCAGCTCGTGCAGCCACACGGCCAGGGTCGAACTCATGATGCCGCCGCCGACCAGCAGCACGTCTACTTTCTTGGTTTCTGCAGCGTGCGCTTGCATGACGCTTGCAGCGACCGCCAGACCCAGCAAGGTCTTGCCAGCTTTCTTGAACATTGATCATTTCCAGTCAGGAGAACAGAGTGAGGGCCTGTGGCTGGCCCCGGTAAAGCGTGTTCTTCAGCGCAGGCTTGTTGTTGATCATTGTTCAGCAGCCAGAGAACCAGAAAACGACTCGGCCTTTAGTCGAATTGACCGACAAGGCTGAATCGTTTTTCCGATTGTATCTGAAATGCCAGCACAAACAAATTGCAGGCCGGGGCGTCAAGGCGACCGGTTGCCCCAGCGGCAGAATGTCACGCTAAAAACAAAAACCCCCGACCATGTACATGACCGGGGGCCTTGGATCACGCCGCACGCGTCGCGATCAGGGTACCGCCAAGATTACTGCTGCTGAGGCAGTTTATCGATCGGGCCGCAGCCACCGATGATCTTGGAGATGGAAACCGAAGGGTGGAACAGGTAGTCGTAGGTGCAGTTTTTCGGTTGGTTGTAAACTTGGCCAGTGCAACCCGACAGCAGGGCAACACCCGATACGACAGCAACGGCTACGGTGGCCTTGAACAGCTTTTTCATTACTCAGTCCTTTAAATGAATCATCTTCGACCATCGTCTGATGGCGGCCGAATGATACAGAACCCAGGCAATGGATCCAAGTCACAAAGTGCAATGACTCGTTGCAGGCGAGCAACAAAAAGCCCAGCTGCGTAGGGCCCTTTAGAGTGCGAAACGAAGGCCATGAATATGGCGCCTATCACCAGCCCCCTTCAAAGCGCCGCCCTATGAACAGCCCAATCCCGACACCCAGTGCAATAATTGACAGAGTTACCGTTTTCAACCCTGACCCTCCATCTTCGCTGGCAAAGACGCCGAATGCCCCGCCCGCCGATACCAGCGCTAGCCATTTTTTGCCGGTGTACAGGAAAGTTCGTTCGAACTTCATTTCACGCATCCCTTCGTGACAACACCGAGAATTTTTCACGCACCGGGCTTGGATGCCAACCCGCTTTTCTAGCGGCCATTTTGGCAGCCGACGATTTAGCGCTGTGGCAACTTCGCAGTGTTCTATCAACGAATGCTCGGCGTCCTGCTCGTGCGGCGCAGAACCATGTCGAGACAGCCTTCTTGCAATTGCAGATGTAGGCACATTCACCGGCGGATCTGCGCACTTTTACTTCCGCACCTTCATGCCGACTCAAGGTCACCCAGCACACTTCCAGGCGGGCGCGCGCCCCGTGCATGAGCGACCTTGCGTTACGATGGGCCTCAACTTGCTTACATATCAAATGCTGACGGTAGAACGATCATGTCCCGAATGGTCACGTTGCGCGGGCGGGTGAGCATATACATCACCGCATCCGCGATGTCGTCGGGCTCGATCAGGCTGCCGCTCTCCTTGGCCTTGCGCAGGTTTTCTTCCGGCCAATCGGCCAGCAGGGCGCTGCTGACCGGGCCAGGCGAAACCGCCCCCACGCGGATACCATGGTGCTTTACCTGCCGCCGCACAGTCTGCACAAAGCCGTTGACCGCCCACTTGGAGGCCGAGTACACCGGTTCCCAGGGCACCGGGAAATGGCCAGCCACCGAACCGGTCACCACAATGTCACCCTGGCCGCGATCGATCATGTGCGGCAGCACATCATGCACGTTCCTGACCACGGCATTGATATTGAGATTCAGCATGCGGTCGATGGCTGCCATGTCGTTTTCAACGAACTCCCCGCCCACATAGCAGCCAGCATTGGCATGCAGGATATCGAGCTGGCCGGCAACTGCCAGGATACCCGGCATCAGGGTCGCGCAGCTGTCAGGGACGAGCAGATCGATCACCAACGGGATGGCAGCCTCACCCAACTGTTCACAGGCCTTGGCAAGCAATTGCTCGTCACGGTCAACCATAACCACCCTGGCCCCTGCTGCCACCATCGCAGTGGCGGTTGCCAGGCCTATTCCGGATGCAGCACCGGTCACGGCCGCCACTTTACCCTGCAGGTGCATTCCCATCAGGCATCTCCCCGCGCCCGCTCAAGGGCGCTGTTGTCATTATTATGTAGACGTTTACATGCAGCATCACATGCGTGCCGCCATATCTGATGCCAGGGTGCATAGATATGTCAACGTCTACATTTGCATCGAAATATGTAGGCATGTCTGGCCTGCGGGGTCAGAGCAGCAACTGGCCTTCGATTATCTGACTTTGTGGTGACAGCGAAGGGTCATCTATCTGGTCCAGCAACATGTTGATTGCTCCAATCCCCAGTTTCGCGCTGCTATGGCTGATGCAAGGGATAGGTTGGCCGTAGATTTCGGCATAGCGCACCTGGTCAATGCTGAACAGCGCAATGTCGTCGCGGCTCAAGCCCAATTCGCGCATTGCCTGCAGCGCGCCCAGGGTCATCAGCGCGTTCAGGCCGAAAATGACATCGGGCCACTTGCCGCTCTGCAGGTAGTTGCGCACCGCGTCCCGGGCCGGCGCCTGGACGAAGTCGCCGTGCACAACCTCCAGAACGGTCGGTTCTGGCCACTGTTCCAGTGCCCGACGGATCCCGGCAAGGCGCGACAAGGAGATATTGGAGCGTTGCGGCCCGGCCACTACCAGCAGCCGGCGCAAGCCCTGTGCAAGCAGCGCCCGAGCGCCCTGGTAACCACTTTGCTCGTTGTCCAGGTACACGCCGGCGAATGGGGCGCCAGTCAGCTGACGGTCGATCTGCACCACCGGAATCGACGACATCACCAGCTTGGGCAGGTAGCTTGGCTGGTAGGTATCATCATCGCTGATAGCCGACAGGATCAGCCCCGCCACCTGATAGCTGAGCAGCGTATCGATCGCCCGCGCCTCCAGCTCTTCGGAGCCATCGGTATCGAACAACATCAAGGTGTAGTCGCGCTTCTTCGCCTCGCGCGTGATCGCCTTGATGATTTCACCGTAAAACGGGTTCTCCAGGCTTGCCGTCACCAGGCCGACCAACCGGCTTTCACGGTTCTTGAGGTTGCGGGCAAAGGCATTGGGCACGTAGTTGAGCTCACGAGCCACTTTCAGTATCTGCTCTAACGTCTCCTTCTTGACCTTCTCCGGCTGGTTGAGCGCACGCGAGACCGTGACGGTGGTCATGTTCACACGCTTGGCGATGTCGGTGATGGTGGCTTTGACTGGTCTGGTCATGAACGCTCGGAAAGTGGCGAAGGCGCGGGTACGTTGATGACCGGATTTTCGCCGATTCGGGGCCAACCGACAAATCGCAGCAGATTGTAGGAGAAAAGATGCTGTGTTAGCTTCCGAAATGTAAACGTTAACATTGCACTGCCCAACGCTTGATCAGCCTGTCATTGCGCAAGATCCGGCTGATCTGCTTTTGCAATGCTGACAATCACCAAAACCCAACAGACCAACAACAAGGGTGTACGCATGGATTACGTGATCGGTGTCGACATCGGCACGCAGAGTACCAAGGCACTGCTGATGTCAACGCAGGGGGAAGTGCAGGCCCAGGCATCAGCCAGCTATCAGGTGGAGCAGCCCCGCCCGTTGTGGGCACAGCAATGGCCACAAGTATGGCTGGATGCGGTGTACGACACGGTGGCCGCCAGCGTCCGCCGAAGCCAGGTGCCAGCAGCCCGGGTCAAGGCCATTTGCATCAGCAGCCTCTACGGTGGCTCGGGCATCCCGGTAGACGCCGGCATCGAGCCTCTGCACCCCTGCCTGATCTGGATGGACCGGCGGGCTATCGCCGAGGCCGAATGGGTGCGTAGCCACCTGGACGTCGAACAACTGGCGCGCATCACCGGCAACGGCGTTGACAGCTATTACGGCTACACGAAGATGCTCTGGATCAAGCGCAACCTGCCAGAGGTCTGGAGCAGGACCCGCTACTTGCTGCCTCCCAACAGCTATGTGCAATACCATCTGACCGGCGAACTGGCGGTGGACCACAGTTCTGCAGGCAATATCGGTGGCATCTATGACCTGGCGGCACGCGCCTGGTCGCCCGACATGATGGAAGCACTGGGCATCGACCCCGCGCTCATGCCACAACGCCTGGTGGCGCCCGGGCAAATCATCGGCCACCTGCTTCCGGCGGCAGCGCAGCGGTTGGGGCTGCTGCCTGGCACGGCGGTGGTCGCTGGCGGTGTCGATGCGGCGATGGCAACGCTGGCAGCCGGGGTGGTTGCCCCGGGCAACCATGTGGCGATGCTGGGCACCAGCATGTGCTGGGGCTTTATCAAACAGCACAGCGATGCAAGCCCGGGCCTGATCAACATGCCTTATGTGCACGAAACCGCCACCACCACCTACAGCTTTGGCGGCGCAATTACTGCAGGCGCTGCAATCAGCTGGTTCCGTGAGCAGTTCTGTACCGAGGAAAAGCAGGCGGCGGCCCTGGCACCCGGCGTCGAGGTGCACCAGTTGATCGAACGGGAGGCTGCCAAGACTCCCGCAGGTGCAGAAGGCCTGCTGTTCTTGCCGTACCTCATGGGCGAGCGCACCCCCATCTGGGACGCCAGGGCTTCGGGTGCCTATGTAGGCCTGTCGCTGTTCCATCACAAGGCCCATCTGTACCGCGCGGTACTCGAAGGCCTGGCCTTTGCCTTGCGCCACAACATGCAACAAGGCGGTGATGCGGGGTGCAACCTTGACCCGCAACTGATCGTGGTAGGCGGTGGCACGGCATCAGACCTGTGGATGCAAATCATCGCCGATGTTACCGGGTATGACGTGTTCACCATCGAAGAGCAAGTGGAAGCACCTTTAGGCGGCGCCGTCCTCGCGGCCATGGCAATAGGCGCGGTCGAAAATGTCGAGGTCATCCGCCAGTGGCGCACCCTGCGCCTGAGGGCCCGACCAGACCCTGCGAACACAGCCTTGTATGACCAGATGTTTGCCCATTACTGCGCTTCCTATGACGCATTGAAACCGATCATGCATCGCCTGGCCGACCTGGCAAGGCAGCAGCCAGCACCTGCGCCTGCCACCCTGTCACGCACCGCCCAGCCACTTGCCGACTGAGATCAATCACAAGAGAGATGCCAACATGTCCACATGGCTTAGCCAGCTGAAGCAACACAGCACAGTGGTCGCCGACACCGGCGATGTCCAGGCGGTACGCCGTTTCGCGCCGCAGGATGCCACCACTAACCCTTCATTGGTGCTCAAGGCCATGAAGTCGGGCCAGTACGACACCTTGCTCGAAGACCTGTGCACCACTGCCGTCGCCTCCGGCTTGCCCACGCCGGAGGCGATCGAATATGTCTGTGACCGCCTGGTGGTAGCCTTGGGCTGCAGCTTGATGCAGTACGTCCCAGGCCGGGTATCGAGTGAGGTAGATGCAAGACTGTCGTTCGACACACAGGCAAGCATGATGAAAGCCCGGCGGTTGACCGCACTGTATGAGGCCGCCGGCGTCTCACGCGACCGCATCCTGATAAAGCTGGCGGCAACCTGGGAAGGTATCCGCGCGGCGGCTGAACTGGAGCGCGAGGGTATTCAGTGCAATCTGACGCTGATCTTCAGCCTGGCCCAGGCCCGCGCGTGTGCGGAAGCCGGGGTGTTCCTGATTTCGCCATTCGTGGGCCGGGTACTGGATTGGCATCGCCAGGCCCTGCCTGAAACAACGTTCATGCCAGCACAGGAGCCGGGGGTCGGGTTGGTCATGGCCTGTCAGCACTTCATGCGCCGCCACGGTTACGCCACATCGGTGATGGCGGCGAGCTTTCGCAACGTGGGTGAAATCGTTGCGCTGGCAGGATGCGATCGGCTGACGATCAGCCCGGCACTGCTTGAGGAGCTGGCTGCCACCGAGGGTAGTCTACCGGTTGCCCTCGTCGAAAACGCAGAATGCGAGACGCCGCCAGCACCACTGAGCGAGGCTGATTTTCGCTGGCAAATGAATGAGGACGCGATGGCGACCGAAAAGCTGGCTGAAGGGATACGCGGCTTCACCCACGATCAGCGGGCGCTGGAGGCACTTGTTGGGCAACGTTTCGGGGGATGAGGACGGGTGCTCACCCAGTTGCCTGAGCCAAACTGACAGCGGGGCTATGCCCTCGGCAATGTATGGTCGCCGAGGGCTTTGCTCATCAGCCATCAACCGTCAATTGGTTTCCAGCTGATATGCCTTGCTCACGAACAACGCCGCAAACAGGCTCTTGCCTTCCTTGAAGGTGTACTGCTCTTCGAACTTGCCCTCCTCGACCAACTTCTGCCCGATGGCACATTCCGAGTCACTGTGGTTCTTGCCCTTGGAGCCAAAATCACTGCTCCACGATGACAGCCCAACCTCCTGGCAAAAAGCTGCGAACTTCGCCTTGGGGACTTGCTGCTGGTAATCGCTGAAAGCCTCTTTCAGCGGTTTGAAGCCGCTGTAGCTCACCGAGTAGTTCTCGACCTTTGCCTTGCGCGCAAAACCACTCACTGTTTCGGCCAATACCGACTGGCCGGTGTAAGGGCTGTATGCCCCGATCAGCATGGCACTGAGCGCACTCTTGAGCAGGGTTTCGACATCGTCCAGCTCCGGCAGCGACTGGAAGTCGGCCTTGCGCACGATCTCACCTACCTTGGAGCCATCGTTACGGTGGGTCACGACAAACGCCATCGAGCCTTCACCGTCACTGGAGCGCTTGATGGTGAAGTCCAGGTCAACCGTGGTGCCAAAATCGCCCGTACTGCTGACCAGAAACGCGCCTGTCACCGGCTGGCGGACCGCCATGTTGCCCCCCCAGGCGAACCCCGACTCAGTGGCCCGGCCATTGGCGGTCAGCTCTGCACGTGGCTGGATCTCGTCGCTGACATCAGCCACCAGAACCACTTCGGCGCCCTTGCTGGCAACGTAGGGGTTGGCCATCTGCATGCCGAGCAGCTGGATGTGAATGGTACCGTCCTTGCTGTCACCGTCGTGAGACAGCTTCAGCGAATCGGCTTTCAGGTATATGCCGGCAACCTTACGGCTGACGTTGAGCTGGTACTTGGCCCAACCCGCCAGGCCTTCTTCCGTCGAACTGCCGCGGACCGATTCCATCAAGCCTGACAGGCCGCGCATGAACTGTTGGGCGCCATTGGTCTGCGCCGCAGCTACACGGATCTCGGGCTCGGCGACGGTCAGGTTGCCCGAGAACGCCGAGTAGGAAATGTCACCCTCAGACAGTACATCCTCAAGGAAGTAACGCTCCTTGAAGTCGTCGTAGTAGGCCAGCGCAGCCTTCTTGCCCGAGCTGGAGACCATTGCATAACCACCGCCGAGCACCAGCACCGCCGCGGCCACACCGCCAATCAGCAGCTGCTTCTTGTTCATCTGTTTGATCATGGTGTTTGCCTCACTGGACCATCGCGGAAGCGTTGTTCCAGTCGTTCACGTACTTTTGGGAGACCTCGGGGGTCCAGCTGAAATCGATACCGGCGTTGGGGAATTCCTTGGCCAGTACGGCACCGAACGACACGCGGTCAGCACAGTGGTCCTGCTTGCAAGCCTCGGGCTCACCCACGCTGTAGGCCCGGTAGGTAGGCACGGCACGGCCGTCGTCCAGCGGGTAGTACGGCGTGGCGTTGGCCACCTGGGTCACGTACCAGCCTTCGCTGTATTCCTCGTCAGCGACCAGACGGCCCTTGCTCGGGAAGTCGATGGTGTAGAAGTCGCCCTGCGTGCCGGTAACGTGCACCATCATCGGCGCCACGCTGGCCGAGGTCGCAGGGTTTTGCTGCTCCAATGGCGAAGCGAAGCGCACCTTGATGCCGGCCATTTGTGCCAGCGCCTCGGTTTCACGCCCCTTGAAGTCGCTCATGCCATCCTGCAACTGCTGGTAACGCTCCAGTACGCGGGTATGCACGCGGGCCAGTTCCTGTTGGCGCTGACGCTCTTCACGCACCCGCCGCTGCTCACGCTGAACCGCCCAGTTCGTACCCTCGCGCACATCGAAGAACAGGCCCTGACGGTTGATGCCGATGCGGTTGCGGGTAATCTTCTGCGCGTCATTGCCCCAGATGTTGTTCGAGATCGCCGACAGGTCCTTGACGATGAACAGAGTGGCCACATCAGTGGTGGTCGGCGAGGTGGTCTTGATCAGGTCGAAGATTTCCAGCGCGGCTTCCTTGTACTTGACCGCGTCCAGTGCAAACGACTCGTCCGGGGTGACCACCACGTAGTACGGGTCGCTGCCGAACGGGCGCAGTACGCCGTAGCTGGAACGGCTGAAGGTCAGGTACACCTTCATCTGCCGGCCGGGGATTTCGCCCACCAGGAACGCGGCTTGGTCAGCTTGCGCGGTGAGGTAGGAAACAGCCTTGTTCTTCACCGCAGGCTCGAGGTTCCTGATGAAGATCAGGCCGCTCGGGTGCGCGTAGACGCGGTTCCAGTTATCACCCCGGTAGGTGCCCACGGCCTTCCAGCTGATTTTTTCGAAGCTGCCTTCGCCAAAGCCGGAGGCCGGGCACGGCATGGCCGGGGTGGTGCCGAACGACAGGGTGTCGCCGTCGCCGATGATCGACTTGCTGAGCACCCATTTGCAGCCGGCGCCGTCTGTTACCTGCATCAGGTTGCGGTTTTCCAGGACCACCGAGCGGCCGAAGTCCGAGGTGGGGGCTGCTGCTACTGCTGTGGCAGGGGCCGGGGCTTTGGTGGCCGGCGCAGGGGCCGGTTCTGCAGCTACGGCTGGGGCAGGCGCGGGAGCCGGGGCAGCTTCTGCTTTCGCGGGTGCGGCTTCAACTACCGCCGGGGCTGGCTCAGCAGCAGGGGCTGAAGCCGCTGCAGCAGCAACCGGTGCTTCTGGCTGCACAGGTGTCGGCACTGGCGCAGGTGCTGCAGCCGGCGCAGGGCCAGCTGCGGCAGGCGCGGCCGCCAGGGTCACCAGCCCCAGGTTGCTGGCATTGCCCGAGCCGCTGGCGTACAGGTTGCCCTTGGCATCGACCGCCTTCCAGCTCACCTTGGCGGTCGAGCAGTCCTTGGCGAACACGAACGGCAGCTTGGTCAGCAGGCCCGACAGCAGTTCCTGGTTATCCCAGGCCGGGCGGGTAATGGTCAGGTCGACCTGGGGCTTGCACCAGGTGGTGGCATCCCCAGGCACTTCGACCTTGATGTTGTCTTTCTTGGAAAAGGCCAGCTCGTGGGCGAACGCCTGCGGTACCAGACCACAAGCGCCGATCACTGCCAGCGCGAGCGCGTGCTTTTTCATGGAGTTCCTCAGATCAGTTCCCAGGTGCCATTGGCTTGTTTGCAGAAGGTGTTCTGCTCTTGCTCAGTCTTGCCGCTTTGCGATTTCAGGCTGACGGTGACCGGGCGGCAGGCCGCTTCGGCGGCAACTGTCTGGGTCGGCAGCGACTGCACCGAGTCCAGGTCGAAGCCTTGGGTTTCCTTGCTGGCAGCAACGTCCAGCTCGTCCAGGTTGACGGCTGGCGTTACGCGCTTGGCGACCGCTTGCGCCTTGGGCTCGACGTAGTTCTTGTGCACGTAGCCCACAGTCACGCCCTTGCGCCCGACCAGGATCCAGTCACCGGTGGAGCCCACGGCAGTGAATTCGGTGTGGTTCTTCAGGCTGCCGACCTTCTCGCCAGTCTGATTGGGCGCGGCGCGCACATTGAGGTTGTCGCTGGTGGTCACATACGGCTCATTGATCAGCTTCATCGACGGCACCGCCTGGATCTTCGGCGCGCGCTTGACCTCGACCTGCTTGGTCTTGGTGTATTCCTTGCCCGGCACGATCTGCGCGGTGGCGCCCGAATGGTCGGACTTCCAGGTCACCGGCTGGGCGCTGGCGGTGGTCTGCTGCTGGCTCAGCACCTCCTGGGTGCGCAGCGCCAGAGCCTGCTGGTCCTTCTCGTCCAGCATGTGGCCGATACGGTTGCCCATGTAGGCACCGATGCCACCTGCGATCAGGGCTGCGGCGATCTTGCCGTTACCACTGCCCATGGTCGAGCCGATGGCCACACCGGCCAGGCCACCGATCACGGTGCCCGCTTGCTCTTTGCTGATCCCGAGCTGTGCACAGGCCGTGGTAGAGGCGATGGCGACCGCCAGAAGGGACGCGACGAATTTCTTACGCAAGTGGAGCACTCCATTTTCGGTGGGGCGCACAGCCGCGTACCGCAGCCAATGGTTGGCGGCAGCATTCGAGTTTGTGCGGGGTTTTCAGAAAGTGTGCAGCACTGGCCGCAGACGACAATTCAGCCGTCCAGCGAGAGGCGCAGGGGGAGACCAGTACGGCGCAAAGCATCCAACGAATCCATGTCAGGAAGAGTTCATCGCCCAGCGCGCGTAATCATTACGGCGTGTGGCCTGGGCGTGAGTGGCGTATCAGAGGGCCGCATTGTAGCCCAAGGTGCCATTGGCAGTTCAAGACAAAATGTTGCAGGAAGCCTGTCTGATTGATTAGTAGAAATCCGTCCTACAACTTGTACTCAGAATTATCCCCTTCCTTGTAGGGCGTTTCCCAAACATACTGCCAACCCGCTCAAACGGTTGCGACGGATTCGGTCGCGCTCTAGTCTCGGCTCGTCGTTGTGAAATCAGCGACCGGCTTTGACAGGCCGACTACTCAAGTTTCCGTTGCAGCGCTTAATGGCAGCTGTGCATGGGGCACATTCGTGTGCGCCGGGTCCTTGGGTACCGGTCTGTCAACCCATGTATAGCTGCCTCCATTCGTTTGACAGCGTTGCCAGGCGGCTCCACTACCCAAGGAGCTTACATGCGCAAGACAGTCCCCGATCCACCCTACTCCCCCCATTCCACCCAGATCCTGCAAGACACCCTGGTCCAGTCCTCAGAGTACGTGCTCTGCGCCCTGTCCGTGGCCCGCCAATCCGTGCAACTCAAACCTACCGCCCACAGCTCGATCGTGATGCAGGCCGTGATCCATGAAATGGAAGCGGTACAGGGGCTGGTCGAGTCGGCGTTGATGCAGTTGCAGATGCGGCCGCATTTACCCACAGAGCCTTACACCTTGCATTAGCAGGTCAGGCCTCTTCGCGGGCACGCCCGCTCCCACAGGGTCATCACAGCCGTCACGCACTGCACAGTACCTGTGGGAGCGGGCGAGCCCGCGAAGAGGCCAGCCCAGGCAACCCAGAATCCAGGGAAACAAAACAATGCCCACCGACAACACACCAGAACCCACCACAGTCGGCAAGACCTGCTTCTACCAAGGCGAAAACAACACCCACCCGCTGTTCCGCATCGAACCCGGCATCCCCTGCCAGGACGCCCGCGAACAGGCTTCCGAACTGATGGGTTACGTGCGCGACCTGATCATCACCGGCCTGATGGACGGCGACCAGAAACTGATCTGGGCCTCGCATTACCTGAGCGCAATGGCCAAGGCGTTGTTGGATGATGCTGAGTTGGGGATGATGAAAAAGTAAGTACGAGGAAGCCCTGGAAACGCAAAATATCCCGGGGCTTCACCGATTGCATCATGTCGCAAGCGCACCTAAGCGAGCCCCCACGCTGACAGCTGGAGTGCGACATTCTCTACCGCCATGTAGTCCATTTCCCAAACGCTCAGCAAACCCGCGCTATCCGTTGCCAGCGCTCCGCTCGCGCCCTAGCCTCATCACGTCGCGGCCAAACCAAGCGCCGACGATGGGAGGCGAACATCGCTGCAGGCGTATACACCCGTTGCGTAATGGGCAACCCACTCCGTTTATAGAGCCGCAGGCCCACTCGGCCGCTCACTCATCGACAAGGAGTAGCCAGTAGGCTACATTCAATGCATGCCGAATCAGATAGACACAACGTCTGAATTTGACGATTGGCTAGATGGCCTAAAAGATCCAATTGGCAGAGGTGCTGTTTCCTTGAGGATTGCCCGAGCAGAAAACGATTGCTTCGGTGATATCGAATCCGTTGGCGAGGGTATCAGTGAGATGCGCGTATTTGTAGGCCCCGGATATCGAATCTACTTCGTTCGAACGGGCGCAATCCGCTACCTGATGCTCTACGGTAGCGATAAAACAGATCAACGCAGAGCCATCAAACGAGCAAAGGAAATTTTTGATGCTTTAAGAGGTAAAAAATGATGAGCAAAAAAATTTCGCCGCAAGACATGCCAATCCTTGATCTGGATTTGAGCAAAACAAAACGCTTCGAGGCCTCCCGGTTTCTCGACAGCCCGGAAACCATCGCGGCATTTCTGGCAGAGGCAATGAAGGCTAATGACGCTCAAACCCTGATGCATGCATTGGGTGAAGTGGCAAAAGCCAAGGGCGTGAATCAGTTTGCGCAAGACGCAGGGGTCAATCGAGAGTCTCTTTATAAAACGCTGAAGGGCGGAGAAAAGACCCGTTTCGCTACTATTCAAAAACTGATGGTTGCCTTAGGTGTAGAGCTCACGGTCAGGCCGCTCGAGAAGCTTCCGGGCTCTTGATTTAACCGCTCGGGCAATTAGCATGCTGGCTGTAAATCTTTGCCTTCCATAACGAAAAAGCCCCCGGAAGCTTTCGCTTCCAGGGGCTTGATCTTGTATGGCGGAGAGATAGGGATTTGAACCCTAGGTACTGTTGCCAGTACAACGGATTTCGAATCCGTCCCGTTCGACCACTCCGGCATCTCTCCAATGCCGCGCATCATACCAGCGTTCTTTTAAAACGCAAATCTTTTTTTCAAAAAAACCGCGTGGTATCAGGCGCTTGCGTGAACGCGTCGCTTACAGCGGCACGCCCAGGCGCTTGGCAACTTCTTCGTAGGCTTCGATCACGTCGCCCAGGCCCTGGCGGAAGCGGTCCTTGTCCATCTTCTTGCGGGTTTCTTTGTCCCACAGGCGGCAGCCGTCCGGGCTGAACTCGTCGCCCAGCACGATCTGGCCGTGGAATACGCCGAACTCCAGCTTGAAGTCGACCAGCAGCAGGCCGGCGTCATCGAAGAGCTTGCTCAGCACTTCGTTGACCTTCAACGACAGCTTCTTCATTTCCACCAGTTGCTCGGCGGTGCCCCAGCCGAACGCGACAACGTGGGATTCGTTGATGAAGGGGTCGCCCTTCTCGTCGTTCTTCAGGAACAGCTCGAAGGTGGACGGCTCCAGCTTGATGCCCTCCTCCACGCCCAGGCGCTTGACCAGGCTGCCGGCAGCGTAGTTGCGCACCACGCACTCGACCGGAATCATGTCCAGCTTCTTCACCAGGCACTCGTTGTCGCCCAGCAGCTTGTCGAACTGGGTCGGCACGCCGGCTTCTTCCAGTTTCTGCATGATGAAGGCGTTGAACTTGTTGTTCACCATGCCTTTGCGGTCGAGTTGTTCGATACGCTTGCCGTCGAACGCCGACGTGTCGTTACGGAACAGCAGGATCAAGCGGTCGGCGTCGTCGGTCTTGTAAACCGATTTGGCCTTGCCGCGGTAAAGTTCTTCGCGTTTTTCCATGATTGGGCTCCGCTTGCTTGAGGTGTTGGGCTAGGCGATTTCGCGCCAGTCGAGCCCGTGTTCCTGATTCGCCACCTGGAGCCAGTCCGGGTCGCACCCAAGGGTGTCGACGAAGCACTGGCGGGCCAAGTGTGGCAGGTTGTTCTTGCTGCTGAGGTGGGCCAGCACCAGGTGTTGCAGGTTGTTCCAGCCCAACTCGTGCACCAGGCGCGCGGCCTGGTGGTTGTTCAAATGCCCTTGCATGCCACCCACCCGCCGCTTCAAGAAGGCCGGATAGTGGCCGCGCGCCAGCAGGTCGCGGCAGTGGTTGGCCTCGATCAGCAGTGCATCCAGGCCCTGGTAACGCTCCAACAGCAGCGCGTCGTACGAGCCCAGGTCAGTAAGCATGCCAAAACGCCGCTGACCATCGCTCACCACGTACTGCAATGGCTCGTAAGCATCGTGCTCGACCCGCGCTGCGGTCACTTCCAGGCTCCCGATGCGCAGGCTTTGGCCACAAGCGAGAAAACCGGCCACCTCGACCGGCTTGCGCATGCCGCGCAAGGTCCCTTGGCTGAGGTAGACCGGTACATTGTAGCGCCGTGACAGCAAGCCGACCCCATGCACGTGGTCGGCATGTTCGTGGGTGACCAATACCGCACTGAGCTGGGCCGCCGACACACCGAGCAGCGCCAGGCGCCGCTCGGTTTCGCGCAGGGAAAAACCGCAATCGACCAGGATGAACGTGTCACCACTGGCGATCAGCGTGCCGTTCCCTTGGCTGCCGCTTCCGAGTACCGCGAAGCGCACTTAGCCCAGGTGGTCCTGAATGGCGCTCAGCACGCGGCGGGCGACATCGGCCGGAGCCACGGTGTTGATGTTCTTCTCGACCGTGACCTGCACGGTCTCACCCACCTTGCTCAGGCGAACCTGGTAACGCTCGGCACGGGCTTCACGCTCTTCCTTGGTCGGCTCGCTGCCGAACAGGCGGCTGAAGAAGCCAGGCTGGTTCTGCTTGTCGTCAGGCTTCTCGGACAGGTTGATGTAGTACAGGCCCAGGCTGCGGTTGATGTCTTCAACACGCCATTCGCCACCCTGCTCCAGGGCACGGCCCACGCCAGACCAGGCGCGGTCCAGGTCGGAGCCCAGATACAGTACCGGGTTGCCGCTGCCGTCTTCGCTCAGGCTGACGCGGCTGGGTGCGTCGAAATCGCGCGCGGCCAGCAGCGACACCGAACCACCCTTCTCGGCGCTGCGGTTCATGCTGGCAAGCATTTCGTCGACCAGCAGGGCATCGGTGCCGGTATTGCTGGAGGTGGACGGGAACGCAGGATCGGCAGTGCTGCCCGCCGGGCGCTCGACGCTGACCACATACACTTCGGAGGTGTTGCGCTGCACGCCAGGCTCCATGCGCACACGCACACGCACCTCGCTGTCACCGCTGCTGGCAGTGCTGGCCAGACGCTGGCCAAGCGATGCCGACAGCTCATCGAAACGCTGCCAGGTGGTATTGAACTCACCTGTCTGCGGACGCTCTTCAGCAATGCGGAAGCCGTTGTCCTCGAAGAACTGCCGGGCTACCGGCCACACTTCGGCTGGCGAATGCTGGGCCAGTACCCAACGGCTGCTGCCACTGCGCTGCAGGCTGTAGTCGGTGAGCTGGGCGGCACCGCCGGTCAGCGGTTGCGGGCGCGGCACTTCGAACTCACCCGCGACGTTATCGTCAGCGACGTTACGCGGAATCGGCAGCAGCGGGTCAAGGCGCTTGACGTTGCTGGCGTCCGGCGGCAGTTGCATCGGCGCGGTCGGGTGGGCCTGCAGGTAGTCACTGCCGCGGTCGCGGAAATAGCCATCCTCGCCCCACAGCCAGCCACACCCGCTGGTGCTGGAGATAATCAGGGCAAGGGCGGAAAGACCAGCCAGTCGCTTCATGCGGTGTACTTCCTCTTAAACCAGTACGCCGGACTGGCGCAAGGCAGTACGGACTTTTTCGTGGCAGCCTTCGCTCAGCCAGGTCAGGGGCAGGCGAATACCTTTTTGCATCAGGCCCATTTCGACGAGCGCCCATTTCACCGGGATCGGGTTGGACTCGCAGAACAGGTCTTTGTGCAGCGGCATGAGTTTTTCGTTGATTGCGCGGGCCTTCTCGGCATTGCCCTCAAGGGCGGCCTCGCACAGGTCGGCCATTTCGCGCGGAGCGACGTTGGCGGTGACGGAGATGTTGCCCTTGCCCCCCATCAGGATCAGCTCGACGGCAGTCGGATCGTCGCCGGACATGACGATGAAGTCCTTGCTGACGCCATCGAGGATGGCCTTGGCGCGGGCCAGGTCGCCCGTGGCTTCCTTGATGCCGATGATGTTCGGCACGGTCGACAGGCGGATCACGGTCTCGGCCTGCATGTCGCAGGACGTGCGGCCGGGAACGTTGTAGAGGATCTGCGGGATGTCGACGGCTTCGGCAATGTGCTTGAAGTGCTGGTACAGGCCTTCTTGCGTCGGCTTGTTGTAGTACGGCACTACCAGCAGGCAGGCGTCGGCGCCAGCGTTCTTGGCGTTCTGGGTCAGGTGCACGGCTTCGGCGGTGGAGTTGGCACCGGTGCCGGCGATGACCGGAATCGGCTTCTTGCTGTGCTTGACGCGCTCGACCACATGCTTGATGACCAGGATGTGTTCTTCGACATCCAGCGTGGCGGACTCACCGGTGGTGCCGACAGCGACGATCGCATGGGTGCCGTTTTCCAGGTGGAAGTCTACAAGTTTGTCGAGGCTAGCCCAATCAAGACGCCCTTGTGCATCCATGGGTGTGACCAATGCCACCATACTGCCCGCAATCATGTAACTGCTCCTGCCGGAAAAAGAGAGCGGTAATGGTACTGGGGGCATCGACCTTGCACAAGCGAAGCAGGCGGGTGGAGCATTCCCCTCGGCGGCTTATTTCGCTACCCTTGGCCCTTTGATCGGTGCAGCGCGGCCCGCCGGGCCGTCGACCTTGCTCCCCGCCAGCGTCCAAGACCTCGCATGCGAGCCCCGGGCCCTGCCGACAGGAGGCTTTTGCCCGTCCTGTGCCGACCGCTCATCGCTTTAGGAATGCTGCATGTCCACCCCCACCGTCCGCGAACAATTCCTTGTCATCAGTGCCCTGGGCCCGAACCCCATGGAGCTGGCCAACGTCCTCAGCCGCGCTGCCTTCGAAAACCGCTGCGCGGTGGTCACCTCGCGCCTGAGCCGCCACGGCGAGACCAGCGCTCTGGTGCTGCAGGTTGGCGGCAGCTGGGACGCCCTGGCACGCCTCGAATCCACCCTGCCAGGCCTGGGCAAGAAGCACGGCCTGACCCTCGACGTGGTCCGCAGCGCCGACCAGGAAGTGCGCCCGCAGGCCCTTCCGTATGTGGCCTACGTCAGCGCTGCCTACCGCCCCGACATCATCAACGAGCTGTGCCAGTTCTTCCTCGACCACCGCGTCGAGCTGGAAGCCATGACCTGCGACACCTACCTGGCACCGCAAACCGGTAGCAGCATGCTCAACGCCCAGTTCACCGTGATTCTGCCAGCAGGCACGCAGATCAGTTGGCTACGCGACCAGTTCCTGGACTTTGCCGATGCCCTGAACCTCGACGCACTGATCGAGCCATGGCGGCCACAGAACCCAATGTAAGGAAACCGATCATGGCTGTAGCACTCGATCAACCTGTCGCCGACTTCCAGGCCCAGGCCACCAGCGGGCAAACCGTCAGCCTTGCCGAACTCAAGGGCCAGCAGGTGGTGGTGTACTTCTACCCCAAGGACAGCACCCCAGGCTGCACCACCGAGGGCCAGGGCTTCCGCGACCAGCATGACGCCTTCGCCGCGGCCAACACCGTGGTATTCGGAGTGTCGCGTGATGGCATCAAGTCCCACGAGAACTTCAAGGCCAAGCAAGGCTTCCCGTTCGAACTGATCAGCGACAAGGACGAGGCCCTGTGCCAGCTGTTCGACGTGATCAAGCTGAAGAAGCTGTATGGCAAGGAATACATGGGCGTTGACCGCAGCACTTTCCTGATCGACAAGGACGGGGTGCTGCGCCAGGAATGGCGTGGCGTGAAAGTGCCCGGGCATGTGGATGCCGTATTGGCGGCCGCCCAAGCCTTGAACAAGGCTTGAAATTGAATGGGGCTGCCTTGCAGCCCTTCGCGGGCACGCCCGCTCCCACTGGAATTGTGCAGGGCCCAGTGGGAGCGGGCGTGCCCGCGAAGGGCCGCAGAGCGGCCCCAATTACATTCAAAGCATCGGTGAAACGCTAGGCTCCTGCTTGGGCCACGCATCCAGCACGGCCTTGATCAGCGTCGCCAGCGGGATGGCGAAGAAAATCCCCCAGAACCCCCATAGCCCGCCAAACAGCAGCACCGCGCAAATAATCGCCACCGGGTGCAGGCTCACCGCTTCGGAGAACAGCAGCGGCACCAGCACATTACCATCCAGCGCCTGGATGATCGCGTACACCGTCATCAGGTAGATGAACTGGTCGCCCCAGCCCCACTGGAACAGCGCAATCAAGGTGACCGGCACAGTCACGACCACCGCGCCCACGTAAGGCACCACCACCGACAGCCCCACCAGCAAGGCCAGTAGCGCTGCGTAATTGAGCCCCAGGCT
This sequence comes from Pseudomonas sp. BP6, assembly GCF_017875935.1. NCBI lineage: Bacteria > Pseudomonadati > Pseudomonadota > Gammaproteobacteria > Pseudomonadales > Pseudomonadaceae > Pseudomonas > Pseudomonas sp. BP6. The sequence goes on from NZ_JAGINI010000001.1 coordinate 3,882,423, forward strand.
GATGAAGGCAATGTAAGTGGCAATGCCGCAGATCAAGATCTCGATGCCCTTGCCGCGGATGTAGTTGGCGATCTGCCGGTTCATCTCGCTGCCCACCCGGCTCAGCAAGGTGCGCTGGCGCGGCAGGTAGCCGCTAACCCAGCGGCCAATGAGTTCGCGATCCTTCAGGAAGAAGAACACCAGAATCGGCACCAGCACCAGATAGATCATGGCATTGACCAGCAGTGGCAGGCTGGACAGCGAGAAGGTCAGCGCCCATTGACCAAACTTGCCAATTTCACCGCGCACCGACTCGATGGCGTGCAACACCTGCTCGTCCGACACCAGGTGCGGATACCGCTCCGGCAGCAGCAGCAACAACGACTGCCACTTGCCAAGCATCCCCGGCAGCTCGTTGAACAGCGTAATCAGCTGGTGCCACAGCAACGGCACCAGCACCAGCATGAACACCGCCAGCGCGCCCATGAACAGGGCGAACACCAGCATCACTGCCAGCCGTGTCGGTACCCGCACGCGCTCCAGGGCGTTGACCAGCCCCTGCATCAGAAACGCCAGCACCATGCCCGCCAGCACCGGCGCGAGCATGCCGCCCAGGGTGAGCACTGCGGTAAATGCCAGGAACAACAGGACCGCCAGCACCACTGCTTCCTCATCGGAGAAGTAGCGCTGCACCCAGTCGCGAAAGACTTTGAACATTGACGATCCTTGGAAAAGACTCAGGCCTTGCGCAGCCAGTAAGTGTAGGTACCGGCCTCGGCCGTTTCATGCAGCAGGGTATGACCGGCCAACTGGGCGAAAGTGCGGAAGTCGCGCTGCGAGCCTGCGTCAGTGGCGATGACCTTGAGCACCGCACCACTGGCCAGGCGATTGAGCTCCATCTTGGCCTTGAGCAGTGGCAAAGGGCAATTCAGCCCGCTGGCGTCCAGTTCGGCGTCGCAGGTCAGGGTGTTACTCATCGCAGGGTCTCCAAAGGCGTCGCCAGGCTGCTTCCTGGCATGGCTGGCTAGGATAGCGCCACTGGTCGTCAACGTGTGAGCCCGCTACAGTAGGTATCTTTGATCCGACGCGAGCTTCATGCATGAATCTACTGCGCCCTACCCTGCTGACGCTGGCCTGCCTGATGGCCCTTCCCGGCCATGCTGACGACCTGCCATCACTGGGTGATGCCAGTTCTGCGATCGTCTCGCCGCAACAGGAGCACCAACTGGGCCGCGCCTGGCTCAGCCTGCTGCGCGGCCAGGTCAATCAGCTCAATGACCCACAGCTCAAGGACTATGTCGAAACCAGCGTGTACAAGCTGGCCGAAACCAGCCAGCTGCAGGACCGGCGCCTGGAATTCATCCTGATCGACAGCCGCGAGCTGAACGCCTTCGCCGCCCCGGGTGGCATTGTAGGGGTCAACGGTGGGCTGTTCCTCAACGCCCAGACCGAGGGCGAATATGCCTCGGTGCTGGCCCACGAACTGGCGCACTTGTCGCAACGCCACTTCGCGCGGGGTGTCGAGGCTCAGCAGCGCATGCAGCTGCCGATGATGGCGGCGCTGCTGGCCGGCATCGTGCTGGCCGCAGGTGGCGCCGGCGATGCGGGCATCGGCATGATTGCCGGCACCCAGGCAGCGGCCATTCAGGAGCAGCGGCGCTTCTCGCGCCAGAATGAACAGGAAGCCGACCGCATCGGTATCCAGAACCTGGAAAAGGCCGGCTACGATCCACGCAACATGCCGACCATGTTCGAGCGCCTGGCACGCCAGTACCGGTATGACGCCAAACCGCCGGAATTCCTGCTGACCCACCCGGTGACCGAATCACGTATTGCCGACACCCGTAACCGCGCCGACCAGGCGCCCAAGGGTGGCATTGAAGACAGCATGCGCTACCAACTGATCCGCGCCCGGGTGGCACTGATCTACGAGGGCACACCGGGGCTTGCCGCCAAACGCTTCCGTGCCCAACTGGACGAAGACCCAAAGCTGGACGCTGCACGTTATGGCCTGGCCTTGGCGCAGATCAAGGGTGGGCGATTGAACGAGGCGCGTGAAATGCTCAAGCCGCTGCTGGCCAAGGCGCCCAACGACATCACCTACAACCTGGCACAGATCGACCTGGACATCACCAACAACCGCCTGGCCGACGCCCAGCAGCGCGCTGAGCGGATGCAGGGGCTGTACCCGGGCAACTACCCGTTGAAACAGGTGCGTGCCGACCTGCTGGTGAAACAGAACAAGCCGGCTGAGGCCGAGAAGGTGTTGAACGAGCTGGTGAAGAGTCGGCCGGATGACCCGGATGTGTGGTACGACATGGCCGAGGTGCGTGGCTTGTCGGGCAATACCATTGGCTTGCACCGGGCGCGGGCCGAGTACTTCACGCTGGTCGGCGACTTTGACCAGGCAATCCAGCAGCTGGATTACGCCAAGCGTCGGGCAGGCGGTAACTTCCCGCTGGCCTCACAGATTGACCAGCGCCAGCGCGAGATCATGGAGCAGCGGCGCATGGTTCAGGAAATGATGGGGCGCTGAAGGCGATTCGCGGGCAAGCCCGCTCCCACAGGTACTCCACCGCCTTGGTAAACGGTGCAATATCTGTGGGAGCGGGCGAGCCCGCGAAGAGTATGACGCGGTCTGGCGTCAGGCATTACCAGACAGCTTCAGCCGCGCCGCCTGGGTAAAGTCCAGCATGCGATTAAGCGGCTTGATCGCCTTGGGCACCAGCGCCGGGTCGACGAAAATCTCGTTGGTGCCGTTACGCAGGCAATCCAGCACCCGCTCCAGGGTGTTCATCGCCATCCACGGGCAGTGCGCGCAACTGCGGCATGCCGCGCCGTTGCCGGCGGTGGGGGCTTCGACGAATTCCTTGTCCGGGCACAGCTGCTGCATCTTGTAGAAGATGCCGCGGTCGGTGGCGACGATGAAGGTTTTGTTCGGCAGGGTCTGGGCAGCCTTGATCAGCTGGCTGGTGGAGCCCACCGCGTCGGCCAACTCGATCACCGCTTCCGGCGACTCGGGGTGCACCAGGATCGCAGCATCCGGGTACAGCGCCTTCATGTCGGCCAACTGGCGCGACTTGAACTCCTCGTGAACGATGCAGGCACCGTCCCACAGCAGCATGTCGGCACCGGTTTGCTTCTGGATGTAACGGCCCAGGTGCTGGTCCGGGCCCCAGATGATGGTTTCGCCGTTGTCCATCAGGCTTTCGACAATTTCCAGCGCGCAGCTCGACGTCACTACCCAGTCGGCGCGTGCCTTCACCGCTGCGGACGTGTTGGCGTAGACCACCACGGTGCGCTCAGGGTGCTGGTCGCAGAAGGCCGAGAACTCTTCTACCGGGCAGCCCAGGTCGAGCGAGCAGGTGGCCTCCAGGGTCGGCATTAGCACGCGCTTTTCCGGGGTGAGGATTTTTGCCGTCTCGCCCATGAAGCGCACACCGGCCACGATGACCGTTTCGGCCGGGTGGTTCTTGCCGAAACGGGCCATTTCCAAAGAGTCGGATACACAGCCGCCGGTTTCTTCAGCCAGTGCCTGGATGACCGGGTCGCAGTAATAGTGGGCAACCAGCACCGCATTCTGGGCTTTGAGCTCGGCAGCGATGGCCGCACGGTATTCGGCCTCCTGCTCGGCTGTCAGCGGGTTGGGCTGCTTGGCGTCGAGGTGGGCCTGAACCAAAAGGCGTTCGGAAATCTGGGTCATGATCGCTGGACCTGCAGGCGCGCTTGCGCGTCAAATCGAGTGTATCACCCGGCCCTGGCAGATCGGCTAAGGGTGCCGGACGGCACACTGACCGCCACGGCCCTCTGCGGGCGCGGATTATTATCGGAGGCCGAAGGCTACAGACAATCCAGCGATTACTAAAGTGGTTTTTGTGTTGCCTGTACTGGCCTCTTCGCGGGTAAACCCGCTCCTACACTGTGAAATCCTTGTAGGAGCGGGTTCACCCGCGAAGAGGCCGCAACAGGAGAAACCATCACCCCTGCGGCGACAGGGCCGCCAGATGCGCCGCCATGAACATGGCAAATTCTTCCACGGTCATTTTTCTGCCATTGAACTCGACCATGCCATCGGCATAGTGCAGGCTGCTGACCACATCATCGCCCTGCACGATAGCCATGCCGCTCTGCAACGCCATCATGCCGACCATCTCCCCCGCCTGACTCGACTGCATGGCTATCGCTTGGGTGTCGGTCTGGCCATCCAGCAATGCCTGCAAGGTCGCCAGGTCACCAATCATCGGCTTGGACAGCGACAGCTTGCCTTTCACCTCAGTGATAATCTGCTTGCTCAGCTGGTCCGGCGGCAGGTCGAAGCTGGTCGGCGCGGCAAGGTCCATCGACAGGTTGAAGCGGCTCTCGCCATTGGCGGTCTTGAACGACAGGTTTTCCACCGCCAGCTTGGGCTTGGCGGCCAGCAATTTCTGCAAGTCACCCTGGAAGCGGGCCTTTTCGGCATCGTCCATCTGGATCTGCGGCACCGGCTGGCCAGCCGCACTGGCGGCCTCGAACTCCGGCAAGTGCGACTGGTACCACTTCGACAATGCCTGCAGCGCCGGGGCGTTGACAGACGTCACGCTCACCGCCATCTGCGCCTTGCCTACCGCGCGGCCATCCCAGCTGATGTCGCCGACCTTGTACTCCGCGCGGCCACCCACGGTGTCCGCGCCCTCGAGGGTTTGCAAGGCCTTCTGCTCCAGCCCCTTGATCAACAGCACCTGCTGTTTCGGCCCAAGTGTGACCTTGGTTTCAGCCAACGCCAGATCGACGTTGCCCACATAGATGGCGTCGTGCGCGGTGGCTGCGAGGTTACCGCCAAACTTCAGCCCTTTGAGCTCGAACGTGGCCGGCGGCTGGTCGTCTTGCACCCTTTTAATCACGAGACTGTCGGCCTGGCCGTGGAACGTCGAGGCCTTGCCCTCCTTGTCCCCGCTGACTTCGAACTGCATGCCCGAGAAGTCCAGGCTGTTGCCATCCGCTTCATCCAACTTGAGCGGCGCCAGCTGAACCTGGCTGACCACACTGCCGCTGTAACCCAGGCTGGTCTGCGCACTGATCGGGGCCTTTTCACCCGCAGCGGCGAACCATGGCGCGACGGCCTCATCCTTCTGCAGCGTGCTGTTGCTGACCGCCATTACCGGCATCAGCTTCAGCGCCCTGACCCTGGACCAGGGAAACGGGCCGTGCTCGATCTGGTCGGTCACGCCCACGTCAAAATTGATCACTTCGCCCTCACCCACGTTGATGTCGCGAGCCTTGAGCCGGTACTGGGCAGTACTGCTGAAGAGATGCTGCTCCAGCGACACACGCTCGATGCTCATGCTACCACCGGTACTGACCAGGGCCTTTCCGAGTTCGGCGTTGCTGCGTGCAAGGGCGTTGTCCAGCTCTGCAGGCAGCTGCTTGCCGGTGTACCAGGCGCCTGCGGTAGTTGCGACGGCAATGGCGATAGCCAGGCCGGAAAGGATGCCAACTGATTTCTTCATGAATAGAACCGATTGCTGTCCGTAAGGGCTTCGAAGGCGGCCAGAGGCCACGCAGAAAACGAAGAGTACCACCCCCGATTGGACCGAGCGCTGGCCCAGGTCGAGAAATGCCATTTTTCGGACACGTCTGACACCGAGGCAAGCAAGCAAAGGATTCGTTAATTTTTACGAACACGCCAGTTGATCATAATCGCAAATAAACGCGCAAAAACCGAACAAAACCCGTATTTAATCGATAAATATTTCAATTTAGCAACATCTTGTCATGTTTAACTTGACACCCACCTACCCATCGTTTTTTATTTTCACCACTTTGCGCGCTCCCCCGCGCCTCCCGCCGCTCCAACATAAAAGGTGAACAATATGGAGCCCATCCGCTCGCCCTTGCCGCATGCGCAATACACCGTGCCCGTCGTTTACGCCCAGCAGCAGGAGCCATGCCAGCATGCAGCCTGACCAGAGCGCTTCCGGCAACGGCCAACTCCGCAAAACCCTGCGCCTCTGGCACGTGATCATCATCGGCCTGGCCTACCTGACCCCGATGACCGTGTTCGACACCTTCGGCATCGTCAGCGGGATTACCGCCGGCCACGTACCCAGCGCCTACATTCTGGCGCTGGCCGGCATCCTGTTCACCGCCGTAAGCTATGGCACCCTGGTAAAGCGCTTTCCGCAGTCGGGTTCGGCTTACACCTACACCCAACGCGCAATCAACCCGCATGTGGGCTTCCTGGTCGGCTGGTCTTCGCTACTGGACTACCTGCTGCTGCCAATGGTCAACGCACTGCTGGCCAAGCTTTACCTTTCAGCCATGTTCCCGGAAGTGCCGGAGTGGATGTGGGTGGCCGGCTTCGTCACCCTGATCAGCCTGATCAATATGCGCAGCGTGAACCTGGTGGCGCACTTCAACCTGCTGTTCGTGGGTGTGCAGGTGGCGATCATCGCCGTGTTCATCTACCTGTGCGTGCGCGGCCTGGACCATGGTGAAGGGCTGGGTACCACCTGGAGCCTGATACCGTTCGCCGACAGCCAGACCCAGTTCAGCGCCCTGGCCGCCGGTGCGACCATCCTGTGCTTCTCGTTCCTGGGCTTTGACGCTGTCACCTGCCTGTCCGAGGAGACCCGCGACCCGGCCAAGACCATCCCCCGGGCGATCTTCCTCACCGCATTGATCGGCGGCGTGGTGTTCATCACTGTGTCGTATTTCATCCAGGCCTACTTCCCGACCATGGCCCGTTTCCACGACCAGGAAGCGGCCCTGCCGGAAATCGCCCTGTACGTTGGCGGCAAGCTATTCCAGTCAATCTTCATCGCCTGCACCGTAATCAACACCATCGCCTCGGGCCTGGCCTCGCAAACCAGCGTGTCGCGCCTGCTGTATGTAATGGGCCGCGACAACGTGATCCCGGCCAGGGTCTTCGCCCGCCTGCATTCGCGCTACAAGACACCCGTGCTGAACATTGCCGTGGTCGGCGTCATTTCGCTGTCGGCGATCTTCTTCGACCTGGTGACTGCCACCTCGATCATCAACTTCGGCGCCCTGGTCGCGTTCAGCTTCGTCAACCTGTCGGTGATCAACCACTGCTACCTGCGTGAAGGCAATCGCAAAGGCCTGTCCAACCAGTTGAAGTACCTGGTACTGCCTACCATCGGCTTCTGCATCATCGTCTCGCTATGGCTGGACCTGAACGCACATTCGCTGATGTTTGGCGGCATCTGGGCTGCGCTCGGGCTGGTCTACCTGGGCTGGCTGACCAAAGCCTTCCGCTCGGCACCACCCAACTATGTCGCCGAATGAACCCTGCTGCCCACAACGCCCGCGCCTGACCGCGGGCGTTGTACTTGACCGATAAGGAAAGCCCTCATGCCGCTGCGTCGCCTCTCCATCCAATGGAAGATCACCCTGCTCGCCGGGCTGTGCCTGCTGGCCATTGTCGCCTTGCTGGTAGCCACCTCGCTGACCCAGGCGCATCGCAGCGCTGCCCTGGTCAACCAGGCCAACACTGCCATGCTTGAAAACAGCGCCCGCCAGCGCCTGCAGGCCCAAGCCGAAACCCAGGCCTTGCGTATCCAGCGCTACTTCATGGACGCCTACCAGTACGGCAATGGGTTTGCCCGCCTGGTGCAAGTGCTGAAGGCCCGTGGTGGTAGCGACCTGCGCGCCGAACTGACCCGCCAGGCGCGTGCCAGCCTGGCCGGCAATCCGGATGTGATCGGTCTGTACCTGGTGTTCCAGCCCAATGCCCTGGACCAGCAGGACAGCCAGTACCTCGGCCAGGACGCCGTGGGCAGCAATGAGAGCGGGCGTTTCTCGCTGTACTGGTCACAACCCAGCCCCGGCACCCTGGAACTTGAAGCCATGCCGGAAACGATGCTCGGTGACAACAGCATTGGCAGCAACGGCGCGGCGAAGAACCGCTGGCTGACCTGCCCGCAGGACACCGCCAGAACCTGCATGCTCGAGCCGTACCTCGACGAGGTCAACGGACGCCAGGTGCTGATGACCAGCATCGCCCTACCATTGCTGGAACACGGCAAGGTCATCGGCGTGGTCGGCATTGACATCGGCCTGGCCAACCTGCAGCAACTGAGTGTGGACGGCCGCCGCGATCTGTTCGACGGCCAGGGCCAGGTGAGCATCGCCACCGCCGCCGGCCTGCTGGCCGGCAACAGTCGCGACGACAGCGCACTCGGCAAGCCCATGGACAAGGCGGTAGCCGACGGGCTGCTGCGCGTGGCCCACCCCTTCATGCCCATCCCTGACACAGCCCAGTGGCAGGTATTGCTGGAGTTGCCGGAAAGCGTGCTGCAGGCCCCTGCCGTAGCCCTCAACCAGCGCCTTGATGCCCATAACCAGAACGCCAACCGCATCAGCCTGCTGATAGGCCTTGGCACGGCAATCGCCGGCTTGCTGCTGGTATGGCTGACCGCGCGCGGCGTTAGCCGGCCAATCCTGGCCGTGGCTGCACGCCTGGAAGACATTGCCAGTGGCGAGGGCGACCTTACTTGCCGCCTGGACTACGCCCGCCAGGATGAACTGGGCCAGCTCACCAGCTGGTTCAACCGCTTCCTCGACAAGTTGCAACCGACTATTGCCCAGGTCAAAGGGTCGCTGCAGGAGGCACGCGACACCGCCGACCAATCGGCCGCCATTGCCAGCCAGACCAGCAACGGCATGCAGCAACAGCACCGCGAAATCGAACAGGTGGCCACAGCGGCCAACGAAATGAGCGCTACAGCCCTGGATGTCGCCCACAACGCCTCGCAGGCGGCCCAGGCCGCACGTGCTGCGGATCAGGCCAGCCAGGAAGGCTTGCAACTGGTGGACAGCACGCGCCAGGGCATCGACCGCCTGGCCGCAGGCATGAACACTGCCATGGACGAGGCGCGCGCACTGGAAGACCGCAGCGGGCAAATCGGCTCGGTGCTTGAAGTGATCCGCACCATTGCCGAGCAAACCAACCTGCTGGCACTGAATGCCGCCATCGAAGCGGCCCGCGCAGGCGAAGCCGGGCGTGGCTTCGCCGTGGTTGCCGATGAGGTCCGCGGCCTGGCCCAGCGCACGCAGGTCTCGGTGGAGGAAATTCGCCAGGTCATCGAAGGCCTTCAACAAGGTACACAGGACGTTGTCGGGGCCATGCATGCAGGCCAACGCCAGGCCCAGGACAGCGCCGCACGCATGGAGCAGGCATTGCCAGCACTGCAGCGCATTGGCGAGGCGGTGGCGGTCATCAGCGACATGAACCTGCAGATTGCCTCGGCGGCGGAAGAGCAGAGCGCGGTGGCCGAGGAAGTGAACCGTAACGTGGCCGGCATTCGAGACGTGACAGAATCACTGGCCGGGCAGGCCGATGAATCAGCACGCATCAGCCAAGCCCTGAACCGGCTGGCCAACCAGCAGCAAGCGCTAATGGAGCAGTTTCGCGTCTAGCCTGTGAGGGCCTCTTCGCGGGTAAACCCGCTCCTACACGGGATTTGCACTGCTCTTGTAGGCGGCGCCAGCCCCTGTAGGAGCGGGCTTGCCCGCGAAGAGGCCGGTACAGACACCACAGCATCATCGTTTTTACTGAGCACTATTCATGCAAACCGCAACCCGATCCACTTTCTTCGACATCACCAGCGAACAAGGGCTTTTACGCACCTCGATCGCCGCCACCCTGTTCATCGCCACCATCGGCATCGCCTTCGGCCTGGCCTCCGGCTCGTTTTCCATCGTCTTCGACGGCGTCTACTCGCTGGTCGACGCCAGCATGAGCGGGCTGTCGCTGGTGGTGGTCAAGCTGATCACTTCGCACACCACCAGCGTGCAGATGTCGCGCAAGCTGCGCGAACGCTTCACCATGGGTTTCTGGCACCTGGAGCCCATGGTACTGGCGCTCAACGGCATCCTGCTCAGCGGCGTGGCCATCTACGCGCTGATCAACGCCGTCAGCAGCCTGCTGCAAGGCGGGCGCCACCTGGAGTTCGGCATTGCCATGGTCTACGCAATGCTGACGGTGATCACCTGCGTGACCATCGCCGTCGTCGAGGCCCGCGCCAACCGCAAACTGAAGTCAGACTTCGTACGCATGGACGTCAAGGGCTGGGTGATGTCGGCCAGCATCACTGCCGCACTACTGATCGCCTTCTGCTTTGGCTATGCCGTGCAGGGCACTTCGCTTGAATGGGTATCACCGTACATCGACCCGGCGGTGCTGGCGCTGGTGTGCCTGGTGATCGTGCCGTTGCCGATGTCGGTGGTGCGTCAGGCGCTGTCTGAAATCTTCCTGGTCACCCCCGGCGACCTCAAACTGCACGTGGATGAAGTGGCCAAGGCCTTCGTCGCCCGCCACGGCCTGCAGTCTTACCGCGCCTATGTCGCCAAGGTCGGGCGCTCGAGGGAGATTGAGCTGTATTTCATCGTGCCCAAAACCATGGCGGCGAAGACCATCGATGAATGGGATGCCTGGCGCAACGAGATTGGCGACGCGGTAGGCGGCGAAGGGCCGGACCGTTGGCTGACGGTGGTATTTACCGGGGATCCTGAGTGGGCCGAGTAAATCGAGGCGCTTTGCGCCCCAGCATTCCAAAAAACGAAAAAGCCCGCGACCATTTCTGATTGCGGGCTTTGACGTACTGAGTATGGTGGGTCGTGTAGGATTCGAACCTACGACCAATTGGTTAAAAGCCAACTGCTCTACCAACTGAGCTAACGACCCGTTGGATGGCGCGTATAATACTGATTTCTAACGAGAAATCAATACCCCATCAAACTTTGTTCAAAAATACCGCGTTGGGTCTTCGATACCGGCTGCCTTGAAGCCATCGGCGCGCAGGCGGCAGCTGTCGCATTTGCCACAGGCGCGGCCGTCATCGTCGGCCTGGTAGCAGGAAACGGTCAGGCTGTAGTCCACACCACGGGCCATACCAGCCTGCACGATCTGAGCCTTGCTCATGTTCTGCAACGGCGCCTGGATGCGGAAGCCCTGCCCTTCTACGCCAGCCTTGGTCGCCAGGTTGGCCATGCGCTCGAAGGCCTCGACGAACTCGGGCCGGCAATCCGGGTAGCCGGAGTAATCCACGGCATTGACGCCAATGAAGATGTCGCACGCTTCCAGCACTTCTGCCCAACCCAGGGCCAGCGAAAGGAACACAGTATTGCGCGCCGGCACGTAAGTGACCGGAATGCCTTCACCCGGCGCTTCCGGCACGTCGATGCTGCTGTCGGTCAATGCCGAACCGCCGATGCCGTCGAGGTTCAGCCCAATCACCTTGTGCTCGACCACGCCCAGGTCGCGGGCCACGCGGGCAGCGGCGTTCAGCTCGGCACGATGACGCTGGCCGTAGTCAAAGCTCATGGTGTAGCAGCTGTAGCCTTCGGCTTTGGCCATGGCAACCACGGTGGCTGAGTCCAGGCCGCCGGACAACAGGATTACTGCGCGTTTTTCAGTCATGTGTACGTGCTCCTCAATCAACGTCCGGGCTCGTCGTTCCACAGCAGCTTGTGCAGCTGCAGCTGGAAGCGTACGGGCAAGTTGTCAGCAACGATCCAGTCTGCCAGGTCACTGGCGTTCACCTGATGATGGCTGGGTGAGAACAACACCTCACCGGCACGCTCAGCCAGGTTGTACTGGATCAGCTTGGATACCGCCCAGTCATAATCCTCGCGGGAACAGATGACGAACTTGACCTGGTCGTTACGTGTCAGCTGCTCGATGTTCTCGTAGCGGTTACGGTGCGACTCTTCGGAGCCTGGGGTTTTCAGGTCGACCACACGGCTGACGCGGGTGTCGGTGCCGGCAATATCCAGCGCGCCGCTGGTTTCCAGCGACACCTCGTAACCGGCGTCACACAGCCGCTGCAGCAACGGCAAGGCGTTGGGCTGGGCCAGTGGTTCGCCACCGGTGACACAGACGTAGCGCGGCTTGAAGCCGGCCACTTGCTCAAGGATCGAATCAAGGGTGCGTACGGTACCACCACTGAAGGCATAGGCACTGTCGCAATACTGGCAACGCAGGGGGCAACCGGTGAGGCGCACAAATACCGTGGGCAGCCCGGCCGTTCGCGTCTCACCCTGCAAAGAGTAAAAGACTTCGGTGATGCGTAATGTGTCTTGCATGCTCGCCACGGGCGTGACAGCTAAACAGGCTGTCCGCCTCCGTCAGGCACTGTCGCGGACTCGACATAGCGTTATCCGCAGCAGCGTGTTTACGAAAAAAGGGCAGTGATTCTAACGAAAAAACCCGCGACTGGCGCGGGTTTCTTTCTAGCGGTACAGCGGCAACGCCTAGAGCCTTTGCAGGTCACGCTGGGCCAGTTGAGCGGCAGAGGTGCCGGGGTACTGGGTGATGACCTGCTGCAGGATGCCCTTTACCTTGTCGGTGTGGCCCATACGGCGCTCGACATCAGCCAGTTTGTACAGCGAATCTGGCACCTTGCTGTGCTTTGGGTACTTCTGGCTGACCTGGGCAAAGGCCTGGCTGGCGCCTTGCAGGTCGCCCTTGGCCAGGTTCACCTCACCCAACCAGTATTGGGCATTACCGGCATACTGGCTGTTGGGGTACTTGCGCAGGAAGGCATTGAACGCCTGACTGGCCTTGTCGAAGTCTTTCTGTTTGATCAGGTCGAACGCAGCATCATAGTAGAGCTTTTCTTTCGCCGGATCGCTGGGCTGGCTACTGCCGGCCGGTTGTTGCGCAGCAGCACCTGCTGCGGCATCGGGGGCGGCATTGGACGCACCACCACCGGAGGAATTGTCAGGGGTTGCGGCAGGCGCAGCGCCACTGTTGATGCGACGGTCCAGGTCCTGGTAACGCTCCAGGCTTTCCTGCTTCATGCGCGACACATCGTTTTGCAGCTCTTCGATGATGCCTTGCTGGCGGGAAATCTGATCCTGCATCTGTTGCAGCTGCATGAACAGCTGACCCTGTGCAGAGGCAGGGGCCGAAGCCCCTGACCCGGCATAGGCGCCGCTCGTGCCATAACCCGCAGGCGGATAGCTGCCTGCGTTGTCATCTACTACAGGGACCTCAGCCCAGGCCGCAAGCGGCAGGCTGAGTGCGAGGACGGTTACTACACGGCGGCACATACGCATAAGAACTTACTTACGCAGTTCTACGCGACGGTTTTGAGCCCAGGACTGCTCGTCGTTGCCGGTAGCAACTGGACGCTCTTCGCCGTAGGAAACCAGTTCCAGCTGAGCAGGGGAAACGCCCTGCAGAACCAGGTAGCGCTGAACGGCTTTCGCACGACGCTCACCCAGAGCCATGTTGTACTCGCGGGTGCCGCGCTCGTCGGTGTTACCTTCCAGAACAACACGGTTGCCGTTGGCTTTCAGGTCCTTGGCGTGAACGTCCAGAGCGCGCATGGCTTCTGGCTTCAGGTCCGAGCTGTCGTATTCGAAGTAGAAGGTGGTGATTGCGCGCAGGGCGGCTTCTTCGCTCAGGGAGCCGTCAACAGCGCCAGTGTTGGCACCGTAGCCAGCGTTAGGATCTACAGCAGCGCCTTCGCCTGCGTTGTCACCGCCCTTCGAGGAGCAACCTACAGCTACGGCCATGGCCAGGGCCAGCGCAGCAAATTTACCAAACTTCAGCATTTCCATCGTGAAACTCCTAATGAAACCCCAGTGTGTTAAGCAAAATGTATTACGCCGCAATCAGTTCAGGTAAGGGGACCAGGACGGTTCTCTGACTTCGCCTTGAGCGGTAGGAAGTGGGAGCCTCACGCGGCCATTAAGCGACACGAGCATCAAGACTCCCCGGCCCTGCTGGCGGGTGGCGTAGATTAGCATGGTGCCGTTTGGCGCAACAGTGGGAGACTCATCAAGACTTGTTTCAGACAGAATCTTTACACTTCCGCGCTGCAAGTCCTGTGCCGCCACTTTGAAGTTGGTAAAACCTTGTTGGCGATGAATCATTACCAGGGTCTTTTCGTCCGCCGAAAGTTTCGGGTTGGCGTTGTAGTTACCCACGAACGTTACGCGCTCGGCACCACCACCACTGACCGACTGTTTATAAATCTGCGGTTTGCCGCCACGGTCGGAAGTGAAGTAAAGGGTGTTGCCATCTTTGCCCCAGAACGGCTCGGTATTGATACCCGGGCCTGCAGTAACACGGCTGATCTGGCGCGAAGCCATATTCATCACGTAGATGTCCGGGTTGCCGTCCTTGGACAGCACGAACGCCAGGCGCGAACCGTCCGGCGACCAGGCTGGCGCGCCGTTCAGGCCCTCGAAGTTGGTGACCTGCTCGCGACGGCCAGTATCGATGTTCTGCACGAAGATACGCGGGCGCTTCTGCTCGAACGAAACGTAGGCAATACGCTTGCCATCCGGCGCAAAGCGCGGCGACAGGATCGGCTCACGCGATTGCAGCAGGGTCACCGCACGCGCTCCGTCATAGTCCGAACGCTGGAGGGTGTAGCGGGTGTTGTTGGTGGAGAAACGCTCGGCCGTCACGTACAGCATGCGCGTAGAGAACGCGCCCTTGATGCCGGTGAGCTTCTCGAACGACTGGTCGGCAATGTAGTGCGCCATGTCGCGCAACTGGTCGGTGCTGCCCGCTACGCTGCCGGTCAGCACTTGCTGCTCGGTAGCGACGTTGAACAGCGCGTACTGCACCTGCAGGCGACCGCCCGACGGCACGATGCTGCCGACCATTACGTACTGGGCTCCCAGCGCTTTCCAGTCACGGAAGATCACTTCGCTGGCCTGCGACGGCTGGCTGATCATGTTCTGCCGCGGAATTGGCGAGTAGTAGCCAGAGTTGCGCAGGTCGTTGCCGATGATGTCGGCGATGTCTTCCGGCAGCACGCTGCCGCCCTGCAGACCGAACGGCACTACCGCGATGGGCGTAGCCCGGTCGCTGCCGCTGGTGACCAGGATGTTCTTTTCCTCTGCCACCGCCATGCCTGCCACGCAGCACAGCATGACCAGCAGTCCTCTCAGACGTTTAATCACAACGCTAGATCCTCAGGTGTAAATGTCATCTTGAACGAACGATAACGGTTGAAATCGCTCGGCTTCATACCCTGCATCTCGGTCAGACGACCAATGTTCTTGACCGCAGCCACTGCCGAACTGTCGTACGGGCCGTCACCACTGGAACGGGCCACGCTGACACTGGTAATGGTACCGTCCGGCAACATGCTGACCTGCAGGGTCACCGTCATGCCCTTGCGCGCGGAAGGCGGACGCGCCCAGCCCTCGGCCGCGCGCATACGAATCAGGTCGTCGAAGTCGCCAGCCACCTGATCGCCCTGCTCGTCGGCCAGTGCCTGCTGCCGCTCGGTGGTGTCAGACAACAGCTCGGCCAAGGCCTGGGCTTTCTTGTCTTCTGCCGCCTTGCGGGCCGCTTCCTGTGCCTTTTTCTTCTGGGCGTCTGCAGCGGCCTTCTTCTTGGCCTCTTCAGCTGCCTTCTTCTTCGCATCCTCGGCCGCCGCTTTCTTCTTGGCGTCCTCGGCTGCTTTCTTCTTGGCCTCTTCGGCTGCCTTCTTCCTGGCGTCCTCGGCGGCTTGTTTCTTCGCCTCTTCAGCGGCCTTTTTCTTGGCCTCTTCTTCGGCTTTTTTCTTGGCGATGTCGGCCTGCTGCTTCTCGGCGGCTTTCTTCGCCTCATCGGCCTTCTTGGCTTCGGCGGCTTTCTTCGCCTCGGCAGCCTTGGCAGCTTCCTTGGCAGCTTCAGCGGCCTCGGCTTTTTTCGCTTCAGCCGCCTCGCGAGCCTCTTCGGCCTTTTGAGCAGCGTCGGCCTTCTTTTGTTCCGCGGCCTTCACGGCCTCTTGCTCGACCTTCTTCTGTTCCAATTGCTCGACTTCGGTCTGGCGCGAAGCGGTTTTCTTCGCCTCCCCGGCAATTTTCTGATTGGTCTGGGTGGTCGCCTGGCTCTTGGACTTGAGCTGATACAGGGTAGCCTGAACAATCGGCTTGGATGGCGGCAGCTCAGGCGTCATGGCAAAACTGACGAACAGCAGGGCGAACACCAGCACATGCAGGCCGATGGCCCAGACACTGGGCCAGAAGTAGCTTTCCGAGGCGGATGGCTCTCGCTGTTGCATCAGGGCGCCTCGGTAATCAGGCCAACGTTACCGACACCGGCCTTCTGCAACCCGCCCATGGCACCCATGACCGCGCCATAGTCGACAGCCTTGTCGCCACGAATGAACACCTGGGTCTGCTTGCCCTGGTCACGGCCGGCAGCAATGATCTTGGTGACGGCGTCGGTCATGGCCGGCAAGGTCATGGCCTTGTCCATCTGCTTGTCGGTATCGACTTCACTGCCGAGGTTCCAGTAATAGGTTTTATCGGCCTTGATGGAGATGGTGAGGATCTGGACGTTGTTGTCCTGCGGCAAGGCTTCGCTGGAAACCTTGGGCAGGTCGACCTTCACGCCCTGGTTGAGCATGGGCGCCGTCACCATGAAGATGACCAGCAGCACCAGCATCACGTCGATGTAGGGCACCACGTTCATCTCGGCGACGGGCTTGCGTTTGTGGCGAACTCGGGCCATGGGCTTCTACCTGATTACTCTTCGCTGGTGTGCACTTTGCGGTGCAGGATCGCCTGGAACTCGTCGGCGAAGGTGTAGTAACGGCCGATCAGCACTTCACTGCGCGCGGCGAAACGGTTGTAGGCAATGACAGCCGGGATTGCCGCGAACAGGCCGATGGCGGTAGCGATCAGCGCTTCGGCGATGCCCGGAGCAACGGTGGCCAGGGTGGCCTGCTGGGCGCTGGCCAGGCCACGGAAGGAGTTCATGATGCCCCACACAGTGCCGAACAGGCCGATGTACGGGCTGGTCGAACCAACGGTGGCCAGAAACGGCAAGCTTTGCTCGAGTTTTTCTTCCTCCCGCGAGATGGCCACACGCATGGCACGGCCAACACCTTCCATGACGGCATCCGGGTCAACACCCGGCTGCTGGCGCAGGCGCGAGAACTCTTTGAAACCGGCACGGAACACCTGCTCCACGCCGGAGTCCGGGTCTGGGTTGCTGCCTGCCTGGCGGTACAGCTTGGACAGGTCGATGCCCGACCAGAAGCGCTCTTCGAAGGCATCCAGCGCACGACGACCGGCGCGCAGCATGGTGCTGCGCTGGAAGATCATGATCCATGAGGTGACCGAGGCGGCCACCAGGGTCAGCATTACCAGCTGTACCACCACGCTGGCATTGCTGACCAGACTCCACATGGAGGTATGGTCGACGACGTTAGCTTCCACGCTTATTCTCCTGCATTCGATTGATTACCCGAGCCGTCCGCCGCAAAGGCGTCGCGCAGCTGGGGGGGTATGGCTCGGGGTTTGAAAGTGTCGGCGCGCACGGCGGCCACCAGGAACTGCCCTTCGCAAAGCAGCGTTTCATCCTTTTCCCGCCACACCTGCTGTACGAAACGCAGGCTGGCGCGATTGAGTTCAAGTACTTGCGCGGTCACCCGCAATTCGTCATCAAGCCGCGCCGGCGCGTGATAGCGCGCTTCGCTGGAGTGGACCACGAACAGCAGGTTGTCTTCAGCCAGCTGCGACTGGGAAAAGCCCAGGTGCCGCAGGCGTTCGGTGCGCGCGCGCTCCATGAATTTCAGGTAGTTGACGTAATACACCACGCCGCCCGCATCGGTATCTTCGTAATAGACGCGACACCGATGTGCGAACGGTTCGAGCTGATTTTGCGCGCGCATACTCTAGTGCTTACTCCTCAGCTTGCCAATCCGCTATGGCAACTGTTTTTCTTCATTAATGTCTTATTGCCAGCGCACCAAGGGCATGCCAGCGGTAGGACCACAAAAAGTCGCTTTTGATCTGTCATTCATCGCCTGGCTCGGAAAAATCGCCCCCCTCCCCCAAGCGCCCGGGGATATTCAGCCCAAAGTGCAGGTAGGCATGCCGGGTGACCACGCGGCCGCGTGGTGTGCGCATGATGTAGCCCTGCTGGATGAGGTACGGCTCAAGCACATCCTCGATGGTATGACGCTCTTCACTGATGGCCGCAGCCAGGTTGTCCACACCCACCGGGCCGCCATCGAACTTCTCGATCATGGTCAGCAGCAGGCGACGGTCCGAATGGTCGAAGCCACGCTCGTCGACGTCCAGCAGGTTCAGCGCCATGTCAGCCACGGCCTTGGTGATCTGGCCCTTGCCGCGCACCTCGGCGTAGTCACGCACGCGGCGCAGCAGGCGGTTGGCGATGCGCGGCGTGCCACGGGCACGGCGGGCAATCTCGTAGGCGCCCTGGTCCTCGATGGCCAGGCCAAGGATGTTGGCCGAGCGGCTGACGATGGTACTCAGATCCTTGTCGTTGTAGAACTCCAGGCGCTGGACGATACCGAAGCGGTCACGCAGCGGGTTGGTCAGCATGCCGGCACGGGTAGTAGCCCCCACCAGGGTGAAAGGTGGCAGATCAAGCTTGATGGAACGGGCGGCCGGGCCTTCGCCGATCATGATGTCGAGCTGGAAGTCCTCCATGGCCGGGTACAGCACTTCTTCGACAACAGGCGACAGCCGGTGGATTTCATCGATGAACAGCACGTCGTGCGGCTCGAGGTTGGTCAGCATGGCTGCCAGGTCCCCAGGGCGCTCGAGAATCGGCCCTGAAGTGCTCTTCACCGACACCCCCATTTCATGGGCGATGATGTTGGCCAGGGTGGTCTTGCCCAGGCCGGGAGGGCCGAAGATCAGCGTGTGGTCAAGCGACTCGCCGCGGCCGCGGGCAGCCTGGATGAACAGCGCCATCTGCTCTCGCACCACTGGCTGACCGATGTACTCGTCCAGGCTCAGGGGGCGAATCGCACGGTCCTGGACTTCTTCGCGGTCGCGGCCACTGGCGGCAATCAGGCGGTCGGCTTCGATCACTTGGTAATCATCCCTTTCAGGCTGCGGCGGATCAGCTCTTCACTGCTCAGGCCGGCCTTGTCCTTGATCGCGGCGATGGCCTTGCTGGCTTCCTGCGGCTTGTAGCCCAGCGAAACCAGGGCACTGACTGCATCGGCCTCGGCACTGGACTCGCTGGCGACCGGTAAAGGCCCATCGGAGACCAGGGTGAACATGGCCGGCGAGGTTTCCCAGGCCTTGAAACGGTCCTTGAGCTCGACCAGCAAGCGCTCGGCGGTTTTCTTGCCGACGCCTGGCACGCGCACCAGGGCCGAGGTGTCCTGGGCCTGCACGCAGCGCACCAGTTCATCCACTTCCAGCCCGGACATCAGCGCCAGGGCCAGCTTCGGCCCTACGCCGTTCAGGCGGATCAGCTCGCGGAACAACTCGCGCTCGCGTTTTTCGGCAAAGCCGTAGAGCAAGTGGGCATCTTCGCGCACGACCAGATGGGTATGCACCGTGACGGGTTCCCCCACTTTGGGCAGACGGTACAGCGTGGTCATGGGAACTTCCAGTTCGTAACCCACGCCGTTGACGTCGATAATCAGGTGAGGCGGTTGTTTTTCCGCCAGGGTGCCGCGCAAACGTCCAATCACGTTCCGATCCTTCCTCTCGGGGAGCCGGTCAAAGACCGCTCAACCCTATCAGCAAATGCAGCAGGTGAACGTATCACCCGAACAAAATGTGTATCAGCGCATGAAGCGCTTACAGACGCAAGCGCCCGCCGCGTCGCCGCGCGGTGGTCAAGCCATGCGGCACCAGACTGGAGCGGGTGTGTGCGTGGCACAGCGCGATGGCCAAGGCATCGGAAGCGTCAATCTGCGGCTTTTGCGTCAATTTCAGCAGGTGCATGACCATCATCATCACCTGCTCCTTGTTGGCACCACCTGTGCCGGCCACGGCCTGCTTGACCTGGGTGGCGCTGTACTCGGCGATCTCCAGGCCAGCCTCGGCGGCGGCGACGATAGCCGCGCCCCGCGCCTGGCCAAGCTTGAGCGCCGAATCGGCGTTGCGGGCCATGAACACCCGTTCGATGCCCATGGTCACCGGGCCGTGCTGGGCAATGATTTCACTGACACCACGAAAAACAATCTGCAGCCGCTCGTGCAGCTCACCGCTGCCGGTGCGGATGCAGCCCGACGCCACGTACTCGCAACCACGGGCAGTCTGGCGTACCACGCCATAGCCGGTGATGCGCGAGCCAGGGTCGATACCTAGAATCAGAGTCATAAAGCCCGTCGAAAAAATGATGCATCTCTACAAACTGCGCCGGCCCTTTCGCGGGTAAACCCGCTCCTACAGTTACTGCACCACATTTGAAATGGGCGTAATACCTGTAGGAGCGGGTTTACCCGCGAAAGGGCCGGCACAGGCGCTATCAAACGCTCAGCGTTGGCACAAAATGCCAAATCACCTTAGCCTAGGTTTTCCATGATCTCGTCGGAAATCTGGGCATTGGAATAGACGTTCTGCACGTCGTCCAGGTCTTCGAGCATGTCGATCAACTTGAGCACCTTTTCGGCACCGTCCTGGTCGAGCTCGGCGCTGGTGGTCGGTTGCATGACGATTTCCGCGTCAGCGGCCTTGAAGCCAGCCTCTTCCAGGGCGTTACGCACGGCATAGAAGCTGTTGAACGAAGTGAATACGTCGAACGAGCCATCGTCGTTGGCCACCACGTCGTCGGCATCGGCCTCCATAGCCGCTTCCATCAACGCGTCCTCTTCCACGCCCGGGGCAAAGCTGATCTGGCCTTTGCGCTCGAACAGGTAAGCCACCGAGCCGTCAGTACCCAGGTTGCCGCCACACTTGGTGAAGGCATGACGCACGGCGGCAGCGGTACGGTTGCGGTTGTCGGTCATGGCTTCGACCATGATCGCCACGCCACCCGGGCCGTAACCCTCGTAGCTGAGCTCTTCGACGTTGTCGCTTTCGTTGGTGCCGGCACCACGGGCCACGGCGCGATCGATGATGTCGCGGCTCATGTTGGCGCCCAGGGCCTTGTCCAACGCCAGGCGCAGGCGCGGGTTGGATGCCGGATCAGGGCCACCCTGCTTGGCAGCGACCGTCAGTTCACGGATCCACTTGGTGAAGACCTTGCCTCTTTTGGCATCCTGGCGCTCTTTGCGGTGCTTGATGTTCGCCCACTTGGAATGACCAGCCATAACGACTCCGAATCCTTTGAATCACAAACAGCCCCGCCCCATGACGGGGCGGGACGGGAAAATACCTGCGTCGAAACGCAAAGGCGCATCCATGTGGATGCGCCCGGGGACTGCTTACTCGACCTTGGTCTGTTCGCGCAGTCGGATGTGCAACTCGCGCAGGGCCTTGGCGTCGACCATGCCAGGGGCCTGGGTCATGACGCACGCGGCGCTCTGGGTTTTCGGGAACGCGATCACTTCACGGATCGACTGGGCGCCGGTCATCAGCATGACCAGACGGTCCAGACCGAACGCCAGGCCACCGTGAGGCGGCGCCCCGAACTTCAGAGCGTCGAGCAGGAAGCCAAACTTCTCTTCCTGCTCTTCTGCCCCGATACCCAACAGGCGGAATACCGCCTGTTGCATCTCTTTACGGTGGATACGGATCGAACCGCCACCCAGCTCGGTACCATTCAGAACCATGTCGTAGGCACGGGACAGGGCGGTGGCCGGGCTGGCCTCGAGCTCTTCCGGGGTGCACTTCGGCGCGGTGAACGGGTGGTGCAGAGCAGTGAAGCTGCCGTCTTCGTTCTCTTCGAACATCGGGAAGTCGACGACCCACATCGGCGCCCACTCGCAGGTCAGCAGCTCGAAGTCGTGACCCAGGCGAATACGCAGCGCGCCCAGGGCTTCGCTGACCACCTTGAACTTGTCGGCACCGAAGAACACGATGTCACCGTCTACGGCGCCAACGCGATCGAGGATGTTGTTGAGGTTGGCCTCAGGGATGTTCTTGACGATCGGCGACTGCAGGCCTTCGACGCCCTTGGCGCGCTCGTTGACCTTGATGTAGGCCAGACCCTTGGCACCGTAGATACCGACGAACTTGGTGTACTCGTCGATTTTGCTGCGCGGCATGCTGGCGCCGCCTGGCAGACGCAGGGCAGTAACGCGGCACTTCGGATCGTTGGCCGGGCCGGCGAACACTTTGAAGTCGACATCCTTCAACTGGTCGGCAACGTCGACCAGTTCCAGCGGAATACGCAGGTCTGGCTTGTCGGAGCCGTAGCGGCGCATGGCCTCTTCGAAGGTCATGTGCGGGAACTCACCGAATTCCAGGTCGAGCACTTCCTTGAACAGCTTGCGGATCATGCTTTCGGTCAGGCCCATGATCTCGCTTTCATCGAGGAAACTGGTCTCGATGTCGATCTGGGTGAATTCCGGCTGGCGATCGGCACGCAGGTCTTCGTCACGGAAGCACTTGGCGATCTGGTAGTAGCGGTCGAAGCCGGCGACCATCAGCAACTGTTTGAACAGCTGGGGCGACTGCGGCAGGGCGAAGAAGCTACCGGCATGGGTACGGCTTGGCACCAGGTAGTCGCGCGCGCCTTCCGGAGTGGCACGGGTGAGGATCGGCGTTTCGACATCGAGGAAGCCGTTGTCGTCCATGAAGCGACGGATGCTGCTGGTGATGCGCGAACGCAGGCGCAGCTTTTCAGCCATTTCCGGGCGACGCAGGTCGATGAAGCGGTAGCGCAGGCGGGTTTCCTCGCCGACGTCGGAGTACTCGTTCAGCGGGAACGGCGGGGTTTCCGCCTCGTTGAGCACAGTCAGCTGGTAGCCGAGGATCTCGATGGCACCGGAGGCCATGTTGGCATTCACCGCACCTTCAGGGCGCTTGCGGACCTTGCCGGTGATCTGTACGACATATTCGCTGCGCACGCGGTCTGCGGCGGCGAAGGTTTCGGCGCGATCCGGGTCGAACACGACCTGGGCCATGCCTTCGCGGTCACGGATGTCGAGGAAGATCACCCCGCCGTGGTCGCGGCGACGATGGACCCAGCCGCAAAGGGTGACTTCCTGGCCGTCCAGGCTCTCGTTCAGTTGGCCGCAATAATGGCTGCGCATCATGATGGTGGTTTCGCTTCTCGTGATTCGTGTATTCGGTGGAGGCCTTGGCCGCCCGGAGGGCTAATACTGCAAGACCCGGTCACAGCATTCAACTCAGTCGGCCTTGTCGCCGCCTGCCAGATTCTTTTTCGCCCCGGTCTTGAAGTCGGTTTCGTACCAACCGTTACCGCTCAGGCGAAAGCCTGGCACCGACAGCAGCTTTTTCAGTGCCGGTGCCTGACAGGCCGGACAATCGATCAGCGGCGCGGCGCTGATCTTCTGCAGCACTTCCATGCGGTGCTCGCAGGACGCACATTGATAGTCATAAAGGGGCATGGGTGTCTCTCGTCAACCATAACGCTGGCTGCCGGGGCAGCAAAAAGCGGGATTATATATGGTTAGCAAGCACTGCGCAGCCCGCCAGGCGATCAGCGCGCACTTGGCGAGTCCTGCAGCCACGCCACGCAGATTACCCGGATCAGCCCGCTGAAGTTGCGCACACCGCCCTGGCGCAGGTGCACTTCACGGTCCACGTAGGACAACACGGCACTGACCGAACAACGGTTGGCGGCGGCGATGCGTTCCAGGATATCCCAGTAGACAGCCTCCAGGCGCAGACAGGTAGAAAAGCCGTTGAGCCGCACGGAACGTGACACCGGCTGCGTCTGCAACATGTCGAAGTCCGCCTTGAACGGGTCAATGCACTGTTTTCCTGGCCAACTGCCCTGGCCAACCATACGCTTGCTCGCTTGCATCATGCGCCACACCTCCTCGTCACAGGTACCAGGTGGCCTATGAAGCGCTGACGGGCGAGCTTAAAGCAGCGGCAAAGTCTTCCTGCACAACATGAGAAACCCGGCCGGACATACCGACCGGGGCTGTTTGCTCGATAAGCCTCAGTTGCCGTCGAGCAGTACCCGCAGCATCCAGGCAGTTTTCTCGTGCACCTGCATACGCTGCGTCAGCAGATCTGCGGTCGGCTCGTCACTGACCTTGTCCACCACAGGGAAAATGCTGCGCGCAGTGCGCACCACGGCCTCCTGCCCCTGAACCAACTGGCGGATCATCTCGTCTGCCGGGGGGACACCTTCCTCCTCCTTGATCGACGAGTGCCGTGCATAGAATGCATACGAACCCGGTGCCGGGAAGCCCAGGGCACGGATGCGCTCGGCGATCGAGTCGACTGCCAGCGCCAGTTCGTTGTACTGCTCTTCGAACATCAGGTGCAGGGTGCGGAACGACGGGCCGGTGACGTTCCAGTGAAAGTTATGGGTTTTCAGATACAGCACGTAGGTATCCGACAATAGGCGGGACAACCCATCGACGATGGACTTGCGATCTTCTTCACTGATACCGATATCGATTGCCATGAAGCTCCCCTTTCCATAAGGCTTGAGACTCAAGCGGACTCCGACCACTGTAGCAACACTTGGCGCATGCAGCATGTGACATGGTGCAACACATCGCCCGCTGGGCGGCCTGCGGTTTGAGTAGGCTGCGGCTTTACTGTTAAATAGGCACTGTGCCACCCGTGCGGACTGTCATTGCCGGGTGCATAGGCTGGCCTGCAACGTGTTCGCGCCCTATACCTCATGCGCACCGTGCTGCCAGCTCTTCCTGTGATCGGCCTTATCAACAGTGAGCCAACCCCATGTTCAAGATCGTCCATCTGGTGACGGGCGTGGCAGCTTTGCTGCTATCGCTCATACCCAGCCTGAAAACCGATGCGACACCCTTCCTGCAACAACCCGAAGCGGTCTACCTGGCCCTGCTCGGCCTGCTCAACCTGGTGCTGGCGCCGGTGGTGCCACTGTATCATCGCGGCGCGCGGCAACAACTGCAGCACCTGGCCTGCGCCCTGCTGGTGGTTGCCGTCGTGCTACAGACCCTGACACTCCTGGCCCGCCCGGAAATGGGCAACCTGGCAGCCCTGGTCTGTGCGGCGCTGGCCGTGGCCATGCATCTGGCCGTGGGCTTTGCTCGCAGCCCGCGCAAGGCGCGCAGCAGTCAACACGTGACACAGGACGCCGGCAACCGTGATACCGGCACCGTCAAATGGTTCAACACATCGAAAGGCTTTGGTTTCATTTCCCGCGACTCGGGTGATGACATCTTCGTGCACTTTCGGGCCATCCGCGGTGAGGGCCACCGCATCCTGGTCGAAGGCCAGCGCGTGGAGTTTTCGGTGATGCACCGCGACAAGGGCCTGCAGGCCGAAGACGTGGTTGCGGTAACCCGCCGCTGACCAACGGCTGACCGGCTGACGTTATCAACGGCAAGCCAGGCTCCACAAGGTCCGCGCTGCTCCTGAGGGCAGCATCATACCTGTGGTGGCTGGTTTGCCGGCGATAGCAGCCTGGAAGCACTCAATAATGGGGAGGCGGCGCCTCTTCCCCTTCACTGCCATACTGACCAACCATCTCTTCATGACGCTTGATCAGCTCGGCCATCTGCAATTGCAGACGCTCGATCACCCGCGCTTGCTCCACCACCACGTCATTCAGCGCCTGGATAGCGTCATCCTGAAACGCCTGACGGGTTTCCAGTTCGACCATACGCATTTCCAGTGTCATCTCAGGCCTCTTGGTAACCAGCAAGTTGCAGCCCGCGCAGGCGCTGGCGAACAGCTTGCAGTTGATCATCGGTGTAGCTTACAGGTGCACACTTGCCCCATACCGGAGCCGGCCACGCAGCGTCGTCGCGCTGGCGCACGATCACATGCATGTGCAACTGGCTGACCACGTTGCCCAAGGTAGCCACGTTCATCTTGTCGGCTGCGTAGCTGGCCTTCAGCGCTTCTGCCAACAGGGTGGTTTCCTGCCACAACTGCTGTTGCTCTGCCGCATCCAGCTCGAAAAGCTCATTGATACCAGCGCGCTTGGGCACCAGAATGAACCATGGGTAATTGGCATCCTTGCTCAGCAGCAGCTGGCAAAGCGGAAACTCCCCCAGCACCAACGAATCCTGCTGCAAACGCGAATCGAGGACGAACACGGCATATCTCCTTCAGGTAATACCATCCCGCGTCAGGCGGAAAACAGGCCAGCAAGGATACCTTGCACACTCCCGGTAACACAGCGCTACTTTTCGCACCAAAATGAGGCCGCCTGCCCGCCCTCCCCACACCCGCCACCCCACAAACGACGCCGGATGAACAAGTTACGGTAACACCCTGACTCTAAAGGCAGCTTTTTAAATTCTAATGATTCTCGATCGCAAAAGTCACGCGAACAGCCTTCGTCCCGCATTTACGGGACTTTCCGACCCTCGGTAGCAGGTTTTGTGAAAATTTCATGAACTGTTGCGAATTTTGAGCACGCTTGTTGCATTCCCTTCACGCCAAGTCGGCACGACATCTGCAGTAGCAGGTGTACGCGACAAATAACAACAGCGACATGGGTTACCAGGGAGTTTCCTCAACCGGAATCGGCAGTTACAGATTCGTTACGGTGACAGGAACAGCGCTGAGGTTATACGGCCCCTGAACCGGGGCGTGATTTGCGACATGGAAATACTTAAAAGCGACACGGTGAAAAAGTTCCGCAAAGAGTGCTTATAGCCATATCGCCAACAACAGTCTGCGTGCTATACATTTTCGCCGACATAACAAGAAAGAGCTGCCCCATATAACTAAAAGACTTGGACGCAGCGGTACTCTTCCTAAAAACCAAAGGAGCAAATCACGATGCGCGTGATGAAGTGGAGCATGATCGCCCTGGCCGTTGCGGCAGGGACCTCGCAGTTGGCAATGGCCTCGGCACAGGACGAGTCCAAAGGTTTCATCGAAGACAGCAAGCTGAACGTCAAGACCCGCATGCTGTATTTCAGCCGTGACTTCCGTAACAACGATAGCGGCAAGAGCCGCGTTGAAGAAACCGGCCTTGGCTTCCTCGGCACCTTCGAGTCGGGCTTCACCCAAGGCACCGTAGGCTTCGGTATCGACGCCATCGGCATGCTGGGCCTCA
The DNA here is from genome assembly GCF_017875935.1 of Pseudomonas sp. BP6. Lineage (NCBI taxonomy): Bacteria > Pseudomonadati > Pseudomonadota > Gammaproteobacteria > Pseudomonadales > Pseudomonadaceae > Pseudomonas > Pseudomonas sp. BP6. Next base: position 3,909,217 of record NZ_JAGINI010000001.1, read on the forward strand.
AGCTGGACAGCGGTAAAGGCCGCGCCGGCACCGGCCTGTTCCCGACAGGTGCCGACGGCCGTTCGCAAGACGACTACTCCGAAGGCGGCGGCGCAGTGAAAATGCGCATTTCCAACACCGTGCTCAAGTTCGGCGACCAGTTCACCGCCCTGCCAGTACTGGCTACCGACGACAGCCGACTGCTGCCGGAAGTGGCTGAAGGCGGCCTGATCACCAGCAACGAAATCGATGGCCTGACCCTGCATGCCGGTCACTTCACCGCGCTCAACGCCCAGGCTCAGACCTATCACGACAGCCTGAACCTGACTGAAGCCAACGTCTTTGGTGGCACCTACGCCATTACCGACAGCCTCAGCACCAGCGTCTACTACTCGCGTGTCGAAGATCACTTCCGCAAGTGGTACGGCAACATCAACTGGGCGCTGCCGATCAGCGACAAGCAAGGCCTGGTGTTCGACTTCAACATCTATGACACCAAGTCGATTGGCAACAACCTGACCGGCGCCTACGTCAGCAAGTCCGACGGCACCAATGAGCTGGACAACATCGCAGCCAGCCTGTCGGGCGCCTACAACATTGGCGCCCACACCTTCACCCTGGCCTACCAGAAAGTCAGCGGCGACGGTGATTACGCGTACGGCGTGGACGGTGGCGGTACCGTCTTCCTGGCCAACTCCGTTGCCCGTTCCGACTTCAACGCCGAAGACGAAAAATCCTGGCAAGCGCGCTACGACCTGAACTTCGCCGAGTTCGGTGTACCTGGCCTGACCTTCATGACCCGTTACGTTCGCGGTACCGGTGCCACCACCCGCACCACCGACAGCGGCAAGGAATGGGAACGCGACATCGACGTCAAGTACGTGATGCAGAGCGGCCCGGCCAAGGACCTGAGCTTCCGCGTGCGTCAGGCCACCTACCGCTCCAGCGACGGTGTGTACTACGGCTCCTCGTCGATCGACGAACTGCGCCTGATCGTGGAGTACCCGCTGAGCATCCTGTAAGCCTGGCTTGCAGTGCCCCGCACCTGAAAAAGCCCGGCAATCACGCCGGGCTTTTTCTTGGCTGACAAGTGTCACGCCCTGGGGCATCCTGTACGCCTTCGTTTCCCCCCCGTACAATGCGGGGCTATTTCAACGTCTTAGGCAATCGACACGGCTAACCATGCGCACCAGTCAATATTTGCTCGCCACCCAGAAAGAAACCCCTGCCGACGCAGTGGTCATCAGCCATCAGCTCATGCTGCGTGCCGGCATGATCCGCAAACTGGCCTCCGGCCTGTACACCTGGCTGCCGATGGGCTTGCGGGTAATGCGCAAGGTCGAAGCCGTGGTGCGTGAGGAAATGAACGCCGCCGGCGCCCTGGAAGTGCTGATGCCGAGCATCCAGCCCGCCGAACTGTGGCAGGAATCCGGTCGCTGGGAGCAATACGGCCCTGAGCTGCTGCGCGTGAAAGACCGCCACCAGCGCGATTTCTGCGTCGGCCCAACCCACGAAGAAGTGATCACCGACCTGGCCCGTAACGAGCTGTCCAGCTATAAACAGCTGCCACTCAACATGTACCAGATCCAGACCAAGTTCCGTGACGAGATCCGCCCGCGCTTCGGCCTGATGCGTGGCCGCGAGTTCATCATGAAGGACGCCTACTCGTTCCATGCCGACCAGGCTTCCCTGCAGGAAACCTACGATCGCATGCACCAGGCGTACAGCAATGTGTTCACCCGCCTGGGCCTGGACTTCCGCCCTGTGCAGGCCGACACCGGCTCGATCGGTGGCAGCTACTCGCACGAGTTCCACGTACTGGCCGAGTCCGGCGAAGATGATGTGATCTTCAGCGACAGTTCCGACTATGCCGCCAACATCGAGAAAGCCGAGGCCATCCCGCGTGAAACCGTGCGTCCAGCACCTACCGAGGAGCTGCGCCTGGTCGATACCCCGAACGCCAAGACCATCGCCCAGCTGGTGGAGAACCACGGCCTGCCGATCGAAAAGACCGTCAAGACCCTGATCGTGCGCGGCGCCGAAGAGGGCAAGCTGATTGCCCTGATCGTCCGTGGCGACCACGAACTGAACGAAATCAAGGCCACCAAGCTGGAACAGGTTGCCGACCCGCTGGTCATGGCCACCGAAGCCGAGCTGCGCGATGCCATTGGCGCCGGTGCCGGCTCGCTCGGCCCGCTCAACCTGCCACTGGAAATCATCATCGACCGCTCGGTTGCCCTGATGAGCGACTTCGGCATTGGCGCCAACATCGACGACAAGCACTACTTCGGTGTGAACTGGGAGCGCGACCTGCCGGTTCCGCAGGTCGCCGACCTGCGTAACGTGGTCGAGGGCGACCCGAGCCCTGACGGCCAAGGCACCCTGGTTATCAAACGCGGCATCGAAGTGGGCCACATCTTCCAGCTGGGCACCAAGTACAGCGAGGCGCTGAAGTGCCAGGTGCTGGGCGAGAACGGCAAGCCGGTCGTACTGTCGATGGGTTGCTATGGCATTGGCGTGTCCCGCGTGGTTGCTGCTGCCATCGAGCAGAGCTATGACGACAAAGGCATCATCTGGAACGACGCCCTGGCTCCGTTCCAGATTGCCCTGGTACCGCTGCGCTACGAAACCGACGTGGTCCGCGACGCAACCGACAAGCTGTATGCCGAACTGACTGCCGCCGGCTATGAAGTGCTGCTGGACGACCGCGACAAGAAGACCAGCCCAGGCATCAAGTTTGCCGACATGGAGCTGATCGGCATCCCACACCGCATCGTCGTCAGCGATCGCGGCCTGGCCGAAGGCAACCTGGAGTACAAGCACCGCACCGAGCAGGACGCCCAGACGTTGCCGCTCAATGAAGTGCTGACCTTCCTGCAGGCCCGCGTTCGCCGCTGACAACCAATGCACGAGTGATCATGTTCAAGCGAAGTACCTTTACCCTGGGGAGTGCCGCACTGTGCGGCACCCTGCTCGTCAGCGGCTGCGCCAACCAGATGTCCCAGCGCAGCGACCATGAGGAGCGCGTCGAGCGCAAACTGCTCGAGCACACCCTGCAGATCGATGTCGGCGAGCCGAAGGTGATGGAGCTTCCGCAGCGACGTGTGCGCGTGCACGAGCAAAAGCGCTTCGAAGTCACCGAATTCGAAGTGACCCGTCGCTATGACCGCTACACGCCTTACCAGCCCTGGCGGGAGATCTACGAGATCCCGCTGGGTGCAGTGGCCGTGGTGGCGGGCGTCGGCGCCAATGTGGTCAACGTCTTCGCCCTGGGCAACCTGCCGCAAAGCATCACGCACGACTGGCTCAGTTATGGCGTGGATGGGCTCAACCCGTTCATGAACGTGCCATCCAACGGTCGCGCCCAGCAGAACCTGGCCGGGATCAGCGAAGTGCAAAAAGGCAAGCGCGAGGAATTCACCAGCCTGCCCTGGAGCGAGCGCCTGGTGGAGGTCAAGGCCGGCAAGATGACCCACGAGCTGACCACCGACCGTAACGGCGTGCTGCGCCTGAACCTGCTCGACAGCCCGTTTTCCGAGCAGAACCTCAACCACGTCGGTACCTTGCACCTGCAGGTACATGACGAGGACAATGCGGTACGAGGCGATGCCAGCCTGCTGGTCAGCGCCACCCTGCGCAACAAGCTGCTTGAGGCCCATGAACTGATCTTCGATGACCTCGAAGATGATGAAGTCGGCCAGTGGGTGCACCGGGTCAAGCGCTTGTCCGAGCTGGGCCTTGAAGAGGAAGCCAGTGAAATGGAACAGAGCCTGATCGAGCTGACCCGCAATGATCCGGAACTGCAGCAGGAGTTCTTGCAGTCGCTGACCAAGGCCACTGGCCGGTTGGTGGCCGATCCGGGCGTGCATTAACAGAAGGGGCTGCATTGCAGCCCCTTTCATTTATTAGGCGGGAACAGCTCCAGCTGTTCATGCGCACCCCGCAAGTCACGCAATCGCACCCCTACCCCTAGCAAGCGTACCGGCTTGCCACCACGGGCGAACGCCTGCCCCAGCAACTGCCGATAACTCTCCAGGTCCCGGCCCGCCCCCGCCTGCTCCATGGTGGTTTGGCTGAAGTCATGGAACTTGACCTTGACGAATGGTTTGTCTGGCCGGTAGCTGCTGTCCATGCGGGCGATGCGTTCGTTCAGACTGTCCAGCAGCTCTGGCAGCCGCGCCAGGCAAGTGGCCAGGTCTGGCAGGTCGGCGTCGTAGGTGTTTTCCACACTCACCGACTGGCGTCGGCTGTCGTTATGCACCGCACGCTCATCGATCCCCCGCGCCAGCCCCCACAACCGCTCGCCAAAACTGCCGAACTCGCGCACCAACGCCAGCCGTGACCACTCACGCAAATGCAGGCAGGTTTCGATGCCCAGCCGCGTCAGTTTGTCGGCCGTCACCTTGCCCACCCCATGCAACCTGGCCACTGGCAAGGCGGCAACGAACGCTTCCACTTCATTAGGGGTAATCACGAACAGTCCATTGGGTTTGCGCCAGTCACTGGCGATCTTGGCCAGAAACTTGTTAGGCGCCACACCAGCCGACACGGTGATATGCAGGGTACGGGCAACCCGCCGGCGAATGTCCTCGGCGATGCGCGTGGCGCTGCCCGAGTACCACTGGCTTTCGCTTACATCCAGATAGGCTTCGTCCAGCGACAAAGGCTCGATGAGCTCCGTGTAGTCGCGAAAGATCGTGTGGATTTCCCGTGAGGCCTCACGGTAGGCCTCGAAGCGCGGCTTGACGATCAACAGATCGGGGCAGAGCTTCAGCGCATGCCGTGACGACATGGCCGAGCGCACTCCATAGGCACGCGCTTCATAGTTGCAGGTGGCGATTACCCCGCGGTGGTCGGGCGAGCCCCCCACCGCCATGGGCCGGCCGGCCAGGCGCGGGTCGTCACGCATCTCGATCGCAGCGTAAAAACAATCGCAGTCGACGTGAATGATCTTGCGCAAGGACATGGACGACCGTCAGCACTGTAAATTCATACAGATAGTATCGCATGCGCCCTGCTCTGAAACAGCTCACCGGCCTGACTACACGATAATCGGCCTGAAAGCCCCGCCGTGCCTGAGCTGGATACTGTTATCAAGCGCTAAGGGTTTGAACAAAAAAGGTTTTTCCAAAACAATTGCTTGACATCGGAGCGCAAATCCGTAGAATTCGATCTCACAGGCGCGGGATGGAGCAGCCTGGTAGCTCGTCGGGCTCATAACCCGAAGGTCGTCGGTTCAAATCCGGCTCCCGCAACCAGATTCGAGAAAAGGCCACTGTTAACGCAGTGGCCTTTTTCTTTGCCCGCAGAAAAGCTTTTTCGAAAAAGCTCGAGAAATCAATGCCTAGCGCTTGACATATAAACCGTACGCTGTAGAATTCGCCCCACTGACGCGGGATGGAGCAGCCTGGTAGCTCGTCGGGCTCATAACCCGAAGGTCGTCGGTTCAAATCCGGCTCCCGCAACCAGATTCAAGAAAAGGCCACTGTTAACACAGTGGCCTTTTTCTTTGCCTGTTGGTTAGCGTTTTCGAAAAAACATCGACAAATCAAAGCCTAGCGCTTGACATACAACCTACACACTGTAGAATCCGCCCCACTGACGCGGGATGGAGCAGCCTGGTAGCTCGTCGGGCTCATAACCCGAAGGTCGTCGGTTCAAATCCGGCTCCCGCAACCATATTCGTCAGAACAAACCCCGCCTGTGTAAGCAGCGCGGGGTTTGTTGCTTTTTACCCTCCTGACTTTTGCCACCTCGATTTTCCCTTCCCTCATGCCACTCCGCAGGCTTGAGATGTCGCGCCCTGGATGAACTATCTTTAACCCTGCCAAGCCGCTGCAAACGCCTGAGGCCGGAGTACCATTGGATACGTTTTCCTAAGGGACTTTCACTTGGCCGCACCTTTCCCTCACCTCGCGCTGCATGCCCGGGGCAACTCATGACTTCGCACAATCCCGAACCTGCGGTGCCACTCGCTACGGCACTACCCGGTGCTGTGCAGCGTCTGCCCTTACTCGAACGCCTGAGTCGCTACCGCCAGCCCATAGGCCTGATGGTGACCCTGTTATTGTTCACGATGGCCTTGATTGCCTGCCGCCACCTGCTGAACGAGCTAGACATCTATGCCTTGCACGATGCCATGCTCAGCGTGCCGACCCAGTCATTGCTGGGCGCCTTGCTGGCAACGGGGGTCGGCTTTGTGATCCTGCTGGGCTACGAGTGGTCGGCCAGCCGCTATGCCGGCGTGAAGCTGCCAGCACGCAGCTTGGTACTGGGCGGCTTCAGCGCCTTTGCCATCGGCAACGCCATCGGCCTGTCGATGCTCTCTGGCGGCTCGGTTCGCTATCGCCTGTACGCACGCCTGGGGCTGGGTGCTGGCGAAGTCGCACGCATGACTGTGTTTGCCAGCCTGTCACTGGGCTGCGCGCTGCCGCCCCTGGCCGCCCTGGCGACATTGAGCAACCTGCCGGCGGCCTCGACAGCACTCGGGTTGGCGCCCGGCCTGCTGGCAGCTGTCGCCAGCGCCGTGCTGGTGCTGTCTGCCTTGCTGGTCATTGGCTTGTACCACCGACGCCTGGCCGAGCAACCGTTGTCCGATAACCTGCTCGTTCAACTGGGCCGGCGCACACTTCGCCTGCCCAATGCGCGCCTGGCGGCCCTGCAACTGCTCATTACCGCGCTGGATGTAGGGGCGGCTGCCACCGTGCTCTACCTGTTGCTGCCAGAAGCCCCTCCTTTCGGCGCATTCGTACTGGTATACCTGCTGGCCTTGGCTGCGGGCGTGCTCAGCCACGTACCGGGCGGCGTCGGGGTATTCGAAGCGATCCTGCTGGCGGCCTTTGCCGACCAACTCGGTGCCGCACCGCTGGCCGCTGCCTTGCTGCTGTACCGGCTGATCTATGTGGTATTGCCACTGCTGCTGGCCTGCGTGTTGCTGCTGGCCAATGAAGCCCGGCGCCTGCTGTTTGCACAACAGGCCATCAAGGCCGCTTCGGGTCTGGCCGCACCGGTCCTGTCTATTCTGGTGTTCCTGTCCGGCATGGTGCTGCTGTTTTCCGGTGCCACGCCCGAGATAGACACGCGCCTGGAGCACATGGGCTTCCTGGTGCCACACCGGCTGATCGATGCCTCTCATTTCGGCGCCAGCCTGATCGGTGTGCTATGCCTGCTGCTGGCCCAAGGCCTGCGTCGGCGCCTGTCCGCCGCCTGGCTACTGACCACCGTGCTGTTGCTGGTCGGCGCCCTGCTGTCGCTGTTGAAGGGTTTTGACTGGGAAGAGGCTTGCCTGCTGACCTTTACCGCCGCCCTGCTCGCTCTGTTCCGCCGCTCGTTCTATCGCCCCAGCCGCCTGCTGGAGCTACCCTTCTCGCCGGTGTTCCTGGTGGCCAGCGCCTGTGCAGTAGGCGCATCGGTGTGGCTGCTGCTGTTCGCTTACCAGGATGTCCCTTACAGCCATCAGCTATGGTGGCAGTTCACCCTGGATGCCGACGCACCACGGGGCCTGCGCGCTGCCATGGGCAGTGCCTTGCTGCTGGCTGCCGTGGCTCTGACGTGGCTGCTGCGCACAGCGCCGCCGGTGATCCACCTGCCCGATGAAGAAGAGCTGCAACGCGCCAACCGTATCCTGCAGGCCTCCGACCAGCCAGACGGTGGCTTGGCGCTGACTGGCGACAAGGCGTTGCTGTTCCACCCGCGTGATAACGCGTTCCTCATGTACGCCCGGCGCGGCCGCAGCCTGGTGGCGCTGTACGACCCGATAGGCCCAGCCCAGGAGCGTGCCGAAATGATCTGGCAGTTCCGCGACCTGTGCGACCTGCACCACGCACGGCCAGTGTTCTACCAGGTGCGCGCGGAGAACCTGCCGTTCTACATGGACATCGGCCTGACCGCATTGAAGCTGGGCGAAGAAGCCCGGGTCGACTTGCGCCGCTTCGACCTTGAAGCCAAAGGCAAGGAGATGAAGGACCTGCGCTACACCTGGAACCGCGGCGGACGCGATGGCCTGAGCCTTGAGATCCATGAGCCCGGCCACGCCCCGCTGGCTGAGCTGAAGGAAATTTCCGATGCCTGGCTCGGCGGCAAGAGCGTACGCGAGAAAGGCTTCTCGCTGGGACGCTTCAGCCCGGACTACCTGCAGCACTTCCGCATAGCCCTGATTCGCTTCCAGGGCCGCCCGGTAGCTTTCGCCAACTTGCTGGAGACCCATGGAAACGAGCTGGCCAGCCTCGACCTGATGCGTGCGCACCCCGAAGCGCCAAAGCTGACCATGGAGTTCATGATGATCGGCTTGATCCTGCACTACAAAAGCCATGACTACGGGCGTTTCAGCTTGGGCATGGTGCCGCTTTCCGGCCTGCAACCAAGGCGTGGCGCCCCCTTGACCCAGCGCTTGGGTTCGCTGGTGTTCCGCCGTGGTGAACAGCTTTACAACTTCCAGGGGCTTCGACGCTTCAAGGACAAGTTCCAGCCGGACTGGGAACCCCGCTACATGGCCGTGCCAGCCGGGCTCGACCCGCTGGTGGCGCTGGCCGACACCGCCGCCCTGATTGCAGGCGGCCTGACTGGATTGGTGAAACGCTGATGACCCGACGCTTTTGGCTGTACCTGCTGGTTCCCCTGTTGCTGGCTGCCTTGGGTGGCGCGCTGGCCTTCTGGCTGTGGACGCGCCCGGCCCCCGAGGCACGCCTGGAACAAATGAGCATCAATGACACCAGCATCACCCTTGTTACCCCTGGCGTGCCCCCCAAGGTCCGGGTGGCCATCGGTGTGCCACAGGACCAGGCACTGACGGGCAAGCAACTGCTCGACCTGAGCCAGGCCGGTGAAGCCCAGCTGGTGCAGGTGACTCTGCCCCCTAATGATTGCAGCAAGCAGCAACAGGCCATGGACCAGGCGCTGGCCCAACTGCAGGAAAAACCAACCTTGGTCGCCGGTATCGGCCCCGGTGCCGCTCAGGCCTGGCGTTGGCTGGCAAGCCAGAACGATGACCAGGCGCGGGCCATTTCCGTGGGCTTCACCCTCGAACAGCCTGGCTGCCGGGCACCGCTGCCCAAGTCGGCGGCCCATGGCCACTGGAACGTCGCCTGGAACGACAACCCGGATGACGCCAGCGCCGCCTTCGTGCGCGACCAGGCCAACGCCGAAACCAGCATCAGCGACTACGACATCCACTTGCCACAAGTGCTCAAGGCGCAACTGACCCAAGCCTTGGTCGGCCACGACGGTAACGCACTGGCCATGCCGGTGGTCGAGGTGCCGGCCGGGCAAACGACAGACACGGTCACCTTGTTCCTCTCTGGTGATGGCGGCTGGCGCGACCTGGACCGCGACGTGGCCGGGGAGATGGCCAAGCTGGGTTACCCGGTGGTGGGCATCGACACGCTACGCTACTACTGGCAGCACAAGACCCCGGAACAAAGCGCCGCCGACCTTTCCGAGCTGATGCATCACTACCGGCAGAAGTGGGGTACCAAGCGCTTCGTATTGACCGGCTATTCGTTCGGCGCCGACGTGCTGCCGGCGATCTACAACCGCCTGCCAGTCGAGGACCAGCAGCGTATCGACGCGGTGATGCTGTTAGCCTTCGCGCGCAGTGGCAGCTTCGAGATCGAGGTCGAGGGTTGGCTGGGCAAGGAAGGCCAGGAAGCCCCAACCGGGCCGGAAATGGCCAAGCTGCCAACGTCCAAGGTCGTCTGCGTGTATGGCGTAGAGGAAACAGACGAGAGCGGTTGCACGGAAAACACAGCAGTCGGTGAGCGCCTGAAACTGCCTGGCGGGCACCACTTCGACGAGAACTACCCGGCACTCGCCAAGCGGTTGATTGGCGAGATCGAGACGCGCCAGGGCAAGTCCCGCGTAACTGAGCAGAATTGACAAGCATCAGGGCCGCCCTGCGGCCCTGACAGTGCTGTATGAACCACTCAGATCTCGACCTGCGTTCCCAGCTCGATCACCCGGTTCAACGGCAGGTTGAAGAAGCGCAGGTTGCCGTTGGCATTCTTCAGCAAGAACGCGAACAGGTTGCCCCGCCAGCGCGACATCCCCTCCAGCCGTGACGCGATCACCGTCTCGCGGCTAAGGAAGTAGGTGGTGCGCATCGGCGTGAAGTCCAGGCCTTCCAGATGGCACAGCTTCAACGCGGCAGGCACGTCCGGCTCATCCATGAACCCAAAGTGCAGCAACACACGGAAGAATCCGTCGCCATAGGCTTCCACCTCGAAACGCTCATGTTCCGGCACCCGGGGCCGGTCTTCGCTGACCACAGTCAGCAGCACCACCTGGCTGTGCAGCACCTGGTTGTGCAACATGTTGTGCAGCAGCGCATGCGGCACGGCATCGGAGCGTGCAGTCAGAAACACTGCCGTACCCTCGACCCGGTGCGGTGGCTGAATACGGATGCTGCTGATGAACAATGGCAATGGCAGCGCACCTTCATCGATGCGCTCGACCAGAATCTGCTTGCCGCGCTTCCAGGTGCTCATCAGCAGGAACAGCACACCGCCGGCCAACACCGGGAAGGCACCACCCTGGGCGATTTTCGGCACGTTGGCGGCGAAAAACAGCCCGTCGACAAACAGGAAGCCGACCAGAATCGGCACTGCGAGCAGCGGCGGCCACTTCCACAGCAGCAGCATCACCGCGGATACCAGAATGGTGGTCATCAGCATGGTACCGGTGACCGCAACCCCATAGGCAGCCGCCAGAGCGCCCGACGAGCCGAAGCCGATGACCAACAGCACCACGCCCACCATCAGCGTCCAGTTCACCGCACCAATGTAGATCTGCCCCTGCTCGTCGCTTGAGGTGTGCTGAATGTGCATACGTGGGATGTAGCCCAGCTGGATGGCTTGACGGGTCAGGGAGAAGGCCCCGGAAATCACCGCCTGCGAGGCGATAACCGTGGCCATGGTTGCCAGCCCGACCAAGGGCAGCAGCGCCCAGTCCGGTGCCAGCAGGTAGAACGGGTTGCGCGCGGCCTCCGGGTTTTGCAGCAGCAGTGCACCCTGGCCAAAATAGTTGAGCAGCAGCGCCGGTAGCACCAGGAGGAACCAGGCCCGGGCAATCGGCTTGCGGCCAAAGTGCCCCATGTCGGCGTACAGCGCCTCGGCACCGGTCAGCGCCAGCACGACCGCGCCGAGAATGGCCACGCCGATGCCTGGGTGCACCACGAAGAAGTTGACTGCCCAGCCCGGGTTGAACGCCTTGAGCACTTCCGGGCTCTGCGAGATGCCATGCACACCCAACGCGCCCAGCGCCACGAACCAGGTAACCATGATCGGACCAAACAGCTTGCCGATCTTCTCGGTGCCGTGCCGCTGCACCAGGAACAGTGCCACCAGCACCACCAGCGAAATTGGCACCACCCAATGGTCGATGCCGTCGAAGGCCAGGCCTACGCCCTCCACCGCCGACAGCACCGACACCGCCGGAGTGATCATACTGTCACCATAGAACAGCGAAGCGCCGATCAAGCCACAGATCACCATCAGCGTGCGCAGCCGCGGGTAGGCCGCCGTGGCCCGCCGCGCCAGTGCAGTCAGCGCCATGGTGCCGCCCTCACCCTGGTTATCAGCACGCAAGATGAACATCACGTACTTGAACGACACCACCCACAGCAGCGACCACAGGATCAGCGACAGGATCCCCAGCACGCCATCATGGTTGACCGAGACCCCATAGCCGCCGGTAAAGACTTCCTTGAGGGTATACAACGGGCTCGTGCCGATATCGCCATAAACTACCCCGACCGCCGCCACGAGCAGGCCCAACGACCGCGAAGCCCCCTGCCTCCCTGCGTGCTCGCCCTCAGCGTGACTGCTTGCCTGAACCATCGACCACTCCTGCAAACGGCCCTCACGGCCCTTGGTAATCACTTTGCCACCAGCCCCCCGGCGCAACGGCGCGAAGCATAGCGCAGCGTTCGTCGTATTTCTGCTGGTCAAGCGCCCTTGCGCTCGCTAGGATTGCGCACTTTTTGATCAAAGGCGCCAAAATCGCCCGTCAAGTTCGCCCCGATTCCGGCCGGGCGACCTGCATTCAATACCGAGGTCAGTCATGTCCACCACGCCCGCCCCCAAGGCAGGTTTCGGTTTGGAGGGCTTGGGTTGCCCTGATGACTCTCAATCTACACTTGAACGTTGATCCTACCTCTCCTATACCGCTCATCCCCTGATCAAGAAAAATCACACGCTGAGACAAGCGTCACCTTGTACAACGTAGATGAACCCCCTATCATCCAGCTACGCCATTGACGCACACAAGGGACTGCATGATCTTCATCGAGACCCCAGTATTCACCTCCGATCTCAAGGAGCATCTGGATGATGAAGAATACCGGGCTTTGCAGGCCTATCTGGCCGAGCATCCCGAAGCAGGTTCTCTCCTAGAGGAAACCGGCGGCCTCAGAAAAATCCGCTGGGCAGCCAAGGGCAAGGGCAAGAGTGGGGGTGTACGAGTGATCTACTACCACGTCACTGCAGCCCACCAGATCCGTATGATTCTGATCTATCGCAAGGGAATCGTGGATACCTTGGCGAGCAGTCAGAAAGCGCAGCTTCGCGCACTAAACAAAGGGTGGAAATAATGGATAAGAATCTCTTCGATCGTCTTGTGGAAAGCATGACTCAGATGGATGAGATCGATCGCGGTGAGCGTCAGCCCTCGCGTGAATTCCACGTAGACGCAGTTCAAGTCAAAAAGATTCGTCAAGCCACCGGCCTCTCACAGGCTGCGTTTGCCAAACGTATCGATGTCGCAGTAGGGACTTTACGGAATTGGGAACAGGGCCGTCGCGAGCCTGAAGGACCAGCTCGTGCCTTGCTTCGAGCGATTCATAACGATCCTGAGCATGTACTTGCGGCATTGAGCTAAGTACATAAAAGCCCACAGTAGCGCTTTTTAAGCACACAGCCCGACAGGAAACTCACCTTACCTCAGCGTGACCACTTGCCTGAACCATCGCCCCCTCCCGCAAACGGCCCTCACGGCCCTTGGTAATCACTTTGCCACCAGCCCCCCGGCGCAACGGCGCGAAGCATAGCGCAGCGTTCGTCGTATTTCTGCTGGTCAAGCGCCCTTGCGCTCGCTAGAATTGCGCACTTTTTGATCAGAGGCGCCAAAAGCGCCCGTCAAGTTCGCCCCCGATTCCGGCCGGGCGACCTGCATTCAATACCGAGGTTAGTCATGTCCACCACGCCCGCCACCCCCAAGGTAGGTTTCGTAAGCCTGGGTTGCCCAAAAGCCTTGGTCGACTCTGAACGCATCCTGACCCAGCTGCGCATGGAAGGCTATGAAGTCGTGCCCACCTACGAGGACGCCGACGTGGTGGTGGTCAACACCTGCGGCTTCATCGACAGCGCCAAGGCCGAATCGCTGGAAGTGATCGGCGAAGCGATCAAGGAAAACGGCAAGGTCATCGTTACCGGCTGCATGGGCGTCGAGGAAGGCAACATCCGTGACGTGCATCCAAGCGTGCTGTCGGTCACCGGCCCACAGCAGTACGAGCAGGTAGTCAACGCGGTGCACGAAGTGGTGCCGCCGCGTCAGGACCACAACCCGCTGATCGACCTGGTGCCGCCACAGGGTGTCAAGCTGACCCCGCGCCACTATGCCTACCTGAAGATTTCCGAAGGCTGCAACCACAGCTGCAGCTTCTGCATCATCCCGTCGATGCGCGGCAAGCTGGTCAGCCGCCCGGTGGGTGAAGTGCTGAGTGAGGCCGAGCGCCTGGTCAAGGCCGGGGTCAAGGAGATCCTGGTGATTTCCCAGGACACCAGCGCCTACGGCGTCGACGTCAAGTACAAAACCGACTTCTGGAACGGCCGCCCGGTCAAGACCCGTATGCTTGAGCTGTGCGAAGCGCTGAGCAGCCTGGGCGCCTGGGTACGTCTGCACTATGTGTACCCTTACCCGAACGTTGACGACGTGATCCCGCTGATGGCTGCCGGCAAGATCCTGCCGTACCTGGACATCCCGTTCCAGCACGCCAGCCCGAAAGTGCTCAAGTCGATGAAGCGCCCTGCCTTCGAAGACCGCACCCTGGCACGCATCAAGAACTGGCGCGAGCAATGCCCTGAGCTGGTGATCCGCTCCACCTTCATCGTCGGCTTCCCGGGCGAGACCGAGGAAGACTTCCAGTACCTGCTGGACTGGCTGACCGAAGCCCAGCTCGACCGCGTGGGCTGCTTCCAGTACTCACCGGTAGAAGGCGCCCCGGCCAACGACCTGGGCCTGGAAGAAGTACCGGACGACGTCAAGCAGGCGCGCTGGGACCGCTTCATGGCCCACCAGCAGGCCATCAGTGCTGCCCGCCTGCAATTGCGCATCGGCAAGGAAATCGACGTGCTGATCGACGAAGTCGAGGAGCAAGGCTCGGTTGGCCGCAGCTTCTTCGATGCACCAGAAATCGACGGCAGCGTGTTCATCGATGGCGACCATGGTTTCAAGCCTGGCGACAAAGTGCGTTGCCGTGTGGTGGATGCCGACGAGTACGACATGTGGGCTGAACCCATCTAAAACGGCTGAAGCCAGCAAAGCCCCTGCCCCGGCGTTCTCCATAGGGAATGACCGGTGCAGGGGCTTTTTTCGTCAAACCGTGTGGAACCGCATCAGGCGGCCCTCAACTGCATTCGGCTTTCTCAACCTTCTCGACTTTCTCAACTTGTTCGGGCCTTTCGACAACCCTACTTTTTGGCCCCTTTCGACCTGTTCAATAAACCTCCACCCTCCGGGGCTCGACGTGTGGTTGGCCTGCTATGTTTTCCCTATCGCCCCAGAGGAACACCGGCATGTCTGCGCTACTGACGCTGCAAACCCCGCGCTTGTGCGACTACAGCGAGCTGGTACAAGTGTGGGAGGACTCGGTACGCGCCACTCACGACTTCCTGCCAGAGGGCTATATCCTGCTGCTGCGCGAACATGTGCTGCGCCGTTATCTCGACGCAGTGATGCTGGTCTGCTGCAAGGACCGTCAGCGCATCTGTGGTTTCGCCGGTGTCGCCAACGGGCGGGTGGACATGCTGTTCGTCGCACCTGGCTACCGTGGCCAAGGGGTAGGCAAGCGCCTGCTGCGCTATGCCATCAGCGAACTGAATGCCGAGTACCTTGACGTCAACGAACAAAACCCGAAAGCGCTGGGCTTCTACCTGCATGAAGGTTTCGAGGTCATCGGCCGTTCGGAAACCGACGGCCTGGGCCAGCCCTATCCTCTGCTGCACATGAGGCTAATGCGTACAGTGACTTGAGGCGGCGCCTGAATGTACCGCGCTATGTGTCCAAAATGGCGCATCTGACACAGATTCCCATCATCTACCGCTTGCAGGCAGGTACAATGGAGGCCTTTCCCTGCCTTGCGAATTGCCCCATGTCCGAACCCGTCCGCCTGTCCAAACGCCTCATCGAGCAGCTCGGCTGCTCCCGCCGCGAGGCCGAGCAGTACATTGAAGGAGGCTGGGTAACGGTCGATGGTGTGGTGGTCGAGCAGCCGCAATTCAAGGTTGAGCAGCAGCGCGTCGAGCTGCTGCCGGGCGCCCGTGCCGAAACCCTGGAGCCGGTCACCCTGCTGCTGAACCAGCCGGCCGGCATGGACAGTGAAGTCGCCCGCGCCAGCATGAACATGGGCAGCCTCAGCGAAGCCCACCGCGAAGGCGTGCGCGCCCTGCACGGGCATTTTGCCCGGCAGACCTGCGTGGCACCGCTGGAGCGTGGCGCCAGCGGCCTGCAGGTGTTTACCCAGGACTGGCGGGTATCCCGCAAGATCGAGGCCGACCTGCGTCGCCTGGAACAGGAGTTCATCATTCAAGTGCGCGGCGAAACCACCCCCCAGGCGCTGGAACGCCTGGCGCGTGGGGCCATGCGCAATGACCGCGAATTGCCTAAGGCCAAGGCCAGCTGGCAGAACGAGACACACCTGCGCATGGTATTGAAAAACCCACAACCAGGGCAGATTTCCGAACTATGCGCCTACCTGCGCCTGGAGCTTTTAGGCATGCGACGCATTCGCCTGGGTGGTGTGTCGATGGGCAAGCTGCCCTTGGCCCAATGGCGCTACCTGGCTACCTCCGAACGTTTCTAAGCAATACGCCGCGCTGGAACGCGCGGCACCTGAACAGGATTCTGCTGCAATGAACCACAACGACGTCCTGCGCAGCCTGCGCTACATGCTCAAGGTGAACGACGCCAAGATGGCCGAGATCATCGGGCTCTCTGGCCTCGAAGTGCATCCTCTGGTGCTGGCCACCTACCTGAAAAAAGAAGAAGAGGAAGGCTTCGTGCGCTGCCCGGAACGGGTAATGGCGCACTTCCTTGACGGCCTGGTGATCTACCGCCGAGGCAAAGACGATAGCCGCCCGCAGCAGCCGATCGAGCTGCCGGTAACCAACAACCTTATCCTCAAGAAGCTGCGTGTGGCCTTTGAGCTCAAGGAAGACGACCTGCACGCGATTCTCAAGTCGGTCAACTTCCCGGTCAGCAAACCTGAGCTCAGCGCGCTGTTCCGCAAGGCGGGCCACGACAACTACCGCCCCTGCGGCGACCAGTTGATGCGCAACTTCCTCAAGGGCCTGACCCTGCGCGTGCGCGGCTGAGTGGCCATGCAGCATACGGTTGTCCCGGTCGGCATCGTCCACTCCTGTTTCAAGGAAAAGTTCGCCATTCCGCGCCAGCCGCAGCTGGCGCCTGCCGCCCGGGGCGTACTCGAACTGTTGCCGCCGTTCGATCAAGGTGACGCGGTCGAGGGCCTGGAGCAGGTCAGCCATGTCTGGCTGCTGTTCCTGTTCCACCAGGCCCTGGAAGAAAAGCCGCGCCTGAAAGTGCGACCACCGCGTCTGGGCGGCAACAAGAGCATGGGGGTGTTCGCCACCCGCGCCACCCACCGGCCCAACGGTATCGGCCAGTCGGTGGTACGCCTGGAGGGCGTGGAGCCCGGGCGCCTGCTGCTGTCCGGGATCGACCTGCTCGACGGCACGCCGGTGCTGGACATCAAGCCGTATGTGCCCTATGCCGACAGCATCGCTGGCGCCAGCAACCAGATGGCCAACGCAGCGCCGGTGGCAATTGCCGTGCACTGGGCCGACAACGCCCTGCTCCAGGCCCGCGAGCATGCGCTGCGCCTGAGCGAGCCGCTGGTGGAACTGATCGAGCAATGCCTGGCGCAGGACCCACGGCCGGCCTACCAGATACCACCGGCCGAGCGGGTGTACGGGGTGAAGTTCTGGGACGTGCAAGTAAGGTGGCATTACCCGCAGCCGGACGTCATCCGGGTGTTGGAAGTGGTACTGGGCTGAGGGCCACGGGCTTCGCCCGTGTTCGCGGGCAAGCCCGCTCCCACAGGGATCGCGCCAGCTTTTAGAAATTGAGCAAGACAGTCACAAGGGACCGCGCAGACACGAAAAAGGCGACCTTGGGTCGCCTTTCTCATTTCAACTAGCTATCAACGAGCCGGGCCTTCAGCCACGCCCAGATCGTCGGTCGGGCGGGTATCGATCAACGGCGCACCACCGGAGGCCAATTCCGAAGCCAGCTTGTCGTCGTCCATTTCCTTGACCCACTTGGCCACCACCACGGTGGCAACGGCGTTGCCCACCAGGTTGGTCAGGGCGCGGGCTTCGGACATGAAGCGGTCGATGCCGAGGATCAGCGCCAGGCCGGCAACCGGCAGGTGGCCAACAGCCGACAGGGTCGCGGCCAGCACGATGAAGCCCGAACCGGTAACGCCGGCAGCACCCTTGGAAGCCACCAGCAGTACCAGCAGCAGGGTGATCTGGTGAGTGATGTCCATGGTGGTGTCAGTGGCCTGAGCGATGAACACCGCAGCCATGGTCAGGTAGATCGAGGTACCGTCCAGGTTGAACGAGTAGCCGGTAGGGATAACCAGGCCGACTACCGATTTCTTGGCACCCAGGCGCTCCATCTTGGCCAGCATGCGCGGCAGGGCCGACTCCGAGGACGAAGTACCCAGCACGATCAGCAGTTCTTCACGGATGTAGCGGATCAGCTTGAGCACGCTGAAGCCGTGGGCACGGCAGATACCGCCCAGCACCACCAGTACGAACAGCAGGCAGGTGATGTAGAAGCAGGCCATCAGATAGCCCAGTTGCACCAGCGAGCCAACACCGTACTGGCCGATGGTGAAGGCCATGGCGCCAAACGCGCCGACCGGGGCCAGCTTCATGATCATGTTGATGATGTTGAACATGACATGGGCGAAGCGGTCGATCAGGTCCAGCACCGGCTTGCCGTAGCTGCCCAGGCGGTGCAGGGCGAAACCGAACAGCACCGAGAACATCAGCACTTGCAGGATGTCGCCGTTGGCGAAGGCGCCGACGACCGTATTGGGGATGACGTTAAGCAGGAAACCGACGGTAGTCTGCTGCGAGCCGGCGGCGGCGTAGGCAGCCACGCTACTGGCGTTCAGGGTGCTGACGTCGATGTGCATGCCAGCGCCTGGCTTGACCACGTTGACGACGACGAGGCCAATGATCAGCGCGATGGTGGAGACGATTTCAAAGTACAGCAACGCGTAGCCGCCGGTTTTGCCGACCGACTTCATGCTCTGCATGCCGGCAATGCCGCTGACCACGGTACAGAAGATGATCGGGGCGATGACCATCTTGATCAGTTTGACGAAGCCGTCACCCAAGGGTTTGAGGGCAACGCCCGTTTCCGGGTAGTAGTGGCCGAGCAGGATGCCGATGGTGATGGCGACCAACACCTGAACATACAGGGATTTGTACAGCGGCTGACGTGTCGTCATGGCTAATTTTCCTCAAGTGTGCCGGTTCACCCTTTCCAGGGTAATGGGGCACCTGAATCGCTAACCCTCCTGCACTTGGAGGGATTTGTCGTTGTGTTCGAGCTGCCTGGGCAGGCCTCTGCGAGGATCAATAGCAAGGGTGGTGCCAAAATGCCCATGAAGGGTGCAAAGCCCGTATTTGCTAGGGATAAATGCCCAACGACAGGGCGATATTCCCGGGACGGATTGGCGGATTTCCGCCCGGTGGCGGAATTTGTACAGGGAGGAATGGCGGAAATCCGCCCATTATGGATTGCCTGTGCCGGCCCATTCGCGGATTTACATGCGGATGGGCCGGCACAGGCTGCGAGTCAATCCAGGTTGAAGGTGATTCTGAACGCGGCGCCCCCCAGCGGAGAATCGCCAAGGCTCAGCTCGGCGTCATAGCTGTCAACGATATCCTTGACCACCGCCAAGCCTATGCCCTGCCCCGGGTGCTGGCTGTCCAGCCGCTCCCCGCGCTCCAGAATGCGCTCGCGCTGGTCGGCGGGCACCCCCGGCCCATCGTCCTCGATGCACAAGGTCAGATACCCCGGCGCCTTCATCAGGCTCACCCGCACTTGGCCCAGGCTCAGCCGGTAGGCGTTCTCCAGCAGGTTGCCGAGCATTTCCAGCAACGCGCCCTGCTCCATCGGTACCTGCGCCGCATCCGGCAACTCCAGCACCACGTTCACACGTTTGTCCCGGTACACCTTGGCCAAGGTGCTGCACAGGCTGTCGAGCAACGGCCGCAGCAGTACGCTGTGGCGCACCAGGCCACTCTTGCGCAGGCTGGCGCGTTGCAGTTGATAGTCGATCTGCTGGCTCATGCGCTCGATCTGGCTTTGCAGCACCCGCGCCTGTTCGCGCTCGCCGCTGCGTTGCTGCAAGCTTTCACCCACACCCTGCAACACCGCCAGCGGCGTCTTCAGGCTGTGTGCCAGGTCGTCCAGCGAATCACGGTAGCGCGTGCGCTGCTCACGCTCACTGCGCAACAGACGGTTGAGCGAGCGGGTCAGGCGCAGCAACTCGCGTGGGTGCTCGCCGCTCAGGCCGTCACGCGCACCTGATTCCACTTCATCCAGTTCGTGGCTGAGGCGTCGCAACGAGCGCAGCCCCCAGGTCAGGCCTGCCCACAACAACACCATGAGCGCCAGCAATGCAGCGCCGAACCCCAGGTAGAGTTTTTCGCGCAGGCCATTGAGGGTGGCCTTGTACTCGCTCACGGGCTGCAGGGCGACAATGCTGTAGGCGGCGCTCTGCCCGCCCAGCAGTTTAATCTCGACGTCGTACACGAAGAACTCTTCGCCATCGGACTGGTGAATGCGGGCAAACTCGTTGCCGCGCCCGTCATAGCGCGGCCGGTAGTTGATGTGCCGCTCGGCGGTGGCACGCGACTGCCAGACCAGTTTGCCGTCGCGGTCAAAGATATAGCCGAGCAGGCCTGTGTAGGGCAGGTTGTAGCGCTCGTCCGGCAGCAGTGTCGGCATCTGCAACTGGCCATGCTCGATACGCGCAGCGGAAATCAGCGTGGTCACATCAGAGGCCAGACGCTGCTCGATCGATTCCTGCAGAGCCAGGCTGAAGGCCTTCTGCAAAGCCGGCAGCAGCGCCAGCATGAACAGCAGCGCCAGCACTGCGGCGGCCAGCATCAGGCGCACCCGCAGCGAACGGATCATCGGCAGCGCTCAGTGAACAGGTAGCCCAGGCCGCGCACCGTGTCGATGGGCTTGAAACCGTGCTCGCCTTCAAGCTTGCGGCGCAGACGGCCAACCAGCACTTCGATGACATTGGGGTCACGCTCTTCGTCACCTGGATACAACTGCTCCATCAGGCGATCCTTGGCCACCACCTGCTGGTGATGGCGCATGAGGTATTCGAGGATGCGGTATTCGTAGGCAGTGAGGGCAAGGGCTTGTTCGTCCAGGGTGGCCTGCTTGCGGTTGAGGTCAAGCACCAAGGGGCCAGCGGCGATGGTCGACTGGGTGAAACCACTGGAGCGGCGCAACAGGGCATTGAGCCGAGCTTCAAGCTCCTCGAACTGAAACGGCTTGACCAGGTAGTCGTCGGCACCGGCGGCCAGGCCCTCGACCTTGTCTTGCCAGTTGCCACGGGCCGTGAGGATAAGAATGGGGAAGGTCTTGTCCTGGCTGCGCAAGCGTGTGATCAGCTCCAGGCCGCTGATACCGGGCAGGCCCAGGTCGATGATGGCAAGGTCGAAATGGTACTGCTCGGCCTGGTACAGCGCCTCTTCGGCGTCAGCGACCGCCTCGACCACATGGCCGCTTTCGCCCAGGCGGGTGTAGAGGTGATGACGAAGCAGGGCTTCGTCCTCGACCACCAGCAGTTTCATGTGCAGCTCCTTATGTGTATTGCCTGTACCGGCCCTTTCCCGGGCACGCCCGCTCCCACAGCAATCGCACAGCTTCTGAAACTTGTGCAGCACCTGTGAAGCCAAAGGCACTGCACGGTTTCTGAGGTTTGCGCAGTACCTGTGAAGCCAAAGGCACTGCACGGTTTCTGAGGTTTGTGCAGCACCTGTGGGAGCGGGCGTGCCCGCGAAGAGGCCAGTACAGGATAACGCGGCTCGTCCGTCAGAACTTGTATGAAGCAGCCAGGTAGGTCTGGGCGCTGCTGGTCAGACGCAGGGTGCCGTCCTTCGGCCCGCCATGTGCGCCCACCTCGGTCGCGGCATTGGTGCGCAGGTAACGGTAGCCCAGTTCGACCGAGGCCTTGTCGGTGATGTCCTGGATCACACCGGCCTGCAGGCCGTAGGCATAACCGTAGTCAGTATCCCGGCTGGCACCGGGCGAGTCCTGGGTGAGCTTGGTCACACCCAGGCTGCCCCCACCGAAAAGCTTGGTGGTATCGCCCACCGGCAGGAACAAATCGTAGCTGCCCAGCAGGTTTTCCTGGCGCAACTTCAGGCCGCTGTGGTCGCCCGAGACATTGTCATAGGTCATGTAGTAGCGGCCCTGGTCGTTGATCTTGCCCAGACGCACACCCCAGGTATCGTCCTTGCCGATAATACCGTCGGCATTGAGGTGGTCGGTGTTGCGTTGCAGCAGGCCGGACTTGCGGACTTTGTCGCTGGTCTGGCCGTAGGTGAGGCTGGCGAAGTTGTCGTCCGCGGCCTGGGCGGTGGTAATGCCAGCGGCACAGACGGCCATGGCGGCAAGCAGGGTATTGAAGGTTTTCATGGCTGGATACTCCAGTTGGGTGCGCTGTTTCGGTCTGGAAGCTAGAGTAATCAGGGCACCCTGAACCGCGACTGAACCCTGGCTGAACCCCGGCTGAACGAACCGACAGCAAAACAAGGAGTAGTGAACATGCGAGCCCTGCTGGCCCTGACCCTGATGTGCAGCGCCGCCCTCGCCCAAGCGGCGGTAGTGACCCGTGAAATTCCTTATCAGGACGACGATGGCAACCGCCTCGTCGGCTACTACGCCTACGATGATGCGCTGGACGGCAAACGCCCAGGCATCGTTGTGGTGCATGAATGGTGGGGCCTGAACGACTATGCCAAGCGCCGCGCGAGAGATCTTGCCGCCCTGGGCTACAAAGCGCTGGCCATCGACATGTATGGCGATGGCAAGCACACCGAGCACCCGCAGGATGCCCAGGCATTCATGGCCGAAGCGATGAAGGATCCGGCCGCAGCCGCAGCGCGCTTCGACGCGGGCCTGGACCTGTTGAAAAAGCAGCCGAATGTGAACAAGCATCAACTGGGCGCTGTCGGCTACTGTTTTGGCGGTAAGGTGGTGCTCGATGCCGCACGTCGTGGAGAGAAACTGGACGGCGTGGTGAGTTTCCATGGCGCGTTGTCCACCAAAACGCCGGCCAAGCCTGGCGTAGTGCGCGCGGACATCCTGGTTGAACATGGCGCTGCGGACAGCATGGTCACCCAACAGCAGGTGGACGCGTTCAAGGCGGAAATGGATGCGGCCAAGGTCAACTACCAGTTCGTCAACATTGAAGGGGCCAAGCACGGCTTCACCAACCCCGATGCCGATCGGCTGAGCCATGGTGAGCATGGGGGGCCGGACATTGGCTATAACAAGGCAGCGGACGAGCGTTCCTGGGCGGATATGCAGGCGTTCTTCAAGAAGGTGTTCAAATAAAAGATTGTGCAATCGTTGTAGCAGCAACTGTCTTGCTCAATTTCTAAAAGCTGGCGCGATTGTGGGAGCGGGCTTGCCCGCGAACACGGGCGAAGCCCGTGCCATCCACCGCGGTGTATTCTTCGCGGGTAAACCCGCTCCCACACGGATCACGCTGTGATCTGCGCCATGTTTTCATGGCTGCGGTAAGTCATCCTGCCACGCCACCTCCCTTAGCGCCTGCACAGCTGGCACAATAGCCGCCATGAACACACTTCCCGCCTGCTGCGCCCCGCTCCAGCACCACTGGCCCCTGCCCCACCCATTGCCCGGCGCGGTGCTGGTCAGTTGCGCCTTCGACCCTGCCCACCTGGCAACCGACGACTTCCAGCGCGCTGGCGTACTGCCCAGTGCCAGCCTGCTGCGCTCGGTGGCCAAGCGCCAGGCCGAGTACCTGGCCGGTCGCGTATGTGCCCGTGCCGCGCTGCAGCGCCTGGACGGTCGCGACTACGTCCCCGGCACCCATGAGGACCGCTCGCCCATCTGGCCCGCCGGTATTCATGGCTCGATCACACACGGCAAGGGCTGGGCCGCCGCGGTGGTTGCCGACGAAAACAGCTGCCAAGGCCTGGGCCTGGATCAGGAAGCCTTGCTGGATGACGAACGCGCCGAGCGGCTGATGGGTGAAATCCTTATCCCGGCAGAGCTCGAACGCCTGGACCGCCGTCAGCTCGGCCTGACCGTTACCTTGACCTTTTCGCTGAAGGAAAGCCTGTTCAAGACCCTTTACCCGTTGACCCGTCAGCGCTTCTACTTCGAGCACGCCGAAGTGCTGGACTGGTCCAGCGAAGGCCTGGCGCGCCTGCGCCTGCTTGCCGACCTGTCGCCGCAGTGGCGACACGGCGCAGAGCTGCAAGGCCAGTTCTGCCTGCAGGACGGCCACCTGCTGAGTCTGGTCAGCGTCTGACCTTTACAGCGGTGCCTGCTGCCGCGGCCAGGTCAGGCTGAAGCAGGCTCCACCCAACGCGGCACTGCGCCCCACCGTAGCCCGACCCGCGTGCCAGTAGATGATCCGCCGTACGATCGACAAACCCAGGCCATGCCCGCCCGAAGCACGGGTACGGCTGTCATCGAGGCGGGTGAACGGTGTGAAAATGCGATCCCAGACCCCTTCGGGTATCCCGGGGCCGTCATCTTCCACATCGATGCGGCAGCGTTGCTGCCCCAACTGAAAGCTAAGGCGTACCTCGGACTCGGCATGGCGCATGGCATTGCCGACAAGGTTCTGCAGGGCCCGGTGCAAGTAGCGCGGCTCGGCCTCGACCCAGGCGCCTTCGGTATCCGCACCCTGGCAGTCGCCGCGCACCACCCGCACCTCGGCACGCAAAGGTGCCAGCTCTTCGATCACCCGATCGAGCAAGGCATCCAGATCGACCCGCTGGAACTTCAAGGCCGGTGCGCCCTGCTCCAGGCGGGCGTAGGTCAGCATCTCGTCGACCAACTTGTCGAGGTCCTGGATATCCCCGTCCATGCCCGCCAGGTGCTTTGCACGCATCTGTTCATTCGTGGCGCTTTCGATCATCTCCAGGCCAAAGCGCAGGCGCGCCACCGGCGTGCGCAGCTCGTGGGACACCGCTCGCACCAGCTCGCGCTGCATGGTCAGCGAACGCTGCAGGTGCTCGGCCATGCCATTGAAGGCAGCAGCCAGGCGCCCTACCGAGTCGGCGTCGCCGGCCGGCACGCGGGTGTCCAGGCTGCCCTGGGCGATGCGCGTGGCAGCAATCTCCAGGCCTGACACACGACGCTCCAACTGACGCACCAGCAGGTAGACCACCAGGCCGATCAGGCACAGCCCCAGGAAGGCAATCAGGATCAGCAACTGCGGCGGATAAGGGTTGAGCTGGTACAGCGGGCCGATTTCCAGTACCCATGGCGAGCCCGTCAGCCCGGCGAACACACGGATCGAGTCACCATCCTTGCCCAGCGCCATCACCGTGTCCCCCTCCTCCACCCGGCGCCGCTGGTCATCGTCCAGGCCGACCCGCTCGATACGTTGCAAGGCGACGCCAAAGCCGAAGCCTTTTTCCTGCTTGATCTGTGCCAGGCGTTGCTGCTGTTCGGTTACCGGGTAGCGCACCAGCTCGTCGGCCAGTAAATAGAGGGTGGCCCGCGCCAGTTGCTCGCTGATCTGTTTGATCTGCGCGACCAGCATCAGGTCTTCCTGGCCCACCTTGCGCAGCACTTGCGCCGCATGCGGGCCAATCCTCTCGACCACCACCAGGCCACGGTACAGGCGCGCCCGCTGGCCGCCGTCAAGGCTGCGTGCGCTCATCGGCTGCAGCGCCAACGGCACGCCAAGCAGGCGCTCCCAGATCAGCAGCGAACGCTTGCGTTGGGTTTCATTCTGCACTGCCAGGTTGTCGGCCATCAGGCTGAAGGTGCCTTGGGCCAGACCCTCGCGGTGCTGAGCAGCGCGCACTTCATTGACCAGGTGCAGGCTGAGCACGCCAAGCAGGGCCACCAGCACCAGCACGGCCAGCATGCCGCCGTAGATGCGCAGAAAGATCGAATTGTTCATGGTGCCTCGCCGACGAACAGGTAGCCTTTACTGCGCAGGGTCTTGATCAACCGCGGCTGAAGCGGGTCATCGCCGATCTTGGGGCGGATTTTCGAGATGCGGATGTCGATGGAGCGGTCCTGGCCGTCGTAGCCCACGCCACGCAGTGCGGTGAAGATCTGTTCACGGGACAGCACCCGCCCAGCGTTGCTGGCCAACAGCCAGAGCAGGTCGAATTCGGCGCCGGTCAGCTCGATCAACTGCTCGCCCAGGTGCGCCTCGCGCAGGCGGTTGTCGATACGCAGCGCACCGAAGGCCAGGTCCTGGCGCTTGCTGTCCACGGTTTCGCTGCGGCGCAACAGGGCCTGGATACGTGCCAGCAGCAGGCGTGGGCGTACGGGTTTGCAGACGTAGTCGTCGGCGCCCAGGTCCAGGCCCTGAACCTGGTCGAGTTCATCGCTGCGCGCGGTGAGCATGAGGATCGGCCCCTGATACTGGCTACGCACCCGGCGGCAGATGCTCAGGCCGTCCTCGCCGGGCAGCATCAGGTCGAGGATGACCAGGTCGGGCTGGCTGTCGATGATGCGCCGGGCGGCGCGGGCACCATCACCCTCCACGCTGACCTCGAAGCCGTTGGCCTGCAAGTACTCGGCGGTCAGCTCGGCCAGGCGCTGGTCGTCTTCGACAATGAGGATGCGGGGTAGGGTTTGGTCCATGACTTTGGCCTTGTTTGTTCTTGGGATCGTGTCAGGGCAGCTGAGAGTATGACTGTAGATGGGTGGGGCCTGCGAGATCGAGCGCCACCCGCGCGGCGCATCGCGAGCGACGCTCGCTACTACGGCCTGTGTCCAACCCCCGATGTGTGCCCACCACCGATCAATGTGTAGGAGCGGGTTTACCCGCGAATACGGTGGCGGGGGCAACGGTGAACGGCAGGTGGAGATTGGCCAGCAGGCTCGGCCCTTTCGCGGGTAAACCCGCTCCTACAGGTGACCGCGCGCGGGGGAACCAGGATCTTCAGGCATGCCCCTACCGCCCCCTCGACTGAACCGTTTTTTGTGATAGGGTTCGCGCCCGAAAAAAACTGCCCAAGGGCGTCACGTTGCAGAAAAATACTGCAAACCACTTGGCACAAGGCCTACAGCGAATACCCACCATTCACTCACAAAGTACGCACACGTTATCCACAGGCGCTCGCCTTGCAAAGCCCCCAATACCGCATTATCTTGTATCCCGATCGCAGTGAACCACTAGATATAGGGTTTCGTGCAAAATCACACACAAAAGTCAACCCGCAAAATCAAGCGATTTTCCGGGCGGAACTTGAAGTGATTTCAGCAACCAAACCGCTCCTGCGGAGGCGACCGAGGCAAGCCCTTCCAGGGCCTTGTTCGGGCATGGGTGTTGCAGGCCAGGCCTGGCATCCATCAGCAACAGATTTTGGGCCCCGCCCAGAACCTTTGACTTCGGCCAGGGAGCGGCAAGCCATTGCCCCTTATTCCTGAGTCTGTCCCGAAGTCGGTACGCCCGTGCGGGCGGATGCGCATGCTTTGCGCATCCCCGCAGGGCCATCGAGCAAGTGGACGGAACGGTGGGCGCCCCTAGGGCGCCTGAACAAAATAGAAATTGTGGAGACACCCACCCATGCAAACCGACACAACTCGCGAGAACCCGCAGGCCAAGGTGCCGCAGGCCGCCGATTCCAACCAGGATCTGGCTGCCACCGCCCCTGGCCAACTGCGCGTGATCAAGCGCAACGGCACTGTCGTCCCTTACACCGACGACAAGATCACCGTGGCCATCACCAAGGCGTTCCTCGCAGTTGAAGGCGGTACCGCCGCCGCTTCGTCGCGCATCCACGACACCGTCGCGCGCCTGACCGAGCAGGTTACCGCCACGTTCAAGCGTCGCATGCCATCGGGTGGCACCATCCACATCGAAGAAATCCAGGACCAGGTCGAACTGGCCCTGATGCGCGCCGGCGAGCAGAAAGTCGCCCGCGACTACGTGATCTACCGTGACCAGCGCGCCAAGGAGCGTGCCACCCGCGCCAACACCGACGCCGTGGTCGAACCGCACCCGAGCATCCGCATCACCCTGGCTGACGGCAGCCTGGCGCCGCTCGACATGGCCCGCCTGAACACCATCATCAGCGAAGCCTGCGAAGGCCTGGCCGAAGTCGATGGCGACCTGATCCAGCGCGAAACCCTGAAGAACCTGTACGACGGCGTGGCCATCAAGGACGTCAACACCGCCCTGGTGATGACCGCCCGTACCTTGGTGGAGCGCGAGCCGAACTACTCGTTCGTTACCGCCCGCCTGCTGATGGACACCCTGCGCGCCGAAGGCCTGGGCTTCCTGAATGTAGCTGACAGCGCCACCCACCACGAGATGGCTGACCTGTACGCCAAGGCCCTGCCGGCCTATGTCGCCAAAGGTATCGAGTTCGAGCTGCTGAACCCGGCCATGGCCGACTTCGACCTGGAAAAACTGGGCAAGGCGATCAACCACGAGCGCGACCAGCAGTTCACCTACCTGGGCCTGCAGACCCTGTACGACCGCTACTTCATCCACAAGGATGGCGTGCGCTTCGAGCTGCCGCAGGTGTTCTTCATGCGTGTGGCCATGGGCCTGGCGCTGGAAGAAAAAGACAAGGAAGCCCGTGCGATCGAGTTCTACAACCTGTTGTCGTCGTTCGACTACATGGCCTCGACCCCGACCCTGTTCAACGCCGGTACCCTGCGCCCGCAGCTGTCCAGCTGCTACCTGACCACCGTGCCGGACGACCTGTCGGGCATCTACCACGCGATCCACGACAACGCCATGCTGTCGAAATTCGCCGGTGGCCTGGGCAACGACTGGACCCCTGTGCGCGCACTGGGCTCGTACATCAAGGGCACCAACGGCAAGTCGCAGGGCGTCGTACCGTTCCTGAAAGTGGTCAACGACACCGCCGTTGCGGTCAACCAGGGCGGCAAGCGCAAAGGCGCCGTGTGTGCGTACCTGGAAACCTGGCACCTGGACATCGAAGAGTTCATCGAGCTGCGCAAGAACACCGGTGATGACCGCCGTCGTACCCACGACATGAACACCGCCAACTGGATTCCTGACCTGTTCATGAAGCGTGTCTTCGATGACGGCAAGTGGACCCTGTTCTCGCCTTCGGAAGTGCCAGACCTGCACGACCTGACCGGCAAGGCCTTCGAAGAGCGCTACGAGTACTACGAAGCCCTGACCGAGTACAACAAGATCAAGGTATTCAAGACCGTCCAGGCCAAAGACCTGTGGCGCAAGATGCTGTCGATGCTGTTCGAGACCGGCCACCCATGGCTGACCTTCAAAGACCCGTGCAACCTGCGTTCGCCGCAGCAACACGTGGGCGTGGTCCACAGCTCGAACCTGTGCACCGAGATCACCCTGAACACCAACAAGGACGAGATCGCGGTCTGCAACCTGGGCTCGATCAACCTGCCGAACCACATCGTCGACGGCAAGCTGGACACCGCCAAGCTGCAACGCACCGTGAACACCGCCGTGCGCATGCTCGACAACGTGATCGACATCAACTACTACTCGGTGCCGCAAGCGCGTAACTCGAACTTCAAGCACCGTCCGGTCGGCCTGGGCATCATGGGCTTCCAGGATGCGCTGTACCTGCAGCACATTCCTTACGGCTCCGATGCTGCCGTCGAATTTGCCGACAAGTCGATGGAAGCGGTCAGCTACTACGCCATCCAGGCTTCCTGCGACCTGGCCGATGAACGCGGCGCCTACGAGACCTTCCAGGGTTCGCTGTGGTCCAAGGGCATTCTGCCGCTGGATTCGCAACAGATCCTGATCGAGGCCCGTGGCCAGAAGTACATCGACGTCAACCTGGAAGAAACCCTGGACTGGGCGCCGGTACGTGCCCGCGTACAGAAAGGTATTCGTAACTCGAACATCATGGCCATCGCACCAACCGCGACCATCGCCAACATCACCGGCGTATCGCAGTCGATCGAGCCTACCTACCAGAACCTGTACGTGAAGTCGAACCTGTCGGGCGAATTCACCGTGATCAACCCGTACCTGGTTCGCGACCTCAAGGCTCGCGACCTGTGGGACTCGGTCATGATCAACGACCTGAAGTACTACGACGGTTCGGTACAGCAGATCGAGCGTATCCCGCAAGAGCTGAAAGACCTTTACGCCACTGCGTTCGAAGTCGAGACCAAGTGGATTGTCGACGCGGCTTCCCGTCGCCAGAAGTGGATCGACCAGGCGCAGTCGCTGAACCTGTACATCGCCGGTGCATCGGGCAAGAAGCTGGACGTGACCTACCGCATGGCCTGGTACCGTGGCCTGAAAACCACCTACTACCTCCGTGCCCTGGCCGCGACCAGCACAGAGAAGTCGACCATCAACACCGGCAAGCTCAACGCCGTTTCCAGCGGTGGCGACAGCGCCCCGGTCCAGGCAGCCGGCCCTGCGCCAGTGCCAAAGGCCTGCGCGATCGACGAGCCTGACTGCGAAGCCTGCCAGTAAGGCCTGAATGCCGCGCGGGGTGCCCAACGGTGCCCCGCGCGGCATTTTTGTATCCGCGCCTCAGAGAAACCTTGCCCTTTGCCCACTGTTCACGCAGCTCGGTAAAAGAACAGGACCTCTCAAAACAGGATGTAAACCCATGGCGCGGAAAAAACTGGCATCTCGCAAGATTGGTCGCAACGCCGAAACCGGCCGTTTCACCTCGGTCGAACAGGCACGCAAGCACCCCAAGACACACATTGTCGAAACGCTGCACACCCACCGCAGCTAGTGGTAGCTGGCCTCATCGCCGGCAAGCCCGCGGTGAGGCCGGTTCCGACAACGCAGCCCTCATCAAAACACCATATGATGTGCCTTAAAATTTAAACTGGCACAACATATAGGTTGGCGCTACACTCTCCCCCGGTAGAAGAAGCCACCTATTTCGTGAACCGACGCATGCCAAACCGGTCGAAAAAGTTACCCTCGCCGGCAACACGCGCCCCCCGATCGAAGGTGATTTCCGGTATACTTTGCGCCCTCTGAAAAGAGCACCTATTCAATTGTCCTGGCCCCTCCCAGAGGCCTGGCCAGGTACAAGCCAGAACACATTCAGATGTAAACGAGAGTCAGCCTCTCGAGCTGCCCATTCGCCATTACGGCCTTGCGTCAGGCATCACATTCTTAAAATCCAACCGGTTGCCTCTGGGCGACCCTCAAGCAGGAGCCAAACCATGCTGAGCTGGGACGAATTCGACAAAGAAGACGGCGAAGTAGCCGCCAAAGGCAACACCCCTGCGCAGGCCGCTGCCACCGCCACCCTCGACAAGCTCGACAGCGCCGGTGGTGCCGCCGCCCTGGAGGCCCGTGCGGCCACCGCTTCTGACTCCGAAGCCGTCAAACGTGCCAAGGCTGCCCTCGACGCCCTCGACGTTGCCGAAGGCCTGGCCGAGCTGGAAGGCTCCTCGGCCCGCGTTGCAGTGGATGAAAAGCGCATGATCAACTGCCGCGCCGACCTCAACCAGCTGGTACCGTTCAAGTACGACTGGGCCTGGCAGAAGTACCTGGACGGCTGCGCCAACCACTGGATGCCGCAAGAGGTCAACATGACCGCCGACATCGCCCTGTGGAAAAGCCAGGACGGCCTGACCGAAGACGAGCGCCGCATCGTCATGCGCAACCTCGGTTTCTTCTCCACCGCCGACTCGCTGGTTGCCAACAACCTGGCCCTGGCCGTGTACCGCCTGATCACCAACCCGGAGTGCCGCCAGTACATCCTGCGCCAGGCCTTCGAAGAGGCGATCCACACCCACGCCTACCAGTACTGCATCGAGTCGCTGGGCATGGATGAAGGCGAGATCTTCAACATGTACCACGAGATCCCGTCGGTCGCTAAAAAAGCCGCCTGGGGCCTGAAGTACACCCGCGCCATCTCCGACCCGGAATTCAACACCGGCACCGTCGAAACCGACAAAGAGCTGCTGCGCAACCTGATCGCCTACTACTGCGTCCTGGAAGGCATCTTCTTCTACTGCGGCTTCACCCAGATCCTGTCCATGGGCCGCCGCAACAAGATGACTGGCGTTGCCGAGCAGTTCCAGTACATCCTGCGTGACGAGTCGATGCACCTGAACTTCGGTATCGACGTGATCAACCAGATCAAGATCGAGAACCCGCACCTGTGGGATGCGGCGATGAAGGAAGAAGCGACCCAGATGATCCTGCAAGGGACCCAGCTGGAGATCGAATACGCCCGCGACACCATGCCACGCGGCGTGCTGGGCATGAACGCGGCGATGATGGAGGACTACCTCAAGTTCATCGCCAACCGTCGCCTGACACAGATCGGCCTGAAGGAAGAGTATCCAGGGACTACCAACCCGTTCCCATGGATGAGCGAGATCATGGACTTGAAGAAGGAGAAGAACTTCTTTGAGACGCGTGTGATTGAGTATCAGACGGGTGGGGCGTTGAGCTGGGACTGATCGTCCGCGCTGAGCCTTATTTTTCAGCGAGAACCGAACAAATTTCAAATTTTCCGAATTCTCGCACCAAATAAGCGCATGAAATGAAAAAAGCCACCTGAACCGCAAAGGCCAAGGTGGCTTTTTCGTATAAGCCGAAGAACGGCTAAACCCCTACCCGCTTCAGCGCTCTGATTTCATCCCGGATTTTTGCCAGAAGCTCGTCCACATCGCCCTCCTGACCGACCTGCATCAAGACAATCAGGGTCGCAGGATTCACTCCTAGTCGCTCCGCAAATTCTTCCATTTTTTCGATCGTTGGACTGCGAATGCCACGCTCAATTGTGGAAACGAAGGATTGGCTCGCCCCCAGCTGCTCTTGTGCGATCTCCTTTCGTACCCGCACCTCCTTAAGCGCGGAGCCAAACGCCAACTTGCGTTCCATCTTGTTACCCACAAAAGGAACGATAAAGCCCTGATGTGGACTCAAACGCTATGCTGCATACAGCATATATGAGAAAATTCGTTGTACTCCTAAATAATCAGTACGACCCACTCCGTCTCCGTTTCGATTGAGGTTTCAAGCCGTGTTTGTTTCAGATCCCCAGGAAGAGGTCATCACTCTTATAGGCAAGGTCGACCCCAGCCACAAGAGTTGGCCTAGAGTTGATACTAGCGAAACATTCTTCCAGGTTCATACTAAGCAACAAGGGGACCCCAAGCTCACCTTCGGCGTAATATTGCTGGCGACCCCGCGGGCGCTCCTGGATTTTCTGGAATGCTGTCAACGGGATGAGCAAATACGAATTGTACAAATTATTATATCAACCCCTCCTCATGCTAACCGGTCTAGGAAATGGCGCACCGAGGCACTCGCCAAACTTGAGGTAGGCTTCGATGATAACGAGGTACCAAACTCGATCATCTACCACACGATTGACGAAACCTATTATGAGGATCGTGTGTACGGAAAGCGTAGAAACCAAGGTCAACCAGCATTAAAAACAGTATACAAAGCGCGCGCAAGACGCTCGACAACGCAAGAAAAAATTAACAAGCTGCAGCCACTCGCTAGCAAAAGCGTTGTCCAATGCTAAAACGTACAATGCTTGAAATCATTTTCAGACCTCGCGCTAATTTTGCTCGCGCACGGGCCACGCTCTCCCCACTAGGCCGTTGAGTTTTTTTCAACATGAGAATCACTTAAACAGCATTAAGCAGATCAAGCAGGCAATCCGGGTGCGACATATTAAGTCGCACCACCCCCCTAAAACTCAGTTACAAGTTACGAATTGAAAACACTATGTTTTGCTTCAAAAGCAAAATTAGATGAAACGATTCATCAAAGATTATCTTCTTTGACTTCCAATTGGATCCATGATCAAATCTGGTCTAGATAGAATATCCACACCCGCTCTTCTGCCTGTGCGGTGAGGATCAAACATTCAGCAAATCGATGTCAAAAAATCGCCGTCAATTCGGCAGCAAAAAAAACGGTGCAAGCTCTAGTCTTGGACAACTTTCACCGCGCACTTCTGTGAGCACCCCTTAGGGATTTCATCCTACGGCCGCGCGCATTATTTATCAGCTAAAAATTTACAACCTGCAACCCTACCATCTTCATTGCCGGTACATCTAAAGAGATTGGTTCTGGCAGCGCCGGAGCAGCAGGAAGCATATGCGTTATACACGCGAAAGAATGGAGCTATTAGACCATTCCAACGCCTTATGACCTTGGGCCACACTTCTGACGAGACTCGACCATGATTACAAAAGATGAATCAACCAGGCGCAGTAGCTGGGAACGCCTACTTCTGCGCGCTGCTAGCAGCATCTCTTTGACTGCCAGCCAATACAAGGTGATTGAGGATCGCTACTCACAGCTGCAGAGTATCCTCTCGGCCTCCAAAGACCCTTTGCTTGAGGGTGCGCATATCTTCCCTCAGGGTTCAATGCGCCTTAAGACGACGATCAATCCAGTCAAAGATGCCCCCAAAGATCTCGGCACGATCGATGCTGATGCCATCGTCTGGCTACCCAATGCCGGGGATGCAGATGCCGACACGGTTCTAGCAGCTATAGAACAGCGCTTCCGTGAAGGCAGCCGAGTGCAATCGGATATTGTCCAGCTGCGCCGAGGAATCCGTATCGAGTACGCAGACGAAAACCCTGGATTCCACATTGACATCACACCTGCGCGTGCGGTGCAGGGGAATAATGAGAGTAACGGTCAAGGAAAACTTGAAGTACCTGACCGTGTCACAGGCTGGAAGGCCAGTAGCCCAATCCCGTATGCCGACTGGCTACATAGCGCTTCGGAGCAAAAAATCTCGCTGGAGCTCCTCAAGAGCTTTGTGGCCAATGAGAGTCGAGCCATGGACTCTGCCACACAAGAGCCCCTTCCCTCGTATCAGGAGTACGACAAGCTCGATCCTTTGCGAGCCACCATCAAACTGCTTAAACGGCACCGCGATGAATGGGCAATTGAAACGCGAAATGAGGATTACCGCCCTATTTCTGCCGTGATCACCACCTTGGCAACTCATGCCTACCTCAAGGTGGTAAAAGAGTCACATCACACTCCACTGACCCCGATCGATGCGATCCTCAAGATTGTGGAAAAAATACCTGAGGAGATCAAAGTCTTTGCTGGGAAGTACTATGTGGTGAACCCTCGAGATCCCGGTGAAAACTTCGCGGAGAAATGGAATAGGCCTGACGAAGGACACAAATACTGCCAAGCCTTTGACAATTGGCATGCGAGTGCATTGGTTGCCTTTATGCTTGGCCTGCAGTCCCACGACAGCGCTGACTCATTCGCCAACGTCATGAGGCGAAGCTTCGGGATCGGCCAGAGTGTGATTACAGAGGTCAACAACGAAATTCCGGGGCACTGGACGATGGCTGGTCGAAAAGTTGGGACTACCAAAAACATCTTAGCCGCCACTGCAATCTTTGGCAGCTCGAGCCACGCCACTCCACAAACGAATGTGAAACCAGTTGAACGCCTCGGTTAAGCCCAACCTATCCCCGGCCGTGGAGCGTGGCATCGCCGCGCTTCGCGCATTTATAGGCGAGGAAGTTGCGACTACGATCCTTAGAACCACAGATCGGAAACAAGGCGAAGCCGCCAGCTTTCTGTTGCCTCTCCCACCCGACTACACCGGCATTGAAAGGCAGTTGCGCATAGCGTTTCCAAACCAGTTTCCATTGGTCTCGCTGAGGATCCAAGTCGAGCCGTCCCCCTGGCTCGCATGGCCGCATGCCACTAGATCCGGGCTCTGTCTGCACGGTTTCCGCGAAAGGCCAATTACGGGAGATCCGGAAACAGTGGTACAGGACTGCCTCGTACGGCTTGGGGCAATTCTTGAGTTTGTTCGAGCAGATGCAGATCCTGCATTGCGTGACACTGAATTCGAAAAAGAATTTACCTCGTATTGGAACATGCAGCTTGATATTTCTCCTCAAGATGTCTTGCTGCTGGAGAGGCCTAAGGCGGCATCAGAACTGTTTGCAACCAGCGACCCTCGCCCTGGCCGACGCACCCGTACCGCCTGGCTTGCACCGGATGTGCAATTACTCAGAACGCATATCAACCGTACGCTTGGGTTAAGCGCGAAAATCAAAGCACCAGCTGTCGCAGGCTTCTATCTGAAGTTGCTGACCTACCCCGATATCCAATGTCCAACTCCTGATCGCTTGCTGGAATGGCTGACACCGCACCTCAGCCCAGACGATAGCAAGCAATTCCTGGCCTGGTTCTCCGGAAAGGGCTCACTGGCCAATCGGTGGCTTGTACTTGAGTTACCCGGCCCCACAGGAGCGCCTCTGTATTGCCTAGATGTCCGTTCTTACAGTAAACAACCAGACCATGGCCGCTGGTATGGCTTTCGCTCAGCTCGGCGATGGTCAGGCAAGAATCAGCCATCCCACTCGCCTGTTCTGGTGAGGGGCGCCATCCTCAATGTGTTAGATCGGGATGACATTCTTTCCCGCGACCTCAGCGGTACCGCCAAGAGCCTGGAAAAGTCCAAAGTAGTAATGGTCGGCGTTGGCTCGCTGGGGAGCACTGTTGCCTTACAACTGGCCCGCTCGGGCGTGGGAGAGCTCGTCCTCATCGACCCTGACATCCTAGAGTCTGCGAATCTGGGACGTCATGTACTAGGGGCCGACGATCTCGCTCAGTCAAAAGCGACTGCTCTTGCCGAAAAGATTACGCATGATCTGCCTACCGTTAAGGTCACGGCCTTCATGGACTTCGCTGAGCTCATGCTGCTCAAGATGCCGGAAATTTTCGACAATGCAGACATGGTGCTTGTCACCACTGCAGACTGGTCATCGGAGGTAGCCCTGTGGTTCCGCAAAGCGCAAACCGCAGGCTGGAATCTCCTGCAAGCGTGGAGTGAGCCTCACTCATTTGTTGGGCATGCGCTCTTAGCGCCACAGGGGCAGCATGATGGACGCCCCTTGTTCGATGACACTGGTAATTTCAACTTCAAGTACACCGAGTGGCCGAACGGTGGCGGGGTGGTTCCACTGCCGGCGTGTGGCCAAACCTTCATCCCTGGAGGCGCCTCAGGCATGGCCAACGTGGCGTCGATGGTTACCCAAGTAGCATTGCGGGGTCTTACCGGGCAGATCACCAAACCTATGTGGACCACAAGTATCTATCGACCTCAGGACATTCCTACTCATGACGGCACTTACAGCGGGCCACCCTTAGCAGATGGAGTCCAACACATCGTGCTTGAACGTGATTGGCCAGATGCGGAGAGTGGTAAGCAGTGAGTGCTATAGCGTGGGCATGGAAATGGCCTGGCATCGATATTCGCTTGTCGGTTTCCCAAGCTGTTGCCGAAGTGCTTGATCAGTTCAGACAACGAACGTGGAGAACTGAAAGAGGTGGTCAACTGTTTGTCGACTTGGCCAACCCCGCTGGTTTGATCATGAGCCTCGCCACACCGCCACATGCAAGAGACCGCGCTGGATGGTCCTGGCTGGAACTCGACGCTGACCGCTGCCGCAGGGAAATTGAATCGGCCAATGCACAAGGGCTTCGGCTTGTGGGGTATTGGCATACACATCCACAAACCGTTCCGGCGATTTCTCCCACAGATATAGCAAGCTTTTCTCGATTCGCAGCACGCTACGCGCAGGAACTACCTCACCCGATCGCAGTGATTGTAGGCCTATCCCCAGAACCCGACGGCATCAAGGCGTGGTTGTTCCGTGACGGGAAGTGCGTGGAAGCCGCCTTGGCCAACTGATCAGGGCAGCGCTGCCCTACGCTGCAGCATCAACTGGAAAAGCTCTGCCTGATAGCGCGCGTCATCCAGCGCATTATGCGTGGGAGATGACTGCGGTAGCAAATTTGCACTCATGTACGATGATTTGGTCTGCTTCCAATCGAGATTGAAAGCCCCCATGTAATACGCCTTGATATCAAGTGCCGCAAACCCGAAGGGGTTCTCCCCCACATACTTATGAAAGTAATAATTGACAAACGACCAATCAAAAGGAGCGTTAAGACCGACAAATATAGCTCTTTGACCTGGCAGACTGACATTGGCCAACCATTCCGCAAGCCTCTGCATCGCTTGTACGGGAACAATTCCTGTAACTGTCAATTCCTGCAGATCGAATCCCGTTACAGCCACCGCTTCAGGATCGTGCTTGGGGCTGTCTGGCTTTAGCTCCAGGTAGATAGCCTGATCTGGGCGCCCTACAACACACGCCCCAAGGGAGAGCATGCTGTACTCGCCAGGGATCGGGCCCGAAGCCTCGATATCTATAGAAATATAAAGTTCTTCAGTGCTCATTCCCTTACCTCCTGGATAGACAACTGGCGATCTGCAGTGTCGAATTCACTATGCTACTAGAACACAGGCTAGCAGCCGAGCATATTGGAATATGACAATAAGTATTTAAACGCCAAATAGCTCGTCCACGCGATCCGGAATTTTTGGCGTCTTTGAGAGCACCAAACAGCGACTGGTACCGACGAACTCTTCAATCAGATAGAGCGAATCCCCAACGTCAACGCCAAGCTCTTGCAAGGCTTGATCGGGTATGCGGACGGCTCCGTCTCCATCCCAGTCTTCAATGGTTATTCTGAATCGAGTACTCATCGACGCTCCAAAATCCGCCATGCATAGAAAATCCCACAAGCCCCTTCCAGCTCAGCACCTGACTCGGTCAAGGCAGCACTCATTTGCCTGCCTTGAAGGGTCGGTGGCCGCCAATCTGGGCCACCTTGCTGGGAAACAGGATCAGTGAGCAACTCAAGAAAGCCAGGACTCTACGGTACCGGCACCGTACTGAGCTTTCCATTCTTTCAGTGTACGATGATTCCCACCCTTGGTTTCAACCACCTCTCCCGTGTGGGGGTTTTTGAAAACCTTTATTTGACGAGGTTTTCGAGCATTTTTGGCCGGCAGGACTGCTACTTCTGCGCGAGCGCTGGGGTCCAAAATCTGAATTACGTCGCGCAAGCTGTAACCATATTCTCCCAACAAAGAACGCAGCTTTCCTTCAAATTCGATTTCTTGCTTAAGCGCGTTGTCATTTTTCAAGCTTTCCAGCTCGGCCAGATGCGCCGCAAGCTTTTGCTCAAGGGCACGAAATTCAGCGAGTTTAGACATGATAAGAGCCTTTATCGGGTAAGTCCTATCATTCAATCATTAGCTTGCTTAGCATGTAAACCAGATGCCATCCCATTCAGGACCGGCGAAAAAACCAATCAAAATTTCCTAAGAAATCGTACCGATGTGGACAGTTTGATATCATTCGTACCAGCACTTATAGCTTTTCCGAAGGAATGCTAATTTCCTATTAACTTCACTGCAATCAACCTCGATCAATTAACCATCTGCACTCAGTCGTGAGACTGCGGCAGCCAG
Organism: Pseudomonas sp. BP6; assembly: GCF_017875935.1. NCBI lineage: Bacteria > Pseudomonadati > Pseudomonadota > Gammaproteobacteria > Pseudomonadales > Pseudomonadaceae > Pseudomonas > Pseudomonas sp. BP6. Next base: position 3,947,988 of record NZ_JAGINI010000001.1, read on the forward strand.
CCGTAAGGATGTACTTATGCTTAAGGAAGAATTGCTAAATTGGGGAAGAAAGCTAGTCGACTGGTTTGTTCGCCCCAAAAATCTCGGTGTAACGCTGATCCGCAGTGGTGCTGTAGTGATAGGCCTCTCGCTTGCCGGCGGGATCGTCGGGCAAATTGTGTATAAAAGCGATTCGACACAGCTACAGGCCAGCGTAGACACCTCAGGAGGGCCTGCCACCTGGATCAGCCTGACTGCGTTCGGCGTTGGCGTACTCATGATTGTGGTTGGGATTTACCTCAACCTGCAGGACCGTCAGCAGTTGGCCCGCCAACGAGTCCTGACCCTTGAACAAAAAGGACTATTCAAAATTGATAGCCCTTTGGACACCACGGTTAAGAACACCATTGGGGGTAACGTCGATACCATCCTCGTCGACATTCGCGAAGGGGTAACCGAGGGCCGAATCACCAATCCAGAGATCGCCCTGAAAAAGGTGGTAGACGGCAGAGGTGATCTGATCCGACGCCTTGATGGGCAGAATAAAAATGATATTGAGATCGTCTACGGCGGACTCATGGCCGTGCCTTTCACTTTTTTGACTGGATGCCTGCTCGATGACGAAGGAGGCAGAATTAAGGTCTTTGACTGGGACCGCCTAGGAGGCGGCCAGTGGCGCCTGATTCAGAGCGGCGTTGACGACAATCAAAGACTGCAAACTGTGTCTGCCATCACCGGCAGCGTAAAAGAAGTGGTCTTAGCCCTTTCGATTTCTTATCCGGTAGACGAGGCTGGCATCGCAACCACCTTCCCAGAATTGCCCGTCGTACACATGAAAATGGACGATCTGTCCTCCAATGCCCACTGGTCTATTGAAAAGCAAAGCGCGATGGCAGAACAATTTCTGCAAGCTCTCAAAGGGCTGTCAGCCAGAGGGGTTAAGACAATTCACCTGATCATCGCCGCACCAAACAGTGTGGTATTCAATCTGGGGCGTATCTATGATCGAAGACTGCTACCTTCGGCCATTGTCTATCAATACGAACGGTCATCCAGTCCGGCCTTCCCCTGGGGCGTTGCTCTTCCCTCTCACGCGCAGGATGAGCCCTCAATTTCTAGACACGAGGCGAAACAAGCGGCAGTGCCACTTTCTTAAATTGCCCGGATGATACACCGAAATATTGTTGCCCGGCTGGCACACGGATCCACGCATACGCAGCCAGCCCTCTACATCACGACATCACCCGTGGCCACAGGGAGGTGGCTACAGCACCAGTGAGCATCCTCAAACCAAATCTTTTTTGTCGGCTGGCTTAATGTCAAGGCGGTTGAGCGTGCGCTGAGCAGCACGAGCATCACGGCCACGGCATGTTGAACGATTAATGGCTCATCACGTATTTATTTCTGAGGAGCACGTTGCTTTACGAGATAGCTTAAGATGAGTAGACACCCTCTTTTTTTGCATGAACGGACACACTCCCCTCCAAAAAGCTCATTATTGCCCCCTCAAGCTGGGTGATGTAATTACGCGCAAAAGCCTCCAACTCATCATCATAATTATCTGGAGACTTGAGCAATTTGGCGCGAGCCAAAAAATTCAAACTACCGAAATAGGCCCTAGCAATTATCAATCCCAAATTGCGCTGAGCGCTCTCCAGATTGAACGCATCTTTCTTCAAGATGAATTTGCAGTTCAGGTAATCTTCACTATAGTCCGATCCAATTTTTACAGGTACCACCAAAGACGACCCATGAAAATTCCGCCATATATTCTTGGATTTCTCAACGATAAGTTCCTTTGCCGACTTACTTTTTTTGCGGCAGGGTGCGACCCCGACGCTACCTGAAAGCTGCATGAGGATTTGATAAATTGTAGGTCCAAAGCCGGCGGTAGCAACAACGTTTTCTATATGCCAAACTGTATCAAATCTCTTGAAGACAATAGCGGCCAATATATCGCCTTCAGAACTCAGCAGGGCCAGCATTGGGTAGTATGAACTTCCAGCTTTCTCAGGATGAAAGCCCTCCCTTTTAAAATAAAGACCAAGCCCATCAATATTGCGAATAGCCATGAAAGCGTCCTAGCACTGAAAAAGGGTTTGCATAGTACCTCATCTCAAGCCGCAACACTTCGTCGTCCAGTAAATTTAGGCGCTATCTTACAAAAAGGGATTCCACACCTGCGTGACGTCCCTCACAGCCAACCAGCCTTTCGTGTGTGATCTGCTGCCCGACTCATCAACTTTGCATAGCAAAGCATAAGTGATAAATCCGCCCACTATCGATCCGTTTAACCTTCATAGCCAGCTCGCCTAGGTGATCACCGGCTGAGCGACTAGGTGTGAGGTCCTGGAATGAGTTGGTGCGGATTAATAGAGAATCGCTCTGGGTTTTTCGTCCAGGCCTCAAATACCAGGTTGAAGGGAGTGCGCCATCTCAAGGACTCGAGGTGTCTGGCGAAGTTGTAAGCCATCACGAAGGCCAGTATTTGCGTCTTCAGCGCAGCGAAGTCGGGATAGTGATGCGCCTTGATGGTGGCGTCTTTGATCGTTCGGTTCATGCGCTCGACCTGGCCATTGATCCACGGGTGGTAGACCTTGGTCAGCCGATGTTTGATGGCGTGTTCGTGACAGACACAATCAAAATGTGCCCACCAAACCGCTTGGTCGTGCCGTTGCGATACCGGGGCTGCTCGTGAATGCCACACTGTTGCCAGCCAAGACGGTGTGCATCGTATGCACGACCTGGCGTAGAAACTCAGCGCCATTACGCTTACCCAGGCTGTTCGACCGGCCCAAATACCGACAGCGCAACATTATCGAACGTATGTTCGGCTACTAAAAGAGAAACGCCGAATCCTCACGCGCTTTCACAAGCTCGCAAAAAGTTATGCCGCGATGCTCTCGCTGGCTTGCGTCAAGCGGTGTATGCGACGGCTTTTTTCAGACAGAGCCTAAGGCACCCGTTCAGCATAAGGGTAGAATACCTCTGTTCCGCATTACCTCACGAAAAGCTACCTGCTTGGGCTGCAACACAATGCAATCGCCCTTCTTAGGACTGTCCAATTGCGAGGAGCTTTTGTCTTCGCTTAACTGCATCCAGTCGCGGGATGATTCGCCGCTAGCCACCCAGACAGTCATGGCTGGAATGCTGCCGCAGTTGCCGATAATCACCATGAAATAACGATTCCTGTCACCCTCAAAGGAATCAAGATAGTCCCAGGTAGTTTTCTGGTCACGCCAAGAGGGTGATGGCGTACTCTCTGGATGTGTATGCCACAACCCTACAGCATGCCTGTATTGTTCGAATTCACTTTGCCTGTTCCTATCAGAGGCTTTTACATCTGGATTCCAAGCGTGCCTGCTTCGCCGGTCAGCAGGATTCGGCCCCATGGCGTTACTGATGATCAGCCCGTGAGAGTCCGGCTCTGGGCTAAAAATCTCCCCTCCAGCTTCCTTCTGCCAGAACCGACGTTGAGCATAGCTGTACATGTGTGCCAGGACGTTATCAGTAAACAGCACGTATTTACTGTTGTCGGGATAGAAAAAGACCCTGCTCATGGAAATGCTCTTATCAGGGTCAGGCCTTCGAATCCAGATGCAATACTCGCCCACTCATTATGCTTCAATCCCGGCCAATGCTTATCCAAATAAAGCTGCCCGCGCACCCAGCTCCGCACTCGAGGAGGAAATGGTTCGACTGCATCGATCATCTCCAACGCGGACTCAGCAACCAAGGCGACGGCGTGTTCGGCTGCAGCTGCGGTGTAACTCTGGAACCGGCTGCTGCACCCAGGCTCTTGTTGGATCACTTCATCGGGCCACACCACCGCCTGTAAGCCATACAACGGATCTATCGGGCCTTGTAGCCACAATTGCCCCGATGGTAAAGAACAAGCATGAGCAGCAGCCACATAGGGCTCCATCCAACCTACCAACAGCGGGCATGGATGCTTTTGTCGAGCGTTCTCAATCTGCGCTCTCACATCTGGCTCACCGGTGAGATCGAGCACTGCGTGCACATCAGCCAATGAATTTTCTTTCAGCCATGCGGCCGTATTCTTGAAGTATGGAACTACCTCGGTCGAAGGGAAGGCCAAATTAACTCGCTTGGCCACTGCACGTGCTTTGCTCTCACCGATAGACTCTGCGCCAAGTAGATGTCGCCCGACATTCGCTGGAGACATGGTGTCAGCATCAACCAGAGAAATCTTGCCGACTCCAGCCTTGGCGAGGTGGTCGACTATCGGACTCCCTAGAGCTCCCGCTCCTAACACCAGAACATGGTTTGCCTGGCGCCGGTCAACCTCTGGATGCTGATCTCGACCGGCTGTCCAGTTTGGGTCTAGGCGAGACGTAATAAGTGGCAGTACTTTGGATGGAGAAGGAAACGATTTTTTTCGTTTACCTTTACCCTTCCCAATATCCCGAACCGTCGGTGGGCCGCCTGGAAGCAGGTACGCGAAAGCAAATTGAGCATTCCTTAATAAGACTACACGGTGTATCTCTCGGCCGCGGCGACTACGGTGTATCTGGAACTGTGAATAGTCCGCGGGAAGAAGACGACCTTTCAGTATGCGCTCCAGATCACCCATAGATTTAGGCCAGGTGCTGGGCGTAAGCACATATGAAATCGGGACGTCAGCAATCAACACCGCAGTACGTTGCTCAGCCCCCAACGACTGAACTACGCGATTGGTGATGCGTAGAGCTTCATCGGCGGCCACGATGATCCTGTTCGGCGTCAGGAGCATTCCGCTCCTGATCATTGCCTTCTTGGGCGGTGGGTCTACGGTCCAGACTGCGGTCACTGGGTCGTATTGCGACCGGGCCCGAGCAACCTCGATAACCCAGTAGTTGATTGCTTCCGTCTCAAAGGCTTCGTCCAAGCTACCATTCAACCAAGGCTTGAGAAACTGCTCCAAGTAAGCATTCAGAAGGAAAAGAACCCTCTCCTCTGCGGAGTGGCCCGAGCCTGGTCCGGGGTCACCGTCCATGCAAAGAGCCCCGTTATCGTCAACGTGCGGAAGCCTCAGCACCGCATCGGAGGAGAGCTGAATGAATGCCTTGGCGCACCCTGGGAATTCGGCAGGCAGACGTAACTCGGCCCACTTAAATCCCCTTCCCTCCTGAAAAGTAGGTAACTGCAACTGGTAAGCAGTGATGCCCCCTTCCCGACGAAACGCTGAAGGCAGCAAATCCGGAAATTGCTCGCGTATGAGGGCCAAGTTCAAAGTCAACTGATTCTCCCCACTACTCAAGCGAGTCCAGTCGTAACCGGAGTGGCTTTAGGTTTTGGGGTCTCTATTGTAGGCAACACGCCGCCCCCGCCAGTCGGCGCCGGAATACCGAACACCTCCCGCACACGCTTGGAAATAGCTTGTGGTTCAGTTAATGCCAGAATGGTTTTGAGATCCGCTGACAGCGCATCGCACCAAGTCATAAAGGATCGGAAACGCTCTTCCCCATCATCATTCCACTTCTCGGCAAAATTCTCTCCCTCGACGGTGGGGTTATCTACTCGATACTTGCCGTCAAGCTTAAGCACCAGGTGCGGCATGTAGAGCGCGAGCTCATTCAGCACCTCCACCGGATGTTGGAACACACGCCCCAGATCCGCCAAGCCTTCATAGCAAGTGGTCAGTAAGGTAACAATGATCACCGAGATCGGCTTGGTCCCCCCTTCAATGAGGCCACGCCTAACGCACATGTCCCGATGACGCTTGAACAGGCGAATGGCTACTCGGAGGGTATCGGTAATTTCCACGGTTTGATCTGGCACTGGTGCAATGCTATCCATTACCCGGTTCTTCGCCAATGCCTCCATCGCTGGGACAAGAATCAGCGCACGCTTGGCGGTATCGTCCACCCACTTGCTCATACCGGCCGGATTGGAGGTCTTCCAGCTTGTAGTAGGGGTATCCACCACTGCCAATGCCGTTCCCTCGTATCGCACAGCGCGATAGCGCGGAGCCATGGACTCATACGTATTCCGAGGAACAGTATTCAATGGTACCGATGGCGTGAACTCTAGGTAGAACGACCGCTGTGGGAAAGGGATATTCCAGCAACGCCTTTTTGCTTCAGCGTTCAGATCAACCAAAGCCTTCCCAATGGATTCAAAAAATGCCATTGGTTCGGAGGCTTCGATACGAGAGATGTCCACCTGGCATACTGCGTCGATGTCAAATTTCTCTCTTCCATTAGGCGACCGTATCAAAGTTTTGGTACTGACCGAGCCCTGAGGCAGAATTGATATGGCTTCGGGTGGCCACGAAAGGTTGGAAGCGAGTAGCTCAGCCACTTCCTGATAAGCCCCCTTGGCAGCCTCGATTTCCTCATCACGCACCGCGATGTGCTCATTCACCGCATTGAGCGCTTTTTCCCAATGCGAGTATTCGAGCTGCATGCTTCGAGAGTCGGACGCCAGGCCATCGAGTAGACCCGCATACGACTCAAAGGATTCCTTCAATCGAACAGGGCGTGACCGTTCGGCGTGGATCACCAGCTCAGCACTTTTGGTTTGGCTCATGGCATTAGGCTCGTTATCGAAGAGGAATAGTGATGGACTGCTGCCCGTGAGTGGCGGATACGTGATGACCTGTGATCGATAGGGCAGGAACAAATTTGAAGTCGCGACCTGCGCGGTCATAAACCACGTACTCGGGGTGGTGACCTGCTTGTAACATCTGGCCGAAACGGAACACCGTGCTGGCAGGGCTGATCGCGATGAGGTGGACCTTTGCAACTCGCATCACGTCTTGAGCGTGAACAATTGCTTTGCGCGCAGCTTGCGAAAACTGCTCAAGATCCTCCGGACACCCGATACAATCGGCTCCTGTCTTTGACGTGGTCACACGAATCCAAGGGATCTCGCCGGAATCGACCGCGCGCCTGAATTCAGGAGACAGTGAATCCTCATCAAGACTGGCCGACAGCTCGAGTGTTATAAAAACTTCGTCTGCGCGAACCGCTGGCAAAGGGCTAACGCTGAAAGTACCTGGTGAAGGAGCAGTGGCCTTTGGGTCCCACGCCCAGGTCTTGCGAACCTTGTCGTACTGGAAGACTTGAATAGCCTGCGCTTCACCCATCACTCGACCGGCCAGAACCAAGGTAGGAATATGGTGCAGAGGGAAGATGGCCAGACTTTCGGTGCTCAAGCCGCTGCTGGAATTGAATCCGGTGACGAGCTCTCGAATATGATGCTCATGCTCCCGTAAATATTGGTACCAAAACTCTGGCAGATGACGGTCATCTCGCTGTGATTTGCGGCGCACGTAATGGACGACACCTGGCTCCATGGCTCGTCTGGTCGCCACAATGGCCTCAATCAGCTCCGAGTCATGAAAGTAAGTCGGCACGTTTGCCAAATTAGCATGCAAAGTCACCGCTTTAGTACGCGGAAACGCCAGTGAATTTAGATAATTCCGTACGATATCCCGGTGAGACTGGCGCATTTCGTTCAGGATTTCGGCGGTATAAAACTGAGGTGCGAACGAGTCAATCAGACGATGGTGCTCATCACACATCAGCATGATGTTATCGGGGACATTGGCGAGACGGTGCGAATCAGTCTGACTACCCCGTGGCCCTTCTGGATCCGATGCAACGATGTGTGCCAAATATCCGACTCGGGCAGCTTTGGTCCACAAGGCAATCTCTGACAGATCATGCCCGCAGCCTTCAAACATGCATCTTGCACCTGCATCAGCCCAAACCTTTTGTGCCGTTTTCTCCGAGATCTCTGGTCCCCGACCACTGGTCCTACCGAGCAATCCATCCCGGGTCGCGATGAAAACATCCACCTGGGGCTTACTCTGTACGAGCACATATGCCCACGTGCTATCTGCGGTGTGGGCGGAAAGCAAGGCTTCAAGCCCCATGTCCAGAACGTAGAGCAAGCCTTTGGGGACCAGTTTTTTCAGACTCGATTTTGCTATCGGTCCTGGGTCAGCGGGATGTAAAACGAGACTCGCCTCATCGAGATCAACTAGCTTACAGAGGTAGTCCGCAGTGACGTACGCCACCCGGTGCTTTTGTGTCAGACATCTATCCAGCCAGACAGCCAATTCCTGATCGCTCAAATTGGTTGTAGTCGTGCTGCTGCGTGACGAGGTTGATGAGCCAGAAGACATTTAATCGCCCTAATCCGTGACCGAGTTAAATCGCGCCTCTTGCAGATGAGGGTAAAAAACAAGAATTCAATGGCAATGTGCCATTTTTTTCAGGCTAACACCACTTACGGAGTAGGACTGCCGTCCGCGCCATCGCTGCGACGGAATCAGCTAAGTGCTTGGCGTAAGTATCCAAGAGCATCGTTAGGTTCTGCATGCCCCTGCTCGCCGCGGATCGCCGAGTTGGGGTTTCGCATACCAACGCAGCCTGACTTCGCTTCCCACGCCGTGCCGGTTTATCATTGCAGAATCATAACGAAGGGGGCTTTCGGATCGCCGCACGCTTGCTCCCCGCCCTGGATTTGCGCTGCGCCTGTGGTCCACAGACTCAGGGCTGTGGAATGGTTCGGGTGATCCAGCCAACCAAATTCAACTAGTGCTTTTTGAGCAAGGAGGGCAATTGATACGGTTACCAAGAGCTGAGCCCCAGCCCGCGCTAACGGCTTCCTCCGCAGCAAAACCAGCACAGCACGACCGCCAACAGCGCGGACTATTCTCCATTTATTATAATAAACAACGGTAGCTCAAGATGTTTGATGAAAAGGATTTTTCCGCTGGCAAATTTTGGAGTTTACTGAAGAAGCGCGTCGCCTCGCGCGAGCGGAACGATGAGCTGCAAGTGGACAAAGCCCTGCTGCAGATGCTGTTTATTGTAGCTCTCGACCGTGAGCTGATATCGATTTCGTCCAAGCGATTCCCTTTCAAAGATCTCATTCACTCAAAAGATGATTATGAATTCGATGCACAATGGCGCAATACCCGAGAAGAGATAATTAGCACCATGGACTTGCCGCGTCGGACAGATTTTTTTGCACCGGTCATCGACAGACTCTTCTTTTTGGAAGCATTCCAGGCCATTGACAGTGAATTACCTCGCTCGCCTGTTGAAGCACTGAGACTATTCGATTATCTATTTTTCGCCAGCGCGGCCGCTAACCTCGGAGCCAGCTCACGCTACCTGAGCATGGTCGCCAGATTCTCGAGTATATTAGCTGGTCAAACTAGCAGGCGGGTCGAGGCGTTTGCCTTGACGGGCGAATTCTTATCACTCTCCCCCTCCGGCACGTCAACTATCCGTCCAGAATGGCCCACCGCCTTTATTCGATCCTTCAAGGGTTGGGAGTTTGAATTTGAGCTTCGCATGGAGTTCCTGCATGCCAACACGAAGCAACTCGCAGAGAAGAGTTTCAATACCATACAGCTGTCGCGGGGAGACTTCGTTCTAATCAATGCCCCTCGGAAGCTGGCAAACCGTGCCTCTGCTGCCGATCGACAGCCGCAGATAGCCTCCGCCGCCGATACCTCAATCCAGATGCTGGAAGCATTGCTGGGCCGCAATAATTTTCTCGAAGGTGTGGTGGTAGTTCCCGGTTTAGATCGGACCGCTTCCAAAACCGAGCTTAGACGTATTCGAGAGTGGCTCGTTGAATCGAAGATGTTGGTTGCGGTGATCGATTTCCCCTCGGGAAGCCGTAATGTGACCGTGTCTCATAGCGCCTGGGTGCTGCGTGCCCATTCGAACGCTTCGCGGGAATCCGTGCTAATGGTAGACATGCGATCGCTGCTCTCCCCCAATCATCGTGGGGGGTGGATCGCACTGGCGGAATTCGCGGCTCGCTTGGTCCTGACCTGGGAGAATGATCACCGACCTGCCGACTGGTCCTCGCAGGAGGTCACTAACACCAGTGACAAGCGTCTGTACAATATCTATACACGGGAGTTTAGCGAGGGTTATCGTGACGTACCGGGCCTGTGTGCACTTATATCTAGGACTGAGGTATTGGAGAACCATGCACGGCTACAAGCGCATGACTATTTGAGCACTCAATCCCCCCGCCTCTGGGCCTCTGGTCTTGATCATACTGTGATCACAGAGCTGCTAGCCGCTAAGCGACAGACCCGCGAGCCGATCTATGTGATTGGGAATAATGGTGCGGGAAAGAGCTTGTTGCTGCGTGAGATTGCAGAGCTGTCGGTTGAGCAAGGGTGCGCTACCATCGGTGTAGCATTTGGTTTCAATGATCGCTTTCCCCATCGCTCCCAAAAGAATAAAGAGGATGTTTTTTTTCGCTACGAGGGTAGCCGCGGCACCGGCTCGACCGCGTCATTGAAGAAGCTAGCCTTGGACATGGGTAAAAAGATCTATGACATTCATTGCGACCCTCATCGACTCGCCGCCTTTAGCATGGGATTGGAGCTCTTGGACTTCAGGGCACGCCGCTACTTGATGCCCTACGCAGCTGAATCGAGCGTTCGAGACAACCACCTAATGATCAGCTCGACCGTGTTGCTGAGTGATCTCGCCAGTGAAAATATCGATTTAGTTCAGCCGAATACTCTAGCGACTATGCAGCCTGCGCTGGGACGCATGAGCGCACGAAGCGAGGTCACGCCATTCTCCGAGCTAAGTTCGGGAGAACAACAGATGCTGGCGTTACTCGTGAAAGTCATCGTTTCGGCAACGCCTAACGCACGCATTTTGATCGATGAACCAGAGATAAGTCTGCATGTGAGTTGGCAGCGCTTGTTGCCCATCATGCTGAGTAAAATGTGTGAGCACTTCGATTGCGACATGGTGATTGCGACTCACTCCCCTCTTCTGGTTACGAGTGCGTTGAGCGCCAGCAATCACTGCTTTGTGGCGCAAGATCAGCAACTGATTCCTCTGCGAATTCACGATCGCGGTTCAGTTGAGCGCGTGCTATTCACTGGCTTTGGCACCCACACTGAGAACAACCGACAAGTCTACGAACGATGTGCCGCGATTGTTTCCGAGGCCATCAAAGCTGTGAACGCGGAGGATAAAAATCTACAGACCGTCACCCGCTTGGAAGAGGAACTGGCTGTCATGCAGCGCACCGTGGACGCTGCGACTGGACAGTTGCGCAGCTCATCCCTTGATAGCGAGCTGGACCTGATCGAAAAAACTCGCGAGGCATTGGGCCAGTTGCAAGCCCTGGCGCAAGAGACGGGGGAGAGCGGACAGTGACTTTGTTACCCGTCGGGCGTGACCAACAAGTAGAAGAAGCGCAATACTTGGCCAAATGCCATCGGCGAGTGAAGCGTCGTCCCCATGCAGCGCAGATCATGCAGGACGAGAGCTTCTTTGATGCTGCGCGTAGGGAAAACCGTGATGTGTGGGCCGAATTCTACGCGACTGAGTGGCAAACACCAGCAGGTGCAATAACCGGATCGGATCTGATGTCCGCTCTACGAGACCACCTTGCTCAACTGCAGGGGGAGCAGTGTTGTTATTGCCGACAGGCCTTACTTAAAGGCGGCAACTCGCGCCCTATAGAACATGTGCTACCCCGGGCTGAGCACCCAAGATTCACCCTGCACTTTTGGAATCTTGCCGTCAGCTGCGAACGCTGTAATCGGCTCAAGGGCAGGACACAATCTGAAAACTTTGGACGTGAGCTCGTTGATTATCCCGGCCACACAGATTTCGTCTCTCAGTATCATCCCCGGTTGCATGAGTACGATGCGCACTTTAAGTATGCAGTGATTATGCAAAATGGCGTGACCATACCGTTGTATGCTGGTCGAACCGCCCATGGTCGAAACCTCTGCTCGCAGTTTCTGCACGCCGCGGCTGTCGAGATAACCCTTTTATCACCTAAGTCAGCGCTGCATGAGGACTTGAGCACCATTCAGAAGTTCATCATCAGCCATGATGAGGCTGCGATTGACAAGTTGCAGGCAGCTCAGATCGCCCTGATCGAGGCGATGGTAAAAGCTGCCACTGGTTGATCGACATGCGTGCAAGGTTCCATAGCTGACCTAATCGCCAGCGGTCAGCCCTATCCAAAGGATCAGCGTCTGATTGATTCGGGACGATTTACACCGATTGGCCACCGTATTTCCATCACGTGACCTACGATCTCTTCACAAACCACTTAGTTAGGAGTCAGCACGGGAGCTGATTTCGCCTTGGGATATGCGAAAGCACATAAAAACCATCTTTGGGGTGGAGCGTATGGCGATCGCTCGAGCCCTCGCGCTGCAGCCTTCCGAACCTGATCGGCTTCGAAGAGTTCGGCGGTGCTGCAGACATGCGCTATGCCGCTGAGCACATCACCTCCCAGGATGAAGAAGTCATCCTGATGACTGGTGTAGACACTCAAGCTGTAGCACAAGGTGCGGCATGTAGTGCACGAGCGGAATCAGAGGACCACTGACTTTCATGAGATGGGATCCGGAACGGCTAGCATGCGAGGAGCAGACCCATTCGGATGACGGCTAGTCATGAGAGTCCTTGGCCAAGCGGAACGTCTCCGGATGTAAGACGGCGGAATCACTCTGACACCTCAAATCAGCGAGGCTGATGACAGCGCCTGATCGGGATCAGGGTAAAAATGGATTGCGGTAGGCGCTCAGCTCCGTCTATCGAAACACATCTTGCATGCTAGCATTTTAGTGAGGCATTATAAATTCATAACTACAAACCAGCGGTGCCCATCATGGTCAGCATTGCGTGCAAAGACTTCTCACTCCTGTCATCCCGCTACCGGGTGACCTCATCCTCTAAAGGCTGCCGTCTGGCCGAGCCTTCTCCTACTCGATTTCCCAAGCAGATGAATGCTTTAGCTCTTTGGAGCTAGGGCTCCCTCTGTGAGTGCCCAGGGCCATTGGCCCAATGAAAATAAGGAAAATAGAAATGAGCATGATGAAAGCTGCCCGTCTGCATAAGGTCGGTCCGACGTTCCAGCTCGACTCGATCGAGATCCCGAAACCACGTGCACACGACGTTGTTGTTGAAGTGAAGGCTTGCAACTTGGTGCCCAACCTTCGCAATGTCATCGAGAGCTACTCCACCTGGTTCCCCTACCTTCCACTTCCGAAGCTACCAGCGGTCTACGGCCTGGATGCCGCTGGCATTGTTAAAGAGGTAGGTGCCGGCGTGCACGGCATCAAAGTCGGAGACCGCGTGTACGTGAATCCCGGCCGTAGCTGCGGCTCCTGTCATGCCTGTCTGCGCGGTCAGCACATCAACTGCACCGCATTCACCTTCCAGGGCTACTTCGGGTTTGGCCCAGGCTCTCAAGAAATCTTCGAAGACTACCCCTACGGCGGATTGTGCCAATACATGACCGCGCCAGCGTCGGGCTTGGTCAAGCTCCCTGAAGCGATATCCTTTGAGCAAGGATGTCGGTTTGGCTATCTCGGCACCGCCTATTCGGCCCTTCGAAAAGCAGGCGTGTGTTCTGGTCAGTCTGTGCTGATCAGTGGCGCTACCGGAACACTAGGACTTGGGGCCGTCCTGCTTGCCCTGGCCATGGGTGCTACAAAAATCTTCGCGATGGCCCGAAACCGTCAATTGCTAGAGCGCGTACGTGCGCTCGCCCCAGATCGCATTTTCACTATTTCCGTCGGCGACGAGCCACTGGGTGATTGGGTTCGGAAGCACACCGATGAGCTCGGTGCTGACGTCTTCATTGATGCGGTTGGCCCGGGCGCTCCTCATGAACTTACCGTCGAGGCGATTGGTGCGCTTCGCCGCGGCGGCCGCATGGTGGATATCGGCGGTATGTCTGAGGATCTGCCAGTACCGATGTTCAAACTCATGTGCTTCCAGATCAGCGTGATCGGCTCCCTCTGGTTCACTGTGGCAGAAGGTCAGGACATGGCCGAAATGGCTGCTGCCGGCACCTTGGATCTTTCGGTATTCGACCAAGAGGTCTTCGCCATCGAACAGGTCAACGAGGCAATGGATGCAATAGCAGACCGCAAAGGCGGTTTCACCAACGTTGTAATTAATCCCAGCCTGGCCTGAACAGCAGCGCCGCTCGATCGAGCGGCGCTCAATCGGAGACCGAACATGAAAGTGAGACGAGTGGTTGCGGGAACGCAGAATGGTAAAGCTGTGTTCCTTTCCGACGATTTGGCGCCTCAGACCTATGAATACAAAGCGATTCCAGGATTCGCTACCTCTTTAATCTGGCAAACGGAGGCGCCTCCCACCCTTCCTGAAGCATTTGACGACCCAGTTCAAGCCACCTCTTCACTGCTGCCTCAGCCCGGAGAAACTAAATGCCTGGCGGTAAGCTTCCCGCCTGACACAATCTTCCAGTCCTCGGATTTCAATCCCGATGAAGCTCATGCAGAGCAGCAACGCCACCTGCTCGGGCTTTATGAATGCTTCGACCCTGAGCGACCAGGTATGCACGCTTCTCCGACAGTCGACTACGGCATTGTCGTCAAAGGTCCTCTCGTCCTCGAACTGGACGACGGCCAGATCAGGGAGCTCGCGAGCGGAGACATCGTAGTGCAGCAGGGCAACATTCATGCTTGGCGAAATCCAGGGACCGAACCTGCACTGGTTACATTCGTTCTGATTGGTGCCCACTCTCAGCGGTAAAAATTACATAGGATAATAACAATGAAAAATTATGTAACTCGCGCTGGCGTTGCCAGCGCGCTCGGCTGCTCTTTGCTCGTTTCTTCGCTATGTTACGGTACTGAAAATGGGGATACCGTTTGGCCGCTAGGCGTACAAACTGTTCTTCCAGCAATATTGCCTTCTCCAGGTGAAACCTCTTTGTACAGTTACACCGCCTACTACAAAGCGGACAGCTTTAAAGAGAACAGCGGAAAATCTTCCGTACCCGGATTTAGCTTGGAGAACTTTGTACAGGCTATTCGGGTGGTGCACACATGGGATGTGAAATTTGATAGCGGCGTTACACTCAGCAGCGGAATCATCGGATCAGCAAACAAGATCAAGGTTGAGGCGTTCGGAAACAGCGATACAGACTCCGGTTTTAGGCAGCTGTATCTGACCCCTCTGTATGTCGGCTACTCGCCTTCCGAAAATTTGCATTTGCTAACGGGATTCAGCGCCTTCGTCCCACTAGGTAACTATGACGGTAATAAACTAGCAAATAGCCCGACAGGTAATGCGAGCTATACCCAGGAATTCGACCTGACCTGGTTCCCCCATCCTAACTGGGAGGTATCGATTGCACCGACCTTCACCATCAACGCGAAGAACGACGACACCGACTATCGCTCGGGCAACGTGTTCAACGTTGACTACCTGCTCGGCTACAGGCTGCAGTCGAATCCCAAGGTTCAATTGGGCTTGGTGGGTTATTACACCAAGCAGGTCACCGACGATCGCTACGACCATGGTGACCTCGATGATGGGAATCGGCTGAGTAAATTCGCCGTAGGCCCCCAGATCTTTTATGCGTTCGATCAGAAGTCAGGAGTCGTTCTCAAATGGATGCGTGAGACCGCGGTCAAAAACGGCCCAAAAGGCGACTCGGTATGGCTTGAGTTCGCCTTCCCACTATGAGGCTAGCTTCGCATCCTCAGGCATTTTAGACACGACGTCCTTCGCCACACTGTGAATATGGCTCGCAGCCGCATTGGCTGCGGCCTTTTTGTTTCTGGTCTTCAGCGCTGCAAGAATCTCATCGTGCTCATCAGTAGCAGCATCCAAATGCACTTGGAAGCCACAGGTCTGCACGATGAAAAAGTCGGACAGCTCAAAATTTGCCACTTGGCGCGCCGAGAGTATTGGCGATTTTGCCATTGCGTGCAGCAGGCGATGGAATTCGACGTTCAATGTTCGATAGCTGTCGGCGGCATCGCTGTGCGCTGGGTTGATGCTTCTAATTTTGTCGTTAATTTCAGACATACGCAGCACATCATCAGGGGACCCACGTTCAGCAGCAAGCCCTGCGATTAGCGCTTCGTTGTTCGCAAACATCTGATAGAAGTCATCAACTTCCAAACGTGTAGGGTGCACAACCTCACATCCAACCTGGGCTGTGATCACAACAAAGCCCCTCTCCTGGAGGCTGTTCAGCGCGGTCATGATCGGCTGACGACTGACACCAGTCTCTTCGCCAATTTCCTTGACCAGGATTTTTTCACCGAACGCATATCTACGACTCAGTAGGCGTTCCAAAATGTGCTGATAGATAGCGGTCTTCTTGTTTGCCACTTGCATCGGTATGGTTTTCCTAGGACTGAGTGCACGGTTCAACATTTCGCTAACTGGCTTGCATACTAGCATTTCGGATAGTAAACCAGATTTTTGCACCCATCGCTTCGTCATACGTCGAGACCCATAGCCACGGGGAGGATCCACCCGACGATGAGCGGGCATCGTCAAGCTTGCATGCTAGCATTCTAGCGTGCATGATGATTAGGCAGACAAAAACAAATCTACCTGCATGGCGTTCCCCCTCTGCCCCCCGTTTTGGGAGTTGAGGAGACGCTCATGCCGTCCCAGTGCGAGGCGGCCTGCACTGGGGCACGACGTGAAGGTTTCGTATCGATGAACGCTTACCTGCATTGCCTATCGCACACGCCCCTCATCGGGCATTTCGATCCGCCCAAGAACGTGCTCGATGAAGTGGATGAGGTGGTCCGCGCTGCCCGTGCACGCATCGCCGCTTTCGACCCTGAGCTCGTGGTGCTTTTCGCTCCAGACCATTACAACGGCTTCTTCTACGATGTTATGCCCCCTTTCTGCCTGGGCATGGCGGCTGAAGCCATCGGCGATTTTGGCTCGCTCGCCGGCACCCTCTCTGTGCCTAAATCCATCGCTGAAGCTTGCGCTGAATCTTTGCTGAGCAATGGCATCGACATGCCTGTTTCGTATCGCATGCAGGTCGACCATGGCTTCGCTCAACCGCTCGAATTTCTTCTTGGCGGTTTGGACAAGTACCCGGTCTTGCCGATCTTCGTGAACTGCGTGGCCCCGCCCCTGCCTACCTTCGAACGAGTCAGATTGATGGGTGATGCGGTCGGTCGATTCACCCGCACTTTGAACAAGCGGGTGCTGTTCCTTGGGTCGGGAGGCCTTTCACACCAACCGCCAGTTCCAGAGTTAGCCAAAGTCGATGCCCGGATGGCTGATCGGCTCATGGGAAGTGGCCGCAATCTGCCAGAAGACGAACGTACCGCTCGCACTCAACGAGTGGTCATTGCAGCTGAGCGGTTTGTCGAAGACCAGACCACCCTGCATCCGCTGAACCCTGAGTGGGATCAGTACTTCCTCGACGTTGTTGAGCAGGACCTGCTAAGCGACCTGGATCAACTCCCCAACGCACATCTTTCCGAATTGGCCGGTAAATCCACGCATGAGGTCAAGGCCTGGGTCGCTGCGTTCTCAGCACTCGCTGCCCACGGCGCATATACCGCGACAGATCGCTATTACCGAGAGATCCCGGAGTGGATCGCAGGCTTCGGCTCTATCAGTGCGCACTCTCAGCGCTAACTCACCTTCACGGAGAATCAATCGTGACTGCAATTACTGAAAAAGACACCAGCAAATTCGTTCGCATCCAAGACGGCGAGCTGGATCTGAATATTCATTACAACGACTGCGGTGAAGGCAAAGAAACGGTTGTCATGCTGCATGGTTCCGGCCCTGGTGCTAGCGGCTGGGCCAACTTCAATCGCAATATCGAGCCACTGGTAGAGGCTGGCTTCAGGATCATCCTCATGGACTGCCCTGGCTGGAGCAAAAGTGATTCGATCGTCAGCACCGGCTCTCGCTCCGATCTTAATGCCCGCGTTCTGAAAGGGTTGGTCGATAAGCTGGACCTGGACAAAGTACACCTGCTCGGCAACTCCATGGGTGGCCACACTGCCGTGGCGTTCACGCTGACCTGGCCTGAGCGCGTAGGCAAGCTCGTGCTTATGGGCGGTGGCACCGGTGGGGTCAGCCCATTCGTGTCGATGCCAACTGAAGGTATCAAGCTGTTGAACGGACTGTACCGCGAGCCAACGATCGAGAACCTCAAGAAGATGATGAACATCTTCGTCTACGACCCCAGCGATCTCACGGAGGAGCTGTTCCAAGCACGCCTCGACAACATGCTGGCTCGTAAAGATCATCTCGAAAACTTCACCGCAAGCCTCGCTGCGAACCTCAAGCAATTCCCCGACTTCGGTCATCGTCTCGGCGAGATTCAGGCCGAAACTCTCGTAGTTTGGGGTCGCAACGACCGCTTTGTCCCGATGGATACCGGCCTGCGTCTGGTTGCTGGCATTCCCAATTCTCAACTGCATGTCTTCAACAAATGCGGCCACTGGGCCCAATGGGAACACGCGGACAAGTTCAACCGCATGGTTCTCGACTTCCTCACCCACTGATCG
The DNA here is from genome assembly GCF_017875935.1 of Pseudomonas sp. BP6. Lineage (NCBI taxonomy): Bacteria > Pseudomonadati > Pseudomonadota > Gammaproteobacteria > Pseudomonadales > Pseudomonadaceae > Pseudomonas > Pseudomonas sp. BP6. The sequence continues at coordinate 3,966,259 of NZ_JAGINI010000001.1, forward strand.
AGGTCAGCATGAACATCACACAAGAGACCCTTGAGCGCTTGGCGGCTGATCTGCGCAGAGCTGAAGGAAAGGGCGAGCCTGTTGGACCACTGCGTGACGTCATCGGCGCCACAAATGTGGAAAGTGCCTATGCGATTCAACGCCTGAACCAAGCCTACGCCATTGCCAATGGGCAACGCCTGGTGGGCCGCAAAATCGGCTTGACCAACCCTAAGGTCCAGGCGCAGCTGGGCGTAGACCAACCGGACTTCGGTTGCCTGTTTGCCGACATGGCGTACGGCGACAACGAAGTGGTTCCGTTCGAGCGTGTTCTTCAGCCCAAGATCGAGGCGGAAATTGCACTGGTTCTGGAGCGCGACCTGCCTAGCGCTTCTACAACCTTTGCAGACGTCATCGCCGCAACTGGCTGGGTGCTCCCGGCGCTCGAAATTGTCGGCAGTCGCATCGAAGGCTGGAACATCAAGTTCGCCGATACCGTAGCTGACAACGCATCAAGTGGGTGCTTTGTACTCGGTGGCCCTGCGCAGCGCATCGATGGCCTTGACCTGCGCGGTGCAACGATGCGCCTCTCCAAAAATGGTGAGGTCGTGAGTTCCGGAAGTGGTGCTGAGTGCCTGGGCAACCCGCTGAATGCCGCCGTTTGGCTCGCCCGCACAATGGCTGAGTTTGGTGAGCCTCTCAGAGCAGGCGACATCATCCTCACTGGCGCCCTGGGGCCAATGGTTGGCGTAAGTCCAGGTGATCATTTTGAAGCCGAAATTGAAGGCCTTGGCCGCGTCGGCGTGTCGTTCAGTGTCGAGTGATGGAGATCTAGAAATGACAACAAAACGCAAAGTCGCCATCGTCGGCTCCGGAAACATCGGCACCGACTTGATGATCAAGATCCTGCGCAATTCAAAGCATCTGGAAATGGCCGTGATGGTGGGTATCGACCCCGCTTCTGACGGCCTTGCCCGTGCAGGCCGAATGGGCGTCGCTACCACCCACGAGGGTGTCGCGGGCCTGGTCAAAATGCCAGAATTTGCTGACATCGATTTCGTCTTCGATGCAACCAGTGCCGGCGCTCATGTCAAAAACGACGCCATGCTGCGTGAGTGCAAGCCGGGCATTCGAGTGATCGACCTTACTCCGGCAGCTATCGGCCCTTATTGCGTGCCGGTGGTGAACCTCGAAGAACACGTCAACGCGCAGAACCTGAACATGGTTACGTGCGGCGGGCAGGCAACTATTCCAATGGTCGCTGCAGTATCGCGTGTTGCCAAAGTGCATTACGCAGAGATTGTCGCATCGATTGCATCCAAATCGGCAGGCCCGGGCACCCGGGCCAACATCGACGAATTCACCGAAACCACCTCGAAAGCCATCGAGGTGATCGGTGGTGCAGCCAAAGGTAAAGCCATCATCATCATGAACCCGGCTGAGCCTCCTCTGATGATGCGCGACACCGTCTACGTGCTGTCTGAAGCTGCGGACCAGGATCAGGTTGAGGCCTCCATTGAAGAAATGGTTGCAGCAGTGCATGCGTATGTTCCTGGCTACCGCCTCAAGCAGAAAGTGCAGTTTGAAGTCATCCCTGAGTCTGCCCCACTGAACATTCCTGGCCAAGGCAAATTCAGTGGCCTGAAGACCTCAGTTTTCCTTGAGGTCGAAGGTGCTGCCCATTACTTGCCAGCGTACGCAGGCAATCTCGACATCATGACTTCTGCCGCGCTGGCTACCGCCGAGCGCATGGCACAGTCGATGAGCCAGGCCTGAGGAGCGCAGATATGAACGGTAAGAAGCTCTACATCTCGGACGTGACCCTGCGTGATGGTATGCACGCCATTCGTCACCAGTACTCACTGGACCAGGTCCAGGCCATCGCTCGTGCACTGGATGCCGCCAAGGTCGACTCGATCGAGGTCGCGCATGGTGACGGCCTTCAAGGCTCCAGCTTCAACTACGGCTTTGGCGCGCACACCGATATCGAGTGGATCGAAGCTGCCGCCGACGCGGTGAAGCACGCCAAGATTGCAACGTTGCTGCTCCCAGGCATCGGTACTCTGCACGACCTCAAAGCAGCCTATACCGCGGGCGCTCGCGTTGTTCGTGTCGCCACCCATTGCACCGAGGCAGACGTTTCCAAGCAGCATATCGAATACGCCCGTGAGCTTGGCATGGACACGGTTGGCTTCCTGATGATGAGCCACATGCAGACCCCCGAAGGGCTCGCGAAGCAGGCAAAACTGATGGAAAGCTACGGTGCCACCTGCATTTACGTCGTCGACTCCGGCGGCGCGATGAATATGGATGACATTCGTGCACGCTTCCGCGCCGTGAAAGCGGTGCTCGATCCGGCGACTCACACCGGTATCCACGCGCATCACAACCTGAGCCTCGGCGTAGCCAACTCGATCGTCGCCGTCGAGGAAGGCTGTGACCGCATTGACGCGAGCCTGTCGGGCATGGGCGCCGGTGCTGGTAATGCTCCCTTGGAAGTCTTTATTGCAGCCGCAGACAAGCTGGGCTGGAACCACGGCACAGATCTGTACGCTCTTATGGACGCAGCAGATGATTTGGTTCGCCCACTCCAGGATCGTCCGGTACGTGTTGACCGCGAGACTCTCGCTCTCGGCTACGCCGGCGTTTATTCGAGCTTCCTTCGCCATGCAGAAGTTGCAGCTGCTCGCTACGGCATTAAGGCAGTAGACATTCTGGTCGAGCTGGGCAAACGCCGTATGGTCGGTGGCCAGGAAGACATGATCGTCGACGTCGCACTCGATTTGCTGAAGCGCTGAGTTCGCAGACAGCTCCACGCAAGCTGTCTGCAGCAATCCCCCTCCTGTAAAGGAGGGGGTCTATATCACAACAATAAGAGAAACCTCCAACATGAATGCCTCGCATACTTCCGAATCGCAGCACCTCCGAACACGCAGTGATCAGCCCACCTATTCACTTTTCTTGAGTGATTACTGAGCTGACGTAACTCCACATCACTGGCGGTACTAAAACCAAAATCACGTGTTTTCTGAAGACCTTTTGAAGGGCTTCGGAGGGGGTCGCTATGACTGACAAAACCGATAAGACCAAACTATTCATCACCATCGCGCTTTGCTTCCTCGTTGCATTGATGGAAGGCCTGGATCTCCAAGCCCCTGGGATTGCGGCGCACGGCATGTCTGCCGAGTACAGCTTGGATAAGCTGGAAATGGGCTGGGTTTTCAGTGTTGGCGTCCTGGGTATGCTTCCAGGAGCTTTCGTTGGCGGACGCCTGGCTGATCGTTATGGCCGAAAAAAAGTGCTCATCGCCTCTGTTGCACTGTTCGGCATCTTCTCTCTCGTCACCACAGTAGCCTGGAGTTTCGGCGCGTTGCTATTCGCTCGGTTCCTTACAGGCGTGGGCCTGGGTGCGTCGTTGCCTAACCTCATTGCACTCGCCTCTGAAGCTGCTGGTGAGCGCATGCGAGGCACAGCAGTCAGCTTGATGTATTGCGGTGTACCGCTGGGAGCCGCGTTGGCAGCCGCCATTGGTCTACTGGATTTCGGGGCTGGCTGGAAGCTCGTCTTCTATGTCGGCGGCATTGTTCCCCTGGTCATTGTCCCCCTGCTGCTTCTTTTTCTGCCTGACGTATACAAGCAAACAATTTCAGCTACCTCCACTATCGAAGTTCCCTCCACCAAAGCCATTTTGGTAGAGGGCGGTGCGCTGAAGAAAACCCTGCTCTTGTGGGTCAGCTTCTTCTTCACGCTGATGGTCACCTACATCCTGATCAACTGGCTTCCAAGCATTCTGATTGGACAGGGCTTCAAGCCGAGCGAGGCAAGCGTCGTCGTATTGGCCATGCAGCTTGGCGCGGCCATGGGCACGTTGATGCTCGGCGTTGCGATGGATCGCCTGCCTATCTGGGCGATGTCGGCGCTGGTGTATGGGGGCATCCTGATTTCTCTGGCCTGCCTTACAGTGGCGGCCTCACTCCCTACCATGATCGGTGCAGGATTCTTGGCAGGCATTTTCACAACGGGTGGCCAGTGCGTCCTTTACGCCCTCGCTCCGCAGTTCTATCCCGCTAATGGGCGGGCTACCGGGACCGGTGCAGCACTTGCAGTCGGCCGTATCGGTGCCATGACCGGTCCACTCGTCGTAGGAAAAATGATGGTCCTTGGGGCCGGTGCGAGCGGTGTGATGTTGGCCTCGGCACCGGGCATCGTTCTGGCGGCTATCTCGCTGCTTTATCTCTCATCGCTGAAAAAACGCCCTGAGCTCAGCGCCTCGGTGGTTTGACCGGGATTGCGTCATCACAAAAACAAGAAAGAAGACACGACATGAGCAAATCAAAAAAAATTGCATTCGCAGGGCTGCTGGCTGCACAAGCAGCTTCCCTACAGGCGGCCGGCTTCGTGGAAGATTCGAAAGCCAAGGTAACACTGCGCAACTACTACTTCGATCGCAACTACATCAACCAGACACCGCAAGCTGCAGCGCGAGAGTGGGCCCAGGGTTTCATCGTCAACTTCAATTCGGGCTTTACAGAGGGGGTTGTCGGCTTTGGATTGGATGCCCAAGCCATGATGGGGTTGCGCCTTGACTCCTCACCAGATCGTGTCGGCACCGGCCTATTGCCGTTCTCTGCCTCCACTAGGGAGCCTGCTAAGGAATACTCCGAGCTAGGGCTGACAGCGAAGGTCAAGGTTTCCAAAACTGAGCTTCAGTACGGGACCGTAAGCACGTTTTTACCGATCGCATTCGCAAGTCCAACACGGCTACTGCCCCAAACCTTCCGCGGCACTTACCTACGCTCGCAAGACATCACAGATCTTTCTCTGCACGCGGGTTGGCTGGATCGAATCAACCTGCGGGACTCGACTGACTACCAGAAGATGCGAGTTTCAGCTCCAAACGGACGCTTCAACGGGGCTGCTGAGTCTGATGCCTTTTATTTCCTTGGTGGCGATTACGCCTGGTCGAAGAACCTCACGCTCAAGTATTACTATGCAGAGCTCGAGGACATCTACGACAAGAACTACCTGGGTTTCGTGGACAACCGTGAGTTGGGCCCAGGCCGGCTCACTTCCGACTTCCGCTTCTATGATTCCAAAGACAATGGATCCGCAAAAGCTGGGAAGGTTGATAACCGCAATACTGCTTTGATGTTGACCTACCAGCTCGGCGTCCATCGTCTCGGCGCTGGCTACATGCAGCTGACCGGCGATACAGCGATGCCCTATCTGTTTGGTACCGAACCGCTGGTGATCACGGAAGGCACACTGAGCTCGGAGTTCCTGAACCCCAAGGAGAGAAGCTGGCAGGTCAAATACGACTATGACTTTGTTGGCCTTGGTGTTCCCGGCCTGAAGGGGATGTTGCGTTACGTCAGCGGGGACAACATTGACCTTCCGAACCTCGGCGGCAGCAACCTCAAAGAGTCGGAAAAAGACGTTGAGCTTTCCTACGTCATCCAAAGCGGCACGTTCAAGGACGTGGCATTCCGGGTCAGACACGCTTGGTACAGAAATGATTTCGGCCCTGGAGCAACGCACCGGGATGACAATGAGCTTCGTGTGAACATTGATTACACCTTTGCCCTTTGGTGAAGCCGACGTAGCTCCACTCCCTACGCGCTGCACCCTTAGCCACGAACTCACCTCGTGGCTTTTTTTGGCGTGACGAAAGGCATTTCCAGATGATTGCGACCATCCTTCTTGCATGCTAGCATGCAAGTATAAATTGAGTGATCTCGCCTGCCAGCTAATAGCGCTGAACCAGACACTCTGATGGCCTGAAAAAAAATACAAGATCAGGAGGTACCATGAATCTCTTTCCCCTCATTCGCATCGCTCGCCCGAGCTGCGGGTCCCAGTAGAGCCCGCCGTTTCCCAAATTTTTAATGTCTCGAACGCCAGGTCGGTGCTGTTTCGTGCTGGCTGGCTTTGGGACCTGTCGGACATGTTCCGGGCTTGCGTGCAAGTTCAGAGCATCAACAAGTAATGCCTGGAGAATAATAAATGACTACCTCCACTAGCTTCGATACCGACGTACTGGTGATCGGCACTGGCCCAGCTGGTGCAACTACTGCCTTGGCGCTCGCCACCTACGGTGTACGGGTCAAAATGGTCACCATGTTCAATTGGCTTGCGAACTCGCCGCGAGCCCATATCACGAACCAGCGCGCCATGGAGGTCGTGCGTGATCTTGGACTGGAAGACGAGGTTGTCAGAGCAGCCACACCTTGGGATCAGATGGGCGATACGCTTTTCACCACCAGCCTGGCCGGTGAAGAAATCGCACGCATGCGCACCTGGGGTACTGGCGACAAACGGAAGGGCGATTACGTCCAAGGCAGTCCCTGCACCATGCTGGATCTCATCCAACCCGAGATGGAATCGATCCTTCTGAAGCATGCCGCGATCCGCGGTGCTCAACTGAGCTTTAACACCGAGTACCTGAGCCATGTGCAAGATGCCGAAGGTGTAACTGCTCGCATGAAAGACGTTCTGACCGGCGTCGAGTACGAAGTCCGAGCGAAGTACCTGGTGGGCGCCGATGGAGCTAACTCAAAAGTAGCTAAAGAGATCGATCTGCCGATTGTTGGCGAGATGGCCAGGGCCGGAACCGCCTACGTAATCTTCAACGCCGACCTGAGCAAGTACGTCGAACACCGCCCGAGCATCCTGCAGTGGATCGCTACTCCAGAAGCTGGCTTTGGCGAAATCGGGATGGGCTTGCTGCGTGCCATTCGCCCGTGGGATCAGTGGATTGCAGGCTGGGGCTTCGACATGGCCAAAGGCGCTCCAGACCTGTCCCCAGAAGCTGTTTTGGAGAAAATCCGTCTCTTGGTCGGCGATCCAAAGTTGGAAGTCCAGGTTGAGCGCATGTCGACCTGGTATGTAAACCAGGCACATGCCACCGAGTACTCTCGTGGCCGCGTATTCTGCGCTGGCGACGCGGTTCATCGTCACCCGCCGTCCAGCGGTTTGGGCTCCAATACCTGCATGCAGGACGGTTTCAACCTCGCTTGGAAACTCGCTTATGTCCTCAAAGGATTCGCCGATCCGAATCTGCTGGAAAGTTACACCGCAGAGCGCGCTCCCGTGGGCAAGCAGATCGTGGCGCGTGCCAACCAGTCCCGCAAGGACTATGCCCTGCTGAAAGAGTGCTTCAATTTCGGCAATGGCGTGGACACGATCGCCAAGCTGCTTGATCGCATGCGCGACCCGAGCCCGGCTGGTGTAGAAGTTCGCATGAACCTGCAGAAGGCGCTGGAAATCAAGAGTCGAGAATTCAACGCTCAAGGTGTCGAGCTGAATCAGCGCTACGTATCCTCTGCTGTTAAGCCTGACCCAAGAGATGGAGCTGAGCTCTGGGCTCGGGACAAAGAACTGTACCTGCAGGCCACCACTCGCGCAGGCGCCAAACTTCCTCACGCCTGGCTGGTGAACGAGAACGGACATCGAATTTCGACGCTCGATGTCGTAGGTAAAGGGCAAATGACCCTTATCACTGGCCTTGCCGGTCAGGCCTGGGTCGCTGCTGCTGAGAGCTTGAAACTGCCATTCTTGAACACAGTCGTCACAGGCGCAAAAGGTACTGCGGACCTTTACTGCGATTGGCAATCGGTTCGTGAAATTCACGAGGCCGGTGCCCTTCTGGTTCGTCCTGATGGATATATCGCCTGGCGGCACAGCAATGCTGTCTGGTCTGCCGATGAAGCTGCTTCAGAGTTGCAGCAGGCGCTCAAAAGCGTCCTCGGTTAAGTGTTACCTCAAAAGGCCCGGCCCGAAATGCCGGGCCTTCTTTTTATTTGCTCACATCCTCGCAGGAGGCCAACCGGCCCACTGCGCTGGAACGCTTGAAAGAAAAATCAACCGATAAGGGCCCGTGGGCACAGCGGCGAACCTGCTGCTACGCCTTACTTAGGGGCTCAACTGCCTTGAGTGCGATGAGGGTGACTATGGCTAAGGCCGCTGATGTCGTTGTGCAATGCCTGGAAAACGAAGGTGTCGAGTATGTGTTCGGCATTCCCGGTGAGGAAAACCTCGACCTGTTGGAGTCCCTGCGCAAGTCGAAGATCAAGCTGGTCCTGACCCGCCACGAGCAGTCCGCGGGCTTCATGGCCGCCACCTATGGCCGCCTGACCGGCAAGACCGGCGTCAGCCTGTCGACCTTGGGTCCTGGCGCGACCAACCTGGTAACCGCCAGTGCCTATGCCTATCTCGGCGGCATGCCGATGATGATGATCACCGGCCAGAAGCCGATCAAGAAGTCCAAGCAGGGCCGCTTCCAGATCATCGATGTGTGCGGCATGATGGACCCCATCACCAAGTATACCCACCAATTCGCCTCGGCCGACAACATCCCGGCCCGTATGCGCGAAGCGTTCCGCCTGGCGGAAGAAGAGAAGCCGGGCGCGGTACACCTGGAGCTGCCGGAGGACATCGCTGCCGAGCAGACCGATGCGCTTCCAATCCCACCCAGCCTGCACCGCCGTCCGCTCGCTGAGCACAGATCGATTGAAGCCGCCGTTGAAAAGCTGCAGAGCGCACGCAGCCCGATCCTAGTGATCGGCGCCGGCGCCAACCGCAAGATGACCGCCAAGGTCCTCAAGCAGCTGATCGACCAGACCGGCATCCCGTTCATCACCACCCAGATGGGTAAAGGTGTGGTCGACGAACGCCACCCGCGCTTCCTTGGCAATGCCGCGCTGTCCTCCGGTGACTTTGTCCACCGCGCCATCGAAGCGGCCGACCTGATCATCAACATCGGCCACGACGTGATCGAGAAGCCGCCGTTCTTCATGGTCCGCGGCGGCACCGAGGTCATCCACATCAGCTTCCGTTCCGCCGAAGTCGACGCCGTTTACTTCCCACAAGTGGAAGTGATCGGTGACATCGCCAACTCCGTATGGCAGATCAGCGAAGCGCTGACCGACACCGCGCACTGGGACTTCACGCGCCTGATGGCCATCCGTGAGGCCAACGAAGCGCAAATCGCCGAAGGTGCCGACGACAATCGCTTCCCGGTCTACCCTCAGCGTCTGGTTGCCGACATCCGTCGCGTGCTGCCATCCGAAGGCATCGTCGCCCTGGATAACGGCATCTATAAAATCTGGTTCGCCCGCAACTACAAGGCACACAAGCCGAACACCGTGCTGCTCGACAACGCCTTGGCGACCATGGGCGCTGGCTTGCCATCGGCCATGGCCTCGCACTTGGTGTACCCGGATCGCCCGGTGATCTCGGTATGTGGTGACGGCGGCTTCATGATGAACAGCCAGGAATTGGAAACCGCAGTGCGCTTGAACATGCACATTACCGTGGTGATCCTGCGTGACGATGGCTACGGCATGATTCGCTGGAAACAGGCCAACATGGGCTTCACTGATTTCGGCCTGGACTACGGCAATCCGGACTTCGTCAAATATGCCGAAGCCTACGGTGCCCACGGCTATCGAGTAGAAAGCGCTGACGCCTTGCTGCCTCTGCTTGACCACTGTATCGCCAACCCTGGCGTGCACGTGATTGACTGCCCTGTCGACTATAGCGAGAACGACCGCATCCTCAACAGCGAGCTTCGGGAACGAGCACTGGCAATATAACCGACGCGTCATCCCCTCACTCGAAGGGTTTGGCTTGCTTAATCTGAGCCTCCTCGCACAACAAGAAGCGAGGAGGCTCCCTGAGCAAAGCCAAAAACGATCCCAGTGCAACTTTGATTATCTGAGCCTGCTGGTCCTTGCTTCGTAATCCCTCATAGAGCAGTCCGGTGATCAGTCCTTTGAAGACGCCGATTGAGGTGTGAAGATCCAGGTTAATGGGCAATTCCCCTTGGGTAACCGCGTGCCGAAGAACCTGGTGAATGTACTGCAGGAACCGATCGCTCGCTTGAACCATTCGATTATGGATCAGGCCCGACTCATGAAGCCCTTGGTAAATCAAGATCTCCGAGAACTGCTTTGACTGGGGGCTATGCACGGCGTCCAGCATGGCGACGACCACCGCCTCCCAAGAGCGCTCAATCCCTAAGTCAGGAGTAAAGTCCAATTCGAGAGGATGCTGCCGAGATGCCAGCACCGCCTGGAGCACTTCCAGCTTCCCGTTAAAATGCCAGTAGACAGCACCACGAGTGACGCCTGCCTTCCGAGCTATCTGATCTAGGGTCGCGTCGGGAACACCCTGGGCAACAAACACCTCAAGCGCCGCATCAATAATGCGCTGTCTTGTCTCCTCCGCCTCAGCTGCCGTCTTTCTGGCCATCTTATCTAGGGAGCTTTCTTCGACGCGCGGCCGATAGCACGCTCTATGTTCTGCTTGCTCTGCAGCAGAGCTTTTTTGATCAAGTCTGACTGCTTGCTCGCTCTGGAACTCGGCATTACGACCGCAAGGGAGTAATACCCGAGGTAGGTATCCAAAAGCGTTGCGAATGAGCACACGCCATCAATGTGCTCGTCCAGATCGGTAGCAAAACCAGTCTGCTTCACTTCGCTCAGCTGTTTGACAAGCGCCTTTCGCCCTAGGGTGTTGGAGGTGAATACTGGCAGCTGCTCGTCAAGCGCGGCTTGTAGGGTTTCGTCAGGTAATGCTGCCAAGAGGACCTTGCCGGCCGCCGTCGCTGCGGCGGGTACGTTAATACCAATCGGAAACACTACCCGCAGCTCTCGCTCTGACACGATACGGTCAAGAACGTAGATTTTATCTCCGGCCAGAGAAGCCAGACAGACTGACTCGTCCAGCTCCTCAGCCAGCGAGCGCAAGTACGGTTTCACCAAAGAAAGAATGTCTGTTTGCGCCTGATTGATTAGCTGGCCAAGCGCAGGGCCAAGTCGAAAACCTCCGGCAGGCCCTAATGCCTCGACTAGGAACTCTTCTTCCAGAGCATTGATGATTCTCTGAACGGTGGAGCGAGGCAGCCCGACCAGTTGCGCAATGGCCGCCAAACTCAAGCCATGCGGATGACTGCCAAGCGCTCGCATGATCGAGGCTGCTCTGGCGATGACCTGGATGCCCCCGGCCTTGCCAATATTTTCATCTGATTGGTTCATATCTTTCCTCTGCGCGTACGGCTGCGACCTATCACATTGGCCGCCACTGTAGAGCTCTCTGCCTCCGCTAGCCAGCCACACATCGCGAACGCCTCAATCGGTAAACCTCGACCAACGGCGGCTCAGGCTTGCTTGCACCAAGAGTATCGCATAATGGTACACTCTACCGCATTACGATTCAGCAATAGCCCCGTCATGCGGGCAGAGAGATGGAGCCAAACCGTGAGACAGATACGATCCCCGCGTGCATTACGCGTAATCCCCTTAACTGCGCTGATGCTGATTACGGGATGTGGTGAGAAAGAACAGGTGAGCTCAGCAACTCCACCACCGGACGTGGGCGTATACACCGTGCGTGCACAAGCTCTGACCCTGACAACTGACTTGCCTGGCCGGACTTCGGCATTCCGTGTAGCGGAAGTCCGCCCACAGGTTTCGGGGATCCTTCAGAAGCGGTCGTTCGTTGAAGGCGCTGAAGTCAAGCTGGGTCAGCAGCTTTATCAGATTGACCCACGGACATATGAAGCGCAGTTGCGTCGTACAGAAGCGAATCGAACGAGCGCACAAAACCTGGCTCGTCGCTATGAAACGCTGTTGAAGACCAAGGCAGTCAGCAAGCAGCAATACGACGATGCGCTTGCCGCATGGAAACAAGCTGAAGCCGATTACCAGGTTGCTCGCATCGACGTTCAATACACACGGGTGCTTTCCCCAATCTCCGGCCGCATTGGTCGCTCGACGGTCACCGAGGGGGCGCTCGTTACCAATGGCCAAGCTCAGTCGCTCGCCACCGTCACGCAACTGGACCCCATTTACGTCGACGTCACTCAGCCAATCACGAAGCTTCTTGGTCTGCAAAAGGCGCTGGAGTCAGGCCGCCTTCAAAAGACAGGCGAGAACCAGGCTGAAGTTAGCCTGACGCTGGATGACGGAAGTGCTTATCCACTGCCAGGAACTCTGAAGTTTTCCGAGGTGAGCGTTGATCCCACAACAGGTTCTGTGACCCTTCGCGCCGAATTTCCCAATCCTAATCGCAAGCTGCTACCAGGCATGTTTGTACATGCCCTGCTGAAAGAGGGCGTGCAAAACGCCGCAATCTTGGTACCGCAACAAGCCATCAGCCGCGACACGCGAGGGGTGCCAAGCGTCTGGGTCGTGAAGGATGACAACACCGTCGAGTCCCGTGAGATTCAGACCCTCCGAACCGTGGGCAATGCTTGGTTGATCAGCAACGGCGTGACCGAGGGAGAGCGAATCGTTACCGAAGGTGTTCAACGTGTTCGCAGCGGCATCGCTGTCAACGCGGTTGAGGCCAAGAACGTGAATTTGGTAGACGGCTTCGCCGCTATCACAGAAGCCTCGGCTAACTGAGGGGGCACCACTGATGTCTCGTTTTTTCATTGACAGGCCGATTTTCGCCTGGGTTCTCGCTATCGTGGCCATGCTTGCCGGCGCGCTGTCGCTGGCGAAGATGCCGATCAGCCAATATCCGAACATCGCGGCCCCAGCCGTTTCGATTCAGGTCAGCTACCCAGGCGCTTCTGCACAAACCGTACAGGACACGGTAGTCCAGGTGATTGAGCAACAGCTCAGTGGTCTGGATGGGTTCAGATATATGTCGGCTGAGAGCGCCTCTGACGGCAGCATGACCATCATCGTGACTTTTGAACAGGGAACCGATCCTGATATCGCTCAGGTTCAGGTGCAGAACAAGCTGCAGTTGGCGACACCACGTTTGCCGGAAGAAGTTCAGCGTCAGGGCCTTCGAGTAGTGAAGTACCAGATGAACTTCTTCTTGGTCATGAGCTTGGTGGACCGTTCGGGCAAGCTGGATAACTTCGACCTCGGTAACCTGATCGCTTCCCAGCTTCAGGATCCGATCTCGCGCATCCCTGGTGTCGGCGATTTCCAGCTGTTTGGCTCGCCATACGCAATGCGTATCTGGCTGGATCCTGGCAAGCTCAACAGCTATCAGCTGACGCCTACTGACGTTGCCAATGCTATCCGGGAGCAGAACGTACAGGTGTCCTCGGGCCAGTTGGGTGGATTACCAACTCGTTCAGGCGTCCAGCTGAATGCAACCGTTCTTGGCAAGACGCGTATGACGACGCCTAGCCAGTTCGATGAGATTTTGGTCAAGGTAAACGCGGACGGGTCCCAGGTACGAGTGAAGGATGTCGGTCGCGCCGAGCTGGGGGCTGACAGCTTCGCCATTTCTGCACAGTACAAAGACTCGCCAACTGCGAGCCTGGCGCTCCGGCTGTCCACCGGTGGCAACTTGCTGGAGACCGTAGAGGCGGTCAAAAAGCTGATGGAGGAGCAAAAGGCCTACCTGCCTGACGGCGTGGAAGTGATTTATCCCTACGATACAACGCCTGTCGTTGATGCCTCGATTGAATCTGTAGTCCACACCATCTTTGAAGCAGTGGTACTGGTGTTCCTGGTCATGTATCTGTTCCTGCAGAGCTTCAGGGCCACGTTGATCCCAACCCTGGCAGTCCCTGTGGTGCTGCTCGCCACATTCGCCCTTCTGCCGTACTTCGGCCTGAATATCAACGTGCTCACCATGTACGCCATGGTGCTTGCTATTGGCCTGCTGGTCGACGATGCAATCGTCGTAGTCGAGAACGTTGAGCGGCTTATGCATGACGAGGGCTTGTCGCCTCTTGAGGCTACCCGCAAGTCGATGGATCAGATTTCCGGGGCCTTGGTGGGCATCGGAATGGTGCTGTCGGCTGTATTCGTACCAATGGCGTTCTTTGGTGGATCCGCTGGCATCATCTATCAACAGTTCGCGATCACGATCGTGGTCTGCATGGGGCTGTCGATCTTCGTCGCTCTTGTGTTCACCCCAGCACTCTGCGTGACCATCCTCAAAGCTCCGGAGGGTAATTCCCACCACGAGAAAAAGGGCTTCTTCGGCTGGTTTAACCGCGTTTTCGACCGCGGCACGGTGCGATTCGAGCGAGGCGTCGGCGCAATGCTGAAGGGCCGCGGTAGGTACCTACTCGCATTCTTGCTCATCACGGGGGGAACTGGCTATTTGTTTACTCAGATCCCGAAGGCATTCCTGCCCAACGAGGATCAGGGCTTGATGATGATCGAAGTGCGCACGCCGGCAAACGCTTCCGCAGAGCGTACCGAGGGTGTACTTCAAGAGGTGCGTGACTACTTGGCAAATGATGAGGGTGCGTTAGTTGAGCACTTCATGACGGTGAATGGCTTCAACTTTGCTGGTCGTGGTCAGAACTCGGGGCTGGTACTGATCACCTTCAAGGATTGGAAGGAGCGTCACGGGGCCGGGCAGGACGTATTCAGCATCGCTCAGCGGGCTAATCAGCATTTTGCCAAGATCAAAGATGCAAGCGTGATGGCATTCGTGCCCCCTGCCATTTTGGAAATGGGCAACGCGATGGGCTTCAACTTGTACCTGCAGGACAACCTTGGTCTTGGCCATGAAGCATTGATGGCAGCTCGAAACCAGTTCCTGCAATTGGCAAGCGAGAACCCGAAGCTCCAAGCAGTGCGTCCAAACGGCAAGGACGACGAGCCGCAATTCCAGGTGAACATTGATGACGAAAAGGCACGTGCGCTGCAGGTAAGCATCGCGTCTATCAACGAAACGATGTCGGCAGCCTGGGGCTCGATGTATGTCAACGACTTCATCGATCGCGGCCGGGTCAAGCGAGTGTATGTCCAGGGCGAAGATATCTCGCGAATCTCACCTGAGGACTTCGATAAATGGTACGTGCGCAATAGCCTTGGCCAGATGGTTCCGTTCTCGGCGTTTGCAACCGGTGAGTGGGTAAACGGCTCACCTAAGCTGGAGCGCTACGGTGGTATTTCTTCCCTGAACATCCTCGGCGAGCCAGCCCCTGGATACAGCACGGGTGATGCGATGATAGCCATCGCTGAAATCATGCAACAACTGCCTGCTGGCATTGGCCTGAGCTACACCGGTCTCTCATATGAAGAAATCCAAACTGGCGACCAGGCACCGTTGCTCTACGCGTTGACTGTGCTGATCGTTTTCCTGTGCCTGGCCGCCCTGTATGAGAGCTGGTCGGTACCGGTCTCGGTGATCATGGTTGTTCCTCTGGGTATTTTGGGCGCGGTGCTGGCAACGCTTTGGCGCGACCTGACGGCAGATGTGTACTTCCAGGTAGGCTTGATGACCACGGTTGGCTTGTCCGCCAAGAACGCCATCCTGATCGTAGAGTTCGCCAAAGAGCTGTATGAGAAGGAGGGTTATCCGATCGTCAAAGCTGCGATAGAGGCCGCCAAGCTGCGTTTGCGTCCGATATTGATGACCTCGCTGGCATTCACCTTCGGTGTGCTGCCGATGGCCATTGCATCCGGCGCAGGCGCTGGCAGCCAGCACTCCATTGCTACGGGCGTCGTCGGCGGCATGATCACAGCAACCGTGCTGGCTGTTTTCTTTGTTCCGTTGTTCTACGTGGTGGTTGTCAAGCTGTTCGAGGGGCTCATGAAACGAAAGCCAAAAGCGGTCAAGGAGGTGACTCATGATGTTTAAGTCGCTCCCCATGTTTGCATTGCTGATGCTCAGCGGATGCAGCTTGATCCCCGACTATGAGCAGCCAGCCGCCCCCGTGCAAGCGCAGTGGCCAACGGGCGAAGCCTACGGCGGGCAGGGAGATCAACGCAGTATCGGGGCGGCTCTCCCCGAGGCAAAAGAGTTCTTCAAAGATCCAGCGCTGAGCCGCCTCCTCGATGCGGCGCTAGAGAACAACAGAGATCTTCGAATCGCTGCAAAAAATGTTGAATCCTACAGAGCGCTGTACCGGATCCAACGAGCAGAGCGGTTTCCCACACTTGATGGCCAAGCCTCTGGAAATCGAACGCGCTTGCCTGACGATTTGTCCCCCACCGGCGATTCTCGGATCGATAGCCAATACCAAGTAGGCTTGGTGACTGCCTACGAGTTGGACTTGTTTGGCCGAATCCGAAGCTTGTCGAACCAAGCACTTGAAATATACCTCGCTACTGAAGAGGCGCAGCGCAGCGTTCAGATCGCACTCATAGGCGATGTGGCGACGACCTATTTTCTGTGGCGAACCGACCAAGCGCTCTTGGAGCTGACCGAGGCGACGCTGACCAGCTACGTTGAAAGCTTGGCAATGATCGAGTCGAGTGCGTCGGCAGGAACCTCGTCGGAGCTAGATGTTCGACAAGCCAGGACTTTGGTGAACCAAGCCCAGGCCCAGCAGGCCTTGTACACCCGGCGAATAGCGCAGGATGTGAACGCACTGGAATTGTTGCTGGGCAGCAAAATTCCAACGGATTTGCCAAAAAACTCGCCACTGGCCATGAGCTCCCTAGGGAAGGTTCCAGCTGGGCTACCTGCTGATCTGCTGCTGAACAGACCGGACATCCGTTCTGCTGAACATCAACTTATGGCCGCGAACGCAAATATCGGCGCAGCTCGTGCGGCATTTTTTCCACGCATTAGCCTGACAGCTTCAGCGGGCTCAGCCAGTAGCGATCTTGATGGACTGTTCAACAGCGGATCTGACAGCTGGAGTTTCGCTCCACAAATCAGCGTACCGATTTTTAACGCAGGGAAGCTGCGAGCTAATCTCGATTACGCTGAGCTTCAAAAGGATGTGGGCGTAGCGACCTACGAGAAGAGTATCCAAACCGCTTTCCGAGAGGTAGCCGATGGACTCGCTGCGAGGGGAACTTATGGCAAGCAGCTCAGTGCTCAAAGCGAGTTGGTTGATAATTATAAAGCCTATTTTAGCTTAGCTCAGCAGCGCTATGACCAGGGCGTCGATAGCTATTTGACAGTGCTGGATGCTCAACGCGAACTGTTCTCCTCACAACAGAAGCTATTGAATGATCAGCTCGATCAAATCAATAGTGAAGTCCAGCTTTACAAAGCCCTCGGGGGCGGCTGGAGCGTGAGTCAAAACTAAGATCCTGGGCAGCGGCTAGCAGTAGCGCTGCCCTAGATTTCAAATTCAAATATTTTTCGAACTGAAGTGGCGAATTATCGTCGATTTTAAATCGGGAGTATTAGCAATGGGGTTGATATCAGCAAGCGCGTTAGAGGTTCGCTTCGAAGACCGCCCTGACGATGATGTACTTTTAGCCGTAGACGACCTGGTTAACGTGCTTCGCACTGCGCCGGGGTGTATGAGCTATACGATAATCGCGCTGAACAAGTACTTCAGCTCGATGATCATTAGCGGCTTCTGGGACAACGAGAAAGATATGATAGATCATTTTTCAAGCTCAAGTTTCGCAGCATTAACTGATTGCTTGATCTCCCATTGTCGAAGCATCTCCTTTAGAGCATTGTTTATGGACAATGAAATGCGGGGGCAACATGCAGAATCCTGAAAAAGCGCTACTGGATGCAGATTTACACAGCCTGATTACTTTCTTGGTGGTATATCAAGAAGGGGGAGTGACTCGGGCTTCTGAGCGCTTGGGTGTAAAACAACCAGCTATCAGCAATACCATAGCTAAGCTTCGCAAACGATTTGGTGATGAGCTCTTCTTGGGTAAGCGGGCTTGGACACCGACAGAACGCGCCAACCAGCTTGCAACCGCTCTGGGACCTGCCCTCAGCACTTTGCAGGAGGCGCTTGCTAGCGTGGATAACGAAGGCGCTCAGTGAGTTTCAAGGAAACATTTCTACCGCCTTTCCCCAGGCGGTTTTACTCTCTGCCTCAACCGAAAATAAAAAAACCATGGCCTGACGGCCATGGTAAAGGGAGGTTATTATCCCATCCCAAGGAGCCAAGAAGAGATCACTGCGTGCTCATTCCATACGCAATGACTGAAAGATTTTTGGTAAAAAAGCCGCCTGCAGGCAAGCGGCAACACCAAAGGGCAATGAAGGACACTCGGTTGGTACAAGGAGGGGTACCGCGCCTCGCTTCATTGAAAAACAAAGTAATGGAAAAACTAGCGCTGGCAAAATCAAACACGCTGATAGTCACTATTAATAGACTTCTCACCCTGTACATTCAACACTGCTCTAATCCAATCATTCCTAGTTCTCGCCACCAACATTAGGCGACGCCCATCTATGCTCCTCGCCGTTTGATCGTCATGGAAGGTGATTCTCCGAATCGCTGCTTGTAGTCAGACGAAAACCGACCAAGATGGGTAAAACCCCATTTTAATGCCGTGGACGAGACCTGAACGTCTGCATGCTGCTGGGTTTCGAGCTCTACACGAACGCGCCGCAGGCGAATCTCCTTCAAGAACTGCATCGGCGATAGCCCACGGAATCGTTGAAAACTGAGTTGAACCGTACGAGCAGTCACGCCGGCGTGCCTTGCAATTTGCGAGATCGTGAGAGGCTCCTGAGCATGCTCTTCCATGAAATCCTCAATCATCCTAACAACCGCAGGGACCACTCTTTTTTCGGCCGACTCTCGCAGCGCCTGGCTGTAATTACTTACATGAAAGTCGAGCAAAGAAGAGGCCAGCACCTCCCCAATTTGGCTTTGTAGATGCGATGAAACTAATGACTTGGACGATAGCTGACTGTAAGCCCACCCCATTGTCTGTAGCCAATTCAGGCCTGCTGACGTATCCGTGGGCAGATGAGGCTGAAAGTAGATGTCTTGCTTAATACTTCTTCCCAGCTGACGCTGAAGCATGGTTTCCAAGAGCGTTCGATCAATGCAGACGAGCAGCTTGTCAGTGCCAGGGAAATGATTGAAGAAGGAGTGTCGATGGTAGTTGAAAACCGTAGCATGTCCGGGGTTGCAGTTGAGGCGCAACTGATCACTGATCGCGTGCTCACGTCCAGTCAGGACCGACTGGACCAGCACGATGTCATCCAGCTTCCCAGGGTTGATCGCTACCTCTCCCCCAAAGGACATTCTGGCAACCCCAGCCTCGCCGGCCGATCGATGAAAAAATCGAGCCTTGAAGTCGATTCCCTTTTTTTCAAGCCGGTTCTTGCAGAACATCCGCTCACCGCATAGCACCGCCTCCTCTAGGTCGGACGACTCGCATACGCTGAAATCCGCGAGTACCTGATTAGAGGGTATAAATGGGGAGACGTTGGGCCAGGCCATGGAAAGCCCTCCAAAAGGGCGATGACTTATACCAGCAACCTACCAACATAAGAGAGCTGAGAACAACGTCAAGGCGACGATCTGTGTCGTCGCCTTGCTTAGCCGTTATGCGTGCACGATGTGATAGTTCAAGAAGCCGCTGGCATCGGTTTGGATATCTTCAAGGGCTTGGTTGAGCTTGTCCAGTGTGTAAGGACGGGGTGCCCACTGACTGGTGTCGAGTAATCCCGCTCTGATCAACGCCATCAGCTCCTGCGCTTCTGCTGTGGTAAACCACAGTGAGCCGATGTAATGAAGCTGGGTACACATGAACGGGTGAGGATCGATCGGAATAGGTCCGCTTACGCCGCCGATCTGTACGATCTTTCCTCCCGACGTGACGGCGTTCATAGCCGAAACAGAAAGCTCTGCTGGAGCTTTCGCGCCAAGCGTATCAACTACCGCGTGGACTCCTCCCGGAGCCATTTCACGAATGCTCGCGTGCAAGTCGGTACTCATGATCTGTAGGGAGCGAATGCGTTTTGGGGCCAATTGGCGAAGTCGTTCGAGTGCGGTCCTATCTCTCGCTGCCACGATGATATCCGTCACGCCCATCGCTAATGCGGCAAGCGTGGCCCCGATACCCAAGGTTCCTGAAGCCCCCAGTACTAGCAAGCTCTGACCGGGCGTGAGTTCAAGCTTTTTCAACGCAGAGTAAGCTGTGCCCAAGTATCCAAGGCGTGTGGCAACCTCGAATGGCAGTTCGTCAGCCAAGGTGATCAGGTTACGCGCAGGCGCTCGAAGATACTGGGCGTACCCGGCATGGCGATACTCGCGAAATACGTCACTCGAAGACGGGCTGAATCCGAAATAGCCCATGAAGGTATAGCTAGCGCACCGCGTCGGAAGGCCAGCCAGACACTGCTTACAGTTGCCGCAACTCAGTCCTGGATTGACGTAGACCCGGTCACCTTCTTTGAAATCTTTCACAGAGCGGCCAACCGATACCACAGTACCTGCGGCATCCAACCCGAAGACAGCTGGCAGCTCCGGCAGAGGTAGGAACGGGTACCACTCAGGAAAATTTGTGACGACGTTACGCAGATTTGGGATAACACCGCAGGCGGCAGTTTTGATCAGGACATCATGCTCGCCAACATCTGGAAGCGGAATTTCGTCCACGGTAAATTTGCCACCAACTTCGTGGAGGCGAGCAGCCAACATCGTACCTGGCATGAAGCAAACCCTCTTTTTTTCGTTGTCAGGGCTGTAAGGCGTTTGAAAGCCGTTGAGGTATGGCCAACAAATCGACCACAGCTCCAATTATCCTCCGGACCTCGAACATGACTATCCAGGCCCAGTAGCCGCTATCCAGATAACGAAATTATTTGGCACCGCTCGGTCAGGTTTGAAATGGTGCGGGCAGACTTTGAGCCAACTGACGCAGCCAGAGAATAGCCGCGTCAGCATCATCCCTAGGATGCCAAGCCAACATGAGCTGGAAAGGCTCGCTTTCAAACGGCAACTCAAACGTTTCGATGGCTTCGTGGCGGGACTGAATGAGCATGCGAGGCATCGTACAAACCAAGTCTGTCAACATCAGTACGCCTGGAACCATCCCCGCGGTGGGCACCGTAAGGTAAATCCTTCGACTCATACCCGCGGAGCGCAAATAGTCATCCATGTAGCCTTTGAAGCTTTCCCGTTCTGGCGAAACGACAAGATGATTGAGTTCACAGTACCCATCCAAAGTAAGAGGCTTGTGTCCACGAGGGTGCCCTTTGCGCTGTGCCATGACGAACTGATCAGTCCCCAGTGCCGTGTATTTCATCCCCGGCGGAATACCGCGGCTCGAGTCGATCAATAGGTCAAACCCACCCTCCTCCATTTGCCGACCTATGAGTTCGGGGTCAACGGCGTTGATGGACACCTGGATCTGGGAGCCTGCGTGCTTGGTGATTGAGGCGATCAACGGCTCACAGATAGTACTCAAAGCTGTGTCACAGGCGGCGATCCGAAAGACCCTCTTGTCGCTCCATGGATTAAATCCCAACTCACTCTGTATGACCGAGCCAAGCGTCTTCAACGCCGAGCGCAGCGGGCCCCGCAGCGCCAACGCCCGGGCGGTGGGGGTCATGCTCCGGCCTTTTTGTATCGGGACCAACAACGGGTCGCCCATCAGCTCGCGCAAGCGTGAAAGCTGTGCAGACATTGCTGGCTGGCTGATGTGAAGGCGTGAAGCCGCCTTGGTCACGTTCAACTCAGCCAGGAGCGTGTCCAGTGAAACCAAGAGGTTGAGATCAATACGCGACAGGTCCATAACCAATCCACCCAAATGATAGGTCGCATAACGATAAACAATTTCATGGATACCTTCGCGTGAATTTATTGTTCAGCCAGACCTACGCAATTGGAAATTGACCATGAGCAAGCAAAGAGTACTGATTACGGCCGGAGCATCTGGTATCGGGTACGCGATCGCGCTGGCGTTCAACAGCCGCGGCGCGGACGTCACAGTCGTAGACATCGACTCCGAAGGCTTGAACCGTCTTCAATTGGAGCAGCCCAGTATTCGCACCGCGGTGTGCGATGTAGCCGAGCGCGACAGCCTTGAACACGCCATTCCAGGCCTCATCGAAGCCATGGGGGGTCTAGATGTGCTCGTCAACAATGCTGGGGTATCCGGCCCCACTGCTCCCGTAGATCAGCTTGACCCGGATGAGTGGGACAACGTCATGCGGATAAACTTGAATGGGACCTTCAACGTGACGCGCCTAGCCATTCCTGCCCTCAAGCGCTCTTCCCATCCCTCAATCATCCACATGTCTTCAGTTGCGGGGCGACTGGGATATCCCGATCGGTCCCCCTATTCAACCAGCAAATGGGGATTGATTGGTTTCACCAAAAGCCTCTCTCGTGAACTCGGCGTGTTTGGAATTCGTGTTAACGCCATTTTGCCCGGGGCTGTCGAAGGGGAACGCTTCGAGAACGTGCTTAAAGGCAGAGCCAACCTGAGCGGCAACTCCGTGGAGGAAGAACGTACCAAGGCGTTTTCTGTTCAATCGCTACAGCGCCTGGTGGACCCGAAAGATATTGCAGAACTGGCAGTCTTCCTGGCATCGGACGCAGGCAAGTCCATTTCTGGACAACTTTTGCCGATCGACAATGACATGCAGCAGACAATGTGAGGTTTGACTATGAGTATGCGTGAAAAGCTAGTTGGAACCTGGGCGCTCGTCACCTACACGGAATTCCCAGTGGACGGCTCTGCGCCAGTGCAACCCTTCGGTGACAAACCTGAAGGGTTCATTATCTACACGGCAGATGGCTATATGTCGGCTCAGCTGAGCATGCCCCGTCGGGCATTGTTTTCCTCGGGTGACTGGTTTGAGGGCACCGATGCGGAGTACCGCGATCAAGGGATGACGTACATCTCATACAGCGGCCCCTTTCATATAGACGAGCACTCGGGCGAGCTCACGCACACCATCGCAGTGTCGTTGTTCCCGAATTGGGTTGGCCAGGTGCAGCCGCGAACGGTGAAACTTGCGGGAGATATCTTGGTGCTCGGTAACACCAGTCAATACCTCTCCCGTAGACGCGCAGTCAACGCTGAAATCCGCTGGCGTAGGGTTGTTCGCCATAACGCGTGACGCGCCTAGGAAGGCTGCTGGCAAGCCAAGGTGTGATTTAGTCCGCAGCCCAGCACGCATAACGTATGCTGGTCGTCGCGGGCGACTATGTCCGAGGCAGTCATGGCACTCTCCACGAAAGGTTTTGGCATTTGCCTAATCCCAGACTTTGTAGCCGCATCCGCGCTACAGAATGGAAGTTTAGTGAGGGTGTTACCACGATATAGACTTCACAAGCGCGACGTTTTTGCTGTCCACAGCCCGCGCCGATATACAGATCCAAAGCTTAAACGTGGATCGAACATTTGAGGAAGGGTATACCCAGTCTCATGAAGGCACGGTCTGCCATAGCAGATAATCCTGAGTTTTGGGTCGGCCGATCCGATAACCGAAAACGTAATAACGCCAATGACGAAGACTTCAAAGTTTTTGAACATCTGCGTTCATAATATGACCCATCACTATTATGATCCATCACTCCATTCCAGCTAGCAAAGTACTGAGCGCACCGAGGAAGTGACTACATTTACGATGTGAGGTCTTCCCGCAGACCTCCGTATTTTAAGAGTAAAGCCCGTCCGGTTCGATTTAGCTATCTATCTCAGTGTTCCAGCTTTGCCGGGGCCTTGGATGGAAACCATCTCTTCATGAAAGGCACCGCTGGACCCTGCGCTATTCTTTGAAAGATCGCCCTACAACGGGATCATTTCTTCCCAAATCAATCTAAGCTAACGATCTGGGTGGTTACTTATTGGAGCACGAACATGGCAAATCTAAAGGATTTCTATACGACGGCTGCCCAGTTATATGAAGCTCCCCTATTGGAATTGAGTCAGCATGTGCTTCAAGTGCTGGGAAGCAAGCTACAGCGCCCACACGACAGCGAATGCGCCCACAATTTTTTCCTCAGCGTACAGGCCGATTATGATGGCTGTGAGCAGGCCTTGATAGCGTGCTCGGAAGCTTGGAGCTGGCTGTACTCCAACGGTTTCATCTGCCAACACCCGAATCATGAGGCTCAGTGGATTTCCCTGACGCGCTTGGGAAAACGCCATTATGAGAAGGCGATTCCGCTCAAAAACTGGATGGCAGATCGACTACTTCCCGAGGAAATGATTCATCCCGCGCTACAGCCGATGGCCCTTCGGCTGTACAAACAGGAGCTGTTTGATACAGCGGTCTTCGAAGCGTTTAAATTACTTGAAGTGTCCATTCGCCAAGCGGCCGGTCTCGGTGACGAGTGGCTGGGAACCAAGCTCGCAGCCCGTGCTTTCAATCCAGAGAGCGGTCCACTGACTGACTCAGCCGCTGAAGCTGGTGAGCGGCAAGCGTTGATGAGCCTCATGTGTGGTGCAATCGGTAGCTACAAAAACCCGCAAAGTCATCGTCATGTAGGCTTGGATGCCTCAGAGGCGAGGGAAATGATCATTATGGCGTCGCATCTTTTGAAGATTGTCGATAGCCGACGCCCTGCATAGATCCTGACCATGGCCGCTAATGATCGGCAACGGGTAATTAAAAGGCTACGTGAGCGATCAGCGCGCCCATTCACCAAACGGCGCGTCACCATCGATATAACGCGCAGCCGTCTGCACATCGCGCCATCCGACGTAGTCCATCAAGGCTTTGCTGCTCCATTGATTTTCACTCGCCCAAGTGGCGAAGCCGCGCCGTAGCGAGTGGGCCGAATACCCCTCGGGGTCGACGCCACTGCGCAGAAACACTTGGCGCAGTAAACGCGAGAGGCTGTTAGCATTAAGCGCCTGCTTCCCGATATGGCCCCAGCGGTCGATGGCACGAAACAGCGCCCCCTCGCTGAGCCCACTCGCTTCCAACCACACCTCATAGGCCGCAACGGGGCACAAGCGCTTGAGGGCCGGCACCTTGACCACGCGGCCGCGGTTGCTGCGGTCGGACTTACTGCTCGGCAAGAACACCTCCAGCCCCTGGGCTGGGCGCCACTGGATGTGCTCGATGCGTAACCGGCTCAATTCATCGCTGCGAAATGCCCGCCAGAAGCCGAGCAGGATCAGCGCCTGATCACGCGCGGCACGCAGCCTCACCGCGGGCAGCGGATCCGCAAGCTCCTTAGCTAATTGGGCGATGCAGGTTTCTAGCTCCTTTAACGCCAAGGCCTCGGCCTGCTTCACCGGCTGCGGATGCAACGCCTGGATCCCCTTCAGCGTATCGCGCACCCGAGAGGATTTGGTGGGGTCGGTAAAGCCCAATTGCTGATGCCAGCGCGCCAAGGCGGCCAGATTCACCCGCAGGGTACGGCTCGTCAGCTGGTCGCCGTAATGCGTGAGGTAGCGCACCACACTTTCGCTGGACGCCGGCAGCAACCCACCCCACTCCGTCTCGAAGTGCGCGATGGCCTGGGCGTAGCGCCGCTCGGTGCTGGCTCGACGCGCCGCCCGGAGATAACGATCGGGCGAAGTGTTCACCACCGCCTCCGTCTGTACCCCCGCAAGCGGCAAATCACCGCTAAACGCGCTATCACGTGCGAGAAACTTGGCTTCTCAAACGTCAGTCTGTCCGATTATTAGGATCGGATCAGGCGCCTGTACACGTGTACTTCCATACTGTTTGAACAGTACGAAAAAGTGGGAGCAACAGCATGGCCCGCGCCGGAATCAACAAAGCCCTCGTGCAGCGCGCCCGGGATGCCCTCCTCGCCCGTGGTCTGTCACCCAGTATCGAGGCCGTGCGTGCAGAACTCGGCCACACGGGCTCGAAGACCACCATTCTTCGCTACCTGCGTGAACTGGACGTGGCAGAACCCCACCCGCCACAGGTGAATCTGTCGGAAGAATTGCAGGCGCTGCTGCAGAGTCTAGCTGAGCGTTTGGCCAACGAAGCGCAGGCCACTGTCGCCGTCGATCGTGCCCGCCTGGAACGGCAACAAGCGGCCTATCAGCAGCAGCGTGCGGTGGAGGCGGCGCGGTTCGAGCAGTTGCAAGCGGCACACACCGCAGAGATGGAGACCCATCGGCTGTTGCGTCTGCGTGAAGTGCAGTTGACGGGTCAACTGCAGCTGGCGGAAGGTGAGCGAAAACGCCTAGAGGAAGCGTGCCGGCAGCAGCTGCAGCTGCTCGAGGAGCGAGCGACGACGATCCACTCGCTCGAGGCCAAACACCAGCAGGCACGTGAATCGCTGGAGCACTTTCGTCAACAGCATCAATTGCAACGCCAGGAAGAACTGCAGCGGCATGATCAGCAGTTGAGTCAGTTACAAGCCGAGGTGCGGGGATTACGTGAACAACTCGCTGTCCGCCAGGAAGAACTGACTCAACTCTACCGGGATCTGGAACGATCGACCGGCGCACAGGTTTTCCAGCAGCAACAGCTCCGTCAACTCGAGCGTGAGTTGAACGCCGCGCAGCAGCACTTGGCGGCCGAGAAGCTGCTCATGAACCAAGCGCATCAGCAGGCAGAAATAATGGCGAGCGAGATCACCTTGCTACGCGAAAAGTCCAGGTCTTACCTCTTGGCCCACCGACATGACCAGCGCCTCCTGCGTGCGCAGGCGCAACAACTGGCACGCGTGCAAGGCTTGGTCCAGCCGGGATCATCCGACAGCCCAATTCAATGACGAATTGAGCCTGGCGTGGAGTCGTTCCTCCACACGCGAACGTCGCTGTGTGCCTCAGCGCATGCGGGCAGGAAAGTTAAGAAAAAATGCAGCAAAACTCCAAAACTGAAGATTTTCATGGGCCGCTTAAGAAAAAGCTGACGCCCGAGTCTTTCTGAACAGAAAATTCCCGGATAGCCTCATCCCCTCAAGCACTAAGCTAACCGGCCACAGCGACCTGGCGGTCCCTACGCTCGGAGCGGGGTCATGCCCGTCCAGCCCAGATTGTTGGACCCTTGGATCACATTGCAGAACTGAGGGAAGGCAGCCACTGATCACCAGACGGATATCCATGTCTATGCGCCCTACCCTTTCCCGAGAAACGGCCATGCTGGAAAAGGGCAAAGTACGTCTCCTGAGCAGCGGTGACTTCTTGACTGCCGAAGCGTTCGCAGTCCTGGCTCAGCTGAGCACGGAGCAATGCACTCTTGAACTCATGGCGTGGAAACGGGCGAGGAGAATCTTTTCGCTGGTTCATGAAGATAAGGAATTCTTTCCCCTCTATGCCTTTGACCCCGCTTCCGGCTTCCGTCCGCTTTCGCCATTGGCAGCCATTATCACGACACTCGGCTCTAGCAAGCATGACTGGGCTATGGCGCTCTGGTTCAGCTCATCCAATAGCTACCTGGGAGGCCAGATGCCGAAGGATGTAATGGCGACCGTCCCCGCGCGGGTACTGGATGCAGCCCGAAGCGAGGCGTACGGAGCGCTGCATGGGTGATAGATTGCCTGTAAATTTCGCGTTAGCGTCGCCAAGGCTGTGTGCATACCCGCCCATCAAGCCCTAAGCAACATTTTTCCGCCGGAAAACTCAACCAGCCAAACGCCCTACTGGCTCCCAACTCCGGTCTTTGGAGGCGGCAATATCAATAAAGCGACCCTGGCTAACGCGCTTGGCCAGCGCTTCGCGTGCTTCTGCTTGAAAGCGGGCGGCCATCAGGGGTTTGGGTTCGTGATTGATCTGCTTCATAGACACCTCGTGTGTCATGACCTTCGGGTGGACAGGATTCTGCTCATGGGGATAACAAGACGCTTCGTCTCAGCATACTCGACAACGTCAGATCGGAGCAGGCTGGGCCCATTACTTTGCTCTCCGAGATCAATAAACACCGTAGTCGAGCTGTACGAGGAAATCCGCGAGCTCCGTGTATCCCTCGTTGGTGTCCAAGAGCATGCACGGCAGCCGCCGTCCAAGCCCGATCGCCGGGGTGGTGAACCATTTTTCAGCCAGCTTACGATTGCCAAAGACCGGCTCAGCCATTGTCAAAATCTGTTCGCGGCGTCTCATGAAGCAGCGGTGATTGATGCTCCAACACCGAGCAGAACATGGCGTGCCAGGTACGAGGACATTGAGTTCGGTCATTTGCGCATAGCCCCCTCTGGTAAGCCGTAATCGATTAGAAAAGTGCTGCTGATCATCATGCCATGTGCTTCAGACTTCAGATCAGGGCACACAGCATAATCGCGCAGATTACCGCTCTTGAGCACATTGCGAAGGTATGCCCGTGACCAAGATGCTAATGCTTATCCCGCGGATGAAGGATAAGGTCAAAACCACCTAGCTGTGCAGCGCGCCTTACACGCGCTCGGGGCGGGGAACTCACGCCTCAGCGTGCTACCAATCCCTGATCGTCTCACATTCCACTGCCGCGCTCGGCACAGGCGGATGTTGCCTCTTAGGACTATTCAGTCTGGTAACGGTATTCGTGAGGAGAGAATCGTCCCGACCCAAAGAGTAACCGAGCGGTAAAATACTCCACGAACGTCAGAGCCTCCCTTTGCACGCACCGTTCGTACTGGTCGCGATAGGCAAGAGGGACGGTAGCGCGATTGCCTAAGCAGAGACTGACGACCTGAGATAACAGGTAACCGCGGACGTCATAACGCGCATCGGTTGCTTTGAGCACAGTGGCATAGCACGAGTGAAAAACGAGCGTTGCAGTGAGATGGCTTTGGGGCGGTGCTTGATCGTTAATCGCTAAATTCCTTGGCACTATTGAACAGCTATCGCACCTACGACAAGCGCGAGCGAGTAACTGAATTCGTTGTGCTCGGTATTCCGGTAGATGAAGAATGCATCCTGGTCCGGCCAACAAACCGTTCAGGATTTTGCCATTCCGGAATGAAGGTGACCACCTTCCTCTGCACGATCGCCCGCTAGCATCACCAGCAAGCTGCTTCAACACCCTAACCCCAAGCGTCCTCATCTCTGGTTACCCACCCTCGGAAAGCTGCAGGGTGACAAGCCAGAGTCGCAAAATTGAAGACTGTACCTCTGGCGATGCGCACGTTACGACTGGCCAGGCGGCGACAGCGCGGCCATATCGCTTGTATCCGGTCATCGGCGTTTTCATTGAGAGCTGCACGACAAGTGTTATCAGTGAGCAGTTCGAACAACAGCGCGGAAGGAGTGATCATAGCCTTCGGATTTCGACTACGTAACCATCGTTTTAGAGCATGCACTTGTTTAAGCCGGAGCTTGAAAGCGTGCAAACTCGTAGGCCAACCGTGCACTGGCGCCAAGCGCCCCGATACCAAGTGGGTGGAGATAATCTCATAAAGCAACCGAGCTGTACCGGTCAGCTCAGGCTCCGAGCACATCAACAGGAGCGACAGAGTGAAGTGCCGTCCGAACAAGACACGCGCCTCATAATAGCGGTTCGAATGGCTGGCGAGGATCGCCAACTGAATACACAGCACAATCCAAGTGCTCCCCTTAATCAACCGCAGGCAGCTCTTTAAAGTCACCCGAGACAGAGGTCGATCATTCAGTCTCAAGTCATCGGCAAAACGATCCGGCAACCGAGTTGGTTTTTCTAACCAAGCGAGGATCGACCACAATGGGTTAGTCAGCACCAGAAGCAACCCGGTGAATGGTCGCTGTCGCATCAGCGCGACGCGTAACGCCGGTCCAACCAGCACCCCTTTCAAATATCGGCGCCATTTGTGCGTGGACTCTTCCGGCCGGCGACCCTGAAAAACCTGGGCCTCAAACGCTTCCCCCCATCGCTCCAGAGCCCCCGGCGACCTAGCGCATTGTGCAGCCATAACGACGTGATTAATGAAAGTAATCGCGTGAATCCGCTTGGCAAGCCTGCGCAGACGGCAACTCATGGCGTCTCTCCACCTGTTCTGTATTTTTTACATCGTGATTTTCAACAGTGTAGGCGCCCCCGATAAAAATCCGCATCGGATATGCCAACCATAGGCTCGTTGACAAAAGTTTCCGCATTTTAGAGGCCAAAGCAACCGAGATAGAGCCGTTCGACTTAATGCGCTTCTAAGAATCGATACACTTTTATGAATATTTATTGAAGCGCATACTTAAATCCACTGAAGGGCATGCCACAGATATGGGTGATCCATCCCAGAGGAGCTGCCGTGATAAACCAGTTGAAGGACGCCGCGCGCCCCGAGCGGCTTCTCTCCCGTCCGCGAGGACACGCCAGCTGGCTCCGACGTCTGCGGCGCATGGCATTACTCCGTATAGGATTGAATGCTACGTACGCTTTGCAGAAAACGAGTACGCGTCCCCTGTGCAACAGCATCTCAGGCTCTCAGAATTCTGATCTGCGGCTGAGACCGCTTAATCATCCTGCTGTACACGGCTGTCGCTTCAGCGGAGTTCCAACGTTCTCGCGTTCACATTGCTTCGTGAGGGCGAGCGATGAATAGCCCCGCCAACTGCATCATGGAGTCGGTTACTTTCACTCCGAAAAAACCGCTCTATAAAGGTCGTCATCACATGAGTGTGACGATGTTTCCATCCAGGAAGAATGGCTGCCGATACATGTGCGGCACCACTGCAGAAGCTCAATTCTGCGTGCATTTAGAATACCTTTCAAAGGTCATCACCTATACGGTAAGACCGGGAACCATTGAAGTCGCCACGAGGAATTTCAAATTCGATCCAGACATCGTGGTCACGCTCGACGACGGTAGAATTATTTATTTTCAGGTCGACTCCTACCCAGCTCAGGCTGATACTCCGCAGGCGCGAAGAATCAACCAATGCAAAGAGCGTCTAAGCACTGCAGGGCTAATTTACGAATATACGACCCCGGAATTATTTGGCTCACCGGCCATCACCTTAAATTTAGAAGTGCTGTATCATTACAGCCACTCAGGGTCTATTGTGAAATCACGCGAATCGGCTGCTAGCCTTAGAAAACATTTCGCTGGCAAGGCAACTATTCAGTCCCTCATTGACTACGGCCACTCCCAAGCCGATGTGACACTAGCCCTTTTCAATCATCAGATAACGTGCAACCTCAATTATCCTCTAAGGCCATGCTCGCCCATATGGACTGACAGTGAAAATGCCATTGGAAATTAAGACCGGCGAACACTACCTATATTGTGGCCAGCCGTATCAAGTGATAGAAATCTCAGGTGATCGCGTGCAACTGAGGTCTTTACGTAGCGCCAGTGACATTCGATACCTTCGGCTACCGAATCTGCGCGACTCCCATCAGAAAGGAAATCTCAAAAAAATCCAAGACGCTCCATTAAACTCCGAGCGTAATCGCGTTATATCCGCACTAGCCCCTAGCCAAGTTGGCGAATTAACACGCCGTTTACATTACTTGAACGCGCTCCTGCAAAACCGGGGCGGATCGTTGCCCAGCGGCGCGGGCTATATTGAGTGGATTGCGACTGTGGCAGAAGAGCTTCAAGACTCCACTCCGCCAAGCCGAACCACACTTTATGAGTGGAAGCGCAAATATTTGCTTGCGGGCCGTAACTGTTTAGCACTAGTAGATGTGCGTGCCCGAGTCCGTAGCTCGCCTTTTGAGCGACTGCCAGAGCAGATCAAGGAAATAATTCGGCACTATATAAAGCTTCATTACAAGACCACAACTCCTTACTCGCAAGTGGCGCTATTCAGTGAAATTAGCGACGCCATTGACGACCTGAATTCGCACCTACCCAAATTGGAAACATATCGCGTCCCCTCCAACTCCACTTTATATCGAATACTTGTTAGCTGGGACCGATATGAGATTGATCGCGCTCAACTGGGCCCAGACAAAGCTAATAAATTGCATTATTGGGGACGTGCATTTTTTCGCCAGCGCCGGCTTCTGCAATATGTTGAAGCCGACACACAGCAACTTCATATTTTTGCCGTCGACAATTATGGAGAAGTTATTGGCCGCCCCTACCTGACAATATTTATCGAAGTTAAAACACGCTGGGTAATTGGCTGGGATATATCCTTCAACCCCCCGTCCATCGACTCAACGCTCAAAGCACTGAGAAACTCCATCCACGAAGATAACCCCCGTGGGGGGCTGGCGATGTGTTATCGCACTGACAATGGAGCGGAGAACATTGCTGAAGACCTTAAGATAAAATTACACTGGCAAGGCGCTAAGATATGGTTTTGCCCGCCCAAAACACCAAACCAAAAACCATTCGCCGAGTCCTTCTTTAAAGTTTGGAGCATCCAGATCGTACATCACTTAATGGGCACGACGCTTTCAAACGCTAAGGAACTGGGTGACTACAACCCGGAAAAGGAAGCAGGGCTAACAATCGAGAATATTAGGGAAGGGTTCGCCAGGTGGCTAAACGAAGATTATGGAGTTCACCCCCATAGCGGGATAGGCGGTATCTCACCTTTAGCTGCTTGGGATGAAGCTATTAAAATGGAGTTCACCCCTCGGAAATATTCGGAGGAGGATCTTCGCATGCTGTTCTGGGCTTGCGAAACTGTGACCCCTTACGCCAATGGCCGAGTACGCCATAACTATCTGTTCTGGACGGGAAGTCCAGTCCAGTACCTGAAAAATCGTCAGCCACACTCAGACTATTTATACCTCTATTATGACCGCTCGGACCTGGGTAAAGCATGGCTAGTACACCCTGCCTATCAAGACGATCCTTTAGAGTTGGAAGCTGTTCATCCCGAATACCAAGTTGGCCTGAACATGGATATGCACGAGCACATCCTCAAGGAACTTAGACCCAAAGACGGAAACCTTAATATTGCCGCCGCCCAACGGGCGAGGGCCGCCATACTTGAGAAACTCCAAAACCAAGGGAGCAAATCCGCCCGTTTGAATCATCATCGAGCAGCCGAAAAAGGCCTTCTTGCAGAAGACGCTAAAGCAAATATGGCGCCTGATGATACGGCTAAAATGCAAGATCATACGCGACCGTATCACTATTACAGCAACACGCCAGACTTGTACTCTATCGTGGAGATTCCGCATGATCGAAAGCGCTGAGAGAGAGTGCATCTTAACAACCTTTGAAACAACCGTCGTATTCTTCGAGAGTTTTAGACGTTGTTATACCAAAGTTAGGCGCTCAATTGAAGCGACTCTTCTACGTGGCGCTCCATCCTCGATCATTATCCGCGGCCCATCAGGATCGGGAAAGTCGACCCTAATAGAGTGCATTCAGCTGACGTTAGAAAGTGAATACAAAGAGCTCCGGGACGATGGTGAATACACGATCATCTCTGTTGTCAATTTCGAAACGCCTCCAGAAGTCACCATTAGAGGGATGGCTCGTGCAATGTTGATCGCGCTAGGAGATCCAAACCCGCGCGGCAGCACTGAGGAAATGACCCATCAACTGATCACGATTTTGAAAACACGCGGTACTCAAGTCGTTTTTTTGGATGAAATCCAGCGACTCTGCCTCCCAACAGCCGACAAGGTGCGTCCAAAAGCGCTTGCTTGGATTGTCGGATTAGCTAACGCACTACGCATACCTATTATTCTTGCCGGCACCGAGGAATGTGAAGTGCTGCAAGGTGAAAACGAAGATTTCAGCTCCAAGGCATTCAAACGTCGCTATCCATTTACCGCAACAATGGAGCACTTGAAATTTTCAGCGGATTTAGACTCAGAATATCAACAGTTTATACGCACGTTGGACACCAAACTCTATGCGCTTTCAAAGCTGCCAGATGGGCTGCATCTCCACGACCCCTTACTCTCCGCTCAGCTCTTCGCAGCTAGCAATGGCAATCTGGAGACATTGCGCCTGACTATTTGGAATGCTCTCAGAGAATGCTTAGATCGAAAGCTAGACCACAACCAAAATCAAGGTTTGACACTTGAAGACTTTATTTATGCATATGAGTTAACCATAAGTGAGGATTCGCGGCACATAAATCCGTTTACGCTGACGCTTGAGTCCACCCTTGAGCATATAGCAGAGATGCAAAAGCAAAAAGAGCTCGAGAAACTGTCTAATGAATAGGTTATATTTTATACCCTTTGGCCTTCCAGAGGAAAGCCCTACTAGCATCATTAAACGCTTCGCGTTGGCTCATGGTTGCTTGAATAGTAAATCCCTCTCTCATCTAATTGGACGTGTTTGCAGCGCGCGACCACCTCTGTCCCAGGCGAACAAATTCACCCGAGACATTGCTAATCTCTTTAACTCACACAAAGATGAGTTTATCGATGGGTTTTATTCACCTGCCGGCGACACCCTGAAAACGGACCTCAGGATTCATGGACTGTTTACCCCAATCAAATTAATTCGTCTTCGAGTAGCAGCTTTCTGCAGTCGATGTTCAGCGGAGGGACACGAGCACTTCCTCAAAGATATAAAGCTGGCTGATTACTGCCCCCTACACCAATGCAGTCTTCTGCGTCAGTGCAACGTATGCGGCGTAAAATTGAAGTGGTCATCGCTGTTTACAAATACTTGTAAGTGCGGTGCGATATTAGAATGTACGCCATGCAGTCGCGAAGATTGTACAGTTGAGTCTAGACTACTGGAAATTTATCGAGCCCGCGATGAAGGTGCCTTACGGGAGCTCTACAGGATTCTAAAAGAACTAGGCTATACGTATCCCTCAGGCCGTACCCCCCAGGAACAGCGAGAATTAGTAAAAGCGGCTTTTTCAGCTTTAGACAATGACGCAAACGGTGTCGCTAATTATTTGCATTTTTTAAAATCCGTCTATCCTTCAATAGATAAAAATATTCTATCGGCGAAAATTAGCCGTCTCACTCCAGCAGATTTGCGAAGAAACGCGATACAATACTTCCTTGCCAACTCTAGCCCTACCTTTCCAGCTGAAAACCTGCGACCAGAACGAGAGTTCAATCTAAATAAATCTCAACTAGCGAGGTTTTGCAAGGTTCCCAAGCTTAACTCCTATTGCACAGAATGGTTTTCCTCGCACCAAAAAGCGCATAAAACCCACCTCTTTAACATCGATGAAATCCATTCGCTTCTCAAGTTTATCTCAGACAGGCAAAACACCTCTACAAACCGCGCGACTTCAGATCCTGCCGATTTTTACACCGCAAATGAAACCACCCAAATGCTCGGAATTTCGTTCGATTATCTAAGAGAGCTTGTTAGAGCCGGACATCTTAAACGATTCTTCCCGAACTCCAAAGCTGCCTATCGTCGAGAGGATGTTTGTGAGATTCATGATAAATTTATATCTGCCGAAACATTCGCGCAACAACTAAAAACGACAGTTCGCAAACTACGCGCATCTGTAGACAGACAACTTACTTGCGAGGATTATCTTCCAACCCGACTAGCAGTACATCTTTATAGTAAAAGCTTTGTCACCCGAACAATAAACGACATTCCCAATCAGAATTGCAAGCCATGTGTTCGGAAACACGCCATGTCACTCGAGATACTAGACGAATATCATCCATCTCAATATCTGACCATACCTCAAATGGCTCTGAAATTAAAATATCAGCTAGCCGGCATCAGGTACTATGTGCACAGCAACATAATCCCTGTTGCAGCCAGAGGCAAATACGGCGTGTGGCTTGTGACTGCCGATGAAGTAGTGAGATTTAATGAAAAATACATCAGCGCAAGCGAGACGGCGAAGCTGCTTAAAATCTCAAAAAACAAAACCGTCGATTTTCTTGCATGCCATGGCGTAACTCCGGTGAAAATGCAAAGTAAGCCTATCAATGTCAGTTATTTGTATTTGAGATCCGATGTAATTAGGACGCTACGCACGTGCACATCGCAAACTCCGTCTGAACACGCTAGATCACTTACACGCTCTGAAGCATGTCTAAGACTTGGAGTCAGCAATAGTTCTTTTTCAAGCCTAGAACTCGCAGGTGCTTTCGTAGGCGATTCCCTCATTCCTGCAAGCAACTCATTTCTTGAGAAAGATATTGAATGCTTTGGCGAGCACTACATCCGACTACATCACATTACATTATTTTTAGGGTGCAGCGCGAGGAACGCAATAAATTTCCTTAAGAAGTTTTGTATTCACCCCTTCTGTGGGGCAATGACAACCAGGTCCTCTGTTACTTTTTACAAAGTCAGCGACTTAGCCTTATTCGAGTTAACGCCAGCCATTGCACGCACATATCATGAAATTTATATCTCAGGCAAAACGCCTATCCCTTCAACACATTCCCCCATATCCACATTGCGAGTAAGCCTCGTACCAATAACGGATATTTTGACCGTATTCGAAATATCACTAAACTCTTTTGCTCGTCTTTTTATTTCATCAGGACTGGTTACACCACTCACCATAAAGAGGATCAAATATTTATTGAAATCGGAAGCCAATATTGTCAATGACATTTTGAGCAGCCACTACACCTATTCCGGCGCTGATAAAATTCTGGGTGAAGGCGTAACTCGCCGCTTCATTGCAAGTGGAAAACTTATGCTAGCAAATTTTTCAGATCCAAAGCTGGCCTCTGCGAAACTTATCAGGCGATCAGATATCACAAAGGTTGGCACTATTAAGATGTAATTAAATTTGAGTAACGCTTACCTTCCTATCTTGTAACCACTTCCCTAGCTCAAAAAATCGTAGCGCTGTTCAGTTGAATTGATCATCCAGGTTTGCAGATCGATAACCTTTTTGATTTCAGTCTCAGGTGCAAGCATTTGAGCATCTGATCGAGGTCTCTTAATTTTACCAACCCCGCACCCGTTGATAAACCGTTGACCAAGGGCTGAAGCGCTCCGGCATATCTCGCCACGCAGCAACCCGAAGAGGTACACAGAGTAAGCCATCGTGCATCAGTCGGTTGCTTAGTCGGGGTCGCCCCTACCACGGGCTTCGATGAAGAGCTCGGAGACCACAACTCAGGGCCTCGTCTGAGAGTTCGTTACGCTTCGCCATCACACGATTCCTTTCTGTCGAAAGCTGAGATTCTCCAATATCTCAGCGTTCGA
The DNA here is from genome assembly GCF_017875935.1 of Pseudomonas sp. BP6. Classification (NCBI taxonomy): domain Bacteria; kingdom Pseudomonadati; phylum Pseudomonadota; class Gammaproteobacteria; order Pseudomonadales; family Pseudomonadaceae; genus Pseudomonas; species Pseudomonas sp. BP6. The sequence goes on from NZ_JAGINI010000001.1 coordinate 4,002,734, forward strand.
GAGGCAGCAATTAGGTTTCTCGGGATTTCGGTCAGAGCCAAACGTTGGTTCACATAGCGAGAAACAGGTAAAACCGACGTTCAGCCCTTTAGAAAAAAATATTCACATTACCTTGAAAAACGTTGGAAAAATCAATGCGAATTATTCACCAAAGAATAGAAAATAAGGCTGAGCATCGAGAAGGCTGCCGATTGGCAGCCTTTTTTTATGATTTTCCCCAAGAGTCCTGACGTCAGTTACGAAGATTGATTTCTTAATCCTATAAAAGACCGCCCCTGCGAAGGCCCATGTGAACAGGGGGCCATTTATTGCCTGTGCTGGCCTCTTCGCGGGTGAACCCGCTCCTACAGAGATCGCAGTTTGCCGGGGTTACCTGGCAAGCTGGTCTGCCTGACTTGGCAATGAGCCCTCTGGGCTGATGGGGGACCTGTGCGGGTTCATCGAGGCGTTGAACCGCCGCGAACACCGGCGAAGCCGGTGCCATACACCGAGTCGGATTCTTCGCGGGCAAGCCCGCTCCCACCGAAGCACAGCTCTAGCTTTGAAGCGGTGTTTTACCTTGAGATTTCGGCCTGAGGCTGCCAAACCCTATAGGCCTACTCAAGTCGCTCAGCAGCCTTTTTGTAAGCTTGGTCCCGCTCACGGCGATCGACAGCGACGACAAAAACCACGATCTCTTGGTCAATGACCTGATAGACCAGCCTGTACCCACTGCTGCGTAGCTTTATCTTGTAGCAATCTGGCAGCGAATGCGCGGGAATCGAAGTCGAGGCTATAGGTCATCCAGCTGAACCCTCACGCGCTGCGGAGAAGCAAGCCGCTCTTGTACGGTAGCAATGAGATCTTCATCTTCCTCGGTCATCAGGACCGGCCGGAAGGGTAGCTTGCCCCGCTCAGCTACATATTGCAGAGCCTGACGCATGAGTTCGGAGGGGGTGACACCGAGGCGATCGAGCTCTTTGTAGGCGCGGGCTTTGAGATCATCGTCGACGCGGATATTGATAGAAGCCATGACATAGCCCTCATGTAAAGACGATTGTCATTACACTGCACTGATCGTGGGACTCTGCAATGGCAGTTTGTCTGCCGGAAGTGACCACAGCGCCATTCCCTTCAAATGAAGAGGCCTCGCCCCTGCCGACAGGAGGGGTACGGCACCAGCAAGGATGCCGGGACTGGACATGCCAGTCTAAGTGGTCAAGGGCGAGGCCAGATCTAAAGATAGCGCAGGCTCGGGGATGGGGCCACCGCTGTTACGATTTGATTTGTAACCCTGTCCCCGGTTTGCGGTGCGAGGCAACCAATGGGGTGGATGGCACGGGCTTTACCCGTGTTCGCGGGCAAGCCCGCTCCTACCAGTAGATCGTGTACGTGCGTGGCATGGTGCAAGGCAGTTGTAGTATGTCTGCAGCGCGTTCAGGGTAGAGCCTCTGCCGCTCAGTTTTTCGCGTCTAGTACCCTATTTGCTCTGCGATCAGCCGTTGACAGCCCTCCTCCCCCTTGCTAATAATCGCCCACAGTTGTACGACAACGCATAACAAAAACAACAATCCGTGGACGAACCCATGTCGACACCCATCCCGCTGCACCCACATCTGATGCACACCCCTCTTCCCCCGGCCAGCTCGCGTACACCAGCCAGTACGTAGCGCCCGGTTACCGCGCGTTCACCCCTGGCCCTTACCGGCCCGTTATCTACCCGCCCCTGCCGCAGGCCGCTTGCGCGTGCCCGGTGGACGGGCTGCCACACCCTTAGGGAGCACAACAATAATGAAAATCTTCCACACCCTGCCTTTCGCCCTGCTTGGCGCCGGGGTTATCGCCGGCCTGCCAGGCACCAGCCTGGCTGCGGGATTTGTCGAAGACAGCAAGGCCACCCTCGGGCTGCGCAACTTCTACATCAACCGTAACTTCACCAACCCCAGTAACCCGCAGAGCAAGGCCGAGGAGTGGACGCAAAGCTTCATCCTAGATACCCGCTCTGGGTTCACCGAAGGGCCAATCGGCTTTGGCGTGGATGTGCTGGGGATGTGGTCGGTCAAGCTCGACGGTGGTGGCGGCACCTACGGCACGGCGTTGCTGCCTCGCCATGACGATGGCCGGCCAGCCGACGATTACGGGCGCCTGGCAGTGGCGGGCAAGGCGCGTATTTCCAAGACCGAACTGAAGATCGGTGAATGGATGCCGGTGCTGCCGATTCTGCGTTCGGACGACGGGCGTTCGTTGCCGCAAACATTTCGTGGCGGGCAGGTTACCTCCAACGAAATCGCCGGGCTGACCCTGTACGGCGGCCAGTTCCGCGGCAACAGCCCGCGTAACGACGCGAGCATGGAAGACATGAGCTACGGCGGCGGCGTGTCGGACCGTTTCAACTTCGTCGGCGGCGAGTACAAGTTCAACCAGGACCGCACGTTGGTGGGGCTGTGGAATGCGGTGCTGAAGGACGTGTACCAGCAGCAATACCTGCAACTGAGCCACAGCCAGGCGGTGGGTGACTGGACCCTGGGTGCGAACCTGGGCTACTTCCATGGCGACGAGGACGGCTCCGAACGCGCCGGGCAGCTGGACAACAAGACCTACTCGGGGATGTTCTCGGCCAAGTACGGTGGCAGCACCTTCTGGGTAGGGCTGCAGAAAGTCGATGGTGATACCTGGATGCGGGTGAACGGCACCAGTGGCGGGACCTTGGCCAACGACAGCTACAACTCCAGCTTCGACAATGCCAACGAGCGTTCGTGGCAGGTGCGCCATGACTTCAACTTCGTCACCGTCGGGGTACCGGGATTGACCCTGATGAACCGCTACATCAGCGGGCGCGATGTGCACAGCGGGGGCGTGAGCGATGGCAAGGAGTGGGTGCGTGAAACGGAGCTTGCGTATGTGGTTCAGAGCGGGGCGTTCAAGGATTTGAGCGTGAAATGGCGTAACGCGTCGATTCGCCGGGATTACAGCAATAACGAGTTCGATGAGAACCGGCTGATCTTCAACTATCCATTGTCGTTGCTCTGATCAAGACCTGCGGGTTTACCCGCGAATACGGTGGCGATGGAAACGGTGAACGACGGGTGGAGATTGGCCAGCAGGGCCGGCCCTTTCGCGGGTAAACCCGCTCCTACAACGGCCTGTGCCCAACCACCGACCTGTGTCCACCATTGATCAGGTGTAGGAGCGGGTTTACCCGCGAACGCGGTGGCGGCGGAGACGGTGAACGGCGGGTGGAGATTGGCCAGCAGGGCCGGCCCTTTCGCGGGTAAACCCGCTCCTACAACGGCCTGCGCCCAACCACCGACCTGTGCCCACCATTGATCAGGTGTAGGAGCGGGTTTACCCGCGAATACGGTGGTGGCGACAACGGTGAACGACGGGTGGAGATTGGCCAGCAGGGCCGGCCCTTTCGCGGGTAAACCCGCTCCTACAACGGCCTGCGCCCAACCACCGACCTGTGTCCACCATTGATCAGGTGTAGGAGCGGGTTTACCCGCGAATACGGTGGTGGCGACAACGGTGAACGACGGGTGGAGATTGGCCAGCAGGGCCGGCCTCTTCGCGGGTGAACCCGCTCCTACACGACGGTCTGTGTCCAACCACCGCTGTGTGTCCACCACCGATCTGCGTAGGAGCGGGTTTACCCGCGAATGCGGTGGCGGCGGAGACGGTGAACGGCGGGTGGAGATTGGCCAGCAGGGCCGGCCTCTTCGCGGGTAAAACCGCTCCTACGGGCGACCGCGCAGGCCCTTCGCATTTTTTACACGCGAAAAGGCCGGCAAAAGCCGCCCAAGCCTCATTGACAACACACAGAACCACCGCCAATAATCACCCAAGTCATACGACAACCTACAACAACTAACAACAAGAGCCGGCCATGACCACTACCCCCTTCAATCGCCTGCTGCTCACCGGAGCCGCAGGCGGCCTGGGCAAGGTCCTTCGCGAACGCCTACAAGGCTACGCCGAGGTCCTGCGCCTGTCTGACATCAGCCCCATGGCCCCGGCCGCGGGCCCGCACGAAGAAGTCATTACCTGTGACCTGGCCGACAAGGCTGCGGTGCATGCCCTGGTCGAAGGCGTAGACGCCATCCTCCACTTTGGTGGGGTTTCTACCGAGCACGCCTTCGAAGAGATTCTCGGCCCCAATATCTGCGGCGTGTTCCACGTGTACGAGGCGGCGCGCAAGCATGGGGTGAAGCGCATCATCTTCGCCAGCTCCAACCACACCATCGGTTTCTATCGCCAGGATGAGCGCATCGACGCTCACGCGCCGCGCCGTCCCGACAGCTATTACGGGCTGTCCAAGTGCTACGGCGAAGATGTGGCCAGCTTCTACTTTGACCGCTACGGCATCGAGACCGTCAGCATTCGCATCGGCTCGTCGTTCCCGCAGCCACAGAACCTGCGCATGCTCTGCACCTGGCTGAGCTACGACGACCTGGTGCAGTTGATCGAACGCGGGCTGTCCACCCCCGGGGTTGGCCACACCATTGTCTATGGCGCCTCCGACAATCGCACCGTGTGGTGGGACAACCGCCATGCCGCGCACCTGGGCTATGTACCCAAGGACAGCTCCGAAACCTTCCGCGCTGCCGTGGAGGCCCAACCGGCCCCCGCCGCCGATGACCCGAGCATGGTCTACCAGGGCGGCGCTTTCGCCGTGGCCGGCCCGTTCAACTGACCCCCAAGCCAAGAGGCATGGCATGAACTGCGAACTGATCGTCGACGCCCGCAACGGTACCGGCGAAAGCCCTGTGTGGCACCCCGGTGAACAGGCCTTGTACTGGGTAGACATTCCCGCTCGCCAGTTGCATCGCTGGCAAGCGGCCGATGGCAAACACCAGTGTTGGCAGGGCGACGAGATGCTGGCCTGCATCGCCCGCAGCGGTCAGGGTTGGGTTGCGGGCATGGAAAGCGGCATCTTCCAGCTCCAGGCCAGGGCGGACGGCAGCCTGGACAGCCGGCTGCTCAGCAACGTGCAGCACGCTCAGGCCGGCATGCGCTTCAACGATGGCCGCTGCGACCGTCAGGGCCGCTTCTGGGCCGGGACCATGCTGCTGGACATGCAGCAAGGTGCCCACGTGGGCGCGCTGTACCGGCATGACGGCGAAGGCCAGCTGCACCTGCAGCAGGACGGCATGATCGTGCCCAACGGCCTGGCGTTCAGCCCCGACGGCACGCGCATGTACCTGTCCGACTCGCACCCGAACGTGCAGAGGGTGTGGGCTTTCGACTACGACATCGACAGCGGCACACCGCACAACAAACGGCTGTTCATCGACATGCGCGACTACCCCGGCCGCCCGGATGGTGCCGCCATCGACCAGGACGGCTGCTACTGGATCTGCGGCAACGACGCCGGGCAGATCCACCGTTTCACCCCCGAAGGTCGCCTCGACCGATCACTCAGCGTGCCGGTGAAAAAGCCGGCGATGTGCGCCTTTGGCGGCGCCAGCCTGGACATTCTGTACGTCACCTCGATCCGCCCCACGGGCATCGACCTGCGCGACCAGCCCCTGGCTGGCGGGGTATTTGCCCTCGACCCTGACACCAAGGGCCTGGAGGAACCTGCCTTCCGGGGCTGACGCCCCCTAGCCATACCCACACTTGCACCCACGAAACCAGATAATAAAAACCACGGAGTTTCATCATGACGTTCAAACGCAAGCTGCTCCTTGCCGTACTCCCGTTCGCCTTCAGCGTGGCCATGCCTGCTTCGGCGCTGGACATCAAGTTCGCCGAGATTCACCCGGCCGGGTACCCGACCGTGGTCGCGGAACAGAACATGGGTAAAAAGCTGGAGGACGCCAGCAATGGCGAAATCACCTTCAAGATGTTCGCCGGCGGCGTGCTGGGATCGGAGAAGGAAGTGATCGAACAGGCTCAGATCGGCGCCGTGCAGATGACCCGCGTCAGCTTAGGGATCGTCGGCCCGGTGGTGCCGGATGTGAACGTGTTCAACATGCCGTTCGTGTTCCGCGACCATGATCACATGCGCAAGATCATCGACGGCGAGATCGGCCAGGAAATTCTCGACAAGATCACCAATTCCGATTTCAACCTGGTAGCCCTGGCCTGGATGGATGGCGGCTCGCGCAGCATCTACACGAAAAAGCCGGTGCGCAGCCTGGAAGACCTCAAGGGCATGAAGATTCGCGTACAGGGCAACCCGCTGTTCATCGACATGATGAACGCCATGGGCGGCAACGGCATCGCCATGGACACCGGGGAAATCTTCAGTGCCCTGCAGACTGGCGTGATCGATGGTGCCGAGAACAACCCGCCCACGCTGCTCGAACACAACCACTTCCAGAGCGCCAAGTACTACACCCTCACTGGCCACCTGATCCTCCCGGAGCCGGTAGTGATGTCCAAGACCACCTGGAACAAGCTCAGCCCCGAGCAGCAGGCGCTGGTGAAGAAGGTGGCGCGTGAAGCACAGATGGAAGAGCGCGCGCTGTGGGATGCCAAGACCGCCGCCAGCGAAGAGAGGCTCAAGGCCGCCGGTGTCGAGTTCATTACCGTCGACAAGAAGCCGTTCTACGACGCCACCGCTGCGGTACGCGAAAAATACGGCGCGCAGTACGCCGACCTGATGAAACGTATCGACGCTGTCCAGTAACCGCGCCCCCTCCTGAATGACCTCGGCAGCGCGGCCCCCGTCGCACTGCCGCTTTGGTGATGCCCATGAAAAACCTGTTCCTGCGTGTGAATGACACGCTGTACTGCGCCTGCACCTGGGTTGCCGGCCTGTCGATCCTGACCATGTCGCTGATCATTCCGTGGGGCATCTTCGCCCGCTACGTGCTCGGCACCGGCGCCAGTTGGCCGGAGCCGGTGGCCATCCTGCTGATGGTGGTGTTCACCTTCGTCGGCGCCGCCGCAAGCTACCGGGCCGGGGCACACATGGCGGTGACGATGATCACCGACCGCCTGCCACCGCTGCAGCGCAGCCTGGCCGCGCTACTGGTGCAAGTACTGATGATTCTGGTGTGCGTATTCATGACCTACTACGGCACCAAGTTGTGCATCACCACCTGGAACCAGTTTCTGGCGTCACTGCCGGGTGTGCGGGTGGGCATGACCTATGCGCCGATCCCGATCGGTGGCGTGCTGACCCTGGTCTTTGTGCTGGAAAGGCTCCTGCTGGGCGATCAGAGCCACCGCAAGGTAGTGCGTCTCGACCACCTGGAAGAAAACGAAGGAGCGGCATAAATGGATGCGTTCATTCTGTTGGGCAGCTTCATTGCGCTTATTCTGCTGGGCATGCCAGTGGCCTACGCCCTGGGCCTGTCGGCGTTGATTGGCGCCTGGTGGATCGACATCCCGCTGCAGGCGATGATGATCCAGGTGGCCAGTGGGGTTAACAAATTCTCGCTGCTGGCGATTCCGTTCTTCGTGCTGGCCGGCGCGATCATGGCCGAAGGCGGTATGTCACGGCGATTGGTGGCGTTTGCCGGGGTACTGGTGGGCTTCGTACGTGGCGGACTATCACTGGTCAACATCATGGCCTCGACCTTCTTCGGCGCAATCTCCGGCTCGTCGGTGGCGGACACCGCGTCGGTGGGTTCGGTGCTGATCCCGGAGATGGAGCGCAAGGGCTACCCGCGCGAGTTCTCCACCGCCGTGACCGTCAGCGGCTCGGTACAGGCGCTGCTGACCCCGCCCAGCCACAACTCGGTGCTGTACTCACTGGCGGCGGGCGGTACGGTTTCCATTGGCTCGCTGTTCGTGGCAGGTGTGATGCCCGGGTTGCTGTTGAGCGCCGTGATGATGGGCCTGTGCCTGATCTTTGCCAAGAAGCGCAACTACCCCAAGGGCGAAGTGATCCCGATGCGCCAGGCGCTGAAGATAGCCGGCGAAGCGCTGTGGGGCCTGATGGCCATGGTGATCATCCTGGGCGGCATCCTGTCGGGTATGTTCACCGCGACCGAATCGGCAGCAGTGGCGGTGGTGTGGTCGTTCTTCGTGACCATGTTCATCTACCGCGACTACAAGTGGCGCGACCTGCCCAAGCTGATGCACCGCACGGTACGGACCATCTCGATCGTGATGATCCTCATCGGCTTTGCTGCCAGTTTTGGTTATGTGATGACGCTGATGCAGATTCCGTCAAAGATCACCACAGCATTCCTGACCCTCTCGGACAACCGCTATGTGATCCTGATGTGCATCAACTTCATGCTGTTGCTGCTGGGCACGGTGATGGACATGGCGCCACTGATCCTGATCCTTACGCCGATCCTGTTGCCGGTGATCACCGGTATCGGCGTGGACCCGGTGCACTTTGGCATGATCATGCTGGTGAACCTGGGGATCGGGCTGATCACACCACCGGTGGGCGCCGTGCTGTTCGTCGGCTCAGCCATCGGCAAAGTGAGCATCGAGTCGACGATCAAGGCAATGCTGCCGTTCTACCTGGCGCTGTTCATGGTGCTGATGGCGGTGACCTACATTCCGGCCATCTCGCTGTGGCTGCCCAGTGTGGTGCTGTAAATAAGATCGGGGCTGCGATGGGCTGCAAAGCAGCCCCCTTGGCCCTACCTGCAACGGATCCTGCACATGGCTGCCCCCTCCTCGGCTGTACCTCTATTCCCACGCAAACTGGCAATCGCCTTACTGGCCCTGCTGGCCTGTTCATTCGCCGGCAACCACATTGCCGCTCGCATCGCATTCGACGACGGCACCGGCGTGCTGCTGGCCATTCTCTGCCGCTCAGGTATTACCTTGCTGGTACTTGCCTGCCTGCTGCTGTGGCAACGCCAGGCCCTGGGCCTGCCCGCCGGTACCCGGCACTGGCAACTACTGCTCGGCCTGCTGATCGCCACCCAAAGCCTGTGCCTTTATTCGGCGGTCGCACGCATTCCGGTAGCCTTGGCGCTGCTGGTGGGCAACACGTTCCCGATGCTGCTGGCGCTGCTCACCTGGGCACTGGGCGGTGCACGCCCCACCGGCCGCACGGTGTTGTTCATGGGCCTGATTCTGTGCGGCCTGGTACTGGCGCTGGATGTACCGGCACACCTGGCCGACAGCGGTGCGGCCAACCCGCACTGGGCATTAGGGGTGAGCCTGGCTTTCGGCGCGGCCTGTGCCTTTGCCTGTGCCTTGTGGGTCACCGACCACAAACTGGCTGCCGTGCGCGGCCCAGTACGCAGCCTGCTGACCTTGCTGATCGTGTTCTCCAGCATGCTGGTGGCAGGCGCAAGCGGCGTGATCCCATCCGGTTTGTCACTGCCAGGCAGCAGCAGTGGCTGGGCAGCCCTGGCCACCCTGGTAGTGCTGTATGGCCTGGCCTTCAGCTTGCTGTTCGTCTGTGTCCCTCGCCTGAACATGGCGCAGAACGCACCGGTAATGAACGTTGAACCCATCGCCACGTTGTTGCTGGGCTGGGCCTTGCTCGACCAGCACCTGAGCCCTGTGCAACTGGTCGGCGCTGCGGTGGTGGTGTGTGGCATCGTGCTGCTCACCTACCGCCGGGCCAATTGATTGATCTTCCATAAAGGAGCCTTGCATGGCTGTGACCGAACTGCACCTGCAAGACCGCCTGACACACCTGAGCCTGGCCCCGGAAATAGGCGCCAGCCTGGTCAACTGGCAGGTAAAGGCGACCGGGCAGGCACTGCTGCGCCATACCGACGCGGCCGCGCTGGCCAGTGGTACGCCGCGACGCTTGGCCTGCTACCCGCTGGCGCCGTGGTCCAACCGCATTGCCGAGGGTGGCTTTGCCCGGCCCGAGGGGTGGCAGGCACTGTTACCGAATACCGGGCATGACCCTTACCCGATTCATGGCAGCGCCTGGCAGCAGGCCTGGCAGGTAGAACACCACAGTGAACAGCAGGCTCGGTTGACGCTGGACAGTGCCGTGCCGTTTGCCTACCAGGCCACGCTGGATGTGCACCTGCATGAGGGTTGCCTGAACCTGGACCTGCAGGTGATGCACCAGGATGAGCCTGCTACCTGGTATGGCCTGGGGCTGCATCCCTACTTTCCGCGGTATCCCGATACCAAGTTGTACGCAACTGCGCGTAACGTGTGGCTGGCCGGGGATGGGCGGTTGCCCTCGTACCAGGCCGAGGTGCCCGAACAATGGCGTTTCAATGCCATGGGGCGTTTGCCCGAGACAGTGGTTGATCACGCCTTCAGTGGCTGGCCAGGGGAGTGCGTGATCGAACAGCCCAGCGCGGGTTATCGACTGGCGTGCAGTGCCAACGAGGCTGGACACTTCTTGCTGTTTTGCCCGCAAGGGCAAGGGTTTTTCTGCTTTGAGCCGGTTAGCCACCCCATCAATGCGCACCACCTGCCAGGGCGGCCAGGGTTGCGATTGTTGCACCGGGGGGAGGCAATGAACCTGGCGTTCAGGATGCAGTATCAGGCGTTGTGAGCGGGTTGCCTGAAAAACGGCCGCCACGGTATCAAACATTGTTTAGCATCATTTCTCGACACGATGCAGGTTCTCAATCCAGCTGCTGATCGCGCAATCCTTGCGCCAGCATGTCGATAAAGGCCCTGACCTTGGCCGAGCCGTACTTGCTTTCGCGGTGCAGCACATGAATGGGCCAGGGCGCCTCTTCGTACTCGGCCAGCAGCACCTGCAGCTGCCCGCTGGCCAGTTCGTCTACGACCTGATACGACAGCAGCCGGGCAATCCCCAGCCCGCCGCTGGCAGCGGCGATTGCCCCGTCATTGCTGGTTACCGTCAGCCGTGGCTTCATGCGCACCAAGGTCGGCTCGTCGGTCACGCCGAAGCGCCAACCGGCCCGCGGCGACAGGTTGGTGGTGCCGATTACCGCATGCCCGGCCAGGTCCGACGGGTGCTTCGGCACACCATGGCGCGCCAGGTAGTCGGGTGAGGCACACAACATGCGCCGCACCCTGCCCACCCGCAGCGCCTTCAACCCGGAGTCGGGCAACGGCCCGATGCGCACGGCCACGTCCATGCCCTCCTCGACCATATTCACCACGCGGTCGAGGAAGTACGCGGAAACATCGACTTCCGGGTACTGCTGCAGATAACGGACGATGCACGGCATGACGAACTTCCTGCCGAACAGGATCGGCGCGGTCACCGCCAGGTCGCCCCTGGGGGTCGCGTTGATGCCGGCTGCGGCTTCATTGGCCTCGTGGATGCTGGCGAGGATGTGCCGGGTGTCTTCCAGATAACGGCCGCCGGCCTCGGTCAGGCGCACGCTGCGAGTTGTGCGCAGCAACAGCTTGACCCCGAGCTGCTCTTCCAAGGCGCTGACGGCGCGAGTGACAGCAGCCGGGGAAATGTCCAGACGGCGGGCAGCCGCGGCGAAGCTTTCCAGCTCGCCGACGGCGACGAACACCTTCATCAGGTGGATCTGGTCCATGCGGGCTCCTGAAGGTTAAGAGGCGTGGGGATTATCTTTCATCTGGATGCCTGGTGTTAGCTGTGCCGGCCTCTTCGCGGGCAAGCCCGCACCTGCGACTGGCTTGAATCAGACATCCAGCACCAACGCCTGCATCCCCTCCTCCACCTTCGCCGGCACAGCACAACAGATCAGCACCGAACCCGCCTCCGGCAACTCTGCCGGCGGATTCGGATAATGCACCTGGCCGCTCACCAGCCGGGTCTTGCAGGTAGCACACGAACCACCCCGGCAACTGAACTCCGGGGCCAGCCCACGCGCCTCGGCCAGTTCCAGCAAGGTGCCGCTACCGGGAACCCAGCGTGCCTCCTTGGCCGACGCGGCAAAATACACCGGCACCGGTTCGTCAGCGGCAGGTGGCTGTTGCAAGGTTGGCTGGTCTGCGTCGGTGTACCGCCGCAGCGTCGACGGGCCAAACGCTTCGGCGTGGATCCGCGCATCCGGCACATGCACCCCACGCAGCCCTTCGTAAAGCTGCTGGGTGAAGCTGCCCGGCCCGCACAGGTAGAAATCGTAGTCGTCCAGCGCCAGCGTTGCCTTGACCTGATCGATACCCAACCGACCAGCGAACTCATAATCACGGCCGACCTGCGCGTGCCCTTCAGGCTGGCTCAGAGCGCGGTGTACATGCAGTAGATCGCCAGCCTGTTGCCGCAAGGTCGCCAGTTCCTGCTGGAACGGCAAGTCAGCCAGGCTGCGTGCGCCATGGAACAGATGAATGCGCCGAGTCTGCCCCGTGCTCAACTGTTGGCGCAGCATGGCCAGCAACGGTGTGATGCCCACGCCCGCGCCGATCAGCACCAGCGGCCGCGTGCTTTGCTGGTCAAGCGTGAAGCTGCCCATCGGCGGCCGTACATTCAACACATCGCCGGCCACAACGTGCTCATGCAGATACCGCGAAGCCGGGCCCTGGGCTTTGACGCTGATGCGCAAGAACCCATCGGCCGGGGCACTTGAAAGGCTGTAGGTACGAATCAGCGCCGCTTCGCCATCACGCGGCACTTGCACAGGCAGATGCTGGCCAGGGGCAAAGGCCACACGGCAGCCTGCCGGTGATTCGAGATAGAACGAGCGGATGTCGCGGCTTTCCTGCTCCACCCGCAGCACCCGCCAGGCCAGCCATTGGCGCTGTTGTTGCCGCTGCTCCAGGCGCGCATCGGCCTCGGCCCAGGTACCGGTCACCAGACTGGTCGGCGCGTATTCCTTGAAAGCCCAGCGCAGGGCAACGGCAGCCGGACGCCACACCACCTGCTCGACCTGCAGTGTCCATAACCGCTCCGCGCCTTCAAAGGCCTGGATGGCCGGGCTGTCCAGCAGCACCTCGGCACGCCCGTACAGTTGCAACACATTGCCATTTTTAAAGTCGATGAACAGCAAGCCGGCCCGCGGGTTGACCACCAGGTTACCCAAGGTGTTGAAATGCAGATTGCCAGCATAATCGGGAATGGTAAGCCGATCGCCTTCGACCTTGATGAACCCTGGCCGGCCACCACGGTGGGAGACATCCACCGAGCGCCGGCCGTCAGCATGCTCGACATAGCTGGCGACGAAGAAGGTATCGGCGGCCTGGATCATGCTGACGGTGGAGGTATCCAGTGTTGTCGCATCGATGCGCCCGAGGGCGGGTTCGGTGACGCGGGTGTAGTCACGCAACTGGATGTACTGCGGGCAGTTGCCAAACGCCTGCTCTACGGCCACTTGCAGTTGCCCTTGGGCAGCGTGGCGGATCTGCCCGTTGATGCGATTGCGCCGACGGGTGTGCAGTTCGATCCCCAGCAAGCCCACCGCCTGCCCGGCAGCCAACCCGGGGGTGGCGGGGTCATCTACTGGCAACGTGGTGTGGATCGTGAGCATACAAGGGTCGGGCGAGCTTACGAACCCTTCTGGCCCTTCCAGCAGCGTGGCCCATGGCCGACCCTGGGCATCCACACTGGCGGCGACCATGAACGGTAACTGGTGATAGAACGTCCGGTGCTGGTCGGGCATGTGGTCACGAATGACCTTTTGCCCGAACGCCTCCATGCGTTCTGCTACACCGACCTTTTCCTGCAGGGTCTTTTCACCCGCATGCCAGGGTGAGGGGCGGTGATCAGGAGACTGTTGCATGGCGGCGTTCCTCGCGATGGCGGGGTTTCAGGCGTGGGTTTGCAGCCCGATCACGGTGCGCGGCATGGGGACGAAACGCGGCAGCGCCTCGATCCGCGCCAGCCAGTTGCGCACATTGGCATACGGCTCCAGCGACACATTGCCTTCGGGGGCGTGAGCGATGTACGAGTAGTTGGCAATGTCCGCGATGGTAGGTGTGCTACCCGCCAGGAATGGCGTGTTGGCCAACTCGGCATCGATCACCTTGAGCAAGGTGTGGGCACGGGAAATCACCTCGTCGGTATTGAACGAAGCCCCGAACACCGTGACCAGGCGGGCGGCTGCCGGGCCAAATGCCAGCGGGCCCGCGGCGACCGATAGCCAGCGTTGCACACGGGCAGCGGCGGCAGGTTCTTCGGGCAGCCAGGCACCGTTGTCATACTTTTTGGCCAAGTAGACGAGGATGGCGTTGGAGTCGGCAATCACCGTGCCGTTGTCATCGATGACCGGAACCTGGCCGAACGGGTTGAGTGCGAGGAAGTCCGGCTGCTTGTGCGCGCCTTTGGCCAGGTCGACGAACACCAGCTCGGTGGGCAGGTTCAGTAGCGAGAGCATCAACTCGATGCGATGGGCATGGCCAGACTTGGGGAAGTTGTAGAGCTTGATCGGGTTCGACATGGGCTTGGCTCCTGGTCAGCGCCGGGATGGGGCTGATGGAGCACATGCTGCACTGGATCGGCTGGCAGCAGAATCAGTGCGCAGGGGAAACCATAATTTCGCGGGGCGGAACAATGGTTTCCAAACACTTGCGCTGGCGCCTACAGGTGAGCGCTAGCCAACGATCCGATCAGTGCAGCTTTTTGAAATGTCGGTACAGCCCACGCGCAGCCTCGACTACCTGCGGCACACAGGCCTGGATATCCTCATCGCTCATCTGGTCCAGCAGCTCGAAGTTATCTTCCAGCCCATGTAGCGAAATGGCCTTGAGCAGCGGGGCCTGCTCCGGTGGCAACTCGCCCCAACCGGCCACCTGGGTACCGCGCATGTAGCCGAAACACCACTCCTCCATCACGATCACAGTGCCCTGCTCGCCTTCGCGTTCCTCGAACAGCGGTTCGAACTGGTCGACCTCATTGCTCAGTTCTTCTGCCACCTGGCTGGCATAACGCAGCATCAATGCCGTGTAGGCCTCCTCATGCGCGGGCTTCTTGAACTTCGGTACCTTGCCACCCGCTACCGCCGGCAGCCATTGTTCCGGCAGGACAGTGATCGGCGAACTGGCGAGTGCGACGAAAAAGCCATTGAGCTCGGCCAGGTCCAGCACCGAGTAGTCATTGCCATAGGTGATCAGCAGGTCTTCGAGGCGGTCGAGTTCTTTTTCGCTGAGTACGGGGAGCATGGGTAAAAATCCTGGGAAGCAAAAGTGTGTGCACCCTAGCACAGCAACGCCGGAAGGGCTGCCCGCGCGAACGACCGCGCGGGCAGATCGTTCAGGAGTGCAACCAGTCCTGCAGCTCATGTTGCCGGCCGGTGCCAATCAGCAGCCACAGCAAGATACGGCACTTGCGCGGGCAGAGTTGCCCAGCCATGTACACGCCTTTTTTCAGCAGGTCGATCTCTGCACCAACAAACCCGTAGGTTGCCCGGGCTGTAGGCCCTCTACCTGTGCGCGTAGCAACCATGACCGGCAAGCTGGTCGCCAGGTGTTCCAACACTTCGGACCAACTGGCGGAAACATGGCCAGCACCGAAACCGGCGATGACCATCCCCTCATAACCCAATGTGGCCACAGCCTGCAGCAGCGCCGTGTCTGCGTCCAGGCAGGCTTCCAGCAGGGCAACGCGCTGGTCGGTGCGATAGGGTAACGGCAACACTTTCCGTCGCCCGGGCCGATGGCGATACAACACAACACCCTCCACAACGTCGCCCAACGGGCCACATCCGGGCGACTCGAATGCCGCCATCGCCAGGCTGGCCGTCTTGCGAACCCTTGCCGCGCAGTGGACCTGATCATTCATGACCACAAGCACACCTCGCCCACGGCTGTCTTGTGCCAATGCAACCTGAGCCGCAGCCAACAAGTTGGCCGGCCCATCATTGCCCGGCTGACTCGCCGAGCGCATGGCACCGGTCATCACCAATGGCACATCGAATGGCCAGAGCAGATCCAGGAAATAGGCCGTTTCCTCAAGGCTGTCGGTCCCTTGGCTCAATACCAAGGCCTGAGCTCCGCGCTCCACCTCGCCACGGGCCCATGCCAGCACCTCCAGCAACGTCGCGAAACCCAGCGATGCACTGGGGAGCAGGCACAATGAAGCAACGTTCAACTGCGCCATCTCGCGCAACTGTGGAACCTGAAGCAATTGCCGCTCACAATCCAGGCTTGGCGTTACACCATCCCCGACAGCACAGGCCTGCATACTGACCGTGCCGCCCAGAGTAGCGATCGACAGCCTGGGCAGGCTCGAATGTTCACTCATGCTTCTCCCCCCACAAGTAATCCGACTACAGGCACGATTCCCAGCGTGCAGACGGCCATCGACACCACATTGCCGATGTAGCCATGCACATAGGCCGGCAACCGCCGAGTGATCGCCACTGCCAGCGGCGGAGCCACCAGTGCCCCCAACACTGCACTGGCCACCACCACTTGCCAGCTGCCGCCATGTGTCAACACCGCGGCTGGGACGATCGACACAATCGGAATGTAGGTAGGGTACCACCCACGGGCTTTCCACTGTCCACGCCAGAATACGACCCCGACCAGGGATGCCAGGGCCTGGCCGGCCACCATCTGCATCACCAGCATCGAACCGTATGACACGGCAGCCGGGCTCAACAGGTAAGCCAGCAACACACCCAGCAATAGCCCTAGGCTGGCCAATTCATTACCAAAGAATGGGGCTTCGCTGAAGTCGGCCAGAACCCGCCGTAAAGTCCAGACCACACCGTAATCAGGCTGTTTGACTACCGGCTCCACGACGGTGGGTTCACAACATTGGCGTACCCATGAAGGAAAGCGCTTGCACAGGATGAAGGCCACCACGCTTGCCACTGCCATGCCACTCACATTGCCCACTACCACTGGCAACTGCAGGGGATAACACAGGTAATTGACCATCAGCAGGCTGGCCGGTGTTACCAGTAGCGCCCCCAGTAGTGCCCCCGTGATCGTCACCCGCCAGCCCGCACCAAAAAGCAATACCATGGCTGCCGGCAATGACACGAAGGCAACGAAGGTGGGTTGCCAGGTGCCACTGGCCAATGTCCATCCCCACAACACATGACTGAGCAGCAAGCCCAAAAGCGAGCTGGTAAACACCCATGGCCATAATCCGCTGCCATAGCAGATGGCAAAGCCCTGCCACCGGTACCCTCGCAGCTGCGCCCAGTGCGCCAGGCACGCCCCCAGCAGCAAGCCCAGCGCGGGCAGTTCGTGCTTGTAGAAAGCCACTTCACTGATATCACCCACAATCCAGCGCAAACGGCTGAGCGGCTCATCGAGCGTCGCCACCCTATGCGCATAATCCAGCCATTGGCCATGGGCAAGGCTTGCAGCGAGAAACACCAGCAGGCAGCCGAAAATCAACACAAGCCAATACTGCTGTCGTGAGAAGAGGAGTGTGTTCATTCGCAACTCCTCAACGTGGCATAGGTGCATGCAAGCGATAGCCAAGGGTGGCATCGTAGAGGTCGGTGCGCCGGTCTCTTGGCAGGTCGTTGAGGCTGTTCCAGATCGGTGCCGAGCGCGCACTGCTCAAGTCGACATCGGCATAGATAATCTCCTCGGCTTCTGCACTGCCCACCTCGCCGATCGGCCAGCCATTGGTACCGGCGATCAGCGAGCAGCCCAGGAAGCGCCCGCCCCGCTCGCTGCCGACACGGTTCGCGGCGGCGATATAAACGTTGTTGACATGGGCTGCCGTCATGGTCAGGTACGAGGCCATACAACGCCCTGCATCATCGAACAACGGCGGCGGGGTCCATACCCAGTTGTTGAGGCTGCAGATGATGTCGGCGCCTTGCGCGGCCATCACCCGTGGTACTTCCGGGAACCAGATGTCCCAGCAGATCAGCAGGCCGATACGGCCGATAGGCGTCTCGAACACCGGGAACCCCAGGTCCCCAGGGGTGAACCAAAGCTTTTCCTGGTTCCACAGATGCGCCTTGCGGTAGTGCCCGAGCAGGCCTTCGGGGCCAAACAGTACAGCACTGTCGTAGAGCTTCAGCCCGTCACGTTCGGCAAACCCCGCAGCCAGGTATACCTGGTATTGCTTGGCGAAGTCTGCCCAGGTTTTCAGGCAAGGGCCGTCCCGCAGCACCTGCGCATGGGAATAGGCTTCGGCACGGGAGTTGAAGGTGTAGCCCGTGTTGGCCAGTTCAGGCAGCACGATCAGGTTGGCACCTTCGCGTGCTGCGCGCCGGGCCAATGCCAGGCCTCTGCTCACGTTGTTCTCACAGTGCTCGAGACCGACCTGAGGGTCGTACTGAATGACAGCGATACGTACGGGGCTGACGGGGGAACAGGATTCAGACATGGCGGCTTCCTTTTTATGGTTGTTTTGGAAGGACGCCAGTAAAGCGATGTTGGGTCAGGGAGCGACAGTCAGGAGAGTCCTATGGGGCCAAAGGAAAACTACATAATCGCAGTAGGACTCCCCCTACAAAATGCCCCGTACGCCGTTATTTCCCAAGCTGATAGTGTGGGTAGTACTCAAGGGTGAAGCCGCCATTGAACTGTGCTGACGTGTTGTGGCAGAGATTGATGACCGTATCGATTGCCGTGCGCAAACACGGCTCGGTCCATCCGGCGTCAACTGAAAAGGACTCGCCAGCCAGATACAGCCCTGAGCGCGCACTCAGGTCTCGGTTGTATTTCATCAGGTTTACAGCATCAAAGTAGGTACCTGCCCTATACAACTTCGCGCACCCGAGCGCATTTCGGTCTGTGATCCAACGCTGTATGCAAATATTTCGAGTATCGACGTAAGGCGAAATAGCCTCCCCCACATTGGTGCAGCGTAGAAGGATCCGATCGAGCTCCTTCAGGCATTTGCTCGCCAACTCCGCATCAGAGAAGGCTGCCAGTTTGGTCGCGTCATCCTCCCAGGTATAACTGAGGAGAATGCAGTCATCTGGATAGCTATCGTTGTACCGATAGGCATAGACATCGTGCACAAAGCTATCGGTGATCAGAATTTGCGGCATCGGCTTGTGGTCGAGGAAACTTTTCTTCAACGGTGCATAGACCTTGCAACTGGTCTCCCAATGGGCATGCTTCCAGGCGTCGATAATCGGCTGCGGCAACATCTGGCGAGTGAAGCCGTTGAGGCTGATGTTGGTTTCGATCAGCCATGACGGAGTGGTCATGATCACGCTGTCGAAGTCTTCATATTCGGTGCTCTGGTGTAACGGATCACTGCAGCGCCAACGGTATCCGACCCGAATACGGCCATCTTTCAGCTTCTGCACCGCACACACGGAGGTATCTGTCAGTAGCCCATCATTTGTTTTCAGAAGATGTTCATATAGCGAGATCCCACCCATGCCGACGTCCAGGTGCAAAAGGCTTTCGTCGAGGGCCGCAAGTCCGAGGTAGGCAGGCCCTTGAAACGGCAATCCCCTGCTATCAGGGACATTGTTTGCTTCAGGTTGCGGCGCAGTGTAAGGCACACCTCTTGAATCCACACGGCCATGCACCAACTGCAAATGACTGCTGAAGCCAAAGATTGCCGTACGTAGCGGGTACAGGCAGCAAACATCATAAAATGCTCCCCAGCTGCCATCGCCAATACCGATTGCATAGAAAATGGCTGACTCGTCACTGCTCATGCCCAAACCGCCAAAGTCACCGGGGTTTTCAGGGTCCCAGGCAGTAAGGGCGGGCAAATGCACCAGATCCCTGAACGACAGTCGATGATAGCGTTCGACGATTTCCCGCCATAGCGACTCCCAGCTTGACGTTCCATAAACCGCGGCAACATGTTCAGCAAATTGCTGAGCAAAATTGCGCCATTTCTCGTAGACCTGTTGCAAGATTGCCGAAGGAGGTGGGGTTTCGCCTGACGGATTACGCCAGATCAAAAGACCCGGGTCACCTTCCCCTTCTAATTGACCTTCGCGAAGATAAATCCCCGTGGCATTCACCCAAGGTGTACCTGGGTTAGGGAAGTCAGAAATCCGCAGCTCGAACAGTTTTGCGTAATAGGCCATAAGCGAGCGCCCCTCTTTAGGCGACTCTCCAGTCCTATTGAAGAACGGCATGCGCATCGCCCCCATTTCAAAAGGGGTTGCAGGTTGCTTGTGGCTTGCTGAGCTGTTCACGACCGTCAGGTGTCGCCCGCCTACACGCCGGGACTGCTCAATCAATGTGATACGGTTGAAACCACAGCGTAATAACTCGCGGGCAGCAGTCAACCCGGTAACTCCGGCACCGACGACGCAAATGCGGTGATCGGGTTGTGTGGCACGTGCGACGCCGCCCTCTTGTTCGAGAAGCCGGCGGTAGTCGAAGCAGAGATCCGGGGGGGTTAGGGAAACGCGCGGCCCACGGCTGCGTGGCCAGTAATGGGTCGATGGCCAGATCGGCAGGATGGTTGTGTGTTGAACCAATAGTCATGTTCTCGTGTTCTCCATGAGTAGAGAACCTGAGAATGATCAATTGCAAGAGGCGTAAAGTGGTTGCTATGCACCACCCGACGGCACCTACAGGATCGTGAAACACCTGTGGGTGCCGCCTTACAGCGATCAGGGCGCCAGGGCTTACACCGCCAGGGCGCGCTCACGCAGCTCGCTGTTGAGGATGCGGTCGTTCTCGCTGTAATCGACCGGGCAGTCGATCACGTGCACACCCGGGGTCTTGATGCAGTGCTCCAGCAGCGGCAGCAGGCCTTCGGCGCTTTCCACGCGGTGGCCGTTGGCGCCGTAGGCTTCGGCATATTTGACGAAGTCCGGGTTGCCGTAGTCCAGGCCGAAGTCGGTGAAGCCCATGTTGGCCTGCTTCCAGCGGATCATGCCGTAGCCGTCGTCACGCAGAATCACCACGGTGATGTGCATGCCCAGACGTACTGCAGTTTCCAGTTCCTGGCTGTTCATCATGAAGCCGCCGTCGCCGCACACCGAGATTACCGGGCGGTCCGGGTGCACCAGGTGCGCAGCCATTGCCGATGGCAGGCCGGCGCCCATGGTCGCCAGGGCGTTGTCCAGCAGCACGGTGTTCGGCTTGTGCGCTTTGTAGTTGCGGGCGAACCAGATCTTGTAGATACCGTTGTCCAGGGCGACGATGCCTTCGGACGGCAGTACACGACGGATGTCTGCGACCATGCGCTGTGGGTAGACCGGGAAACGGTCGTCGTCGGCGCCTTCGGCGATCTGTGCTTCGTTGGCTTCACGGATGGCCATCAGGCGGGTGAAGTCCCAGTGCGAAGTCTCGGTCAAGGCTTCGCCGATTTGCCACACGGCGTTGGCGATGTCACCGATCACTTCCACCTGAGGGAAGTACACGGCATCGACTTCAGCAGAGCGGAAGTTGATGTGGATGACTTCAGTGCCGCCACGGACCATGAAGAACGGTGGCTTCTCGATCACGTCGTGACCGATGTTGACGATCAGGTCGGCAGCTTCGACGGCGCGGTGAACGAAGTCGCCCGACGACAGTGCAGCGTTGCCGAGGAAGCGCGGGTGACGCTCGTCGACCACACCTTTACCCATCTGGGTGGTGATGAACGGGATGCCGGTCTTGTCGATCAGTTGCTTGAGGACCTTGGCGGTCATCTTGCGGTTGGCACCGGCACCGATCACCAGGATCGGGTTACGCGCGTTCTGCAGTTTCTCGACGGCTGCTTCGATGGCCACGTGCTCGGCCAGCGGGCGGCGGTGCAGGCTGCGCGGGATCGGCAGCGCGTCGGTCTGCTCGGCGGCGATGTCTTCCGGCAGCTCCAGGTGTACCGCGCCCGGCTTTTCTTCTTCGGCCAGGCGGAAGGCTTCACGCATACGGGCCGGGATGTTGTCGGCCGAGGCGAACTGGTGGGTGTACTTGGTGATGGGGTCCATCATGCCGCACACGTCAATGATCTGGAAGCGACCCTGCTTGGACTTCTTGATCGGCTTCTGCCCGGTGATCATCATCATCGGCATGCCGCCCAGGTAGGCGTAGGCGCTGGCGGTCACCAGGTTGGTGGCACCAGGGCCGAGGGTCGACAGGCTGACGCCGGTCTTGCCGGTCAAGCGACCGTAGGTGGCAGCCATGAAACCTGCAGACTGCTCGTGACGGGTCAGTACCAGCTTGATCTTCGACTTGCGCAGGGATTCGAGCAGGTCGAGGTTTTCCTCACCGGGAATGCCGAATACATACTCGACACCTTCATTTTCCAGGCATTGCACAACGACATCGGCGGCCTTGGCCATCTTGCTTGCTACCTCAAGTGATGGGACGGGGAAGTCCAGAAATGCGCAGCACGGTACGCTGGCATCGCCAGGTCCAGGAGCAAAAGTGCCCCGAACCAGAGTCTTGACGTAGGGGGCGTGCGGGAAAGTCACGTTAATGCGTAAGGGATCCATCATCCCCACATTCCAACCGTCCACCTGATTCCCGATGCTGTGCTCCCGATTTCTTTCTGGAGCCAGCCCGCCATGATGCGCCCCGACAGCAAAGTCGATAAAGTCTACCTCTACCCCAAGCCCGTGGACTTTCGAAAGTCCATCGACGGCCTCACAGCCTTGGTCGAACTGGACATCAAGGTCGCCGTGTTCGACCCGGTACTTTTCGTCTTCCTCAATAAAGCCCGTAACCGCATCAAGGTGTTGTATTGGGAGCGCAACGGCTTCTGCCTTTGGCTCAAGCGCCTCGAAGCCGAGCGTTTCAAAACTTCACCCAACGCGACCGACGAAGCTATCGTACTGACCGTCCAGGAACTGAATTGGCTACTCGACGGTTTCGATCTCTGGCGCAACCGTCCGCATCAGGTTTTGACTCCTCGTTTCGTCGCCTGACCGGGTATAATCCGGGCCATGATTTCAGTGCCCGATAACCTTCCTGACGACCCTGCCGCGCTCAAACTACTGCTTGCGCAGTTGTTGGCCGAGCGCACGGTCGACAAAGGTCAGATCGTCGATCTTAAAGAACAGGTCAAGCTGCTGCGTGACCGATTATTCAATCGCAAGTCCGAGCAAACCGTCGAGTCCAACACGCCCCAACTGGCGTTGTTCAATGAACCCGAAAGTCAGTGGGTTCCTACCGCTGATGATGCCGACGAAGAAGTTGTTGCGCCAAGCAAGCAGCGCGGCAAACGCAAGCCACTGTCGGCTGACCTGCCACGCATTGAAGTCATTCATGACTTGCCCGAGCACGAACTGACTTGCGCCTGTGGTTGCCGCAAACACGTGGTTGGCGAGCAAACCAGCGAACAACTCGACATCGTGCCGATGCAGATCCGTGTGCTTAAACACGTACGCAAAATCTATGGCTGCCGTGGCTGCGAATCCGCGCCGGTCACCGCTGACAAGCCGGCCCAATTGATTGAAAAGAGCATGGCCAGTCCCAGCGTGCTGGCGATGTTGCTAACCACCAAGTACGTCGATGGCCTGCCGCTGCACCGCTTCGAGACGGTGCTGAACCGACATGGTATCGAGATCCCCCGGCAAACCCTGGCCCGCTGGGTCATCCAGTGCAGCGAACACTTTCAGCCACTGCTGAACCTGATGCGTGACCGCCTGCTGGAAAGCCCGGTGATCCATTGCGATGAAACTCGCGTGCAGGTGCTCAAAGAGCCGGATCGTGATCCGACCAGTCAATCCTGGATGTGGGTGCAGGCCAGTGGCCCGCCTGATCGACAAGTCGTGCTGTTCGATTACACCACCAGCCGCGCGCAGGAGGTGCCGCTGCGCCTGCTGGAGGGCTATCGCGGTTACGTGATGACCGATGATTACGCCGGTTACAACGCGTTGGCGCTACAGCCGGGCGTTGAACGACTGGCGTGCATGGCGCATGTTCGGCGTAAATTCGTCGAAGCGCAGAAGGTGCAGCCTAAGGGCAAGACCGGTCGCGCCGATGTTGCGCTGACGATGATCAACAAACTGTATGGCATCGAACGCGACCTCAAGGATGCCAGCGATGAACAGCGATTCATCGGTCGTCAGGAACGAAGCCTGCCGATCCTTGAGCAGTTGAAAAGTTGGCTCGACAAGACGCACTCACAGGTGACACCGCAAAGCGTACTGGGCAAGGCGGTGCTTTACCTGGCAAACAACTGGAACCGCTTGGAGCGGTATGTCGAGGCGGGCCACCTGCCGATCGACAACAACCTGGCAGAGCGGGCCATAAAGCCGTTTGTGATCGGGCGCAAAGCTTGGCTGTTCAGTGACACGCCCAAGGGAGCCACGGCTAGCGCGCAGATCTACAGCTTGGTCGAAACCGCCAAGGTCAACGGCCAAGAGCCCTATACGTGGCTGCGCCACGTCCTGGAGCGACTGCCGCACGCCTCATCGGTAGCAGACTACGAAGCGCTGCTGCCATGGAACTGTTCGCCAGAGATGCCACGGTAACCTTGGCTTCCACCTTGTGGTAGGTGGGGTTCATGGATCGGTTACGTTAATGCCGCGTTGAGGCCATTCTAACCTGGCTTCGCACCATCCTCTGTAGGAGCGGGTTTACCCGCGAAGGGGCCGGACCTGCTGGCCAATTTCCACCTGCCGTTCACCGTTGCCGCCGCCACCGTATTCGCGGGTAAACCCGCTCCTACACAGATCGGTGGTAAACACACATCGGGGGGTGGACACAGGCCGCTGTAGGAGCGGGTTTACCCGCGAACACCGGCGAAGCCGGTGCCATCTCCGCTCTCGAGCAGGTCCAGTTTTTTGCCCATAAAGACAAAACCCCTACCTGCATGTGCAGATAGGGGTTTTGCGAAATGAATCTTGACGATGACCTACTCTCACATGGGGAAACCCCACACTACCATCGGCGATGCATCGTTTCACTACTGAGTTCGGGATGGGATCAGGTGGTTCCAATGCTCTATGGTCGTCAAGAAATTCTGTAGCCAGAATGTCCAGATGGACAGCCCAGCGAATCCGGATATGCGATATTTGTGGTCTTACGAATTTTCGGGTCTTTCGTCTTCACCACCGCAATCTGCGTCAGCAAATTGCTTGGGTGTTATATGGTCAAGCCTCACGGGCAATTAGTATTGGTTAGCTCAACGCCTCACAGCGCTTACACACCCAACCTATCAACGTCGTAGTCTTCGACGGCCCTTTAGGGGATTCAAGATCCCAGTGAGATCTCATCTTGAGGCAAGTTTCCCGCTTAGATGCTTTCAGCGGTTATCTCTTCCGAACATAGCTACCCGGCAATGCCACTGGCGTGACAACCGGAACACCAGAGGTTCGTCCACTCCGGTCCTCTCGTACTAGGAGCAGCCCCTCTCAAATCTCAAACGTCCACGGCAGATAGGGACCGAACTGTCTCACGACGTTCTAAACCCAGCTCGCGTACCACTTTAAATGGCGAACAGCCATACCCTTGGGACCGGCTTCAGCCCCAGGATGTGATGAGCCGACATCGAGGTGCCAAACACCGCCGTCGATATGAACTCTTGGGCGGTATCAGCCTGTTATCCCCGGAGTACCTTTTATCCGTTGAGCGATGGCCCTTCCATACAGAACCACCGGATCACTAAGACCTACTTTCGTACCTGCTCGACGTGTTTGTCTCGCAGTCAAGCGCGCTTTTGCCTTTATACTCTACGACCGATTTCCGACCGGTCTGAGCGCACCTTCGTACTCCTCCGTTACTCTTTGGGAGGAGACCGCCCCAGTCAAACTACCCACCATACACTGTCCTCGATCCGGATAACGGACCTGAGTTAGAACCTCAAAGTTGCCAGGGTGGTATTTCAAGGATGGCTCCATGAGAACTGGCGTCCCCACTTCAAAGCCTCCCACCTATCCTACACAAGCAAATTCAAAGTCCAGTGCAAAGCTATAGTAAAGGTTCACGGGGTCTTTCCGTCTAGCCGCGGATACACTGCATCTTCACAGCGATTTCAATTTCACTGAGTCTCGGGTGGAGACAGCGCCGCCATCGTTACGCCATTCGTGCAGGTCGGAACTTACCCGACAAGGAATTTCGCTACCTTAGGACCGTTATAGTTACGGCCGCCGTTTACCGGGGCTTCGATCAAGAGCTTCGCTTGCGCTAACCCCATCAATTAACCTTCCGGCACCGGGCAGGCGTCACACCCTATACGTCCACTTTCGTGTTTGCAGAGTGCTGTGTTTTTAATAAACAGTCGCAGCGGCCTGGTATCTTCGACCGGCATGAGCTTACGGAGCAAGTCCTTCACCCTCGCCGGCGCACCTTCTCCCGAAGTTACGGTGCCATTTTGCCTAGTTCCTTCACCCGAGTTCTCTCAAGCGCCTTGGTATTCTCTACCTAACCACCTGTGTCGGTTTGGGGTACGGTTCCCAGTTATCTGAAGCTTAGGAGCTTTTCTTGGAAGCATGGTATCAACCACTTCGTCGCCTAAAGGCAACTCGTCATCAGCTCTCGGCCTTGAAATCCCGGATTTGCCTAAGATTTCAGCCTACCACCTTAAACCTGGACAACCAACGCCAGGCTGGCCTAACCTTCTCCGTCCCTCCATCGCAATAACTGGAAGTACAGGAATATTAACCTGTTTTCCATCGACTACGCTTTTCAGCCTCGCCTTAGGGACCGACTAACCCTGCGTCGATTAACGTTGCGCAGGAAACCTTGGTCTTTCGGCGTGCGAGTTTTTCACTCGCATTGTCGTTACTCATGTCAGCATTCGCACTTCTGATACCTCCAGCAAGCTTCTCAACTCACCTTCACAGGCTTACAGAACGCTCCTCTACCGCATCATCATAAGATGATACCCGTAGCTTCGGTGCATGGTTTGAGCCCCGTTACATCTTCCGCGCAGGCCGACTCGACTAGTGAGCTATTACGCTTTCTTTAAAGGGTGGCTGCTTCTAAGCCAACCTCCTAGCTGTCTAAGCCTTCCCACATCGTTTCCCACTTAACCATGACTTTGGGACCTTAGCTGACGGTCTGGGTTGTTTCCCTTTTCACGACGGACGTTAGCACCCGCCGTGTGTCTCCCATGCTCGGCACTTGTAGGTATTCGGAGTTTGCATCGGTTTGGTAAGTCGGGATGACCCCCTAGCCGAAACAGTGCTCTACCCCCTACAGTGATACATGAGGCGCTACCTAAATAGCTTTCGAGGAGAACCAGCTATCTCCGAGCTTGATTAGCCTTTCACTCCGATCCACAGGTCATCCGCTAACTTTTCAACGGTAGTCGGTTCGGTCCTCCAGTCAGTGTTACCTAACCTTCAACCTGCCCATGGATAGATCGCCCGGTTTCGGGTCTATACCCAGCGACTAAACGCCCTATTAAGACTCGCTTTCGCTACGCCTCCCCTATTCGGTTAAGCTCGCCACTGAATATAAGTCGCTGACCCATTATACAAAAGGTACGCAGTCACCTAACAAAGTAGGCTCCCACTGCTTGTACGCATACGGTTTCAGGTTCTATTTCACTCCCCTCTCCGGGGTTCTTTTCGCCTTTCCCTCACGGTACTGGTTCACTATCGGTCAGTCAGTAGTATTTAGCCTTGGAGGATGGTCCCCCCATATTCAGACAAAGTTTCTCGTGCTCCGTCCTACTCGATTTCATTGATAAGAGATTTTCGTGTACGGGGCTATCACCCACTATGGCCGCACTTTCCAGAGCGTTCCACTAATCTCAAATCAACTTAAGGGCTGGTCCCCGTTCGCTCGCCACTACTAAGGGAATCTCGGTTGATTTCTTTTCCTCAGGGTACTTAGATGTTTCAGTTCCCCTGGTTCGCCTCTTGCACCTATGTATTCAGTACAAGATACTCAGCTTATGCTGAGTGGGTTCCCCCATTCAGAGATCTCTGGATCACAGTCTGTTTGCCGACTCCCCAAAGCTTATCGCAGGCTACCACGTCTTTCATCGCCTCTGACTGCCAAGGCATCCACCGTATGCGCTTCTTCACTTGACCATATAACCCCAAGCAATCTGGTTATACTGTGAAGACGACATTCGCCGAAAATTCGTACGTTGCTCTTTCGAGCAGAACTCACAAATTTTACCTTAGCCTGATCCACCAGCAGTGAAACTGGTGTTCAGTCTATATCTATCACATATCCGAATTTTTAAAGAACGATCTGACAAAAGTCAGAAATCAACATTCGAGCTGAATGTTCATTTCTAAGTTCTGACAAGTGACTGCGTACGGCGAAAGTGGTGGAGCCAAGCGGGATCGAACCGCTGACCTCCTGCGTGCAAGGCAGGCGCTCTCCCAGCTGAGCTATGGCCCCGTATTTTACGGCTGAACCATGTAATGGTAGGTCTGGGCAGATTTGAACTGCCGACCTCACCCTTATCAGGGGTGCGCTCTAACCAACTGAGCTACAGACCTATAACAGGGTCGCGTTACAGCATCGTCTTTTACAATGAATCAAGCAATTCGTGTGGGAGCTCATCAGCAGGCTGATGTCGTCGATTAAGGAGGTGATCCAGCCGCAGGTTCCCCTACGGCTACCTTGTTACGACTTCACCCCAGTCATGAATCACACCGTGGTAACCGTCCTCCCGAAGGTTAGACTAGCTACTTCTGGTGCAACCCACTCCCATGGTGTGACGGGCGGTGTGTACAA
This sequence comes from Pseudomonas sp. BP6, assembly GCF_017875935.1. Lineage (NCBI taxonomy): Bacteria > Pseudomonadati > Pseudomonadota > Gammaproteobacteria > Pseudomonadales > Pseudomonadaceae > Pseudomonas > Pseudomonas sp. BP6. The sequence goes on from NZ_JAGINI010000001.1 coordinate 4,030,907, forward strand.
GGCCCGGGAACGTATTCACCGCGACATTCTGATTCGCGATTACTAGCGATTCCGACTTCACGCAGTCGAGTTGCAGACTGCGATCCGGACTACGATCGGTTTTGTGAGATTAGCTCCACCTCGCGGCTTGGCAACCCTCTGTACCGACCATTGTAGCACGTGTGTAGCCCAGGCCGTAAGGGCCATGATGACTTGACGTCATCCCCACCTTCCTCCGGTTTGTCACCGGCAGTCTCCTTAGAGTGCCCACCATAACGTGCTGGTAACTAAGGACAAGGGTTGCGCTCGTTACGGGACTTAACCCAACATCTCACGACACGAGCTGACGACAGCCATGCAGCACCTGTGTCAGAGTTCCCGAAGGCACCAATCCATCTCTGGAAAGTTCTCTGCATGTCAAGGCCTGGTAAGGTTCTTCGCGTTGCTTCGAATTAAACCACATGCTCCACCGCTTGTGCGGGCCCCCGTCAATTCATTTGAGTTTTAACCTTGCGGCCGTACTCCCCAGGCGGTCAACTTAATGCGTTAGCTGCGCCACTAAAACCTCAAGGATTCCAACGGCTAGTTGACATCGTTTACGGCGTGGACTACCAGGGTATCTAATCCTGTTTGCTCCCCACGCTTTCGCACCTCAGTGTCAGTATCAGTCCAGGTGGTCGCCTTCGCCACTGGTGTTCCTTCCTATATCTACGCATTTCACCGCTACACAGGAAATTCCACCACCCTCTACCGTACTCTAGCTTGCCAGTTTTGGATGCAGTTCCCAGGTTGAGCCCGGGGCTTTCACATCCAACTTAACAAACCACCTACGCGCGCTTTACGCCCAGTAATTCCGATTAACGCTTGCACCCTCTGTATTACCGCGGCTGCTGGCACAGAGTTAGCCGGTGCTTATTCTGTCGGTAACGTCAAAACAGCAAGGTATTAGCTTACTGCCCTTCCTCCCAACTTAAAGTGCTTTACAATCCGAAGACCTTCTTCACACACGCGGCATGGCTGGATCAGGCTTTCGCCCATTGTCCAATATTCCCCACTGCTGCCTCCCGTAGGAGTCTGGACCGTGTCTCAGTTCCAGTGTGACTGATCATCCTCTCAGACCAGTTACGGATCGTCGCCTTGGTGAGCCATTACCCCACCAACTAGCTAATCCGACCTAGGCTCATCTGATAGCGCAAGGCCCGAAGGTCCCCTGCTTTCTCCCGTAGGACGTATGCGGTATTAGCGTTCCTTTCGAAACGTTGTCCCCCACTACCAGGCAGATTCCTAGGCATTACTCACCCGTCCGCCGCTGAATCAAGGAGCAAGCTCCCGTCATCCGCTCGACTTGCATGTGTTAGGCCTGCCGCCAGCGTTCAATCTGAGCCATGATCAAACTCTTCAGTTCAATACTGCTTGGGTTTTTAAGAAACCCTAAACTTGGCTCAGCAATCTCAAATGACTATGTGATTTCTCGCATGGCCACTTGTGATGCTGATAATCTTTTTGACTACCAGTCCGTACTCACAAGCACCCACACGAATTGCTTGATTCGATTTGTTAAAGAGCGTTTGGTTAAGAGCTTTTCGCCTCAACCGAGGCGCGCATTCTACGCTTTCCTCAGAGTCTGTCAAGCGTTTGTTTTGAAGTTTTTACTACCACTTTCTTTCGAAAGCTAACAACTTCAACAACTTACTGCTTGCCCCGAAGCGTTCATCGCTGCGAGGAGGCGAATAATACGCGCTTTGAAATCAGAGTCAACACCTTGTTCTGAAAAACTTTTCCAACAACCTTTTGCCGCTACCTGGCAACTAATGAAAGCGCAGTGGATCTGTAAAGAAACACACCACGGAGCGTAGCGGCCATGAGCAATGGGCAAAGCGAGAAAACCCCCGGTCTCTCTGCAGATGAAGAGCAGGAGGTCAGCCACAGCCAACCGCCGCGGGCGGCACTGCTGCATGAAATCATTCGCTACCAGGGCGATCAGGAGCTGGAACGTACACTTGCCGCGTTGTGGTGGTCGGCACTGGCCGCCGGCCTGTCCATGGGGTTGTCGTTGATGGCCATGGGGCTATTCTACGCCCGCCTGCCGGAAGGCGACGGTGCCCACGTGATCGCCAGCATCGGCTATAGCGCGGGCTTTCTTGCCGTGATACTGGCCCGCCAGCAACTGTTCACCGAAAATACGATCACCGCGGTGCTGCCCGTCATGACCGCCCCTACGCTGGCCAACTTTGGACGACTGCTACGTCTCTGGGGCGTGGTGTTGCTTGGCAACCTGGCAGGTACTCTGCTGATAGCCTGGGTGATGCTGGAACTGCCGATCTTCGACAGCAAGACCGATGTGGCATTCCTGGAGGTCGGCCGCAAGGTAATGAAGAACGACGTCAGCCAGATGTTCGCCAAGGGCATCATATCGGGCTGGATGATTGCCACCATGGTCTGGATGATTCCGTCAATGGAGCACGCCAAGATCTGAATCATTCTGATGATCACCTACCTGATGGCCCTTGGCGATTTCACTCATATAGTGGTGGGGTCAGTCGAAGTGTCCTACCTGGTGTGGGCTGGCGACGAAACCTGGCGCCGCTTCTGGCTGGAATTTGCATTGCCGACGCTGGCGGGCAACATCATAGGCGGCAGTTTCATCTTCGCCCTGATCAGCCATGCACAAGTGCGCAGTGACAGCGGTAAACCACCCTCGCGACTTCTGGACGACGACCAGGCCCTGTCCGCGCGCAGCAGGCACGAGCACAAATGATACTCAGCGTGCCGCTACGGTGAGTTCATTCCCCCTGGCCTTGCTAACTCACGGGCCAGGGGCTACACACCAGTTCCGCCCGCCATGCGGCGAGTCCTGGCTACCCCGTCTCCATCTGAGCCGGGTTGGCCAACATTACAAGGAACCGTCAACTGCCCCCACTTTGATCGAATCAACCGTGAATTGGCTTGTAAGGTCATTACTCGCCAATGAAGCACTGTTCAACAATATTCAAGCGAATTATGCGCTGAACGGTACATCGGCAAAAGAAGATGAGCATTATGGACAACCGCAACGGCAAAGGGCTTTCATTCGTCAAGCGCATCTACCTGCCGCGTGTCATCGGCCTGGGAATCGGCCTGTTCACGGTCATGGCGGCCATTGCGCCGCTGTCGCCACCCTTCTGGACATGGCTGCTGGTACTGTTCAATGGTTTGCTGTGGCCGCACGCGGCCTACCTGTGGGCTTCCCGCTCGACAACGCCTTACCAGGCGGAACAGCGCAACCTCCTGCTGGACTCGCTGATGGGCGGGTTCTGGACCGCCGCCATGCACTTCAACCCGCTGCCCAGCGTGACCGTGCTGTCGATGATGACGATGAACAACGTCGCCGCCGGCGGCAAGCGCATGGTCTTTCGCGGGATGCTGGCGCAACTGGCCGGCATGCTCGCCGCCCTCCTGCTGCTTGGCCCTGGCTTGCAATTGATCGCCACGCCCCAGCAAGTCTATGCGTGCCTGCCAATGCTGGCGCTGTACCCGCTGGCCTTGGGCTGGGTGTGCTACCAGCTTGCGATCAAGCTGGGCGACCACAAGCGCCGGCTGAGTGCCCTGAGCCTCACCGACAGCCTGACCGGCCTGTTCAACCACGGCGCCTGGAAGGACCTGCTGCTGCTGAAGTTCCAGGCTTGCAAGCAGCAACAGGGGCACGCGGTGATTGCCCTGATCGACATCGATCACTTCAAGACCATCAACGACACCTTTGGCCATGTGGTCGGCGACTGTGTACTGCGCCAGCTCAGCGCTGAGCTGCGGCGAAGCCTGCGCGAGGGCGACCAGGCCGGACGTTACGGCGGCGACGAGTTCTGTGTGATCCTGCCCGAGACCAGCCAAGCTCAGGCCTGCCAAGCAATGGAGCGCCTGCGCGAACGGGTTTCCAGCTACCGCAACCCGCAGCTACCGCACCTGCGCATAAGCCTGAGTATCGGCCTGTCGCCCTTCGAGGCCGACCTCGAGTCCCCTGAACATTGGCTCGAACAGGCGGACAAGGCGCTATACCTCGCCAAGCACGCTGGCCGCGATCAGGTCAATTTTGCCCGCGGTCAAGCTGCCACGCTCAGGCTGGCCTATCCTGATTGAACCTCCTTCCTGACTGCCTGGCGGGAGGTTGCCTGAAGGAGCCGCTCGCGCATGGCCAGGACCGCCAAGCTTTCACCCGCTAGCCCCACACCGCGCTTTCAGGTGCGCCACCTCATTGCCGGTTTCAGCGCAGTGTTCGGTCTGGCTTGCCTGGTCATTCTCGGCGCGCTGTTCAATATCGCTAGCACACTCGACCGACAGGAGCGCCAACGTAGCGCCTTCCATGCGAACCAGGCGCTGGAACAACGGCTGCTCGCCTCACGCCAGTTTCTGTCCAGCTATGCCGTATGGGATGCAGCCTTCGAGCACCTGGCGGGCCAAGCCGACTGGCAATGGGCCTACGAGGAAAAGAACGTAGGCGAGTCGCTGTACAGCGCCAGCGGCTACGAAGGGGTGTTCGTCGTGGAAAACGACCGCACCACCTATGCCTTGTTCAAAGGCCAGCCCAGCCAGGCAGGTGCCAACACCTTTATAGACACACCGCTACAGCCGATCATCGAACAGGCCCGCGCAGCAGCAATTTCACGCGAGCAGGTCACCCGTTTCGTGCTGTTCAATGGCTGGCCGGCCGCACTCAGTGCAGCAGCCGTGCGCCCGGACAGGGAGGTTACCGACAGCGAAGTGAGCCAGGCGCCGGTAATGCTGTTCATCGACCAGCTCACCGAAAGCAAACTGGCACAGTTGGGCAACGGCGCCGGCCTGACCGGCATGCACGTGGAAAAGGAGGATAGCCAGGATCACAGCCACCTGCGTATCGACCTGGGCGACACCGGCTACCATCTGACCTGGAACAGCCCGCTGCCGGGGCGTCAGATGCTGTGGGCTGTGTTGCCAGCACTATTGTGCGCACTACTGATACTTGGACTGGTGATGCTTTACCTGTTCCGCCATGCCTTGCGCAGCTCCCGGGCAGTCGGCCTCACGCTCGTGCATCTGCAACAAAGCAACCAGGCCCTGGAGGCCAGCGAGCAACGTTTCCGCGCGGTGGCCGAGTCGGCATCCGACTGGATCTGGGAAACCGACCGGCAACAACGCCTGACCTACCTGTCGCAACGCTTCGCCACCGTCACCGGCTACCAGGTGGACGGCTGGCTGGGCCACCCGCTCAACCAGTTGCTGGCCTGCGATACCACGCCGCTGTCACCTTGGCTGGACGCTCTGGCTACCGCCGACCCGCAGCAATTGGCCAACCTGCGCTGCACTTACCGCGACCAGAATGGCCAGAACCGCTACTGCCGGATATCCGCCCGCGCTATCTGGCGCGATGGCAAGGCCATCGGTTTTCGGGGTACCGCCAGCGATATTACCGACGAAGTCGACGCCCACGCGCGCATCCAGCACCTTTCGCAGCACGACCCACTGACCGGGCTGGCCAACCGCAACAAGCTCGCCAGGCACCTGGAGCAGGCCTTGTTGCGCGGCAGTGACTCGCCGCCGCTGACCTTGTTGCTGCTGGACCTGGACAACTTCAAGCCGATCAACGACTCGCTTGGTCATGCCGCCGGAGATGCCGTGCTGCAAGAAGTGGCAACGCGCCTGCGCGACACCACCCGCGACGGCGATCTGGTCGCGCGTCTGGGCGGCGACGAGTTCATCCTGGTACTCAACGGCATGGACAACAGCAGCGAAATCGACCGCTTCTGTGCGCGCCTGATCGGTCTGCTGCAGCAACCCATCGTTTTCGACAGCCAGCCTCTGCACATTGGTGCCAGCATTGGTGTTGCCCAGACGCGCAACCAGGGCTTCGATGCCGGTGAGCTGATCCGCTGTGCCGACATCGCCCTGTACCAGGCCAAGGCCGATGGAAAGAACACATGGCGCTACTTCGTTGCCGAAATGAATCAGCAGATCCAGTATCGCCGTCAGTTGGAGAACGACCTGCGCCGGGCCCTGCGCAATGAGGAGTTCGAGTTGCATTACCAGCCGCGCTATCGCCTCGACGACCTGCGTATCGTCGCGGTCGAGGCCTTGGTGCGCTGGAGGCATCCACAGGAAGGGTTGCTGGGGCCGGACACCTTCATCCCGTTGGCCGAGCAAAGCGACATCATTGTTGCGCTGGGCCGCTGGGTACTGCGCGAAGCTTGCCGCACTGCCCATGACTGGCCGGCCGACGTGCTGGTTTCGGTCAACCTGTCGCCTGCGCAGTTCTTGCGCAGCGATGTGGTAGCCGACGTACGCGAAACTTTGCTCGACACGGCCTTCCCCGCCCAGCGGTTGGAACTGGAAATTACCGAGAACGTAATGCTCAACGACATCGAGGGCGCGCTAGGCACCATGCTGTCGCTCAAGGAGCTCGGTGTGCGCCTGAACATGGATGATTTCGGCACCGGCTATTCGTCGCTGGGCTACCTGCGTACCTACCCGTTCGACAGCATCAAGATCGACAAGCGCTTCATCAGCGGCCTGAACAACAACGGCGGCAGCGACCGCGCTGTGGTCCAGGCCATCATCAACCTGGGCGAGGCGATGGGGCTGACAGTGACAGCCGAAGGCGTGGAAAGCGAACACCAACTCAAGGCGCTGGAAAAGGACCGCTGCCAGGAAGTGCAAGGCTATTACCTGAGCAGGCCCCTGGACAGCGCAGGGTTGGCGGCGTTGTTGCACCAAACATCCCAAAGCACAGCACAGCCCTAGCAGAAACAGCCTTGTGCTACTCCGACACAGATCGGGTGTGCTGCTGCAGGCTGCGCTGCGCCACGATCTCGGGCAGATCACACCGGCGCAGGTAGGCGCGCAGCGGTTCACCAATGTTCAAGCGTTCATCCACATGCTGATCCAGCAACAGCGACAGTCGTTCGCGGCACAGCGCCATGCGCTGTCCTCCTTCAGGGCGCCAGACAAACTCGCTGCAGGGGGTGATACTGGCGTCGGCCACGTCCATGCCGAACGCGTCCTCGGAGAAACGCACGATATGAACACCGCGCTTGCCGTGAAAACCGACAAAGCCCTTTAGCTGATCGGCAGCGTTGCAGATATCCTGGGAAGTGATGGCCATCACGTAACCTCGCAATGAAATCGGAAGATACGCACGCCTGGCGGGAGAAGGGTTGCCTCTGTCGGGCAACTCACAGCGGCAGCCTAGCGCAACTGACGGGGCGTTCGCCAAGTTTTTCGTGTTTGCCCAACGTCGTCGGCAAACTCAAGCGGTACTACCTTCAGCACACGACCAGGCTGTACCGCTTCGATAGTTTCATTTCTGTCTATTGAGGCAGCACCATCACTGTGGGTCGCGGTCCTCATGCACCTGCACACTCGCCGTCATCCCCGCACTCAAGGTCAGCCCTTCCGGCACCTGGTCCAGGCGAATCCTCACCGGTATGCGCTGGGCCAGTCGCACCCAGTTGAAAGTCGGTTCTACCTCCGGCAGCAATTGGCTGTCCGGATTGCTGTTGCGGTCGGTGATGCCGCGGCTGATGCTCTCCACGTGCCCCTGCATCGGTTCACCCGCCCCCATCAGCCAGACTTTCACGGTGTCCCCAACACGAATGCGCGGCAGCTTGGTTTCTTCGAAATAGGCCTGGATGTAGAACGTCGAATCATCCACCAGTGCCATCACCGATTCCCCGGTGTTCACATAATTGCCTTCAGCCAGACGCAGATTGGTGATATGCCCGCTGCGCGGTGCCCGCACTTCACTGCGCGCCAGGTTGATCTTGGCAACCTGCAACTGCGCCTCGGCCTCATGCAACTCGCCGCGCGCAATGGCGGCATTGATCTGGGCGTTTTCACGCAACTCGGCACTGATCGCCTCTGGCCCTAAAGCAGTACGCCGGGCCGCTTCACGCTCGCGCAAGCGCAGTTGCTGGGCGCGGGTCTCGGTCACCGCACTGGCCTGGTCGAAGGCGGCCTGGAAACGCTCGCGGTCGATACTCATCAACAGGTCGCCAGCCTTGACCTGCTGGTTGTCATGGACCTTGAGTTCGCGCACCCAGCCAGACACATCAGGCGCAATCACCACAACATCGGCGCGTACACGGGCATCGCGCGTCCACGGGGTGAGCATGTAGTACTGCCACAGCTGGTAGCCGGCCAACACGGCCAGGGCCACCACACACAGGGTCACCAGAGTACGTACGGCCGCACGCATCGAAACACTCCTTTATAAAGTTCCCAGCAGGCGTACCACCAGGAACAACACACAAACGAACAGCGCCGCGTCGAACAGCGCCTCATGCCAGATCCAACGCCCCAACGGTGTGGCATGCACCACCAGGCGCAGCAGGCCGGTGAGCAGCAGCGCCAACAACACATAAAGCAGAAACGGGCTGAGCAGCACACCGCCCACTTCCCACTCACGCAAGCCCATGGGTGTCCTCCTGCCAGCGGCACCATTTGCCCCAGCTTTTCTGTAATTGCAGCACCGCCCCCTCGGCCAGCCGAAGCGGGTCGCTGGCAGGCAGCCGACGCAAGGCAGCAATGAACTGCTCACTGGCAGCATCCAACCGCTGCCCTCGCCCGGCAGCAGGCCCATTGGCCAGCACTGCTTCCACTTGTTGCAGGTACTCGCGCTCGGCCCGCCCCAGGGGGGCCTGGGCGACCGCCAGGCACATGCGCAGGTGCACCAGCTCGTCGCCGATATCCAGCCCGTGCAGGCCGTCATCCCAGCGTTTGCGTTCACCTTCCGGTAATTCACTCGCATGCCGCGCCAGTTGCATCAGCCGGTCGGCCATGCGCCCGCCAAACCAGCTGTCAGCCCCGCGCAGGTCGCGCCGAGTCAGGCGCACCAAGTCGTTCTGGGTTGCAGCACGCAAGCGCCGGCCCAGCCAGGCCGGGTGGCGGAACACCAATAAGCGAAAGGCCATGACCGCTGCCGACACCCCCACCAGCATGGCCAGGGCACTGTTCAGCATGGTCGCCACGCCGAACTGCATGGCGTTGAGCGGCGACACGAGCACAATGAAGTGCAGGCAATAGGAAGTGGCCGTAGCCCCGGTACGCGGATGGGCCATGCCCAGAGCACCAAGAAACAGCGGCACGCCCATGCCCAGGCAGAGCATGGCGAAACTGCTCCATTGCGGCAGCATGATCTGCCCGACCAGAAACGCAGCCGGTATTGCCAGGAATATCCCGCGCAGGAAGCTCAGGCCGATCTGCGCGCCGTTTTCGCGACTGGCGAACAGGCTGCAGACCACGCAGGTCAGCACCAGGCCACCCGGGGCCGAAGGCCAGGCCGTAGCCAGCCAGAAGCCACTCATCACCAGAAAGGCCAGCGCGCTGCGCGAGCCGAACAGCAGGGCCAGCGACCAGTCTCGGTGCGCAGCCAATCCCTGGGACACGTCCTTGGGTGCCCTGCCCGCCTCCACATCCTCAAGTGCCTGGCTGGCGGCCATGGCATAGTCCAGCAGCAGGGCCATGCGCGCCAGGCAGAAGTGTTCAGCCGAACTGATCTGCTCATCGTGTGCGGCATCCCAGATGCGCTGACGCAGCAACAACAGGCTGGGCTGGTCGGGTTGGTCCAGCAACGTGCGCACTTCCTGCAACCAGGGCGTCAGGTGCTCGACCTCACACTCTTCCAGTTGCCGCCACTGGCGGCGCACCGAACGGGAAATACGCAACAGCACCATCAGTTTCTGGCTAAGGCCACGAATGGCACGAGCACGTTGGCGCCCGCGATTGCCCTCGAACCAGGCATGCTCACGTTGGCTGTCGATGGCAACGATGCGCCCCAGGCTTTCCAGCAGGCCTTTGCGCGCCTCATCCTCTCCGCCCAGCATGGCTCTGGCGGCCTGCAGGCCGTTCTGCCAGGCCTGTCGCGCCTGCCCGCCCAGTTGCTGCTCGACCCGCATGGGCCAAAGCAAGGCACTGCTGGCTGTTGCACAGAAAATACCCAGGCAGATCTCGGTACAGCGAGCCACGGCCTGGTCGAATACCTGCAGGGGGTGATCGATGGCCGGCAAGGCAATGATCGCTGCGGTATAGCCGGCCAGTACAAAGGCATAGGCCCAGGCGCTGCGCAACTGGGTGGACGCGGCGGTGCACAGGGCCAGCCACAGCGCCAAGGTAAGCAGGAACAGGCCGGGGGTCTGGGCGAACAGGCCGATGAACAGCACCGACATGACGGTACCTACCAACGTGCCGGCCAACCGCGCCAAGCCTTTCTGCACCACCATGCCCGATAGCGGCTGGGCGACGATGAAAGCAGTCATCAATGCCCAGGAGGGTTGCTCGAGCCCCCAGCGCATCGCCAGCCACAACGCCAGGCCGCCACCGAGCAGGGTCTTGATGGCGAACTTGAGGGCGAGGCTGCTGGGAGCGAACAGGGCCTGAAAGGTGATGGGCACGAGGCGGACCTTGCGGGGAAAAGTCTTGCTGAAAAGATAGACAATGATAAGCAGGATAAAGCGGAAGCGATTAATTAGCTAGCTAATCATGTATATTCGATTGGCCTGCACTGAAAGGGACAGCTCAGGCAGTAAAAAATGCAGGCAAAAAAAATGGGCGACCGAAGTCGCCCTAAATGCCTTGCGTGCTCGTGTACCCGGAAGGTCAGCGCGGCTTGCGCTTGTTCGAGTCCTTCCAGATGAAAATGCCCAGACCGGCAAAGAAGGCGACCATCAACCCGACCGTTACCACACCGGCGATAACCACGTTGTCGAAGAACATGTTGGCCTCCCCATTCGTTTGCCGTTGTCCGATGGGTGCAAGTTAACCAATGTGGAGGCGGGGAAAATTGATCAGCGTCAATGGTGCCCGGGGCCGGGCACGCGAGGGGGGCGCAGGGTTGACCTGCGTCAAGTTTCAGCGCTTCTTCGGCTTGCCCTTGGGCTTCTTTTTCTTGCTGGTATTCAATGGCAGGGCCTGCTCGAAAGCATTGCGCATTTCGTTCAGCCGCTTTTCCTTGAGGTCGTGGACGCGCTTGGCACGTTCGGCATCGAAATCGATGAGGTTGTCTTGGCTCATGGGTGGGCTCGACGATCAACAGAGAATTGCATGATGAAGCCAGGCGCAGGCGCTGACCAGCCCCTGTATCAGACTTCGATGTCCACCAGCAGTCCCTGGCGTACATGCTCGCCCATCAATGGCGCTACCGGCACGGTGTTGTCGGCATTGACCTCGTCACCCGGGACGGCATCGTAGCGCTCGTGCTCGCCCTTTTGCCGGCGTTGCTGCTGGCGGCGCTGTTCATCGCGCAGCAACAGTACCTGCTCCTGCGGATCGCGCTGGCGCTTGAGGTCGATGGCACTATCGCCGGACGCAGGCTGCGTCGGCACCACCGGCTTGATGTCAGGTGTTGGCTTGACCGGGTCCTGTTGCGAGGTGACCGGGGCGGCACTGAGCGGAATGATCGGCGGCAGCATGGACGTTCTCCTATGCCCCCTGTATCGGCAGGTGCAGCTTTACCTTGATGTCATGGACAACATTTACTCGGCTTCGTCACCAGGGAAGTCGTCACCTGGCGGGCTGGCCTCGCTCCAGGGTCGCTTGTACACCTGCTGCCAAATCGCAGCCATATGATCGCGTATTGCCTGCGGCGCGGCTTTCAGCGAGGCGCTGTCCTCGCGCTCACCACCGACCGGCTCCTCGCCCGCCGGGCTGATCAGCGACTGACCGGTAATGGTGTAACTGGCCTGCCCTTCACGCATCTCGATGTCGATGTCGTGCGGGTCGATACCGCCGCCGCAGAACGCATGGCTGGCCAACGTTACCTCGGCCACGCCATTCTTGTTCAGGTCACTGACATCACTGACGTCATTATAGAAGTCAACGTCCAGATCCAGCCCCGGGCAAGTGGTTTCCTGCTCGATCTGCCAACGCGCCCTGAAGGTGTCGTTCTCGGCCGTGCGCCCGTACAAGGTGGCCTTGAGCACCACCTTGTCCACTTCCTGTCCGCTTTCCAGGTCGCTGGCCTGGCCATCGCTGCGGCTCAGAACCAGCAGCCCCTCGCCGTCAACGTCCCGAAAGTGCACGCTCTTTATCGGCGTCTGCACGCCCAGTACCTCAAGCTGCTCCATCGGGATGGGGGGCAATGTCTCAAAGTCTTTCTGCTCGCAGGCGCTCAGCAGCACCAGGCTGCCCACGGCTATCGAAGCGCTGATCCAGCGTTGCTTGGCAGACATGTTGATCCAGGGCCCTCGTCGGCGGCGCTGTGCAGAACGATGAAACGACTAGACTGTGCCTTTCGGTACCTTTCGATGCTATCGGCACTTTGGTCTGACCGGCCGATCCGTTAACATAATCGGCTTTTTCACCGCGGGAGTTCAGGCAGTATGGCGCAGCAGTATCAACCGGGGCAACGCTGGATCAGCGACAGCGAAGCAGAGCTCGGCCTGGGTACCATCCTGGCGCAGGATGGCCGCCTGTTGACCGTGCTCTACCCGGCCACTGGCGACACCCGCCAGTATTCCCTGCGCAACGCGCCGCTGACCCGCGTGCGCTTCTCGCCAGGTGACCAGATCACCCACTTCGAGGGCTGGAAGTTGACCGTGCGCGAGGTCGAGGACATCGACGGGCTGATGGTCTACCACGGCCTGGACGGGCAGAACCAGCCTCGCACCCTGCCCGAAACCCAGTTATCGAACTTCATTCAGTTCCGCTTGGCCAGCGACCGTCTGTTCGCCGGGCAGATAGACCCACTGTCGTGGTTCAGCCTGCGCTACAACACCCTGCAGCACACCAGCAAGCAGATGCAGTCGGCACTGTGGGGTTTGGGCGGCTGCCGCGCACAGCCCATTGCCCACCAACTGCACATCGCCCGCGAAGTCGCCGACCGCAGCGCCCCGCGCGTTCTGCTGGCCGACGAAGTGGGCCTGGGCAAAACCATCGAAGCCGGCCTGGTCATTCACCGCCAGCTGCTGTCGGGTCGCGCCAGCCGCGTACTGATCCTGGTACCGGAAAACCTCCAGCACCAGTGGCTGGTGGAAATGCGCCGGCGCTTCAATCTGCAAGTGGCGCTGTTCGACGCCGAGCGCTTCATCGAGAGTGACGCCAGCAACCCGTTCGAGGACGCCCAACTGGCGTTGGTTGCCCTGGAGTGGCTGGTCGACGACGAAAGGGCCCAGGACGCGCTGTTTGCCGCAGGCTGGGACCTGTTGGTAGTCGACGAAGCCCACCACCTGGTCTGGCACGAAGACCAGGTCAGCGCCGAGTACGGCCTGGTCGAGCAACTGGCCCAAGTGATCCCGGGCGTACTGCTGCTCACCGCCACCCCAGAGCAGCTTGGCCAGGACAGCCACTTCGCCCGCCTGCGCCTGCTCGACCCCAACCGTTTTCACGACCTGGCCGCTTTCCGCGCCGAGAGCGAGCACTACCGCCCGGTAGCCGAGGCGGTGCAGGAGCTGCTCGACGAGGGCCGTCTGTCGCCCAAGGCCCACGCCACCATCCAGGGCTTCCTGGGTGCCGAAGGCGAAGCCCTGCTGGCTGCGGTCAGCGACGGCGACACACAGGCCAGCGCGCGGCTGATTCGCGAGTTGCTGGATCGCCACGGCACCGGCCGCGTATTGTTCCGTAACACCCGTGCGGCGATTCAGGGCTTCCCCGAGCGCCAGTTGCACGCCTATCCGCTGGCCATGCCCGAGCAGTACCGCGACCTGCCAGCCGGCGAGCACGCCGAGCTGTACCCGGAAGTTGCCTTCCAGGCCCAGGGTGACGTTGCGGATGACGAGCGCTGGTGGCGTTTCGACCCGCGTGTCGACTGGCTGATCGACACCCTGAAGATGCTCAAGCGCACCAAAGTACTGGTGATCTGCGCCCACGCCGAAACCGCCATGGACCTGGAAGATGCCCTGCGCGTGCGCTCCGGCATCCCGGCTTCGGTGTTCCATGAAGGCATGAGCATCCTCGAGCGCGACCGCGCCGCTGCCTACTTTGCCGATGAAGAGTTCGGTGCCCAGGTACTGATCTGCTCGGAAATCGGCAGCGAAGGCCGCAACTTCCAGTTCGCTCATCACCTGGTGATGTTCGACCTGCCAGCGCACCCCGATCTGCTCGAACAGCGCATCGGCCGCCTTGACCGGATCGGCCAGAAGCACACTATCCAGTTGCACATCCCGTACCTGCAGGACAGCCCGCAGGAGCGTCTGTTCCAGTGGTACCACGAAGGCCTCAACGCCTTCCTCAACACCTGCCCCACCGGTAATGCCCTGCAACACCAGTTTGGCCCACGCCTGCTGCCGCTGCTCGAAGGCGGCGAAAACAAGGCCTGGGATACCCTGGTGGCCGACGCCCGCGGCGAGCGCGAGCGTCTGGAAGCCGAACTGCACACTGGCCGTGACCGCCTGCTGGAGCTCAACTCCGGCGGTGCCGGCGAAGGTCAGGCGCTGGTCGAGGCTATTCTCGAACAGGACGATCAGTTCGCCCTGCCGATCTACATGGAAACCCTGTTCGACGCCTTCGGCATCGACAGCGAAGACCATTCCGAGAACGCCCTGATCCTCAAGCCGAGCGAGAAGATGCTCGATGCCAGCTTCCCGCTGGGCGACGATGAAGGCGTGACCATCACCTACGACCGTGGCCAGGCGCTGTCGCGCGAGGACATGCAGTTCCTCACCTGGGAGCACCCGATGGTGCAGGGCGGCATGGACCTGGTGCTGTCAGGCTCAATGGGCAACACCGCCGTGGCGTTGATCAAGAACAAAGCGCTCAAACCAGGCACTGTACTGCTTGAACTGCTGTTCGTCAGCGAGGTAGTGGCACCCCGCAGCCTGCAACTGGGCCGCTACCTGCCACCGGCGGCACTGCGCTGCCTGCTCGATGCCAATGGCAACGACCTGGCGTCGCGCGTGGCCTTCGAAACCCTCAATGACCAGCTCGAGAGCGTACCGCGCGCCAGCGCCAACAAGTTCGTCCAGGCCCAGCGCGATGTGCTGGCCAAGCGTATCAGTGGCGGTGAAGAGAAGATTCTGCCAACCCACGTCGAGCGCGTGGCCGAAGCCCAGCGCCGCCTGGCAGCCGAGGCCGACGAAGAGTTGGCGCGCCTGGTAGCGTTGCAAGCGGTCAACCCGAGTGTGCGTGACAGCGAAATCGACGCCTTGCGCAAGCAGCGCGAAGATGGCCTGGCGATGCTGGAAAAGGCCGCCCTGCGGCTGGAAGCCATCCGCGTGCTGGTGGCTGGCTAAGAAAAACCAGGCACCGCTGCCCTTGTGGGAGCGGGCGGCCCGCGAACACCGGCGCAGTCGGTGACAGCCACCGTGCTGGATTCTTCGCGGGCACGCCCGCTCTGACCGGGCAAGCAATATTCCTGACTGCGATTACAGTGATAACCAAATCGTAGAAGTCATTGTGCCATTAGTCAGGAAGGCTTAAATACTCCTTCCTATACTGCCTCTGGACAGTCTGCACAGGGTTGTAGCGCAGACGAGTGAAGACTCGATCAAGAGGCATTCCATGGAATGGCTGGGGCTGCAACTGTTCGCCGATCTTCCCGCAACCGGGCGCATCGTCATCGACTGCCGTCATGAACCGTTCTTGGTTCTGCTCGCCTATTTCGTTGCTTGCGCGGCCTGTCTAGCCACCCTCGAGATGGCCGAGCGCCAGTCCCACAGCGACGACCCGACCGCCCACCGGCAATGGAACATGCTGGGAGCCTGCTGCCTGGCAGGCGGTATATGGGCCATGCACTTCATCAGCATGCTGGCTTTTCGGGCCCCGGTAGAAGTGCACTACGACGTATCCCTGACCATTCTTTCACTGCTCATCGCGTTGTGCGTGGCCTGGCTGGCCATGCACAGCCTCGAACGCAGCAAGATGCGCGCGTACCACTTTGTGCCGAGCGCAGTGCTGATCGGCCTGGGCATCATCCTCATGCATTTTGTCGGCATGGCCGCAATGGAAACGGGTGCCCGCCAGTACTACCAGACCGGCTTGCTACTTGCCTCTGCCGCCATTGCCCTGCTTACCGCCCTGACCGCGCTGTACCTGGCCCGCTACTTGCGCAATGGCAGCGGCACCCTGTACCAGGCCATGAAGTACGGCGCCAGCCTGCTGATGGCCGGCGGCATCGTCGCCACTCATTTCACCACGATGTCGGCCATGACCCTGATCATCCCTGCCGATACCGCACTGCGCCTACCGTCTGGCGACAACAGCCTGCAACTGGGACTGGGCATCGGCTTCATCACCCTGCTGATCAGTGGTGCCAGCATCAGCGCCGCACTGGCCGACAAGAAGTTGCAAAGCAAGGAGCACGACCTGCGCCGGGTCAGCGTGCTGCTCAGCCAACTGGACCAGGCCCGCGCTTCGCTGCAGCAGGCGGCGCACTACGACGCCCTGACCAACCTGCTCAACCGCCGTGGATTCAACCAGGTATTCGCCGAGCGCCTGGTCGAACATCAGGCCAGTGAAAACCGCCTGGCCGTGATGTTCCTCGACATCGACCATTTCAAGCGCATCAACGACAGCCTCGGCCACGACGCCGGTGACGAGCTGCTCAAGGTGATCGCCAACCACATCAAGGCCGCTACCCGCAGCCACGACCTGGTTGCGCGCTTTGGTGGCGACGAATTCTGTGTGGTCACCAGCCTGAACAGCCGCGACGAAGCCCGCCACCTGGCCCAGCGCATCATGCAACGGATGAAAGACCCCATCGACCTGGGCGGGCGGCGCATGGTCATGACCACCAGCATCGGTGTAAGTATCTTCCCGGACGATGGCGGCACAGCCGAAGAGCTGCTCAAGCATGCCGACCTGGCCCTCTACCAATCCAAGGACAACGGGCGCAACAGCCTGAACTTCTTCAATGACAGCCTGAAGGCCCGCGCGTCGATCGCCTTGCAACTGGAAGAAGAGCTGCGCCTGGCCCTGCTCGAAGAGCGTGGGCTGCGTGTGTACTACCAGCCGATCTTCGACCTGCGCAGTGGGCAAGTGGCCAAACTGGAAGCGCTGGTACGCTGGCAGCATCCTCAACACGGCCTGCTCGGGCCCGACCGTTTTGTCGGCATTGCCGAAGCCAACGGCCTGATCATCGACCTGGACCTGTGGGTGCTTCGCCACGCCTGTGCCGACCTGGCCCGCTTGCAGCGTCACGGCTGCGGCGAAGTCAAGGTCACGGTCAATTGCTCGGCAGTCACCCTCAGCCACGACGAACTGCCCAACGAAGTTGAAAAGGCGCTGCTCCACGCCGGCCTTGCGCCGCGCCATCTGGAGCTGGAAGTGACCGAGAACGCCCTGGTGGGCGATATCCAGCGCACGGTCAGCCTGCTCAAACGCGTCCGGGCCTTGGGGGTGGCACTTTCGATCGACGATTTTGGTACCGGCTACTCGTCACTGGCCTACCTCAAACGCCTGCCGCTGGATGTACTGAAGATCGACCGCACCTTCCTGCAGGATGTACCGGGCAGCCAGAAAGACCGCGAAATTGTCCAGGCAATCATCGCCATGGCGCATACCCTGCACCTGCGGGTAGTCAGCGAGGGCGTGGAAACCGCCGAGCAGCAGGCTTTCCTCGAAAGCCATGGTTGCGACTACCTGCAGGGCTACCTGTTGGGGCGCCCCGTACCGCTGGCCGAGTTGCGTCCTCTGCTGGAGCGGTTGCAGCGCCAGAGTGGCCGGATCACTCCTTGTTGCGGTACAGCTCTACCAGGGTCGCCGGATCTTTTTGCAGGTAACCCTGGCTACCGTGCAGCCGCATCAGTTGCGCGGCAAGGCCACTGAGTGGCGTTGCTGAGCCTTGCTCGCGGGAAAACTTGACCGCACCATCGAGGTCCTTGAGCAGCGTGCGTACGTGCCACTTGATTGGCTCGAAGCGGCTCTCGGCCATTTGCGGCGCAAGAATCTGCAATGGCTTGGAATCGGCAAAACCACCGGCCAGCGCTTCAGCGATCAGCGTCGCATCCACGCCCGACTGTTCGGCCAGTGCCACCACTTCTGCAATTACCAGGGCATTGCACGCTACGATCATCTGGTTGCAAGCCTTGGTCACCTGGCCCGCGCCTACCGCCCCCATATGCGTCACGCGCTGACCAAGCACCTGCAGCACCGGGCGTGCACGCTGCAGGTCGGCCGCTTCACCACCAACCATGATCGCCAGCGTGCCAGCTTCGGCACCGGGCGTACCGCCAGATACAGGTGCATCCAGCCACGCCATGCCGCACAGTGCCGCCAGCTCGGCGGCCATTTCACGGGTGGCGGTGGGTTCCAGGCTAGAGAAATCGATCAGCAACTGGCCGCTGCGCCCGCCTTGGGCAATGCCTTGCTCACCGAACACCACTTCACGCACCACCGCCGTGTCGGCCAGGCACAGTAGCACCATGTCGCTGTCACGGCACAATTCGGCCGGGCTGTTGGCCAGGCGAGCGCCAGCGGCGACCAAGGCAGCGCACTTGTCCGGGCTGCGGTTCCAAACCGTCAATGGATAACCCGCTGCCAGCAGGCGGCGGCACATGGGCAGGCCCATCAGGCCGATGCCGGCGAATCCAAGCGAAGGTCGTGCAGTGCTCATCGATAAACTCCTGACTGATTCGAACATTTCCCAGATTGGCGACGATCCCGGTGGCGCCTGGCACAACGGTGCCACATTACGCATCCCGTAAACTGTTACCGCCACGCCGAATTGTTACTTCCCTCTACCCATCCTGATTGCTTTCAATCACCAAAACGGCGCTGATGCGTATTTTTGCGCACCAAAAAAGATCACGCTTATTCCTGGCTCTTCACCTGGATCACGATGAACGGCGACACCACCACCGCCCAGATCTCTGGCTCGCGGCTTTGCAGGTCCAATGCCTGCTCGGCCGACACCGGCCCAACGGTGCCATCACTACGCCACTTGGCGAAGATCTCGCTGCGATTCTCGGCCATCGCCTCGGCAACAGCGATCAGGTCAAGGCTGGGGTCGACCCAAATCAGGTCACCCTTGGCCCAAAAACGCTCCAGCGCTTTCCACTCGATGATTGCCGTCTCGCCAAGCAATTTGGCATAGAGGGTGCTTGTTTGATCAGTCATGGGCGGTATCCGCAAAAATCGGCCAATAAGAAGGCCGGCATTTTTGCAGAAAAACCCGGTTTCAAATATGTAATTTGGTCGATTGACCCCGGGTTTGTGGGACGGGGTCGCAGATGCAGGCAGTTTGATGGCGCCTTTCTGTATCTTTCTGTCGATCAAGCGACAACACAGGAAAGACGCACTTTTCGACCGCTTTTCAAGCGCTCGAACAGCGCTCTACACTGTACCGGTACAGTTCCGGGACATGTTCCGGGGGAAGGTGGGCTTGCGCGTTGGCATGGCCACGCCGCGAATCCCGCCCGGTCTGTAGCCCTGGCCGCCAGGACTATAAGAATTACAACAGAATGAGTGGAGCACTATGATCAAGATTTCCAAGCTGTTCGCCGCAATGGTTCTGGCCGGGGTAGCCAGCCATTCGTTTGCCGCCGATACCATCAAGATCGGCATCGCCGGTCCCAAGACGGGTCCTGTGACCCAGTACGGCGACATGCAGTTCATCGGCGCCAAGCAAGCCATCAAGGATATCAACGCCGCGGGCGGCGTCGATGGCAAGATGCTCGAAGCCAAGGAATACGACGACGCGTGCGACCCTAAACAGGCCGTGGCAGTCGCCAACAAAGTGGTCAACGATGGCGTCAAGTTCGTCGTCGGCCACCTGTGCTCCAGCTCCACCCAACCTGCGTCCGACATCTACGAAGACGAAGGCGTGATCATGATCACCCCCGCCGCCACCAGCCCGGAAATCACCGCCCGTGGTTACCAGCTGATCTTCCGCACCATCGGCCTGGACAGCGCCCAGGGCCCGGCAGCCGGCAACTACATCGCCGACCACGTCAAGCCGAAGGTCGTTGCCGTCCTGCACGACAAGCAGCAGTACGGTGAAGGCATCGCCACCGCCGTCAAGCAGACCCTGGAAAGCAAAGGCACCAAGGTTGCCGTATTCGAAGGCCTGAACGCTGGTGACAAGGACTTCTCCTCGATCATCCAGAAGCTCAAGCAGAACAATGTCGACTTCGTCTACTACGGCGGCTACCACCCAGAGCTGGGTCTGATCCTGCGCCAGGCTCAGGAAAAAGGCCTGAAAGCCAAGTTCATGGGTCCGGAAGGCGTGGGTAACGACTCCATTTCGCAGATTGCCCAGGGCGCTTCCGAAGGCCTGCTGGTCACCCTGCCGAAGTCGTTCGACGCAGACCCGGAGAACAAGAAAATCGTCGACGCCATCAAGGCTGATGGCAAGGACCCGAGTGGCCCGTTCGTATTCCCTGCCTACTCGGCCGTCGAACTGATCGCTCAAGGCATCAAGAAAGCCGGCTCCGATGATACCGAGAAGGTGGCCAAGGCCATCCACGAAGGTACCTTCAAGACCCCGACCGGCGACCTGTCGTTCGACAAGAAAGGCGACCTGAAAGACTTCAAGTTCGTGGTCTACGAATGGCACTTCGGCAAGCCGAAGACTGAAGTCTCCCCTCAGTAACTGCGTGACTAATAGCTGACCTACGAGCCCACTGTGCGAGCAGTGGGCTTCGTTTTATGAGGTTCATGGGCCCGATCCCCGCGATCCGGGGGCGGGCTCACCTGAAAATCTTAAAACCGTCATCCGCGGTTTCCTGGCCGTACCCCTGCCAGTGAAATGCAAATCAGGTTTTTAGGAGCGCTGTAATGCCTGAGATCTACCATTTCTTCCAACAACTGGTTAATGGATTGACCATCGGCAGCACCTATGCCTTGATCGCCATCGGCTA
The DNA here is from genome assembly GCF_017875935.1 of Pseudomonas sp. BP6. Taxonomy (NCBI): domain Bacteria; kingdom Pseudomonadati; phylum Pseudomonadota; class Gammaproteobacteria; order Pseudomonadales; family Pseudomonadaceae; genus Pseudomonas; species Pseudomonas sp. BP6. Next base: position 4,051,618 of record NZ_JAGINI010000001.1, read on the forward strand.
CACGATGGTGTACGGCATCATTGGCATGATCAACTTCGCCCACGGCGAGGTGTACATGATCGGTTCCTACGTGGCCTTCATCGCCCTGGCGGGTCTGGCCATGATGGGTATCCATTCGCTGCCGATCCTGATGACCGTCGCCTTCGTCGCGACGATCTTCGTCACCAGTGCCTATGGCTACAGCATCGAACGAGTTGCCTACCGCCCCCTGCGCAACAGCAACCGTCTGATCCCGCTGATTTCCGCCATCGGCATGTCGATTTTCCTGCAGAACACGGTCTTGCTTTCGCAGGACTCCAAGGATAAATCCATCCCCAACCTGATCCCCGGGAGTTTCTCCTTCGGGCCAGGCGGTGCTGAAGAAGTACTGATCAGCTACATGCAGATCCTGGTGTTCGTCGTCACCCTGGTGGCCATGACACTGCTCACCCTGTTCATCTCTCGTTCCCGCCTGGGCCGCGCCTGCCGCGCCTGTGCCGAGGACATCAAGATGGCCAACCTGCTGGGCATCAACACCAACAACATCATCGCCCTCACCTTCGTCATCGGTGCCGCCCTGGCGGCCGTGGCGGCCGTGCTGCTGAGCATGCAGTACGGGGTGATCAACCCCAACGCCGGCTTCCTGGTGGGCCTGAAAGCCTTCACCGCAGCGGTACTGGGGGGCATCGGCAGCATTCCGGGCGCCATGCTCGGTGGGCTGGTGCTGGGTGTAGCCGAAGCATTTGGCGCCGACATATTCGGTGACCAGTACAAGGACGTGGTGGCATTCGGCTTGTTGGTTCTTGTCCTGCTGTTCCGGCCGACCGGCATCCTGGGCCGCCCGGAGGTTGAAAAAGTATGAACAGAAATCTCAAACAGGCGTTCTTCAGCGCCTTGCTGGTCTGGGCCGTGGCCTTCCCGGTGCTGGGCCTGAAACTGAGCATCGACGGCATCAGCCTGGTCGTGCACAGTCAGGGCTCGTTCACCATCAGCATCATCGCCGTGTGTTCGGTGCTGATGTTCCTGCGCGTGCTGTTCGACAAGCAGTGGAGTTCGGTGATGGGCCGCCGTTCGGATCGCAAGCTGATCCCCCCGGCAGTCAGCAACTACCTCACCCTGCCCAAGACCCAGCGCTATGTCATCATCGGGTTGATCGTGATGGCACTGGTATGGCCGTTCTTCGGCTCTCGCGGTGCGGTCGACATCGCTACGCTGATCCTGATCTACGTGCTGCTGGGCCTGGGCCTGAACATCGTGGTCGGCCTGGCAGGCCTGCTCGACCTCGGCTACGTGGGTTTCTATGCCGTCGGTGCCTACAGCTATGCCATGCTCTCGCACTACCTGGGCTGGAGCTTCTGGGTGTGCCTGCCGATTGCCGGCCTGATGGCTGCCACATTCGGCTTCCTGCTCGGCTTCCCGGTGCTGCGCCTGCGCGGTGACTACCTGGCGATCGTGACACTCGGCTTCGGCGAGATCATCCGCCTGTTCCTGCGTAACCTCACCGACTGGACCGGTGGCCCCAACGGCATCAGCAACATCCCCAAGCCGGAGCTCTTCGGCTTGACTTTCGAACGCCGTGCAGCCGAGGGCATGCAGACTTTCCACGAGTTCTTCGGGCTGCAATACAACTCGATCAACAAGGTCATCTTCCTGTACCTGGTGGCCCTGCTGCTGGCCCTGCTGGCTTTGTTCGTGATCAACCGCCTGCTGCGCATGCCGATCGGTCGTGCCTGGGAAGCACTGCGTGAAGATGAGATCGCCTGCCGTGCACTGGGCCTGAACCCGACCGTGATCAAGCTCTCGGCATTCACCCTGGGTGCCTGCTTCGCCGGTTTCGCCGGCAGCTTCTTCGCCGCGCGCCAAGGCTTGGTGACGCCGGAGTCGTTCACCTTCATCGAGTCGGCGATCATCCTCGCCATCGTCGTGCTTGGCGGCATGGGCTCACAACTGGGCGTGATTCTCGCGGCCATCGTGATGATCCTGCTGCCTGAGCTGATGCGTGAGTTCAGCGAATACCGGATGCTGATGTTCGGTGCGCTGATGGTGTTGATGATGATCTGGCGTCCGCAAGGCTTGCTGCCTATGCAACGTCCACAGATGGAGCTGCCCCGATGAGCCGCGAAATTCTGCAAGTCAGCGGCCTGAGCATGCGCTTTGGCGGCTTGTTGGCGGTCAACGGTGTGGGCCTGACCGTCAAGGAGAAACAGGTAGTGGCGCTGATCGGCCCGAACGGCGCCGGCAAGACCACCGTGTTCAACTGCCTGACCGGCTTTTACAAGCCCAGCGGCGGCACCATCCTGCTCGATGGCCAGCCGATCCAGGGCCTGGCCGGCCACCAGATTGCGCGCAAGGGCGTGGTGCGAACCTTCCAGAACGTGCGCCTGTTCAAGGAAATGACCGCGCTGGAAAACCTGCTTATCGCCCAGCACCGCCACCTCAACACCAACTTCTTCGCTGGCCTGTTCAAGACCCCGGGTTTCCGCCGCAGCGAGAAGGAAGCCCTGGAGCGTGCGCAGTACTGGCTGGAGAAGGTCAACCTCACCGAGTTCGCCAACCGCACCGCCGGCACCCTTGCCTACGGCCAGCAGCGCCGCCTGGAAATCGCCCGCTGCATGATGACCCAGCCACGCATCATCATGCTGGACGAACCAGCCGCAGGCCTGAACCCGAAAGAAACCGAAGACCTCAAGGCCCTGATCGCCTACTTGCGTGAGTCGCACAGCGTCACCGTGCTGCTGATCGAGCACGACATGAAGCTGGTGATGAGCATCTCCGACCATATCGTGGTCATCAACCAGGGCACCCCCCTGGCCCACGGCACGCCGGAAGAGATCCGCGATAACCCTGATGTGATCAAAGCCTACCTGGGGGAAGCGTAAATGCTGAAGTTTGAAAACGTTTCCACCTTCTATGGCAAGATCCAGGCGCTGCACAGCGTCAACGTGGAGATCAACCAAGGCGAAATCGTCACCCTGATCGGCGCCAACGGTGCCGGCAAGTCGACCTTGCTCATGACCCTGTGCGGCTCGCCGCAGGCGCACAGTGGCAGCATCAAGTACCTGGGTGAAGAACTGGTCGGCCAGCCGTCCTCGCACATCATGCGCAAAAGCATCGCCGTCGTGCCGGAAGGCCGCCGCGTGTTCGCCCGCCTGACCGTCGAGGAAAACCTGGCAATGGGTGGTTTCTTCACCGACAAGGGCGACTATCAGGAGCAACTGGACAAGGTGTTGCAACTGTTCCCGCGCCTGAAGGAGCGCTACATGCAGCGTGGCGGCACCATGTCCGGCGGCGAGCAGCAAATGCTCGCCATTGGCCGGGCACTGATGAGCAAGCCCAAGCTGCTGCTGCTCGACGAGCCCTCGCTGGGCCTGGCACCGATCATCATCCAGCAGATCTTCGACATCATCGAACAGCTGCGCCGCGATGGCGTGACGGTGTTCCTGGTGGAGCAGAACGCCAACCAGGCGCTGAAGATCGCTGACCGGGCTTATGTGCTGGAAAACGGTCGGGTGGTGATGCAGGGTACGGGGGAAGCGCTGTTGACCGACCCGAAAGTGCGCGACGCGTACCTGGGGGGTTGAATGAAAAAGGGCCTTCGGGCCCTTTTTTCTGCCTGCAGGACGTGTATCGTGGCCAGCTCTTTGGCAAAGATTCCCCGGAGCCCGCCCCATGCGCCTCACCCCTACCCTGCTGCTCAGTGCCCTGCTGCCCCTGTTCGCTGGCTGCCAGTTACTGGCCGAGCAGCCCCGTGACCCGAACATCGGCACCACGCGCATGCAGGGCGAACTGAGCGCCAATGGCGGCCGCCTGTTGTTCAAGCCCTGCAACGAAGCACGCCGCTTCGTGATCAATGACGTCGCCGGCACCGGCATCCTGCCGGAGGCCGCCAACCTGGCCAAGGACGCCAACGCCAAGTTGTTCGCCGACGTGCGCGGTCGCCTCACTGGCGCCAAGCAGGCCGACAACGACGGCCAGCTGGAGGTCAGCCGCCTGTACCGCCTGGAACCCTCCACCCGCGCTTGCGACGACCCCAACTTCAAGCAGCTGACCCTGCGCGCCAACGGTCATGAACCGGACTGGGACATCAAAGCCAGCGGCAAGGGCATGGTCATCGAGCGAATCGGCCAGCCCCCCCTGCCCTTGCCGTTCCTGGAAGAAGAAGTACCCGGTGGTGGCTTGACCCTGACCAGCGAAGCCAACGGCCAGCACGTGGAACTGTGGGTCGCTCCGCAGCGCTGTGCAGATATCGCCACTGGCGCCATCCACCACCTGCGCGCCGAACTGCGCATCGACGGCAAGACCTTGCAGGGCTGTGCTTACTACGGCGGCGCACGCGACAACTGATCACCGGGCGTTTTTATCCTGCCAGTAGGGGCAGCGAACAGCTTATACTTGGCGGTTTGTGTAAAGCCGCCGGCCGCCCATGGCCGGGATACTGGACCCTGCCATGCTACGAATCACCGAACTGAAGCTGCCCCTGGACCATCCTGACGAAGCGTTGCGCGAAGCCATCGTCCAGCGCCTGGGCATCCGCGACGAGCAACTGCTCAGCTTCAACCTGTTCAAGCGCAGCTACGATGCGCGCAAGAAGAACAGCGAACTGCTGTTCATCTACACCATCGACCTGGAAGCCAGCAACGAGGCCGAGCTGCTCAGCAAGTTCGCTGATGATCGCAACATCGGCCCTGCGCCAGATGTCACCTACAAGTTCGTCGGCCAGGCCCCGGCAGGCCTGCAGGAGCGCCCGATCGTAGTCGGTTTCGGCCCTTGCGGCATCTTTGCCGGCCTGTTGCTGGCACAGATGGGCTTCAAGCCGATCATCCTCGAACGCGGCAAGGAAGTTCGCCAGCGCACCAAGGACACCTGGGGTCTGTGGCGTAAAAGCGTACTCAACCCTGAGTCCAACGTGCAGTTCGGTGAAGGCGGCGCCGGCACCTTCTCCGACGGCAAGCTCTACAGCCAGATCAAGGACCCGCAACACCACGGCCGTAAAGTGCTGGAAGAATTCGTCAAGGCCGGTGCGCCGGACGAAATCCTGTACATCAACAAGCCGCACATCGGCACCTTCCGCCTCACCGGCATGGTCGAACAGATGCGCCAGGACATGATCGCCCTGGGAGCCGAAGTGCGCTTCCAGGAGAAGGTCACCGACCTGTTGATCGAAGATGGCCAACTGACCGGTGTCGTGCTTGAAAGCGGCGAACAACTGCACTCTCGCCATGTGGTATTGGCCCTGGGCCACAGCGCCCGTGACACCTTCCGCATGTTGCACGCCAAAGGTGTCTACATGGAAGCCAAGCCGTTCTCGGTGGGCTTCCGTATCGAGCACCCGCAAACGCTGATCGACAAGGCGCGCCTGGGTAAGTACGCCGGCCACCCGAAACTGGGTGCCGCCGACTACAAGCTGGTTTACCACGCCAGCAACGGCCGCTCGGTATACAGCTTCTGCATGTGTCCGGGTGGCACCGTGGTCGCGGCCACCAGCGAGCCAGGCCGAGTCGTCACCAACGGCATGAGCCAGTATTCGCGTAACGAGCGCAACGCCAACTCCGGTATCGTCGTCGGCATCGATCCCGAGCGCGACTACCCGGGTGGCCCGCTGGCCGGTATCGAACTGCAGGAGCGCCTGGAGGCGCACGCCTATGTAATGGGCGGTAGCAACTACCAGGCCCCAGCGCAACTGGTGGGCGACTTTGTCGCCGGCCGCCCCTCCACCGCTCTGGGCAGCGTCGAGCCGTCCTACAAGCCGGGCGTGACCTTGGGCGACCTGGCGCCGAGCCTGCCGGACTTCGCCATCGAGGCGATCCGTGAGGCACTGCCAGCGTTCGACCGACAGATCAAGGGCTATAACCTGCATGATGCGGTGTTGACCGGGATCGAGACGCGCACCTCGTCGCCACTGCGGATTACCCGGGGTGAGGATTACCAGAGCCTGAACCTCAAGGGGCTGTTCCCGGCGGGTGAAGGGGCCGGGTATGCGGGCGGGATCCTGTCAGCCGGTGTGGATGGCATTCGCATCGCCGAGGCGGTGGCGCGGGATATGCTCGGCATCTGATTCTTTATCGAATGACAGGGCCTCTTCGCGGGTGACCCCGCTCCTGCACGGAACAGTGGTCTCCCCGCAGGGGCGGATTTCCCCAAGGCCTGCTGGCAACAACATATAACAAAAACGAATATGGTTTTTGTTTTAAGGAACATCGTCACAGGCTAGGGTGTACGCCCGTACCCTTCGTAAACTGCTCATGGAGGGCCTATAGCCCGTGCGTAGCCTGCTTACCCGTTTCTTCCAACTGGAAGCCGCCAGCGGCCTGCTGCTGATCGCTGCCGCCGTTCTGGCCCTGGTCATCAACAACTCGCCACTGTCCTACCTGTACAGCGGCTTGCTCGACGTACCCGTCGCCGTCCAGATCGGCGCGCTGAACATCGCCAAGCCATTGCTGCTGTGGATCAACGACGGCCTGATGGCCCTGTTCTTCCTGCTCATCGGCCTGGAAGTCAAACGCGAGGTGGTCGACGGCCACCTGTCCAAGCCCTCACAAGTGATCCTGCCTGCCACCGCAGCCGTGGGCGGCATGGTGGTGCCAGCGCTGATCTACTGGTTCATCAACCGTGACAACCCCGCAGCCGTGGCCGGCTGGGCAATCCCTACCGCCACCGACATCGCCTTCGCCCTCGGTGTCCTGGCCCTGCTCGGCAAGCGCGTACCGGTGTCACTGAAGTTGTTCCTGATGACCCTGGCGATCATCGACGACCTGGGTGCAATCATTGTGATCGCCCTGTTCTACTCCGGCACCCTGTCGAGTGTGTCACTGCTGCTGGCTGCGGCCTGTCTGGTGGTGCTGGTGGCGATGAACCGGCTTGGCGTGGTCAAGCTTGGACCCTACATGATCGTTGGCCTGATCCTGTGGGTCTGCGTACTCAAGAGTGGTGTGCATGCCACCTTGGCCGGTGTCGCCCTGGCCTTTTGCATTCCGCTGCGTACACGCCATGCTGAATCGTCGCCTCTGCTGGCGCTGGAACACGCCCTGCACCCTTGGGTGGCCTATGCCATCCTGCCACTTTTCGCCTTCGCCAATGCCGGCGTTTCACTGACAGGCATGACCGTAGATAGCTTCACCCACCCAGTGCCGATGGGCATCACGGTCGGCCTGTTGCTGGGCAAGACCGTGGGGGTTTTCGGCCTGACCTGGGTGGCGGTCAAGCTGCGCCTGGCCTCGCTGCCTGCAGGTGCTGGTTGGGGGCAAATACTGGGGGTGGCGATACTCTGTGGCATTGGCTTCACCATGAGCCTGTTCGTAGGCTCGCTCGCCTTCGCCCCGGGTAGCAGTGATTACGCGGGCATGGACCGCATGGGTATTCTGACTGGCTCGTTCTTTGCCGCAGTGATCGGCTACGCCGTCACCGCGATGGCCAGCCGCAAAACCAGCGTTGCCTGACTTGACTGAAGCATAAGAAAAACCCCGACTGGCAGCAGCCATGTCGGGGTTTTTATTACTGCACTACGGTCAGTGCGAAACGCGACTGGTACCGTCTACAGTCATGATGCGCACTCGGTCGCCAACACGGAAGATTTCGTTCTCCTGCACGGCCTGCACATAGGCGCGCATGCTGCCATCATCTTCACGAACGGTAATTTCGACACCTTGGGTACGAGTCAGGCCTTCTTCTGCTGCGGAACCCGCCAAGCCACCGGCCACGGCACCGATCACGGCAGCCACGATGCTGCCACGGCCACCGCCCACGGCGCTGCCGGCTACACCGCCCACGATGGCACCAGCACCGCCGCCAATCGGGGTCTTGGTGCCCTCGATCTTGACCGGACGCAGGGATTCGATGGTGCCCATACGCACGGTTTGCACGCGGCGGGCTTCGTCACGGGAGTAGCTGTCACCGGTCAGGCTCGAGGCACAGCCCCCCAGCAGCAGCGACATGGTGGTAAAGGTCGCCACCAGCAAAGCGGATTTACGCATGGGTAAAGTCTCCATAAGTCAGGTGCTCATTAGACGCTGCACATTGACGGCTGTCACGGTACAAACGTAATAAAATTGTTTTCATTCAGCCGGGGTACAGCCTGCCGGGCTGTGTCGAAGGCCTTTCAAGTGAGACCAAGAATAGCCATGGATTACTTCATCGTCGTGGTCACCACCGTTACGGGACTGTATTTTCACTGGTGGCTGTATGTGCGCATGCGCCGCTGGATGGACCGTGACCTGGCCTTGTCGCTGGCAGGGGCTGATCCTGAAAAACGCGCGTTCATGCTTGAAAGGTTGGCGCAGGCGCGGCAGGAGAAGGTAGGGCGTAAGCAACTACCGGGGTGGTTGGAGCGCGAGGCGGCGGGATATCCGGGGTAACTTGATCGATGGCTGGGGCCGCTTGGCAGCCCCAGTTACTCAGGGTGCCAGCCGCTCTCGCAGCCACTGCCCATCCACCAGCCGATAGTTCAACCGGTCATGCAGGCGGCTTGCGCGCCCCTGCCAGAACTCGATGCGCTCGGGCAACAAACGGTATCCCCCCCAATGCTCAGGGCAATGCGGCTGGGTGTCGGAGAAACGCGCTTCAGTGGCCTTTACCAGGCCCTCCAGTTCCTCACGCCCGGCAATCACGCGGCTCTGTGGCGAGGCCCAGGCCCCCAGACGGCTGCCCAGCGGGCGGACCTGGTAGTAGGCATCCGACTCCTGCGCCGTAACCTTCTGCACTCGACCTTCAATGCGTACCTGACGTTCCAGCGCCGGCCAGAAGAAGGTCATGGCCGCAAAGGGGTTGGCTTGCAGTTGCTGGCCTTTGGCGCTGTCGTAGTTGGTGAAGAAAGTGAACCCCTGCTCGTCGAGCCCCTTCAACAGCAATACACGGCAATGCGGGCGACCTTCGCCGTCCACGGTGGCCAAGGTCATCGCGTTGGCTTCCACCGGTACCTGCTCGGTTTTCACCGCATCGGCGAACCACTGGTGGAACAGGGCAAACGGCTCCCCCGGTGCCTGGGCTTCGGTCAGTCCATCACGGGTGTAGTCGCGGCGCATATCGGCCAGGGATTGGGTCATGACTGCGGTTCCTTGACGATCAGTTGGTCTTCGCAGGGCTGTTGGCAGCTACTTTCTTGTCAACGGCAGCTTTCTTGGCCGCAGGCTTGGCTGGCGCAGCTTTTTTCTTGGCTGCAGTCTTCGCAGGTGTTTTGGCCTTGGCTACAGGTTTCTTCGCCGCAGCCTTGGCGACCGGCTTGCTGCCAGCAGCCTTGGCATCCTGCACGGCCACCATAGAGGCCGGGGCGGGTGCCGGGGCGGCCTGCTGGTATTTGGCCAGGAGTGCAACCATGGTGTTCTGCGGGGTCAGCAACATTTCCACGCGGCGGTTCAGGGAGCGCCCCTCGGCGCTGTCGTTGGCAGCGCGCGGCATCATCGAGCCCATACCCTTGAGGGTCAGGCGGTCACGCTGCAGGCCGCTGAGGCGGAAGATGGCCGATACCGAAGCGGCGCGCTCCAGGCTGAGCTTCTGGTTGGCAACGGCGGCACCGCTGCTGTCGGCATGGCCCAGCACCAGCACGGCAGTCTTGGGGTCGCCTTCGACAGTCTTGGCGACGCGGGTGATCGGGCCCAGGGACAGGGGCAGCAGCATGTTCGGGCGATCACGATTGTATGAGCTGTCTACCGGCAGGGTTACCGCCAACACATTGTCGCGACGCTCCAGCTCCAGCTTGCTGTCCTTGATCGCTTCACGCAGCTTGGGCTCGTATTCGTCCAGCCAGGCCTGGGTAGCCTTCTGATCAATCTTCGGCACCACCGGCCCCTTGGCTTGCTCATCGTCACCGCCAAACGGCCACCACCAGCGGCTGGCGCTTTCGGATTTGGCATCGGCTTTGGCCACGGTTTCAGTAACGGCTGACTTCACTTCCTGCTCGGCAACCTTTTCCGAACCGAAAGGCCACCAGCTGGAACCACCTACCTTGGAGCCATCCGGGGAGTGGCTGGCGCAGCCGGTAACGGCGGTCAGGCACAGGGCGAGTGCTAAGGTTTTATGTGAAGACATCAGCGATACACCATGAAATAGAAAGATATTTTGCCCAGGGACTTCAGGCCTTGGCATTGAGGATAGTCAAAGGGGTGTGGCAATACCCGCATTACCCGATCAAAGGCAAGTGGCAAGAACGCGCACCAGTTTCTGGGCCCGTGGGTCCATCAGCACATAAGGGCCTAGGGTATTGACCACAAAACCGAAGGCCACATCGTGCTCCGGGTCGGCAAAACCGACCGAGCCACCGGCACCGGGGTGGCCAAAGGCGCGGGCGCCAAGACCAAAGGTGGCATTCGCCACATCGGGCTGGTCGAGCATGCAGCCCAGGCCGAAACGGGTCTGAGTGAGCAAGGTACGATCCTGGCCGAGGCTATGCTCGCGGGTCAGCTCATCGAGCAGTTCGGATTCAAGCAGGCTGCCGTCCAGCAGACCGGCATAGAACCCCGCCAGGCTGCGTGCGTTGCCATGGCCATTGGCCGCTGGCTGCTGCATGCGTCGCCATTCCGGTTTGTTGGTGCTGGTCAGTATCGCGGGCGGGTTGGTAAAGGCGCGGGTCGACAGTGCCTCAGGCTCGCGCATGGTCACCTGCAGCAAGCGTTGCGCTGCGGCATCTCCAGCGTTGCCCTTGCCACGGGCAATATGCGCCACGCGGTGGAACTCTTCGTCGGCCAGGCCAACATGGAAATCCAGCCCCAACGGGCGGGCGGTACGGGCCACGATCGAGTCGCCAGGGCCACGGCCGTCGGCACGGCGGATCAGCTCGCCGATCAGCCAGCCATAGGTGATGGCGGCATAGCCGTGTTCTGTGCCTGGCGTCCACCACGGAGTCTCGGCGGCCAGGGCATCGACCATGACCTGCCAGTCATACAAAGCTTCGGCCGGCAGCAGCTCACGAATGGCCGGCAAGCCGGCACGGTGGCTGAGCAACTGGCGCAAAGTGATCGACTGCTTACCCGCCTGGGCAAACTCGGGCCAGTAGTTGGCCACCGGGGTATCGAGGGCCAGCTTGCCCTCGCCGACCAGTTGCAGGGCGGTAACGGCCGCGAAGGTCTTGGTGCAAGAGAACAAGTTGGCGATGGTATCGCTGTGCCAGGCCTGCTGGCCGTCCTTGTCGGCACAGCCGGCCCACAGGTCAACGACGGTTTCGCCACCCACCTGGATGCACAGCGCGGCGCCACGCTCCTGGGGATCATCGAACAGCGCGGCAAAGGCTTCGCGCACGGCTTCGAACTTCAGCTCATAGTGACCCTGGATCTGCACCCGCTGCTCTCCGTACGACCATATCCAAAAAGGTGTGCATTGTTTCAGTAGTTGGGCGTTTTGCAAACTGGCTTGGACCAAGTGGTCGCGACACAAAGCCACTCCCACGTAAGATGACTGCACCAGCCTGACTTCAGGGGGCCGGTCTTTCCAGCTCGGCACGCAGCTGGCTCATGGTGTGCAGGTTACTTTTGCGCACGGCATCGACAAACCCTGGATAGGGCATGTCGGTAATCGCCACCAGCCCGAGGTGGCCGTTCTCACCATCGAGCAGGCGACCGCTGGCCGGTTGGTCGAGGTACTGGAACCAGTGCGCGCCAACGATCATCGGCTGCGCCAGGGCCGCCTTGAGGAAGTTTGCGTAGGCCGGGCCGCGATCCTCTTCCCGCGCCAGCTCCAATGGCCCCGGCCAGAACGGCCCGCGATCACGCGAGCCGAACTGGAACTCGGACACGAGCACCGGCTTGTCCAGCTCCGCCAGGCGGGCAAAGTCGTAGCCGTCCTGTGGCTTGAGGGTATAGAAGTTGAAGCTCAGTACATCGCAGAACTCGGCACAGGCCTTGACCGCCTCCGGTGTACTGACCGCATAGCGACCACCCAGGAGCATGTGATTGGGCGCATGCCACTTCAACGAATCGGAAATGGTCTTGAAGTAGGTCTCGGCAAATACCCGCTGGAAGTGTTGGTAGTCACGCTCGATTTCCGGGTGCTCCGGGTTAGGCAACGGCGCCTCGAAGCCAGGATCCTCCATTAGCTCCCAGGCGGTCAGTTCGATCCCCCAGGCCTTGGACAACCCCTCCTGGTTGCGATACTTGTCGCGCAGCTGCTTGAGAAACGCGCGTTTGGCTGGCACGTCGGTGGTCAGGCGCAAGGTACCGTAGGCCAGGCCATAACGGGCCTGGGGATCGCTTCCGGGGGCAGCCCAGGCCAGTTCGTTGTCCGCGAAGTAGCCGATCAACCAAGGGTCGTCGCGGTGATCGCGAGCGGCGATGGCCACCGCACGTTCGGTGGCCATGGCAAATCGCGGGTCGAACGGGTCGGGCATGCGCCCCCACCAATCCATGCCAGTGCTGATGCTGGCATAGTCGCCCACGATCGACAGCGGCAAGGTATACGGCATGCGTCTGGCCTGGCCAAGGGCCGGCTCGCTCCAGTTGCCAACGGTGTTGAACCCCCAGGCCAGAAGCCGGTCAAGCGCGTGCGCCTGCCAGCGGTCGGCATCCAGCACCGGCAGTGCGCAGTTGGCTGGCTGGCCCTCCACTGCGGGCGGACAGGGTTTGCCATAAGTACGCTGCAGGTTGGCGGCGTAGAAGTCGAACCAACGCCCCTGCTTGAAATTGCGCCCCTGCGACGAGGCATTGCCATCGTCGTTGTTGCTTTCGCCATAGAACCCGGCCAGTGCATCGCCCTCGGCGGGCAGGGCCTTGAACATGCCTTCGCGCCCGGCGACATAAGTACGCCCACCGTCTGCCGCCACGGCGTTCACCCCCAGCGAATAGAACGGGTGCCCATCCGGCGTTATCAGGTACCAGCGGCCATCACGCTTTTCAGTGCGAAAGAAGCCCTTGGCTGCAAAGGCCGGCCCGCCCACCAGGCCACCGTAAGCGTCCAGCTGCTGCTTGCTGCGCTCCGCCAACCAACCCTTGAGCTGTTGCTGTTCACGGGTATCGGCCGCCTTGAGCTGCTCGTCACTGGATACCTTCTCGGGCCAGTTCCCGCGAGTCGACTGGCCATAGGCATCAATCAGCTCGTGATAGGCCGCCCTGTACGCCTGGTCGTCATCCTGGATACCGACACGCTCGATCAACAGGCTCTGCGCCACCTTGGGGCTGGGGATGCTCAGGCTGACCGAGATCACCTGCTTGAGGTCGACTGCACCGGCACTGCTGGTCAAAAGGAGGCGCTGACCACCGTGGGTCCACGGCATCGGCGGGCCGGCGCGCATGCCCTGGTCCAGCGGCGAACTGGCTGTCAGCGGCACCATCACCGTTTGCGCGGGGCCTGCGGGCAGGTCGATACGGCTGGTCAAGGTGCCGCCATCGCTGCCTTGCACCGTGACATCCACGGTCAATGCCCAATCCATGGCACTTTGCAGGCGCAAGGTCAGGAACTGCCCGGCGGACCAGTCCCACACCCCGCTCTGCGGGCTCAGGCGCAGGGTGGGCTGCTGCGCCGGGTTGAACACCACACGCCGCAACACCTCGCCCTCGGCCGTTTGTTCCGCGTTGTACTGCGGCATGCCGGCATTCACGGTCGCCACATTGACCACCGAGGCCGGGCGCACGAAGCTGAACAGCGTTTGCTGCTCGGCCAGCAAGGGCGAACTGCACAACAAGGCGAAGACGGCGGGCACGGTACGGCGGATCATAAGGCGAGGGCTCTCCTTCAGGGCCCTGATGGGCCCAAGACTGAGTAATGGACAATGCGCCGGCGCAAGTGCTCGGCGGTCAGGAAATTTCCCGCCGGAACGGCGGCAGCGCATTGAGAATAGCCTTGCCGTAGCGCTGGGTGACCAAGCGCCGGTCAAGCAAGGTGATAACGCCGCGATCCTGCTCGGTACGCAGGAGGCGACCGCAGGCCTGGATCAGCTTCAACGAGGCGTCGGGCACGGCAATTTCCATGAACGGGTTGCCGCCACGTGCCTCGATCCACTCGGCCAGCGCAGCTTCGACCGGGTCATCGGGCACAGCGAAGGGAATCTTGGCGATGACCACGTGTTCGCAATACGCACCCGGCAGGTCGACGCCTTCGGCAAAGCTGGCCAAGCCAAACAGCACGCTGTGCTGGCCATCGTCGACCCGCGCCTTGTGCTTGTTCAGGGTTTCCTGCTTTGAAAGGTTACCCTGGATGAGCACCAGCTTGCGCCAGTCACGGTCCAGACCGTCAAACACATCCTGCATCTGCTTGCGTGACGAGAACAACACCAGCGCGCCACGGGCATCTTCGACAATGTTCGGTAGCTCGCGGATGATCGCCGCGGTGTGCGCTGCCGCATCGCGCGGGTCGGCCTGCAGGTCGGGGACCCGCAGAAGGCCGGCATCGCCATGCACAAACGGGCTGGGCACCACGCAGGTGACTGCGTCGCGCGGCAACCCCGAACGCATGCGGAAACGGTCGAATTTGCCCAGCGCGGTCAATGTCGCCGAAGTTACCAGCGCACCGTGGGCCACGCTCCACAGGCTGCGCCGCAGCATTTCTGCGGCGAGGATGGGGCTGGCGTTGACTTCGATGTCGAACAGCGCGCCACTCTCGGCCAACGTCAGCCAGCGCGCCATGGGGGGGCTGTCTTCCGGGTCTTCTGCGGTGAAGGCTGTCCACAGCTCCCAGTTGCCTTGAGCACGGGTGACCAGGCTGCCGAACAACGGATACCACTCTTCGGCCTGGTGGCTGGCGATGCCGATGTTGACCTCGCCGTCCATGCCTTCCTTGAGCAGGTCAGCCAGACGGGTGAACAGATCGTTGAGGCGGGCAAAGCCCTTTTTCAGTTCGATGCCCACTTCGCGAATCTGCTCCGGCACCACCCCTCCCTCGAAACGGTAACGCGGGCGCTCACGGCCTTCTGTGTCCTCGCTGGGACGGAAGTCGGCCACCTGTTCACAAAGGGTGAACATGAACTGCTGCTGGGTGCGTACTTCTCGTGCCAGCTCCGGCACCTGCTCGATGTACTTGCCCAGGTCGCCGGGCAGCGGATGCTGGGCCAGCAGCTTGGTCAGGTTCTTGGCGGTCTGCTCCAACCAGTCGGCGGTAGAGCGCAGCCGCGAGTAATGGGCGAAATGGCCGATGGCCTTGTCTGGCAGATGATGGCCTTCGTCGAACACGTACATGGTATCGCGCGGATCGGGTAGTACCGCGCCGCCACCCAGGGCCAGGTCGGCCAGGACCATATCGTGGTTGGTGACGATCACGTCGACCTTGCCCATGCCTTCGCGGGCCTTGTAGAACACGCACTGCTGGAAGTTGGGGCAGTGGCGGCCGGTGCACTGGCTGTGGTCGGTGGTCAGGCGTGCCCAGTCCTGGTCCTCCAGGGCCTCGGACCAGCTGTCACGGTCACCGTCCCAGCGGTTGCCGGCAAGCTTCTCGATCATGCTGTTGAACAACTTCTGGCTGCGCTCGTCGACTTCGATACGGAAGCCTTCTTCTTCGAACAGTTGAGCCGTGGCGGACTGGGCGTGGCCTTCCTGCAGCAGGATGTCGAGCTTGGACAGGCACAGATAGCGGCCACGGCCCTTGGCCAGGGCGAAGCTGAAGTTGAGGCCGCTGCTGCGCATCAGGTCGGGCAGGTCCTTGAAGACGATCTGCTCCTGCAGGGCCACGGTGGCCGTGGCGATCACCAGGCGTTTGCCCGCGGCCTTGGCAGCCGGGATGGCAGCCAGGCTGTAGGCTACCGTCTTGCCGGTACCGGTGCCCGCTTCCACGGCCACCACCGCAGGCTCGCCAGCGCGGCGGCCTTCATCGTCGCAGGCAATGTCGCCAAGTACCTTGGCCACTTCGGCGATCATCAGGCGCTGGCCATAGCGCGGCTTGAGGCTCTTGGCTTCGAGAAAACGCGAATAGGCGCCCTGGATAGTGGCTTTGAGTTCGTTGCTGATCATGGTCTGCAGGCGCCCGGAGGGCTGGATATATTTTCAGTGTTTCGCATGGGGCGGCTATCATACCCCGCTATTGCCCTTTCTGCCGCATGGAGATCCGAATGCTCGCCTTTGCCCTGCCCTACACACTGCATGTTCTGGCCGCCCTGGTATGGGTCGGCGGCATGTTCTTCGCCTGGCTGGTGCTGCGCCCGGCAACGGTTGCAGCCCTGGAAGGGCCTGCCCGCCTGCGCTTGTGGGTGGAAGTTTTCCGACGCTTCTTCGGCTGGGTCTGGCTGGCGGTGGCGATTTTGGCGATAAGTGGTATCGGCATGTTGCACATGCGCTTCAGCGGTTTCGAGACAGCACCCAGGTACGTACACGTGATGATCGGTGGCGGGATCGCCATGCTTGCCTTGTTCATGCGCATTCAGGCGTTGCTGCTGCCGGAATTGAAGGCAGCAGTGCAGGCCGAGGACTGGCCGACGGGGGCGGCGGTACTGGGGCGCATTCGGCGGATGGTGGGGGTCAATCTGCTGCTGGGGCTGGCCGTGGTTGCGGTGGCCAGTTCGCGGCTGGTGATCTGACAGGTTCTGCGCGCAACCAGTAGCGAAACCGGTGCCACGGTGGATGTCACCGGCGTTGCCGGTGTTCGCGGGCAAGCCCCACAAGGGATCGCGGTGAGAGTCACAGCCACTGCAGCTCACTTCACCCGCGGCGCCTCGCGCACACGGGGAATGGACATGACATGGAAGATCCCCGTCAACAGGATTTGCAACCGGTCAAACCAACGGTGACTGCGCCCGCGCAGGCTGCGATTGAAGAACAGCACTTCAAGCAAGTGCAGACCCAACAAGACGATGCCTGTGGCATTGATCAGCAGATTGAAGGGCAAAGGTTGTGGCATCAGCTGATTGAACAACAACACCCCCCAGAAAGCGACCGTCAGGACCTTGCCCAGACCCAGGATGAACTTCATACCCGTCCCTATAGATTGTTGTCATGTCGAGGCGACCCGATCGAGCAAACCGTGCGAACGACATTGACGGTAATGCCAAGGCAGGCGCCTGCACCACTCAGTTGAAGTGCAGCTCCACCCGTCGGTTGCGCGCGCGGCCCTCCTCGGTTTCGTTGTCGGTCACCGGCTCGCTTTCCCCGCGGCCCTGGCTGGTGACCTTGCCCATCTCCAGGCCCTGACCAATCAGGTACTCGGCGACGCTGCTGGCGCGGCGTTCGGAAAGTGCCTGGTTGTAGCTGTCGGAGCCCACACTGTCGGTATGCCCGATCACACGGACCTTGGCCACCGTCGGTGAGTTGAGTTTCGCCACCAGGCCTTGCAGGCGTTGCTGGGCCGCCGGCGTCAGTTCGGCGGAGTCGAAGGCGAACATCACCGCGCCGTTGTCATCGAGGGTGATCACCTCTGGCGAGGGTTCGGGAGCACTGGCAGGTGGCGCTGCCGGGTACTGTCTGAGTGGGCAACCCATGTGGTCGACCGCCGTGTTGGCTGGGGTCTCGGGGCAGTGATCACGCCGATCGAAAATGCCGTCACCGTCTTCGTCACCGTCCTGGGCATAACAAATCAGCCCCCCGGCGATGGCGCCCAGGGCACCACCACCGGCAGCCCAGGAAGAACTCTCGATGGCGCCAAGGCCACCACCGACCAAGCCGCCCAGCAGGCTGCAGATGGGCCAGGTCCTTTGATTGAGGGGCGCACTGCCATCGCTGTGCGTAGCGCAGCCCGCGAGCAGGCTGGCAGCCACCAACAGCGGCAATGCCGCCTTCGACGTCACACTCATGCTGAATGCTCCTGTGTCATTGGCCACAAACGGCCGGGCGGCATGAAGATGCGCCCGTGCCACTGCTCAAGGCACGAGCGCACGCCGTCTTACCGCTGGATCTTGATCTCGGTACGACGGTTCATGGCACGCCCTTCGGCTGTGGCATTGTCTGCCACCGGCTGGGTCTCACCCGCGCCGACCACCGAAACGAAGCTGCTGCGCGCTACACCGCTGTCGACCAGATAATCGGTCACCGAATGGGCACGTCGCTCGGACAGCTTCTGGTTGTAGCTGTCGGAACCGACGCTGTCGGTATGGCCGCTGACGCTAAGGCGGGCAGATGGCGCTTCCTGCTTCAGACGCGTGGCAATGGTATTGAGGCGCTCTTTGTCACTGGCAGTCAGGCGCGCAGAATCGAACTCGAAGTGCACATCACGGATGACAATGACTTCTTCCTTCTGCACCACCACTTCTTCGACCACCGCGACCGGCTCAGGCGGGCATCCGTTGGCATCGACCTGCACACCACGCGGGGTGCCAGGGCATTTGTCACGGCTGTCGGGCACGCCGTCGCCATCCTCGTCGCCATCGCCGTGGGCCCAGCAATAGCCCGCCGCCAGGCCACCGCCCAACAACGCACCCCAGCCAGCCCAGCTGGAACTTTCGATGGCGCCCAAGGCGGCGCCGCCTACACCCCCGACGGCGGCACATTTCGGCCAGTCGGTTTTTTGCAAACCTGCACAACCAGTCAACACACTGGTGAGCAGTACCAGGGGTATCGCTGTGCGTACTATGCTCATTTCATTGCTTCTCCTAGGGGGAATCGGCATAAGACCGATCTCTGGGAGTAAAGACCGCTCATCCCAACCCTGCCAGCAATAAGCTACGTCACGGCCACATGCCTCTTTGCCCACACGCCGCAGCCCGCTAGTCTTGGACGACTAGAACGAGGAATGGCAATGACCGAAGGTTTTTCCAAACGCACCCCGCAACAGGCCCTGGCAGCCCTGCTCGAGCGCTTCACTCCGCGACGCCTGCTGCTGGTAGGTACGCGCTTTCCGGCGCTGGACGCCTTCGCCCAGGCGCACCCCCAGGTGACCATCGACATCGCCGCCCCTGGCCCGCTGCCGGCCGAACTGGCCGCCCAGCGCTTTGATCTGGCGGTACTGGTGGACTGCCTGGAGCACTTGCCCAAGCGCACCGGCCTGGAGCTGCTCGGCGGCATTCGCAACCTCAACGCCAGCCGGGTTGCAGTGCTGGCCGACCTGGCCGCCTGCGGCTGGCAGGACACCGACTTCTTCGCCCTGGCCTTGTCGGCCAGCGAGAAATTCCGCCGTGACCAACAGGTTTTGAGCCTGTTCACCTATGATCTACATGACTATAAGCAGGTACCGGACTGGCTCAACGCCAGGTTCTGGGCCAACCCTGAAAACTTCGGCAAGTACTGGTGGTGATGATGAGTGTCTCGGTCTGCCCTTGTGGCAGTGGCAACCTGCTTGACGCCTGCTGCGGGCATTACCATGCCGGTACCCCGGCACCGGATGCCCAGGCCCTGATGCGCTCACGCTACAGTGCGTACGTGCTGGGCCTGGTCGACTACCTGGTAGCCACCACCCTACCGGTTCAGCAAGCCGACCTGGACCGTGCTGCCATCGCCGACTGGAGTGCACAGAGCACCTGGCTGGGCCTGGAGGTGGAAAGCGCAGAAGTGCTGGGCGGCCAGCCGGAACACGGCTTCGTCACCTTTACCGCGCGTTGGCACGACCAAGAGGGCGATCATCAGCACCGTGAACGCTCGGCCTTCGTCCAGCATGCCGGTCGTTGGTACTTCATCGACCCAACGGTCGGGCTGAAGGCCGGGCGCAACGACCCCTGTCCCTGCGCCAGCGGGCAAAAATTCAAGAAATGCTGCGCCAGCTACGTAGGGAACTGAACATGATCAAGCGCACCCGTCTGCTACTGCTCGGTGCGCTGCTGGCATGGCTGACGGGTTGTGCCAGCTGGGGCGAGGACTGGCGCGAGCCCGAAGTGCATCTGGTCGAGGTCGAAACAGTCAAGGCCAGGTTGCTGGAACAGGAGTTCGTGTTGCACCTGCGGGTCGACAACCCCAATGACAGCCGCCTGTTCATTCGCAACGTGTCGTATGCAATACGCCTCAATGACCTGCTACTGGTGCAGGATCAAGCCAGCGTATGGCGCAGCGTGGGCGGGCATGCACGGCGCACGTTCAAGATCACCGCACGAACCAACCTGTGGCAGCACCTGAAGCCACTGGCCAAACTGCTGAAAAGCAAGCAGCCGCTGCATTACACCCTGCAGGGCGAACTGGCGACCGGGTTGCTCATCCATCGGGACCTGCACATATCACGCAGTGGTGAGATAATCTCCGGCGATCACATACCGGAGTAACCCTGCAATGTCCCAACAGCCTCACGTTCATGGCCCTGACTGCAACCATGACCATGATCACCACCACGATCACGGCCATGTACACGGCCCGCACTGCAACCACGGCCATCAGGAGCCGGTACGCAACGCCCTGAAGGACGTTGGCCGTAACGACCCGTGCCCGTGCGGTAGCGAGAAAAAGTACAAGAAGTGCCACGGCGCCTGATCGACTGACTCGATAAAAAACTGAGAGATTGCGCGAACACTGTGGGGAGCGGGCGCGCCCGCGAACACGGGCGAAGCCCGTGCCATCCACCGCGCCACCTGCTTCGCGGGCTTGCCCGCTCCCACAGGTACCGTGCCAGCCTCTGAATCATGAGCCTGGCACAGGTAGGCTACGCGGCCTTTCGCCGGTTAGCCCCCAGCAGGTCCTGGTACCAGAGGCCGGCATCATAGGCGATGGTCACCAGGGTGGTCTCGACATACTGCGGGTGCTGGGCCATGCGCTGGGCAACCGCCAGGCAGGCAGCGGCTGTATTACCGACGAAAATGCCACTCTGCATGTAGAACCAGCGCTGTGCGGCCAGCATTTCTGCATGGTGCACCTGGGCCCGCTCGTCCACCAGCGACCAGTCCATGAACGGCGGGCAAACGCCCACGGCCATGCCTTCAAAACGATGATCGGCGAACACGCCGGCCCTCGAGTCACAGCCATTGGGATCGACCAGCACCGTCGACACCTCGAAGCCATGGTCCTTCAGCCCCAGGGTGATACCCGTGAAACTGGCGCCAGTACCCGCACAGCCCACGAACAGGATCTGTCGCCCCGCCCCGGCGTTGGTCAGTTGCATGGCCAGTTCGCTGGCGGTCTGATAGCGGTGGGCCTCGATGCCTACCGGGTTGTTGAACTGGTCGGTGTAGAAGTATGACTTGCCCAGCGCGGCCTGGTTATCCAGGTGATGCATCACCACGTCCTTGGGTGTGGCACCGGCCATCAGCATTTCCTTGCCGATCAGTCGGGCACCGAAACACTCCAGCAGATCCCGCTTGGTCTGGCTGAAACTCAGCCCGACCGCCAGCTCTACGGCGACCTGGTATTTGTGGCAAGCCGCCAGCAAGCCAAAGCCGAAACTGCCACCGGTCTTTTCGATGACGGTCGTCACCCCAGGAGTGATGTCACCCTTGCGCACGGCATGTTCGACGATCTGCCGCGCCGCCCGGTATTTGTGGCTACCGCCCGGGTTGTTCATTTCCAGTTTGGTGTAGATACGATCGCTGACACTGATGAGCTCGCTCATTTGCGGCTACCTTCCATTGAAGTATGCAGACCGGCCTTGTTCTGCAGCAGCCCGGCAGTGGCAACCAGCAGCCCCATGCAGAGGACCATGCAGATGGCATTGGTACCGTCCCAGCCAACCGAGCTCAGCAACAGCGAAGGGCTGAATGCGCCGAGGGTGGCAAAAATGGCAATGGCCAGGTCGTTCTTGCCCTGCATCTGCATCGCGGCCGGGCTGTTCTGCAGTGACTGGGCCAGCAACGCACCTCCGCCTACATAAGTGAGGTTCCAGCCCAGTCCAAGGGCAATCAGTGCCAGGGTCATCATGGCGTAGCTGTGCGACCAGATATTCATCGCCGAACAACCGATCAACAGGGCCAGGCCCGCGCAAATGGTGGTCTTGATACCCAGTCGCTGGATGATGGCGCCGGTGAAGAACGACGGGGCAAACATGGCGATCACATGCCACTGGATCGCCAGTCGGACGTCAGTGAAGTCCTCGTGCATGTGTTTCATGTGCATCGAAGCCTGGATCATCAGCAGGTTCATGATCCCGTAGCCCAGCGCAGCGACAGCCATTGCCACAACCACGCTCGGGCCTGCCGGCTCGGCGCGGGTGCTTGCCGGCTGTGTTGCGCTGTTGATCGCGCTGGCCGTACCCGCATCATTGGGCAGGCACAGGGCAATCAACAACGACAGCAGCGCCAGGCCGACAAACGCGGCATAACACAGCGAAAACAGTGGGAAGCCACCAACATCACGCAGCCACTCGGTAAGCGTTGGCCCGACGACAGCCGCGATGACCCCGCCAGCCACGACCAGCGAAAGCGCCTTGGGCTTCAAGGCCTGGGAAAGATTGTCGGTTGCCGCGAACCGGTTGAAGTTGGCGAACGCGATGTACACACCCAATGCTGAGTGGCTGAGGACCAGCGTTGGAAAATGCTGGTGCTCCACCGCCAGAAAGCCGCTTACGCCAGACAGCGCCAGGGGAATCGCGCCCAGCATGAACGCCTTTTTACGGCCGATGCGGCTCATCAGCCTGGAAACCGGATAGGTTGCCAACATCAGGCAAAGAAACTGGAACCCGTACGGCACCGTGGACCATGCGGCGTCAGGCGCCAACGAGGCCCCGACAATGGCGGCCATCGTCACCGACATCACGGCAGTCGTCAGGTTGATCGACTGTGCGGTGAAATACAGGTACGTGCGCCGCGGTAACGTGCTGTTCATAATGCGTGCTCGTGATAAGGGGACAGGTCGATTTCGGCCTCGGGGAACACGCAGATCAGCCGTTCCTTGCCTTTACCCAGGCGTTTGCGCTTGACGCCAAGGCGCCCGATGCGCCGAGGCGAATCGAGGTGCGTGCCACCGCACGGGATTTCGATCCCGTTGTAGGTCCACAAACGCGCGTCCTCCAGGCCTTGAACCGCGTAGTGCTCGATGGGCGCATCGCAGCCGATCAGTTCATTCGCCCGTCGTTCTATTTCAAGTACGTCTTCAGCCGTGAACGCGTCCTCGACCAGGAAGTCGAAACGTGCCGTGTCTTCTTTGATATGGCAGCCGATCGTCCATTGCTTCAGCTCTTCACGCAGCCCGATGGCGGCGGCATACAGGAAGTGGCTGGCACTGTGAGACAACGTCAGCCGTTCGCGCCGTTCAATATCGATAGTGACGCGGGCCGGCATGCCTACGGTGACTTCATCAAGCAAGTGCAAATCATCAGGGTGCAAGCTGTGAATAATGATGCCGCCCAGTTTTCCGCCTTTGAAACCCTCCAGGCGAATAGGGCTACCGTAGAGTTTTTTAACCCAGATGAATCGCACGGTACCCACCGGTAATTCAATCGTGCCGAAGTCCGCTTCCTGGCCGCCACCTTCCGGGTAGGCCACTGTGCTCAACAACTCGATGCCGTCACTGTGCACGCGTGCTACTTGAGTGTTCGCGCCCGCCAGGTACTGGTCTTTGTAATACAGTTTCTCGGTATTTCGTAAAACTTCATAGTTAAGAGAGTTCATGATTCCAATACCACCTGCAATGATGTTTTAACCTGTACCCGGGCAGCGGCCGGGACGTCTTTGGTAACAATGCAGCCCGGTCCGATAAACGCGCCGTCACCCACATGAATTGCGCCCAGCACACTGGCGAAAGCGCCGATCTGTACCCGGTTACCCAACGTCGGATGCCTGGGGTTCGAGGGGTTGTCACTGATACCGCGGGCGCCCAGGGTCACCCCGCCCAGCACGTAGCAATCGTCACCAATGGTCGACGTTTCACCAATGACGGTGCCCATGCCATGATCGATGATGAAGCGCGCACCGATGCGGCTGCGGAAATGAATCTCCGCCCCCGACAGCATTTTTCCGCGCCGGGAAATCATGGCGGCCAGGCATTGGCCGCCGGCGCCGTAGGTAGCGGCGCTATTGTTGTAGATCCAATGGGCAAGCCGATAATGCAAAACCGCAGAATAAGAGGTGTAGGTTTTTGCAATGAATACCAGGTCGCGGCCGGCAGCCGGATCTTTCATGGCAAATGCCTGCAAATCGGCATGTGCCTGTTCAGTCACACTTTCAATGACCGATGTTTCTTTCAGTGCTTCGAACTCGACGATTGAACAACACTCCAATAACGCCGAGGTCACAAGATTCTTTACAACTTTGAATGACTCCAGTTCGTCAGGGACAGGAAGCCTGGCAATGACGGCTGATTGCATGTCCATAGGGTGCATGGGCTTGATATCCAGTTGTCGGGTCTGCACAAACGCTATAAGTGCCGCCTTTGTTGGCAGCCGAAAGTTTCGACACGGGGATAGTGGCATGTGCTGGCCATTTGCAAACGAACAGTCGACAAGCATTTCCGTTAACTGTTAGGCTTTTTTTTCTAACGGTTTCGGACCTGCCATGACCCCCTGCAGCCTTCATCACCTGTTGAAACAACGCCTGGATGCAGGCGAGTGGTTGCCAGGGCAACGCATGCCCTCCATCCGCAAGCTGACGGCGGCAGTCGACTTCAGTTACCACGACGTCGTATCGGCCTATGCCCAGTTGGTCAGCGAAGGTGTGTTGACGGCATCACCCGGCCGTGGCTACTTCGTGGCAAACCGCGCCCGGCAAACCAGCGTGATCCACGAACCCGAGTGCATGGCCGGCGATCCGCTGTTCCGGCTGCTGCAGGGCGGCCAGCACTTCACCAAACTGGGCAGCGGCTGGCTGCCCCCTGCATGGCGCGACACCGAGTTGCTGGCCAAGGCAATTCGGCGCACGGCGCGGTTGGAGCAGAGCTCGCTGGCAGAGTACGGCGACATCCAGGGCTACCTGCCCATGCGTAAACAGCTGTGCGTGCACATGAAACGGCTGACCCGTGTCGAAGCCCGCCCCAACCAGTTGCTGACCACACTGGGTGCTACGCAAGGCCTGGACCTGGTGGCACGGTTGCTGATCAAACCAGGCGACCACGTTTTCGTCGACGAACCGGGCAACGGCAACCTGATCAAGCTGATCCAGCTGGCGGGCGGGCACGTCGTCGGCATTCGGCGGACCCAGGACGGGCCGGACGTGGAAGAAATGAGAAGCCACCTGGCCAGGCACAAGGTCAAGGCGTTTTTCTGCAACAGCACCTTCCACAACCCGACCGGCAGCAACATCAGCCCGCACAACGCCTTCAGCGTCCTGCGCCTGGCGGTGGAGCACGAGTTCTTCGTGGTCGAGGATGATGTGTATGGGGACTTCAGCCCCGCCGTGCGCCAGACCTTTGCCGAGCTGGACAACCTTGACCGGGTTATCTACATCGGCAGCTTCTCCAAGTGCCTGTCGGCATCGCTGCGCGTGGGGTTCATTGCCTGCTCGCAAGACCTGATCGAGCCGCTCACACGCCTTAAACTGCTGACCTGCGTTGCTGTCCCGGCGTTTTGCGAACGCTTCGTCAACACCATATTGTCGGATGGCACCTATGCCCGGCACATGAAGGACGTGCAGCAGCGCCTGATTCGCCAGCAAGTGCAAACCCAACGCTTGCTGCTCGAGCGCGGCTGGCAGTTCGACATTGCACCACAAGGGGGGATGTTCCTCTGGGTCTACCACCCGGACCTGCCCGACCTGCAACCTTTCATGCGTAAACTGGAGCAGCACAAGATCCTGCTGATGCCCGGCTCTGCATTCGCGGTGAGCCGTGACTATCAACGCTACACGCGTATCAATTGCACGCATTTTTCCGACGCCTTGGCTGAGCACTTCGACGTTTGACCCGCGCAATCAAATAAACCGACCTGGGACCTTGCACGGCGCCTGCGCGCTTACTACCTTAGCGCCTTTCCAAACCAGCCTCGCCTTGCAGGAGCCCTTGCCATGGCCGCCCCCGCCTTTCCTCCCTTCCGCTTGCGGTTCGCAACCGCTGCCACCCTGCTCGGCATGCTCGGGCTGGCCGGCTGCCAGATGGGCGGCTACCAGGATAGCGTGCCACCGACCAGCGGCGTGCAGCCGCTCAAGGGCCTGGCGCAGAACGTTTCGGTACGGCGCAATGCAATGGGCGCGCCGCTGATCGAAAGCAGCAGCTTCCATGATGCGCTGTTCAGCCTGGGCTATGTGCACGCCAGCGACCGCATCGAACAGATGGTCGCCATGCGCCTGCTCGCCCAGGGCCGTCTGGCCGAACTGGCCGGCAGCGAAGCGCTGGACATCGACCGCCTCATGCGCGCCGCCAACCTCAAGCAGAGTGCCGCCCAGCAATACGCCGACGCATCGCCACGGCTCAAGCGCTTCTTCGAAGTGTACGCGCGCGGGGTCAACGCCTACCTGTTCCGCTACCGCGACAAGCTGCCAGCAGGCCTGGCCAGCAGTGGCTATCGCCCCGAATACTGGAAGCCTGAAGACTCGGCGCTGATCTTCTGCCTGTACGCGTTCAGCCAGTCGGTCAACCTGCACGAGGAACTCAGCGCCCTGACCCTGGCGCAGAAAGTGGGTAGCGACAAGCTGGCCTGGTTGCTGCCCGGGGCCCCGGACGAGCCGTTGGCCGAAATGGAAGTGGACAAGCTCAGGGGCCTGAACCTCGCCAGCCAGTTGCCGGGGTTGCCCGCCCTGACAGCCGCCAGCCAGAAGCTCGCCGACCTCGACCTGCTCGGTAGCCCGGGGTCGGCCAACCTGGCCCTGGGCCCGCAGCGCAGCCGCAGCGGCAAGAGCCTGCTGGCCAGCGACAGCCGCGCCGGCTGGGCCTTGAGCCCGGTACAAATCAATACCAGCAAGTACCAGGTGGCCGGCCTGTCCTTGCCCGGCCTGCCGATCGTGCTGGCCGGCTACAATGGCAAGCTGGCCTGGAGCAGCAGCGCAGTGATGGCCGACAATCAGGACGTGTTCCTTGAGCAGTTGCGCCGCCAAGGCAATCAGTTGAGCTACCTGGCCGACGGTAAATGGCTGCCGGCCCGCACCCGTATCGAAACCTTCTTTATCCGTGGGCAACGACCACTGCGCGAAGTGATGTACGACACCCGCCACGGCACCCTGCTGGCCCAGCCAGAAAACGCTAGCCTGGGCCTGGCGCTGAACCTGCCACAGTTCAAAGGTGATCGCAGCCTGGATGCGCTGTTCGACCTGACGCGGGCCAAGAACCTGGAGCGAGCCTTCGAC
Source organism: Pseudomonas sp. BP6 (assembly GCF_017875935.1). Classification (NCBI taxonomy): domain Bacteria; kingdom Pseudomonadati; phylum Pseudomonadota; class Gammaproteobacteria; order Pseudomonadales; family Pseudomonadaceae; genus Pseudomonas; species Pseudomonas sp. BP6. Next base: position 4,078,487 of record NZ_JAGINI010000001.1, read on the forward strand.
AGCACCCGGGAAGTGACCGCTGCTGCCGTCAACTTCGTTTTCGCCGAGCCTGAGCACATCGGCTGGCAAGTCAGTGGCCGCTACCCCAATCGCCGCGAAGGCCAGGGCTTGCTGCCCTCGCCGGGCTGGGACGGGCGTTACGACTGGGACGGCTATGCCGACCCGATGCTGCACCCATACGACCAGGACCCACCCGCGGGCTGGATCGGCCACGCCAACCAGCGCAGCCTGCCGCGCGGCTATGGCATGCAGCTGTCCAGCACCTGGTATTACCCCGAACGTGCCGAACGCCTGGCACAGCTGGCCGGCAACGGCCGCCACGACAGTCGCAGCCTGATGGCCCTGCAGAACGACCAGGTGACCTTGCTGGCCAACAAGCTCAAGCAGATGTTCGACGCCCCCGGCATGGCCCAGCCTCTGAAGCAGGCAATCGACGCCCTCCCCGCTGTGCAGCGCGACAAGGCCCGCGACACACTGGCCCGGATCAAGGCTTTCGATGGCCGCCTGAGCCCGGTGTCGGCAGATGCCGCGCTGTACGCGTTGTTCTTGCAGGAGGTCGCTCGACAGACCTTCCTCGATGACCTTGGCCCGGCGTCCAGCCCGGCCTGGCAGGCGTTCGTCAGCAATGCACGTTTGTCGTTCTCGGCGCAGGCCGATCACCTGCTGGGCCGCGATGACAGCCCTTTCTGGGATGACCGCACCACGCCGCAAAAAGAAGACAAACCCACCATCCTCGCCCGCAGCCTGGCGGGCGCAATGGAGGCCGGTATCGCGCAACTGGGGGCCGACCGACGCACCTGGCAGTGGGGCAAGCTGCACCAGTACCGCTGGCCGGCACCGGCCTACCATGGCCTGGGTGATGCGATCAGCCGTGCGCCGCTTGCCGCAGGCGGCGACTTCACTACCCTGGCCCTCACACCATTCGCCTGGGGCAGCGACTTCGACACTCGCCTGCCAGCCTCGGCACGGATGATCGTCGACTTCGGCCAGGCCGAACCCTTGCAGATACTGACCAGTAACGGCGAGTCCGGCAACCCGGCCAGCGCGCATTACCGCGACGGGCTGGATGCCTGGTTCAAAGGGCGATTCATGAGCCTGCCGCTGCAACAGCAGAACTTCGCCAGGGCGTATGGCAACCAGCGGCTTACGTTGGTGCCGGGGCGGTAAAGGCGTGCTTGAGGGAAGCACGAGGGGGCCTGGTGAACGTATTCAGCAGCTCCCTCCTACATCCATCCGAACTAACGCCTTGCACCACGTATCCTAACGGGTAAGCCCAGAACCAGTGCCCGTGCCATGGACCTTGTCATCGCCCGCCCCGAAGGGCTGTACTGCCCGCCCGGAGATTTCTATATCGACCCCTGGCGGCCCGTGGACCGGGCTGTCATTACCCACGGCCACGGCGACCACGCACGCACCGGCAATGGCCATTACCTGACCGCCAGCCCCGGTGCCGGCATTCTGCGCAGCCGCCTGGGCCAGGCCATCAATTTGCAGACCCTGCCCTACGGTGAGCGCCTGCTGCACCACGGTGTGACGTTGAGCCTGCACCCGGCCGGGCACGTGCTGGGTTCGGCGCAGGTGCGCATGGAGTACCGAGGTGAAGTCTGGGTTGCATCCGGTGACTACAAGGTAGAACCCGATGGCACCTGTACGCCCTTCGAACCAGTGGCGTGCCACACCTTCATCACCGAGTCGACCTTCGGCCTGCCGATCTACCGCTGGCCAAGCCAAAGCGAGACCTTCGCCGACATCAATGCCTGGTGGCGGGCCAACAGCGAACAGGGCAAAGCCAGCGTGCTGTTCTGCTATGCCTTCGGGAAGGCCCAGCGGATTCTGCATGGGCTGGATGCCAGCATCGGCCCGATCCTCGTGCATGGCGCCATGGAGTCGCTCAACCGGGTGTACCGGGCTGCCGGTATCCGCCTGCCGGAAACCCGCTACGCAGGCGACATCCCGCGCAACGATCCACTGCTGCGCCAGGCACTGATCCTGGCGCCCCCATCAGCCAGCGGCAGCAGCTGGCTGCGCCGTTTTGGCGATTACAGTGATGCCTTCGCCAGCGGCTGGATGCTGCTACGCGGCGCCCGCCGACGGCGCGGCGTGGACCGGGGCTTTGTGCTATCCGACCACGCCGACTGGCCCGGCCTGCTCTGGGCCATTGGCCAGACCGGTGCCAAACGGGTAATGGTCACCCACGGCTCGGTCGACGTACTGGTGCGCTACCTCACCGAACAAGGCCTGGATGCCCGCGCCTTCGTCACCGAGTATGGCGACGAAGACGATGCGCCGAACACGGCCACTTCGCCATGAAAGCCTTCGCTACGCTGTTCCTGCGTCTGGACGCGACCACCTCCAGCAACGCCAAGCTCGAGGCACTGCGCGGCTACTTCGACATGGCGCCCGCCGAAGATGCTGCCTGGGCGGTGTATTTCCTGGCCGGCGGGCGCCCACGCCAACTGGTGCCCACCCGCCTTCTACGCGAACTGGCAACAGCGCTGGCAGGCCTGCCGGACTGGCTGTTCGAAGAAAGTTATCAGGCCGTGGGCGACCTGGCCGAGACCATTTCGCTGCTGCTGCCGCTGCACGTCGATGGCAACGAGGAGGGCCTGGCCACCTGGGTGGAACAGCATTTGCTGCCCCTGCGCGGGCTGCCGCCTGAGCAAGTCCGGCAGCGCCTACCGCCACTCTGGGCCCGGTTGGAACGCGCCAGCCTGATGCTATGCCTGAAGCTGATCACTGGCAGCTTTCGCGTGGGCGTGTCAAAGCTGCTGGTCACCCGCGCCCTGGCACAATTGGCCGGGCTGGACGCCAAACGCGTGGCCCAGCGCCTGGTCGGCTACACCGATATAGGCCATCGCCCGACTGCAGCCAGTTACCAGAGGCTGATCGCCCCAGAGTCCGCCGATGAACACAACCAGCGTGGTGGCCAGCCCTACCCATTCTTCCTGGCCCATCCCCTGCAAGTGTCCAGCGATCAATTCGACACCCTGCTCGGGCCACCAAGCGATTGGCAAATCGAGTGGAAGTGGGACGGCATTCGGGCGCAGGTGGTAAAGCGCGATGGCCAGCTGTGGGTGTGGTCACGCGGCGAAGAACTGGTTACCGAGCGTTTCCCCGAACTGCATGGTCTGGCACAGACGTTGCCCGATGGCGTGGTGCTCGACGGCGAGATTCTGGTCTGGAAACCCGGTGAAAACGAGACTGAACTGGCCGTGCAGCCATTTGCCTTGCTACAACAGCGCATCGGTCGCAAAACGCTGGGTAAAAAACTGCTGAACGATGCGCCAGTGGTGCTGCAGGCCTACGACCTGCTGGAGTGGCAGGGCGATGACTGGCGCAGCCGACCGCAACACGAACGTCGAAGCCAGCTGGAACGCCTGGTGGATGAACACCCACTTGCCCCCGTGCTGTTGTCGCCTCTGCTGCAAGGCCCGGACTGGCCCGACCTTGCCCGCCAGCGCGAACAGTCGCGCAGCCTGGGTGTGGAGGGGCTGATGCTGAAGCAGCGCAAGGCCCTGTACGGCGTGGGGCGCACCAAGGACATGGGCATTTGGTGGAAGTGGAAGATCGACCCGTTCAGCGTCGATGCGGTGCTGATCTATGCCCAACGCGGCCACGGCCGCAGGGCCAGCCTGTACAGCGACTACACCTTTGCCGTATGGGATGCACCGGCAGGTACCCCTGATCGGGCGCTGGTGCCCTTTGCCAAGGCCTATTCAGGGCTCAGTGACGAAGAAATGCGCAAGGTGGACGCCATCATCCGCAAGACCACGGTGGAAACGTTCGGCCCGGTGCGCAGTGTGACGCCAACGCTGGTGTTCGAACTGGGCTTCGAAGGCATCGCACTGTCCCGGCGTCACAAAAGCGGTATCGCCGTGCGCTTTCCGCGCATGCTGCGCTGGCGGCTGGACAAGCCGGTGGAGGAGGCAGATGACCTGGCCACCTTGCAGGCGCTACTGGCCTGAAAAAGTTTGCGTTGCCCGATTGCTGCAGGATGAGGCGCATTCGCTGAAACTATGCTTCTATTTTTGAGCCGACCCGTGTCGCAGACCGTTTTCGCCACGCAGCCAGGACCAACATGCATCACTCAACCCACGACCTGCTCTCCCCCGTTCCGGGCATCACCCGCCAACTGCACAGCTTCCACTTCGGCCCCCGCAGTGGTGGCAAAGTCTATATACAGGCCTCGCTACATGCCGACGAGTTGCCGGGCATGCTGGTAGCCTGGCACCTCAAGCGCCGCCTGGTCGAGCTGGAGCAGCAAGGCCGACTGCAGCGCGAGATCATTCTGGTGCCGGTTGCCAACCCGGTGGGCCTGGAGCAAGTGCTGCTGGATGCGCCATTGGGGCGTTTTGAACTGCAAAGTGGCGAGAACTTCAATCGCAACTTCGTAGACCTGTCGGACAGCATCGGCGACCAGATCGAAGAACACCTCACCCAGGACCCGCAGCACAACCTTGCACTGATCCGCGAATACCTGCGCCGCGGCCTGGATGCACACCCGGCCCGTACCCCCCTGCAGGCCCAGCGCCTGATACTGCAGCGCCTGGCCTGCGATGCCGACATGGTGCTGGACCTGCACTGCGACTTCGAAGCGGTCGAGCACCTGTACACCACACCCGATGCATGGCCCCAGATCGAACCCTTGGCCCGTTACCTGGGCGCCCAGGCCAGCCTGCTGGCAACCGACTCGGGCGGGCAGTCGTTCGATGAGTGTTTCAGCCTGGTCTGGTGGCAATTGCAGCAGCGTTTCGGCAAACGCTTCCCGATTCCGTTAGGCTGCTGCTCGGTAACCGTCGAGCTGCGCGGCCAGGCGGATGTCAGCCATGATCTGGCCAGCAAGGACTGCCAGGCGATCCTCGACTTCCTGACCCACGCCGGTGTCATCGAAGGCACCAGGGCCGCCCTGCCCGCACTGTTACGCCACGCCACGCCGTTGGCCGCGGTGGAACCCGTGGCAACGCCACTGGGTGGGTTGCTGGTTTACCATGCCAAACCGGGCCAGCACCTGGAGGCCGGCCAACTGATTGCCGAAGTCATCGACCCACTCAGTGACCGAGTCACCGCCCTGCGCAACAGCCAGCCGGGCCTGCTGTATGCGCGTAGCGTACGGCGCATGGCCACCGCTGGCATGGTCATCGCCCATGTGGCCGGCGAACAGGTATGCCGCAGCGGCTACCTGTTGGCCAATTGATCCGGGTAAAACCATTGCAGCCGGCCAGTGGTCTGTAGAAGCACAGCCGTCGAGGGACCACCTGCCTCATGCCTGCTGCTACCGACCTCGCAAACACCTGGTTTGCCATGCGCGGCTGGAAGCCCTTCGCTTTCCAACGGCGCGTATGGGCTGCCGTCGCACGGGGCGAGTCCGGTTTGCTGCATGCCAGTACCGGTGCCGGCAAGACCTACGCGGTATGGCTCGCTGCGCTACGTGCGTTCAAGCCCAGGCCGCAGGGCCGCCAGCCGGCCCCCATACAGGTGGTGTGGGTGACGCCCATGCGTGCCTTGGCCGCCGATACCGCACGCGCGTTGCAAGCGCCGCTTGAAGAGCTCGAGCTGCCCTGGAACGTTGGGGTGCGCAGCGGCGACACCAACAGTGCCGAACGCGCCCGACAGGCCCGGCGGCTACCCAGTGTGTTGATCACCACCCCCGAAAGCCTGACCCTGCTGCTGACCCGGGCACAGGCACGTGAGGATTTCGCCACGCTGCAAATGGTGGTGGTGGATGAATGGCACGAGCTGCTTGGCAACAAGCGCGGGGTACAGCTGCAGCTGGCCTTGGCGCGCCTGCGCCATTGGCACCCAGCCCTACCGACCTGGGGCTTGTCGGCAACGCTCGGCAACCTGCAACACGCACTGGATGTCTTGCTGCCCCAAGGTGGCCTGCTGTTGCAAGGCCGGCAAGACAAAGCGCTGCAAGTCGACACCCTGCTGCCAGCAGCGATCGAGCGCTTCCCTTGGGCTGGGCACATGGGCCTGAAGATGCTTGACCAGGTCAGCCATGAGATCGATGCCAGTGCCAGTAGCCTGGTGTTCACCAATACCCGTGCCCAGGCCGAAATCTGGTACCAGGCCCTGCTTGAGGCCCGCCCGGACTGGGCCGGGCTGATCGCCCTGCACCACGCCTCGCTGGCCCGTGATACCCGCGACTGGGTCGAGCGCAGCCTCAAGCAAGGCAGCCTGAAGGCAGTGATCTGCACCTCCAGCCTGGACCTGGGCGTGGACTTTCTGCCTGTGGAACGGGTGCTGCAAATTGGCTCGGCCAAGGGCATCGCCCGCCTGATGCAGCGGGCGGGTCGCTCAGGACACGCGCCTGGGCGGCGCTCCAGGGTCACCCTGGTGCCCACCCACAGCCTGGAACTGGTGGAAGCGGCGGCGGCCCGGCAGGCACTGATAGCCGGCCACATCGAAGCCCGCTTTTCACCGCGCCTGTGCATGGATGTGCTGGTACAGCATCTGGTCAGCATGGCCTTGGGCAGTGGCTTTCGCCCGGAGCAACTGCTCGCCGAAGTGCGCAGCACCTGGGCCTTTCGCGAGTTGCGCGACAACCAATGGCAATGGGCGCTGGACTTCGTCTGCCACGGCGGCAGTTCACTTACCGCCTACCCGGACTACCAGCGCGTCGAGCGTCAGGCCGACGGTGTTTATCGGGTTACCAGCGAACGCTTGGCGCGCCGCCACCGTATGGGCATCGGCACCATCGTCAGCGATGCCAACCTGCAATTGAAATACTGGAGCAAGGGCGCCGGGGGGAAAACGCTGGGCAGTGTTGAAGAAGCATTCATCGCCCGCCTGCGCCCCGGCGATACGCTGGTATTTGCCGGGCGGGTACTGGAGCTGGTGCGTGTGGAAAACATGACGGCCTATGTGCGTCGCAGCACCGCGCGCAAGGCCGCTGTAGCGCGCTGGAACGGCGGGCGCATGCCGCTCTCGAGCGAACTGGCCGAGGCGCTGGTCGAGCAACTGGATGCTGCAGCCCATGAACGCTTTGACGGGCCGGAAATGCGCGCAGTACGCCCGCTGCTTGCGCTTCAGGCGCAGTGGTCAGCCTTGCCCACCACAGGCACACTGCTGGCCGAGACCTTCAAGTCCCGTCAGGGCTGGCATCTGTTCCTGTACCCCTTTGCCGGGCGCATGGCCAACCTGGGCTTGGCCAATCTGATTGCCTGGCGGGTCAGCCGCGCACAACCGCTGTCGGTGTCGATTGCCGTCAACGACTACGGATTCGAACTCCTCAGCCCGACCAAGGTGGACTGGGCCAGGCACTTGCCGCAAGCGCTCGGCACCGGGCACCTGCTGGAAGATGTGCTGGCCAGCCTGAATGCCGGGGAAATGGCACTGCGGCGCTTTCGGGAAATTGCCCAGATTGCCGGGCTGGTGTTTGGCGGCTATCCCGCCGCGCAGAAGAGCACGCGGCAAATCCAGGCCTCCAGCGGGCTGTTCTATGAGGTGTTTCGCAAACACGATGCGGGGAATCTGCTGCTTGGCCAGGCGCGGGATGAGGTATTGAGCGAAGAGCTGGAAATCGAACGGCTGCGTCGGCAATTGCTGAAAATGAGCGCGCTGCAACTGGACCTGCGGGCGTTGAAGCGGCCAGGGCCACTGGCGTTTGCCTTGCTGGTGGAAGGCATGCGCGAGACATTGAGCACCGAGAAGCTGGCAGACCGCATTGCGCGGATGGTGGCGGACCTGGAGCAAGCGGCGGACGCGGAATGAATTACCAACCCATCGAACACTGTGGTCAGGTGCTCTGGCTGCTCGCCGACAAAGCCATCTACTGGCCCGCCCGCCGCGCCCTGCTGGTGGCCGACGTGCACATCGGAAAGGCCGCCAGCTACCGCGCCCTGCATCAACCGGTGCCACGCGGAACGACTGAGGCGACACTCGCCCGTCTCGATAGACTGCTGGCCGAGCACGACTGTGAGCAACTGATCATCCTGGGCGATTTTCTTCACGCCCGGACGGCCCGAGCACCGGCAACACTGGCCAAGCTGGATGATTGGCGGAAGCGACAAAGAAAACTGAAAATTGCCCTCATACGCGGCAATCATGATCGCAACGCCGGCGATCCACCAACTTCGCTCGATATTCAGATCGTGGGCGAGCCTTGGGTTCTGGAGCCCTTTGCCCTGCAGCACGAACCGCAGCCCCACCGCACCCATCCGGTGCTCGCGGGCCATGTACACCCGGTGTTCGTCCTGCGCGGTAAGGCCCGTCAGCGCCTGCGCCTGCCTTGCTTCGTGATCGATGAGCAGGTCAGCCTGCTACCTGCGTTCGGTGAGTTCACCGGAGGGTGGGAAGTCACCCCCGCCAGCGCCAGCCGGGTGTACCTGGCGGGCGCTGACCGCATCTGGCCGCTATAGCGACGCTCAGGCGACTGGTGCGGGAGGCGGCTCGTCCGGCAAGGTCGGCTCACCCGGCTCCATGGGAGGCGTCTCACCGGGTTCCGGCGGTTGCGGAGTATCGGGGTCAGGTTGATGGGGCACGCCCCCCGCCTGCATGGGCAGCGGGTGCGCCAGCAGTGACCAGGGCAACAACCCTACGTGATTGGGCTGCAGGCCTGCCAGCTTGGCACTGATTGCGGGATGGAGTTTCATAGGCTGCTCCTGACGAAAGCCGATGCACATCATGCACACCGGCGTTACTTCGTTGGAGTGCCAAAGGCGCGGGTAATTCCCCGCGCTTGTCGGCTCAGGTGCGCGGCAGGGTGACGCCACGCTGGCCCTGGTATTTGCCGCCACGGTCCTTGTACGACACTTCGCACTCTTCATCGGACTGCAAGAACAGCATCTGCGCCACGCCCTCGTTGGCGTAGATCTTCGCCGGCAGCGTGGTGGTGTTGGAGAACTCCAACGTCACGTGGCCTTCCCACTCGGGCTCGAGTGGCGTGACGTTGACGATGATGCCGCAACGGGCGTAGGTGCTCTTGCCCAGGCAAATGGTCAGGACATCACGCGGAATGCGGAAATATTCGACAGTGCGCGCCAGGGCGAAAGAGTTTGGCGGGATGATGCACACGTCACTCTTGATATCGACGAAGCTGCCGGCATCGAAGTTTTTCGGGTCGACGGTGGCCGAGTTGATGTTGGTGAACACCTTGAATTCGTTGGCGCAGCGCACGTCGTAGCCATAACTGGAGACGCCGAAGGAGATCACACGGCTGTCCTGCTCGCCGCGCATCTGGCGCTCGACGAAGGGCTCGATCATGCCGTGTTCCTGCGCCATGCGGCGAATCCACTTGTCCGATTTGATGCTCATGGCGGGGTGTCCTGAAGAGTTGCGTGGTGAAAATCGTGATGCGCATATTACCGGTCCCGGCGCCCAGGTTAAAGTTCCATCCCAAATCCCGCGCCGGGTGGGGGCTGCAGCCGCCGCCGATCCGAATTTGCCTAAAGCGCCTTCTGACCATTGGCAGGTTGCGGAAAGTGGGGTAAGGTGTTGCCACTGTGCTGCACGTGACACCGAGAATCTCTAGTTTGATGCACGATCCTGATCGGCCCATCGCTGAATTTTCTGCTCTCTTTGCGCTCAGTCCCGGGCAGGGTTTTTCCTGACCGTTATCAAATTGTCCAAGGAGACAGAAAAATGTCCAACCGTCAATCCGGTGTTGTTAAGTGGTTCAACGATGAGAAAGGCTACGGCTTCATCACCCCTCAGTCGGGCGACGACCTGTTCGTGCACTTCAAAGCCATCCAAGCTGACGGCTTCAAAACCCTGAAAGAAGGCCAGGCTGTTACTTTCGTCGCTACCCGCGGCCAGAAAGGCATGCAGGCTGAAGAAGTTCAGATCGCCTAAGTCGATCTAGCTTCCTAGCTTTCAAAAAAACCCGCCTTCTGGCGGGTTTTTTTATGCCTGTGCAAAAGCCATGCATGCAAGTGTGGGATCGGCCTTGTGTCGCGAAAGGGCCGCAAAGCGGCCCCAGCAATACTTGATTGCATCACGGATCTTGGGGGCGCTTCGCACCCCTTTCGCGACACAAGGCCGCTCCCACTGGGACTGCGTCAGTCTTCGCTGATGGTAATGCTCGGCATTGCTGGCGCCGCTGCTTCCTGCAGCACGATCCGCGCGCCCACCTGGCGGGCCAGTTCCTGGTAAACCATGGCAATCTGGCTTTCCGGCTCGGCGATTGCCGTCGGCTTGCCGCTGTCGGCCTGCTCACGTATCAGCATCGACAACGGCAGCGACGCCAGCAGGTCGACGCCATACTGGCTGGCCAGCTTCTCGCCGCCACCTTCACCGAACAGGTGCTCGGCATGGCCGCAATTCGAGCAGATATGTACGGCCATGTTCTCGACAACGCCCAGCACTGGAATGTTGACCTTGCGGAACATTTCCACGCCCTTCTTGGCATCCAGCAGAGCCAGATCCTGCGGCGTGGTGACGATCACCGAACCGGCCACCGGGACCTTTTGTGCCAGGGTCAACTGGATGTCACCGGTACCTGGCGGCATATCGATCACCAGGTAATCCAGGTCATCCCAGGCGGTCTGGGTGACCAGTTGCAGCAGCGCGCCGGACACCATCGGGCCACGCCATACCATCGGCGTGTTGTCGTCTGTGAGGAAAGCCATGGACATGACTTCCACACCGTGAGCCTTGATCGGCACGAACCACTTCTGCTCGCGAATCTGTGGACGGGTGCCCTCGGCGATGCCGAACATCACACCCTGACTGGGGCCGTAGATATCGGCATCGAGAATACCTACCCGTGCGCCTTCACGTGCGAGGGCCAAGGCCAGGTTGGCTGCGGTGGTCGACTTGCCCACACCGCCCTTACCCGACGCCACGGCGATGATGTTCTTGACGTTGGCCATGGCTGGCACCTGTGCCTGGGCCTTGTGCGCGGCCACCACGCAGTTGATCGAAACCTGGGCGCCACTGACACCCTCAAGGCTGCCGATGGCGGTCTGCAGCACCTGGGCCCAGCCACTCTTGAACAGCCCTGCGGCATAACCCAACTGCAACTGCACGCTGACCTGCCCGCCCTGGATATCGATGGCGCGCACGCAGCCGGCGCTGACCGGGTCCTGGTTCAGGTAGGGGTCGGTGTACTGGCGAAGCACGCCTTCAACGGCGGCACGGGTGACGGCACTCATGGAGACTCCCATTGGCAAACTGAATGTAAAACAGCCGCCTATCCTAACCCGTCAATCGTCAGCAGATACGCTTGCGGGGTGAAATATCTTCGCCAGCCCTTTATAGTGGCCGATCACCCTCATTTTTACCCCGTAGCCAGATAAGTAGCCGAGCCACCATGTCCGAGCCACGCCAGATTCTCGTCACCAGCGCCCTGCCCTATGCCAATGGATCGATCCATCTCGGCCATATGCTGGAGTACATCCAGACGGACATGTGGGTACGCTTCCAGAAGCTGCGCGGCAACCAGTGCATCTATGTCTGCGCCGACGACGCCCACGGTTCGGCCATCATGCTGCGCGCCGAAAAGGAAGGCATCACCGCGGAACAGCTGATCGCCAATGTCCAGGCCGAGCACAGCAGCGATTTCGCCGACTTCCTGGTGGACTTCGACAACTTCCACTCCACCCACAGCGAAGAGAACCGCGAGCTGTCGAGCCTGATCTACTCGCGCCTGCGTGAAGCCGGGCACATCGCCACCCGCTCGGTGACCCAGTACTTCGACCCGGAAAAAGGCATGTTCCTCGCCGACCGCTTCATCAAGGGCACCTGCCCGAAGTGCGCGGCCGAAGACCAGTACGGCGACAACTGCGAAAAATGCGGCGCCACCTATGCACCCACCGAGCTGAAGAACCCCAAGTCAGCCATCTCCGGTGCCACCCCGGTACTGCGTGACTCCCAGCACTTCTTCTTCAAGCTGCCAGACTTCCAGGCCATGCTGCAGCAGTGGACCCGAAGCGGCACCCTGCAGGACGCGGTAGCCAACAAGCTGGCAGAATGGCTGGACTCCGGCCTGCAGGAGTGGGATATCTCCCGCGACGCGCCGTACTTCGGCTTCGAGATCCCGGGCGAGCCTGGCAAATACTTCTACGTATGGCTGGATGCGCCGATCGGCTACATGGCCAGCTTCAAGAACCTCTGCGCACGCCGCCCGGAGCTGGACTTCGACGCCTTCTGGAACGAAGGCTCCAAGGCCGAGCTGTACCACTTCATCGGCAAGGACATCGTCAACTTCCACGCCCTGTTCTGGCCAGCCATGCTCGAAGGCGCCGGCTTCCGCAAGCCAACCGCGGTCAACGTGCACGGCTACCTGACGGTCAACGGCGCCAAGATGTCCAAGTCGCGCGGCACCTTCATCAAGGCCCGCACCTACCTGGACCACCTGCAGCCGGAATACCTGCGTTACTACTATGCGGCCAAGCTGGGCCGTGGCGTCGACGACCTGGACCTGAACCTGGAAGACTTCGTGCAGAAGGTCAACTCCGACCTGGTCGGCAAGGTAGTCAACATTGCCAGCCGCTGCGCCGGTTTCATCCACAAGGGCAACGAAGGCGTGATGGTAGGCGGTGATGCCGCGCCTGAGCTGACCGAAGCCTTCCTGGCTGCCGCCCCCTCCATCGCCGAAGCCTATGAGGCCCGTGATTTTGGCCGTGCCATGCGCGAAATCATGGCACTGGCCGACCGCGCCAACGCCTGGATCGCCGACAAGGCACCGTGGTCACTGGCCAAGCAGGAAGGCAAGCAGGATGAAGTCCAGGCCATCTGCGCCCAAGGCATCAACCTGTTCCGCCAACTGGTGATTTTCCTCAAACCGGTACTGCCGGTGCTGGCTGCTGACGCCGAGGCTTTCCTCAACGTGGCCCCGCTGACCTGGAACGACCACCTGACACGCCTGGAAAACCACCCGCTTAACCCGTTCAAGGCCCTGATGAGCCGTATCGAGCCGGCCAAGGTCGAAGCCATGATCGCTGCCAGCAAGGAAGACCTGCTGGCTGCCGAAGCCAATGCCCCGGCGGGCAATGGCGAACTGACCAAGGACCCGCTGTCGGCCGAGATCGAGTTCGATACCTTCGCGGCCGTCGACCTGCGCGTGGCGCTGATCGTCAAGGCTGAGGCCGTAGCGGGTGCCGACAAGTTGCTGCAACTGACCCTGGACATTGGTGACGAGCGCCGCAACGTGTTCTCCGGCATCAAGTCGGCCTACCCAGACCCGTCCAAACTGGAAGGCCGCCTGACCATGATGGTGGCCAACCTCAAGCCACGGAAGATGCGCTTTGGCGTATCCGAGGGCATGGTCATGGCTGCCGGCCCTGGCGGTGAAGAAATCTACCTGCTGAGCCCGGACAGCGGCGCCAAGCCAGGCCAGCGCATCAAGTAACAGCCCTGCGGGCCATTGTGGGAGCGGCCTGCCCGCTCCCACAATACGCAGGCCCCTTCATGTCAAACCCGGACAATCACCCTGATTCCCGGCTATCGTCATCTCATGAATGACTACATCCTGGTCCTGATCAGCGCCGCACTGATCAATCACCTGTGCCAGCTCCGACAGCCACTCTCCGGGTTGCAACTGCAGGTGCACGGCCTGGCCTGTGCCCTGTGCATTGCACTGGGCGTAATCGGCGCGCAACTGTTGGCGCACACCGTACTTGCCCCGCTGCACATCCACGAACTTGCCCTGTTCCTGCTATTGCCTTGGCTGGCTTTGCTCGCCTGGGGCCTGCCCTGGCTACTGGCCAAGTGGCGCCCGGCCTGGCCCGTAGCGGGGTTGCCAGCGCTGCTGTTGAGCAATGCCGCAGCGCTTGGGCTGGCCCTGCAACAGGCAAGCGACGACGTCAGCTGGCCAACCACGCTACTCCAAGGCTTGCTGACGGGTGGCGGCTTCTGGCTGGCGCTGATGGTGTTCGCCGACCTGCACCAGCGCAGCGCCCACGCCGACATCCCCAATGCGCTGCGCGGCCTGCCCATCCAATTGATCGGTGCCGGGGTAATGGCCATGGCGTTTTCCGGCTTCAATGGAATGTTTGGCCAATGAGCAGCCCCGATCCGCGGCTACGCACCAGCATGTGCCTGGTCTTGCTCGCCTGCACGCCTGGACTGCTGGCGCTGTTGTGGCTGCATGGCTGGGGCATGGTGCTGAACCTGTTGCTGTGTGCCAGTGCCGCATTGCTGTGCGAAGCATTGCTGCTGGCACTGCGCAGTCAACCACCAAGCCAGGCGCTAAACGACGGCAGTGCACTGGTGACCGCCGTGCTGCTGGCGGCCGCCCTGCCCACCCTGGCGCCATGGTGGCTGCCGGTCATTGCGGCATGTGTTGCGATCGGCATCGGCAAGCAGGCCTATGGTGGGGTCGGGCGAAATCTGTTCAATCCGGCCATGGTGGGTTATGCGTTCGTGCTGCTCAGCTTCCCGTTGCAGATGAACCATTGGCCTGGGCAGGTCCCAGACCTGCTCGACAGCCTGCAACAGGTGTTCGCTGGGGGCGAACAGATCGATGCCTGGGCCCGGCCGACATTGCTCGACGGCTTACGCCACAACCGCAGCCTGACCATCGACGAGCTGTTTGCCAGCCATCCGGGCTTTGGCAGCATTGGTGGGGCAGGCAGCGAATGGGTCAACTTGGCATTCCTGCTTGGCGGCCTGTTCTTATTGCAGCGCAAGGTGATCAGTTGGCATGCGCCGGCAGGTTTGCTGGCAGGGTTATTGGTATTCAGCCTGTTGGGCTGGAACGGTTCGGGGTCGGACTCCAATGGCTCGCCTTTGCTGCACCTGTTTTCCGGCTCGACCATGCTGGCAGCATTCTTCATTGCGACCGAGCCAGTGTCCGGCCCCAGAAACGACTGGGCCAAGCTGTGCTTCGGCCTGGGAACAGGGCTGCTTATCTACCTGATTCGTACTTGGGGCAGCTTCCCGGATGGCACCGCGTTCGCCGTTCTGCTGATGAATCTTTTGGCTCCGGTACTCGAGCGCATGGCTGTGCAACGTCAGCAGGCAGCCCGATGAAGCGGGGGGGACGGGATGTGGGCCTGCTGCTGCTGACTGGGGTATTGACAGTGTCTGCCACCCTGGCCTGGCGGCAGTGGACCAGCCCAGCCATCGCCAGCGCCGAAAAACAAATGCAAAGCCGCCAGCGGCTGGCCGTGCTGCCCGAAGGCAGCTATGACAACCAGCCACTGGAAAGCCCGCTGCCAAGGCCCGCCGCACAGAGGCCCAACAGCCGTATCCTGGCAGCTTACCGCGCCACTATGGCAGGCAAGCCAAGCGCCATTATTTTGGTCACACAGGTGCAGGGGTATGCCGGACCAATCGTACTAAGCGTCGCCATCGCCACAGACGGCCGACTGATCGGCAGCCAGGTTGTCGAACAACTGGAAAGCCCGGGGCTTGGCGATCACCTGAGTGACCCACAACTGCAGTGGCTGAAGCAGTTCGACAATCGCTATCTGGGCGATCACTGGGCACTCAAGCGGGACCAGGGTGATTTTGACCAATTGGCCGGCGCAACCGTAACCTCGCGGGCAGTTATCGCCGCATTGCAGGACGCGCTGAGTTATTTCGATGAACAGCGTAGTGTATTGCTGGAGGGCGCCGCACATGAATAGGTTTGGCCTGCTGGCCATGAGCATCGCGCCCCTGTTAGGCGCCACCCGAACGCTGGCTGAAGGCGCGGCCATCGGCCTGTGCGCAGCAGTGATGGGCTGCCTGCACCAAGTGTTGCTGGCCCCCCTGCGTAAACGCGTGGCCAGCTGGGCATATCTACTGGCCAGCCTGCTGCTGCTGGCAGCCCTGGCCAGTTGTCTGCAGTTGGCCATGCGGGCCTGGCCACTACCACTGGCCATTGCTCTGGGCCACTACCCCGCATTGTTGTGCCTGCAATGCCTGGCCAGTGACCACCTGCTGCCAGACCAACGCCGCTGGCGCGCGCTGGCAAAGCACCTCGGGGCTGTCTTTGCCAGTTGCCTGCTGCTGGGCGCCAGCCGCCAATGGCTGGCTGACCATGCCGAGCTGCACCTGGCCAGCCTCGCGCCCGGTGCGCTACTGCTGCTGGGACTGCTGTTGGCCTTGTACAATCGCCTGCATCCGGGCTCTGCCCACCCACATCGTCAAGGAAAGCCCTGATTTCATGAATGCCGCCAAACGCCTGGAGATTTTTCGCAGACTGCACGAAGACAACCCCGACCCAAAGACCGAACTGGCCTACACGACCCCGTTTGAACTGCTGGTCGCCGTGACACTGTCCGCGCAATCCACCGACGTCGGCGTCAACAAGGCCACTGCCCGCCTGTTCCCCGTCGCCAACACCCCCGAGGCCATCTATGCCCTGGGCGTTGAAGGCCTTAGCAAATACATCAAGACCATCGGGCTATACAACAGCAAGGCCAAGAATGTCATAGAAGCGTGCCGGCTGCTGATCGAGCGCCACGACAGCCAGGTACCGCAAACCCGCGAAGCGTTGGAGGCGCTACCCGGTGTCGGTCGAAAAACCGCCAACGTGGTGCTTAACACAGCGTTTCGCCAACCGGCCATGGCAGTGGATACCCACATTTTCCGCGTGAGTAACCGCACGGGTATCGCACCAGGCAAAACGGTGCTGGAAGTGGAAAAGAAACTGGTCAAGTTTGTACCTAAAGACTACCTGCTCGACGCCCACCATTGGCTGATCCTGCACGGGCGCTACGTGTGCCAGGCGCGCAAGCCAAGGTGCGGCAGCTGCAGGATCGAAGATTTGTGCGAGTACAAGCACAAAACCTCCGACGATTGAGCCAATAGCCAGAAACCACTCACGTCGATTGAAAAAATCTTTTTTACCAGCGTCTGCTTTCTGGTTATAAGGTCGGCCAATGGCCCCTTGGCTTGGAGCGACTCATGAGTACCGATAAAGACGACCTGTCGATCGATGATGATTTTGTTGCCGCAGACGATGACGCGGAACCACAAGTAGAAACCGCAAAGACCAACCTGAGCAAACGCCGCACCATCGACAACATGCTGGAAGAACGGCGCCTGCAAAAGCAGCTGGCCGATTTCGATTACGACCTGTAGTTCTGGTCCTGTAGTCATGGATCCATAGCCTTGGCAAAGCTTCCTGACTGGAGGCTTTGCCAAGGCCCGGGATCAGTTCAGACCTTGCCGTTGCGCCAGCTCGATCAGGTCAACCAGTGACCGTGCATTGAGCTTGAGCAACAGCCGCGACTTGTAGGTACTGACCGTCTTGTTACTGAGGTACATGCTGTCGGCAATCTCCTTGTTCGAACGCCCTCGCGCCAGCTGTTGCAGCACCGTCATTTCTCGCGCAGAAAGGCGATTCACCATATCCGTCTCGCTGCCCGCCCCCCTGCCACGTGACGCATGCAAGGCCTGGTTGGGGAAGTAGCTGTAACCC
Source organism: Pseudomonas sp. BP6 (assembly GCF_017875935.1). Taxonomy (NCBI): domain Bacteria; kingdom Pseudomonadati; phylum Pseudomonadota; class Gammaproteobacteria; order Pseudomonadales; family Pseudomonadaceae; genus Pseudomonas; species Pseudomonas sp. BP6. The sequence goes on from NZ_JAGINI010000001.1 coordinate 4,095,780, forward strand.
GACAACACAGCCTTGATAGCGCTAAGCAGCTCGGTAAGCTCCTGCTGCTTGCACACGTAACCCGCCGCCCCCGCCTGCATGCAGCGCATCGAAAAGTTGCCGGGGGCCTGCGACGTCAGCACCAGTACCTTGCTACCCGGGCTGAATGTCGCCATGCGGGCGATTACCTCCAGGCCATCCAGTTTCGGGATACCGATATCCAGCACCACAATATCCGGCAGGTGTTGCCGTGTCAGCTGCAGCGCAGCCACCCCATTGTCAGTCTCCGCCACAACGTCATACCCATGCCGCTCCATCAGCATGCGTACGGCCAGGCGTATGACCGGATGATCATCCACGATAAGCACTTTATTCATGCGATATCCATACATTGTTGTTGCTTTGGCACGCCACGATAACCGACAGGACGCCTGCTGGCGCGGCGATTTACCAGTGAAAGCCATTGACAGAGAAAACCTACAGAACTTACAGAAACTTCCTACACACTATGACTATGGTTGTAACAAATAAATTTCTTATCACCGAAAGAAACGGTACTACCCACTGACATAAACGCGCCAGTTGAGTACTGATCTTCAGTAGAGGAGAACTTCCGACTCGAACGCGCTGAAAAGGCAACACAACGAGGTTCTCTGACGATCATTCCTCCCCCGGGAAACAATCCAGCCTTTAGTTGAGTACAGCGGTAAGGTAAAGATGGGAAAAACCGCTGGAGACGGCCCCTATGACCCAAGCACAACCTGTCGCCCCGCTGACGATCATTGCCATCTTCGCGGGGATTATCGAAGCCTCCGCCCTTGCCACACTGCCATTTCTCGGCGAGTCCAGCCAAAAGCTCTACACCTGGTTCCTGGTAGGTTTTCCATTCTTTCTGACAGCACTGTTTTTTCTGACACTCAACTTCAATTACAAGTCGTTCTATAGCCCGCTTCCCAACAACACAGCACACGACAACACACCAGCACTGAACAGTATGGCCACACCCGTTATTGCCAATGATGCCCCCGAGGCGATACAGGGCGAACCTGTCACATTCATGTTCTCCGGCCCCGACGCCTGTCGCATGATGGAACAACAACTCTTGCACGCACTTGCCCAACCGCCCGAGCCCGCGCGCGTCTGGCGCTTTTGTAATCTGGACAGACGTCAATGTGCGCAGCTTTCGATCAGCGCACTTGAGGGCGAAGATGTAAACCCTCGAAGTTGAACAACCCGCCTTTCCGCAGGCATAAAAAAACCCCGGATTGAGCCGGGGTTTTCGCACAGGCCAGCAATCAGAGCAGCGAACGGCCCTTGTTGGCGGCAATGCGCATACGCAGTGCGTTGAGCTTGATGAAGCCAGCAGCGTCTTCCTGGTTGTAGGCACCACCATCTTCTTCAAAGGTGGCGATGTTGGCATCGAACAGCGAATCGTCCGACTTGCGGCCAACCACGGTCACATTGCCCTTGTACAGCTTCAGGCGCACCACACCATTCACGTTGACCTGCGAAGCATCGATCATCTGTTGCAGCATCAGACGCTCCGGGCTCCACCAGTAGCCGGTGTAGATCAGGCTGGCATACTTGGGCATCAACTCATCTTTCAGGTGAGCGACTTCGCGGTCCAGGGTGATCGACTCGATGGCACGGTGAGCCTTGAGCATGATGGTACCGCCAGGCGTTTCGTAGCAACCGCGCGACTTCATGCCGACGTAACGGTTCTCGACGATGTCCAGGCGGCCGATGCCGTTGGCACCACCGATACGGTTCAGGTCGGCGAGGACGGTGGCCGGGGATTTCTCGACGCCGTCGATGGCAACGATGTCACCATTGCGGTAGGTCAGCTCGATGTAGGTAGCTTGGTCCGGGGCGTTCTCAGGCGAGACACTCCAGCGCCACATGTCTTCTTCGTGCTCGGTCCAGGTATCTTCCAGGACACCGCCTTCGTAGGAGATGTGCAGCAGGTTGGCGTCCATCGAGTACGGCGACTTCTTCTTGCCGTGGCGCTCGATCGGGATGCCGTGCTTCTCGGCGTAGTCCATCAGCTTCTCGCGGGACAGCAGGTCCCACTCGCGCCATGGGGCGATGACCTTGACACCTGGCTTCAGGGCATAGGCACCCAGCTCGAAGCGCACCTGGTCGTTACCTTTGCCGGTGGCGCCATGGGAAATGGCGTCGGCGCCGGTTTCGTTGGCGATTTCGATCAGACGCTTGGCGATCAGCGGACGGGCGATGGAAGTACCCAGCAGGTACTCGCCTTCGTAGACGGTGTTGGCGCGGAACATCGGGAACACGAAATCACGCACGAACTCTTCGCGCAGGTCGTCGATGTAGATCTCTTTAACGCCCATTGCCTGGGCCTTGGCACGAGCCGGTTCGACCTCTTCGCCCTGACCCAGGTCAGCGGTGAAGGTCACCACTTCGCAGTTGTAGGTATCCTGCAGCCACTTGAGAATCACCGAAGTATCAAGGCCGCCGGAATACGCCAGTACGACCTTTTTTACGTCCGCCATGCCATCACTCCACGGGGTTGTACGGAAAGGTACCGATTCTACCGGCGTTGCGGATAAATTTACAGTGGGGCGACAGCTTCTGACGACAAAGCGACAGGAACTTTCGTAGGGGCGACGGGCGGTCGGCTGCGGGATGTGGCATTAGGACCATGGAGGGGCGTCGAGCCGCAGCGTGCATGCCTTGAGGAGTTCAGCGCCTGTGAGATCGAGCGCCGCCACGTGTCCGCCTCAACACATTTTGCGCCTGTGAGATCGGGCGCCGCCCGGTGTCCGCCTCGACACATTCTGCGCCTGTGAGATCAAGCGCCGCCAGGTGTCCGCCTCGACACATTCTGCGCCTGTGAGATCGAGCGCCGCCAGGTGTCCGCCTCGACACATTCTGCGCCTGTGAGATCGAGCGCCGCCAGGTGTCCGCCTCGACACATTCTGCGCCTGTGAGATCGAGCGCCGCCAGGTGTCCGCCTCGACGCATTCTGCGCCTGTGAGATCGAGCGCCGCCCGGTGTCCGCCTCGACACATTCTGCGCCTGTGAGATCGAGCGCCGCCAGGTGTCCGCCTCGACACATTCTGCGCCTGTGAGATCGAGCGCCGCCAGGTGTCCGCCTCGACACATTCTGCGCCTGTGAGATCGAGCGCCGCCCGCGCGGCGCTTCGCGGGTAAACCCGCTCCTACGTTTGTTTCGGGCCAATTATGCCTGTGGGATTCGCGCGCGAACGCCTTGGTGCCTATCTCGATATCGCGTCGTACCAACAAGGCGGTCGCGCGCGCCAGGCACAGGATGGACTGGCCCGAAACAAACGTAGGAGCGGGTTTACCCGCGAAGCGCCGCGCGGGCGGCGCTCGATCTCACAGGCGCTGAAAATGTTGTGACGAACCCCTGGCGGCCTTGATGCGAGCCCATGACATGCACCGACCAGATCTCAGGGCGCCTTCGCCCCTGATACCGGTGCAACAGCCGGCGCCGCTTGCTCAACCGGCCTTTCCACGGCTTTTTCAACCACCGCCACCCGATCCAGCTCGATATTCACCCGCCGATTACGCGCCCGGTTCGACGCACTGTTGTTTTTCGCCAGCGGATAACGCTCGCCATGGAAGCGCACAGTAATCTGCTCTTGCGGCACACCGTGAGCCTTGAAGTAATCGGCCACGGCCAATGCGCGACGGCGCGACAGGTCGCGGTTGGTCAGGCGGTTGCCACTGTTGTCGGAGTGGCCGTTGAGCTCGATATGGTTAACCGTGGGGTCGGCCTTCAGGTAGTCGACAATCACCGCCAGCCGCGCCTTGGCTGCTGCATCCAGCTCGAAACCGCCCCCAGGGAAGCCCACTTGAGTCTGGCGCACCTGGTCATAGTTCATCGGCAACAGCTTGCCCGCACAGACCTGATAGTCATTGTAGGCCTTGGCGAAGCTGACCGGCAGCACACGCACCTCCATCGGCCTGCCCGCCTCACCGGTGTAGTTGCGCACGACTGTGCTACGCCCGTCGAGCAGACCGTTGATCAGCCGGCTGGCCTGCCCTTGGGAGGAGCTGAACAGCACACCGCTGCGGGCCATACGCACATGGCCCAGGTTGATATCGCCACGCCCAGGTTGCCATGGCGCTGCCGCGGCCAGCAGGCTGGCGGTGCCGGCACCCAGTACGTTGCTGTCCGAACGCAGCTGGAACACCGGCTGCTCGCCTGCCCGGCGCACGAACGTACCGCTGCCGAAACCTTCGATCGGTTGGCTCAGACGGCACTCGAACTGGTCACCCTCGACCTTCCAGGCAATGTTCTCCATGCGCGTCTGGAAAGTCAGTGCGCCGGCCGGCAGGCTGGCGAACAGGGTCAACAGGGCTAGGTAACGCTGGCGCACGGGCGGCTCCACAATTTCTGACGGCTTACCAGCAGGCTATCGGACGCCGCGCGGAAAACTTGATAGCCGTGCTCGCCCCGGGGTTTTCCGGTAGGATTGGGGCTTGAGTTCGACCCGCCTGGAATCCCCAATGTCCGATCGCCTGACCCTCCTGCGCCCCGACGACTGGCACATCCATCTGCGCGATGGTGCCGTCCTGCCCCACACCGTTGGCGACGTGGCGCGTACCTTCGCCCGTGCCATCATCATGCCCAACCTGGTTCCGCCGGTGCGCAATGCCGCCGAGGCCGGCGCCTACCGTGAGCGCATTCTGGCTGCCCGCCCGGCCGGCAGCCGCTTCGAGCCGCTGATGGTTCTGTACCTCACCGACAACATCAGCCCCGAGGACGTCCGCGCGGCCAAGGCCAGCGGTTTCGTGTACGCCGCCAAGTTGTACCCGGCCGGTGCCACCACCAACTCCGATTCCGGCGTGACCAGCATCGACAACATCTTCCCGGCCCTGGAGGCACTGGCGGAAGTGGGCATGCCGCTGCTGGTGCATGGCGAAGTGACCCGCAGCGAGATCGACGTGTTCGACCGCGAGAAGCGCTTCATCGACGAGCACATGCGCCGTGTGGTCGAGCGCTTCCCGACGCTGAAAGTGGTGTTCGAACACATCACCACCAGCGACGCCGCGCAGTTCGTCACCGAGGCCCCGGCCAACGTGGGTGCGACCATCACCGCCCAGCACCTGCTGTACAACCGCAACCACATGCTGGTTGGCGGCATTCGCCCGCACTTCTACTGCCTGCCGATCCTCAAGCGCAACACGCACCAGGTGGCCTTGCTGGACGCCGCCACCAGCGGCAACCCGAAGTTCTTCCTCGGCACCGACTCGGCACCTCATGCCCGGCACGCCAAGGAAGCAGCCTGCGGTTGCGCGGGTTGCTACACCGCCTATGCGGCCATCGAGATGTACGCCGAAGCGTTCGAACAACGTAACGCGCTGGACAAGCTGGAAGGCTTCGCCAGCCTGCACGGCCCGGCCTTCTATGGCCTGCCGGCGAACACCGACACCATTACCCTGGTCCGCGAAGAATGGACCGCTCCGGAAAGCCTGCCATTTGGCGAGCAAACCGTAGTCCCGCTGCGCGCTGGCGAAAAACTGCGCTGGCGCCTGCTGGAGGCAAACGCGTGAGCGAAGACCTTTACGAAGACGACCTGGAAACCCAAGGCAGCAGCGGTCCTCGCCACCCGATGGCCGAACGCTTCCGCGGCTATCTGCCGGTCGTGGTGGATGTTGAAACCGGCGGTTTCAACAGCGCCACCGATGCATTGCTGGAGATTGCCGCTGTCACCATCGGCATGGACGAGAAAGGCTTCCTGTTCCCCGAACATACCTACTTCCACCGAGTGGAGCCGTTCGAGGGCGCCAACATCGAGCCGGCCGCGCTTGAGTTCACCGGGATCAAGCTGGACCACCCGCTGCGCATGGCGGTCAGCGAGGAAAGCGCGATGACCGACATCTTCCGCGGCGTGCGCAAGGCACTCAAGGCCAACGGCTGCAAGCGGGCGATTCTGGTCGGCCACAACAGCAGCTTCGACCTGGGCTTCCTCAATGCGGCAGTGGCGCGTAATGATCTGAAGCGCAACCCGTTCCACCCGTTCTCCAGCTTCGACACCGCCACCCTGGCGGGCCTGGCGTATGGCCAGACCGTGCTGGCGCGGGCCTGTCAGAGCGCCGACATCGACTTCGACGGGCGTGAGGCGCACTCGGCACGTTACGACACCGAGAAAACCGCTGAACTGTTCTGTGGCATCGTCAACCGCTGGAAAGAAATGGGCGGCTGGCGCGATTTCAACGATTGATCTGCCAAAAGCATTCGCGGGCACGCCCGCCCCCACAGGTTCACCTTTGCCTTCAGGCATGCAGAGAATCGGTGGGAGCGGGCGCGCCCGCTAAGAGGCCGGCACAGGAAGGCATAAAAAAACCGGCCACGAAGGCCGGTTTTTTCATCCGCGCAGCAATTACAGCTTGCCAGCGTTCTCGCTCAGGTAGGCAGCAACGCCTTCAGGCGAAGCGTTCATGCCTTTGTCGCCTTTTTTCCAGTTGGCAGGGCAGACTTCGCCGTGCTCTTCGTGGAACTGCAGGGCGTCGACCAGACGCAGCAGCTCGTCCATGTTACGGCCCAGTGGCAGGTCGTTGACGATCTGCGAACGGACAACACCGTTGGTATCGATCAGGAAGGCGCCACGGAAGGCCACGCCACCTTCGGACTCGACGTCGTAGGCTTTGCAGATTTCGTGGGTCATGTCGGCAGCCAGGGTGTACTTCACCTGACCGATGCCGCCGTTGTTGACCGGGGTGTTACGCCAGGCGTTGTGGGTGAAGTGCGAGTCGATCGACACGCCGATCACTTCCACGTTGCGCGCCTGGAAGTCAGGGATGCGGTTGTCCAGGGCGATCAGCTCGGACGGGCAGACGAAGGTGAAGTCCAGCGGGTAGAAGAACACCAGGCCGTACTTGCCCTTGATGGCCGAGGCCAGGTTGAAGCTATCGACGATCTCGCCATTGCCCAGCACGGCCGGAACGGTGAAATCGGGGGCTTTCTTACCAACGAGTACGCTCATTGTAATCTCCTGATGAGGGTGAAAAACCGTTTGCCGGGCCAGACGAGCTTGCCCGACATCCAACAAAGGCCGACCATCATACACGGCTTCTCATGACAGGCCGACTCCGTCGACAAAGCGACCACCGGTCGCTCAAGCACAGCCCTCTCAGAAAGATCTTTGACAAGCATTCTCATTACCATTAAGCTCCAACCCATCGACCCAACCAGCGATGGTCAGCCCTTATGTATGTGTGTCTTTGTGTCGGCGTTACCGACGGACAGATCCGCGATGCGATCTATGAAGGATGCTGCAGTTACAAGGAAGTGCGAGCCGCCACCAATGTCGCCAGCCAGTGTGGGAAATGCGCCTGCGTGGCCAAGCAGGTGGTCCGCGAGACCCTGACCGAGCTTCAGGTCAGCCAGGCAGCCCTGCCCTACCCCGTCGAATTTACCGCTGCCTGAACCCAGAATTTCAAGAACCGGACCTGGTGTCCGGTTTTTTTATGCCTGAAATTCAATAAGTTAGCGGTGCAACGCGGTTCACAAACATTCTTATTCCTATTAATTTTCACTTATTATTCAAGAACTTAGGTTTGACACACCTAAGTATCGGGCTCAAACTTCAGTGGATTGACACACTTCTACAGGGCAGGAACCCGACATGAAAGGCGACGTAAGCGTCATCCAGCATCTCAACAAGATCCTCGGAAACGAGCTGGTCGCGATCAACCAGTACTTCCTGCACGCACGCATGTACGAAGATTGGGGGCTGAACAAACTCGGCAAGCACGAGTACAAAGAATCCATCGATGAAATGAAGCACGCTGACAAACTGATCAAGCGTATTTTGTTCCTCGAAGGTATTCCTAACGTTCAGGACCTGGGCAAACTGTTGATCGGCGAGCACACCAAGGAAATGCTTGAGTGCGATCTGAAGATCGAACAGCAAGGCCTGGTCGACCTGAAGGCAGCCATCGCCCATTGTGAAACCGCTGGCGACTTCGGCTCCCGTGACGTGCTCGAAGATATCCTCGAGTCCGAGGAAGAACACATCGACTGGCTGGAAACCCAACTGGGTCTGATCGACAAGATCGGTATCGAGAACTACCTGCAGTCGCAGATGGGCGAAGAATAAATATTCGCCCCATGAAAAAACCCGCGATCAGCGGGTTTTTTCATGCTTGCCGGAAGATCAGGCTTCAGAAGCCTTGGCCTTGGCAGCCGCTTCCTTGATCAGGGTTTGCAGCTCACCGTTCTCGAACATTTCCAGCATGATGTCGCTGCCGCCAACCAGCTCACCGGCTACCCACAATTGCGGGAAGGTCGGCCAGTTGGCGTATTTTGGCAGGTTGGCGCGAATTTCCGGGTTCTGCAGGATGTCGACGTAGGCGAACTTTTCGCCACAACCCATCACGGCCTGCGATGCACGCGCAGAGAAGCCGCATTGCGGGGCATTCGGCGAGCCTTTCATGTAAAGCAGAATGGTGTTGTTGGCAATCTGCTCTTTGATCGTTTCGATGATATCCATGTAGCACCTCGGCTGAACTATCCGACACAGTCGTCGGCACGGTGTCGCATTGTAACGGAAAGCCGAGCGCCGTGCTCGGCCTTGCCGTTCCTCAAGCGGCCTCGACCTGCACAGGTACGCCATTGAGCGCAGCGTTTCCGGATACCTGGTCCCGAAAGCGCTCATCGGTCAGGTCATTGGCACTCACGCCAGGTTGCGCCTGCGCGATTTGCATGCGCACACCCTGACGACCATGACCAAAGCCATGGGGCAAGCTGACCACACCGGGCATCATGTCCTCGCAGGCCTGCACCTCGACCTCCAGTGAGCCAGTACGTGAACGGATGCGCACGCGCTGGCCATCCTGCAGGTGCCGCTGCTGCAAGTCTTGCGGGTGCATCAACAACTGATGCCGTGGCTTGCCTTTCACCAGGCGATGGAAGTTGTGCATCCACGAGTTGTTGCTGCGCACATGGCGGCGCCCGATCAGCAGCAGTTCGCCCGGCGCCGGGGGCGTCATTTGCGCCAGGCGGTGCAGGTCGTCGAGCAAAACCTGCGGGGCTGCTTCGACAGCCTTGCTGGCAGTCGCCAGCCGCCCAGCGAGGTTGCTGCGTAACGCCCCCAGGTCAAGCCCGTGCGGGTGATCGTCCAGTGTTGCCAGGGAAAGCTGCCAACGCGTTGCTTCACCGTAGCGCCCTTTGCGCAGGGCTTGATCAATCATCTGCGCAGGCGACCAGGTCGGCTTCAACTCCAACTCGGCACGCTTGGCAAACGCCTGCGCCAGACCGACGAAAATCTCCCAGTCATGCAGTGCCCCCTCCGGCTTGGCCAGGATCGCCCGGTTGAAGCGCGTGACGTTGCGCACCGCCAGCAGGTTGAAGGTGCTGTCGTAATGATCGTTTTCCAGCGCGGTGGTAGAGGGCAGGATCAGGTCGGCATGGCGGGTGGTTTCGTTGATGTAGAGATCGATACTGAGCATGAACTCCAACCCCTCCAGCGCCGCATCCAGCTGGCGACCGTTAGGTGTGGACAACACAGGGTTGCCGGCGACTGTCACCAGGGCGCGCACCTGCCCTTCGCCCGGTGTTTGCATTTCCTCCGCCAGGGCCGCCACAGGCAGCTCGCCGCCGTACTCGGGCAAGCCCGACACACGGCTCTGCCAGGCATTGAAATGGCCACCCGAGGTGGTTGCCACCAAGTCGACGGCAGGCTCCGTGCACAACGCGCCGCCACTGCGATCGAGGTTGCCGGTCACCAGGTTCACAAGTTGCACCAGCCAATGGCAGAGAGTGCCAAATGCTTGGGTCGAGACGCCCATGCGGCCGTAGCACACGGCCTGCCCGGCAGCGGCGAAGTCGCGTGCCAGCTGGCGGATGTCCGCTGCAGCAATACCACATTGGGCGCTCATGGCCTCGGCACTGAACGGCGCAATAGCCTCGCGCACCTGCTGCAGGCCGCTGACCGGCAAGTGTGAGCCCCGAGCCAGGCCTTCTTCGAACAATGTGTTGAGCAAGCCGCACAACAGGGCTGCATCCCCACCGGGGCGAATGAACAAGTGGCGGTCAGCCATTGCCGCCGTTTCGCTACGCCGAGGGTCAACCACCACCAGGCGCCCACCACGCGCCCGCAGGGCCTTCAGGCGCTTCTCCACGTCCGGAACGGTCATGATGCTGCCATTGGAGGCCAGCGGGTTGCCGCCAAGAATCAGCATGAACCCGGTGTGGTCGATGTCCGGAATCGGCAGCAGCAGCCCATGCCCATACATCAAGTGGCTGACCAGGTGTTGGGGCAACTGGTCCACTGAAGTGGCAGAGAAACGGTTACGGGTCTTGAGCAGGCCCAGAAAGTAGTTGCTGTGGGTCATCAAGCCGTAATTGTGCACACTCGGATTGCCTTGGTAGACCGCCACGGCATTGCGCCCATGGGCCTGCTGGACCGCCCACAGTTTTTCGGCAGCCAGTGCGAAGGCCTCATCCCAGCCAATGGCGTGCCAATGCTCGCCTACTCGCTTGTGTGGCTGACGCAGGCGATCCGGGTCGTTCTGAATGTCCTGCAACGCCACGGCCTTGGGACAGACATGGCCACGGCTGAACGGGTCAAGTGGGTCGCCCTTGATCGAGCTGATCAGGGCCCGCCCGTCCTGCTCATGGCTGACTTCGATGTTGAGCCCGCAGATCGCTTCGCACAGGTGACAGGCACGGTGATGCAGGGTCTTGGTCATGGCCGCCTCTGCCTTGTTGTTGTCGAACAGTGACTATGCGCCCGCCCCCTGCCTGCGGCCAGTGCGCTTCGCCGTGTGAATCCACCGACATCAGGCGCACGATTTACGACAGCCATTTGCCAAATTGCCGGCAAGCCGTGTACAACCTTGTGTAGCAAATAAAGAACAGCACGGGCCGACGGGCAAAGACACCCTTTGCAACACCCTTTGCGATCAGGCCGCTTTTCCCCCCTTGGCTTCAGGCGACATTTACTTATAGTATTGCGCCTTTCCCTATTTCGTCCGCCCCGTGCGGCTTACGCCGCAGGTCACTCCCGTTGTCAAAAAAACCATACGGTCGACCTGCATACCGTTGCAGATAAGGTAGTCAATCATGAACGCTAGGCACTTTCTCTCCCTGCTGGACTTCACCTCCGACGAATTGCTCGGGGTGATCCGCCGCGGCATCGAGCTGAAGGACCTGCGTAAGCGAGGCGTGCTGTTCGAACCGCTGAAGAACCGTGTACTGGGCATGATCTTCGAGAAGTCCTCGACCCGTACCCGTGTGTCCTTCGAGGCCGGCATGATCCAGCTCGGCGGCCAGGCCATCTTCCTGTCGCCTCGCGACACACAGCTGGGCCGCGGCGAGCCGATTGGTGACAGCGCCATCGTGCTGTCGAGCATGGTTGATGTGGTGATGATCCGTACCCACGCCCACAGCACCCTGACCGAGTTCGCCGCCAAGTCGCGCGTGCCAGTGATCAACGGCCTGTCCGACGAATCGCACCCGTGCCAACTGCTGGCCGACATGCAGACCTTTGTTGAACACCGCGGCTCGATTCAAGGCAAGACCGTGACCTGGATCGGCGATGGCTTCAACATGTGCAACTCCTACATCGAAGCCGCCAGGCAGTTCGATTTCAAGTTGCGCATCGCTTGCCCCGAAGGCTATGAGCCGGATCAACGTTTCATGGCACTGGGCGGTGACCGCGTGCAGATCATCCGTGATGCCAGGGAAGCCGTGCGTGATGCACACCTGGTGGTCACCGATGTCTGGACTTCCATGGGTCAGGAGGAGGAAACTGCACGGCGCCTGGCGCATTTCGCGCCTTACCAGGTCACCCGCGAACTGCTCGACCTGGCGGCACCCGATGTCCTCTTCATGCACTGCCTGCCCGCCCACCGTGGCGAGGAAATCAGCCAGGACCTGCTCGACGACCCACGTTCGGTCGCCTGGGACGAGGCTGAAAACCGCCTGCATGCACAGAAGGCGCTTCTCGAATTCCTTGTAGAACCGGCTTACCACCACGCATGAGTCAACCCCTACTGCTCAACCTGCGCAACCTCGCCTGTGGCTATGGCGACCAGCGCATCGTCCAGAACCTCAACCTGCACCTGAACGCAGGCGACATCGGTTGCCTGCTGGGTTCATCCGGTTGTGGCAAGACCACCACCCTGCGCGCCATCGCCGGTTTCGAGCCGGTGCACGAAGGCGAGATCCACTTGGCCGGCGAGGTCATTTCCCGGGCCGGCTTCACCCTGGCCCCGGAAAAGCGCCGCATCGGCATGGTATTTCAGGACTACGCGCTGTTCCCGCACCTGACCGTTGCGCAGAACATTGCCTTTGGTATCGCCAAACACCCACGCCAGGCCGCCGTCATCGAAGAGATGCTGGAACTGGTCAAACTCGGCGGGCTGGGCGGGCGTTACCCCCATGAGCTGTCTGGCGGCCAGCAGCAACGTGTCGCCCTGGCCCGGGCGCTGGCACCCGAGCCGCAACTGCTGCTGCTTGACGAGCCGTTCTCCAACCTCGACGTGGAGCTGCGCCGGCGCCTGAGCCATGAGGTTCGCGACATTCTCAAAAGCCGCGGTACCAGCGCCATTCTGGTCACCCATGACCAGGAAGAGGCCTTTGCCGTCAGCGACCAGGTTGGCGTCTTCAAGGAAGGTCGTCTGGAACAGTGGGACACGCCCTACAACCTTTACCACGAACCGCAGACGCCATTCGTGGCGAGTTTCATCGGCCAGGGATACTTCATCCGTGGGCAAATGAGCAGCCACGAGGCGGTCAATACCGAAGTGGGTGAACTGCGTGGTAACCGCGCCTACATCATGGCGCCGGGCAGCTCGGTGGATGTACTGCTGCGCCCGGATGATATCGTGCATGCGCCAGGCAGCGCGCTACTGGCGAACATCATTGGCAAGAGCTTCCTCGGCGCATCGACGCTCTATCGCTTGCAGTTGCCCACCGGTAGCCAGCTGGAAGCGATCTTCCCTAGCCACAACGACCACGAGGTCGGTGAGAACGTGGAGATTGCAGTGAAGGCTGATCACCTCGTGCTATTCCCTGTACCGGGTAGCGTTGCGGCACAGTTGCCACGCCAGGAGAATGGCGTGCGTCGTTACAGTTCGGCGACTTGACTTCAGCGCCATGGGGCCGCTTGGCGGCCCCATGCTCTCAGCCTCGACCGATCCCGGCAAACGTGCCCTGCGTATGCTCCGCCAGCACCGCCGCTGCCAACTCCACTTCCAGGCCACGCCTACCGGCGCTGACATGGATAGTTGCAAAACTCTGCGCCGAGTCATCGATAAAGGTTCGCAGGCGCTTCTTCTGCCCCAGCGGGCTGATGCCACCCACCAGGTAACCGGTCGCCCGCTGCGCCGCCGCCGGGTCGGCCATCTCGCACTTCTTCACCCCGGCAGCATGGGCCAGGGCCTTGAGGTCCAGGGTGCCCACCACAGGCACAACCGCTACCAGCAATTCCCCTTTCTCGCTGCTTGCCAGCAATGTCTTGAACACCTGCTGCGGGTCGAGCCCGAGCTTTTCCGCCGCCTCCAGGCCATACGACGCCGATTTCGGGTCATGTTCATAGCTGTGCACGCGATGCTCGGCACGGTGCTTCTTCAACAGGTCTAGGGCGGGGGTCATGCAAGGGCTCCAGTCAGGGATGACTCGGCGGCTACTTTAGGACAATTCCTACATCCCAGCCAGCGGACAGCAATAGCGCACCTCTAGTACGAGGATCCGCAGCTGATTCTAGCGGCCATATCGTGACTGACCGTTCACTTTCGACCTTTGACATCAGCGTTTCTTGTCTATATTTTTTCGTTTCTGAATAAGCGATGCACATTTAAGGTGCATTTCCTACATCACCCGGGGTCAATGGGGATAGACACCGGGTTTTGCTGTCGAGCGCCACGCGCCTCACAACAAAAAAAACGAGGTCATACATGACGACTGCTCTGCGCCAACCCACACTGTCCAGCCAATGCCTGGCCGAATTTCTCGGCACCGCCCTGCTCATCTTCTTCGGTACCGGCTGCGTCGCCGCCCTCAAGGTCGCGGGCGCCAGCTTCGGGCTTTGGGAAATCAGTATCATATGGGGCGTGGGCGTCAGCATGGCCATCTACCTCACCGCCGGTATTTCCGGTGCGCACCTGAACCCAGCCGTGAGTATCGCCCTCACACTGTTCGCAGGGTTCGACAAGCGCAAGCTGCCCTTCTACATGCTGGCCCAGGTATGCGGCGCATTCTGTGGCGCCGCACTGGTCTACACGCTGTACAGCAACCTGTTCTTCGATTTCGAACAAGCCCACGCCATGCTGCGCGGTAGCGAAGGCAGCCTGGAGCTGGCCTCGGTGTTCTCCACCTACCCGCACCCGTCGCTGTCCACCAGCCAGGCATTTCTGGTCGAAGTGGTGATCACTGCCATCCTGATGGCCGTGATCATGGCCTTGACCGACGACAACAACGGCCTGCCGCGCGGCGCCATGGCCCCGCTGCTGATCGGCCTGCTGATTGCGGTGATTGGCAGCGCGATGGGCCCATTGACGGGGTTTGCGATGAACCCGGCCCGTGATTTCGGGCCAAAACTCATGACATTCCTGGCCGGTTGGGGCGAAATCGCCTTCACTGGCGGGCGGGATATTCCTTATTTCCTGGTTCCGGTATTTGCACCGATCCTGGGCGCCTGTCTGGGTGCAGCTGGCTATCGCGGCCTTATTGCACGCAACCTGCCATTAGCGCCCGCCGCGATCCCTGAGACAAATGACATTCGCCAGGGCGATACTCAAGCCAATTGATGCTGCCACCACGCACAGCCCTGACCCTCTATTCTTGCAAGGCCTACGACCATGACAGACACCCAGGATAAGAACTACATCATCGCCCTGGACCAGGGCACCACCAGTTCGCGGGCGATCATTTTCGACCGTGACGCCAATGTTGTGGGTACCTCCCAGCGCGAGTTCGCACAGCATTACCCGCAGGCGGGCTGGGTCGAGCATGACCCGATGGAGATTTTCGCCACACAAAGCGCGACCATGGTCGAGGCTCTGGCCCAGGCAGGTATCAGCCACGCCCAGGTCGCCGCGCTGGGTATTACCAACCAGCGCGAAACCACTGTGGTGTGGGACAAGGAAACCGGGCGCCCGGTGTACAACGCCATTGTCTGGCAGTGCCGCCGCAGCACCGAGATCTGTGCCCAGCTCAAGCGTGACGGCCATGAAGACTACATTCGTGAAACCACCGGCCTGGTCACCGACCCGTATTTCTCCGGCACCAAGCTGAAGTGGATCCTCGACAATGTCGACGGCGCCCGTGAACGCGCCGAGCGTGGCGAACTGCTGTTCGGCACCATCGACACCTGGCTGATCTGGAAATTTACCGGCGGCAAGGTGCATGTCACCGACTACACCAACGCCTCGCGCACGCTGATGTTCAACATCCACAGCCTGCAGTGGGACGACAAGCTGCTGGAGATCCTGGGCATCCCACGGCAAATGTTGCCAGAGGTGCGCCCCTCTTCTGAAGTGTATGGCCACACCAAGAGCGGCATAGCCATCGCCGGTATCGCCGGCGACCAGCAATCGGCACTGTTCGGCCAGATGTGCGTGGAGCCGGGCCAGGCCAAGAATACCTACGGCACCGGCTGCTTCCTGTTGATGAACACGGGCGACCAGGCGGTGAAGTCATCCCACGGCCTGCTCACTACCATTGCCTGCGGCCCGCGTGGTGAGGTGGCCTATGCACTGGAAGGCGCGGTATTCAATGGTGGCTCTACCGTGCAATGGCTGCGTGACGAACTGAAGATCGTCAACGATGCCCTGGATACCGAGTACTTCGCCAGCAAGGTCAAGGACAGCAACGGCGTGTATCTGGTGCCAGCCTTTACCGGCCTGGGTGCCCCGTACTGGGACCCGTATGCCCGTGGTGCGCTGTTCGGCCTGACACGTGGCGTGAAGGTGGACCACATCATCCGCGCCGCATTGGAGTCCATCGCCTATCAGACCCGCGATGTCCTCGACGCCATGCAGCAGGACTGCGGCCAGCGCTTGTCCGAGCTGCGCGTGGACGGCGGTGCAGTGGCCAACAATTTCCTCATGCAGTTCCAGGCCGACATCCTCGGCACCTGCGTGGAGCGGCCACAGATGCGCGAAACCACGGCACTGGGCGCCGCCTATCTGGCAGGCCTGGCCTGTGGCTTCTGGAGCGGCCTGGACGAGCTGCGCGACAAGGCGATCATCGAGCGCGAGTTCAGCCCGCAGCTGGATGAAACGCAGAAAGAAAAGCTGTATGCCGGCTGGAAGAAGGCAGTCGAGCGTACCCGTGACTGGGAAGATCACGAGGCATAATACCTGTTGGGGCCGCCATGCGGCCCCAAACGTCCACTGGCCGTCATCCCTTTCCTACGGCATCATTGCAGAATTTGTCCGGCAGCCCAAAAGGACCGCCCATGAATCTGCCCCCCCGCCAACAACAAATCCTCGAACTGGTGCGCGAACGCGGCTATGTCAGTATCGAGGAAATGGCGCAGCTATTCGTTGTCACTCCCCAGACCATCCGGCGCGACATCAACCAGCTTGCCGAGCTCAACCTGCTGCGCCGTTACCACGGCGGTGCGGCTTACGATTCGAGCATCGAAAATACCGCCTACGCCATGCGTGCCGACCAGATGCGCGACGAAAAACAGCGCATTGCCGACGCCGTGGCCCGACAGATTCCCGACCATGCCTCGCTGTTCATCAACATCGGCACCACCACCGAATCGATTGCCCGGGCACTGCTCAACCACAGCCACCTGAAAGTAATCACCAACAACTTGCATGTGGCTGCGATCCTGGCCGCCAAGGACGATTTCGAAGTGCTGGTGGCGGGTGGCACGGTGCGCCGAGATGGTGGTGTAGTCGGCCAGGCCAGTGTCGATTTCATCAACCAGTTCAAAGTCGACTTCGCTCTGGTGGGCATCAGCGGTATCGACGAGGATGGCAGCCTGCTCGATTTCGACTATCAGGAAGTGCGCGTGTCGCAAGCCATCATTGCCAATGCCCGACAAGTGATTCTCGCGGCTGACTCCAGCAAGTTCGGGCGCAATGCCATGGTACGTCTGGGCTCAATCGACCTGGTCGACTGCCTGGTGACCGACCAGGCTCCTACCCCACCCCTTACCCAATTGTTGAACCAGAACAAGATCAGGCTTGAGGTGGTTTAAGGCTTGTGGGCGCATGCCGCCAGGTTCGTGGCGGCTGTGAAACCAGGCGCCGTCCGCGCGGCGCATCGCCAGCGAAGCTAACGCCTGCATCTGTTTCGGGCCAGTTATTCCTGAGGCAGAGGCGCGCCCCAACCAGAACCCAAGCCGTATCCTCCTGAATTTTCACAAATGTTCACTTTATTGTCATTTGATCAGTCTTTTCTATAAAAACTGGCTAGCGACCGGCTTTCTATTGCGCTAGTATTTTCGAAAGCGAACATTAATGTTCATATTCGATATGAACAGCACCAGGAGGCCTTGCCCGTGTCCCAGCCAGTTTCGTCCCAGCCCCCAACAGCCGACTGCTATGATATTGCCGTAATCGGCGGTGGCATCAATGGCGTGGGCATAGCTGCCGACGCCGCTGGTCGCGGCTTGAAGGTCTTCCTTTGCGAAAAGGACGACCTGGCCCAACACACGTCGTCAGCCAGCAGCAAACTGATTCACGGTGGCTTGCGCTACCTGGAGCACTACGAATTTCGCCTCGTACGCGAGGCCCTGGCTGAACGCGAAGTGCTGCTGGCCAAGGCGCCGCACATCGTCAAACCTATGCGCTTCGTGCTTCCGCACCGCCCGCACCTGCGCCCTGCCTGGATGATCCGCGCCGGCCTGTTCCTCTACGACCACCTGGGCAAGCGCAAGCGCCTGGGCGCCTCGCGTAGCCTGCGCTTCGGCCCGGGCTACCCGCTGAAGCCAGCAATCACCCGCGGCTTCGAATACGCCGACTGCGCTGTCGATGACGCTCGCCTGGTGGTACTCAACGCCATGGCGGCCCGTGAGCTAGGCGCACATATCCACACCCGCACCCGCTGCTTGCGCGCCGAACGTGTAGAGGGCTTGTGGCAGGTAGAACTGCAGCACGCCGATGGCACCCTCCAGACGATCCATGCCCGCGCACTGGTCAACGCCGCCGGCCCGTGGGTGGCCAGCTTCATCAAGGACGACCTCAAGCTCGAGGCGCCTTACGGCATCCGCCTGATCCAGGGCAGCCACATAATCGTGCCGCGCCTGTATGAAGGCGAACATGCCTACATTCTGCAGAACGAAGACCAGCGCATCGTCTTCTGCATCCCGTACCTGGACCGCTTTACCCTGATCGGCACCACTGACCGGGAATACAGCGGCGACCCGGCCATGGTCGCCATTACCGAGCAGGAAACACATTACCTGTTGAAGGTGGTCAACGAGCACTTCAACCATCAACTGAGCCCAGCCGACATCCTGCATACCTACTCCGGCGTTCGGCCATTGTGCAACGATGAGTCGGACAACCCTTCGGCGGTGACCCGGGACTACACACTCGCGCTTTCGGCAGAGGAAGGCCAGGCACCGCTGCTGTCAGTGTTCGGCGGCAAGCTCACCACCTACCGCAAGCTGGCCGAATCGGCCATGGTTGAACTCAAGCCCTTCTTCACCCAGATGCGCGGCGCCTGGACTGCCAGTGCGCCACTGCCGGGCGCAGAGGGCATGACAACGGTACAGGCGCTGATCGATGCCGTGCTGGCACGTTGCGGCTGGTTGCCTGTTGACCTGGCCAAACGCTGGGTGCTCACCTACGGCAGCCGCGTGTGGCGGCTGCTCGATGGCGTTCACGGCCCCGAGGACCTCGGGCAGGCTATCGGGGCCGGGCTGTTCACCCGCGAGGTGGACTACCTGCTGGAGGAGGAATGGGCAGAGCAAACCGCTGACATTATCTGGCGTCGCACCAAGCTGGGCCTGTCGCTGACCGCGCAGGAGCAGAGGGCTCTGGAGGCGTATCTGCAGCAAGCCCGCAAGGTGCGCGCGAATAGTCGCGCAGCCTGATATTGACGGTGAAGCCCTCTTGATTCGTCAAGGGGGCGTATTCGCCCAGCGCTCATAGGCTTCACGCGCCAAACGTGCCAGCAATGCCCGCTCGCTGCGATCGTAATCAGCCTTCAGTGCTTCACAGCGTTGCAGAAACTCGCTTTCGTTGATCACTTGCTCATCTACCTGAGCCTGCAGGGCTTCCATGCGCTGGTGCAGTGGCTGTACCAGTTCTTCAAATCGCTGCGCATGAAACTCTCGCGCGTATTGCTCCCAGAAAGGCCGCTGTGCCAACGAGGCTATCAGGGCATCCGTCGACTCATTTTGCAAAACCGCGTCCTGGACTCGCAGCACGTCGCTGGTGGTTACGTTTGCAAAACCCGGGTAATGCATTTCGTCGAGCTCGATCGGCAAGCCCAAGGGACGCGCAAGCCGCTGTCGGTAAAAAAGCCGTGTCTCGATTTCATCGATATGTGGAGCGTGCTCGGCATGCATGCGTTGCACGTGCAACGTCGCGTGACGGTCGACCTCGTCCAGGCGAAACAAACCACGCGCCAGGCTTAACAAACGAGCTTCCATCCGACTGCCATGAGCATCTTCGACGGCGCGCAGCACCAGAACCCCAAGTTCCATCTGCTCCAGCAACAGCAGCAGGCGGTCTTCACAACTGCGCCGGCCAGATGCCTCGAGAAACAACTGATGACGCAACTGCTCGTGCTGCTCACACGTTTCCAGAATCCGCCAGATACGGCTGCGGTAATGCCCTGGATGTTGTTCAAAGTCCTCGCCGTGGACGAAGTCTGCCAGAAAGCGAAACATTCCATCTGACTGCGGTTCCTCAAGCAGCGCTGTCCATATGGCCTGCTGGCGATCACGCTCGGCGTCGGCTGTACTGTTGGCCCAGGTGTTGAAAAGATCACTGTCAATGGCGCGATGGCGTGCGGACGCAGACCCCCACTGCCCCGGGGTTACACCTCGAGCCTCATCGAGCAGCAATGCGTCAGCTTCGCCTATTGGATTATCGTGCAAGGACAACTGGTGCACCTGCAGGCGCAGCTGCTGCACCTCTCGGCGCAGTGTGCGGATGTTGTTGTTACGCAAGTCTATGTGGGCACGAAATGAAATCCGCTCAGGCAACGCCTCAAGGCCGGCAGAGCGCAGGTTGACTTCACGCAAATTGCCCAGGCGCGTCAGTACCGGCGCCCTTCCCAGCGGGTTGTGGCTGAGGTCGAGGTACCGCAGCGCGCTCATTCCGGCAAGACGCAACTCACCGGCCTCATCCATGATCACGCTGTTGCGGCGCAGGTTTAGCTGCCGCAGGCGGGGCATATGTTCAATGCCGTGAGGGATCGCAGTCAGGCGATTGCCGGACAGGTCGAGCTCAATCAGGTTGGGAAAACGTCGAAGAAAGTCCCCATTGATTTCACCAAGGCGCAGGTCACTGAGGATCAGCCGTCGCACATGATCAAAGCGCACGCCCTCCGGTAATTCGGGCAGACTACCGATACGCTCTCCGCTGATGATCAGCGCGTAGTCCCCGGCCTCGTCGGTTATCTTGCGCCGCCAGCTTCGCCTTACGGCAGTAGCAACACGGCGGCGGCGTAGCGCGTCCAGTGGGTTACTGGCATCCCTGCGCCACTGGCGCAGGCTCTGACGCAGAAGCGTCAACTGCCCCGTGAGCTGGCTGTAGTGCTCCCACAACCCTACTCGCCGCTCCATGAGGTCAAGCAGATAGGCTTGTAGCTCCCCGTCTGTCATTGTCGGAAACACTTGGTGAATACCACGCCCTATGGCACGCCGACTGCTCTCCCCTCGCCCACTCAAGGCATACCCGATACGCCCATCCCCCAACCGGGTCGGGGGTCGCAGGCCAACGCCCATACGGGGCATGCCACAGAGCTCAGCCGCTTGGGTACGATCACCGGCAGCGGCCTCGATCAGCAACGAGCCCAAGGCGCCTGGACTGACAGCAGCATCGCCGAGATCGGCTGTGTGCGTCTCGTCCAGCGCAGACAGCAGTGCCGCCAGGTAGGGGCCGGATGCGCCTTGACCGGCATAGCGGTAGCCGTCGCCGCGGCGCACGATACACCGTACATCCTGCGCAGACTCAGCGCCGATACCGGCCAGATACCGCCCACTCGGGCTACCTTCGCGCAGTTCGATGCGCAGGGCGTCCGGCCATTTCAGCTGACGCTTGAGCAAGCCCAAAGCCAGACGTTCGGTGTCAGGATTGACGCAACGCGGCAGGCGCAACCCCGCACAGGCCCTGTCCAGACGGCTTTCGCGCAGTGACCATCGTGCGCGCTCGGCCACTGCCAAAGGGATCCGCTGCGCGGCGCTGAGCATATCGAGCTGCGCACCGCTGCATTGCTGAAGCAGCTCACGCGTACAACGAGCCGACAGGCCCGGGAAAGTGCGCTGCAATATCCGCTCGATGCCATTGGGCTGCACTTGCCGGGCAGCAACGTACTGCGCCAGTTGCGGCGCGCTGAAATCCGGGTGTAATGCATGTGCCTGATAAAGCTCCAGGGCATCGAGCAATCGTGCAGGTGCACCCATGTGTTCGACGTGCAAACGGCGAATCTGCGCCTCACTCAGCCCTGTCACCTGGAGCAGATAGTCGCATGTCGCTTCCGGTAGCTCTGCCAGGGGCGTACTCAGGCGGCGTACCAGATTGGCCCGCCCTTCCCAGTATTGGGGAGCTTCGAGTTCATGGCGCCAGCCACCGGCGCCATTCTGCTCGATCACCGGCCGGTAGGCGCTGGGACGACCAGGGTGCAGGATCCTGGCGCGACCATCCTGCGGGTCCTCCATCACCCGATAGCGGCCGCTATCGAGGTGCCATAACCATTCCTGTGCGCCGACACCACGCAAAGGTTGGGCATCGTAACCCGGTAGATCCATGGCCATGAGCTTGACCTTGCCTGCGGAGGTGCACACCGGTGCCAAGTCATCCACAAAGGCCAGACGCTCAAGGGCACGCACGGCCACTTGGCTGCCGGCTGCGATCATCCCGCCGACCACCACGTTTTCGGCAACGTTGAACAGGTGGTTCAACGCCCCTTCGCGATCACCTATGCGCCAATCTGCATATCCTTCATAAACCTCGTCAGCGATCTGAACCGCGTTTGCCACCAGCAGCACCTCGCCAAGTACCGGCACGAAGGCCCCCGCCACGCTCAGCAAATTCATACCCAGCTCTTTGTAGCCCTGCATGCGCGCTTCGCGGTCTTCGTCATCTTCGACATCGGTGGGCACCGCGAGCACCTTGGCGTCATCCTTGATCTTGGCGAGGTATTGCCGGCGCAGGTGTACGAACGGCGCGTCAGCGATCGGTGCAGAACGGGCGTCGAGTTCCACCCCGGCTGTCGATGCCTGCGCGACCCGTTCGTTCAATACCCGATAGAAATTGATGCGCTCACGCTCGGTAATGAAGCGCGCGAAAAAGCGCCGATAGGCCGGCGCACGGAAGCGCTTACCGAGGTACTTGTCGAGTGCATCCCAGCTGGCATGACGGGAGACGGGCTGATGAGGGTCATCGGGTATCCAGAGCACCACCGACGCCACTGCGCCATCAGCTGAGGGACGCACTTCCAGCGCCAGCACGCCTTGAACCGGGCGGCCCAGCAGGTACAACTGCCGGGGGACCACAGTGCCAACCAGCGCAGGCACCACCGGTTTTTCGGCAATATGTGGCAACAGAAGAAAATACGTGCGTTCGTCAATGTCCTGTTTCAACGCAGCGATCCGCATCGCCACCTCGAAATGGGCCTTGAAACTCGCTTCGAACAGCCCGTGCAAGCGGGAAATGGCCTGGCCCGGTTCATCCTCCAGGCCGTCTTCAGGCTGCAGATGGTGCGTGAGCAACGCTTGGTACTTGCCACCTGCATCGACCTCGCGACACGCGGAGGCAAACGCGTGGAAGCTCATCGGCAGGCGGTTACCATTGCCATCGACCAGTTCCCCTCTGCGCATCAGCCCGGGGCGTGTCTCCCTGCGATGATAGTTATGCAGCGCCGCCTCCAGCAACGACCGCCTGGAGCGGCGAACATAGGTAGGCCGCAGCAGCGCAGGCGAAGCGCTGGGCAGCAACAGACGCTGCGAGACCCGTACCTTCCAGCCCGTCACGTCCGGGTTGCTGAGGCCGCTCTTGCGCAGTTTCGTTTTGAGCAACTCTGCTGCGTAGGCCTGCAAAGAAGGGATGGCCTGGAGGATCGGGCCAAGCCGCGCATTGCAGTGCGCCTGGCGACGCAGGGCGTTACGTAACGCATCGAGCCTTTCCGGTTGCACGTGGTCGACTAGCCATCCAGGCAAGTTTTGGGCAATCAGGCTATCGATGGAATCGTTCGGGGGCTGGTGCGGTGACATCTGTGAAGCTCTCCAGACAAAGAGGAGAGCACACTACGTCTGCGCCCTTGCCGCGCACTGCATAGTTACCACAAGCGATACCGGGATGCGCGGCAGCCCATGCGCTCGGATAACGTTCGGATTACCGAACGAGCAAGCCCTGTTTATTCGGCCTGACGAACCCCAGAGAGAGGTCGAGACTGTCAAGCGCGAGCAATACCAGTGGTTTAAGGTCGACAGCAGGGCTTGGCACGAGTCATGCTCTACACTTGGTAGCCGAATGCACCCGCTTCTTGCTGTATTCGTTGAACGAAGAGTCCGCCAACGGCTCCATAAAAAAAACAAACACGTCGAGGAAAATTTGATGCGTATCGTTCGTCAATTGCTGGGCGCAGCCATCGCGGCTGCAGTCATCGCTTCGCCGGCCATGGCCGAGGAGCTCACCGGCACCCTGAAGAAGATCAAGGAATCGGGCACCATCACGCTGGGGCACCGCGACTCCTCCATTCCATTTTCCTACCTGGCCGGCAAACCCGAGCCCGTCGGTTATTCGCATGACATCCAGCTGGCTGTCGTCGACGCGCTGAAGAAGCAACTGGGCACGGACATCAAGGTCCGTTACAACCTGGTCACCTCGCAAACCCGTATTCCGCTGGTGCAGAACGGCACCGTCGACCTGGAGTGCGGCTCCACCACCAACAACGTCGAGCGCCAACAACAGGTCGGCTTCTCGGTCGGCATCTTCGAAGTCGGTACCCGCCTGTTGACCAAGGTCAAGGACGGTCAACCTGCATACAAAGACTTCCCGGACCTGGCCGGCAAGAACGTGGTGACCACCGCCGGTACCACCTCCGAGCGCATCCTCAAGGCGATGAACGCCGACAAGCAGATGAAGATGAACGTGATTTCCGCCAAGGACCACGGTGAAGCCTTCAACATGCTCGAAAGCGGCCGCGCCGTGGCCTTCATGATGGATGACGCCCTGCTCGCCGGTGAAATGGCCAAGGCGCGCAAGCCAAAAGACTGGGTCATCACCGGTACGCCACAGTCGTATGAAATCTACGGCTGCATGGTGCGCAAGGAAGACGCTGCGTTCAAGAAAGCGGTCGACGACGCCATCGTTGCCTACTTCAAGTCGGGCGAAGTCAACAAGAGCTATGACAAGTGGTTCATGCAGCCGATCCCGCCTAAAGGTCTGAACCTCAACTTCGAGATGAGCGAAGAGCTGAAAAAACTGATCGCCGAGCCGACCGACAAGGCCGCGGACGAGAAGAAGTCCTGATCCTCAGCAAATAGTGGCCTGGTGCTCACAAGCACGAATCAATTCTGCAGGCCACTCATTAGTGTCTAACCTTTCATCCGAGGGCGCCTTGCGCCCCCGGATGCTCGAAGGTGCCCGTGAAACAACCGTCTGAGGGGAAATCCCGATGAATTACAACTGGGACTGGGGCGTGTTCTTCAAGTCCACCGGCGTGGGCAGCGAAACCTATCTGGACTGGTACTTCACCGGCCTGGGCTGGACCATCGCCATCGCCATCACCGCCTGGATCATCGCGCTGCTGCTGGGGTCACTCCTCGGCGTCATGCGTACCGTGCCGAACCGCCTGGTATCGGGTATCGCCACCGCCTACGTGGAACTGTTCCGCAACGTACCGCTGTTGGTGCAATTGTTCATCTGGTACTTCCTGGTACCCGACTTGCTGCCAGAAGGCTTGCAGGAATGGTTCAAGCAGGACCTCAACCCGACCACTTCGGCACTGATCAGCGTGGTCATCTGCCTGGGCCTGTTCACCGCCGCACGCGTCTGTGAGCAAGTGCGTACCGGTATCCAGGCGCTGCCCAAAGGCCAGGAAGCTGCCGCCCGTGCCATGGGCTTCAGCCTCCCGCAAATCTACAACAATGTGCTGCTGCCACAGGCCTACCGGATCATCATTCCGCCGCTCACCTCCGAGTTCCTCAACGTGTTCAAGAACTCCTCGGTGGCGTCGCTGATCGGCCTGATGGAGCTGCTGGCGCAGACCAAACAGACCGCTGAGTTTTCCGCCAACCTGTTCGAGGCGTTCACCCTGGCCACGCTGATCTACTTCACCCTGAACATGGGCCTGATGCTGCTCATGCGCATGATCGAGAAGAAAGTCGCCGTGCCTGGCCTGATCTCCGTGGGGGGCAAGTAAATGGAAATGGATTTCAGCGAAATCATCCCCGCCCTGCCTGCCCTCTGGGACGGCATGGTCATGACCCTCAAACTGATGGTCATGGGAGTCATCGGCGGTATCGTGCTGGGCACCATCCTGGCCCTGATGCGCCTGTCGTCGAGCAAACTGCTGTCGAACCTGGCCGGTGCCTACGTCAACTACTTCCGCTCGATCCCGCTGCTGCTGGTGATCACCTGGTTCTACCTGGCGGTGCCGTTCGTGCTGCGCTGGATCACCGGCGAAGATACCCCGGTGGGTGCCTTCACCTCCTGCGTGGTCGCCTTCATGATGTTCGAGGCCGCGTACTTCTGCGAAATCGTCCGCGCCGGCGTGCAGTCGATCTCCAAGGGCCAGATGGGCGCCGCACAAGCACTGGGCATGAACTACGCGCAGACCATGCGCCTGATCATCCTGCCCCAGGCCTTCCGCAAGATGACCCCGCTGCTGCTGCAGCAGAGCATCATCCTGTTCCAGGACACCTCGCTGGTGTACACCGTGGGCCTGGTCGACTTCCTCAACTCGGCTCGCTCCAACGGCGACATCATCGGGCGCTCCCATGAGTTCCTGATCTTCGCCGGCGTCGTCTATTTCATCATCAGCTTCTCCGCTTCGTGGCTGGTCAAGCGCCTGCAAAAAAGGATCACCGTATGATTTCCATCAAGAACGTCAACAAGTGGTACGGCGACTTCCAGGTACTGACCGATTGCAGCACCGAGGTCAAGAAAGGTGAGGTAGTGGTGGTCTGTGGCCCGTCGGGCTCGGGCAAGTCCACCCTGATCAAGTGCGTCAATGCACTGGAGCCGTTCCAGAAGGGCGACATCGTGGTCGATGGCACCTCGATTGCCGACCCGAAGACCAACCTGCCTAAGCTGCGCTCGCGAGTGGGCATGGTGTTCCAGCACTTCGAGCTGTTTCCGCACCTGACCATCACCGAGAACCTGACCATTGCCCAGCGCAAGGTCCTGGGCCGCAGCGAGGCAGAAGCCACCAAGAAAGGCCTGGCCCTGCTTGACCGTGTAGGCCTCAGTGCCCATGCCAAGAAACACCCTGGCCAGCTCTCTGGTGGCCAGCAGCAGCGCGTGGCAATCGCCCGCGCCCTGGCGATGGACCCGATCGTCATGCTGTTCGACGAACCCACCTCGGCACTGGACCCGGAAATGGTCAGCGAGGTACTGGACGTGATGGTGCAATTGGCCCACGAAGGCATGACCATGATGTGCGTAACCCACGAAATGGGCTTTGCCCGCAAAGTCGCCAACCGGGTCATCTTCATGGACAAGGGCAGTATCATCGAAGACTGCACCAAGGAAGAGTTCTTCGGTGACCAGAGCGCCCGCGACCAGCGCACCCAGCACTTCCTCAGCAAGATCCTGCAGCACTGACCCGGCCACAGCTTCCGCTGCCAGGGACCACCAGGCAGCGGAAGCTGGTCGTTACAAGGCCACTGTGATGAAATGCGACCCCTCGCTACTTCGCCCTGCCAAGCCTGCCGTGAATTCCCGCCTGATCCGTCAATTGCTGTTACCGCCGCTGATCATCCTGCTGATGGTCGGCCTGGGAATGGCTGGCTACCTGATCAGCGAGAGCAACGGCATCCGCACCCTCAGCGAAAACGGTGAACGCCAGCTGGAGCTGCACGCACGCACGGTCGAAAGCGAAATCAGCAAGTACACCTACTTGCCGAGCCTGCTGGAGCTGGAAGACAGCGTCTCGCACCTGCTCACCGACCCGGACGGCGGCTCACGCCAGACGGTCAATGAATACCTTGAAGGCCTGAATCGTCGCAGTCGCAGTCGGGCCATCTTCGTCCTCGACACCAATGGCCGGGTGCAGGCCACCAGCAACTGGCGCGATGCCGACTCGTTCCTGGGTGAAGACCTGTCGTTCCGCGCCTACTTCCAGACTGCCGTGCGCGGCGAACCCGGGCGTTTCTACGGCATCGGCAGTACCACGGGCGAGGCCGGCTATTACCTGGCCCATGGGCTTGAGGAGCACGGCAAGATCATAGGCGTTGCGGTGATCAAGGTGCGCCTGGACACCCTCGAGGAGCGCTGGCAGCGTGCCCGCCTGGAGGCATTCGTCAGCGACGAGAATGGCATCATCATCCTCTCCAGCGACCCGGCCCGGCGCCTTAAGTCGGTGCGCCCGCTGACCCCGCAAATCAAGGAGCGCCTGGCGCGAAGCCTGCAGTACTACTGGTGGCCGCTGAACGAATTGCAGCCTCTGGCCCGGGAGACCCTGGCCGATGGCGTGGAAAAACTGACCTTCCCGGCCAACACCGAAACCGCTCATGGCAAGCCGCACGAAGTGGCCTACCTGGCGCAAACCAGGCGCCTGGTCGACACGCCCTGGCATTTCACCCTGCTGACCCCCCTGCAGGACCTGCGTCGCGAGTCCATGGTGCAGGGCATTCTGGTGGGCGTGGCCTTTGCCTTGCTGGCGATCCTCGGCATTGCCTGGAACGAGCGGCGCAAAGTGATCGCCACCCGCCTGGCGGCCCGCGAAGCCCTTGAAGAAGCCAACAGCCAGCTGGAGCGGCGGATTGCCGAACGCACCGCCGACCTGCGCGCCAGCAACGAACGCCTGAAGGGCCAGATTCGCGAGCGCCGGCACGCCGAGCAGACCTTGCGCCACGCCCAGGATGAGCTGGTGCAGGCGGGCAAGCTGGCCGCCATCGGGCAAATGTCCACCAGCATTGCCCACGAGCTGAACCAGCCACTGGCTGCGCTGCGCACCTTGTCTGGCAATACTGTGCGTTTCCTCGAGCGCGGGGCGCTGGAAACCGCCAGTACCAACCTGCGCACCATGAATGACCTGATCGACCGTATGGGCCGCATCACCGCCAGCCTGCGCTCGTTCGCCCGGCGCAGCGATGACAGCGGCCAGGCTTCACTGGCCAAGGCGGTGGAGGCCACCCTGCAGGTGCTGGCCAACCGCATCAGTGCCTGTCACTTGAAATTGCACCACCAGTTCGAGGACCAGCAACTGGCCATCGACCAGACCCGCCTGGAGCAGATTCTGGTCAACCTGATCGGGAATGCCCTTGACGCCATGGCCGCGCAACCGCAGCCTGAGCTGTGGCTGGAAGGCGAGTTGCAGGGCGACAAGTACCGTTTGCAGGTGCGCGACAACGGCCATGGCATCGACGCCGAGGCGCGCAAGCACCTGTTTGAACCCTTCTTTACCACCAAACCGGGTGAGCATGGCCTGGGCCTGGGCCTGACCCTGTCGGCGAGCCTTGCTGCCGCCGCCAAGGGAAGCCTCAACGTCGAGCATCCCGCCACCGGCGGCACAGCCTTCGTCCTGGCCCTGCCTCTGGTTTTCCCCCCTAGCGAATCGGCAGAGCATCCATGAACCAAGCGCCTCTTACCGTCCTGATCGTCGAAGACGACCCGCATGTGCTGCTCGGCTGCCAGCAGGCGCTGGCCCTGGAGGATATCGCCTGCGAGGGCGTAGGCAGCGCCGAACAGGCGCTGGAACGCATCGGCGACGATTTCGCCGGCATTGTCGTCAGCGATATCCGTCTGCCGGGTATTGATGGCCTGGAGCTGCTCAATCGCCTCAAGGCCCGTGACCGCAGCCTGCCAGTGGTGCTGATCACTGGCCATGGCGATATCGACATGGCCGTTGGCGCCATGCGTAACGGCGCCTATGACTTCATGGAAAAACCGTTCTCCCCCGAGCGCCTGGTCGACGTGGTACGCCGCGCGCTGGAACAGCGCGGGCTGTCACGCGAAGTGGTGGCCCTGCGCCGCCAGCTGGCCGAACAGAGCAGCCTGGAGGGGCGCATCATTGGTCGCTCACCGGCCATGGAGCACTTGCGCGAACTGATCGCCAACGTCGCCGACACCTCAGCCAACGTGCTGATCGAAGGTGAGACCGGCACCGGCAAAGAGCTGGTCGCGCGCTGCCTGCATGACTTCAGCCGCCGCCAGAGCCACCCGTTCGTGGCGCTGAACTGTGGCGGCCTGCCGGAAAACCTGTTTGAAAGCGAGATATTCGGCCACGAGGCCAACGCCTTTACCGGTGCCGGCAAACGCCGTATCGGCAAGATCGAACACGCCAATGGCGGCACGCTGTTCCTCGATGAAGTGGAGAGCATGCCGATCAACCTGCAGATCAAGCTGCTGCGCGTACTGCAGGAGCGCACTCTGGAGCGACTGGGCTCGAACCAGAGCATCCCGGTGGATTGCCGGGTGATCGCCGCGACCAAGGCCGACCTCGATGCCTTGGGCCAGAGCGGCCAATTCCGCAGTGACCTGTATTACCGGCTGAATGTGGTAACCCTGGAGCTGCCACCGCTGCGTGAGCGCCGTGAAGACATTCTGCAGTTGTTCGAACACTTCCTGCAGCAATCGGCCCTGCGCTTCGACCGGGAAACACCGACACTGGACAGCCAGACCCTGTCGCGCCTGATGGCCCATGACTGGCCGGGCAACGTGCGCGAGTTGCGCAACGTGGCCGAACGCTATGCCCTCGGCCTGCCAGCGTTCAAGAAAGGCCCCAGCGGTGGTGCCAACCAAGGCCTGCTTTTTGCCGAGGCGGTGGAAGCATTCGAACGCAACCTGCTCACTGATGCCCTGCAACGCACCGGCGGCAACCTGAGCCAGGCCAGCCAGGAACTGGGCATGGCCAAGACCACGCTGTTCGACAAAGTGAAAAAATACGGCCTCGGCTGACCTGAACCCAAACTGGAAAGCCTGAGATCGGAGCAGCACCTGTGAGAGCGGGCAAGCCCGCGAAGAAGCCGGCGCGGATTCAAAGCCCTGCGATGTGCGTGACCTCTTGCCTATGCGCCTGCAAATAAGGCAACACCGCCCCCAGCAGCGGCGCCTTGAACGGCTCTTGAAAACGGTGCGCCAGCCCCGGGATCAAGCGCAATTGGCTACCTTGAATATGCGCCGCCAGGTGCACGCCATGCATCACCGGCAATAACGGGTCAGCCGTACCGTGTACCACCAGGGTCGGCACGCGCAGTTGGTTGAGCAACTCGACACGGCTCGGCTCGGCCAGTATCGCCATGATCTGGCGCTTGGCGCCGTCCGGGTTGAACGCCCGGTCGTAGGCCATTGCCGCCTGATGCAGCAACACGTCACGGTCGTCGTGCACTTCCGGGCTGCCCAAGGCCGCCAGCAGGTCGGCCTGCTGCTCGATAGCCACTTCGCGGTTCGGTGCGCTGCGCCGGGCCAGCAACTGCACCAACGCCGGGTCCGGTGCCGGCAAACCCGCCGCCCCTGAACTGGACATGATCAGCGTCAGGCTGCGCACACGCTCGGGCGCCATCGCCGCCAGATGCTGGGCAATCATGCCGCCCATGCTCACCCCCAAGACATGAAACTGGCGCACGCCCAACACGTCCATCAGGCGCAAGCCGTCATCTGCCATATCAGTCAGCGTATAGGGCGCCGACACAGGCAGGCCCAGCTTGTAACGCAACAGCTCGAGCGTCAGGTTGGCGTGCGGTGGCACCTGGTTCCAGCGTGACAGGCCGACATCGCGGTTGTCATAGCGGATCACCCGAAAACCTTGTCGGCACAATGCCTCGACCACGTCGTCCGGCCAATGAATCAGCTGCCCGCCCAAGCCCATGACCAGCAGCAAGGCCGGGTCGCGTGGCGCTCCGACGCTCTGGTACACCAGGCTGACGGCACCCAGTTCAGCACGCTGCACCGGCACATGGGCGTCACAGCGCTGTTCGGCGAAACTCGCCGGTACGCTGAACAGGAAGAAAAGAAAAAGCCAAAAAGCCCGCATGAAAGAAACACCAGAATGCAGATCCCCAGTAGAGCGCGAGTCTGATGAATTCTGTTCGGGCGCGCTGCCACAGTTCGGTGACAGTTTCATGACTCCCGCCAGGCGGTGCGACGATCGCCCAGTCGACAGATGTAGCATCATGAGAGAAACTCAACTCATTACCTGGTTCCTCTATTCCATACCCCGGAGTCATCTGTGCTGGAGATCCGTCACCTGAAAACCCTTCATGCCCTGCGCGAAGCCGACAGCCTGGTGGAGGCCGCCGAACGCCTGCACCTGACCCAGTCGGCGTTGTCGCACCAGTTCAAGGAGCTTGAAGAGCGCCTGGGCCTCCCGATTTTCGTGCGCAAGACCAAGCCGATCCGCTTCACCAGCGCCGGGCTGCGTCTGCTGCAACTGGCCGATGCCACCCTGCCGCTGCTGCGCGGTGCCGAGCGTGACATTGCACGCCTGGCCGGAGGCACTGCCGGGCGCCTGCACATGGCTATCGAATGCCACAGCTGCTTCCAGTGGCTGATGCCGACCATCGACCAGTTCCGTGATGCCTGGCCGGAAGTGGAACTGGACCTGGCCTCCGGCTTTGCCTTCGCCCCGCTGCCGGCCTTGGCCCGTGGCGACCTTGACCTGGTGGTGACCTCCGACCCGGTGGACCTGGCAGGCATCACTTATGTGCCGCTGTTCACCTACGAGGCGATGCTGGCAGTGGCCAACCAGCACCCGCTGGCCAGCAAGCCTTACATCGTGCCGCAAGACTTGCTCGACCAGACGCTGATCACCTACCCGGTGGAACGCGATCGCCTGGACATCTTCACCCGCTTCCTGGAGCCGGCCGATATCGAGCCAGCCGCCGTGCGCACCTCGGAGCTGACGGTGATGATGATGCAGCTGGTGGCCAGCGGCCGTGGCGTATGCGGCATGCCGCATTGGGCGCTGCACGAGTACAGCTCGCGCGGCTATGTGAAGGGCAAACGCCTGGGCGAGAAAGGCCTGTTTGCCACGCTTTATGCCGCCGTACGCACCGACATGCTCGATGCCCCATATATGCGCGACTTTTTGCTGACGGCCAAGGACACCTCGTTCGCCACCCTCGACGGTGTCAGCGCGGTGCGTTGAGCGCCTGGCGATACAGCGGCAGGATCAAGTCGCGGGTCAGGGGGGCCAGTTGCATGACGGGCGCCTGATCTGCTGCCAGCCAGACCACCTCCTCGATCTCTGCGGCCGGCACCACAGCAGCGGCGCTGTCGACACGGAACAGTTCAGCTTGCACTTCGAAGCCTGGCTCGTTGGCGGCGGGGGCACTGAACTGGCCCAGGTGCACGGCCTGAGCCGGGTCGATACGCAGGCCCAGTTCCTCGTGCAACTCGCGCACCAGCGCCTGTACCGGCGTTTCACCGGCATCGATCTTGCCGCCTGGCTGCATGAAAGCCTCGGTGCCACGCTTGCGCACCAGCAGGGTGCGGCCCTGAGGGTCGATCAGCAGGGCAGCGGCGATGCGGATGATGTTGGGCATGGGGGTGGGCTCGCTGAAAAAATGACCCGCGAGGATCCCATGGGGTCATTGGCCTGACAAGGCCGGTCATTCCTGTGCCGGCCTGACAGGCCAACTGGGCGTTACACGTATCTGGTCGAGGCGGCACGCTATTGAGCAGGATCGAAAATCTTGATCACAGCACGTCCCCCCCTGTAGGAGCGGGTTCACCCGCGAATGCGATGGTGAGGCTCCCGACGCATTCGCGGGTAAACCCGCTCCTACAGCGGTATGCGTTGCACCCAGGCAATTCGGCTCGGGTCGAGAATGATTTTCGCTACCCCGATTTTAATTTGCAGCGCCCGGCAACTTGGCTATGGTCGGGGTTTGCCCCCAGGCCCTGAGCCTGACCGCGCCATCGCAAGGACCCTGTATGAGCCTGTCACTTCTCAGTCGCTATGCCTTCTTCGCCGCCTGCGTGCTGTTCACCCTGGCGAGCATCCCCTTCAGCCACCACGAATGGTTGTGGCCGTTCACCCTGACCACTGGCATCCTCAGCCTGGTCGGCCTGTTCGATTTACTGCAGCAGCGCCACGCCGTACGCCGTAACTACCCGGTTCTTGGCAACATCCGCTATCTGGTCGAGGCCATTCGCCCGGAAATCCGCCAGTACCTGCTGGAGTCCGACAGCGATGCCCTGCCCTTCTCCCGCGCCCAGCGCTCGCTGGTGTATGCCCGGGCGAAGAACGAAGCCTCGGACAAACCTTTCGGCACCCTGATCGACGTATATGAATCCGGTTTCGAGTTCATCGGCCACTCCATGCGCCCGGCACCGCTGGCCGACCCGGCCAGCTTCCGCGTTATCGTTGGTGGGCCGCAGTGCAGCCAGCCGTATTCCGCGTCGATCTTCAACATTTCGGCCATGAGCTTCGGCTCGCTCAGCGCCAATGCCATCCGTGCGCTCAACCAGGGCGCCAAGCTGGGCAATTTCCACCATGACACCGGCGAGGGCAGCATCAGCCCCTACCATCGCGAACACGGTGGCGACCTGGTGTGGGAACTGGGCAGCGGCTACTTCGGGTGCCGCACGCCGGATGGGCGCTTCGATCCCGAACGCTTCGCCGCCCAGGCGCGCAGCCCTCAGGTGCGCATGATCGAGATCAAGATGAGCCAAGGTGCCAAGCCCGGCCACGGCGGCATACTGCCCAAACACAAGGTCACACAGGAAATTGCCGAAACCCGTGGCGTGCTGATGGGTGAGGATTGCATCTCGCCGTCGCGCCACAGCGCCTTCTCGACACCGATCGAAATGATGCAGTTCATCGCCCAGTTGCGTGAGCTGTCCGGCGGCAAGCCGGTGGGGTTCAAGTTCTGCCTGGGCCACCCGTGGGAATTCATGGGCATCGCCAAGGCCATGCTGGAAACCGGCATCCTGCCCGACTTCATCGTCGTCGATGGCAAGGAAGGTGGCACTGGCGCAGCGCCCGTGGAGTTCACCGACCATATCGGCGTACCCCTGCGTGAAGGCCTGCTGTTCGTGCACAACACCTTGGTCGGCCTGAACCTGCGCGACAAGATCAAGCTGGGCGCCAGCGGCAAGATAGTCAGTGCCTTCGACATCGCCAGCGTGCTGGCCATTGGTGCCGACTGGGCCAACTCTGCACGCGGCTTCATGTTCGCCATCGGCTGTATCCAGTCGCAAAGCTGCCACACCAACAAGTGCCCGACCGGCGTGGCCACACAAGATCCGCTGCGCCAGCGTGCGCTGGTGGTGCCCGACAAAGCCCAGCGGGTGCTGAACTTCCACCACAACACCTTGCGTGCCTTGGCAGAAATGCTGGCGGCGGCAGGCCTGGAGCACCCGGCTCAACTGGAGGCCAAGCACCTGGTGCGGCGCATTTCGGCCACCGAGATCAAGCTGTTCTCGCAGATGCATGTGTTCTTGAAGCCAGGTGAGTTGCTGACCGGCGAGGTGAACGGGCAGTTCTATTCGCGGATGTGGCAACTGGCTCGGGCGGACAGTTTCGAGCCGCACAGCGAAGTGGCGGCCTGACGGAACGCTGGGGCCGCAAAGCGGCCCCACGTCAGATCAGGAGGCGGTACTCGTCACACCTTGTGCGTCTTTCGGCGCCAGGCGGAGCGTGTAGTACAGCACCGTCAGCAGCACCAGGAACGCCGGGCCGATGTACAGGGCCACACGCGTATCCTCGAAGTACGCCATCAGCCCGACCACCAGCACCAGGAAGGCCAGCGCCAGATACGAACTCAGCGGCCACAGCCACATGCGGTACTTCAGTGCCTTGCGCTCGGCAGTGGTAAGGCCGGCGCGGAACTTCAGCTGTGCCAGCAAGATCATCACCCAGGTCCAGATCGCACCGAAGGTGGCGATCGAGGTTACCCAGACGAAGACCTTTTCAGGCACCAGGTAGTTGGCCAGTACGCCCAACAGCAACGCGCCGATCGACAGCAGCAGCGCATTGCGTGGCACGCCGTTCTTCGAGGTACGGGCGAAGGCCGCCGGCGCCTGGCCGTTCTGTGCCAGGCTATAGAGCATGCGCCCGGTACTGAAGATGCCGCCATTGCACGACGACAGCGCCGCCGTGATGACCACGAAGTTGATGATGCCGGCGGCGGTCTTGATGCCGAGGCGCTCGAAAGTCATGACGAACGGGCTGCCCTGGCTGCCGATTTCGTTCCAAGGGTAAATCGACAGGATCACGAACAACGCCCCGACGTAGAACAGCAGGATGCGCCAGAACACCGAGCCGATGGCCTGCGGAATGGTCTTTTGCGGGTTGCGTGCTTCACCTGCGGTGAGGCCGATCATTTCCACGCCCAGGTAGGCGAACATCACCATCTGCAGCGACATCAGCACGCCAGTCACACCATTGGGCATGAACCCGCCATAACTCCACAGGTTGGAGATACCGACTGCGACACCGTCATTGCCAAAGCCGAAGGCAATGATGCCGATGCCGCCGAGGACCATGGCGATGATGGTGACGATCTTGATCAGCGCGAACCAGAACTCGAATTCACCAAAAGCCTTCACCGCCACCAGGTTGATCGCGCCCATGCTGCCCAGTGCCGCCAGGGCCCAGATCCAGCGCGGTACGTCGGGGAACCAGATGCCCATATAGATGGCCACTGCAGTAATTTCGGCAACACAGGTCACCAGCCACAGGAACCAGTAGTTCCAGCCGGTCAGGAAGCCCGCCAATGGGCCGAGGTAATCCTGGGCATAACGGCTGAAAGAGCCGGCGACAGGGTTATGCACGGCCATTTCACCGAGCGCGCGCATGATCACCAGGATGGCCAGGCCACCGATGATGTAAGACAACATGATGGCTGGGCCGGCCATTTCGATCGCCTTGGCCGAACCGAGGAAAAGACCGACACCGATACAGGCGCCCAGCGCCATCAAGCGGATGTGCCGTTCGCCCAGTTCACGCTTGAGCGGGCCGCCTTCAGTGGCCTGGCCGTGGGCAGAGTGGTTGCCGACTGGCATAGCAATACAACCTCATTTTGTTATTGGATTTGACCTTCGTGCAGCCGCGACCATGCCGATAGGCGTGGCGTTGGCTTGCCAGGCTGGCCTTGTGGGCCTGCCCATGTGCCGGACTAGAGCGCCCGGCAGGGCGAAGGGGGCCAGCAGTATAGGAAGACCGTTGTAGGTGTTTTCACTGTATATATGCAGAAATTTGGCTAGAACTCTGGGGCCGCTTTGCGCCCAAAGAATTGCCAAGGCACCATAGCAACATCGTCCGTTGAAGAAACCCACACCAAAGCCGTATAGCCCCACACCACTTTTTCCAACTTCCTACAAATTTTTCACCCTATCCACTCAACGTCTAAGCTTCAGACAAGCAAGACGAAAACACTTGGCCGGATAGAAGACTATGGGCGCACTGTGGCAATCGGAACCCAGCAGAACGGAAGCTCCCAAGATACCTCAGGCCGAGACGCCACAATCCAAGTCCCCCCGTCAGCGTCGGCTATGGTGGTGGCTGATCATCCTCATCCTGCTGGTGGCACTGGTAGCCATCGCTGTTGCCGCGTATAACGAATTCCGTACCTCCGAACTACAATCGCGCGAGTTCAGCAGACTGGCCAGTACACTGACCTACTCGCTGCAACCCGGTCCCAGCGATGCCATCGTCTACCCCGGTGATGGGCCGTTCGACAAACGCCTGGGCTATAGCGCCCTGGGTGAATTCCTGCCACGCCTGCTCAAGCGCGACTACCTCATCAGCGAACAGGTGAAGTTTTCACCCGCATTGATGAACTACGTCGATCATGGGCTGTTCGCGCCCTATATCGAGAAGATCCAGGCCGGCCTGTCGATCACCGACTGCCGCGGCGACACGCTGTACCAGTACAACTACCCCCAGCACCTGTACCCGGACTTTGCGGCGATACCTCCCGTAATAGTCAACAGCTTGCTGTTCATCGAAAACCGCGACCTGCTGGATACCGACGACCCACGTAACAACCCGGCTGTGGACTGGCCACGCTTTGCCAAGGCCGCCTACAGCCAGGTCGCCAAGTACCTGGCCCTGCCCGGTCAGTCTGCCGGCGGCAGCACCCTGGCCACCCAGCTGGAAAAATATCGCCACTCACCGGATGGCCTGACGGTGTCGGGCGCGGAGAAGATCCGGCAGATGATTTCTGCCAGCGTGCGTGCCTACCAGGGCGGCCCCGACACCACCGAGGCACGCCAGCGTATCGTGCGCGACTACCTCAACAGCGTACCGCTGTCGGCCGTGCCTGGGCATGGTGAGGTACATGGCATGGCCGAGGGCCTGCGGGTGTGGTACGGCGCCGACTTCGACCAGGTCAACCAGGCCCTGAACGCCACCGCCACCGACTCAGAGAGCATGGCCGCGCGTGGCCTGGCCCTGCGCCAGGTGCTGTCGCTGATGATTGCCCAGCGCCGTCCCTCGTATTACTTGTCCAAGGGCCGGGTCGAGTTGGCCGAACTCACCGACTCGCACATTCGCGTGCTTGCCGCCAACAAGATCATCGATCAGCCGCTGGCCGATGCCGCGCTGGTCAGCAAGGCGGTGTACCGCGACTGGGTAGCGCAGCCGACCATCGTACCGATCATCACCAACAAGGGCATCAGCCTTGCGCGCAACCGTCTGTCGGCCATGCTCAACCGCCCACTGTACGACCTCGACCGCCTTGACCTGTCAGCCACCAGTACCTTGCAGGCCGACCTGCAACTGCAGGTCAGCCAGTACCTGAAAAACCTCGCCGACCCGGCGTTTGCCGCACAGATCGGCCTGATCGGCGAGCGGCTGCTCACCGCCAAGACCACCGACCAGGTGAGCTACAGCTTCACCTTGTTCGAGCGCACCGCCGATGGTTCGCGGGTGCGGGTGCAGACCGACAGCACCAACCAGCCCTTCGACATCAACGAAGGCAGCAAGCTGGAGCTGGGCTCAACCGCCAAGCTACGGGTACTGACCACCTACCTGGAGATTATCGCCGAGCTGCACGACAAGTACGCCGGCAAACCTGCCGCCGAGCTGAAGAAGGTCGAAGTGGCCGAACTCGACCGCATCACGCAATGGTCGCTGGAATGGCTGGCGCAGAACAGCAAGAACCAGAGCCTGGACGCCATGCTCGACGCCGCGCTGGAACGCAAGTACTCGGCCAACACCGGCGAAGGGTTCTTCACTGGCGGCGGGATGCATGTGTTCAACAACTTCCGCAAGGAAGACAACAACCGCAACCCGACACTCAAAGATGCACTGCGCGAGTCGATCAACCTGCCGTTCATCCGCCTGATGCGCGACCTCGTGCGCTACGTGACTTACCAGCAACCATACAACCGCGTGGCGCTGCTCAAGGACGACGCCGACCCGCGCCGCCAGGAGTACCTTGCGCGCTTCGCCGACAAGGAGGGCACCAAATACCTGATGCGCTTCTGGAAAAAGTACCAGCGTAGAACCTCGCAACAACGCCTGGACACCTTTATCGACAGCATGCGCGTGACCCCACAGCGGTTGGCGGCAGTACACCGCTACCTGTTCCCCGAGGCAGGCCAGGAAACCTTCAACGCATTCGTGCGTGCCCACCTCAAGGATGACAAGAAGGTGCTGGGCAAACTGACCGATGGCCGTCTGTCAGAGATGTACGCTGCTTATGGCCCGGGCAAGTACGACCTGCCCGACCAGGGTTACATCGCCAAGGTCCACCCGTTGGACCTGTGGCTGCTTGGCTACCTGCTGAAGCACCCAGGCTCGACACTGACCGAAATGATCAATGCCAGCCGTTTCGAACGCCAGGAGGTATATGGCTGGCTGTTCAAGAGCCGCCACCAGAGCGCCCGTGACAGCCGCATCCGCACCATGGTCGAGATCGAAGCCTTCCTCGACATCCACCAGCGCTGGAAACGCGTGGGCTATCCATTCAACCACCTGGTGCCTTCATTGGCCACGGCCATCGGCAGCTCCGGCGACCGCCCCGCTGCCCTCTCCGAACTGGTCGGGATCATCCAGAACGACGGTATTCGCCTGCCAACCCTGCGTATCGATACCCTGCACTTTGCAGCCAATACACCCTACGAGACCAAGTTGATCTCAGACCCGGACCGGGGCGTGCGAATTCTGCCGGTCGAAGTGGCACGTGCGCTCAAAGGCGCCATGTCGCAAGTGGTCGACGCAGGTACCGCGCGGCGTATTTCCGGCAGCTTCAAGCTGCAGGACGGCACGCCACTGGTGATGGGCGGCAAGACCGGTACCGGTGACAACCGAATCGAAAGCTTCGGCGCCGGCGGCCGGCTGATCGGTTCGCGCTCGCTGAACCGCACCGCCACCTTCGTGTTCTTCCTCGGCGACAACCATTTCGGCACGCTGACCGCCTTCGTGCCGGGTCGCACAGCAGAAGCGTTCAAATTTACCTCGGCGCTGCCAGTGCAGGTGCTCAAGGGCATGGCACCGATCCTCATGCCATACCTGCAGCCAGGCAACCCGAATGAGTGCAAGCAGCCACAGGTTGCCCTGCACACACCGCCGCCGACAGGTAACACATCGACTGAGTAGATGATAATCATCAGCATTAAATGGCTTGTCTTTAGATATATCTTGAGTAATATCTTACGATATATCGCAAACGACGGAGCCCTTTCCTTATGCGCGAACATACCCCTCATGATCCCTTCGAGCGGCGCCCCGGCCGTGGCGAGCGCGGCCCGCGTGTCTTCGCCCCTGGTGACCTCAAGCTGCTGATGCTGGACTTGCTGGCCGAGCAACCCGGCCACGGTTACGACCTGATCCGCCAGATCGAGAACTTGTTCGAAGGCAGCTACAGCCCAAGCCCCGGGGTGATCTACCCCACGCTGAACTTTCTTGAAGAAGCCGAACTGATCAGCGGCCAGGTGCAGGGCAGCAAACGCCTGTATGCCATCACCGATGCCGGCCGCAGCGCCTTGGCGGATCAGGCGGTAGCCCTGGATGGCGTGCGCATGCGCATCGAAGTCAGCAAACGCGCCCTGCGCGGCCACGACCGCCCGCCAGAGATTCATGAAGCGGTCGGTAACTTGCGTCATGCACTACACATGCACAGCGGCCGCTGGACCGCGGAAGAAATCGAACGGGTCCGTGACCTGCTCAACCATGCCGCCACGGCCATCGCCTCCGGGCCAACCGAACCTTTCAGGGAGACGCCCCATGAGTGACACCATTCACCGCGTAAACCACGAGATCCGCCAGCGCCGTCTGCAGGTGCTGCGGGTCACCGAGCTGACCCCGCGCATGCGCCGGATCACCTTGGGGGGTGCCGAGCTGCAAGGCTTTACCAGTATGGGCAGCGACGACCATATCAAGCTGCTGTTTGCCGAAACGCCGGAGCAACAACAGGCCATCGAGGCCCGTAATATGGGTAAGGACGGTGGCGCGCGGCCCACCATGCGCGAGTACACACCGCGGCGCATCGATCTGGTGGCAAATGAGCTGGACATCGACTTCGTGCTGCACGGCGACGGCCCTGCCTCTACCTGGGCCGCGCAAGCCGCGCCCGGGCAAACCCTGGACATCGCAGGGCCAAGGGCCTCGCTGGTGGTGCCGGATATTTTCGACAGCTACCTGCTGATCGGTGATGAAACTGCTATCCCGGCCATTGGCCGTCGGCTGGAGGAGTTGCCGGCGGGCCGCCAGGTGCTGGCAGTGATCCAGATCGAAGACGAGCACGAGCGCCAGCCGCTGCCAAGCAAGGCCCAGGTGGAAGTGATCTGGGTACGTCGCCAGGAGGAAGACTTGTTGGCACTGGTGCGGAACCTGAGCTTGCCGCAAGGCCGGCTGTATGCCTGGGTGGCGCTGGAAAAAGCCCTGACTCGCCAGGCCAAGGCGCTATTGCTGGAGAAAGGGGTGCCGGAAGATGCGCTAAAGGCCGCAGCCTACTGGCGGGCCAACGGGACTGCGGACGACGAGTGATCGTGATTGCCTGATCTGCCGTCTTCGCGGGCAAGCCCGCTCCTACAATGATCGGGGATGGGCCCAAATCGGTGGTTGGACACAAATCGGTGGGTGGGCACATATCGGCGGTTGGACACAAATCGGTGGTTGGGCCCAAATCGGTGGTTGGACACAAATCGGGGGTTGGACACAAATCGGTGGTTGGACACAAATCGGTGGTTGGGCACAAATCGGTGGTTGGGCCCAAATCGGTGGTTGGACACAAATCGGTGGTTGGGCCCAAATCGGTGGTTGGACACAAATCGGTGGTTGGACACAAATCGGTGGTTGGACACAAATCGGTGGTTGGACACAAATCGGCGGTTGGACACAAATCGGCGGTTGGACACAAATCGGCGGTTGGACACAAATCGGCGGTTGGACACAAATCGGCGGTTGGACACAAATCGGCGGTTGGACACAAATCGGCGGTTGGACACAAATCGGCGGTTGGACACAAATCGGCGGTTGGACACAAATCGGCGGTTGGACACAAATCGGCGGTTGGACACAAATCGGCGGTTGGACACAAATCGGCGGTTGGACACAAATCGGCGGTTGGACACAAATCGGTGGGTGGGCACATATCGGCGGTTGGGCACAGGCCGTTGTAGGAGCGGGTTCACCCGCGAACACCGGGCAGCCGGTGCCACGCAAAGCGCCGCCTGCTTCGCGGTTTGAACCATTTGATAAGACCAAGCGGTTCAGCCCCGACCACCTCAGAAAAGCTCGACCGCCCACAGCGTATCTACAGGGCGCCACGCCACGTAGTTGCTCACCAACGAAGGTCTCGCTGCCCCGCCAGGGCCTGCGGCCCGAGCCATTGAGCCCCACGCAACAATGGCGTCAACTGCGCTTCAGGCTGCAGCTGGAACACCACCTGCGCCCGGCGCCCTGGCAGGTCGGCATCCACGGCCAGTTGATGTTGCCCTGGCTGCGCCAACTGCCCGCGCAGGTGCCAGCCACTGCGGCAATCCATTTCCAGCCAACCGTGCCCAAGGCCAAGGGACCAAGGGTCGCTCAGAGCCAGGTCGGTTACGATCACGCGGCCTTCACTGGCCTGGCATTGGCGCCCTGCCCCCTGCATCCTCACCCCCCCCTGCCACTGGCCGGCCAGGCGGTAATCCGTCGAGACCGTCGCCAAAGCCCCCTTGGCTGATGCCTCCAGCCGCCACTGCCAAGGCCAGCCTTCTGCGCGCAACTGCCAGGCCTGGCCCTGGAACCCCACTTGCGCATTCGCCTGCAAGCGCCAGGGCTGCAGCGTCCAGCGCAAAGGCCCGACCGGCCCCCATTGTTGTGCCTGCCCTTGCCAAAGGCTTCCGCCGACATCACGTACCGGCAGGCCGAACGCACGCACCACCCAATTGGCCGGAAGCTCGATAAACAGCGTGAGCACGAATACCAATAGCACCCAGGCCATTGCTGCACTGCGGCTCATGGCTGCACCACCAGGTCGAATCGCAAAGCCTTGCCCTGTTGCTCCAGCCCCCATTGCAACGGCAATGCGCCTTCTGCACGCAGGCTCTGCACCCAGCCTTGCAGCATGCGCTCATCGGCCACCTGCCCACGCAGTTGCCAGGCCTTGCCTTGCGTATCGACTTCGATCAGTTCGACCCCACGGGCCTGGGCCGACTGACGTAGCCGCTCCAGGTTCAAACCGGGCCCGCCTTGCAGGCT
The DNA here is from genome assembly GCF_017875935.1 of Pseudomonas sp. BP6. NCBI lineage: Bacteria > Pseudomonadati > Pseudomonadota > Gammaproteobacteria > Pseudomonadales > Pseudomonadaceae > Pseudomonas > Pseudomonas sp. BP6. The sequence continues at coordinate 4,138,639 of NZ_JAGINI010000001.1, forward strand.
GGCCGCCTGTTCGGCCAGCACACGCCACTGGCCAAGCGTGCGCCATTGCGCAACGCCTTCACGCAGGGCCAGGAAGGCCAGCAGCAGAGCGATCAGTCCCCAGGCGAACTTGAAGCGATGACGCTGTAGCCAGTCCCGGTTCATGAGGCGGCTCCCAGGTCGAAGATCACCTGGCCCTCTTGAACCTGCACTGTGGCGCCAGCGGCAGCCGCCATATCACGCCATGGCGGCGCACTGCCCTCGCCCTCCAGACGCAGGTGCCAACGCTGACCATCGAAGCGCACCGCTTGCAGGCGCCAATCCGGGTTGGCACGCAGCCAGGCCTGCAAGCGAGCCTGCAGGTCGTCTAGCTGACGTGTACGCAGTTGCTGCTGCAGTACGCTCTCGCGTAGGCGCTTGAGGGCCTGCGCCGCGTGCCGAGGGCTGGCCTGCTCGCCGGTCACGGCAATGACCTGGCTGCGCCAGAGTTGCGCCTGGCGCCATTGCTGGCTCAACCACAGGCCACCCCAAACGGTGGCCAGCACCAGGCAAGCTGCCAGCAGCCGCTGCTGCTGTCGGGACGCCGCTGGCAACGAGCGCACCTTGCGGATGCGTTCGAACAGACCGGGTAATGTGTCGAGCGGCGTAAATACGGCTGGCCAATTGCCGCTCAGCGACGTCTTGTGCAGCCCTGCCCACGGTGGCTGCCGCACTCCCCCCAAGGCATCAGGCCAGGCCAGCCAGTGTTCCTGTCCGTCTTCGGCCAGCCCTTTGTAATAGGACATGCCGGGGGTACGCTGCCATTGCCAGGCGCATCCTGGCTCGGGCGATGGCAGCAACTGTAGCTCCGCCCAGCAGCGCACTACCTGCAAGCCCCAGGCGGCACATTGGCCACGCCATTCATCCAACTGCTGGCGCGCCACTACCAGCAGGCGAAGGTGCCCGGGTTCACGGGCCAGGCAGGCACAGGCCACCTCATGCGGGGCCTGCAGCAAGCGATCCTCAAGCAACAAAGGCCATTCTTCGCGCTTGAGCCCGGGCGGGGCCGGCACGCGAAAACGGCTGCAGGCCTCGGCAGGCAGAACCAGCGCAACATGGGCCTGCGGGTTTGCCGGTGGCTCACCCTGCCCCTGGCTTTGCAAAATACCCTCATGGACCAGCGCCCAGTGCCAGACAACACCCGGGCGCAGCAATAGCCACGCCTGCGCCGGCGTACGCCGCCGCCATTCAAGTTTCATGAGCGCCCCCATGGGAGGGCGAAGGTGCAGACATAGGGGGCTCCATCACGCAGCAGTTCCAGACGCACACCACGGCCTGGGTGTACCGGTTGGTCAGAAGGCCAGGCCAGCCAGCGGCCGCCCTGGTAGTACAGAACGTTCATGGCGCTGACCTGGTCGAGTCGTTCGCGCTCTACCCAGCGCGGGGCGACGGCGGCGTACAAATCGGCCGAGCTTTCCAGCAGCAGGCGCTGCTCACGGACCTCGAAGCGCAGTCGCTGGCGTTGCAGGCGCGAGCCACCTTCGGCCGCCGGCAGGCCGGTGCTGGCGACCCACAGCAACTGGTTGCTGGCGGGTTGCCAGTCCAGCCATCGGCTGGCCAGCGGCAAACGCTGGTCGTAGACACGGCGTAGCACCGGGCTGTCAAAGCGCCGCTCCAGTGCCAGACAAAAGTCCAGCACCGAGGTTTGCTGATTGGTGTGCTGCAGGCGTTCGCGCACCTTCAGCCAGCCGTTGACCAGCGCGGCGAGCATGATGCCGAGTATGGCGGTCAGGGCCAGGGCGACCATCAGTTCGATCAGGGTCAGACCTGCCTGATGGCGTTTCATGGGCGCTCCAGAAACACGGTGTACTGGCCCAGTGGCAGACGCTGATCGTGGTCGGCGAACAATTGCAGTTCGCCACGGCGCAGGTCACGCACGCCGGTGCGGCGCAGTTGCAATTGCCAGTGACACAGTTGGCCACCTTGGCCAAGCTTGCCGGCCACCTGGTTTTCGGCAGGCCAGTACTGCTCGACGGCAAAGCGGGCTTGCAGCTCACGCGCGCACAACAGGCCAAGGCGGTGCTGTTGCAGGTTGTCCTGAACGGCCAGCCGCTGGCGCAGTACCTGGCTGGTGATGACTGCCAGCACGGCGGCAATCGCCAGGGCCACGGTCACTTCCAGCAAGGTGAAACCACGCTGACGCTGCTTCATGGCGCCACCGCCACCCGCAAGTGACCATTGCGGCGCCAAGCCCATTGCTGGCCGCCATCAGCCCAACGCCAACGCACACTGCCCGACTGTGCCCAGCCATGCGGCGTGAACAGCAGGCGCGGCTGCGGGCTCGGGGGCCAGTCCGGGTGAAGGCCCTTGGGCCAGTCGCCGAGCGCGACCTTTTCAACGATCCAGTCATTGCCTTGGCGGCGGACGAACTCCGGGCGCTGGCCATTCCAACGCAGCCCGCGCAGTTGCCCGGCATGCCGGGCCAGCGCGGCCTGGCCGCGGACCTCGGCCGCCAGCCGTTGCAGGGCCTGCTCGACACGGGCCTGGCCGTTGCCGAGGCCAGCCACCGCCAGCCCGGTCATCAGCCCAGCGATGGCCAACACCACCAGCAGCTCGATCAGACTGAACCCATGCTGACCGCGCACCGGTTACAGCGCCCAGTTACCCAGGTCGGCATCCTGGCCTTCGCCACCCGGCATGCCATCGGCGCCCAGCGAGTACACATCGACCCGGCCATGTTCGCCGGGCATGCGGTACTGGTACGGGGTGCCCCATGGGTCTTCCGGCAGGCGACGCACGTAGCCATCACTGCGCCAGGCCCGAGGCAGCGGCTCCTGAGCCGGCTTTTTCACCAGCGCGACCAGGCCCTGTTCGTTGCTGGGGAAGCGCAAATTGTCCAGACGATACATGTCCAGCGCCTGCTCCAGGGTGGCCAGGTCGGCCATCACCTTCTGCTTCATGGCCTTGTCCTGGTTGCCCAGCACGCTGGGCGCCACCACGGCAATCAGCAGGCCGATGATGAAGATCACCACCATGATTTCCATGAGGGTGAAGCCGCGTTGGCGGTTACGTCGATGCTGCATGGCAATACTCCTTGTCGTCACAATTGCAGGCCCTGGTTGAGTTGCATGATCGGCAGCAGCACCGCCAGCACGATGAACAGCACCACGGCGCCCATCACCAGGATCATCAGGGGTTCGAACAGCGCCATGGCGGTATCGACCTGGCGGGCAAAGCCGCGCTCCTGGTCGTCGGCCACGCGCTCGAGCATGTCCGCCAGGGTGCCGCTGGCCTCGCCGCTGCCGACCATGTTCACCAGCAGCGGCGGGAATTGCTGGCTGGCATCCAGCGCACGGTGCAGGCTTGTGCCGCCCTGCACGTGCTGGCGCACCTGCTCCATGGCCAGGCGGATACGCCGGTTGCCAATGGTTTCAGTGGCCACCTGCAAGGCTTCGAGCAGGGCCACGCCACTGCCACTGAGAATCGCCAGGCTGCGCGCCAGGCGCGCGCTTTCCAGCACCTGCAGCAGGTGGCCAATACGCGGCAGGCGCAGCAGCAGTTGGTCGCGACGCAGGCACCAGTGCGGTTTGCGCAGCAGCCAGCCGCCCAGCACCCCGAGCAACAGCGCCCCCCCTAACAGCCAGGGCCCGGCTTGCACCAGCCCCTGGCTCAGGCCGATCAGCAACGAGGTGATCAGCGGCAGGCTTTGCCCGGCGTGGGCGAATTGCTCGGTGAGTTTGGGCACGACGAACGTCATCAGGCCAATCACCACTGCCAGCGATACCCCCATCAGCACAGCGGGGTAGATCAGCGCAGTACGGGCCTTGTGTTGCTGGCGTTGCACCTGCTCCAGGTGGTCGGCCAAGCGGGTCAGCACCTGGGCCAGGTGCCCGGAACGTTCGCCGGCCTCGACCAGCGCGCAGTACAGGCCGGTAAACGGTGCGCCCTGCCGGGCCAGGCTGCGCGCCAGGCCCAGGCCTTCGGCCAGCGAGCCGCGCAAGGCCACCAGCACACTGTGCAGGGCGGGCTGACGCAGTTGCCGTTCAAGGGTGGCAAGGGCATCGACCAAGGGAATACCGGCCCCGGTCAAGGTGGCCAGCTGACGGGTCAGCTCACACAGCTGGGCGCGGCTCAGGCGCTGGCGACGGGGTTGTCGGCTGCCGGCTTCATGACGCTGCAACTGGCGGGCGAACAGGCCCTGCTCGCGCAATAGCTGGCGAGCGTGGCGTTCACTGTCAGCCTGCAGGCTGGCCTTGTGCGATTTGCCGGCGAGGTCAACGGCCTGGTAGCGATAGGTCGGCATGTCTTAGCCCTGTACCACGCGCAGCACTTCGGCCAGGCTGGTCTCACCGCGAGCCAGGCAATCGCTGGCCATCGCCACCAGGCTTTGGCGCCGTTCAGCCAGGTAATCCTGCATGGCCAGCTCACTGGCGCCGTCGTACAACAGGCCGATGAGCCCAGCGTCCAGTTCGATAAATTCGTACAGCCCCAGTCGCCCGATATAACCGCTGCCCTGGCACTGCTCGCAACCCACCGCGTGATAAGTGCTGCCCAGCGCCGCCAGCTCGGGCCACAGCTCGCGCTCGGCAGCCTGCAGCGGGTGCGCCACGGCACAGTTGCACAAACGCCGCACCAGGCGCTGGGCCAGGACGCCGCGCAGGCAAGAGGCGATCAGGAAGGGCTCGATGCCCATGTCGCGCAGGCGGGTCACTGCGCCTACCGCGCTGTTGGTGTGCAAGGTCGACAGCACCAGGTGGCCGGTGAGGCTGGCCTGCACGGCGATCTGTGCAGTCTCCTGATCGCGGATTTCGCCGAGCATGATCACGTCAGGGTCCTGACGCAGGATGGCGCGCAAGCCACTGGCAAACGTCAGCCCCGCACGCGGGTTGATCGCGGTTTGGCCAATGCCGGCGATGGCGTACTCCACCGGGTCCTCGACGGTGAGGATGTTGCGGCTGCCATCGTTGAGGCTGTTCAGGCTGGCGTACAGGGTCGTGGTCTTGCCCGAACCGGTCGGCCCGGTGGACAGCACAATGCCATTGGGACGCGCCAGGCAACCGCGCAGGCCCTGCAGTACCGCTGCCGGCATGCCCAGGTTATCCAGCGCCAGCAGGCTGGCCTGCTTGTCGAGCACGCGCATCACCACCCGCTCGCCATGGATGCCGGGCAAGGTCGAGACCCGCACGTCCACTTCGCGCCCTGCTGCACGCAAGGTGATGCGGCCGTCCTGGGGCTGACGCTTTTCAGCGATGTCCAGGCGGGCCATGACCTTGATCCGTGATACCAGCATGGCCGACAACGCACGTGGAGGACGCAGCACCTCACGCAGGTGGCCATCGACCCGCAAACGCACCACCAGGCTCTGCTCGAAGGTCTCGATATGGATGTCCGAGGCGCGCAGCCGCAGCGCCTGGCCGAACAGGCCGTTGATCAGGCGGATCACCGGGGCTTCGTCGTCGCTTTCAAGCAGGTCTTCGATGCGCGGCATCTCGCTCATCAGGCTATCCAGGTCGACCTGGTCGCCGATGCCTTCGATCAGCGCTTCGGTGGCGGCATCGCCGGCCTGGTACAGCTGGCCAAGGCGCTCGTCGAACAGCGCAGGTTCCAGGTATTCGAGCAGGCTTGGCTGGCCATGCACACGCAGCAACTCCTGCAACTGGGCATTGTCGGCGTCGGGCCGCAGCCATAGCTGCCAGCCCTGCTCCGCCGGGGCCATGGCCACTCCGCTCTGCCGTGCCTGGCGATAGGGCAGCATCACCAGTCACCGCCTTCCAGGCGTGCGCGGCTGGCGGGGAAGACCTGCAACAGCCGCGTGCCCTCTGCAAGGTCCGGCAACTGCAGCGGTGTGGTCTGCTGCAGGGTGCGGTACTTGGCTTCACTGAGGCCCGCCAGGCTCGGCCCGTCGCGCAGGATACGCGGGCGGATGAACACCATCAGGTTCTGCTTGGTGTTGCGGGTGGCATCGGAGCGGAACAACCGGCCAAGGTAAGGAATGTCGCCGAGCAGTGGCACACGCTGGTTGCTGGTACTCAATTCGTCGCTGATCAGGCCGCCAAGTATCACCAGGCCGTTGTCCTCGACCATGACCTTGGTCTTGATCTCGCGCTTGTTGGTGATCACGTCGCTGGCCGAGCTGGTGTCGGCAATCGACGACACCTCCTGGACGATGTCCAGGCGCACGCTGTTGTCGATATTGATCTGCGGCTTGATGCGCAGCTTCACCCCGACTTCCTTGCGCTCGATGGTCTGGTACGGGTTGGCGTTGTTCTGGGTCACGGAGCCGGTGACGAAGGGCACTTCCTGGCCGACCAGGATCGACGCTTCGGCGTTGTCCAGGGTCAGCAAGGTGGGCGTGGACAGCAGGTTGAAGCCGCTCTTGCCCTTCAGCGCGTTGACCAGCATGGCGAAGTTGAAGCCACCACCGAAATGGCCGATGCCCGCCGTGGCACCGGTGGTGGTGGACAACAAATCGCCCAGAGCCTCGTTGTCGCCACTGGCGGCGGCGCCGGCAATGCTGGCGATATTCACCCCGTTACTGCCGAAGTTGACGATACCGGCACCGAACTTCTCGTCGGCAAACAGCCACTGCACGCCCAACTCCTGGGCGCTGCTGTCGGACACCTCGGCGATGATCGCTTCGACCACCACCTGGGCACGGCGAATGTCCAGTTGCTCGACAATGGCCCGGTACGCCGCCAGCTCGCTGTCGGGGCCAACCATGACCACGGCATTGGTACCTTCTTCGTATTCCAGGCGGATGCCCGGGCCACCGGAAGCTGCCATCACCGGCCGATCCTTGCTCTCTGCTTCACCCGCGCCTTCAGCCGGCACCGCACCTTCCTGGCTGAGCCCTCGCAGCACCTTGACCACTTCACCGGCATTGGCATGACGCAGGTAGATCACCTGGGTGCTGCCGCTGCCCGGTGCCTCTTGAGGGCGGTCGAGCTGGCGCAGCAGGCTGGCGATGCGTTCGAGGTTGCTGCGCCAGTCAGTCACCACCAACTGGTGCGCCGCCGGGTACGGTGTAATAACTCCAACCCGTGGGTCGATCAGCGGTTTGAGGATACCCAGTACCTGTTCGCTGGCGGCGTTGCGCACGCTGAATACGCGGGTGGCCACGCTGTCGCTGCCCTCGCCCTGCTGCCCGCCCGCCTCGACTGGCACCGGCTCCAGGCGCGCGGCCTGGTCGGGCACGATCTTCACGCTGCCATTGGGCAGGTCGACGGTGGCATAGCCCTGGGCGCGCAGTTGGGCCAGGAAGATGTCGTAGATGGCGTCGGCGTCGTGCAGGTCGACAGTGCGCACGGTGACCTTGCCCTTGACCCGGGGGTCGACGATGAAGGTGGTGCCGGTGATGCGCGACACGCTGTCGATGAACTCGCCGAGTTCGGTATCGACGAAATTTACCTCGTACATCGGCGTACCGTTGTCATCGAACACCGGCTCTTGGGCATAGGCGATGGACAAGGCCAGGCTCAGCGCAGCCGCCATGCAGTATCTAACAGGCATCGTTCATCCTTGCCGCTTGAAGCCGGTCACGGCGGAGCGTGGCGGCCAGGGCAGGCGCTCACGCCGCCCCTGGTTGTTGAAAATCAGGCCATCGCTGTCGATGTCCTGCAGCACGATCCCTGGCGCCAGGCGCTGACCGCGGGCCAGGGTGCGCACTTGCTCGCCGTAGCGCAGCACCACCACACTGGCGGCCAATGGCTGGGCCTTGAGGCCGCCGAGGTATTGCAGCGGCAGACGGGTGATGGCGATGGCACCATCGTCGGGTGGCACCTGCCAGTGACCGACCATCAGCCCGGGCAGCGGGCTGTCGGCCACCGCAGGTGCCGTGGCCGGGTGTGGCTGCCGGCTCAGCTGCAGCACACACTGCGCAGACAGCCAGCCGGCCAAGGTCAGGCCAGCACCGGTGAGCAGACGCGAGGTGAGCATCACGAGGCCAATTGCCGTGGGTGCCAGCCTGGGTGCCCCTGCACGTAACGCACTTCGGGCAGTTGCAGCGGCGCCAGTTGCCAATCGTCAGGCTGGCGGGCGAGCCAGGCCTCGACCCGCTGCCAAAGTGGCTCACCGGCCTGGCTTTCGAATTGCAAGCCAAAGGTTCGGCACAGACCCTGCACTGGCTCCAACCCCGTGATGCGCTTGCCTTGCGGGCTATAGCTGACGCTCCAGGCCTGGCCCTGCCAGCGCGGCAGGTCCTGGCTGTTGTCCAGCAGCAGCGGGTCACCGAACAATTGCTCCGCGGCGTTTTCCAGCACTTGCTCGACCTGCCGGGCCGGTGCTTCGACCACTGGCGCCGGGTAGCCACCAGTAAGGCTTATCAGGTGTTCGCGGGTAATGGGCGCCCCCGCTGCCAGCGGGTAGTCATAACGCAGGCCCGGCAGCAACACGGGTACGCTGTTAGCGTCGGCCAAGGCTTGATGCAACAGGCGGTCCCAACTGCCGCCACGGGTATCGCGGCGCCACAAGGCCTGGGGCGCGCGGGCCAGCGGTTGGTCGAGCCAGGCCGCGTGGCCGGCCCGTTGCTGGCGCAGTTGCGCCTGCAATTGCGCGACACGCAGCTGCGCGGCAGGCGCCAGTTGCTGTTCAAAGGCCGGGAAAAAACGCCCGTCGAACAGCCACTGCCCGGCCACACGCTGGCAGCGCAGGCGGAAGGCACCGCTGCCCCGGCAGCCGGCAAACAGCACCGGCACGCGCCGACCGCTGGCCTGGGTGACCTCGACCGGCGCGGGCCACAGGTCCTGACCACGGGCACCCAACAGCACGTCGATTTGCGGCACCCGTTCAGCCAGCCACAGGCCGGGGCCCGTGCCTGCATCGGCCATGGCCACCACCAGGTCAGCCTCGCGCCGGGCTTGCTCGAATACCGGCAGCAGTGACTGGTACCACTGTTTAAGAGAGGCTTTCTGGTCCTGTGCGTAGGGGTCGGTCACGCCAACCACTGCAATACGGGCACCGCCGCGCTCGAAAATGTGCAGGGCTTGCACGCCCAGTGCCTGGCGTTGTGCGTCAGCCAGCCCGGCGCCGAGGGTAATGGCGCTGGCCTGGCGATACAGGCCCGTGCTGCGTTGTGGCCACAGTACACGCTCGTCGCTGCTGACCCGCGCTTCGATGCCCAACAGCTGGCTGCCTTGCACACCACTTTCGCCCTGGGTCAGGTAGGCCAGGCCACTGCCATTCCAGCCCTGGCCGTTTTCCAGGGTCAGGCTGTTGCCCGCACCGGCCTCGCCACGCAGTTGCTCCAGCAACGCCGCGAGCACCGCATAACCGCCCAGCTGGGCTGTCGTTGCATGGCGGGCATCGAGCAGCGGCGCCAGTTGCGGGTAGGCGATACTGGCGCTGCTGCCGGTCATCCAGGGCGCACGGCCCAAGTGGCTGACCGGCCCCAACCGGGTAGCCGGTACCACCGGCTGGCCAGGCTGGCGGGCATCGAGGGTATCGGCGACGTACAGCAAGTCGAGCTGGGCGTTGCCACCCTGCTGCCCTGGGAAGGCTGTGCAGGCGCCGAGCAACGGTGCCAAGGCACCGATACCCATCCAGCCGATCACTTCGCGCCTGTGCACACTGCTCGCCATCGCATCGCCATCCTTATCCACGTCCATTCAGGGCCCCGGATGTTGCGGCGTTGGCATTACAGTTTGATGGCAGAAATCCGACAGCAATTCCAATTCGATCTTTAGAAGAGCAATCCAAGAACCGGAAGTTTTAAAAGCTCGTTAACATTTCTGCCAAGGAATCATCACACTTGCGCCTTACAGTCGCGGTTTCTTCCAACTCAGCCAACATAAGGACAACCTGATGAGTCGAGATACCGGCGACAACCTGGACCGGAACCAAAGCGGCAACCTGCCGATGGCCAACGTCATGGACGCCTACCTGAGCCGCCGCAGCGTGATGCGCGGCAGCCTGGGCGCCGCCATCGCCATGATCGCCGGTACCGGCCTGACAGGCTGCTTCGACGGTGGTGGTTCCGATCATGATGATCCGGTCACCGAGCCACCGGTGACCGAACCGCCAGTCACCGAGCCGGAAGTGCCGAAACTGGCGCTGGGCTTCCAGTCCATCCCAGGCTCGCGCACCGACGCCTGTGTGGTCGCCGCCGGCTATAGCGCCTATGTGCTGGCGCCTTGGGGTACGCCGCTGAACAGCAATGGCAACCCGTGGAAGTCCGACGGCAGCAACACCTCGACCGACCAGGCCAACGCCATGGGCATGCACCACGACGGCATGCACTTCTTCCCCATCAACGGCAGCTCGGAAGACGGCCTGCTGGCGATCAATTTCGAGTACATCGACACTGCCGCCCTGCACCCGGCCGGCCCCACGACCGATGTCAACGGCAAGCGCCCGGTTGAAGAAGTGCGCAAGGAGATCAACGCACACGGTGCTGGCGTAGTACGCCTGCAGAAAATCAACGGCCGCTGGCAGGTGGTCGACAACGACCCGCTGAACCGACGCTTCACCACTGCTTCACGCATGGAAATCACCGGCCCGCTGCGTGGCACCGACCACGTCAAGACCAAATACTCCACTGCTGGCACCCACTGCCGTGGCACCAACAACAACTGCGGCAACGGCTATACCCCGTGGGGCACCTACCTGACCTGCGAAGAGAACTGGCCGGGCATCTTCGTCAACAAGGGCACCCGCCCCGAGGACCAGCGCCGCATTGGCGTGGGCACCTCCAGCGGCCAATACAAGTGGGAAAGCGCTGCCGGTGACGCCAGCGAAGTGGACGACGAATTCGCCCGTTTCGACGTTACCGTCAAAGGCGCCAGCGCCACCGACGACTACCGCAATGAAGCCAGCACCTACGGCTACATTGTCGAGATCGACCCGTACAACAGCAGCACCCTGGCCACCAAGCGCACCGCGCTGGGCCGCTTCCGCCACGAGGGCTGCGCCCCCGGCCTGCCCGTCGCCGGCAAGCCGCTGGTGTGGTACATGGGTGACGACTCGAACAACGAGTACCTGTACAAGTGGGTGTCCACCGCCGTGTGGGACCCCGCCGACGCCACCCCGGCCGACCGCCTGGCCACCGGCGCCAAGTACCTCGACCAAGGCAAACTCTACGTGGCCCGCTTCAATGCCGACGGCACCGGCGTATGGCTGCTGCTGGACGTGGGCACCGCCACCACAGGTGGCAGCACCCTGGGCGCGCTGTATGGTGACCTGCCGGGCATCATCCTCAACACCCGTGGTGCTGGCGATGCCGTGGGTGCAACGCCGATGGACCGCCCTGAATGGACGACAGTCAACCCGCTGAACGGCGATGTTTACCTGACCCTGACCAACAACAGTGCACGCACCCCGGACAAGGTCGATGCAGCGAACCCGCGCGGCCCGAACCGCCACGGCCACATCATTCGCTGGCACGACAGCGACGACCAGCTGAGCTTTAACTGGGACATCTTCGTGTTCGGCGCCAACGCTGCCGGCACTGCCGACATCAACCGCTCCGGCCTGACCGAACTGAACCAGTTCGCCAGCCCCGACGGCATGAGCTTCGATAGCCGCGGCGTGCTGTGGTTCGAGACCGACAACGGCGAAAGCACCTTGACCGACTACACCAACGACCAGTTGCTGGCAGTGATCCCTACCGACCTGGTGGATGCCAGCGGCAAGCAGGTGCCGGTGAATGCACAGAACCAGGTGGACTTGCGGCGCTTCTTTGTCGGGCCAAATGGTTGCGAAGTGACGGGGATTACCTTTACCCCGGACAACAAGACGCTGTTCGTCAACATTCAACACCCGGGGAACTGGCCGTATACCGACAAGGCGACCGATGCGACGCCGGCTGGGGCTACCGTACGGCCGCGGGCTTCGACGGTGGTGATCCAGCGTATTGATGGCGGGGAGATCGGCACCGTTTGATCCAGTGCCGGTCAGCCAACCTTTTGCTGGCTGTACCGGCCTCTTCGCAGGCAAGCCCGCTCCTACAGGGATCCCACGGGTTTCAAAACCGGCGTAGGGGCGGGCTTGGCCGCGAAGGCGCCCGTAAACGTTACCAGGCTATCGGCTCCCGGCTACGCACCCGCACTTGCTGCGCTGGCACCCGGGCATGCCATTGCACCACCCCCAGCGCCTCCACCTGGAATTCGCTGCGCATCACCCGCCCCTCTTCCTCGAACGACAGCTGCAACAGAAAATGCCCGCTGTTGAGCAGCAACCCTTCGCTCAACCGCTCGAACGTTTCGTCATCCACCGCCCCCAGCGCCTGGCGCAGCGCCGCGGCATCCACGTACCCCGAAGCCGGCCGACCGCTGATGATGCGGCTGAGCAGCGAGCGCGAATAGCGTCCTTCGTAGAGCGCTTCCAGCAACGGAAGGTGCTCCAACCCCAGTGCATTGGCGTTCAGGCGCCAACCGGTGACCTGAGGCAAGGCGCACAGCATCGGGTAAAGCGCTTGGCGGTTGGCATCTGGCTCCAGCAACAGGTTCAGCTCGCTGGTGTCGAGCATCGGCTGGTTGGCCGCCAGCCGTGGCGGTTGCTGGCGCAGGTACTGGGCGCTCTCGGCGCCCTGCAGGCGGGCATCACTGTCGGCATCGAGCCAGTCGGCCAGGGCATCGACCAGGCGCTCGGCCGCCATATCATTGCCCAGCAAGTAACGCAGCTGGCGCTCGGCGCGTTCGCCGTCGGCGCCGAGCAATGCGTTTACATTGAAGCAGGTGTGCTGGTCGCGTACCTGCAACTGAGCCTGACCAGCGCCAAAATCGTATTTCAGCGGCTGCCCACGCAAGGCTTGCCAGAACAGCGGGCTGAGCCGCCAGGCGGGGTCACGCAGGGCTTGCCCGGCATAGGCCAGGCCGGCCTGCTCCATGCCCCGCACCTGCACCCGCTGGTGTAGCAGGCGCACTTCGTCGACCTGACGTCGGCCATCCTCCACCAGCCAGGCCATGCCCGCCGCCAGCATTGCCAGCACCACCATCACCATCAGCAGGGCCGCACCCCGCTGTTGCCTTCCACCCATCCGTGCGTGCCTCGCTCGCGGAATAAAAACGCCAGTCAACACGCGGGGTGTTTCAGCTAGATGGCAATGCCCGTTCGTCATGTGTACGTCATCTAGGCAAGGCAGGATTGCCCTTCCTTTTCATGACCTTACAGGAGTGGTCGCTATGGGTGGCATTGGAATCTGGCAACTGGTGATCGTACTGCTGATCGTGTTCTTGCTGTTTGGTACCAAACGCCTGAAGGGTCTGGGTAGCGATGTGGGCGAGGCGATCCAAGGTTTTCGCAAGTCCATGGGCGGTGACAATGACGCCAACGCCGCAGGCCAGGCGCAAGTGCAGCAACAGTGCCCGCTGAACGGCCAGGCTGCTCAGCAACCTCAAGCGGACCGCCAGGCCTGATGTTCGAGGTAGGCTTCAGCGAGTTGCTGCTGATCGGCGTCGTCGCGCTGTTGGTGCTGGGCCCCGAGCGCCTACCGGTGGCAGCCCGAACCCTCGGGCGCGGCCTGGGGCAGGCGCGCCGGGCCATGCACGCCTTGCACACGCAGGTGGAGCGCGAAATCGAGATGCCCAACCTCGACAAGGCACCTTTGCAGCGCCTGGAACAGGAGATCCGCCAGGGCATCAGCCTGAACGCGACGCCGGCCAATGATGCGGCCACGGCCGCGCTGCCCAAGGAAAATGCTTCATGAGTATTGCCATGGACCCTGCGGCGAGCATGCCGCTGACCGAACACCTGCGCGACCTGCGCAAACGCCTGGTGCGTTGCCTGGCGCTGGTGGCATTGGTGTTTGCCGGCCTGTTCCCCTTCGCCCAGACGCTGTACACGCTCATATCCGAGCCGCTAAGGCGCTTTTTGCCGGAAGGCGCGAGCATGATCGCCACCAGTGTCACCTCGCCCTTTCTGACACCGTTCAAGCTGACCGCGATGTGCGCACTGTTCCTGGCCATGCCGCTGCTGCTGCATCAGGCCTGGGGCTTTCTGGCGCCGGGGCTGTACCGCCGTGAACGGCGCATTGCCCTGCCGCTGCTGGTATCGAGCATCGTGCTGTTCTATGCCGGCATGGCATTCGCGTTCTTTCTGGTGTTCCCGATGATGTTCGGCTTCTTTGCCAGCGTGACGCCGGACGGCGTGGCGATGATGACCGATATCAGCCAGTACCTGGACTTTATCCTGGCGCTGTTTCTGGCGTTCGGGCTGGCGTTCGAGATCCCGGTGGCGACGTTCATCGTGGTCTGGGCGGGGTTGGCCGATGTGGCCACATTGCGGCGCAGCAGGCCCTACGTGGTCGTCGGGTGCTTTGCGGTGGGGATGATTCTGACACCGCCGGATGTATTTTCGCAGACGATGCTGGCAGTGCCGATGTGGGTGCTGTTCGAGGTGGGGTTGCTGGCTTGTGGAATGTTGAAGCGGCCGGAGCCAGGCAAGGAGATTGTGGCTGGATTGTAGGGCCCTTTCGCGGGCACGCCCGCTCCCACAGGGATACCACGGGTTCTGAAGATTGTGATATCCCTGTGGGAGCGGGCGTGCCCGCGAATAGCCGTGATGCGTTCTAGAACTCGGCGAGCCGCCAGACTTCATAGGCTGGCGTCTCGTACGGGTGGCTCTGCTTGAGCGCAGCGACAACCTGGGCCACCAGCTCGTCAGCCACCACCAGCTCCACCTTCCATTCCTCAACCACCTCGACCTGGCCCGCTTGCCCGAGGAACGGCTGGCTACCGTCCAGCGGGCGGAACTGGCCCTGGCCAAGGGTTTGCCAGGCGCAGTGGTCATAGTCAACGATGCGCCCACCGCCAGCGGCGAACACAGCGGCCTTGACCACTTCGACATGGCTGCCGGGGACGAAGAAGGCGAGCTTGTACACGCCTTAGTTCACCCACACCCGCGCGTTGCGGAACATACGCATCAGCGCGGCATCTTCCTGCCACTCGTCCGGGCGCCAGGAGTTCTGCACAGCGCGGAACACACGCTCCGGGTGCGGCATCATGATGGTCACGCGGCCGTCGCGGCTGGTCAGGCCGGTGATACCACGCGGCGAGCCGTTCGGGTTGGCCGGGTAGGCTTCGGTGACCTTGCCGTGGTTGTCGACGTAGCGCAGGGCCACGCAACCGGACACATCGGCTTCCAGCAATGCTTCTTCGCTGGCGAACTCGGCATGGCCTTCACCGTGGGCGATGGCGATCGGCATGCGCGAACCGGCCATGCCCTGCAGGAAGATCGAGTTGGACTTCTGCACCTCGACCATGGCCACGCGGGCTTCGAACTGCTCCGAGCGGTTGCGCACGAAGTGCGGCCAGTACTCGGTGCCCGGGATCAGCTCGTGCAGGTTGGACATCATCTGGCAACCGTTGCACACGCCCAGGGCGAAGCTGTCGGTACGCTCGAAGAAGGCCTGGAAGGCGTCACGGGCACGGGCGTTGAACAGCGCCGACTTGGCCCAGCCTTCACCTGCGCCCAGCACGTCACCGTACGAGAAGCCGCCACAGGCGACCAGGCCCTTGAAGGCTTCGAAGTCGACACGGCCAGCGAGGATATCGCTCATGTGCACGTCGATGGCGGCGAAGCCGGCGCGGTCGAAGGCAGCAGCCATCTCGACCTGGCCGTTGACGCCCTGCTCACGCAGGATGGCCACTTGCGGGCGCACGCCTTTCTTGATGTATGGCGCGGCGATGTCGTCGTTGACGTCGAAGCCCAGCTTGACCGACAGGCCCGGGTTGTCTTCCTCGAGCAGCAGGTCGAATTCCTGGTCAGCGCAGTCGGCGTTGTCGCGCAGGCGCTGGATCTGGTAGCTGGTTTCAGCCCACTGACGCTGCAGCATGCGACGGTCGTCGTCGAACAGCACTTCGCCATTCAGGCTGATGGTCACTTCAGCGTTGTTGACCGGCTTGCCGATCACCGCGACGCATTCTTCACCCAGGCCAGCAGCGCTGAACTGTGCCAGCACGTCCGGGGTAGCATCCTGGCGAACCTGGATCACCGCACCCAGCTCTTCGTTGAAGAGGATGGCCGGTACTTCGCCCTTGCTGTCGGTCAGCGGGTCGAGTTGCAGGTCGAGACCGCAGTGGCCGGCGAAGGCCATTTCCAGCACGGTGGTGACCAGGCCGCCATCGGAACGGTCGTGGTAGGCCAGCAGGTGGCCGTCGTCGTTCAGGCCCTGGATCACGGCGAAGAAGGCCTTGAGGTCTTCGGCGTCGTCGACGTCCGGAGCCTGGGCAGCGATCTTGCCGTAGGTCTGAGCCAGGATCGAGGCACCCATGCGGTTCTTGCCGCGACCCAGGTCGATCAGGATCAGGTCGGTTTCGCCCTTGTCCATGCGCAGTTGCGGGGTCAGGGTCTTGCGGATGTCGGTGACCGGGGCGAAGCCGGTGATGATCAGCGACATCGGCGAGGTGACGCTCTTCTCGACGTCCCCATCGCTCCACTTGGTCTTCATCGACATCGAGTCTTTGCCGACCGGAATGGTGATACCCAGCTCCGGGCACAGCTCCATGCCGACAGCCTTCACGGTGTCGTACAGGCGTGCGTCTTCACCTGGGTGACCAGCTGCGGACATCCAGTTGGCCGACAGCTTGATGTCGGACAGCTTTTCGATGCGCGAAGCCGCCAGGTTGGTCAGGGTCTCGCCGATGGCCATGCGACCGGACGCCGGAGCATCCAGCAGCGCCAGCGGCGTACGCTCGCCCATGGCCATGGCTTCACCGGTGTAGACGTCGAAGCTGGTGGCGGTAACGGCGCAGTCCGCCACCGGAACCTGCCACGGGCCGACCATCTGGTCGCGGGCAACCAGGCCGGTGATGGTGCGGTCGCCAATGGTGATCAGGAAGCTCTTGCTGGCCACGGCCGGGTGGTTCAGCACGCGCTGGACGGCGCTGTCCAGGTCCAGCTCGCTCGGGTCGAAGTCATCGCCCAGCTCGGCTTCGCGGGTAACCGAACGGTGCATGCGCGGCGGCTTGCCCAGCAGCACGTCCAGCGGCATGTCCACCGGGGTGTTGCCGAAGTGGCTGTCGCTTACGGTCAGGTGCGGTTCTTCAGTCGCTTCACCAACCACGGCAAACGGGCAACGCTCGCGCTCGCAGATGGCCTTGAAGCGCTCGAAGTCGACTGCGCTGACGGCCAGCACATAACGCTCTTGCGACTCGTTGCTCCAGATTTCGTGCGGGGCCATGCCCGGCTCGTCATTGGGCACGTTGCGCAGTTCGAAGCGACCACCGCGGCCACCGTCGTTGACCAGTTCAGGGAAGGCGTTGGAAATACCGCCAGCGCCCACGTCGTGGATGAAGGCGATCGGGTTGTCGTCGCCCAGCTGCCAGCAACGGTCGATGACCTCCTGGCAACGGCGCTCCATTTCCGGGTTTTCGCGCTGTACCGAAGCGAAGTCCAGGTCAGCCGAGCTGGCACCGGTAGCCACCGACGAAGCAGCGCCGCCGCCCAGGCCGATCAGCATGGCCGGGCCGCCAAGCACGATCAGCTTGGCGCCGACGGTGATTTCGCCCTTCTGCACGTGGTCTTCACGGATGTTGCCCATACCACCGGCGAGCATGATCGGCTTGTGGTAGCCGCGCACTTCTTCGCCGTGGGGGGTGTCGATGGCTTGCTCGAAGGTACGGAAGTAGCCGGTCAGGGCCGGGCGACCGAATTCGTTGTTGAACGCAGCGCCACCCAGAGGGCCTTCGATCATGATGTCGAGGGCGTCGACGATACGCTCGGGCTTGCCATAGGCCTTTTCCCAAGGCTGTTCGAAGCCCGGGATGCGCAGGTTGGACACGGTGAAGCCCGTCAGGCCGGCCTTGGGCTTGGCGCCACGGCCGGTAGCACCTTCGTCGCGGATTTCGCCACCGGAGCCGGTGGAGGCGCCGGAGAACGGGGCGATGGCGGTCGGGTGGTTGTGCGTCTCGACCTTCATCAGGATGTGCACCGGCTCCTGCACCGCGCCGTACTGGCGGGTTTCAGGGTTCGGGAAGAAGCGGCCGGCAACGTTGCCGACGATCACCGAGGCGTTATCCTTGTATGCCGACAGAACACCTTCGTTGTGCATCTGGTAGGTGTTCTTGATCATGCCGAACAGGCTCTTTTCCTGAGCCTGGCCGTCGATATCCCAACTGGCGTTGAAGATCTTGTGGCGGCAGTGCTCGGAGTTGGCCTGGGCGAACATCATCAGTTCGATGTCGTTCGGGTTGCGCTTGAGGCCCTGGAAGGCATTGACCAGGTAGTCGATCTCGTCTTCGGCCAGGGCCAGGCCCAGGTCGATGTTGGCCTTGGCCAAGGCGTCGCGACCGCCGGAAAGGATGTCCACCGAGGTCATCGGCTTGGGCTGGGCGTGGCTGAACAGGTCTGCGGCCTGCTCCAGCTGGCCGAGCACACGCTGGGTCATGCGGTCGTGCAATTCGGCGGCGATCAGTTCGGCATCAGCGTCGCTCAGGGTGCCGGCCACGTAGTAGGCGATGCCGCGCTCCAGGCGCTGGATCGACTGCAGGCCGCAGTTGTGAGCGATGTCGCTGGCCTTGCTGGCCCATGGCGAAATGGTGCCCAGGCGCGGTACCACCAGGAACAGACGACCCGTCGGCTCCTGTACCGGCACGCTCGGGCCGTACTTGAGCAGACGGCCCAGCACCTGCTGCTGGTCGGCGGTCAACTCGCCGTCGACATCGGCGAAGTGGGCAAATTCGGCATACAAACCAGTAACAGCGGGGACTTTCTGGCTCAGTTGCTCGAGTAATTTACCGTGGCGAAAGGCAGAAAGGGCAGGAGCGCCGCGCAGGATCAACATCGTCGGGACAGCCTCAGGAAGGGGTGTGCTTAGAGGCCGTGCATTCTAGCCTAATTCGATGGCTTTCGGCACCTGCTCTAAGCCACGCCTGCCGGGCGGCGGAACCGGACTTCGGGGTCAGTTTTCAGAGGTGTCCGGGTTGAGACGAGATCGAGCGCCGCCGGGTGTCCGGCTCAAGACATTCAGCGCCTGGGAGATCGAGCGCCGCAGGTGTCCGGCTCGACACATTCAGCGCCTGGGAGATCGAGCGCCGCAGTGTCCGGCTCGACACATTCTGCGCCTATGAGATCGAGCGCCGCCCGCGCGGCGCTTCGCGGGTAAACCCGCTCCTACGTTTGTTTCGGGCCAATTATGCCTGTGGGATTCGCGCGCGAACGCCTTGGTGCCTATCTCGATGCCTGTGGGATTCGCGCGCGAACGCCTTGGTGCCTATCTCGATATCGCGTCGTACCAACAAGGCGGTCGCGCGCGCCTGGCACAGGAGGGACTGGCCCGAAACAAACGTAGGAGCGGGTTTACCCGCGAAGCGCCGCGCGGGCGGCGCTCGATCTCATAGGCGCTGAATATTTTAAGGCGGACACCTGCGGCGCTCGATCTCCCAGGCGCTGAATATTTTAAGGCGGACACCTGCGGCGCTCGATCTCACAGGCGCTGAATGTGCCGAGCCGGGCACCTGGTCGTCGCTCGATCTCACAGCCGCTGAACATCTCAAACCGGGCACCTGGTAGCCTTGATGCAATCCCCCTCCCCAAACCACACAACCCGCTACCAGACAAGCTAACAGTTGTCGAGATATGGTTGGGCCAGTCCTTTGCGTATACTGCAACCTATGTTCGCCCACACTGCTTTGCGCCAGCGTTGCGCCAAATGGCTTCTCGCAACCGGACTCTTTCTGCTGTTAGGTGCCTGCGTTGAAAAACCCAGCACCCTCGAGCGCGTGAAGGAGGATGGCGTGCTGCGCGTGATCACGCGCAACAGCCCGGCAACCTACTTCCAGGACCGTAACGGCGAAACCGGCTTCGAGTACGAACTGGTCCAGCATTTCGCCGAGGATCTTGGCGTAAAGCTGCAGATCGAGACCGCCGACAACCTGGACGAGCTGTACGACGCCCTCGGCAAGCCCTCCGGCCCGGTACTGGCTGCAGCCGGCCTGGTCAGCAGTGAGCGGCGCAAGACCCAGGTGAAATACTCCCATCCCTATCTGGAGGTGACCCCGCAGGTCATCTACCGCAACGGCCGCCCGCGCCCCACCAGCGCCAAGGGTTTGGTCGGCAAGAAGATCATGGTGCTCAAGGGCAGCAGCCATGCTGACCAGTTGGCCGAGCTGAAAAAGCAGTACCCGGCCTTGCAATATGAGGAATCCGACGCCGTCGAAGTGGTCGACCTGCTGCGCATGGTGGACGAAGGCCAGATCGACTTGACCCTGGTGGACTCCAACGAACTGGCGATGAACCAGGTGTATTTCCCCAACGTGCGGGTCGCCTTCGATTTGGGCGACACCCGCGACCAGCGCTGGGCAGTGGCAGCAGGCGAAGACAACAGCCTGCTCAACGAAATCAACGAATTTCTCGACAAGGCGCAGAAGAACGGCACCCTTCAGCGCTTGAAGGACCGCTACTACGGCCATGTCGACGTACTCGGCTACGTTGGCGCCTACACCTTCGCCCAGCACCTGCAACAGCGCTTGCCCAAGTACGAGAAGCACTTCAAGAACTACGCCAAGGTCGAGCAGGTCGACTGGCGCCTGCTGGCAGCCATCGGCTACCAGGAATCGATGTGGCAGCCGGAAGTCACCTCCAAGACCGGCGTACGCGGCCTGATGATGCTGACCCAGCGCACCGCCCGGGCCATGGGCGTGTCCAACCGCCTGGACCCTAGGCAGAGCATCCAGGGCGGCGCCAAGTACTTCATGAAGATCAAGGAAGAGCTTGACGACAGCATCAAGGAGCCGGACCGCACCTGGTTTGCCCTTGCCGCCTACAATGTCGGTGGCGGCCACCTGGAAGACGCCCGCATCCTGGCCAGGCGCGAAAAGCTAAACCCGAACAAGTGGCTGGACGTGAAGAAGATGCTGCCGCGGCTGGCTCAGAAGCAGTGGTACCGGCAGACCAAGTACGGCTATGCCCGTGGTGGCGAGCCGGTGCATTTCGTGGCCAACATCCGCCGTTACTACGACATCCTCACCTGGGTGACCCAGCCGCAGCTCGAAGGCCAGGTAGCCGAGGGCAACCTGCATGTGCCCGGGGTCAACAAGGACAAGCCAGCGGATAAGTCGTCGCCGATGTAAGCCAGTAGGTCTCTTCGCGGGTAAACCCGCGCCTACAAGAATTGCGCAGAGCCTGAGCGGGCTTGCCCGCGAAGCGGCCGGTGCAGCTCAAGCCTTGGCCCGGCGGGCCTTGAAGAAGTCGCTGAGGATCTGCCCGCACTCTTGCGCCAGCACCCCGCCCTCCACCATCACCCGGTGATTGAGAAAGCCTTGGCCAAAGAACTGCCCTTGGCTCTGCACGATCCCCGCCTTGGGTTCCAGCGCGCCAAACACCACGCGCATCACCCGCGAATGCACGATCAGCCCCGCACACATGCTGCACGGCTCCAGGGTCACATACAGAGTGCTGCCGGGTAGCCGGTAGTTGCTGGCCGACCTGGCTGCCGCCCTGATCGCCACCATCTCGGCATGCGCGCTGGGGTCACTGTCGATGATCGGTCGGTTGAACCCCTGGCCGATCACCTGCCCATGCTGCACCAGCACAGCCCCCACCGGCACCTCGCCCAGCGCCGCGCCTTCGGCGGCCAAGGCCAGCGCCAGACGCATGAATTCCTGATCGCGGCTGCGATCGATGATCTGCGGGCGCATCAGACCACCGCGATCGCGGCCATCAGGCCGGTTTCCATATGGTCGATGACGTGGCAGTGAAACATCCACGTCCCAGGGTTATCCGCCACCAGCGCTACCTGGGCGCGCTCGTTCTTGCCCAGCAAGTAGGTGTCGGTGAACCACGGTTCCTTGATGTCGTGACGGTTGGAGGCGATCACCTTGAAGCTCATGCCATGCAAGTGGATCGGGTGCTGGTACTGGGTCATGTTCTTAAGCTCGAAGATGTAGCTCTTGCCCTTCTGCAACGTGGCGATGGGCCGGTCGGCACAGGTCTTGTCGGTAATATCCCAGGCCTGGCCGTTGATCTGCCACAAGCTAGGCGGTTTGCCCGCATCAGTGGTGACAGAGACACTGGCCGCCCACTCGAAATTGAAGTTCAGCTTTTCGGCATTCTCCAGGTCGGGCTCGGCGATCGGGTTGGGCGGCAACGCTGGCGGCCAGTCACTCGGCGCGTCGTTGCTGGCCACCGAACGCAGGGTGCCCAGGCGCACGAAACCGTCGCGCAGGGAGATCTCCTCACCCGCCTCGGGAATGCGGATGGCCAGACAGATACGCATGCCCGGGCCTAACCAGTACTCATCCAGCGCACGCGGAGTCACCGGGTTGCCGTCGAGGGCATAGATTCTCGCCTCGCAATTGCCTTTGAGGTTGAGGCGGTAGGTCCAGGTGTTGTCCAGGTTCAGCAGGCGCACCCGCACCACCTGGCCGGCCGGTAGCTCGGTGATCGAGTCGGCCTGGCCGTTGATGGTGATCAACCGCCCGGCAGTGCCGTTGCGCGCGGCCTCGCGCGGGATGCTGAAAGGCAGCCATGCGCCCTGCTCGTCCACATGCCAGTTCTTCAGGCTCAGCGTGCGCTCATGCTGGAACCCAGTGGGCTCACGCTCCTCGACGATCAGCGGCCCGACCAGACCGCGGCCTAGCTCCTCGGAGCTGCTGACATGGGGGTGATACCAATAGCTGCCGGCGTCCGGCACGCGGAACTTGTAATCGAAGTATTCACCTGGTTTGACCGGCAATTGCGAAACGTATGGCACACCATCCATCTCCAGCGGCAGGCGGATGCCGTGCCAGTGGATGGTGGTTTCAACCGGCAGGTGATTGATGAAACGCACCCGCAACCAGGTGCCTTGGCGGACTCGCAGTTCCGTCCCTGGTGCTGAAGGGCCAAAGGCCCAGGCCTCGGTCTTGAACCCCGGCACCAGCTCCACTTCCAGTGGGGCGGCGATCAGCTCGTAGTCGTGCCCGGCATTCTCGTCCTCGACCTTGCCCAGCCAGTAGCGCACCGCGCCTCCGGCGCCCAGGCCTACCACAACCAAGCCAGTAAGGCCTTTGAGCATTTGTCGACGGGTAAAGGACATCGGTGCGGGTACCTCGTTTCTGCGCAATCAGTCTGCCAGCAGGGGCTGGCGATGAAGGGCGAATACGATACACCTGCATTTGCGAAAGATTAAGTGAAGTCTTGTCGCACGACCGGTTATTGGCCGCGATCGCCAGTGGCAACCCGCTCCCCCTCGGTACCAAACCAACGCCCTGGGGCTGACTTGCCGGATTCAGGGCGGGCTGCTTAAGTCTAAAAACGGGGTGCGCAGGTGCTGGCCTTCTGCCCGCCTATCGCTTCAGACAAGACGCCTGCTCTTTGAATGCGAAGGTAGACAGCATGTGGCACAAAAACTCATTACTGCATATCTCGCTCCTGCTCGCTGCAGGCCTGCTGCTGGCACCGAAGATCATCCTGATCGAGTTTTTCTCCCATCGATGGGTGGAGACGGGTATTTTCGATATTGCCCTGTACTTGCTTCAAGACGTGCTGCTTGTGGTCGCCCTCTATGTGATTGCCGCCAACACCATTACCAGAAACAAATTCAACTTCTATCTGTTGAGCATCGCCTCAGGCGCCTTGCTGCTGTTCCTGCTGGTGGACATGCGTGTTCGGGAGCTATGGCTGAAGCCACTGGACTGGCAACTGATAAGCTACAGCCTGCAAAACGCAAGCAACCTGACCTCCGGGGCCGAGGTGTTTCTCAAGCAAGCGGCCGGTTTCGGGCACACATTCAGGTTCATTGTCTTTGTGCTTTTTCTGGCTTACCTGGCGACCTGGTCTTTCGCTGGGCTGGCAACCTGCATCGCTTATAAAGAACAGCGCACCCGCACAGTAAAGAAAAGACAACACCTCTGGGCATCACTGCTGGTGATCGGCGCCCTGCTCTTCGGCTCCATCCATGCCAAAGATGCGCGCTATCACCTGAACGAAAACATTGTCATCAGCCCGCTGGTCACGACACTCAGAAACACCACTTCCTTGACCGCAGCTCCGCATAGACCGCCCCTGCCATTCGAACAACCCGCCTACCCGCTGACCAACGTCAACGAAATCCGAAAACTTCAATCTCACCCCACGCCAGACTTCAAGAACCTGGTCTTCATCGTTCTGGAGTCGGTGCGCTGGAACAGCGTTTTTGCTCCCGGCATCAAAACCGCCGAGCGGTACCCCACCTTCGATAAGCTCGCTCGGGAGGGCATGCTCTTCAAAGCGTACGTCTCAGTGCCTCACTCGTCCAAAGGCTACCACGCGATCCTGACGGGGCTGCATGCCTACCCAGACATTGAAATCAAAGAGGCCATGTACCTGCTACAACCCAGCGTCATCCATGAGCTGAAGAACAGGAAAAACATGGAAGCCGTCGCCTTCAGCTCGCTGTACCTGCAGTTCGAAAACATGGAGGGCTTCCTGAAATCCATCGGTGTGTCGAATGCTTACGCAGTTTCGGAGCTCATTCCCGCCGAGAGTCGCTCACGAAATGCCAGTAGCTTCGGTGAAAGTGATGAACAGCTGTTTTCGTCCAGCATCTCTTACCTGGAAAACATCAAAAAGAATGGCAAAGGTTTCATCGCGCTCTACTTCCCAAGCGCAGCCCACTACCCCTACCAATGCAGCCAAGGCCCCCCATTACGGAGCGAGCTGGAAAAGTATGAAGACTGCATAGCCAAAACAGACAGCGTGCTGGGTGAAATGCTGACATCCTTCGACAAGCAAGGCCTTCTGGACTCGACATTATTCGTGCTCGTGGGTGACCACGGTGAGTCATTTGGTGAGCACGGTCTGTTCATTCACAACGCGTCCATGCACGAAGAGGAAGTGAGCGTACCCCTGATTTTCTGGAGTAACGGAAAGTCACTGCCCAAACCCGCCTCAACCACCAGTCACCAGATCGATATTGCACCCACGGTTGCCGATTTTTTTGATGTGACCGAATCCCCCCTCTCTGTACAAGGCATCAGCTTGTTGAGGGAACAGGGGAAACGCACATTCTTCATGTCCACGTTCTTTGACCAACTGGCGTCAGCCTTGGTGGAGCACCCGTACAAATACATATACGAATTCAGTTCGGACACCCTGACTAAATACAATCTTGAGGATGACCCGCAGGAAAAGCACCCGCAACGCGTGGAGGGTGATGAGTTCATCGCAGTGAGGAGCAGGCTGCTTTCCTATAACGCCTACCAGAAAGCGCTATTTGCCAGAAAGCCAGAAGAATAAGCAATCTGAACGAACAAGAACCAGAAAGCCCGCAATCATGCGGGCTTTCTGGTGTATCCGTCCTGCGGGTGCCAGCCTGAGCTGGCTACCCGATCACTCCCACTCGATAGTGGCAGGCGGCTTGCTCGACACGTCGTAGGTAACGCGCGAGATACCGTCGATTTCGTTGATGATACGACCGCTGACGGTTTCCAGCAGCTCGTACGGCAGGTGTGCCCAACGCGCGGTCATGAAGTCCACTGTCTCGACGGCACGCAGGGCCACGACCCAGGCGTAGCGACGGCCGTCGCCGACGACGCCGACCGACTTGACCGGCTGGAACACCACGAACGCCTGGCTGGTCTTGTGGTACCAGTCGGCCTTGCGCAGTTCTTCGATGAAGATGTGGTCGGCGCGACGCAGGATGTCGGCGTATTCCTTCTTCACTTCACCGAGGATACGCACACCCAGGCCAGGGCCCGGGAACGGGTGGCGGTAGACCATGTCGTACGGCAGGCCCAGCTCCAGGCCGATCTTGCGCACTTCGTCCTTGAACAGTTCACGCAGCGGCTCGACCAGCTTGAGGTTCATCTCCTCCGGCAGGCCGCCGACGTTGTGGTGCGACTTGATCACGTGGGCCTTGCCGCTCTTGGCGCCAGCCGACTCGATCACGTCCGGGTAGATGGTGCCCTGGGCGAGGAACTGGATGTTTTCCAGCTTGCTGGCTTCGGCATCGAACACGTCGATGAAGGTGCGGCCGATGATCTTGCGCTTCTTCTCCGGGTCGGCTTCGCCGGCCAGGTTGTCGAGGAACTGCTTTTCAGCGTCGGCGCGGATCACCTTGACGCCCATGTTCTCTTTGAACATGGCCATCACCTGGTCGCCTTCGTGCAGGCGCAGCAGGCCGTTGTCGACGAATACGCAGGTCAGCTGGTCGCCGATGGCACGGTGCAGCAGCGCGGCAACCACCGAGCTGTCGACGCCGCCGGACAGGCCCAGCAGAACGTTGGCCGAACCGACTTGCGCACGCACCTGGGCGATGGCGTCTTCAACGATGTTGGACGCCGTCCACAGGGCTTCACAGCCGCAGATGTCCTGCACGAAACGGGACAGGATGCGACCACCCTGCTTGGTGTGGGTCACTTCCGGGTGGAACTGCACGCCGTAGTAGCCGCGGGCGTCGTCGTACATCCCGGCGATCGGGCAGCTTGGGGTGCTGGCCAGAATGCTGAAGTTGGAAGGCATCTGGGTGACCTTGTCACCGTGGCTCATCCACACGTCCAGGCCCAGCACGCCATCGTCGTCAACGTGGTCTTCGATGCCATCGAGCAGGCGGCTCTTGCCGACAACGTCCACGCGGGCATAACCGAACTCACGCAGGTCGGAACCTTCTACCTTGCCGCCCATCTGCTCGGCCATGGTCTGCATGCCGTAGCAGATACCCAGCACAGGCACATTCAGGTCAAACACGGCCTGCGGAGCGCGCGGGCTGTTGGCTTCGTGAACCGACTCGGGGCCGCCGGCGAGGATGATGCCGCGCGGGTTGAATTCGCGGATCGCTTCATCGTCCATGTCGAACGGGTGCAGTTCGCAGTACACGCCGATTTCGCGCACGCGGCGGGCGATCAGCTGGGTGTACTGGGAACCGAAATCGAGGATCAGGATGCGGTGAGCGTGAATGTCGAGGGCCATGACTCAATCTCGTCAGTGGAAATCGGAAACGACGCGGGGCTGTCATGACAGCCCCGCTTTATGTAGTAGCTGGAAGCCTCAGCCTACGCGGTAGTTAGGGGCTTCTTTGGTGATTTGCACGTCGTGCACGTGGGACTCGGCCATGCCGGCACCGGTGATACGCACGAACTCCGGCTTGGTGCGCATTTCTTCGATGGTTGCGCTGCCGGTGTAGCCCATGGACGAACGCAGGCCGCCCATCAGCTGGTGGATGATCGCGGCCAGGGCGCCTTTGTAAGGAACGCGGCCTTCGATGCCTTCCGGCACCAGCTTCTCGGCGCCGGCCGAGGAGTCCTGGAAGTAACGGTCGGACGAGCCCTGCGCCTGCGCCATGGCACCCAGCGAGCCCATGCCGCGGTAAGCCTTGTAGGAACGGCCCTGGAACAGTTCAACTTCACCCGGGGCCTCTTCGGTACCGGCGAACATCGAGCCCATCATCACGCAGGACGCACCGGCAACGATGGCCTTGGACAGGTCGCCGGAGAAGCGGATACCGCCGTCAGCGATCAGTGGCACGCCAGTGCCTTCCAGTGCTGCGGCGACGTTGGCGATGGCGCTGATTTGCGGCACGCCGACACCGGCAACGATACGGGTGGTGCAGATAGAGCCAGGGCCGATACCGACCTTGACCGCATCGGCACCCGCTTCGGCCAGGGCCTTGGCGGCAGCGCCGGTGGCGATGTTGCCGCCGATCACCTGCACTTGCGGGTAGGTTTCTTTCACCCAGCGTACGCGGTCGATCACACCTTTGGAGTGGCCGTGGGCAGTGTCGACGACGACGACATCAACGCCAGCCGCCACCAGGGCAGCAACGCGCTCGCCGGTGTCCTTGCCGGTGCCGACGGCGGCGCCGACGCGCAGACGACCCTGGTCGTCCTTGCTGGCCAGCGGGTAAGCCTTGGCCTTTTCGATGTCCTTGACGGTCATCATGCCCTTGAGGTTGAACTTGTCGTCAACGATCAGGACTTTTTCCAGGCGATGCTTGTGCAGCAGCTCGCGAACTTCGTTCTTGTCGGCGCCTTCGCGGACGGTGACCAGACGCTCTTTCGGCGTCATCACGTCGCGGACCTTGGCGTCCAGGCGATTTTCGAAGCGCACGTCACGGGAGGTGACGATGCCGACCAGGTCGCCGTTGGCCAGTACTGGCACACCGGAGATGTTGTTCAGGCGGGTCAGCTCGAACAGGTCGCGCACAGTGGCATCAGCGTCGATGGTGATCGGGTCCTTGACCACGCCAGCCTCGAACTTCTTGACCTTGCGCACTTCGCCGGCCTGTTGTTCGATGGTCATGTTCTTGTGGATGATGCCGATACCGCCTTCCTGAGCCATGGCAATGGCCAGACGCGCTTCGGTCACGGTATCCATGGCAGCGGAAACCAGCGGAATGTTCAGCTCGATGCCACGGGTCAAACGGGTCTTGAGACTGACTTCATTGGGCAGTACCTCGGAATAGCCAGGTACAAGGAGGATATCGTCGAAGGTCAGGGCTTCTTGGCTGATACGCAGCATCGCGGGGGCTCCCGGGCGGGAAAAATGGAAGCGCGCCATTATACTCATGCATGGCGCGCCGCTCAATGCAAAATAAGGGCCTTCGGTCAGGCTTGTGGCAGTTTTACCTGCACCACGGCCACTGGCTGGTCGAGCCAGTCGGCGAAGCTGTCGAGAAAGGCCTGGGTGAACCCGGCCTCGCCCCAGTTGTTGAAGATGAACCCCAGGTTGGAAAAGGCACATGGCTGCAGGTAAATGAAGCCATTGATGTCATCTTCGAAGCCGCACAGCGGGCAGGTAAAGTTGTCGCTCACCGCCGGCATCCACTCTTCCAGGCTTTCGAACAACGGCTCGCCCACCTCGCGCCGGCACTCCGGGCAACCGGCTTCTTCGAGGAAGCCTTCGGTGGGGGTGTAGATGCAGCGCTTGAGCATCACTTCCAGGCCGTTGACCGGCTCGCCGAAGGGCAGTTTTTCCGGGTGCAGGGCCACTTTGCGCGCCCCTGCCGCCAGGGCATGGCCCATGCGGTTGCCGGTGCGACCGCAGGTGGTCAGTTGCTCCTCGACGACTTTTTCGCGCACCAGCCAGCGCAGGATGGCGCGGGAGCGGGCTTCATGCACCGGGACGGTAGACAGCTTTGGAACGATGATGCTCTGGGTGTTCATGAACGGGACAAGCCTGAAAAACGCCGGTGATGACGCAATTCTACCGCTCAGGCGCTCAGGTAGCGACCAATCAACGCCAGGCCGCTGGCCAGCACCAGCCAGGTGACCAGCCGTACGAACGCTTCGCGGGACAACCGGTGGGTCAACCGACGCCCTACCCAAAGGCCAATGAACATGACAGGCAGCAGGCAGGCGGCGAGCAGCAGCAGACTTTGGTCGGCATAGACACCGGCGATAAGGAACAGCGACAGACGCACTATCGTACTGCAGCTGATCAGCGCGCTCTGGGTGGCGCGTACCTGTTCCTTCACCTCCAGCCGTGCACTCAGGTAAAGGGCATAAAGAAACCCGCCGCTGCCGAACAAAGCCCCGAACAACCCGCCTGCCGTGCCCATCGGCACCGCCCAGAAGCCGGACAGGCTGGCTGGCCTCACTTTCACTGCCAGCCCGTAAAGTGCATAGGCGGTCACGAATAGCCCCATCAACAGCAGCAACAGGTCGGACTTCAGCTGGAGCAGGAACACCACGCCCAACGTACAACCCAAGGCCATGAAGGGCAGCAGCCGCAGCAATTCACTGCGTACCACATCCCGGCGTGACGGCAGCAGGTTGCCGAAGGCGGCCGCGAAATCCAGCAGTACCAGCAGCGGGATGATGCGTGTCAACGGCATGAAGTGAATCAGCACCGGCCCGGCCACGAGTGCAGTACCGAAGCCGGCGATACCGAAAACGATGTAGGCCGCAGCGATGGCGAACAAGATCGGCAGCCAGTCAAGGCCGGAAAACGACAGTTGGGCAAGCATGGCAGCAGTTCCTGGGAAGACAGGCAAAGGTTAGCCAGCCATGAGCCATGCCGACTAATATGCCTTTATCCCAAGAGCCATCTCAAAAAGGCATAACATGACGTCGATCCGACAGTTGCGTTACTTCGTGGAAATCGCCGAGTGCGGCAGTTTCAGCAGCGCAGCCGAGCGACTGTACGTCGCCCAGTCGGCCCTTAGCCGGCAGATCAAGGAGCTGGAGCAGCAACTGGGCACGCCGCTGTTCGAACGCACGGCGCGCCTGCCTCGCCTGACGCTGGCCGGTCAGGCCTTTCTTGAACGGGCGCGACGCTTGCTGGCTGACCTGGCACAGGCTGAGCGGGTTACCCGTGACATTGGCCAAGGGTTGCAAGGCAGCTTGCGCCTGAATCATTCCAGCACCGTGCCGCTGACCGGCGGGCTTCTGGCTCGCCTGGGGAACTACCTGAAGCACAACCCAGGGGTTTCGCTGGAGATTGCGCAGCAGTCATCGGAGGCACAGCTGGAAGACATTGCTGCCGGACGGCTGGATATCGGTCTGTTGCGCTTGCCGGTGCTGCGCCAGCATGAAGGCGTGGTGCTGCATGAATTGTTCGACGAACCCTTGTTGCTGGCGGTCGCCGCTGGACACCCCTTGGCGGGTACTCAGCACGTGCAACTGGAGCAACTGAAGGAAGAACGCTTCATTTCCATCCCGCACCGGGATCGCGGTGGCTTGAGCTACCTGTCTGCCTCGTTGTGCATGGGGGCAGGATTCTTCCCGAAGGCGGCGCAGGTACTGTCGCGCAAGACCACGCAATTGCAGCTGATACAGGCGGGGTTTGGGGTGGCGTTGTTGCCAGCGTGCATGCGGCAGATCGCACCCGCTTCGGTCAGTTTCGTGGCGCTGCAAGGGGATTGCCAGAGCACAGTGGCGCTGGCCTGTCGCCGCGATGCGGGGCAGATAGCCAGGCAGTTCGTAACGGCCCTGCAGGGCTGAACCTTGTTCTTCGCCGGTGCACCCGCTCCAACAGGGCCCGGGACAGACAACCGGGGCCGATGTCATTTATGATGCCTGCCATGATCAAAGACCCTTTCGAACGACTCGGGCTGGACCGCGAGGTCCTTACCGTCAGCCAACTCAACGGCCGCGCCCGCGTGCTGCTGGAAGACGTTTTCCGCAGCGTGTGGGTGGAAGGCGAAATCTCCAACCTCGCCCGCCCGGCGTCCGGCCACATGTACTTCACCCTCAAGGACAGCGGCGCCCAGGTGCGTTGCGCGTTGTTCCGGCAGAACGCCACGCGGGTACGCCAGGCGCTGCGCGACGGCCTGGCGGTGCGGGTGCGTGGCAAGGTTTCGCTGTTCGAGGGGCGTGGCGACTACCAACTGATTCTCGACACCGTCGAGCCCGCCGGTGATGGCGCGTTGCGCCTGGCTTTCGAGGCCCTGAAGGAAAAGCTCGGTGCCGAGGGGCTGTTCAGCACCGAACGGAAGAAGCCGCTGCCGGCTCACCCGCAGCGCATCGGCATCATCACCTCGCCCACTGGCGCGGTGATCCGCGACATCATCAGCGTGTTCGGCCGCCGCGCGCCGCAGGTGGAGCTGAACCTGATCCCTACAGCGGTACAGGGCCGCGAAGCCATCGCGCAGATCGTACGCGCCATCCGCCTGGCCGACAGCCTCGGCTTCGATGCGCTGATCCTGGCGCGTGGTGGTGGCTCGCTGGAAGACCTGTGGTGTTTCAACGAGGAAGCCGTGGCGCGTGCCGTGGCCGCCTGCGTCACACCAATTGTCAGCGCCGTGGGCCATGAAACCGACGTGTCGATCAGCGACTTCGTGGCTGACGTGCGCGCGCCCACACCGTCTGCTGCCGCCGAGCTGCTGGCCCCTGACAACAGCGGCCTTCGGCAACGCCTGGATGGCCTGCAACGGCGCCTGCTGCTGCGCATGCAGAACCGCCTGACCCACGACCGCCTGCGCCTGGAGTCACTCACCCGCCGCCTGCGCCACCCAGGCGAGCGTTTGCGCCAGCAGGCCCAACGCCTGGACGACCTGGACATGCGCCTGCGCCGCGCGTTCATGCTCAACCTCAACCAGCGCCGCGAACGCCTGGCACGCCTGGACGCCCGCCTGGCCGCGCAGCATCCGGGGCGTAACCTGAAGCTGCTGAACCAGCGCCTGGACAGCCTGGCCGAGCGCCTGCCACGGGCCATGCGCGAGGTGCTCAAGGACCGTCGCCAGCGGTTCCAGGCCCAGCTGCAGACACTGCAAGTGGTCAGTCCGCTGGCCACCCTGGCCCGCGGATACAGCATTTTGCTGGATGAACAAGGCCAGGCCATTCGCAGCGCCGAACAGACCCGCAACGGCCAACGCCTGACCGCCCGCCTGAACGAAGGCGAGCTGCTGGTGCGCGTCGAAGACAACCACCTGACCCCGGTCACCCTCTCACTACTGGACTGACACATGCCCCGCATGCTCGCGCCCCTGCTTGCCCTTTCCCTGCTGCTGCTGGCCGGCGGCGCCCAGGGCAGCTACATCACCCGCACACTGAACAAACCGGTACCCGGCGGTGTGGCAGTCGTCGACCTGGGCCCTGCCGCCAACGCACCCAGCGCCCGTTTCGACGGCAAGCCGGTGCTGGTGGTGAAGGAGCAGGACAACTGGCTGGCCATCGTCGGCATCCCGCTGACCCAGAAGCCCGGCACCGCAGTGCTGAGCCAGGGCGGGCGCACCCTGCCTTTCAGCGTAGGCAGCAAGAAGTACCCTGAGCAGCGCATTACCCTGAAAAACACGCGCCAAGTCAACCCGAACCCGGCCGACCTCAAGCGCATCGAACGCGAGCTGGCCGAGCAGATCAAGGCCTACCGCAGCTTCAGCCCGAACCTGCCGAGCAACCTGATTCTCGACAAGCCGGTCAACGGCCCGCTGTCGAGCAAGTTCGGCGTGCGCCGCTTCTTCAATGGCGAAGAACGCAACCCGCATGCCGGGCTGGACTTTGCGGTGCCGGCAGGCACGCCGATCAAGACACCCGCCAATGGCAAAGTGATTCTGGTGGGGGATTATTTCTTCAACGGCCGCACGGTGTTCGTCGACCATGGGCAGGGCTTTATCAGCATGTTCTGCCACATGTCGAAGATCGATGTGCAGGTCGGGCAGCAACTGCGTCGTGGCGAGGTGGTCGGGCGCGTGGGCTCGACCGGGCGGGCGACCGGGCCGCATATGCACTGGAACGTCAGCCTGAACGATGCGCGGGTGGACCCGGCGATTTTCATTGGCGCGTTCCAGCCCTGAACGTTGCGCTGCCTGGGCCGGCCCATTCGCGGGTAAACCCGCTCCTACAAGGGGCCGCGTACCTGTAGGAGCGGGTTTACCCGCGAATGGGCCAGCACTGCTGGCATTAATTCGATTGTGTTGCGCCATCGAAAAATACCGCGCAAAAGCAACGAAGCACTCAGCCAAATAAAGCCATAAAATCTCGCTTTATGGCTTTTTTTAAGCATTCCTCTCAATTTTCCCCGAACGCTTGCCATCCCCCACCCCACTGGTTAAGTTTGAAGGCATGAAAACCTTCAGCACCCTCATCCTGCTCCGACAACATCGCAGCCTCTGCCTGGTCAGCGCCCGACTACCAGGCTGAATCGCGTCGCCTCGCCTCTTCATATCGTTATCGCTCGGCAGGCCCGATCTCGGCCGCACACAAAAGGATTGCTTCCATGACCATGCTCAAAGACCCTTCGAAGAAATACCGCGCTTTCCCGACCATCGACCTGCCTGACCGTACCTGGCCGTCGAAGACCATCACCCAGGCACCTATCTGGTGCAGCTCCGACCTGCGTGATGGCAACCAGTCGCTGATCGAGCCGATGGATTCGGAGAAGAAACTGCGCTTCTGGAAGACCTTGGTGCAGGTTGGCGTGAAGGAGATCGAAGCCTCGTTCCCGTCTGCCTCGCAAACCGATTTCGACTTCGTGCGCACCCTGATCGAGGACGGCCACATCCCGGATGACACCACCATCCAGGTGCTCACCCAGGCACGTGAAGACCTGATTGCCCGCACCTTCGAGTCGCTGCGCGGTGCGAAGAAGGCCATCGTCCACCTGTACAACGCCACCAGCCCGTCGTTCCGCCGCATCGTCTTCAATCAGGACAAGCAAGGCGTGAAGGACATCGCGGTGAACGCGGCCAAGCTGTTCGTCAAGTACGCCGCCCAGCAGCCGGAAACCCAGTGGACCTTCCAGTACTCGCCAGAAACCTTCAGCGCCACTGAAATGGAGTTCGCCAAGGAAGTCTGCGACGCGGTCATCGAGGTGTGGAACCCTACCCCTGAACACAAGATCATCCTCAACCTGCCGGCCACCGTGGAAGTGTCCACGCCAAATATCTACGCCGACCAGATCGAGTGGTTCTGCCGCAACATCAGCCGCCGCGACAGCGTGATCATCAGCCTGCACTGCCACAACGACCGTGGCACCGGTATCGCTGCCACCGAACTGGGCCTCATGGCCGGCGCCGACCGTACCGAAGGCTGTCTGTTCGGCAACGGCGAGCGTACCGGTAACGTCGACCTGGTGACCTTGGCTCTGAACCTCTACACCCAGGGCATCGACCCGTTGCTGGACTTCTCCGACATCGACGGCGTGCGCAAGGTGGTCGAAGAGTGCAACCAGTTGCCGGTACACCCACGTCACCCGTATGTGGGCGACCTGGTCCATACCGCGTTCTCCGGCTCGCACCAGGACGCCATCCGCAAGGGCTTCGCCAAGCAGCAGGATGGGGAACTGTGGGAGGTGCCTTACCTGCCAATCGATCCGGCCGACATCGGCCGCAGCTACGAAGCGGTAATCCGCGTCAACAGCCAGTCGGGCAAAGGCGGTATCACCTACCTGCTCGAGCAGGAATATGGCATCAGCCTGCCGCGTCGCATGCAGATCGAATTCAGCCAGGTGGTGCAGGGTGAGACCGACCGCCTGGGCCTGGAAATGACCGCCCAGCAGATCTACAGCCTGCTGCACAAGGAGTACCTCCAGGCCAACGCGCCATACGCACTGGTCAGCCATCGCCTGCAGGAAGAAAACGGCCACAGCGCCGTGGAAGTGGAAGTTGCCGGTGAAGGCGAAACCACCCTGCACTGGCGCGGCAAGGGCAACGGCGCCCTGGAAGCACTGGTGGCCGGCCTGCCGGTTGCCGTAGAGATCATGGACTACAACGAGCACGCCATTGGTGCGGGGACCAACGCCAAGGCCGCGGCCTACATCGAACTGCGCGTGGCCGGTGGCCGTCCGGTGCATGGCGTGGGTATCGATGAGAACATCACCACGGCCAGCTTCAAGGCCCTGTTCAGCGCGCTGAACCGCTCGCTGAGCCAGCAGGAAGCCAAGGCGGCCTGAAGCCTGGAATGAGGAACGAGAAAGCCCGCATCGTTTGATGCGGGCTTTTTTTGTGGGCCTGGACTGGCCTTTTCGCGGGTAAACCCGCTCCTGCAACGGCCTGCGCCCAATCACCAGTGTGTGTGTCCACCACCGATCAGGTGTAGGAGCGGGTTTACCCGCGAATACGGAGGCCACGGCAACGGTGAACGGCCAGGGATATTGGCCCGCAGACCCGGCCCATTCGCGGGTAAACCCGCTCCTGCAACGGCCTGTGTCCAACCCCCCGGTGCGTCCACCGCAGATCAGTGTGTAGGAGCGGGTTTACCCGCGAAAAGGCCAGCACAACCAATGCAAATATCCCAGGCAAAAAAAAGGGGCGCCGACCAAGCGCCCCACAAGCCGTAAAGCACACAACTGATTCAGTTGGCGTCCAGCAGCGCCATCGCCTCAGCACTGCACGCTTCGATCCGCGCCCAGTCACCGTTCTTGATCCAACTGCTGTCGAGCATCCAGGTCCCCCCGACGCACATCACGTTTGGCAGTGCCATGTAGTTGCGCACGTTGGCCGGGTTTACACCGCCGGTGGGACAAAAACGAATATCGCCGAATGGGCCACCAAAGGCCTTGATCGCCGCTACGCCGCCACTGATCTCCGCCGGGAACAACTTGAACCGGCGGTAACCCAAGGCATAGCCCATCATGATTTCGGACGGCGTACTGATGCCCGGCAACAGCGGAATTTCACTGTCCACGCCCGCTTCGAGAATGTCCTGGGTAATGCCTGGAGTAACGACGAACTGCGCGCCCGCAGCTTCAACCGCTGCGAACATGCTGCGGTCGAGCACGGTACCGGCACCGACACACAGCTCCGGGCGCTGCTCGCGCAGCACCTGAATGGCCTTGAGGCCATGCTGTGAGCGCAGGGTCACTTCCAGGGTACGGATGCCGCCGGCGGCCAGGGCGTCAGCCAGCGGCAGGATGTCTTCCTCACGAGCAATGGTGATTACCGGCAGGATGCGCGCATTTTTGCAAATGGCGTCGATCCGCGCGGCTTTATCAGCCATCGAGAGCTTGGGCTGTGGGCGTTCAAGGGTGGTCATGACTGTGGATCCTTGGCTCATGGGCACCAGTAGATGTCCAGGGGGTCGTGAAGAAAAGCGCGAATCGGCATTTCAGTAAGGTCGTTGCCCGCCAGCGCGGCGCGCAGGGTAGCGAGTTTGCTCTGGCCTTGCACAGACAGCGCGATGAAGGCAGCACTGGCCAGCAGCGAACGGGTCATCGACAGGCGCTGGTGCGGCACGCTCGGCGCCAGCAACGGCAGGCAGCGGCGTGGGCCGGCCGGGTCCAGGCCTGCTTCCAGGTTGGGACTGGCGGGGAACAGCGAGGCGGTATGGCCATCGTCGCCCATGCCCAGCACCAGCACGTCGATCGGCGGTAGCTCGGCCAAGGCCTGGTCAGCTTTGAGCGCAGCTGCATCGAGGTTCTCCGCCTGCTGATACAGGCCAACGAAACGGGCCTTGGCCGCTGCGCCCTTCAACAGGTGGCGGACCAGCAGGCCGGCATTGCTGTCGGCGTGCTCTACCGGCACCCAGCGTTCATCAGCCAGGCTGACGATGACCTTGGACCAGTCCAGGTGCTCGCTGGCCAGCTTCTCCAGGAAAGGCACCGGGCTGCGACCGCCAGACAACACCACACAGGCCTGCCCCTTGGCGGCAATCGCGCCACGCAGGCGCTCAGCCACATCATGAGCCAAGGACACGGACAGTGCCTTGGCATCCGCCAGTTCATGAGCCTTCACGGCCGCTGGCAGTTTCAATTCAGATATCCCCATACCACGCCCTCCCATCGCGTGTGATCAGTGCAATCGAGCTCATCGGCCCCCAGGAGCCCGCCGCGTATGGCTTGGGCGCGTCGCCCGCATTACGCCAACCGGCGATCAACTGGTCGCACCACTTCCAGGCATACTCGATTTCGTCCTTGCGCACGAACAGGTTCTGGTTGCCACGCATCACTTCGAGCAACAGCCGCTCGTAGGCATCCGGAATTCTTGCACTGCGCCAGGCATCGGAAAAATTCAGCTGCAATGGGCCACTGCGCAGTTGCATGCCCTTGTCCAGGCCCTGCTCCTTGGTCATCACCCGTAAAGAAATGCCTTCGTCCGGTTGCAGGCGGATGATCAGCTTGTTACCGATCTGCAAACGCTGTTCCGGGGCGAAGATGTAGTGCGGCGTTTCCTTGAAGTGAATGACGATCTGCGACAGTTTTTGCGGCATGCGCTTGCCGGTTCGCAGGTAGAACGGCACGCCCGACCAGCGCCAGTTACGGATGTCGGCGCGCAGGGCGACGAAGGTTTCGGTGTCGCTCTGGGCGTTGGCGTTGTCTTCTTCCAGGTAACCGGGCACCGGCTTGCCTTCGCTGTAGCCGGCAATGTACTGGCCGCGCACCACACTGGTGCTCAGGCCGTCGCCGGTGATCGGTGCCAGGGCCTTGAGCACTTTCACCTTCTCGTCACGGATGGCATCGGCAGACAGTTCGCTGGGCGGGTCCATGGCGATCAGGCACAGCAACTGCAGCAGGTGGTTCTGGATCATGTCGCGCAGCTGGCCGGCCTTGTCGAAATAGCCCCAACGGCCCTCGATACCGACCTTTTCCGCCACGGTAATCTCCACATGGGAGATGGAATTCTGGTTCCACTGGGTTTCGAACAGGCTATTGGCGAAGCGCAGGGCAATCAGGTTCTGCACCGTCTCTTTGCCCAGGTAGTGGTCGATGCGGTAGACCCGGCTTTCTGGGAAGAACCGCGCCACGGCATCGTTGACCCGGCGCGACGACTCCAGGTCGTGGCCAATGGGTTTCTCGAGCACTACCCGGGTACGCGCAGCCAGCCCGACCTTGTCGAGGTTTTCGCAGATGGCCCCATACACCGCCGCCGCCGTGGCGAAGTAGGCGATCAGCGGCAGCTCGCCCGGCAGTTGCTCGGCAAGGGCCTGATAGCCCTCGGGCTGCAGGAAGTCCAGATGCTGGTAATTCAGGCGGGCGAGGAAGCGACCCAGCGCGGCAGGCTCGATATCGGCCTCGGGCACGTGCCGGCGCAGGTGGGCTTCGATGCTGTCCAAGTGCTCCTGCGCACTGCCGGCCTCGCGGGCCAAGGCCAGCAGGCGGGTGTCCGGGTGCAACAGGTTGGCCCGGTCGAGCTGGTAGAGCGCAGGAAACAGCTTGCGCAATGCCAGGTCGCCGAGGGCGCCAAACAGGGCAAAGGTGCAAGGTTCGACACTGATTGCAGCCATGATGTTGGTTCTTTCCTAAAGTTGGTCTAGGAATACCGCTTTCACACACGGTTTTCAAGGGATAATGTAGTAAAAACCACAACATTACACACAAGTGTTACAGACAAGTGGTACGCCAACCGCACCGACAGTACGATAGACGACCGTGCAAAAAGCCTGCTGCTCCCACAGCCGGCTGTCTTCCCGACCCAAGGACACACCCATGGACCGCGTGCGAAACCTCCTGGAACAGATCCAGGGCCGCCTCGACGAGCTGAACAAGGCCGAACGCAAAGTCGCCGAAGTCATCCTGCTCAACCCGCAACAAGCCACCCGTTTCAGCATCGCTGCGCTGGCCCAGGCGGCCAAGGTCAGCGAACCGACCGTCAACCGCTTCTGCCGCTCGTTCGGCGTCAGCGGCTACCCCGAGCTCAAACTGCAACTGGCGCAGAGCCTGGCCAGTGGTGCCGCCTATGTCAGCCGCGCGGTGGAGGCCGACGATGACCCGGCCGCCTACACCCAGAAAATCTTCGCCAGCGCCATCGCCTCGCTTGACAGCGCCTGCCAGCAACTGGACCCGCAGCAGGTCAGCCGCGCCGTGGACATGATGATCCAGGCCCGACAGATCCACTTCTTCGGCCTCGGAGCCTCGGCCCCGGTGGCCCTGGATGCGCAGCACAAGTTCTTCCGCTTCAACCTGGCCGTGTCGGCCCACGCCGATGTGCTGATGCAGCGCATGCTGGCCTCGGTCGCCCACACCGGCGATCTGTTCGTGATCATTTCCTACACCGGGCGCACCCGCGAACTGGTCGAAGTGGCGCGCGTGGCGCGTGAAAACGGCGCTTCGGTGCTGGGCCTGACCGCCGCAGGCTCGCCACTGGCCAATGCCTGCAGCCTGAGCCTGCACATCCCGCTGCCGGAAGATACCGACATCTACATGCCGATGACCTCGCGGATCATCCAGCTGACCGTGCTCGATGTGCTGGCCACCGGCATGACCCTGCGCCGCGGCGTGGACTTCCAGCCCCACCTGCGCAAGATCAAGGAAAGCCTCAACGCCAGCCGCTACCCGATCGAGGACGACGAACTCAATTGAGCCGGTGCGCCTGCAAACGTAGGTGCGCACGTTGCCCAGGCGCCAGGCTCAGGCCTTCGCCACTGCCGCTGGTCGCCTCGACGCAGACAAAACGCTGCGACTCGCGGCCAGTCACCCCCATCAGCGGGCGATTGCCAGGGTGCCAGACCACGGTGTCGTCGCTGTCACCGGTGTCGATGCACAGCTCGCGCTGCCAGGCCGGGTCCTGCAATTGCACCCGTGGCGTACCGGGGTAGACCTTCTGACAGCCGCCCTTGAGCTTCAGCGCGCCATCTTCACGGCAAGCCTGGCGGTTGAGGCGGTCGTAGCCTTCAATGTCTTCCAGCCCGGACAGCGCTATCTCGGACACATCACTGATGCGCCAGTACGCCAGCAGCGCATGGCTCAGCTGGCAGGGTTCGCTGTCCTGATGTTCGGTGCTCAGGCTCAGTTCCATACGGCTACCTAGCCGGGCATGCAAGTCGACCTGCCAGTCGCACAGGTCCAGCCGCCATTTCAGGGTCACGCCCTCCTCGTCCTCACGGCTGTCCACCAGTTTCCAGTCCAGCAGCCGCGCCCAGCCATGGTCCGGCCACAGGTCTTCGCTGGGATGGCAGCCATACCAGGGCCAGCACACCGGTACACCACCGCGGATCGCCCCCACCTGCGGCCACTGTTCGGCGCACCACAGCCACGGCCGTTCACCCGCCGGTTGAAAGTGCAGCAACTGCGCGCCCTGGCGGCTGAACACCGCCTGGCAACGGGGGTGATCGATGATCAGCACATCGCGCTGCTGGTAACGCTCCCATTCGAATGTCGGCCGTGGCCGCTGCGAGGAAAAGAAGCGATGGAGCGGATGTTCGGGCATGGTTCAGAGCTCTTGTTGTTCGAGATAGCGCTGTCTCGGCCTTTCCCCGACACCCACTGCAGACCAGTGGGTGCCGAGAACCGAAAATGGATTGGCGTAAATTTACAACAAGTGCCCTCAGAATGACGACTGAATCTTCAAGCCAGCGACCAGCGCGTTATCCACCTCGTCCACCCCGCCAGGGCTCTTGATGTACTGCAGGTTAGGCCGCACGGTCAGCCAGTTGGTAACGTGGAAGCCGTAGTAGAGCTCTGCGTTGTACTCGGTGCGCTGCAGCGGCACGAAACCAGGGTTGTCGTAATCGTTGATGCCGCTCTGGCCGTTGAGCAACTCGGCGCGCTTCTTCACGTCGTCATTCACATGAATACGCGCAACACCGAAGCCGATGTCATCTTTGGGCCGAGCGTCGAAAGCGCCTTTGTAGACCAACCCCACCTGCTGGTAGTTGTCGACCACGTTGGTGGCCTTGTCATGCACGGTAAAGTTGGCGAACAGGCTGAGGCCACGGTTGACGTCGCCGCCGTGGGCGGTGACCTGCTGCTGCGCCACCACCCACCATCCGTGCTTGCTGGAGTGCGACTTGAAGGCTTCACCTGTCAGCGCCTGCGGGTTGCCGTTGACGTCGTCGAACACATCGTCAGCCTTGGCCGTGCTGTAGTAGTAACCCAGGCGGTACTCGCCCGGCAGGCCATTGACCTTGGGCGACCACACCGCTTCCACCGGCAAGATCGCACCCTTGGTACCACTGCCGCTGAGCTTGAAGCCGTTGCCGGTTTCCAGGTTGGAAGGGTTCTGCTCGAAGGCCCCGACCTGTACGAAGAACTCCGGGGTGATGTTGTACTTCACCCGCAGCGCCCACTGGCTGACCGGCCAGTTGTACCAGATGCCGCCCACCCAGTTGCCCACCTGCGAGCCGCAGAAGGCCAGGTTCTGGAAGTCGCAAGGGAAGCTGTT
Organism: Pseudomonas sp. BP6; assembly: GCF_017875935.1. Lineage (NCBI taxonomy): Bacteria > Pseudomonadati > Pseudomonadota > Gammaproteobacteria > Pseudomonadales > Pseudomonadaceae > Pseudomonas > Pseudomonas sp. BP6. The sequence continues at coordinate 4,179,899 of NZ_JAGINI010000001.1, forward strand.
GAAGTCCTCGCCCTCGCCAAAGCGGCCAAATTTCACGTCCAGTGCGCCGTCGAAGTACTTCTGCTTGATCCACATCTGGGTCAGGCGCCAGGTCTGGCCACGGCCCCACACCTCCTGCACCGAGCTGAACTGCCCGGCGCGCGGGTCGCTGATGCGGTCGTTGGACAGGTTGCGACCGCTTCGCTCGGTGATTGCCAGCTTGAACTCGGCATCATGCCAGCCCAGTATCTTCTGCAAGTCCAGATGCGCGCCGAGGGCGAACTGGTCGCTGTAGCGTGCGGTCTTGTCGTCGTTGTAGCCGCCATGCAGGTTGCCAGCCACCTCGCCCACATAATCGAGGGTGAAGTCATAGCCCTTGTCCAGCAGCTCGGTCCGGGTGCCGCCCCAGTCGCCGGTCATCCATTTTGATTCGCTGGAAAAAGCCTCGGCAGCCTGTGTACCGCTGCTGCCTACAAGTGCAAGCAAGGCCAACGATCCCAGTGTATTGATGCGTTTGCGCTGTTCCATCCCTTTGCGTCCTCTTTTTTCTTATTGATGGTGTAGACGAGTCAACGGCCTTTGAAGTGAGCCACGTTGTCCTTTGCAGTTGCGCCAGTGCTGGCCAGGTGCAGGCGCTCGCCATTGTCGGCGTCGAACAGCAGCACCCGGGCCGGGTCGAATTGCAGGTTGAGGGTGTCACCCACCCGGCACACCACATCCGGTGCAAGGCGGCAGCACACTTTTGTCTGGTTGAGCGTGACGAACACCAGCAGGTCCGGCCCGGTGGGCTCTGTGACCTGCACCTCGGCGCGGATACCCGGCAAACCATTGCCATCAGCAGCGCCCAGGGCGATCTGCTCAGGGCGGATGCCGAGGATGATCTCGCGCCCCTCCAGCTCGTCAGCAGCCAGCCCCAAAGGCAGCTCGCAGCGTGCCTGGCCGCTGTCGAGCATCGCCAGCAAGCGGCCATCGTGCCTGGCCAGACGCACCGGAATGAAGTTCATCGGCGGCGAACCGATGAAGCTGGCCACGAACTGGTTGGCCGGGTCGTTGTAGATCTGCTGCGGGGTGCCGAACTGCTGGATGATGCCGTCCTTCATCACCGCCACCTTGTCGCCCAGGGTCATGGCTTCGATCTGGTCATGGGTGACATACACCGTGGTGGTTTTCAGGCGCTGGTGCATCAACTTCATTTCGGTGCGCATTTCGACCCGCAGCTTGGCATCGAGGTTGGACAGGGGCTCATCGAACAGGTAGATCTTGGGTCGCCGCGCCAGCGCCCGGCCCATGGCCACGCGCTGCTGCTGGCCGCCGGACAGTTGCGCCGGCTTGCGCGCCAGCAAGTGTTCGATCTGCAGCAACTTGGCCACCCGCGCCACTTCCTCGTCGATGGCGGCCTGGGGCAGCTTGCGGATCTTCAGGCCGAACTCGATGTTCTCGCGCACGCTCATGGTGGGGTACAGCGCATAGGACTGGAACACCATGGCGATATCGCGGTCCTTGGGGCTCATGCCACTGACGTCCTGCTCGTCGATGAGGATGGCGCCGCCGGTGATCTGCTCCAGGCCGGCGATACAGTTCATCAGGGTCGACTTGCCGCAGCCCGACGGCCCCACCAGGATCAGGAACTCGCCATCCTTGATCGACAGCTGGATGTCCTTGAGGGTGTCCGGCAGGCCGCTGCCGTAGGTTTTGTTCACATTGCGAAGTTCGAGCGTTGCCATGGCTTACCCCTTGACCGCGCCGGCCGTCAGCCCGCGCACGAAATATTTGCCTGCCACCACGTAGACCAGCAGGGTTGGCAGGCCAGCGATCATCGCTGCCGCCATGTCGACGTTGTATTCCTTGGCCCCGGTGCTGGTATTGACCAGATTGTTCAGGGCTACGGTGATCGGTTGCGAATCGCCGCTGGAGAACACCACGCCGAACAGGAAGTCGTTCCAGATCTGGGTGAACTGCCAGATCAGGCAGACCATGATGATCGGCGTGGACATCGGCAGGATGATGCGGCGGAAAATGGTGAAGAACCCGGCACCGTCCAACCGTGCGGCTTTGACCAGCGCGTCGGGGATGCTCACGTAGAAGTTGCGGAAGAACAGCGTGGTGAAGGCCAGGCCGTAGACCACATGCACCAGCACCAGGCCGCTGGTGGTGCTGGCCAGGCCAAGCTTGCCGAGGGTGAACGAGGCCGGCAGCAGCACGGTCTGGAACGGCAGGAAGCAGCCGAACAGCAGCAGGCCGAAGAACAGTTGCGAACCCCGAAAGCGCCACATCGACAGCACATAGCCGTTCAGTGCACCAATAGCTGTGGAGATCAGCACCGCTGGCACGGTGATCATGATCGAGTTCCAGAAGTAACCGCTGACCGCTGCCCAGGCCTTGGCCCAGCCTATGCCGGTAATCACCGCAGGCCAGCTCAGCAGGTTGCCGGTGCTGATGTCTTCGGGGGTCTTGAAGCTGGTCAGCAGCATCACCACCAGCGGCACCAGATACAGCAGCACGGCGATCAGCAACACGGCATGGATGGCCATACGGCTGAGGCTGAGCACCGGCTTGTCGACAGGACTATGCATGGCGTTTGCTCCGCAGCTCCGAGTACAGGTAAGGCACGAGGATCGCCAGGATCGCCCCGAGCATGAGGATGGCGCTGGCCGAGCCTATGCCCATCTGGCCGCGGCTGAAGGTGAACGAATACATGAACATTGCTGGCAGGTCGGACGAGTAACCCGGGCCGCCGGCCGTCATTGCCGCCACCAGGTCGAAGCTCTTGATGGCAATGTGCGAGAGGATCATCAGCGCGCTGAAGAACACTGGGCGCAGGCTGGGCAGCACTACAGTCCAGTAGATGCGCGGCAAGCTGGCACCGTCGATCTGTGCGGCGCGGATGATCGATTGGTCAACGCCGCGCAGGCCGGCGAGGAACATCGCCATGATAAAGCCCGATGCCTGCCACACGGCGGCGATCACCAGGCAGTACACGACCCGGTCAGGGTCGATCAGCCAGTCCAGGCGAAAGCCCTCCCAGCCCCAGTCACGCAACAGCTTGTCCAGGCCCATGCCGGGGTTGAGCAGCCATTTCCACGCAGTGCCGGTGACGATCATCGACAACGCCATGGGGTACAGGTAAATGGTGCGAATGAAGCCCTCACGGCGGATGCGCTGGTCCAGCAGCACCGCCAGCAACACACCGATGGCCAGGCTGATGGCAATGAACAGGCCGCCGAACAGAAGCAGGTTCTTGCTCGCCACCCACCAGCGGTCGTTGTCGAACAGACGGGCGTATTGCGCAAGGCCCGCCCACTTGTAGGTGGGCAGAAAGGTCGAGGTGGTGAAGGACAGCACGAAGGTCCAGAGGATGTAGCCGTAGAAGCCCACCAGGACGATGAACATGCTGGGTGCCAGCACCAGCTTGGGCAGCCAGCGCTGAAGCGCGTCCAGGGGTGAGGCCCGCAGTTGGGCTGTGGTTGTGCTCATGTATTGAATCCCGAGGTAGTGGCGGTGCTGCGCACCGCTTCGCGGGCAAGCCCGCTCCCACAGGTCCGGCGTCATGACCAGGAACAGTGGTGAGCAGGGCCCATCTGGGAGCGGGCGTGCCCGCGAACAGCCGTTACTGGGCAGCCTTGATAGCCGCCGCCAGCTTCTTCGCCGCATCGGCCGGGTCGGCCTTGGGGTCGTTGATGTAGTTGGTCACCACATCGAAGAACGCGCCCTGCACAGCCAGCGTGGTGGCCATGTTGTGCGCCATGCTCGGTTGCAGGCCGCCCGTTTTGGCGTCGGCCAGGAAGTCCTTGGCGGAGGTTTGAGCACAGGCATCGAAACCATACTTGCCCATGTCGGCAAGCATGTCGTTGCGTACCGGGATCGACCCCTTGTTGGTGCTGAAGACCTTCTGGAAATCCTCACCCAGCACCTTGCGGGCAATGTCCTGCTGGCCAGCAGAGGTGCCAGCGTTGTTCTGCTTGAACACCACCAGCGAGTCGATGTTGTACAGGAAGGCCTTGTCGGTGCCGGGGAACGGCACGCACTGGTAATCCTTGCCGGCGGTTTTCTTCGCCAGGGTCCATTCGCTCTTGGCCCAGTCGCCCATGATCTGCATGCCGGCCTTGCCGTTGATGACCTTGGCGGCTTCCAGGTTCCAGTCCTGGCCCTTGCCGTCCGGGTCCATGTAGGTGGCGACCTTCTTCAGCTCGGTCAGCGCCTTGACCATGTCCGGGCCGGTCAGGGCCGTGTTGTCGAGGTCGACCAAGGCCTTCTTGTAGCCATCGACGCCCATCACCGACAGCACCACGCTTTCGAACACGGTGCTGTCCTGCCAGGGTTGGCCACCATGGGCGAGCGGGATGAAACCGGCAGCCTTGAGCTTGTCGGCGGCGGCGTAGAATTCGTCGAGGGTGGCGGGCGCCTTGTCGATGCCGGCCTTCTTGAACACTTCGGGGTTGATCCACAGCCAGTTGATGCGGTGGATGTTCACCGGTACGGCAACGTAGTCACCGTCGTACTTCACGGTGTCGGCCACTTTCTTGTCGAGCAGCGAGTCCCACTTTTCGTCCTTGGCCACATCCTTGAGCACATCGGTGTCGAGCAAGCCGGTGGCCGCCCAGTCCTGGATGTCGGGGCCTTTGATCTGCGCGACACCGGGCGGATTGCCTGCGACGGCGCGGCTCTTCAGCACGGTCATGGCCGTGGCACCACCGCCACCGGCGACGGCGCCGTCCTTCCAGATGAAGCCGTCTTTTTCGACCTGGGCCTTGAGCACATCGACCGCCGCTTTTTCACCACCGGAGGTCCACCAGTGCACCACTTCGACGCTGCCTTTGGCGTCAGCAGCCTGGGCACCCAGGGGGATCAAGGAGGCAAAAGAAATTGCGGCAGCGAAACGGAGCGTGGAATTCATCGAGGCACCTTTCTTGTTGTTATGCCATGCAAGTCGATCGCTTGCGTTGCATGAAGTCTAAACAGCGCGCTCGCCTCGTCAGGTAACGAAGCGATGCGTGAATGTCATCGTTTGGTTACATTGCCGCCCAGGTTGCTGGCCAAGCTGGGTGCCAGGGGCAAACCTGGCAACAGCAGCGCCTGGTAGGCGTGATAGAGGTCGGGCTTGCCCGGCCAGAGGGTGCCCGCCGGTTGATTGTGCGCATCGAGTTCGTGGTGCCAGCTGCCGCCGACGGGGTCGATGAAATGATTGGCGATAAAGCCCCAGCAGCAGCGGTACCACTGTTCGTAATGCGCCTCGCCGGTGCGTTGCAACAGGGCTGCCGCAGCGGCGCAGGCCTCGGCGTGCACCCAGTGCAGTCGTGCATGCACCACCGGGCGATCAGCCCAGTCCAGCGTATAGACGAAACCCGGGGCGCCATCGACGCCCCAGGCCTGTTGGCAGGCCGTGTCGAACAATGCGCGGGCACTGTCCGGCAACCATTGCGGGGCGTACAGGCCGGCCCGTTCAAGGCTGGCTTCCAGGTGCAGCAGCAACCGCGCCCACTCCAGCGCATGCCCGGGTGTAGTGCCATAAGGCCGGAAGGGGTCGGCCGGGTGTTCGAGGTTGTAATCCGGCATCGGCTGCCAATGGGGATCGAAATGTTCGATCACCCGATAACTGTTGGCGGCAGCATGGCCATGGATGATGCGTTCGGCAATGCGCAGGGCGCGTTGCAGCCACAGGCCGTTGCCGGTGGCATCTGCCAAGGCCAGAAAGGCCTCGGTCGCGTGCATGTTGCTGTTGGCGCCCCGGTACGGCTCGGGGAGCTGCCAGGCGCGGGAGAAGGTTTCCCGCAGGGCACCTTCTTCTTCGCTCCAGAAATGCGCTTCGATCACCTGGGTTGCGTCTGCCAGTAGCGTGCTAGCGTCGACAGCGCCCGCCACCGCCGCCGAGCTGGCGGCCAGAGCGACGAAGGCATGCAGGTAGGCCGCCTTGCCGCTATCGTCGTGGCCGTCGGGGTGGGCGAACCAACCGCCGTGGGTGGCATCCTGCATGGCACCACGCAGTGCTGCCACACCGTGCTCGGCATAGGCCAGGCTGCCAGGAATGCCCTGCAGGTGGGCCAAGGCGAAGCAATGGGTCATGCGGGCGGTGTTCATGGTTTCGGCACGGGCACCGGGGGCGAGTTGCCCGTTGGCATCCAGGTTACCGAAACCGTCGGGTAGTTTCGCGGCCTTGGCAAAGGCCAGCAAGCGCTGTGCTTCGGCCAGGCGCCAGGCGTGGTGGGCCGGGGCATTGAGCCAACTGTTAACGGACAGGTTGAGGGGGGTCATGGGCCAGCTTGATCCTTGCCAGTCTTTTGCGAATTCTAGCCAGTGGGGTCATGGCGGATGTCACGAAGGACGGCGGGATTGTCACCGGGCAGTGACATTTCGGGTGGCTGTACGGGCCTCTTCGCGGGTGAACCCGCTCCCACAAAGACCGCACAGCCTTCCAAGTTTACGCTGTACCTGTGGGAGCGGGCTTGCCCGCGAAGAGGCCCGCACAGGCCCCCAAAAAACTCAATCCATACCCCGCGGCAGATAGAGGGTCACCCGCAGCCCGCCCTCGCGCAGGTTCAGCAAGCTCACCTCGCCCCCATGGCTATGGGCGATGTTGCGCGCAATGCCCAACCCCAGCCCATACCCCTGCTGCTGCCCGGCCAGACGGAAATGCGGCTCGAACACCTGTTCCAGCTGCTGCTGCGGTACCCCGGGCCCCTGGTCATCCACCTGCAGCACAAAGCCCTCCGCCCCGTCGATGATGCGCAGCCGCGCCCGTTCGCCGTACTTGATGGCGTTGTCGATCAGGTTGCCGATGCAGCGACGCAATGCCAGCGGCTTGCCCGGGTAAGGCGCCAGCGCCTGGCCCTCGACGGTGATGCGACCATCGCCCAGGTAAGGCTCGGCCAGAATCTCCAGCACCTGATTAAGGTCGACCGGCTCGATGTTTTCGTGGATGTCGGTGTCCTTTACACACTGCAAGGCGCCTTTGACCAGCAACTCCAGCTCATCCAGATCCTGACTGAACTTGGCCTGAAGGCGCTCGTCCTCCAGCAGTTCCACACGCAGACGCAGGCGGGTGATCGGCGTGCGCAGGTCATGGGAAATGGCGCTGAACAGCTGACTGCGTTCGGTCAGGTAGCGGCTGATTCGCTCTCGCATACTGTTGAACGCCCGGCTAACCTCGACCACTTCACTGCCACCCGCTTCAGCCAACGGCGCCACATCGGCGCCCAGCGACATTTCCCGCGCGGCCCGCGCCAGCCGTTTGAGCGGCCAGCTTTGCCAATGCACCAGCAAGCCGATGAACAGCAGCAGCAAGGTTGTGGTGAGCACGATGAAACCAATCTGCTGCCGAGGCAGGCGTTCGGCCTCCAGGCTGGTATAGGGTTCGGGCAGCAACGAGGCGATGTACAACCACTCCCCCTCACCCAGACGGATCTGCGTCACCAGCACCGGCGGGTTGAGTGGTTCCAGGGTCAGCGAGTAATGCGCCCAGGAGCGCGGTAGCTCGTCGAGCTTCAGGCCACTGTTGAAGATACGCAGGTCGTCGGGGGCGACGAACGCCACGGAAACTTCCATCTGCGAACCCAGGCGCTCGTGCAGCACCTGCTGGAACACATCGATCACTGCCTGCTTGCGTGGGGTGTCAGGCAGTAACGGCATGTCCAGCGGCCTGGCATTGAGTGACACGAAAAAACGCGTGCCCCCCATGCTGCGCAGTTGGTCGAGCACCATTGGCCGATAGGCGACCGGCAGCGAGCGGAAGTAACTGACACTCGCGCTCATCGAATGGGCCAGGCTGCTGGCGCTGGCGCGCAGGCCCTGCAACTGGCTGGCACGCAACTGGGCAACCCAGATGATGCTCGACAAGCCCTGGGCCAGCAGCACCACCAGCAGGGTCAGCAGCAACATGCGCCCCAGTAGCGAGCGCGGCAGCAGGCGCCAGCGCCGCTCAGGGTGCACTGCAGACATGCGCCGCCAACAAGTAGCCACTGCCACGCACGGTGCGGATCAGCCGGGGAGGTTTGTCGGTATCGCGCAGGCGCTGGCGCAGACGGCTGACCGCCATGTCGACGATACGGTCCAGCGGCATCGGTTCGCGGCCACGGGTGGCGTTGCCGATGGTGTCGCGGTCGAGAATCTGCTGCGGATGGTCGAGGAACAGCTTGAGCAGGGCGAAGTCGGCACCGGAAAGAATCACCTCTTCGCCGTCGTGATGGAACAGGCGGTGGCTGACCGTGTCCAGGCGCCAGTCGTCGAAGGCCAGCACGGCGCTGCCCGGCGCCGTCTGGCCGAACTCGGTGCGGCGCAACAAAGCCTTGATTCGCGCTTGCAGTTCGCGGGGGCTGAACGGCTTGCCCAGATAGTCATCAGCGCCCAGTTCCAGGCCAATGACCCGGTCAGCCTCGTCGGAGCTGGCGGTGAGCATGATGATAGGTACGCGCGCCTGGCGTGGGTGCTGGCGTACCCAGCGGCACAAGCTGAAGCCGTCTTCGTCGGGCAACATGACGTCAAGAATGACCAGGTCGCAGGGCGTGGTTTCCAGCGCACGGCGAAAGCCCTTGCCGTCAGCCTCGGCATGCACCTGGAAGCCGGAGCGGCTCAGGTAGGTTTGCAGCAGTTCACGGATTTCCTGGTCGTCGTCGACCATCAGGATCGATTTGCCGGCAGTGCTCAAGGTGGTCCTTCCTCTTGTTGATTACAGGTCTTTTTGCCTGCTGTCGGGTATTGCCATCGGGGCCGCCAAGTGGCCCCATCAGTGATCCAACGCCTGCTGCAACGCTACACCGGCCCCCTCCAACCCGGAAAACTCCGCCGTCACCAGCCACACCGGCACCCCGGCAAAATAGCCACTCATACACCCCTTGTCGGCAAAACTCGCGGCAAACCCGCTACGCAAGAACAGCTCGGCAAAGCGCGGAATCACACCGCCAACAATATAGACCCCGCCTCGCGCGCCCAGCGTCAGCACATTGTTACCCGCCACTCGCCCAAGGAAACGGCAGAACTGCTCGACCACCGCCAGCGCCCGTGGCTCACCGCCCAGTGCCGCATCGGTGATATGCGCCGGGGTCTTGTGCCTGGGCGTGTCGCCGTCCAGCGCACAGATCGCCTGGTACAGCCGCACCAGGCCACCACCACTGAGCACGGCCTCGGCGCTGACATGACCGATCTGACTGTGGATCTGCTGGTGGATTGCCGCTTCGCGAGCATTGCCTACCGGCAGGTCAACATGCCCGCCTTCACCCGGCAGGGCCTTCCAGTGCTGTTCGCCCAGACGCAGCAGCGAGCCTACCCCCAAGCCAGTACCTGGGCCGATCACCAGTGCCGGCCTCGAGGGGTCGGCCTGGCCGGGGCACACTTCGCGAAACTCCCCTTCGCGCAGACGGGTCATGCCCAGCGCCATCGCGGTGAAATCATTGATCAACAACAGTCGCTCGACCTGCAAGGTCTTGCAAAATGCCGTGCGGCTCAGGCGCCAGTGATTGTTGGTGAAGCGGAATTCATCGCCATCGACCGGGCCGGCCACCGCCAGGCACACCGCCGCCAGGCCGCCACGGACGATACCCTGGCTCTCCATGTAAGCCTCGATGGCCTGCTCAGGGTTGGTGTAGTCCGCGGTGGCGAAAACGTTTACCTCATGCAGCTGGTTGTCACGCCACAACGCAAAACGGGCATTGGTGCCGCCAATATCACCAACCAGCAGGTGCTTCATTTGAGGTGCTCCAGGGCCGAAGTAAAGGCACTGGCGCCCTGCTCTGCCGGGCTGAACGCCATGCGCATGAAGCCGAACAGCTCGCGCCCACACCCCAGGTCGTTGCCCTGGGGCGCAGGCGGCAGCTCACGGCTGGCCAGTTCTTCAGCCGACACCATGATCCGCAACGTGCCTTCGACACCGTCGACTCGCACAATATCACCATCACGCACCCGCGCCAGCGGGCCGCCGTCGTATGCCTCCGGGCAAACGTGAATGGCCGCGGGGATCTTGCCCGAGGCACCGGACATGCGCCCGTCGGTAACCAGCGCAACCTTGAAGCCACGGTCCTGCAGCACACCGAGGAACGGGGTGAGCTTGTGCAGTTCCGGCATGCCATTGCAACGCGGGCCCTGGAAGCGCACCACCGCGACAAAGTCGCGCTCCAGCTCGCCGGCCTTGAACGCGTCGGCCAGCGACTGCTGGTCCTGGAACACCCGCGCCGGGGCCTCGACCACCTGGTGCTCGGGGGCGACGGCAGACACTTTCATCACGCCACGGCCCAGGTTGCCTTCCATCACCCGCAGGCCGCCTTCGGCCGAGAATGGCCGCGACACCGGGCGCAGGATGCTTTCGTCCAGGCTCTGTTGCGGCCCTTCGCGCCACACCAGCTTGCCATCGTCGAGGAAGGGTTCCTGGGTGTAGCGGCGCAGGCCATGGCCGGCTACGGTGTTGACATCTTCGTGCAGCAGGCCGGCGTCGAGCAGCTCACGAATCAGGAAGGCCATGCCGCCGGCAGCCTGGAAGTGGTTGATGTCGGCCTTGCCGTTGGGGTACACGTGCGACAGGGTCGGCACCACTTCGGAGAGGTCGGCCATGTCCTGCCAGGTCAGCTGGATACCTGCAGCCTGGGCGATCGCCGGGATGTGCAGGGTGTGGTTGGTCGAGCCGCCGGTAGCGTGCAGCGCGACGATGGAGTTGACCAGCGCCTTCTCGTCGACGATTTCGCCCAGCGGCATGAAGCTGCCGCTGGCCTTGGTCATGCGCGTCACCTGCTGCGCAGCCTCGGCGGTGAGTGCGTCACGCAGCGGCGTGTACGGGTTGACGAACGAGGCGCCCGGCAGGTGCAGCCCCATCACTTCCATCACCAACTGGTTGGTGTTGGCGGTGCCGTAGAAGGTGCAGGTGCCGGGGCTGTGGTAGGAATTCATCTCGGACTCCAACAGCTCTTCGCGGCTGGCCTTGCCTTCGGCATAGCGCTGGCGCACATCGGCCTTCTGCTTGTTGGAGATGCCGGAGACCATCGGCCCACCCGGGACGAAGATGGTCGGCAGGTGGCCGAAGCGCAACGCGCCCATCATCAGGCCGGGGACGATCTTGTCGCAGATGCCCAGCATCAGTGCTGCGTCGAACATGTTGTGCGACAGCGCTACCGCCGTGGACATCGCGATCACTTCACGGCTGGCGATAGCCAGCTCCATGCCCGGCTCGCCCTGGGTCACACCGTCGCACATGGCCGGCACGCCACCGGCAAACTGGCCGACCGAACCGACCTCGCGTAGGGCCTGCTTGATCTGCTCGGGAAAATGCAGGTACGGCTGGTGGGCAGACAACATGTCGTTGTAAGCCGAGACGATGGCCACGTTGGCCGCGTTCATCAGGCGCAGAGTCTGCTTGTCTTCGCTGCCGCAACCGGCCACGCCGTGGGCGAAGTTGGCGCACTGCAGGCTGGCACGCATGGGGCCTTCACTGGCCGCGCCACGAATCAGCTGCAGGTAACGTTCGCGGGTGGCTCGGCTGCGTTCGACCAGCCGCTGGGTGACCTCAAGGATGCGCGGATGCATGTACTGGACTCCAGGCTAATTGTAAGGGCGGTTTACCGGGCATTTCCCCTCCAAACGATTGCGGCCTAGGCTCATGGTTAGGAGCCCGCTGCATCGGTGGAGGCACGACGCCCAACCACTCGTTGTATATTTAAACAAAATACTGCCACTAAAAAGGCTTGTTTTCTATCAGCCAGTGAATAATCTTGTAATTCCAACAACAAAACCGTTTCAGTGAAGCTCCTTTGTGCCACAGGTTTCACTCGAACTGCCAGAGGTACTGCCATGACCCTTCGCATCGCCATCAATGGATTCGGCCGAATCGGGCGCAATGTCCTGCGCGCACTGTATACCCAAGGCTACCGCCAGGACCTGCAGGTCGTCGCCATCAACGACCTGGGCGACAGCGCCATGAATGCCCACCTGCTCAAGTACGACAGTGTCCACGGCATCTTTGACGCGACTGTCGAGGCCGACCACGAAAGCCTGACGGTCAACGGTGACCGTATCGCGGTCAGTGCCATCCGCAATCCGGCCGAACTGCCCTGGAAGGCCGAGGCGATCGACGTAGTGTTCGAATGCACCGGGCTGTTCACCGACCGCGCCAAAGCTGCTGCGCACCTGGCCGCCGGGGCGGGCAAGGTGATTGTCTCGGCACCGGCCAAGGGTGCCGATGCCACCGTGGTATACGGGGTCAACCACGATATCCTGCGCGCCTCGCACCAGGTCATTTCCAATGCCTCCTGCACCACCAACTGCCTGGCACCGATCGCCCAGGTGCTGCACCGGGAGTTCGGCATCGAGCAAGGCCTGATGACCACCATCCACGCCTACACCAACGACCAGGTGCTGACTGACGTGTACCACAGCGACCCGTACCGCGCGCGTTCAGCCACCCAGTCGATGATCCCGAGCAAGACCGGTGCCGCCGAGGCCGTGGGCCTGGTGCTGCCGGAACTGGCCGGCAAGCTGACCGGCATGGCGGTGCGGGTGCCCGTCATCAACGTGTCGCTGGTGGACCTCACCGTCAACCTCAAGCGCGAAGCCACGGCGGAGCAGGTCAACCAGCTATTCCTCGAGGCCAGCAAACATTCCAAGGTATTGGGCTATAACGCCCTGCCATTGGTTTCCTGCGATTTCAACCACAACCCGCTGTCGTCGATCTTCGATGCCAACCATACCCGGGCCAACGGACGGATGCTCAAGGTGCTGGCCTGGTATGACAACGAATGGGGGTTCAGCAACCGCATGCTGGATAACTGCCTGGCGCTGCACCGGGCTGGCTGACGCGACCCGTGTGGGAGCGGGCTTGCCCGCGAAGCCAACGCCGTGGTGGATGGCACGGGCTTCGCCCGTGTTCGCGGGCAAGCCCGCTCCCACAGGGATGGCGCCAGCTTTTAGAAATTGAGCAAGACAGTTGCTCCCACAAAAAAGCAAACGACATCCAGCGACTACAATCTTTACCTTTTCCTGATAATTCCACACTTGACCTGCCGCACGGATGATAAGCATTATCATTAACCTTTCGTCGGCCAGGTCCCCCCGTGAGTCAGTCCCGGTTCAACTCCGTCTTCCTCGTGCAGCGCCTAACCCTGCTGCGTACCCTGCAGCGCATGGTCGGTAATCCCAGCACGGCCGAAGACCTGCTGCAGGAAACCTACCTGCGGGTGTCCCGCGCGCTGGGCGAGCGGCCCATCGAGCATATCGAGCCGTTCGTGTTTCAGACCGCGCGCAACCTGGCGCTGGACCACCTGCGCGCACGCCGGGTGCAGGCACGCATGCTGGTCGACGATGTGCCCGACGAAGTGCTGCACAGTGTGGCCGCGCCCGCCACCAGCAGCGAGGATGCCGCCCACGCCGAGCAGTTGCTCAAGCACCTCAGCGTCAGCCTCAATCAACTGAGCGAACGCCAACAGCGCATTTTCATCCTCAGCCGCCTGCATGGCGCCACCTATCTGGAAATCGCCGAACAACTGAGTGTTTCGCCCAGCACGGTACAAAAGGAACTGAAACTGATCATGGCAATCTGCATGGGTGTTGCCGACCGACTCAAGTAAGCTGAGCGCAGGCGAACGGCGACGCAAAGCCCTTGCCACACCCCGTCTTAGCCTTGATCATTCGCAAAAAACCATTCAAGGATTCACCGTGACCGACCGCCCTGCCCCTCGCCCGTCACCTGCCCGGCTCAGCGCCCGAGCTCGTGCCATGGACGAGGCGCTGGACTGGCTGGTGCGCCTGCAATGCGCAGATGCCGCAGACACCCAGGCCTTTGAAGCCTGGCTGAGCGCCGCGCCAGAAAACGCCGAGGCCTATGTCGAAGCCGAGGCGCTGTGGAACGGTACACCGTTGCACAAGGTGGCCACGCACATGCACCAGCAGCAACGCCGCTCATGGCGCGGGCGCCTGCGCAGCCACTGGAAACCCCTGGCCACCGCAGCGCTGCTGGTGGTCGGGCTGTTCACCGTCGGTAACCTGCCCATGCGCCTGCAAGCGGACCACCTGACCGTGGTCGGCGAGCGCCAGCGCCTGCAACTGGAAGACGGCGCAAAAGTGCTGCTCAACACCAATTCGGCATTTGCCAGCGAACGCCAGGACGGCCGCCAGGTCGCCCGCCTGCTGCAGGGCGAGGCTTATTTTCAGGTTCCCGACGGCGCGCATCTGCCGCTGGAAGTGAAAGCCGGGCCTTTGCGCGCACAGGTGCGCGACACCGACTTTGCCGTGCGCTACCTTGACGGCGAGGCCCAGGTGCGGGTGCAACGCGGCGATGTCGACCTGCAGGGGGAGCGCGACCAGCGCATCCGCCTGAGTGCCGGCGACAGCATCAGCGTCGGCCCCCAGGGCTTTGGCCAACGCCAGCGCCCCGACATGCACAAGGACCTGGCCTGGATCGACGGCCGCCTGGTGTTCGAGAACTGCCCGTTGAGCCAGGTCCTGGCCGAAGTACAGCGGTACTACCCGGGCTGGATCATCAACCGCAATGCGCAGTTGGAAAACGTCGCCGTCACCGGTAACTACCGTCTCGACCAGCCGCTGGAAACCCTGCGCGCACTGGCCCACATCACCTCGGCACAACTGCATGAGTACCCGGCGCTGGTCATCCTGAACTGACCCCTGAATTATTTTTACGCGATCGCACTCGCCCGCCCGTCTCGTTATAGCCAATGCAACTGATTCTTGTTTAGAGACGAGAACAGCCATCACCTATAACAGCCCGCGCGTCTGGGAGCGCTTCCGATGTCCACTGGTCCTACCCGCTCGTCCAACCTTCCCCGCCGTACAGGACAACTGTCCCTGTTGACCCTTGCCCTGCTCGCCAGCGGTGCCTGCAGCCTGCCGGCGCTGGCCGCCGAGCCGGCACAGGCCAGCAGCCCGCGTATGGGCGACTACCGCTTCAGCATCGGCCAGCAACCGCTGGTGTCGGCGATCAACGCCTTCAGCCAGGTCACCGGCTGGCAGGTCGGCTTCAGCGCCGAGCTGGCCGACGGCGTGGCTTCGCCAGGCGTACAGGGTTCGCTGCCGCCAGATGCTGCCCTCAAGCGCCTGTTGCGGGGTACCGGGCTGAGTTTTCGCAAGATCAGCAACGGCAATGTGGTACTGGAGCGCCAAACCGCAAGCAACGTGATCGCCCTGCAGCAGGTGACCGTCAGCGCCACCCGCAGCGCACAGGACGTCAGCCAGGTACCGAGCACTGTCAGCGTGCAGACCCGTGAGCAACTGGACCGGCAGAACGTGAACAATATCCAGGATCTGGTGCGCTACGAGCCGGGGGTGTCGGTATCCGGAACCGGCCAACGCAGCGGGCTGAACGGCTACAACATCCGGGGTATCGACGGCGAGCGGATCCTCACCCAAGTCGACGGCGTGTCGATCCCCGACAGCTTCTTCTACGGCCCCTACGCCCAGACCCAGCGCAACTATGTCGACCCGGAAATCGTCAAGCGTGTGGAAATCCTCCGTGGCCCGGCCTCGGTGTTGTATGGCAGCAACGCCATCGGCGGTGCGGTGAGCTACTTCACCCTCGACCCGGACGACATCATCAAGCCCGGCAAAGACGTGGGTGCACGCCTGAAAACCGGCTACAGCTCGGCCGACGAAAGCTGGCTGACCTCCGCCACCGTCGCCGGCCGCCAGGGTGACTTCGACGGCCTGCTGCACCTGAGCCAGCGCAACGGCCACGAGACCGAAACCCACGGCAGCCACAGTGGCGACGGCCTGTCGCGCACCGAAGCCAACCCGATGGACGTGCGCACCACCAACGTGCTGGCCAAGCTGGGCTGGAACTACGCCGACGACGCGCGCCTGGGGCTCACCTACGAGCGCTACAAGGATGACCGCGACCAGAACATCCTCAGCGCGGTGGGTGGGCCGTTCATTCCGGGCTTCGGTGGCATGAACTCGTACCGCATGCGCCAAGGCAACGACACGATCACCCGTGAACGCTTCGGTCTCAATCATGAATTCGACCTCGATAGCGTGGTCGCAGATCACGTCAAATGGAGCCTCAACTACCAGATCGCGAAGACCGACCAACGTACCGATGAGCTGTATGTCGCCTCGGGACGCCAAGTGTTTCGGGACCGGCAGACGACCTACAAGGATCGCCAGTGGGTATTCGACGCCCAATTCGACAAGGCCTTCAGCATCGGCCAAACCGATCACCTGTTCACCTACGGCACCACACTCAAACAGGAGAAAGTCACGGGTTCACGGAGCGGCACCGGCACTTGTCTGAACATCGGTGGTACCTGTACCGCCATCGGACAGGACAGCGCGCGTGACGGACAGGCCTTGGTCAGCGACTTCCCGGACCCCACCGTGAATACCTACAGCCTGTTCGCGCAGGATGAAATCCGCTGGAACAACTGGACCTTCATGCCCGGCGCGCGCTACGACTACACCCGTATGGAGCCCAAGTTCACCGAGGCATTCCTGCGTGGTCTGGAGTCCAGCGGTACGGCGCCTGCCTCCCAGGATGATTCGGACAAGAAGTGGCACCGCGTCTCGCCCAAGTTCGGCCTGACCTACGCCTTCAACGACAACTACACCTGGTACGGCCAGTATGCAGAAGGCTTCCGCACTCCGACCGCCAAAGCCATGTATGGCCGCTTCCAGAACCTGGACCAAGGCTACCGCGTGGAGGGCAACCCGGACCTTGAGCCTGAAAAGAGCAAAAGCTATGAAACCGGCCTGCGTGGCAACTTCGACGCCGGCAACTTCGACGTGGCAGTGTTCTACAACAAGTACCGTGATTTCATCGACGAAGATGCCGTGCAAAGCGCCAACCTGGAGCAGACCTTCCAGGCCAACAACATCAAGCACGCCACCATCAAGGGTGCCGAATTCAAGGGCCGCCTGAACCTCGACCACTTCGGCGCAGCGCAGGGCCTCTATGCCCAAAGCTCGATTGCCTACACCTATGGTCGTAACGATGACACCGGTCAACCGTTGAACAGTGTCAACCCGCTCAAGGGCGTATTCGGCCTGGGCTACGAGCAGCAGCACTACGGTGGCTTGCTGAGCTGGACGCTGGTCAAGCGCAAGACCCGTGTCGACGACAGTACCTTCTATTCGCCTGACGGTTCCACCTCGAAGTTCCGCACCCCGGGCTACGGCGTGCTGGACCTGACCGGCTACTACAAGGTCACCGACGACGTCACCATCAACGCAGGGCTGTACAACCTGACCGATAAGAAATACTGGCAGTGGGATTCGGTGCGCAGCTACGACGGCCAGGGTGAGGCGGCTGTGACCCAGCCGGCCAACATCGACCGCCTGACCATGCCGGGGCGCAACTTCGGTATCAATGTGGTTTGGGATATCTGATCGCTTTAAATGTGCATTGGTTGTGAGATCGAGCGCCGCCCGCGCGGCGCATCGCGAGCGAAGCTCGCTCCTACATCTGTTTCGGGCCAGTTATTCCTGCGCCTTATGCGCGCGGCCCCTTGGTGTCCGACTCTGTATTGTGTCGAACCAACAAGGCGGTCGCGCGCGCGGTCACAGGTGTTATTGGCCCGAAACAGATGTAGGAGCGAGCTTCGCTCGCGATGCGCCGCGCGGGCGGCGCTCGATCTCTCAGGCGCTGCAATAACCAATCTGAAAAAAACCTTTTTTACTGTCCCGCCCCCGCTGTTTCGTCTTGTATCTAGACGCCCCCTCTCCAAGGACTGCCCCATGACCGAACGCCCAGCCCTGCGCTCCCAGCGCCTGAACCAGATCACCCACGCCCCGCACGCCGAGCTGGATGCCCTGGTCAAATCCCACGCGCCTTTTGACAGCCGCGAAAGTTTCGCCCGCTTCGTCGTCGCCCAGTACCTGTTCCAGTCCGAACTGCAGGCCCTGTACAACGACCCTCAACTGATCGCCATCGTCCCTGATCTGGCTGAGCGCTGCCGTGCCGACCAGGCCCGCCTGGACCTCGCCGACCTCGACACCGAAGTACCGGCGGCGGTGCCGGGCGCCGTGGGCAAGCCGAGCCTGGGCGAGGCAATGGGCTGGATCTTCGTCTCCGAAGGCTCCAAACTGGGCGCTGCGTTTCTGATCAAGCGTGCCGTGGCCCTGGAACTGTCCGACAGCTTCGGTGCCCGTCACCTGGGCGAGCCCGTCGGTGGCCGTGCCGAAGGCTGGAAGCAGTTCACCCGCATCCTCGATGGCCTGGCGCTCTCGCCTGAAGAGGAAGCGGCTGCCGAACGCGGTGCAGTGGCCGCCTTCGAGCGCTTCACCGAGTTGCTCAAGCACGCCTACGCTGCGGATGCCGCGCTGGTCTGATACGCCGTAGCCGGCCACCCCTTCGGTGGCCGAACCGTTTTATGCAGTGAGAACATGACCCAACCAGCCCGCTCGAAACTCGCCCGCCTGTTGTATGGAATCCTGGCCTACGTGAGCCTCGGGGTGGGCCTGGTCGCCATTGTGATTCCTGGTTTGCCGACCACCGAGTTCATCCTGCTGGCCGCCTGGGCCGCCACGCGCAGTTCACCGCGCCTGTCGGCATGGCTGGAGAACCACCGGCTGTTCGGGCCAATTCTGCATAACTGGCGCAACGGCAAGGTGATTCAGCGCCGGGCCAAGGTCAGCGCAACCATCAGCATGCTGCTGTGTGCGGGCCTGATGCTGACCTTTCTGGAACACCACTGGCCGGTATTCCTGGCAATCGCCGGGATGACCTTGGGCAACCTGTGGATCTGGTCACGCCCGGAGCACGCCTGCCCTGCCCCGTCACAAGCTCAGCAGCCCTGAATACAGGGCATAGGCCGCCAGCGCGGCACCCACCAGCACGGCGGCGAAAATCAGCTTTTCCCAGGCAGTGAACAACGTCTGCCCCTGCTCATGCTTGGCCCTCGCGAACAAGATGACGCCGGGGGCGTACAGCAGCGCCGAAAGCAGCAGGTACTTGAGCCCGCCGGCATACAGCAGCCACACGGCATACAGCAGGGCAACCAGCGCCACCAACAAGTCCTTGCGCCGCAACCTCGGCTGCCCGGCATAGGTTTCTGCGCGCATCGCCAGCAGCACGGCATACGCCGCAGACCACAGATAGGGTACCAGGATCATCGACGAGGCCAGGTAGATCAGACTGGTGTACGTACCGGCCGAGAACAGCGTAATCAGCAGGAAACCCTGAATCATGCAGTTGGTCAGCCACAGGGCATTGGCCGGCACATGGTTGGCGTTTTCCTTGGCCAGAAAGCGCGGCATGGTCTTGTCCCGCGCCGTGGCGTAAAGGATCTCGGCACACAGCAGCGCCCAAGACAGCAATGCGCCAAGCAGCGAGACCGCCAGGCCGAGGCTGATCAGCAAGGCGCCCCAGGGGCCGACGATATGCTCCAGCACCGAGGCCAGTGAGGGGTTCTGCAGCCCGGCCAGTTCCGGTTGGGTCATGATGCCCAGCGACAGCACGTTGACCAACACCAGCAGCGCCAGCACACCCAGAAAACCGATGACCGTGGCCTTGCCCACGTCTGACCGACGCTGAGCGCGCCCGGAATACACGCTTGCGCCTTCTATGCCGATGAACACGAATACGGTCACCAGCATCATATTGCGCACCTGCTCCAGCACGCTGCCGAATTGTGGGTTGCTCAAACCCCAGATATCCCGGGTGAAGATATCGGCGCGGAAGGCAAATGCAGCGATCACCACGAAAATCAGCAACGGCACCACCTTGGCCACTGTGGTGACCTGGTTGATGAAGGCCGCCTCCTTGATGCCGCGCAACACCAGAAAATGTACCGACCACAACAGTAGCGAGGCACAACCGATGGCGATGGGTGTGTTGCCTTCGCCGAACACCGGGAAGTAGAAGCCCAGCGTGCTGAACAGCAGCACGAAATAACCGACGTTGCCCAGCCAGGCGCTGATCCAGTAGCCCCAGGCCGAGGAAAAGCCCATGTACTCACCAAAGCCGGCCTTGGCGTAGGCATACACCCCCGAGTCCAGTTCCGGCTTGCGGTTGGCCAGGGTCTGGAACACGAAGGCCAGGGCCAGCATGCCGACCGCGGTGATCGCCCAGCCGATCAGCACGGCGCCCACATCGGCACGCGCGGCCATGTTCTGCGGCAGCGAGAAGATACCACCGCCAATCATCGACCCGACCACCAGCGCGATCAACGCGCCCAGGCGCAGCTTCTGTCCCGGTTCGCTCATGAGCCTCCCTTTTTCAAACCTTGTCATGCGTTTGAAACAGCCTTGCGGGCTATATCAATATGGTTACTTATACTGAAGCCGTACATTCAACCTCTATCACTAATAACTGCTTTGTCTATGTACCTGCTCTCTCAAAACTAGCAGCAGTCTGGCAACTGGAAAAGAAACTGATAAAACTCGAATTTCTGGTGAAAAATTTGCGAAAGCGACAAAAGCGGCTAATTTCAAGCATCGCAGGCTGAACAGAGCGTTTGCTCTAAAAGGACATGGAGGTGCCAGCATTCAAGGCCTGCAGCTCAAGCTGTCGGCACTCTCCAGGAGCACCCGTGAAGGAAATTTCCTTCCTTTACGGCGCCTTAAACTGACGCAAGTCAGCTCAAGGCAAAGGCGTCGGATCTATTCTGTCGTCAACTTTCTCCTGGCAGGAGTTGTTAAATGTCTGATTCATCCGGAAAACTAAAGCTCGGCGCGTTAGTTGCACTTGTCGTCGGCTCGATGATTGGCGGCGGTATCTTCTCGCTGCCGCAAAACATGGCCGCCAGCGCAGGGGTCGGGGCCGTGCTGATCGGCTGGGCGATCACTGCGGTCGGCATGCTGACCCTGGCCTTTGTGTTCCAGACCCTGGCCAACCGCAAGCCTGATCTGGATGGCGGGGTGTATGCCTATGCCAAGGCCGGCTTCGGCGACTACATGGGCTTTTCCTCGGCCTGGGGCTATTGGATCAGTGCCTGGCTGGGCAACGTCGGCTACTTCGTGCTGCTGTTCAGCACCTTGGGCTACTTCTTCCCGATTTTCGGTGAAGGCAACACCCCGGCCGCCATCATTGGCGCGTCGATCCTGTTGTGGGCGGTGCACTTCCTGGTACTGCGCGGCATCAAGGAAGCGGCCTTCATCAACCTGGTCACCACGGTGGCCAAAGTGGTGCCGCTGGTGCTGTTCGCCCTGATCTGCCTGTTCGCCTTCAGGCTCGACATCTTCACCGCCGATATCTGGGCGGTGGGCACGCCAGAGCTTGGCAGTGTCATGAACCAGGTGCGCAACATGATGCTGGTCACCGTGTGGGTGTTCATCGGCATCGAGGGCGCGAGCATCTTCTCGGCGCGGGCGGAAAAACGCACCGACGTGGGCAAGGCAACGGTGATCGGCTTCGTGACCGTGCTGCTGTTCCTGGTGTTGGTCAACGTGCTGTCGCTGGGCATCATGACTCAACCGGAACTGGCCAAGCTGCAGAACCCGTCGATGGCTGCCGTGCTGGAGCATGTGGTCGGCCACTGGGGGGCGGTGCTGATCAGCGTCGGCCTGGTCATCTCGCTGCTCGGGGCGCTGCTGTCGTGGGTGCTGCTGTGCGCCGAGATCATGTTCGCCGCCGCCAAGGACCACACCATGCCGGAGTTCCTGCGCCGCGAGAACGCCAAACAGGTACCGGCCAACGCCCTGTGGCTGACCAACGCCATGGTGCAGATCTTCCTGGTCATCACGCTGTTCTCAAACAGCACCTACCTGTCCCTGATCTACCTCGCCACCTCGATGATCCTGGTGCCCTACCTGTGGTCGGCAGCCTATGCGTTCCTGCTGGCATTGCGCAGCGAAACCTACGAACAGGCCCTGGCCGAACGCAAGAAGGACCTGCTCATCGGTGGTATCGCCCTGCTGTACGCCGTCTGGCTGCTGTACGCCGGTGGCGTGAAATACCTGCTGCTCTCGGCCCTGCTCTACGCACCTGGCGCGATCCTGTTCGCCAAGGCCAAGCGTGAGGTGGGCCAACCGGTCTTCACCAACGTGGAAAAGCTGATCTTCGCAGCCGTGGTCATTGGCGCCCTGGTGGCAGCCTTTGGTCTGTATGACGGCTTCCTGACCCTTTGACCCACGTCTTCGATCAATTGGAGGAATGAAACCATGTCCGCTGAAAAACAGAAGTACGGTGTCCACTCCGAAGCCGGCAAACTGCGCAAAGTGATGGTTTGCGCCCCGGGCCTGGCGCACAAGCGCCTGACACCGAGCAACTGTGACGAACTGCTGTTCGACGATGTGATCTGGGTCGACCAGGCCAAGCGTGACCATTTCGACTTCGTCACCAAGATGCGCGAGCGTGGCGTGGATGTGCTGGAGATGCACAACCTGCTGACCGATATCGTTCAGAACAAAGAGGCGCTCAAGTGGATCCTCGACCGCAAGATCACCCCTGACACCGTCGGCGTAGGCCTGACCAACGAAGTGCGCAGCTGGCTCGAAGGCCTGGAGCCACGCCACCTGGCCGAGTTCCTGATCGGCGGCGTGGCAGGTCAGGACCTGCCGCAGAGCGAAGGCGCCGAAGTCGTGAAGATGTACAACGACTACCTGGGCCACTCCAGCTTCATCCTGCCACCACTTCCCAACACCCAGTTCACGCGCGACACCACCTGCTGGATCTACGGCGGCGTGACGCTGAACCCGATGTACTGGCCGGCGCGTCGCCAGGAAACCCTGTTGACCACCGCCATCTACAAGTTCCACAAGGAGTTCACCGAGGCCGACTTCCAGGTGTGGTATGGCGACCCGGACAAGGACCATGGCAATGCCACGCTCGAAGGCGGTGATGTGATGCCGATCGGCAATGGCATCGTGCTGATCGGCATGGGCGAGCGCACCTCGCGCCAGGCCATCGGCCAACTGGCGCAAAACCTGTTCGCCAAGGGCGCCGTCAAGGAAGTGATCGTCGCCGGCCTGCCAAAATCTCGCGCCGCCATGCACCTGGACACTGTATTCAGCTTCTGCGACCGCGACCTGGTCACGGTCTTCCCGGAAGTGGTGAAAGAGATTGTGCCATTCATCATCCGCCCGGACGAAAGCAAGCCTTACGGTATGGATGTACGCCGCATCAACAAGTCGTTCATCGAAGTGGTGGGCGAGCAGCTGGGCGTCCAGCTGCGCGTGGTCGAAACCGGCGGCAACAGCTTCGCCGCCGAGCGCGAACAGTGGGATGACGGTAACAACGTGGTGGCCATCGAGCCGGGCGTAGTCATTGGCTACGACCGCAACACCTACACCAACACCCTGCTGCGCAAGGCCGGCATCGAGGTCATCACCATCAGCGCCGGCGAACTGGGCCGGGGCCGGGGCGGCGGCCACTGCATGACCTGCCCGATCGTGCGCGACCCGATCGACTACTAACGACCATCACGCCCGGCCGCACCCATGAAGTGCCGGCCGGGACATCACCGAACTCAAGGAGAAACTGTCATGGCGTTCAATATTCACAACCGCAACTTGCTCAGCCTGGAACACCACACCACCCGTGAGTTGCGCTACCTGCTGGACCTGTCCCGCGACCTCAAGCGGGCCAAGTACACGGGCACCGAGCAGCAGCACCTGAAGGGCAACAACATTGCCCTGATCTTCGAAAAAACCTCCACCCGTACCCGTTGCGCCTTCGAAGTTGCGGCCTATGACCAGGGCGCCAACGTCACCTACATCGACCCCAACTCTTCGCAGATCGGCCACAAGGAAAGCATGAAGGACACCGCCCGTGTGCTCGGGCGCATGTATGACGCCATCGAGTACCGTGGCTTCAAGCAGGAAATCGTCGAAGAGCTGGCCAAGTTCGCCGGCGTACCGGTGTTCAACGGCCTGACCGACGAATATCACCCAACCCAGATGATCGCCGACGTGCTGACCATGCGTGAGCACAGCGACAAGCCGCTGCACGACATCAGCTACGCCTACCTGGGCGATGCCCGCAACAACATGGGCAACTCGCTGCTGCTGATCGGCGCCAAGCTTGGCATGGATGTGCGCATCGCCGCGCCCAAGGCACTGTGGCCACACGACGACCTGGTCGAGCGCTGCAAGCAGTACGCTGAAGAAAGCGGCGCACGCATTACCCTCACCGAAGACCCGAAAGCCGCGGTCAAGGGGGTCGACTTTGTCCATACCGACGTGTGGGTATCGATGGGCGAGCCGATCGAAGCCTGGGGTGAGCGCATCAAGCAGCTCAAGCCTTATCAGGTGAATGCCGAACTGATGAAGTCCACCGGTAACCCACGGACCAAGTTTATGCACTGCCTGCCGGCATTCCACAACTCCGACACCAAGGTAGGCAAGCAGATCGCCGAACAATACCCGGACCTGGCAAACGGTATCGAAGTGACCGACGACGTGTTCGAGTCGCCAGCGTGCATCGCCTTCGAGCAGGCGGAAAACCGCATGCACACGATCAAGGCGATCCTGGTATCGACCCTGGCTGATCTATAAGTAGCCCGCAGTCCCTGTGGGAGCGGGCGTGCCCGCGAAGGCGTCAGCCGCATCATCGATGATGTCAGGTCTGGCCTCTTCGCGGGCATGCCCGCTCCCACAGCGAACTCCGCAGCCTCCGTGCAGCGACAGTCCATTCATTCTTTCGCTAAAGGACATTCCACATGCGTATCGTTGTTGCATTGGGCGGCAACGCCCTGCTACGTCGCGGCGAGCCCATGACCGCTGACAACCAGCGCGCCAATATCCGCACCGCCACCGAACAGATCGCCAAGATTCACCCTGGCAACGAACTGGTCATCGCCCACGGCAACGGCCCTCAAGTGGGTCTGCTGTCGCTTCAGGCCCTGTCGTACAAGCCAGACGAGGCCTACCCGCTGGACGTGCTGGGTGCAGAGACCGAGGGCATGATCGGTTACATGATCGAACAGGAACTGGGCAACCTGCTGGCCTTCGAGGTGCCCTTCGCCACCTTGCTCACCCAAGTGGAAGTGGACGCCAACGACCCGGCCTTCAAGGATCCGACCAAGTTCATCGGCCCGGTCTATAGCAAGGAAGAGGCCGAGCGCCTGGCCAAGGAAAAGGGCTGGGTGGTCAAGGCCGACGGCGACAAGTACCGCCGCGTGGTAGCCAGCCCGAAACCCAAGCGCATCTTCGAAATTCGCCCGATCAAGTGGCTGCTGGAAAAAAGCAGCATCGTGATTTGCGCAGGCGGTGGCGGCATCCCCACCATGTACGATGAAAACCACAAGCTCAAAGGCATCGAGGCGGTGATCGACAAAGACCTGTGCTCGGCGCTGCTGGCCGAGCAATTGGAAGCCGACCTTCTGATTATCGCCACCGACGTCGATGCAGCCTACATTGACTGGGGCAAACCGACGCAGAAGGCCATCGCCCAGGCCCACCCGGACGCGTTGGAAACGCTGGGGTTTGCCGCCGGCTCCATGGGGCCGAAGGTGCAGGCCGCCTGCGACTTTGCCCGCAACACCGGCAAGGTGGCGGTGATCAGTTCGCTGGAGAACATCGAAGGCATCGTCAAAGGCAAAGCCGGCACTCGGGTTTCCACCGAGAAGCCGGGCATCAGCTACCGTTGAATGCAGCAGGCGGGCTTACGCGGCCCGCCATTTTCAACCTTCCAAAGGAGATAGCCATGGCCCAGTATCACTCCGGTCATGTACACATCGAGCGCACTGCGCTGAACCACGCCGACCACAGCTATGACCTGAACATCGAGTACGAGGCCGTGTCGGACCCCAAGGAAGGCAGAGGCATTCAATTCCACATGCATGGCAGCATCGAAGGCAAGACGGTGGAAGAAAAGTTCTTCCTCGCCAAGGACCAGGTCTTGCCCAGCTTCCTCATGCTACTGACCCGCAAGGCGCAGTCGTATCTGGCGCCGCCGAAGAAATTCGAGACCCTGAGCTCGCCGCACAAGCTCTATGACCATATGTTTGCGGACATTCGCGAAAAGCTCGATGTGAAATCGGGCGACCCGATCAAGCCTGAACATCTGGAGTGACCCTTTTCGCGAGCAAGCCCGCCCCTACAGCAGCAATCCTGTGGGAGCGGGCGCGCCCGCGAATGCGCCACCGCCAACCTTGGGCCTGACCCCCGTCTCAGGGCATACTGACGACCTCCGTCGCCAACTGTTCGAACCCCATGCGCATCCACGTCAGCTTCATCGACCGCGTCGGCATCACCCAGGAAGTCCTCGCCCTGCTCGGTGCCCGCAACCTCAACCTGGACGCCGTGGAGATGGTCCCGCCGAACGTCTACATCGACGCCCCTACCCTCAGCCCCGCCGTACTCGAAGAACTGCACGACGCGCTGTTCGAAGTACACGGCGTGCAATCGGTGGACGTGGTCGACATCCTCCCAGGCCAGCGCCGCCACCTGCAACTCGATGCCCTGCTGGCCGCCATGAGCGACCCGGTGCTGGCGGTGGACAGCGCAGGCCTGGTGCTGTTGGCCAACCCGGCGCTGATCGAACTGTGCGGTCGCGAATCTGCCGGGCGCTCGGTGGGTGAACTGTTTGGCGACCCCGCACTGCTGCAAGCGCTGCTGGACAACAACTTCCACCTGCCCATGCGCGAAATGCAGCTGAACGGCCATAGCCTGCTGCTGGACGCCATGCCGATCACCAACGCCGGCGGCCTGCTGACGCTGTACCCACCCTCGCGCATGGGCGAACGCCTGTCGGCCCTGCACCACGATCACGCCGAAGGCTTCGATGCCTTGCTGGGCGAGTCGCCGGCCATCCGCACCCTCAAAGCCCGCGCCTTACGCGTGGCGGCGCTCGATGCGCCGCTGCTGGTGCATGGCGAGACCGGCACCGGCAAAGAACTGGTAGCCCGCGCCTGCCATGCTGTCAGCAGCCGCCACGCGGCCCCGTTCCTGGCCCTGAACTGCGCCGCGCTGCCCGAGAGCCTGGCCGAAAGCGAACTGTTCGGCTATGCACCCGGGGCCTTTACCGGCGCGCAACGAGGTGGCAAGCCTGGGCTGATGGAACTGGCCAACCAAGGCACCGTATTCCTTGATGAAATTGGTGAGATGTCGCCATACCTGCAGGCCAAACTGCTGCGTTTTCTCAGCGACGGCAGCTTCCGCCGGGTGGGTGGCGACCGCGAAGTGAAGGTGGATGTGCGCATCATCAGCGCCACCCACCGCGATCTGGAGCGCATGGTCGCCGAAGGCAGCTTCCGCGAAGACCTGTTCTACCGTCTGAACGTGCTTAACCTGGAGGTACCGCCGCTTCGCGACCGTGGCCAGGACATCCTGATGCTGGCGCACTTCTTCATGCAGCAGGCGTGCACACAGATCCAGCGCCCAGCCTGCCGGCTGACCCCATCCACCCATTCGGCACTGCTGGCCAACCCTTGGCCGGGCAATGTGCGCCAGTTGCAGAACGTGATCTTCCGCGCTGCTGCCATCTGCGAGGGTAACCTGGTGGATATCGGCGACCTGGACATCGCCGGCACCTCGGTGGCACGTGGGCAAGATGGCGAAGTGGCCAGCCTGGAACAGGCCGTGGGTAATTTCGAGCGCGAACTGTTGCAGCGCTTGTATGCCAGCTACCCGTCAACACGGCAACTGGCCGGACGCTTGCAAACTTCGCACACGGCTATTGCCCAGCGGCTGCGTAAATATGGAATACCCGGAAAACCATGACGGCTGTGGTCAAAACCCGTAATTGAATCGGAATTTTCCTGGCCGCTCAGCCGCATTTGACTGGTGTGCTCTCCGTAAAAGGGTGACATTGTAATTTCACATGTCACCCTGAACTAAGAGCCCCCGATGTTTGAACTGGTGAAGGGTTTGCCAATGGTTCAGAACACCATGGGTATCGGCCAGGCAACAAGACTGGGGCTCGCCCCACTGATGGGCCTACCCTGGCATTACCCTGGTTCATTGCGGGTTAAGCAATTTCAAAAGTCCCTTGAGTGACAGGGCAGGCAATCAGAAAGTCGTTCTGAGTTGTGTGGGGCCTGCCAGTACAGCCTACCAACGCAGCATGCGGGGCCCCCACCAGGCACCGATCACCGTCGGAACAAGCATGCCAAGGACATACCACACACCCCAGAACGGTACGCCCATTTCCGGACAATGCAGGCAGTAGACCACCGTTGCAGTCGAACCCGCCAGCAGGCCACCAGCAGCACCCGCTAACCGTAACCGGGTGGGCGCCAGGCCTTTCAGCTCCCAGAACACGGTGACAAAGGTCGGCACCGACAGCAATGCGATATTCAGTGCGCAGGTACGCCATGTGCGCCCGAACAACAGGTCGGCGCGCGCATCCACAGGCGCCCCAGCGATACTGATGGCCGCCCCGCACCAGACCAGCAGCAGTGGCAAGCCAAGCATCGTCCAGCCTGCAGCGCCCTTCCCTCCTGGCCTGGCCAAGCGGCTCGTCAACCACAGCCCGATCAACGCCAAGCTGGTCGGAAAGGCGACTTTGCCCCAGAACAGCGGGGTTTGTGCGACCTCTGTGATATCACTGCGTACACCGTAAAGGGTAATAGTCAGCAGCAGTGCTGCGGTCAGCCCGCCCAGCACAGCCACTGCCATCCGCCTGCCAACGGCGTGGCGCGGCACTGGCCCTTCGCCTGCGGCCAGCAAGGCAATCAAATCGTCAGTCTTCATGGTTGTTGGCTCCTCCAATCAGCCTGGATAGCGCTTTCAGACCTCGATGTATCCCAACCTTTACCGCTGAACTGGAAAGCCCGGTAAGTTGTGCCGTCTCTTCGACAGACAACCCCTCCAGCTTGACATGAACAATCGGCAGTCGTTGCCGCTCTGGCAGTTGCTTGAGCAGCTTGGTCAGGTCTCGGCTGGCCTCGGCTGATTCAACCTCCGAGATGGCAAACAGTTGCGCATCATCGTCCAGAACATCATGCCGGGCTTCGCGACGTGAAACACTTCGCAGATGATCCGCCAGTTTGTAACGGGCGATCGCATGCACCCAGGCCGTCAAAGGCTGCTGTGCCTGGTAAGTGTGACGCGCGTTATGCACTGCCAGCAGCACATCCTGCACCATGTCCTCTATCTCGGCCGGCCGCCTGCTCAGACGGCTGCGCAGAAACGCACGTACATGCAGCGCAAGCGTGCCGAGAAAATCCTGATAGGCCAGCTGGTCGCCTGTCAGCCCTCGAAGCAACAGTGCTTTCAACCGGGCCTCGCGAGCCTCGA
This sequence comes from Pseudomonas sp. BP6, assembly GCF_017875935.1. Lineage (NCBI taxonomy): Bacteria > Pseudomonadati > Pseudomonadota > Gammaproteobacteria > Pseudomonadales > Pseudomonadaceae > Pseudomonas > Pseudomonas sp. BP6. The sequence goes on from NZ_JAGINI010000001.1 coordinate 4,208,912, forward strand.
GCTCATCCTGTGAGTTAGTTCGCTGCATGGGCCGCCTGGGTTACACCCTGAATACAATTGACTTGATTCATCCGCTCCCGGCGTGTGGCACGCAGGTGCTGCAAATATGCCATGCCCTTGGCTTCGACATCAGCTTGGGAAGACACGCCCTGAAAAAAATTCGCCCAAGGCTGTAACCCTTTTTACGCGAGGCACGAATTACTCCATGAGCCGCCGGTATAGACCACGGCCACACTCTCAGGAGATTGACCCATGAAAACCCTCGCCCTCACCACCGCAGCGCTCGCTCTTGCCTCGCTTGCAGGCGTCGCCATGGCGGCCGACAGCACGCAACCCGCAGGCAGTGGCACTGCCATGGAAAAATGCTACGGCGTCGCCATGGCAGGAAAGAACGATTGCAAGGCCGGCGCCGGCACCAGCTGCGCCGGCAGTGCGAAGAAAGACTACGACGGCATGCACTGGAAAAACGTCCCCGCCGGCACCTGCACATCGATCAAGACACCTGCCGGCATGGGCTCGCTGACACCTATCAAATCTTGATCAGGGGAAACCGACCATGAACGCAGACGCACGAATGGGCGCCGGAATCAGCCTGAAGGCCGAGCACTACGACCAGGCGCTGGCGTGCAATCTCGAAGGGCTCTGGTTTGAAGCTCACCCGGAGAACTACATGGTCGGTGGCCCTCGCCTTGCCTGGCTGAACCGCATCGCAGAGCAGCACCCGGTCTCATTGCATGGTGTGGCACTTTCGCTGGCGGCTGACGCGCCCCCTGATCAGGCGCATCTGCAGCGTCTGCGCGCACTGTGCGATCAAATCGAACCGGTACTTGTATCAGAGCACCTGGCCTGGTCCACCTGGCAGGGGCACTACCATCCAGACCTGCTGCCATTTCCGCGCAGCAACGAGGCTCTGAACCGCATCGCTGAAAACATCCAGCGATGCCAGGAGGTATTGGGCCGGCGGATATCCATCGAAAACCCCAGTCATTACCTGCAACTGCAGGGCCATGACTGGGACGAGATCGACTTTCTTGGCGAACTGACACGCCGCACGGGTTGTGGTCTGCTGCTGGACATCAACAACGTCTATGTGAGTGCTCACAATCTGGGGTTCTCGGCAACTGCCTACCTGGACCGCTTTCCAGCGCAAACCATCACAGAAGTTCATCTGGCCGGGCACAGCGATGATGACCAAGGCAGCCTGTTGATCGACTCTCATGATGCGCAGGTGGCGGAGCCTGTGTGGGCGCTGTACCGCCAACTGGTTTCCCGTGTCGGCCCGCGCCCGACACTCATTGAACGTGACGACAAGCTTCCCCCGTTCACCGAACTGCTTGCTGAACGGTCCATCGCACAGTCGATCATGACTTGCCCAGGTGCATTGCCATGAACCTTTCCCTTGGTCAGTTCCAGCACGCATTCATCGAGGCACTCTATTCCCGCCCTGCTCCCCAGCTTTCGGGAGTGGCCGAACAAGCGGCGTTCGCGGTTTATCGCAACACGGTGCTGGCCGGCTGCGTGGAAGCACTGCGCGCGAACTTTCCGAGCGTGTGCACACTCGTCGGGCGCGCCTGGATGGATGAGACCGCGGCAGTCTATGCGCGGCAATTTCCCCCCAGCGATCCCCGGCTGATCTGCTACGGCGCAACCTTTCCGGATTTCCTCGAAGACATTCAGTCACAGCATGCTGTGCCGTATCTGGCGGATGTCGCGCGCCTGGACCTGCGTTGGACAGAAGCCTTCAGCGCGCTGAACGAACCGTGCCTGAACCTTGTCGAGCTGGCAGGCATGACCCCCAGCGATCTGGATCACGGTTGCCTGGCCCCCCGTGCCAGTGCCCGCTGGTACTGGTGCGAAGCGCATCCTGTGTACACCCTGTGGCGCTGCGCCCGCGAGCAGCTTGCCTGGCCCCAAGACCAGCCATGGGTGGGCGAAGGGGTACTGTTTGTCGGCACCGCTGATGGCGTATGCCATCAGCCGCTGGGGAAAGGTGGCCATGCGTTCCTCAAGGCCTGTGCGGCCGGACAGTCGCTGATGCAGGCCTCCGACCTGGCGCGACACGCTGAAACCGACCTGGACTTCACCGAGATGCTCGGGCGCCTGATGACAGCCCAGGCTTTTCGCCCACTCGCCTTCACAGGAGAACACCACCATGGCTAGTGCCGATTTCACGCCCCCGGCCAGCAGCCTGCGGCGCGCCTGGAACCACGTTGCGCAGAGCATCGAGCGCCGGTTGAGCGATGACCTGTTGTGCCTGGTCGCCCGGCTCGGGATCGCCTCGATATTCTTTCTTTCCGGGCGCACCAAAGTGGAAGGTTTCCTCACCCTCACACCCGGCACCTACGAACTGTTCCGCACCGAGTACGCGCTGCCGCTACTCTCGCCCTGGCTTGCAGCGCACCTGGCCGCCTACGCTGAGCACTTGTTCCCGCTATTGCTGGTGCTCGGGCTGATGACCCGGCTATCGGCGCTGGCACTGCTGGGCATGACGTTGGTGATCGAAGTGTTCGTCTACCCCGATGCGTGGCCCACCCACCTGACTTGGGCAGGGCTCTTGCTGCTCCTGATCGCCCGTGGCGCCGGTGCGCTTTCGCTGGATCATCTGCTGAAAATGAAATGACCGAAGGCCAATGGGCACCTGCCCTGTTCATGCATCAACCGTATCGTTTTCGCTACGATGTAGCGAAAACGATACAGTCCCGCCTCGACGTGGGTGCACAAGGGTTTGATGCTCAAACCCTTTTCCTCCGATGAGCACCTGTAACGATATCATTCCACAGAAAAGATAAGGCTTTACCCGATATTCACGTAACATATTGATAAACAAGCATTTTTGTAGATTGGCCGCATTATTGCTAAAGGAATCCTACCCTAAGAGCGCGGCGCCACCGCGCCCAACGCCCTGCTTCCCGAGGATTCCCCATGAGCGAGTTGCGTTTCACTGAAGATCACGAATGGCTGCGCGTCGAAGCCGATGGCAGCGTCACCGTGGGCATCACCGCCTACGCCCAGAATGCCCTTGGCGACGTGGTTTTCGTGCAACTGCCAGAGTTGCAGCAGTATGAGAAAGGCAGCGAAGCGTCCACCGTCGAATCGGTCAAGGCCGCCAGCGGCGTGTACATGCCACTGACGGGTGAAGTGGTCGAGGTCAACGGCCAGCTTGAAGACAGCCCTGAACTGGTCAACGAAGACCCGATGGGCGAAGGCTGGTTCTTCCGCTTCATCCCTGCCGATGCAGAAGCCGTGACCGCTCTGCTCGACCAGGACGCCTACGACCGCCTGCTCAAAGCCAACGACGACGCCTGAGGACACCCGCCATGACCATTAACCTCGGCACCGCCAACGAATTCATCGCCCGTCACATAGGCCCGCGCGCCGCTGACGAACAGGCCATGCTCACTGCACTGGGCTTCGACTCGCTGGACGCCATGACCGCTGCGGTCATCCCCGACAGCATCAAAGGCACCAGCGTGCTTGGCTCGCACGACGGCCAGAGCGAGGCCGATGCGCTCGCTGCACTCAAGGCCATCGCTGGCAAGAACCAGCTGTTCAAAAGCTACATCGGCCAGGGCTACTACAACACCCACACTCCGGCACCGATCCTGCGCAACCTGCTGGAAAACCCGGCCTGGTACACCGCCTACACCCCGTACCAGCCAGAAATTTCCCAGGGCCGCCTGGAAGCGCTGCTGAACTTCCAGACCCTGATCAGCGACCTCACCGGCCTGCCGATCGCCAACGCCTCCTTGCTCGACGAAGCCACCGCTGCGGCCGAGGCCATGACCTTCTGCAAGCGTCTGTCGAAGAACAAGTCCAGCCATGCCTTCTTTGCCTCCGTGCACTGTCACCCGCAAACCCTCGACGTGCTGCGCACCCGTGCCGAGCCGCTGGGTATCGAGGTTGTGGTTGGCGACGAGCGCGAGCTGGGCGATGTCAGCGCCTTCTTCGGCGCCCTGCTGCAATACCCGGCCAGCAACGGTGAAGTGTTCGACTACCGCGAGGTCGTGCAGCGTTTCCACGCTGCCAACGCTCTGGTCGCCGTAGCGGCAGACCTGCTGGCCCTGACCCTGCTGACCCCACCGGGCGAATTCGAGGCCGACGTGGCCATCGGCAGCGCCCAGCGCTTCGGCGTGCCACTGGGCTTCGGTGGCCCGCACGCGGCTTACTTTGCCACCCGCGACGCGTTCAAGCGCGACATGCCTGGCCGCCTGGTCGGCGTGTCGATCGACCGCTTCGGCAAAACCGCCCTGCGTCTGGCCATGCAGACCCGCGAGCAACACATCCGCCGTGAAAAGGCCACCAGCAACATCTGCACCGCCCAAGTGCTGCTGGCCAACATCGCCAGCATGTTCGCCGTGTACCACGGCCCTGCCGGCCTCAAGCGCATTGCCGAGCGTACCCATGCGCTGACCGCGATCCTCGCCGCCGGCCTGAAGGCGCTGGGCGTACAGGTGGTAGGTGCCAGCGCCTTCGACACCCTGACCCTGGCCACCGGCAGTGCCACTGCCAGCCTGCATGACAAGGCACGCGCCCAGGGCATCAACCTGCGTCAGATCGATGCCGCCCATGTGGGGCTGTCTCTGGACGAAACCAGCACTCAGGCTGACGTCGAGTCGCTGTGGCAGCTGTTGGGTGGCGAGCAGGCACAGCCTGACTTCGCCGCACTGGCCACCAGCACCGGTTCCCTGCTGCCTGCTGCCCTGCTGCGCCAATCGGCCATCCTCGAACACCCGGTGTTCAACCGCTACCACAGCGAAACCGAGCTGATGCGCTACCTGCGCCGCCTGGCCGACAAGGACCTGGCGCTGGACCGCAGCATGATCCCGCTGGGCTCGTGCACCATGAAGCTGAACGCCGCCAGCGAAATGATCCCGGTCACCTGGGCCGAGTTCGGCAACCTGCACCCGTTCGCCCCCGCCGAGCAGAGCCAGGGCTACCTGCAGATGACCACCGAACTGGAGGCCATGCTGTGCGCGGCCACCGGCTATGATGCCGTGTCGCTGCAGCCCAACGCCGGCTCGCAGGGCGAATATGCCGGGCTGTTGGCGATCCGCGCCTACCACCGCAGCCGTGGTGAAGGCCACCGCGATATCTGCCTGATCCCGTCGTCGGCCCATGGCACCAACCCGGCCACCGCACACATGGCTGGCATGCGTGTAGTGGTTACCGCCTGTGACGCCCGTGGCAACGTCGATGTCGAGGACCTGCGCGCCAAAGCCATCGAGCACCGCGAACGCCTGGCTGCAATCATGATCACCTACCCGTCGACCCACGGTGTGTTCGAGGAAGCGATCGGCGAAATCTGCGCGATCATCCACGACAACGGCGGCCAGGTGTACATCGACGGCGCGAACATGAATGCCATGGTCGGGCTGTGCGCGCCAGGCAAGTTCGGCGGCGACGTTTCCCACCTGAACCTGCACAAGACCTTCTGCATTCCGCATGGTGGCGGCGGCCCGGGCGTTGGCCCGATTGGCGTCAAGTCGCACCTGGCGCCGTTCCTGCCAGGCCATGCACAGCTGGAAAACACCCAGGGCGCGGTATGCGCTGCGCCGTTCGGTAGTGCCAGCATCCTGCCAATCACATGGATGTATATCCGCATGATGGGCGGTGCCGGCCTCAAACGTGCCTCGCAAATGGCAATCCTCAACGCCAACTACATCGCCCGCCGCCTGGAAGAGCACTATCCTGTTCTGTATACCGGCGGTAACGGCCTGGTGGCTCACGAGTGCATTCTCGACCTGCGCCCACTGAAGGACACCAGCGGCATCAGTGTCGACGACGTGGCCAAGCGGTTGATCGACTTCGGCTTCCACGCCCCGACCATGTCCTTCCCGGTGGCTGGCACGCTGATGATCGAACCGACCGAAAGCGAGTCCAAAGAAGAACTGGACCGCTTCTGCAACGCGATGATCCAGATCCGCGAAGAAATCCGCGCGGTAGAGGACGGTAGCCTGGACAAGGACGACAACCCGCTGAAAAACGCACCGCACACTGCGGCTGAGCTGGTTGGCGAATGGACCCATGGCTACAGCCGCGAGCAGGCGGTATACCCGCTGGCGAGCCTGGTGGAAGGCAAGTACTGGCCGCCGGTCGGCCGGGTCGACAACGTGTTCGGCGACCGCAACCTGGTATGCGCCTGCCCGTCGATCGAGAGCTATCAGGACGTCTGATAGCCCCTCCCCGCCACCTGGCTTTGGTGGCGGGCTCTGTGTAGGAGCGGGTTTACTCGCGAATGCGATGGTGGCTGTACCGCCGCATTCGCGGGTAAACCCGCTCCTACAGGGCTCAACGTCCGCCCAACAACCTGGTAGGAGGTCCACATGTCACTGAGCGTCTTCGACCTGTTCAAGATCGGCATCGGTCCCTCCAGCTCCCACACGGTCGGCCCGATGCGTGCCGCTGCGCGGTTTGCCGAAGGGCTGCGCCGTGATGGCTTGCTTGCCGGCACCGCCAGCGTCAGGGCCGAGCTGTATGGCTCATTGGGCGCCACAGGCAAAGGCCACGGCAGTGACAAAGCCGTGCTGCTGGGCCTTGAAGGCGAACACCCGGACATTATCGACACCGACAGCATTCCCGCCCGGCTGCAGGTCATCCGCGACAGCGGACGCATCAACCTGCTGGGCGAGCACAGCATTGCGTTCATCGAAAAGCAGCACCTGGCGATGATCCGCAAGCCGTTGGACTACCACCCCAATGGCATGATCTTCCGCGCATTCGACGACGCAGGCCTGCAAATCCGAAGCCGCGAGTACTACTCGGTAGGCGGTGGTTTCGTGGTCGACGAGGACGCTGCCGGCCACGACCGCATCGTCGAGGACACTACGGTGCTGGCCTATCCGTTCAAGACCGCCAAGGAGCTGCTCGGCCACTGCACCGCGCATGACCTGTCGGTGAGCCAGGTCATGCTGGCCAACGAGACCGCCTGGCGTCCGGAAGCAGAAACCCGAGCCGGGCTGCTGCGCATCTGGCAGGTGATGCAAGATTGCGTCACAGCAGGTTGTCAGCATGAGGGCATATTACCGGGAGGGCTCAAGGTCAAACGCCGCGCGCCGGCCCTGTACCGCCAACTGAGCGGCCACCCGGAAGCCAGCCTGCGTGACGCCCTGTCAGTGCTCGACTGGGTCAACCTCTACGCCTTGGCGGTGAACGAGGAAAACGCCTACGGCGGTCGTGTGGTTACCGCCCCAACCAACGGCGCAGCGGGCATCGTCCCGGCAGTCCTTCACTACTACATGCGCTTCGTGCCGGGTGCCAGCGAGGACGGGGTGGTGCGCTTTCTGCTCACCGCTGCAGCCATCGGCATCCTGTACAAGGAAAACGCCTCCATCTCCGGCGCCGAAGTGGGCTGCCAGGGCGAGGTCGGCGTGGCCTGCTCGATGGCCGCCGGGGCGCTGTGCGAAGTGATGGGCGGCAGCGTGCAGCAAGTGGAGAATGCCGCCGAAATAGGCATGGAACACAACCTGGGCCTGACCTGCGACCCGATCGGCGGCCTCGTACAGGTGCCCTGCATCGAGCGCAATGCCATGGGCTCGGTGAAGGCCATCAACGCGGTACGCATGGCCCTGCGCGGCGACGGGCAGCACTACGTGTCGCTGGACAAGGTCATCCGCACCATGCGCCAGACCGGCGCCGACATGAAAAGCAAATATAAAGAGACCGCCCGTGGCGGCCTGGCCGTCAACATCATCGAATGTTGACCCGACAATGACAGCAAGGAGTCATCGATGTCCGAAACACTGCTCAAGACCCCACTGCACGCTCTGCACCTGGAACTGGGTGCGCGCATGGTGCCGTTCGCTGGCTACGACATGCCGGTGCAGTACCCGCTGGGCGTGCTCAAGGAACACTTGCACACCCGCGAGCAGGCCGGCCTGTTCGACGTCTCGCACATGGGCCAGATCATTCTGCGTGGCGCTGACGCTGCCAAGGCGCTGGAAAGCCTGGTACCGGTGGATATCATCGACCTGCCGGTGGGCATGCAGCGCTATGCCATGTTCACCAATGAGCAAGGCGGCATTCTCGACGACCTGATGGTTGCCAACCTGGGCGACGATGCCCTGTTCCTGGTAGTCAACGCCGCCTGCAAGGAGCAGGACCTGGCTCACTTGCAAACGCACATCGGCAGCCGTTGCGAGGTGCAGCCGCTGTTCGAGGACCGTGCCCTGCTCGCCCTGCAAGGCCCGGCGGCAGTCAACGTGCTGGAACGTCTGGCTCCAGAAGTGGCCGGCATGACCTTCATGCAGTTCCGCCGGGTAAAGCTGCTGGACGTGGACTGTTTCGTCAGCCGCTCGGGTTACACCGGCGAAGATGGCTACGAGATCTCGGTACCGGTGAGCGCTGCCGACGCCTTGGCCCGCCGCCTGCTGGCCGAACCGGAAGTACAGCCGATCGGCTTGGGCGCACGCGACTCGCTGCGTCTGGAAGCCGGCCTATGCCTGTATGGCCACGACATGAACGGCGAGACTACGCCGATCGAAGCCAGCCTGCTGTGGGCGATTTCCAAGGTGCGCCGTGCCGAGGGTGCACGTGCTGCCGGCTTCCCTGGTGCCGAGGCGATCTTCGCCCATCTGCGCGATGGTGTGGCGCGCAAACGTGTTGGCCTGTTGCCACAGGAGCGTACGCCTGTTCGTGAAGGTGCGGAAATTGTCGACGCAAACGATAAACCGGTAGGTAAAGTATGCAGTGGGGGCTTTGGCCCGACACTCGCTGCACCTGTCGCAATGGGTTATATCGATAGTGAACATGCTGCACTCGACACTGCACTGTTTGCCGTGGTGCGTGGAAAGAAGGTGGCCTTGAAAGTCAGCAAAATGCCTTTCGTGACACCACGTTACTACCGTGGCTGAAACGGCTTTGTGAAGGTTTTGGGCAGCGTCGACATATTCGTTTTCGAACCTGCCCAATAACTTTTGAACATGGCGCCAGGCCAGGCGCCATGCCGTTTCCGACAAATCGGTCGGTTATTGGCAAACGGCCAGTTTTCCATACGACCAAGGGCTTGTTTTTCGCTCGGCAGTTGGCGTAGAGTCACTGCACTGTGTTTGCATGGGTCGCAACAGTTCGTGACCTGGGCCAGTAGCCGAGATTTGCTACAACCCGTTCGACGTCTCTTACTTCCTGCAACCCAGCCCAGTAATCTTTCGCTTACAAAAAAGTGCGAAAGAAACTGTCATCAAAATTTAAGTTTCATAGGAAATAAGACAATGGCTGAGCGTCAGAAGGGTACCGTCAAGTGGTTCAATGACGAAAAAGGTTACGGCTTCATCACCCCAGAAAGCGGTCCGGATCTCTTCGTGCACTTCCGCGCTATCGAAGGCAACGGCTTCAAGAGCCTGAAAGAAGGCCAGCAAGTAACTTTCGAAGCAGTCCAGGGCCAGAAAGGCATGCAGGCTGACAAGGTTCAACCTGTCTGAATCCAGCACCAGACTTTGAAAAGCCCCTGCCAAGTGCAGGGGCTTTTTTTTGCCCGTAGAATAGTAGGCTCGTCTTTCGGAGCGTCCTGCATGTCAAAGCCTCTACTCACACCCCAGGGGGATTTTCCGCCGGTCGGCCTGGGCCGGCGCCTGGCAGCGATGTTCTATGACTTTTTACTGTGCACCGCGTTGCTGATCGTGACCGCCGGCGCCTACAAGATGATTCAGATGTCGATCATCGGTGAAGCACGCATGCGCGAGCTGACCGAGGCTGGCGCACTGGATGGCGACCCACTGCTGTCTACGGTATTGCTGTTTGCGCTGTTCGGCTTCTTTGCCAAGTTCTGGACCCACGGTGGGCAGACGCTCGGTATGCAGGTATGGGGCGTTCGGGTGCAGAATGCCGATGGTTCGGCCATCAGCCTGTGGCAGGCGCTATTGCGGTTCGTCGTATCGATCGCCTCGTGGCTGTGCCTGGGGCTGGGTTTTTTCTGGGTGCTGATCGACAAGCGCAAGCGCGGTTGGCATGACATCTATTCGGAAAGCCAGCTGGTGCGGGTGCCTAAACAGAAGAAATAAGCCAGAGGATTGGCGTTGCCGGTTCGGGCCCTTTCTTGATGCTTGCGCGGTACCTGTAGGAGCGGGTTTACCCGCGAAGAGGCCGGAATAGATCAACACCCATGAAAAAGCCGACCCTGAGGTCGGCTTTCTTGTGTACCTCAGGCTATTACCCTGCCCGGCGCAACAACCACAGGCCGGCCAAGGCACAGATGCCCCCCGGTATCACTACCGCCAGCAGCGGCGGGAAGCCGAATACCTGGCTCGAAGGCCCGAGCAGGTCCTGGCCAATGCGAAACACGAAGCCCACCAGTACACCCGTGAACACACGCTGACCAAGGGTTACCGAACGCAGCGGGCCAAAGATGAACGAGATCGCCATCAGCACCAGGGCCGCCGTTACCATCGGCTGCAGCACCTTGGTCCAGAACGCCAGCCAGTAGCGGGAGTTGTTCAGGCCCTGGTCAGACAGGTAGTGGATGTAGTCCCACAACCCGGTAATCGAAAGCGACTCCGGCGCGAGGATCACGGTATTGAGCAGTTCTGGCGTGAGCGAAACATCCCAGCGTTCCTCCGGCGCGCTGACCACCTCGGTGTGGTCGCCACGGAAGTAGGTGGTACGCACATCAGCGAGCAGCCAGTGGTCGTTCTGGTACTGCGCACGGCGGGCAAAGCTCGAGGTGACAATCTTGCGCTCGCTGTCGAAGCGGTAGCGGGTCACGCCCAGCAGCAGGCCATTGGGCTGCACGGCGTTGATGTGCACATACTCCTCGCCCTGGCGGTGCCACATACCGCGCTTGGAACTTTGTGCTTCACCACCACCTTGGGCCAGGGAACGGTCGGCCTGGGCCTTGTTCTCGGTCACCGGAGCCACATATTCGCCAATCAGCAGACCAACCAGCATCAGCACCAGCATCGGTTTCATCACCGCCCAGACGATACGGCCGATGGACACGCCAGCCGCACGCATGATGGTCAGCTCGCTGCTGCTGGCCAGACTGCCAAGACCGATCAGGCAACCGATCAAGGCGGCCATTGGCAGCATTTCATACAGCCGCCGAGGTGCGGTAAGCAGGACATAGTTGCCCGCTTCCATCAACGTGTAGGTGTCACTCAGGTCGCCCATCTCATCGATGAAGGCGAAAAGCGAAGCCAGGCCGAGGATGATCCCCAGCACAGCCAGAATGGCCAGCAGCACGCTCTGGCCGATGTAGCGATCGAGCTTAGCCATGGGCCACCTCCGCACGGCGGGCGGCGCGTTTGAGGCGCAGCGGCTCCCAGTACATCAGGCCAAGGCCGATCAGCAGGAACAGGCCGTGGACCCACCACATGCCCAGGGCAATCGGCAGCTTGCCCTTCTCGAGGGCGCCGCGTACGGAAATCAGCATTGTCAGGTAGGCCATGTACAGAAGAATTGCCGGCAGCAGCTTGAGGAAGCGGCCCTGGCGCGGGTTGACCCGCGACAGCGGCACCGCCAGCAGGGTGACGACGAACACCAGGATCGGCAGCGACAGCCGCCATTGCAGCTCGGCACGCTCACGCAGGCCCTCCTTGCCGATCAGTTCGGAAGTGGGAAGCGCTTCGCGCTCGGTCACTTCCTCGGCGACTTCCGGCTTGGGCAGCAGCACACCGTAGGTGTCATATTTGATGGCGCGGTAGTCGGCCTGGCCCGGGTTGCCGTCGTAGCGGTAACCGTTCTCCAGGACCAGGTAGCGGTTGCCGTCGGCCTGGATTTCCTGGTGGCCCTTCTCGGCGACCAGCACCGACGGGGCGCGGTCCTTGGTCTTGTCCTGGTTGAAGCGCTTCTCGGAGATGAACACCCCGCCCAGGTTGATACGGTCATCCGACAACTGCTCGGTATAGGTTACCCGCGAACCATCACGCAAGGTCTGGAAGCGGCCTGGCACCAAGGTATCGAACTCGGTCAGGGCGTCCTGCTGGCTGATGATCTGCTGCACCTGGGCCACGCCCAGCGGGGCCAGGCTCAGGCTCAGCCAGGCCACCAGCAGGGCAACCAGGGCAGCCGGTGCCATGGTCATGCCCAGCAGGCGCTGCTGGCTCATGCCCGTGGCCGACAGTACGGTCATCTCGCTTTCCAGGTACAGGCGCCCGTAAGCCAGGAGGATGCCGAGGAACAGCCCCAGAGGCAGGATCAGTTGCAGGAAGCCTGGCAAGCGGAAGCCCATGATCAGGAACAACACGCCCGGGTCGAGCACGCCCTGGGCAGCCTGGGCCAGGTACTTGATGAAGCGCCCGCTCATGATGATCACCAACAGCACAGCGCTGACGGCGCTCAAGGTGACCAGGACCTCGCGGGACAGATAACGAAAGACGATCAAACCAGACACTCCTGGGTTGTCAGGGCGGACAGCCATGCAATGGCGCCAAACAATGACTTAGTACATCCAAGAACAATGCCGGTTCGCCAAAGGCGAACCTCCATGTAAAGTGCGCGCATTATCCTGTGATTGACCGCCCCTGTCACTTGGCCGCGTACGAAGGCGCACATCGGGGTTGTCAGCACGCTTGCCACAGGCTCAAACTGGCAGCTTTTCCGCTGGTGCGCGACGACGCGGCCAGGCCCGTCCAGAGCGCTGGAACACACAGCGCCATTCGTATCGATCATTCGGGGATCCTGTCATGGAACTGGTTGTAAAAAGCGTAGCTGCTGCATCCGTAAAAACCGCCACCCTGGTCCTTCCGGTAGGGGAAAACCGCAAGCTCGGCGCTGTTGCCAAGGCTGCCGACCAGGCCTGCGAAGGGGCCATCAGCGCCGTGCTCAAGCGCGGCGACCTGGCCGGCAAGCCGGGCCAGACCCTGCTGCTACAGAACCTCCCGGGCCTGAAGGCCGAGCGCGTGCTGCTGGTAGGTAGCGGCAAGGAAGAAGCCATGGGCGACCGCGCCTGGCGCAAACTGGTGACCAGTGTCGCTGGCGTGCTCAAGGGCCTGAACGGCACTGACGCAGTGCTGGCCCTGGACGATATCGCGGTCAGCAACCGCGACGCCCATTACGGCAAGTACCGCCTGCTGGCCGAAACCCTGCTGGACGGCGAGTATGTGTTCGACCGCTTCAAGAGCCAGAAAGCCGAGCCGCGCGCGCTGAAAAAGGTCACCCTGCTGGCCGACAAAGCCGGCCAGGCCGAAGTCGAGCGCGCGGTCAAGCATGCCAGCGCCATCGCCAGCGGCATGGCCTTCACCCGCGACCTTGGCAACCTGCCGCCTAACCTTTGCCACCCAAGCTTCCTGGCCGAACAGGCCAAAGACCTGGGCAAGGCGCACAAGGCCCTCAAGGTTGAAGTGCTGGACGAGAAAAAGATCAAGGACCTGGGCATGGGCGCGTTCTACGCCGTGGGTCAGGGCAGCGACCAGCCACCACGCCTGATCGTGCTCAATTACCAGGGCGGCAAAAAGGCCGACAAGCCTTTCGTGCTGGTGGGTAAAGGCATTACCTTCGACACCGGCGGCATCAGCCTCAAGCCAGGCGCCGGCATGGACGAAATGAAGTACGACATGTGCGGCGCCGCCAGTGTGTTCGGCACCCTGCATGCAGTGCTCGAACTGCAACTGCCGATCAACCTGGTGTGCCTGCTGGCCTGCGCCGAGAACATGCCAAGCGGCGGTGCTACCCGCCCGGGTGACATCGTCACCACCATGAGCGGCCAGACCGTGGAAATCCTCAACACCGATGCTGAAGGCCGCCTGGTGCTGTGCGACACCCTGACCTACGCCGAGCGCTTCAAACCGCAGGCGGTCATCGACATCGCCACCCTGACCGGCGCCTGCATCGTCGCCCTGGGCAGCCACACCTCCGGCCTGATGGGCAACAACGACGACCTGGTCGGGCAGTTGCTCGATGCCGGCAAGCGCGCCGACGACCGTGCCTGGCAGTTGCCGCTGTTCGATGAATACCAGGAACAACTGGACAGCCCGTTCGCCGACATGGGCAACATTGGTGGGCCGAAGGCCGGTACGATCACCGCTGGCTGCTTCCTGTCGCGCTTCGCCAAAGCCTACAACTGGGCGCACATGGACATCGCCGGTACCGCCTGGGTCAGTGGCGGCAAGGACAAAGGCGCCACTGGCCGCCCGGTACCTCTGCTGACCCAGTACCTGCTGGACCGCGCTGGCGCCTGACGCCGTGAATCCGGTGGTGCCTTGCGCGCCACCGGCCGGCGATTCCCACCATGAGCAAAGTCGACTTCTACATTCTGCCCACCGACTCGCTGTCGGCGCGGCTCGATTTCGCCTGCAAGCTGTGCGAAAAGGCCTGGCGCCTCGGCCACCAGGTCTATCTGCACTGCCAGGATGCAGAACAGCGCAGTGAACTGGACCAACGCTTGTGGCGCTTCAAGGGCGAGGCCTTCGTGCCCCACGACCTGGCCGAGGTGCATGCCGATACTGGCGTGGTTCTGGGCCTGGCCGACGACGCAGGTAAGCACTGTGGTCTGCTGATCAACCTCGGCGCCAGCGTGCCGGGCTTTGTCGGGCAGTTCGAGCGGGTGGCCGAAATCGTCGTTGAAGAGCCCGCTATCCGCCAATCAGCCCGAGAGCGATTCCGTTTCTACCGTGAACAGGGCTATGCTCTGCAAGACCACCGCTTACAGCGACTTTGACGACGATGGACAAGCCCTCCCCTTTGCCCGATTCCGCCCACCTGCTCGATGACCTCGAGTCGATCCGTCAGCTGCTTGGCGACGCCGACCTGCAACCGCCGCTGCTCACCGAGACGGTAGAGCAGATTCCGTTGCTGCTGGACGAAACCGCCAGCGCCCCCGCGGCGCCCGCCGAACCGGTCGCTGCCGAACCCGAGGACGACCCGCAGGCCCGCCGCCAGGACACCCTGCTGCACCTGGAAAGCGAGCTGCGTGCCGCAGCGCAGATGATCATGCAAGACGTGATCAACGACTTCACCCCGCATATCGAGAACGAAATCAAGCGCCGGCTGGATGCGCGGATCGAGCGGCTGATCAAGCGTTCCGAGTAGAACCGGGCAGCGGTGTCGCCTACTTCGCGGGCAAGCCCGCTCCCACAGGTTCGAAGCCTGCGCTTTGCCCGCGAGGCAGGCGACACTGTTCCGACAGTTGTCAGCAGCTTGTCGCCTGCGGCCCCCAGCTTGGTTATACTTCCCGGCTTTCCCGAATAAATGCACAGGGTCCCGCCGCGCATGGATAAGACCTACCAGCCGCACGCAATCGAAACTTCCTGGTACAACACCTGGGAGTCCGAGAACTATTTCGCTCCACAAGGTGCAGGCGAGTCCTACACCATCATGATCCCGCCGCCGAACGTGACCGGCAGCCTGCACATGGGCCACGGGTTCAACAACGCGATCATGGACGCCCTGATCCGTTTCCGCCGCATGCAAGGCCGCGATACCCTGTGGCAGCCAGGCACCGATCACGCGGGTATCGCCACGCAGATGCTGGTCGAGCGCCAACTTGAAGCCAAAGGCCAGAACCGTCATGACCTGGGCCGCGAAAAGTTCCTGGAAAAGGTCTGGGAATGGAAGGATCAGTCCGGTGGCAACATCAGCCGCCAGATTCGCCGCCTGGGCTCGTCGGTAGACTGGAGCCGCGAGCGCTTTACCATGGACGATGGCCTGTCCGAAGCAGTGAAAGAAGCGTTCGTGCGCCTGCATGAAGACGGCCTTATCTACCGCGGCAAGCGCCTGGTCAACTGGGACACCAAGCTGCACACAGCCATCTCCGACCTCGAAGTGGAAAACCACGACGAGAAAGGCCACCTGTGGAACCTGCGCTACCCGCTGGCCGACGGCGCCAAGACCGCCGAAGGCCAGGACTACCTGGTGGTTGCCACCACGCGTCCGGAAACCCTGCTGGGTGACGCCGCCGTGGCAGTCAACCCGAACGACGAACGCTACCAGGCACTGATCGGCAAATTCGTCGAGCTGCCATTGGTCGGCCGCCGCATCCCGATCATCGCCGATGACTATTGCGACCCCGAGTTCGGTACCGGTTGCGTGAAGATCACCCCGGCCCACGACTTCAACGACTACGAAGTCGGCAAGCGTCACAACCTGCCGCTGCTGAACATCTTCGACAAGAATGCCTTCGTGCTGGCCAACGCCCAGGCCTTCAACCTCGACGGCAGCGTCAACGAGCAGGTCGACACCCAGCTGCCGGCCCAGTACGCCAACCTTGACCGCTTTGTCGCGCGCAAGCAGATCGTCGCCGACCTGGACGCCCAGGGCCTGCTGGTCAGCATCGACGACCACGCCCTGAAAGTGCCGAAAGGCGACCGCTCCGGCACGGTCATCGAGCCGTGGCTGACCGACCAGTGGTACGTTTCCACCAAGCCGCTGGCAGAACCTGCCATCGCCGCCGTGGAAGATGGCCGCATCCAGTTCGTGCCCAAGCAATACGAGAACATGTACTTCTCCTGGATGCGTGATATCCAGGACTGGTGCATCAGCCGCCAGCTGTGGTGGGGCCACCGTATTCCGGCGTGGTACGACGAGGCTGGCCAGGTCTACGTCGGCCGCAGCGAGGAAGAAGTACGCACCAAGCACAAGCTGGGCGCCGACGTGGTCCTGCGCCAGGATGACGACGTACTCGACACCTGGTTCAGCTCGGGCCTGTGGACGTTCTCCACCCTGGGCTGGCCGGAACAGACCGAATTCCTCAAGAAGTTCCACTCCACCGACGTGCTGGTGACTGGCTTCGACATCATCTTCTTCTGGGTTGCGCGCATGATCATGCTGACCATGCACCTGATCAAGAACGAAGACGGCACCCCGCAGGTACCGTTCAAGACCGTGTACGTGCACGGCCTGGTACGTGACGGCCAGGGCCAGAAGATGTCCAAGTCCAAGGGTAACGTGCTGGACCCACTGGACATCGTCGACGGTATCACCCTCGACGCCCTGCTGGAAAAACGCACCAGCGGCATGATGCAGCCCAAGCTTGCCGAGAAGATCGCCAAGCAGACCAAAGCCGAGTTCCCCGAAGGTATTGCCAGCTACGGCACCGACGCCCTGCGCTTCACCTTCTGCTCGCTGGCCTCGACTGGCCGCGACATCAAGTTCGACATGGGCCGCGTCGAAGGCTATCGCAACTTCTGCAACAAGATCTGGAACGCCGCCCGCTACGTGCTGGACAAGGGTGAAGACTGTGGCCAGAACGGCGAAGCCTACGAGCTGTCGCTGGCCGACCGCTGGATCATCTCGCAACTTCAGCGCACCGAAGCCGAAGTAACCCGCCAGCTGGAGCAGTTCCGCTTCGACCTGGCCAGCCAGGCGCTGTACGAGTTCATCTGGAACCAGTACTGCGACTGGTACCTGGAGCTGTCCAAACCGGTACTGTGGGACGAAAACGCCCCGGTAGAGCGCGCCCGCGGCACTCGCCGCACCCTGGTGCGCGTACTGGAAGTGGCACTGCGTCTTGCGCATCCGTTCATGCCGTTCATCACCGAAGAAATCTGGCAGCGCATCGCGCCGCTGGCCGGCATCGACGGCAAGACCATCATGCTGCAGCCATGGCCAGTGGCCAACGAAGCACGCATTGACGCCGCTGCCGAAGGCGACATCGAGTGGCTGAAAGAACTGATGGTCGGCCTGCGCAATATCCGTGCCGAAATGAACATCGGCCCCGGCAAGCCGCTGCCGCTGTTCCTGAAGAACGCCAACGCCGACGACCAGCGCCGCCTGCAGGAAAACGAAGCGCTGCTGAAGAAGCTCGCCAAGGTCGAGTCGTTCACCGTACTGGGTGATGCCGACGAAGCGCCGCTGTCGGCCACCGCCCTGGTAGGTGACCTGCAAGTGCTGGTGCCAATGGCCGGGCTGATCGACAAGGATGCCGAGCTGGCGCGCCTGAACAAGGAAATCCAGCGTCTGCAAGGTGAAGTGCAACGTGTTGGCGGCAAGCTGTCCAACGCAGCCTTCGTCGACAAGGCCCCGCCTGCGGTGATCGAGAAAGAACGCGCCAAGCTGGCCGAGTCTGAACAGGCCCTGGCCAACTTCACCGAGCAGCATGCGCGGATTGCTGCGCTGTAATCACTAGAGAGACCGTCGGGGCCGCTGCACGGCCCTTTCGCGACACAAGGCCGCTCCCACAGGACGGCGCCAACCCTCAAGGCGCCACCCTCCTGTGGGAGCGGCCTTGTGTCGCGAAAGGGCTGCATAGCAGCCCCAGGTTCTTCAAGCCACCGCTCGTATAGGGCTGGACACTGCCATGACCCCGAACAAACCCACCCTGCACCCGCGCAACCGCCACCAGGGTCGCTACGACTTCCCCAGCCTGATCAAGGCCCACCCTGATCTGGCCCGTTTCACCATCACCAACCCCCACGGCAAGCCCAGCATCGACTTTGCCAACCCCGAAGCCGTACGCGTGTTCAACCGTGCACTGCTCAAGGCCCAGTACGGCATCCAGCACTGGGACATCCCGGCCGATTACCTGTGCCCGCCCATTCCTGGCCGTGCCGACTACATCCACGTAGCCGCCGACCTGTTGGCCGATGACAATGCCGGCGACGTCCCAAGGGGCGCCCAAGTGCGCGCGCTGGACATCGGCGTGGGGGCCAACTGCATCTATCCACTGCTGGGCCACAGCGACTACCGCTGGCGCTTCCTCGGCTCAGACATCGACCCGGTGGCTCTGGCCTCGGCCAAGGCTATCGTCCAGGCCAATGGCCTGGGCAAAGCCATTTCCCTGCGCCAGCAGGCCAACCGAGCGCACATCCTCAGCGGCCTGCTGCAGGAGGGCGAACGCTTCGACCTGACCCTGTGCAACCCGCCCTTCCATGCCTCACGCGACGAAGCCACCCGCGGCAGCCAGCGCAAATGGAAGAACCTCGGCAAGCAGGACCCCAAACGCAAGCTGCCGGTGCTGAACTTCGGTGGCCAGAACAATGAACTGTGGTGCGAAGGCGGAGAAATCCGCTTTGTCACCCAGCTGGTTGGCGAAAGCGTGCAGTACGCCGAACAGGTGCTGTGGTTCACCAGCCTGGTGTCCAAGGCCAGCAACCTGCCAGGAATCGAAGCCGCACTGAAGAAATCCGGCGCCAAGGCCGTGCGCATCATTGAGATGGGCCAGGGACAGAAACAGAGCCGCATGGTCGCCTGGAGCTTCCATGACGACGCCGCACGCCAGACCTGGCACGCCCAGCGTAAATCACAGGCATGAAAAAACCGCGCCCGGGCAAGCCGGGCGCGGTTTCGTCAAAACAACAATTACTTGTTGATGGCGTCGGTCAGCACTTTGGCTGGAACGAACTTGACGACTTTCTTGGCAGCGATTTCGATGGCAGCGCCAGTCGAAGGGTTGCGGCCGGTACGGGCAGGACGCTCGGAGACTTTCAGCTTGCCGATGCCTGGCAGAGTGATTTCAGCGCCGTTTTCCAGTTGGTCGGCAACGATCTGGCCCAGTTGCTCCAGAGCATTCTTGGCGGTGGCTTTTGGCGCGGCGATCGATTCGGCGATGTCGGCAATCAGTTGGTCTTTGGTCAATGCCATGGTGGTGTTCCTTCCCTATCAAATTCGATGGTTATGCAGCGAACTACGACGTTATCGGGCCAGCCCCTTGAAATGGAGGGCCGCGCCAATCGCGTATGTAGATACGAAAATCGGCGTTTGGTTCGACACGGCGAAAGCGTGCTGCCAGCAATGCGCCACACGAGGGGCGCAAGACCGCGCAAAACTACCACAGGAATGGATAAATATCCGCTTCGCACTTTGATTAAATGCAGGTTTTTCGGGGGTTTCAGCTGAAAAACCACAAAATTGAACAAAAAACGAACAACAGACATATCTGCCAACATACGGCCACTGCATCACCTCAGGTCTAGGTTAAACTTGGCAACTTTTGCAGCTCGCCGAGAATTCCATGCCAATCCGTCATTGCATCGTTCACCTGATCGACAAAAAGCCCGATGGCAGCCCCGCCGTGCTGCATGCTCGTGACTCCGAACTGGCTGCCTCCGATGCCATCGAAAACCTGCTGGCCGACCTCAATTACAGCTACAACGCCAAGCAAGGCAAGGCCTGGGGCTTTTTCCACGGCGAATCGGGGGCCTACCCGCTGAGCGGCTGGCTGAAGCAGTACCTGGATGAAGAAAAGGACTTCACCGCCTTCAGCCGCGTGGCTGTCGAGCACCTGCAGAAGCTGATGGAAGAGTCCAACCTGTCCACCGGCGGCCACATCCTGTTTGCCCACTATCAGCAAGGCATGACCGAGTACCTGGCGATCGCCCTGCTGCACCATAGCGAAGGCGTGGCGGTGAATGCCGAGCTCGACGTGACCCCTTCGCGTCACCTCGACCTTGGCCAGCTGCACCTGGCAGCACGCATCAACCTGTCGGAGTGGAAGAACAACCAGAACTCCAGGCAGTATATTTCGTTCATCAAGGGCAAGAACGGCAAGAAGGTGTCGGACTACTTCCGCGACTTCATCGGCTGCCAGGAGGGCGTCGACGGCCCGGGCGAAACCCGCACCCTGCTCAAGGCCTTCAGCGATTTCGTCGAAAGTGAAGACCTGCCGGAAGAATCTGCCCGCGAAAAGACCCAGACCCTGGTCGAGTACGCCACTACCCAGACCAAGCTGGGCGAGCCGGTGACGCTGGAAGAGCTGTCCAGCCTGATCGACGAGGATCGCCCCAAAGCGTTCTACGATCACATCCGCAACAAGGACTACGGCCTGTCGCCGGAAATTCCTGCTGACAAACGCACACTCAACCAGTTCCGCCGTTTCACCGGGCGTGCCGAGGGGCTGTCGATCAGCTTCGAGGCGCATCTGCTGGGGGACAAGGTGGAGTATGACGAAGCGGCGGGGACCTTGATCATCAAGGGGCTGCCAACAACGTTGGTGGATCAGCTGAAGCGCCGCAAGGACTGATATCCCCCAAGCCGCCAAAGGAGGCCACCAGTGCCTCCTTCGCCGACTTGCGCAGCCGTTTCACCAACCGCTCCTGGCGCAGCGCCGCGCTCTTGTCCGGCCACTGCTCCACATAGACCAGTGCCTGGGCCGGGCTGGTCTTGAAATAGCGGGCGCCCTGCCCTTTCTGATGCGCGGCGAACCGACGCTGCGGGTCATCGCTGATGCCGCAATACAACGAGCCATTGGCTGCCCTTACCAGATAAACGAACCAGGGCTTACCAACAGCAGGTTCGACGACTTCACTCACCCTGGGCCTGCTGGAATGCGCGCAACCCCTTGAATGCCTGCAGGCGGACCTTGTTCTGCATCAGCGGCGACCACCCCAGCAGCATTCCAGGAATACCCAACGCTTGCCGCGACCAGCGCCACAGGTCAAAGGTGTCGTCATGCTGGCAAATCAGCCCATCACGAATGACAAAGCGTGCCTGGATATCGTTGACCACAATACGCCCGGTCTGGCTGAACAGGTAGGTAGCCACCCAGTGCGCGCTGCCACTGTGCTCATCTGCGCGTATGCTGTCGAATGTCAGGGTGAAGTCCTTGGCGCGAGTAGTGAGCATCCGCCACATATCGCCTGCGTCCTTGCCGCGCAGGGTGCCGAACACCGGGTCGCTGAAAACGATATCGTTGCTGTAGCAGGCCAGCATGGCGTCGGCATCCAGGCGCTGGAAGGCCTGGTAGAAACGGGTGATCAGGGCGCGGTTGGCATCGCTCATGGGGGGCTGGTCCGTCCTAGGTTCGAAAGCTGCACGATAATCTGCCCCGGTGGCTTATGCCAGTACCGTCCTCTTGGCGGGTAAGAGGACGGTACTGCAAAACAGGCCTCAGACTTTCTCGCTGGTCACCTGCACATGCAGCGCCCGCCCGGCCCCCAGACCGAACACGATGGCGCCGACGCCCAGCACCGCAAAAATCCAGCCCAGGGCCGCCCAGCCGCCAGTCAGGTCATGCACCAGGCCCACCGCAAATGGCCCCATCGAAGCCAGGGTATAACCCACCCCTTGGGCCATGCTCGACAAGTTCGCCGCCACGTGGGCATCCTTCGAACGCAGCACGATCAAGGTCAGCGCCAGGGCAAAGGTACCGCCCTGCCCCAGGCCCAGCACAATGGCCCACCCCCACAGTCCGGAAAGTGGCGCATACAGGCAACCGAACAGCCCCGCCAGCGTACCGGACATGACCACCACGATCGCCAGCCGCTGGTCCTTGCCGCGGGTGGCCAGCCAGGGGGCGCTGAGCGAGCTGATCAACTGCACGATTACCGACCCTGACAGCACCAGCCCTGCCTCGGTCGGGCTGAGGCCGCGGCCGATCAGGATCGTTGGCAACCAACCGAACACGATGTAAGCCAGTGATGACTGCAGACCCATGTACAGGGTCACCTGCCAGGCCAATGGATCACGCCACAGGCCTCGCACGCGATAGGCCACCTTGTGCAGACCATGCCCCTGGCGGGCCTGTGGCAGCCACACCAGCATGGCCAGCAAGGCCGGCAGCACCCAGAAGCCCAACCCTAGTGCCCAGCTGCCGTCGAAATGCTGGGCCAAAGGTACGGTGGCACCCGCGGCCATGGCAGCGCCCAGGCATAATGCCATGGTATAGACGCCGGTCAGCGTGCCAGCGTGCTGCGGAAAGTCGCGCTTGACGATACCCGGCAACAACACGCCGATAATGCCGATGCTGGCCCCCGCCATCAGGCTGCCGAGGAACACCCCAATAGCCCCAAAGGTGCTTCGTACCACGAGGCCAAGTGCCAGGGTGACGAGGATGCCAAGAATCACCCGCTCGCTGCCAAAGCGCCGCGCCAGCACCGGCGCCAAGGGAGCAAACAGGCCCAGGCAGAGCACCGGCAAGGTGGTCAGCAATCCAGCCTGCGAAGCATTCAGCCCCAGGCCTTCAGATACTTGGCCCAGCACCGGCGCCATGCTTGACAATGCCGGGCGCAGGTTCAGGGCCACCAGCACCAGGCCCAGCAGCAACAGCCAGGGCCGCCGCAGCACCACAGCCTGCTGCTGGACCTGCTCGTCGTCAGCTTCAGCGTCGATCAGCAGCTCATCGAGATCCCGCTCGTCCGACGGGGTATTACGGGTGATGGATTCAGCCATGGCCTTCTCGGTGTCAGGATTCAATGAGGGTACGGCTCAGGCGCTTGGCCCGTTCAGCGTCATGCTGCTCGATGGCGTCGAGGATCTGCCCATGCAAGTCGAACGTAGCCTGGCAGCGCGGAACGGTCGCCATATTGTGTTGCAGAGCGGCAGCCACGACCCCGGAAAAGTAACGGTACAGCTCGCTTAATGCCGGGTTGTGGGCGGCATCGACCAGCCGCTGGTGGAACACCAGATCGCAGGCCACATAGGCATCGACATCGCCGTGAAAATGCCCGGCACTGCCTTCCAGAGCATCCCGTAGCGCTTGCAGGTCGGCATCGGTACGGCGCAAAGCTGCCAGGCCGACGGCCTCCGCCTCGAGGATATGGCGGGTTTCACGGGCCTGATCGGGCGTACACCGGGACATCGCATGCACCGCCTGCAGCGGGTCCTGGGCAGTGCGCAGGTAGCTGCCGTCGCCCTGGCGAATTTCCACCAGGCCACTGAACGCCAGCACGCGCATGGCCTCACGCACGGTGTTGCGGCTAATGCCCAGTTGCAAGGCAAGCTCTGGCTCGGTAGGCAGGCGCTGACCGACCTGCCAATCGCCCAGCACGATGCATTCGCGCATGCGCTCTACGGCCAACTCCACCAGGGAGCGCTTGGTCAGCTCTGTATTCATGCCACTCAACCAATCATCCGACGAATTGGTGCAGCTTACTGGATTGCAGGCAAAAACGTAAACCACCTGGTATTTCTGCCAGTTGTGGGCATGCCACTTTGTTGCAACGCTCGTTGCGTGCTTTCAAGGATGCGCCAACATGCGACTGGCGAGTTTGCTGTTACTGCTGTTCCTGACCCTGCAGCCAGGCTGTGACACGGCCCGGCACCCGAGCCGCCCTAAAACCCTGCTCATCGGCCTTGACGGCGTACAGTTGCAGCAATACCTGCAACTGGGCGATGCGACCAACCTGAAACAGCGTCTGCACTACGGCAAGGCTTACGCCGGGGGGGTCAATGGTAAATCCAGCGAGCAACCCACCTTGAGCGGTCCAGGCTGGATCACTTTGCTGACCGGGGTATGGAGCAACAAGCATGGCGTTAAATCGGACGACGACTCGCAACGGGTAAACCCGGCGTTTCCGAGCCTGTTCAAGCGGCTACGCCTGGCCTACCCCAATGCCTACCTCTCCAGCATCGTCAACGGGTCGCCCATCAACACGGCATTTCTGCTGGAGGACGCCCATGACGCCGATGTACGCGAAAGTGGTTTGCCAGATGAACAGGTGATTGAGCGTACGTTGCAGATCCTCGACGACACACCTGCTGATTTCACGTTCATTCAACTGGACGAACCTGACCAGATCGGCCATCACAGGGGTTATGGTGAGCGCTATGCGCAGGCGTTGCGCAAGGCCGACAGCGAGATCGGACGGCTGTTGGACAAGGTAGACCAGCGTCGTCGCATGTTCCCGCAGGAAGACTGGCTGGTAATCGTCAGTACCAACCATGGCCGCGATTATTGGGGGAAAGGCCATGGTGGTGCTTCGGAGCAGGAAAAGCGTATTTTCATCGCCAGCAACAAGCCGTTGAATGAGGAGCTGACCGAGCTGAGCATTCCCGTGGAGATGCCTGGACCCGGCAACCTGTACGGGCTACCCGCGCAGACCTCGGTAGCGCCTACGGTGCTGTGCCACATGGGCCTCAAGCTGCAGCCGGAATGGCTATTGGACGGCACGCCTTTACTGGGTGATACCGGCGTACGCAAGGCGCGGGCCGACGAAAACAAAGGACGGCTACGCTGGAATAGCAGCGCCAATGGCTATCTGACCATTATCAAGAACGGCCATGTGGTTGCCCAGGTTGCGGCCAGAGACGAGCAATGGACCGATCCGGAGGGCATGGACAAGCAGAACGATTATGTACTGGTGCTTGATGGTACACCGGCGGCGGTGCGCAACAGGCCGGCAGCCAAGTCGTTTGTGATCGAAGGCCACCGCTATTAAGCCCTTGAAGCAACTGTTCTGTCGCTTCTCAAGGGCTGGCGCGATCCCCGTAGGAGCGGGTTCACCCGCGAAAGGGCCGGACCTGCTGGCCAATTACCACCCGCCATTCACCGTTGCCGCCGCTACCGTATTCGCGGGTAAACCCGCTCCTACGCCGGATCGGGGGTGGACACAGCTCGGTGGTTTGGCGCAGGCCGCGTGTAGGAGCGGGTTCACCCGCGAAAGGGCCGGGCCTGCTGGCCAATTACCACCCGCCATTCACCGTTGCCGCCGCTACCGTATTCGCGGGTAAACCCGCTCCTACGCCGGATTGGGGGTGGACACAGCTCGGTGGTTTGGCGCAGGCCGCGTGTAGGAGCGGGTTCACCCGCGAAAGGGCCGGACCTGCTGGCCAATTTCACCAGCCGTTCACCGTTGCCGCCGCTACCGTATTCGCGGGTAAACCCGCTCCTACGATGGACGCGCACAGGCTGTTGTAGGAGCGGGTTCACCCGCGAATGGGCCGGGCCTGCTGGCCAATTTCAACCGACCGTTCGCCGCTGCCGCCGCTACCGTATTCGCGGGTAAACCCGCTCCTACACGTCAGCTCAACGCATCCAGCAGTGCCTGGTTCATTTCCGGCGTACCGATGGTGATCCGCAGGAACTGGGCAATACGCGGCTGCTTGAAGTGGCGCACGATCACGCCCTGCTCGCGCAAGCGTGCCGCCAGCTCGCCAGCATCCTGCTGGGGGTGGCGGGCGAAGATGAAGTTGGCAGCCGACGGCAGCACCTCAAAGCCCTTGGCCTGCAACTGCCCGACCAGTTCCTCGCGGCTGTCTATCACCTTGCGGCAGGTTTCCTCGAAATACTCACGGTCTTCGAACGCCACCGCCGCGCCGACGATAGCTGCACGGTCCAGCGGATAGGAGTTGAAGCTGTTCTTGATCCGCTCCAGCGCTTCGATCAGGTCCGGGTGCCCTACCGCCAGGCCAACTCGCAGACCCGCCAGCGAGCGCGACTTCGACAGCGTCTGGGTAACCAGCAGGTTATCGTAGCGGTCCACCAGGCTGATCGCCGTTTCACCACCGAAATCGATGTAGGCCTCATCCACAACCACCACCGAATCACGGTTGGCCTGCAGCAACTGCTCCACCACCTGCAACGGCATCAGGCAACCGGTCGGCGCGTTGGGGTTGGGGAAGATGATGCCAGCGTTGGGCTTTTTGTAGTCCTCAATGCGGATCTGGAACTGCTCATCCAGCGCCACCTGTTCGAAGGCAATGCCGTACAGCCCGCAGTAGACCGGGTAGAAGCTGTAGCTGATGTCCGGGAACAGCAGGGGCGCATCGTGCTGGAACAGGCCATGGAAGATGTGCGCCAGCACCTCGTCCGAGCCGTTGCCGACAAACACTTGCGCCGGCGTCACGCCGTAGTACTCGGCCACCGCTTGCTTGAGACGGTCACCGTTCGGGTCCGGATACAGGCGCAGGTTATCGTTAAGCTCGCCGCGCATGGCCTCCAGCGCCTTGGGTGACGGGCCATAGGGGTTTTCGTTGGTGTTCAGCTTGACCAGGCGCGCCAGCTTGGGTTGCTCGCCCGGCACGTAAGGCACCAGGCCCTTGACGAAGGGGCTCCAGAATCGACTCATGCTCAGTTCCCCTTGTCTTGGGTCAGGATACGGTATTCGGCACTACGGGCGTGGGCAGTAAGCGACTCGCCACGGGCCAGGACCGAGGCAGTGTGGCCCAGCTCGGACGCGCCCTGCTCGGAGCAGAAGATGATCGACGACCGCTTCTGGAAGTCATACACCCCCAGCGGCGACGAAAAACGCGCGGTACCTGAAGTGGGCAGCACGTGGTTAGGGCCAGCGCAGTAATCGCCCAGCGCTTCGCTGGTGTGGCGGCCCATGAATATCGCGCCAGCGTGGCGAATGTGTGGCAGCCAGGCTTGCGGGTCGGCCACCGACAGCTCCAGGTGCTCCGGTGCGATGCGGTTGGCCACTTCCATGGCCTGCTGCATGTCTCGCACCTGGATCAGCGCACCACGGCCATTGATCGACTTCTCGATGATATCGGCACGCTCCATGGTCGGCATCAGCTTGTCGATGCTGGCGGCCACGCGATCGAGGAAGGCGGCATCCGGGCTGACCAGGATGGCCTGGGCGTCTTCGTCGTGCTCGGCCTGGGAGAACAGGTCCATTGCGATCCAGTCCGGGTCGGTCTGGCCGTCGCACACCACGAGAATTTCCGAGGGGCCGGCGATCATGTCGATGCCTACCTGGCCGAACACGTGGCGCTTGGCGGTGGCAACGTAGATGTTGCCCGGGCCGACGATCTTGTCCACCTGCGGCACGCTTTCAGTGCCGTAGGCCAGCGCAGCCACGGCCTGGGCACCGCCGACGGTGAACACCCGGTCGACACCGGCGATGCAGGCAGCCGCCAGCACCAGCTCGTTGACCTCACCCCGCGGGGTCGGTACCACCATCACCACTTCAGCCACGCCGGCAACCTTGGCCGGGATGGCGTTCATCAGCACCGACGACGGGTACGACGCCTTGCCGCCCGGCACATACAGGCCAGCACGATCCAGCGGGGTGACCTTCTGGCCGAGCACGGTGCCGTCGGCCTCGGTGTACTGCCAGGAATCCTGCTTCTGCCGCTCGTGATAGATGCGCACACGGTTGGCGGCCTTTTCCAGGGCTTCACGCTGGACGGGGGTGATACGGGTCAGCGCCAGTTCCAGGCGCGCGCGATCAAGGATCAGGTCGTCAATCGACTTGGCATCAACGCCATCGAAACGCTGGGTGAATTCCACCAGTGCCGCATCGCCGCGTTCGCGCACGGCCTTGATGATGTCGAGCACGCGCTGATTGACCGCGTCATCGGACACACTTTCCCAGCTCAGCAGATGATCCAGATGTCGGGCGAAATCCGGATCAGCAGCGTTGAGACGGGCAATTGCAGTGGACACGGTCATGGCGAGGGCCTCGTAATAATAGCGAATGCTCAGGCGCCCTAGGGGATTGGGCGAAAAGTGCCTGCGCGACGACCATGCTACGTTAAAAACAGGCTCGGAATGCTCATTTGCAACCAGCAAAGTCGGGCGCGACCCCGGCCGTTCCTCGCCTGTTTTCGTTCTTGCATGATCGCCGCTCGGCGACTTTTCGCACAATCCCAAGCTACCAGTCCATCCGCGCGGGCACCCGAGAAAAATGGCTATGACGCGGATAGACGGGCGCGACAGCGAAGGCCGCGCGCAGCAAGTAGAGCGTTAGCCGCGGTGTCGCGATTCGACCGCTCCGCGCAGCGTCTCGATCAGACTCTGGATACGGGCGTGCTGCATTTTCATGGAGGCTTTGTTGACCACCAGGCGCGAGCTGATCGTGGCGATCAGCTCCTGGGGCTCCAGGCCGTTGGCACGCAGGGTGTTGCCGGTGTCGACCACGTCGATGATCTTGTCGGCAAGGTTGATCAGCGGTGCAAGCTCCATCGAGCCATACAGTTTGATAATGTCGACCTGGCGACCTTGTTCGGCGTAGTAACGCTTGGCTACGTTGACAAACTTGGTGGCCACGCGCAGGCGCCCCTTGGGCTCGGCTGCGCCGACTACGCCCGCGGTCATCAGCTTGCATTGGGCAATCTGCAGGTCCAGGGGCTCATACAGGCCCTGGCCGCCGTACTCCATCAGCACGTCCTTGCCGGCCACACCCAGGTCGGCGGCACCATGCTCGACATAGGTCGGCACGTCGGTGGCACGCACGATCAGCAGACGCACGTCGTCCTGCGTGGTAGGGATGATCAGCTTGCGGCTCTTGTCCGGGTTTTCGGTCGGCACGATGCCGGCCTCGGCCAGCAACGGCAAGGTATCGTCGAGAATACGGCCTTTGGAAAGCGCGATGGTCAACATTGGAACGTCGGTCCTTAAGCGGCTGCTGCCGGCCAGGTCATCGACCTGGCCGCATTCAATTCAAAAGGTGCGTCCTTGCACCCGCGGGGCATTAGCCCGGTACGCGGCGGATTTTCGCGCCGAGCATCTGCAGTTTTTCCTCGATGCACTCGTAACCACGGTCGATGTGGTAGATGCGATCGATCAGGGTATCGCCTTCGGCAACCAGCGCCGACAGCACCAGGCTGGCGGAAGCACGCAGGTCGGTGGCCATGACCGGGGCACCCTTCAGCGCCTTGACGCCAGTGACGATGGCGGTGTTGCCTTCGACCTGGATCTGCGCGCCCATGCGGTGCATTTCGTAAACATGCATGAAGCGGTTTTCGAAGATGGTCTCGATGACCGCGCCAGTGCCTTCGGCAATGGCATTCAGCGAGATGAACTGCGCCTGCATGTCGGTCGGGAACGCCGGGTACGGGGCGGTACGCAGGTTGACGGCTTTCGGCCGCTTGCCATGCATGTCCAGTTCGATCCAGTCTTCGCCGGTGGTGATGTCGGCACCCGCTTCCTTGAGTTTTTCCAGCACGGCTTCAAGGATGGTAGGGTCGGTGTCCTTGACCTTGACACGGCCACCGGTCACGGCAGCGGCGACCAGGTAGGTACCGGTCTCGATGCGGTCCGGCATCACGCGGTAGTTGGCCGAATCCAGTCGTTCGACACCATCGATGGTGATGGTGTCGGTACCTGCACCTTGAATGTTCCCGCCCATGGCGTTGATGAAGTTGGCCAGGTCGACCACTTCAGGCTCACGCGCGGCGTTCTGCAACACGCTGCGGCCCTTGGCCAAGGCAGCGGCCATCATGATGTTCTCGGTACCGGTCACGCTGACGGTGTCGAAGAAGAAGTGCGCACCGCGCAGGCCACCTTCAGGCGCCTTGGCCTTGATGTAGCCGCCTTCCACTTCGATCTTCGCCCCCATGGCCTCAAGACCACGGATATGCAGATCGACCGGGCGCGAGCCAATGGCGCAACCGCCAGGCAGGGCCACTTCGGCCTCGCCGAAACGGGCAACCATCGGGCCCAGCACCAGGATCGAGGCGCGCATGGTCTTGACCAGCTCGTACGGCGCGACCAGGGTCTTGATGGTGCGTGGATCGATCTCCACTGACAGCTTTTCGTCGATCACAGGCTCGATGCCCATGCGCCCGAACAGCTCGATCATGGTGGTGATGTCGTGCAGGTGCGGCAGGTTGCCCACGGTGACCGGGCCATCGGCCAGCAGAGTCGCTGCCAGAATCGGCAGGGCTGCGTTCTTCGCACCCGAAATGCGGATCTCGCCGTCAAGGCGAGCGCCGCCAGTAATAATCAGTTTGTCCATTGGAGTCTCGCCGCCAAGTTGGCTCAGGTGCGCTCAGCCCAGGCTGCGCTGCTGAAAAATTTCATGGTTACCGCATGGATGCTGCCATTGGCGATCCACGGATTCAGGTGAGCATAGATCGCCTGCTGGCGTTTGACCGGACTCAGGCCAGCCAACTCGTCGCTGATCACGTTCAACTGGAAGTTGCAGCCTTCGCCTTCAACTTCGACCCGGGAACCCGGCAATTTCTCTTCAAGGAAGCTTTTAACTTCTACGGCCTGCATGCTCAACCTCAATCGGCGCCCGATGCGCACGGGTCGGCCATCATACAAAAAAGCCCCTCGCCTGCGAAGCCCAACGAAGGCTTCGCTGACCGAGGGGCCATCATTCGTGCCTGGCCATTAGCTTGCCAGCACTTCATCGAGATCATAGACCTCGGCAATTTCCCGCATGTCGTCGGGCATGCCACGCACCTCGCACGCCTTGCCGGTGGCCTGAGCATCACGAATGTACCCAAGCAGTAGCGACAGGCCGACACTCGAAGACTTCTCGACAGCCGAGCAATCAAGCACCAGTCGCGGCTCGCGCGAGCCATCGATCAGCACCTTGCCTTGCTTGCGCAAGGCCGGGCCGCTGCGGTAATCCAGCACGCCAGTCAGACGTAGCACGCCCGGCTCTGCCATGCTTACAGCAGCCTCACTCATTTGACGCTCTTCTCTGGCGAGCTGTCGGCCGTCTGCTTGGCCTTGGCCACTTCGCCTGCCCAGCCATCGATGGTCTTGTCCAGGTCGTTGCCGTTGCGCTGCATGGCATCGGCGAACTGGTCACGGAACAGCTTGCCAATGTTGATGCCGTTGACGATCACGTTACGCACCTTCCACTCGCCGCCAATGTTCTGCAGGGTGTACTGCACGGGGTAAACGGCACCGTTGTTGCCGGTAACCTTCATGCCGACGCTGGCGCGCTTGCCGTCATCGGCTTTAGCCGGGTCGACAGTGATGCCCTGGTTGTTGTATTCGAGCAAGGCATTGCCATAGAACTGCATCAGGCTGCGCTTGAAGTTCTCCTGAAAGCGCTGCATCTGCTCCGGGGTCGCCTTGCGCGAGTACTTCACGGTCATGATGCTGCGCGAGATACCGTCAGCATCCACCACCGGGCCGAGAATGCGGTTGAGTGAGTCATAGAAGGCGTTGGGGTTGGACTTGTACTGCTCCTTGTTGGCCTTGAGGTCGCCGAGCAGTTCATTGGTGGTGCCCTGAACCACATCGTGCGGTGTCTGCGCAGCCAGAGCCAGCAGGGGGAAGGCCGCCAGTAGCACTAGCAGGCCACGTCGCAGGATCGAAATCATGGATACTCCTTAATTAGCCGGTTGCGCTTCTTTCGGTTCCTTGCCAACAGAGTTGAGCAGGAACTTGCCAATCAGATCCTCCAGCACCAGTGCCGACTGAGTGTCATGGATGGTTGAACCATCCTTGAGGACTTCGTCTTCACCGCCAACGCTGATGCCGATGTACTTCTCACCAAGCAAACCGGCGGTCAGGATCGAGGCAGTGGAGTCGGTCGGCAGGTTATCGACCGACTTGTCCAACTGCAACGTCACCCGACCGGTGTAGGAATCACGGTCCAGATCGATGGCGGTGACCTTGCCGATGGTCACACCGGCCATGGTCACTTTAGCTCTGACCGTCAAACCGGCGATATTGTCGAAGTAAGCATAAACTTTATAGGTATCACTGCTCGGGCTGGCCGACAGCCCGCTGACACGCAGGGCCAGCAGCAGCAGCGCCAGGATCCCGGCCAGGAGGAACAGGCCGACACCGATTTCCAGGGTGCGGTTTTGCATCAGAAATCTCCAAACATCAAGGCGGTCAGAATAAAGTCCAGACCCAGCACTGCCAACGAGGCATAGACCACGGTCTTGGTGGTTGCACGGCTGATCCCTTCTGAGGTGGGCTCACAGTCGTACCCCTGGAATACGGCGATCCAGGTCGAGACGAAAGCAAACACCAGGCTCTTGACCAGCCCGTTGAGCACGTCGTCAGTGAAAGAAACGCTGTTCTGCATGTTGGCCCAGAACGAGCCCTCGTAGACGCCCAGCCAGTCCACCGCCACCCACGAACCACCCCAGATACCGACCACGCTGAAGATCAGCGCCAGCAACGGCAGCGAGATGAAACCGGCCCACAAGCGTGGTGCAACGATGTACTTGAGCGGGTCGACACCGATCATTTCCAGGCTCGACAGCTGCTCGGTAGACTTCATGTTGCCGATTTCAGCGGTCAGCGCGGAACCGGCACGGCCGGCAAACAGCAATGCCGTTACCACCGGGCCAAGTTCACGCAGCAGGGTCAGGGCGACCATCTGCCCTACCGCCTGCTCCGAGCCGTACTTGGTCAGGATGCTGTAGCCCTGCAGCGCCAGCACCATGCCGATGAACACCCCGGACACGACGACGATCGCCAGCGACAGCACACCGACCGAGTACAACTGCTTGGTCAGCAGCTGGAAACCGCCGCCAATGCCACCGCGACCGACCAGCGCATGGAACAGGAACAGGCACGAACGCCCGAGCACGGCCAGCACGTCGATTGCCGAGCGGCCCAGCAGGCGGACACGTTCGAGTAAGGATTTTCTGCGCATCAACGCGCCCCCAGCAGGTCGGCGCGGTAGTCAGGCGCGGGAAAGTGGAAGGGAACCGGGCCGTCCGGATCGCCTTTCATGAATTGGCGGATCCGTGGATTGTCCGAGCCCATCAGCTCATCAGGCGTCCCCTGGCCCAGCACCTGACCGTCACCTACCACGTAGATGTAATCGGCGATGCTGGCGGTTTCTGCCAGGTCATGGGAAACCACGATGCTGGTGATGCCCAAAGCATCGTTGAGCAAGCGAATCAGGCGCACCAGTACCCCCATGGCGATCGGGTCCTGGCCGACGAACGGTTCGTCGTACATGAGGATCTGCGGGTCCAGGGCAATCGCCCGGGCCAGTGCCACACGGCGCTTCATGCCACCGGACAGCTCGTCGGGCATCAGGTCGATGGCACCGCGCAGGCCCACGGCCTGCAGCTTCATCAACACGATGTCACGGATCATCTCGTCCGACAGCTGAGTATGCACGCGCAGCGGGAACGCAACGTTCTCGAACACATCGAGGTCGGTGAACAACGCGCCGCTCTGAAACAGCACGCCCATCTGCTTGCGGGCGTCGAACAGGTCGCTGCGCGACAGCGTCGGCAGGTTCTGCCCGGCAACCCATACCTCACCGCTCGCGGGGCGCAACTGCGCGCCCATCAGGCGGAGCAACGTGGTCTTGCCGCAACCCGATGGCCCCATGATGCCGGTGACCTTGCCGCGCGGGATGCTGATGTCGACGTTGCTGAAAATGCTGCGCGAACCGCGTTTGAAGGTCACACCCTTCAACTCGACCGCGTAGGCGCTATCCACACTCATCTAGACTCCTTGCTTATGCAGCCTCGTCCTAATGGACGCCGGCCTCCATCTGGAAGGCACAAGCACCCCTGACAGGCCGAATAGCGGCGAACTATAGCACCGCTGACAGCGCCGCCCCAAGGCCGGGCAACCAGCCGTTCAGCCCCGCGACAGACTTTGGTGGTATTTGCTGCAGTAATCGAGGAGGTGAGGGTTTTCATCATTGCGCGTATAATCGTCGCCTTTTCATCAGGCATTGCTTTTTCGACATGAGCCAATCCAGCGAGCTGATCCAATCCGCCCAACGCACTCTGCGCCTGGAACTCAAGGCCGTGGAGGCCCTTTTGGCGCGCATCGACGACAATTTCGTCAAAGCCTGCGAACTGATTCTGTCCAGCAAGGGCCGGGTCGTCGTGGTCGGCATGGGCAAGTCCGGGCACATCGGCAACAAGATCGCCGCGACCCTGGCCAGCACCGGCACCCCGGCGTTTTTCGTACACCCGGCCGAAGCCAGCCATGGCGACATGGGCATGATCACCCGCGACGATGTCATCCTTGCCCTGTCGAATTCCGGCAGCACTGCCGAAATCGTCACCCTGCTGCCACTGATCAAGCGCCTGGGTATCAAGCTGATCAGCCTGACTGGCAACCCAGACTCGCCGCTGGCCCAGGCCGCCGAAGTCAATCTTGACGCCCGCGTCGAGCAAGAGGCCTGCCCGCTGAACCTGGCCCCCACTTCCTCGACAACCGCATCGCTGGTGCTGGGCGACTGCCTGGCCATCGCCCTGCTTGAAGCCCGCGGCTTCACTGCCGAGGACTTTGCCTTCTCACATCCCGGGGGAGCGCTGGGCCGCCGCCTGCTGCTGAAGGTCGAGAACGTGATGCACGCCGGCGACGATCTGCCTCAAGTACCACGCGGCACCCTGCTCAAGGACGCGCTGCTGGAAATGTCCCATAAAGGTTTGGGCATGACCGTGATCGTCGAAGCCGACGGCAAGCTGGCCGGGATCTTCACCGACGGTGACCTGCGCCGCAGCCTGGACCGCAACATCGATGTGCACACCACTCTGATCGACCAGGTCATGACCGTTCATGGCAAGACTGCGCGTGCCGACATGCTCGCCGCCGAAGCCCTGAAGATAATGGAAGACCACAAGATCAACGCTCTGGTGGTGGTGGACCGTGAAGACCGCCCTACCGGCGCCCTGAACATGCATGACCTGCTGCGCGCCGGCGTAATGTAAAGGAGCGATGGAATGAACCAGGACCTCATGCAACGCGGCAAAGGCATCAAGCTGGCAGTGTTCGACGTGGACGGCGTGCTCACCGACGGGCGCCTGTATTTCCTCGAGGATGGCAGCGAATTCAAGACGTTCAATACCCTCGACGGCCAGGGCATCAAGATGCTCATGGCCTCGGGCGTGACCACCGCGATCATCAGCGGGCGCAAGACCCCAGTGGTCGAACGCCGGGCCAGGAACCTCGGTATCCCGCACCTCTTCCAAGGCCGGGAGGACAAATTGGTGGTACTTGACGGCCTGCTCGCCGAACTGGGCCTAAGCTATGATCAAGTGGCTTACCTGGGCGACGACCTGCCCGACCTGCCGGTGATTCGCCGGGTGGCTCTGGGCATGGCCGTAGCCAACGCCGCACCATTCGTACGCCAGCATGCCCACGGCGTGACCCAGGCACGTGGCGGCGAAGGCGCGGCCCGTGAATTCTGCGAACTGATCATGCACGCCCAGGGCACCCTGGACGCTGCCAACGCCAACTACCTGTAAGGCTGCCCATGCTCAGCAAGAAAGCCCGAAACATTGTGCTGCTCGGGGCGATAGCCGCCCTGTTGGTAGCCATTGGCTACTGGAATGTCAGCCCCGAAAGCTTCCTCGACAAGCCCGTGGCCCAAGTCGATGAAAGCGCCATCGACTACTACGCGATCAACGCCCACAGCGTGCAGTTCCTGCCCGACGGCAAGCTGCAATACGAAATGACCGCCGACAGGATCGAACACCTCAAGACCAGCGAAATCACACAAGTGACCACACCGGACCTGCACCTGTACCGCGGCACTGCGTACCCGTGGCATGTGCAGAGCACACGCGCCGAGGTCAATCCGGACGGTACCGAGGTCGAACTGATTGACAAGGTACGGATTGCCCGCACCGATGAAAAGCAGCGTGAAACCATCATTACCAGCTCACGCATGACCGTGTTCCCGCAGAAGCAATATGCGCAGACCGAGCAAGCCGTTAGAATCGACGGCGCCGGAGGCACAACTACGGGCAAAGGCATGAAAGCGTATTTGAAAGAAGGCAAGATGGACTTGCTCTCTAACGTAAGAGGACAGTATGAGGCTCGTTAAAACCCTCCCCCTTTTGCTCAGCCTGAGCGCAGCACTGGGAAGCGCGAGCGCCCTCGCCCTGCCGAATGACCGTGACCAGCCTATTCGCATCCAGGCCGACAACGCCCACCTGGATGACAAGCAAGGCGTGGCCACTTACACCGGCGACGTGATCATCACCCAGGGTTCGATGATGATCAAAGGCAACACCGTGACCATTACCCGCTCCGCCTCCGGCGATATCGACGTAGTGACCTCGGTGGGCAACCTGGCCTACTTCGAGCAGCAGCAGAGCGCAGCCAAGCCAGACAAGATGAAAGGCTGGGGCGTGACCATCCAGTACCAGGCGCAGAAGGACCTGGTAATTCTCACCGACCGCGCCAAGGTCGAGAACGAAGGCAACACCACCGAAGGCGAGAAGATCGTCTACAACACCCAGACCCAGGTGGCGACCGCCGGTCGCGGTAGCAACGTGACAACACCCCGTCAGCGTATCGACATGGTGATCCAGCCCAAGAAGAAGGCCGAGTAAATGGCAACCCTCAAAGCCCAGCACCTGGCAAAGAGCTACAAGGGGCGGCAGGTAGTACGTGATGTCAGCCTGTCGATCGACAGCGGCCAGATCGTCGGCCTGCTCGGCCCCAACGGCGCCGGCAAGACCACTTGCTTCTACATGATTGTCGGTCTGGTCCAGGCCGAACAGGGCCGCGTACTGATCGACAGCCTCGATGTGAGCTACCAGCCCATGCACGGCCGCGCGCGCGCCGGCATCGGCTACCTGCCCCAGGAAGCCTCGATCTTCCGCAAGCTGTCGGTAGCCGACAACATCATGGCCATCCTCGAGACCCGCAAGGACCTCGACCGGGACGGCCGCCGCAAAGAGCTGGAAAGCCTGCTGCAGGAGTTCCACATCAGCCACATCCGCGACAACCTCGGCATGAGCCTGTCCGGTGGCGAACGCCGCCGTGTCGAGATTGCCCGCGCCCTGGCGACCGCACCCAAATTCATCCTGCTGGACGAACCGTTCGCCGGTGTCGACCCGATTTCAGTCGGCGACATCAAGCAGATCATCCACCACCTCAAGGCCAAAGGTATCGGTGTACTGATTACCGACCACAACGTGCGTGAAACCCTGGATATCTGCGAGACCGCTTACATCGTCAACGATGGCCGACTGATCGCCGAAGGCGACGCTGAAACCATCCTGGCAAACGACCTGGTCAAAGAAGTTTACCTGGGCCACGAGTTCCGCCTCTGACCCGAAAAGCGCCTGAAGTACTGGCAAGCAAGCCGTGAGACTGCGGGTAAAGTTGTTACGGTACTCTAGGCAAACGCTACAATTTAAGGCATAAAACTTGCTTGATCTGGCGCTCCGGCGCCCTCGTGTAGTGGATGGCGCATGCGCGCCGGCGAACAAGGTATTAAGCCCCTGCCATGAAACCATCGCTCGTCCTAAAAATGGGCCAGCAACTGACGATGACACCTCAGTTGCAACAGGCCATCCGCCTGCTCCAGCTCTCTACCCTGGACCTCCAACAGGAAATCCAGGAAGCGCTGGAGTCCAACCCGATGCTCGAACGTCAGGAAGACGGCGAAGACTTCGACAACAGCGACCCGATGGCCGACAACGCCGAGAACAAACCGGCCGCCGAAGTTCAGGACAACAGCTTCCAGGAAAGCGCCGTTAGCGCCGACAATCTGGAAGACGGTGAGTGGAGCGAGCGCATCCCCAACGAGCTCCCGGTCGATACCGCCTGGGAAGATATCTACCAGACCAGCGCCAGCAGCCTGCCGAGCAACGATGACGACGAGTGGGACTTCACCACCCGTACATCGGCCGGCGAGAGCCTGCAAAGCCACCTGCTGTGGCAGTTGAACCTGGCGCCGATGTCCGATACCGACCGCTTGATTGCCGTGACCCTGATCGACAGCATCAACGGTCAGGGCTACCTGGAGGACACACTCGAGGAAATCTGCGCCGGTTTCGACCCGGAGCTGGATATCGAGCTGGACGAGGTCGAAGCAGTACTGCACCGCATCCAGCAGTTCGAGCCGGCTGGCGTCGGCGCCCGCAACCTCGGTGAATGCCTGTTGCTGCAACTGCGCCAACTACCCGCTACAACTCCGTGGATGACCGAAGCCAAGCGCCTGGTCACCGACTTCATCGACCTGCTCGGCAGCCGTGACTACAGCCAGCTGATGCGGCGGATGAAAATCAAGGAAGACGAACTGCGCCAGGTCATCGAGCTGGTGCAAAGCCTTAACCCGCGCCCGGGTTCGCAGATCGAGTCCAGCGAGCCCGAGTACGTGGTGCCCGACGTCATCGTGCGCAAGGACAGCGACCGTTGGCTGGTAGAACTGAATCAGGAAGCCATCCCACGCCTGCGCGTCAACCCTCAATACGCCGGCTTCGTTCGCCGTGCCGACACCAGCGCCGACAACACCTTCATGCGCAACCAGCTGCAGGAAGCGCGCTGGTTCATCAAGAGCCTGCAAAGCCGCAACGAGACCCTGATGAAGGTCGCCACGCAGATCGTCGAGCACCAGCGCGGCTTCCTCGACCACGGCGACGAAGCGATGAAGCCGCTGGTGCTGCATGATATTGCCGAAGCAGTAGGCATGCACGAATCGACCATCTCACGGGTTACCACGCAGAAATACATGCACACCCCGCGTGGCATCTACGAACTGAAATACTTTTTCTCCAGCCATGTCAGCACCTCCGAAGGCGGAGAATGCTCGTCCACGGCGATCCGCGCGATCATCAAGAAACTGGTTGCAGCGGAAAATCAGAAAAAGCCATTGAGTGACAGCAAGATCGCTGGTTTACTGGAGGCACAAGGCATCCAGGTAGCCCGTCGCACCGTCGCCAAGTACCGCGAGTCACTCGGCATCGCACCGTCGAGCGAGCGCAAGCGACTGATGTAGCCCCTGAGATGTGCCACAGCGTTTTCGTGGCAGGTGCAAGACCTGCCTCTTTATGCACGGGCAACAAAGGAGAAGCTGTATGCAAGTCAATATCAGTGGACAGCATGTAGAAGTCACCCAGCCACTGCGCGATTACGTGCTTGAAAAGCTCGCCCGCGTGGAGAGTCACTTCGACAAGATCACCAACGTGCAGGTAATCATGAAAGTCGAGAAGCTTCAGCAGAAGGTCGAGGCGACCCTGCAGATTCCCGGCGGCGAAGTGGTAGCCAACGCCGAACACGAAGACATGTATGCAGCGATCGACGCCCTGGCCGACAAGCTCGACCGCCAACTGAAAAAACACAAGGAAAAACAGCAAAGCCTGCTGCAAGGTGCAGCTGCCCGCTGATCCCCCTCATCCATGATCCGACTTGAAACCATCCTGACCCCCGGCCGTTCCCTCGTGAACGTGCCGGGCGGCAGCAAGAAGCGCGCCCTGGAAAAGGTCGCCACTGTCATCGCCGACCAAGTGCCAGAACTGGAGATGCAGGACGTCTTCGAAAAACTGGTAGCCCGGGAAAAGCTCGGTTCTACCGGTTTCGGCAATGGCATCGCCATCCCGCACTGCCGGCTTGAAGGATGCTCCGCTCCCGTCAGCGCCCTGCTGCACCTGGAAGCCCCTATCGATTACGACGCTATCGATGGCGCGCCGGTTGACCTGCTGTTTGTGCTACTGGTGCCCGAAGCGGCCACCGATGCCCACCTTGAACTACTGCGTCAGATCGCCAGCATGCTCGATCGCAAGGAAGTCCGTGATCGGCTGCGTGCGGCCACCAGCAATGAGGCCCTGTTCCAGGTTGTCCTGGACGTACAGAACGAGCACTGAACATGCGCCTGATCATCGTCAGCGGCCGGTCCGGCTCCGGCAAGAGCACCGCCCTCGATGTCCTGGAAGACAGCGGTTTCTATTGCATCGACAATTTACCCGCCGGGCTGCTGCCGCAGTTGGCGGAAAATGCACTGATCAACACCGATTTGCTGCAGCCCAAGGTGGCGGTGTCTATCGATGCGCGCAACCTGCCCAGCCACCTGACGCGCTTCCCCGAACTGCTTGAAGAAGCCCGCGCCCGGCACATCCAGTGTGACGTGTTGTACCTGGATGCCGATGAAGAGGTCCTTCTCAAACGTTTCTCGGAAACCCGCAGGCGGCACCCCCTGACCAACGCCAACCGCTCGCTCGCGGAAGCGATCCGCGTGGAAAGCGA
Organism: Pseudomonas sp. BP6; assembly: GCF_017875935.1. Lineage (NCBI taxonomy): Bacteria > Pseudomonadati > Pseudomonadota > Gammaproteobacteria > Pseudomonadales > Pseudomonadaceae > Pseudomonas > Pseudomonas sp. BP6. The sequence continues at coordinate 4,249,035 of NZ_JAGINI010000001.1, forward strand.
ATTGTTGGGCCCTATTGCCGACCTGGCCGACCTGAAGATCGACACCACCAACCTGAACCTGTACCAGTTACGTGACTCGATCAAGCTGCGCCTGCTGAACCAGCCCGAGCCCGGCACAGCGTTTCTGGTCGAGTCGTTCGGTTTCAAGCGGGGGATGCCGGTCGACGCCGACCTGGTTTTTGACGTGCGCTGCCTGCCCAACCCCTACTGGAAGCCAGAGCTGCGTGAGCACTCGGGTCTCGATCAACCCGTGATCGACTACCTGGCCGCACAACCGGATGTCGAAGACATGTACAACGACATCTCCAGCTACCTGCTCAAGTGGTTGCCCCGCTTCGCTGCCAGCAACCGCGCCTACGTAACCATCGCCATCGGCTGCACTGGCGGCCATCACCGTTCGGTGTACATCACCGAGCGCCTTGGTCGACAGTTGCAGAAAACCCTGAAAAACGTCCAGGTCCGCCATCGCGACCTCTAGCCCAAGGATCCGCCCCACGATGCCCGCCCGCGAAATCACCATCATCAACAAGCTGGGTCTGCATGCCCGGGCGGCAGCCAAGTTCGTCGGTGTGGCCGGCCGCTTCCCCTGCCAGGTGCGGGTCGGTCGCGCCCCGGACAAGCTGGTGGATGGCAAGAGCATCATGGCGGTGATGATGCTGGCAGCAGGCAAAGGCACCCAGGTGCACCTGCATACCGAAGGCGAGCAGGACAGCGACGCCATGGATGCACTGGTCGAGCTGATCAACAACTTCTTTGACGAAGGCGAATAGCCCCCCACACACCTGCGCTTGCATCAGGACATCGCGGTATCCATCACCATCATCAGACAGAAACCTGTACACAGCCCCAGGCTGGCCAGACGATGATGGCCGTTGCTGCGCGATTCTGGAATGATTTCCTGGGTGACCACCAGCAACATCGCCCCCGCTGCACAGGCCAGCCCCAGCGGCAGCAGCAGTTCGGCAACATTCACCAGCCAGGCACAGATCAACGCCGCCAGCGGCTCGACCAAGCCTGAGGCTGCGCCGATCAGGAAGGCCTTGAAGCGCGGCATGCCCGCCCCTGCCAGCACCAGCGCGATCACCAGCCCCTCAGGCACATCCTGCAAGGCAATGCCCATGGCCAGGCTGTCGGCGTCGGCCATGCCACCCCCGGCCGACACACCAATGGCCATACCTTCGGGGATGTTGTGGGCAATTATGGCAATCACGAACAGCCAGATGCGCGCTGCGATCACCGGCTGGTTTGCCGTGCCCACCAACGCCTCCGGCGAAGCCCAGGATACCTTGAGGTCGACCAGGAACAGGCACAACGCCCCGAACATCAGGCCAAAACTGACCAGGCCACCTGCCCCCCAAGGGCTGAAGCCAATAGACTGAGCCGCCGCCAGGCCCGGCATGATCAGGGAAAACGCGGTGGCCGCCAGCATCACGCCAGCACCGAAGCCCAATAGCGTATCCGCCAGCGCCACCGGCATATTGCGAATGACCAGTACCGGTACTGCGCCCAGTGCCGTACCCAGTGCGCATAAAGCACCGCCCTCCAGGGCGCGCAGCATGCGCGGGTCGAGGTCTAGCCAGGCGAGGCCCCGCGCCACCAATAACGCGGCGCCAGCCAACAAAAGCAAAGTCCCAAGCGCCAGGCGGAACAGGCGCACACTGCTGACAGACATCACCTCAGAGCGCATACCGGTCCGACTCACTTCAGGGCTTCGAGGTAACGACGTTCAACTTCCACCCAGTCAATGACGTTGTAGAAGGCACCGATGTATTCCGGACGACGGTTCTGGTACTTGAGGTAGTAAGCGTGCTCCCACACGTCCAGGCCGAGGATCGGCGTATTGCCGTGCATCAGCGGGCTGTCCTGGTTGCCGCTACTCTCCACCATCAAGGTTTTTTGCGGCGTCACGCTGAGCCAGGCCCATCCGCTGCCGAAGCGGGTCAACGCGGCTTTGGTGAAAGCCTCCTTGAAAGCCTCGAAGCCGCCAAGTTGTGCAGTGACGGCTTGCGCCAGTTGGCCCACAGGCTCGCCACCGCCCTGAGGCGACATGACAGTCCAGAACAGGCTGTGGTTGGCGTGACCACCGCCGTGGTTGGTCACGGCGCCACGCAGGTTTTCCGGCAGTTGCTTGACGGCAGCGACCAGTTTTTCCACCGGCCATTCGGCCCACTCGGTACCTTCGAGGGCGGCATTGAGGCCGTTCACGTAAGTCTGGTGATGCTTGGTGTGGTGGATTTCCATTGTCTGGGCATCAATGTGTGGTTCCAGCGCATCGTAGGCGTATGGCAATGCAGGCAAGGTATGGGGCATGTCAGTGAATTCCGTAGGCATGGGTTCTGGGTGTTACATCCGGCTGGGCAGCGAGCTCGCTGGCCCCGGCGCTGTGGCGGTTGAGCAAGCGCTCGGTACGCGGGTACTGGCCATACTCGGCAATGAAACTCAGCAGCTCGGTGTAAGTGCGCGCACTGTGGCGCAAGGCGGCATCACGCAGCGCCTGAGGCAGGCGCACTTCCTGGCAGGCCTGCAGCAGTCGCTGGTGAGCAGCGCACAGGTAGTCGGCGCTTTCATGCGGCTGGTCAAGGCGCAGGTGCAGGTCAGCCAGGTTGTGGTGGGCGATGACGAATGCAGCCACCGCTTCGTCCACGTCATGCCAGCGCTCGAACAGCAGCTGGGCCAACGCCAAGGCTTGCAGGTAGTGTTCCCGGGCGTCCACCAGCTCGCCTAGTTCGAATAGGCGGTTGGCGGTTTCCGTGGTGCGTTTCCAGTGCTGCACGGTTGTCTCCTGGGCGAGGACGCAGGGTCAGATACCGCCGGCGGTGAGTTTTTCCGGGTCCAGCAGCGCTTCGAGCTGGTCGCGGGACAGGTTGGTGTGCTCCAGCGCCACATCGATGATTGGACGACCCTGCTTGTAGGCGGTCTTGGCGATTTCGGCGGCTTTGAGGTAGCCGATGATCGGATTCAATGCAGTGACCAGGATCGGGTTGCGCGCAAGGGCTTCCTTGAGTTTGTCTTCGTTGACCTTGAAGCTGGCGATGGCTTTGTCGGCCAGCAAGCGGCTGACATTGGCCATCAGCTCGATGCTTTCCAGCAGGTTGCGGGCGATCACCGGCAGCATCACGTTCAGCTCGAAGTTACCGGCTTGGCCTGCGACGGCGATGGTCGCGTCGTTGCCAATCACTTGGGCGGAGACCATGGCAGTGGCCTCCGGGATCACCGGGTTGACCTTGCCTGGCATGATCGAAGAGCCCGGCTGCAGAGCTTGCAGCTCGATTTCGCCCAGACCGGCCAGCGGGCCGGAGTTCATCCAGCGCAGATCGTTGGCGATTTTCATCAACGCCACCGCGGTGGTCTTGAGCTGGCCAGACAACGCCACGGCAGTGTCCTGCGAGCCGATCAGTGCGAACAGGTTCTGGCCGGGCGTGAACTCGACCTTGGTCAGGCCACTGAGCTGGCGAGCGAAACCGACAGCGAACTGCGGATGGGCGTTGATGCCGGTACCCACGGCAGTTCCGCCCTGGGCCAGCGCCTGCAGGTGCGGCAGCATCGCTTCGATATGCGCCTTGGCAGCATTGATCTGCGCAGCCCAGCCATCCAGCACCTGGCTCATGCGCACGGGCATCGCGTCCATCAGGTGAGTACGACCGGTCTTCACGAATTGATGTACTTGTGCCGACTTGACCTCGATCACCTGTACCAGGTGCGCCAGGGCTGGCAGCAACTGCTCGTGCAGGGCCAACGCGGCGCTGACGTGGATGGTGGTCGGAATGATGTCATTGCTGCTCTGGCCACAGTTGACGTGGTCATTGGCATTGACCGCCTCACCCAGTACATGGGTAGCCAAGGTGGCGATCACCTCATTGGCGTTCATGTTCGAACTGGTGCCAGAACCTGTCTGGAACACATCCACCGGGAAGTGCTGGATGAAGTCCTCGGCCAGCAGTTGCTCGACAGCCTTGACGATAGCCTGGCCCTGCCCGGCAGACAGTTGCTCCAGTTCGACGTTGGCCTTGGCCGCAGCGGCCTTGGCCAGCAACAAGGCACGAATGAACTGGGCCGGCATACGCTGGCCGCTGATCGGGAAGTTGTCGACCGCGCGCTGGGTCTGGGCGCCGTAGAGGGCCTGGGCCGGCACCTGCAGCTCACCCATGCTGTCACGCTCGATACGGGTATCACTCATCATCAAATCCTTGCATCAGTTCATCGGGAGAAATCGAAGGCAGCAGACGGCAATTGGCCAACTGCAGGGCGTAGGGTTGCCAGCGTTGGTTCTGTTCCTGGCGGTCGAGGTTGCGCAAGTCCAGCAGAGGGCGCCACGCCTGATCCAGGCACAGGCAACGCCAATGCCAGGGGAGCATGCGATCGCAGGCGGTATCCAGCAGCAGGCGAAACGCTGTCAGCGCCACCGTCCATGGCGAGGTTTCGGTGCAACACACCAGATAGCGGCCTTCGGCCAGGTAATGCTCGATCAGGCGCGGCTCGTCGGGGTCGAGCGCACAGCGAATGCGCCGGCTGAGCCAGCGCCAGTTTTCCAGGTAGGGCAGTTCGCGGAGGACGGATTTCATGAACATCATCGCCGGGTTACTGGATAATGATATTCATTATTAAGTGATAAACAGAATCACTTCAAGAAAAAGGTGATGAAATAAAAACCCGGCGCGAGGGCCGGGTCTTTGGATTTGCAGAGAAGGTGTAGTGCTGTGCCGGCCTCTTCGCGGGTAAACCCGCTCCTACAACGGCCTGTGTCCCCGCCCCGATGTGCGTCCACTACCGTGTAGGAGCGGATTGATCCGCGAAAGGGCCGGCGCAGGCTAAAGATCAGCTACCAGCAACGGTCATCCGCTCGATCAGCACCGAGCCCGTATGAATGTTGCTACGGGTTTCAAGATCGCTGCCAATCGCGACAATCTGCTGGAACATGTCCTTCATGTTTCCGGCGATGGTGACTTCCTGCACGGCATGCTGAATCTCGCCATTCTCGACCCAGAACCCCGCCGCACCACGGGAATAGTCCCCCGTCACCATGTTCAAGCCATGCCCCATCAGTTCGGTCACCAGCAGCCCGCGCCCCATGCGGCGAATCAGCGCGGCCTGATCTTCGACACCGTGGCTGACGAACAGGTTGTGCACGCCACCGGAATTGGCAGTACTCGGCAAACCCAGCTTGCGCCCGGAGTAGGTGCCCAGCAAGTACGACACCAGCTCGCCTTTTTCGACAAAAGGTTTGGCATAGGTGGCCAGGCCATCACCGTCGAACGCAGCACTGCCCAACGCACGCGGAATATGCGGGCGCTCGTCGAGGGTCAGCCAGGAAGGGAACAGGCGCTGGCCAATGGTACCCTCCAGGAACGACGACTTGCGGTAGAGGTTGCCGCCGGAAATGGCCGACAGGAAGCTACCGAACAGGCCACCGGCCAATTCGGCCGAGAACAGCACCGGTACCTCGCAAGTCGGCACCGGCCGGGCGCCAAGGCGGTTGGCGGCACGCTGGGCAGCGCGCACGCCGATGCTGCGCGGGTCGGCCAGCAGGTTGCCTTGGCGGTTCACGTCGTACCAGTAGTCACGCTGCATCTGCCCGTCGCCTTCGGCAATCATCACGCAGCTCAGACTGTGCCGGGTCGAGGCGTAACCACCGATGAATCCATGGCTGTTGCCATACACGCGGCAGCCCTGGTGGGTATTGAGGGTGGTGCCATCGGCGTTGAGGATGCGCGGGTCGGCGTCGAAGGCCGCGGCCTCGCAGGCCAAGGCCATTTCAATGGCCTTCTCGGGCTCGATATCCCAGTCGTGGTACAGGTCCAGATCAGGGATTTCACGCGCCATCAGTGCCGCGTCGGCCAAGCCCGAGCATTCATCCTCGGAGGTGTGCCTGGCAATTGCCAGCGCTGCGGCGACGGTCTCGCGGATCGCCTCCGGGCCACTGGCCGAGGTGCTGGCCGAACCTTTACGCTGGCCAGCATAGAGGGTGATACCAAAGCCCTGGTCGCGGTTGAACTCGACCGTTTCGACCTCACGCTGGCGTACGGTGGTGGACAGCCCCTGCTCCAGCGACACCGCCACTTCGCAGGCACTGGCCCCCTGACGACGCGCCTCGGCGATGATCGCCTCGACCTGTTCCTGCAATGCTGGCAGGTCTCTCGGACCTACGCTCTGGACTGCACTCATGGTTCTCTCCACTCAAATTCTGCGTACGGCTTGGGGTCATTCTACGACCGGGCCGGACAAGCGGCCCCCGACTGGTTATCATGGCGGCGATTTCTAGCGGACTGCCACCATGGTTGATTCAAACGACGACGCCTTCGACGGCGAAAAAAGCAAAACCCAGATCAAGCGCGAACTGCATGCGCTGGTCGAACTCGGCGAGCGGCTTACCACGCTCAAGGCCGATACCTTGGCGCGCCTGCCATTGACCGACGAGCTGCGCAAGGCACTGGCCGAGGCCAGCAAGCACACCGCTCATGGCGCCCGTAAACGCCACATGTCGTTCGTCGGCAAGCTCATGCGCGTGCAAGACCTCGATGCCATCCACGCCTTGCTCGAGCAGATGGACAGCTCGACTCGCCAGTACAACGAACGCTTCCACAGTTTGGAGCGCTGGCGTGACCGGTTGATCGACGGTAACGACGAAGACCTCGAGCGCTTCGTCAACGAGTACCCCGACACCGACCGCCAGCAACTGCGCTCGCTGGTGCGCCATGCCCAGCACGAGAAGGCGCGGAACAAGCCGCCTGCCGCCGCGCGCAAGGTGTTCAAGTACATTCGCGACCTCGACGAGTTGCAACGCGGGCTACGCTGACAGGCTGGGCCCCTGTGAGAGCGGGCATGCCCGCTCCCACAACGACTCCCGAAGCCATCAAGCGCCCGTACCGCCTACGGTAATCGCATCCAGCTTCAAGGTAGGTTGCCCCACCCCGACCGGCACCGACTGCCCGTCCTTGCCGCACGTCCCTACCCCGCTGTCCAGTGCCAGGTCGTTACCGACCATCGAAACCCGGCTCATCGCCTCGGGACCATTACCGATCAAGGTTGCGCCCTTCACCGGCGCGGTAATCTTGCCGTCCTCGATCAGGTAGGCCTCACTGGTGGAGAACACGAACTTGCCGCTGGTGATATCCACCTGCCCACCACCGAGATTGGCGCAGTAGATCCCCTTCTTCACCGACGCGATGATCTCCTGCGGGTCGCTTTCGCCGGCACGCATGTAGGTGTTGGTCATGCGTGGCATCGGCAGGTGCGCGTAAGATTCACGGCGGCCGTTGCCGGTCACTGCCATGCCCATCAGGCGCGCGTTCAGCTTGTCCTGCATGTAGCCCTTGAGCACACCATTCTCGATCAGCGTGGTGCATTCGGTCGGGGTGCCTTCGTCGTCCACGCTCAGAGAACCACGGCGGCCTTCAAGGGTGCCATCGTCAACGATGGTGCACAGGCTCGACGCCACTTTCTCGCCAATGCGGCCGCTGAATGCCGAACTGCCCTTGCGGTTGAAGTCGCCTTCCAGGCCATGGCCAACAGCCTCGTGCAACAGCACGCCCGACCAGCCCGGGCCCAACACCACCGGCAAGGTACCGGCCGGCGCCGGGATCGCTTCCAGGTTCACCAGGGCCTGGCGCAGAGCCTCGCGGGCATAGCCCATCACCCGCTCTTCGGTGAAGAAGCGGTAATCGGTACGCCCGCCACCGCCCTGCCCACCGCGTTCGCGACGGCCATTCTGCTCGACGATGACGCTGACATTGAAGCGCACCAGCGGACGTACGTCGGCGGCCAGGCTGCCATCGGCCGCAGCAATCAGAATACGCTCCCAAACCCCAGCCATGCTCACGCTGACCTGCTGAATGCGCGGGTCCAGGGCACGGGTGGCGGCATCGACACGTTTAAGCAACTCGACCTTTTCGGCACGACTGAGCACGTCCAGCGGGTTGTCCGCGGCATACAGGGCGGCCACCTCCTGGCTGCGGAAGGCTTGCACCGTGCCGTTCTGCCCGGCACGGGAAATCGAACGGGCAGCACGGGCTGCCGAGGTCAGCGCTTCAAGGTTGATCGCGTTGCTGTAGGCGAAGCCGGTTTTTTCGCCGGACTGGGCACGCACGCCCACGCCCTGGTCGAGGTTGAAGCTGCCCTCTTTGACGATGCCGTCTTCCAGCGCCCAGGTTTCCGAGATCTGGCCCTGGAAATACAGGTCGGCGGCGTCGATGCCGGGGCCAGCCAACTCACCCAGCACGCTCTGCAGGCTGTCCAGGGTCAAGCCGCCTGGGGCCAGGAGCTGCTCGCTGACGGTGGATAACATCTGGCTCATAGTCACTCCGAGGTGTGCGCAGGCCGCAACGCGCCCTGCGAAAAAAAGCGCCGGTGCGATACCACCGGCATGCACGCCCGAATGGACGCTTGTTCTTCAATGTCGCGCTCGGCAAGCAGTACCGCTTCACCTTGCGCCTGTTCTGCGAGAATGCGCCCCCAAGGGTCGACGATCGCCGCATGACCATGGGTTTCCCGTGGACCGGGGTGGGCGCCGCCCTGTGCCGCAGCCAGCAGGTAACACTGGGTTTCGATGGCCCGGGCACGCACCAGCACCTCCCAGTGTGCTGCGCCGGTCACTGCAGTAAAAGCTGCCGGTGCGGTGATCAGCTCCGCGCCGGCAGCGCGCAGCGCGCTGTACAGTTCGGGAAAGCGCAGGTCGTAACACACGCTCAGCCCCAGCCGCCCGACCGGCGTATCAGCCACCACTACCTGAGCACCCTGTGCGTAGTCATCCGACTCGCGGTAACGGCCCCGGTTGTCGGCCACGTCCACGTCAAACAGGTGCAGCTTGTCATACCGTGCCGCCACCTCGCCGTGTTCATCGATCAGCAACGAGCACGCATGGGCCTTGGCATCGGGCTGGCCGGCCGGTGGCAAGGGCAAAGTACCGGCAACAATCCATAACTTGAGGTCGCGGGCGGTGCGTTTCAACCATGGCAGAATGGGCCCTTGCCCCAAAGCCTCGGCACGGCCGATGGCAGCAGCGTCCTTGCGCCCCATGGCGGCAAAGTTCTCCGGCAGCACCGCCAACCGCGCGCCGCCCAACGCGGCCTGCTCCAACAGGGCACCGGCACGCTGCAGGTTGGCCTGCACGTCGTCCTGGCTGACCATCTGGATTACCGCTGCCTTCATGGGTACTCCTAGCGGGATTTCTCGAAAGGTTTCACAAATGTGATTCTAGGCTCTTTCCACGGCCCTTCGACACGGTAGTGCACGCTGGCAAAGCGTGACACGCGGTCACCGATCAGCCGATCGACCAGGAACAGCGCACCGCCCACAGCCGGCGCGCCGACGATCAACGCTGCCAGCGGCAGGTTGTTGGTCACCGGCAGGCTCACCTGCAAGTCAGCATCGACCCGGTCGCTGACCATGTCCAGCCTGCCGTCGAGCTCGAAGTTGCTCGACGGGCCGGTCACGGTAATCGGATTGCGGGTCACGTACACGCCACTACTGGCCACCAGCAAGCCCTTGACCCGGTCATAGGCCAGGCCCTTGTCAAACAGGTCGGAAAAGTCCAGACGCAGGCGCCGGCCAATCGAGTTGAAGTTGAGCAGGCCGAACACCCGCAGTGCTTGTGCGCTGCCTTCGACCTCGACGAACTGGCCGCTGCGCAGCGCGGCATCCATGCTGCCCGAGAAGCGTTTCAGGCCCACCGCGGCGGGCGAGCCCGGCCAGCGGCCATCCACATCCAGGCGGAAGTCGCGGCTGGTCACAGTCGGGGCAAAGCCCCAGGCCTTGAGCACATCCGCCAGATTCTTGCCGTCAAGGCGCCCTTTGTACCAACTGCTGGTTTTGCCCGTTTCACCTTCCCAGCCACCGCCGCCATCGATGCGCAACCCCTTCAGATCGAGGTCGATATCACTGGCTTTAACGCCACGTGCGGTCGGCCGCAGCTTGATCGAGGCGCTGCCGTAAAGATCGTCACCGCGATAGAGCTTGTCGATGCTCAGGTCCAGTGCCGGGACTTTGCGCGGATCGAACGAGGCCAGCGGGTCGGGGCCGTCTTCAGCCTGCTGCTCAGCGGCGCTGGCGGCAGGCAGGCGCAAGGTCTGCATGCGCACGGCCATGGGCACGCCCTTGGCATCCGGAACGCGTGCGTTACCGATGACTTCCTTGCTGTCGAGGCGCAAATCCCAGGCCGGGCCGGCCCGGGCCAGGCGAACCACGGCCTGGTTCAGATCCATGCCGAAGACTTTCAACTGGCCGATGCTCAGGTCGACGCTTTGCAAGTTCTGCCGCGCGCTGCCACCCGGGTCGTCGCCAGCCAGCCGGGCAGCCTGTTCCTGCCAGGGGGCCAGGTCCAGCGTCTCCAGTCGCCCGCGCACCCTCAGCCCTTGGCTGGCAGGTACCCGGGCGTCGCCTGTGCCCAGCACTAGCTCGCCACGGCCCTGAGTCAACTTCTCGGCCGGTGCGGCATAGGCGAAGCGGGCAAGGTCGGCGTAGGCGGCATCGAATTGCCGCTCCGGTCCCTGAAGGCTCATGTCGAAACGGCTGTCACGGGTATCTGCCGCCGCTTTGCCAAACGGAGCCGGCAGGTCGATGGCCAGGCCCTTGAGGCTGGAAGTGACACTCAGGTGGTTGTCCCGGCTCCCCAGACTGAGTTGCAACTGATACGGCAGGTCACCGGATGCCGGCAAAGCCTGGTTGAATTGCAGCCAGTCAGTCAGCGTCTTGAGCGATACCTGGCCATTGGCATTGATGCGGGTCTGCATCTGCCCAGCCTGACCTTCAGCGGTTATTCGAGCCGTTACCGGCTTGCCGAAGGCCTGTAGGCTGATGCCTTTGCCACTCAGACCCTTGTCGAAATCGAAGCTGAAGTCTCCCTTCAGGCGGCTCAACTCCAGGCTTGGCGGAGCAACTTTCAGGCGCGCATCGCTGGTGGTGAAGTCCACCTGCACTTTTGGGCGCTGCCCATGGGCCAGCGGGATATCGAGCTTGACCTTGCCCTTCAGCGGCCCCTCACCTTCCCAGCCGGCGAAAATTTCACCAGTGCCGATGGGCGCCTCCTTGAGAATCTTCAGGCCATCACCCAGGCTACCGTCGAAGTCGCCGTCCAGGTAAAGGTGACTGTGCTGGTCACCGTCGACATGCGGGATATCGACTGTTACATCACTGACCTTGGTGTCGAGCAGCACGCCTCGCCGGGCCAAGATGCGCACGCCACTGTCCTCGATGAACACATCGCCATCCACATGCTGCACCTGTGGCCAACCGGGCTGGAAGTCCAGGGCGGCGTCATGCACCTTGAAGAACAGGCTGATGCTGCGCGCCTCCGGTGCTGCGCCATGGTTCAGCGAGCCCTGATACTGGAAGTAGCCCTGGTCCACAGCACCTTTGATGATCGCGCTGCGCAGCCATTCGTCGAGGGCCGGGCTGAGCACTTCGGGCAGATACTTGGCGGTATAGCGGCCATCGCCTTCGGTCAGGCCGACGCGCAGGTCCATGTAGTCCTCGCGGCCTTCCTCGAAGAACAGGCGAATCAGGAAGTCGCCGGCGATCTTGCCCTCTTCGCCCAGCACCTTGAGATAGGGCGCAATCAGGGTGAAACCGTCTTTGTCCAAGGTCCAGGTCAGGCGCGCATTCGCCTTCTGGTAGTGCCAGGGCTTGGCGAAGATCGGGTACAGATGCAGCATGAACGCATCGGTATCCAGGCGCAGCTCGCCGTGGCCCAGGTCACCGCTGATGCTGCCACTGACGTTACCGGCCGCCGGAGCGTTGTAATAAGCATCGAAGCCTACCTTCTCCAGGTTGGCCGCGAACTGCAGGCGCTGGTCACCCTCGGCCTTGGGCCTGACCTCGAGGCGCACATTGCGCAACGCACCGGTCACCTTCAAGCCATCGACCACATCCTTCACCTTGTCCGGCAATGGTGCCAGGGCGTCGATCAGCGGAGTCAGCGGAGTGAGGTCGAGACGGTCGGCCTGTAACTGCCAGCTTTCATCGGCTGCGTTCTGGCCAGGGCGCTGCTGCAACTGCAGGTGAGACTCCCAGCGGGCCTTGCCGAGGTCCATGGCCAACGAGTCGACGACCACATCGAAGCCTTGCTCCCGGCGCTGGAACCAGGCGCCCAAAGCGAGGTTATTCAGGTCGGCAGCCTTGCGCCCGGCATAGGCCCCCTGCAGCCTGGGTGCATTGAGCCTTACGACGGCCCGTTGCAACTGCCCCTTGCCCCAGCCGATCCAGAACTCACCGCCCGCCCGCAGGGTATCCGCATGCCACTGCCCCAACACCCTGGGTGGCAACCAATGTGCCCAGTCACTTTGCGGCAGGCTCACATAGGCTTGTACCTCGCCATCACGCCAAGCCTCGGCCGACATACGGCTGTTCAGGCTCAGCGCCAGGGGCTGGCCATCAGGCAGGGTCGCGCGCAAGTCCAATGCCTGACGTGTGGCACCGGCCTGCAGGCCAGCACTCACATAAGTCAGGGTCAGCGGGTCGCGCTGCCAGGGGTGCAGGGTGACCAGACTGTCGAATACATCGATGCGCCCCAACTGCCGCAGGCGCTGCAGCATGTCGGCAGGGTCCAGCGGCGCGTCGTCCTTCTTCGGCAGGCCCTCCAGGCTCCAGGCGCCCTGCTCGTTCTCGCGAAGGATCAGTTGCAGCCCGCCCAGCTGAATGCGCGCCAGGCGCACTTCACGGGCGGTGAGGCTGGCCCAGATGTCGGGCACTACCATGACGTCGTCAAGCCGCAGCGCCTTGGTGCCTTCGCCCAGTTGCAGGTCGCGCACCCGCAGCACGGGGGCCAACCCGCTCCAGTGCCCTTCCAGGGCACCGACATGCACGGGCAGGCCCAGCGCCTGCTCGGCCTTGCTTTCTAAGTCGGCACGGTACTCGGCGACCAGCGGCACCAGTTCACGGCCAAGGCTGACATACAGCGCCACCAATACGGCCAGCAGGGCACAAATGCCCAACCCCCAGCGGGTCAGAGCGACAAGAACGCGGTTCAGACGTCCCATGGCCATGGCCCTCCAAGTCGTTTATCCATGATGGCCCGTAGTGCCGGTTTTACCAGCCCGACGATACCGTGGCGTGTTTCAGAAGGCCTCAGAGCAGCACCACGTCGTACTGTTCCTGCGAATACATCGACTCGACCTGGAAGCGAATGGTTCGACCGATGAAGGCTTCCAGTTCCGCCACGTTGCCTGACTCCTCATCCAGCAGGCGGTCGACCACCTTCTGGTTGGCCAGCACACGGTAGCCTTCGGCCTGATAGGCGCGGGCCTCACGCAGGATCTCGCGGAATATTTCGTAGCAGATGGTCTCGGGCGTTTTCAGCTTGCCGCGGCCCTGACAGGCCAGGCACGGCTCGCACAGCACCTGCTCCAGGCTTTCCCGCGTGCGCTTGCGGGTCATCTGCACCAGGCCCAGTTCGGTGATGCCGATGATGTTGGTCTTGGCGTGATCGCGCTCCAGCTGTTTTTCCAGGGTACGCAGAACCTGGCGCTGGTGATCTTCGTCTTCCATGTCGATGAAGTCGATGATGATGATGCCGCCAATGTTGCGTAGGCGCAGTTGCCTGGCGATGGCGGTAGCGGCCTCGAGGTTGGTCTTGAAGATGGTTTCTTCGAGGTTGCGATGGCCGACGAAAGCCCCGGTGTTGACGTCGATGGTGGTCATCGCTTCGGCCGGGTCGACCACCAGGTAACCGCCGGACTTCAACGGCACCTTGCGCTCCAGGGCCCGCTGGATCTCGTCTTCGACGCCGTACAGGTCAAAGATAGGGCGCTCGCCCGGGTAATGTTCGAGGCGGTCGGCTATTTCCGGCATCAGCTCGCCGACGAACTGCGTGGTCTTCTGGAAGGTTTCCCGCGAGTCGATGCGGATCTTCTCGATCTTCGGGTTGACCAGGTCACGCAGGGTACGCAGGGCCAGGCCAAGGTCTTCATAAATGACCGTGGGCGCGCCACAGGTCTTGATCTGGGTGCCAATCTGCTCCCACAGGCGGCGCAGGTAGCGAATGTCCTGCAAGATCTCCTCGGCACGCGCGCCTTCGGCGGCGGTGCGCAGGATGAAGCCGCCGGCATCCTTGATGTTCTCGCTATCCATGCAGTCGCTGACCACCTGTTTGAGGCGATCACGCTCGGCTTCGTCCTCGATTTTCAGCGAGATACCGACATGACTGCTGCGTGGCATGTACACCAGGTAGCGCGACGGAATCGATAGCTGGGTGGTCAGGCGCGCCCCCTTGGTGCCGATCGGGTCCTTGGTCACCTGCACCACCAGAGCCTGGCCTTCATGTACCAGTGCGGTGATGTTCTCTACCGCCGAGCCTTCACGCTGGGAGATCTCCGAGGCATGGATAAATGCAGCGCGCTCAAGGCCGATGTCGACGAAGGCCGCCTGCATGCCTGGCAGCACACGCACCACCTTGCCCTTGTAGATATTGCCGACGATGCCACGGCGCTGGGTGCGCTCGACGTGCACTTCCTGCAGCACCCCGTTTTCCACCACCGCCACACGTGACTCCATCGGGGTGATGTTGATCAGGATCTCTTCACTCATGGCAGGCTCTCGTCAAAGGTTCTTTCTTATGATGGATGGCGTATGCACTGCTGGCTACTGCGGGTTTGTTACCTCTGGCGTATGCGCGAGCGATTGCCAGCAGGCGATGCCGAACTGGCCAAGCAAATCGGCCGTTTCACAGAGCGGCAAGCCGACCACCGCCGAGTAGCTGCCGGAAAGGCCGGTGACGAAAACCGCACCCAGCCCCTGCAAGGCATAGCTGCCAGCCTTGTCTGCTGGCTCGCCGCTGGCCCAATAGCGTTGCGCTTCATCGGTGCCGATGGCGCGAAAGCGCACCTTGCTGGTAACGCAAAAACTGTGCACCCGCTGGCCATCGTCCAGAGCGACAGCGGTCAGCACCTGATGCTCACGGCCTGACAGGTCAGCCAGCATGGCCAAGGCATCTTCGCGGTTTTCCGGCTTGCCGAGAATACGACCATCGAGTACCACTGCGGTGTCAGCGCCGAGCACTACAGCCGGGCCATCGATGCTGGCCAGGCCGGCGGCAGCCTTTGCCCGGGCCAGGCGTTCGACGTAGGCAGGGGCGCTTTCGCTGGGTAGCGGAGTTTCATCGACGGGAGCACTGATGACGATGAACGGCACGCCGATCTGCGTCAGCAGTTCACGACGACGGGGCGAGCCGGAAGCCAGGTATAACGGGGTCATTCAGACATCTCCCTGTCAGCGGCGCGTTGCCGTCAGTTGATATGCAAGCGTCGACGCAGGTCGCGCAAGGCAAAGCTGATCCACGGCCAGAGCAAGGCACTGATCACCGCCGACCAGACCAGCGCCAGGGTGGGTAGGCGGTTGCCGGTCAGTGCGCTGAGCCACAGCTGGATCAACTGGGCGATACCAAAGATCACCAGAATGACCAGGCTTTGCTGCCACATGGGGAACATGCGCAGACGCTGCTGCAGGGACAACACCAGAAAGGTGATGAAGGTAAGAACCAGCGCATTCTGCCCCAACAGGGTGCCATACAGCACGTCCTCGGCCAGGCCCAACACGAACGCCGTGGTCATGCCGACTTTGTTCGGCACGGCAAGGGTCCAGAACGACACCAGCAAGGCCAGCCACATGGGCCGGAACACCTCCATGAACTGCGGCATGGGGGAAACGCTGAGCAGCAGGCCGATGGCGAAAGTAAGCCAGATGATCCAGCCGTTATTGCGGCGTGATGCAGCCATCATTGCCTCCGGAGTTGAGCGGGTGCGGCCGGCGTGGCAGGTGCAGCAGACGGGACTGCTGGCTGCGCGACCGGAGTGGCCGGTGCTGCCGGTGTGACCGACGCGGCAGGCGTGCCAGCGGCGGGTGCGACCTGATCATTGGTAGCGGTCGGATGGCCAGCAGGTGCAGCGCCCTTGCGATCAGCCTCTTCCTGGGCAATGGCGGCATCGGTGGCGCGCTGCTCCGGGCTACGTCGGTCACTGAACACCAGCAGCATATAGCGGCTGCGGTTGAGTGCGGCGGTAGGGATGGCACGAACGATGGCAAAGGGCTGGCCGGAATCGTGGATCACTTCGTTGACCGTGGCCACCGGGTAGCCGGCAGGAAAGCGCTGCCCCATGCCGGAACTGACCAGCAGGTCGCCTTCCTTGATGTCGGCAGTGTCGGCCACATGGCGCAACTCCAGGCGTTCCGGGTTGCCAGTGCCGCTGGCGATGGCACGCAGACCGTTGCGGTTGACCTGCACCGGAATGCTGTGGGTGGTATCGGTCAGCAACAGTACCCGCGCGGTGTAGGGCATCAACTCTACGACCTGGCCCATCAGGCCGCGGGCATCGAGCACCGGCTGGCCCAGGAACACACCATCACGCTCACCCTTGTTGATCAGAATGCGGTGGGTAAACGGGTTGGGGTCGACACCGATCAGCTCGGCCACTTCAACCTTTTCGTTGACCAGCGCCGAAGAGTTGAGCAACTCGCGCAGCCGCACGTTCTGCTCGGTCAGGGCTGCCAGCTTCTGCAGGCGCCCCTGCAGCAGCAGGGCTTCGGTCTTGAGCTTCTCGTTTTCGGCAATCAGCTCGGTGCGGCTACCGAACTGGCCGGCCACACCTTGCCAGGCACGCTGCGGCAAATCGGTGATCCAGTACGATTCCATCAACACCAGGCCCATCTGGCTGCGCACGGGTTTGAGCACGTCGAAGCGCGCGTCGACAACCATCAACGCGACCGACATCACCACAAGAACGAGGAGGCGAACGCCCAGCGAAGGGCCCTTGGAGAAAAGCGGTTTAATGGGCCGTTCCTCGTGGACGACTCAGGAGGTCATTGGACATGGAACAACGCACCAGCCTGGTTGCGGGTTGACGGATACGGTGCCCCAAACGGGCACCAGCGCGGCACATACAGGTAGCACTGTGTGTACTACCTGTAAACCGGGCGCTCGTGAACAGCGAGCGGGATCACTCGCTGGAGAGCAGGTCCATCGCGTGCTTGTCCATCATTTCCAGGGCGCGACCGCCGCCACGGGCGACGCAGGTCAGCGGGTCCTCGGCAACGATTACCGGCAGGCCGGTTTCCTGGGCCAGCAGTTTGTCGAGGTCACGCAGCAGCGCACCACCACCGGTCAGCACCAGGCCGCGCTCGGCGATGTCCGAAGCAAGCTCGGGCGGCGATTGCTCGAGGGCGCTCTTGACCGCCTGGACGATGGTCGCCAGCGATTCCTGCAGCGCTTCGAGCACTTCGTTGGAGTTCAGGGTGAAGGCACGCGGCACACCTTCGGCCAGGTTGCGGCCACGCACGTCGACTTCACGTACTTCACCACCTGGGTAGGCAGTACCGATTTCCTGCTTGATACGCTCGGCGGTGGATTCGCCGATCAAGCTGCCGTAGTTGCGGCGCACGTAGGTCACGATGGCTTCATCGAAGCGGTCACCGCCCACACGGACGGACTCGGCATAGACCACGCCGTTCAGCGAGATCAGGGCGATTTCAGTGGTACCACCACCGATATCGACGACCATCGAACCGCGGGCCTCTTCAACCGGCAGGCCTGCACCGATGGCAGCGGCCATCGGCTCTTCGATCAGGAACACTTCACGGGCACCCGCACCGAGGGCCGACTCGCGGATGGCGCGGCGCTCTACCTGGGTCGACTTGCACGGCACGCAGATCAGCACGCGCGGGCTTGGCTGCAGGAAGCTGTTCTCGTGAACCTTGTTGATAAAATATTGCAACATTTTTTCGCAGACGCTGAAGTCGGCGATGACGCCGTCCTTCATCGGACGAATGGCTGCAATGTTGCCAGGCGTACGGCCCAGCATGCGTTTGGCTTCGGTACCGACGGCGACGACGCTTTTCTGGTTGCCATGGGTACGGATGGCAACAACCGAGGGTTCATTCAGGACGATACCGCGCTCACGCACGTAAATAAGGGTGTTGGCAGTACCCAGGTCGATCGAAAGATCGCTGGAAAACATGCCACGCAGTTTCTTGAACATGGGAAAGTGACCCTGGGGAAAGCGTGGGTAAAAAAGTGCGGCAAACTCTAACAATGGCAGGGATTTTGGGCAAGGAGCCAATATGTTAAATTGGCTGTTTTTCCGAGCACGCCAGCAGAATTTCGCGGCCGTTAGACCGCCAGAAAGCTGACATGTTCCTCACTGCGGACCCAAATTCCGTTCTTTGTTTCCCTTGGAGATCCTCATGGCGCTTGAACGCTGCGACGTGGAAAAGATCGCCCATCTGGCCCGCCTGGGCCTGAATGATGGCGAACTGCCACGCATTACTGACGCCCTGAACAGCATTCTCGGCCTGGTCGACCAGATGCAAGCGGTCGATACCACTGGCATCGAGCCCCTGGCCCACCCGCTGGAGGCCAGCCAGCGCCTGCGTCCCGACCAAGTCACCGAAAGCAACCAGCGCGACGCCTACCAGGCCATTGCGCCGTCGACCGAAAGCGGTCTGTACCTGGTTCCCAAAGTCATCGAGTAAGGGATAGAGCCTGCCATGCATCAATTGACCCTGGCCGAGATCGCCCGCGGACTCGCCGACAAATCGTTTTCTTCCGAAGAGCTGACCGGCGCGCTACTGGCGCGCATCAAACAGCTCGACCCTCAGATCAACAGCTTCATCAGCATCACCGACGACCTGGCCCTGGGCCAGGCGCGTGCCGCCGATGCCCGTCGCGCCGCTGGCGAAACCGGCGCGCTGCTGGGTGCACCGATCGCCCACAAAGACCTGTTCTGTACCAACGGCGTACGCACCAGCTGCGGCTCGAAGATGCTCGACAACTTCAAGGCGCCCTATGACGCCACCGTGGTCGCCAAGCTGGCCGAAGCCGGCATGGTCACCTTGGGCAAGACCAACATGGACGAGTTCGCCATGGGTTCGGCCAACGAATCCAGCCATTACGGCGCGGTGAAGAACCCGTGGAACCTCGAGCACGTGCCAGGCGGCTCATCCGGTGGTTCGGCCGCTGCAGTGGCCGCGCGCCTGCTGCCCGCCACCACGGGCACCGACACCGGCGGCTCGATCCGCCAGCCCGCGGCACTGACCAACCTCACCGGCCTCAAGCCGACGTACGGTCGTGTGTCACGCTGGGGCATGATCGCCTACGCCTCCAGCCTCGACCAGGGCGGCCCGCTGGCCCGCACCGCCGAAGACTGCGCGCTGCTGCTGCAAGGCATGGCCGGTTTCGACGCCAAGGACTCCACCAGCATCGAAGAGCCGGTGCCGGACTACAGCGCCAACCTGAACGCTTCACTTCAGGGCCTGCGCATCGGCCTGCCGAAAGAGTACTTCGGCGCCGGTCTCGACCCACGCATCGCCGACCTGGTCCAGGCCAGCGTCAAAGAGCTGGAAAAGCTCGGCGCAGTGGTCAAGGAAATCAGCCTGCCGAACATGCAGCATGCCATTCCGGCCTACTACGTGATCGCCCCGGCCGAAGCCTCTTCCAACCTGTCGCGTTTCGACGGCGTACGCTTCGGCTACCGCTGCGAAGAGCCGAAAGACCTCACCGACCTCTACAAGCGCTCACGCGGCGAAGGCTTCGGCGCTGAAGTACAGCGCCGTATCATGGTCGGTACCTACGCCCTGTCGGCCGGCTACTACGACGCCTATTACGTGAAGGCGCAGCAAATCCGCCGCCTGATCAAGAACGACTTCATGGCCGCCTTCAACGATGTCGACCTGATTCTCGGCCCGACCACGCCAAACCCGGCCTGGAAGCTCGGCGCCAAGAGCAGCGACCCGGTTGCCGCCTATCTCGAAGACGTCTACACCATCACCGCCAACCTGGCAGGCCTGCCAGGCCTGTCGATGCCTGCGGGCTTCGTCGACGGCCTGCCGGTCGGCGTGCAACTGCTGGCGCCATACTTCCAGGAAGGCCGCCTGCTCAACGTCGCGCACCGCTACCAACAGGTGACCGACTGGCACACCCGCGCCCCCAACGGCTTCTGAGGAATTCACACATGCAATGGGAAGTTGTGATCGGGCTGGAAATTCACACTCAGCTCGCCACCCAGTCGAAGATCTTCTCCGGCAGCGCTACCACCTTTGGCTCCGAGCCGAATACTCAGGCCAGCCTGGTTGACCTGGGCATGCCCGGCGTACTGCCGGTGCTGAACGAGGAAGCCGTGCGCATGGCGTGCATGTTCGGCCTGGCCATCGATGCCGAGATCGGCAGGCGCAACGTGTTCGCACGCAAGAACTACTTCTACCCGGACCTGCCCAAGGGCTACCAGATCAGCCAGATGGACCTGCCGATCGTCGGCAAGGGCCACCTGGACATCGCACTGGAAGACGGCACCATCAAGCGCATCGGCGTAACCCGCGCGCACCTGGAAGAGGACGCCGGCAAGAGCCTTCACGAAGACTTCAGCGGTTCCACCGGCATCGACCTGAACCGTGCCGGCACCCCGCTGCTGGAAATCGTCTCCGAGCCTGACATGCGCAGCGCCAAGGAAGCCGTCGCCTACGTCAAGGCGATCCACGCGCTGGTGCGCTACCTGGGCATCTGCGACGGCAACATGGCCGAAGGTTCGCTGCGCTGCGACTGCAACGTATCGATCCGCCCGAAAGGCCAGACCGAGTTCGGCACTCGCTGCGAAATCAAGAACGTCAACTCGTTCCGTTTCATCGAGCGCGCGATCAACAGCGAAATCCAGCGCCAGATCGACCTGATCGAAGACGGTGGCAAGGTGGTGCAGGAAACCCGCCTGTACGACCCGAACAAGGACGAAACCCGCTCCATGCGCAGCAAAGAGGAAGCCAACGACTACCGTTACTTCCCCGATCCGGACCTGCTGCCGGTGGTCATCGAGGACAGCTTCCTCGAAACCATCCGCGCCGGCCTGCCGGAGCTGCCACCCCAGAAGGTCGAGCGTTTCCAGAGCCAGTACGGCCTGTCGGCCTACGATGCCAATGTCTTGGCTTCCAGCCGCGAACAGGCGGACTACTTCGAAGAAGTGGTGAAAATCGGGGGTGATGCCAAGCTGGCGGCCAACTGGGTCATGGTCGAACTGGGTAGCCTGCTGAACAAGCTGGGTGTCGAAATCGATCAGGCGCCGGTCAGTGCCGCGCAACTGGGCGGCATGCTGCTGCGCATTCGTGACAACACCATCAGCGGCAAGATTGCCAAGACCGTGTTCGAGGCCATGGCCGCCGGTGAAGGCGATGCCGACAGCATCATCGAGAGCAAAGGCCTGAAGCAGGTTACCGATACAGGTGCGATCGACAAGATGCTCGACGAAATGCTGGCAGCCAATGCCGAGCAGGTCGAACAGTATCGTGCAGCCGATGAGGCCAAGCGCGGCAAGATGTTCGGCTTCTTCGTCGGCCAGGCCATGAAAGCCTCCAAAGGCAAGGCCAACCCGGGGCAGGTGAACCAATTGCTCAAGGCCAAGCTCGAAGGGTGATGATTTTCCCCCTGTAATGCTGCGAGGGCTTCGCCCTCGTTCGCGGCTAAAACCGCTCCTACACAAGCCAGCGCTTTACCTGTAGGGGCGGGTTTACCCGCGAATGGCCGCACCGGAGAGCACCTGACTTGCTAAAACGATCCCTCGGCACCCTCGCCCTGTTTTCTTTCCTGGCCGGTTGCGCCAGCCATGACATCGACCCGCGCGGTTACGACCGGACGGGTACCGCGTCCTATTACGGGTCGCGCCACCACGGCAAACGCACTGCCAGTGGCGAACCATTCAACCAGCACAGCCTTACCGCCGCCCACCGCAGCCTGCCTTTCGGCACGCGAGTACTGGTGACCAACATGGCCAACCAGCGCAGTGTGGTGGTTCGCATCAACGACCGTGGCCCGCACACCCGGGGCCGCCTGATTGACCTGTCTCGCGCAGCAGCAGAAAAAATCGGCATGCTCCGTAGCGGAACAGCGCGCGTCCGGGTACAAGGGCTTAGCGACTGACGCGACAGGAGTCCGACCATTTTCGACCTGGCCACCCTTCCCACTTTTAGCCTGCTACAAATGGGCGTTGCCCTGCTGTTGCTGGTCGGCGGCGCCGAGCTACTGGTGCGCTCCGCTTTGCGCCTGGCGCAGCGCCTGCACGTTCGCCCGCTGATCATAGGCCTGAGCCTGGTGGCCTTCGGCAGCACCGCGCCACAATTGACCGTAAGCCTGCAGGCTGCCTACCAAGGCGCGCCGGATGTGGCAGTAGGCAGCGTGATCGGCAGCAACATCTTCAACGTACTGGTCATTCTCGGCCTGGCCGCGCTGATCATTCCGCTGCGGGTGTCACGCCAACTGGTGCGTCTGGACATTCCATTGATGATCGTCGCCAGCGGACTGGTGTATGCACTGTCCGCCAATGCCCGCCTGGGCAGGGTTGAAGGGGCACTGCTATTGCTGGGGCTGGCCGGTTACCTGGCAATACTCTGGCATCAGTCGCGCCACTATGCACGCACCTACCCTGCCCCGGACGCCACCAGGTCCGGGGCCGGGCGCTTCTGGTCAGGTACGCTGTTGCAGGTATTGGTCGGCCTCGGCCTGCTGAGCCTGGCGGGCCACTTGCTGCTGGAAGCTGCCATCGAGGTGGCCACCGACCTGGGCCTGTCCGAGCGCATCATCGGCCTGACGGTGGTCGCCATCTGCACCTCCCTGCCGGAACTGGCCGCTGCGCTGATCGCCGCCTTGCGTGGCGAACGGGAGATCGCCGTGGGCACGGTGATCGGCAGCAACCTGTTCAACCTGCTGGCCGTACTGGGCCTCACCGCACTGATCACCCCGGAGCCACTGTCGATTTCGCCTAACGCGCTATCTTTCGATCTGCCTGTAATGCTCGGCGTTGCCGTCCTGAGCCTGCCAGTGTTCTATTCCGGTTACCGCATCACTCGCGCCGAAGGCCTGGTGCTTCTTTGCCTGTACCTGGCCTACGGCCTGCATGTGGCGGCTTTTACCATGGGTATGCCGCTGGCTGGCCGCCTGGAGCGCTTGATGCTGTTCTATGTACTGCCGGTGCTCGCCACAGTGTTGCTGTACACCACCGTGCGCGCCTGGCGGAGGCAGCATTGAGGGGCATGGAAGGGGCACGCGTCAGGGCCGCCAGACGCATTCCTTTAGGCTTTCATCGCCTGTGAGATCGAGCGCCGCCCGCGCGGCGCTTCGCGGGTAAACCCGCTCCTACGTTTGTTTCGGGCCAATTATTCCTGTGGGATTTGCGCGCGAACGCTTTGGCGCATGCCTCGATATCGCGTCGTACAAACAAGGCGGTCGCGCGCGCCTGGCACAGAACGGTTTGTTTCGGGCCAATTATTCCTGCGGGATTTGCGCGCGAACGCTTTGGCGCATGCCTCGATATCGCGTCGTACAAACAAGGCGGTCGCGCGCGCCTGGCACAGAACGGTTTGTTTCGGGCCAATTATTCCTGCGGGATTTGCGCGCGAACGCTTTGGCGCATGCCTCGATATCGCGTCGTACAAACAAGGCGGTCGCGCGCGCCTGGCACAGAACGGTTTGTTTCGGGCCAATTATTCCTGCGGGATTTGCGCGCGAACGCTTTGGCGCATGCCTCGATATCGCGTCGTACAAACAAGGCGGTCGCGCGCGCCTGGCACAGAACGGACTGGCCCGAAACAAACGTAGGAGCGGGTTTACCCGCGAAGCGCCGCCCGCGCGGCGCTCGATCTCACAGGCGCCGAAAACCTAACGGCATACCCCTTACGAACAAACCCGATCAGCCCTTGGCCTGGCGCGCCTTCTTCAACTTGAAGGCAACCCACAGCACAGCGATCCATGCCGGGATCAGCATTACCGAGATGCGAATTGGCGGCGTCAGGTACATCACCACCAGGATCAGCACGATGAACGCCAGGCACAGGTAGTTGGTCAATGGGTGCCCCAGGCTTTTGTAGAAAGGGGTGATCCCGGCGGCCAGCTTGGCCTGGCGGAACTTCAGATGGGTAATACTGATGCTCGCCCAGTTGATCACCAGCGCAGACACCGCCAACGCCATCAGCAAACCAAAGGCCCCTCCCGGCATCAGGTAATTGATCAGCACGCACAGGCCGGTCGCAAAGGCCGACACGCCCAGCGCGGTCAGCGGCACACCGCTACGGCTTACCTTCAGCAACTGACGCGGCGCATCGCCCTGGCTGGCCAGGCCGAACAGCATCCGGCTATTGGCGTACACACAGCTGTTGTACACCGAAAGCGCAGCCGTCAGCACCACGATATTGAGGATGGTCGCCACCAGGTCGCTGTCCAGTTCGTGGAAGATCATCACGAACGGGCTGCCGCCCTGCACCACCTTCTGCCAAGGGTACAGCGACAACAGCACTGCCAAGGCACCGATGTAGAAAATCAGGATGCGATACACAACCTGGTTGGTGGCCTTGGGGATGCTCTGGCGCGGGTTGTCGGCTTCGGCAGCCGTGATGCCTACCAACTCCAGGCCACCGAACGAGAACATGATCACCGCCAAGGCCATTACCAGACCAGTGACACCGTTAGGGAAGAAGCCACCGTACTGCCACAGGTTGGCCACGCTGGCATCCGGGCCACCATGGCCGCTGCCCAGCAACCAGGCACCAAAGCCGATCATGCTGACGATGGCAACCACCTTGACCAGGGCGAACCAGAACTCCATCTCGCCATAAACTTTTACCTGGGTCAGGTTGATCAGGTTGATCACCACGAAGAAGATCGCCGCCGTGGCCCAGGTAGGGAAGTCCGGCCACCAGTACTGCACATAGATACCGACCGCCGTCAGCTCGGCCATGCCGACCAGCACGTACACCACCCAGTAATTCCAGCCTGAGACAAAGCCGGCGAACTCGCTCCAGTATTGGTGGGCGAAGTGGCTGAAGCTGCCGGCGACCGGCTCTTCCACCACCATTTCGCCCAGCTGGCGCATGATCAGGAAGGCCATCAGGCCGGCGATGGCGTAGCCCAACAACACGGAGGGGCCGGCCAACTGGATGGTCTGGGCAATGCCCAGGAACAACCCGGTACCGATGGCCCCGCCCAGCGCGATCAGCTGGATATGGCGATTCTTCAGCCCGCGCTGTAACCGCTCGGGCGTGCTCTGGTCTTGCATGAAGTGTCCTTTAGCTCAGTGAGGCAGTGTTGTTGCTGTTATTTGCAGTCAAGGATCTAGATCCATCCGCCCCACTGCAAGATGAAAATACCAATGTTGGTGGTGATCGCCGCCATTAGCGTGGTGATCACGATGATCGACGCGGCCAGTTCATGATTGCCGTTGGCCGCCCTCGCCATCACGTAGCTGGCCGCAGCGGTCGGGCTGCCTATGTACAGGAACAGGATGCCCAGCTCCGCCCCGCGAAACCCACACAACCAGGCCCCAAGGGTACCGAGCAGCGGCAGCCAAAGCATTTTCACGAGGCTGGCATCGATGGCCAACCGACCACAGTTACGCAGGGCTGCCAGCGACAGCGTGCCGCCGATACAGATCAGCGCCAGCGGCAGGGTCATCTGCGCCAGGTAGTCGCCCGAGGTCAGCAGCCAGTTGGGCAGCGGCACCTGGCCATAAGCCATGGGAGCGGCCACCAGCACGCTGATGATCAGCGGGTTGCTGAAAATGCTCTTGCAGATACTCCACGGGTCGGACTTGAGGTCCGGGCTGTACACCGCCAGCACCACCGCGGACAGCGAGTTGTACATGAGGATGACCAAGCCTGCGAGCACCGCCCCCAGGGAGATGCCATAGTCACCGTACAGGCTGGCGGCCAGGGCCAGGCCTATCACACCATTGTTGCCGCGGAATGCGCCCTGGGTATAGATGCCCCGGTCGGCCATCGGGCTGCGCCAGATGGCCATGCCCCAGGCAATGGCGAAACCGGCCAAAGTGGCGACGATGAAATACAGGAGCACGCCTGGCTTGACCGCTGCGGCCAGGTCGGCGTGATAGATGCCGAGAAACAGCAGCGCCGGCATGCAGACGTTGAACACCAGCTGCGAGGCGACACGGTTGAAGTTGTCGTCGATCAAGTGTATGCGTTTGAGCAGGACGCCCATGAACAGCATGGCGAAAACCGGTGCCGTGATGTTCAGGGTCTGGATAAGAAGGGCGAGCATGCGCAAGCGATCCTGGAGGGGGTTGCCGTCAGGCGGCCAATGATACGTCAACGGCCGGGATTTGCGGGGATCAAGCGCGATAAAAGGAATGTCTTTTCAGGTTATCCGCTGCCCGTACCGGCCTCATTGCACGCCCCCACCGACTAGCACGCCGCGACTCATCGGTTCATACAAACCCGTGTCAGCCAGTCATTACAACCCCGCAGCAACCCAAGCCTTGTTCAGCCGCTTCTCCCGCGCCGACGCCGCCAGCGCCATCACCCCCTGGTCACGCTGCCAGATTTGCGCCCAATGCACCGGCCCTGCCGCCAACGCTGCATCGATCTCCCCCCGCAACGCCTGGAACTGCGCAAACAACCCGCCCAGCAACAAGTGACACCCCATGCTATCGGCACACTGCCGGCTCCCCTCGGCACAGCCGGCCAAAAGCCCGAGCAACTGCAGGCGCAGCCCCTGCGGCCAGGCGCACTCCTGCCCCACGCCATACAACCAGGCGGTCAGCGCCGTGAGTACATACAAGTCCTCCAGCGAACGGAACGGCTTCACATAGGCATCCCAGCCGTCACCGGCCAGCAACTCGCACGATGCCTGCTCCAGCAGCAATCGGCCATGACCGACTTCCGGCATCAGCGGCAGGGTTGGCAATGGCTCCAGTGTCACCCCCGGCTCCCCGGGGTAAACCACCGCCAGGCTCAGTTGCGGCGCAGCGCCAGCCGCTTCGCTACGCGCCGCCACCAGCAACCACTCCGCCTCCAGCCCCGCGGTAACGAAGTCTTTGCAACCCGACAGCCGCAGAGCGTCCAGCCGTGTGTGCATGTCTGCCGGCCGCACGCTGCGCCGCTCGGTGGCACACAAGGCGCCAAGGCTGTGCGGCGCACTGGGCCACAGCACGCGAAGGGCAGCCTGGTAACCCACCAGGAAGGCCAGGCCCGGGGTGGCCATTGCACGCCCGCCCAGTACCGCCAGTTCGAACGGGGCAACCGGGCCGAGGCGCTCAAGCAGCGCGGCGTAGGTTTCGCCCAGGGTGTCTGTCGGCGCGAGGCGAAGCGGATCGTTGAGTCGTTGCAACCAGGCCATGGAACAGCTCCTTGCTGGAGGGCTTTCAGTTAAGGCTCAGGGTGTGTCACGCAAGCATCACCAAAGATTCACAGGGGTGACACTGGGTCTACCTAGGCTGACTTTGCACAACAAAGCCGACCGGCCGCAACCCTTCTTGGCTGGCTTATGGAGACTCGTAATGACTCGGATCGCTACCGCTGGCGACTACAGCACTGAACGCCGTCTGCAAGCCGAACGCCTGGTTGGCGCCGCAGCGCTGCAAGAAGCCCAGGCCCTGCGCTATACAGTATTCAGCGCAGAGTTCAAGGCCAAGCTCAAAGGTGCCGAGCAAGGCCTGGACATGGACGACTACGACGTGCACTGCCGCCACATTGGTGTACGCGACCTGAGCACCGGCGAACTGGTTGCCACCACCCGCCTGCTCGATCACCAGGCTGCCAGCAGCCTGGGCCGGTTCTACAGCGAAGAAGAGTTCAGCCTGCACGGCCTGTTGCAGCTGCAAGGCCCGATCCTCGAGCTGGGCCGTACCTGCGTAGCCCCCGACTACCGCAACGGCGGCACCATCGCCGTGCTCTGGGGCGAACTGGCCGAGGTGCTCAACGAGGGCCGCTACAGCTATCTGATGGGCTGCGCCAGTATCCCCATGCAGGACGGCGGCGTGCAGGCCCATGCAGTGATGCAGCGCCTGCGTGAGCGTTACCTGTGCACCGAACACCTGCGTGCCGAGCCGAAAAACCCGCTGCCGAAACTGGCCTTGCCCAATAACGTCATTGCCGAAATGCCACCGCTGCTCAAGGCCTACATGCGCCTGGGGGCGAAAATTTGTGGCGAGCCATGCTGGGACGAAGATTTCCAGGTGGCCGACGTGTTCATCCTGCTCAAACGCGACGAGCTGTGCCCACGCTACGCCCGCCACTTCAAGGCGGCGGTCTGATGCCGAAGTTGCGGGTACTGGCCCGCCTCATCCGACTGCTGCTGGTGCTGGCGCAGGGCATGCTGATGGCCAGCATTATCGCCTTGGGTGAGCGCCTGGGCTTCAAGGCGCCGATCGAACGGCGCCAGCGCTGGACCTGTCTGTTCATGAAACGCCTGGTCGCCGCCCTGCCCTTCGACGTGAAGGTAGTTGGCGAACTTCCACAGCGGCCGATGCTGTGGGTCAGCAATCATGTTTCCTGGACCGACATTCCCCTGCTTGGCATGCTCACGCCTCTGTCTTTCCTGTCCAAGGCCGAAGTGCGTCACTGGCCGGTGGCCGGCTGGCTGGCGGAAAAGGCCGGCACGCTGTTCATTCGCCGTGGTGGTGGCGACAGTCAGCGCCTGCGCGAACAGATCGCCGGGCAACTGGGGCTGGCTCGTCCGCTGTTGATCTTCCCCGAAGGCACCACTACCAGCGGCCGCACGTTGCGCACCTTTCATGGCCGCCTGCTGGCAGGTGCCATCGACCGTGGCGTGGCGGTGCAGCCAGTCGCTGTTCAGTACCTGCGTGATGGCCAGATCGACCCGGTAGCGCCGTTCATCGGTGAAGACGACCTGGTGTCGCACCTGATGCGCCTGTTTGCCCTGCCGCGGGGCGAGGTGTGCATCCACCTGCTGCAGCCTATCGGTAGCGTGGGCAAGGAACGTGCAGTGCTGGCGTTGCAGGCACAGCAGGCGATTCACCTGACGCTGTTCGGGGTTGAAGACGTAAAGATGGCGCCACGTCGGCAGGCGCGGGCTGCCTGAATGCTTGCACGGCCTGTTCTGGCCCTTTCGCGGGTGAACCCGCTCCTACACCGATCGCATTCCCCGTAGGAGCGGGTTTACCCGCGAAGAGGCCAGTATCACCCACACACCTCTAACGGTCAGACATCCGCCCTACCGCCGCAAATGCCTGCAACTGCGGGTAAAACTCGCGAAAATCCGCCAGCAGCGGCTCATACAGCCGCTCCAGTTCCACCATCACCCCAACCATCCCCTCAGGCCGCGACAAGCGTCGGGCAATACCGTTGAACACCTGCTCCAGAGTGGCAAAATCGCCATACGCCCCGAGCCAGTCATCCGCTGCCATGAACGGCGCAATCCGCGCCAACCGTCCAGGCAGCTCGGGCTCTGCCAGCAGTACCCGATAAAACGCGCCAGTGAACTGCTCCAGCGGCTGCTCGGCGTAATGGCTCCAATGCCGTGCCAGGCAATGGTCGAAAAACACATCCAGGACGATGCCGGCAAAGCGCCGCCGCTCGCGCGGAAAACGTGCCAGAGCCGCCAGCACCAACGGGTGCTGGTCAGTGTAACTGTCGATATGCCGGTGCAGCCGGATGGCCGCCTCCAGCGCGGGCGGAAAGCGCCCTTCCAACGAGCCTTTGACAAAGTCGCCGTAAAGGCTGCCAAGCAATTGTTGCGGCGCCGGGCCGCCCAGGTGCAAGTGTGCGAGGTAGTTCATGAGCGCAGTCTAGCACCGCCGCCCGACATATCGTTATAACGCGATATATCGATTCGTGCTCAGCTCAGAACGCCTTCGTATTTGTATATCGAAATACAGCGAATTATATTTCGTCCTATCGCGATATACCGCTACAGCGAACCTCAAACCATGCCACTCGATCTCGACGAAATCATAAAGGCACTGGCCCACCCGGTCAGGCGAGAAATTCTCAGCTGGCTGAAAGACCCGGCAACCCAGTTCCCAGACCAGTACCACAGCACCGAAAACGGTGTGTGTGCCGGGCAAATCGACCAACGCTGCGGCCTGTCGCAGTCGACCGTCTCTGCCCACCTGGCCACGTTGCAGCGCGCCGGGCTTATCAGCAGCCAGAAGATCGGCCAATGGCACTTCTTCAAACGCGACGAAGCCACCATCCAGGCGTTTCTCGAACAACTGCGCCAAGCACTTTGACAAGGCAGGTAACCGCTATGACCACGCTTTTCGATCCGATCAAACTGGGCGACCTGCAACTGCCCAACCGTATCATCATGGCCCCGCTGACCCGCTGCCGCGCCGATGAAGGCCGCGTGCCCAATGCGCTGATGGCCGAATACTACGTACAACGTGCCAGCGCCGGGCTGATCCTCAGCGAGGCGACTTCGGTCAGCCCCATGGGCGTCGGCTACCCAGATACCCCCGGCATCTGGAACGATGAACAGGTACGTGGCTGGAACAACGTGACAAAGGCCGTGCATGCCGCGGGCGGTCGCATCTTCCTGCAACTGTGGCACGTGGGTCGTATCTCCCACCCCAGCTATCTGAATGGCGAACTGCCTGTGGCCCCCAGCGCGATCCAGCCCAAGGGCCATGTGAGCCTGGTGCGCCCACTGAGTGACTACCCTACCCCGCGGGCGCTGGAAACCGAAGAAATCAACGACATCGTCGAGGCCTACCGCAGTGGTGCCGAAAATGCCAAGGCTGCCGGTTTCGATGGTGTGGAGATCCATGGCGCCAACGGTTACCTGCTCGACCAGTTCCTGCAAAGCAGCACCAACCAGCGCACCGACCGTTACGGTGGCTCGCTGGAAAACCGCGCGCGCCTGTTGCTGGAGGTGACCGATGCGGCCATTGAAGTGTGGGGCGCGCAGCGCGTAGGTGTGCACCTGGCACCGCGTACCGACGCCCACGACATGGGCGACGCCGACCGCGCCGAGACCTTCACCTATGTGGCCCGAGAGCTGGGCAAACGCGGCATCGCCTTCATCTGCTCACGGGAGCGGGAAGCCGACGACAGCATCGGGCCGCTGATCAAAGAGGCATTCGGTGGCCCGTACATCGTCAACGAGCGGTTCGACAAGGCCAGTGCCAATGCGGCCTTGGCCAGTGGCAAAGCGGATGCCGTGGCGTTTGGAGTGCCATTCATCGCCAACCCCGACCTGCCGGCACGGCTGGCAGCGGATGCACCGTTGAACGAGGCACACCCCGAAACCTTCTATGGCAAGGGGCCGGTGGGTTACATCGATTATCCGCGGTTGTGATCGAGGGCCATTCGCGGGCACGCCCGCTCCCACCGGTACAGCGAAAAGCTTGAAAGCTGTTCTTGATCCTGTGGGAGCGATCGTGCCCGCGAACAAGGCTCAGCTGATGTCACGGACGGGCGTTGATCTGTTGCTGCAGGTTCTGAATCTGGCTCTGCAGCGTATTCAGGTTACGCGTCATCTGCGCACGGAAGGCATCGAACTCCTTCACCGAAGCACCACTGGAGGACGCCGCAGCCGGGCGGTTGTCGATCTGGCTCTTGAGCACGACCATGTCCTGCTCCAGGCTCTGGATAGCCGCACTCGGGTTGCCCTGCTTCTTCAACGCTGCCACCTCGCCACCCAAACTCTTGAGCTGGCCGTCCAGCTTGCCGCCATCCACCTGCGCAGCCTTCAGCGCGGCAACCTGCTCGTTCAGGCTCTTCAACTGGGCATCAAGCTTGCCACCATCGACCTGGCCCGAACGCAGCGCCGCCAGCTCACCATTCACCAGCTTCAACTGCGCCTGCAACTGGCTTTGCAGCTCGGTCACGGCCTTCTGCTGTTCTCGGGTATCGGCCAGCACCTGCTCCAGACGCTTGCCCAGGTCGCCGGTCTGTCCGGCAACACCCTTCTGCAACTGGCGCAGCTGCAGCTTCAATGCCTCAGTGCTGGTAGTGGCGCCTGACTCGCTGGCCGCCACTTTGCCACTGATCGCCTGAAGTCGCCCAGCCGCCTCCTCACTGATGCGGGCAAAGCTTTCCTGGGTCGCCACCAGTTGCTGCTCCATCAGCGAGATCTGCTGGAAGCTCCACCAGCCCAGGCCCGCCAACGCGATGAACGAGGCACCGATCAAAGCCCACAACGGCGCCGTGCTGGCCCCGCGGGTGGCTTTCTGGCGGCTGCGCATCACATGCGCCGGTATCAGTTCGTCATCATCAACGGTGCCCGCACGCAAGGCAGGCACGTCATCGAAGTCATCGTGAGCATGGTTACGCATGTAGAGATTCAACCGCGGTAGTCACAAAGAGGCACGAGTATAAACCGCCAACGGGGTGCATTGATGACCATTATCAGCCGGGCGGCAAATGCTTCCACCAGCCACAGAATTCATCCACCGCCGTCCACAGGCTGACCTTGGGCTCATAGCCCAGGTACTGCCGGGCACGGCTGATATCCAGGGTGAAATCACGGCTCATCACCTGCATCCCCAGGCGCGACAAGGTCGGTTGCGGACGCCCTGGCCATAACATGCAGGCCGCCTCGTTCAGCGCGGCCAGGCTGTAGGCAAGGCCATAGGAACGGTAGCGGGTCACCTGGGGAAGCTGCATCTGGCGCATCACGTAGTTGACCACGTCCCACAGCGGCAGTGGCTGGCCGTTGCTTATGTTGTAAGCCTGGCCCAGCGCCCGGTCATCAGCGAACAATGCACTCAGCAGCGCCTCGTTGAGGTTGTGGACACTGGTGAAATCGACCTTGTTCAGGCCATTACCGATGATCGCCACACGCCCTTTGCGCTGCATCTGCATCAGCCGCGGGAAGATACTGGCATCGCCAGCGCCGGTGACGAATCGCGGACGCAGCGCCAGCACTTCCAGGCCGAACTCCTGGGCACCAAACACTTTCTGCTCGGCCAGGTACTTGGTTTGCCCATAGTGATCGTGGAAGCGACGCGGCACCTGGTCTTCACGGATGTCCAGACGCGAACGGCCATTGAAATAGATCGACGGCGAAGACAGATGCACCAGGCGCCGCACATGCTCCTTCAGGCAGCCCTCGACCACGTTCTCGGTCACCACCACGTTGCCCTGGTAGAAATCCTGATAGCGCCCCCAGTTCCCCACCGCGCCAGCGCAGTGCATCACGGCTTCGACACCCTGGCACAAACGCCGGGCCAGCTCGGCGTCACCCAGGTCGCCCGGGATGAACTGTGCGCCACGCTTGACCAGGTGCTCGACCCCTTCGGCACGGCGGCCGCTGACGCGCACGTCCAGGCCTTGCTCCAGGGCGAAACGCGCAAAGCGCCCGCCAATGAAGCCACTCGCGCCGGTGACCAGAATTCGCATGTAACACTCCGTCTTGCCAGATTTCAGATGCAACTGACGCCAGCCATGGCTACAAGGGCACCAGCCAATGTTGTGCGGTGTGCCGCAGGTGGTCGGTCAATTGCGCGAGCAATTGCCCGCCATTGCGCCAATGATGCCAGTACAGCGGTACATCGATGGGGGTATCGCGACAGATTTCCACCAATTGCCCACTGGCCAGTTGCTCCCGGGCCTGCAGTTCGGGCACCAGGCCCCACCCCAACCCAGCCTCGGTCATGCGCAGGAAGCCTTCGGATGAAGGGCACAGGTGGTGCAGGAAACCACCCTCTATGCCCAGCGATGCCAGGTAGCGATGCTGCAGAAAATCGTCCGGGCCGTACACGATCGCCGGGGTACGGGCCAAGCGGCTGGCGACAAAACCTTGGGGGAAGTGCCGCTCCATGAACACGGGACTGGCCAGCGCCCGGTAGCGCATGGCCCCCAGTGGCAAACTGCGTGCGCCGGCTACCGGCCGCTCACTCCCACACAGGCAGGCTGCCACTTCGCCGGCACGCATGCGTTTAAGGCCCACTTCCTGGTCCTCAACCACCAGGTCGGTCAGCACGTTCTGTTGTGCGCAGAAGTTGCCCACCGCGCCGGCCCACCAAGTGGCCAGGCTATCGGCGTTGAGGGCGATGCGCAGGCGCTCCGGCATGCCCTCTTCGTCCAGCGCCGGTACCTGGCGCTGCAGGTCGCGCTCGAGCAGGCGCACCTGCTGCACATGGTTGAGTAGCTGGCGGCCGACTTCGGTCGTGCCGGGCGGCGTGGCACGCACCAGTACCGGCTGGCCGACCCGCGCCTCAAGCAACTTGATGCGCTGGGAAATGGCCGACTGCGACAAGCCCAGTACCTGCGCTGCACGCTCGAAACCGCCTTGTTCGATCACTGCCGCAAGGGCAGCCAGCAGCTTGTAGTCGAACATCGATTTTCCTAATGGGTGATCAGCTTTATTTGTTTTTCTTATACAGCGCCGAACATCACAATGGCCAGCATCTTCCGTGACCCTTTTTGGAGAGCCCTGCCATGTGGCAAAGCTATCTCAATGGCATGCTTGTGGCCTTCGGCCTGATCATGGCCATCGGCGCCCAGAACGCCTTCGTCCTTGCCCAGAGCCTGCGCCGTGAGCATCATCTGCCGGTGGCAGCACTGTGCATCGTCTGTGATGCCATCCTCGTGGCCGCCGGGGTATTCGGCCTGGCCACCGTGCTGGCACATAATCCGACCTTGCTGGCGATTGCCCGTTGGGGCGGCGCGGTGTTCCTGATCTGGTACGGCGCCAAGGCGCTGCGTAGCGCCTGCTCCAAGCAGAGCCTGCAGCACCAGCAAGGCCAGGGCGTTCGCTCACGTCGCGCCGTGCTGCTCAGCGCCCTGGCGGTGACCCTGCTGAACCCGCACGTGTACCTCGACACGGTGTTGCTGATCGGCTCGCTGGGCGCCCAACAGTCCGCCCCTGGCGCCTACGTGGCCGGGGCGGCCAGCGCTTCGCTGCTGTGGTTCTCGACCCTGGCCATTGGCGCGGCGTGGCTGGCACCGTGGCTGGCGCGGCCGGCGACCTGGCGCATGCTCGACCTGATGGTGGCAGTGATGATGTTTGCGGTGGCTGCGCAACTGATCTTCAACTGACCTCGGGGCTTGGCGCGGCATATTCATCGACTGCAAGATCGAGCGACACTCAGTCTCACAGGCAACACCCGCGCAACGGCGAGCCGCCGGTCGGCTCAGCCCAACCCCTCCGGAACCTCTATTCCCTATGTTTGTTGCGTGGTTATGCGCCGGGCCCAGTGCTATGATCCAGCGCTTGCGTCGCAAAGAGTACAGACTCGCCGACGCTTATCGGGCCGCCCGTGATCGGCCTTGCGCAAACCGCAAACAGACCTGAATCAGGAGATCCACCATGGCTTTTGAATTGCCGCCGCTGCCGTACGCCCATGATGCCCTGCAGCCGCACATCTCCAAGGAAACCCTGGAGTATCACCACGACAAGCACCACAACACCTATGTCGTGAACCTGAACAACCTGGTCCCAGGCACCGAATTCGAAGGCAAGACCCTGGAAGAGATCGTCAAGAGCTCTTCGGGCGGCATCTTCAACAACGCCGCTCAAGTCTGGAACCACACCTTCTACTGGAACTGCCTGTCGCCAAACGGCGGCGGCCAGCCGACCGGTGCCCTGGCTGACGCCATCAACGCCGCTTTCGGTTCCTTCGACAAGTTCAAGGAAGAGTTCACCAAGACTTCGGTTGGCACCTTCGGTTCCGGCTGGGGCTGGCTGGTGAAGAAAGCTGACGGTTCCCTGGCCCTGGCCAGCACCATCGGCGCCGGCTGCCCACTGACCAGCGGCGACACCCCGCTGCTGACCTGCGACGTCTGGGAACACGCCTACTACATCGACTACCGCAACCTGCGTCCGAAGTACGTCGAGGCGTTCTGGAACCTGGTCAACTGGGCCTTCGTTGCCGAGCAGTTCGAAGGCAAGACCTTCAAGGCCTGAGTCCCTCAGCCTTGAGCAAGAAACCCGGCCACGTGCCGTAATGCTGTCAGTCCAGCATTGCCGCCCACGCCGGGCTTCCTCAAAAAACCGATGCCAGTCTTCTGGCATCGGTTTTTTTTCAAGGGATCTGGAACGGGCCAGCGCACAGGGCTTTCATGAAGCGTACTGACCAAGCCAGCCAAGGCTATCTGCGGTAGCGCCCTTAGGCCGGTACTCACACCCGACCCACCCCGCATACCCGCGCTGCTCCAGCGTCGCAAACAACCCTGCAATGTCCATCTGCCCCGTCCCCGGCTGATGCCGCCCAGGACAGTCGGCCACTTGCACATGCACCGTACGCTCAAAGAACTGTGCCAGCACATCGGCCGCATTTCCGGTCAACAACTGTGCATGGTAAAGATCAAGGATCAGCCCGAGACTCGCATGCGCCTCCAGCACCTGCTGTGCCTTGCTGAAGTCGGACATGTAATACCCTGGCATTTCCTGCGTGCAGATCACTTCGATCAATGGCCGCAGCCCCTGGTCCTCGAAAAATTTCACGGCATAGTCCAGGTTGCTCGCGTACACCTTGCCGGCGCCATCCTCGTGGGTTATCCCGGACATCAGGTGCACATCCGTACATGCCAGTGTGCGGGCATAGCTGGCTGCCTGGCGCAGCCCGTCACGAAACTCGGGCTCCTTGCCCGCCACCGCAGCAATGCCCTTGGAAACGCCAGCCGGTGCGGCAAACTGGATCAATGGCAACGCATACTTCGCCAGTTGATCAGCCAACAAACTCGCATCCAACTCATAGGGCGAGGGGAATTCCACCGCGCGAAATCCGGCGGCAGCAGCGGCTTCGATACGCTGCAGAAAAGGCAGTTCGTTGAACTGGAAGCCGAGGTGAGCATTGAATTTGAGCATGTGTAACGATCCATCCCGGGAAGAAAACATTCGTCGTTCCAAAGCCTGAGCCGCGGCTCCGGCGCTGCGCTGGCGGCAACTGCGCCAGCTCGCTGCGTGCAGATACTCAGGACCTTCGTGTGTGGTATTTTCCTGCCCCAGTCCGACCCAAATCTGCCGGATCGACTGAAGTCAATCATTCGGAATACAGCCTGTGATCAAGAAAGATCTCGCCCTGCAATTGGCCCCTCGCGTCATCGAGATGATCCGCGCCCGGTCGATGAAGGCCGGCGAGCCATTGCGCGAGCAGACCTTCGCCCAAGCCTTCGATGTCTCCCGCTCCCCCATCCGCAGGGTATTCGCCCTGCTCGCCGAGTGGAACATCGCGGTGCAGGAGCCCAATCGCGGCTATTTTCTGAAACAGGACGCCGGGCAGATCCAGGAAGCCACCGTACCGCCCGCCTGCGACCCCTTCGAAGACTTCTACCTGCGTGTGGTGGACGACATCCTCAACGGGGAAATCCCTGCCGAATTCTTTGAAGCCCAGCTACTGCGACGCTACTCTGTGCCTCGCGGGCAACTGCTCAAGGTCCTCAACCGGCTGGCAAGCGAAGCCATGGTGGAGCGCAAGCCCGGGCAAGGCTGGAGCCTCAACGAATTCGTGCACAACGCCCAGACCCACATCCAGAGCTACCGCTTCCGCATGGCCATCGAGCCGGCCGCACTGCGTGAGCCGGGCTACAACGTGAACCAGGCCGCCTTTGCCAAAGCCAGGGCGCAACAGCAGGCCATGCTCGACGGCGAGATTCACACGCTGTCACGTGCCCAACTGTTTGAAATCGGCGCCCAGTTTCACGAAATGATCGTGCAATGCTCGGGCAACCTCTTCTTCATCGATGCCATACGCCGGCAAAACCAGCTCAGACGCTTCATGAGCTACAAAGCCAACGTCGACCGCAGTCGCCTGATGACGCAATGCCTGGAGCACCTGCACCTGCTCGACCTGATAGAGTCCGGTCGGCGTGAAGAGGCCGCACGGTTTCTCTGGAAACATCTGGACGAAGTCGGCCGCCTCAAAACCGGCCAGGATGCCTTGCAGGAAAGCCAGCAGGCATAACCCTTCTCCTACCTTCCTCCAATCCCGCGCGTGAATCAGGCGTGGCAGCTTAGCCATTGCCTCCTTTTCATACAAGATACAAAATAGCCTGAAAAATCGGCGCCCCGAGTAAATCTTTCGTCGCTTATTGTATTTCGTTGCAATGATGAGCAATATTTACACCGCTCGGACGCACTGTGGCACCGAATCACACAGGAATGGATGCAATGGAACAAGGAACGTTGGCTAAAGGGACGGGGGTCTCGAGCCTTCTGTTCGGGGTGTACACGATTCTGCTGGCCCTGCTTGGCCTGACACTGGCCTATCAGGGAGGCGCGCTGGTCAATGCCGGTGGCTCGCCTTACTACGCGATGATGGGCACCGCATTGTTGCTGGCCGCCGCACTCATGGGCCTGAAGAAGGCGGTCGGAATCTACCTCTATGGCGCAGCATCCCTGGCCACCTACGGTTGGGCGATCTGGGAGTCGGGGTACAACGGCTGGGCCTATATTCCACGCCTCGCCTGGCTGGTACTGCTCAGTGTGATCTTTCTGGCTTTCTGGCCACTGGTCCGCCGCGACTTCACCAAAATCAACAAGGCACTGTATTTCAGCATCATGGGCGTGCTGCCGCTGCTGATGGCGGCCACCATCCTGGCACCGCTGTTTTTCCCGAACACCGTTCATCTGGCCGACTCGCCGGCTATCACCGCGCATTCACAGCAACCGTTCAGCCGCAGCACGGTGGCATCACCAGACGCCAACGTCGCCGCGTCTCACGACAAGACCAACTGGACCGCCTATGCTGGCTCGAACCTCGGCAACCACTATTCCGCTGCAGCGCAGATTACTCCAGCTAACGTTTCCGGCCTGGTCAAGGCGTGGGAATACCACCATGGCGATGTCAAACAGCCTGGCGAAAAAACCAAGTATCTGAACGAGGCGACCCCCATCAAGGTTGGCGACTCGCTGTATACCTGCACGCCGAAGCAAATCATCATTTCGTTGAACGCGACCACCGGCAAAGAAAACTGGCGCTACGATTCGAAAGTCGACCCGGACTACTTCGCCAACGGCGGTGCCTATTGCCGTGGTGTCTCGTACTACGAAGTACCCAATGCCAGCGGGCTGTGCGCCAAACGCATCATCTGGGGCACCAACGACATCCGACTGGGTGCAGTTGACGCGCTTACCGGGCAGGCCTGCCCAGACTTCGGCACGGCAGGCTTTGCCGACCTCAAGGACGGTCTAGGTACGTTCCGTAAAGGCTCCACCGGCATCACTTCCGCACCGCTGGTCATCCGCGGGGTGGTCATCACAGGTGGCCGGGTGCTGGACTCGGATGTGCGCCCGGCACCGTCAGGCGTGGTTCGCGCTTACGATGCAGTCAGCGGCCAACAAAAGTGGGCCTGGGATCTTGGCCGTCCCGATAGCACTGCCCCTGCCGACGCAGATGAAACCTATACGCTCAGCACGCCCAACTCATGGGCGCCGATTTCCGCCGACGACGAGCTGGGCCTGGTCTACATCACCACTGGTAATGCTGCAGGTGACTTCTATGGCGGTACCCGTACAGCACAGGAAGACAAGTTCAGCTCTTCACTGGTGGCCCTGGATGCCCTCACCGGCAAGGTCAAATGGCACTTCCAGACCGTCCATCACGACCTCTGGGACTACGACCTGAGCCCGCAACCGGCGCTGCTCGACTTCCCCACCGCCAACGGCCCACGCCCGGCAGTCATTCAAGCCACGAAGTCAGGCCAGTTGTTCGTCCTGGACCGAGCCACCGGCGAACCGCTGGTCGATATCTCGGAGGCTGCCGTCCCACAGGGCACGGCCCCTGGGGACTACACCGCGGCGACGCAACCGTTGTCACCGGGCATGCCGAGCACCATGGGCCGCCCATCGAAAACCCCGGAAGTGCTGAACGAAGCCAATGCTTGGGGCCTGACGCCGTTCGATCAACTGCAATGTCGCATCGAGTTTCGCCAGGCGCGTTACGAAGGGATCTTTACGCCACCGGTAGTCGGCCAGCAAAGCCTAATCTTCCCCGGGCACCATGGCGGCCTGAACTGGGGCGGCGTGATGGTGGACCTGCAGCGAGGCCTGCTGATCATCAACAACCAGCGGCTGCCGTACATGCAGGGGCTGGTTCCACGCGAGCAGCTCGACGCGATCAATGCCAAATCGTTTCAGGAGTCGCCCGGCAACAACCAGGGGTTCCGCGTCCAGGCCGGCCTGCCGTACGGGGCCATCAAGACCCCATGGATGTCGGCGCTGGAACAACCGTGCATCGCGCCACCTTGGGGGTTCATCTCCGCTATCGACCTGCGCACCCGTGAAGTGCACTGGAGCCGCCCATTCGGCACCGGCTATGACAGCGGCCCCTTTGGCATCGCCTCGAAACTGCGCTTCGAAATCGGAACACCGAGCGATGCCACCGGCGTGGCTACAGCCGGCGGCGTGACCTTCATCGGCGCTGCCATCGACCGTTTCATGCGCGCCTACAACAGCGAAAGTGGTGAATTGCTGTGGGAAGAACGCCTACCGGCCGGCAACCAGGCGTCGCCCCTGACCTACGTGAGCGAAGGCCGCCAGTACGTGGTTGCCGTGGTCGGCGGGCATGACCGGATTCCGACCAAGCTGGGTGACAGCATCATTGCCTGGGCGCTGCCGGAGAAATAGCGAACCCACGGCATAAAGGCGCTGCGGCAATAAAGGCCAAGCGCCACCATCCCCACGTTCAACCATTCATCAATAGCCGATGGCGCGCCGTGCGCTATCGGGTAGCTGCGTGCGCGCCAAAACAGCAACGCGCCACTGCGCAACCAAAGTGCCCACTTGAATTCATGTCAATCAGACAGGAGTGACAATGTTCGAACTATCCGCTGGCCTGTATGTTTTGGTGGGCGTCAGCTTTCTGACTTCGTTGATGACTGCCGCTATTGGCGTAGGTGGAGGGATTGGCCTGTTGGCAGTCATGCCGCAGTTCCTGCCCATTTCTGCTGTGGTCCCCGTACATGGCCTGATTCAGATGGTCAGTAACGGCAGCCGCTTCGCCTTCGATTACAAACACGCGAAAATCGAAATTCTCCCGCGTTATGTGATCGGCTGCCTTTCAGGGGCCGCTATCGGTTACTTCTTCATCGGGCACTTCCCGGAGAAGTACCTGTCGTTGATTCTCGGCATCTTCATCCTGGCGATTACCTGGACCCAGCTGGTCGCCTCGCTCGGCTTTGTCCTGAAAAACTTTGCCATCGTTGGCTTTCTGCAAACTTTTCTATCTCTGTTTGTTGCCGTCACCGGGCTTATTTCCCAACCGATCCTGATGAAGATGAACATTAACAAGGATCAAGTCATCGTCACCCACGCCATGCAAATGAGTGTACTGCATGGCCTGAAAGTAACCGCCTTTGTCATTGCCGGCTTTGCCTTCATGGACTATGCCCAGTTGATCATCATCATGATCACGGCCTCCACCGCCGGTTCCTACCTAGGCGGGTTCCTTCGAGATCGAATATCGCAACGGGTTGGCGCCACCCTGCTTAAAGCCGGGGTGACGTTCTTCGGTTTGAAAATGATTGCGGACCATTTTATTCAGAACATCTGAAGTTCATCCATTCAAACAAGGAGTTTGAAATGATCGCGCGTAAAAAGTTTGATTCCAAGGACACCCAGGGGATCTCGACTTTTCTTCATGAGCATGGATATTGCGTTATCAAGCCCGAGGACGGTTCACTCGAGGCCTTTCGCGCGGTGGCAGGCAGGTTCGGCCTGATCCAGTTCCATACCAAATCCGACAAGACTGGCGTGGTCGGCGGTGGCGAACCGATCAACCAGGACTGGCAAGCGTTCAGGGACGACTACCATGGCGAGCTGTCGAGCGACTTCTACCCACATACGGATGGCTCGTTCCTCAATGGCATGGCGTATGTCGATGGGGTTGCCAAGAAGATTACTCCGCCCAAATACGTCATTCTGCAGTGCGTCTCCAAGCCGCAGTTTGGCGGTGACAATTTCCTGGTGGATGGGCAGCGTATTTATAATGACCTGCTGGTGAACAAACCCGACATCCTGAAAACCCTGATGACTCCTGGCAGTGTTACTTACTGCCGTGACGATCTGCTGTCGATCGATTGTTCGGTGTTCGAAAAGGTCAACGATAGCAAACTGCGTATTCGCTACCGCTATGACAGCACTGCGTTCAGTCCGGAATGGGCCAGTTCCGCCTTCCAGCATATCCAGGATAACTATTCAACTAACCCGGACTACATCACCAACATCAGTCTGGAACCTGGCGAGATCCTGGTCATGGATAACTTACGGGTATTGCATGCGCGCCATCAGTTCACGGACGGCAATCTGAAAAGAAAAGTCCGTCGCCTGTGGATTGCCGATGACACCTGCATGGTATTCAAGAATATCCTGAACCAGTCGCCGGTGCGCCGAGCGATGTTACCGTTCCAGAAATACAATATTGCCACCGCCGAGAATGCGCCGGCTTTCATCGACTACCGTTGCGGAATCCGGTTTCAGTCGGACACGTTCCTGACCGTGCCTTCCGAACCTGAACAATGGCCGGTCAGCAACGCTCATTGCAAATAACCTTCCCCCTGCCTGCAACGGCCCGCTAGCGCGTCCATTCACAGTGTCTGCCTGATGGCGGATGCTGTGCTCGTCTGCTGGCGTAAACCGGTGGTTGCTTACCCTCACAGGAACCCATCCACTTCTTCGGCCGCGTGCACATCCAGGTCCGCTCCACAGGCCCTCTGCTCGAGGAATGTGCCATGCCTGTGGGGGCGGGCTATCCGCGAAGCAGCCAGCACGTTTTCACCTGCGCCCCACCCGCAAAACGCTTGCTCAGGCCGCATACCACGCTAACATCAAACCTCTGGAAGATTGACACAGCGCATTCAAGTTGCGGGGTCAGGCAACCGATACACTGCTAATGGTCGGCCGGTAGTGTATCGTCATCGTTGATGGCAAAATGATGCCATGCGCATGGATTAAGGAAACCCCATTGAAGCTGGAATTGCGGAACAGCTTGTCGGTCAAGTTGCTCAGGGTCGTGCTGCTGTCGGCGTTGGCGGTTGGCGTCGTGCTCAGCTGTGCGCAAATCATCTACGACACCTACAAGACCCGCCAAGCCGTGAACAATGATGCCCAGCGCATCCTCGACATGTTCCGTGACCCTTCGACCCAGGCGGTGTACAGCCTCGACCGTGAAATGGGCATGCAGGTCATCGAAGGCCTGTTCCAGGACGAGTCGGTGCGCATGGCCTCCATTGGCCATCCCAACGAAACCATGCTGGCAGAAAAGTCCCGCCCGCTGCAGGACATGTCCATGCGCTGGCTCACCGACCTCATCCTCGGCCAGGAACGCACCTACACCACGCAACTGGTCGGCCGCGGCCCTTACAGCGAATACTACGGTGACCTCAGCATTACCCTCGATACCTCGTCCTACGGTAAAGATTTCCTGATCAACGCGGTGATCATCTTCATTTCCGGGGTGCTGCGGGCCATGGCCATGGGCCTGGTGCTGTACCTGGTCTACCACTGGCTGCTGACCAAACCGCTGTCGAAGATCATCGAGCATCTCACCCAGATCAACCCTGACCGCCCCAGCCAGCACCAGATACCGCTGCTCAAGGGGCACGAGAAAAACGAACTGGGGCTGTGGGTGAACACCGCCAACCAGTTGCTGGCCTCGATCGAACGCAACACCCATCTGCGCCACGAGGCGGAAAACAGCCTGCAGCGCATGGCCCAGTACGACTTCCTCACCGGCCTGCCCAACCGTCAGCAACTGCAGCAGCAACTGGACAAGATCCTCGTCGACGGCGGCCGCCTGCAGCACCGCGTGGCAGTGCTGTGCTTAGGCCTGGACGACTTCAAGGGCATCAACGAACAATTCAGCTACCAGGTCGGTGACCAGTTGCTGCTGGCGCTGGCCGACCGACTACGCGCCCACAGTGGCCGCCTCGGCGCCCTGGCGCGGCTGGGCGGTG
The DNA here is from genome assembly GCF_017875935.1 of Pseudomonas sp. BP6. Taxonomy (NCBI): domain Bacteria; kingdom Pseudomonadati; phylum Pseudomonadota; class Gammaproteobacteria; order Pseudomonadales; family Pseudomonadaceae; genus Pseudomonas; species Pseudomonas sp. BP6. The sequence continues at coordinate 4,292,577 of NZ_JAGINI010000001.1, forward strand.
ACCAGTTCGCCCTGGTACAGGCCAATATCGAGCAGCCTTACGAGGCTGCCGAACTGGCGCAGAGCATCCTCGACGACCTGGAAGTGGCGTTCGACCTCGACCACGAGCAAATCCGCCTGCGCGCGACCATCGGCATCACCCTGTTCCCGGAAGACGGCGACAGCACCGAGAAACTGCTGCAGAAAGCCGAACAGACCATGACCCTGGCCAAGGTCCGTTCGCGCAACCGCTACCAGTTCTATATCGCCAGCGTCGACAGCGAGATGCGTCGCCGTCGCGAACTGGAAAAGGACCTGCGTGAAGCCCTGCCGCGCAACCAGTTGTACCTGGTGTACCAGCCACAGATCAGTTACCGCGACCACCGAGTAGTCGGCGTAGAGGCCCTGCTGCGCTGGCAGCACCCGGAGCTGGGCATGGTGCCACCCGACCAGTTCATCCCCTTGGCCGAGCAGAACGGCAGCATCATCAGCATCGGCGAATGGGTGCTTGACCAGGCCTGCCGACAACTGCGCGAATGGCACGACCAGGGCTTCAGCGACCTGCGCATGGCGGTCAACCTGTCTACCGTGCAACTGCACCACAGCGAGCTGCCTCGGGTGGTCAACAACCTGCTGCAAGCCTATCGCTTACCACCGCGCAGCCTGGAACTGGAAGTCACCGAAACCGGCCTGATGGAAGACATCAGCACCGCCGCCCAGCACCTGTTGAGCCTGCGCCGCTCCGGGGCGCTGATAGCCATCGACGACTTCGGCACCGGCTACTCGTCACTCAGCTATCTGAAGTCGCTGCCCCTGGACAAGATCAAGATCGACAAGAGTTTCGTTCAGGACCTGCTCGACGACGATGACGACGCCACCATCGTTCGCGCCATCATCCAGCTGGGCAAGAGCCTGGGTATGCAGGTAATCGCCGAGGGCGTGGAAACGGCCGAGCAGGAAACCTACATCGTGGCCCAGGGTTGCCACGAGGGCCAGGGCTACCACTACAGCAAACCCCTTTCGGCCCGTGAACTGACCCACTTCCTCAAGCAAGCGCAACGCAACCGGGTTTCGGTGTCCTGAGGCCACCTGCCCGGTTACAGGCTGTGCCCCGAATTTACATGAATTGCGCGCCGCCCCTTTACAGCAAATGCAAATCTTTCGCATGATGTTGTAGTTTCGCGTGCCACGGCGCACGGTCCACCCCTTTGGTCCAACCACACGATGCAGGAAAACCAACAATGATTCGAATGCCTCTGGCCTCCGCCAGTCTGCTGGCCATTGCCATCGCCCTCGCCGGTTGCGGTGAAGGCAAGGACGAAAAAGCCGCCGCGGCGCAAGCCCAGGCACCTGCTGCTGCCACCGCTGCTGCGCCAGGCGCTGTCGACGAAGCAGCCGGCAAAGCCGTGGTCAAGCATTACACCGACATGGTATACGCCGTGTACAGCGACTCGCTGAGCACTGCCAAGACGCTGCAGACCGCTGTCGACGCGTTCCTCGCCAAGCCCAACGACGAAACCCTGAAAGCCGCCAAGGAAGCCTGGTTCGCCGCCCGCGTACCGTACCTGCAGAGCGAAACCTTCCGCTTTGGCAACACCATCATCGACGACTGGGAAGGCCAGGTGAACGCCTGGCCCCTGGACGAAGGCCTGATCGACTACGTCGACAAGAGCTACGAGCACGCCTTGGGCAACCCGGCGGCCAGCGCCAACATCGTCGCCAACACCGAGATCCAGGTGGGTGAAGAGAAGGTCGACGTCAAGGACATCACCCCCGAAAAACTGGCTGGCCTGAACGAGCTGGCTGGCTCCGAAGCCAACGTTGCCACGGGCTATCACGCCATCGAATTCCTGCTCTGGGGCCAGGACCTGAACGGCACCGGCCCAGGCGCAGGCAACCGCCCGGCATCCGACTACCTGGAAGGCCAGGGCGCTACCGGCGGCCACAACGACCGCCGCCGCGCCTACCTGAAAGCGGTTACCGACCTGCTGGTCACCGACCTCGAAGAGATGGTCGGCAACTGGGCACCGAACGTCGCCGACAATTACCGCGCCAAGCTGGAAGCCGAGCCTGTCAACGACGGCCTGCGCAAGATGCTGTTCGGCATGGGCAGCCTGTCGCTGGGCGAACTGGCGGGCGAGCGCATGAAAGTTTCGCTGGAGGCCAACTCGCCGGAAGACGAGCAGGACTGCTTCAGCGACAACACCCACTACTCGCACTTCTACGACGCCAAGGGCATCCGCAACGTCTACCTGGGCGAGTACACCCGTGCGGACGGCACCAAGCTGACCGGCCCTAGCCTGTCGTCGCTGGTCGCCAAGGTTGACCCAGCCGCCGATGCAACCCTCAAGGCCGATCTGGAAGCCACCGAGGCCAAACTCCAGGTGATCGTCGACCACGCCCTCAAAGGCGAGCACTACGACCAGCTGATCGCCGCCGACAATGCTGCAGGTAACCAGGTCGTGCGTGACGCCATCGCCGCACTGGTCAAGCAGACCGGGGCGATCGAGCAGGCCGCGGGCAAGCTGGGCATTGCCAACCTGAACCCGGACACTGCGGATCACGAGTTCTGATCCCACTGTAGTGCTTCATCGCAAACGCCCGGCCTTGTGCCGGGCGTTTTCGTTTGCTGCCGGGTAAAACGCTTCCCGCTGCCTGGCGCGCGCGCAGATGCTCATCCTGTAGGCCTTCGATCAAACCTAACAGGAGGCACAGTGCTGCAGATTCTCGATGTCTGGGGCGAAGGCCGAATCGTCCAGCGCATGAATGGGGGAGACCTCGTTACCGGATTCAACGATGCCTACAACCTGAACAAGGCTGGCCAGCTCATCTCCAACGGGCCGTTGGCAGGCGGGCACATTCCCAACCTCATTGTCGTATACGAATACGATGCTCCGGACTTTCCCCTCGACGACCATGCAGTCCCTCACGTGACACTGATGGGCGCCCCGATCACCCGCCATGTGGCCGAGGAAATGTGCCGGGTAGTTGCTCGCCCCGGCAAGATCTACCTGTACGACCCCAACGAAACCGACCGCCGAATGTTCGAAGCGGTCGCCATTGACCAAGGCCTGCAGCTGCTTGGTCGCTTTCATCCCGCCGAGCTCGACCCCCCGTTCAACGAAATCACCTTGCTCGCGGCCTATGTCTATCGCGCCCCGACTAGCCCGTTACCCCGCCCGAAAACTGAACATTAAAAGGAAACAAAACATGGCCAACGTCACCTACTTGCGCTCCATCGCCAATAACACCCCTTATACCTTGACCCTGATCGACGGTGAAAACCGTAGCAACAGCCTGGCAGTCGGTGCCCAGCACGTCTGGAATGGCTCGCTGGCCATCCCGTGGATCGGCAGATCGACTGAGAACCACAAGGCCTTGCGCCTGATCCTCGGCCCGTCTGCCGACACCAGCATCTGGATATTCCAGGATTACTGGCAACCTGCGCACATGGACGCAGTCAAGTGCATTACCGCCTCCTCCATGGAATACACCAGCGAAGAAGTCATCGAGGTCACCGGCGATAATCGCGGTGGCGGCAACAAGAACCTGATCGTCAACCTGGTCAACCGACACTTCATGCTCTATATGGCCTGAGCAGGAGCGCTCGCAGCGATTTCATCAAGCAAACGCAAATTGCTCTTATTCAATGATCCTGGGCCTGCTAAGCTGCACGCCGGTTTTTTCGCTCACGCCCAGGATTCTCGATGTCCTTGTCGCTGTCCCGATTCCCCCCCCTGCTGCTGGCCTGTGCCCTGGCCGCCTGTGACGACGCCCCGCGTTTTACCCACGCCGAGCCCGGCGAAGCGTTGTCGGGTGGCAAAGCGACCGTGCAGCGCAGCGACCGCAATGCCTATTCCCTGCCCTCGGCCAACCTCTCGCCAGAGCTGCGCCTGGACTTCGCCGTTGGCAACAGCTTCTTTCGCAACCCTTGGGTGATCGCCCCGTCCACCACCACCGCGCGTGATGGTCTGGGCCCGCTGTTCAATACCAACGCCTGTCAGAACTGCCACGTGCGCGATGGCCGTGGCCACCCGCCAGAGCCGGGCGACAGCAACGCGGTAGGTATGCTGGTGCGCCTGTCGATCCCCGACCAACCCTACCTGGCCAAAGTGATCGAGCGCCTCGGCGTGGTGCCAGAGCCGGTCTACGGCACCCAGTTGCAGGACATGGCCATCCCCGGCGTGGCACCGGAAGGCAAGGTGCGGGTGAGCTACACCCGCGAAACCGTGTCATTCAAGGACGGCCACCAGGTCGAGCTGCGCAAGCCGGCCCTGCAAATCACCCAGCTCGGCTATGGTGTGATGCACCCCGACACGCGCTTTTCCGCGCGGGTGGCACCACCGATGATCGGCCTGGGCCTGCTTGAGGCTATCCCCGAAACCGACCTGCTAGCCAACGAAGACCCGGACGACCGTAACCGCGATGGCATCCGCGGGCGGGCCAACCGTGTATGGGACGACGCCCAGGGCAAAACAGTGATCGGCCGGTTCGGTTGGAAAGCCGGGCAGCCCAACGTCAACCAGCAGAACGTGCACGCCTTTGCCGGCGACATGGGGCTGACCAGCACCCTGCAGCCCAACGACGATTGCACCCCGGCACAAACCGGCTGCCTGGCTGCGCCCAACGGCGACGGTGCCGATGGCGAAAAAGAAGTCAGCGACAACATCCTGCGCCTGGTCACGTTCTACACCCGCAACCTGGCTGTGCCGGCCCGCCGCGACGTCGGCTCGCCACAGGTACTGGCGGGCAAGAACCTGTTCTACCAGGCGGGTTGCCAAGGTTGCCACACACCGCAGTTCACCACCGCCGCCGACGCCGCCGAACCAGAGTTGGCCAACCAGGTCATCCGCCCCTACAGCGACCTGCTGCTGCATGACATGGGCCCGGGGCTGGCCGACGAGCGCACCGAATTCGCCGCCAACGGCCAGGACTGGCGCACCGCGCCACTGTGGGGCATCGGTCTGAGCGAAACGGTCAGTGGCCACAGCCAGTTCCTGCATGACGGCCGCGCCCGCAACCTGCTTGAAGCCGTGTTGTGGCACGGTGGCGAAGCCGAGGCGGCACGCAACTTCGTACTCACTTTCAATGCCGAGCAGCGCGCCGCGTTGCTGGCGTTCCTGAACTCACTTTAAACGCGCAAAGGAGCCGGGCATGTTCCGACCCAAACTGTTGTTCACAAGCCTCGCCGCACTCGCCCTCGGTGCCTGCTCGCCACAGGACCCGCAAGCAGTGACCTCCGCCGCCATCGCCAACCAGGTGATCCTGCCTACCTACAGCCGCTGGGTCGAAGCCGACCGTACGCTGGCTGCCAGCGCCCTGGCCTACTGCGAAGGCAAGGAAAGCCTGGACAAAGCCCGCGCCGACTTCCTCAACGCACAAAAAGCCTGGGCTGAGCTGCAGCCGCTGCTGGTCGGCCCGTTGGCCGAAGGCAACCGTGCCTGGCAGGTACAGTTCTGGCCCGACAAGAAAAACCTGGTCGGCCGTCAGGTCGAGCAACTGGTCAACGGCGACAAGCCGGTTGATGCTGAGGTCCTGGGCAAGTCCAGCGTGGTGGTGCGTGGCCTGTCGGCCTATGAGTACATCCTGTTCGACAGCAAGCCGGACATCGCCACTGCCGAACAGAAAGCCCGCTACTGCCCGCTGCTGGTGGCCATCGGCGCGCACCAGAAGGCCTTGGCAGAGGAAATTCTCAAAGGCTGGAACAGCACCGACGGCATGCTCTCGCAGATGACCAAGTTCCCCAACCAGCGCTACGCCGACTCCCACGAGGCTATCGCCGACCTGCTGCGCGCTCAGGTTACCGCCCTGGACACCCTGAAGAAGAAGCTCGGCGCACCGATGGGCCGTCAGAGCAAGGGCATTCCGCAGCCGCTGCAGGCCGAGGCCTGGCGCAGCCACAACTCGATGAACAGCCTGCAGGCCAGCCTCAAGGCCGCCGAAGCCGTCTGGGTCGGGGTAGACAACCAGGGCCTGCGCGGCCTGTTGCCCAGCGATCAGAAAGCGCTGGCGGACAAGATCGACGCCGCCTACGCTACCTCGCTCAAGTTACTGGCCGATAACCAGAAAACGCTCGGTGAGCTGCTGGCCGACGACGCCGGTCAGCAAACCCTCAACCAGATCTACGACAGCCTAAACGTCGTCCACCGCCTGCACGAAGGCGATCTGGCCAAGGCGCTGAACATCCAGCTGGGCTTCAATGCCAACGACGGTGACTGATCATGCTGCGACGCCAGGCACTCAAACTCGGTAGCGTATTGCTCAGCGCCCTCACCTTGGGCGGCTGGAGCCTGTTCCGCAACAAAGGCAGCGAACCCTTGCTGCTCTCGGCGCGTGACAACGGCGACGGCCAGCACTATGCCGTAGGTTTTCGCCTGGACGGCACACAGGTGTTCAGCACGCAGGTCGCTCAGCGTTGCCATGCCATCATCCACCACCCCGAGCAGCCAATCGCCCTGTTTGTCGCCCGCCGCCCTGGTACTGAAAGTTACCTGATCGACCTCCGTGACGGGCGCCTGCTGCAAACGGTAGCCTCGCAGCCGAACCGGCACTTCTATGGCCACGCCGTCGTGCACAAAGGCGGCGAATGGCTGTATGCCACCGAGAACGACACCACCGACCCGGGGCGCGGCGTGCTTGGCGTGTACCGTTTCGAAGGCGAGCGCCTGGTACACACTGGCGAGATCCCGACCCACGGTATCGGCCCGCACGAGGTTGCCTGGCTACCCGACGGCGAAACGCTGGTCGTGGCCAACGGCGGTATCCGTACCGAAGCCGAAAGCCGTGTCGAGATGAACCTCGACGCCATGCAACCGAGCCTGGTGCTGATGCAGCGCGACGGTACCCTGCTGAGCAAGGAAACCCTGGCCCAGCAGATGAACAGCGTGCGACACCTGGCAGTGGCCAGCGATGGCACCATCGCCGCCTGCCAGCAGTTCATGGGCGATGCCGATGAAACTGCCGAGCTGCTGGCGATCAAGCGCCCGGGCGAGCCATTCAAGGCCTTCCCGGTGCCGGAGCGGCAACTGCAAGCCATGGCCCAATACACTGCAAGCGTTGCCATCCACAGCGAGCTGCGGCTGGTGGCGCTGACTGCGCCGCGGGCCAACCGCCTGTTCGTCTGGGACCTGGACAGCGGCGCGGTGCGGCTGGATGCCCCGATGCCCGACTGCGCAGGCGTTGGCGCGGTGAAGGACGGTTTTGTCGTCACCTCCGGGCAGGGCCGCTGCCGGTTCTACGATTGCCGCAAGGCCGAACTGGTCGGGCAACCGATGAACCTGCCGTCCGGCTTCTGGGACAACCACCTGCATCTCGTCTGATTGTTCTGTTGCACTCACTGGCCTTCTCGCCGCTAAAGCCGATCCAACAAGGTTCTACACAGTCCCTGTAGGAGCGGCTTTAGCCGCGAAAAGGCCGGCACAGGCATTTCACGCCCCTCCTCCCGAAAAACAGTCAATACTTCCCCCATTCACACGTGGGCAGGATCGCCCGTTGTCGTGTTGAAGCGAATAACAACTGCATCCAAGGAACCGGACCTATGCTGCGCCGCCGCATGCTCATCATGTTGGCCGTGGTTCTGCTGATCGTGCTGGCCCTGGGGGGGTACAAAGCCTTCTCGATCTACCAGCAGATCCAGATGTTCACTGCCCCCAAGCCACCCATCACCGTGGCGGCTGCCATGGCCGAACAGCGCCAGTGGCAGGAGCGCCTGCCCGCTGTCGGCAGCCTCAAGGCACTGCAGGGCGTGGACCTGAGCCTGGAGGTGGAAGGCATCGTCAAATCCCTGCACTTCGACTCAGGCCAGCGGGTCAAGGCCGGGCAACTGCTATTGCAGCTCAACGATGATCAGGAGACAGCCCTGCTCGGCACCGCCCAGGCCGACCTGGGCCTGGCCAAGGTCGATTTCGGCCGAGGCAGCCAGCTGGTTGGCGATTCGGCCATCTCCCGCGGCGAGTTCGATCGCCTTTCCTCCCAGTACCGGCGCAACCAGGCAGTGGTCGAACAGCTCAAGGCGCAGAAAATCAAGAAGAGACTCAATGCGCCTTTCAGCGGCACCATCGGCATCCGCCAAGTGGACATTGGCCAATACCTGGCCGCCGGCACGGTGATCGCCACCCTGCAAGACACGTCCAGCCTGTACGTGGACTTCAACGTGCCGGAACAGGCCCTGCCAGACCTGAGCCTGGGCCAGCAGGTGCTGGTGCATGTGGCCGCCTACCCGGGCCAGCGCTTTCCCGCCAGCCTCAGCGCCATCAACCCCAAGGTCGAGGAGACCACGCGCAACCTGCTGGTACGCGCCACCATGGCCAACCCCGACGGCAAACTGCTGCCAGGCATGTTCGCCAGCCTGTTGATCCTGCTGCCCAACCCGCAGCCGCAAGTGGTGGTGCCGGAAAGCGCCATTACCTACACCCTGTACGGCAACTCGGTGTATGTCGCCTCACCGAAAAAGGACGAGAACGGCAAGCCGGAATACGACGACAAGGGCCGACCCCAGCGGGTCGCCGAACAGCGCACGGTGCAGACTGGCGAGCGCCGAGACGGCGTAGTTGTGGTCAGCGAAGGCCTGCAGGCTGGGGAACAGGTGGTCACCGCCGGGCAGCTGAAACTCACCCCCGGTGCCGCGATACGCATTGGCCAGGACAACGCCCTAAAGCCCGAACCGGGCGCAGCGGCCAAGGACTGACAGGAGGCTGGCATGGCGTTCACCGACCCGTTCATCCGCCGCCCGGTGCTGGCCAGCGTGGTCAGCCTGCTGATTCTGCTGCTCGGCTTCCAGGCCTGGAACAAGCTGCAGATCCGCCAGTACCCACAAATGGAAAACGCCCTGATCACGGTCACCACCGCCTACCCCGGGGCCAACGCCGAAACCATTCAGGGCTACATCACCCAGCCATTGCAGCAAAGCCTGGCCAGCGCAGAAGGCATCGACTACATGACGTCGGTGAGCCGGCAGAACTTCTCGATCATTTCCATTTACGCGCGCATTGGCGCCGACAGCGACCGGCTGTTCACCGAGCTGCTGGCCAAGGCCAATGAGGTGCGCAACAAGCTACCCCAGGACTCAGAAGACCCGGTACTGAGCAAGGAAGCTGCCGACGCCTCGGCGCTGATGTACGTCAGTTTCTACAGCAAGGAAATGAGCAACCCGCAGATCACCGACTACCTGTCACGGGTAATTCAGCCCAAGCTGGCCACTTTGCCGGGCATGGCCGAGGCGGAGATCCTCGGCAACCAGGTGTTCGCCATGCGCCTATGGCTGGACCCGGTAAAACTGGCCGGTTTCGGCCTTTCGGCTACCGACGTGACCAATGCCGTGCGCCGCTACAACTTCCTTTCTGCCGCTGGCGAGGTGAAGGGTGAATACGTGGTCACCAGCGTCAACGCCAGTACCGAGCTGAAGTCGGCCGAGGCGTTCGCCGCCCTGCCGCTCAAGACCAGCGGTGACAGCCGCGTGCTGCTGGGCGATGTGGCGCGGGTCGAGATGGGCGCAGAAAACTACGACACGGTCAGCTCGTTCGACGGTACCCCATCGGTCTATATCGGCATCAAGGCCACCCCGGCCGCCAACCCGCTGGATGTCATCAAGGAAGTGCGGCGCATCATGCCAGAGCTGGAAAGCCAGCTGCCCTCGGCACTGAAAGTGTCGATTGCCTACGACGCCACGCGGTTCATCCAGGCCTCGATCGACGAAGTAATCAAGACCTTGGGCGAAGCGGTGCTGATCGTCATCGTCGTGGTGTTCCTGTTCCTCGGTGCCCTGCGCTCGGTGCTGATTCCGGTAGTGACCATACCGCTGTCGATGATCGGTGTACTGTTCTTCATGCAGATGATGGGCTATTCGCTCAACCTGCTGACCCTGCTCGCCATGGTGCTGGCCATCGGCCTGGTGGTGGACGATGCCATTGTGGTGGTGGAAAACATCCACCGGCACATGGAAGAAGGCAAGTCGCCGTTCGACGCCGCCCTGGAAGGCGCGCGCGAGATCGCTATGCCTGTGGTGTCGATGACCATCACCCTTGCCGCCGTGTATGCACCGATCGGCTTCCTCACCGGGCTCACTGGCGCGCTGTTCAAGGAGTTTGCCCTGACGCTGGCCGGGGCGGTGATCATTTCAGGTGTCGTTGCCCTTACCCTGTCACCGATGATGTGCGCCCTGCTGCTGCGCCGGGAGCAGAACCCGAGAGGCTTGGCCCACCGCCTCGACCAGCTGTTCGAACGCCTGAAGGAGCGCTACCAGCGCGTGCTGCACGCCACCCTCGACAGCCGGCCGGTGGTGCTGGTGTTTGCCGTGATCATCCTGTGCCTGATTCCGGTGCTGCTCACATTCACCCAGAACGAACTGGCGCCCAACGAGGACCAGGGGGTGATATTCATGATGAGCAGCTCGCCACAGCCGACCAACCTTGACTACCTAAACGCCTACACCGACCAGTTCACACCACTGTTCAAGGCCTTCCCCGAGTATTATTCGTCGTTTCAGATCAACGGCTTCAATGGCGTACAGACCGGCATTGGTGGTTTTTTGCTCAAGCCTTGGGACGAGCGCGAACGCACACAGATGGAGCTACTGCCGCTGGTGCAGGCCAAACTCGAGGAAATCAGCGGGCTGCAGATCTTCGGCTTCAACCTGCCGTCGTTGCCCGGCACTGGCGAGGGCTTGCCATTCCAGTTCGTGATCAATACCGCTGGCGACTACCCGGCACTGCTGGAAGTGGCCCAACGCATCAAGACGCGCGCTCAGGAGTCGGGCAAGTTCGCCTTCCTCGATATCGATCTTGCCTTCGACAAGCCCGAAGTGGTTGTGGACATCGACCGGGCAAAGGCGGCGCAGATGGGGGTGTCGATGGACACCATAGGCGGCACTCTGGCGACCCTGCTGGGCGAGGCGGAAATCAACCGTTTCACCCTTGAGGGCCGCAGTTACAAGGTGATCGCTCAGGTTGAGCGGCCGTACCGCGACAACCCCGGCTGGCTGAACAATTACTACGTGAAGAACGACCAGGGCCAGTTGCTGCCGCTGTCGACCCTGATCACCCTCACCGATCGCGCTCGCCCACGCCAGCTCAACCAGTTCCAGCAACTGAACGCTGCGATCATCCAGGGCGTCCCCATGGTCAGCCTGGGCGAGGCGCTGAAGACCGTGGAAGACATCGCTCGCGAAGAGGCACCGGAAGGCTTTTCCTTCGACTACGCCGGCGTGGCCCGTCAGTACGTTCAGGAAGGTAGCGCATTGTGGGTCACCTTCGGCCTGGCGCTGGCGATCATTTTCCTCGTGCTGGCTGCGCAGTTCGAAAGCTTCCGCGACCCGTTGGTGATTCTGGTGACAGTGCCGTTGTCGATCTGTGGCGCGCTTTTGCCGCTGTTCCTGGGTGTGTCGAGCATGAACATCTACACCCAGGTCGGGCTGGTGACTTTGATCGGGCTGATCAGCAAGCACGGTATCCTGATCGTCGAGTTCGCCAACCAACTACGCGAGGAGCGTGGTCTGAGTGTGCGCGACGCGATCGAGGAAGCAGCGGCCATTCGCCTGCGGCCGGTGCTGATGACCACGGCGGCGATGGTGTTCGGCATGGTGCCGCTGATTCTGGCAACCGGGGCGGGAGCGGTCAGCCGTTTTGACATCGGTATGGTGATTGCCACCGGGATGTCGATTGGCACGCTGTTTACCTTGTTTGTGTTGCCGTGTATCTACACCCTGCTGGCGCACAAGGCGAGCGCCAAGGAACCTGCAATCGCTTGAGCCGACCTGTGGGAGCGGGCATGCCCGCGAAGAGGCCGGCAACGCAGCCGCAAAAAGCCAGAGGCCCCGCAATCGCGAGGCCTCTGGCTTTTCACGCTAACGCAGGGTTCAACCGAATGGTCGCAACCCTTGACGCAAGCCAAACAGGAACAGCAAAAGGTCATGGTCCGGCTCAGTCCGGGCCTGCTGCGGTTTTGCATCCCGCGGCAACGCGCACTGGTCTGCCATTTCTGCCTTGCTGAACACCGTCGGTCTCGGCTCTTCCCAGGCAGCCACCGCCACGGTGGTCACCGCCAGGCCAGCTACCAGGAACAAAGCTCGAGCAATTTCTAGTTTCATTACTCTAACCCTTTGACAGCGCTGCCAAACGCCATCTTGTAAAAGTAGAGCAGCGTCCGCCATTCCGCGTCATTGAGCGACGAATGGCGGCGGAGCTGACGCAAGTCATTGCCGGCCGCACGCTGGCAACTGATACGCCGCCTGCACTTTTCCAGGTCCAGCAGCGCCACTTCGACGCGGGCCTGCTCGCCCTCGCCGATCACCTTGATGAATACGTGCTTGCCATACAGGCAGCCGTGTTGCCAGTGCCCCAGGTGCATCCGCGCCAGGTTGTCCGCCAGGTCCTTGAGCATGCGCTCATGCACCACCTGCGGGTAATGCTCGCGGGCACCTTCGGCATGCCAGGTGTCGAGTTCGACAAAACCGTCCAGCGCTTCGCTGACCAGCAGCGCGCGCCACTGGTGCTCGGCATCGCGCTGCGCGCCACAGAAGACAATGCGCGGTACACGCACACCCAACTGCTCGAAACTGTTCAGCGCATCGAGTTCACGCAATACGGTCGGCCGACCAAAAGGGTGCAACAGGCTGCGGTAGATATGCCCAACCTGGCGCTTGGCATACAACAGCTTGCCATTGCCATCGTTGAGGCGTTGCACGCCACTTTCGCCGCCGCGGCGCTGGTTAGGCTCCTCGACCCACTCGCCTTGCTGACGCCAGTAAAAATCGAACCGCGATTCCCCTTTATGGGCTACAGCCATCAAACACTACCCCTTACGCAATACGTAGACTCGCCACATGGCATAGAACGGCAGGAAGTCGAGGCGTTCCTGGATTCTGAAGCCGGCGACCCTGAATTCTTCTTCGACCGTTTCGGCAGGTAACACGAAACGGTTCTGGTAATTATCCTGTTCGGCCTTGGCGCTACGGCGCTGCTCCAGCTTTTTCCGGCGCCAGGCCTTGAAGTTTCCATCCACCCACAGGGACAGGATCACACTATCACGGCTAACCCGTTGAAATTCCGAAAGAATGGTCTTTCTGTGCGCCGACTCGCCAATGTGATGGAACAAGCGCATGCAGAAAATGCTGTCCACGGCGTTATCTGGCAGGTCGATGGCAAATGCCGAAGTCTGCAAAGGCCGTACCCGTGCCACCACTTCTGGCGGTTGCGCCGCACAGGCTGTCTCAATCATGGCCTCGGAGTTGTCGGCACCGATGATTACCCGATTGGGCTTTTCCGCCAACAGCGGCCAGAAACGGCCCGCTCCGCATGGCAGATCGAGTACCAGGCCAGGCTCGCCCGCCAATGCCAAGGCGCGGCGCGCCAATTGCTCATCTCGCTTGTGGGAAAGGCGTCGCGCCAGGCCGTCCTGGTGCTTGAGAAAGTACTCGCGCGCATGGTCTTTGTCGTACTTCTCGGAAAATTCAAGCTTGATGGGGCTACGCATTGGGCATCTCCTGACTCCATTGCGCCCACATTAGGTATGCAAGCGTTGGAATCAGGTCATGCCAGTGTGAAAAAAACGTTGAGTACCAGTTGACCTGATACAAGAAATTACCCGACCAAGGCGTCCGGGTCACCTTTGGCCGCGGTGTTGCTCAGGTCCACCTGGAAGCGGCAGCCATGTGGCAAGGTGGATGTCAGGGTGACACGCCAACCCTGGTCGTCACAGATCCGCTGTACCAGCGAAAGCCCCAGCCCCAGGCCCTCGCCACGCCGTTCATCGCCGCGCACGAACGGCCTGAACATGGCCTCGCGCTGCTCTTCGGGGATACCCACGCCGCTGTCTTCTACGCTGAAACCGTTGGCTTCCAGGCTCAGGCGGATATACCCACTGTCGGTGTAGTGCGCAGCATTGCGCAGCAGGTTGCCCATCACCGACTGCAGGAAGGTGGCGTTGTACAGCACAGGGCTAGCACTCACGCGGCCATCGAAATACAGGGTGAGGCCTTTCTGTTCGATGGTGTCGCGCCACACCCCGATGAGCTCATCGGCCACTTCGCGCAGGGTCGCCCGTGACGCCACTGCACCCTCATCACGCTGCGCCCGGGCCAACATGAGGAAGGTCTTGACCAGCTCGCGCATTTCTTCGGTAGCCCGCGCAACCCGCTCCACCTGGCTACGCGCGCGGGCATCAAGGCCAGGGTTTTCCATCAGAAGCTCACACGAGGTAGCCAACACCATCAACGGCGTGCGTAGCTCGTGGCTGACATCGCTGGTGAACAGCCGCTCGCGGGTCAGCGCATCACGCAAGCGGCCCAGGGTGTCGTCGAAAGCCACTGCAAGCTGGCCGACTTCGTCTGCCGCATAATCCGGTGCCAGCGGTGGGGCCAGGCCCAGTAACTGATCGCGGTGGCGCACCTGACGCGCCAGCCGGATGACCGGAGCCATTACCCGACGTGCAACCAACCAGCCAAGGATGACCGCCAGCACCAGGCTGAGCACGAAGCCCACCACAACCACGGCAAACAGTATGCGCTCGCGCTCCTCGAAGTCGCTCTGGTCCTGCAGCAGTACATAGCGGCGACCATCGACGATCTCGACCATGGCGTGGTACGACAGCTGGTCTCGGAACACCTCGTGGAAACCGCGGTCGAGGTGACGCAGGTCCTTGGGTAGCTCGAAGTCGTCACGCCCACCACTGAAGTAGAACAGCTGATCTGGGCGAGGCCGATGACTCCAGTCACTGACGCTGTCCATACGCAGCAGGCGCTGCAGATCACCGCCCAGTACAGAAGAAATCAGTCGCTCCTCGACCAGATGCACCGTGGCGACGATACCGAATGCGAAGGCCCCGGCCACCAGCGCGCTCATCAGGGCAAAGGCGATGATGATGCGCTGGGCAAGACTTTGCTTAAACTCCATCGCGGCCCTCGGCGAGGCGATAGCCGACGCCATGGACGGTATGCAGCAACGGTTTCTCAAACGGTTTGTCGATCACCTGGCGCAGTTGATGCACATGGCTGCGCAGGCTGTCGCTATCGGGGCAGTCATCGCCCCACAAGGCTTCTTCCAGCACCTCGCGGCGCAGTACGTGCGGGCTTTTCTGCATCAGTACCGCCAGCAGCTTGAGACCGACCGGGTTGAGCTTCAGCAGGCGACCCTGGCGGGTAACCTCCAGGGTATCGAGGTCGTAGCTGAGGTCAGCCACCTGCAGGGTACGGCGCCCACCGCCCTGGGCACGGCGCAGCACCGCTTCGATGCGCGCCGCCAGCTCCGACAGGGCAAATGGCTTGAGCAGGTAATCGTCAGCACCCGAGCGGAAGCCTTGCAGGCGGTCGTCCAGCTGGTCACGGGCAGTGAGCATGATCACCGGCGTGTCACGGCGGGCATCTTCGCGCAGGCGCTTGCACAAGGTGTAACCATCAATGCCTGGCAGCATGATGTCGAGTACGATCAGGTCGTAGTGCTCGGTGGCAGCCAGATGCAGCCCGGACAGGCCATCCTGGGCACAGTCGACGGTGTAGCCTTTCATGCCCAGGTAATCGGCCAGGTTGGCCAGGATATCGCGGTTGTCTTCAACCAAAAGAATGCGCATCGGTTTCTCCTGTGCGGCGCTTCTCGCTGTGGTGCGCGGCAGGCGCAGCTTAAGGCCAATGCCTGCACGGTGCCAGCCCTTGGGAAAATTCACCCCACTTGACAGTTTTTTCACTGATCCTTCACGGACACAGGATAGCGGGCGGCCGAAAATACCCGCTCTTTTTCGCGCCCTGGAGCCGTCATGCAGCAACGCACCCGCCCTCGCCCGATCAACGTCTGGCTGTACCTGGGGATTCCCCTGGCGACTGCGCTGGCCCTGATCCTGCTGGAACTGACTTCAGTCGACATGGATGTCGCCAACCTGTTCTTCGACCCCGCTGCCGGGCAGTTCATTGGCCGCCACAGTTACCTGTTGGAAAACATCCTGCATGACCGGGTCAAGCAAGTGGTGATTCTGTTGGGGGTGATATCGCTGCTGACCTTTGCCGCGAGCTTGTTCTGGAAGCGCCTGTTTGGCTGGCGCCGTGAACTGGGCTGCCTGGCGCTGGCGCTGGGCTTGTCCACAGCGTTTGTCACGCCGCTGAAAAAAGTCACCCAGGTGCAGTGCCCTTGGAGCCTGACCCAGTTTGGCGGCACCGAAACCTACAGCAAGCTGCTGGAACCACGGCCGCCTACCGACAAGCCTGGGCTGTGCTGGCCGGGCGGGCATGCAGCGACCGGGTTCTGCCTGTTCGCCTTGTTCTTCATGCTGCGTGATCGCAAGCCGCGCCTGGCGCGGGTGGCCTTTGTAGTGGCCTTGACAGCAGGGTCGATACTGTCGGTGGGCAGGATGATGCAGGGGGCGCACTTCCTGTCGCACAATGTGTGGACAGCAGTGTTCTGCTGGTTGATCGGACTGGGGTCGTATTACCTGGTTCTCTATCGGCGGGCGCAGGCCGAGGTGCCCGTCGCCGAGCACAGCGCCGCATGAAAGAGGGGCCGCTTTGCGGCCCTTCGCACTTCAAGTGCTACCCTCAGGCATGCTCGACGAACACATCAGCAAACACCTGTCCCCGCGGTACCCCTGCCATGAACATGCGCCGGGCAAACCGTTCGACACTCCCCGGCGCCCCACACAGCAGCGCCACCGTCTGCCGCGACAATAACCGCATCCTGGCCAACGCTTCATCCAGCTGCTCCGCCAGCACCAGCTCGACACTCACCCCTGGGAGCTTCAGCAGCGGCTCCGCCAGGTAGTGCCCAGCCTGATCGCGCGCCACATGCACCACCCGGATTTCGCCCCGATGTCCCCGGCGCAACGCTTCGCGCAAGATACCCCAGAGCGGCGCCAGCCCGGTTCCCGCAGCCAGCAACCACAGCGGCCGCTCCTGCCAATCAGGGTCGTAATGAAGGGCTCCGCCTCTGAACTCCCCCAAACGCATCTCATCGCCGACCCGCAGACCACGCGCCTTGTCGCAAAAGGCACCAGGCCGCTGGCAATCGATATGAAACTCGAGAAAATCATCCTCGCCTGGCAGGCTGGCCAAGGAATAAGGCCGAGCAACCGCGCCTAGCCACAGCACCACGTGCTGCCCCGCCTGGTAACGCACCACCCGATCGGGCCGCAACCGCAGGCGCAAGACATCGCCAAACCATTCCAAAGCGCAGACATGCGCCGGTACGCCACCCTGCTGGGGGTCGTATAGCGCCACACGCAGGTCCTCGACCACCCGGCACTGGCAAGCCAGACGCCAGCCCTGGGCGTGTCTCTCCAATGCCAAAGCCTCGGGCAAAGCGTCTGCCGGTTGCCCGTCCAGGCAGCGCACCAGGCAGGCGTGGCAACTGCCCGCGCGGCAACTGTAAGGCACATTCAGTCCCGCCTCGTTGAGGGCATCGAGCAGGTTGCTGCCAATGGGCACCAGCCAGCGGCGCTCGCCCACGCAAATTTCGGGCATGTTCGGTACATCTCCTGCTGTCCAAGGCTCACTGTAAGCCAAGCAGAGCACACCAGCAAAATAGATGCCTGCGCGCTGCCGACCATGGTCCAGACCGGCCGCAGGTGTGCCGGGCACGGATGCGCGCTATACTGCCGCGCCTTTTTCCGTCGGCCTGACCTGCCGGCGCCTTGCAAGGCGCTTCGACGTGCTGGTCGGCTATGTCGAGCGTCTTTTTGAATGTTCCCGTCTTTAAGAGGAGCGCGCTGCATGACCGTGATCAAGCAAGACGACCTGATTCAGAGCGTCGCCGACGCCCTGCAATTCATCTCGTACTACCACCCCGTCGATTTCATCCAGGCCATGCACGAGGCCTATCTGCGTGAAGAGTCGCCTGCTGCACGCGATTCCATCGCCCAGATCCTGATCAACTCGCGCATGTGCGCCACCGGCCATCGTCCAATCTGCCAGGACACCGGTATCGTCACCGTGTTCATCCGCGTGGGCATGGACGTGCGCTGGGATGGCGCCACCATGAGCGTCGACGACATGATCAACGAAGGTGTGCGTCGCGCCTACAACCTGCCTGAGAACGTCCTGCGCGCTTCGATCCTGGCCGACCCGGCCGGTGCCCGCAAGAACACCAAGGACAACACTCCGGCAGTGATCCACTACTCCATCGTCCCTGGCGACAAGGTCGAAGTGGATGTCGCAGCCAAGGGCGGTGGCTCGGAAAACAAGTCGAAGATGGCCATGCTCAACCCGTCCGACTCGATCGTCGACTGGGTACTGAAGACCGTGCCGACCATGGGTGCTGGCTGGTGCCCGCCCGGCATGCTCGGCATCGGCATCGGCGGTACCGCCGAGAAGGCCGCGGTCATGGCCAAGGAAGTGTTGATGGAGTCCATCGACATTCACGAACTGAAAGCCCGTGGCCCACAGAACCGCCTGGAAGAAATCCGCCTGGAGCTGTTCGACAAGGTCAACCAGCTGGGCATCGGCGCCCAGGGCCTGGGTGGCCTGACCACCGTGCTCGACGTCAAGATCATGGACTACCCGACCCACGCCGCGTCCTTGCCGGTGTGCATGATCCCCAACTGCGCCGCTACCCGCCACGCCCACTTCGTGCTCGATGGCACCGGCCCGGCAGAACTGGAAGCGCCGTCGCTGGACGCCTACCCGGAAATCGTCTGGGAAGCCGGCCCGAGCGCCCGTCGCGTCAACCTCGACGACATCACCCCAGAAGAAGTGGCCAGCTGGAAGCCGGGCGAAACCATCCTGCTCAACGGCAAGATGCTGACCGGCCGCGATGCCGCGCACAAGCGCATGGTTGAAATGCTCAACCGTGGCGAAGAGCTGCCGGTAGACCTGAAAGGCCGCTTCATCTACTACGTCGGCCCGGTCGACCCGGTGGGTGACGAAGTGGTAGGCCCAGCCGGCCCGACCACTGCTACCCGCATGGACAAGTTCACCCGCCAGATCCTCGAGCAGACTGGCCTGCTGGGCATGATCGGCAAGTCCGAGCGTGGCCCGACCGCCATCGAGGCGATCAAGGACAACAAGGCCGTGTACCTGATGGCCGTTGGCGGCGCTGCCTACCTGGTAGCCCAGGCCATCCGCAAATCGAAGGTACTGGCCTTCGCCGAGCTGGGCATGGAAGCGATCTACGAGTTCGAAGTCAAGGACATGCCGGTGACCGTCGCCGTGGACAGCAACGGCGAGTCGGTACACATCACTGGCCCTGCCCTGTGGCAGAGCAAGATTGCCGAAAGCCTGGCCGTCGAAGTGAAGTAACCTGATGTAACTGCGGTGGCTGCTTCGCGGGCAGGCCTGCTCCCACACGTACAGCACAAGCCAGAAGGCTACGCGTTGACCTGTAGGAGCGGACTTGCCCGCGAAGAGGCCGCCACTGTCGTCACAGGACTCTCTCGAACTGCTCCGGCCAGTCCCGCCAGGTAAACACCTGCCCTTCCTGTCTCACCCGCCGCACTTCCTCCAGATCCACCTCGCACACCAGCCACTGGCTGCAGTCCGGGCTCAACTGCTCACTCAACGCCAGCACCCCATCGCCCGGCATCCCGTGATCCGGCGGCACGAACAGGCCTGCCCGGCCGATATTCTCGTCCAATGCCGGTGACCACGGCGCCACCCCCACCGTAGGGCTCTGCAACACGGCAATCTGGTTCTCCAGGGCGCGCGCCTGGGCGCCAATACGCACCCGATGGTAACCGGCCTCGGTATCGGTACAACTCGGCGCCAGGATCAGGTCGGCACCACACTCGGCCAAGCGGCGGGCCAGCATCGGGAACTCGTTGTCGTAGCAGATCAGAATGCCCAAGCGCCCCAGTTCGGTTTCGAACACCTGCAGCCCCTGGCCTGCAGCAATGTCCCACTGCTCGCGCTCGAAGCGGGTCATCATCAGTTTGTCCTGATAACCCAGCACACCTTGGGGGCCGAACAGCCAGGCACGGTTGCGGTAGCGCCCATCGCTGTCCAGCACCGGCACACTGCCCGGTTGCAGGTAGATCCCCCAGCGCCGGGCAAGGCTCTCGCACAACGCTTTCCAGGGTTCGATCAGCGGCTGGATGCCGGCAATCGAAGCCTTCAGGTCTTCCCGCTGCCCGGCACTCAGCTGGCCGCTCAGCACCAGCCCGGCGTACTCCGGCAACAGCAGCAAGCGTGCCCCCGCCTCCACCGCTTCGGCGCACAGGCCTTGCAGGTGGTCGGCGTACGCATCCCATGTTTCATGCAGCTCGATGGCGTACTGGCAGGCCGCCAGGCGGATCATATCGGCAGTGCCTTGAGCCAGAACGACATCAGTTTGTCGGAGCTTTCCTGCTCGTCCAGGTCGCGCCAGGCGTAGGTGGTGCGCAGCGACGGGTCGTGCAGGAAGCCGCGGTTGCGCCAGAAGCCGTGCAGGGGTTTGTACTCTGCTGGCCGTCGCGGGTGTGCACCAGGCCGTTCGACCGCGCAGAACGCGCAATAATCGAACTCGGCCAGTTTGTGTGCGTAGGACTCGCGCTCGATGAAGAAGCGAACCCCCAGGCCCTGACCGCGGTATGCCGGCAACACCAGCGACTCACCGAAGTAGTACACACTGGCCGGGTCGCGCCCCTGGGCCAGGAACGGCTGCTGGAATTCGGGCGCGACGTCCACCAGCGGCAGGCCGGTAGAGGCGCCGACCACTTTGCCGTCGTCCAGCGCCAGCACAACCAGGCTGCGCCCGGAGCGGGCATAGTTGGCCAGGTAGTCGGCCTCGTACTCCGGGGTGCCGTCGTAAAGGTAGGGGAACTCGCGGAACACAGTAAGGCGCAGGCGAGCGAGGTCATCGATGTAAGGCGCGATAGCGGCACCGTGCAACAGGCGTATTTCCATGTTTGGCGGTCGTTTTGTCGATGTGGATGACGCGCTCGGCTAAGCCGGGCTTGAGGGGAAACCCTATCATCCGAGTTAGCGACCCGCCTTTTCCCTACACGACAGGAATTGTTCCATGACCGCAACCGAACTGGTAAATGCTTACTACGCCGCCTTCAACGCGGGTGACATGCCAGGCTTTCTGGCGCTGCTCAGCGAAGACGTGATCCACGACATCAACCAGGGCGAACGTCAGATGGGCAAAGCCAGGTTTGCCGCGTTCATGGAAAAGATGAACCGCTGCTACCGCGAGCGCCTGGCCGACATCGTGGTGATGCAGAACGCCGATGGCAGCCGCGCGGCGGCGGAGTTCACCGTACATGGCCAATACCTGGTCGATGACGAAGGCTTG
Organism: Pseudomonas sp. BP6; assembly: GCF_017875935.1. Classification (NCBI taxonomy): domain Bacteria; kingdom Pseudomonadati; phylum Pseudomonadota; class Gammaproteobacteria; order Pseudomonadales; family Pseudomonadaceae; genus Pseudomonas; species Pseudomonas sp. BP6. The sequence continues at coordinate 4,313,734 of NZ_JAGINI010000001.1, forward strand.
CCGGCGGCAAACGGGCAGACCTATGTGCTGCCGGCGGGGGCGTTCTTCTATATTCACTGTGGCAAGATTGCCCGGGTGACCAACTACTACAACCTCAATGATTGGGTTGAGCAGGTTGCCTGAAGCAACCCGCTGCCAACTCAATCAAGCCTGTCAGACAATACGCGTGCCCAGCACTTGAAGGAACGCCGCCAGCCAGGCCGGGTGCGCTGGCCATGCCGGGGCGGTCACCAGGTTGCCATCCACATGCGCCTGGTCCACCGCGATGTCGATGAACGTGCCACCCGCCAGGCGCACTTCTGGCGCACATGCCGGGTAAGCGCTGCATTCACGCCCATCCAGCACCCCAGCTGCCGCCAGCAACTGGGCACCATGGCATACCGCCGCAATCGGCTTGCCGGCCTGGTCGAACGCCCGCACCAGCTCCAACACCTTTTCATCCAGGCGCAGGTATTCCGGCGCGCGACCACCCGGAATCAGCAGCGCGTCATAACTCTCGGGCCGCACCCGCACGAAGTCATAGTTCAGGGCAAAATTGTGCCCGGGCTTTTCGCTGTAGGTCTGTTCACCCTCGAAGTCATGAATCGCGGTACGCACAGTCTGCCCCGCCAGCTTTTCCGGGCACACCGCATGCACCGTGTGGCCTACCATGCTCAGGGCCTGGAACGGCACCATCGCTTCGTAATCCTCGACGTAGTCGCCCACCAGCATGAGAATTTTCTTCGCCGTCATCTTGCCCACTCCTTCGGTTAACCGTGAATAGTCACTGCACGATAGCCGCTGTCAGTCACGGCGGTCGAGGAAGTTGACCACCAAACGATCCAGCCAGCCCCAGATCCGTTGCTTGACCCTGCGCCACAAAGGGCGCGCATGCCAGTGAGCGAGATCGACTTCTTCGCTCAGGGCGAAGTCGCGCTCGAAGCTGGCCACCACCGCCGCTGTCAACGGCGGGTCCAGCGCCTCGATGTTGGCTTCAAGGTTGAAGCGCAAGTTCCAGTGGTCGAAGTTGCACGAACCGACGCTGACCCAGTCGTCCACCACAGCCATCTTCAGGTGCAGGAAGCACGGCTGGTACTCGAAAATCCGTACGCCCGCGCGTAACAGCCGCGGGTAGTAACGATGCCCGGCGTAGCGTACCGAGGGGTGATCGGTGCGCGGACCGGTCAACAACAGCCGCACGTCCAGGCCCTTGCTGGCGGCCCGACGCAACGAGCGGCGCACGCTCCAGGTCGGCAAGAAGTACGGCGTGGCCAGCCATACCCGTTTCTTGCCGCTGTTCAGTGCCCGTACCAGCGCGTGCAGGATGTCCTGGTGCTGGCGGGCGTCGGCATAAGCGACCCGGCCCATGCCCTGTCCCTGCGCAGGCACCCTGGGCAGACGCGGCAGGCCAAAGCCTTCAGCAGGGCGCCAGGCGGTGCGGCGAGTGTTGGCGTGCCACTGACGGTCGAACAGCAACTGCCAGTCGCTCACCACCGGCCCCTGCATCTGCACCATCACTTCGTGCCATTCGCTGGTCGCCTCACCCGGCTTCCAGAACTCGTCGGTAACGCCCGTCCCCCCCACCACGGCCCAACGTTCGTCCACCAGTAGCAATTTGCGATGATCACGGTACAGGTTACGCAGGCCACGCTTCCAGCGCAGGCGGTTATACCAGCGCAAGTACACGCCAGCGTCCAGCAGGCGCTGACGCAACGCACTGTTGAAGGCCAATGCACCGTAGTCATCGAACAGGCAGCGCACCCGCACGCCACGCCGGGCGGCCTGCTCCAGCGCGTCGACCACCGCCTCGGCACAGGCGCCGGCCTCGACCAGGTACAGTTCCAGGTCAACCTGGAAGTCGGCACGCATGATCGCCAGGAGCATGCGCGGAAAGAACGCGGGGCCGTCGATAAGCAGTTCGAACTGGTTGCCATCCCGCCAGGGGAAGACCGGCCCCGCCATGTCAGCGAGCAGTGAAGATCAGCACCGCGCTAACCGGCACCGACGGGTTGATGGACTTCAACCTGGCAAACTTGCGCAGGCTTTCCAGGCCCGGCATCAAGCCAAAATCTTCGGCGCGCAGCACCAGAGGCTCTAGGGTCACCACCTGGAAGCGCCGCGCATCCAGGCGGGTGGCCAGCAACAAAACATTGTAGCGGTGCGACTGGCCATGCAGGGTGACCGTCAGCGGCAGGCGCAACTCGATCTGTGCACCATCGGCCAGGTCATTGATCGGCTGCAGGTCGATCTGCGTCTTCACTGTGGCCTCGGCGAAGCGCGCGACCTCGAACAGGTTGTCGCGCATTTGCTCGTCACGCAGTGGAATACCGCTGCTCACCGAGTCCATCTCGATCCTCAAACCGGCCACACCCTTGCGGTCGACCGTACCATGCAGCACCAGAAAGCGATGCACTTCGGCGGTATTGCCATTCTTGCCGGTGATGAAGGACAGCCGTGAAGATTCGCCATCCAGGTGCCAATTGGCATGAGCGGGTAGGCACAAAGCAAGTAATAAGGCAGGCAGCAGGCGGGGCAACTTGAACATGACAGATCTCGTGAAACCAGGCCGCCAACCTTACCCGCCTGCATTCATGGCAGCAAGCGGCAGCCCTCACGGGCGCCTTGCCAGGCCGCCTGGCTACGCCGCCCCAGGCCTTCAGCGGTGACTTGCCGCTGCTGGCTGTTTTCCTCCAGCAGGCTCAGTGGCAGCCATTGTTTCACATACCCCAGGCAGTACGCCTCGTCGAAGCCCATGACAAAGCGGCAGGAACAGTATTCCTTGGCCGAGTAGGCCGGGAGGATGCCGGGGAAGTCCGCCAGCGCCTGGCGTTCCTGCCAGGCCCAGTACAGGAGCCCTGCCAGTACCAGCAGCCATAACCGCTTCATGCCCCCTCCCCGGCCAGTGCCGCCAGCACCCGTTTGAGCAGTTCGTCGTGTCGATAGCTGCTGTCGCGGTCATCGGCATAGCGCACGATCACCAGCTTTTGCTCAGGCAGCACATATAACGCCTGCCCCCAGTGGCCAAGGGCGGCGAAGGTGTCTGCCGGTGCACTGGGCCAAGGCCGTTCGGCGCCAGCCAGCGGTTGGTTGAGCCACCAGTGGCCACCAGGGTTGGCCTCGCCAGGCAGCGGCTGGGCCTGGGCAAACGGGGTGCGGTTGAAGGCTACCCAGGCTTTAGGCAGCAATTGTCGGCCCTGCCAGCGCCCGTCGCGCTGCATCAGCAGGCCGATACGGGCCAAATCGCGGGCACTGAGGTACAGATAGGAAGAGCCTACGTAGGTGCCTGCCCGGTCACGCTCCCACACCGCACTGCCGATACCCAACGGGGTGAACAGAGCGTGCCAGGGGTAGTCGGGGTACTGCCCGGCATCGAGCATGCCGCGCAGCGCTGCGGCGAGCAGGTTACTGTCGCCGCTGGAGTAGAGGAATCGCTGACCGGGGCTGGCAGCGATACCCCGCGCTGCCGTATAGGCAGCCATGTCTGCGCGGCCACGGGTATACAGCATGGCCACCACAGAGGATTTCAGCGGTGCATATTCATAGTCTTCCTGCCAGTCGAGGCCACTGGCCCAGTGCAGCAGGTCGGCCACGCGCACGCCGGGGTGGGCGCGCATAGGTGGATAGAAGCGGCTGACCGGGTCTTGCAGCTGGAAGCGGCCTTCGCCCTGGGCCACGCCCATTATCGTGGCCAGTACGCTCTTGCTTACCGACCAGGTCAGGTGCGCGGTGTCGGCACGGGTGGGCGCTGTGTAGCGCTCGTGGAGGATACGACCGTCGCGGATGACCAGCAGAGCGTCGGTGCGGATGCCGTTGCGCTCTGAGGGAGAGCGTGCGGGAAAGGCGTAAGCGTCGACGGCCCGCCAGTCAAGGGAGGCAGGGTCGTTCTGCCACTGCGGGTCAGGCCAGTCCTCAGCCTTGACGCTACCTGCAATCATCGCAAGGAGGACCAACAGTACCTTCATCGTGCTCGCCCTGATTGGGGCTGCCTTGCAGCCCTTCGCGGGCAAGCCCGCTCTCACAGTTGCAGGAGCGGATGCCCCCGCGAACAGGCCAACATCATCAATAGAGCATCAGCGCCGAACCGGCCGCTTCTGCAACTTGCGCTGCAGCGTCCGCCGGTGCATGCCCAGCGCCCGTGCGGTCGCCGAGATGTTGCCTTCATGCTCGTTCAGCACGCGCTGGATGTGCTCCCACTGCAGGCGATCGACCGACATCGGGTTTTCCGGCACCAGGGTATCCAGGTCGGTGTGCTCCGACAGCAGCGCTGCCAACACGTCATCGGCGTCAGCCGGCTTGCACAGGTAGTTGCAGGCACCGCGCTTGACTGCCTCTACTGCGGTGGCAATGCTCGAGTAACCGGTCAGGATCACCACGCGCATTTCCGGGTCCAGTTCCAGCAACTTGGGCAGCAGCACCAGGCCGGAGTCGCCATCCATCTTCAGGTCCAGCGTGGCGTAGTCCGGCAGGTCCTGCTGGGCCAGGATCAAGCCTTCTTCGGCAGAACTGGCAGTGCTCACACGGAAACCGCGACGGCTCATGGCCCGGGCCATGACCCGGGTGAAGGTGGCATCATCATCCACCAGCAGCAGGTGCGGCAGCTCTTCGCTTTCGACCTGGTTTTCTTCGCTCATCATTCATCTCCTCGCTTGCCATAGGGCAGGCGCAGTTCGGTCAGGGTGCCACCCTGTTCATGACTATAGAGTTTCACCGAGCCGCCCGCACGGGTCACGCTGGCCTTGCTCAAGAACAGGCCCAGGCCGAAGCCTTTGCCCTTGGTGGTAATAAAAGGTTTGCCAATGGCTTCGGCAATGGCCGGCGGTACACCAGGGCCATGGTCGTGGATACTGATGACAATGTCTTGGGCGTCCCAGTCCAGGCGCACCTCCAGATCATCGGGGCAGGCATCGGCGGCATTGTTCAACAGGTTCAGTAGCGCCTGGGTCAGGTCTGGCGGCGGTGCCAGGCGCGGCACTTTGCCGTCGCGCAGGCGCTGGAAGCGGTAGCTGGCTTCCGGGCGCATCAGGTGCCAGCGGTTGAGCGCCTCGTCCAGCCACGCAGTCACATCCTGCTCCACGATGGCCAGGCGTCGGTTGGCTTCGGCTGCGCGTACCAACTGTTGCAAGGTCTCTTTGCACAGCTTTACCTGGTCCTGGAGGATCTGCAGGTCCTCCTGCAACAGCGGATCGGTGTGGTCCTGGCGCATTTCGTTGATCAGCACACTCATGGTCGCCAGCGGTGTGCCCAGCTCATGGGCGGCACCGGCGGCCTGGGTAGCCACAGCCAGCAGTTGCTCGTCGCGCAGGCTTTCTTCACGCCGTTCTGAACGCAGTTGCTCCTGGCGGCGCAGCTCTTCGGCCATGCGCGCAGCAAAGAAGGTGATCACTGCGGCAGCCAAGGCAATGCTCAGCCACATGCCGTAGACCTGCATCTTGTCCCGCGCCATTGGCAGCCCTTCGAGCGGGTAGAACTGCACCAGCAGCAGGCTGTAGGCCGTCAGCGCAATACCCGACAGGATCAGCGAATACAGCCACGGCAAGGTCACCGCAGCGATCGCCAGCGGCACCAGGTAATACGACACGAACGGGTTGGTCGAGCCGCCGGAGTAATACAGCAAGGCGCTATGGATCAGCAGGTCACAGGCCAGCTGCAGGGCGTATTCCATTTCGGTGACGGGCAGCGACAGGCGCAGGCGCAGGGCCGTGAAGGCACACAGCAGCGAAGACAGGGCCAAGGTTCCGGCCAGCGACAGCCAGGGCAACGGCAGCAGTTCGGTCCAGTAGGCAACGCCCACCGAGCCGGCCTGGGCAGCCAGGACCAGGACCCGAATAAGGGTGAGGCGCCAGAGGTTCTGGCGGGTAGCGGACAACGGTTGTACGGCGGCGAGCATGAGCTCTCCTGATGAGTGCTCCAGAAAAATCGGCTGGAGTATACCGAAGCCGGGCGCCTCGCTGCAGCGATGCGGCAAAGCGCCACACTTTGTCACAGGTTCATGATGGCACTTTTGAACCCACTACACTGTTGCCGGTCCGATGGGCCATGCGTGGAATGGAAGTCCAGCCCCCACGCCTTTCAATGCCAAGGAGTATCACATGCAAATCCCACGTCGCGGCGCCGCCCTGATCATGTCTTGCGGCCTGCTCGCCAGCCTGCCGGCACTGGCCGCCGATGAACCACGTTTCAACCAGGTGTCGCTGCGGGCCGAAGTCAGCAAGGAAGTGGCGCGCGACCTGATGGTCGTGACCCTGTACAGCGAAGCGCAGAACAGCGACCCGGGCAAGCTCGCCAAGCAGATCACCGAAACCATGAACAAGGCCGTGCAGCAGTCGCGCCAGGTCAAGGACGTGAAGATCAGCCAGGGCAGCCGCAACAGCTACCCGGTGTACGACAGCAAGGGCCAGAAGATCACCGGCTGGCGCGAACGCGCCGAGCTGCGCCTGGAAAGCGCCAACTTCCCGGCCTTGTCCCAGCTTACCGCCGATCTGTTGCAAGAGCTGAAAATGGGCGGCATGGACTTCTCCATCGCCCCGGCCACGCGCAAGGCCAGCGAGGATGCACTGCTCAAGGATGCGGTCGATGCCTTCAAGGCACGCGCGCAACTGGCCACCGAAGCGCTGGGCGGCAAAGGCTACAAAGTGGTCAGCCTGAACCTCAACAGCAGCGGCTACCCGCGTCCGTACTTGCGTAGCGCGCCGATGGCGATGAAGGCCATGGGGGCTGATGAAGCAGCACCGGCGCCAGATATCGAGGCGGGCACCAGTGAAGTGAGCATGAATGCCGATGGCCTGATCGAAGTGCAGATGCCATAAGGCGTCCACGCATCATCTGTGGGAGCGAGCGGGCTCGCGAACAAGACACTGCGGTGGATGGCACGGGCTTCGCCCGTGTTCGCGGGTAAACCCGCTCCTACAGGTGACCGCATCAATTTCACGATTTTCGGAAGTTTCCTACGCACCACATAGGTGCCTTCCTACATTCCTGCCCGTCCGAAACATCGCGCAAAACGCCATCATTCTGCCTACGCAAACGTTTAACTTCGCCAAAAGTTATATCGATGCGACATCCATGTACGGACGTTCCACTTTTCTGGCGCCAACTATCCTCCTACCTGTTGCATTGGGAACAGCCCCTGCATAAGTATCCGCAGGTCGGCTCACGAGGCCACCTCATCCAAAAAATGACAACAATGAGGCCACCATGCTCAAACACGCAGTCATTCCGTTCCTGCTGGGTGCAGGCTTGCTCAGCGGCGCACCGTCGGCCGTTGCCGCATCCAACCTGGTGTTCTGCTCCGAAGGCAGCCCGGCCGGCTTCGATCCGGGGCAGTACACCACCGGGACCGACTTCGACGCCTCGGCAGAGACCGTGTTCAACCGCCTGACCCAGTTCGAGCGCGGCGGCACTGCGGTCATCCCGGGCCTGGCGACCCAATGGGAAGTGTCCGACGACGGCAAGACCTATACCTTCCACCTGCGCGAAGGGGTCAAGTTCCACACCACCGACTACTTCAAGCCCAGCCGCCCGTTCAACGCCGACGACGTGCTGTTCACCTTCAACCGCATGCTCGACAAGGACAACCCGTTCCGCAAGGCGTACCCCACCGAGTTTCCATACTTCACCGACATGGGCATGGACAAGAACATTGCCAAGGTGGAGAAACTTGACGAGCACACGGTGAAGTTCACCCTCAACGAGGTTGACGCCGCGTTCATCCAGAACCTGGCCATGAGTTTTGCCTCGATCCAGTCCGCCGAATACGCCGACCAGCTGCTCAAGAACGGCAAGGCCGCCGACATCAACCAGAAGCCGATCGGCACCGGCCCGTTCGTGTTCAGCAAGTACCAGAAGGACGCGCAGATCCGCTTCAAGGGCAACAAGGACTACTGGAAGCCCGAGGACGTGAAGATCGACAACCTGATCTTTGCCATCACCACCGACGCCTCGGTGCGCATGCAGAAGCTTAAAAAGAACGAGTGCCAGGTCACCCTGTTCCCACGCCCGGCCGACATCGAGCCGCTAAAAGCCGACAAGAACCTGCAAATGCCGCAGCAGGCCGGTTTCAACCTCGGTTATATCGCCTACAACGTGATGGACAAGATCAAGGGCAGCAACGAGGCCAACCCCATGGCCCAGCTGAAAGTCCGGCAGGCGCTGGACATGGCCGTGGACAAGAAAAAGATCATCGAGTCGGTGTACCAGGGCGCCGGCCAGTTGGCGGTCAACGCCATGCCGCCCACGCAGTGGTCCTATGACGACAGCATCAAGGACGCCGCCTTCGACCCCGAGAAAGCCAAGCAACTGCTCAAGGAAGCCGGCATCAAGGAAGGCACCGAAATCACCCTGTGGGCCATGCCCGTGCAACGCCCGTACAACCCCAATGCCAAACTGATGGCCGAAATGCTCCAGTCCGACTGGGCCAAGATCGGTATCAAGGCGAAGATCGTCAGTTATGAATGGGGCGAGTACATCAAGCGCTCCAAAGGTGGCGAACAGGGTGCCATGCTGATTGGCTGGAGCGGTGACAATGGTGACCCGGACAACTGGCTGGGTACCCTCTACGGTTGCGATGCCGTCGATGGCAACAACTTCTCCAAGTGGTGCTACAAGCCCTACGACGACCTGATCAAGCAGGCCAAGGCCACGTCCGACCAGGCCAAGCGCACCGAGCTGTACCAGAAGGCGCAGCATATCCTCAAGGAGCAGGTACCGATCACCCCGATCGCCCACTCCACTGTCTACCAGCCCATGAGCGCCAAGGTGAAGGACTTCAAGATCAGCCCGTTCGCGCTGAATTCCTTCTACGGCGTCAGCGTGGACAAATAGGCTGACCGAGGCACCCGCTGAGCGGCGGGTGCCCCTCCCTCCTTGCCACCCTTTCATGTCGTCCTGCGGCTATCCGCTGCGGGGTCGGCTAACTGTTGCCGCCATTCGCACCCCAAGGCGGCGCAAACAGATGAAAAAGGAATTGCCATGCGCCACGTCAAACGCCTCTCGACCCTTCTGGCCCTGGGCCTGATCAGCCAATCCCCGGCCCTTTTGGCCAACAATCTGGTGTTCTGCTCCGAGGGCAGCCCATCTGGCTTCGACACCGCCCAGTACACCAGCGCCACCGACAACGACGCCGCCGAACCCATCTACAACCGCCTGGTCGAGTTCGAACGTGGCGGTACCGCCGTGCACCCGGCCCTGGCGACCCGCTGGGAGGTGTCCGACGACGGCCTGCGCTACACCTTCCACCTGCGTGAAGGGGTCAAGTTCCACAGCAACAAGGCCTTCAGCCCGAGCCGCACGTTCAACGCCGACGATGTGCTGTTCACCTTCAACCGCATGCTCGACAAGGGTCATCGGTTCCGTCAGGCCTACCCTACCGAGTTCCCCTATTTCATCGGCATGGGCCTGGACAAGAACATCGCCCGTATCGAGAAGATCGACCCGATGACCGTGGTGTTCACCCTGAACACGGTCGATGCCGCGTTCATCCAGAACCTGGCCATGAGCTTCGCCTCCATCCTCTCCGCTGAATACGCCGAGCAGTTACTGGCCAGTGGACGCCCCAGCGACATCAATCAGCAGCCTATCGGTACCGGGCCGTTCGTGTTCCAGCGCTACCAGAAGGATTCGCAGATCCGCTACAAGGGCAACAAGGACTATTGGGCAGCGAACGAAGTGAAGATCGACAACCTGGTGTTCTCGATCAATACCGACCCCTCGGTGCGCATCCAGAAGCTGCGCCGCAACGAATGCCAGGTCACCCTGCACCCGCGCCCGGCCGACCTGCCGGCGCTCAAGGCCGACAGCACGCTGCAGGTGCTCCAGCAACCAGGCTTCAACCTCGGCTACATCGCCTACAACACCCAGCACCCGCCATTCGACCGCCTGGAAGTGCGCCAGGCAATGGACATGGCGGTTAACAAGAAAGCCATCATCCAGGCGGTTTATCAGGACGCCGGTCAACTGGCGGTCAATGCCATGCCACCGACCCAGTGGTCCTATGACGACAGCATCAAGGACGCCCCGTACGCGCCGGAAAAGGCCAGACAGCTGCTGCAACAGGCGGGTGTCAAACCTGGCACCGAGATCACCCTGTGGGCCATGCCGGTGCAGCGCCCGTACAACCCCAATGCCAAGCTGATGGCCGAAATGCTCCAAGCCGACTGGAGCAAACTCGGGTTCAAGGTGCGCATCGTCAGCTACGAATGGGGCGAATACCTCAAACGCATGAAAAACGGTGAGCACGACGTCGCCCTGATCGGCTGGACCGGTGACAACGGCGACCCGGACAACTGGCTGGGCACCCTATACAGCTGCGATGCCATCGGCAGCAACAACTACTCGCAGTGGTGCGACCCGCAGTACGACAGCCTGGTCAAGCAGGGCAAGCAGGTGACCGACCGTACCCAGCGCACCGCCCTCTACCAGCAGGCCCAGCAGCGGCTCAAGCAGCAGGTACCGATTACCCCGGTGGCGCATTCCACAGTGAACCAGCCGCTTAGCGTCAAGGTTTCCCAGTTCAAGGTCAGCCCGTTTGGGCGCAATGATTTTTCCGGTGTGAGTGTTGATTAAGCGTTAGCCAGTACCGGCCTCTTCGCGGGCAAGCCCGCTCCCACAGGATCTCAACAGGTTCGGACACTGCGCCCTACCAGTGGGAGCGGGCTTGCCCGCGAAGAGGCCAGTACGGCCAACACAACGTCCCGATTCTGCCCGGTGATCCCGCGGCAACCCTGGCAACACAGCAGCAATCACCCGGCCCACAAGGCCGGCCATAACTAGAAAAGAAAGGGAGCTTTAACCTTGAAAGTATTCACCTTGACCGCACTGGCGTTATCCATCAGTGCCTTTTCCACTGTGGCCCAGGCAGATCCGCAGAGCCAGGACTACCTCCCGCTCACCCTCAAAAGCACCAGCGAGCAAGCGCAAGCCAGCGGCTTCATCGACGGCCAAAGCCTGTCCGGCAGCACCCGCAACTGGTATGCCCGCGAACGCGCCGCACGCGCGCCGCTGTGGAAGTACTACAAGAACGACGGCACCCGCCACGACACCCACAGCCGTGAAAACTGGGTACAGGGCACCATCCTCAACTACAGCTCCGGCTTCACCCAGGGCACCGTGGGCTTCGCCGTCGAGGCCGCCGGCTACAACGCCATCGCCCTGCAGCAGAGCCGCGAAGCCATTGCCGGCCCCAACAACCGCACCCTCACCCACAGCGATGGCGACCCCATCGGCCAGTGGAGCAAACTGGGCCTGGGCAATATCAAGGCGCGTGTGTCCAACACCACCCTTACCCTCGGCCGCCAGTCGGTAGACACGCCGATGATCGCCTACATCGGCAACCGCGCCCTGCCCTCGAGCTTCCAGGGCGCGTTTCTGCACAGTGCTGAATTCGACAACCTCAGCATCGACCTGGGTACCTTCGACCGCGTCTCGCCACGTACCGAACAGAGCCTCAGCAAGTTCCGCAGCGAGTACAGCGCCACCGGCGTGGAAACCGACCGTGCCAGCACCGCCGGTATCAACTACCAGCCGTTCAAGAGCCTGAGTACCAGCCTGTACGCCACCAAGGTCGACGACTTCTGGAACCAGTACTACTTCGGCGCCAACCATGTGCTCGGCGACAGCGCAGTGCTCAGCCTGAGCACCGGCCTGAACTACTACAAGACCGTCGACGCCGGCAGCCAGAAAATGGGCAAGATCGACAACGATACCTACAGCCTGTCACTGGGCCTGACCCATCAGGCCCACACCCTCAGCGCCTCCTGGCAGCAGGTCAACGGCAACGAGTACTTTGACTACCTGCACGAAACCAACGGCATCTTCCTGGCCAACTCGCTGCTGTCGGACTTCAACGGCCCCAACGAGAAATCGCTGCAGATTTCCTATGTGCTGAACATGGCGCCCTATGGCGTGCCTGGCCTGAAGTTCAACCTGTACAACGCCCGCGGCTGGGGTATCGACGGCACCCACTACCGTGGCACTGCCTACGACGTGAATGGCCTGGATGGCGAAACCCACTATGAGTGGGGTATCGGCACCAGCTATGCGCTGCAGAGCGGGCCGCTGAAAGACACCAGCATCCGTGCCACCTACACCACCCATCGCGCCAGCAAGGCACAGGGCGATGGCAGCCTGGATGAGTTCCGCGTGGTCACCACCATTCCGTTCAACATCCTTTGAGCGCTGGCGCCACGGCCGGATTCGCTGCCGGCCGTGGCAGCTACGCTGGAATCAATGCCCGCAGGGAGACTTCAACCTATGCAGACAGCTTTCAGAAAAATGCCAGCGCTGCGCCTTACCCTGGCCGCGCTGATACTGGGCAGTGCCACGCATCTGGCCGCCAAGCCGCTGGTGGTGTGTACCGAAGCCAGCCCGGAAGGGTTCGACGTTGTTCAGTACACCACTGGGGTCACCTTCGATGCCTCGTCCGAAACCCTGTTCAATCGCCTGGTCGACTTCAAGCCCGGCACCACCGAGATCCAGCCAGCCCTGGCCGAGCGCTGGGACATTTCATCCGACGGCCTGACCTACACGTTTCACCTGCGCCAGGGGGTGAAGTTCCACAGTACCGAGTACTTCACCCCTACCCGTGAATTCAACGCCGACGATGTGCTGTGGAGCCTGCGCCGCCAGCTCGACCCCGCCCACCCATGGCACGACAAGACCAGCGTCGGCTACCCGTATTTCGAAAGCATGGCCTTCAGGCAGCTGCTCAAGTCGGTGGACAAAACCGACGACCACACGGTGGTGATCACCCTCTCCCGCCCGGAAGCGCCGTTCCTGCGGGACATGGCGATGGGGTTCACCTCGATCTACTCCGCCGAATACGGCGACCAGTTGCTCAAGGCCGGCAAGACCGCAGAGCTGAACAGCAAGCCGATCGGCACCGGCCCGTTCATCTTCCAGCGCTACAACAAGGATGCGCAGGTCCGCTTCAAACCTAACCCGGATTACTTTCGCGGCAAGCCGCCAGCCGACGCCCTGATATTCGCCATCGCTACCGATAGCAACGTGCGCCTGCAGAAACTGCGCGCCAACGAGTGCCAGGTGGCGTTGTACCCCAAACCTGAGGACGTGCCGTCGATAAAAGCCGACGCCAACCTCAAGGTCGCAGAGACCGAAGCGTTGGTCACCGGTTATATCGCCATGAATACCCAGCACAAATACCTCAACGACGTGCGCGTACGTAAAGCCATCAACATGGCCTTCGACCGCCAGACCCATGTTGACCAACTGTTTGGCAAAGGCAACGCACTGGTGGGTGTAAACCCTTACCCACCCACCATGATCGGCTACAACACCCACAACCAGAACCCACCGCGCGACCTCGACAAAGCCCGCGCCCTGCTCAGGCAGGCCGGTGTACCCGAGGGCACGGTAATCACCCTGTTCACCCGCAACGGCGGCGGCATGACCAACCCCAACCCGCGCCTGTCCGCCGAAATGCTGCAAGCCGACCTCAAGCAGATCGGCCTGAAGCTGGATATCCGCGTAATGGAATGGGCCGAGATGCTACGCCGCGCCAAGCAGGGCGAAGCCGACCTGGTGTCAACCGGCTGGGCAGGCGACAACGGCGACCCGGACAATTTCCTTGGCCCGCTGCTCAGTTGCGAGGCGGCCAAGAACGGTGAGAACTACGCGCGCTGGTGCAACTCGAAATTCCAGGAGCTGATCACCCGTGCCCGCGAGGTGATCGACAACGACGAGCGCGCAAGGCTCTATAGCGAGGCATTGAAAGTGTACGATGACGACCAACCCTGGATCAGCATGGCCCACCCCAAGGTGTTCACGGCCATGCGTGACAACGTGGAGGGCTACGTGATCAGCCCTCTGACCAACAATAACTTCGCCACGACCAAGGTGAAGTAGAACAACAACGACCGCCGGCACCCCACACGGGGACCGGCGGCACTGCCGTAGCGGGCTGATCGCCCCACGGCCTGATGAGGTAACCCCGACAATGTTGAGTTTTATTGCCCGGCGCCTTGGCCTGCTGATACCGACCTTTTTCGGCATCACCTTGCTGACCTTCGCGCTCATACGCCTGATCCCCGGCGACCCGGTGGAAGTGATGATGGGCGAGCGCAGGGTCGACCCCGAAATGCATGCCCAGGCCATGGAACGCCTGGGCCTGAACAAGCCACTGCCGGTCCAGTACCTGGACTACGTCGGCAAACTTGCCCAGGGTGACCTTGGCGAATCGCTGCGCACCCGCGAGAGCGTGTGGCGCGAGTTCCTCACCCTGTTCCCGGCCACCCTTGAACTGGCCTTCGCCGCCCTGCTGTTCGCCGGCATCGTCGGCCTGCTGGCCGGGGTAATCGCTGCACTCAAGCGCGGTTCGTTGTTCGACCACGGTGTCATGGGCATATCACTGGCCGGCTACTCGATGCCGATTTTCTGGTGGGGCCTGATCCTGATCATGTTCTTCTCGGTAAGCCTGGGCTGGACCCCGGTATCCGGGCGCATCAACCTGCTCTACGACATCGAGCCGAAAACCGGCTTCATGCTCATCGATACCCTGCTCAGCGATGAAGAGGGCGCATTCAAGGACGCAGTGATGCACCTGATCCTGCCGGCCATCGTGCTCGGTACCATCCCGTTGGCAGTGATCGCCCGCATGACCCGCTCGTCGATGCTCGAAGTGCTGCGTGAGGACTACATCCGCACCGCCCGCGCCAAAGGCCTGTCGCCGGTCCGTGTGGTGTTCGTGCACGGCCTGCGCAATGCGCTGATCCCGGTGCTGACCGTGTTCGGCCTGCAGGTCGGCACGCTGCTGGCCGGTGCAGTGCTGACCGAAACCATCTTTTCCTGGCCGGGCATCGGCAAATGGCTGATCGAAGCCATCGGTGCCCGTGACTACCCCGTGGTCCAGAACGGCATCCTGTTGATCGCCTGCCTGGTGATTCTGGTCAACTTCGTCGTGGACATCCTCTACGGCCTGGCCAACCCACGCATCCGTCATCAGCGCTGAGGCCCTTGCCATGACTAGCCCGATTCCAAAATCCGTGTCGCCGGCCAGCCCGGTGGACCAGAGCCTGCTTTACCCCTCCCCGTACAAAGAATTCTGGCAAGCCTTCGCGCGCAACAAGGGCGCGGTAATGGGCCTGGCCTTCATGTGCCTGGTAGTGTTCTGCGCACTGTTCGCGCCTTGGGTCGCCCCACATGACCCGAGCGAGCAGTACCGCGACTTCCTGCTGACCCCGCCGGTGTGGCTGGAAGGCGGCACCTGGCAGTTCATCCTGGGCACCGACGAACTGGGCCGTGATCTGCTTTCGCGGCTGATTCAAGGTGCACGGCTGTCGCTGCTGATCGGCCTGTCGTCAGTGGTGATGTCACTGATCCCGGGCATTCTCCTTGGGCTGCTGGCCGGCTTTTTCCCGCAGTTGCTCGGCCCGTCGATCATGCGCCTGATGGACGTGATGCTGGCCTTGCCGTCGCTGTTGCTGGCCGTGGCCATCGTCGCCATCCTCGGCCCTGGCCTGATCAACACCGTGATCGCCATCGCCATCGTCTCGCTGCCCTCTTATGTGCGCCTGACCCGCGCCGCCGTGATGGGTGAACTCAACCGCGACTACGTCACCGCCGCACGCCTGGCCGGTGCCGGCCTGCCACGGCTGATGTTCGTCACCGTACTGCCCAACTGCATGGCCCCGCTGATCGTGCAGGCCACCCTCAGCTTCTCCTCGGCCATCCTCGACGCCGCCGCACTGGGTTTCCTTGGCCTCGGCGTACAGCCGCCAACCCCCGAGTGGGGCACCATGCTGGCTTCGGCCCGAGACTACATCGAGCGCGCCTGGTGGGTAGTGAGCCTGCCTGGCCTGACCATTCTGCTCAGTGTGCTGGCAATCAACCTGATGGGCGACGGCCTGCGCGATGCGCTGGACCCGAAACTCAAGAACGCCGCCTGAGGAGAACGCCATGTCACTGTTGCAGATCAACAACCTGAACGTGCGCTTCGGCGACGCCAATGCAGTACCGGTGGTAGACGGCCTGGACCTGAAAGTGGACGCTGGCGAGATCCTGGCCATCGTCGGCGAGTCCGGCTCGGGCAAGTCGGTGACCATGATGGCCCTGATGGGCCTGATCGACGCACCCGGGCGCATCACCGCCGACTCACTGACCTTCGACGGCACCGATATGCTCAAGCTCAGCGGCCGCCAGCGGCGCAAGGTGGTGGGCAAGGACATCGCCATGGTCTTCCAGGACCCGATGACCGCGCTCAACCCCAGCTACACCGTGGGCTTCCAGATCGAGGAAGTGCTGCGCCAGCACTTGGGCCTTAAGGGCAAGGCTGCCCGCCAGCGTGCTCTGGAGCTCTTGAAGAAGGTTGAGATTCCGGCCGCCGAAAGCCGCCTGGACGCTTACCCGCACCAGCTGTCAGGCGGCATGAGCCAACGTGTGGCGATTGCCATGGCCATTGCCGGCGAGCCCAAGCTGCTGATCGCCGACGAACCGACCACGGCCCTCGACGTGACCATCCAGGCACAGATCATGGAACTGCTGGTCAACCTGCAGAAGGAGCGCAACATGGCGCTCATCCTGATCACCCACGACCTCGCCGTGGTTGCCGAAACCGCCAGGCGAGTGTGCGTGATGTACGCCGGCCAAGCCGTGGAAGTCGGCCAGGTGCCAGAACTGTTCGATGTGCCCGCCCACCCTTACAGCGAAGCCCTGCTCGCCGCGATTCCCGAGCACAGCATTGGCGCCGAGCGCCTGGCCACACTGCCTGGCATCGTCCCCGGCCGCTACGACCGCCCCGTCGGCTGCCTGCTGTCACCACGCTGCCCCTATGTACAGGACAATTGCCGGCGCCAGCGCCCGCCCCTCGACCCACAGGCCTACAGCCTGGTGCGTTGCTTCTACCCGCTGAATCAGGAGGTGGCGTGATGGCCGTCGTACTTACCGCACGGGAGCTGACCCGGCATTACGAAGTGTCCCGCGGGCTGTTCAAGGGCCACGCGCTGGTACGCGCGCTCAATGGCGTGTCGTTCGAACTGGAGGCCGGCAAGACCCTGGCCGTGGTCGGTGAGTCCGGCTGTGGCAAGTCGACCCTGGCCCGCGCCCTGACCCTGATCGAAGAGCCTTCGTCCGGCTCGCTGCAAATTGCCGGCACCGAGGTGAAGGGCGCCAGCAAGGCAGAGCGCAAACAACTGCGCCGCGATGTGCAGATGGTGTTCCAGAGCCCCTACGCCTCGCTCAACCCACGGCAGAAGATCGGCGACCAACTGGCCGAACCGCTGCTGATCAACACCTCGCTGAGCAAGGCCGAGCGCCGCGACAAGGTGCAGAAGATGATGGAGCAGGTCGGCCTGCGCCCCGAGCACTATCAGCGCTACCCGCACATGTTTTCCGGCGGTCAGCGCCAGCGCATTGCCCTGGCACGGGCGATGATGCTGCAGCCGAAAGTGCTGGTGGCGGACGAGCCAACCTCGGCGCTGGACGTGTCGATTCAGGCGCAGGTGCTGAACTTGTTCATGGATCTGCAGAAGGAGTTCAACACCGCCTACGTGTTCATCTCGCACAACCTGGCGGTGGTACGGCATGTGGCGGATCAGGTACTGGTGATGTACCTGGGGCGGCCGGCGGAGATGGGGCCGAAGGAGGACATCTACGCGAAGCCGCTGCACCCGTATACCCAGGCGTTGCTGTCGGCGACACCGGCGATTCATCCAGACCCGTTGAAGCCGAAGATTCGCATCGCCGGAGAGCTGCCCAACCCGCTGAACCCGCCGGATGGTTGTGCGTTCCACAAACGCTGCCCGCATGCGACCGAGCGGTGTGCCAAGGAGGTGCCGGCGCTGAGGCAGGTGAGCACACGGCAGGTTGCCTGCCACTATGCGGAGCAGTTTCTTTAACTGTTAGAAAACTGGGCAGCCCTCAATGCGAAAAACAGCAGTTTGCTGCGCTGCCCAGTCACGCTTCCTGACCACCGCTCACTTAGCAGGGCTAATAATGGAGGACTGAGCATGCGTTCCAGCGCCGAGCATCTGAGGATGCGGCGGGAGGAGCGCAGCTGAAGTGCCAAGGCTTTTTGATTGTGGAGCTGAATCCATTTGTGGACGAGGATAGATTTGACAGTCCATTAATATGATGACTCATATCTACAGGCCCACAGCGAAGAAATACGCCATTGGCACATTCCCCCAAAAATCTACAATTTATATACCGAAGAAAATGTCACCCATACAGGTGCAGAAGCAAAGCCCCTGACAACACTAGGCTAACACCACCGATCTGGATAACTGATAGCCGCTCGCGAAAAAAGAAGTACCCCAGGATCGCGGCGATACCACCCGATAACGTGCTGATGACGGTGACAACGGACACCGAGCCATTTAGAGCCCCCCAAGAAAACGCAGAAAACCCTCCCAAGTTGAAAAGACTGGCCCCGCACAGTGAGCCATAGGTCTTCAGCATTATTGTCGTATGGTCCCGCAGGAACCTGACGGCTTCACGGATCAAGAACATGACCCCCACCGCATACCCTAGCGCCAGCATGTTCACCGGCCCCAGCGCCGGCAAGGTAAACTTCCCCTGAATCCAGAAGCTGATGCCGTAAAGCATGGCCGCCAACAAAGCAAACCACACAGACATCACACTGGTAACCTTACGATCGAAACCACCACCATTATCGCTGCGGCAGGCCAACAGCACGCCGAAAAAGCAGACAAGGATACCGACCACCTCCCAAGCGGAGAGGGCGTCACCACCCAGCCATGCCAACAGCGTTGTAAAAACACCATACGAAGTGACCAGGGGCGCCACGATTGCTGTCTTGCCAATAGCGAAAGCTTTTGAAAGCGCCAGCGCTCCTACTACGGTGCATAGAGAGGCGACGATTCCTAACCCTATCGTGAGCCAGGGCGCAGAAGTAAATTTTTGCCACTGATCGGCTGAAGTGGCAATAATGATTGCCATCAATAAAAGCCCTAGCAACTGACCGAAAAATACCGCCCGCTTTACTCCAACCGCTCTTGCGTTCACGCCGACCAAGAAGTCGGTGCACCCCCAGAACACCGCAGCCAGCAACCCCATGAATACGTCCATAGTAACGACCATTAATTATGAATTATTCCTGAACCCCCAGACAGTAATCGGGAAAACAGCAGAAATCAAACACCTATTTTTGACTAACCTCTACAGACCAACGTATTTCTGCACGTCCACCAGCCTAGCAACATAGTTAACGGCTTAGTTAGTACTGTGCAGACAACGGCAAGTGCCAAGAGAATACTGTAGGAACTTTCAGACAACACCCCACCTGGACTCCCCACACTAAATATCACTAATTCAACGAGACCTTTGGTGTTCATCAGAACACCAACCTCTATTGAATTTACTGATCTCAAGCCCGACACCGGGCCCTGTCTTGCACATGCCTTTTGTAGCGAAGAGTTGTAGCAAAAGGGCCGCAAAGAGCGGCCCCCAAAATCTCAATGCATAAAGAACCAGATCAGAATGATCACCGGAATCGGCACCCCAATCATCCAAAGCAGTATCGAGCGCATGGCCTTTCTCCTTGTTCGATGGTGACAAGAAAGGTGCAGCCGCCATGCCAGTTGTATCAAAAAACTACATTCATAAAAATCAGAGACTTACCCTCCAAGCCGCCTGAGCAAACCGTGCAATATGCAGGATCCACGCCCTTGCACCTGGGTGTTCTGCAATGCACTATCCACCCATGATCGCCACCACCCTCCCCGACGGCCCCGAGCAAACCCCGCTTACCGCCGAAATCGTGCTGCGCTACCACCTCTGCTGGAAGCATCGCGACCTCGACGGTGTCATGGCGCTCTACCACCCCGATATCCAGTACCACGACTTCTTTCAGAACCGCGTGCTCGGCCATCAGGAACTGCGCGACTACGTACGCGCCTGCCTGCCCCATGAAGCGGGCGAGGACATCGTCCACAGCGACCGCATCCGCGTCGATGGCTGCACCGCATTCATCCAGTATCAGGTCACGGTCCAGGGCGGTGACGGCCTGGTTGCGTTCCAGTCCAGCGAGGCGATCACCGTCATGGACGGGCTGATCTGGCGGGTCAACGAATACGCCACGCTGGTCCGCCAGAACGGCACAGGCCACGCCAACAGCGGCCCGCGCCCCGCCACCAGCCGCCTGGGCCTGTCGCCCCGGCAGTTGTCGACCATGGCCCAGGACCTGGAGCACTACTTCCAGCGTCAACGCCCCTACCTCGACCCGGAGCTCGACCTGCAACAGGTCGCCGACGCCAGCGGCTACAGCCGCAACCAGATTTCCTACCTGCTCAACCAGGTGCTGGGGCAAAGCTTCTACCGTTACGTCAACCAGGCACGCCTGCAGCACCTGATGGCCAGCCTCGGCGATGATAGCGTCGAGGCGACGATCGACGAGCTGGCCTTCAGTGCCGGCTTCAACTCGCTGTCGGCGTTCTACAAGTGCTTCCGTGAGCACACCGGGCTAACGCCCAAGGCCTACCTGAAGCAAATTTCCCTGCGTGCACGCACGTAAGACAGCTGCCCGCTGACACCACTACGATCGCCCACAGACCTTGACGGATGTGGAGCCGAACCCGATGCAACCCCTGCGCACGCTCAGCCTGTGGATGGACCAGCTCGACGAGCCGCTGTGCGCGCGCCCGGCACTGCGCAATGACCTCGACGTTGACGTGTGCATCATCGGTGCCGGCTATACCGGCCTTTGGACCGCGTACTACCTCAAGCGCCAGGCACCCCAGCTGAACATTGCGGTGATCGAAGCCCAAATCGCCGGCTTCGGCGCTTCCGGCCGTAATGGGGGCTGGCTGATGGGCAACCTGCTAGGCGAAGACCGCCTGCTCGGCACCCTCTCGCCGCAACAGCGCCGCGCCAGCATCGACCTGCTGCACGGCATCCCTGATGAAGTGCATCGCGTGTTGCAAAGCGAAGGCATCGACTGTGACTACCGCAAAGGCGGCGTGCTGTATTGCGCGGCGCGCTACCCCGAGCAGGAACGCAGCCTGCGCGCCTACCTCGACGACTTGTATCGCCAAGGCATGACCGAGGACGACTACCGCTGGCTGAGCCCCGAGCAGTTGGGGAGCCAACTGCGGGTCAGCAATGCGTTTGGAGCCATTTACAGCCCGCACACGGCGACCATCCAGCCAGCCAAGCTGGTGCGCGGCCTTGCCCGGGCAGTAGAGGCGCTGGGCGTATCGATCTACGAAAACACCCCGGCCATCGACTGGCAGCCGAGCGAGGTGCGTACCCCGCTGGCACAGATTCGCTGCCAGTGGATGGTGCCTGCCGTGGAGGGTTACGCCGCCAGCCTGCCGCCACTGGGCAAACATCAGTTGCCGGTACAGAGCCTGCTGGTGGCCACCGAGCCGCTGCCGGAGGCTACCTGGGAGCAGATTGGCCTGAGCCAGGGCCAAGCCTTCAGTGAAAGCAGCCGCCAGGTCACCTACGGCCAGCGCACCGCCGACAACCGCCTGGTCTTCGGTGCCCGCGGTGGCTACCGCTTCGGTGGGCGTCTGCGCGAAAACTTCAACCTCGACGAACACGAAGTCGAACTGCGCCGCTACCTGTTCGGCGAACTGTTCCCGCAGCTCAAACAGGTACGCATCACTCATACCTGGGGCGGCAACCTCGGCATGGCGCGACGCTTCCGCCCACACATGCTCTGCGACCGCCAGCGCGGCATCGCCCTTGCCGGCGGCTACGGCGGCGAAGGCGTCGGGGCTACCAACCTGGGTGGGCGCACCCTGGCGGCGCTGATCCTCAACCAGCACAACGAACTGACAGCACAACCCTGGGTACTCGACAACCGCCCGCTATCCAGCCTGGCCAGCTGGCCCCCCGAGCCCTGCCGCTGGCTGGGCTACAACGCGATCATCCAGAGTTTCGTCCACGAGGACCGGACCCTCGCCAACCCCGCCAGCGCGCCGTGGAGGCGGCGCCTGGCCATATCGCTTGCGGACTTCATGGAAGGCTTCATGCACTGACTTCCCTTAACACTCGTACAGGATCCACCGGTCATGAGCATCACCCAGTTCAAGAACACCGAATTTGCCGTGCTCGACAGCTCCAACCCGGTCGCAGTACCGCTCGGCGAACCCGTGGCAGTCACGTCAGTCACCTGCGTGGAGCGCAGCGATGGCGTTGAAACCGGCATCTGGGAATGCACCCCAGGGCGCTGGCGGCGGCAGATCGTGCAACAGGAGTTCTGCCATTTCATCAAGGGCCGCTGCACGTTCACCCCCGACGGTGGCGAGCCTCTGGTCATAGAAGCCGGAGACGCATTGATGCTACCGGCCAACAGCACCGGCACCTGGGACATCCAGGAGACCGTGCGCAAGACCTACGTGCTTGTTTTCTGATCCGCTGATCGCCTGCCTTCGATAACAACAGACAAAGCAAGGTAAACCCGACATGCGCACCTTCCTCCTCGCCCCTCTGATGCTGGCCGCCAGCGTGGCCAGCGCCGCTGAAACGGTGAAGATCTACAACTGGTCCAGCTACGTGGCCCCCGATACGTTGAAGAACTTCCAGCAAGCCAGCGGCATCGTGCCCACCTACGACGTGTACGACAGCAATGAAACCCTCGATGGCAAGCTGATGACCGGCAATTCCGGCTACGACGTGGTGTTCCCCTCCAACCACTTCATGGCCCGGCAGATTCAAGGCAAGGCCTTGAAGCGCTTGGACAAGTCCCAGCTGCCCAACTGGCACAACCTCAACCCGGTGCTGCTCAAGGCGCTGGAGGTGAACGACCCGGGCAACCAGTACGGTTTCCCGTACCTGTGGGGCAGTACCGGCATTGGCTACAACATCGACAAGGTCAAGGCGGTGCTCGGCGACAACGCGCCGGTGGACTCCTGGGACCTGATCTTCAAGCCCGAGTACATGAGCAAGCTGAAAAGCTGTGGGGTCGCGGTGCTGGACAATGGCCCCGAACTGCTGCCGATCGCCCTGCACTACCTGGGTTTGCCCCATCACAGCCAAGACCCCAAGGACTACGAGAAGGCCAAGGAACTGCTGATGAAGGTGCGGCCGTACATCAGCTATTTCCACTCGTCCAAGTACACGGGCGACCTGGCCAACGGCGATATCTGCGTAGTGGTGGGGTTCTCAGGGGATGTGCTTCAGGCGAAGAACCGCGCCGATGAGGCGAACAATGGCGTGAAGGTGGGCTATTCGATACCCAAGGAGGGTGCGCCGATGTGGTTCGACATGGTCGCCATGCCCGTCGATGCGCCGGATGAAAAGGCCGGATATGCCTACATGAACTACCTGCTGCAGCCGGAAGTGATGGCCAACATCAGCAACCATGTGCAATACGCGAACGGCAACCTCAAGGCAGACGGGCTGGTGGACCCGGCGATGAAGGGTAATACGATGATTTACCCGAGCGACGAGGTGATGGGCAAGCTGTATGCGCTGGAGGCGATGCCGGCGAAGATCGACCGTATTCGTACGCGAATCTGGACCAGTATCAAAGCCGGAAATTGAAATGGGGCCGCCTAGCGGCCCTTCGCGGGCACGCCCGCTCCCACAGGTATCACATGACCTCCAGGTTTGGTGATTCCCTGTGGGAGCGGGCGTGCCCGCGAAGGGCTGCAAAGCAGCCCCGATTTCAAGCCTTAATGGTGCTCGCGGGTAGCGCGGAACTTGATATCCGGCCAGCGCTCTTCCATCAGCGCCAGGTTGACCCGGGTCGGCGCCAGGTAGGTCAGGTGACCGCCGCCGTCGATGGCCAGGTTCTCCATGGCCTTGGTCTGGAATTCCTCGAGCTTCTTCTTGTCATCGCAGCTGATCCAGCGCGCGGACCAGACGGTGATAGGCTCGTAGGCGCACTCGACCTTGTACTCTTCCTTCAGCCGGCTGGCGACCACGTCGAACTGCAGCACACCGACCGCACCCAGGATGATGTCGTTGCTGCGCTCAGGGAAGAACACCTGAGTAGCACCTTCTTCGGCCAGCTGCTGCAGGCCTTGACGCAGTTGCTTGGATTTCAGCGGGTCTTTCAGGCGTACGCGGCGGAACAGCTCCGGCGCGAAGTGCGGAATACCGGTGAAGCCCAGCGCCTCACCTTCGGTGAAGGTGTCGCCGATCTGGATGGTGCCGTGGTTGTGCAGGCCGATGATGTCACCGGCAAAGGCCTCTTCCAGCTGCTCACGCTCGGAGGAGAAGAACGTCAGCGCATCGCCGATACGCAGGTCTTTGTTCAAGCGCACATGGCGCATTTTCATGCCTTTCTCGTACTTGCCCGAGCAGATGCGCATGAAGGCGATACGGTCGCGGTGTTTCGGGTCCATGTTCGCCTGGATCTTGAACACGAAGCCGGTGAACTTCTCTTCCACAGGCTCCACGGTACGCTCGTTGGCCACACGGCCAAGCGGACGCGGCGCCCAGTCGACCACGGCGTCGAGCACGTGGTCGACACCGAAGTTGCCCAGCGCAGTACCGAAGAATACCGGGGTCAACTGACCGTTGATGAACTCTTCCTGATTGAACTCGTGGCAGGCGCCCTGCACCAGCTCCAGTTGCTCGACGAACGCGTCGTACTGGTCGCCCAGGTGTGCGCGGGCTTCGTCCGAGTCCAGTTTCTGGATGATCTTGGCTTCGGTGCGCTCGTGGCCGTGGCCCGGGGTGTAGACGATGATGTAGTCGCCAGTGAGGTGGTACACACCCTTGAAGTCACGGTAGCAACCGATTGGCCAGGTGATTGGCGCGGCCTTGATCTTCAGAACGGCTTCGATCTCGTCGAGCAGTTCGATCGGGTCGCGGATGTCACGGTCGAGTTTGTTGATGAAGCTGACGATTGGCGTGTCGCGCAGCCGGCACACGTCCATCAGGGCGATGGTCCGCGGCTCTACACCTTTACCGCCGTCGAGCACCATCAGCGCCGAGTCCACCGCAGTCAGGGTGCGGTAGGTGTCTTCGGAGAAGTCTTCGTGGCCCGGGGTGTCGAGCAGGTTGATCATGTGCTCGCGATACGGGAACTGCATCACCGAGGTGGTGATGGAGATGCCGCGCTGCTTCTCCATTTCCATCCAGTCGGAGGTGGCGTGGCGGTCGGACTTGCGCGACTTCACGGTACCGGCGACGGCAATGGCCTTGCCCATCAGCAGCAGCTTCTCGGTGATGGTGGTCTTACCGGCGTCGGGGTGGGAAATGATTGCGAAAGTGCGGCGCTTCGCGACTTCGGCGGCCTGGTTGGTCATGGGAAATCGCCTGACTGGGGGATTTGAAAGGGGCAGTATCATACCTGAAGTTGGGCCTGGACCAAAATCTGCCGAATGAATGGCGCCTGTGCCGGCCTCTTCGCGGGTAAACCCGCTCCCACAGGTACGACACAGGATTCGAATGCGGTGCAGTCTGTGTAGGAGCGGGTTTACCCGCGAAGAGGTCGGCATAGACAAAAGAAATCCAACAGGCAATCGCTTTATCACGACAAATGACCAAAGCGCAGTTATTTCAACGCCTGCAGCACATTAAGTCGCTGTTTTTTCTCGCCAAAAATCCTGCCACCCAGTGATTAACGCTGGCCAAATGCTGCCTCAAATGGGAACCTTGACACCCATGGAGACGTCCACTCCCCTGCAAACCGCTTCGATTGGGGACTGGTTTCATCAGCATTTTCGGGCCCGACGGGGTTCGGCTCATGGCCTGATCGCAGCCCTCGGCTTGCATCACGCTGCTACTCGCGAACACACCACCCGCCGCCAGAATTGGCCGGCAACCAAGAAGTGTGCTCGCCGACTACACAAGGAGTCCACCTGTGGCAAAACGCTACGGTTCGGGGCTGTTGGGATGGGCCGCCGTGCTCGTCATCCTGGCCCTGCTGGTCCACTGGATCGGCATCGACACGATCGCGCGTTATCGCGACGATCTTGGGTTCTACCTGCAAGCGCACCTGGTATTGGTGCTGGCTTCGATGGCGGCGGCGCTGGCCGTGGGCATCCCCGCCGGCATTGCGTTAAGTCGACCGCACCGGGTCGACAAAGCCGAGCGCTTCATGCAGTTCTTCAACGTTGGCAACACCATCCCCCCCCTGGCCGTTCTGGCCATCGCCCTCAGTATCCTGGGCATCGGAGCCGGGCCTGCGATCTTCGCGCTATTCCTCGCCTCCCTCCTGCCCATTGTGCGCAACACCTACGAAGGCCTGAAAAACGTCCCTGCTTCGCTCAAGGAAGCCGCCACCGGCATTGGCATGACCCCGCGCCAGCAACTCTGGCAGGTGGAGCTGCCCAACGCCGTGCCGATCATCGTCGGCGGCGTACGCGTGGCCCTGGCACTGAATGTGGGTACCGCACCGCTGGCGTTCCTGATCGGCGCCAACAGCCTGGGTAGCCTGATCTTCCCCGGCATCGCCCTGAACAACCAGCCACAACTGCTGCTGGGTGCCGCCTGCACCGCGCTGCTGGCACTGGTGCTGGATGCGGCGGTGAGTTTCTCCAGCAAGCGCTGGCTGGAACGCGGCCTGGTCCAATAAGGATAGGAAACGTATGAAGAAGAGAATCGCCTTGCTACTGGGCGCGGCCTTGCTGTTCGCAGGATTTGCCAAGGCAGCTGAAAAACCGCTGATCCGCATCGGCGCGCGGGTGTTCACCGAACAGACCGTGCTCGCCGAAATCACCGCGCAATACCTGCGCGCCAACGGCTTCGATGTGCGCGTCATCGGCGGGCTTGGCAGCAACCTCGCACGCCAGGCCCAGGAAACTGGCCAGCTCGACCTGATGTGGGAATACACCGGTGTGTCGCTGGTGTCGTACAACCACATCGAAGAGCGCATGCCCAGCGCCGAAGCTACCTACGCCAAGGTCAAGGAGCTGGATGCCAAAAAAGACCTGATCTGGCTGACCCCGTCGAAATTCAGCAACACCTATGCCCTCGGCTTGCCGAAGCAGGTCTCCGAGGCCTACCCGCAGATCAACTCGATCAGCGACCTCAACCAGGTGCTGCGCGACGAGAGCAAGCGTAATCACCTGGTGGCCCTGGACACCGAGTTCGCCAACCGCCCCGACGGCCTGGTAGGCCTGCGCGAAATGTATGACCTGCCGCTGGGCCGGCGCAACATCCGCCAGATGGACGCCGGGCTGGTGTACACCGCCATGCGCAACAATCAGGTGTTCGCCGGCCTGGTGTATACCACCGACGGCCGCCTGGACGCTTTCGACCTCAAGCTGCTGGAAGACGACAAACACTACTTCCCCGACTACACCGCCGCGCCGGTGGTGCGCAAAGCCACGCTCGACGCCAACCCGCAGCTGGCTGGCCTGCTCAAGCCGCTGGCCGAGCAACTGGATGACCAAACCATGCGCCAGCTCAACGCCAAGGTCGATGTCGAGCACCAGAACCCCACTGCCGTGGCCGCAGACTTCCTGCGCAAACACCCACTGAACAGCGAGGGCCAGCCATGAACCTGATCGATACCTTCAGCCACCTGGACTGGGCCCAGGTGCTGCACCTGACCTGGCAGCACATCATGCTGGTAGGCGTTGCCGTGGGCCTGGCGATTCTGGTCGGGGTGCCGCTGGGCATCCTGATGACTCGTTTTCCGGCCCTCGCAGGCCCGCTGCAGGCCAGCGCCACGGTGCTGCTGACCATCCCCTCGATTGCCCTGTTCGGCCTGCTGTTGCCGTTCTACTCCAAGTTCGGCCAGGGCCTGGGGCCATTGCCAGCGATCACTGCGGTGTTCCTGTACTCGCTGCTGCCGATCCTGCGCAACACCTACCTGGCCCTGACCAATGTCGAGCCCGGCATCCGCGAAGCCGCACGCGGTATAGGCATGACCTTCGGCCAGCGCCTGCGCATGGTCGAACTGCCCATTGCCGTGCCGGTCATCCTTGCCGGTGTACGCACCGCCGTGGTCATGAACATTGGTGTCATGACCATTGCTGCCACCATCGGCGCCGGCGGCCTGGGTGTGCTCATCCTCACCTCCATCAGCCGCAGCGACATGTCGATGCTGCTGATCGGCGCCTTGCTGGTGAGCCTGCTGGCAATCATCGCCGACCTGCTGCTGCAAACCCTGCAACGTGCCCTGACTCCAGAAGGACTGCGCTCATGATCGAACTGAAGAACCTCAGCAAGACCTTCAACGTCAACGGCAAGGACGTCAAAGCCGTCGACTCGGTAAGCCTCACCGTCAACGAAGGGGAAATCTGCGTGTTCCTCGGCCCCTCGGGCTGTGGCAAGAGCACCACGCTGAAAATGATCAACCGCCTGATCACGCCCACCTCGGGCCAGGTGTTCATCAATGGCGAAGACACCACCGGGCTGGACGAAGTCACCCTGCGCCGGCACATCGGCTATGTGATCCAGCAGATCGGTTTGTTTCCCAACATGACCATCGAAGAGAACATCACCGTGGTGCCACGCCTGCTTGGCTGGGACAAGCAGAAATGCCACGAGCGTGCTCGCGAGCTGATGCACATGATCAAGCTCGAACCCAAGCAGTACCTGCAACGCTACCCGCGCGAGCTGTCCGGCGGCCAGCAACAGCGTATCGGCGTGATTCGCGCCCTGGCAGCAGATGCACCCGTGCTGTTGATGGACGAACCGTTTGGCGCGGTCGACCCGATCAACCGCGAGATGATCCAGAACGAGTTCTTCGAAATGCAGCGGGCGCTGAACAAGACGGTGATCATGGTCAGCCACGACATCGACGAAGCGATCAAACTGGGCGACAAGATTGCCATCTTCCGTGCCGGCAAGCTGTTGCAGCTGGATCACCCGGATACCCTGCTGGCCCACCCGGCGGATGATTTCGTCAGCAACTTCGTGGGCCAGGACAGCACCCTCAAACGCCTGTTACTGGTGCGAGCCGAGGATGCCGCAGACAACGCGCCATCGGTGAGCCCGCAAACGCCAGTGAGCGATGCGCTGGAGCTGCTCGACGAGCACGACCGCCGCTACGTGGTGGTGACCGATGCACAGAACAAGGCGCTGGGCTATGTGCGCCGACGCGACATGCACCGCCAGCAAGGGACGTGTGGCGATTTCCTGCGACCGTTCAATGCCACGGCGGCGCACGATGAGCATTTGCGCATCCTGTTGTCGCGCATGTACGAGTTCAACCGGGCATGGTTGCCGGTGCTGGATGCCGAGCAGGTGTTCTTGGGCGAGGTGACGCAGGAGTCGATTGCGGCGTACCTGAGCTCAGGGCGATCGCGGGGGGCGAAGACCAGTATCGTTTCGCCAGCTGAGGCCGTTGCTTCGTAACCGTCGGGGGCGCTTTGCGCTCTTCGCGGGTAAACCTACAGCGGCCTGCGCCCAATCAGCGATGTGTGTCCACCACCGATCATGTGTAGGAGCGGGTTCACCCGCGAATACGGTAGCGGCGGCAACGGTGAACGGCTGGTGAAACTGGCCAGCAGGCCCGGCCCTTTCGCGGGTGAACCCGCTCCTACGACGGCCTGTGTCCAATCACCGATGTGTGTCCACCACCGATCATGTGTAGGAGCGGGTTCACCCGCGAATACGGCAGCGGCGGCAACGGTGAACGGCTGGTGAAATTGGCCAGCAGGCCCGGCCCTTTCGCGGGTGAACCCGCTCCTACGACGGCCTGTGTCCAATCACCGATGTGTGTCCACCACCGATCAATGTGTAGGAGCGGGTTCACCCGCGAATACGGTAGCGGCGGCAACGGTGAACGGCTGGTGAAATTGGCCAGCAGGCCCGGCCCTTTCGCGGGTAAACCCGCTCCTACGACGGCCTGTGTCCAACCACCGATGTGTGTCCACCACCGATCATGTGTAGGAGCGGGTTCACCCGCGAATGCGGTAGCGGCGGCAACGGTGAGCGGCTGGTGAAATTGGCCAGCAGGCCCGGCCCTTTCGCGGGTGAACCCGCTCCTACGACGGCCTGTGTCCAATCACCGATGTGTGTCCACCACCGATCATGTGTAGGAGCGGGTTCACCCGCGAATACGGTAGCGGCGGCAACGGTGAGCGGCTGGTGAAATTGGCCAGCAGGCCCGGCCCTTTCGCGGGTAAACCCGCTCCTACGACGGCCTGCGCCCAATCAGCGATGTGTGTCCACCACCGATCAATGTGTAGGAGCGGGTTCACCCGCGAATGCGGTAGCGGCGGCAACGGTGAACGGCTGGTGAAATTGGCCAGCAGGCCCGGCCCTTTCGCGGGTAAACCCGCTCCTACGACGGCCTGTGTCCAATCACCGATGTGTGTCCACCACCAATCCGGTGTAATCGATGGACTCGCCCCCGCCGAGGCATCACAGTGCCACGGTGGTGTTCGAAGAAGCCAACGGCAGCGAGGGCGAGACCATGAAAAAGCATAGTTCGAAACACGATTCCCTGTCTTCCACTGATGTGGAGCTTTGCACAACCATCTGCGTAGACCTGGCCAAACAGGTCTTCCAATTAGCAGGCGAGGACGCTACTGGGCGGGTGATCTACGAAGATCGCATCAAATCCCGCCAAGCGTTCCATGATTTCCTGCTCAGGCTGCCAACTACCGTGGCCGTCTTGATGGAGTGCGGTCCAGGTGCACAAGCCTGGGCCAGACTGCTGCAGGCCAAAGGTAATCCGGTTCGCATCCTGCCGGCGCAACGTGTCGCCGAACATCGCAGCGGTGCAAAGAACGATCGTAACGACTGCTATGCCATTTTGCGTGCCGGTCGCGATACGAGCATCGCTTCGATACCGATCAAGAGCACCACAGCACTGGCTATTCAAGCGCTGCACCGTATCCGGCGCGGTAACATCAAGCGACATACCGCGCTGGGTAATCAGATCCGTGGTTTGCTACTTGAGCATGGCGTATCCATGCCCCAGGGTGATGCCGCGATCAATAAGCATGTGCCTCAGGCGCTTGAGGATGCTTCCTTGCCTCTGCCCGACCTGTTGCGCGAGTTGCTCGATGAGTTGCTGATGGACTGGTTGTCTCTAGGTGAACGCATAACGGTGCTGAGCCGACGGCTCGAAGCGACTGCCCAAGAGGATAAAGTCGCTCAGCGACTGATCACCATTCGCGGCGTCGGCCCTATCATTGCCACGGCGATCGTGGCGAAACAGACCGAACCCAGCCGCTTCGCCAGTGGCCGAATGTATGCCGCCTTCTTCGGTATCGTGCCCGATCAGCACAGCAGCGGAAACAAAATCAGATTGGGCAAGATGAGCAAGCGCGGTGACGGCTACATACGCAGCCTGATGATCCAGGGCGCGCATGCCGTCTTGAGCCAGCTAAGGCCTGATTCCGATCAGCCAGATGATCGCCGCCTCTTGCGCTGGCTATCCCGCCTTGGGCGCAAGGAGGCGGCGATCAGGCTGGCTAATCGAAATCTGCGGATTATCTGGGCCCTGTTACAGAGCGATCAGGTTTACCAACGCAAACCGAACGAAAAACCGGAGGCGGCTATGAGCCTCTGACCAACCGGGTAATGCCACCGGGGCGCTAGGCGCTCCAACCCCTGCTAGTGAACATTGACCCTAGGTAAGACCGTCGCAGACCGATGCCTCCGCTCCTACAGGCCTGATAGTGGCCTCAATGTAAACGGCACACTGCGAGCTCACCACGATGTTGGCCAGAAGCAAAAAGCTTCCTCGAATAGGCCTGATACATAGATGCAACCGGGTTCCTATGTTCAAAAAGCAGCTAGACAGTGTGGGCGAGTCCATACATAGGAGCGGGTTTACCCGCGAATACGGTAGTGGCGGCAACGGTGAACGGCGGGGGGAGATTGGCCAGCAGGCCCGGCCCTTTCGCGGGTAAACCCGCTCCTACGACGGCCTGTGTCCAACCACCGATGTGTGTCCACCACCGATCATGTGTAGGAGCGGGTTCACCCGCGAATGCGGTAGCGGCGGCAACGGTGAACGGCTGGTGAAATTGGCCAGCAGGCCCGGCCCTTTCGCGGGTAAACCCGCTCCTACGACGGCCTGTGTCCAATCACCGATGTGTGCCCACCACCGATCATGTGTAGGAGCGGGTTCACCCGCGAATACGGTAGCGGCGGCAACGGTGAACGGCTGGTGAAATTGGCCAGCAGGCCCGGCCCTTTCGCGGGTAAACCCGCTCCTACGACGGCCTGTGTCCAATCACCGATGTGTGTCCACCACCAATCATGTGTAGGAGCGGGTTCACCCGCGAATGCGGTAGCGGCGGCAACGGTGAGCGGCTGGTGAAATTGGCCAGCAGGCCCGGCCCTTTCGCGGGTGAACCCGCTCCTACGACGGCCTTTGTCCAACCACCGATGTGTGTCCACCACCAATCATGTGTAGGAGCGGGTTCACCCGCGAATGCGGTAGCGGCGGCAACGGTGAGCGGCTGGTGAAATTGGCCAGCAGGCCCGGCCCTTTCGCGGGTGAACCCGCTCCTACGACGGCCTTTGTCCAACCACCGATGTGTGTCCACCACCAATCATGTGTAGGAGCGGGTTCACCCGCGAATGCGGTAGCGGCGGCAACGGTGAGCGGCTGGTGAAATTGGCCAGCAGGCCCGGCCCTTTCGCGGGTGAACCCGCTCCTACGACGGCCTTTGTCCAACCACCGATGTGTGTCCACCACCGATCAATGTGTAGGAGCGGGTTCACCCGCGAATACGGTAGCGGCGGCAACGGTGAGCGGCTGGTGAAATTGGCCAGCAGGCCCGGCCCTTTCGCGGGTGAACCCGCTCCTACCCCCAAACCTCGAAGGCCTGGAGGCTCTCGGTACCCGCGAAGGGCTGCAAAGCGGCCTGGCAGCCTCGGATCAAAACCCTACACTGGCCTGCACATAGAAGGTCCGTGGTTCACCCACATAGAGGCCGGCATTGTTGTCACTGGAGCGGGTGAAATACTGCTTGTCAAACAGGTTCTTCACCCCCGCCGCCAGCTTCAGGTTGGACAACTGCGGCCCGAATTCATAACCGCCACGGGCATGCCAGGTCACGTAGCCCGGAATATCGCCATACCGCCCGTCAGCACTCGGCTCGGTGATGTAGTCGCCATTGAAACTGCCATCGGCATTGATTCCGGTGCCGGGTGCGCGCTGCCTGGATTGGGCGTAGGCATCCAGGTTCCAGGTCCAGTGGTTGACCGCGTAACGCACCCCGGCAGTGGCCACCTGGCGTGAATAGAACGGCAGGTCACGGCCCTTGAATCCCGGGATATCCCCTTCATAGGTTGCGCGGGTATAGGTGTAGCCACCGCTCACCGACAGCCCGTCCAGGCGCGGGTCCAGCCCGGCCAGGTCATAGCGCACCGAGGCCTCGACACCCTGGTGCCTGGTCGCCCCCAGGTTGGTCCAGCCCACGTCGTTGCTGATGTACTGCAGCTCATCATCGAAGTCGATGTAGAACGCCGTCAGCTCACCGGCAAAGCCACCATTGTCATAACGGGTACCGATTTCGTAGGTCTTGGCCTTCTCCGGCTCCAGGCCATTGGCCGTACTGTTGCCAGAACCGCCCTGGCCCAGCTGGAAGTACTGCAGGCTACCGAACGAAGTCTCGTAGTTGGCGAACACCTTCCAGGCATCGGAAACGTGGTACATCACGCTCAGTGCCGGCAAAGGCTCGTTGCTGGTGATGCTGCGCTTCTTCTCGGCTACCGGGCGGTTGTTGGCGTCCAGTACCGGGCGGTCGCGCCAGTCGGTATTGATGTGCTCGAAGCGCACGCCAGGGGTGATGGTCCAGTTGCCCACGTCGATCTTGTCGTCGATGTAGTAGGCGCTGGCTTCAGTACCGCCGCTGCGGTCCTGGAACACGTGGCCGTCAGAAGTCGGGGTCACCGTCGGCACGTTGTCGATCAGCGCCAGCCGAGTCGTCTGTTCGCGCATCGCTTCCTTCAGGTAACGGTAACCGACACTGACTTCCTGGGTGGTTGGGCCGGCAAAGAAGATGCGCGAAACACGGGGTTCGATGGCAAAGGTGTGGTAGTTGCGAGGGTACGACGACAACGTCTTCATGTCCCGCGAGGCAATGGTGCTGCCGCGGAAACTGTCGGTGTAGTAAGTCAGCACTTCGAACTGGGTAGCATCGTCGAGCTGCCGCTGCCATTTGAACGACACATCCTTGCGCCGGCCCGCGAAGTAGTCGTAATCGCGCAGCGACTGGTACGGGTTGCTGTCGTATTGGGCCTGGGTCAGGCCACCCGGCATGTCGGCACGGCCATCGTAATAATGGAAGTTGAGCCAGAACTCATCGACATCGGTTGGCGCCCAATGCGTCTTGAGGATAACGTCGTCGATGTCGTTGCCGTTGTTGCTTTCACGGTAACCGTTGCCATTCACCCCGGTGTACAACAGCGCCACGCCCATGCCATTGTCGGCCGTCCCGCCGACGAACGCTGACTCGGTGTGTTTCCAGCCACCGTGCCGGGAGGTTTCCAAGGTGGTGGACAGCTCTGCCGAGGCCTTTTGCGGAATCGCCCGGGTTACGAAGTTGATCACCCCGCCCACGTTCTGCGGGCCGTAGCGCACCGAACCGGCACCGCGCACGACGTCGATGCTGTCGAGGTTGCCAGAGGAAATCGGTGCCATTGACAGCTGTGGCTGGCCATACGGCGCGAAGGCGGCCGGGATACCATCGATCAGTACCGTGGAGCGCGGCGACAGGCGCGAAGTAAGGCCACGCACGCCCACGTTCAGCGACAGGTCGCTGCCACCGGTTCCGTTGGAGTCCTGCACTTGCACGCCGGGGATGCCACGCAGCACGTCGCGCACATTCATTGCACCCTTTTCCACCATTGCCTCGCGGCGCACCACGGTGCGTGCCCCGGGGTGGTTCTGTACCACGCTCTGCTGGGCATCCCCCAGCCAGTCACCGACCACCTTGATATCGGTGGGTGCCAGCTCCAGGCTGCCGCTGCCCAGGTCAAGGGTAGTCGGCAGAGGCTTCACCACAACGGTGTCCCGGGACATCTCGAAGGTGAGCCCGCTGCCTTGCAGCAGCTGTTGCAGCGCCTGCACCGGCGTCAGGTTGCCCGATACCGCCGGGGCCTGTTTACCGGCGACCAGCTCGGGGCTGAAAAACAGCTGCAGGCTGGTCTGCTGGCCGAGCTGGTTCAGCGCCGAACCCAACGGCTGAGCCTGGATCTGGAGGGTATTACCGGCCTCGGCGGCCTGGCTGTCAACGGCCACAGTGCTGACCGCCAGGGCCAGCGCCAGGGCGCGAAAGCGTGGGAGGGATTTGTTGTTGTTCACGTCGTCGAAACATCCTGGAATGCGGAATAAACGCCAACCGCGTGCAAATGGAAATGCTTGGCAGTTGCAGCTGGCGAGGAAGACGAACGAGTGAAAAAAAACCTGAATCTATTTGGCGATTATTTCGCTGGAGCCGTCTTCATGGGCCTTGATGGCCACCGGCAGGATGCTCGGCAAGGCCCGCAGCAGAGCGTCTGGGTCGTTGGTGCTGAAGGTGCCTGACAGGCGCAGCCGGGCGACTTTACCAGGGGCGACCCGCAATGGCTGGCTACGGTAGCGAGAAGCTTCGGCCACTACTTCGGCGAGGATTGCATTGTCGAACACCAGTTTCCCCTGACGCCATGCGGTCATGGCGCCGATATTGACCGCATAGGGTGCGGCGACCAGGCCCTGTTCATCTATATACGACCCCTGCCCGGCCGTCAGTTGCGCCAGCGAGGCGCCCTTGCCCTGCACCCGCACCGACCCCTGTTCCACCGCCACACGGGTGCTGGCTGGGTCCAGGCGTACGTCAAAGCGGGTACCTGTGACGATCACACTGCCCTGGGCAGTGTCGACCACAAACGGCCGGTTACTGTCATGGGCGACGCTGAACATCACTTCACCGGCGTTCAGGCGCACGTGCCGCTGGCCGGCGCTGAACTCCACCTGCAACTGCGTGCTGCCATTGAGCTCGAGATGCGAGCCATCCGGCAGTTCGACCTGACGGCGCTCATTGAAGGCCGTCTGCAGGCTGCCCTGATGGTTCAGTTGCAGGTAGTGCCAGCCACCCCAGCCCAGGGCCAGCGCCACTGCCGCGACACTGGCGGCCAACGCCTGGCGCATGAAACGCCGTCGTGGCAGCTGCTGTACCGGGTCTGGCTGGCACAGCGCCTCCAGGCGCTGGCGTGGAATGAAGTCGGCGGCCTGCCACACGCAGCAGAGATGCTCGTATTCTTCCCGGTGGTGCTCGTCGCTCGCCAGCCAGGCACGCAACTGTTTGTGCAGCCCGGCATCCCGAGGTGCGTCCTGCACGCGGGCGAACCATGCGGCCGCCTGCTCGCGGACGGCATCGGTACCGTGCTGTTCCATCGAAAAGATCTCCTGACTCTTCATGCCGACACATCCAGGTGCTCACGCAGGTGCCGGAGCGTGCGGATCATATACTTTTCGACCATGTTCTTGCTCAACCCCATGCGCTCGGCAATCTCGGCCTGGGTCAGGCCTTCGAGCTTCTGCCAGATGAACACCTGCCGACAGTTGAGTGGCAGCTCGGCCAGGGCCCGCTCGACGCTGTCGGCCAGCTCCAGGGCATGCACGTAGGCTTCCGGGTCGCCACTGCCGGTTGCGCCTTCTTCGAAGGCTTCCCGCTCCAGCGCCTGGCGGCGGTCCTCGCGACGGAAGCCATCCACAGCGATGTTGCGCGCAGCCTGATGCAGGTAGGCGCGTGGCTGCTCAACCTGCTCGCGCGGGGTTTCCAGTACCCGGACAAAGGCATCATGGGTGAGGTCCTCGGCCTGCTGACGACTGCGCAGCTTGCGCGTCCAGGTGCCGATCAGCTCATGGTAGTGGTCGAGGAAGCCTTTGTGTCCGGACACGGTCGGGGGTCATCGGGGAGGCAGATAAGGGTGCGAATAGTAATGTTTCTCATCAAAAGCAGCAAATCCGCCAGTCGGTAACAAAAAATTTATGGGCGATTTCCTGTACGGGGGTACCAGGAAAATGTGGCCATAAATATGAACACCTCCGGCCCTTTCGCGGGCAAGCCCGCTCCCACATGGAACGCGTATCCCCTGTAGGAGCGGGCTTGACCGCAAAGGGCCCAACACGCTCCATTCCACAATTTTTTACGCTTGAAAGATCGCAGGGAACATCAGCCGGTCACACGAGTCGGTTATTCAAATGGCTGGTCGTCGATCCACGTCGATCACGCCCGGATTGCCTGTTGATTCTGCATTCTTCACGCCCTAAAGTGCGCGCCGAACGTCCATGCTGGAAACGATCCATCCGGCTCAAGTACTGAGTAGGCGAACCAAAGTGGGGATACGGAGGACGTTCAGTTTGCAGCCACTTAATCTTTCAGTTTGCCCATGGAGTCCCTGAGCATGTCGATCCAGGTCGAAGACTATTTCGCGCGTGAAACCTTCCAGAAAATGAAGGCGTTCGCTGACAAGCAGGAAACCCCGTTCGTACTCATCGACACCCAGATGATCAGCCAGGCGTATGACGACCTGCGCGCCGGTTTCGAATTCGCCAAGGTCTACTACGCGGTCAAGGCCAACCCGGCCGTGGAAATCATCGACCTGCTCAAAGAGAAAG
The DNA here is from genome assembly GCF_017875935.1 of Pseudomonas sp. BP6. Lineage (NCBI taxonomy): Bacteria > Pseudomonadati > Pseudomonadota > Gammaproteobacteria > Pseudomonadales > Pseudomonadaceae > Pseudomonas > Pseudomonas sp. BP6. Next base: position 4,351,103 of record NZ_JAGINI010000001.1, read on the forward strand.
GTTCGAGCTTCGACATCGCCTCGATCTACGAGCTGGACAAAGTACTGGGCCGCGGTGTCAGCGCCGACCGTATCAGCTACGGCAACACCATCAAGAAGTCCAAGGACATCCGCTACTTCTACGAGAAGGGCGTGCGCCTGTACGCCACCGACTCGGAAGCCGACCTGCGCAACATCGCCAAGGCCGCACCGGGCTCGAAAGTGTATGTACGCATTCTGACTGAAGGCTCCACCACTGCCGACTGGCCACTGTCCCGCAAGTTCGGCTGCCAGACCGACATGGCCATGGACCTGCTGATCCTCGCCCGCGATCTGGGCCTGGTGCCTTATGGCATCTCCTTCCACGTGGGTTCGCAGCAACGCGACATCAGCGTGTGGGACGCCGCCATCGCCAAGGTCAAGGTAATCTTCGAACGCCTGAAAGAAGAAGACGGCATCGAACTGAAGCTGATCAACATGGGTGGTGGCTTCCCGGCCAACTACATCACCCGTACCAACAGCCTGGAAACCTACGCCGAAGAAATCATCCGCTTCCTCAAGGAAGACTTCGGTGACGAACTGCCGGAAATCATCCTCGAGCCTGGCCGTTCGCTGATCGCCAACGCCGGCATCCTGGTCAGCGAAGTGGTGCTGGTCGCACGCAAGTCGCGTACCGCCGTCGAGCGCTGGATCTACACCGACGTAGGCAAGTTCTCCGGCCTGATCGAAACCATGGACGAAGCCATCAAGTTCCCGATCTGGACCGAGAAGAAAGGCGAAGCCGAAGAAGTGGTCATCGCCGGCCCGACCTGCGACAGTGCCGACATCATGTACGAGAACTACAAGTACGGGCTGCCGCTGAACCTGGCCATCGGTGACCGCCTGTACTGGCTGTCGACCGGCGCCTACACCACCAGCTACAGCGCAGTGGAATTCAACGGCTTCCCGCCGCTGAAGGCTTACTACCTGTAATGCACGACGGGGCCGAAAGGCCCCGTTTTCATGTGTGTGCTGTCGGTGCTGGCCTCATTGCGGGTAAACCGTACAACGGCCTGCCCCGAACCACAGATGCGTGTGTAGGAGCGGGTTTACCCGCGAATACGGTAGCGGCGGCAACGGTGAACGGAGGGTGGAAATTGGCCAGCAGGCCCGGCCTCTTCGCGGGTGAACCCGCTCCTACGACGGCCTGTGCCCAACCTCCAGTGTAGGAGCGGGTTTACCCGCGAATACGGTAGCGGCGGCAACGGTGAACGGCGGGTGGAAATTGGCCAGCAGGCCCGGCCTCTTCGCGGGTGAACCCGCTCCTACGACGGCCTGTGCCCAACCTCCAGTGTAGGAGCGGGTTTACCCGCGAATACGGTAGCGGCGGCAACGGTGAACGGCGGGTGGAGATTGGCCAGCAGGCCCGGCCTCTTCGCGGGTGAACCCGCTCCTACGACGGCCTGTGCCCAACCTCCAGTGTAGGAGCGGGTTTACCCGCGAATACGGTAGCGGCAGCAACGGTGAACGGCGGGTGGAAATTGGCCAGCAGGCCCGGCCTCTTCGCGGGTGAACCCGCTCCTACGACGGCCTGTGCCCAACCTCCAGTGTAGGAGCGGGTTTACCCGCGAATACGGTAGCGGCGGCAACGGTGAACGGCGGGTGGAAATTGGCCAGCAGGCCCGGCCTCTTCGCGGGTGAACCCGCTCCTACGACGGCCTGTGCCTAACCTCCAGTGTAGGAGCGGGTTTACCCGCGAATACGGTAGCGGCGGCAACGGTGAACGGCGGGTGGAAATTGGCCAGCAGGCCCGGCCTCTTCGCGGGTGAACCCGCTCCTACGACGGCCTGTGCCCAACCTCCAGTGTAGGAGCGGGTTTACCCGCGAATACGGTAGCGGCGGCAACGGTGAACGGCGGGTGGAAATTGGCCAGCAGGCCCGGCCTCTTCGCGGGTGAACCCGCTCCTACGACGGCCTGTGCCCAACCTCCAGTGTAGGAGCGGGTTTACCCGCGAATACGGTAGCGGCGGCAACGGTGAACGGCGGGTGGAAATTGGCCAGCAGGCCCGGCCTCTTCGCGGGTGAACCCGCTCCTACGACGGCCTGTGCCCAACCTCCAGTGTAGGAGCGGGTTTACCCGCGAATACGGTAGCGGCGGCAACGGTGAACGGCGGGTGGAAATTGGCCAGCAGGCCCGGCCTCTTCGCGGGTGAACCCGCTCCTACGACGGCCTGTGCCCAACCTCCAGTGTAGGAGCGGGTTTACCCGCGAATACGGTAGCGGCAACGGTGATCGGCCAGTGGAAATTGGCCGGCACAGTCAACCTCACTCACCACGCCGTTCGATCTCCTCAGCATAGCGCCCCGCAAAGGTCATGAGCGCCGGCCCCGCCTCCTGCAAGGTCACCAGCGCCGCACGCAGGAAGTTCATGTTGCCCTCGATCCGCGCCCGCTCCAGCCAAGGCGCGGCCTCAGCCACCTGCCCACGCTCGACCAGCACCAGCGCCAGGCTGAACATCCCGCGAAAATCCCCCGCCTCGGCCGAACGCCGATACCAGCGCACCGCCCGCGCCGGGCTGGGCGCCGTGGCAATGCCCTGCTCCAGGTAACGCCCATACAGGTTCATCGATTTGGCATGCCCCAGCTGCGCAGCCTTCTCGTAGCACATCAGTGCCTGCACCTGATTGACCGGCACCCCGCGTCCGGTCGCCAGAAGGTTGCCCAGGTTATACAGGCCCCAGTCCAAACCGGAATCGGCCGCACGGGCGTAGTGAACGGCAGCCTGCGCCAAACTCACCTCACCGCCCCAGCCATGCTCCAGGCATCGCCCGAGCATGTTGTGCGCCATGGCATTCCCCCCCTGTGCAGCGATACCGAACCAGCGCCGGGCGACGGTGGCATCCTGCTGGATGCCAAGCCCATCCAGCAGGATCTGGCCCAGCAGCAACTGCGCCTCGACCGCACCCTGCCCCGCTGCCGCCAGAATTGCCTGGGCGGCCTTGCCGGGAGATTCCTCGAGCATGGCCTGCAAGCCGGCCACATCCACCACTTCCTCACGCCGCAGCAGGTAGGACACGACTCAGACCTCAGCCCAGCGGCGCAGCAAGTTATGGTAGGTGCCCGTCAGTTGCAACAGCGAAGGATGGTCCGGCACATCGGCGGTCAGTTGCTGGATAGCGTTGTCCATCTCGAACAGCAGCGCCCGCTGGCTGTCATCGCGCACCAGGCTCTGGGTCCAGAAGAATGCGGCATAGCGTTGGCCACGGGTCACCGGGTTGACCTTGTGCAGGCTTGTGCCGGGGTACAGCACCATGTCACCAGCGGCCAGCTTGACCTGCTGCACGCCATAGGTGTCCTGGATCACCAGTTCACCGCCGTCGTAGCTTTCCGGGTCGCTGAGGAACAACGTGGAAGACAGGTCGGTACGCACCCGCTCCGGGCTGCCCTTGGGCTGGCGCAGGGCGTTGTCGATGTGGAAGCCGAAGTTGCCACCTTCGCGGTAGCAATTGATCAGCGGCGGGAACACCTTGTGCGGCAAGGCTGCCGACATGAAGCGCGGGGTTTTCCACAGGCGGTCGATCAGCGCAGTGCCGATTTCCTTGGCCAGCGCATGGCCTTCCGGCAGTTGCAGGTTGTGCTTGGCCTTGGCCGACTGATAACCCGCCGTAACCTTGCCATCGGCCCAGTCGGCCTGCTCCAGCGCCTCGCGAATACGGGCCAGCTCATCAGCGTCGAACAGGCCTGGGATGTGAAGCAGCATGGCAACAGCACCGTTGGGAAATGTAAAGGCGCAATGATATTGATTCCCTTTTGCGCTACACAAGCCCCATTCGCCGCTTAAGACGTTTCAGCTGCATGAAACCGTAAAGACAAATTGTAAAGATTGTAAATTCTTCACGAATGGTAACGACTCTCAATTGTTAGTCAAAATTGCTTACATTAAGATCCACCGCCTCGAAACCTTGGGGAAGGTCCTTACCAATGCGTCACTACGTGCCATCTGCTGTGAGCTCACAACGCCTGCTTGCGTCCGCCATCGGCGTTGCCATCTCTGCTGCATCGACTGCTCAGCTTGCATGTGCAGATGATCAGGCTGCTGATTCTGTCATTTCACTCGACGCGACCAGCGTCAACGCTGCACAGGATGTCACCAGCTACAAGACGGACACCGCCAGCTCGAAGAAGTACACCGCCCCGCTGCGTGAAACACCGAAGAGTGTCACGGTGATCCCTCAGCAAGTCATTCGTGACACAGGTGCGACTTCCTTGGTAGACGCCTTGCGCACAACCCCAGGCATCACTTTTGGCGCAGGCGAAGGCGGCAATCCCGCGGGTGACCGCCCTATCATTCGCGGCTTCAACGCCGAAAGTGACGTATTTGTCGATGGCATGCGCGATGTCGCATCCCAAAGCCGGGAGATCTTCAACGTCGAGTCCATTGAGGTCGCAAAAGGCCCTGGCTCCGCTTTTACCGGTGCTGGCTCGACGGGCGGGAGCCTCAACCTGGTCACCAAGACCGCAAAACTTGGCGATAGCTACAACGGTGGGTTCACTTGGGGTTCAGACCAGACCAAACGCACCACCCTGGACTTGAACAAGCAACTGACCGACACCTCTGCCTTTCGCTTGAACCTGATGAAGCACGAAGCCAACGTCGCCGGTCGTGACGATGTGGATGTGAGCCGTTGGGGGGTAGCACCGTCGTTCGCTTTTGGCTTGGGCACCGATACACGGGTCACAGTGGGTTACTACCACCTGAAAACCGACGATATGCCTGACTACGGCATCCCGCTGAACCGCAGCGCCACGCGCAGCAAATACAATGTAGATGGCCCGGCTCATGTTGACCGCGACAACTTCTACGGTTTGAACGGACGCGACTATCGCAAGACCAGCAACGACAGCGGCACGATCCGTATCGAACATGACCTGAACGAAAACCTGACACTGTCCAACAGCTTCCGCATGTCGCGCTCGACCCTCGACTACATCGTGACCAACCCGGATGACAGTAAAGGTAACGTCGCCAACGGTACGGTCTATCGCGCCACCAAGAACCGCAATTCGACGTCCAAAGGCTGGGTGAACCAGACCGACCTGAGTGCCAAGTTCAATACCGGCTTCATCGAGCATAGCCTGGTGACAGGCCTGGAGTTCACCTACAGCGACACGCATAACCGCGGGTATGTCGTCACCTCGGCCGCTGGCACAGGCACTGTTTGCACCCCCGCCTTGCTGGCTTCGGGCGACTGCACCAGCCTCTACGACCCATCCCCGGATGACGGCTGGTCTGGCACGATTACCGACAGCCAAGCCTTCACCGATACGAATACGAAAACCAGCGCTGCCTACGTATTTGACACACTGACTTTCAACGAACAGTGGTCGCTGAACCTTGGCCTGCGTTACGACGATTACCAGACCAAATCAAGCGGATACAGCACAGGTGGTCGTGGCTCGGTGGCGGGGGACTTCTCTCGCGAAAACAACGCGCATCTGTGGAACTACCAAGTTGGCGTAGTCTACAAGCCGTTGCCAAACGGCAGTATTTACGCTGCATGGTCGACCTCCAGCAACCCGTCGGGCGAAACCAGCGGCAATGGCGGCCTGGAGCTGGCGGCCAACAACAGCAACCTCGATCCAGAACGTAACCGCAACTACGAAATCGGCACGAAGTGGGACTTCTTCGACGATAACCTATCGTTGACCGCAGCCTTGTTCCGTACCGACAAAACCAACGCACGCGTCACCGATCCAGACAATGCCACTTATCAGGTGCTCGATGGCGAACAACGGGTCCAGGGTGTGGAGCTGACCTACTCGGGTAACCTGACCAGCAAGTGGAAGGTCTATGGCGGCTACACCTATATGGAAAGCGAGATCGTGAAAACCTCTACTGCAGCGAACGAAGGCAACCACATGCCTAGCACGCCGCGTAACAACTTCACGTTCTGGTCGACCTACGACATCATTCCGCAACTGACCGTCGGTGCTGGCGCGACTTTTGTCGACTCGCGCTTCGGTGACGAAGCCAACTCTGTCGAGGTGCCTTCCTACTGGCGCTATGACGCCATGGCTACCTATCGCCTGACGAAGAATGTCGACTTGCAGCTGAATGTGCAAAACCTGACCGACAAGCGTTACTTCGATCAAGTATTCGCTACGCATTACGCTCACGTAGCGCCTGGCCGTACTGCACTCATGAGTGCCAACTTCCACTTCTAATCAAGTCACCCCGAGCCCCGTTCATTCCCGTGAGCGGGGCTTTTGCGTATCAAGGCATAATGCACGCCGCGCAGGTCGCGGCAGCAACTCAAGGTGAGTAACGTGGTGAAGAAGACGCTGTTCCAATTGCACTGGTTCTTTGGCATCACCGCTGGCCTGGTGCTGGCCTTGATGGGCATTACCGGGGCGCTGTACTCGTTCCAGGAAGAACTGCTGCGCGCATTCAATGCCGATGTACTCAAGGTAGAAGTACGCGCCGAAGGCGTGCTGCCGCCGGCCGAGCTGGTTAAACGGGTCGAAGCCCAGCAGCACGACAAGGTGTCGATGCTGTGGGTCGACGTGCGTGAAGGCAACGCTGCACGTATCTTCTTCATGCCGGCACCGGGCGAACGCCGTGGCGAACTGCGCTATGCCGACCCGTACACCGGCGAACTCAAGGGTGAAGTGGCCGGGCAAGGCTTCTTCAACCTCATGCTCAAGCTGCACCGCTTCCTCGCCATAGGCGACACTGGCCGGCAAATCACCGGGGCCTGCACCTTGATGCTGGTGTTCTTCTGCCTGTCCGGCCTGTACCTGCGCTGGCCGCGCAAAGCGCTGGACTGGCGCACCTGGCTGACCTTCGACTGGGCCAAGAAAGGCCGCGCCTTCAACTGGGACCTGCACGCCGTGGCAGGTACCTGGTGCCTTCTGTTCTACCTTCTGTTCGCCCTGACCGGCCTGTTCTGGTCCTATGAGTGGTACCGCGAAGGCCTGAACAAGCTGCTGGCTGACGCGCCGGCTGCGGGCCAGCAGCAAAAACGTGGTGAAGGCCGTGGCCGGCACGGGCCGCAGAAAGTCGACCGGAATGCGCCACCGCTGGTGGTGGACTACGACGCCATCTGGGCCAACCTCAAGGACGCCGCGGGCCCAGGCCTTTCCACCTACAACCTGCGCCTGCCGCCCGCTGGCGGTCAGCCGGCCAACCTGTTCTACCTGCTCGACAACGCTGCCCACCCACGTGCCTTCAATACCCTGGTCCTGGACCCGGCCACTGGCCAGGTTAAAAAGCACGACCGCTACACCGACAAGTCCTTCAAGGCGCAACTGCTGCAGAGTGTTTACGCCTTGCATGTGGGCGAGTACTTCGGCTTGCCGGGGCGCATCATCGTCACCATCGCCAGCCTGACCATGCCGTTGTTCTTCGTCACTGGCTGGCTGCTGTACCTCGACCGTCGCCGCAAGAAACGTCAGGTGCGCGCAGCCCGTGGCAAGGTCGCCAACAGCAACGGCAATGGCGACGGTTGGCTGATCGGTTTTGCCAGCCAGAGTGGCTTTGCCGAGCAGTTGGCCTGGCAGAGTGCGAAGCAGCTACAGGCAGCTGGCCAGACAGTTCAGGTGCGCGCCCTTGCCGAGCTGGGTGAAAACGACCTGCGCCAGGCCCATCGCGCGCTCTTCGTGGTGAGTACCTTCGGCGACGGCGAAGCGCCCGACAGCGCTCGCGCCTTCGAGCGCAAGGTGCTCGGCCAGCCTTGGGCACTGAACAACCTCAACTATGCCCTGCTCGCCCTCGGTGATCGTCAGTACCCGCACTTCTGCGGTTTCGCTCGTCGTCTCCAGGCGTGGCTGGGGGAGCGCGGTGCCAGCAGTGCATTCAGCCCGGTGGAAGTGGACAACGCCGACCAGGCCGCCCTGCAGCAATGGCAGCAGGAACTGGCGCAACTGACCGGCGCCCAGCCGGTGGCCGCCTGGCAACCGCCAACCTTTGCCAACTGGTCGCTGGTGCGCCGCAAACTGCTCAACCCTGGCAGCCAAGGCCAACCGGTGTACCTGCTTGGCCTGCAGGCTGCAGAACCTGCAAGCTGGGAAGCCGGCGATCTGGTAGAGATACTGCCGCTGAATGGGCAGCCACGGATCGACGCGTTCCTCAAGGGCATGGCACTGGACGCCAACAGCCAGGTGCAGGTGAATGGCCTGAGCGAAACCCTTGCCCAGGCACTCGCTGGCCGCCAGTTGCCGATGCGCCGCGACCACCTGATCGGCTTGCAGCCGCAGGCACTGGTGGATGCACTGGTACCGATCGGCAGCCGCGAATACTCCATCGCCTCGATCGCCAGCGATGGTGTGCTGGAGCTGATCGTGCGCCAGGAACGCCACCCTGACGGCAACCTTGGCTTGGGCTCTGGCTGGCTGACCGAATACCTGCCAATGAATGGCACCCTGAGCCTGCGCCTGCGGCGTAACAGTGGCTTCCATCTGCCTGAGGCCGCTGCGCCGATGATCCTGATCGGCAACGGTACTGGCCTGGCAGGCCTTCGCAGCCTGTTGCGCGCGCGGGTCAATGCCGGTGAGCAGCGCAACTGGCTGTTGTTCGGCGAGCGTAATCGGGCGCATGACTTGCTGTGCGGCGATGAGCTGCAGGCTTGGCTGGACAACGGCGACCTGGCACGGCTGGACCTGGCGTTCTCGCGCGATCAGGCCGAGAAGGTGTATGTGCAGGACGTAATGCTGCAACAGGCCGAGGATTTCAAGCGCTGGGTGGCCGATGGGGCTTGCGTGTATGTCTGCGGCAGCCTGCAAGGCATGGCGGCTGGGGTGGATGCGGCGCTCAATCGCATGCTGGGTGAAGAAGCTGTACAGCAGTTGATCGAGGATGGGCGGTATCGGCGGGATGTGTATTGACCGGAAATCGATTCAACCAGCGCCGGCCTCTTCGCGGGTAAACCCGCTCCTACGACGGGCTGTGTCCAACCCCAGATGTGTGTCCACCACCGATCTGTGTAGGAGCGGGTTTACCCGCGAATACGGTGGCGGCGGCAACGGTGAAGGGCCAGGGAGATTGGCCACCAGGCCCTTTCGCGGGCAGGCCCGCGAAGAAGCCGGCGCTGCTGTCAGTGCAGCTCGAAGGTATCGGCATCCAGGTTGGCCGGGAACTTGGCCCGGTACGCCGCCAGTTCCGACGCGCTCAGTACTGCAGTAAACACCCCGTCCGCCTCCCCGGCACTGAGCAGGCTCTCACCCTGGAAATCCAGCACCTGGCTGTCACCAGAATAAGCAAAGCCTTTACCGTCCGTGCCCACCCGGTTCACCGCCGCCACATAGCACAGGTTTTCGATGCCCCGCGCCGGCAGCAGACGGTTCCAGTGCTGGCGGCGCGCGGCCGGCCAGTTGGCGGTATACAGCAGCAGGTCAGTGTCCTGGGCGTCGCGGCTCCACACCGGGAAGCGCAGGTCGTAGCAGATCAGCGGGCGAATCCGCCAGCCCTTGACCTCGAACTGCACCTGCCGCTCGCCTGGGGTGTAATGTTTGTGCTCACCGGCCATGCGGAACAGGTGGCGTTTGTCGTAGTGCAGAATCTCGCCGTCCGGCCGCGCCCACAACAGGCGGTTGCGGTGGCTGCCATCGGCCGCCTGGATGATCACACTGCCGGTAATCACCGCGTTGTGCTTCTTTGCCTGGGCCTTCAACCATTTGTAGGTCGGACCGTTCTCCGGCTCGCACAGGCTTTCCGACTGCATCGAAAAGCCGGTGGTGAACATTTCCGGCAGGATCACCAAGTCCACCTCGCCCACCTGCTCCAGCAGCACCTCGAAATGTGCGTAGTTGGCCTCGCGGTCGTGCCAGGCCAGGGTGGTTTGCACCAGGGCGACTTTCAGGTTCGGCAGTGTACTCAAATCGCGCATAGTCTTTCCGCTGCCTGACGCAGCGTCTCCTCTCGTTTGGCAAAGCACAGGCGCACCAGGCGTTGCTCGGGGATGGGTTGCTGGTAGAACACCGATACCGGGATGGTCGCCACGCCGTGCTCACGCGTCAGCCACAGCGACATGTCGACGTCGTTCAGGTCCGGGCGGATTTGCGAATAGTCCACCAGTTGGAAATAAGTGCCCGTCGTGCGGGTAAAGTTGAAACGCGAGCCTCCCAGCAAACCGCAGAACAGGTCGCGCTTGGCCTGGTAAAAGGCCGGCAACTCATCAATATGCTCGGGGTGCTCGGCCATGAAATCGGCCAAGGCACACTGCAGCGGCGTCACCCCACAGAAGTTGACGTACTGGTGCACTTTGCGCAGCTCGGCGCTCAGGGCAGGCGGTGCGATCACGTACCCGGTCTTCCAGCCGGTAACGTGGTACGTCTTGCCGAACGAACTGACCACGAAGGCACGCGAGTACAACTGCTCATGGGCCAGCACGCTGGCGTGGCGTACGCCGTCGTAGACCAGGTGCTCGTACACTTCATCGCTGACCAGGTAGATATCGCGGTCGGCAATAAGCGCGGCCAGCTGGTCGAGGTCTTCGCGAGTGATCAGCGCGCCGCTGGGGTTGTGTGGCGAGTTGAGGATGACCATGCGCGTGCGCGGGCTCAAGGCATCGCTGAATTTCTGCCAGTCGATACGGAAGGTGCCGTCGCTCAACTGCACATGAACACAGCGGCCACCGGCCAGCTCCACCGACGGCTCGTAACTGTCGTAGCAGGGGTCGAAGACGATCACTTCGTCACCGGCATGTACCACCGCCTGGATGGCACAGAAAATAGCCTCGGTGGCGCCGGGGGTGATAGTCACTTCCTGATCGGCATCCACCCTGGCCCCATACAGCCGCTCGACCTTGGCCGCTACCTGCTGGCGCAAGGCCGGCAGGCCGGTCATCGGCGAATACTGGTTATGCCCGGCAGCCACGTGCCGGCCCACTGCATCAAGCAGGGCCTGCGGGCCATTGAAGTCAGGAAAACCCTGGGACAGGTTGAGCGCGCCAGCCTGCACGGCGAGCTGGGACATGGTGGTGAAGATGGTCGTGCCGACATTCGGCAGTTTGCTGCGGATCATGGAGCCCTCTTTCCTGGGGTATATCCGGCACGGGGTGGAGTCCGAGCATAGCGGATCGAGCGGTCAGGAAAAAGGTTGAAACAATAGGGGGATTGCTCTGGATCAAGGGGCGTCTGTGGGGGCGGCTTTGCCCGCCCCCACATGGGGCGACTTAGCGCTTGTCGCGACGCTTCTTCTCGGCCTTCTTGTGGTGCGACATCAGGCGGCGTTTCTTGTTGACCTGGCGATCGGTAAGGGTGTTCTTCTTGCCCTCGTACGGGTTCTCACCACCCTTGTACTCAATACGGATCGGCGTACCGACCAGCTTGAGCACCCGGCGATAGGTGTTTTCCAGGTAACGCGAGTACGACTTGGGAATGCTGTCGGTCTGGTTGCCGTGGATCACGATCAGCGGCGGGTTGGCACCGCCGAGGTGGGCATAGCGCAGCTTGATGCGGCGACCATTGACCATCGGCGGCTGGTGCTCGCTCACGGCATCTTCGAGAATCTGCGTCAGGCGGCTGGTCGGCCAGCGCGTGACCGCGGACTGGAACGCAGCCTGTACCGACTTGTACAAGTTGCCCACGCCCGTGCCATGCAGCGCGGAAATGAAGTGGATGTCGGCGAAGTCGACGAAGAACAGCCGGCGCTCCAGCTCGGTCTTCACGTAGGCGCGCTCACCCGGCTCCATGCCATCCCACTTGTTCAGGGCAATGACGATGGCGCGACCGGCTTCAAGGGCGAAGCCCAGCAGGTTCAGGTCATGGTCGACCACACCTTCGCGGGCATCCATGACGAAGATGACGACGTTGGCGTCCTTGATCGCCTGCAGCGTCTTCACTACCGAGAACTTCTCGACTTCCTCGTGGATCTTGCCCCGCTTGCGCACCCCGGCGGTGTCGATGAAGGTGTACTTCTCGCCATCGCGCTCGAACGGGATGTAGATACTGTCACGGGTGGTGCCTGGCTCGTCGTAGACCACCACACGCTCTTCGCCGAGCATGCGGTTGACCAGCGTCGACTTGCCAACGTTCGGGCGACCGATGATGGCGATCTTGATGCCATCCTTCTCGCTTGGGCCAGGAATGCGCACGGCTTCCTCACCTTCAGCGACGTCCTGGTCGAGGGCTTCCTCTTCGGCATCGCGCGGCAAGTGGCCGAGCACGGCTTCCATCAGGGCACTGATACCACGGCCCTGGGAGCCCGCCACCGGGATGGCGTTACCCATGCCCATTGGCGAGAATTCGGCGCGGGCAACGTCGGGGTCGATGTTGTCGATCTTGTTGGCAACCAGGATCGCCGACTTGTTCCGCTTGCGCAGGTGCTCGGCGATCATCTGGTCGGCTGCGGTCATGCCCGCACGGGCATCAACCAGGAACAGCACGTAGTCGGCTTCTTCGATGGCCATGAGCGACTGCTCGGCCATTTTCTCGTCCATGCCCACTTCGTCACCGGTGATACCACCGGTGTCGATCAGGATGAAGGAGCGACCCTGCCAGCTGGCATCACCATACTGGCGGTCACGGGTCAGGCCCGACAGGTCACCGACGATGGCATCGCGGGTCTTGGTCAGGCGGTTGAACATGGTGGATTTGCCGACGTTCGGGCGGCCCACCAGGGCAATTACGGGAACCATCGGCTCTCCACTCTCGAATTCTTGAAAATGCAAAGGCCGCTGCAAGGCAGCGGCCGGAGTACGGGCGGCGCGTACGCCGCGACTTGAAGCCGGTCAAGGCTTCAAGCATAGCTTCAGCGGATGGTCAGTGCCTCGAGCTTGCCGCTGTTGCCAAAGACATAGATGGTGTCGCCGACCACAAGCGGGCGGGCGCGCAGGCCATCGCTGTCGATGCGCTCACGGCCGACGAAACGACCATCGACCTGGCTGAGCAAGTGCAGGTAACCTTCGAAGTCCCCTACCGCTACGTAGCTGGAGAACACTTCAGGCGCGGTCAGTTGGCGACGCGCCATCGAGTCGTTGGTCCACAGGGCACTGGAAGAACGCTCATCGATACCCTCGACCGAGCCAGAAGCCTCGCTCACATAGACGTTACCGAAGCCCTGGGCGACACCCACGTAGCTGGAGGCATCGCGCTGCCACAGCTCGCGGCCGCTTTCCAGGTCCAGGCCAGCAACGCGCCCCTGGTAAGTGCTGACGTACAAGATACCACCGGACAGCAGCAGGCCGCCGTCAATGTCGACCACACGGTCCAGCTCGGAACGGCCCTGCGGGATGGCCACGCGGCTTTCCCACACCGGCACACCATTGTTGATGTCCACCGCTACAACCTTGCCGGTAGACAGGCCGGCAACTGCCAGGCGGTTGGTGGCGATTGGCGCACCGGTGCCACGCAGCGTCAGCACGGCCGGGGAGTTCTCGTAGATCCAACGGCGGTCGCCAGTGGCGGCATCCAGGCCAATCAGGCGGTCGTCCTGGGTCTGTACCACCACCACGTCACCGTTGTTGGCAGGCGGGGCCAGCACTTCGCTGGTCACGCGCGAGCGCCAACGCTCCTCACCGGTGCTGGAGTCCAGGGCAATGACTTCACCCTTGAGGGTACCGAGCATGACCAGGCCGTAGCCCACGCCAACTGCGCCGGAAACCTTCAGCTCCAGGTCCTTCTTCCACACCACGTCACCGGTGATGCGATCAAGGGCATAGACTTCGCCGTTGACGTCGGAAGCGTAGATGCGGTCGTTCTCGATGGCCGGGACCAGGGTGTTGTAGGTTTCACCCTGGCCGTCACCGATCGAACGGCTCCACTGCTTCTTCAGCACCACTTCCTCGGTGAACTTGGTCAGCTCGGCCGGGGGCAGTTCCTTCTTGCTGTTGCTGCTGCAACCCGCGGCCAGTACGGCCAGGGTCAGCACTGCTGCATGTTTCCAACCGATCACTTACGCGTCCCCTTTAGCCAGGTCATCCAGCTTCAATTGCAAGCCACCGACCGCCGCGTCATCGGACAGCGCGGCCTTGGCTTTTTCGTAAGCGCTGTGTGCGTCGTCGGCGCGACCCAGCTGAACCAGCAGGTCACCCTTCAACTCTTCACGGCTGGCCAGAAAAGCTTTGTCGGCGTCGCCGTCGAGCAGCTTCAGGGCATCTTCGGCCTTGTTCTGGGCTGCCAGTACACGCGCCAGACGCTGACGCGAAATCTCGCCCAGGGTGACGTCGGCCGGATTGTCCAGCACGCTTTTCAGCTCCGCTGCGGCGTCATCGAGCTTGCCGCTGTCGACCGCGACCTTGGCCACGAACAGGCTGCCGTACTGGGCGTAAGCGGTGCCGCCAAACTCGCTCTTGAGCTTGCCGGCCAGCTCCGCGACCTTGGTGGTGTCCGGCTGGCCGGTCGGTGTCAGGCTGGTTTCAATCAACGCCTGATACAACTGCGAGGCACCTTGCGACTGGTTGTTCTGGTACTTGTGCCAGGTATTCCAGCCCAACACCACCACGCCAGCCAGCAATGCGCCGGTCAGCAGCGGCTTGCCGTTGCGGCTCCACCAGTCCTTGATCCCTGCCAGGTCATCATCATCGGTACTCGACACCCCAATACTCCTTTTCGCCTATTCGCTTGTTGAACCGCGTTACGCCTGCGCGATCGCGGTTTCCAGGTGCTCTGCAAGAGCATCCCAGGCAATGTTCTGTTGTTCGCCCTGGCCGCGCAGGGGCTTCAAGCCGATTTCTTGCTTGGCCAGCTCGTCGTCGCCGAGGATCAGGGCGAACAGTGCACCGCTCTTGTCGGCTTTCTTGAACTGGCTCTTGAAGCTGCCACCACCGGCGTTGACGGCCAGGCGCAGGCCCGGCAAGCGGTCGCGCAGGCCTTCGGACAGGCGCAGGCCGGCCAGCTCCGCCTGCTCGCCAAAGGCGCACAGGTACACGTCGATCTGGCGGCTGATGGACTCCGGCACTTTGCCCAGGGTTTCCAACAGCAGGATCAGGCGCTCGATGCCCATGGCGAAACCAACGCCAGTGGTCGGCTTGCCACCCATCTGTTCGACCAGGCCGTCGTAACGGCCACCCGCGCACACTGTGCCCTGGGCGCCGAGCTTGTCGGTTACCCACTCGAACACGGTCTTGCTGTAATAGTCCAGGCCACGTACCAGCTTGGTGTTGATCACGAACGGAATACCGGCGGCATCCAGGCGGGCCTTGAGGCCCTCGAAGTGCACGCGCGATTCTTCGTCCAGGTAGTCTTCCAGCTTCGGCGCGCCGACCAGCACCGCCTGGGTGTTCTGGTCCTTGCTGTCGAGGATGCGCAGCGGGTTGCTCTTCAGGCGACGCTGGCTGTCTTCGTCCAACTGCTCCAGACGCGCCGAAAGGAACTCGACCAGCGCGTCACGGTAGCGTGCGCGGGCTTCACTGGTGCCCAGGCTGTTGAGCTCGAGCTTGACCGCGTCCTGGATGCCCAGCAGGCCCCACAGGCGCCAGGTCAACATGATCAGCTCGGCATCGATGTCCGGGCCGTCCAGGTTGAACACTTCCACGCCAATCTGATGGAACTGACGGTAACGGCCCTTCTGCGGACGCTCGTGGCGGAACATCTGGCCGATGTACCACAGCTTCTGCACCTGACCGTTGCCGGTGATGCCGTGCTCGAGCACCGCTCGCACGCAGGCAGCGGTGCCTTCAGGACGCAGGGTCAGCGAATCGCCGTTGCGGTCCTCGAAGGTGTACATCTCTTTTTCGACGATGTCGGTCACTTCACCGATCGAGCGTTTGAACAGCTCGGTGAACTCGACGATCGGCGTGCGGATCTGGCTGTACCCGTAGGTGTCCAGCAGACCGGCCACGGTGCCTTCGAAGTAGCGCCACAGCGGCGACTGTTCTGGCAGGATGTCGTTCATGCCACGAATGGCTTGCAGCGATTTGCTCACGAAAAGTCCTTACGAATTCGGTGTGTCAGCCACGGACGATCAGCGCCGCGTCGGCTTCGGCCTTTTCGGCCGCTTTCTGGCGGATGAGCTTTTCCAGCTCATCGACCAGGTTGTCATTGGTCAGTTTCTGGGCAGGCTTGCCGTCGATGTAGATCAGGTTCGGCGTGCCGCCGGTCAACCCAACATGGGCTTCCTTGGCTTCACCCGGACCGTTGACCACGCAACCAATCACCGCCACATCCAGCGGCACCAGCAGGTCTTCCAGACGCCCTTCCAGCTCGTTCATGGTCTTGACCACATCGAAGTTCTGCCGCGAGCAGCTCGGGCAGGCGATGAAGTTGATACCACGCGAACGCAGATGCAGCGACTTGAGGATGTCGTAGCCGACTTTCACTTCTTCGACCGGGTCGGCCGCCAGCGAGATACGGATGGTATCGCCAATACCTTCGGCCAGCAGCATACCGAGGCCGACGGCGGACTTCACCGTCCCCGAGCGCAGGCCGCCGGCTTCAGTGATGCCCAGATGCAGCGGCTGTACGATCTGTTTGGCCAACAGGCGGTAGGCTTCGACAGCCATGAACACGTCCGAGGCCTTGACGCTGACCTTGAAGTCCTGGAAATCCAGGCGGTCGAGATGCTCGACGTGACGCAGGGCCGACTCGACCAGCGCAGCCGGGGTCGGTTCGCCGTACTTCTTCTGCAGGTCTTTTTCCAGCGAACCGGCGTTGACCCCGATACGAATCGGAATGCCACGGTCGCGGGCGGCATCGACCACGGCGCGCACACGGTCTTCACGGCCGATGTTGCCCGGGTTGATACGCAGGCAATCAACACCCAGCTCGGCAACGCGCAATGCGATCTTGTAGTCGAAATGGATGTCGGCGACCAGCGGCACGCTGACCAGTTGCTTGATCTTGCCAAAAGCTTCGGCCGCGTCCATGTCCGGCACCGAGACCCGCACGATGTCCACGCCGGCATCGACCAGACGCTGGATTTGCGCCACGGTGGCAGCGACATCGTTGGTGTCGGTGTTGGTCATGCTCTGCACCGCGATGGGCGCATCACCGCCCACCGGCACATTGCCAACCCAGATTTTGCGGGATTCGCGACGCTTGATCGGAGATTCGCCGTGCATGACTTACTGTCCCAACTTCAGGCGAGCAGTCTCGCCACTGGTGAACGGAGCAACATCGACGGCCTGGCCGTTGTAGCTGACCTGGGCGCCCCGGGCAAAGCCCAGGCGTACCGAGAAAGGCGGCTTGCCGGTCAGCTCGAGGTTGTCCCCCTTGCGCTTGATGGCGCTGAACAGCACCTTGCCGTTGCCGTCGCTGACCTGGGTCCAGCAATCGGCGGTGAACTGAATGGCGACCTTGGCACTGCCAGTCGGCACCGCGGCAGGCTCAGCGGCGGCCGGTGCAGGTGCAGCAGCGGCCTGTACCGGGGGCGTAACCGGAGCAGGCGAAGCAGCAGGTGCGGGTTGCGCAGGCGCTTGCTGTGCCGGAGCAGGCGCTGCGGCAATGGCTGGCTCCGAGCTTACCGGCGCCTGTTCAGCGGCAGCAGGCTGCTCGGCAGCGCCTTGCTCCAGCGCCAGCGGTGCACTTTCAGCTTGCTGGCCAACGGAAACGGCCTGGTCTTCAGGCTCATCGAGCGGGTGAATCTGTGTCGTGCCGTCGGCGCTTTCGACCTCGACGTGCTCCAGGGCAATCTTGGCCAGCTCCTTGCCCCGCAGGCTGCCCTGGTCCTGCCACCAGAAAAAGCCACCACCGACAACAGCCACCAGCAACAACAGGCTGACGCCGCGCAGGATGTTGTGCGACAGCCGCACAGGCTCTTCGATACGGCCCAGCGAATGCACGTCGCTGCCTTTGGCGTGGGTACCGGTGTAGCGGTCGAAGGCATCTACCAGGGCGGCCTGGTCGAGGTCCATCAACTTGGCGTAGGCACGAATGTAGCCACGAGCGAAAGTATGCCCGGGCAGCTTGTCGAAGGCGCCGGTTTCCACATGGTTCAACGAACTGACAGTGAGGTTGAGCTTGCGGGCCACCTCGGCTTGAGACCAGTCCCGTTTCTCACGGGCCAGGCGCAAAAGCTCACCGGGGTTCTGGCCAGGCGCTACTGCTACTTCGGGATGCGCGGCGTTCATCGTTGCTCCGACAGGTATTGCTGGTATTCCGGCGTACCGGGATAAAGTCGTTGTAATTGCTGGCCCAATTCGGCCAGTGCGCCCTGCTCGTCGAACCCCCTGGCAAGGCGGCTGCCCAGCAGCAGGCTACGGGCGTCGTGGTCGCTCAACTGGCTGAAACGATCGTAGTAGTCCCGGGCCGGCACATAATGCCTGTTTTCGTAGGACAACTCAGCCATTTCCAGCAACGCTTTTGGTTGGTGCTGGTTGAGTTGTAACGCTTTCAACAGATACGCGTGCGCCTGATCGCGGCGTTCGAGCTTCAGGGCGGTCAGGCCCAGATTTTCGTACACGCGTGAGCGCTCAGGATACAGGGTATCGGCACTGGCCAGGCGAAACATCTGCTTGGCCTCGGCAAATCGCCCCTGAGCATAAAGGAAACTGCCGTAATTGTTGCGAATTCGCGTGTCACCGCGACTTATCAGCAAGGCCTTGCGAAAGTGTGCTTCGGCCAGCGCCGGCTCACCTTCGGCTTGAAACACTACCGCCAGTGCCGCGTGCGCGTCGACATCCTGGTCATCCAGTGCCAGGGCCTTGCCCAGCGGCGCCTTGGCCTGTTCGGTCAAACCTTGTTGCAAATAACCCAAGCCAAGCTGTACATAAGCCCGCCCCGCCTCCACTCTGCCCTGGCGGCTGGCCAAGGGGTCGCTCGCGCCGCCTGACACGCAGCCGGCCAGCAGCGAAAGCGCAAGGATCGACGCGGCGCGCAGGCTCATGGGCAAGGTACCTGTCAGTGGCTGGCGGCGCTGTCTGGCAGTTCGACGTCCGCAGAAAGCTGGCGAACAGCGATATAGCGCTCACTGCGGCGGGTACGGTCATTGACCTGACCGACCAGTTGGCCACAGGCAGCGTCGATGTCGTCGCCGCGCGTGGTACGGGTGGTGACGTTGAAGCCACCGTGGTGCAGCAGATCCTGGAAGCGACGAATGGCGTTGTTGCTTGGTCGCTCGTAGCCCGAATGCGGGAACGGGTTGAACGGGATCAGGTTGATCTTGCAGGGTACATCGCGCAACAGTTCGATCATCTGCGCGGCATGCTCGGGTTGGTCGTTGACGTCCTTGAGCAGAGTGTACTCGATGGTGAGCACGCGCTTGCCGCCCAAGGTGGACATGTAGCCCATGCACGATTCCAGCAGCATCTTCAGCGGGTACTTCTTGTTGATCGGCACCAGCTTGTTGCGCAGTTCGTCGTTCGGCGCGTGCAGCGACAGGGCCAGCGACACGTCGATGTGCTTGGCCAGCTCGTCGATCATCGGCACCACGCCCGAGGTGGACAAGGTGACACGACGCTTGGAAATGCCATAGCCAAGGTCATCCATCATGATTTTCATGGCGGCAATGACGTTGTCAAAGTTCAGCAAGGGCTCGCCCATGCCCATCATGACCACGTTGGTAATCGCGCGGTCGACTTTGGCAGGAACGGTCCCGAAGGATTTGTTGGCAAGCCACACCTGGCCGATCACTTCGGCGGCGGTAAGGTTGCTGTTGAAGCCTTGCTTGCCGGTGGAGCAGAAGCTGCAGTCCAGGGCACAGCCGGCTTGCGACGATACGCAGAGGGTGCCGCGGTCGTCGGTTGGAATATAGACGGTCTCGACGCAGCTGCCGGAGGCAACGCGGATCACCCATTTGCGGGTGCCGTCGGCGGAAATGTCTTCACTGACCACTTCCGGCGGGCGAATCTCGGCAACGGCCTCGAGCTTTTCGCGCAAGACCTTGCCTACGTTGGTCATGGCCGCAAAGTCGGACACGCCAAAATGGTGAATCCATTTCATCACCTGGCCGGCACGGAAGCGCTTCTCCCCGATAGAGTCGAAGAATTGTTCCATTTCCGGCTGGGTCAGACCCAACAGGTTGATTTTGCCAGTAGATGTCGTCATGGATTCACCCTCACCCGTAAGCTTTCGCTTAGCGAGTGGTTACCTCGGTAGCAGCGAAGAAGTAAGCGATTTCGCGAGCAGCAGCAGCTTCGGAGTCCGAACCGTGAACGGCGTTGGCGTCGATCGACTCGGCGAAGTCAGCACGGATGGTGCCGGCAGCAGCTTCTTTAGGGTTGGTAGCGCCCATCAGCTCACGGTTCTTGGCGATGGCGTTCTCGCCTTCCAGAACCTGGACAACGACCGGACCGGAAGTCATGAAGGCAACCAGGTCACCGAAGAAGCCGCGCTCGCTGTGCTCAGCGTAGAAGCCTTCGGCTTCGGCTTTGGACAGTTGCTTCATTTTCGAGGCAACGATTTTCAGGCCGGCTTCTTCGAAGCGAGTGGTGATCTTGCCGATGACGTTTTTGGCAACAGCGTCAGGCTTGATGATGGAGAAAGTACGTTGAACAGCCATGGAAAACTCCAGAATATGAGTGTTACGAAAAATTAAACCCGCGAATTATACGCGGGTTCCGGGGGATTGCCTAACCTGCAAGTGACGCTTAGTCGGCTTCGTCGATCCAGGCGGCCTGGATTGCCTCGAGCACTTTCTCACCGCCGCGTGACGGATCGTCGCTGAACTCTGGCAATGCCAGCACCCAGCGGTGCAGGTCCACGAAATTCACATAACGAGGATCGACCTCAGGCTTGCTTTCTGCAAGCTGGATTGCGATCTCAAGTACATCAACCCATTTCAGACTCATGTACAGGCCCTCAGTGCGGTGCTTCGGCAGCGTGGTTGAGCGAATACTTGGGGATCTCGATGGTCAGGTCTTCGTCAGCGACGACCACCTGACAACCAAGGCGCGATTGCGCTTCCAGGCCCCAGGCCTTGTCCAGCATGTCCTCTTCCAACTCGTCAGCCTCTTCGAGCGAATCGAAGCCCTTGCGCACGATGCAGTGGCAAGTGGTGCAGGCCTTGACGCCGCCGCAGGCACTTTCCATCTCGATGTGATGGTCGTGGGCCAGCTCCAGGATGTTGGTCCCGGGCTCGACCTCAACGGTCAGCCCCTCGGGGCAGAACTTCTCATGCGGCAGGAATGTCACCAGCGGCATCGATTACTCCTCGATCTCATTCAGGTTGCGCCCGGCCAGTGCGGCTTTGACCGTCGAATCAAGGCGACGGGCGGCAAATGCATCGGTCACCTGCGACAAACGCTTGGTCTGTTGCTCGATGGCTGCGCCTTCGGTGCCGGCCAGCAAATCACGTAGTTCTTGCATCTGAAATTCGATGGCGTCGCGCTCGTCACTGCTGAGCAGGCGATCGCCGTCGGCGTCCAGGGCGCCCTGCACCGCTTCGAGCAGCCGCTCGCCATCCACCTGATGCTCACGCAACTGACGGGCGTGCTTGTCGGAACCGGCGTGTTCGAAGGAGTCCTTGAGCATGCGGGCGATTTCGCCGTCGGTCAGGCCGTAGGACGGCTTGACCTGAATGCTGGCTTCCACGCCCGAACCCAGCTCGCGGGCAGCGACGCTGAGCAGGCCATCGGCATCCACCTGGAAGGTGACGCGGATTTTCGCAGCACCGGCAACCATGGCCGGGATGCCGCGCAGTTCGAAGCGGGCCAGCGAACGGCAGTCACTGATCAGCTCGCGCTCGCCCTGCAGCACGTGAATCATCATGGCCGACTGGCCATCTTTGTACGTGGTGAACTCCTGAGCGCGGGCCACCGGAATGGTGGTGTTGCGCGGAATCACCTTCTCCATCAGCCCGCCCATGGTTTCAAGACCAAGCGACAGCGGGATGACATCGAGCAGCAGCAGCTCGCCACCTTCGCGGCGGTTGCCGGCCAGGGTGTCGGCCTGGATGGCGGCACCAATGGCCACCACCTGGTCCGGGTCGATCGAGGTCAGCGGGGTGCGCCCGAACAGCGCGCCCACGGCCTCACGCACACGCGGCACGCGGGTCGAACCACCGACCATGACCACGGCGCTGACCTCTTCCAGCTCAACACCACTGTCGCGCACGGCGCGGCGGCAAGCCTTCAGGCTGCGGGCAACCAGTGGTTCGATCATGGCTTCGAAGGCGCTACGGGTCAGCTCACCGTGCCAGGCACCGTGGCTGACGTTGACCACGTCAGCATCGGTCAGGGCTTCCTTGGCGGCGCAGGCGGTTTGCAGCAGCGCGCGCTGGGTAGCCGGGTCCAGATCGGACGACAGGCCAGCCTGCTCGATGATCCAGCCAGCAATAGCATGGTCGAAGTCATCACCACCCAGAGCGGTATCACCGCCGGTGGCCAGCACTTCGAATACACCAGCGGTCAGCCGCAGAATTGAAATATCGAAAGTGCCGCCGCCCAGATCATAGATGGCCACCACGCCTTCGGCGTTCTGGTCCAGGCCGTAGGCTACGGCGGCCGCAGTCGGTTCGTTGAGCAGGCGCAGCACGTTCAGGCCGGCCAGACGCGCAGCGTCTTTGGTAGCCTGACGCTGGGCGTCATCGAAATAGGCCGGCACGGTGATCACCGCGCCCACCAACTCGCCACCCAAGGTGGCTTCGGCACGCTCGCGCAACACCTTCAGGATGTCGGCAGACACTTCCACAGGGCTTTTCGGCCCCTGCACAGTGTCGATGAACGGCATATGCGATTCACCACCCACAAAACGGTATGGCAGTTGCTCGCCCAGCTGCTTGACGTCGGCCAGGCCGCGCCCCATCAGGCGCTTGACCGACAGCACGGTGTTAAACGGGTCGCTGGAGGCAGCATCACGCGCGGCCTGCCCCACTTCGATGCGCCCTTCGAGGTAGCGCACCGCGGACGGCAGAATGACGTTACCCTGCGCATCGGGCAGGGGCTCGCTACGGCCGCTGCGCAAAGCAGCAACCATTGAGTTGGTGGTGCCCAGGTCGATCCCAACCGCCAGGCGGCGCTGGTGCGGCTGAGGGCTTTGACCGGGTTCGGCAATCTGCAGTAGGGCCATGCTTATCTGAATACCTTAGGTGCCATCACGGGCAGCACCGGGGTTAATCGTCGAGGCGCTCTTCCAGTTGGCGCACTTCTTGGGCGAGCTTGTCGAGGAACTGCATGCGGCGCATCAGGCGTTCAGCCTTGTCGCGCTCGCCTGGGGCATCCCAGCAGCCGGCAAAGTCCTCATTCAGCGTGTCCTGGGCAACCTTCAGGCGCTTCTTGAACACGCCTACACCATCAAGGTCGGCTTCATCCTGCAGTTCTTCGAGCTCTTCACGCCACTGCATCTGCTGCAGCAGGAAGTCAGGGTCGTGAACCGTGACTTCCTGAGGCACTTCGTGGCCGCTGATGGCCAGCAGATAGCGCGCGCGACGCGGCGCACTGCGCAGCGTCTGGTAAGCGTCGTTGAGGGCCGCGGATTTTTCCAGCGCTATACGCTGCTCACGCTCGGAGGCGTCGGCAAAGCGGTCAGGATGGACTTCGCGGGCCAGCTCGCGATAGCGAGTGGCCAGCTTGTCGAGATCCAGACGGAAGCTTGGCTGGAGGTCAAACAATGCGTAATGACAAGGAGTACCCACAGCCAGCCTCAAACGTTGAAGCTTTCGCCGCAGCCACACTCACCGCGCACGTTGGGGTTGTTGAACTTGAAGCCTTCGTTCAACCCTTCCTTGACGAAATCCAGCTCGGTGCCATCGAGGTAAACCAGGCTCTTGGGATCGATGATCACCTTGACGCCATGGTTCTCGAACACCTGATCTTCGTCCGCCAGTTCGTCGACGAATTCCAGCACGTAGGCCAGACCCGAGCAACCGGTGGTGCGCACGCCCAGGCGAATGCCCTCACCTTTGCCGCGCCCGTCGAGGGAGCGGCGAATGTGGTTGGCGGCGGCTTCTGTCATGCTGATAGCCATCAGAACTCCTTACCTTGCAACAGGCGACTTAGATCAAGCCTTTCTTCTGCTTGTAGTCGCGTACGGCTGCCTTGATGGCATCCTCGGCGAGTACCGAGCAGTGGATCTTGACCGGCGGCAACGCCAGTTCTTCGGCCAGTTGGGTGTTCTTGATGGTTTCGGCCTCGTCCAGGGTCTTGCCCTTCATCCACTCGGTGGCGAGGGAGCTGGAGGCGATGGCCGAACCGCAGCCGTAGGTCTTGAACTTGGCGTCTTCGATAACGCCCTGCTCGTTGACCTTGATCTGCAGGCGCATCACGTCACCGCAGGCCGGGGCGCCGACCATGCCGGTGCCGACATCCGGGTCTTCGGCATTCATCTTGCCGACGTTGCGCGGGTTTTCGTAGTGGTCGATGACCTTTTCACTGTATGCCATGGTGCAATTCCTTCCTCATCAGGGAGCCGCTCTTGCCGGCGACTGCTTAGTGGGCGGCCCACTCGATCTTGGAGATGTCAACGCCGTCTTTGTACATATCCCACAGCGGCGACAGTTCACGCAATTTGTTGACAGCCTCGCAGACTTTCTGCGCGGCGTAGTCGACTTCTTCTTCGGTGGTGAAACGGCCGAAGGAGAAGCGGATCGAGCTGTGCGCCAGCTCGTCGTTGCGGCCCAGAGCACGCAGTACGTAGGACGGCTCGAGTGACGCGGAGGTACAGGCCGAACCGGACGATACAGCGATGTCTTTCAGCGACATCAGCAGCGATTCGCCTTCGACGTAGTTGAAGCTCAGGTTCAGGTTGTGCGGTACACGTGCAGTCTGGCTGCCATTGACGTACAGCTCTTCAAGGTTCGAGACCTGCTTGAAGAAGCGGTCGCTAAGGGCCTTGATGCGTGCGTTTTCTGCAACCATTTCCTGCTTGGCAATGGCGAAGGCTTCGCCCATGCCGACGATCTGGTGGGTCGGCAAGGTGCCCGAACGCATGCCGCGCTCATGACCGCCGCCGTGAATGATGGCTTCCAGGCGTACACGCGGCTTGCGGCTGACGTACAGTGCGCCGATGCCTTTCGGGCCATAGACCTTGTGCGCCGAGAACGACATCAGGTCGACCTTCAGCTTTTGCAGGTCGATTTCGACCTTGCCGGCCGACTGGGCGGCGTCGACATGGAACAGCACGCCGCGCGAACGGGTCAGTTCACCGATGGCGGCAATGTCGTTGATCGAGCCGACTTCGTTGTTCACATGCATCAGCGAGACCAGGATGGTGTCGTCGCGCAGCACCGCCTCTACCATGGCCGGGGTGACGATACCGTCTTCGCCCGGTTCCAGGTAGGTGACCTCAAAACCTTCACGCTCCAGCTGGCGAGCGGTATCCAGGACCGCCTTGTGCTCGATCTTGGAGGTAATGATGTGCTTGCCCTTGGTCTGATAGAAGTGCGCGACACCTTTGAGTGCGAGGTTGTCGGACTCGGTGGCACCGCTGGTCCAGACGATTTCACGCGGATCGGCGTTGATCAGCTCGGCAACCTGGCGGCGACCGTTTTCCACCGCTTCCTCGGCTTTCCAGCCAAAGACGTGGGAGCGCGAGGCCGGGTTACCGAAGTTTCCGTCGACCAGCAAGCAGTCGGCCATCTTCTGGGCCACGCGTGGGTCGACCGGAGTGGTCGCAGAGTAATCGAGGTAGATCGGCAACTTCATTTGTCTCTCCTATCAGGCGGTGGCGTCGCTCGTCGTCCCAGGGGGTCAATCGACGGCAGACGTCTCAATCTTGTCCAGCTGGGCGGTTCGTCCTGCGACACGCCGCAGGTCCTGGCGCTGGGCGACTTCCTGCACATCACGGCGCTTGACGAGGTCGGCCAGGCTTATACCGCTGAGGAATTCATGGATCTGCTGGCTGAGGTCGCACCACAGGTGGTGGGTCAGGCAGGTATCACCGGCATGGCAGTCCCCGAGGCCCTGGCAACGGGTGGCATCGACCGATTCGTTGACCGCATCGATGACCTGGGCCACCTGGATGGTTTCCATGCCCCGCGACAGCTGGTAGCCACCGCCCGGACCGCGCACGCTGGAAACCAGGCTGCTGCGGCGCAGCTTGGCGAACAGCTGCTCCAGATAAGAGAGGGAAATGCCCTGGCGCTCGGAAATATCGGCCAAAGACACCGGCCCATGCTTCGCGTGCAACGCCAGGTCGAGCATGGCGGTCACAGCGTATCGGCCTTTGGTAGTCAGTCGCATGGCTATTGGGTACCACGGGAGTTTCGGGATGTGTGCGAGTATGCGATTCCCGAGCATTTAAGTCAACTATTAGACCTACTGCTTTAGTCGGGTTTGCATCGGGGAGGCGGGCGCGATTGTAGCAGACGAGGGGCGTGAGCACACGCCCCGCATGTCACCATGATTTCAGTGCGGCGCAATCAATGCGACTGGGTGTCGCGCTGGACCACCTGGGCAACCTCGGTGAAGTCGTCCTCCGGCAAGGCCGGCAGTTCCTTGGCACAATAGTCACTGCCCATCTTGGTCAGCGCGCCACACATACCCTCCAACCGTTCGTCGACAGCCTGCAGATGGTCGAGCATCTGGCCGATGGCGCGCGCCACCGGGTCGGGCATGTCGCCGCTGACACCATAGGCGTCAAAGCCGATCTTCTCGGCCATTGCCTTACGCTTGGCTTCGACTTCGGTGTCCTCGCTCTTGACGATGATCCGCCCCGGAATGCCCACCGCCGTAGCCCCTGCCGGCACCGCCTTGGTGACCACCGCATTGGAACCGATCTTGGCCCCGGCGCCGACGGTGAAAGGCCCAAGCACCTTGGCTCCCGCCCCTACCACCACGCCGTTCTCCAAGGTGGGGTGGCGCTTGCCTTTGTTCCAGCTGGTGCCACCGAGCGTCACGCCCTGGTACAGGGTGACGTCATCGCCGATCTCGGCGGTTTCGCCAATGACGATGCCCATACCGTGGTCGATGAAAAAGCGCCGGCCAATGGTGGCGCCCGGGTGGATTTCGATACCGGTCAGCCAGCGGCCGAAATTCGACACCAGCCGGGCCAGCCATTTGAAATCACGCCTCCACAGGGCATTGCCCAGGCGGTGCAGCCAGATGGCATGCATGCCGGGGTAGCAGGTGAGCACCTCGAAGGCATTGCGCGCAGCCGGGTCACGGTGGAATACGCTTTGAATATCTTCACGCAGGCGTTCGAACATCTGTCAGTCCTTCCGTTTATGCGGCTCGCCCCGGACCACTTTCTGGGTCTCGGTGAGGATGCCGCGCAAAATGCTCATTTCCGAACGCTCGACCGCCACCCGCCCATACAGCCGGCGCAGGCGCGGCATCAGGTGCTTGGGCTTTTCGGGGTCGAGGAAGCCAATGCCCACCAGGGTTTTCTCCAGGTGGTCGTAGAACAGCTCCATTTCATCCATGGTCGCCAGCTCAGTGGCATCAATCTTCTCGACTTTGCCCGGCACCTCGCCGGCAGCCAGCCAGGCCATGCGCACCTCGTAGGAGAGCACCTGCACGGCAGCAGCCAGGTTCAGCGAGCTGAAGTCGGGATTGGAGGGAATGTGCACATGGAAGTGACATCGCTGCAGTTCTTCGTTGGTCAGGCCGGCGTGTTCGCGCCCGAACACCAGGGCGATTTCCTCGCCGCCATTGGCATGTTCCACCGCCTTGGCACCGCACTCACGCGGGCCGATCAACGGCCAGGGAATGCTGCGCTCGCGGGCGCTGGTGCCCATCACCAGGTTGCAGCCGACCAGCGCCTGTTCGAGGCTGTCGACCACCTGGGCGTTATCCAGCAAGTCGTCGGCGCCCGAGGCACGGGCACTGGCATCCAAGGCGGGGAATTCTTTCGGCTGCACCAGCACCAGACGCGACAAGCCCATGTTTTTCATGGCACGCGCAGCGCCGCCGATGTTGCCGGGGTGGCTGGTATTGACCAGAACAACACGAATATTTTGCAGCAAGGTGTTGTGCTCACAGATGCAGGAATCAGGGCCTTCGATCTTACAGAACCGACAGACGTAACGCCATGAAAGCAAATGTGACACTTCTGCCGCCAAAGTTTTCTGCTAGAATGATCGGCTTTCTTCTTTAACATCTCCAGGTGACCCGCCCATGCAGCCTATGCTGAATATCGCCCTGCGCGCCGCTCGCAGCGCCAGTGAACTGATTTTCCGCTCCATCGAACGCCTGGATAGCATCAAGGTCGATGAGAAAGAGGCCAAGGACTACGTTTCCGAAGTCGATCGCGCCGCCGAGCAAAGCATCGTCAACGCCCTGCGCAAGGCCTACCCGAACCACTCCATCCAGGGCGAGGAAACCGGTCTGCACGCGGGTAGCGGCGAAGAAGGCAAGGATTACCTGTGGATCATCGATCCGCTGGACGGCACCACCAACTTCCTGCGCGGCATCCCGCACTTCGCCGTCAGCATCGCCTGCAAGTACCGCGGTCGCCTTGAGCACGCCGTGATCGTCGACCCGGTTCGACAGGAAGAATTCACCGCCAGCCGGGGCCGTGGCGCCCAACTCAACGGCCGCCGCCTGCGCGTCAGCTCGCGTACAAGCCTGGAAGGCGCCCTGCTGGGCACCGGCTTCCCATTCCGTGATGGCCAGATGGCGGACATGGACAACTACCTGGGCATGTTCCGCGCCTTGACCGGCCAGACCGCCGGCATCCGCCGCGCCGGCTCCGCCAGCCTGGACCTGGCCTACGTGGCCGCTGGCCGCTTCGACGCCTTCTGGGAGTCGGGCCTGTCCGAATGGGACATGGCAGCTGGCGTGCTGCTGATCCAGGAAGCCGGTGGCCTGGTGAGCGACTTCAACGGCGGCCACGACTTCCTCGACAAAGGCCACATCGTTGCAGGCAACATCAAGTGCTTCAAGGCGGTACTGACTGCCATCCAGCCACACCTGCCAGAAAGCATGAAGCGCTAAGCGCAGATTGCCGGCAAACAAAAAGCACCTCTCGAGGTGCTTTTTTTGTGCTTGGTGGTTTTGCGTGGCCTGTGCCGGCCTCTTCGCGGGTAAACCCGCTCCTACATGGATCGCATTGCCCCTGTAGGAGCGGGTTTACCCGCGAAGAGGCCCGTACAGACAACGCAAATTACTGACCAGCTTCGCTCAGGATCAACTTGCCATTCTTGTCCAACGGAATGGTCGACCCCGGTTCGCGATCCATCTTCACCTTGCCTACCTGATCACCGATGGAATAGGTCACGTTGTAGCCCACTACCTTCTCGCTGATGTCGTTGACCGTGTTGCAGCGGGTTTGCGTGGTTGTGTAGGTATCACGCTCCTGCATGCCTTCCTGCACCTTGTTACCCGCATAACCACCACCGACCGCACCGGCCACCGTGGCAATC
The DNA here is from genome assembly GCF_017875935.1 of Pseudomonas sp. BP6. NCBI lineage: Bacteria > Pseudomonadati > Pseudomonadota > Gammaproteobacteria > Pseudomonadales > Pseudomonadaceae > Pseudomonas > Pseudomonas sp. BP6. The sequence continues at coordinate 4,380,172 of NZ_JAGINI010000001.1, forward strand.
TTCTTGCCGGTACCGCCACCAATCTGGTTACCCAACAGACCACCTGCCAACGCACCGACTACGGTACCGGCAATCTGGTGTTGATCCTTGACCGGCGCCTGCCGCGTCACAGTCACGTCCTTGCAAACTTCACGCGGGGTTTTCACCTGCTGCTTGATCGGCTGCACGTCAGTCACCTGGGCGACTTCAGGGCCTTTGTTCACCAAGCTGTAGGTCGCCACAGCACCTCCGGCAGTTACACCGACAGCACCCAGCACCGCACCCACCAGCATTGATTTATTCACGTGAACCTCCTGATCGTACCAGCGGGCAAGAACCCGCGCTTCTCCCAGCCTTGGAGCAAAAAAAAAGGCGCGAGTTCAACACTCGCGCCTTTTCACCGCCAGGCGGCGCAGGGAAGAACTTACGGACGCTCGTCCACACCCTCGGCCTTGACCGGCGGAATGAGATCTTCGCTGCTCAGGTTCAGCCAGATCAGTACCACGTTGGCGATATAGATCGACGAGTAAGTACCGGCCATGACACCAATGAACAGTGCCAGTGAGAAACCGAACAGGTTGTCACCCCCGAAGAACAGCAACGAGGCGATGGCCAACAGGGTCGAAACCGAAGTGGCGACGGTACGCAGCAGGGTCTGGGTGGTGGAAATGTTGATGTTCTCGATCAACGAGGCCTTGCGCATCACGCGGAAGTTCTCGCGCACCCGGTCGAACACGACAATGGTGTCGTTCAGCGAGTAACCGATGATCGCCAGCACCGCCGCCAGCACCGTCAGGTCAAAGGTGATCTGGAAGAACGACAGGATACCCAGCGTTACCACCACGTCGTGGATCAGCGAAACGATCGCCCCCACGGCGAACTTCCACTGGAAGCGGAACGCCAGGTAGATGAGGATGCCGCCCAGGGCCAGAAGCATGCCCAAGCCGCCCTGGTCACGCAGCTCTTCACCCACTTGCGGGCCGACGAACTCGACACGCTTGACCTTGGCCGGGTTGTCGCCGCCAACCTTCTGCAGGGCTTCGGCCACCTTGTTACCCAGCATCGGGTCGTCGCCCGGCATGCGTACCAACAGGTCGGTGGTAGCACCGAAGCTCTGAACCACGGCTTCGTGGAAGCCGGAATTGACCAGCTCGGCACGCACAGCCTTGACGTCGGCCGGGCGTTCGTAGGTCAACTCGATCAGCGTGCCCCCGGTGAAGTCCAGCCCGAGGTTCAGGCCCTTTTGCCACCAACTGAACAGCGCCAGCACGGTGAGGAGCACGGTGACGGCGAACGCGACTTTGCGCACACCCATGAAATTGATGGTTTTCATCGCAGCTCCCTCAAACCCACAGCTTCTTGATGTCACGCCCGCCACAGGTCAGGTTGACCAATGCACGGGTCACCATGATGGCAGTGAACATCGAGGTGAAAATCCCGAGGGACATGGTGACAGCAAAGCCTTTGACCGGGCCGGTACCCATGGCGAACAGGATCCCGCCGACCAACAGAGTGGTCAGGTTGGCGTCGACGATTGCCGAGTAGGCGCGATTGAAGCCTTCGTGAATGGCGCGCTGCACCGACATGCCAGCAGCGATCTCTTCGCGAATACGCGAGAAGATCAGCACGTTGGCGTCCACCGCCATACCCATGGTCAATACGATGCCAGCGATGCCCGGCAGGGTCAGGGTCGCCCCCAGCAGCGACATCAACGCCAGCAGCAGCACCATGTTGCCCGCCAGGGCGATGGTGGCCAGCACGCCGAAGGCGCGGTAGATGGCAATGATGAACAGAGAGACAAACAACATGCCCCACAGCGAGGCGTCGATACCCTTGGTGATGTTGTCGGCACCCAGGCTTGGCCCAATGGTACGCTCTTCAGCGAAGTACATTGGCGCGGCCAGGCCACCGGCACGCAGCAGCAGTGCCAGCTCCGAAGATTCGCCCTGGCCGTTCAGGCCGGTAATGCGGAACTGGCTGCCCAGCGGCGACTGGATGGTCGCCAGGCTGATGATTTTCTTCTCTTCCACAAAACTTTGTACGGCAACGTCCTTCTCGACGCCACCGACAGTCTGCTTGACGTAGCGGGTCACCGGCTTCTGCTCGATGAAGATCACCGCCATGCTACGGCCGACGTTGCTACGGGTAGCACGACTCATCAGCTCGCCACCGTGACCATCCAGGCGGATGTTCACCTGCGGGCTACCATGCTCGTCAAAACTGGCCTGGGCGTCGGTAACCTGGTCACCGGTGATGATCAGGCCACGCTCGACGGCAGCGGAGCGGCCGCCTTCACGGAACTCGAACACCTCGGTGGTGGCCTTGGACGCGCCCGGCTCGGCACCGAAGCGGAACTCAAGGTTGGCCGTTTTACCAAGGATACGCTTGGCTTCGGCAGTGTCCTGCACACCTGGCAGTTCGACCACGATACGGTTGGCGCCCTGGCGCTGTACCAGCGGCTCGGCCACACCCAGTTCGTTTACGCGGTTGCGCACGGTGGTGAGGTTCTGCTTGATCGAGTATTCGCGGATCTCGGCGACTTTCGCCTGGGTCAGCGCCAGACGCAGCACCGCAAGCTCGTTGCGCTCGGTGGTGGTCAGGTCGAAATCATTGAAATTCTTGCGGATCAGGGCACGTGCCTGTTCGCGGGCAGTATCGTCAGCGAAGCCCAGCATGATGCCGCCATCCTGCTGAGGCAGGCTGCGGTAGCGGATGCGCTCTTTGCGCAGCAAGGTCTTGACCTCGCCTTCGTAGACTTTCATGCGGGCAGTCATGGCCTTGTCCATGTCCACTTCCAGCAGGAAGTGCACACCACCGGACAGGTCCAGGCCCAGCTTCATCGGGCTTGCGCCCAGGTTGCGCAGCCATTGCGGGGTAGTCTGAGCCAGGTTCAGGGCCACGACGTAATCATCGCCCAGTGCCTTGCGCACTACATCCTTGGCTGGCAGCTGGTCTTCCTGATTGGTCAGGCGGATCAGCCCGCTACCCTTTTCACCCAGGCTTGCGCCCTTTACAGCGATCTTGGCATCGACCAGCGCCTTGCTGACGCGATCGAGGTCGGCCTGATTCACCTGCAGCGCCGAACTGGCACCGCTGATCTGTACCGCCGGGTCATCCGGGTAGAGGTTGGGAGCGGAATAAATGAAACCGACCACCAGTACCAGCACGATCAGTGCATATTTCCACAGAGGATATTTGTTCAGCATCACGCCGCCCGTTCAAGACGCGGGGCGCGTTGCGCGCCCCGACTGGAAAATAAAACCGGTAACTCAGATAGCCTTGAGCGTACCTTTTGGCAGGGTCGCAGCAATGGCACCCTTCTGGAACTTCAGCTCGACAGTGTCGGACACTTCCAGCACCACGAAATCATCGGAAACCTTGACGATCTTGCCGGCGATGCCGCCGTTGGTGACAACTTCGTCACCTTTCTGCAAGTTGCTCAGCAGGTTCTTCTGCTCTTTCGCGCGTTTGGCCTGCGGGCGCCAGATCATCAGGTAGAAGATGACCAGGAAACCGACCAGGAAAATCCACTCGAAGCCGGTACCGGCTGGGCCAGCGGCAGGTGCTGCAGCGTCCGCGTATGCGGCGGGGATGAAGAAGCTCATTGGGCACTCCTAATGTAATTTTCTAATAATGGATGCGGACAGTCAGTCCAAGGGCGGTACAGGAAGCCCGCGCTTGGCGTAGAAGGCGTCGACAAAGGCGGCCAATTTACCCTGTTGAATAGCCTCGCGTAAACCGGCCATCAAGCGCTGATAATGGCGCAAGTTGTGGATGGTATTCAGCATGCTGCTCAGCATTTCGCCGCATTTGTCCAGATGATGGAGATAGGCGCGCGAGAAGTTGGTGCAGGTATAGCAGTCACAGGTCGGGTCCAGCGGCGATTCATCGTGACGATGGAACGCGTTGCGGATCTTGATCACCCCTGTATCGACGAACAGATGACCGTTGCGCGCGTTACGCGTCGGCATCACGCAGTCGAACATGTCGACGCCGCGGCGCACACCCTCAACGAGATCTTCCGGTTTGCCTACCCCCATAAGGTAACGAGGTTTGTCAGCAGGCATCTGGCCCGGCAGGTAATCCAGCACCTTGATCATTTCGTGCTTGGGCTCGCCCACCGACAGGCCGCCGATGGCCAGGCCATCGAAACCGATATTCTCCAGGCCTTCCAGCGAGCGCATGCGCAGGTCCTGGTACATGCCACCCTGGACAATGCCGAACAGCGCGGCGGTGTTGTCGGCGTGGGCGTTCTTCGAGCGCTGGGCCCAGCGCAGCGACAGCTCCATGGAAGTGCGTGCCACATCGTGCTCGGCCGGGTACGGGGTGCACTCGTCGAAGATCATTACCACGTCCGAGCCCAGGTCACGCTGCACCTGCATCGACTCTTCCGGGCCCATGAACACCTTCGAGCCATCGACTGGCGAGGCGAAGGTCACGCCCTCTTCCTTGATCTTGCGCATGGCACCCAGGCTGAACACCTGGAAACCACCGGAGTCGGTGAGGATCGGGCCTTTCCACTGCATGAAATCGTGCAGACCGTTGTGCTTCTTGATCACCTCGGTGCCCGGACGCAGCCACAGGTGGAAGGTGTTGCCAAGGATCATCTCGGCGCCAATGGCCTCGATATCGCGTGGCAGCATGCCCTTGACCGTGCCATAGGTACCCACCGGCATGAATGCCGGGGTTTCCACGGTGCCACGTGGGAAGGTGATGCGACCACGACGGGCCTTGCCGTCGGTGGCCAGCAGTTCGAAGGACATTCGACAGGTGCGACTCATGCTTGATCCTCGGGCCCGCGTGGCGCCGGATTGCGGGTGATGAACATGGCATCACCGTAACTGAAGAAGCGGTACCCGTGCTCGACCGCCGCTGCATAGGCAGCCATGGTCTCGGGGTAGCCGGCGAAAGCCGAGACCAGCATCAGCAGCGTGGACTCCGGCAGATGGAAGTTGGTGACCAGGGCATCGACCACATGGAACGGGCGGCCCGGGTAGATGAAGATGTCGGTGTCGCCACTGAAGGCCTTGAGCACGCCATCACGCGCGGCGCTTTCCAGCGAACGCACACTGGTGGTGCCAACCGCGATCACCCGACCACCACGGGCCCGGCAGGCCTCTATGGCATCGACCACGTCCTGGCCCACTTCGAGCCACTCTTTATGCATGTGGTGGTCTTCGATCTTGTCGACCCGCACCGGCTGGAAGGTGCCGGCGCCCACATGCAGGGTGACGAAGGCGCGTTCGACACCCTTGGCTGCGATCTTTTCCAGCAGCGCCTCGTCAAAGTGCAGGCCTGCAGTAGGTGCGGCGACCGCACCGGCGCGCTGGGCGTACACGGTCTGGTAGCGCTCACGGTCGGCGCCCTCGTCCGGGCGGTCGATATAGGGCGGCAACGGCATATGGCCGACACGGTCGAGCAACGGCAGCACCTCTTCGGTGAAGCGAAGCTCGAACAGCGTGTCATGACGCGCGACCATTTCGGCCTCGCCACCGCCATCGATGAGGATGACCGCGCCTACCTTGGGCGCCTTGCTGGCGCGCACATGGGCCAGCACCCGGTGGCTGTCGAGCACGCGTTCGACCAGTACCTCCAGCTTGCCGCCGGAGGCTTTCTGGCCAAACAACCGCGCCGGGATCACCCGGGTGTTGTTGAACACCATCAAGTCGCCGGGGCGCAGATAGTCGAGCAAGTCGGGGAATTGCCGGTGCGCCAGCGCGCCGGTAGGCCCATCGAGCACCAGCAGACGGCTGCCATGGCGCTCGGCCAACGGGTGGCGGGCGATCAGGGAATCAGGGAGTTCGAAGGAAAAATCGGCGACGCGCATGATGATGTTCGGTTCGGCAGGGCCGGGAAGTTTAGCCCAATGTGTGAAAATTGACCATGAAAGCCGATTGACCGACCAGCGGCACCTCTTTATACTGCGCGCCACGCCCTGATGGCGGAATTGGTAGACGCGGCGGATTCAAAATCCGTTTTCGAAAGGAGTGGGAGTTCGAGTCTCCCTCGGGGCACCAAATCCGGAAAAAACCGACCTTACGGTCGGTTTTTTTGTGCCTGCGATTCACGCCCGTCATTGACGCCGCCCCCCTGACTCCCACGCCTCCCCCCATACCTGCATTCTATTGGCCGCGCCTCGCAGTAGCACTTAAGCTGTCATTCGTCAGATATATTCCGAAAGTATTGTTAGAGTAATGGCACTTCGCCATAGTGGCGCTCCCCTTTCTCCACGCAATGTGTGTCCCATGAAAACAATCGCGCCCTGCATGGCGGCAATGATGCTGCTCAGTGGGTGCAATGGAGTGCCAACGTCGTACGTTTCAGATCCCGTCTACAGCCAGGCGTTCGTGGTTACCTCAGGTGCCCCGCTGCCCATGTTGCTGATGGCCAGCGCCATCCAGTGGAACGAGGATTACGCTGTAACCGCCAAACACACCCCCTTCCTGCGCAACGTGGTCCACGAGGGCCTCGGTGACGTAGTGTTCTTCAAGCACAAAGCCAGCAGCGTGCCGCACTGGCGCCAGTACGTGCCTGGGGAAGCCGTGACGGCGGTAGGCTTCAACAGTTTCATGATGCCGATGCAGGGCAAGGGCCATGCCCTGTCGTCGCTGGTACGGCTTGAAGGTACGCCTGGCAGTGTCTTCTACTCAGTACATGACGGCCCGATCACCAAGGGCATGTCGGGTGGGCCTGTGTTTGCCGATGACGGCAAGGTGGTAGGCATCAACGTCGCCATCATTCCCACCAGCGAGATCGACGCCGGCAAGCGCCCGGACCTGGCGGGCAAGGCGCGCATCAGCGTATTCATGTCATTCAACGAGATCGACAAGGAATGGCGGCGCTATCAGTACCTGTTGGCACACAAGGCCAAGCCGAGGGCGCCGGCTGCGGTCAAAGGCTACGTGGCGGTGGCCGCCAAGCCGTGAATCGGGGCGCGGTGTTGGATGGAAAGCGGCCTATGATGTGAGGCTGATGGCCTCTTCGCGGGTAAACCCGCTCCCACAGGGCCTGCACAGGATTTGAGCCTTGTGCAGTACCTGAGGGAGCGGGTTTACCCGCGGAGAGGCCCTGCCAGCCAACGCGAGAAGGACCTGCCATGCACCTGACCCACCGCCCCATCCGGCCAGAAGACATCCCCGTTATCTGCAGCTTCCCGCAGAGCCCGGACGAACTGTTCTACATGTTCCCCAAAGCCACCTACCCCCTCACCCCCAACCAGCTGAGCGACGCCATAGCCCAACGCAGCGGCTCCACGGTAGTGGAAGGTAACGGCGCTGTCCTGGCCTTCGCCAATTTCTACAAAGCCGAACATGGCGGCCTATGTGCCCTGGGCAACGTAGTGGTGGCCCCCAGCGCCCGCGGCCTTGGTGTAGCGCGTTATCTGGTAACGGCCATGATCGACCTCGCCCGCCAGCAGTACAGCGCCCGGGAGGTTTGGGTGTCATGCTTCAATCACAACACCGCCGGCCTGCTGCTTTATCCACAGCTGGGCTTCACACCGTTCGGCATAGAGAAGCGGCAGGCGTGGGACGGCACGCGGGTAGCGTTGGTGCAGATGAAGCAAATACTGGCTTAACCGAGCTGGATCAGCGGGTCATTACATGCGGCTGAACGAGAAGGTCCACCCCCAGAGCACGAATGACCCTCAATACAGTGTCAAAACGAGGCTTCGCGCCAGGGCTCAGCGCCTTGTACAGGCTTTCTCTACCCAGCCCACTCTCCGTAGCAATATGTGTCATGCCCCGTGCACGAGCGATATGGCCAAGTGCTCGAATGATTTCCTCGGTATCGCCATCTGATAGCACTTGGCTAAGGTATTCACTGATTGCCTCATCGCTGCTCAACAAGGCTGCCATATCAAACGGGATCAATTTTTCGCTCATTTCATCTCCTTCAGCAGCTTTCTGGCTTTGAGGATGTCGGCGGCCTGGGTGGACTTGTCGCCGCCGACCAGCAGTAAAACCAACCTCTGCCCCTTTTGCGTGAAATAGACGCGATAACCGGCAGCTATGTCGATGCGAAGCTCACCAATACCGCCTCCAAGCCACTTGAAGTCACCAAGATTGCCCGCCGCTGCTCGCTCCAGCCTACGACCTATCGCCAGCCTGGCCCTCAAATCTCTCAAGCTCGATAGCCAAGCGGCAAAGCTTTCCTCTGTTCAACGAGAAACATCAAGTGGTCACCCAGTCGTGTCCTTATGGATACACCCATTCAAGGATTGAAGCGGCCCACTCTGTCGTTTTTGAGCTGAATCAGGAATTCAGGCACATCTGATAGGCCGGTCGGATTTTTCCCTTCGTTTCAGCTACAAAATCCCTTGCAACATTCAACCCTCGAACCTTCGACGAGCCTCGGCGTCCCATCCTGCATCCCCCGCGTTTCGAGGTGCCCCCGCGTGAAAGACGTCATCGCCCGCAAGTACCGCCTGGTGGTGAAGACCATCGGCTATATCGGCTGGTCGCTGTTCTGGCTGCTGATCTGGGATGTGCTGGTCACCCTCGACTTCATGCTGTTCTTGAACAGCAAGTTCACCCTGCCACTGATCCCGCTGACCCTGCTGGGCTCAGCCCTGGTGGTGCTGGTGAGTTTTCGCAACAGCAGCGCCTACAACCGCTGGTGGGAGGCTCGTACCCTGTGGGGCGCGCTGGTGAACAGTTCGCGCAGCTTCGCCCGGCAGACGCTGACGCTGATCGATGACCCGGATGACGGCCTGAACCCGGTCAAGGCCACCCTGCTGCGCCGGCATATCGCCTATGTGAACTGCCTGGCGGCGCACTTGAAAGGCGAAAGCTGCCCGGAGGAACTGATGGCCTTCATCCCCCCGGCGGAGTTCGAACGGCGCAACCGCTCGAACAATTTCGCCAATGACATCCTCAGTGGCTCTGCGGCCTTGCTCGCGCGGGAGTACCAGGCCGGGCGGCTGGACAGCATTCGCCTGGCGCGACTGGAGTCGACGCTGGTAGACCTGTCTAACGCCCAGGGTGGCATGGAGCGGATTGCCAATACGCCGCTGCCCTACCCCTATGTGTATTTCCCACGGCTGTTCATCACGCTGTTCTGCCTGATCGTGCCGGTGGGGCTGGTGGAGTCGCTGGGCTGGTTCACGCCGCTGGCGTCGACGGTGGTAGGGTTCATGTTGCTGGCTATCGAGCGCATCGGCACGGATTTGCAGAGCCCGTTCAGGTTCAGCGAGCATCAGATCCAGATGGATACCATCTGCGAGACGATCGAGCGCAACCTGGAGTCGATGCAGCGGGAGGCGCAGTGTGCCGAGGCCGTAAGCGTCTGAGAGATTTTTGGGGATGCCTTGCAACCCCGCCTACCCATCAGGCCCGTACATAACGCTGACGCAATACATCACTCAACAGATCCACAAACAACACCAACACCAACATACCGATGATCACCGTGCTGGCCTGGGCCTCCTGGAACAGGCTCAAGGTGGTGTACAGCATCTGCCCCAACCCACCCGCCCCGACGAACCCGAGCACGCTGGCCATGCGGATGTTGTTCTCCCAGCGGTACAAGCTGTAGGCCAGTAACTGCGGCCACAGGTTGGGCAGGGTGCCAAAGCAGAACGCCGCCACCTGGCTGCCCCCCTGCAAACGGATCGCCGCCGCCGGCTCGGGCGGGGCGTTCTCAAGCGCCTCGGCAAACAGCCGCCCCAGCACGCCAGCGGTGTGCAACGCCAAAGCCAGGGTACCGGCATTCGGCCCCAGCCCGGCCGCCAGCACAGTCAGCGCTGCCCACACCAGTTCAGGAATGGCACGCAAGGCATTCAGCAGCAGACGCGCCGCCCCTTGCAACGGCCAACCGAAGCGGCCCGCCGCCGGCAGTGCCAGCAACATTCCCAATACCATTGCCAACAAGGTGCCCATGCCAGACATGGCCAGGGTTTCCAGCGCCCCGCGCCACACTGCCTTGAGGTGGCCGGTAGACAGATCCGGCTGCAAGAAGCGCCCGGCGTACTCGCCCATCTGCCCCAGCCCGCCATTGCCGACCAGTGCGTGCAAGTCCAGTTCCAGGTATGCGAACGAGGCCGCCACCGCTACCGCGAGGGAGCCCAGCAGGAGCAGGTTGATTACCCGGTTCATGCCAGCCTCCAGCGCAGCAGGCGGCTGAGCAGGTCGGCCAGGATCACCAGCAGCAGGAACGTCAACAGCATGCTTGCCACTTGCGCACCCGCAAACATGCGCATCGACAGGTCGATCTGCTGGCCAAGCCCGCCAGCACCGACGAAGCCCATCACCACCGAAGCCCGCACCGCGCACTCCCAGCGGTATACGGTGTACGACACCACTTCGCTGGCGGCATTGGGCAGGATGCCGTAGAAAAACGCCGCCAGCCGGCCACTGCCCGCCTGCAACAAGGCATGCGCAGGGCGCTGGTCGACTGACTCGAATATTTCGGCGTAAACCTTGCCGAGCATGCCACTGTAGGTGATGGCGATAGCCAGTACGCCCGCCGTCGGCCCCAGCCCCACGGCGCGCACGAACAGTAACGCCCAGACGATCTCCGGCACGCTACGCAGGAAAATCAGCAGCCCGCGCACCGGCAGGCGCAACATTCGCGACCAGAACCCGGCCCGCCCGCCGCGTGAAGCGGCGCGCAAGGACAAGGCACGGCTGGCCAGCAAGGCAGCCGGGATCGCCAACAACAACGCCAGCGCCATGCCGGCAGTCGCCACGGCCAGGGTCTGCAAGGTGGCCTCATACAGTAGCGCAAGAAAATCGGCATCATGTGCCGGCGGCCAGAAGGCGCTGGTGAAGCTGGCAATCTGCTGACGGTTGTCCGCCTGCAGCAGCACCCAAGGGTTCAGTTCGCTTGACTGGATAGCCGGCCAGAGTACTGCCACCGCCAACAGGGCCAGCAACAACCGCGGCAGCAGCGCCGGGTCGCGGACGTCAGCCTTCAGCATCGCGGAATCTGCACGGTCAGGGTCGGCTCCTGGGTTGGCGGCGGAGCCAGTTGCTCGTTGGCGTATAGCGCTTCCAGCAGCTGTTCGGTGACGGCTTCCGCCGGGCAGTCGAACACAACCTGCCCTTCACGAATACCAATCACCCGCGGAAAATGCGCCAGCGCCAGCTCTACAGCGTGCAGGCTCGCCACCAACGTCACGCCAGTGGCTTGGGCATGGCGATTGAGCAAGGCGAGGCTGTGGTCAGCCAACACCGGGTCCATGGCCGATACCGGTTCGTCGGTCAGCAGCACCTGCGGCCGCTGGTACAACGCCCGAGCAATGCCCACCCGCTGCAACTGGCCACCGGACAACTGCCCACACTGCACGAACAGCTTGTCGGCCAGGCCCAGTTCGGCCAACGCCTCGCGCGCCCCCGGCACATCGCTGGGACACAGCAGGTTGAGCAAACTACGCAGCGTACCCCACTGCCCCAGACGACCCGCCAGCACTGCGGTCACCACCCGCTGACGCGGTGGCAAAGGCGGCGACTGATGCACCAGGCCAACCCTCGCGCGCAGGCGCTGGCGTGCCCTTGCCGACAGTGCCCAAGGCTGCTCGCCAAGCAACTCAAGGCGCCCACTGCTGGGCTGAACGGCCGTGGCCATCAGGTGCAGCAAGCTGGACTTGCCCGCTCCCGACGGCCCGATGATGGCCACACGCTCGCCCTGCGCGATGCGCAGGCTCACCGCATCAAGCGCGCGTACCTGGCCATGGCGCAGGCTGGCACCGTGCAGATGGATTGCCACATTCGAAGCTGTCACTTGAGCAGGCCGGCCTCGCGTGCAGCTTGTTCGGTGCCCTTGTAGTTCTCAGGCTTGGTCTCGATGAAACGGCTGGCGGCCTGCAGGTCAAGGATGGCCTTGTGCTCCGGATTGCTCGGGTCAAGGTCCAGGAAGGCTTTCTTGATTTTCTGTTTCAACGCCGGGTCCATGTTGCCGCGCACGGTCCAGTTGTAGTCGAAGTAGGTCGGGGTGGTGGCGAACACCTTCACCTTGGTGGTATCGACCTTGCCGGCATCCACCAGCTTCTGCCACACGCTGGCGTTCAGCACGCCACCATCGACCTTGCCAGCCTGCACCCAGGCCACGGTGGCATCGTGGGCGCCGGAATAGGCCACGCGGCTGAAGTAATCTTCAGGCTTGATATTGTCCTGCTTGAGCATGAAGTAACGCGGCATCAGGCTGCCCGAAGTAGACGAAATGGAACCGAAGGCAAACGACTTGCCCTTCAGATCGCTCAGGCTTTTCACGTCGGGGTTGGCGGTGATGAACTTGGACGTGAACTGTGCGTCCTGCTCACGCTGTACCAGTGGCGTGGCGGTCGGGTCCTTCAGGTGCACCTGAACGAACGTGAAGCCCCCCAGCCAGGCCAGGTCGAGGCGGTCTGCGGCCAGCGACTCGACCACCGCCGGGTAGTCGGCCACGGGTACGAACTTCACCTCCATGCCCAGTTGCTTGGCCAGGTACTCACCCAAAGGCTTGAACTTGCGCTGCAGTTCGGTCGGCGCTTCGTCGGGGATGGCGCTGACCCGCAGGATTTCGGCGGCCTGAACGACAACAGCACAGCAAGACAGCACGAGGCCGGCGGCGAGCGCCAAGGGGCGTTTGAGCATGGGTGTTCTCCGGTTCAATAGCGGGGAAGTGCCGACACATTTGCCGGCACCGGGAATTATAAGAGGCAAGGGCCCAAAGGCCAGCTTTGCTACAATCGCGCAACAATTTGACCTGCAGAGGTGCATATGAGCGAGCCGATTCGCCTGACCCAGTACAGCCATGGCGCCGGCTGTGGTTGCAAGATATCCCCCAAGGTGCTGGACGTGATCCTCGCCGAAAGCGGCACCCAGGCCCTGGACCCGAAACTGTGGGTCGGCAATGCCTCACGCGACGATGCAGCAGTGTACGCGCTGGACGACGAGCGCGGCGTGGTTTCGACCACCGACTTCTTCATGCCGATCGTCGATGACCCTTACGACTTCGGCCGCATTGCCGCCACCAACGCCATCAGCGACATCTATGCCATGGGCGGCGACCCGTTGATGGCCATCGCCATCCTTGGCTGGCCGGTCAACGTGCTGCCACCGGAAGTCGCCCGCGAAGTCATCCGCGGCGGCCGTGCGGTATGCGCCGAAGCCGGTATCCCGCTGGCCGGCGGCCACTCGATCGACGCGCCCGAGCCAATCTTTGGCCTGGCCGTCACCGGCGTGGTCAATAAACGTCATCTCAAACGCAACGACACCGCCAGCGCAGGCTGCCAGCTGTACCTGACCAAGCCCCTGGGCATCGGCATCCTCACCACTGCCGAGAAAAAGGCCAAGCTGCGCGCGCAGGACCAGGGCCTGGCCCGCGACTGGATGTGCACCCTCAACACGCCCGGCAGCCGCTTCGGCAAGCTGAACGGGGTCAAGGCCATGACCGACGTCACCGGCTTCGGCCTGCTCGGCCACCTGGTCGAGCTGGCCGAAGGCAGCGGCCTCACCGCGCACCTGGACTACGCCGCCGTGCCACGCCTGCCTAGCGTCGACCACTACCTGGCCGAGGGCTGCATCCCCGGTGGAACCCTGCGCAACTACGACAGCTACGGACACAAGATCGGCACCCTCAGCGACGACCAGAAGCATCTGCTGTGCGACCCGCAAACCAGCGGTGGTTTGCTGGTAGCAGTGGCCCCGGAGGGTGAAGCCGAGTTCCTTGCCGAGGCTGCCGAACTAGGCCTGAAACTGTCCCCGATCGGCAAGCTGGTCGAGCGACAGAGCCATGCGGTCGAGGTGATCTGATGCGCCACGACTGCACCGACTTCCGTCAGCTGTTCCTCGACGACGTGCCAATGATGGACATGCGCGCCCCCGTCGAATTCGCCAAAGGCGCCTTCCCTGGGGTGGTAAACCTGCCGCTGATGACCGACCAGGAGCGGCAGAAGGTCGGCACCTGCTACAAGCAACAGGGCCAGGCCTCCGCCATCGCCCTGGGCCACCAGTTGGTCAGTGGCGCCACCAAACAGGCCCGTCTGGAGGCCTGGGCGGCGTTTGCCAAAACCCACCCTGAGGGTTACCTGTACTGTTTCCGTGGCGGCCTGCGTTCGCAGATCGTGCAGGGCTGGCTGCGCGATGAGGCGGGTATTCAGTACCCGCGTGTCAAAGGCGGCTACAAGGCCATGCGTACCTTCCTGCTGGAGACCACCCAGCAAGCGGTGGAGCAATGTGATTTCGTGCTGGTCGGTGGCCTGACCGGTACCGGCAAGACCGATGTCCTGCACCAACTGGACAACGTGCTCGACCTTGAAGGCCACGCCAACCATCGCGGCTCCAGTTTCGGCAAGCGCGCCACTGCGCAACCGGCGCAGATCGACTTTGAAAACCAGCTGGCAATCGACGTGCTGAAAAAGCGCGACCGCGGTATCGAGCAGTTCGTGCTGGAAGATGAAGGCCGCATTGTCGGCAGTTGCACGGTGCCACTGGAGTTGTACCAAGGCATGCAGCATTACCCCCTGGTGTGGCTTGAAGACAGCTTCACCAACCGCGTGGAGCGCATCCTGCGCGACTACGTGGTCAACCTGAGCGCCGAGTTCAAGGCCGTGCATGGCGAGGAAGACGGTCCCCGGCTGTTTGCCGAGCGCATGCTGCAGAGCATGGCCAATATCTACAAGCGTTTAGGTGGAGAGCGCCATCAGCGCTTGTCCGAGATGCTGCGCGAAGCCTTGCAAGAGCAGCAGCGCAGCGGCGCGGTAGACCTGCACCGGGGCTGGATCGAAGGCTTGCTGAACGAGTACTACGACCCGATGTATGCCTACCAGCGCGCAGCCAAGGCCGAGCGCATCGAGTTTGCCGGGGATGCCGTGGAAGTACGCGAGTACCTCAAGGCCCGGGCGCTGCGCCAACCGCGCAAATAGAACCAGCACCTTGCAGTCCCTGTAGGAGCGGGTTTACCCGCGAAGAAGACAACCCGGTGCATGACACCGGCAAAGCCGGTGTTCGCGGCTAAACCCGCGCCTGCAAATGTGGGCCAATCATGCCCGAACAGGCGCTACTGCCCAGGGCTAAGCACCCGCTCCAGCTCCGCCGCGCGGGCGCGGGTCATGTCCATCATGCAGGTGCCACCTTCCAACTGCGCCAGGGTCCCGCCACTGGCCTGTACATGGAACTGGCAATTGCCATCACGGTAAGTCAGCCACTTGCGTTGCACATCCCTCAGGCTCTTCTGCTGCCCGGAATCCAGCTTGCCCATCAATTGCTTGTACACCCGGTTCAACCGCTGGTCCTGCACTTGCGTTTCAGCCCCGATGCACGCGTTCATGGCCACGGTGCTGGAAGCCTTGTCCATGCACTGCCCGTAGGCCGCCGTGTAATCGTCCGCCATCGCTACCGGTAGCACGCAGGCCAGTGCCAGGCCGGCCAGGTAATGCTTGATCATGCTAACCCTCCTTGTGGGTTTCAAAGCGTCTGCGGCTGCTCCGGGGGCATCAACACCTTGCCTGGCTCGAAGCGCAGCGATGGCATTTGCGTCGCTGCATACAACGTTACCCCCAGGGCCGCAATCAAGGCGACATCAAGCCAGTTCCAGCCTGGCACGTCGTCAGCCCTTCGCGCCCTCCAGCAAAACCAGGCTTGCCCAAGGCAAAACACCACCATCGCTGCCAGCCACAGGTAGAAGCCTGCACCAAAGCCGGTAAGGTCATGAAACTCGTAGCTGCGGTTATCCGGCAAGCGGTCGATGCCAAAACTGCTGGCAGCCAGATACGCCGCGCCAAGCCCGGCCAGCAAGGCCAGCCGGCGAAACCGCCGATGGGCAAGGATGGCCAGGGCCAGCAGTGGGTTGGCGAACCATTGGTACAAGCCGAATGGCATACCCCATGGCCCGTACAGCAGCATCTGCAGGGCCGGCATGTGACGCTCGCCGCCCATCAGCGCACCATCGAAGAACAGGGCGAGCAGATACAGCAGCAGGCTGATACTCAGGTAGAAAACGGGCAAAGGGGATTCCTGAGAGAAACGGGACAGCCTACGACCTTAACCCAGGCCCTGCCCCGCTTCCAAATTCACGCTCGGGTGTTACGAGATCAGACTACTGGCGGCTCCAGCAGCAAGCCGTAAATACCCGAGTCGGACAGCTCGCCAGCCACGCACCAGCGCGCCCGCAAGGTGCCTTCCAGCACGAAGCCCTGGCGCTCAAGCGTGCGTGCCGAACCCTGGTTGCGCGGGTCGATCTCGCCTTCGAGACGACGCATATGCAGCGTATTGGCGATGTAGTCGATGAAGCAGGTCAAGGCTTCATCCATATATCCCCTGCCCTGAACCGAGCTGGCCAGGCAGTAGCCGATCTCGCCGCGGCGGGAAACGTCATCGATATTGAACAGCTGGACCATACCGATCAGTTCGCCGTTGTCGCGGCGGTACATGCCAAGCTTGAGCTGGTCGCCATTGGCATAGGCTTCGCGGTCGGCGGCCAGGGCGCTCTCGGCTTCGGCCAGGTCTTGCCAGGGTGCATGATGCCAATAGCGCATGACCTCGGGGTCGGCCATGATCGCCAACCACTGCGCGGCATCGGCATGGCGCATGGGGCGCAATTGCAGGCGCGGGCTGTCGAGGCAGAGGTCACTGGGGAAACTGCGGGGTGGGGTCACACCGGATCTCCTGTCCATTGCTGGGGAGATGACAGTTTAACGTTATGTGGGTGGGGTGGGGCAGGTCTTGGGTTATGGAGTGTGTTTGAGGAGGCTTGCCTTGGGATCTTCAGGGGCGCGTAGATCGAGCGCCGCCCGCGCGGCGCATCGCGAGCGAAGCTCGCTACAACATTTGTTTCGGGCCAGTCATTCCTGTCCCTTAAAGCATGCCCTCAGAGCCAGACCGCATCCCAGTGCGGATAATCCCCAATCCTGGAGACCAATCCTGCTCTTAGCGGATTGGCAATGATGTATCTGGCGACCTTCACCACATCATCATCATGACGCAAAGCCCGGTCGTGATAACCCGCCTGCCAGATCGGCACCACCCTTGCTCCAGCTTTGCGCAAAGCATGGCTGGTTCGGGATTTGAAACGCTGCATTAATGCCCCGAGTGTCACGTCTTTCAACTCAAGCAGCCAATGCACATGGTCGGGCATCACGACCCAGGCCAATGACCGGCAATGGTGCTCCTGATCTGCTCTGCGAAGAATTTGAATTACCAAGCGCGCAAATTGGAAGTTCAGGAACAATGGACGGCGGTGATAGGTAACCGAAGTCAGCATGTACAGCCGGCCAGGCTCCGAACACCTTCCGCGACGTAGTAGACAGCCATGGGGTTTGGGCATGTGGTCATCCTTGAAAGACATGTCTAGGGCAGGATAGCGATGTCTGGCGGGCCCAATGAGGTTTACGGTTACAGAGTGTGAGTGGGCAGATACATGACCGGGGATTGCGACAAGGCCGCCGTGTGCATGGTGTGCATGATTTGGTTTTTGTGGTGGTGCGCAAATCGAGCGCCGCCCGCGCGGCGCATCGCGAGCAAGCTCGCTCCTACATTGGTTTGGGGCCAGTGCAGCCTGCACCAACGCGTGCCATTCGTTTCGGGCCAGTGCAGCCGGCGCCAACGCGCACCATTCGTTTCGGGCCAGTTATGCCTGTAACAGCCGCGCGCGACCGCCTTGTTTGAAAAACGCAATATCACGCCATGCGCCAAGGGGGCGCGCAACTCCCCCCAGGAATAATTGGCCCGAAACAAATGTAGGAGCGAGCTTGCTCGCGATGCGCCGCGCGGGCGGCGCTCAATTTCATAGGCGACGAACAACTCAAGGCATGCACCTGCCAGCCGCTACCGGCCCACCCGGCAGGTACATCAGGCCATTACTCAACCCCTGCAATTGCAGATTGCGACAGGGCCACCGTGTGCACGCCATGGTTTTTGTGGTGGTGCGCAAATCGAGCGCCGCCCGCGCGGCGCATCGCGAGCAAGCTCGCTCCTACATTGGTTTCGGGCCAGTGCAGCCGGCACCAACGCGTGCCATTCGTTTCGGGCCAGTGCAGCCGGCACCAACGCGCACCATTCGTTTCGGGCCAGTTATGCCTGTGACAGCCGCGCGCGACCGCCTTGTTTGAAAAACGCAATATCACGCCATGCGCCAAGGGCGCGCGCAACTCCCCCCAGGAATAATTGGCCCGAAACAAATGTAGGAGCGAGCTTGCTCGCGATGCGCCGCGCGGGCGGCGCTCAATTTCATAGGCGACGAACAACTCAAGGCATGCACCTGCCAGCCGCTACCGGCCCACCCGGCAGGTACATCAGGCCATTACTCAACCCCTGCAATTGCAGATTGCGACAGGGCCACCGTGTGCATGCCATGGTTTTTGTGGTGATGCGCAAATCGAGCGCCGCCCGCGCGGCGCATCGCGAGCAAGCTCGCTCCTACATTGGTTTCGGGCCAGTGCGGCCGGCACCAACGCGTGCCATTCGTTTCGGGCCAGTGCAGCCGGCACCAACGCGCACCATTCGTTTCGGGCCAGTTATGCCTGTGACAGCCGCGCGCGACCGCCTTGTTTGTACAACGCGATAGCACGCCATGCACCAAGGGGCGCGCGTCCTTCACAGGAATGACTGGCCTGAAATACAAGCTAACGAAAAACGCTCAGGCAACCTCAGCCCCATCATCCGGCCAATGCGGCTCGTTCGCCCCCGGCGGAGTCAACGGTGGCAGCCCATACGCCGCCCGCGCATCATCGCAGCTCGGGTTATGAACCCCACCCTCCCAGGACGCCTCGAACTCGCGGCAAGGACTGGAACGGTTGGCGTAAATGGTACAGGCCACTTCCTTTCCGATCTCGCCCTGAAGGCTGACACAGCGGCAAGGCTTGGCATCGGTGCCGATCATGGCAACGCGGGTGGGGTTGATCTGCACCACCAGGTCGTCCGGCACAAGGCCCCCGGCAGACTGGCATTCGCCCCAGAAGAAGGACACACGGAAGTACCCGCAGCAGGCGCCGCAGTCAAGGCAAGGGTTATATTCAGACATGATGTCACGGAGGGAAGGTTGTTGTTATCGGGGCTGGCCCGCGGCGCCATTTTTAATCCAAGCGGGGGCCGCTGGATAGAGGGGGAATGAAAAAAAAATCACCGCTGATCCGGCCGCTGAACAAGGACGACCAATGCCTTCGCTGGTCGCCCCCTTGCAGTTAGCAGATGGGCTGATAAGTTTCAGCATCCCAGCGTTGCAAACCAAGGCCTGCGCTCGGCTCGTAGCCACCTCCCTGCACCTTGCTGAACTGCGTCTGCACGTCGCCACAATGCACCAGACGATCGCTTTTATCGCCCTCGGTGAGCACCGTGTAGGACTCACTACGCATCGCTTGGTACTGCCTGTCGGCAGCCGCCATGACCTGGTGATAGTTCATCAACTGGCTGCTGCTCAAGGCCAAGCGTTTCTCCAGTTGCACGCCCCAGCGGGTCAGGCAAACCTCGGCAAAGTGGCGAACGACCAGCCCGGGTTCGGCCAGCACCTTGCCATCGCCTGCGCCATCAGCCGAGGCGTTGCCTACCAGCGTGGCATGACGGCCCGGTATCGGATAAACGCATATCCGCGTCCCTTTGGCGACCGAAGGGATCACGCAGGCAAAACCTTTGGAGCGCTCATCCCTCGAGTAGAAGCCTACGTATTCTTTGACGTTATCCGCCAACGTTACGCGCTCGGCTTGCACGTTACCGACCCCAGGCACCGGGTCGATGGCAAATATGTTCACCGGTATGCCCCGCAATACCGGGTCTTGCGCCATGGCATTGGCCAGCATGTGGCAACTGATCCCTCCCCTGCTCCAGCCCACCAGGTTGACCTGGGTTGGCAGGCGCGGTTTGCGGAACATGCTGATGATGCGCTCCTGCAGTTCCTGCGGGGTTGGGTGGCGATCGCCGTAGTCGTAGGTTCGCCAGAACCATGAGGCGGAGGAAGCAACATCCGGAATCGGCACGCCGGCAGCTTTCAGCCGCTCGTATTCTTGCTCACTGAGTTTGGTGCGCCGCCAGTTGCTTTCGCCCTTGATGACCTGCAGTACATGGCTGACGTTCTCCTCCCAACCGCGACCAAACAGCTGGCCGGTCCAGTTGAAATAGCCGCCGGGTTCGACGAACAGGTTGTCATCCTGAAGGTTGCCGCTGCCTGGGCCGTCGACGGCGATCCAGTGGGCAAATTCCCGGCTCTGGTCGTTGCTGGCCAGGGTCGAGACCAGCTCGCCATTCCAGAAGTTGGGATTGGCATCGTCGAAACGGTGCGAGCCAGTGCCGCAGAAGTAGGCGGTGAAGACACTCATGGGGGATCTCTTTGGTGAGAAATGAGTGCTGAAGGTAGGCGTACGGGTAACCAGAAGGCAGGCGGAAAGCTCACCCAAGAGGCAGAAGGGGCTGCTTCGCAGCCCCAATGGGCTTACTTGCGAGCCAAACCGTCAGCCCGGAACATTTGCCGGATTCCGCGGATGGCCTGGCGAATACGGTCCTGGTTCTCGATCAGAGCAAAGCGCACATGGTCGTCCCCATAGTCACCAAAACCGAGCCCCGGCGACACACAGACCTTGGCCTCGGCCAGCAGCTTCTTGGAGAACTCCAGCGAACCCAGATGCGCATACTCCGGCGGGATCTTCGCCCACACGTACATCGACGCCTTGGGGTTCTCGACCATCCAGCCCAGTTCGTGCAGCCCTTTGACCAGCAGGTTGCGGCGCTGGCGATACTGCTCGGCAATGTCGCGGACGCACTGCTGGTCGCCTTCCAGCGCGGCAATGGCCGCGACCTGTAGCGGGGTGAAGGTGCCGTAGTCGTGGTAGCTCTTGATCCGCGCCAGGGCGCTGACCAGCTCAGGGTTGCCGACCATGAAGCCGATGCGCCAGCCGGCCATGTTGTAGCTCTTGGACAGGGTAAAGAACTCCACCGCAATGTCCTTGGCCCCCGGGACCTGCATGATCGACGGGGCTTTCCAGCCATCGTAGACGATGTCGGCATAGGCCAGGTCATGCACCACCAGCACGTCGTACTGCTTGGCCAGGGCCACCACTCGCTCGAAGAAGTCCAGTTCCACGCACTGGGCGGTGGGGTTGGACGGGAAGCCGAGGATCATCATCTTAGGCTTGGGGATGGACTCGCGGATGGCCCGCTCAAGCTCGTTGAAGAAGTCCACACCCGGTACCAGCGGCACCGAACGCACCTGGGCACCGGCGATCACTGCGCCGTAGATGTGGATCGGGTAGCTGGGGTTAGGCACCAGCACTGTGTCGCCCTGGTCGAGGGTGGCCAGCATCAGGTGGGCCAGGCCCTCTTTCGAGCCGATGGTAACGATGGCTTCGCTTTCCGGGTCGATGTCGACCTCGTAGCGGTCCTTGTACCAGTTGGAGATGGCCCGGCGCAGGCGCGGGATTCCGCGAGAGGTGGAGTAGCCGTGGGTGTCTTCACGTTGGGCGACCTGTACCAGCTTCTCGACGATGTGCGGCGGGGTGGCGCCATCGGGGTTGCCCATGCTCAGGTCGATGATGTCCTCGCCACGACGGCGGGCAGCCATCTTGAGCTCGGCGGTGATGTTGAAGACGTAGGGGGGGAGACGATCAATGCGCGCAAAGCGGCGCGGCGAACCTGGGTTGGCCATGGCTTCCTCTGATTACGTAAGCGCCCGGAACCGTCCGAGCGACGCTGGCCGATGTGGCGGCCTGAGTCAGAAGATAGTGCTGAAACAGGATACCTGTAAAGGATAATTTCCTGTTTTTTTAGAACTTTTCAGATCTATTGTTTGAAAATCAGAGATTTATATTTTCCTGGGCTGGCCTCTTCGCGGGTAAACCCGCTCCTACAGGAACCTTGTAGGAGCGGGTTTACCCGCGAAGAGGCCAGCCCAGGAAAAACATCAAAAAAAACCCCGGCGCAGAGGCCGGGGTTTTCGTGAAACAGGCAGCAGTTTCAGCGAGCGTAGGTCATCAGCACGTCCGCAGCAGTCTGGCTGTCCACACCCATCATCACGCTCAGGGCAGTAACGGTGAGGATGGAGAAGCCGAACACCTTGCGGGCCCACTTGCTGTCGTCCTCGGCCTTGTAACCACCCCAGGCCATGTACAGCCAGTACAGGCCCATGGCTGCTGCCACGGCCAGGTAGCCGAGGCCGGCGTAACCGCCGAGGGTAAGCATCAGGGTGGCGAGCACGAAGGCCAGCACGTACAGCACGATCTGCTTTTTCGCCGCGAGGATGCCACGTGCCACCGGCAGAACCGGAATGTTGGCAGCGCTGTAATCCTTGAAGCGGAAGATCGCGATGGCAAAGCTGTGCGGCATTTGCCAAAGGCTGAACATCACCAGCAGGGTTACCGCAGCCAGGTCGAAGCTGTTGCTCACGGCGCAGTAGCCGATCACCGGAGGCATGGCACCCGACAGGCTGCCGACCAAGGTGCCGTGCACCGACTTACGCTTCAGCCACAGGCTGTAGAAACCGACGTAGACGACAAAGCCAATCAGTGCGCAGAACGCAGACAGCGGGTTGGCCTGGACATACAGCAGGCTGAAACCCGCCACCCCGAGCAGGGTGGCGTAGATCAGCGCGAGGGGCAGCGACATGCCGCCCTGAACCATGACTCGGTTTTTGGTGCGCTCCATCTTGTGGTCGATGTCACGGTCGATGCAGTTGTTGAACACGCATCCGGACGCAACCACCAGAGAAGTACCGATCACCACCGCCAGGAACAGGGCGAAATCCACATGGCCCTTCGAGGCAAGGAAGAAACCGCCTGCCACGGAAAGCACGTTACCGAAAATGATCCCCGGTTTGGTGATTTGGATAAAGTGCTTAACGGACATGCAGTTTTACCTCACTTGGCCAACATTTCGAAGTGGATGCTGAACATGATCCACAGCGACAGGCCGACAAGCAGAGCGATCACCAGGGTGGTGAACAGGAACGTCGAAACGTTGTTGCGTTGCTCTTTCGAGCGGTCCATGTGCAGGAAGTAAACCAGGTGAACAACCACCTGGATCACGGCCATGGCAACAATGATCAGAACGGTCAGGTTCTTCGGCAGGCTGGCGGTCATGGCCAGGCCGAACGGGATCGCAGTCAGGATGATCGACAGTACAAAACCGATCATGTACGACTTGACGCTGCCGTGATTACCTTCGTGATGAGTGTCGTGTGCGTTAGCCATTACAGAACCCCCAGCAGGTAAACGACGGTGAATACGCAGATCCAGACCACGTCCAGGAAGTGCCAGAACAGGCTCAGGCAACTCATGCGGGTCTTGGCGGTCGGCGTGATGCCGTGCTTGTTGATCTGGTACATCATGATTGCCATCCAGATCAGACCAGCAGTCACGTGCAGACCGTGGGTACCTACCAGGGCGAAGAAGCCCGACAGGAAGCCACTGCGCTGCGGGCCGAAGCCCTCGCTGATCAGGTGATGGAACTCATAGATTTCCATCGCGATGAAGCCTGCACCGAACAGGAAGGTCACAGCCAACCAGCCCAGTACGCCAGCTTTCTTGCCATCGAACATCTTCAGCATGGCGAAGCCGAAGGTGATCGAGGACAGCAGCAGGAGCAGCGTTTCAACAGCTACGAAATCGAGCTGGAAGATGTCATGACCCGACGGGCCGCCGGCAAAACTGCCGGACAGCACCGCGTAGGTGGCGAAGAGCGACGCAAACAGGATGCAGTCGGTCATCAGGTACAGCCAGAAGCCCAGTACGGTCATCTGGCCCGAGTCGTGGTGGTGGTCGTCGTGCCCATGGTCGTGACCATGAGCAGCGCCGTGCATTACTTGACTGGACATTGATTACACCCGCTCAAACGATTCGACACGTGCGCCGGCAGGCAGAGCACCTGCTTTGGCCAGCGCTTTCATACGCTCGCCTTCGATGCGCGCCACTTCTTCGGCCGGAACCATGTAGCCCTGGTCGTCACGTGCAGCGTGGCGAACGAAGACAGCGATGGTTGCAACCAGGCTCGCGCCAACCAGCCACCAGATGTGCCAGATGAAGGCGAAGCCGAAGACGGTCAGGAACAGGCCCATGAACAGACCGGTAGCGGTGTTGCTCGGCATGTGAATGGCTTCGTACTTGGCCGGAGCCTTGTACGCAACGCCTGCTTCCTTGGCTTCGTGCCAGCAGTCCAGGCCAACTTTCTCAGGCATGTGAGCGAAGTTGTAGAACGGAGGTGGCGAAGAAGTCGACCATTCCAGGGTACGGCCGCCCCATGGGTCGCCGGTCACGTCCAGGTTCTGGTTGCGGTCGCGGACCGAAACGAAGATCTGGATCAGCTGGCAAGCGATACCGAACAGGATCAGCACGGCGCCGACAACGGCTACGTACAGGTAGGGTTCCCACAGTGGGTTGTCGGAGTGGTTCAGACGACGGGTCATGCCCATGAAGCCCAGGGCGTACAGCGGCATGAACGCAACGTAGAAGCCCGACAGCCAGAACCAGAAGGCAGCTTTGCCCCACTTCTCGTTCAGGGTGAAGCCGAAGGCTTTCGGGAACCAGAAGGCGAAACCGGCGATGTAGCCGAATACCGCGCCACCGATGATCACGTTGTGGAAGTGCGCAATTACGAACAGGCTGTTGTGCAGGACGAAGTCAGCACCCGGAACGGCCAGCAGTACGCCAGTCATGCCACCGATGGAGAAGGTGACCATGAAGCCCAGGGTCCAGAGCATCGGTGCGGTGAAGCGCACACGGCCTTGGTACATGGTGAACAGCCAGTTGAACAGCTTCACACCGGTCGGAATGGAGATCAGCATCGTCGCCAGGCCGAAGAAGGTGTTGACGCTGGCGCCGGCACCCATGGTGAAGAAGTGGTGCAGCCATACAGCAAAGCCGAGGATGGCGATCGCGCCCGATGCGTAAATCATCGAGTGGTGGCCGAACAGGCGTTTGCCAGAGAACGTCGAAGTTACTTCCGAGAACACGCCGAAGGCCGGCAGGATCAGGATGTAAACCTCAGGGTGACCCCACGCCCAGAACAGGTTGACGTACATCATCGGGTTCCCACCAAGCTCGTTGGTGAAGATGTGGAAGTCCAGATAACGGTCAACAGTCAGCAGAGCGAGTGCAGCAGTCAGGATCGGGAACGAAGCGACGATCAGTACGTTGGCCCAGGTGCAGGTCCAGGTGAAGATCGGCATGTCCATCAGCTTCATGCCAGGTGCGCGCATCTTCATCACGGTGACGAGGAAGTTCACGCCGGTAAGTGTCGTACCCAATCCGGATAGCTGTAGCGCCCAGATGTAGTAGTCGACACCCACCCCAGGGCTGTACTGAATGCCCGCGAGCGGCGGATAGGCAACCCAGCCGGTCTTGGCGAATTCACCAACGCCCAGCGAGATGTTGACCAGCAGCACGCCTGCCAGCAGCAGGTAGAAGCTCAGGGAGTTCAGGAACGGGAAGGCAACGTCACGTGCACCGATCTGCAGAGGAACCGCCAGGTTCATCAGACCGGTGAAGAACGGCATCGCCATGAAGATGATCATGATCACACCGTGAGCGGTGAAGATCTGGTCATAGTGTTCAGGCGGCAGGTAGCCTTCGGAGCCGCCGGTTGCGGCAGCCAGCTGGGTACGCATCATGATGGCGTCGGCGAAGCCGCGCAGCAGCATGACCATCGCGACGATGATGTACATCACGCCGATCTTTTTGTGGTCGACAGTAGTCAGCCACTCGCTCCACAAGTAGGTCCACTTGCGGAAATAGGTGATAAGACCGACGACAGCGATACCGCCGAGCGCGATCATGGCAAGCGTCACCATGACTATCGGCTCGTGATAGGGTATCGCCTCCAGGCTTAGTTTACCGAACATCTCTTACTCCTCTGCACCGGCAGCTGGTTGCATACTCGATTCCACACCCTTGGTTGTGGCCAGATCTGTGCTGCCTGCTTCTTCGTGGCTACGACCGCGGTTCATGCCTTCGTACTTGTCGACGATCAGCTGGAACTGCTCAGGCGAAGCCTCGCTATACAGCGCGACCGGGTTGTTTTCGCTTGGTTTGGCCAAGGCAGCGTATTCGGCCTTGTCCAGCTTCTTCGGCGACTGCTTGACTTCAGCGACCCACTTGTCGAAGTCTTCCTGAGAGGTGGCAGTAGCCTTGAATTTCATGCCGGTGAAGCCAGCACCGCTGTAGTTGGCGCTGATACCGTCGAACTCGCCATTTTCGTTAGCGATCAGGTGCAGCTTGGTGGTCATGCCGGCCATGGCGTAGATCTGGCCGCCCAGGCCTGGGATGAAGAACGAGTTCATCACAGCGTCGGAAGTGACGCGGAAGTTGACCGGGGTGTTAGCCGGGAAGACGATCTTGTTGACCGTGGCAATGCCCTGCTCCGGGTAGATGAACAGCCACTTCCAGTCCAGCGCGACCACGTCGATCTGAATCGGCTTAACGTCCGAATCCAGCGGACGATAAGGGTCCAGCTTGTGGGTGGAGTGGTAGGTGACGTAACCCAGGGCGATGATGATCAGGATCGGGATGATCCACACCGCGGCCTCGATCTTGGTCGAGTGCGACCAGTCAGGGGTGTAGGTGGCTGCCTTGTTGGAAGCACGGTACTTCCAGGCGAACGCCAGGGTCATGATGATGACAGGAATTACCACCAGCAGCATCAGGCCGGTAGCGATCAGGATCAGGTTCTTTTGCTCAATGCCGACCTGGCCCTTCGGGTCGAGCAGGGTCCAGTTGCACCCACTGAGTAAAAGCATGCCTAAAAAGGGCAATATGCCAAACAGTCTGGGGTAACGCTTTTTACTCATCTCACGACCTCTAGATCAGCTTGCTTCAATGCAATTTGTGTTTTGGTAGCCAACACTTCGTCCTGCCAAGTGAGGCATTTCGCGCCCGTACTCACTCCTGCCTGGGGTCCGACTGCAGGACCTTGGCTTCAAGCGGGTTAGCGGTGCTTATGGTTTCGTAGGCAACAGGCCTGTACTTCAGACCAAGTCCATTTGGTGCGGGAAAACGCGGAGGGGTGTCCGCCCGGTATCGCCGTTGGGCGAAACTTGACGAAGTCAGCAAAAAGGAGCGCTGAGGCTTCCTTCAATCCTGCGACTCGCAAGCAGTGCCGAACGGAAATTGGGGGCGATTGTAGATAGGTCGCCAACCCTTGACTATGACTTATTGAGCAACAGTCTTTTACAGAATCCGTAACAATGATGCTCAAGAATTCAACTTCGCGACAGTTTGTCGCACCCCGCTTGCCAGGCCTCAAAGCCGCATTCTGCAAGGCTTAGGGATTGATCTGGATCAAGCGGTGCGCAACTTTTCCCTCTCCTCATGCGGTGCAAAAGACCCCATGCAATTCGGGACTTTTGTCTAAACCTGGCGTCGGTTGCGGTAGATACCGAGCGGAACCAGGACGGCGGTCAGCACGAACGCCACAAGTGCCCATTGCGCCAGCGACAGACCGAGGATCGGCGGGTAGGGTGTGCTGCAGAAGCCGTCGACCTGAAATGCCAGTGGCCACAGCTTTGCCAGTGGCAGGTCATCCACGATCGGCTGCAAGGTATCGATACCGCAACTGACCATGGGGTTGGCGAGTATATACACATGGTTGCCGGCCGCAACGATTCCGCCAATTGCACTGATCACCACCAGCGCTTCGAAGAAGGTCAGGCTGCGGCGCCCGGGCATCGCCGCCGCGATGAAGGCAAACACGGCAATGAACAGCAGTGCATAACGTTGCAGGATGCACAACGGGCAAGGTGCCTCGCCCAGCACCACTTGCATGTAGAGGGCACCGCCGATCAGCGAGAGGCAGATCAGGCCCAACAGCACCAGAAAGCGCCGTTCCCGATTCAGGCGCGATGTTTGTTCGTTCATTGCCGGTTCCTTCGATGGATAGTGGCAGCGTGGTCCGCCTGCCTGGGCGCAAGTCTACACGCTGGGCAGGGCCTGTGAGCGTGCCGAGGAAGCGGCGCGGTAGCACTGCGCAGGGCTATCCGGTGTGGCTGAGACCGGCCGCAACGACGTCGGTTCAACGCCAGGCGGCAAAAAACGGCTGCCCAGGTGCCGCGCAGGGGCAAGCCCCTCGACACCCGGGAGTGAAGGATACCGTGATTAAAGGACGATTAAGGATGAAAGCTGCGCAGGTGTTTTCATCTCTTCTTTATATATAGGCAGAAAGGTGTGCTGCAGCGGGGGGCTAGTACGCTATAGGCCTGTACCGGCCCTTTCGCGGGTAAACCCGCTCCTACAGACGGCACCACATTCAAGACCGGTGCAATACCTGTGGGAGCGGGCTTGCCCGCGAAGAGGCCGGCACAGGCGCTACATCACTCCAGCGCTGCCGCCGGCCCGAAGAACTCGTAGCGGCTCTGCTGCTCCGGCACCCCCAGGCCCTTCAGCTGGCGCTTGACCGCCGCCATGAAGCCCTTGGGTCCGAGGAAGTAGGCATCCACGTCACGCTCTTGCGGCAGCCACTCGGCGAGTAGGTCTTCACTGAGCAAACCCACGGCATCGGCCGCAGCGCCACCTTCCGGCTCGGCATAGCAGTAGAAGCGCTTGAGCTGTGGATGACGCGCCGCCAAACCATCGATCCAGTCCCGGAAGGCATGCACCGCGCCGTTACGCGCACAGTGGATGAAATGCACCTCGCGCCGGGTTTGCAGTGCTGCCTGCAGCATTGCCAGGGTCGGGGTAATGCCCACCCCTCCGCTGATCAGCACCAGCGGCTTGTCGCTGGCTGCCAGGGTGAAGTCCCCCGCAGGCGGGAACAGTTGCAGGGTATCGCCGACCACCAAATCATCGTGCAGGTAATTGGAGACCTTGCCGCCCGCCTCGCGCTTGACGCTAATGCGGTATTCCTTGCCGTCGCACAGCGCCGACAGGGAATAGTTACGGCGCTGCTCGGCACCGTCAATGTCAAGCTTCAGGCCGATGTACTGGCCAGGTTCTGCCTTGAGCACCGGCATGCCGTCCACCGGGGCGAAGTAGAACGAAACGATCTCGCTGCTTTCCTGCTCACGGCGTACCAGGCGGAATTCACGTGTACCGCGCCAGCCACCCTCGGCCTCTTCCTTCTCTTTATAAAGGTTTTCTTCAGCGCCAATCAGAATGTCGGCCAGCTGGCCATAGGCCGCGCCCCAGGCGTCGATCACCGCAGGGGTGGCAATGTCCTTGCCCAGCACTTCTTCGATGGCGCGCAGCAGGCAGCTTCCGACAATCGGGTAGTGCTGCGGCAGAATCTGCAGGGCAACATGCTTGTTGATGATCTGCCCGACCAGGCCGCCCAGTTGCTCCAGTTGGTCGATATGGCGGGCATACATCAACACGCCGTTAGCCAGCGCACGCGGCTGATCGCCGCTGGCCTGGTGGGCTTGGTTGAACAGCGGCCGTACCTCGGGGTACTCGCTGAGCATCATCTTGTAGAAGTGGGTGGTCAGTGCTTCGCCGCCGCTTTCCAGCAGGGGTACAGTGGCCTTGATGATTGCACGTTGTTCGGCATTGAGCATTGCAACAACTCCTGAGCCTGTGGCTTCAAATGACTGCCCATGCCATTACAGCAATCGTGCCAACTTTTAACGCCAGCAAAATCAGGGGCTTGATGCAGGTCATGTCAAAACGACCTACCCCCGCGTATAGTCATATCGACCCATAGGAGTCCATATGACTACAAAGCCACTGCTCACCGCCCTGCTGCCTCTGGTCAGCGACCTGTCCCGCGATTTGCCCGACCAGGAACGCTACCGCCGCCTGTTGCAAGCCATGCGTGGCCTGCTGCCGTGCGATGCCGCAGCACTGCTGCGACTGGATGGCGAATGGCTGGTACCGCTGGCAGTGGATGGCCTTAGCCCCGACACCCTCGGCCGGCGCTTTCGGGTCAGCGAACACCCGCGTTTCCAGATACTGCTCAGCCGCCCGGAGCCCACCCGTTTCGCCAGCGATTCCGAACTGCCCGACCCCTACGATGGTTTGGTCCACGCCCCCGATGCGGACCTCGAAGTGCACGACTGCATGGGCTGCCCGTTGATGGTCGATGAGCGCCCATGGGGCCTGCTCACCCTCGACGCCCTCACCCCCGGGCAGTTCCAGAGCCTGGAACTGGATGCCCTGCAGGCTTTTGCCAGCTTGGCGGCCGCCACCGTTACCGTGGCCGAGCGTATCGAGCACCTGGCCCTGCGCGCCGAAAACGAGCACCATCGCGCCGAGCTCTACCGCCAGGCCAGCAGCCAGAATAGAGAGCTGATTGGCCAGAGCCCCGCGCACAAACGCCTTGTGGAAGAAATTCGTCTGGTCGGCAGCAGCGACCTGACCGTGCTGATTACCGGCGAGACCGGCGTCGGCAAGGAGCTGGTGGCCCAGGCCCTGCACCAGACCAGTAGCCGCTCCGACAAGCCGCTGATCAGCCTCAACTGTGCCGCCCTGCCCGACACCTTGGTGGAAAGCGAACTGTTCGGCCATGTGCGCGGCGCCTTCACCGGTGCGCATGGCGAGCGCCGCGGCAAGTTCGAGCTGGCCAACGGCGGAACACTGTTCCTCGACGAAGTGGGCGAACTGCCGCTGACGGTGCAGGCGAAGCTGTTACGCGTGCTACAAAGCGGCCAACTGCAGCGCCTGGGTTCGGACCGCGAGCACCGGGTCGACGTGCGTCTGATCGCAGCGACCAACCGCGACCTGGCTGCCGAGGTGCGTACGGGCAACTTCCGCGCCGACTTCTATCACCGCCTCAGCGTATACCCGCTGCACGTGCCACCGTTGCGCGAACGTGGGCGAGACGTGCTGCTATTGGCGGGCTACTTCCTCGAACAGAACCGTTCACGGCTGGGCCTGAACAGCCTGCGCCTGAGCCATGAGGCCCAAGCCGCGTTGATCGACTACGACTGGCCAGGCAATGTGCGCGAACTGGAACACCTGATCGG
Organism: Pseudomonas sp. BP6; assembly: GCF_017875935.1. Classification (NCBI taxonomy): domain Bacteria; kingdom Pseudomonadati; phylum Pseudomonadota; class Gammaproteobacteria; order Pseudomonadales; family Pseudomonadaceae; genus Pseudomonas; species Pseudomonas sp. BP6. The sequence goes on from NZ_JAGINI010000001.1 coordinate 4,410,934, forward strand.
CCGCTCGGCACTCAAGGCGCTAGGCCAGCACCCTGATCGCCCACGTATCCTCACCCTCGACGCCATCGACCTGGACCTGCGTGTGTCGACAGCGATGCCAGGCACACTGCCCTCCCCCGCTGCACCGCTGCAAGTGGTTACCCCGCCCGAAGGCGGCTTGCGTGAAGCCGTCGATATTTACCAGCGACAGGTGATCGAAGCCTGCCTGCAGCGGCATCAGGACAACTGGGCAGCAGCGGCCCGCGAACTCGGTCTGGACCGCGCAAACCTGAGCCGTTTGGCCCGCAGGCTAGGGCTTCGCTGAGGCTTTTTCTACCAAAGGATTAACCCAGAAAGCCATCTGGTTGCTTCCCCACCGGCTGCTATATCTCCCTAACCACCCGTTTGTCGACTGCCTGGTCGAGGCTGTGCGTAAAACCCCTCACAGGGTTCTGTTACGCCGGTTATGGCCCGAACACTCGGGCCGGGGGATCCGGATATCAGCAGGGAGCATCCATGGACAACATCGTCGTCGCCGATAAGCAATCCGAAGTCGCCACTCAGAGCGCCTGGGGCAATATCAATCTCAAAGCACCAAGCGTCGTTCAGATACCGGTATCTCCCGACAAAGTGGCCACCGTTACCCAACGCGGGCAGGACCTGATCGTCACCCTGAAGTCGGGTGAAAAAGTCACCATCGGTAACTTCTTCGCCGTGGACCAGGCCGGCGTCGGCAGCGATATGGTCTTCGTCGGCGAAGACGGCACCCTGTGGCATGCCCAGTACGATGCGGCAGCGTTCACCGGTTTCACCTTCGAAGAAGTGGCCTCGCTGGACGAACTGGTTGCGGGCATCGGTACTGCAGGCAGCGCCATGCCAACTTGGGCGATTGCCGGGCTCAGCCTGCTCGGCGTGGGCGGCGCGGCAGCAGCGGCGGACAATGGAGGCGGGGGCAGCAGCGGCGGTTCCGACCCCGACACCAGCGCACCGGCCACGCCGATCGACCTGCTGGTTTCACCGGATGGCCTGCGTCTGACCGGCCGTGGCGAAGCAGGCACCACGGTGAACATCCGCGACGCCGCCGGCAACCTGATCGGCAGCGGCACAGTGGGTGCCGACGGCAACTTCGACGTGACGTTGAGTGCGCCGCAGATCAACAGCGAAAACCTTGATGTCACCCTGACCGACGCCGCCGGCAATGTCTCGGCGCCTGGCACTGTCACTGCGCCGGACGCAACGGCACCACTGGCGCCGACCGACCTGGCTATCAATGAACAGGGCACCACGCTCACCGGTCGTGCCGAGCCCGGCTCGACGGTTTCCGTACGAGGCGCAGGTGGCGTATTGCTGGGCACTGCTGTGGCCGGTGTCGACGGCCAGTTCAGCATCACTCTGCAACCGCCACAAATCGACGGCCAGGCCCTGGAGATCAGCGCCGCAGACGCGGCTGGCAATAGCTCGCCAGTTGCCAGCATCACGGCACCGGACGTCGACACCCCTGATACTACAGCCCCTGAACAACCGACCAACCTGGCCCTGGCCGATGGCGTCACCTTCACCGGTCGCGGTGAGCCCGGCGCTACCGTGCAGATACGCGATGCCGGCGGTGCTGTCATCGGTACTGGTGTCGTCGGGGCCGACGGCCTGTTCAGCCTCACCCTGTCGCCGGCCCAGGCCAATGGTGAAGCACTCGACGTGCGTCTGGTGGATGCCGCCGGTAACAGCTCTACCCCACTGCAATTCGATGCGCCGGACATTACCCCGCCCGATGCGGTGAGCAGCATTGCCGTCGACGCTGACGGCCTGGCCCTGAGCGGTCGCGGCGAACCCGGCGCCACTGTCGAAGTGCGCGACGCCAATGGCACCGTGATCGGCACAGGTGTTGTGGGAGCCAATGGCACCTTCCTGATTGATCTGGATCCGGCGGTGCAGCCGGGCGAGCAGTTGAGTCTGGTACAGGCCGACCCAAGCGGCAATGCGTCCGTGGCTACCGAGTACGACGTCCCACTGACCTCCGCGCCCGACAGCCCAAGCAATCTGGCCATCGATGCTGATGGCATCACCCTCACCGGTACCGCGCCAGCCGGCAGCCGTGTGCAGGTGCATGATGCCAACGGCACGTTGATTGGCAGTGCCATTGCCAACGCCGATGGCAGCTTCAGCATCGAACTGAATCCCGCACAAGCCAACGGCGAACTGCTGGACGTGGTCGCCATCGATGACGGCGGCGTTTCCTCACTGCCCACCCAGATCACCGCCCCCGACATCACCGCCCCTGCCGCACCGACCGAGTTGGTGATCAATGCCGACGGCAGCGTGGTCACCGGCCGCGCCGAACCGGGCAGCACCGTACGCGTGCTGGCCGCCGACGGCACCACTGTGCTGGGTAGCGTGGCAGTGGGCGCTACCGGCAGCTTCAGCATCACCCTCGACCCGCCACAGGTAGACGGCGAGGTGCTGCAAGTCACCGCCACCGATGTGGCAGGCAACGCCTCCACCGCCGGCAACCTTACCGCGCCGGACATCGACGGCGGCGACACAACGCCACCGGAGACCGCGACCAATCTGGTGATCGGCCTTGCCGGCAGCCAACTCAGTGGTCGAGGCGAAGTGGGCACCACCGTGCAGGTGCGTGACGCGGCCGGCAACATCCTCGCGACTGGCACCGTCGACGCGGATGGCACTTTCACCGTCACCCTGGACCCTGCCGTGAACGACGGCAGCACCTTGCAGGTCACCCTCACCGACGCCGCCGGCAACGTATCGCAACCGGGCTCGGTCACCTCGGCAGACCTGCTGCCGCCCGCACAACCGACCGACCTGGCACTGGCCGATGGCGTCACCTTCACCGGTCGCGGTGAGCCTGGTGCTACCGTGCAGGTGCGCGATGCTGCCGGCAACCTGATTGGCACTGACTTGGTCAACGAAGACGGCACCTTCAGCGTCACGCTGTTCCCCGCCCAGGCCAATGGTGAAGCTCTGGACATTCGCGTGGTGGATGCCGCCGGCAACGCCTCGGTACCACTGCAATTCGATGCGCCGGACATCACCCCGCCTGAGGCGGTGAGCAACATTACGGTGGGCACTGATGGCCTGGCCCTGAGCGGTCGCGGCGAGCCCGGCGCCACCGTCGAAGTTCGCGATGCCAATGGCACCGTGATCGGCACGGGTGTTGTGGGAGCCAATGGCACCTTCCTGATCGATCTGGATCCGGCCGCGCAGCCGGGCGAGCAGTTGAGCCTGGTGCAGACCGACCCAAGCGGCAACGCTTCCGTGGCTACCGAGTACGACGTACCACTGACCACCGCGCCCGACAGCCCAAGCAATCTGGCCATTGATGCTGATGGCACCACACTCACCGGTACCGCGCCGGCTGGCACCCGTGTGGAAGTGCATGACGCCAACGGCACGCTGATTGGCACTGTGGTGGCTGGCCCCGACGGCAGCTTCACCGTACCCCTCGAGCCGGCCCAGGCCAACGGCGAACTGCTGGACGTGGTCGCCATCGATGACGGCGGCGTTTCCTCGCTGCCCACCCAGATCTCCGCCCCCGACATCACCGCCCCTGCCGCACCGACCGAACTGGCTGTGAGCGCAGACGGCAGCGTTATCACCGGCCGTGCCGAACCGGGCAGCACCGTGCGTATCCTGGCTGCCGATGGCACCGAACTGGGCGCTACCGTGGTCGGCCCGACCGGGGCGTTCAGCATCAACCTCACCCCACCGCAGATTGATGGTGAAGTCCTGCAGGCCACCGCGACCGATGCCGCTGGTAATGCCTCCGTAGCCAGCTCGGTCACCGCCCCGGACATCGATGGCGGCGATACCACCCCGCCTGAAGCCCCGACCAATCTGGTGATCGGCCTTGCCGGCAGCCAACTCAATGGCCGAGGCGAAGCCGGCACTGCCGTGCAGGTGCGTGACGCAGCCGACAACATCCTCGCAACCGGCACCGTCGCTGCAGATGGCACTTTCACCGTCACCCTGGACCCTGCCGTGAACGACGGCAGCACCTTGCAGGTCACCCTCACCGATGCCGCCGGCAACGTATCGCAACCGGGCTCGGTCACCTCGGTCGACCTGCTGCCGCCCGCACAACCGACTGACCTGGCCCTGGCCGATGGCGTCACCTTCACCGGTCGCGGCGAGCCCGGCGCTACCGTGCAGGTGCGCGATGTCGGCGGTGCTGTCATCGGTACTGGTGTCGTCGGAGCCGACGGCCTGTTCAGCCTCACCCTGTCGCCGGCCCAGGCCAATGGTGAAGCACTCGACGTGCGTCTGGTGGATGCCGCCGGCAACAGTTCGATACCGCTGGAGTTCACAGCCCCGGATATCACATCGCCCGATGCGGTCACCGACATCCTGGTCGGCCCAGGTGGCACGGCCCTGAGCGGTCGCGGCGAGCCCGGCGCCACCGTCGAAGTACGCGATGCCAATGGCACCGTGATCGGCACGGGTGTCGTGGGTGCCAATGGCACCTTCCTGATCGACCTCACCCCGACCGCACAGCCGGGCGAGCAATTGAGCCTGGTGCAGACCGACCCAAGCGGCAATGCGTCCGTGGCTACCGAGTACGACGTCCCACTGACCTCCGCGCCCGACAGCCCAAGCAATCTGGCCATCGATGCTGATGGCATCACCCTCACCGGTACCGCGCCAGCCGGCAGCCGTGTGCAGGTGCATGATGCCAACGGCACGTTGATTGGCAGTGCCATTGCCAACGCCGATGGCAGCTTCAGCATCGAACTGAATCCCGCACAAGCCAACGGCGAACTGCTGGACGTGGTCGCCATCGATGATGGCGGCGTTTCCTCACTGCCCACCCAGATCACCGCCCCCGACATCACCGCCCCTGCCGCACCGACCGAATTGGTGATCAATACCGACGGCAGCGTGGTCACCGGCCGTGCCGAACCGGGCAGCACCGTACGCGTGCTGGCCGCCGACGGCACCACTGTGCTGGGTAGCGTGGCAGTGGGCGCTACCGGCAGCTTCAGCATCACCCTTGACCCGCCACAGGTAGACGGCGAGGTGCTGCAAGTCACCGCCACCGATGTGGCAGGCAACGCCTCCACCGCCGGCAACCTTACCGCGCCGGACATCGACGGCGGCGACACAACGCCACCGGAGACCCCGACCAATCTGGTGATCGGCCTTGCCGGCAGCCAACTCAGTGGTCGAGGCGAAGTGGGCACCACCGTGCAGGTGCGTGACGCGGCCGGCGACATCCTCGCGACTGGCACTGTCGCCGAGGATGGCACCTTCACCGTCACCCTGGACCCTGCCGTGAACGACGGCAGTACTTTGCAAGTCACCCTCACCGACGCCGCCGGCAACGTATCGCAACCAGGCTCGGTCACCTCGGCAGACCTGCTGCCGCCCGCACAACCGACTGACCTGGCCCTGGCCGATGGCGTCACCTTCACCGGTCGCGGTGAGCCTGGTGCTACCGTGCAGGTGCGCGATGCCGGCGGTAACCTGATTGGCACCGGTGTCGCCGGGGCCGACGGCCTGTTCAGCCTCACCCTGTCGCCTGCTCAGGCCAATGGTGAAGCACTCGATGTACGTCTGGTGGATGCCGCCGGTAACAGCTCTGCTCCATTGCAATTCGATTCGCCGGACATCACTCCGCCTGAGGCAGTAACCAATATTGCCGTCGGCGCTGATGGCCTGGCCCTGAGCGGTCGCGGCGAACCCGGCGCCACCGTCGAAGTGCGCAATGCCAATGACGCCGTGATCGGCACGGGTGTTGTGGGAGCCAATGGCACCTTCCTGATCGATCTGGATCCGGCCGCGCAGCCGGGCGAGCAGTTGAGCCTGGTGCAAACCGACCCAAGCGGCAATGCTTCCGTGGCTACTGAGTACGACGTCCCACTGACCACCGCGCCCGACAGCCCGAGCAATCTGGTCATCGATGCTGATGGCACTACCCTGACCGGTAACACGCCGGCCGGCAGCCGCGTGGAAGTGCATGACCCCAACGGCACGCTGATTGGCAGTGTGGTGGCTGGCCCCGACGGCAGCTTCACCGTAACCCTCGACCCGGCCCAGGCCAACGGCGAACTGCTGGACGTGGTCGCCATCGATGATGGCGGCGTTTCCTCACTGCCCACCCAGATCACCGCCCCCGACATCACCGCCCCTGCCGCACCGACCGAATTGGTGATCAATACCGACGGCAGCGTGGTCACCGGCCGTGCCGAACCGGGCAGCACCGTACGCGTGCTGGCCGCCGACGGCACCACTGTGCTGGGTAGCGTGGCAGTGGGCGCTACCGGCAGCTTCAGCATCACCCTCGACCCGCCACAGGTAGACGGCGAGGTGCTGCAAGTCACCGCCACCGATGCAGCAGGCAACGCCTCCACCGCCGGCAGCCTTACTGCTCCGGACATCGATGGCGGCGACACAACGCCTCCGGAGGCCCCGACCAACCTGGTGGTCAACACTGCCGGTAGCCAGCTGACCGGTCGCGGTGAAGCCGGTTCCAGCCTTCAGGTGCGCGATGGCGCAGGCACCGTGGTTGCCACGGGCACGGTCAACCCAGATGGCACCTTCGCCATCACCTTGAACCCGGCCATCACCGATGGCAGTACCCTGCAAGTGACCCTGACCGACGCTGCCGGCAATGTCTCGCAACCCGGTTCAGTCGCCGCGCCAGACTTGCAGTCCCCGGCGCAGCCAACCGAGCTGGCCTTGGTTGATGGTGTGACCTTCACCGGCCGCGGCGAGCCCGGTGCCACCGTACAGGTGCGCAATGCCATCGGCAGCCTGATCGGCACAGGCCTGGTCAACGAAGACGGCACCTTCAGCGTCACGCTGTTCCCCGCCCAGGCCAATGGTGAAGCACTGGACATTCGCGTGGTGGACACCGCCGGCAATAGTTCGACGCCGCTGGCGTTCACTGCACCGGACATCACGCCGCCAGCTACTGTCAGCAACATCGTGGTCGGCGCCGATGGCCTGGTGCTCAGTGGCCGGGGCGAAGCGGGTGCTACCGTACAAGTACGTGATGCCAACGGCACTGTCATCGGTACCGGCACCGTCGGCGCCAACGGCACCTTCGAGGTCGACCTGGACCCGGCTGCCCAGCCGGGCGCTCAGTTGAGCCTGGTGCAAACCGATGCGAGCGGCAACGCCTCCGAGGCCCTGCAATATGAAGTTCCGGTAACCACTGCGCCCGCCAGCCCAAGCGACCTGGTAGTTGCTGAGAACGGCGTCAGCATCACCGGTACAGCCCCGGCAGGCAGCCGCGTGGAAGTACACGATGCCAACGGCACACTGGTCGGCAGTGTCGTGGCAGGTGTCGATGGCACCTTCACCGTCATCCTCAACCCGGCCCAGGCCAACGGCGAATTGCTGGACGTGGTGGCCATCGACGGCAGCGGCGCTACATCGCTACCCGTGCAGGTCACCGCACCGGACATCACCCCGCCGGTCACCCCGAGCGAACTGGTGATCAATGCCGACGGCAGCGTGGTCACCGGCCGCGCTGAAGTGGGCAGCACCGTGCGTGTGATGGCCGCCGATGGCACCACCGTGCTGGGTAGTGTGGTGGTCGACGCCACTGGCAGTTTCAGCATCCCCCTCGACCCGCCACAGGTAGACGGCGAGGTGCTGCAAGTCACCGCCACCGATGCGGCAGGCAACACCTCCACGGCTGGCGACATCACCGCGCCGGACATCGACGGTGGCGACATCACCCCACCGGATGCCGCGACCAACCTGGTAGTCGACCTGGCCGGCGCCCAGCTCAATGGTCGCGGCGAAGCCGGTGCCAGCGTGCAGGTGCGCGATGCCCAGGGCAATGTACTGGCCAGCGGCTCGGTCAACCCGGACGGTACCTTCCAGATCACCCTCGACCCACCGGTGAAAGATGGCAGCAACCTGCAAGTGGTGCTGACTGATGCCAGCGGCAATGCTTCTGCACCGGCGTCGGTGGCTACCCCGGACTTGCAGGCCCCGGCCCAGCCGACCGGCCTGGCCTTGGCCGACGGCGTGACCCTGAGCGGCAACGGCGAGCCTGGCACGACAGTGCAGGCCTTCGATGCCTCGGGCAACTTGCTCGGCACTGGTCTGGTCAATGAAACCGGCAGCTTCAGCATTACCCTGTCGCCAGCCCAGGCCAATGGCGAAATCCTCGATATCCGTCTGGTCGATACCGCCGGCAATGTCTCTTCACCCCTACAGTTCGATGCCCCGGACATCACCGCACCTGCCGTGGTCAGCAACATTGTGGTCGGCGCCGACGGCCTGACCCTGGGCGGTCGCGGCGAAGCCGGTGCAACTGTCGAGGCGCGCGATGCCAATGGCACGCTGATCGGTACCGGCACAGTGACCGCGAACGGGACTTTCCTGATCGACCTCGATCCAGCTGCGCTGCCGGGTGAACGCCTGAGCCTGGTACAGACCGACCCGAGCGGCAACGCCTCTGAAGCGCTGACCTACGACGTGCCACTGGTGGTCACGCCTACCAGCCCGAGCGAACTGGTCGTGGCCGCCGATGGCAGCAGCATCAGCGGCTCTGCTCCGGCAGGCAGCCGTGTGGAAGTGCATGATGCCAACGGCACGCTGGTCGGTAGCATCGTGGTGGGGGCTGAAGGCACCTTCACCGTGGTGCTCACACCAGCCCAGGCCAATGGCGAGTTGCTGGACGTGGTGGCGATCGACAACAACGGCACCTCGTCGTTGCCGGTGCAGGTCGCCGCACCAGACATCACCCCGCCTGTGGCACCCAGCGATCTCGCAATCAGTGGCGATGGTAGCGTCGTCAGTGGCCGCGCCGAATCAGGCAGCACCGTCCGTGTGCTGGCCGCCGACGGCACCACGGTGTTGGGCAGTGTCGTGGTGGGGGCCAGCGGCGCTTTCAGCATCGACCTCACTCCGCCACAAGTGGCAGGCGAGCAGTTGCAGGTGACGGCCACCGATGCCGCAGGCAACGCCTCCACGGCCGGTAGCGTCACCGCACCGATCGTGGACAACGGCGGCGACACCACACCGCCGGAGCCCGCTACCGAGCTGGCCATCAGTAACGATGGCCGCACAGTCTCCGGGCGCGGCGAAGCGGGCGCCACCGTGGAGGTGCGCAACGATCAGGGGCAGGTGCTGGTGAGCGGCACCGTTCAGCCCGATGGCAGCTTCAATGTACAACTGCCCACCCCGGTGGTGGATGGCTCGTCCCTGCAAGTGACCCTGACCGACGCCGCCGGCAACGTCTCTACACCTACCCCGCTGACAGCGCCGGACCTGGTGGCACCGCTGCAACCAACCGACCTGGTACTGAGCAATGGCGACAGCCTGGTCGGCACTGCAGAAGCAGGCGCCCGAGTGGAGGTTGAAGATGCCTCGGGCAACCTGATCGGTAGCGCCATTGCCGAGCCGGATGGCAGCTTCAGCCTGACCCTCGACCCGCCACAGGCCAATGGCGAAACCTTGTCCATCACGGTGATTGATGCAGCAGGCAACACTTCGGTGCCGCTGAGCTACGTGGCCCCGGACATTACCGCGCCAGCGATCGTCGCCGACGTGGTGGCAGGCGATGGCAGCCTGGCCGTCTCGGGCCGTGGCGAGCCCGGTGCCACGGTGGAAGTGCGTGATGCCCAAGGTGCAGTCATCGGTACCGGCACCGTGGCGCCAAACGGCACCTTCGTGGTCGATCTGGAGGCACCGCTGGCCGCCGGAGAGAACCTCGTGCTGGTGCAGACTGATGCCGCCGGCAATACCTCGGCAGCGGTCAGTGTGACCGTTGCCGATACACCGCTGCCCGAAAGCCCGAGCGGCGTGGTGGTGGCCGGCGACGGCTCCAGCGTTTCCGGTACCGCACCGGCAGATACGCAGGTGCAAGTGCGTGACGCGCAGGGCAATGTCCTGGGCAGCGTCCAGGCCGGCCCGGATGGCAGCTTCACCATCGGCCTGACCCCCGCACAGGCCAACGGCGAGGCACTGGATGTCGTGGCGATTGACGGCGCTGGCAACAGTTCGCTGCCTACCCAGATCACCGCCCCCGATATCACCCCGCCCAATGAAGCCAGCGAACTGCAACTGAACGCCGAGGGCGACCTGCTCACCGGTCGCGGTGAACCGGGCACCACCGTGCAAGTCATCAGCGCCGACGGTACTGTGCTGGGCAACGCCCAGGTCGGTGCCGACGGTGTGATCAGCGTGGTCCTGAACCCACCGCAGACCGACGGCCAGGAACTGGACGTGGTATTGCGCGACCCGGCTGGCAACACCTCGACCGCCACCATCGTGGCGCCCGATACCGACGGCCCGCTGCAACCCTTCGGGCTGGCCATCGATACCGCTGGCATTCACCTCACAGGCCAAGGTCAAAGCGGCTCCATCGTCACCGTGCGTGACGCCGAAGGCAACGTGCTGGGCACTGCCACCGTGGGCGGTGACGGCCGATTCGACGTCACCCTCAACGCGCCACAACGCAATGGCGAAAGCCTGACCGTGGAAGCTACCGATAACCTGGGCAACAGCGCAGGGCCAGTGGACTTCACTGCACCCGACTCTACCCCACCGCAAGTGGTCACCAGCCCGGCCATCGACGGCACCGGCACCACGATCACCGGCAACGGCGAACCAGGTGCTACTGTCACCGTGCGCGGACCGGACGGCAGCGTGCTGGGCAGCACAGTGGTCGGCGCTGGCGGCGCTTTCGAAATTACCCTCGACACGCCGCAGACCAACGGCCAGGCTCTGACCGTGGAGCAACGCGACGCGGCCGGCAACCTGTCGGCGGCGGTCGACCTGTTGGCACCGGATACCCAGGCACCCGATAGCCCCACCGATTTGGTCCTGGCTGGCGACGGCAGCAGCCTGAGCGGCAGCGGCGAGCCGGGTGCGCAGGTGACCGTGACCGGCACTGGCGGCGCAGTACTGGGCACCGCAACGGTCCAGCCCGATGGCACCTTCCAGGTGGCAATCGACCCGCCACAGCTCAATGGCCAGACGCTGTCTGTCACTCAGGCGGACAATAGCGGCAACGGCTCGCCCGCTGGCACCGTGACCGCACCTGACCTCGAGGCACCGCTGCCGGCGCAAGGTCTGGGCCTTGACCCTACCGGCACACTGCTCAGCGGGCAGGGCGAGGCAGGCAGCACCGTAGAGGTACGCAACGCTGCGGGCGACCTGCTAGGCACCCTCCCGGTGAATGCAGACGGCACGTTCGAAGTGGCACTCTCCCCCGCACAGACCAACGGTGAAGTGCTGTCGGTGGTGCTGATCGATGGCGGTGGCAATGCCTCGCCGTCGGCCACTTTCACCGCTGACGACAGCACTGCGCCAGCTGCGCCTGCCGACCTCACGATCACCTCGGGCGGCAACGCCATCCAAGGTACAGGTGAAGCTGGCTCCACGGTGGAAGTGAAGCTTGCCGACGGCACGTTGGTCGGCACCACCGTCGTGCCCGCTGGCGGTAGCTTCACGGTCCCACTGTCGCCCGCACAGCTGGACGGCCAGCCCCTGGATGTGACGCTGACCGATGCGGCCGGCAACATTTCGCAGCCCAGCCAGATCATTGCGCCAGACATCACGCCACCGGCACTGCCCACCGACGTTGCAGTCAACGGCGATGGCACCGCTGTGACCGGTAACGCACCGGGCGCCAGTTCGGTGACTGTGAGCGATGAGGCCGGCAACGTAATTACCGTTGCGGTCAACCCGGATGGCAGCTTCAGCGTGCCGTTGGATACCCCGCAGAACAACGGCCAGACCGTGACCGTGGTGGTGACGGACGCAGCCGGCAACGATTCGGCACCGGTCTCTGTGACTGCGCCGGACACAACCAACCCGGAGCCCGCCACCGGCCTTACCGTAAGCCCGGACGGCAGCTCGGTCGGCGGCACAGCCGAACCTGGCAGCACAGTGGAAATCCGCAACCCGGATGACACCGTGCGCGGCACTGTAACTGCAGGGCCGGACGGCACCTTCGTGATACCGGTCGACCCACCCCTGGCATCAGGCGAAACCGTCGATGTGGTGGTGATCGATCCTGCCGGCAACGAATCGCCTGAAATACCACTGACTGGCCCGACAGGTGCCGAAGTGGCCACGCCTTCGGCCCTTGCCATCAGCGCCGACGGCTTTTTGCTGACCGGTCAAGGTACGGTCGGCTCGCTGATTACCGTGACCTCCGGGGGCGCCACCCTGGGCAGCGCTACGGTCGGCAGCGACGGCACTTTCCGAGTGTTCTTCCAGGACGCCCAGCTCAACGCCCAGACCTTGCAGGTCAGTGCCAAGGCTACCGCCGATGGCCAACCTTCGGTGCCGGCCATTATCGTGGCCAATGACACCACGGCACCTGACGCGCCGACGCAGGTAAACCTCAACGCCACCGGCAGTACGCTGACCGGCCAAGGCGAAGTGGGCGCAACCGTGCGCGTGACAGACGCACAAGGCACCTTGCTGGGGACTGCAACCGTGGACAGCAATGGCCTGTTCAGCGTCAGCTTCTCGCCGGCCGTGGCCAATGGGCAGAACCTGATCGTGACCCAGGCTGATGCTGCAGGTAACGTTTCGCTCGCGGCCACCCTGCAAGCGCCTGACCTGCAGGCACCACTGGCGGCCAGCAACCTCAGCCTCAACAGCGCAGCCACCGTGCTCAGCGGCCAGGGCGAGGCCGGTGCCAGCGTCACCGTGCGCGATGCCAGCGGCGCCATCCTCGCCACTGGCACCGTCAACCAGAGCGGCCAGTTCCAGATCACCCTGCCCAGCGCGCAGGTCACCGGTAGCCCGCTACAGGTCACCCTCAGCGATGCCGCGGGCAATGTGTCAGGCCCGGCCAGCCTGGCCACGCCAGACCACACACCGCCGGCGGCCATCAGTAACCCGGTGTTGAGCCAGGACGGCCGCCAGCTTTCCGGCAGCGGTGAAGCGGGCGCCACGGTACAGGTACGCAATGCCGCCGGCGCCTTGCTCGGCACAGCCACGGTGGGCGCAGACGGTCGCTTCACGGTGACCTTCGACACGCCACAAGCAAACGGCCAGGTCATCGGCGTGACGCAAGTGGATGCCGCCAGCAACACCTCGCCTGCGATCAATGTGACAACCCCAGACCTGACCCCACCCGCGCCTTTGACCAACGTGGTGCTGAACAGCAACGGCCTGACCCTGACCGGCCTGGGCGAAGCCGGTGCCACGGTCACCGTTCACGGCCCGGACGGGACCATCATCGGCACCGGCCTGGTAGCGGCCAATGGCAGCTTTACCCTCACCCTGAACAGCGCCCAGCTCAACGCCCAGCTCCTGAGCGTTACGCAGACCGACGCGGGCAACAACACCTCCACCGCCGTGGCGGTCACCGCACCGGACTTCACCCCGCCTACGGCACCGACAGCACTCGCCCTGTCGGGTACCGGGCTGCAACTGACCGGTAACGCCGAAGCCAACAGCACCGTGACCGTACGCGATGCCAGCGGCAATGTGCTGGGCACAGCGGTAGCGGGCAGCAACGGCACCTTCCAGGTCACCCTGAACAGTGCCCAGACCAATGGCCAGACGCTGCAGGTAACCGCCACCGACGCAGCCGGCAACGTGTCGCCGGCCGCACCTTACACCGCAGCCGACACCACGCCGCCGGCTGCCGTGACCAACCTGGCGGTGTCCGCCAATGGCGCCACCCTCACCGGCGATGGCGAAGCAGGCGCAACTGTGACCGTACGGGCACCAGACGGTACCGTGCTAGGCAACGTTACAGTGGCGGCTGACGGTCACTTCAGCGTGTCCCTGTCGCCGACAGCGATCACGGGTGAAAGCCTGAGCGTGGTCCAGGTCGATGCCGCACAGAACGTCTCCCCGGCACAAAGCGTGACTGCGCCAGGGGTGCTGGCACCGGCCACGCCGGACAACCTGATATTGGCCGCCGACGGCTTGTCAGTGACCGGCACCGCTGAGGCGGGCAATACAGTCAAGGTCTACGGCCCCAACGGCGTATTGCTCGGCAGCAGCCCGGTCGGTAACGATGGCACGTTCACTGTCAATCTGGGCAGTGCACAGGCCAATGGCGAAGTGCTGCAGGTCAGCGCAACGGGCACCGATGGCACCGTATCGCTGCCCGCTACCCTACAGGCACCGGACACCACGGCACCGCAGCCACTGACCAACCTGGTGTTGTCCAACGACGGCCTGATACTCAGTGGCCGCGGTGAAGCAGGTGCCACCGTTACCGTGCTTGGCGAAGGCGGTATCGACCTGGGCACTGCCGTGGTCGATGCCAATGGCGACTTCAACGTCGACCTGAGCGCCGCTCAAGTCAACGGCGAACAGCTCAGCGCCAGCCAGTCCGATGTGGCCGGCAACGAGTCCAACAGCGTCAGCCTGACAGCCCCTGACCGCGTCGCGCCGGATGCTGCCGGCAACCTGGCCTTCGCCGGGGGTGGCAGCTTGCTGAACGGTACCGGCGAAGCAGGTGCCGCCGTGCGTGTGCTCGCCGCTGATGGTTCGGTGCTGGGCAGTGCAACGGTGCGCGCCGACGGCACCTTCCAGGTCAACCTCGCATCGCCGCAGGCCAACGGCCAACAGGTGCAAGTGGTGCTGACCGATGCGGCTGGCAACCAGTCTGCCGCCAGCGCCATCACCGCACCCGATACCACACCGCCAACGGCACCAGGCGAACTGGCCGTTTCCGGTGATGGTGTCACCCTCACCGGCCGCGGCGAAGTAGGCGCGCTGGTGACCGTGACCAACCCGGCAGGCGAGGAAATCGGCAGCGCCACCGTCGATGCCAGTGGCCACTTCACCATCACGCTGAACCCGGCGCTGGGCAACGCCGAGCTGCTCAGCTTCACCCAGACCGATGCGGCCGGCAACGTGTCGGCAGTGGCAACTCTGCAAACCCCGGACTTCACTCCACCCGACCCGCTCACCCTGGTGGTGATCAACGCCGACGGCAGTGTGGTCAGCGGCCTGGGCGAGGCCGGCGCCACAGTAATCGTCAGTAATGCAGCCGGTACCGTACTGGGCACGGGTATCGTGCTTGCTGATGGCAGTTTCAGCGTCGAGCTGTCACCTGCACAAATCAACAACCAGACACTGTCGGTGCTGCAGGCCGACCCACCCGGCAACGTCAGCCTGCCGGTCAACGTACAGGCGCCGGACCTTACGCCGCCAGCTGCTGCAACAGAGCTGCAGCTCAATGCGGCAGGTGACGAGCTGGGCGGTATCGGCGAAGTGGGCGCCACCGTGCGCGTGTACGTCGGCACCACGCAGGTCGGTACCGGCACAGTGGGCGCCGACGGGACCTTCATCGTCGAGCTGGATGCAGCGCAGCTCAATGGCCAGGTGCTGCAGGTAACCCTGACCGACGCAGCCGAGAACATCTCGCCAATCAGTTCGGTCACGGCGGCGGACACCACACCACCTGCCACCGTGATCGCCGTCATCAACGACAGCGGTACCCAGATGACCGGTACCGCCGAAGCCGGCACCCGCGTCACCGTGGTCAACAACAACGGCGACCTGCTGGGCCAGGTAACGGTGGAACCGGACGGCACCTTCGTCCTTGACCTGAACCTCCCGCAAATCAACGGCGAAACGCTGACCATCGTCGCCCAGGACGCCACTGGCAACCCGTCGGTACCACTGGCAGTGACTGCGCCAGACCTGACCCCACCAGTGCAGCCGACCGACCTGCTGCTCAACGCAGCCGGTACATCGATGACGGGTACGGCCGAAGCCGGCACCACCATCACGGTATGGGGCCCGGACAACAACATCGTGGGCACGGTGGAAGTGGATGAGAACGGCCAGTTCACTGTGCCGATCAGCCCGGCACAGAACAATGGCCAGTTGCTGACGGTGGTGTCCACGGATGATGCCGGCAACGCTTCGGTGGCGGTCCCTTACCAGACCAACGACACCTCGCCACCCGACCTGGTGACCAACCTGGCGATCAACAACACCTTCAACGTGCTGACCGGCAAAGGCGAAGCCAATGCCACGGTCACCGTCAGCCTCGACGGAAGCGTGATCGGCACCGGCGTGGTGGATGCCGCTGGCAACTTCCAGATAACGCTGGTGCCGGCGGCGGGCTCGCTCGCCACCCTGGAAGTGACACAGTCCGACGGTATCAATACGTCTGCGGTCGCGACCTACGTCACACCCTTGATCGCACCACCCGTGCCGCCAACCGACGTGACCTTGGGCAGCGACGGCCTGACCCTGACAGGCAGTGCACCAAGCGGTGTGGGCATTCGCGTGTACGATGCCGCAGGCAACCTGATCGGTACAGGCAGCGCAACCCTGGGCGGCTCCTTCACCCTGACGCTGGACGCAGCCCAGCTCAACGGCGAGCACATTTCGGTGACAGCGGTGGCACTGGTCGGCGGCGAATCGCAGCCGACCTTCCTGCAAGCAGCTGACATTACGCCACCGGCCAACCCGGTGGTGACCAGCCTCTCTGTCAATGGCCTGGTGCTGAGCGGCACGGGTGAAGCCGGTGCCACGGTGACAGTGCGTGATGCCAGCGACAATGTGCTCGGCACGGCTGTGGTGAATGGCGGTGGCGTGTTCACCGTCAACCTGAACGCCGCGCAGCTCAACGGCCAGGTTCTGGGCGTGAGCCAGGCTGACGCTGCAGGCAATGCGTCCGGCAGCACAAGCTACACCGCCGCAGACCTGCAGCCACCTGCTGCCCCTACCAACATCGCCATCGATGGCGCGGGCACCGTGCTTACCGGTAGCGGTGAAGCGGGCGCTACCGTTACCGTCCAGGGCCCGAACGGCCAGGTCGGTACCGGAGTGGTACAGGCCAACGGCACCTTCAGCATTACCCTGACCTCGCCACAGAACGACGGGCAACTGCTGGTGGTACGCCAGGCCGATGCTGCCGGCAACTTGTCCGCCAGCACCAGCCTGACTGCGCCGGACACCACCCCGCCAGCTGCCCCGCTGGCCACCATCAACGCCAACGGCACCTCGGTCAGTGGTTCTGGCCAGATCGGCAGCACGGTCACCGTGCGCAACAGCACCGGTACCGTACTGGGTACCGCAACGGTGGGCAGCAACGGCCTGTTCGTGGTCAGCCTGGCCGCGGCGCAGATCGACAACCAGGCGCTCAGCGTCACCCTCACCGACAGCACCGGTAACGTGTCCACAGGCACTGCGCTGACCGCACCGGACCTGACCCCGCCTGCGGCTGCCGGCAACCTGCTGTTCAGTGCCGATGGCAGTACCCTCACCGGTACGGGCGAAGTGGGTGCCACCGTAACCGTACGCAGCGCCGGCGGTACCGTGCTGCAAACCGCAACGGTGCAGGCGGACGGCACCTTCACCGTGACCCTGAGCCCGCCTCAGGACAACGGCCAGATCCTGTCTGTGACCCTCAGCGACCCGCGCGGCAACGTGTCGGGCAACGTCAACGTCACGGCACCGGATGTGGATGCCAACGCACCGGTCATCGCCAGTGACAACCTGGCCACGGCCACGGTCAACCTGGAAGCGGTCAGCGCCACGGAGACCTACACCGACAGCTTCACCACGCTGCTGTCGGGCTTCTCCAAGACCTACACCTGGACGGTGGCAGCAGGCAGCACGGCCGACCCTACCCTCACACTGACCACCAACAGCGTGCTGGCACTGCTCAACAACACCAGCTTCACCCTGCAGGTGAAGGACGCCAACGGCGCTTGGGTGACCATCGCCACCGGCAACACTCAGGGCCTGCTTGACCTGATCGTGCTGCCGATCGGCTTGCAGGTGGACATCGGCGTGCTGCAAGCCGGTGATTACCGACTGACCGTGGGCAGTGGCGGCATCGGCCTGGTCACCGAAGTGAGCACCACGCTGGACATCGTCTCCACCAGCCTGACCCAATTCACCGGCAGCGGCATTGCTACCTCCGGCAACGTCATTACCGACGTGGGTACCGATGGCGCGGTGGATGCCAGTGGCCCGGACAGCGCCGCCGTGCTGCAAGTACTAAAAGACGGCAGCTACGTCTCGGCCGGGACCGCCACGACGGTTCAGGGCCAGTACGGCACCCTGGTGATCAGTGCGGACGGCAGCTACACCTACACGCCCAACGGCAGCCCGAACAGTGTGGGCAAGGTGGATGTGTTCAGCTACCAGCTGGTGCACCCGAACGGCCTGTCCGATACCGCCAACCTGTACGTGCGCATCGACAGCCCGCAAGCCACGGAAATCTGGAGCGACACCAACTACGGAGCACCGGCCACGGTGGTCGACGCAGTCAACGACGTTGGTAGCAGCCAGGTCACCCTGGACAACCGCGTGGACACCAGCAGCAGTACGCTGGGCTCGCTGAACCTGCCATTGATCGGTACCCGTCAGGCCACCTACACCACCACGGTTGCCGCCGACACCACGGCCGACCTGCAGGTGGTGGTCAACTCCGCCAACCTGTTGAGCCTGCTCAACGGCACCACCATCGAGCTACTCAAGCTCAACCCGGCCACTGGCCAGTACGTTCTGGTGCAGTCGGTACCGGGTGGTTCGCTGATCAGCGTGCTGGGGGGTGGCGCCGGGTATACCTTCGAGAACCAGGGCGCCGGTGCCTACCAAGTCCGTGTCACCGCCGGCGGCATTGGCTTGCTCAGCTCCATCACCACCAGCCTGAACACCACCACAACGTACCTGACCGAGTTCGTGGTCAGTGGCGCGACAGCAGCCACCGGCAACCTGCTGACTGACGACAACATCGGTTCGGCCTTGACCGTGCTGAGCGTGCTGACAGCGGCCAACACCTACACCATCCCAGGCTACAACGGGGTGAGCGTGGCCGGCACCTACGGCACGTTGCTGGTGCATGCCGACGGCAGCTACACCTACACCCTCAACGCGGGGCTCACCTCGGCGGTGGTCGGCCAGCAAGACACCTTCACCTACGAGCTAAGCCACCCGAACGGCACCACCGACACCGCAACCCTGACCATCAACGTGGACGATGCTGCCGGCCTCACCACGACCACATCGCTGCTGGCCGATACCGGCGACGAATCAGTGGCACTCGCCAGCCTGGCAGCGGCCACCGACGTGATCGCCGGCACCGACGGCAACGACCAGCTCGATGGCAGCCAGGGTGGCCACATCACCCTGCAGGGAGGGGCGGGTGACGACACGCTGTTGGTAGTCGACCAGAACTTCGCCAGCGTCGATGGTGGCACAGGTACCGACACCCTGCTGTGGGGCGGCGGTGATGCCAGTATCGACTTGGGCAACCTGGCCGGGCGCGTGCACGACATCGAAATCCTCGACCTCAACGACACCAGTTCGGTGGCGCTCACCCTCAACCTGGGGGACGTCGTGGCAATCACCGAAACCGGTACCGACACACTGATCATCAAGGGGGACGACAAAGACTCGGTTCACATGACGGACAACTGGACGCTGGTCGGGAACCAAACTGCCGACGGCATCGACTATAACCAATACACGGCCCAGGAGGATCCAAGCCATCACCTGTGGGTACAAAACGGTATCCATGTGGTTTGAGGCCGCTGCAAACCCGCCGGGTGAATGCCCGGCGGCATGGATGACCAGCAGTAAGGGAACTATGTGAAGCGAAGCAGTCCGCTGTCACCGCTGTTGCTGGGAGCCTTCGGGTTCCTGGCCCTGAACTTCCACCCGGTTGCCCAGGCAGCCGATGATATAGACCCCCACCTGCGCCAGATCGGGCCATCTCTATTACGCGATGCGCCCGAAGCGGTGCCCGCCCGCCCCCCCACCGGCATGGCCCCGGTCGCCAGTGGCGAACGGCTGAGCCTTACCGACGCGGTGCTGCAGGCAGCGCAATGGCACCCGAGCATCGCTGAGGCCATCGGCAACCTTTACAAGCAGGGCGAAGGCATCAACGTCGCCCGTGCGGGGTACTACCCACAGATTTCCGGCGGTATCCGCACCGGTTATGACACCGGTTATGGCGGCGACCGCAATAGCCAGGCCCTGAACCTGTCGCTCAAGCAAATGCTCTATGATTTCGGCAAGGTCGACAGCGCCGTCAGTGCGGCCCAGGCTGCTGCCGCCCGCGCCCAGGCCAATATCCTGCTGGTGGTCGACGATCTGGCCCGCGACACAGCCTATGCCTGGATCGAAACCCGCCGCTACGAGCAACTGATGACGATTGCCCGCGACCAGATTCGCGGCGTGGGCGACATTGCCGGCATGGCCCGTCAGCGTAGCGACATGGGCGCCAGCACCCGTTCCGACGTGGTGCAGGCCGAGTCCCGCGTGGAAAGCGCCCGTGCCACCCTGGAGGAGTACCAGTCACAGTACGAGCGCTGGCGCTCGACCCTGGCGGCGCTGATGGGCCGCGTTACCCCTCCGGCACTGGCCGAGGGCTCACCCGCCGAGCTGAACCAGGCCTGCAAGCGCCCTGCACAGGGTGATGACCGCCTGCCCGCCGTGCTGATGGCCTTGGCCCAGCGCGCACAGGGCCAGGCCGAGCTGGCCCAGGCCAAAGCGGAGGCCTACCCCACCCTGTCGCTGCAACCGCAGGTCAATCATTACCTGGACGACGACTACAACCGCGATAACGCACGGCTGGACCGCACCCAGGCGGGCATCTACCTGAACGTCGAAGTCCCCATCTACCAAGGGGGCTCCATCAGCGCCCGTACCCGCGCGGCCAGCCACGCGCTGACCGCCGCCGACTCCGCCGAGGACGCCGCACGCCTGCAGGCGCGTCGGGGCCTGGCCGAGGCCATGGCGCAAACCTCCGGGCTGGGCCGCCGGCTGACCTCGCTGGAAGCACGCCAGGCCAGCATTCAGGAGGCACGCATGCTCTACGGGCGTCAGTACCTGGACCTGGGCACACGGCCACTGCTCGACCTGCTCAACGCCGAGCAGGAGATCTACCAGTCACGCTTCGAACTTGCCGGCACCCGCTCCGACCTGCTGCGCCTGGATGTCGACTGCCTGTACAACACCGGTGCCCTGCGCACGGCCTTTGGCCTTGAGGGGCGCAACCTGCAAGGTGTGGAGATCCAGCCATGAGTGATTCGATCGATGTGACCCTGCCCAACCAGGCGCCCGCGCCGGAGCAGGCCGCCGCGCACCGGCCAGACCTTGGCCCCTGGCTTGAGGTGATATTGCAGGTGGCGCACCACTACCGCCTGGACGTATCACCCCAGCGTATTCGCCTGGCCGCTGTGGAGGATGCCCGCCCGTTGAATGAAATCCTCCGCCACATGGCACGTCAGGCGGGGCTGGCACTGCGCTTCGTGCACTTCGATGCCAAGGGCCTGCGGCAATGGCGCACGCCGCTGGTGCTGGAGCTGGACGACGGGCAGTTGGCGGTGGTCGAGTCGGTGACCGAAGAGGATGACCTGGCGGTAGTGTTTGCCGGTGACCAGGGCCTGACTTCGCGCCTGCCCCGCGACACCCTGAAGGGCCGCATCAACCGCGTTGCCCTGCTGCGCCCGGCCCGGCCACTGCGCGATGTGCGCACCGACGACTACACCGCGCCTTACGACCGCCACTGGTTCGCCCGCATCGTACTGCGTGACCTGCGTCCCTATGGGCAGGTAATGGTCGCGTCACTGGTGGCCAACGTGCTGGCGCTGGCGGGCGTGCTGTTCTCGATGCAGGTGTACGACCGAGTGATACCGGCCGAATCCCTGCCCACCCTCTACGTCCTGTTTGGCGGTGTGGTGTTGGCACTGGTGTTCGACTTCAGCATGCGCCTGCTGCGGCTAAAGGTGACCGACCTGCTCGGCAAGCGCGCCGACCTGCGGGTGAGCGACCTGGTGTACGGCCATGCCCTGCGCCTGCGCAACTCGGTGCGGCCGAAGTCCACCGGCTCGTTCATCTCGCAATTGCGCGAGCTGGAATCGATCCGCGACCTGATCACGTCCAGCACCGCTACGGTGCTGGCCGACCTACCGTTCTTCCTGCTGTTCCTGTTCGTGTTCTGGCTGATCGGCGGCGTACTGGTGTTCATCCCGCTGGTCGCGCTGCTGGCCATGGTGTTGCCTGGGTTGCTTGCACAACGGCGCCTGGCACGGTTGGCTAACGCCTCGATGCGTGAGTCGGCGCTGCGCAACGCCATGCTGGTGGAAAGCATCCAGGGCCTGGACGAAATCAAGGCACTGCAGGCAGAGGCACGCTTCGAACGGCAGTGGAACCAGTACAACGCGGCCTGCGCGCACACCAACCTGCGCCTGCGCACCCTCACCAACAGCCTGGTGACCTGGACGCAGAACGTGCAAGGTGCAGTGTTTGCCGTGGTAATCGTGATCGGCGCCCCCATGGTCATCGCCGGCGACCTCACGACAGGTAGCCTGGTGGCGGCATCCATGCTTTCGTCGCGAATGATGGCACCGCTGGCCCAACTGACCCATGTGCTGACCCGCTGGCAGCAGGCCAAGGTCGCGCTGCAAGGCCTGGACAAGCTGATGCAGTCGCCGGTCGACCACCCCGAAGGCGAAGCCCGCGTGCACCTGCCGGCGATTCACGGCGAGTACCGCCTGCGCCAGGCCAACTTCCGCTACAGCGAAGAGTACCCGCCAGTGCTGAACATTGGCCGGCTGGATATCCAGCCGGGCGAGCGCATTGCCGTGCTGGGCCGCAACGGCGCCGGTAAATCAACCTTGCTGCAGGCGCTGGGCGGGGCCATGGACCTGGTACAGGGCGAGATCAGCCTGGACGGCATCGCAATGGCCCACCTCGACCCGGCTGACCTGCGCCGTGACGTCGGCCTGCTGCCGCAGTACGCGAGGCTGTTCCACGGCACCCTGCGGGAAAACCTCACCCTCGGCGCCGGCCAGGCCAGCGACCAGGAACTGGTGGCCGCGCTGGCCGCCACTGGCGCACTGGACTTCGTCCGCCGCCTGCCCAAGGGCATGGACCACTTGATCCTCGAAGGAGGCCTGGGCTTGTCTGGCGGTCAGCGCCAAGCCTTGGTGCTGTCGCGCTTACTGGTACGCCAGCCGCAGGTGCTGCTGCTGGACGAGCCGACCGCGTCACTGGACGACATGACCGAGCGCAAGCTGCTGGATAACCTGGAGCGCTTCTGTCAGGGCCGTACACTGGTGATCGCAACCCATCGCCTGAGCGTTCTGCAGCGGGTCGATCGGATCCTGGTGCTGGACGCCGGGCGTATTGTCATCGATGACACGCGCGATGCCGCGCTGGCCAAACTGCAAGGAGCCCAGGCATGAGCGACCATGAACTTCCAGCCTCCTACCTGGACGGGCAGGACGACCAGGCGGTATTCCGTGCCGGCCGCCTGATCACCCTGTGCGCGTTGATGCTGGCGGCGTTCCTGGCCTGGGCGGCCTGGTTCGAGGTGACCGAGGTGTCCACCGGCACAGGCAAGGTCATCCCCAGTTCGCGAGAGCAGGTAATCCAATCGTTCGAGGGCGGTATCGTCGCGCAGATGAGCGTGGCCGAAGGCGACTTGGTCGAGCGCGGCCAGGTGCTGGCCCAGCTCGACCCCACCAAGACGGCGTCGAGCGTTGGTGAAAGCGAAGCCAAGTACCGCGCTGCCAGGGCCAGCCAGGCCCGCCTGCAGGCAGAGGTGACCGGCAAGCCACTGACCTTTCCGGCGAGCCTGCGCGACTCTCCTGACCTGATCGATGCCGAAACCGCGCTGTACCAGACCCGCCGCCGCGGCCTGGAACAGACCCTGGCGGGTATTCAGGACTCGTTGCAGCTGGTGCGCAGCGAGCTGAAGATCACCGAGAGCCTGGCGAAGATGGGTGCCTCCAGCCGGGTCGAAGTGATCCGCCTGAACCGCCAGCGTTCCGAGCTGGAACTCAAGGCCAACGAGGCGCGCTCGGACTACCTGGTGCGCGCCCGGGAAGAACTGGCCAAGGCCAGCGCCGAAGCGGACGCCCTGTCGGAAGTGATCCGCGGGCGCAGCGACTCACTTACCCGCCTGACCTTGCGTTCGCCGGTGCGCGGCATTGTGAAGGACATCGAGGTCAACACCCTGGGTGGCGTGGTGCAGCCCGGTGGCCAGGTGATGAAGATCGTGCCGATGGACGAACGCCTGCTGATCGAAACCCGCATCGCGCCACGGGACATCGCCTTCATTCACCCCGAGCAGGCGGCCAAGGTCAAGATCAGTGCCTATGACTACTCGGTGTACGGCGGGCTGGACGGCAAGGTGGTGGGCATCTCGCCGGATACCCTGCAGGACGAGGTCAAACCGGAAATCTACTACTACCGCGTGTTCATCCGCACCGAACAGGACAGCTTGCAGAACAAGGCCGGCAAGCGCTTTGCGATCGTGCCAGGGATGATTGCCACGGTGGATATCCGAACGGGCGAGAAAACCATCCTCGATTACCTGATCAAGCCGCTGAACCGGGCCAAGGAAGCCCTGCGCGAACGCTGATCCAGGCGTTTACACACATCACTTGTGTGTGGGCATACCCGCTCCCACAGGGTCCCAAGCATTGCTGGGTTCTGCGCAAAATGTCTAAAGCCCGACCAAAACAGGCCGATAACCAGTTATCCCCCTGCACCCCACCGAAGGTCACCATGGCCACGCAAAATGCCCGCGCGGATTCGCTATCCCTGCTGCTGTTCACCCTGCGCAGCGGCAAGCTGATGGCAATCAACCTGCTCAAGGTCAGCGAGATCATCCCCTGCCCGCCGCTGACCAAGCTGCCCGAGTCGCACCCCCACGTAAAAGGCGTGGCAACCCTGCGCGGCCACTCGCTGTCGGTCATCGACCTGTCCCGCGCCATCGGCGAACAACCACTGGCCGACCCACAGGGTGGCTGCCTGATCGTTACCGAGATCAGCCGTTCGCGCCAAGGCCTGCATGTACAGGCGGTCAGCCGCATCGTGCATTGCCTGAGCACCGACATCAAACCGCCGCCCTACGCCTCGGGCACCCGCTCGTTCATCACCGGCGTGACGCGCGTCGACAATACCTTGGTGCAGGTGCTGGACATCGAAAAAGTCATACACGCCATCGCCCCGCCCGTCGCCGAGCCAGCACACGGCACCTTGAACGAAGAAGATGCCAGCCTGCTGGCCGCGGCCAATATCCTGGTGGTGGACGACAGCCAGGTGGCCTTGCAGCAGTCGGTGCACACCCTGCGCAACCTCGGTATCGAATGCCACACTGCGCGCAGCGCCAAAGACGCCATCAACGTGCTGCTGGAACTGCAAGGCACCGCGCAGGAGATCAACATCATCGTCTCCGACATCGAAATGAGCGAAATGGACGGCTACGCCTTCACCCGCACGTTGCGTGAAACCCCTGACTTCCAGCACCTGTACGTGCTGTTGCACACCTCGCTGGACAGTGCCATGAGCAGTGAAAAGGCGACCCAGGCCGGGGCCAATGCCATCCTTACCAAGTTCTCCTCGCCAGAACTGACCGATTGTCTGGTGGTGGCCGCGCGTACCGTGGTGTTCGCCGAGCACTGATATATTCAGCGACAAACTCCCCGGCTGGCCGCCGGGGGTGACTCGGGCATAATTCGCGCCCCTCGCAAGAAAATTGCCGGAATCACATATGAAGCTTCTCAGCGCTATCCTGATCAGCTGTGCCCTCTTCAGCGGTATTGCCCAGGCCTCCAGTAGTCGGGCCTGGAACGAGCAGCGCCAGCAGATGCTCAAGGCCTGCCTGACCGCCAGCCAGTTCAAGGACGCCCACGCCCGCGGCAAGCCCGCCGAGTTCGATGACCAGGCAGGCATGAGTGCCCTGCTGATCGAAGGCGTCTATCCACAAAAGCATATGCAGCAGCGCACCGGCACCGAGCTGTGCCTGTACGACCGCCAGCACCAGCGTGCCTTCGTCAGCGAATGGAGCCCGGAAGCCAAGTGAACGACAGCTTACGTTTCGGCTGTACCGGCTGCGGCAAATGCTGCACCGGCCACCATGTGCCACTGACGCTGGCCGAAGCTCGTCGCTGGGCGGACGATGCCGGCCAGGTGGTGGTATTGATCGAGGCCTTCGTCGTGGACGGCCCTGGCATGCCGCTGGAGCAGCGTGACCATGTGCTGCGACGCTCCCATCCGGTGAATTGCGGCGAGGGCGAGGCACGTATCTCGGTGACCTTTGCTGCATTCAACCCCGGACGTTGCCGTAACCTCGACGCCAACGACCTCTGCACCATCTATGAGCATCGCCCGCTGGTCTGTCGCATCTATCCGGTAGAAATCAACCCACATATTCCACTGCGGCCAGACAGCAAGGACTGCCCTCCGGAGGCCTGGCAACAGGGGCCGGAGCTGATTCACGGCACGCAACTGGTCGATGTGGAACTGCAGGCGCTGGTACAGGCTTCGCGCCAGGCCGACCGTGATGACATTGCGGCCAAGGTGGCGGTGTGCCAGGCATTGGGCATGACTACCAGTGCGCTCAAGGGTAACGGGTTTACCGCTTACTTGCCGGACATGGGGGCGTTTGCTGCGGCGCTGGCGCAGGTGCCGGGGAATGAAGGGGCGCAGTGGACCTTGCACGTGCAGGATGAAGCGCTGACGGCGAGCTTGCAGGCACTGGGTTTGCGCACGACCCATGAAACCCCGGTGTATTACGCCTTTATCGGTTTCTAGCCTGACCATCTTGCCCAGGGCGGCGCACTGTGCAGGTGCTCTAGCACGGGACTTTCGCCGAAAGTCCCATTATTTCACCCAACGATCGTTACCTTTTGCGCAACAGTGCTTATCGCACTTCGCTCTGTTTCGAGTGCACTGAAAGGACTAACTTTACCCCTGTCCTCATTAGCACTTGCACCGCAAGAAGGTAGTTTCAAATGTCCAACAGTATGGGTATTGCCAGCGTCTTCGTCCTGTCTTCCCTGTTGTTGTCGCCACTGGCCATGGCCGAAGAATCCCCGGCTTTCGTTGCCCGTAATGCAGAGCTCGCGGCGGTCCATCAAGAGGCCCGTGACGCTGTAGCCGCAAATAAATCAGACACCGTAAAAGACGCGAAACAGACAGCTTCCAAAGTCACCGTCGACACCAGTGCCGACAGCTGATCAAACGCTGTCACTGCTCCTGTTTTCCCTTGGCTACGCCATGGGCACCTCCGGTGCCGATATGTTAGCCTTTTAAAGGCCGCTGCCAATCAGCGGCTTTTTTTATGTGCTTCAACTCTCAGCCTGGTTGTAACGTCCACCTATAAAAAAGATGCACATTCAAAAATAAAAACTGCCCCACCGTCAGACCAAAGGAGC
This sequence comes from Pseudomonas sp. BP6, assembly GCF_017875935.1. Taxonomy (NCBI): domain Bacteria; kingdom Pseudomonadati; phylum Pseudomonadota; class Gammaproteobacteria; order Pseudomonadales; family Pseudomonadaceae; genus Pseudomonas; species Pseudomonas sp. BP6. The sequence goes on from NZ_JAGINI010000001.1 coordinate 4,438,011, forward strand.
TAGTACCGGTGCCTTCCGCGTTTCGCTTTACCCCGCTTTTCATTGCGTTGACTGCAACGATCCCTTTCGCCGCTCAGGCAGATGAAGACAAGGCTGATGGCTTCATCGAAGGTTCGTCGTTCAACCTGCATTTCCGTAATGCCTACTTCAACCGCGACAACCATAACGCCGGCGTGCGCGACACCCGCGAGTGGGGCCAGGGCGCGGTGGCACGCTTCGAGTCGGGCTACACCCCCGGTGTGGTCGGTTTCGGCCTGGACGCCCATGCCATGCTGGGCCTGAAGCTCGACGGCGGTGGCGGCCATGCCGGCACCAGCATCCTGCCCGAGCACATCAAGGACGACGGCGAGCTGGGCGCAGCCCCGCACTCGTTTTCCACTGCCGGTGCCGCGGTCAAGCTGAAAGCCTTCGACACCGAGCTGAAAGCCGGGGACCTGTTCCTCACCAACCCGGTGATCGCCGGCGGTGAAACCCGCATGCTGCCGCAGACTTTCCGTGGTGTGAGCCTGACCAACACCAGCATCGACGGCCTGTTGCTCGAAGGCGGCCAGGTCAGCTTCACCCACCCGTACAACCAGAGCGGCCACCGCCGCATCGACACCTACTACGGGTCACTGGACGAGCACGACAAGAGCAAGCACCTGAACTGGGCCGGCGCGTCGTGGAGCGGTACCGAGCACATCACCGCCAACCTGTACGCCGCCGAGCTGAAGGACATCTGGAACCAGTACTACGCGGACTTCGACTACACCTATGTGGTCAATGACCTGGTCAGCCTGAATCCGGGCGTGCACTTCTATCACACCCAGGACACCGGCCAGGCCCTGCTAGGCAAGATCGACAATAACACCTACAGCGTGCACTTCACCGTCAACGCTGGCTTCCACAGCGTCACCGCCGCCTACCAGCGAGTGAACGGCAACACGCCATTCGACTACATCAACCTGGGCGATAGCGTGTACCTGGACAACTCGCGCATGTACTCGGACTTCAACGCGCCGAACGAGCGCTCGTGGAAACTGCAGTACGGCTATGACTTCGCCGGTGTCGGCGTGCCTGGTTTGAGCACTTCGCTGTCCTACTCGCGCGGCGAGGCTGACCTGACCAAGGCTACTCAGGACACCACTCACTACGACTACTACCGCGAAGATGGCAAGAACGCCATGCACTGGGAACGCGACCTAGACGTGAAATACGTGTTCCAGGAAGGTGACCTCAAGGACCTGTCGGTGCTGGTGCGCTATGCCACCCACCGCGGCAGCCAAGGTTATGCGTCGATCGACAGCAACAGCGACAACGATGAAGTGCGGGTAATCGTCGACTACCCACTGAACGTGTTCTGATCTTGCGCTGCAAGCATCGCCTATAACCCTGTGAGAGCGGGTTCACCCGCGAAGAAGGCACCGCGGTGTTGGGCACCGGCTGCGCCGATGTTCGCGGGTAAACCCGCTCCTACAACGGCCTGTGTCCAATCCCCGGTGTGTGTGTCCACCGCAGATCAATGTTGTAGGAGCGGGTTTACCCGCGAATACGGTAGTGGCGGCAACGGTGAACGGCGGGTGGAGATTGGCCAGCAGGGCCGGCCTCTTCGCGGGTGAACCCGCTCCTACAACGGCCTGTGTCCAATCCCCGGTGTGTGTCCACCGCGGATCAGTGTTGTAGGAGCGGGTTTACCCGCGAATACGGTAGTGGCGGCAACGGTGAACGGCGGGTGGAGATTGGCCAGCAGGGCCGGCCTCTTCGCGGGTAAACCCGCTCCTACAACGGCCTGTGTCCAATCCCCGGTGTGTGTCCACCGCGGATCAGTGTTGTAGGAGCGGGTTTACCCGCGAATACGGTAGTGGCGGCAACGGTGAACGGCGGGTGGAGATTGGCCAGCAGGGCCGGCCTCTTCGCGGGTAAACCCGCTCCTACACGACGGCCAATCGAAAAGTACGGTACACCGTGCTTCCGTCGGACAAATCTTGTCCGACAATGCCCGCTTCCCTAGAATATTGCCGCCGCGAATGGCCCTGCCCACGCAGTAGCGAGCATGCCCACCCAATCCCCGCGTTTCGCAGTCTACAGGTCGCACCCCGAGCTGATCCTCAACCTGGGCAGTTGCCTTGCCGTGCTCGCCATCGTGGCCATCGTCAGCTACCTGCTTGCCCGCGAGCGCGAAAGTGTCGAGCAGTCGGCGGTGCGCTCGTCGAACAACATCGTCCAGCTGATCGAAAGCGACATCCTGCGCAACGTCGAACTCTACGACCAGTCACTGCAAGGCCTGATCTGGGCCGTCGGGCGCAAGGAACTGCCGGAGGTCTCCGGTCCGATACGCCAGCGCCTGCTGTTCAATGAAGCCTTCATCGACCGCAAGCGCGGTGACGTGCTGTGGCTGGACAAGCAAGGCAATGTCGTCGGCGACTCCACCAGCAGCGTGCCACGCAAGGCCAACTTCGGTCACACCGGGGTGTTCAAGGCTCACCAGCAGAATGCCAACCTCGGTTTGCTGGTGGGCCCCCCTTTCAAGGCCAAGCTCGGCGACCTGGACTGGTGTATCAGCTTCAGCCGGCGCATCTCCGGCCCCAATGGCGAGTTCGCCGGGTTGGCAGCGGGTGCGCTGCGCCTGTCGTACATCAGTGAATTGTTCCAACGCCTGGACATTGGCCACGACAGCAGCATCAACCTGTTCAATACCGACGGGCAGTTACTTGTCCGCCAGCCCTACCGCGCGCAGGACCCACTGATTGGAACCTCCTACACCGAACGGCCCAATTTCAAGCGCATCATCGCTGAACAGAGCGGTAACTTCACCGCCCGCTCCGACATCAACGGCAAGCTCCGCATGTTCACCTTCGCCCGAGTCGCGCAGTTGCCCCTGATCGTGCTGGTGGTGCACTCGGCCGACGAGGTGTTCGAGTCCTGGCGCCGTACCGCCATTGTCGTCAGCGTCGCCACCGGCGCTCTGTGCGTGGGCATTCTCTGGCTGACGTTGCTGCTGGGCCGCGAACTGCGCCGCCGCCACGAAGCAGAAGAAGACCTGGCCATGCTCGCTTCCACCGATAGCCTGACCGGCCTGGCCAACCGCCGCAAGCTGGACCATGTGCTACGCCAGGAATGGGCCCGCGCCCAACGTAACCGTAAGCCGCTGGCGATATTGATGGTGGATGTGGACCACTTCAAGGCATTCAACCAGCGCCATGGCCACGCCGGTGGCGACCATGCCTTGCGCGAGGTGGCCCGGGCCATCGAAGCATGCATTCGCCGCCCGGCGGACCTGGCCGCGCGTTACGGTGGGGAGGAGTTTCAGGTGGTGCTGCCGGAAACCGATCTGGCCGGGGCCCAGCTACTGGCTGAACGCATCCGCGCCAGCGTCGAGGCGCTGGCGCCGTTTGCGGATGATGCTCACGCCGTGACCGTGAGCATCGGTATCGGTCTGTCCGGCACCCAGCAGGACCTTGGCAGGCTGCTGGGTGCTGCGGACGAAGCGCTCTACCGGGCCAAGGCCAATGGCCGCAATCGGGTAGAGGGCCCGCTCGATTAGGAGCGGGCGCGAGCGGCGTTGCGCAGGGCCTTGACCTGGTCATGGTTGCGCTGCACGCCTTGCAGCTGCTTCTCCACCAGGCTGTAGGTCATGTCGCTGGCAGTGCGGCCCAGTTTCACCAGTTTCTCACGGGCTTCCTTGTAGGCCTTGAGGGCGTGGTCCTCGCCACGTTCCACCTCGTTCAGCACCGCCTCCTCGTCCTTGCCGGTGACCATCGACTTGAGGTTGACCCAGCCGCGGTGAAGGTCGCCACTGATGCTGGTGGAGGTTTCCGGGTCGCCGCCCAAGCGACGGACTTCGCCCTGCAATTCACTGGCAGCGCTGGCGCACTCACCCGCGCGCTGGACGAAGAACGCTTTCAGCTCGGGGTTCTTCACATCATCGGCCGAAGCCTTGAAACCTTTCTCGCCATCCTTGCTGTACTCGATCAGGTCGTTGAGTACGTCGATCACGTCTTTGTTGGGGTTGCTCATGGTCGAACTCCTTGGCAGGTGATAGTCCTCTAGGGAAATGCAGCGTTCGTGCCACGCTTAACACAAAAATAAATTTCTTTTTATTCAATGACTTACATACAAGAGACGACAGCTGGTAACGGCGTTCTGCATGATTGCCGCTTGGGGCTTCGTGCAGATTGCAGTATGGTCGGCGCCTTTCCACAGCCAGGTGCGCGCAGATGAAGCCGGAAACCCTCGAACTACTGGTGACCCGCAGCATGCCGTTCGGCAAGTACCAGGGGAGAATCATTGCGGATCTGCCGGGGGACTACCTGGCGTGGTTTGCGCGCAAGGGCTTTCCGGCAGGGGAACTGGGTGGGTTGCTGGCGTTGATGCATGAGATCGATCACAACGGGCTGGGTGATCTGCTGGTGCCGTTGCGGCAGAAGCATCGCCGTTGAAAGGCCAACGCGGGCTCTGTGGGAGCGGCCTTGTGTCGCGAAAGGGCTGCGAAGCAGCCCCAGATTTTCAGCTTCGCAACTTAGATTGCCGGGGCCGCTTTGCGGCCCTTTCGCGACACAAGGCCGCTCCCACAGAACGAGGTCTGCTCATACACTTTTAGCAGGCGCCACGGCCAACTCCACACGCTCGCTCTTCTTGATAACCGCATACACCACCGCTGTCACCAGGCTACCCGCCACAATCGCCAGCAAATACAGCAACGCATGGTTGATCGCGTTGGGGATCAACAACACGAACAAGCCGCCATGCGGCGCCATCAGCTTGCAGCCAAAATACATCGACAATGCCCCGGTCAACGCACCACCGGCGATACTGGCCGGGATCACCCGTAACGGGTCCTTGGCGGCAAACGGAATCGCCCCCTCGGAGATGAAGCACAGCCCCAGCGCCAGCGCCGCCTTGCCCGCCTCGCGCTCGCTCTGGGCGAACTTGCGCCGGGCCAGGAAAGTAGCGATGCCCAAGCCGATCGGCGGCACCATGCCGGCGGCCATGGTCGCCGCCATTGGCGCGTAGCTCGACGAGGCCAGCAGCCCCACCGAGAACGCATAGGCGGCCTTGTTGATCGGCCCGCCAAGGTCGACGCACATCATGCCGCCCAGCAATAGCCCCAGCAGGATGGCATTGGTGGTGCCCATGCTGTCGAGGAAGTGCGTCAACCCTTCGAGCATCGCCGCTACCGGCTGGCCAACCACGTAGATCATCACCAGGCCGGTGAACAGACTGGCCAGCAATGGAATGATCAGGATTGGCTTGAGCGCCTCCAGGCTGCTGGGCAAGCGCGCCCACCGGGCAATGGCCTTGGCGCTGTAGCCGGCAAGAAAGCCGGCGACAATGCCACCGATGAAGCCGGCACCCAAGGTGCTGGCCAGCAGGCCGCCGATCATGCCGGGGGCCAGCCCGGGGCGGTCGGCGATGGACCATGCGATATAACCCGCCAGTAGCGGCACCATCAGTTTGAAGGCGGCTTCGCCGCCAATTTGCATCAACGCCGCCGGCAAGGTGCCCGCCTCTTTGTAGGCTTCGATACCGAACACGAACGACAGGGCAATCAGCAGGCCGCCGGCCACCACCATCGGCAGCATGAACGACACGCCGGTAAGCAAATGCTTGTACACGCCGGTTTTCTCGCCCTTCGTCGGCGTGGATGCCGCTGCGGCGTCGGCGCCGTTTTCCACCGTGGCCTGCGCCAAGGCCTTGTCCAGAGTGGCGCGGGCCTGCTTGAGGGCAATGCCGGTACCACAACGGTAAATACGTTTGCCGGCGAAACGTGCAGTGGGAACTTCAATGTCGGCGGCCAGCAACACCACGTCCGCCGCAGCGATGGCTTCAGCAGACAAGGGATTGCGCGCACCGACCGAGCCCTGGGTCTCGACGGTCAACTGGTAGCCCAGTTGCTGTGCGGCTTGCTGCAAGGCTTCTGCGGCCATGAAGGTATGGGCTACGCCGGTCGGACAAGCAGTCACCGCAACGATGCGGGTACCAGCACTGCCAGCGGCGGCCGGGCCATCTGTCACTGCGGCCAGCAGCTCGGCGTTGGCCGCCGCTTCGTCGAGAAAGCCTTCGCGATCAGCCAGCGCCTGGGATGGCGTGCTTTGGTACAGGCGCTTGCCGACGAAGCGGGCCAGGTCCACCGGACCGGTGCTGACCACAAGCACCCAGTCAGCCTCGGCGATCTGTGCGGCGCTCAGCTGCCGCTCGGGGTGTTCAGTATTCTGCACTTCGACGCTGGTGCTCCAGCCGCGCCGCTGGGCAGCGGCGGACAGCAAGCGTGCGCTCAGTACACTCGATACCTGGCCATTGGGGCAGGCGGTGACTATGGCAATGTTCATCGGCAACCCTCTTGTTGTTCTGTCAGTTGCACGGCCGCTTCCAGTTGCACCAGGTGCTCGCGGTCACGGATACCGAAGCCAACCTGGGTAACGGCCTGGGCGGCAATGGCAGTGGCTCGGGTCAACGTCTGCGCAGGCGCCTCGGCCAGCAGCAGGCCGTGGACCATGCCGGCCACCAGCGAATCCCCCGCCCCCACCGTGCTGGCAACCCGCACCTTGGGTGGGCGGGCGTGCATGGCCAGGTCACGACTGAACCAACTGACGCCCTGCTCGCCCGCAGACACCACCACGTGTTCAACGCCACTGGCCAGCAGGCGCTTGGCGGCAGCCGTCTGTTGCGCCAGGTTATCCACAGGCAGGCCCAGCACTTCGCCCAGTTCTTCGGTATTGGGCTTGACCAGCCAGGGCGCGCTCTGCAAACCGACACGCAGGGCTTCACCACTGCTGTCCAGGACGACCTTGAGGCCTTGAGCCTTCAACAGTTCGAGCAACTGGCGGAACCAGTCAGTACTGATTCCGCGCGGCAGGCTACCAGCCACCACCACGGCATCGTGGCCTGGGGCAACCTGTTGCAGCCTGTGCAGCAAGGCATTGCGTGCCGCCTCGTCCACCTCCGGGCCTTGCCCGTTGATGTCGGTAACGCGGCCATCGGCCTCGACCAGCTTGATATTGCTGCGGGTTTCGCCCGGCACACGGACGAAGCAGTCGGTAAAACCGCGACCGTCGATCAGCGCCTCGAAGGGCTGCAGATTGTCGCGCCCAAGGAAACCGCCAACGGTTACGCTGTGCCCCAGGTCGGCCAGTACCTGGGCAACGTTCAGCCCCTTGCCCGCGGCGTGACTGTGCTGCGCCTGGCTACGGTTGACCTGCCCTGGGCGCAGAGCGTCCAGGCCGATGGTGATATCCAGTGCCGGGTTCAGGGTGAGAGTGAGGATCTTGGCCATTCAGTAACGCTCCACCAGCGCGCGAACTGCTGCGGCGCTGTCCTGTTGCAGGGCCTCGCGCGCCAGGGCGCGGGCTGTCTGATGATCGGCCTGGCGAACCAGTGCCTTGACTTCGGCGATGCTGCGCGCGGAGACGCTGAGTTCGTCCACGTCCAGCCCCAGCAGCACGGCCACCGCCTGCGGGTCGGCCGCCAGCTCGCCACACACGCCCACCCACTTGCCGTGGGCATGGGCGGCGCGCACGGTCATGTCGATCAGGCTCAACACCGCCGGGTGCAGGCCATCGGCCTGTGCCGAGAGGCTGGGGTGGCCACGGTCGATGGCCAAGGTGTATTGAGTCAGGTCGTTGGTGCCGATGCTGAAGAAGTCCACTTCGCGCGCCAATTGCGCTGCCAGCAGGGCCGCTGAAGGCACCTCGACCATAATGCCCAGTTGCAGGTCGGCTACCGGGATTTCTGCGCGCAGGCGTTCCACCATGGCCCGAGCCTCACGCCACTCGTGCACCTGGCCAACCATCGGGAACATGATACGCAACGGGCGCTGGTCGGCGGCCCGCAGCAATGCGCGCAACTGGTCTTCCATCACTTGCGGGCGCTGCAGGGTCAAACGCACGCCACGCACGCCGAGGAAGGGATTTTCCTCGGCAGCGATCGGCCAGTAAGGCAGCGGTTTGTCGCCGCCGACATCCAGGGTACGCACCACCAGCGGGCGCCCATCGAGGCCATCGAGCACGCGGCGGTACTCGGCTTCCTGGGTAGCCACATCCGGCGCTTGAGGGTGGGCCATGAAAATCAGTTCGGTGCGCAGCAGGCCCACACCCTCGGCGCCCTGCTCCACCACCTTGGCGATACCGTTGCTATCGCCGATGTTGGCAAACACCTCGACGGCATGCCCATCCCGGGTGATGGCCGGCTCGAAGCGGTTGGCCCAGGCGGCCTGCAGGCGTTGCTCGCGCAGGTCACGCTCGGCCAGCGCCTGCTGCAGTTCATCCGCAGGCGGTGCGACGCTAACCACACCACGCTGGCCATCGAGCAGCAGCGGCGTGCCACTGTCCAGCAACAGTATCGACGCACCCGCGCCGACCACCGCTGGTATACCCAAAGCACGGGCGACGATGGCACTGTGGGCCGTGGCGCCGCCCTGGGCGGTGACAATGCCGGCAACCCGGTTGGGGTCCAGGCGGGCGACATCGGATGGACCGACTTCGGTCATCACCAGCACATAGGGTTGCTCGGGTTCAGCCTGCGCCTGCACACCACACAACTGCGCCAGCACGCGGCGGCCGATATCGCGCAGGTCGGCAGCGCGCTCGGCAAGCAGCGCATCGTGCAATGCCTCTTGCTGGCGGGCCGCGGCGTCGATCACGGCCATCCACGCGGCCGCGGCACTTTCGCCTTGGGCCAGGCGCTGCTCGACATCGTCGGTCAGGGCCGGGTCGGCAAGCATTTCCTGGTGGGTGACGAAAATTTCGCCAATGGCCTTGTCGCTGCGCAGGACCAAAGCCTGCAGTTCGCCATTGACGATGGCCAACGCTTCGCGCAGCTTCTGCCGCTCCTGGGCGCACGATTCACCCCGCAAGGGATAGTCGAACTCACGCTCGACACAGACATGCGCCGGGCCGCTGGCAATGCCGGGGGCGGCACCCACACCCTGGATACGACTGCCGGCCGCAGGCGCTTGCAGTACTTCGGGTACGTCATCGGCAATGGGCGTGACGCTCTGCGGTAGGGGTTCCACCTCCTCACCCAAGCCTTGTTCGATAGCGGCCAGCAACACCGGCAAGGCATCGGCAGCGATGCTCGGCTCGGCGACCAGCTCCAGTGCCTGACCACGGCGGGCGCCGAGGCTGAGCAGCTTGCTCAGGCTCTTCACCGATACCGCTGGCTGCGCGCTATCGACCAGGCGCACACGAATTTCCCCTTCAAAGCCTTTGGCCAGTTGTGCAAGCACCTTGGCCGGGCGGGCATGCAAGCCATGTGGATTGGCCAGCACGACACGTGCGCTGGGCCAGTCCGCCGGCGCTTCGCCGCCCAGTACTTCCAGTACCGCACGGCTGTTGGTGGCCTGGTAGAGCATCTGCCCGCGGCCTTCGATCAGCACTTCGCACAGACGCTCAAGCAGGGCCTCGTGAGCGGCGCCAAGGCTGGCCAGGCAGAACAGACCGTTGAGCGGCTGGTCGCGGTAACGCAGCGGCTGCTGCGGGGTGATGAAGGCGAGGCCCGGCTGACGAACCTGGCGCTCGCTGTGCAGCCACCACAGGCCCTCGCCCAGCGGCAGAGGCTCGGCCTGCTGGAGCACGGCGGCAAAGCCACTGTCGACACAGTCGGCACGTTGCAACAGGCGCGCACCGCGCCAGGCCAGTTCGTCGAAGTCTTCAGCCGGCAAGTTCAGACCCACCAGTTGCGCATCCAGCGCCAACGCTTGTGGCGCGCCCTGCAGCAGCTTGAGCAGCGCTTCGGCTGAGCTGGCCCGGCGCAAGGCTTCGGCCAGGTCGGTTTCGCCCAGCGCACGGGTCAACAGCTGCAGCAGGCGCAGGTGTTCGTCGGAGCGGGCGGCAATACCAATGGCCAGGTAGACCATTTGCCCGTCACCCCAGTCTACCCCCTCGGGAAACTGCAGCAGCCGCACGCCGGTGGCATACACCAGATCGCGTGTTTGCGGCGTACCATGAGGAATGGCGATGCCCTGGCCAAGGAACGTGGAGCCTTGTGCCTCCCGGGCCTGCAGCCCTTGCAGGTAACCCTCGGCGACCAGGCCGTCCGCAACCAGTCGATCCGCCAGAAGGCGCAATGCCTCGTCCTTGTCGGCGGCCTTCTGGCCCATGGCTATCTGCTCATTGGCGAGCTCGAGCATGACCTTCTCCTTTTGCAGTTCCCGTTCGGGTACTGGAGTATTGTTGTGAAATTCACATAAAGGGCCAGTTCAGCAGCCTTGCACGGGTGGCAGCCGAGGCAGAAAAATCGGCGGCTGAAACGTTTAATCTGACCAGACGGCCACGTTACTCGATAATCTGCCCAGTAAAAAGCCCCATCCTGTCGGACAATTGCGACAATGGTCGTCTGCGCGTGATGCCTGTACCGGGTCAAACTACCCGGTCCGGCCTTACAGCCAGCCCCGGTAATAACAAGGAAAATTCGGTGAAACTCAGCGATATCGCCCGTCTGGCCGGTGTGTCCGTGACCACTGCCAGCTACGTCATCAATGGCAAGGCAGAACAGCAGCGCATCAGTAACAGTACTGTCGAGCGGGTACGCGCGGTGGTCGAAGCCCACGGCTTCACCCCCAACCCGCAGGCAGCTGGGCTGCGCAGCCGGCATACCCGCACCCTGGGCTTCATTCTCCCGGATCTGGAGAACCCCAGCTACGCCCGCATTGCCAAGCAACTGGAGCAAGGCGCCCGCGCTCGCGGCTACCAGCTGCTGATCGCCAGCAGCGACGACCAGCCAGACAGCGAGCGCCAACTGCAGCAGCTGTTCCGTGCGCGCCGCTGCGATGCGCTGTTCGTTGCCAGTTGCCTGCCGCCAGAAGATGACAGCTACCGCGAGCTGCAGGACAAAGGCCTGCCGGTGATAGCCATCGACCGCCGTCTGGACCCCGCACACTTCTGCTCGGTGATCAGCGACGACCGCGATGCCAGCCGCCAGCTGGCCGCCAGCCTGCTCAGCGCGGCACCACGTAGCATAGCCCTGATAGGCGCGCGCCCCGAGCTGTCGGTTAGCCAGGCGCGTGCCGGCGGATTCGACGAAGCCCTGCAAGGCTATACCGGCGAAGTGCGCCGCTATCAGGGCGAAGCGTTCAGCCGCGAGTGCGGCCAACGCCTGATGCAGCAACTGATCGACGACCTGGGTGGCCTGCCTGATGCTCTGGTGACCACGTCGTACGTGCTGTTGCAGGGCGTGTTCGACACCCTACAGGCACGCCCGGTCGACTCGCGCCAATTGCAACTGGGTACCTTTGGCGACAACCAGTTGCTCGATTTCCTGCCGCTGCCAGTCAATGCCATGGCCCAGCAGCACGGCCAGATTGCCGCCACCGCGCTTGAACTGGCACTGGCCGCCATCGAGGAAAAACGCTATGAACCCGGCGTGCATGCTGTTGGCCGCACCTTCAAGCAACGCATCTCAGCGGCCTGAACATGCGCCTGATCGACACCCACACCCACCTGGACTTCCCCGACTTCGACGCCGACCGCCCGCGCCTGCTGGCCAACGCGGCGGCGCGTGGGCTGGAGCGGATGGTGGTGCTGGGGGTGTACCAGGCGAATTTCCAACGGGTGTGGGAACTGGCCTGCACCGAGCCGCGCCTGTTCGCCGCGCTTGGCCTGCACCCGGTCTACCTCGACCAGCATCGACCTGAGCACCTGCTGCAACTGCGCGAGTGGCTGGAGCGCCTGCGCGACAACCCGCGGCTATGTGCCGTGGGTGAGTTTGGCCTGGACTATTACCTCACAGACCTGGACAAGCCCCGCCAGCAGGTGCTGTTCGAAGCGCAACTGCAGATGGCTTGCGACTTCGAACTACCGGCCCTGTTGCACGTGCGCCGCAGCCATGCTCAGGTGATTGCCACGCTCAAGCGCTACAAGCCTGCGCGGGCGGGGGTGATTCATGCGTTTGCCGGCAGCTACGAAGAGGCCCGCGAGTACATCAAGCTGGGGTTCATGCTGGGGTTGGGCGGTGCGGCTACCTGGCCGCAGGCACTGCGGCTGCGCAAGACCCTGGCGCGGCTGCCACTGGACAGCGTGGTGCTGGAGACTGATGCACCGGACATGGCACCGGTGATGTACCCGGGGGTACGCAACAGCCCGGAGCATCTGCCGGACATTGCCGCGGCACTGGCGCAAGTGATGGGACTGGATGTCGAGGTGCTGGCACAGGCCAGCACCCGCAATGCTTGCGCGTTGTTTGGCTGGTGAAACTCAGGTGAACGGGATTCCCGTGGGATGCGCCTGGTCCCGATTCAGACCAGCACGGTCCACAGCGCGAACCCTGCATACCACAGCACTGCACAGCGCAACAGCAGTTCCCACAGGCTGTCCAACCGCCCCAGCCCGCGCTGGCTGTCCTCTTCCTCGGGAATGTCATCGGCAATGCGCCCGACCCGAGCCACCAGGTGCCCGGCACTGATGTGCCAGTTGAGCACCTCGTGCAGCATCACCCTTGTAACCGCAAGGAAGTTGCCCACCAGGGCAAAGCTCAACGCCAGCCCCCGCACCGGCAACCAGTCCATGATGTGCCGCAACTGCTCGGCACGCACCTTCAGCGCCGGCTGCCTGCTGTGTTCACCACACAGCGCCAACAGTCGATAAGCCAGCGCAGCGCCAGGGCCCAGTACGAAATACCAGAAGATCACCGCGAAAAAGCCCTGGTACACCTGCCACAGCAAATTACCCTGCACCCGCACCAGCAGGGTGTGCGGTTCATCGGCCACCAGGCCCAGGTCGCGCTCGGCCACGTGCAGCGCCGCCTGATCGTCCCCCCGCCGCCAGGCGTCACGAAACGGCCCCAGCGATGCCTTGGCATCGCCGCGGCCCAGGCTGTAGATCAGCACAAGCAGGTGCACCGGCAAAGCCAGCAAGCCATAGGCCACTGGCTCCAGCACATGCAGCAACAACACAAGCAACGCTACCGGTGCCAACACCAGGATGGCCAACGTCCACCATGGGTGCACCTTGCCGCTGCGCTCCAGACGCACCAATTCGCCAATAAAGAACCCGTCGCGCTGCACCTGATGACGCAGCGCCGAAAACTTCTCGACCCACAGCGCCAGCACCAACACCAGAAAACTCATGCCTTGTCCTCGTTGTGCTGCAGCGCCTGGCGGTAGCGCGGCCAGTCGAAGGCCGGGCCGGGGTCGGTCTTGCGCTGCGGGGCAATGTCGCTGTGGCCCTGAATGCGGTTCAGGTCGATGGCCGGCCAGGCACTGCGGATGTGCCGGGTGAGTTGCTCCAGCACCGCATACTGGGCATCGGTATAGGGCAGGTCGTCGGTGCCTTCCAGTTCGATGCCGATGGAAAAGTCGTTACAGCCTTCGCGCCCGTCAAAGCTCGACACCCCCGCATGCCAGGCACGGTCATGCAACGACACGAACTGAGTCACCGCGCCGTCACGCTCGACGAACAGGTGCGCTGACACGGTCAGGTGGTTGATGCTGGCAAAATACGGATGTTCATCAGGGGCCAGGCGGTTCTGGAAGAATTGCTGCACCTTGCCCGTGCCGAAACAGGCCGGGGGCAGGCTGATGTTGTGAATCACCAGCAGGGAAATCGATTCGCCTTCGGGGCGCGCATTGAAGTTCGGCGAGGGGCAATGGGTGATTCCGATTCCGTGGAACCAGCCAGTGGCACGGTCCAATTGCATGGGGCAGATCCTGAAAAACGCCGTGAACATGCCCACAGTATGCCCTGCGGCCAACGCCGTGTGCATGTGAATGATTGTAATGCGTCAGCCTATTGCGCCTGCCCTTGCCGCAAGCTCTCAAGAACCGCCTCCAGCGCCCGTTCGAATAACAGGCGGTCATCCAGCACGCGCACTTCATGCCGCTGCAGTGCCTGGGCCAGGCTGGCGCTGCTCCACTCGCGCACTTTCATGCCGGTGCGGTTGGCAAACACCAGCCTATCGCTGCTTTCAATGCGCGCGACCAGCTTGCAGCGCAGTGGCCCATCCTCATCGAGAACCTCGACCCAGGTGCCGATACGCAAGCGTTGCGCCTGGCGCAGCGCTGCAGCCTGCTCATCGGCAGCGTGCAGGGGCACGCAGGCGGGCTCTTCGGCAATCGCCAGCACAATCTCTTCGGCCACCCGCACATCGCCCAAGAATTGACCTTCCCCTCCCGGCATTTCGTCTTTACCTGCGCAGGCGCGCAGGTGCAACTGTTCCAGTTGCAGGAAGAACTCGCGGGTCGCCACCGCGTCCAGGGCTACGCTGGCCAGGCCATCGCGCAGCGCCTTGAGCAGGGCTGGCACCTGCTGCAGCAAGGCTTGCGGCTCATGTGGCGGGGTAATGCTGGCCAGCAGCATGTCCATCGTCTGCAATGCGCCGCGCCAGGCCGCAGAGGCCTCGCCCTGTTTCAACCAAGCCAGCAGCAGTACCTGGCTCCAGGCCTGCACCAGCATTTGTACCACCACCTGCGGCAACACCCGGCCTCGCAGGCGCTGGTTGAGCACGTGCTGCACCTGCTGTCTGGCCTGCAGTGCCCGGGCACGGCCTTCTTCGGCGTCGCGAGTGCGTTGTTCGAGCAACTCGTTGCGTCGCCGTTCGTCCTGATTGAATGCGAGGAAGTCGTCGAGCAACTCGGCGAACAGGCTTGCATCGTCGGCAAAATCATTGAGCAGGCGCTGAACGACACGCTCTACCCGCAAATGCAAGCTGTCACGCCGGCCTTCGCTGCCGCACTCCCAGCCAATCGCGGCGCCGGCGATTTCGTTGAGCAGCCGACGCGCCGGGTGGTTACCTCGGCTGAACAGCCCCTTGTCCAGTAATGCCACCTTGAGCAGGGGAATATGAAGGCGCGTAATCAACGACCGCAGGCTGGCCGGCAGGTTGTCGTCGTTGTGGATGAACGCGAACAGCAGGCCAACCAGGTTGATCATGTCTTCGTCATCCACTTCAAGACGCCGACGCGTGCCGCTGCGCACACTCACCCGCAACAGCAGTTGCTCAAGCTGCTGGCCGAGCTCGAAGTCATCGGCCTCGTGGGTGGCGGGCACGTAGCGCTGCAAATGCGAAAGTAGCCGGAGCAGGTCGGCGGTACTGATCGGCTGGGCGGCAGCCACCGCGTGCAAGCGCGGCGCGAACTGCCCGCGCACCGGCGCTAGCAGTACCTGTAACGAGGCAAACAACGCCTGCCCTGCGGCATCCGCCCCCACGTCCTGGCCGAGATTCGCCGGTCCTGGGCGCGCACGCATGCGCCGGTCTTCGGCACGCCGGCGCGGCGCCGGTTGCAGTTCGGGCAGTACGCCGGCAGCGGCCAGCAACTGGTTGGCTTCGCCATAGATCACATCGACATCGCGCAGCACATAACGCTCGAACAGCTTCAGCAGCACCAGCTTGACCCGCAGGCCAACGCCCAGATTACGCCCGGCATCGAGGAAGTAACGACACAGCGCGGCTGGCCCCAACGGGTTGTGCTGCTCGTACAGGGGGCGGTCGAGCAGCGCCTGCAGGCGCAAACCCAGTTGCTGCAGGGCAATGCCATCGCGTGACAGCACCCGCGCCACCATGCCCTCGATGGCGGCGGCCCGCTCCATTTGAGCCTTGCTACGCGGGGGGCCCGGCTGGGCCAGGTTTGCCAGCAAGTCGACCTGGCCGGTTCGGAGGAAAGCATCCTGGAACGTATCCAGAAAACCACGCTCAATGCTCTTGCGCTTCAGGCGCAGGTCACGCATGGCCTCGAAGTACAGGTTCTGGTCACCGCGGTCCAAGGCCTTGTCGGCCATTTCGAAGAGCGTGTCATCGGCATTGTCGAACAGATCCTGCAGGCCCTGACGCAACTGCAACGCGGCCTTGTCGCGCACCTGCAGCAGCACGACCGGAAGGCAAGGCAGAGGCGTAAGCCCCCCTCGGTCGATGGCTGCCGCCAGGGGCACCACCTTGCCTTCCTTTTGCATCCTGGACTCCTTGCAGGGTGTCTTGCCCGAAAGGGCTGAAAATCGTCAAAGCCATGGCGCCAAATACCAGTCGCCATTATCGGTAAAAAACCGTATGCCTGCCAGCGCCGTTTCGCTGACTGGCTAATGACCCTGATCTGCTCGGATTACTCATGACGCCCGACCAAAGGTCAGCACCACGGCGGCTGTACACACCGGCCCCCTGCCCTATAATCGCGGGCACCTAGCTTGTGGAGCCGACCATGCCGAACCTACGCCTTGCCGACCTGACCGCTGAAATTGAAGCCAACGTGCGCCGCGCGCTGTTGGAGGACATCGGCAGTGGCGATATCACCGCGCAACTGATCCCGGCCGAGCGCCTGGCCAAGGCGACCATCATCACCCGCGAAGACTGCGTGGTCGCCGGTACCGCCTGGGTCGATGCCGTGTTCCGCCAGCTCGACCCGCGCGTTGCAGTGCACTGGCAGGTGGCCGACGGAGAGCAGGCTACTGCCAATCAGCCGTTGTTCCACCTGGAAGGCCCGGCCCGTTCGCTGCTCAGTGGTGAGCGCAGCGCACTGAACTTCCTGCAGATGCTTTCGGGGGTTGCTACCCGTGCGCGCTTCCTTGCCGACCTGGTAGCAGGCACCCAGGTGCGCCTGCTGGACACCCGCAAAACCCTGCCCGGCCTTCGCCTGGCGCAAAAGTACGCGGTTACCTGCGGTGGATGCGACAACCACCGCATAGGCCTGTACGACGCCTTCCTGATCAAGGAAAACCACATCGCCGCCAGCGGCGGCGTAGCCGAGGCCGTGGCCGCAGCGCACCGCATTGCGCCGGGCAAGCCGGTTGAAATCGAGGTCGAAAGCCTGGATGAACTGCGCCAGGCGCTGGCCGCTGGCGCGGACATCATCATGCTCGACGAGTTGAACCTGGACGAGATGCGCGAAGCCGTGCGCATTACCGCTGGCAAAGCCAAGCTTGAAGCCAGCGGCGGCGTAAACGAAACGACCTTGCGGATGATTGCCGAGACAGGGGTGGACTACATCTCGATTGGCGCCATGACCAAGGATGTGAAAGCGGTGGACCTGTCGATGCGACTGAGCCTGTGAACTGATTGCAGGCAATAAAAAACCGGCGCTTGGCCGGTTTTTTATTGGGGGCGCTTTGCACCCCACTCACAGTTGCAACAGGCTGCATATCCTTGCAGGCGCAACCTTGTGCTGCGAATGAGCCGCAAAGCAGCCCCGGTTTTCAGATCAGAACGAGGCGTTGGCCAAACCGTCCAGGTAGCGCTCGACATCCAGCGCCGCCATGCAGCCCGCACCGGCCGAAGTGATGGCTTGGCGGTAAACGTGGTCAGCCACGTCGCCAGCGGCAAACACACCCTCGACGTTGGTCGCGGTGGCATTGCCTTCGCGGCCGCCGTTGACCACCAGGTAGCCGTCTTTCAAGGTCAGCTGGCCTTCGAACAGCGAAGTGTTCGGGGTGTGGCCAATGGCGATGAACACGCCGTCGACCTTGATTTCGTCGCTGCTGCCGTCGTTGTTCTTCAGACGCGCACCGGTTACGCCCATGTTGTCACCCAGCACTTCGTCCAGGGTGGCGTTGAGCTTGAGCTCGATCTTGCCTTCGGCCACACGGGCGTTCAGCTTGTCGACCAGGATCTTCTCGGCGCGGAAGGTTTCGCGACGGTGTACCAGGGTCACTTTGCTGGCGATGTTGGCCAGGTAGAGTGCCTCTTCCACAGCCGTGTTGCCACCACCGACCACGGCGACCGGCTTGTTGCGGTAGAAGAAACCGTCACAGGTGGCACAGGCCGAAACACCCTTGCCCATGAAGGTCTCTTCCGACGGCAGGCCCAGGTAGCGAGCGCTGGCTCCGGTGGCGATGATCAACGCATCACAGGTGTACTTGCCGCTGTCACCCTGCAGGGTGAACGGCTTGTTGGCCAGGTCGACCGCGTTGATGTGGTCGAAGACGATTTCGGTTTCAAAACGCTCGGCGTGCTCTTGCATACGCTGCATCAGGGCCGGGCCGGTCAGGCCGTGGGGGTCGCCCGGCCAGTTGTCGACTTCGGTGGTGGTGGTCAGCTGGCCACCAGCCTGCATGCCGGTGATCAGCAGCGGCTTGAGGTTGGCACGGGCGGCATACACCGCAGCGCTGTAACCGGCAGGGCCGGAACCGAGAATGATGACGCGCGAATGACGTACTTCAGACATGTCGAACTCCTGTCGAGCGGGCTGCAGGGCCGGCATCGGTGTACCGGCTGCGCCAGCCAAGAAATTAAAAAGGACCCACGCAGCGCTTGGGGAAGGCTAAAACGCGCAGGTCCGCAAAGCGAAAAGTTGAGCGCACTGTAGCGAGGTCGCAAAGATTAAGGAAATATCCTTAGACAATCCACCTCATAGGCATCGCCTATGCTGCGATTTCATCGATAAACACGCGCCGGGCGCTTTTGTTACATCCCGTTTCCCGCCCACTGCGTGCCTTTCGTCGGCGCGGCAAACTCGGTAAGGTCAGCGCGTTTTCCTTCTCTGCGGAGTATCTAGATGCAAGCCCCTGTCCTCTCTGGCCCCCAATACTTGCGCGAAGGCCTGAAACTGGTGCTGAGCCCCAACCTGCGGTTGTTCGTGCTGCTGCCACTGGCGGTCAACCTGTTGCTGTTCGGTGGCCTGATCTACTTCGCCGGCCACCAGTTCGGCCTGTGGCTCGATGCCCTGATGCCCACGCTGCCTGACTGGCTGAGCTTCCTCAGCTACATCCTCTGGCCGCTGTTCGTTGCCTTGCTGGTGCTGATGGTGTTCTTCACCTTCACCCTGGTGGCCAATATCATTGCCGCGCCGTTCAACGGCTTTCTGGCGGAAAAGGTCGAGGTGGTAGTGCGTGGCGAAGACACCTTCCCAGCCTTCAGCTGGGGCGAGCTGGCAGCCATGGTACCGCGCACCCTCAGCCGCGAAATGCGCAAGCTGGGCTACTTCCTGCCACGCGCCATCGGCCTGTTCGTCCTGTCGCTGATCCCGGTGGTCAACGTGGTGGCTGCGCCGCTGTGGCTGATCTTCGGCGTGTGGATGATGGCCATCCAGTACATCGACTACCCGGCGGACAACAACAAGATGAGCTGGCAGGACATGCTTGCCTGGTTGCGGCAGAAGCGCTGGCAGAGCCTGGGCTTCGGCGGCATAACCTACCTGGCGCTGATGATTCCAGGCGTGAACGTGCTGATGATGCCGGCGGCGGTGGCCGGGGCTACGTTGTTCTGGGTGCGGGAGCGGAGCTGATTCCTGGGCCGTGTGCGATCTGTGCATTGGCGCTGAAATCTGGGGCCGCTCTGCGGCCCTATCGCGACAGAAGGCCCACACAAAAAAGCAGAACGTGCCTGGCCTGGGTTTCACCGCCCCAACCGGCTGAAAAACTGCCCCACCACATCCACAACCGGCTGCGCCCCGTCCTGAATCCCTATAATCACGCTACCCGTCTCGTCGGCCAGCACCAGCCCTTGCTCAGCCTGGCGGTTGACTGCGGCATTAATCTGGCTGCTCGGAGAAGGAGTAAGGTTGAAGATCTGTCAATTGCGCCAGAAAGATCAAGTGTTCAACAGCGCTGACCTTTTTAAGATGTTGCAGGGAGTCAGCCCCGCCCAGCATGAGCGCGGGGAAAAAGCCGTACATCTCGTCATGTTTAAGTCTACCCAGTTTTTCCTTGGCGGGATTGAAGAGACCATTGAAATCCATTGCCTCCACTTCTCTTGACAAAATAAAGCCTTGAAGCTCAGTAATTAGTTGTTCCTTTGTGAATTCAGTTCGATAAAATATGTACTGAGAGCCAACGCTTGTTATCTCCAATGAAAAGCCAGTTTTCTCTCCCCAAAGATACAAGTCTCCGAAGGCACTTCTCGCAACCAAATGATAGTTGTCGTGCGAAGCAAGTGCCGTGCCTGCAATCCAGCAGGAAACTACGGCGTCATATTCTTGCGGATCGACTAGCCAGAATATGCCCTCACCGTAGCCCCCCCACCCATGCTCGGACCAATATTCCAAAAGCTTGGGAGGAAGCTTGTCTCTGTATCTTTCGATTGTGGAGCCAGGTACTTCCCGGCGGTCAATCGGCGGACCGAAATTCTCAATCAAATTGGCAAATACTTTATCCATTTCAACCTTCTCACCTTAGCACTTATGTAATTTGACATTCATGCGGATTGAGCCTCTGGACTCCAGGGGTACCCTTTCGGCCGCTTTCTTTAAGTTGGGTATCCTGGTTTTCCATTGGGCGCCTATCACTGAGTTTACCTGGCGATCCCCAAAGTCCGATATGACGTCTCTACCTCCGGCGACGAGATCCGGATTGTGCAGTGCCGCTGTAATTGACATCCGGTTTCTGGCTTTTTCTATTGCAACCCGTTGCGCTTCAAATGGGCCCATGGTTTTCCTGAGCTCTTTTTCAATTTTTTCCTTGATAAATTCTTGCTCCTTTTTTCTCGCTCTCTGGGCGAGCCCTTTATTGCGCTGATTTGGGTTTTCAACTTTCTCCAAAAATGCTTCAACGGTCATCCAGTTGAGCCCGTCTTCCTGGCCATTCAACTGTCGTTTGAATTCGCCTATTTTGTATTCCGGTACCTTATCAGCTTTGAAACATTCAACGTTATGCAATGCCATCGCGCCCGGATGGGGCTTCGTTGGTGCTTTCCTGGGCTGATTCGGGCTAACGGGCTGCGGATCATCCATCGCCCCCTTGCGCCGCTCCGGCACCTGCAGATCCGGCCGTTTCTTCAACCCCTCTTCATGCTGGAGCATCCATTGCCCCAGCCGCGCGCCTTTGCGGCTGGCCGCCATTTCCTGGGCCAGCACCCGGGCATCGCCGCGCCCGCGGGTGAGGTACGACACGATTGCCCCCAACAACAGCACCACGACTTCCACATGGCCTTGGGCAATCTGATGCGTGGCCCGGGATATCGCATAGGGGTCGTCCCGGCAGAACGGGCCGGTGCCTTCATGGCCGCAGGTGCCTTCCCAGGCGAAGCGGATGCCATCGACGTAGTACTCGCCGATCCGCGGCAAGCCGTCGATGAAGAATTCGGCAATGGAAGCCAGCCCCAGCGCACCGAGGATCCAGCCGCTGACCTTGAGGCCCATGGCCGCGCCTGCGCCGGCGAACGGAATGGTTCCGGCGCCGCCGGCGAATGCGCCTACCCCCGCGCCAAGCAGGCCACCGGTAATGGTGCTGCCGGCGACGATCATCGCCATCTGCTGCACGACCCTCAGCAGTTCGTCGACGATGCTGTTGATGTCGAGGTCGGCGAAGCGCTGGCGCAGCATGTGCGCCGCCTGCCATTCGGCGTGGTAGAAGGCTGTGCGGACAGCTTCGATCCGGCGCAGGTTGAGGCCCAGTGAGGCGACCTCTTCATTGAGGCTGGTGCGGAGCTGGCCACCGCTTTGGTAGCCCACCATGGCGATGACACGTGACTCGATCTCGTGCCAGGAGGGCACGAGGTAATCCAGGTACATGAGGTGTCTCCCTGACAACGTGTGCAGGGGGAAATCCCATCATGGATTCGGATCGGAGGTTTCTGAGTCAGTTGTAGGAAAATGCGACTTCGTTTCCGGCATGCTCGGCGAAGTTCAGCTGTTCAGTTGTTGCTGTGGGTAAGGCTGGAAATTTTTATCGTTCTTGAGATCGAGCGCCGCGCAGGCGAAGCTCGATCCCAAGGCCATTACAAACCCCAAGCCATATCAAAGACTCAGCCGGCTGGAAAACTGCCCCACTACGTCCACTACCCGCTTCGCCCCGTCCTGGATCTCGACAATCACGCTGCCCGTCTCATCCGCCAGCGCCAGCCCCTGTTCGGCCTGGCGCTTGCTGGTGTCGATGATCGACACCGCCGCCTGCGCCAGTTGTTCGTTCTGCTGTACCACCCGGGCGATTTCTTCGGTGGCGGTGCTGGTGCGGGAGGCCAGTTGGCGCACTTCGTCGGCAACGACGGCAAAGCCCCGCCCTTGCTCCCCCGCGCGGGCAGCTTCGATGGCCGCGTTAAGGGCCAGCAGGTTGGTCTGCCCGGCAATGTCGCTGATGGTCTTGATGATCGAACCGATCACCCGCGACTGGGTATCCAGCGCCTGGATGCCGTCGGCGGCCTCTTGCATCGAAGCCTCCAGGCCACGCATTACGGTGACAGTCTGGGTGACCACTTCGGTGGCCTTGCGAGCACTGACATCGGTACCCAGCGAGGTGTTGTAGGCGACATCTGCCGCCTCAGCCACTGCCAGTTCCTGATTGACCTGATCGGTGATCACGGTGGCGAACTTGACCACCTTGTACAGCACATCGTGGGCATCGAAGATCGGGTTGTACGAGGCCTCCAGCCAGATCACCCGGCCATGGGCATCGATGCGCTTGAAGCGCTCGGCAACATATTCGCCACGGCGCAGCCTGTCCCAGAACGCTTGGTAGCCGGCCGAGTTGACCTCCTGCGGTTCGCAGAACATGCGGTGGTGCTTACCGCGAATCTGCTCCAGGCGATAGCCGACAGTGGCCAGGAAACGTTCGTTGGCAGTGAGAATGATGCCGTCAAGGTCGAACTCGATCACCGCAGTAGAGCGCATCAGCGCCTTGATCAGGCTTTCGTGCTCGCGTGAGGTCTCGATGGTTCGGGTGAGGTCGCTGGAATGCAGGGTGAAGTACTTGATGCGCCCCTCGCTGTTCTTCACCGGCTGCAGGATCGAGCGCAGCCAGGCTTCCTGACCATTGCCGCGCATAAGACGAAACGCACCGTTCAGGTGTTCGCCACGGCTGATCGCACTTTTCATGCGCTGGTAGAAGTCCAGCGACTTTACGTGGGCGGGGACGATGTCCTCGATATTGCGTCCAAGCAATTGTTCGGCACGGTAGAGCATCTCGCTCTCGAAGTTGCCGTTGACCATCTCGATCCGTCCCTGAGGGTCGAGCTGCAGCACCAGCATCTCGCTGTCGAGACTACTCTTGACCTGTTCGATGGACATCAGGTCTTCGCGCAGTTGCCGGATTTCTTGCTTGAGCTTGTTGTTGAACATCACCGCTCTCCTGGAGCGCATCACGTAGTCGAATGCATCTTCATCGGCTGCCGGCGACACCTTCTTGAGTGCTGTGCGAGGAAATATTCATAGCGGCAAAAATGCCGGCGATCAGGCGTCACATTTACGTCATAAGGCAGTCACATTAGCGCAACCCGGTAGGCGGAAACTTTTTGTCATGAATACACCCGCCCTACGCATCACCTTGGTCAGCGAAACCTTCCCACCCGAGATCAACGGCGTGGCCAACACCCTTGGCCGCCTCAGCGAAGGGTTGCGCCAGCGCGGCCATGAGGTCGAGGTGGTGCGCCCGCGCCAGGCCGGCGAAGGGCACGTGCACAACGACCCGCAGCTGATGCTGTGCCGTGGCTGGGCGCTGCCTGGCTACCCGGGTTTGCAGTGGGGCGAGGTGTCGATGCACAAGCTGTTGCGCCGCTGGCGCCGGCAGCGCCCGGATGTACTGTATATCGCCACCGAGGGGCCGCTGGGGCTCAGCGCCCTACGCGCGGCCCGACGCCTGGGGGTGGCAGTGGTCAGTGGCTTTCACACCAACTTCCCGCAGTATTCCGGCCAGTACGGCCTTGGCCTGCTGGCGCGCCTGCTCACCCACTACTTGCGCTGGTTCCATCGGCGCACGGCAATCACCTTGGTGCCGAGTGCCAGCCAGCGCCTGGAGCTTGAGCGTCGCGGTTTCGAACGCTTGGAGCTGCTGGCCCGAGGGGTCGATGCCTGCCTGTTCAATCCGGCCCGACGCAGCCAGGCCTTGCGCGAAAGCTGGGGGTTAGGCCCGGAGGATATCGCCGTATTGCATGTCGGGCGGCTGGCGGCGGAAAAGAACCTTGGCTTGCTACGGCCTTGCCTTGAGGCGTTACGCAAGACGTATCCACAGAAGCGCCTGCGCCTGATCATGGTCGGCGACGGGCCTCAGCGCGCCAGTCTTGAACACCAGGTTGCAGACGCCGTGTTTTGCGGGGTCCAGCGCGGTGAACGACTGGCCGAGCACTATGCCAGCGGCGACCTGTTCCTGTTCCCGAGCCTGACCGAGACCTTTGGCAATGTAGTGCTCGAAGCCATGGCCTCAGGGTTGGCGGTGGTTGCTTATGACCAGGCAGCCGCAGCGCAGCATATTCGCCATGGCCACAATGGCGCGCTGGCCATGCCAGGGGACCAGGCGGCGTTTGTCGATGCAGCGTGCTGGTTGCTGGAAGAAGTGGAGACGTTGCGCAGGGTGCGCCTGAATGCGCGACAGCATGCCAGCCGCCAGGGCTGGCCTGCGATTGTCGAGCAGTTCGAGGGGTATCTGAACAGCGCCTGCCGGCAACCTGGTGCTGCGGCTGGGCGTTCTGCGCAATTTTTGCAGCGCCTGTGAGATCGAGCGCCGCCCGCGCGGCGCTCGATCTCACAGGCGCTGCAAAAACATCGCGACAGGCACCCTTCAGGCCAGGGCTTTCTCGATGGCCTGCACCACCGCTGGGTCATCCGGCGCAGTGCGCGGCGAGAAACGCGCCAGCACACGGCCATCCTTGCCCACCAGAAACTTCTCGAAATTCCAGGTAATGTCACCGGGGAACTCGGCCCCCTCACCTGCCAGCAGGCGGTACAACGAATGGCGCTGCGGCCCGTTGACCTCTAGCTTGCCCCCCAGCGGGAAACTCACCCCGTAGTTGAGGCTGCAGAAGTCCTGGATTTCCTTTTCGGTGCCCGGCTCCTGCCCGGCAAACTGGTTGCACGGCAGGCCAAGCACATTGAAGCCCTTGTCCTTGTAGATCTGGTAGAGGTTTTCCAGAGCCTTGTATTGCGGCGTCAGGCCACATTTGGAGGCAACGTTGACCACTAGCACCACTTGGCCCTTGAAGGGTGCGAGGGGCAGCTCTCCGCCGTTCAGCGCTTCCAGTTTCAGGTCGTGAAATGCACTCATGTTGAAATCCCCTCTCAGGTTCCCGGTTGCCGTGCAGGCGAATTTCGCCCACTAAAAAGGCGCTCGTCCAAACCGTTCACCTCCCGTAGGAAGGCAAATCGGCTTGCCCGAGCGCCTGGCGACTTTCTGAGCTTAGCGCAGAAAATCAGTGGTGATGGCCACCTTCACCGTGGATGTGACGGTGAGCGATTTCTTCGTCGCTGGCGTCACGCACGTTCACAACCTTGACCTGGAAGGTCAGGCGCTGACCGGCCAGCGGGTGGTTGCCATCAACGGTAACGTCGTCGCCGTCGATGTCGCGGATGGTGACGATCTGCATCTGGCCGTCCGGTGCCGAAGCGTGGAACTGCATGCCCACTTCCAGCTCGTCGACACCTTCGAACAGGCTACGGTTCAGGGTGCTGACCAGTTCGGCCAGGTACTCGCCGTAGGCCTCTTCAGGTTCGATGGAAACGTTCAGCTCGTCACCAGCCTGCTTGCCTTCCAGGGCTTTTTCCAGGCCCGGGATGATGTTGCCGGCACCGTGCAGGTAAACCAGCGGCGCGCCACCGGCGGAGCTGTCGATGGTCTCCCCGGCGTCGTTGGTCAGGGTATAGTCGATGGAGACAGCCTTGTTGGCGGCGATCAGCATGGGGCAAGACCTTTTGCAAAAGAATGTAGAGCGTACAAGTGTAACCAAGCCATCGCCCGATTGCGAACGAACTGCAGACGAGCAACGGCCCACCAGTCGGATCGATGGCTTTCATCAAGACGCAGAAGGCCACTGGGTGGTGCAACTTTCGTGCGGCCATACCCAGCACCTTCGCCACCAGCCGCCGTGGCAGGCACGCCCTTGGGTGCTCGACCCGGCACAACGTGCGCAACACATCGGCCAGCCTTTCGCTTGCGGCTGGTGCGCACAAGGGGCCGATAGCGCTACCCTTGACCGTTAATTTCTTGCACCGCTTATTTCGAGAAGCACGCATGCAGACATTTTTCATTGCGCCGACCGACTTCGGTGTCGGCCTGACTTCAATCAGCCTGGGCCTGGTGCGCACCCTGGAGCGTGCCGGCCTGAAGGTCGGCTTCTTCAAGCCTATCGCTCAGCCCCACCCGGGTGACACCGGCCCCGAGCGCTCCACCGAACTGGTTGCCCGCACCCACGGCATCAAGCCACCGGTCCCACTGAGCCTGGCCCACGTCGAGCGCATGCTCGGCGATGGCCAACTGGACGAGTTGCTTGAAGAAATCATCCGCCTCTACCAGCAAGCCTGCGTCGGCAACGACGTGGTCGTGGTCGAGGGAATGGTGCCCACACGCCACGCCAGCTATGCAGCGCGGGTCAACCTGCACCTGGCCAAGAGCCTGGATGCCGAGGTGATCCTGGTATCGGCCCCGGAAAACGAAGTGCTCAGCGAGCTGTCTGGGCGGGTCGAACTGCAGGCCCAACTGTTCGGCGGCCCACGCGACCCGAAAGTGCTCGGGGTCATCCTCAACAAGGTACGTACCGACGAGAGCATGGCGGACTTCGCCACCCGCCTGCGCGAGCACTCGCCATTGCTGCGCGGTAATGACTTCCGCCTGCTTGGCTGCATACCCTACCAACCCGAGCTGAACGCACCGCGAACCCGCGATGTGGCCGAGCTGCTTGGCGCCCAGGTGCTCAATGCCGGCGACTACGAGCAGCGGCGCATGAGCAAGATCATCATCTGTGCACGCACGGTGGCCAACACGGTCCCGCTACTGACCTCGGGTACCCTGGTGGTAACCCCGGGCGACCGCGACGACATCATCCTCGCTGTCAGCCTGGCAGCGATCAATGGCGTGCCACTGGCCGGTTTGCTGCTGACCAGCGACAGCAAGCCTGACGAGCGTATCCTTGGCCTGTGCCGCGGTGCACTGCAGGCCGGCCTGCCGATCCTATCGGTCAGCACCGGCTCGTACGACACCGCCAACCAGCTCAACTCGCTGAACCGCGAAATCCCGGTGGACGACCGCGAGCGTGCCGAGTTCATCACTGACTTCGTCGCCAGCCACCTCGACGCGGCCTGGCTGCACCAACGCTGCGGCACGCCGCGTGAACTGCGCCTGTCGCCGGCGGTGTTCCGCTACCAGCTGATCCAGCGTGCGCAGCAAGCCAACAAACGCATCGTCCTGCCAGAAGGCGCCGAGCCACTGCTGGTGCAGGCTGCAGCCATCTGCCAGGCCCGCGGCATCGCCCGCTGCGTGCTGCTGGCCAAACCCGAAGACGTCGACGCCGTGGCCCGCGCCCAGGGCATCACGTTACCGCCGGGGCTGGAGATTCTCGACCCCGAACTGATTCGCGGGCGCTACGTGGAACCCATGGTCGAGCTGCGCAAAAGCAAGAACCTCAACGCGCCGATGGCCGAGCAGCAACTGGAAGACCCCGTGGTGATCGGCACCATGATGCTGGCCCTGGACGAAGTGGACGGCCTGGTCTCGGGCCTGGTGCACTCCACGGCCAACACCATCCGCCCGGCCCTGCAACTGATCAAGACCGCACCCGGCTCGAGCCTGGTATCTTCAGTGTTCTTCATGCTGTTCCCCGAGCAGGTGCTGGTGTACGGCGACTGCGTGATGAACCCGCACCCAAGCGCTGCCGAGCTGGCGGAGATTGCCCAACAGAGTGCTGCCTCGGCGCAGGCCTTCGGCATCGCGCCACGGGTGGCGATGATCAGTTATTCAAGCGATTCGGCCAGCGATGAAGAAGTCGAGAAAGTGCGCGAAGCGACACGCCTGGCACAGGACGCGGCGCAGGAGCTACTGATCGATGGGCCGTTGCAGTATGACGCAGCGGCCAACCCGGCGATCGCTCGAGAGCTGGCGCCGGCTAGCCCGGTGGCCGGGCGCGCCACGGTGTTCGTGTTCCCCGATTTGAATACCGGCAATACCACGCACAAGGCGGTACAGCGCAGTGCCGACGGGGTCAGCCTGGGGCCGATGCTGCAGGGTTTGCGCAAGCCGGTGAACGACTTGCCGCGAGGGGCGCAGGTTGACGACATCGTGCATACCATTGCCCTGACGGCGATTCAGGCCAGCGTGGCGCGCTAAAAGCAGAGGCTTCTTTGCAAGCCTTGTGGGAGCGGGACTACCCGCCCCCACAGCGCCGCAAAGCGGCCCTTAAGGTCGATCAGGGATACTGCTGAACCTGACCTTGCTGCTCATACTGCTGACCCGGAATCGGCTTCAGGTTCACTTCCACACGGCGGTTCTGCGCACGACCATTGGCGTCAGCGTTGCTGGCGATCGGCTGGTCCGGGCCCATGCCACGAACAGAGATACGCGAAGCATCCACACCCTGCGAAGTCAGGTAGGTGCTGACCGCCTGCGCACGGCGCTGGGACAGGTCCATGTTGTGCTGGCGGCTGCCCGTGCTGTCGGTGAAGCCGACCACTTCGATGGTGTTCTGGTTGAACTGCTTGAACGAGCCAGCCAGGTTGTTCAGCGGCGAGTAGAAGCTTGGGGCGATGTTGGCCGAGTCGGTGGCGAAGGTGATGTTGCCCGGCATGATCAGCTTGATCTGGTCACCCTGACGCTGCACTTCCACACCCGTGTTGGCCATCTGCGCGCGCAGCTCGGCTTCCTGCTTGTCGGCGTAGTAGCCATAACCGGCTGCAGCAGCACCCACTGCGGCAGCACCGATCAGTGCACCCTTGCCACGGTTGTTGTGGTCGATCGCAGCACCGGCGATGGCACCGGCCAGCGCCCCCAGGCCGCCGTACTTGGCGGTCTTGCTCATCCCTGTGGAGCCCTGCGCCTGACCCTGGTTGTCGTAAGGATTCTGGCCGGCGCAGCCGGTCATCAGTGCTGCGGCGGTTGCGACGATAATCAGACGACGCATGGTGAACATGGACAAGCTCCTACTGAAATTCATAAATGCGGCAGATCTCGAAGGGATCTATGCCAGCCTTGGATTGCATCGGCAACGAAAAATTCCATGAAAGTGCCTTCATGTGCCATCAGGCACGCACGAACGGGTTTTCGCGCATCTCGTCGCCCAGACGGGTGTCGGGCCCGTGGCCGGTCACCACGATGGCCTCTTCGTCCAGCCGGTACAGCCGCTCCTTGATGGAGCGCACGATTGCCCGCTGGTCGCCCCCCCACAAATCAGTGCGGCCAATACCCCGACGGAACAGGGTGTCACCGGCAATCAACAATTTGGCATCGGCAAACCAGAAGCTCATCGAGCCCGGGGTATGGCCAGGCGTATGCAGCGCCACACCGCAGCCGCAGGCGAGTTCTTCGTCATCGCCCAACCAGCGGTCCGGTGCCGGTACCGGGGTGTAAGGTACACCGAACGTCTGGCACTGCATCTCGAGGTTGTCCCACAGCACCTGGTCGTCCTTGTGCAGGTGCAGCGTAGCACCCGTCAGCTCCTTGAGCTTGCCTGACGCGAGGAAGTGGTCGAAGTGCGCATGGGTGTGGATGATGCTCACCAGCGTCAGGCCGTGGGCCTGCAGGCGGGCAAGGATCTTGTCCACATCACCACCCGGGTCGACGACAATGGCTTTCTTGGTCAGAGGGTCGCCGATCAGCGTGCAGTTGCACTGCAAGGGGCCGACGGGGAAGGTTTCGCGGATGAGAGCTGACGATGGGATCTGCATTGTGAATACGGGAACCGGTTAATCGAATAGGGTTTGCACACGCGCCAGTGCATCCAGGATGACAACTTCAGGCACCGACTCTATGCGCTTGGCAAATCGTGCTTCAAGGTCGACTGTGCGCACCTGGTTGCAAAGCATCACCCCCTGAGTCTGCGTGCCCGCACCGCTGAGCGTGACAGCGAAACCCGCATGCCTCGCGAAATCCCCACCTTGAGTGATCGGGATGATTACAGCCAGGCCTGAAGCATTGAACGCAGCCGGAGTAAGTACCAGTGCAGGCGGCCGGAGCCCTGCTGTTCCCGGCCGACTGTTGGGTCCAGGTTGACGCGAACAATATCACCCCTGGCGAATTTCAACCGTTTCACACTTCACGTCCCACTGAACGCATGGTATTCCAGTCGGCCATGTCCTCTGGCTCCGGTGCACTCAGGTCACATTGGGCCATCAGTTCCTCAAGCGTGTATTTGGGTTTCGACCTGACGGGTTTGAGCACCATCGTCTCACCCGTTGTGTCAAGGCTCAGGGTGGAGCCGACACCGAGACGCATCTGCTTGAGTACTGCGGCGGGCAGGCGGATCGCGGCGCTGTTACCCCACTGTTGAATCTTGATCTGCATGAGTATCTCCCAAGGTAGATACATAGTAGAAACCCTCCAAATGATTGCAAGCGAAATGTAGAAACGTCGTATCTACACTGTCATCTGCCCTGACCGGACAAAAGCCCTGCAATCTCAAGAAGGAAATGCCCTACATCACCTTGGGAAGCCACTCTCCAACTGCAAAAATTTCAAACGTAGATTCAGCCGGACCTCAAGGCAAAAACAACCTGAACAACCCACCCCCAAGCGCCCCGCCGTTGGAGATCTCGATCCGCCCGCGCACCCCGCCGCTTTCATGCAACGCGGCGATCCGCGCCGCAAAATACAGCCCAAGGCCGGTACTGCCGCTGGTCGAGTCGATGCCCTGGATATACTCCTCCTGGCGCTCGAGCATGTGCTTTGGATAACCCGGGCCGTCATCGTTGACGCAAATGGCCAACTGGTTATCGGCCTCTTCGATGGTGATCAGCAAGGCGTGCCCGGCAAAGCGGGTGGCGTTGGTGATGACGTTGGAGATCACCGAGGCCACCAGTTCGCGGTCGAAGAAACCCAGCGGGTTATCGGTGTCGATACGCCAGGTGGCGAGAATGTCGTTGTGCTTGAGCACTTCCTCGTGCGCCGCCAGCTGGGCTTCGATGAAATCATCCAGCTCATGGTAGTCCGGGCATACCGGCAACTGGTTCACACCCAGTTTGTACAAGCCCAGCAACTGCACGAGCATGCCGTTGAGGTGACGAAACTCATGCTCCATGATCCCCTGTTCGGCACCGCCACGCAGTTCCTCTGGCAAGCGCTCAACCCACTGGCTGTGGGACTGGATCAGCGCCGACAACGAACTTTTGAGGTCGTGCACGGTGGAGGCGATCACCGTGGAAAAATCCAGCCCCTGATTGTCTTGATTCATGCGCCGAACACTCGGATGTGCAGTTTGCGGTAACGGTCATAGCGATTATCGCTGGCAGGGATACCGGCCACGCTGGTCAAGGCATCGCGGCACTCCTGCATGATCGCAGGCTGAGGGTTGTCACCGCCAATGCGCAGCAGCGCCTGGGCGGTGTTGAGGGCGATGCTGATGTTCTTCGGCTGTAAACCCAATGCCTTTCGGAACAGCTGCAATGCCTCGCCAAGCTGCCCTCCCTGGTAACTGCGCACACCCTGACGATTGAGGGTGACCGCTTCGGTAATGGCGTTGAGCACGCTGGGGTCATCCGTCAGCTTGCCCACTTTCTCCATGACCTTGGGGTCATCGCCATAACTTTCCACACAGTTCTTCAGCACGCCGATGGCGGCGGCTTCCTGCCCCATCGCCTGCAGTTGCGCAGCGACAGTAAGGGCCGAATCGACCGAGAAGAACTGGTTCATCTTGTCCAGGCGCTGAATCGCCTGTTCTGTCAGCTTGCCGGCCGTTTCCGGGTCGCCGGCCTGCTGCAGGCTGGCAGCCTTCATCATCCGCGCACGCACCTGCAGGCCTTGGTCCTCGGGGTTCTCCTTGGCCACTTCACTGAGCGTGGTGTTGATCTCGACCCGGGTACGGGCGTCCAGGCCGAAGCCTGCATTCTTGCTCATCAACGCCTGCACCAGGCCAAGGTTGTTTTCGGCATCCTTGTAACGCGAACTCTGCCCCTGGTTCACCGCATGACGGAACGCTTTCGATGCGCTCTCGAAGTCTTCGTTCTCCAGCGCCAGCTTGCCCAGCGTCGACTGCCGACGCACCGACAATGGCGACAAGCGTACGGCTTCTTCAAGCAAATTCTGCGCGCGCCGGGTATCGCCCTGAGCCACCAGCACCTCGGCCATGCCATCGTAAAGGCCTGGCATGATCGGGAACGCCTTGAGCGCCTGCTCGTATACACCCTGGGCCTGGGCATTCTGACCACGCTTGTGCATCAGTGCGCCCAATGCAGCGTACACCCACGGCTGCGGGCGGCTGGCCAGGATGGCCTTGAGGAATTTTTCCAGTTCCTCGAAACGGTTGAGGTTGCGCAGGGCATCGGCCCGGTAGCGCAAGCACAATGGCGCCAGGCGCGGATCCTTCTTGCACAGCTCGGCGCAGGCCGCCAGTACTTCGGCCGGGCGGTTGCGGTCCAGCGCCTGCAGGATCGGTTTTAGCAGCGTCTTGCGCTGGAACAGTTTCTCGACGCGCTGGGCCAGGCCAACCCGGTTGAACGGTTTGGTCAGGTAGGCATCGGGCTCGTGCTCGATGGCGCTGAGAACAATCGCCTGACTGCTCTCGGCGGTGACCATGATGAACACGCACTCATGGCTGATGTGCTTGTCGATGATCAGGTCTTCAAGCACCTGTTGCCCGTTCTTCTTGCCATCGCCCAGGTGGAAGTCCTGCAGGATGAAGTCATAGCGCTTCTGCGCGCACATGCGCAGCGCCTGCTCGCCGCTGTCAGCGGTGTCCACGTCGCGCACGCCCAACTCGCGCAGCATGGAACGGGTCGACGTACGAAAGTCGGTAAAGTCGTCGACGATCAGAAAGCTCTTTTGCCCGTACTGCAGCATCAACACGACCTGCCTTGGAATGATTGAAAAATCGCGCGAGGCGATGCCACCGATAGCTGTATCGGCAGCTGGTCGGGAAAGATGAGGGTAGAGCATTGCCGGCCACGAATCATGGCGTCAGGCCATCACTTTAACGAGCAATGACCTACAGGGCCAGTATCACGCCAGCAACCCCAGGGATTTGGCCTTGGCCACCGCCTGGGTGCGCCGCTCCACGCCCAACTTGCTGTTGATGTGGCTGGCGTGGGTCTTCACCGTGTGCAGGGAAATGAACAGCCGCTCGCTGATCTGCTGATTGGAACAGCCCTGGGCAATCAGTTCGAGCACGGCCAACTCGCGACCACTCAGCGCTTCGCCATTGCCCGTACTGGCGATTGGCACTGGCGGCAGCTGCTTGAGCAGTTCAGCCTGAACCGGGCAAGTGGCACCTGCCTGCAGTTGTTCATGAAGCCATTGCGGGTGCTTTTCCAGAAGTGGCTGCATCGGCTGTATCACGCCGCCGTGAGCCGCCTCCAGCAAGCCAGGCAACAACTGCGCGGCCTGCCCTTCCTTGCCTTCGTCCAGCAACAGGGAAAGCCATTGGCACAGAGCGCTGACGGCGAGCATCATGCCGCCACTGGCCCGGCCGCGCTCTACCAGGCAGGCCAGGCGTTGCACGGCATCGTCACTACGCAACTGGATGCGATCGAGCAATGCCTGCTGCAGCGCAATGTGCAACGGCAGCAGCGGATGGAATTCCGGTGGCATCGCCGGCTGCTCGCCGCCATAGGTCTGACCCAGGCGCTGCAGCCAGGACTCCGCGAGGTCGATCCGCCCCTGGGCCAGCCACAGTTCGCATTTGACCAGGGTAATCATGGCCAGGTAGTAGACCGGGGGCACATCCCAGATATGCATCAAGCGTTCGGCCTCGGCCAGTTCGGCAAAGGCCTCGGCAAAGTGACCCTCCCGGCCATCGAGCGTGGCAATCACGCAATGGCCGATGAGCACACTGATGTCCCGGCACGCTCGCGCCTCGCCCAGCCCCGCGCGCAAACGCGCCCGGCCCTGAGCCGGCTGCAGGCGCGAGACCAGCAGGTAACCTTCGTAAAGCGTCAGCCGCGCACGCACGGCATACAGCCGCTGCGCCGAAAGCCCTTGCAGACGTTGCAACCCTTGTCGCACTTCGTCCAGTGCGCGCAGCACCTCGCCACGGGCATGCAGCACCCGCGCCCGGTCGTAATGAGCCAGCGCCTCGAACAAGGGGTTGCCAACCCGTTGGGCCAGCTCCAGGGCTTCACGGTTCCAGCCCCGGGCACGCCAGAAGTCACCATCGGCAATGGCCAGGTTGGACAGGGTCGACAAGCACACCAGGCGTTGGCCATATCGCTTGCTCGGCAGGCTCTGTAGTGCTTCGCCGCAATAGGCCAAGGTGCGCTCGCGGTCGCCACGGCCGCGGGCAATGACCCCACTGAGTGCCAACCATTGGGCCAGCATCGACTTCTGCGCAGTCGCCGAAGGCGCGGGCAGAAAGCGACTGAGGTAGCCGGCCAGTTCTTCGGCAGCATCCAGCTGGCAAGCCAGGCCCAACGCCCAGCTGTACAGCACGATAAGCCGCGGCGTACTGATCAACAGACTGTCGGGCAGGTCCATCTTCCAGCGCAGCAACATGCCGACGTTCTGCTCGGCCAGCAATTGCTCCTCGGACAGGCTCTGCACGAGGTCGGCGGCAACATCGAGGTGGCCTGCACGCAAAGCCTGCTCCACCGCCTCGTCCAGCAGGTCTTGGGCTTCAAACCAGCGGCAGGCCCGCAAATGCAGAGCGACCTGCGATTCGCTGGCCTGACGACTGCGCAGCAGGTCGGAGAACAAATGGTGATAGCGGAACCAGTGCCCATGCTCGTCCAGCGGCACAAGGAACACCTGATGCGCCTGCAGGAAGCTCAGGACGGCGGCACTGTCGTGGCAGCCACGCATCGCATCGCAAAGCGGAGCGCAGAAACGCTCCTGGCAGGCGGTTTCGTACAAGAAAGCCTGCACGTCTGCGGGTAGCCTGTCGATGACTTCTTCAAGCAGGTAGTCGCGGATCAGGCCCTCGCCACCATGCAGCGCCTGGGGCAAGGCTTGCTCGTCAGCGCTGTCGCTGGCAGCCAGCTGCCAGAAACGCAACCCGGCCACCCAGCCGTCGCTGCGCTGGATCAGGTTGTCCAGCGCCTGGCCGCGCAGGCCGGTAGGCTGGCGACCGATCACTGCCAGTGCCTCATCCGCGGTGAGGCGCAGGTCCTGTTCGTTAAGCTCGACCAACTGCCGGGACAGGCGCAGGCGCGCCAGGTGCCAGTCTGGCCGTTGGCGGCTGGTCACCAGCAACACCAGGCCGGGGGGCAGGTGATTGAGGAAGAACTGCAGGCAACGGTCGAGCACCGGCCCCTGGGCCAGGTGATAGTCGTCCAGCACCAGCAGCAGCGGCGTATCAGCTTGCAGGTACAGCGCCAGCTCGTCGAGCAGGCCGTCGAGCCACTCTTCAAAGGCAAACGGCTGATGGCGCTGGCGCATTTTCAGCAGGCCCATGGCCTGGCCGCCCAGTGCCGGACAGTATTGCTGCAGGCCTTCAAGCAAGCGCTCAAGGAAGCGGCCGGGGTCGGCATCCCGCTGGCTCAGGCCCAGCCACAGGCTGCGCCAGTGCTCGGGCAGCGTTTCGCAAAACTCGATGGCCAGGGAGCTTTTGCCGAAACCCGCCGGCGCATTGACCAGCAGCAGCCGCCCGCCCAAGCCGGCCTCCAGCCGCTGGCACAAACGCAGGCGCGGTACATGGCCGTCCGGCAGCGGCGGCCGGAAGAAACGCCCGTCCCGCAGGCCAAGGGCCTGACTTGCGAATCCATGGGTACGGGACAGATCTGTCATGGCCGGCTCATTCTGGTTGGAAGACAACGGCGGTATGGATGTTTGCGAGACTAGCCGTTAACGCTGCGCATTTGAAGATAATGGGCGCAATTGGCGTGGAAAAGACTGCGACAAAAAGCAACATGACTGATGGACAGGGGCTGGGACGGGGGGTTTGGGGAGGTATTCAGGAGGTTTATTGCCTTGTCCGGCCTCTTCGCGGGTAAACCCGCTCCTACAGGGCGGAACCTGTAGGAGCGGGTTTACCCGCGAAGAGGCCGCTTCAGGAAATAGAAACGCCCCGGCGAGCCGGGGCGTTCTGGGGATCACACGGCGTT
This sequence comes from Pseudomonas sp. BP6, assembly GCF_017875935.1. NCBI lineage: Bacteria > Pseudomonadati > Pseudomonadota > Gammaproteobacteria > Pseudomonadales > Pseudomonadaceae > Pseudomonas > Pseudomonas sp. BP6. The sequence continues at coordinate 4,473,715 of NZ_JAGINI010000001.1, forward strand.
CAGTGATCTCAGCTTAGCGAATACCCGACTGACGCAGCGCCGCTGGCTGGAAGTCGGCCTTGCTGGCACTGAAGCCGAAGTCGTAGGCGCGTTTCTCTTCGTTCTTCATGCCCAGGGCCAGGTAACGACCGGACTGCAGGTCGTAAATGGCTTCCAGGGTGTACCAAGGTACTTCCACATTGTAATAAGGCTGGGCGTGAGCCTCGGACACACGCCACAGTTGGCCACGGCCGTCGTACTGGTCGATCACTGCAGCCTGCCAGGTGTCCTCATCGATATAGAAGTCACGCTTGGCGTAGATGTGCCGCTGGCCCGGCTTGAGGGTTGCAACTACGTGCCAGACGCGGCGCAGCTCGTAACGGGCCAAGTCCTGGTTGATGTGCCCGGCCTTGATGATGTCGGCGTACTTGAGCTTCGGATCATCCAGTTTGAAGGCGTTCGATGCGATGTACAGCTCCTTCTTGCCTTCCAGTTTCCAGTCATAACGATCGGGTGCACCGTTGAACATGTCCAGGTTGTCCGACGTACGCAGGCCGTCGGCGGCGGTGCCCGGGCCGTCATACGACACTTGCGGTGCCATGCGCACACGGCGTTGGCCTGCGTTGTAGATCCACGCCTTGCGCGGCTCCTTCACCTGGTCAAGGGTTTCGTGCACCAGCAGCACAGTCCCGGCCAGGCGCGCAGGCGCAGTAACTTCCTGCTTGAAGTAGAACAGGATGTTGCCTGGGTTGTTCGGGTCGTAGTCCTTCATCTTGTCGCGGAAGACGAACTGGTCGGAGAAGTACACGGGGTTGAACGAGCCGCTCTGCTGCGGCGTGGCCTGGGTCACCAGGCGGCTGACACTGCCGCCGCGGTAGCGGGTGATGTGGTTCCAGATCACCTCCAGGCCGCTTTTCGGGATAGGGAACGGCACTGCCGTGCGGAAGTTGCTCAGGCCGTTGCCGCCTTCCACCAGGGTGGTTTTGGTGGCGTTTTCCTTGATGGCTGCGAACACATCGGCAGGGACGGTTGCGCCGCGATGGGTCTTGAACACCGGGATCTTGTAGGTGTTCGGGTAGCGCTTGAACATGGCCAACTGGCCGGGAGAGAGCTTGTCCTTGTACTGGTCGGCATTCTGCGCAGTGATGGTGAACAGCGGCTTTTCGCTGCCGTACGGGTCGGACAGGAAGCCCTTGCCGTCGACGCTGCCTGCCGTCTTCGACAGCGGCTCCCAAGGGCCGATGGAGCCGTCGGCGTTGCCGGCCTTCTCGGCACCCATCGGGGTCAGGGTGCTGCCCAGCTTGGCCGCCTCGTCGGCGGATACCGCAGCCATGACGCTGGTCGCCAGCAGGGACAGGCCCAGTACACCGGCTTGCAGCAGACTTCTGGTCTTGTTCATGTCGTGTCGTCCTGGATCTGTATGCTTAGAAGTTCACGCCGAAGCTGAGGGCGACGAAGTCGCGGTCATCCACGGTGCTGTACTTGCCATCGAAGAAGTTGGTGTACGAGAGGCTCGCCGTGTAGGTTTGCTGATACTCGGCATCCAGGCCCAGGCTGACAGCCTTGCGGCCTTCCTCGAAGTTGGCGCCAGGGCCCGGCGAGTAACCGGACACGTCATGCGACCAGGCCACGCTCGGCTTCAGGTTGATACCTGCGAAAACGTCGTTGTAGTCCCAGATGACACGGGCGCGGTAACCCCAGGAAGTGCTGGTGGTGTAGCCGTCGTTCTCGCATTTGCGGTTCAGGTTGGCGGTGGACGCCCCCGCACCGGCGCCGGCGATGGTGCTGCCATTGAGCGCCTGGCAGGTATCGGCGCCACCGGTGGATGGCAACGGACCTGGGCCGAACACCGGGTCGCGACCGTAGCGGGTATCGTGGGCATTCTCCAGGCCGCCGACATGGGTAACACCCACTTCACCGACGACAGTCATCCGGCTGGCACCCATCACCTGATCGAAGAAGTGGGTCAGGGTGGTCTGGAACTGAGTGATCTCCTTGCGGCGATACCCGTGAAGGTCCTGCCCTGGCGTACCGGTCAGCAGCGATGCGTTGCTCAACGCGCCGCCAATTGGACGGACACCGGCGAACAGGATATCCGTGGTATTGAGCTGCACTGGCGCATTGGGGCGGTAGCTGACTTCGCCGCTCCAGGCGGTGCCAGTGGGTAACGTGGTGGAGAAGCTCAAGCCATAAAGGCGGATATCCTCGGGGTATTCCACAAAGTACTCGGAATTACCCGCCACGATCAAAGGTGCCAATGCGCGCAACTGTGCAGGCAGGGCGCTCAGCCCGGCGAACACGGACGGCGGGGCCCCTGTGGCACTGAAGATGGGAGCACGGCTGTGGTAATTCATGAAGTAGGCGCCGAACTCGGTGTCCAACGGTTCGAACATATAGCGCAAGGCCACACCGAACTGGCCGCTGTCACGCGCATCACGGTCGGCACCACGGCGCACCATCACACCCTCTTCGTTGATGTTCACGCCCTGCGTGGCGAGGAACTGCTGCGCAGCGCCCGGCACCGTGCGGCTGCTATTGAGCACACGCAAGTTGTCGGTACAGCCGTCGGCAATGATGTCCGGCTGGGAGAAGAAGGTACCGCAGTTGTCGACGACCGTCTGGTCCCACTCGAGCTGGTAAAAGGCCTCGGCCGACAGGTTGTCGGTCAGGCTCTGCGAGATGTAGAACATGTTGACGGGAATCAGGCCTTCCTTGATCTCGGCCCCGGGACGGCGGAACGCCGACACGTCGATGGGGTTGATCGCGTTGATGCCGCCGCCGATGAAGGTACTTTCGCCCCAGCTCACCACCTGCTTGCCGAAACGCACCGAGCCAGGCTGATCGCCGATGGCGTAGTTGTGATAGACAAAGGCGTCGAGCAGCTCGGCGCCGGACGACTTGGCGCCTTCCTTGCGGTTGGAGTCGCTGATGTCCTTGAACTCGCGGTTTTCGTCCTTCAGTTCGAAGTCGTACCAGTACTTGCCGCGGACGAACACACCGGTGTCGCCGTACTTGAGCTCCAGGTCATGAATGCCTTTGAAGATCTTGGAGAAGGTTTCGCCCTTCTTGAAGTTCAGGTGGCCATCGTCGGATGTCTGTGACAGGCCCTTGCCGCCGTTGTTCACCCCTATCAGGTTCTTGTTGGGGTTGGCCGTCGACCAGCTGGCGCCGATGGAGAGCGACGAGTCGAACTGGCCTTCGATTTCACCAATGTTGAAACTGACAGCGAAAGCAGGACTTGCGAGCGTGGAAGCAAGGCTGACGGCCAAGGGCAGCTTGGCCCGGCGCCAGAACAGGTTTGCAGATTTCATCGACGCTACTCCATGTACTTTTTTGTTATGGCAGTGAGTCCTTTCAAGAACGGCCCGAGCGACCGGATGACAGGTTTTCACCTGCCGGCGACACAGCTTGCGCATGTCGCCCTCCCCCATTCCTGAAAATCCCCTGGCCCCGACTATAGCCAGCAGGCACAGGCGCTTGATCCCTCTAAAGTGTGATTTGCGCTCCATGCCACCATCACGCTGCAGTTTTGTCTCGGTTGCGGGCTGGCACTGCTCAAGGATGGCGCATTTCTGTCGTTTGGCAAGACGGCGGGCTCTCTAACATGCGGGTCGCGCTCTTACGTACGCGACCCGCACAACGATTACAACGTGGAAAGAAACGTGCTGTTGCTGGCCTGCCACTGGACGATGTCCTGGCGGATGCGTTTCTTGTCGAGCTTGCCGACACTGGTCTTGGGAATTTCAGTAACAACGGCGATCTGGCTTGGAATCGCCCACTTGTTGATATGACCTTGTTCCACGAACGGCTTGAGGTGTTCCTTCAGCGCCTTGGCGTCAATCTCGTGGCCGTCACGTACCACCAGCAGGGCAAACGGGCGCTCCCCCCACTGCGGGTCGGCCACCCCCACCACCGCCACTTCGCGCACGGCCGGGTGGCGGCTGATCAGGTCTTCCAGGTCGAGCGAGGAAACCCACTCGCCACCGGTCTTGATCACATCCTTGATGCGGTCGCGGATGTCGATGTAACCCATACCGTCTAGGGTGGCGACGTCACCGGTGTGCAGCCAGCCGCCCTGCCACAGCTCCTCGCTCTTCTCCGGCTCCTTGAAGTAGCCCATGGTCAGCCAAGGCGCTCGCAGTACCAGCTCGCCCTGGGTTTCACCATCGGCGGGCAGGAAGTTGCCTTCACCGTCGACGATGGCCGCTTCGACCAACGGCACCGGCACACCGGCCTTGATACGGTAGGTGACGCGCTCATCCTCGCTGCCGGCCTGCAGTTCATCGTTCAGGTGTGCGGCGGAGATCAGCGGGCAGGTTTCCGACATGCCATACGCGGCGGTCAGCTGGATGCCGCGCGCCAGGGCGGCCTGGTACAGCGAACGGTTGAGCGAGCTGCCGCCGATGATGATCTTCCAGCCGCCGAAGTTCTGCCCCTGGGCGTTCGGGCAGTTGAGCAGCATCTGCAGGATGGTCGGTACGCAGTGGGAGAAGGTGACCTTCTCTTCATGCCAAAGCTTGACCAGCATGTCCGGCTCGTAGCGCCCCGGGTACACCTGCTTCATACCGAGCATGGTGGCAGCGTAGGGGATGCCCCAGGCATGCACGTGGAACATCGGGGTGATGGGCATGTACACATCGTTGCTGCCCAGCAGGCGCACGCTATCGATACTGCCGGTGACCGAGGCCTCGGCCAGTGTGTGCAGTACCAATTGGCGGTGGGTGAAGTACACGCCCTTCGGGTTGCCGGTGGTGCCAGTGGTGTAGAAGGTAGTGGCCACCGAGTTCTCGTCGAAGTCCGGGAAGTCGTAGCGCGGGCTGGCAGCAGCCAGCAGTTGCTCATACTCGCCGACCAGGTCGGGCAGTTCGGCAGTCTTGTCCGGGCCATCGGTCAGCAGCAAGGTCTTGTCGACAGTGGTCAGCTGCCCGGCGATGGCCTGGTACAGGCCGACGAAGTCGCTGTTGACCAGCACCACGCGGTCTTCGGCATGGTTCATGGTGTAGAGGATCTGCTCGGGCGACAGGCGCACGTTGATGGTGTGCACCACAGCGCCGATCATCGGAATGGCGAACATGCATTCCAGGTAGCGATGGCTGTCCCAGTCCATCACCGCCACGGTGTCACCGGCCTTCACCCCAGCCTCGGTCAGCACATTGGCCAGGCGGGCAATGCGCTCGTTGAGCTGTGGATATGTCAGCCGCAACTGATCGCGGTAGACGATTTCGCGGGTCTTTTCATAGCGGCTGCCGGACATCAACAGGCGCTTGATCAGCAATGGATAGGCATAGGCGCCCTCGGCGGGCTTGATGATGCGTGTCTGCAACATGGGGATCCCTTTTCTGAAAAGCGGGCCGGACAAGTCTGGGTTTACTGTAGTTCGCCAATGTGACGGCCAAATCAGCCGAAGGAATGATTTGCGTGGCAGAGGTATGAGTGGCGGGCGTTGACGGGCGGCAAGGTTGAGCTAGACACTGCGGCGGCGGCTTCAGGTTTGCGCCGAAGCTGAGGGCCTCTTCGCGGGTAAGCCCGCTCCTGCAAGGGTTGTGGTGACCTTGTGGGCGCGGGCGTGCCCGCGAATGGCCACAACGCCCTTATCCCTCCCTGCCACCGGAGATCTTCATGTCCAGCCCGCGTCGCGCCGTGTTTCTCGATCACCAGTCCCTGGACCTTGGCGACCTCGACCTTTCGCCCCTGAAGCAGCAGTTCGACGCGTTCGAACTGTTCGCCGCCACCCGCCCGGAACAGGTTGCGGAACGCCTGCAGGGCGCCATGGCAGTGGTTAGCAACAAGGTCATGCTCGACGCCGCAACCCTGGCCGCCAACCCGCAACTGAAGCTGATCCTGGTGGCCGCCACCGGCACCAACAATGTCGACCTGGCTGCCGCCCGCGCCCAGGGCATCACGGTGTGCAACTGCCAGGGCTACGGCACGCCGTCTGTCGCCCAGCATACCCTGGCCCTGCTGTTGGCCCTGGCCACCCGGCTGTGCGACTACAACCAGGCGGTGGCCGATGGCCAGTGGGCCAAGGCCAGCCAGTTCTGCCTGCTGGACTTTCCTATCGTCGAACTGGAGGGCAAAACCCTCGGCCTGCTCGGCCACGGCGAACTGGGCGGCGCAGTGGCGAGGCTGGCCGAAGCCTTCGGTATGCGGGTACTGAGCGGGCAGATCCCTGGCCGACCGGAGCGCGCCGACCGGTTGCCGCTGGACGAGTTGCTGCCGCAAGTCGACGCCCTGACCCTGCACTGCCCGCTGAACGAGCACACCCGGCATATGCTCGGTGCCCGCGAACTGGCCCTGCTCAAGCCCAACGCGCTGGTGGTCAACACCGCCCGTGGTGGCCTGATCGACGAACAGGCGTTGGCCGATGCCCTGCGCGGTGGTCACCTGGGCGGCGCGGCCACCGACGTGCTGAGCGTGGAGCCGCCGGTCAACGGCAACCCGCTGCTGGAGCCCGGCATCCCGTGCCTGATCATCACCCCGCACAGCGCCTGGGGTGCCGTGGAGTCGCGCCAGCGCATCGTCGGCCAGCTCAGCGAGAACGCCCAGGCTTTCTTCGCCGGGCAGCCACGCCGTGTGGTCAGCTGAGCCTGGCGCCCGCCTCTGCTACACTGCGCCACTTTTTTCCAGGAGACGTCGTCCATGGACCCGCGCAGTGAAGTGTTGCTCCGTCAGGCTGAGCTGTTTCAGGGGCCGCTGCTGGTCGCCGGCGCCCCCGCCGACGACCTGCTCGGCCAGTTGCCTCAGGCCCAGGCCTGGACCTGGCATGCCGGTGATCAGGCCATGCTCGAAAGCCGCTTCGCAGGCCGCAGCCATTACGGCGTCGAGGCCCCTGAAGCAGCATTCGACAGCGCCGTGCTGTTCCTGCCCAAATCCCGCGAGCTGGCCGCCTACCTGCTCAACGCCCTGGCGTCGCGACTGGCTGGCCGCGAGCTGTACCTGGTCGGCGAGAAGCGCGGTGGCATCGAGGGCGCGGCCAAGCAGCTGCAGGCCTTTGGCAAGCCACGCAAACTCGACAGCGCCCGGCACTGCCAGCTGTGGCAAGTGACCATCGACCAGGCGCCGCAGGCAAAACCGCTGGAAAGCCTGGCCGAGCGCTTCGAGCTGGCCCTGGAAGACGGCCCGCTGCAGGTGGTCAGCCTGCCTGGGGTATTCAGCCATGGCCGACTCGACCGAGGTACCGCCCTGCTCCTGAAGCATCTTGACGGCCTGCCCGGTGGCCACATGCTGGACTTTGGCTGCGGTGCCGGGGTACTGGGTGCCACGCTCAAACGCCGTTACCCACAAAGCCGGGTGACCTTGCTGGACGTGGATGCCTTCGCCGTGGCCGCCAGCCGCCTGACGCTGGCGGCCAACGGCCTGGAAGGCGAAGTGATCAGCGGCGATGGCATCGACGCAGCCCCTACTGAACTGAGCCTTATCCTGAGCAACCCACCGTTCCACACCGGCGTACATACCAACTACCAGGCTTCGGAAAACTTGCTGAAAAAATCCGCCATTCATCTGCGAAAAGGTGGCGAAATGCGCTTGGTCGCCAACAGTTTCCTGCGCTACCAGCCACTCATCGAAGGGGCATTGGGCAACTGCCAGGTACGTGACGAGGCCGATGGTTTCCGCATCTACCAGGCAACTCGCGGATAAAAAACAGCGCTTGCCGAAAACGTTTTGCCTAGGCAGAATCCGCACCGTCCTAGGGGAGTAGTCTCCCGCGAGCACCCAGCTCGCCCGGTACGCGTCAACATACTTGGTCCACAGACCATGGCGCGTGCGACCCACCATGCACGCCTGCATGGCGAGATCCGCATAGACGGATCGAGGGTTTGACAAGACCTATGACACGCACACCTTACCCGGGGCGGGGAGGCTGTACGTGTCATAGCCGTGTCGACCCGCCCCCGTAGGAATCCTGATGCTGGAATCACTGCTGGTCCCCACCGCTATCGTTGCCCTGGCCGAGATCGGTGACAAGACGCAACTACTCGCACTCATTCTCGCTGCCCGCTTCCGCAAACCCTGGCCGATCATCGCCGGCATCATCGCCGCCACCCTGGCCAACCATGCCGCAGCCGGTGCCGTGGGGGCGTGGGTCGGCAGCTTCTTCAGCGATTCGGCCCTGCACTGGATCCTGGCTGCGAGCTTTACCGCCACCGCACTGTGGACGCTGGTACCGGACAAGATGGATGACGACGAGAACCCGGCTCGCCGTTTCGGGCCGTTCCTGACGACGCTGATTGCGTTCTTCCTGGCCGAAATCGGTGACAAGACCCAGGTCGCCACCGTGATGCTGGCTGCACAGTACCCGCACCTGATCATGGTCATTATCGGCACTACCCTGGGCATGCTGATTGCCAACGTGCCGGTGGTACTGGCGGGTAACTTCGCGGCTGACAAACTGCCGTTGACGCTGATTCGTCGCCTGGCGGCAACGGCGTTCTTCGTGCTGGCGATCGTGGCCGTCTATTCGGCGATGAAGGCCAGTGGCTGGATTGGGTAAAGGGAAAAGCTGGGGCTGCCATGCAGCCCCAGGATTCAGGCATTCACGGCTTGGCTGCAGCCTGATACAGCGGCATCACCTTCGGAATCGCCGCCTGCAGCGAAGCAATGCGGCTCTCGGACGCCGGGTGAGTACTCATGAACTCAGGCGGTGCACCTTCGGAAGCCTTGCTCATCTTGTTCCACAAGGTGATCGCGGCATTCGGGTCGTAGCCTGCACGGGCCGACAGCTCCAGGCCAATCAGGTCGGCCTCGTTCTCGTTGGCCCGGCTGTTGGGCAAGGTCATGGCGTAGTTCACCACCGTGTCGGCCATGGCCATGCTGCCCTGGCCGAGGCCGAAGATGGCACCGGCACCCTGGCGGGCCATTTCCACACCGTATGCCTTGGACATGGCCTCGCGGCTGTGCTCGCGCAAGGCGTGGGCAATCTCGTGCCCCACCACTGCGGCAATTTCCGCATCGGTGAGCTTGAGCTGATCGATCAGCCCGGTGTAGACGATGATCTTGCCGCCCGGACCGCAGTTGGCGTTCAGTTCGTCACTCTTGATCACGTTGACTTGCCAGTCCCACTGCGCGGCATCCGGGCGGAATTTGGGTGCCTGGGCGATCAGGCGGCTGGCAATTGCCTGCACACGCCTGGCATCGGCACTGGACTTGTCGAGCACACCCTTGCTCGATGCTTCACCCAGGGTCTGCTGATACGACTGGGCGTACATCTTGTTGACCTCATCGGTCGAGAGCATGCTGAACATGTATTGCTGGCGCTCGACGCCAACAGCACCACCGCTGGTGGTATTCACCGCCTGGCAGCCGGCCAGCAGAATGCCAGCGCTCAGCAGGCTGACGACAAAAGACTTACGCATGAAAACACTCCCTTTTTACATGCGCCGTATCCTAGGCCGAGTCGCCAGTGGCTGCCATAGCCGCAGGGAAGATTTTCGTCGCTGTAACGGCCTCTTCGCGGGCAAGCCCGCTCCTACACGGGTAACACGACCGTTGGTAGGAGCGGGCTTGCCCGCGAAAGGGCCGGCGCAGGCACCCCATCAATCCCGCTTCGGCTCATTGCCGAAAATGGCCGCCTTGGCCGCTGGGAAGATTTTCGTCGCCTGTACCGCTCCCTTCGCGGGCAAGCCCGCCCGTACAGGGGAACACGACCGTTGTAGGAGCGGGCTTGCCCGCGAAAGGGCCGGCGCAGACAATCAAGCCGGGGTCAGGCACTCCGGCGCATCCAGCTTCGGGTCATTGACGAAATTGGCCAAGGCCCGCTCACGCAACGTCGCCGGCGGGCTGGCCAGCAGCTCGTGCAAGCGGGTTACCGGCGTGTCCGGGTCAAGCCAGGCCGCCTGCCCCGCCTCGTCGAGGATGAGCGGCCGACGCTGGTTCATGGCGGCCTGGGTCACCACCGCGCAACTCAGCCAAACCTGATCCTGCACCGGATAGGCCTCCCACACCGCCGCAAAGTAGAGCGCCGCGCCCTCCCCCGGGGTCAACCAGTACGGGCGTTTGCGCACGCTGCCACGCCATTCGTAAAAGCCGTTGGCCGGCATCAGGCAGCGGCGCTGGCGAAATGCATCGCGAAACATCGGCTGCTCGGCAAGCGTTTCGGCGCGGGCATGGGCAGGGGTACGGGACAGGTCGGTGAGCCAGGCCGGGGTCAACCCCCAGCGCGCCTTGGCCAGTTGCTGCTGGCCGTCAAGCTGACGCTGGATCAGCACCGACGCCCCAGGCGATATATTCCATTGGGCCGGCTGGCCGACGGGAAAACCTGGCAGACTGGCAAGGGCCTGGGGCCAGCGAAACAGGGCATAACGTCCACACATGGGCGAATTCAGAACCTAGCAGATCAAGGTACCGGGGACATTCTCCGGTTCGTCGCCAACCAGTGGCTGGGCGTCATTGTACGCATCGATCAGCTGTCGTGCGCATTCGGCCTGCTCATCAGACACGACGAGCCCCAGCAGTCCCTGCAAGGGCAGCTCGCCGGCGGCACCGACCAGGTCACGGCCGACCACATGTACCTCGATCCCCTCGCTGGCAAGCATGCCTGCCAGCATTTCCGCTTCGAGCAGGCCTTCCGGTTCGTAGATGCGCTGCATCAGGTATCGTCCTCGCGTCGGACTTCGAGCATCCATTCGTCACCGTGCACCTGCAGAATGCACACCACAGGCTGGCAGCACACCTGGCAATCCTCGGTATAAACCTGATCACCAGCAGACAGATCGACGGTAGTTTCCACACGTTCGCCACAATAAGGGCAATCATAGAAGTCGGTTTCCAGCATCGCGGCCTCCGCAGTGACTTATGCGTATAATTGCCGGTCTGTTTACAGGGTCTGTGTGCGTCCGAGCCGTTTTTCGGAGCCCGTCCCTACCTTATTACCCTAGCCGTTTCCAACAAGAGAGCATGATGGGCGAATTCGATGCCATCCGACCGTATGACGACGCTGAGGTCCCTGCCGTTCTGGCACGCCTGCTCAGCGACCCGGCATTCCTCGATATCCTCACCCACTTCCGCTTTCCGCGTGCGGCCGGTGCTCTCGGCTGGTTGCTCAAGCCCTTGATCGCACGCCGCCTGCGCAAGGAATTCGCCGGCGTTACCTGTGTCTCGACCTTGCAGGACAAAGTCGAGTACTACGTCGACCAGACCATCGATCGCGCCACCGACGGCGTCACCTACTCGGGTGTGGAACAGCTAAAGGCCGGCACCGCCTACCTGTTCCTGGCCAACCACCGTGACATCGTCATGGACCCGGCCTTCGTCAACTACGCGGTGTACCACGCCGGCCTGCCCACGCCGCGTATCGCCATTGGCGACAACCTGCTGCAGAAACCCTTTGTCAGCGACATGATGCGCCTGAACAAGAGCTTCATCGTGCACCGTTCGATCAGCGGGCGGCGTGAAAAACTGGCTGCTTACCAACTGCTGTCGGCCTACATCAACCACTCGATCCGCAACGATGCCACCTCGATCTGGATCGCCCAGGCCGAAGGTCGGGCCAAGGACGGTGACGACCGTACCGACTCGGCGATTCTCAAGATGTTCCACATGAGCCGCAAGGACGAACCGTTCGGTGCAGTGATCCAGAGCCTGAACCTGACCCCGGTATCGATCAGCTACGAATACGACCCGTGCGACCAGGCCAAGGCCCGCGAGCTGTACATCCGCGCCACCACCGGCACCTACCAGAAGGCGCCCGGCGAAGATGACAACAGCATCGCCAAAGGCATCACCGGCTACAAGGGCCGCGTGCACATCAACTTTGCGCCGCCGGTAACCGAGTACCACGAAGACACCAAGCAGCTGGCGGCGGAGATCGACCGGCAGATCCTGGGGGGCTACCGACTGTTTCCGGTGCATTACCTGGCGTATGCGATGTGGGAGGGCAAGGACGAAGCCCTGCAGGTGCCAAGCGCCGAGAAGGTGTTCCCCGCGGATGAACTGGCCAAGGCCAAGGAAGAATGGCAACGGCGTCTGGATGCCTGCCCGCAAGAGCAGCGGCCGTACCTGGTGTTGCAGTATGCGACGCCAGTGCGCAACCAGTATCAGGTCAGGCAGCAGGCACCTGTAGCCTGATCAGGTTTGGGGCTGCGTTGCAGCCCCGATGCTTCTCAGATCCAGGTGCTGAACCAGGACAGCAGCAGTGCCATCGCCAGGCACGAAAAGCCAAGAATGTAGAAGTATTTCGGCACACGAAGGTCGAAAGCGTTCACTACCCCCTCGTCTGCCGCCATGTACTCGCGGGTTTCGGCCTCGCGCCGTCGCGCGCTGTGCAGCAGCAAACCGCCCGGGCAGGTCAGCAGCAGCGCTAGCAGGTTGATCAGCTTGGTGGGATGGGCGGCCAGGAACCCCCAGAGCACTTGCAAGGACATCACGCAACCTCGATGTGAGCAATGGCAAACGCCAGCATTCTACCCAAGTCGCACCTTGGCACCCGGTCTTGGCGACAAACTGTCATTAAATTTCATCTGTCATCCGCTCGTCATCAATACAGGCGACCCTGTCGGCCTTTTGATGACCCGGAGCTTTTTCATGTTGCACGCCGAAAACCAGGACCGCCTTTACCTCGTTGCCCAGAGTGATGAGCAACAGGCGCTGATCGATGGTTTTGCGATCAATGTGCAGGACCGCCAGTGGCTGGTCTACTGTGCGCTTGGCGGGCATGTACATGAGGACTTGCCCGAAGTGGATGCAGGCACAGGGTTCAGCTTGCTGGATTTCCACATAGAAGCTGCGTGAATCTGTGCTGACCAGACAGCAGAAACCCGCTGCCTGTCACTCAGGCAGCGGGTTTCTGGCATAACCTGAAGCTTACTGACCCAGCACCTGCCCGATGCTCGGGTCCTTGAACAGGCGGGTCAGGGCATCGCTCAGCACATCCCCCACCAGCTGGTTATTGGTGTCCTGATTCGGCGCCATGCCGAAACGCTGGTCCAGCGAAGCGCCATAACGGCCGCTGTAACGGCGGCCACCATTGGTCACATCAGCACGGAAAGTGACGCCGATGGTGGCCTCGGTCACGTAAAGGTTGTCTTTCGGCGACTGGTACTTCAGCTCGGCCAGGGTCACGGTCAGCTGCGGTGCATTGCCGGCGTTCGGGGTCGGGGTGAAGCCGAGCAGGCGCACAGCGGCTTCAGCCTGGGCCTGCAGCTTGGGTACCACGTCATTACCGCTGACGCTGATGGTGCTGGTCTCGGGGTACATGCCACCGCGGGTACCCAGAGACTGCGAAGGCCGGCCATCGACTACCCGGACCACCACCGGCTGGCCATGGCCGACCGGGGCCAGTTGGGCCTTGAGCGTGGGTTGCGGGTTGAGTTGTTGCGGGCTGTGGGCACAACCGACAAGGCTAAGGCTGGCCACGGCGATCAAACCGAACAACAGACGTTGCAACATGCGCGTTTCTCCAGAAAATGCGGCAAAGGCCCACAGTATACCTAGCCAGGCACAGACCAGTCATCGGCCCGGCCCGCTTGTCACAATCGTTTCATGGCCACTCCCTTATCCTTGCGCCAAGCCCTAACGCAAAGGACTCGCCGCCATGACCTCGCTCTGGACTCAGCTCTTCCAACGGCCGCGCCACAACGCTTATGCCCGCCTTGACGCTGATGGCAAATGCCTGGCGTTCAAGCAATGCAGCCAGGCACCAAGCGGCCTCGACTGGGTGCAGATCCGCGAAATTCAGCTGGCCTGGCTGGGCCGCGAGCTGCCCATCGAAGCCCGGGTTTGCGCCCGCGCAAACCGCCGTTGGCACCAGCGCCTCCTCGCTGCCTGACAAACGCTGCAATAAAAACCACGAATGGCGACATTTCTGCCCGCGACATCGCTATAATCTCCCCCCGATTATAAGGACGTCTCCTGATCGGGCCCCGCACTCGCCGATTGACCCCGGCAACTTCACCGCTTCGCCCACAGAGAGCCTTCCACTCAGGTCTTGCATCGGCTGTCGTGCCTGTTTTTCCGGCCCTTCACACTGCATGAACCTGCGGGTTGCCATCGCGCAGTCCCCTTTTGAGGTTCACGTCTCCAAAAGAGCGTGAAAAAACGGTTTTCACAACTTCACAAGAGTGTGGCGAGCAAATGAACAGTCTGGCATGTGCAAAAGCGGCAGATGTGTCCCGAACAGCCCTGAACAGGCGGCAGATGCGCTCATCCCGTATGAGTGTCTGAACCGTTCCATAACGCACGCACGACACCTTGACCATAAGTCGAATTGCCGCACCTGTGGCAAACGGCGTTCAATACACGAACCCGAAGACTGATTGGCGGTGTCCGCGGAAGTTGCAAGAACTGCGAAAAGTCGGACATGGCGACCCTGGCAACCCCAGGTCCTATGCTGTCAATTAGGTAGCTGTAGATTGTGGAGACGCGTTAAATGGCGCAGAACGAATCGGTTGATGTGGTACTGGTAGGCGCGGGCATCATGAGTGCCACCCTGGCCGTACTGCTCAAGGAGCTTGACCCGACCCTGAAGCTTGAGGTCGTCGAGGCGATGGACTCCGGGGCCGCGGAAAGCTCCAACCCCTGGAACAACGCAGGCACCGGCCACGCCGGCCTGTGCGAGCTGAACTACACGCCGCAGGCCGCCGATGGCAGCATCGACATCAAGAAGGCCGTGCACATCAACACCCAGTTCGAGGTTTCGCGCCAGTTCTGGGCCTACCTGAGCAAGAAGGGCAACTTCGGCTCGGCGCGTGCCTTCATCAACCCTGTCCCACACCTGAGTTATGTCGAGGGTGACAAGGGTGTTTCCTTCCTCAAGAAGCGCTTCGAGCTGCTCAAGCAGCACCACGCCTTCGCCGAGATGGAATACACCGAAGACAAGGCCGTGATGAACGACTGGATGCCGCTGATGATGCCTGGCCGCCCGGCCGACCAGCACATCGCTGCTACCCGCGTGGCCAAAGGCACCGACGTGAACTTCGGCGCACTGACCAACAAGCTGCTCAAGCTGCTGGGCGACTCGCCGGACGCGCAAGTCAAGTACAGCAAGAAGGTTGTCGGCCTGCGCCGTAACGGCAGCGGCTGGACCGTGAGCATCAAGGACGTCAACAGCGGCGGCAGCCGTGAAGTCGACGCCCGCTTCGTCTTCCTCGGCGCCGGCGGCGCGGCCCTGCCGCTGCTGCAGTTGTCCGGCATCCCGGAAAGCAAAGGTTTCGGCGGCTTCCCTGTCAGCGGCCAGTGGCTGCGTTGCGACAACCCGGAAATCGTCAAGCAGCACCAGGCCAAGGTCTACAGCCAGGCCGCTGTCGGCGCCCCGCCGATGTCGGTACCGCACCTGGACACCCGCGTCGTGGACGGCAAGACTTCACTGCTGTTCGGCCCGTATGCCGGTTTCACTACCAAGTTCCTCAAGCACGGCTCGCTGATGGACCTGCCGCTGTCGGTGCGCATGGGCAACATCGGCCCGATGCTGGCTGTGGCCCGCGACAACATGGACCTGACCAAGTATCTGGTCAGCGAAGTGATGCAGTCGATGGAGCAGCGTCTGGAAGCCCTGCGTCGTTTCTATCCGCAGGCCAAGGCCGAAGACTGGCGCCTGGAAGTGGCTGGTCAGCGCGTGCAGATCATCAAGAAAGACCCGAAAAAAGGCGGCGTACTGCAGTTCGGTACCGAGCTGGTCTCGGCCCAGGACGGCAGCCTGGCAGCACTGCTCGGCGCATCGCCGGGTGCCTCGGTGACCGTGTCGATCATGCTGGAACTGATCGAGCGCTGCTTCCCCGAGCAGGCCAAGGGTGCCTGGGCTGCCAAGCTCAAGGAAATCTTCCCGGCTCGCGAGAAGACCCTGGCAACCGATGCTGCGCTGTACCACAAGATCAGTGCCGATAACGACGCGGCCCTGGACCTGGCAGAAAGCAGCCCGGCGGCCAAGCATTACGCCTGAACCACCTGCTAACGAAAAAACGCCCCTCGGGGCGTTTTTTTGTGCCTGGAGACCTATCAGCCTGTGCCGGCCTCTTCGCGGGCTTGCCCGCTCCCACAGGTTCGGCGCTGCCCTCATCCCTGTGGGAGCGGGCGAGCCCGCGAAAGGGCCAGCACAGGTTGAAGATCAACCGCGGGCTTTATCGATGATCTCGATGTACTCAGGTGCATTGCGCTGGTCGGCAATCTGCTCGACGAAGGTTTTGCCGTGCTCGTCCTTGCCATCCAGGTCCAGGCCAGCTTCGACGAAGAAACCTACAAAGCGCTCGAAGTCGTCGACACGCAGGCCGCGGTAGGCCTTGACCAGCTTGTGCAGTGACGGCGAAGTCACACCATCGGCCGGCTCGAACTGAAGGAACGACTTGATGTAGTCGTCGCTGATTTCGTCACCGATTACCTGTTTCTTGTCTTTACGCATTGCCGACTCCAACTGGACCATCACGGAATTTCGAAGGCCGGCAGTTTACCCCCCGCAGGCTGCGTGCCTCAACGCGTACGTACCGTCCCGGTGTGCAGGTCGGCCCAGATGTGGCCGTTGCCGTAAGTCAGAAACTGCACGTACAAGGTTTCGTTACGCAGCAGGTCCATGACCACCCGGTAGTTGCTGATCGGGTAATTAAGGCTCAAGGTGCGGGTTTTAGCGTCATACACAGGCTTTTTCAGGCTTTTGGCCGCTTCACCATCGAACGTCAGCAGCACCTGGGCAATGGTCGCCCCCTTGCTCAGCGGCTTGCCCTTCAGGCGCACCTGCAACGACGATGTGATCGGGATCGGCTGCTGATCGGACTGGCGCTGAGCCCCTACGACCACGGAATAGTCAGTCACTTGCAGCAATTGCTGGCTGGTCGGCGCTTCCTGGCGCAGGGACTGGTCATCAGGAGGCAGGAACTGGCTGTGCAGCGGTGCGGCAGCGAGCGGCAGGCTGACCGCCAGCAGGAGGGGAAGAATCGCACGCATGTGAGGCTCCTTGTATGAAGGAGCACTCTAGCACGCCGGGTACAGCCGATATCAATCGAACTGCGCGCGCATCCAGGCCTGGTAATCGGCCACACCAGCTTCACCCTCGCGCGGCGCCCAGTGTGCGTGTTCGCCCTCGCCCACCGGTCGGTATGGCCCAGCCTTGCACTCGAACAGCATACTGTCCGGCTCCAGCACCACCAAACCATGGTAGGTACCAGGCGCCAGATCTACACCCAAGCAGTCACCACCGGCCTGCAGCACCCGCGTGTCAGTTACCGCGCCCTGTTCATCGAAGATCAGCAGGCCAAGGCGCCCCTTGAGCACTATCAAGGTTTCAGCCTTGTCGGCGCTCAAATGGCGATGCGGCGGAATGTAGGTGCTCGGTTGCAGCCCGACGACCATGCGGTGGCAGGGCTCTTCCATTTCGTGAAAGTTATGGTGCTGCCGCCCACGCGGGTTGCCAGCAGCCTTTTCGGCCAGCCCGGCGAACAGCGATTGGTCGATGAACGCAGGCTGGCGCACGGTTACAGCCCCTTTACGGCGAAGATGCCGTTAGCGTTGCGCCAGTAACCTTTGTAGTCCATGCCGTAACCGAAGATATAGCGATCAACACAAGGCAGGCCCACGTAGTTGGCCTTGAGGTCAGGGCTTGCCTTGCGGTCGTGGTCCTTGTCGATCAGCACAGCGGTGTACACCGAGCGGGCGCCGGCATGCTTGCAAAACTCGATGATGGCGCTGAGGGTGTGCCCTTCGTCGAGGATATCGTCGACGATCAACACGTCACGGTCGATGAACGACACTTCCGGCTTGGCCTTCCAGAAAAGCTCGCCGCCGCTGGTCTGATTGCGGTAGCGGGTAGCGTGCAGGTACGAGGCTTCCAGCGGGAACTGCAGGTGGGTCAGCAGTTTGCCGGAGAAGATCAGGCCGCCGTTCATCACGCAGAACACAACCGGGTTCTTGTCATGCAGGTCCTTGCAGATCTGCTCGCCGACTTTGGCGATGGCCGCTTCGACTTCGGCTTCGGTGTACAGGCAGTCAGCTTCACGCATGACTTGACGGATATGCTCGAGATCGGCGGACATGGCGCTCTCCGGGGGGGCATTTTGGAAAAGCGGGCAAAGGTACGCATCCGCTCGTCACAGATCAAGCATTTATGGACTAACGTCCAGAATGACCAGACGACAGCACAGGCTGAATAGATTAATCTAGCGCGGTTTTTTTGCCCGCCTTTCGGAGCCCCCCTATGCCCACTCGTGAGATCCGCCATCCGCTGATCCGCCACAAGCTCGGCCTGATGCGCCGTGCCGATATCAGCACCAAAAATTTTCGCGAACTCGCCCAGGAAGTCGGCGCGCTCCTGACGTATGAAGCCACCCAGGACCTGCCCCTCGAAACCTACGAGATCGACGGCTGGTGTGGCAAGGTCTCGGTTGAAAAAATCGCCGGCAAGAAGATCACTGTAGTACCGATCCTGCGCGCCGGCATCGGCATGCTCGACGGCGTGCTCAGCCTGATCCCGGGTGCCAAGGTCAGCGCCGTCGGCGTTGCCCGTAACGAAGAAACCCTCGAAGCCCACACCTACCTGGAAAAGCTCGCGCCGGACATCAACCAGCGCCTGGCCCTGATCATCGATCCGATGCTGGCCACCGGCGGCTCGATGGTTGCCACCATCGACCTGCTGAAAAAGGCCGGCTGTAAAGAGATTCGCGCCATGGTCCTGGTCGCCGCGCCAGAAGGCATCGAGGTGGTGGAAAAAGCCCACCCGGACGTGAAGATCTACACCGCCTCGATCGACCAGCGCCTGAACGAACACGGCTACATCGTGCCTGGCCTGGGCGATGCCGGTGACAAGATCTTCGGCACCAAGCAAAAGGACGCCTGACCATGCAGGACGGCTTCAACGACCCGCTCTGGCGCCAGGTCGTTTCGGGCGCGCAGATGCTCTTCGTGGCATTCGGCGCGCTGGTGCTGATGCCCCTGATCACCGGCCTCGACCCGAACGTCGCGCTGTTCACCGCCGGCATCGGCACGCTGCTATTCCAGCTGGTCACCGGTCGTCAGGTACCGGTGTTCCTGGCCTCGAGCTTTGCCTTCATCACGCCGATCATCCTCGCCAAAGGCCAGTTCGGCCTTGCCGAGACGATGGGTGGCGTAATGGCTGCCGGCTTCGTGTACACCTTCATGGGGCTGATGGTCAAAGTCAAAGGCACCGGTTTCATCGACCGCATGCTGCCGCCGGTGGTGATCGGCCCGGTGATCATCTCCATCGGCCTGGCCATGGCACCGATCGCCGCCAACATGGCGATGGGCAAAGGTGGGGACGGTACAGCGCTGATGCCGTACAAGACGGCCATGCTGATCTCGATGCCTGCGCTGCTGACAACCCTGATCGTTGCCGTATTTGGCAAGGGCATTTTCCGCCTGGTTCCCATCATTTCCGGTGTGTTGGTGGGCTTTGCCCTGTCGTTCGCCTTTGGCGTGGTCGACACCGCCAGGATCGCTGCCGCACCGTGGCTGGAAATCCCCAATTTCACCGCCCCTGCGTTCAACTGGCAGGCCATTCTGTTCATCGTCCCGGTTGCGCTGGCGCCGGCGATCGAGCATATCGGCGGGGTGATCGCAGTGGGCAGCGTGACCGGCCGTGACTACCTGAAAAAGCCTGGCCTGCATCGGACGTTGCTGGGCGACGGCCTGGCTACCACTGCAGCCGGCCTGTTCGGCGGCCCGCCCAACACCACCTACGCCGAAGTGACCGGCGCGGTGATGCTGACCAAGAACTACAACCCGAAGATCATGACCTGGGCGGCGGTCTTCGCCATTACCCTGGCGTTCATCGGCAAGTTCGGCGCGCTGCTGCAAAGCATCCCGGTGCCGGTGATGGGCGGCATCTTGTGCCTGCTGTTCGGCTCGATTGCAGCGGTGGGCATGAACACCATGATCCGCCACCAGATCGACCTGGCCGAAGCACGCAACCTGGTGATCGTCTCGGTGACACTGGTGTTCGGTATCGGCGGCGTGCTGATCGGCAGCGGTGACGGCCCGGATGACTGGGGCCTGAAGGGCATCGCCCTGTGCGCCATTGTAGCTATTGCCCTGAACCTGATTCTGCCGGGCAATGATGGCTGGAAGCACAAGAAGCTGGATGTATAACCGGTCGGAAGGGGCCGCAACACGGCCCCTTCGATTCAGGCCTTTTCACACATATCAGCCAACACCCTGACCCACGCCGGGTGATCATTCAGGCACGGCACCAGCACCAGTTCCTGGCCACCAGCCTCGACAAACTGCTCGCTGCCACGCATGCCAATCTCTTCCAGTGTCTCGATGCAATCCGCCACAAACGCCGGGCACATCACCAGCAGCTTCTTCACACCGGCCTTGGCCAGCTCATCCAACCGCGTCTCGGTGTAGGGTTCGATCCACTTGTCCCGCCCCAGCCGCGACTGGAACGATACCGACCATTTGCCATCAGGAATGCCCATGCTCTGCGCAAAGGCCTTGGCCGTAGCCAGGCATTGCCCGCGATAGCAAACCGAACGTACTTCGGCGGGTGCACCGTGGCAGCAATCGGCAGCACGCAGGTCGTGCTTGACCCCCTTCGGAAACAGCTTCTTCAGGTGCCGTTCCGGCAAGCCATGGAAGCTCAGTAGCAGGTGGTCGTAACCCTGCTCCAGGTACGGCCGGGCGCTGGCTGCCAGCGCCTCGATGTACGCCGGGTGCTCGTAGAACGGCTGCAGCACGCGCATCTGCAACGGTAACTGGCGCTCGCTGACCGTCTGTTTCGCCTGCTCGACCACAGTGGTTACCGTACTGTCGGCGAACTGCGGATAAAGCGGTGCCAAAGTCACCTTGCGCACACCTTGGGCGGCCAGCCGCGCCAACACCTCAGGCAAGGCCGGCTGGCCGTAGCGCATGGCAATTTCCACCGGGCCATGGGGCCAGTGCTCGACCATCGCTGCCTGCAGGCGACGGGTCAGCACAACCAGAGGCGAGCCCTCCTCCCACCAGATCGAAGCGTAGGCGTGTGCCGACTGCTCCGGGCGCTTGACCAGGATCAGTGACACCAGCAAGCGCCGCACCGGCCACGGCAGGTCGACCACGTACGGGTCCATGAGGAACTGGTTGAGGTAGCGGCGCACATCGGCCACCGAGGTGGAGGCCGGGGAACCCAGGTTGACCAGCAGCAGGGCGTGATCGGTCATGCAGCGTCCTATGTCAGAGGCGACTGGACAGGTTGTCCAGCGCCGATTGCAGATCGTTGAAGCGGAAGGTGAAGCCGGCTTCCAGCAAGCGTACCGGGCGCGCCCGCTGGCCTCCCAGCAGCAAGGTCGACATCTCGCCAAGGCCCGCCTTGAGCAACAATGCCGGCACTGGCAACAGCGCCGGCCGATGCAGGGCGCGGCCCAGTCGCCTGGCAAACTCACGGTTGCGCACAGGCTCCGGGGCACAGGCATTATAAGGACCGCTGGCATCCTTGTGCTGCAAGAGAAAATCAATCAGGGCGACCTGGTCATCTATATGAACCCAGGGCATCCACTGCCGCCCGTTGCCCAAAGGTCCGCCCAGCCCCAGCTTGAAAGGCATGCGCAGGCGCGACAAAAAGCCGCCGTCGCTGGCCAGCACCAGGCCGGTACGTACCAGTACCACGCGGATCCCCTGTGCTTGCGAACGCTGGGCGGTCTCTTCCCAGGCAATACACAACTGGCTGGCGAAATCTGCGCGCACTGGGGGTGAAGCCTCGGTCAGTTCACGCTCGCCACCGTCTCCGTACCAACCTACCGCAGAGCCGGAGATCAACACGTGCGGGCGCTGCTCACGGGTGCCCAGCCAAGCCAGTAATTGCTCGGTAAGGGTGACACGGCTGGCCCACAACAAGTTGCGCCGGGCGGCTGTCCAGGGCCTGTCGGCAATTGGCGCACCCGCAAGGTTGACCACCGCATCAAGATGATCGTTGGCCTCCAGCTGCTCCAGGCGCGCGATACCACGTACGCCGCTACCGCAGATTTTCGCCACCTGTTCAGGACGCCTGCTCCAAACCGTAAGCCGATGCCCTTGGCCCAGCCAGTACTGGCACAGATGCTTGCCAATCAAACCGGTGCCACCTGTCAGCAATATATGCATGGCTGTGTCCTCGCAGAATGCGGCGGTGGTCTATTTTTAACATCAAGGCACTTTTTTGACCCGACGCTCTCGTATAAACATAGGCCAACCTGCCCGCCAACACGGAATAACCTTATACAGAATTATTGCATTGTACAGGTTTGCCTGACAGCGTAGTCTGCTCACAGCAAGGTTTGAAGAGGCCATCATGACAGTACCTATCGCCATCATCGGGGCCGGCATTGCCGGTTTGTCAGCCGCCCAGGCCTTGCAGAAGGCCGGGCAATCCGTGCACTTGTTCGACAAAGGCCACGGCAGTGGCGGGCGCATGGCCAGCAAGCGCAGCGAGGCCGGCGCGCTCGACCTGGGCGCACAGTACTTTACTGCCCGTGACCGACGTTTTGTCGATCAGGTGCAGCAATGGGTGGCTGCCGGCTGGGCCGAGCAGTGGAAGCCCCAACTGTACAACTACCGTGATGACGAACTCACGCCCTCCCCCGATGAGCAAACGCGCTGGGTAGGCGTGCCACGCATGAGCGCCATCACCCGAGGCTTGCTCAAGGACGTCACCGTCAACTTCGGCTGCCGCATAGCGGAAGTGTTTCGCGGCAAGCAGTACTGGCACCTGCAGGACACCGAAGGTTGCAGCCACGGCCCCTACAGCCGTGTGGTCATCGCCGTCCCGGCACCGCAGGCCACGCCACTTCTGGCCGCTACACCAAAGCTGGCTGCGGTGGCCGCTGGGGTGCAAATGGAACCTACCTGGGCCGTCGCCCTCGCCTTCGAGGCACCACTGGATACACCGATGCAAGGCTGCTTCGTGCAGGACAGCCCGCTGGGCTGGCTGGCCCGCAATCGCAGCAAGCCTGGCCGCGACGAGCACCTGGACACCTGGGTACTCCACGCCACGTCAGACTGGAGCCGGCAGCACATCGACCTGCCGAAGGAAGAAGTCATCGAGCAGTTGTGGGGCGAATTCGCCGAACTGGTCGGCTGCGTGGTACCGCCGCCTACCTTCGCCCTCGCCCACCGCTGGCTCTATGCCCGCCCCAGCAGCAACCATGAGTGGGGGGCACTGGCCGATGCTGACCAGGGCTTGTACGCCTGTGGGGACTGGTGCCTGTCCGGGCGTGTCGAGGGCGCATGGCTCAGTGGCCAGGAAGCAGCGCGGCGCTTGCTCGAACACCTTGAGTGATGCAGAACTGTACAAAAATACTAGTTTGCATAACTTCAGCGCTGTGCTGAAATAAACCTGTACAAGTTTTTAGTCGCGTACAGGTTTATTTTCGGAGGCAGCCATGCACGACCCTTCAGCCCACAGCAAGCCGCGTATCGCCATCAGCGCCTGCCTGACCGGGCACAGCGTGCGCTATAACGGCGGCCACAAGGCCTCCGACCTGTGCCGTAAACAGCTGGAGCATCACTTCGACTGGTTACCCGTGTGTCCGGAAGTGGCAATCGGCCTGGGCGTTCCGCGCGACCCGATTCGGCTGGTCGGCAACCCCGAGCAGCCCGAAGTGGTCGGCACCCGTGACCCCGGCAAAGACCTGACCGACCCGCTGCGCACCTATGGCGAGCAGATGGCCGACGAACTTGACGACATCTGTGGCTACATCTTCATGCAGAAGTCTCCTTCTTGCGGCCTGGAACGGGTAAAGGTTTATCAGGACAATGGCCACCCGGCCGTGCATGGCGGCCGTGGTGTCTATGCCCAGGCCTTCTGCGCGCTGCGCCCGGACCTGCCAGTAGAGGAAGAAGGCCGCCTGCATGACCCCGTGCTGCGCGAAAACTTCATAAGCCGCGTTTACGCCTACGCCGACTGGCAGCGCCTGCTGGCCGAAGGCCTGAACCGTGGTGCTCTGGTGCGCTTTCATTCGCGCTACAAGTATTTGCTGATGGCCAACAACCCTCAGGCCTATCGCACCCTCGGCCGCCTGCTTGGCAGCATGAGCAAGGATGACGAACCACAGAGCATCGGCCCGCGCTATTTCAGCCAGCTGATGCAGGCTCTGCGCCGCTGCGCCAGCCGCGGCACCCACAGCAACGTGCTGCAGCACCTGAGCGGTTACTTCAAGGATGCCCTGACGCAGCAGGACAAGGCTGAGTTGCAGGCAGTCATCGGCCAATACCAACAAGGCGTGGTACCACTGGTAGTGCCACTGACCTTGCTCAAACACCATTTGCGCAAGCACCCAGACCCCTACCTGCAGCAACAAGCCTACCTGCAGCCTCACCCCGAGAGCCTGGGCTTGCGCAATGCGGTCTGAGGACTTGCTGCCCATCGGCGAACTGGCTCGTCGCACTGGCGTGAACCCGGTCACCCTGCGCGCCTGGGAACGGCGTTATGGGTTGCTCAAACCACAGCGCACCGCCAAGGGGCATCGCCTGTACCCACTTGAGCAGGTCGAACGCGTCGAGGCCGTCCTGGCCTGGCTGCAGCGTGGCGCGTCGGTCGGCCAAGTCCGCGAGTTGCTCGACAAACCCACCAGCACCCCACCGAAGGGTGACTGGCAAGCCCGGCAATTCCAGCTGATCGAAGCCATCGCCAGCCTTTCACAGCGCGCCCTCGACCAGCAACTCAACCAGGCCATGGCGCTGTACCCGGCAGTCACCCTGTGCGAGCAATTGCTGCTGCCGCTACTCGACATGCTCGACCTGCGCTGGCGCAATTACTTCAACGCTCGGCTGGAGCAGGTGTTTTTTCACAGTTGGCTGCGCAGCAAGCTCGGTGCCCGCGTGTACCACGACAACCAGCTGCTGCAAGGTCCTGCAGTATTGCTGGCCGAAGACAGCGAACGCACCTTCAGCCCAGGCCTATGGTTGTGCGCCTGGCTGCTTACCAGCAACGGCTTCCCGGTGGAGGTGCTCGAGCAGCCCGTCGCAGGCTCGCAATTGCTAAGCGCCGTCAATGCCCTGAAACCACGCGCCTTGCTCCTGCACCTGGGGCCACGCATCGACGACAAGGCGTTGCAGCGCACCCTGCAAGGCTTGCCGGTCCCCAAACTACTGGGCGGTACCACGCTAGCGCTGCATGAAGCCCGCCTGAAGGCTTTTGAGCTGCCCGACCTTTTCCTGTTCGACACCCCGCAGGCGGCATTGCACGCGCTTCAAGCCCATGATCGACAGCCTGTAGAGATAAATCCCCCATGCACCTGACCTGGCTGCGCAGCGACCTGCGTATCGATGACAACACTGCACTCAGCGCCTCCACCGAGCGCGGCCCGACCATCGCCCTGTGGCTGGTCAGCCCCGGACAATGGCAAGCCCATGATGATGCCGACTGCAAAGTCGACTTCTGGCTGCGTAACCTGCATGACCTGCGCCAATCACTGGAAAAGCTGAACATACCCCTGCTGATCCGTAGAATTGAGACTTGGGACCAGGCGCCACAGGCGGTGCTCGATGTCTGCCGCCAACATCAGGTGCAAAGCGTGCACTGGAACGAGGAGTACGGCATCAATGAGCAGCGCCGGGATGATGCCACCCGGGCACTGCTGGAAAAGTCGAGCATCCAGGCGCACAGTTACCTCGACCAGCTGTTCTTCCGTCCGGGCACCCTACTGACTCGCAGTGGCGATTACTTCCAGGTGTTCAGCCAGTTCAAGAAAACCTGCCTGGAGCATCTGCACCGCAGCCTGCCGGCCCTGGCACGACGGGTGAAGCGCCAGGCACCGTTGAACATCGACAGCGACCCGGTCCCGCAATATGTAGAGGGCTTCGGAAAAACCACGCACGCACTGCGCGACCACTGGCCAGCCGGTGAAGCTGAGGCACAGTCCCGTCTGTCACGCTTCCTCGACGAAACCATCGACGACTACCACCACTTGCGCGACATACCTGCCAAGCCCGGCACCAGCCAGCTTTCCCCCTACCTGGCCGCCGGCGTGATTTCGCCCCGCCAATGCTTGCACGGTGCACTGGCCGGCAACCGGGGCGAGTTCGACAGTGGCAGCACGGGCGTGCAAACCTGGATCAACGAGCTACTCTGGCGCGAGTTCTACAAGCACATCCTGAGCGGTTATCCACAGGTCTCGCGCCATCGTGCCTTCCGCGCCCAGACCGAAGCCCTGCCCTGGCGTGACGCTCCGGCAGACCTGGAGGCCTGGGAGCAGGGCCGCACCGGCTTCCCGATCATCGATGCCGCCATGCGCCAACTGCTGCACACCGGGTGGATGCACAACCGCTTGCGCATGGTCGTGGCCATGTTCCTCAGCAAGAACTTGCTGATTGACTGGCGCAAAGGCGAGCGGCACTTCATGCGCCACCTGATAGACGGCGACCTGGCCGCCAACAACGGGGGTTGGCAGTGGAGTGCGTCCACCGGCACCGACGCGGTGCCCTATTTCCGCATCTTCAATCCGGTTTCACAGTCGCAGCGCTTCGATCCACAGGGGCAGTTCATTCGGCACTGGGTACCGGAACTACGGGAGCTCGATGAAAAAGCCATCCATCACCCCATTAAATCGACGGACCTTTTCGGTAATACTTCGTACCTAAGTCCAATCGTAGATCTCAGCAGCAGTCGCCAGCGGGCCCTGGAAGCATTCAAAGGGCTGCCACGCCGGCAGAATCAGGGGATAACGTCTTGATTAACTCGCGTAGTTTTTGGGTTACAGGCGCAAGCAACGGACTTGGCTTGGCTTTGGTGGAGCGGATGCTCGATGAAGGACATCGCGTTGCCGCGAGTGGCAAGGATAGCGATGCACTGGATGATTTGGGGTCACGCTACGGCAGCCGATTGTTGCGTTTGCCGTGGCAGTTGCATGAAGAACAACACGTCACCGATGCGTGCCAACAGATTTGCCATGCCTGGTGTTCGCTGGACGGGCTGATCCTCAACACCGGCACCACCGATTACCTGCCAGACAATGTCAGTGACAGTGAGCTGATCGAAGCGATCGTCACCACCAACCAGCTGGCCGCAGAGCATTGCCTGAGCAAAGCGCTGCCGTTGCTGGCAAAGGGGCAGTCGCCCCAGGTGATGGCGCTTTTCAATCGCTATTCGGCATTGCAACTGTTTGCACCGACACAGGTGACTGCGGGCTGGAACAACTTGCCGCAATGGCTGCGTGAGCAGCGCAAGGCCCTTGAGGAGCAAGGGGTAGCACTGACCATTGTTGGGCCACAATCGCTGAAGGTAACGGTAACGTCGGCACAGGCGATACCGGAGGCGTGGACGCCCGGCAGTGCCGCTGAGGAGTTATTGCGGCGGTGGCCTCAGCGAGAGCCGGAACTGATTCTGGAGACTCTGGACGTCAGTAGCCTGTGGCCGCTGACGCGCTAACACCTGAAATCAGCACTACCGTCTTCGCGGGCATTGCCCGCGAAGGGGTGAATGCTGGTGAACTCAGAGCGCCATTCGGTAATGCAGGCTGTAGCTTTCTACGCCATCATTGGGCTCTTTGATGCCGGCGTTCGAGTAGTGAATCGCCCGCACCCCAATCTCATGCCCGCCGGCAAAGCGCAAACCAAAGCCGATGCGGTCCTCGAACTGGAAAGCCGAACCCAGCTCGTTGCTTTCCAGCTCGGTGCTGGAGAATGCCGCCACCCCGATCCCCGCTTCGATGTAAGGCTTCACCGACTCCCCGGCAAATTCATAGACGAACACTGGTGCGAAGGACAGGCTGTGATTGCTCGCGGTCTCGTCGCCATCCCAGTAGGTGTAGGCCCCATCCCAATAGCCGGTCAGCCGACCAACGCTGGTCTGCCACCAGCTCGCGTCCCAGTTCGATTGCAACCCCAGACGATATACCATGGTCGAATCACCGGTCTGCCCCACCGAAAACGAAGCGTCGGCAGCTTGTGCCGACATCGCTTGCCCCATAACAAAGGCAGCAGCCGCTGCCAAACCGAGCAGTTTCCTCATAAGAAACATCCTTCCTGATGCTGTTGTTAGTGTCCGCCTCATCTCAGGCAAAGCGGTAGAAAGCAGAAGTGGAACGATAGTTCAGCCGTTCTTCACGTTTTTTTCACAACGCAAAGCTTTGCACATCGTCGGACTTATGCCACAGCACAGGTAGGATTTTTCTTAAGGTTTCGGGATCAGCGCTTGTCCAGAAGCGTGCAGCGCCGGCTGGGCCTTCGGCCAACAGATCATTGCCACCCAGCAGTCGTCGCAATTGACGCGCCACGGCCGCACCGGTGTCGATAATCGCCACGTCGTCCGGCACCATGCCGGACAGCAATGGGCGAAGGAAAGGGTAATGGGTGCAGCCGAGAATCAGCGTATCGCACCCTGCTGCCAGCAGCGGCTGCACGTAACCTTGCAGCATCTGGCGCAACGCCGGACTTGCAAGGTCACCGGTTTCGATCAGCTCGACCAGCCCCGGGCAAGGCTGGGTAATAACCTGTACGTCGTTGGCGAAGCGGTCGAGCAAGGCTGCGAACTTGGCACTCTGCAGGGTACCGGTAGTGGCCAGCACACCGACCACGCCCGAGCGGGTGGCGGCCGCAGCAGGCTTCACGGCCGGCTCCATGCCCACCAACGGCCAGGTCGGATACAGCTCACGCAGGTCGGCCACTGCCGCAACCGTGGCGGTGTTGCAGGCCAACACCATGGCCTTTGCGCCTTGCTCATGGAAGAACCCGGCAATGTGCCGGCAGCGCTCGCGGATATAGTCCGGCGACTTCTCACCGTAGGGTATATGCCCGCAATCGGCCACATACAGTAACGTCTCATTTGGCAGCAGGCGCTGGATCTCGGCGAGCACCGACAAACCGCCAACCCCCGAGTCCATGACGCCGACCGGCGCCGAGCGCTCAGCCATCGCGCTTGCCACAAACTGTGCAAGCCGGGTCGCGCTTGACACGAAGCTCGCGGATACGGGTACCTAGGGCATCAATCAACAGCAAGCGGCCGACCAACGGTTCACCGAAGCCCGCCAGCAGCTTCATCGCCTCCAGCGCCTGCAGGCTACCCACCAGTCCAACCAGCGGGCCAATGACGCCTGCTTCGCTGCAAGTCAGTTCAGCTTCGCTACCATGCCCGTAAAGGCAGTGATAGCACGGGCTGTAGTCGCGCCGCGGGTCGAACACCGACAGTTGACCTTCCAGACGGATTGCCGCACCGCTGACCAGTGGCTTGCTGGCGGCGACACAGGCAGCGTTGACCGCTTCGCGGGTAGAGAAATTGTCGGAGCAGTCCAGCACCAGGTCGACCGCCGCCACCGCAGCCGCCAGCGAGTCCTCGTCCAATGCCTGGCGGTGAGCAACCAGGCTGACTTCCGGGTTGATTGCCTGCAAGCGCTGCAAGGCCGAGTCGACCTTGCTCATGCCGACGCTGGCACTGTCGTGGATTACCTGGCGTTGCAGGTTGGTCAGGTCGACGGTGTCGAAGTCGGCCAGGTGCAGCTCACCCACTCCGGCCGCAGCCAGATAAAGAGCAACTGGCGAGCCCAGGCCACCTAGCCCGACAATCAGCGCTTTGCTCTGCTTGAGCCGCAGCTGGCCATCAATGTCGATCTGAGCCAGCAGCACCTGGCGGCTGTAACGTAGCAGTTCCTGATCACTCAGCATGGCAGTCGCCCCAGGGTAATGCGTTCATGGCCGCCCAGGTCCGTGCGGCTGGCCACCTCGATAAAGCCATGTTCAGCCAGCAGAGCGCGTACCGCTGCCGCCTGATCGTAGCCATGTTCCAGCAGTAGCCAGCCACCAGGCAACAGGTGCGCTGGGGCCTGGGTAGCGATCACACGAAGGTCGTCCAGGCCATCGGCACCGGCCACCAGTGCACTGCTGGGTTCGAAGCGCACGTCTCCGGTCGCCAGGTGCGGGTCTTCAGCAGCGATGTAGGGCGGGTTGCTGACGATGAGGTCGAAACGCTCCCCGGCCAGGCTGTCGAACCAGTGGCTTAGCCGTACCCGAGCGTTGTCCAGACCCAACCGCTGGCGGTTGCGCTCGGCGAGGGCAGCAGCCTCCTCCACACGGTCAACCGCTGTCACCTGCCAGGCCGGGCGCTCGCTGGCCAGCGCCAGAGCGATGGCACCCGTTCCCGTACCCAGGTCGAGAACCTTGGCTGGCGAAGCGGGTTGCAGCTCAAGAGCCGTCTCGACCAGTAGCTCGGTATCCGGCCGCGGGATCAGGGTATGCGGCGCAACCTCCAGGTCGATCTTCCAGAAGCCCTGCAGCCCAAGGATATAGGCCACTGGCTCGCCGCCACGGCGGCGCTGCAGGTAGCTGGCATAGGTCTCGGCATCTTCGCTGCTGACGATACGCTCAGGCCAGGTGCGCAGGTAGCTGCGCGACTTACCGATGGCCGCAGCCAGCAGCAACTCGGCATCCAGGCGCTCAGTGGGCGATTCGGGCAACTGCGCGTTGCGCAACAGGCTGGCGATGACAGTCATCAGTCCCCCAAGGCGGCCAGTTGATCGGCCTGGTATTCGGCCAGCAGCGGTTCGATCACCGCGTCTACGCCACCGCTGAGGATGTCGTCCAGCGAATACAAGGTCAGGTTGATGCGGTGATCGGTCACCCGGCCCTGTGGGTAATTGTAGGTGCGGATGCGCTCGGAGCGGTCACCGGAGCCCACCAGCAACTTGCGCTCACTGGCAATGGCGTTCTGCGCGGCGCTGGTCTGCATGTCGTTCAGCTTGGCCGACAGCCAGGACATGGCACGGGCGCGGTTCTTGTGCTGCGAGCGCTCCTCCTGGCATTCGACCACGATACCGGTGGGCAAGTGGGTGATGCGGATTGCCGAGTCGGTCTTGTTGACGTGCTGGCCGCCAGCACCGGAGGCACGGTAGGTATCCACGCGCAGGTCGGCCGGGTTGATTTCGATGGCAGCCTGCTCGTCCGGCTCGGGTAGCACCGCCACCGTGCACGCGGAAGTGTGGACACGGCCTTGGGACTCGGTCTCGGGCACACGCTGAACCCGGTGTGCACCGGACTCGAACTTGAGCTTGCCGTAGACGTTCTCGCCCTCGACGCGGGCAATGATCTCCTTGTAGCCGCCGTGCTCGCCTTCGTTCTCGGACAAGATCTCCAGGCGCCAGCCGCGCTTTTCGGCGTAGCGCGAGTACATGCGGAACAGGTCACCAGAGAAGATGGCTGCCTCGTCGCCACCCGTACCGGCGCGGATTTCGAGAAACACGTTGCGGCCGTCGTTGGGGTCTTTGGGCAGCAGCATGAGCTGCAGTTGCGCCTCCAGCGTCAGCAGTTGCTCCTTGGCTTCACGCACCTCTTCCACGGCCATTTCACGCAGGTCCGGGTCACTGTCCTTGAGCAGCGCCTGGGCGCCTTCGAGATCGTCCTGGACTTTGCGCCACTCTTTATAGGCAGCGTAGACCGGCTCGACCTCGGCATACTCACGGGAGTAGGCGCGAAAACGCGTCTGGTCGGAAATAACCTCGGCGTCACCGAGCAGGGCGGTGAGTTCTTCAAAACGGTCCTGGAGGATTTCCAGTTTGTTCAGCAGCGACGCTTTCATTGCGGGGATTTGTCCGTGGAGCCCTCGTTGAGGGCAAAGAGTTCCTGGGCCATGGCCAGCGCATCGAGGCGGCCCTCGGCCGAGAGCTTTTTCAACTGCACGCTGGGCGCATGCAGGAGTTTGTTGGTCAGGCCCCGGGCCAGTTGGGCCAGCACGTCTTCGGGGTTGCCGCCATTGGCCAGCAGGCGCAGGGCCTTTTGCAGTTCTTCGTCGCGAAGGCGCTCACTTTGCTGGCGATAGGCCCTGAGCACGTCCACCGCAGCCAGTTCGCGCAGGCGCAGCATGAAGTCTTCGGCGCCCACGGATACCAGCTCTTCGGCCGCCTGGGCCGCGCCCTGGCGGCTCTTGAGGTTTTCCGCCACCACATCGTGCAGGTCGTCGACGGTGTACAGGTAGACATCGTCCAGCTCGCCGACTTCGGTTTCGATATCGCGAGGTACAGCGATGTCGACCATGAAGATCGGCTTGTGTCGGCGCTGTTTCAGAGCACTCTCGACCGCGCCCTTGCCCAGGATTGGCAACTGACTGGCGGTGGAGCTGATCACGATGTCGCTGTTGGCCAGTTCCTGGGGGATGTCTGCCAGCAGCACGGCATGCGCACCGAACTGCTCGGCCAGGATGCTGGCGCGTTCCAGAGTACGGTTGGCCACCACGATACGGCGTACGCCCTGCTCGTGCAGGTGGCGGGCGACCAGGGTGATGGTTTCGCCGGCACCGATCAGCAGGGCCTGGCTACGGCCCAGGTCGGCAAAAATCTGCTTGGCCAGGCTGACTGCGGCGAACGCAACCGAAACCGGGTTTTCACCGATGGCGGTGTCGGTACGCACCTGCTTGGCGGCGCTGAAGGTGGCCTGGAACAGGCGCCCGAGCAACGGCCCGACGGTACCGGCTTCGCGGGCCACGGCGTAGGCGGACTTCATCTGGCCCAGGATCTGAGGCTCGCCGAGAACCAGCGAGTCCAGGCCCGAGGCCACGCGCATCATGTGCTTCACGGCCTCGTGCTCTTCATGCACGTAGGCGCTGGCGCGCAGCTCGTCGATGCTGAGGCGGTGATAGTCGGCCAGCCACTGCAGCACGGCGTCGGCGGACAGGTGGTCCTGCTCTATATAGAGCTCACTGCGGTTGCAGGTCGACAGGATCGCCGCCTCGCGGCTGGACGTCAGTCGGCAGAGCTGCTGCAGGGCGTCTACCAGCTGCTCTGGGGTAAACGCCACGCGCTCGCGTACGTCTACCGAGGCAGTCTTATGGTTGATACCAAGTGCAAGAAAGGCCATGCAAGGTCGCTGGTTGTGACGGGAAGCCGATAATTGTCCTCTTTCGCAGGTTTTTGGACAACCACCGTTCGCTATTGTGCTGATAGTCCTGCGGCTATCGCCTTTTCGTAGCCTGCCCTAGCGGCGTTTTCAGGTCTTGCCGGCTTTTGATCTGGCTTTTGATCCTGATCTTGATCTTCGCGACTTCAGGAGGCCGAACGCAGGCCTTGCGCAGGGAGGTGACGGGCATGGATGCCCGTCAAGCGCTGTGCCCCAGGATGGGGCCTGCAGCGCGGTCCTCCCGGGAGCAAGCCCTACGCTCGGCCTCCTGAAGTCGCAATCTGCAGCGCCTGATCAACCGCGCGCTTAGAAGCGACAGTAAGAGCAAAAGCCAGAGCCATCGGCTCGACATCGCCCTAGCCAACTACGCCGACCGGCGTCGAGAAGACTTTTGACATATTTCCAAAAGATTTATCCACAGTCTTGTAGTCCATTTCCCAAATACATGCCCAACTGTTGCCCTACCCTCCTTCGGGACCTAGTCTTGACGCCGCTACATCGATATTCCTCACTGAGACAGCGATACGAGTTGGATAGCATCGAGCTATCAGTCAGTCGGTTTATTTCCAGCTATTAATTTTGCCGATGATTAGAAGTTTTATTGATGAGGATTAGTAGCGGTAATGATGAACTGGAATGATGCACATTACTTGGTGACACACCAACAACTAGCATTTTTATATTTCAGTTTTGTTAGACTCATCTTAAAAACGATTTCCGATGCAGGGTATGCTTCGTGCATGGCGGGAAGCTATATAATAGGCGCGAGTAATGGAAGAATTTGCAGCATCTCGTAGACAATCAGTGCTTCTTTGGGGCGTTAACTTGTGTGCTATTTCGGCCTCTACGCTGAGCTATATTTATTTTTCCTACTATATTTATGCTCATACTGCTAGCCTAATACTTTCCCAAGTGGTGCTGTTTGCACCAATGGTTCTGCCGGTAATTCTTGTCGCTCCAATCTACCGACTGGCTGACTATCTAGCGCCACGCACCTTGCTGTGGAGTGCCAACTTGCTGTCGCTGGGCTGCGCGGCGGTCACCTACAAGATCCTGCCACATCATGTGGAAGTCGCCGTGTTAGGCGCGGTAGTCATTGGCACCCTGGATGCGCTGCAACGGGTAGGGCGTATTGTTGCCATCAAGTGTTATTTCCCGGGTGCGCAAATCGCCAGCTCAGTGCCTCTGACACTCACCGCACAATTCATTGCCGGCGGCTTGGCAGGCATCAGTCTGCTACTGTTCAAAGCCAACATGACGCCTGGGTTAGCCCTGCTCATTACTGTCAGTCTTTTTTCCATCGCGGCTTTGGCGGCCTATCTACTACCTGCGCCAACAAAGCCTCCGATCACCGTGCAGGTCGCACCAAGACTATTGACTGCCCTTGGTTCGCTTTTGCAGGAGTATCCCGCGCTACGCCTCAGCCTCTATCAGTTCATCGTCTTCGTCAGTCTTTTTCAGGGCTTCTTCAATGTGTCCAGGGTGCTGTTACCGGCCCATGTGCTGGGCTTGGGAGAGGTGTATGTCGGTTTGTTGCAGGCCGTCAATAGTGGGGCAGCTTTGGTTGGCGCAGTACTGTTCTATCGTTTGGGCAAGTGTAATGTGCAACCGCTACCTATGCCGATGGCTGTAGTCAGCGGCCTGTTCATGATGCTCGCAGCGTTCGGCCATGATATTCAGTCCAGTTACATCGCGTATTTTCTCTACATATTCTTTTTCGAACTGGCATTTTTCAAGTTGCAAGCCGATCTTGTCAGGAGCACACCTACCAGCGCCATGCCGTTGATGGCATCTGTCCAGTATGCGGGGGTCTACTTAGGCATGATAATCACCATCTTCGCCGGTTCAATACTGGTTAAGTATGTTGGCCTGTTCAGCACGAGCATTATTTTCGTTGCTTTTTATTTCGTAGCATCCAACGCCCTGCGAACGACAGTTGCGATCAAGGAAAAACAACCTGTCTAAATAATTTCTTCAAGGTGAACAGTATGCCCACATTGGCGCGTGTATTTCCGTTCGTCCGTCTTTTGGATTTGGCGAACATATTAACAATGTTCAATATCGGCCTGGCCTTCGGTACTGTTTATTTTGCGTTGCAAAGACGGTTTGTTCTGGCGGCGACGGTGATTTGCCTGGCCGCGATGCTCGATTTCCTTGACGGCCACATAGCCCGGCGCTACCTGGCTGCGAACAGCGCGCAACGGGCCTTCGGCAAGCATCTAGACAGTTTTGCCGACTTGCTCAATTTCAGCATCACGCCAGCCCTTGTCATCCTAATCCTCGACCAGTCTCTTTCGGCCACGCTGGCCGCAGTAACTCTGGTTTTCACGGCCATTTTGCGGCTATCGCTGTTTGGCATGCCCGGCACATCGGCTGGCGGGGGATATCAGGGGCTACCCACCACATATTCAGGATTTGTCTTTGCGCTGGCGCTGATGGGGTTATCGGCCGGGCATTACGGTGCCGGAGTGATCATCGGCCTAATGGCCCTGGTCGGCATCCTCCAGGTCACCAGCTTGAGAATTCCCAAGTATGGCGCACCTTCGACGGTCGCTTGCTTCGCAATGCTGTTCGGGCTCAGCACTATTTACTTTCATCCCTGGTAATCCGAGGCTCCAATGAAACACGTGGTTTTCGTCGACAGCACCGTAAGCGGCCTGCTGGCTTTTGAGGCAGCCAAACGGCTTGGCTGCCACGTCACCTTCATTCATCAGCGCGACGCCTCGTTCCTGACGATCTCGATCAAGGACGACACCTCCCGTCTCGAGCCTTACCTGCGATATGTGGATGCTTATTTGCGTATCGATAATCTGGAAGGCGGTGAATTCAGCCAGTTGTTGGCCAACCTGCACGCAGAGCGCCCTATTGACGCCCTGATCTCTACCTCTGAAGCAGCCATAGTACCGGTGGCGCGTGAGGCCCAGCGCATCGGCACCCTCTACCCGAGGTACGAAGCTCTGTGCGGGGCGGTATACAAGAGTCGACTGCGCGAAACGCTGCGGGCACACGGACTACGCTCTCCTGATTTTGAAGTACTAAGCGAGGAGCAACTGATCAATGGGGTCGTTCCGAGTTTGTCGCTGCCATTCGTTGTCAAGCCGACCCGAGGATTCGCCAAGCAGTTTTCCGCCATTTGCCATAGCCAGACCGACTTTGACGCCTTTCTCGCCGAGCTGCGCCAGAGTCGCAAGGGTGCTGATCCTATGATCGACCACTTGGTAAGCCGCGACTATCTGGTCGAGCAATACATCGACGGTACATTGCATTCAGCGGAAGTCATCGTCCAGGACACCAAGGTCTCCTGCTTTGCGACCACCATCCGTTTCCGCGCCGACTATAGCGAAATATTAGAAATGACCGCGACCATGCCGTCAGGCCTTGACGCAGCACAGCGCGACGAGATCAAAGCATATGTGCAGGCAGTGTTCAGCGCTCTGGGGCTGGATGTTGGCCTTTATCATGTTGAACTGTTGCGCGATGCCAAAGGGCCCTGTCTAGTGGAGATCAACGCTCGCATGATGGGTAGCGTAGCGCCGCAGATGTACCGGATGCTGACCGGCATCGACCCGTTCGAACTGCTAGTCCGTCTGCACCTGGGCGAGCCCATTCTAATTGACGACTCAGTGCTTCAGCGCGCAGGCAGCGTCGTAACTGTCGCCTCCCGCAATGGCGGTCATATCGCCCACGACTACGACCCCGACACCCTACAGCCATTACTGGACAAGTACGCCATCCGGTTTTGCACCGCCCACGTTGCGCCTGGCCAGGCGGTAAACGTCTATAGCGGCAACATCGGCACAATTGGCCACGTCATCGTTGAGGACGACTGCCCCCACTCTGCGGCGAAAAAGGGCAATCGCTTCCTGCGCGAGCTGTCCTCACTTTACGGCCTTGAACTCGCGACTTATACCGGCGCCGAATTGGCTTAAACCTGACATGAACTGACAGCCCCCTGCAACGGACTGATTCGACTGATTAGGGAAGACATATGCACTCAGTAAATCCTTCTCCCGTGTTCGCTTTTTCCGGCAAGGCCGATACCCTGCAGCAACTGGCACCACTTCTGAGCACCGGGCAAGTGTTGCCCCTTCATCGATTCACCGTGGCACAGTGGCGGGAGGACTGGCAGGCAGTGATCGCGCACTGTCAGGCGTTCTTTGGCGATGAGCCGCTGATTGTACGATCCAGCTGCCTAGCCGAAGACCGCGACGGCCATTCCGGTGCAGGAATGTACGCGTCAGTTCTAGATGTGTGTGGCGGCCAGGCACTCGGCGAAGCCATCAAGACGGTGATCGCCTCCTACGGCCTAGCTCGCGAGCGCGATGAGGTGCTGGTGCAGCAGATGGCGAGAGGAGTATTGGCCAGCGGAGTGGCGATGACCCGTGATCCAGAGACGGGTTTGCCATATTACGTAGTTGACTATGTACCAGGTGCCAGTACTGACGGTGTCACTACCGGCAACGAGACTGTGCATGCTTTCGTCTCCCTTGGCAGCGAAGCGGCAAGCGAGCCTGCGGAATTACCAGGGCTGTTTGCTTTGCTCGAAGAGGTACAAGTTCTAACCGGGCGCGATGCCTTGGACATAGAGTTCGCGATCACTGTCGATGGCCCTCTGCTATTCCAAGTACGTCCCATGACCGCAGATGGGCCCCGTAATGCCAGCGCACTTGCCGACGCCCAACTACGCAAAGTTTTGGAGCACGAGGTTTCCCAGCTCGAAGAGCTGATCTGCAAGCAACACCATCTGCGTCCTACGTCGACCGCCTTCCTTGGCCTTATGCCGGACTGGAACCCGGCGGAAATGATCGGTACCAAGCCGCGGGCGCTAGCCTACTCGCTATATAAGGAGCTGATCACTGACCTTAATTGGGCCTCTGCCAGATTCCGATACGGCTACCGGGATCTGCGGCGCAAACCGCTGATGTACCAGGTGGGTGGCTCTCCTTACATCTGCATTGCCCACAGCATCGAGTCATTCATCCCGGCCTCGGTACCTCAAGATGTTGCCGAGCGCGTAGTCGAACAGTGCGGCGAGTACTTGGCCATGCATCCTCATCTGCATGACAAGATCGAGTTCGCGATCATTCCTACTTGCTTCACGCCAGAGCTTACTAGCCCCGATGCCGCTGCCGCGCTGCCGGCGCTCCGGACTCTTAGTACCAAGCAGCACGAATGCTACTTGAACGAGCTACGCCAGTTGACCGAGCACATTATTTCCCCCAGCGGCCCGTTCTTCTCCGACCTGACACGTCTACCGAGTATTACTGACAAGGTGCAGAGTTTAATGGCGAGGCAACCTCGGGGCGAGTCCTTGCAACGTATGAGGAATGCTCTATCGGCGGCCAACGTGGTCGCTGAAGTATTCGCTGGCGCTGCCCGTGCAGCGTTCGTAGGTACCGCAATAATTAAATCGCTGGAAACAGCGGGGGTAGTATCTGCCGGTTTCATCGATCATGTGACCGGAGGGATCAATAGTATCGGTCGCGAGATGGCCAGCGATTTCCAGACGTTGCATAAGGACGATTTCCTAAAGCTCCACGGTCATGTCCGGCCGGGGACCTACGATATACGTGTGGCGCGCTACGACGAGACTCCGGAGAGTTATTTTGACTGGCAGCGCCCATTACAACGCCCCCCAAAATCTACGAACGGGCTAACTGTATCTCGGGCCCAGGTCAACGCCATGCAGCAAGCTTTCGACCAGTGCGGTCTTAACGTTTCCGCCGAGCAGTTCCTCCAATTTGCTCAAGCCGCTATTGCATCGCGCGAGAAGCTCAAATACCTCTATGCAGCGTTTGTTTCGGATGTGTTGCGCTCACTATGCGATTGGGGTGAGGTACATGGTCTTGACCGCGACCAACTCAGCTTTGCGCAAATCACCGACTTTACCCGCGGTTACGCCGACATTGATCGCAAACGTTTGCACCAAGCGATTGTCCACAACCGCTGCCGCTGGTATGAAACGCAGTTAGTCCGTACGCCAAGCATCATCTGTCAGCCGCAAGATCTATTCGGCCATCGAGTGCACTGGTGCAATCCCAACTTCATCACTCGAAGTGCCACTCATGCGCGGGTGGCCCATGTGCTTCCAGGGCAATTGGCACCGGACATAGAGGGTTGCATTGTCTTAATCGAAAACGCTGATCCGGGTTTTGATTGGATTTTTACCCACCGCATTGCTGGTTTCATCACCGCCTACGGAGGCGAGAACTCGCATATGTCGATCCGAGCGCGAGAGTTCGCCATTCCCGCAGCTATCGGCGTGGGCGATACTCGATTCAAAACCCTATTGGCGGCGACAAGCCTGCTGCTCGACTGCGCCGAGCGGCGTATACAGGTGCTGGCATGATTTTGGTTGGGCTGACCATGCTCAGGCAGTTCAACGCCGAACGCCAGGAATGGCGGGACGCGCTCGACCAGCGCTGGGTTGAATTTTTAGGCCAATGTGGGCTGACCCCGCTGTACCTTCCAAACGATCCGAGAGTCAGCATGGCGTTAGTCCAATCATTGCGCCCTCAGGGCCTCCTGCTTACTGGTGGAGGGAGTTGCCAGGCCCTCAGTGGGACAGCCGACACACGCGACGTCACTGAGAGGGTCTTGCTTGATCTTGCGGAAAATCTACGGCTTCCGGTGCTCGGTGTATGCCGCGGCATGCAGGTAATGTTGACGCGAGCTGGCGGCACTTTGGAACGCTTGGCCGGCCATGTAGGTGAGCACATGATCAACATGCAAGAACAACGGCGGCGAGTGAATTCCTATCATGAATACGGCTTTCGCGAGGCGCCCGACGGCTACCGCGTACTAGCCCTGGCCGACGACGGCGTGATCGAGGCTGTGTATGACGACCACCGTCGGCATACCGGGATCATGTGGCACCCCGAGCGAGAACTACCTGCCGATCCATTGGATATTCAACGTGTGCGACATGCCTTTGGAGCTTTTTCATGAAAGCCATCATTCTTGCTGCTGGTCGCGGGAGCCGCTTACAAGCCCTGACCGATGAACGCCCCAAGGCCTTGGTACCCTTTAACGGTGTGCCACTGCTACAGCGCGCGATTGAAACGCTCCGTCGATGCGATGTCAGCGAGGTTGGCATCGTTGCAGGCTATCGAAGCGAAATGCTTACACCATTCGCCGACACTTTGTTTCACAACCACCGCTGGCACAGCTCCGGTATTTTCAGCTCTCTAAATTGCGCCAGCGATTGGTTGAGCGCAGAGCCTTGCCTTGTTAGCTACGGTGACATCTTCTACGACAGCACCCTAGTATCCGAGCTAATTAACCATCCAGCCGATATTGTCCTGGGCTACGATCCCGCTGCAGTGCGTCTCTGGCAGCAACGCTTCAACGATCCGCTAGCAGATCTGGAGAACTTCCGCTTAGTCGATGGATGGGTGAGCGCTATTGGACAGACCGCTACCAGTCTTGAAGTCATTCAGGGCCAGTACATGGGCTTGTTCAAAGTCACGCCAGCGGGTTGGCAGGCGTTGACAAAGCAATTGCAAGGGCTCACGCCTCAGGCACGCGACCAAACTGACATGACATCGCTTTTAGGGACACTAGTCAGCGAAGGTTTTCCAGTCGCCGGCGTGGCGACGCACGCTCCCTGGGGAGAAATTGACTGCCCCAGCGACGTGGCACTATACGAGCGGATCTATCCTGACCGGTGATCTCGACAAAATTGTCGGTGCGACTAACCCTGACGGTAGATTCGAGGATCGCGGCGGGTAAATGGCTCAAGGTTTTTCAGGCTGCACCTGGTTGAAAACGCCTTCGCCCGGTTGAAGCACTAGCGGGCGGCCGCATCGCGCTTCGACAAGCTCAAGCGGAATTATGAAAGCGCAGTGGCCATGGCCTGCGCCTTTCTTTGGCTACCCATGTGAAACGGGAACAGCCCCTAACTCCGCACTTTACGCTTCTCATGGCGCTTGTGCTCTCCCATTTCCTGCTTCCAGGGACGTAAAATATACAGGCAGGGGCTGGGTCATTGCGTCAGAAGCCCCCTCGAACCTCTCCCCCACCCCGCTGTCCTACTCAGCACCACCCAGCCTGTAAACCACGACCTTCGCAGGTGGGTTTGCCTCCACGCTTGTGTCATCATGCTCCGACCGCCGGTGAGTCCTCCTATAAGCCTTTCTATGAACAAACCATACGCATTGCTGCTTGCATTCGCCCTGCTCCAGGGCTGCCAGAGCCTGGCCCCGCAAAAGGCCGAGCCTCCCGTTGCCGAAGCTGGCAAGGGGGAGGCGGAAAAGCCCGTGGTGTATGGCTCGTTCAAGCAGGACACACTCTATAGCCTGTTGGTGGCAGAGCTGGCCGGCCAGCGCAACCGTTTCGACATCGCCCTGGCCAACTACACCGATCAGGCGGCAAAAACCCAGGATCCTGGGGTTTCCGAGCGCGCCTACCGCATTGCCGAGTACCTCGGCGCCGACGAGCCGTCACTGGAGAATGCGCTGGTCTGGGCGCGCAACGACCCGCAGAACCTCGACGCACAGCGCGCCGCCGCCATCCAGCTGGCCCGCGCCGGTCGCTATGACGAGTCCATGACCTACATGGAAAAGGTACTGCAGGGCAAGGGCGACACCCACTTCGACTTCCTCGCCCTTTCCGCAGCCGAAACCGACCAGAGCACCCGCGACGGCCTGCTACACAGTTTCGAACGCCTGCTGGTGAAATACCCCGACAACGGCCAGCTGATATTCGGCAAGGCCCTGTTGCTGAACCAGGACGGCAAGACAGAAGAAGCCTTGGAACTGCTCGAGTCGCACCCGCCACAAAACGGCGAAGTCGCTCCGATCCTGCTGCGCGCCCGACTGCTGCAGGCCCTGGACCGTGGTCCGGAAGCCCTGCCACTGCTGCGTGGGGCAATTCGCGACAACCCGGACGACAAACGCCTGCGCCTGACCTACGCTCGCACCCTGGTCGAACAGGATCGTATCGCCGATGCCAAAGGCGAATTCATCAGCCTGGTCCAGCAATACCCCGATGATGACGAGTTGCGCTACTCGCTGGCGCTGGTGTGCCTTGAGAACAAAGACTGGGATGAAGCCGAAGGCTACTTGCAGGAACTGGTCGAGCGAGACAGCAACGTCGACGCCGCGCACCTGAACCTGGGCCGCATCCAAGAGGAGCGCCACGACCCTGCAGGCGCTCTGCGTGAATACGCCCTGGTCGGCCCAGGCCCAGACTACCTGCCGGCACAGCTGCGCCAGGCCGACATCCTGATCGCCAACGGCCGCGGCAGTGATGCCTCGCGCCTGCTCGCCGAAGCACGCGAAGCCCAGCCAGACTACGCCATCCAGCTATTCCTGATCGAATCGGAAAGCTATAGCAACAACAATAAGGACGCCCAGGCCAACCAGGTGCTGCAGCAAGCCATCCAGCGCTACCCGGACGACCTCAACCTGCTTTACACCCGCGCCATGCTGGCCGAAAAGCGCAACGATCTGGCGCAGATGGAAAAAGACCTGCGCGCCATCATCGCCCGCGAGCCAGAAAACGCCATGGCCTTGAACGCCCTGGGCTACACCCTGGCCGACCGAACCACCCGCTATGCCGAAGCCAAGGTGCTGATCGACAAGGCCCACCAACTGACCCCCGATGACCCGGCAGTGCTCGACAGCCTGGGTTGGGTCAACTATCGCTTGGGCAACCTCGACGTCGCTGAAACCTACCTGCGCCAGGCCTTTGCCAACTTCCCCGACCACGAAGTGGCCGCCCACCTGGGCGAAGTGCTGTGGGCCAACGGCAAGCGCCGCGAAGCTCGCCATGTATGGGCCAAGGGCTTCGAAGCCCAGGCCGACAGCCCTATCCTGCGCAAGACCCTTTTGCGCCTGACCGGATCCGAGACTCTTTAACGCCATGTTCCTGCGCCATTGCATCACCTTTACCTTGATCGCCCTGCTGGCCGGCTGTGCCGGCTTCGGTAGCCGAGAAGCCCTGCAGGGCCACGGCGACCCGCAACAGTGGCGCGCCCATAAAGAGCAACTGAGCAACCTTGATGGCTGGCAGATCAGCGGCAAGGTAGGCATCCGTGCCCCGCGCGACTCTGGCAGCGGCACGCTGTTCTGGCTGCAACGCCAGGACTACTATGACATTCGCCTGGCCGGCCCACTGGGTCGTGGCGCCGCACGCCTGACCGGCCGCCCGGGTGGCGTCGTGCTGGAGGTGGCCAACCAGGGCCGCTACGAAGCTGCCAGCCCTGAAGCGCTGCTGGAAGAGCAACTGGGCTGGCAACTGCCGGTGTCGCACCTGGTCTGGTGGGTTCGCGGCCTGCCCGCTCCCGACAGCAAGAGCAAGCTGACCCTGGACGGCGACAGCCGCCTGGCCAGCCTGGACCAGGATGGCTGGCAGGTGCAGTACCTGAGCTACACCGAACAGAACGGCTACTGGTTGCCCGAGCGCCTGAAGCTGCACGGCAAGGACCTGGACGTAACCCTGGTGGTCAAGGACTGGCAGCCACGCCAGCTGGGGCACTGATCCCATGCACAAGCTCACCCTGCCCGCCCCGGCCAAGCTCAACCTGTGGCTGCACATCATCGGCCGCCGCGCGGACGGTTACCACGAGCTGGAAACGGTGTTCCAGTTTCTCGACCACGGCGACGAACTGAGCTTCGCCCTGCGTGACGATGGCGTGATCCACTTGCACACCGAGATCGAGGCAGTCCCCCACGACAGCAACCTGATCGTGCGGGCCGCGCGTATGTTGCAGGCGCAATCGGGTACCACCCTAGGTGCCGACATCTGGCTGACCAAGTTACTGCCCATGGGCGGTGGTATCGGCGGCGGTAGCTCGGACGCCGCGACCACCCTGCTGGCCCTCGCCCACCTGTGGCAACTGGACTGGGACGAAGACCGCCTGGCCGCACTGGGCCTGAGCCTGGGCGCCGATGTGCCGGTGTTCGTACGCGGCCACGCAGCATTCGCGCAAGGCGTAGGCGAACAACTGACCCCGGTCGACCCGATCGAACCCTGGTATGTCGTGCTGGTGCCGCAAGTGTCTGTCAGCACAGTAGAAATTTTTTCACATCCACAGTTGACACGTGATTCTCTCCCCCTTAAGATGCGCCCCGTTCCCGAGGGAAACAGTCGAAATGACTGCCAACCGGTGGTAGAGCAGAATTACCCTGAAGTTCGCAATGCGTTGAATTCACTGGGAAAATTCACTGAGGCTCGACTAACCGGCACTGGAAGTTGTGTGTTTGGGGCCTTCCCAAGCAAAGCCGAAGCTGATAAAGTTCTGGCCCTTCTTTCAGCGACCCAAACAGGGTTTGTGGCGAAAGGAAGCAATATTTCGATGTTGCATCGCAAGCTGCAAAGTCTGGTCAAGAAGTCGAGCGCATGAGCGTTCGCAGCAACAGATACAGGGGCGTCGCCAAGCGGTAAGGCAGCAGGTTTTGATCCTGCCATGCGTTGGTTCGAATCCAGCCGCCCCTGCCATTTTCCTTATACTCATCCAGGTATACCCTCAGCCTTCAGGTACTGCGCGTGTCCAAGATGATGGTCTTTACGGGGAACGCTAACCCCGATCTGGCTCGGCGTGTCGTACGTCAGCTGCATATCCCTCTCGGTGACGTCTCTGTCGGTAAATTCTCCGACGGCGAGATCAGTACTGAGATCAATGAAAATGTTCGCGGTAAAGACGTTTTCATTATTCAGCCGACCTGCGCTCCGACCAACGATAACCTGATGGAACTGGTAGTGATGGCCGACGCCTTCCGCCGCTCCTCAGCATCCCGAATCACCGCCGTGATTCCTTACTTCGGATATGCCCGCCAGGACCGCCGTCCGCGTTCGGCACGTGTAGCCATCAGCGCCAAAGTCGTTGCTGACATGCTCACTGTCGTAGGTATCGACCGTGTACTCACCGTCGACCTGCACGCTGACCAGATCCAAGGCTTCTTCGATATCCCCGTCGACAACATCTACGGCTCGCCCGTACTGGTTGACGACATCGAAGACCAGCGTTTCGAGAACCTCATGATCGTTTCCCCGGACATCGGTGGTGTCGTGCGCGCACGCGCTGTCGCCAAGTCCCTGGGCGTCGATCTGGGTATCATCGACAAACGCCGCGAGAAGGCTAACCACTCCGAGGTTATGCACATCATCGGCGACGTCGAAGGGCGCACTTGCATCCTGGTAGACGACATGGTCGACACCGCCGGCACCCTGTGCCACGCGGCCAAAGCCCTGAAAGAGCACGGCGCT
Organism: Pseudomonas sp. BP6; assembly: GCF_017875935.1. Lineage (NCBI taxonomy): Bacteria > Pseudomonadati > Pseudomonadota > Gammaproteobacteria > Pseudomonadales > Pseudomonadaceae > Pseudomonas > Pseudomonas sp. BP6. Next base: position 4,518,607 of record NZ_JAGINI010000001.1, read on the forward strand.
GCCAAGGTTTACGCCTACTGCACGCACCCTGTTTTGTCGGGCCGCGCGATCGAGAACATCGAGAAGTCGGTACTGGACGAGCTGGTGGTGACCAACACCGTTCCGCTGTCCGCCGCTGCTCAAGCCTGTGACCGTATCCGCCAGCTGGATATCGCACCGGTTGTCGCTGAAGCGGTACGCCGCATCAGCAACGAAGAATCGATCAGCGCGATGTTCCGCTAAGCGGGACACGTGTTGATGTGAAGCGCCCCGCCCCAACCTGTGTTGGGGCGGGGCTTTTTTGCCATCCCCGTTGGCGCTGGTCGCAAACGCCCTCGGGGGGCTATTTTGGAGAAACAAAATGACTGATTTTATTCTGAACGCCCAAGCGCGTACTGACCTGGGGAAAGGTGCGAGCCGCCGCCTGCGTCACTCGCTGAGCATCCCAGCCGTTGTCTACGGTGGTGATAAAGAAGCTCAATCCCTGACCATTCTGGCCAAGGAAATCACCAAGCTGTTCGAAAACGAAGCTGCCTTCAGCCACGTTATCGAGCTGAACGTTGACGGTGTTAAGCAGAACGTCATCATCAAGGCCATGCAGCGCCACCCAGCCAAGCAGTTCATCATGCACGCTGACTTCGTCCGCGTCGTTGCTGGCCAGAAACTGACCGCCAAGGTTCCGGTTCACTTCATCAACGAAGAAGCCCCGGCCAAGAAAGGCGGCGAGATCTCCCACGTTGAGTCCGAGATCGAAGTTTCCTGCGAAGCCAAAGACCTGCCTGAGTTCATCGAAGTTGACCTGGCCAACGCCGAAGTCGGCACCATCATCCACCTGTCGGACCTGAAAGCTCCGAAAGGCGTAGAGTTCGTCGCTCTGGCCCACGGTGATGACAAAGCTGTTGCCAACGTTCACGCTCCACGCGTTGCTCCAGAAGCAGAAGGCGCTGCCGAGTAATCCACTCGCACGCCGGCGTTGATCGGGTTACAGTGCCGCGCGCACTGTAACCCACCAACTCCAAGGAAGAGCCCCTGACGTGACCGCCATCCAGTTGATCGTCGGCCTGGGTAACCCCGGCCCCGAATACGAACAGACCCGGCATAACGCAGGGGCTCTTTTCGTTGAACGCATTGCCAGCGCCCAGCGTGTTTCGCTGACCGCTGACAAAAAGTATTTCGGCCTGACGGCTAAATTCAGCCATCAGGGCAACGACGTTCGTTTGTTGATCCCCACCACCTACATGAACCGCAGCGGCCAGTCCGTAGCGGCCTTGGCCAATTTCTTCCGCATCAAGCCGGAAGCGATACTGGTGGCACACGACGAACTCGATCTGCCCCCGGGCGTTGCCAAGCTCAAGCGCGGCGGCGGCCATGGTGGGCACAACGGCCTGCGCGACATCATCGCGCAGCTCGGTAACCAGAACGACTTCCACCGCCTGCGGCTTGGCATCGGCCACCCGGGTGACGCCAAACTGGTATCCAACTTCGTCCTGGGCCGCGCGCCGCGCGCCGAGCAGGAGAAGCTCGACGCCAGCATCGATTTTGCCCTCGGCGTGCTGCCGGACGTGCTCGCCGGCGATTTCGCCAAGGCGATGCGCGAGCTGCACAGCCAGAAGGCCTGATTTCCTTTAGAGAGGGGAATACCCATGGGTTTCAATTGCGGCATCGTCGGCCTGCCCAACGTCGGCAAGTCCACCCTGTTCAACGCCCTGACCAAGTCTGGCATCGCGGCGGAGAATTTCCCTTTCTGCACCATCGAGCCAAACAGCGGCATCGTACCTATGCCCGACGCTCGCCTGGCTGCGCTGGCTGAGATCGTCAAGCCAAACCGCATCCTGCCGACCACCATGGAGTTCGTCGACATCGCCGGCCTGGTTGCCGGTGCCTCGAAAGGCGAAGGCCTGGGCAACAAGTTCCTCGCCAACATCCGCGAGACCGACGCCATTGCCCACGTGGTGCGCTGCTTCGAAGACGAGAACGTGATCCACGTTTCCAACAGCGTCGACCCCAAGCGTGACATCGAGATCATCGACCTCGAACTGATCTTCGCCGACCTCGACAGCTGCGAAAAGCAACTGCAGAAGGTAGCCCGCAACGCCAAGGGCGGCGACAAGGAAGCCTTGGCGCAAAAGGCCATTCTGGAAAAGCTGATCCCGCACTTCACCGAAGGCAAGCCCGCGCGCAGCCTGATGAAGCACATGGCTGACGACGAAAAGGCCGTCATCCGTGGCTTCCACCTGCTGACCAGCAAGCCGGTGATGTACATCGCCAACGTGGCCGAAGACGGCTTCGACAACAACCCGCACCTGGACGTGGTCAAGGCCATTGCCGAGGAAGAAGGCGCGGTAGTGGTGCCGGTGTGCAACAAGATCGAAGCAGAAATCGCCGAGCTGGAAGACGGTGAAGAGAAGGACATGTTCCTCGAGGCCCTGGGCCTGGAAGAGCCTGGCCTGAACCGCGTGATCCGCGCCGGTTACGAGCTGCTGAACCTGCAGACCTACTTCACTGCCGGCGTGCAGGAAGTACGCGCCTGGACCGTTCGCGTCGGTGCCACTGCCCCGCAGGCAGCCGGCGTTATCCACACCGACTTCGAAAAAGGCTTCATCCGCGCTGAAGTGGTGGCCTATGACGACTTCATCCAGTTCAAGGGTGAAGCCGGTGCCAAGGAAGCCGGTAAGTGGCGTCTGGAAGGCAAGGATTACATCGTCAAAGACGGCGACGTGATGCACTTCCGCTTCAACGTCTAAGCAGTAGCCTGCAGCACACACAAACCCCTTGAGGCTTGCGCTTCAAGGGGTTTTGTTTTGCCCTGGCATGCGCGCCCTTTGCAGGGGCGGCCTTGTGTCGCGCTGGGCCGCAAAGCGGCCCCCGCCCCCAGCATCTAAGCTGAGGTTCAGCGCCCTTCTCGCCCAGAGCCGACACCATGCCCCAACCCACTCGTTTCGACTGGCAACGCTGGTTACCCGGCCTGGTCACCCTGCTCCACTACAAGGCAGCCTGGCTACCCAAGGACATCGCCGCCGGCCTGGTGCTCACCACCATGCTGGTACCTGTGGGCATCGCCTACGCCGAGGCTTCCGGCGTCCCCGGCATCTATGGCCTGTACGCCACCATCATCCCCCTGCTGGCCTACGCCCTGTTCGGTCCCAGCCGCATCCTCGTGCTGGGCCCGGACTCGGCGCTGGCCGCGCCTATCCTGGCTGTGGTGGTGCAGTACGCCGCCAGCGACCCGCAGCGGGCGATCGCCATCGCCAGCATGATGGCACTGGTCGCCGGGGCGTTCTGTGTGATTGCCGGGCTGCTGCGCCTGGGCTTTATCACCGAGTTGCTGTCCAAGCCCATCCGCTATGGATACATGAACGGCATCGCCCTGACCGTATTGATCAGCCAGTTGCCCAAGCTGTTCGGCATCAAAGTCGACAGCGAAGGGCCCTTGCGCGACCTTTGGTACTTGGGCCAGGCGCTGTTCGCCGGCCAAGGGCACTGGCCAAGCTTCATCGTGGGTGCCGGTAGCCTGGGGCTGATTCTGCTGCTCAAACCGTTCAAGCGCCTACCGGGCATCCTGATCGCCGTGGTACTGGCGACGCTGGCAGTGAGCCTGTTCAACCTTGATCAGGTGGGCGTCAAGGTACTCGGGCAATTGCCCCAGGGCCTGCCCAGCTTCGTCTTCCCCTGGGTAAGCGACATCGACCTGATAGAAGTGTTACTGGGCGGGATTGCAGTAGCGCTGGTGTCGTTCGCCGACACCAGTGTGCTGTCACGCTCCTATGCTGCACGCCTCAAGATGCGGGTAAACCCCAACCAGGAAATGTTCGGCCTGGGCGTCGCCAACCTAGCCTCGGGGCTGTTTCAGGGAATCCCGATCAGCAGCAGTTCATCGCGCACCCCCGTGGCTGAAGCCGCCGGCTCGCAAACCCAGCTCACCGGCATCATCGGCGCGCTGGCGGTGACCCTGTTGCTGCTGGTAGCCCCCGATCTGATGCAACACCTGCCCAACAGTGCTTTGGCTGCGGTGGTCATTGCCGCAGCACTGGGGCTGTTCGAATTTGCTGACCTCAAGCGTATCTTCCGCATGCAGCAGTGGGAGTTCTGGCTGTCGTTCACCTGCTTTGTCGGCGTGGCGGTGTTCGGCGCCATTCCCGGTATCGGCATTGCTGTGGCGGTGTCGGTAATCGAGTTCCTGTGGGACGGCTGGCGGCCGCACTACGCGGTGCTCGGCCGGGCCGATGGGCTGCGCGGATACCATGACATACAGCGTTATCCACAAGCCCGGCGTATTCCAGGGCTGGTGCTGCTGCGCTGGGACGCGCCGTTGTTCTTTGCCAACGCCGAACAATTCCAGAACACGGTGATGGCGGCGGTGGACGCGTCGCCAACGCCTGTGCAGCGGGTAGTGATTGCCGCTGAGCCCGTGACCAGCATCGATATCACTTCAGCGGACATGCTGGCCGAGCTGGACCGGGCACTGGAAGCGCGAGGGGTGGAGCTGCAGTTTGCCGAAATGAAGGACCCGGTGAAGGACAAGATGCGGCAGTTCGAGTTGTTCGAGCCTATAGGGGAGAAGGCCTTTCATCCGACGGTGGGCGCAGCGGTGGATGCCTATCTGGAAGAGAGTGGGGTTGATTGGCAACCCTGAGTTTCCTGGGAGATCACCCAGCCCTTCCGGGCTGCGCTGTCGCGCAGCAAACATGAGGTGTACGGCTTTAGATCCGCAGCGACGCTGACATGTTGAAAAAGAAAAGGCGGTTGGCCCGGTAGGGCCAGCCGCCTTTTGCTTTGTTAGGGTTCGTGTGCGCGGGACAGAGATCGTAGCCAGCACTGGTGTGTGTGCGCACACCCGCGTGGGAGAGTGATCCGCACGGTATCGGCGTGAAGTCCCTGTAGGCATCAGCTGATTCAGCTGTGACCACGTATGAGAGAGTGAACCCTTTCGCCACCGTGTGCCCCGCGCGCCCTTTATCCTGCGAGGATTCATCATGGCGCGCAAGCCTTCCAAGCAACGCTTTACCGTCGTCCATCCCGATTGCGCGGCGATCGATGTCGGTGGTCGAGAGCATTTCGTGGCGGTCGATCCCCGGCACGAAAATCCCGTCCAGTCGTTCACGTCCTTTACTGACGACCTGCTCAAGATGGCTAACTGGCTTGAAAGCCTGGGGATCAAGGTCGTTGCCATGGAATCTACGGGAGTTTATTGGATTCCAATTTACGAGATTCTCAGCGAGCGCGGTTTTGAGGTTTATCTCGTCAATGCCAGAGCAACTCGACAAATCACGGGCCGTAAATCAGATGTGCTGGATTGCCAGTGGATTTGGCAACTGATGACTCATGGACTGCTCAGAGGCGCATTCCGCCCCGATGATCTGACCTGCTGCGTCCGGTCATTGGTCAGGCAGCGTGCTTCCAAAGTGAAAGACCAGGCGCAGACGCTGAACCGGATGCAAAAGGCCATGAGCCAAATGAACATCCAGCTGGCCAATGTCATCAGTGATATTTCCGGCGTAACTGGCATGAAGATTTTGCGAGCCATCTGCGCAGGTGAACGGGACCCAGTGCAACTGGCTGAACTGACCGACCGCCGCATCAAGGCAGGCAAGGAGGCTGTCGCTCGGAGTCTTCATGGCAATTGGCGGCGCGAGCATTTGCATGCGCTAACTCAGGAATTGGCTGCCTATGACTTCCTGGAGCAGCAAATTGCTGATTGTGACGACGCCATAAAAGCCGCGTTAGAGCAGTTGCCGGTGCTGCAAAACAAGCCAGAGCCATCCAATAAGCCTTTACGGAGCCCGCACCGAAACGGTGCCCGACAGACTGAATTGCATCAGACATTGTGGAAGGTTCTTGGCGTGGACCTAACCGCAATTCCAACCATTGGGGTGGACACTGCATTAGTGCTGGCAGGGGAGATCGGTACAGATCTATCACGCTTCCCGTCCTCACAGCACTTCTGCTCTTGGTTGGGACTGTCTCCCCCTACCCGAATTTCCGGCGGTCATCGACTGGCAGGTGGCGGGCCAAAAATAGTCAATCGAGCAGCTCAAGCACTCAAGCAGGCTGCATCCAATGCCCGTAACGACAAGGGTTTCATTGGTGCATCGCACCGAGCCAGGCTGACTCGAATGGATACCAGCTGCGCCATCAAGGCCACTGCGCATCAGTTGGCACGTCTGGTGTACAACCTTTTAACCAAGAAGCAGGCTTATGTTGAAAAAGGTCTTGAGGAGTTCGAAACCAGAAGCCAAGACCGGCAGGTCCGGGCTTTGCTCCGCAAAGCCCGGAAACTGGGGTATCAGCTGGTGGCCGCTTGAGTGCTTAGAAAACAGTGGGTTGCATTTTGTTTGATGAGAGCCGGGCTTAACCGCTAAGAAGCCCGCGCCGACTCCGAAGCCGGTCAATCCAGATCAACATGCCGCTGGCGTACACCGATACCGCCAGAAACAGCGCCATACGCACCGCAAACGCCTTGTACACATCCTGCCCAGCAGCACTGTCCTGCACCGACTGCCCCAGCAAGATCAGCATGGTCGTCAGGCAACTGACCCAGTATGCCGGGCTCTGCCGGCTCAGCACCGCCTGGTACAGGCGCCGCGCCTGCCAGAGGGCGAACAGCAGTACCCACAAGAAGAACATCCACAGGTGAACGAACAGGCTCAGCGCTACCCATAGCGCTATTGCCAACACCCCGGCAAGCAAGGTTGAACCGATCAGCTCTCGGCTCGCGTGCCGCGCGCGGGTTTCGCCTGCTTGTTGCCCCACACTCACGGCCTTCATGATCAACGGCATGTACTGGTCAGGGGCGATCAATGCCAGCAGAAAGGCTGGCATCACGATCAACGTGGCACGCAGCGCCACCCAACTGACATGCTCGCTGCCCAGCAGCGGCGGCACCGGCTGTGCTGGCGCATTGGCAGGTTCGGGGAACAACGAATGCGCCACTGACGTGCCCAGCACTGCCAGCAGCATGCCTTTGGCCAGCGCTTCGACCACCGACAGTGCCAGGGTGAAGTCACTGGTACCGGCAGCGGCGATCATGGTCAGGCCGATCACCAGCAGGTTGGCCAGCAAGCCGTTGCCGCCCTTCAGCGCATAGCGCAAGGTCAGGAAAACACCCACCCCGACCAGTAACACCCCGGCCAACGGAGCATGGCGCAACAGCGGAATCAGCAGCAAACCGCTGCCGCATGCGAGCAGCACCAGTAACGCCAGGGCCGGTGCTGCACGCAGGGGCAATGGCTGACTGCGCATGGCCAGCAACAGCACCGCAAACACCGGCGCCAGGATCGGCACCGGCAAGCCGATACCAAAGCTCACCGCCAGGCACAGCGCCACGCCCCAGGCCAGGCGCAGTGCGCGCAGGCGGCGCAATTCAATAGGCATACGACAGCCAGCTCATCAGCCACATGAACAACCGGCCCAGCAGGTTCATTGGGTTACCTTCGCTAGGCAGGGCCATGACCTCGGCCTGACCACCGACCCGCAGCACGGTCTTGTCCTGAAGCTGGTCGCGCTCCAGCTCGACAATCACCGGGAAGCGCTGCGCCGAACGCAGCCACTCGCGGCTGTTCTTCACGGTCGGCAGCGTACCCGGCGGCGTGCTCTGGCCCACGCTAACGCCGTAGCCAATGCTGCGTATGCGCCCCTTCAACACGGTGCCAGGCAGCGCATCGAGCACTACCAGCACCGGGGTATCAGGGCGCAAGCGACCGAGGTTGTTCTCGGTCATGTCGGCACTTATCCACACGTCATGGATACTGATCAGGGTCATCATCGGGCTGCCCGCCCCGACATAATGGCCAACGTCTGTGCGCAGATCGGTGATCAGCCCGTTCGCGTCAGCCCGCACCACGGTACGGGCAAGGTCCAGGCGCGCCTTTTCCACATTGGCCGCAGCGCTGCGCAGTTGGGCGTTGTCATCCTGTGCCCCGCCCTGCTGCTCACGGGCGCGCTCTACCTCGGCGCGGGCCGCCGCCACTTGGCTGATGGCCTGGTCGCGGTTGGCCTGGGCGCCTTCCAGGCGGCGCACCGACACCGTACCGGGGTCTTCGTCAATCAGCCGTTTAAGGCGCTCGGCGTCCTGCCGCGCCTTGCGCTCATTGGCCTGGGCTGCCACCAGCGCTGCCTGTGCCGAATCGATGCCGGCGGTACTGGCGCCGATCTGCCGGCGCACGGCATCGAGGTCGGCTTCGGCTCGGGCCAGGGCAATGCGGTACTGCTCCTGATCGAGTTCGAACAGCACATCACCCTGGCGCACCTCCTGGTTATTGCCTACGGCCACACGCTTGATCTGCCCGGCCACTTCGGCGGCCACCGGGACTACGTAAGCCTGCAGGCGAGCTTGCTGGGTGTACGGCGTATAGCGGTCAGCCAGCAAGTACCAGAGCAGGCTGACGGCAATCAGCAGCAGCACCCAGCGCATGCCGCGATCCGGGGCTGACGGGGGCGGCGTTGGCGTGGCGTCGCTCATTCGGTTTCACCCTGTGAATGCGCGGTGGGGGCTGGCTCGTCGAGCAACTCGCCCCAGTCGGTGCGTTGCTGCATTTGCCGGCGGATGGCCGGGTCGATCGGCGCGCGGCTGGCATCCCAACCACCACCCAGAGCCTTGTACAAAGTCACCAGGCTGCTGACCGCGTTGCCACGGCTGACCAGGTAACCGTCCTGTTGCTGCAACAGCAGTTGCTGAGCATCGAGCACCCGCTGAAAATCGGCGAAGCCTTCGCGATACTGCGAGCTGGCCAGATTCAGCGAGCGCTGCGCAGCCTGAGAGGCCTGCTCGCGAATGGTTGCACTCTGCAGCGAGCGCACCAGCCCGCTGGCAGCATCGTCGGCCTCACGGGCGGCTTCGCGCACGCCCTGCTGGTACAGCTCGATCAGTTGCTGCAAGCGGGCATCCTCCACGCGTACGGTGTTCTTGCGCCGGCCATAGTCGAACGGGTTCCAGATCAGGCTTGGGCCAGCAGCCAGGTCGAAGGTGTCGGGCAGATGATTGGCCGATAAAAAGGTCCAGCCGATACTGCCGAGCAAGCTCAGCTGTGGATAAAGATCGGCCTCGGCCACCCCGACCAGTGCCGACTGCGCTGCTACTGCCTGCTCGGCGGCGCGGATGTCCGGGCGGCGCTGCAGCAGGCTGGCAGGTACATCCTGCAACACTGCCCGGTCAGGCAAGGGCAGCTGGCCATGGCCGACCGCCAGCTGCGGCAGCGGCCCGGGCGGGCGGCCGAGCAGCGAGCACAGCACATTGCGCAGGGCATTGAGCTGGTTCTCGAACTCGGGAATGGTGGCCAGGGTCGCCAGATATTGAGTACGCGCCTGCTGCCAGTCGAGCTCGTCATTTTCGCCGTGGCGGAACAACCGCTCAGTGATCTCCAGGCTACGCGCCTGACGCTTGGCGTTCTCTTGCGCGATAGCCAGCCGCGCTTCGGCGGTACGCAGGGCAAAGTAGGTGTCGGCCACTTGCGCACGCAGCAGCAGCATGGCGTCGGCGTAGTTGGCCTGGGAGGCGAAGTAGGCGGCGTCGGCGCTTTCGATGGCGCGACTGAAGCGGCCCCAGAAGTCAATTTCCCAGCCGATGTCGAAGCCCACGCTGGATTGCCAGAACACTGAATCACGGGCCGAAGGCGTACCAGACTGATTCTGCTTCAGGTACAGGCTCTGCGCACTCAGTTGCTGCAGCTGCGGATAACGCCCGGTCTGCACGATGGCCAACTGGGCACGGGCTTCAGCGATACGCAGGCCAGCCACGCGCAGGTTGGTGTTGTTGGTATCGGCTTCGGCTATCAGCGCATCCAGCGTCGGGTCGGCAAACACCGCCCACCACTGGCGCAGGTCGGGGGCCGCCGCGCTGTGCCCTGCCTGCTCCAGCATTGGCGTGCTCCAGCCGTCCAGCCACGGCGCTTGGGGCTTCTCGAAATCCGGACCAACCTGAGTGCAACCAGCCAGCACCATCAGCAGCCCCAGGCCATAGCAGCGGTTGGGCATGGCTCAAGCGGCGGGTGGTGCCGGTTGCTCCGGCACCTGCAGCGCAACCCATTGCCAGAACAGCACGTACGCCACGCCGAGGATTACCGGGCCGATGAACAAGCCGATGATGCCTTTGACCACCATGCCGCCCAATGCCCCGATCAGTACCACCGGCATCGGTACATCAACCCCGCGCCCCAGCAGCAGCGGCTTGAGCACATTGTCGGCAAGGCCGGCGACGAAGGTGTAGATGGCAAAAATGATGGTCGCCACGGTAAAACCTTCGACGTTGAACATATAGATGATCACCGGCACGGTAACCAGCGTCGCCGGGGCCTGTGCAATGCCCAGCATGAGGATGGCGATGGCCAGCATCCCGGCACCGGGAACTCCTTTGACGACAAAACCGACACCGATCAGCAACATCTGGATGAAGGCAATGCCGATCACCCCTTGCGCCACCGCGCGAATGGTGGCGGTGCACAGCTTGGCCAAGGGTTTACCGCGCTCTTCGCCTGATACCCGCATGGCGATACGCTGCGCAGCGATTTCACCGCGATCACCGAAGGCCATGATGACCCCGGAAATAATGATTGCGCCGATGAACAGCAGGAAGGCCCCACCGGCGCTGGCAGCAGCGCCCAGCACCGTTAGCCCGGCCCCCTTGATCTGGGGCATCCACTGGTTCAGCACACTGGCCATGTTTTCGGAGGCCGCCAACCACAGCGCATGCACCTTCGGCCCGATCAGTGGCCAGGTCGCCACCGAATCAGGCGGGACCGGCACGCTCCAGGCGCCGCTCTTGAGTAGCGTCACCAGGCTGTCCACCGATTCGCCGATGGACATCACCACCAGGTAGATAGGCACCAGCAGCACTACCAGAACCAATAGCACCAACAGCGTCGCCGCATAACCTTGCCTGAACCCGGTGCGGCGCTGGATGCGGCAATGCAATGGGTACAAGGTGACCGCCAGAATCACCGCCCACAGCATCAACTCCAGGAACGGCTGGAACACCTGAAAGGCGAAGGTCACCAAGACTGCCACCAGGCCTGCCTTGATGAGCACATCGAGCAAGCCCCGCGAAAGGGCGCTGTCCAGCCTGGAACTCGACTGCATGATTCACCTCCCGATATTCAATGCGCCAGCAAGGCGCAATTCACTGGCCCGTTTCAGGGGATGCCTGAGCAGGGCTGTCATCGCGCATCTGCCGCGCCAGGGCCATCATGACCAAGGGCACCACCGCCATCGACAGGGTGATGGCCAGCACCAGCAGGTCGTGTACCTGCGGGGTGAGTACCTGGTGCTCCAGCGCCAGCTTGAACACCACGAAGGCGAACTCGCCCCCCGAAGCCAGCACCACGCCCAGGCAGAGCGCCTGGGCCTTGTTGAGCCCACCCATCGTGCGCCCCAGGCCATACAACAAGGGCAGCTTGATAGCGACCAGCAGCAACGTCAGGCCCAACACCATCAGCGGCATGCCGAACAGCAAGCGCAGGTCGGCACTCATACCTACGCCAACGAAGAACAATCCCAGCAGCAGGCCTTTGATAGGCTCGATCTGGGTTTCCAGTTCGTGGCGAAACGGCGACTCAGCCATCAGTACGCCGGCCAGGAAGGCCCCCAGCGCCATTGACACACCCACATGCTCCATCAACCAAGCGGTGCCGAGCACGACCAGCAAGGCCGTGGCGGTCGACAGTTCAGGCAGGCCCGAACCCACCGTCCACTTGAATATCGGGGTCAGCAGATAGCGGCCAAAAACAATCAGCACACCAATGCCGACAACCACAGCCAACAAGGGCCAGGCACCTTCGTCAGCGGTGCTGACATCGCCACCGAGCAACGGCACCACTGCAATCAAGGGAATGGCGGCAATGTCCTGGAACAGCAGGATGGCCACGGCCAGGCGGCCATGAGGTTTGCCCAGGTCCTTGCGCTCGGCCAGTACCTGCAAGCCAAAGGCGGTGGACGACAGCGCCAGGCCCAGGCCCAGCACGATGGCGGCAGGTTTCGATTGGTCGAACAGCCAGAATGCCAGTAGCCCAAGCAGTACGGCGGTCAGCCCCACTTGCAGACTGCCGACGCCAAATAGCGCCCGGCGCATGGTCCACAGACGCTTTGGGGACAGCTCCAGGCCAATCACGAACAACAGCATGACCACGCCCATTTCCGACAGCCGCGCCACGTTGTCCGGATTGCCAAGCAGGCCAAACACCGACGGACCAATCAGGATACCCGCCAACAGGTATCCCGGTACTGCGCCCATTTTCAGACGCTGCGCCAGCGGTACCAGAAGCACCACAGCCAAAAGGAATACCACCGTCGCCTGCAACAGGCTGCCGTCATGTGGCATGAACTCGTACCTTCGCAGCTCCCGGCAGGGAGGGGTTCAGAAGCGTTCTTCGACGAACTTGAACGGGTAGGCGACAGCCGTGTACTTGCCGATCTTGCCGCGTTTGGGCAGCTTCACGTGCTGGTCGCGGGTTATGTCTTTGTAAGGAATACGGCTGAGCAGATGGCTGATGATATTCAGCCGGGCGCGACGTTTGTCGTTGGAATTGGCCACGAACCAAGGTGCCCAAGCGGTATCCGATGCCTGGAACATATCGTCACGCGCTTGGGTGTAGTCATCCCAGCGGGTATACGACTTGAGGTCCATCGGCGATAACTTCCACAGCTTGCGGCCGTCGTTGATGCGGTCCTGCAGGCGCCGGGTCTGCTCATCGGCGCTGACTTCAAGCCAGTACTTGATGAGGATGATCCCCGAATCGACCATGACCCTCTCGAACACAGGTACACCGGTCAGAAACTTGTCCACTTGCTCGCCAGAGCAAAAGCCCATTACCCGCTCAACGCCCGCACGGTTGTACCAACTGCGATCAAAGATCACCACTTCACCCGCCGCTGGCAGATGGCCCAGGTAGCGCTGCAGGTACATCTGTGTCTTTTCCCGCTCGGTCGGTGCGGGCAGCGCCACTACACGAAACACCCGCGGGCTGACACGCTCGGTAATGGCCTTGATGGTGCCACCCTTGCCGGCGCCATCGCGGCCTTCGAAGACAATGCATACCTTCAGGCCCTTAGCGACCACCCACTCCTGTAGCTTCACCAACTCTACATGCAGGTTCTTGAGCGCTTTTTCGTACGCCTTACCGCCCAGCTTTTCTGGCTGTTTTTTTGGGGGCTTCCTGGACGGCTTCGACATGACACGCTCCTGAAGGCGAATGAAGAGTCAGTATGGTCGATTAATGCCAGTTTGCCGCTTCGCTTGCAGATTGATATGGGGGCTGTCATGCAGCCCCCAGGAGGCACTATTTGGCCAGCTTGTTATAGCTGGTCATCAGGTTGCGGTAGTCCGGGATATGGTTGGAGAACAGGGTACCCAGCCCTTCGATGTCGTTGCGCCAGTCACGGTGCAGTTCGCAGGCCACGCCGAACCAGGTCATCAGTTGCGCCCCGGCAGCCTCCATGCGTCGCCAGGCCGAGTCACGGGTCAGTTCGTTGAACGTGCCGGAGGCGTCGGTGACGACGAATACCTCGAAGCCCTCCTCCAATGCCGACAGGGCCGGGAAGGCCACGCATACTTCAGTGACCACACCAGCAATCAGCAGCTGCTTCTTGCCGGTGGCTTTTACCGCTTTGACGAAATCTTCGTTGTCCCAGGCGTTGATATTGCCCGGGCGCGCAATGTAGGGGGCATCAGGGAACTGCTCTTTCAGTTCCGGCACCAGCGGGCCGTTGGGGCCCGTCTCGAAACTGGTGGTGAGGATGGTCGGCAGCTTGAAGTATTTGGCCAGGTCAGACAGGGCCAACACGTTGTTCTTGAAGCGGTCGGGGTCGATGTCCCTTACCAGCGAGAGCAAGCCGGTTTGGTGGTCGACCAGCAGTACGGCTGCGTTGTTCTTGTCCAGACGCGTGTATTGGAAGGCCACGGTGGATCTCCTTGCTTCAGCGGGTTGGGAGTATCAGCGTAGGCAAGGATGGAGGGTGGGAGAGACCGTCAGTCGGCTTGCCTGTTGTGGCGTGCCCTCCATCACTTCACAAATTTCTGAACTGATTATTTGCCGCCAGCGATTTTTCCCCTCGCCAACCGCCACCAGAATCGCTTCACCACAATCACAATAAACCGTGAGGCCACTCCCGTGGACCAGACACTTCAAGTGCGGCAAGCCGCCGCCGACCTCGTCGCGGCGTTCGCCAGCAACGACACCGCCCGCTATTTCGCCTGCTTCAGCGAAGACGCCACCTTTCTATTCCACACCTTGGCGCATCCGCTGCTGTCGCGTCGCGCCTATGAAGAGCTCTGGGCCCAGTGGCAGGCCGAGGACTTTGCCGTGCTTGCCTGCGAGTCGGGGAACGCCCACGTAAGCCTGCACGGCGACGTGGCTATTTTCATGCACGATGTGGCCACGCGTATCCGCATCAGCGGTGAAGAGCACCCATTGAGCGAGCGCGAGACCATTGTCTTCCGCCGCCATGGTGACCAGTGGCTGGCCTGCCACGAGCACCTGTCGGTCGTAACACCGGCCTGATCACACTTTACGCGGCGCTGCCGCCCTGCCATCGCACCCACAAAAAGGCCCGCGCACTGCGCTGGCTACAACAACCGCGCTGGAGCATCACCATGAGCCATTCGACCGGTATCGAGACCAACGGCGTCGAACAGATCCCCGCCGATCAACGCGACGCCTCCCCGCTAGACCTGTTCCGCCTGATCTTCGGCGGTGCCAATACCTTCGCTACCGCCGTACTGGGCAGCTTCCCGGTGCTTTTCGGGTTGTCATTCCAGGCCGGTGTATGGGCGATTCTGCTCGGCGTTGGCATCGGCGCGCTGATCCTTGCACCGATGGGGCTGTTCGGCGCGCTTAACGGCACCAACAACGCCGTCTCATCGGGTGCGCACTTTGGTGTACACGGGCGCATCGTCGGCTCGTTCCTGTCGCTGCTCACGGCGGTGGCGTTTTTCTCGCTCTCGGTGTGGAGCTCGGGCGATGCATTGGTCGGTGGTGCCAAGCGCCTGGCCGGCCTGCCAGAGACCGACCTGACCCTGGGCCTGGCCTACGGCTTGTTCGCGGTGCTGGTATTGGTGGTATGCATCTTTGGCTTCCGCTTCATGCTGTGGGTCAACAAGATTGCCGTTTGGGCCTCGAGCCTGCTGTTCCTGCTGGGCATCGTCGCGTTTGCCGGGCCCTTCGATGCGGGCTACGCAGGCAGCGTCAACCTTGGCCAGGCGGGTTTCTGGGCTGCGTTCGTGGGCGCGGCGATCCTGGCCATGAGCAACCCTGTGTCGTTCGGTGCGTTTTTGGGTGACTGGTCACGCTATATCCCGCGTGAAACACCCAAGGCGCGCATCATGCTGGCCGTGATCGCGGCACAGGGGGCGACGCTGATTCCGTTCCTGTTCGGCCTGTGTACGGCCACCCTGGTAGCCACCCAGGCACCGGACTACATTGCCGCCAACAACTATGTCGGCGGCCTGCTGGCAGTTGCACCTAGCTGGTTCTTCCTGCCGGTGTGCCTGATTGCGGTGATTGGCGGCATGTCCACCGGCACCACTGCGCTGTATGGCACCGGCCTGGACATGTCCAGCGTGTTCCCCCGCTTGCTCAGCCGTGCCGGCGCCACGCTGCTGATTGGCGTGCTGGCGATCGGCTTCATCTTCATTGGCCGCTTCACCTTCAACCTCGTGCAGAGCGTATCGACCTTTGCCGTACTGATCATTACCTGCACCAGCCCGTGGATGGTGATCATGATCCTTGGCCTGATTACCCGCCGCGGCTTCTACCACGCTGACGACCTGCAGGTATTCACCCGTGGCCAGCGTGGTGGCCACTACTGGTTCCTGCACGGCTGGAACTGGCGCGGCATGGGGGCGTGGATCCCCAGCGCGGCGGTTGGCCTGTGCTTCGTCAACCTGCCGGGGCAGTTCGTCGGCCCACTGGGTGACCTGGCGGGCGGCATCGACCTGAGCCTGCCGGTCACGCTGGGGCTGGCTGGCGTGCTGTACCTGCTGTTGCTCAACCTGTTCCCTGAACCTGCTGGCGTGTATGGCCCCCTGGGCCCGCGATGGGTGCGTTGCAAAAGCACCGCGCATACGCCTGTGACCACTGCCGAAATGGCCTGACTGGAAACCGACCATGACCACTTCCCACTATATCGCCGGCCATTGGGTCGAAGGCCAAGGCAGCGACTGCATCAGCGTCAACGACCCTGCGCTGGGGCAACCGTTCGCCGAGCTGATGGCCGCCAGCGTGAGCCAGGTCGACCAGGCCGTCGCCGCTGCCCGCAGCGCCCTGCCCGCCTGGAAAAGCACCTGCGCCAGTGAACGTGCCGCCTTCCTGCGTGGTTTTGCCGAACAGCTCGGGCAGCGCCGTGAAGCGCTTGTCAGCGTGCAGATGCGCAATAACGGCAAACCGCGTCACGAAGCGGAAATCGACCTGGATGACGCCATCGCCACCTTTGGCTATTACGCCGAGCTGGCCGAGCAGCTGCCATCGAAAAACCGCACTGTGCCGCTGGCTGCGCCGGGTTTCACCGCCCGCACCCGCCTTGAACCGGTGGGCGTGGTCGGCCTGATCGTGCCGTGGAACTTCCCGTTGGTGACCAGCGCCTGGAAACTTGCCCCGGCCCTGGCCGCCGGGTGCACCGTGGTGCTCAAGCCTTCAGAGGTCACGCCGCTGATCGAGCAGGCCTACGGCCAGATCGCCGACGCCTTGGGCCTGCCGGCCGGGGTACTGAACATCATCAACGGCAAGGCCGAGACCGGCGCCGCGCTAAGCAACCACAACGGCCTGGACAAGTTGTCGTTCACAGGTAGCAACAGCGTCGGCAGCCAGGTGATGCGCAGCGCTTCGGCGCAGTGCCGACCGGTGACGCTGGAACTGGGCGGCAAGTCGGCCATCGTTGTGTTCGAGGATTGCGATGTCGACCAAGCGGTGGAATGGATTGTTGCCGGCATCAGCTGGAACGCCGGCCAGATGTGTTCGGCCACATCGCGGCTGCTGGTACAGGACGGCATTGCCGATGCTCTGCTGCCGCGCTTGCAGGCGGCACTGGAAAACTTGCGGGTGGGTAATCCTTTGACCGAAGAGGTCGACATGGGCCCGCTGACCAGCCAGGCGCAGTGGCTGAAGGTGGCCAGTTACTTTGCCACGGCGCGCGAAGAAGGTTTGCAGTGCCTGGCTGGCGGCCATGCACTGGACCGTGAAGGCTGGTTCGTCAGCCCGACGCTGTATACCGATGTGCCGAAAGACAGCCGCCTATGGACCGAGGAAATCTTTGGCCCAGTGCTCTGCGCACGGCGCTTTACCACCGAGGAGCAGGCCATTGCCGAAGCCAATGACAGCCGCTTTGGGCTGGTCGCCACGGTGTGCTCCGCCGACCTGGAGCGCGCCGAGCGCGTGGCCGATGCGCTGGAGGTTGGCCATGTGTGGATCAACTCGGTGCAGGCGGTGTTCGTCGAAACGTCATGGGGTGGCACCAAGGGCAGCGGGATCGGCCGTGAGCTGGGGCCTTGGGGGTTGTCAGCCTATCAGTCGGTCAAGCATGTGACGCGCTGCCTGGGCTGATATCGCAAGGGACCGCGTTATGGCACCGGCTCTGCCGGTGTTCGCGGGTAAACCCGCTCCTACAGCGGCCTGTGTCCAACCCCCGGTGTGTGTCCACCACCAATCGCTGGTAGGAGCGGGTTTACCCGCGAATACGGTGGCGGCGGCAACAGTGAACGGCGGGGGGAAATTGGCCAGCAGGGCCGGCCTCTTCGCGGGTGAACCCGCTCCTACACGACGGCCTGTGTCCAACCCCCGAGGTGTGTCCACCACCAATCTGCGTAGGAGCGGGTTTACCCGCGAATACGGTGGCGGCGGCAACGGTGAACGGCGGGTGGAGATTGGCCAGCAGGGCCGGCCTCTTCGCGGGTAAACCCGCTCCTACACGACGGCTTGTGTCCAACCCCCGAGGTGTGTCCACCACCAATCTGCGTAGGAGCGGGTTTACCCGCGAATACGGTGGCGGCGGCAACGGTGAACGGCGGGTGGAGATTGGCCAGCAGGGCCGGCCTCTTCGCGGGTGAACCCGCTCCTACACGGCGGCCTGTGTCCCCCCCCGAGGTGTGTCCACCACCAATCTGCGTAGGAGCGGGTTTACCCGCGAATACGGTGGCGGCGGCAACGGTGAACGGCGGGTGGAGATTGGCCAGCAGGGCCGGCCTCTTCGCGGGTGAACCCGCTCCTACACGGCCTGTGTCCCCCCCCGAGGTGTGTCCACCACCAATCCGCGTAGGAGCGGGTTTACCCGCGAATACGGTGGCGGCGGCAACAGTGAACGGCGGGGGGAAATTGGCCAGCAGGGCCGGCCTCTTCGCGGGTAAACCCGCTCCTACACGACGGCTTGTGTCCAACCCCCGAGGTGTGTCCACCACCAATCTGCGTAGGAGCGGGTTTACCCGCGAATACGGTGGCGGCGGCAACGGTGAACGGCGGGTGGAGATTGGCCAGCAGGGCCGGCCTCTTCGCGGGTGAACCCGCTCCTACACGGCGGCCTGTGTCCAATCCCCGGTGCGTGTCCACCACCAATCTATGGTAGGAGCGGGTTTACCCGCGAATACGGTGGCGGCGGCAACGGTGAAAGGCGGGTGGGGATTGGCCAGCAGGGTCGGCCCTTTCGCGGGTGAACCCGCTCCTACAAGCTGGACAGCCCCCCGATGCCTACACCGACTCGTCCGCCGACCGCGCACCTTCCTGCACCAGCACCATGCTCTGCGGCGAAGACAGTGGAATACCTTCATCACGCAACCGGCCAAGAATGGTGAACAAAAGATCGCTGCGGGTGCCCGACACCTGCCGCGGCCCGGCCACGTAGCCACTCACACCGATCACCATACCGCTGGCCGTCAGGTCCTTGAATGATACCGAGGCAGCGGGCGCGTCCAGAATCGCCTCATGCTCATGGTAAGCCGCCAGCAGCAGCTCCCGCACACGGTTGGCATCAGTCTCCAGCGGCAGTGTCAGGGTAATGCTGACCACACCCAGCGCATTGC
Source organism: Pseudomonas sp. BP6 (assembly GCF_017875935.1). Lineage (NCBI taxonomy): Bacteria > Pseudomonadati > Pseudomonadota > Gammaproteobacteria > Pseudomonadales > Pseudomonadaceae > Pseudomonas > Pseudomonas sp. BP6. Next base: position 4,537,577 of record NZ_JAGINI010000001.1, read on the forward strand.
CCATGGTCACGTTGCGCACGTTCTGCGAGATGAACTGCGAGTTGGGCACGATCACCGTGGAACGGTCAGACATCTGGATCTCGGTGGCGCGTACATTGATGCGGCGGATATCGCCCTCGACACCCGCCAGGCTGACCCAGTCGCCTACCTTGACCGGGCGCTCGGTCAGCAGGATCAGGCCGGAAATGAAGTTCTGCACGATCTGCTGCAAACCGAAACCGATACCGACCGACAGGGCACTGACCACCCAGGTCAGGCTGGTGAGGTTGATGCGCAGGGTCGACATCACCAGCATGACCAGGAACAGGAAACCCAGGTAACCTACCAGGGTTACCAACGAGGCGCGCATGCCGGCGTCCATGTCGGTTTCCGGCAGCAGGCGATCGCTTAGCCAGCGCTTGACCACACGGATGGCGAACAGGCCGCCGAGGAAGATCGCCAGGGCCAGCAGGATGTCCTGCGGCACGATGTTAAGGTTGCCGAGTAGCTTGCCCCCGGTCCCATCCCAGTCGCCAAGGCTCAGCAGCAATTCGCTGGGGCTGGTGCCTGACGGCATCAACACCAGCAACAGCGCCAGGAACAGCACGATGGTGCGGCCGACACCGGCCAGTATGGTGCTGACCTGCGCCTGGTGACGAGGCGCCAGGCCCAGGGTCGAGGCCAGTGCCAGGCCACCGGGCTGGCGGGGCGACAGCAGGGTTTCGCACAGGTCGCCGAGGAAGGTGGTCAGCAAGTAGGCACAGGTGATCACCAGGCTGACCCACAACAGCTTGGCGGTGAGGAAATAGGCGAGTGTCAGGTAGCCAGTGAACAGTGCCAGCAGGATCAACGTCAGCCAGATGACCATCACGAACGGGATCAGCCCGGCCAGGCCCGTCGGGCGCTGCAGGTCATGCTTGCGCAGGGTGCGGCGGTAACACAGCAGCGCGCCGGCAAAGGTGGACGCCACCACCAGTGCGGTCAGCCCGTTGACGGCCACCGTCAGCGCCAGACTGACGCCGATCACGCTGTTCATGCGCTCCATGGTCATCATGAACATCAGTGCCAATGCCAGCACCTTCGGGAACCAGCCCAACGCACTGGCGACTTGGTCGTGGATCGCCGGCAGCCGCCAGGACGGGCGCTGCAACATCAGCATGGCGCGGCCCAGGCCGGTGATGAAGGCACTGAACACTACCAGAGTGAGAATGTGGTTGGTCAGGCTGGCGATGTCCGAACCCAATTGCGCATTGCTTTCCAGCCCCCAGCGCAGCAACGAAACCGAGCCGGCGATGGTGCCCAGGGTTGCCAGGCTAACGCCCAGAGCCAAGGCGCTGCGGCGCAGGCGGCCGTCTGGCAACCAGCGGACCATGGCACTGGCCAGCATGCGTTCAAGCACGCGCCGCACCAACGTCCACACCAGAATCGCTGCCACCAGGCTGGCAACGAACTGCCAGCGGTTTTCGGCGCTGAAGGCGCTGCCGATGGCATCGGCCGCCTCGCCGCGCAGGTCACGCAGGCGCGCCACGTCGTCCTGGGTGGGGCGGATGATGCTCTGCCAGAACGCCGGGCTCAGCGGCGAGGCCGCACGGCTGGTGATTTGCGAGTTGAACTGGCTGCGGCGCAGGTTGACGATTTGCGTGGACAGGTCGCGGGCCGACTGGGTCAGCTTGGTGGCCTGATCCTGCTGAGCTACCAGCGCCTTTTTATCGGCCTCCAGCGCTTTGCGCTGCTGCGTCAGGGTAGCGGCCTCGTCCGGCTGGGCTGGGCCGATGACCTTCAGTTGGTCGTCGAGCTTTCCCACATCGGCAGTGCGCTGCGCACTCAATGCATCAGCTTGACGCTGAACCTGCATCGCAGCCAGCCGCAGTTGCGACAGCACGTCGTCGTTGGCCTCGCTGGTGACGCCCTGGCGGATGAGGTCCAAGCGGTCGCTCAGCTGTTCGAGGCTGGCGTTTTCGTCCAGTGCTGGCGCTTCGGCAGCCGCCAGGTTGGACAATGGCGTGGCCGGGGCCGACCAGGCCGGGCTGGCAAGTACCAGCATCAGGGCCAGCAGGACAAGCAGACCCGGGCAATAACGGTCAAGGCTGACACGCCTCATCGAATATTCCTCTTAGCAATTCGATTTGGCGGGGGATTCTACGCGGCTTGGGGCAGTCAGGAGAGTGCCGTTTCTCGCTTCAGCAATTGCTGTTTGCGCTCCACGCCCCAGCGGTAGCCGCTGATGTCGCCATCCCGGCGCACCACGCGGTGGCAAGGGATGGCCACGGCAATAGGGTTGGCCGCGCAGGCCATGGCTACCGCCCGCACAGCCTTGGGGGCGCCAATGCGCTCGGCGATGTCGGTGTAGCTGACCCGGCTGCCGGCCGGCACCTCACGCAGCGCCTGCCACACCCGCTCCTGAAACGCGGTGCCTTGCACATCCAGCGGCAAGGCCAGGCCCAAGGCCGGCGCTTCGACGAAACCGATCACTTCGGCGACCAGCTGTTCGTAGGCGCTGTCACCGCCAATCAGGTGGGCCTTGGGGAACTGGTCCTGCAGGTCGTGCAACAAGGCCTCGGGGTCGTCGCCCAGCAGAATCGCGCAGATGCCCTTGTCGCTCTGGGCTACCAGTATTGCACCCAGCGAGCACTGCCCAAGAGCGAAGTGAATGGTTGCCCCGGCGCCGCCGGCGCGGTATTGCCGGGGGCGCATGCCCAGGCGCTGGTCGGCGCTTTCGTAGAAGCGGCTGTTGGAGTTGTAGCCGGCGTCGTAGATAGCATCGGTGACCGAACGCTGGCCGTCTTCCAGGTGCGCACGCAGCCGCCGGGCACGGAAGGCCGTGGCGTAGGCTTTGGGGGTGACCCCGGTTTCAGCCTTGAACAGCCGATGCAGGTGGAAAGGGCTGACGGCCAGCCGTGCACCGAGTTGGTCGAGGCTTGGCGCGGGGTCGCTGGCTTCGATCAAGCGGCAGGCGTGGGTGACAAGCTGGCTATGTCGGGTGGTACTGGCCTTGCTGATACAGCGTTTGCAGGCACGGTAGCCGGCAGCCTCGGCGGCCGCAGCGGAGTCGTAGAACTCGACGTTCATGCGCTTGGCCTGGCGTGATTTGCAGCCGGGGTGGCAGTAGACGCCGGTGGTACGTACGGCATAGACAAAGTGGCCCGTTGCGGCAGTGTCTCGGCACGCTACGGCTTGCCAGCGTTGGTCGGGGGTGGTGTACAGGTTCATCTATGATTCCCGGATATGTTGTTGCCTGTACAGGCGATGCAAAAACCTCAGGCCCGCCACAGGTACCAGGCCGCCACGGTACGAAACGGCCGCCAGGCGCCGCCCAGAGAGCGCATTTGCGCCGGTGTTGGCGCCTTCTCCAGCCCCTTGAGCCGCCGATACCCCTCGCGCACGCCAAAATCGTCCACTGGCAGAATGTCAGACCTCCCCAGGCTATAGATCAGCAGCATATCCACCGTCCACCGCCCTACCCCCCGCAGCGCTACCAGGCGTTCGATCAACGCCTCGTCAGCCAAGGCTAACGCCTGCTCCCGCGTCGGCACCAGGCCCTCCAGGGTGGCTTGAGCAATGCCCTGGACCGTCACCAGCTTGCTCGCCGAAAAGCCGCAGGCACGCAGGGTTTCCGGGGTTACCGCCAGCAACTGCTCTGGCTGCGGAAAATCATCCGCCGGGAACAGCGCCAGCAACCGCCCGAGGATCGCCTCGGCGGCACGGGCGTGCAACTGCTGGTAGGCAATCGCCCGCACCAACGCCTCATAAGGCTCACGTCCCGGCGTAGCCTGATGCAGGCAGGGCCCGATCGCTGCGATATGCCGCGACCAATCCGGGTCAAGTGCAGCCAGGTGTTGCGTGGCCTCGCGATAGGCCTCAGGCGAAAGGTCGGCCAGCATCATGGCACCTCCATCAAGTCGAGTGCAGGCCCAGCTTAGCGCAGCCGTTCATCGGGCAAACGCCGGTTCTTGCGCAGCTAATCTTTGGCATGCCATTGCTCCGCGCCATCTTCCCCGCATAGAATTGAGAACTATTCACAATCGCACATATCACTGGACTGGGCCTTCTCTACGATGCAGATCAACGACACGCTCAAGCCCACCGACGTCGCTCTGCTCTACCAGTCTCACCACGCCTGGTTGCGTGGCTGGTTACGCAGCCGGGTCGGTTGCAGTGAACATGCCGCAGACCTGGCCCAGGATACCTTCGTGCGGTTGCTGCGCGCCCGCCAGGTGTCGCCGCTTAAAGAACCGCGCGCCTACCTCAGCAGCATCGCCCGTGGCTTGATGATCGACCAGTTTCGCCGCCGCGCGCTGGAGCGGGCCTACCAGGAAAGCCTGGCTCACCTGCCCGAAGCAGAAGTGCCCAGCGAAGAGCATAAGCTTGTCATCCTCGATAGCCTGGAACGCCTCGACCGCGCCTTGCAGCAGTTGAAACCGCGCGTCCGCCAAGCGTTCCTGCTGGCCCAGTTAGACGGTTTGAGCATCGTACAGGTTGCCCAACGTCTGGAGGTGTCCAGGGCCACCGTTGAGCGCGACCTGGCCAAAGCCCTGGGCGCCTGCTACCGGTTGCGCTATGCCGATGCCTGAGGGTACACCCGCACAGGTGCAGGTCGATCAGGCCATCGACTGGCTGGTGAAGCTGCGTTTCGACAGCCCCAGCCCGCGCACCGAGCAGCAGTTCCAGCACTGGCTGGCCAGCCACCCACACAACCGCCTGGCCTGGCAGCGGGTCAGTAATCTGGGCGATGAACTGGCCGGGCTGCCCAAGGACCTGAGCCGACGCACCCTGGACGCTAGCCAGCGCCCAAAAGCCAGCCGCAGGGACCACCTGAAATTGCTGGGGCTGTTGGCCGTGGGCGGCAGCCTGGGCTGGGCCGCGCGCGAACCGCTAGGCCTGCCACAGCTGCTGGCCGACACCAGCACCGCCACAGGCGAACGGCGCCAATGGCAAGGCAGTGACGGCAGCCGTCTCCAGCTCAACACCGCCAGTGCCATCGATTTGCGCTACAGCGCGGTGCAACGCCAGCTGAAACTGATCCATGGCGAAGTCAGCCTGGACAGCAACCCCAACGACAACCGCCCGTTCCACGTCGCCACCCATGTCGGCCCGCTGACCACCTTCGATGGTCAGCTGTTGCTACGCGATAACAGCCATGGACTGCTGCTGTCGGTGCGTCGTGGTGAAGTCACGCTGTTCCCTGCCTCGGCCTCAGCGAGGCAAGTGCTGCCGGGTGAAACCCTGCAAGTCGGAACCAACGGCAGCATTCAGGCCAGAACGCTGCAGAACGACCCCTGGGGCTGGACCGAAGGTGTACTCAGCGTGCAGCAGATGCCACTTGCCGAGTTTGTCAGCGAACTCGGCCGCTACCGACCGGGGCTGTTGCGCTGCGCTCCAGAAGTGGCGGGCTTGAAGGTTTCAGGCACCTATCAGCTGGCTGACACCGGGCAAATCCTGCAACTGCTCACCCGCAGCCTGCCCGTACGGGTCGAGTACAGGACGCGCTACTGGGTAAGCATCGGCGCGGCGTAAAGGAATACTACTGCGCCACAGCCCGTATCCGCCCACGGCGCCGGTATGACTGCCTGGCAAAGCACACGAACAGCCCGGCCATCAGTGCCAGCGCCATGGGCAAACCATGCGGCGCGACATTCATGGCCGCCCCACTGATCAGCGGCCCGACCAGGCTGCCCACGCCCCACAGCAAGCCCACACTGGCATTGGCAGTGACCAGGTCCTGGCCCTTGAAGCGCTGCCCGATAAGCACCAGCGCCAGGGTATAGATGCCCCCCGCCACCGCGCCCAGCACCACCAGCAATGGCCACAGCAGCCAGGTAAGATTCAGCAGCCAGGGCAAACCGATGCCGATCACCATCGCCACCAGCCCGCACGCCAGGTGCAGCCCTGTGCGCTCAACCCGGTCGGCCAACCAGCCCAGCGGCAGCTGGAACAGCATGTCACCGGCAAACACCACCGTCACCATCAACGCCGCCACGCCAACGGCAAAGCCATGGCTGGTGGCGTACACCGGCAGCAGCGACAGCACCACGGCATCGAAGAACGAGAAGAACAGCACCGCCATGCACAACGCCGGTGCCACCCGGAAGAACCCGGCCAAACCGAAGCTTTTTTCGCCCTCTTCGTGCGCGACATGGTCGTTGGGCACGGTCAGCACGATGCACAGCAGCGCCAGCCCATAACAGACCGTGACGACACCCGTGATCCACGGGCTGTCGGCGCCCAGCACTGCCAGCATGGCCGGGCCGAGCACCTGAAAGCCCGTAAAGCTGGTGGCGTACAGGGCCATGATCTTGCCGCGGTTATGTTCGGGGCACAATTCGTTGACCCACGACTCGCCGAGGATGATGGCGATCCCCATGCCAAGCCCCAGGCCCAAGCGCAGCAGCGCCAGCAGCCACAACGAGCCGAACGCCGACTCGAGCAAGGCGATGCTGACCGTGCACAGGCTGAAACACAGCAGATAGATGGTACGCCGGGTGAGATGGCGGCAGCAGACGTCGACCAGAAAAGCCGAGAGCATCATGCCGGCGGCAGGGATGGCCGAGATGATGCCGATTTCGAGTGTGCTCGCCCCCGCCTCATGCAGACGCAACGACACCAGCGGCAAGCTGGCCCCCAAACTGAAACCCACGACAGAAACGGCGAACAACAAGCCCGCCAATAAACGCATGTTCATGTACCACTCCTGGCAAACCGAAAAGACGTGCAGAAACAGGCGCGCACGCCAGAATGGCGAGCGACGCGAAAGCGCAGATCAGTTCAGGCGAGGTGTGGCGAGAAGGTGAAGGCAAACAGCACGCTGCGGCGGCGCTTGAGCACCGTGTCACTCGGCCATGCACGACGCAGTGCCTGGAAGGCAGGCTGACGGGTGTGTGGGAGGGACTGGGTACGGCGCATTGCTTTGGCTACTACGCAGGTGATTGAAAAAGAGGCGGCACTCTAGCCACCTCCAGGGGGCTCGTCAATTGCCCAGGGGCCTCTGCCAGGCCCCCGGTGCATTCAGCGTTTACCTGTACTTGGCAGGAACACCGCCAACAATCCGAACAATGGCAGGAACGAGCACAACCCGTATACATATTCGATACCCCGCAGGTCCGCTACGTACCCCAGCAGCGCAGCGCCAATGCCACCAAAACCGAACATCAGGCCAAAGAAGATACCGGCAATCATGCCCACGCTGCCCGGCACCAGTTCTTGCGCATACACCACGATCGCGGAAAACGCCGAAGCCAGGATAAAGCCGATCACCACGCTCAGTACTGTGGTCCAGAACAAATCGGCATACGGCAGCGCCAGCGTGAACGGCGTCACGCCCAGTATCGAAAACCAGATCACAGCCTTGCGCCCGATACGGTCACCGATAGGCCCGCCAAAGAAGGTGCCCGCCGCCACCGCGCCGAGGAACAGGAACAGGTGCAGCTGCGAACTGGCCACCGACACACCGAACTTCTCGATCAGATAGAAGGTAAAGTAGCTGGTGAAGCTGGCCATGTAGAAGTACTTGGAAAACACCAGCAGGCCCAGCACGATCAACGCCGCAATTACCCGATTGCGCGAAATGCCGTGGGTAGCCTGAACCGCCTTGCGCGCCTTGGCCTGATTGAGGTGCTCCTTGTACCAGCCGCGCAGCATCAGGGTGACGCCGAGGAAGAACAGCCCTGCCACACCGAACCACGCCACATGGGTCTGGCCGAACGGAATGACGATGGCCGCTGCCAGTAGCGGGCCCAGAGCGGAGCCGGTGTTGCCACCGACCTGAAAGGTCGATTGGGCCAGGCCGAAGCGCCCGCCCGACGCCAGCCTTGCAATGCGCGAGGTTTCCGGGTGGAAGGTCGACGAGCCGATGCCCACCAGCGCCGACGCCAGCAGGATCATCGGGAAGCTGCCAACGAAGGCCAGCATCACGATCCCGACCAACGTGCACAGGGTGCCTAGCGGCAGCAGATCTGGCGTGGGCCGGCGGTCGGTAAAGAAGCCGACCCAAGGCTGCAACAGCGAGGCGGTGATCTGGAACGTCAGGGTGATCATGCCGATCTGGGCGAAGCTCAGGTCGTAGTTGGCCTTGAGCATCGGGTAGATTGCCGGCAGCACCGCCTGGATCAGGTCGTTGATCAAGTGCGCCAAGGCGCAGAAGCCGATGATACGCATCACCAACGGCGTGGCTTGGCTTGCCGCTGCCGGGGGGGATGCGGTGGAGGCACTACTGGTGGCCATTTGCCTAAATCTCCGTCCTCAGGTTTGGGATCCGATTATCGGGAAACAAATAGATACATAGCTACCTTTTTTATCCCCCTGTCACCACGCACTTGAAAATGGTTCTCAATATAATTAGCATCCTCTGCTAAACACTCCTGTCATCGTTGGGCGAAACGGCCCCTGTCGTGAGCAGACTTAACCCATGAGCCCGATGCCCGCCAAGCAGCTGCAGCCCGACCCACAGCAGGACGCGCTGGAGTGGTTTTCGTTGCTGCGCCAACCCGGTTGCGACGAAACCCAGCGCCAAGCATTCGCGGCCTGGTGCCAGGTACAAGAGAACGCCCACGCCTACGCCGAGCTCGAGACGTTCTGGCAACAGCTGCAACCAGCACCTGCCCGCCCTCGCCCACGGCATGTCACTGTCCGTCGCAGTCACTTGGGTAAATGGTTGGCGCTTGCGTTCTTGCTAGGGTTGGGTGCTGCTGCTTACCTGTACTGGCCGCTGATGCAGCGTCTGACCAGCGAGCTGCACACCGATGAGGGAGAACGCCGCAGCATACGCTTGGCAGATGGCACGACCTTGAACCTGGACAGCGCCAGCGCGATGAACATCGACCTGCGCGGCCGCACCCGCCAACTGCACCTGGTGCAGGGCCAGGTGCATATGGAAGTGATGCTCGACGGGCGGGCCATGGAAGTGGAAGTTGGCAACGCACGCATCCAGGTATACGGCACGCGCTTGCAGATAGCCCGCCATGCAGGGCGTGACGAACTCGTGGTATTCAGTGGCAAGGCCATGGTCACCCAGGGGGGTGATCAGCGAATGGTCTCGGCAGGTGAGCGGGTAACCTTCGATGACACACGCATCGGCCGGGTGCAGAAGGCTGATCTGAAAACCGCTGACAGTTGGCGCAATGGCCGCCTGAAAGCCACAGACATGCCATTGAGGCAGGTGCTGGAGCGCCTCGCCGGTTACCAAGGGCAGCGCCTGTGGATGATGGATGAACAAGTGGCCCATCGCCGTGTGAGCGGCGACTTCAACCTGGACCGGCCTGGCCAAAGCCTGCAATCCCTGGCTGCAGCCCAGCAGTTGCAGTTGCTGGACGTGCTCGGGTACTGGCTTGTGGTGCGCTGAAACCGGGGCTGGCCGCTAAGTTTTTGAAAGCGTGCAAATTTTTTTTGAATTGAGTGTTGACAGGGGGGGCGTTCAAGAGAATAATGCGCGCCATCGGCTACATAGCTCAGTTGGTTAGAGCATAGCATTCATAATGCTGGGGTCCGGGGTTCAAGTCCCTGTGTAGCCACCAAACAAGACAAAGGGCTTACCGCAAGGTAAGCCCTTTTTCTTTGCCTGCGAAAAAGTTACTGATGCCCGCGCTAACCAATCCAGCAGCAGCCGGGCGCCGAATCACAGGTTTCGGCGCTGCTATCGTCGCCTCAACGTATTCCGGTCACCGCCACAGCCAGGCCAAGCCCGATCAATGCCAGACCAATGGCTCGGTCCACCAGCACTTGCCGCTCGATCATCGCCCTGCGCAATGCCGTACTGGAGAAAAATACCGCCACCAGGCTAAACCACAGCCAATGGGCAACGGACATGAACGCACCGTAGGCGAAGTTCAGCGCCAGCGAGCTACCAGGCTGAACCACTTGGGTGAAGGCGCTGATGACAAACAACATGGTCTTGGGGTTGAGGGCGTTGGTCAAAAAGCCGGTGCGCAGCGCTTGCAGTACGCTGGCAGCAGACTGGCCAACTCCGTCCAGGCTGATACGTTGCATGTTGGTCAATGACTTGTACCCGAGGTAGATCAGGTAGCCCGCACCCAGCACCTTCATGACGAAGAACAGCGTCGGGCTCTGGCTGATGATCACGGCAATGCCCAACACCGTGTACAACACATGCACCTGCACCCCCAGGGCGATACCTATGGCGGCAGCCAGCCCGGCCTTGCGGCCCTGCGCATAGCTGCTGCGGGTGACCATGGCGAAGTCTGCGCCGGGGCTGATGACGGCGAGCAGGGTGAACAGGGCGACGGCGATGAGTTCGGTCATGCTGAGGGCTCTCGATAGGCGATGGAAATGCACAGACCGCCGATTATCGAGCGCTTACAGATGCGGAAAAATCGATTTATGCTGAGATGAATCTGATAGTTTTATTCACAGATATGTACAGCCTGCCTTGGCCTCTTCGCGGGTAAACCCGCTCCTACAGGGAAATATGTGGCCATGTAGGAGCGGGTTTACCCGCGAAGAGCCCGACACAGCTGCACAGGGATATCATGAAACTGCCGCCACTCAACGCCTTCCGCTACTTCGACATCGCCGCCCAGACCGAGAGCTTCGTGCGTGCCGCCGAGCACTTGCATGTCACTCACGGCGCGATCAGCCGCCAAGTTCGCCTGCTTGAAGAAAGCCTTGGCGTGGAACTGTTCGAGCGCCGAAACCGGGCCATTTTCCTCACCCCCGCCGGCCGTGCCCTGCAAGGCACCACCCAGGCGATCTTCGAACAACTCGAAGGCGCCGTGCAGCGCCTGCAGCAACAAGCTCGCGACAATGTGCTGGTGCTGTCTTGCGAACCGACCATCGCCATGCGCTGGCTGATTCCGCGCCTGCCGCGCTTCCATGCCACCCACCCCGACCTTCAGTTGCACCTGGTAGCCGCAGGCGGCCCGCTGGACTTCGCGCGCAGCGGTGTCGACCTGGCAATTCGCCGCGACGACTTCCACTGGGACAACCAGCTGTACAGCCAGAAAATCTGTGATGAATGGATCGGCCCGGTGTGCCACTCCGCCGCCAGCGCCATACTCGATGGCCAACGGCTGCTGCACAGCACCACACGCCCTGCTGCCTGGCCCACTTGGCTGCGCCTGAGCGGCCAGCAGGCGCGGCACTGCGAACGCAGCGACTACGAACATTTCTACCTGTCGATTCAGGCCGCCAGCGCCGGACTGGGCCTGGCCATTGCCTCAGCCCTGATGGTGCGCGACGAACTCGACAGCGGGCAGTTGCAGGCGCCGTTCGGTTTTATGCGCGATGGCTCGGCCTACCACCTGCTCAGCCCACAGCCTCTGGCCGACAGCAGCAAGCGCCAGCGCTTCGCCGAGTGGGTAATGGACGAAAGCCGAGGCTGCCTGGCTCATTTGGGTTTGATGCAGAACGACACCCCTGCGCTGCCATCGCCACCCCAGGTGCGATAGCCGGCGGTATCCAAATGGATACGGCCTGATGGGTAGCGGCCCAGCCCCATGTTCCAGGTTTGCCCATGCTGCTGCCAGAAACGGCACAGCGGATTGGGATCGGCCCAGGCCGGCAGCAGTATATCGACGGCGAAAGCGCGGGTATGCGCACTGTTGGCCGCCCCGCCCGCACAGGCGTTCAGGCGCGGCTCACGGTAAGCCGAAACCACCTCGAACTGGCGCAGGATGCCTTGATCGTCAAGGGCCTTGATCAACGCGAGGGTCGAGCGTACAGCCGCCCAATTGCCGGGGGGCGGCACGGCGAAAGGCGATGCATGGCACAACTTCCAGTCCGATGCCGAGCGCAGCAACTGGTGGATTGGCACTACACCGTAAAGCCGGGCATCTACCAGCATTTCACGGAAGGGGCGGGTTTGATGATCGCCCGCCCACTGGGCGAACATCCACACGTCGCGCTCGTCCGCGTGGGCAGCGCTTGCGATACACAGGCCCGCTGCCAAAAGCAGTTGTCTCATTCTTTATCCGTCCCTGCCGAGAACAAAGCCTGCGCGCCCAGGTACGCCCCTGCAAGATCAGTCTTCGAACAGGGTACAGGCCATTACCAGAGCGTCTTCACGGCCGCCGGCGATCGGGTAATAGTCGCGGCGGCGGCCAATTTCGTTGAAACCGTAACGTTCGTATAAACGATAGGCCGACTGGTTGCTGGCGCGCACTTCCAGAAAACACTCGCGGCCATTGAGCTGATAGGCCCGGGCCATCAGGTGCTCGAGCAGGCGCAGGCCCAGGCCGCACCCTTGGTTTTCCGGTTTTACGGTGATGTTGAGCAGGTGCGCTTCATCGATGATCACGTTGATCACGCCATGGCCCACTTGCTGCTGGCCGTCGAACATCAGCCAGACTTCGTACGATTTGAGCGCATCCTGAAAAATTCCACGTGTCCAGGGATGACTGAATGCGGCATATTCGATCTTGAGTACGGCATCCAGATCCGCCTCGGTCATCGGGCGGAAGCTGATCGAGTCACTCATTCAACGCTCTTCCAGCGCGCCATCAGCTGGCGCATGGCTTTCCAGACGTCCGCCTTGCGTTGCGGCTCGTCCATCAACAGTTCAAGGCCCGGCAATGCCCAGGCGTCGCCCAGGCCGTCGAGCGTCAGGGTTTGGTAATAGGCGTCGGCATCGGCATTGGCGGCAAAACGCAGTGCCGGCAGGCCGACCAGCCACAGACAGGTACACGGGGCGTCTTCCAGGCGCGCCTGAACGAAGCCCTGGACGAAATCGCGCGCAGCCTCCGGCCCCTGGTCCATGTTGCCGCGCACCAGCAGTGGCCAGCGCACCGGCTCGCCGATGATCTGCGGGGCGTCGGGCAGGCCGGCAGCGCGCAGCATGTCCTTAAGCAGCAGATAGGAGGGATCGCGGCTCTGGAACGGCTGACCGGTGGCCAGTTCCACCAGCAGCAGGCAACTGCCGGCGCGCAACAACTGCAGCGAAAAGCGCGGTGGCGGCACCGGCGCCGGGCGCGGAGCAGCGGGCTGCTCTTGTGCCTCGGTGGGCTTGACGGCGGGTTTTGCCACACTGCCCGGGCGCGGGATCTCGATTTTAGGCCGCTCGCCGGAGCGGGCCTGGGGGATGACGGGCGTTTCGTTGGTTGCCGATGCCGGCCTGACCTCGAAATCGATGTCCTCGACCGGCACAACCGGCAGCAGCAGCTCGGGCCGCGACGGTGCGGCGAACGGCAGTTCGGCACGCGGCAGCCAGTGCACCACTTGCATGGCGGAAAGGTAGGCGCGGCGACGGGGTTCGGTCAGCAAGGGGCGGATATCCGAGGGCGTGAAGGCAATTGGGCATTCTAACGTGTACGCCGTGGTTTTTGCAGCGCCTATCAGACCGAGCGCCACCGCATCAACAACGCCCTACACCTACACATCCCATGGTTATCTCTCATTACAGACCAAGGGGTAAAAACCACCCCCGCGAATGCAGTACAATCGCCCCCTTTTTCTTGGCAACGAGTCGAAGCCAATGATCGAACCCAAGCGCGTCCTGCGCGCCCTAGCCGAACACTGGGCCCTGATCGAGCCGCTGTGCGAGCGTTTCGACCAGGGCACCCTGAGCCTGGTCGAACTGCGCCAGCATGTGGCCCGCCAGCAGCTCGAAAGCACCCCGCAGGACATCACCCAGCTACTCGACGTGTGGATCCGCCTGGATATCCTGGTCCCGGTGGCCAAAAGCCCGAACCGTTTCGAGCTCAACGCGCAGATCCACGATTTCCTCGCCTACCTGCGCCGCGAACACCGGCTGGGCCTGTGCCTGGAGATCGAAGCCTACTTGCGTCACCTGGAGCGCCTGGCCGGGCACATCCAGGATGCCTTCGACAACCGCGACAGCGACGACCTGGCACGCCAGCTGCGCCTGCTCGACATGCGTGTGCGCGATGTGCTGAAGAAGCTCGACAACGACGAGCAGGCGCTGGTGGCCGTGGCCGAACGGGCCAAGACCAGCAACCGCCAGATTCCGCTGCGCCAGCGTTATGCCGAAGTACTGGCCACCTGGGACGAATACGTCGAGCCGATGATCCAGCTGGTCAACGCCGACGGCGCCTTCGAGCAGGGCGTACGCAAGGTCGAGACCGTGCTGCTGAAACTGTTGGGCGAACAAGCGCGCCTGGGCCACCTGGTCGACGACGACATGCTGCTGCGCACCCACGCGCGCATCCTTGAAATGCAGACCAGCGCCCAGTTGACCCTGCGCCACGCCCGCGAACTGCTGCTGCCGCTGCGCGAAGAAGCCCGCCGGCACAACGCCGTGACTCGCGGCGCCGCACTGGCCCTGTCGGTGATCCGGCGCAAGGGCATCGATGCCGTGCCGCAAGCGGCCATGCCGATGTTCACCCGCCCGCAAAGCACCTTCCTTGGCAGTGCCAGCCAGGTCGAGGCCTACGTTTACGCCCTGGCCCGCTTCGAGCCCAAGCCGGCGCGCTTCCCCAAAGCCCACAAGACCCAGTCCGGCGCCCTGCCCCGTGCCCCGCGCACGGTCAAGGAAATGGCCGAACGCTGCGAACAGGCCCTGCCATTGCCCGACCTGATGGTCTGGCTACTGGAGCAGGAGCCCGAAGGCGCCACCGACGAGCTGCTGTACTGGTTCTCGCGCCTGTCGCGGGAAAAGCGCTTCAAGCGCGAACGCCTCGACCGCCGCGAATACACCACTCAGGAACATTTGGTCAGCCTGCATTCGTTCGCACTGACCTCCAGCCGCGAAGACGCCCCCAGCGCGCCTACCGAACCCAACGCGAGCCCAGCCCATGCATCTTGATCTTTCCGAACTGTCCCAGCTCGCGCCGATCTTCCGCGAGCTGTTCAAAGGCTTCCACGTCAGCCGGCGCGACCCTGAGCTGTACGCCCAGCTGTCGAACTTCCAGGACCAGTACCGCACCCTGTTCAAGGCCCTGGGCTTCGAACTGGTATGCGACACCCGTGGTTTCTACTACTTCGTCCCGGACATGACCGCCGCGCAGGTCAACAAGACCGCGCAGCGCCTGTCGCTGTTCACCTTCATCCTGGTCGAGCACCTTGCTGACCAGGGCCGCGACCCGATGGCCGTGCTAGATGGCGGCAGCATCGGCCGCGACGAACTGCCCTCGCTGCTGGACAAGTACCGCGACCTGTTCCTGCAGGCCGAAGTGCAGACCGTGGACGAGCTGGAAGAAAAAATCCTGCGCCGCATGACCCAGCTCGGCTTCGCCCATGAAGAAGGCGGCATCTACCGCTTCCTGCCGCCCATGCACCGCTTCCTCGATGTGTGCCTTTCGGTGCAGCAGGACCGCGACCTGGCCGCCACCCTGCACAGCGCCCTGCCGCTGCCGACCCCAGTACTGGTCGAGGAAGAAAGCGCCGAAGAACTCAACCGTACCGACGACCCGCTCGACCTCACGCCTTTCCAGGGCGAGGAAAGCGAAGAGGACGCCCTGGCCCGGGCCATCCGCGAAGAGCAACAGGAGATTGACGCATGAGCCAGGAACGCTACGGCATCCGCCGCTTCGCATTGCTCAACACCGCCGGCTACAGCCTTGGCCTGTTCCCGCTGGAGCACCCGCTGTCGGTATACGGTGCCAACAACCTGGGTAAATCGGCGTCGATCAACGCCCTGCAGTTCCCGATCCTGGCACGCATGTCGGACATGAGCTTCGGCAAGTACAGCCTTGAGCAGTCGCGCCGCTTCTACTTCGCCAGCGATACCTCGTACATTCTCTGCGAACTGAGCCTGCCTCACGGCCCGCACGTGATCGGCGTGGTCGGGCGCGGCCCGGGTGGCGGTTTCGGCCACCAGTTCTTCGCCTACAAGGGCGAACTGGACCTGGCCCACTACCAGAAGAACGACACCTGCCTGCGTCAGAAAGAGCTGTTCACCAACCTTGAGCGCTTGGGGATCAAGGCTTACGAACTGAAGCCGGACGAACTGCGCCGACTACTGGTGGGCGGGCATACCTCGGTGCCGCTGGACCTGACCATGATCCCGCTGCGCTCCACCAGCGAGCAAAGCCTGAAAACTTTCCGCGCGCTGTTCATCAACCTGCTGCACATGCGTGAGATCACCGCCGCCAAACTCAAGCAGCTGTTCCTCGACGCCTTCGAGCACAGCCTGCGCTCGGGCAGCGTCGACTACATCGCTGCATGCGAGGAAGCCTTCCGCGACGTACGCCGCATGGAGCAGGACTACAACGCCCTGGTCGCTGCCGGTCCGCTGGTCGAGGCCCTGGCCGGTGGCGTGGCCCAGCGCGACATCCTGCGTGGCAAGCTGCACCGCATTTCGCCTGTGCTCGACACCCTGCTGGGCACCTGGCAGGAATACGCCATGGCGCGCAAGGAAGAGTTGGTCATCCAGTCCGAGCATTACCGTGGCGAGCAGGACCGCCTGCAGAACGACCAGCGCGGCGGCACACAGGAGCTGATGCGCCTGGAGCGTGAAATTACCGGTATCCAGCGCTGGCTAGGCGAGCTGTCGGTGCTCAAGCACCGCTTTGCGCTGGTTGATGACGTCAAGGTGCTGGAACAGCAACTGCTGGCGGCCAAGGACGCCCACGACGAGTTGGCCGGCGCGCTGGCCCAGTCACGCCAGTTCAGTGCCGAAGACCTCGACGAGCGCGTACGCGACCTGGAAAAACGCCTGAAGCAGGTCAAGCAGCAGCTGGATCACGCTGACAACAATAGCTATGCCCGCCTGCGCGAAGAGTTCTCGCAGCAGGACGTCGACCGCCTGATGCGCCTGTTCAACGGCGCGCTGTTCAGCCTGCCGCTGGGCGATCGCGGTATCGAGCTGGACGACAGCGACCTGTGGGTAAAATCGCTGGAAGCGGTGCTCGACGGCTTCAAGGGCGAACGCTTCGAGGCCCCGGGCCTGGCCATTGACCTGACCCACATCGACCCGCCGGCACTGCAGGCCCTGGCCGACCGCGCCGCCCTGCGCGACCAGAAAGAGCGCCTGGAAAAAGAGCTCAAGCAGCTCAAGACCCAGCAGGCCGTGGCCGCCGACCGCTCCGCCTCCAAAGCGCAGACCGAAACCCTGTACCAGGAAGTGCTGGACGCGCAGAAGGCGCTGGAAGACTTCCGCCGCAGCCAGACCCTCGCCGCCGAAGAGCCCGAGAAACTGGAACAGCTTTCGCAACTGGAAGCGGCCCAGGACGAACTCAAGCGCTCCAGCGACGCCTTCACCGAGCGCGTCCAGCAGCTGTCAGCCAAGTTGCAACTGGTCGGCCGCCAGCTCGGCGACCTCGAGTCCAAGCAGCGCACCCTGGAAGACGCCCTGCGCCGTCGCCAGCTGCTGCCGGCCGACCTGCCCTACGGCACGCCATACATGGAAGCCATCGACGACTCGATGGACAACCTGCTGCCGCTGCTCAATGACTACCAGGACAGCTGGCAAAGCCTGCAGCGAGTGGACAACCAGATCGAGGCGCTGTACGCCCAGGTGCGCCTGAAAGGCGTTGCCAAGTTCGACAGCGAAGACGACATGGAACGCCGCCTGCAACTGCTGGTGAACGCCTACGCGCACCGTACCGACGAAGCCCTGACCTTGGCCAAGGCACGCCGCGCCGCGGTCACCGATATCGCCCGAACCCTGCGCAACATCCGCAGCGACTACGACAGCCTCGAGCACCAGCTGGCCCTGTTCAACCGCGAGATCAACAAGCGCCAGGTGTCCAACCTGGAAAGCTTCCGCGTGGTACTGGCGCCGAACAAGGAAGCGCTCAAGCACATCGACCAGATTATCCACAGTGCCGGCCAGTACGAAGAAGGCGAAACCCTGTCGGTCTTCGACCTGACCCAAAGCGCAGACCAGGACAACAAGAACGAAGAGGCCAAGGAGTACCTGGCACGGCTGGTGGCGGCCAACCACAACCAGCTGGGCCTGAAGGACCTGTTCGAGCTGGCGTTCGAGATCACCAAGGTCAATGGCCAGCCGATCATCCACGCCGACATTGACGGCGCGGCGTCCAACGGCACCACCATGACCATCAAGGCGCTGACCAACATGTACCTGTTGCTGCACCTGATGGACCGAGACCTGGCCGGGCGCATTCGCCTGCCGTACTACCTGGACGAAGCGGCAGACATCGACGAACGCAACCAGGCGGCACTGCTGGAGACCAGCCAGCAACTGGGCTTCGTGCCGATCCTGGCGAGTGTGAAACCACAGGTCTCGGCGCACGTTGCGATCGACCTGGAAGGTGGCAGCGGGCCGAACGGCATCTACATCGACGAGGCGGACTGGAAGTTCATCAGCCGGCTGGATGAAGTGAAAGCGGTTGTGCGTGAGGATCAGACCGAGGAACTGGCCTGAGATAGCCGGGGCCGCGTTGCGGCCCATTCGCGGGTGAACCCGCTCCTACGACGGCCTGCGCGATGCTATGTAGGAGCGGGTTTACCCGCGAATACGGTGGCGACTGCAACGGTGAACGGCGGGTGGAAATTGGCCAGCAGGTCCGGCCCTTTCGCGGGTGAACCCGCTCCTACGACGGCCTGCGCGATGCGTATGTAGGAGCGGGTTTACCCGCGAATACGGTGGCGACTGCAACGGTGAACGGCGGGTGGAAATTGGCCAGCAGGTCCGGCCCTTTCGCGGGTGAACCCGCTCCTACGACAGCCTGCGCGATGCGTATGTAGGAGCGGGTTTACCCGCGAATACGGTGGCGACTGCAACGGTGAACGGCGGGTGGAAATTGGCCAGCAGGTCCGGCCCTTTCGCGGGTGAACCCGCTCCTACGACGACCTGCGTCCAACCACCGATGCTTATGCAGGAGCGGGCTATCAATGAGCCCAAGGCAGGATCGGAATGGCAGTCACCGCATTCTGCGGGCTGCCTTCGATCATGCGGTCGCTGTAGACCAGGTACACCAGCGTGTTGCGCTTCTTGTCGAGAAAGCGCACCACCTGCATGGTCTTGAACACCAGCGAGGTGCGTTCCTTGAACACTTCCTCGCCATCCTTGAGCTCACCCTTGAAGTTGATCGGCCCGACCTGACGACAGGCAATCGATGCCTCCGCCCGGTCCTCGGCAAGCCCCAAGCCCCCCTTTACCCCGCCAGTCTTGGCACGCGACAGATAGCACGTCACGCCCTCTACCTTCGGGTCGTCGAACGCCTCGACCACAATGCGGTCGTTCGGCCCGAGGAACTTGAACACGGTGGACACCTGGCCGACCTCTTCGGCGCCGGCCAACATCGGCAGCACGCACGCTGCCACAGCGATTACGTTCTTCAGCAGGCTCATACCAGCACCAGATTGTCGCGGTGTACAAGTTCCGGCTCGGCGCTGTAGCCAAGGATCGACTCGATGGCGTCGGACGACTGACCAATGATCTTCTGCGCCTCCAGGGCGCTGTAGTTGGCCAGGCCGCGAGCCACTTCAACACCGTCCGGGCCGACGCACACCACCATCTCGCCACGACGGAAACTGCCCTGCACAGTCTTCACGCCAACCGGCAACAAGCTCTTGTTGGCCTGGCGCAGCGCTTGCACGGCACCGGCATCCAGCACCAGGGTGCCACGGGTTTGCAGGTGACCGGCCAGCCACTGCTTGCGCGCAGCGAGCATGCCGCGCTCAGGGGACAGCAAGGTACCCAGGCGCTCGCCCGCCTTCAGGCGGTCCAGTACGCGTTCGATGCGGCCACCGATAATGATGGTGTGGGCACCGGAACGGGCAGCCAGGCGCGCCGCACGCAGCTTGGTCTGCATGCCGCCACGGCCCAGGGCACCACCGGTACTACCGGCCACGGCATCCAGTGAGGGGTCGTCGGCACGGGCTTCGTAGATCAACTGGGCTTCGGGGTTGTTGCGCGGGTCGGCATCGAACATACCATCGCGGTCGGTGAGGATCACCAGCAGGTCGGCCTCGACCAGGTTGGCCACCAGCGCCGCCAGGGTGTCGTTGTCGCCGAAGCGGATCTCGTCGGTGACCACGGTGTCGTTTTCGTTGATCACCGGCACCACGCCCAGATCGACCAAGGTGCGAAGGGTGCTGCGGGCATTCAGGTAACGCTTGCGGTCGGACAGGTCGTCATGGGTCAGCAGGATCTGCGCGGTGTGCTTCCCGTGCTCCCCAAAGCTCGACTCCCAGGCCTGCACCAGGCGCATCTGGCCGAGCGAGGCAGCCGCCTGCAGCTCGTTCATCGCGCTCGGTCGCTTGGTCCAGCCCAGCTGGCTCATGCCGGCGGCCACGGCCCCGGAGGAGACCAGTACCAACTCCACGCCTGCCTCACGCAGCGCGACCATCTGCTCGACCCAAACGGCCATTGCACCGCGGTCGAGGCCCTTGCCATCGGCGGTCAGCAGAGCACTGCCAATCTTAACGACCCAGCGCTTGGCGCCCGTCACCTTGCTTCGCATCTTCTTCCAACCTATGTCGAATCTGTAGATACCGTGGATACAAAAACGCCGCTCCAGAGAGCGGCGTTTAGTGTACTGCAACCGATCAGTCGCGCACGTAAATGATTTCCGGACCGTCTTCGTCGTCCTCGAAATCATCGTCCCAACCGTCATCGTCGCCGATGTCGTGCACGCTCTTGACGCCGGTACGACGCAGGGTGCGGGCGTCGTCCAGGGCCTGCAGCTGGGCACGGGCTTCGTCTTCGATGCGCTGGTCGAGGTCGGCCAGCTCTTCGGCGTAGGCCGGGTCGTTGGCCAGGCGGTCGGCGCGGTCTTCGAGGTAGCGCATCAGGTCGTGGCTGAGCTTGTCGGTGCCCTGCTTGGAAATAGCCGAGATCACGTAGACCGGGCCTTCCCACTCCAGACGATCGATCACTTCCTGCACACGTTCGTCACGCTCGTCGTCCATGACCATATCGGCCTTGTTCAGCACCAGCCAGCGCTCACGCTCGGCCAGCGACGGGCTGAAGCGGGTCAGCTCGTTGACGATGACTTCGGCGGCATCGGCCGGGCTGCTTTCGTCCAGCGGCGCGATGTCCACCAGATGCAGCAGCACCCGCGTACGCGCCAGGTGCTTGAGGAAGCGGATACCCAGGCCGGCACCTTCAGAGGCGCCTTCGATCAGGCCGGGGATGTCGGCGATGACGAAGCTCTTCCAGCGGTCGACGCTGACCACGCCCAGGTTTGGCACCAGGGTAGTGAACGGGTAGTCGGCGACTTTCGGCTTGGCGGCCGAGACCGAACGGATGAAGGTACTCTTGCCGGCGTTGGGCAAGCCCAGCAAGCCGACGTCGGCCAACACCTTCATTTCCATCTTCAGGTCACGCTGCTCACCCGGTTTGCCTGGGGTGGTCTGGCGCGGCGCACGGTTGGTGCTCGACTTGAAACGGGTGTTGCCCAGCCCGTGCCAGCCACCTTGCGCGACCATCAGCTTCTGGCCGGGGGTAACCAGGTCACCGATCACTTCCTGGGTGGAAGCGTCAATCACGGTAGTGCCGACCGGCACGCGCAGGAACAGGTCTTCACCCTTCTTGCCGGTGCAGTCGGTGCTACCGCCGTTGGAGCCACGCTGGGCTTCATGGTGACGGGTGTAGCGGTAGTCGACCAGGGTGTTCAGGTTATCGTCGGCAATCATGTACACCGAGCCGCCGTCACCGCCGTCACCGCCGTTAGGGCCGCCGTTCTCGATGAACTTCTCGCGACGGAAGCTCATGCAACCGTTGCCACCGTCACCGGCCTTGACCCGAATGGATACTTCGTCAACAAACTTCATTAAAACCGCCTCTCGTCGGTAGACGAGCTGAATGACTCAAAAACATGAGGCTCTTGCAAAAATGAGCGCGGCGGCCCCGTACGACCGTAGAAACCAACGCCGGCAACCCAGACAAACAGCTTTGCAAGAGGCTCACCACAAACGAAAAAGCCCCGTCGCATGACGGGGCTTCTGGAGCGACGTCGCGATTAAGCGGCGACGATGCTCACGTAACGGCGCATGAACTCGCCTTTCTTCTCGAACTTGATCACGCCTTCGATCTTGGCGAACAAGGTGTGGTCCTTGCCCATGCCAACGCCGTAGCCAGCGTGGAATTCGGTACCGCGCTGACGGACGATGATGTTGCCTGGCTTGATAACCTGGCCGCCATACATCTTCACGCCAAGGCGTTTCGATTCTGAGTCGCGACCGTTACGAGTACTACCACCAGCCTTCTTGTGAGCCATGGTTCAATTCTCCAAATAAATTCAGGGGATCTAGGGGATTAAGCCTGGATGCCGGTGATTTTGATCTCGGTGAACCACTGGCGGTGGCCCATACGCTTCATGTGGTGCTTACGACGACGGAACTTGATGATGCGAACCTTGTCGTGGCGGCCTTGCGAAACGACTTCGGCCACTACTTTAGCGCCAGCAACAACTGGAGCACCGATGGTGACTTCTTCACCGTTGGCGACCAGCAGAACGCGATCGAAGGTCACGGATTCGCCAGTGGCGACTTCCAGTTTTTCGATCTTGAGGAATTCACCTTCAGCGACTTTGTACTGCTTGCCGCCGGTAACGATTACTGCGTAAGACATGGTATTTCTCCGATAATCCTGCTCACCCAGCGCTTTATATGATGAGTATTGGCTGGCATGGCTGCACAGGGCTGGAACGGCCCGGCGCAATTGCGTAAGGCAGGTGCTGCCCAGGAAGTTAGGGTGCGCGATTGTACGCAACCGCGGTTTTGCTTGCAAGTGCCGCCCCCGGCCAGCTGGCACCGCGCCTTGACACACCGGGACCCGCGACCTAGCATGCCGCGCAACCTCACTGGAGCAGCCGATGCAACCCCAAACCTTCTACCGCGCGGTGGCTGATGATTTCAGCGCCGTCGACGAGATCATCAAGAAGCAGCTGACCTCGCGCGTGCCGCTGGTATCGAAGATCGGCGACTATATCACGTCCGCCGGTGGCAAGCGCCTGCGTCCCCTGCTGGTACTGCTGTGTGGCAAGGCCCTGGGCCGCGAAGGCGACGACCTGCGCCTGCTGGCCGCCACCATCGAGTTCCTGCACACCGCCACCCTGCTGCACGACGACGTGGTCGACATGTCCGGTATGCGCCGTGGCCGCTCTACCGCCAATGCCCTGTGGGGCAACGCGCCAAGCGTACTGGTGGGCGACTTCCTTTATTCGCGCTCGTTCGAAATGATGGTCGAACTGGGCTCGATGCCGGTCATGCAGATCCTGTCCAAGGCCACCCGGGTGATTGCCGAAGGTGAAGTGCTGCAACTGTCGCGTGTACGCGACGCCAGCACCACCGAGGAAGTCTACATGGAGGTCATTCGCGGCAAGACGGCGATGCTGTTCGAAGCCTCTACCCACAGCGCTGCGGCGCTGGCCCAGGCCACCGACGAGCAGCGCGAAGCCCTGCGGACCTTTGGCGACCATCTGGGCGTGGCCTTCCAGCTGGTCGACGACCTGCTGGACTACAAGGGTGACTCGCAGACCCTGGGCAAGAACGTCGGTGACGACCTGGCCGAGGGCAAGCCTACCCTGCCGCTGATCTACACCATGCGCGAAGGCTCTGCCGAGCAGGCTGCACTGGTACGCCAGGCGATCCAGAAGGGTGGCCTGGAGGATCTGGAGCAGATTCGCGTTGCGGTCGAGGAATCGGGCGCACTGAAGTACACCGCCGAGCTGGCGCGCGATTACGTGAAACGCGCCATCGCCTGCCTCGAAGTGCTGCCTGCCAGTGAATACCGGGATGCGCTGGTTGAGCTGAGTGAGTTTGCGGTCGCGCGTACGCACTGACAGACCGAGTCGCATTCATTCGCGGGCAAGCCCGCTCCTACACCATCTGTGGGAGCAGGCTTGCCCGCGATGCTTTTGTCCGGACATAATCCCTTCCGGGAAAATACCTTTTACAATGTGGGCTTTTAACCGCCCGTCTGTTTGTTTGAGGAACCGAAGTGAGCACTCTGCCACCCTGCCCAAAATGCAACTCCGAATACACCTACGAGGATGGCACTCAGCTGATCTGCCCTGAATGCGCCCACGAGTGGTCGGCCAGCGGCGATGCCGAGGCGGCCAGCGACGAGGTGGTGAAAAAGGATTCGGTCGGCAACATCCTGCAGGACGGTGACACCGTTACCGTGATCAAGGACCTCAAGGTCAAAGGTTCGTCGCTGGTAGTCAAGGTCGGCACCAAGGTCAAGAACATCCGCCTGTGCGATGGCGACCACGACATCGACTGCAAAATCGACGGCATCGGGGCCATGAAACTGAAGTCCGAGTTCGTCCGCAAAGTCTGATCACAGAAAAATCCGGCAATTGGCGCTTGCCATTCTAGTAATAAGAATTATTCTCATTGGAACTGCTATCCAAGGAGAATCGCCATGACTTATCTGATCGACGCCTGGCTGGAACGCCCTCACCCCTACCTGCGCATTCTTCATCGGGAAACCGGCGAAGTGTGCGCGGTCCTTGAAGAAGCAGCCCTCGACGAACTGCGTGACCAGGGTGACCTGGACATGAGCGGGCTGAATTCGAGTGAGCCGGGGGTGCTCAAGGAACTGGTACGGAATCTGTTCCTGTTCTGCTATTCGCGGGCATTGCGCCCTGGGGGGACAGACTGGAATTGAGGCCGGCAGGGCCGGCCTCTTCGCGGGTGACCCCTACCCCTACAGGGAGGAGCGGGTTTACTCGCGAACGGGCCGCAAAGCGGCCCCAACGACCTTACAGAACGTCGAGCAGCTCGACGTCGAACACCAGTACGCTGTGCGGCGGGATGCTGCCAACGCCTTGGGCGCCGTAAGCCAGCTCGCTTGGCACGTACAGGCGCCATTTGCTGCCAGCGTTCATCAGCTGCAGGGCTTCGGTCCAGCCAGCGATCACGCCGCCTACCGGGAACTCAGCCGGCTGGCCACGCTCGTAGGAGCTGTCGAACACGGTGCCGTCGATCAGGGTGCCGTGGTAGTGGGTACGCACGTTGTCTTCGCGAGACGGCTTGGCGCCTTCGCCGGCGGTCAGCACTTCGAACTGCAGGCCCGAAGCCAGCGTGGTGATGCCTTCACGCTTGGCGTTCTCGACCAGGAATTCCTTGCCAGCGGCAGCGGCGGCTTCGGCCTTGGCTGCAGCTTCGGCTTGCATCACCTCGCGGATGACCTTGAAGCTGGCCGACAGGTCGGCTTCGCTGACGCGGCTGTCGGCACCGTTGAAGGCATCGGTCAGGCCGGCCAGGATGGCTTCCAGGCTGACGCCAGGTGGCGGGTTGTCGCGCAGCTGGCCGCCCAGCTGACGGCCGATACCGTAGCTGACGCGAGTTTCATCGGTAGACAGGTTGAGTTCGGACATTGTCGTGCTCCACTGCAGGGCGCAGTGCAGCCGCGCCCTTGATAAAAAGGGCGAGCAGCCTAGCACACTGGGGCGCTGCGAGCAGCTACCAGGCCGAACGCTGGGAAATCGGCACCTTCAGGTCTTCTTCCGGATGCGTCCCCATACCACACATTTCATCCTGCACCGACCAGTGCACCAGGTTCATCGAGACCATGGGGATGGTTTGCAGCAACTTGCGCGCATCTTCCACCGAGTGCACGCGCAAGCGTTCACCGCGGGTATCGGACAGGGGGTGAGGATGGCCTTTGACCCGGGCCTCGAGCAGGTAGTCACCGCCTTCGATGGCGATCAGGTTCAGTTCGTCGACATGGCCAGCCCTGGCCTCGGTATTGAGCTGATGCAGGTTCATGAGAGCACCTCGCGATGGGAACCACGCATGAGAGCTCATTTTTTGTACAGGAAGGGAGAATGCGCAAGGCATGACTGACGCCACTCGTCAGTTGAGCCTCGATCTCTGTGGGAGCGGGCGTGCCCGCGAAGCAGGCCACGCGGTGGCTGGCACCGGCTTTGCCGGTGTTCGCGGGCATGCCCGCTCCCACAGGAGTTGCAGTGAGGCCTGGCGGGACTCAGTGCTTGGTCAGCTTGTCCAGGTAGCCCATGCAAAACGCCGAGACCACGAAGGTCATGTGGATGATCACATACCACATCAGGTAATCGGTGGAGATGTTCTGCGCATCCATGAACACCCGCAGCAGGTGAATGGACGAAATCGCCACGATCGACGCGGCAACCTTCATCTTCAGCGACGAGGAGTCCATCTTGCCCAGCCAGTTGAGCTTTTCCTTACTCTCATCGATGTCCAGTTGCGAGACGAAGTTCTCGTAGCCGGAAATCATCACCATCACCAGCAAGCCACCGACCAGCGACATGTCGATCAGAGACAGGATCACCAGGATCAGGTCAGCTTCGCTCAGCGCGAAGACATTGGGCAGGACGTGGACCACTTCCTGGAAAAATTTCAGCGCCAGAGCCAGCAGGCCGAGGGACAAGCCGAAGTAGATCGGTGCGAGCAGCCAGCGCGAGGCATACATCGCGTTTTCGAGGATACGTTCCATGAAGTTCAGGACTCATCAGGTGACTAAAAAAGCGACGGCGAGTATAGCCAGCCACCTGTTACAGCAAAAGCCCGGGGCCGCTTTGCGGCCCCGACATTCTTCAGGTCTCAGGATGAAACTGGTAATCCCCAAGGTTCCGGCACCGCTCGCCATTGATCCGCCGCAACTGCGCCTGCAAATGCAGACACCAGATCTGCGGGTCTTCGGCCACCTGATAACCATGCGTGGTCAGGCTGTCGACAATGGCATTGAGCACCGATTCGGCCACCAGCGGCCCGTGAAACGGCCCCTGTGCCTTGATCGCGGAGGGTTGTTCACCGGCCATGCCGGCGGCGAACAGCAGGGTCCACATGCCGTTATCCCCGGCCAGTGGACGAATGCTGCATTCGATACGAGTCACCAGGCCCAGGCACTGGCGTGTGAGGCTGAGGTTGCGCATGGCCGCGTCCCCTCCAAAGAGCCTTGTTCAGCCTGAGTATCAGGCTGTTTCCATCCTGAACCTGATTCTGTCCTTAAGTTCCAGCATAGAGGAATCGTTCAGAAAGATGAAAAACTGGCGCTGAACGGTAGCACATCGCCGCTAGCGCCAGTTTATTGACTCAGGCTGGTTTGGCCTGGGCAATCACGTCTTCAAGGCGTTCCTTTTCTGCCTTCTCGATATCTTCCTCGCTGATCATCTCGGCAATTTCACGCAGGCGCTCCACCACCCGGGCATTGACGCTGCCCTCGGTGAAAAGCCCTTTGTCGTCGAGTACCCCGGCCTCCTCGCCCACCAGCAGGCTCAGCGCCTCATCAGCCTGGCTGACCGCGTAGACGTGGAACATGCCGTTCTCCACCGCCTGCAACACGCGCTCGTCAAGCATCAGGGTGGCGACGTTGGCACGCGGAATGATCACCCCCTGCTCGCCGGTCAGGCCACGGGCCTCGCAGAGGCGGAAGAAGCCCTCAATCTTCTCGTGGACCCCACCCACCGCCTGCACTTCACCAAACTGGTTGATCGAGCCTGTGATGGCAAAGCACTGCTTGAGCGGCGTGCGCGACAAGGCCGAGATCAGCGTGCAGGCTTCGCCCAGCGAGGCGCTGTCGCCGTCCACGTAGCCGTAGGATTGCTCCAGGGCGATGCTCGCGGAGATCGCAAGCGGGAATTCCTGGGCATAGCGGCTGCCCAGGTAACCGGTGAGGATCATCACCCCTTTGGAGTGGATCGGTTGGCCAAGGTTGACCTCACGCTCGATATCGACAATACCGCTGCCGCCCGGGTACACGGTGGCCGAAATACGCGCTGGCATGCCGAACGCCGAGTCGCCCACTTCCAGCACGGTCAGCCCGTTGCACTTGCCGATGGCCGCGCCTTCTGTGTCGATCAGGATGATGCCGGCGAGCATGTCGTCCAGCACCCGTTGCGACACACGGCCGGTACGGGTGGCCTTGGCCTTGAGCGCCCGCTCGATGTGGCCTGCGTCGGTCATTTCGTCACTGGCCAGTTGGCGAATGAAATCAGCCTCGCTGACCAGCTGGAACAGGTCGCCGATACGCGCCGACAGGCGCGACTGGTTCTCGGCCAGACGAGCACTGTAGGTGGCCAGACGCGCCACCGCGTCGCTGGTCAGCGGCGCCATGCCCTCTTCGTTGGTGCGAGTGCGCAACAGTTGGGCGAACTGCTCCAGGTTCTCGTCGACCATCGGCATGTCTTCATCGAAGTCCACCAGCACGCGGAACATCTCCTGGAAGTCCGGGTCGTGGTCCTGCAGTGCGTAGTACAGCTGGCGCGAGCCGATGATCACCAGTTTGACGTTCAGCGGAATCACCTGCGGCTGCAGGCTGACGGAGGCAACACGGCCCAGCTCACCGATTGGCGACTCCATCTTCAGCTTGCGCGACTGCAACGCACGCTTGAGCGCATCCCATACGAACGGCTCGCCCAGCATCTTCTCGGCTTCGAGAATCAGGAAGCCGCCGTTGGCCCGGTGCAGCGCGCCTGGGCGCAGTTGGCGATAGGAGGTATACAGCGCACCTTGGTCGGTGCTGTATTCGATACGGCCAAACAAATTGTCGTAGGTCGGGTGCGGCTCGAACACCACCGGCGCGCCACCGTCAGCGTGGTGGCCCACCACCAGGCTGGGCGCATACTGCTCTTCGAGCAGCTTGCGGGCCACGGCGTCGGACTTGGTGTCATCGACCAGTTGCTCGACCAAGGTACGCAACAGGTTCATTTGCACCGATTGCAGGTAGGCGCAAACCGCCGCGTTTTCGGCGTACTTTTCCGACAGCGGCGCCAGCAACGGCTGCAGCGTCAGCGTGATGGTTTCTTCGTTGAGCTGGCGCAGCTGGTTGTTCGATTCGCGCTTCCATTGCGGCAGGCTGGCCAGTTCTTCGTTAAGGCGCTCCTCAAGCAGGGCAATGTCCTCGTGGAACTGCTCGCGCACCTCTTCCGGCAATTGGGCAAATTCCGCTTCATCCAGCGCCTTGCCATCAGCCATCGGCGTGAAGGCGACGTTGCTGGCATCGCGGTACAAGGCCACGTCCTTTTCCAGCGACGCGCGCTCGATCACATCCAGCGCGCGGTCATAACGCTGGTTGAAAGCGCGGTCGATGGCGCCCTTCTTCTGCTGGTAGGACGGATGTTCGAACACCGCCGGGAACGTCGACAGCAGGTTGTCGATCAATCCGCCCATGTCGCTGATGAACTCGGCGGCGCTCCCGGACGGCAGCTCCAGTGCGCGTGGTTCACGGGTGTCGTCGAAGTGGTTGACGTAGACCCAGTCGGCCGGGGTCTGCTGGCGCTTGCCCTCGGCCTTGAGGTAGCGCTTGACGAACGAGAAGCGCCCGGTGCCGGGCTCGCCCATCACGTACACATTGTAACCGGGGCGCGGCATGGCCACGCCGAACTGCAGGGCCTCGACAGCACGTTCCTGGCCCAGGACTCCGCGAAACGGCTCCAGATCGTCGGTATGGGTAAAAGCAAACTGCTCGGGGGAGAAACGCCGGGTCAGGGCTTCAGGCGCAAGACGCAGGCGCGCAGCGACAGGATCGGGCATTGGGTTTCCTTACTTCGGCGGGGCAGATAAGCAGCATTCTGGCGCTGCCCGCGCGCGCCTTGCAAGGCTCCACGGGACTTTATGTCGCAGCCGGTGCAGTCATGTGACAGCAAATTTTTCGCAATCAACAACGCAACCTTTAGATCATGCCTAAACTCCAAGCTGCGCGGGTGGGTGAAAAGCTTTCCCGACCTGGCAACCGAGTTGCCAGAAACCCTGACCCTTGGTTAAGACAAAGAGAACAAATGCTATGAAACGGATTCTTCTGGGTACTCTGTTCACCGTAGTCTCGCTGAACGCCATGGCCGAAGCGCCAGGCGGCCCGAACTGCGGCTGGGGCAACATGCTGTTCGAAGGCCAGCGCGGCACGCCGGCACACTTCCTGGCCTCTACCACCAACGGCACCTCCGGTAACGCCACCTTCGGCATGACCTCCGGTACCAACGGCTGCTCGACCAGGGCTTCGCTGACCTATGGCGGCAAGTCCTGGTTCGCCATGAACGGCATGATGAACGAGCTGTCCGAAGACATGGCCATGGGCCAGGGCGAAGCTCTGACCACCTATGCCGTCGTTCTCGGCGTAGCGCCGGAGGACCGCAGCTACTTCAACTCGGTCACCCACCAGCACTTCAACCAGATCTTCAGCAGCGCCGACGTCACTGCCGAAACTGTCCACAGCAACACCCTGGCCGTTCTGAAGAGCGACCCACGCCTGGCCAAATACGCTACCGAGGCCTAAGCACAGCTGCTCCCGCCCCACCTGGGGCGGGTTTCGCCTTTTTCGGCATCGTCAAGAAGTAGTTGCCCGATATGCTCAAACGCTTTGCTTGCCTGGCGCTGTGTGCCTGCGCCCCTGTTCATGCCGCCCCTGTGCTGGATCCAGGCCGTCTCCAGCAATTGGCCAATACCCCTTACTGGCTCGCCATTGGTCATTACGAAACCGCCAAGCTCGGCGGCTGGCGCAGCTATGTGGATGATGATGCGTTCTTCCTCGCCGCAGAGGGCGCGCACCATCCGGACCAGGAGCTCAAGGCTACGGTCGACGCGCTGTATGCCCCGGCCAGCCTCGGTGACAAGCACGCCCAGTGCGTATTCCCCGCGCGCACCCGCTGGCTGCGCGAACAGCTCGACCTGCAAGACTTGCCGCAACCGGATTGCCAGGAATTCAAGACCTGGTACCAGTCGATCGACCCGCACAGCGCCGCGTTGATCTTCCCGGCAGCCTACCTGAACAGCCCGTCGTCGATGTTCGGTCACACCCTGCTGCGCATCGACCAGTCCAACACCCGCAGCGACGACACCACGCTGCTGAGCTACGCGATCAACTTCGGTGCCTATATCGAAGGCAGCGACAACAGCATCCTGTATGCCTGGAAAGGCCTGATGGGTGGCTACCCAGGGCTGTTCGCGCTAATGCCCTACCAGGAAAAACTGTCCGAATACCGCAGCCTGGAAAACCGCGACCTGTGGGAATACCAGCTGGACCTGACCCCCGAAGAAACCGGACGCATGGTCGAGCACGTATGGGAGTTGAAGCAGATCCAGTTCGATTACTTCTTCTTCGACGAGAACTGCTCGTATCGTCTGCTGGAGCTGCTGCAAGTGGCCCGGCCGAGCCTGGACCTGACGTCTCAGTTCCCGCTGACCGCCATTCCCACCGACACGGTAAAAGCCGTGAAACAGTCTGGCCTGGTCGCCAGCGAAACTTACCGCCCCTCTCGCGAACGTGAATTGCTGGCCAGGGCCGAGCCACTCGAGCTCAACGAAAAGCGCCAGGTGCTGGCTGTAAGCGCCGACACTGCGCAATTGCAAAGCCCTGAATTCCAGGCGCTGCCTCGTGAACGCCAAGCATTGGTGCAAGATGCCGCGTATCGCCTTGAGCGGTATCGGGCCAATGGCCAGGAACGCGATCCAGGACAGGCCAAGCGCAGCTTCGAGTTGCTACGGGCGATCAACAGCAACCCACCGCCCCCCCTGCAGATCGAGCGCCCCGGGTTGCCCGAGGATGGCCATGACTCGCGCACCTGGCAGTTGGGCGTGGGCACCCGCGAAGACCGCGCCTACGCCGAATATGGCCTGCGCATGGCCTACCACGACCTGAATGACAACGCCTATGGCTTCCCGCTGGGCGCACAGATCGAAATCCTGCAATTGAAGCTGCGCCAGTATGAAGGCAATGATTGGCAGGTGCAGCGCCTGGACCTGGCCACCATCCGTTCACTGACACCCCGTAACGAGCTGCTCAAGCCTTGGTCATGGCAAGTGGCTGGCGGGCTGGAGCGGGTACCGGGCAAGCATGACGACGAAGTGCTGGTGAGCCATGTGAATGGCGGCGCTGGCGGCACCTGGCAGCTGGCCGACGGTTTGCTGGGATTTGCCTTGGGCACGGTGCGGGTCGAGCATCACAACGACTTCGCTCAATTCATTGCCCCGGCGGCAGGCTTCAATGGCGGCCTGCTCTGGCGCAACGCGCTGGGCAACATGACGCTGGAGGCCAAGGGCGATTACTTCACCAACGGCGAAGTGCGGCGCAGTGTAAGCCTGAACCAGCAGTGGGAAATCAGCCAGAACCTTGGGCTTCGGTTGAGCGCTTCGCGTGAGTTCAGCCACCTGGCCACGGCACAGAACGAGGTGATGCTCGAGCTGAAGTGGTATCACTACTGAGGCCGCTTTGCGGCCTTTCGCGGGCACGCCCGCTCCCACAGGGTCCCCACAGGATTCGAGGCCTGGCAAGTACCTGTGGGAACGGGCTTGCCCGCGAATTGGCCGGTTAGGCTAGCAAAGCAGTATGACCGAACCAACTCTTTGACACTGTTTTGACACCTACCCGACAAATAGCCACCTAGACTTTCCACCATCAACTGGAGGGTTTTGTGGCTATGTCGCGGTACTGGTTCGGCGTGTGCGTCGCGTTGTTGCTGTCAGGTTGCGAAACCACCCACGAGCAGATGGTCAACCACGGTTACCCTCCCGCCTATGCGGATGGCTTCCAGGACGGCTGCAGCAGTGGCCGCCAGGCGGCCGGGCTGATGGTAGGCAACTTCCGCAAAAACGTACCGCGCTACCTGCACGAGCGTCAGTACGAAACCGGCTGGGACGATGGCTTCCGCCAGTGTCATGCCATGCAGAACAGCGAAGAACAGCGCCAATACCACGAGCGTTTCTGGGACCAGCGTGACCGCGAGTGGGAGCAGGAAAAAGACCGCGGCGCAGCCAAGGCCTATCGCCACAACTGAGTCGCAAACGGACATTCCTTTAAACCGGCGGCCTGCCATGATGGTCTCACGCACAAGGAGGCCCTTCATGAGCCGAGCATTCGTCAACGAAGACCAAGCCGCCGCCCAGGCCGACCAACCGGTTGAGCGGCGCATCAGCGAACAACCCAACTACGTCACCGCC
This sequence comes from Pseudomonas sp. BP6, assembly GCF_017875935.1. NCBI lineage: Bacteria > Pseudomonadati > Pseudomonadota > Gammaproteobacteria > Pseudomonadales > Pseudomonadaceae > Pseudomonas > Pseudomonas sp. BP6. The sequence continues at coordinate 4,570,232 of NZ_JAGINI010000001.1, forward strand.
AGCGGCCTGCGCCAGCTGCAAACGCGTGTGGCCGAGCTGAATGCCTTGCGCAGCGAACTGCAGGCGCAGGGCGAACGGGGTGACAAGCAACGGCTGGCCGATACCGAGCGGGATCTGCGCTACTTCAGCGCGCGGGTGCAAAGCGCCCAGGTGGTACCCGCGGCGACTTCCCATAGCAAGGTACAGATTGGTAGCCGGGTGCGGTTTGTCGATGCGCAGGACCAGGAGCAGGTGGTGCAGCTGGTGGGCGAGGATGAGGCGGATGCCGGGCGGGGCTTGATCAACTGGGGTTCGCCATTGGGGCGGGCATTGCTCGGGGCTGGGCCGGGTGATGAGGTGGTCTGGCAGCGGCCGGTGGGGGAACAGGTGATAGAGGTGGTTGAGATTCTGGGTGAGGGTTGAGGGCCTGGGGCTGCTTTGCAGCCCATCGCGACGCAAGGCCGCTCCCACAGGCCCTTGACTGCCCCCAAGGGTTGGATGGGTGTCCAACTTCTCGGGTGCAGTCCAGCCTGTGGGAGCGGCCTTGCGTCGCGATGGGCCGCAAAGCGGCCCCCTACCGTCTCAGATCAGACCACGCCCTGAGCCAGCATCGCATCGGCCACTTTCACGAAGCCCGCGATGTTCGCACCCTTGACGTAGTTGATACGACCATCAGCCTCTTCACCGTAGTGCACGCATGCATGGTGAATTGACTGCATGATGCTGTGCAGCTTGCTGTCCACTTCACCGGCAGTCCACAGCAGGCGCATGGCGTTCTGCGACATTTCCAGGCCCGACACGGCGACGCCGCCGGCATTGGAGGCCTTGCCAGGGGCATACAGAATGCCGGCGTCCAGGAAGATATCCACAGCCTCGAGGGTAGTCGGCATGTTGGCGCCTTCGGCCACACAGATGCAGCCGTTTCGCAGCAAGGTGCGGGCATCTTCAGCGCCCAGCTCGTTCTGCGTGGCGCACGGCAAGGCGATGTCGCACGGCAGGCTCCAAGGGGTCTGGCCCTTGCGGAACTCCAGGCCGAACTGCCCGGCCAGCTCGCTGATACGGCCACGCTTGACGTTTTTCAGCTCCATCAAGGCGTCCCACTGGGCGTCGGTCAGCCCGGCTTCTGCATACAAGGTACCTTCAGAGTCAGACAGCGAGATCACCTTGCCGCCCAGGTCCATGACCTTGCGCGCAGCATACTGGGCGACGTTGCCCGAACCAGACACCGCCACGCGGCGGCCGTCGATACGCTTGTCCTGACGCTTGAGCATTTCTTCGGCGAAGTAAACGCAGCCATAGCCGGTGGCTTCCGGACGGATCAGGCTGCCGCCATAGGTCATGCCCTTGCCGGTCAGCACCGAGGTGAACTGGTTGGCCAGGCGCTTGTACTGGCCAAACATGAAGCCGATTTCGCGGGCACCCACGCCGATGTCACCGGCCGGTACGTCGCAGTCGGCGCCGATGTGGCGATACAGCTCGCTCATGAACGCCTGGCAGAAGCGCATCACTTCAGCGTCGCTCTTGCCTTTCGGGTCAAAGTCCGAGCCGCCCTTGCCGCCGCCCATGGGCAGCGAGGTCAGCGAGTTCTTGAACACCTGCTCGAAGGCCAGGAACTTCAGCACGCTGAGGTTCACCGACGGGTGGAAGCGCAGGCCACCCTTGTACGGGCCAATGGCACTGCTCATCTGAATGCGGTAACCGCGGTTGACCTGCACCTTGCCCTGGTCATCGACCCAGGAGACGCGGAACAGCAAGGCGCGCTCAGGCTCGACCATGCGCTCCAGGATACCGGACTGCAGGTAGTGGGGGTTGGCTTCAAGGAATGGCCACAGGGTGCGAAGCACCTCTTCTACGGCCTGGTGGAATTCTGGTTGACCAGGGTCACGCTGCTTTAGGCGTGCAAGGAAATCGTCGACAGATTCGATCATGGTAGACATCTCACCAAGAGGATTGGACTTATTGGTTTTTTCAGGAATGTACCAAGAAGCAATCGCACCGGAACAGGGCGAGATGTCGTTTTTATGAAATTATTTGGTGCGTTTTATGTAAGTGTATACAAAATCCATCGCGATTATCCCGCTCCCTGCCTTCCGCCAGGCACAAAAATGGGGCCCTTTGTGGCCCCATATTTGTGCACCAGTAAACCGGCTTACTGGGCCAGTTTCTTGTGCCGTACACGGTGCGGCTGGGCAGCAGCATCACCCAGACGCTTCTTGCGGTCGGCTTCGTACTCGGTGTAGTTACCCTCGAAGAAGACCACGTTCGAGTCGTCTTCGTACGCCAGGATGTGGGTAGCCACGCGGTCCAGGAACCAACGGTCGTGGGAAATCACGATCGCGGCGCCCGGGAAGTCCAGCAGGGCTTCTTCCAGCGAACGCAGGGTTTCGACGTCGAGGTCGTTGGACGGTTCGTCGAGCAGCAGAACGTTACCGCCTTCCTTCAGGGTCAGGGCCAGGTGCAGGCGGCCACGCTCACCACCGGACAGGTCCTTGACGAACTTCTGCTGATCGCCACCTTTGAAGTTGAAGCGGCCAACGTAGGTACGCGAAGGGATCTCGTAGTTGCCGATGCGGATCTGGTCGGAACCGTCGGAGATCTGCTGGAACACGGTCTTGGCGCCGTCCAGGTCCTCACGGCTCTGGTCCACACAGGCCAACTGCACGGTTTCACCGATCTCGATGCTGCCCGAGTCCGGCTGCTCCTTGCCCATCAACATGCGGAACAGGGTCGACTTACCGGCACCGTTACCACCGATCACGCCAACGATGGCGCCTTTGGGCATGGCGAACGACAGGTTGTCGATCAGCACACGGTCGCCATAACCCTTGGTGACGTTCTTGAACTCGATAACCTTGTCACCCAGGCGCGGACCGGCCGGGATGTAGATTTCGTTGGTTTCGCTGCGCTTCTGGAATTCCTGCGACTGCATTTCTTCAAAGCGCTGCAGACGGGCCTTGGACTTGGACTGGCGGGCTTTGGCGCCTTTGCGCACCCACTCCAGTTCCTCTTTCATGGCCTTCTCGTGGGCGCTCTGCTGCTTGGATTCCTGCGCCAGACGCTCCGACTTGGCTTCCAGCCAGCCCGAGTAGTTGCCTTCGTACGGGATGCCGGCGCCACGGTCCAGCTCCAGGATCCAGCCGGCGACGTTGTCGAGGAAGTAACGGTCGTGGGTAATGGCTACCACGGTGCCCGGGAAGTCGTGCAGGAAGCGCTCCAGCCAGGCCACCGAGTCGGCGTCCAGGTGGTTGGTCGGTTCGTCGAGCAGCAGCATGTCGGGGGCCGACAGCAGCAGGCGGCACAGGGCCACACGGCGCTTCTCGCCACCGGACAGGTGTTCGATGCGCGCGTCCCAGGCGGGCAGGCGCAGGGCGTCGGCAGCGACGTCCAGCTGGCGCTCCAGGTTATGGCCATCAGCGGCCTGCAGGATGGCTTCCAGCTTGGCCTGCTCGGCGGCCAGCTTGTCGAAGTCGGCATCCGGCTCGGCGTAGGCAGCGTAGACCTCGTCCAGGCGGGCCTGGGCGTCCTTGATGACGCTGACCGCTTCCTCGACCACTTCGCGCACGGTCTTGGTTGGGTCCAGTTGCGGTTCCTGTGGCAGGTAACCCACGTTGATGTCGGGCATCGGACGGGCTTCGCCGTCAAATTCCTTGTCGACGCCCGCCATGATCCGCAGCAGGGTCGATTTACCGGCGCCGTTCAGGCCAAGTACGCCAATTTTGGCGCCTGGGAAGAACGACAGGGAAATGTTCTTGAGAATTTCCCGCTTCGGCGGCACGACCTTGCTCAGCCGATGCATGGTGTAGACGTATTGAGCCAAAACCAAGCCCTCTAATCAGATAGGTAAAGACATCGCCGATCGCCCCGGCAGCGTGGCCAGAGAGATATGTATTGGGGTGTCATTGAACAAAGTCGACCATTCTACGCCAACGCGCGGCGTTGCATAGGAGGGGCCGATGGTGGGGTGTGATCGGGGTGATCCCTGGGGGGAATCTATTGCCTGTACCGGCCTCTTCGCGGCTAAAGCCGCTCCTACAGGGATCTGACTGCCTTCAAGGGCAATGCAGTACCTGTAGGAGCGGCTTTAGCCGCGAAAGGGCGGCACAGCAGCCGAAGAGGCTCAGACGTGACGCTGTTTGGCCTTGCCCCGCGGCAGGCGGCAACGGTCGCCCTGCTCGGCCAGGCGCGCGGCCCAGGCGGACTTCACGCTGAAGGCGCCGCTGCGGGCAGGTTGCTGCTCGGCCGCCTTGGCCGGTTTGCCAGGTGCAGGCGCAGTGCTGACCACCTTGGCTGCCGGCTTGACCGCCGGTACTGCAACAGCCGGCTTTACTGCCACCTTGGCAGTCTTGCGCAGTTCAGCCAGCGATGGGGCCTTGCTTTTGGCGGCAGCGGCCGCCTCGGGTTTGCCCAGCGAACGCTGGCAAGACTTGCAGGATACGTCCTCGGTCACGGCAGTGCTGACAAGGGTCTGACTGCTGCGCCCGCAGGCGGAATCGAGGCCATTGGAGGAAAAGTGAGTAACCAAAACCGAACATCTCCGATGCGTTGTCATGTGAAGCGGGCGCTATTCTCGCACAGGTTACAGGGGCTTGCCGAACCACCGGGCAGCCACCATCGGTCAGCATGGCTGGCACTTTGCCATAATCCGAGGCATGCTAGCCGGTTTCGGGTGTCCGGCCTTATAGTGCGCCACCGCGGTGCGCAAGCCCGGCGCCGGCACGCACCGTGTACGATCCTTCCCTGCCATCGCCAGCCCAATCGCAGGATCAACGCTTGACCAACCTTACTCATCCGTCGTCATTGCGTTCCGCACCACAAGCACCCGCTACTCTCCTGCGCGGGTCGATCAAGGGTGCGCTGGCGCTGCTGGCCCTGATCCTGCTGGGCCTGTTGCTGTGGCAGCTGTTCGCCCAGTTCAATCATACCCAGGCCGACTTGCGCAAACAGAGCCTGGACGCCTCCGCGGAACTGGCCGACCACCTGAGCCTGAACATGGCGCTCAAGGCGCAGCAGGCCGTGAACGTGGTACAACCCTACCTTGATGCACCAAGACCTGCCGCCCTGCCCAGTCTGATCGGCACCCTGCGCGAGCGCCTCCCCGCCCTGCAGAGCGTGGCCTGGCTGGACAACACCGGGCAGCTGCGCGCCGACAGCCTGGCCGGCAGCCCCGACCGCCCGTTGTTTGATGAGTTGCTCGCGCTGAGCCAGGGACGCCCGTACTTCTTCACCAATTCGGCCGACAACCACATCCTGTACCTGTTGCTGCACCAGGATGCCGCACAGGGTCGCGGCTACTGGCTACTGCGCCTGTCACCGGACTATTACCGCGAGCTCACCCTCCACCTCGAGGGCAGTGGCCACCCACTGTGGCTGCTGGAAAACAGCCGCAGCAGCGAGGTGCTGCTGCGCCATGCCGCAACCAACACCAGCAACGAACCGCTGCAAAGCGTGATGCTGGCGTTCATCGAAAACAGCACCTGGCAGCTGCGCGGTCTGTTCGACGCCAAACTGGCCCGGCAAACGTTATTGCCGGCGCTGTTCGGCAAATGCCTGCTGGTGCTGGTCTGCGCCCTGCTGCCGGTGCTGGCGCTGATCAACATGCGTCGCCGCCAGCGGGCGCTGCAGGAAGACCGCCGGCGTTATCAGGAAATTTTTGAAGGCACTGGCGTTGCCCTGTGCGTGCTCGACCTGTCCAGCCTGCCCGGCCAGCTCGATCGCTACCACCTGCGTAACCGGGCCGCGCTCAAGCACAGCCTGGCGCTGGACCCGAACCTGCGCCGCTCGCTGCTGCTGGAGCTGAAGATCACCGAGGTCAACCAAGTGGCGCGCCAACTGCTGAACATCGACTGCCACGAAGGTGCCTGGCAGCGGCTGATCGATGGCACTGGCGACAGTCGAGACAGCGTTGGCATGCAACTGATCGATGCACTGATCGAACAACGCCCGTTGCTGGAGCTGGAAGTGCGCCTGCCGACACCGCAGGGCACCGAGCTGCACCTGTGGCTGATGGCGCGCCTGCCGCTGCAGCGTCGTGATTACCAGGCGGTGATCCTCAGCATCAGCGATATCACCAGCCGCAAACAGGTGGAGCTGTCACTACTGGAACGCGAAGGCTTCTGGTCGGACGTGGTACGCACCGTACCCGACCAGTTGTATGTGCAGGATGTGCCCAGCCAACGGATGATCTTCAGCAACCGCCACCTCGGCCAGACTCTGGGCTACGACCGCACCGAGCTGACCCAGATGGGCGACCGCTTCTGGGAGCTGCTGTTGCACCCTGAGGACGCCGAACACTACCAGGCACTGCGCCGGCAACAGCGCGACAGCGGTCATGACCAACCGCTGCACTGCCAGCTGCGCTTCCGCCACCGCGACGGAAGCTGGCGCTGCTACGACATCCGCGAGCAGGTGCTGAGCCGCAACGCCGAAGGCCTGGTTACGCGCATCATCGGTGTGGGCAAGGATGTGACCGTTCAGATCGAGGCCAGCCAGTCGCTGCGTGACAGCGAGCAACGCTACCGCATGCTCGCCGAAAGCATCAGCGACGTGATCTTTTCCACCGACAACCAGCTCAAGCTCAATTATGTCAGCCCCTCGGTACAGAGCGTGCTGGGCTACCAGGCCGACTGGATCTTCGCCAACGGCTGGCAGTCGATCGTCGCCAACCCGGCCCAGCTCACCGGCATCTACAGCCTGATGGAGCGCGTCAGCAAGGCCATGGTCGATCCGGCGCAGATGGCGCAACTGTGCAGCCAGTTACCCACCCAACTGTTCCTGTTCGACTGCCTGCGCGCCGATGGCCGCAAGATCCCGATCGAGCTGCGCCTGGTGCTGGTGTGGGACGATGACCAGCGCTTCGAAGGCGTACTCGGGGTGGGCCGCGATATCAGCCAGCAACGCCGTGCCGAAAAAGACCTGCGCATGGCCGCGACCGTATTCGAACACTCCACGTCGGCGATCCTCATCACCGACCCGGCCGGCTATATCGTTCAGGCCAACGAAGCGTTCAGCCGCGTGAGCGGTTACGCCGTCAGTGAAGTGCTCGACCAATTGCCGGGCATGCTCACTGTCGACGAACAGCAGGAAGGCCACCTGCGCTATGTGGTCAAGCAACTGCATCAGCGCGGCAGCTGGGAAGGTGAGGTGTGGCTCAAGCGCCGTGACGGCGACCACTACCCGGCCTGGGTCGGCATCACCGCGGTACTGGACGACGAAGGCGACCTGGCCAGCTACGTATGCTTCTTCACCGACATCAGCGAGCGCAAGGCCAGCGAACAGCGCATCCACCGCCTGGCCTACTACGACGCCCTTACCCACCTGCCCAACCGCACACTGTTCCAGGACCGTTTGTACAACGCCCTGCAGCAGGCCGAGCGGCAGAAAGCCTGGGTGGTGCTGATGTTCCTCGACCTCGACCGCTTCAAACCGATCAACGACTCCCTCGGCCATGCGGCCGGCGACCGCATGCTCAAGGACATGGCCCTGCGCCTGCTGGCCTGCGTGGACGACGACGACACGGTGGCACGCATGGGCGGCGACGAGTTCACCCTGCTGCTGCAGCCGCGCCCCACCCGTGAAATGGCCCTGAACCGCGCCATCCACGTGGCCGAAAACATCCTCGGCAGCCTGGTGCGGCCGTTCGTACTGGAAAACCGCGAGTTCTTCGTCACCGCCAGCATCGGCATCGCCCTCAGCCCGCAGGATGGCAGTGAGCTGAGCCAGCTGATGAAGAACGCCGACACCGCCATGTACCACGCCAAGGAACGCGGCAAGAACAACTTCCAGTTCTACCAGGCCGAAATGAACGCCAGCGCCCTGGAGCGCCTGGAGCTGGAAAGCGACCTGCGCCATGCCATGGAGCAGAACGAGTTCATCCTCTATTACCAGCCGCAGTTCAGCGGCGACGGCAAGCGCCTGACCGGCGCCGAAGCGCTGCTGCGCTGGCGTCACCCGACCCGCGGCCTGGTGCCGCCGGGCGACTTCATCCCGGTGATCGAGGAACTGGGCCTGGTGGTGGACGTGGGCGACTGGGTGCTGCGCGAGGCCAGCCGCCAGCTCAAGGCCTGGCACAAGGCCAAGGTGCGGGTGCCAAAGGTGTCGGTGAATATTTCGGCGCGGCAGTTCTCCGACGGCCAGCTGGGCACGCGGATTGCCAACATCCTGGAAGAAAGCGGACTACCGCCGGCATGCCTGGAACTGGAGTTGACCGAAAGTATCCTGATGCGCGAGGTAAACGAGGCGCTGCAGATTCTTGCCAGCCTGAAGAACCTTGGCCTGAGCATTGCGGTAGACGACTTCGGCACCGGCTACTCGTCGCTCAACTACCTCAAGCAGTTCCCCATCGACGTCCTGAAGATCGACCGTACCTTCGTCGACGGCCTGCCCGAAGGCGAGCAGGACGCGCAGATTGCCCGGGCGATCATCGCCATGGCCCACAGCCTCAACCTGGCAGTCATCGCCGAGGGCGTGGAAACCCACGAACAGCTGGAGTTTCTGCGCGAGCATGGTTGCGACGAGGTGCAGGGCTATCTGTTCGGGCGGCCGATGCCGGCGCATCAGTTCGAGGCGCAATTCTCCAACGAGACCTTGTTCATGTTCCATTGACCCGCACGCTGCCTGTTCACAAGCCCCCCGTAGGAGCGGGTTTACCCGCGAACACCGGCGAAGCCGGTGCCATCCACCGCGCCGCCTTCTTCGCGGGTAAACCCGCTCCTACAAGTACGGTGCCGCGACTGAATTCTGCATAAAAAAGCGGACCTGCGAGTCAACTCCCGCCCCCCGCCCAGCCCAGAAACGGCGCGGGATGCAAGATGAAGCCCATTGGTCCGCGACTTGATGCCACTTCATATGCCAGCCGCGAATCAATCGGTTAGAATGCACACCCAAATTACCCCGATCCTTGAGGACCGCCATGTTCAGCCGTGATTTGACCATTGCCAAGTACGACGCCGAGCTCTTCGAAGCCATGCAGCAAGAAGCTCTGCGCCAGGAAGAGCATATCGAGCTGATCGCTTCGGAAAACTACACCAGCCCGGCAGTCATGGAAGCTCAGGGCTCGGTCCTGACCAACAAGTACGCCGAAGGCTACCCAGGCAAGCGCTACTACGGCGGTTGCGAGTACGTCGACGTCGTCGAGCAACTGGCCATCGACCGTGCCAAGGAGCTGTTCGGCGCCGACTACGCCAACGTACAGCCGCACGCTGGCTCCCAGGCCAACGCTGCCGTCTACCTGGCCCTGCTGTCGGCCGGTGACACCATCCTGGGCATGAGCCTGGCCCACGGTGGCCACCTGACCCACGGTGCTTCGGTAAGCTCCTCGGGCAAGCTGTACAACGCCATCCAGTACGGCATCGACGGCAATGGCCTGATCGACTACGACGAAGTCGAGCGCCTGGCTGTCGAGCACAAGCCCAAGATGATCGTTGCCGGCTTCTCGGCCTACTCGCAGGTTCTGGACTTCGCCCGCTTCCGCGCCATCGCCGACAAGGTCGGTGCCTACCTGTTCGTCGACATGGCCCACGTTGCCGGCCTGGTTGCCGCAGGCGTGTACCCGAACCCTGTTCCGTTCGCCGACGTGGTCACCACCACCACCCACAAGACCCTGCGCGGCCCGCGCGGCGGCCTGATCCTGGCCCGTGCCAACGCCGACATCGAGAAGAAGCTGAACTCCGCCGTCTTCCCGGGCGCCCAGGGCGGCCCGCTGGAGCACGTCATCGCGGCCAAGGCCATCTGCTTCAAGGAAGCCCTGCAGCCAGAGTTCAAGGCTTACCAGCAGCAGGTCGTGAAGAACGCCCAGGCCATGGCCAGCGTGTTCATCGAGCGCGGTTTCGACGTGGTTTCCGGTGGCACCCAGAACCACCTGTTCCTGCTGTCGCTGATCAAGCAGGAAATCTCCGGTAAGGACGCTGACGCCGCCCTGGGCAAAGCCTTCATCACCGTCAACAAGAACTCGGTACCGAACGACCCGCGTTCGCCGTTCGTCACTTCGGGCCTGCGTTTCGGCACCCCAGCCGTTACCACCCGTGGTTTCAAGGAAGCCGAGTGCAAGGAACTGGCAAGCTGGATCTGCGACATCCTGGCCGACCTGAACAACGAAGCGGTGATCGACGCCGTCCGTGAGAAGGTCAAGGCCATCTGCAAGAAGCTGCCGGTTTACGGCAACTGATTGGCGTTTGCCTGAAGTGAAAGAGCCCGGCCCAGTGCCGGGCTTTTTCGTGAACGGACCATGAAACACGTTCGCAGGCCTGATACACATCCTGTGGGAGCGGGCGTGCCCGCGAAGAAGGCTACGCGGTGGATGGCACCGGCTGCGCCGGTGTTCGCGGGCACGCCCGCTCTCATCAAACAAAATGCAACCCACTGTTTTCTAAGCACTCAAGCGGCCACCAGCTGATACCCCAGTTTCCGGGCTTTGCGGAGCAAAGCCCGGACCTGCCGGTCTTGGCTTCTGGTTTCGAACTCCTCAAGACCTTTTTCAACATAAGCCTGCTTCTTGGTTAAAAGGTTGTACACCAGACGTGCCAACTGATGCGCAGTGGCCTTGATGGCGCAGCTGGTATCCATTCGAGTCAGCCTGGCTCGGTGCGATGCACCAATGAAACCCTTGTCGTTACGGGCATTGGATGCAGCCTGCTTGAGTGCTTGAGCTGCTCGATTGACTATTTTTGGCCCGCCACCTGCCAGTCGATGACCGCCGGAAATTCGGGTAGGGGGAGACAGTCCCAACCAAGAGCAGAAGTGCTGTGAGGACGGGAAGCGTGATAGATCTGTACCGATCTCCCCTGCCAGCACTAATGCAGTGTCCACCCCAATGGTTGGAATTGCGGTTAGGTCCACGCCAAGAACCTTCCACAATGTCTGATGCAATTCAGTCTGTCGGGCACCGTTTCGGTGCGGGCTCCGTAAAGGCTTATTGGATGGCTCTGGCTTGTTTTGCAGCACCGGCAACTGCTCTAACGCGGCTTTTATGGCGTCGTCACAATCAGCAATTTGCTGCTCCAGGAAGTCATAGGCAGCCAATTCCTGAGTTAGCGCATGCAAATGCTCGCGCCGCCAATTGCCATGAAGACTCCGAGCGACAGCCTCCTTGCCTGCCTTGATGCGGCGGTCGGTCAGTTCAGCCAGTTGCACTGGGTCCCGTTCACCTGCGCAGATGGCTCGCAAAATCTTCATGCCAGTTACGCCGGAAATATCACTGATGACATTGGCCAGCTGGATGTTCATTTGGCTCATGGCCTTTTGCATCCGGTTCAGCGTCTGCGCCTGGTCTTTCACTTTGGAAGCACGCTGCCTGACCAATGACCGGACGCAGCAGGTCAGATCATCGGGGCGGAATGCGCCTCTGAGCAGTCCATGAGTCATCAGTTGCCAAATCCACTGGCAATCCAGCACATCTGATTTACGGCCCGTGATTTGTCGAGTTGCTCTGGCATTGACGAGATAAACCTCAAAACCGCGCTCGCTGAGAATCTCGTAAATTGGAATCCAATAAACTCCCGTAGATTCCATGGCAACGACCTTGATCCCCAGGCTTTCAAGCCAGTTAGCCATCTTGAGCAGGTCGTCAGTAAAGGACGTGAACGACTGGACGGGATTTTCGTGCCGGGGATCGACCGCCACGAAATGCTCTCGACCACCGACATCGATCGCCGCGCAATCGGGATGGACGACGGTAAAGCGTTGCTTGGAAGGCTTGCGCGCCATGATGAATCCTCGCAGGATAAAGGGCGCGCGGGGCACACGGTGGCGAAAGGGTTCACTCTCTCATACGTGGTCACAGCTGAATCAGCTGATGCCTACAGGGACTTCACGCCGATACCGTGCGGATCACTCTCCCACGCGGGTGTGCGCACACACACCAGTGCTGGCTACGATCTCTGTCCCGCGCACACGAACCCTAACAAAGCAAAAGGCGGCTGGCCCTACCGGGCCAACCGCCTTTTCTTTTTCAACATGTCAGCGTCGCTGCGGATCTAAAGCCGTACACCTCATGTTTGCTGCGCGACAGCGCAGCCCGGAAGGGCTGGGTGATCTCCCACAGGGAATGATTTCGAGCAGCCACGTGCCATCACGTATTACCCTGTTTGACACCACCAACCACAGGCCACACCTTGACCAGAGAGCAACTCGAAACCCGGCAGATCCCCATCTACTTCGCCGCCGTACTGGCCGCGATCGTTTTCGGCCTGCTGGCCAGCGACACTGCGCGCCAGCTTGAAGCCCTGATCACCCCCGCCATCGCCGTGCTGATGTACGCGATGTTCCTGCAAATACCCTTCCTCGACCTGCGCCAGGGCCTGGGTAACCGCCGCTTCATCACGGCCCTGCTACTGGCCAATTTCATTCTCGTTCCGCTGCTTGTCTGGGCCATCACCCGCGGGCTGGTGGAACACCCGGCGATCCTCGTCGGGGCCTTGCTGGTGCTGCTTACGCCCTGCATCGACTACGTGGTGGTGTTCACCCACATTGGCAAAGGCGACTCACGCCTGACCCTGGCCGCCACCCCCCTGTTATTGCTGGCGCAACTGGTGCTGCTGCCGGTGTACCTGGCCCTGATGCTGGGTGGCAGCAGCCAGGTGGCAATCTCCATCACTCCGTTCATGGAAGCTTTCGTGCTGTTGATCGTGGTGCCGATGGCCCTCGCGGTACTCACCAGCGCCGGTGCCCGGCGCTCGCGCGCCGTCGCGACCTGGAACGACGCTTGGGCGTGGTTGCCGGTGCCGGCCATGGCCTTGGTGCTGATGGTGGTGATCGCTTCGCAGATTGTCGTGGTACTGCGTGATTTCGACCGTTTGCTGCCGGTGGTTCCGGTATACATCGGCTTCATGCTGCTGGCGCCGGTGCTCGGCTTTATCTGTGCGCGCCTGCTGCGCCTGCCTGCCAGCGAGGCACGCTCGGTGACCTTCAGCGCAGCCACGCGCAACTCACTGGTGGTGCTGCCGCTGGCGCTGGCGTTGCCAGAAGAGATGCGCGGGTTGGCGGCAGCGGCGGTGATCACACAAACCTTGGTAGAGCTGGTGAGTGAACTGATCTATGTACGGGCGGTACCACGGTTTGTGCGCTGACCCGTGGCACTCGTCATAGAGAAAAAGACTATTCGGGGCACACAGCGAACACCTGCACCTCTACCAGGTAGCCATCCCCCAGGTCGGCGCCCACGCAGGCCCGCACCGGTTTTGCACAGCCTTGCAACCAGGCGTCGTAGACTTCGTTGACCAGGTCGAAGTGGCGGTAGTCGGCAAGCCACATCTGAACCCGCGTCAGCTGCGCCTTGCCGACGTTGGCCTGCACCATCAGGCCGTCGATCACGCTCAGCGCCTGACGCAACTGCCCCTGCACATCCTGTTGCAGGTCATCGGCCACGATGCCTGCCGTTTCGAACAGGCCCCTGTAACTGACCGCCAGTGACATCCGCGCGCTTGATCCGTAGCGAGTGATCATCGAGGTACCCTCCCCCTCAACCCATCTGGTTGAAACAGACGACTTTGGGTTGGGTCATGTCCTCGTAGGCGAACCGCACCCCCTCACGCCCAAGACTCCCATACTTGGCGCCACCAAATGGCATGGCATCGAAGCGGTAGTCGGAAGAGTCGTTGATCATTACACCGCCGGCCTCGATACGCCGGGCCAGGCTCAACGCCAGCGACAGGTCTCGGGTGAACACACCGGCATGCAAGCTGTACTCCGGGGCATTGGCCAGCGCTATCGCCTGCTCGACAGTCTCGAAGGGCGCCAGCATCACCACCGGCGCAAAAACCTCCTCAAGCCACAGCCGACTGACGGGGTCAACGCTTTCGAGCACTGTCGGCGCATAGATCGCCCCCTGACGCTGGTGGCCGCAGAGCAGGCGGGCACCGCCCTCAAGCGCCTGGTTGACGCGTTCTTCGATCTGTCGGGCAGCCGCTTCGGTGATCATCGGCCCCATATCCGTTTCGCGCCGGCCCGGATCGCCCCAGACCATCGCCTGGGTCAATGCCACGAAGCGTTCGCGGAACGCCTCATAGATCGAGGCATCTACGAGAATGCGCTGGGTGCCGATGCAGTTCTGCCCGGCCGCCCAGAACGCGCCCGACACACACGACTCGACCGTGGCCTCAAGGTCGCAGTCCTTGAGCACCAGCACCGGGGCATTGCCGCCAAGGTCCATGGCAAGCTTTTTCAAGCCAGCCCCGTGCGCAATCTGTTCGCCCGTAGCGAAACCGCCCGTAAAGGAAACCATGCGCACCTCACGCACAGCCACCAGCGCCTTGCCCAGTTCGGCGCCCCCCGTGGCTACGGTAACGACGGCCTCCGGCAGCCCTGCATCAACCAGGTACTGCACCAGTTTCAGGGCAGAAAGAGGGGCTAGTTCCGAGGGTTTCAGAATGACCGCATTGCCCCCTGCAAGTGCTGGCCCCAGCTTGTGCGCCACCAGGTTAAGCGGGTCGTTGTACGGAGTAATGGCCAGGATCAACCCCAACGGCTCGCGGGTGAACCAGCCCTGACGCGACTCGGAGCCTTCATAGGCATCGAAAGGCACCACCTCACCGGCGTTGCGCCGCGCCTCTTCGGCAGACAGCTTGAGCGTGTTGATGCAGCGTTTGACCTCTTTTTCGGCCTGGCGCAGGGTCTTGCCCGCTTCATCGACGATCAGGCCGGCAAAGTCTGCCGCATCCCGTTCAATGAGCTGAGCGGCGTGTTCAAGAATGTGCGCCCGGCGGTGCCGGGGCAGCGCCGCGCTTTCACGCACACCCTGACGGGCACGGGCGAGCAATGCAGGCACCGCTTCTGCGCCGAGGTTGTCGACGCTGCCAACCAGGCTGCCATCGAAGGGGTTGTACACATCGATCAAGGCGGGTTGCTGAACAAGCGCCCGCGATACGGAAGTCAGGCTCATGAACGTTGCTCCTCAGGCCGAATGGCCGGCCGCGTGAATGGCGACAATGTCCGACAGCAGGGCAAAAGCCGTTTCGATGCGCCCCGCCCCCGGGCCGGACACAGTTACAGCCCCCAGCAACTCGGTGTCGAACGCCAGCGCATTGGTGGCGCCTGAAATACCCGCCAGGGGGTGATGGCCAGGCAACAGCATCGCTTCGACGCTGGCTCGCACCGAACCACCGGCTTCACGGCGGGCACTGCCGATCAGCTTCCAGCGCTCGCCCGCCGCCCGTGCTTGCTCGATAGCGGCGCTGTCGATGGCACTGATACCGCTGCAGGCCACATCACCCACCTGCAGACAGGCGCCGAGCAACTCATTGGCGAGGATCACCACCTTCAGGCGTACGTCATGGCCTTCCACATCGGCGGTCGGGTCAGCCTCGGCAAAGCCAAGCGCTTGTGCCTGGGCCACCGCCTCGTTGAAGCCAAGCCCTTCCTCCATGCGCGTGAGCACATAGTTCGAAGTCCCGTTGAGAATGCCCTCGAAACCCACCAGGCCGGCGCCCGCCAGGGTCTGGCGCGCCATGCGCAGTACCGGCGTGCCGCTCATCACGGCGCCTTCATATTCGAACGACACATCGTTGGCCTTGGCCAAAGCCTTGAGCGCCTGGGCATGCAAGGCAATCGGCCCCTTGTTGGTGGTCACCACGTGCTTGCCCGCCTCCAGCGCCCAGCGGCAGAAGGTTGCTGCCGGCTCACCGTCCTTGGGGTTGGTGAATGTGGCCTCGGCGATGATGTCGGCGCCTGATTGCTTGATCACCGCCTCATTGAACGCCTCGGCCGAACCTTGAGGGAGTTGCGCCAGTGCGCCCTTCTGGGCCGGCAGTGCGGCCAGCATGGCGGCATCCAGGCCGTCGCGGTCGATCACCGACCCCAGGAACAAGTCGGTGACACCAACGATTTTCAGGCCAAAGCCCAACTCTTGCTGCCAGCGCGCATTGCGTTCGGCGATCAGTTGGGCAAGCGCGCGGTTAACGCCACCAAAGCCAACGAGTGCAATTTTGTATTCGGTCATGGTTTGCTGTCCTGTCCAGGCAGTGGGTCGATGAGGACAAGCGTAAGAGCCGAGCACTGCCAGTTGAATATGGCAATTCGCTGTATTTATTGGCCAATCTGGCCAGTGCAAAACGCACGCTTGCGCCAGGGCAGAACGCACAACGCCGCCTGGGCGCGAACCCAGGCGGCGTTGTGCTAGCCAATGCAAAGACGCGGTTCAGACCACCGCGGCCAGGACGAACGAAGTCACCGTGTTCTCCACCCCGGGCATGGCAGCGATTTCCTTCCACACATGGTGCACCCGCTCCGGGCTGGAGGCCTCGACGCGCAACATCAGGTCGAACTCGCCGCTGAGCACTTCACACTGGATCACCTCGGGGATCTGGCGCAGCGCATCGAGTACCGCCTCACCGCGCATGCGGTCATAGCGGTAGACGAAGATCACCGCGTTGATCAACGACGCCGGCCGCCTGCCCTCACCGATGCGCAGGGTATAACCCTGAATGGCGCCGTCGCGCTCCAGGCGCTCGATGCGCTGGCGTACCGCATTGCGCGACAGGTTCACCTTCAACCCCAACTCGGCGTGGGCGATACGCGCATTGGCGGTGAGCTCGGCGAGAATGCGCTCGTCCAGTGGGTCGAGGATGCGCTTCATCGCCCAGCCTGCAACCGGGCCAACAAGGCATGAACACCGGCCAGATCGTCAGGTGCCAACAGCGGCCCATCGCCCGCTGTGCCGACCGCGCCGGCGGGCACCTCACCGTGCCAGGCCCCCAGCTCCGCCAGCAGCCCGGCAGACTTTTCGGGGGCAAACTGCCCCAGCGTGACGATGGGCGCACCGATGTTGCGCCGGTGCAGGCGCCCGGCGAATACCCCGGTTGCGGCATGGGGGTCTACTGCGCTGCCCGTTTCGTGGAACAGCGTGACAATTTCTTCGCGAATCAGCACGTCGTCCACGGCATAGGAGTCGAACAGCATGCGCGCATGCAACCACTGGCGGTTGCCGATGCTCAGCTCGCCACACGCCTCGAAGTGCTCCATCAGCGCCCGGGTCGCCCCACCATCGCGGTCATACAGTTCCCAAACGAAGCGCTCCAGGTTGGAGAACAGCGAAAAGTCCATGACCGGTGACAAGGTCTGGCTGGGTGAACCACGGCTGTAGCGGTTGCAGTGGATGAACCGATGCAAGGCATCGTTGCGGTTGGTGGAGACGATGATCTGGTTGATCGGCAAGCCCATTTTCTGGGCAAGGAACCCCGCGTAAATCTCGGCAAAACTGGCCGTGGGGATGCTGAACCCGACCGGGCGTATCCCGCCACCGAGCTGCAGCGCCGCGTGGAAATAGAACACGATCTGCGCCAGCACGCCGACCCAGTTGGTGGAGTTGAAGCTGACCGGAATCAGCCCGGGGCATGGCCAGTCACGCAGCAGCGCCGACACCAGCGACTGGCAATCGTCAAAGCTGCCATCCACGGCCACGCAGCTCACGCTGTCGGACGCGGCGCTACGCATCACTGCCGCTCGGTCAGCGGGCGTGCCTGCACTGGGGTATAGCGCCAGCAAGCCTGCTGCAGGGCAATGCCGCAACGCTTCGATAGCCGCTACTGCGGTATCGCCGTTGCTGGCACCGACCAGCATGACCCGCTCGCACTCCGCCCCCAGAAAGTGCCGGATAAAGCGCGCCTGCAACTGCGCGGCAAAGTCCTTGGAGGACCGGGTAGGCCCATGGAAAAGCTGCAGGATCCATTCGTTATGGCCAAGCTGCTGCAACGGCGCAATGCCGCGGTGGCGGAACCCGCGATAGCTGTCGCTGACCAGCGCCCTGAGCGTAGGCTCGTCGAGGGTATCGCCGACAAACGGTGCCATTACCCGCCAGGCCAGTTCGTCGAAGGGCAACCACGACCAGCTGGCAATTTCCTGTGGGCTGAACACCGGCACCGAGGTGGGCACATAAAGCCCGCCATCGTCGGCCAGGCCAGAAAGCAATGCCGTGCGGAAATCGACCCGTGTCTCGTTGCCGCGCGTGGATGTGTACTGCATCGGTGCTCCAGATAGCTACATAAGTTAACGATGCGCCATGGCCACCAGCCAATGGCTGAACGCCTGGGCATCCGGGGACAACGCTTCACCCAGGCCGCGTACCAGGAAAAACGACTCGCTTGCCTCGATACGCTGGGTAAAAGGAGCGACCAGCCGTCCCTCCTGCAGCAGGTCCTCTACCAGCGACGAGCGTGCCAGCGCCACCCCCAGCCCCAGCTCAGCCATGCGCAGGGTCGACACCAGCGTGTCGAACTGCAGGCCGCTGGAAGAATCGACCTGATCGGCACCGACCCGCTCCAGCCAGTAGCCCCACCCCTCCTCGTAACCCAGCACATGCAGCAACGGCACACGCGCCAGGTCGCGCGGATCGCGCAGCGGGCAACCGGCAAGCAGCGCGGGTGCGCACACCGGCACCAGCACGTCGCGGGTCAGGCGCTGCGCCTCCACCCCGGCCCACTGCCCGCTGCCCCAGCGGATTTCCAGATCATCTTCGGCATCCAGCTCCTTGACCCACAGGTTGCTGATGTAGCGGATGTCCACCTGCGGGTGCGAACGCCGAAAGTCGGCCAGCCGCGGGGCCAGCCAGAAGTGCAGGAACGACAGGCTGCCCCGCACCTTCAGGGGCCGACGCTGGCGTTGCCCGAAGATTTCATTGGTGCCGACGGCAAGGCGGCTGATGGCGTCCTGCACCACCGGCAGGTAGGACTGCCCTTCTTCGGTCAGCCCCAACCCGCGCGGCAGGCGCTTGAACAGCGCCACACCCAATTGGCTTTCCAGGTGGCGAATCTGCTGGCTCACGGCCCCTTGGGTAAGGTGCAGCTCTTCTGCCGCATGGGTGAAGTTCAAGTAACGCGCCGACACTTCGAAGGCTCTCAGCCAGTTCAGGGGAGGCAGGGTTTTCTGAGTCATCGGCGGCTTCTCGTGGCTAGGTTCCGGTGGCCTAGTATCACCTGCTCAGGCGGCCTCGGAACCTGGGGCGACAATTTCCACCGGGCCCGTACGGCGGCTGCGATACTTGCACGTCAGCCAATAGGCCAGGTAGCACCAGGCAATGAAGGGCAAGCCGAAGTACAAGGCAACACGCTGAGCAGGGTCGAAGGCAATGCCGACGCAGGCCAGTACGCAGCAGAAAATGGCCCCCAGTGGTACGAACGGGTAGCCACGCACCCGGAACTTGAGGTCCTCGAGCTTGCCGCCGCTGGCGATGTAATGACGGCGGAATGCGATCTGGCTGGCCGCGATGCTGATCCACACCACCACCACGGCCAACCCTGAAATCGACACCAGCGCCAGGTAGATAGTGTCGGGGGCGAACACACTGCTCAACAGCGAAGCCATGCCGCCAGCCATGCTCAGCACGATCGCATTGAAGGGGGTGCCGCGGCGCGACAGCGTGGCGTAACGGCGGGGCATGTTGCCTTGGTCGCTAAGGGTCCAGAGCATGCGCGAAGCGGCGTAGAGGCCCGAGTTGGCGGCAGACAGCAGCGCGGTGATGATGACGAAGTTCATGATATCAGCCGCATACGGGATACCAATCATCGCAAAGACCATCACGAACGGGCTTTCAATAACCCCGGCCTGTTCACGCGGCAGCAAGGTGGCCAGTACAAAGATGGTGCCGATGAAGAACAGCGCCAGGCGCAGGACCGTGGTGCGAATGGCCTTGGGCACGTTTTTTTCCGGGTCTTTGGTTTCACCGGCAGCGATGCCGATCAGCTCGGTACCCGAGAACGCGAAGGCCACTGCCAGCAGGGTCATGGCAATTGACCAGAAACCGGTGGGGAACAACCCTTCACGGGTGAAATTGCCCAGCCCTGCACTGTGCGCCTGCTGGATCTCGAAGCCACCCAGAATGGCCCCGCCGCCCACCACCAAAAAGGCAATGACGGCCAACACCTTGACCAGCGACAACCAGAATTCGGTTTCGGCGAACGATCGCACCGAAATGATATTGCTGATGAACACCGCGGCACCGAACAGCGCACTCCACATCCATACCGGCGTGTCGGGGAACCAGCGCACCATCAGGATGCCAGCGGCGGTGAATTCGGAGCCGATGGCCACCGTCCAGGTCAGCCAGTACATCCAGGCCACCATGTAACCGGTGCCCGGGCCGAGGTAACGCGTGGCATAGCTGCTGAACGAGCCGACTTCCGGCATGTGTACCGCCAGTTCGCCCAGGCACATCATGACCAGGTACACCATGATTGCGCCGAGTATGTAGGCGATGACCGCGCCCAATGGGCCGGCCTGGTTAACGGTGTAGCCCGAGGTGAGAAACAGGCCGGTCCCTATCACACCGCCCAGTGCCAGCATGACGATGTGGCGGGTTTGCATATCCTGCTTGAAGGTATGCGCCGAGGCATTTCTAGTTGTGGTTGTTTGCACGGACATTGTGGGTTACTCATGAAAGTTGGCGGGCAAGGACGTAGCAACGACCTCGTCTTGGCAGAGCGAATCGAGTTGCCTTGCATATTGTTTTTGTTCGACTTCATGAAGTGGCACCCACCGCATGGGTGAGTGCTACGCGCCAGCCTCAGGCCTGCACTTGGCTCTGGCAGGCATACGCGTCAGTGTGCAATTCCTTTGCTGCGGCCAGTTCCTGACGCACCGATGCACAGGCCTGTGCCAGGTCCGCCAGCAGGTCATCGGTTTCCTCGATACCCACTGAAATGCGCACCAGCCCTTCGGAAATGCCCAGCGCCAGACGCTCTTCCAACGTGTTCTCGACATGGCTGGTCGTGCGCGCCGGGCCATAGATGGTTTCTACCGCGCCGAGGTTGCCGGCCCGATGGGCATACTTCAGTTGCGGTAGCAAACGAGCCACGGTTGGCATGCCGCCCTTCAGCACAAAGCTGACAATGGCGCCAAAACCGCGCATTTGCGCCTTGGCAATGGCATGCCCGGCATGCGCCGGCAAACCTGGGTAGTTCACCGCCTCGACCAGCGGCTCGGTGCTCAGGTAAAGGGCCAGCGCCATGGCACTGGCTTGCTGCTGGCGCAGGCGCACTGCCAGGGTCTTGATACCGCGGATGATCAGGTAGGCTGAGAACGGGTCCAGCGCCGCACCGTTGATTTCCCGGTAGTGACGCACTTGGGCCATCAACGACTCCGCGCCGCAGACGACACCACCCAACACGTCACCATGCCCGGACAGAAACTTGGTCGCGCTGTGCACCACCACATCCACGCCCAGCGCCAGCGGGTTCTGGTTCAGTGGCGTGGCAAAGGTGTTGTCGGCCACCACCAGCGCCCCCACCTTGTGCGCAGCGGCGCTCAGCCGACGAATGTCCAGCACCTTCAGCGTCGGATTGGTGGGCGTTTCCAGGTACAGCAGGTCGCAACCGGCGGCAATCTCGCGCTCCAGCACTTCAGTGTCCAAGGTATCGCACAGGCACACTTGCACGCCCATGCGCGGCAGGAACTCTTCGAAGATCTTGTTGGTGCCGCCATAGCTGTCGCGGGTCGACACCACGCGTTTGCCGTTGGACAGGAAGGTGTGCAGCACGGCACTGATGGCCGCCATGCCGCTGCTGAACGCGACTGCCGACTCGGCTTGCTCCAGTTCGGCCAGTTTTGCTTCCAGCGTGGCGACCGTGGGGTTGCTCATGCGGCTGTAGATGAAGCCAGGCTGCTTGCCCTGCGCCACGTCGTACCAGGCATCGATATCGTTGTAGCCATAAGCGGCGCTGACCACGATCGGGGTCTGCGTGGCGTTGTACGGGTGCTGCACCTGCTCCCCGCTCCACACGACCCGCGTCCCCACACCGGCCGCAGCATTGCCCTCGAATTTTTCGTTGTTGTTCATATCCGGTTCCCGCCCAGCTGAGTTGTGTACACCGATGCAGCATCGGCCTTCAGCGGACTATAGGGAGATGGCGGGGGCCTGAAAAACGATGGAATCCGGGTCTGAGTGGCGTTTTTTTTAATGGCTGCGGGCCGGGCGCTGAAAAAGCCGCCCGGCCACGTAGGCGCTTAGGCGAGGTTGCGCTTCAGCTCGGCGATGTGCTCCGGGCCGATGCCACAGCAACCGCCGACCATGCTGGCACCACGCGCACGCCAGTCCTTGGCCCATGCCAGATAACCCGGCGGATCGAGGTCTTCGCGCAGTTCGTCCAGGCCATCGTTGGCAGTGGCTTCTTTGGGCTGCGGCGGGAAGGCGTTGGCATAGGCGCCGATGGCAATCTCGGCGTTGTGTCGCTCGATGACCGAGCGCGCGACATCAATGGCGGTGCCGATCACCTCCGGCTGGCTGCAGTTGAACAACACCGCAGCCACCCCCAGGCTGGCTGCGGCCTCGATGGCTTCGGCCACCGGTTCACCGGAGCGCAGGCGCGGAACGTCGTCGACGTCCTCGTCCTGCAGGGTGAAGGACACCCAGAACGGCCTGCCGTCTGCCGGCAAATGGCTATGTATGGCCCGCACTTCGGCCACGGAACTCTGGGTTTCGGCCAGCCACAGGTCGACATGCGGGGCCAGGCCCTGAAGCAGCGGGGACAGCACCTCTGCCACACGCTCGGGCTGGAACAGGTCGGGCCGGTAGGACCCGAACAGCGGCGGCAGCGAACCTGCCACCCTGACCGGGTGCGCGCCGCTATCTGCCGCGTGCCGCGCGAGCTGGCCTGCGATATGGGCCAGCTGTCGCCCTTCGGCGGCAAAGCGTTCTTCACCGATGTGGAACGGCACTACCGCATAGCTGTTGCTGGTGATGACCTGCGCACCCGCATCGATGAAGGCTGCATGCACGCCCACGACCGCCTCCGGCGCCTCGCTCAGCGCCAGCGCCGACCACTCGGGCTGGCGAAACGGTGCACCGCTGCGCTGCAGCTCTCGGCCCATGCCACCGTCCAGAATTACCATCGTTCGCTCTGCCATATAACTTCTCTGAAGGTTCTTATGAATAAAATTCATTATGGGGATTGGGGTTATAACTATTAAATACCCTATCACCCATTTGCCCAACATATCAGGTATGTACATGCGATTTTCTTCTCTGCTGGGTGCGGGCCTTGTACTGCTCGCAACTGCCACCCAAGCCTTTGCTGGCGCCACATTGGAGCGGGTTGAATCGCGCAAGGAAATGGTCAATGTGCTGATGGAAAGCTACCCGCCGTTTTCCTTCCTCAATGACCATAACCAGCTCGACGGTTACGACGTGGACGTGGCCAAGGCAGTGGCCGACAAGCTCGGCGTCAAACTGCGCCTGGAAACACCGTCCTGGGACGTGATTGCCGCTGGCCGCTGGAGCGGGCGCTACGACATCTGCATTTGCTCGATGACCCCGAGCAAGGCGCGCGCCGAGGTGTTCGACTTCCCCGTGGAGTATTACGCATCGCCCGCCGTGATCGTGGTCAATGCCTCGGATGAGCGCATCCATGGTGCCAAAGACCTGGAAGGCCGTAAGGTGGGTTCGATCAGTGCATCGAGCTACGAAAGCTACCTGAACAAGAACCTGGTCATTGAAGGCAAGGAAGACCAGAAGATCGATTACCCGTTCGACTTCGTGCAGGCTGCGCCCTACGACACTGAAAACGTCGCCTTCCAGGACTTGGGCCTGGGCACTGGCGTGCGCCTGGACGCCATCATTACCAACCTGGTGACCGCGCAGCCGCGCCTGCAGCAGGACAAGCGCTTCAATCTGGCCGGCGCGCCGCTGTATGAAGAGCCCAACGCAGTGGCCATCGAAAAAGGCGACCCCGAGTGGGATGCCAAGGTACGCCAGGTGTTCGCCGAGCTGAAGGCTGATGGCACCCTGGCCAAGCTGTCGCAGAAATGGATTGGCGCCGACATCAGCAAATGAGCACCTTCCCTCCCTCCCCCAAGCCCGTGGCAAAGCCTGCGGGCGCCGGCCTGTTCGGATTTCGCACCCGGTTACTGCTGACCTGGCTGGCGCTGTTCGGGCTGTTTGTCGCCTTCTTCCTCAGCTTTGACCTGAAGTTCGCCATCATTCTGGAGAAGTTTCCCAACCTGGCCGGTTTCAAGCTGGGGCCCAATGGTTTTCTGCAAGGC
Organism: Pseudomonas sp. BP6; assembly: GCF_017875935.1. NCBI lineage: Bacteria > Pseudomonadati > Pseudomonadota > Gammaproteobacteria > Pseudomonadales > Pseudomonadaceae > Pseudomonas > Pseudomonas sp. BP6. The sequence continues at coordinate 4,594,169 of NZ_JAGINI010000001.1, forward strand.
GCCGCACTGACCCTGTTCCTGTGCCTGTGCTCGATGGTGGTATCCGTGCTGCTCGGCTTTGCCGCCGCGCTGGCACGGTTATCCAACAGCGCGGTGCTGGTGGGTGTGGCCAGCTTCTACACCTCGTTCTTCCGTGGCACACCGCTGCTGATCCAGATTCTGCTGATCTACCTGGGGCTGCCGCAGGTGGGCCTGGTACCCGGCGCCATCAGCGCCGGCATCATTGCCTTGTCGCTGAACTACGGCGCCTACCTGAGCGAGATCTTCCGCGCCGGCATCCTCGGCGTGGCCCGCGGGCAACGTGAAGCAGCATTGGCGCTGGGCATGCGCACGCCGCAGATCTTCTGCCACATCATCCTGCCCCAGGCCATGCGGGTGATCATTCCGCCCACCGCCAACCAGTTCATTTCGATGCTCAAGGACTCGTCGCTGATTTCCGTGATGGGGGTTTGGGAGGTGATGTTTCTGGCGCAGTCGTATGGGCGTTCGAGCTATCGCTACCTGGAAATGCTGACCACCGCCGCCGTGATCTACTGGGTGCTGTCGATACTGCTGGAACTGCTGCAGGCGCGCCTGGAACGGCATTTTGGCAAGGCTTATCAGCGCTGAGGGCTGCACGGCTCGTGCAAAACCGACAGGCCTGACCGCGCCCCATGCAGGAGCGGCCAGGCTACGCGTAAGTGAAAATAATCAGCGCGGTTGCCAGCAGGATGTGAATGACCAACAGACTCACCAGCAGTCGTCTCATGCTTGAGGGGAAACGTTTGACTTCATCGAAGTCAATCAACCCCCTGCGCACGAAGAGGCTCGGTATAGCCAGCACCATGGAGATCAAACCCGTACGCATAACCTTGCCCAGAAGGCCTGCATGTTGAAACGTGATTTTATTGCCGGTCACGAAGCTACAGCGCGTTAGCAACGACTCGTAGTACTCAGTGTATTTATGTGCGATGAAACACTGTACGACCATCGCCAGCATCATGGGTGCAAGAATCAGAATCGCAATTAGCCCAGGCTCAACTTCATTCACTCCGATACCTCGCCATACAAAAAGTCACCAAATATCTCGCCCCCCTTGCCCCCGGCATCTCCGAGGACTTTACCGCCCACTGCTCCTCCGACGACAGCACAAGCAAGTGCACCGGGGCCGCCTGTAGTGACCCCCAGAACGACGGCACAAATACCGGTGCCTGCCATACCCCCCAAATAGCCCCCGGCGCTGCCGCCCGCCAGGCTACCCATCAACGTCGAGGTTTCGACATACTTGGCGCGCCGACACTGATCCTCCCGGCCCGTGGTGCAGGCCTTATGAATTGAGAGGCCGGTGGACGCCACATCCAGCGCAGTACCGATATAAGTGCCCCTTTTCACCAAGTTCGACGCCCTGGCAACGCCAGATACCTTTTCGGCATAACCGGAAATCTCGCCGGTATGCAGATAACTGCGGGTCGAGATGCCCAATGCCTGCTTGATCTTGCCCTGACGGCGTAAACCAGAACCATACGCAGCAACGTTGCCCAATTGCTTTTCAAGCTTCATGAAAAGTGCAGAGCGCTTGGCGTAGAAGGCATCACGGGCAGCGAGAGTGCCAGAACTGAGGTAGTCGCGGTGCAGTTTCTCGATTTCTACAAGGGTGGTCTTGATATTGGTCAGGTGCTTGCTCCAGCCCTCGCTAGCGGCGCCCGCCCCAATCGAGGCGTTAGCCAGCAAGCTCTGCAGCAAGTCGAAGTGCTCGAGAAAAAAATCATCCGCGTCTACGCCGCTAGTTAGCAGGCCAGCGTGCACCTCGACAGCTTTGGCCATCAGTAATGCTTCGTGGCTGGTGCAGGAAGGAGTACCAGCGTCACCCAGGATGACCAACTCCCCGGCCATGACCACGCTGTTGGCAATGTGGGCATTCAACACATCGAACTTGCTCTTGGCATACCCCGACAACGGTGTGCTGGCTTTAAGCGACTGATAAGACTGGGTTCTGGGGTTGATGAAGCTGCGTGCTTCGGACATGGCCCTACCTCACGCGTACTTCTTGTTGTTGATCCGGTCCCAACCGCCGGCGACATTCCCGCCACCGCTGCCGTCGGAACGTTTCTGGCGGGTATAGGTGGTCTTGATACGCCCATAGTTCAACTGGACGATTTCGATGGGAACGCCCGAGCTTGCATTCTGCGAGTAGTCGGCGATGATGACCTCTTCCAGCACGATCTCGTAATATTTGAGTTTGTCGGTGCCTGCCCGGCAAAGCGCAAGTTTTACTTCCTTGAGATGCTGGCCCGAGCAGCTGGCTTCCAGCAGCTTGCAGCTCGCGCTGTCGAGAAACTTGGTGAACGTAAAGTTGGTCAAGGTGGTACGCCCCGACGTTGCACCGCCGGAAGAGCTTGCGGTAGCGGACGTGCTTTGATTGACACCGAAGTTATAGCCGTTGATCTCGATCCAGTTGGTGTACTGCTCATCCAGCGCTTCGCCAGCGATGTCGTCGATTTGGATAAAAGCGTCGAAAGCCATGCCTACCTCTCCTTGGTAATGGTGGGTCTGAATCCCAATGAACGGGTGTGACAGGTACGGAGGCAAAATGTTCCCCCACTGCCCGAGCCGCCACACCCGATGCATGACGCTTCAAGCCCTACAACGCCTTCATCTCTGCAATATCCCGCGCCACCTGGTCTGCCGAGTGGTCGAACATCGCCTGTTCCTGCGCATCCAGCGGCAACTCGATAATCCGCTCAAGCCCCTTCTCTGCCAGTACGCAGGGCACACCCATGGCGATATCCGTTCGCCCATACTCGCCCTCAAGAATCGCCACCGCCGGCAAAATACGGTTCCTCCTATTGGCGATCGCATCAACCATCTGTGCAATAGCCACGCCCGGCGCATCGCAGGCGCTCCCCGTCTTCTTCAACCCCAGAATCTCGCCGCCGCCCTTACGGGTGCGCTCGACAATCTGTTCGATCTGCTCGCTGGACAGGAAGTGCGACAGCGGCACCGAGCCGACTTGGCAGTAGCGCATCAGCGGTACCATGCTGTCGCCATGCCCGCCCAGCACCAGCGCCGTGATATCCCGTGCAGAAAACCCGGTTTGCTCGGCGATGAAGCACTTCATGCGCGCGGTATCCAGCACCCCCGCCTGCCCGAACACCTTGTCGCGCCCCTGCCCGCTGACGCTCCAGGCGCGGTAGGTGAGCACATCGACCGGGTTGGACACCACCAGCACCGTCGCTGTCGGCGCGTGGTGCTTGATATCCGCCATGATGCTGTCGATGATTGGCAGGTTGGTACTCAATACATCCTGACGCGACTGGCCGGGCTTGCGCGGCACGCCCGCCGTGATCACCACCAGTTCGGAGCCCTCCAGCATCTCGGCTTTGGCCCCGCCGTGAACGTGGGTATCGGAACCTGAATCCACAGCCGCCTGCCAAACGTCCAGCGCCTTGCCCTGCGCCAGTTCACCCTGCACGTCCATCAACACCAGCTCACGGCACAACTCATCCCGGGCGATGATCTGCGCCGCCGCCTCGCCGACCAGGCCGGCACCCACAATCGTTAATTTGTTCACCAGACACCTCCCAGCGGCGCGCGCCACCAGGAACACGCCTGCGTATAGAGAGAAGTATTGACCGCCCCTGCGAAAAGGCCACCCGAAGGCTGATGGCTGGTAGCTGAGAGGACGCTGGGGCTTCTGAGGCTAGCGCCGGCTTGGAAAGATTCCAGCCCCGCGTTTTTCCGGGGCTCGGGGGTTGTGGAATGGTCTCAGTACCAGGACTTGCCATTGGCCTTGCGAGAGCAACTGTCATGCACAAAACTCAAAAGCTAGCGCCATCACCATGGGCGACGGGCTTGCCCCGCGAACACGGGCAAAGCCCTTTCCATCCGCCACGCAGCCAGCTTCACAGGCAAAAAGGACCAGATCGCTGTCAGTTGAGGGCCAGCCTCACTGTTGCTATCTGGCCCCACCCTTGATCGACGATCTGGCCTAACGCTCCAGACCCTGCTCGCTTCGTTCCATTACCTTCCCACACTGCTCACTGGCCAACCGGCTGATGATCCGGATCGCCTGATGGATACCGGCCGTGTTGCGAAAACTCAGACGCGGGTTGTGTTCGCACTCGAGCATTTCGTCGTGCTGGACCAGGGCTTCGCCCAGCAGTTCGAGGGTCCAGGCGTAGCTTTGGATGGTGGAGAGGCGTTCTTGGTCAGACATGGCGGGCCTCCGGTTGGGTGGCGACGAAGCGGGGTTGGCTGAGGGTGAAATAGCTGGGGGCCGTTGAAGAACGGCGGAGGAGAACGGATGCGAGGATCCTGCTTGGACTTGAGATGAGCATGCATGAGGCTCCAAGTTTTAGTTGGAGCTGCCACGATCCTTCCTACGGGATTGGGTGGCAGCTGTGTGCGGGGTAGGAATACCGGGAAACTTGGAAACCCGGCCAGGCCGAAGCCTGCCCACACACAGCCGCCATGACACAGCACAGCAGACGCAAAAAAAGCGCCAGCTGTGGTGCAGGGGCGCCTAGTGCGTGCGCCAAGTTTACCAACGGGTTCCTACGCCCGGTCACGGGTTTTACCGTGACGGAGAAATTTAGCCTCACATTGTTTAATCGGGCAATAGGGTAACTTGTAGGAAATGCCTACAAATAATGCATGAATCGCGCCGAATAGGATGACAACCTTCGATTTCTAGGCCTATAGCGATCTGCTAGGGGTTAATCGCTAATCTGCGTGAGAGCTACGACCGCCGTGGCATCAACGTTCACGCCTTGATGAATCCATAGGTCACCCACATCCAAGCGAAGCCAAAGGCCGTCAGCCACGTGGATACCTGTAGAGCCAACTTAAGTTTTGCAGGGAAGTTTTCTAGTTCTTCGATGTCCAGATGCCCTCGGCGCATATGTACGCCAGGCCAAATGAGTATTCCACAAAGAAACGTTATCAGCAGCCACCGAGCGCCAAAGCGCCGCGTGCCCAAAAACAGTTTCATTTGCTCCAGGCCGGGATGACTTTGGATAGCCGAGGTTGCAACAGTGAAATTTCTTGTACCCGCGATGAATGCACTGACCGCACAACCGGCCAACGCGATCACGAACGGACACGCCAGCATTATCCACTTCAGCCACACGGGCCAACTCTCGAACTCAGTCATAATGTGATTCATAGATCAGCTCGCCCATTTGCTCACCGCCCTCCGCACCGGCGATACTCCCAGCAAAAGCCCCTCCCCCGACCAGCGCAATGCCACATACCGGCGCCCCGAAACCCGCGGTACCAGCAGAGAACACCCCACATACAGCGAGCGCAGTGATCCCAGCAATCTTGCCACCCACGATCCCTCCCGCCAGCCCCCCAGCGAAAGCACCTGCCTCAGACAAACGAATTTTTTTGCAGCCTTCGGTTTCCCCTGCACGGCAGGCCTCTTGGACTTTCAGATAGGAAGATGTACCACCTAAGCCAATTCCGGCATGCCCACCATACCGAAGGTACTTACTAAGCTTCGCCACTTTGTCCAAGTATGTGGCGTACCCAGGAATCTGCCCTGGCCCACCGGCTTTCGACCAATGATGCACAAGGCTCTTGGTCGAGATATTCAAGCTTTTCTTCAGCCGCTCGTAGGCCCCTAGATTCAGATGTTTATTTAGAAAAGTCGCCTTCAGCTGACCATCTAGCTGTTCCAATAACAGCCGTCGTTCGGCGAAGAACGATGGACTATTCAGATGGCCATGGCGCAGAAATTCTTGCTGATGCAAACGCTCGATGTTGCCAAGTGTGCTGCGAAGCTGCCGGAGGCCGTGGTCCATCATGTCCTTACCCACACCCATGGAGAGACTGGCGTCACTAAGCAGTCCGGCAATTTCAGCCTGATACTCCATCATGAAATCTGACTCGGCAAAATCGAGTACAGCCAAGGAACGTCGCGCGCGCTCGGCGGCCGCCATAAGTTGGCCCTCCTCCTGGGTGCAGGCATAACCGTTATCCGGATCGCCGATGACGAAGATTTCCCCTGCCTTGAACCCCTGCTCGAAAGTAGGGTTCAGGCGTTGCAGGTACGAAATGGGCAAGGTCGAATCATGGCTAGCCAGCTCCAACAGAATCTGCGGGAACGACATGCTCCGGGGCACCACATAGAATCCCGGCTGCATCTGCCCAGGCAACCCGCCAACCATGGCGGGCGAAGCCCCTGCCAAAGCGCTAGAGCTCCCTGGGCCAGCGGGTTTGAGGCTAATGCGTACGGCAACCGGCAGCCGCGGCGGGGGCATTTCCCCTAAAGGCGCCACCACCCGGTTGCTACCCTCTGGGCAACCGCAATCAACTAACGCGCCATCCATCGCGACTGGCTGGCCATCCGAGATGAAGTGCCAAACCCCTTCGACGACCTTTCCTTCCAGCCCGCAAAGTGGACAAGGTGTGGTGGGATCCCCCATCCTCAGGACCATTCGTCCCTCGTCGAGGTAACCTTCCCCGGTGGCGATGCAAATCGCACCTGTGGTGGTTACATCACCGTCTACTGCTTGGCCAAGCCCATCCAGACTGACGCGCATTTCAGAGTCCCTTGCGAACTGTAGGAGCGAAAGAACCTAACAGCTAAGAAGGGGCAAATGAGGCCTCGAGCAGCTAGCGAGACGATTCCTACGAGCAACGCGGATTTAGGACTAGGCACGACGTAGCGGTTTGGGAACTAGAGCCCTCCCCCTTTTTGTTCACTCCCGAAAATAAAAAAAGGGGGACAGGCCCGAATGGCACTTACTTAACGTGCTTCGGGTGCCCATTTTTTCTGACCATCTGCCCCCCACTCACTGAAACGAGCGATGGCACTGCTGGCCGCAAAATAGGCAGCAGTGAATGATCTAGTCGTCCAATCAAGCAATCGTGTCGGCACCCCGTGATGCTGCGGCGCCATGGCCATGAAATCTATGATCTCAGGATTAGGCCATAGTGAAGGATCTTTGTAGAAACGGTCTGCGGTTTGGGTGTCTAGGATGGTCTTTCTGAAGGCCTGGGAATCGTTGGGGATGGGAATACCCACATCGTCACAGTGCTTAGCGAATCGCTGGAGAATCGCTAGCTCGTAAAAAACCATGTCTGAGGCGTCAACCATCTCTGTGTACGACACAATTGCCGGGGCCGCGTTGCGGCCCTTTCGCGACACAAGGCCGCTCCCACACAGGGCGTGGAATATTCGAGCATCGTGATCACATTCGGGCCTTAATGTTCACGAAAGGAGACGAATTCAAGCTGAATTAGTGCCGATCTTGCAGTTATTCACGGCCTGTCAAGTGGCTCTGGAATGAACCCCTGCTCCTTCAGTGCCTTGATGACCCCACGCACCAGGTAATTGTTGGAGAAGCCAATGGTGTATTGCCTCGAACCTGGGTTGATTGGCAGAAGCATGCCTTGCTCTACCAGGTTCTTGATCTGATAAGTCCGTTGGTTAGCCGTGAGCGCGGGGAGTGCCTGAGCGATGTCACTCGATCTCACAACCTTCATCTTTATGACGCTGACCAGAATCTGTTCCTCGGTCTCGGTAATCCACTCCCGACTGCGGGCAAAACTCACCGCCGGCAAAAGAATGCACTTCGTGAGGTAGCCATAGTCGGTGAGCTTGTCCACCTTCTCCAATTCGTCGCGGATGCCTTGCAGCACATAGGTACACCATGCCTCCAGCCCTGCTGGGTGCCAGTATCGACAAGCCCCAGCATGGTGTAGTACTTGTCCCGGTCATTGCAGAACACCGCAGTAGGGTTGAGCACCCGACCACCCGTGTTCACGATGAAACCGTACTTCATCAACAGCGCATAGGTCAGCAGCCTTACCACCCGCCCATTGCCATTGCCGAATGGGTGAATCCAACCGAAACGGTGGTGCGCCAGGGCGACCTTCATCAGCGCGTATTTAGGGGAATCGTCGCGATTGATGAAGCTGACCAACTCCTGCATGTACTGCGGCACCAGCACACCTTCTGTAGGCAGATGCTCCGCCTGTGCGATCCTGACCGCCCCTTCCCGGTAGGCGCCTGGCGTTTTATCGCCTTCACGCCGTAACCCCATTACGGTCATGGCGTGCAATTCTCGGATCGTATGCTCTGTCAGGTCTGCACCGAGCTTGATCACCTCTTCGATGTAATCCATCGCCTTTTCGATGTTGGCAATTTCCAGCAACTGATCGGTGCTCTCGGCCTTCCCTTCGACCTTGCTGTCGATGTAGTCGGCCAGTGTGGTGTGGTTGCCCTCGATTCGAGCAGACCCCAAGCTCTCCAGCGTGTGGAACAGCGCCTTCAACTGAAAGAACACCTGAGGTGGAGTGTCCCCTTCCAGCCTCAGCCTACGCAGAAACTCGAGCTTGGCCAGAACGTCAACCAGCGGCGAGTCGAAGGACGGGGTCAGTAGCTTGCAGGTCGTGGTCAGAAAACTGGGCCATCTCAGAATTATCTCTAAACGGAAAAATCATTATCTAGAAAAATTTCGGTTCTCACCCCGTAAACACTGGCCAAAACCTGATCGACAGCTAACCATTATCTAAAAATACGTCCAACTCTAAGTGGAAAACTGCGAACCGTTAAGTCAAAAACACGCAGATCCGTGGGGAAAAAAGCGGGAATCGAGTAGGAGGCGGATTCACACCCGCCGTCCTCTCACACCACCGTGCGTACGGTTCCGTACACGGCGGTTCAGGTTACGCGGCTAAGCCGGTTAATCGTATCCAGTATCGAGACCAGCCCGAGCCGGTCCCACAGTTTCTTTGGCAGCGCGTAGTTCATATGTTGCGCTCCCGAATTCCACCATGGACCTCGGCCATTGAAGGCTGACTTGTTGGCACGCTCCTCGCTCAACCCCAGGCGCATCAAGTTTCTCAGCCTCGTGGGAGGCTGCTTCCATTGACGCCAGATGACGCAGCGGAGTTTGTGCCTGACCCAACCATCCAGTTCCTCAAGCGGCCGCTTGCTCTGGCTGAGCTTGAAGTAGCTAGCCCAGCCTCTCAGGACGGGGTTGATCCGCTCGATGACAGTCGCCATTTTGCGAGCCCGTACGCTGCGCAGCAGCATTCTGAGCCGGTCGCGTAAGCGGTCTAGGCTCATCCTTGCCACGCGCAGCCTTGGCTGCTGGTGCCAGCTCATCCCATAGCCTAGGTAGTCGCACTTCCACGCCCTTGCCACTTGGCTTTTCTTCCTGTTCACCGTCAGCTTCAGACGTTCTCTCAGGAAGCGCTCGACGCTGACCAACACCCGTTCGCCGGCCCGGGGACTGCGTACATAGATGTTCGCATCATCGGCATAACGTACGAAGCGATGGCCCCGTCGCTCCAGCTCGCGGTCGAGTTCGTCGAGCAGGATGTTCGACAGCAACGGCGAAAGCGGGCCGCCTTGCGGCGTCCCCTCCTGCCGTGGGCTGACGACACCGCCCGACATGATCCCGGCTTCAAGGTAGCGGCGGATAAGCCTGAGTACGCACTTGTCTTTGATCCGACGTTCGATGCAGGCCATGAGGATGTCGTGATTGACCCGATCGAAAAACTTCTCCAGATCGAGTTCCACGCACCAGCGGTGTCCCGCTGTCACATGAGCACGAGCCATCTCGATGGCTTGATGCGTACTTCTGCCCGGACGAAAACCATAGCTGTAGTCCGAGAACAGTGGGTCGAAGATAGGTGTGAGCTGCTGCTGCAGTGCTTGCTGGATCAGGCGATCCACGACGCTGGGGATTCCCAGTTGCCGTGTGCCGCCCTGCGGCTTGGGAATTTCAACCGCTCGCACTGCTTGGGGCTGGTATTCACCGGCCAGTAACCTGGCCTTGAGGGTTGGCCAATACTGTCTCACGTAGCCCGCCAAGTCAGCGACCGTCATGCCATCGGCACCCGGTGCTCCCTTGTTGCTGACCACGCGTTGATACGCACGTCTGAGGTTGGCCGGTGCAAGCACCCGCTCCATCAGCGTGTCCGGCTCCGCGTTCGTCCACGTCACGGACGCCGTCGATACCTTTGCACTGTCAGGCGTCACCCTCGGCTTCTGGCCGGAACTCGGGATGACAGTTTCCGCTGTGGGAAATTTCTGCATTACGGTTACCAACGAGACGGCGACGCCTACTGGCGGCATAACCTGTTCGGCCCTTGGTGGCGCGGTTAACCGCCACTTACTACGGCTTCGGCTGACTTCTGCACGCTCATCCCGTCGCCTTTCGACGCGCGGTAGCACAATGGCAAACGTACAGATCTCCCAGGGTAATTCGCGCGACCTTCCTGCTTATGCCTGTCGGATCTACGTCACAGCGTTCCGTGCAAGTATTGGGCTTTGGCGATTTGTGCCACCTCACCCCGCTGTGCCGCCTCTATCCGCTTCCTGTTCGTCAGGCCAGCATTTTGCCTCGGGCTTCCTTCAGATTCGCGGTCACCCGCGACACCCTTGCCTCCGGCTAACACTTCCCCTTGCCGGGTGTGTAGAGGACTTCCACCTCCAAGTCACCCGCTTGGCCACCACAGCCAAGCGGGTTGCGCTTACGCGCAACGCGCCATGCCTGGCGCACACAAAAAAGCCCGCACAAGGCGGGCTTCTATTGGTGCCAGGTAGCGAGAAATCGCCATAGGCCAACTGATTCTGGTGCCGGAGACAGGAATCGAACCTGCGACCTTCGCGTTACGAGTGCGCTGCTCTACCGACTGAGCTACACCGGCGTGTAGCGCAACGTACCACTGCTCACACCCGTAACGCAAACCCCTGTTTCCACTGGTTTATTGCCCTGCCCTCAAGCCCCCTTGCACCCTTTGGGCGCCAGGTCTTCCTCGATGTCGGTCGTGCACGCCCAGCCGCTGGCCGAACGCGTCAGGGTCAGGGCCTTGCCCAGCACGTTGGCCGGCGCATCCACCAGGGTGCAGACAATGCTGCCGCTGCCATCCGCGGCCTTACCGCTCGCCGTGATCGCACAATGCGCCGTCGCCGGCTGGCCACCCAGCGCGGCTACATCCGCTACATCCTTTCCATCATTCAGCCGCAGATCCATCGCCGTCTTCAGCGCGCTGATCTCCAGCAACCCGGCCGCGGCCTTGGAGCGTGCCTGGTGGTTGGTGTACATCGGTAAGGCGATGGTCGCCAGAATGCCGATGATCGCGACGACGATCATCAGTTCGATCAGGGTGATACCGCGTTGCCCTTTCATGAACGTAGTTCCTTTTTGATTCGCTTACACATTGAGGTCAGTTGCGCCCCAACCGGCAGCGGCGCAGTAGGCCTGAACAGACACCTTTTGTCACCCCTGCCCGCACGGGCGTCATCTTCGCTGAACTACTCTAGTGAGCATCACGGACGCGCGCCCTTGCAGGGACGCGGCAAGCTGTTTCCAGGCTTGTCGCCGGGGCTGAACAAGGACCTTTGCATGACTTCATCTTCACTTCTGTACCGCTGGCACGGCACCGACGCCAATGGCGCGCCGGTCAGCGGCCAAACACCCGGGCGCAGCCCGGCTTATGTGCGCGCCGGGCTGATTCGCCAGGGCATCACGGTGGCAAGTTTGCGGCCGGCCAGCGGGCTGGCGTTCAGCTTGCCGAAGCGGCGCCAAAAGGCTGACCCGGCGGGGTTCAGCCGGCAGTTGGCGACGTTGCTCAAGGCCGGGGTGCCGCTGCTGCAGGCGTTCGAGGTGATGGGCCGCAGTGGTTGCGATGCGGCGCAGGCGGCGTTGCTGGAAAGATTGAAACAGGATGTGGCCTCGGGCCTGGGGCTGGCGGATGCGTTGCAGCGTCACCCGGCATGGTTCGATGCGCTGTATTGCAACCTGGTACGGGTGGGCGAGCAGTCCGGTACGCTCGACCGCCAGCTGGAGCAGCTGGCCGGCATGCTGGAACAGCGTCGGGTGCTGCACAAGAAGGTGCGTAAGGCGATGATCTACCCGCTGCTGCTGCTGCTGACCGGGCTGGGGGTGTCGGCAATCTTGTTGCTGGAGGTTATTCCCAAATTCGAGAGCATGTTCTCGGGCATGGGTGCGGCGTTGCCGGCATTTACCCAATGGGTGATCAACTTGTCCACAGGGCTGAGCCGGTTTGCGCCGCTGCTGCTGGTGATGGGCTTGGTGTTGGGTGTTGCCGTGCGCCAGCTTTACCGGCAGCACGCGCCAGCGCGCCTGTGGATATCTTGGCGGGTGCTGGGCTTGCCCGTGTTTGGCAAGTTACTGGGGCAGGCCGCGCTGGCGCGGTTTGCGCGCAGCCTGGCAACGTCCTACGGCGCCGGGGTGCCGTTGCTGGATGCGCTGGGGACGGTGGCGCGGGTAACGGGTGGCGACCTGCACGAGCAGGCGGTGTTGCGGCTGCGCCAAGGCATGGCCAATGGGCAAGGGCTGAACCAGGCGATGGCCGGTGAACCGCTGTTTCCCCCGTTGCTGGTGCAGTTGACGGCCATCGGTGAATCCAGCGGCACGCTGGACCAGATGCTGGAAAAAGCCGCCAGCCATTACGAGGAACAGGTCAGCCAGGCGCTGGACCAGTTGACCAGCCTGCTGGAGCCGGCCATCGTGCTGATCCTGGGCTTGCTGGTGGGTGGCCTGGTGGTGGCGATGTACCTGCCGATCTTCCAGTTGGGTAGTTTGATCTGAACATGACTTTATGGGCTTTGCTGGCTGAACAACCAGCGTACTTCCTTACTTTCGCCACGGTGCTCGGCCTGCTGGTGGGCAGCTTTCTCAACGTGCTGGTGTATCGCCTGCCGATCATGCTGGAGCGGCAATGGCAGCGTGAGGCGCAAGAGGTATTGGGGCTGCCGACCACGCAGCACGCGCGCTTCGACCTGTGCCTGCCCGCCTCCCGGTGCCCACACTGCGCGCACCGGATTCGTGCGTGGGAGAACATTCCAGTCATCAGCTACCTGGCCTTGGGCGGGCGCTGTTCGTCCTGCAAAAACCGCATCAGCCTGCGTTACCCGGTAGTGGAAGTGGCCAGCGCGCTGCTGTCGCTGGTAGTGGCCTGGCGCTTTGGCGCTTCGGTAGAGGCGTTGCTGGCGTTGCCGCTGACCTGGTGCCTGCTGGCGCTGAGCCTGATCGATGCGGACCACCAGCTGCTGCCGGATGTGCTGGTGCTGCCGACCATGTGGCTAGGGCTGATCGTCAATGCCTTTGGTATCCATGTGGCCCTGGCCGACGCACTGTGGGGCGCAGTGGCCGGGTACCTCAGCCTGTGGACGGTGTACTGGGTGTTCAGGCTGTTCACCGGCAAGGAAGGCATGGGCTATGGCGATTTCAAGCTGATGGCGCTGATCGGGGCGTGGGGGGGTTGGCAGGTGCTGCCGTTGACGCTGCTGTTGTCGTCGGTGGTGGGGGCGCTGTTTGGCCTGTGCCTGCTGCGTTTTCGCCGGGATGCCATGGGCACGGCAATCCCGTTTGGCCCTTATCTGGCAATTGCGGGGTGGATTGCCGTGCTCTGGGGTGATGAAATATACGCCTCATACATGCAACTGCTTGGATACTGATGACCACTGCGGCCTTTACCCCCTGGATTCTCGGCCTGACCGGCGGCATTGGTAGCGGCAAAAGCGCCGCTGCCGAGCGCTTTGTCGAGCTTGGCGTGCACCTGGTCGATGCCGACCAGGCGGCGCGCTGGGTTGTCGAACCTGGTCGTCCGGCTCTGGCCAGCATCGTCGAGCGCTTCGGCCCGGGCGTGCTGCAGGGCGACGGCCAGCTCGATCGCGCCGCCCTGCGCCAGCTGATTTTCGCCGATCCGGCGCAGCGCAAATGGCTGGAGCAACTGCTGCACCCGCTGATCGGTCAGGAGATTTTCAGCTATCTGGCCAAGGCGCAGTCGCCCTATGCGGTCTATGTGTCGCCGCTGCTGATCGAATCGGGCCAGCATCACAAGACCCAACGTGTGCTGGTGATCGATGCGCCACAGGACCTGCAAATAGCCCGTACCCTGGCGCGGGACAACACCAGTGCCGAGCACGTGCAGGCCATTTTGCAGGCGCAGCTGGCCCGTGAGGATCGCCTGCGCCATGCCGATGATGTGGTGGTCAACGACGGCGGCCTGGCCGCGCTGCATGAGCAGATTGACCGCCTGCACCACTTTTACCTGACTTTGAAAGGAGGCCAGCCATGAGCCAGCCATTGACCGTCGATTGCCCGACTTGCGGCGCGCCTGTGGAATGGAGCGAAAAAAACGCGTTCCGACCGTTTTGTTCGGACCGTTGCAAGCTGATCGACCTGGGGGCCTGGGCAGCCGAAGAGCACAAGATTGCGGGGTCGGAAGAGTCCGAAGATGAGCTGTATTCGGGGGACCTGGAGCCGCGGCATTGAGCTGATCCACAAATACAACGCGGGCCCACAACCCGCGCGGTACCTGTGGGAGCGGGCAAGCCCGCGAAGCAGGCGGCGCAGTGGATGGCACGGGCTTCGCCGGTGTTCGCGGGCATGCCCGCTCCCACAATGAGAGTGCAACCTCTGAGTGCTGTGCATTACCCCCGAAGAGGCCGGCACAGCCACCACACATTCACCGCTCATCTTCCTTCCAGGGCGCCTGCAGGTACCGCGTCCGGTTGAAGGTTTCAAGCCACTCGGGGCAAAACACCACCAGCGCACTGATCACCATGCCGTTGATGAACGCCTCGGGGAACATCATCAGCCACAGGTAGCCCACAAAGTCGCTGAGCCACTCCGGCAGGGCAAACCGCCCGTCCAGCCACAACACCCCTAGCGCTGCGGGGACGCAAACCAGCACGGTCAGCGCTGCCGGAAAAAAACCCGAACAAAAGATGTAAACGAACAGGTTGCGGGGCTGGGCACGCTCCACCAATACCGCGCACACCTCGGTAATCAGCACCGGCAAGCCAACCAGCAACAAACCATTCAACCCCAGCGCCGCCAGGTCCTGACGCCCCAGCGCCAGCAAGCCGAGCTGGGCCATGAACCCACCCAGCACTGCCAGCGGCCAGTCCAGCAACAGGGTGACCGCCGTCATGCCAATAAAGTGGTACGACACCCCGGTATCAAAGTCGCGCCGCACCAGCCACAGCGCAAACAGGCAGAACACCGTGCCAAACAGCAAATGCTGGCGGCGCCGGTCGGTAAACAGTTCAACCCAGCGAACCTGGCTGACCGCCCAGATCAGCAACGGCACATAACCCAGCCAGCCAAGGGTAAGGGTGGTGCCGGATAACACCTGCGCGCTGATCACCTGAACAATACCCTTTGCAGCCATGTGGATAAAACCGAGTCTACACCCATTCTCCCCTGCCTTCGGCTGCGGTAGGCTGACGCTTCCATTCGATGCAGGAAGCATTGGTCATGCTGGAAGGAACCAACCCCGCCCTGCTACTGGCAGCGGCACTCAACGCCATCATCGGCGTAATTCACCTGGCCATCATCGCCGTGGGGCCGCGTTGGTACCGTTTGTTCGGGGCCGGCGAGCGCATGGCGGTGGCCGCCGAAAAGGGCCGCTGCTACCCGGCGCTGATCACCGCCGCCATCGCCTGCGTGTTGCTGGCCTGGTCGGCCTATGCGCTGTCGGCTGCCGGGGCGATCGGGCGGCTGCCCTTGCTGCTGCCAGTCATTTGCCTGATCACCCTGGTGTATTTGCTACGCGGTCTGCTGGGGCCAGTATTGCTGGCGGGCACCGGGCGTTCGCAGCGTTTTATCGTGGTCAGTTCGCTGATCTGCCTGGGCTTTGGCCTGGTGCATCTGGTCGGGCTGGTGCAGCAGTGGACGGTGCTGGGCTGATTCTCACGCTTAAACAGCATCTTACCGTCATCGATTAGCGGCTAAGCTTGTCTGCATGGATGACTCAGACTACCTGCGCCTGCTTACCATCCAGGCCGAACAAGCCAATGCCTTTCTCTCCAACGCCCGTAAGTGGGAGCGGGAGCGATGGGTGTGCCAGCGCCTGTTGCAGGGGCTGAACATTCCCTACCGCAGCGAGGACTTCACCCCGGCCGGGCAGGAGCCACCAGACGTGCTGTTCCGTGACGCCGCCTTCGAGGTGTTTTTCGTGCTCGACGAGGGCCGCCGGCTGAACGATGAATGGCGCGAGGAGCTGCAGCGGCGGCGCAGTGCGTTTTCCTTGGCGCAGTTGGTACGCCGCGAAGCACGCCCACGGCGCATCAGTGCCACCGAACTGCTGGGGCGCCTGGCGCCCACCTTGCGCAAGAAGGCGCACAATTACCGGGAACGCGGGCTGGAGCTGAACGAGCTGGACATCATCGCGTTCTCCAGCCTCAAGCGCGAAGTGCTCGACCTCAACACCCACTTCCCGCCGCCTACCGAATACCTGCGCCAAGGCTGGCGCTCGCTGTCGCTGGTCGGGCCAACCTTTGCCCGGGTACTGTTTGCCCACCCCGATGCGCCAGATTTCCTGCGCGGCAACCTGGGCCGCAGCATCGTCTTCGACGTAGGCATCAGTCTTTGATCCAGTGCAGCGACTGTTTGCGATGGCGTACACTCGGCGCCAGGGATAGAAAGCATTATCATTTGTTTCAAGCGCCTGCGCGAACGCTGTAGCGTTTGCACAGTCACAAACGTCTACCTGACGAGGCCCACCATGACCAGCCGCCTGAACCCGGAAGATCAGCGTCGTGTCGATGAGTATCTGCGAGCCCCCCAGCACCAAGTCGAGCGCAGGCCCTTCCGGCCGTGGCTGCTCCTTGTGCTGGTGCTGGCCGTGACCATCGGGTTGGGTCTCCTCAGCCGCCTGCTGAGTGGACTGGTGCTATGAGCTGCTTCGCGCTCGCCCTCCCCTCGTGCAGTTTGCGGCCGGCCCCCAGGGCCACGAATTCCGTAAACCTTATGAGATATTCCCATGACTCATCGCATCGTGATTGTCGGCGGCGGCGCCGGCGGCCTGGAACTGGCGACCCGCCTGGGTAAAAGCCTGGGCAAGCGCAAGCAGGCCGAAATCACCCTGGTCGACACCAACCTCACGCACATCTGGAAGCCACTGTTGCACGAAGTGGCCGCCGGCTCGCTGAACTCCTCGGAAGACGAACTGAACTACGTGGCTCAGGCCAAGTGGAACCACTTCAATTTCCAGCTGGGGCGCATGAGCGGCCTGGACCGTGAAGGCAAGCAGATTCAACTGGCAGCCACCCTCGACGAAGAGGGCCGCGAGCTGCTGCCCGCGCGCACCCTGGGCTACGACACCCTGGTCATGGCCGTGGGCTCCAACACCAACGACTTCGGCACCCTGGGCGCAGCGCAGCACTGCCTGTTCCTGGATACCCGCAAGCAGGCCGAGCGTTTCCACCAGCAACTGCTCAACCACTACCTGCGTGCCCACGCCGGCGACGTGGCCAGCGAGAAAATCAGCGTTGCCATTGTCGGCGCCGGTGCCACCGGTGTAGAGCTGGCTGCCGAGCTGCACCACGCGGCCCACGAGCTGGCGGCCTATGGCCTGGACCGCATCCAGCCCAAGGACATGCACATCACCCTTATCGAGGCGGGCCCGCGCGTTCTGCCGGCGCTGCCGGAGCGCATCAGCGTCCCGGTTCACAAGACCCTGGAAAAACTCGGGGTGAAGGTGATGACCAACGCCGCAGTCAGTGAAGTGACCGAGGACGGCCTGAAAACCAAGGACGGTGAAGTGATCCAGGCCAGCCTGAAAGTGTGGGCAGCCGGTATCCGCGCGCCAGGTTTCCTCAAGGACATCGATGGCCTGGAAACCAACCGCATCAACCAGCTGGTCGTGCGCCCTACCCTGCAGACCACCCGCGACGACAACATCTTCGCCTTCGGTGACTGCGCCGCTTGCCCGCAACCAGGCAGCGACCGCAACGTGCCGCCGCGTGCACAGGCGGCGCACCAGCAGGCTTCGATGCTGGCGCAAAGTTTGAAGGCGCGGCTGGAGAACAAGACGCTACCCACTTACGAGTACAAGGATTACGGCTCGCTGGTGTCGCTGTCGCGATTCTCGGCGGTGGGCAACCTGATGGGTAACCTGATGGGCAGCGTGAAGCTGGAAGGCTGGTTGGCGCGGATGTTCTATGTGTCGCTGTACCGCATGCACCAAATGGCGCTGTACGGGTTCTTCCGCACGGCGTTGATGATGCTGGGCAGCAAGATTGGCCGGGGCACTGAGCCGCGCCTGAAGCTGCACTAGCAGGCGCCCCCATGCCCTGTAGGAGCGGGTTTACCCGCGAATGCGGCAGTGCAGCCACCATCGCATTCGCGGGTGAACCCGCTCCTACAAAGGGGCGGTGTGGCAAACAGGTGGGATTTGCACCGATGGGCGCATTTATTCAGGGCAAATGAAAAAGGGCATCTCATGCGAGATGCCCTTTGTTCATGGTGGGTCGTGTAGGATTCGAACCTACGACCAATTGGTTAAAAGCCAACTGCTCTACCAACTGAGCTAACGACCCAAAAATGGTCGGGGTGAGGGGATTCGAACTCCTGACATCCTGCTCCCAAAGCAGGCGCGCTACCGGACTGCGCTACACCCCGAGTGTTTCAAAAAAAAGGGCATCTCTTTGGAGATGCCCTTTTCTACATGGTGGGTCGTGTAGGATTCGAACCTACGACCAATTGGTTAAAAGCCAACTGCTCTACCAACTGAGCTAACGACCCGGAAAATGGTCGGGGTGAGGGGATTCGAACTCCTGACATCCTGCTCCCAAAGCAGGCGCGCTACCGGACTGCGCTACACCCCGAGATTGGCTCCGCGACCTGGACTCGAACCAGGGACCCAATGATTAACAGTCATTTGCTCTACCGACTGAGCTATCGCGGAACTGAACTTCGGTACAACTCCGAAGACTGTGTTCGCTTCGGACTCTTTAGCTTCTTCGCTTTCGCGTTGTCGCTGCTGAGGCCGGCTATTCTACATTCTTCGTTTTGCTTGTCAACCACTTTTTTTCATTCAACTTACTGATTTGTAAGTTGTTTTGCGATCACTGATGTTGCTGGTGATTCGCTTAGTGCCTGACAACGCGGCGTATATTAGGGGCACTCTAAATTTGATGCAAGCAAAAATTTCAAAAATTTCAGTCGGTTATCCGGGGTTGGCGCAAAGGCCCGAAATAGCTGGGCTGGGCCGGCATTGGCAACAGGCAAAAAAAGCCCCGCAAACGCGGGGCTCATGGTGCAACACAATCAGCCAAAGACGATTTCGTCGCCTTCCACCTTGGCGGTGATCGCCGTACCGGGCAGGAACTTGCCGGCCAGGATCAGTTGCGCCAGCGGGTTTTCGATCCAGCGCTGGATCGCCCGCTTCAGCGGCCGTGCGCCGTAGACCGGGTCGTAACCCACAGCAATCAGCTTGTCCAACGCCTCTGGGCTCAGGCTCAGCGACAGTTCGCGCTCCAGCAGGCGGCTGCGCAGGCGGCCGAGCTGGATTTCGGTAATACCGGCAATCTGCTCGCGGCCCAATGGCTCGAACACCACCACTTCGTCGATGCGGTTGATGAACTCCGGACGGAAGTGCGCCCCCACTGCATCCATCACTGCCGCACGCTGTGCCTCGCGGTCACCCACCAGTTCCTGGATCTGCGCCGAGCCCAGGTTGGAGGTCATCACGATCACGGTGTTGCGGAAGTCCACGGTGCGCCCGTGGCTGTCGGTCAGGCGGCCGTCTTCCAGCACCTGCAGCAGCACGTTGAACACATCCGGGTGGGCTTTTTCCACCTCATCCAGCAGCACCACCGAGTAAGGCTTGCGCCGCACGGCCTCGGTCAGGTAACCGCCCTCTTCGTACCCTACATAGCCTGGTGGTGCACCGATCAGGCGTGCCACGGAGTGCTTCTCCATGAACTCGGACATGTCGATGCGCACCATCGCCTCTTCGGTGTCGAACAGGAACTCGGCCAGCGCCTTGCACAGTTCGGTCTTGCCCACACCGGTCGGGCCGAGGAACAGGAACGAACCACTTGGCCGGTTCGGGTCGGACAGCCCGGCACGCGAGCGGCGTACGGCGTTGGCTACGGCGGTTACCGCTTCGCCCTGGCCAATCACGCGCTGGTGCAGCAACTCTTCCATCTTCAGCAGCTTCTCGCGCTCGCCTTCAAGCATCTTGGCCACAGGAATGCCAGTCCACTTCGACACCACTTCGGCAATTTCTTCCTCGGTGACCTTGTTGCGCAGCAACTGGTTGTCGGTCTTGCCGTGCTGGTCGACCATCTGCAGGCTGCGCTCCAGGTCCGGGATCACCCCGTACTGCAGTTCGGCCATGCGGTTCAGGTCGCCTTTGCGACGGGCGGCTTCCAGCTCCTGGCGAGACTGCTCGATCTTTTGCTGGATCTGCGCCGAGCCCTGCACTTCAGCTTTCTCCGAAGCCCAGATTTCTTCCAGGTCGGAATACTCACGCTCCAGCCGCTCGATTTCCTCGGTCAGCTTCTCCAGGCGCTTTTTCGCCGCTTCGTCTTCTTCTTTCTTCAGCGCCTGCGACTCCACCTTCAGCTGGATCAGGCGACGATCAAGACGGTCGAGCACTTCCGGCTTGGAGTCGATCTCCATGCGGATGCGGCTGGCCGCTTCGTCGATCAGGTCAATGGCCTTGTCCGGCAGCTGGCGGTCAGTGATGTAGCGGTGGCTGAGCTTGGCCGCAGCGATGATTGCACCGTCGGTGATGGCCACCTTGTGGTGCACTTCATAGCGCTCTTTCAGGCCACGCAGGATGGCGATGGTGTCTTCCTCGCTCGGCTCCTCGACCAGCACCTTCTGGAAGCGGCGCTCCAGGGCGGCGTCCTTCTCGATGAACTGGCGGTACTCGTTCAGCGTGGTAGCACCTACGCAATGCAGCTCGCCGCGGGCCAGGGCCGGCTTGAGCATGTTGCCGGCGTCCATGGCGCCCTCGCCTTTGCCGGCGCCGACCATGGTGTGCAGTTCGTCGATGAACAGGATGATCTGGCCTTCCTGCTTGGACAGTTCGTTCAGCAGGCTTTTCAAACGCTCTTCGAACTCGCCGCGGTACTTGGCACCAGCAATCAGCGCGCCCATGTCCAGCGCCAGCAGGCGCTTGCCTTTGAGGCCGTCCGGCACTTCACCATTGATGATGCGCTGGGCCAGGCCTTCGGCGATGGCGGTTTTACCCACGCCAGGCTCACCGATCAGCACCGGGTTGTTCTTGGTACGGCGTTGCAGCACCTGCACGGTACGGCGGATTTCATCGTCACGGCCAATGACCGGGTCCAGCTTGCCCTCTTCGGCACGCTTGGTCAGGTCGACGGTGTACTTGTCCAGCGCCTGGCGCGATTCCTCGGCGTTGGCGTCATTCACTGCGGCGCCGCCACGCAGGTTGTTGATGGCATTTTCCAGCGCTTTTTTGCTCACGCCCTGGCTCAGCAGCAGCTTGCCGAGCTTGCTGTTTTCGTCCATGGCGGCCAACAGCACAAGCTCGCTGGAAATGAACTGGTCGCCCTTCTGCTGTGCCAGACGGTCTGCCTGGTTAAGCAGGCGTGCCAAGTCCTGCGACATGTTCACGTCGCCGGTAGGGTTCTGGATTTTTGGCAGTTGGTCGAGCTCTTTCACCAGCCCCTGGCGCAGGCTATTGATGTCGAAGCCTACCTGCATCAGCAGCGGTTTGATGGAGCCGCCCTGCTGTTCGAGCAGCGCCTGTAACAGGTGCACGGGCTCGATGGCAGGGTGGTCCATGCCAACGGCCAACGACTGGGCATCGGATATTGCAAGTTGCAGCTTGCTGGTCAAACGGTCTATTCGCATGGTGTACCTTCCTTTAAAGGGCAGGTCGGAGCGATGGACAGCGCCTGTTTATGAAGAAACCTGCCTGAGATGACCTTATAGATAAGGCTGATTCTGGAAGATTCAAGCTTAGCGGGGTTGACCGAAGTCAACCTGTTGGATTAATGGGGCCATTCGCGGGCATGCCCGCTTCCACAGGTACACCACCGGTTTCAACGTTTGTGGAATCTCTGTGGGAGCGGGCATGCCCGCGAAGAGGCCGGTACCGGCTAGCGCGGGTCCAGCCAGACCAACGATGCAAAACGCCCACCCTGCGGGGTACGGCGATAGGAGAAGAACCGTGCATCACTGACCGTGCACAAGCCACCGCCATAAACAGCAGTCACGCCACGGGCAGCCAGGCGAATACGCGCCAGCTCATAGATATCCGCCAACAGCTTGCCTGGCCGTTCGCCGTCGGCGAATGCCCGAGCTGCTTGCGGGTGCACGGCGGTAAAGGCATCACGCACTTCCAGCCCCACTTCGAACGCTTGCGGGCCGATGGCAGGCCCCAGCCACACCAGCACCTCTTCTGGCGACAGCGCCAGCCGGTCCAGCGTGGCTTCCAGCACGCCACCCGCCAGCCCGCGCCAGCCCGCATGTGCCGCCGCCACGCGGGTGCCCGCGCGGTCGCAGAACAGCGCAGGCAGGCAATCGGCGGTCATCACGGTGCAAGCAATGCCTGGCTGGCGGGTCCAGCTGGCATCGGCCTCGGCCACCACGGCCGGGTCGGCATCCGCCACCACCAGGCCATGCACCTGCTTGAGCCAGGCCGGTTGGATGGCGAACTGTTCGCTCAGGCGGCGGCGGTTCTCGGCGACTGCGGCAGGGTCATCCCCAACATGGTCGCCGAGGTTGAAGGTTTCATAGGGCGGCAGGCTGACGCCGCCCTGACGGGTGGTGACACAGGCGCGAACCGAGGCCGGGGCCGGCCAGTCGGGGAATAGCAACGCCTGCGTCAGGTCACTCATCCGATGAAACTCTCGCGGTCCTGGTTCAACAGCGACAGCAACCAGACGAAGTCATCCGGCAGTGGCGATTCCCACTTCATGACTTCACCGGTAATCGGGTGGGCCAAGGCGAGGAAACGCGCATGCAGCGCCTGGCGCGGGAAGGTCTTGACCGCCTCGACCATGGTCGGGCTGGCAGCGGGCGGAATACGGAAGCGCCCGCCGTACGTCTGGTCGCCAACCAGCGGGAAACCCACATGGGCCATGTGCACGCGAATCTGGTGGGTACGGCCGGTTTCCAGCTTGACCCGCACATGGGTGTGCGAGCGGAAGCGCTTGAGTACGCGGTAGTGGCTGACCGCCGGCTTGCCGCCGTCGGTTACAGCCATGCGCTGGCGCATGCCGCCGTGACGGCCGATGGGCGCGTCGATCTTGCCACCGGCAGTCACCACGCCAATCACGATGCACTCGTAGATGCGGCTGACCTTGCGGGCCTGCATCTGCTCGACCAGCTTGGTCTGCGCCTGCAGGGTCTTGGCCACCACCATCAGGCCGGTGGTGTCCTTGTCCAGGCGGTGCACAATACCGGCGCGCGGCACGTTGACGATGTCTGGCACATGGTGCAGCAGCGCGTTGAGCAGGGTGCCGCTGGCATGCCCGGCCGCCGGGTGCACAACCAGCCCGGCAGGCTTGTTGATCACCAGGATGTGGTCGTCTTCGTAGACGATATCCAGTTCGATATCTTCTGCGATCCACTCGCCCTGGGCCTCTTGCTCGGCCTCCAGGGCAAGCAGAGAACCACCATGAACAAGGTCTCGAGGGCGCACGACTGCACCATCGACCGTCAGGCGGCCCTCTTTGATCCACGAAGTTAGCCGCGAACGCGAGTACTCGGCGAACAATTGGGCGGCGACCTGGTCGAGGCGTTGGCCGCCCAGTTCGGACGGTACCTCTGCGCTAAGTTGAATGATCTCGGACATGCTCGATTCGGCGGGCGCACAGCCTTTGGTTTCGGCTGCGAGCTTGTGGTTAAATACGGCTTCTTTTGTCCCGGGGTTGGCCGGGGCGCTCATCATAACAGGACGGCACCGCCCAAGACAGCGGCCGTCAAAGGGACGCAAGCCGCCATGCGAGTGAAACACCTGCTGCTGATCGCCATCCTCGGGCTTACCGCGGCCTGTTCCTCTAATAAAGAGGTCATTGACGAGAACCTCAGCGAGGCCGAACTGTACCAGCAGGCCCAGGCTGATCTGGACAACTCCAGCTACACCAGCGCCGTGAACAAGCTCAAGGCCCTGGAGTCGCGCTACCCGTTCGGCCGCTATGCCGATCAGGCGCAACTCGAGCTGATCTATGCCAACTACAAGAACTCCGAGCCCGAGGCAGCCAAATCGGCCGCCGAGCGCTTCATCCGCCTGCACCCGCAGCACCCGAACGTCGATTACGCCTACTACCTCAAGGGCCTGACTTCGTTCGACCAGGACCGTGGCCTGCTGGCGCGCTTCCTGCCGCTGGACATGACCAAGCGTGACCCGGGCGCCGCCCGCGACTCGTACAACGAGTTCGCCCAGCTGACCAGCCGTTTCCCCAACAGCCGCTACGCGCCAGACGCCAAGCAGCGCATGATCTACCTGCGCAACCTGCTGGCTTCTTACGAAATCCATGTGGCCGACTACTACCTGAGCCGCCAGGCTTATGTAGCGGCTGCCAACCGTGGCCGTTACGTGGTGGAAAACTTCCAGGAAACCCCGTCCGTCGGTGACGGCCTGGCGGTGATGGTCGAGTCGTACCAGAAGCTGCACCTGGACGAACTGGCCGCCACGAGCCTGGAAACCCTCAAGCTCAACTACCCGGACCACCCGAGCCTGGTCGATGGCGAGTTCCAGCCCAAGCAGACCGAGTCTGACGGCCGCGGCTGGCTGTCCAAGGCCACCTTGGGCCTGATCGAAACCGATACCCCGCTGCCGCCAGGCGAAACCCGCGCCAACCAGGACGTGGTCAAGCAGTTCCAGGACGCGCGCGACGAGATGCCGCGAGAGCTGCTGCCTAAAGACGAGAACGGCGACCCTATCGTGCCGGAAGGCCCGAAAGAAGCCGAGAAAGACCGTTCCTGGTTCAGCTACATGACCTTTGGTCTGTTCGACTGACCCACAGCGGTAAATGAAAGGGAGGCCAGGCCTCCCTTTTTTTATGGCCGCGTCCTAGACTGTCGGCTTCTTCAACCGACAAGCTGGACATCATGGTTCGCCTACTTTTCTGGATCGCCCTGATCGCCGCCGCGTTCTGGCTGTGGCGCAAATACAAAGTCAGCCAGCAGTCGCACCCCGAGGCGAAGCTGGATGCGCCGCTGAAGATGGTGCGCTGTGCCCATTGCGGTGTGCACCTGCCCAACGACCGGGCGCTGCAGCAGGGCAATGAGTGGTATTGCAGCCAGGCCCACCTGCAGCAGGGCCCTGGCCACCAAGGCTGAACACGATGTCTGTTCAATCCTGAAACCAATTCGAAATCTGTGGGAGCGGGCTTGCCCGCGAAGCAGGCACCACGGTGTATGGCACCGGCTTCGCCGGTGTTCGCGGGCACGCCCGCTCCCACAGTTTTTATCTGCAATTTCGTGTTCCACATATCCCTCCCCGACCCTTTCACACCATTTACGACCCCTCCCCCCGGCCAGCATTGACCCATCCGGCCAAAATTCGCTAAATCCTATTTATCCGCATAAATATGAAAAATAGCGAAATGCTCAAACCCAAACGCAAGCGCCAGAAGCTGTCCGATGTGATCGTCGAATCAGTCAAGCGCTCGATCGTCACCGAAGCGCTGCACCCCGGCGACCGCCTGCCTACCGAGCGGGAGCTGATGGAGCATTTCGAATGTTCCAAGGGCACCGCCCGCGAAGCGCTAAAGGCACTGGAGGTGGAAGGCCTGGTCAGCACCCGCACCGGCCCGACCGGGGGTGCCTACCTGAACGAAGTGGGCACCGAGCCAGCCAGCCGCGCGCTGCGCAACTACCTGCACTTCCAGCACCTGGACGGCGAGCAGGTGTACCAGCTGCGCAAAGTCATCGAGGTAGAACTGGCGGTGTCGGTGATGGGCAAGCTGAGCGAAGCCGATTACGCCGCGCTGCAGGCCAATATCGACTTCTGCAGCGCGCCGGAAGACAGCGAAGAAGGCCAGCGTGAGCAGCGCTTGGCGGAGCTTGAATTCCACACCCTGCTGGCCAATCGCTGCCCCAACCCGTTGCTGCGTTTCATGGCGGTGTTCCTCAACGACCTGCTGCGCGACCTGGTGGTGCTGAAAAAGGCCTACCTGCCCAAGCGCCAGCAGTTCGCCGCCGCCAACATCGACTACCACAAGCAACTGCTGACCGCCTTGCGCGCCAGCGACGAACCCGCCGTACGCCGGCTGATGCACGAACACATGTGCGACGCCGAGCACCACATGACCGCGCTGGAAGGCGAGGTTGCCCGTAACTTCCTGCTGGAGTTCGATCACCACCACTGATGCGCCTGTAAAGAGGCCTGCACACAGGCCCGGCCGTACCCGCTTTGTCATTGCCACTCCTGCCTAATAACCACAAACAAGGAGTTACTCATGCAAAGACGTACCCTGCTCAAGGCAGGCCTTGCCCTGGGTGCCTTAGGTAGCCTCCCCTTGGGGGCACACCGAGCATTCGCCGACCAACCGCTGACCTTCTATGGGCTCAAGTCCATGTCGGGCGCCTTCGCCAGCTACGGCAAGTACGCCGACATGGGCTCGCGCCTGGCCATCGCCGAGCACCCACAGTTGCTCGGGCACCCGCTCAAATACAAAGTCATCGACACCGAAGGCAACGCCGGCAAGGCGGTGCGCAAGGTACAGGAAGCCATCGGCCAGGATGGCGCACGCTTTTTCCAGGGCTGCACCCTGTCGTCTTCGGCACTGGCGGTGTCCAAGGAGATCCACAAAGCCGGCGGCGTGTTCATGACGCCTGTGGGCGCCGATGAAATCACCGGCAAGGACTGCAATGCCTCAACCTTCCGCTGGTCGGTGCCCACCTATGGTGCCATCCGCGAAACCCTGGTGCCGATGAGCCGCCAACTGCCCCAGGCCAAGCGCTGGTACACCATCACCCCGCAATACGTATTCGGCGATGCCCTGCTGGACAACGCCCGCAAAGTGTTCGCCGAGCTCGGCGTAGAACACATCGGCAACAGCTATCACTCGTTGCAGGAGCAGGAATTCTCCGGCTACCTGACCAACGCCATCGCCGCCAAGCCCGACGTGCTGGTGCTGCTCAATTTCGGAAGCCAGGCCTCCAACGCCCTGCGCCAGGCAGTCAACTTCGGCATCAAGGACCGCATGAAAGTGCTGATGGTGTGGTCTGCCGGCCTCGACCAGTTCCAGGAGCTGGGCAGCGACGTGCTCGAGGGCGTGTACCTGGGCGCGCAGTACTGGCACCAGGTCGACACCCCGCTGAACAAACAGTTGGTCGCCGCCACCCGCAAGGCCTATGGCATCAACCCCAACTACCCGCTGGCCGCCGACTACATCGGCACCAAGGTGATGCTCGAGGCCATCGTCAAGGCCGGCAGCCTGGACGGGGCCGCCGTGTCTGCGGCATTGCAGGGCATGCGTTTCCAGGGCCCGACCGGCGAAGAACTGATCCGCCCGGGTGACCACCAGGTGCTCAAGGACTACTACCTGCTGCGAGGCAAGCCCCAGGGGCAGATGCGCGACGAGGACGACCTGGCCGAAGTCATCAGTTCGGGCCGCTCGTTCGTCGAGGTCGATCACACCGGTTGCGCCCTGGCCTGAAGCTGCGGCGTTAGTCACAAACACTTGTACAGGCAGCCGCCCAGCGCGCTGTCGAGGGCACGCTCATGCTCGATTTGTACCTGTTCCAACTGCTCAACGGCCTGGGCCTGGGGATGATCTACTTCCTCATCGCCGTGGGCCTGACGATCATTTTCGGCCTGCTCAACTTCGTCAACTTCGCCCACGGCGCGTTTTTCTTGCTGGGCGCCTACCTGTGCTACACCGCCGTGGCCGTCACCGGCAACTTCTGGCTGGCACTGCTGATTGCGCCACTGGTGGTGGCCGCGCTGGCCTGGGCGGTCGAGCGCCTGTTGATCAAACGCATCTACCACCTGCCACACACCTTCCAGATCCTCGTCACCCTCGGCATCGCGCTGATCATCCAGGAAGCGTCGGTGCTGATCTGGGGCCCGGTGGGCAAGAGCATTGCCGTGCCACCCGAACTGCGCGGGGTGCTGATACTCGGCGACTTCATCTACCCCTACTACCGCTTGTTCCTGATCGGCTTCGCAGCGCTGATCGGTATTGGCCTGTGGCTGCTGCTGGAACGCACCCGTTTCGGCGCATTGGTGCGGGCCGGTAGCGAAAGCACCGAAACCGTGTCGCTGTTGGGCACCAACATTTTCCGCCTGTTCTCCCTGACATTCGCCCTGGGCGTGGGCCTGGCGGGTGTGGCGGGTGTGCTGTTCGCGCCGCTACGGGGCGCCCAGCCCTTCGTCGGCCCAGAGATCCTCGGCATTGCCTTCGTGGTGGTGGTGATTGGCGGTATGGGGTCGTTCGGCGGGGCGCTGGTTGGCGGCCTGCTGGTGGGTGTGGTGCAAAGCATGATGACCAGTCTCTGGCCGCAAGGCGCCAGCCTGATGATCTATGGCGCCATGGCAGCAGTGATTCTGGTCCGTCCCTACGGCCTGTTCGGGAGAGCCTGAGATGAGCGAGAAAAACCCATTGCCAGTCGCCAAGGGCCGCGCCCCGGCACTGCTGTCGCTGGTAATTGCCAGCCTGGTGGCACTGCCGCTGTTGCTGCCATCGGCCACCCTGGCCACCGAGATCCTGATCTTTGCCATGGCCGCACTGGCCTGCAACCTGCTGCTCGGCTACACCGGACTGCTGTCGTTCGGCCAGGGCATCTTCTTTGGCGTGGGCGCCTATGGCGCAGCGCTGCTGATGATCCACCTGCAGTGGGGCATGTTCGCCGCGCTGCTTGGCGCAGCTGTGTTCGGCGCCCTCCTCGCGCTGCTGGTGGGCGCACTGGCGATCCGTCGCACGGGCATCTACTTCGTCATGCTGACCCTGGCCTTCAGCCAGATGGCCTACTTCCTGGCCTATACCCTCAGCGACTGGACCGGGGGTGACAACGGCCTGCTCGATGTGCCACGGCCGAATATCGAAATCGCCGGCCATGTGCTGGTCGACCTGGCCGACCCGCGGCACTTTTATGGATTCGTCGCGGTGCTGTTCCTGTTGATCTTCGCCGCAGCCCTGCGGGTGATCCGTTCGCCATTCGGCAGCACCCTGCTGGCCATCCGCGAAAACGAGACCCGCGCCGCCGCCATCGGCTACGACACCCGCCATTTCAAGATTCTGGTGTTCATGCTGTCGGGCGCCATCACCGGCATCGCCGGGGCGCTGTACGCCATGCTGCTGCACTTTGCGCCGCTGTCGAACATCGACCTGATGATGAGCGAGAACATCCTGATCATGACCATCGTCGGCGGCACCGGCTCACTGTTCGGCTCGCTGCTGGGCGCCGGCGCCATCGTGCTGCTGGGTGACGTGCTGTCGGAACTTTGGCCACGCTGGCTGATGCTGCTGGGGGTGATCCTGATTCTGGTGGTGGTGTTCATGCGTGGCGGCCTGTGGGGCGGCCTGACCGAACTGGGCAAGCGCCTGCTGGCCACCCGCAATGTCCATGACAAACCCCAGGCCAAGACCAAGGAGACCCTGTGATGAGCGACTACCTCCTGGAAACCCGCCACCTGGAGCTGGCCTACGGGCCGTTCAAGGCGGTCGCGGGCGTTGACCTCAAAGTGCGAGCCGGCACCATCCACACCGTCATTGGCCCCAACGGCGCCGGCAAGACCAGCCTGTTCCACTGCCTGACCGGCGAGCGTCAGGCCACGGCCGGCAAGATCCTGTTCAATGGCCAGGACATCATTCGCAAGCCGTCCCACGGGCGGGTGGCGCTTGGCATGGCGCGTTCGTTTCAGCTCACCAGCCTGTTCCAGAACCTTTCAGTGCGCGAGAACCTGCGCCTGGCCGCCCAAGGCCGTGATGGCCTGGGCGCGCTGAACTTCTGGCGTAGCGTCGAGCACAAGCGCAGCCACTGGAACACCGCCGACCAGGTGCTGGAGCGCCTGAAACTGAGCGCCCGTGCCGAAACCCTGGCGGGCGAGCTGTCGCACGGCCAGCAAAGGGTGCTGGAAGTGGGCATGTCGATCTGCGCCAAGCCCACCCTGCTGATGCTCGACGAACCCACTTCGGGCATGGGCATCGACGACATCCCGGTGATGACCGACCTGATCCGCGACCTTGGCCGCGACCATACCGTGCTGCTGATCGAGCACAACATGAGCATTGTCATGTCGATCAGCCAGCGCATCACGGTGATGAGTCACGGCCAGATCCTGGTCGAGGGTACCCCTGAACAGGTGCGCAACGACGAGCGCGTACGCACCGCCTACCTTGGAGAGGCCGCCTGATGCTCAACGTCGATTCGATCCATTCCTACTACGACAAGAGCCATGTGCTCGAAGGTGTCTCGCTCAAGGTCGAGGCAGGCGAACTGGTAACGCTGCTGGGGCGCAACGGTGCAGGCAAGACCACCACCTTGCGCAGCATCCTCGGCATCGTCCGCCCACGACAGGGACAGATCAGCTTCAACGGCCAGCAATTGGTCGGCCGCGAAATTTTCGATATCGCCCGGCTCGGCATTGCTCTGGTGCCGGAACACCGCGGCATTTTCCGCCAGCTCAGCGTGGAGGAGAACCTGAAGATTGCCGTGCGCAAGGCCAGTCGCTGGCAGCTGGAGGACGTGTACAGCATGTTCCCGCGGCTCAAGGAGCGGCGCCGCAACGGTGGTTTCGCCCTGTCCGGTGGCGAACAGCAAATGTTGGCCATCGCCCGCGCGCTGCTCAACGGCCCCAGGCTGCTGATCCTCGACGAGCCCACCGAGGGCCTGGCCCCGGTGATTGTCGATGAACTGGTGAAGATCCTGCGACGGATCAAGGACGAAGGGCTGTCGATCCTGCTGGTAGAGCAGAACCTGATGGTCTGCGATGCCCTTGCTGATCGCCACTATGTGCTGGAGCAGGGCCGCGTCGCTTACCAGGGCAGTGCGGCACAGTTCCGCGAGGACCCGAGCATCAAGAACCGTTACCTGGCCCTTAGCGCCTGACCCGACCGTGCCTACCTGTACCGGCCTATTCGCGGGTGAACCCGCTCCTACAAGGGTGTCACCACCCTCAGCCCTGCGAGGCCTTTGTAGGAGCGGGTTCACCCGCGAATAGGCCAGTACAAGCAACCCAGTAATTTCAGGAGAGATGAACCATGAACACCCGCATCGATCCCTCGCAGCACCTGCTCGGCCAAGGCCCGCTGGTCAACCGCGAACGCCTTTGGCAATCATTGATGGACCTGGCCCAACTCGGCGCCACTGCCAAGGGCGGCGTATGCCGCCTGGCCCTGACAGACCTCGACCGCCAGGCTCGCGACCTGTTCGTCCACTGGTGCGAAGAGGCCGGCTGCACGGTCAGCGTCGACGCCATCGGCAACATCTTCGCACGCCGCCCCGGGCGCAACCCTGCCCTGCCGCCGATCATGACCGGCAGCCACATCGACACCCAACCCACCGGCGGCAAGTTCGATGGCTGCTACGGCGTCATGGCCGGCCTCGAAGTGATGCGTACGCTCAACGACCTGCACCTGACCACCGAGGCCTCGCTGGAAGTGGTGGTATGGACCAACGAAGAAGGTTCGCGCTTCCCGCCCTGCATGATGGGCTCGGGCGTGTTTGCCGGTAAGTTCGGCCTGCAGGAAACCCTGGACAAGGCAGACGACCAAGGCCTGTCGGTTGGCGCGGAACTACAGCGCATCGGTTACGCCGGCGCGCGCCTGCCTACCGGGCATGCCGTGGGCGCCTACTTCGAAGCCCATATCGAACAAGGCCCGGTGCTGGAAGACCAACGCACCACCATCGGCGTGGTCCAAGGCTGCCTGGGGCAGAAATGGTTCGACCTGGTACTGACCGGTGTCGAGGCGCATGCTGGCCCCACGCCCATGCACCTGCGCAAGGACGCATTGGTCGGCGCTGCCGAGGTGGTGGCTGCGGTCAACCGCGTCGCTCACGCGCACCAGCCACATGCCTGTGGCACGGTCGGCTGCCTGACCTTGCACCCAGGCTCTCGCAACGTTATCCCCGGCCAGGTGCACATGACCATCGACCTGCGCCACCTCGACCCTGGGCACCTCGACGCCATGGTCAGCGAAGTGCGCGCAGCCATCGAAACCAGCACGGTGAAACATGGCCTGAGCTATCAGCTGACCCCGACAGCCGACTTCCCGCCGCTGTACTTCGCCGAGCAGTGCGTGGATGCCGTGCGCCAGGGGGCGCGCGCGCTGGGCCTGAGCCACATGGATATCGTCAGCGGCGCCGGTCACGATGCGATCTTCCTCGCTGAACTGGGCCCGGCCGGGATGATCTTCGTGCCATGCGAAGGTGGCATCAGCCACAACGAAATCGAAAATGCCGCGCCCCAGGACCTGGCCGATGGCTGCGACGTCCTGTTGCGCGCCATGTTCCAGGCCGCCAACCCGGGAGCCCGTTAAGATGACCCAGAAAACCGCGATTGGCGAACTCACCGCCGCCGAACTGCTTGAACTGTACCAGCGCCGCCAGCTGTCACCCGTCGAGGTGGTCGACGATGTGCTGGCGCGCATCGACCTGTATAACCCGGCGGTCAACGCCTACTGCCATGTGGATGACGAGGGTGCCCGCGCCGCCGCCCGCGCCAGCGAACAACGCTGGCAGCGCGGCCAGCCCTGTGGCCGACTGGATGGCGTACCCGCCTCGATCAAGGACCTGACCCTGACCCGCGGCATGCCTACCCGCAAGGGCTCGCGTACGACCTCGGGTACCGGGCCATGGGAGGTCGATGCGCCCGTCTCTGCGTTCATGCGTGAAGCCGGTGCAGTGCTGGTGGGCAAGACCACCACGCCAGAGTTCGGCTGGAAAGGCGTGACCGACAACCCGCTGTACGGCATTACCCGCAACCCGTGGGATACCAGGCTGACTGCTGGGGGGTCGTCTGGCGGTGCAGCAGCAGCAGCCGCGCTAAATCTGGGGGTGCTGCATCAGGGCAGCGATGCCGGTGGTTCGATTCGCATCCCCTGCGCATTTACCGGCACCTTCGGCATCAAACCGACCTTCGGCTATGTGCCGCAATGGCCGGCCAGCGCCATGACCGTGCTGTCGCACCTGGGGCCGATGACGCGTACCGTGGACGACTCGGTGCTGATGCTCGACTGCGTAGCGCGCCCCGATGCCCGCGACGGTTTGGCCGGCGCACCCCGGCAGGCGCCGTGGCTCAGCCAGCAGCAAGATCTGAGCGGCCTACGCATCGCCTACAGTGCCAATTTCGGTTACGTGCAGGTCGACCCACAGATCCAGGCACTGGTGGCGCAAGCGGTGCAGCGCCTGGCGCGGCTGGGTGCGCAGGTAGAGGAAGTGGACCCGGGCTTCAGCGACCCGCTAGAAACCTTCAATACCCTGTGGTTTGCCGGTGCGGCGCGGTTGGCCAGTGCCTTGAGCGATGAGCAGAAAGCGTTGCTTGACCCGGGGCTGCGCTGGATTGCCGAACAAGGCGCACAGATCAGCCTTGGCGAATACACCCAGGCGCTTGAGGCACGGGCAGAATTGATAGCGAAGATGAATGCCTTTCATCAGCGATATGACGTGCTGGTATCGCCGATGCTGCCGTTGGTGGCGTTCGAAGCCGGACACAACGTGCCGCCTGGGTCGGGGATGGCGCAATGGATGGAGTGGACGCCGTTCAGTTACCCCTTCAACCTGACCCAACAGCCGGCGGCCTCGGTGCCCTGCGGGTTCACCCGCGAGGGGTTGCCGGTGGGTCTGCAGGTGGTGGCCGGGCGCTTTGCCGATGAGCAAGTGCTGCGGGTGTGCAAGGTGTATGAGCAGCATTATCCGAGCCGGCACCTGCAAGCACCGATTACTGGCTGAAATCTGTGTTGGCTTCTGCGGCCCTTTCGCGGGTGAACCCGCTCCTACACGCACCGATTACTGGCTGAAATCTGTATTGGCTTCTGCGGCCCTTTCGCGGGTGAACCCGCTCGTGTAGGAGCGGGTTTACCCGCGAAGAGGTCCTCAGCCCAAACGCCCTTCTGGCGCATACGGCGCCGGGTCGATAATCGGCTCGGCCCCTGTCAGCAAATCGGTAAACAGTTGGCACGACGCCGGTGCCAGCACCAGCCCGTTGCGATAATGCCCGCAGTTGAGCCACAAGCCTTCATGCCCCGGCACAGGCCCAATGTAAGGGATGCCTTCTGGCGACCCCGGCCGCAGTCCCGCCCAGTGCGCCACCACTGTGGCGCCTTCAAGCTCAGGCAACAACTCCACTGCCGATGCCTTCAGGCTTTCCAGAGCATCCCCGGTCGGGGTCTTGTCATACCCGGCATGCTCCAGCGTGCTCCCCACCAGAATGTGCCCGTCACGTCGCGGGATTGCATAGCGCCCCTTGGCCAGCACCATGCTCGGCAAGAAGTCTTCTGCGCACTTGAACAGGATCATCTGGCCCTTCACGGGCTCCACCGGCAGTTCAAGGCCAAGGGTACGCAACAGGTCGCCACTCCAGGCGCCTGCGCTGAGCACAACCTCATCCGCCGCCAGTACGCCATCAGCCGTCTGTACACCAGCCACGCGCCCCTTTTCCTGCACGAAGCCGGTGATCTGGCAGTGTTCGCGCAAGCTCACGTTCGGCAGCGCCAGCAACGCCGCCTTCAGCGACTTGACCAAGCGCGGGTTGCGCACATTGGCCACGCCAGCCATGTAGATGGCGTGCTTGAAGCCCGGGCCCAGCACCGGCACCGCATCGTAGGCCGCGGAAATATCCACGGCACTCAGCGGCCGCTGCTCGCGCGCGGCCCAGGCCAATGCTTCGGCCTCGTCGTCCAGGTCGAGCCAGTACAGCCCGGTGGTGTGAACTTCGGGGTCGACCCCGGTGC
Source organism: Pseudomonas sp. BP6 (assembly GCF_017875935.1). NCBI lineage: Bacteria > Pseudomonadati > Pseudomonadota > Gammaproteobacteria > Pseudomonadales > Pseudomonadaceae > Pseudomonas > Pseudomonas sp. BP6. The sequence continues at coordinate 4,628,757 of NZ_JAGINI010000001.1, forward strand.
TGGCGAACAGACGCTCGCCCAGCTGTGGATAAAAGTCCTGCGACCAGTGCGCCAGAGCGGTCACGGCGGGGCTGTAACGCCACGGGTACAACGGCGAGACAATGCCTCCGCCAGCCCAGGACGACTCTCGGCCAACCTCGCCCTGATCGCACACCACCACCTGGCCGACCTTGGCTGCCAGGTTGAATGCCGTCAGCAGGCCGATCACCCCGCCACCAACCACCACTACTTGCTTGCTCATCTGTCGATCCAACACCTGAAGTAAAACCGCGATGCACCGGGCATCATTGAACCTTCAACTTCCCCAACAGTGCGGGCCGTGCTCAACGGCGCCCGGATTGTGCTGCACGCCAGCCTGGTCGAGCTGGAAATCGCCACAGCCATCCTGCGCCATCAGCCCATGCGGTAGCCGCCGGGCGCGCAGCGTGAAGGTGTCACTGTCGCGCTGGGCCTGCAGGCTGTAGTAGCGGGTACCTTCGGGCAAGACCAGGTCGCCCTCGGCGTATTGGCCAGTGCGCACGCGGTGGCGCTCAAGGCGCAGGGCGGCATCATGCAGCAGGCCAACCACTTCGCTGCGCGCGGCTCGCCGAAGCTGGTCGCTGTAACTGGGGTAGGCAATGGCTGCCAGAATGCCGGTCACGGCCAGCACAATCAACAACTCGATCAGGCTCAAGCCTTGCTGCATGTCAGTCTCCTCGCAATCTTTGCCGCCAGGTGATGCGTTGGGTTTGATTGCCGGCCACGGCGTAGACCGCTTCCAGCACATGCCGTGAGCGGCTTTGCTTGCTGACGGCGGTAATCCGGAACAGGCTAACCGGCTGCCCTTCGGGCATGTGCGCGGCACGTGTGCTGACACCCAGGTTCTGCAGCTGGAAAAAGCCGGTCTGGGTACCTTGCCACTGCCCAACCAGATCGTGCGGCCTGGGCGGTGGCAGGCACGCGATACAAACGTCAGGGGGCGCCCGTTCAAGTTCGCGTACCCCAGCCAGCAAAGTGGCCTCAGCCTCTTCCAGCGCCATCAGGCCATCGCTCAGGTAGCCGGTCATCCGCGTTTCCACCAGCGCGTCGCGCAGGGCAGATGTGGCAAGCAGGCCCAGCAGGACGCTCAGGACCAAGGCCAGTAGAAGAACCACGCCACGCTGGTGAGTCATGAAGCGGGGACCGGGTTGCGGATTGCGACGCTCAACTCATGGCGCTGCTGAACCTTGAGCGTGGGTTCGTAAAGCGTCAGGCTGATATCCACCCGTTCCCCCCCCACCATCTGCACACGCTCTACACGCATCGCCTGCACATTATCAACCAACGGTTGAAATTTGCTGTTTCCGCGTTTGAACCTCAGCTTATCGCCCTGGAACTGGTAGACATACCTGCTGACCGGGTACACCAGTGGGTCCCCAGCCTTGCGCGCTGCATCGACAGACGCTTTGGTCAGGCAATCGGTGTGCAGAAACCAGTCAGGTCGGCCAGCTTGCCCAGGCAACTCCGCCACGATCAGGCTGAGGGTGGACGCTTCGATCACCAAGGGGCGAGCGAAGACCTGCTGTAATGCCGGGTCATCGAAATCGGAAGGTTTCAGGCGCAAACAGCCAAACATGCCGGCCATGCGAATATCCTGGGCCATGCGCAACAACGCCTGCCGCGCCTCATCCTGCATGCGCAGCGCAGTACTTTGCAGGCGCCAGGCCTGGTGAGCCGATGCAAAGAGCTGACTGGCGGCCGCCAACAGCATCAACCCGATAGTCAGCGCCAACATAAGCTCAACCAAACCAAAACCACGTTGGCCGCGCCTCATCGACGCCCCCGTTCATGCTCGCTGTGCGCCGCCATTGCCGCCTGCCCATTGCGACGCGCACTGTCCACAGCCTGCAAGGCCTGCAGTTGCAGCCCCGCTGCGGCGAACATACCCACGGCCACGACCACAACCGCCAACAGCACTTCCAGAAGCGTCATGCCCCCTTGCCTTGCGTGCATCCCTGCACCTCCTGCGACTTTTCCCGTCATTGCTTTCAACTTGGGCGACTGGACCTCTTGTCCAACCGCCAGGAAGCTATAGCCAAGCACGTCCAGGGAGGAATGCACGGTGAAGCAACGCGGCGTAACACTGATACAAATGTTGTCGGCCTTGGCCGTGGCGGTGTTGCTGACGCAGTTCGGCATACCGGCCTACGCCAGAATGAGCGATGACCTTCACAGGGCAGCAGCAGCGCGTGATCTGGCCCAAGCGTTGCGTAGTGCACGCAGCCATGCGCTGTTGCAGGGCCAGCCGGTGCTGGTGCTAGCGCTGGACGGTAATTGGGGGAATGGTTGGCGGGTGGTGCTGGAGCATAACCGGCAGGTGCTACGCGAACAGCGCCTTGCAAAGCCGCTGAAAATAACCAGCAATCGCGGTGAGCAGTTCAAATTCAGTGCGCTGGGCGTGCCAATGACGTCGAGCAACGGCTGGTTGGGCGCAACACTGGAAATGTGCGAACGCTCCGCTGCTCGCAGCCGATATCAGGTGGCGCTGGCATCAAGCGGCAGAGTCAGGTTGCTTACGGAGGACCAGAGCAATGACCGCTGCTAGCGCGGTCATTGCAGGAGCGGTCTTGTGTCGCGCAAGGGCTGCAAAGCAGCCCCTGCATTGGCGGCGGTGCTGCCCGTCAGATCAGCGAGCGAACCCGCAGCTCTTTGGGCATTGAAAAGGTGATGTTCTCTTCGCGCCCGTCCAGCTCTTCAGCGCCAGTGGCGCCCCAGGCCTTGAGCTGTTCGATCACGCCACGCACCAGCACTTCGGGCGCAGAAGCACCGGCGGTGATGCCGATCCGCGCGGTCTGGTCAAACCAGCCGCGTTGCATGTCCTCGGCACCGTCGATCAGGTAGGCCGGGGTGCCCATGCGCTCAGCCAGCTCGCGCAAACGGTTGGAGTTGGAACTGTTCGGGCTGCCCACCACCAGCACCACGTCGCTCTCGCCGGCCAGTTGCTTGACGGCATCCTGGCGGTTCTGGGTGGCGTAGCAGATGTCGTCCTTGCGCGGGCCACCGATGTTCGGGAAACGCGCACGCAGAGCATCAATGACGCGGCTGGTGTCGTCCATCGACAGTGTTGTCTGGGTGACGAAAGCCAGGTGGTCCGGGTCGCGCACCTGCAGGTTGGCCACATCTTCCTCGTCTTCGACAAGGTAGATGGCGCCGCCGTTGCTGGCATCGTACTGGCCCATGGTGCCTTCGACTTCCGGGTGCCCTTCGTGGCCGATGAGAATGCACTCACGGCCATCGCGGCTGTACTTGGCCACTTCGATGTGAACCTTGGTCACCAGCGGGCAGGTGGCATCGAACACTTTCAAGCCACGGCCAGCAGCTTCCTGGCGCACAGCCTGGGAAACACCGTGGGCACTGAAGATGACGATGACATCGTCCGGCACCTGGTCCAATTCTTCGACAAAGATGGCGCCGCGGTTACGCAAGTCTTCCACCACGAACTTGTTGTGCACCACTTCGTGACGCACATAGATCGGCGGGCCGAAGACTTCCAGCGCGCGGTTGACGATCTCGATCGCCCGGTCGACCCCGGCGCAGAAGCCGCGAGGGTTGGCGAGTTTGATTTGCATGCTCGGCTCCAGGCTTACAGGGCCTTCACCTCGAGGATCTCCACCTCGAAGGTCAGGGTCTTGCCAGCCAGTGGGTGATTGAAGTCGATGGTGACCTGGTCGTCATCGAACGCTTTGACCACACCCGGCAGCTCGGTGTTGGCGGCGTCGTTGAAGATGATCAGCAGCCCTTCGGACAACTCCATGCCTTCGAAGTTGGACCTCGGCATGACCTGCACGTTCTGCGGGTTAGGCTGGCCGAAGGCGTTCTCCGGGGCCACTGCCACGGTGCGCTTGTCACCAGCCTTGAAGCCGAACAGGGCGTTTTCAAAGCCCGGCAGCAGGTTGCCATCACCCACTTTGAAGGTGGCCGGGGCTTTATCGAACGTGCTGTCGACGGTATCGCCATTTTCCAGGTGCAGCGCGAAGTGCAGGGTGACTTCGGTGTTCTGGCCGATACGGGTGTCAGTCATGGACCGGATCCTCAGACTTCTTGCTCTTGAACATATCCAGCGCCAGCATCACCGCACCAACGGTGATGGCGCTGTCGGCCACGTTGAAGGCCGGGAAGTAATGGCGGTTCTGCCAGTGCACCAGGATGAAGTCGACCACATGGCCCAGCACGATGCGGTCGTACAGGTTGCCAATCGCCCCACCCAGCACCAGCGCCAGCGCCACGGCCAGCCAGGTCTCGTTGCGCCCCAGGCGCTTGAGCCACACCACCAGCACCGCGCTGACCACCACGGCGATCAGGGCGAACAACCAGCGCTGCCAACCCGCACCGTCAGCCAGGAAGCTGAACGCAGCACCGGTGTTGTAGGCCAGGGTCCAGCTGAAGTAGTCAGGAATGACCACGATCTGCTGGTACATGGTCAGGGTGTTGTTGAAGTACAGCTTGGTGGCCTGGTCGACGACCAGGACCAGCAAGCTCAGCCACAGCCATGCAAGGCGCCCGAAGCGCCCCGCTGCAGGGTTAGGCATAGTGGCGTACCTCACCCGAGCCGGTCAGGTTGTCGACGCAACGGCCGCAGATTTCCGGGTGTTCCGGATGGCTGCCAACATCGGCGCGGAAGTGCCAGCAACGGCCGCACTTGGTGTGGCCGGACTTGACCACTTTCAGCTTGAGGCCTTCGACCTCAGTGGCTACGGCTTCGGCCGGCGCCTGTGCGAATGGCACCACGCTGGCGGCCGAGGTGATCAGCACGAAGCGCAGCTCGTCGCCGAGCTTGCCCAGGTCGGCACTCAGGCCTTCGTCGGCGTACAGGGTAACTTCAGCCTGCAGGTTGCCACCAATGACCTTGGCGGTACGCTGGTTTTCCAGCTCTTTGTTCACCGATGCCTTCACCGCCATCACGCGGTCCCAGTAAGCGCGGCCCAGCTCGGTGCCTTCCGGCAGCTCGCTCAGGCCTTCGTACCAGCCGTTGAGCATCACCGACTCGTTGCGCTCGCCCGGCAGGTACTGCCAGATTTCGTCGGCGGTGAATGCCAGGATCGGCGCGATCCAGCGCACCAGCGCTTCGCTGATGTGGTACAGCGCAGTCTGGCAGGAACGGCGGGCGACACTGTTGGCGCCGGTGGTGTACTGGCGGTCCTTGATGATGTCGAGGTAGAAGCCGCCCAGCTCCTGTACGCAGAAGTTGTGCACTTTGGAGTAGACGTTCCAGAAACGGTACTCACTGTAGTGCTCTTCCAGCTCGCGTTGCAGCAGCAGGGTACGGTCCACGGCCCAGCGGTCCAGCGCCAGCATGTCTTCCGGGGCCAGCAGGTCGCGGGCCGGGTCGAAGCCGGACAGGTTGGACAGCAGGAAGCGTGCGGTATTGCGGATACGCCGGTAGGCGTCGGCACTGCGCTGCAGGATCTGCTCGGAAACGGCCATTTCACCGGAATAGTCGGTGGCCGAAACCCACAGGCGCAGGATATCGGCACCCAGGGTGTTGTTGACCTTCTCCGGTTCGATGGTGTTGCCCAGCGACTTGGACATCTTGCGGCCGTTTTCGTCCACGGTGAAACCGTGGGTCAGCAGCTCGCGATATGGCGCATGGTTATCGATGGCACAACCGGTCAGCAAGGAAGAGTGGAACCAGCCGCGGTGCTGGTCCGAACCTTCCAGGTACAGGTCGGCGCGCGGGCCGGTAGTGTGGCCAATGTCGTGCGAGCCACGCAGCACATGCCAGTGGGTGGTGCCCGAGTCGAACCACACGTCGAGGGTGTCGGCGATCTTGTCGTACTGGTCGGCTTCAGCACCCAGCAGTTCAGCGGCGTCCAGCTTGAACCAGGCCTCGATGCCTTGCTGCTCGACACGCTTGGCCACTTCCTCCATCAGCTCGACAGTGCGTGGATGCAGCTCGCCGGTCTGCTTGTGCAGGAAGAACGGGATCGGCACACCCCAGTTGCGCTGACGCGAGATGCACCAGTCCGGGCGGTTGGCGATCATCGCGTGCAGGCGCGCCTGGCCCCAGGCCGGAACGAACTTGGTGTCTTCGATGGCTTTAAGCGCACGCTCACGCAGCGGCTCGCCGGTGGTCGGCTGCTTGTCCATGCCCACGAACCACTGCGCGGTGGCGCGGTAGATCAGCGGGGTCTTGTGGCGCCAGCAGTGCATGTAGCTGTGGCTGATGGTTTCGGTGTGCATCAGCGCACCGACTTCGCTCAGCTTCTCGACGATGGCCGGGTTGGCCTTCCAGATGAACTGGCCGCCGAAGTAGGGCAGCGAATCGACATACACGCCGTTGCTCTGCACCGGGGTGAGGATGTCGTCATTGACCATGCCGTAGCGCTTGCAGGTGACGAAGTCGTCTTCACCGTAGGCTGGCGAGGAATGCACCACGCCGGTACCGGCGCCCAGCTCGACGTAGTCGGCCAGGTAGATTGGCGACAGGCGATCGTAGAACGGATGGCGGAAGTTGATCAGTTCCAGCGCCGAACCTTGGGCGGTGGCCAGGACCGAGCCTTCCAGGTTGTAGCGTTTCAGGCACGACTCGACCAGCTCTTCAGCCAGCACCAGCAGGCGCTCGCCGGTGTCGACCAGGGCGTACGTGAACTCCGGGTGGATATTCAGGGCCTGGTTGGCCGGGATGGTCCACGGGGTGGTGGTCCAGATCACGATGGCGGCCGGCTTGGCCAGCGAGGCCAGGCCGAAGGCGGCGGCGAGCTTGGCGTCATCGGCAACCGGGAAGGCCACGTCGATGGTCTGCGACTTCTTGTCGGCGTACTCGACTTCCGCTTCAGCCAGCGCCGAACCGCAGTCAAAGCACCAGTTCACCGGCTTCAGGCCCTTGAACACGAAGCCTTGCTTGACCATTTCGGCCAAGGCACGGATTTCACCGGCCTCGTTGGCGAAGTTCATGGTCTTGTATGGGTTGTCCCAGTCACCCAGTACGCCCAGGCGGATGAACTCGGTCTTCTGCCCTTCGATCTGGTCGGCAGCGTACTCGCGGCACAGCTCGCGGGTACGATCAGCGGAAAGGTGCTTGCCGTGGGTAACCTCGACCTTGTGCTCGATCGGCAGGCCGTGGCAGTCCCAGCCTGGCACGTACGGCGCATCGAAGCCGGCCAGGGTCTTGGAACGGACGATCATGTCCTTGAGGATCTTGTTCAACGCATGACCGATATGAATCTTGCCGTTGGCATAGGGCGGGCCGTCGTGCAGGACGAACTTGGGACGATCCTTGCCAATTTCGCGCAGCTTCTGGTACAGGCCAATGCTGTCCCAGCGCTGCAGGATCTGCGGTTCGCGCTGAGGCAGGCCGGCCTTCATGGGGAAGGCGGTGTCCGGAAGGTTAAGCGTGGCTTTGTAGTCGGTCATTTCAGGCTCTTCGTTAGCGGTTGAGCGTGCCAATGTGCACGTGCGGCGGCGATATCCGCATCGATCGCCGACTTCAGCGCCTCCAGGGAGGCGAATCGCTGCTCTTCACGCAGCTTGTGGTGGAACTCCACCGTCAGGCGCCGGCCGTAAAGATCGCCGGCAAAGTCCAGAAGATGAATCTCCAGGTGCGGGCGCCCATCACCGGCAACGGTGGGGCGCACGCCGATATTGCCGACACCCGGCCAAGCTTTGCCGTCGATCACGATGCTGGCCAGGTATACCCCGGACAGCGGCACGCGGCGGCGCTTGAGCTGGATGTTGGCGGTTGGTGTGCCGAGCTGGCGGGCCAGCTTCTGGCCGTGCAGCACGCGGCCTGTAATGCGGTACGGGCGGCCCAGCAGGTGTTCGGCCAGCTCGAAGTCGCCCTCGGACAAGGCCTTGCGCACTTCGGTGCTGCTGACCCGCAGGCCATCCTGGATGACCGTGTTGGCGGCCTCGACGGTAAAGCCGTACGCGTTGCCGGCCTCGACCAGGAAAGCGAAGTCGCCAGCGCGATCGCAGCCGAAGCGGAAGTCATCGCCCACTTCGAGATGACGCACGCCCAGACCGTCGACCAGAATGGCCTTGACGAAGGCATCGGCGCTGAGCTTGCTCAGACGCTGGTTGAACGCCAGGCACAGCACCCGGTCGATGCCTTCGGTCGCCAGCAGCTCGATCTTGTCGCGCAGCCGAGCCAGGCGTGCCGGCGCGGTATCGGGTGCGAAGTACTCGCGTGGTTGCGGTTCGAAGATCACCACGCAGGTCGGCAGGCCCAAGGCCTGACCGCGCTCGCGCAGGCGCGCCAGGATTGCCTGGTGGCCGCGGTGAACCCCGTCGAAGTTGCCAATGGTGGCGACACAGCCCCGGTGCTCGGGGCGCAGGTTGTGAAGACCTCGAACCAGCTGCATAACGCGCTTCTTGCTCATAAAGTGGCCGATTATAACCACACCCGGGCGCTGGTGACAGGCAGCAGCGCCCAAGGGCGGCGTGGAATGCGAAAAACCGACGCCTGACCCGCCCAAAGCCTCAGTGCAAGGCCTTGCGAGCGAAATGCCGGGGCCGGAAGCCGCACAGGTACAGGCAGCCAAAATACGTCACGACACCCGCCAGGATCAGCGCCCCAAGCCGCAGGAAGCGCTCAAGCATGATGCCCTGCTCCCAGGCCGGCATATAATGCATGCCCGCCAGCAGTACTGCCGACATCAGTGCCACCGCCAACACAAGCTTGAGCAGGAACACTGCCCAGCCTGGCTGAGGCTCGAACAGCTGCTGACTGCGCAGCTTCCAGAACAGCAAACCGGCATTCAGGCAGGCACCGAGGCTGATCGCCAATGCCAGGCCGGCATGTGCAAGCGGGCCGACCAGGGCAAGGTTGAACAGCTGGGTGCAGACCAGGGTAAAGACTGCGATCTTCACCGGCGTGCGGATATTCTGCTGCGCGTAGAAGCCAGGTGCCAGTACCTTGATCAGAATGATCGCCAGCAAGCCCACGGAATAGGCGATCAGCGCTCGCTGGGTCATTGCCGCATCAAACGCGCTGAACTTGCCATATTGAAACAAAGCAACGGTCAGCGGTTCGGCAAGAATGGCCAAAGCCAGTGTGCAGGGCAGCACCAGCAAGAAGCACAGGCGCAGGCCCCAGTCGAGAATCCGCGAGTACTCCTCGCGATCCTTGTTGGCGTAGGTCTTGGCCAGGGTGGGCAGCAGGATGGTGCCCAGGGCCACGCCCAGCACGCCCGAAGGCAGCTCCATGAGGCGGTCGGCGTAGTACATCCACGACACCGAGCCGGCCACCAGGAAGGAGGCAAAGATGGTGTTGATGATCAGCGAGATCTGGCTCACCGACACCCCCAGGATCGCCGGCAGCATCTGCTTCAGTACCCGCCACACACCCGCGTCCTTGAGATTCAGACGCGGCAGCACGAGCATGCCGATCTTCTTCAGCGCTGGCAGCTGGTACAGCAACTGCGCCAGGCCACCCGCCAGCACGCCCCAGGCCAACGCCATGATTGGCGGGTTGAAGTACGGCGTCAGCAACACGGCGAAGGCGATCATCGCCACGTTCAGCAGGGTGGGCGTAAAGGCCGGCACCGAAAAGCGGTTCCAGGTATTGAGGATCGCGCCGGCCAGGGAAGACAGCGAGATCAGGAATATATAAGGAAACGTCACCCGCAACAGGTCGGTGGTCAGCTCGTATTTTTCGGTGCTGTCGACAAAACCCGGGGCAGTCGCCCACACCACCCACGGTGCAGCGAGGATGCCGATGGCGGTCACCAGGGCCAGCACCAGGGTCAGAAGGCCGCTGACATAGGCAATGAAGGTTCGCGTCGCCTCCTCGCCCTGCTGGGTCTTGTACTCGGCCAGAATCGGCACGAAGGCCTGGGAGAATGCACCTTCGGCGAAGATGCGCCGCAACAGGTTGGGCAGTTTGAACGCGATGAAGAAGGCGTCGGTAGCGACACCAGCACCGAAGATACGGGCCAGGATGGTGTCGCGAACAAAGCCCAGCACCCGCGAAATCATGGTGATCGAGCTTACTGCAGCCAGGGATTTGAGCAGGTTCATCGAAAAGATTCACGCCAATGACAGAGGACGCTGCCAGACAGCGTCCGAATGTGCGATACTCCCGCGCCTTCGCAGGGGAGCCAAAAATTCCCGAGTGTACAGGTCGCGCAGCAGAAAGGAATCTTTCCTACCTGTTGGCGCACCGCTCGGCGGAACCTTGCAGGTGGCCTTGACATCCGCTCGACTGATCGGCATGATTCGCGGCCTATTTTGTTTGCTATTTACCTAAAGTCTTTCGAGGAGCTCGACGGTGGCCAACACACCTTCCGCCAAGAAACGTGCAAAACAGGCTGAGAAGCGTCGCAGCCACAACGCCAGCCTGCGTTCCATGGTTCGCACCTACATCAAGAATGTAGTCAAAGCCATCGACGCAAAAGACGCCGAAAAAGCGCAAGCCGCTTACGTTCTGGCTGTACCTGTAATCGACCGTATGGCCGACAAGGGTATCATCCACAAGAACAAGGCTGCTCGTCACAAAGGCCGTCTGAATGGCCACATCAAGGCGCTGAAAGAAGCTGCAGCTGCCTAAGCGACGTGCAAGTCGAAAAGCCGACCCTAGGGTCGGCTTTTTGTTGCCTGCGATTTATGCTTGCAGGCACAGCTCCATGTGGGACTCGATCTCTGTGGGAGCGGCCTTGTGTCGCGAAAGGGCTGCGGAGCAGCCCCGGCAATCTCAGCTTCTGCGCTGAAACCGAGGGGCCGCTACGCGCCCCTTTCGCGACGCAAGGCCGCTCCCACAAAAAAGCGGGGCCGCGCTTGGCGGCCCTACTTTTACATCACTTGGCGATCTGAATCTTCGGTGCCCACTGCAGCCATTCATCCTCGGCCTTGTCGAACAAGGCAAAGGTCTGCCGCGGCCGTGCCGGGTTACCCATCTGCTCGCCATCTGGCGTTGCGAAGGCGATACCGCCATCGATCAGGGTTTCCACCGACTCGGTATGCACTGTAGCCCCCTTGAACAGCCCCCAGTCGAAACCGAAACCACTGCTGTTCCAGAAGCGGCTACCGCTGCGCACCAAGGCGGCATAGCGCGGCTCGATGAGGATATGAATCAGCACGCGGTCAGCGCTCTGGCCCAGCTCGAAGCCTGTCACCTTGCCCACCTTGACCTCACGATAAGTAACCGGCACACCCGGCTTGATCGAGCCGCGGCGTGGCGCACTGAGCGTCAATGGCAGGCCGACCTCTGGCCCTGCTACCTGCGGGGCATCTGCCAAGGCGATGAAATCGCGCTGTGGCCCACGGTCCTTGGCTGCTGGCTGCACCTCCAGGTACTGCCCACCAATCAGAGTGTCGAGGTTTTCAGTGCGCACCAGGCCCAGGGCCGGCTTGACCACCCAGAACTGCGTCCCGGCACGGGCAATACGATCCGCCGCTTCGGTAATCCGCGCCCGCAGCAGCACCGCCTGCAGGTCATCGGTGAGGTCGACACTCTCGATACTGCCCACATCCAGGCCGCGGAAGCGGATGGCCGTGCCCGGCTTCAGGCCATCGGCACGCTCTACACGGATGGTGATCAACGTACCCGCACGGTTTACCGCCTCCTGACTGTCATGCAGGCGGAAGCGTGGAATGTGTCGCTTCAGCGGTACATCGGGCCGTGGCGTATCGAACGCAATACCGCCGGCCATCAGTGTTTGCAGCGACTCACTCTTGATCTTGATGCCCGACAGGCCGCCGGTCAGGGTGATCCCACTGACATTCCAGAAGCGCGACGAACCATTGACCAGCTTCTCGTACTCCTTCTCGATATGCACACCGATCAAGATGCGGTTGCTGTTACGGGCGAACTGATAGCTCTGCACGCTACCCACCTTCACCTGGCGATACATCACCGGGCTGCCGATTTCCAGCGAACCCAAGGTGTCGGCGAACAACACCATGTGCAGGCCCGGCGCCTTGAGGTCGAGCGGCGGCGCCTTGGCACGCGCCTCGAACTCACGCTCTGGCCGTGCGCCCTTCTCACCTGGACGAATGGCGATGTAGTTACCTTTGACCAGCGCTTCCAGGCCAGTGATTCCCGCCAGGGAAATCGACGGCTTGACCACCCAGAACTGCGTCCCCTCTACCAGGTAGTCCTCGGCCAGCGGGTCGAGTGTCAGCTCAGCCGAAGCGCTGGCCAGGTTGTCTTCCATCTTCAGGGCTTTCAGCGAGCCCACCTGGATGCCTTTGTACATGACGGGCGTGCGACCCGCCTGCAGCCCCTCATAATCGTTCAGCTTCACTTTTACCCGGATACCCGCCTGGGCGGCATCGAAGTCCTCGTACAGGCGGAACGGCAGGCTCGGATCGGTGGGTGGGCTGTCCTTGCGGTACTCCGGCGTGGCGAAGGCGATACCACCCGCCACAATGCTCGACAACGACTCACTGCGCACCTTCACACCCGAAAGTGAAGCATCGATGCTGACACCGCTGGCGTTCCAGAAACGCGTGTGCTTACGCACCAGGCTGGCGTAGGCCGGCTCGATGAAGACTTTCACCTCTACGGTGCTCTGGTCCTCGGACAGGCGGTAGCTTTTCACCCGGCCAACCTGAATCTGCTTGTAGAACACCGGGCTGTCCCGGTTGAGCGAGCCCAGCCTGTCGGCCTTGAGGGTCAGGTGCAGGCCTGGTTCCGAGTCCGAGAGCGGTGGCGCCACCTCCAATGCAATGAAGCGCTTGGTACGCTCCCCCTCCCCCGGACTAACGGCGATGTAGTTACCCGACACCAGTGTTTCAAGGCCAGATATACCGGCCAGACTGACACTCGGCTTCACCAGCCAGAAACGCGTGCCTTTGTTCAGATGGGGCTCGGCGGCTTTGTTCATCTCGATGGTGGCGATCACCCCCTGCGTGTCGCCCTTGGCGTCGAGCACCAGGCTTTTCACCTTGCCAACTGGCATACCCTTGTAGATGACCTCGGTCTTGTTGGCGACGATACCCTCTCCCGACTCGAAGCGGACTTCAATTTCCACGCCAGCGTCGCGGTAGGCCTGCCACGCGAGCCAGCCACCGATCATCAGTGCAATCAAGGGCAGGATCCAGATGGCCGACCAGTTCGAGGCTGGGCGGGTTTTAGCCGTTGGCAGGTCACTCATGGTCGTCATCCGACTCCGTGTTATCCCAAATCAGTCGGGGATCGAAAGTTAAAGCGGCAAGCATTGTCAGGATCACCACAGTTGCGAAGGCGACAGCGCCCAGGTTGGCTTCGACACTGGCTATTCGGCCAAAATTCACCACTGCCACCAGGATGGCAATGACGAAGATGTCCAGCATGGACCAGCGCCCAATGAATTCGATGAAGCGGTACATCAATATCCGCTGTCGGGCTGAAAGCGGTTGCCGCCGCTGAACGGAGTACAACAGCAGGCCGATGCCCACCAGCTTGAAGGTGGGGACCAGGATACTGGCAATGAACACCACAGCCGCAATGGGCACCATGCCGTGCTTGAGCAGGGTGATGACACCGGACATGATGGTGTCCGGACTGCCCTGACCGAGGGTGCTCACGGTCATGATCGGCAGTATGTTGGCCGGGATGTAGAGGATCGACGCCGCAATCAGCAACGCCCAGGTACGCACAATACTGTTCGGCCGGCGTGCATGCACAATAGCGCCGCAGCGTGTGCAGGTTTGCGCAGTACTGCCGTCCTCTCGCCTGTTCAGTTCGTGACACTCATTGCAGACAAGAATGCCTGCGTCAATCGCCCGCATGCAGGTCCTCCCCTGATAACGCACTCCAGATCTGGTGGGGCGACATCACCACCTCGAGCCACACCTGGATCAATAACAGACTGATGAAACAGAACAGCCCCAGGCCCACGGTGAGTTCGGCCAGATCCACCAGTTTGACGATGGCCACCAGCACCCCCATGAAATAGACCTCGAGCATGCCCCAGTCACGCAGGTGGTGATAGATGCGGTAGAAGACCAGGCCGTAGTCACGCCCGAAGTTCAGGCGGATGCTCAACAGGACGGCCAGTTGGCAGAGCAGTTTCGCCAGTGGAATGACCATGCTGCAGAGCAACACCACCACGGCAACACCGCGCATTCCCGAGTTGTACAAGCCGAGCACGCCACTCCAGACGGTATCGTCCGAAGTCTGACCAAGCAGGTGCAACTGCATGATCGGCAGAAAATTGGCCGGCACGAACAGCAAAAGGGCTGCCAGTACCAGGGCCAGGCTGCGATTGACCACATTGTGCCGGTGGGCATAGAGCTCGTAGCCGCAGCGCGGGCATTGGGCCTTCTCATCGTGCTGCAGCACTGGCTTGCGCAGCAGCAGGTCGCATTCATGGCAGGCGACAAGCTCGTCCAACGGCAGCTGGGCCAGGGTTTCAGGTTCGACAGAATTGGACATAGGGCGCTTCTGAATAGGTGCGTGAGGGCTATTCTAGTGTTCTGGCTCGAATTATGGGAGGCGACGTTGGCCTGGAGGGTATGCGCCCCTGCCTGGCGTTGCACCCTTCCCTGTAGGAACGGGTTTACCCGCGAACCCTGTAGGAGCGGGTTTACCCGCGAACACCGGCGAAGCCGGTGCCCTCCACCGAGTTGCCTGCTTCACGGCATGCCCACAGTGATTCAAACAAGCCCTGGCTTTTTTTCCCACAAAGACAAAACCCCTACCTGCATGCGCAGATAGGGGTTTTGCGAAATGAATCTTGACGATGACCTACTCTCACATGGGGAAACCCCACACTACCATCGGCGATGCATCGTTTCACTGCTGAGTTCGGGATGGGATCAGGTGGTTCCAATGCTCTATGGTCGTCAAGAAATTCTGTAGCCAGAATGTCCAGATGGACAGCCCAGCGAATCCGGATATGCGATATTTGTGGTCTTACGAATTTTCGGGTCTTTCGTCTTCACCACCGCAACCTGCGTCAGCAAATTGCTTGGGTGTTATATGGTCAAGCCTCACGGGCAATTAGTATTGGTTAGCTCAACGCCTCACAGCGCTTACACACCCAACCTATCAACGTCGTAGTCTTCGACGGCCCTTTAGGGGATTCAAGATCCCAGTGAGATCTCATCTTGAGGCAAGTTTCCCGCTTAGATGCTTTCAGCGGTTATCTCTTCCGAACATAGCTACCCGGCAATGCCACTGGCGTGACAACCGGAACACCAGAGGTTCGTCCACTCCGGTCCTCTCGTACTAGGAGCAGCCCCTCTCAAATCTCAAACGTCCACGGCAGATAGGGACCGAACTGTCTCACGACGTTCTAAACCCAGCTCGCGTACCACTTTAAATGGCGAACAGCCATACCCTTGGGACCGGCTTCAGCCCCAGGATGTGATGAGCCGACATCGAGGTGCCAAACACCGCCGTCGATATGAACTCTTGGGCGGTATCAGCCTGTTATCCCCGGAGTACCTTTTATCCGTTGAGCGATGGCCCTTCCATACAGAACCACCGGATCACTAAGACCTACTTTCGTACCTGCTCGACGTGTTTGTCTCGCAGTCAAGCGCGCTTTTGCCTTTATACTCTACGACCGATTTCCGACCGGTCTGAGCGCACCTTCGTACTCCTCCGTTACTCTTTGGGAGGAGACCGCCCCAGTCAAACTACCCACCATACACTGTCCTCGATCCGGATAACGGACCTGAGTTAGAACCTCAAAGTTGCCAGGGTGGTATTTCAAGGATGGCTCCATGAGAACTGGCGTCCCCACTTCAAAGCCTCCCACCTATCCTACACAAGCAAATTCAAAGTCCAGTGCAAAGCTATAGTAAAGGTTCACGGGGTCTTTCCGTCTAGCCGCGGATACACTGCATCTTCACAGCGATTTCAATTTCACTGAGTCTCGGGTGGAGACAGCGCCGCCATCGTTACGCCATTCGTGCAGGTCGGAACTTACCCGACAAGGAATTTCGCTACCTTAGGACCGTTATAGTTACGGCCGCCGTTTACCGGGGCTTCGATCAAGAGCTTCGCTTGCGCTAACCCCATCAATTAACCTTCCGGCACCGGGCAGGCGTCACACCCTATACGTCCACTTTCGTGTTTGCAGAGTGCTGTGTTTTTAATAAACAGTCGCAGCGGCCTGGTATCTTCGACCGGCATGAGCTTACGGAGCAAGTCCTTCACCCTCGCCGGCGCACCTTCTCCCGAAGTTACGGTGCCATTTTGCCTAGTTCCTTCACCCGAGTTCTCTCAAGCGCCTTGGTATTCTCTACCTAACCACCTGTGTCGGTTTGGGGTACGGTTCCCAGTTATCTGAAGCTTAGGAGCTTTTCTTGGAAGCATGGTATCAACCACTTCGTCGCCTAAAGGCAACTCGTCATCAGCTCTCGGCCTTGAAATCCCGGATTTGCCTAAGATTTCAGCCTACCACCTTAAACCTGGACAACCAACGCCAGGCTGGCCTAACCTTCTCCGTCCCTCCATCGCAATAACTGGAAGTACAGGAATATTAACCTGTTTTCCATCGACTACGCTTTTCAGCCTCGCCTTAGGGACCGACTAACCCTGCGTCGATTAACGTTGCGCAGGAAACCTTGGTCTTTCGGCGTGCGAGTTTTTCACTCGCATTGTCGTTACTCATGTCAGCATTCGCACTTCTGATACCTCCAGCAAGCTTCTCAACTCACCTTCACAGGCTTACAGAACGCTCCTCTACCGCATCATCATAAGATGATACCCGTAGCTTCGGTGCATGGTTTGAGCCCCGTTACATCTTCCGCGCAGGCCGACTCGACTAGTGAGCTATTACGCTTTCTTTAAAGGGTGGCTGCTTCTAAGCCAACCTCCTAGCTGTCTAAGCCTTCCCACATCGTTTCCCACTTAACCATGACTTTGGGACCTTAGCTGACGGTCTGGGTTGTTTCCCTTTTCACGACGGACGTTAGCACCCGCCGTGTGTCTCCCATGCTCGGCACTTGTAGGTATTCGGAGTTTGCATCGGTTTGGTAAGTCGGGATGACCCCCTAGCCGAAACAGTGCTCTACCCCCTACAGTGATACATGAGGCGCTACCTAAATAGCTTTCGAGGAGAACCAGCTATCTCCGAGCTTGATTAGCCTTTCACTCCGATCCACAGGTCATCCGCTAACTTTTCAACGGTAGTCGGTTCGGTCCTCCAGTCAGTGTTACCTAACCTTCAACCTGCCCATGGATAGATCGCCCGGTTTCGGGTCTATACCCAGCGACTAAACGCCCTATTAAGACTCGCTTTCGCTACGCCTCCCCTATTCGGTTAAGCTCGCCACTGAATATAAGTCGCTGACCCATTATACAAAAGGTACGCAGTCACCTAACAAAGTAGGCTCCCACTGCTTGTACGCATACGGTTTCAGGTTCTATTTCACTCCCCTCTCCGGGGTTCTTTTCGCCTTTCCCTCACGGTACTGGTTCACTATCGGTCAGTCAGTAGTATTTAGCCTTGGAGGATGGTCCCCCCATATTCAGACAAAGTTTCTCGTGCTCCGTCCTACTCGATTTCATTGATAAGAGATTTTCGTGTACGGGGCTATCACCCACTATGGCCGCACTTTCCAGAGCGTTCCACTAATCTCAAATCAACTTAAGGGCTGGTCCCCGTTCGCTCGCCACTACTAAGGGAATCTCGGTTGATTTCTTTTCCTCAGGGTACTTAGATGTTTCAGTTCCCCTGGTTCGCCTCTTGCACCTATGTATTCAGTACAAGATACTCAGCTTATGCTGAGTGGGTTCCCCCATTCAGAGATCTCTGGATCACAGTCTGTTTGCCGACTCCCCAAAGCTTATCGCAGGCTACCACGTCTTTCATCGCCTCTGACTGCCAAGGCATCCACCGTATGCGCTTCTTCACTTGACCATATAACCCCAAGCAATCTGGTTATACTGTGAAGACGACATTCGCCGAAAATTCGTACGTTGCTCTTTCGAGCAGAACTCACAAATTTTACCTTAGCCTGATCCACCAGCAGTGAAACTGGTGTTCAGTCTATATCTATCACATATCCGAATTTTTAAAGAACGATCTGACAAAAGTCAGAAATCAACATTCGAGCTGAATGTTCATTTCTAAGTTCTGACAAGTGACTGCGTACGGCGAAAGTGGTGGAGCCAAGCGGGATCGAACCGCTGACCTCCTGCGTGCAAGGCAGGCGCTCTCCCAGCTGAGCTATGGCCCCGTATTTTACGGCTGAACCATGTAATGGTAGGTCTGGGCAGATTTGAACTGCCGACCTCACCCTTATCAGGGGTGCGCTCTAACCAACTGAGCTACAGACCTATAACAGGGTCGCGTTACAGCATCGTCTTTTACAATGAATCAAGCAATTCGTGTGGGAGCTCATCAGCAGGCTGATGTCGTCGATTAAGGAGGTGATCCAGCCGCAGGTTCCCCTACGGCTACCTTGTTACGACTTCACCCCAGTCATGAATCACACCGTGGTAACCGTCCTCCCGAAGGTTAGACTAGCTACTTCTGGTGCAACCCACTCCCATGGTGTGACGGGCGGTGTGTACAAGGCCCGGGAACGTATTCACCGCGACATTCTGATTCGCGATTACTAGCGATTCCGACTTCACGCAGTCGAGTTGCAGACTGCGATCCGGACTACGATCGGTTTTGTGAGATTAGCTCCACCTCGCGGCTTGGCAACCCTCTGTACCGACCATTGTAGCACGTGTGTAGCCCAGGCCGTAAGGGCCATGATGACTT
Organism: Pseudomonas sp. BP6; assembly: GCF_017875935.1. Lineage (NCBI taxonomy): Bacteria > Pseudomonadati > Pseudomonadota > Gammaproteobacteria > Pseudomonadales > Pseudomonadaceae > Pseudomonas > Pseudomonas sp. BP6. Next base: position 4,647,362 of record NZ_JAGINI010000001.1, read on the forward strand.
GACGTCATCCCCACCTTCCTCCGGTTTGTCACCGGCAGTCTCCTTAGAGTGCCCACCATAACGTGCTGGTAACTAAGGACAAGGGTTGCGCTCGTTACGGGACTTAACCCAACATCTCACGACACGAGCTGACGACAGCCATGCAGCACCTGTGTCAGAGTTCCCGAAGGCACCAATCCATCTCTGGAAAGTTCTCTGCATGTCAAGGCCTGGTAAGGTTCTTCGCGTTGCTTCGAATTAAACCACATGCTCCACCGCTTGTGCGGGCCCCCGTCAATTCATTTGAGTTTTAACCTTGCGGCCGTACTCCCCAGGCGGTCAACTTAATGCGTTAGCTGCGCCACTAAAATCTCAAGGATTCCAACGGCTAGTTGACATCGTTTACGGCGTGGACTACCAGGGTATCTAATCCTGTTTGCTCCCCACGCTTTCGCACCTCAGTGTCAGTATCAGTCCAGGTGGTCGCCTTCGCCACTGGTGTTCCTTCCTATATCTACGCATTTCACCGCTACACAGGAAATTCCACCACCCTCTACTGTACTCTAGCTTGCCAGTTTTGGATGCAGTTCCCAGGTTGAGCCCGGGGCTTTCACATCCAACTTAACAAACCACCTACGCGCGCTTTACGCCCAGTAATTCCGATTAACGCTTGCACCCTCTGTATTACCGCGGCTGCTGGCACAGAGTTAGCCGGTGCTTATTCTGTCGGTAACGTCAAAACAGCAAGGTATTAGCTTACTGCCCTTCCTCCCAACTTAAAGTGCTTTACAATCCGAAGACCTTCTTCACACACGCGGCATGGCTGGATCAGGCTTTCGCCCATTGTCCAATATTCCCCACTGCTGCCTCCCGTAGGAGTCTGGACCGTGTCTCAGTTCCAGTGTGACTGATCATCCTCTCAGACCAGTTACGGATCGTCGCCTTGGTGAGCCATTACCCCACCAACTAGCTAATCCGACCTAGGCTCATCTGATAGCGCAAGGCCCGAAGGTCCCCTGCTTTCTCCCGTAGGACGTATGCGGTATTAGCGTTCCTTTCGAAACGTTGTCCCCCACTACCAGGCAGATTCCTAGGCATTACTCACCCGTCCGCCGCTGAATCAAGGAGCAAGCTCCCGTCATCCGCTCGACTTGCATGTGTTAGGCCTGCCGCCAGCGTTCAATCTGAGCCATGATCAAACTCTTCAGTTCAATACTGCTTGGGTTTTTAAGAAACCCTAAACTTGGCTCAGCAATCTCAAATGACTATGTGATTTCTCGCATGGCCACTTGTGATGCTGATAATCTTTTTGACTATCAGTCCGTACTCACAAGCACCCACACGAATTGCTTGATTCGATTTGTTAAAGAGCGTTTGGTTAAGAGCTTTTCGTCTCAACCGAGGCGCGCATTCTACGCTTTCCTCAGAGCCTGTCAAGCGTTTATTTTGAAGTTTTTTGCGAGAAACTCGTTTAGCTTCAAACACTTGGCTCGCTGCGATCTCTCGTAGCGGGAGGCGAATCATACAGCACTTAGAAGCACTGTCAACCACCTTTTCAACCGCTTTCGATCATTTGATCGTAGCCCTTGCAGCACCTTCAGAATTGTCTAACTCATTGAATTTCAAGGAGTTTGTCGTTCCGTTGTCGCTGGAAGTGGGGCGCATTATAAGGGGATTCGCGAGGGCGTCAACCTTTAATTTCAAGAAAGTGAAATATAAGGGGAAAAGACCGTATCGGGGCTACCAGTGTTCGCCACAACAGTTTCAGCGCCTGTGAGACCGAGCACCGCCCGCGCGGCGCTTCGCGGGTAAACCCGCTCCTACGTTTGTTTCGGACCAGTCCCTCCTGTACCGGGCGCGCGCGACCGCCTTGTTGGTACGCCGCGATATCGAGACAGGCACCAAGGCGTTCGCGCGCGAATCCCACAGGCATAATTGGCCCGAAACAAACGTAGGAGCGGGTTTACCCGCGAAGCGCCGCGCGGGCGGCGCTCGATCTCACAGGCGCTGCAGGGGTTATGGCAGACACATCTCACCGCCAAAACCACCTCAAGACATCAACAACAGCAACAACCAAACCCCAAAAAACAAAACGGGGAGGCCTGACGGCCTCCCCGCTTCATCTACTTCCCTTACAGGCTAGGGAATGCAAACTGCGACGCTTCATGGCTGGCCCGCTGCGGCCAACGCTGGGTAATTGCCTTGCGGCGGGTATAGAAGCGCACACCATCCGGGCCATAGGCATGCAGGTCACCAAACAGCGAACGCTTCCAGCCACCAAAGCTGTGGTAGGCCACCGGCACTGGCAGCGGTACGTTGACACCCACCATACCCACTTCGATCTCGTCGCAGAACAAACGGGCCGCTTCACCGTCACGGGTAAAGATGCAGGTGCCGTTGCCATACTCGTGATCGTTGATCAGCTGCATGGCCTGCTCCAGGCTATTCACCCGGACCACGCACAGCACCGGACCAAAGATCTCTTCTTTATAGATGCGCATCTCCGGGGTCACCTTGTCGAACAGTGTGCCACCCACGAAGTAGCCATCTTCATTACCCGCCACACGGAAGCCACGTCCATCCACCACCAGCTTGGCGCCAGCAGCAACACCGTCATCGATGTAACCCACGACCTTGTCACGCGCTGCCGCAGTCACCAGCGGGCCCATGTCCAAGCCACACGAGGTGCCGGCACCAATCTTCAGCGCCTTGATCTGTGGCTCCAGCTTGGCAATCAGGGCATCGGCCACTTGGTCGCCCACGCATACGGCTACCGAAATGGCCATGCAACGCTCGCCACACGAACCGTAAGCCGCGCCCATCAGGGCACTGACTGCGTTGTCCAGGTCGGCATCCGGCATCAGCACCGCGTGGTTCTTCGCGCCCCCCAGGGCTTGTACACGCTTGCCACGCTTGGTGCCTTCGGCATAGATGTACTCGGCGATCGGGGTCGAACCCACGAAGCTCAGTGCTTTCACTTCCGGTGCTTCGATCAGCGCATCCACCGCTTCCTTGTCACCGTGCACCACGTTGAGGATGCCCTTCGGCAGCCCGGCTTCCAGCAGCAACTGGGCAATGTACAAGGTCGAGCTCGGGTCACGCTCGGAAGGCTTGAGGATGAATGCGTTGCCGCAGGCGATGGCCAGCGGGTACATCCACAGCGGCACCATGGCGGGGAAGTTGAACGGGGTAATACCGGCAACCACGCCCAGCGGCTGGAAATCGGACCAGGCGTCGATGTTCGGACCGACGTTGCGGCTGTACTCCCCCTTCAGCACTTCTGGGGCTGCACACGCGAACTCGACGTTCTCGATACCACGCTTCAGTTCGCCGGCGGCGTCCTCCAAGGTCTTGCCGTGCTCTTCGCTGATCATCTGCGAAATCTTGGCTTCGTTCTGCTCCAGCAGTTGCTTGAAGCGGAACATCACCTGGGCGCGCTTGGCCGGAGGGGTGTTGCGCCAGGCCGGGAAGGCGGCCTTGGCCGAGTCGATCGCTTCCTGAACAGTTGCGCGGCTGGCCAGTTCGACCTTGCGAACGGCCTGGCCAGTGGACGGGTTGAAGACATCGGCGGTGCGCTCACCCTTGGTAACCAGTTCGCCGTGAATCAGGTGCTGAACAATGCTCATGCAAAACTCCAGATAAACAAAGGAGAGCCAGGCACGCGCTGCGTGCGTGCGCCTGGCATCAAAATCGGAAAGATCAGTCGATCAGGTTCAGGGTTTCGCCTACCGCATCGAACAGGCGGTCCAGTTCCTGCGGCTTGGTATTGAAGGTTGGGCCGAACTGCAGGGTGTCGCCACCAAAGCGTACATAGAAGCCCGCTTTCCACAGCTTCATGGCCGCTTCGTATGGGCGAACGATGGCATCACCGTCACGGGCGGCGATCTGGATGGCGCCGGCCAGGCCGTAGTTGCGGATATCGACGATATTCTTGGTGCCCTTCACGCCGTGCAGCAGCTTCTCGAAATGCGGCGCCAGTTCAGCAGCGGACTGCACCAAATTTTCCTTCTGCAGCAGGTCCAGCGCGGCGATACCGGCGGCACAGGCTACCGGGTGCGCCGAGTAGGTGTAGCCGTGTGGGAATTCCACCGCGTATTCCGGGGTCGGCTGGTTCATGAACGTCTGGTAGATCTCGCTGCTGGCAATCACTGCGCCCATCGGGATGGCGCCGTTGGTCACCTGCTTGGCGATGCACATCAGGTCTGGGGTAACGCCGAAGGCTTCCGAGCCGGTCATCGCACCCATGCGGCCGAAGCCAGTGATCACTTCGTCGAAGATCAGCAGAATGTTGTGCTGGGTGCAGATTTCACGCAGACGCTTCAGGTAGCCCTTCGGCGGCGGCAGCACACCGGCCGAACCGGCCAGCGGCTCGACGATGACTGCTGCGATGTTGGAGGCATCGTGCAGCTCGATCAGCTTGAGCATTTCGTCAGCCAGAGCGATACCGCCCTCTTCCGGCATGCCCTTGGAGAAAGCGTTCACCGGCAACACGGTGTGGGGCAGGTGGTCGACGTCCAGCAACTGACCAAACATCTTGCGGTTACCGTTGACGCCACCCAGGCTGGTACCCGCGATGTTCACGCCATGGTAGCCACGGGCACGGCCGATGATCTTGGTCTTGGTTGCCTGGCCTTTCAGGCGCCAGTAAGCACGCACCATCTTCAGTGCGGTATCGGCGCACTCGGAACCGGAGTTGGTATAGAAGACGTGATTCAGATTGCCCGGAACCAGCTCGGCGATCTTTTCCGCCAGCTGGAACGACAGCGGGTGGCCGAACTGGAACGCTGGCGAGTAGTCCAGCGTACTCAGTTGGCGGCTCACCGCGTCAGCGATTTCCTTGCGAGTGTGCCCTGCGCCGCAGGTCCACAGGCCGGACAGGGCGTCGAAGATCTTGCGCCCGTGGTCATCGACCAGGTAGTTGCCTTCGGCCGCCACGATCAGGCGAGGGTCACGCTGGAAGTTGCGGTTGGCGGTGTAGGGCATCCAGTGGGCGTCCAGCTTGAGCTGGCTGGCGATACCGGCAGGGGCGGTTTCGGGCATGTTCATCGGCGGTTCCTCGGAAGACGATTAGGCAACGATGTATCTTGTTGCAGCTAAATTGGCACGGCGATAGAGTCTGAAAAAGCCTACATTTCTAACCTTCAGACAGGCCGAGACTAAACTAATGAGCCGACGACCCGATCCACTCGCCCAAGTCAGCGATTTCGACATCCGCCTGCTGAAGATCTACCGCAGCGTCGTCGAGTGCGGTGGCTTCTCGGCTGCCGAAAACGTACTGGGCATAGGTCGCTCGGCCATCAGCCAGCAGATGAACGACCTCGAGCAACGCCTCGGCCTACGCCTGTGTCAGCGCGGCCGCGCCGGTTTCTCGCTGACGGAGGAAGGCCGCGAGGTCTACCATTCAGCCCTGCAACTGCTCAGTGCACTGGAAAGCTTCCGCACCGAGGTCAACGGCCTGCACCAGCATTTACGCGGCGAGCTGAACATCGGCCTGACCGACAACCTGGTGACCTTGCCGCACATGCGTATCACCCACGCCTTGGCGGAACTCAAGGATCGGGGCCCTGACGTGCGCATCCAGATCCGTATGATCGCCCCCAGCCAGGTCGAGCACGGCGTGCTCGACGGCAGCCTGCACGTTGGCGTCGTACCACAGACCAGCCCGCTATCGGGGCTTGAGTACCAACCGTTGTACAGCGAACGCTCGCTGCTGTACTGCGCAGTCGGCCACCCGCTGTTCTACGCCGACGACCAGCAGATAGACGACGAACGCCTCAACAGCCAGGAAGCCATCACCCCCACCTTCCGTCTGCCCGCCGAAATTCAGGCGCATTACCAGGCACTGAATTGCACAGCCAGTGCTTCTGACCGCGAGGGCATGGCGTTTCTCATCCTCACCGGGCGCTATATCGGCTACCTGCCCGACCACTACGCCACGTTCTGGGTCCAACAAGGCCGTTTGCGTGCGCTAAAGCCCAGGGAGCGTTTTTATGACCTGAGCCTGAGCTGGGTCACCCGCAAAGGCCGGCGCCCCAACCTGGTGCTGGAAAGCTTCCTCGAAAGCCTGGCTGCGACACGTTGATGCCAGTCTGTGCCGTAAACGCTTGTCACTTCGGCACAGGCAGGTAATCTTGTGCCACAGCCGCAGCCACTGCCCCGTACGGAATCGTCCATGACCCTAGAAGTCCCTGCGCATCGCCTCTCCGCCTCGGGCAAGCCCGCGGGCCGTATCCGCCAGAAGAACGAACAGGCCATTATCCAGGCCGCCGAAGATGAATTCGCCCGCCATGGTTTCAAGGGCACCAGCATGAACACCATCGCCCTCAAGGCGGGGTTGCCCAAAGCTAACCTGCACTACTACTTCACCAACAAGCTGGGCCTGTACATCGCCGTGCTCAGCAACATCATCGAGTTGTGGGACAGCACCTTCAACGCCTTGAGCGTCGATGACGACCCCGGTGAAGCCCTGAGCCAGTACATCCGCACCAAGATGGAGTTCTCCCGGCGCAACCCGCAAGCTTCGCGCATTTTCGCCATGGAAGTGATCAGCGGTGGCACCTGCCTGACCGAATACTTCAGCGCCGATTACCGCGAATGGTTCCGCGGCCGTGCTGCGGTATTCCAGGCCTGGATCGAAGCAGGCAAGATGGACCCGGTCGACCCCGTGCACCTGATCTTCCTGCTCTGGGGCAGCACCCAGCACTACGCCGACTTTGCCACCCAGATTTGCCAGGTGACTGGCCGCAGCCGCCTGACCAAACAGGACATGGAAGACGCGAGCAACAACCTTATCCACATCATTCTGAAGGGCTGCGGCATCAAGCCGGCTGCCTGACCGTCCTTTATGCCTTCTACCCTGCTCGACCTCTGCGAATACCGCGAGGAAATCCGCAAAAGCCGCTTCATCACCCTCGCCGGGCCGATCAGCAGTGCCGCCGACGCGATGAATTTCATCGAACGTCACAGCGACTTGGCCGCAACCCACAACTGCTGGGCCTGGAAACTCGGCGCGCAGTACCGCAGCAGCGACGATGGCGAACCCGGTGGCACCGCTGGGCGGCCGATCCTGGCGGCCATCGAAGCGCAGGACTGCGACCAGGTGGTGGTGCTGGTGATCCGCTGGTACGGCGGCATCCAATTGGGCACCGGCGGCCTGGCCAGGGCCTATGGCGGCGGCGCCAACAAGTGCCTGCAACAGGCGCCCAAGCGCCTGCTGGTGCAACGCAGCAATTTCAGTTGCAGCTGCAGTTTCAGCGAGCTGGCGCTGGTGAAGCTGCGCCTGGCCGAGGTTGACGGCCTGGTCCTGGATGAACAGTTCACCGCCAATGGTGTTGACCTGCTGATTGCCCTCGGTGACGCCCACCTGGCGCCATTGCAACAGCAACTGGCGGATTTGAGCCGCGGACGTATTTTGCTCGAAGCACGCTGAACATTGCCCACAGCAACTGTGGGCCTGCCTGTGGATAAGCTTGGGGCAAGCTCTTGCAGGCTAGTGATTTCAAGGCCCTCAGAGCCTTGATCATATTTTGATCACTATTTGATGACAGTCGTAAACTGCTGAATGTGCGCGACTTACCCCCAGCGAACCGCCCACCCAAACCGCACCCCACTCGCTCACCTTGCACACAATAACTGTGGACCAGCTTGTGGATAACCCGTGTGCCAACCGGCGAAGCGCCCGGCCCCGCAAGGCCCAGACGAAACTGACCATTTTTTGACCAACAGCAAACCAGGCACGCATATCCGCCGTGACGTATGCTCAGTTCCTTTCTCCTACACCGATAAAGGAATGTTCCTATGGCTAATTCAAGAACTGCCCTCATCATCGGCGCCTCGCGCGGGCTTGGCCTGGGCCTGGTACAACGCCTGCACGAAGACGGCTGGAAAATCACTGCCACCGTCCGTAACCCGCAGCAGCCCGGCGCCCTGGCGAACGTGCCCGGCGTGCACATCGAGCAGCTGGAAATGAACGACACCGTCCAACTCGATGGCCTGAAGCAACGCCTGCAAGGCCAGGTATTCGACCTGATATTCGTCAACGCCGGGGTCATGGGCCCCTTGCCGCAAGATCTGGAGGCGGTAAGCAACAGCGACATTGGCGATCTGTTCATGACCAACGCCGTGGCGCCGATACGCGTGGCTCGCCGCCTGGTGGATCAAATACGCGAAGGCAGTGGTGTGCTGGCCTTCATGAGCTCGATCCTGGGAAGCATCACCATCCCCGACGGTGGCGAAATCTGCCTGTACAAGGCCAGCAAGGCGGCACTGAACTCGATGATCAACAGCTTCTTCGTTGAGCAGCAGCGCCCGGACCTGTGCGTGCTGGCCATGCACCCGGGCTGGGTGAAAACCGACATGGGTGGCGAAAACGCCGATATCGATGTGCTCACCAGCACCCGCGGCATGATCGAACAGATCAAGGCCCAAAGCGGCAAGGGCGGCCTGCGCTTCATCAACTACAAGGGCGAACCCTTGGTCTGGTGATTCACCAGGTCGCAGCCCGGCTGGGCGCATTGCCCGGCCGGCCCCTGTAGAATGGCCGCAACTGTACCTGATTGAGATGAACCACTATGTATGACTGGTTGAACGCCCTGCCCAAGGCCGAACTGCACCTGCACCTGGAAGGCTCGCTGGAGCCCGAGTTGCTGTTCGCCCTGGCTGAGCGCAACAAGATCGCCTTGCCCTGGGCCGATGTGGAGACCTTGCGCGGTGCCTATGCCTTCAACAACCTGCAGGAGTTCCTCGACCTGTATTACCAGGGCGCCGACGTGCTGCGCACCGAGCAGGACTTCTACGACCTGACCTGGGCCTACCTGCAGCGCTGCAAGGCCCAGAACGTGATCCACACCGAACCCTTCTTCGACCCGCAGACCCATACCGACCGTGGCATTGCTTTCGAAGTGGTGCTCAACGGCATCAGCCAGGCGCTCAAGGATGGCCGCGAACAGCTGGGCATCAGCAGCGGCCTGATCCTCAGCTTCCTGCGCCACCTCAGCGAGGATGAAGCGCACAAGACCCTCGATCAGGCCTTGCCGTTCCGCGATGCGTTCATTGCCGTAGGCCTGGACAGCTCGGAGATGGGCCACCCACCCAGCAAGTTCCAGCGTGTGTTCGACCGCGCCCGTAGCGAAGGCTTCATCGCCGTTGCCCATGCTGGCGAAGAAGGCCCGCCTGAGTACATCTGGGAAGCCCTCGACCTGCTGAAGATCAAACGTATCGACCATGGCGTGCGCGCCATCGAGGACGAGCGCCTGATGCAGCGCATTATCGACGAGCAGATCCCGCTCACGGTGTGCCCGCTATCCAACACCAAGCTCTGCGTGTTCGACCACATGAGCCAGCACAACATCCTCGACATGCTCGAGCGTGGCGTGAAAGTCACGGTCAACTCGGACGACCCGGCCTACTTCGGTGGCTACGTCACGGAGAACTTCCACGCTCTGCATACCCACTTGGGCATGACCGAAGACCAGGCGCGTCGCCTGGCGCAGAACAGCCTGGACGCACGGCTGGTTTGAGTAGCATGACGACGTTGCGCTCAACCGACCTGCAACGTCGCCACGCGGGCTATGCGATTGATCTGCTGGATACCCAGCGCCGAGATATGCAATGCCCGCGAGTCCTCCAACTCACGCATCCAGCCAGATTGCAGGAACAACCTGAACAAGGCCTGGCCCAGTACGCCCCCCAGATGCGGGCCCTGGTCATTCCATTCGGTGCAGCGGCAGATCACGCAACCTCGTTGCTGGTGTGGCGCCAGGGCATCTATGTACACCCCGACCAAGGCCAACTGCGCCCGCCCCTCGTCACTGACCCTCAAGTGCCGTCCGCTGCCTTCCAACCAGCCAGCCACCACCATGCGATGGTACAGCTCACTGGCCAAATCCCCACCCAGGTGATCGCCACAACGGCGCGCCCGGCGCATCGACAGGGGCAGCGACGATACCGGCGCTTCGGCACGCTCTCCCCTGGCGCTTTCCAGTTGTACGCTGGCCAAGGCCTCTACCGCTGCTCCGACCTGCGGGGTAGCCAGGCAGAAGTAACGTTTGCGGCCCCTGGCTTCATGCCTGAGCAAACCGGCCGACGACAGCAGCGAAAGGTGTGCGCAGGCTGACGATGAAGTCAGGCCAGTCATTATCGCGAGCTCATTGGCCAATCGTGGTGTGCCATCGATCAATGCCCACAGCATGGCACTGCGCTTGGGGTCGGCCATCAGGCTGGCGATCTGGCTGATACTGCTGGCTGCGTTCATGTCCTTGTAACTCCCTGCAATTTCACGGTGGGGATGCGATGGCCAACCCTGCCAGGGAAGCGCCTCTCGCTGGCACTGGCCTGGTTCGCCAGTATAAGCCGCAGAAAACGCCGTTCAGACGCCCACCTGCCGCAGCACCCAGGATGAAAAACCACTGGGTATGTCTACCCATGGCAAGCAGCGAAGCGGCTGCGAAATACTCCCCGGCACCACGTCAACCAAGGCACCGGTACGCCCACACAGGCGCGCTGAAACATCTTGATGAAAACAAACTTGCAGTCATTTCAGATACGGCCCACAGCAACCTTCCGCAAATAGCGCGAAACAAAGCGAAGGTTCTGTGGGTTTGCAGGCATTGCGCCCAAAGCAGGAAACACCGCCAGGAAAATGCACGCACCTACCGTCAGTCAGGACGCTGAAGCGGTGTCATGGCAGGCTCGCGGGCCAGCGCTACACTTGAGCCGCTGCCCTTTCTGGAGGTATGCCGCGATGAAAATTATCGTAAGTGCGTCGAGCCGAAACCCCGCCTGTCCTTGGCAAGTCCAGCTCGATCAGCACGTGGTCAGTTTCCGCAGCGAGGCTGAGGCACGTGCCTTCGTCGCCACGCTGGAAAACCGTCTGCAGGCACCTCATCCCCTCATGCGGGAGCCTTGGCCTGCAGACGTCGGGTCAACAGCGCGACACTGACCGCCAGCGCCCCGCACAGGCTGATCACGATTGCCATTGGCACCGCACTGCCGTCATGCAGCAGGCCGACCAGTGCGGCAGCACCCGCAGCGACGCTGAACTGCACACAGCCCATCAGTGCCGAGGCGCTACCGGCACGCGCGCCCTGTCCGCTCATGGCGCAGGCCGAAGCATTGGGAATGATGCAACCCAGGCTGGCGATACAGATGAACAGCGGCACCAGCAGCGGCCACAACTGCGCTGGGCGCAAGGCCGCCACGCCCAGCAGCACCAGGCCCGCAACCAGATACAGCCACACCGCGCGGCCCAGCAGGAACGCCGGTCCGCGTTTGGCCAGCAAGCGGGCGTTCACCTGCGCCACCAGAATAAAACCTGCGGCATTGGTACCGAACAGCCAGCCGTAGTGCTCTGCGGGTACGCCATACAGCTTGATGAACACGAAAGGCGAACCGGCGATATAGGCAAACATGCCGGCAATGGCGATACCGCCGGTCAGGGCATGGCCGAGGAAAACCCGGTCAGCCAGCAGCCGCAGGTACTGGCGCAACGCACCAGACAGCGGCTGGCGCGGTATATGCTCAGGCAGGCTTTCTGGCAGGCCCAGGCTTACCGCCAACAGGCAGCCGGCACTGAACAGGCTCAGAGCGAGGAAGATCGACTGCCAGCCGGCCAGGTTCACCAGCACCCCACCCAGCATCGGTGCCAGGATCGGCGCCAGGCCCATGACCAGCATCAGTTGCGAAAACACTTTGGCTGAAGCTACCGGGTCGCACTTGTCGCTGACGATAGCCCGCGAAAGCACCATGCCGGCACACCCACCCAATGCCTGGATAAAACGTGCCAGCACCAAGGTGTCGAGGTTGGGGGCATAGGCACAGGCCAGTGAAGCCAAGGTGAACAGGGTGACGCCGAAGATCAGTGGCTTGCGTCGACCAAAGCGATCGGCAACTGGGCCATAGGCCAATTGCCCGATAGACAGGCCCAGGAAGTAAGCGGCCAAAGTGGCCTGGATGTGTTTTTCATCGGTGGCGAACGCTTGCGCCATGGCCGGGAAGGCTGGCAGGTAGAAGTCGATCGCCAAGGGCCCGAACGCACTGAGTGCGCCCAGGATGAGCACCATTCGCAGGTTCATCAGGAATCCATAGCAGGCTAAGCAAGTGACTGATTCTACCTGCTGTGGACCCTATCGATGTGAAAACATTTGCAACACTGTTACCCCCCAGTGGGAGCAATCAGGTCTTCAGGCGAGTTCGGCCTGGTACCCCTCATCCCGAATCGCAGTGAGGATCTGCTCCTGCGCCAACTCGCTCTGCACACGCACCTGTTTGCCTGCCAGATCAACTTCCACCCTGGCTGCCGCATCCTGCTCCTGCACCGCGCGGGTCACGGCTTTCACGCAATGGCCGCAGGTCATGCCTTGTACATTGAACACTTGCATGAGGGTTACCTCCTTCAGGTTTTTCACTAGTCTCAAGCTTGCCATCAGGGCAAGGTCAAGCCTTGCCTGCAACACCCGGGGTGGAAATCCGCGTCCGCGTCGGCCAAGCTGCGCCTTTGACGATCAGGCAAGCAGGAGATTTTTTCATGTTCAGGGCAGCATTGGGCGTCGTCGGGCTATTGGGCGCGCTGGCTGTGGTGCCACCGGCCTTCGCCGAGGGCAACTCGGCCTACAGCGTACTGATCATTTCCCGGGAGCGCCTGGAAGTGGCCACCAGCTGCGAAATCGGCGTGTACCTCAACGACCAGCTTTCCGGGCGCGTTTTCCAGGAGCAGTCTACCTCGTTCAACTTGCCGCCTGGCCCGGTGGATGTACGCCTGCGCCTGCTACCTGGGCAAATGCCGGGTTGCGCCGCTGGTATAGAGGACCAGCGCAGCACGCGTTTGAATCTGCAGGCGGGCCAGATCAACAAATACCGCATCGCCATGGGGCAATATGGGCTGGAGTTGAAACGAGCCGACCTGGGCTATTGACCTTGCCTGCGTGGCAAGGTTGATGCTGGAGGCCTGTCCAAGGAGGAGAGCCATGCCCGCATCCACCACATACGACCTGCCGATCTCCGGCATGACCTGCGCCAGCTGTGCTGGCCGGGTCGAGCGCGCCCTGCGCAAGGTCACCGGCGCTGAACAGGTCAGCGTAAACCTCACCACTGAGAAAGCCCGGGTTCTGGCCGCGCCTGACAGCCTGCCGGCTTTGGTCAAAGCCGTGCGGGAGGCCGGTTACGGGGTGCCCACCCGCACCCTCGAGCTGCAGATTGGCGGCATGACCTGCGCCAGTTGTGTCGGCCGTGTGGAGCGCGCCCTGGGCAAATTGCCGGGGGTCGAGCAGGTCAGCGTCAACTTGGCCAGCGAACGCGCGCACCTCGAAGTGCTTGCGGCCCTGGATAACAACCTGCTGATCGACGCTGTGCAAAAGGCAGGCTACAGCGCCAGCCTGCCACAATCGACCAAGGACGACCAAAGCACTGTCCAGCGACGCCTGCGCAACGAGCGCCTGGCAGTCGGCGCAGCCTTGCTGTTGGCCCTGCCACTGGTATTACCCATGCTGGTGCAACCGTTCGGCTTGCACTGGATGCTACCCGCCTGGGCGCAGTTCCTGCTGGCCACACCCGTGCAGTTCATTCTCGGTGCCCGCTTCTACATTGCGGCCTGGAAGGCCGTGCGCGCCGGTGCTGGCAACATGGACCTGCTGGTGGCCCTAGGCACCAGCGCTGGCTATGGCCTGAGCCTGTACCAATGGGCACAGGCTCCCGCCGGCATGGCCCCGCACCTGTACTTCGAAGCCTCGGCCGTGGTGATTGCCCTGGTATTGCTGGGCAAGTACCTGGAAAGCCGCGCCAAACGCCAGACTGCCAGTGCCATCCGCGCCCTCGAAGCCCTGCGCCCGGAACGCGCCGTGCGCGTGGTCGACGGCCTGGAGGAGGACGTGGCGATCGCCCAGTTGCGCTTGGGCGACCTGGTACTGGTCAAGCCCGGCGAGCGCTTCCCGGTCGACGGCGTGGTCGAAGACGGCAGCAGCCACGCCGATGAGGCCCTGATCAGCGGCGAGAGCCTGCCAGTGCCCAAGCAACCCGGCGACAGCGTTACCGGTGGCGCCATCAATGGCGAAGGCCGGCTGCTGGTGCGTACCCAGGCGCTGGGCACCGAGACCGTGCTGGCGCGCATCATCCGCCTGGTGGAAGACGCACAGGCCGCCAAAGCGCCGATCCAGAAGCTGGTCGACCGTGTCAGCCAGGTATTCGTCCCCGCTGTGCTGGTACTGGCCCTGATCACCCTGATTGGCTGGTGGCTGGCTGGGACACCGCTGGAAATCGCGCTGATCAACGCCGTCTCCGTGCTGGTCATCGCCTGCCCCTGCGCCCTCGGCCTGGCCACGCCCGCGGCGATCATGGCCGGCACCGGGGTCGCCGCCCGCCACGGCATCCTGATCAAGGATGCCGAAGCCCTGGAACGTGCCCATGCGGTCAACCGCGTAGTCTTCGACAAAACCGGCACCCTCACCTCCGGCAGCCCGCGGGTGGTTCACAGTCAGGCGCTGGACGGCAACAGTGCCGACCTGTACCGCCTGGCCGGCGCCCTGCAGCGCGGGAGTGAACACCCACTGGCCAAGGCGGTACTGATGGCCTGTGCAGAGCAAGGGCTGGACGTGCCAAGCGTTGCCGACAGCCAGTCGCTGACCGGGCGCGGCATTGCCGGTCGCGTTGAAGGCCGTGAACTGGCACTGGGCAACCGTCGACTGCTTGACGAAAGCGGGCTGCAGCCCGGCGAGTTGGCCGAAAAGGCCCAGGCCTGGGAAGCCGAAGGGCGCACACTGTCGTGGCTGATAGAACGCGGCACGCAACCAAGTGTGGTAGGCCTGTTCGCCTTTGGTGACAGCCTCAAGCCGGGCGCCGCGCAGGCCATCGACACCCTGCACGCCCAACACATCAGCAGCCACCTGCTGACCGGTGACAACCGTGGCAGCGCCAGAGTGGTTGCCGAGGCCCTGGGCATCGACGATGTGCATGCCGAAGTGCTACCGGCCGACAAGGCCGCGACCGTGGCCGCGCTCAAGCAGGAGGGTGTGGTTGCGATGGTTGGCGATGGTATCAACGATGCACCGGCGCTGGCCGCAGCCGACATCGGCATTGCCATGGGTGGCGGTACCGACGTGGCCATGCAGGCCGCGGGCATCACCCTGATGCGTGGCGACCCGCGCCTGGTGCCCGCCGCACTGGAAATCAGCCGCAAGACCTACGCGAAGATCCGCCAGAACCTGTTCTGGGCATTCATCTACAACCTGATCGGCATCCCGCTGGCCGCGCTAGGTTACCTCAACCCGGTACTGGCAGGTGCCGCCATGGCCCTGTCCAGCGTAAGCGTCGTCAGCAACGCGCTGTGGCTTAAAACGTGGAAACCCACCAGCAACACCCAGGAGGCGCCATGAACATTGGCCAGGCCGCCCGCCGCAGCGGGCTCAGCACCAAGATGATCCGTTACTACGAATCCATCGGCCTGCTCAAACCGGCCACACGCAGCGACAGCGGCTACCGCCTGTACCAGGCGGAAGATTTGCACAACCTGGCCTTCATCAAACGCTCCCGCGACCTGGGCTTTTCCCTCGAGGAGGTCGGCAAGTTGCTGGCCTTGTGGCAGGACCGCCAACGTGCCAGCGCCGATGTGAAGGCGCTGGCCATGCACCATATCGATGAACTGAACCGGCGCATCGAGGAGCTGGTGAGCCTGCGCGACACCCTCGGCGAGCTGGTTTCGCACTGCCAGGGTGACGACCGCCCGGACTGCCCGATCCTCAAAGACCTGGCCAATGGCGCTGCAGGCAGCTGTTGTCACTGAGCTGCCACGAGCGTTTGGTATGCCATAAATGTCCAAACACGACCGAATAGTCACCAACCACGACTTTATCCAATAAATACGGGCCTTTTGGCTTTATAAAACCCGGATGCTGCCGATGTAGTTGCTACCTGCCTCGTGTGTCGAAAATAACAATTCCGGGAGCGTCGATGAGCATCAAACAGAAATTGATCTGGGCATTCGCGGTCATCGCCGGCTTGCCCATCGTTCTGGTGGCCACCCTGGTGGTCATCAACCTGCGCGGCGAAGCCCGCGACGGATTCCTCGACAGCAGCAGCCGGGAAATCCGCCAGGTCAGCAACGCGATGAACATCTTCTTCCAGGGGATCAACCAGAACGTCGAGTACATGGCTTCCCAGCCAATGGTCGCCGCCACGGGTAGCGAGCTGAACAAGTACATGAGCGCAACCCCGTCCTACGAACTGGGCGAGCAGGCCAGCAAAATACTCGACTTCATGACCCGCCTGGCCAACTCACATCCCGCCTACGCCTACCTGTCCTATGGGGTGAATGACGGCGGCTACACCGGCTGGCCGGCCGGCCAGAAGTTTGTCAATTATGACCCACGCACGCGCCCCTGGTACCAACTCGCCATGGCCAACCCTGGCAAGACGTTACGTACCGGCGCCTACTACTGGGCCGCCGACGATGCAGTGCTGGTCAGCACCGTGCGCACCGTGGCCAATCAACTGGGCAACCCCGGCGGTGTGGTCAACATCGACGTGTCGCTCAAGGGCCTGACCGAGATCGTCAAGCAGATCAAACTGGGCGAAAGCGGCTACCTGATGCTGGTGGAAAGCAACGGCAACGTGATGGTCGACCCGCGCGACGCCACCCACAACTTCAAGCAGCTGGGAAGCTTTGGCGACGGTTATGCCAAGCTGGCCAAAGCCGGCAAAGGCCTGGTGGAGGTCGAACTCAATGGCGTGCACTACATGGCTAACGTCTACCCCGACCAGCAACTGGGCTGGACCTTCATCGGCCTGATCGAGCAAAGCGAAGTGATGCAGACCACCACCCGGCTCACCTGGCTGATCGGCGTCATCGCTGTGGTGTTGGCCTCGCTGTTCGCGTTGGTCGGTGCGGCCTTCGCCAAACTGATCGTGCGCCCGATCAACAGTGTCACCAATGGCCTGGAAGACATCGCCCAGGGTGAGGGAGACCTGACCCGCAACCTGGAAATCCGCGGCCGCGACGAAACCGCGCAACTGGCCAGCTGGTTCAACCAGTTCCTCGGGGCCATTCGCAGCCTGATCCAGCACATCGGCACTGCTGCCAGCAAGATCCTCAGCACGTCCAGCAGCTCGACCCGCGTCTCCAGCGACATGGCCGAGGCGGCCGGCCGCCAGCGTGAAGCCGTGGACATGGTTTCCACCGCATTCCACGAAATGGTCGCCACCGCCAATGAAGTGGCACGGTCCTGCAGCCAGGCAGCGCAGTCGGCCGACAGTGGCCAGCAGCAGGCCCGCGAAGGCCAGCAGCAGATCGATGCGGCGGTACACAGCGTTGATCGCCTGAGCCACGAAATCGAGCAGTCGGCGCAGTCGATCCAGCAACTGGAGCGTGACAGCAACGCTATTCAGTCGATCCTCGGCACCATCCGTTCGATTGCCGAGCAGACCAACCTGTTGGCCCTGAACGCCGCCATCGAAGCGGCCCGTGCCGGTGAGCAGGGCCGCGGCTTTGCCGTGGTGGCGGACGAAGTGCGGGCGCTGGCCAAGCGCACTGCCGACTCCACCGCCGAAATCGACGGTCTGCTGGGCAACCTGGCCAGCCGTACCGCCGAAGTGGCCGAGCAGATGCACGCCAGCCTGGAAGTGTCGCAGCAGTCGGTGAGCCGCATTGGCCTGGCCCGCGACAGCTTCGGGCAGATCCGTGAGTCGGTGGACGTGATCCGCGACATGAACACCCAGATCGCCACGGCAGCCGAAGAACAGCATCAGGTGGCCGAGGACATCAACCGGCACATCAGCCAGATTCACGGGGATGCGCAGTTGGTGGCCGAGCTGGCCCAGGCGGCGCGCCAGGACTCCGAGAGCCTGGCCGGGCTGTCCAATGAGCTGGATACGCTGGTGCGCAGGTTCCGCACCTGATGATGCATGGCCTGTGCCGGCCCTTTCGCGGGTGGTAACGCGGCCTCTGTAGGCGCGGGTTTACCCGCGAAGAGGCCGGCACAAGCAACCGTAAACTAAAGCTTCAACTCCCCCGGTGTCGCCCCAAACAGCTGCTTGAACGCCGCAATGTAGGCCGAAGTGGAGTCATACCCACACCCCAGTGCCGCCTCGGTCACATTCTCCCCCGCCTCCAGCAACGCCAGCGACGACAACAACCGCATGCGCTGCCGCCAATTACGAAAGCTCAACCCGGTTTCCCGTTGAAACAGCCGCATCAGCGTCTTCTCCGAACACCCCAGCTCCCGCGCCCATTGCTGCAAGGTCTGCGACTGGTCTGGTGCAGCGATCAAGCCATTGCACAGCGCCAGCAAACCAGGGTGGCGGGGCAACGGCAGCGAAAAACCGACTTCCGGCAAAGTGCGCAACTGGTCGAGCAGCACCGCCACCAGACGCGCCTCGGCGCTGTCGTCCTCTGGGTAATCCGCCGGGAACAGGCAGAACTGCTTGATCAGCTCGCGCGCCAGCGGCGTCACTTCCAGCACCCGGCATTGTTCCGGCGCCCATGGGCAGGCATCGCGGCGTACATACAGGCTGCGCATCTCGGCTTGCATCGAGGTGACCACTTCATGCTCGGCATCGGCAGGGATCCACACCCCCCACTGCGGTGGGGCAAAGTAACTGCCGTCGCGTGTGTACACGCCGAGTACGCCGCTGATGGCGTAGGAAAACTGTACCCAGTCGTGCCGGTGGCGAGTGGTCCACGAACCGGCGCCAAGGCTTTCGGCACGGGCGTAGAGCGGTCTGGGCAGGTGTTCCAGCGCGGGGATAGCGCGGGGGTGTCCGATGATCGGCATGGTATTTTCTTTTAGTTCTGGCCAGACAAGCCTAACAGCTGGATCATGATCGAGGCACTCGCCGCCTCTGCCGTTACCCTGGAGGTACTTCAGCGCTCGACGATAACGGTCACCCCCTGCCCGCCTGCCGCACAGATCGAAATCAGTCCGCGCCCCTTACCCGCCGTCGCCAGCAGCTTGGCCAGGCTGGCCAATATCCGCCCACCGGTTGCCGCAAACGGGTGCCCGGCCGCCAGCGAACTGCCCTTGACATTGAGTTTGCTACGGTCGATCGCGCCAAGCGGCGCCTCCAGGCCCAACCGCTCACGGCAGTAGTCGGCATCCTCCCAGGCCTTGAGCGTGCACAGCACCTGGGCAGCAAAGGCTTCGTGGATTTCGTAATAGTCAAAGTCCTGCAGCGTCAGGCCATTGCGTGCCAGCAAGCGCGGCACGGCATACACAGGCGCCATCAACAACCCTTCGCGCCCCGTGACAAAATCCACCGCAGCGGTTTCGCCATCGACCAGATAGGCAAGCACCTGCAACCCCTGCTGCTGCGCCCACGCCTCGCTGCCCAACAGCACCAGCGAAGCACCATCGGTCAACGGCGTGGAGTTACCCGCCGTCAACGTGCCCTGCCCGCTGCGGTCAAAGGCTGGTTTGAGTCTGGCCAACTGCTCAAGACTCAGGTCGGGGCGCAGGTTGTTGTCCCGTGTCAGCGAAAGATACGGCGTCAACAGATCTTCCTGCCAACCCTCGGCATAGGCAGCGGCCAGCTTCTGGTGGCTAAGCAGGGCCAGTTCGTCCTGCTCGGTACGGCCAACGCGCCAGGTGTGGGCCATGCGCTCGCAATGCTCGCCCATCGACAACCCCGTGCGCGGCTCGCTATTGCGTGGTAGTTCGGGTTTCAGGTGACGAGGCCGCAGCTTGAGGAAAGGCTTTAACCGTTCGCCAAGGCTTTTGCCACGGTTGGCCTGCAGCAATATATGGCGCAAGCCTTCGTTGACGGCGATGGGCGCATCGGAGGTGCTATCGACACCGCCAGCAATACCGCAGTCGATCTGCCCCAGGGCAATCTTGTTGGCCACCAGCAGCGCAGCCTCCAGCCCGGTACCGCAGGCCTGCTGGATGTCGTAGGCCGGGGTCTGCGCAGACAGGCGCGAACTCAACACGCACTCGCGGGTCAGGTTCATGTCGCGCGAGTGCTTGAGCACGGCACCGGCCACCACCTCGCCCAACCGCAGCCCGTGCAGGCGATAGCGTTCGATCAAGCCTTCAAGCGCGGCCGTGAGCATCGCCTGGTTGCTGGCCGTGGCGTAGGCGCCATTGGCGCGGGCGAAGGGGATCCGGTTGCCACCCAGGATCGCGACCCGGCGAGCTGAACGCATGCGCTTATTCCTCCTGAAACAATTTGATCGGTACAGCCTAGGTGTTTTTACCGCATTCGAACGACCCTGCCGCAAAGTTGGTCCACACTTTCAAGCTTGCCTTTCGGGAGACCCCTCATGAGCGATCGCTACCTCGGTTTTGCCAACTCCAATCTCGGCCGCCGCCTCGTGGATGCCCTTGGCCTGCCACGCCCGGCGCCACTGGAGCGCTGGCAGGCTGGCCGCCTGCGCCCGGTAGAAGGTGCCCTGGTACTGGGTGGCGGGCCACTGGCGAAGCAGGTCGAAGCCATCGCCCCGTGCCTTACTGACGAGGTTTACAGCTTCAGCGCCGACAACCTGCAGGCTGAAGCCTGGGTGGCCGGCCTGGGGCCGAAAATCAAGGCCGTGGTATTCGATGCCAGTCATTTGTCCGACAGCGATGCACTGAAGCAGTTGCGTGAATTTTTCCAGCCGCTGCTACGCAGTCTGGCCCCATGCGCCCATGTACTGGTTTTAGGCCTTGCACCGGAAGGCCTCGACAACCCACTGGCCAGCGTTGCACAGCGTGCCCTTGAGGGCTTCAGCCGCTCACTGGCCAAGGAACTGCGCAATGGCGCTACTGCCCAGCTGTTGTATGTCGCCCCCGGTGCCGAAGATCAGCTGGAAGGCGCCCTGCGCTTCTTCCTCTCGCCAAAGAGTGCCTTCATCTCTGGCCAGGTTCTGCGCCTGCAAGCCTGCACCAGCCAGGTGGAAGACTGGACCCGCCCACTCGGCGGTCGCCGTGCGCTGGTCACGGGGGCTGCGCGCGGCATCGGTGCCGCCATTGCGGAAACCTTGGCACGGGACGGCGCCGATGTACTGCTGCTGGATGTACCGCAGGCCAGCCAGGACCTCGACGCCCTCGCTGCACGCCTTGGCGGCAAGGCACTGCCATTGGATATATGCGCTAGCGATGCGGCAACGCAACTGCTCGCAGCCCTGCCCGACGGCATCGATATCGTGGTGCACAACGCCGGGATCACTCGCGACAAGACACTGGCCAACATGACGCCGGAATACTGGGACGCCGTGCTGGCCGTGAACCTCAAGGCACCGCAGGTGCTCACCCAGGCGCTGTATGACAACGGCGCGCTGGGGGAAAACGCGCGCATCACCCTGCTGGCCTCGGTCAGCGGCATTGCCGGCAACCGCGGGCAGGCCAACTATGCCGCGAGCAAAGCCGGGCTGATCGGCCTGGCCCAGGCCTGGGCGCCACGGCTCGCCGAGCGCGGTGGCAGCATCAACGCCATCGCCCCCGGTTTCATCGAAACCCACATGACTGCAGCCATGCCCATGGGCCTGCGCGAGGCAGGGCGGCGCCTGAGTTCGCTGGGCCAGGGTGGGCGCCCGCAGGACGTCGCCGAAGCCATTGCGTGGCTCAGCCAGCCAGGCTCCGGGTCGGTCAACGGCCAGGTGCTGCGGGTGTGCGGCCAGGCACTGATGGGAGCTTGAGCATGAGCCGACAATGGCACGATCTGCACAACCCGGCCGCCCGCGCCAGCCTGTACCTGCGCGCAGCCAGCAAACGCACCATCAGCGGCGACCAGCTACCGGACGATGGCCTGCGCTGTTTCATTCGGGTTCAGCCAGGCAACCTGGGGGCGTATCGAAGGCTTTGCCACTTTCCCGATGATGGCCGCCTGCCGGGGACTTATCCACATGTGATGGCGTTTGCCCTGCAATTGCAGCTGATGACTGCCGATGATTTCCCCTTCCCGCTGCTTGGCCTGGTACACCTGCACAACCGCATCGAAGTGCTGCGCCCCCTTGGTGCTGTCGAAGGGCTGCGTTTTGCGGTGCACGCGCATAACCTGCAGCGCCATGCCAAAGGGGGCTCCTTCGACCTGGTCACCGAGGCTGAAGATGGCATCGGCCTGCTCTGGCGCGAGACCAGCCGCATGTTGGTGCGTGGCTTGGCGCTGGAAGGCGAGGCAAGTGAGCCCGCCGACACTGAGCCTGATCCATTGCCCGAGGCCACCCGCTGGTATGCCGACAGTGATATCGGTCGGCGTTATGCCAAGGTGTGCGGGGATTACAACCCTATCCACCTCAGTGCGGTCAGTGCGCGGTTGTTCGGCTTTCCCACGGCCATTGCCCATGGCATGTGGACCAAGGCCATGGCCTTGGCCGCGCTGCGTGGGCACCTGCCGCACAGTGGCTATGCCTTTGAGGTGGACTTCCGCAAGCCGGTAAGGTTGCCTTCGGAGGTGGTGCTCAGTGCCAGTGAAGCGGGCCCTTCGGGCCAACTGCGCCTGGATGGGCACGGGGACGTGCTGCATATGGTCGGCCGTTGGGAGTGCCTGTAGGCCGGGCCTGTCCTGGCGGTATACGCTTGCTTTGCATCGGGCCTGGGCAGAAGCTATGCAGCAATAGGAGACCCCCGATGAACCTGCAAGAAATCACCCAACGCCTGCATCAGATCCGCGATACCAACGACTGGCGCGGCTTCCACAGCCCGAAGAACCTGGCCATGGCCGCCAGCGTCGAAATGGCCGAGCTGGTAGAAATCTTCCAGTGGCTGAGCGAGGACGAATCGCGCCAACTGCCTGCCGACAAACTGGCCCACGCCGGCCAGGAAGTCGGTGACGTGGTGCTCTACCTGTTGCTGCTGTGCAGCGAACTGGGTCTGGACATGGACCAGGTGGTGCGTGCCAAGCTGGCCGACAGCGAGAGGCGCTTCGCCCGATGAACGATCGTCATTTCGATGAGCTGGCCACCCGCTTTGCCGAAAAGATCTATGGCGGCGCCAAGGGTGCGATCCGCCTGGCGGTGTTGCAGGCCGACCTGGCCGAAGCGCTACCCGACCGCCCGCTACGCATCCTCGACATCGGCGCCGGGTTGGGCCACATGGCCTTGTGGCTGGCCGAGCGCGGCCACCAGCTGACCCTGGCCGAACCTGCGGCGCCCATGCTCGAAGGCGCCAGGGCGCGCTTTGCCGAAGCCGGCCAGACCGCGACCTTCATCCAGGCACCCTGGCAAGACCTGCTCGGCCAACTGACCGAGCGCTACGACCTCGTGCTCTGCCATGCCGTGCTCGAATGGCTGGCCGAACCCGAGAGCATCCTGCCAGTGCTGCACCAGCTCACGGCGCCCGACGGCTGGTTATCGCTGGCCTTCTACAACCGCGACGCACTGGTCTATCGCAACCTGCTCAAGGGCCATTTCCGCAAGTTGCGCAGCAACCGGCTGGAAGGTGAAAAGCAGAGCCTGACCCCACAGAAACCGCTTGATCCACGCGAACTCAAGGCGCAACTTGAGCCTATGTGGCAGGTTGAAAGCGAAAGCGGCGTGCGGGTGTTTCACGACTATATGCCCAAGGAATTCCAGGGCAAGGCCGAGCTGCTCGACCTGCTGGAAATGGAACTGGCCCACCGTCGCCACCCTACCTTCGCCGGACTTGGCCGCTACCTGCACTGGGTCTGCCGCCCCCGCTAATCCGCCACGCCGGGAGGAACACATGCCGTACCGTCTGTTGTGCCTGGCCCTGCTGCCCATTGCCCTGGCTGGTTGCCAGGGCAGCAACCCGTATGTGGCCAGCAGCCGCCCGTTACCACCGGCCCCTGCGCAGGCGGCCCACACCTTCGACGCCAGTGCTTACCCTGCACCCGCTCGTGACTATGGGCACTACCGCAGCTGGAGCTGGCGCAACGGCCAGTTGCCCAGCGGCGCTGTGGGTGCCGACCCGGCGCAACTGGCCGATGCGGTGAGCGGCGCGCTCGACCAGCATGGCCTGCGCCCCTCTCGCGCAGGCCCTGGCGATTTGCTGGTGAGCGCCGGTATGCGCCTGGAAAAACGCTTGCGACAGGTGCGTGACTACGACAGCTACGACCCCTACTACGGGCCGTACCCTTATGGTGGCGTGGGCTATGGCGGCTATCACCATGGTTATGGGGGCTATGCCAGCGTGCCCATCGTGCGTACCTACGAGGTCGAAGTCCTGGTGGTACGCATCGACCTGTACGACGCCCGCAGCGGCCAACCGGTCTGGAGCGCCAGCGCCGAAAGCAGCAGCAACAAGGACTCGCCCCGCGAGCGCGAAAGTGCCTTGCGCGATTCTGTGCACAAGGCGCTCAGCGGCTATCCTCCCAGTTAATAGCTAACGGAGAACCATCATGTTGCGCCGTCTCGTTCTACTGTCATTCGCATTGTTGCTCGCTGCCTGCTCGAGCAACAACGTCCAGCAGGATTTCGATGCCAGCCGCGATTTTGCCGCCTACCGTAGCTGGGCATGGCAGGAGCCAGGCCTGCAGTACCGCCCGGATGACCCAAGGATCAAGAGCGACCTTACCGAGCAGCGCATTCGCCAGGCGGTGGCAGACCAACTCGACCAGCGTGGCCTGCGTCCGGTACAAGGCGGAGCGCGGCCCGACCTGGCAGTACGCACGTACCTGATCGTGGAACAGCGCCAACAACAGATCACCACCAACTACGGCGGTGGCTGGGGTGGCTACTGGGGCGGCTACTGGGGTGGCCCGATGTACAACGAAACCCGCAGTGTCGACTACAAGGTCGCCACCATCCAGGTCGACATGTTCGATGGGCGTGACGGCAAGCTGGTATGGCGCGGCAGTGCCGAGCAGATCATGAACAACTACCCGCCAAGCCCGGAAGAACGTAACAGCGCAATCCGCAACACCGTGGCCAAGGTGCTGGGCAACTACCCACCGGGCAGCAAAAAATAGCGTCGGAATATGGCGTTGGCATGCACCGTGGCCCGCGAAGGAAGTGGCACGGTGCATGTTACTGCCTTCGCGGCTGAACCCGCGCCTACACTGATCGCGATTCTCAGTACGACTGAATCCCCTGCCAGGCCGGTGTCAGCTGCGACAAAATCCATTCCACGCACGCCTTTTTTCCGTTGCCAACCGCACTCCCCCGCGCGTTCCCGTCTATCTTCATCTAGGTAAACCTGACTGACCGGGTAGAAGTGTTCAACATTTGGGAAAGGCGACCTGCCAATGCAAAGCATTGTTCTCCTGCTGTGGCTTGCCTTGTGCTCCGAACAGGATGTGCGTCAACGCCAGATCTCCAACATGCTGACCCTGGGGGTGGCTGGCTGCGCCCTGGCCTGGCTGTTCGCTACCGGCCACAGCTGGATAGGCGCCGATGCCAGCGATGCCGGTTGGGCGCTGGCCATCGTCATGCTGCTGACCCTGCCAGGCTACATGCTCGGCCGCTTCGGCGCTGACGACGTCAAGCTGATGGGCGCCCTGGCCCTGGCCACAAGCCCGCAATATGTACTCGGCACCTTTATTGGCGCGGGTGTCAGTGTGCTGGTCTGGCTATTGACCCGCCGACGCCTGTGGACTCTGCTCAATCCCAAGATAAAGAAGCGTTTGCAGGCCCTGACCGAGGAAATGGGCGACAAGCAGGCTTTCGTCCCTTATGTGTTGTCAGGTTTTCTTCTGACAGCCGTATGGATCCAGTAAGCCTTCCAGTGGTCCGATGACTTGTACACGCCTTGTACAATTTCGCCTAGTGCGACTACTTTTAAGCTGCCAGAGCGTCTGGCACGGGAGCAGGGCCGTATAAGAACAGGGAGTTGATCGTGTCCAGATCAGTGAGTGAAGTGAAGGTGTTGGTGGTTGATGACCAACCGGTCATTGTCGAACAACTGAGTGAATTCCTCGAAACCAAGGGCTATGCCTGCGTTACAGCCCTCTCAACCGACGAAGCCATCGAGCACTATGTGGCAGACCCTAGCATCGGCCTGCTTATCTGTGACCTGCACATGCCCGATCGGGACGGCATCGAGCTGGTGCGCGCCTTGAAGGAGATCAACGGCAGCCAGCGCATGTTCGAAGCCATCATGTTGACTGGGCGTGCCGAGAAGCAGGACTTGATCCGGGCGCTACGCGAAGGTTTCGCCGATTACTACCAGAAGCCGATGGACCTCGATGAACTGCTGGCAGGCGTCCGCCGGCAGGAAGAGGTCTTGCTGGAGCGCCAGCGCAATATCCGTGATCTGGGTGGATTGAACCAGCGCTTGCAGGAACTGGCCGAGTCGGTGGACGAACTGTATCAGGACCTGGAAAAAGCCCGTGGCCAAGGCACCCACCGGCGTGCCAGTGATGCAGAAGAAAGCGAAAGCGAGCTGCCAGCAGCGTTCGAGAAACTGTCACCACGCCAATTGGAAGTGGCGCGCCTGGTTAGCAAGGGCAAGACCAATTACCAGATCGCCTGTGAACTGGGCATTACCGAAAACACCGTGAAGCTGTATGTATCTCAGGTATTGCGTTTGACGCATATGCACAACCGCACCCAACTGGCTCTGGCGCTGACCCCTAGCTCGTCGCCCGTGCACCAGCGGTTCACGACCCATTGAGTGAAGGCTCGGCACACCATTCTGGAGCGGCCTAGCGCTGCGAAAGGCTGCTCCTGCAAGCCCATAGTTGCCTGCTACAACTGGATCGCCAGGTTCAACGACAGCCGAGGCCCACGGTCCAGGCTATCCAGCGCCACATCCGCCAACGGCTTGGCCACTTCCAGCGCCACATTGAACATATGCCCAGCCCCTAACCGCACACCCAGCGCCACCGAAGCCAGATGGGCGTCCTCCACCGGTCCCCGGTTATGCCAGGCCTGTGCGGTATCCACCACCGCATAGGGCTGAACCCGCGCAAGCCAGCTACTTCGCATGCTGTAGTTAAGCTCGTAAGCCACACACCAGCCCTTGTCACCGTCCGCCTGATCGCGCGGGTAGCCACGCCCGAAATTCTGCCCGCCAAACCCCGCACGCTCACTGTCGGGCAAGCGATCGTCACTCCAGTACAACGCACCGGATACCACCCCCTGCCAGTTTTCCAGCAGCGTGTCGCTCTGCAGGCCGGAAAGCCGAAAGCGCAGGAAATCGAGATCGTAGTCAGCATCGCTGCGTGCCCCCAGATAGTCCAGGCCCTGATAGACCCCGACACTGACGATACGCAAACGCCCCTGCTCCACCTTGCGCCAGTCACCTTCGAATGACAGCGCCCGTACATAGGTGTCGTACTTGCGAAACGGTGGCTGCTCGGCCGTCCGGTCTTGATCTTTCTCACTGACTGAGTACACGTGGCCCTGCACCGCCAGCCACTCATTCGGCCTTACGATCACCGGCTGGCGCAAACCGATCGCATAGCGTTCACTGTCGTGCTTGCGAGTGATATCGCGGCCATCGTCCAGACGTATGCGCGTGCCGGGCTCGCTGCGGTAGCGCGAGGCCGATAGCAGCAGTTGGCTACCGGCAGAGTCCAGGTACTGGCTGTAATCGAGACGCTGGTAATGGACCCGGTCTTCCCCAGAGGGCAGCAGCCAACTGGCCGCGAACTGTTCGCCATGGCGAGTCTGGGCATTGCTGGCTGCCGTCAACAGGGCCTGAGCAGCGTCACGGCTGGAGTCGGCCACGGTCACCGCGGCGCTGAGCGGCTTGCGCCGTGCATGCACGGTCAACTGGGCGACATCCTCGGCAGCCCGCGCCATTGTCAGTTCGGCCTCTACCACGACCCCTGGCATGCGCGTAGCCAGGCCCAGATAGCGCTCCAGCGTTTCGCGGGTCAGTGGGCGCTCGGCCTCAATGCGCGCCAGCAACTGCTGCAAATACTCATTGGCCGGTCCAATATCGCCGTCCACGTGGTGATCACGTACGTAACCTTCGACCAGCACCACGTTGACCCTGCCATCGGCCACATCCTGAGGCGGCAGGTAGGCATACGACAGCAAGTAGCCCTCCTGCCGGTAGCGTTGGGTCAGGCGCTGGGTGTATTGCTGCAATTCACCCAACGTGGTTTCGCGCCCGATCAGCGGCTGATAGTGTTCGCGCAGGTCGCCCAAGGGGAACACCGTGCCGCCCTCGAAACGCACTTTTTGCAGCACCAGCCGGGTGTTGGCCGGGGCCCAGTCGGGGTTGTCGATAGCCGCCCCTGCCAACCATATGTGGGGGCTCACAGGGGAGTAGTCCGTCATCGGCAGATTGGCGCTGGGCAGACGCCGCTCGTATTCATGGCTGTCGAGAAACCCCGGCAACGGGTCTGCGTGAGCAGCAAGTGCCCAAAGCAGCAACATCAGGGGCACGACCAGAGGACGCATAGGGCACTCCATGTTCCCATGGGTTGCGGGGCACCAGCCGGTCACACCCGTCACTTGCAAGCGTAGGTGCTGGCCCGGCGGCCGTCGAACACCTACTCGCTGACCTGGAACGCCACCCGCGCCGTCTGACCGCTTTCGTCCAGCACGCTGAGTTCAGCCTGCCCGACCTGTGGCAAACGCAACAACAGGCTGTCCTGCCCTTGGGTTTCGCCCAACGGTCGGCCGTTGAGGAACCACCAGCGCCGTCCGCCCCCCCCCAAGGCAGATACCTGCAATTGCAACGGCTCAGTGTTGGTGGCCGGGCGGCGCAGATGGTCGCCAGGGCGCACACCGACGATCGACAGCGGTGGTGCACTGGCCGGCGCCTGCGGCGGGCAGGCCGGGTCGATGGCCGGCAAACGCGCCATGCGCCGCTCGACACGCGGTAGCCACGGCTCCAGCGGCGCCGGCCACAGGACGATGTCACGAGCCCTGGCGCCCGGGCAGCTACCATCGACCCGCAGGCCCTGCTCGTTGACCCACACTGTTTCGCGCAAGCCCAGGCCCAGCGGCTGGTCAGTTGCCTGCAAGGTTGGCGGCGTGGTGCCGTCCAGGGTCCATGCAAAGCGCTGACGCCGACAGTTGGTGTCCTGCTTGCTCATTGGCTGGCCCAGCGGCCAACAGATTGCCGCAACGCCAATATTCGCAGGTACTCGCTCTACCGGGACGCTGATACCGCGTTGGCTGTCGCGATTGCTCAACAGATCGTGCACCTGCAACATCAGCGGCGCCGCCGACGCCAGGCCGAACTGACCGGGCACCGGTGTACCGTCGGGGCGGCCAATCCATACGCCAATCAGGTAGCGCGGCCCCACGCCAATCGACCAGGCATCGCGAAAGCCGTAGCTGGTGCCAGTTTTCCAGGCCAGTTGCGGGCGCTGCACCAGTTCGGCGTGCGGGTCGCGGTCCGGGCGCGCCTGGCCACTGAGAATACGCCGGATGATCCACGCCGCCCCCGGTGACAGCAACCGGTGCTCCACCAGGGGGGCCTGTGGCTGCAAGCGCACCTGCGCACTGTTGCCCCCCCGCGCCAGCGCCGCGTAGCCGCCGACCAAGTCTTCCAGGCGGCTGCCGGCACCGCCCAGGATCAACGACAGGTTGGGCTCGGCAAGGGGCGGCAGTATCAGCGGCATGCCCGCCATGCGCAATTGCGCGGCAAAGCGTTTCGGGCCGTAGGCTTCCAGCAATTGCACGGCGGGCAGGTTGAGCGACAGGGCCAGCGCTGAGCTCGCCGACACCGGCCCGCTGAAACCCATGGAGAAGTTGCCAGGGCGATAGTCGCCATAGCGTCGTGGAACATCTTGCAACAGCGATTCGGAATGGATCAGGCCATCGTCCAGCGCCATGCCGTAAAGAAACGGCTTGAGGGTGGAGCCGGGCGAACGTAACGAGCGCACCATGTCGACATGGCCAAAGCGGCGCTCATCAGACAAATCTATCGAGCCCAGGTACGCGCGCACCGCCATGCTCTGCGCTTCGACCACCAGAATGGCGGCCGAGGTACGCTCGGGCAGCCGGGCGCGCCAGCCCAGCAACAAGTCTTCGAGGCGCCGCTGAAGCGCAGCGTCAAGCGTGGTCCGAATCAGTGGCGGGCTGTCAGCACTGTTCAGGCGTCGGGCCAGCAATGGCGCCAAAGCCGGCTCCTGGCGTGGCGCCAACACCAACGGCTCCTCGGCTGCCTCGCGGAGCTGCTGGGCCGGCCATACCTGGTATTCAGCCAGGCGCTGCAGCACCTTGTCCCGGGCACGCTGGGCACGCTCGGGGTGGCGGTCCGGGCGCAGCCGGCTGGGTGCCTGGGGCAGCACAGCCAGCAGCGCCGCTTCGGCGGGTGTCAGGTGACGGGGGGACTTGCCCAGGTACGCCCAGCTGGCTGCCGCCACGCCCTGAAGCGTGCCGCCGAAAGGTGCGCGGTTCAGGTAGATCTGCAGGATGTCACGCTTGGACAAGTGCCACTCCAGCTGCAACGTGCGCCATAGCTGGCGCAGTTTACCGCCCAGGGTACGGTCGTGCGGGTCGAGCAGGCGTGCCACCTGCATCGACAGTGTGCTGCCGCCCGACACGACACGCCCGCTGCGCAGGTTCAGCCAGGCCGCACGGGCCAATGCCAGCGGGTTGACCCCTGGGTGGTCGTAGAACCAACGGTCCTCGTAAGCCAGCAAGGCCTGCAGGTAAAGCGGCGAAACCTCTTCAGGGCTAACTGGGTAGCGCCACACGCCCTCAGCATCGGCAAATCGCCACAACGGTGTGCCGTCTTCGGCCAGCACTACCCGGGCCAGGTCGTCACCCGGCATCGGCAGCGGCCAGATACGATCAGCCAGCCAGAACAGGCCGCCCAGCACCAGCAAACTGATCAGCGTGGCACGCAACAACCTGCCCGCACGGCTGCGTGGTCGCGCTAAGCTTGGCATCGGGAACCGACCTGGCCAGGTAATGGCCAAAGGCTTTGGGACGACAACCTCGCCGATTTTTTCATCAGGAAGCAACTATGCATGTAGAAGGTTTTTTCGAGTGGCTGGGCCAGGCACTGGGGTCGTTGATCCGCTTCATCGTCGACGCATTGAGCGGGCTGTTCAACCTGCTGGCCAATGCTGGTGGCAACTTCATCGATGGCCTGTCGCGCACCTTGGGCATGGACACCTCGCTGCTGAGCATCCTGGCGCTGATCATCGGCCTGATGCTGCTGTACTCGGCAATCCGCGCATTCATGCGCGCGTCGATCATCCTCGGGATCATCTGGCTGGTGCTGGGGCTGTGGGTGATGAGCTGGGTGATCCACTGATCTGCGCGGTCTTTGTGGGAGCGGCCTTGCGTCGCGACAGGACTGCACAGCAGCCCCAGGATTTCAGCTTCGCCGCTTGAACTTCCGGGGCCGCTTCGCGGCCCTATCGCGGCGCAAGGCCGCTCCCACATTGTCCGCGTCGAGCGGGTCGCTAGCGGGCTTTCACGGTCATCTCCCCTTGCCCATCGCCCACGGCCTGCAGGTTCGGCCGATACATCGACTCGACCTGCGGCGGCGGCACGCGGTAAGTGCCCGGTGTCACCGCTCGCGCCAGGTACAGCAGGTGGGTGGTGCCATAGCCGTCAAGCTTGAGCGCGGCAACATAACGGTCATCACGGTACTCCTGATGCACCACGCTGGCGTTCTGCATCGACTCGCGCCACGCCTTCACTGCAGTGCTGGCGTTGTCCAGGCTGGCCGCGCTTTGAGCCAGGTTCTGGTTTTCCAGCTCCAGGCCTGCCGGCAGCAGGTCCACCACCAGCGCGTCCGGCACGCGGTCCTCGGCTTTCAGCGCCAGGTGCACGAGCACAAGGTCGCCACTGCGCAGGTTGTGCACGTCCAGCGGCTGGCCATTCATGCCCAGGTACTCTCTACGAATCTGCAGGCCGTTGCCGCCAGCAGCAGGCGCCTGCCGTGGATAGCCCGACAAGGTCAGCTGCTGGTACAGCGTCTCGTTGCCTTCATTCTGCACGCTCAGTGGCGAGGCCAGTAACGGGCCTTCCAGCTTCATACCGGCGTCGGCATTGTTCAACTCGCGCACTTCACCCGCGCTGTCCAGGCGTGCCTGCCACTGGCCTTCCGGCTTGCCCAGCAGGCCACGGCCAGCGAGGAACAGTGCATTGCGCTCTTGGGTCGACAGCCAACGGTTGGCTGCCAGTTCATCCGACAAGGCGAACAGGCGCTGATCGACCTGGCTGCTGGCCAGGTTGCTTTCCTGTAGCAGCGCCAGGATCAGCGCCTGGTCACGCAGGGCGCTGCCGTAATCGGCCAGCCAGCCTTTGCCACGGCTGATGCCCAGGCCCGCCTGCAAGGCTTGCTCGGCACGCGGTTTGTCGCCCATTTTGTCCAGCGCCACCGCCAGTTGTACCAACGGCAGACCGGAGCGGGCATCGGCGCGACGTTCGAACAGGCCTCGCAGGGCACCCAACGGCGCCTGCTGGCTGCGCGACAGCACCAGCGCCGCATAGGCCTGCACGGCAAAGCGTGTGTGGTCGGCATTTTCGCTGTAGTCGACTTCGATCAGGTTGCGTTCCTGCAGGTAACGCAGCAGGCGCTCACTGGCCTTCTTCAGTGACTCGGCAGGCACGCCGTAACCTTGGTCACGGGCACGCAGCAGGAAGTCAGTAACATAGGCGGTGAGCCAGTACTCTTCTTCGCTGTCCGAACTCCACAGGCCAAAGCTGCCGTTGTAGCGCTGCATCCCCAGCAAGTGCTCGATGCCCATCTCGATCTTGCGCTTGCGCACATCCGCCGGCTCCCCCTTGATGCCCAGGCGCTTGAGGCTGTCGGCATCGGCGTACAGCGAGGGGTACAGGCCACTGGTGGTCTGTTCGAGGCAGCCGTAGGGGTAGGCTTGCAGCGCGCGAATCTGCTCGGCAAGGTTCAGCGGCGGCCGGCTCGACAAGGCCAGGCTGGCTTCCAGGCCAGCCGGTTCGAAGGCGGCCAGGTCTGCTTCGGGCAGGGTCCACGGCTGGTCCTTCAAGGCCACGCGGTAGTGCTTGAGCATTGCCGGGTAGGCCGGGCGCACGCCCAGCGTCCACTCACGCTCGAACGCTGTGATCGGCTCGTTCGGCAGTTGCAGGCCCGTCACCCGGACATGTACCTTGCCCTGCCCCAGACCACCCTGGGCCTGCACCGGAATCATCAGCGTCGAGCGCTGCCCTTCGGCCAGATTAACGCTCTGCACGGCGTCGGCCGCCAGGCTCAGTTGCCCTTCTGTGGTGATTTCGACGTTCAGTTGCTGGGCGCGGCCGGACAGGTTGGCCAGGTCCAGTGCCAGGCGGGTACGGTCACCACCGGCCAGGAAGCGCGGGGCCGAAAGCTCGGCAATCAACGGTGCGGCGACCACGGTCTTGCCTTCGGTCATGCCGAAGTGCTCTTCGGTCCAGGCCTGGGCCATCAACCGCAGTTCGCCGTTGAAGTCGGGGATATCGACCGTGGCCTGGCCCTCACCCTTGTCGTCCAGCGTCACCGGCAGGCTCTGTTGGGCAACGATGGTTACCGTAGTGTTGGGTCGCTTGCCCCCCTTGGCCATCGCTGCGTCACCACCGAATGCCAGGCTGGCCAGGCGGCCCTGCCCGGCCTCGATCAGTTGGCCGTAGATGTCCAGTTGATCGGCACCATAGGCCTTGCGCCCGAACAGGCTGGCGAACGGGTCGGGGGTTTTGAAATCGGTGATGTTGAGGATGCCCACGTCCACCGCCGACAACAGCACATGCACCTGCTTGGGCACGCTGCCATCGGCGTTGGCGGCCTTGATCTTCACCGTCAACGGCTGTTTCGGGCGCATTTTCTCCGGTGCCTGCAGGCTCAGCGCAAGCTTGCGCTCGGCGCGGTCCAGCGGCAGGTGCAGCACGCCCACGGCGCGCTTGGGCGTGGCATTGGCCTTGCGCTCACCCGGGCGGATAACCAACGCGCTGATGTACAGATCGTGGCGGGCCCAGGCCTTGTCCAGTTGCACGTCAAAGGTCTTGCCCTCGGCGGGCACATCGATTTCCTGCCACCACAGCGGGCCATCGCTGGACTCGATCATCAGGTAGCCGCTGCCCGCAGCGGGCGGGGTGACGGTGACCTTGGCGGTAGCGCCATCGGCGTAGGAGGGTTTGTCCAGCGCCAGCTTGACCTGGTCCGGTCGCACCGCGCCGCCCTCAGCGTTGTCCTGGGCACGATAGCCGGCCCAGAAGCGCTCACTGGATACCAGACCGGTCTGCGGGTCTTCGACCTCGACGCGGTAAGGGCCCCATTCAACCTGGAAGCTGAGCTTGGCAGTGGAACCTGCCTTGACGCTGATCGTCTCTTCGTTCTGGGTCAGGAACTTCTCGTTGTAGGCGTAACTCCAGCCGTCGCTTTGCGAGTAATTCCAGTAGTAATCGCGGCGTTCGCGAACAAGGCGCACCTTGAGCGCATCGGCCGCCAGTTTGTTACCGTCGCGGTCGGCCACCAGGAACTCGAATTCCACCGGCCCGTTGCTATCAGTTTCCTCACCTTCGAACAGGCCTCGCAGGCCCGGCAGGCGCTCAGCCGGCCAGATAGGCTGCTCCAGGCGCCGGGTGATCGGCCGGCCACCCGACTCCTGCAGGCTGGCCTGCACGGTAAGTTGCAGCGGAGAGCGGGCCTCGGCCCAACGGCTTTCGATATCGACCACCGCCTTGCCGGCCTGGTCAAGGGTGACTTCGTCCAGTTCCAGGTCCTGGTTCAGATCGGTTTCGGTGACCGAACCGAACTGGTAACCAGGCAACGCCGGTACCGCCTCGCGCAGCGGGCGTACATAGGCCTGACCGCTCAGGCGATTGCCGGCGGCCGGGGCGCCATAGAGGTAACGGCCATTGACCTGGATGCGCGCATCTTCATCCGGCGAAAGCGGTTGGCTGCTGCCCTTGAGCTCCAGCGCCAGGCGCTCGGGCAGGAAGTCTTCGACAAGGAATTCATAGACCTGCTTGCGCCCGCCACCCAGGTCGAGCAGCAGTTGCCAACGGCCCGTCGGGGCCTCGGTGGCCAGTTGCAACTGGTATTGGTACAAGCCATTGCTGTCGGCTTCCCAGACGAACTTGCGGCTCACCTGTTCATCCGGGCGACGCACTTCCACGCTCACTGGCTGGGCTTTGACCGGCTTGCCGTCCTGGTCGCGCAGCAGGCCGTTGAGCAGCACCGTCTCACCCGGGCGGTACAGGTCACGCGGGCCGAAAATGAAGAACTGCAGCGGGTTGGCCTGAGGCCCGGTGATGTCGAATTCGGCCAGATCCAGGGCTGCGGTGTTCAGGCGCAGCAGCGTGGTATGCACGCCCTGAGTGGCGATCAGGGTATCGGCCTTGGGCGTGATCGGCAGTTGGGCATGCCCCTTGCCATCGGTAGTGGCCTGGGCCAGCAGCTTGCCCTTTTCGTCATGGATTTCCAGGTTGACGCCGCTCAGCGCCTTGCCGCCTTCCAGGGCTTGAGCAAACACGTCGATGCGGTCGCGGTAGCGGTGGGCCGACACGCCGATGTCGCTAAGGGTGAACAGGGTTGCCGGCTGAGAATAATCGTAGGTACCCGAGGCGCGCATCACTGCCAGGTACACGCCTGGCGCCTGCAACGGCTTGATGCCGGCAATCGGCAGCAACACGGTCTCACGCGTGTTGCGTGCCGGGTTGAGATCGAAGCGGCCGCTGTAGACCAGCTCGGCCATGTCCAGGGTTTCCTTGGACTGGTAGTAGTACAGGCTGCTGTTGCGCCCCCAGTTGGCCAGGAAGGTCGAGAGCATGTCTGGCTTGACGCGGAAGAACTCGACATCCACCTTTTCGACGTTCAGGGCAATCACCGGCAGGCCTTCGGCCAGACGCGTAGGCAGCAGCGAGCCGCGGCTGGCAAAGCCGATGGTCGGCTGCATGTCGCGGGTTTCCAGGCGGGTGATCGACTCGCTGTCCAGCTGCTTGCCATTGACTGCCAACAGCCCCTTGTCGACGGTCAGCACCAGCTTGCGCTTCGGCTCCAGGTGGCGCAAGCGCAGCTCCATCTGGTTGTCGGAGAGTTCCCAGGCACCGTCGAGCTTGCCTTTGACGGTGTCTACCAGGTGCACTTTGTTGGCGAAGTCCTGCTTGGCATCCAGCGGTACGGAGAAGCTGACCGACAGCGTTGCCGCGCCATCGAGCTGCACTTCCGATACGTCCAGCACCGTGAGTTCGCGGCCCTCGTAGCGCTTGGCGAGCACGGTCGGGTCCTCACGCCTGGGGGCGGAGGCTTCGGCGGGCACGGGTGCCACAGACTTCTCGACCGGCGCCGGTTTACCCGGCGTGGAAGAGTCACAGGCACTGAGCAACGCCAGCGCGCAGGCCAGCAACAATCCTTTGTTGAACATGAGATAGGAACTCTTGGGCAGCGTGTACGTGAGGGCAGCAACTATAGCGCAACGTCAGGTGCAGCACCCGGCGTTGCGCGCCAGGTCAGACCATGGTCGCGCTAAATGGTTGCCTGGTCGGTACACTGTGGCCATTCGTTAAAAGGGGGCCGCGTTGCGCCCCTTCGCGGGCTTGCCCGCTCCCACAGGTTTGGCGCCGGCCGCAAGAGCAACACTTTCCTGTGGGAGCGAGCACGCTCGCGAAGGGGCGCACAGCGGCCCCAAGATCTCATGGAATGCACATGCCCCAACTCGCTGCCGACTGGCGCCACCGACCCACCCACCGCAAGGTCTGGGCGCTGGCCGCGCCGATGATCCTGTCCAACATCTCGGTACCGCTGGTGGCGCTGGTCGACAGCACGGTCATCGGCCATCTTCCGCACGCCCACCAGCTGGGTGCGGTGGCCGTGGGTGCCACCTTGTTCACCTTCATGGTCGGCCTGATGGGCTTCCTGCGCATGGGGTCCACCGGCTTCGCTGCTCAGGCCGCCGGCCGTGGCGACGGTGCAGCATTACGCCAGGTACTGGTGCAAGGGCTACTGCTGGCGGTCGG
This sequence comes from Pseudomonas sp. BP6, assembly GCF_017875935.1. Lineage (NCBI taxonomy): Bacteria > Pseudomonadati > Pseudomonadota > Gammaproteobacteria > Pseudomonadales > Pseudomonadaceae > Pseudomonas > Pseudomonas sp. BP6. Next base: position 4,684,008 of record NZ_JAGINI010000001.1, read on the forward strand.
CTTCGCCCTGTTGATCGGCCTGCTGGCCCTGCCCTTCAGCCAGCTGGCACTTCATGCGATGCAACCCAGCGCAGCCCTGCAGCAGTCCACCGAAGACTTCTTCCATACCCGCCTGCTTGGCCTGCCTGCGGCGCTGGCCAGTTACGCGCTGGTCGGCTGGTTCCTCGGCACCCAGAACGCCAGGGCTCCACTGGCCATCCTGCTGACCACCAACCTGCTGAACATCGCCTTGAACCTGTGGTTCGTGCTGGGCCTGGACTGGGGCGTACTGGGCTCGGCGCGGGCGTCGGTGATTGCCGAATGGACTGCCGCCCTGCTCGGCCTGGCCTTGACCCGTCCGGCCCTGCGGGCCTACCCGGGGCAGATCGTGTGGGCAGCGCTCAAGCGCTGGCAGGCCTGGAGGCCACTGCTGGCGGTGAACCGCGACATCTTCCTGCGCAGCCTGGCGCTGCAACTGGTGTTCCTGCTGATTACCGTGCAAGGCGCACGCCTGGGCGAAGCGACCGTGGCGGCCAACGCCCTGTTGCTCAATGGCCTGCTGCTGACGGCCTATGCGCTGGATGGGCTGGCCCATGCGGTGGAGGCCTTGTGCGGCCATGCCATTGGTGCCCGTGACCGCGACACCCTGCGTCGCTCGCTGGTGGTGGCCTGCGGCTGGTCGCTGATCACTAGCCTGGGCTTTGCCGGGCTGTTCCTGTTGGGTGGGCACCTGTTCATCGACTTGCAGACCGACATCGACAGTGTGCGGGCGGCGGCTTATCCGTATTTGCCCTACCTGGCATTGCTGCCGTTGATCGCGGTGTGGAGTTACTTGCTGGATGGGTTGTTCATCGGCGCGACCCGGGCGCGGGAAATGCGTAATGCAATGCTGGTTTCGGTATTGATTGCGCTGCCGGTGGCAGTGGCCATGAGCGGGTTGGGCAACCATGGGTTGTGGATGGCGTTTCTTGGGTTCATGGGGTTGCGGGCGGTGACGTTGGGGTGGGTCGGGTGGCGGTTGCAGCAGAGGGACCTGTGGTTTGGCTGATTGGGGCCGCTTTGCGGCCCATCGCGACGCAAGGCCGCTCCCACAGGGGATAGCGGGTCGGCCTGCTTTCGCGATCGCTGTGGGAGCGGCCTTGTGTCGCGAAATGAGGGCGAAGCCCTCACATGCTCACAGCCATACACAGTCCCAATGGGGATACTCGCCAGCCCGCCGCACCAGGCCGGGCCGAATGGGGTTTGCGATGATGTAGCGGGCCACCGCTCGCACATCCTCCTCGCGACGCAAAGCCCGGTCATGAAAGCTGGTTTGCCAGATATGCCGTCTTTCAGCACCGGCCTTGTACAAGGCACAGCTGCTTCTGGATTTGAATTCGCACATTAGCCTACCCAGGCTCACTGGACCCAGCTCGATAAGCCAGTGAAGGTGATCCGGCATCAACACCCATGCCAGCGATCGACAAGCCTTGCGCTCATCGCTGAACCGCAACTGCTGGATCACGGTCCTGGCGAATCGGACGTCTTTGAACAACGGCGTTCGGCTGCGGGTAGTTGTGGTCAACAGGTAGAGGCGCCCGGATTCGGACACCCGGCCATTACGTAAACGATGGGAGCCTGGACGTTCCATGTCTTTCTCCTTTGAATTGTGCATTCAAAGTTAGCGCCGCGAATGCGACGGGCGAGGACAGGACCATTACCGGGTATGACACGGTGAGGGCTTCGCCCTCATATCGCGACACGAGGCCGCGCCCACAAAAACAAGCAATCCGTGCAGTTTCTGCGGGGCGGCCCGTCAATTACGACAACAGGTACGAAGACCGGGTCAAGCCCAGGCGCAAGGCATCCAGATACTGGGTCCGCTCGCGCGCAGTGATCTTGGCGCTGGCAACCTTGTCGCGGTAATGCGTCATCAACTCCTCCGGCGACAGGTGCACGTAGCGCAGCATGTCTTCGATGGTGTCGTGGGTTTCGATACCGGCGTGGTACACGCTGCCGTCGGCATTCTGGTAGATGTTCACCGAGTCGGTGTCACCGAACAGGTTGTGCATGTCACCCAGGATTTCCTGATAGGCACCCACCAGGAACACGCCCAGCAGGTAATCCTCGCCCTCCTTCACCGCATGCACCGGCATGCTGGTTTCGATACTTTGCTCGTCAACGTACTGGTTGATCTTGCCGTCGGAGTCGCAAGTCAGGTCCTGCAATACCGCACGCCGCATCGGCTCTTCGTCCAGGCGGTGCAGCGGGATGATCGGCAGTACCTGGCCGATGGCCCAGGTGTCTGGCAGGCTCTGGAACACCGAGAAGTTGCAGATGTACTTGTCGGCCAGCTTGTCGTTCAGCTCGTCCAGCACCTGGCGGTGCGAGCGCTGGCGGGCTTTCAGCGAGTTGTGCAGGCGGCGGCACACGGCAAAATAGCACTGCTCGGCCAAGGCTTTCTCGCCCAGGCTGATCTTGCCGTCGGCGTACTGCGCGGCCACATCACCCATGTAGTGGGTGGCACGCCAGTAGGTCTCGGTGACCATCTCGATGTCGGTCGGGCCAAGCAGATCGGCCAGCCACTGCACGGTCTCGGGCAGGGCTTCCTTGTTCTCGATGGTGGGTACGTCGTCGTTGTGCTTCTCGACATCGGTGACCTGGATCACCAGCATGGCGTGGTGCGCAGTCAGCGAACGGCCACTCTCGGAGAAGATGTGCGGATGCGGCAGGCCCTGCGCGTCGCAGAACTCCTTGAGCATGCCCACCACCACGCCGGCGTAGTCGTCCATGTCATAGTTGATCGAGCTGGCATTGCGCGAATGGGTGCCGTCGTAGTCCACGCCCAGGCCACCGCCAACGTCAATGTGGTCGACCGGCAGGCCCAGCGCACGCAGTTCGCCGTAATAACGGATGGCCTCTTTGAAGCCGTGCTGGTAGTCGGCCAGGTTGGCGATCTGCGAACCCATGTGGAAGTGCAGCAGGCGGATGCCCTGGTCCAGACCGGCATCGCGGAAGCGCTGCACCACCGAGAGCAATTGGGCGGCGGACAAACCGAACTTGGACTTCTCGCCACCGGTGTCGGCCCACTTGCTCGAGGCCAGCGACGACAGGCGAACACGCAGGCCAACCTGCGGTTTCACCTTGAGCTCGGCGGCTTCTTCGATCACCAAGGCTACTTCCGACTCTTTCTCGATGACGATGAACACGTTGTGGCCGAGCTTCTGGCCCATCAGCGCCAGGCGAATGAACTCACGGTCCTTGTAGCCGTTGCAGACGATGGTGCCGCCCTTCGGCGCCAGCGCCAGCACTGCCAGCAACTCGGGTTTGGAGCCGGCTTCCAGGCCGATGGAAACGTTCTGCGTGGCGATGATGTTCTCCACCACCGCTTCCTGCTGGTTGACCTTGATCGGGTACAACGCGGTGTACTGGCTCTGGTATTCCAGGCGCGCGATGTTGGCGTCGAAGGCGCCGGTCAGCTGGCGCACACGGTCCTGCAGAATGTCAGGGAAGCGCACCAGCAAGGGCAGCGACAAGCCGCTCTGGCGCAGTTCGTCGACCTGCTTGAACAGGTCAATCGGAGCACTGTCAGGGCCGTTGGGGCGTACTTCGACGCGCCCGGCGTCATTGATGGCGAAATAGCCAGCGCCCCAATGGCGGATGCCATAAACACTGCGGCTATCAGCCACGGTCCATTGGCTACCATCGTCTTTGCGTGTGCGTCGTACGGACATTCAAGTCCCCTATAGATAAGTCGAAGACACTGCCCGCAGGCAGCGGGGCGAGTGTAAAAGCTGAAAATGACGATTCATCCGTGCTCAGGCATAGACTCTGACCACGGGAACGAGTTTAGAAAGCGCTGGGCAAAAAATCGCGCGGTGGCTTCAGCCGCCGGACTTTTTCGCCTTGAAACCCTGTTTGGTCAGCTCGCCGATCAACAGCTCGACATGGTCGCCCTGGATCTCGATAACCCCGTCCTTCAGCGCGCCGCCGGTACCGCAGCGGCGCTTGAGCGTGGTCGCCAGTTCTTTAAGCTGGTCAGGCGGTAGCGGCACGCCGGTGACGGTGGTCACGGTCTTGCCACCACGGCCTTTGCTTTCGCGGCGCACGCGGGCAATGCCGTCGCCTTCGGGGATGGTTTGCTGCTTGCAGGTGCAGGCATCCACCGGCTGGCCACAGTCGGGGCAGTGCCGACCGGCGTCGGTGGAGTACACGAGACCGCCAAGGGCGGAAAAGGAAGAAGCTTTCTTGGCCACTTTTGTTCCTCGGTGCTGAGGACAAAAACTGGTCGTGCCTTGGGGTTGAGGCCGACCGCGAAGCCCCACTCTGGCAGGGGCGGCGCTACTGCTGCAAGAATTGCGGCAGCCCGAAAAGGGCGCGCAGTGTAACGATAAATACGCCTGTTGTGTAGGAGCGGGTTTACCCGCGAACAAGGGCAAAGCCCTTGCCCTGCGAAACGGGTGTCTGGGCCGGTATTTCGCGGGCAAACCCGAGGCTACAAAGTGGCCTTGTAGCGCTGCAACGCCGCCAACGAGTCCGGGCAATAAGGCTTGCTCAGGCTTTCCTGCTCAGCCTGTTCCAGACCGATGAAGCGCGCCTCGATCACCTCTTCCGGCTGCAACCGCAACGGCGCATCCGACACCGCCGAATATACCGCACACCACAAGCGGTTATCCGGCTGGTCAAAGTAGAACCGCTCGTGGAAGCGCAACTCAGCGCCTTCGATGCCCAGCTCTTCGGCCAGCTCGCGCGCTGCCGATTCGGCATACGCCTCCCCAGCCGTGACCATGCCGCCCGCCGCCACATCCCAATACCCTGGGTACAGCGCCTTGCTCAGCGTACGCCGGTGTACACACAATTCACCGGCACTGTTGAACAGCAGAATGAACGTGCAGCGCCCGATCAGGCCACGCTCGCGCAGCTCGGCACGGGGCAAGGCGCCCAGTACCTGGTCGGTCTCGTCCACCCAGGTGACCAGCTCGCGGTCGGAAGCCGCCCGATGGGCGGCCTCGGCGGGGCTGATAGCCATCATCAACCCTGCGACAACAACTGACGCAGGTCGATTACCGCAGCGTTGGCCCGGGAAATGTAATTGGCCATGACCAACGAGTGGTTGGCCCACATGCCGAAGCCACTGCCATTGAGCACCATCGGGCTCCACAGCGCCTCTTGCGAGGCCTCCAGCTCACGAATGATCTGGCGCACGCTGACGGTGGCATTCTTCTTCGCCAGCACGTCGGCGAAGTCAACCTCGATGGCACGCAGCAGGTGCGACAGCGCCCAGGCTTGGCCACGGGCTTCGTAGAACACGTTGTCAATCTGCAGCCATGGGGTTTCTACCAGCTCCTCGTCCACCTGCGGCGCCTGACCGGCAACGACCGACTCGGTCTTCAACGTGCTGTTGAGCTTGACCCGCCCAACGCTTGCCGACAGGCGCTGCGACAGCGAGCCCAGACGGGTGGCCACGTCACCCAACCAGTTGTTCAGGTTGTCGGCGCGGGTATAGAAGATCGCGCCCTTGTCGCCAGCAGCCAGACGGGTCTGGTAACGGGTCAGCGACTTGATGCCCTCTTCGAACTCCGACTCGCTCGACGGCAGGATCCAGCTCTTGTTGTCGAAGTTGAAGCGTGGCTCGGCCTTGGCCAGGTCGGCGTCTTCGGTGGACTGCGACTGCGAACGGGCGAAGTCTTTGCGCAGAGCACGGGACAGGTCGCGGACCTGGACCAGCACGCCATACTCCCAACTTGGCATGTTGTCCATCCACAGCCCTGGCGGGAAGCGGTCGTTGGAAATGTAGCCGCCCGGCTTGTTCAACAAAGTGTTGGCCACGGTCTTGAGGGTTTCGACGGTGGTATAGCCCACCACCATCTGCTGGCCAGCACGTTCGGCTGCGGCCTGGGCGTTTTGCTGCACCGGGAACAGAGCAGGCTCCTGGCTCCAGTACCAGCCCAAGCCGATACACACCAGCAGGTACAACCCGATCAGGGTCCCCAGGGCACGGCTCCAAAGGCCGCCAAGGTAGCTACGGGCGGCAGCGCCGCGCCCGTCGACACGCTCACGGGGCTCGGCTTTGGCCTCTCGGTTTTTCCAGTCCAGCATGGCTTTGTCCTTAATCAGTCACGACGGTTCAGGGGCTTTGACCACAGGCCTGCGCTAGGGTGCCACGGTAAGCCCGAATGCCAGCACTATAAAGCAGACACCACCGTACGCATAAGCGACCATTCAGTCAGCAACTGAATATTCGTTCTGCCCGCTTTGTTGACGCAGGGCACTCACGCACTTGAAAAGAGCTGCTAGCATAGAGCCATCATTGCCCCTGCACATCCCAACCTATAAGTAGCCAGGACATGAGCCAAGCAGTCGAGCCGAGCCCGCAGTGCCCCGTCCAACAGCTGACGCGTAACGGCCTGCGCAAGGACGATCCGCTCGACCAGTTGCATCTGCCCGTGCGCAAACCGGTGTACATCCTGCTGCAGGACCACGAGCGCGCCCAGCGCCTGGCCCAGCAACTGGAATTCTTTGGTCTGGTGGTGCAAGCGTTGCCGAGCGCCGCAGCGTTTCTCGCCTCGATCAGCGAGTACCCGCCGTCGGCCATCATCATGGATGTCGACTTCACCGGCGCCGGGCTGGGCTTGCTGCTGGCCGCTCAGGTGCAGCAGGGCCTGGCACGCTCCATTCCGTTGCTGTTCTTCAGCCATCACGAAGCCGACACCCCTACCCGCCTTGCCGCAGTACGCGCCGGCGGTCAGGATTTTCTCACCGGCAGCCTGGAAGCTTCAAGCTTGCTGGAAAAGGTCGAACGGCTGACCAACACCGCCCCGCACGACCCGTTGCGCGTGCTGATCATCGACGACTCGCGCACCCAGGCCCTGTACACCGAGCGTGTACTGGCCGGTGCCGGCATGCTCACCCGCAGCCTGACCGACCCGATCCGCACGATGGCAGAGCTTGCCGACTTCCAGCCCGACCTGATCATCCTTGACCTGTACATGCCGGCTTGCACCGGCCCGGAGCTGGCCAAGGTAATCCGCCACAGTGACCGCTATGTGAGTGTGCCGATCATCTACCTGTCTGCCGAGGACGACCTGGACAAGCAACTGGATGCCATGAGCGAAGGCGGTGATGACTTTTTGACCAAGCCGTTTCGCTCACGCCACCTGATCACTACCGTGCGCAACCGCGCCGCCCGCGCCCGCCATTTGAAGGCGCGCATGGTTCGCGACAGCCTGACCGGGCTGTACAACCACACTCATATCCTGCAGCTGCTGGAAGACTGCAGCTTCCGCGCCCGCCGTGAACAGCAGCCGTTGAGCTTTGCCATGCTCGACATCGACCACTTCAAGAAGATCAACGACCGCCATGGCCACCCCATGGGCGACCGAGTGATCAAGAGCCTTGCTCTATTCCTCAAGCAGCGCTTGCGCAAGACCGATTTCATTGGCCGCTACGGTGGCGAGGAATTCGCCATCGTCATGCCCAATACCGCGCTGGACGCCGCACACAAAGTGCTGGACGAAATTCGCCGGCGCTTTGCCGAAATTCTCTACCCGGCGCAGCCACGAGACTTGCAGTGCACCTTCAGCGCCGGCGTGGTGCAACTGGATGAGGGGCTGGATGCACTGACCATGGCCAGCGCAGCGGACGAGGCGCTGTACCGGGCCAAGCATGCGGGGCGCAATTGCGTCGTTCGTGTAGAGCCCTGAAATTCGCACTCACTGTGCCGGCTTCTTCACAGACTCGCCCGCTTCCCCAGGCATTTCACACACCTCAAATCTGGAGGTAAACCTGTGGGAGCGGGCAAGCCCGCGAAGAGGCCAGTGCAGGCCACACCAATAGAGGCACTGTGCCACTTTTTTTCTGACGCCAAGCCCCTGGCGTCATCACCCCGTCACAAAATCGCAATAACTTCAGGCGCCTACCTCTCCCCTGCGCAGGAAGTTCGCGGCTATGCGCCTGAAGTGGCTGACCAATTTCAACACCCTGTTGCTGGTAACCGTGTGTATCGCCTTGGGCGCCACCCTGTGGTGGTCGCAGCGCGCCCTCGAGCGCCCCTACCAGCTGATGGAGCGCTATCTGGGCCTGTCCCAGCAGTTCCAGAACCAGGCGGCGCGCAATATCCAGGCCTACCTGGGCAGCGGCGACGCCCTGCGCCAGGCCGCCGCCATGGAGGCGACCCAGCAGTTGCAGGCCGCACTGACGGACTGGCCGGTAGAGCTGGCCGAGAAGTTGCGCCCCAGCCTGGATAGCCTGCAGGCCTTCACCGCCAATGAACTGCTGGCCGCCGGCAAGCTGGCCGGCGACCCACAAGCCCTGCTGCTGCAAGCCGAGCGGGAGCTGGGGGCGAACTTCGAGCAGATGGCCAGCTACGCCCGCGACAGTGGCAACGCCGAGGCCAATAGCTACTTGCTGCCCTTGCTCGACGCCACCCTGCATCTGGGGCGGCTGTCATTGGCTCGCGACAAGCTGGTCAGCAGCGGCCGCCCAGAGCTGGCCGACGAGGTGGAGCGCGAACTGCAACTGATCCGCGCCCAGGCCCAGACGGTCGACGGCCTGCCAATGCTCGGCGTAACCCGCACGGCCGAATCCGGAGCCGACGACTTCGCTGCGATGATGGGCCTGGAATCCCAGAGCAGCGCCCAGCAGGAAGACATTGCCGTGGGCCTCAAGCGTGAATTGCAAAGCCTGCTCAACCGCTACCCGGCCGAACTGCAACGCACCCGCGAACAGATCGAGCGCCGCGCCGAACTGGCCGCCACCACCGGCCAGCGCCTGGAAGCCGTACAACAGGCCATCGCCGCGCTGGAACCCGAAGTACGCGGCCAGCATGCGAAAATCGCTGCCGAGGTGCGCATCATCCAAGGCCTGATGATCGGCCTTATCCTGCTGATCGCCCTATTGATCGATACGCTGCAACGGCGCCTGGCCCGTACCCTGACCGGACTGGCCCCGGCCCTGTCACGCTGGGCCGAGGGCGATTTCGCCCAAGCCATCGCCCTGGGCAAGACCAACCGCGAACTGCACGACATCCAGGAGTCGCTCAACCGCCTGCGTCAGTACCTGGTGGAGCTGGTCGGCACCATCCGCCATAACGCCGAGCAGGTGGCCGGCAGCAGCCATGCCCTGGCCGGCATGAGCGCTGCGCTGCACGGCGGCGCCGAGCGACAGGCCGGCGATACCGGGCAGATCCGCGATGCCTTGGGCGAGCTGGAAGCAACCATTCAACAAGTGGCTGGTGATGCCAGCGCAGCCGCCGAGGCCAGCCGCGATGCCGGGCGTGCGGTGGAACAAGGCCAGGCGGTAATCGGCCAGAGCCTGTCGGGCTTGCGTGAACTGGTCGATGAAGTGCAAGGCAACGCCCGCATGATCGAGCAACTGGCGGAAGAATCGGCAACCATTGGCGGGGTGCTGACGGTGATCCGCTCGATTGCCGAGCAGACCAACCTGCTGGCACTGAACGCCGCGATCGAAGCGGCCCGCGCCGGCGAAATGGGCCGTGGCTTTGCCGTGGTTGCCGATGAGGTGCGCTCGCTGGCTCAGCGCACCACGGGGGCTACCGGCGAGATACAGGCATTGATCGACCGCTTGCAGCAGGCCGCCAGGAGTTCGGTGGCGGGGATGCGCGCGCAACTGGAACACGCCGAGGCCACGGCCAACCAAGCCCAGGCGGCGGATGGGGCACTGGATGAGATTGTCTGTGCCATTCGTACCATTTCCGATACAGCGGTGCGGATTGCCGATGTCACGGCGCAGCAGAGTGGCGCGGTAAGCGAGATTCGTGATCACAGCGAGCGGATTCACGAACTGGGTGAAGACAACCTGCAGCGCATTGGCGAGGGGCGTGAGCAAGGCGAACAGTTGCTGAGCCTGGGCGGTGAGCTGAACCGGGCGGTGCGAGCGTTCAGGGTCTGAGCCGGCGGGTGGTCGCCACGACAGGTGTAGCAGTTGGGTGGTGTTCGACGGGACATGTGCTGCGCCTGGGAGATCGAGCGCCGCCCGCGCGGCGCTTCGCGGGTAAACCCTACGTTTGTTTCGGGCCAATTATTCCTGCGCATCCGTTATCATGCCGGGCACGTTCCACCTCGCGAGTCCGCCATGCGCCGCCTGTTTTTCATGCTGTTCCTGCTGCTGGCCAGCCCTGCCTTCGCCGCAGGCCTGCTCGACAACCGCCCCAGCGCCACCCTCGGCGCCGCTTCGCTGGCCAACAACGCCGACTTCCTGCCGGTACACGAGGCCTTCAAGCTCAACCTGGTCCAGGCCGATGCGCAAACCATCAAGCTGCGCTTCGTCGCCACCGATGGCTACTACCTCTACCGCCACCGCTTCCAGTTCCACACGGAACCGGCCGATATCACCCTGGGCACGCCGAACATCCCCAAGGGTGAGCCCAAGCACGATGAATTTTTCGGCGACGTCGAGGTGTACCACGGCGTGCTCGATATCGAGTTGCCGCGCAAAGACCCACGCGCCTTCACCCTGCTGGTGGGCTACCAGGGTTGCGCCGACAAGGGCTTGTGCTACCCACCGGAAACCGCACGCCTGAGTATTGATGGCGAAGGCGCTGCAAACGCGCCGGCCACCCGCGAGCACGGCTGGAACTGGAAGTCGCTGCTGCTGTTCTTCCTCGCCGGGGTCGGCCTGACCTTCACCCCCTGTGTCCTGCCGATGTTGCCGATCCTCTCCGGTGTGGTGCTGCGCGGCCAGGTTGGCGGCGTGCGCGGCCTGGCGCTGTCGCTGGCCTACGTGCTGCCAATGGCGGCCAGCTTCGCGGTACTCGGCGCACTGATGGGCCTGTTCGGTGCAAGCCTGAACCTGCAGGCGCGCCTGCAGTCGGCCTGGGTGCTGGTTCCCTTCGCGCTGTTCTTCGTGGTGTTCGCCCTGGCCATGTTCGGCCTCTTCGAGCTGAAGCTGCCCCAGGCCCTGAGTAACCGCCTGAACAACGTCGCCAATCACACCCGGGGCGGCTCGCTGCTGGGCGCAGCAGTGCTCGGTGTGCTCTCCAGCTTGCTGGTTTCTCCGTGTGTATCGGCGCCCTTGGCCGGTGCCTTGCTCTATATCAGTGCCAGTGGCGATGCCCTGGGTGGCGCGCTCAAGCTGTTCGCCCTGGGTTTGGGCATGGGTGCGCCGTTGCTGCTGATGGCCACCGGGGGCGCGGCCTGGCTGCCCAAAAGCGGCCCGTGGATGAACACCGTGAAAAACGCCATCGGCGTACTGCTGCTGGGGCTGGCCATCGGCTTGCTCAGCCGTGTACTGCCAGGCCCTGTGACCTTGCTGTTGGTCGGTTTCCTCGCCGCGGGTGTGGCACTGTTCCTCGGCGCCCTTGAATTCGTCGTCAAGACGGCACCCCAGCGCCTGGCGCAACTGCTCGGTCTGGCCTTGCTGGTGTACGCGCTGGCTTGCTGGTACGGCGCCCTCACTGGCCAGGGCGACCCGCTGCGCCCGCTGCCGGTTGCGTCACTGACCGCCAGCGGCGGCCTGCCAGCAGCAAAAGCCGATGCCTGGCAGACCATCACTACCCCTGATGCGTTGGACGCAGCCCTGGCGCAGGCCAAGGCTGCCGGCCAGCCAGTGCTGCTGGACTGGTACGCCGACTGGTGCATCAGTTGCAAAGTGATCGAGCATGAGGTGCTCAATGCACCACAGGTGCAAACACAGCTGTCCGGCTTCAAATTGCTGCGTTTCGACCTAACCGAAAGTAATGCCCAGCAACGCAAACTGCTCGACCGCTACCAGCTGTTCGGCCCACCCGCCCTGCTGTTTTTTTCTGGGAACGGCAGCGAAATTACCGCTGATCGGGTGATTGGCGAGATAAATGCCGGTGAATTTGCGCAGATTCTGACGCGCGTACGCGGCAAAGTCGGTCTATAACTTCCCGCGAGCCGGGAAAAATCCTGAAATGAATGACCGGATTTAATTATCCGGTCACATACTTCGCGCGAACCTCGGACATCGTGCTGGCTATTGCCGGGAACTGGACACTTGCCGTTGCTTTACGGCACACTCGCCGCGCTGTGTCGAATTGCCCTACAAATCCAAGGAATCCGCAGATGGCAACGCTACTGGTGCTCCACGGCCCCAACCTTAACCTGCTCGGTACTCGCGAGCCAGGCCACTATGGCGCCGTGACCCTGGCTCAGATCAACCAGGACCTGGAGCAACGTGCCCGCGCCGCAGGCCACCATCTGCAGTACCTGCAGAGCAATGCCGAATACGAACTGATCGACCGCATTCACGCCGCACGCAACGAGGGTGTGGACTTCATCCTGATCAATCCGGCTGCTTTCACCCACACAAGCGTCGCATTACGTGACGCATTGCTTGCGGTGAGCATCCCATTCATCGAAGTGCACCTGTCCAACGTGCACAAACGCGAACCGTTCCGTCACCACTCCTACTTTTCCGATGTTGCCGTAGGGGTGATCTGCGGTCTGGGCGCCAGCGGTTATCGCCTGGCCCTGGAGTCCGCACTGGAACAACTGGCTGCCAACGCACAGCCCAAATGATGAAAACCCTGGCCTAAGTGGGCCGGGGTTCGAGAGAAACGTTTCAGATACGTTTTTTTGTATTTCGCCCCCTGACCGAACCTTTGGGAGTTGATGATTAATGGATATCCGTAAAGTCAAGAAACTGATCGAGCTGCTGGAAGAGTCTGGCATCGACGAACTGGAGATCAAGGAAGGCGAAGAGTCGGTCCGTATCAGCCGTCACAGCAAGACTCCAGCAGCCCAGCAGTTCTACGCACCGGCGCCTATGGCTGCCGCCCCTGCCGCTGCCCCGGTTGCCGCTGCTGCCCCAGCCGCCGAAGCCGCTGCTGCTGCCCCGGCCCTGAAAGGCACCGTGATCCGTTCGCCAATGGTAGGTACCTTCTACCGCAAGCCTTCGCCGACCTCGCCTAACTTCGCTGAAGTTGGCCAGTCCGTGAAGAAAGGCGACACCCTGTGCATCGTCGAAGCCATGAAGATGATGAACCACATCGAAGCCGATATTGGCGGTGTCATCGACGCCATCCTGGTAGAAGACGGCCAGCCGGTTGAGTTCGACCAGCCGCTGTTCACCGTCGTTTGAATCGCGGAGAGCCAACGATGTCTGGGAAGCTCGAAAAAGTCCTGATCGCCAACCGCGGGGAAATTGCCCTGCGGATCCTGCGTGCCTGCAAAGAGCTGGGTATCAAGACCGTCGCCGTGCACTCCACTGCCGACCGTGAACTGATGCATCTGGGCCTGGCAGACGAGTCGGTCTGCATCGGCCCTGCATCGTCCAAGGATTCCTACCTGCATATCCCGGCGATCATCGCTGCCGCCGAAGTGACTGGCGCCACTGCGATTCACCCGGGTTACGGCTTCCTGGCAGAAAACGCCGACTTCGCCGAACAGGTGGAAAAATCCGGTTTCGCCTTCATCGGCCCGAAAGCCGACACCATTCGCCTGATGGGCGACAAGGTTTCGGCCAAGGACGCGATGATCAAGTCGGGCGTACCGACCGTACCGGGCTCCGATGGCCCACTGCCAGAAGACGAAGAAGTTGCCCTGGCGATTGCCCGTGACGTCGGCTACCCGGTGATCATCAAGGCCGCCGGTGGCGGTGGTGGTCGCGGCATGCGCGTGGTGCACAAGGAAGAGGACCTGATTTCCTCGGCCAAGCTCACCCGTACCGAAGCCGGTGCAGCCTTCGGTAACCCGATGGTTTACCTGGAGAAGTTCCTGACCAACCCACGCCACGTGGAAGTACAGGTACTGTCCGACGGCCAGGGCAACGCCATTCACCTGGGCGACCGCGACTGCTCGCTGCAGCGCCGTCACCAGAAGGTACTGGAAGAAGCACCAGCCCCGGGCATCGATGAGAAAGCCCGCCAGGAAGTGTTCAAGCGCTGCGTCGATGCGTGCATCGAGATCGGCTACCGTGGTGCCGGTACTTTCGAGTTCCTGTACGAAAACGGCCGCTTCTACTTCATCGAGATGAACACCCGCGTGCAGGTTGAGCACCCGGTATCGGAGATGGTCACTGGCATCGACATCGTCAAGGAGATGCTGAGCATCGCCGCTGGCAACAAGCTGTCGTTCCGCCAGGAAGACGTGGTGATCCGTGGCCACTCGCTGGAGTGCCGGATCAACGCCGAAGACCCGAAGAAGTTCATCCCGAGCCCAGGCAAGGTGAAGCACTTCCACGCCCCAGGCGGCAACGGCGTACGCGTCGATTCGCACCTGTACAGCGGTTATTCGGTTCCGCCGAACTACGACTCGCTGATCGGCAAGCTGATCACCTACGGCAAGGACCGCGACGAAGCCATGGCGCGCATGCGCAATGCCCTGGACGAGATCGTCGTCGACGGCATCAAGACCAACATCCCACTGCACCGCGACCTGGTGCGTGATGAAGGCTTCTGCAAAGGCGGCGTCAACATTCACTACCTCGAGCACAAACTGGCCAACCAGGAGTGATCGTGTAGTGTGATGTACCAGAACCCCGGCCCTGTGCCGGGGTTTTTTATTGCCCCTAGCTCTTCATCCGCGGCATGTCGATACGATGCTCATGCACTCGCCGATAAAGCGTCGCACGCGAAATACCCAAAGCCCGCGCCGCATCCGCCGGCTTCCAGCGATGGCGGATCAGCGCGTCCAGCAACAGCTGCCGGGCCGGGCACGACACCCCGCTTTCAGCCGAGCCAACCGCTTCACCACGCACCTCCTGCGGCAGATCCTGCAGCCGCACCTGCCCGCCCTCACTCACCGCGCAGGCATACCGCAACACCTGCCGCAGCTGGCGCAAATTACCCGGCCAGCGATAAACCAGCAGCGCCTGCAACGCGTCATCCGCCAACACCACCTCCACCCCGCAGGCCGCAGCCTCCTCGGCAAGCAACTGGTGAATCAGCCCCAGCCGGTCATCACGTTCACGCAAGGGGGGTAGCTCAAAGCGGGCATTGGCCAGGCGGAAGTACAAGTCTTCACGAAATCGCCCGTCCTCCACCATCGACGCCAGATCGCGATGGGTCGCACAGATCACCTGAATATCCACCCGCTCCCGCCGTGCCGCCCCCAGCGGCGCCACCTCCCCCTCCGCCAGCACCCGCAGCAGGCGGGTCTGCAGGTTCAGCGGCATGTCCCCGATCTCGTCGAGAAACAACGTGCCGCCATCGGCCTGCTGCAACAGCCCTTGCATGCCTTTGCTGGAAGCCCCGGTGAAGGCCCCGGCCACATAGCCGAACAACTCGCTCTCGATCAGGGTTTCCGGAATGGCCGCGCAGTTCAGGGTAACGAATGGGCCATCACAGCGCTGGCTTTGCTGGTGCAGTTGGCGGGCGAATACCTCCTTGCCGGCCCCGGTCTCACCCAGTACCAGCACCGCCAGGTTGCAGTCCTTGACCCGCGTGGCCAGCCGCAGGTGCTGCTCGATACGGGTGTCCTGTGCCTGGCGCACAGGCTGCGCACGCTGGCGTTGCTGCGGTGCGCTGACCCGGCCATACAAACCGCCCAGACCGGGCAGGCGTTGGGCGGACGACGCGCTCACCCGGCGCAGCTGGTCGATGTCGAACAGTTCGCCAATGTGCTCGGGCAAGCGCCCCAGGCGTTCCACAAGCCGTTGCCGCGCCAGGCTGTTGATTGCCTGCAAGCGGCCATCGGCATCCCAGGCCAGCAGGTAGTCGGGCTGGCTCTCCACATAACCCGGCGTGCCGTGGGCGCGCATCACCCAGTGGCCCTGGGCGCTGTGCATGAAGAAGGCGTTTTCGATCTCGCGGGCCGTCTGCTCGACCAGTTGGCGGATCAGGTGCTGGCTGCGCCGATCATCCGGCGACTGCAAAGCCGACACATCAACCACGCCCAGCAGCTCGCCCAACGGGTCGAACACCGGCGCCGCTGTGCAGGTCAGGCCAATGAAGGCGGCGCGGAAGTGATCGCGCTTGTGCACCGTGACCGGGGCCTTGCTGGTCAGTACCGCCGCCACGCCGCATGTGCCCTCCTCGCCCTCCGACCAGCAGGTCCCCAGATACAGCCCAGCCTTGCGACAGTCGTTGCGGATGGCCGACTCGACCCGGTAATCGATGGTGCGCCCCTGGGCATCGGTAAGCAGCACGCAGTAGTCAGCGCCGCGCACCCGTTCGTGCAAGCGCGCCACGGCATCGCTGGCGATGCGCAGGAACAGCTCGGCGCGTTCGCGGCATTCGTTGAGCAGGCTTTGGGAAAGGATACGCGGCCCCTGCTGGGAAGCGGGGTCGAGGCGGTACACATCCATGGAGCGACGCCATGAATCGAGGATCAGCGGTGGTACCGGCGCCTGCGGCAGGCGGTCGGCATTCTTCAACACCCTGCTGACGCAGTCCACATGGGCTCGGGAGTTCGCGGCAAGCATTCAGGCCCTCCGGTTCTCGTTGCTGTTTTTATCGTTGTCCGGCCATTAAGCGCCTCTGGGCATGCCCCGACAAGCACTGTGTGATTACCGGCTGGCTTGAGACGCAGCGTCTCAGCGTCTCGGCAACAGAGGCCCGGAGCTGGCACCCGGCGTCTCGCCGCCGCCCCCCGTAAGACCTGCCCGATCACGACCAGAGCCCTCTAGCCCGGCCACTTCAGCCATCGCGAAGAAAGCTGGCACCCCGCTTGCTCCTGCCCTTGCAAACAAAAATACGAGGTGCGCCATGCCGCTACCCGCCCCGAATGTCGGGATCATTGCCAACCCTGCCTCTGGCCGCGACCTGCGCCGCCTGACCGCCAATGCCGGGCTCTATTCGAGCACCGACAAGGCCTCGGCCATCCAGCGTCTGCTGGCCGCTTTCGGTGCCACCGGCATTAGCCGGGTGTTGCTGTCCAGCGACATGACCGGCATCGCTGCCGCAGTGCTCAAGGCCAGCCAGGGCCCGGGGGCCCGTGACCAGCACTGGCCGGCCATCGAGATACTCGACCTGCCACTGACCCAGACCGTGGCCGATACCCGCCTGGCAACCCGGCGCATGGTCGAGCGCGGCGTGACGATGATCGCCGTGCTGGGCGGTGATGGCACCCACAAGGCGGTCGCTGCCGAGGCCGGTGACGTGCCGCTGCTGACCCTGTCCACCGGCACCAACAACGCCTTCCCCGAACTTCGTGAAGCCACCAGCGCAGGCCTGGCCGGTGGCCTGCTTGCCAGTGGCCGGGTAGCGGCCAGCATCGGCTTGCGCCGTAACAAGCGCTTACTGGTGAAAGTGCCCGAACAACAGTTGGCCGAATGGGCCTTGGTCGAGGTGGCCGTGTCGCCACAGCGCTTCATCGGTGCCCGTGCACTCAGCCGCAGCGAGGACCTCTGCGAAGTCTTCGCCTGCTTCGCCGAACCCCACGCCATCGGCCTGTCGGCCCTGTGCGGCCTGTGGTGCCCGGTGTCACGGCAAGATCCGCACGGCGCCTGGGTACGCCTGGCCCCCGGTGCCGAACAGGCGTTGTTGGCACCATTGGCGCCCGGCCTGCTGCAAGCCTGCGGCATCTCCGCCTGCGGTCCGCTGACGCCCGGCGTCGCCCATCGCCTGAGCCTGGCCAGCGGCACCCTGGCCCTGGACGGCGAACGCGAAATCGAATTTGCCGAGCATGACACGCCCACCATCACCCTCGACCACCAAGGCCCACTCAGCGTGGACGTCGAGGCCGTACTGGCGCATGCCGCCCGCCACCACTTGCTGGCCGTCCCGCGCGGCCACCGCCTGCACCCTGCAAACCCGTGTTGAGACAACCCCGGAGAACAACAAGATGTCCAATCAACTCAGTACTGAACAACTGCTGCATGCCTATGAAGTCATGCGGACCATCCGCGCCTTCGAAGAACGCCTGCATGTGGAGTTCGCCACCGGCGAAATTCCCGGCTTCGTCCACCTGTATGCAGGCGAAGAAGCCTCTGCCGCCGGGGTCATGGCCCACCTGCGCGACAGCGACTGCATCGCCTCGACCCACCGCGGCCATGGCCACTGCATCGCCAAAGGCGTGGACGTGTACGGCATGATGGCCGAGATCTACGGCAAGAAGACCGGCGTGTGCGGCGGCAAGGGCGGCTCGATGCACATTGCCGACCTGGAAAAAGGCATGCTCGGTGCCAACGGTATCGTCGGCGCCGGCGCACCACTGGTGGCCGGGGCGGCGCTGGCGGCCAAGCTCAAGGGCCGCGATGACGTGTCGGTAGCCTTCTTCGGCGATGGGGCATCCAACGAGGGCGCCGTGTTCGAAGCCATGAACATGGCGTCGATCATGAACCTGCCCTGCATCTTCGTGGCCGAGAACAATGGCTACGCCGAGGCCACTGCCTCCAACTGGTCCGTCGCCTGCGACCATATTGCCGACCGCGCTGCCGGCTTTGGCATGCCTGGCGTCACCATCGACGGCTTCGACTTCTTTGCCGTATACGAGGCCGCCGGCGCCGCCATCGAGCGCGCCCGTTCCGGGCAAGGGCCGTCGCTGATCGAGGTCAAGCTCAGCCGTTACTACGGCCATTTCGAAGGCGATGCGCAAACCTACCGCGCCCCTGATGAAGTGAAGAACCTGCGCGAATCCCGCGACTGCCTCATGCAATTTCGCAACAAGACCACCCGCGCCGGCCTGCTCACGGCCGAGCAACTGGACGCCATCGACGCCCGCGTCGAGGACCTGATCGAAGACGCCGTTCGCCGCGCCAAGTCCGATCCCAAGCCACAGCCCGCCGACCTGCTCACCGACGTCTACGTCGCCTACCCCTGAGCCGCGGAATACAAGAACAACAGGAGAACCACCATGGCAAGAAAGATCAGCTACCAGCAGGCCATCAACGAAGCTCTGGCCCAGGAAATGCGTCGCGACAACACAGTGTTCATCATTGGCGAAGACGTCGCCGGCGGTGCCGGTGCGCCCGGGGAGGATGACGCCTGGGGTGGCGTGTTGGGCGTGACCAAAGGCCTGTACCACCAATTCCCCGGGCGCGTGCTTGACGCGCCGCTGTCGGAAATCGGCTACGTCGGCGCCGCCGTCGGTGCTGCCACCCAGGGCCTGCGCCCGGTGTGCGAACTGATGTTCGTCGACTTCGCCGGCTGCTGCCTGGACCAGATCCTCAACCAGGCCGCCAAGTTCCGCTACATGTTCGGCGGCAAGGCAGTGACCCCGCTGGTGATGCGCACCATGTATGGCGCCGGCCTGCGCGCGGCCGCCCAGCACTCGCAGATGCTCACCTCGCTATGGACGCACATCCCCGGCCTGAAAGTGGTGTGCCCATCCTCGCCTTACGATGCCAAGGGCTTGTTGATCCAGGCGATCCGCGACAACGACCCGGTGATCTTCTGCGAACACAAGCTGCTGTACAGCATGCAGGGCGAGGTGCCGGAAGAGGTGTACACCGTACCGTTCGGCGAAGCCAACTTCGTGCGCGATGGCGACGACGTGACCTTGGTTACCTACGGGCGCATGGTGCATGTGGCGCTGGAGGCCGCCAACAACCTGGCCCGTCAGGGCATCGACTGCGAAGTGCTGGACCTGCGTACTACCAGCCCGCTGGACGAAGACAGCATTCTGGAAAGTGTGGAGAAGACCGGCCACCTCGTGGTGATCGATGAAGCCAACCCGCGCTGCTCGATGGCCACCGACATCAGCGCGCTGGTGGCGCAGAAGGCTTTTGCCGCACTCAAGGGCCCGATCGAAATGGTCACCGCGCCGCATACCCCGGTGCCGTTCTCCGACGCCCTGGAAGACCTGTACATCCCTGACGCGGCGAAGATTGAAGCCGCCGTGCGCAAGGTGATCGAAGCCGCAAGGAGTGCCGCATGAGCCAGATCCATACCCTGACCATGCCCAAGTGGGGCCTGTCGATGACCGAGGGCCGGGTGGACACCTGGCTCAAGCAGGAAGGTGACGAAATCAGCAAGGGCGACGAGGTGCTGGACGTCGAGACCGACAAGATCAGCAGCAGCGTCGAAGCGCCGTTCAACGGCGTGCTGCGCCGCCAGGTGGCCAAACCGGATGAAACCCTGCCCGTCGGCGCACTGCTGGCGGTGGTCGTCGAAGGCGAAGCAGAAGAGGCCGAAATCGATGCGGTGGTACAGCGCTTCCAGGCCGAGTTCGTCGCCGAAGGTGCGGCCGACCAGAGCCAGGGGCCGGCCCCGCAGAAGGCGGAAGTAGGTGGGCGCCTGCTGCGCTGGTTCGAGCTGGGTGAAGGCGGCACACCGCTGGTGCTGGTGCACGGTTTTGGCGGTGACCTCAACAACTGGCTGTTCAACCACCCGGCGCTGGCGGCCGAGCGGCGGGTCATCGCCCTCGACCTGCCGGGCCACGGCGAGTCGGCCAAGGCCCTGCAGCGGGGCGACCTGGATGAGCTCAGCGAAACCGTGCTCGCCCTGCTCGACCACCTGGACATTGCCAAGGCTCACCTGGCCGGCCATTCCATGGGTGGTGCCGTCAGCCTCAATGTGGCGCGCCTGGCCCCGCAGCGGGTGGCCAGCCTGAGCCTGGTGGCCAGCGCTGGGCTGGGCGAAGCGATCAACGGGCAGTACTTGCAAGGTTTCGTCACCGCGGCCAACCGCAATGCACTCAAACCGCAGATGGTGCAGTTGTTTGCCGACCCGGCGCTGGTCACCCGGCAAATGCTGGAGGACATGCTCAAGTTCAAGCGCCTGGAAGGTGTGGACCAAGCCCTGCAGCAGTTGGCAGGGGCGCTCGCCGACGGCGACCGGCAGCGCCACGACTTGCGCGGGGTACTGGGCAATCACCCGGCGCTGGTGGTGTGGGGCGGCAAGGATGCGATCATCCCGGCCAGCCATGCCGAGGGCCTGGAAGCCGAAATACGGGTGCTGCCAGAGGCCGGCCACATGGTGCAGATGGAGGCGGCCGAACAGGTCAACCAGCAACTGCTCGCATTCCTGCGCAAGCACTAAGCCCTTTTCGTGAGCCTGGAGAACAACAATGAATGACCTGAGCCACACCCACATGCGCGCTGCCGTCTGGCATGGCCGCAACGATATTCGTGTCGAACAGGTACCTTTGCCGGCCGACCCTGCGCCGGGCTGGGTGCAGATCAAGGTGGACTGGTGCGGCATCTGCGGCTCCGACCTGCACGAGTATGTTGCCGGCCCGGTGTTCATCCCGGTAGAGGCCCCGCATCCGCTGACCGGCATTCAGGGCCAGTGCATCCTCGGCCACGAATTCTGCGGCCACATCGCCAAGCTTGGCGAAGGCGTGGAAGGCTATGCCGTAGGCGACCCGGTGGCAGCAGACGCCTGCCAGCATTGCGGCACCTGCTATTACTGCACCCATGGTCTGTACAACATCTGCGAACGCCTGGCCTTCACCGGTCTGATGAACAACGGTGCCTTCGCCGAGCTGGTCAACGTGCCCGCCAACCTGCTCTACCGGCTGCCGCAGGGCTTCCCTGCCGAAGCCGGGGCACTGATCGAACCGCTGGCGGTGGGTATGCACGCGGTGAAAAAGGCCGGCAGCCTGCTTGGGCAAACCGTTGTAGTGGTGGGAGCCGGCACCATCGGCCTGTGCACCATCATGTGCGCCAAGGCTGCGGGTGCGGCGCAGGTCATCGCCCTTGAGATGTCCTCTGCGCGTAAAGCCAAGGCCAAGGAAGTGGGCGCCAATGTGGTGCTGGACCCCAGCCAGTGCGATGCCCTGGCGGAAATCCGTGCACTGACAGCAGGGCTGGGCGCCGATGTGAGTTTTGAGTGCATCGGCAACAAACATACGGCCAAGCTGGCCATCGACACCATCCGTAAAGCAGGCAAGTGCGTGCTGGTGGGTATTTTCGAAGAGCCCAGCGAGTTCAACTTCTTCGAACTGGTGTCCACCGAGAAGCAGGTGCTGGGGGCGTTGGCGTACAACGGCGAGTTTGCCGATGTGATTGCCTTCATTGCTGATGGTCGTCTGGATATTCGCCCACTGGTAACCGGCCGGATCGGATTGGAGCAGATTGTCGAGCTGGGCTTCGAGGAACTGGTGAACAACAAAGAGGAGAACGTGAAGATCATCGTTTCACCAGCTGTGCGCTGATTGTACCTTGAAGGCAACGTGGCACCTGTGGGAGCGGGCGCGCCCGCGAAGAAGCAACACGGTGGAGGGCACCGGCTTCGCCGGTGTTCGCGGCTGAAGCCGCTCCTACAGGGTACGCGCAGGGTACACGGCCTATGCGCCGAGACATGGGCTCACTGTCTCAGGCTCCCATTCTGCGTCATACTCGGCAGACCTATTGCCCGGTCCTCGCCATGCGTCCACTGCTCCCCATTACCCTGCTCCTGCTGCTCGCCGCCTGTGGCGATGGCGAATCGCTGCTCCCACCGGACGCACGTCTGCCTGACGGTGGGCGTTACCGGGGGCAGGTGGTCGATGGCCTGCTGCAGGGTGAGGGCCGGATCGACTACCCCAACGGCAGCTGGTACGCCGGCAGCTTCAAGGACGGCCAGTGGCACGGCCAGGGCGAATGGCATGGCCAGAACGGCGAGGTCTACCGCGGCCAGTTCGCCGAGGGGCTGTTTCAGGGCCTGGGCGACCTGACCACCCCAGGCAGCCACTATAGCGGCACCTTCCGCCACGGCCGCCGCGACGGCGAGGGCACCCTCAAGCAAGCCGACCAGACATACCGCGGCCAGTTCAAGGACGACCTGTACGACGGCGCAGGCCAACTGGAACTGGCCGACGGCAGTCGCTATCAAGGCTTGTTCGCCAAGGGCAAGCCCAACGGCGCCGGGGTGCGCAGCGATGCCAGCGGCAACCAGTTCAGCGGCCTCTTCGTCAACGGCCAGCTACAAGGCGCCGGCACCTACGACAGCGTTGATGGCGAGCAGTACATCGGCGAGTTCAAGGACAACCGCCTGGAGGGCCGTGGCCGCTACGAAAATGCCGATGGCGACGTG
Source organism: Pseudomonas sp. BP6 (assembly GCF_017875935.1). Lineage (NCBI taxonomy): Bacteria > Pseudomonadati > Pseudomonadota > Gammaproteobacteria > Pseudomonadales > Pseudomonadaceae > Pseudomonas > Pseudomonas sp. BP6. The sequence goes on from NZ_JAGINI010000001.1 coordinate 4,706,785, forward strand.
TGGATCGGTGAATTCAAGGACGGCTCGCTGAACGGCGAAGGGGAACTGCTGGGCAGCGATGGCAGCCACTACAAGGGTGAGTTCGCCGACTGGCGTCTGTCGGGCCAGGGCAGCCTGCAACTGCCCGACGGCAGCAAGTACATCGGCGGGTTCCTGAACGATGCCTACCATGGCCACGGGCGGCTGATCCTGACCAGTGGCAGGGTCGAAAGCGGAACATGGGCCAACGGCGTGCGCGTGCGTGACCAGAATGGCAAGCTGCTGCCAGACCCACTGGACCTGGCATTGCTCAACCAGGGCCGGCTGCTGGACGAGGCGCTGGCTCGGGTACCACGCTCGGCGCCACCGATCCAGCTGTATAGCCTGGTAGTGGCCGGCGATGGCCAGCAAAGCGTATTCCTGCGCGAAGCCGACTATGTCAGCAACATGCTCAGGGTGCGCTTTGGTGCGAGCGGCCAGGTGACGCTGGTCAACCACCGCGACCACATGGCCACACGCCCCATGGCCACCCGCGAGAACCTGTCCCGCGCCGCCACCACCCTGGCAGAGCGCAGCGGCCCTGAAGACCTGGTGTTCATCTACCTCACCAGCCATGGCAGCCAGGATCACCAACTGGTGCTCGACCAGCCCCGCCTGCAGCTGGCCGACCTGGCCGCTGACGAGCTGGCCACTGCCCTGGCACCGCTGAAGGATCGCGACAAGGTAATCGTCATCTCCGCCTGCTATTCAGGGGGCTATATCGCCCCGCTCAAAGATGAGCGCACGCTGATCATGACTGCTGCCCGGGCCGACCGCGTCTCCTTCGGTTGCTCGGAAGAAGCCGACTTCACCTACTTTGGCGATGCCCTGTTCGCGGAAGCGCTGAACCAGACCGACGACCTGAAACAGGCGTTTGAACTGGCCCGCGCCAGCGTTGCCGAAAGAGAACACAGGGAAGGCTTCGAGGCCTCCGAGCCGCAGCTGTGGGCACCGCCCGCCGTGCTTGAGCACTGGCACCACCTGCGCCAGCAACAAGCCAAAGAAGCGTTGCGTAACACCACACAGGCCAACGCGAGGGAACAGGCAAAAATGCCCGGCACTCACTAGACTTGTGTGTAACAAGGGAGAGACATCATGTACTTGACGCCTCAGCATGTCCTGCTTGCCGGAGCCACCGGCCTGACCGGTGAGCACCTACTGGACCGCCTGCTCAACGAGCCCACCATCACCCGAGTACTGGCGCCTACGCGCCGACCATTGGCCGAGCACCCGCACCTGGAAAACCCGGTGGGCGACCCGGCGGTATTCCTTCCGCAACTGGCTGGCCAAGTCGACATCGCATACTGCTGCCTGGGCACCACGCTGAAGCAGGCCGGTTCCGAGTCGGCTTTCCGCGCAGTGGATCTGGACATGGTGGTCGCCTTCAGCAAGCGTGCCCGGGAAATGGGCGCGCGGCATCTGCTGGTGGTCAGTGCAGTGGGCGCCGACCCCAAGTCGTCAATTTTCTATAACCGGGTCAAGGGCGAGATGGAAGAAGCGCTCAAGGCTCAGGACTGGCCACAGTTGACCATCGTGCGGCCCTCGTTCCTGCTGGGCGAGCGGCTGGAGCCAAGGCTCACTGAACAGCTTGTTGCGCCGTTTTCCAGGTTGATACCCGGGAAGTACCGGGGAATCGAGGCTTGTACCCTGGCGCGGGCCCTGTGGCGGCTGGCGCTGGAGGAAGAAGACGGCGTGCGGGTTGTGGAGTCGGATGAGTTGCGCAAGTTGGGCAGGATCTAGGCTTCGCTTGTGCTGGCCTCTTCGCGGGCACGCCCGCTCCCACAGGGTCTCCATAATCTTCCAGTGACTACTCACAAGTAGGAATGGGCGTGCCTGCGAAGAGGCCATCACAGGCCGCCGGTGGCCTGGAAGCCTATGCCGGCCGCTGTCAGCAAAGACAACGGCAGCAGCAGGGTATCGAGCAGCATGCTGCCGGGCAGATCCAGGCGCGGATACGCCGGAGCGTCCGCACCGTAATGATCCCGCGGGCAACACCCGCCATTGATCACATACAAATCCAGCCGGGTACCGGCATACACCACCGGTGCGCCGGGCTTGTTGGCATCCAGCGTGCGCACAGTGGCGCACCCACCCAGCATCACAAGCGCCAGCAACCCCGCCAGTGCTCGCTTCAATCATCCACCCCGAAGTGGTGCTCGCCCCAACGTGGCAACATGTCCTGGGGGATGTTCAGCAGGTTGAGGATACGCGCCACGACAAAGTCGACTAGGTCGTCGATGGTCTGCGGCTGGTGATAGAACCCCGGAGCCGCCGGCAAGATGACCGCGCCCATTTGCGACAGCTTGAGCATGTTTTCCAGGTGGATGGTGGAGAATGGCGCTTCGCGTGGCACCAGGATCAGTTGACGACGCTCCTTGAGGGTGACGTCGGCAGCCCGCTCGATCAGGTTGTTGCAGGCGCCAGTGGCGATGGCCGACAAAGTGCCAGTGGAACAGGGGACCACCACCATTGCCGCCGGGGCGCCAGAACCCGAGGCTACCGGCGACATCCAGTCTTCCTTGCCATACACACGGATCTGCCCATCGGCCGCGCCGGTGTATTCAGTCAGAAACGCCTGCATCGCCTGGGGCTTGGCCGGCAACACAACATCTGTCTCGGTGGCCATCACCAACTGTGCGGCCTTGGAGATCAGGAAGTGCACCTCGCGGTCTTCGCGTACCAGGCAATCGAGCAGGCGAAGGCCATACTGGGCACCCGAGGCGCCCGTCATGGCCAGGGTGATGCGTTCCGGCCCGCTCACTTCAGCGCCTCGGCCAGCTTGCCGTGCAGGCCGCCGAAGCCGCCGTTGCTCATGATCACCACATGGGTGCCTGGGCGAGCCTGGCCTTTGATCCGCTCGATGATCGCTTCGAGGCTATCGGCCACCACGCTCGGCACCTTGCACTGCGCGGCGGTGGCGGCCAGGTCCCAGCCGAGGTTGGCCGGCGCATACCAGATCACCTGGTCGGCGTCGTTTACGCTTTCTGGCAGGCCGTCACGGTGGGCACCGAGTTTCATCGAGTTGGAGCGTGGCTCGATCACCGCGATCACAGGCGCCTCCCCCACCCGCTTGCGCAGGCCGTCGAGCGTGGTGGCAATGGCAGTCGGATGGTGGGCGAAGTCATCATAGATGGTCACACCTTGTACTTCGGCAACCTTCTCCATGCGCCGCTTGACGCTCTTGAACGCACTCAGGCCGTCGATGCCCATGGCCGGCACCACGCCTACATGACGCGCGGCTGCCAGGGTGGCCAAGGCGTTGGCGACGTTGTGCTGGCCGGTCAGTGCCCAGTCCACCACACCCTGCACTTCACCCTCGAACAGTACTTCAAAGCGCGAGCCATCGGGGCTGAGCAGGCGGGCTTGCCACTGGCCGCCCTCCCCGGTGGTTTGCACAGGGGTCCAGCAGCCCATGCCGATCACACGCTCCAGCGCTTGCTCGGTGGTCGGGTGGATGACCAGGCCTTCGCTGGGGATAGTCCGCACCAAGTGGTGGAACTGCCGCTCGATCGAGGCCAGGTCCGGGAAGATGTCTGCGTGATCGAACTCAAGATTGTTGAGGATCGTGGTACGCGGGTGATAGTGGACGAACTTCGAGCGCTTGTCGAAGAAGGCGCTGTCGTACTCGTCGGCCTCCACCACAAAGAACGGCGTGTCGCCCAAACGGGCCGACACCGAGAAGTTCTGCGGCACACCACCAATCAGGAAACCCGGGCTCATGCCGGCGTGTTCCAGCACCCAGGCCAACATGCTGCTGGTGGTGGTCTTGCCGTGAGTACCGGCAACAGCCAGCACCCAGCGCCCTTGCAGCACGTGGTCGGCCAGCCACTGCGGGCCGGAGACATAGGGCAGGCCCTTGTTCAGCACGTATTCAACCGCGGGGTTGCCGCGCGACATGGCGTTGCCGATGACCACCAGGTCTGGCGCCGGATCCAGCTGGGCCGGGTCATAGCCTTGGGTCAGCTCGATACCCTGGGCTTCGAGCTGGGTACTCATCGGGGGGTAGACGTTGGCGTCGGAGCCGGTGACGCGGTGGCCAAGTTCCTTGGCCAGCACCGCCAGCGAACCCATGAAAGTGCCGCAAATACCGAGAATGTGAATATGCATGGTCGACCTCGCAAAACATCGAGGCAGGGTAGCCCAGGGCGCGACAAATCGCACCCGCTGTTTCGCTCAGTCGCCCCTTGTAATGCCGTGTTTGCGCAGTTTTCGATACAAGGTATTGCGGCTGATGCCCAAGTGCTCGGCGACGCGGGTGAGATGCCAGTGTTTTGCCTCCAGGACCTCCTTCAGCGCTTGCCGCTCCGCGTCGAGCAGAACCTCGCTCCCTACAGATTCATCCTCAATCTCTGCGGCACCGCCGGACCTGCGGGAGCGGGCTTGCCCGCGAACGAGGGCAATGCCCTCGCCCTCTATTGCCTGGTAGGACATCTTCGCGGGCTCGCCCGCCCCCACGGGAGGTGGGCTGGTGCGGATGACTGCGGGGAGGTCCGCAAAGGTAATGCGGGCATCTTCGCAAAGCGCCACCAAAGTACGCAGCACATTGCGCATCTGCCGCACGTTCCCCGGCCAGGTAAATTCGAGCAGCGCCTGCCGCGCCCTGGGCTCGATGTCTATGCGTTGCCCCTGCGTCTCCTGGCGTAGCAGAAAGTCCAGCAACTGCGCCTTGTCACTGCGTTCTCGCACCGCCGGCAACGCCACCTCCAGGCCATTGAGGCGGTAATACAGGTCCTCGCGGAAACTACCCTGTTCAACCCGTTCCAGCAGGTCACGGTGCGTAGCGCTGACGATGCGCACGTCCACCGCCTGTGGCTCTCCCCCGATCGGCACCACCTGGCGCTCCTCCAGCACCCGCAGCAGGCGGGTTTGCAGGGCAAGCGGCATATCGCCGATCTCGTCCAGCAGCAAGGTGCCGCCGTCGGCCTGCAACAGCTTGCCGCGCATGCCCTCCTTGCGCGCGCCGGTAAAACTGCCGCCGCGATACCCGAACAGCTCACTCTCGATCAGGCTTTCCGGGATAGAAGCGCAGTTGATGGCGACGAACGGCTTGCCGCGCCGCTCACTGGCCTGATGCACAGCCTGGGCGAAGGCCTCCTTGCCACAGCCGGTCTCGCCGCGCAGCAGCAATGGCACATCGCGCTCGAACACCCGCACGCTGCGGCGGAAATCATTTTGCAACGCAGGGTCCAGCAGACAGACCAGCGGCTCCACTTCACGTGCAGGCCGCGGCTGGGCGGCCGGCACTGACCAAACCGGCGCCCGGGCCTGCCCCCGCAGGCTGGCGAACACCTGGCGACCATCCAGGGTGCGCAGCGGCCAGACAGTGCTGCCGCCGGGCGTGGCACGGCTGAACATTTCGTCATGGCTGCACGCGAAAAAGCACTCCAACGGTTTGCCCAGCACGCCACCCCGTACCGTGCCCAGCAGGTTCAGTGCGCTTTGGTTGGCAGCGCAAATGCGGCCATCGCCGTCGAACGCCAGCAAGCCTTCGCTGAACAGGCCGACCGACTCGGCTTGCAGGTGAAAACGCAATAACCATTGCTGCTCGAAATGGCGCAGGAAATAGCAGCTCTCGATCATCTTCGCCGACAGGTTGACCAATGCCATGGTGTGGAACTGGCTTTGCCGCGATACGTCGGGGCGGGCAGAGGACACGTCGAGTACCGCCAGCAGTTCGCCATGCGGGTCGAACACCGGGCTGGCCGAGCAGGTCAGGCCGGTGTGACGGCCACGGAAGTGCTCGTTCTGGTGGATGGTCAGCGCCTGGCGTTCGACCAGGCAGGTGCCGATGCCATTGGTGCCCTCGCGCGCCTCGCTCCAGTCGGCGCCCAGCCACAGCCCGGCCTGTTCGAAGCTGCGCCGCTCGGTGGGGGCACTGACGCAGTTGAGGATCACCCCGCGGGCGTCGGTCAGCAGCACCGCGTGGCCCGCGCCGGAAAGCTGCTGGTGCAGGCTGTTCATTTCATGGTCGGCAATTTGCAGCACCTGGTGCAGGCGCTCGCGGCTTTCCAGCAGGCGCCCATGCTCAAGCACCACCGGGGCTTCGATCACCGCCGGGTCGAGGTGGTAGTCCTCCAGGCAGCGCAGCCAGGAACGGGCGATGGACGGGTCACTGCCGCCCTCCCCGGCCCCACCATGGGCAACGCTATGGACCTGCCGGGCATGGCGAGTGAAGTGATTGCTCTGCATTGTTGTAATTCTCCGCAGATAGAGCGTCAGCCCAGCATCCTCCACCCGGGTAGGCTTTGCAATGCACACACCGATGACGTGCCGCAAACGGCACAAAGTGTCACCCCTGGCGTACCGACGCCGGCACAGCCCCTCTTTGAGAGGGCCGGTAAAAATGACCCAAGTCATTGATTTGCCTGGCACGGCCAACACTGGCCCAACCCTTGCTCTATGCTTTTCAACTCCCTAAAAAGCACAATACCAAGGAGACACACCATGCGTTATGCACATCCCGGTACCGAGGGCGCGAAGGTTTCCTTCAAGAACCGCTACGGCAACTACATCGGTGGTGAGTTCGTTGCTCCGGTAAAGGGGCAGTACTTCGAAAATACCTCCCCGGTGAATGGCAAGCTGATCGCTGAATTCCCCCGTTCTACTGCCGAAGACATCGAGAAAGCCCTGGATGCCGCCCATGCTGCGGCCGACGCCTGGGGCCGCACTTCAGTGCAGGATCGTTCCAACGTTCTGCTGAGGATTGCCGACCGTATCGAGCAGAACCTCGAACTGCTGGCCATCACCGAAACCTGGGACAACGGCAAGCCGATCCGCGAAACCCTCAACGCCGACATTCCGCTGGCAGTCGACCACTTCCGCTATTTCGCTGGCTGCATCCGCGCCCAGGAAGGCGGTGCTGCCGAGATCAATGAAGGCACCGTGGCCTACCACATCCACGAGCCACTGGGCGTGGTCGGGCAGATCATCCCCTGGAACTTCCCGATCCTGATGGCTGCCTGGAAGCTTGCCCCGGCACTGGCCGCTGGTAACTGCGTGGTGCTGAAGCCTGCCGAACAGACGCCACTGGGCATCACCGTCCTGCTCGAAGTCATTGGCGACCTGTTGCCACCTGGCGTGCTCAACGTGGTGCAAGGCTACGGCCGCGAAGCCGGTGAAGCCCTGGCCACCAGCAAGCGCATCGCCAAGATCGCCTTCACCGGCTCTACCCCGGTGGGCTCGCACATCATGAAATGCGCGGCCGAGAACATCATCCCGTCCACCGTCGAACTGGGTGGCAAGTCGCCGAACGTGTACTTCGAAGACATCATGCAGGCCGAGCCAAGCTTCATCGAGAAGGCGGCAGAAGGCATGGTGCTGGCGTTCTTCAACCAGGGTGAAGTGTGCACCTGCCCGTCGCGTGCCCTGGTGCAAGAGTCGATCTACCCGCAGTTCATGGAAGTGGTGATGAAGAAGGTGCTGCAGATCAAGCGCGGCGACCCGCTGGACACCGACACCATGGTCGGCGCCCAGGCCTCGCAGCAGCAGTTCGAAAAGATCCTCTCGTACCTGCAGATTGCCCAGGACGAAGGCGCCGAGCTGCTCACCGGCGGCAAGGTCGAGAAGCTGGAAGGTGCGCTGGCTACCGGTTACTACATCCAGCCGACCCTGCTCAAGGGCAACAACAAGATGCGCGTGTTCCAGGAAGAAATCTTCGGCCCGGTGGTCAGCGTCACCACCTTCAAGGACGAAGCCGAAGCGCTGGCGATTGCCAACGACACCGAGTTCGGCCTGGGTGCCGGCGTGTGGACCCGCGACATCAACCGTGCCTACCGCATGGGCCGCGGCATCAAGGCTGGCCGTGTGTGGACCAACTGCTACCACCTGTACCCGGCGCATGCCGCGTTCGGTGGGTACAAGAAGTCGGGGGTCGGGCGTGAGACGCACAAGATGATGCTGGATCACTATCAGCAGACCAAGAACCTGCTGGTGAGCTACGACATCAATCCGTTGGGCTTCTTCTAGACCGCGTCGCCTTCTTCGCGGGTAAACCCGCTCCTACAGGTCCTGCGCTGGTCTTGAATCTTGCGCAATCCCTGTAGGAGCGGGTTCACCCGCGAAGAGGCCAGGCCGGCATACCCTGACCCCAGGGCGGCAACCGTGCACCAGCCGCTCTGGCTCGCTTCCTGCAGTACCCATCACCATCGGCCCGGAACCCTTCCGGCCACCAAGAAAAACAACAGGTGAATCTATGCCAAGCGAACATTCCGCCGGATCGCCGGCAGGCTCTTCCGTCGACTTCGAGAAAGTCGGCTCTGACTATTTCCAGCAACGTGAACTGAAAAAAGGCGCCGCCGGCTGGGTACTGCTGGTCGGCCTGGGCGTGGCCTACGTCATTTCCGGCGATTACGCCGGCTGGAACTTTGGCTTGGCTCAGGGCGGCTGGGGTGGCATGTTCCTGGCCACCTTGCTGATGGCCACCATGTACCTGTGCATGTGCTTCTCGCTGGCCGAGCTGTCGTCGATGATCCCCACCGCTGGCGGCGGCTACGGCTTTGCCCGCAGTGCCTTCGGCCCGTGGGGCGGCTTTCTGACCGGCACGGCGATCCTGATCGAATACGCCATCGCCCCTGCCGCCATCGCGGTGTTCATCGGCGCCTACTGCCAATCGCTGTTCGGTATCGGCGGCTGGATGATCTACCTGGCGTTCTACATCGTGTTCATCAGCATCCACATTTTCGGCGTGGGTGAGGCACTGAAGCTGATGTTCATCATCACCGCCATTGCCGCCATTGCCCTGGCCGTATTCCTGATAGGCATGGTGCCCCATTTTGATGCGGCCAACCTGTTCGACATCGCCAAAACGGACGCCGTCGGCGCCAGCAGCTTCCTGCCGTTCGGCTATGTCGGCGTGTGGGCAGCCATCCCCTACGCCATCTGGTTCTTCCTTGCCGTCGAAGGCGTGCCACTGGCCGCAGAAGAAACCAAGAACCCCAAGCGTGACCTGCCACGCGGCCTGATCGGTGCCATGCTGGTACTGCTGGCCTTCGCCTTGCTGATCCTGGTGGTCGGCCCGGGCGGCGCAGGCTCCGAGGCGCTGAAGGCCTCCGGTAACCCGCTGGTCGAAGCCCTGTCGAAGGCCTACGGCGGCTCCACCTGGATGGGCGGCTTCGTCAACCTGGTCGGTCTGGCCGGGCTGATCGCCAGCTTCTTCTCGATCATCTATGCCTATTCCCGGCAGATCTTCGCCCTGTCCCGCGCCGGTTACCTGCCGCGCAAACTGTCGGAAACCAACAAAAGCAAGGCCCCGGTACTGGCCTTGGTCATCCCCGGCATCATCGGTTTTGCCCTGTCGCTGACGGGCCAGGGTGACTTGCTGATCCTGGTGGCAGTATTTGGCGCTACCCTGTCTTACGTGCTGATGATGGCTGCGCACATTACCCTGCGCATCCGCCGGCCAAAGATGGAACGCCCATACCGCACCCCGGGCGGCATCTTCACCTCCGGTCTGGCCCTGGTGCTGGCGTGCATCGCCGTGGTCGCCGGATTCCTGGTTGACCCGCGGGTAGTCATTGGCGCTGCAGTGATCTATGCGGTATTAATTGCCTACTTTGCTTTCTACAGCCGCCACCACCTGGTCGCGGGCACACCGGAAGAGGAATTCGCCGCGATCCAGAAGGCCGAAGAGGCCCTGCACTGATCGTCGCCACCCGCCGCGGGGCAACCCGCGGCTCTGGAGATTCTGTATGGCAAGTTTCGTACACACGGTCGGCCATCTGGTCTACCGCTTCGACAGCCTCAAGGACGTGATGGCCAAGGCCAGCCCGGCACGCTCCGGGGACTGCCTGGCAGGCGTGGCGGCCAGCAACGACGCCGAGCGCGTCGCCGCGCAGATGGCTTTGGCCAATATTCCGCTGACGCATTTTCTCAATGAAGCGCTGATCCCTTACGAAGCAGATGAAGTTACCCGCCTGATCATCGACACCCACGATGCCCAAGCCTTCGCCCCGGTCAGCCACCTGACCGTGGGTGGCCTGCGCGACTGGCTACTGAGCGAGGAAGCCAACGAAGACAGCCTACGCGCCCTGGCGCCCGGGTTGACCCCGGAAATGGCCGCTGCCGTGTCGAAGATCATGCGCGTGCAGGACCTGGTGCTGGTGGCACAGAAAATCCGCGTGGTCACCCGGTTCCGCGGCACCATGGGCCTGCGCGGGCGCCTGTCGACCCGGCTGCAACCCAACCACCCGACAGACGAACCGGCCGGTATTGCCGCCAGTATTCTCGACGGCTTGCTGTACGGCAACGGCGACGCCATGATCGGCATCAACCCGGCCACCGACAGCATTGCTTCGATCTGCGCCCTGCTGGAAATGCTCGACGCCATCATCCAGCGCTACGACATCCCCACCCAGTCCTGCGTACTGACCCACGTCACCACCTCGATCGAAGCGATCAACCGCGGCGTGCCACTGGACCTGGTGTTTCAGTCCATCGCCGGTACAGAGGCGGCCAATGCCGGCTTCGGCATCAACCTGAACGTATTGCAGGAAGGCTACGAAGCCGGTCTGTCGCTGAAACGTGGCACCCTCGGGCAGAACCTGATGTATTTCGAAACCGGCCAGGGCAGCGCGCTCTCGGCCAACGCCCACCACGGCGTCGACCAGCAGACCTGCGAAACCCGCGCCTATGCCGTGGCCCGTCACTTCAAGCCGTTCCTGGTCAACACCGTGGTCGGTTTCATTGGCCCGGAATACCTGTACAACGGCAAGCAGATCATCCGCGCCGGCCTCGAAGACCATTTCTGCGGCAAACTGCTGGGCGTGCCGATGGGTTGCGATATCTGCTACACCAACCATGCCGAAGCCGATCAGGACGACATGGACACCTTGCTGACGCTGCTGGGTGTGGCCGGCATCAACTTCATCATGGGCATCCCCGGCTCCGACGACATCATGCTCAACTACCAGACCACCTCGTTCCATGACGCGCTGTACGCGCGCCAGACCCTGGGCCTGAAGCCCGGGCCGGAATTCGAGGCATGGCTGGCCCGCACCGGCATCTTCACCCAGGCCGATGGCCGGGTGCGCTTCGGTGACAACCTGCCGCCGGCCTTCCGCCAGGCCTTGGCACAGCTTGCATAGGGATGACCATGGACCATCGCACGCCTACCCCCGACAACCCTTGGCTGGCCCTGCGCAACCTGACCCCGGCGCGCATCGCCCTGGGCCGCACCGGCACCAGCCTGCCGACCGGGGCGCAGCTGGACTTCCAGTTCGCCCATGCCCAGGCACGAGATGCCGTGCACCTGGCTTTCGACCACGCCGGCCTGGCCAGCCAGCTGAGTGACCGCGGGCGCGAAAGCCTGGTGTTGCACAGCGCTGCCAGCGACCGCCACCAGTACCTGCAGCGCCCGGACCTTGGCCGCCGGCTGAACGAAGACTCGATTGCGACCCTTCGCCAGCATGCCCAGGCCAACCCCGGCGGCGTCGACCTGGCCATCGTGGTGGCTGACGGCCTCTCGGCACTGGCCGTGCATCGCCACACGCTACCGTTCCTGACCCGCTTCGAGGAACAGGCTGCCGCCGACGGCTGGACCAGCGCCCCGGTGGTGCTGGTCCAGCAGGGCCGTGTGGCAGTGGCCGACGAGGTCGGCGAGCTGCTGGGCGCACGGATGACGGTGATGCTGATCGGTGAACGCCCGGGGCTGAGCTCGCCCGACAGCCTTGGCCTGTATTTCACCTATGCACCCAAGGTCGGCCTGACCGATGCCTACCGCAACTGCATTTCCAATATCCGCCTGGAGGGGCTGAGCTATGGCATGGCGGCGCACCGCCTGTTGTACTTGATGCGCGAAGCCTGCCGGCGGCAGCTTTCCGGGGTGAATCTGAAGGACGAAGCCGAGGTACATAGCCTGGAGAATGAAGACAGCGCCAGCCAGAAAGGTAACTTCCTGCTCGGCAAAGGGTAAAAAACCTGTCACGGAAGGCGGATTGCACTTGTGTCGTGCATTGGGCAGCATGCCCTTGAACGCTGCTTGCAATCCGCTGTTTCCCAAATGGACTCTGAGGGCCGCACATGCGCATCATCAAGGCAACCCTGGAACACCTCGACCTGATCACGCCGTTGTTCGTCAAATACCGTGAGTTCTACGGGCAGTTGCCCTATCCCGACAGCTCGCGCAGCTTTCTGGAAAAGCGCCTGAAGCGGGATGAATCGGTGATTTACCTGGCACTTCCGGATGATGACGACGGTAAACTGCTGGGCTTTTGCCAGCTGTATCCGAGCTACTCGTCGCTGTCGTTGAAGCGGGTATGGATTCTCAACGATATCTATGTAGCTGAGGACTCCCGGCGCATGCTGGTCGCCGACCACCTGATCCGCGAAGCGAAGAAAATGGCCAAAGAGACCAATGCTGTTCGCATGCGCGTGTCGACCAGCGCGAATAATGAAGTTGCGCACAAGACTTACGAATCCATCGGGTTTCGTGAAGATACCGAGTTCAAGAGCTACATCCTGCCGATCAGTCAGGACTGACCGGCACCGACCGCATCGATGGCAAGCCCGCTTTCACAAGCAAGGTAGTGATCCTTGAGGGAGCGGGCGTGCCGGCGAAGAAGCTGGTAAAGGAATCCCCCTCTACCGTAACCCCCCGCTACAAACTCCCCGGGCATGATCCTCACTTAGCCGTATAATGGCTCACCTGTCATGTGTGAAAATTTACCCTTCCCCCGGTAACCAAGCCTACGCCCAAGAACACAGGTGCTGTACATGGATTTCAACCCGCTGGACCTTATCCTGCATCTCGATGCCTACCTCGATCTGCTGGTCACCAATTACGGTCCCTGGATCTACGCCATCCTGTTCACCGTGATCTTCTGCGAAACCGGCCTGGTAGTGATGCCTTTCCTGCCGGGCGACTCGCTGCTGTTCATCGCCGGCGCCGTCGCGGCGGGTGGCGGCATGGACCCGGTGCTGCTGGCCGGCCTGCTGATGGCCGCTGCAATCCTGGGCGACAGCACCAACTACGTGATCGGCCGAACGGCCGGCGAGCGCTTGTTCAACAAACCCAACTCCAAGATCTTCCGTCGCGACTACCTGCAGCGTACCCACGACTTCTATGAACGCCATGGCGGCAAGACCGTGACCATGGCGCGCTTCCTGCCCATCTTGCGTACCTTTGCACCGTTCGTCGCGGGCATCGCTCACATGCACTACCCACGCTTCCTCGGCTTCAGCGTTGCCGGCTCGCTGCTCTGGGTCGGCGGCCTGGTCACCTTGGGCTACTTCTTCGGCAACGTGCCGTTCATCAAGCAGCACCTTTCGCTGATGGTGGTGGGCATCATCATCCTGTCGCTGGTGCCGATGATTCTCGGCTTGCTGCGTGGGCGCCTGGGCCGCACGGCCAAGGCTCACTGAACAGGTAAAGAACGAACCGCATGTGGTCATTCAGCGCCTGGCGGCGCAAGCGTACTCTGGCGCGTTACCCGATCACGCCACAGCAATGGCAGGCCGTACGCGAGCGGCTGCCGATGCTGGACGGCATCAGCGACGCTGAAGACCACTGGCTGCGCGAAGCCTGCATCCTGTTCCTGCTCGACAAGCACCTCACCTGCCTGCCCGGGGTCGAACTGGACGACGAACAGCGCCTGATGCTGGCTGCCCAGGCACAGTTACCGCTGCTTCACCTGGGTGAGCTGAACTGGTACCAAGGCTTCCACGAAATCATCCTGTACCCCGACGACTTCAAGAGCCCCCAGCGCCACCGCGATGCCAGTGGCGTGGAGCATGTGTGGGACGGAGAACACAGCGGCGAGGCCTGGCAGCAGGGGCCGATCATCCTGGCCTGGAACGGCGTGCAGGCCAGTGGTGGCTGGGAGGCTTACAACCTGGTCATCCATGAACTGGCGCACAAGCTCGACATGCTCAATGGCGATGCCAACGGCCTGCCACCACTGCACAGCAGCATGCCAGTTGATGAGTGGGCAACAGCCATGCAGCAGGCTTACGACGACCTCAACCAGCAACTGGACGCCAACCCCGCAGCCGAAACCGCCATCGACCCCTATGCTGCGGAAAACCCGGCAGAGTTCTTTGCCGTTACCAGCGAGTACTTCTTTAGTGCCCCCGACCTGCTACATCAGGCTTATCCACAGGTCTACCACCAGTTGTCGAAGTTCTACCGGCAAGACCCGCTGGCGCGCCTGTGCCGGCTGCAGGCGGAACACCCCGAGTACCGCGAAAGCCACGCCTGACGGGCCCGCACATCAGGCCAAGCGTGGCGTGCCCCGGCAGAATGTGCCTATAATCGCCGCCACTTTTTGGTCAAACACGGGGGCACTGCCCAATGAGCTACAGCAAGATTCCGGCGGGCAAAGACCTGCCGAACGACATCTACGTCGCCATCGAGATCCCGGCCAACCACGCGCCGATCAAATACGAAATCGACAAGGACAGCGATACGCTGTTCGTCGACCGTTTCATGGCTACCCCGATGTTCTACCCAGCCAACTATGGCTTCATCCCGAACACCCTGGCTGACGACGGTGACCCGCTGGACGTGCTGGTGGTTACCCCTTACCCAGTGGCCCCAGGCTCGGTTATCCGCGCCCGTCCGGTTGGCGTGCTGAACATGACCGACGACGGTGGCGGCGACGCCAAGGTCATCGCTGTTCCTCACGACAAGCTGTCGCAGCTGTACGTTGACGTCAAGGAATACACCGACCTGCCAGCCCTGCTGATCCAGCAGATCGAGCACTTCTTTGCCAACTACAAAGATCTCGAGAAGGGCAAATGGGTCAAGATCGAAGGCTGGGAAGGCGCCGACGCCGCCCGTGCCGCGATCACCAAATCGGTCGCTGCCTACAAGGGCTGATTTCGACTGCAGGGAAACCCCGCTTTGGCGGGGTTTTTCATGCCTGAATGGAACGCGCTCACTGCTGGGAACAAATCCTACACAGTCCTACACCAGCATCCTACAAACAGCCTCTTTTCGTACAAATCCCGTCAACACCCGGTTCATTTCCTTACTGGCAACCCGCCGCTACACTCGCCGCCATGAACACTTCCGGCGACCGCCTCAGAGCCCTGCTCCACGAATGTGGCCTGACCCCTTCCGATTTCGCCGCCCAGCGCAGCGTCACAGCACAGCACGTCAACAACTGGTTCAAACGCGGTGTACCTTTGGCCCGGCTGGACGAACTGGCCGATCTGTTCTGTGTGCACCGACGTTGGCTGCGCACCGGTGAAGGCCCCAAATACCCCAACCCACTCCTGCGCAACGGCCTTCCACGGCCAGCGCCCGCCAATCCGCTTACCCCGCTGTGGGAACATCGTGGCCGGGTATTGAAGGTGCCCTACTACGAAGTGCGCAACGGCTTGCTGTCGCCGGTGGGCAGCAAGCACCTGCGCTTGCCGGCAAAAACCCTGAAGGGCTTGGGCGTGCAAGCCAGCAATGCAATCTGCCTGGCAATGCCGGCCAACAACATGCTCCCGCTGATTCCGCTGGAAGCGACCCTGGCCATCGACCTGGGCATGACCCAGGTGGTCGAGGGCGAAACCTATGCCCTGCTGCAAAACGGCATGCTCAGGGTGAACAACCTCAGTCTTGGCCCGCACGACACCCTGTACCTGCACAGCCATGACCGGCGCAACTATGCGGTCGAACGCTACACCCCTGCTCAGCGCCAGGCGCAGGGCCTGGAAATTCTTGGCTGGGTGTTCCACTGGTCACATTTGCGCCAGCAGCGGCCCAGTTGAAGCACCCTGCGCAATTTTTTGCTGGGCATCCTGCGCCCGCCCTTGTATGCTACGCCGCACATTAAGCCCCGACCGGCGCAAGCCGCGGTCCAGAGGGCTCGGCGATATCCCACACGGGCATCTGCCATCTCTTTCAGGCCCTTGATGGCCACACAGTTAAGGCGATTGCGGCTTACCATAAATTAGTCGGAAGCGTCCCCGAGAAGCCGGCCACAAGCCGGCTTTTTAATTCAACAAGCCTTTAAAAAGCGTTCACAATCCGCGGCTTTCCAACACCTACCTCAGCCCGTAGAACGAAGCCACTTGCACCTCCAGTTGCGCTCAGCCCCCCGCTGTCGCAAGCGGTCTTGGTGTGCCTGCTTTTTCTTGCAGCGTATATGGACATCAAGTTGATATTTCGAAATCTTCCAATGAAGAGGATTTTTTTGAGGTGAGCGTTTCGCGCCAGACTATAATAAAATGATTAGATGCAAGCCGACACCTGCTGCTACCCTCGAAGACTGCTGATTAATGATATTTAATCTGTGAAGGCTTGATGTGGCGATGAGGATTTAATATGAACGCCTTGTTGAAAGAGCTGCACGCCTATCATCATGAGGTGGCCACCAAAATTAATCAGATCAAAGAGTTACTGGAGAGGATAAGGCACGGATCTGCGGGTGCCGATGACCGCAAGCTGTTGTTTAAGCAACTGGAAGCCTTGCATGGTGATGCAGAGCGGCACCACCATGAAAACGAAGAGCTTATTCGGCTGGCCTTGCTAGCGACCGAGGCCCCGATCCACCAACGGGTCAAGGATATCGAGCAAGATCATCAAGCCTTCAAGCGAATTGCCGGACAACTCAAGATGTTGGAGCACTCAACGCAGGAAGCGAGAGTAATCGCCGACACGATCGAAGACTTCATCAAGAAATACTATGATCATATGGATGCTGAGGAGAATATTTTCTTTCCGGTGGCAGACAAGTGGTTGTCAGACACCCAATGGCAGGAAATAAAGCTTCAATGGCACCAGTCAGCGCTTTAAATATCGTGTATTAAAATCAGGGCACTGCTTAATACTCGAACTCGCAACTTTATTGCACTGATACCCGATGGGACATATACCCTCCTATGGCAATTTACCGTAAGGTGGATTAGCCGGACGCATACGATAGGGTTCCAGAGAGCACATTCTTGACGCTCAGTCCGATGTGTACTATCAGTGACCGACTGAAGGACTTTGCAGCTTGCTGTTGCATACCTCAGAAAGCCTGAACCTTGCTCTGCCACTCTCCTTGGCCTGATACAAAGCTTGATCTGCCAGGCCTACAAGCTGATGTGCGTCCTGCCCCTGCTTAGGCTGGAGACAGGCTACACCTTGTGAAATAGTCACCCGGTCAGCGACCAATGACTCCACATGAGGGATCTTCAGATTCTCCACAGCATCAGATAACTGCTGAGCAACGGTAGCGGCGCCACTGAGGTGGGTGCCGGGCAGAACGCAGACAAACTCTTCACCGCCATAGCGCGCAACCATATCCAAAGGTCGTCTGATCCCACTGTCCAGAGCCGCTGCAACAAGGCGCAGGCACTGGTCCCCCGCTAGATGCCCATAGTGGTCATTGAAGCGTTTGAAGTAATCGATGTCGACAAGAATCAGACCCAGCCACCCTCCGTCACGGCACAAGTGACTCCAAGCTGCATGGAGGTGTTGCTCGAACGCTCGTCGGTTGGCTATGCCTGTCAAACCGTCGATCGACGCCTGACTCTTCAAGTAGTCGCTTTGCAACTTCAAAGTCAGATGGGTTTTTACCCGAGCGCGGGCAATACCGGGATGAAATGGCTTGCTAATGTAGTCAACAGCGCCAAGCTCAAGTCCTTTTGCCTCGTCCGCCTCTTCCCCCTTGGCGGTTACGAATATCACAGGAATGGCCGCCGTCAACGGACTGGCCTTAAGTCGACGACATACCTCATAGCCGTCTATGCCGGGGAGCATCACATCGAGCAGGATCAAATCCGGGAACTGTGTCAGGGCCATATCCACTGCCTTATTTCCATCCATGGCCATGTAAATTTCATGGTCAGCACGAAACAACTCATTCAGCGCGTGGATATTGAGTGCCTGGTCATCCACGATCAATAAACGCGGCTTGACCTTTGGATGTCCAGATTCATCGTTCATCAACATTCCTTTTGAGTGAATCGGTCAGCTTATCGCACCACAGGGTGGCTGACTGGAAATCTAGATCGTCGACGGCCTGCTTAAGCGCGTCAAAGATCGCTTTGCTGTGTAACGGTACCGCATCCTGCAAGGACTCAGCTCGCTGGAGTGCGACGAGATTGCTGCTGACCAACAGCGCTCGCAGGCCACCTAATTCACTTTCCCAGTCCCTGTCCGTGAATGCAAGTGGTCGTTCAGTAGCGAACACCACGGGACTGACAAAGGCAAGATTGAGCCGTGTGCAGTCAGACGCGAGTTGCATGTGCAGGTGCGATAGCCACCGAGGATTGGCCATGAACGACTGCCCCTCCTCCGGCGACGCCTGCAGGAGGCGCTGCTCCAGTTCGGCAGCCAGCGCGGATAGCCCACTAGCACCCATGGTGCCGGCACTGCCCTTGATGGTGTGCAATTGCATCAACACACCGGCCTTTTCGCCGTTGCTGCAGTGCCGCTCCAGTTTATCAAGATTTTGTCGCATCTCATCTGGAAAACGCTGCAGCACATTACGCAACAGTGTCAAGTTACCGCCGAAGCGCCGCAACACACTTTCGGTTGACTCATCGCTCGGCGAGTCGCTCGATTGAATGGCCGGCCGGACAGGCACCTCTCGGTCCAGAAGCTTCCTGAGAACCGCTACAAGGTTTTCCAGATCAACAGGTTTGCCTACATGTTCATTCATTCCTGCGGCCAGGCACGCCTCACGCTCGGAGGTTGAGGCGTTTGCAGTCATGGCGACAATAGGCAAGCCCCAATGAAGGGGGCTTTGACGAATCCGACGGGTTGCCTCCAGCCCGTCCATGTCAGGCATCTGGATATCCATCAGTACCGCATCGAAGGTTTGCACGCCATTCAACACGGCCTCGACACCCTGCTGCCCCCCCTCAGCCAACGTCACTTTGGCCCCCTCGAGTTCCAACAGTTCCTGAGCCACCTGGCGATTGAGCGGATTATCCTCAACCACCAATAACTTGATACCGTCGAGCCTGGATAGCGGGCTCACGGGCCCAGTGACATTGGAAGGTTGCGTACCTGAA
Organism: Pseudomonas sp. BP6; assembly: GCF_017875935.1. Taxonomy (NCBI): domain Bacteria; kingdom Pseudomonadati; phylum Pseudomonadota; class Gammaproteobacteria; order Pseudomonadales; family Pseudomonadaceae; genus Pseudomonas; species Pseudomonas sp. BP6. The sequence goes on from NZ_JAGINI010000001.1 coordinate 4,725,736, forward strand.
ACTGCAAGCCCCACAGTAGTGGCAAGCTGCTTAGGGGTGATTGGCTTGCTCAAGACCGCAACATAAGGCTCCTGTGGCCCCTGCTGTAAACTCGCGAACACCTCGTGACTATGCGCAGTAACCATCACCACTACCGGCGCAGAATCCATGAGCGAGTCCCGTATAAGGCGAGCAGCAGTCAGACCATCGACATCCGGCATGCGCCAATCCATCAACACTACATCGTAAGGGCGCACATTCGCGGCAGTTAGCACGCGCTCCACCGCCTCTCGCCCTCTACTGGCCTGATCGACCTGCCATCCTAACGCGACAGCAGTTCTAGCAAGTACTTCGCGGGCCGTGTGATTGTCGTCGACCACCAACACATTGAGGTCAGGAAAAACTGTCGTGTGCTCTGTCTCAATGGTATTCGCCAAAGCGAACTCCAGCTCGAACCAGAAACAGCTGCCCGCCCCTGGCTGACTGTCCACTCTCAGGGTGCCGCCCATCAGCTCGATCAGCCGCTTACAGATCGCCAGCCCCAGGCCCGTCCCACCATAGCGTCGACTGATAGAGGCCTCGGCCTGGCTGAACCCGTCGAAGATCCGCTGGAGTTGCTCTTCGCTGATACCTATTCCCGTATCGGTCACAGAAATTCGCAGCCGAACAGCATCGGGCCGACGATCACAGACTCTGATGCTAACGGTAATCTCGCCACGCTCAGTGAACTTGAGCGCATTGCCAGCCAGATTGATAAGAATCTGTTGCAGACGCAGGCTGTCGCCCACCAGGCATGGGGGTAATGAGGTATCGAGATCGAACAACAATTCGACATCCTTATCTGCCTGGTTGCCCCCCAGCACCGCAGCAAGGTCCGTCATCAGCCCATTGATCTCGAAGGGATGTGGATCGAGCTGCAGCTTGCCGGCTTCGATCTTGGAGTAGTCAAGAATGTCATTGAGCAACCCCAAAAGCGATTTGGCAGCGCCGTGCGCCTTGCGGATATAGTCAAGCTGCCGCGCATCAAGCTCTGTGGCCTGAACCAAATGCAGCATGCCCAGCACAGCATTCATGGGTGTGCGAATTTCATGGCTCATGTTGGCCAGGAAAGCACTCTTGGCGGCATTGGCCGCGTCCGCCTGTTCTTTAGCGAGAAACAAGCGTGACTGCAGCTCATGTTCTACCGTGACATCGCGATTTATGCCTATAACTTTCCGGCAGCCTGTTTCAGCAACATACTCGATCCTGGCAGCGGCCTGAACATAACGAATACCGCCACCGGGTAACTGAAGACGGAACAGTGTCTCGAATACGCCGTTCCCATCAAGTAATCCCTGTAGCAATCGGGCGGCAACTTCAGCGTCGTCGGGGTGCAGGCGCTCCTGCCAGTGCTTGTAACTCAGGCCAACCGCTTTCAAGGCGAGCGGCTGTTCATAAATCTCGAACATCCGATCATTCCACTGCAGATCATCGTCTTCGGGAGACCACGTCCACACCCCCAGTTTCGCCACATCCGAAGCCAAGGCCAGCTGGTCGCGTGCCGAAGCGATGGCATCATGCTGACGCCGCTGTTCGGAAAGATCGAAGAGCACGGCGACGAGCATGGGCTGACCGCCAATCTGCATGCAGCCCAGCGTGACCTGCGCGGGGAAGATAAGCCCATCCTTGCGGCGAGCCTCCACTTCTCGGGAAACCCCGGTCATATTGCTGCTGGCCGGATCACCAAGCGCATCCTGCGAGAGCGACAAGTCACCCTCGAATAAAGCGGGCAACAAGACTCCAACGTCACTGCCGACAAGCTCGTCAGGTTGGTAGCCAAAAACGTTCTGCGTAGCACGATTGCAAGACTGAATCAGCCCTGTCCGATCGATCCTGATGACAGGGTTGACGGCTGTATCGAGAATGGTCTGTGTCAGTGCCAGGCTGTCGGCCAAGCGCTCCTCTACCTGCTTGCGCCGGCTGATATCGATAGCGATACCCAGGTATCCACTCAACCTGCCATCGGCATTGTGCATGCCGGTGACCAGCAACGTAACACTGAAACGCGTGCCGTCCTTGCGCACGTACGTCCATTCCCGAACCTCCGCCTCGCCCAGAGAAGCCTTGTGCACAAAAACGCGGAAGCCCCCTATCGTTTCTCCATAGGCCCGGCTCAACTCCTCGCCTCGTTGTGCCATTTCCTCATCCAGATGGAACATACCGGGGGTGCGAAGGCCAACGACTTCCTCGGCCGTGTAGCCAAGCAATTGCTCAGCCCCTTTGTTGAAAACGGTGATGATGCCCTCGAGGTCGGTTGCGATGATCGAGACCTGTGATGCCGAGTGCAGGACGTTGGTCAGCAGGGCATTCAGCTCGCGCAGCTCTGTCGTGCGCTCGGCCACCTGATGTTCCAGGCCAACATTCAGTTCCAGAATGCGTGCCTCTGCCCGCTTCTGCTGGGTGATGTCGCGAACGGTCTTGGAGGCCCCAACAACCCGCCCTGCTGCATCACAAATAGGCGAGACTGTTACCGAAACGTCTAACGACTGGCCGTCTTTACGCACTCGTCGGGTCTCAAAGTGCTCGATACGCTCGCTGCGAGCTATTTTCTCCAGCAAATGCACTTCCTCGTCCGCCAACTCGCAGGGCAATATCCGGCCCAGTAAAGTGCGGCCCAGTACTTCATCGCTGCCATAGCCAAAAATCTTCTCGGCGCCATGGTTCCAGGCCGTGACGATGCCATCCAGGGTCTGGCCAATGATTCCATCGTTGGAGTTCTCAACAATGGCTGCGAGCTTGGCCTGTTCCGCCAGAACGTCGCGTCGACGTCTACGGCTGACACTGAAAACCCCCACCAATGCCGTGATCAACAGGGTGCTGCACAGCCCGATGCCAAAGGCACTGCGGGGGGAGAACTGGCGTAACTCCTGCACGAAAGAGGGGTATGCAACCAACTCGATTTCCCAGCGACGACCAAAAACCAACTGGGTCAAATGGGTGCGCATGACCTCTTGCTGTTCCCCGCCATTTTGATTGCGCTCATAGAATTGCACAGGGGCGGCCGCATCGGTCACGTCACGCAAATGCAACCGAATTCCATCGGATGGTAATGGCAGCCCTGTAAGGACCTCTTCGGTCAGTAGCGGTGCATAACTCCAACCAAAACCTTGTGCCACTCTTTCGGCAACGGTATCCGGCGTATTTCCCGTTCGGTAGATCGGCAGCAGGAACAAGAATGACTGCAGCGGTTTGCCCGTTGCCTGGACCAAGGTGATCGGACCCGTGAGACGCGCAGCTCCCGTGCGCATTGCCGCGCCAGCAGCCTCTCGCCTGTTCTTTTCTGACGCGATATCCAGGCCTACCGCTGCCAGGTTCTTGTCCTGAGGCTCGATGTACTGAATGACGAAGCGCTCGCCCTCATGTGGCGTAAGCTGGCGTATCGTGAAATCAGGTTTGCCATCGAGCCTGGCCTTTTGCAGGAAAGCCGCTTCGGCACTGGCTGGAACGCGACGAATGAAACCGAAGCCGCGGGCCCCCGGAAACTCGGTATCGAGGTCTCGAGTCTTGATGTAAGTCAAAAAGCCATGACGGCTGGCCTGTTGCTCGCCCATGACCTGAAGAGCACCACGCGCCCCTCTCAAGCCGAACTCATAAAGATGGATGCGAGCAGCAACAGCATCGCTTGTACGCTGGACTGCACGGGTCAATGCAGCCTCGGCATGCGCCCTGTTCTGATTCATCAGAACGTAGGAGGTCATAAGGGTAACCGCCAGGCCTGCGACAAACACAGCGATCATCGCTGTAACAGATCCAAGCTTCAGAATACGATCTTTCAATTTCACCCCACATCAGCGGCTGGCCAAACGAGAAAAATCGATTGCGCTAGATTGGCCTCAGATTGCCGGTCTCCAGCATCTGTTGCAGTTGCAGGAACGGTACTGGTCGGCAGTAGTGATATCCCTGCATCAGCCAGCAACCCAGTGCCATGAGGCTGATCGCCTGCTCCTGGTTTTCCACACCTTCGGCAATCAGCTCCAACCCCAGCGCCTGGCCCATACGCACAATGGCTTCGATGATGGCGGCATCACTGTGGTCGTCAAGCATGTCGCGCACAAAACTCTGGTCGATTTTCAGCACATCGATGGGCAGTTGCTTGAGATAACTCAGGCTAGAGTAGCCGGTACCAAAATCGTCGATTGCCAGCCGCACACCCATGCGTTTCAGTGCCTCAAGTGTTTCTCGCGCCTTGACGACATTGTCTGCCAACACGCCCTCCGTGATTTCCAGTTCGAGCAGGTACGCAGGAAGCCCCGAGTCCTTGAGCCCCCTACGTATCATGTCGAAGAAATTATCTTCACGAAATTGAACAGCGGAAATATTGACGCTGACGGGTACTTGAAATCCTGATTCCATCAATAGGCAGGCGTCTTTACAGGCCTGCGTCAGTACTTGACGCCCCAGCGGAACAATCAATCCAGTCTCCTCTGCGACCGGAATGAATTCACCTGGTGAAAGCAGCGTACCATCGGATTGTCGACAGCGAATCAACGCTTCCATGCCACGTATACACCCCGTTCGGGCATCCATTTTCGGCTGATAGAAAACCTCGAAGACGCCCTGTTCCAAGGCGCTGCGCATATGTTGTTCAAGCATATGCCTGGCACGGGTGCTGGTTTCCAATGTCCGGGAAAAGAAGCGGGAGCGATTCCTGCCTTCACGTTTGGCCTGATACATGGCTGCATCGGCGTGACTGTAAAGCGCTTCCAGGTCGATACTGTCTTCGGGGTAGATACTGACACCAATACTGGTGGTAATGCTGTAACGCTTCTCGCCAATCTGCATCGGGGACGCAAGCGTCCGCAATAACTGTTCGCACAAGTCCCCAATAGCTTCTAGCCGGACCACTTGCGGCAGTAAAATCACGAACTCATCGCCTCCCGGCCGGCTCACCGTATCCTGCGGCCGAACGCTGCTGGCCAAACGCTCAGCGACGCACTTTAGAATGGCATCCCCGACTGAATGCCCCAATGAGTCATTGATGCTCTTGAAATGATCCAGATCCAACAGTAACAACGCGACCTTGCTGCCGTTGCTCTGGGCCTGCTGGATCGCTTGTGCTGCGCGGTTCGTGAATAGTTGACGGTTGGGCAAGCCAGTTAGCGCATCGTAATAGGACAAGCGCTTGGCTTCATTGCGCAGATTCAGGTGGGCGCGTACATGGGCCCTTACCACGGGAACATTGATAGGCTTCTGGATAAAGCCAACCCCTCCGAACTCCAGGGCACGAACTTGATTGTCGCACTGGATATGGGAGCTGACGAACAGGACGGCAGCGTCACAGAGCTTTGGGTCGGTCTTGATCGCCCGGCACAATGCAAAGCCATTCATGTCGGGTAACTCGATGTCGATAAGGATCAGGTCGGGGCGGTATTCCCCGGCCACCTGCAGCGCTTCACGGCCGTCATGGGCAACATGAACCTCACCGAAGCTGCTGACAGACCCTTGAAGAACTTCACGATCGCTTGATTGGTCATCAACGATCAGGATCACAGAGTTCATCTGATCTGCCAGATCAAGCATGTGTGACTCCTGGAAATCCATTTCAAAGCGTCAGCGTAGACGATCAGCTGCGAATTGCGCAGTCAGACAAGCCCCGCCAAGGCTTTCAGACGTGCGACCGTTTCCGTCGGCTCATCGTGTTCGAGCGCAGCCGCCAGGCGCATGATCACCTGATTGCGGTGAACATGGGACTTTGGCAAAGCATATACAGCGCCGATCAAATCACGCATCGACATCGGCAGTGCCCAACGCGCCTTCAGTGCAAGCGCGAAAGCGCGGCCATAAGTCGCAACCGCCAGCGATAGCATATCGTCATCAATTGCATGTCCGCGCCCTGCCCAAAGATCAGCCTGATACAAGACACACAGTTCGCCGATTCGGTGAAGTAACGCAGCGGCATGCAGCGGCGCCGGGTCCAGGTCGCATTGCCTGGCGAGGGGTACAACCCGCTCCGCCAAGCGCTCCGAGGCCACAAACTGCTCTTGTAACCATAATCCAATCAGCGGGTCTTCAACGACCGATGCCTGGCGCAATGCCATCGCTATCGCCAGGTTGAGCGCCGTTCGCCCGCCAAGGCGTGTCAACGCTTGCGCCAAGCCCTCACACGGCTGTACCCCACCGCCATAAGCGGCACTGTTCGCAGCCGAAATGAGGTAAGCGCACAGCGCCGGCTCGTTCTGCCAGCGCATAGCCAGCTCGCGGAAATCCATCGGCACACCACTGAAGGCTTGCTGGAGGCTTTCTTTCACACTGGAAAGCAGTGGAAGGTCCAGATCGGAAGCCGACAACTGACTCAGGTAAGTATCCAGGCTATCACTGAGGGCAGGCGCCGCCGGGGCCAGTTCGTCATCCGGCAACAGTGCATTGATCTTTGCCATGACGGCAGGAACATCAAAAGGTTTAGTGATGTAAGCACTGATACCCAATTGCCTTACTTCCAAAACGCTCTGCCGGTCAGAGCGCTCAGTAATGACCACCAAGGGTATTTCCGTATCAGACGTGCGTATAAAACGAAGCAAGTCGATGCCTGCACCGTCGGGAAGATTCCAGTCAGACAACACCAATTGGTAGTGACCACATGCCCACGCCGCCATCGCAGCTTCGACACAAGAAAAGCACTCGACCTCGGTCGCGGGCCTAGAAGCATGGATCATCTGGCGGATCAGCTCAGACATCCAAGGATCATCGTCTACCACCATGATGCGTATCGACAAGACGAATCACTCCGTTGATAAAGGCCTTACACCTGCTCGCTGTCAGCAGTGCGGCGGGGTACCCACGAAGCTAAGCCAGACTGCACCAGTGCTGCAAGTGCTTAGGGTATAGCACGCCCCGGCATAGGGTGTATCAGTGCACTCGTTCGATTACCCTTGATCGTGTTTCTGCTACCACCTGGTTACGCCCTTGCTGTTTGGCACGATAGAGCAGTTGATCTGCCTTATCGAAAACCTCGGCCATAGAGTCGCCAGGCCGCCACAGCGCCACGCCCAGTGAAACAGTGATGTGGCCTACTGTTTCCAGGTCGGCCGATGCTATCGAGAGACGTAACCGCTCCGCGAGAGCTGTCGCCGCTGCGATCGAACTCTCGGGAAGCAGCACAACGAACTCTTCACCGCCAGTACGGCAAAGCAGATCGCTGGGCCGAGCGTTCTGCTTCATCAACGCGGCCACCGCACTGAGTGTCTCGTCACCGACGGCATGACCATAGGTGTCATTCACACGCTTGAAATGATCAATATCCAGCGAAATCACAGCGATTGAGTTTTTCGTCTCCAACCAGACGGCAAGTGCGTCTTGCATTGCCCGACGATTGGCCAACCCCGTGAGTGCATCTGTTTGAGCCTGGCGGTTGAGCGTGCCGATTTTTTCCTGCAATAAAGAAGCACTGAGCAAAAGCGCTCGACGTAATTGCCAGCTCTCCGCATAGTCCACAGGAATCATGCTGATGCGCTCATAGCTTTCGGGTAAGTCCAACCGTTTGGCACTGTCCGCCAAGCGAGACAATGGCCTGGAGAGCCGAATGCCCAGCCACCAGATCAGCAGCAATCCCAGCAAGCCCAGCGGTATGATGCCTTTGGCGACCTTCAGCGCACTCGTACACAATGAATCCTGAATGCCAGCCATGGGTTGCGTAGAAACTATCCCCCAGTGGCTACTGGAAATCATCGCATGGCCCGCAAGCATCTCATTACCCTGACCATCCACCGCCCGGATGGAGCCAAGCGCTTGGCTCAATGCAGCATCAACGATCTTGTCTTGCTTGATGATCCTGCCGATCTGCCGAGGATCAGGGTGGTAAAGCACACGACGCTGGCTGTCCACGAGAAAGACGTAGGCACCATTTTGTCGATGGTTCAAATCCATCAGGGCTCGCAGTGAATTCTCCTGCGCCAAACGAAGCGTGCCCCCCACGAGCCCAAGGTATTGCCCTTGCACATCGAAGACCGGATAGGAAACGAAAACCACCAGATTGCCGGAGAGGGACTCAAAGGCATTACTGATCATTGGCTGACGCCGCTGCAGCGGCTCACGCTTTTGAAGCGCTTGACCATTCAGGTGCAAAAGCTCTGGTGCGGACGCAACGATGGTGCCGTCGGCATTGGCGATAAGCACTGAATTGAAGCTTTCATCCTGTCCGAGCAGCCGTCGAACCTCAAGCTCTAGTTGCTGCTGATCGGTGAATCTCTCTGCGACAATCGTCGCGCTGTATCCGAGACGATCAAGGTCCGAGCTCAGTACCTCTTCTACGCCTGTAGCGATGCGCAGAGCGTAAGCTCTGTTAGCATCAAGCGCGTTCCCAATGAGCTCTTGCTCTTGCGTTTTGAACATTACCCAGAATGTGTTGGCAAGCGTGGCTGCCGCGCTGATCAACGCAAACGTGAGCAGTACAATACGCAGGTTCAACCTGGGTTTCGATTGGCTAGGCATTCATTGTTCCAAGAGCAGGGAGTTCTAGCTTGGTCAAATCACAAGATTCATGAAAAACGCGAAATCTCAAGCTTTTTCCGGCCCTTGCGCGATACCTGCAATATCCCAAACAGCGGTCTAACTTGTAGTAAGTCTCTCATGCCCGCCCACCTGTGACCAACAGGTTGCTCACAATGGACTGCTGATATCCCGTAATGCGATGTGAGCTCATGGCTTAAGGTGCTCAGTGATTACATTGAAGTTCCGAGGGTCAGCCTGCCCCAACATCCAGAATGAAGATCCAGCTACAACAACCCATTTAATGCTGAAGAATGGATTTAGGGGTAGCAGACAAAAGGACAACGGAAATGCCCACCCCGTCACTGTGGTAGCGGGATGGGCGATTGTCCGACAGGCGCGGGTGATCAAGGGCATGCCTGGCCAGTGATCAGCCCTGCCCCTGGTCGACTCAAGGTTGCGCGTACTTGAGTACGTACAGGCACAGCTCGCGGTAGACATCGACAGGCAGTTGCGACATCAGCTTCTGAGCCTGGCCGAGGGTTTTACAATTGAGCTCGGCCATCGCCCGACGGTGTTCCGAACCCAGCAGGCCGGCATGCACCACCTGCGCATACTGAATATAAGAACAGGGGAAATCGGCTTGGGGGCTGCGTTGGACCTTGAAGTCGATCTTCAGGTCTGCCCCGCGGAAGAATGCTCTGCCCTGGTAGGTCTGCTGGGGCACGAGAAGTCCTTTTTCCGGGCAGGTGCTGTGACAGACCGGAAGGCTATTCTTATCCGTCTCCAGGCCACGTCGATAGATCACGATTTCGGAACCCGGTACCTCGATACAGGCGTTTTCGAAAGCATCGATGATGGACCTGCCATTGATTTGCGCCTCTTCGATCTGCGTCAGGCTGACCACACGCTCGATCTCATGATTGCCAACGCTGTTGACCACACGGTCCAGGGTCGACCAGTGGCTGAACTCTTTCTGGCACGCAATCAGATGGACCTCGCTCTGATAGCCCTGCCGAGCGGCATCAGGTGGAAAATCAGCGAAATGAGGGCTGTCGAGCGCGGTCTCCATGATGATGTTGTATTTGTTTTCCATCGCATACGTGCAAATCAATGCCCCCAGGCGCCAGATGAACGACTCGGTATGCTCGTAGACATACAGCACACCTTTGTCTTCCATGGCCCGATAGTGAGGGTGCAGTTCACGAAAATGGGTTTCGTAAAGGCGAACGTAATTGTCGTACCGCCCGCTCTTCAGCAGCGTGTTTTCCAGCAAGTACGTCTTACCCGAGCCTTGTGCACCGGCAATGATGAGCATTTTGGGCTTGAGCACGCCGTCGACATAGTCGCGCTTCTTGTCGAACAATGTGTCGACGACCTTTCTGAATGCGAGATGGAGATCGGTATCGGTAAAAGGATAGAGAGAGGACATGACGGGTCGTTTCCTTGGTTTGCCAATGTGACCGTCACGAAGGTAAGCGTTGCGGCAGGTGAAAAAGGAGTAGATGGTTACCGCTGCAAGCCTCATCGAAGGTCGTAGAACCGCGGGTTGCCACTGGGGTGGCACTGTGCTGTATGCTTGGGCGGTCTTCAGGGCGGGGTGCAAGTCCCCACCGGCGGTAAATCGAAAGATGAGCCCGCGAGCGCCCCGACCATGTCGGGGGTCAGCAGATCTGGTGCAACTCCAGAGCCGACGGTCATAGTCCGGATGAAAGAAGGCGTCATGCAGGGGCCATCCGGGCGCCCTTGCGCGCGCATTTTGTTCGCCCCGAGACGTTCATCGATCATTCACGAGGAGCGTTTCATGTTCACCCAGCACCACGCGCAATTCCCCAATGTTTCCGCCGCCATCACCGCCTTCAAGGCCGGGCGCCCTGTACTGTTGCTCGACGATGACGACCGCGAGGACGAAGCGGACATCATTGCTGCCGCCGAGAACATTTCGCTGCAGACCATGGCCATGATGATTCGCGATTGCAGCGGCATCGTCTGTCTGTGCCTGGACGAAGCCACCGTCGACGAACTGCAACTGGCGCCCATGGTGCAGAATAATCAGGCCCGGCACGGCACCGGTTTCACCGTGACCATCGAAGCGGCCGAAGGTATCACCACCGGGGTTAGCGCCCAGGATCGCATCACCACCATTGACGCAGCATTGCGCTCCAGCGCCGAACAGCGCCATATCGTCAGCCCGGGGCATGTTTTTCCGCTGCGCGCCCGCAATGGCGGGGTGCTGACCCGCCGTGGACATACCGAAGGTTCGGTGGACCTGGCGCGCCTGGCCGGCCTGCGCCCGGCTGCGGTCTTGTGCGAACTGATGAACCCCGATGGCAGCATGGCCCGTGGTGAGCAGGTGGCGGTATATGCACGGCAGTACAATTTGCCGGTGCTGACCATCGAGGAACTGGCGCAGTACCGTGAGGCGATGGTGGAACGGGAAGCTGCTACGGCTTGATGGTTTCCTGCGCCTGACTTGAGGTAGATGGCGGCGCTGAAATCGAGCGCCGCCCACGCGGCGCATCGCGAGCAAGCTCGCTCCTACATTTTTTCGGGCCAGTAACATCTGTGCCTGCGCGCGATCGCCTTGTTTGTTTCATACAGTATCGAGGTTCGCCCCAGAGGCCTGCTCCACACAAGTTTGCTCCCCCCGCCCCGCTCTGCTAGTGTCGCGCCGTTCTGAATGCCACCGAGACAGTCGCCATGGCCCGCAAAAAAGCCTCCCTCGATTTCGAGCAATCCCTCGCAGACCTGCAAGCACTGGTCGAGCGCCTGGAGAACGGCGAGTTGTCGCTGGAAGAGTCGCTGGCCGCCTTTGAACAAGGCATCGCCCTGACCCGTGACTGCCAGGGAGCCCTGGCCCAGGCCGAACAGAAGGTGCAAATTCTGCTGGAGCGCGACGGTGAACTGGCTGCCCAGCCCTTCGACGCGGAGCCGGAAGCATGATTGGCACCTACCAGGCCAGTTGCCAGGCGCGCGTCGACGCAGCCCTCGAACCGCTGTTCATCGCCCCGAGCAAAGAGCTGGAACGCCTTTACGCCGCCATGCGCTACAGCGTGATGAACGGCGGCAAACGCGTGCGCCCGTTGCTGGCCTACGCGGCCTGCGAAGCCTTGGGCGCCCCCGCCGAGCAGGCCAACGGTGCAGCCTGCGCGGTCGAGCTGATTCATGCTTACTCGCTGGTGCATGACGACCTCCCGGCCATGGACGACGACGACCTGCGTCGCGGCCAGCCGACCACCCACAAGGCGTTTGACGAAGCGTGCGCCATCCTTGCTGGCGACGGTTTGCAGAGCCTGGCTTTCAGTGCCCTGCTCGACCCTTGCCTGAGCCCGCAGATCGACAGCATTCGCCTGGCCATGGTTCAGGTACTGGCCAAAGCTGCCGGCCCGGCCGGCATGGTTGGCGGCCAGGCCATCGATCTCGGTTCGGTGGGCCAGAAGCTGGACCAGCAGGCGCTGGAGTTCATGCACCGGCACAAGACCGGCGCGCTGATCGAAGCCAGCGTACGCCTCGGCGCCCTGGCCAGTGCCCGCGCCGGACAGGCGCAGCTGGATGCCCTGCAGACATACGCACAGGCCATTGGCCTGGCATTCCAGGTGCAGGACGACATCCTCGACGTGGAAAGCGACACTGCTACCTTGGGCAAACGCCAAGGTGCAGACATAGCGCGTGACAAACCGACCTACCCGGCCCTGCTGGGCCTGGAAGCCGCCAAAGCCTATGCAATCGAACTGCGCGACCAGGCGCTGACCGCACTGCAAGGGTTCGGCGAAACGGCCGAACCGCTGCGGGCTTTGGCGCGTTACATCGTCGAACGCCGTAACTAAACAGCTTCACCTATCCCCGTAGGATCGGGTTTACCCGCGAATGCGATCTTGAATTTGCCGACGCATTCGCGGGTAAACCCGCTCCTACAGGGGGCCGCGTAACCTGTGGTCGAATGGGCACTTTTCCCACAATGGGGTAAACTGCCGCGTCTTCACACACCAATAACGACTCGCCTGATGCCCACGACGTTTCAAGAGATCCCCCGCGAACGCCCGGTCACGCCGTTGCTCGACCGCGCTGACACGCCTGCCGGCCTGCGCCGGTTGGCCGAAGCCGACCTGGAAACGCTGGCCGACGAACTGCGCCAGGAACTGCTCTACACCGTCGGGCAGACCGGTGGGCATTTTGGTGCCGGCCTGGGCGTGATCGAGCTGACCATCGCCCTGCACTACGTGTTCGACACCCCGGACGACCGGCTGGTGTGGGACGTGGGGCACCAGGCCTACCCGCACAAGATCCTCACCGGGCGCCGTAACCGCATGCTCAGCCTGCGCCAGAAGGACGGCATCGCGGCCTTCCCACGCCGTAGCGAAAGCGAGTACGACACCTTTGGCGTTGGCCACTCCAGCACCTCGATAAGCGCCGCGCTGGGCATGGCCATTGCTGCCCGTCTGCAGAACAGCGCACGCAAGTCGATCGCGGTGATTGGTGATGGCGCGCTGACCGCCGGCATGGCCTTCGAGGCGTTGAACCACGCCCAGGAAGTCAATGCCGACATGCTGGTGATCCTCAACGATAACGACATGTCGATTTCGCGCAACGTCGGCGGCCTGTCCAACTACCTGGCCAAGATCCTCTCCAGCCGCACCTACGCGAGCATGCGCGAAGGCAGCAAGAAAGTGCTGTCGCGACTGCCAGGCGCCTGGGAAATCGCCCGTCGCACCGAGGAATACGCCAAGGGCATGCTGGTGCCAGGCACGCTGTTCGAAGAGCTGGGCTGGAACTACATCGGCCCGATCGACGGCCACGACCTGCCCACCATGATCGCCACCCTGCGCAACATGCGTGATCTGAAAGGCCCGCAGTTCCTGCATGTGGTGACCAAGAAGGGCAAAGGCTTCGCCCCTGCCGAGATTGACCCGATCGGCTACCACGCCATCACCAAGCTGGAGCCGGCCGACAAGCCCGCCGCGCCGAAGAAAGCCAGCGGCCCGAAATATTCCGCGGTGTTCGGCCAGTGGCTGTGCGACATGGCTGCTGCCGACAACCGCCTGGTGGGCATTACCCCAGCGATGAAGGAAGGCTCGGACCTGGTCGACTTCAGCGAACGCTACCCTGAGCGCTACTTCGACGTTGCGATCGCAGAGCAGCATGCCGTGACCTTGGCGGCCGGCATGGCCTGCGAGGGCAGCAAGCCGGTGGTGGCGATTTACTCCACCTTCCTGCAGCGTGCCTACGACCAGCTGATCCACGACGTGGCGGTGCAGAACCTCGACGTGCTGTTCGCCATCGACCGTGCCGGCCTGGTCGGCGAGGATGGCCCGACCCACGCCGGCAGCTACGATCTGTCGTACCTGCGCTGCATCCCGGGCATGCTGGTGATGACCCCCAGCGACGAGAACGAGCTGCGCAAGATGCTCAGCACCGGCCACCTGTACAACGGCCCGGCAGCTGTACGGTACCCGCGTGGTACCGGCCCGAATGCGCCGATCAGCGGTGACCTGCAACCACTGGAGATCGGCAAGGGTGTGGTCCGCCGCCAGGGTGAGAAAGTGGCCCTGCTGGTGTTTGGCGTACAACTGGCCCAGGCCATGCAAGTGGCCGAACAGATCAACGCCACGGTGGTCGACATGCGCTTCGTCAAGCCGCTGGACGAGGCGCTGGTGCTGGAGCTGGCAGGCAGCCATGAGCTGCTGGTAACCATCGAAGAGAACGCCATCATGGGTGGCGCGGGCGCTGCGGTGGGTGAGTTCCTTGCCAGCCAGGCAGTGCTCAAGCCGCTTCTGCACCTGGGGCTGCCGGATATCTATGTCGAGCATGCCAAGCCTGCGCAAATGCTGGCTGAGTGCGGGCTGGATGCGGCCGGGATCGAGGCCTCGGTGAAGGCCCGCATGGCCAGGCTCGGGCTCTAGGGCCCTTTCGCGGGTGAACCCGCTCCTACGACGGCCTGCGCCCGATTACCGATGTGTGCCCACTGTAGGAGCGGGTTTACCCGCGAATACGGTAGCGGCGGCAACGGTGAACGGCTGGTGGAAATTGGCCTGCAGGACCGGCCCTTTCGCGGGTGAACCCGCTCCTACGACGGGCTGCGCCCGATTACCGATGTGTGCACACTGTAGGAGCGGGTTTACCCGCGAATACGGTAGCGGCGGCAACGGTGAACGGCTGGTGCAAATTGGCCAGCAGGCCCGGCCCTTTCGCGGGTGAACCCGCTCCTACGACGGGCTGCGCCCGATCACCGATGTGTGCCCACTGTAGGAGCGGGTTTACCCGCGAATACGGTAGCGGCGGCAACGGTGAACGGCTGGTGCAAATTGGCCTGCAGGACCGGCCCTTTCGCGGGTGAACCCGCTCCTACGACGGCCTGCGCCCGATTACCGATGTGTGCCCACTGTAGGAGCGGGTTTACCCGCGAATACGGTAGCGGCGGCAACGGTGAACGGCTGGTGGAAATTGGCCTGCAGGACCGGCCCTTTCGCGGGTGAACCCGCTCCTACGACGGGCTGCGCCCGATTACCGATGTGTGCACACTGTAGGAGCGGGTTTACCCGCGAATACGGTAGCGGCGGCAACGGTGAACGGCTGGTGCAAATTGGCCAGCAGGCCCGGCCCTTTCGCGGGTGAACCCGCTCCTACGACGGGCTGCGCCCGATCACCGATGTGTGCCCACTGTAGGAGCGGGTTTACCCGCGAATACGGTAGCGGCGGCAACGGTGAACGGCTGGTGCAAATTGGCCTGCAGGACCGGCCCTTTCGCGGGTGAACCCGCTCCTACGACGGCCTGCGCCCGATTACCGATGTGTGCCCACTGTAGGAGCGGGTTTACCCGCGAATACGGTAGCGGCGGCAACGGTGAACGGCTGGTGGAAATTGGCCTGCAGGACCGGCCCTTTCGCGGGTGAACCCGCTCCTACGACGGGCTGCGCCCGATCACCGATGTGTGCCCACTGTAGGAGCGGGTTTACCCGCGAACTACGGTAGCGGCGGCAACGGTGAACGGCTGGTGGAAATTGGCCTGCAGGACCGGCCCTTTCGCGGGTGAACCCGCTCCTACGACGGGCTGCGCCCGATCACCGATGTGTGCCCACTGTAGGAGCGGGTTTACCCGCGAATACGGTAGCGGCGGCAACGGTGAACGGCTGGTGAAAATTGGCCAGCAGGCCCGGCCCTTTCGCGGGTGAACCCGCTCCTACGACGGCCTGCGCCCGATTACCGATGTGTGCCCACTGTAGGAGCGGGTTTACCCGCGAATACGGTAGCGGCGGCAACGGTGAACGGCTGGTGGAAATTGGCCTGCAGGACCGGCCCTTTCGCGGGTGAACCCGCTCCTACGGGGACAGCACAGTGCTGTGAAAACTCTTTGGAACTGCCCATGAAAAAATTTGCCTGTACCACGATTCTCTGTGCCCCTACATTCCTTCTGGCCGCTGAGCGCGACGACGCCCTCAAGCTCCCCGACGTGCTGATCAGCGCCAGCCGTCAGGTCGAATCGCGAACCGCCACCAGTGCCGCCAACACGGTTTTCACCCGCTCCGACATCGACCGCCTGCAACCCACCAGCGTCACTGACCTGCTCTCCCGCGTACCGGGCGTGCAAGTGGCACCTACCGGTGGCCGTGGCAGCCTGCCGGGCATCTTTATCCGTGGCACCAAGGCGGCGCAAAGCCTGGTGCTGGTCGATGGCGTACGCATCGCCAATGCCACTTCGGGCGACAGCGGCCTGCAGTTTCTGGACATCGATCAGATCGAGCGGGTTGAAGTGCTGCGTGGCTCGCGCTCGGCGGTGTACGGCAGCGATGCCATTGGCGGGGTTATTCAGATCTTCACCCGCCGCAGCAATGGCCCAGGCCTGCAGCCACGCCTGCGCATGGCCGCCGGCAGCAACAAGACATTCCAACGCAGCCTGGGGCTTTCTGGCGGCAACGACACGACTCGCTTCAACCTTGGCGCCAGCCTGGATGAAACTGCCGGTATCGACTCGACCGGGCCATCCTTCGCCAGCGATGGTGACCACGACGCTTACCGCAACAAGGCGTTGAACCTGAGCCTGAGCCACACCTTCGGTGAGCGTTTCGAGGCCGGCCTGAACCTGCTCGACAGCCGTGGTCGCCGCGAGTACGACAACCCGTTCGGTGGCTTCGACCCGGTCACCTTCGAAAGCTTCGGTCAACAACCCTACACCGACTTCAGCGTCAGCAGCCTGGGCAGCTACTTTGACGTTCAGTTCACCGAAACCTGGCATTCACGCCTTGAACTGGCACATAGCGAGAACCGGGACGACAAACGCGACAAGCTCAGCGCTGAGCGCTTCGTGTTCAACACCTACCGCGATCAGGCTACCTGGCAGAACGACCTGTCCATCGGCGAACGGAACACCGTACTGATCGGTGGCGACTGGTACGAAGACCGCGTGCATGGCAGTACCGACTTCACTGAGGACAGCCGCTGGAACCGTGCCGTGTTCGCCCAGCACCGCTACCAGGGTGAGCCGTTTTCCACTGAGCTGGGCGTGCGCCATGACCGCAACCAACAGTTTGGTGGCCAGACCACCTGGAGCGGCAGCCTGACCGTACCGCTGAACGCGAACAACGATGTGCTGCTGTCATACAGCGAAGGCTTCCGCGCTCCGACGTTCAACGACCTGTATTACCCACAGTTCAGCAACCCGAACCTGGACCCAGAGCACTCCAGAAGCTACGAGCTGCAATGGCGCAGCCAGCTGAGTACAGAGAGTCGGCTGGAGACTTCGCTGTACCGCACCGATCTGCGCGACGCGATCATCTTTGGCCAGGACTCGATACCCCGTAACGTCGCCTCGGCACGAATCAATGGGGTGGAAATGGCGCTAGCGCAGCAATGGGGCGCCTGGCACAGCCAGCTTGGCCTGGCGCTGATCGACCCACGCGACCGCGAGACCGGCCATACCCTCGCCCGCCGAGCCCGCCGCTCCTTGAGCCTGGACCTTGACCGTGAGTTCGGGCGTTTCAGCGTGGGTGCCAGCTGGCAGGCGGTCAGCAGCAGTTATGACGATGAGGCCAACCGTAACCGCATCGGTGGCTATGGCCTGCTTGGTTTGCGCGGCAGTTGGGCGGCTAGCGATGAACTGGAACTCGAAGCCAAACTGGATAACCTGCTGGACCGCAACTACAGCCGCGCCCTTTACAGCTACGAGGGCACGTATCACCCTTACCGCGAAGAAGGCCGCACTGTGCTCTTCAGCGTCACCTGGACGCCGGCGCTTTAGCGTCCAGCAACGCACACAAGCGGGCGGTGGCTTCGATCATCTGCCCGCTGGGACGCTCCAGCCCTTTGTCCGGCACCACCAGCAGGCGCCCATCAGCAACCGCCCGAATCTGCGGCCAGGCCTTCCAGCTGGCC
Source organism: Pseudomonas sp. BP6 (assembly GCF_017875935.1). NCBI lineage: Bacteria > Pseudomonadati > Pseudomonadota > Gammaproteobacteria > Pseudomonadales > Pseudomonadaceae > Pseudomonas > Pseudomonas sp. BP6. The sequence goes on from NZ_JAGINI010000001.1 coordinate 4,743,544, forward strand.
AGTTGCGCCTCATCGGCTGCCAGGATGACCTGCGGATTACGCAGCAGCACGGACTCCACATTCACTTGCGGCGCGGGCTGGGCAAGGTCAGCGAACACATTGCGCGCCCCGCACACGGCCAAGGCGTCGGTCACCACCTGGCGGCCACCGAGCGTGTACAGCGGCCGATCCCAGACTTGATAAAACACCTGCAAGGGCTCGTCACGCCGATACTGTTGGCGCAGCTGCTGCAGCCGCTCACGCAGGGCTCGCGCGTACGAATGGCCCTGCTCGGCCCGCCCGATACGCCCGGCAATGGCCTCGATCTGCTCAATCAACTGGTCGATGTCATGGGGTTCGGCGCTGAAGGTGGCGATACCCAGGCGCTTGAGTTGGTCACGCTGGGCCGGTGGCACACTGCCTGGCCACAGCAGCAACAGATCGGGGCGCAGGCTGAGCAGGCGCTCCATGTCCAGTTGCCCCTGGCGCCCGACCGAAGGCAAGTGGCGCAGCGCAGCCGGCCGGTCGCCGCCATCCAGCACGCCCACCAGCAGGTCGTCGGCCTGCAGCTCAAGCATGATCTCGCTCATCGAGGGGGCCAGGCTGACGACACGCAGCGGTTCGGCAGCCTGTACGGTGCAGGCGAACAACGCCAGCAGGCCAGGTAGCAGTCGCATCAGCCCAGCTGGCGCGGAATGCGATAGAGGTACAGCACTACAACCGTCGACAATGCGAGCAGGATCTGCGGCACTGCCTCCAGGCCGACCAGCACCGACAGTGCGGCGACCCAAGCCGGGAAGCAGGCATACAGCATGGCCACGCGCCGTACCCGCGCCAGTTCGATCCAGGCAGTGGGCTCTTCACCCGTACCGAGCACTTTGGAGGTGGCAATAAGTGCGCGCTTATAGGCGCCGAAGCGCGGCAGGCTGAGAAACATGGTGGCCGCACCGGCGATGAATAGCGGCATGGCCAACACCGGAGGCAGCGCATCGCCTCCCCCAAAGGCCCAAGCCATGACTGGCAACGGTACCAGGCCCACCGCCAGGTACTGCCACCAGGCCAGCGCCAGGCGCCGCTTGACCTCGGCGCGGGTCACGCCTGGGGCACCTCGCCCTGGTGTTCGTTGCCCAGCATGTGGCCCAACTTGCCGGCCTTGGTCGCCAGGTAGTAGCGGTTGTGCGGGTTATGCCCGGTGTGCAGCGGCACACGCTCGGCAACCACGATGTTCATGTCGGTCAGGGCTTTGACCTTGCGCGGATTGTTGGTCATCAGGCGCAGCGACTTGACGCCCAGGTGCTCGAGCATCGGCAGGCATATGGCGTAGTCACGCTGGTCGGCAGCGAAGCCCAGGCGCTCGTTGGCTTCGACGGTGTCGGCGCCGCCATCTTGCAGCTCGTAGGCGCGTATCTTGTTCAGCAGGCCGATGCCACGGCCTTCCTGACGCAGGTACAACAGCACCCCACGGCCTTCGCGGGCGATGGCCTGCAGCGCGGCTTCAAGCTGCGAGCCGCAGTCGCAGCGCTGGCTGAACAGTGCATCGCCGGTCAGGCACTCGGAATGCAGGCGCCCCAGTACCGGCTGGCCGTCCGCGATATCACCCAGGCTGAGCACCACATGCTCACGGCCTGTAGCTTCGTCGAGGAAGCCATGCATGGTGAAGGTCGCGAAGGGCGTCGGGAGTTTAGAGGCGGCAACAAAGACGACGGGCACGTTGTGCTCCTGGAATAAGTAGGAATTTTCTCGTGGGCCGATTGTATCAGCAGGTTGGGGGATGTGGGCTGGCTGTATACGGTGGGTTAAGATCGAAAAGTTCGATACTTATTGAAAGCCACCGCTCAATCACAAGCCCGCTGCCACAGAGAACCGCGATCTACCTCAATGTATTCGGCCTCAGTGCGGGCGACTGTCCGCGTTGAACGGATAGGGCTGTTTCCAGTGCTCGAAAATCGGCTTCAGTTCGCCGCTACGTACCAGCTCTTTCATGCGCTTGTCGAACAGATCGCGCAGGGCCCTGGCCTGGTCGTTACGGGCAAAGGCCAGGTACAACGGCAACTCGGCCACATGGGTACGCCGAAAGCGCTCGGGCTGGGGGGCTTGCCCGAGCACGTAGTCCACCTCGGTCAGTGCGTCGATGTAGTAGTCCACCCGGTCATGCTCGAGCATCGGCAAAATGCCCTCGCGACGCTGGATTTCGCGGAACTCGTGCACATTGGGCAAGTAGCTGCCGTAATCATAGCCACGCACCCAGGCCAACCGGTACTTGCCGATGGTCTCCAGCGTAGGCGCAGGCTTGCTGGCCAGCCCCAAGGCATAGATATGGTCCATGTCGAAGTGCCAGCGCGGGTACAGATTGTCGTCGTTTTCTTCCTTGTACGAGCCAACCCAGGCATCAGCCTCGCCGCGCCTGACCAGGCCAACCGCCCGGCTGTAGGGCGCGCTCTGGGTGACCACCTCGACTCCGGCCGGCTCGAACACTTTGCGCAGCACATCCCAGGCCACCCCGGTACCGTCGGCGTTGGTGTAGTCGAGCCACTCCTCGCTAACCAGATGGATCTGTTTCGGCATGCTCTCGGCAGCCGCCACCCACGGGGCAACACTCAGCAGCATTGCCAGCAGTACAGTCCTTATGGCCATTCACGCACTCCCTGTTTCAGGCAACCGCCCACACCAGAACCTGCATGCCCAGCCAGGCAAACACGCCGGCCAGGATATCGTCGAGCATGATGCCGACGCCCCCGTGCACATGGCGGTCGATCCAGCGAATCGGCCACGGCTTGAGGATGTCGAAGAAGCGGAACAGCAGGAACCCTGCCAACAGCCACTGCCAGCCCTCCGGCACCAGCCAGAGGGTGATCCACATGCCGACAATCTCGTCCCAGACAATGCCTTCATGGTCGTGTACGCGCAAGTCATTGGCAACTTTGCCGCACAACCAGAAGCCAAACAGCATGCTCACACCGAGCAACAGCCAGTAACCCCAGTCGGGCAGCATCTGCCACAGCGGGATGAACGGTATGGCCACCAGCGAGCCCCAGGTACCCGGCGCCTTGGGCAAGGTGCCAGAACCGAAGCCAAAAGCGATGAAGTGCCACGGGTTGCGCCAGACCGAAGGCGGAACGAACTCCGCAGGCACCTGATTGGGGTGATCGGTCACGGTATCTCCCTGAAGTGTTGATAGCCCCGCTGAACGGGGGTGATGTCCTGGCCCTGCGCGTCGCGCAAGGTCACGCCTTGCCCTTCGAGCACACGGCCGACGGTATGCACTTCGATAAAATCGAAGGCTGCCAGAGGCGCCAGCGCCTCGGGTGGCAAAGTGAACGCCAGTACGTAATCGTCGCCACCGGTAAGCGCCGCCTTCACCGCTGCTTCCCGGCCGAGGAAAGCCTCCAGAGCAGGAGACACTGGCACTTGCGCCAGGTTCACCTCCAACGCGACTCCGGATGCCTTGGCAATATGCCCACAGTCGGCGAGCAGCCCGTCGGAGATGTCCAGCGCCGCCGTGGCCCGGCCACGCAGCAGGGCACCGAGGGTGAGCTGCGGCATCGGTGACCAGTAATGGGCCAGCAGCGGCTCGGCCTGCGCGGCAGGCGCCTCGCGCTCACCCAGCACCAGCGGCAATGCACCGGCGGCCTTGCCCAGTGAACCACCGACACACAGCAGGTCACCCGGCCTTGCACCGCTGCGGCGCAAGGCCTGGCCAGCCGGTACGCGGCCGAACACGGTCACGGTGATGCTCAACGGGCCGCGCGTGGTGTCACCACCGATCAGGCTCATGCGGCAACGGTGGGCCATGCGCCCAAGGCCGTCGGCATAGGCCGCCAGCCAGTCAGGGCCAACGTCAGGCAGGGTCAGTGCGAGGGTAAAACCGATTGCAGTCGCACCCATGGCTGCCAGGTCACTGGCCGCCACGGCCAACGAACGCTGGCCAAGCAGCAACGGATCGCAAACAGCAGGAAAATGCACCCCGGCGACCAGGGTGTCGGTCGACACCGCCAGTTGCTCACCGGGGGGAAGGTCCAGCAGGGCGCAGTCGTCGCCGATTCCCAGCGCCACGCCATCGCCGCCCTGCGCACAAGGCGCAGCGGCGAAGTAATGGTTGATCAGCTCGAACTCACCCATGGCCAGGCAGCGCCAGGATCAGCGCTTGTTCGCCTTGACTTCTGCTTCACGCAGCGCCGGGGCGAGCTTGTCCAGTACGCCGTTGACGAACTTGTGGCCGTCAGTGGCACCGAAGACCTTGGCCAGCTCCACACCTTCGTTGATCACGACGCGGTACGGCACGTCGACGCGCTTGATCAGTTCCCAGGTGGACAGGCGCAGCACGGCCAACTCAACCGGGTCGAGCTCTTCCAGTGCGATGGTCATGCAAGGCACCAGCGCCTTGTCGATTTCGCCCTTGATTGCCGGGACCCCATGCAGGATCTCGCGGAAATAGGCACCGTCGACATCGGTGAAATCGTTGTCCACCCGGAACTGCGCTTCGATCTCGTTCAGCGAATGCTGGGCCATGTGCCACTGGTAGAGGGCCTGGGTCGCGAGCTTGCGGGCTTCGCGGCGCTTGGCGCTCTTCGAGGGCTTGCCGGCATCCGCAGGTTTTGGATCGCGCGGGTTGAAACGATCGCTTTCGTCGCTAATCACTTGGCCTCCAACTGCGCCAGCAGGCTGACCATTTCCAGTGCGGACAGGGCAGCTTCAGCACCTTTGTTGCCGGCTTTGGTGCCAGAACGCTCGATGGCTTGCTCGATGGAGTCGACGGTCAGTACGCCGAACGCCACCGGAACACCGAACTCCATGGACACCTGGGCCAGGCCCTTGGTGCATTCGCCCGCCACGTATTCGAAATGCGGGGTACCGCCACGGATCACGGCGCCCAGGGCGATGATCGCGTCGTAGGCGCCTTGCTGGGCGACCTTCTGTGCCACCAGCGGGATCTCGAATGCACCCGGGGCACGGATGATGGTGATGTCGCTTTCGCTGACACCATGGCGTACCAAGGCGTCAACGGCACCGCTTACCAGGCTTTCGACAACGAAGCTGTTGAAGCGGCCAACCACCAAAGCATAGCGACCTTTGGGGGCGATGAAGGTACCTTCGATGGTCTTCAGGGTCATTCCGATATTCTCATCTTCAAGAGCGAGGCCGCATACAAGCGGCCTCGGCAGGGGTCTGGACTCGAGCAGAGGGCGTCAATGCCGCCTCAAGTCACTCGGAGGGCACGTATTCTACAACTTCCAGATCGAATCCGGATATCGCGTTGAACTTCATCGGCGAACTCATCAGGCGCATCTTGCGCACGCCGAGGTCGCGCAGGATCTGCGAACCGGCACCCACAGTGCTGTAGGTGGTCGGGGCCTTGGTCGGCGCATCGCCCGCACTTTCGCGGATGTGCGCCAGCAGCACGTCGCCGTCCAGTGGGTGGCCCAGCAGCAAGACCACACCGCTGCCGGCCTCGGCCACGGCGGCCATGGCCGCGCGCAGGCTCCAGCGGCCTGGCTGCTTGACCAGCAGCAGGTCACGCAGTGGGTCCATATTGTGTACCCGTACCAAGGTCGGCTCTTCGGCGCAGATCTTGCCCAGGGTCAAGGCCATGTGCACGTCGCCTTCGACCGCGTCACGGTAGGTGACCAGGTTGAACTCACCCAGCTCGCTCTCCACCGATTGCTCGGAAACACGCTGCACGGTGCGTTCGTGGATCATGCGGTAGTGGATCAGGTCGGCGATGGTGCCGATCTTCAGGCCGTGCTCGGCGGCGAACACTTCCAGTTCGGCGCGGCGCGACATGGTGCCGTCGTCGTTCATCACTTCGCAGATCACGCCGCTTGGCTCGAAACCGGCCATGCGCGCCAGGTCACAGGCGGCTTCGGTGTGGCCGGCACGCGCCAGCGTACCGCCTGGCTGGGCCATCAGCGGGAAGATGTGACCAGGGCTGACGATGTCTTCGGCCTTGGCGTCCTTGGCTGCGGCAGCCTGCACAGTGCGTGCGCGGTCAGCGGCGGAAATACCGGTGGTGACGCCTTCGGCGGCTTCGATCGACACGGTGAACTTGGTGCCGAAGCCCGAGCCGTTGCGCGGTGCCATCAACGGCAGCTTCAGCGTTTCGCAACGCTCGCGGGTCATCGGCATGCAGATCAGGCCACGGGCGTGCTTGGCCATGAAGTTGATGTGCTCGGGCTGGCAGCATTCGGCTGCCATGATGATGTCGCCTTCGTTCTCACGGTCTTCGTCATCCATCAAGATGACCATTTTGCCCTGGCGGATGTCTTCGACCAGTTCTTCGATGCTGTTGAGCGCCACGCGGCACCCCCTTCTCAATCAGGATTTCAAGAAGCCATTGGCGGCCAGGAAGCTTTCGGTAATGCCACTGCCCTTGCTCGGTTCGGCGGCCTTGTCACCCAGTAGCAAGCGCTCCAGGTAACGGGCCAGCAGGTCGACCTCAAGGTTTACCCGACGCCCTGTACGGTAATCGGCCATGATGGTTTCGGACAGAGTGTGCGGGACAATGGTCAGCTCGAACTCGGCGCCATTGACCTCATTCACCGTCAGACTGGTACCGTCGACGGTGATCGAACCCTTGTGGGCGATGTACTTGGCCAGTTCCTTCGGTGCACGCACGCGAAACTGGATGGCGCGAGCGTTATCGCTGCGCGAAATGATTTCGCCGACCCCGTCGACGTGGCCGCTGACCAGGTGCCCGCCCAGGCGGGTGGTGGGCGTCAGGGCTTTCTCCAGGTTGACCTTGCTGCCGCTCTTGAGGTCGATGAAGGCGGTGCGCTTGAGGGTTTCGACGCTGACATCGGCCCAGAAGCCGTCGCCCGGCAGCTCTACGGCCGTAAGGCATACACCGTTGACGGCGATGCTGTCGCCGAGTTTGACGTCCCCCAAGTCGAGCTTGCCGGTTTCTACGTAGACGCGCACGTCACCACCCTTGGGGGTCAGGCTGCGGATGGTGCCGATGGATTCGATGATGCCGGTGAACATGGGGTCTTCCTCAAAAACGGTTTGCGCAGGGCAAGCCCGGCATTATACGCCGGGCGCCGGCAGGGGGATGGCCGTGACCCGCCAGTCATCGCCCACTGCGCGCATTTCGGTAATTTTCAGCCGCGGCGCCTCGCTCATCTTTTCCAGTGGCCAGTCCAGTAATGGGCGGGCGTGGGAGCCGAGGAAGGTGCCGGCGACGAACAGCTGGAACTCATCGACCAGGCCCTGCCTGGCAAAGGCACCCACCAGGCCAGCACCAGCTTCCAGCAGGATTTCGTTTACGCCGCGGGCGGCCAGGGCCTGCAGCAGCGCCGCAAGGTCGACCTGGCCATTGTCGCCCGGCAAGCTGAGCAATTCGTGGCCGGCAGCGGCATAGCGCGGGTCATCTGCGACAGCAGTCACCACCAGAGCCGGGCCGGCCTGGAAGAACGGCGCAGCCAGTGGCAGGCGCAGGCGGCCATCGACCAACACTCGCAAGGGTGTGCGGCTGAGTGCCTGGGCAGTGGTTTCGGCATCCAGACCCAGCTCGGCGCCACGCACGGTCATGCGTGCGTTATCGGCCAGTACACTGGCGGCGCTGGTCAGCACCACGCTGGAACGGGCGCGCAGGCGCTGTACCGCCGAGCGGGCGGCCGGGCCGGTGATCCACTGGCTTTCACCACTGGCCATGGCTGTGCGGCCATCCAGGCTCATGGCCAGCTTGGCGCGAACGAACGGCAGGCCGTGCTCCATGCGCTTGAGGAAGCCTGGGTTGAGGGCGCGGGCCTCGGCTTCGAGCACCCCGCTGGCCACTTCGATTCCGGCTTCGGCCAGGCGGCGCAGGCCCTGTCCCGCCACTTGCGGATTAGGGTCCTGCATGGCGGCTACTACACGCGCCACACCGGCCTTGACCAGCGCTTCGGCACATGGCGGCGTACGGCCATGGTGGCTGCATGGCTCCAGGGTGACGTAGGCACAAGCCCCGCGGGCAAGTTCACCCGCCTGACGCAGGGCATGCACTTCGGCATGCGGCTCGCCGGCGCGTACGTGCCAGCCTTCGCCAACCACCTCGCCATCACGCACGATCACGCAGCCTACCCGCGGGTTCGGGTGGGTGGTGTACAGGCCTTTGCGCGCCAGCTCCAGCGCGCGGGCCATGTAGTGGGCATCAAGGATGGCGGCTTGGCTGGGCATGTTCACTCTTTAGCTGGCTCACGGGCCAGGCGGTCGATTTCTTCGCGGAACTCGTCGAGGTCCTGGAAGCGCCGGTACACCGAGGCAAAGCGGATATAGGCCACTTCATCGAGTTTGCGCAACTCGGCCATGACCATTTCACCGACCACCAGCGATTTGACTTCGCGTTCGCCAGTGGCACGCAGCCGGCTCTTGATGTGCGCCAGCGCGGCTTCCAGGCGCTCGACGCTGACCGGACGCTTTTCCAGCGCCCGCTGCATGCCGGCGCGCAGCTTTTCTTCGTCGAAGGGCTGACGCGTGCCGTCCTGCTTGATCAGCCGGGGCAGCACCAGCTCGGCGGTTTCGAAGGTGGTGAAGCGCTCGCCGCAGGCCACGCATTCACGGCGGCGGCGCACCTGCTCGCCCTCTGCAACGAGGCGAGAGTCGATGACCTTGGTGTCGTTGGCACCGCAAAAGGGACAGTGCATGGTGGCAGGCAACAAAAAAAGGGAGGGCCATGGTAGCGCATTGCACTGGCAAGACAAGCCAAAGGGGTTAACATCCATGGGAAATATGCCCGTGAAGGACTACCCCATGCACTACCGAGCGCTCGTCGTGCTGTGCTGCGCCGCTCTGCTTGCCGCCTGCGGCAGCGACAGGCCAAAGACCGACAACCCGGCGCCCGCCCCTGCCCGCTCGGCCAAGGCCGAAGTACCGGGCCCGCTGCCGGCCTACCAGCGCGAGCTGAGCGGCACCTTGCTGGAAATCCCGGCAGGTGCCGACGTGGAACTGGCCTTGCTGGTCATCGACGAACGCGACCGTCCGCAGCGCCTGCTGGCAAGCAGCAAGCTGACCGGTACTGGCCAGGCACTGCCCTACCACCTGCGTTTCAACCCCGAAGCCTTCCCGCCCGGTGCCCGAGTCGAACTGCGTGGCCGCGCCAGCAACTCTGGCCAGCTGATCATGCACCTGCCCCCTGTGCGCATTACCCAGGCACAGACCCAGGCCACCGGCCCGCTGCGTTTCGAGAAGGCGCCTTAAGTGGCGCCGCTGGCCCTGCAACAGGCCCTCAGCGGCCTGATCGGCGAAGCGCGCCTGATCGTCAGCGAACTGCCCGATTGCGACCTGAAGCTATGGCTGATCGACGACCAGAACATGGATCGCGCCTTCAGCAGCGAAGAAACCCGGCGCATTCTCGAAGAGCCGCCCTATTGGAGCTTCTGCTGGGCCAGTGGCCTGGCAATGGCCCGCTACCTGGCCGAACGCCCGGAGTGGGTGGCGGGCAAGCGCGTGCTGGACTTTGGTGCCGGCTCTGGTATCGCCGGCATTGCTGCTGCACACGCCGGTGCACTGGAAGTGGTGGCCTGCGACCTCGACCCGCTGGCCCTCGATGCCTGCCGTGCGAATGCGGCACTGAACGGGGTGACCCTAAGCTACAGCAGCGATTTCTTTGCCGAGGAAGACCGCTTCGACCTGATCCTGGTTGCCGATGTGCTGTACGACCGCGCCAACCTGCCGCTGCTGGATGCCTTCCTGAGCCGCGGTCACCAGGCCCTGGTGGCCGACTCGCGGGTACGTGACTTTCGCCACCCGTTGTACCAGCAATTGGGCGTGCTTGAAGCACTGACCCTGCCGGACCTGGCCGAGCCACACGAATTCCGCCGGGTCAGCCTGTACCACGCCAGTCGCGACACCTTATAGTGTTGCCATACACGAGTTTGCGAGAGTCGCGATGACCCAAGACACGCCTTACATTTTCGACGCCACCGATACCAACTTCCAGCAACTGGTGATCGAGAACTCCTTCCACAAACCGGTGCTGGTGGACTTCTGGGCCGAGTGGTGCGCGCCGTGCAAGGCACTGATGCCATTGCTGGCAAAGATTGCCGAGGGTTACCAGGGCGAACTGCTGCTGGCCAAGATCAACTGCGACGTGGAGCAACAGGTGGTTGCCCAGTTCGGCATCCGTAGCCTGCCGACAGTGGTGCTGTTCAAGGACGGCCAGCCGGTAGACGGCTTTGCCGGGGCACAACCGGAATCGGCGATCCGCGCCATGCTCGAGCCGCATGTACAAATGCCAACCGCGCCCACCGCCTCGCCACTGGAACAGGCTAAGGCGCTGTTTGCCGAAAGCCGTTTTGCCGAAACCGAAGCGCTGTTGCAGGCGCTGCTGGGTGAGGACAACAGCAATGCCGAAGCGCTGATCCTATATGCCCGCTGCCTGGCCGAGCGTGGCGAGCTGGGCGAAGCGCAAGTGGTGCTGGATGCGGTCAAGACTGACGAACACAAAGCTGCACTGGCCGGTGCCAAGGCCCAGCTGACCTTCCTGCGCCAGGCTGCCAGCCTGCCGGAAGTGGCTGACCTTAAAAGCCGCCTGGCGCAGAACCCGCAAGACGACGAGGCGGCTTATCAGCTGAGCATTCAGCAACTGGCGCGCCAGCAGTACGAGGCGGCGCTGGAAGGGCTGCTGAAGCTGTTCCAGCGTAACCGTGGCTACGAGAACGGGCTGCCGCAAAAGGCGCTGTTGCAGGTGTTCGATTTGCTGGGTGGCGATCACCCGCTGGTTGGTGTTTATCGTCGCAAGCTGTCGGCGGCAATGTTCTGAGTGACCTTGAAGCCTGCGCTGGACCTGTGGGAGCGGGCATGCCCGCGAAGAAACCGACACAGTGGATGGCACCGGCTCTGCCGGTGTTCGCGGGTAAACCCGCTCCTACGGGCGACCGCGCAGACTTTCAGATTTTGAGCAAGACAGCGCTCACCCTACCCAGTGATAAACCGGCGCATCCACGCCACTCTCCACCTTGACCTCACTGCTGTGCCGCAAACGCACCAGCAGCCGTTTGCCCGCCGCCGTACTCCCTGACAGCCCTTCCAGGCGGTCCAGCAATTCCGGCCCGCTCATCTGTCCTGCCAGACGCAACACATCACGCGCCGCAGCCCACTGAGCGTCATTTTGGCGCGGCCCGGCCACCGCAGCTGTCGCAGCCGCCTGGGCTGCCACCGGCACCTCGGTCTGCCGCCCAAGCTGCGCCCACTCTTCAGGCGTCAGCTCGATGGTCAGGTCCACCGGCCAGTCACCAATCTGTCCACGAACTCTCATGATGCATTCCTTGAACTCACGTCAATGCAGCCATGCTACCGCAACATGAAACATACGCCACGCAGGCTGGCGGCGCGCCGAAACCTTGTTATAACATAACCCAATCTTCCAGCCCGCTCCGGAGTCATCCATGCGTCGCCTGCTGCTTGCCCTGCCCTTCGCTCTGCTGCCACTGGCCGCGGCCCATGCCCACGATGAACATGACCATGATCATGACCACGCCCACGGCTCCCTCGGCGCCCACGAGCATGGCGTAGCCAAGCTCAACGCAGTGCTCGATGGCAATACACTGGAACTGGAGCTGGACAGCCCGGCAATGAATCTGGTCGGCTTCGAGCATGCCGCCAGCAGCGATGCCGACAAGGCCAAAGTTGCCGCCGTGCGCCAGCAACTTGAACAACCACTGAAGCTGTTCGGCCTTTCTGCTGCCGCAGACTGCAAGGAAGAGCAGCAGGCGCTGGAAAGCCCTCTGTTCGGTGACGCTTCGAAGGCCGATGACGATGGTGACGAGCATGAACACGAACACGAACACGGCCATCAGCACAGCGACATCGGCGCCCATTATCAGCTGACCTGCGCCAACCCCGACAAACTGACCCAGCTGGACCTGGCGCCGCTGTTCAAGGCCTTCCCCGCCACCCAGAAAATCAACGTGCAACTGATCGGTCCCAATGGCCAGAAAGGCGTGGAAACCACGCCGGCCAAGGCAGCGGTCGCCTTCTGAATGAACCAGCCGTTGATCGATCTGCATGACCTGGTGTTCGCCTGGCCAGGCCACCCGCCGCTGCTGGATATTCCGGCATTGCGCCTGGACGCTGGTGAGGCACTGTTTCTCAAAGGCCCTAGCGGCAGTGGCAAGACGACCTTGCTGGGCCTGCTGGGCGGGGTGAACGTGCCAGCCCAGGGCCGCATCCAGTTGCTCGGCCAGGATCTCGGCAGCCTGAGCCAGGGCGCCCGCGACCGCTTTCGGGTCGATCACACAGGGTACATCTTCCAGCAGTTCAACCTGCTGCCGTTCCTCTCGGTACGTGAAAACGTCGAGCTGCCCTGCCGCTTCTCGCGCAGCCGCAAGGCACGCGCCGAGCAGCGCCATGGCAGTGTTGACCAGGCGGCCAGCACGCTGCTGACCCACCTGGGCCTGGGCGACCCTGCCATGCTTGCCCGCCGCGCCGACAGCCTGTCGATCGGCCAGCAGCAGCGGGTCGCCGCCGCCCGCGCACTGATCGGCCAGCCTGAGCTGGTGATTGCCGACGAACCGACCTCGGCTCTGGATGCAGACACCCGCGAAGCGTTCATCCGCCTGCTGTTCGATGAGTGCCGCGCCGCCGGTGCCAGCCTGCTGTTCGTCAGCCACGACCAGAGCCTGGCACCGCTGTTCGACCGCCACCTGTCGCTTGCTGAACTGAACCGTGCCGCCAAGCCCCGGGAGGCCTGATGTACCTGCTCCGCCTTGCCTTGGCCAGCCTGGCCAACCGCCGCTTCACCGCTTTTCTGACCGCCTTCGCCATTGCCCTGTCGGTGTGCCTGCTGCTGGCTGTTGAGCGGGTCCGTACCGAAGCCCGTGCCAGCTTCGCCAGCACCATCAGCGGCACCGACCTGATCGTCGGCGCACGCTCTGGCTCGGTGAACCTGCTGCTGTATTCGGTGTTCCGCATTGGCAACGCGACCAATAACATCCGCTGGGACAGCTTCCAGCACTATGCACAGGACCCACGGGTGAAGTGGGCAATCCCGATCTCGCTGGGCGATTCGCACCGCGGCTACAGAGTGATGGGCACCACCACAGATTACTTCAGCCATTACCAGTACGGCCGCCGCCAGCATCTGCAACTGAGCCAGGGGCGAGAGTTTGCCAACGACCCGTTCGAGGTGGTGCTCGGCGCCGAAGTGGCCGAGGCATTGCACTACAAGCTGGGTGACAAGCTGGTGCTGGCCCACGGCGTGGCCGCAATCAGTCTGGTCAAGCACGACGACAAGCCGTTTACCGTGGTCGGCGTACTCAAGCGCACCGGTACCCCCGTCGACCGCACCCTGCATATCAGCCTGGGCGGCATGGAGGCGATCCATATCGACTGGCACAACGGCGTACCCGCCCGTGGCGCCGGGCGCATCAGCGCCGAGCAGGCCCGTACGATGGACCTGCAACCTGCTGCCATCACTGCATTCATGCTTGGCCTGAACAGCAAGATCGCAACCTTCAGTCTGCAGAGGGAAATCAACGAATACCGTAGCGAGCCGTTGCTGGCGATCCTGCCTGGGGTCGCCCTGCAAGAGCTGTGGAGCCTGATGGGCACCGCAGAGCAGGCATTGTTCGTGGTGTCACTATTCGTGGTGCTGACCGGTTTGATCGGCATGCTCACGGCGATTCTCACCAGCCTCAACGAACGCCGCCGAGAAATGGCGATCTTGCGCTCGGTCGGGGCCCGGCCTTGGCATATTGCAGGGTTGCTGGTACTTGAAGCACAGTCACTGGCGTCGGTCGGGATCGTGGCCGGGCTTGGCTTGCTATATGCGGGTATCGCCCTGGCACAGGGGTATGTGCAGGCCAACTATGGTTTGTATTTGCCACTGGCTCTGCCAAGTACTCATGAATGGACCTTGCTGGCTATCATCATGGGGGCCGCGTTGCTGATGGGCAGCGTGCCGGCGTGGCGGGCTTACCGCCAGTCGCTGGCCGACGGCCTGTCCATCCACGTCTGAGTGCGCGTAATGATCAAACACCTCACCGCCTGCCTCGCGGGCACGCCCGCTCCCACAGGGAGCCCCGCAGGCTTCGGACCTTGTGCAGTACCTATGGGAACGGGCATGCCCGCGAAGAGGCCGGCAATGCACATGCTGCTGGCCCTGCTGTTGCTGGTAGCGATGCCTCTGTGGGCCGCCGAACCCAAGGAGCTGGACTGGCCCGCGCTGATCCCTGAAGGTGCACCGGTCATCCCGCCGCAACTGGCTCCGCTGCACGACATGTCACAGCTCAGCAGCGCATTGTCTGCCGAATCCGCCCCGCCCGCGCGCCAGCAGGCGCCCGACGCGCCAGTGGTAAAAAGCCTCGACGGCCAACAGGTCAAACTGCCCGGCTACATCGTGCCCCTGGAGGTCAGCGAGGAAGGCCGCACCACCGAATTCCTGCTGGTCCCTTACTATGGCGCGTGCATCCACGTGCCGCCGCCACCACCGAACCAGATCGTGCATATTTTCAGCGAGATGGGCGTGCGCGTCGAAGACCTCTACCAGCCCTACTGGATCGAGGGAAAGATGCAGGTTAGAGCTTCCAGCAGCGAGCTGGCCGACGCTGGCTACCAAATGGAAGCCGAGAAAATCTACGCTTATGAGCTGAGATGAGAACTGTTTCGAATTCGTGAAGACGCTTCGTTGAGCTGGGTCAAACTTTCCGTTTAACCAGCTCCGTACCATTGGACTACTCGATTAATAACGTCCTTTGGGAGCTTCCATGAACAAGTCCTTGCTGGGTGCCTCGCTTGTGGCCCTTGCGCTCGCCGCCCCTGCCGCCCACGCCTATCAGGCGGGGGACATGATCCTGCGCGCAGGCGCCATCACCACCGCCCCGAACGAGAGCAGCGGCGACCTCAAGTTCGACGGTAACAAGGTGTCGGGCACCAAGGCGACCCTGGACAGCGATACCCAGTTGGGCCTGACCTTTGCCTACATGCTCACCGACCACATCGGCCTGGAGCTGCTGGCAGCTACCCCGTTCAAGCACACTGTCGCCGTAAAAGGTCTGGGCGGCGGGCTGGACGGCAAGCTGGCGGACATCAAGCAACTGCCGCCGACGCTGTCGCTGCAGTACTACCCAATGGAGCCAAATTCGCGCTTCCAGCCGTACGCTGGCGTCGGTATCAACTACACCCTGTTCTTTGACGAAGACTTGAGCAGCGCACGCAAGCAACAAGGCTTCAGCAACCTCAAGCTGCAGGATTCGGTAGGTATCGCCGGCCAACTGGGCATGGACTACATGCTGACCGACAACCTGCTGGTAAACGCCTCGGTCTGGTACGTCGACATCGACACCAAGGCCAGCGTCAACGGCCCGACCGCCCTTGGCTACAGCAAGACCAAGGTCGACGTCGACGTCGACCCGTGGGTATACATGGTCGGCCTAGGCTACAAGTTCTGACCTGAACATTGCAGGGCGGCCTCGGCCGCCCTCGCGCGCTGCAGCCATAGCCAGTAGCACAGCGCGGCGGCACTGATGCCCATGCCAAGCCCACACACCGCAACCCAGCCCCAGTGTGCAAACACCCAGCTCGCCAACACCGCCCCCAAACCGCTGCCCAGCGAATAGCAACACATGTAGGCGCCGATCAAACGGCTAGCCATCGCACCACGTCCGGTCAGCAACAGGCTCTGGTTGGTGACATGCACTGCCTGCACGGCAAAATCCAGCATCAGCACACCCAGCACAAAGGCCAGCAATGAATGCTCGACGAACGCTGTTGGCAGCCACGACAACGTCAGCAGGGCCAACGACACCCCGGTTGTACGCTCACCCCGCCCATGGTCGGCCAGACGCCCGGCATGCGAAGCCGCCAGCGTACCCACGACACCTGCCAGGCCAAACAGGCCGATCTCGGTATGGCTCAGCGCCAGCGGCGCAGCGCTTAGCGGCATGACCATGGCGCTCCAAAGCACGCTGAATGCAGCGAAGATCAATACACCGAACACGCCGCGCTGGCGCAGCAACCTGTCGTGCCGATACAAACTGAACTGGGCCATGATCAGCGCCCCGTAACGCGGCCGGCTCCTCATCGGCTGCCCGCCGGGCAGACTGCGCCACAGCACCAGCGCCAACAACATCAAGAGCCCTGCGGCGACCAGGTACACACTTCGCCAACCGGCCAGGTCGGCAAGCCCGCCCGAAGCCAGCCGTGCCAGCAGAATGCCCAGCACCACACCACTGGTGACAGTGCCTACCGCCTGCCCTTGCTGGCCAGGTGAGGCCAGGCTCGCGGCATGAGCCACCATCACCTGCACCATGACGGCCATCAACCCGGTGATAGCCAGAGCCAGCAGCAATATTGCCCAGTTCGGCGCCATGCCAACGCCGACCAGCGCAAGCGCCGAGAACAGCAACTGGCCAAGCAACAGACGTTTACGGTCGACCAAGTCCCCGAGCGGCACAATCAGTAGCAGCCCCAGGGCGTAGCCCGCCTGGGTCGCGCCGACTACCCAGCCAATCTGCTGCTGCGCCACCCCCAACTCAGCAGCCATCGACTCAAGCAGCGGTTGAGCGAAGTACACCGTCGCCACAGCCATCGCACTGGTGGTGGCAAGCAACAGGGTTATCCAGCGTGTCAGCGAAGGTATCATTGGGCAAGCCTCTGGAATCTGGTTTCAATTTGAAACCACACGCTGGCTATTTAACAAAAGTGGTTTTAATCTGCAACCAGATAATCAAGACAGGCGTGCCCCATGCTCGATGAAAACAATGCGCAGTGCCCCGTGGCCCGGGCTCTGGAGGTGCTGGGTGACCGTTGGGCGCTGATGATCCTGCGCGATGCCTTTGACGGCCTACGGCGTTTCAGTGAATTTCAGAAGAACCTGGGGCTGGCGAAGAACATCCTCACCTCGCGGCTAAAGCTGTTGGTGGAAAGTGGGTTACTGATGACACAGCCGGCATCGGATGGCAGTGCCTACAAGGAATATGTGTTGACCGATAAAGGGCGGTCGGTGTTTCCAGTGGTGATTGGTTTGAGGCAGTGGGGGGAGCGGTTTCTGTTCGAGGCGGGTGAAACGCGTTCGGAACTGGTGGACGGCGTGACGGGGCAAGCGCTTGAGATATTGCAGGTCCGCAGCCAGGATGGGCGGGCCTTACATCCCGAAGATTGCCAGCGCAGAAGGGTGCGGCATGGGTGATTTCAGGGCCGCGGCGCAGCCCCGAGGGGTTCAGCCTTTACCGAGAAGCTTTGCCAGGCCTTCAACCATCGGCGTCACCTGCGCAAAATCGAACCGCGCCAACAACCGCTGGTTATCCGCTCGCGAATGGCGGATATCACCCGATCGCGCCGCCGCATAGCTGATCGCTGGCAAGCGCCCCACAACCTTCTCCAGCGCAGCCAGCAACTGGTTCAGTGAGGTCGCCTGGTTCAGCCCGATGTTCACCGCCCCCTCCTCGACCTGCGGCTGCTCCAGTGCCTGCACCATCACCTGCACCAGGTCGCCCACGTAAAGGAAGTCCCGCGTCTGCTCGCCATCACCGAACACTGTAATCGGCAAGCCCTGTACAGCACGCTCGCAGAAGATGCTGATCACCCCGGAATACGGTGAGGAAGGGTCCTGCCGTGGCCCGAAGATGTTGAAGAAGCGGAACACCACCGGCTCCAGGCCATGCTGGCGGCGGTAGAAGTCCAGGTACTGCTCACTGGCCAGCTTGTCCACGGCATAAGGTGTCAACGGCGCCTTGGGTGTGTCTTCGGAAATCGACTCCCCTTCACCATTGTTGCCGTACACCGCTGCGCTGGAGGCGAACAGCACCCTACGCAGCCCATGCACGCGCATGGCTTCGCAAACGTTGAGGGTACCGATGAAGTTACTCTGGTGAGTACGCACCGGGTCTTCGACCGAGGCCTGAACCGAGGCCACCGCGGCCAGATGCACCACAGCACGGCAACCAGCCGCAGCCTGAGTGACCAGCCCGGCATCGGCAACATCACCTTCGATCAGTTCCAGCCGGGGGTGGTCGACCTGCAGATTGCTTCGTCGGCCGGTGGAGAAGTCGTCGAGAATGCGTACGGCGTAACCTTTGTCCAACAACGCATCGCACAGGTGGGAGCCAATGAAGCCGGCACCGCCGGTGATCAGGATGGGGGCGTCAGCGTCAGCCATGGCGGTAGAACCGGTCCAGTAGAGGTGGCAAGCCAGCGCGCCAGGCACGCGGCTTGATACCGAAGGTATGAAGGATTTTCTTGCAGGCCAGTACCGCATGCTGTGGCTCTTCGCTGGCATCCGGACGCGCGGCATGGGCCTGCGCCGTGGGGGCCTGCACGGCCAGCTGGCGGTATTGACCGGCCTCGGCGAGGATCGCCTGGCCCAGCGCCAGCGGCGTGGTCGCCTCATTGCCGGCGTAATGGTAGGTGCCCCACAGCGGCGCATTGCAATCAAGTTGCTTGAGTACCGACAGGATCACTCGGGCGGCATCATCGATCGGCGTCGGGTTGCCACGTCGATCATCGGCCAGCAGCAGCTCTTGTGGTTGCTCGGCACGGGTCAGGAAGCGGCCCAACGCGCCATCGATACTCTCATCCAGCAACCAGCCAAAGCGCAGCAGCACATGCTGCGGGCAGGTCGCACGCACGCTCTGCTCGATGCGCCAAAGGGCCTGGCCACGCAAGCCCAGCGGCACTGGCTCGTCCTTTTCGCTATAGGCCGTGGCCCGCGAACCATCGAACACACGGTAGCTGGATGGCTGCACCAAGGTGATCTGATGGTGCTGGCACAGCTCTGCCAACCGCTCCACCGCCCGCTCCTGTTGGGCCAGGCGCTGCTCGCTGACCGACTCGGCCTGGAACCAGTCGAAGTAATAGGCCAGGTTGACCAGGGCGTCGGGGCGATGGTCATCGAGCAGCTGAGTGAGGCTTGAGGGCGCCCAGCCGTTCTCGGGCGGGCGCGGTGCCAGGAATGCGATGTCCTCCTCGGCCCCAAGACGAATCAGCGCTTGCCCGAGGGCATTGCCACCACCCAACAGCATTAGGCGCATACGCATAGAGTCAGCAGATCCGGAGAGGTTGATGGAGTAAAGGGGTTATTTTGCGGTTTCCTGCCCGGGAAGTCCAACACCGGCCCCGTTGGATGCCGCAGGCGGGAGCGATTCCACAGTTTCACCGTTCAATACCGCCACAGGCAGAAATCTCCTACGACACACAAGGAATGGGCTGACTTCCACGTATCGGCATAACTGCATTGAATAGTCGACTCCCCACTTGCCAGGCAGGGAGCCTCACAAAAAAACTACAAGGAACGTTCAATGCCTCATTCCGAAGCTGCGTACCTGGATTTTTACCCAGAGCAAAGCCAGGCCATAGCCTTTGCAAGCCAAACCCTTGCTGATTTGGGTGGACCGGAGGCTAAAGGAGTAGCACTTCAGGCTCGTATATTCGCCGATCAACTCGAAAAGGCCTTGAGTGAAGAACAGCGTGCGCTCCTCCAGCGCTTCAGTGAAGGCCATCTATCTGCCTTGATGTACAGGCAGATGCACTGTGCCAACGAGCCAATACCAGAATACCTACCCGACATTACCGCCCTGGCGCAAAGCCCTCGCTGCCAATACCTTGCCTCGCGCAATCAACTGCTGCTGGAGCTCGTACGCCACCGCAGTTTCGCCTTCGATATCGACAACGATGGCAAACAGGTCCGCCTGGTCGGCAACTTCAAGGGCGGTGGCCGCGTCCCGCGACCCGACGAAGATCCTTGCCTGGAGGTTGAAACCAGCTCGCATGCGGGCTTGCACTTAGGGCCACACACTGAAGCACCTTACAACTGCTCAACAAACGCCAGCAACGCTCACTCCCCTGCTCCCTCAGCACTGATTCTCACTGCGCGCTGGAACCCCGCCAATGAACCTACGAATGTCTTCCCACTCCGGGAAATCATCGAACGCTTGAGTAACCTGGACACACTTGCGCTGACTTCAAAGTCTTTCGACTTCACACGCAGTGACTGCTTCACTCAGGGACAGGGCAATGCTGGCAAAGCAGTTTCAATGCTGCAGTTCGAGCCCAATGGTGGTTTCTCTGTTCGATACAACAGCTATCGCTTCAGTCTGAATGAACGTGCCTGCAACGCTGCGGCGCGCGCGTTCAGCGCCTTTCAAAAAGCACTGAGCACTGCACAACCGCTGACGTTTGCCCTGCAACCTGACAGCGCACTGTTGATCAACAACAGCCGAGCCTTGCACGGCCGCGACAAGGTCCAGGACAACCGGCGCCTGCTTATCCGTCAATTCGGATACTCCCCCTTCGCCGTACCGTTGGTGCTCGCTGAAGACCCGCTGCTGGTCCGTGGTTGAGCACAGGAAAATACCCCATGATCGAAATCGACTTGACGTTTGTTCTGCTACTCGCACTGGTTGCACTGATGGCCGGCTTTTTTGATGCTATCGCCGGCGGCGGTGGCCTTATCACGCTCCCGGTGCTGTTTATTGCCGGTGTAGAACCCTTGGCAGCTATTGCCACAAACAAGTTCCAGGCAGCTTCGGCTACGGTTTCGGCTACGTGCGCCTTCGCCCGCAAAGGCATGATCGACTGGAGACGAGGCAGTCCCATGGCTGTCATGTCGTTCATCGGTGGGGCGTTGGGAGCCTTGTCGATAACTTACGTCCCCAAAAGCGTTTTGCAGGCGTGCGTCCCACCACTGCTGATCCTGATCGCCGCCTACTTTGCCTTCAGTCCAAAGCCGAATGAACAAGCGCGCAAGGCAAAGGTATCGACTAGCCTATTCTGCGTGACGGCTGCACCATTCATTGGCTTTTATGACGGCATCTTCGGCCCTGGAGTCGGCTCGTTCTTCATGCTGGCTTGCGTGGTCCTCCTGGGCCAGCACCTCATTCAAGCCGTATGCACCAGCAAGCTTTTGAACGCAGCCTGTAACCTGGGCGCATTGTCAGTCTTTTCTCTCAGCGGGGCGATCATCTGGCCGCTGGCGCTGGCAATGGCGCTCGCCGCCTTTCTGGGCGCGCAATTGGGGGCACGCTGCGCAGTACGCTTCGGCTCACGCCTCATAAAACCGCTGCTGGTCAGCGTCTGCTGCATCATGGCACTCAAACTGCTGCTCGATACGGGCAACCCGCTCGGCGAATGGCTCAACCAGTTCTTCTAGAGAGCACCATGCACATTCAAAAGACTTCCCCGCAGCGCGTGAAGTGGCAGTTTGACGAGCCCGCCCCAGGCAAAGAGCTGTTCATCAATGAAGTCTTTGGAAACTACCAGCAACAGGCGCGATTGCTGGTACCTGATATCGAGCGCGCAGCTCCAGCATTCGTTTTGGGGGGCGCGCGTTCCGACTTTACCCGGCTCAACCCCCTGCTTTATCGCCTGCAAGCCGCAGGCATTGGTTCACTCACTGGCAATCTGTCAGGCCATAGCCTCGCCAGCGAACCAGGCGCAATGTCGCCGTCACTGGCTACGAACCTTGATGAAGCACAGCGTTTCCACGCGCATATCGCGCCTCGATGCCGAACGCTCATAGGCCACAGCCTTGGCGCGGCAATTACGCTCAAGCTTGCAGCACAGTTGCCACAAGTGGACAACATCGTATTAATCTGCCCAGCAGTTTATCCAGACCACGCCTACCAGGCGCCGTTCGGCCCAGCATTCACTGCTGCCATCAACAAGCCTTTCGGTTTTCTGGAGAGCGATAGCTACACCTTCCTCAACCAGTTTCGTGGAAGAGTATTGATGGTGATCGGCGAGTACGACGGGCTCAACTCCCAGAGATTCGGCAAAGGCCCTGGCACCAGCGCTGGCAACCTGTGGATTGCCGGCACTGAACGCTATAGCCCGATTCCTGAAGAAGTTACCCTCGCCTTGATGCGAGCAGTTTCAGCGTCGCGCTTGCAATGCCTGTTTCTTACCGACTGCGACCATGGCATCGCGGCACATTTGCGCAGGGCTCCCGCGATAGCGGACCAGGTTGCGGACGCAGTAGCAGCGTTCATCCTCGACAATGCTTAAGGCGTTGAGCATTACTCGATCTCGAACAGACCATCGCGCAACGGCGCCACACTCAACCGCTTACGCACATCGTCGTCTATGCGTGGATCATCCGGCCGGTACAGTTTCACCTGTCGATACGCATTAATGCGATTGATCTCCTCGCCCAGGTATTCCCATACCACCCGGGTACAGGCCGGGTTGCGCCGGTCGCCGCTGGATACGCCGGCCTTCAGGCCATTCAACCGGGTGATGCGGCTTTTGAAGCTGGGGATGAGGATGGTCTGGCTCATCTCGTTGAACGTCAGCGACTCGTAGTCGATGAGGAACATCCGGTCCTGCAACTGGAACGCCGCCCCCAGGTAGCGACAGCGTACCTCGGCATGCTGATCGGTGGCGCTGGAGCGCTCCTGCCGTTCCTGGCGCTCGAACAGAAAACGGCCGCGTTCTTCCCACAGGTGCACCAGCGACACGAGGATCGTGCCCGGCACCGACATGCAGTTGGAGTACTCGAAGTAGTAACCGCAATAGCGCGAAAGGTTGCCGCCATGTTCGTGCAACGGGCGGAACAACTCGCTGATCGGGTCACTGGACTGCTGGGCCCGGGGCGATACCCGCGCACCGATCAGACGGGCGAACTGCTCGGCGGGCAGGTTCAGTTCGTAATCCTCGACACCGAAGAAGTCGCCGATACGCTTCAGGTTGAAAGCCGTCGGACGGCTTTGCCCGCTCAGGTACTTGTTGAACTGCGCGCGGTTGATCGACAACTGGCGGCAAACTTCGGAAATAGAGCGGTAATGGCTGCAGGCAAGTTTGAGGTTGGTAGCGAAATGATCGCTCATATGCGGGATCCAGGTGACGCGAATGACGCCATTGTAGCATCAACTCGCATCAAGTCAGAGCAATCCGCGAAATTGTAACCACTCTTGTCATAGCCAACCATGCGCCCCAACGAATAGCGGTGCGCCTGCCGTCCGCTGGTATTTCCACACGAAGAATAAGAATCGAGGTCATTTTCCAATGCTCGAAGTAATCAACGATTTCCTTTCGGGGAAACTCCTCATCGTGCTGATCGTAGGGCTGGGTAGCTACTTCACCATCCGCTCCCGGTTCGTCCAGTTCCGCCACTTCACCCATATGTTCAGCGTGTTCAAGGAATCGCTGCGTGGCCAGGCAGGCCAGCTGAGCTCCTTCCAGGCCCTGATGCTGAGCCTGGCCGGCCGCGTGGGCGCCGGCAACATCGCCGGTGTCGGTATCGCAGTCACCCTGGGTGGCCCAGGTGCGGTGTTCTGGATGTGGGTCACCGCACTGGTAGGCATGTCCAGCAGCTTCTTCGAATGCACCCTCGCCCAGGTGTATAAGCGCGCTGATGGCGATGGCCTGTACCGTGGCGGCCCGGCCTATTACATCCAGCACGGGCTGAAGCGCAAGAACATGGCCATCGTGTTCTCGGTCTTGCTGCTGGTCACCTACGGCTTCGCCTTCATCGGCCTGCAGTCGTACACCATGACCCATTCGCTGCAGAACGCCTTTGCCTTCGACCCAAGCCACAGCGGTATTGTCCTGGCCGTGCTGATGGCCATCACCTTCATCGGCGGCATCAAGCGCATTGCGGCGGTGTCGGACCTGCTGGTACCCGTCAAGACCCTGGCCTACATCGGCGTGACCTTGTACGTGATCGGCACCCAGATCGAACACGTGCCAGCCATGCTGGAAACCATCTTCAAGAGCGCCTTCGGCCTCGACCCGGCTTTCGGCGGCCTGCTCGGCAGCGCTATCGTCATGGGTGTGAAGCGTGGCGTGTTCGCCAACGAAGCCGGCCTGGGCAGTGCGCCAAACGTCGCTGCCGTGGCTGCCGTGAAACACCCGGGCGCGCAGGGCGTGGTCCAGGCCTTCAGCGTGTTCCTCGACACCTTCCTGATCTGCACCTGCACCGCACTGCTGATCCTGCTTTCGGGCTTCTACACCCCGGGCTTCGAGGGCGACGGCATTGTCCTGACCCAGAACTCGCTGGCCGCCGTAGTCGGTGACTGGGGCCGGGTGTTCGTCAGCGTGGCGCTGTCGCTGTTCGTCTTCACCTGCATCCTCTACAACTACTACCTCGGCGAGAACAGCCTGCAGTTCCTCAGCCGTAACCGCGTAGTGTTGATGGTGTTCCGTGGCCTGGTGCTGGCACTGGTCGTGTGGGGTTCGATGCAAGACCTGTCGACCGTGTTCGCCTTCGCCGACATCACCATGACCTGCCTGGCCTTCGTCAACCTGGTGGCCCTGGCCATGTTGTTCAAGGTCGGCCTGCGAGTCATGCGCGACTACGACGACCAGCGCAAGGCCGGTGTAAAGCAGCCTGTGTTCGACTCGTCCAAGTTTGCCGACCTGGACCTGGACCGCAATGCCTGGCCTGCCAATCCTCAGGTGGAAACAGCCACTGACAAAGCAGTCGGCCAAGTTCAGCCGCAGCGCTGATATCCTCCCCTGCCCAGCCGCCCCTTCCGCGGGCGGCTTTTCTTTCTCCGCTCACTGCTACGGATGCTTTCCATGCGCGCAGTAAAGAATCTTCTCGTTCTCTATACCGGTGGCACCATCGGCATGCTCGAAACCCCCGAAGGCCTGGCACCGGCCGGTGGTTTTGAAGCGCGGATGCGTGAACACTTTGCCCAGATGGCCAATGCACCCCAGGTGCAATGGACGCTGCACGAGCTGGACCCGCTGCTCGACAGCGCCAACATGCAACAGCACAACTGGCTGGCGATGCGCGATGCCATCGTCGAGGCGGTGGATGTAGCGGGCCACGATGGCGTGCTGGTGCTGCACGGCACCGACAGCATGGCCTACAGCGCTGCAGCGTTGTCGTTCCTGTTGCTTGGCTTGCCCGTACCAGTGTTGCTGACCGGCTCGATGCTGCCGGCAGGTGCCCCGGACAGCGATGCCTGGGACAACCTGTGCGGCGCATTGCGCCAGTTCGAACAAGGCCTGGAAGAGGGCGTGCAGCTGTACTTCCACGGTCAGCTGCTGCATGGCTGTCGGGCGTCGAAGCTGCGCAGCGAAGCGTTCGATGCCTTTGCGGCGCTGCCACGCCATCGTGACGCTGAGCGGGCCGATACGATCCCTGCCGAGCTGGGCTACAGGCAGCCGCGCAAGCCGGTCAACCTGGCGGTCGTGCCAGTGTTCCCAGGGCTGCAGGCCGGGCATTTGCAGGCCTTGATCGACAGTGGTGTGCAGGGTTTGCTGCTGGAGTGCTACGGCAGCGGTACCGGGCCGTCAGATGACCAGGCGCTGCTGAATGTGCTGAGCGCAGCGCGCCAGCGCGGCGTGATGCTGGCAGCGATCAGCCAGTGCCCGGAAGGCTCGGTGGTGTTCGACACCTATGCAGCGGGCAACCGCTTGCGCGGGGCCGGGCTGGTCAGTGGCGGTGGCATGACCCGTGAAGCGGCACTGGGCAAGATGGTGGCACTGCTGGGCGCGGGGTTGGATGCCGACGCAGCAGACCACTGGTTTGTCCTGGATTTGTGTGGCGAGCGGGCTTGATCAGCGCCCTTTAGGGCCTCTTCGCGGGTAAACCCGCTCCTACGACGATAGCGTTTCCTGTGTAGGAGCGGGTTCACCCGCGAAGAGGCCCTAAAGGGTGAAAAAATGGCGGAAGGCAGCGGGAGTCGAACCTGCCCGGGAACGGCTGCCGTCCCCAACCGGGTTTGAAGCCCGGCCGCGCCACCGGGCGCGATTGCCTTCCTTGAACTCAGTGCCTGGCCTGCTGTTGGGCCAGGGCGCTGTCGGCGCGGATGTGACGCTGGTCGGCCACCCTCCGGGTCAGGCCGATACGGTCGAAGTATTCCAGAATCTGCACACTGCGCTTGCGACCGATGCCCAACATATCGCGAAACGCGGAAACCTGCACTATCGTCGTTTCGCTGGCCTGCCCCAACATCAACGCTGCCATGCGCTGTAGCGTCGCCTCTGGGTAGAACAGGTCGCGCACTACCTGATGCACCAGGCCCAGCCGCGCCAACTTGCGCAATAACAGGCGCACATCGGCTTCGGCACGGTTCTCCTCACTCGCCAGCGTCCTGACCCAGGGTGGGTCAAATTGCCCAGCGATCAACTTCGGCTGCAGACGTGCCCACAATGCACTGTCGGCTTCGCTCAACTGTACCTTGTGATCGGGCAGATGCAGCCATGGCCCGCTGCTGGCGATGGCGCTGTCGTCGAGCAGTTCATCCAGCAAACTGACGAATGCCGGCCGTTCCAGAGGCAAGGCTACAAAGCGCCGCAAGCGATCACGGTCAGGGCCGAGCTGGTCGGGCTCTTGCTCGTGAAAGCGCGCCAGCTGTTCCAGAACCTGCTGCTTGAGCGCCTGCCATTGGGCGTTGGCGAACAACAGTTGGCCCTGCCGGGTGGCCACCACCCGCACATCGTCCGGTAACTGCCAGGTTTCCCGCAGGCGGTTGAACTGCCGCTCGAGTCGCTGCGGGCTAATACCGCCCGGGGCACTGGCAAGCAGTGCTGGCAGTGCCTGCTCCAGATCCGCTGCATCGCGCAGCACCTGCAACTGCTGCAGACGGGCATCGCTGCGGCGTTGGCGGCTTGGTGCGAACGGGTCGAGCACCTTGCCGCCGCCCAATGTGCGCTGAGCACGCTGATCGCGCAGCACCAGGCGGTCGCCGTGCACGGCCTGCAACGGCGCGTTGAGCAACAACTGGGCAAACATGCGCTGGCCGGCAGCCAGGCTTTCGCCTTCGAGCAAGGCGACCCGGGCCGTAACATCCTGAGTGCCGAGGTGCACATGCACGGCGCTGAAATGTTCGAAAGTACGCGTCTCATCAGGTAACAGGTTCAGCTCGATATCCACCCGAACACTGGGCGCATGCAACCACTCGGGCACCAGCCAGTCGCCCCGGTGCACCTGCTCCACGGCCAGGCGCTCGGCAGCGATGTTCAGCGCCACCCGTTGACCGGCTTCTGCCACCAACGCGGCCTGGTTCTGAGCATGCAGGCCACGCACGCGCACCACTTTGCCAGCCTTGCCCAGCAGCAACGTATCACCCGCACTGACCCGCCCTGCCAGTGCCGTGCCGGTGACCACCACACCCGCGCCGGTAACCGCAAAGGCACGGTCGACGGCCAGGCGAAAACCACCGTGCACCCTGCGTTGCCGCGTACCTGCTTCGGCCTCCAGCAGGGCTTGGCGCAACGCTCCCACGCCCTCCCCGCTGATGCTCGACAGCGGAAACTGCCGCGCACCGCCATACGGCCCACGCGCCAGCAGTTCACTGACTTGCATCTGCACCTCGGCCAGGCGCGACGGCTCGACCCGGTCGCATTTGCTGATCGCCACCAAGGCCTGGGGAATACCCAGCAGCTCGATGATCGCCAGATGCTCACGGGTCTGCGGCATGACCCCGTCGTCGGCAGCCACTACCAACAACACCAGGTCGATGCCATGGGCGCCGGCCAGCATGTTGTGGATAAAACGCTCGTGGCCCGGCACATCGATGAAGCCGGTCAGCGGCGCGCCTTCGCTCAGCGCCGCATAGCGGTAGCCAAGGTCGATGGTCATACCGCGGGCGCGCTCCTCCTGCCGCTGGTCGCCGGCTTGGCCAGTTAGCGCCTGCAGCAGTGCGGTCTTGCCATGGTCGATGTGGCCAGCGGTTCCAACGATCACTGCACCGGCCCCAACTGCAGAGCTGGTAACTGGGCCAGCCACTGGGTTTCGTCATCCAGTTGGCGCAGGTCCAGCCACAGGGCATCGTCGTCAATCCGGCCCAGCACCGGCACCGGCAGGTCGCGCAGGGCTCGCTCCAGCACATGCAGGCTGCGCCCGCGCAGCTTCTTCGACACTTGCGGGCGCAGGCACAGCGCAGCACTGGGCAAGCGCGCAACCGGCTGGCTGCCACTGCCGATCATGCCCAACGCAGGCTCCACGCTGATTGCCCATTGCTCACCGAGGCGCGCCTTGAGTTCAGGCGCCAGGCGCTCGGCCTGGGCCTGGATCTCGGCCTGGTTGCGAGTCAGCAGGCGCAGACTGGGCAGGCGCTCGGCCAGGCGATCGGGATTGCGGTACAGCGCCAGCACCGCCTCGAGTGCAGCGAGGGTGATCTTGTCGACGCGCAACGCACGCTTGAGCGGATTTTTCTTGATCCTGGTGATCAAGTCCTTATGGCCGACGATGATCCCGGCCTGCGGACCACCCAGCAGTTTGTCGCCACTGAAGGTGACGATATCGGCACCATCGGCCAGGGCCTGGCGTACCGTGGGTTCGGCGGGCAGGCCCCAGCGGGTAAGGTCGAGCAGGCTACCGCTGCCCAAGTCTTCAAGCAGCGGCAATTCATGTTGGTGGGCGATACGTGCCAGCTCGGCAGTAGCCACCTGGGTGGTGAAGCCCTGGATGCTGTAATTACTGCAATGCACCCGCATCAGCAGGCCAGTGCGCGGACCAATGGCGGCCTCGTAGTCGCGGGCGTGAGTACGGTTGGTGGTACCGACCTCATGCAGCTTGACGCCGGCACGGGCCATGATGTCGGGAATCCGGAAGGCACCACCGATCTCGATCAGCTCGCCGCGAGAGATGATGCCTTCCTTGCGCGCGCCCAGACTGTTGAGCGCTAGCAGCACGGCGGCGGCATTGTTGTTGACCACGGTGACGGCTTCGGCACCGGTCAACTCGCGGATCAAGCCTTCGATCAGGTCATCACGATCACCCCGTTTACCGGTGGCCAGGTCGAATTCCAGGTTGAGCGGATAACGAGCGGCGGTCCGCATGGCCTCGATGGCTTCTTCCGGTAGCAAGGCGCGGCCCAGGTTGGTGTGCAGCACGGTGCCGGTGAGATTGAACACGCGGCGAACCTGGCTACGTTGCTGGAGGGCGAGGCGTTCGCCGCTGCGGCCAAGGAGGATTTCCGGGGCCAGCTCGGCGCTGCCGAGTTCGCCATTACGGGCGGGCTCGCGCAGGTCGTCGAGCAACTGGCGCAGGGTAGTCAGCACGGCGTCGCGACCGTGGCGGTCGATCAGCGGAAGGCAAGCCGGGTGGCGCAGGAGGGTATCGATGGACGGCAGGCGTGGGGTGTCGCTGGCTAGGCTGTTGGACATGCGGTACTACCTTGGACTGATCCGTTGTCTGTGCTGGCCCATTCGCGGGTGAACCCGCTCCTACAAGTACAGCGTCATCCTGAAGGTTGGCGCAATTACCTGTAGCTACGAAGGCAAGTCGGTGTTTCAGTGTAGACCCTCACCCACTACCCGGGGCGAGCATCAGGTTGGGCGCCAGGCGATGGAAACCCTCCCCGTCCAGGCGTATATCCAAGGCCAGGCTGGCCAGGTCGTCGGCCAGCGGCTCGGCCGCCGCATCGTTCTCCAGGTAGTTCTGCTTCAGGTAGCTGTCGCAACCTGGGCAGCACTCGGCGCGCAGCGGCGCCTTGCCGGGTGCATGGCGATCATCCTCAAGGCTGGTGTAACGCAAGTCCTTGCTCGACTCGCAGTACACACACTTGACTCGCACAACATGCCACTCACAGGCACACAACGAACAGGCCAGGTAACGCAAGCCGTTGTGCTTTCCACGGTTGCGCACCACCCCGGCCATCGCCGGCGAACCACAAGCGGGGCATTGAGCCAGGCTGCCGGCAGGCTTGAGCTGGTGTACGGGCAGCGCCAGCAACCAGCTGGACCAAGCCGCCTGCAACGCGGCCCCGAGGAACGGCACCAGTGCTGCGGGCACACCATCGTACTGGCCTGCCAGCAAAGCAATGCCCCAGCCCTTGCGCTGATGGTCATCACTGCCTCGTAGCAACTGCAGCGCCTCACCCAGCGGGCCACTGTGTTCGCCGCTGAGGTGCTCTAGCAGTGCCTGCAACCAGACCAGCCACGGCCCTTCACGCACCAGGCTGTCAGCCGCCAGCGGCGGCAAACCATGGTCCATGCACAGGCGCTGACGCTCCTCGGCCACGGGCAAGCCGCTGGGCGGGTTATCCACAAGCTGCTGCTGGATGCGGCATAAACGTGCAATCAACCTCAGGTAGTCGCCAAGCGCGTTGCCCTCAGCCAGTTGCTCCAGGCGGGCGGCGCGCAGTTCAAACAGGTTGCCAGCAGGCAGGTGCAGAAATGGCGGCGTGACCGCCGACGCTTCGATCTGCCCGGGTTCAAGTATGATGCTCAAGCGCTCATCCTTTTTTTCGTCCGTGATCACCCGGCGTCTTTTCGCCGGTCACTTCGCGGTACCACAACTCATGATGCTTGCGTGCCCAGGCGCGGCTGACCCAGCCATGCAGCATGGCGCCGATCGAGCCCTTGATCCAGATGCCGGCGTAGATGTGCACGATGATGCTGAGAATCAGCACGAAGGCCGCCAGCGCATGCAACAGCGCAGACAAACGAATGGCATCGATGCCAAACCAATGGCTGAAGTATGCCCGCCAGATCACCACGCCACTGATCAGCAGCACCAGCATGCACACCAGCAGGGTCCAGAACAGCAGCTTCTGCCCGGCATTGTATTTGCCGACCGGCGGCACCCCCTCCTCCTCGTTGCGCATTACCCGGTCCACCCGGCGCAGCCACAGGCGGTCGTTGGCAGTGATGAAGTTGGCCCGCCAGAAGCGCAATACCAGGCCGAGGAAGAACACGAACATCGCTACCCCGATGAAGGGATGCAGAATGCGCGTCCACGGCCCGCCGCCGAACAGGTTGCTGAGCCAGAATAGCGCCGGATGGAACAGCGCAAGCCCCGACAGCCCAGCCAGGATGAACAGGATCGCCACCACCCAGTGGTTGCTACGCTCGTTGGCGTTGTAGCGCAGGATGGGTTTGTTGTCGTTCATGGCCGCTGCTCCCCTTGCCCACCGGGCTGCTTCGGATCATAGACATGGACCGACGGGTCCACTTGATGCACGCTTTCGTCCGGCGGTGTCGGGTGCTCATCCTCCTCAACCCGCTGTGGGCCAATGCGCACATAGTGGAAGAACCCCGCCAGCACCGCCGCACCCATGGCCAGCAGCGCCAGCGGCTTGGTGAAGCCCTTCCACAACCCCACCAACGGGCTGATCACTGGCTGGTCCGGCAGGCCGGCATACAGCTTCGGCGTGTCGGCATGGTGCAGCACATACATCACGTGGGTACCACCGACGCCGTCCGGGTCGTACAACCCGGCGTTGTCGTAGCCCCGCGACTTCAGATCGACGATGCGCTCGGCCGCATGCACTTTCATCTCGTCCTTGCTGCCGAACACGATCGCACCGGTCGGGCAGGTTTTCACGCACGCCGGCTCCAGCCCCACGCTCACGCGATCGGAACACAGGGTGCACTTGTACGCCTTGTGGTCTTTCTGCGAGATGCGCGGGATGTTGAACGGGCAGCCGGTGATGCAGTAGCCGCAGCCGATGCAGTGGTCCTGGTTGAAGTCGACGATACCGTTGGCGTGTTTGATGATCGCACCCGGGCTTGGGCAGGCCTTCAGGCAACCTGGGTCGGCACAGTGCATGCAGCCATCCTTGCGGATCAGCCACTCCAGGTTGCCGTCGTCGCGCTCGTGCTCGGTAAAGCGCATCAGTGTCCAGGTCTCGGCAGTGAGGTCCTGGGGGTTGTCGTAGGTGCCGTGGTTGTGGCCAACCTCGTCACGTAGTTCATTCCACTCCGAGCACGCCACCTGGCAGGCCTTGCAGCCGATGCACTTGGTAGTGTCGATCAGCTTGGCGACCTCCTGCTGCTGACGCACCGAGGGCGGGACGGTAGTGGTGGCCGAGCGGGCGATGATGTCTTGGCTGGCCATCAGAGTTTCTCCACTTTGACGAGGAACGACTTGGACTCTGGCGTCTGCGTGTTGCCATCACCGAGGAACGGCACCAAGGTATTGGTCAGGTAGCCATGCCGGGTAACGCCGGTGAAGCCCCAGTGCAGCGGGATGCCGATCTGGTGCACGGTCTGATTGTTGACCTGCAGCGGGCGAATCCGCTTGGTTACCACCGCCACCGCATCGATATGCCCACGCTTGCTCGACACCCGTACCCGGTCGCCGGCCTTGATGCCTTTCTCGTTGGCCAGCACCTCGCCGATCTCGACGAACTGCTCGGGCTGGGCAATGGCGTTGAGCCGGCAATGCTTGCTCCAGAAGTGGAAATGCTCGGTCAGCCGGTAGGTGGTCGCCGCATAGGGGAACTCGTCGTGCGTGCCGAGGGTGTCCCATACAGAATCGAAGATGCGCCCGGCCGGGTTGCTGGTGGCCTTCTTGTTCTGCGGGTGCAGCGGGTTGATGCCGATCGGTGTTTCGAATGGCTCATAGTGCTCGGGGAACGGGCCTTCGGCCATTTTGTCGATGGCAAAGAAACGCGCCACGCCTTCGGGGTTCATGATGAACGGGTTCATCCCCGCTTCGGGCGGCGAGTCGACCTTGAAATCCGGCACGTCGGTGCCGGTCCAGGCCTTGCCGTTCCACCACACCAGGCGCTTTTTCTCCGGGTCCCAAGGCTTGCCTTGCGGGTCGCTGGAGGCACGGTTGTAGAGGATGCGGCGGTTGGCCGGCCAGGCCCAGGCCCAGTTCTGCACCTGGTGCATGCCATACGGGTCGCTGTTGTCGCGGCGAGCCATCTGGTTGCCCTGTTCGGTCCAGCAGCCGGCGAAGATCCAGCAGCCAGACGCGGTGCTGCCATCGTCCTTGAGCTGGCCGAAGCCCGCCAGTTGCTGGCCCGCCTTGATCACCGCGCCAGTCGGATCGGTGACATCGGCCACCGCCCAGCCGTTCATCTCCTTGGCCAACTCCTCTGGAGATGGCTCCTCAGGTATCTTGTACGGCCAGCTGATGTTCATTATCGGGTCGGGGTAGGCGCCGCCCTCGGCCTGGTAGCGTTGGCGCAGGCGCAGGAACAACTCGCTCATGATGTGCACGTCGGTACGGGTCTCGCCCGGGCCGTCTGCGCCCTTCCAGTGCCATTGCAGCCAACGGCTGCTGTTGACCAGCGACCCGTCTTCCTCGGCGAAGCAGGTAGTGGGCAAGCGGATCACTTCGGTCTGGATATTGGCCGTGTCGACGTCGTTGAACGGCCCGGCATTGCGCCAGAACTCCGATGTCTCGGTAGCTAGCGGGTCCATGACCACCAGCCACTTGAGCTTACTCAGCGCCGCGGTGACACGGTTCTTGTCCGGCAGCGCGGCAATCGGATTGAAACCTTGGCACATATAGCCGTTGACCTTGCCCTGGTCCATCATCTCGAACATGCGCAGCACGTCGTAGCCCGGCACGTCGAGCTTGGGTAGCCACTCGTAGCCCCAGTTGTTTTCTACCGTGGCGTTGGCCCCGTACCAAGCTTTCATCAGGCTGACGTGGAACTTGCCGTAGTTCTGCCAGTACGACAGCTGGCCCGGACGCAGTGGCTTGGAGGCGCGCTTGTCGATGTAGGCGGCGTAATCCTGCTCGGCATCGCCGGGCAAGGTCAGGTAACCCGGCAGCAAATTGGACAACAGGCCGAGATCGGTCAGCCCTTGGATGTTGGAGTGTCCACGCAACGCGTTGACCCCGCCCCCCGGCATGCCGACGTTGCCCAGCAGCAACTGGACCATGGCCGCGCTACGAATGATTTGCGCGCCGATCGAATGCTGCGTCCAGCCGAGCGCATAGAGGATCGTCATGGTCTTGCCCGGTACCGAGCAGGAGGCGATCTCTTCCCAGACCTTCATCATGGCGTCCTGCGGCATGCCACAGGTCATGCTCGCCAGTTCCGGGGTATAGCGGCTGTAATGCTGCTTCATCAACTGGAACACGCAGCGAGGGTGCTGCAGTGTCGGGTCGACCTTGGCATAGCCGTCCTCGCCCAGCTCGTAACCCCAACCGGACTTGTCGGCGTACACACGCTTGGCCTCGTCGTAGCCGCTGAACAGCCCATCCTCGAAGCCGTAGTTCTCTTTGACGATGAACGACACGTCAGTGTAGTTGCGCACGTACTCGTGCTGGATCTTGTCTGTGCTAAGCAGATAGTTGATCAGCCCGCCCATGAAGGCGATGTCGGTACCAGTACGGATCGGTGCATAGTAATCCGCCACCGAAGCGGTACGGGTAAACCGCGGGTCGACCACAATCAGCCGCGCCTTGTTGTGCGCCTTGGCCTCGGTCACCCACTTGAAGCCGCACGGGTGCGCTTCTGCTGCGTTGCCACCCATCACCAGGACCAGATTCGCGTTGGCGATATCGGACCAGTGGTTGGTCATGGCGCCACGGCCGTACGTCGGGGCAAGACTTGCCACCGTCGGGCCATGTCAGACACGTGCCTGGTTATCGAACCCCAGCATGCCTGTTGCGCGGATGACCTTGTGGGTCAGGTAGCCAGCCTCGCTGGAAGCGGCGGAAGCGGCAAGAAAACCGGTGGAGAGCCAGCGGTTGACTGTTTGTCCTTGGGCGTTCTTTTCGATGAAGTTGGCATCGCGGTCCTGCTTCATCAGGTCGGCGACGCGGTCGAGCGCCTCGTCCCAGCTGACCCGCACCCATTCTTTGCTGCCCGGCTTGCGAACCTCGGGGTACTGCAGGCGGCTAGGGCTGTGGATAAAGTCCAGCAGGCCGGCGCCTTTCGGGCAGAGGGTGCCGCGGTTGACCGGGTGGTCGGCGTCCCCTTCGATATGGATGATGTTCTGTTTGACGTTTTTTCCCGCATCACCCTGGCTGTACATGATCAGGCCGCAGCCGACCGAACAGTATGGGCAGGTGTTACGGGTTTCTTTGGTATGCGCCAGCTTGAAGTGACGCACCTGCTCGGCGAATGCCGGCGTCGGGGCCATGCCCAACGCTGCAAGGCTCGAGCCTCCAAGGCCGACGGCGGCGACCTTGAAGAACTGCCGACGGTTCAGGTCCATCGTGCACTCCTGATCAGGTGGTGGACGCGCGGAACATTGCCGGCGCCTCTTGGTAGTCACGGTGGCGGCCAATTGATAGCCGCCAAACAATAAGACTAGTCAAGAATCCAGAAGGTGCGATGACCTGAGTCAGTGGTACAGCACCGATCAGGTACGTGGCAGGTTGCGCACCACATTCAGTGCCGCACTGCTCTGCGCCACAGGCATGATCTCGATGGTGTTGATGTTTACATGCGCCGGCTGCTCGGCAACCCAGGCTACCGTTGCTGCAATGTCCTCCGGCAGGAGGGCCTCTACATCCCGATACAGGGCCTGCACGGCGTCAAGGTCGCCATTCAGGCGCACCACCGAGAAGTCAGTGCCTGAGCACAGCCCCGGCTCGATGTTGCTTACTCGCACGCGGGTGCCAGCCAGGTCAGCACGCAGGTTGAGGCTGAACTGGCGGACGAACGCCTTGCTGGCGCCATACACGTTACCGCCGGGATAGGGGTAAGTGCCGGCGATCGAGCCGATGTTGATGATCATGCCGCTATCGGCTTCCACCATCTGCGGCAGAATCTTGTGGGTGACCATGGCCAGGCCGGTGATGTTGGTGTCGATCATCTGCTGCCAGTTTGCGGCACTGCTGGCTTGGGCACGGTCCACGCCCAGCGCCAGCCCCGCGTTGTTGACCAGCAGATCGATCTGCAGCGACGCCTCACGCATCTGCTCGACCGCCTTCTCGAGCGATACTGAATCAGTGACATCCAGCGCCAGCGGAATGAAATTGGCGCCCAGTTCAGCCTCCAGTGCTTTCAGTTTGTCCATGCGCCTGGCCCCACCGACCACGCGGTAGCCTTTGCCGATCAGAGTGCAGCAGATGGCGCGGCCAAAGCCTGAGGAAGCACCGGTTACAAATGCGGTTTTCATTCGTTATCTCCTATCAATGGGTCAGGTCAGGTACTTCACGCCCAGGCTGGTGAACAGGCAGAGCATCGAGAACACCAACACCTTGCGCACCACGTCGTTACCTTTACGCAAGGCCAGGGAACTGCCCAGGTGGTTACCGAGGATGTTGCAGGCCACAAGTGGCAATGCCAGCAGGTAAACGACCTTGCCTGCGCTGACGAAGGCGACCAACGCGCCGATGTTGGAAGCGAAGTTGAAGGTTTTGGAGTTGGCCGAACTGGAGACCAGGTCCATGCGCAACAGGTAATGGAAAGCGATGATGAACATGCTGCCGGTGCCGGGGCCGAAGAAGCCGTCATAGAAGCCGATGGCCAGGCAGGTCAGCGGGACCACGGTGAACAGCATGCGCGATGACAGTTCGCGCTCCTCGACCGGGCGGTCCTTGGGAGTAAGGAAAATGAGAATACCGAGCGGGATCAGTGCCAGGATGATCTTGCCCACAGTTTCCTGCGAGATCGATACGATCAGGTGAGCCCCCAGATAGGCGCCTAGCAGCGAAAACGGCACCCCGACCAACGCTACCTGCCAGACCATCTTGCTGTTGGCCAGGAAGTTTCGTATAGCCGCCAGTGTGCCGAGGGTACTGACCAGTTTTTCCTGACCCAGTGCCACCTGCGGCGGCATGCCAACCAACAGAAAGCCCGGTACCAGGAACAAACCACCACCACCGGCAATGCTGTCGACGAAACCTGCAACAAAGGCGATCGCGCCAAGCATGAGGATGGCCAGCAACCAGTGCTCCGCCCAGTAAGAACCCAAAATTTCCATAGCAATGTCCATCCAGTGGAGCGTTTAAGCCAGGCACAGCCCGAGTGCGGCTGGCCTGATCGGTGCGATGATTGTAATTTCAAAAATTGAATCGATTCAATCTAAAATAAAACCAACTCAATCCAACCAATTACTATCATTACCTGCATCAGAGCTTTCATGCTAGGCTTTCGCGCTCTTGCAGCGTCTGGTGCCATCTCCATGTGGGTCCCTCAATACAGCCATCAAACACAGCCGGTTTACCTGATGATCGCTGATGCCCTTGAACAGGACATCGAAAGTGGTCGGCTTGCAGAAGGCGATCGCTTACCCACACTCAAGGACCTCGCCGAGGCGCTGAACGTAACCCCCGGCACTGTTGGCAGGGCCTACGACGAAGCAGCCAAGCGCGGCTTGGTGGCGGGCGAGGTAGGCCGAGGCACATTTGTCAGGCAATTGCGACAGCCATTAACCGCCCCGTCGGTGCCCGCCCCTGTGGCCGGAGAGAGCAGCCAGATTGATCTCTCGATCATCAAACCCAACGACGCTCACATGAGCGAATGGCTAGGCACGGCTATCAGCGAACTGGCCGCCTCCTCGGACTTGGGGCAGGTACTCGACTATGTGACAGAGGGTGGCCACACGTCCCACAAACAAGCCGGTGCGACCTGGCTACAGCGCTGGCTGCCTGATGCGCGCTGGCAACAGGTAGTACTGACCGCTGGCGCCCAGCATGGGCTGCTGGTGGCCATCAGCAGCCTGTCGAAGAGTGACGATGTGGTGCTGTGCGAGTCGCTCTGCTACCCGGGCATCATATCCCTGGCCCACAGCATGGGCCGACGCCTGCGCGGCGTCGCCGTGGACGAACACGGGCTCATCCCGGAAGCATTACGCGCGGCCTGCCTGGAACACCGCCCTTCCCTGCTGGTGTGCGTCACCACGCACCAAAACCCGACCAACTCGATCATGCCCCCTGCAAGGCGTCAGGCTATTGCCGAGATCGCCCGTGAGTTCGACCTGTTCATCGTGGATGACGATATCTACGGTTTTCTCGAGCCCAGCCCAGACTACAAGCCGCTTGCAGCGTATGCGCCAGAGCGCTCGGTATACCTCACCAGCCTGTCCAAAAGCGTGCTGCCGGCGCTGCGCATCGGCTACCTGTACGCCCCGCCGCAAACCCTGTCACGGTTATCATCGATGGTACGCAGCAGCGTGTGGATGCCATCGCCATTGATGGCGCAACTGGCCAGTAACCTGATCAACAGCGGCAAGGCCGACCAGTTGGTGCGTATGCAGCAGGAAGAGGCGGCCGCGCGCCAGCACATGGCCAGGGAGATTCTTGGCCAATACAAGATCCGCATTCAGCCCCATAGCTTCCATATCTGGCTGGAGCTGCCAGAACCGTGGACCAGCGACGAGTTTGCCAACCTGGCGCGTGACAACGGCGTAACGGTGGTCAGCGGCAGCCAGTTTCTGCCAGAACGCAGCCACGCCACCAGCGGTGTGCGCATCGCCCTGATGGCACCCAGCCGCCAGGAACTGGCGTTTGCCCTGACCAAGCTGGCAAGCCTGCTGGATTCGCCTGAGCCGCGGTTGTTTTATTGAAAGCGATGTCAGATACGCGGTGCGGCCCATAAAAAAACCCGGGGCAACTGCCCCGGGTTTCTGGTCTTGCTGAACGCCTTACCGCTCTGATCAGAACGGAATATCGTCATCGAAGCTGTCGAAATCAGCAGCCGGCTGCGGCGCAGGCTGTTGCGGCGCTGGGCGCTGAGGGGCCTGCTGCGGGCGCTGGGCCTGCTGGCGTGGCGGTGCCTGGTTGTATTGTTGCTGCTGGCCGCCACCGTAATTGCCGCCACCCTGGTTGTACGGGTCGCCGCCCTGCTGCTGGCCTTGCGGACGACCGCCGAGCAGCTGCATGGTGCCGTTGATATCGACGATGATCTCGGTGGTGTAGCGCTTGATGCCGTCTTTTTCCCACTCGCGGGTCTGCAGCTTGCCTTCGATGTAGCACTGCGAACCTTTGCGCAGGTATTCGCCAGCGATTTCGGCAACCTTGCCGAACAGCGACACCCGGTGCCACTCGGTACGCTCGACCTTCTGGCCCGACTGCTTGTCAGTCCACTGCTCGCTGGTGGCCAGGCTCAGGTTGGTCACGGCGTTACCGTTGGGCAGGTAGCGGACTTCGGGATCCTGGCCACAGGTACCGACCAGAATGACTTTGTTAACCCCACGGGCCATAACGTTCTCCTAGGCTTCGCACGCCGAAGAGGCTGGATTCACCAGTCGCTCCAGGGTCGCACGGTCCAAAATTTTCGTATCCAGTTTGATATAGATGGCGGCTTCTTCTGCCACCACCACAGCGTCGGTCACACCCGGCACGGCCATCAGGCGCTCGGTCAGGCCGGCTTCCCGGACCGCCTCAGGCGTCAGGGGCATGCGCAGGCTGGTCACATATGGCGGCTCGTTCATGCGCAAGGCAACGATCAGCCAGATAACACACAGCGCCGCGCTACCGAGGAACACCGTGTCCAGCCCACCGTGCTGGAACAGCCAGCCACCCAGAATCCCGCCTAACGCTGCACCGAGGAACTGGCTGGTGGAATACACCCCCATTGCCGTCCCCTTGCCACCGGCAGGCGACACCTTGCTCACCAGAGAAGGCAGCGAAGCCTCCAGCAGGTTGAATGCGGTAAAGAATACCACGGTGCCAATCACCAGTCCGCGCAAACCGTCAGCCCACTCCCAGAAGTATATCTCTGTCAGCAGCAGGACACTGACCGCGCCGGCCAACACACGTTTCATCTTGCGCTTTTTTTCGCCGTAGATGATGAACGGGACCATTGCAAAAAATGAGATGAACAGCGCGGTCAGGTACACCCACCAGTGCTGCTCCTTGGGCAGGCCACCACGCTCGACGAACGCCAGCGGCAGCGCAACGAAGCTGGCCATGAGGATGGCGTGCAGGATGAAAATGCTTATGTCCAGGCGCAGAAGGTCCGGATGGCGCAGGGTCGGGCCGATGGCCTGGCGCGCCACACCCGACTCGCGGTGCTGCAGGATGCTGTGGGTGTTGGGCACGACAAACGCGATCAACAGGATGCCGACCAGGGCAAGCCCAGCCGTGACCAGGAACAGACCTGACAAACCAAAGGCACTTGTCAGCAGTGGACCAACGACCATGGCGACAGCAAACGACAAGCCGATGCTCATGCCGATCATGGCCATGGCCTTGGTCCGGTGTTGTTCGCGGGTGAGGTCGGACAGCAATGCCATGACCGCGGCAGAAATTGCCCCGGCGCCCTGCAGGATGCGCCCGGCAATCACGCCCCAGATAGAGTCGGCCTGGGCCGCCAGCACGCTGCCAAGGGCAAAGATCACCAGCCCCAGATAAATCACCGGCCGGCGACCGATACGGTCGGAAATCATCCCGAACGGGATCTGAAATACCGCCTGGGTCAGGCCATAGGCACCAATGGCCAGGCCGATCAGCGCAGGCGTGGCGCCAGCCAGGTCCATGCCGTAGGTGGCCAGTACCGGCAAGACCATGAACATGCCCAGCATACGAAAGGCAAAGACCAGGGCAAGGCCGCCAGCGGCGCGGGTTTCGCCGCCACTCATGCGTTCGTTGTGGGTGTCGTGCATGGATTAACCTCGTGTGAACCGGCGGCGATTCTATCAGTCCGACAGCTTGACGGCATCTACGCGACGCTTTGCCGCGTACTGGCAGGGCGCCGTATACTTCCTTGTTTATGCCCGCCGAGCGAGGCCGTAGTGGACAAGATCCTGATTCGTGGGGCACGTACCCACAACCTGAAGAACATCGACCTGACCCTGCCCCGGGACAAGTTGATCGTGATCACCGGCCTGTCCGGTTCCGGCAAGTCGTCCCTGGCGTTCGATACCTTGTACGCCGAAGGCCAGCGCCGCTACGTGGAGTCGCTGTCGGCCTACGCCCGGCAGTTTTTGTCGATGATGGAAAAACCCGACGTCGACACCATCGAAGGCCTGTCGCCGGCGATTTCGATCGAGCAGAAATCGACCTCGCACAACCCGCGTTCCACGGTCGGCACCATCACCGAAATCTATGACTACCTGCGCCTGCTGTACGCCCGCGTCGGTACGCCACGCTGCCCGGACCACGATATTCCGCTGGAGGCGCAAACGATCAGCCAGATGGTCGACCTTGTGCTGGAAAGCCCGGAAGGCAGCAAGCTGATGCTGCTCGCGCCGGTAGTGCGCGAGCGCAAAGGTGAGCATCTGGCGGTGTTTGACGAATTGCGCGCCCAGGGCTTCGTGCGGGCCAGGGTCAACGGCAAGCTCTACGAACTCGATGAGTTGCCCAAGCTGGACAAGCAGAAGAAGCACAGCATCGATGTGGTGGTGGACCGTTTCAAAGTCCGCGCCGACCTGCAACAGCGCCTGGCCGAATCGTTCGAGACCGCGTTGAAGCTGGCCGATGGTATTGCCTTGGTGGCACCGATGGACGGCGAACAAGGCGAAGAGACGATCTTCTCCGCGCGCTTCGCCTGCCCGGTGTGCGGCCACGCGATCAGCGAGCTGGAACCGAAGCTGTTCTCCTTCAACAACCCGGCTGGCGCCTGCCCGACCTGCGACGGCCTGGGGGTCAAGCAGTTCTTCGACACCAAACGCCTGGTCAACACCGAACTCACCTTGGCCGAAGGCGCGATCCGCGGCTGGGACCGGCGTAACGTGTACTACTTCCAGATGCTCGGTTCGTTGGCCGCACACTATGGCTTCAGCCTGGAGGAGCCTTTCGGCGAGCTGTCGGCCGAACACCAGAAGGTGATCCTGCAGGGCAGCGGCAAGCAGAGTGTCGACTTCAAGTACCTCAACGACCGAGGCGACATCGTCAAGCGATCGCACCCGTTCGAAGGCATTGTGCCGAACCTTGAGCGCCGCTACCGCGAAACCGAATCGGCCACGGTGCGTGAAGAACTGGCCAAATTCCTTGGCACGCAACCGTGCCCGGATTGCCGGGGTACGCGCCTGCGCCGCGAGGCGCGCCATGTGTGGGTGGGCGAGAAGACCCTGCCGGCGGTAACCAATATGCCGATCGGTGAAGCCAGCAACTACTTTGGCGAACTGACCCTGACCGGCCGGCGTGGCGAAATCGCGGCAAAAATACTCAAGGAAATCTGCGAACGACTTCAGTTCCTGGTCAACGTCGGCCTCGACTACCTGACCCTGGATCGTAGCGCCGACACCCTGTCCGGTGGTGAAGCGCAACGTATCCGCCTGGCCAGCCAGATCGGCGCCGGTCTTGTGGGGGTGATGTACATCCTCGATGAACCGTCCATCGGCCTTCATCAACGCGACAACGACCGTCTGCTGGCCACCCTTAACCATTTGCGCGACCTGGGCAACACGGTAATCGTGGTGGAGCACGACGAGGACGCCATTCGACTGGCCGACTACGTGGTCGACATCGGCCCTGGCGCTGGTGTGCACGGCGGGCAGATCGTCGCCGAAGGCTCGCCTCAGGAGGTCATGGACCACCCTGACTCGCTGACTGGCAAGTACCTGTCCGGGCGCAAGAAGATCGTTGTGCCGGCCAAGCGCACACCGCGCAACAAGAAGCTGCAGCTCAAGCTCAAGGGCGCGCGTGGCAACAACCTGCAGAACGTCGACCTGGAAGTACCGATCGGCCTGCTGACCTGCGTGACCGGTGTATCCGGCTCGGGTAAATCGACGCTGATCAACAATACCCTTTACCCCTTGGCCGCCACCGCCCTCAATGGCGCAAGCAGCCTGGAAGCCGCACCGCACAGCAGCATGGACGGCCTGCAGCACCTGGACAAGGTGGTGGATATCGATCAGAGCCCGATCGGCCGCACCCCACGCTCCAACCCGGCGACCTACACCGGCATCTTCACACCGATCCGCGAGCTGTTCTCCGGTGTACCGGAGTCACGCTCGCGTGGTTATGGCCCGGGGCGCTTCTCGTTCAACGTCAAGGGTGGCCGTTGCGAGGCCTGCCAGGGCGATGGCCTGATCAAGGTGGAAATGCACTTCCTGCCGGACATCTACGTGCCATGTGACGTATGCAAGAGCAAGCGCTACAACCGCGAAACCCTGGAGATCAAGTACAAGGGCAAGAACATCCACGAGGTGCTGGAAATGACCATCGAGGATGCCCGAGAGTTCTTCGATGCGGTGCCGGCCCTGGCGCGCAAGCTGCAAACGTTGATGGACGTGGGCCTGTCGTACATCAAACTGGGGCAGTCAGCGACCACGCTGTCAGGGGGTGAGGCACAGCGAGTGAAGCTGTCACGCGAACTGTCCAAGCGCGATACCGGCAAGACTTTGTACATCCTCGACGAACCTACCACCGGCCTGCACTTTGCCGATATCCAGCAACTGCTGGACGTATTGCATCGCCTGCGCGACCACGGCAATACCGTGGTGGTGATCGAGCATAACCTGGATGTGATCAAAACCGCCGACTGGCTGGTTGACCTGGGCCCTGAGGGTGGCTCCAAGGGTGGGCAGATCATTGCCTGCGGTACGCCAGAAGAGCTGAGCGTGATGAAACAGTCATATACCGGCCATTACCTGAAACCATTGCTGGAGCGGGATCGGGCCTGAGTGCTGTCAACGCAATGAGAAAGCCCCTGGTACCGTTGGTGCCAGGGGCTTTTACTTGTGTCTGTGGATAACTTACATCTGCGACTGCAGATAGTTTTCCAGCCCGATGGCCTTGATCAGGCCCTGCTGCTTCTCGAGCCAGTAGGTGTGATCTTCTTCGGTGTCGGCCAGCTGCGCACGCAGGATGTCACGACTGACGTAATCCTTGTGCAATTCGCACAGCTCGATGCCTTTGCAAAGCGCACCGCGCACCTTGTATTCGAGCTTGAGGTCTGCCTCAATCATTTCCGGCACGGTGCTGCCGACCTCCAGGTCATCCGCACGCATGTCAGGGGTCCCTTCGAGCATGAGGATACGACGCATCAGGGCATCGGCGTGCTGCGTCTCTTCCTCCATCTCGTGGTTGATGCGCTCGTAGAGCTTGGACAGGCCCCAGTCTTCGTACATGCGCGAATGAATGAAGTACTGGTCGCGTGCCGCCAGTTCGCCCTTCAACAGCGTGACGAGATAGTTGATTACATCCGGGTGGCCTTGCATCGCCCTGATTCTCCATGTGAAAACGTCTATGCCACATAGTGTGAACCAGCTTTTGTCTACGGTCACTGAAAAACGCGCAATCAGACGCAAAAAATCGGTTAAACAGTAGTGATATTCATTGAAAAACCGCCCAAATGAGGGCGGTTCTTCTTATCACTTCGACTTAGGCGAGATTGATGCCCAAAGCCTTCGCAATCCCTTCACCGTAGGCCGGATCCGCCTTGAAGAAGTACTGTAACTGACGCCGGATCACGTCTTCGCTGACGCCCGCCATGGTACCGGCGATGTTGCTGATCAGCAGGGCCTTCTGCTCATCGCTCATCAAACGGAACAAAGCGCCGGCATGGCTGAAGTAGTCGGTGTCCTCGCGGTGATCGTAGCGATCAGCCGAACCATTCATGGCCAATGCTGGCTCAGCATGACGTGGGGACTGTTTCGGGGCGCCGCTGTAGCTGTTTGGTTCATAGTTCGGTGCACTACCGTAGCCACCGGTGGCCATGGAGCCGTCGCGCTGATAGCTGTTAACCGGGCAGCGCGGCGCGTTGACTGGCAATTGCTGGTGATTGGTACCCACGCGATAGCGGTGCGCATCAGCGTAGGCGAATACGCGGCCTTGCAGCATGCGGTCTGGCGAAAGACCGACGCCGGGCACCATATTGCTCGGCCCGAACGCAGCCTGCTCGACCTCTGCGAAATAGTTGAGCGGGTTACGATTGAGCTCCAGCACACCCACCTCGATGAGCGGATAGTCCTTCTGCGACCATGTCTTGGTCAC
Source organism: Pseudomonas sp. BP6 (assembly GCF_017875935.1). Lineage (NCBI taxonomy): Bacteria > Pseudomonadati > Pseudomonadota > Gammaproteobacteria > Pseudomonadales > Pseudomonadaceae > Pseudomonas > Pseudomonas sp. BP6. Next base: position 4,787,852 of record NZ_JAGINI010000001.1, read on the forward strand.
GTCGAATGGGTTCTCGTCACGGCTAGCAGCCTCGGCTTCGCTCATCACCTGAATGCAGACCGTCCAGCGCGGGTAGTCGCCACGTTCGATGGCCTCAAACAGATCTCGCTGAGCGTAATCCGGGTCGGTACCTGCAAGGCGTGCAGCGTCTGCCGGGGTGAGGTTCTTGATGCCTTGTTGAGTCTTGAAGTGCCACTTGACCCAAGTGCGCTCACCCTTTGCATTGATCAGGCTGTAGGTGTGGCTGCCAAAGCCATGCATATGGCGGTAGCCGTCCGGAATGCCACGGTCGGAAAAGAGGATGGTTACCTGGTGCAGCGCTTCAGGAGAGTGCGACCAGAAATCCCACATCATCTGAGCGTTCTTCAGGTTGGACTGCGGATGGCGCTTCTGGGTGTGGATAAAGTCCGGGAACTTCAGTGGGTCGCGAATGAAGAATACTGGCGTGTTGTTACCGACGATGTCCCAGTTGCCTTCCTCGGTGTAAAACTTCACCGCGAAACCGCGCGGGTCACGCTCGGTATCTGCCGAACCGCGCTCGCCACCAACGGTGGAAAAACGTAAGAAAGTCTCAGTTTGTTTACCGATCTCTTCGAACAGCTTGGCGCTGGTATAGCCGGTAATATCGTGAGTAACGGTAAAAGTGCCATAGGCACCCGAGCCTTTGGCATGGACGCGGCGTTCTGGAATGTTCTCGCGGTTGAAATGGGCGAGCTTCTCGATCAGGTGGAAGTCGTCGAGCAGCAGCGGACCGCGCGGGCCGGCGGAGCGGGAGTTCTGGTTGTCGGCTACAGGTGCACCGCTAGCGGTAGTGAGAATCTTGCTCATGGGCTCTCCTTATCGGTCTTCAAGCGCCGGCTAATCGGCTGTGAAGAGAGTATTGCCGAGCGAGATTACAGGCACAAATTTATTACATGACTTACATCAATAGAAATAAACAATAGATGTGCAAACAAAAAACCGGGCACTAGGCCCGGTTTTTTGTAGCAGACAGAACGTCTTACTCAGCAGCTTCTACAGCACCGCCGACCGGACGATCAACCAGCTCGACGTACGCCATAGGCGCGTTGTCGCCAGCGCGGAAACCGCACTTCAGGATGCGCAGGTAGCCGCCCTGACGGGTGGCGTAACGCTTGCCCAGATCGTTGAACAGTTTGCCAACAGCGGACTTCGAACGGGTACGGTCGAAGGCCAGACGACGGTTAGCAACGCTGTCTTCCTTGGCCAGGGTGATCAGCGGCTCGGCAACGCGGCGCAGTTCCTTGGCTTTCGGCAGGGTGGTTTTGATCAGCTCGTGCTCGATCAGCGACACTGCCATGTTCTGGAACATAGCCTTGCGGTGAGAGCTGGTGCGGCTCAGGTGACGTCCACTTTTACGATGACGCATGATTCATTCCTTACCAAACACTACGTTCGGTGATTACGACGATCAGGCGGTCGCCTTGTCGTCTTTCTTAAGACTTGCAGGCGGCCAGTTGTCGAGGCGCATGCCGAGAGACAGACCACGAGAGGCCAGAACGTCCTTGATTTCAGTCAGGGACTTCTTACCCAGGTTAGGAGTCTTCAACAGCTCTACTTCGGTACGCTGAATCAGGTCGCCGATGTAGTAGATGTTCTCCGCCTTGAGGCAGTTGGCCGAACGTACAGTCAGTTCCAGGTCGTCAACCGGACGCAGCAGGATCGGATCGATCTCGTCTTCCTGCTCGACTACGACAGGCTCGCTGTCACCCTTGAGGTCGACGAACGCGGCCAGCTGCTGTTGCAGAATGGTCGCAGCGCGGCGGATAGCCTCTTCAGGATCCAGAGTGCCGTTGGTTTCCAGATCAATGACCAGTTTGTCCAAGTTGGTACGCTGTTCAACACGGGCGTTCTCGACCACATAGGCGATACGACGCACCGGGCTGAACGAAGCGTCCAACTGCAGACGGCCAATGCTACGGCTTTCGTCTTCGTCGGTTTGACGGGAGTCGGCCGGCTCGTAACCACGACCACGAGCTACAGTGAGCTTCATGTTCAGAGCGCCGTTCGACGCCAGGTTCGCGATTACGTGATCGGGGTTGACGATCTCGACATCGTGATCCAGCTGAATATCGGCAGCGGTAACCACCCCCGAACCCTTTTTCGACAAGGTCAGCGTAACTTCGTCACGACCATGCAGTTTGATAGCCAGGCCTTTCAGGTTCAACAGGATTTCAATTACGTCTTCCTGAACACCTTCGATCGCGGAGTACTCATGGAGTACGCCATCGATCTCGGCCTCGACTACTGCACAGCCAGGCATGGAGGACAACAGGATGCGGCGCAGCGCGTTGCCCAGGGTATGGCCGAAACCACGCTCGAGAGGCTCGAGCGTAATCTTGGCGCGGGTCGGACTGACTACCTGCACATCAATATGGCGGGGAGTCAGGAACTCATTTACCGAAATCTGCATGGATGCACCTATTTTCTAGCCCTTACTTGGAGTAGAGCTCGACAATCAGGTTTTCGTTGATGTCGGCAGACAGGTCGCTGCGAGCAGGAACGTTCTTGAAAACGCCCGACTTTTTAGCAGCATCCACGTCAACCCACTCAACGCGGCCACGCTGGGCGCACAGTTCAAGGGCTTGAACAATGCGCAACTGGCCCAGCGATTTCTCGCGGACTGCGACCACGTCACCCGGACGAACTTGGTAGGATGGAATGTTTACAGTTTTACCGTTGACGCTGATCGCTTTGTGCGAAACCAGCTGACGGGACTCGGAACGAGTCGAGCCGAAGCCCATACGGTAAACGACGTTATCCAGACGGCACTCGAGCAGTTGCAGCAGGTTCTCACCGGTTGCGCCTTTTTTCGAGGCAGCAGCTTGGTAGTAACCGCGGAACTGACGCTCCAGAACACCGTAGATACGACGGACTTTTTGTTTCTCACGCAGCTGGGTGCCGTAGTCGGACTGACGGCCACGGCGCTGGCCGTGGATACCTGGGGCTGCTTCGATATTGCACTTCGATTCCAGAGCGCGAACGCCGCTCTTCAGGAACAGGTCAGTGCCTTCACGACGAGACAGTTTGCATTTTGGACCAATGTAACGTGCCATTCTTCTGTCTCCTGATTACACGCGACGCTTCTTCGGCGGACGGCACCCGTTGTGCGGGATTGGCGTCACGTCGGTGATGCTGGCGATCTTGTAGCCGCAGCTGTTCAATGCACGAACGGCGGACTCACGACCTGGACCTGGACCCTTGACGTTAACGTCGAGGTTCTTCAGACCGTATTCCAGCGCAGCTTGACCAGCACGCTCAGCAGCGATCTGGGCTGCGAACGGGGTGGATTTGCGCGAACCACGGAAACCCGAACCACCGGAGGTCGCCCAGGACAAAGCATTGCCCTGACGGTCGGTGATGGTCACGATGGTGTTGTTGAAAGAAGCATGGATGTGGGCGATGCCATCAACCACTGTCTTTTTGACTTTCTTACGAGGACGAGCAGCAGGTTTTGCCATGTCTATATTCCTGGGCGATTACTTGCGGATCGGCTTACGCGGGCCCTTACGGGTGCGTGCGTTGGTCTTGGTGCGCTGACCGCGAACCGGCAGACCTTTACGATGACGCAGGCCGCGGTAGCAACCCAGGTCCATCAAGCGCTTGATCTTCATGTTGACGTCACGACGCAGGTCACCTTCGGTGGTGAACTTCGCGACTTCGCCACGCAGGGTTTCGATTTGCTCGTCGCTCAGATCCTTGATCTTAGCGGCTGGGTTTACACCAGCGTCTGCACAAATCTTCTGTGCAGTTGTGCGACCGACACCATAGATGTAGGTCAGCGAGATAACAGTATGCTTGTTATCTGGAATGTTGACGCCTGCAATACGGGCCATTCAGTGGGACTCCAATTGACAGCTACCTACGCCCCGGAAGCCAAGAAATAGGGCGCGAGATAATATCGCTGTAGAAACGAATAATCAACCCAGCAGCACACTAGCTGCTGGGTTTGAAGCGCAGATCACACTCAGCCTTGGCGCTGTTTGTGACGCGGTTCCGCGCTGCAGATCACTCGTACGACGCCTTCGCGACGGATGATCTTGCAGTTACGGCACAGCTTTTTCACCGATGCACGAACTTTCATTACCGACTCCTCGAACCTTAGGGGCGTATCAGCGCAGCAGACCGCTGCCACCGTAGCCTTTCAGGTTGGCTTTCTTCATCAGGGATTCGTACTGGTGCGAAACGAGGTGCGATTGTACTTGGGACATGAAGTCCATCACAACCACTACCACAATCAGCAACGAGGTCCCGCCAAGGTAGAACGGCACATTTGCTGCCACCACCAGGAACTGGGGCAGAAGGCAGACGGCCATCATGTAAAGAGCACCGAACATGGTCAAACGGGTCAGAACGCCATCAATGTAGCGCGCCGACTGCTCACCAGGACGGATGCCCGGAATAAAGGCACCGGACTTCTTCAGGTTTTCCGCTACGTCTTTCGGGTTGAACATCAACGCTGTGTAGAAGAAGCAGAAGAAAATGATCCCTGCACTAAACAGCAGAATGTTCAACGGCTGACCAGGAGCGATCGACTGCGAGATGTCCTGCAGCCAGCCCATACCTTCGGACTGACCAAACCAGGCACCCAGCGAAGCCGGGAACAGCAGAATGCTGCTCGCGAAAATGGCCGGGATAACCCCCGCCATGTTCACCTTCAACGGCAAGTGGCTGGTCTGCGCAGCGAAGACCTTGCGGCCCTGCTGACGCTTGGCGTAATGAACGGCGATACGACGCTGACCACGCTCAATGAACACCACAAAACCGATAATCGCTACTGCCAGCAGACCGATAGCGACCAGGGCGAAAATGTTGATATCGCCTGTGCGTGCAGACTCGAAAGACTGCCCGATTGCTCTCGGAAGACCGGCAACGATACCTGCGAAGATCAACATCGAGATACCGTTGCCCACACCGCGCTCGGTGATCTGCTCGCCCAGCCACATCATGAACATCGCGCCTGCCACGAAAGTGGAAACAGCGACGACGTGGAAGCCCAGGCCTACAGAAAACGCCACGCCCTGGTTGGCCAGGCCAATGGACATGCCAATGGCTTGGACCAGTGCCAGGATAACGGTGCCGTAGCGGGTGTACTGGCTGATCTTGCGACGGCCAGCTTCACCTTCCTTCTTCAACTGCTCCAGTTGCGGGCTGACCGCCGTCATCAACTGCATGATGATCGATGCCGAAATGTACGGCATGATCCCCAGTGCAAAGATGCTCATGCGTTCGAGCGCGCCACCGGAAAACATGTTGAACAAGCTAAGAATGGTCCCCTCATTCTGCCGAAACAGATCCGCCAGACGGTCCGGATTGATGCCGGGAACCGGGATATGCGCACCTATCCGATAGACGATGATCGCCATGAACAGAAAGCGCAGACGAGCCCAGAGTTCCGACATCCCGCCCTTACCGAGCGAAGAGAGAGCACCTTGCTTAGCCATTTATTCCTCGAATTTGCCGCCAGCTGCTTCGATAGCCGCACGCGCACCCTTGGTGGCTGCGATACCCTTGATGGTGACTGCGCGAGTAACTTCGCCAGACAGCATGATTTTCACACGCTGAATGTGCTGGTTGATCACGTTGGCATCCTTCAGGGATTGCACGGAGATCACGTCGCCTTCCACTTTAGCCAGCTCGGACAGACGCACTTCGGCGCGGTCCATGGCCTTCAGGGAAACGAAGCCGAACTTCGGCAGGCGACGGTGCAGCGGCTGTTGACCGCCTTCGAAGCCAGGAGCGATCGAACCACCCGAACGGGAAGTCTGACCTTTGTGGCCACGGCCGCCGGTCTTACCCAGACCGCTACCGATACCACGACCTGGACGATGCTTCTCGCGACGGGAACCCGGCGCTGGACTCAGATCATTGAGTTTCATCGATTAGCCCTCGACCTTCAGCATGTAGTAAGCCTTGTTGATCATCCCGCGGTTCTCGGGAGTATCCTGGACTTCTACAGTGTGACCGATGCGACGCAGACCCAGGCCTTTAACACACAGCTTGTGGTTAGGCAGACGGCCCGAGACGCTCTTGATCAGCGTTACTTTTACGGTTGCCATGATCAGAAGATCTCCTCGACGCTCTTGCCACGCTTGGCGGCAATGGATTCAGGAGATTGCATGGCTTTCAGACCCTTGAAGGTGGCGTAAACCACGTTCACTGGGTTGGTCGAACCGTAGCACTTGGCCAGAACGTTCTGAACACCAGCAACTTCCAGGACAGCACGCATTGCGCCACCGGCGATGATACCGGTACCTTCCGAGGCAGGCTGCATGTAAACCTTCGAGGCGCCGTGGGCAGCCTTGGTGGCGTACTGCAGGGTGGTGCCCTTCAGGTCAACCTGGATCATGTTGCGGCGAGCAGCTTCCATGGCTTTCTGGATCGCGGCTGGTACTTCGCGCGACTTGCCACGGCCGAAGCCAACACGACCTTTACCATCACCCACCACGGTCAGCGCGGTGAAAGTGAAGATACGGCCGCCTTTTACGGTTTTGGCAACGCGGTTAACTTGAACCAGCTTCTCGATGTAGCCTTCGTCGCGCTTTTGATCGTTATTTGCCATAACTTAGAACTCCAGCCCGCCTTCACGAGCAGCATCAGCCAGCGCTTTGACGCGGCCATGGTACTTGAAGCCGGAACGGTCAAAGGCAACTTGAGATACACCGGCGGCTTTCGCACGCTCAGCTACCAGCTTGCCAACCTTAGTGGCCGCGTCGATGTTGCCAGTGGCGCCATCACGCAGGTCTTTGTCCAAGGTCGAGGCGCTTGCCAGAACCTTGCTGCCGTCGGCCGAAATGACCTGGGCGTAGATGTGCTGCGAGGAGCGGAACACGCACAGGCGCACGACTTCGAGTTCGTGCATCTTGAGACGTGCTTTGCGAGCGCGACGCAGTCGAATAACTTTTTTGTCGGTCATTTACTAGGCCCTACTTCTTCTTGGCTTCTTTACGACGGACTACTTCGTCCGCGTAACGCACACCTTTACCTTTGTAAGGCTCTGGCGGACGGAAGTCGCGGATTTCAGCGGCCACCTGACCTACCAGCTGCTTGTCGATACCCTTGATCAGGATGTCGGTCTGGCTAGGTGTTTCAGCGGTGATACCGGCTGGCAGTTCGTAGTCCACTGGGTGAGAGAAGCCCAGGGCCAGGTTCAGGACGGTGCCTTTAGCCTGTGCCTTGTAACCAACACCGACCAGCTGGAGCTTGCGCTCGAAGCCTTGGCTTACGCCTTGGACCATGTTGTTGACCAGAGCGCGGGTGGTACCGGCCATGGCACGAGCTTGCTGGTCACCATTGCGAGCGACGAAACGCAGCTCACCAGACTCTTCGGTAACTTCAACAGACGAGTGAACGTTCAGTTCGAGAGTACCTTTGGCACCCTTCACCGAAAGCTGCTGACCGGCGAATTTGACTTCGACACCGGATGGCAGCTTAACGGGGTTCTTAGCGACGCGAGACATGTCTATCCCCCCTTAGAACACTGTGCACAGAACTTCGCCGCCGACACCGGCAGCGCGCGCAGCGCGATCCGTCATCACACCTTTGTTGGTGGAGACGATAGACACGCCCAGACCGCCACGTACTTTCGGCAGATCGGTGACGGCCTTGTACTGGCGCAGGCCTGGACGGCTGGAGCGCTTCAGTTCCTCGATGACCGGACGGCCTTCGAAGTACTTCAGTTCGATCGACAGGGAAGGCTTGGCCTCACCAGTTACCTGGTAGCCAGCGATGTAACCTTCGTCCTTCAGAACTTTGGCAACCGCGACCTTCAGGGTAGAGGAAGGCATGCTTACGACGGACTTTTCAGCCATCTGGGCATTACGGATGCGAGTTAGCATGTCCGCTAACGGGTCCTGCATACTCATGGGCTAGATGCTCCTGATACAAGAATTATTAGCCTTGCGGCTATGACAACCACCCGAACGGATTGGGCAAAAACCCAGGCTCAGGTGAGCCGGTCATTCTAGACACAAGGCAGAAACGAAACAAGCCCCATATAGGGGCTTGTTTGTTGGCGAGGTCACCGGCGGTCGGAAGATTGCTCCCCTTCCACCAGCGCCTTGCCTGCAGCGATTACCAGGAGGCCTTGACCAGACCCGGCACGTCACCACGCATTGCAGCTTGACGCAGCATGTTACGGCCCAGGCCGAACTTACGGTATACACCGTGAGGACGACCGGTCAGGCGGCAACGGTTGCGCAGGCGCGAAGCGCTAGCGTCACGTGGCTGCTTCTGCAGAGCGACAACGGCAGCAAAACGCTCTTCTGGAGAGGCATTCTGGTTAACGATGGTCGCTTTCAGCTCAGCACGCTTCTTGGCGAACTTTGCTACCGTGAGCTGACGCTTCAGCTCGCGGTTCTTCATGCTCTTCTTGGCCATTTTCCTACTCCAATCAGTTGCGGAACGGGAACTTGAAAGCACGCAGCAGAGCGCGGCCTTCGTCGTCCGAACGAGCAGTGGTGGTCAGGGTGATGTCCAAACCGCGCAGAGCATCGATCTTGTCGTAGTCGATTTCCGGGAAGATGATCTGCTCTTTCACGCCCATGCTGTAGTTGCCACGACCATCGAAGGACTTGGCATTCAGGCCGCGGAAGTCGCGAACCCGAGGCAGGGAGATCGCCAGCAGGCGGTCCAGGAATTCGTACATCTTGTCGCTACGCAGGGTCACCTTGACGCCGATCGGCCAGCCTTCGCGGACTTTGAAGCCAGCGATGGATTTGCGAGCGAAAGTCACGACCGGCTTTTGACCGGTGATCTTTTCCAGGTCGGCAACAGCGTGCTCGATGACTTTCTTGTCGCCGATCGCTTCGCCCAGACCCATGTTCAGGGTGATCTTGGTAACGCGCGGAACTTCCATCACGTTCGACAGCTTAAGTTCTTCCTTAAGCTTAGGAGCGATTTCGTTCCGGTAAATCTCTTTCAGTCGTGCCATGGTCTTCTACCTAGCAGTGTTCAAGCATCAACCGCTTTTTGGGTCGACTTGAAGACACGAATTTTTTTACCGTCTTCTACTTTGAAACCAACGCGGTCAGCCTTGTTGGTTTCACCGTTGAAGATGGCAACGTTGGAAGCGTGCAGAGGCGCTTCTTTCTCGACGATACCGCCCTGTACGCCCGCCATCGGGTTAGGCTTGGTATGACGCTTGACCAGGTTCACGCCACCGATAACCAGACGGTCATCAGCCAGAACCTTCAGCACCTTACCGCGCTTACCTTTGTCTTTGCCGGCGATCACGATGATCTCGTCGTCACGACGAATCTTTTGCATGTCGGATCTCCTTACAGCACTTCAGGGGCGAGCGAGACGATCTTCATGAACTTCTCAGTACGAAGCTCACGGGTCACTGGCCCGAAGATGCGAGTGCCGATCGGCTCTTGCTTGTTGTTCAGCAGAACAGCAGCGTTGCCGTCGAAACGAATGATGGAACCGTCAGCGCGACGAACACCGTGACGGGTACGTACGACAACAGCGGTCATCACTTGGCCTTTTTTGACCTTACCGCGCGGAATTGCTTCCTTGACGGTAACCTTGATGATGTCACCGATGCCGGCGTAACGGCGGTGCGAACCGCCGAGTACCTTGATGCACATGACGCGACGAGCGCCGCTGTTATCGGCCACATCGAGCATGGATTGAGTCTGAATCATAAAATTTCTCCGACCCCTAGCCCTTAGACTTCAACAGCGCGTTCGAGGACTTCAACCAGTGCCCAGGACTTGGTCTTGGCCAGCGGACGGGTTTCACGGATGGAAACCTTGTCGCCGATCTTGCACTGGTTGGCTTCGTCGTGCGCGTGCAGCTTAGTCGAACGCTTAACGTATTTACCGTAGATCGGGTGCTTTACGCGACGCTCGATCAGAACGGTGATGGTCTTGTCCATTTTGTCGCTGACGACACGGCCAGTCAGCGTACGGACGGTTTTTTCAGCTTCAGCCATGATCACTTACCTGCCTGCTGGTTGAGCACAGTTTTCACGCGAGCGATGTCACGCTTAACTTGCGAGAGCAGGTGCGACTGCCCCAACTGGCCAGTTGCTTTCTGCATACGCAGATTGAACTGGTCGCGCAGCAAGCCGAGCAGTTGCTCGTTCAGTTGCTGTGCCGATTTTTCACGAAGTTCATTCGCTTTCATCACATCACCGTCCGCTTAACAAAGGAGGTGGCGAGAGGCAGCTTTGCAGCAGCCAGGGCGAAAGCTTCGCGCGCCAGCTCTTCAGAAACACCCTCGATCTCGTACAGGACTTTGCCTGGCTGAATCTGGGCAACCCAGTACTCCACGGAACCCTTACCTTTACCCATACGAACCTCGAGAGGTTTCTTGGAGATCGGCTTGTCCGGGAACACACGGATCCAGATCTTACCGCCACGTTTAACGTGACGGGTCAGCGCACGACGTGCGGACTCGATCTGGCGAGCGGTGAGGCGACCGCGAGCAACAGCTTTCAGGGCGAATTCGCCGAAGCTGACTTTGCTACCGCGCAGTGCCAGACCACGGTTGTGGCCAGTCATCTGCTTGCGGAATTTTGTACGCTTTGGTTGCAACATTTGGCGTACCCCTTACTTAGCAGCTTTTTTACGAGGCGCTGGTGCTTGTGGTTTCAGTTCTTCTTGGCGACCACCAATAACTTCGCCTTTGAAGATCCAAACCTTCACACCGATCACACCGTAAGTGGTGTGAGCTTCGTAGGTGTTGTAGTCGATATCGGCACGCAGGGTGTGCAGAGGCACACGACCTTCGCGATACCACTCGGTACGAGCAATCTCAGCACCGCCGAGACGACCGCTCACCTGGATCTTGATGCCCTTGGCACCAATACGCATGGCGTTCTGTACCGCGCGCTTCATGGCGCGACGGAACATTACACGGCGTTCCAGCTGCTGAGCTACGCTCTGCGCAACCAGCATAGCGTCGAGTTCCGGCTTGCGGATCTCTTCGATGTTGATGTGCACAGGCACACCCATCTGCTTGGTCAGGTCCTGACGCAGCTTCTCGACATCTTCACCTTTCTTACCGATAACGATACCGGGACGAGCGGTGTGGATGGTGATGCGTGCAGTTTGAGCCGGACGATGAATATCGATACGGCTTACGGACGCGCTTTTTAGTTTGTCTTGGAGGTACTCACGCGTTTTCAGATCCTTCAACAGGTAATCTGCGTAAGTAGCACCGTCTGCGTACCAGACGGAGGTGTGCTCCTTGACGATTCCCAGGCGAATGCCAGTGGGATGTACTTTCTGACCCATCTGATCGACTCCGTTACTTGTCCGCAACCTTGACAGTGATATGGCAAGACCGCTTGACGATGCGATCAGCACGGCCTTTGGCACGTGGCATGATGCGCTTCAGCGAACGCCCTTCGTTGACGAAGACGGTGGAGACCTTCAGGTCATCAACGTCTGCGCCTTCGTTGTGTTCGGCGTTGGCTACGGCCGACTCGAGGACTTTCTTCATGATTTCAGCGGCTTTTTTGCTGCTGAAGGCCAACAGGTTGAGCGCTTCGCCCACCTTCTTCCCGCGGATCTGGTCGGCGACCAAGCGGGCTTTCTGGGCGGAGATGCGAGCGCCCGACAACTTAGCGGCTACTTCCATTTCCTTACCCCTTAACGCTTGGCTTTCTTGTCAGCCACGTGCCCGCGATAGGTGCGGGTACCGGCGAACTCGCCCAGTTTGTGGCCGACCATGTCTTCGTTCACGAGAACTGGAACATGCTGGCGACCGTTGTGAACCGCGATGGTCAGACCGACCATTTGTGGCAGGATCATCGAGCGACGCGACCAGGTTTTAACTGGCTTGCGATCGTTCTTCTCCACCGCCACTTCGACCTTCTTCAACAGGTGAAGATCGATAAAAGGACCTTTTTTCAGAGAACGTGGCACTGTCGTATCCCTCTAGTTACTTGCGACGACGGACGATCATGTTGTCGGTACGCTTATTACCACGGGTTTTAGCACCCTTGGTTGGGAAGCCCCATGGCGATACCGGATGACGACCACCGGAGGTACGACCTTCACCACCACCGTGTGGGTGGTCAACCGGGTTCATGGCAACACCACGAACGGTTGGGCGAACGCCGCGCCAGCGTTTGGCACCAGCTTTACCCAGCGAACGCAGGCTGTGCTCGGAGTTCGAGACTTCACCCAGGGTCGCACGGCACTCAGCCAGGACTTTACGCATTTCACCAGAGCGCAGACGCAGGGTCACGTAGACACCTTCGCGAGCGATCAGCTGAGCCGAAGCACCAGCGGAACGAGCGATCTGAGCACCTTTACCCGGCTTCAGTTCGATGCCGTGAATGGTGCTACCTACTGGAATGTTGCGCAGCTGCAGGGAGTTACCGGCCTTGATTGGGGCCAGGGCACCTGCGATCAGCTGGTCGCCAGCGCTCACGCCCTTAGGCGCGATGATGTAGCGACGCTCACCGTCTGCGTAGCACAGCAGGGCGATGTGAGCAGTACGGTTCGGATCGTATTCGATACGCTCGACAGTGGCTGGAATGCCATCTTTGTCGTTGCGACGGAAGTCGACCAGACGGTAATGCTGCTTGTGACCACCACCAACGTGACGAGTGGTAATGCGGCCATTGTTGTTACGACCACCAGACTTCGATTTTTTCTCGATCAGCGGTGCGTGAGGAGCGCCTTTGTGCAGCTCCTTGTTGACCACCTTGACCACGAAACGGCGGCCAGGGGAAGTCGGTTTGCATTTAACGATTGCCATGATGCACCCCTTCCTTACTCAGCACTGCTGCTGAAATCGAGATCTTGGCCTGGCTGAAGGGAGACGATCGCCTTCTTCCAGTCATTACGCTTGCCCAGACCACGTGCGGTACGCTTGGTTTTACCCAGAACGTTAACAGTCGACACGTTTTCAACTTTTACGTTGAACAGGCCTTCGACAGCTTTCTTGATTTCCAGCTTGGTTGCATCAGTAGCAACCTTGAATACGAACTGGCCTTTCTTCTCAGCCAGAACGGTAGCCTTCTCGGAAACGTGCGGGCCAAGGAGGACTTTGAATACGCGTTCCTGGTTCATCCCAGCAGCTCCTCGAATTTCTTCACGGCCGAGACAGTGATCAACACTTTCTCGTATGCGATCAGACTGACCGGGTCGGAACCTTGTACGTCACGTACATCGACGTGCGGCAGGTTACGAGCAGCCAGGTACAGGTTCTGATCAACAGCGTCGGAAACGATCAATACATCGCTCAGACCCATGCCGTTCAGCTTGTTCAGCAGATCTTTGGTTTTCGGTGCTTCAACAGCGAAGTCCTGAACCACGACCAGACGGTCGCTACGCACCAGCTCAGCGAGGATGGAGCGCAGAGCTGCGCGATACATCTTCTTGTTGAGCTTCTGCGAGTGATCTTGTGGGCGAGCTGCGAAGGTTACACCACCGCCACGCCAGATCGGACCACGAGTGGTACCAGCACGAGCACGGCCAGTACCCTTCTGACGCCATGGGCGCTTACCGCCACCAGCCACGTCGGAACGGGTCTTCTGCTGCTTGGTGCCCTGACGGCCGCCGGCCATGTAGGCCACGACTGCTTGGTGAACCAGCGTCTCGTTGAATTCGCCACCGAAAGTCAGTTCGGAAACTTCGATCGCCTGAGCGTCATTTACATTAAGTTGCATGTCAGTTTCCCCTTAACCGCGAGCCTTGACAGCTGGACGTACAACCACGTCGCCGCCAGTAGCGCCAGGTACGGCACCCTTGATCAGCAGCAGGTTGCGCTCAGCGTCTACGCGAACTACTTCCAGGGACTGAACAGTCACGCGCTCGGCGCCCATGTGACCGGACATTTTCTTGCCCTTGAACACACGACCAGGAGTCTGGCACTGGCCGATGGAACCAGGAACACGGTGCGACACGGAGTTACCGTGGGTGTTGTCCTGACCACGGAAGTTCCAGCGCTTGATGGTACCGGCGAAGCCTTTACCTTTGGACTGACCAGTAACGTCAACCAGCTGGCCTGCAGTGAAGAGTTCAGCTTTGATCAGATCGCCAGCCTGGAAATCGCCTTCTTCAAGACGGAACTCCCAAACACCGCGACCAGCGGCAACGTTGGCCTTGGCGAAGTGGCCTGCCTGAGCGGCAGTCACACGCGAAGCACGACGCTCGCCGACAGTGACTTGCACTGCACGGTAGCCATCGGTTTCTTCAGTTTTGAACTGGGTGACGCGATTCGGCTCGATCTCAATGACCGTGACCGGAATGGAGACACCTTCTTCGGTGAAAATGCGGGTCATACCGCACTTGCGACCGATTACACCAATAGTCATGTTGTAAACCTCATGAGTGTACGGGGCTTTCACCCGCTATGGCCGCCCATTTCAGAGCGTTACACGACTAGACCGAAGTCTTAGCCGAGGCTGATCTGTACTTCCACACCTGCCGCCAGATCAAGCTTCATCAGCGCGTCAACGGTTTTATCCGTTGGCTGGACGATGTCCAGAACACGCTTATGAGTGCGAATCTCGTACTGGTCGCGCGCGTCTTTGTTGACGTGCGGGGAAACCAGAACGGTGAAACGCTCTTTGCGGGTAGGCAGTGGAATTGGACCACGCACTTGTGCACCAGTACGTTTCGCGGTTTCCACGATTTCCTGGGTGGATTGGTCGATCAGGCGATGGTCGAAAGCCTTCAACCTGATACGGATTTGCTGATTTTGCATTGGATTTCAGACTCCAGGCTGTTCCCAACGGACGCACTACGCCCGCTAAAAGGAGGCGTGATTCTATAGACGCCCCCATTTAGTGTCAACCCAATAAAAAAAACCCCCGCTGAGCGGGGGTTTTTTTCAATCGGTCGAGTGATTACTCGATGATTTTGGCCACAACGCCGGCGCCGACGGTACGACCGCCTTCACGGATAGCGAAGCGCAGACCGTCTTCCATTGCGATGGTCTTGATCAGGGTAACAGTCATCTGAATGTTGTCACCTGGCATTACCATTTCAACGCCTTCCGGCAGTTCGCAGTTACCGGTCACGTCAGTGGTACGGAAGTAGAACTGTGGACGGTAGCCTTTGAAGAACGGAGTGTGACGGCCGCCTTCTTCCTTCGACAGGACGTAGACTTCTGCGGTGAACTTGGTGTGCGGCTTGACCGAACCTGGCTTGACCAGAACCTGACCACGCTCAACGTCGTCACGCTTGGTACCACGCAGCAGAACGCCGCAGTTCTCGCCAGCACGACCTTCGTCCAGCAGCTTGCGGAACATCTCAACACCGGTGCAGGTGGTGGTGGTAGTGTCACGCAGACCAACGATTTCCAGTGGATCCTGAACGCGGACGATACCACGCTCGATACGACCGGTAACAACGGTACCACGACCCGAGATCGAGAACACGTCTTCGATCGGCATCAGGAACGGCTGGTCGATGGCACGAACTGGCTCAGGAATGTAGCTGTCCAGAGTTTCTACCAGCTTCTTGACAGCGGTAGTACCCATTTCGTTGTCGTCTTTGCCTTCCAGCGCCATACGAGCCGAACCGATGATGATCGGGGTGTCGTCGCCTGGGAAGTCATAGGTGGACAGCAGGTCGCGAACTTCCATCTCGACCAGTTCCAGCAGCTCAGCGTCGTCTACCAGGTCAGCCTTGTTCAGGAAGACCACGATGTACGGAACGCCTACCTGACGGGACAGCAGGATGTGCTCACGGGTTTGTGGCATCGGACCATCGGCGGCCGAGCAAACCAGGATCGCGCCGTCCATCTGGGCAGCACCGGTGATCATGTTCTTCACGTAGTCAGCGTGACCTGGGCAGTCAACGTGAGCGTAGTGACGAATGGTCGAGTTGTACTCAACGTGAGCGGTGTTGATGGTGATACCGCGCGCTTTTTCTTCCGGAGCCGAGTCGATCTTGTCGAACTCAACGACTGCCGAACCGAAAACTTCGGAGCAAACGCGAGTCAGAGCTGCGGTCAGAGTGGTCTTACCGTGGTCAACGTGGCCGATGGTGCCGACGTTAACGTGGGGAAGGGAACGATCAAATTTTTCTTTAGCCACGACAGTGAACCTCTTGCCTAAAGGGGATTAGCCTTGTTTTTTAACGAGTGCTTCGACGATGTTCGACGGAGCTTCGGCGTATTTGGAGAATTCCATGGAGTAGCTTGCGCGACCCTGAGACATGGAACGAACGTCGGTTGCGTAACCGAACATCTCTCCGAGCGGTACTTCAGCACGGACGACACGGCCAGAGACCGACTCATCCATACCCTGGACCAGACCACGACGACGGTTCAGGTCACCCATCACGTCACCCAGGTAGTCTTCCGGGGTTACAACTTCGACTTTCATGATCGGCTCGAGAACCACGCCACCGCCCTTCTGGGCCAGTTGCTTGGTCGCCATCGAAGCAGCGATCTTGAACGCCATTTCGTTGGAGTCGACGTCGTGGTACGAACCGTCGAATACCGCGGCCTTCAGGCCGATCAGAGGATAACCGGCAACAATGCCGTTTTTCATCTGCTCTTCGATACCCTTCTGGATCGCAGGGATGTATTCCTTAGGAATCACACCACCAACGACTTCGTTGGAGAACACCAGACCTTCGGTGATGTTGCCCTTTTCGTCCACGTCCGGCTCGGAGAAACGAACCCAGCAGTGACCGAACTGACCACGACCACCCGACTGACGAACGAACTTGCCTTCGATCTCGACGTTGGACTTGGTGATCTTCTCGCGGTACGAAACCTGCGGCTTGCCGATGTTGGCTTCGACGTTGAATTCGCGCTTCATGCGGTCAACGAGGATGTCCAGGTGCAGCTCACCCATACCGGAGATGATGGTCTGACCGGTTTCTTCATCGGTCTTGACGCGGAACGACGGATCTTCCTGAGCCAGCTTGCCCAGTGCGATACCCATCTTCTCCTGGTCAGCCTTGGTTTTCGGCTCGACGGACAGGGAGATTACAGGCTCCGGGAAGTCCATACGCTCAAGGATGATTGGCTTGTCGGCGTTGCACAGGGTTTCACCCGTGGTCACGTCCTTCATGCCGATCAGGGCAGCGATGTCGCCAGCGCGTACTTCCTTGATCTCTTCACGCTGGTTGGCGTGCATCTGCACCATACGACCAACGCGCTCTTTCTTGCCTTTGACCGAGTTGATCACGGAGTCGCCGGAGCTCAGAACGCCCGAGTAGACGCGAACGAAGGTCAGAGTACCTACGAACGGGTCGGTCGCGATCTTGAACGCCAGTGCCGAGAACGGCTCGTCATCGTCAGCATGACGCTCGTCCTTGCGAACGGCCGGGTCGTCTTTTGCCAGATCCTTGTCGTCCGGGTTGATACCCTGGATAGCAGGAATCTCGGTCGGCGCAGGCAGGAAGTCGATGACGGCATCCAGAACCAGGGGAACACCCTTGTTCTTGAACGACGAACCGCAGACAGCCGGAACGATCTCGCTGGCCAGGGTGCGCGCACGCAGGCCTGCCTTGATCTCTTCGACGGACAGCTCACCTTCTTCAAGGTACTTGTTCATCAGCTCTTCGTTGGCTTCGGCGGCAGCTTCAACCATGTTGTTGCGCCATTCGTTAGCCAGCTCGACCATATCCGCAGGAATTTCTTCCTCGCGGTAGGTAGTGCCCTTGTCGTCTTCGTTCCAGTAGATAGCCTTCATCTTGATCAGGTCAACCTGACCCTGGAAGTTATCTTCCGAACCGATGGCCAGCTGAACAGGAACCGGAGTGTGACCCAGACGGTTCTTGATCTGACCTACGACGCGCAGGAAGTTTGCACCAGCACGGTCCATCTTGTTCACGTAAACAACACGCGGAACACCGTACTTGTTGGCCTGACGCCATACGGTTTCGGACTGCGGCTCAACGCCGGAGGTGCCGCAGAACACAACGACCGCGCCATCGAGTACACGCAGCGAACGCTCTACTTCAATGGTGAAGTCAACGTGGCCAGGGGTATCGATGACGTTTACGCGGTAGTTGTCATACTGACCACGGGAACCTTTCCAGAAGGTGGTAACGGCAGCGGAGGTAATGGTGATACCGCGCTCCTGCTCCTGCACCATCCAGTCGGTGGTCGCGGCGCCGTCATGCACCTCGCCCATTTTGTGGCTCAGACCTGTGTAGAACAGGATCCGCTCGGTAGTGGTGGTCTTGCCCGCGTCAACGTGGGCACAGATACCAATGTTGCGGTAGCGGTTAATTGCTGTAGTACGAGCCATAAAGCCCTCGCAAAAAGATTGATGCTTGAATTAGAAGCGGTAGTGCGAGAACGCTTTGTTGGCTTCAGCCATACGGTGAACGTCTTCACGCTTCTTGACTGCAGCACCCTTGCCTTCGGCAGCATCCAGCAGCTCGCCGGCCAGACGCAGAGCCATCGACTTCTCGCCGCGCTTACGGGCGTAGTCTACGAGCCAGCGCATTGCCAGAGCGTTACGACGGGATGGACGAACTTCAACCGGAACCTGGTAAGTGGCACCGCCGACACGACGGGACTTTACTTCGACCAGCGGAGCGATGGCGTCGAGAGCTTTCTCGAAGATTTCCAGGGGGTCGCTGTTCTTGCGTGCTTTGACGGTATCCAGGGCACCGTAAACGATGCGCTCGGCTACGGCCTTCTTGCCGCTTTCCATCACGTGGTTCATGAACTTCGCGAGGATCTGGGATCCGTACTTCGGATCGTCAAGGATCTCACGTTTTGCTGCTACACGACGTCTTGGCATGATAAGCCCTCAAACGGTCTTCAGGTTAGCCCGGGACCGGGTCATTCGACCCACGCCCGACCTTACTCTTATCGACTCAAAAAAATGGATGTCTGCAAACGGCCGATTACTTCGGACGCTTGGTACCGTACTTCGAACGACCCTGGTTACGGCCTTTAACGCCCGAAGTATCCAGAGAGCCGCGAACGGTGTGGTAACGAACACCTGGCAAGTCTTTTACACGACCGCCACGAATCAGGACGACGCTGTGCTCTTGCAGGTTGTGGCCTTCACCACCGATGTACGAGGAAACCTCGAAACCGTTGGTCAGACGCACACGGCATACTTTACGCAGTGCCGAGTTAGGTTTTTTCGGCGTGGTGGTGTACACACGGGTGCACACGCCACGACGTTGCGGGCAGTTCTGCAGCGCAGGAACGTCGGACTTCTCGACCGAACGCTTACGCGGCTGACGTACCAGCTGGTTGATAGTTGCCATCTACTAGCTCCACTGATTGTCTTGCGACTCTATTGTCTTGCAAGAAAGCCAAAAATTGGCGAGACGGAGCCTCACCAAATTTAAGGGTACAAAAGTCTAAAGAGGATCTTGCACCCAGTCAAGACGAGGCCCCGGCCCTCCCCGCCCGATCATCGGCAACATTTCATGTCGCCGATGATCGCCCGAGGCTAGCCGGGGCCTTGCCCTGTACTTAGTTACCGCTGGAATTCAGCGCTTCGGTCAGTGCGGCTTCCACTTCACTGGCGCTTACACGCAGAGGTTTGTCGGCATCACGGCGACGCTTGCGCTCGCTGTGGTAGGCCAGACCAGTACCAGCCGGGATCAGACGACCCACGACCACGTTCTCTTTCAGGCCGCGCAGGTAGTCGCGCTTGCCGGTTACCGCCGCTTCGGTCAGTACGCGGGTTGTTTCCTGGAAGGAAGCCGCGGAGATGAACGACTCGGTCGACAGCGAGGCCTTGGTGATACCCAGCAGCACGCGGGTGAACTTGGAGATGAACTTGTCCTCGCTAGCGAGACGCTCGTTCTCTACCAGTACCTGGGTCAGTTCCATCTGGTCGCCCTTGATGAAGCTGGAATCACCCGACTCGGAGATCTCAACCTTGCGCAGCATCTGACGCAGAATGGTCTCGATGTGCTTGTCGTTGATCTTCACGCCTTGCAGACGGTAAACGTCCTGGATCTCGTTGACGATGTACTTCGCCAGCGCACTCACACCCAGCAGACGCAGGATGTCATGCGGATCGCTCGGGCCGTCCGAGATAACTTCGCCGCGGTTTACCTGTTCACCTTCGAAGACGTTCAGGTGGCGCCACTTCGGAATCAGCTCTTCGTACGGATCGCTACCGTCGGTCGGAGTGATCACCAGGCGACGCTTGCCCTTGGTCTCTTTACCGAATGCGATGGTGCCGCTGACTTCAGCCAGAATCGAGGCTTCTTTCGGACGACGCGCTTCGAACAGGTCGGCAACGCGCGGCAGACCACCGGTAATGTCACGGGTCTTCGACGTCTCTTGCGGGATACGCGCAATAACGTCACCAACACCGATCTGCGCACCGTCAGCCACACCGACAAGGGCGTTGGCCGGCAGGAAGTACTGGGCAGGTACGTCAGTACCTGGCAGGTACAGGTCCTTGCCAGCAGCATCGACCATCTTGATTGCCGGACGGATTTCCTTGCCTGCGGCAGGGCGATCCTTGACGTCCAGTACTTCAATGTTGGTCAAGCCGGTCAGTTCGTCGGTCTGACGCTTGATGGTGATGTTTTCTTCCATGCCCACGAAGGTCACGGTACCTTTCAGTTCGGTAACGATCGGGTGAGTGTGCGGGTCCCATTTGGCGACGATGGCGCCAGCTTCGACCTTTTCACCTTCCTTGACCGAAATCACCGCACCGTAAGGCAGCTTGTAGCGCTCACGCTCACGACCGAACTCGTCGGCAATCGCCAACTCACCCGAACGCGATACGGCAACCAGGTTACCGTCGGCACGCTCAACCTGCTTCAGGTTGTGCAGACGCACCATACCGCCATTCTTCACCTGGACGCTGTCGGCAGCCGAAGTACGGCTTGCAGCACCACCGATGTGGAACGTACGCATGGTCAGCTGGGTACCCGGCTCACCGATCGACTGGGCAGCGATAACGCCGACAGCTTCACCGATGTTCACCTGGTGACCGCGAGCCAGATCACGACCGTAGCACTTGGCGCAGATGCCGTAGCGGGTTTCGCAGTTGATCGGCGAACGCACGATCACTTCGTCGATGCTGTTCAGCTCGATGAACTCGACCCATTGCTCGTCGACCAAGGTACCGGCCGGAACGATAACGTCCTCGGTGCCTGGCTTGAACACGTCACGGGCGATGACACGACCCAGTACACGCTCACCCAGCGGCTCTACAACATCGCCGCCTTCGATGTGTGGCGTCATCACCAGGCCCTGATCGGTGCCGCAGTCGATCTCGGTCACAACCAGATCCTGGGCAACGTCCACCAGACGACGAGTCAGGTAACCGGAGTTAGCGGTTTTCAGTGCGGTATCCGCCAGACCCTTACGAGCACCGTGAGTCGAGATGAAGTACTGAAGTACGCTCAGACCTTCACGGAAGTTCGCAGTGATCGGCGTCTCGATGATGGAGCCGTCCGGCTTAGCCATCAGACCACGCATACCGGCCAGCTGACGGATCTGGGCTGCGGAACCCCGCGCACCCGAGTCAGCCATCATGTACATCGAGTTGAAGGACTCTTGCTCGACTTCCTTGCCTTCGCGGTCGATGACCTTCTCTTTCGAGAGGTTGGCCATCATCGCCTTGGACACTTCGTCGTTCGCCTTCGACCACAAGTCGATGACCTTGTTGTACTTCTCGCCCTGGGTTACCAGGCCGGAGGCGTACTGGCTCTCGATTTCCTTCACTTCGTCGGTAGCGTTACCGATGATGCGGGCTTTCTCGTCCGGGATAACGAAGTCGTTAACACCGATGGAAACGCCGGAAATGGTCGAGTAAGCGAAACCGGTGTACATCAACTGGTCGGCGAAGATAACGGTCTCTTTCAGACCAACCACGCGGTAGCACTGGTTGATCAGCTTGGAGATCGCCTTCTTCTTCATTGGCTGGTTGACCACGTCGTACGGC
Source organism: Pseudomonas sp. BP6 (assembly GCF_017875935.1). Taxonomy (NCBI): domain Bacteria; kingdom Pseudomonadati; phylum Pseudomonadota; class Gammaproteobacteria; order Pseudomonadales; family Pseudomonadaceae; genus Pseudomonas; species Pseudomonas sp. BP6. The sequence continues at coordinate 4,809,678 of NZ_JAGINI010000001.1, forward strand.
AGACCTGCCGGCACAACCTGGAACAGCAGCGCACGGCCGACGGTAGTGTCGACGATACGGGTATTCTTGACCACCGAGCCATCACGCTCTTTCACGGTTTCGTTGATACGAACCTTGATTTTCGCGTGCAGTGCAGCTTCGCCGGCGCGGAATACGCGGTCGACTTCCTGCAGGTCGGCGAAGACGCGACCTTCGCCCTTGGCATTGATAGCTTCACGGGTCATGTAGTACAGACCCAGTACAACGTCCTGCGACGGAACGATGATTGGCTCACCGTTGGCTGGCGACAGGATGTTGTTGGTCGACATCATCAGCGCACGTGCTTCGAGCTGGGCTTCCAGGGTCAGCGGCACGTGAACGGCCATCTGGTCACCGTCGAAGTCGGCGTTGTACGCAGCACAGACCAGCGGGTGAAGCTGGATAGCCTTACCTTCGATCAGTACGGGCTCAAACGCCTGGATACCCAGACGGTGCAGGGTCGGTGCACGGTTGAGCAGTACGGGGTGTTCGCGAATCACTTCTGCGAGAACGTCCCACACCTCTGGCAGCTCGCGCTCGACCATCTTCTTGGCAGCCTTGATGGTGGTCGCCAGACCACGCATTTCCAGCTTGCCGAAAATGAACGGTTTGAACAGCTCGAGGGCCATCTTCTTCGGCAGACCGCACTGGTGCAGACGCAGGGTCGGACCTACGGTAATTACCGAACGGCCGGAGTAGTCAACACGCTTACCGAGCAAGTTCTGACGGAAGCGACCTTGCTTACCTTTGATCATGTCGGCCAGGGACTTCAGCGGACGCTTGTTCGAGCCAGTGATGGCGCGACCACGACGGCCGTTGTCCAGCAGGGCGTCGACCGCTTCCTGCAGCATGCGCTTTTCGTTGCGCACGATGATGTCCGGCGCCGACAGGTCCAGCAGGCGCTTCAGACGGTTGTTACGGTTGATCACCCGACGATACAGGTCGTTCAGGTCGGAGGTCGCGAAACGGCCACCATCCAGCGGTACCAGCGGACGCAGGTCCGGCGGCAGCACTGGCAGAACGGTCAGGACCATCCACTCAGGCAGGTTGCCCGAGCCCTGGAAGGCTTCCATCAGCTTCAGACGCTTGGAAAGCTTCTTGATCTTGGTTTCCGAGTTGGTCTGCGGAATTTCTTCGCGCAGGCGGCCGATCTCGTGCTCCAGGTCGATAGCGTGCAGCAGCTCGCGGACAGCCTCGGCACCCATGCGGGCGTCAAAGTCGTCACCGAACTCTTCCAGCGCTTCGAAGTACTGCTCGTCGTTCAGCAGCTGGCCCTTTTCCAGGGTAGTCATGCCCGGATCGATAACGACATAGCTCTCGAAGTAGAGCACGCGCTCGATATCACGCAGGGTCATGTCCATCAGCAGGCCGATACGGGACGGCAGCGACTTCAGGAACCAGATGTGGGCAACCGGCGAGGCCAGTTCGATGTGCGCCATGCGCTCACGACGAACCTTCGCCAAGGCAACTTCAACGCCGCACTTCTCGCAGATTACGCCGCGGTGCTTGAGGCGCTTGTACTTGCCGCACAGGCACTCGTAGTCCTTGACTGGGCCAAAGATCTTGGCGCAGAACAGGCCGTCACGCTCAGGCTTGAACGTACGGTAGTTGATGGTTTCCGGCTTCTTAACTTCACCGAACGACCACGAACGGATCATTTCAGGCGACGCCAGACCGATGCGGATGGCGTCGAACTCTTCGACTTGACCCTGGTTTTTCAGCAAATTCAGTAGGTCTTTCAAGGCCTTTCCTCCTGGCGGAGCAGGGAGCGGGCATTACCTGCCCCACCCCCCTTCGCGTCACGTGTTATTCGGTTTCCAGATCGATATCGATACCGAGCGAACGGATCTCTTTGATCAACACGTTGAAGGACTCGGGCATGCCCGGCTCCATACGGTGATCGCCATCCACGATGTTCTTGTACATCTTGGTACGGCCGTTCACGTCGTCCGACTTCACTGTGAGCATTTCTTGCAGGGTGTATGCCGCGCCGTATGCTTCCAGCGCCCACACTTCCATCTCCCCGAAACGCTGACCACCGAACTGCGCCTTACCACCCAGCGGCTGCTGGGTAACCAGGCTGTAGGAACCAGTGGAACGCGCGTGCATCTTGTCGTCCACCAAGTGGTTCAGCTTGAGCATGTACATGTAACCAACGGTCACAGGACGCTCGAACTTGTTGCCGGTACGGCCGTCGAACAGCACCATCTGGCCGCTCTCTGGCAGGTCGGCCAGCTTCAGCATGGCCTTGATCTCGCGCTCCTTGGCACCATCGAAGACCGGGGTAGCCATCGGCACGCCTTTCTTCAGGTTGTTAGCCAGGGCCAGGATCTCTTCGTCGGTGAATTCGTCGAGGTTTTCCTGACGACCGCCGATCTCGTTGTAGACCTCGGTCAGGAACACGCGCAGCTCAGCGGCTTTACGCTGCTCTTCGAGCATGCGGTCGATCTTCTCGCCCAGGCCCTTGGCCGCGAGGCCCAGGTGGGTTTCAAGGATCTGACCAACGTTCATACGCGAAGGTACACCCAGCGGGTTCAGTACGACGTCAACCGGCGTACCGTTGGCATCGTGCGGCATGTCTTCAACCGGCATGATGACCGAGACAACACCCTTGTTACCGTGACGACCGGCCATCTTGTCACCCGGCTGGATGCGGCGGCGGATTGCCAGGTAAACCTTGACGATCTTCAGTACGCCCGGTGCCAGGTCATCGCCCTGCTGCAGCTTGCGCTTCTTGTCTTCGAACTTGTCGTCCAGCAGACGGCGACGGTCGACGATGTACTGCTGAGCCTTTTCCAACTGCTCGTTCAGTGCATCTTCAGCCATGCGCAGTTTGAACCACTGGCCGTGCTCCAGACCGTCCAGCACTTCGTCAGTGATCACAGTGCCTTTCTTCAGGCCTGCACCACCGTCAACCACCTGGCCGTTCAGAGCCGAACGCAGACGCTCGAAGGTTGCACCTTCGACAATGCGGAACTCTTCGTTGAGGTCCTTGCGAATCTCGTCGAGCTGCATCTTCTCGATGGCCAGTGCGCGGCTATCGCGCTCCACGCCATCACGGGTGAAGACCTGTACGTCGATGACAGTACCCTTGGTGCCGGTTGGCACACGCAGGGAGGTGTCCTTAACGTCGCTGGCCTTCTCACCGAAGATTGCGCGCAGAAGTTTTTCTTCCGGAGTCAGCTGGGTTTCGCCTTTTGGCGTGACCTTGCCGACCAGGATGTCGCCAGCGCCAACTTCAGCACCTACGTAAACGATACCGGCTTCGTCCAGCTTGTTCAGTGCAGCTTCACCCACGTTCGGGATGTCCGCAGTGATTTCCTCTGGGCCAAGCTTGGTGTCACGCGCCACACAGGTCAGTTCCTGAATGTGGATGGTGGTGAAGCGATCTTCCTGAACAACACGTTCGGACAGGCAGATGGAGTCTTCGAAGTTGAAGCCGTTCCACGCCATGAACGCGATGCGCATGTTCTGACCCAGAGCCAGCTCACCCATGTCGGTGGACGGGCCGTCGGCCATGATGTCACCACGCTGAACCTTGTCACCTTTGCTCACCAGCGGACGCTGGTTGATGCAGGTGTTCTGGTTCGAACGGGTGTACTTGGTCAGGTTGTAGATATCCACACCCGCTTCGCCGGTTTCCACTTCGTCGTCGGCAACGCGAACAACGATACGGCTGGCGTCGACCGAGTCGATCACACCACCGCGGCGAGCAACCACGCAGACACCGGAGTCACGGGCAACGTTGCGCTCCATGCCGGTACCTACCAGCGGCTTGTCGGCACGCAGGGTCGGTACAGCCTGACGCTGCATGTTCGAACCCATCAATGCACGGTTGGCGTCGTCGTGCTCAAGGAACGGAATCAGCGACGCTGCAACGGAAACAACCTGCTTCGGCGAAACGTCCATCAGGGTGACGTCTTCCGGCGCCTTGACGGTGAATTCGTTCAGGTGACGAACTGCTACCAGCTCATCGATCAGTTGCTTCTTGTCGTTCATCGCGGCCGAAGCCTGTGCGATGACGTGATCCGCCTCTTCGATTGCCGACAGGAACACGATGTCGTCGCTGACAACGCCTTCCTTCACAACACGGTACGGGCTTTCCAGGAAGCCGTACTGGTTGGTGCGGGCGTAGGCCGCCAGGGAGTTGATCAAACCGATGTTCGGACCTTCAGGCGTCTCGATCGGACACACACGGCCATAGTGGGTCGGGTGTACGTCACGGACTTCGAAGCCGGCACGCTCACGAGTCAGACCGCCAGGGCCGAGTGCGGAGACGCGGCGCTTGTGGGTAATCTCCGAGAGAGGGTTGTTCTGGTCCATGAACTGGGACAGCTGGCTGGAACCGAAGAACTCTTTCACCGCCGCCGCTACCGGCTTGGCGTTGATCAGGTCTTGCGGCATCAGGCCTTCGCTTTCCGCCATCGACAGGCGTTCCTTGACCGCGCGCTCGACACGCACAAGGCCAACACGGAACTGGTTCTCGGCCATCTCGCCGACGCAACGTACGCGACGGTTACCCAGGTGGTCGATGTCGTCGACGATGCCTTTGCCGTTACGGATATCGACCAGGGTCTTCAGAACCTCGACGATGTCTTCCTTGCTCAGCACGCCCGAACCCTCGATCTCGGTACGACCGATACGACGGTTGAACTTCATGCGGCCTACGGCGGACAGATCGTAACGCTCGGCGCTGAAGAACAGGTTGTTGAACAGGGTCTCGGCTGCATCCTTGGTTGGCGGCTCGCCTGGACGCATCATGCGGTAGATTTCGACCAGAGCTTCCAGTTGGTTGCTGGTGGTATCGATCTTCAGGGTGTCAGAGATGAACGGACCGCAATCGATGTCGTTGGTGTACAGGGTCTCGATACGGACAACCTGCGCCTTGGCGACCTTGATCAACAGCTCGGTGGTCATCTCGGTGTTGCATTCGGCGAGAATCTCGCCGGTAGCCGGATGCACGATTGCCTTGGCGGTAGTGCGGCCCAGGACGTACTCCATTGGAACGTCCAGTTGCTTGACGCCGGCCTTCTCGAGCTGGTTGATGTGGCGCGCGGTAATACGGCGGCCTTGCTCGACGATGACTTTGCCGGTTTCGTCATGGATGTCCATGACTGCAACTTCACCACGCAGACGCTGCGGCACCAGTTCCAGGCTGAGTTTTTCGCCGGAAATGTGGAACACGCTGGTGGTGTAGAAGGTGTTCAGCACTTCTTCAGTGCTGTAACCCAGGGCGCGCAGCAGCACCGAGGCCGGCAGTTTGCGGCGACGGTCGATACGCACGAACACGCAGTCCTTCGGATCGAACTCGAAGTCCAGCCAGGAACCGCGGTAAGGGATGATGCGAGCGGAGTACAGCAGCTTGCCCGAGCTGTGGGTCTTGCCACGATCGTGGTCGAAGAACACACCAGGCGAACGGTGCAGCTGGGAAACGATCACACGCTCGGTACCGTTGATAACGAAGGTACCGTTCTCAGTCATCAGGGGGATTTCACCCATGTAGACTTCTTGCTCTTTGATGTCCTTGATCGCTTTGTTCGACGATTCCTTGTCGAAGATGATCAGGCGCACCTTGACCCGCAGTGGGACCGCGAAGGTCACGCCACGCAGGACACATTCCTTCACATCGAAGGCGGGTTCGCCCAGGCGATAGCCTACGTACTCCAGGGCAGCATTGCCGGAGTAGCTGATGATCGGGAATACCGATTTGAAGGCCGCGTGCAGGCCGACGTCGCGGAAGTGATCCTTGGATGCTCCCGCTTGCAGGAATTCGCGATACGAATCCAGCTGGATGGCCAGGAGGTAAGGCACATCCATGACGTCCGGCAACTTGCTAAAGTCCTTGCGGATACGTTTTTTCTCAGTGTATGAGTAAGCCATCAGCGTTCCCCAGCTTGGTCACCTGCTTGTTTGGCTTCTCCCGGCGGGAGCAGCCAGAAAATCGTGCAAACCCCTTGGTTTGCGCCACCCACATGGGTGTCTTGCAGCTCGTTATCGGGACCGGCCTGACCGGCCACCAATAACGGAAAAAGGCCGGTGGCATAAGCCACCAGCCATCAGCCTTTCGCTCAACGCTCAGGCTGGCATCGCAAGGTCGAGATTACTTCAGCTCGACTTTAGCGCCTGCTTCTTCCAGCTTCTTCTTAGCGTCTTCAGCGGCTTCTTTCGAAACGCCTTCAGCTACAACCTGAGGAGCGCCATCGACTTTCTCTTTGGCTTCTTTCAGGCCCAGACCGGTCAGCTCGCGAACAGCTTTAATCACGTTCACTTTCTTGTCGCCGGCTTCAACCAGAACAACGTTGAACTCGGTCTGCTCTTCAACAACGGCAGCAGCAGCAGCTGGGCCAGCAGCGGCAACAGCAGCGGTAACGCCGAAGGTTTCTTCCATTGCTTTGATCAGCTCAACAACTTCCAGAACGGTTTTCTGGCCGATTGCTTCGATGATTTGTTCGTTAGTCAGAGACATGACTTAAATCCTGTATTGGGGTGACAGCCTACGCAGCCATCAAATTAAACGTATGATTTTGAAAGAATTCGCGCGCCTTAGGCAGCGGTAGCTTCTTTCTGGTCGCGAATGGCTGCCAGAGTACGAGCCAGCTTGCTGGTAGCGCCTTGAATAACGCTCATCAGTTTTGCGATAGCTTCGTCGCGGGTCGGCAGGGTAGCCAACACGTCGATCTGGTTCGCTGCAATGAAATTGCCGTCAAACGCAGCTGCCTTGATCTCGAACTTGTCCTGACCCTTGGCGAACTCTTTGAACAGACGAGCAGCAGCGCCCGGGTGTTCGTTGGAGAAAGCAATCAGGGTCGGGCCTTTGAACGCGTCGTTGAGGATCGAGAATTCGGTGCCTTCAACAGCGCGCTTGAGCAGGGTATTACGCACTACACGCACGTATACACCAGCTTCGCGGGCCTCTTTACGGAGTCCGGTCATTGCGCTTACAGTCACACCACGGGCATCAGCCACGACAGCGGACAGAGCGACTTTGGCAGCCTCGTTGACTTCAGCGACGATGGCCTTCTTGTCTTCGAGTTTAATTGCCACGGGTTTACTCCTGGTTTTTACCGTTTCATCTGGCCGAAGCCGGATGTCGTTTTGGTGTCTGATTCGGTAACGAATCGGGAGCACCATCTGCGTGGGCTGATATTTTAAGGCTTGCGCCGCCTACGGTCTTGGATAGCCCCCGCCAGGCAGGGACCCCAATTTTTGCTGGCGGCGCGACTGGTCGCGCCGCCATGTTCTTACACGTTCAGCGAGCTCTGATCGATGACCAGACCTGGGCCCATGGTGGTGCTCAGGGTAACGCGCTTAACGTAGATACCTTTCGAAGAGGCCGGCTTGATACGCTTCAGGTCAGCGATCAGGGCTTCAACGTTTTCCTTCAGCTTGTCAGCTTCAAAGCCGATCTTGCCAACGGAGGTGTGGATAATACCGTTTTTGTCGGTACGGTAGCGAACCTGACCAGCCTTGGCGTTTTTCACGGCAGTGGCTACGTCTGGGGTCACGGTACCAACTTTCGGGTTAGGCATCAGGCCGCGAGGACCCAGAACCTGACCCAGTTGACCTACAACGCGCATGGCATCAGGGGATGCGATAACGACGTCATAGTTCAGGTCGCCGCCTTTCATTTCGGCAGCCAGATCGTCCATACCTACGCGATCAGCGCCGGCAGCCAGAGCAGCTTCAGCAGCTGGACCCTGGGTAAAGACAGCAACGCGAACGGTCTTGCCAGTGCCGTGTGGCAGCACGGTAGCGCTACGAACGACCTGGTCGGATTTACGCGGATCAACACCGAGGTTAACGGCGATGTCGTAGGACTCGACGAACTTGGCAGCAGGCAGCGAGGCCAGCAGAGTTGCCGCTTCTTCGAAGTTGTAGGCCTTGCCTGCTTCGATTTTCTCGGCGATTGCCTTTTGGCGTTTGGTCAGCTTAGCCATTACACACCCTCCACGTTCAGGCCCATGCTGCGGGCAGAGCCAGCGATGGTGCGTACAGCAGCGTCCAGGTCAGCGGCAGTCAGATCAGCCTGTTTAGCTTTGGCGATGTCTTCCAGCTGAGCACGGGTAACGGTACCGACTTTAACGGTGTTCGGGCGAGCCGAACCACTGGTCAGGCCAGCAGCTTTCTTCAGCAGAACCGAGGCAGGGGTGCTCTTGGTCTCGAAGGTGAAGCTACGGTCGCTGTAGACAGTGATGATCACTGGAGTCGGCAGGCCGGCTTCTTGACCCTGGGTACGGGCGTTGAAGGCCTTGCAGAATTCCATGATGTTCACACCATGTTGACCCAGAGCTGGACCAACGGGTGGGCTTGGGTTGGCCTGGCCGGCCTTAACTTGCAGCTTGATGTAAGCCTGAATCTTCTTAGCCATGAGCTACTCCAAAATCGGGTACGAACGCCTGATGGCTCCCCGGATGACTTGCGTTTTATCCCAGTGACGACAAAACCCCGCAGCACACAGGGCTGCGGGGTATGGGATGCTTCGTCCGCCTAGACCTTCTCGACCTGGCTGAACTCGAGCTCCACCGGAGTAGAGCGACCGAAAATGAGCACCGCAACCTGCAGGCGGCTCTTTTCGTAGTTAACCTCTTCGACACTACCATTGAAGTCAGCAAACGGACCATCAATGACTCGAACCACTTCTCCTGGCTCGAAGAGCGTCTTGGGCTTCGGCTTGTCACTGCCGTCGGCAACGCGACGCAGAATAGCCTCAGCCTCTTTATCGGTGATCGGTGCAGGCTTGTCAGCAGTACCACCAATAAAGCCCATCACGCGAGGGGTATCCTTGACCAAGTGCCAAGTCCCTTCGTTCATCTCCATCTGGACCAGTACATAGCCAGGGAAGAACTTGCGCTCACTCTTGCGCTTCTGGCCGTTGCGCATTTCGACGACTTCTTCGGTCGGAACCAAGATCTCGCCGAAACCGTCTTCCATGCCAGCCAGCTTGACGCGCTCGATCAGGGAGCGCATTACATGCTTCTCGTAACCCGAGTAAGCATGCACAACATACCAACGCTTAGCCACGGGACACCTTTAGCCAACGATCAAGGAGACCGCCCAGCCGAGCAGGGAGTCGAGCCCCCACAGCAGCAGTGCCATAACCAGCACGACAGCCACGACAATCAGCGTGGTCTGGGTGGTTTCCTGGCGGGTCGGCCACACGACTTTACGAATCTCGGTACGAGCTTCCTTCGCCAACGCAAAGAACGACTTGCCCTTCGCAGTCTGCAGGGCTACAAAGCCCGCGACAGCAGCCAGAACGAGAAGTACAAGGACGCGATACAGGATTGGAGAGGCGGAGTAATATTGATTACCCACAACACCAACAACCACCAAAGCCACTACAGCCAGCCACTTGAACAGATCAAAACGCGATTCTTGGGCTTCAGTTTTGGGGGTCATCGAGGAGGATCCTGTAAGAAGAAAGCCATCACACCGAGGTGAAATGGCAGGTCAGGAGGGAATCGAACCCCCAACCTACGGTTTTGGAGACCGTCGCTCTGCCAATTGAGCTACTGACCTGTAACGCTGTATCAGGCCGGCCATTATACCGGCCTGATCAAGTAAATCAACTACTTATTCAATAATTTTTGCTACGACGCCGGCGCCGACGGTACGACCGCCTTCACGGATAGCGAAGCGCAGACCGTCTTCCATTGCGATGGTCTTGATCAGGGTAACAGTCATCTGAATGTTGTCACCTGGCATTACCATTTCAACGCCTTCCGGCAGTTCGCAGTTACCGGTCACGTCAGTGGTACGGAAGTAGAACTGTGGACGGTAGCCTTTGAAGAACGGAGTGTGACGGCCGCCTTCTTCCTTCGACAGGACGTAGACTTCTGCGGTGAACTTGGTGTGCGGCTTGACCGAACCTGGCTTGACCAGAACCTGACCACGCTCAACGTCGTCACGCTTGGTACCACGCAGCAGAACGCCGCAGTTCTCGCCAGCACGACCTTCGTCCAGCAGCTTGCGGAACATCTCAACACCGGTGCAGGTGGTGGTGGTGGTGTCACGCAGACCAACGATTTCCAGTGGATCCTGAACGCGGACGATACCACGCTCTATACGACCGGTAACAACGGTACCACGACCCGAGATCGAGAACACGTCTTCGATCGGCATCAGGAACGGCTGGTCGATGGCACGAACTGGCTCAGGAATGTAGCTGTCCAGAGTTTCTACCAGCTTCTTGACAGCAGTAGTACCCATTTCGTTGTCGTCTTTGCCTTCCAGCGCCATACGAGCCGAACCGATGATGATCGGGGTGTCGTCGCCTGGGAAGTCATAGGTGGACAGCAGGTCGCGAACTTCCATCTCGACCAGTTCCAGCAGCTCAGCGTCGTCTACCAGGTCAGCCTTGTTCAGGAAGACCACGATGTACGGAACGCCTACCTGACGGGACAGCAGGATGTGCTCACGGGTTTGTGGCATCGGACCATCGGCGGCCGAGCAAACCAGGATCGCGCCGTCCATCTGGGCAGCACCGGTGATCATGTTCTTCACGTAGTCAGCGTGACCTGGGCAGTCAACGTGAGCGTAGTGACGAATGGTCGAGTTGTACTCAACGTGAGCGGTGTTGATGGTGATACCGCGCGCTTTTTCTTCCGGAGCCGAGTCGATCTTGTCGAACTCAACGATTGCCGAACCGAAAACTTCGGAGCAAACGCGAGTCAGAGCTGCGGTCAGAGTGGTCTTACCGTGGTCAACGTGGCCGATAGTGCCGACGTTAACGTGGGGAAGGGAACGATCAAACTTTTCCTTAGCCATCGATACAATCCTCCGCAGAAGAAATAGTCTTGCGCTGATAAAACAAAGGCAGATATTTTCATATCTGCCTTGTTTATATGGAGCTCTTGAGCGGACTTGAACCGCTGACCTCACCCTTACCAAGGGTGTGCTCTACCAACTGAGCTACAAGAGCGAAACACTTTGTGCAAAATCCGGCAAACTTGGAGCGGGTAGCGGGAATCGAACCCGCATCATCAGCTTGGAAGGCTGAGGTTCTACCACTAAACTATACCCGCGGAGCTTGCGGCTCTCGCTAAAACTGGTGGAGGGAGAAGGATTCGAACCTTCGAAGCTCTCGCAACGGATTTACAGTCCGTCCCCTTTGACCGCTCGGGAATCCCTCCAGATGTGGCCGGCATTCTATTTGTCTGCCGCCCTAGTGTCAAGCGTTTTTTCAAATTTTTTCAATCAAATCTGAAACTTAGCTGCTTTGACACCGCTTCCAGCTCTACCACCTAAGTGGTGTTCCCTGTGAAGCGGGCGCCATTCTATCAAGCTATTCGCCAGTTGCAATACCCTGGCAGAAAATAATTTTATGTTTTAAGTCTTTGAAATCATTGGAAAGAGCCTGAAGCACCGTTTGGTCCAGCAAACGCTCGCTTTCCGGAGCAACCTTGAGCCAGCGACCATCCACCCCAGGCAACTGCCCTACGACCGGCAAGGTGGCAATATCCAGACTCAGCAGGCGTTGACGCAGCGCATCCAACTGCACCCGCCCCATCACGCCCCCGACTACCAGGCACTCATCACGACGCTTGGGCGGTGCGGACACGCCAGTTTCACGCAACAGACGGATTTCTTGCTGATTCCCCTTGTACAGCGACAACGGGGCGACTTCCTTGACCTTCAGCGGGGCTTCCTGCTGATGCCATACGTAATAAAAGACGTTAAGCACCAGTAACAGCAGAAACAACCAGCGCATAGGCACCTCAATCCAATGGGCAGGCCATTGCCAGGCCAACGAAAACCAGGTCAGGCACGACACGTGCCTGCGGCAAGGCTTCCCTCACCAACGGTGCATCACCGCCAGTGAGGAACACAGTGAAATCCTCACCCCAGAGCACACGAGCCTGCTCGAGCTGGGTGTAGGCAAAACCCCGGAGCATCAATACGCAACCGCGCTCTACCGCTTCGACAGTCGAGCGACCTGGCGACAAACTGGTCAATGCGCGCTCCGCGGAGGCATCGTCGTAGCGGATACGACGGGTGTGAGTACGCAGCTGGCTGCGCATCAACGGCATACCCGGGCAGATGTAACCTCCCAGATGCTCGCCGTCCGCGGACACGAAGTCCGCTTTTGCTGCGGTCCCCAGGTCAATCACCAGGCACGCGCCTTTGGCCAGGTGAAACGCACCCAGCGCCGCCAGCCAACGATCCATACCCAGGCGCTGATAGTCGTCATAACCATTTCGCACACCAGCCATTTCACGGACCGGGTGGGCCACTCGCGCCTGCACGGCAAATGCCTGAGCAATCACCGCGCAAAGCGCATCGGTTTCATCTTCGCTACGCACACTCACAATACGGCAACCCGTAAGGTGCACTGACGCGAGCGCAGCCACTTCGGCCACCAGCGCCTGGTCGGAATCGACGATCCCGCCACCTTCAATCACAGTATCGGCGACATGGATCACCCGCCACTTGATGAAGCTGTTACCGCAATCGAGCTCAAGAATCATCACGCAACCTCAAACTGAGCTCACCACCACTGAAGCTCTTTTCCATCCCGTCCACCTCAAGGCGCAAACCACCCTGCCCGTCGACGCCAAGAACCACACCATCAATACGTGTACTACCAGCAATGAGCGAAACATTGCGGCCCTGCCACAAGTGTGCCTGCTCCCACTCCTCCTGGAATGCGGCAAAGCCGTATCGGCGATGGCGCGCCAATTCGTGCTGCAACTGCTGGCTGAGCAGCGCTACCAAGTGATTACGATCTATGGCTGCCCCTACCTCACGCCGCATAGAGGTCCACTGCTGATCGACCCGGTCGTTTACCTGCATGTTTACATTGATACCAATGCCTAGCACTACATGACAGACATCTGCAGGATCGCCCACCAATTCCAGGAGAATCCCGGTGATCTTCTGCCCACGAACCAACACATCGTTAGGCCATTTAAGCCCGACATCCTTTACCCCGAACGCCTGCAAGGTGCGCATTACCGCCAACCCCACTACCAAGCTCAACCCCTCAAGCTGACGCATGCCCCCATCGACACGCAGCACCAGACTGTAATAGAGATTTTCAGCAAATGGGCTGACCCACTGCCGGCCGCGCCGACCGCGCCCAGCACTCTGACGCTCGGCGAGAACCAGGAATGGAGCCGCCTGCCCTTCAGCGGCAAGGCGCAAGCCTTCGGCATTGGTCGAATCGATGGTTTCGTGGATGAATACCGGCCACTGTTCACCCACGGCAAACCCGGCGATTGCCTTCGCCTCGAGCAAAGCCAGTGGCGCGGCCAACTGGTAACCGCGGCCACGAACCTTGTGAATGGTGAGGTTCAGCTCACTTTCCAGATGCTGCAGCTGCTTCCAAACTGCGCTGCGACTCACCCCCAGGGCTGCCCCCAGAGCTTCTCCGGAATGGAACCGACCATCCTTGAGGAGATTCAACAACTTCAGCATGCCAGTCTCGACTTGGAATAAGGCAGGCATGATAGCCATGGGCTGTTGGCTTGCATAGGAAAAGGGCCTGCAGGAGGGGCCGCGCATCGCAATCACAGAGTGAAACACTGCCAGGCCTGGAATTTTCAGCCCCAAAAGACAAAACCCCTACCTGCATGTGCAGATAGGGGTTTTGCGAAATGAATCTTGACGATGACCTACTCTCACATGGGGAAACCCCACACTACCATCGGCGATGCATCGTTTCACTACTGAGTTCGGGATGGGATCAGGTGGTTCCAATGCTCTATGGTCGTCAAGAAATTCTGTAGCCAGAATGTCCAGATGGACAGCCCAGCGAATCCGGATATGCGATATTTGTGGTCTTACGAATTTTCGGGTCTTTCGTCTTCACCACCGCAATCTGCGTCAGCAAATTGCTTGGGTGTTATATGGTCAAGCCTCACGGGCAATTAGTATTGGTTAGCTCAACGCCTCACAGCGCTTACACACCCAACCTATCAACGTCGTAGTCTTCGACGGCCCTTTAGGGGATTCAAGATCCCAGTGAGATCTCATCTTGAGGCAAGTTTCCCGCTTAGATGCTTTCAGCGGTTATCTCTTCCGAACATAGCTACCCGGCAATGCCACTGGCGTGACAACCGGAACACCAGAGGTTCGTCCACTCCGGTCCTCTCGTACTAGGAGCAGCCCCTCTCAAATCTCAAACGTCCACGGCAGATAGGGACCGAACTGTCTCACGACGTTCTAAACCCAGCTCGCGTACCACTTTAAATGGCGAACAGCCATACCCTTGGGACCGGCTTCAGCCCCAGGATGTGATGAGCCGACATCGAGGTGCCAAACACCGCCGTCGATATGAACTCTTGGGCGGTATCAGCCTGTTATCCCCGGAGTACCTTTTATCCGTTGAGCGATGGCCCTTCCATACAGAACCACCGGATCACTAAGACCTACTTTCGTACCTGCTCGACGTGTTTGTCTCGCAGTCAAGCGCGCTTTTGCCTTTATACTCTACGACCGATTTCCGACCGGTCTGAGCGCACCTTCGTACTCCTCCGTTACTCTTTGGGAGGAGACCGCCCCAGTCAAACTACCCACCATACACTGTCCTCGATCCGGATAACGGACCTGAGTTAGAACCTCAAAGTTGCCAGGGTGGTATTTCAAGGATGGCTCCATGAGAACTGGCGTCCCCACTTCAAAGCCTCCCACCTATCCTACACAAGCAAATTCAAAGTCCAGTGCAAAGCTATAGTAAAGGTTCACGGGGTCTTTCCGTCTAGCCGCGGATACACTGCATCTTCACAGCGATTTCAATTTCACTGAGTCTCGGGTGGAGACAGCGCCGCCATCGTTACGCCATTCGTGCAGGTCGGAACTTACCCGACAAGGAATTTCGCTACCTTAGGACCGTTATAGTTACGGCCGCCGTTTACCGGGGCTTCGATCAAGAGCTTCGCTTGCGCTAACCCCATCAATTAACCTTCCGGCACCGGGCAGGCGTCACACCCTATACGTCCACTTTCGTGTTTGCAGAGTGCTGTGTTTTTAATAAACAGTCGCAGCGGCCTGGTATCTTCGACCGGCATGAGCTTACGGAGCAAGTCCTTCACCCTCGCCGGCGCACCTTCTCCCGAAGTTACGGTGCCATTTTGCCTAGTTCCTTCACCCGAGTTCTCTCAAGCGCCTTGGTATTCTCTACCTAACCACCTGTGTCGGTTTGGGGTACGGTTCCCAGTTATCTGAAGCTTAGGAGCTTTTCTTGGAAGCATGGTATCAACCACTTCGTCGCCTAAAGGCAACTCGTCATCAGCTCTCGGCCTTGAAATCCCGGATTTGCCTAAGATTTCAGCCTACCACCTTAAACCTGGACAACCAACGCCAGG
>NZ_JAGINI010000001.1:4827500-5928556 GCF_017875935.1 Pseudomonas sp. BP6
CGCTTTCGCACCTCAGTGTCAGTATCAGTCCAGGTGGTCGCCTTCGCCACTGGTGTTCCTTCCTATATCTACGCATTTCACCGCTACACAGGAAATTCCACCACCCTCTACCGTACTCTAGCTTGCCAGTTTTGGATGCAGTTCCCAGGTTGAGCCCGGGGCTTTCACATCCAACTTAACAAACCACCTACGCGCGCTTTACGCCCAGTAATTCCGATTAACGCTTGCACCCTCTGTATTACCGCGGCTGCTGGCACAGAGTTAGCCGGTGCTTATTCTGTCGGTAACGTCAAAACAGCAAGGTATTAACTTACTGCCCTTCCTCCCAACTTAAAGTGCTTTACAATCCGAAGACCTTCTTCACACACGCGGCATGGCTGGATCAGGCTTTCGCCCATTGTCCAATATTCCCCACTGCTGCCTCCCGTAGGAGTCTGGACCGTGTCTCAGTTCCAGTGTGACTGATCATCCTCTCAGACCAGTTACGGATCGTCGCCTTGGTGAGCCATTACCCCACCAACTAGCTAATCCGACCTAGGCTCATCTGATAGCGCAAGGCCCGAAGGTCCCCTGCTTTCTCCCGTAGGACGTATGCGGTATTAGCGTTCCTTTCGAAACGTTGTCCCCCACTACCAGGCAGATTCCTAGGCATTACTCACCCGTCCGCCGCTGAATCAAGGAGCAAGCTCCCGTCATCCGCTCGACTTGCATGTGTTAGGCCTGCCGCCAGCGTTCAATCTGAGCCATGATCAAACTCTTCAGTTCAATACTGCTTGGGTTTTTAAGAAACCCTAAACTTGGCTCAGCAATCTCAAATGACTATGTGATTTCTCGCATGGCCACTTGTGATGCTGATAATCTTTTTGACTATCAGTCCGTACTCACAAGCACCCACACGAATTGCTTGATTCGATTTGTTAAAGAGCGTTTGGTTAAGAGCTTTTCGTCTCAACCGAGGCGCGCATTCTACGCTTTCCTCAGAGCCTGTCAAGCGTTTATTTTGAAGTTTTTTGCGAGAAACTCGTTTAGCTTCAAACACTTGGCTCGCTGCGATCTCTCGTAGCGGGAGGCGAATCATACAGCACTTGGAAGCACTGTCAACCACCTTTTCAACCGCTTTCGATCATTTGATCGTAGCCCTTACAGCACCTTCAGAATTGTCTAACTCATTGAATCTCAAGGAGTTTGTCGTTCCGTTGTCGCTGGAAGTGGGGCGCATTATAAGGGGATTCGCGAGGGCGTCAACCTTTAATTTCAAGAAAGTGAAATATAAGGGGAAAGACCGTATCGGGGCTGCCAAGTGTTCGCCACAACAGTTTCAGCGCCTGTGAGACCGAGCGCCGCGCGGGCGGCGCTCGATCTCACAGGCGCTGCAGGGGTTATGGCAGACACATCTCACCGCCAAAACCACCTCAAGACATACCCCCCCTACAACAACAACAACAACAACAACAACAACCAAACCCCAAAAACAAAACGGGGAGGCCTACCGGCCTCCCCGCTTCTATATAGCTACACCACCAGCCAATCACTCAGCCTTGAGGGTAACCCGGCCAAACGACTTCTTACCCGCCTGGCATACATGAGTAGCGCCAAGGACAAACATGAAGTCCTTGTCGACCACGGCACCATCAACCTTCACCGCGCCGCCACTAAGCAAATCACGAGCCTGTGCCGAGTTCTTCACCAACCCGGCCCGGTTCAGCACGGCAGCGATCGGCAGGTCCTCTGTCGCAGCCACTTCGATCTCCGGCAAGTCCTCCGGCAGCTCGCCT
This sequence comes from Pseudomonas sp. BP6, assembly GCF_017875935.1. Classification (NCBI taxonomy): domain Bacteria; kingdom Pseudomonadati; phylum Pseudomonadota; class Gammaproteobacteria; order Pseudomonadales; family Pseudomonadaceae; genus Pseudomonas; species Pseudomonas sp. BP6. Next base: position 4,829,276 of record NZ_JAGINI010000001.1, read on the forward strand.
TCCTTCATACGGTTACCGGCAGCACGGTGAGCACTGGCCGCAGCCTCCTCACCATGGAAGCGCGCCACAATTTCTTCCGCCAACTTGATCTTGATGTCACGCGGGTTGGCGCCGTTGGCGACGTCGGTACGGAACTGCTCGATTTCTTCCATCGAACGGAAGCTCAGCAGCTCGAAGTAACGCCACATCAGGGTATCCGGGATAGACACAAGCTTGCTGTACATCACCCCCGGCGCTTCCTGGATGCCGACATAGTTACCCAGCGACTTGGACATCTTCTTCACGCCGTCGAGCCCTTCGAGCAGTGGCATGGTCACGATGTTCTGCGCTTCCTGACCATAGGCGCGCTGCAGCTCGCGCCCCATCAGCAGGTTGAACTTCTGATCGGTACCACCCAGCTCTACATCCGCCTTCAGCGCCACCGAGTCGTAGCCTTGCACCAGCGGGTAGAGGAACTCGTGGATGGCAATCGGCTGATTGGTGGTGTAGCGCTTGTCGAAGTCATCACGCTCCAGCATGCGCGCCACAGTGTACTGCGACGCCAGACGAATGAAGTCGGCGGGGGTCAGCTTGTCCATCCAGGTGGAGTTGAACGCGACTTCGGTCTTGGCAGGATCGAGGATCTTGAACACCTGCTGCTTGTAAGTCTCGGCGTTATCCAGCACCTGCTCACGCGTCAGCGGCGGGCGGGTGGCACTTTTGCCACTGGGGTCGCCGATCATGCCGGTGAAATCACCGATAAGGAAGATGACCTGATGACCCAGCTCCTGGAACTGACGCAGCTTGTTGATCAGCACCGTGTGACCAAGGTGCAGGTCAGGTGCAGTCGGGTCGAAGCCAGCCTTGATGCGCAGAGGCTGGCCGCGCTTGAGCTTCTCCACCAGTTCCGACTCGACCAGTACTTCTTCCGCACCGCGCTTGATAAGCGCCAGCTGCTCTTCAACCGACTTCATAGACAAACCCGCAAGGCTCAGATTCAGGGGGAGCCAACCATACAAGATCGGCTGTCAAATACAAGTTTCGCAAAGGAATGTGACCCGGGGACAGGCTTGCGGCGTCTACGCGCCCTTGCGTGAAAATGGATTTGGTTATATTTTATACAGTTATTTCATCTTCATCATGTCATTCATCTTTTCCATTTCACTTTTTCAAAGTCACCTTGCCTATGACCAACGAACCGCCTAAAGCGCCCCCGCTTTATCCGAAAAGCCATCTGTTGGCCGCCAGCGGCATTGCCGCCCTGCTCAGCTTGGCTCTACTGGTATTTCCATCCAGCGAAGTGGAAGCCAAGAAAACCACCCTCAACCTCGAGCTGGAAAGCCCTGCCGAGCAGTTGAAAGACGAGACCCGTGCTGCGCCACTGGTGCAGGCAGAACGCGGGCAAACCTCGCCTTTCGTCCAGATCGAAGACGCAGCCCCCGAGACTCAGAAGGCCGAACAGAAAGCCCCGGCCGCCGAAGCTACCAAAGAACCAGGCCACCGCGAGATCACCGTGGCCCGTGGCGATACACTGTCAACCCTGTTCGCCAAGGTTGGCCTGCCGGCCAATGCAGTGCATGACCTGCTGGCAAGTAACAAGCAGGCCAAGCAATTCAGCCAGCTCAAGCACGGCCAAGTGCTGCAGTTCGAACTCGACAAGGATGGCCAACTGGTCAGCCTGCACAGCAAGGTCAGTAACCTCGAAACCATTCACCTGACCAAGACCGCCAAGGGCTACACCTTCAATCGTGAAATCAGCAAACCAGTGGTGCGTACCGCCTATGCCCGCGGTGTGATCAAGAGTTCGCTGTCGGCATCGGCCCAGCGCGCAGGCCTGCCCCACAGCATGACCATGAGCCTGGCCCGCGTGCTGGGTTACGACATCGACTTCGCTCAGGATATTCGCCCGGGCGACGAATTCGACGTGGTCTATGAGCAGAAAGTGATAGACGGCAAGGTTGTCGGTACCGGCAATATCCTGTCCGCCCGCTTCACCAACCGCGGCAAGACCTATACCGCCGTGCGCTATACCAACAAGCAGGGCAACACTAGCTACTACACCGCCGACGGCAACAGCCTGCGCAAGGCCTTCATCCGTACCCCGGTCGACTTCGCCCGCATCAGCTCGCGCTTTTCCGCCGGCCGCAAGCACCCGATCCTGAACAAGATCCGCGCCCACAAGGGCGTCGACTACGCAGCTCCCCGCGGCACACCGATCAAGGCAGCTGGTGACGGCCGTATCGAACTGGCCGGTCGCCGAGGCGGCTACGGCAATACCGTGATTATCCAGCACGGTAACCGTTACAAGACGCTGTATGGCCATATGCAAGGCTTCGCCAAGGGCATCAAGACCGGCAGCACGGTCAAGCAGGGCCAGATCATTGGCTATATTGGCACCACTGGCCTGTCTACCGGCCCACACCTGCACTACGAGTTTCAGGTCAACGGCGTGCACGTCGATCCGCTGAGTCAGAAAGTGCCGATGGCCGACCCGATCGCCAGAAACGAGCGCCAGCGCTTCTTGCAGCAGAGCCAACCACTGATTGCCCGTATGGACCAGGAAAAGGCAACTCTGCTCGCAGCGAACAAGCGCTAAGCCATGGCGCTCTATCTGGGGGTGATGTCCGGCACCAGCCTTGATGGCCTGGACATTGCCCTGATCGAACAAGGCGAGCAGCTTGAGCTGCTCGCCACCCATTACCTGCCAATGCCCAACGACTTGCGTCAGGAGCTGCTTGCCCTGTGCAGCAGCGGCCCTGACGAGATCGCACGTGCGGCGCTGGCAGAAAACCGCTGGGCTAGCCTGGCAGGCGAAGGTATCCACCAATTGCTGGCTCGCCAAGGCCTGAAGGCGGAAGCCATCCGCGCCATTGGCAGCCACGGCCAGACCATCCGCCACGAGCCGGCACGTGGTTTTACCGTGCAGATCGGCAACCCGGCGCTGCTCGCCGAGCTTACTGGCATCAGTGTGGTCGCCGACTTCCGCCGCCGCGATGTGGCAGCCGGCGGCCAAGGCGCGCCGCTGGTGCCTGCCTTCCACGAAACCCTGTTCAGCCACCTTGGCCAGCGACTGGCAATCCTGAACGTGGGCGGCTTCAGCAACCTGAGCCTGATCGAACACGATAAACCGGTCCACGGCTTCGACTGTGGCCCGGGTAATGTGCTGCTGGACGCCTGGATCGAGCGAAAACTTGGCCAGGCCTACGATACCGATGGTGCCTGGGCTGCCTCAGGGGTTGTGCAAGCCAGCTTGCTCAACGCGTTGCTCAGCGACCCGTTCTTCGCCGACAGCGGCCCGAAGAGCACCGGCCGCGAGGTATTCAACCTGCCTTGGCTGGATGCTCACCTGGCCCGCCTACCCGTTTACCGCGACGAAGACGTACAGGCAACACTGCTGGAGCTGACCGCTCGCAGCATCATCGAGTCGTTGAGCAACGCCCAGCAAGCCACCGAAGCGCTTCTTGTATGTGGTGGTGGCGCACGTAACGGTGCGCTGATGGCCCGCCTCGGTCAGTTGTTACCCGAAGCCCATGTCGCCAGCACTGACGCCCATGGTGTGGACCCGGATTGGGTCGAGGCCATGGCCTTTGCCTGGCTGGCCCATTGCTGCCTGGAAGGCATCGCTGCCAACCGCCCCACCGTTACTGCCGCCAAAGGGTTGCGCATACTGGGCGCGATCTACCCGGCATGACCGCTTCGCCAGAAAGCAAAACGCCGCGCAATTGCGCGGCGTTTTGCTTTCTGGCGAAGTCTCAGATCGAGAACGACGAGCCGCAACCACAGGTGGTGGCGGCATTCGGATTCTTGATAACGAAACGCGAACCTTCCAGGCCTTCCTGGTAGTCCACTTCGGCGCCGGCCAGGTACTGGAAGCTCATCGGGTCGACCACCAGGGAAACGCCCTCGCGCTCGACGATGGTGTCATCTTCGGCCACATCTTCATCAAACGTAAAGCCATACTGGAAGCCCGAGCAACCACCACCGGTCACGAACACCCGCAGTTTCAGACGTTCATTGCCTTCCTCATTGACCAGGTTTTTCACCTTCTGGGCTGCCCCATGGGTGAACTCCAGGCCGGTAGGGGTGAAGGTTTCGACACTCATGTTGATTCTCCCGGCGCGGTAGCCGCCATAAAACTCGATGACGCGCATTATCCGCTTTCCCGAGAAAATCGGTCAAGAATTGTGCGGCTTTAGTCGCGACATACAAAAAGGCCCGCACGACGCGGGCCTTTTCGAACGCTGGCTGCTTACGGCAGCAAGCCGGCATGGGCCAGGCCCATGCGCTCATCCAGGCCGAACAGAATGTTGAGGTTCTGTACCGCCTGGCCGGAGGCGCCCTTGACCAGGTTGTCGATCACCGACAGCACCACCACCAGGTCACCACCCTGCGGACGATGAACCGCAATGCGACAAACGTTGGCGCCGCGCACGCTGCGGGTTTCCGGATGGCTGCCAGCTGGCATCACGTCGACGAACGGTTCGTCGGCGTAGCGCTTCTCGTACAGCGCCTGCAGGTCGACCGAGGTATCGACCACATTCGCGTACAGGGTGGCATGGATGCCGCGGATCATCGGCGTCAGATGCGGCACGAAAGTCAGCCCGATGTCCTTGCCCGCGGCCAGGCGCAAGCCTTGGCTGATCTCCGGCAGGTGGCGATGGCCCTTTACCGCGTATGCCTTCATGCTTTCGCCGGCTTCGCAGAACAGCGAGCCCACTGCCGCACCACGGCCTGCACCGCTGACGCCCGACTTGCAGTCGGCGATCAGGCGCGACGGGTCAGCCAGCCCTGCTTCCAGCAGCGGCAGGAAGCCCAGCTGGGTGGCGGTCGGATAGCAACCCGGCACAGCGATCAGGCGAGCCTGGCGGATCTTCTCGCGGTTGACTTCAGGCAGGCCATACACAGCGTCCTTGAGCAACTCTGGCGCGCCATGGGGCTGACCGTACCACTTGCCCCACTCGGCCGCATCCTGCAGGCGGAAGTCGGCCGACAGGTCGATCACCTTGGTGCCGGCCACCAGCAACTCACCAGCCAGGGCGTGGGCAACACCATGCGGCGTGGCGAAGAACACCACATCGCAGGCAGCCAAAGCCTTGCTGTCCGGTACGCTGAACGCCAGCCCGTCATAGTGGCCGCGCAGGTTCGGGTACATGTCCGCCACCGCCACGCCCGCCTCGGAGCGCGAAGTGATGACCGCCACTTCGGCCTGTGGATGCTGTGCCAGCAGACGCAACAGTTCGACGCCGGTGTAACCCGTGCCGCCGACGATACCGACCTTGATCATAACGCTTGCCCCTTATCAACGAGCCGTCTGGAAAGCGCACGATAATAGGGGCGCGGGGCGCCTGTAACAACTCTTCGGGTGACCCTTCGGGCGCTTGACCACTACTATCTGACGACCGTGATTACCTGAAGGAACTCCCTCCATGCTTTACCTATGGATCAAAGCGCTGCATATCGTCAGCGTGGTCTGCTGGTTCGCCGGCCTGTTCTACCTGCCCAGGCTGTTCGTCTACCACGCCCAGAGCCAGGACAGCATCAGCCAGGATCGCTTCGTGACCATGGAGCGCAAGCTGTACCGCGGCATCATGAACCCGGCGATGATCGCCACCTACGTTTTTGGCATCTGGATGCTGTACCTCACCCCCGGCTGGCTGAGCCAGGGATGGCTGCATGCCAAGCTCACCCTGGTCATCCTGCTGACCGGCTACCATCACGTGTGCGGTGCCCAGCGCAAACGCTTCGCCAACGGCACCAACACCCGCAGCCATGTCTACTATCGCTGGTTCAACGAAGTGCCCGTGCTGATCCTGCTGGCTATCGTAATTCTGGTGGTGGTGAAACCGTTCTGACATAGCCACCCGCTCAAGGAGCCTTGCCATGTCGCTACCTGCCTCGCTCGAACAACGCCTGCGGCTGCCCGTGGTTGCTGCGCCGATGTTCCTCATCTCCAACCCCCAACTGGTGCTGGCCTGCTGCGCCAACGGCGTGGTTGGCAGTTTCCCGGCCCTGAACCAACGCGACAGCGCTGGCTTCAAGGCCTGGCTGGAAGAGATCGAGGCTGGCCTGGCTCAACTGCAGGCGCCAGCGCCCTACGCCGTCAACCTGATCGTCCACCCGACCAACCCGCGCCTGCAGGCCGACCTAGCCTTGTGCGTGGAGCACCGGGTGCCGATCGTCATCACCAGCCTGGGCGCGGTGAAGGAAGTGGTCGATGCCGTACACAGCTACGGCGGCCTGGTGTTTCATGATGTCACCACCCGCCGGCATGCCGAAAAGGCCGCCGAAGCTGGTGTCGATGGCCTTATCGCCGTCGCCGCAGGCGCGGGCGGCCATGCCGGCACCTGGAGCCCGTTCGCCCTGGCCGCAGAAATTCGCCAGTTCTTCGACAAGACCCTGCTGCTGGCTGGCTGCATCAACCACGGCCACGAAATCCTGGCCGCACAACTGCTGGGGGCGGACCTGGCGTACATGGGCACGCGCTTCATCACCACCACAGAAAGCCAGGCTCAGGGCGCCTACAAACAGATGCTGCTGGATGCCCATGCCGCCGACATCATCCACACACCCGTGGTGTCCGGTATCCCCGCCAGCTTCCTGCGTCAGAGCCTGGAGCAGGCCGGCTACGACATGAACGCCCTCAAGGGGGGGCACGTGCAAGGCAAGCTCAAGCCGATCGATGACGAAGCCAAGGCCTGGAAGACCGTATGGTCAGCGGGCCAGGGCGTCGGAGCCATCCATGACCTGCCCAGCGCCAGCGCATTGATCGAGCGCCTGCATGGCGAGTACCGACAAGCCCTGGAACGCTGCCAGGTTTTGCGGGACCGCGCCCTGTAGCAAAAGGCAACACCTTGCACGGGCAAGTTGTACACTAGGCGCCCTCTTCCGCCCCCAGGAGCCTTGCATGACCCGTTACGCCATGATCACTGGTGCTTCCAGCGGCCTGGGCCTGGCCTTGGCGGAAGCGCTGGCACGGCGCGGGCGCAACCTGATCCTGGTGGCACGCCAACGAGAAACGCTGGAGCCTGTCGCCATGGAGCTGACCCAGCGTTTCGGTGTCGAGGTGCTGTTCCGCGCCTGCGACCTCAGCCAGCCGTTGCGCCTTTCAGGCTTCGTGCTAGAGCTGGAAGAAGGTGAGCGGCGTATCGATTTGCTGGTCAACTGCGCGGGCTTGCGCACCTATGGGCCGTTCCTGGCCCATGAATGGGCCGACGAACAAGACCTGCTGGAGGTCAACGTGCTGGCCCTGAGCCGCCTGTGCCACGCCATCGGTAACCTGATGGCTGTGCAGGGTGGCGGGCAGATTCTCAACGTCGCCGGCCTGGCCGGGGTGGCGCCTGGCCCATGGATGGCCGCCTATGCCGCTAGCAAGGCCTACGTGTTGAGCTTTTCCCAGGCCCTGCGCGAAGAACTCAAGCGCACCGGCATCAAGGTCTCTGTACTGTGCCCTGGCCCAGTACGTTCCGCACGCCGGCGCATTGCGCGGCTAGATGGCAAGCCGCGCTGTCTCAGCGCCGAGGAAGTGGCGCTGTACACCGTGCGGGCGCTGGACAAGAACCGCGCACTGATCATGCCCGGCCGGCGCAACCGCTGGCTGGCGTTCGCCCCGCGTTTGCTGCCGCGCTGGCTGGTGCGCAAGCTGGCTGGGGCCATCCACCGCCGCTATTGCCCCATCGGTATGGAATAGCCACTGGGCGAGCGGCGCCCGGCTGAGTACACTCGGCCCGACCCTCACCATGGAGCAAGTGCTGTGGACGATCTATTCCTCAAAATCATCAACCGGGAAATCCCGGCAGATATCATCTATGAAGACGACCAGATCCTGGCCTTCAAGGACATTGCACCCGCGGCACCGGTACATTTTCTGGTCATCCCGAAAAAGCACATTCGCACCCTCAATGACCTGACCGAAGAAGACAAGGCCCTGGCTGGCCACATCTTGTTCACCGCCCAACGCCTGGCTGTCGAACAAGGCTGCGAGGAAGGTTTCCGCGTGGTCATGAACTGCAACCCCAAAGGCGGCCAGACCGTCTACCACATCCATATGCACGTGCTTGGCCAGCGCCAGATGAACTGGCCGCCGGGCTGACCCACGGCAAGCGACCCCGCCGCTATTGCGGTAAACTGTCGGGCACATTCTTGCGGAGGTGCCCGATGGCTACCGAACGTCACTACTCGCCGCTCGACCGCTTGTTGCTGCAGGCCGATACTGCCATGCGCACCTTGCTGCCATTCAGCGGCCAACCCGCCCGGCCATCGCCGGCCATCGTCCAGCCAGATGCCGACATGGACGAGCAACAGGCCCGTCATATTGCCGGGCTGATGCGCATCAACCATACCGGTGAAGTCTGCGCCCAGGCGCTGTACCAAGGCCAGGCCCTGACCGCCAAGCTCCCGGAAGTGCGCAAGGCCATGGAGCATGCCGCCGAGGAAGAAGTGGATCACCTGGCCTGGTGCGAACAGCGCATTCGCCAGTTGAACAGCCACCCGAGCGTGCTCAACCCGCTGTTCTACGGCATGTCGTTCGGCATCGGCGCACTCGCCGGGCTGGTCAGCGACAAGGTCAGCCTGGGCTTCGTCGCCGCTACCGAACATCAGGTGTGCAAGCACCTCGACGAGCACCTGGAGCAGTTGCCGCACGAAGATGAAAAATCCCGGGCCATTCTCGAGCAAATGCGCATTGACGAAGAGCAACACGCCGAGTCTGCACTGGAAGCCGGTGGTTATCGCTTTCCGGCCCCCGTCCGCTTTGGCATGAGCTTGCTGGCCAAGGTCATGACCAAGAGCACATACCGCATCTGAAGGTATCACCATGACGGATCGATTCGACGCCAAGGACCTGGCGCGCGCCGTGCAAGCAGGCATTCTCCAGCCGGGTCAGGATCAAAGCCTGCTGGCATTCCTGCGCCAGCAACCCGCACCTCGTGGCAGCTTCCAGCTGGCCCATGTTGCCTTCTACTTTGGCGCCATGCTGATCATGGCGGCCATGGGCTGGTTGCTCACCGAGGCCTGGATGAGCCTCGGTGACGGCGCGCTGTTGATCATCGCCAGCCTCTACATCCTGCTGATCACCTTGCTCGCCCTCAATCTGCAGCGCCGCGCCCAACCCGTCGCTGCTGGCGTACTGGCTGCCGTTGCAGTCAGCATCGTGCCGCTGGCGGTATTCGCTATCGAACGCATGTTTGGCTGGTGGCCACTGGACGATGCGCAGGCCGACTACCACCAGTACTACACCTACGTGCAGGGCGGCTGGCTGGCGATGGAAGCAGCCACGGTGCTTGCCGGCCTGCTAATGCTGCGGTTGATCCCCTACCCGTTCGTCGTCATGCCTGTAGCCGTGGCCTTGTGGTTCATGTCGATGGACCTTAGCGAGTGGTTCTTCGGCTCCCCGTTCAGCTGGGAGCAGCGCCGCCACGTATCACTGTGGTTTGGGTTGGGCTTGCTGGTGGTTTTCGTCGTGATAGACGGCCGCACGCGTGAAGACTACGCCCGTTGGGGTTATCTGGCCGGGCTGGCAGCATTCTGGGGCGGGTTGACGCTGCTGGACAGCGGCAGTGAGTTGGGCAAGGCCCTGTACTGCCTGATCAACATTGCGCTGATGGGCATGGCGGTGCTGCTGCGCCGGCCGGTGTTCATGGTGTTTGGTGCGCTGGGAGTGGCCGCTTACCTGGGGTACCTAGCGTATGAGGTGTTTGCCCAGTCGCTACTGTTCCCAGTGGTGGTGACCTTTATCGGGCTGGGGGTTATCTGGCTTGGGCTGATTTACCAGAAGCACCGGGAGCGGATGAGCCAGGCGCTAAGAAGCAGTCTTCCGCAATGGCTGCGGATGGCCCTTCCGGCCCTGCGCAACTGAAGGCCGCCCTGGGCCAGATGTGGGAGCGGGTTCACCCGCTCCCACAAGGGCTGCAAAGCGGCGCCGGAATCTCAGCCTTAACCCAGCTCCACGATTTCATACCCATGGGTAATCTCAACCCCGGCACGCTCAAGCATGATCGAAGCCGAGCAGTACTTTTCCGCTGACAGCTCCACCGCCCGCTTGACCTGCGCTTCTTTCAGCCCACGCCCCTTCACCACGAAGTTCATGTGAATCTTGGTGAACACCTTCGGGTCTTCGCTGGCGCGCTCCGCGTCCAGAAACGCCTCGCAGCTTTCCACTGCCTGGCGCGACTTCTTCAGAATGCTCACCACGTCAAAGCTGCTGCAGCCACCCAGGCCCAGCAACAGCATTTCCATCGGTCGCACGCCCAGGTTGCGGCCACCGGCCTCGGGCGGGCCGTCCATTACGACGACATGGCCGCTCCCCGATTCGCCGAGGAACATTGCCTCACCGGCCCACTGGATACGTGCCTTCATCTACCCGGACTCCTGATTTTCGGAAAAGGGTGTCAGCTTAGACCTTGTGCGGCTGTGGGAAAAGCACGAGATGTGTCGGTTTAGTACCGAAACATCCTGTAGTGTCTGATAAGCTGGCGCCAAATGACTGGCGCTTTCCGTCAGCCAACCTCTATAAAAAGCCTATGCGTCGTATCGAACAGGATTTCGTGATGGTTGCCTCCGCCCTACCCGCCAAGATAAAGAACATCGACAAGCTGCTGGTACACTGCCAGCGCCGCCGCTACACCGCCAAAAGCAACATCATCTGCGCCGGCGACCGGGCCGAGACACTGTCGTTCATCATCAAGGGTTCGGTCACCATCCTCATCGAGGACGACGACGGCCATGAAATGATCATTGCCTACCTCAACAATGGCGATTTCTTTGGCGAGCTAGGCCTGTTCGAGCCCATTGATGGCGAACAGCAGCGCAGTGCCTGGGTACGCGCCAAGACCGAATGCGAAGTGGCCGAAATCAGCTACGAGAAGTTTCGCGAACTGGCGCGCCAGGACCCTGAAATCCTCTACGCCCTGGGTAGCCAGATGGCCCAGCGCCTGCGCAACACTACCCGCAAGGTTGGCGACTTGGCATTTTTCGACGTGACCGGGCGAGTTGCCCGTTGCCTGCTGGAACTGTGCAAGCAGCCGGACGCCATGACCCATCCCGATGGCATGCAAATCAAGATCACCCGTCAGGAAATAGGCCGAATCGTCGGTTGCTCTCGGGAAATGGTCGGCCGCGTTCTAAAGGACTTGGAGGAACGCAGCCTGGTGCAGGTCAAGGGCAAGACCATGGTGGTCTACGGTACCCGCTAGTCCTTGGGCAACTCGGCCAGCACCTTGGCGTAGGCCTGCGAAAGGCGCTCGAACCAGGGTGCTGCCGGCGCGACTTCGTGCAAGGCGATGTGCGCATCAGCGCGACAGCGTTGCTCCAGCTCGCAGCACTCGTTGAAGCGGTTGACCGCCGCCACCATCGACTCACGCTCGTTGTCCAGCAACAGCGCACCGTGTACCAGCACCACCGGGCGCTTGCCACCCAGGCCCTGACGCCAGCGCTGGGCAGTACCCACCAGTTTGCGGCCATTGAGGTTGACGTTGTAGCGGCCATCGCAGAAGGCCCCGTCGATTTCCCCGACGGACGCTACCCCGCCCCACTCGCGCAGCACATCGCACAGCGGCAGACACAGGCGCTCGTAGGCATTTTCGATACGGCCGTGGTCACCTTCACTGCGCGGCGCGGCGTAGACCAGTGCAACGTTCACCGTCGAATGCGACTGAGGTACCGGCTCACCGCCGGTTTCTCGCAGCAGCACCGGCCAGCCAGCAATAGCCAATTCCGCGCAGGCGACTTCAAAGTTGCCCAGCCGGCTCATGCGCCGAGGCATGACCAGAGCGTGGTCGGTCGGACGCCAGAACAGCACACCACTCTCGCGTTCGCCGCGGCAGACGGCGGCCAGCAGTTCCTGCTCCGCGTGCAGGCCCTGTTCGACAGTCAGGGCCAGGGGTTGATCGGTCATTGATCCACCTATGATGTTGATTTAACCGGTCTCTTCGCGGGTAAACCCGCTCCTACAACAGCGCGTGTAGCGGGCTTGCCCGCGAAGAGGCCATTACAGGTACAAAAAAGCCGGCAAAAACGCCGGCTTCATTTGATCAGTCCAGGTGCTGAACAGTCTTCTTCACCTGCTCGGGGAAGAACAGCCGCTGTAATTCCAGGCCAGGGTGCTCGGCGCGCATGAACGCCTCCCCCACCAGGAACGAGTAAACTTCGTTGATTGCCATCAGCTCCACATCGGCCCGGTTGAGAATACCGCTTTCGGTAATCGCCAGACGGTCACGCGGAATGCGCGGCAGCAGATCAAGGGTGGTTTCCAGGCTGACCTCGAAGGTGTGCAGATTGCGGTTGTTCACCCCCACCAGCGGCGTATCCAGGGTTTTCAGCGCGCGCTCCAGTTCATCGCCATCGTGCACTTCCACCAGCACGTCGAGGCCGACGTCCTTGGCAGTGGCGGCCAGTTCAGCCATCTTCACGTCGTCCAGCGCCGACACGATCAGCAGTACGCAATCTGCCCCCAGGGCCCGGGCTTCGACGATCTGGTAAGGGTCGACCATGAAGTCCTTGCGGATCACCGGCAGCGAAACCGCTGCGCGGGCCTGCTGCAAGTACTCATCGGCACCCTGGAAATAATCGACATCGGTCAGCACCGACAGGCAGGTGGCCCCGCCCTTCTCGTAGCTGACCGCGATTTCCGCCGGCACGAAATGCTCACGGATCACGCCCTTGCTTGGCGAAGCCTTCTTGATTTCGGCAATCACCGCTGGCTGCTTGCGCTTGGCCTGCTCGATCAGCGCGTTGGCGAAGCCACGCGGGGCGTCGGCGGCCTTGGCCAGGCTCTCCAGCTCGGCGAAGCTGACGCGTGCACTGCGCTCGGCCACTTCCTGAAATTTGCGGGCAATGATCCTTTCCAGCACCGTCGGCACACTCATGCTTCGTTCTCCACCTTGAATACTGCAGTAAAGGCGCCCAATTCCTGCAACTTCTCCCAGGCCAGGCCGGTGTGCAGTACATCATGGGCCAGTTCTACACCGGCTTTCAGGCTCATGGCATGGTCAGCGGCATACAGTGCCGCGCCAGCATTAAGCACGATCATCTCGGCGGCCTTCTGGCCGTTCTCGGTCTTGCGCCGACCCAGCGCATCGCGAATCAGCTCCAGCGAAGCCTGCGGGCTCTCGACTGCCAAGCCATGAAGGCTCTGACTCTTAATGCCGAGGTCTTCCGGCTCGACCCAATATTCAGTGATCTCGTCGTTTTTCAGTTCGGCGACGAAGGTGGGTGCCGCCAGGCTGAACTCGTCCAGTCCATCCTTCGAGTGCACTACCAGCACATGCTTGCTACCCAGGCGCTGCAGCACCTCAGCCAGCGGGCGGCAAAGGGTTTGCGCGAACACACCGACCACCTGGTGCTTCACTCCGGCCGGATTCGTAAGCGGGCCGAGCATATTGAACAGGGTGCGCAACCCCAGTTCTCGACGCGGGCCTGCGGCGTGTTTCATGGCCGAGTGGTGACTTTGCGCGAACATGAAGCCGATGCCCAGGCTGTCGATGCAGCGCGCCACTTGAGTTGGCGTCAGGTTCAGGTAGATGCCGGCAGCTTCCAGCAGGTCGGCACTGCCGCTCTTGCCCGATACTGCGCGGTTACCATGCTTGGCCACCGGGCAGCCCGCCGCCGCCAGGACGAAGGACGAAGCGGTGGATACGTTGAAGATGTTAGCGCCGTCACCGCCGGTACCGACAATGTCGACGACACCATCAAGGCTTTGCAGCTCGACCTTTTCGGCCAGTTCACGCATCACCGACACCGCACCGACGATTTCGTCGATGCTTTCGCTTTTCATGCGCATGCCCATCAGGAAGGCACCTATCTGCGCCTCGCTGCACTGACCGGTCATGATCTGGCGCATGACCTGGCGCATTTCTTCGGTAGTAAGGTCCAGTTGGCCGACGATACGGCTCAACGCACTCTTGATATCCATGTTCGATCCTTAACGGCGGCCGCCGGTCTGCTTGAGGAAATTGGCGAACAGTTCGTGGCCCTGCTCGGTCAGGATCGACTCAGGGTGGAATTGCACCCCTTCGATATTCAGCGTCTTGTGGCGCAGGCCCATGATCTCATCGACCGAACCGTCAGCATGGGAGGTCCAGGCGGTAACTTCCAGGCAGTCGGGCAAGGTTTCACGCTTTACCACCAGCGAGTGGTAACGGGTCACGGTCAGCGGGTTGTTAAGGCTGGCGAACACGCCCAGGTCGCGGTGATATACCGGGCTGGTCTTGCCATGCATGACCTGGCGTGCACGAACAACGTCGCCGCCAAAGGCCTGCCCGATTGACTGCTGGCCCAGGCATACGCCAAGGATTGGCAACTTCCCGGCGAAATGCAGGATGGCCTCGATAGACACGCCTGCCTCACTTGGAGTGCACGGCCCCGGGGATACGACGATGCGCTCAGGGTTGAGGGCCTCGATCTGGGCGATTGTCATTTCGTCATTGCGAATGACCTTCACCTCGGCACCCAGCTCGCCAAGGTACTGAACGACGTTGTAAGTGAATGAGTCGTAATTGTCGATCATCAGTAACATGGTGTTAAACCTCTTGAATCTACTGACTTCATGATTCGAACCTTCCAGCACCAGCCACAGGCGCGGCTTTGCCACAACGGGCGGTAAACGAGAAGGCAAACGGGGACGGGCCGGGCGGGCCGGCAGGAGATAAAGTCAGGCGCGCCAACGCCAACGGGCGTGGGCCTTGATTACGCGCATCAAGAGTTTGCTGACGATCAACACAGGATAGGTCTCGCTCATACGTCCCGGCACAGTAGCCTACCGGGACGACGGGCGCAATATGCCTGTAAACACGGGGAAACGAATGGACTTGGGAGGGAAGCACGACGATTTGCTAAGGTCGATGGGGTTGTCCTGATAAAAACAAAGAAAAGGATGTTCCCTGATGCGAAAAGCCCCGTTATTGCGCTTTACCCTCGCTTCACTGGCCCTGGCCTGTAGCCAGGCGTTGGCCGGCCCTTCGCCCTATTCAACCCTCATCGTGTTTGGCGACAGCCTCGCCGATGCAGGGCAGTTTCCCGACCTGAGCGGCGGTACCCCAGGCGCGCGTTTCACCAACCGCGATGCCAACGGTAACTTCGCTCCGGTGTCACCGATGATCCTCGGTGGCCGCCTGGGCGTCGCGCCAGACGACCTTAACCCGTCGACATCCATAGGCATCCAGCCCGATGGTAATAACTGGGCAGTTGGTGGGTACACCACCCAACAGATCCTGGACTCGATCACGACAACGTCCGAGACCGTCATCCCACCAGGAAACCCCAATGCCGGGTTGGTGCTGCGCGAGCGCCCCGGCTACCTGGCCAACGGCCTGCGCGCCGACCCAAATGCCTTGTATTACCTGACAGGTGGCGGTAACGACTTCCTGCAGGGCCTGGTGAATAGCCCGGCCGACGCCGTAGTCGCCGGCGCCCGCCTGGCTGCCAGCGCCCAAGCCCTTCAGCAAGGAGGCGCGCGCTACATCATGGTCTGGCTGCTACCTGACCTCGGCCAAACGCCCAATTTCAGCGGCACGCCACAGCAAAACCCACTGTCACTGCTCTCCGCTGCGTTCAACCAGTCACTGATCAGCCAGCTAGGGCAGATCGATGCCCAGATCATTCCACTGAACATTCCTACGCTGTTGAGCGAGGCGCTGGCCAGCCCCAGTCAGTTCGGCCTGGCCAGCGACCAGAACCTGGTCGGCACCTGCTACAGCGGCGATAGCTGCGTGGAAAACCCGGTGTACGGGATCAACGGCACAACGCCAGACCCGACCAAACTGCTGTTCAACGACTCGGTCCACCCGACCATCGCGGGTCAGCAGCTGATTGCCGATTACGCCTACTCGATCCTCGCGGCACCCTGGGAACTGACCCTGCTACCGGAAATGGCCCACGCCAGCCTGCGGGCTCACCAGGATGAGTTGCGTAATCAGTGGCAGACGCCTTGGCAAGCAGTTGGCCAATGGCAAGCCTTTGTCGCCAGCGGCGCTCAGGACCTGGACTTCGACGGCCAGCACAGCGCGGCCAGCGGTGACGGCCGCGGCTACAACCTGACCGTGGGCGGCAGCTATCGCCTGAACGACGCCTGGCGCCTGGGCCTGGCCGGCGGTGCGTACCGGCAGAAGCTGGAAGCCGGTGAACAGGACTCGGACTACAAGCTGAACAGCTATATGGCCAGTGCCTTTGCCCAGTACCGCCAGGACCGCTGGTGGGCCGACGCGGCGCTAACCGCCGGGCACCTGGACTACAGCGACCTCAAGCGTACGTTCGCCCTGGGCGTGAATGACCGCAGTGAAAAAGGCGACACCGACGGCGAGGCCTGGGCATTGTCCGGGCGGCTGGGCTACAACCTGGCGGCCGACACCAGCAACTGGCAGTTGGCACCGTTCATCAGTGCCGACTATGCGCGGGTGAAGGTGGATGGCTACGACGAGAAGAGCGGGCGCTCGACGGCGCTTGGCTTCGATGACCAGGAGCGCACGTCACGCCGCCTGGGCGTGGGGCTGCTGGGCAGTGTGCAGGTACTGCCAGGTACCCGGCTTTTCGCCGAGGTGGCTCAGGAGCATGAGTTCGAGGACGACGAGCAGGATGTGACGATGCACCTGACCAGCTTGCCGGCAAATGACTTCACCCTGACCGGGTATACACCGCACAGCGACCTGACCCGGGCGAGCCTGGGCGTAACCCATGAACTGGTGGCGGGGGTGCATTTGCGCGGGAACTACAACTGGCGCAAGAGTGATGAGTTGACGCAGCAGGGCATTAGCGTGGGGGTTAGCGTGGACTTCTAAATTGCTGGGGGCCGCTTTGCGGCCCATTCGCGGGTAAACCCGCTCCTACGCCAGCCTCGTATGCCTGAGGCTTGCGCAACCCTTGTAGGAGCGGGTTTACCCGCGAATACGGTGGCGGCGGCAACGGTGAACGGCCGGTAGAAATTGGCCAGCAGGCCCGGCCCATTCGCGGGTGAACCCGCTCCTACGCCAGCCTCGTATGCCTGAGGCTTGCGCACCCTTGTAGGAGCGGGTTTACCCGCGAATACGGTGGCGGCGGCAACGGTGAACGGCAGGTAGAAATTGGCCAGCAGGCCCGGCCCATTCGCGGGTGAACCCGCTCCTACGACGGCCTCGTATGCCTGAGGCTTGCGCACCCTTGTAGGAGCGGGTTTACCCGCGAATACGGTGGCGGCGGCAACGGTGAACGGCCGGTAGAAATTGGCCAGCAGGGCCGGCCCTTTCGCGGGTAAACCCGCTCCTACGCCAGCCTCGTATGCCTGAGGCTTGCGCAACCCTTGTAGGAGCGGGTTTACCCGCGAATACGCTGGCGGCGACAACGGTGAACGGCCGGTAGAAATTGGCCAGCAGGGCCGGCCCTTTCGCGGGTAAACCCGCTCCTACGACGGCCTGGTATGCCTGAGGCTTGCGCAACCCTTGTAGGAGCGGGGTTGAACCGCGAATGGGCTGCGCAGCAGCCCCAATAAATTTATCTGGCAGAAGTCTGCTCGGCCAACGCCACCGCACGGAACATCGCCCGGCGCTTGTTGATGGTTTCTTCCCATTCCAGCGCCGGCACCGAGTCGGCAACGATGCCGCCACCGGCCTGCACATGCAACTCGCCGTCCTTGATCACTGCAGTACGAATGGCAATTGCGGTATCCATATTGCCGTTCCAGGCAAAATAGCCGACGGCGCCGCCGTAAACACCACGCTTGACCGGCTCCAGCTCGTCGATGATTTCCATCGCGCGGATCTTCGGCGCACCCGACAAGGTGCCAGCCGGCAGAATCGCCCGCAGTGCATCCATCGCCGTGAGGCCTTCACGCAACTGGCCAGTAACGTTGGAGACAATGTGCATCACGTTGGAGTAACGCTCGATCACCATCTTCTCGGTCAGGCGCACACTGCCGGTCGAAGACACACGGCCCACATCGTTGCGACCCAGATCGATCAGCATCAGGTGCTCGGCAATTTCCTTGTCGTCCGACAGCAGGTCGTCTTCCAGCGCCCGGTCCGCCTCCTCGGTCGCACCACGCGGGCGGGTACCGGCAATCGGGCGCACGGTGACCAGGTTGTCCTCGACACGTACCAACACCTCGGGCGAGCTGCCGACCACATGGAAGTCACCGAAGTTGAAGAAGTACATGTACGGCGTCGGGTTGAAACAGCGTAGCGCGCGGTACAGGTCGATAGGCGCAGCCTTGAAGTCGATCGACATGCGCTGCGACGGCACCACCTGCATACAGTCCCCGGCCAGGATGTATTCCTTGATACGACCGACGGCGTTTTCGTAATCCTCGCGGGTGTAGCTGGAGCGGAACTCCGGCTCGGTTGCCTGCGGGCCGCTAAGGTCCAGACCGCGGCGCGGGGTGATTGGCTGGCGCAAGGTTTCCAGCAAGCCTTGCAGGCGTGCCTGGCCCTGTTCGAAAGCCTGATCTTCAGCTGGGTCGACCAACACGATGGCGTGCATCTTGCCCGCCAGGTTGTCGAACACCACCACCGCGTCGGACACCATCAGCAGGATATCCGGTACGCCCAGCGGGTCCGGATTGGGACTGGCACCCAGGCGCTTTTCTACATAGCGCACACAGTCGTAGCCAAAGTAGCCGACCAGGCCGCCATTGAAGCGCGGCAGGCCGGGGATATCGGCAACTTTGTAGCGGTCCTTGAAGGTTTCAACGAATGCCAGCGGGTCTTCGACCTCACAGCTTTCCACCTCGACGCCATCCTGCAGGATGCTGACATGGTAGCCATGCACACGCATCACCGTGCGCGATGGTAAGCCGATCATCGAGTAACGGCCCCACTTCTCGCCGCCCTGCACCGATTCGAGCAGGTACGAGTTGGGCTGGTCAGCCAGTTTCAGGTAGATCGACAGCGGCGTGTCGAAGTCGGCCAAGGTTTCACAGGCCAAGGGAATACGGTTGTAGCCGGCAGCAGCCAGGCGCAGGAATTCTTCGCGGTTCATGAGTAGTCTCGTGGCAAGCAGCAATAGGTCAGGCAAACGGACGGGCCGGCACACGCCGGCAGGCTGAAGTCAGGCGCGCCAACGCCAACGGGCCAAGGCCTTGATGACTTTCATCCAGAATTTGCCAGTAACCGCCACGGTGGACTCTCTGTCTTGTGAGGCTTGAAGGTCCGCCAACGTTATCCCAGTGGCCGGGTCTGCGCAACCGGGCAGCAATGCGCGCAAGTCGTCGATTACCAGGCTGGGGGATTCATCGTCGATCGGCCTGCCATGGTTATAGCCGTAGGTCAGGCCCACGCATTGCACGCCAGCCGCCTTGGCCGCCTGCACGTCACTGCGCGAATCACCCACGAACAGGGATTGCTGCGGGGTAACACCGGCCATCTGCATGACGAACAGCAACGCCGCCGGGTCGGGCTTTTTCTGCGGCAAGGTGTCGCCACCAATGATCCAGCGGAAGAAATTGCCGATCTTCATCTGGTCCAGCAGCGGGCCAACGAAACGCTCAGGCTTGTTGGTAATCAGCGCCATTTCCACGCCCTGCTTGCGCAGCCAGCGCAGGGTGTCCCGTACGCCGGGGTAGACCACGGTCAGATCATGGCTTTCGGCATAAGCGTCCATGAACAACGCCAGCGCCTGTTCTGCCAGCGCATCGTCCACTTCGGCATGGTCGATGCCACCCGCCAACGCGCGGCGCACCAGCACCTGGGCGCCATTGCCAACCCAGTGGCGCACTGCCTCAAGGCCAGCAGGCGGGCGCCCCAGTTCGAGCAGCATACGGTCCACAGCCGCGGCCAGGTCAGGCACGGAATCGATCAGGGTACCGTCCAGATCGAACATTACCAACCTGGGCAGCGTCCCCGGGAACAGCTGCTCGAAGCCACTCATGAGCGGGCCAGGGCCAGTTCGGCACGCATCTTGGCGATGACTTCCCGGTAGTCCGGGGCGTTGAAGATCGCCGAGCCGGCCACGAAAGTGTCGGCGCCAGCGGCAGCGATCTCGCGGATGTTGTTGACGTTCACGCCACCATCGATCTCCAGACGGATATCACGGCCACTGGCGTCGATCAGCGCACGCGCTTCGCGCAGCTTGTCGAGAGTGCCGGGAATGAACTTCTGCCCGCCAAAGCCTGGGTTGACGCTCATCAGCAGCACCATGTCGATCTTGTCCATCACGTACTTCAGGGCGTCCAGGCTGGTGGCCGGGTTGAACACCAGGCCGGCCTTGCAGCCACCATCCTTGATCAGCTGAAGCGAACGGTCGATGTGCTGTGTGGCTTCAGGATGGAAGGTGATGTAGGTAGCACCCGCTTCGATAAAGTCGCCAATGATGCGGTCAACCGGGCTGACCATCAGGTGTACGTCGATCGGCGCAGTGACGCCGTACTTGCGCAGAGCGGTACAGACCATCGGACCGATGGTCAGGTTGGGGACATAATGATTGTCCATGACATCGAAGTGGACGATGTCTGCACCCGCAGCCAATACCTTGTCGACGTCCTCACCCAGGCGGGCAAAATCGGCAGAGAGAATGGAGGGGGCAATAGCGTAGGGCTGCATGGCGCACCTGTTGGCAGAGTCACGGTGGCGCGCATTGTAACTCAGGGAAAGCGATGAAGGCTGATTGGTATCAATTGGTGTCGACCAGCGCAACCTGTACCGGCCTCTTCGCGGCTTGAAGCCGGTCCTACCGGGCCCCCAGTACCCTGTAGGAGCGGCTCTAGCCGCGAAGAGGCCGGCACAGGCAACCCATCATCAAGCCGGCTGTTGAGTCCTCAACTTCTCACTACGCCCACGCAACCATTCCAGGGTGAGCAGCAACACCACCGAGAACGCAATCAGCAAGGTCGCCGCTGCGGCAATGGTTGGGCTCAGGTTCTCGCGGATACCGCTGAACATCTGCCGCGGCAGGGTTGCCTGCTCCGGCCCGGCGAGGAACAGCGTCACCACCACCTCGTCAAACGAGGTAGCGAAGGCAAACAGCGCTCCCGAGATGACACCGGGCGCGATCAGCGGCAGGGTCACCCGGCGGAAAGCCAGCAAAGGCGAGGCTCCCAGGCTGGCCGCTGCGCGCACCAGATTGTAGTTGAAGCCCTGCAGCGTCGCCGACACGGTAATGATGACGAACGGCACACCCAGTACCGCATGCACAAGAATCAGCGAGATGAAGCTGTTGCCCATGCCCAAAGGGGCGAAGAACAGGTAACTGGCCACCCCGATGATCACTACCGGCACCACCATCGGCGAGATCACCAACGCCATCACCAGCGACTTGCCGGGGAAATCGCCACGGGTCAGGCCGATGGCCGCCAAGGTGCCGAACACCATGGCCAGTACCGTGGCCGCCGGGGCAACGATGATGCTGTTCTTCAACGCCCGCATCCACTCGGCCGAGCCGAAGAAATCCTGATACCACTGCAGCGAGAAGCCCTGCAGCGGGTACACCAGGAAGCTGCCACTGTTGAACGACAGCGGCACGATCACCAGCACCGGCAAGATCAGGAACAGCAGGATCAAGCCACAGAGAATGCGCAGGCTGTAGTACCAGACCCGCTCCACGGGCGACATGTATGGGCTCAGCATGACAGGCTCCTCAGCTCAGGCGCAGGCGGCTGGCGCCGACCAGCCAGCTATAGATCAGGTACAACAGCACGGTCGCCAGCAGCAACAGCCCGCCCAGTGCGGTGGCCATGCCCCAGTTGATGCTGGTGTTGGTGTAGAAGGCGACGAAGTAGCTGACCATCTGGTCGTTGGGGCTACCCAGCAGCGCCGGGGTGATGTAGTAACCGATGGCCAGGATGAACACCAGCAGGCAACCGGCGCCAACACCGGCGTAGGTCTGCGGGAAATACACCCGCCAGAAACTGGCGAACGGGTGGCAGCCCAGCGAGATCGCCGCACGCATGTAGCTCGGGGAAATACCCTTCATCACGCTGTACAGCGGCAGGATCATGAACGGCAGCAGGATGTGCACCATCGAGATGTAAACGCCTGTGCGGTTGAACACCAGCTCCAGCGGCTGGTCGATGATGCCCATGGCCATCAGCGCGCCGTTGATCAGGCCGCCCGACTGCAGTAGCACGATCCAGGCCGCCACCCGCACCAGGATCGATGTCCAGAATGGCAACAGCACCAGAATCATCAGCAGGTTACTCTGCCGGGTCGGCAGGTTGGCCAGCAAGTAGGCCAGTGGGTAGGCCAGTACCAGGCAGATAGTGGTAATCACCACCCCCATCCACAGGGTACGTACAAAGATGTCCAGGTAAATGGCCTGGTCCGGAGTGGCCTTGGCCAGTTCTCCAAGGTCATCGATGCGGTGGTCCACCGAGGCCAGCAGGTAGAAAGAAGTCACCGAACTGGTATTGCGGCGTATCGCCTGCCAATAAGCCGGGTCGCCCCAACGCTCGTCGACAGCCTGCAACGCGTCTTTATAAGAGGCAGGCTCAGCCTTGAATGGCAGTGCACGGGCGGTCTTGGTCAACAAGCTGCGGTAGCCGGCCAGTTCCATGTTCAAGCGTTTGGAAAGGTCACCAAGGGTATGGTTCTTGCGCGCCACAGCCAAATCCTGGCTGAGCGCCTTGTAAACGTCCTCGCCAGGCAGGCTCTTGCCATCCCACTGGCTGACGACTTCCACCGTGCGCGGCAGGCCGCCGACCACTTCCGGGTTGCCGACGCTCTTGTACAGCAGCGCCGCAATCGGCACCAGAAACACCAGCAAAAGAAACAGCGCCAGCGGCGCGATCAACGCCTGCGCCTTCCAGCGGTTAACCCGCTCGGCGTGTTTGAGGCGCTGCTTGAGACTTGGATCTGCGCCTTCTTTGAGGGGCACTGCAATGGCCATGGCGAACTCCGCAATACAGGCTGAAATGGGGGCCGCTTTGCGGCCCCACACACTGGACGTTTACTTCTTCGCCGCCCAGGCGTTGAAGCGTTGCTCCAGCTGTTCGCTGTTGTCGGCCCAGAACGCCACGTCGATCTGCACCTGGTTGGCAATGTTCTCAGGCGTGGTCGGCATGTCTTTCTTCACTTCGTCCGACAGCAGGCTCACGGCCTTGGAGTTGGCCGGGCCATAGGCGATGTTCTCGGAGTAGATCTTCTGCTGCTCAGGCTTGACGCTGTAGGCGATGAACTTCTTCGCCTCTTCGACGTTCTTGGCACCCTTAGGGATCGCCCATGCATCAAAGTCGTAGATGCCGCCGTTCCACACCACCTTAAGGTTGCTCTCTTTCTGCACAGCGGCAATACGCCCGTTGTAGGCAGAACTCATGACCACGTCGCCAGAGGCCAGGAACTGTGGCGGCTGTGCACCCGCTTCCCACCACTGGATGCTGGGCTTGAGTTCGTCGAGTTTCTTGAAGGCGCGGTCCACACCCTCTTTGGTGCTTAGCACCTGATACACGTCCTTCGGTGCCACACCGTCGGCCATCAGGGCGAACTCCAGGGTGTACTTGGCGCCCTTGCGCAGGCCGCGCTTGCCAGGGAATTTCTTGGTGTCCCAGAAATCCGCCCAGCTGGTGGGTGCGGCCTTCAGCTTGTCAGCGTTGTAGGCCATGACCGTGGACCAAACGAAGAAACCTACGCCGCACGGCTGGATGGCGCCCTTCACATAATCAGACTCGTTACCGAACAGGGCCGGGTCAAGCTCTTCGAACATGCCCTCGTCGCAACCGCGCGCCAGCTCTGGCGACTCAACCTCGACCAGGTTCCACGACACACTCTTGGTGTCGACCATCGCCTTGACCTTGGCCATTTCGCCGTTGTATTCACCAGCGATAATCTTGCCATTACCCGCTTTTTCCCAGGGTTCGTAGAAGGCTTTGACCTGGGCAGCCTTGTTGGCGCCCCCGAACGAGATCACGGTGAGGTCTGCGGCCATGGCCTGGCCAGCGGTGAACAGCCCCAAAGCCAGGGCGGTCAGTTTCAACGGCTTGCGCATTATTATTCTCTCCACAGTACAGGGTTGGTGAAGCAATCCATCAATGGGCTTCGGCAATCGGATCGAGCGCGCGGGCGTGCTCCACCTCCCAGCCCAGCGGTACCACATCGCCCACGGCCAACGCCGGGTCGAGCTCGGCAATAGGCTGCTTCACGAAGAAGTCGCCTTTGCCGCAAACCTCCAGACGCACCCGCACGTGGTCGCCCAGGTAAATGAATTCGGCCACCCGGCCAGAGAACCGGTTGACGCAGCTTTCACTGTGGCCGTTCAGCCGCACGCGCTCCGGGCGTATCGACAGGGTCACCGGCTCGCCGGCCTGGCCGACATTCACCGCCAGCGCCTCGACCCGCTCGCCGCGAGGCAACTGCACCTGGCAACGTTTGCCATCGCTGGCCAGCAGCGTGCCGCTAATGCGGTTGTTCTCGCCGATGAAGTTGGCGACGAAGGTGTTGCAGGGCTCTTCGTACAGCGTGCGCGGGTCGGCGATCTGCTGGATTTCGCCCTGGTGGAACACCGCCACGCGGTCGGACATGGTCAGCGCTTCGCCCTGGTCGTGGGTCACGTACACCACGGTCACACCGAGGCGTTGGTGAATGTGCTTGATCTCCATCTGCATGTGTTCGCGCAGTTGCTTGTCCAGCGCGCCGAGTGGCTCGTCCATCAGCACCAGCTGCGGCTCGAACACCAGTGCCCGGGCCAGCGCCACACGCTGCTGCTGGCCGCCGGACAGCTGGCCCGGGTAGCGCTTGGCGAAAGCGTCGAGCTGGACCATGTTCAGCACACGCTTGACCCGCTCACTGATGTCGGTCTTGCTCAGGTTGCGCACGGTCAGCGGAAAAGCCAGGTTCTCGGCCACGGTCATGTGCGGAAATAGCGCGTAGTTCTGGAACACCATGCCGATATCACGCTTGTGCGGCGGCACGTTGTTGATCGAGCGCCCGCCAAGCTGGATTTCACCAGCGGTGGGGGTTTCGAAGCCCGCCAGCATCATCAGGCTGGTGGTTTTGCCGGAACCGGACGGGCCAAGCAGGGTGAGGAACTCGCCCTTGCGAATATCCAGGTTGAGGTCTTTGACGATCAGCGACTCGCCGTCGTAGCTCTTCTGCACACCACGGAAGCTGACCAGCGTTTCGCCGGTTGCAGCGTTCGACTTCGCCTCGCTCATGCCTGCACCTTCTTGTTGGATGACTGCGTAGGCAGAAGAGTAGAAGAGACGCAAGCGCCCGAAAATCGGGGGTACTGAGAGAATGCCATCATCCGGGTGGAAGATTTGTTGTAGGGATCGCCCTACAACGATGGCGGGATTGGAATGCCCTCCAAAGCAGTCCACCGAACCTGTGGGAGCGGGCATGCCCGCGAAGAGGCCGGTGCAACCATAGAAATCAACCGGCAAGGCCCTTTCGCGGGCACGCCCGCCCCCACAAGGGCCTCGACAGGTTCACCGATTGCGTATGTCGCAATCAGATCAGCTTGTGCTCCATGGCGTACTTCACCAGCTCCGCCAGCGAGTTCACTTTCAACTTCTGCATCAGGCGCGCCTTGTGAGTGCTGATGGTCTTGCTCGACAGCGCCAACTGCTGGGCAATGTCGTTGACGTTGGCGCCCTGGGCCAGGCGCTCGAACACCGAAAACTCCCGCTCCGAGAGCAGTGTGTGCAACGGCCGGGATTCGGTCAGGCCCACTTCGAACACCATGCGGTCGGCCAGCGACGGGTCGATATAACGCCCACCACCCGCCACCCGCCGAATCGCCGTCAGTAACAGCGCCGGATCACTGTCTTTGGTGGCATAGCCTGCCGCTCCGGCCTTCAGCGCCCGCGCCGCCATCTGTGCCTCATCGTGCATCGACAACATCAGGATCGCCGGCGCATCCTGCAACGCCCGGATACGCGGGATCGCCTCCAGACCGTTGACACCTGGCATCGAGATGTCCAGCAGTACCACCTCGCACGGTGTGTGGCGCAGGGTTTCGAGCAACTGCTCGCCGTTACCGGCCTCCCCCGCCACTTGCATGTCCTTGGCCAGGCCAATCAACTGTTTGATGCCTTCACGGACAATGGTGTGGTCTTCGGCCACCAGTACTCGAATCACGATTGCTCTCCTACTCCAACGGAATGGCCACGCTCAGGCTGGTGCCTTCACCCGGCTCACTGTCCAGCGCCATGTTCCCCCCCAGCATCAGCACCCGCTCGCGCACACCCACCAGGCCAAACGAGGTGGGCCGGGTCTGCTCGCGGCAAAAGCCTTGACCATCATCACTGACCGTCATGCGCAACTGTCCGCCCTCACGTACCAGTTCAATCTCCACGCTGTGCGCCTGGGCGTGACGCATCACATTGGTCAGCGCCTCCTGGAGGATACGAAACAGCCCGGTGGCCTTGGCATCACTCAATGCTGGCAGATTGTCGGGTACTTGCACCAGACAGGGGATTTGCGTACGTGCCTCGAAGCGCCGCGCCTGCCATTCGATGGCCGAGGCAATGCCGGCATCGAGGATCGGCGGACGCAAGGCAGTGGCGACATCGCGCACCAGCTGGAACAACTGGGCGATCAGGCGTTTCATGCTCGCCAGGCGTTCATTCAGTCCCGGGTCCAGTTCGGCATAGGCCAGCTCGCACATCGACACTTCCAGCTTGAGCACGGTCAGCATCTGCCCCAATTCATCATGCACTTCCCGGGCGATACGGGCTTTTTCTTCTTCACGCACGCTCTCCAGGTGGGCCGAGAGTTCGCGCAGCTGCTCCTGGGACTTCGCCAGCGCCAGCTCGGCCCGCTTGCCCTGTGTGATGTCCCAGACTACACCGTCCCACACCACCTGGCCGTTGCCCAGGCGCCGGGCGCTGGCCTTGATGTCGGCCCAGCGCTGTTCGCCCTGCCGGGTGAGAATGCGCCCCTGCCAGGACCAGTCCTGGTCGCTGACCAAAGCCAGGTCCTGCACCCGGTGGTAATCCGCACGGTCCTCGGGGTGTACCAGGTTGCGCAGCCCCATCTGTGGGTGCTGGATCTCGCTGGGTGCATAACCCACCAACGCCTCGCTACCCTCGCTGATATAGGGGAACTCCAGATCGCCCTCGGCCGGGTCACGCTCCAGGCGAAACACCAAACCAGGTACGTTGCCAGCAATGCCCTTCAACCGCGCCTCGCTTTCGCGCAGGGCCGCCAGGGCGCGGTGCCGTTCGGTGACATCGGCGAGGTAGACCACCAGATATTCGGAATCACGAAAGCGCAGAAAGCTCAGCGACAGCTCCACGGGTAGCAAGCTCTCATCAGCCCGCCGGCACTGCGTCTCAAACTGACCGACACCGCCCGCCCCCGTACGCGCGCCCTTCCACAGCTCTAGCCAGCGGTCCATGTTCAGGCTTGGCTCGAAGTCGCTCAGCGGCCGCTCCAGCAGTTCACCCTCGGTGTAGCCCAACATGCGCTCGGCGGCATGGTTGGCGTAACGCACATGGCTGTCCCAATTGACCCAGAGGATACCCACGGTGCTCTGATCGATGGCGAACTGGCTCAGGCGCAACGCCTCTTCACGCACCTGGCGCTCCACAAGGCTTTCCCGCGCGGCCAGCAGGCTGCGCTCCAGCTGGCGCTGCTGCCGGCGTTGCCACACCAGCGTGGCCAAGGCACACAGCAGCAACATACCGAACAGCAAGGCGATGTTCTGCCAGAAGCCAGGCGACTCGCTCAGGCGAGGGGTTTTCGGCTGCAACCAACGCTGATGCAGTTGTTCCAGCTCCTTGGCCGGCAGTGCCTGCAGGCCGCGTTCAAGTACATCGGCCAGCAGCGGCCAGTCGCGCCGCGAACCGATACGCAACAGCTGCGGCAGGCCAATATCGCCAACCACAGCCAGCTCACCGAACTCGCTCTCGCGCGACAGGCGGCTGAGCTGCGCTTCATCCAGCACGGCGAAGCTGGCCTGGCCACCGACCACCAGTTGCAAGGCCTCGCGCTCGTCGGGCACCCCCTGCAGGTTGAGGTTGCCGTAGTTGCCGCGCAGGTAATCCGCCAGGGGGCTGGGCATGCGCACCGCCACGCGTTGCTCGGCGTCAAGCTTTTCCAGCTCCACGGCCATGGCCCCGGTGCGCGGCCCCACCAGCAGTTGTGGCACGCGCATGTACGGGTCGCTGAATAGCCACAGGCGCAGACTGGCCGGCGTCTGGGTAAGGCCAGGGGCGAAGTCGATTTCGCCGCTCTGCAGGGCATGTTCCAAACCGGCCTGGTCACTGAAGTTACGCCAGGTGAGGTCCAGCCGCAGCGCCTGTGCCAGGCTGTTCACCAGTTCCACATTGGCCCCGTACAGTTGCTGCAGACGCCGGTCGAACTGGGCGTAGGGCGCCTGCAACACCAGGCCGACACGCAGGCTGCGGTGGGTGTCCAGCCACTGCTGCTGGTCAGGCTCCAGCGCCACAGAGGGCTGCGCCTCAGGCCTGGCCCAGACAATCAAGGGCAGCCACAAGCAGCCGATAACCAACAGGCGACGCACTCGCTTCATCTATACGCTCGACTTGGCAAAGACGGCCATGCAGCATGGCCGTCACGGGCAAATACTATTAGGCTGCCGGTTTCATTCTGGCCCTGGGTTGACTCATGTCCACACTTTATCGCACGACGCTGGCAGTGTGCTGCCTGGCCTCGGTCCTTCCACTCGGTGCCCTGGCCGCCGATGCCGAAAAATCACCTGCAAATACCGTGGCACCGGCGGCCGAGGCCCCACGGCCACCCTTGCTGGAACGCAGCCAGGAGGATGCCCTGGCGCTGGAACGGCTGCTGCCCAAGGCTGAGCAGCAGACCCTGCAGGCCGGTGCCGACAGCTTCCTGGCCCTGTGGAAGCCGGCCAACGACAACGATCCGCAAGGGGCAGTGATCATCGTCCCCGGTGCTGGCGAAACGGCCGACTGGCCAAATGCAGTCGGCCCACTGCGGCAAAAATTCCCTGATATCGGCTGGCACAGCCTGAGCGTCAGCCTGCCCGACCTGCTCGCAGACAGCCCGCAAGCGCGGGTCGAAGCCACACCACCTGTAGCGCCTGCACAAGACAAAGGCGAAAGCGCACCGGTCAAGGACGTACCGGCCGACGCCAACGCCAACGTGGCCCAAGCCACGGCAGCAGATGCCGACACGGCAGAAAGCACCGATGCCGAACAAGCCAGCGAGCAGTCCGACCCGGCAGATGCCGAACGCATCTTCGCCCGCCTGGATGCCGCCGTGGCGTTCGCCCAGCAACACAACGCCCGCAGCATCGTACTGATCGGCCATGGTAGCGGTGCATATTGGGCGGCGCGCTACCTGAGCGAGAAGCAGCCACCGCAGGTACAAAAACTGGTGATGGTCGCTGCTCAGACACCTGCACGGGTGGAGCATGACCTGGAAAGCCTGGCCCCAACCTTGAAGGTACCGACAGCCGATATCTACTACGCCACCCGCAGCGCTGACCGCAATGCAGCCCAGCAACGCCTGCAGGCCAGCAAGCGGCAGAAGGATAGCCAGTACCGCCAGTTGTCATTGATCGCCATGCCGGGAAACAAAGCGGCGGCACAAGAGCAATTGTTCCGCCGGGTGCGGGGGTGGATGAGCCCTCAGGGTTGAGCCCGGCTTGATCCTGGTGGGGGGGCCATCAAAGACCGCGCCGCTTGCGGATCATGGCATAGGCCTGGTGCAACTCACGGGTACGCGCGGTCGCTTCACGCACCTGTGCCTCGCTGGCACCGGTACCCGCCAGCTTGTCCGGGTGATGCCGGCTGACAAGCCGACGATAGGCCTGCTTGACCTTATCAGTGTCGGTATCTGTCTCCACCGCCAGCAAGCGCAACGCTGCCGCATAGGTCATGGGCGCGCTTTCTGCTCCCGTGGCCTTGCGCGGCTCGTACTCCAGCGACATGGCCTGCACCTGGCGTCGGCTCATGCCCAGCTTCTGCCCCCAGTCCAGCAGCAGCTCACGCTCCTTGTTGCCCATCTTGCCGTCAGCCCAGACCATGCGCCAACAGGCCCGCAAGGTGCCTTCCGCCGCGTGGGGCTGCTGACTGATGCGCCGCAGGTGCCCGCCAAGCCGGTCCTTGCCCGCCTTGCCGCGGTTGAACGCTTTGATGGCGCGCAGCCGAGCTGCCTCGGCCAAGTCCAGGCGCATCATCTCCTGACGCGCCTGCTGGATGTGCTGCTCAGCTACCCGGCCATCGCACTTGGCCAGGCGCCCGAGCATCACGAACAACAACTCGTCGTCACGTAATGCAGGGCGCCCACCCAGGCGCTCACGCATGTCTTCCCAGCCTTGCAAGCGCAGCCGGCGGTCAACGGCCTGCCCAAGCAACGCACCGAGCAAGGCACCCGGTATGCTCGCAACGGCAAAGCCGGCACCCACACCAATCACTGTGCCTGGCCACCACATGTCAGACACGCTCGCCAATCAGAGACTCAGCCTCGGCCAGGCGCTCAAGCGTGCCAACATCCACCCAGTGCCCACGGTAGTGTTCGCCAGATACCCTGCCGGCCGCCATCGCCTGGCGCAGCAACGGTGCCAGCTTGAAGGCGCCCGCCTGGCAACCTTCGAACAGCGCCGGGTGCAGCACCGAAATGCCGCTGAAGGTCAGCGTGCCTGGCGCGTCATCGCCGTCAACGACCTGCTCGCCCACCAGGCGGAAGTCACCGCGGCCGTGATGGCCAGGGTTGTCGACCAGCACCAGGTGAGCCAGGCCTTGCAGGGGAGCCTGCAGACGCGCGAAGTCGTAGTCGGTCCAGACATCGCCATTCACCAGCAGGAACGGCGCATCACCCAGCAAAGGCAGGGCCTTGAAGATGCCGCCACCGGTTTCCAGCGGTTCACCTTCAGGTGAATAGCGGATGCTCAGGCCAAAGCGGCTACCGTCCCCCAAGTGCTCTTCGATCTGCTGGCCAAGCCACGCATGGTTGATCACCACTTCGGTCACGCCCGCTGCCGCCAGGGCGCGCAGGTGGTACTCGATCAGCGGCTGGCCGGCGACCGGGACCAACGGTTTTGGGGTGTGCAGGGTCAGCGGGCGCATACGCTCGCCCTTCCCCGCAGCCAGGATCATGGCCTTCATGCACGCGCTCCGGCCTGCAACTCGGCAATCAGCTCACCCAGCTCCGCCAATTCGGGCCGACGACCGATCACTTCATTTATATAGGCGAAGAAACGCGGCACGTCGCCCAGGTAACGCGGCTTGCCGTCGCGGTGGCAGATACGGGCGAAGATGCCGATCACCTTCAGGTGGCGCTGCACGCCCATCAGGTCACTGGCGCGGTGGAAGGCTTCGAACTCAGCGTGCACCGGGATGCCGGCCGCCTGCGCCTGCTGCCAGTAATCGCTCAGCCAGCCTTCGACCCGCGCCTGCGGCCAGCTGACAAAGGCGTCCTTGAACAGGCAGGTAATGTCGTAGGTGACCGGGCCGTATACCGCATCCTGAAAGTCCAGCACACCAGGGTTGGGGGTGCTCTGCATCAGGTTGCGCGGCATGTAGTCACGGTGTACCAGCACCTTGGGTTGCGCCAGGGCGCTGTCGATCAGCAACTGGCTGACGCGCTGCCAGATGGCCTTCTGTGCATCGGTGAGGGTCAGGCCCAGCTCACGCCCCACGTACCATTCGGGGAACAGTTCCACTTCACGGCGCAGCAGGGCGTCGTCGTAGCTGGGTAGCGGCGCGTCCATCGGCAAACGCTGGAACTTCAGAAGGGCATCGATGGCGTCGGCGAACAGGCCATCGGCGTTGTCGGCACTGATGATGTCAAGGTATGTCCGAGTGCCCAGATCCCCAAGCAGCAGAAAGCCGCGTTCCAGGTCCTGGGCGTGGATCAGCGGCACATGCACGTCAGCGCTGGCCAGCAGGTGGTCGATGGCGACGAACGGTCGGCAGTTCTCCTGCGGGGGGGGCGCATCCATGATCACGAAACTGTGGCCAGCGCCCTGCCAGCGGAAATAACGGCGGAAGCTGGCGTCGCTGCTGGCAGCGGTCAAGCTGCCTGCAGGCACCTCGCCCCAGGCGTTGTCACGGAAAAGATCATTGAGCTGCTCATCGAGCCAGACCGTCAGTTGTTGCAGGCGTACATCGTGTTCAGGCATTGCAAGGGTCTCCGACGGCCCTAGCCGTCAAGCGGGTCATGCTTTATTATCCAGCATCTTTTTCAGACCATCGAGAGGCGTGCGGCCCCACACGCGGGCAGATGGCACGCAGGAAGCCCGGACTAATAAGATGGCATTGAAATCCCCCGCGTTTCGTAGAAAGTTTCCGTTGCTGGTAACCGGCGGTCTGCTGGCCCTGCAACCTCTGGCCACCTCATACGTAGTGGCAGCCGAACAATTCGACTGCCAAGTGTCCGCCGCCGGTGGTTGGGACTGCAAGCCCAAAACCCCAGTCAACAACTTGCCACCGCGCCCGGTGCACGAAGGTGCAGCCGTCAGCTCCGGTACCGAAGCTGCGGGCGAAGCCGAAACTGCGGACCGGCCCATGCTGGTCACCGAGGCCAAGGGCCGTGGCCTGAAGTCGCGCAGCGAAGACTACAGCCACCTGGACTGGGTTCCGCGTGAAAAGCTCACCGCCGCACAGCTGGCTGAAACCGGCCCCTACTGCGGTGGCGCGTATATCGAGCCAACCCGCCCGGGCATGGCCGACACCACGCCGAAGGACGAGTCGCCGACCTACATCAATGCCAAGGTATCCAAGTACCAGCAGGAGCAGCAGATCGCCACCCTCGCCGGTGACGTGGTGATGCGCCAGGGCAGCATGCAGGCCGAAGCCGACGAGGCCAACCTCTACCAGGCCGAAAACCGTGGCGAGCTCAAGGGCAACGTCAAGATCCGTGACAACGGTTCGCTGGTGGTCGGTGACGAGGCTCAGATCCAGCTCGATACTGGCGAAGCCCAGGTCGACAACGCCGAATACGTGATGCACAAGTCGCACATCCGCGGCAATGCCCTGTACGCCAAGCGCAGCGAAAACGCCATCATCCGCCTCAAGGACGGTACGTACACCACCTGCGAACCGGGCAGCAACGCCTGGCAGCTGAAGGGCAACAACATCACCCTGAACCCGGCAACCGGTTTCGGTACCGCGACCAACGTCACGCTGCGGGTCAAGGATTTCCCGGTGTTCTACACACCGTACATCTACTTCCCGATTGACGACCGTCGCCAGTCCGGATTCCTGCCGCCATCGTTCAGCACCAGCAGCGACACCGGCTTCATGCTGGTCACGCCGTACTACTTCAACCTGGCGCCCAACTACGACGCCACGTTGTATCCGCGCTACATGGCCAAGCGCGGCCTGCTGATGGAAGGCGAGTTCCGTTACCTGACGCCTTCCAGCGAAGGCCAGTTCGGCGGCGCCTACCTGAACGACAAGAACGACGACCGCAAAGATCAGACGGATTACAAAGATCAGCGCTGGATGGTCAACTGGCAGCACAAGGGTGGCCTGGACGAACGCCTGATGACTGAGGTGGACTACACCGACATCAGCGATCCGTTCTACTTCCAGGACCTGGAGTCCGACCAGATTGGCGTGGAAAGCCGCGATTTCCTGAATCAGCAGGGTGCATTGACCTACCGGGGCGATAGCTACACCGCGCGGTTGAATGTACATGCCTACGAGATGGCTACGATCTCGCAGATCACGCCGTATGACCGCCTGCCGCAGCTGACCCTGAACGGTACGCTGCCGTTCCAGCCAGGCGGTTTGAACCTTGGGTACGAGACTGAGGCTGTTCGTTTTGATCGTGACCTGAAGGACGATTTCGTTCTGGACGAAGATGGCAATCCAGACGCCAGCGCCGGCATAGCCGGTCGCCGCCTTGACGAAAATATCTTCGGCGTAGCCCGTGCCAACGGCACCCGCCTGAACGTCGCCCCGTCCATCAGCCTGCCGATGCAGGCCAGCTACGGCTACATCACGCCGAAGCTGAAGTACATGTATACGCACTACGACCTTGACCTGGATAGCAAGGGCAAGAGCGACATTGCTGCCGCGAACGCAGACACACTGGACGTGTTCGGCGACTACAAAAGCAACCTGAACCGCGATATCCCGATTTTCAGCGTCGACAGCGGCCTGTATTTCGATCGCAACACCTCGTTGTTCGGCACCAACTACCGCCAGACCCTCGAACCGCGCATGTTCTACCTCTATGTCCCGCACAAGGACCAGATGGACATCCCGCTGTTCGATACCGGCGAAACCCTGTTCAGCTACGATTCGCTGTTCCGCGACAACCGCTTCAGCGGCACTGACCGTATCGGCGACGAAAACAAACTGTCGCTGGGCGTGACCACCCGCTGGATTGAGGAGAACGGCTTCGAGCGCCAGAACTTCAGCATCGGCCAGGCCTACTACTTCAAGGACCGCAAGGTCCAGCTGCCAGGCATCGACTACCGCACCCGCAAGGACGCGCAATCCGATGTATCGCCGTACGCGCTGGTGTACAACTACTACTTCAACCGCGACTGGCGCTTCAATTCGGACTTCAACTGGGACCCGGACAGCCGCAGCACCCGCTCGGGCAGTGCGATGTTCCACTATCAGCCTGAAGACAACCCGAACAAAATCGTCAACCTCGGTTATCGCTATCGTAACGACACCATTGCCTACGACTCGACCACGGGTACCTGGAAAGTGGGCGGCGGTGACTATGGCACCCCGGGCGATCCGAACTACATCAAGGATTACTACAAGATCCAGCAGCACGACTTCTCGGTCATCTGGCCGATCGTGCCGCAGTGGAACGTTATCGCTCGCTGGCAGCATGACTACAACCGTAACCGTACCCTGGAAGCCATGGGTGGTTTCGAATACGACAACTGCTGCTGGAAGCTGCGCCTGATCAACCGTTACTGGATCGACTACGACGATTTCAGCCAGGCCCTTCCACAGAACGAAAAAGGCGACCACGGTGTCTTCCTTCAGATCGTCCTGAAAGGCCTCGGCGGCGTAGTTGGCAACAAGGTCGAGTCTTTCCTCGACCAAGGCATTCAAGGTTACCGTGAACGTGAAGACCAAGCTTATTGATCGTCTGCGCCCAGTGTTGCTGGGCGCCGCTTTACTGAGTGGCGCGGTGCATGCCGCGGTGCAACCTCTTGATCGCGTGGTGGCTATCGTCGACAACGACGTGGTCATGCAAAGCCAGCTGGAACAGCGTGTCCATGAGGTGCAGCAAACCATCGCCAAGCGCGGCGGCGGCGTACCGCCGACCAGCGCCCTGGAACCGCAGGTACTGGAACGCCTGATCGTCGAGAACCTGCAACTGCAGATCGGCGAGCGCTCCGGCATCCGCATCACCGACGAAGAGCTGAACCAGGCCATTGGCACCATTGCCCAGCGCAATGGCATGTCGCTGGACCAGTTCCGCGCGGCGCTGGCCCAGGACGGCCTGTCGTTCGACGACGCTCGCGAGCAGGTCAAGCGCGAGATGATCATCAGCCGCGTGCGCCAGCGCCGCGTTGCCGAACGCATTCAGGTGTCCGAGCAGGAAGTGAAGAACTTCCTGGCCTCGGACCTGGGCAAGATGCAGATGTCGGAAGAGTACCGCCTGGCCAACATCCTCATTCCGACCCCGGAAGCCGCCAACTCGGCCGACATCCAGAAGGCTGCGCGCAAGGTTGGTGACGTGTACCAGCAACTGCGCCAGGGCGCCGACTTCGGCCAGATGGCGATTGCCAACTCGGCCAGCGAAAACGCCCTGGAAGGCGGCGAGATGGGCTGGCGTAAAGCCGGTCAGCTGCCACCCGACTTCGCCAAGATGCTCAGCAGCATGCCGGTGGGCGAAATTACCCAGCCTATTCGCATCCCCAACGGCTTCATCATCCTCAAGCTCGAGGAAAAGCGCGGTGGCAGCGAGAACGTGCTGCGTGACGAAGTGCATGTACGCCACATCCTGATCAAGCCAAGCGAGATCCGCAGCGAGGCGGCCACCAAGCAGCTGGCCGAGCGCCTGTACGAGCGGATCAAGAGCGGCGAAGACTTCGGCGAACTGGCCAAGAGCTTCTCTGAAGACCCGGGTTCGGCACTCAATGGCGGCGACCTCAACTGGGTCGATCCGAACAGCCTGGTACCGGAGTTCCGTGAACAGATGGCCAATGCCCAGCAAGGCGTAGTGACCAAACCGTTCAAGACCCAGTACGGCTGGCACGTTCTGGAAGTGCTGGGCCGCCGCGCCACCGACAGCACCGAGCAGGCCCGCGAACAGCAGGCCCTGAGCGTACTGCGCAATCGCAAGTACGACGAAGAGCTGCAAACCTGGCTGCGCCAGATCCGCGACGAAGCCTACGTTGAAATCAAGCTGCCTGGCGCCGACCAGGCTGCCCAGTGAAGCCCCTGCGCTTCGCCGTCACCCCCGGCGAGCCGGCCGGCATAGGCCCCGACCTGTGCCTGCTGCTCGCCGCAGACGCCCAGCCCCACCCCCTGATCGCCATCACCAGCCGTGACCTGCTCGCCGAGCGGGCCACGCAGCTGGGGCTGGCCGTCAGCCTGCTGCCGGTAGCCCCGGGCCAATGGCCTGACCGCCCTGCCCCCGCGGGGAGCCTGTACGTCTGGGATACCCCTCTGGCGGCCCCGGTGGTGCCAGGCCAGCTCGACAAGGCCAACGCAGCGTTCGTGCTGGAAACCCTGACCCGCGCCGGGCAAGGCTGCCTGGACGGGCACTTCGCCGGGATGATCACTGCCCCGGTACACAAGGGTGTGATCAACGAAAGCGGTATCGCCTTTTCCGGGCATACCGAATTCCTTGCCGAACTGACCCGCACCGCACAAGTGGTAATGATGCTGGCTACCCGCGGCCTGCGCGTGGCCCTGGTGACTACGCACCTGCCACTGCGTGATATTGCCGACGCTATCACTGCCGAGCGCGTCGAACGTGTAACCCGTATCCTGCATGCCGATATGCGCGACAAGTTCGGCATTGCCAACCCGCGTATCCTGGTGTGTGGCCTCAACCCGCACGCGGGCGAGGGCGGCCACCTGGGCCGCGAAGAAATCGACATCATCGAGCCGACCCTGGCCCGCCTGCGCACCGAAGGCATGGACCTGCGCGGGCCGCTGCCGGCCGATACCCTGTTTACCCCCAAATATCTGGAGCACTGCGATGCGGTGCTGGCGATGTACCACGACCAGGGCCTCCCCGTACTCAAGTACAAAGGCTTCGGCGCTGCAGTGAACGTGACCTTGGGCCTGCCAATCATCCGCACGTCGGTTGACCACGGCACCGCCCTGGACCTGGCCGGCACTGGCAAAGTCGACACCGGCAGCCTGCGCGTCGCTCTGGAAACCGCCTACCAGATGGCCGAGAACCGACCATGAACGAGCAATACCAACACCGGGCGCGCAAGCGCTTCGGCCAGAACTTCCTGCACGACGCCGGTATCATCGACCGCATCCTGCGTGCCATCAACGCCAAGGCCGGCGAACACCTGCTGGAAATCGGCCCGGGCCAGGGCGCCCTGACCGAAGGCCTGCTGGGCAGCGGTGCACAGTTGGACGTGGTGGAGCTGGACAAAGACCTGGTGCCGATCCTGCAGCACAAGTTCGCCGATCGCAGCAACTTCCGCCTGCACCAGGGTGACGCCCTGAAGTTCGACTTCAACCAGCTGGGCGTACCGCCGCGCAGCCTCAAGGTGGTTGGCAACCTGCCCTACAACATCTCCACCCCGCTGATCTTCCACCTGCTAAGCCACGCCGGGCTGATCCGCGACATGCATTTCATGCTGCAGAAGGAAGTGGTCGAGCGCATGGCCGCCGGCCCTGGCGGCGGTGACTGGGGGCGCTTGTCGATCATGGTGCAGTACCACTGCCGCGTGGAGCACCTGTTCAATGTCGGCCCTGGTGCCTTCAACCCGCCCCCGAAAGTGGATTCGGCGATCGTCCGCCTGGTGCCGCACGAAGTGCTGCCGTTCCCGGCCAAGGACCACCTGCTGCTGGAGCGTGTCGTTCGCGAAGCGTTCAACCAGCGCCGCAAGACCCTGCGCAACACCATGAAGGGCCTGCTGGACAGCGCCGCCATCGAGGCTGCCGGCGTTGATAGCAGCCTGCGCCCTGAACAGCTCGACCTGGCAGCCTTCGTGCGCCTGGCTGACCAACTGGCGGATCAGCAACAAGCCTGATTTAGCCCGTACCGGCCTCTTCGCGGGCCACAAGGGATCGCACAACCCTCAAATCCTGTGCGAACCCTTGTAGGAGCGGGTTTACCCGCGAAGAGGCCGGCACAGCCCCCCCAAAGCCCGATCACCGCTGGCCCTCCCCCCTTCCAATGGCCTAGACTGCATTATTGCGTCAGTTCGCCCAAGGCCCTTGCATGTCCGACCCCCGCTATCAAATCGACGTCAGCGTCGTGACCCGCTACCTGAAAGAACAATCCGACCCCGAAAACAGTCGTTTCGCGTTCGCCTACACCATTACCGTGCAGAACAACGGTTCGCTCACGGCCAAGTTGCTGTCGCGCCACTGGCTGATCACCAACGGTGACGGCGAGGTAGAGGAAGTACGCGGCGCCGGCGTGGTCGGCCAGCAACCCAACATAGACCCTGGCCAAAGCCATACTTACAGCAGTGGTGCCGTCATCAGCACCCGCGTTGGCACCATGCAGGGCAGCTACCAGATGTTCGCCGAAGACGGTAAGCGCTTCGACGCCGAAATTGCCCCCTTCCGCCTGGCAGTGCCCGGGGCGCTGCACTGATGGCAACCTACGCCGTCGGTGACCTGCAGGGCTGCCTGCAGCCACTCAAATGCCTGCTCGATCGCGTCAGTTTCAACCCCGCCGTCGACCGCCTGTGGCTGGTCGGCGACCTGGTCAACCGCGGCCCCGAGTCACTGGAAACCCTGCGCTTCCTGTACTCGATCCGTCATTCACTGGTCTGCGTGCTGGGCAACCATGACCTGCACCTGCTGGCCGCCTGGCATAACGTCGAGCGCCTCAAGAAAAGCGACACACTGCGCGAGATCATCGAAGCGCCGGACGCCGACCAGTTGTTCGACTGGCTGCGCCAGCAAAAGCTGCTGCATTACGACGAGCCCCGCGGCATCGCCCTGGTTCACGCCGGCATACCGCCACAATGGACCCTTGGCAAAGCCCTGGAACTCGCCGCCGAGGTCGAGGAAGTGCTGCGTGACGACACCCGCCTGCAGCTGTATCTCGACGGCATGTACGGCAACGAGCCGAACAAGTGGCGCAAGAACCTCGCCGGCGTCGAACGCCTGCGGGTCATCACCAACTACTTCACCCGCATGCGCTTCTGCACTGCCGATGGCAAACTCGACCTCAAGAGCAAGGAAGGCCTGGGTAGCGCGCCCAAAGGCTACAAAGCCTGGTACGCGCACAAGGACCGTCGCTCACGCCACGTGAAGATCATCTTTGGCCATTGGGCCGCTCTGCAGGGTGAGGTCACCGAGCCCGACGTCATCGCCCTGGACACTGGCTGCGTGTGGGGCGGCGCCATGACCCTGTACAACGTCGACAGCGGCGAATATCACCGCTGCGACTGTGCCGACGGCGGCACCCTGCGCCAGCCGGCACAACCCACTACACTCAACGACCACACCTGAAGGAAGCAGTACCCATGAGCGAATTCAAGCGCATCCCTCCTGAGCAGGCCTTGGAGCTTCGCAAGAAAGACGGAGCGGTCGTGGTCGACATTCGCGACCCGCAGGCCTTCGCCGCCGGCCACATCACCGGCGCCCGGCATCTGGATAACCACTCGGTCGCCGATTTCATCCGCAACGCCGACCTCGATGCGCCGACCCTGGTGGTCTGCTATCACGGCAATTCCAGCCAAAGCGCTGCCGCCTATCTGGTCGGCCAGGGCTTCTCCGACGTGTACAGCGTGGACGGCGGCTTCGAACTGTGGCGCGCGACCTATCCGGCCGAGACCGCCCAGGGCAACGCTGAATAATTTTTTATTTTCCCCTGCAGCCCGTGCCCCGCGCGGGCTTGCGGCTTATCTGACGAACGGTCGTTCGTAACTTCTGCGTTTCTCGCCCCTTGACCTTGCAGATAACCAACTACGCTTAAGCTCAGGCCATCCAAAAAGGGGAGAGCCGGTACACCGGCGTGCGGGTCATCGGTAGCGTTACAGGGTGTTCTGGGGGGTATACAGCAATCGGCCAACCCGGTTGCATGCCAGCATCAGCTGACTGATCCGGCGTCGTCTCCACGTATCGAGCGAGGTGACGTCATGAGTATTTTTAGCCACTTCCAACAACGTTTCGAGTCAACGCGCCAGGAAGAACTCTCGCTGCAGGAGTACCTCGAGCTGTGCAAAGAGGATCGCAGTGCCTACGCATCGGCGGCCGAACGGCTGTTGCTGGCCATCGGTGAGCCAGAGCTGATCGACACCTCAACCAACTCCAGGCTGTCGCGAATCTTCTCCAACAAGGTTATCCGCCGCTATCCGGCCTTTGCCGACTTCCATGGCATGGAAGAGTGCATCGACCAGATCGTGTCGTACTTCCGCCACGCCGCCCAAGGCCTGGAAGAGAAGAAACAGATCCTCTATCTGCTGGGCCCGGTAGGCGGCGGCAAGTCCTCGCTGGCGGAAAAACTCAAGCAGCTGATGGAAAAGGTGCCGTTCTACGCCATCAAGGGCTCGCCGGTATTCGAGTCACCTCTGGGCTTGTTCAATGCCACCGAAGATGGGGCCATTCTCGAGGAAGAGTTCGGCATCCCACGGCGCTACCTCAACACCATCATGTCGCCTTGGGCCACCAAGCGCCTGCAGGAATTTGGCGGTGACATCTCCAAGTTCAAGGTGGTGAAGCTGTACCCGTCGATTCTTAACCAGATCGCCATTGCCAAGACCGAACCCGGCGATGAAAACAACCAGGACATCTCTGCCCTGGTCGGCAAGGTCGATATCCGCAAACTTGAGGAATACCCACAGAACGACGCTGATGCTTATAGCTACTCGGGCGCGCTGTGCCGGGCCAACCAGGGCCTGATGGAATTCGTCGAAATGTTCAAGGCGCCGATCAAGGTCCTGCACCCCTTGCTCACCGCCACCCAGGAAGGCAACTACAACAGTACCGAAGGCCTTGGGGCGATTCCCTATACCGGTATTCTGCTGGCGCACTCGAACGAATCGGAGTGGCACACCTTCCGTAACAACAAGAACAACGAAGCGTTCATCGACAGGATCTATATCGTCAAGGTGCCGTACTGCCTGCGGGTCAGCGATGAAATCAAGATCTACGACAAGTTACTGATCAACAGCTCGCTGTCCAAGGCCCACTGCGCGCCAGATACGCTCAAGATGCTGGCTCAGTTCACCGTGCTTTCACGCCTGAAAGAGCCAGAGAATTCCAATATCTATTCCAAGATGCGCGTTTACGACGGGGAAAACCTCAAGGACACCGATCCAAAGGCCAAGTCGATCCAGGAATACCGGGACGCCGCAGGTGTCGACGAAGGCATGAACGGCCTGTCGACTCGCTTCGCCTTCAAGATCCTGTCCAAGGTGTTCAACTTCGACCCACACGAAATTGCCGCCAACCCGGTGCACCTGCTGTATGTGCTCGAACAGCAGATCGAACAGGAACAGTTCCCGGCTGAGGTGCGCGAACGCTATCTGCGCTACCTGAAGGAATACCTGGCGCCGCGCTACATCGAGTTTATCGGCAAGGAAATCCAGACCGCCTACCTGGAGTCCTACAGCGAATACGGCCAGAACATCTTCGACCGCTACGTGCTGTATGCAGACTTCTGGATCCAGGATCAGGAATACCGCGACCCGGAAACCGGCGAAATTCTCAACCGCATTGCGCTCAACGAAGAACTGGAGAAGATCGAGAAACCGGCTGGCATCAGCAACCCGAAAGACTTCCGCAACGAGATCGTCAACTTCGTACTGCGCGCACGCGCCAACAACAATGGCAAGAATCCAAGCTGGCTGAGTTATGAAAAGCTGCGGGTCGTGATCGAGAAGAAAATGTTCTCCAACACCGAAGACCTGCTGCCTGTCATCAGCTTCAACGCCAAGGCCAGCAAAGAGGACCAGAAGAAACACAACGACTTCGTCACCCGGATGGTGGAGCGTGGCTATACCGACAAACAGGTGCGCCTGCTGTCGGAATGGTACCTGCGGGTCAGGAAATCGCAATAAAGCGGCAAGCTACTAGCCGCAAGCTGCAAGCTGCCTAGCGCGGGCATTACGGCCCGCGTCACAGCTTGCGGCGGCGGTGGCTGCTCTTTCTTGCAGCTTGAAGCTTGTGGCTTGCAGCTTGTGGGTTGCAGCTGCATCCAGTCACCGGAGGGACCATGAGCTACGTTATAGACCGACGCCTGAACGGCAAGAACAAGAGCACGGTCAACCGCCAACGCTTTCTGCGGCGGTACCGCGAACATATCAAGAAGGCCGTCGAAGAGGCGGTGAGCCGCCGTTCCATCATGGATATGGAACACGGCGAGCAGATCAGTATTCCCGGGCGCGACATCGACGAACCGGTCTTGCATCATGGTCGTGGGGGCAAACAGACCATCGTGCACCCTGGCAACAAAGAATTCACTGCCGGTGAACACATCCCACGGCCGCAAGGCGGTGGAGGTGGTGGCGGTCGCGGCAAGGCCGGCAATTCCGGCGAAGGCATGGACGAGTTCGTCTTCCAGATCACCCAGGAAGAATTTCTCGAATTCATGTTCGAAGACCTTGAGCTACCCAACCTGGTCAAACGTCACCTGACTGGCGCCGACACCTTCAAGACTGTTCGCGCCGGCATCGCCAACGAAGGCAACCCGTCACGCATCAACATCGTGCGCACCCTGCGCTCGGCCCATGCCCGCCGTATCGCCCTGACCGGCAGCAGCCGCGCGCTGCTGCGCGAAGCACAAAAGGAACTCAACCGCCTGCGGGTCGAAGAGCCGGACAATTTCACCGATATCCAGGAAATCGAACAGGAAATCGAGCGCCTGAAAGCGCGTATCAACCGCCTGCCCTTCCTCGACACCTTCGACCTCAAGTACAACCTGCTGGTCAAGCAACCCAACCCAAGCTCGAAGGCAGTGATGTTCTGCCTGATGGACGTATCCGGCTCGATGACCCAGGCCACCAAGGACATCGCAAAGCGCTTCTTCATCCTGCTGTACCTGTTCCTCAAGCGTAACTACGAGCGCATCGAAGTCGTGTTCATTCGCCATCACACCAGCGCCCGGGAAGTCGACGAAGAAGAATTCTTCTATTCGCGGGAAACCGGCGGCACCATCGTCTCCAGTGCCCTCAAGCTGATGCAGGAAATCATGGCCGAGCGCTACCCGGCCAGCGACTGGAACATTTATGCCGCGCAGGCTTCTGATGGTGACAACTGGAACGACGACTCGCCCATCTGCCGCGACATCCTCTCCAAACAGATCATGCCGCATGTGCAGTACTACACTTACGTTGAGATCACCCCCCGTGAACACCAGGCGCTGTGGTATGAGTACGAGCGTATTGGCGATGCTTTCCCCGACACGTTCGCCCAACAGCAGCTGGTATCGGCCGGCGACATCTACCCGGTCTTCCGTGAACTCTTCCAGCGCAGGTTAGCCACATGACCGCCAGAGCACAGAGACGCCAACCCATTTCCACCGGGTCCGAGTGGACGTTCGAGCTGATCCAGACCTACGACCGGGAAATCAGCCGTCTGGCCGAGCGTTACGCCCTGGACACCTACCCCAACCAGATCGAGGTAATCACTGCCGAGCAGATGATGGACGCCTACGCCTCGGTCGGCATGCCGCTGGGCTACCACCACTGGTCCTACGGCAAGCAGTTCCTCAGCACGGAAAAGTCCTATAGCCGCGGCCAAATGGGTCTGGCCTACGAGATCGTGATCAACTCCGACCCTTGTATCGCCTACCTGATGGAAGAAAACACCATGTGCATGCAGGCACTGGTGATTGCCCACGCCTGCTACGGCCATAACAGTTTTTTCAAAGGCAATTATCTGTTCCGCACCTGGACTGACGCGAGCTCGATCATCGACTATCTGGTGTTCGCCAAGCAGTACATCGCCCAGTGCGAAGAGCGCCACGGTATCGATGCAGTGGAGGACTTGATCGACTCCTGCCATGCCCTGATGAACTACGGTGTCGACCGCTACAAGCGGCCCTATCCTATTTCTGCCGAAGAAGAGCGGCGCCGGCAACAGGAGCGCGAAGAGCATCTTCAGCGTCAGATCAACGATCTTTGGCGGACAATTCCGAAAAACGCCGAAAAGGGTAACGACCGCGATGAGGGGCGCTTCCCCGCCGAACCGCAGGAAAACATCCTGTATTTCATCGAGAAGAACGCCCCGCTGCTTGAACCCTGGCAACGTGAGGTCGTGCGCATCGTGCGCAAGATCGCCCAGTACTTCTACCCGCAGCGCCAGACCCAGGTCATGAATGAAGGTTGGGCAACCTTCTGGCACTACACCCTGATGAACGACCTGTACGATGAGGGGCTGATTACCGAAGGCTTCATGATGGAGTTCTTGCAGTCGCACACCAGCGTGGTGTTCCAGCCCGGCTTCGACAGCCCGTACTACAGCGGCATCAACCCCTACGCGCTGGGCTTTGCGATGTACACCGACATCCGCCGCATGTGCGAAAACCCCACCGAGGAAGATCGCCACTGGTTCCCCGACATTGCCGGCAGCGACTGGCTTTCTACCATCAAGTTCGCCATGAGCAGCTTCAAGGACGAGAGCTTCATCCTGC
This sequence comes from Pseudomonas sp. BP6, assembly GCF_017875935.1. Lineage (NCBI taxonomy): Bacteria > Pseudomonadati > Pseudomonadota > Gammaproteobacteria > Pseudomonadales > Pseudomonadaceae > Pseudomonas > Pseudomonas sp. BP6. Next base: position 4,873,780 of record NZ_JAGINI010000001.1, read on the forward strand.
AGTACCTGTCGCCCAAAGTGATGCGCGACCTCAAGCTGTTCAGCATCCTCGATGACGACCAACGCGACGACCTGCTGGTGCCCGCCATCCATGATGAAGCCGGTTACCGGGTGATTCGGGAGCAGTTGGCAGCGCAGTACAACCTCGGCAACCGTGAACCGAACGTGCAGATCTGGAGCGTCGACCGCCGCGGAGACCGCTCGCTGACCCTGCGACACCAGCAACACAACCGCAAACCGCTGGGCGACTCGACCGACGAAGTGCTCAAGCACCTGCATCGTCTGTGGGGTTTCGATATCCACCTGGAGACCGTGCAGGGCGAGCAAGTGATGAATACTCACCACATGCCGCCGCGCGGCGAGCATAGCGAAAGCGCCGACTACGGCCGCATGGACCTGGCCGTTATCCACCACCTCTGATGCAACCCCATGACCGCCGACGGGTTATCCTGTCGGCAGTTATGGAGAGCTGCACATGCACATTTACAAAGTTGGCGGCGCCGTGCGCGACCGCCTGCTCGGCCGCCCTGTCAGCGATATCGACTGGCTGGTGGTGGGCGCCACCGTCGAAGAAATGCTCGCCAAGGGCTATCGGCCGGTAGGTGCCGATTTCCCGGTGTTCCTGCACCCGAAAACCGGCGAGGAATACGCCCTGGCGCGCACCGAGCGCAAGAGCGGGCGAGGCTACGGCGGGTTCACTTTTCACGCCAGCCCCGACGTAACCCTGGAAGAAGACCTGATCCGTCGCGACCTCACCATCAATGCGATGGCCGAGGATGAGGCGGGCACGGTCTACGACCCCTACCAAGGCAAGAAAGATCTGGATCAACGCCTGCTACGCCATGTTTCCCCGGCATTCTCCGAGGATCCATTGCGCGTGCTGCGTGTTGCACGCTTTGCTGCCCGCTACGCACCCTTGGGGTTCCGGGTTGCCGATGACACCTTGGCGCTGATGCGCCAGATCAGCGCCTCGGGAGAACTACAGGCACTCACTGCCGAGCGCAGCTGGAAGGAAATCGAGCGCGCGCTGATGGAAGCGCAACCGCAGGTGTTCTTCAAGATAATGAGCGCGTGCGGGGCCCTGCAGGAGCTGCTGCCTGAGCTTGATGACGGCTCCCGGACACTGTCGGCGCTGGAGCAGGCAGCGGCGCACGAACAACCGCTGCACGTGCGCTGGGCCTGCCTGTTGCGCGGGTTGGCACCGACATCGATCAAAACCGTCAATCAGCGCCTGAAGGCACCGCGTGAGTGCCAGGAACTGGCCATGCTGACAGGGGAATGCCTGGCGCAGGGCAATCAGGCGCTCGAACTGCCTGCCACGATACTGCTGGATCTGTTGCAGAAGTTCGATGTTTACCGACGGCCGCAGCGGTTCGAGGATTTTGTGGTCGTTTGCGAGATGGCGGCGTTGGGCGATGGCGAGCAGGATTACCCACAGGCCGATTACCTGCGAGGCGCAGCAGCGGCGGCGCGAGCGGTGGATGTGAAGCCGTTGGTGCAAGCCGGGTTCACGGGCAAGGCCCTGGGCGAAGCACTCAAAGGTGAGCGGCTGAAAGCGCTCGAGGCTTACCAGCGCGGCTAGACATACCCGCCTCTTCGCGGCTGAAGCCGCTGTAGGAGCGGGGTCACCCGCGAAAGGGCCGGGCCTGCTGGCCAATTTCCACCCGCTGTTCAGCGTCGCAGCCGCCACCGTATTCGCGGGTAAACCCGCTCCTACAGGGGGCACACATCAAGGGCTGGGCACAGGCCGTTGTAGGAGCGGGTTCACCCGCGAAAGGGCCGGGCCTGCTGGCCAATTTCCACCCGCTGTTCACCGTCGCAGCCGCCACCGTATTCGCGGGTAAACCCGCTCCTACAGGGGGCACACATCAAGGGCTGGGCACAGGCCGTTGTAGGAGCGGGTTCACCCGCGAAAGGGCCGGGCCCTGCTGGCCAATGTCCACCCGCTGTTCACCGTCGCAGCCACCACCGTATTCGCGGGTAAACCCGCTCCTACAAGGGGCACACATCAAGGGCTGGGCACAGGCCGTTGTAGGAGCGGGTTTACCCGCGAAGAGGCCGATACAGGCTTAAGCGGGCGTCAACTGCAACCCGCGCCACTCAAAGGCGACCGGGGCGAGTACCTGATCGATCTGCGCTTCCTGCCACAGTTGCGCCATCCGTTTGCCCACCCCCGGATGCACCAGGTCGGGCGCCAGCAACGACAGCGGCCACAGCACAAAGGCGTTCTTCAGGATCTCGGCCCGGGGCAGCACCAGCCCATCGAAGGTACCGTGCAAATCGCCATACATCAGCACGTCGATATCCAGCGGCAACCCCTTGCGGTCCGGTGCATAGCGGCCATTGTCGGCCTCGATGAACTTCAGCCGGCGGTCCAGCTCGATCAACGGCAACGCGGTTTGCCCGGTCACCACGAAGTTGATGAACGGCCCGCTCTTGATGCCCACCGCCTGGCTTTCGAAGGCCGGCGAACAGCGCATGTCAGTCAGGATGCCAGCCAACGCATCGAGCCCGGCGCACAAATGCGCCTCACGGTCGATGTTGCTGCCCAGTCCCAGGTAAACCGTGCTCAGAGACATCCGCGCTCGATCTCCACGCCTACACCACCAAGGGCCGCCGGCACCGCGCCCGGCTTGGTCAGCTTCAACCGCACCCAGGGGATGTGGAACTCGTCCATCAGGGTTGCCACCAGGCGCTCGGCAAATGTCTCAACCAGCTCGAAACGGGCCTGTTCGGCAAACGCCTGGATGCGCGCCGACACACTGGCATAGTCCAGCGCCAGGTTCAGGTCGTCTCCGGCGGCAGCCGGGCGGTTGTCCCAGGCAAAGCTCAGGTCCAGGCGCAAGCACTGGCGAATATCCCGCTCCCAGTCATAGGCACCGATGACGGTATCGACTTCCAGGCCTTCGATGAACACTCTGTCCAAGCACTTCTCTCCACAGCACGACAAGGGCGACTGGCGCCGTTAGAATCAGGGCGTCCTCGCCCGGAATAGTTAGCATGTTTTGGTTACTGGCGTTGCTCGCCTACCTGCTCGGCTCGCTGTCCTTCGCCATTGTTCTCAGCCGCCTCTCGGGCAGCCCGGACCCGCGTTCCAGCGGTTCAGGCAATGCCGGCGCCACCAACATGCTACGCCTGGCAGGCCGTAAACTGGCGATCCTGACCCTGCTAGGCGACCTGTGCAAGGGCCTTTTGCCGGTATTGCTCGCCCGCGCTGCCGGGCTGGACCTGCACGCGCAGGCCTGGGTGGGCATATGCGCGGTGCTGGGCCATCTGTTCCCCCTGTACTTCCGTTTCAAGGGCGGCAAGGGCGTGGCGACAGCAGCCGGCATGCTCATGGGCCTGTATTTCCCGGCAGCGCTGCTGGCCATCGGCGCCTGGCTGCTGACCTTCTACCTCACGCGCACCAGCTCACTGGCGGCACTGATTGCCACGCCACTCACCTTGCCGTTGCTGGCCTGGCGCGAGCCGGAGGCCCTGCTACCGATCAGCGTACTGACAGTGATGATCGTGTGGCGCCACCGCAACAACCTGCGCGACTTGTTTGCAGGGCGCGAACGCCACTTCTGAACCTTCGACGCCCTACCTTACAGCGGCGGCAACTGCTCCATCGGCCAGCGTGCCTGCACGCTGATCCCCAGGTCTTGCTGCTGCCCGGCCAACAGGCGCTGGCAACCGGCATAGGCGATCATCGCACCATTGTCGGTACAGAATTGCGGGCGCGCGTAGTACACGTTGCCCTTGATGCTACCGAGCATGTCCTCCAGGGACGCGCGCAGGGCCTTGTTGGCACTCACGCCACCCGCGATGACCAGGCGCTTTAGGCCGGTCTGCTTGAGCGCCCGCTTGCACTTGATGGTCAAAGTCTCCACCACCGCCTGCTGGAATGCCAGAGACAGGTCGCAACGGGTTTGCTCACTGTCGTCGCCAGCATTCTTGCATTGCTGCCAGGTGTTCAGGGCGAAGGTCTTGAGGCCACTGAAGCTGAATTCCAGGCCTGGCCGATCGGTCATTGGCCGTGGGAACACGAAGCGCCCGGCCACACCTTGTTCGGCCAGACGCGCGATTTCCGGACCACCGGGATAATTGAGGCCGATCAGCTTGGCGGTCTTGTCGAACGCTTCACCGGCAGCATCGTCCAGGCTCTCGCCCAACAGTTCGTATTGACCGATGCCATCGACCCGGACCAGCTGGGTATGGCCACCGGAAACCAACAAAGCGACGAACGGAAACTCCGGCGGGTTTTCTTCCAGCATGGGCGCCAGCAGGTGGCCTTCCATGTGGTGCACACCGATCGCCGGGATGTCCCAGGCAAAGGCCAGCGCCTGGGCGCAGGAAGCGCCCACCAGCAAGGCGCCGACCAGGCCGGGGCCCGCGGTGTAGGCGATGGCGTCGATTTCGGTGGCAACGCAACCTGCCTCGTCCAGCACCTGGCGGATGAGCGGCAGCATGCGCTTGACGTGATCACGCGAGGCAAGCTCAGGCACCACGCCACCGAAGGCGCGGTGCAGGTCGATCTGGCTGAACAGTGCGTCGGCCAACAAACCGCGTTCACTGTCGTATAATGCGACGCCAGTTTCGTCGCAGGATGTTTCCAATCCCAGTACTAGCATGGGCTCGTCCCTTGTGGGGGCTGAATTCGAAGCCGCGCATGATAGTCCCCGTGTCGGGTGCCGACCAGCGGTTTTCGATCAGAGGCTTTGCATTCCGGCTTGCTAAGGGTTAACATCCGCAACCCTTGAAAACCGACGTTCTCCAGCACACCTTTGTTTTGCCAGGAGCACGTCTACCCCGGTAATGAATTAAGGTAGCCCTGGATGCCAGCCGTCAAAGTTAAAGAGAACGAACCCTTCGACGTAGCTCTGCGTCGTTTCAAGCGCTCCTGCGAAAAAGCCGGTGTACTGGCTGAAGTTCGTAGCCGCGAGTTTTACGAGAAGCCGACCGCAGAGCGTAAGCGCAAAGCAGCTGCTGCTGTTAAGCGTCACGCCAAGAAAGTTCAGCGCGAACAGCGCCGCGCCGTTCGTCTGTACTAATACAGGCGTTCAACGCAAAGCTTCTGCCCTGCCCGGCTAACCCCCGGGCGATGGCAGTGGTCGCTTCAAACTTGAGCAGCTAGCTCAAGGCCCTGCACAAGCTTCATGCGGACTGCACATGGGCAACCTGCCTGAAACGTCAGAGCTGGTCCTCCTTGCTGTATGACCAGACGTGCACGTCCGACTGACGAGCCCTTAGGGGCTGGCGACGAGCACATTCCCTCGCACTTCCCCAAGCAGCACTCGCCCCATTCGGCGCGTGAGCGATTAGACTTGCCAGTTGCCAGATGACGAGACTGCCATGGCCGGGCTGATTCCCCAGAGTTTCATTGACGACCTGATCAACCGCCTCGACATCGTCGACGTGGTGAGTTCGCGCGTCCAGCTGAAAAAAACCGGCAAGAACTACTCCGCCTGCTGCCCGTTCCACAAAGAAAAAACCCCGTCCTTCACGGTCAGCCCCGACAAGCAGTTCTACTACTGCTTCGGTTGTGGCGCCGGTGGCAACGCCTTGGGCTTTGTCATGGACCACGACAACCTGGACTTCCCCCAGGCCGTCGAGGAACTGGCCCGCGCCGCGGGCATGGAAGTGCCCCGCGAGCAAGGCCGCCGCGACCAGAAGCCGCGCCAGCCGACGGACTCGCCGCTGTATCCGCTACTGGACGCCGCCTCGGAGTTCTACCGCCAGGCCCTGCGCAGCCACCCGTCCCGCAAGGCAGCGGTGGACTACCTCAAGGGCCGCGGCCTGTCCGGGGAAATTGCCCGCGACTTCGGCCTGGGCTTTGCCCCGCCCGGCTGGGACAACCTGCTCAAGCACCTGGGTGCCGACACCTTGCAGCAGAAGGTGATGATCGATGCCGGCCTGCTGATCGAAAACGCCGAGAGCGGCAAGCGCTACGACCGCTTCCGCGACCGGGTGATGTTCCCGATACGTGACAGCCGCGGGCGCATCATCGCCTTCGGTGGCCGGGTGCTCGGCGACGACAAGCCCAAGTACCTGAACTCCCCGGAAACCCCGGTGTTCCACAAGGGGCAGGAGCTGTACGGGCTGTACGAGGCACGCAAGCACAACCGCAACCTCGACGAGATCATCGTCGTCGAGGGCTACATGGACGTCATTGCCCTGGCCCAGCAAGGCCTGCGCAATGCCGTGGCCACCCTTGGCACCGCCACCAGCGAAGAGCACCTGAAGCGCCTGTTCCGCGTGGTGCCCAGCGTGCTGTTCTGTTTTGACGGCGACCAGGCCGGGCGCAAGGCCGCCTGGCGCGCACTGGAATCGACATTGTCGAACCTGCAGGACGGCCGTCGCGCGCGCTTCCTGTTCCTGCCCGAAGGCGAAGACCCGGACAGCCTGGTGCGCGCCGAAGGTACCGACGCCTTCATGGCCCGCATCAACCAGCACGCCCAACCGCTGGCCGACTACTTCTTCGAGCAACTTGGCGTCGAAGCCGACCCGCGCTCACTGGAAGGCAAGGCGCATATGGCGACCTTGGCCGCACCGCTGATCGAAAAAATCCCCGGCGCCAACCTGCGCCAGCTAATGCGCAACCGCCTGAGGGAAATCACCGGCCTCGACCCGCAGCAGGTCGAGCAGTTGGCGCAACACGCCCCGACGGGCAGCAGCGTGCCGGACTACGACCCTGGCTACGACTACGATGCCATGGCCAGCTACACCCCCGACTACGGCGACATGCCGCAGCACGACTTTGCCCCCGTTCATCAGGAGCAGGCGTGGAAACCCAACAAGGGTGGCAGCAAGAAGCCGTGGAGCGACAAGCCCTGGGACAAGAACCGCAAGGGCGGCAAGCCCTGGCAGCAACGCGACGAAGCACCTCCCCGCGTGCCAGCACCGGTCGAGCCGCCCACCCTGGCCGCCCTGCGAACCCTGCTGCACCATCCGCTGCTGGCCGGCAAGGTGGAGGATGCCAGCCACTTCGCCGACGAAGAACACCTGTACAGCCAGCTGCTGGTTGCACTGATCGAAGCCGCGCAGAAAAATCCTGGGCTAAGCTCAATGCAGTTGATCGCACGCTGGCATGGCACCGAACAGGGCCGCCTGCTGCGGGCCCTGGCGGAAAAGGAATGGCTTATCGTGGCCGACAACCTTGAACAACAGTTTTTCGACACCATAACTAGCTTGTCCGCCCGCCAACGCGAGCGCAGCTTGGAACAATTGCTCAGGAAATCACGTCAAAGCGAATTGACCAGCGAGGAAAAAACCCAGCTCCTCGCCCTGCTGAGCCGAAATGTTCCCGCACAAACGCCGACCTCATCTGGCGCGTGAGGCCCATGCTCGGGTATAATCCTCGGCTTGTTTTTTGCCCGCCAAGACCTTCAGTGGATAGGGTGTTATGTCCGGAAAAGCGCAACAGCAGTCTCGTATCAAAGAGTTGATCACCCGCGGTCGTGAGCAGGGCTACCTGACTTACGCGGAGGTCAACGACCACCTGCCTGAGGATATTTCAGATCCGGAACAGGTGGAAGACATCATCCGCATGATCAACGACATGGGGATCAACGTATTCGAGAGTGCTCCGGATGCGGATGCCCTTCTGTTGGCGGAAGCCGACACCGATGAAGCCGCGGCCGAAGAAGCCGCTGCTGCGTTGGCGGCAGTTGAAACCGATATCGGCCGCACGACCGACCCGGTGCGCATGTATATGCGCGAAATGGGTACTGTCGAGCTGCTGACCCGCGAAGGCGAGATCGAAATCGCCAAGCGTATCGAGGAAGGCATTCGTGAAGTCATGGGCGCCATCGCCCACTTCCCGGGCACTGTCGACTACATTCTCGGCGAATATGACCGCGTCACCACCGAGGGTGGCCGCCTGTCGGACGTTCTCAGCGGTTACATCGACCCTGACGACAACATTGCCGCGCCAACCGAAGAAGTGCCGATCCCGGGCGCCAAGGCCGCTGCGGCGAAGGAAGAGTCCGACGACGACGAAGAAGAATCCGAAAGCGGTGACGACGAGGAAGAGGCCGAGAGCGGCCCGGACCCGGTAGTCGCGGCCCAGCGCTTCGGTGCGGTATCCGATCAGCTTCAGGTAACCTCCAAGGTCCTGAAGAAAAATGGTCGTAGCCACAAGGAAAGCATCGAGGCCCTGCAGGCCCTGGCCGACCTGTTCATGCCGATCAAGCTGGTACCGAAGCAGTTCGAGGTACTGGTCGAGCGTGTACGTGACGCCCTGAGCCGTCTGCGACAGCAAGAACGCGCCATCATGCAGCTGTGCGTACGTGACGCCCGCATGCCGCGAGCCGACTTCCTGCGCATGTTCCCGAGCAACGAAACCGACCAGACCTGGAGCGGTGACCTGGCCAAGCGTAACACCAAGTGGGCAGCCGCCCTGGGTGAAAAGAACGCTGCCATCGTCGCTTGCCAGCAGAAGCTGATCGACCTTGAGACCGAAACCGGCCTGACCGTTGCCGAGATCAAGGAAATCAACCGTCGCATGTCGATCGGTGAAGCCAAGGCCCGCCGCGCCAAGAAAGAAATGGTCGAGGCGAACCTGCGTCTGGTGATTTCCATCGCCAAGAAGTACACCAACCGTGGCCTGCAGTTCCTCGACCTGATCCAGGAAGGCAACATCGGCTTGATGAAAGCGGTGGACAAGTTCGAATACCGTCGCGGCTACAAGTTCTCGACCTATGCCACCTGGTGGATCCGTCAGGCGATCACCCGTTCGATCGCCGACCAGGCACGCACCATCCGGATTCCGGTGCACATGATCGAGACGATCAACAAGCTCAACCGTATTTCCCGCCAGATGCTGCAGGAAATGGGTCGTGAACCGACGCCGGAAGAGCTGGGCGAGCGCATGGAAATGCCTGAGGACAAGATCCGCAAGGTACTGAAGATCGCCAAAGAGCCGATCTCCATGGAAACCCCGATCGGTGACGACGAAGATTCGCACCTGGGCGACTTCATCGAGGACTCCACCATGCAGTCCCCGATCGATGTAGCCACGGTCGAAAGCCTCAAGGAAGCCACCCGTGACGTGCTCTCGGGCCTGACTGCACGCGAAGCCAAGGTGCTGCGCATGCGTTTCGGTATCGACATGAACACCGACCACACCCTCGAAGAGGTGGGCAAGCAGTTTGACGTAACGCGTGAGCGGATCCGTCAGATCGAAGCGAAGGCGTTGCGCAAACTGCGCCACCCGACTCGCAGCGAGCACCTGCGCTCCTTCCTCGACGAGTGATGACAAAACCCCGGCCCAGGCCGGGGTTTTTCTTTAGTGGCCCGCCACATAAAGCCCCCCTTCCGTTGCACGCCTGCAGCAATGCCCGTCTACACTCGACTTCAGACCACCTGAGTGCGAGGCTGCCATGTCCCTGAAGCCGGCCATTCTGTTGCTGATCCTGATTCTGTGGAACACAACGGCCGGCGCCCTGACCCTGACAGATGAGGAGAAAACCTGGCTGGCTGCCCACCCGCAGCTCAACCTGGGCGTAGACGCCTCTTGGCCACCGTTCGAGTTTCGCGACCAGGAGGGCCGTTACCAGGGATTGGCCGCCGACTACATCGCCATGATCCAGCAGCGCCTGGGTGTGACGTTCAAACCGGTCGAACCCAGCAGCTGGACCGAGGTGCTGGCGCAGGCGCGGGAAAGCCGTATCGACCTGCTGCCCGGCATCATGTCCACCCCGGAACGCCAGGGCTTCCTGGCCTTCACTCGCCCGTACCTCGACTTCCCCATTGTCATCCTCGCGCACAAAGGCGGCGCACAACCGCGAAAGCTGGCTGACCTGTACGGCCTGAAAATCGCCGTGGTAGAAAACTACGCCCCGCACGAGTTGCTGCGCACCCACCACCCGGACCTCAACCTGGTTGCCCTGCCAAACGTCAGCTCCACGCTGCAAGCCCTGGCCACCGACCAGGTGGATGCCGTGGTCGGCGACCTCGCTTCCAGTATCTGGAGCCTGCGCCAACTCAAGCTCGAAGGCCTCTACGTCAGCGGCGAAACGCCCTACCGTTATCAGCTGGCGATGGCCGTCCCCCGCGACAAGAGCGTGCTGGTCGGCATTCTCGATAAAGTGATGGCCGACATGAGCAGCAGCGAAATCAGCCAGATCCAGCAGCACTGGGTAGGCAATGTGGTCGACCAGCGGATGTTCTGGTCCGACATGCTGGTGTATGGCCTGCCAGCGGTGCTGTTGCTGATGGCTGTACTGGCAGCGGTCATTCGCATCAACCGCCGGCTCAGCTCGGAAATTTCCCGGCGCATCGCCCTGGAGCAAGAGCTGCGCAGCAGCGAATACCACTATCGCGGCCTAGTCGAGAGCCTGTCAGCCATCGCCTGGGAAGCCGATGCCAACGACTTCACCTACAGCTACGTTTCCCCCCATGCCGAGGACCTGCTCGGCTACCCATTGAGTGACTGGCTCAGGCCCGGTTTCTGGCGCAGCATCCTGCACCCGGAGGACGCGCTCTGGGCCCAGGCCTACTGCGACAGCGAGACCGCAGCGGGGCGGGACCACAGCCTGGACTACCGGGTGATCCGGGCTGATGGCCAGCCCCTCTGGGTACGCAACATCGTCAGCATGATCGAACACGGCCACCAGCCCGTGATGCGCGGGCTGATGATCGACATCAGCGAAACCAAGCGCACTGAGGACGCCCTGCGCCTGTCCGAACAGAAGTTCGCCTCGGTATTCCAGCAGTGCCCCGATATCTTGCTGATCGCGCGCCACAGCGATGGCTGCCTGCTGGAGGTGAACGAGGCGTTTGAAGAGCAGATCGGCCTGCCGCCAGACCAGGTCATTGGCCGCTCCGCCACCGACCTTGGCCTTTGGGGCGTAGAGGGCAGTGGCCCGCTCCTGCTTGAAAGGTTGCACCAAGGTGGTATCCGCAACCTGGAAATGAGCTTCCGCCGCAGCAACGGCCAACTGTTCACCGGCCTGACTTCGGCCGAAACCTTCGAACTGGACGGCACGCCCGCGCTGGTTGTGGCAGTACGCGACATCAGCCAGCTGAAGGAGACCCAGCAGCAGCTGCAAACTTCAGAAGAAAAGTTCGCAAAGGCCTTCCACGCCTCGCCCGACGGCCTGCTGCTGTCGCGCCAGAGCGACGGGTTGCTGCTGGAGGTGAACGAGGGCTTCTGCCGCCTCACCGGCTACGCCCTCAACCCAACCATCGACCAGACCTCGCTGGACCTGGGCATCTGGGTCGACCTCAACGAGCGCAAACGCCTGGTCGACCAGCTCAACCGCGACGGCTTCGTGCGCGACTTCACCTGCCATATCCGCCGCAGCGACGGGCAGATCCGCCTTTGCGAGCTGTCCGCCCGGCCCCTGCCGATTACCGGCGTTGACTGCATGCTGACCATCGCCCGCGACATCACCGAGCGTCACCTGATGCAAGAAAAGCTGCAACTGGCCGCCACCGTGTTCGAGAACACTGCCGAAGGCGTGCTGATCACCGACATTGACCAGCGCATCAGTGCCGTCAACCGCGCCTTCAGTGAAATCACCGGCTACAGCGAGATTGAAGCCCTCGGCCAGACCCCGCGCCTGCTCGCCTCTGGCCAGCACGACAGCGCTTTCTATCTGGCCATGTGGCACCAGCTTACCGACGAGGGCCACTGGCAGGGCGAAATCTACAACAAGCGCAAGAACGGCGAACTTTACCCAAGCTGGCTGACCATCAGTGCCGTGCGCAACAGCGACCGCGAGATCACTCACTTCGTGGCGGTTTTTGCAGACATCTCCAGCATCAAGCACGCCCAGGCCAAACTCGACTATCAGGCCCACCACGACCCGCTGACCGGCCTGCCCAACCGCACCTTGTTCGAAAACCGGCTGCAGGGCGTACTCACCTGCGCGCAGGTCTCCAACCGCCAGGGCGCAGTGCTGTTCCTGGACCTCGACCGCTTCAAGCACATCAACGACAGCCTTGGCCACCCGGTCGGCGACCTGCTGCTCAAGGGCATCGCCCAGCGCCTGAAAGAGCAGGTACGCGACGTTGACACCGTAGCCCGCCTGGGTGGCGACGAATTCATCATTCTGCTGCCCGGCCTGCACAAGCCCAGTGACGCCAGCACTATCGCCAACAAGCTACTGGCCTGCTTCAACGCACCGTTCCAGGCCGGCGAGCACGAGTTTTTCACCAGCGCCAGCATCGGCATCAGTCTTTACCCACAGGATGGCACCGACGTCTCCACACTGATCCGCAACGCCGACGCCGCCATGTACCGCTCCAAGGCCAAAGGCCGTAACCGCGTCGAAGCCTACACCCGCGACCTCACCGCCCAGGCCAGCGAGCGCATCGCCCTGGAGCATGAACTGCGCCGGGCCGTCGAACGCAACGAAATGAGCCTGTGCTTCCAGCCCAAGCTCAGCCTGAAGACCCAGAGCCTGGTGGGTGCCGAAGCGCTGATCCGCTGGAGCCACCCGACCTTTGGTGAGGTACCGCCGGAACACTTCATCCACCTGGCGGAAGAGAACGGCACCATCCTGCAGCTCGGCGACTGGGTACTGGAGCAAGCCTGCCGGCAGATGCAGGCCTGGAAGCAGCACTACGAACCCTTCGGCCCGCTGTCGATCAACCTTGCCGGCGCCCAGCTGCGCCACCCACACCTGGCACGGCGCATCGAACAACTGCTCAAGCACCATCAGCTGAAGGCCGGTGACCTGCAGTTGGAAATCACCGAAAACTTCATCATGAGCCAGGCAGAAGAGGCCCTGGCCGTGCTGTACCAACTGAAGAAACTCGGCGTACAGCTAGCCATCGATGACTTCGGCACCGGCTATTCCTCGCTCAGCTACCTCAAGCGCCTGCCGCTGGACATCCTCAAGATCGACAAGTCGTTCATCCGCGGCCTGCCCGACGACCCACACGACGCCGCCATCGCCCGGGCGATCATTGCCTTGGGCCGCAGCATGCAGTTGACCATCATTGCCGAAGGCGTGGAAAACCAGGCCCAGCAGCGTTTTCTGGCGGCCGAGGGCTGCGAGCAGATCCAGGGCTACATCGTCAGCCTCCCGCTACCACCAGAGGAATTCGCAGCCGCGTTTCTTCGCATAGCACTATCGGATCTTTCAGATGGCACAGGTGCGAAACCCTCGTTATAATCCGCCCACTTACTGAGGGCCTATAGCTCAGTTGGTTAGAGCAGAGGACTCATAATCCTTTGGTCCACGGTTCGAGTCCGTGTGGGCCCACCATCTTGAAAGCCGCGCATTGCGCGGCTTTCGTCGTTTTAAGCATCCAGTTTTAAGACGTCTCAGGACCTGCAAACGTCCACAAAACGTCCACTACAGGCTGAGCAGCCACGTTTCAACTCGATTTGCCTCCTCCTCAACCAGCAGCATTTTCCCTCGTGCCCCCTCACTATTGGCCTGGGCAACAAGCAGCGTCGCCCCGTTGTCCCGTCGGTCGAACTGCAAAGCGACTACATAATTCGCGTTGACCACGGTTTCCTTGCCGGCGTGATCGGTTATGCGTAGAAACTTACTCATTGCGTATTTTTCCCGTTTGATAAATTGGCTAATGGATTCAACTTCACCACCTCCGCCAGGTGTCCTGGGCTGAAATGGGCGTACTTCTGCGTCATGGCCAACGTAGCGTGACCAAGTACCCGCTGCAGAGTAAGGATGTCGCCGCCATTCATCATGTAGTGGCTGGCGAAGGTATGTCGAAGAACGTGCGTCAATTGACCATCTGGTAGCGCCAGGTCAATTTCTTTCACCACATCACCAAATCTGGAATAGCTAGGTTTGAAGGGCAGCGTAGCGTTTAGGCGCTTCTCCAGTTCGTCGGAGATCGGAACCGAGCGATTTTTACTCGACTTCGTCTTGCTGTAATGGACCAAGCCGTGGCGCACCTGGCGAGGCTGCAATGACTCTGCCTCGCCCCAGCGTGCTCCGGTAGCCAGACATACTTCAGCGATCAGCCGTGCATCTGCAGTCTCGTCACCCAGCCCACACAGCAACTCCGGGATCTGCTCGACGCTTAAATATGCCATTTCAGCTTCGTCGAACTTCAGCTTACGGATCTTCGACAATGGGTTCGCTGCACTCCACTCGCCCAAGCGCTCCAATTCGTTAAACACAGCCCGCAGGTAGGCCAACTCATGGTTCAACATGTTGGCACTTATAGGTTTCGGATTTTCATCAGTCTTGCTACGACCACGCCCAGGATTAGCTCTCGTGTGCTTACCCTCAGCCCTTTCAGCTCTGTAGATGGCAAAGTGGTTCGCAGTGAACTTATGGGCTTTCGGATCGCCCATGCGTTCCGCCATGGCCTGCAATAGAGCCAATCGCTGCCCACCCGTCTTCAAGGTCTGGCCATGCAGCTTGTACCAGAGATCAATCAACTGGCTTAGGCGACGCTCGTCCAGCTTGGGAGTTTTCTCGAACTCGCCTCGGGAACCATCACCCATGATGCGACGCTCGACGTGCATGGCCTCTTGCTTCGTCTTGACCAACCGGCGGATACGAGGTCCGGCCCGTCCCTCGGGGCGGCAGTCAACAAGCCACTGTCCATCGTCCTGTTTCTTGATAGACATAGGGACTACCGAGCACTCAGCTCAAACAGTTGCCGGAACGTGGCCATCTCACCGGTAGAGGTATCCGTGACTTTCCCCTGGATGCGATCAACCCTGAAGGTACGCGGCTCCCGTCGCATGTGGCAGTAGCCCTTGAAATAGGTACTGCTGTTCCCACGCCCCTTTGAGACGACCCGTTGAACAGTGACCTCACGATCTGAATCACCGGTGTCTGAGCTTTGGTAGGCAAATCTAATCTGACGCTGCCCCTGCCACAGAACCTGCCCGCCATCCGTCACGTCATCATTTTCTAAGACCGACGAAACGTCGCTTGGCGAGCTATAACGGGACGAGCCTGGCGACTGCACCTCCCCTTCGCGGTGAACCGCCAGAGCCTCCTTAAACCACCCCATCAAAACCATCACGGCTAGCACTGCCGCTGCAACCCATGCCCATCCAGCCCAATCGAAGTACCACAGCATCATCAGGTCAATGATTGCTACACCGAGCATCGGCTTTGCGAACGACGGATATTCCTTGCTCATAGAACGTTCCTTGTAGATGCCTCAGTTCGGGCTGACTTGGCCGCCTTCTGGTGCCGTATCACCGGTCATAAGCCACAGCGTGTATTTCTTGAAGCGTGGGTGGTTGGAGATTTTGATCAACGCCGGTGCCCCCAGCTCGATGATGCCGGCCTCGTACTTGCGGAAGGTGCTTTCGCTGAACTCAAGCACCTCGCAGAACTCACGTTGCGTCAGCCCTTCAGCTTTTCGGATTGCTTTCAGCTTGGTTGGAAAATCCATCGCGTCCTCTTGACTTGTTCCTTGCACGGAACAACAATGTTCCTCGCAAGGAACATTTAGCCCCAATATTTGCCAAGAGGTTAACAGAATGCAGATCACCATCGACACGCCCTACGTCACTGTCGGCGAGTACGCCAAGCGCTCTGGTCAGTCTGATTCAGCGATCCGCCGTGAGATCGAGTTGGGCCGGTATGTCATCCGTCCCAAAGTCGAGGGCTCTAAATCCGCCGTGCTGATCAACATGGTCCACCTCGCAATGGAAGCAGCTGAGCAAGCGGAACGCCTTCGCGACGCAGCCAAGTATTAAGGATTTGGCATGAACGCACGGATCACACCGGAACACTTCGACCGGATCTACCTCGAGGACGTCATTCCGGCGCTCGAGCGCGATCCAGAGCTGGGTTTCCAGGCCAAGGACGAGACGAAGGAATACCTGAACAAGGGCGTGTGCCCGAGTTGCGGTAAGCGCTCAGTGTTCGTCAAGAAAGAGAAGCCCTACCAGCTCAAGTGCAACAGGCTGAACAACTGCGGCTATGAGGAACGCACCCGCGACCGCTACCAGCACTTGTTCGAAAACCTGAGCGAGCGCTTTCCGTCGACGGCGGAAAATCCCAACGCGACTGCAGACGCATACCTGGGCCGGGCCCGCGGCTTCGACATCAGCAAGCTGCAGGGCTGGTATACCCAGGGGCGTCGGCAGATGAAGCCATCCGGCAATTGGGCTGACACTGTCCGTTTCTCGCTCTGCGACGGCTACTGGGAGCGCATCATCGACGCCCGAGCCATCGCCGGTAACGAGGACCAGAAGGCCGGCATCAAGGCAGGCATGAAGTACACCAACTCCGGATGGGTGCCGCCTGGGCAGACGATCGAGAAGCACGATCGGGTGTACATCGTCGAAGGGATTTTCCACGCTATCGCTCTCCACCTGGCCGGCTTCAAGGCAATCGCCGCGATCAGCTGCGTGAACTTCCCTTGGGACATCGTCGAGGCCAATGAGGGCAAGATGGTCACCTGGGTAGTCGCCCTGGACGACGACAAGGCAGGTCGCACCTACATCCCTAAGTACCTCAAGCAACTGCGTTCGATGAAAGAAATCGGGTGGGTTGCACTGGCCGGCAAGCTGGACTGGGACGACGTCTATCGCGACGGCAAGCTTGACCAGGTCTTCATCGATGACGCCTGTTACCGGGGGCGCCTGTTCACCGCTGAGAGTGCGCGCAAACTGGCCTACCTGGTGTACCTGCGCCGACCCGCTGGTTTCTACCTGATCGAGTTCAAGAACCAGTTGTTCTCTGTCCGGGTCAACCAGGCCGAGCTGACTAAGGCTCTGGACGACCAGAAACTGGAAGGCAACCGCGACATCTTCTACGGCGCGTCACGGGTCGAGCAGGTGTCCAACTGTGTACCGGACCTGGACTACCTGGAGAAGGACGTCATCACCGGCGAGCAGCGCTATCACTTCAGCTTTGCCTTCCCGGACCAAAGCCGCAACTGCCAGGCAGCGCTTTCGTCCGGATCGATCGCTGATCCTCGAGGCTTCGTGAAGGGCATGCTCGACTTCACGCCTGGCGGTAACTTCGAAGGCGGTGCACGTGAGCTGGCCTGGCTCAAAGCCAAGTGGCTGAATGACGAGTACCGACCTGTTCGCACGGTGCGTAGCCTTCCGTTCCTGGGCTACGACGAGGAGACGGGCACCTACTGCTTCCCAGACTTCGGTTTCCAGGGCGGACGCGAGCTGCAGGTGAACAGCCACGGCTTCATCGAGGTGAAGGGCCGGGGCATCAAAACTGCGCTGGCCACCGTCAAGTTCGAGCGTGGCGAAGATTTCGATCCGTCCTGGTTCCGCGATTTCGTGGACGTCACCGGCATGAACGGCCTTGGCGCACTGGCGTGGTGGACCGCTTCGCTCTTTGTGCAGCAGATCGCCAGCCAGCAAGCGTCATTCGGCTTCCTTGAGCTGAGTGGTGAACCAGGATCTGGTAAATCCATGTTGCTCCGCCTGCTCTGGCGCCTGCTCGGCCGGGAAAATACCGAGGGCATCAAGCCAAGCGGATCGGGGGCAAGTGCTGTCGGCCTGCTCCGCTCGTTCGCCGAGGTCAGCAACCTGCCGCTGGTACTGATCGAGTCCGATCGGACTTACATCGATGCTCAGGGGCGCACGGTCACCATCCAGTTCACTTGGGATGACGTGAAACCGATGTTCGACTACCACGCCCAGCTGCGTGTGACAGGTGCGAAGACCACCGGCAACGAGAAGCGCGTGGACCTCTGGCGTGGCGCGCTGGCCATCGCACAGAACGCGAGTGTTACCGGCGACGAGGCGACTCTGTCCCGGATCGTCCACTTCCACTTCACGAAAGATGGCCACAGCCTCGCTCTGAAGCCGAAGGCCGAACGCCTCAAGGCTCTGCGAGCCAAGCAGCTGGGCGGCTACCTCCGTCGCTGCCTGTCCAATGAAAAGGTGTGGTTGGATCGCTACTTCGAAGCCTTTGCTCGCTACGAGAACAAGCTGATGGAAAACCCAGCCATCACCGAAATGCGCATCTACCAATCACACGCCCAGGTAATGGCAGCGGCCTATGCCACACAGATGTTCTTCCCTGACTGGAGCAGCTACGACCTGGAGCAGCTCGCCGCCCATGTCGAATCCCGGGCCATCGATCGGCAGCAGCGGTGCAAGTCGGAAGACCCAACCGCCGCGAAGTTCTGGCAGATCTACCACTACCTGAACGAGGACGTTGTGACGACGATCGACGGCGACGGTGAGCGTGAGGAGATCCGGGAAACGCTGAACCACAGCGTCGACAAAGAGCTGATCGCCATCAACATCGAACACTTCCAGCAGCGCTGCAGGATGGCCGGCCAGGAGGTCATTCCCGACGTCCAGCTGCGCCGCGCCCTTTACAGCAGCACCACGCACAAATTCATCGAGATTCGCAAAGCCCGTTCCCGCATCGAGAAACGGTCCCTGAACCTCTGGTTCTTCAGCAAACGTGGAGGGGCCTAAAACGTATGGCATCAACCTGGTGAGGGGGTAATCCATGGAGGTAGAGGGATTTGTGCGAAGTCCCCTCTTCTATCTGGAATATCCGGAACATCAGTAAATAAATAATAAAAATATCAATAAATACAGGTAGTTGAGAGACCAAAACCTGTTCCGGCAGTACCAGAACTTACCAGAACAGACCGGAACAAATTCCGTTCCACCATGTTCCGGCAATGTTCCGGCCTTGACCTTTGGGTCAAATACCGCTGCAGCCCAGTAACCACGCGGCCTACAGCAAACTTTAGTGAAAACCATGTTCCGGCATGTTCCGGTAGTACCGGAACATCTTTGCAAGGCTGGAGGCCACGTAAATCAGGGGCTCCAGATTTTCGCTCCACAGATGTTCCGGACATTCCGGACAAAACGGGGGGCACCACACATTTGTTCCGCCACATGGCGGTTTTAGGAGAAGCAATGGAAATGAACAACGGGCTTCGCACCATGGCGTCAGCACTGGCAGCCATCCAGGCTCACCAGGCGCAGATGCCAGCCATCCGCATCGCTGGCACTCAAGCTCTCAATCGATTGGTTCCGATCGCCTTACGTGACAGCGGGCAGAGCCGTGTTCTGGGCCGCTTTCTGCTGAGCGTTTACAACGGCGAAGACTTCCCCTTTGTCATGAGCGACCTGCGCAGCCTGGACCTGCCGCTGTTCGAGGACTGCCTGAAGGTGCTGATGATGGATTACACGCCCGACCTGGAGGTGCATGAGCGGATCGCGAATGGCAGCCAGATCTGGCAGCGCCTGATCGAGCAGTGGGCACCGGAGACGTTGGAATGAATGTGCTCTACACCATCGATGGTCAGGCTGGCTCGATGCTGATGCCCGCGACCTATCTGCTGGTCGCTCGGCCAGAGGACTTGGCCGAGCTGGTGACAAGCGACTTCTGGCGCAATCACCAGACCCCACCCGAGTGCTGCGTAGTGCATCTGCACAGCGTGGACAACACGGACCTGGGGAGCTTTGAGGTTCGAAGTGTGACGCGCCCGGTGTTCACGGCCAAGGCCATGAACTAGGGCTGAAAGGACGGTGCCAAGGAGTTGCAGCTCCCTGGCACCAACCACCACTAGGAGGAGAAGCGCATGCAAGCACCCAACCCAAGCAGTAGCGGCGTGAAGGCTATCACAACGCCCCGCCACCTGCAGGCTACCGCCATCGTCGGCGGGGCTCTGATCGGTTTCCTGGTTAGCAAAACACCGGAGGCCCGATCGCAACTGGAAAACGTGACCGACATGGCCTGCCGCCTGGGCGATCTGAGCGCCCAGGACACCGCCATCGTTCGCCAGCTACTCGCACAACATCCACGTACCGCATTCAACTGAGGGAAAGGCCATGCAACAGCAATACACCACCACCAACTCCCGCACTGCCGATAAGTTCGTCATCCGCCTGCCAGACGGGCTGCGCGCCGACATCGCTGTGCTGGCAGAAGACAACGACCGCAGCATGAACTCGGAAATCGTCAATCGACTGAAACGGTCGATCATCCAGGACCAGGTGAGCGAGGAACAAACCAAGCTGATAGGCATGCTGCTGCAGCGCATCGGTGAACTGGAGGCGCAATTACAGCCTGAAGCGGAGGCCGCGTGATGTTAATAGATGGACGTCTGGTAGCCCTATGTGAACGAGATGTGGGGCTGGCCAGGCAGCAACTGGAACTCACCTCTGAGTGGCTCATGGTGGAGCTTACACAGCGCCTCTACCACGAAACAGGTAATGGCACGGTGATAATCCCGCTCCCTCCCGAAATTTTTGTGGCCGCATTCGAAAACGCTTTCGGCGATCGAAAATACGGCGTCGTAAGAATGGCCCCACTTATTTAGAGAAAATAAAAATTATGGGCGCCACGGCGCCCATAGTTATACTTATAAAAAGGATATCCAAATAATACCAATTTAATACCAAACAAAAGCTACTGATAACCTCTCAATTTCTTCAGGAAAATCGCACGCTTAAAACTCTTGACGCCACAGTACAAGGCTTACAGAATATTAGCCATGTGCCATCATGCAAACGGAGTTACACCATGACACACCCAGCACCTTGCCTTTGGGAATTGGCTGAAAAACTAGAGAGCAATGGAAACTTACTTGCTCTCATAACAGAATTGCCCACCACTCAGCTCTCAGAACGTGGGAAAATTGGCTTGGTACAACTATCGACCAAAGTCATGAAAGACTTTCAGAAAATAGAAAGTCAGTTTAGAGATTACCGCGCATCGATAGCACCGAGCTGCTGAAAAATTTCCTGCTGACGTGCCCTGGGCAAAGCCCGCAATTGATCGAACACCAGACGATCCATCATCTGAGCGGAGGGCGTCAGGGTATGCGAGAAAGTCAGATGTGCAACCCAACGGTGTCCACAATCTAGACATGTGCAGTAGAGGGAGGAGAATTCCTTAGAGATATCATTTCTCGATGAAATTCGGCCTTTCCCGTTACATTCCTTGCAGTAAACTCGCATATGCCCTCCCCAGGGTTCCGTTTAAGGAACTATTGTGCCATACAACATTGGGTACTGCCCTCTAGCCTTTGCTTCAAAACTCGGCCTTGGCAGGCTCTCGCCAACTGACCCGTCGGTCCTCCCGCAATACTTCGTTGACCTGATCAAACAACTGACAGATCGGTAGGATTTCGTTGCTGGTATAAACACGGTCGATTTTCTCGATATCCCCGAACCCTCCGCTGTTCTCCGGGATGATGCCCGCCAATGCGGGGTTCATGCGCCAGGCCGCGATGATGTCGTTCCTGGTGATGTTCTTCACCTTCTCCAGCTCATCCTTCGCCTGAAAGTCCCCCACCGGGATGATCTTGATCGCGTTCTCGTGACCTCCGGGGATGTTCACGAACATCGAGCGGAAGTTGCCCACACCCTTACTTGCGCTGATTTGCGAGCGCAGGTTGTCTTCGTCTTCCTCGGACAAGTTCGGGTCATTGGTATAAAAGATGTAGCCCGCATGGGCGCCGTTGCTGTAGTAGCGCCGGCGGAACAGCGTGGCCGCTTCATTCAGCAACAGAGCCTGCAGCCCGCCCAAGTAGTCCGGTATTCCGTAGATGTTCTGCTCTACGTCGTAGTCCTTGATGTGAATGATCTCCTCCTGGTCGTACTCCTCCTCCTCACCGTTCTGCAGCAACTGGACAAAGCCACCATCCACCTTTACCCGCATGTTGATCGCCGGCAGGTGCTCCAGCTCCAGGACTTGCCCCAGGAAGTTTTCGTGAGCCAGGAAATAGGCCTCGCCAAACACCATGTAGTCCAGAGCGGCGCAGCTCATCGTGTGCGCGCTGCAGCCTTCCGACGCGATGAACTCACGCAGAAGCAAGTTGCGCTTGAACTTGGGAATGGCGCCGTGGTGCGCGTTGGCCCGCAGCAGCTTGGCCAGACCGGCGCGGGACACCGGCGGCTTGTACAGGCGCCCGTCGTCGGTTGGAAAGATGCCCAGGTACTCGCCGATGTTGGACGTCAGCACCTGTTCCGGCTCCCCGAACGTGAACACCCGCGTGGGCTGCTGTGCCTGTGGCTGTCTGGCGTGGTGTTTTCTCTGTCGTTTGGGCATGGCTTCCGCTCGTGAGGTAACGGCTCTTGCGCCGCTTGTTGGTGTTCAGGGGTTCGTTGTGCAGGGCGTGCATCACCGCCCAAGCGATGTCGGCGTGGCCAGTGGCCTCGGTCCTGGAGGCGCTGAATGTGATCTGTCCGCCGTTGGTGGTCCCGCGCTTGATCGTCAGGAAGGCCTGCGCGATGTCGGTCCATCCCGCGTCCCACTCGATCCGGCCCGCACGGATCACGTCCTGGGCCTTGAGTACCAGGGTCGTCTTCGTTTCCAGGCTGTAGTGGATCCGCTGCGCACGCGGGTAGAAGTCGCAAACCACGTCGTACACCCCGATGCCGACGCCGGTGGTGTCGATGCCGATGTGCTGGACGTTGAAGCGTTCGGTCAGCTTCTTGATCTGGGTCGCCTGGTAGGTGAACGACTGCCCACGCCAGCTGTATTTCTCCAGGATCCGGAAGTTGCCGCCCGGCTCGGCCGGCGGCGCGACCACAACACAAGTGGCATCGTCGCGTGTACGGCTTGGGTCGTAGCCAATCCAGACCGGGTTGTTGCCGAAAGGTCGATCGGCATCCGGGTCGAAGTCGTCCCACAGCATCAGGTCGGAGTAGCAACCCTCCAGATCCTTGAGGCCGAAGGCGCTCTGTGTGCTGTCGATGAACTTGCAGTAGAACAGCTGCTGGAACTTGTCTTCGTCGTACTCCAGCTCCAGCTGGGCCACGTCGAACAGATCGCAACCGCCGGCAATGGCATCGTCCAGGGTGATCGTCTTGCGCCACTGCCCGTCCGGGCATAGCGCACCCTGGGTGTATGCAGCCTCAGAAGGCCATTCACCTGCAGCTTTCTTGCGGCGTTTGTCATTACGGAAGGTCTCGCCCGTCCAGAACGGGTACGCCTGGTGACTGACAGCGCTGGGCGTGGAGAAATAGGTCTTGCGCCATTTCTTGTGCGTGCCCATGGCGCTGGCCACGGTGCTCAGCTTCTCGAAGTCGCGGATCCAGAAGTATTCGTCCACATAGACATGGCCGTGGTAACCCTGGGCCGTGCTGCTATTGGTCGAGAGGAAGCGCAGCTCGGCGCCGTTGCTGAGGACGACCGGGTTGCCTGTCAGCTCGATGCCGAACCACTTCTGGGCAAACTGAATGATGTAGCTACGGAAGATCTCGGACTGCGCGCGACTGGCTGAGAGGAACACCTGGTTATCCCCTGTCAGCACGGCATCCATGAAGGCCTCGCCGGCGAAGTAGTAGGTCAGACCGACCTGCCGACTTTTGAGGATGTTGCGCAGCCTGCAGGTCAGCGGGTTCTGTTTCGCCGCGAACAACTCCTGCTGGTACCGGTACATTTTGGAAATGAAATGGTCGAGGAAGTCCACCTCGGTCAGGCCACTGACGTCATTCTTCGCGAGCTTCTCCCGCTTCTTCCCGCCGCCACCGCGCCGCTCCCGGCGCTGGCCCTGGTCGCGATCGCCCTGCTCCCGTGCTGGCTCGCTTGCCGCCGGCGCCGGTGCTGCGGGCTTGCTGGCCTGCTTAATCAGCTTTTCCCGCACAGCGGTGAGCCGGTCCAGCTCGTCCAGGTCGCCCTTTGTCAGCGTGTCCTGCTTTTCACAGATGAGCGTGATCCTCCGGCTGATCGCGGTCAGCGGCTCCTCATCGGTCAGCATCTCGTCCCAACCGCCCTGCCGGATCCAGTAGTAGATGATCCGCACGTTCGGCAGCTTCAACTGAGCCTGGATTTCCTTCACCGAGGCACGGCGCAGGTACAGCCGCTTGGCGGCCTCTTTGACTTCGATCGAGTAGTTCATGGGGCGGAGTCTATGCGCCGAAACAGCCCCAAACTCGACGTAAAAGTGAGCGAAATTCCTAGAATTGGCGAATAGGAATTTCGCTCAAACAAACCGATTGGCCGGTGCCAATCGGCTCCCTATCGTGGCGCTCATCGACCACCACCGAGCGCTTCAACCGATGCCCAGATCCCTTGTCTCCTACTGGAAGCGCGTAGCTGTCAGCGGTCCGACCGCCGACAACCGCGAGATTACCGTGCAGGAGCTGGTCGACTGCGCCGAAACCTACAAGCTGTCCCGCTACACCGCAGTGATCTGGAGTGAACACGAACGCTGGCCAGGCTCCCACGGCACCGTCTTTGCCGTACGCCTTCTGGACGAGAACGACGATCCAGAGCTGGAGCCTGGCCAGGTGGCCCTGGAAGCCCAGTTGAAGCCCAACGACAAGCTGCTGAGCCTCAACGACCAAGGCGAGAAGCTTTTCTCCAGCGTCGAGATCACCCCGAACTTCGCCAACAGCGGGCGCTTTTACCTCACCGGCCTGGCTGTCACCGACTCCCCTGCCAGCCTCGGCACTCAGGAGCTGTATTTCTCCAGGGGCGGCCGCAAGGGCCATCGCTACCACAAGACCTCCTACTTCTGCTCTGCCGTTGAACTGGGTGGGTTGCGCGATGGTGGCCAGCAACAAAGCGAGCTGCGCCGTGTGTTCTCCGCTTTCGCCGGCCTGTTCAAGAGCTTCGCCGACACCACCACCCCTACCTCCTCCGATGAGACCAAACCGATGGATGAAGCAACAGCCAAGGCGCTCAAGGCGCTGTATGACCAATTCGTGATCCTGCTGGCCGGCCTGCAGGCCGTGCTGGAGCCCGTCGTTGAAGGTGTCGATGACGCCGACAACAAGGACCAGGTCGACGCCGTGGGCGCCGCCGTCCAGGACGTGGTGGACGAAGCGGACGAAAACCGCGAGTTCAACCGCAAGGACGGCAAGGCCGGGAAAAACGGCAAGGGCAAGGACGAGGTCAAGGAACTCAGCGCCCGCGTCGAGGAACTGACCGAGACCATGACCCAGATGTTCAACTCGACCCAAAACCGCCGCCAGGTCAAGCGCAACACCGGCCCTGCTGATACCAAAAAACGCGGCGGGGGCCTGCGCTAATGGGCGCCCTGTCGCAACGTGCTGCAGCGGAGTATCTGCAGCTCCAGGACGACCTGGCCGAAGCGTACAGCGTTGATGACGCCACTCGTACCTTTGCCGTGGAGCCGACCCACGCCCAGGAACTGAACGACCAGATCACCGAGCGCGTGGACTTCCTGGGCCGTATCAACGTGATCGGCGTGACTGAGATCAAGGGCGAGAAGGTCCTGCTGGGCCTGAGCGGTCCTGCGACCAGCCGCACCGACACCGATCTGAACGACCGCGAGCCGCGTCACCTGCTCGATCTGCAGAACAACTTCTACGAGCTGTTCGCCACCGAAACCGACGTGGCGTTGAAGTTTGCCACCATCGATGCCTGGGCCAAGTTCCCCGAGTTCGCCCGCAAGTACCTGGAGGCAGTGCAGAAGCGCATCGCGCTGGACCGCATCCTGATCGGCTGGAACGGCACCCACGTCGCCAAGCAGACCAACATCACCAACTACCCGCTGCTCCAGGACGTGAACAAGGGTTGGCTGCAGCAGGCACGTGAGCTGATTCCCGAGCAGGTCCTGAAGCCAACCGACCCGGCGGTCAAAATCAAGATCGGCAAGGGCGGCGACTATGAAAACCTCGACGCTGCGGTGCATGACGTCAAGCAGATGATCGACCCGGTGTTCCGCGACGAGGGCGACCTGATCGCCATCATCGGCTCGGACCTGCTGGCCCACGACAAGGGCAAGCTGTACGCGGCCCAAGGGCAGACCCCGACCGAGAAAGAGCGCATCGAGAATTCCCAAGTGATCGAGACCTACGGCGGCCTGCCCTCTTTCGTGGTCCCGTTCTTCCCGGCCAAGGGCATTCTGGTCACCTCCTGGTCCAACCTGTCGATCTACTTCCAGGACACCAGCTGGCGTCGCCACCTGCTCGAAAACCCGAAGCGCTCCCGCGTCGAGGACTACAACGGCCGTAACGAGGGTTACGTGATCGAGCAGCTGGGCAAGTTCGCCTACCTGGAATCTGACGGGGTGGAAACCGTATGAGCCTCGCACTAGCGCACAAGCGCCGTGTGCTGGAGCTAGGCACCGCTGCAGTGGCCCAGGTGGCTGCTGCAGCGGCCATACCCTACTCCCCAGGCGAGGCCCTGAGCAGCCCAGCGAATGCTCGCAAACACCTGAAGCTGATGGAGGCCAGCCTGGACGCGGATCTGGTCCGTTTGAAGGCGATCCCGAACCTAGCCGGCAAGCAGGATCTCAAGCGAATCGAGCTGCTGCCCAAGTACCAGGAGTACATCCAGCGCTATCTGGAGTCTGGCCTGCAGCTGCAGAACCGCGTCCTGGTGCAGGTGATGGTCTGGCTGTTCGACACCACCCAGTTCGATGACGCCCTGGAGCTGGCCGACATCGCGATGGAGCAAGGCCAACGACTGCCGGCGACGTTCAAGCGCAAGGACATCCAGACCTTTGTCGCTGATGCCGTGGGCGACTGGGCCTATGCCGAGTATGAAGCCGGCCGCAGCCCCGAGCCCTACCTGTCGGACTTGCTGCCGCGAGTAGATGGCGAGTGGACCCTGCCGGAGCAGATCCCGAGCAAGTTCCACAAGCTGATCGGCATCCGAGCCATGGACGACCAGCAATGGGCGGTCGCGCTCAAACACCTGGAGCGAGCCACCGAGCTGTACCCGCAGGCGGGCTGCGGTACGCGTATCAAGAAGTGCCGCCGTGTTCTGGCGCGCTTGGAAGCCCCCGCCGGCGAATCCGAATAACCGACTACCCCCCCAGCGGGAACCCGTGAAGCGGAGCCAGCCATTTATGGCCAGCCCCCGCCGAAACGGTGTCTCCCGCCCTTTTCGAGTGACCAGCGATGAGCTTTTCAGGCAAAACCGCAACCGTGGTGGACCAGACCATCGAGAACAACGGCTTCTGGCCGGACCTCTCCCTGGCTGAGTACCAGAAGGCTTACCGCCTGCCCGGGGAGTACCTGAGCGACACGCTGGTCACTCACCTCAACATCGCCATGGGCGAAGTGAACCAGGACCTGGCCAAGCTGATGGCCAGCTGGCGTGACCTCGGCATCACCGAGGTGGCCACCGCCGATTCTCTGCTGCTGCAGGAGCGCACCTTCAAGGTGGCGCTGTACAAGCGCGCCGTGTACTGCCGGGCCAAGGCCACTGCCCTGACCGACTTTGCGACTGTGACCCGCCGCGAGGTGGCCGAGAACACTGGCAAGGAAGCGCCCGAACGCGCTGAAACCTACCTGGCATTCAGCCAAGCCGCTGTGCGCGCCCTGCAGGGCCGCAGCCGCATCACGGCGGCCCTGGCATGAACAAGATCAAGGCCCTGACCGCGTACCTGCTCGAACGCCAGCTGGTGATGCCCGAGCAGCTGCAGAGCTGGGTCGAGCAGATGGACACCGAACTGCTCTGGAAGGAAACCACCCAGGGCCTGCACATGGGCGATATGACCTATCGCGCAGTCTTCGACCTGGAGCGCTTCACCGGCTCCCCACCGCGCCTGCTGGCCCTGGTGGGCACCTGGCTGGAAGCCAATGATCCAGACCGCGAGGACCTGCCGGCGCCGGCGTTCGTGATCGAGCCTATCGACCTGGACAACGACCTGTTCGACGTCGAGCTGACCGTCCAGTTCGTGGAGCCCCAGTACCTGGCCGAAGACGACAACGGCGAGTTTGAGGCGTTCGGCAAGACCTGGGCATTCGTTCCGTACGACCTTTGGGTCGCGGAGGAAGGCGAGGTAACGGCCCATGGCTAGCCCTTTCGTCGGCATCGATGCCCGGGGCGTCCTGGGCGTGCGCGAGCAACTGGCGCTCCTGCGCCTTGAGCCGCGGCTGCGCCGACGCCTGCTGAACAACGTGACGAAGCGCCTGCGGACGATGAGCCGCAAGCGCATCCGCAGCCAGCAGAACCTGGACGGCTCGCCCTTTGCCGCCCGGAAAAACCCTGAGCCAGGCCAGAAGAAGATGGAGGCCGGCCTGGGCAAGTTGCTGCAGGTCACCAGCCTGACCCCTGACCAGGCCGTCCTGGGCTGGAAGAACAACCTGACCTCCTGGGTAGCCGCCCAGCAGCACAACGGCGCTACCGAGCGCCGAACAGCCCAGCAGATGCGTCGCTGGAACAAGGTCGACGAGGGCTCGATGTCGACGCCCAAGCAGGCCAAGCGGCTGCGTCGGCTGGGTTTCAAGGTGCGCCAGGCGGGCAAAAATCGGCTCTCCCGGCCAGCCGTGGCTTGGATCCTGGAGCACGTCAGCTACATGCAGGCCGGCCTGCTGATTCGCATCCTGGACGAAGAACAGGGCGAGTCCACTGGCGCCGACAGCTGGGAAATCAAGCTGCCCAAGCGCCAGTTCCTGGGCGCAAACAGCAACCGCGACACCAGCGAGCTGGTGAACCTGGTGCTGGAACAAATCCTCAACTCACCCCGCTAAGAGGCATTCCATGGCACTTGGATCCGCCAACGTAAACAACCTCAACCTCGGCCAGGGCGCTGTGACCGAGATCGAGCGCTACTTCCTGTTCATCGGCCCTGCCGGCAAGAACGTCGGCAAGCTGCTGGCCCTCAATACCCAGAGCGACTTGGACACCGACCTGGGCGCCACGGAATCCGATTTGAAAACCCAAGTCCTGGCCGCACGCCAGAACGGCGGGGACAAGTGGGCGTGCATGGCCGCGCCGATCGCCGCCAACGGCGACTGGGCTGCCGCCCTGGACAAGGCCCAGCAGGACAACGTCTCGGTCGAGGCAGTGGTCATCACCCCCCCTGTCGCGGACAAGGCCACGTTCGACGTCATGCACGCCAAAGCCCTGGAGCTGAGTGCCAAGTACGGGCGTCGGGTGTTCATCATGTCGGCGGTCGCCGGCATCACCGCTGCCCAGGACTGGGCTACTTACCTTTCCGAAGCCAAGGCCAAGGTGGCCGACGTGGCCGCAGCCCGCGTGCTGGTCGTGCCGCAGTTGCACGGCAACAACCTCGGCGTGCTCGCCGGGCGCTTGGCCCGGGCAGATGTCAGCATCGCCGACAGTCCGATGCGGGTGGCCACCGGCGCCCTGGTCGGCCTCGGTACTGTCCCGGTCGACAAGGACAGCATTCCGCTCCCATCCGCAATCGTCGCCGAGCTGGATAAGGCGCGCTTTTCGGTACCGCAGACCTATCCCGACTACCCGGGCACCTTCTGGGGCGACGGCAACATGCTCGATGCC
The DNA here is from genome assembly GCF_017875935.1 of Pseudomonas sp. BP6. NCBI lineage: Bacteria > Pseudomonadati > Pseudomonadota > Gammaproteobacteria > Pseudomonadales > Pseudomonadaceae > Pseudomonas > Pseudomonas sp. BP6. Next base: position 4,902,827 of record NZ_JAGINI010000001.1, read on the forward strand.
CCGGGCTCGGACTACCAGGTGGTCGAGTACCTGCGCATCGCTGACAAGGCCGCCCGTCGCGTCCGGATCCTGCTGATCCAGCGTATCGCCGATCGGAAGCTGAACAACACGGCGACCTCGATGGCGCAGAACAAGACCGCCTTGATGAAGCCGCTGCGCGACATGTCCCGCTCGGTCGTGTTCGCCGGCGTGCAGTTCCCGGGCGACATCGAGGCGCCGTCGGACGACGCCATCACCCTGGTCTGGACCAGCAAAACCGCCGTCGAGGCGTACCTGAAGCTGCGCCCCTACAACTGCCCCAAAGACCTTACCGCAAACATCGCTCTCGACCTGAGCGACGAGGAGTAACCCCATGTCCAAGATCGGCGGCAAGAACTTTGACATCACCGTGGGCGACCTGCAGATCCACGTTGAGACCGTCACCCTCGATATCACTGACAACAGCGCGGTGGCCCAGACCGGCGGCGTGCCGGATGGCTACGTCGACGGTGACGTTGCCGCGAGCGGCGAGCTGGAGCTGGACACCACCAACTTCAACCTGCTGATCGATGCCGCCCGCGCTGCCGGCAGCTTCCGCCAGCTGGAGCCGTTCGACTCGCTGTTCTACGCGAAAACCCCCACCGACGAGTTCCGCGTGGAGGCTTTTGGCTGCAAGCCGAAGATCTCCAGCCTGCTGAACATCGACGCCAAGGGCGGCGAGAAGCACAAGCACAAGGTGCCGTTCGACGTCACCAGTCCGGACTTCATCCGCATCAACGGTGTGCCGTACCTGGCTGCAGCCGAGATCGAGGGCCTGCGCTGATGACCTGCCCGTTCGATCGCGCCCAGGCCCTGGAACAGCGTCAGCGTGACCAGGCGATCACTGCCGCCCTGGCCCGTGCGCGTTCGACCGGGCCGAGCCTGACCCATTGCGAGGACTGCGACGAGGAGATCCCCGAAGCGCGCCGCGCCCTGGGCGGCATGACTCGCTGCGTCCCTTGCCAGTCCACTTTTGAGAAAAGGGGTCATCGATGAGCGCGAATCAGGCCGCTCAAGACACTGCTGTTGCCCTGGCCAAGGCCGCGCCCGCGATCGGCGTCGCCGCCACCGGCGTAACGGGCACCGTCGACTGGTCGGCGGTCGCCTACATGCTGACCGCCCTCTACATGGTGCTGCAGATCCTGCTGCTGATCCCCAAGTATCGCCAAATGCTGCGCGACTGGAGGGGCAACTGATGAGCCTGCGCAACAAGATCCTGACGGGTGCCATCGCCCTGGTGCTGAGCAGCAGCACCCTGATGGCGTTCCTGGGCAAGTGGGAAGGCGACGGGCAGAACGTCGTCTATGCCGATCAGCTGGCCAGGGGCCTGCCGACTGTGTGTAAGGGCATCACCCGCTACACCAGCCCCTACCCGGTAGTGGTCGGCGACTACTGGTCGCCGGCGCGCTGTGCCGAGGTGGAGCAACTGGTGGTCACGAAGGGCCAACTGGCCCTGGCGGACTGCCTGACCAACGACAAGATCAGCCAGAACACATTCGACGCCCTGTCCAGCCACGGGCACAACTTTGGCGAGCCAAGCACCTGCGCAAGCCGCGCCGTGGTGCTCATCAACGCCGGCCGCATTGCCGAAGGCTGCCGTGCGCTGGCCTGGGGCGCAGATGGCCGCCCGGTCTGGGCCTTTGTCACTGACGCCAAGGGCAACAAGGTGTTCGTGCCTGGGCTGCATGCACGTCGGCTGGCGGAGGCGAAGTTATGCGCCTCGTAGTCACGCAACTGCTTGCAGCTCTGCTGATCGCCGGGGCCACCTGGCTTCTGTTCGACCGCGTGCTGCAGCAACGCGACACCGCCCGATCGGAGCGCGACAGCGCGCAGGAAGAAGCATCTGGCCTGCGCGAGGCCGCCAGGATCACTGGCGAACGCCTGGCTAAGGCCGCAGCAAATGACGCCAAACACACACAGGAACTGAGCAATGACCTCAAGGCAAACCAGGATCTGCGCACTTCTGTCGGCACTGGCGATCAGCGGCTGCTCATCCAAGCCAGCTGCCCCACCACCTCTGTGCACACCGATACCCCCGGCGCCGGCGTGGCTGATGCAGGCACCGCCGAACTCGCAGCAAACGCTCGACCGGATTATTTCGCCCTCCGCGACCAGCTCGCCCTCAGCAAGCGAATGATTCTGGGGCTGCAGGACCACATCCGCAGCTTCTGCACCACCTACCCCGCTACCACTGGAACCGAGAAATGACTGAACGCACCGAAATCACCTTGGAAGTAGGCACCCAGGAGTTCGACTTCACCGTCGATCCGGCCCTGATGACCAAGTACATCAACAGCATGACCCAGTCCAACAAGGTCGCGCCCTCCCACAACCTGCTGATGAACGCAGTGAACCAGGAGCAGAAAGCGGCCCTGAAGCCGCTCCTGGTCAACCCAGTGACCGCGATCCAGATCGCCGGTGCACTGATGGAGGAGTACTCCCCGACCATTGAAGTCACCGTAAAAAAGCGCTCGACCACGCCGAGCGCCTGACCGAGGACGGCATGGGCCAGCTGCTGGCCCTCGCCGATCGGTGGCTACCTGGTGCAGATCGGTCGCCCGAGACCCTGGGCACAGCCAAATGGCTGGAAGACGAGTACTGGCGGCGAACGGAACTCGCCATAGCCAACGGCATATCACGAGCTTGGAAAGGTAACTGACCCCATGAGTGCGAGCACATCCAGCCGCCTGGACTTCATCCTGAGCCTGACCGACAAGGTCTCGGCGCCCTTGGCCAAGGTGACCAAGGGCTTCGACAATCTGGCCTCCCAGGGCGAAGCCAACATCAAGCAGATCGGTACCGGTGTCGCCGGCGTCTGGGGCGCCCTGACCGGGATCGAGGCGTCGATGGCCCCCGCGCTGGATGTGAACCGCGCCCTGGGCGACGTCCGTTCGCTCGGCGTGGCCGAGGACGCGCTGTCCGCCCTCAACGCCCAAGCCCTCGACTTTTCGGTCTCCTACGGCGAGAACGCCGAATCCTTCGTCGCCTCGGCGTACAAGATCCAAGGGGCCATCAAGGGCCTGGCCGGCTCCCAGCTGGCCACCTTTACCAACACCAGTGCCGTGCTGGCCAAGGCCACCAAGTCCGACCAGGACGTGATGAGCGAATACGTCGGCACGCTCTACAACCTGCAGAAGCAGCAGGCAGACGCCATGGGCAAAAGCCAGTGGGTCGAGAAGCTGGGCGGCCAGACCGCTCTGGCGGTGCAGCTGTTCCGCACCAGTGGCGAGCAGATGAAGGAAGGCTTCAAGGAAGCCGGGGCGATCGCCTCGGCGTCCGGCATCGACCTGGCCGAACAGATGGCAGTGATCGGCACCCTGTCCAGCACCATGGAAGGCGGCGACGCCGGCGGACGCTACAAGGCGTTCTTCGAGAACATCGGCAACGCCTCGGACAAGCTGGGGATGAAGTTCACCGACACCAACGGCAAGGTCCTGCCGATGCTGGACATCATGGCCAAGCTGCAGGGCAAGTTCGGCGACCTGCGCAACGCTGCAGCTGATAGCAAGCTGGTCGAGGCGTTCGGCGGTGAAGGCGCCCAGGTGATCGGCGCACTGGCTCAGGACACCGACCGGCTGCGCAGCGGTATCGACCAACTGGGCAAGGTCCGTGGCCTGGAGCAGGCCGAGAAGATGGCAGCGGCCATGGTCGACCCGTGGCAGCAGTTCGGGGCGGCAGTCCAGGCGCTGCGTATTGCCTTTGGCCAGGCACTGATCCCGATGCTGCAGCCGCTGATGGACAAGCTGGTTGGCATCGGCAAGACCATGACCAGGTGGACCCAACTTTTCCCGAATATTACCCGCGTTATGGGCATTGCAACGCTTGTCGTGCTGGCCATTACCGCTGCAATCAGCGCACTGACCGTGGTCGTCGGCCTGAGCAAGATGGCCTGGCTTGGCCTGAACGTGGTCTGGACCCTGCTCACCTGGACCGGCTGGAAGAGCATCGCCATGTTCATCGCCCACACCGTCCAGGGCGCGCTGTTCATCGCCCGGATCCTCGGCATGATCGCAGCGATCGGCCTGGCCAAAGCCTCGATGCTGATCTGGCAGGGCGCGATCTGGCTGGTGAACGCGGCGCTGGCGGCCAACCCGGTCGGCCTGGTGGTCCTGGGCATCGTCGCCCTGGTCGCAGTGATCGTCGCGGCCGTGGCGTACTGGGACCAGTGGACCACCGCCCTGATGAACACCGCAGCCTTCCAGTGGGTGAGCGAGCAACTGAGCGCGCTCAGCACCTGGTTCAACAGCATGGGCGGCTGGTCGAGCATGGCCAAAGCCGCCTGGGACGGGATTGTGGGCGTGTTCCGGTCTGCCCTGAACTCGCTGATCTCGATGCTGAACAAGATCCCTGGCGTCGATATCGACCTGAAGCTGGGCAGCATCCCTGATCTGCCCAGCGTGGGCGCCAATGCCGAGTATCAGCCCACGGGCAGCCTGAGCCCGACCAAGGCTGACGCCGTGCCCGCCGGCGGCCTCCTGACCAGCATCCAGAACACCCAGAACCAGAACCGTGGCAACCACATTGAGAAGGTGGAGATCAACACCGCCAAGCCAATGAGCCCGCTGGAGCTTGAAAACATGATGGCGATGGCGACCGGCTGATGAGTCTCTATATCGATCTCCTCATCACCAACAACGACCTGACCCTGGACCCTTCGAACCAGCCCGTGCTGGTGGACGATCGGGCCAGCATCGCCCAGGACATCGCCCACATGATCCGCGAGAGCGGACTGCTCATCACGCTCATGGCCGAGCGCGACCGCTTCCGCCAGGCCGACTGCATCCAGCAGCTGGAGCTGCTGGTAGAGACCGATGAACGCCTGGTACCGGGCACCGTACAGATCACCGAGACCGGCAGTGGCCAGTATCTGGTTACCGCCACCACCGTTGCATTTGGAACCACTGAGGTAGTCCTGTGAGTGACGTCGACTTCAAGAAAGCCCTGCAGGACGCCGGCGTCCCGACGACCGAGGCAGGCCTGCGTGCCGCCTGGGAGAAAGAGGTAGCTGCCCAGGGCAGCAAGCTGAGCAACACCAGCGCCTGGTCGCCGTTCTGGCGCCTGGTCACGGCTCTGGTGACCAAGCCCGTGCTGTGGCTGATCGAGTTCATGGTCAACACCGTGCTGCCGAACTTCTTCGTGAAGACGGCCACCGGTACCTGGTTGGACATGCTGGCCTGGGCGGTCGACGTCACTCGCAAGGCCTCAACCAAGGCCCAAGGGCAACTACTGTTCACCCGCAGCGGTGTCGCCGGCGTGCTGGAGATCCCCGCCGGCGTGCGCGTGCAGTCGGTGGCCATCAACGGCAACGTCTACGTCCTGGTCACCACCGCCGCCACCCAGTTCCTGGACGGCGACTCTCAGGTCTTGGTACCGGTCGAGGCGAGTGAAGCAGGCAGCGGCTACAACCTCGCCCCGGGCTACTACTCGATCCTGCCCGAGCCGATCCCCGGCGTGATCCAGGTGGTCAACGCCGATGGCTGGCTGACCCAGCCCGGGGCAGACCAGGAACACGACGACGATCTACGCCTGCGCACACGCAACCAGTTCAGCGCGGTTAACCAGTGGCACACCGACGCCGTGTACCGGGCCATGATCGCCTCTTTCCCGGGCGTCGAGCCTGATGGCGTGTACTTCGAACATGACGCTCCTCGAGGACCTGGCAGCGCCAATGCCTTCGTCCTGTTCGAAGCGGGCTCGCCGGCGGCCAGCTACCTGGAAAGGATCAACAGCTACGTCCGCGACCAGGGCAACCACGGGCACGGCGACGACATGCTGGTTCAGGAGATGCCTGCCACCCAGCACACCGTGCGCGTCGCGATCTGGCCAGACGCCCAGGTCGGTACCGAGCGCGAGGAGGCGCTGCTGGGCGACATCGAGCTGTTCATTCGGGCCGCGTTCCGCGAGAGCACGGCCATCGACTACCAGCCCACCCTGACCTACCCACAGTCGCGTTTCTCGTTCAGCCGCCTGGGCGAGGAGCTGCACGAGACCTTCAGCGGCATCGAGTCGCTGAAGTTCGACAACGTCGACATCGTCTCGCAGCTGACCATCCCGCGCCTCGACAACGTCCAGGTGGTGCTCGGTGCTTAAGCTGAAACTCCCTTTCTGGCTGGAAGGCGTCGAGCTTTCCAAGCTGCGCGACGCTGCGCAGGCCTGGTGGGCTCGTGTAGAGACCTGGATCAACTGGCCGCTGCTGCAGCTCGACGCCGAGACCTGTCACTTGACCGTCCTCGACCTGCTGGCTTGGCAGCGCGACATCCAGCGCTTCCAGGGCGAGCCGGAGAGCCTTTACCGGAAAAGGGTGAAGTACGCCTTCATCAACGCCGTGGACGCTGGCAGCAGCGCCGGCACCGTGCGGATCTTCCAGCGCCTGGGCGTGGGCTACGTCGAGATCGAGGAGCGCTTCGACAGCGTGAACTGGGACGTGGTGCGCCTGTACCTCACCGACAGCCAGCTGAGCGCCAATCCGGTGCTGCTGCGCGTGCTGATGCAGCAGTACGGGCGCACCTGCCGACGCTATGAGTTCGCCACGATCACGCCGGTGGCCCTCGCCATGCCCGTCGCCCACTTCCACGACGACCAGGAAACCCTGCACGCCGCTTGGGACGACAGCTTCGACCGCCTGGTTGTCATCAACGAACTGGCGTTCGTGACCACCGAGAACACCTAGGAGCCCCCCATGGGAGCAAGTATTACCCGCGCCGGTCAGTCGCTGATGGCGCAAAAACAGGCAGCTCAGCAGGTCCTCAAAGTGGACCGCTTCGTGTTCGCCAACGTTCCAGGGCTCGACCCAACGACGCCGGTAGACCGCAGTGCTGGCACGCCGCCTGCCGCCCAGGTGGTTTACACCACCGCCGTAGACCGGGCCGGCTACGTGAACCCGAACCAGGTGATCTACAGCGTGGTGGTGGACTCCAGCGTGGGCGACTGGGATTTCAACTGGATCGGCTTGCTCACCGAGGAAAACGTGCTGCTGGCTGTGGCGTATGTGCCGCTGCAGCAGAAGCGCAAGAACATCCCGCCGCTGCAGATCGGCAACAACCTGACCCGCAACTTCCTGGTGGAGTACGACGGAGCGCAGGAGATCACCGGCATCACGGTCGACGCCAACACCTGGCAACACGACTACACCGTGCGCTTGGCCGGGATCGACACCCGCGAGCGCTTGAGCAACCGCGATGTCTACGGGCACACCTGCTTCCTTGGCGACGGCCTGAAAATGGAACTGAGCTTCGGGCTGTATCAGCTCAAGGCCGGGGTGGCCTACATCGGTGGGATCCGCTTGGAGCTGGCAGAGCCGGTCAAAGTGCAATTGCCAGCGTTGCCGGCACAGGCCTGGCTCGACATCACGCTGCGACGCCAAGGCAGTGACGTGAGCGCTCAGTGGTCCGTGGTTTTCGGCAGTAACAAGGTCGACTACCTGGACGGCACCGGCAATCAACATTACCTGGTCGAGCTGGCCAACGTATCGGGGATCGGCGACATCACCGACATGCGCCTATGGCAACCCATCAACGGCGCCCTGGTCGACCACTTCGCCGCCCGCATCGGCGACTACCAATACCTGCGCGCCCGGGCTACGACCAAGGACGACGTGGGACTGGGCAACCTTCCGAACGCCAAAAGCGATGATCCGAACAGCGACAGCAGCGAGATCCTGGCCACCACCAAGGCGCTCAAAGCGGCGATCGCGCTACTGGAAGACAACGACGTCGGCCAAATTGTCCTCTACGACCTCGACGTACCACCACCGCGCTGCATGCGCGCCAACGGCGCCGCTGTATCCCGCACGGTGTATTCCAGGCTGTTCGCAAAGATCGGCACCCGCCACGGCGCCGGCGACGGCGTAAACACTTTCAACCTGCCAGACGTTCGAGGCCTGTTCATCCGCGCTCTGGATGACGGCCGCAACCTTGATCCCGGACGCGTCCTGGGCAGCATCCAGGCAGATGAAATCCGCTCCCACAGCCACGTTGCCAGCTCCGCCGGTGCCGGCGGGCACACCCACTCGGCCAGCAGCGATGCCCAGGGCGAACACACCCACGGCGTCAAAGAGGGTCAGGAAGTTGGGATTGTCGACCCAGGCGGCGAGGTGCTCAGTTCGGGCGATGACATGACGACCCGCGTGAACAACTACTCGACCTCGACCAGTGCCGGCAACCACACCCACAACATCTCCGTGATCGGCGTCGCTGACCACACCCACCCGATCACGGTTAACGCCACCGGCGGCAGCGAAACGCGCCCGCAGAACATCGCGTTCAACGCTTTCATCAAGTACTGAGGCCCAGCCATGCAATCCAAAGTTGTCTACCAAACGGATCACCTGGGCATCTACACCGGCCAGACCTATGCCGACCCGTCGCCGCTCGAGCAGGACGTCTGGCTGATCCCCCGCGGCTGCGTCGAGATCGCACCGCCGGCGGTACCGGACTTCAAGGCCGCGCACTGGGATGGCCGCCGCTGGCAACTGATCGACTCGTACCTGGGCCTGACCGCCTACAACATCAACACTGGCGAGCCCACGTCGATCGACCGGCTTGGACAATTGCCGGCGGGCTACACCCTCGATCCGCCGGGGCCTGGTCAAGTGTGGCAGAACGGTCAGTGGGTGGACGACATCCCGGCTACGGTAGAGCGGCGCTACCAGGAACGTATCCAGGAGATCGATGCCACCTGCAGCCAGCAGATTACCGGCGGCTTCTGGTCCAAGGTCCTGGGCGATCGTTACTGCTACAGCACTTCGCTGGACGACCAGGTCAACCTGAGCGGTGCTGCAGCGCTGGGCGTTGACCTGACTTACCCCTGCGCCGATCAGGCCGGGGCCAAGGCCTACCGGCTTCACACCGCTGCGCAACTGCGCCAGGTGGCTGACGACTTCACCCGCCTGAAGCTGCAGCTGCTGCAGCAGGCCTACAGTCTCAAGGAGCGTCTGCAGCAAGCCCGCGACGCCAAGGATCTGGCCGGTCTCGAAGCAGTGACCTGGGAGGCCGTCCCCGTATGACCTGGAATCCAGTCACCATGCGCTGGCCGAGCCAGGCCACCAGCTGGCTGGCCGACCTGGAGCAGGCGAAAGCCATGGCCGGCAGCGAGCTGGCCAGCGCTGGCGATCGCGTGGCCGCGCTGCAGGACCTGGCCACCACTAATCCTGGGCCGGTCGGCGAAGCAGCTGCAGCAGCAGTCGCCGCTGGACGCAGCGCCTTGGGCGAAGCCCTGGGCGAAGTCCCCGCTGCGCTGGTGGTCACCCCTTTCCAAAGTGGGGTTGGCCAAGGCCGAGGCCTGCAGCGCTACCTGTCGGCGCCGAATCTGCTGCAGCACCTGGCCACCAAACTGGAAGACGTGACAGACGCCAATCGCCCGGGCGGCGAACAGTACGCCCTGATCGTGATGTTCGTCGGGACCCGTTACGACCACTTTGCTACCACCCTGAGCCGCTTCAATGCCGTGCTGCCGCTGCCGGACCTCAAGCGTGCCCAGAACCGCGCTGGTCGCCTGTCCGAGCTGGAAACCGCCAAGTGGGAGCTACCGACTGCTGGCACCTTACCGCGCTGGGGCGCACTTCCCCTGGAGCAATCGACCATCACCCGCGCCGCGAGCCAAGCAATGTCCGGCCAACTGGCCGCTTTGGAAAGCTTCGCGTCCAGCTCTCCACTGGCCGACCTGCAGGCGCTTGCCAGCCGCAAGGCACAACGCAGCTCAGCCAAAGACCAAGAGCTGGCCAGCCTCAAGGCGATGTTCGACGGTGCTACCGCTGACGTCACCATGACGGCACGCCTGATCGGCCCGGGTAATGCCGCCGAGCTGCGCCGTGACCTGTTGACCGGGCAAGCACCAAGTCACGAATGGCCGCTGTCCGCCGGCGTCATGCTGGTTGGATCGCTGATTGGCCTTAGCTTCGTCCGCGAACTGGTGGGCCTATGACTCTGCTCCTGGACGGCGAACGGATCCGAGGCCGGGGTATGAAGGTCACCGGTGACCTGCGCATCGAAAGTGGCGACATGTCGGGACAGACCAGCAACACCGACACCGCGCACAAGGGCTTCAAGCCCAAAACGCTGACCGTCAACTTGCTGATTCGCTTTATCGACTCGTCGGATCTGCGCACGCTGATGCGCCTGGCCGAGGCTACCGAGGGCGGTGGCCAGCTCAAGACGTACCGGATCGTCAACGACACAGCAGCCTCGATCGGCATGCGCCAGGTCCAGTTCTCGGACGGTGTCAGCGCCCGCGAGGACGACAGCCTGCGCGGATGGCGGATCCAGTTCACCCTGACCGAAAAGCTCTCGAACCCCGAGCGTGTGGAGAAACGCCGCGCCGCCAACGCGGTGGGCACCCAAAGCGCGCCCGGGCAAGCAGTCAGCGGTAGCAACACGGGTGCCGGCACCGGCGCCGACGGGACCACGGGTGGCCAGGAGCTTAGCGGCTTTGAAGCGACCCTGAAAAAGCTCGATGACTACCTGGGGGGCAAATCGTGAATCTCCACAAGGTATTGCGCATCGCCGGCATCGAGCACGTCCTCGTCAAAGATGATGTCCGCCTGGAGCTGGCCACCCCGGGGCGTGCCCAGTTCACCATCACGGCCAGCGCGCCCGTATCTGGCCTTGTCACACTCGACATTGGCTACAACGAGGCGACCCTGCAGCGCCACTTTATCGGCTACGTCGAACGCAGCACGGCGGTGAACCAGCTGGAGCAGGTGCTGTATTGCCGCGAGCTGGCCGCGATCCTGGCCAAGCCCCTGCCACTGAACCTGCGCCATGCCGATCTGCGCACCGTGCTGGCCGCTGTCAGCGATGAGACCGGCCTGCGCTTCCGTGTGCCGGCGCAGCCCTACGCCACAACCAAGGCGCCGTATTTCTACAGCCTGGCGTCCGGTTTCCAGGCCATGGACAGCCTGGCCCGGGTTTTCACCATCCCCGACCTGGTCTGGCAGCAGCAGGGCGACGGCGAAGTGTTCGTCGGCAGCTGGGCGCACAGCTTCTTCGGCGATCGATCGCCACTGCAGCTGCCGGTCCAGCTGTTCAACAACTACCAGGGCAACCAGAGCGCCGTGATCGCGGCCCTTCCCGGGCTGCGTCCTGGTGCAACCATCAACCAGGGCGAGCGGGTCACTTCCGTGGCACTCGTCGGTACCGAAATGGCGATCAAATGGAAGACGCAATCCGGCGCTGTGTAGAGCGCATGTTTCCCGAGCTGAGCGGGGGCTACCACCTGCCGCGTTTCGCCCAGGTTGTTGGCGTGGCTGACGCGCCCGCCGGCGCCGGCATCTGCGACGAGTTCCGTCCGCGCTTTGCCGTGGACCTGCAGGTCCTGGACCAGGACAACGAACCGGACGAGTCCATGCCGCTGCTGGCCGGCGTGCCGGTACCGGTACCGACCGGTGGTGATGAGATGGGGTTCTACAGCTTCCCCGAGGAAGGCACCAAGGTCGTCGTGTCGTTCGCCCAGGGCTTGCCCCACAAGCCTTTTATCCAGTGCATCCTGCCGCACGGCCTGTCCCTGCCCAGCCTGCCCAAAGGTGACCAGGTCTGGCAGCACAGCGAGGCTTCCCAGCAGCGCGTCGAGGCCAATGGCGACTGGACCCGGCAGACCGATGGCCGGATCCGCGACAAGTCGACCGATCGGGTGGTGGAAAGCCTTACCAACGCCGAGCAGTACCAGAGCCACAGCAGCACCGTGGATGACCACTCCACCGAGTCCGTGGGCGGCATCAAGACGATCGAGGCCCTGGGCGCGCTCAAGCTGCTTTCCGCCGGCGCCGCCTCGCTTGCCGCGATTGATGACCTTGGCCTTTCCACGGGGCGCGATCTCAACCAGGTGGTGGGCCAGAAGCTCAACCTGACCGTGGGTGGCGACCTGCTGGAGCGTGTCCAGAAGGCACGCCGCAGCATCGCGGCCACCACTTGGCTCGGCTCTGACTCCGTGAACGTCCTGCAGGTGCTCTGCGACCTGATCGACCTGGTGCAGCAACTGGCTACCCAGCTGGCCACCCACACCCATGTTCCCGGGCCTGCGCCCAGCTCAGGCGATGCAGCCGATTTTACGGCCAAGGCGGCCAACGCCTCGCTGTTGGCTCAACAGCTCAAACCGATTACAGCGTAAGGACCACTCATGGAACTCAAAACCTACATCGCCACAGACAAGAACGGCGACGCGCTGCCGGGGGCTCTTTGCTACGTCTACCAGCGCGGCACCGAGAACATCGCACCGAGCCTGCAGAAGGCCAACGGCGTGTCGCTGACCAACCCATTCCCCGCCAATGAGCTGGGGTACATACAGTTTGCGGCGCCGAACGGTCTGTATGACCTGCGCGTGGTCAAAGGTGCCCGTGACTACCGGATACCGGTCCAGCTGAACGACGTGGACGAGGGTATTGCTGCAGCGAACACGGCGGCCAACCGAGCAGAGGCCGCCCGCGATGTGGCCCTGGCCGAGGCCAACTCGGTCGATAGCATCGAAGAAGGCATGCTGGTCACCCCTGTGGGTGGCACCTTCCAGGTGCTCAGCCCAGACAATGGCGATTACCTGGTCACCTACGAGAACGTTGCTGGTGTGGCCGTGGAAGTTCGCCGCTACCCGACTGCAGACGCCATCGACGCATTGCGCCGGCTGGTGAAGCCCTCGGACACCCCGAACACCCACCTGGAAGTCCACGATGCCGAGGACGCCCAGATGGTGAACATCACCGATGACACTCTGGAAATCCCGGGCTTCATCATTTCATCCAAAGATGGAGCCACGTGGATCGAGGACGCCGAGGGCGGGCAGATCCTGTATGCCGATGGAAATCGCATCCTCCTGGGGGGCTTGGAGATTGAGCCAAATGACAGCCCGGGAATCCTGGTGGTGGATGCCGAGGATGCGATCCTGCAGGACCTCTGCGAGGTTGCGCCTCATCAGACCGAGGTGGCCACCACCTCGCCGCTCGATGGTGGGCTTCTGTTCGCACCGGTCATCGCCACCTCAGCGCTGGCCGATGCACTGATCTACCCACAGAACCTGCTGATTCGCCGAGAACTCGGTCCGGACATTGTGGCCACGGTGTCGAGCACCACCACTGCCTTGGCCGCCACTGGCAGCCCGCTGGCCCTCAATGCCCAGACCTATGGTCCTGGTGCAGTGCTCAACGTTCGGGCCAGGTCGAACGCCAACGACCGCAGGTTCATGGCGCTGTCGCTCAAGCATGTGCCGGTCCAGTCCCCTGCAGTGCCCGTGCGGATCCTGTTCATCGGTGACAGCATCGGCAACCGCCAGGGCGGTTACCTGCTCAAGCAGTTCCTGACGGCCCTGGGCATCGACGCCACGTTCATCGGCACGTTGGAGGGCTCTGCAGAGCCGGCAAACGCGAACGCCACCAATGGTGAATGGGGAGAATGCCGCGAGGGCTGGGAAACCGGCGACTTCACCTACTCCATCACCGATCGGGTGAGCGTGGTGGCACCAGGTGGGGAGGACGACTACAGAAACCTGTCAAAGACGGCGCGGTGGCCGATCAACCCTTTCCTGCGCGCAGCGACAAGCAGCGACAGCGCCGAGATCGTGCGCAACGGGTATGTGTTCGATCCGGCCTTCTACCTGTCCCGCTTTGGCCTCAGTGCGCCTGACATCGTGATCCAGGCCTTGGGCACCAACAACGTGCGTGACCGTACGGATGCCAGCATTTACGCCAACGTGTACGCCGACGACCTCATCATCAATGGCCAGCTGCGCAAGGCTTTCCCGTCGGCAAAGATCATCCGCACCCTTCCTGGTACTGCCTACAACGACGAGCGCAACACGCTCTGGACCAACCGCTACGTCCCCCTGATCCGGGCGATCCAGCAGTGTGCCAAGGACCGGGCAGACCCCAAAACCATCATCGCGCCACTGTGGGCAATGGGTAACCCCGACGCAGCCTACAGCTACTCATCCACAGGCGCTGCAAACGACGGCTTCATCTACGGGGATTGGACCGACGCTATCCATCCCGCCGGCGCATCCCGAGTTGCCCTCTACCAAGCTATGGCGCCCTTCGTGGCCGCTGCTGCTTTGAACCTCATCTGACCAAAGGAAAAACACAATGGGCATCACTTTCAAAACCCAGCAAATCGGCCCTTGGCACACCAAGATCAACGCCCCTGTGAAGCAGGGCCTGGAAGGGTGGTTCACCTTTGACACCGACGCTAAGCGGTTCTTCTTCAACCGCGCCAAGGACAAACCGGACGGTGTTATCGTCGGGGCGCCGGTGGCATACCCAACCCACGGTCGGTTCAAGGGCTTGGCCAACTTCATCAAGACCGCGATTCATGAGACTGATGGCCAGACACTGGTTGTGGTAGGCCGGGCAGTCGGCCAGATCCCAGTGGACGCGTCCACGATCGGGGATGCCAATACCCCGTTCTATGTCGGCAACTACCGGGGGAACTCGGCAACTGAAGGGGTTGCCGGCATTGCCTACGGCACCTCGCTGTATCACGTGCGGCCCAACTCGGTCACCGGTGGCGCGACTCGCCTGGGCACCAATGGAACCGCCACCTCATCGGTGAATACCCTGAGCGCCGGCGAGGTGGCCACCGACTGGGGCATCCGCTGCTTGCGCTCCAGCAGCTCAATGTTCACCAAGGTGCAGAACCTCACAAAGAACATCATGACCCAGGGCACTGACCCCGCATCGCGGGTGCTGGCTGACTCGCTGTTCCAGATCGGTAGCGGCTCCGCTGCGTTTGGGGGAGAGGTGGATATTTCAGCGGTGGCCATCTACTCCAGGCCGCTGAATGAGGATGAACTGGGGGCCGTTGCAGCATCGATGCGCAAGCGCATGCTTCGGCTAGGGATCGTAGTGTAAAAACCCCCGAAAAGGGCCCGCAATGATGCGGGCCTTTTGCTAGCATCACCACTCCACAGGAATCGATTCGTACTGAAAAGGAGTGGCTCCATGGACTTTCCGTTGATCGTCAAACCTGGCTCTTATGCAAGAAACGGCTTGGTTATGAATCTTGAGGGATATTATCAGGACGCGTGCTACGCGTTGATCTCGTTTGAAAAAGCTGGGTTAGAAGATATCGAAGAAAGAGCTAATCGAGAGTTCGCAGACGAGCAACTCAAGTGGAACATAATTAGCGAGATGGTAGGACAGCCTACTAGGAAGGCACCAAATATCGATATTGAGCTTCAAGCAACAGCCACAGCGTACTCGCAGATCATCGAACAAGGTCGCTTCCCAAAAAGTATCGAACTTCGTATCCGGACAACATACGCCAAAGCATTTCTTTACGCTCTCGATGGCTATGCAAAAATGGTAGATGCACTTGCCAAAGATCTGAACTCACAAGATCTCAAGAACATTTACGACGACTTCACCACGGTAAAATTCCCCAACCTGATTCAAGTAAGGAATTCTGCACACCATGTTGAAGACCGCGCACGAATGCTGAAAGCAGGTAATAAACCAATCGTGCCTCAGCCATTCAATGGCGGTGGTATTTTCGGAGGAATGCAGGGCGTAAATGTGTATGTAGTGGACAGCCTGTTTGGAAACAAATACACAGCGTCTCTTGCTGATGGCACTGTAGGTGAGGTAGAGGTGAGTCCGAAGTCCCTGCACCTCTTTGCTGAAAGCCTGCACACTGCCCTGTTGACCTTCCAATGGGAAGGCGATCCGAAAGTTCTACCATAAGCTATCCCTCAATAGAGCCCGCCTTGAGCGGGCTTTTTTAGGGCTTCTTACTTTCCAACACCTTCAAGACCAATTCGATAGGGCTTGAGAATGAGGTTTCGGCCAAGCCTCCTAATTGGGAGTTCCTAAACAGATTTTCTAGTACCAATCGTCTATCTTCATCAGACTTCAACTTCCCTTCATTTAACAAGGCCAGATAAGTCTTAGTAAATGTAATGCGCTCATATGCATCTAGAGCACAAAAGGAATGGGTATTAAACTGGCGTAGAGCGATTTTCAAAAGTACAGAAAGCAGAGCGACTAACAATGCGGCACCAACCAGATCGGTGACAACACCCGAAACCTCCGACATTTTGAGATCTGAATCGACCTGTTTGATATCAGAGTTTTGACCCGCAGCGCCTACCGCATCGTTGTCCACACCCTTTTTTATGGTTTCGACTTGCTGGACCGCAACTTGGCCTTTTATAAGTGCAGAAATCCCCGTCGCTCCGCCAAAACCGTAATAACCCATTACAGAAGCGAACATAAGAACCATGCAGAGCATTACGCCTATCAACCATACACCTTTGTAAAAAGCATGCTCTTCTCTCCTCTTAGACCAGTATTCGACAGAGGCCTCAAGGTCTACTTGATCATGATAGGCTTTTTTCGCTGACTCAAACGTACTATTGGCGCTTTTTAATGCGTCCGCAGCCTGATTGATTGAAGATCTGGATGTACTCACAGCCATGCTGACATATTTTCGATACACGGTAGCGCGGCGCTTTAATCGACCCGAAATATAGTTTGCCCTGCGAGCAATTTTCTTTTGGGCATCCGCTACCATATCGTCAACTTTCGCCTGTCGCTCTTTCATGTCTGCTAGGTGTCTAGACAATGAGTTTTGACCATCCTTCAAAAGTATATCGAGCCTGGCTATTCGACTACCTTCAGTCAGGCTGTGTAGATCGCTCTGATCAACTACAACTTGCATACCTACAAAACGTTCAAAGCCAATATCTGGACTGCCCTTGAGTCTGGGGTAATCTCCCGAAGTATATATGTCGCGACTCATCGCATTTCTATGTGCGAGATAGAACAAAGCCGCGAAGCACCCGTAAACGTCAAATAGCTCCTGCGCAATTTTCCCTTCGGGGCTTGTGCTTTCTATGTAATTACTGAGCGAGGCTACGACTTCAATATCATCAGATTCCATGTGGACCGGTGCATCAAATGCCGCCGTATTTAGCTCTCCCAGCAAAAGCATCTGACCTAATTGCGACACCTCTTGATTATATGGCTCGGGAGCCTCTGCCAACCACGACCAGAATCTTATCTCGGCTTCTAGAAATTTAATTAAATTCCCGGGGTTCTGGAAGTACCTTTTTATTCCGTTAATAGATATCGCATATTTTCTGTTTGTGTCATTCATTTACGCAGGGTCCTTGCCTATAAAGCTGTTCAGTAGCGCAATGATGGCACCTAGCGAATCATTCGACTAGATCGGGAGCAGAGGGAGGGTGAAAAGGTTCTCCACGAAAAAAAACGAGTCAAAAAATCACTTATCCCCCTCCCGCCGACGCGCTTTGCCTCGCGAAATAGTGCAAAGGCGGGCCTTGGTGCAAGCTAGCCCCGGGGCAGGCCCAGCGCGGCCCGCGTAGGGCACCAGGGGATTGCACACTGTGCAAAGAATTGAAGGCCTACGCAGCCCGGTACAGTCGTATGTGTCCACAATGTGTCCACACTGAATTCTAAAACCCTTCCCCAATAAAATCGGATATTCAATAAAATCAGGCACATCAAGGGTTTTCCCAATGGGCATGGGTGATTTTTTCGGGCTCATAATCCTTTGGTCCACGGTTCGAGTCCGTGTGGGCCCACCAGCTTAGAAGCCGCGCACTGCGCGGCTTTTTCATGCCCGCAAGAAATAAATGGTCGGGGCGTGTACATCCCTTACAGCGGCGCCGAGCGCATGACCTTGGAAGTGGCGCTGAAACACCATCTCAGCGAAATCAGCCCCCCGAGAAGCCGACCACCCAGCGCGCCGAAGCCACCAAAGCCAGCAGCTAATCAGCCATTTGGGCAAATACAACAATCTATCCCGAACCACTGCAAATTCTCGCCCAACCGGCAACCCTGACCAGGCGCACTCTTCCAGCCAAACACCCTAGCGTGAGGATTAGACAATGAGCCGAATAGCCAGCATTATCAGCTCATAGAATGAGCCGAATAGGCTCGCTAATCGGCTCACAAATGAGCAAGCCTATGAATGAACCCTACTGGATCTGGCAGCAGTCCAACTGGCCACACTTCACCTGGCAAGCCGAACCGCTTGCCCAGCTGCTGCGCGCCTGCAATCAGGCCCAGGGGCGCTTGCTTGGCATGCTCGGCGCTGTCGGTAGCGATACCGAGGCGCAGAGCAGCCTGGATGCCCTGCTACAGAACATCGTCACCTCATCAGCTATCGAGGGTGAGCAGCTGAATGTCGGCTCAGTGCGTTCATCACTGGCGCGGCGCCTGGGGATAAACGAAGAAGGCCGCACCACTGCACGCTCGGAAGGCTTGGCAGCGTTACTGCTCGATGCCATCCGCGCGCACCAGCAACCTTTGGATCTGGAGCGACTGTACGGCTGGCACTGCTGGCTGTTCCCCAGTGGCGACCACCTGCTGGCACGCCCGCTACGCATTGGCACACTGCGGGGCGAGGAGCCCATGCAGGTTGTTTCAGGCCGCGTCGACCGTCCTACAGTGCATTTCGAAGCTCCACCCCGCGCCGGGCTGGAAACTCAATTGGCCGAATTCCTCGCCTGGTTCGAGAGCAGCCGCAGCGATGCCAGCCTCGACCCATTGCTACGCGCCGGCATCGCCCACTTCTGGTTTGTCACCCTGCACCCCTTCGATGACGGCAACGGCCGTCTTACTCGCGCCATCACAGACCTAGCGCTGGCCCAAGGCGAACAGCAAGCCATCCGTTTTTACGCCATGTCCGCAAGCATCCTCAACGACCGAGCCGGCTATTACCGCATCCTCGAAGCGAGCCAGAAAAGCACGTTGGATATCACTGCCTGGCTGCAGTGGTTTCTCGGCACATTGCTCAAAAGTCTGGAGCAGGCACTTGCCCGTATCGACCGCGTACTGGCCAAAGCGCGCTTTTGGCAGGCACATCGCACAGACTCACTTTCCCCCGATCAGATCAAAGTACTCAATCGGCTGCTTGACGGCGGCGAGAAAGGCTTTGAGGCAGGCATAAGCGCTGCGCAGTACCAATCTGTGGCACAGGTCTCCAAGGCCACCGCAACTCGGCACTTAAGCGACCTGCTGGAGAAAGGCTGCTTGCGGCGACTGGCTGGCGGAGGGCGCAGTACCCGTTATCAGATCAACCAGCCCGAACGTCCCTACCAGGCCACGAACCCGAGTACGTCATGATCAACAACGATATCGTCCAGAGGGTAGCGGCCGAAAAGGTATCAATAAGCCATCGCCAGCGTCCGCAAAAATGTAACTCTGTTGGTTAACCCCCTCCCGGACGCATCTCGACCTGTCGCGGGTTGTAGAAGGTCATGCCAGGCGGAATGTCCCGCGTAACCAACGACATCGCGCCAATCACCACGTCATCGCCAATGTCGATACGATCAGCAACGATGCAACTGTTGGCGCCCATGCTGACGTTGTCGCCAATGCGCAGGGCGTACTCATCCAGCCCCAGGGTCTTGATGCCGATCGAGCAGTTCTGCCGGACGAAGAAATTGCGCCCGATGCTGACGTACCGGGTAATCACCACCCCAGGCAGGTGCGCGATGCGCAGGCCGGGGGCGATCTGGGCGCAGATGTCGATGTCTACGGCGTACTTTAGGTTGAGCCGCTGCTGCATGCGCCTGGCGTGGCGCCGGGCCAGGCCGCCGCGGGCGTCGAGGTACTGGGCCAGGCGATAGGCGAAGAGAAAACGTAGTTTGTTGTCCTTGCGTGCGCGGCGCAGCACGTTGAACAGTAGGCTGATACGGCGTCCGGGCCTTTTCTTGCTGGCGACTTCCAGTCGCCAGCATTCGAGCAGGTGGTCGAGGTTCACGCTGAGGTTCCCGTTGGACTACCGCTTCATCATGCCGAATTAGTGCCGAAGACGCAGCCTTCAGAGATACGCGGCCGTTCTCACAGAAAGTGCCAAACCGACGCCATCAACGGTGATCGACTGCACCTGGCCTTGCCCTGATTGGCACAGGCTGGCTAGGCTAGCGGGCCAACCATAGAGACTCGCCATGTCGGATTCCCGCTCCATCACGCTGGATGAAATCGATCGCCAGCTGATCGCCCTGCTGCAAATCAACGCCCGCGAAAGCGTCGCCACCCTCGCCCGCCAGTTGGGCATCGCCCGCACCACCGTCAATTCGCGCCTGGAGCGGCTGGAGAAAAACAAGGTTATCTCCGGCTATGGCGTACGCCTGGGCCAGAGTGTGATAGGCGGCGGGTTGCAGGCGTATGTCGGGATCAAGGTACAGCCGCGTTCCGGCAAGGACGTGGTGCGGCGCCTGAGTGCCATGGGCCAGGTGCAGCAGCTGTGTGCGGTAAGCGGCGAATTCGACTATGTGGCCTGGCTGCGTACGGACTCGCCCGAGCAGCTGGATCAGTTGCTCGACCAGATTGGCAGTGTCGACGGGGTGGAGAAAACCACCACGTCGATCATTCTCAGCAGCAAGGTGGACCGTGGACAGCCGCTTTGAACGGACTGGCGCTCGGGTGGGGTTATCGATGAGGCCGGTTGTAGGAGCGGGTTTACCCGCGAATGGGGCAGAGAATCTACCGACGCATTCGCGGGTAAACCCGCTCCTACAAAGGGCCAGGGCGGTTTTTGAATTGCCTCGACCGCCTGCCTCGTCTTAATGAACATTAACCTAATCATTACGACGAAACTAACTACATTCAGACAACACTCTGCACCTTAATTACGAACACCCCACTCCCTAAAATGACAGCCAGGCATCTCCTATACTCAGGCTCCGCTCCTCGCGCAGCCTCTCTGGCAAGGTCATTTCATGAACAAGAAGAACCGCCACCCCGCCGACGGCAAGAAGCCAATCACCATTTTCGGCCCGGACTTCCCTTTTGCTTTCGACGACTGGCTGGAACACCCGGCAGGCCTGGGCAGCATTCCGGCTGAGCGCCATGGGGAAGAGGTGGCCATTGTCGGTGCCGGTATCGCCGGCCTGGTAGCGGCCTACGAGCTAATGAAGCTGGGCCTCAAGCCGGTGGTGTACGAGGCGTCCAGGCTGGGCGGCCGGCTGCGCTCGCAAGCCTTCAATGGCACTGACGGGATCGTTGCCGAGCTGGGTGGCATGCGCTTCCCGGTGTCGTCCACCGCCTTCTACCACTACGTCGACAAGCTGGGCCTGGAAACCAAACCCTTCCCCAACCCGCTGACCCCGGCTTCGGGCAGCACAGTAATCGACCTGGAAGGCCAGACCTACTACGCCGAGAAGCCCACCGACCTGCCGCAACTGTTTCATGAGGTCGCCGACGCCTGGGCCGATGCGCTGGAGAGCGGTGCGCAGTTCGCCGATATCCAGCAGGCCATCCGCGACCGTGATGTACCGCGCCTGAAGGAACTCTGGAACAAGCTGGTGCCGCTGTGGGACGACCGCACCTTCTACGACTTCGTCGCCACCTCGCGCTCTTTTGCCAAGCTGAGCTTCCAGCACCGAGAAGTGTTCGGCCAGGTCGGTTTCGGCACCGGCGGTTGGGACTCGGACTTCCCCAACTCGATGCTGGAAATCTTCCGCGTGGTGATGACCAACTGCGACGACCACCAGCACCTGGTGGTCGGGGGCGTGGAACAAGTGCCACAGGGCATCTGGCGCCACGTACCGGAACGCTGCGTGCATTGGCCAGAGGGCACCAGCCTGAGCACGCTGCATGGCGGCGCACCACGTACCGGGGTCAAGCGCATTGCCCGCGCCGCCGATGGCCGCCTGGCGGTCACCGACAACTGGGGCGATACCCGCCACTACAGCGCAGTACTCGCCACCTGCCAGACCTGGTTGCTGACCACCCAGATCGACTGCGAGGAATCGCTGTTCTCGCAAAAGATGTGGATGGCCCTGGACCGTACCCGCTACATGCAGTCGTCGAAAACCTTCGTCATGGTCGACCGCCCGTTCTGGAAGGACAAGGACCCGGAAACCGGCCGTGACTTGCTGAGCATGACCCTCACCGATCGACTCACCCGCGGCACTTACCTGTTCGACAACGGCAACGACAAGCCCGGGGTGATCTGCCTGTCGTACTCGTGGATGAGCGACGCACTGAAGATGCTGCCGCACCCGGTGGAAAAGCGCGTGCAACTGGCCTTGGATGCGCTGAAGAAGATCTACCCGAAGACCGATATCGCCGGCCATATCATCGGCGACCCGATCACGGTTTCCTGGGAGGCCGACCCGTACTTCCTCGGCGCCTTCAAAGGCGCGCTTCCCGGCCATTACCGCTACAACCAGCGCATGTACGCGCACTTCATGCAGCAGGACATGCCAGCGGAGCAGCGCGGTATCTTCATTGCCGGGGACGACGTGTCATGGACCCCCGCCTGGGTTGAAGGCGCGGTGCAGACGTCGCTGAATGCGGTGTGGGGTATCATGAACCACTTGGGTGGCCACACCCACCCCGACAACCCAGGCCCAGGCGATGTGTTCAACGAAATCGGCCCGATCGCCCTGGCGGATTGAGACAAGGAGGCACCATGCGCATCGCTCTGTACCAAGGTGCACCCAAGCCACTGGACGTGCCCGGCAACCTGCAACGGCTGCGCCACCAGGCGCAGCTGGCGGCCGCACAAGGCGCCCGGTTGCTGGTCTGCCCGGAGATGTTCCTGACCGGCTACAACATCGGCCTGGCCCAGGTCGAGCGCCTGGCCGAGGCCGCCGATGGCCCGGCAGCCATGACCGTGGTGGAAATCGCCCAGGCGCATCGCATCGCCATTGTCTATGGCTACCCGGAGCGCGGCGATGACGGGGCGATCTACAACAGCGTGCAGTTGATCGATGCGCATGGCCGCAGCCTGAGCAATTACCGCAAGACCCACCTGTTCGGTGAACTGGACCGCTCAATGTTCAGCCCAGGCGCCGACCACTTCCCGGTAGTGGAACTGGAAGGCTGGAAGGTTGGCCTGCTGATCTGCTACGACATCGAGTTCCCGGAGAACGCCCGGCGCCTGGCGCTGGATGGCGCCGAGCTGATCCTGGTGCCGACGGCGAACATGACGCCGTACGACTTTACCTGCCAGGTGACCGTGAGGGCACGGGCGCAGGAAAACCAGTGCTACCTGGTATATGCCAACTACTGCGGCGCGGAAGACGAGATCCAGTATTGCGGGCAGAGCAGCATCATCGGCCCGGATGGCAGTTTACTTGCCATGGCTGGGCGGGATGAGTGCCAGTTGTTGGCAGAGCTGGAACATGAACGGGTGGTGCAGGGGCGCATGGCGTTTCCCTACCTGATCGACTTGCGCCAGGAACTGCACCTGCGTAAAGGCTGACAGGGGCCGCTATGCGGCCCATTCGCGGGCACGCCCGCTCCCACGGGATCTGCGCTGCCTTTCATACCGGCGCCATACCCCGCGAATAGGCCGAGCCTGCAAACAAATCGGTTAGCATGGAAAGCCGCCACCGGAGCCCCCATGCCTGACGCCACTCGCCAACTCACCCTCGTCAACGGCTTGCAGTTGACCCTGCGCCACGCCCCGCGCCTCAAACGCTCGGCCGCCGCATTGCGGGTGCATGCGGGCAGCCACGACGCACCTGCCAAATGGCCCGGTCTGGCGCACTTCCTCGAACACCTGTTCTTCCTCGGTACCCCGCGCTTCCCGCTGGAAGACGGCCTGATGCGCTACGTACAAGCCCTGGGCGGACAGGTCAACGCCAGCACCCGTGAACGCGCCACCGACTTTTTCTTCGAGGTGCCACCCAACGCGCTAGGCGGCGGTCTCGAGCGCCTGTGCCAAATGCTGGCAGAACCGGATCTGGGCATCGAACGCCAACGCCGTGAACGCGAAGTGATCCACGCCGAATTCATCGCCTGGTCGCGCAATCCATCGGCCCAACAACAGTTCGCCCTGCTGCAGTCAGTGTCAGACAAGCATCCACTGGGCGCTTTTCATGCTGGCAATCGATACACCCTGGCCTTGCACGATGCGGCCTTCCAGCAAGCGCTTGCGGGCTTTCATCAGCGCTTCTACCAAGGCGGCCAGATCTGCTTGAGCCTTTGCGGGCCGCAGCCGCTGGATGAACTTGAACGCCTTGCCCGGCAGCATGCCGAACTGTTCGCCGCAGGTGAGCGCGGGCCGCAAATGCCGCCGCCGCCACTGCCAGCAATCGCTAGCTCCCTGACCTTCACTCACCAAGGCCTCCCCAGCGGCGCCGAGCAAGCCTTGGAACTGCTGTTCGCTTACCTGGAGGACAGCCGCCCAGGTACCTGGCTGGGCGCGCTTCGCGAGCGTGGCTGGCTACAAAGCTTCACGGCCGAAAAGCTGTACGCGTTTGCCGGTCAGCTGCTGTGGCACCTTGACCTGAAGCTAAGTACCGACGCTTGCCCGGACGAAACCTGCGCCCTGCTGCAAGGTTGGTTCAGGTTCATCCGCCAGGCCGACCGCGAACAGTTGAACCACCAATTCGGCTTGCTGCAGCGCAGCCGTGCGCACAGTGCCAGCGCGCTCGAGCTGGCCCGCCGGGACAGCACAGGCCAGCCGTTCGCCAAGCTGGATACCCAAGGGTTGCAGGCGCTTGGCGCCCTGCTGGAAAGCCTGCCAGGTAGCGACCATGGCAATTGGCAGCACTTGCCAGTCGACCCATTGCTGATGGCAGACCTGCCCCATGCCAAGGCGCAGCCGCTGCCGGCAGCGCTGAAGATCAGTGACCAGCTCCCGCCCGCGCGCCAATACGCTGCGCTGTACCTGCGCTGGCATGTACCTTCACCTTTGCGCCAGCCCTTGCAGCGTGTGCTGGAACAGGCCCTGGCACCACTGCAGGAACGTTGTGACCGCGCCTCCGTGCAACTGCAGTACAGCAGCGCCGGAGAATACTGGCAGTTGCGCTGCGCCGGCCTGCCAGCAGCAGTGCTGCGCGCAGTGGAACAAGCATTGGCCTTGATGCTCAAGCCACCTGCCAGTTGCTGGCTGCCCTGCACGGCGCAGCCCCCGGCCCTGATCCCCATCAGGGCCCTGCTCAAGCAACTGCCAGACGCGGTACGGGGTAGCCTGCCCGCAGCGGTGCCCGCCGACACGCTGAACCAGCAGCAACTCGACAGCCTGTGGCTGCACACCGAGTGGCATGGCATGGCTGCAGGCTTCGAGGATACCGCGCTAAACGCCTTGGGCACTGCGCTGCAGCAGTGCCCTGGGCAAGGCTCGCGGCCTGGTCCCCTGCCAACATGGGCAAACCACCGCTGGCAGCATGCCCAAGTGCCAGGCAGCGAACATGCCCTGCTGCTGTTCTGCCCGTTGCCTGCGGCCAAAGAAGCCGCAGGCCGTCTGTTAGCCCAGTTGCTGCAAGGGCCGGTTTACCAACGCCTGCGGGTGGAATTGCAACTCGGTTATGCGGTGTTCAGCGCCTTTCGTCAGGTCGAGGGGGTCGGTGGGCTGCTGTTCGGCGTGCAGTCCCCCCACACCGGCCAGGCACAGGTGCTCGGCCACCTGCTCGACCTGCTGCGCCATGGCGTCACCCTTGACCCGGCCGCTCGCCAGGCATTGGCTGGGCAATTCGACGAGCCCGCCATGGCCAACGCCGATGTCGCCGAATGGGCGTGGCAGACATACTTGGCCACACAACCCAATAGGCTGGATGTGCTGCGCAGGTCTATTCTGACTACGCGGCAGACGGATCTGGACCACCTGCTGAGCAACCTGCTCGACACAGGTTCCGCTTGGCTATGCTTGGCCAACGCTGCCGCGCCAGACACTTCCTGGCAGGGCGAAAATCGATGATTATTACGCGAACTGCAACGGCGCTTCTCGAATAATTAACCTTCCGGTTCAAATTTTTCTTGTAAGATAGCGCAATCCCGGTTTCAGGGAACTGCCAACGCATGGCGGTACCCAAGTAGTAGCTGAACAACCCAACCCTCATTCGGAAGGAGTAATTCCATGTGGACCAAACCTGCATACACTGACCTGCGTATCGGCTTCGAAGTTACTATGTACTTCGCTAACCGCTAAGCCAGGCTTAGGGTTTCACGCCTCGGCCTGCCGGGGCGTTTTCGTTTTTTCCGATCCGGTTTCTGCATAGAGAGTGGCCATGTACATCCAGGTTCTCGGCTCCGCCGCCGGTGGCGGGTTCCCGCAGTGGAACTGCAACTGCGTCAACTGCAAGGGCTACCGTGATGGCACCCTGCAAGCCACGGCGCGCACCCAGTCATCCATCGCCCTGTCCGACGACGGTGTGCACTGGATACTGTGCAATGCCTCGCCCGACATCCGCGCCCAACTGCAGGCCTTTGCGCCGATGCAGCCGGCCCGGGCCCTGCGCGACACCGGCATCAACGCCATCGTCCTGCTGGACAGCCAGATCGACCACACCACCGGCCTGCTCAGCCTGCGCGAAGGCTGCCCGCATCAGGTATGGTGCACGGACATGGTCCACCAGGACCTGACCACCGGTTTCCCGCTGTTCAACATGCTCAGCCACTGGAACGGTGGCCTGCAGTGGAACCGTATCGAGCTGGAAGGCAGCTTCGTGATCGACGCCTGCCCCAACCTCAAGTTCACCCCCTTCCCCCTGCGCAGCGCCGCGCCGCCATATTCGCCGCACCGCTTCGACCCGCACCCGGGCGACAACCTTGGCCTGCTGGTAGAGGACACCCGCACCGGCGGCAAGCTGTTCTACGCCCCGGGCCTGGGCCAGGTCGATGACAATCTGCTGGCGATGATGCACGGTGCCGACTGCCTGCTGGTCGACGGCACCCTGTGGGAAGACGACGAAATGCAGCGCCGTGGCGTGGGCACCCGCACCGGCCGCGAGATGGGTCACCTGGCCCAGAACGGCCCTGGCGGCATGCTGGAAGTGCTCGACGGCTTCCCGCGCCAGCGCAAAGTGCTTATCCACATCAACAACACCAACCCGATTCTCGATGAAAACTCCCCCGAGCGCGCCGAAGTCCTGCGCCGGGGCGTCGAAGTTGCCTTCGATGGCATGAGCATCGCGTTGTAAAACAGTTCGTGATGCGACACAGGCCCTGTGGGAGCGGGCATGCCCGCGAAGCATCCAACACGGTGTATGGCACCGGCTTCGCCGGTGTTCGCGGGCATGCCCGCTCCCACAGGGTGAATATGTGTCAGCCCTGACAATCGCTTTACAGGAGCCAGCCGAATGAGCGACGCACTGCCAATGTCCCCTGCCGAATTCGAGCAGGCCTTGCGCGCCAAGGGCGCCTATTATCACATCCATCACCCGTACCACGTGGCGATGTACCAAGGTCGCGCCACCCGCGAGCAGATCCAGGGCTGGGTGGCCAACCGCTTTTATTACCAAGTCAACATCCCGATGAAAGATGCCGCGATCCTGGCCAACTGCCCGGACCGCGAAGTGCGCCGCGAGTGGATCCAGCGCCTGCTCGACCACGATGGTGCGCCCGGCGAGGATGGCGGTATCGAAGCCTGGCTGCGCCTGGGCCAGGCTGTCGGGCTGGACCCGGACCAATTGCGCTCGCAAGAACTGGTATTGCCCGGCGTGCGCTTTGCTGTGGACGCCTACGTCAACTTCGCCCGCCGCGCCAGCTGGCAGGAAGCCGCCAGCAGCTCGCTGACCGAGCTGTTCGCCCCGCAAATCCACCAATCGCGCCTGGACAGCTGGCCACAGCACTACCCGTGGATCGATCCCGCCGGCTACGAGTACTTCCGTACCCGCCTGGGCCAGGCTCGGCGCGATGTGGAACACGGCCTGGCGATTACCCTGCAGCACTACACCACCCGCGCGGGCCAGGAGCGTATGCTGGAGATATTGCAGTTCAAGCTGGATATCCTCTGGAGCATGCTCGATGCCATGAGCATGGCCTACGAACTGAACCGCCCGCCCTATCACTCCGTCACCCAGGAACGGGTGTGGCACAAGGGAATCACCCTATGAGTTTCGACCGTAAGCAGGTACCGAACTGGCGCCCCGGCTATCGTTTCCAGTACGAGCCGGCGCAAAAGGGCCATGTGTTGCTGTACCCTGAAGGCATGATCAAGCTCAACGACAGCGCGAGCCTGATCGGTGGCCTGATCGACGGCCAGCGTGACGTGGCAGCGATTATCAGCGAACTCGAACAGCAATTCCCCGGTGTCCCGGAAGTGGCGGACGACATCGAGCAGTTCATGGAGGTGGCCCGTGCCGAACACTGGATCGTCCTCGCCTGAGTTGCCGCCCACGCCCGAGGTCGGCCTGCCGCTGTGGCTGCTGGCCGAGCTCACCTACCGCTGCCCGCTGCAGTGCCCTTACTGCTCCAACCCGCTGGACTTCGCCGCCCAGGGCCAGGAGCTGAGCACCGAACAGTGGTTCAAGGTCATGGCTGAAGCGCGGGAAATGGGTGCCGCACAAATCGGCTTTTCCGGCGGTGAACCGCTGGTACGCCAGGACCTTGCTCAACTGATCGCAGAGGCCCGCCGCCTGGGTTACTACACCAACCTGATCACCTCGGGCATTGGCCTGACCGAGGCGCGCATCGCCGAATTCAAGAAGGCTGGCCTGGACCATATCCAGATCAGCTTCCAGGCCAGCGACGAGCAGGTGAACAACCTGCTGGCCGGCTCGAAAAAGGCTTTTGCACAGAAGCTGGAAATGGCCCGCGCGGTGAAAGCCCATGGCTACCCGATGGTGCTCAACTTCGTCACCCATCGGCACAACATCGACAAGATCGACCGCATCATCGAGTTGTGCATTGCCCTGGAGGCCGACTTTGTCGAGCTCGCCACTTGCCAGTTCTATGGCTGGGCGCACCTCAACCGCCTGGGGCTGCTGCCAACCCGCGCGCAGCTCGAGCGGGCCGAACGTATCACCAACGAATACCGGGACAAGCTCAAGGCCGAGGGCAACCCGTGCAAGCTTATTTTCGTAACCCCTGACTACTACGAAGAGCGCCCCAAGGCCTGCATGAACGGCTGGGGCAACCTGTTCCTCACCATCACCCCGGACGGCACCGCATTGCCCTGCCACGGCGCCCGCCAGCTGCCCGTGCAGTTCCCGAATGTACGCGACCACGACTTGCACCATATCTGGTATGACTCGTTCGGTTTCAACCGCTTCCGTGGCTATGAGTGGATGCGCGAACCTTGCCGCTCCTGCGACGAGAAAGAAAAGGACTTCGGCGGCTGTCGCTGCCAGGCCTTCATGCTGACCGGCGATGCCAGCAATGCCGACCCGGTGTGCGCCAAGTCGACCGAGCACGGCATCATCCTCAAAGCCCGCGAGGAGGCAGAAACCGCCCAGCTCGCGATCGAACAGATGACCTTCCGCAATGATCGAAACTCCCGTGTCATCGCCCGCGGCTGAATTCAGCGCGGCCCAGGCAGTGGCCGCCGGTACCGACTTCGCCGAACTCAAGGTCAGTGCTGACGGGCTGTTCTGGAACGAATTCCGCCCGGCCGATGGGGCATGCCGTATCTGGCACTGGCTGCACTACCAGGCCCGCTGCCTGACCCCGGACGGCTTCAGCGTACGCAGCCGGGTCTATGAGTACGGCGGTGGCAGCTTCTGCCTCGGTGGCGACGGGCTGGTATTCGTCAACGAAAAGGACCAGCAGGTCTACACCCAGCCGCTGGACGATCTGTTACCACGTGCACTGACCCAGGATGCCAGCTGCCGCTATGGCGATGTGCAGTGGCACGACGGCCACGTACTGGCCGTCGAAGAGCGCCATGCCGAGCAGGTAGAGCACCGCCTGGTCGCTTTGGGTGACAGCCGCCGCGAGGTGCTCGCCGAGGGCGCCGACTTCTACGCCTCGCCTGCCGTCAGTGCCGATGGCCAGCGCCTGGCGTGGATCGAATGGGACCGCCCGGCACAGCCCTGGACCGTCACCCGGCTGATGTGCCGCGCGCGCGATGCCAGCGGCCACTGGGGGCCGGCGCAATGTGTAGCCGCCGCAGAAGAATCGTTGCAACAACCACGCTTCGATGCCGAAGGTCGGCTCTACTGCCTGTCCGACCGCAATGGCTTCTGGCAACCCTGGGGTGAGGTCGATGGCCAATGGCAGGCGTTGCCTGCCGCACCGGCGGACCATGCTGCTGCGCCTTGGCAATTGGGGACCTGTACCTGGTTGGCACTGAGCCCGCAAAGCTACCTGGCCAGCTGGTTCGAAGACGGCTTCGGGCAATTGGGGCTGCGTGGCGAAGATGGCCGTATGGAGCATTTCGCCAGTGCCTACACACGCTTTCGCAGCCTGGCCATGGACAGCGAACACCTGTATGCCATTGCCGCCTCGCCCATCAGCCCACCAGCAGTCATTGCCATTGACCGCAGCAACCACGACGTACGTGTGCTGGCCGGCGGTGCCGAAATGCTGCCGGCAGGGCAAATCAGCCTGCCACAGTCGATCCACTACGGCAGTGGCGGCGAGCAGGCCCATGGTTTCTTCTACCCGCCAGCGCAGTCGCAAGGCGCCGCGCCGCTGGTGGTGTTCATCCACGGCGGGCCAACCTCAGCCTGCTATCCCGTGCTCGACCCGCGCATCCAGTACTGGACCCAGCGTGGCTTTGCCGTGGCCGACCTCAACTACCGGGGCAGCACCGGCTATGGTCGGGAATACCGCCAGGCCCTGCACCAGCGCTGGGGCGAGAGCGATGTGGCCGATGCCTGCGCGGCGGTCGAATACCTGGCTGCTCAAGGCCTGGTCGACAAGCACAAGGCGTTTATCCGCGGCGGTAGCGCCGGTGGCTACACCACCTTGTGCGCCTTGGCGTTCCATGACGTGTTCCGCGCTGGCGCCAGCCTCTATGGGGTCAGCGACCCGCTAGCCCTTGGCCGTGCCACGCACAAGTTCGAAGGGGATTACCTGGACTGGCTGATCGGCGACCCGCAGCGCGACGCTGAACGCTATCGCCAGCGCACCCCGCTGCTGCATGCGCAGCGCATCAAGGTGCCGGTGATTTTCTTCCAGGGTGAGCTGGATGCGGTGGTGGTGCCGGAGCAGACACGCGCCATGTTGGCGGCGCTACAGGCCAACGGGATCGACGCTGAAGGGCATTTTTATGCGGAGGAGCGGCACGGGTTCCGCAAGGCGGAGAACCTGGCGCATGCCTTGGAAGAAGAGTGGAAATTCTATTGCCGGGTGTTGGCGCAATAGTTCCAGGCGCCCCGAGCAGGAGCGACCTTGCGCTGCTCCTGCAGGGGCCAATCTCTGCCTGTATCAACGCTTGGCGATGATATACACCGCATGCACGATCCCCGGAATGTATCCCAGCAAGGTCAGCAGAATATTCAGCCAGAACGCCCCGCCAAACCCCACCTGCAGAAACACGCCCAGAGGTGGCAGAAGAATGGCGATGATGATGCGAATAAAGTCCATGCGAGTCTCTCCTGAAGGGTTACATCAAAGACTAGCTGCCAGTCGAAGAGGTTCCACAGGCAAAAAAAAACGCCCCGGGCCGAATGAAACAGGCCAGGGGCGATGCGCAGGAACGCCAGACGGTTCGTTGAATTCTTTGGCAGGCCGCTACGCTGGCACTTCGCGACGGGCCTGCTGCTGGGCATGCAGGCGGGCGAAAGCGCGCGCCAGGCGCAGCAGCATTTCGTCGATGTTGCCTTTGCTCACAGTCAGCGCCGGAGAAAAGCGCACCACATCCGTTTGCGGCGCGTTGAGCAGCAGGCCCTCGTGCAGGGCCGCAGCCACCAGCTCGCGGGCCAGGTTTTCTTTCAGTTGCAGGGCCCATAGCAGCCCGTGACCGCGCACTTCACCCTGACCATAGCGCCCGGTCAGGCGGCTCAGGCCTTCACGCAGGTGACGACCGTTATCCTGAACCTGGGCCAGAAAGCCAGGCTCCAGCACGCTGTCCAGCACCGCCAGGCCGGCGGCGCACATCAGCGCGTTGCCATGGTGGCTGCCGTCCAGCTCACCAGGCTCGGCGCAGCATGCCTTGCCCCTGGCCAGCAAGGCGGCCAGCGGCACGCCGCCCCCCAGGCCCTTGCCCAAGGTAATGATGTCGGCACGCACGCCATAGAGCTCCTCGGCCAACAGCGCACCACAGCGACCAATACCGGTCTGCACCTCATCTAGGATCAGCAGGATGCCCAGTTCGCGGCAGAGCGTTTCCACGCCTTTGAGGTATTCCTGAGTAGCGGGAATAACGCCCGCCTCACCCTGTATCGGCTCGAGCATGATCGCCACGGTGCGTGAGTCCACCTCGGCGTGCAGCGCCGCCAGGTCGTTGAACGGCACCTTGCTGAAACCTGGCAGGCCAGGTTCGCAGCGATTGCATGGCAGCGGATCGGACGCCGACAGCGCGCCCAGGCTACGGCCATGGCAGGCTTGGCTGGCAGTAATGATGTGATAGGCGCCATTGCGGTGCAGCTGGCCCCACTTCCGCGCCAGCTTGATCGCCCCTTCACAGGCCTCGGCACCGCTATTGAGCAGGTAGGCCTGGTCACTGCCGGTACTCTGACACAGCCGGTTGACCAGCCCCAGCAGGCCACGGTTGTGGAAGCCCGAGCCCGGGTTGATCAAGGCCTGAGCCTGATTGCCCAATGCTTTGACCAGCACGCTGGGGCTGTGGCCCAAGCTGTTGACCGCACCGCCCTGGGTGAAGTCCAGGTAGGCATGCCCCTCGTTGTCCCACAACCAGGAGCCCTGGCCACGCACGAATACCTGCGCTGCACGTTCGGCGCCGGGCATCAGGCGCTCAGGTGACAGCTCAGAAGCTTGCGGCACGATCACCGGCGCACGCTTGGGCTCGGCGGCGGCGGCAGAAGCCGAGCGGCGCAGGTTGAACAGGTTCATCAGGGCTCCAACCAATCACGGTAAAGGGCAGCCACGGTGCGGTCTTGATGCCGACACTCGATATTTTGCCTTGCCTATCAAAAGTGTTTTTCATCCGGGGTAACAATCGACCGAATCATCGCTGTAACCCTTTGGAATACGGCGATAGACTAGGCTTCAACAGGGTTTTCGACCATTTCGTTTTTCCAGCATTTTCGATAAGTGTTTCTTATGGATTTCCGTCAACTGCGTTATTTCGTCGCGGTGTACGAAGAAGGCCACGTCGGCCGTGCCGCCGAACGCCTGTCGCTGTCACAGCCAGCGCTTTCCCAGCAAATCCGCCAGTTGGAGCACAGCCTCGATCTCAGCCTGTTCGAGCGCAGCAACAAACGCTTGCTGCCGACCCTGGCCGCCCACACGTTGTACAACCATGCCCTGCCGTTGCTCGACGGCCTGCAGCGTGCCCACGAGGCCATGCGCAACTTCAAGGGCCAGTCGCTGCGCACCTTGGCTATCGGTGTATTGCAGACCGTGCGGCCAAGCCTGGTACCGCAACTGCTTGAACGGCTGCGCAAGGCTCAACCTCACCTGGTCGTGCAGATTTACGAGTTGTCGGGGCTGGAGATCGAACGCCGCCTGCTCAACGGCAGTCTGGACATCGGCATCAGCTACCTGCCGCCGCGCCAGCCAGGGCTGCATGGCCTGCTGTTGTACGAAGATGAGCTGCAACTGGTCATACCCGATACCCACCCGCTGAAGGACTTCAAGAAGGTGTCCATCCGCCAGGCCGCCGAGTTGCCCATGCTGATGCTGGGCGAGGAGTTCCAGATCCGCCAGATCTGGCAGGCGCAGTTGGCCAGCCAGGGCCGACGGCCGCAGGTGCAGGCAGAGATGAACAATATGGCAGGGATTCTCGATAGCCTCGCGCACACGGCGCTGGCCACTATTCTTCCAGGGCGCGCCAAGGAGGCCGCCGAAGATGACCAAGGGCTGCTGTGGAAACCGTTGAGCGAGCCGCGCGTGCCGTTGAAGGTTGGCCTGGTATTTCGCGATGCCCAGCGCCAGCAGGCCTCTGTAGAGCTGCTGCGCACGTTGCTGGAGGAAGAGACGGACGCCCGCCTGTTGGGGGCATCACCGCGGGATGTGCTGGCCTAAAAACACGCACGCAAAGAAAACCCCGCCGAAGCGGGGTTTTCCAGACTGTTTCCCTGTGACATCCGTATCGCCCCGCCATCCTGGCAGGTGGTCCTTCGTCGTCGTCCTTGATCTGTCCTTTGCGCTTCCTGCGCAACGTCCATGTGGTAAAGATTAACCGTGGATCCAATCTTAGAACAGTGGTGAAAAGTCACCACGTCGTGTAGGAAAAAGCTTACACAGGAGATTCATTCACAGATATGTCATGGCTGGGGCCGCTTCGCGGCCCCAGAAAACGATCAGAACTGCTCGGCATCCAGCAGGTAAAGCGACTCACTTCCCGCCTTCACCGAAGCCACCAGCGAATCCACCCGTGGCAGCAACCGCGCAAAGTAGAACCGCGCCGTACCCAGCTTGCCCGAATAGAACGCCGCATCTCCCTCACCCGCCTGCGCCGCCCGCGCCATCAGTGCCCACATATAGCCATAGGCAACATAGCCGAAGGCATGCAGGTACTCGACCGAAGCCGCACCAATTTCATTCGGGTTGCCCTTGGCCTGCTGCAATACCCACTCGGTCAGCCCATCGAGCTGATCGAGCGAAGCACCCAGTGGCGTGGTGAATTCGTCCAGTTCGCTGCCTGCACGGGTAATGAACTGGCGGATCTCATCAGAGAACAGCTTGTAGTATGCCCCGCCGCTGGCCACCACTTTACGCCCCATCAGATCGAGGGCCTGGATGCCATTGGTACCCTCGTAGATCTGGGTAATGCGCACATCGCGCACCAACTGCTCCTGCCCCCATTCACGAATGTAGCCATGCCCGCCAAATACTTGCTGGCCGTGCACTGCGCACTCCAGGCCCAGGTCGGTGAGGAAGGCCTTGGCCACCGGCGTCAGCAGTGCCACCAACTCTTCGCTGCGTTTGCGCACGCTGGCGTCTTCGCTGTACTTGGCACTGTCCAGTTGCATGGCCACGTAAGTGGAGAAGGCGCGGCCACCCTCGATCAGCGCCTTCATGGTCAACAGCATGCGACGCACGTCCGGGTGGACGATGATCGGGTCGGCAGCCTTGTCCTTGGCTTGCGGGCCAGTCGGGGCACGGCTTTGCAGGCGATCGCGGGCGTACTCCACGGCGTTCTGGTAGGAGCGCTCGGCCGACGCCAGGCCTTGAATGCCGACGCCCAGGCGCTCGTAGTTCATCATGGTGAACATGGCCGCCAGGCCTTTGTTCGGCTCACCGACGATGTAGCCGACAGCTTCGTCGAAGTTCATCACACAGGTAGCCGAGGCCTGGATGCCCATTTTGTGCTCGATCGAGCCGCAATTGGCCGGGTTCCGCGCACCGAGGCTACCGTCTTCATTGACCAGGAACTTCGGCACCAGGAACAGCGAAATCCCTTTCGGCCCCGCCGGTGCATCCGGCAACTTGGCCAAAACCAGATGGATGATGTTCTCGGTCAGGTCGTGTTCACCGCCGGTGATGAAGATCTTGGTGCCGCTGACCTTGTAGCTGCCGTCAGCCTGGGGCTCGGCCTTGGTGCGGATGATGCCCAAGTCGGTGCCGGCATGTGGCTCGGTCAGGCACATGGAACCGGCCCAAACGCCGGCATACATGTTCGGAAGGTATTTTGCCTTCAAGGCCTCGCTGGCGTGGGCGTTGATCGACAGGCAGGCGCCGGCGGTCAGCATCGGGTACAGGCCGAAGGCCAGGCTGGACGCGTTGACCATTTCCTCGACCTGGGCCGAGATGGCCTTGGGCATACCCATACCGCCGAACAGCGGGTCACCGCCCACGCCCACCCAGCCGCCTTCGGCGTAGGTGTTGTAGGCCTCGATGAAACCGGCTGGGGTGCGCACCACACCGTTGTCCCAGTGGCAGCCCTCTTCGTCGGCGGCGCGGCTGAGCGGCGCAATGGTCTTGGCGGTGACCTTGCCGGCTTCTTCCAGCACGGCCATGGCCGTGTCGGCATCGACAACCTCGGCCAGACCGGGCAACTGCGTCCACTGCTCGGCCACGTTGAAGACTTCATTCAGTACGAAGCGCATGTCGCGCAGGGGCGCTTTATAGTCAGCCATGACAACCTCTCGCTAGTCGGGTCGGGGCGGTCTCGGGGAACCGCGACACTGGGGTTACTGGCAGTGTAACCGAACAACTTTTGCGAGACATAGGGTCATCAATCGACTGTATAGTCTCACTCGGTCACGCCGTACGCACTGCCCCACGCGGTGATTGTCGCCCATGCACCATGACACAATTGCGCCCCGCACCTTTGGCGCTGTAAAGCGCCTGGTCGGCGGATTTCAGTACCGCCTCGGGGTTGCGATGATCCGCCTGGCGCTCGGCCACACCAATGCTGATGGTGACCGAAACCGTGCCGCCGCCGCTGCCAGCGCGGCGCTGGCGGCCGGCGGTATCGTCCTGCGGGCGGTTGTGCTGGTCGCGCAGGTGCATCACGTAATTAGCGATTACTTCACGCACAGCCTCCACATGCGGCACGCATTCCTCGGCGGTCTTGCCGGCGAACACCAGGGCGAACTCTTCCCCACCATAACGGTAGGCGCGGCCACCGCCGGTGACCTTGGACAAGCGGCTGGCGACCAACCGCAGCACCTGATCACCGACATCGTGGCCGTGGGTGTCGTTGAATTTCTTGAAGTGGTCGACATCGGTCATGGCGATGACATAGTTACGCCCCAGGCGCTGCATGCGCTCGTTCAGCGCACGGCGCCCCGGCAGGCCAGTCAGCTCGTCACGGAAAGCCATCTGATAAGCCTCGTGCGCCACTGCTGCGGCGATCATCAGCATTACCTGGCTGCACATGATGTTCAGGGTAAACGGCAGGATGAAGGTTTGCGGCAGCATCCAGAAAATGCCCAGCAGGCCGATCAACTGCGCGGCGTGCAGCGGCCGGGGTGCACGCAGGTACTGCACCACCAGCAGAATGAACACACCAAGGAACAGTGGGTAGACCATCTGGATCAGGCTCATCCAGTGGCCATGCAAAGCCGGCCAGCGGATCTCCGCCAACCAGGTCAGCAACGCCTCGGGGTAGCTTTGCTGGAGGGCCACCGCCACACTGCCCACGGCAAACAGCACGGCACCGCGGGCGACCAGGTCCTGCAGCAGGTGCGTACGCTCCTGCCAGGCGCCATACAGCCCGAACAGCGCCGGCAGCAGCAGGCAGACCAGGTGGAAGATCACCGCTGCGTCCTCACGCACGCGGCCATGGTCACGGTAGAAGTCGGTCTGGGTATCGAGCAGGAAGTAGGCAATGTACACCGTCAGCATCAGAAACAGCTCACGCTGGCGGCGGTAAACCGCGCAGTAGGCGCCGCCCAGCAGTAGAACCAAGGTAGGCAGGACATTGAACAGCGATGTGAAAAAGACGCTGAGGTCTCTCACATAGGCTGCGGCGAGCCCTGCCAGCAACAAGAACAGCGACGGCAGGAAGTGGCTAGCGCGAACAGCGTTAAGACGAAACAAGGGTAATCTCCAACCCGGCAGATCAATAATGGCATTGTGCCCTCACTTCATCGGCAGTGCACTGGAACAGTTGAATTTGCGGTTGAATGAACGAACTTCCCATGCACCGTGTTGCATCCTTCGCGGGTAAACCCGCTCCTACGACGGCCTGTGGCCAACCCCTGGTGTGTGGCCACCACCGATCAGTGTGGTAGGAGCGGGTTTACCCGCGAATACGGTGGCGGCGGCAACGGTGAACGGCGGGTGGATATTGGCCAGCAGGGCCGGCCTCTTCGCGGGTGAACCCGCTCCTACGCGACGGCCTGTGTCCAACCCCAGATGTGTGTCCACCACTGATCTGTGTAGGAGCGGGTTTACCCGCGAATACGGTAGTGGCGGCAACGGTGAACGGCTGATGGAGATTGGCCAGCAGGTCCGGCCTCTTCGCGGGTGAACCCGCTCCTACACGACGGCCTGTGGCCAACCCCTGGTATGTGGCCACCACCGATCAGTGTGGTAGGAGCGGGTTTACCCGCGAATACGGTGGCGGCGGCAACGGTGAACGGCTGATGGAGATTGGCCAGCAGGGCCGGCCTCTTCGCGGGTGAACCCGCTCCTACACGACGGCCTGTGGCCAACCCCTGATGTGTGGCCACCACCGATCAGTGTGGTAGGAGCGGGTTTACCCGCGAATACGGTAGTGGCGGCAACGGTGAACGGCGGGTGGAGATTGGCCAGCAGGGCCGGCCTCTTCGCGGGTGAACCCGCTCCTACACGACGGCCTGTGGCCAACCCCCGATGTGTGTCCATCACCGATCAGTGTGGTAGGAGCGGGTTTACCCGCGAATACGGTGGCGGCGGCAACGGTGAACGGCGGGTGGAGATTGGCCAGCAGGCCCGGCCTCTTCGCGGGTGAACCCGCTCCTACACGACGGCCTGTGGCCAACCCCTGATGTGTGGCCACCACCGATCAGTGTGGTAGGAGCGGGTTTACCCGCGAATACGGTAGCGGCGTCAACGGTGAACGGCGGGTGGATATTGGCCAGCAGGGCCGGCCTCTTCGCGGGTGAACCCGCTCCTACACGACGGCCTGTGGCCAACCCCTGATGTGTGGCCACCACCGATCAGTGTGGTAGGAGCGGGTTTACCCGCGAATACGGTGGCGGCGGCAACGGTGAACGGCGGGTGGAGATTGGCCAGCAGGGCCGGCCTCTTCGCGGGTGAACCCGCTCCTACACGACGGCCTGTGGCCAACCCCTGGTATGTGGCCACCACCGATCAGTGTGGTAGGAGCGGGTTTACCCGCGAATACGGTAGTGGCGGCAACGGTGAACGGCGGGTGGAGATTGGCCAGCAGACCCGGCCCTTTCGCGGGTGAACCTGAAGACGTAAAAAACCCGCCTGCCGGTCAGGGCAGGCGGGTTTTTGGGTACAGCGCCAGTATCAGTACGACAGACCGAAGTGCTCTTCGTCCATCGCCATCAGGTTGTTGGCGCCCGACAGCATGGTCGCCACATGGGTACGGGTACGTGGCAGGATGCGCTGGAAGTAGAAGCGGGCAGTCTGCAGCTTGGCGGTGTAGAACGCCTCCTCGCTGGTGCCGGCTGCCAGTTTCTCGGCGGCCAGGCGGGCGATGTCGGCCCAGAAGTAGGCCAGGCAGGCATAGCCGGAGTACATCAGGTAATCGACCGAAGCCGCACCCACTTCTTCACGGTCCTTCATGGCAGCCATGCCCACTTTCATGGTCAGCTCGCCCCACTCCTTGTTGATGGCCGCCAGTGGTTCGATGAACTCCTTGACCGCTTCGTTACCTTCTTGCGCCTGGCAGAACTTGTGCACGATCTTGGTGAAGCCCTTCAGTGCTTCGCCCTGAGTCATCAGCACTTTACGACCGAGCAGGTCGAGGGCCTGAATACCGGTAGTGCCCTCGTACAGCATGGAGATACGGCTGTCGCGCACGTTCTGCTCCATGCCCCATTCGGCGATGAAGCCATGGCCGCCGTAGATCTGCACGCCGTGGTTGGCGGCTTCGAAACCGACTTCGGTCATGAATGCCTTGGCGATCGGGGTCAGGAACGCCAGCAGGGCGTCAGCCTTCTTGCGCTCTTCTTCGTCCTGGCTGTACTTGACGATGTCCACCTGCTTGGCGGTGAAGTAAACCATCGCGCGGTTGCCTTCGGCGAAGGCCTTCATGGTCAGCAGCATGCGACGCACGTCCGGGTGGACGATGATCGGGTCAGCGGCCTTGTCCGGTGCTTTCGGGCCGGTCAGGGAACGCATCTGCAGACGCTCGCGGGCGTACTTCAGGCCACCCTGGAACGCCACCTCGGCGTGGGCCAGGCCTTGCAGCGCAGTCCCCAGACGAGCAGTGTTCATGAAGGTGAACATGCAGTTCAGGCCTTTGTTGGCAGGGCCAATCAGGTAGCCGGTGGCAGCATCGAAGTTCATCACGCAGGTAGCGTTACCGTGGATGCCCATCTTGTGTTCGATCGAGCCACAGCTCACGCCGTTGCGTTCACCCACGCCACCCTCGGCATTGGGCAGGAACTTCGGCACGATAAACAGCGAAATACCCTTGGTACCGGCCGGTGCGTCCGGCAGGCGGGCCAGAACGATATGGACGATGTTGCCGGCCATGTCGTGCTCGCCGGCCGAAATGAAGATTTTGGTGCCCGACACCTTGTAGCTGCCGTCGGCCTGTGGCTCGGCCTTGGTGCGCAGCATGCCCAGGTCGGTACCGCAGTGCGGTTCGGTCAGGCACATGGTGCCGGTCCACTCGCCGGACACCAGCTTGGTCAGGTAGGTGTGCTGCTGCTCGGCAGTGCCATGCGCAGAAATAGTGTTCATCGCGCCATGCGACAAGCCTGGGTACATACCCCACGACCAGTTCGAACCACCGACCATTTCGCTCAGGGCCAGGCCCAGCGACTCTGGCAGGCCTTGACCGCCGTGCTCGACGTCATGCGCCAGGCTAGGCCAGCCGCCTTCGACGAACTGCTCGTAGGCTTCTTTGAAGCCGGTTGGGGTTTTCACCCCCGACTCGCTCCAGGTGCAGCCTTCCTGGTCACCCACACGGTTCAGCGGGGACAGCACCTGCTCACAGAACTTCGCGCCTTCTTCAAGGATCGCGTCGACCATGTCGGGCGTGGCGTCCTGGCAGCCCGGCAGGCTCTGATAGTGCGCTTCATAGCCAAGCAGCTCGTCGCGAACGAAGCGGATATCACGCAAGGGGGCTTTGTAGTCAGGCATGGCGATGAACCTCTAGGTGAGTTCTGTGGGGTGACCCGCGCTTGGCGGAAGCCGATCAAACAGTTGTTTGAAACTTACGTTTAGCTTAGCTTTCTGTCAAGGATGGACTATGGTGCCATTTACGCCACGGAGAATGGCAAATCAGTCATGCCATGGCACAAACCCTTGTAGGAGCGGGCTTGCCCGCGAAGAGGCCCGACCAGACAAAATTGTTGTCTGATCGGACGCATTCGCGGGCAAGCCCGCTCCTACATGGGCAGGCGCTGAAATAGGGGATGACGCAAGTGTTCAGGCGTAGGTGTCGATGATCCGGCCAAGCATTTCGTCGGATGCCTTGACGACCTTTGCGCCAAGCTCGACTTCGGTCTTGCCCACCGCCTGTTGCACGACACTGGTGGCCATGTCCATCTGCTGGCTGCGGTCGACCGCGCGCAAGCGTTCGGCTTGAAAATCGCTGGACTGGCTT
Organism: Pseudomonas sp. BP6; assembly: GCF_017875935.1. Lineage (NCBI taxonomy): Bacteria > Pseudomonadati > Pseudomonadota > Gammaproteobacteria > Pseudomonadales > Pseudomonadaceae > Pseudomonas > Pseudomonas sp. BP6. The sequence continues at coordinate 4,943,716 of NZ_JAGINI010000001.1, forward strand.
GTGGCGGTGCGTTCGGCAGTGGTGTTGGCGATCTGGCTGGCAGCCTGATCGACGCGGTTCTGCCCGGTCTGGATTGCGCTCAGGCCCGCGTAGTAGGCGGAGCTACCGGTGATTTCCATGTCAGGACTCCATTGACGCTGGATGACGAACAGCCCCAATTAAAACAGGCTGGGGACAAAAAGGCCCGTTTAAATCCCTAATGGCTCAATGCCAGTTGATAGGCCTTGGGTATTCCTGCACTGGCCTAGTCGCGGGTAACCCCGCGCCTACAACGGTATGCGTTCCCTCGTAGGAGCGGGTTTACCCGCGAAGAGGCCGGGCCTGCAACACACTAATCCAGCAGATCCAGTTGCAGATGCTCAGCCACCATGTCGGCACTGGCCTGCTTGAGCTTGGGAACCCGCCCCAGGCAAGGCGCCGGCAGGCGCTCTGCAAGGCTGGCCAGGTTCTCTTCCAGGCGCGAGGTGCGCGGCTCGATGATGTTTGCCACCCAACCCGCCAACTGCAGCCCATCGCGCTCGATCGCCTCGGCGCTAAGCAAGGCATGGCTGATGCAACCCAACCGCACGCCTACCACCAGTATCACCGGCAACTGCAAGGCAACGGCAAGGTCGGACAGGTTATCCAGACCCGACAGCGGTACGCGCCAGCCACCGGCTCCCTCTATCAGGGTGAAGTCGGCATTTTGTTGCAGCACATTGCGCATCGCCGCGAGCAGGTCTGGCACTGCCAGCGTCACCCCTGCCTCGCGCGCCGCGACATGCGGGGCAATAGCAGGCTCGAAGGCAAACGGATTGACCTGCTCATAGGGCAGCTTGACCGTGCTTTCGTCGATCAGCGCCAGGGCATCGCTATTGCGCAAGCCTTTCGGCGTCATCGTGCAGCCTGAGGCAACCGGCTTGGCACCCAGCGTGCTCATGCCCTGCAAACGCGCCGCATGCAACAGGCCGGCGGCGATGGTGGTCTTGCCAACATCGGTGTCGGTACCCGCAATGAAAAAGGCCTGGCTCATCGTGCTCCCCTTACGCCTGTGGCTTGCGCAACACACCATAGACCACTTGATAGGTGGCTGGCAGCCCCGCGGGCTGGCGAAATGCCTCATAGGCCTGCAACAGGCCCTGCATTCGCGCCCTGCCGGTGAGACCGGAAGGTCGCCCAGGGTTCAGATTGTGCGCCCCCAACGCCTTCAGTTCGTGGGTCAGGCTGCGCACATCCGGGTAGTGAAGCACATGCGGGCACCGCTCCAGCTCAAGCTGTTCAAAACCGCTGGCTGCACACAGGCGCTGGTAGTCTTCGAAACGGCGGAAGCGGTTTACATGCACCAGGCCATCCACCGCCTGCCAGCTGGCGCGCAGTTCGTCGAGGGTGCCCACGCACAGGCTGCTGAAGGCCAGTACACCGCCTGGGCGCAGCACCCGCTGCGCCTCGGCCAGCACACTGGCGAACTGATCGCACCACTGCACCGCCAGACTGGAAAACACCAGATCGACGCTGCCATCGCGCAGCGGCAAACGCTCGGCGTCGCCAACCACGTGATACTGCGCCCCACCCTTTACATGACGGGCGTGAAGCAACATGCCTTCGGCAATATCCACCGCCAGGCCACAGGCCTGGGTGAAACGCTCAGCCAGCATGCGGCTGAAATGGCCGGTGCCACTGCCCAGGTCCAGCCAGTGTGACGGCTGCAGGCCTACCGGCAACTGCTCCATCAGGCTCAGACCAACAGCGCGCTGAAGGGCCGCCACGCTGTCATAGCTGGCTGCGGCGCGGGAGAACGAGGCCGCCACCTGGCGCTTGTCGGGCAATGCGCCGGGCAGGGTCGGACGGGAAAGGTCAGTCATCGCCACTCTCATGCAGGAAACTCTTGATGCCCGTCGCCAGTTCCTGCGGGTACTCCAGCAGGAACGCGTGGGAACTGTCTTCGACCAAGCCCACTTCCACATCGGGCAACAGCTCGCTTAACGCCTTTGCCGCCTCTGCCGGCACTAGCGCATCGCTGCCAGCAAACAGGTGCAGCTGCGGGCCTCCATAGGCTTGCAAGGCTACGCGGGTGTCCAGTTTGGCCAGCACTTCAAGGCCAGTGGCCAGGTACAACGGGTCGGTATCCGGCACGCCGACACCCAGTTGGCGCAACAGGGTGCGCGGCTGCAGGGCGCCGTCGCTGCACAAGGTACGGAAGCGCTTGAGGGTGACCTGGGTATGGCTGCGGCAGCCGTCGAGGAAGGTGCCGAAGGTGTCTTCGGCCATGCCGTGGGGCCAGTCTGGCCGGGCCAGGAAGCTGGGGTTGCTGGCCAAGGTCAGCAGCCCGCAGCAGTGGTCGCCACGCTTGTGCGCCAGCGCGCTGGCCAACATGCCACCCAGTGACCAGCCACCCAGCCAGACATTGTTGGGCAGCTTGCGGTCCAGATGGTCGATCCAGGCCTGCACATCGCTGTGAGCCAGTTCTGGCAGGGGCATCAGCTCTACCTGCAGGCGGGCGTCCTGGGCCCGCAGGCTAGCGGCCAGCGGCTCCAGCGCAGCAGTTCCCAAGCCCCAGCCAGGCAACAGAACAAGTCGATTACGCATCGGCGTTCTCCAACTGTGGATAACACTCGGCCAATGCATTCAACAATAGCTGCACCTGCGCCTCGCTGTGCGCGGCACTCAGGGTCACCCGCAGGCGTGCGCTGCCAGCCGGCACGGTGGGTGGGCGGATGGCCGTCACCAGCAAGCCGCGCTCACGCAGCAGGCGTGACAGGCGCAACGCCTGCGCACTGTCGCCGATCACGATGGGCTGGATTGGCGTCGGGCTGTCCATCAACTGAAGCCCCATCTGCTGCGCGCCTTCCCGGAACTGACGAATCAAGGCTGCCAGATGCTCACGACGCCAGGTTTCACGGCGCAGCAGCTCCAGGCTCTTGAGTGTGGCGCAGGCCAGCGCCGGTGGCTGGCTGGTGGTGTAGATGTAGGGGCGGGCGAACTGCACCAGCGCCTCGATCAGCGCTTCGCTGCCAGCCACAAAGGCGCCGGCAGTGCCGCAAGCCTTGCCCAGCGTGCCGATCAGCACCGGTACGTCATCCACACCCAGGCCAAAGTGCTCGACGATACCGCCGCCCTGTGCGCCCAAGGTACCCAGGCCATGGGCGTCATCAACCATCAACCATGCGCCGCGGGCACGCGCGACATCGGCCAGCGCCGGCAGGTCGGCCAGGTCACCGTCCATGCTGAATACGCCATCGGTCACCACCAAGGTATTGCCGACTGCCTTGTCCAGGCGGCTGGCCAGGCTGGCCGGGTCGTTGTGCAGGTATCGGTTGAAGCGGGCACCACTGAGCAGCCCGCCATCCAGCAACGAAGCATGGTTCAGGCGGTCTTGCAGCACCGTGTCGCCCTGCCCCACCAGCGCGGTGATGGCGCCCAGATTGGCCATATAGCCGGTAGAGAACAACAGGGCGCGCGGGCGGCCGGTGAGTTCAGCCAGTGCCTCTTCAACCTGATGGTGTGGGGTGCTGTGGCCAACCACCAGGTGCGAGGCACCACCCCCCACCCCCCAGCGCTCGGCGCCGGCCTGCCAGGCGGCGATCACCTCGGGGTGGTTGGCCAGGCCCAGGTAGTCATTGCTGCAGAAGGCCAGCAACCGTTGGCCGTCGACCACCACTTCCGGCCCCTGCGGGCTTTCCAGCAATGGCCGCTGCCGATACAGGTCTGCGGCGCGCCGTTCGGCCAGGCGCGCAGCCAGATCGAAAGCCATGTCAGGCTGTCGCGGCGTCGTAGAACATCTCGCTGCTGCGCTGCTCGACCAGCGCTTGCTCGATGGCTGCCTGGTGCACTTCGTCGGCGTGTTCTTCACGCGCTTCGGGCTTGATACCCAAGCGTGCGAACAGCTGCATGTCCTTGTCGGCCTGGGGGTTGGCGGTGGTCAGCAGTTTTTCGCCGTAGAAGATCGAGTTGGCGCCCGCCATGAAGGCCAAGGCCTGCATCTGCTCGTTCATCTGCTCGCGGCCGGCGGACAGGCGCACGTGAGACTTGGGCATGAGGATACGGGCCACGGCCAGCATACGGATAAAGTCGAACGGGTCGACGTCCTCTTCCTCAGCCAGAGGCGTGCCGGCCACCTTGACCAGCATGTTGATCGGCACCGACTCCGGGTGCTCCGGCAGGTTGGCCAACTGGATCAGCAGGCCGGCGCGGTCGTCCAGCGACTCACCCATGCCCAGAATGCCACCAGAGCAGATTTTCATCCCGGCATCGCGCACGTAGGCCAGGGTCTGCAGACGCTCGCTGTAGGTACGCGTAGTGATGATGCTGCCGTAGAACTCCGGCGAGGTGTCGAGGTTGTGGTTGTAGTAGTCCAGGCCAGCCTGGGCCAGGGCCTTGGTCTGCTCCTGGTCGAGCTTGCCGAGGGTCATGCAGGTTTCCAGGCCCATGGCCTTGACGCCTTTGACCATCTCCAGCACGTAGGGCATGTCTTTGGCCGACGGGTGCTTCCACGCCGCCCCCATGCAGAAACGGGTAGAACCGATGGCTTTGGCGCGGGCAGCTTCTTCCAGCACCTTCTGCACTTCCATCAGCTTCTGTTTTTCCAGCCCGGTGTTGTAGTGGCCGGACTGCGGACAATATTTGCAATCTTCCGGGCAGGCACCGGTCTTGATCGACAGCAAGGTCGAAACCTGCACGCGGTTGGGGTCGAAGTGCGCGCGGTGCACGGTCTGCGCCTGGAACAGCAAGTCATTGAACGGTTGCTGGAACAGCGCCTTGACCTCGGCCAGGGACCAGTCGTGACGTGTTGTTGCAGTTGTGCTGGCGCTCATCGGCGTTTCCTTGTTTAGGCTGTAGCTGGCGCCGGGACAGGAAAGCCCGCCAGCGCATCACGGATAGCTCGCATAGTCATGGAAGGCCTATGAACTGTCAACTGTACTGGAAGCGACTGGTTTACAAGTGCTCACTTATTAACCAGAAGTGCTTGTTATGCGATGAGCCTGCCGAGCAGCATTACCCGTTGTGCATCACCTGCGAACAGGCACTGCCCTGGCTGGGTGATCAGTGCCGGCATTGCGCCCTGCCCTTGCCCATGGCCGGCCTGACCTGCGCACTGTGCAGCCGCCGCTTGCCGGCCTTCGATCAGGTCATTGCCCTGTGGCAGTTCGGCTTTCCGGTGGACACGTTGATCAGCCGCTTCAAGCACAATCGCCAATGGCCTTTGGGGCGCCTGATGGCTGAGCTACTCGGGCAGGGGCTGCTGTATCGCTATGCCGAAGGGTTGCCTCGCCCTGACCTGCTGTTGCCTGTGCCTTTGGCCAGGCGTCGACTGCGCGAGCGGGGGTTCAACCAGGCGGGGATGCTTGGGCGGTGGTTGTCGTCGCACGTCGGGGTAACATGCAACGAGCGATTGCTGGCCCGCACCCGCGAGACACCGGCACAGCAGCATCTGGGCGCCAAGGCACGACGGCGCAATTTGCGCCAGGCGTTCGCGGTAACGGGGGAGCTGGAAGGCAAGCATGTCGCCATCGTCGATGATGTGTTGACCACCGGTGCCACTGCGCAGGCTATTGCCATGGCACTGCGCAAGGCCGGTGCACGGCGGGTGGATGTGTATTGCCTGGCACGTACGCCCAAACCGGGGTATGTATGACCAGGCGCGACCTGCCCATTTGTAAAGCACCCTTGTATACGGAATACCCATGTCCCTACCCCCCCTTCTCACCCAGCACATCGCCCGCCGCCCACAGCGCATCGCGCTGCTGCAGCACATTGCCGAACAAGGCTCGATCACCCGCGCAGCCAAGGCAGCGGGTATCAGCTACAAGGCGGCCTGGGATGCCATCGACGAGCTCAACAATCTGGCCAGCCAGCCTTTGGTCAAGCGCAGCACCGGTGGCCGTGGCGGCGGCGGTGCGCACTTGTCGCCGGAAGGCGAGCGGGTGCTGCGCCTGTACCAACGGCTGCAGGCCCTGCAGGCACAAATCCTTGAAGCCGCCGAAGAATCCAGCGACCTCGACCTGCTCGGGCGCCTGATGCTGCGCACCAGTGCGCGCAACCAGTTGCAGGGCCAGGTCAGCGGCCTGCGCCCAGAAGGCCGGTATGACCGCGTCAGCCTGGCATTGAGCGGCGGGCTGGAGATCGATGCGCTGATCACCCACGACAGCACGGCGCGCCTGGAGCTGAAAGCGGGAACGATGGTGGTGGCGCTGCTAAAGGCCGGGTGGGTGCAGTTGCTGGCGGAAGAGGAAGAAGCCGAGGAGGGCAGCAACTGTTTGAGCGCGACGGTGGAAGAAGTGCTGGCCGAGGATGACGGCCCCAGCGAGGTCAGGCTGGCGCTGGGGAATGGCCAGACGTTGTGTGCCATTGCAGAGGCGCAGTGGTTGGCTGGGCAGCAGGTGGCGGCCGGCAGCTCGGTGCGGGTGCAGTTCCATCCGTCCTATGTGCTGATCGGGATACCGGCATAGCCTGGCCACGCGGCGAGCGGATTGCGGGCCTGCCTGTGAAGAAGCCGGCACAGGCATAACGCGCTACCATGGCCCCACGCCGCTTACCCTCCGGAGCCACCATGTCCCACCCCTTCGACACCCTCACCCCCGACCTGGTCCTGGACGCAGTGGAAAGCCTGGGCTTTCTCAGCGATGCGCGGGTGCTGGCGCTGAACAGCTACGAGAACCGCGTGTACCAGGTGGGCATCGAAGACGCGCAGCCGTTGATTGCCAAGTTCTACCGCCCAGGCCGCTGGAGCGATGCGGCCATCCTCGAAGAACACGCCTTCACAGCCGAACTCGCCGACTGCGAGGTCCCGGTGGTTGCGCCCATGCAGCACGATGACCGCACCTTGTTCGAACACAAGGGCTTCCGCTTCACGCTGTTCCCACGTCGCGGCGGCCACGCCCCCGAACCTGGCAACCTCGACCAGTTGTATCGCCTGGGCCAGTTACTTGGCCGCCTGCATGCCGTGGGCGCCAGCAAGCCGTTCAAGCACCGTGAGGCACTGGCTGTGGACAACTTTGGCCACGCCTCGCTGAACACCTTGCTGGAAGGTAATTTTGTCCCGCGTGAACTGCTGCCGGCGTTCGAGTCCGTGGCCCGCGATCTGCTCAAGCGGGTGGAGGACATCTACGCTCGCACACCACACCAGCTCATCCGCCTGCACGGCGACCTGCACCCGGGCAACCTGATGCACCGTGACGAGGTGTACCACGTGGTCGACCTCGACGATTGCCGCATGGGCCCAGCGGTGCAAGACCTGTGGATGATGCTGGCCGGCAACCGCGAGGAGCGCCTGGGGCAACTGGCCGAGCTGATCGACGGCTATAACGAGTTCCACGACTTCGACCCGCGCGAGCTGGCCCTGATCGAGCCCCTGCGCGCCCTGCGCCAGCTGCACTATAGCGCCTGGCTGGCAAGGCGCTGGGACGACCCGGCGTTCCCGCCCAGCTTCCCTTGGTTCGGCCAGCCACGCTACTGGGGCGACCAGATTCTCGCCTTGCGCGAACAGATGGCTGCGCTGGATGAAACACCGCTGAAATTGTTCTAGAAGCACGCCCACCTCTGTCTACAATAGGCGTCGCTTTATTTAGCAACCTAAGCAAGGATTCTGCATGCACGCCGCAAACCCGCGTCGCGGGTACATACTGGGCTTGAGCGCCTACATCATCTGGGGCCTTTTCCCCCTCTACTTCAAGGCAATCCAGAGCGTCCCGGCGGTGGAGATCATTGTCCACCGGGTGCTCTGGTCAGCACTGTTCGGCTCGCTGCTGCTCCTGGTGTGGAAACACCCCGGCTGGTGGCGTGAACTGCGCAACAACCCGCGCCGGCTGGGCATCCTGGCACTGAGCGGGGCACTGATCGCCGGTAACTGGCTGACCTACGTGTGGTCGGTGAACAACGGCCGTATGCTCGAGGCCAGCCTGGGCTATTACATAAACCCGCTGATCAACGTCCTGCTGGGCATGCTGATTCTTGGTGAACGCCTGCGCCGCCTGCAATGGCTGGCGGTGGGTATGGCCGCCGTGGGTGTCGCGCAGCAGGTGTGGCAAGTGGGCAGCCTGCCGTGGGTATCACTGGTGCTGGCGTTGAGCTTCGGCTTCTATGGGCTGATCCGTAAGCAGGCGCCGGTAGCTGCACTGCCGGGCCTGGTGGTGGAGACCTGGATGCTGGTACCGCTGGCCCTTGGCTGGCTGCTGCTGCACCCGTCAGCGATGAGTGCCCAGGGCGCGTTCTATACCAGCAGCGAGGCGCTGTGGCTGATGGCCGCGGGGCCGGTAACGCTGGTGCCGCTGGTATGCTTCAACGCCGCCGCACGGCACCTGCCGTACACCACGCTGGGCTTCCTGCAGTACCTGGCACCGACCTTGGTGCTGTTGCAGGCCGTACTGCTGTTCGATGAGCATTTGTCGTCGAGCACCTTGGTGGCCTTCATGTTCATCTGGGCAGGTTTGGCGATTTACAGCGTGGATGCATGGCTGAGCTTGCGCAAACGCAACTGATCGAAAAACGATCAAAACTCTGCAGGCCATGTAGCTATTGGCCTGCAGAGACATCTCCATAGGTTATCCACACCCTCGTCCCCGTGCTTTGTGCACAAGCTGCTGATAATTGGGTGTTTTTTGAGCAAAGCTCTGCAAGGCACGTGATACCTGGGCTGGAGAGGTACACCCCCAGGTTATCCACAGGGCCTTCCCCGTGATATCGGGATAACGCGACTGGGTCGCAAAGCGGCCCCGGCAATCGCTGATCAATCCTCTGCCCGCAGCTTCAACTCCACCATCAAGTCATCCGCCAGGCTCTCCAGCCGCTGCTGCAGTTCTTCCAGCGGCAAGGTCAACGGCAGCGCCAGCAATGCGTCGGCGTGGAACAACGGCTCACTGCTCATCGGTGCCGGCCGCACTTCTGTGGAAAACCGCTCGACGTTTACCTGCAACTCGGCCAGCAAGCGGGTAATGTCCCGCACGATCCCCGGCCGGTCGTTACCCACCAGTTCCATGGCAATCGGCTTCCAGGTGCACGACGGCTCGATCCCGCTCTCGGCAATCAGCACGCGAATGTCATACCTGGCCAGCCCCTGCAGCGAGGCCACAAGCTCGGCGTAATTCTCTGCCGGCACCGCCACCCGCAGAATGCCAGCAAACTGCCCGGCCATCCGCGACATGCGGCTTTCCAGCCAGTTACCACTGTGGTCGGCGATGCACTGGGCAATTCGTTCGACCTGGCCGGCCTTGTCAGGGGCAATTACAGTCAGTACAAGATGATCCACAAGCCCTTCCTCGTGTCGGACCGCGCCGGGCGGCAGAAAATCAGGGGATCGAGTCAGTATAGGCAAGGCGCGGCAACCTGCCGCAGGGCAATCCGCACAGATAATCGTGTACTGTTTCAAGATTTATCTGGAACAATCCACCTGTTTTTTGCGAACATACCCACTCCCAGCGTGACCATACGCGACCAACGGGTCGCATAACGGCGCTTTTAGTCTGATTTTGCCCCGCCTACTGCTTCATGTAGTATCCCGTGGCGCGGACTACAAAACGTCGTTTGGATGTCTGCCAAGGCGCCTGTGAAAATACGCACACTGCCTGCCAGCCTGTCTGGCAGGCCGCACCCAGCCGCCCCCGAGCAAACCCGTGGGCATGCACTGGTGCCGTGTTTAGAGAAGCGCTACAGGCTTAATACAGAAGAGCGAAATAGCTGAGCAGAGTGAGGCAAGCAATGACTGGATACGTTCAAGTCGGTGGCCTTCAGGTCGCCAAGGTCCTGTACGACTTCGTGAACAACGAAGCCATCCCCGGGACCGGCATCGTCGCCGAGCAGTTCTGGGCGGGTGCAGAGAAGATCATCAATGACCTCGCTCCAAAGAACAAAGCCCTGCTCGCCAAGCGCGACGAGCTGCAAGCCAAGATCGACGCCTGGCACCAGGCACGCAAAGGCCAGGCCCACGACGCCGCAGCCTACAAAGCATTCCTCCAGGAAATCGGCTACCTGCTGCCACAAGCCGACGATTTCCAGGCCACCACCCAGAACGTGGACGAAGAAATCGCCCACATGGCCGGCCCGCAACTGGTCGTGCCGGTGATGAACGCCCGCTTCGCCCTGAACGCCGCCAACGCTCGCTGGGGTTCGCTGTACGACGCCCTGTACGGCACCGATGCCATCAGCGATGAAGGCGGCGCTGAAAAAGGCCAGGGTTACAACAAGGTGCGCGGCGACAAGGTCATCGCCTTCGCCCGCGCCTTCCTCGACGAAGCCGCGCCACTGGCAGCCGGCTCGCACGTTGACTCCACGGGCTACCGTATCGAAGGCGGCAAGCTGGTTGTTACCCTGAAAGGCGGCAGCAACACTGGCCTGCGCGACGATGCGCAACTGATCGGCTTCCACGGCGACGCCGCAGCACCCACTGCCGTACTGCTCAAGCACAACGGCCTGCACTTCGAAATCCAGGTCGATGCCAGCACCCCGGTCGGCAGTACCGACGCCGCTGGCGTCAAAGACATCCTGATGGAGTCGGCACTGACCACCATCATGGACTGCGAAGACTCGGTTGCAGCCGTAGACGCTGACGACAAGGTCATCGTCTACCGCAACTGGCTGGGCCTGATGAAAGGCGACCTGGCCGAAAGCGTGAGCAAGGGCGGCAAAACCTTCACCCGCACCATGAACCCGGACCGTGAGTACGCGGCGCCTAACGGCGGCAGCGTGACCCTGCACGGTCGTTCGTTGCTGTTCGTGCGCAACGTTGGCCACCTGATGACCAACCCGGCGATCCTCGATGCCCAAGGCAACGAAATCCCCGAAGGTATCCAGGACGGGCTGTTCACCAACCTGATCGCCCTGCACAACCTCAACGGCAACACCAGCCGCAAGAATACCCGCAGCGGCAGCGTGTACATCGTCAAGCCGAAGATGCACGGTCCTGAGGAAGTGGCCTTCGCCGCCGAGATCTTCAGCCAGGTCGAAGACCTGCTGGGCATGCCGCGCAACACCGTCAAGGTCGGCATCATGGACGAGGAACGCCGTACCACGGTCAACCTCAAGTCCTGCATCAAGGCAGCCGCCGAACGCGTGGCGTTCATCAACACCGGTTTCCTTGACCGCACTGGCGATGAAATCCACACCTCGATGGAAGCCGGCGCCGTGGTGCGCAAAGGTGCCATGAAGAACGAGAAGTGGATCGGCGCCTACGAAAACAACAACGTCGACGTTGGCCTGGCCACCGGCCTGCAAGGCCGGGCGCAGATCGGCAAAGGCATGTGGGCCATGCCAGACCTGATGGCAGCCATGCTCGAACAGAAGATCGCCCACCCGCTGGCCGGTGCCAACACCGCCTGGGTACCGTCGCCGACTGCCGCCACCCTGCACGCCCTGCACTACCACAAGGTGGACGTACAGGCGCGCCAGCGTGAACTGGCTTCACGTACCCCGGCGTCGGTGGACGACATTCTGGCCATTCCGCTGGCTGCGGACACCAACTGGTCGGCCGAAGAGATCCGCAACGAGCTGGACAACAACGCCCAGGGCATCCTCGGCTACGTGGTGCGCTGGATCGACCAGGGCGTGGGTTGCTCGAAGGTACCGGACATCAACAACGTCGGCCTGATGGAAGACCGTGCCACCCTGCGCATCTCCGCCCAGCTGCTGGCCAACTGGCTGCGCCACGGCGTGGTCAGCCAGGAGCAGGTGCTGGAAAGCCTCAAGCGCATGGCCGTGGTGGTCGATCAGCAGAACGCTGGCGACGCCCTGTACCGTCCGATGTCGCCGAACTTCGACGACAACGTGGCATTCCAGGCGGCTGTGGAGCTGGTGGTGGAAGGCGGCAAGCAACCGAACGGTTATACCGAGCCGGTACTGCACCGCCGTCGCCGCGAGTTCAAGGCGCGTAACGGGTTGTAAGTTACATCTTCGCCAGGGGGCCGTTTTGCGGCCCCCACTGCGCATCAATCCATTTTCAATTCTCTCTTCACCAGCTCCAACAGCTTGCCCAAATCCACCGGCTTGAGCAGGAAATCCACCACGCCCAGGTGCATCACATCCACTGCTTCTTCCACATCGGTGTCGCCCGACACCACAATGATCGACAACGCCGCCCGCTCCGACGCGCGAATTGTCCTGATCAAGTCCAGCCCACTTTCAGGCTGCATGCGCAAATCGGTAATCATCAACCCGATACGCTTCTGGTAGTGCAGGTACAACCTGGCTTCCTCGGCCCCATCCGCCCCCACCGCATCGATGCCCCGGCTTTTCAGGTACAGGATCAGCGCCTCCCGGTTAACCGCGTTGTCATCCACCACAAGCACCAACGGTCTGGCTGCCACAGGCGCACTCTGGTTTATCACGGCCAAGGCCTCGCGCTCGGCGTCGCTCAGGATGTCGGTGTGCTCGGGCATGCTTGTCTCGTCAAAATAATTCCGCTTCAGCATTAGGACCGCATTGCTTGCGTAACCCGTTTCTCCTTTTGTCGGGTCTCTGACAGGGGCGCTCATAGACTTACGTCCAATGGGCACCACCTCGCCGCAAGCCGACCATGGAGGCAGAGAACAACATGGCCGGTACCTATATATAGATATATATAGTTCGGCATAGCGATACGGTCAGTTTCATGAGCAAAAAGGACGCCTACAGCCAAGCGGGCAAGACGGCAGTACTGCAAAACATCCAGGGCACATTGCAGTTCCTGCAGCGCTTTCCGCCGTTCAACCAGATGGAGCACAGCCACCTGGCCTTCTTGGTCGAGCAGTGCCAGCTGCGTTTCTACGCCTGTGGTGAAAGCATCGTCAAACCTGCCGACGGGCCGGTCGAGCACTTCTACATCGTCAAACAGGGCCGCGTGGTTGGCGAGCGCCAGCATCTGGCCAAACCGGGTGTCGAGACCACGTTCGAGATCACCAGCGGCGAGTGCTTCCCGCTGGCAGCCCTGCTGGGTGAGCGGGCAACCCGCACCGAGCACCTGGCCGGTGAAGACACCTTCTGCCTGCAACTGAACAAGGCCGCATTCATCCGCGTGTTCTCGATGTCTGAAGTGTTTCGGGATTTTGCCCTGCGCGGTGTCAGCAGCCTGCTTGATCAGGTCAATCAGCAAGTACGCCAGCGCGCTGTGGAAACCCTCGGCACCCAATACTCGCTGAACACCCCCCTGGGGGAACTGGCCATGCGCCATCCGGTGGTGTGCAGCGCCGATACGCCCCTGCGCGAAGCCGTGCGGCTGATGCACGAGCAACAGGTGGGCAGCATCGTGGTGGTCGACCCGCAGCGCTACCCCATCGGTATCTTCACCTTGCGCGATCTGCGCCAGGTGGTGGCGACAATAGATACTGACCTGGGCGCCGCCATCGACCAGCACATGACAGCCAAACCGTTCTACCTCCCACCCCAGGCCAGCGCCTTCGATGCCGCCATGGCCATGACCGAGCGGCATATTGCCCATGTATGCCTGGTGGAAAACCGGCGCCTGTGTGGGGTGGTTTCCGAGCGCGACCTGTTTTCCTTGCAACGGGTCGATCTGGTTCACCTGGCGCGCACCATACGCCATGCGCCACGCCTGGATACGCTGGTTTCACTGCGCGGAGAAATCAGCCAGCTTGTGGAACGCATGCTGGCCCATGGCGCATCGTCGACGCAGATCACCCAGATCATTACCTTGCTCAACGACCATACCGTGTGCCGGGTCATCGAACTGGCCTTGGCCGAACGTGGCGACCCGGGCGTGCCGTTCAGCTGGCTGTGCTTTGGCAGCGAGGGGCGACGCGAGCAGACCCTGCACACCGACCAGGACAACGGCATCCTCTTCGAAGCGGTCGACAGCGCCGAGGCCGACGCCATCCGCGCTCGCCTGCTGCCGCTGGCGCAATACATCAACCAGTGCCTGGCCCAGTGCGGTTTCACCCTGTGCATGGGTAACGTCATGGCCGGCAACCCCGAACTGTGCCTGTCGCGCAGCGAGTGGGCGCGACGCTTTGCCGGGTTTGTTCGCGAAGCCAGCCCGGAGAACCTGCTGGGTTCGAGCATCTACTTCGACCTGCGTGTGGTGTGGGGCGACGAGCAAGGCTGCGAGCAACTGCGCCAGGGCCTGCTGGCACAGGTAGCCGACAACCGCATCTTCCAGCGCATGATGGCTGACAACGCCCTGCGCCAACGCCCGCCGGTGGGCCGGTTGCGCGAGTTCGTGCTGACCCGCCAGGGCAACGACAAGGCGGCGACCCTCGACCTCAAGGTCCAAGGCCTGACGCCCTTCGTCGACGGTGCCCGTTTGCTGGCCCTGGCCAATGGCATAGCTGCCTGCAATACCCTGGAGCGCCTGCGCCAACTAGTGGCCAAGGGCGTGATCGAGCCGTTGGACGGCGCCGCCTATGAAGAGGCCTACCACTTCATCCAGCAAACCCGCATGCAGCAGCACCAGCGCCAGATACGCGACAACCTGCCTTACTCCAACCGGCTCGACCCGGACAGCCTCAACCACCTGGACCGGCGCATCCTGCGCGAGTCCCTGCGCCAGGCCCAGCGCCTGCAAAGCAGCCTGGCCTTGCGGTACCAGTTGTGAGCCTGTTCGCCTGGCTGCGCCCCAGCGCGCCCGAGCTGGACCACACCACACGCCAACGCCTGGCCCGGTTGCCCAAGCCCGTGCCGCTAGGGGTATGCACCCTGCGCGAGCAGCGCTGGGTGGTGCTGGACCTGGAAACCAGCGGGCTCAACCCCAACCGGGACCAGGTACTGTCGATCGGGGCAGTGGCGATCGAAGACGGTGCCATCGACTTTGCCCAGCAGTTCGAACGCACGCTGCACCGGCCTTTGCAGAAGACCAACGCCAGCGTACTGATCCACGGCCTGGGCCCCAGCGCCCTGGCTGCCGGTTGCGACCCGGCCGAGGCCCTGCTGGATTTGCTCGATTTCATTGGTGACAGCCCGGTGCTGGCGTTTCACGCGCCATTCGACCAGCGCATGCTGGCCCGTGCGCTAAAGGAGAGCCTTGGGCATCGCTTGCAGTCACGGTTCCTCGACGTTGCCGAACTGGCACCGATGCTCAACCCTGACACGGTGCTTCGCGAGGCCGGGCTGGATGACTGGGTGGCGCGGTTTGGCTTGCAGGTAGAAGAGCGCCATCATGCCAGTGCTGATGCCCTGGTGACCGCAGAGCTGGCGTTGATCCTGTTCAGCCAGGCCCGGCGCCAGCAGCTGGACAGCCCGCTGCAGTTGGAGCAGCGGTTGCGCGGGTGGCGACGGCGCAAGATGCAGAGTCATGGTTTGTAGGGATAGGCACTGAAAATTCCAAGGCATACCCTTCAGCCTTTTCCATGATGGCAATCCGATAAGCGTCCATTGCACCCACCCCCTCCCCTCTGCAACAATCGCGAATAATTATCGTTAGTTAATGCATTCGTTCCGGGGGGACGCTGCTTGTCTTCTGCACAAAGCCCACACGCCGATCTGGTCGGTGCGCTGTACCGCGACCACCGCGGCTGGCTGCTCGCCTGGCTGCAACGCAGCATGGCCTGCCGCCAACGTGCTGAAGACCTGAGCCAGGACACCTTCGTGCGCCTGCTCGGTCGTGAGCAACTGGACACACCCCGCGAACCCCGCGCGTTTCTGGCCGCCGTGGCCAAGGGGCTGATGTTCGACCACTTCCGCCGCGCCGCACTGGAACAGGTCTACCTGGCCGAGCTGGCACTGATCCCTGAAGCCGAACAGCCCTCGCCAGAAATGCAGCACCTGATCCTTGAAGACCTCAAAGCCATCGACCGCCTGCTCGGCAAGCTGTCGAGCAAGGCTCGCACTGCGTTTCTGCACAGCCGTCTGGACGGCATGGGCCATGCCGAGATTGCCGAGCGCCTTGGCGTTTCGGTATCACGGGTGCGCCAGTACATCGCCCAAGGCATGCGCCAGTGCTACGTAGCCCTGTACGGGGAGCCGACGTGAGCAACGTCCCGGTTTCGTCCCGGGTTCTGGAAGCCGCGATTGCCTGGAAACTCAGCCTCGGCGACAGCAGCGGCACGCCTGATGAACGCAATGAATTCATGCGCTGGCATGCTGCCAGCGAAGAACACGCACGTGCCTGGCGCCAGCTCGGCGCCATGGACCAGCGCGTTAGCGCGGCGGCTGGCCCGGCACGCCAGGCGTTGCTGCAATCGCGCGTCAGCCTGCGACGACGCATTGGCAAGGTTGGCGGCGGGCTGGCCGGCACGTTTCTGCTCGGCGCGCTGCTGGCATGGGTCGGTGCGCCGTCGCTGGCACCCAGCTACTGGCTGGCCGACCAGCGCACCGCCACGGGTGAATTGCGTACCTTGCGCCTGGAAGACGGCACACTGCTGAGCCTGAACACCCACACCGCCGTGGACATCGACTATGCCGGCGCACAACGGGTGATCGTGCTGCATCAGGGCGAGATCTCGGTCGAAACCGGCCACCAGGACCCACGCCCGCTGCTGGTCCGCACTGAAGACGGTCGCTTGCGGCCACTGGGCACGCGCTTCCTGGTGCGCCGCGAAGCCGGCGGTACGCGCCTGGAAGTGCTGCAAGCCTCGGTCGCCGCCATGCCGCATGACAGCGGCGACGAACAGGTGCTGCGCGAAGGCCAGCAAGTGTTGATGAACGCCAACGGCCTCGGCCAGGTTGGCACGGTGCCCGCCGGTGCCGATGCCTGGACCCGCGGCATGCTGGTGGTCGACAACGTACGCCTGGGCGACCTGCTCGCCACATTGGGCCAGTATCGCAGCGGCTACCTCGGGGTGGATGCCAAGGTCGCCGACCTGCGCGTGACCGGCAGCTTCCCGCTGACCAACACCGACCTGGCGCTGGCCTCGCTGGTGCCGGCGTTGCCGGTGAAGATCGAGCGGCATACGCAGTGGTGGGTGAAGGTCACTTCCAAATAGGCCGGGTCTGCTGGCCAATCTCCACCTGCCGTTCACCGTTACCGCCGCCATCGTATTCGCGGGTAAACCCGCTCCTACCACGGTGGTGGGCACACATCGGGGTCGTCGTAGGAGCGGGTTCACCCGCGAAGAGGCCGGGCCTGCTGGCCAATTTCCACTAGCCGTTCACCGTTGCAGCCGCCACCGTATTCGCGGGTAAACCCGCTCCTACCACGGTGGTGGACACACATCGGGATCGTCGTAGGAGCGGGTTCACCCGCGAAGAGGCCGGGCCTGCTGGCCAATTTCCACTAGCCGTTCACCGTTGCAGCCGCCACCGTATTCGCGGGTAAACCCGCTCCTACCACGGTGGTGGGCACACATCGGGGTCGTCGTAGGAGCGGGTTCACCCGCGAAGAGGCCGGGCCTGCTGGCCAATTTCCACTAGCCGTTCACCGTTGCAGCCGCCACCGTATTCGCGGGTAAACCCGCTCCTACCACGGTGGTGGACACACATCGGGGTCGTCGTAGGAGCGGGTTCACCCGCGAAGAGGCCGGGCCTGCTGGCCAATTTCCACTAGCCGTTCACCGTTGCAGCCGCCACCGTATTCGCGGGTAAACCCGCTCCTACCACGGTGGTGGGCACACATCGGGGTCGTCGTAGGAGCGGGTTCACCCGCGAAGAGGCCGGGCCTGCTGGCCAATTTCCACTAGCCGTTCACCGTTGCAGCCGCCACCGTATTCGCGGGTAAACCCGCTCCTACCACGGTGGTGGACACACATCGGGGTCGTCGTAGGAGCGGGTTCACCCGCGAAGAGGCCGGGCCTGCTGGCCAATTTCCACTAGCCGTTCACCGTTGCCGCCGCCATCGTATTCGCGGGTAAACCCGCTCCTACCACGGTGGTGGGCACACATCGGGGTCGTCGTAGGAGCGGGTTCACCCGCGAAGAGGCCGGGCCTGCTGGCCAATTTCCACTAGCCGTTCACCGTTGCAGCCGCCACCGTATTCGCGGGTAAACCCGCTCCTACCACGGTGGTGGACACACATCGGGATCGTCGTAGGAGCGGGTTCACCCGCGAAGAGGCCGGGCCTGCTGGCCAATTTCCACTAGCCGTTCACCGTTGCAGCCGCCATCGTATTCGCGGGTAAACCCGCTCCTACCACGGTGGTGGACACACATCGGGATCGTCGTAGGAGCGGGTTCACCCGCGAAGAGGCCGGGCCTGCTGGCCAATTTCCACTAGCCGTTCACCGTTGCCGCCGCCATCGTATTCGCGGGTAAACCCGCTCCTACCACGGTGGTGGGCACACATCGGGGTCGTCGTAGGAGCGGGTTCACCCGCGAAGAGGCCGGGCCTGCTGGCCAATTTCCACTAGCCGTTCACCGTTGCCGCCGCCATCGTATTCGCGGGTAAACCCGCTCCTACCACGGTGGTGGGCACACATCGGGATCGTCGTAGGAGCGGGTTCACCCGCGAAGAGGCCGGTGCTGGCAAAACCCATTTTAAATAATTCTCAATATTTTTCAGATTCACCCTGTCACTTTTCAGATCTCGCTCGGCAAGGAAGCAGCAAGCACTTACCCGTCGAGGAACCGCCGCATGTCCCGTGCCGTTGATCATATCCTGCGCCCCAGCCTGATGGCCCTGGCCATCGGCCTGGCTGCCCCGCTGACCAGCCCTGCCTTGTTCGCCGCCGAGCAATCCACGTCGCGCGCCTACAACCTGCCCAGCGCACCACTGGCCACCACCCTCAACCAGATCGCCAGCCAGGCCGGCATTGCCTTGGCCATCGACCCGGCACTGGTCAGCGGCCGCACCTCGGCCCCGGTCAACGGCCAATACAACGGCCTGGGCGCCCTGCAAGCCGCCCTGAGCGGTACCGGCCTGCAGTTGCAGCAGAGCAGTGCGGGCAGCTACAGCCTGGTGGCCGTGCCGGATGGCACACTGGCCTTGCCGGAAACCACCGTGAATGCCACCAGCGCCAGCGAAAGCGCCTGGGGCCCGGTTGAAGGCTACGTGGCCAAGCGCACCGCTGCTGGCACCAAGACTGACACGGCACTTGTGGAAGTCCCCCGCTCCATCTCTGTCGCCACCCGCGAGCAAATGAAAGACCGCGGTGTACACAGCCTGGATGATGCAGTGCGCTACATGCCAGGCATCGTCTCCGCCAGCTTCGGCAGCGACACCCGTTATGACTGGATGCGCGTGCGCGGCTTCGAGCCAACGCAGTTCCTCGATGGGCTGCCGCTGCCACGCGGCGTGTATGCCAACCCGAAAGCCGAAACCTGGAACCTCGACCGCCTCGCCCTGCTGCGCGGCCCGGCCTCTTCGATCTACGGCCAGACCCCACCTGGTGGCCTGCTGGACATGGTCAGCCGCCGTCCGCAAGCCGAAAGCGCTCACGAAATCGAGCTTCAATACGGCAGCGACAACCATCGCCAGATCAACTTCGCCAGCACCGGCAAGATCGACGATGAAGGTCGCTTTCTCTATGGCCTCAGTGGCGTTATCCGTGACAGTGGCACCCAGATTGACCACATCGACAACAAGCGCTACAACATTGCCCCAAGCCTGACCTGGAACATTGACGAAGACACGACGCTGACCTTCCTCACCCAGTTCACCCGTGACGATACCGGCGCCACCAGCCAGTTCCGGCCCATCCAGGGCACCAAAATCGACATGCCATTCGGCAAGATCTCGCACCACAAGAACCTGGGTGACCCGGACTACGAGTTCTACGACCGTACTTACTACGCGCTGGGTTACGCCTTCGAACACCGCATCAATGACGTCTGGCAGTTCCGCCAGAACCTGCGCTACACCAAGTCGGACCTGTCGTTCCAGACCATCACCCCTGGCAGTTACAACAAGAGCTCGCCACCGGTGCAGGACGATGGCACTGTCAGCCGCATGTCCACCAACACCGATGAAGACATCAGCCAGTTCGCGGTGGACAACAACTTCCAGGCGGACTTCGCTACCGGGGACATCGACCACACGCTGTTGATCGGCCTGGACCACCAGCGCATCAACACCAACTACCTGTCGATCTTCGACTTCAACGTGCCGGACAGCAACGTCAACAACCCGGTATACGGGCTGCCGATCACTCGCCCGGATCGCTCGACCGCGTTTTACGACTACAACCAGAAAACCCGTCAGACCGGCCTGTATGTGCAGGACCAGATGGCGCTTGGTAACTGGCGCCTGACCCTGGGCGGTCGTGAAGACTGGGTGCATACCGGCACCAAGTTCTTCAACCAGGGTGATGCCACCAATACCCAGCGGGACAAGAAATTCAGCGGCAACGCAGCCATCAGCTACGTGTTCGACTCGGGCTTCGTGCCGTACCTGTCCTATGCCGAGTCGTTCCAGCCGTCCAGCAATGCCAGTGTGTCGGCCTCGGATTCGTTCAAGCCCACCGAAGGCAAGCAGTGGGAGCTGGGCGTGAAGTATCAGCCGCCGGGGTCCAACACCCTGTTGTCGGCAGCCGTGTACGACCTGACTCAGAAAAACGTCTCGGTCACCAACACGGTCGGTGGTGTGACCATCACCAGCCAGACCGGTGAAGTGAAAGTCCGCGGCCTTGAGCTGGAAGCGGTTTCCGATGTGACCGACAACCTGAAGGTCATTGCCGCCTACACCCTGGCCAAGTCCGAGGTTCAGGACGGCGATTTCAAAGGCAACCGTCTGCAACTGATGCCGAACCAGCAAGCGTCCATCTGGGGCGACTACACCTGGCACTCAGGCGTACTCGACGGCTTCGGCATCGGCCTGGGCACGCGTTATACCGGTAATACCTATGGTGACCAAGGCAATACCTACCTGGGCAAGGCCAAGGCCTACACCGTCTTCGATGGGTCGGTGCATTACGACCTGGGTCGCCTGAACGGCAGCCTGAAGGGCGCGTCGGTCGCGGTCACCGCCACCAACTTGCTGAACAAGGATTACCTCTCTACTTGTGACTCGTACTACTGCTATTACGGCGATGAGCGCAGCGTTGTCGCCAGCGCCACTTACAAGTTCTGAGTGAACTGGGGCCGCCTTGCGGCCCCGGGTTCCAACCGACAACAATCGGTACCGTGATGAAAAGCCCCACCATCCGCCGCTGGTCCTTGATCCACACCTGGAGCAGCCTGGTCTGTACCCTGTTCCTGCTGTTGCTGGCAGTCACCGGCCTGCCGCTGATCTTCCACCACGAACTCGAACACCTGCTAGGCGACGCCCCTGAACTGCGTGAAATGCCGGCAGGCACCCCGCACCTCGACCTGCAGCAACTGGTGCTCAAGGCCGAACAACATCGCCCCGGCGAGGTCATGCAGTACTTCGGCTACGATGAAGACGAGCCCAACGGCGTGGTCGCCATTACCGCCGCCACCGCCGGCACCGACCCCAACCTGTCGCATACCTTCATGCTCGATGCACGCACCGGCGAGGCGGTGGCCATGCCGGCCGCCAACGGCGGTTTCATGATGGTGATGCTGCGCCTGCATGTGGACATGTTCGCAGGCCTGCCGGGCAAGCTGCTGCTGGCCTTCATGGGCGTATTGTTCATCGTCGCGATTGTCTCCGGCACCGTGCTCTATGCGCCATTCATGCGCCGCCTGGAATTCGGCACCGTACGCCACAAGAAATCCCGCCGCCTGCGCTGGCTCGACCTGCATAACCTGATCGGCGTGGTCACCCTGGCCTGGGCATTGACGGTGAGCGTGACCGGGGTGATCAGTGCCCTGTCCGACCTGGTCATCGCGGCCTGGCGCAATGACAGCCTGGCTGCGATGGTTGCCCCCTACCGCGACGCCCCGCCGCTCGTCGAGCGCGCCCCAGCCACTCGCCTGCTGGACATTGCCGAACAGGCCGCGCCGGGCATGCGCCCGGATTTCATCGCGTTTCCAGGCACGCGTTTCTCCAGCGAGCACCACTATGCGGTGTTCATGAACGGTGCCACTCACCTGAGTTCGCACCTGTTCACGCCGGTACTGATCGATGCTCGCACCCTTGAAGTGACTGCCGTAGGCGACCGTCCCTGGTACATGGATGCCATGGGCCTGTCGCAGCCACTGCATTTCGGCGACTACGGCGGGCGACCGATGCAGATCCTCTGGGCGTTACTGGACGTGCTGACAATCATCGTGCTCGGCAGCGGCCTCTACCTGTGGTGGGGCAAGCAGCGTAAACCCAGGGAGGCGCGCGCATGAGCCACAGGTCACAAGCCACTGCACGCCTCTTCGCCTGGCCAGCGTTGATTGCCCTGCTTGGCTTCCTGGGCCTGTTCGCCGCACTGCTCGGCGACGGTGGCTGGGACGTTCTGGCCTGGGCCGGCCTGGGCCTGCCGGCCTTGCTGAGCCTGCGCGGGCTGCTCTGGCGTCGGGGGCGCTAGCCCGCTACCACCCCGCAACCGCAGCTATTGCCAAGCATGGGGTTTCCTCAACCAAGGACCCGCCCCATGCGCCCCCTCGAACAACTGGAACAGATCGACCGACAAATCGGTGACCTGCTCGACGGCCTCCCGACCCTCGACCTTCAACACCCCATCAACCCCGACACACGCACCTGGCTGCACGGCGAACTGGCCAGCTTCTGGACCACGGCCGATGAGCAAGGCGAAACCCCCAGACAAAAGCTGCTGGCACTGCGCAAGGCGCTGATGCTGGCCGAGGTTGAACTGCGCCTGGGCGACGAGACCTTGGGCTACCGCTCAGCCGATCAACTATGGGCCTGCCTGCAACAGCCACTACCCTCCCAACGCAGGCATATGCCCCTGGCCAAAAGGCCACAGGTCTACCGCGTTCTGCTGGAAGGCCTACGGCCCAACTGGCGAAGCTACCTGCCAGGCACACTGATCATCGTTGCCGGTACAGCCGAGGGCCACATGCTCACGCCTCAGGATGCCGCAGGCGCTGCCTTGCTGTGCAGCCTGTCACAAGGCATCGAGGCCTTCGACTCCCTTGCCGCACTGCACCTGGAGCTTTGCGAACGCCTGGAAGACCCACTCCAGAGCAGACCGCTGCTGCATCTGTACACTGACACGCAGGCGGACCGCGCTCGCCGGTCACAGCGCCTGCGCTATGAATGGTACGCCGACAGCCTGCTGGAGGCCCAGATCGACAGCGTGATAGAAGCCCAACGCCAACGCCTGAGTGACACCGGCTTGTGGAGCAACGGCTCACCCGACCAGCACACCCGAATACATGAAGCCCTCGCGCTATGGCACGAAGTCGGCGCCAAGCCCATCCTGCAAACACGCTACTCCCAATTGCTTGAGAAGCACCTGCCCAACTGGCTGCGCAATACATCTGCGCAAGGCCTGAGCCATATGATGCAGGCCATGCAAACGCTGGTGGCAATCGCCGAGCAGGCTGCTGCCCCGGGAGTGCTGAGCCTTGACGACTTCAAGCAACGCAATAGCCTGCTGGCCTGGGCCAACGCACGCCTTCGCGAGCGCCTGAGCCATGACCTGGGGTACGAAACAGATCCTCGCGAGATCAAGATCGTGGTCGTACGCGCCCGCCGCACGGGCGCAATCATGCATCCCTTCGCCCTCTCATCCTATGTCACCTATGTAGGCATGCGACGCGTGGGCCACGAGATGGTGGAGATGGTCGAGGAAATCAACACCCTCGAAGAGATCGCCCTCAAGAACTTGCCGTGGTTCGATACCGACTACTGGCTGACTGCCCGGGTGATCCATGCCCACGGCAAAGCCATGCCCGCCGGGCTCACACCGCAGTATGTCAAGCACATGGTCCGGGAACTGAACGTGGGTGACAGCTACGCAAAGTACCTGCACACCCAACTCATCAGTTCCAGAGCAGGCAAATGGCGCCTGACTGCGCACAGCAAGGTCAACCGTGCACGCATGCGCGCTGAAGCAGTCAAGGCGCACTACGCCGGACACTTTGGCGAAGACCCTTTCGAACATGGCTACAACTGGGTGCGCGCAGTGCTGAACCAACCACACAATGCCTTGCGTGCGCCAGTAGCAGGCTACCCGGTCACTGTTCGCCAGTTGAACATCATGGGCCATACCGTGCAGGGCGTGCTGCTGCTCAACAGCACCCCCTACAAGTCTCCGGCATGCGTGCTGTACACCCCGGATGCCCCGGACCGCAGGGCCTGGCGCCGTTTTCGCACGACCCGCGAACTGCTTCGCACATTGCGCCAGCAGCCCACGTTGAGAGCATATGTGGCCGAGCGCCTGCCATTGCTGCCTGCTGCTACAGTGCAGCAGCTGCTGGACAAGGGGCGCATGAGCACGCATTTGAGGACACCCGAGATCCAGGACGACCTGTTCTTCGTCTACTACATGGCCGAAGCCCGGGCGCTGATTGCTCAGGCCGATGCCGACAGCATGACGACCAGGGAAGTGAATGTGGAGTCGGTCATGGCGCTGAGCTGGCGCTTACTGGACTTCATCAGCCTGCTGCTGCCGAACCGCGCGTTGCTGGTACTGTCGATCGGCCGCATGGCAATCGACATCTGGGATGGCGCCGAGGCCTTCAAGCAAAAGGATGTGGAAGGGGTGATGCGGCATGCCTATCAGGCGCTTAGCCACCTCAACGATGCGGGTACCAGTTTTTTGGGTTCCAGAGTGCTACGCCGATCCCTGCGCGGGATCCCCAAACCACCGCCACTGCCGCTACCCGCACGCCTCCAGGTAAAACCGGGCAGCAGCAGCCTGCGCTATCGCATAGACGGTATCTACGATGAAGGTGTATACGAACAACGCTCGGCGTTTGGTGGGCTGTCGCTGTACTTCATCAAGGACAACGACAACCGCTACTATCAGGTCAGCTTCGACGGCTACCGCTGGCGGGCCATCGACCCTGGCCAGCCAGATGCCTATCTGCAGCAACCGCTCAAGCGCAAAGCCGACGGGCAATGGGTGATCGACTCACCGGTGCTCTGGTACGACGGGTTGCCCGACCTGAAGCAGTTGCTGCAGGACTGCTATCTGCAAGTGCCAATGGCTGGCCTGCCGGTAAACATCGAACAAGGGCTTTTTCAGGCTGACGATCAGCTGTACCTGGCGCTCAAGGACGGGCAGTTGCCTGTGCGCCGTCACCTGCTGCCGGATCATTACCACTTGCAGATTGCCGTTGCCAGCAACACCAGCGTGGTGCCGTGGGCGGTGCTGCGCCACGAAAACGGCCAGTGGCTGATACGCGTTCGCCAGGCAGGGCGCAGCAGTGACTGGCTGACACTGCCAGATCAACCACCGCCGGCCCACTGACAGCCGGAACCGGCGGCCTCAGTCGACCAGTTTTGGCAACAGCCGGTCCAGCCGCTGATGCAAGGCACTGCCATTGGGCCAGTTGCGCAGCAGCCGTGCCCGGTCACGGGCATAGGCCGGTGCGAAGCTGAGCTGGGTGGCATGCTGGCACATGGCATCGAGGTCGATCAGCGACCACTGGCCGTTGTGCCAGAACAGGTTATGGCCTTTGAAGTCGCCGTGGCTGATGCGCTCGCGAATCAGCTGCTGCATCACGTGCACCAAGGCCTCCACCTGCTCCTCGGGCGCATCGCCGCTTTCGACGTAGGGCGCGAAGCATGCCGTCAGATCCTGGCCGTCGACATACTCGGTGACCAGGTAGGCACGGCTGCGCAGGCCCAGCACCCGCTGTTCCAGCACCGCGAGGGGGCGTGGCGTGGCGATGTCGAGGAACTCCAGGCGGTGGCCTTCAATCCAGGAATGCCAAGCCCTGCTCGGGCGCCAGAAGCGCTTGAACCAATGCGCGGTGTTCTTGATGTTGTAGCGCTTGATCACCAACTGGCGACCGTTGACCTCAATGCGCGCCACGCTGGCAGCGCCACCGGTCTTGTACAAATGGCCGGTGTCGATCAGCGCATCGGCCTGCTCCAGTACAGGCTGCAGGGCCTCGACCTCACTGCGGCGGATCGCCTGCAAGCCCGAAAGGGTGCGCTGGACGCTGAACAAGCTGCACTCGCGGCCAGCCTTGTCCAGATAGTCCTTCTGGCGCCAGGTGCGCACCTTGTCCACCTGTTTCTGCAGCGCTTCCAGCGGCAACGCATGCTCGGCGTTGGCCAGCAGGTAATGCACCAGCAGCTCTTCGATGAACGGCTCCAGGCGCTTGGGCAACTGGGCGAAAAACACCCCGAGGTTTTCCAGCACGCGTGGACGCGACAACTGCTGACCGGGCGTTTCCGCCCTTATGCCCGCACCGTCGATCAGGTACAGCTTGCCGGCATGGCGCAGCAGGTTGTCCAGGTGCAGGTCTTCCTGCCAAAGGCCTTGGGCGTGCATGTGCGCCACGGCAGTGAGCGCTTCGCCCAGCACCAGGTGCTGCTCGTCCGCCAGCACTGGCAGGTTTTCCACTGCGGCCCAGGCATCGGCCAGGCTTTGGGCACCGTCAAGGAATTCGAACAGCAGCCAGCCACCCTCGCCTTCCTTGAGGCCGTCGGCCAGTAGCGTCGGCGTGGTCAGCCCTTGTTTGGCCAGCAATTTCACACCCTGCAGTTCGCGCTGGAAATGCCGTGCAGCGTTACCACCGACCAGCAACTTTGCCAGCACCGGTGTACCGCGCCAGACACCAGCGCCCACATAACGCTGGCCCGGCAGCACGCGCAGCAGGCTGAGCAATTGCAAGTCGGCGCTGCCAGCGGCATCAACCAACGTGATGCTCAGGGGCAGCGATGGGCTGCGCCCGGCATCCTTCAATTCAGACAAACGCATCAGCGGGCCTCTTTTTCACGACGGCGTTGCGTCAACCGTTGCAGCCAGCTATCGACCAGCGCGCCGTCGGCGGGCTGCCCCAGGTAGGTAGCCAGCAAAGTACGTACATCCTGCACGCTCCACGCCTGGGCGCGGCGCAGCAGCGGCTCCAGGTCCTTGAGGCGGTCACGCATGCCGAGCAGCAGGGGACGGGTCTTTTCCAGGTCGATCAGTTGCGCATCCCAGCCGTCGCGCCGTTGGCGCAAGAAAATGTGCTTGGGGTAGAAGCAGCCATGCACCTGGCCGGCGCTGTGCAGGGTACGCGCCAGCTGGCCGCAGGCCTGCAGGATGTCAGTGCGCTCGGCCTTACCCAACCGCGGCCATTGCGCCAGCAGGCTTTCGAGGTCGGCCCATTCGTCCAGAGCGCGGGTCATCAGGATGGCCCGGTGCTTGCCACCCTGCTTGCGCTCGCCGTAGAACACCGCCTGCAATGCCGGAATGCGCAGCTTCTGGTAGCGACTGATGTTGCGGAATTCCCGGGCGAAGGTGGGCTCGCCGAACGGCCGGTGCAGGGTACGGGTCAGGTAGTCGCTCTGGCGCTTGAGGTAGTAGCCCTTGCCTTCGAGTTCCAGACGGAAGACGCTGCTCCAGCCACCACGGCCGGTGTTGGGTTCGTCCACAGCATCAAGTTGCAGCGCCCACAGCGCCTCGAAGTCGTCCAGGCCATGGCGCTTGAGCAGCGCGAGGTCCGCGCTGGCCAGGTAATCGGTCATTCCCTTCCCTCGAAAAAGCCCAGTACCCGACGAATGCGCTTCTTGTCACGCACATTCAGCCGGTCACGGCCACGGTATTGCAGGTAGAAGCGCAGGCGCTGGGTAGCTGACAGGTGGTATTTGGCCACTTTGTCCAGGCATGCCAGGTCCTTGATCATCCGGTGGCGCCACATGAATCCGCGCCAGAAGTCGCCGGTGGGGCAGTCGATGAAGAATAGCGTGCCCTGGTCATCGACCAGCAGGTTGCGCCACTTCAAATCGTTATGGGCGAAGCGGTGCTCGTGCATGACCCGGGTATGGCGCGCCAGTTGACGGCTGATATGGTCGACCCAGGTGCGGTCGGCCAAGCGCGGATCGTTGTGTTCGGCCAGGGCCGACAGGTCTTCGGTGCGCGGCAGTTCACGGGTGATCATCGCGCCACGGCCAAAGGCCAGGCCGTTGCGCTCCAGGCCCCAGGCCACGACTTCGGCGGTGGGGATACCCCATTTGGCGAACTGCTTGAGGTTTTGCCATTCGGCCTTGATGCGTGGCCGCCCCAGATACCGGCGCATGTGCTTGCCGGCCCCGGTGTAGCGCTTGACATAGTAGTTGATCCCGTCACGCTCGATGCGTACCACCTCACTGAGCGGATCGCGGGTCAGCCGTTCGCCCTGGAGGGCGAATACCGCATCGAGGCTGCCGAAGTCCGCCGCCAGGTGTTCGTACCCCGGCGCCAGTGTCCAACTCGCCATCAGAGTGCATCCCCATAGCGTTGCTTGCGATCGTAGAGTTTCTGGGCCTTGCGCTCCAGCCAGGCGAGCAGCGCGGCTTCCTCCTTCAGCACCTGCCGCAGCGGACGCTGGAAGTAACCACGCAGGAAGCGCAGCTTGTCGCGTTGGGTCAGGCCGATGTCCAGGGCCGAAAAGTACAGCGCAGCCAGGTCCTTGTCACGCCAGCGGCGGCTGATCGTGGCACGGGTTTGCGCACGGTGCAGGTCGATCACCGACAGCTTGAAGTCATCCGCCGTCACCGGTCGGTCGGTGTGCAGCAGGAAATGGCAGATGTAGCAATCGCGGTGGTTGACCCCGGCGCGGTGCATGCCGCCGGTCATCTTCGCCACCTCGGCGATAAGTGCACGCTTCAGACGCGGCTCGGGAGGCTGCTTGACCCAGTCGATGCTGAAGTCTTCCAGGCTGATGGTGGGCGCCAGCTCTTCGGTGATGATGAACGAGTGCTGCGTGGCCGGGTTGCTGCCACGCTCGCCGTAGGCGACTGCGGTCATGGTCGGCACACCCACTTCGTGCAGGCGTTGGATCGCCCGCCATTCCTGGCCGGCACCGAGTACCGGCAGCTTGGCGGTGAACAGGTTCTTGAAGATCTCGCCCCAGCCGATGCCACGGTGGATCTTGACGAAAAAGCCCTCGCCAGCCACCTCGGTGCGCAGCGTGCGGCGCCCTTCCAGCTCGCGATAGACCTCGCCTTGCAGCGCCTCCACGGCGTCGAAGGCATCACGCCCGGCCCACAGGCGTTTGAAGGGCTCGGCCAATATCAGCTTCATGCGGTTTTTTGCCCCAGGATCACGTCGGCAGCATGCTGTGGCATGCTGTACAGATCGGCGCTATCAGCAAATGCCAGGCCATTGCGCGACCAGCTGGCACGCGCCTGCGGGTCTTCGAGCATGCGCTGCAGGTAGCCGTTGAGCTGCTCTTGTTCGAACGGCTCATCCAGCACCAGGCCGCTGTCGGCCTCGGCAATGTAGTGGGCATACCCGCACACCTTGGACACCAGCACCGGCAAGCCGGCGACCAACGCTTCGAGCAGCACCGTACCGGTATTCTCGTTGTAAGCCGGGTGAATCAGCAGGTCGGCGCCCAACAGGAAGCGCGGGATGTCGCTGCGACCCTTGAGGAACTGCACCTGGTCGCCCAGGCCCAGGGTAGCGCTTTGCAGCTGGAATACCTTGGGGTCGTCCTGGCCGATCACCATCAGCCTGGTGCGTTTGCGCAGGGCTGACGGCAGCGCGGCCAGTGCCTTGAGGCTGCGGTCCACGCCTTTGGTCTTGAAGCCTGAGCCAATCTGCACCAGCAGCAGGTCGTCATCCCCCAGGTTGAATTCCTTGCGGAACTCGGCGCGGATCTCGGCGGCATTGGCCGGCGCACGGCGATCCTGGGAAATGCCTGGCGGCAGCAGGTGGAAGCGTTCTACCGGGGTGCCGTAATGCTTGATGAACAGCGGCTGCTGCACTTCGGAAATCATCAGCACTTCGGTATGGGCGTCCTTGGCGAACACCGCATGCTCGTACTCGGCAAAGTGCCGGTAGCGGCCCCAGCGACGGTACAAGCCACCGCGCAGGGTCTGCGCCTTGTCTTCGAAGCAGCCGTCGGCGGCGTAGTACACGTCCAGCCCCGGCATCTTGTTGAAGCCGATCAGGCGGTCGACCGGGCGCTTGGCCAGGTCAGCGGCCATCCAGGCACTGAGCTTCTCGTTGCGGCGGTGGTTGAAAATCGCCTTCACCGGCGCCACCAGCACTTCGAAACCCGGTGGAATGTCACCCTCCCAGATCAGCGTGTACACGCGGATCTGGTGGCCCCGCTTCTGGCATTCCAGGGCAATGCGCATGAAATCGCGCTGCAGCCCGCCGAAGGGGAAATATTTGTAAAGCACGAAAGCCAGTTGCATCAACGGACATCCTCAGCCAGCAGCAACGCGCTCAAGCGGCTCGCCACATGCTCGGGATTCAGGCGAGTGAAGCACAGCGGCCACTCGCGTTTCAGATCGAACCGGGCCAGGTCATCGGCGCTCGGTTTGTAGGTGCACTTCTTCTGCAGGCAGGGAGCGCAAGGCCAGTCACTGGCCTGGTGAATCTGGGTCCGTCCGTAGGCGCCGGTCAGGCCCGGGTTGGTCGGGCCAAACAGCGAAAGGGTGGGCACATCGAGCGCCGCCGCCAGGTGGCCAAGGCCGGTGTCGACCGCCACGCAGGCCTTTGCCGCCGCCAGTACACGAGCGACGCCGGCAAGGTTCAATTTGGGAAGCACCTGGCAGTTGTTCAAGCCTAGGGCAATTCGCTCGGCCCGCGCCTTCTCGGCCGGATTACCCCAGGGCAGGCGCACTTCCAGCTTGCGCCGGCCCATGCGCTCGGCGAGTTCGCGCCAGTAGGCTTCGGGCCAGTGCTTGGTCGCCCAGGTGGTGCCATGCAGGAACACCACATAGGGCGCAGCCGGCGGCAGTTGCAGGCGGTCGAGGTCCAGGCCGTAGTTGCCGATGCCTTCTGGCAGGTCGTAGGCCAGGGCCATGGCAAACAGCTGGCGTACCCGCTCCACCGCATGCTGGCCGGTGGCGACCGACAGAGGCCGGTCGTAGAAGCGGCTGGCCCAGCCTTCGCGGGCCGAGTAGCGGTCCAGGCCGGCTACGGGTGCCTTCACGTAACGGGTCAACCAGGCCGACTTGACCAGGCCCTGAGCGTCGATCACAAGGTCATACTTGCGCTCGCGAACGCGCTGCTTGAACGCCTTCCACTCGCCACTCTTGATGGTTTGCCAGAGGTTCTTGCGCCAGCGACGGATCGCCACCGGGATGACCTGGTCGACCGCAGGGTGCCAACTGGGGATTTCGGCGAAGCCTTCTTCCACCACCCAATCGAAACGGATGCCTGGAATGGCATGGGCGGCATCGGTAAGCGCCGGCAGGGTGTGGATGACATCCCCCAGCGACGAGGTCTTGATGATCAGTACCCGCACTTAGTCGACCTCGGCCACGGTATCGATCAGGTCCGGTCCGCTTAGGCTGTGCAGGGCGGCGATCACTTTGCCCGGATCCAGCAGACGCAGGCAATTGTAATGGCCGAAGCGACAGGTGCGGTCAAAGCACGGGCTGCACTCGATACCGGTGCGCACCACTTCCACCTGTTCGGCCAGCGGCGGGGTGAAGCCGGGTGAAGTCGAGCCATACACCGCCACCAATGGACGGTTCAGCGCAGCGGCCACGTGCATCAGGCCGGAGTCGTTGGACACCACGGCATGGGCGCAGGACATCAGGTCGATGGCCTCGGCCAGCGAGGTCTCACCGGCCAGGTTGGACGACTCTTCACGGAACCCCGGAATAAGCCGGTCGCGGATCTGCTCACCGACCGGGTGATCGTTCTTGGAGCCGAACAGCCACACTTGCCAGCCTTGTCGAATCATCGCATCGGCCACAGCGGCATAGTGCTCTGCCGGCCAGCGCTTGGCTTCGCCAAACTCGGCGCCAGGGCACAGCGCCAGTACCGGACGGTCCAGTTCCAGGCCGAACTTGGCCAGGGCGGCGTCGCGGCTTTGCGCTTCGATCTGCAGGTTGGGACGCGGGTATGGCTGCGGCAGCTCGGCGCCGGGCGCGTAAGCCAGGGCCATGAAGCGCTCGATCATCAGCGGGTAGCGGGTCTTGTCCAGCTTGCGCACGTCGTTCAGCAGACCGAAGCGCATTTCACCGCGCCAGCCGGTGCGTTTTGGAATGCCGGCAAAAAAAGGCACCAGCGCCGACTTGAGCGAGTTGGGCAGCAGGATGGCCTGGTCGTACTGGCCGGCCAGGGACTTGCCGATGCGCCGCCGCGTGGCCAGTTCCAGCGCACCGTGGCCGAGCGGGAAGCTCAAGGCCTGACGCACTTCAGGCATGCGTTCGAGGATCGGCCGGCTCCACTCGGGGGCCAGCACGTCGATCACGCAGTCGGGGTGCTGCTGTTTCAGGCACTGGAACAGGGTCTGCGCCATCACCATGTCGCCAACCCAGCTGGGGCCAATGATCAGTATTCTCATGCTTAGTCCAGAAACGCTCGGGGAGGCTACAGGCTGCGGTCCAGCCTGGCCTCCCCTCTTTATATTCAGGCTATGTGGCGGACAGTGTACCACTCACATGGCCTATTCGCGGGCAAGCCCGCTCCCACAGGGATTGCACACTGCTCAGGGCCTGTGCAGTACCTGTGGGAGCGGGCTTGCCCGCGAACAAGCCAACACGGTATCAGCTTAAACCCAACTCACCCCAGATCCGCCGCACTTCACGGCGTTCATCGGCAAACTGCGCCGCATCGATCACCCCGGCCTGCTTCTGCAGGGCCTGGCGGTGCGAGGCCGAGCGGAACGCCTTGTACACTTCACGCAACAGCACCGCGTCACTGGCCGGCATCAAGTTCGCCTGCTCCAGCTCTTCCAGAATGCGGATGTTATCGGTCCATCGAAGTATGGCCGGATGGTCGTGGGACCAGGCCAAAGCGGCGTATTGCACCATAAATTCGATATCGACGATACCGCCGGCATCCTGCTTGATATCGAACGGCACGCCGGCGTCGAAGGCGTTCGCCCCCGTACCGGCAACCGTAGCCTTGGTACCGAGGTTGTCACGCATCTTGGCGCGCATTTCACTCACCTCGCTGCGCAGTTTTTCCAGGTCGCGCGCCTGGCCCAGTACCTTGGCGCGCACACCTTCGAATGCCGCCCCCACCTGCTTGCAACCCACCAGCACACGGGCCCGTACCAGCGCCTGGTGTTCCCAGGTCCAGGCTTCGTTCTGCTGGTAGCGTTCGAACGCACCCAGCGAGCTGACCAGCAGCCCCGAGGCGCCGGACGGGCGCAGGCGCATATCCACATCGTACAGTTGGCCCGAGTTGGTCTGGGTGGTCAGCAAGTGGATGATGCGCTGCCCCAGACGCGTGAAGAACTGCGCACTGTCGATAGGCTTCGCACCGTCGGTTTCCGCCTGCGGATCGCCGTCATGGATGAAGACCAGGTCCAGGTCCGAACCGTGGCCCAGTTCCAGGCCGCCCATCTTGCCGTAACCGATGATGATGAAACCCGGGTCGCACAGGCTGCCGTCGCTGCGCTTGGGTTGGCCATG
Source organism: Pseudomonas sp. BP6 (assembly GCF_017875935.1). NCBI lineage: Bacteria > Pseudomonadati > Pseudomonadota > Gammaproteobacteria > Pseudomonadales > Pseudomonadaceae > Pseudomonas > Pseudomonas sp. BP6. Next base: position 4,976,806 of record NZ_JAGINI010000001.1, read on the forward strand.
ACGGGCCACGGTCTGGCGCCAGGCCAGGGCCAGCACCTGGTCGAGGATGGCTTCAGCCAGCCAGGTCAGGTAGTCGCTGACTTTCATCAACGGCAGGTTGCCGCTGATTTCCGAGGCGGCCACGCGCAGGCTGTGGGCCAGCTTGAAATGGCGCAGCGCTTCCATCTGCTGCTCCAGGTCGTCCTCGGGGATGCGCGTCAGGCGCTCGCGCAGTTCGCTGGCCAGTTCTGGCGCCAAGGGCGGGCTGAACAAACGGCCCTCATTGAGCAGTTCGTCGAGCAGCAGCGGGTACAAGGCAATCTGCTCGGCAATCCACGGGCTGGCAGCGCACAGCGTCAGCAAACGGCGCAAGGCACCCGGGTTTTCGGTCAGCAGTACCAGGTAGGCAGAACGCCGCGCCACAGCCTCGACCAATGGCAGCACCCGCTCAAGCACCAGGTCGGGGTTGTCATGCTCCACCGCCTGGGCCAACAGCCGCGGGATGAATGCGTCTAGTCGCTCACGGCCGATGCGCTGCATCGAGCGCAACTGCGGGCTGGAACGCAGCCCGGCCAGGCGCCGCAAGGCTTCGGCGGGTTGCTTGAAGCCAGCCTCTTGCAATTGCCGGCCAGCGGCTTCTTCATCCTGCGCCTGCTCCCACAACGGCGACCACTCGCCACCCACCACCAGTTCGCCTTCGCCGTCTTCATCATCCGGGTCGGCAATGACCTGGCGGAAATGCCAGTCGATGCGGCCACGCCAGTACATCAACTGGTCATGGAAGCTATGCCAGTCGGCAAAGCCGAGCATGTAGGCCACTCGTGCCTGATCGGTCTCACCTTCCGGCAACATTTGCGTCTGGCGGTCGGCGATGGCCTGGATGGCGTGCTCGGTGTACCGCAGGAACTCATAGCCCTCGCGCAACTCGGCCACCACTGCTGGCGGCAGGTAGCCTTGGCCTTCGAGGGTGGCCAGCACCTTGAGCAACGGCCGCTGCTGCAGGCTGAGGTCACGCCCGCCGTGGATCAGTTGGAAGGCCTGGGCGATGAACTCCACTTCGCGAATACCACCGGCACCCAGCTTGATGTTCTCGGCCATGCCCTTGCGCCGCACTTCCTGCTGGATCAGCTGCTTCATGGTGCGCAGCGCTTCGATTGCGGAAAAGTCCAGGTAGCGGCGGTACACGAACGGGCGCAGCATCTCCTGCAACTGCGCGCCAGCCGCCTGGTCGCCGGCCACCACCCGCGCCTTGATCATCGCGTAACGTTCCCAGTCACGGCCCTGGTCCTGGTAGTACTGCTCCAGTGCATTGAAGCTGAGCACCAGGGCACCCGCCGAACCATAGGGACGCAGGCGCATGTCAACGCGGAATACAAAGCCGTCGACAGTAACCGGGTCAAGCGCCTTGATCAGCCTTTGGCCCAGGCGCGTGAAGAACTCCTGGTTGTCCAGCGAGCGCTTCACCCCTTCGGTTTCACCGCCCTCGGGGAAACCAAAGATCAGGTCGATGTCCGACGACAGGTTAAGCTCTACCGCTCCCAACTTGCCCATGCCCAGCACCACCATGTGCTGCGGCTGGCCGCTGCGGTTGCCGATGGGTGTCCCGAACTGCTGGCAATGGCGCGGGTACAGCCATTGGTAGGCTTCGTCGATGGCCGCATCGGCAAGGTCCGACAGGTCCCGGCAGGTTTCGCCAAGTTCCGCCTGACGGGTAATGTCGCGCCAGATAATGCGCAGTTGCTGGCGGTTGCGCGCGCGGCGCAGGTTGCGCGCCAGTTCGTCCTCGCTCTGTGCTGCCTGGGCCGTTGCGGCGATTTGCCCGCGCAGCTCACCGGGGGCGTAACGCCGCTCCAGCTCGCCACTGGCCAGCAGGGCGAACAGCATGGCCGGCTCGCGCTGGGCCAGGCTGAGCACGAATTCACTGGCAGCAGCCACCTGGTCGAACTGCTGCCGGTGCAGCGGGCTCCAGGCCTGCAGGTCGAGTTCGGGGTGGCCGGCCACGGCATCGCTGATGAACTGCTGGTTGCGAGTGACCAGCGGCTGCAAGGTGGCGGGCAGATCGGAGGGCAAAGGTAGGCGCATGGTCTATCCTTGATCGGCGTGAAATAGAGGGGAAAAAGCGGCCAAGGGGAAGCCGGACCACGGTTGGACTGTCGTACAAAAGTTGGAAATAGCTGAAAAAAACGAAATCTTGGCAATAAACATCAAGAACCACCCGTTCGCGACACAATGCCAACCAACATGAACGTTTTTCCTCACAAGCCAAGGTGCGACCAAACGTCGCACAAATGTAGTTTTACTACTACTCGTGTCGTGTAAAAGCATGAAATGCGAAAGCAAATGTAGTAAAACTACAACGCGCCGGAAGACACCCCGGTAATCCAAGAATTCACGACGTCTGCCCATAAGGCCAGTCGCAATCTCAGGCAATCGATTCTGGTTGCCTTTCCGCCCTGGAGCAAGCCATGCAAGACCTCGATCCAATCGAAACCCAGGAATGGCTGGATGCCCTGGAGTCGGTCCTCGACAAAGAAGGCGAAGACCGCGCTCATTACCTGATGACCCGTATGGGCGAGCTGGCCACCCGCAGTGGCTCCCAGCTGCCATATGCGATCACCACGCCATACCGCAACACCATCCCTGTCACCCACGAAGCACGCATGCCTGGCGACCTGTTCATGGAACGCCGCATTCGCTCGATGGTGCGTTGGAACGCGCTGGCCATGGTCATGCGCACCAACCTGAAAGACTCGGACCTGGGCGGACACATCTCTAGCTTCGCCTCCAGTGCCACCCTGTACGACATCGGCTTCAACTACTTCTTCCAGGCCCCTACCGAAGAACACGGCGGCGACCTGGTCTTCTTCCAGGGCCACGCATCGCCAGGCGTCTACGCCCGTGCCTTCATGGAAGGCCGTATCAGCGAAGACCAGATGAACAACTTCCGCCAGGAAGTGGACGGCAACGGCCTGTCTTCGTACCCGCACCCATGGTTGATGCCTGATTTCTGGCAGTTCCCGACCGTTTCGATGGGTCTGGGCCCGATCCAGGCGATCTACCAGGCACGCTTCATGAAGTACCTGGAAGCCCGTGGCTTCATCCCGGCCGGCAAGCAGAAGGTCTGGTGCTTCATGGGCGACGGTGAGTGCGACGAGCCGGAATCCCTGGGTGCAATCGCCCTGGCCGGCCGCGAGAAGCTGGACAACCTGATCTTCGTCATCAACTGCAACCTGCAGCGCCTCGACGGCCCGGTTCGCGGCAACGGCAAGATCATCCAGGAACTCGAAGGCGTGTTCCGTGGCGGTGGCTGGAACGTCAACAAAGTCGTCTGGGGCCGTTTCTGGGACCCACTGCTGGCCAAGGACACCAACGGTGCCCTGCAGCGCCGCATGGACGAAGTCATCGACGGCGAGTACCAGAACTACAAAGCCAAAGACGGCGCGTACGTTCGCGAGCACTTCTTCAACACCCCGGAACTCAAGGCCATGGTCGAAGACCTGTCCGACGAAGAGATCTGGAAGCTCAACCGTGGCGGTCACGACCCGTACAAGGTCTACGCGGCGTATCACCAGGCTGTGAACCACAAAGAGCAGCCGACCGTCATCCTGGCCAAGACCATCAAGGGTTACGGCACCGGTGCTGGCGAAGCCAAGAACACCGCGCACAACACCAAGAAGGTCGACGTCGACAGCCTGCGTCACTTCCGTGACCGCTTCGACATCCCGGTCAAGGATGCCGACCTGGAGAACCTGCCGTTCTTCAAGCCGGAAGAAGGTTCTGCCGAAGCCAAGTACCTGGCCGAGCGCCGTGCTGCCCTGGGCGGTTTCGTGCCACAGCGCCGTGCCAAGAGCTTCAGCGTGCCGACCCCGCCACTGGAAACGCTGAAAGCGATCCTGGACGGCTCGGGCGACCGCGAAATCTCCACCACCATGGCCTTCGTGCGTATTCTGGCGCAGCTGGTCAAGGACAAGGACATTGGCCAGCGCATCGTCCCGATCATCCCGGACGAAGCCCGTACCTTCGGTATGGAAGGCATGTTCCGTCAGTTGGGCATCTACTCGTCGGTCGGCCAGCTCTACGAGCCAGTCGATAAAGACCAGGTGATGTTCTACCGCGAAGACAAGAAGGGCCAGATCCTCGAGGAAGGCATCAACGAAGCCGGCGCCATGTCGTCGTTCATCGCTGCCGGTACCTCGTACAGCTGCCACAACCAGCCGATGCTGCCGTTCTACATCTTCTACTCGATGTTCGGTTTCCAGCGCATTGGCGACCTGGCCTGGGCCGCTGGCGACAGCCGCACCCGTGGCTTCCTGATCGGCGGTACCGCCGGCCGTACCACCCTCAACGGTGAAGGCCTGCAGCACGAAGACGGTCACAGCCACATGATGGCGGGCACCATCCCGAACTGCCGCACCTACGATCCGACCTACGGCTACGAGCTGGCGGTGATCATCCAGGACGGCATGAAGAAGATGACCGAAGAGCAGCAGGACATCTTCTACTACATCACCGTGATGAACGAATCCTACCAGCAACCAGCCATGCCGGCCGGTGTCGAGGAAGGCATCATCAAGGGCATGTACCTGCTGGAAGAGGACACCCGCGAAGCCGCACACCACGTACAACTGATGGGCTCCGGCACCATCCTGCGCGAAGTCCGCGAAGCCGCGAAGATCCTGCGTGAAGAGTTCAACGTCGGTGCCGACGTGTGGAGCGTCACCAGCTTCAACGAACTGCGCCGCGACGGCCTGGCCGTGGAACGCGCCAACCGCCTGAAGCCTGGCCAGAAGCCACAGCAGACCTACGTCGAGCAGTGCCTGAACGGTCGCAAAGGCCCGGTCATCGCCTCTACCGACTACATGAAGCTGTTCGCCGAGCAGATTCGCCAGTGGGTACCGAGCAAAGAGTTCAAAGTCCTGGGTACCGACGGTTACGGTCGCAGCGACAGCCGCAAGAAGCTGCGTCACTTCTTCGAAGTCGACCGCCACTTCGTGGTGCTGGCTGCCCTGGAAGCCCTGGCTGACCGTGGCGAGATCGAACCCAAGGTTGTTGCAGACGCTATCGTCAAGTTCGGTATCGACCCGGACAAGCGCAACCCACTGGACTGCTGAGGAGTATTTTTAAGTGAGCGAACTCATTCGCGTACCTGACATCGGCAGCGGTGAAGGTGAAATCATCGAGCTGTTCGTCAAGGTCGGTGACCGTATCGAGGCTGACCAGAGCCTGCTGACCCTGGAGTCCGACAAGGCCTCCATGGAAATCCCGGCGCCCAAGGCCGGCGTCATCAAGGAGCTGAAGGTCAAGCTGGGCGACCGCCTGAAAGAAGGCGACGAGCTGCTGGTCCTGGAAGCCGAGGGCGCCGCTGCTGCGGCCCCTGAGGCACCGGCTGCTGCCGCTCCGGCTCAGGCAGCTGCGCCGGCTCCAGCCGCCGAAGCCACCCCTGCTCCGGCCGCAGCCCCGGCTGCCGCCAGCGTGCAGGACATCCATGTGCCGGACATCGGTTCGTCGGGCAAGGCCAAGATCATCGAAGTACTGGTCAAAGTCGGCGACACCGTCGAAACCGACCAGTCGCTGATCACCCTGGAGTCCGACAAGGCCTCCATGGAAATCCCGTCGCCGGCCGCCGGCGTGGTCGAAGAAGTACTGTGCAAGCTGGAAGACGAAGTCGGCACTGGCGACCTGATCTTCAAGTTGAAAGTGGCGGGTGCCGCCCCGGCTGCCGCGCTGGCACCGGCTGCTGCTGCTCCTGCACCAGCCAAGGCTGAGGCTGCTCCGGCTGCCGCACCTGCCGCTGCCGCCCCGGCTGCTGCCCCTGCACCGGCTGCTACCGCACCGGCCGCTGGCAGCAATGCCAAGGTTCACGCAGGCCCTGCTGTTCGTCAGCTGGCCCGTGAATTCGGTGTCGAGCTGGGTGCAGTTGCTGCCACCGGCCCGCACGGTCGCATCCTGAAAGAAGACGTGCAGGTTTACGTCAAGGCCATGATGCAGAAGGCCAAGGAAGCGCCGGCAGCCGCCGGTGCGACCGGTGGCGCCGGCATCCCGCCAATCCCTGCCGTGGACTTCAGCAAGTTCGGTGAAGTGGAAGAAGTGGCCCTGACCCGCCTGATGCAGGTCGGTGCTGCCAACCTGCACCGCAGCTGGTTGAACGTACCGCACGTCACCCAGTTCGACTCTGCCGACATCACCGAGCTGGAAGCCTTCCGCGTGGCGCAGAAGGCCGTGGCCGAGAAGGCTGGGGTGAAGCTGACCGTGCTGCCACTGCTGCTCAAGGCCTGCGCCTTCCTGCTCAAGGAACTGCCGGACTTCAACAGCTCGCTGGCGCCAAGCGGCAAGGCCATCATCCGCAAGAAGTACGTGCACATCGGCTTCGCCGTGGACACCCCGGACGGCCTGCTGGTCCCTGTGATCAAGAACGTCGACCAGAAAAGCCTGCTGCAACTGGCTGCCGAAGCCGCTGCACTGGCCGAGAAGGCGCGCACCAAGAAGCTGTCGGCTGACGAGATGCAAGGCGCTTGCTTCACCATCTCCAGCCTCGGCCATATTGGCGGCACCGGCTTCACGCCGATCGTCAATGCGCCGGAAGTGGCTATCCTGGGCGTCTCCAAGGCGACCATGCAGCCAGTCTGGGATGGCAAGGCCTTCCAGCCAAAGCTGATGCTGCCGCTGTCGCTGTCCTACGATCACCGTGTGATCAACGGCGCTGCCGCCGCGCGCTTCACCAAGCGCCTGGGCGACGTGCTGGGCGATATCCGCACCATGCTGCTGTAAGGCAGCACTCTGCCCCTCCTTGCGAGGGGCAGTTCCCTTTTCGAGCTGCCACGCTCGTACCTCAACCCCGTCGATTGGCGGGGCTTTTTTTTGCCCGACGACAAGGTTCTTGCGCCAGAGGGATCGAGCGGCGAAAAAGCAAGGCGAACTACAGATTCCCGCCCACCAGCCGATAACCCGTCTACAGCATCGCGCATGGCCGCTTGCCAGCCCTCGGGACATGATGCAACCTTGCCAAATCCGCCGCAGCCAAAAGGCAGCGTTCCCTCTTCAAGCGAGTCTTCGATGAAAAGCCAACCCGATGCCGCCAGCCGTGTGGCGGCCGAGGTCGTGACGCAGTTACCCGTGCCCTCGCGGCTCGGCATGCTGCGTTTCGAAAGGCTCAACGAAGCCACCTGGGCCATGCTCTACCTAGACCCGGCCTGTGAGCGCCAGTTCGGCATGCAAACCGGCGAGCTGTGTGCCCTGATTGACGCGCCCTACGCTAGCCTGATGGAACCCGAAGCACGCTACCGGCTGCACGACGAAATCCAGCTGCAACTGGCCCAGCGCGGTTACTACCGCGTGCGCTACACCCTGCACACGCCGAGCACCTCGCTGCGCCTGCTGGAAGCGGGTGAGGCCTACAAGCAACACAACCGCCAGCTGTTGCGCGGCTACCTGAGCGTGCTCGACGACCAGCTGGAAGATAGCGGCGAACTAGGCGCCAGTGACCTGGAGTCACGCAACAATCGCCTGCAGCTGGCCCTGCAACTGAACCAGCGCACGCAGCAAGAACAGCTGGAGCACCTGGAGCGCGTGCGCGGCCAGCAGGACCTTATCCTGCGCCTTGCCCGCCAGCGCTATAGCGCGGGCAACTCGCTGCTTGAAGCGGCCCAGCTGATTACCCAGAGCGCCTGCGAAATCTACAAGGTCGACAGCGCCAGCATCTGGCACCTGGAAGACCAACGCCTGGAACCGATCATCGCCTGGTACCGCGACGCACAGGAGCACCGCCAGCCCGAAGCCATCGATGCCAGCCGCTTCCCCGACTACCTGGATGCGCTGCACGCTAGCCGCGCCATCGACGCTCACAACGCCGGCCACGACCCGCGTACCCGTGCTCTGGCGCAAAGCATGCGCCCGGAAAACAAGGCCATGCTCGACGCCAGCATCCGCGTCGATGGCCAGGTGATCGGCGTGTTGTGCCTGGAGCAAAGCGGCCAGCCAAGGGCCTGGCAGTCGGACGAGATTGCCTTTGCCGGCGAGCTGGCCGACCAGTTCGCCCAAGTGATCACAAACCACAAACGGCGGGCCGCGGCCAGTGCCCTGCATCTGTTCCAGCGCGCGGTCGAGCAGAGCGCCAGCGCCTTTCTGCTGGTGAACCGCGACGGCCGGGTGGAGTACGTCAACCCCAGCTTCACCGCCATCACCCAGTACAGTACCGACGAAGTGCAGGGCCGCCAGCTGGGTGAGCTGCCGGCACTGGAGAACCTCAGCGAACTGCTGTTCGACTCGCCGTCGAGCCTGGCCATGGGCAACAGTTGGCAGGGCGAGTTCAAGAGCCGGCGCAAGAACCTGGAGCCCTACTGGGGCCAGTTGTCGATTTCCAAGGTGTACGGTGACAACCGTGAGCTGACCCACTACATCGGCATCTACGAAGACGTCACCCAGACCAAGCTGGCCCAGCAACGCATCGAGCGCCTGGCTTACACCGACAACCTCACCAACCTGGGCAACCGCCCGGCGTTCATCCGCAGCCTGGACGAGCGCTTCGCCCGGGACGGCGAAAGCTCGATGTGCCTGCTGCTGGTGGACATCGACAACTTCAAGCGCATCAACGACAGCCTTGGCCACCAGACCGGCGACAAGCTGCTGATCAGCCTGGCCAGGCGTCTGCGCAACAGCCTGCACAGCGGTGGCATCCTCGCGCGCTTTGCCAGTAACGAGTTCGCCGTGCTGCTCGACGACACCAGCCTTGAAGATGGCCAAGGCGTTGCCCAGCAGTTGCTGTGCACCCTCGACAAGCCGATGTTCGTCGACAACCAGCTGATCAACGTCACCGCCTCGGTAGGCCTGGCCTGTGCACCGTTGCACGGCGTCGACCCGGCCAGCCTGATGAAGAATGCCGGCCTTGCATTGCACAAGGCCAAGGCCAACGGTAAACACCAGGTACAGGTGTTTACCGAAGTGCTCAACGCCGAAGCCAGCTACAAGCTGTTCGTCGAGAACAACCTGCGTCGTGCCCTGACCCAGAATGAGCTGGACGTGTTCTACCAGCCCAAGCTGTGCCTGCGCAGCGGTCGCCTGCTGGGCCTGGAAGCGCTGCTGCGCTGGAACCACCCCGAACGCGGCATGATCCGCCCGGACCAGTTCATCAGCGTGGCCGAGGAAACCGGCCTGATCATCCCTATCGGCAAATGGGTAGTGCGCCAGGCGTGCTGCATGAGCCAGCAACTGCGCAAGGCCGGCCTGGGCAACCTGCATGTAGCCATCAACCTGTCGCCCAAACAGTTCTCCGACCCGGACCTGGTGGCGTCGATCAGCACCATCCTCAAGGAAGAAGCCCTGCCCCCGCACCTGCTGGAGCTGGAGCTGACCGAAGGCCTGCTGCTGGAAGCCAGCGAAGACACCCACCGCCAGCTGGACGAACTGAAGGCCCTGGGCCTGACCTTGGCCATGGACGACTTCGGCACCGGTTATTCGTCGCTGAGCTACCTGAAGAAGTTTCCGATCGACATCCTCAAGATCGACCGCAGCTTCATCAACGAGATCCCCGACAACCAGGACGACATGGAAATCACCTCGGCGGTGGTGGCCATGGCCCACAACCTGAAGCTGAAGGTGGTGGCCGAAGGGATCGAAACGCCGGAGCAGCTGGCGTTCCTGCGCCGTCACCGCTGCGACGTGGGCCAGGGTTACCTGTTCGACCGGCCGATTCCCGGGCGCGAGCTGGCCGAGCGGCTGAAGCGCTATCCGCGTGGCCCGGTGGCCTGACAGCTGCGTAATCCTCGGGCACTATAGAAGCCATTCGGGCCCTTTCGCGGGCACGCCCGCTCCCACAGGAACACCACAACCTTTGAAACCTGTGCTGTACCTGTGGGAGCGGGCATGCCCGCGAAGGCCCAAACCACTCCCCCACTGAATAAACACAGAGGAACGGCCATGGTCCTGCGTTCGGAAATCCTGGTGAACAAAAACGTCATGCCAACTGCGGAACAGGCCCTGCCTGGCCGCGACACGCCAATGAGCCTGCCCGAGTTCCACTACGTCTTCAAAGACACCCCGCTGCTCGGCCCGTTCTTCGAAGGCGCCATCGACTTCGCCATCTTCGGCCTGGGCTGCTTCTGGGGCGCGGAGCGCCGCTTCTGGCAGCGTGAAGGTGTGGTCAGCACCGTGGTCGGCTACGCCGGCGGCTTCACCCCGCACCCTACCTACGAAGAAGTCTGCTCGGGCCTGACCGGCCACACCGAAGTGGTGCTGGTGGTGTTCGACAAGGACAAGGTCAGCTACCGCGAACTGCTGGCGATGTTCTGGGAGCTGCACAACCCGACCCAAGGCATGCGCCAGGGCAACGACATCGGCACCCAATACCGCTCGGCCATCTACTGCACCAGCCCGGAACAGCTGGAACAGGCCAAGGCCAGCCGCGACGCCTTCCAGGCCGAGCTGAGCAAGGCCGGCTTCGGTGAAATCACCACCGAAATCGACCAGGCACCGACCGTATATTTCGCCGAGGCCTACCACCAGCAGTACCTGGCCAAGAATCCGGACGGCTACTGCGGCATCGGCGGCACCGGCGTGTGCCTGCCACCCAGCCTGCAAGGTAACTGAAGCATGAGCACGATGACCCTGTTCCACTCGCCGTTGTCGCCTTTCGTGCGCAAGGTCATGGTGGTGTTGCACGAGACCGGCCAGCTTGAGCGTGTGCAACTGCAGCCGGTGAACATCAGCCCGGTGAGCGGCGACCCGCAGCTCAACCTGGACAACCCGATCGGCAAGATCCCGGCCCTGCGCCTGGAAGACGGCACCGTGCTGCATGACAGCCGGGTAATCTGCGAGTACCTCGACATGCAGCACGTAGGCCTGCCGCTGCTGCCGCGAGAAGGCTCGGCGCGCTGGCGGCGCATGACCTTGGTATCACAGGCCGATGCGATCATGGATGCGGCGGTGTCGAGCCGTTATGAGAGCTTCCTGCGGCCAGAAGACAAGCGCTGGGAGGGCTGGCTGCAGGCGCAGGGTGACAAGATCCGCCGGAGCCTGGCCAACCTGGAGCAGGAGCACTTGCCTGAGCTGATGTCCGGCTTCGACCTGGCGGCGATTGGCGTGGCCTGTGCGCTGGGCTATCTGGATCTGCGCCAGCCCGGGTTCGGTTGGCGCGAGCACCAGCCGGGGTTGGCGGCGTGGTATGCCGAGGTGGTCAAGCGGCCGTCGATGGTCGCTACAGCACCAGTGGCCTGACAGGGCCCCTTCGCGGGTAAACCCGCTCCTACAGGTTCTCCACAGTGTTCGCTATCTGTGGTGGGCTTGTGGGAGCGGGCTTGCCCGCGAAAGCTTCACCTAGGTATCACAGGAAACAACAGCCCGATCCTGAGCGCCAACCAGCTCCCGATCTCTCTATCCTCCCTCATGCCGCCCTCCCCACACGCGCCCAGTCCAGCCGCCGGGTCAGCACCATGAACACCCCAAGCAAACCGAAACACAGCAGCGCCCCCATCAGCAGCGCATAGTCTTCGGCACTCAGCAGCCCGAAGAGCAGCGCGTACAACGCCGCCAAACCCGCGGCAAAGCCCACCCCTCGCCCCAGGCTGCGCAACACATGGCTCAGGTAGAAGCCGATCAGCAGCACACAGGCTGAAGCCGACAGCCCATACGCCAAACCAAAACCGATGTGCTCGGACAACGACAGCAGCAGCAGATAGAAGAACGCCAGCGCCACGCCCACCAGGATGTACTGCACCGGGTGCACACTCAGGTTCTTCATTACCTCGAACAGGAAGAAACCGGCAAAGGTCAGGGCAATGAACAACAACGCATATTTGATCGCCCGCTCGCTTTTCAGGTACTGATCCACCGGGTCTATAAAACTCACGCCAAAGCTGCGCTCACTGAAATCTGCACACTGCCCGGCGTTAGCGCACTGGCGTATCGCGTCCTCAAGGTTGGTAGCGAAGAACGAGGTTTGCCAGTGGGCACTGAAGCCTTGAGCATCGATATCGCGGCGGTTGGGCAAGTAGTTGCCGACGAAGCTCGGGTGCGGCCAGTTGGCGCGCATGTCCACGCTGCTGGTACGGCCCACGGGCACCACATGCAACTGGCCGGTACCTTGCAGCGCCAGGTCAAAGCCATAGCTGAACGCTCGCGCCTGTAGCCCGTCCAGCCCAGGCAGGCTGGCGTGCACGCCGCCACGCATCCAGTCGAGCTGGGTGCCGGCCTCGAAAGGTACTTTCTGCTCGTCAACACTCAGCTCCAGAGCACTTTCGATACCGCGGATATCACTGATGCCCACCACCAGGAACGGCGTGTCGAAGCGGTAGTCGTCTAAGTCCTTGTCGATCCCCCAATGCTCCGGGAGCTTGAAGCGGCCGCTGATACGGCCTTTGGCGTGGAACAACCGCGCCTGGTAGATGCCTCGGGCGCGCAGTTCGGTGTCCACACCCAGGTCGGCGTCGAAGGTTTCCGGCAGAAAGTACAGGTGGCCGGCGATGGTGCTGGTCTCCTGGGTACGCTCACCGTCCTTTTCGATCCAGCGGCGCTGGTACTTGCGGTAAGGCACCACCAGCAGCGGGCCGCTGAGTTGCTGATCGAAGCTGGTGCTCTGGGCGATATCGCGCAGCACGCCGTCGCGCATGGCCTGGCGTTCGTCGATCAGGCCGTTGATCAGCAGTAGTGGGATGAGCAACAGCAACATCAGCATGGCGATCATGCCGAGTTTGAAACCTAGGGTCTTGTTCATGTGGCCTCCTGTGGCAGTGGGCGCAGTGTCTGCGCCTTGCATGGAGGCTTTGTGGAGAGCGTGTGTGATTTACGTGTATTTGGGGCTGCTGTGCAGCCCCGGCTATCTCAGCTAATGCGCCGCACCGGCAGCCACAACCGCACCCGCACCCCGCCATCGACGTTGTCCACCGCCAAGGCCCCGCCATGCAGCTGCATCACCTCGGCCACGAAATTCAGCCCCAGCCCGGTGCTCTTGCGCCCGCTCCCGGGCCGCGGCAGCGAGTAGAACCGCTCGCTGACCCGCCCGATGGCATACGCCGGTATCGCTTGCCCCTGGTTGAACAAACTCAACGCTACCCGTTCGCCATCGCGCTCCAGGTCGAACAGCAGCGTGCCACCTTCCGGGGTGAAGTCCAGTGCGTTGTCGAGCAGGTTGGCCAACGCCTGGCGCATCAGGAACGGATCGCAGCGCAAACGCAAAGTGGCAGGCACCCGCTGACGTACCTGCAAACTGGCGCCTTCGATACGCGCCGCATGGGCCAGCAACAACTCATCGACCAACGCCGCCAGCGCCACCTGCTGCTCGTCCTCCAGCGCCTGCATCTGCTCGACCCTGGCCAGGTTGAGCAGCCGCTCGATCATCTGCTGCAAACGCTCGCTCTCGCGCTCGATATTGCCGGCAAAGCGTGCCCGCTGATCAGCGGGCATATCCTCGCCCTGCAACAGCTCGGAAGCACCACGGATGGCCGCCAGCGGGCTTTTCAGCTCGTGAGTCAGGGTGTGCACGTAGCGCTCGACATAGGCCTTGCCTTCCAGCTGGGTGCGCATGCGCTCCACTGCCTGTGCCAGGTTCGCCAGCTCGCCGCCCTTGTAATGCGGAAGCTCCGCACGCTCACCTTCGCTGACCGCCTGCGCATAACCTGCCAACTTGCGCAGTGAGCGCGCAAGCCACCACGACAGAGCCGCGCCGATCAGCAAGCCCAGGCCGATCAGGCCCAGCCCCAGGGTGAGCAGGCGCCGCTCGGAGCGGTCAATGTAGGGTTGCAATGAGCTATTGGGCTTGGCGACAGTGACAACGCCGATGATCTTGCCGTCGTCGATGATCGGTGCGCCAACGTGCATCACCGAGGTGCTTTCATCGTTGGGATCGCTGCGGGTGGAGCGGGCGCCATATTGGCCACGCAGGGTCAGCAGCACGTCATTCCACTGCGAGTAATCCTTGCCCAGGGCCTCGCCACTGGAGTCCAGCAACACGATGCCCTTGGCGTCAGTGACGTAGATGCGGTGGCTGACCTGGTTCTTGGCCAGCCCCCAGATCTGTGCGCCCGGGCTGCGCGAGCCGTAGGCCTTGAGCACCTCGGGCAGGCGGCCCTGGTTCAGGGTGCCGGCCTTGACCTCATCCCGCAGGATTTCTGCCAGCAGGTTGGCAGTGTCTACCAATGTTTCTTCAGAGGATTGGCGTACCACCGGGCGAATCTGTTCGCGTACGGTATTGAGCAAGAAGTAACCGGCCAAGCCGACGAACAGGAAGTACACCAGGAAGATGCGAATGCCCAAGCGCATCAGGCGTGGTCCGGGCTATAGCTGTAACCGAGGCCGCGATGGGTCTGGATCGGCTCGGCATCACCCGCTACCTGGCGCAGCTTGGCGCGCAGGCTCTTGATATGGCTGTCGATGGTGCGCTCATAGCCCACGTCGGAGGCCACGCCCAAAGCGTCGAGCAGCTGTTCGCGGCTGAACACCCGCTGCGGTTGTTCGAGCAGGCATTGCAGCAGGCGGAACTCATGCCGGGTCAGCGTGAGCGGCTGGCTGCGGTAGGTGATCTGCATGCGCAGGGTGTCGAGCTGGAACAAGGAGGTTCCGCCGGCAGCCTCGGCCCTCGGGGCCATGCGTTTGAGGATCGCCCGAACGCGCGCTGCCACTTCACGAGGGCTGAAAGGTTTTACCACGTAGTCATCGGCGCCGATTTCCAGGCCTACTACGCGGTCGATTTCACCGTCCCGGGCGCTGAGAAACATCACCGGCACCTCGGTGAACCGGCGCAGCTGGCGACAGGTTTCGAAGCCACTGATGTCGGGCAGGCCGATGTCGAGGATGACCAGGTCGGCCGGGCGCTGGCGCTGCTGGTCGAGGGCGGCACTGCCCAGGGTTACCCACTCGGTGCTGTGACCGTCGGCCTGCAGGGCGTAGACCAGGGTGTCGGCGATGGCGGCTTCGTCTTCGACGATGAGGATATGGGGCATGGCGTCCGGCCTTGCGATTTTGAAGGTTGGCACATCTCAGTGTAGGAGCGGGCTTGCCCGCGAACACCGGCGAAGCCGGTGCCTGACACCACATTATGTGTGTTCGCGGGCAAGCCCGCTCCTACATTGTATGGCGCACGCTTCAGATCAACAGCCTGGCTTGCCAGCAGTGAACTTCTTCGCCGGGTTTACCGCCGCCTTGAACTCGCGCAGCGCCTTGGAACCCACCAGCAGCGGGTAGTTGAAGTTGCTGCGGTCCACCAGATTCACCTCGACGGTGCGCTTCACATCCCCCAGGCACAACGCCAGGTCGACCACCGGGCGCTTGGAGACCTCTGGCGCATCCCCTTCGTCCTCTTCATCGGCACGGCCCTTGATCTTGCTGATGCGCGAGACCTTGTGCTCATACACCTTGCCGTCCGAGTCCTTGGTCGCCAGGCGGAAGCGCACCCACTCGTCCCCATCGCGGGTGAACAGCTCGATATCCTTGGCCGACAGCGACGCGGTGAAGGCGCCCGTGTCCATCTTGGCTTTCAGGGTTTCACCCAGCTCGGGCAGGGCGATGTTCTCGTAACGGCCGTAGAGGGTGGGCTCGGCGGCCATTACCGGCAGCGCCAACATCGACAACAGGGCTAGCAGTGGTTTCACAGGCAGGCTTCCTTGAAAAGGGTCAGTGCTTAGACTGCACTGGCAAGATAGGTTCGCTTTCACAAGACTAAACAACATAACGTGAAACATTTGTTCGCGCCGCCGGGCATTGGACATTTGGCGTAGACGACCGCCCTGCTTATCATTGCCAACCGTTTATCTCCCACAACAAGAGTCTCTTTATGCGTCGCCTGCTGACCGGCATTCTCACTACCACCCTGCTGCTGCTCAATACTGTGGTATTGATCTGCCCGCTGCTGGTCTTCGCCCTGCTCAAGCTGGTGTTGCCAGGCCGTGGCCGCGACTACGCGTCGTGGGCGGTGATGTGGGTGGCCGAAACCTGGTCGGAAATCGACAAAGCCATCTTCGCCCTGTGCATCCCTACCCAGTGGGACATCCGTGGCGTGGAAAACCTGCGCAAGGACACCTCGTACCTGGCCGTGAGTAACCACCAGACCTGGGTCGACATCCCGGCGTTGATCGAAAGCCTCAACCGCCGTACACCGTTCTTCAAGTTCTTCCTGAAAAAGGAACTGATCTGGGTACCGTTGCTGGGCCTGGCCTGGTGGGGGCTGGATTACCCGTTCATGAAGCGCTACAGCAAGGCGTTTCTGGAAAAGCACCCGGAGCTCAAGGGCAAGGACCTGGAAATCACCAAGGCGGCCTGCGAGCTGTTCAAGCGCCAGCCGGTGACCGTGGTCAATTACCTGGAGGGCACCCGGTTTACCGAAGCCAAGCGCCAGGAGCAGCAGTCGCCGTATCGCTACCTGCTCAAGCCCAAGGCGGGTGGTGTGGCGTTTGTGCTCGCGGCATTGGGCGAGCAGCTGGATGCCCTGCTGGATGTGACCATCGTGTACCCCGGTAATAAGGCGCCGGGGTTCTGGGACTTGCTCAATGGCAGCATCAGCCGGGTGATTATCGACATTCAGGTGCGGGAACTGGACCCTGCGTTGTGGGCGGGGGATTACGAGAATGATCCCGAGTTTCGTCAGGCGGTGCAGGCTTGGGTGAACCAGCTGTGGGTGGCGAAGGACCAGCGGATCGAGCAGCTGCGGGCGGAGATGGGCTGAGACCTCTGCCGCCTGAGCTGGCCTCTTCGCGGGTAAACCCGCTCCTACGCGGATTACCACATCCCCAAGGATAGGCTCTACCTGTGTAGGAGCGGGTTTACCCGCGAAGAGGCCGAAGCAGGCAGCCGGTTGACATCAGCACGGTTACATTGCGCCCCCTGATAATTCTGCTAGTTGTGCGCGGCCTCGCAAAGACGAAGACTTGAGCAGCATGTCTCTTGCGAGCCGCTCTCAAGTGAAAATCACCGCCCTGGTCTACAGCCCTTACGGGCACATCGGCAGCCAAGCAGGTAGAGCCACGATAATAGGCTTCAAGGATGAACGATTTGATCCGCTCCTTGGCACCTATGCATTGGGGCGAGGATACCGAAGCTATAGTCCAGCCTTGATGCGCTTCCTCAAGCCCGATGATCTCAGCCCGTTCAGTGACGGTGGCTATAACGCCTACGCATACTGTGCCTGTGACCCCATCAATTACCGTGATGATACAGGGCAACAGCGGGAATTCGCCAATTTACAAAAATTTTGGGAGCAAAAGTCTAACCCGAAACCTCAACGAACAGCACCGCTGACAAAAATGCCTGCGGCGCAGGCAATAGAGCCTCCTCTGTTGAACGCCAGGCACTCCGCTTCACACCATTTGGCGAAAAAGAAGACTGTTGCCTTTAACAAAGACATAACGATCAAGACGTACCCGAAAGAACAGGTCACTTACAAAAGCCGCCTTCTCGAAGAAAGGCGATCGTTAGCCATCTATATAAAAAATCTCACTAAACGCGCAGCGCAAAAACAGCGAGAGTACACCGAACTTTCGGAACCTTCTTCGAAAGCCTTCGCCAAAAGCCAAGGGATCAGTGACCAACGATATCGTACAGAAATGGAATCACGCGAAGTCTGGCTGACTGAAGCACAATATCGAATCAGAGCCCTGGAAGTGACGCTCAAGAGCTTCGATGTATGACGTCTGGCCTTGTGATAATCTCAAACCGATGGCGTGCTCACTGGCGCCGGCGTGGTCCACAGGCTACCCAAGTTCTGCAGCAACGACCCGGCGATGCCCTGCTGGCCGAGGTACTGCAGGATCAGCGGGGCGAACTGGCCGATCATTCCAGTGTCCATGCCCAGTGCCTTGAACGCATTGTCCAGGTCATTACGGTTCTCCACGTCGTTGCCCAACGCGTTGCTCAATGCCGACTGGCTTTCGCTGTTCTTGCCCAGCAAATCGCCCAGCCCGCTCAACCCACCCAGCATATTGGCACCGGACAACAGGTCCAGACCCGGCACGGCCTTGGTCAATTGGCCATAGTCCTCACTGCTAAGGTTGTTGCGCGCCAACCCCAACATCGCCCCTGCGCCGCCCACGGCCTGTTCGGGGGTGATATTCAATTCGCTGCCCAAGGTGTTGAGCAGATTGGCCTGCGCCTCGGGGGCCTGCACCTGGCCTTGCTGTTGCGGGTTCTGCATGGCGGACACGGCATTGGCGGCGTCGCTGAGGTTGAAGGCGAACACCGGGCTGGCGGCCAGGGTCATCAGGGTTGCCAAGGTGAGTGCTTTCATCGGAAGGGACCTCGTCGGCCGGGATGGCCTGGAAAACGAAGGGTTTGACTGGAAATCTGAGGGATTGTTCCGGGCCCCAGCAGGCGCACACCTGATATTTCTGCCAGTAGTCAATTGCTCAAGACACTCCAGATAATCGTAGTGCCCACGCCATCCATTTCCGGGGCCAACTGCAGACAACGGGAGCACGTCGGTGAAAAACAGTCCTGATACCCCCAAATATTTCTACCAGACCAACAAACTGACCACTGTCATTGGAAACGATCAGAAGCGTTCAATCCTGCGGATTGGAACGCTCCCTCTTGCTGAATCCGCTGGCAAAGAAGCAAGAAGCTCCCAGCTTCTCGCAACGGATGAGATGGACTCAGTGCTTGTCGTGAGCACGCCTGACGGAAAGCAAAACAATCACAACTATACCCCCTTTGGATACAACGACAAACTGCCATCAGGATCCACAGCGTTGGGATTCAACGGCGAGTTCATATTGGAAAACATGCACCTTTATCTTCTAGGCCAGGGACACCGTGGCTTTAGCACCGAGATGAGACGGTTCATCGGACCGGACAACGCTGAAAGCCCATTCGCCCGAGGCGGGGTCAATGCTTTCGCGTACTGTGTGAATGACCCAGTCAATCGGAAAGACGAAACGGGGATGTGGAGCCTTCTCAAGCCTAGAACGTGGTTTCGTAGTAACCAAAAAAAAGTTGAGCAGCGCCTGAAAAGCATAGAGGTTATTAATGCAGAACTTGAAAAGCAAACCGCCGAGCTCACTAGTTTAGTCAAGAAAAGAAAACACGAAGGAAAAACAGTCGAGAAACAAATTAAGGCCACTGCAAAAACCGTAAAAAAAATGCTTAAAAGCAGCAAAAGAAAGGCACACGGCATAAATAAATACGTAGAAAGTGAAGATCATGCATACATTTACTCCGAACATTACTACGCCGAAAAAGCTATAACAAATTCAGAACCTGATCCTTACCTCCCAACGAGCGGGCACACCGATAGTGGAAACATGTTCTACGCGCAAAAAAAACATGACGATCCTAATGACGACAGAAACTACCAATTCGGGGTAACCGACGCAAACAATGAGACGCGCCGGCCACAATCGAAGTAATTAACTGTCTGTATGAAAATGACTGTGCAGTGGCCCTTCGCTCCAGGGCCACTCACCAGGCTTCGGAACTGATGAGGTATGTGCGGGCGGCGCTCGATTTCAAAAGCGATGAAAGGCTTATGACAAGCACCTCCGGCCGAGATGCCTTATCAGAATGGACAAAAAAAAAAAGCCCCTCGATGCGAGGGGCTCTTTTTACTCGACGCTGATTACGCCGCACCCCACATTTTGTGCGGGTCGATAACGAATTTCTTCGGCACACCCGCATCAAACTCGCCATACCCTTCCGGCGCCTGATCCAGGTTGATCACCTGCACCCCCACCACTTCAGCAATGTTGATCCGATCCCACATCATCGCCTGCATCAGCTGGCGGTTGTAATGCTTGGTCGCTATCTGGCCGGTGTGGGAGCTGTGCAATTTGCTCCGGCTCAGGCCGAAGCGGATGCTCAGCGCGCGAATTTTGCTAAGACTTTCAGGTTTTTACATCGGGCGATCGCTGCGAAATCAGCGACCAGTTTTGACAGGCTGCCTTGGTATGAATCACAAGGCTTCGCCTTCTTGGCAGCTGTGCATGGGGCACTTCGTGTGCGCCGGGTTTTGGTTCACCTACCGATCTAAGACTGTTATTTCTGCCAGTATCCAAACTCCTGTGGCAGTTCAGAATGGGTTGCAAGCCGCGTTCATTCATCCAGCACGGTAGGGATTCGAATCATGAGCAAAGCATCGAACAGTTCCCTTTTCTTCTATTACGACAACAAGCTCGTAACCGTGAAACACGGGGACCAGCATCGCGCCATCTTGCGAAATGCAGAAAAACCGCTGGCAGAGCTGAGCACAGGCGACACCCAAACCTGCGGCTTGCTGGCCACCGATGACAAAGGCTCGGTGCTGTCGGTGCAACAAGCCGATGAAGACGAGCAGCACACTTATTCGGCGTATGGACACGATCCAGGATTACCTTCCTCGCGTACGCAGCTGGGCTTCAATGGCGAGGTTTTGCTTGCGGCGCCGAACAGCTATCTGCTGGGCAACGGCTATCGGGCCTACCACCCAGCCTTGAGGCGGTTTGGTTCCCCTGACAGCTGGAGCCCCTTTGAAGGTGGTGGCGTAAACGCTTATGCCTATTGCAGCGGGGATCCGATCAACCGCATCGACCCAAGCGGACATGTAGTGGCGCTTGTTCAACCTGCTAGCCAGCAGCTACTCATCCCTAAGCCTAAGCTACCCGCACACGTCTTCACCACGCAAAAGTCGCCCATCGTACGGCGTTATGAGGTCGAACACTATGAAACCGCAAGCAATACCGTCATCCAGACTGTGGGAACACAGCGCAACAGCAAAACCATGGCCGTCACCTCGACGCGCCGAACGTTGCGCACAACCGAGCTTATTGAGGTAGTTGCTGATCCGCACAAGGGACCAGCAACGGTGCATGTCACTCGTACCAGCCTAGATAGCTATCTGGAGGCCAGCAGGGAATTGCATGCCGCCGAAGCGGCGAACGCGCTCGGGGATCCAACGTTCGCAGCGAGCCCGGCTATTATCAACAATCTGCAAAACCGTCGCGAGGGGCTGGTAATGATAGGTGAGTGGTTGGCCCGCAGGGCGGCAGATCCGTCCGACCTGACTGCTTACGATAAAGGCACGTTTCGGGTGAGCAGTGGGGCATCGGCAGTGCGCCGCTAGCCCCACAGCCCCAAAAAAACGCCCCTCTCAGCGAGGGGCATCATGGGCTGCGATCAAGCCGCGCCCCACATCTTGTGCGGGTCGATCACAAACTTCTTAGGCACACCCGCATCAAACTCGCCATACCCTTCCGGCGCCTGATCCAGGTTGATCACCTGCACCCCCACCACTTCAGCAATGTTGATGCGGTCCCACATGATCGCCTGCATCAGCTGGCGGTTGTATTTCATGGTCGGGGTCTGGCCGGTGTGGAAGCTGTGCGATTTCGCCCAGCCCAGGCCGAAGCGGATGCTCAGCGCGCCGATCTTGGCAGCGGCATCGACTGCGCCCGGGTCCTCGGTCACGTACAGGCCCGGGATACCGATGTTGCCGGCTACGCGGGTCACTTGCATCAGCGAGTTCAGCACGGTGGCCGGAGCCTCGTGCTTGGCACCTTCGTGGCCATGGCCACGGGCCTCGAAGCCGACCGCGTCGACGGCGCAGTCCACTTCCGGCTCGCCGAGGATGTCGACGATCTGCTCGTGCAGCGGGGTGTCCTTGGACAGGTCGACCACTTCGAAGCCTTGCGACTTGGCATGGGCCAGACGGGCCGGGTTGAGGTCACCGACGATCACGCAGGCGGCGCCCAGCAGGCGCGCCGAGGCCGCGGCGGCCAGGCCGACCGGGCCGGCACCGGCAACGTAGACAGTGCTGCCTGGGCCTACGCCAGCAGTCACGGCACCGTGGTAGCCGGTGGGCAGGATATCGGACAGGCAGGTCAGGTCACGGATCTTTTCCATGGCCTTGTCACGCTCAGGCAGCTTCAGCAGGTTGAAGTCAGCGTACGGCACCAGCACGTATTCGGCCTGGCCGCCGGTCCAGTCGCCCATGTCGACGTAGCCGTAGGCACCGCCGGCGCGGGCCGGGTTTACAGTGAGGCAGACACCGGTGTGCATCTCTTTGCAGGAGCGGCAGCGACCGCAGGCGACGTTGAACGGGACCGATACCAGGTCGCCGATCTGCATGCGCTCGACGTCGCGGCCCTTCTCGACGATTTCACCGGTGATTTCGTGGCCCAGGACCAGGCCGACCTGGGCAGTGGTGCGGCCACGGACCATGTGCTGGTCAGAACCGCAGATGTTGGTGGAGACCACCTTCAGGATGACGCCGTGTTCGATTTTCTTGCCGCGCGGGTCCTGCATTTTCGGGTAGTCGATGTGTTGCACTTCGACCTTGCCGGCGCCGAGATATACCACTCCACGATTGCCAGACATTGCTTGTACCTCGCTTGATTATTATTTATGCAGCGTTGGTTGAAGCGCCGCCATCCGTGGGCGGCATGTACTACTGGAATGCAGGGAATTGTGGGCCGGATGGGGCCGGACGCACTGACTGGAAACGACAGGGAGATGCCTTTTAGCGGCAGGGTTGTCGTTGGGAAATATGGGCGGACAGAGGGGCGGCCGGCGCGGGCCTCTTCGCGGCTAAAGCCGCTCCTACGGGGACCGCACCAACCCGAGGGCTGTGCTGTACCTGTAGGAGCGGCTTTAGCCGCGAAGAGGCCGGTACCGGTTATTACAGAACGACAGTCCGGTTGGCGTTGAGGAACACCCGCCGCTCGATGTGATAACCCACAGCCCGCGCCAGGGTCAGGCATTCAATATCCCGCCCTTTGGCAATCAGGTCTTCGGGATAGTGACTGTGATCCACCACCTCGACGCCCTGGGCAATGATCGGCCCTTCGTCCAGGTCGTTGTTGATGTAGTGCGCCGTGGCACCAACCATTTTCACGCCCTTGTTGTACGCCTGGTGATAAGGCTTGGCGCCTTTGAAACCCGGCAACAGCGAGTGGTGAATATTGATCGCCCAGCCATCCAGACGGCGGCACAGCTCAGGCGACAGTACCTGCATATAGCGCGCGAGGATCACCAGCTCGGCGCCGGTTTCCTCGATCACCTGCAGCACCTTGCGTTCTTGCCCAGGCTTGTCCTTGGGGTCGAGGGCGAAGTGGTAGTAAGGGATCTTGTGCCACTGCGCCAGCGGTTCGAGATCAGGGTGGTTGGACACCACCGCGACCACATCCATGCCCAGTTGGCCAATACGCTGGCGATACAGCAGATCATTCAAGCAATGGTCAGCCTTGGATACCATGATCACCACCTTGGGGCGGTGGTTGGGTGCGGTCAGCTCGAAAGCCATGCCGAACGCTTCGCTGCGCTCGGCGAGGCCGGCCCGGAAGCCAGCCTCGTCGAAATCGTCCGGCTGACGGAACTCGACGCGAATGAAGAAGCGCCCCGACTGCCGGTCATCGAAGGAGTGGTGCTCCGTCACGTAGCAGCGCTGCTCGAAGAGGTAACGCGTCACCACGTCGACGGTACCGAGCATGCTCGGGCAGTCGGCGGTGAGAATCCAGGTATCCGGTGCCCGACTCATGTTCTGGTCTCCTTAAGCTTCGATGCTCAAGCCGTATTCGGCAGAAGCGTCCTGCAGCCACAGCCACCAGTAGTCGGCAAAGCTGCGGCGAATCACCAGCTCCCAGGTGTCTTCTGCAGTGCGGCGGATCACCAGTTGCGACTTGGCGAACACGGTGCCCACAGCCTTGCCCACCGGGAAGTTGTTCGGGTGAACATCATAGCTGGTGGACTTCATCAGCACGTCGCGCACGTTCGGGCCGCGCAGTTCCAGCAGGCTTTGCCCGCCACTGACATTGACGACCTGAATGTGCTGGCCTTCAAGGGCCGCGCGCAGCTTTTGCTCGACTGCCAGCTCCTGACCGCCGGGTACGATCAGCAACCACTCGTCGGGGCCGACCCATTGCAGCGACATATCCTTGTTGGCGACCACGGTCAGCGCCACGGGCAGCTCCAGGCCAAGGGCCTTGTGCACGCCGGCGGCGAATTCCGGGTTGTGGCCATCACCGCGCAGGGTGAGGTGGCCGAGGAACTTGCGTTCACGCAGGGTCACGCCTGCGTTCTTGCGGCCTTTGCCTACCAGGCTGGCCAGGTCGGCATGGTGCAGTGGCGACTGGGCTTTGGCCTCGGCGCCGGGGTTTTGCTGGAAGACGTTGATAGCGCTCATTTCTTACCTGCCTTGAATTCTGGATTCGACCACGATGCCTGCGGGAGACGGCCATCCTGTGGGAGCGGGCATGCCCGCGAATGCGATGTTGAATTCACCGCCCTCTTCGCGGGCACGCCCGCTCCCACAGAGACCTCATTCCACGCCTGGCACCGGTTGGACCGGGGGCCTTAGACGTTCTGCCGCTCACCCTTCGGATCGAAGAACACCGAAGACACGATTTCCGCCTCGATCACGCTGCCATCCGCCTGCGGCGAGTAGACACGCTCGCCCATGCGCTTGAGGCCGCCTTTGACCACACCCATGGCGAACGAGTAGCCCAGGGAGTTGGACGCATAGCTGGAGGTGACGTGGCCGACCATGTCCATCGGGATTGGCTGTTTCGGGTCGAACACCAGTTGGGCGCCTTCCGGCAGCCACTTGGTCGGGTCGACCGGCTTCAGGCCCACCAGCTGCTTGCGGTTCTCACGTACGCAGTCTTCGCGGTTCATGCCACGCAGGCCGATCCACGAGAACGGCTTGTTGCGGCCAACGCACCAGCTCATGTTCAGGTCGTCCGGGTTCATCGAACCATCGGTGTCCTGGCCCACGATGATGAAGCCCTTCTCTGCACGCAGTACGTGCATGGTTTCGGTGCCGTACGGGGTCAGGTTGTACTTCTTGCCGGCCTCGATGATCTGTTCCAGCACGCCCATCGCGTAGTTGGCCTGCACGTTCACTTCGTACGACAGCTCGCCGGTGAACGAGATACGGAACACACGGGCCGGCACGCCACCGACGTTGCCTTCCTTCCAGGTCATGAACGGGAAGGCTTCCTTGTCCATGTCGATGTCGGTCAGCTCGCTCAGCAGCTTGCGGCTGTTAGGGCCGGACAGGGTCATGGTGGCCCAGTGGTCGGTGACCGAAGTGAAGTACACCTTCAGCTCTGGCCATTCGGTCTGGTGATACAGCTCCATCCACTGCAGCACGCGGGCAGCGCCGCCGGTGGTGGTGGTCATGATGAAGTGGTTGTCGCCGACGCAGGCGGTTACGCCGTCGTCGAAGACCATGCCGTCTTCCTTGCACATCAGGCCGTAGCGGGCCTTGCCCACGTCGAGCTTGGTCCAGGCGTTGGTGTAGATGCGGTTGAGGAACTCGCGCGCGTCCGGGCCCTGGATGTCGATCTTGCCCAGGGTCGAGGCGTCCAGCAGGCCCACGCTGTCGCGCACGGCCTTGCATTCGCGAGTCACGGCAGCATGGATGTCTTCACCGGCTTTCGGGAAGTACCACGGGCGCTTCCACTGGCCGACGTCTTCGAACTCGGCGCCGTTCTTCACGTGCCAGGCATGCAGGGCAGTGAAGCGCACGGGCTCGAACAGGTGACCACAGTGACGGCCCGCTACCGCGCCGAACGTCACCGGCGTGTAGTTGGGGCGGAACATGGTGGTACCCATTTCCGGGATGGTGATGCCGATCGAACGGGCGGCGATGGCCAGGCCGTTGATGTTGCCCAGTTTGCCCTGGTCGGTACCGAAGCCCAGCGCGGTGTAGCGCTTGACGTGCTCGACCGACTCGAAGCCTTCACGGGTGGCCAGTTCGATACCGGCCGCGGTCACGTCGTTCTGCTGGTCGACGAACTGCTTCGGCCCCTTGGTGCCTTTATCGTGCGGCACCAGGAACAGTGCCACAGTGGCCTCTTCCTTGCGCGCCACGGTTTTTGGCAGGGTGCCGACAGTGGCCTTGAAACCAGCCTCGGTGGCTGCGCGAACGCCGCCTTCAAAGCCATCGGCAATCACATCGCCCAAGGCATACACGCCGTTGATACCACCGACGCACTCACGCTTCTGCGGCGCATCGCCCGGCACGAAGCCAAGGATATCGTCACGCCATACCGGGCGACCGCCCAGGTGCGAAGCCAGGTGCACGATCGGGCTGTAACCGCCCGAGGACGCGATCAGGTCGCACTCAAGGACTTCGCCTGGGCTGGTGACTTTGTGCGCCTGCACATCGATGGCCGCCACACGGGCACCAGTGACGTGCTTGCAGCCTTTGGCCTCGACCACGGCGCTGGAGGTGAGGATGCGAATGCCTTTGGCACGCGCTTCTTCAACCAGCGAACCACGTGGGTTGTGGCGGGCGTCGGCGATGGCGACCACTTGCAGGCCTGCGTCGTGCCAGTCCAGCGCGGCGCGATAGGCGTGGTCGTTGTTGGTCGACAGTACCAGCTTGCGACCCGGGGCCACGCCATAGCGGCGAACATAGGTGGAAACAGCACCGGCCAGCATGTTGCCCGGCACGTCGTTGTTGCCGTACACCAGCGGGCGCTCGTGGGCGCCGGCAGCCAGTACCACGCGCTTGGCGCGAACGCGGTGTACGCGGTGGCGAACCTGACCGATCGGGGCGCGATCGCCGAGGTGGTCGGTGAGGCGCTCGTGAATGGTCAGGAAGTTATGGTCGTGGTAGCCGTTGACCGTGGCACGTGGCAGCAGGGTCACTTCCGGCAGGCTTTCCAGCTCTTTGACCACGGCGTTGACCCAGTCGGCGGCAGGCTTGCCGTCGAGGGTTTCGCGGGTGTCGAGCAGGCTGCCGCCGAACTCTTCCTGCTCATCAGCCAGGATCACGCGGGCACCGCTGCGCGCAGCGGCCAATGCCGCAGCCAGGCCAGCAGGGCCGGCGCCGACGATCAGCACGTCGCAGTGCCGGCTCATGTAGTCGTAGCTGTCAGGGTCGTTCTGCAGCGGCGCACGGCCCAGACCGGCGGCTTTACGGATGTACTTCTCGTAAGTCATCCAGAACGATTTGGGGTACATGAAGGTTTTGTAGTAGAAGCCCGGCGGCATCATGCTGCCGCCAACCTTGCCGAGGATGCCCATGACGTCGTTGTTGACGTTCGGCCAGCCGTTGGTGCTGGTGGCGACAAGACCTGCGTACAGCGCCTGCTGGGTGGCGCGCACGTTGGGGATCTGGGTAGCTTCGCTGGAGCCGATCTGCAGGATGGCGTTCGGCTCTTCGGTACCGGCGGCGATGATGCCGCGCGGGCGCGAGTACTTGAAGCTACGGCCGACGATGTCGACGCCGTTGGCCAGCAACGCGGCGGCCAGGCTGTCACCGGCATAACCTTGGTAGGTTTTGCCGTTGAAGGTGAAGTTCAGGACCTTGCTGCGGTCGATACGGCCGCCGCTGGCGAGGCGATAGGTCTGGCTCATACTTTTTCCCCTTGGCCTTTGACGGTCGACGCTGCGCCGGTGGCTTTGCCGTTGGCGGTCACTTGCGGCTTCTCGCCAATCTTGTAGGTTTCCAGAATTTCGTAGGTCACGGTGTCACGGGTGACGTTGAAGTACTGGCGGCAGCCGGCAACGTGGTCCCACAGTTCATGGTGAATACCGCGTGGGTTGTCACGGTAGAACATGTAGGTACCCCACTCCTCGTCGGAGCAGGCGTTAGGGTCCAGCGGGCGGGCGATGTGCGCCTGGCCAGAGGCGTGGAACTCTTCTTCGGAGCGCAGCTCGCCGCAGTGGGGACAGAAAATATGCAACATGACGGTGTCTCCGGTTAGTGGGCGACGGCGGCAGCGCCGTGTTCGTCGATCAGTGCGCCGTTGTAGAAACGGTCCATGGAGAACGGCGCGGCCAGTGGGTGCATTTCGCCCTTGGCCAGGCTCGCGGCGAAGACGTTGCCCGAACCGGGGGTCGCCTTGAAGCCGCCAGTACCCCAACCGCAGTTGAAGAACATGTTCTTGACCGGGGTTTTGGTGATGATCGGGCAAGCGTCCGGCGAGGTGTCTACGATGCCGCCCCACTGGCGGTTCATGCGAACACGCGAAAGGTTGGGGAACATCTCGACGATGGCCTGCAGGGTGTGCTCGATCACCGGGTACGAACCGCGCTGGCCGTAGCCGACCCAGCCGTCGATACCGGCACCGATCACCAGGTCGCCCTTGTCGGACTGGCTGATGTAGCCGTGTACGGCGTTGGACATGATCACGCTGTCGATGATCGGCTTGATCGGTTCGGATACCAGCGCTTGCAGCGGGTGCGATTCCAGCGGCAGGCGGAAGCCGGCCAGCTTGGCCATGTGCCCCGAGTTACCGGCGGTGACCACGCCGACGCGCTTGGCGCCGATGAAGCCCTTGTTGGTTTCCACACCGATGACCGCGCCGTTTTCCTTGCGGAAGCCGATCACTTCGGTTTGCTGGATCAGATCGACGCCCAGGGCGTCGGCAGCGCGGGCGAAGCCCCAGGCCACGGCATCGTGACGGGCAACGCCGCCACGGCGCTGTACGGTGGCACCGAGGATCGGGTAGCGGGTGTTCTTGGAGCAGTCCAGGTACGGGATTTCGGCCGCAACCTGAGCAGTGTTCAGCAGCTCGCCATCCACGCCGTTGAGGCGGTTGGCACTGACCCGACGCTCGGAGTCACGCATGTCCTGCAGGGTGTGGCACAGGTTGTAAACACCGCGCTGGGAGAACATCACGTTGTAGTTGAGGTCCTGGGACAGGCCCTCCCACAGCTTCATGGCGTGCTCGTACAGGTGCGCCGACTCGTCCCACAGGTAGTTGGAACGCACGATGGTGGTGTTACGGGCGGTGTTGCCGCCGCCCAGGTAGCCCTTCTCGATCACGGCAACGTTGGTGATGCCGTGCTCTTTGGCCAGGTAGTAGGCCGTGGCCAGGCCATGGCCGCCACCGCCGACGATGACTACGTCGTAAACCTTTTTAGGGGTTGGCGTGCGCCACATCCGCTGCCAGTTTTCGTGGTGGCTGAGGGAGTGCTTGAAAAGGCCGAAGCCCGAGTAACGTTGCATGGTGTGTGACTCCACTCAGCGGTAGACAGGGAAATCTGCGCACAGGGCCGCGACGTTCTTCGCCACATCGGCTTCGACGTCTGCGTCACCGAGGTTGTCGAGGATGTCGCAAATCCAGCCAGCCAATGCCACACACTGAGCGACCTTGAAGCCGCGGGTGGTGACGGCCGGGGTGCCAATACGCAGGCCCGAAGTGACGAACGGCGACTGCGGGTCGTTCGGCACGGCGTTCTTGTTGACGGTGATATGCGCACGACCCAGGGCGGCGTCGGCGTCTTTGCCAGTCAGGCCCTGACGGATCAGGCTGACCAGGAACAGGTGGTTGTCGGTACCACCGGAAACCACATCGTAGCCACGGTCGATGAACACCTTGGCCATGGCCTGGGCGTTTTCGATCACTTGCTGCTGGTAGGCCTTGAATTCAGGCTCCAGCGCTTCCTTGAAGCACACCGCCTTGGCAGCGATCACGTGCATCAGCGGGCCACCCTGGGCGCCCGGGAATACAGCGGCGTTCAGCTTTTTCTCGATCTCTTCGTTCGACTTGGCCAGAATCAGGCCGCCACGCGGACCGCGCAGGGTCTTGTGGGTGGTGGTGGTGACCACATCGGCGAACGGGATCGGGTTCGGGTACAGACCAGCGGCAACCAGGCCGGCAACGTGGGCCATGTCGACGAACAGCAGTGCGCCCACTTTGTCGGCGATGGCGCGGAAGCGTGGGAAGTCGAGGGTCTTGGAGTAGGCCGAGAAACCGGCAACGATCATTTTCGGCTTGTGCTCGACCGCCAGGCGCTCGACTTCATCATAGTCGATCAGGCCGGTGTTGGTGTCGATACCGTACTGGACAGCGTTGTACAGCTTGCCCGAGGACGACACTTTGGCGCCGTGGGTCAGGTGGCCACCGTGGGCCAGGCTCATGCCCAGGATGGTGTCACCGGCTTGCAGCAGGGCCAGGTAGACCGCGCCGTTGGCCGACGAGCCGGAGTGCGGCTGGACGTTTGCGTAGTCGGCACCGAACAGCTGCTTGGCGCGCTCGATGGCCAGGGCTTCTACCTTGTCTACGTGCTCGCAGCCACCGTAGTAACGCTTGCCCGGGTAGCCTTCGGCGTACTTGTTGGTCAGGCCGCTGCCTTGGGCCTGCATGACGCGCTTGCTGGTGTAGTTCTCCGAGGCGATCAGCTCGATGTGATCTTCCTGGCGCTGTTCTTCGGCATTCATCGCCGCCAGCAGTGCATCGTCGTAACCCTGGATCTGGTCTTGCTTGCTGAACATTGTGTATCTCCCGGCAGCGATCGTTTTTTGTCGTGGGGCACTGTGGCCCTTTGTGGCGATGTTATGACTGGCGGGGTCGGGTCAGATGCCTGCGCACGCCTTGCAATGGCGCGTTTACGACATTCTCTTTGTGCCGCCCATGCGGGCCCCTTCGCGGGCGCGCCCGCTCCCACAGTGATTGGCGTGTGCAGGACCATTGTGGGAGCGGGCGCGCCCGCGAAGAGGCCGGCACAGTAATGAACAGAAATCGCTGCACGGGTTGTATAGGCAAGTGCTGAATCGATGGTTTAGAGTGCTGTTCTGCGTCGTTCACAGGACCGTGCCATGACAGACAAGAGCCAACAATTCGCCAGCGACAACTATTCCGGTATCTGCCCCGAAGCCTGGGCGGCGATGGAAAAAGCCAACCGCGGCCACGACCGCGCCTACGGCGACGACCAGTGGACCGAGCGTGCATCGGAGTACTTCCGCAATCTGTTCGAAACCGACTGCGAAGTGTTCTTCGCCTTCAACGGCACCGCGGCCAACTCCCTGGCCCTGGCGTCTCTGTGCCAGAGCTACCACAGCGTGATCTGCTCCGAGACCGCCCACGTCGAAACCGACGAATGCGGTGCACCGGAGTTTTTCTCCAACGGCTCCAAGCTGCTGACGGCGGCCAGCGTCAACGGCAAGCTGACGCCACAGTCGATCCGCGAAGTGGCGCTCAAACGCCAGGATATCCACTACCCCAAGCCGCGCGTGGTGACCATTACCCAGGCTACCGAAGTAGGCACGGTGTACCGCCCCGACGAGCTGAAGGCGATCAGCGCCACCTGCAAGGAGCTGGGCCTGAACCTGCACATGGACGGCGCACGCTTTACCAATGCCTGCGCATTCCTGGGCTGCAGCCCGGCCGAACTGACCTGGAAGGCCGGCGTGGATGTGCTGTGCTTTGGCGGCACCAAGAACGGCATGGCGGTAGGCGAGGCAATTCTGTTCTTCAACCGCCAACTGGCCGAAGACTTCGATTATCGCTGCAAGCAGGCAGGGCAACTGGCGTCGAAAATGCGCTTCTTGTCGGCGCCCTGGGTCGGGCTGCTGGAAGATGGCGCCTGGTTACGCCATGGCAACCACGCCAATCATTGCGCGCAGCTGCTGGCATCGTTGGTCAGTGACCTGCCGGGAGTAGAGCTGATGTTCCCGGTTGAGGCCAACGGGGTGTTCCTGCAGATGCCGGAGCACGCCATCGAGGCGCTGCGGGGCAAGGGCTGGCGCTTCTATACCTTTATCGGCAACGGTGGCGCGCGCTTCATGTGCTCGTGGGATACCGAAGAAGCGCGGGTGCGTGAGCTGGCCGCGGATATCCGCACGATCATTGGTGGCTGAGCAAGTGCCGGGGCCGTCTTGCGGCCCCGGCGATCTAGAGCCTGAACCCACCCATCTGCCGCGCCAGGTCATCAGCCAACCCACGCAACGCCTGGCACTCCTCGCGGCACCCTTGCACCTCAGCCGCCGTCTCACGCGCCAAATCGGAAATCCCCTGCACTGTCCGGTTGATTTCCTCGGTCACCGCCGACTGCTCCTCGGTAGCCGTGGCCACCTGATGGTTCATGTCACTGATGTGCTCTACCTGGTCGGTAATCGCGCTCAGCGATGCCCCGGTGCGCTGGCTCGACTCCACACCACTGCCGGTTGCCTGCTGCCCTGCCTGCATTGAACTCACCGCCGAACCTGCACCCAACTTCAGCCGCTGGATCATCTGCTGCACTTCATCGGTGGACAGTTGTGTGCGCCTGGCCAGCGTACGAACTTCATCGGCCACCACAGCGAACCCGCGCCCCATCTCCCCTGCCCGCGCGGCCTCGATCGCAGCGTTCAGCGCGAGCAGGTTGGTCTGCTCGGAAATGCTGCGGATTACCGCGAGCACTTCATCGACCGAGGCGACTTCGTCGGCCAGTTGGCTGACCGCATCGGCCGCTTTGCCGATGTCGCCCGACATCCCCTCGATGCCACGAATGGATCGTTGCACCACCTCGCGGGCCTGCAACGCCTCGTCTCGTGCCGACTGCGACGCCTGGGCCGCATCGCCGGCATTGCGGGCAATGTCCTGCACGGTCAGGCCCATCTCGTGTACAGCAGTGGCGACCATTTCGGTCATCTCTTGCTGGCGCCCGGAGCGCTCGGCGGTGTTGTCCACCACCTGGGTTACCTGCTCCACGGCCCGCCGCAGCCGCTCGGAGGTACTCAGCACCTCGCCGATCAGGCTGCGCTGGCTGTCCAGGAAGCGGTTGAAACCACGGGCCAGGTCACCCAGTTCATCCTGGCGCGAATCGTCCAGGCGGTGGCTGAGATCACCCGCTCCACCGCCAATCTGAACCAATGCGGCGGTAACGCGGCGGATCGGCCGCACCAGGCCTCGCGCCAGCAGTACCACCAACAGCAGTGACACCAACGCTACGGCGCCACCGATCAGGCTGGTCAGCCAGACGGCCTGATGCATTTGCGCGTAAATTTCCGACTCTGGCACTTCAGCCACAAGGGTCCAGTTGAGGTCGCGCAGCGGCAGGCCCAGCGCCAGGTAGCGCTCACCGTCACGGCTGAAGCGGCTGCTACGCAGGCTCCCGCCTCCGGTCATGACGCCTTTGGCTGCGTCCGCGCCAAGCTGCTCGGCAAGCTGACGCTTGCCACTGAAGGCAGCATCGGGATGCACCTGGATCAAACCATCGTTGCGTACCAGAAACACTTTGCCGTGCTCGCCAAAGCTGAAGTCGTGAATCAGCTTCGATAACTCGGTCATGCGCAGGCCCATGCCGGCCACACCCACCAGCTTGCCTTCCTTTTCCACACGATAATCGATGAACAGTGCCAGCTCGCCGGTGGCACCATCGATGTCTATGTTGATGAACCGCTCGGCGCCGCTGTCGATATAACCGTAAAACCACTTGTCCTTGGGGTTGCTGCGGCTGAGGGTACGGTCCAGGCCGTTCTCGTTGTAGTAGTGGCCGGTTTCGGTCGAGGCGAACAGCGCAGTGAAGGCCTGATTGCGCTGCTTGGCGGCGGCCAGGTATTCGATGAATTGGGGTGCCTGCGCGGGATCTTCACCGGCAGCAAGCCAGTCGCGCAGCAGGGTGTTACCGGCAACGTCCGCTGCAGCGACCAGCGGCTGGCCCAGCATGCGCTCGATGTCGTTGCGGATGGCTTCGATGCTGGCAGGCAGGGCAGTGTCGACCAGGTAGCGGTCGGTGAGGCGGTTGAGCGCCACGGTGAAGATAATGACTACAACCAAGATGCTCGCCAGCAAGGCAGCGCCCATGCTGGTGATCAATTGCCACTGAATGCTCTTACGCCAGATACGCATGCTCCTACCCCCCGCACATTATTGTTCTGCGAAAATTGTATACACTTGCGTATCCAGTTAATCCAGTGATCTGAAGCAATCAGATGCCCCCTGTAGGAGCGGGTTCACCCGCGAATGCGGTGTTGAAGCCACTGACGCATTCGCGGGTGAACCCGCTCCTACGGGGGACGGTGTACGGCCTTATTGCTCAGCGATGGTACGCACGATGGCATCCACTGTGGCATCGATCTGCGCTTGAGTACGCGCAAGGGTCTGCTGATGCCTGTAGGAGCGGGTTTACCCGCGAATGCGATGTTGAAGCCACTGACGCATTCGCGGGTGAACCCGCTCCTACGGGGGACGGTGTACGGCCTTATTGCTCAGCAATGGTCCGCACGATGGCATCCACTGTGGCATCGATCTGCGCTTGAGTACGCGCAAGGGTCTGCTGATGCCTGTAGGAGCGGGTTTACCCGCGAATGCGATGTTGAAGCCACTGACGCATTCGCGGGTGAACCCGCTCCTACGGGGGACGGTGTACGGCCTTATTGCTCAGCAATGGTCCGCACGATGGCATCCACTGTGGCATCGATCTGCGCTTGAGTACGCGCAAGGGTCTGCTGATGCCTGTAGGAGCGGGTTTACCCGCGAATGCGATGTTGAAGCCACTGACGCATTCGCGGGTGAACCCGCTCCTACGGGGGACGGTGTACGGCCTTATTGCTCAGCGATGGTACGCACGATGGCATCCACTGTGGCGTCGATCTGCGCTTGAGTACGCGCAAGGGTCTGCTGATGCCTGTAGGAGCGGGTTTACCCGCGAATGCGATGTTGAAGCCACTGACGCATTCGCGGGTGAACCCGCTCCTACGGGGGACGATGTACGGCCTTATTGCTCAGCGATGGTACGCACGATGGCATCCACTGTGGCATCGATCTGCGCTTGAGTACGCGCAAGGGTCTGCTGATGCCTGTAGGAGCGGGTTTACCCGCGAATGCGATGTTGAAGCCACTGACGCATTCGCGGGTGAACCCGCTCCTACGGGGGACGGTGTACGGCCTTATTGCTCAGCGATGGTACGCACGATGGCATCCACTGTGGCATCGATCTGCGCTTGAGTACGCGCAAGGGTCTGCTGATGCTCTTTCTGCAGTTCGACCTGTTTGGAGCACAGGTTAAGGGCAGCCAGCACCAGCAGTTTGTCACCGATCAAGGTCGGGTACTGACGCTTGGTCTCGTTAAGGGCTTTGTTGAGCATCCGTACCGCCTGGGCCAGGGTTTCTTCCTGGCCTTCGGGCGCCTTGATCGAATAGTCGATGCCGAGAATCGACACGACATTGATCGGCTGCTCCTGCAGTCTCATGCGCCAACAACGCCCGCGCTGGCGCGCTCGACCAGGGCCTGGATGCGTGCTGCGGTAGCGCCGTTCTTCTCTTCCTGCTCCATCAGCGACAGCTGCAGGGTTTCGTTCTCTTCCTTGGCCTGGGCCAGTTCCTGGCCAAGGGCGGTGTTCTGCTCGATGAGTTGAGCGTTTTTCTGCATCAGGTCGCTGACCAGTTGCTCGATTTGATTCAGGGAAGCTTCCAGCATGGGTCTATCTCAGGTTGTTGCGAGGGGCACACACGATAAAGAAAAGTGCGCCCTATCGCCATTAAATATCGGATTCATAAGGTGTCTGACCCGCAGATTGACAGGGTAATCGACCCCTTGTTCCGACCTGGATCAACCGCCGGTCAGGAAAAGGCCAGCGGTTGCACAATTTTCCCCGAACGCATTCAAGACTGGCCAGTCACGACCGATAGCCCGGCAAGTCATGTTTTGTCGCTCTTTTCCCACTTGCCTGGATCCTCCTCTCCATGTCCCTACGCAACATGAATATCGCCCCGCGCGCGCTTCTCGGCTTCGCGCTCATCGGCCTGCTGATGCTCGGCCTTGGTATCTTCTCCCTGGTGCAGATGGGCAACATCCGCCAGGCGGGCGTTGCCATCGAGCAAGTCAGCGTGCCCAGCATCAAGATCCTCGACGAACTCACCGCGCTGAACCTGCGCATGCGCACGCTTTCCTATCGCCTGCTGCTCAACCGCGAGCCGGCAACCCAACGCGATACCCTCAATCTTCTGGACCAGCGCAACAGCCAGATCGACCGGGCACGCCAGGCCTACCTGCCAATGATCATCGCCGCCGACGAACAGGCAGCATTCGACCAGTACGGTCAGTTGCTCAACCAGTACCGCCAACTGGAATCACGCATGCGCACACTGAGCCAGGCCGACCGCCTGGATGAACTGCAGGACCTGCTCAACCGCGACCTGCTGGCCAACTCCGAGCAGATCAACAAGGTCATGGACACCTTGGTACGCATCAACACTGATCAGACTCGCGCCACCAACGAGAAAGCCGCCAGCCAGTATGCCAGCGCTTTCGCCCTGGTGATCGGCCTGCTGGTTGCCGCCACCGTACT
The DNA here is from genome assembly GCF_017875935.1 of Pseudomonas sp. BP6. Lineage (NCBI taxonomy): Bacteria > Pseudomonadati > Pseudomonadota > Gammaproteobacteria > Pseudomonadales > Pseudomonadaceae > Pseudomonas > Pseudomonas sp. BP6. Next base: position 5,012,678 of record NZ_JAGINI010000001.1, read on the forward strand.
GACCTTCGCCTGCGCCTTCCTGCTGACCCGCAGCATCGTCAAACCGATCGAAGAAGCGCTCAAAAGCGCCGAACAAGTCGCCGACGGCGACCTGACCCACGTCATCCGCGCAGAGGGCACCGACGAAGCCGCCCGGTTGTTGCGCGCCATGGCGCGCATGCAGGACAAGCTGCGCGACACCTTGCAGCAGATCGCCGGCTCCGCCACCCAGCTGGCCTCGGCAGCAGAAGAGTTGAATTCCGTCACCGACGAAAGTGCCCGTGGCCTGCAGCAGCAGAACAATGAGATTGAACAGGCCGCCACTGCAGTCACCGAAATGACCAGCGCAGTGGAAGAAGTGGCGCGCAATGCCGTGAGCACCTCAGAAGCGTCCAGTGAAGCCAGCCGCTCCACCGGTGATGGTCGTGACCTGGTGATGGAAACCGTGGGTGCAATCGAGCGCATGAGCGGTGATGTGCAAGCTACCGCCAAGCTGATCACCCACCTGGCCGAGCAGTCGCGCGACATTGGCAAGGTGCTCGACGTGATCCGTGGCCTGGCCGACCAGACCAACCTGCTGGCGCTCAACGCAGCCATCGAAGCGGCGCGCGCCGGTGAAGCGGGCCGTGGTTTTGCCGTGGTGGCGGATGAGGTGCGGGCACTGGCTCACCGTACCCAACAGTCGACCAGCGAAATCGAGCGCATGATCGGCAGCATCCAAGGCGGCACGGAAGAGGCGGTAGAATCGATGCGCACCAGCACCGAGCGTGCCGAGTCGACATTGAACATCGCCCGTGGCGCGGGCATGGCACTGGACACCATCGCCGGCGCGGTGGCGCAGATCAACGAGCGCAACCTGGTGATTGCCAGTGCGGCGGAAGAGCAGGCTCAGGTAGCGCGGGAAGTGGACCGCAACCTGGTGAACATCAACGACCTGTCGGTGCAGAGCGCTACTGGGGCGCATCAGACCAGCGCGGCGAGTGCCGAGCTGTCGCGCCTGGCGGTAGACCTCAATGGCCTGGTAGCCCGGTTCCGCACCTAGAAGCATTCGCGGGCACGCCCGCTCCCGCAAGGTTCACCGCAGTCCTGAAGATAGCGATGACCCTGTGGGAGCGGGCGTGCCCGCGAAGAATCCAGACTGGCCACTGGATCAGTAATCGATCCGCACATCCCCTTTCGGCACGCTGCAGCACGACAGGATGTAACCCTCGGCTTCGTCCTCTTCGGTGATGCCGCCGTTGTGCTCCATCTCCACCTCGCCGCCCAGCTTGAGCACCTTGCAGGTGCCGCAGATACCCATGCCGCAGGCTTTCGGGATCATCAGGCCAACCTTGGCTGCCGCCGCATGCACGGTCTCGCCCGGGGCGATGCGGATGCTCTTCTCGCTGCCGATGAACTCCACCAGATTGAGGTCGGACACGTCCAGTTCCGGTGCATCGGCCGCCTGCTCGGCGTGCTCCACGGCATCGGCCTTGGCTTCTGCCGGCGTCGCGCCGAACGATTCCTCATGGTAATTCGCCATGTCGAAGCCGACCGCTTCGAGCAGGCGCTTGACCGCTGTCATGTACGGCGTCGGGCCGCAGCAGAACACCACGCGCTCCATGTAGTCCGGCGCGATCAGCTCCATCAGCCGCTGGTTCAGGTAACCGCGGTACCCCGCCCACGGCTCGCCCAGGCCATGCTTTTCGCAAATGATGTGCAGGCTGAAGTTGGGGATGCGCGAAGCCATCTGCTCCAGCTCGCGGTGGTAGATGATGTCCTTCGGCGAACGGGCGCTGTGCACGAACACCATGTCGACATTGGCGTTGGTGTCGTAGAACCAGCGCGCCATCGACATCACCGGGGTAATACCCACACCGCCCGACAGGTACAGCACCTTGCTCGACGGGAAGTCGATGGCGTTGAACAGGCCCACAGGGCCGTGCACCGGCAGCTCGAGGCCTTCGTACATGGTGTCGTGCAGGAAGTTGGAGACCAGGCCGCCCGGCACACGCTTGACGGTGATCGAGAAGCTGTAGGGCACTGACGGCGAACTGGAGATGGTGTAGGACCGCATCACGGGCTTGCCTTCGATCTCCAGCTCCAGGGTGACGAACTGCCCCGGCTTGAAGAAGAACATGATCGGCTGGTCGGCCATGAAGCAGAAGGTGCGCACGTCCCAGGTCTCCTGGATGACCTTGACGCAGCGCACGATGTGGCGGCCGTTGGCCCAGGTCTGGGTAGTGACCGGATTGAGGAAGGTATCGGACATGTTCATCTCCAGCGGCCGACTATGGCCCTTTTCATGGCTGCGATAATGCGCAAGCTGAAGACGACGTACATTCCTGCCTGCGACATCGACGTGCTTATCGCGACCAGCCCCGTGGCACAAGGGCTGGCGCGTCGTTATTCAAATCGGCCATGTCGCCCGTGGATACGGTTCGCGGCGTCTTCGGACGCACACTCCACGGCAAAAGAACTCGCTGTTTTGTCTGAAACAGCCTTGCGGCACCACAACAACGATTAGCCACCTTTTGCCGGCCGCATACGGCCCCGAGGAATACACGATGGACGTCACCGCAACCCTGAGCCTGGGCGATCCACTTGAACCTGCACGCAAGGCCACCGCCGAGATGTTGCAGACCCGCGAGCGCACCTACTCGCTACCCCAGCCTTTCTACACCGACGAGCGTCTGTTCCAGATCGACATGCAGGAAATCTTCCATAAAGAATGGTTGATCGCCGGCATGACCTGCGAGATCCCGGCCAAGGGCAACTACATCACCCTGCAGATCGGCAAGAACCCGATCATTGTAGTGCGCGGTGCCGAAGGCAAGGTACATGCGTTCCACAACGTCTGCCGCCACCGCGGTTCGCGCCTGTGCGTCAGCGAGAAAGGCAAGGTGGCCAAACTGGTGTGCCCATATCACCAGTGGACTTACGAGCTGGACGGCCGCCTGCTGTTCGCCGGCACCGAGATGGGTGCTGACTTCGATATGAACCAGTATGGCCTCAAGCCCGTGAACGTGAAGGTTGCCGGCGGCTACATCTTCATCAGCCTGGCGGAAAACCCGCCTGCCATCGACGAGTTCCTGGCCACGCTGGACCATTACATGGAACCGTACGACATGGAGAACACCAAGGTGGCGGTGCAAACCACCTTGATGGAAAAGGCAAACTGGAAGCTGGTGCTGGAAAACAACCGCGAGTGCTACCACTGCAACGGTTCGCACCCGGAACTGCTGCAAACCCTGCTGGAGTGGGACGACACCAACGACCCGCGCGCCAGCCAGGAATTCAAGGACCACGTGGCCGCCTCCGCTGCAGCCTGGGAAGCCGAGAAGATCCCTTACCTGCACAAGAGCCACGGCCTGCGTAACCGTATCGTGCGCATGCCGCTGCTCAAGGGCACTGTGTCGATGACCATGGACGGCAAGCAGGCCTGCCAGAAGCTGATGGGTCGCATCAAGAACCCGGACCTTGGCTCGATGCGCATCCTGCACCTGCCGCACTCGTGGAACCACTGCATGGGCGACCACATGATCGTGTTCACCGTGTGGCCGATCAGTGCGCAGGAAACCATGGTCACCACCAAGTGGCTGGTGCACAAGGATGCTGTGGAAGGCGTGGACTACAACCCCGAGAACATGCGCAAGGTGTGGGACGCCACCAACGACCAGGACCGTCGTCTGGCGGAAGAGAACCAGCGTGGGATCAACTCCACCGCGTACCAACCCGGCCCGTATTCGAAGACTTACGAGTTTGGTGTGGTGAACTTCATTGACTGGTACAGCGGGCGGATGCTCAACAACCTGGGAGCAGAGCCGGCGGCCTACCTGAAAGAAGTGCAGGCTCAGTAAACAAAAAAGCCCTGCCGCAAAAGATGCACTTTGCGGCAGGGCGTAACCTCATAGCAATCGGCTCACTTTGACTGACTACGCGGTCGCCGTATATCCAACGCTTGTGAAGGCGGCGAAGCACCAGCAATTCTCCGCTGCCGTATTCTTTCATTGATGTCATACACGACATTCTGATTCGAAGGGGTCACGGGTGGCCTACCAGTTGGAGTGACAACTTCCAGCACGAACTCGTGCGGCATTGGCGCCTCGGGTAAGCCTCCCGTCATCAAATTCCAATTCGTCTTGATCTGATTCAATGGGCGGCTCCCCGGCCCAATCGCTGCGTTGATCGCTCGCGTGAGCGTTGCTGCAGCACTGATTGCCGTACCCACGTTCGCGCCAAAAATAGCGCTCGGCACCCCTGCGTACAATGCCGCGGAGCTTCCTAAGCTCAGTATGGAACCGAAGGTGCTCACTCGTGTGGCATTAAGGCCTATCCAGGTTTCAGGCGTAGGTCCGAGAAAGTTATAAGCAATCGTCGCTCCGTTCGACAGCATACCTAAACCACGCAGCAGCAAGCCCCCAACATCAAAACTATGGCCACTGGGATCGACTCGGTTAACCGGATCGCCAGCGCAATATGCATAACCGTTCAACCCCCCTGCCCCAAAAGGACTGAAGGAGTCTTGGGCTTGAAACCGCATCAATGCCGGATTGTAGGCACGATAACCGTTACCCAAGTGATAGCAACCCGTGAACGGGTCTCGCCGCTCGCCGTTGAACGCAAGTACACAAGCTCCGCGATGCGTTCGATAGCCATAGGGTGAGTATCCGTTGACAACTGCAGGCATGAGGGTCATGTGGATAACTCCTGGAATGGTTCTATGGAGGATATCCAGCCGCCGCGTACTCAAACACTGGCAATTCTGTCAGTGCCCACAGGTATCAATCGGATTCAAGCAGATGATCAATTTTTGATCAAAACAACGGAGCCCTTGTTTTTAAAGGGCTACAGTGCACTCCGTACAACTTGTCCACAGAGACACTAACAGACTTTGTGAGCAAAACACGGAGCCGACAACTGTAGTTCTGTGGATAAGCGGTTCAAAGCTCTGATAATCAAGAATTCGAGACTTCTGACCCACCTTGATCGTTTTTTAATCATTTCTTCGCAAGCCACGCCCTACGCGTACTCCAGCTAGTGCCCAACAGATTATCCACAGAGCAGCTAACAGCGATTGTGGGCAATACGAGCTGGAGGCATGCATATCCGTGCCTGACGAGCAGTGTGATGGGTCCGGCAGGGACTTATGCACAGATAGAATGTGCGTCTGGCAGATCGGGACGCCCTTGTGGAAGCGGGCTTGTCCCGTGGAGCAGGAGACCCAGTGCCTGGCACCGGCTGCGCCGGTGTTGGCGGGGCATGCCCGCCCGCACTCGGTCACTGGAAAATCAGTAATTTAGCGTTGCTCCAGGAGAACGCCTTGCCGGGGAGTGCATGAGCCTTTAGCGCAGCACGCCCTCTTCCACCAACAGCTTGAGGATGGCTTCGGCGCCTTCCTGTGGCGAAACGTCCTTCAACACCTTACCCCCACCGCCGCTGGCCTTGGCCGTTGCGGCCTTCATCCGGTCGGCGCCACTCTTGGCCTTGATCACCTTCAAGCGCTTGGGCCTTGGACGGGCCGGTTGCAACTCGGCTTCAGCCAACAGCTCATCTTCGACAATGGCCACATTACGCGCCGCCAATACCCCCCGGCGCGCAGGCCCAAAAGCGCTCTGGCGCGGCTTGGGCGCCGCGTTATCCACAGTCGCCAGCAATGGCAAACGCACCTTCAAGCGACGCCGCTGACCACGCGGCAAAGCCTGCAACACCTGCGCGGTGCCGTTGTCGATCGACTCCACCTCAGCCAACCCGACAATCAGCGGCCAGCCGAGCTTTTCGGCCAGCAGGAACGGCAACATGCCCGAACCCTCGCCAGTCTCGGCCTGGCTGCCGGTCAGCACCAGTTGGGCTCCGGCGTCGCGCAGATAATCGCCCAGCACGCCCAGCACATCGGCCCCGGCCGGTTGCTCCAGCACGTCGAGGTGGTCCAGGCCCATGCCCAGGTAAGCGCGCAAGGCCTCTTCCTGTGGATCGCCAGCATGCACCACCTGCAAGTTATCCCCAGCCAGCTGCAAACCCAGCTCCACGGCGCGGGCATCCTGCTCGGCGCGGCGGGCGCGGCCGGAGCTGGGGTGGGCACCAATGGAAACCAGGCTGATCACTTTCGTACTCATGCTCGTGCCCTTATGCCGCGTCGCGTTGGCCGCCGCTGCGGAAGTTTTCCACAGCCTCGATCAACGCCTTGAGAATCGCCGAGCTGTCGCCAATCACCGACAGGTCAGCCCGTTTGATCATGTCGCAGCCCGGATCCATGTTGATCGCCACCACCTTGTCGCAGGCACCGATACCCTGCAGGTGCTGGATCGCACCCGAGATACCCACAGCCACGTAGACACGCGCGGTAACCCAGGTGCCGGTAGCCCCCACTTGGCGGTTACGCGGCATGAAGCCGTCGTCCACTGCCACCCGCGAGGCACCTTCGGTAGCGCCGAGGGCTGCGGTGGCCTTGTGGTACAGGTCCCAGTCCTTGACACCGTTGCCGCCCGAGACGATGAACTCGGCTTCAGCCATGGCAATGGTGGCCGGGTCGACGGCCACCGAGCCAAGGTCTTCGATGCGCGGCAGGCTGCGCACCACACTTGTGGACAACTCCACCGGCAGCGCTTCGTGACGAGTCTCGCTGACCGGCTCGGCGCACTCGGCTGCCGCCAGGATCAGGCGCGGCACGGCGCGTTGCAGGTCTTGCTGGCCGGCACCGGCGCGGCCAATGCACTGGCCGTCCTTGACCTGCCATACCCGCGTTGCCGGGCGCTCGCCCAGCGCTGCGCCCAGGCGCCGACCCAGTTCACCGCCACCGGTGCGGCTGTCGGGCAGCAACCAGTGGCGCGGCGTGAACTGGTTATCCACAGTCCGCAGGCCTTGCACCAGTTGCTCCGGTGCATAACCTTCAAAGGCCTCGCCTTCGATAACCAGCAGGCGGTCGACACCGGCTGTGGAAAAGTTGCTTTCCTTGTGCTCGTTGAACACCACTGCCAACACTGCCCCGTCGCTGCCGGCCAGGCTGTGGGCCAGGCCGAGCAGGTCGCGGTCGTGGCTGCTCAGGCGGCCACCAACCATGTCCGGCACGACGGCAATGTAGAACGCCGGCTCCGGCACCTGGTGCAGTGGCAACTTGACCTCGACCGCCGCCGTGCGTCGCCCACCCGCACCGGTACCCTGCTGGGCGCCGCTGCGGTCGATACGCTTGATGCCGGCCGGGCCGACAAAGCCTGCGGCAATCGCATGCGGGTTTTTGCGGATAATGCCGTTAGGCCCCATCCAGCTGGTCTGTTGCGTCTGCATCGCGGCATGCAGCGGGTGCAGACGGTTACGGGCGATCCACTCGGCGCGTGGGTCGCGGCGGATAATGTCGCTCATCAGTGCACCTCCGCAGGTTCACGTTTAGCCGTTTGCGGCTTTGGGACAGTGGAGCCGTCCTCCTCGATCAGCACGTCGGCTACCAGTTCAGCCAAGTCCTTGATCTGCGGGCGCGGTTCGACCACGCCTTCAAGCATGGCGGTGCACTGTGGGCAACCCACAGCTACCAGCTCGGCCTCGGTCTCACGGATGTCGTCCATGCGCATATCGGGAATACGCTGCTTGCCAGGGATGTCAGTGATCGGCGCACCGCCACCACCACCGCAGCAACGGGAACGGAAGCCCGAGCGCTGCATCTCGCGCACCTCGATCCCCAGCGCCTTGAGCACTTCGCGCGGGGCTTCGTACTCGCCGTTGTAGCGACCCAGGTAGCACGGATCGTGGTAGGTGACGCTGCCGCCCTTGTGCTGGCCGAGGTTGAGCTTCTTGGCCGCGATCAGTTCGGCGATGTAGGTGCTGTGGTGCTGCACCTGGTAATCACCGCCCAAGGCGCCGTATTCGTTCTTCAGCACATGGAAGCTGTGCGGATCGCAGGTGACGATGCGCTGGAACTTGTACTTGGCCAAGGTCTGGATGTTGCGTTTGGCCAGTTGCTGGAAGGTAGCCTCATCGCCCAGACGGCGCGCCACGTCGCCGCTGTCGCGCTCTTCCAGGCCGAGTACGGCGAAGTCCACACCCGAGGCTTTCAACACTTTGACAAACGAACGCAAAGTGCGCTGGTTACGCATGTCGAAGGCACCATCGCCAACCCAGAACAACACTTCGGTCGCTTTGACTTCAGACAGCAGTTGCAGGTTAAGGTCGGCAGCCCAGTTCATGCGCCCGCCAGGGGCGAAGCCGCCGGGGTTGTCGGTAGCGATCAGGTTGTCCAGCACCTCGGCGCCCTTGTTCGGGGTAGCGCCCTTTTCCAGGGTGAGGTGGCGGCGCATGTCGACGATGGCATCGACGTGCTCGATCATCATCGGGCACTCTTCGACGCAGGCACGGCAGGTGGTGCAGGACCACAGCGTTTCGGCGTCGACCAGGCCATTGACGATCGGCTGGTGCGGATTGCCGCCGTGTTCGCCGATCGGTTTGCCAGGGTACGGGCTGCCGGCGAATTGCGCGTCAGTGCCACCGGCAAGGCCGATAACCATGTCCTGGATGAGTTTTTTCGGGTTCAGCGGCTGGCCAGCGGCAAAGGCCGGGCACATGGCTTCACATTTACCGCACTGCACGCAGGCATCAAAGCCAAGCAGCTGGTTCCAGGTGAAGTCCACCGGTTTTTCCACACCCAGAGGGGCGTTCGGGTCTTCCAGATCCAGCGGCTTTAGGCCGGTGGAGCGGCCGCCGCCGAAGCGATCGGCACGGCGGTGCCAGGCCAGGTGCAAGGCACCGGCGAAGGCGTGCTTCATCGGGCCGCCCCAGGTCATGCCAAAGAACAGCTCCGACACACCCCACAGCACGCCCAGGCCCAGAATGGCGACCATCACCCAGCCACCGGTGTTGGCCGGCAGGATACCGGCGACCGGCAGGGTGGCAATGAAGAAGCTCACGGCGAACGCCAGCAAACTCTTCGGCAGGCGCATCCACGGGCCCTTGGACAGGCGAGAGGGCGGGTTGAGGCGGCGTTTGAAGACAAAGATGGCACCGGTGAACATGATCACCGTGGCTACCAGCAGTGCGTAGCCGAGGATCTTGCTCTGCAGGCCAAAACCATGCACCAGAATGGCCAGGGCGGCAGACAGCACAAAGCCGCCCGCAGTGGCCACGTGGGTCTTGGACATGTATTTGTCGCGCTCAACCACATGGTGCAGGTCCACCAGGTAGCGGCGCGGCATGGCCAGCAGGCCGCCGATCAGGTTGACCTTGGACGGCCGGCCACGGCGCCACATGCGCACCCGGCGCAAGGCACCGAGCACTGCCAGGCCAAGGGCAGCGAACAGCAGGATGGGTAGAAGGGTGTTCAACATGGGAGACTCCCCACAAACAGCTGGATTCTTGCGCCGACCAGAGGGCGAGACTGGCCCCATGTAGGAGCGGGTCCACCCGCGAATGCATCCGGTCAGGCAACAGTGTTGTCAGTGCTGACGCATTCGCGGGTGAACCCGCTCCTACAGGGATCGCGCCCGATGGCGGCGACTGTTAACGATCAGAAGTCCTTGCAGAGGCGCAAGGCGTCGTAGATCGCCGCATGCACGTTGCGCTGGGCCACGCAGTCGCCGATGCGGTACAGCAGGTAGCCTTCGCCCGGCTGGCTCAGGATCGGCTGTGGCTTGATGGCGAACAGCGCCTCCACGTCGATCTGACCCTTGTTGCGCGAACCTTCCTTGAGCGCGTAGTACAGCTCTTCGTCAGGGCGCACGCCGTTCTCGACCACTACCTGATCGACCACGCGCTCTTCCTTGGCGCCGGTGTATTCGTTCTCCAGTACCGCCACCAGCTTGTCGCCTTCGCGGTAGACCTTTTCCAGCATCATGTCGCCGGTCATGATCACTTCTTTGGGGTACATGCTGCGGTAGTAGGTGGGGAAAGTGGTACCACCCATGGCCACGCCTGGCTTGATGTCGTCGGTGACGATCTCGACCTGGCTGCCTTTGTCGGCGATGAAGTCGGCCACCGACATACCGGTGAATTCGCAGATGGTGTCATACACCAGCACGTTCTTGCCCGGCGCGACCTTGCCATCGAGCACATCCCAGCTGCTGACCACCAGCCCTTCAGCGGCGCCCCAGTGCTCGTTCTGCTCCAGGTACGAGTGCCCACCTACCGCCAGCACGATGACGTCCGGGCGCAGGTCCTGAATGGCGGCCACATCCGCGGCAGTGCCCAGGCGCAAGTCGACTTTCAGGCGAGCCAGTTCAAGCTGGTACCAGCGGGTGATACCGGCAATCTGGTCACGCTGCGGGGCCTTGGCGGCGATGGTGATCTGCCCGCCGATCTGGTCCCTCTTCTCGAACAGGGTCACGTCGTGGCCGCGTTCGGCAGCCACGCGGGCCGCCTCCATACCGGCAGGGCCGGCACCAACCACCACCACCTTGCGCTTGACGCCGGTGGTCTTCTCGATGATGTGCGGCACACCCATGTATTCACGGGAGGTCGCGGCGTTCTGGATGCACAGCACATCCAGGCCCTGGTACTGGCGGTCGATGCAGTAGTTGGCACCGACGCACTGCTTGATCTGGTCGATCTGGCCCATCTTGATCTTGGCGATCAGGTGCGGGTCTGCGATGTGTGCACGGGTCATGCCGACCATGTCCACGTAGCCGCCTTCAAGGATGCGCGTGGCCTGGTTCGGGTCTTTGATGTTCTGCGCGTGCAGTACCGGGACCTTGACCACTTCCTTGATACCGGCCGCCAGGTGCAGGAACGGCTCCGGCGGGTAGCTCATGTTGGGGATGACGTTGGCCAGGGTGTTGTGAGTATCGCAACCCGAGCCGACCACGCCGATGAAGTCGAGCATGCCGGTGGCGTCGTAGTAGGCGGCGATCTGCTTCATGTCCTCGTGGCTGAGGCCATCGGGGTGGAACTCGTCACCACAGATACGCATGCCCACGCAGAAGTCGTCACCCACTTCGGCGCGTACGGCTTTCAGTACTTCCAGGCCAAATTTCATGCGGCCTTCAAAGGTGCCGCCCCATTCGTCGGTACGCTTGTTGACCCGCGGGCTCCAGAACTGGTCGATCATGTGCTGGTGCACCGCCGACAATTCCACGCCGTCCAGGCCGCCCTCTTTGGCGCGACGCGCAGCCTGCGCGTAGTTGCCGATTACCCGCCAGATCTCTTCCACCTCGATGGTTTTGCAGGTGGCGCGGTGCACAGGTTCGCGAATACCCGATGGCGACATCAGCGTCGGCCAGTTGAAGCCGTCCCAACGCGAGCGACGGCCCATGTGGGTAATCTGGATCATGATCTTGGCGCCATGCTTGTGCATGGCGTCGGCAAGGTTCTGGAAGTGCGGGATGATGCGGTCGGTCGACAGGTTGACCGATGCCCACCATTCCTGCGGGCTGTCGATGGCCACCACCGACGAGCCGCCACAGATGGCCAGGCCGATGCCGCCCTTGGCCTTCTCTTCGTAGTATTTCACATAGCGGTCGGTCGTCATGCCGCCGTCAGTGGCGTAGACCTCGGCGTGCGCGGTGCTGAGCACACGGTTGCGGATGGTCAGTTTGCCGATCTGGATCGGCTGGAACATTGCTTCGAATGCCATGACGCTATCTCCGGCTTACAACGGCTTTGTAACGAACAGGCCATCTTCGTGGCCTTCTTCCGACCCACCATAAACCTGTTCGGCCACGGTGCGGATCTTGCTGCCGCGGGCAGCGAGAATCTGGTCCATCGCGCCAGCGAACCAGCCGGTGAACATGTAGTCGACCTTGCGGCCGCACTTGCCATAGACGTACACGAACGCAGAGTGCTTGAGCTTTACGCTGCAGGTACCTTTATCCAGGTCGATATCCTGAATCTCGAACAGGCCCCAGCCACGCTGGCTCAGACGCTTCATGTAGTGCTCGAACACCGCTACGCCTTCCAGACCATGGCACTCGGCCTCTTTTTCACACCAGTGCCAGGCGGACTTGTAGCCAGCCTTGTAGAGGATTTCGGCATAGGCATCGGCACCCAGCACTTCCTCGATGCCCATATGGTTATTGACGAAGAAATGCCGAGGCACATACAGCATCGGCAAGGCGTCGCTGGTCCAGACACCGGTCTCGCTGTCGACTTCGATTGGCAATTGCGGGGCGATTTTGGCCATGGAAACTCAACTCCATAAAAATTTTTTGTGGGTGCCCCGGCGTTGCTGGCAGGGGCTATCAGGCTTGGAGAGCGGCTTACTCGCCCCAGACATCCTTGAGGACGTTTACCCAGTTCTCGCCCATGATCTTGCGTACCACACGCTCGGAGTGGCCGCGCTTGAGCAAGGTCTCGGTGAGGTTGGGGAATTCGCCGACGGTGCGAATTCCCAGTGGGTTGATGATCTTGCCGAAGTTGGTCAGACGGCGGGCGTAGCCCTTGTCATGGGTCAGGTATTCGAAGAAGTCCTGGCCGTGACCCTGGGTGAAGTCGGTACCGATACCGATGGCGTCTTCACCGACGATATTCATGGTGTACTCGATGGCTTCGGCGTAGTCATCGATAGTCGAGTCAATGCCTTTGGCCAGGAACGGCGCGAACATGGTGACGCCAACGAAACCGCCGTGATCAGCGATGAACTTCAGCTCTTCGTCCGACTTGTTGCGCGGGTGCTCTTTCAGGCCCGAGGGCAGGCAGTGCGAGTAGCACACCGGCTTTTTCGATTCGAGGATGACTTCTTCGGAAGTCTTGGAGCCAACATGGGACAGGTCGCACATGATGCCGACACGGTTCATCTCGGCAACGATCTCGCGGCCGAAGCCGGACAGCCCGCCGTCACGCTCGTAGCAGCCGGTGCCAACCAGGTTCTGGGTGTTGTAGCACATCTGCACGATGCCCACGCCCAGCTGCTTGAACACGTCCACATAAGCGATCTGGTCCTCGAACGCATGGGCGTTCTGGAAGCCGAAGAGGATGCCGGTCTTGCCCAACTCCTTGGCCTTGCGGATGTCGGCGGTGGTGCGCACCGGCATCACCAGGTCGCTGTTGTCGCGGATCAGTTTCTGGCTGGACGCAATGTTGTCGACGGTAGCCTTGAACCCTTCCCAGACCGACACCGTGCAGTTGGCAGCAGTGAGGCCGCCTTTGCGCATGTCTTCGAACAGCTCGCGGTTCCATTTGGCGATGATCAGGCCATCAATGACGATGCTGTCGGAGTGTAATTCGGCTGGGCTCATCAGGCTGTCCCCTTTTATAGAGTTGGGTCGCGCCAAACCTTCTGCCGGCGCTTTGAGGCCAGCATATGCCTGTGCCCCGAGGCGCCCCGGTGCAAAAACGACAGGGGGTTTGCCGAAAGCGTCAATGCGCGACAAGAGCGCGTCTGGCGCGTGTTCCGGGGATGAGAGACAGTCTCGATAACGCCATTTGCGGCCGGTACATGAACATTTGACCAGGGAGCTACCACCGGACCTCAGGCTGAGCGAGAATCCCTGCGATTCGACAGCCTGTTGAGGAGAAAACGGATGAAATCAATGGCATGGCTGGTGCTGCTGGCCATCGTGAGCGGAGCCCAGGCCAGCGAGGAAGAAAGCACACCTTGCGACAATGTGGAGACCGACCAGCAGACCTTCGCCTGCGCAGCATTCAACAAGCAGATCGCCGAGCGTGAACTGCAGTCGGCCTACGACGACCTGATCGAGCGCATGCGTGATCAGTTTGGCGACGAGGCTGGCCTGATGTCGCGAATTGACGCAGCCGAGCAAGTCTGGAGCCAACTGCGCGATGCAGACTGCAAGGTCGAAACCCATGCTGAACAACCAGGCAGCAAGACCTACCAGATCGCCTGGAACAGCTGCATTGCACAGCGCAGCGATGAGCGAGCGGAGTACTTGCGCAGCCTGGGCCTGCAAAACAGTGACGAGCTGGCACCCGAAGATTGATCAGCTCGCGCGAGTGAAGGATCAGCTCCAGAGGAACAACATGCCGCTGATGCCCCCTGCTTGATTGCTCGATAGTGCCCTCAGACCACGTGCTCCCCATGTGCGTCTTGGAACTCACAACTATCAAGGAATTACAAAGTGGCTGACATCAAAGTTGAAATGGAAAAAATCCGCAAAGAGGGTCAAGAGCGCGTAGCCGCTACCGGCCAGACCATCTGCATCTTCGCTGACAATGTGCCTGCCAACATTGCGGAAGACATCCTGGCCGGCATGCGCTTGATGACCGAACTGGCCAACAAGAAGTTCGACAAGGAAACCCAGCAGCGCGAGTGGTACAACTTCTACAACGATGGCCTGATCAAGTTCGGCTGGACCATGACGGGCGCAGCACATGCCGAAGATGCCATTGATGAGGACAACCTGACCCTGGCAGAGCTGATTACCAAGTCCGTCACCATCAGCGTCTCCGCGGACCCTCGTCGCGCCGCCTGCGCCCGGCGTGTTCTGCAAATTGTCGTGCAGAAACCGGAAGTCAAGGCGCACCTGGAAAAGCACAGCCATAGCGAAACCGGCAAATCGAGCAACTTCGTGGTCGCCCAGTGCGAAATGACGCCACAAGGCCTGCCTGCGATGCACATGACCAGCTTCCAGGCCAGCTACGACTCGAAAGTCGAGCGTGAAGGCGCCCTGACCCGCAAGGTCGACAAAACCTCTACCCGCGTTTATCGCGCTTCGCAACAAGGCACGTTCAGCGTTCGTCACTTCGACGCTGCACGTGATCTTGTGAATGAGAAGATCAAAGGCGACCTCGGCGCGTTTCTCGCTATCTGATTAGCGAGGCCGGGTACCAGCGCGCGCTGGTACCCGGTTCTGGTCATCTGCATCCATCAAGGAGCAATGCCACATGGACGATACGAGCCTGGACACCCGAATATTCGAGGAGCGGCTAAGCATCAAGCCTGCGCCCTGGCTGACACTCGATACATGGGAAGATTTGCAGCTATGCCTGCGTTATTCACAAGCAGTGGCCAATGAAAAATACTCGATGGAAACCCAGCCTCAGCAATGGTTCACTGTCGCTCTCGCCACCTTGCAATCACTGAAATTCACCCTGTTCGAACATACTCATAAAACCATCGTGTATGAGCCGCACTTGCTTGCATTAAGCGATGTTTACAGTGGCTATCTACCCCCACCCCGCGAGAAAGGGCCTTGGTTCAAGAGCCTCGACGAAAATGTTCAAGCCGCTCTGCAGTCGGCAGGTACGCGTACCTTCACCGTCATGAACGCCTCTTCACATCTCAGTATCGAAATGGACCATGAAGGGGACCAAGTCCCGGTTGCGATCCTGTTTTATGCCTACTGCATTACCGACCCGATCGAGCCCACCAGAAAGTTGAACCTGATATTCGACCATCTGGGTGCACGCTTCAATGCAGCGGGCTTCGCCCCGCTTCGCAAGGACCTGCAAGCGAGGAACCGCGAAAAACTGAGGGCGATTCTCGAGCGCGAGCTGGATTGAAGCTCACTTTGCACCGCCAGGCCTACGTTCCTCCCGCGGGCACCGCCCAAACCTCAGCTTGTAGCGCCGCGTGAAATACGAAGGCAGTTCAAACCCACACGCAAGGCTGATCTCAGTCACCGACATGTCGGTCTGAGCCAGCAACTGGCGCGCCTTGTCCAGCCGTAACGCGAGATAGAAACTGCTCGGTGTTGCATCAAGGTGCATGCGAAACAAACGCTCCAGTTGACGCCTGGTCACCTTGATCGCGGCAGCCAGATCCAGCGTGCTCAGCGGTGGTTCGATGTGTTTTTCCATTTCGCCAATGGCATGGATCAGCTTCTTGTTGCTGATGCCATAACGCGCACCGATCTGCATGCGCTGGTGGTCCTGGCGCTGACGGATACGACCCAGCACGAACTGCTCGGACACCTTGACCGCCAGTTCGCTGCCGTGGGACTGGGCAATCAAGTACAGCATCAGATCGATCGAGGCCGTTCCGCCGGCACAGGTGATGCGGCTGCGGTCGATCTCGAACAGCTCCTGGGTGGCTTGAAGGCCTGGATAGCGCTCCTTGAATGCCTCAAGGGCCTCCCAATGCAGTGTCGCCCGGTAGCCCTCGAGCAGCCCTGCCTCGGCCAGCACCATCGCGCCCGTATCGATGCCACCGAGCATGACCGCTTCGTGGTTGAGCCGGCGCAGCGCATGCAGCAGTTTGGGTGCGACATTGGCCAGCGGTTCGAAGCCTGCAACCACCAGCAGAATGTTGGCTGGCTCCCCCTCCCCCAGGGCGGCATCGGCATTGATCGACATGCCATTGCTCGCCAGCACCGCCTCACCGTCCAGGCTAAGCACCTGCCACCGATACAACTGCCCACCAAAACGATTGGCAACCCGCAGTGGCTCCACCGCCGAAATGAACCCCATGGCGGAAAAGCCGGGCACCAACAGAAAGGCTATCGTCTCCATCATCCCCTCCTCCACAGAAAACTGGTCGCCCCGGTGCTAATTCCTGTCGCTAGCGTGCGCTTGGGCAAGGTGGCGCCAGCGTAGCGTATTCACACGGTCCGCAGAGGCCGCCCTCAATAACAATATGCACTGCCGATGGAGAGCCACCATGCACAGCTTGATCCGCCGCAGCCTGTTGCCCCTTGCCCTGAGCAGCATCGTCGCCACCCCGCTTTTCGCCGCCGAGCCCGCCGCCTGCAAAAACGTGCGCCTTGGCGTGGTCAACTGGACCGACGTCATTGCCACCAGCGCCATGGCCCAGGTACTGCTCGACGGCCTGGGGTACCAGACCAAACAGACCAGTGCCTCGCAACAGATCATCTTCGCCGGCATACGCGACAAACGCCTGGACATGTTCCTGGGTTACTGGAACCCGATCATGACCCAGACCATCACCCCGTTCGTCGATGCCAACCAGGTCAAAGTGCTGGACAAGCCAAGCCTGGAGGACGCGCGCGCCACCTTGGCCGTGCCGAAATACCTCTACGACAAGGGCTTGAAGACCTTCGCCGACATCCACAAGTTCGAGAAAGAGCTGGGCGGCAAGATCTATGGCATCGAACCGGGTTCCGGCGCCAACACGCAGATCAAGGCAATGATCACCAAGAACCAGTTCGACCTGGGCAAGTTCCAGCTGGTCGAGTCCAGCGAGGCCGGCATGCTCGCCGCCGTCGACCGCGCGGTGCGGCGCAAGGAGGCCGTGGTGTTCTTCGGTTGGGCGCCGCACCCGATGAACGTGAACATCGACATGGCCTACCTGGGTGACAGCCGGGATGCGCTCGGCCCTGACGAAGGCCGTGCGACGGTGTGGACAGTGACGGCGCCGGACTACGCCGAACGCTGCCCCAATGCCCACCGCCTGCTGGCCAACCTTAAGTTCAGCGCCGAGGACGAGAGCCGCATGATGCAGCCACTGCTCGACCACAAGGACGCGCTGGAATCAGCCCGCCAGTGGCTCAAGGACCACCCAGAGGACAAGGCCCGCTGGCTTGAGGGTGTGACCACCTTCGATGGCAAGCCGGCCGCGGACAACCTCAAGCTTACCGCCAACTGACAGGGCCCTTTCGCGGGCACGCCCGCTCCCACAGGTACAGCGCCACACTCGGGATCACATTGATCCTGTGGGAGCGGGCATGCCCGCGAAAAAGCCAACACCGACATTACAAGGAACTGCACCATGAACCACGACGTCATCATCACCTGCGCCCTCACCGGCGCCGGCGACACCGCCTCGAAAAGCCACCTGGTCCCGGTTACCCCCAAGCAGATCGCCGAAGCCGCCGTGGAAGCCGCCAAAGCAGGTGCCACCGTGGTCCACTGCCACGTCCGCGACCCGCAGACCGGCCGTTTCAGCCGCGATGTGGCGCTGTACCGCGAAGTCATGGAGCGTATCCGCGAAGCCGACGTGGACATCATCGTCAACCTCACCGCCGGCATGGGCGGCGACCTGGAAATCGGCCCGGGTGAAACGCCGCTGGCGTTCGGCCCGGGCACCGACCTGATCGGCCCGCTGGAGCGCCTGGCCCATGTCGAAGCACTGTTGCCGGAAATCTGCACCCTCGATTGCGGCACCCTCAATTTCGGTGACGGCAACTCGATCTACGTGTCCACCCCGGTCCAACTGCGCGCCGGCGCCAAGCGCATTACCGAACTGGGGGTGAAGGCCGAGCTGGAAATCTTCGACACCGGCCACCTGTGGTTCGCCAAGCAAATGATGAAGGAAGGCCTGCTCGAAGACCCGTTGTTCCAGCTGTGCCTGGGCATCCCGTGGGGCGCACCGGCCGACACCACCACCATGAAGGCCATGGTCGACAACCTGCCGGCCAACGTCACTTGGGCCGGCTTCGGCATCGGCCGCATGCAGATGCCCATGGCCGCGCAGGCCGTGTTGCTCGGCGGCAATGTGCGGGTGGGCCTGGAAGACAACTTGTATCTGGACCGTGGCGTGCTGGCCAGCAATGGCCAACTGGTGGAACGCGCCAGCGAGATCATCACCCGCATGGGTGGCCGCGTGCTCAGCCCGGCAGAAGGCCGGGAAAAAATGAACCTCAAGCGCCGCTGATCCTTTCAACGATGGCAAATGCGCCGAAGACCCTGTGGGAGCGGGCGTGCCCGCGAAGCAGGCAACGCGATGGATGGCACCGGCCGCGCCGGTGTTCGCGGGCATGCCCGCTCCCACAGGGTTAGCCATGAACCCTGATGACTGTGTTTTACCCTGAGGACTAGCTATGCCCTTTATCACTGAAATCAGAACCTTCGCCGCCTTGGGTAGCGGCGTGATCGGCAGCGGCTGGGTCGCCCGCGCCCTGGCCCATGGCCTGGACGTGGTGGCCTGGGACCCGGCGCCCGGCGCCGAACAGGCACTGCGCAAACGTGTCGCCAACGCCTGGCCGGCACTGGAAAAACAAGGCCTGGCCCCTGGCGCATCGCAAGACCGCCTGAAGTTCGTGGCAACCATCGAGGAATGCGTGCGCAACGCCGATTTCATCCAGGAAAGCGCACCAGAGCGTCTGGACCTCAAGCTCGACCTGCACGCAAAAATCAGCGCCGCAGCCAAGCCTGATGCACTCATCGGCTCAAGCACTTCGGGCCTGTTGCCCAGCGAGTTCTACGAGTCGTCGACTCACCCTGAACGCTGCGTCGTCGGCCACCCGTTCAACCCGGTTTACCTGCTGCCGCTGGTGGAGATCGTCGGCGGTAGCCGCACCTCACCCGAGGCCATTGAAGCTGCCAAAACCATCTACACCGCGCTCGGCATGCGCCCGCTGCATGTGCGCAAGGAAGTGCCAGGCTTCATCGCCGACCGCCTGCTCGAAGCGCTATGGCGCGAGGCCCTGCACCTGGTCAACGACGGGGTTGCCACCACGGGCGAAATCGACGACGCGATTCGCTTCGGCGCAGGCTTGCGCTGGTCGTTCATGGGCACGTTTCTGACCTATACCCTGGCCGGTGGCGATGCCGGCATGCGCCACTTCATGTCACAGTTCGGCCCTGCCCTGAAGCTGCCCTGGACGTACCTGCCAGCACCGGAACTGACCGACAAGCTGATCGACGATGTGGTGAGCGGCACCGCTGAGCAACAGGGCGAGCGCAGCATCGCTGCACTGGAGCGCTACCGTGACGACACCCTGCTGGCGGTACTGGAAGCGGTGAAAACCAGCAAGGCCAGCCACGGCCTGTCATTCAGCGATTAAGGAGGCCACGATGCCCGCTCTGATCACCTACCGCACCACGGTCCAGGAGGACTGGGTCGATTACAACGGGCACCTGCGCGATGCCTTCTACCTGCTGATCTTCAGCTACGCGACCGATGCCCTGATGGAGCGCATTGGCCTGGACGCCGACAGCCGCGGGCAAAGCGGTAATTCACTGTTCACGCTGGAGGCGCATATCAATTATCTGCACGAGGTGAAGCTGGGCACCGAGGTGTGGGTGCAGACGCAGATCATCGGCTTTGATCGCAAGCGTCTTCACGTGTATCACAGCCTGCACCGGGCAGGGTTCGACGAGGCGCTGGCGGCGAGCGAGCAGATGTTACTGCACGTGGACCTAGCGGGGCCGAAGTCAGCGCCTTTTGGGCACACGACTGTTTGCCGATTGAATCACTTGGTAGAGCAACAGGAGGGGGCGCAGGCGCCGCAATATATGGGGCGTACGATAAAACTTCCTTCTTGAATAACCAGAGAACCGGCGCCAAGATCTCCATAGAGCTTGGCGCCTTCACTCGCAACAATCAGACAGAGTAGAAGCGGACAATCATAACGATCACTCGTATGACACCCTATAGACTCGCCCTATCAGTCTTCTTGTAAATTCAAACCCCTCTGGTTTACCACCGCCAGAATGAACACTCGTGATGACAAAATCCCCAGAAAAGTTACTTCCTGTATAGCAGCTCTTTACTGTGTAAAAAATGTTGGAGAAGCATAATTTTCTCGGGGTCGAACCGCTGTAGAAGTCTTTTACCTGTGCCCCTACGGGATCGACATCATTATCCTTGCATTCCGTATACCATGAGAGCAGCACTTCTTCACCCGGTTTCATTCCAATGGAGCAACCCCGGTTCGACCCGTACAACTGCAAACGAACTCGATGATCAGGGTCCGGATAAAAATTGGCAACAGTGTCCCGATTTTCGTTGAAAGTCCGCGCCACATCATTTTTATCTACCGTACCTATAGAAACCCCTTGATACTGCAACCGCGGGTTTGAGTGATAGGGAATGGCGCCATGCGACGTTCGCATCTGTGTATGAAAATTTGGCGCTGTATGCTTGTAGCCATAAGCGTAAGGGGGTAGGGACTCACCTGGATCCTCATCGTTATGAGAGGCCCCCATGTTATGTCCTAATTCGTGGCCTAACGCACCAAAGCAACTAAAGGACGAGAAAGCGGTCTCCTTGGACGCTGGCGTTTTCGCTATACCACAGTAAATACTAAATGTCGAAAGCATTGATACCAGATCGGCGCGCCATTTTTCACGTTCAATGTGGATTTTAGCCCCTAACGGTCTATCAGCTATCATATCGTTGAGCTGAGTCTGTGGAGACTTGCCTGTCTCATCGTAGTCAGAATCGTAAATTCCAGACAGCTCGTACACGGCATCGACTTTGCTATTGATCAAGTATTGGTTGGCGTTCTGTAAAGCTTGAACCAATTCGATCTTGTAACTCGGAAACATGGCCCTCGACTGCTGCGTTGTAACGAATAGCACCCTAATAGTGCTTTTTGGCGACTGAAACGTACTGAGTGACTTGGTTTTTGCCTGCGCTTGCACAGGAACAGCTATCGGCGCTGCTTCTGGTGGTAGTTTTGATTCATCAACCTTGACCAAGACTTGCTGGCCTTTGCCAACCGCCGTTAACCGGTAGAGCTGCCCCTCCACTCGGATATCCCCAACGACCAGATTACCGTCGCTCACCAATGAAACCCAGTTGAGCGGATCCATTTCGATTTCCGCAGGTGAGGGGTAGAGTTGTCTACGATTGGAGGGCATATCGCCAACCCACCCTACCATTCCCGAAGCAACACTATCGCTTCTTGACAACTTGAAACTCACCGTTCTGCCGTCAGTCAGAGGCATTGATAGCATCGTCGTGTCTTTCGATACAAGCCCAGGCTTGACCTGCACTTCTTTAACTTCAGCGTCTTCTGCCACATTCAACAAAAGTTTCAAATACTGGTCAGTACCCGATTGCCTCTCAAGGGCGGCGCGGTTCTGGTCTGGCTTGATCTGAAACAGCGTATCCGCCGAACTGTCGAGATAGTTTGTAGGGTCCGAAGCTGTGCATCCTGCAAAAAGAAACACAGCACCAAGCAAGCAGAATTTCAATTGTTTCCGGTTCATGTCCATGCTCCTGCTATGGGAGCCTTACTTGACCATGGACATCGACTCCCCAACAACTGACATAAATAACAGTTGCAAAAAATGATGCCTAAAAGCCGTGAGCTACCGAGGCCAAGAGCGAGCACCTCCACTGTGCGTGTGCGTGAGCGAGGGTGACCAAACCCTCTCCACCACGCCCGGCATGCGCCCGCTGCATGTGCGCAAGGCACTGCCCGATTTCATCTCCGACAGCTTTCTTGACGGTAATTGGGTGAGTAATGGAATCCGGGGCGCATATTACGCCCCGAATTTACGGTAACACTCAAGGTGCGGGAGGCCGTCTCGCTGGACCAAACCCATAGAAGCTGTGATGCACGGAACCGTTCATAGAACCGCCACCACCCGGAGTCCTGACCAGCCCCGCGGGCAACCCGCTACCCTCGTCCCAATTTTTGATCGAGAAATTACCTTGGTAGGCTCCGGTGAAACAGAGGCTTTGAAGAAAATCCGCATTGTAAAAGCAGAGTTTGCTGTCGCGCCCCCCAAAAGCAAATACCTTAGCGGAGCGTGACTTTCCGTCACTGAGCGCTGCACACTGCGGCCAGTCGGACAGGCTGCCTCCAGAACCCCTGCCCAGACGAAACTCGCAAGATGCTCCCTGATGGTCCGGAAGCGAATGCAACTGAATGGTCAACATATAATCATTTTTATATTCAACATGTTGAACATCACCGTTAAATGCGTCATCGCCAACCTTCCCCTCGCGATACAACCCCGACGGTAGCGCACCTGCTGCTTTAAGATCAGGCACCTCAAAGCTACCAGCAAACGAACCGCCATAACAAACTTCTCTATAGTTCTCCGATCGGAAGCAAAGTCTCATACCCGGGACAAAATTAAAAACTTTTACAGACTTTGGCTGGTAGCAGGGCGACTCACCCACACCTGACTCGAGAGACATGGCACACATATCACCCTGAAAATTTAAATCAGTGAACGCCTGCATCCTCAAAGTGGGGTAAAAATTCTCGACGACGTCCCTGCGCTCATTAAAGGTACGCGCCACATCATTTTTATCGACCGTACCTATAGGAACCCCTTGATACTGCAACCGCGGGTTGGAGAAATAGGGTATAGCACCATGCGAGGTCTTCATATGCGTATGAAAATTTGGCGCTGTATGCTTGTAGCCGTAGGCGTAGCTTGGTAACTCCGGTCTTTCCTCCTCGTGGTTATGCGTAGCCCCCATGTTATGCCCTAATTCATGAGCTAACGCACCAAAGCAACTAATAGTCGAAACAGCCGTCTCCTTTTTCGCGGGCGTATAAGCTAAACCACAGTAATTGCTGAACGTCGAAAGCATTGAAACCAGATCGGCGCGCGCCTTCTGACGCTCGATATCTATCTTGGCCCCTAGTGGTTTATCAGCCATCATACTCCTAAGCTGAGTTTCGGCATCTATACCTGCTTCACTGTAGTCAGAATCGTAAATTCCAGACAGCTCGTAGACGGCATCGACTTTACTATTGATCATGTATTGGTTCGCGTTCTGTAACGCCTGAGCCAACTCGATCTTATAATTCGGAAATAGCGACCTGGACTGCTGGGTTGTCACGAGTAGCACCCTAATCGTACTTTTTGACGACAGAGGCGCAGTGAGTGACGTGGTATTGCCCTGTGGTTGCACCGGAGCAGCTATCGGCGCTGCTTCTGGTGGTAGTTTTGATTCATCAACCTTGACCAAGACTTGCTGGCCTTTGCCAACCGCCGTTAACCGGTAGAGCCGCCCCTCCACCCAGATATCCCCAACGACCAGGTTGCCGTCGCTCACCAACGAAACCCAGTTTAGCGGATCCATATCTATTTCCGCAGGTGAGGGGTAGAGTTGTCTACGGTTTGAAGGCATATCGCCAACCCACCCTACCATTCCCGAAGCAACATTATCGCTTCTTGACAACTTGAAACTCACCGTTCTGCCGTCAGTCAGAGGCATTGATAGCATCGTCGTATCTTTCGATACAAGCCCAGGCTTGACCTGCACTTCTTTCACTTCAGCGTCTTCTGCCACATTCAACAAAAGTTTCAAATACTGGTCAGTACCCGATTGCCTCTCAAGGGCGGCGAGGTTCTGGTCTGGCTTGATCTGAAACAGCGTATCCGCCGAACTGTCGAGATAGTTTGTAGGGTCCGAAGCTGTGCATCCTGCAAAAAGAAACACAGCACCAAGCAAGCAGAATTTCAATTGTTTCCGGTTCATGTCCATGCTCCAGCTATCGGAGCCTTACTTGACCACGGGCATCGACCCCCAACAACTGACATAAATAACAGTTGCAAAAAAATAACCCCGGAAAGCCGTGAGCTACCGGGGCCAAGAGCGAGCAACATCCACTGTGCGTGAGCGAGGGTGACCAAACCCTCGGGTACCGTGAATGGCTTCAGTGTGCGTGCTTGCCGGGCGGGGGATTTAGCCGTAAACGACCTGTTCTTAGCCAAAGCAGCCATGGCGACATTCTGTCCTTGCGAGGCTGTTGCGCACGTCACAGAATCGGTCCTGGATCACAGCAGCACTCTCTTAGCGATAAAAGGGACAACAGCCATGATGCATGCGGATTTGATTGACCAGGACGACCTCGCCGGCCACCTGCGCGCCCGCGGTTTCGATATTCCTGCCGGGGCCAGTGCCGAACAGGCGTGTGAAGCGGTGGTGCGTGGGCTGACCGAGCCCAATGCGCGGGCGCTGAAGGGGATGGTGGAGCAGATGTACACCGGTAGTGCGACGATCCTGCCTGCGGTGCGCCAAGCCATCGACAAGCAACTGTTGCCAGCGTTGGCGCAGTTCAACAAACGCGCGTAATTCTTTTACCCAGGCCCGGCCCCTTCGCGGGACAAGCCCGCCCCCACAGATCACCGCTGGCTCAGGTTCAGCAGGTGACCTGTGGGAGCGGGCGTGCCCGCGAAGAGGCCGGCGCGGTATCAGAGCCTTACACTGGCAAATGTCGACTCGTTGCGCGCCTGGCTCAGGGCCGCCATCGGCCCGCTGTGCGGCGACAGGGTCATGGCCTGCGGAATCGGCATCATGGCCACCTGCTGCGCGGTGTTGGAGCCCACGCGCTCGTCACGCGGCGGAATGCCAAAGTACTCGCGATAGCACTTGGAGAAGTGCGGGGTCGACACGAAGCCGCACACCGATGCCACTTCGATGATCGACATCGGCGTCTGCTTCAGCAACTGCCGCGCACGGATCAGGCGCAACTTCAGGTAGTAGCGCGACGGCGAGCAGTGCAGGTACTTCTGGAACAGGCGCTCCAGCTGGCGTCGCGAAACCGACACATACACCGCCAGTTCGTCCAGGTCGATCGGTTCCTCCAGATTGGCCTCCATCAGCGCGACGATTTCCTGCAACTTCGGCTGGTTGGTGCCAAGCATGTGCTTGAGCGGCACACGCTGGTGGTCCTGCTCGTTGCGAATACGCTCGTAGACGAACATCTCGGAGATCGCCGCCGACAGCTCGCGGCCGTGATCACGGCTGATCAGGTGCAGCATCATGTCCAGCGGCGCGGTGCCACCGGAGCTGGTGAAGCGGTTGCGGTCAAGGGTGAACAGACGGGTGCTCATGTTCACCCGCGGGAAGGCTTCCTGCATTGCGGCCAGGCATTCCCAGTGCACGCTGCAATCGAAGCCGTCGAGCAGGCCAGCGCAGGCCAGCGCCCAACTGCCGGTGCACACCGCGCCCAACCTGCGCGACTGACGGGCCTGGGCTTGCAACCAGGTGACGTGCTCACGGGTGACGGAACGCTGGATGCCAACACCCCCACAGACAATCACGGTATCGATGGGCGGAGCATTGCTGATTGCGGCATCCGGTGTGATTTGCAGACCATCGCTGGCCCACACCTGACCGCCATCGACCGTCAGCGTGTGCCAGCGATACAGCTCACGGCCAGACAGCTGGTTGGCCATGCGCAGCGGCTCGACCGCCGATGCCAGGGAAATCAGGGTGAAATTGTCCAATAGAAGAAACCCGATGGACTGGGGTGTTGTGCGGTTCCGGGTTGGATTCCCGGAGTTGTACGACGTCATCGCGATTTCTCCTCACACAAATGCAGGGTGTGCCTCAGGCGGGCACTTACTTCTTGTTATGACCCCTCGGTCATTTTCCGGGGGTAGGCTTGCCAATCTCAACGCAAACGCCGTGCCTAAACTTGAACGGCCATCCAAAAAAACCTGAAAACGACGCCTTTATTGGGCATTTCAAGTACTTGCATCGTGTTGGCCAGTCGTCCAAAACAGGCGAGCTAGCGCGTTGCCTGTAACGGTTGAGCAGTTTAGTGACACGCGCCGCGTGAGTTTCCCAGAAGCGACACCCTTAAGTGTCACCGACAACGCCAACACTGATCGCGACATCCGACGAACGGTAGACGGGGCGCTCATCACTGCACCATAAAGAGGCATTGGCGGTTGTGTTGCACCCGCATCAGCCTCAAGGGCGTCTTCGCGGGCAAGCCCGCTCCTACAGGGATTGCACAGTTCCTGTAGGAGCGGGCTTGCTCGCGAAGACGCACTGGAGGTCAGATCAGCAAATCAGCACTCGATAGCGCTGACCGCGAGGCCGCCGCGCGAGGTCTCTTTGTACTTGTCGTGCATATCGGCCCCGGTATCGCGCATGGTGCGGATTACCTGGTCGAGGGAAATGAAGTGCTCACCATCACCGCGTAACGCCATCTGCACTGCGTTGATGGCCTTCACCGCAGCAATTGCGTTGCGCTCGATGCAGGGCACTTGCACCAACCCGCCAACCGGGTCGCAGGTCAGGCCAAGGTTGTGTTCCAGGGCAATTTCAGCGGCGTTCTCAACCTGTGGCGGGGTGGCACCAAGCACTTCGGCAAGACCCGCTGCTGCCATCGCGCAGGCCGAGCCGACTTCCCCCTGGCAGCCCACTTCGGCACCAGAGATCGAGGCGTTCTTCTTGCACAGGATGCCCACGGCGGCGGCGGCCAGGAAGTAATCGACAACGCTGGATTCATCAACCGCATCGCTGAATCGCATGTAGTAATGCAGCACCGCCGGGATGATACCCGCCGCGCCGTTGGTAGGCGCGGTCACCATGCGCCCACCGGCGGCGTTTTCTTCATTGACCGCCAAGGCGAACAGGTTGACCCATTCCATGGCACTCATGGTCGAGCCGATCACGTTGGGCTTGCCGATTTCCTGCAAGCTGCGGTGCAGCTTGGCGGCGCGGCGGCGCACGTTCAGCCCGCCGGGTAGCGTGCCCTCGTACTTGAGGCCGTTGTTGACGCATTCCTGCATGGCCTCCCAGAGCTTGTGCAGGCCAGCGCGAATTTCTTCCTCGCTGCGCCAGACCTTCTCGTTGGCCATCATCAATTGCGACACGCTGAGGTCGTTTTGTTTGCACAGGCGCAGCAGTTCGGCGGCGCTGTTGAAGTCGTACGGCAGCACTGTCTGGTCAGCATCCAGCACACCGCTGGCGGCTTGGGCTGCATCGACCACAAAGCCGCCACCCACCGAGTAATAGGTGTCGCGGTGCAACTCGCCCTGCTCGCCTTCGGCAATCAGGGTCATGGCGTTGGGGTGATACGGCAGGTTCTCGTCCAGCAGCAGCATGTCGCGGGCCCAGACGAACTCGATGGGCAAGCGGCTATCCAGCTGCAGGGTGTTGGTTTCGCGCAGGTCGGCGATACGCGGCACGATCTGGGTCGGGTCAATGGCGTCAGGCCACTCGCCCATCAGGCCCATGATGGTGGCGTTGTCGGTGCCATGACCGATACCGGTGGCCGACAGCGAGCCATACAGGCGCACTTCGATCCGTTTTACACGTTCCAGCTCGCCGCGTTCGCGCAGGCCCTGAACGAACAGGGCGCCAGCACGCATGGGGCCGACGGTGTGGGAGCTGGAGGGCCCGACACCGATCTTGAACAGGTCGAACACGCTGATGGCCATTGTCGAATCACCTCTTGCTGGGCTTGTCTCTGCGCGCCATGCGCAGGGCGGGGTAGCTGCTAGGCTCAAACAGCGGGCCGCCTTGAATGCCAGCATCATCGGGCTTTTACCGCCCACCTCGCCGTCTGCAACCGACGTACTTTTGTCCAGCAGCGCCGCACTGTTTTCAGCCAAGGCACTGTGCCCACCACGCCGTTTTCCAGCGGCCTGGTGACGCAAAAATGCGTGTGAGGGGGTGGAAAAATCCATAAGCGACATCGCCCATACTGGATACGACCCGTTCCGTACTGGATACGACCCCACCAGTAGGCGATTGCCCGGCGCTGGAGGATTATCGAAAGCGACTCGTAAAGCACGGCCACGCATCCTGCCCTCTGCAGGCCTGGTCGACCGGACCCTCAGAAAGCCCGGCGACCCACGCGAACCCGAAGACAATATCTCAGGAGTCCATCCATGAAAGGTTCACCCTCGCTGTTGCTGGTTGCGCTGCTGTCCGCGCCATTGCTGGCCCAGGCAGCCGAACCCGAGCAGTGTCAGACTGTACGCTTCTCCGATGTCGGCTGGACCGACATCACAGTCACGACCGCGACCACCAGCGTTGTGCTCGAAGCCCTGGGTTACAAGACCCACACCACCATGATCTCGGTACCGGTGACCTACAAGTCGCTGGCCACCGGCAAGGACCTGGACGTGTTTCTCGGCAACTGGATGCCGACCATGGAAAACGACATCAAGCAGTACCGCGATGCCGGCACGGTAGAAACCGTGCGCGCCAACCTGGAAAACGCCAAGTACACCCTGGCAGTCCCCCAGGCGCTGTATGACAAGGGCCTGAAGGATTTCAGCGACATCCCCAAGTTCAAGAAGGAACTGAACGGCAAGATCTACGGCATAGAACCTGGTAACGACGGCAACCGCACCATCCAGAGCATGATCGACAAGAACGCCTTTGGCTTGAAGGACGCCGGTTTCAAGATCGTGCAGTCCAGCGAGGCGGGCATGCTGTCGCAGGTTGACCGCGCGCAGAAACGCGGCGAGGCAATGGTGTTCCTGGGCTGGGAACCACACCCGATGAACACCCGCTTCAAGATGCAGTACCTGACCGGCGGGGACGAATTCTTCGGCCCTGACTTCGGCAAGGCCACCGTGCTGACGAACACCCGCAAGGGGTATACGCAGGAATGCAGCAACGTTGGCCAACTGCTTAAAAACCTGTCGTTCGAGCTCAAGGATGAAAGCACCATGATGGGCTATGTCCTGGACGACAAGATGAAACCCGAAGCCGCCGCCAGGAAATGGATCAAGGACAACCCAGGCAAGCTGGATGCCTGGCTGGCCGGCGTTACCACCTTTGATGGCAAACCCGGCCTGGAGGCGGCCAAGGCCAAGCTTACGCAATAACGAACTACGCAGTAGCGCTACCTCGGGGCAGGACCGTGCCTGCCTCGGGTTGATTTCAATCTATGCAGGTGGAAGCTCGCTATCATGCTTATCGATCAGAAAATACCCTTGGGCCAGTACATCGCGTCGTTCGTCGAATGGCTGACCCAGCATGGCGCGAATTACTTCGACGCCATCGCGCAAGGCCTGGAGTTCATGATCTACGGGGTCACCAATACCCTTACCTGGTTCAACCCGCTCGTTCTCATCGCCCTGTTCGCCGCCCTGGCGCACCTGATCCAGCGCAAGTGGGCGCTGACCGCGTTCGTTGCCCTGTCGTTCCTGCTGATCCTCAACCTGGGTTACTGGCAGGAAACCATGGAAACCCTGGCGCAGGTCACCTTCGCCACGGTGGTGTGTGTGTTGATCGGCGTGCCACTGGGCATCCTCGCCGCGCACAAACCGATGTTCTATACCGCCATGCGCCCAGTGCTCGACCTGATGCAGACGGTACCCACCTTCGTTTACCTGATCCCTACCCTGACCCTGTTCGGCCTGGGCGTGGTACCGGGGCTGATCTCCACCGTGGTGTTCGCCATTGCCGCGCCCATCCGCCTGACCTACCTGGGTATCTGCGACGTGCCGCAAGAATTGATGGACGCCGGCAAGGCCTTTGGCTGCTCGCGTCGCCAGCTTCTTACCCGTATCGAACTGCCGCACGCGATGCCAAGCATCGCCGCCGGTGTCACTCAATGCATCATGCTGTCGCTGTCGATGGTGGTAATTGCCGCTCTGGTCGGCGCTGACGGCCTGGGCAAACCTGTGGTCAACGCACTGAACACCGCCGATATCTCCCTGGGCTTCGAAGCGGGCCTGGCGATCGTGCTGCTGGCAATCATGCTCGACCGTATCTGCAAGCAACCGGAACTGCCGGTAAGGGGTGAGGCATGAGCATCATTCGTTTCGAAGACGTCGACGTCATCTTCTCCAACAAGCCGCGCGAGGCACTGTCGCTGCTGGACCAAGGCCAGACCCGCGAGCAGATCCTCAAGCAGACCGGCCTGGTGGTGGGTGTCGAGAAGGCCAATCTCGATATCAACAAAGGCGAGATCTGCGTGCTGATGGGCTTGTCCGGCTCGGGCAAGTCGAGCCTGCTGCGCTGCATCAACGGCCTCAACACCGTCAGCCGCGGCAAGTTGTTCGTCGAGCACGAAGGCAAGCACATCGACATTGCCAACTGCTCCGCGGCCGAGCTGAAGATGATGCGTACCAAGCGCATTGCCATGGTGTTCCAGAAATTTGCCCTGATGCCCTGGCTGACGGTGCGCGAGAACATCAGCTTTGGCCTGGAAATGCAGGGTCGTCCGGAAAAGGAACGGCGCAAGCTGGTCGACGAGAAGCTCGAGCTGGTGGGCCTGACCCAGTGGCGCAACAAGAGGCCGGATGAGCTTTCTGGCGGCATGCAACAGCGCGTGGGCCTGGCACGGGCGCTGGCGATGGATGCCGACATCTTGCTGATGGACGAACCGTTCTCGGCCCTGGATCCACTGATCCGCCAAGGCCTGCAAGATGAGCTGCTTGGCCTGCAGGCCAAGTTGAGCAAAACCATCGTGTTCGTCAGCCACGACCTGGACGAGGCGCTGAAACTGGGTACCCGCATTGCGATCATGAAAGACGGGCGGATCATCCAGTACAGCAAGCCGGAGGAGATCGTGCTGAACCCGGCCGACGAATACGTGCGCACCTTCGTCGCCCATACCAACCCGCTGAACGTGCTGTGCGGCCGCAGCCTGATGCGCAGCCTGGACAACTGCAAACGGGTCAATGGCTCGGTGTGCCTGGATCCAGGTATCGATTCGTGGCTGGACCTTGGCGAAGGCGGCGCGCTCAAGCGTGCACGCCAGGGCCAGAACGGTCTGGACATGCAGAAATGGGCACCGGGGCAAGACGTGGAGCTGCTGGAACGCAGGCCGACCGTGGTGCACGCCGACATCGGCATGCGTGATGCGCTGCAGATTCGTTATCAAACCGGCAACAAGCTGGTGTTGCAGGATAACGACAAGGTAGTGGGGATTCTCGGGGATACCGAGCTTTACCACGCGCTGCTCGGCAAGACCCTCGGCTGAGGCAGTTGGGGCCGCTTCGCGGCCCTTCGCGGGCACGCCCGCTCCCACAGGTTTGCTGAGATCTCTGTGGGAGCGGGCGTGC
This sequence comes from Pseudomonas sp. BP6, assembly GCF_017875935.1. Lineage (NCBI taxonomy): Bacteria > Pseudomonadati > Pseudomonadota > Gammaproteobacteria > Pseudomonadales > Pseudomonadaceae > Pseudomonas > Pseudomonas sp. BP6. Next base: position 5,043,869 of record NZ_JAGINI010000001.1, read on the forward strand.
CCGCGAAGGGCTGCAAAGCAGCCCCGATCAATGGATCAGCGAACGACGATTCCGCGCGAAGCCATATAGGCCTTGGCCTCAGGCACGGTGTATTCGCCAAAGTGGAAGATGCTGGCTGCCAGCACCGCGCTGGCGTGCCCTTCCAGAATGCCGTCTGCCAGGTGCTGCAGGTTACCCACACCCCCCGAGGCAATCACCGGAATGCCCAGCGCATCACTGATAGCGCGGGTGACCCCTAGGTCGAAGCCGTTCTTCATGCCGTCCTGGTCCATGCTGGTCAGCAGGATCTCGCCAGCGCCCAGGCCTTCCATCTTCTTCGCCCACTCGACTGCATCCAGCCCGGTCGGCTTGCGCCCGCCGTGAGTGAAAATCTCCCAGCGCGGCACTTCACCTGGCCCGGACACTTTCTTGGCATCGATGGCGACAACGATGCACTGCGAACCGAATCGGTCCGCCGCCTCGCCGACAAACTCTGGGTTGAACACCGCGGCGGTGTTGATCGAGACCTTGTCGGCACCGGCGTTGAGCAGGTTGCGGATGTCCTGCACGGTACGCACGCCACCCCCTACCGTCAGCGGGATGAACACCTGGCTGGCCATGCGCTCGACGGTATGCAGTGTGGTGTCGCGGCCATCGACACTGGCGGTGATGTCGAGAAAGGTGATTTCGTCGGCACCTTGCTCGTCGTAGCGACGGGCGATTTCCACCGGGTCGCCGGCGTCACGGATGTTCTCGAACTTGACGCCCTTGACCACCCGGCCGTTGTCCACGTCCAGGCAAGGGATAATGCGCTTGGCCAGTGCCATGGTTCAGTCCTCAGCCTTGGTAGTTGTCACAGAAGGCCTGGGCCTCAGCGACATCCAGGGTGCCTTCGTAGATGGCACGGCCAGTGATGGCGCCGATGATGCCCGGGGCCTTGGCGTCCAGCAGGGCCTTGATGTCGCCCAGGTTGTGAATGCCACCCGAGGCGATCACCGGGATACGGGTGGCTTCAGCCAGTGCCTTGGTGAAGGGCACGTTGCAGCCCTGCATCATGCCGTCCTTGGCGATGTCGGTGTAGACGATCGCCGAGACGCCATCGGCCTCGAAACGCTTGGCCAGGTCGATGACCTGCACCGAGCTGACTTCGGCCCAACCGTCGGTGGCGACGAAGCCGTCCTTGGCGTCCAGGCCGACGATGACCTTGCCCGGAAAGGCTTTGCACGCTTCAGCGACGAACTCGGGCTGCTTGACGGCCTTGGTGCCGATGATCACGTAGCTGACGCCAGCCTTGACGTAGTGTTCGATGGTTTCCAGCGAACGGATACCGCCGCCGATCTGGATCGGCAGGTTCGGGTAGCGTTTGGCGATGGCGGTAACCACTTCACCATTGACCGGCTGGCCTTCGAAGGCGCCGTTGAGGTCGACCAGGTGCAGGCGGCGGCAACCACCCTCGACCCACTTGGCAGCCATGCTCACCGGGTCGTCGGAAAATACCGTAGAGTCTTCCATGCGGCCCTGGCGCAGGCGCACGCAAGCACCGTCCTTCAGATCGATAGCGGGGATAATCAGCATCTTGGGAACCTGTCTATTTGTTGGGTTTCAGGGCTTCTCGAGTGCCCACAGGTCGCTTTCGATGCTCTCGAACCGCTCCTTGAGGTGCAGCTGAACATCGGCAATCGCCCTGTTGTAGTAATGGGGTGCAATTTCTTTGCTGAACAGCTCGAGGACCTCGGCCACCTCGAACGACCCCAACTGCAGCTCGAAGCGGTCTTCGAGGAAGCGCTTCAAGGTGTCGAGCGCTTCGCGCTCCTGTTCGGGAGCCAGGGTGATGCTCGGGGCCTTGGTCTTCGACCTGCTCATTTACCAGCGCCCGTCCCAGGCAATGAAGTTCTGCAGCAGCTGCAGGCCATGGGTATGGCTCTTCTCCGGGTGGAACTGCACGGCAAAACGCGAACCGTCGGCCAGCGCTGCGGCAAAGTCGACGCCATAGTGACCGCGCCCCACCACCTGGCCCGGTTTGCCGGCATTGATGTAGTAGCTGTGCACGAAGTAGAAACGTGCGCGGTCAGGGATGTCGTGCCACAGCGGGTGATCGATGGTCTGGGCGACTTCGTTCCAGCCCATGTGCGGCACCTTAAGGTGCTCGCCGTCTTCTTGCAGGTCTTTGCCGAAAAAACGCACCTGGCCAGGGAACAGGCCGATGCAGTCGACGCCGGTGTTTTCCTCACTGTGCTCGAGCAGCGCCTGCATACCGACGCAGATGCCGAGGAACGGGCGGTCTTGGCTGACTTCGCGCACCAGGCTGTCGAAGCCCAGGCGGCGGATCTCGGCCATGCAGTCGCGAATCGCGCCCACGCCCGGGAACACCACACGGTCGGCTTCGCGGATCACTGAGGCATCGCTGGTAACCAGCACTTTACCGGCACCTACGTGCTCAAGTGCCTTGGCCACCGAGTGCAGGTTACCCATGCCATAGTCGATTACGGCTACCGTTTGCATTTACAGGCACCCTTTGGTGGAAGGCATCTGCCCGGCCATACGCTCGTCGAGGGTGATGGCCATGCGCAGGGCGCGGCCGAAAGCCTTGAATACGGTTTCGATCTGGTGGTGGGTGTTGTGACCACGCAGGTTGTCGATGTGCAGGGTTACCAGGGCGTGGTTGACGAAGCCCTGGAAAAACTCCTGGAACAGGTCGACATCGAAGCCGCCAACGCTGGCACGGGTATACGGCACGTGCATCTGCAGGCCTGGGCGGCCAGAGAAGTCGATGACCACGCGTGACAGCGCTTCGTCCAGCGGCACGTAGGCGTGGCCGTAGCGGAAGATACCTTTCTTGTCACCGATGGCTTGGGCGAATGCCATGCCCAGGGTGATGCCGACGTCTTCGACGGTATGGTGATCGTCGATATGCGTGTCACCCTTGCACTCGATATCCAGATCGATCAGCCCATGGCGGGCGATCTGGTCCAGCATGTGTTCAAGGAAGGGCACACCGATATCGAATCGGGCCTTGCCACTGCCATCGAGGTTGATCGAGCACTTGACCTGGGTTTCCAGGGTATTGCGCTCGACGGAAGCCTTACGTTCAACCATCACCAGCTCCGCAAAATCATTGGGCGAAAAGGGGTTCATTATAGGCCCAGAACGCGCCAGCTTGAAACGCGGATGACATATGGCAAAGCCAGGATTTATGCGGACTGGATACCGCTACAGGTCTATACAACCACAACGGCCCGCTCCTGCATCTGCGAAAGGGGCGCAACGCGCGCCCCTGCTGATCAATGGAACAGCACAGCGGTCTTTTGCAAGGTCACCCAGACACCCCAGGCCAACGGCACAACCACCACCGCCCAAGCCAGCAGCACCAGTGGCAGGCTGCCTGGCGCCGCTTTCCACTCCAGCGACCGCGCCCCATCGGCGCCCTTGTCATGGCTCAACGCGCGCTCGGCCGCCAGTTCGGCATCACTCATGAAGTGCTTGTCGGCCACCGGGCGCACCAGCATGTTGCAGATAAAGCCCAGCACCAGCAGACCCGCGAGAATGTACAAGGTCATGTCATAAGCCGCTGCCCGCTCCACACCTGCCGCCAGTTGATACTCGCGCAGGTAGGTGATCAGCACCGGCCCCAGCACCCCCGCTGCCGCCCAAGCGGTCAGCAGGCGACCATGGATGGCACCCACCATCTGCGTGCCGAACAGGTCAGCCAGGTAGGCCGGCACCGTTGCAAAGCCACCGCCATACATCGACAGAATGATGCAGAACGCGGCCACGAAAAGTGCCACGTTGCCCAGGTGCCCCATGTTCGGCACCAGGCTGTACAAGCCCACACCCAAGGCGAAGAAGGCAAAGTAGGTGTTCTTGCGGCCTATGTAGTCGGAGAACGATGCCCAGAAGAACCGGCCGCCAATGTTGAACAGGCTCAGCAGGCCGGTAAAGCCGGCGGCGATCGCGGCAATTTGCGCCAACTGCGCAGTGCTCAGCTGGCTGAAGGTCAGTTCGTTGCCCAGTAATTTACCGGCGAACACTTCCTGCAGCAGCGGCGAAGCCATACCGATAATGCCGATGCCCGCCGACACGTTCAGGCACAGCACCAGCCAGATCAGTGCGAACTGCGGAGTCTTCCAGGCCACACTGACGTGCACGTGGCGGTCGGTGACCATGGCGTTACTGGCATTCTTCAACGGTGCAGCCCAACCTTCAGGCTTCCAGCCGGTCGGAGGTACGCGATACGCCAGTGCGCCAGCGGTCATGAACACGAAGTAGATCGCCGCCATGGCGACAAAACTCTGCCATACGCCAACTTCGTGCTCATTGCCAAAATGCCCCATAAGCGCGGTGGCCAGCGGCGCCCCTACCATGGCCCCGCCGCCGAAGCCCATGATCGCCATACCGGTGGCCATGCCGCGTTTGTCCGGGAACCACTTGATCAAGGTCGATACCGGCGAGATGTAGCCCAGGCCCAGGCCGATACCGCCGATTACGCCGGAGCCAAGCCACATCAGCCACAGCTGATGGGTTTTCACACCTATCGCCGAAAGCAGCATGCCACCGCACCAGCACAAGGCCGAGACCAGGCCAGCCTTGCGCGGGCCGGCGTGCTCCAGCCAACCGCCCAGCACCGCCGCCGAGCAGCCGAGGAATACGAAGAACAGGGTGTAGATCCAGCTCAGCATCGAGATTGGCCAGTCGCATTCGGCGCTGAACATTCGGGCCATGAAGCCCATGTTGCCGCACAGGCGACGGGGGCGGTGATCCCAAGGGCTTGCGACAAAGGCAGCCAGAATACCGAAAAGCCGTAGGCCATACCGATGCACAGATGAATGGCCAGGGCGGCTGGCGGAACCAGCCAGCGGTTGAAGCCTGGGCGGGCGATTATGCGTTCCTTCGACAGAAAGCCTGGCGCACTGGCCGAGGTTCCCGTCGCGACAGTACTGGTCATGGATCTGATCCTTGTTATTGGGAGGGTGCTCGCGAAGCGGCGCAAGGGTAGCAGCATCAAGCAGCATGAAAGCAATCTGCCATCGTTCAATTTTGCCTGACTGAAACGGTCATGTTCCCGGCACCCGCTCAATACTAGGCTGTCGAAAGCCGTACGATCTGATACAGGCGTAGGAATTTCCTACATCTCTAGTCGTACAAGCAGGGGTAACCGCTACAGCGTTATACTCTGCCGCCTGAACTCACTAACGGACTAAAAGGACTCGCCCATGAAAGCGTTCGGCAAAATCCTGGGACTGGGGCTTCTCGGGTTACTGCTGATCATCGTGGCGCTGGGCTTCGCCCTGACCCACCTCTTTGATCCCAACGACTACAAAGACGAGATTCGCCAGCTGGCACGCGACAAGGCTCACATCGAACTGACCCTCAACGGTGACATCGGCTGGAGCCTGTTCCCATGGCTGGGCCTGGAGCTGCACGAAGCCAGCATCGCTACCTTGAACAACCCCAAGGAGCCGTTCGCCGACCTGCAGATGCTTGGGCTTTCGGTCCGTGTGCTGCCGCTGCTGCGCCGCGAAGTGCAAATGAGCGACGTACGTGTCGAAGGCCTGAACCTGACCCTGACGCGTGACGAACAGGGCCATGGCAACTGGGAAGACATCGGCAAGCCGCTGCCCGCGCAGAACGGCGCAAGCACCGATGCATCCGCACAGGCTCCTGCCGAGCAGAAGCCTGCGACCGCCGAAAGCAACGACCGCGCCATCAAGCTGGACATCGACAGCCTGACCGTGAACAACGCCCGCGTGCAGTACACCGATGCCAAGACCGGCCACAGCTACAGCGCCGAAAGCATCCAGCTGAGCACCGGCCCGATCCATGAAGGCGCAAACATCCCGCTCAAGGCCAGTGCCTTCATCAGCGCCAGCCAGCCGAGCATCAAGGCCCGTACCGAGTTGGCCGGCGAATTGCGCTTCGACCGCAAACTCAAGCGCTACAACTTCGAAGACATGCGCCTGTCGGGCGAAACCTCGGGGGAGCCTACCGGCGGCAAGACCGTGACCTTCGCCGCCCAAGGCCAATTGCTGGTCGACCTGGCCGCCAATGTCGCCTCGTGGAACGGCCTGAAAGTCTCGGCCAACCAACTGCGCGCCCTCGGGGAGCTGAACCTGCGCGATCTGGACAAGGCACCCCAGCTGAGCGGCGGCCTGTCCATCGCCCAGTTCAACCTGCGCGCCTTCCTTGAAAGCATTGGTCGCCCGCTGCCGGCCACCAACGATCCGGCCGCCTTCGCCAAGCTGGAGTTGGTCACTCGCCTGCAGGGCACGCCCAGCAGCCTGGCCCTGGAAGACCTGGCAGTGAAGCTGGACGACAGCACCTTCAGCGGCCGCGTGGCCGTCGAAGATTTCGCCAAACAAGCCCTGCGCCTGCAGCTTAAGGGCGACACCTTCGACGCCGACCGCTACCTGCCGGCCAAGAGCGAAGAGGCCAAGGGCGCCACCGCTGCGCGCCAGGCCGAGGTCAAGCAACAAGAGGCCAGCGCCGTAGCCAGTGCCGGCACCACACCACTGCCCAACGCACCAACGCAAGTGGCCTGGAGCGACGACAAACTGCTGCCGATCGACCGGCTGCGCGCCCTCGACCTGCAGGCTGACCTGGCCTTCGGCTCGTTGACCCTGGACAAGCTGCCGATCGAAAGCGCCCAGCTCAAGGCCGTTGGCCAAGGCGGCCTGCTGACCCTGCAAACCCTGCGCGGAGAGCTGTACAACGGCACCTTCGAAGCCAAGGGCACGGTCGACGTACGCCCTGCCGTGCCACAGCTGGGTGTGAGCACCAACATCCAGCGGGTGCCGGTGGAGCACTTCATCAAGACCGAAGGCAAGGAACAGACACCACCGGTCAAGGGCCTGCTGACCCTGACCAGTGACATGACAGCCACCGGTAACAGCCAGAAGGCACTGGTCGACACCCTGAACGGCAGCGCAAACTTCACCATCAACGACGGCGTGCTGGTCAATGCCAACCTGGAACAGCAGCTGTGCCAGGCCATCGCCACGCTCAATCGCAAGACGCTGAACAGCGAGCCACGTGGCAAGGACACCCCGTTCCAGGAACTGCGCGGCAGCCTGGTGGTGCGCAATGGCGTCGCCAGCAACCCGGACCTCAAGGCGCGCATCCCTGGCCTGACCGTCAACGGCCATGGTGACCTCGACCTGCGCGTGCTGGGCATGGACTACAACATCGGCGTAATCGTCGAAGGCGACCAGCGTGCCATGCCGGACCCGGCTTGCCAGGTCAACGAACGTTATGTGGGTGTTGAAGTGCCCCTGCGCTGCCGTGGCCCGCTGGAACTCGGCGCGAAGGCCTGCCGCCTGGACCAGAACGGCCTGGGCAAGGTTGCCGCCAAGCTGGCCGGCAACCGCCTGAAAGACAAGATCGATGAAAAACTTGATGAAAAACTTGGAGACAAAGTGAGCCCGGAACTGAAAGACGCGCTCAAGGGGCTGTTCAACCGATGAGCCCCGAGCAGTTCTCCAGCGCTGTGCTGGACTGGTATGACGAGCACGGCCGGCACGACCTGCCCTGGCAACAGGGCATCACGCCGTACCGCGTGTGGGTGTCGGAAATCATGTTGCAGCAGACTCAGGTCAGCACCGTGCTCAACTACTTCGACCGCTTCATGCAGGCCCTGCCAACCGTGCAAGCCCTGGCCGAGGCACCGGAGGACGAAGTGCTGCACCTGTGGACGGGCCTGGGCTACTACACCCGCGCACGCAACCTGCAAAAAGCCGCCAAGGTCGTCGTCGAGCAACATGGCGGCGAATTCCCGCGCAGTGTCGAGCAGCTTACCGAGCTGCCCGGCATCGGCCGCTCGACTGCCGGCGCGATCGCCAGCATCAGCATGGGCATCCGCGCACCGATCCTCGACGGCAACGTCAAGCGCGTGCTGGCACGCTACACCGCCCAGGCCGGCTACCCCGGCGAACCCAAGGTTGCCAACCAGCTATGGGCCACCGCCGAGCGTTTCACCCCGCAACAACGCGCCAACCACTACACCCAGGCGATGATGGACATGGGCGCCACGCTGTGCACGCGCAGCAAGCCCAGCTGCCTGATCTGCCCGTTGCAGCACGGCTGCGAAGCGCACCTGCACGGCGAAGAAACCCGCTACCCCGAGCCCAAACCGCGCAAGGCGCTGCCGCAACGGCGCACACTGATGCCACTGCTGGCCAACCACGAAGGCGCCATCCTGCTTTACCGCCGTCCTTCCAGCGGCCTGTGGGGTGGTTTGTGGAGCCTCCCGGAACTGGACGACATCGCCCAGCTCGACGACCTGGCCTACCAGCATGGCCTGCGCCTGGCTGGCCGCCACGCCATGGACGGCCTGACCCATACCTTCAGCCACTTCCAGCTGGCAATCGAACCCTGGCTAGTACGCGTCGACCCGGTCGGCGAGCACGTGGCCGAGGCCGACTGGCTCTGGTATAACCTCGCCACCCCGCCGCGTCTGGGCCTCGCCGCCCCGGTGAAAAAGCTGCTTGAACGCGCGACCGACGAACTGATTGCAGGAGACGCCCGATGACTCGCACCGTGATGTGCCGCAAGTACCAAGAAGAACTACCCGGCCTGGAACGCCCGCCCTACCCCGGCGCCAAGGGCCAGGACATCTTCGAACACATCTCGCAGAAAGCCTGGGCCGACTGGCAGAAGCACCAGACCATGCTGATCAACGAAAAGCGCCTGAACATGATGAACGCCGAGGACCGCAAATTCCTCCAGGCCGAAATGGACAAGTTTTTCGCCGGCGAAGAATACGCCCAGGCCGAAGGCTACGTTCCACCGGCCGAATGACCCCAAAAATCGTAAGCGACGGAATTAATTTAAAATTTTTTCAAAAAGTCGTTGACGAGCGGTCCGGAAATCTATTTAATTCACCTCGTCGCCCAGATAGCTCAGTCGGTAGAGCAGAGGATTGAAAATCCTCGTGTCGGCGGTTCGACTCCGTCTCTGGGCACCACCTTCAAGCTTCTGGTGGTTGCAAAGTTACCCGAAGCGACAACAAGAAACCCGCCTAGTGCGGGTTTTTTGTTGCCTGTGATTTTTTAACTTCACGCGACTTCGAAGAACACCCGATTTCACAACGCAACCTGAAGGCTCGCCATGCAATCGAGAAACCCGCAGCCATAAGCAGACTGCGGGTCGAACCTTACTCGTCCGACATGGAACGAAGATGCTCGAATGCATCCTCGGTCATGTGCCCGAGGTAGGAGATGCTGTGCAACCGAAGGTGGCCGTGTTGCTTGCCTTTTTCGATGACGGCAGCGATGTCAGCCTTTGTAATCCTCTGTTCGTCGCAACCGGCGAAACCGGTTGGATAGTAAACCCTGCCATCGTCCGTGTAGCCGTACAGGGTGACCAGATAAAAGTGCTTCATGACTCCTCCTTTGCAGCGCAAACGTGCGCATCACTCACAGACGCCGAATTGGCGCGGTGACAGGCTGCCAGCCAGCATGGCTGGCAGCGGGAGAGAAGCTACGCAGGGCCCACGGTTCGCATAATCTGGATATGTATCCCACAGACATCTCAAGCGGCAGCGCCCGGGAGCACTGCTTGGGTTTATCGGGCAATTGCGCTTCAATACGCGCACTTTCAGACACACCCAAGGATTTGCCCATGGCCACCCCTACCAAGCAACAGAAACGCGCCAAGCGCGCCGCCAGCAAGGCCAAGCAGAACCGCATGGTACGCAGCGGCCAAGCGGTCAAGGCCAGCGCCGGCGACAGCGCAAGCGTCGAGCAGGTGTACAACAAGGCCATGGAGTCGGGCAGCTACGACGCGATGTTCAACAAGATGAAGGAAGCCCAGGAAGGCGGCCTGGTGCCAATGATCTCGGTGTTCCTGGTAGATCCGCTGCTCGCCCTGGTGCTCAAGGGACACAAGGAAGAACACGCTACCGACTACATCGTGCTGGTGTTCAACGCCTACCGCAAATGGCTGGACGGCGCTGACGAAGAGACCACCATGGCCTGGCTGGAGAGTGATGAGTTCCAGGAAGCCTATATCGCCGCTTCCGAACTCGTGGCCAGACAGCAGCAACAGCAGAAGCAGTTTGGCTGACAGGGCCATGTAACCTGTTGCGCCCCCTGAAGGAGCGGGTTTACCCGCGAATACGATGGCGGCTGCAACGGTGATTAGCCAAGGAAATTGGCCAGCCGCCCCGGCCCTTTCGCGGGTAAACCCGCTCCTACGGGCCTGTGGTGAACCTGCGGGCTTGCCCGCGAAAGGGCCGGTACAGGCAAAAAAGGCCGCACCCTTCACTGGGCGCGGCCTTTTCATTTCAGCCAGCGCAGATCAGCTGTCCAGCGCCGCCCGCCCGGCAGCCTCGCGCTTGCGGTGCACCAGCAAGCCAGCCGCCACCACAGCAATACTCAGCAGCGCAGTCGCAATGATCTCTACACGATGATCCTCACGCAGCGCCATTACCACAAGAATGGCAACGATGAATGCAATGGTCGCCCAGGTCAGCCCCGGGAACAGCCACATCTTGAAGGTAATCTTTTCGCCACGGGCTTCACGCTGGGCGCGCATGCGCAGTTGCGACACGGCGATCACCAGGTACACCAGCAGCGCAATGGCGCCAGAGCTGGCCAGCAGGAACTCGAATACCTGGGCCGGTGCCACGAAGTTGGCGAACACGCAAAGGAATGCCGCTGCGGTGGACAGCAGTACCGCCACATGCGGGGTCGCCGCCTTGGTGGTGCGCTGGGCGATGGCCGGGGCGTCGCCACGCTTGCTCAGCGAGAACAACATGCGCGAAGACGTGTACAGCGCCGAGTTCAGGCAGCTGGTCACGGCAATCAGCACGACGATGTCGACGATCAACTTGGCATTCGGCACACCGATACGGCTCAGCACGGTCTGGTAAGAGCCAGCCTCGGCCAGGGCCGGGTCGTTCCACGGCACCAGGGCCACAACCAGGAAGATCGACACCAGGTAGAACAGGCAGATACGCCAGATTACCGAGTTGGTGGCACGGCTGATCTGCTTGCCCGGGTCCTTCGACTCGGCAGCGGCAATGGTGACGATTTCAGTACCCATGAACGAGAACATCGTGGTCAGCATGGCTGCCAGCACTGCGCCCAGGCCGTTGGGCATGAAGCCCTGGGTATCGAACAGGTGGCTGGCACCGCTCACCTGGCTGTTCGGAACAAAGCCGAACAAGGCAGCACAGCCCACGGCGATGAAGCCGATGATCGCCAGCACCTTGAGCAGGGCAAACCAGAATTCGAACTCACCGTAGTTCTTCACACTGCACAGGTTGGTAAGCGTCAGTGCCAGGGTAATGATGAGGGAGAACGCCCACAGGTCAACCGCCGGGAACCAGGCATGCAGAATGGCCGCGGCGGCGTTGGCCTCCAGCGGAATCACCAGCACCCAGAACCACCAGTACAGCCAGCCAATGGTGAAACCGGCCCAGCGCCCGATGGCGCGGTCGGCATACGTAGAGAACGAACCAGTGTCAGGCGAGGCGACTGCCATTTCACCCAGCATACGCATCACCAGCACGACCAGCGTACCGGCGGCAGCGTAAGCCAGCAGCACGGCAGGGCCGGCAGCTGCGATGGCGTGGCCGGAGCCTACGAACAGGCCTGCACCGATGACGCCAGCGATGGACAGCATGGTCACATGCCGTTGCTTGAGCCCCTGAGCGAGGTCATTGGAATTGTTACCGCTCATTGAAACTACCTTTGTAAGGAGTGGACCACGCCGACTGCGAATACAGAGCGCGCCAGGGGTTGACCTAGGCGTCGCTGCAATCGGCGGTTTCCTGCTGGCAATAAACGCGCCAGGTGCTAAATGCATTCGTCAGAAAATTCTACAGGCCTTTCAGGAGAGGGCTTGGAGGGCTTTCGGCCAATGCCTGACCGAAAGGGCATCAAATCAGCGGATTACTGAAATACCCACTTACAAACGCACCAAAGGTGCTCCTCGGTAACACCTTTGCACCAGCGCAATACAAAAAGTGCAACCCATGGGTACAACCTCATGATCTCAAAGAGGCATTCGCGGGATAACCCGTTCCTACGGCCAAAAGGTCGGGTTTACCCCTCCAATGGGCCAAAACAGCTTCCATGAGCCGGCCAAAGCTGGCACCATCGCGCCTTTTTTCATCAAGGCTCTGGTGCTGGGCGACACCTTCGCGGACATCTGCGCGACGTTACGCTGTAGCGATGCGACAAACTGCCCCACCAGTGCCCCCAGTCCCCGGCGACCCTGTTGGCCGTCATAATGCCGCTATGCTAGCTTGGCGCACGCCAGGAAGGCCGCCAACAGCTGGGAACGCACCCGAACACATGAGGACCGCACATGGCTCAGGCCACGCCCGCGCTGGAAATCCGCAATTTGCACAAACGCTACGGCGAGCAGGAAATTCTCAAGGGCATTTCGCTGACCGCTCGCGACGGTGACGTGATCTCCATCCTGGGGTCGTCCGGCTCCGGCAAGTCCACCCTGCTGCGCTGCATCAACCTGCTCGAGAACCCGCACCAGGGCGAAATCCTGGTCGCCGGCGAAGCCCTCAAGCTCAAGGCCTCCAAGAATGGCGACCTGATCGCTGCCGACAACCGCCAGATCAATCGCCTGCGCAGCGAAATCGGCTTTGTCTTCCAGAATTTCAACCTGTGGCCACACATGTCGATCCTCGACAACATCATCGAGGCGCCACGCCGCGTGCTCGGCCAAAGCAAGGCCGAGGCCATCGAAGCCGCCGAAGCGCTGCTGAACAAGGTCGGCATCTACGACAAACGCCACAGCTACCCCGCCCAGCTTTCCGGTGGCCAGCAACAGCGCGCCGCCATTGCCCGTACCCTGGCCATGAAGCCCAAGGTCATCCTGTTCGACGAGCCCACTTCGGCCCTCGATCCGGAAATGGTCCAGGAAGTGCTTAACGTTATCCGCGCATTGGCCGAAGAAGGCCGTACCATGCTGCTGGTGACGCACGAGATGAGCTTTGCCCGCCATGTGTCCAGTGAAGTCGTCTTCCTGCACCAGGGCCTGGTCGAAGAGCAGGGATCGCCGCAGCAGGTCTTCGAAAACCCGACCTCGGCGCGTTGCAAGCAATTCATGTCCAGCCACCGCTAACGGAGCAATACATGCACACCTACAAGAAGTTTCTCCTGGCAGCTGCTGCCACGCTGGTGATGTCGGCAAACGCCATGGCCGCAGAAAAACTGCGCATGGGCATCGAAGCCGCCTACCCACCGTTCAACAACAAGGATGCCAGCGGTAACGTGGTTGGCTTCGACAAAGACATCGGCGACGCCCTGTGCGCCAAGATGAAAGTCGAGTGCTCGGTCGTTACCTCCGACTGGGACGGCATCATCCCGGCCCTGAACGCCAAGAAGTTCGACTTCCTGGTGTCGTCGCTGTCGATCACCGACGAACGCAAGCAGGCTGTGGACTTCACCGATCCGTACTACTCCAACAAGCTGCAGTTCATCGCGCCGAAAAACGTCGACTTCAAGACCGACAAAGCGTCGCTTAAGGGCAAGGTCATCGGCACCCAGCGCGCCACCCTGGCCGGCACCTACCTTGAAGACAACTACCCGGATGTCGATGTCAAACTCTACGACACCCAGGAAAACGCCTACCTTGACCTGGTTTCCGGTCGTATCGACGGCATCCTCGCCGACAAGTACGTGCAGTACGAGTGGCTGAAAAGCAAAGACGGCTCGAACTTCGAGTTCAAGGGCGAGCCGGTGATGGACAGCGACAAGATCGGCATTGCCGTGCGCAAAGGTGACACCAAGCTGCGCGACGACCTGAACAAAGCCCTGGCAGAAATCAAAGCCGACGGTACGTACAAGAAAATCAACGACAAGTACTTCCCGTTCAGCATCGAATGATCCGCCCTGACCGGCGCGCCCTTGCGGCGCGCCAGTCCCTAAAATGACCTGCCCATGAATATCGACCTGCACGGATTCGGTCCGGCCATGATGGCCGGCACCCTGATGACCGTAAAACTGGCGCTTTGCGCCTTGCTGCTGGGGCTGGTCCTGGGCCTGCTCGGCGCCCTGGCCAAGACCTCTCCGCTCAAGCCGCTGCAATGGCTTGGCGGCTTCTACTCGACCCTGGTGCGCGGCGTGCCCGAACTGCTCTGGGTGCTGCTTATCTATTTCGGTACCGTCGGGCTCATGAGCAGCCTCGGCGAAGCCCTGAACATGCCGGGCCTGGAGCTCAGCGCCTTCGCTGCGGGCGTCATCGCCCTCGGCCTGTGCTTTGGCGCCTACGCCACCGAAGTGTTCCGTGGCGCCATCCTGGCGATCCCCAAAGGCCACCGTGAAGCTGGCCTGGCGCTAGGCCTGTCCAAGGCCCGAATCCTCTCGCGGATCATCCTGCCGCAGATGTGGCGCATCGCCCTGCCCGGCCTTGGCAACCTGTTCATGATCCTGATGAAGGACACCGCCCTGGTGTCGGTAATCGGCCTGGAAGAAATCATGCGCCACGCACAAATCGGCGTGACCGTGACCAAAGAGCCGTTCACCTTCTACATGGTTGCGGCCTGCATCTACCTGGGCCTGACCGTCATTGCCATGACCGGTATGCATTTCATGGAAAAACGTGCCGCTCGCGGCTTTGCGAGGGCTGAACAATGAATTGGGAAGTCATCTTCAAATGGCTGCCACGCCTGGCCGAGGGTGCAGTCCTGACCCTGGAACTGGTGGCCATTGCCGTGGTTGCCGGGTTGATCCTGGCCATCCCGTTGGGCATCGCTCGTTCCTCGCGCCATTGGTACGTGCGCGCCGTGCCGTTCAGCTACATCTTCTTCTTCCGCGGCACGCCGCTGCTGGTGCAGTTGTTCCTGGTCTACTACGGCCTGGCGCAGTTCGATGCGGTGCGCTCCAGCTCGCTGTGGCCCTACCTGCGCGACCCGTTCTGGTGCACGGTGCTGACCATGACCCTGCACACCGCCGCCTACATTGCCGAGATCCTGCGCGGCGCACTGCAGTCGATCCCCAAAGGTGAGATCGAGGCGGCGCGGGCGCTGGGCATGTCGCGGGGCAAGGCGCTGTTCTACATCATGCTGCCACGCGCCGCACGCATCGGCCTGCCGGCGTACAGCAACGAAGTGATCCTGATGCTCAAGGCCAGTGCCCTGGCCAGTACCGTGACCCTGCTGGAGCTGACCGGCATGGCCCGTACCATCATCGCCCGCACCTACCTGCCGGTGGAAATCTTCTTCGCTGCAGGCGTGTTCTACCTGGTGATCTCGTTCATGCTGGTGCAAGGCTTCAAGCTGCTGGAGCGCTGGTTGCGCGTGGATGCCTGCCAAGGCCGCTGACATCTCCTAGCCATCTTCGCGGGCACGCCCGCTCCTACAACAGGCCTATGCTGAACCTTCGTAGGAGCGGGTTTCCCCGCGAACAGGCCCTCAACCCCAACACACATCCCCATGCCCAGCCCCCTCCACAGCCACCACCTCAGCACCCGCTTCCAGGCCCTCGACCAGTTCCTGATCGAGCACCAACAGCTGTGGAAACCCCGCCCCTTCACCACCCTGCAACTGCCTTGGGAAACCACCCACCCAGCGCTTGCCGCCCACCTGCGCCAATGTTCCCTGGCAGACGCCGAAGCCGACAGCGCCATTGACCGCTTGCCTGCCCCATTCCCGCAACTGGCCGAACAAGCCCGACAGCTCGCCACGCTCGGCAGCCTTGCGCAAACCAATCTACCGCCTGCCGCCCACCGCCTGGACGTCGCCGTCCCCGGCCGCAAATGGCAGCAGATCGAAGCCTTCGCCAGCCACCTGTCCTTCCGCGAGCAGCCCCGGCACTGGCTGGACTGGTGTTCAGGCAAAGGCCACCTCGGCCGTCGCCTGCTGCAACCCGGTCAACACCTGACCTGCCTGGAGTACGACGCCGACCTGGTCGCTGCTGGTCAGGCCCTGAGTGCACACCACCACTTGCAAGCACAGCACGTACATCAGGACGTGATGGCCAGCGACAGCGCTCGCCACCTGGCTGACGATAAAAGCGTGGTTGCCCTGCATGCCTGTGGCGATCTGCATGTACGCCTGATGCAACTGGCCAGCCAGCAAAGTTGCCGGCAACTGGCCATAGCCCCCTGCTGCTACAACCGCATCGCGGCGCAGCAGTACCAGGCGTTATCCACAGCCGCGCAGGCGTCGAGCCTGCAGCTGTCGCTGGACGACCTGGGCCTGCCCTTGAGCGAAACCGTCACTGCCGGCGCCCGCGTGCGGCGCCAGCGCGACACCTCGATGGCCCGGCGCCTGGGCTTCGACCTGCTGCAACGCCAGCAGCGCCAGACCGATGAATACCTGCCGACGCCTTCCCTGCCGGTGGCCTGGCTGGAGAAGCCCTTCGAGCAATACTGCCGTGACTTGGCTGAACTGAAGCAATTGCCAGTGAGCGGCAACCCGGACTGGGCAATGTTGGAAGCTGCGGGCTGGCAACGCCTGGCCGAGGTTCGGAACCTGGAGCGCGTACGCAACCTGTTCCGTCGGCCACTGGAGCTGTGGCTGGTACTCGATCGCGCCCTGTTCCTCGAAGAACAAGGCTATGACGTGCGCCTGGGCCTGTTTTGCGATTACCCACTGACCCCGCGCAACCTGCTCATTCTTGCGGAACGCGACGGTTAGCCGCAGCACAACCTGTGGATAAGTCTGTGAACAAGCTTGTGATTACCTGTTGGATCCAAGCGCTATTTCAAGCGCTTGGCTTATTCCTGCTTGCAGCTGCAGCCCAGTAAAAACAGGCGTTTGCGCAAAGACAAGCGGCGTAGCGATCCGGCATGCCTTTCGCTCAGGTCGCCGATGCCACTTGTGCATAAACATTTCTTGTGGTTAGCGCAAGCGCTGTTTGCGCGGTCATTTGTGGGAGCAGCCTTGCGTCGCGAAAGGGCTGCAAAGCAGCCCCCGCACTCTCACATTTTCAATGCGCCTTGCCCTTGGCGATCTCGATATCGTTCATCAGCGCCTTGGCCATGTCGCACAGGTAATCGGCTGCACCCAGGAATTTATGGTCGTCCTCCATATCCCCCTCGCGCACCAGGTGCTTGATGTAGCCCATCAGGATCGAGACATGCTCGTAGGCCGCGTCGACGGGGACGCCGGGCTCTACGCGTAGGAGATTGAGGGATGGGTTACCGGCTGCGAGGAAGGTTTCCACGCCTGCGGTTGTGATTGGTTTGGGGCTGTTGGGATCAGAATCGATCGTTTTCACTTTTCAAACTCCCTAGTTCAAAAGGAGTTGCCGTGTTCATTCTTTCTCACGGAACAAAGGCGGCAACCGTGCACGAGGTGAGAAACCGAGTGAACGTAGGAAGCTCGGCCAGACCAAGGTCTGCCCGCGCACAGTCGCCATTACGCAGCCGATACGTTCAAAGTCGGGTTCTCACACCCGGTCGCCAGAGCGACCCGAAAACGGTATCCGTGAGCCACTTCCCCGACAACAGCGTTACTTCGGCGGCGCGCGTAGGATACTTCCGAAGCATCCAAACCCTGAAGCTTTTGACCCCATGGTTCAGAATTCCCTTACACAGATAACCCGGCTTACCCGCCCCCGTGTAGGAGCGGGTTCACCCGCGAAGAGGCCATACCAGACAACACAAGGCTAATGCTCCACCGCCGCAACGGTGTATCATCCGCCCCCCAAATCATTAAAAAGTGACGTCGCGCGCTGCCCGCCAGCCCCGCGACCTTCTGGCGTTGCGCCAGAACCGACAATGGACCACCGGACCTGAGCATCGTGACCCGAGCCAACCCCCTCGCCCTGCTGACCTTCGCCCTGGCCCTGACCGGCTGCGCCGGCGGCACCTCGCCCCACCCCAACAGCAACCTGGGCTGGAACCACCCCGGCATGCAACTGGGCGGCGACAACGGCCTGCCCCTGCGCGCAGAAGCCCCGTGCCGCAAGCGCGGCTGCGACAACGACAAGCTGTTCTTCAACCCGGGTAAAAGCGAGCCTAGCGTCACCACCATGCACCGCGGCTGGTAGGAAAATTCTTCTTTTGGGCCGGTGACTTAGGTCTTTTGCGAACATTCGCAAGGAAGTGGTTTACAGGCGCCAAACGATCGCTATAATGACGCCCCACTGCCGGTATAGCTCAGATGGTAGAGCAACTGACTTGTAATCAGTAGGTCCCGGGTTCGATTCCTGGTGCCGGCACCATTCAAGGTTCCATAGAAAGCTTTCAAAATCTCTGGAACCCCCGAAAAACCCGCCTTCTGGCGGTTTTTTTCGTTTTGGCGTTCCGTCGGATTCCGAGGGTAGCCAGCGCTAATAAGGGTAGTTTTAAGGATAGAGGTCCGTTTCGATATCGGAGACTACCCTTATGGCCCGCACCACTGCCCCGCTTACAGACACCGCCTGTCGCACGGCAAAGCCCAGAGAGCGCGAGTACAAGCTCTTCGACGGCGACGGTCTTTACCTGCTTGTGCAACCCAACGGCCGCAAAGGCTGGCGACTCAGGTACGTGAAACCCGATGGCCGCGAAGGCCTGACTGCTCTTGGCAGCTATCCGGTGGTCGGGCTTGGCGACGCACGCCGCAAGCGCTTCGAGATCAAGCAGCAGCTCGCCAACGGCATAGACCCCATCCAGTACAAGCAACAGACCAAGACTCAGGCCGTGATCAACGGCCGGACCTTCGAAAGCGTTGCGCTCGACTGGTATGCGAGCATGGTGCCGAAGTGGGCGCCCGGCCACGCCAAGACTGTGCTCAGCCGATTGAAGACCCACGTGTTCCCTTTAATCGGTGCCAGAGCAATCGTTGAGCTGGACACCCACGACCTCATGCAGCCACTAGAAGCCGTGACGAAGCGCGGCACCATCGACGTGGCGCTCAGGATCAAGAATTACCTGCAAAGCATCATGCGCGAAGCCAAACGGCTGCGACTGATCACGGCGAACCCTGCTCACGACCTCGATGGCTCGATCAAGACACCACGGGTAACTCACCGGCCCGCACTACCCTTATCGCGGCTGCCAGAGCTACTGGCATGCATTGAGGACTACAGAGGTCGCCCGCTCACGCGCCTCACGGTGATGCTGTCGTTGCATGTATTCGTACGCTCCAGTGAACTGCGCTTCGCTCGCTGGAACGAGTTCGACCTCAATCGCGGCATATGGGAGATCCCCGACACTCGCCCGGCGCTCGACGGCGTACCGTTTTCCACAAGGGGTACGAAAATGGCCGGAGACATTCACGTTGTACCCTTATCGCCGCAAGCAGTGGCCTTGCTTGAGCAGATCCACGCGATCACCGGCAAGTTCGACCTGGTGTTCGCGGGAGATGCCAAGCCATGGAAACCGATGTCCGAGAACACGGTGAATGCCGCACTCAGGACGATGGGCTACGACACCAAGGTGGATATCTGCGGCCACGGATTCCGAGCCATGGCGTGTAGTGCGCTGGTCGAGTCCGGGCTTTGGTCGGAGACGGCTATCGAGCGGCAGATGAGCCACAAGGAACGCAACAACGTGCGGGCCGCTTATACCCATAAGGCCGAGTTCCTCGAAGAGCGCCGGATGATCATGACCTGGTGGAGCCGGTTTCTGGAGGCGAACCGCGAGGACCATGTGACGCCGCATGAGTTTGCCAAGCAAACGGGCGAGAACGTCACGCGGCTTCGCAGTGCCAAGAGGACCGAGTAACCCGCCGCACCACCACCTCAACTCCCTGTGAAGTTACCCACAGCACCGCATGAAGCTCCTCCTCGCGGGTCCTTTCAAACGGGGCTGCAAAGCCGCCCCGTTTGAAAGGACCATACCTAAGAAAAAAACTGCTGGCACAGCTGACGTCTGTGGAAAACCACTGATGTCCACCGGGGGATAGTTTTATCCACAGGCGCTAAATCCCTGATATCGCGCTGCTTGACGAATATTGTCCACAAGCGTAGACCGGGAGTCGCAAGAGCTGTCGATGACAGCACCCCAGGTGACCCGAACCTTGGAGGTCACGCCGCTCCCGCGGTGGTTCACCCGCAAGTACGATTCGCGTCCGGCAGCTCGTACGGTCACTACCCATGTGATGGATGCCAACTCAATATCGTTGCCCCTGCGGCAACCACCCTACCCATCTGCTCAGCAGCAACCTATCCGCTTGGCCATTTCGCGTGCGCCAACCTGCGCCCGTCTCTTTCACTGGAAAGAGACGGGCGCGTCTAACACTGCTGCAGCCCTCATCGCATTTGGCTTTGCGGCAACTTCACTCGTGACAATCGGCGTGACAAACGCCGATGTCACCAGCAACAGCGATGTAGATGATGGTGCCGCAGACCAAGGAATGGACTGCACCTGACTGACAGTCAGGCATGCCCCGGTCATCGTATCGCTGCGTTCACCCGGCTCAGGATCTCGCGGCACTGGTCTCGTCAGCCAATGCAGCCTCTACCCGCCCACCGGTAACGGTGCTCAGGAGGCCAGATCATGAGATGCCCTTGCTCCCGGACGTAAGGAGCCGCCAGTCCCGCGTAAGAGGACATCCCCACAGGTCGCAGGGGCCTTGATCCCTGATAACACTCAACATTCTTGGCGGGATGACGTGGGGCGAGGATCGAAGAGCGGACGATGAGGTGACCGACATGGCATTGGTGGGTAAACGCGATGGCCGTAATTTCGGCTACGGCAGGCAACTGAGCTACGCAGGTCCGCAAGCGCTGAAAGACATGTTCGGCGGCGGCCACTACGGCACGGTCAAGGCACACTGTGATCGGTGGCAGGCATTCGTGAAATGGTGCCGCTCCGAACAGGGGCCCGGTATCAATGATGCGCGGCAGATTAATCGAAAGGTGTTGGCCGACTACGCGGCGTATCTGCGCGACACGGTTAGGCGCGGTGATCTCGCCGTCAGCACCGCACAAAACCGCCTATCCAGCGTTAACAGAACTATGGCAGCGCTTCGCGGTGATCAGTACGTGAAATTGCCTAGTCCGAGCATGGCATTGGGTATGCAGCGTAGCGGGGTTCGTCAATTGGCCCCACAAGGCCAGGACCGCGAACAGGTTGAGAAAATCGTTGATGCGCTTTGCCGCCATGATCAGCAGCGGGCCGCCGCGATCGTTCTGTTGGCGCAAGCCACCGGCATGCGCTTGCGTGAGACCATCTTGGCTGACCTGCCACGACTGAGCCGTGAGGCTAACGAATTTGGCAGGATCAACATTCAGGATGGCACCAAAGGCGGTCGCTCCGGAGCCTCGGCGCCGCGATGGATTACAGTGGACGATCATGTTCGCGAGGCGCTTGAGTTTGCACGGCAGGTATCGCCTATGGGTAGCCGCAATCTGATTGCGCGACACGAAAGCTACCTGACATTTCTGCAAGAAATCATCCACCCTGCGCGGGTCATCCTTCATGCACACAACCTCAAGGGCTTCCATGAGCTACGAGCGGCGTACGCATGTGAGCGCTATGAGCAGATCACCCAATACCCCGCGCCAATCAACGGCGGCCAATGTTGCCAGGTAGATAGGAACCTTGATCTTGATGCCCGGTGGCAAATCAGCTGCGAACTGGGGCACGGGCGGATCGACGTGGTCGCCGCCTACATTGGTGGTCGGGGATGAGTAAACCATTCGATATGGAGCTGTTTTTAGCTGGCGTTCTGACCGGCTCACACGCAACGCGGCAACGCCACCTTCGCCAGGCCAAAATCATTCAAGCTGAAATTGCAGAACGCTGGCAGAGAGAAACACCGTGGGGTTGGCAGAAAAAGCACGTGGACTGGTTTCTCGAACATTGCATTAGCCGGCGGAGTGAGGCGACACGGTACTATTACGTGTTAACAATCCGACTGATCACGCGGCGCTTAGAAACGTCATGGGCATTCAAGCGCTGAATGGGATATGGTCCTAGTGGTCTGGACGAACAGTGATCGACTAAAAACGGCCATTGGATCAATAAAGAATTACAAAACGTTCGTAGAAATAGAAAAAACATCTTTACGCAAAATCTGTCACTGGAGCGTAGCCTTGCTCGAAAATCGGGTAAAATCGCTTATTAGCCATACTTAGCACACACCATAGAAAAATATGGAAGGTTAACCTTAACTATGGATCAGTCCTTCTCGATAAAAAATCTTAATAAGCTACTAAAGGCTGATAGAGAAAAGGGTGGGGATTTAGAAGAGCGGTATATCCCAAGCGCTTTCGCTATAAGAGTAAAACTCTACAAGCTGAACAAGCTAAGATCATTTGCACGCTACCGCTTACGCACGGGGAAAACTACTCTCGCATTCTACGAAAAACGCATGTCACGATTGACTACTGTTATAGAAAAACGCAAGTCTCAGCATGTAGCTTTGATTGAGTCTGAGTTGGAGAGGGTTAGCAAAGCAGTTAGCAGCAAAGACTTCAGAATAAACATCACGCTTCTACCGGCTCCGGTTGGAGGTAAAAATGTTTACGGCGCAGGGAATTGCTTAGATCAAATACTCGCGATGAGGTTTGTTCAACAAGCGCTAAAGACTTTATATGAGCTTCGTATGCCTCCGCGTGACATTCTAGTCAGCCAAATAAAATCACTGGCTTTAGATGGCGTACCCAAGTACATCATTAGATCAGATGTAGAATCATTTTATGAGTCTGTAAGGCATAAGGAGCTGCTCGATGGAATTCACCAAGCTCCTGAGCTATCGGTGCTAATTAAAAGAATTCTAACACGACTCATGAAAGATTATGTCGTTGTATCTGGGGACGTGAACGGACTACCGCGCGGCATAGGTATAAGTGCGTATCTATCCGAGATATATCTCTCAAGCATTGATGCCGAAATCAAACGACAAGAAGATATATTTTATTATGCAAGATACGTTGACGATATGGTTCTCATGTATGCCCCCCAGCGAAAAGAACTCGCAGATCAGTACCTACCTACTCTCAGTAAGATACTTGATGCAAAGGGACTGAAATTTAACGCCAAAACAAAAGTTATTGATTTACTGGTTGAGCAAAAAGGTAAATTTGACTACCTCGGATATACATTTGATGTTTCTAAGAGCAGTCCAGGCGTAAGACTGAGCCAAAGAAAATTTGACAAATATAAATCACGTATCGACAAAGCATTTTCCGACTATGCTTCAAAATTTTTATTTATCCCCAAGAAATCTGAGCAAGAACTAATGCTCAGATGTCTGTTCTTAACCGGAAACATGCGCTTATTCAATAGAAAAAGCAACGCATTCATTGGAGTCTACTTTAGTAACAAGTTCATAACTGAGACCACTCAGCTTTCTGGGCTTGATAACTATTACATCAATAAAATCAAGAGCATTACCAGCCCATCACTATCGAGAAAGCTCTCGAAACTATCTTTCGCGCAAGGTTTCAAAGACAAATTGTTTAGAAATTTTGACCCAAAACAGCTTTCAGAGCTTTCGCGAGGTTGGAAGCATGTCTAGAAAAAAAGCACTATCCATAAATTTCCCAATAGAGCGAGTTGTATTATCAGATGTACTTCCATACGAAGTGCCTATAGTTTTCTCAAATAGATACTTCTACAGATTCTTATGCGAACACAACATAAAAATCAATGGAAATACAATCTCATGGACTACAAAAGATGAAGTGCTAGACAATCTTGTAAGAATGATTCTTGGCATTCAACCAAGTAAAGTTATCAAGCATGTCGCCGAGGACAGCGAATCTAAATCTCTAATTATTCTGGAAAAAACGGATTTCGTCCACACTGTCCCTTTCATTTTTTCGACGACACATAAGCAGGACCAGTTAAGACAATTGTCGCTAATGCACCCCAAAGGTCAAGTGCTCGTAGTAGATTTCTATGATCAATATAAAGACCTGATGATTTATTACACTGGCAAAAGTGAGTTCAGCCTGCGATCACCCAAGAGAGTTGCTGGATGTACGTATATAGATTATCGCTCGCAAATAGAGAGGCAAGATAAATCTGATGCTTTGGTAGAAGTAGACGGCGAAAACTATGAGAATTTAAAATCGTTTTTTGTATATGAACGATTTAGCAATGTTTTTAAGTTTTACGAATCGAGGGAACACCTGCGTAGCGAGCGCGACTTCAAGAACCTTACAAAGTTTGACGTGTCAGGTTGTTTTGATAGCATTTACACGCACTCCCTAGCGTGGGCAATATATGGAAAGGACTTCGCAAAGCAAAACCTTAAAACCATACTAGGCTCATTTGCGGGGAAATTTGACTCGCTGATGCAAAAGTTGAATCATAACGAAACAAACGGAATTTTGATCGGCCCTGAAGTTTCAAGGATTTTCGCGGAAATAATACTCCAAGCTGTTGATACTGAAATCTCTGGAAAACTACTTGAAAAAGGGTATGTACACAATTCAGACTTCAAGATTTATCGATATGTAGATGACTATTTTGTCTTTTACAATAACGAAGAAGTCTGCCATCAGATAAAAATGATATTGCAAGAAAGCCTGAAGCTATACAAGCTATCATTAAACAAGGGCAAAGAAGAAACACTACAGCGCCCTATAATTACGCCTATATCCATCGCAAAGAAGCGTATCTCTGATCTTTTTGATCGTACGTTAGCTTATGAGATTTCTTCAGAAATCAAGGATGGGGAGAAACTTCCAAGGGGAGAAATTTACATTGGAAGATCTTCATTAATCACGGACTTTAAGTCAATTCTGACGACCTCAGGTGTTAATTACGGGGAAATATTAAATTATTCTCTTTCCGTGGTAGAGCGCAAAGTAGGCTCCTTAATTGAAGGTTATAAGAAGATAGAAAATCTTAGCGGAACCGACAAGAGCTTTTCAAAGTCAATAGAAGCCCTCCTAGGCTTTGTCTTTTTTATCTATGCCGTGTCGCCAAAAGTAAACACAACCATTAAACTTTGCCGTATCTGTCAACGTATTTTGTCGTTTTATAAGTCTGACCCAATCGGCTTAAGTTATGAGGCATCAATCTCACAGGTAATTTATGAGAGATGCCGAAGCATAATGGATCACAACTCCGATGGAAAAAGCGCAAAAATCGAGACAATGTATTTGCTGGTGTTAATGCGTCAACTTGGAAAAAATTATCGCATAGATGAAAAAGTTCTTGGACACAGCTTTGGTTTTGACTTTTCAAATGGGCAGTTTCAAACAAAATCCAGCCTTGACTATTTCTCTATAGTCACTCTCTTTTTCTACATAGAAAGAAAGACCCGTTACTTGCTGTTAAGGACTGCTTTGGAAAAGCATATACTAGAGAGATTCAGATTGAAGCAAGATTCGTTGATCGGGGATTCTGAAATGGTTCATATGGCGCTGGACCTTATAGCGTGTCCTTTCGTGAGTAATGAAACTAAAATCAAAGTCTTGGAACACTATTGCTTGCCAAAAAATTATCTGCTAAGAATCCAAAAATATAGCGAGTACTGGTTCACAAAATGGGGCGATTTTGATTTCTCTAAGGAGCTAGACGCTAAGGTCAGTCAGGAAGTATACTGATTCCGATGCTTCACGCACATAGAAGACCGTTTGCGGTCGCACACACCAGCATCACGGCAAGGTTGTTCTATGCACGAAAGCTTTGCCTCGTTGAATCCTCGTGAGTTCTCCGGTCTTGACTCCTTCACTTTCCTCTTAGCTTAAGGCCTACCAGGAAAGTGAAGGATGCTCGATTATCTCGTTTTTTGATGACCTACTCCCAGCCGATAGGAGCCTGTGGACAGTCCAAGGCTTGATTGACTAGCTATCGCCTAGAGTAAAGCTCCAGCAGTACCCCTCTCTACCCGTTCGATACGTGCTTCCGCATACAAAGGAGTGAAGGCGCGAATTCTAAAGGGTATTTTTAGAGATACAAAATCTTGAGTCGAACTATAAAACTCATGAAAATCATATAGTTAAATACTTATTTGACTCCTGGTGCCGCACCATACGCAGTATCAAGAAAGGCTCACCGAAAGGTGGGCCTTTTTTGTTTTCCCCCGCAGCCCCCAATCCCCTGCCTTACAGATGCCCTGAAGCCACCGCGATCGGTGTAGGAGCTGGCTTGCCTGCGATGGGCTGCGCAGCAGCCCCCCCCCAGCAGATGCAATTCTCTGATCACAGCCCAGCTCAAAAACAGACACACCCTCCAATACAAACGCTTTGACTCGCCAACCAATCCGCACTACGATTTATCGCAAATTTTAGATATTTCTGCCGAGGCAAGCCGATGGCGCTTCAATTCCACGAAAGCCCTTTCCACGCCACCCACGACGCAGATACCGCCAGCAAAATGGCCTTGAAAATGGACTTGTCCATTTTCATCACTGACTGCATCAAAAAAATGGGCCTCAAACAGCATGATGCCGCAGCCAAGCTGAACGTAACCCAATCCCGCATATCCGAGCTTGCAAATGGCAAGATCGAGAAATTCACCTTGGACGCCATGATGGACATGCTGGACAAGCTCGGCTTCCGCACAACTCTGATCCTGCCCTCGAACGATGCCGGTTCACCGCCCCAGATCGTGATCACCCAAACGCCTGGCAGCTAAACCCTGTATCCCATTTTTCTCAGTTCTTGCTTCAACTCTTTCATCCGCTGTTCGGCGACCTGCATCGCGTGCCGGTCGGACCTGTTGGTCGTTTTTACGAACGAATGCAACACGACGACCATGTCTGCAAATTTGGCCACATACACGCATCGGAATGCAGGGCTGCCGTTGATGATGAGCTCAATCGCACCCGCCCCTACCGACTCGGTCAACGACTTGATCGGCCGCTCTGGGTCCTGGCCGTACTGGA
Organism: Pseudomonas sp. BP6; assembly: GCF_017875935.1. Classification (NCBI taxonomy): domain Bacteria; kingdom Pseudomonadati; phylum Pseudomonadota; class Gammaproteobacteria; order Pseudomonadales; family Pseudomonadaceae; genus Pseudomonas; species Pseudomonas sp. BP6. The sequence goes on from NZ_JAGINI010000001.1 coordinate 5,070,525, forward strand.
TGCGTCGCAGCCACGGCGAGATGCAGTATTGGGGACGGCATGGATGCCAAGAGGAGCGAATCTAGCGCAGTGGCTTGCAGTTGGCGGAATTAGAAATGTTTCGCGGTATACCCTGAAATATCGTGTTTCTCTCGCCCGCTGAAATCAGTTCGACCTCATTTGGGGCCGGCTACATTCACGTTGTACCCCGCCGCATGCAGTGGCCTTGCTTGGGCAGATCTACGCGATCACTGGCAAATTCGACTTGGTGTTCGCGGGGGTTGCCGCACTCAGGACGATGGCTACGACACCAAGGCGGACATCTGCGGCCACGGGTTCCGAGCCATGGCATGCAGTGCGCTGGTCGAGCCTGGGTTGTGGTCGGAGACGGCTATCGAGCCTGTCAAACCACCCCATGCATGAAGAACTCAACCGGTACGCTGAAAAACTCAGCAAAGCCCTTTATCTGGGCAACCGTCATCTTCCGCTTGTTGTTCAGAATCTCGGATACCGCGCTCTGGGTCGCTATCGCCGACAGGTCCTTCTGCTTCACGCCCCTGTCCGACAGCAGAAAGGCCAACGCTTCGGCCTGGCTCGCGAACGGCACCAATACAGACTCACTCTCATACTCGTAGACGCGGTCCGCTACCATCTCGGCAAAGCGTGCCGCAGCGTGCCCTTCGCTGTCCGCATGGGAGTAGAGCTCGTCGATCAAGGCCATGCGTGCCTCAAGCTCGGCATCGTCCTTGATGGGGTCATGGCAGGCGGCTAGAAGCTGGGCCATGGTTGCCATCTGAGTGTTCAGGCCATCGAGCATGGGTGAAATATTAGCGATGAAGGCATCTCGTCCATTGGCTTCGATTTTATCCCGCTTCATGTTGTCACCTGTCGAATTGAAATATCGCGCTGCCCAGGTTGCTACCTGATATCGCTTCTGCACCATTTGTCGCACTCGGCTTGCGACAGAATGGCCTTGATGTAGAGAGTGCCCGTTCGCGCTTTGAGCCACGCGATCAGGCGGCATTCGTTTTCCTTGATATCGAACACGTAGATATCAAGCGGCCCTTTGCGGCTGGCGGGCCTGAGTTTTGAGTGGGGGATGCGATCAACATTCCAGCCAGACACAGTGACCCACGTCTGCCTCAACTGTTCAAAAGATTCAAACCGCAGCGTCGCCCTGTCGAAGGTCGTCAGCCACAGGCTTAGGGGCGCTTTCCACTGGCCGTGGGCTTCAATCGCCTTGGTTACCGCCGCTTTCGTTATGACCCGCATTGTGTTGTCCCGGCGCACCAACATAGGGTGGAAAATATCTCTGATCCAGATATCTGCCAACCAGATATCTGGATGCGCGATGTACGGTGACCTGGCGATCGCCAATGGATTGATGCCCGTCAAACGAAGGGCTGGTCGAGGGGTTTACGTTCAGATCAGGCAGCCCTGAGGGAGGTTGAACATGGCCAAGAGATTCCCCACAAACCCTCGCCACCCCGAGCGTATCTGCTGGGGTTGCGACCTGTACTGCCCTGCCAAGGCGCTAGCCTGTGGCAATGGCGCAGACCGGACCATGCATCCGGTGGAGCTGTTTGGTGAGGATTGGAATAGCTTCGAGGGCCAGCTGGAGAAGCCGGTTGATCCAGGGCAAGCGGTAGAGCCTAGGTAAGAAGGGCCGCTTGGCGGCCCAGCGCAGGCCTTGAGCCCAGCGCTGGTTCCGTGTGCGGGCGTGCCCGCGACGCTGGCGATGCGGTTGCAGGCACCGGCTGCGCCGGTGTTCGCGGGTGAACCCGCTCCTACAGGTACAGCGCCAGGCCTTGTGGAAGAGCTGATCAGAACGCGGTGCTTACCGTCAACGACAGGTTACGCGGGTCGCCATAAATCGCCCCGGCATAGAACCCGTACTGGGTGTAGTAGTGCTTGTCGAACAGGTTGTTGGCGTTGAGGCTGACGCTGGTCTCATCGGTCAACTGGTACTTGGCCATGGCATTCCAGATGGCGTAACCGGACCAGTTCACGTCAGTGGCACCATTGCTCACACCGTTCGTGGGCTGGCCAGCCGGGCTGGAGATGGCGCGGATGTTGGTCTGCGCAGTCACGCCGGCGCCCAGGGTCAGGCGGTCGAGCGGGCCGCTCAGGCGGTAGGTGGTGGAGGCCTTGAACAGGTGCGACGGGTCGCTGCGGCCGTCGCTGTCGACGCGGCGGAAGTGCAAGTAGGTGTAGCCGGCGTAGACGTTCCAGTAGGGGGTCAGGGCGCCTGCGACTTCCAGGTCGATACCGTCGGTTTCCTGCCCGGAACCGGCCTTGTAGGCGCTGCCGCCGGTCGGGGTGGTCAGGTCGCCGTCCAGCACGGCCTTGTTTTCCTGCTTGGTGCGGAAGTACGCCGCCGAGGCGTTCAGGCGACCATCGAACCACTCACCCTTGATACCTGTCTCGTAGCTTTGCCCACGAATCGGCTCGACCTTGCTGCCGCTGCTGGTTTCAGAGGTTTGCGGGGTAAAGATGTCGGTGTAGCTGGCGTATACCGAGTAGTTGTCGTTGAGGTCGTACACCGCGCCCAGGTAGGGGGTGACGATGCCATTCTCTTCCTGGCTGCTGCGCTCGCCGGCCACGCTGCGGGTGACCGAGGAATAGTTGCTGGTGCGCACGCCAACGATCACCGACAACGGGTCGGTGATGCTCAGGCGGGTGGCGGCGTACATGCCTTGCAGGCGGGTGGTGGTCTTGCTGTGAAGGCCGGTGCGCGAGGCGATGAGGTCGTAGTCGCCATCCACGCCATTGTGCCAGTCGGTCACCGGGAAGCCGTTGTTGGCGCGGAACTGGCAGCCCAATGCAGGCGCGCTGGCCATGCCGTCGCCGACCATGGTGCAGGTGTACTGGGGCGACCAGCCGACGGTGCGGCTGTCGTTGTAGCCGACCATGGCCTGGTGGGTGCGGCCGAACAGCTGGAATGGGCCGGACAGGTCGATTTGCGCGGACTGCTGGGTGGTGTCGCTGGAGCTGTGCAAACCGTTCAGTACGGCGCCGCTGCCGTCCTGGTCCCAATAGCCGCCGTAGCTGCCGCGCCCTGCCGAGTTCACCTTGGCAAGGCCCCGGTGGTTCAGGGCTTCGGTGGTGGCCTGGGCGGCTTTCAGGTCCAGGGTCCAGTCGTTGTCGAAGCGGTGCTCAAGCGAACCGAATGCAGTGCGGGTGGTGTATTCGCCAAAGCTCCAGCTGGGCACCAGGTTGGTGCTGCGCGGCAAGTCGGTCTTGCTGCCGTCGCGGTACCAGATCGGGATGTTCGCGCCCCAGCCGCCGCCCACGACCTTGTTGTATTCATACTGGTAACCGGCGCCCAAGGTAGTGGCGTCGTCCAGGTCGAATTCGAAATTGGCCAAGGCGGCGCGGGAGCGCTCGGACTGGTTATCGCGGAACGAGTTGGCATCCTGCTGGGTCATCACGAAACGCGAACGCAGGCGGCCATCTTCGGACAGAGGCAGGTTCAAGTCAGCCCCCAGACGGCGCTTGTCCCAACTGCCGTAAGTGGCATAGGCACTGCCGCCGAAGGTTTTGGTCGGTGCCTTGCGGATCAGGTTGACGGTGGCCGAGGGGTCGCCGGTGCCGCCCAGCAGGCCGTTGGCGCCGCGCACGATGTCGATGCGTTCGTACAGGTCCATGTTCAGCGCATTGCCGCTGCCACTGAAATCGGAACCGCCCTGGGTCTGCAGGCCATCGACCTTCCAGTTGCTGATCGAGTAACCACGGGCGCGGTAGTCGGTACGCCCACCCACCTCGGACTTGTTGGCTGTTACGCCTGGGGTGGTTCCCAGTGCCTGCTCGATGGTGTGGATGTCGCGGTCATCCATCTGCTGGCGGGTGATGGTGGTAACCGATTGCGGCGTCTGCCGTGGTGTCAGTGCCAGGCCTGTGGAGCTACGGGTGCTCTCGACCGTGTAGCCCAACTGGCCAGCGTCGTCGGCAGGCAGTAATGCGCTGTCTTCGATCTGCGTGGCGTCCAGTACAAGGGGTTTGCCATCGGCAGCCATTGCCCCACCGCTGATGGCGACGGCAATGCAGAAGGCCAGCGGCTTGAGGCGACTGCCACTTTGACTGAAGGGAGTGAACGCTGTCGGGATGCTCTTGGGATTCATTTGGGAAGGCTTCGTATTTGCAGATGATTTTTTGTTAGGATTCTAGGGATCAGCCCTCCGGGCTCCAGACCCGACATGTACGGGGATGTAATTGAACGTAACGAGCGCCACCGGCCCTCACCTAACAGGTGTTTTTCTGCATGAGCACGACCCTGCTGGTTGTCGATGATGACGACGAGATCCGCGAACTCCTTTGTGATTACCTGACCGATGCCGGCTACAACGTGCTGGCCGCAGCCGGCGGTGAACAGATGCGCGACCAGCTGGCCCGGCACAAAGTGGAACTGGTGGTGCTCGACCTGATGCTGCCCGGTGAGGACGGCCTTAGCCTGTGCAGGCAGCTGCAGGCCACCCCCGGGTTGGCGGTGATCATGCTGTCAGCCAAGGGCAGCACGCTGGACCGCATCATCGGCCTGGAAGTGGGCGCCGACGACTATCTGGCCAAGCCCTTCGAACCACGCGAACTGATTGCCCGGATCAAAGCCGTACTACGTCGTCCGCAACGCCTGGGCACCTGTGCCGAAGAGCCCGTGGTGGACGCCCAGCTGTTCGCTGGCTTTCGCCTGGAACACGTCAAGCGTCTGCTCACCCGCCCGGATGGCGAGACCCTGACCCTGCCGCGCTCCGACTACCGCGTGCTGCGCGAACTGCTGGAAGCCAACAACCGTGTGGTCTCGCGTGATCAACTGACCCGCAGCGCGTTCGGCCGCGACCACCTGCCCGACGACCGCTCGGTGGACATGTGCGTCAGCCGCCTGCGCCAGCAACTGCGCCGGGCGCCGGCGGGGGCCGCGCAAATCCTGACCATCCGCAACGAGGGCTACCTGCTGAGTATCGCCACCCTCACGGCCGGGGCCTGACATGCGCTGGTTTCACCGGCTGTGGCCACGCACCTTGTTTGGTCAACTGCTGCTGATCATGGTCAGTGGCACGCTGGTGATCCAGTTGATGTCGAGCAGCATCTGGTTCGATGTGCGTTTCGCCCAGGCGCTAGAGGTGCCCGTTCGACTGGTTGCTGCACGCAGCGCCCCCCTGATTGCCCAGATCGACTGCCACGGCGGTACATTGCAGGCGCCAGCCCACTACCAGCTTCGCTGCGTCGAAAGCCTGCCTGCGCAAGAGCATGACGAGCGCCCTGGGCGCAGGCGGGTCGAGCTGTTGCTGCAGCAGGCCCTGAAGTACGAACTGGGGCATGCCCAGGACGTGCGCCTGATGAACGTGCAACTCACCGACGAACTGGGCCAACCGATCGTCTGGCGCAGCCTGTTCGGCCTGCGCACGGCCCAGGCGCATATCCAGTTCGCGGTGCCGTTGGCCAATGGCCACTGGCTGACCATTGCGGGCCAGGAACTGCAGGGCTGGAGCGGCGAGTCGGCGTGGGTGCTGATCAGCGATTACCTGCTGCGGGTGTATGCGCTGCGTATTGTCGCCGTGTTGCTGGTGTGCCTGATTGCCGTGCGCCTGTGCCTGCGCCCGTTGCGGCGCCTGGCCGATGCCGCACGCGGCCTGGGCAGTAACCTCGAACAGCCTCCCCTGGCGCTGGATGGCCCGGAGGAAGTGCGCCAGGCGGCGCAGGCGTTCAATGCGATGCAGCAGCGGCTGATTGCCATGGTCAACGACAAGGCCTACTTCCTGGCCGCCGTGTCTCACGACCTGCGCACCCCACTGACTCGCATGCGCCTGCGCCTGGAGCGCTTACCCGATGACGAACACCGCCAGCGCCTGCGGCAGAACATCACGCAGATGGACGATATGATCGGTCAGGTTCTGGATTACCTGCGTGCCGGAGAGCAGCAGAATTTGCAGCAGGTGGACCTGGACCGGCTGGTGACGCGCCAGTGTGCGGACCTGGCGACGGACCAGGAACCACTGCCGGTGCACGGCCGGGTGAACAGCCTGCGGGGAGATGCCCTGCTGCTGCAGCGCTGCCTGCAGAACTTGTTGGTCAATGCGTTGCGTTATGCCAAGGATGTTTCTGTCACGCTGGAGCGAACCACCACAGGGGTATTCATCCACATCGACGACCGCGGGCCAGGGATTTCGCCTGCGCTGCTGCCGACCATCACCGACCCGTTCGTGCGCGGTGAGGGGTCGCGTAACCAGGCATCCGGGGGATATGGGCTGGGGCTGAGCATTGCCCAGCGGATCGCCACCAGCCATGGGGGTGAGCTGATGCTGTCGAACCGTGAGAGCGGTGGATTGCGGGTCAGCATACTGCTGCCTGGCTAACGCGATCTTCTGTGGGAGCAGCCCATCGCGACACAAGGCCGCTCCCACAACATAGGGCTGCGCAGGCCTGGGAATTAGCAATCAGGTAACAGTCTTTTACCGGTTACCCAGGTTTTCCGTCCCCTGCGTTTGCCTATCCTATGCCCGGTCATCCTGCCTGCGATGGACCCATGAAACACTCTCTTCCCAGCCGCTACGCCTGCCTCGTACTCTGCCTTGTCTTCACTTTCGCCAGCCTGCCCCTGCTGGCCCAACATGCCTGGCTGTGGCCGGTAACGCTGATCACCGCGCTGCTCAGCCTGGTCGGTCTGAATGACCTGCGCCAAAGCCACCATGCGGTGCGACGCAATTACCCGATCCTGGGCAATATCCGTTACCTGATCGAAACCATCCGCCCGGAAATCCGCCAGTACCTGATCGAAGGTGACGACGACAAGCTGCCGTTCTCCCGCTCGCAACGCTCGCTGGTCTACGCCCGCGCCAAGAACGAAAGCGCCGAGAAAGCATTCGGCACGCTCAACGACGCCTACCAACCTGGTTTCGAGTTCATCAGCCATTCCATGCTGCCGGTGGCCACGCCAGACCCTGCCTCGTTCCGCATTGCCATCGGCGGGCCGCAATGCCGAATGCCCTACTCGGCCTCGATCTTCAACATCTCGGCGATGAGTTTCGGCGCCCTCAGCGCCAACGCCATCGCCGCGCTCAACCGCGGCGCGCGCATGGGCCGGTTTGCCCATGACACTGGCGAAGGCAGCATCAGCCCGTACCACCGTGAGCACGGCGGCGACCTGATCTGGGAAATCGGCAGCGGCTATTTCGGCTGCCGCACCGAGGACGGTCGTTTCGATCCACAGCGTTTCGCCGAACAGGCCCGCTCGGCACAGGTGAAGATGATCGAGATCAAGCTCAGCCAGGGCGCCAAGCCTGGCCACGGCGGCATTTTACCGGGGCACAAGGTCAGCCCCGAAATTGCCGAGACCCGTGGCGTACGTGCAGGCGAGGATTGCATCTCGCCGGCGGCGCACAGCGCCTTCCGCACACCAGTGGAGTTGCTGCAGTTCGTAGCCAGCCTGCGCGAGCTTTCGGGCGGCAAGCCCGTGGGCTTCAAGTTCTGCCTGGGCCACCCATGGGAGTTCATGGGCATTGCCAAGGCCATGCTCGCCACCGGCATCACCCCTGACTTCATCGTTGTCGACGGCAAAGAAGGCGGCACCGGCGCGGCACCTCGCGAGTTCAGCGACAACATGGGCGTGCCGATGCGCGAAGGCCTGATGTTCGTGCACAACACGTTGGTCGGCCTGAACCTGCGCTCCAGCATCCGCATTGGTGCGGCGGGCAAGATCGTCAGCGCCTTCGACATTGCCAGCGTATTGGCCATCGGCGCTGACTGGGTCAACTCGGCACGCGGTTTCATGTTTGCCATTGGCTGCATTCAGTCGCAGAGCTGCCACACCAACAAGTGCCCGACTGGCGTGGCCACCCAAGACCCTCTGCGCCAACGCGCCCTGGTGGTACCAGACAAGGCCGAACGGGTGGCCAGCTTCCACCGCAACACACTGCACGCACTGGCCGAGATGCTGGCTGCCGCAGGCCTGGAGCACCCTTCGGAGCTCAAGCCCAAGCACCTGGCGCGGCGCATCAGCCCCAGCGAAATCGGGTTGTTTTCGAACTTGCACACATTCCTAAAGCCGGGCGAATTACTCAGTGGCTCGATCGAAAGCGAGTTTTATGCGCGGATGTGGCGGATGGCGCGTAGCGACAGTTTTGCGCCGGAGACGGGAGACACTGCAACACGAACTGTGGCATCAAGACTGCGCCACAAAGAGACTGAACCTGCATGACAAACATGACTGGGGCTGCCCTGCAGCCCTTCGCGGGCGTGCCCGCTCCCACAATTTGCTGCGCCATCGAAGGCGGCGCTTTACCTGTGGGAGCGGGCAAGCCCGCGAAGGGCCGCAGCGCGGCCCCAGCTTTCATGCAAAGAACTGCGGATCAGAAGATGCTGATCGGGTACTCGACGAATACGCGGACTTCGTTGCCGTCGTCGTTGTAACCGTTCTGCTGCACGGCGTTGTTGGTACGCAAGAACGAGCTACGCAGTTTGATCGACAGGTCCTTGGCCGGGCCGTCCTGCACCACGTAACGGATCTGGTTGAAGATCTCGCGCTCTTTACCTTCGCCGAAGCCTTGCGGGTTGGCGACGTTGCGGGTGTTGATGTTGTCACCCACCACGTAGGCCAGCTTGTAGGTCAGGCCCGGAATGCCGTAGGCACCGAAGTCCAGGCCGTAGCCCAGCTGCCAGGAGCGCTCGTCTTCGGCGTTGAAGTCGGACCAGTACGAGTTGGCCAGGTAGATGGTGGAACCACCGTCACCCACGCCACCGGCGTTCTGGTAGAAGCCGTAGTTGTAGCCAGTGCTGCCGGTGCTGCGCTGGTGAGCGAGGGTGAACGAGTGCGCACCGTACGCATAGGTGGCTGCAAGGCTCCAGATGGTGTTGGAGTCGCCGTTCAAGCCTGCGGCTTTTACGTACTTGTTGTTGATATCCGACTTGTAGCCGTTGAAATCCAGGGTCAGGGACTGGTCGCTGGCGATCGGGAAGACGTAGTTCAAGCCCAGGTAGTGCTTCTTCATCACGTCTTCGTTGTCGGCGGTGTACAGCGAAGCGGTGAAGTTGTCGGTGAACTTGTAGCTGGCACCGAAGACGTTGATCGACTTCAGACCGCCACCATCACGGCGCTCGGCGCTCTTGCGCGCTTCCTGGGTGAAGCGGCCAGCGTTCAGTTCCAGGCCCTGGATCTCTTTGGAGGTGATCAGGGTGCCGGTGAAGCTTTCTGGCAACAGACGTGCATCGTCGTACTGCAGCACTGGCAGTGCTGGCATCTGGTCACCGTACTTCAGCACGGTGTTGGAAATGCGGAATTTCACTGCAGCACCACCACGGGCCAGGTTGTGCGGCGAGCTGGCGTTGCCTTCGGCATTGGTGGTTTCGTGCGGTTTGAAGAAGTCGACGCCGCCACCACCGTTGTGGCCTTTGCCACCATCCAGGCGCACGGCGTACAGGCCGAATGCGTCGACACCGACGCCAACGGTGCCCTGGGTGAAGCCGGAGGAGAAGTTGGCGATGAACGCCTGGCCCCATTCGATCTGGTCGTCGGTGCCATGCTTCTTGTCACGGTTGATGTAGGCGTTGCGCAGAAGGACGTTGGCGTGGCTGTCCTCGATGAAACCCTTGCTGTCAGCCTGGTCATTGGCCTGAGCCTGGGTCGCGGCGATCATCGCCAGGGCGACCAGGCTGATCCTGGTTTTCAACATGTTGTTTTCCTTATTTCTTAATCAAAAACGCGCTGCAATATGACGCCGGGAACCAACGCCCCTTCGTAGGTTCGACGCTATGCGGATCCAGCCGGGCGGGCCAACCGGTAAGTTCACGGCGGCCCTTGGCAGCAGCCTGGCCAATACCATGGCCAGCAGGCGTTGGCCGAATCCTAGCCGCGCGAGATTACAAATGTCAAAAAGTCGTGAAATGCAGGTTGATATAACCAAGAAATTCGGCGTATCCGGTGCATTTTCATGCAGGTTTGCGCTATCAGCGGGCAATTTATCTTGTGTAGGAAATTGCCTTTTGATCAAACGGACAATTTCCTGTGAGCAGGCAAAGCGTGGCCGCAGAGGCCGTTACAAACAGATACATATGTAAAGACAACCCTTTACAAATACCCAAGCAAGAGCAAATAGCAAGCATTACCATTCGCACCTTATTTTCAACTGCCCGGTCTGAATGTGCCCATGCTTGTACCCTGCCGCCTTTCACCCCTGACGCTCGGCCTGTCGCTGCTTTTCAGCGCCAGCCTGGCCAGTGCCGCCACCACCACGCTGCCGGAGTCGTCGGTTACCGCCGACAGCGAGCGCGAGAAGGACAACCCGCGGGTCAAGGAGGTGAGCACCGCAACCCGCACTTCGACGCCTGTGCGTTATGTGCCGCAGGCCATCGATACGGTGAAAACCGCCAATGTGCTGGACTACGGCAGCAACACACTGGGCAAGGCACTGGAGGGCATCCCAAACGTCAGCAGCAGCGCCGACACCCGTTTTGACAGCGTACGCATCCGCGGCTTCGAGGCCAGCAACGACTTCTACCTGGACGGTATCCGCGACGACAGCCAGTACATCCGCGACTTGCACAACATCGAGCGGGTCGAGGTGTTGAAGGGGCCGGCAGCGGTGCTGTATGGCCGTGGTAGCCAGGGCGGCATCGTCAACAGGGTCAGCAAGGCAGCGGAGCCGGGTCGCCGCTCGACCATCGAAGCACAGGCCGGCAGCGAAGACCTGCGCAGCCTGTATGCCGACCTCAGCGCCGACCCCAGCGACACGGTCAGCCTGCGCCTGAACATGGGCAACCAGGACAACAACAGCTTCCGCGATGGTATCGACGGCAGCCGCCAACTGTTCGCCCCGTCGATCAGCTGGCAGATCACCCCCGACCTGAACTGGCTGGTGCAGTATGAATACAGCCGCTACAACCGCACGCCCGACCGTGGCATTCCTGGGGTCAATGGTCGCCCCGCCGACGTCAGCCGCGGCACCACCTACGGCGACCAGCGCGACTACATCGATGATCGCGCCCAGTCGCTGCGTTCGCGGCTGAACTACCAGTTGAACGAAACCTGGCAACTGCGCCACACCCTGGGCCTGTTCAAACTCGACAGCGAGTTCGACAACACCTATGTCACGGGCTACGACGCCGGCACCAATACCTTGACCCGCCAACGCTGGCAGCAGGACCTGAACACCCGCAACCTGTTCAACAACCTGGAGGCCGAGGGCGACTTCGACACCTTGGGCCTTGAACACAAGCTGCTGCTGGGCCTGGAGTTCGGCAACCAGCGGCGCGACCCGTTGCTGTACAGCGCTGGCAGACAGGACCTGCCAGGCCTGGGCAAACCCAGCCAGCCGCACAATGGTGCGTTGGCGGTATCGAGCAACAACCACACCGTGGTCGACAGCCGCGGGGTTTATCTGCAGGACCAGATTCGCCTGAACGATCAGTGGCAGGTTCTCGCCGGCGTGCGCTTTGACCAGTTCGAAGTGGAAACCACCAACAAGGATGGCTTGCGCGAACCGCAGGACAGCAACAGCACCAGCCCACGCCTGGGCGTGGTCTACACGCCATGGCGCGACCATTCGTTCTACGCCTCGTGGAGCAAAACTTTCTCACCGGTGGGTGGCGGCTTGATCGGCATCACCCCAGGGGCACAGGGCAACACCAATAAAACCGACCCGGAAGAGACCCGGCAGAAAGAAATAGGCGTAAAGAGCGACTGGTTGGACCAGCGCCTGACCACCACCCTGGCTATCTACGAGCTGGAACTTTACAACCGCCGCACCCGCGACCCGAACGACCCGAACATCATCTTGCTCAGCGGCATGCAGCGTTCACGCGGCATCGAGCTGACTGCCACCGGCAACATCGTCGGCAACTGGTATGTACGCGGCGGCATTGGCCTGCAGGATGCGACCATCGTCAAGGACAAGAACGGCCAGGAAGGCAACCGCATCAATGACGTGGCCAAGCGCAATGGCAGCCTGTTCGTGACCTGGAAGCCAGAACTGGGCTGGTACGCCGAAACCGGGCTGACACTGGTGGGCGAGCGTTATGCGGACAACCAGAACACCACGTTGTTGCCGGGGTACGGCCGCTGGGATGCGCTGGCGGGCTACCGTACGCATGACTGGGATGTGCGGGCGGCGTTGAGCAACATTGCCGACAAGACCTATTACAGCTCGGCGACCAGTGCGGCGCAGATCCAGGTGGGCGATCCGCGTAGCCTTGTAGTGACGGGTAGCTACAGCTTCTGATCTTTGTTGACTGTACCTGCCTCTTAGCGGGCAAGCCCGCGGAGAGGCAGGTACAGGTGCAATCGATCAGTGCCACACCGCCATCAGCGCCTGCATCTCTGCTTCACTGATCAACCCTTGGGGGTATCGCCCGGCAAGCAGACGTCGTGGGTCGGTCGTCCTGACCCTGATGCTTCCATGGTGTTTCAACCACTTCGCCACAAGCCTGAGCGATTGGCGATCAACTGCCGATGGGCGCAAAGCCGACTCACTTGCTGCGTTCATGTCCACACGTACTCCCTGGCCCGTGAGCGGCTAATTTACGTTGGTATTGTTACAGATCAGAGGCGCGGCCTGGCCATGCCATCTCGCTATCTGTTTGAAAAACAATACAAAACGTATGCCAGCTCGGCCTCCGGGCGTCGCTCGCGCAAAAAAGAGGCCCGTCATGTGACGGGCCTCTTTATCCATTATGCGCTCAGCGCTTGACCGGCGCTGGCTGCTGTTGGGTCAGGCAGTGAATGTTGCCGCCACCCAAGAGCAGCTCGCGGCCCGGGATCATCACCACCTCATGGTCGGGGAAGATCCTTGCCAGGATCGCTCTGGCTTCAGCATCTGCCGGGTCGTCGAAGCTTGGGGCAATGATGCCACCGTTGACGATCAGGAAGTTCACATACGAACCCGCCAGGCGCACCGACGGGTCACGCTCCTGGCTGCCGGCGACCTGGTCGACACCGGCGCACTCTTCGGCAGTGGCGAACAGCGGGCCCGGGATCGGCATCTTGTGCACGATGAACTCGCGGCCCTTGGCGTCGCGGGTGTTCTTCAACACGTCCATGGCTGCGTGGCAGCGCGCGTAATTGGGGTCGTTGGAATCATCGGTCCAGGCCAGTAACACTTCGCCCGGGCGCACGTAACAGCAGAAGTTGTCGACGTGGCCGTCGGTTTCGTCGTTGTACAAGCCGTCGGGCAGCCACACCACGGTGTCGACTGCCAAGTGGTCGCGCAGCACCGCTTCGATCTGCTCGCGGCTCAGGTGAGGGTTGCGGTTGCGGTTGAGCAGGCATTCCTCAGTGGTGATCACGGTGCCTTCGCCGTCTACGTGGATCGAACCACCTTCCAGCACAAAACCTTCGGTCTGGTAGCGCTGGCAGCGCTCCATTTCCAGCACCTTGGCGGCCAGTTCCTCGTCGCGGTTCCAGGGTGCGTACAGGCCGCCATCGAAGCCGCCCCAGGCGTTGAAGCCCCAATCTACACCGCGCACTTCGCCATGGTCGTTGATGACGAAGGTAGGGCCGGTGTCACGCACCCAGGCATCGTCATTGCTGATTTCAACCACGCGAATGTTCGGCTGGTCGAGTTGGCGCCGAGCGTTCTCGTACTGGCCAGCGGAGGCCGCGACGGTCACAGGTTCGAAACGGGCAATGGCCTTGGCCAGGGTTACGTGGGCAGCCTGCGCCGGCTTGCCGCCCAGGCGCCAGTTGTCCGGGCGCTCCGGCCAGACCATCCATACCTGAGTTTGTGGAGCCCACTCGGCGGGCATGTGGAAACCATCGGCACGGGGCGTGGAGTTGAGGGTTTTCATGGGTGACCTCTGTGATGGCCCTGAGCCGGGTGAGCTGGGGCGTTTTTCAATTTATAACCGATATATATCGATATTTGAAGCCTGAAAATCGAAGAATTCCGCGCCATTCAGCGAATTTAAATCGATAACAATCGACACACGTCAGCGCTGGTCTGGTGAAAGGAGCGGCCTGCTGTCTACCATAGCCACACCTTATGCATCCTGTTACAGCTACGCGCGGAAATTTCCGGCAAGGCCGACTAGGGTCAATACTTGAGCGACGGGCCAGCGAGCCGCTATGAACATCACCCCTACAGCAATCCCTGAAGTACTGATCATCGAGCCAAAGGTGTTCGCTGACAGCCGTGGTTTTTTCTTCGAGGCATTCAACGCCCGTGAGTTCTCACAGCAAACCGGCGTGAACGTGGAGTTCGTCCAGGACAACCACTCGCGTTCCATCAAGGGCGTGCTCCGCGGGCTGCACTACCAGGTGGCAAACACCCAGGGCAAACTGGTGCGCGTGGTACACGGGGAAATCCGCGATATCGCCGTGGACGTGCGCAAAAGCTCGCCAACATTCGGCAAATGGGTCGCGGTGCACCTGTCGGCCGACAACCATCGCCAGCTGTGGATTCCACCTGGCTTCGCCCACGGTTTTGCAGTGATGAGTGAATCGGCCGAGTTCCTCTACAAGACCACCGACTACTACAACCCTGACGCCGACCGCTGCATCCGCTGGGACGACCCGCAACTGGACATCGACTGGGGGCTGCAGCAGCCACCGCTGTTATCGGACAAGGACAAGGTAGGCCTGCCATTGGCAGAGGCAGAACTGCTGCCTTAACTAGCGCATAATTGCGTCAGACTTTTCTGGCGCATTTACGTGATGATTGCAAAACCCACGCCCCCACGCCGTCCCCGCTGGCGCAGCCTGGCCCTGCTGGCGCTGAGCCTGGCCCCATTGTTGTGGCCCCTGCATCACTTGGCCGAGCGCTATTACCAGGAAAAGCTGGCCTCGCAGAACCGCCAGACCCTCGACCTGTATGTCGCCAACTTGCTCGGTACCCTGCACCGCTACGAGACCTTGCCGCAAATTCTCGGCGACCTGCCGGCGCTGCGTGATGTACTGGCCGATCCTTTCCGCCTGGAAGCGGTGACCAACGCCAACCGCCTGCTCAAGGACATCGTGCAACAAACCGGTGCCGAGGTGATGTACCTGATGGACATCAGCGGCAACACCTTGGCCGCCTCGAACTGGGATAAGCACGACACCTTCGTCGGCAGAAACTTCGCCTTCCGCCCCTACTTCAACGAAGCCATGGCCGGCCACCTGGGCCGCTTCTTCGGCCAGGGCACCACCTCGGCCAAACGTGGCTACTTCTTTGCCGCGGCCGTGCGGGATCGCGAGCGGATCGTCGGCGTGCTGGTGGTCAAAGTCGATCTCGACCACACCGAAACCCTGTGGGGCCGTACGCCCGAGCAGCTGTTGCTGACCGATCACAATGGCGTGGTCATCCTGACTTCGCGGCCCGACTGGCGCTTCCGTGCTACCCGCACGCTGACCGACGCCGAGCGCCAGGCCATCATCGCCATCCAGCCCTATCCGACCCAGGCCCCACAGCCGATGGTTCTCAACCCGCAGGCCTGGATCACCCAGACCCGCGACATCAAGGAAACCGGCTGGCAAGTCAGCATCCTCGCCCCGCGCACGCTGGTTGATCGCTCGGTGCAGACGGTCATGGCCATCGGTGCCGGTACGCTGCTTGTACTGATGTTGTTGGCCGGCCTGGTGATGCAACGGCGACGCCATTACATCGACCGCATCGACTTCGAAGCCCGTGGCCGCCAGGAACTGGAAAAGCGCGTGGCCGAACGTACCGCCGACCTTGAAGGCCTGAACACCCGCCTGAAAAATGCCGTGCTGGAGCGCGAAAACGCTCAGCAGGAGGCCGTGCGCGCGCAGGACGAACTGGTGCAGGCCGGCAAGCTGTCGGTTCTCGGCACCATGTCGGCCAGTATCAGCCATGAGTTGAACCAGCCCCTGGCCGCCATCCGCAGCTACGCGGAAAACGCCGAAATCCTGCTCGACCACCAACGTACCGAAGACGCCCGCGGCAACCTCAAGCTGATCGGCGAGCTGACCGGGCGCATGGCCTCGATCATTGCCCACCTGCGCGCCTTCGCCCGTCGTGACCGCCATGCCCCGGAGAGCGTGGCCCTGCAGCCGGCCCTGGACGATGCCCTGGCGCTGCTGGCCAAGCGCCGCCGGGCGATGGCCGTAGAGCTGATCCGCGACCTGCCGGAAGCCACCTTGTGGGTACAGGCCGGCGAGACCCGCCTGCGCCAGGTGCTAGGCAACCTGCTGGCCAATGCCCTCGACGCCCTGACCGAAAAAGCCAACCCGCGTCGCCTGTGGCTAAGTGCCGAGCAGCGTGATGACTGCGTCTACCTGTACATCCGTGACAACGGCCCCGGTTTCAGCCGCCAGGCCCTGGAGCACGCCAAGGAGCCGTTCTTCACAACCAAGACCCGTACCCAGGGCCTGGGCCTGGGCCTGGCCATCTGTGAAAGCCTGATGCGCGCCCTGGGCGGTGAACTGCTACTGGCCAACCACCCGGAAGGTGGCGCAATGCTGACCCTCCAGCTGCGTGTGGCCGCGTCTGGCGCTACTTTGCCCAATTCGGAGGACCCCTCGGCATGACCACCGAGACACTGATCGACAGCCGAGCCCAGGTCATCCTGGTGGACGATGACCCCCACCTGCGCCAAGCCTTGAGCCAGACCCTGGACCTGGCTGGGCTCAAGGTAGTCGCCCTGGCCGAAGCTCAAGGCCTGGCCGAGCGTATCGAGGCCGACTGGCCCGGCGTGGTGGTCAGCGACATCCGCATGCCGGGCATCGATGGCCTGCAGTTGCTGGAACAACTGCACGGCCGTGACAGCGAGCTGCCGGTGCTGCTGATTACCGGCCATGGCGATGTGCCGCTGGCGGTGCAGGCGATGCGCGCCGGGGCTTATGACTTCCTGGAGAAACCCTTTGCCACAGACGCCCTGCTCGACAGCGTACGCCGTGCCCTGGCCTTGCGCCGGCTGGTGCTGGACAACCGTAGCCTGCGTCTGGCACTGAGCGACCGCCAGCAACTGGCAACCCGTCTGGTCGGCCATTCACCGGCCATGCTGCGCCTTCGCGAGCAGATCGGCGCCTTGGCCGGCACCCGCGCCGATGTGTTGATTCTGGGCGAGACCGGCGCTGGCAAAGAGGTGGTGGCTCGCGCCCTGCACGACCTGTCCAGCCGCAGCGAAGGGCCATTCGTGGCGATCAACGCCGGCGCGCTGGCCGAATCGGTGGTCGAAAGCGAACTGTTCGGCCACGAGCCCGGGGCGTTCACCGGCGCGCAGAAGCGCCGTATCGGCAAGTTCGAATTTGCCAACGGCGGCACGCTGTTCCTCGACGAAATCGAGAGCATGAGCCTGGATGTGCAGGTGAAGCTGCTGCGCATGCTGCAGGAGCGGGTGGTCGAACGACTGGGTGGCAACCAGTTGATCCCGCTCGATATCCGCATCATTGCCGCCACCAAGGAAGACCTGCGTCAGTCTGCCGACCAAGGGCGATTCCGCGCGGACCTGTATTACCGCCTGAACGTCGCGCCGCTGCGTATTCCGCCACTGCGCGAACGCGGGGACGACATACTGGTGCTGTTCCAGCATTTCGCCGATGCTGCCAGCCAGCGCCATGGTCTGTCGCCGCATGCGCTGCAGCCAGCGCAACGCGCCCTGCTGCTGCGTCATGACTGGCCAGGTAATGTCCGCGAGCTACAGAACGCCGCCGAGCGTTTCGCCCTTGGCCTGGAACTGGCACTGGATAGCCAGGCCCCCTCGGCAGCAGCACCGGCAGCACCCATGCTGAGCGGCAACCTCAGCGAGCAGGTCGAGCAGTTCGAACGCTCGCTGATCGCTGCTGAACTGGCCCAGCCACATGGCTCCATGCGGAGCCTGGCCGAAGCACTGGGTATCCCCCGCAAAACCCTGCATGACAAGCTGCGCAAGCACGGCTTGAACTTCGACGGCGGCAGCGGCGGGCATGACGATCAAGAGGACAACCGTTAATGAGCACCGATAGCCAGTACCTGCAGTCCGTACTGCACAGCGACATCCCCCTGACCCGCCAGATGGGCCTGGAAGTGATCGATTGGCAGCAGCACACCCTGCGCCTGCAACTGCCGCTGGCGGCCAACGTCAACCACAAAAGCACCATGTTCGGCGGCAGCCTGTACTGCGCAGCAGTGCTGGTGGGTTGGGGCTGGCTGCACCTGCGCCTGCGTGAACGGGGGATCGATGACGGGCATATCGTCATTCAGGAAGGGCAGATCAGCTACCCGTTGCCGGTTACCGGTGCGGCGGTGGCGCGTTGTGCAGCGCCCGACGAAAAGACTTGGGAGCGATTCCTGGCCATGTACCAGCGTCGTGGGCGGGCGCGGTTGACGTTGGAGACCACGGTGAGCAATGACGGCAGTGACGAGCCGGCGGTGAGGTTCAGCGGCCAGTACGTCCTGCACCGCTAGCCCAGCAGCCGCTGAAAGCAACTGCGCTGCACAAAACCCAAAGGCTGGCGTAAAACCTGTGGGAGCGGGCAGGCCCGCGAACACCGGCGAAGCCGGTGCCCCGCACCGCGGTACCTGCTTCGCGGGCTCGCCCGCTCCCACAGGGTAGGGTGAGAGTCCGTCAAATCAGGTTCAGGAAGGACTGGCGCCATGCAGCATTGGCGGGCAATGCCAGGAAGTACGGGTTAAGCAACGACTCGCGCGGCGGATACCGGAATGGCAAGCCATCCAGCCCGATCACCTCGCCGCAGGCCCCTTCCACCACGCCTTGCGCCGCTGCAGTATCCCACTGCGAAGTCGGCGCCAGGCGCGGATAACAATCGGCGCTGCCCTCGGCCAACAGGCAGAACTTCAACGAGCTGCCGATATTGGCCAGCTCCAGCTCTCCCACCGCAGCCCCAAGCCCGGACAACAGGGCTTCCTGTTCCGCGCTGGAGTGCCGACGGCTGGCAACCACGGTAAAACGCTCGCCCTCCGGGGGGGCGTTGCGAACCTGGATCGGTTGGGCTGCCTCGCCGGCATCTGCACGCCAGGCCCCCATGCCGCGCCCACCGAAGTAGCAGCGTCCATTGGTCGGCATCGACACCACACCAAACACCACGTCGCCGTTCTCGACCAGGGCGATGTTGACCGTGAATTCTTCACTGCCAGCAATGAACTCCTTGGTGCCATCCAGCGGGTCGACCAGCCACCAGCGGCTCCAGCTTTGGCGCTCGGCCAGTGGAATATTGCAGTCCTCTTCGGACAGCACCGGAATGTGCGGTGCCAGCGCCACCAGGCCATCGGCAATTACCCGGTGCGCGGCCAGGTCGGCGGCGGTAACCGGCGAATCGTCGGCCTTGCTGGTTACCGCGATATCGGCGCGCCAGAATGGCAGGATTGCCTCGCCCGCCGTCAGCGCCAGCTTGACCACTTCGTGCATCAGTTGCAGGTCGTTCATAGCTCCAGCAGCCCCCGCTGAATCAGCAGGTCACGGGCCAGGTACAGCGCCGCCAGGGCGCGGCCCTCGGTGAACTGCGGATGCATGGCCAAGGCTGACAACTCACGCAGGTTGACCTTGTCGACCCGCATCGGCTCGGGCTCATCGCCTTCCAGACGCTCTTCATACAGGTCGCTGGCCAGCACCACCTGAATCTTCTGGCTCATGTAGCCCGGCGAAAGCGACAGTTCCGTCAGGTGCTCCAGCTGGCGTGCGCCAAAACCGGCTTCTTCCTTGAGCTCCCGGTCGGCTGCCGCCAGCACGTCTTCGCCCGGTTCGATCAGGCCCTTGGGCAACGAAAGCTCGTATTCATCGGTGCCGCCGCAGTATTCCTCCACCAGCACGGCGTGCTCGGCATCGAGCATGGCCACGATCATCACCGCGCCGTAGCCGTTACCCCGGCCCACCAGGCGTTCATAGGTGCGCTCGGCGCCATTGCTGAAGCGCAACTGTACGGCTTCGACGCGGAACAGGCGGCTGCTGGCGACAATCTCGCGGCTGAGTACGGTGGGTTTCTGGCGCATGGGGCGGCTCCTTGGCGTGAACGGGTTACTATACCGTGGCTTGCCGACTGATCGAGAGTTTCCCATGCCTGTTCTTCCCTGGTCTGCCATCGATACCGTCCTGCTGGACATGGATGGCACTCTGCTCGACCTGCATTACGATAACCGCTTCTGGCTGGAGCACCTGCCTCAGCGCTATGCCGAACTGCACGGTGTAAGCCGGGCCATGGCGGAAATGGAGCTGCAACCGCTGTTCGAACGCAATGCCGGCACATTGAACTGGTACTGCCTGGACTTCTGGAGCCGCGAGCTTCGCCTGCCTATTCGCGAGCTGAAACGGGAAATTGCCGACCTGATTGCCCTGCGCCCGGATGCCGATACCTTCCTGGCGGCGATTCGCCAGGCCGGCAAGCGTGTCGTGATGATCACCAATGCCCACCGAGACTCGCTGTCGCTGAAGCTGGAACGGGTGGAGCTGGCACCGTACTTCGAGCGGCTGATCAGCTCGCACGACTATGGTTACCCGAAGGAAAGCCCGCAGTTCTGGGATGCCTTGCAGGCGGATATCGGCTTCGAGCCGGAGCGCAGCCTGTTCATCGACGACACGCTGGCGATTCTGCGCAGTGCACGGCGGTTTGGTGTGGGGCATCTGTTGGCGGTGCGCCAGCCCGATAGCCAGGCACAACCACGAGATACCGAAGAATTTGCAGCGGTCGTGGATTACCGGGCGTTACTGGAAGGCCTGTGAGGCCCCATTCGCGAGCATGCCCGCGAAGAGGCCGGTACAGACTTTAGCGATCAGTCAGGAATACGCAGCACCTGCCCCGGATAGATCTTGTCCGGGTGCTTGAGCATCGGCTTGTTGGCCTCGAAAATCTTGTTGTACTGATTGGCATTGCCATACACGACCATGGCAATGGCTGAAAGTGTGTCGCCCGATTTCACAGTGACGAACCTTGCCGCCTGGACTATCGGCCCGGTCACGGTGATCTGATCCTCGACACTGGCCACGCCACTGATATTGCCCGCCGCCAGAATGATCTTCTCCTTCTCTTCCTGGCTGGCCACTTCACCCTTGAGGATGATCTTGTCTCCTTCTACAGTGGCGCTAATGTTCGGGTTGCCCAAGCCGACAGCTTCCACGTGTTTCTTAAGCTGCTCTTCGGCATTGGCGTTGCCAGGGGTCAGCAGGTCGATCAACTTCTCGCCGGCTTCCTTCACGAAACTGAACAGGCTCATTGCGCTCTCCTTGTTGACGAAACCTCGGACACAGGAGTCTAGGCCAGCTTTACCACTCCCGCCCGGTGCGACCAATCGACGCGGTCTATCAAGGCATAGACCCTAGCGATTAGACGCCGCCGGCCCGCACGCCTAGGCTTGTGCTATCAGAAAGCCGCCGGTATTCAGCGCCCCGATGAACAGCAAGCCTCCGGTCTGCGCGGCCTCATCACCCTTGTCCATGCCCGCCGCCAGCAACACCTACGATTACGTCCAGCTCAGCGACGCCAAACGCGACAGCACCCCGCTGGCCGAGGAAGTGGCCCTGGCCATTGTCTATAACGGCCTCAACCAGGCGGTAATGCTGGTCAGCCCTACCGATCTGGAAGACTTCGCCGTCGGTTTCAGCGTCGGCAGCGGCATTGTCGAAGGCACCGCAGAAATCTACGACCTCAAGCTCTCCGGCGGCGGTTCGGCAATGTACGCCGACCTGGAAATTTCCAGCCGAGCGTTCTGGAACCTGAAAAACCAGCGCCGCCAACTGGCCGGCACCAGTGGTTGCGGCCTGTGTGGTGTCGAAGCCTTGGAGCAGGCGCTGCCGGACCTGGCCGTGTTGCCGGGTGCGCCCCTGCCCCCGGCCCAGTGGCTGGTCGGCCTGCGCGAGCGCATCGACGCCTTCCAGCCACTGGGCCAGCATTGCGGCGCCGTGCATGCAGCACTGTTCATGGACCGCCAAGGCGAACTGCTGCTCGGCCGCGAAGACATCGGCCGGCACAACGCCCTCGACAAACTGATCGGTGCCCTGCTGCGACAGCGCATCGACAGCCAGGGCGGCCTGGCGATTGTCACCAGCCGCTGCAGCCTGGAGCTGATCCAGAAGGTACTGCGTGCCGGCATCCAGACCCTGGTCAGCCTGTCAGCGCCCACCGGCCTTGCCCTGCAATGGGCGCGCAAACACAACCTCAACCTTATCCACTTGCCCAAGCACAGCGCACCGCGGGTCTACAGCCCAGCGGCGGAGTCGTAACAGTCGTGACCTCGTACCAACCTCTTCCGGACAACGCCCCAGCCTCCCCCCCTCGCTACAAGCCCTACCACGGCCCCGCCGGCGGTTGGGGCGCGCTGCGTAGCGTGGCCAAGGCCTGGGTCGGCAGCGATAACGCGCTGAAGAACATTCGCGCCCTGCTCAAGACCAACCAGAACGGCGGTTTCGACTGCCCCGGCTGCGCCTGGGGCGATTCGCCGGAAAGCGGCATGGTCAAGTTCTGCGAGAACGGCGCCAAGGCGGTGAACTGGGAAGCAACCAAGCGCCGTGTCGATGCTGCCTTTTTCGCCCGTTACAGTGTCTCCTCGCTGCTGCAGCAAAGCGACTATTGGCTGGAGTACCAAGGGCGTCTGACCGAACCGATGGTCTACGACGCACCAAGCGACCGTTACCTGCCGATCAGCTGGGATGCCGCCTTCGCCCTGATCGCCCGCGAGCTGAACAAGCTGGCCAACCCTGACCAGGCCGAGTTCTATACCTCGGGACGTGCCAGCAACGAAGCGGCATACCTGTACCAACTGTTCGTGCGCGCCTACGGCACCAACAACTTCCCTGACTGCTCGAACATGTGCCATGAGGCCAGCGGCGTGGCATTGGGGCAAAGCGTCGGGGTCGGCAAGGGCACTGTCACCTTCGACGACTTCGAGCACGCCGACTCCATTTTTGTCTGGGGCCAGAACCCCGGCACCAACCACCCGCGCATGCTCGACCCACTGCGCGATGCGGTAAAACGTGGCGCCCAGGTGGTGTGCATCAACCCGCTCAAGGAGCGTGGTCTGGAGCGCTTCCAGCACCCCCAGAACCCACTGGAAATGCTGACCAACAGTGACCGTCCGACCAACACCGCCTTCTTCCGCCCGGCCCTGGGTGGGGACATGGCGATGTTGCGCGGCATGGCCAAGTTCGTCCTGCAATGGGAACGCGAAGCCCAGGCCAACGGTGAATCGGCCGTGTTCGATCACGCCTTCATCGCCGAACATGGCCATGGCGTCGATGAATACCTGGCCGTGGTGGACGCCACGCCGTGGTCGCACATCCAGGCACAGTCCGGACTGACCTTGGCCGACATCGAACTGGCCGCGCGCATGTACTGCCGGGGCAAGCGGGTGATCATGTGCTGGGCGATGGGCATCACCCAACACCGTCATTCGGTGCCGACCATTCAGGAAATCGTCAACCTGCAGATGCTGCGCGGCAACATCGGCGCGCCCGGTGCCGGTCTGTGCCCGGTGCGTGGCCACAGCAACGTGCAGGGTGACCGCACCATGGGCATCAACGAGCGCCCGCCAGAGGCACTGCTGGATGCCATCGAAAAGCGCTTTGGCTTCCCCGTGCCACGGCGCAATGGCCATAACACCGTCGAAGCCATTCACGCGATGCTCGATGGCCGGGCCAAGGTTTTCATCGGCCTGGGCGGCAACTTCGCCCAAGCCACACCCGACACCGAGCGTACCGCCCAGGCGCTGCGCAACTGCGAGCTGACCGTGCACATCAGCACCAAGCTCAACCGTAGCCACCTGGTCCATGGCAAGCAGGCACTGATCCTGCCGTGCCTGGGCCGCACCGACATCGACCTGCAGGCCGACGGGCCACAGGCAGTCACGGTGGAAGACTCGTTCAGCATGGTCCACGCCTCCAACGGCCAGCTCAAGCCGCTGTCGACGCAAATGCGCTCGGAGCCTGCGGTGATCGCCGGCATCGCCGCCGCCACGCTGGGCAAACAACCGGTGGACTGGCACTGGCTGGTGGCCGACTACGACCGTATCCGCGACCTGATCGGCGATACCATTGCCGGTTTCAGCGGCTTCAACCAGCGCCTGCGTCATCCGGGGGGCTTCCATCTGGGCAACAGCGCGGCCAGCCGCGAATGGGCGACCAGCACCGGCCGCGCCAACTTCAAGGCCAACCTGCTGCCCGACACGCTGCTTGACGAACGCGTACGCGCCAGCGGCCAGTTGCCAGACCTGATCATGCAGTCGATGCGCTCGCACGATCAGTACAACACCACAATCTATGGCCTGGACGACCGCTACCGCGGCGTGCGCGGCCAGCGCGAGGTGCTGTTCGCCAACGAAGCCGACATCATCCGCCTGGGCTTCCAGCCGGGGCAGAAGGTCGACATCGTTTCGTTGTGGGGGGATGGGCATGAGCGCCGGGTGCAAGGCTTTACCCTGCTGGCCTTCGACATCCCTGCCGGGCAGGCGGCAGCGTATTACCCGGAGGTGAACCCGCTGGTGCCGCTGGAGAGCATTGGCGTTGATAGCCATACGCCAACATCGAAGTTCATTGCCATCAAGCTGGAGCGCGCGCGGGACGACGGGCGCATCCTGTAAAAATGAAAAAAGCCCTGCTCCGTTGCGGTTCAGGGCTTTGTCATAAAAGTCTCAGACAGCCTAAAAACGATAAAGTTTCACAGAAAATACAGTAACTTAGAGAATTGTGCACAACTCGTGCTACTCGTCGGATTTCGATTGCCAGCCACGCCTCCTAGCCTCAAATTCGCCTCGTCATCCCTATGAGGCTCTCTTGATGAAGAAGTACTCCTCGATTCTGTTGTTGTCTTTCAGCTTGCTCAGCGGCGTTGCCATGGCAGGCGGCACCACCGAGGCCGGCATTGGCGGCGCACTGGGTGGGGTACTGGGCTCTGTCGTGGGCAACTCCATCGGTGGCAGCACCGGCGGCGCCATTGGTGCCGGTCTGGGCGGTGCGGCAGGTGGCGCTCTGGGCGCAGACAAACGCCAGCGTGGTGAAGCCGCTATCGGCGGCGCGCTGGGCGCCGCAGGTGGTAACGTGGTCGGTCGCTCCGTGGGCGGCACCACGGGTAGCTACATTGGTGCGGCAGCCGGCGGTGGTGCCGGTGGTGCGCTGGGTAACTACCTGGGCAAAGAGGCCGACAAAGACGATTACCGCGATGGCCGCCGCTATCGTCGCGGTTACGACGACGACCGTCGTCACTGGGACCGTGGCCGCCACTACGGCCACCGCAAGCACAAGCGCCACTGGCGCGACTAACGCCTGGGGCCCTGCCCCGGCAACAAAACCCCGCCCCTGCCAGCGGGGTTTTTTATGCCTGTCGCTCCAGCACAAGGCCGGACAGGATCACCTGCAGCGCCTCTGGCAACGCTACAGGCCGGCCACTGGCGCGCTCGATGAACACCTGCACCACCGTACCTGCCGCGCACGCGTCCGGCTCGCCCGGACGGTACAGCGCCAGCCGGTACTCTACCGTGCTGCCCGCCAGACGCGTCACTCCCAACCCCACCTCCAGCAAATCCGGGAAGCCCGGCAGAGCATAGAAATCCGCAGCCGAACTGACCACGAAGGCGGCCAGTTCACCGTGTCGCAGGTCCAGTTCCGCCTGCTCGACGAGAAACGCCTGTATCGCGGTTTCGAAGAAGCCGTGCACCGTTGCACCGGCGATGTGGCCGTTCAGGTCGTTGTCCTGGGGGCGGGTAAGGATCGGGTGAAAGTGAGAGAAGGCAGTGCGCTGAGGGGCTTCGGTCATCTGGCTGGCTCTTGTCTTCGCAATGGATGCTGACAGTGAAACAGAAAAAACAGACTTTCGCTGCCTATGCGGGCCCCTTCGCGGGCAAGCCCGCTCCTACAACGGCCTGCGCCCACCACCGATCAGTGTGTAGGAGCGGGTTTACCCGCGAATACGATGGCGGCTGCGACGGTGAACCACGGGTGGAAATTGGCCAGCAGGTCCGCCCCTTTCGCGGGCCAAACCCACAAAAAAGCCGCCCCTGGGGGTAATGCCAGTCAGTTAAGCTGACTGGCATTTTTCATTTTCGGGTGGGGTACTTCGCTGGACGTTGCTTCACCGTTCGCGGAAACCATCGGTCAGGCCGTCGATGTGGCAAAACATATTGTGCCGCCGAAGCCTGCAGATCCGACAAAAATCCCGGCAAATTCCCGGGGTGGTTCAAGGATGTGCCATGCAGCAAGCCCAGTATTGCCCAGCTACAGGCAGTAAAACTCATCTCGCATGGGTACACACCGGGGCACTGTCGAGACATCTGCACCATCTGATAACGCAACAGGTTGTAGCCCAGCAGTACGCCCCATAGCTCTTGTGCAATCATCTCCGGCGTCTTGCTTCTCAGCGTATATTCACCGCCTAAAAGCCCTTGCTTGATCTCTCGGTATCCCAGTTCGATTTCCCAGCGCTGACTGTAAAGGTCGACGATCTCATCACCTGGGAAACGCAGCGGATCGACCATTGAGGTCAGTACATTCACCACCTTGCCTTTGATCGTCTTGCTTAACAGCCGCGCTCGAATCTCCAGCGGCAGGCCGGGCCATTGCTTACGGGCTTGCGGCGAGGTGCGCAGAACGACCACGGCATCATTGCGCCCAAGCTTGTGCTCGACCTCGTACTGGGTACCCTTCTTCAAAGGAATAAGCCAATGACGCTGCTCGCCTTGTGATTGCCAGTGATGCAGCAAACCCAACGAGTAGAAACCTTTATCGAACAGGGTCAGCGAGTGATCAGGCGTGGTAGCACTCAGCTGTTCGGCCAGCTTCATTTCGCTACTGTGATAGCTCTCGAAAGTACTGCTTATCAGCAGATGGCTAGTCAGTTCCATCTGGCAGACCATTCGGACTTGAGGGTAGCTGCCATCGCCATGCTGGTTGGTCGCGCCGCCGTAGCACGCCCGGTTTTCTGTGGTGTCGGGGGTATTCCAGACCACGCCATCCACGCCCAAAAGCGTTAACCCCAACCATTGCGGGTGTTGAACTTCTGCATGCCATCGTTGCTGGGTGAGCGAGAACACCTCGCGAACAGCTTCGCTACCCAGTCGTTGCCGTCCCTGAACAACAGCGCTGGGCGCCACCAGAGGTCGCTTGCCCGGCAGCATGATGTCCATGTGATTCACGACATCCCAGACCGACATCCGGCGGAACAACGCCATGCCGATGATGCACCAGACCAGGCTTTCCAACGGCAGCCGGCGCTTGCGTATAGTCGAGACGCCTGCCGTTTCGAAGGCCTGTTTCACAATGTCTGGATCAAGCAACGCTCCAAGCCCTTCGAGGGCATGTGGCCGCGATGCCATTTCATGAGTGAGGGACAGGGCTTTTGACAGGCGCATAAAAAATCCGATGCTCGTTTCCAAGCATCGGATTTTGCGGCCTATGGGCTAAAGGTCAATGCGTCAGTCTTAACTGACTGGCATTACCCCTGGGGGCGGCTTCTCGTTGCGGCTGAGCTCGGCTTACAGCTGCGGGCCAGCGGCCTTGATGGCGTCGGAAACTTCGAACTTCTTGAAGTTTTCGATGAACAGCTTGGCCAGACCTTTGGCAGCCTCATCGTAGGCCGCTTTGTCAGCCCAGTTGGTGCGCGGGTTGAGCAGTTCGGTTTCAACGCCCGGAACAGCCTTCGGCACGTCCAGGTTGATGATGTCCAGGTGCTCGGTTTCGGCACCGACCAGTGCGCCGCTCTGGATTGCAGCGATCACGGCACGGGTAGTGGGGATGCTGAAGCGCTTGCCAACGCCGTAACCACCACCGGTCCAGCCGGTGTTGACCAGGTAGACCTTGGAGTTGAAACCGTTGATACGCTTGATCAGCAGCTCGGCGTACTCGCCAGCCGGACGCGGGAAGAACGGTGCGCCGAAGCAGGTGGAGAAGGTCGACTTGATGCCGCCGCCCGAACCCATTTCAGTGGAACCGACCAGCGCAGTGTAGCCGGACAGGAAGTGGTAGGCCGCCTGCTCGTTGTTCAGGATCGAAACCGGAGGCAGAACACCGGTCAGGTCGCAGGTGAGGAAGATCACTGCATTAGGCTCGCCGCCCAGGTTCGCTTCCGAACGCTTGGCAACGTGCTCCAGCGGGTAGGCCGCACGGCTGTTCTGGGTCAGGCTGACATCGGTGTAGTCGGCGTGCTTGTTGGCGTCGAGAACGACGTTTTCCAGTACTGCGCCGTGCTTGATGGCTTTCCAGATGACCGGCTCGTTCTTCTCGGACAGGTCGATGCACTTGGCGTAGCAGCCGCCTTCCATGTTGAAGACAACGCCTTCGCCCCAACCGTGCTCGTCGTCACCGATCAGGTAACGGCTTTCGTCTGCCGAAAGGGTGGTCTTGCCAGTGCCCGACAGGCCGAAGAACAGGGTCACATCGCCTTCTTCGCCGATGTTGGCCGCGCAGTGCATAGGCAGTACGTCGACAGCCGGCAGCAGGAAGTTTTGCACCGAGAACATGGCTTTCTTCATTTCACCGGCGTAGCGCATGCCAGCGATCAGCACTTTCTTCTGGGCGAAGTTGATGATCACGCAACCGTCGGAGTTGGTGCCGTCACGCTCAGGTTCGCACACGAAGTTGGCGACGTTGAGGACCTGCCACTGGTCGCGGCCAGCCGGGTTGAACTGCTCCGGGTTGATGAACAGGCAACGACCGAACAGGTTCTGCCAGGCAGTCTGGGTGGTCATCTTCACCGGCAGGTAGTGCTCGGCTGCAGCCCCTACGTGAACATAGGAAACGAAGTGATCCTGGGCGTTGTTGAACGCCTCGACGCGAGCCCACAGGGCATCGAACTTGTCAGCCGGGAACTTGCGGTTGATCGGGCCCCAGGAAATGGCATCCTGGGTGGAAGGTTCTTCGACGATGAAACGGTCAGCCGGCGAACGGCCGGTACGGTGACCAGTCTCCACGACCAGTGCGCCAGTATCGGCTAGTACGCCTTCACCGCGTTGCAGCGCTTCTTTTACCAGCTCATCGACGCTCAGGTCGGTGTACACGGTGTTGTTGGCTTGCGTCATGAGATACCCCATCCGGCCCGAGGCCGAGTGCTCCAAACGTTTTGTAGTTGTCTTGAAAAAACTACTACAGCGAAAAAAGTGGCCGGATTATGCCAGAAACGCCCAAAAAAAGTAGGCCCCTCCTGTCAGAACTGCGCTTTTGCGCAATTCGACAGGAGATTATCCTGAGCTTTAACGTTTCAGTGACGAGTTTCTGAGGCCACGTCAGTACCGCCACCCGCAAACAGTTGCGCCACATCGCTGGCATCGAAGAAGTAGCGCTCGTTGCAGAACTGGCAATCGATCTCCACCGTCCCGCCACACTCTTCCACCAGCGCCTTGGCGTCGTGTTCGCCCAGACTGACCAACGCATTGCCGGAGCGTTCCCGCGAACAGCTGCAATTGAAGCGCAGTGGCTGAATATCGAACAGGCGCACGGCATCTTCGTGGTACAGGCGGTGCAGCAGGGTTTCGTTGCCCTCTGTCCACTCTTCCGGCTTGAGCGTCTTGGCCAGGGCCACTACGTGCTGCCAGCTGTCTTCGCGCTCTTCATCATCCGGCTGGCGATCACGCGGCAGTTGCTGCAGCAATAGCCCACGGGCCTTGCCGCCTTCGGCATTGAGCCAGAAACGGGTATTGAGCTGCTGCGACTGGACGAAGTAGTTGGTGAAACATTCCGACAGGTTGGCGCCATCGAGGTCGACGGTCCCCTGGTAGCGCTGGCCCTTGACCGGGTCGATGGTCAGGGTCAGGTGGCCGTCGGGCATCAGCTGCGACAGGGTGGCACCCGCCGGAATCTGGTCCGCTTCGTAGCGGGCCATGCCGCGGATCTCGCGGTCGCTGGAACATTCCACCATCAGCAGCGGAATCGGCCCAGCCGAACGCGCCTGCAGAATCAGCAGGCCATCGAACTTCATCGCACCCACCAGCAAGGCGGTCGCGGCCATCAACTCGCCGAGCAGCACCTTGACCGGCTGGGGGTACTCATGACGCGCCAACACTGCGGCGTAGCTGTCATCGAGAGACACCCACTCGCCGCGCACATCGCGCTCGTCGAAGATGAAACGTTGGGTGAAATCGGTATCAGGCAATTCGCTCATAGGTTTTGGCTATCTGAAAATGATGACAAAATGGTTACAAGGGTTGTCGCGAACCTGCGAGAGCCCATGACAGAGCGCTCACACGGCGCTCCGATTTCTGTTTGCAATAGAGGTATTTTATGGACAATCGACCACTGTTCCAAGCAAGGTGGTCCTGGGGGCCACTGGCAGCCTGTACGCTGCTTCCCATCGCTCTACTGTGTTTCTGGTTATGGCCCATTGGCCAGATCCTGTGCCTGACTTTCGACGAGTGGCTGTTCCGCAGCCTGAACGCACCACTGGCAGACAATACTGCCTGGCGTAATATCTGGGCACTTGGCAGCCTGCGCCCGTTCGATATCGTCGTCGGTCTGATCCTGCTGGCTGTGCTCATTCGCGGTGACTGGGTGTTCAAGGCCGCTCAGGTTCGCCAGGCATTTTTCGGCTTTCTGGTCACGCTACTCCTCTTAGTGGTGATTCGCGCGCTGTTTTCCAAGTGGGTGGATGCAGCCGGGTGGCAGCACAAGAGCCCATCGATGATCTTCGACGACGTCGTGCACCTGAGTGACTATTACCCGAATCTGGAGGCTGCCTGGGAACTGAAGGACCGTTCCAGCAAGAGTTTCCCGGGTGATCACGCCTCGGTGCTGTTGGTCTGGGCGCTGTTCATGAGCGTGTTCAGCCGCGGCCTTTTGCAGTACCTGGTTGTCTGGGGGTTGGCGCTGCTGTTCATGCTTCCGCGCCTGGTAGCCGGTGCCCACTGGGGGCAGGACGACTACATCGGCGGCTTGCTGATGGCGGTGCTGGCGTTGGGCTGGAGCTACTACACGCCGCTGGCGGCCAAAGGCAGCGAGGCGTTGATGCGCTGGACAGCGCCGTTGTTCAAGCTGTTGTCCACGCTACCGCTGGTCGGGCGAATGGCGGTGTTCCGTTAGATGCCTGGGGCTGCACGGCAGCCCCATTCAATCGTAACTTCCATGCAGCTGGTGGATCTGCCGCCGCTGCTTCTTGGTCGGCCGGCCATCGGTGGTCACGCCCATGGCCCCGGCCTTACGCATCTCAGCGGCCTGTTCACGGCGACGCACACTTTCTTCGGTTTCCTCGTACAACGCCTGCGCCTCCGGGGCACCACGACGCACCATCGACAGCGCCTTCACCACCACGGTGCGCTCATCGAACCCGGTACGCAGTACGAACTCGTCGCCCACCCGCGGCTCCTTGCCCGGCTTGCAACGCTCACCCCGGCAATGCACCTTGCCACTCTCGATCGCCGCCTTGGCCAGCGCTCGGGTCTTGTAGAAGCGCGCCGCCCATAGCCATTTGTCCAGGCGAACCTTGTCGTCGTCTTCGGCTTTTTGTGCCATCCCGTTACCTCGGATTCTGTCTTTCATCGAACTGTACTACCTTCACATACGGATGCAAAAAGTCCCCGCCGTGCTTAAAGTTCACCACCTCATTCGCAGGGTGCGCTTCGTGAAGACATTTGACCATTTGACTGTGATCGGCCTGCGCGAGTGGGTCGCCCTGCCTGACCTCGGCGTGGCCGGGCTGCGCGCCAAGATCGACACCGGTGCCAGCACATCGAGCCTGCATGCCACCGAGGTGGAACCTTTCGAGCGCGACGGCCAGCCCTGGGTTCGCTTCACTGCGCACCTGGGCTCGGTGGTGCAGTTGCGTCACCGCCGCTGCGAGGCACCGCTGGTGACCATGAAGACCATCAAGAGCTCCAACGGCCACGCCCAGACCCGCTATGTCATCCGCACGTCACTGGCGCTGGGTGATGGTGTATGGGAGGTGGAGTTCACCCTGGCCTGCCGCAAGAGCATGCGCTACCGCCTGTTGCTTGGTTCCAAGGCTCTGATACACGGCCAACTGGTGGTCAACCCCGGCCTGAAATACGTACAAGACAAACCGGCCTTCCCGGCCACCCTTTCCCCTGTCACAGGTGCTGCATGAAGATCGCTGTGCTGTCGCGCAATCCGCGTCTGTATTCCACCCGCCGCCTGGTCGAAGCCGGTACCCAGCGTGGCCACGAAATGGTGGTGATCGATACCCTGCGGGCCTACATGAACATTGCC
This sequence comes from Pseudomonas sp. BP6, assembly GCF_017875935.1. Taxonomy (NCBI): domain Bacteria; kingdom Pseudomonadati; phylum Pseudomonadota; class Gammaproteobacteria; order Pseudomonadales; family Pseudomonadaceae; genus Pseudomonas; species Pseudomonas sp. BP6. The sequence continues at coordinate 5,102,493 of NZ_JAGINI010000001.1, forward strand.
AGCCACAAGCCGCAGATCCACTACCGTGGCAAGCCGCTGGAAGGCTTCGATGCGGTGATCCCGCGCATAGGTGCTTCGGTTACGTTCTATGGCTGCGCGGTGCTGCGCCAGTTCGAAATGATGGGCGTATACCCGCTCAACGAGTCGGTCGCCATTGCCCGCTCGCGCGACAAGCTGCGCTCGTTGCAGCTGTTGTCGCGGCGCGGCATCGGCCTGCCGATCACCGGTTTCGCCCACTCGCCGGACGACATCCCCGACCTGATCCAGATGGTCAACGGTGCCCCGCTGGTGATCAAGGTGCTGGAAGGCACCCAGGGCATCGGCGTGGTGCTGTGCGAAACCCCCCAGGCGGCCGAGTCGGTGATCGAAGCATTCATGGGCCTCAAGCAGGACATCATGGTTCAGGAGTACATCAAGGAAGCCGGTGGTGCAGATATTCGATGCTTCGTGGTAGGCGATAAAGTAATTGCCTCAATGAAGCGTCAGGCCAAGCCGGGCGAGTTCCGCTCCAACCTGCACCGAGGTGGCGTCGCCAGCCTGATAAAAATCACCCCTGAAGAACGCATTACCGCAATTCGGGCGGCCAAGGTGATGGGGTTGAGCGTGGCGGGCGTGGACATCCTGCGCTCCAACCACGGGCCGTTGGTGATGGAGGTAAACTCGTCACCGGGGCTGGAGGGCATTGAAGTCACCACGGGCAAGAACGTGGCCGGGATGATCATCGAGCATCTGGAGAAGAATGGCGGGCCCAATCAGACCCGGACCAAGGGCAAAGGCTGATTCAGCCTGTACCGGCCTCTTCGCGGCTGAAGCCCCACAGGTACTGCACAACCCCTGTAGCGGCTTCAGTCACGAAGAGGCCAGTGAGCCTCACACAGCATTACGCGGCAGCAGCAGCCCCAGCGGCAACCTGACCCGCGCCTCGATCCCGCCGCCAGACCGGTTACGCAACTCCACATTCCCGCCATGTTGCGCAGCAATCCGCTTGACGATCGCCAGCCCCAGCCCGGTGCCCTTGCCACCCCGCGCCCGGTCACCGCGAATGAACGGGTTGAAGATGGTTTCCAGCTCCGACTCGTCAATACCGGCACCGCGGTCCAGCACGCTGAGCACCACATACGGCGCACTCTCATCCCCCGACACATAGGCAGCCACCTCGACCCCCTTGCCAGCATGGTGCAGGGCGTTGCCGATCAGGTTGCCCAGCATGCGCTTGAGCGAAACCCGGCGCAGCGGGAACGGTGGAATCGGCTCCAGGCACAGGCGCACGCGCTCTTCCGGCTGGTTGTAAGGAGCCACCACCTCGCGCACCAGGTCAGCAAGGTCGACCTCTTCCACTGGCTCGTCACGGCCATCGCGGATGAAGGCCAGGAACTGGTCGAGAATCGCGTCCATGTCCTCGATATCGCGAACCATGTCATCGCTCAGTTCGTTGTCGCTGTTCAGCAACGACAGCGACAGGCGCAGCCGTGTCAGTGGTGTGCGCAAGTCGTGGGAAACCCCGGCCAGCATCAGCTCGCGCTCACGCCCGGCCTGCTCGACATCCTCGGCCATCTGGTTGAACGCCTTGTACACCTCGGTCATCTCGCTGGGGGTATCGCTGATCGGCAGGCGCACACTGCGCCCCTGGCCAAGCTGGCGGGCGGCGAACACCAGGCGTTTGAGCGGCTGGTTCAACTGGCGCACAAAAATCCACGCCGAGGCGGTGGACAACAAACCAATGGCCAGGAACCAGCCCAGCACGTTCCAGATCTTCTGCCCGCGCAAGGGGTGCGGGTACAGCGGCACCTTCAGCCAACCTGGGCCAAGGCTTGGCGCATTGACCCACAACGCCGGAGGCGCATGAATGCGCAACCGCACCTCGGTGTCTTCACCCAACTCGGCCTGCATCTGCCGTTGGTAGATTTCACTGTAAGGCCAATGCTGCTCACCTTCGGGCACACCCGAGCCGGTCACCCGGATAAGGCCTGCCGCCTCGGCGATCTTGTCGCGGTTTTCTTCGTCGGCGGCCCAATAGGCGCGCAAGGTCAGCGCTACACCATGGCTGTACTGACGGTCGACCAGCACGTCCTCGTTCATCAGCAGGTAGACCAGGGTCAGCGCCTTGGAGAACAGAACGACGATCAACACCAGCCACAGGGTGCGGGCGAAGAAACTTTGCGGAAACCAGAGCGGTGTTTTCATCGACGTCCAGGCATCATTTTCCGGCGTTTCCGTCCGGTACGAACACGTAGCCCACGCCCCAGACAGTCTGGATGTAACGCGGCTTGGACGGGTCCGGCTCGATCATGCGACGCAGGCGCGAGATCTGCACGTCGATGGAACGTTCCAGCGCATCCCATTCGCGGCCGCGCGCCAGGTTCATCAGTTTGTCGCGGGTCAACGGCTCGCGGGCGTGCATCACCAAGGCCTTGAGCACAGCGAACTCACCAGTGGTAAGCATGTGCACTTCGTCGCCACGCTTGAGCTCGCGGGTAGCCAGCGACAGTTCATAGTCGCCGAACGTGACCGATTCATCTTCGCTGCCCGGCGCTCCCGGCACGCTCGGCGCCTGGCGGCGCAGCACCGCCTTGACCCGGGCCATCAACTCGTCCGGGTTGAACGGTTTGCCCAGGTAGTCGTCGGCGCCCAGCTCCAGGCCCTTGATGCGGCTGAGCTCGTCGCCCTTGGCGGTCAGCATGATGATCGGGATCTGGTTGTTCTGCTGGCGCAGTCGCTTGCACGCGGACAGGCCGTCCTCACCCGGCAACATCAGGTCGAGCACCACCAGGTTGAACACCTCGCGCTGCAGCAGACGGTCCATCTGCTCGGTGTTGGGCACTGCGCGGGCACGGTAGCCCTTGCTGGTGAAGAAACGTTCCAGCAGGCTGCTCAGCCCCGGATCGTCGTCGACGATGAGAATCTTGTCACCTTCAGTGGTGTTTGGCGTGCCGGTCATGAATAACTCCTCTGATATCGCCGCGCATTATGGCGTAGCCATTGCTGCACGTTGCGTGAGCATTGTTAGCAGATTTTTCCCCCGGCGCCAGTTCCGGCTGGCCGGGCGCCATCACCGCAAGCCGTTTGCGATGGGTATAATGCGCGGCTTTCATCCAGCGCCGCCGGGCAAAAAGCCCACAGGCGACCCCCGTATTCACAAATGTCAGGTGGTTTACATGGACAGCATCAACAGCCGTATCGCCGAGGAACTGGGCGTACGCCCACAGCAGGTCGAGGCGGCCGTGAGCCTGTTGGACGAAGGCTCGACCGTGCCCTTCATCGCCCGCTACCGCAAGGAAGTGACCGGTAGCCTTGACGACACTCAGTTGCGCCACCTGGAAGAGCGCTTGCGTTATCTGCGCGAACTCGACGAGCGCCGCGCCAGCATCCTTTCCAGCATCGAGGAACAGGGCAAGCTGACCCCGGAACTGGCCCGCGAGATCAAGCTGGCCGACACCAAGACCCGCCTGGAAGACCTGTACCTGCCCTACAAGCAGAAACGCCGCACCAAGGGCCAGATCGCCCTGGAAGCCGGCCTTGGGGAACTGGCCGATGGCCTGTTCAACGACCCGGCCCTGGCCCCGGAAAGCGAAGCCGCACGCTTCGTCAACGCCGAAAAGGGCGTGGCCGACGTCAAGGCCGCGCTGGAGGGCGCCAAGTACATCCTGATGGAGCGTTTTGCCGAAGACGCCGCCCTGCTCGACAAACTGCGCAGCTACCTCAAGCAGGAAGCCGTGCTCAGCGCCCGCGTCGTGGCCGGCAAGGAAGAAGAAGGCGCCAAGTTCCGCGACTATTTCGCTCATGACGAGCTGCTGCGTACTGCGCCGTCGCACCGCGCCCTGGCGATCTTCCGCGGGCGCAACGAAGGCGTGTTGAGCGTCTCGCTGAAGGTCGGCGAGGAACTGCCCGGCACCCTGCACCCGTGCGAGCTGATGATCGGCAACCATGTCGGTATCGAAAACCGCAGCCGACCGGCCGACAAGTGGCTGGGTGAAGTGGTGCGCTGGACCTGGAAGGTCAAGCTGTACACCCACCTGGAAACCGACCTGTTCGGCGAACTGCGCGACAATGCCGAAGGCGAGGCGATCAACGTGTTCGCCCACAACCTGCACGACCTGCTGCTGGCCGCCCCGGCCGGCCCGCGCGCTACCCTGGGCTTCGACCCGGGCCTGCGCACCGGCTGCAAAATCGCCGTGGTCGATGCAACCGGCAAGCTGCTTGACCACACCACGGTCTATCCGCACGCGCCGAAGAACGACTGGGACCGCACCATTTCCATCATGGCCGCACTGTGCGCCAAACACTCGGTGGAACTGATCGCCATCGGCAACGGCACCGCCAGCCGCGAAAGCGACAAGCTGGTGGCCGAGCTGGTCAAGAAATATCCAGCCTTGAAAATCACCAAGATCATGGTCTCCGAAGCCGGTGCTTCGGTGTACTCGGCATCGGAACTGGCCGCCCGCGAGTTCCCGGACCTGGACGTGTCGATCCGCGGCGCCGTGTCGATCGCCCGCCGCCTGCAGGATCCGCTGGCCGAACTGGTGAAAATCGATCCGAAATCCATCGGTGTCGGCCAGTATCAGCACGACGTCTCCCAGCTGAAGCTGGCACGTGGCCTGGACGCGGTGGTCGAGGACTGTGTGAACGCCGTGGGCGTGGACGTGAACACCGCTTCGGTGGCGCTGCTGACGCGCATCTCCGGCCTAAATGCCACGCTGGCACAGAACATCGTCGCCCACCGCGATGCCAATGGTCCGTTTGCCACCCGTGCAGCGCTGAAAAAGGTCAGCCGCCTGGGTGAGAAAACCTTCGAGCAGGCCGCCGGCTTCCTGCGTGTGATGAACGGCGACAACCCGCTGGACGCCTCTGCGGTGCACCCTGAGGCCTACCCGCTGGTGCAGCGCATTGCTGCCGATACCGACCGCGACATCCGTTCGCTGATTGGTGACAGCAGCTTCCTCAAGCGCCTGGACCCGAAAAAGTTCACCGACGAAACCTTCGGCCTGCCAACCGTCACCGACATTCTGCAAGAGCTGGACAAGCCCGGCCGCGACCCACGTCCGGAGTTCAAGACCGCCACCTTCCAGGACGGCGTCGAAGACCTCAAGGACCTGGAACCGGGCATGATCCTCGAAGGCGTGGTGACCAACGTTACCAACTTCGGTGCCTTCGTCGACATCGGTGTGCACCAGGACGGCCTGGTGCATATCTCGGCGCTGTCGGAGAAGTTCGTCAAAGACCCACGTGAAGCCGTCAAGGCCGGCGATGTGGTCAAGGTGAAGGTCATGGAAGTCGACATCCCGCGCAAACGCGTCGGCCTGTCCATGCGCATGAGCGACACCCCGGGCGAGAAGGTCGAAGGCAATCGCGGTGGCAACCGTGGCAATGGCGGCAATCGCCAGCAGCAGGCACCGCGTCAGCGCGAAACCGCCACTGCCGCCCCGGCCAACAACGCCATGGCAGCCCTGTTCGCCAACGCAAAGCAGTTGAAGAAGAAGTAATGGACGTACCACGTGAATACGTCGAAAGCGCCTTCAGCCAGCTTCTGGGCTGCCGCCTGCAACACCTGGACACCGGTGTTGCCGAGGTAGCCCTGGCGCTCGAGCCACATTTGCGCAACCGTGGCCAGAAGCTGCACGGCGGGGCGATCTTCAGCCTGGTGGATATCGCCATGGGCCTGGCCTGCTCGGCCAGCCATGGCTTTGACCAGCAAAGCGTCACCATCGAGTGCAAGATCAACTACATGCGTGCCGTCAGCGACGGCGAAGTGCTGTGTACCGCCCGCGTGCTGCACGCCGGGCGGCGCACGCTGGTGGTCGACGCCGACGTAGTCCAGGGCGACAAGCTGGTGGCCAAAGCGCAAGGAACCTTCGCGGTTCTCTAGCTCACCAAGCAATATCTGCGGTATTTTCAGCAGTGCGCTGGCACTGCTGGAACCGCGTAAACCAGGCGACAACGCCAGTTCCTTTCTTCCTACCCTTGTAGACCGTTATCTCTACCCCCATATTGGGGCGACTGACGCGTGAAGGAATACATCTTGAGCGACCTCCTCAACCGCCGCCTGAGCCTGCTCGGCGCCAATCTCCCCCTGCTCAAGCAGTGCCTGCACGGTATTGAGCGCGAATGCCTGCGCGTGACCGACGAAGGTCGCCTGGCCCAGACCCCGCATCCGGAAGCACTGGGATCGGCGCTGACCAACGAGCAGATCACCACCGATTATTCCGAGTCGCTGCTGGAGTTCATCACCCCGGCGCTGGCCGACCCGGCCAAGGTGCTCGAAAGCCTCGAGGAGACCCACCGTTTCGTCTACAGCAAGCTGGGCGACGAATACCTGTGGAGCCCGTCGATGCCATGCACACTGCCGGCCGAGGAGGACATCCCGATCGCCGAATACGGTAGCTCGAACATCGGCAAGCTCAAACACGTCTACCGCAAAGGCCTGGCCCTGCGTTATGGCCGCACCATGCAGTGCATCGCCGGTATTCATTACAACTTCTCGCTGCCCGAAGCGCTTTGGCCATTGCTGCGCGAAGACGAAGGCAGTTCGGAAAATGACCGCGACTACCAGTCGTCGGCCTACATCGCGCTGATTCGTAACTTCCGCCGCTACAGCTGGCTGCTGATGTACCTGTTCGGCGCCTCGCCGGCACTGGACAAAGGCTTCCTGCGTGGCCGCCCGCACCAGCTCGAGGAGCTGGATGCCGAAACCCTGTTCCTGCCCTACGCCACCAGCCTGCGCATGAGCGACCTGGGCTACCAGAGCAATGCCCAGGCCGGCCTCACTCCCTGCTACAACAACCTGGCCAGCTACACCGACAGCCTGCGCAAGGCCGTTGGCACGCCCTACCCGCCGTACGTTGAAGTCGGCACGCATGTGGATGGCGAGTGGGTTCAGCTGAACACCAACATTCTGCAGATCGAAAACGAGTACTACTCGAACATTCGCCCCAAGCGGGTCACCTACTCCGGCGAACGGCCGATCCAGGCCCTGACTTCACGCGGTGTGCAGTATGTGGAAGTGCGTTGCCTGGACATCAACCCGTTCCTGCCGGTCGGCATCGACCTGACCGAGGCACGCTTCCTCGACGCATTCCTGCTGTTCTGCGCGCTGGAAGACAGCCCGCAACTGGACAACGGTGAGTGCGGCCAGTGCACCAGCAACTTCCTGACCGTGGTCAAGGAAGGTCGTCGTCCGGGCCTGGAGTTGCACCGCAATGGTCAGCCAATCAGCCTGAAGGACTGGGCCAGCGAGCTGATCGAGCGTATCCGCCAGTTGGCCAACCTGCTCGACCAGGCGCAAGGCTCTGATGAGCACGCCAAGGCCCTGGATGCCCAGCAGGCCAAGGTCGACGACACCTCACTGACCCCGTCTGCCCAGGTGCTGGCACGCATGACCGAGCATGACGAGAGCTTCGTCCAGTTCTCGCTGCGCCAGAGCCGTGTGCACGCCGAGACTTTCCGCGAGCAACCACTGAGCAACGAAAAACAGCGGGCATTCGAGACGCTGGCCCGCGAGTCGCTCGCCAGGCAGTCCGAGCTGGAACAGGAAGAAGTCGGTGACTTCGACCTGTTCGTCGGCGCCTACCAGGCCAGCATCCTGGCAATCAGCAGTTGATGAACCGCACCACCACCCCGCGCAAACCGCGCGCCAGCAGCCAGGCCAGGATCGAGGCGATCCTGGCGGCGGCGCGTGAGCTGTTGGCCGAGCAAGGGGTGGCGGCACTTTCTATCTACAGCGTGGCCGAGCGGGCGCAGATTCCGCCCTCGTCGGTGTATCACTTCTTCGCCAGCGTGCCGGCCTTGCTGGAGGCGCTGACTGCGGATGTACACCGGGCGTTTCGCGAAGCCCTCAGCGCACCGATCGACAGCAGCGCGTTCAGCACCTGGCACGAGCTGTCACGGCTGATCGAAGAACGCATGCTTGATATCTATAACGAGGATGCGGCAGCGCGGCAGCTGATCCTGGCGCAACATGGCCTGAGTGAGGTGGTGCAGGCCGACCGGCAGCACGACATGGAACTGGGCGACTTGATGCACAAGTTGTTCGAACAGCATTTTCACCTGCCGGTGATGCCACTGGATGTGGATGTGTTTGCCCTGGGCATGGAATTGAGCGACCGGGTGTATGCGCGGTCAGTGCAGTTGCACGAGGCAATCACCCCGCGCATGGCCGAGGAAGGCAAGCGGGTGTTCGAGGCGTATCTGGGGTTGTATCTGCCGCCGTTTCTGGCCAAGCGTTCCATCTGAGAGATTTGGGGCCGCTTGACGGCCCTTCGCGGGCACGCCCGCTCCCACAGAGCCCGCGCACACCCTGGAGCTTGCGAAGTACCTGTGGGAGCGGGCGTGCCCGCGAAGGGCTACAAAGCAGCCCCAATATCAAACCGCCGCATCACAGCTTGGCGATAGACACTTCAGTCGACTTCACAAAGGCAACCACTTCGCTGCCAACCTGTAACTCCAGCTCTTTTACCGAGCGGGTGGTGATGACCGAAGTCACGATACCCGAGGCAGTCTGCACGTCGATTTCCGACAGGACCGGGCCTTCGAGGATTTCTTTCACAGTACCTTTGAACTGGTTGCGAACGTTGATGGCTTTGATAGTCATGGTTTGCTTCCTTCTGGCTTCCGGGATTCAGTGCGCCCAACGCAGTTGCGTGGGCAGAGGGGCTACAGGGTCCGGCTCGGGCGCAGTGCCCGGGGCGGACAGCACACGGTTGAGCACTTCGCTTTCCAGCGCGGCCAGGCGGTGTGAACCACGCGCCCGGGGCCGTGCCAGGTCAACAGTGAGGTCGAGCCCGACCTCGCCGTCCTCGATCAGGATCACCCGGTCAGCCACGGCAACCGCCTCGCTGACATCGTGGGTGACCAGCAGCACCGTGAAGCCGTGCTGACGCCACAGGCGTTCGATCAGTTGCTGCATCTCGATACGGGTCAATGCATCCAGCGCACCCAGTGGCTCGTCCAGCAACAGCAGGCGGGGCTGGTGAATCAAGGCTCGGGCCAAGGCCACGCGCTGCTTCTGGCCACCCGAGAGCGCTGCCGGCCATTCGTTGGCGCGGTCGGCCAGGCCAACCGCCTCCAAGGCCTCCAGCGCACGCGAGCGCCAGTCGCCAGACAGCCCAAGGCCAACGTTGTCGATCACCCTCCTCCACGGCAGCAGCCGCGCGTCCTGGAACATCAGGCGGGTTTCTTCACGGGCCTCTTCCAGCGGCGCGGCACCAGCCAGCAACTGACCAGCGGTGGGCTGGTCCAGCCCGGCCAGCAGCCGCAGCAAGGTGCTCTTGCCGCAGCCGCTGCGGCCGACGATAGCCACGAACTGGCCGGCCGGGATGTGCAGGTCGAGGCCCTTTAACACGTCGCGCTGGCCAAAGGCCTTGCGCAGGCCCTTGGAGGCCAGCGGGATGCCACGCAGCAGGCGTGGCGGCTGTTCCTTGAACACGGTCATGCGCCCTCCTTCCTGGCAACTTGATAGGCCGGGTGCCAGCGCAGCCAGGTACGCTCCAGGCCTCGGGCGGCAAGGTCGGCAAACTTGCCGAGCACGGCGTACAGGACGATGGCCAGCACGACCACGTCGGTCTGAAGAAATTCGCGAGCATTCATGGCCAGGTAGCCGATGCCTGCGTTGGCCGAAATGGTTTCGGCAACAATCAGCGTCAGCCACATGAAGCCCAGGGCAAAACGCACACCCACCAGGATCGAAGGCAGCGCCCCAGGCAGGATCACCTGGCGGAACAGGCCGAAGCCGGACAAGCCATAGCTGCGCGCCATTTCCACCAACGCTGGGTCAACGTTGCGAATGCCGTGGTAGGTGTTCAGATAGATCGGAAACAGCGTGCCCAGCGCGACCAGGAAGATCTTTGCCGACTCGTCGATACCGAACCACAGGATCACCAGCGGGATCAGCGCGAGGTGCGGCACGTTGCGAATCATCTGTACCGAGCTGTCGAGCAGGCGTTCGCCCCAGTTCGACTGGCCAGTGATGAAACCCAGTACCAGGCCGATGCTGCCGCCGATCACAAAGCCCAGGCCTGCACGCCAGCCGCTGATGGCCAGATGGGTCCAGATTTCGCCGCTGCGCACCAGCTCGACGCCAGCGCTTACCACTGCGCTCGGTGCCGGCAGGATACGCGTCGACAGCCAGCCAGCGCTCACGGCCAGCTGCCATATTGCCAACAGCAGCACCGGCAGCGCCCACGGCGCCAGGCGCTGGGTCAGGTTGGAGGAAGTTGCACGACTCATGGCCCGGCCCTCAGCTCTGCGACACGGATTTGGGCAGGATGTCGTTGGCCACCATCTCGCCAAACGGGCTTACGTAGCCACCGGATTTCGGTTGCTCCGGGCGTTGCACATCGAGGTGGGGGAACAGCAGTTCAGCCACCCGATACGACTCTTCCAGGTGTGGATAACCCGAGAAGATGAATGTATCGATCCCCAAGTCGGCATATTCCTTCACCCGCGCCGCCACCGTCGGGCCATCGCCCACCAGCGCGGTGCCAGCCCCGCCACGTACCAGGCCAACGCCCGCCCACAGGTTGGGGCTGACTTCCAGGTTGTCGCGCTTGCCGCCGTGCAGGGCAGCCATACGTTGCTGGCCCACCGAGTCGAAGCGCGCCAGCGAAGCCTGGGCACGAGAGATGGTGTCATCGTCCAGGTGTGAGATCAGGCGGTCGGCGGCTGCCCAAGCCTCTTCGTTGGTTTCCCGCACAATCACGTGCAGGCGAATACCGAAGCGGACTTCGCGCCCCTGAGCAGCTGCTTTTTCGCGCACCTGAGCAATCTTCTCGGCAACGGCTGCCGGTGGCTCGCCCCAGGTCAGGTACAGCTCGACCTGTTCGGCCGCCAAATCCTGAGCGGCCTCGGACGAGCCGCCGAAATACAGCGGTGGGCGTGGTTGCTGAATTGGCGGGTAGAGCAGCTTGGCGCCCTTTACCTGGATGTGCTTACCGTCGTAATCGACGTTTTCGCCTTCCAGCACCTTGCGCCAGATACGGGTGAACTCGACCGAAGCTTCGTAGCGCGCCTGGTGGTTCAGGTGCAGGCCGTCACCCGCCAGCTCGTCCGGGTCACCACCGGTCACCAGATTGAACAGCGCACGGCCATTGGACAAGCGATCGAGGGTGGCCGCCTGGCGTGCTGCCACGGTGGGCGAAATGATGCCCGGACGCAGCGCTACCAGGAACTTCAGGTGCCGGGTCACGGGGATCAGCGACGCGGCCACCAGCCAGGAGTCCTCGCAGGAGCGCCCGGTCGGGATCAGCACCCCACCAAAACCAAGGCGGTCGGCGGCCTGCGCGATCTGCTGCAGGTAACCGTGATCGACCGCTCGTGCGCCTTCGGAAGTGCCCAGGTACTTGCCGTCACCGTGGGTTGGAAGAAACCAGAAAATGTTAAGGCTCATTGGAGTCGTCTCCTCAAGGGTGGCTCTAGCCGGAGCGGCGCCCCGGCACAGGCAGTCAATCAAGGCGCGCTAGCGACCTTGGCCGGGGGTGTCCAGATCACGTCCTTGATGCTCAGCGGCTTGGGAATAAGCTTCAGCGTCTGGAACGTGTCGGCGATCTTCTGCTGCGCGGCCACCACGTCCGGGGTCAGCGGCGCAGCGCCGTAGCCTTGGCGCTTGACCGAGGTGAGGGTGACGTCGGCAGGCAGGCCGAGCAGCGGGGCGACTTGGTCGGTCACTTCCTGCGGGTTGGCCTGGGACCATTCACCCACGGCGCGCACTTCCTCGATCACGGTGTTGATCACCGCAGGGTGCTGTGTCGCATAGTTGCGGGTGGCGAGGTAGAACTGGTGGTTGTCGACCAGGCCCTTGCCGTCACGCAGGGTGCGCGCTTGCAGTTGCTGCTCGGCGGCGGCCTGGTACGGGTCCCAGATCACCCAGGCATCCACGCTGCCGCGCTCGAAGGCGGCGCGGGCGTCGGCCGGTGGCAGGTAGACAGGCTGGATGTCGCTGTACTTGAGGCCGGCGTCTTCCAGGGCGCGGACCAGCAGGTAGTGCACGTTGGAGCCTTTGTTGAGGACGACCTTTTTACCCTTGAGGTCCTTCACCGCCTGGATGGGCGAGCCCTTGGGCACCAGGATCGCTTCGCTGTGCGGCGCTGGCGGTTCGTAGGCGACATAGAGCAGGTCGGCGCCAGCGGCCTGAGCGAACACAGGCGGGGTCTCGCCGGTTACGCCGAAATCGATGGAGCCGACGTTCAGACCTTCAAGCAGCTGCGGGCCGCCGGGGAATTCGGTCCATTGCACCTGTACTCCCTGCTCGGCCAGGCGCTTCTCCAGCGTGCCCTTGGCCTTGAGCAGCACCAAGGTGCCGTATTTCTGGTAACCGATACGCAGGCTCTCGGCCTGGGCTTGAGTAATGGCGCCGAAGGACACAGCCGCCGCAAACAGGGCGACCAGACCACGACGCAAGAAGACTGTGCGCATGGCGCTCTCCTGTGCGAATGGGGTTCGGGTTGCACCTGCTTGCCTCGTTAACGGGCGAGTAAGGTGGTGAAGCGGGTAATGCCGGTCAGATGCTCCAGCGAGCGCTGATCAGACGTTCGTTCAGTACGCCGGGCGCCACGGGGTTCGGCCGACGGGCCAAGGCCGCGTGAAAGGTTTCCAGCGAGTCCTGCAGGCGCTCTTCCAGCGCCTGTACCAACTGCGCGGGCTTTGTGCCTTCTGCGTGAGCCACCTGGCTGTCGTCAGCGAAGATCCCTTGCAGGGTCTCTTGTGCCTTGAGTGCCGACAGCACCGGCTTCAATGCGTAGTCCACCGCCAGCAGGTGGGCGATGCTGCCGCCAGTAGCGATCGGCAACACGACCTTGTGGGCCAGTGCGCGTTCGGGCAGCAGGTCGAGCAATGTCTTCAGCGCACCGGCAAACGATGCTTTGTAGACAGGGGTAGAAACGATCAGGCCATCCGCCTGGGCCACCAACTGCTGGAAGTGTTGCACTTGGGGGCTATCGAAACGGGCATGCAACAGGTCTTCGGCGGGGAAGTCACGCACCTGGAAGGTCACCACTTCGACGCCGCGCTCCTGCAGCCACTGGCGCGAACGCTCGAGCAGCACGCCGGAGCGTGAACGGAGACTTGGGCTACCACCGATTGAGACAACCAGCATTGCTGCGCTTCCTTGTGTTCTGTTGGAGGTAACATTAACAGCCGCCTCATATATCTATAAATCATATTTATTCATTTGTTTATTCCATTATTGTCTTTATCCACGAGGGCCTCTTCGCGGGCGCGCCCGCTCCCACAGGTTTATTACAGGCATAAAAAAGGGCCGTCGAAACGGCCCGAAAATCCCTGCTTGGCTAAGAGCAATGCAACGAGGATTCCATTAACGATTGGGCTGAGGGGTCAGGCGCAGATAGGGTTTGACCGCCCGGTAACCTTTGGGGAAGCGCTGCTTGATCTCCTCCTCATCCTTAAGCGAAGGCACGATCACCACCTCGTCGCCGTCCTGCCAGTTACCTGGTGTGGCGACCTTGTGGTTGTCGGTCAGTTGCAGCGAGTCGATCACCCGCAAAATTTCATTGAAGTTGCGCCCGGTACTGGCCGGATAGGTGATGGTCAGGCGCACCTTCTTGTTCGGGTCGATGATGAACAGCGAGCGCACGGTCAGGGTGTCGCTGGCGTTCGGGTGGATCAGGTCGTACAGGTCGGACACTTTGCGGTCGGCGTCGGCGATGATCGGGAAGTTGACCACGGTATTCTGTGTTTCGTTGATGTCATCGATCCACTTGTGATGCGAGTCGACCGGGTCCACCGACAGGGCGATGGCCTTGACCCCGCGCTTGGCAAATTCGTCCTTGAGCTTGGCGGTCAGGCCCAACTCGGTGGTGCACACCGGGGTGAAGTCTGCCGGGTGGGAGAACAGCACCCCCCAACTGTTGCCCAGCCACTCGTGGAAGCGGATCTTGCCTTCGCTGGAGTCCTGTTCGAAATCGGGGGCGATATCGCCGAGTTTGAGGCTCATGGGCTGCGGCTCCTTGGCTGGGTTCTGTACCGTAGGGGTTCAATGTGCCTGCAATCGATCAAGAATAAAAGGAATAAATAACGATTTATTTATAACCAAAATACATACTGATCAGCAGGCATAAAAAAGCCTCGCATCAGGCGAGGCTTCTTGTTCTGCTACGGCTTACAGGAAGTTGTAAGTGTAGTTGAAGATCAGGCGGGTCTGGTCCTGGTCAGCCAGCGAGCTGGTGCCGGTGCCACGGTAGACGCCGTGACGCAGGCTGGCGCCCAGGCCCTTGAAGGTGCCGTCCTGGATAACGTAGTCGACACGGGCGTCACGCTCCCACTCGCTGAAGTGGCCGTTGCCATCGCGGTTCTTGCCATCTTCACCTTTCAGGTAGGAAACCGACGCTTTCAGGCCCGGCACACCCAGGCGAGCGAAGTCGTAGGCGTACTGACCGAAGGTGGTGTTTTCACCGGCCTTGGCGAACTGGTTGATCATGCTGTCGGTGAACAGGTAGAAGCTGGAGCCGCTGGCGCCTTCGTTACGGCCGTTGCCGTCAACCACGCCGCCCTGGTTCAGCCAGACGAAACCACCGTCATCACTGACTTGCTGATGGCCCAACATCAGCGAATGACCACCCAAGGTGTACGTGAACATTGCGGACCAGGTCTTGTTGTCGACCTCGCCGGTGTTTTTGGCGTAACCCTTGTTGTTATCGAAGTTGTAACCACCACTACCGTTCTTGCCGTCGCTGCTGCTGTCGAAGTAGCGCAGGTCGGTTTTGAACGACTGATCGTCAGCGATTTTAAATACATGGGTCGCGCCCAGGAAATGCTGCTTGTAGAAATCTTCCAGGTTCGAATAGTAGTACTGCAACGTCAGGTCTGGAGTGAGCTTATAGTCCAGGCCACCGTAGCGGAACTTGTTGCTGTCAGCAGACGCGCCGGCAACGGAAAGGCCAGTGCGGTTGCTCGAAGCACGGCCCATGGCGTGAGTCAGCTGGCCAGCATTGATGGTCAGGTTGTCGATTTCCTTCGACTGGATGGTGCCACCCTCGAAGGTTTGAGGCAGCACACGACCGTCGTTGGCGACCAGGATCGGCAGGTTAGGCGCCAGCGCACTACCGTAGTGCACTTCGGTTTTGGAGAAGCGCGCTTTTGCGTTAGCGCCGAAACGAGCCCACTGGTTTACAGAAGAGCCATTGCTGTCGTCTGGCATGAAGCCGCTTTTGTGGTAGCCACGGCCACCATCCAGGTGGATACCCCACAGCGCTTGGGCATCAACACCAAAGCCTACGGTGCCTTGGGTAAAGCCCGAGATGTAGTCGAGCTTGAAGCCCTGGCCCGACTCACGTTGGTCCGGGCGCTCCGCATCAGGTTTTGCGTGATCTTCACGGTTGTTGTTGTCGTAGTACATGGTGCGCGAGCTGAGCGACAGTTTGCTGTCTTCAACGAAACCGGCAGCGCCTGCTTGCTGGGCGAGAACCCCCAGTGCCACGGCCACAGCCAGGCTGGACTTGTACATGTTTTGCTCCTCTACGTTCTAATTTTTGTGTATCTCTGGCGGAGGGGTCTGATGCCCCGCTCACCGGGATGGGCGATTTAGTCCCAAAGCGTGACCATCAAGTCAATCGTTTCTAAACGTTTCGCGACTTTGGTCTAAGACGCCACCTGCACTACAGGATAATGACAATCCTATAAAACCAAAATGACCGTTTTATGAATTTGTAAGATTTTTAAGGAATATATTAGAAATTTTTACTACCGATCACTATAGAATCGCAACGAATAATAGCCTTTAGCTATAAGCAAACGTTTGCTTATAGCCTGCTGAGTTTCGTTCTTGATTAGCGCGGGAGTGGCTGACCTACGGAGGCGATCCCCTGTAGGCCAGCGGCATTGCGATGTGAAATGCGGGATGGGATGACCGCGACGCACGGCAGTCCTGCAGCATTAACCTGCATGTGCAGCCTTGTGCTGTGAATGGGCCGCAGAGCGGCCCCGTCGGTCTAGCGGACCAAATGCAGGTACTGCATGTGCCGCTCGTACTGGTCGAGGATGTCGTTGATGATCTGCTCTTTGCTGTAGCCCACCAGGTCATAGTTCTGGCTGCCTTCGCTCAGGTGCACCTCCGCCCGGTAATAGCGGCGGTTCTTCAACTCCTGCGTACCCAGCCCCCCCAAGGCGAACGATGGTGTGAAATAGCCACGCATCTGCACCTGGTAAATGAACGGCTGCTCCTCGCCATGGCCAATCTTCAGGCTGACGTTGTCATGGCTAGGGTCGTCCTGGGTAATCAGTGCCAGGCCCTTCTGCTCGAACACTTCACGCACATCGGCAATCGCCGGGCGCACCACATCGTCCATGAAGCGGTACACCTCATCACGCGACGGGAAGTGCACCGCCTGGCTCAGGCGATGGCGCCAGCCGCCACGGCCGCGGCGTGACTGGGCGAACGGGGCCAGCGAGTGCATCTGCGCGATCTGCCGTTGCGACTCCAGGTAGAACGCCTTGTGCAGCCCCCACATCATGCACAGCAGAATCAGCGAGAACGGCAGCGAAGTCAGTACCACTGCAGACTTCAGCGAATCGATGCTGCCAGCGAACAACAGCGCACTGGTGATCAGCGCAGTCATCGCCCCCCAGAAGATACGCAGCCAGTTCGGCCCATCCTCATCAGCTCCCCCACCCTTGGCCGACAAGGTCGACAGTACCACGGTGCCCGAGTCCGCCGAGGTGACGAAGAACACGAAGCTGATGAACACCGTGGTGGCGATTACAGCCTTGCTCCAAGGGTAAGTTTCCAGCAGCAGGTACAGGCTCATCGACGGGTTATCCAGCGCCGATTGGCCCAGCGCGGTCATGCCGTGGTTGATCACCTGGTCCAGGGCGCTGTTGCCGAAGATAGACATCCACGCCAGGGTAAAGCCCAGCGGGATCAGCAACACGCCAAAGACGAACTCGCGAATGGTGCGGCCCCGGGAAATGCGGGCGATGAACAGGCCCACGAACGGCGCCCAGGCAATCCACCAGGCCCAATAGAACACGGTCCAGCCGCCCAGCCAGCCACGGTTTTCACCATAGGCATACACGTCGAAGCTCTTGCGCGGCAATGCCCCCAGGTAGTCGCCCAGGTTCTGGATCAGCGTGTTGAACAGGTGCTGGGTAGGCCCGGCAAACAGCACGAACAGCAGCAGCGCACAGGCCAGGAACAGGTTGATATCGCTCATCACCCGCACGCCCTTCTCCACCCCGGCCACGGCGACGGCCACAGCCGCGCCCATCATCAGGGTGATGAGGATCACCTGCACCCACTGGCTGTGGCTGATGCCGAACAGGTAGTCCAGGCCCGCGTTCAGATGCAGCACCCCAAAGCCCATGTCGGCACCCAGGCCGAACACCGTGGCGATGATGCCGAAGCCGTCCACCGCATAGCCGATCGGGCCGTTGATGCGCTTGCCAATCAACGGGTACAGCGCCGAACGCAAAGCCAGTGGCAGGTTGTGCCGGTAGGCGAAATAGGCCAATGCCATGCCGACGAAGGCAAACACCCCCCAGCCATGCAGGCCCCAGTGCAGGAACAGGATCTGCATCGCCTGGCGCCCGGCCTCGACCGTGCCTGCTTCGCCTTGGGGCGGTTGCAGCATGTGGGTGAGCGGTTCGGAGACACAGAAGAAGAACAGCGTGATGCTGATGCCGGCGGCGAACAGCATGCCGGCCCACGACAGGTAGCTGAACTCGGGTTCGTCGTGGTCGGCACCGAGTTTGATCTTGCCGTAGCCAGACAAGGCGGTGACCACCACGAAGACCAGATACAGCGTCATCGCCAGCATGTAGTACCAGCCGACCGTGTTGGCCGCCCAGTTCTGCGCCGCCAGCAACCAGTCACCTGCGGCTTGCGGGTTGGAGATGACTACCAGGCCAAAGATAAGGATGAAACTCGCCGCAAAGTAGAACACCGGGGGGTTCATGCGGATCTTGCCATTGGCAAGGGAAGGGTTCGGTGCACTCATCGGGCGTGCACCTCGTCGAATGACGTGAGGTTCGGAATGAACGGGTTCAGCAAAGGAATCCTCCTGTTGAACACCGGCAGCGGACCAGCGTTTTTTCATTGAACAAGCGTTCAAGTTAAACATGGATCGGATTTCAATGCGAATTGGGGCGCTGATTGGTGTCGTCCTGCTCCGGCCTTTTCGCGGGTTAGCCCTCCCCTACATTGGTATGTTCTTTGTAGGAGCGGTTTGCCCGCGAAGAGGCCAGCACAGGCAATTGCAATGCGGGATCAGTTCTTGTCCTGGCAATCCAGCTGCAGGTTGGCCTGAGTAATGTTGCTTTCTGCCGGCACACTGCGGGTCAGCCACACATTACCGCCAATGGTCGAACCCTTGCCGATGGTGATGCGCCCCAGCACCGTGGCCCCGGCATAGATCACCACATCATCCTCGACGATCGGGTGCCGTGGCAGGCCTTTGTGCAGAGTCCCCGACTCATCGCTGGGGAAACGCTTGGCGCCCAGGGTCACCGCCTGGTAGATGCGCACGCGCTCGCCGATGATCGCGGTTTCACCAATGACCACACCGGTGCCGTGGTCAATGAAGAAGCTCGGGCCGATCTGCGCGCCCGGGTGAATGTCGATGCCGGTGGCCGAATGCGCCAGCTCAGAGCTGATCCGCGCCAGCAGCGGCAGGCCAGCCTGGTACAGGTGGTGCGCCAGCCGGTGGTGGATGATCGCCAGGATGCCCGGGTAGCACAGCAGCACTTCATCGACGCTGCGCGCCGCCGGGTCACCGTGGTAGGCGGCCAGCACATCGGTGTCGAGCAGTACGCGCAGTTCCGGTAGCGCAGCGGCAAAGCCCTGGATCAGGCCCAGCGCACGGGCGTCGACCCCAGCCAGCTCAGCCTTGCTCTGTCGTGCCGCATAGCGAAGTTCAAGACGAGCCTGGGCCAGCAGGGCGGTCAGCGCGGCATCCAGGGTATGGCCGACGTAGAAGTCTTCACTTTCTTCGCGCAGGTCGACTGGCCCCAGGCGCATGGGGAACAGCGCGCCGCACAGTTGCTCCAGAATTTGCCGCATCGCTTCGCGCGACGGCAGTTCGCGCCCGCCCTGCTCGCCAATGCTGCGGCCATTGCGGGTGCGCCATTGCTCACGGGCCCCGCGCAGGCCAGTGACAATGCTCTGCAACTGCCAATGCGCGGATGAAGGTTGTTCGCTCACGGTTTTCTCCTGCCGTATAGGCCATCTGATTTTGTCGCCAGGCCCGCGAAAGGACCGAACCTGCCTACATGCAGTCCACTTTACGGCAAATCCAAGGCTTGGAAAAAACAACGCTTTATTCCATCCTGCGCTAAGTCAGGCATAAGCCGCGATGACGGGGTGGGGATCGTCACCTACCCTCAAAGCAGCCAATCCTATAGTCGCCACCTCACTACCTAGACAACACGCGCGGGGCTCTGAAATGTCGAAATTCGCCAAACCGCTACTCAACGCCAGCCTGGCCCTCCTGCTGGGTGCCGGCCTGCTCAGCCAGGCGTTCGCCGGCGAGCAATTGAAGACCATCCAGGAAAAAGGCGTCATCAACGTCGGCCTAGAGGGCACCTACCCGCCATTCAGCTTCCAGGACGAAAACGGCAAACTGACCGGCTTCGAAGTGGAGCTGTCCGAGCTGCTGGCCAAGGAGCTGGGGGTCAAGGCCAAGATCCAGCCGACCAAGTGGGACGGCATCCTTGCCGCGCTGGAATCCAAGCGCCTGGATGTGGTGGTCAATCAGGTGACCATTTCCGAAGAGCGCAAGAAAAAGTACGACTTCTCCGAGCCCTACACTATCTCCGGCATCCAGGCGCTGATCCTGAAGAAGAAAGCCGAGCAGCTGAACATCAAGGGCGCGCAGGACCTGGCCGGCAAAAAGGTCGGCGTAGGCCTTGGCACCAACTACGAGCAGTGGGTGAAAAAGGACGTACCGCAAGCCGATGTGCGCACCTATGAAGACGACCCAAGCAAGTTCGCCGACCTGCGCAACGGCCGTATCGACGCCATTCTGATCGACCGCCTGGCCGCGCTGGAATACGCGCAAAAAGCCAAGGACACCCAGCTTGCCGGCGATGCCTTCTCGCGCCTGGAAAGCGGCGTGGCCATGCGCAAGGGTGAGCCGGAACTGTTGGCAGCCATCAACAAGGCCATCGACAAGCTCAAAGCTGATGGCACGCTGGCCAAGCTGTCCGAGAAGTACTTCGGTGCCGATGTCACCAAATGATTGCTGAAAGCCTGCAACTCGTTATCGACTCCGCACCCTTCCTGCTGAAGGGCGCGGGTTATACAGTGCTGCTCAGTGTCGGCGGCATGTTCTTCGGCCTGGTGCTGGGCTTTGCCCTGGCACTGATGCGGCTGTCGAAGATTCTGCCGCTGAACTGGCTGGCGCGGGTATACGTGTCGTTCTTCCGCGGCACGCCGCTGCTGGTGCAGCTGTTCGTGATCTATTTCGGCATGCCGCAAATCGGCATCGAGCTGGACCCGATCCCCGCTTCACTGATCGGCCTGTCGCTGAACATGGCGGCCTACATCTGCGAGATCCTGCGCGCAGCGATTTCCTCGATCGACCGCGGCCAGTGGGAAGCAGCCGCCAGCATCGGCATGACCCGCGTGCAAGCCATGCGCCGGGCGATCCTGCCGCAGGCCTTGCGCACCGCGTTGCCACCGCTGGGCAACAGCTTCATCTCGCTGGTAAAGGACACCGCCCTGGCGGCAACCATCCAGGTGCCCGAGCTGTTCCGCCAAGCCCAGCTGATTACCGCGCGCACGTTCGAAGTGTTCACCATGTACGTGGCGGTCGCGGTCATCTATTGGGTGCTGTGCAGCATCCTTGCGCACTTCCAGAACCGCATGGAAGCGCGGGTCAACCAGCATGACCAGGAGCATTGAGCATGATTGAAGTGAAAGGCCTGACCAAGCGGTTCAAGGGCCAGACCGTGCTCAACGGTATCGACCTGACCGTGCAGCCCGGTGAAGTGGTGGCCATCATCGGCCCCAGTGGCTCGGGTAAAACCACCTTCCTGCGCTGCCTGAACCTGCTGGAAACTCCCGATGCCGGGCAGATCCAGATCGGCGCCATCAGTATCGATGCCAACCGCCCTTTGGGCGGGCAGCAGAGTGCGATTCGCCGTTTGCGCCAGCAGGCCGGGTTCGTGTTCCAGAACTTCAACCTGTTCCCCCACCGCACCGCCCTGGAGAACGTGATCGAGGGGCCGGTGGTCGTCAAGAAGACGCCTCGCGAGCAGGCCATCGAGCTTGGCCGGCGCCTGCTGGCCAAAGTCGGCCTGGCGGGCAAGGAAGACGCCTACCCACGGCGCCTGTCCGGCGGCCAGCAGCAACGGGTGGCCATCGCCCGTGCCCTGGCCATGGAACCGGAGGTAATCCTGTTCGACGAGCCGACCTCGGCGCTGGACCCGGAGCTGGTCGGTGAAGTATTGGCGACCATCCGCGGCCTGGCCGAGGAAAAGCGCACCATGATCATCGTCACACACGAGATGAGCTTTGCCCGGGATGTGGCGAACCGGGTGATCTTCTTCGACAAGGGCGTGATCGTGGAGCAGGGCGAGGCCAAGGCCCTGTTTGCGGCGCCAAAGGAAGAGCGTACGCGGCAGTTCCTGCGCAAGTTCCTCGGGACTGCTGCCTCCGAGTAGACCTGTCCCGGCCCTTTCGCGGGTAAACCCGCTCCTACAGTGACTGCACAGATCTTGAGGCATGGGTAGGAGCGGGTTTACCCGCGAAGACGCCGGCACGCCCGTAACAAATCCCCCTTCTATACATATTCCAAAGAGTTAGTTCATAAAATTTTTATAAATCATTAGGGTATATAAACCGGACCACCGGACCAGCACACATCTGTCGCAATCAACTGCAGCGACATCATTATTTTTGTGAGGTCAGGAATGGTCAGGATCACGATCACCCCAGTGCGTAACGCCAGGGCATTGAGTGCAGCCAAGGAGCGGCACTGATGCCCAACCAAGCCAACACCCAATTCCATAGCGATCTCGACAGCTCGCCCCCGCTGCTGCCGGCCAAGGTACTGCGCAACGACGCCGAAGCCCTGCAAGCCGCCCGCGAACTGGCCAAGGTCGCCCGCGAACACGCTGCCCGCCGCGACCAGCAACGCAAACTGCCCTGGGCCGAAATCGAACTGTTTACCCGCAGCGGTCTGGGCAGCATCAGCGTACCCAAGGCCTACGGTGGCGCCGACGTGTCGTTCGAAACCGTCGCCGAAGTGTTCCGCCTGATCAGCGCCGCCGACCCCGCCCTGGGGCAGATCCCGCAGAACCAGTTCGGCATGCTGCAGCTGCTGCGCCTGACGGCCAGCGAGGCGCAGCAAGCGCTGATCTTCCGCAGCGTGCTCGACGGCTGGCGCATCGGCAATGCCGGGCCTGAGCGTGACACCAAGGACACCCTCACCCTCAAGGCCCGAATCACGCGCGCCGGAAACAGCTACCGCATAAGTGGCGAGAAGTTCTACTCCACCGGTGCCTTGTTCGCCCATTGGGTGACGGTAAAAGCCCTCGACGACGAAGGCCGCCAGCGCCTGGCATTCGTGCGCCGAAGGAGCCCGGGGTTGCGCATTGTCGATGACTGGTCCGGGTTCGGCCAGCGCACCACCGCCAGCGGTACCGTGCTGCTGGACCAGGTGCCGGTAGACGCGGAACTGGTGATCGACAACTGGCGCCAGCGCGATATCCCCAACATTCAGGGCGCCGCTTCGCAGCTGATCCAGGCAGCGATCGACGCCGGCATCGCCGAAGCAGCTATCGATGATGCGATCACGTTCGTGCGCGAAAAGTCCCGGCCGTGGATTGACGCCAACGTCGACCGTGCCAGTGACGACCCTTATGTAATTGCCGACATCGGCCGCCTGAAACTCGAGCAGCACGCCGCCGAAGCGCTGCTGCGCAAAGCTGCTCGGGTACTCGACGAGGTCAATGCTGCGCCTATCGACGCAGCCAGCGCGGCACGTGCCTCGATTGCGGTGGCGGAGGCCAAGGTGCTGACCACCGAGATTGCCCTGCAGGCCAGCGAAAAGCTGTTCGAGCTGGCCGGCAGCCGCGCCACCCTTGCCGAGTTCAACCTCGACCGCCACTGGCGCAATGCCCGGGTGCACACCCTGCACGACCCGGTGCGCTGGAAGTACCACGCGGTGGGCGCTTACCACCTTAACGGCACCCTGCCTGCACGGCATTCCTGGATCTGATTTGCTGCCTTTGGGGTTGCTGCGCAGCCCTTCGCGGGCTTGCCCGCTGCCACAGGATTGCCACCGCCTGAACTGGCATCACTTTACCTGTGGGAGCGGGCAAGCCGGCGAAGGGCCGCGAAGCGGCCCCCGGAGAACTCCATGACAATCGCTATCATCACCAGCGACGCCCAAGCCCTGGCCGTCGCCGAAGACATCGCCCAGCAACTGCGCCGCGACAGCGCCTTGCGCGACCGCGAGCGCCGCCTGCCGCTCGCCGAACTCGAGCTGTTCACCCGTTCCGGCCTGTGGGCCATCAGCGTGCCCAAAGCCTTCGGCGGTGCCGGCGTGTCCAACGTCACCCTGGCCAAGGTCATCGCCCGTATCGCGCAGGCCGACGGTTCGCTCGGGCAGATTCCGCAGAATCACTTCTACGGTCTGGAAGTGCTGCGGGTAAACGGCCGCCCCGAACAGCAACGGCGCCTGTACGCCGAGGTACTGGCCGGCCGCCGTTTCGGCAATGCCCTGGCCGAGCTGGGCACCAAGACCGCCCACGAGCGCACCACCCGTCTGAACCGAGACGGCGACGGTTTCCGCATCAACGGGCGCAAGTTCTATTCCACAGGCGCCATCTATGCCCAGCGCATTCCAACCTCAGTCGTGGATGAGCAAGGCCTACAGCAGTTGGCCTTTGTCCCGGCCGACAGCCAGGGGCTGCAGGTGATCGACGACTGGAGCGGCTTCGGCCAGCGCACCACCGGCAGCGGTTCGGTGGTGTTCGATAACGTGTACGTCAGCGCAGCCGACGTGGTGCCGTTCCAGAGCGCCTTCGAGCGCCCCACCCCGGTCGGCCCGCTGGCGCAGATCCTCCATGCCGCCATCGACACCGGCATTGCCCGCGCCGCCTATGAAGACGCCCTGCACTTCGTGCGCACCCGCAGCCGTCCGTGGGTCGACTCCGGCCTGGACAAGGCCAGGGATGACCCGCTGACGCTGAAAAGCTTCGGCCATCTGGCGATCCGCTTGCACGCGGCCGAAGCCCTGCTGGAGCGCGCAGGCGACTACCTCGACCGCGCCCGCGACGACAGCACTGCCGACAACGTGGCCGCCGCCTCCATTGCCGTGGCCGAAGCACGCGCCATCAGCACCGAAATTTCCCTCACCGCCGGTACCACCCTGTTCGAACTGGGCGGCAGCCAGGCAACATTGGCCGAACACAACCTCGACCGCCACTGGCGCAACGCTCGCGTGCACACCCTGCACGACCCGGTGCGCTGGAAGTACCACGCCATCGGCAACTACTACCTCAACGATGCCAACCCGCCACGCCGGGGGACCATCTGATGGCCAAGCAGATTCTGCTCAATGCCTTCAACATGAACTGCGTCGGGCACATCAACCACGGCCTGTGGACCCACCCACGGGACACTTCGACCCAGTACAAGACCCTGGACTACTGGACCAACCTGGCACGCCTGCTGGAGCGCGGTCTGTTCGACGGGCTTTTCATTGCCGACATCGTCGGTACCTACGACATCTACGGCCAGTCACTGGACGTCACCCTCAAGGAGTCGATCCAGCTGCCAGTCAACGACCCGCTGCTGCTGGTCTCCGCCATGGCTGCAGTCACTCGCCACCTGGGTTTCGGCCTTACCGCCAACCTCACCTACGAGGCGCCGTACCTGTTCGCCCGGCGACTTTCCACACTCGACCACCTGAGCAATGGCCGAGTGGGCTGGAACATCGTCACCGGCTACCTCGACAGCGCTGCCCGGGCCATGGGCCTGGCGCAGCAACCGGAGCATGATCGCCGCTACGACCAGGCCGATGAATACCTGCAGGTGTTGTACAAGCTGCTGGAAGGCAGCTGGGCCGATGATGCAGTGGTCGCCGACCGCCAGCATCGCGTCTATGCCACGCCCGACAAGGTGCGCAAGGTTCAGCACCAGGGCGAGTTCTACAAGGTCGAAGGCTACCACCTGTGCGAGCCCTCCCCGCAGCGCACTCCGGTGCTGTTCCAGGCCGGCAGCTCGCCGCGTGGCCTGGCCTTCGCCGGCAACCATGCCGAATGCGTGTTTATCAGTGGCCAAGACAAGGCGGCCACCCGCGCCCAGGTCGACAAGGTTCGCGCGGCCGCCCAGGCCGCCGGCCGCGACCCGCAGGCGATCAAGGTGTTCATGGGCATCACGGTGGTCGTTGCGGCCACCGAGCAGCAGGCCCAGGCCAAACACGCCGAGTACCTGCGTCACGCCAGCGCCGAAGCGGGGGTAGCGCACTTCGCCGCGTCCACGGGCATCGACTTCGCCGCCTATGAGCTGGACGAGCCCATTGCCTTCAACCAGGGCAACGCCATCCAGTCAGCCACGCGCCAGTTGCAAGACAGCGCCTGGACCCGCCGGCGCCTGCTGCAGCAGCACGCCCTGGGCGGCCGCTACGTAACCTTGGTCGGCGCACCTGAACAGGTGGCCAAGCAGTTGATCGCGTGGATCGATGAAACCGGCCTGGACGGTTTCAACCTGACCCGCACCGTCACCCCGGAGAGCTTCGAGGACTTCATCGAGCTGGTCATCCCGCAACTTCAGCAGCGTGGCCGCTACAAGACGGCCTACACCGAAGGCACCCTGCGCGAAAAGCTGTTCCAGGCCGACCACCCGCATTTGCCCGCCGACCATCCTGGCTCGGCTTACCGCTTTACCCCTGCCCCGACTGGAGCCCTGCACCATGCTTGAGAAACTGTTCCGGCCCGTCGCGGCCATGGCCACCACCCTCGGCCTGTGCGCCGGTGTACTTGCTGCCGAGCCGTTGAAGATCGGTACCACCTCGGCCTTTGCCATTCCGCTGGAAGCCGCAGTGGAGGAAGCCCACAAGCGAGGCCTGGAAGTGAAGCTGATCGAGTTCAGCGACTGGATTGCGCCCAATGTCAGCCTAAACAGCGGCGACATCGACGTGAACTACTTCCAGCACATCCCGTTCCTGGAAAACGCCAAGGCTGCTGCAGGCTTCGACCTCGTGCCTTACGCCCCGGGCATCATCAACAACGTTGGCCTGTACTCGAAAAAGTACAAAAGCTTTGCCGAGCTGCCCGAAGGCGCCAGCGTGGCCATCGCCAACGACCCGATCAACAGCGGCCGTGGCCTGCTGCTGCTGGCCAAGGCCGGGTTGATCACCCTGAAGCCAGGCGTGGGCTACAAGGCCACCGAGGATGACATCGTCGCCAACCCTAAAAAGCTGAAGATCCTTCAGGTCGAGGCGGTGCAACTGGTACGTGCCTACGACGACGCCGACCTGGTGCAGGGTTACCCGGCCTACATCCGCCTGGCCAATACCTTCGATGCCACCTCGGCGTTGCTGTTCGACGGGCTGGAAAACAAGGAGTACGTGATCCAGTTCGTCATTCGCCCACAAAGCAAGGACGATCCACGCCTGGCCAGGTTCGTCGACATCTACCAGCATTCGCCAGCGGTGCGCGCTGCGCTGGACAACGCTCACGGCAAGCTCTACCAAGCCGGCTGGGAAGGCTGACATGAGCCAGGCCAGCGCGCTCGGCGCGCCTACACCACAAGCACTGCCGCCAACGGCCACGGAGCAGGCCCTGCGCCCCGAGGTCAATGAAGCCCATGTGCGTTTCATAGGCCTGGGCAAAACCTACCCGGGCCAGGCGCAACCGGCCTTGCAAGGCATCGACCTGAACATCCGCCATGGCGAGATTTTCGGCATCATCGGCCGTAGCGGCGCCGGCAAATCATCGCTGCTGCGCACCATCAACCGCCTGGAGCAACCCAGCCAGGGCCGCGTGCTGATCGACCAGGTGGATATCGCGCCTTTCGATAAGGACCACCTTGTGGCCCTGCGCCGGCGCATCGGCATGATCTTCCAGCATTTCAACCTGATGTCGGCCAAGACTGTGTGGCAGAACGTCGAACTGCCTTTGAAGGTGGCCGGCGTGGCCAAGCCCGAGCGCCGGCGCAAGGTGCGCGAGTTGCTGGAACTGGTCGGCCTGCAGGAAAAACATCACGTGTACCCGGCGCAACTGTCCGGCGGACAGAAACAGCGCGTGGGCATTGCCCGGGCACTGGTGCACACCCCCGAGATCCTGCTGTGCGACGAGGCCACCTCGGCGCTGGACCCGGAAACCACCGCCTCGATCCTGGAGCTGCTGCGCGATATCAACCAGCGCCTGGGCCTGACCATCGTGCTGATCACCCACGAAATGGCGGTGATTCGCGACATCTGCCACCGGGTAGTGGTGCTGGAACGCGGCGCAGTGGTCGAGCAGGGTGAGGTCTGGCGGGTGTTTGGTTCACCCCGTCATGAGGTCACCCGCACCCTGCTCGCCCCTTTGCAGGCCAAGCTACCCGCCGCACTGCAAGCCAGCCTCCAGGCCAGCGCGGCGAGCCGCAACAGCGCCGTAGTGCTGAAACTGACTGTGCTCGGTGAACCAGAGCTGTCTGCCCTGTTCACCGACCTCGGCGGGCGTGTGCGTCTGCTGCAGGGCAGCGTGGAAACCATCGGCGAACAGGCTTTGGGGCAACTCATCCTCTCGGTGCAACATTCGCCGCACGACACCCATCAATTGCAGGAACGTGCCCGCCGTTGGGCCGAAGACGTGGAGGTACTGGGCCATGTGGTTTGATCGCCTGCTGGAAGGCTTGCTCGATACGCTGCTGATGGTTGGGGTTTCGTCACTGATCGCCCTGCTGGCGGGTGTACCCATGGCGGTGCTGCTGGTCACCAGCGACAAGGGCGGGATCTTCGAGGCGCCGCTGCTGAACCGGGTGCTGGGCGCCTTCGTCAACCTGTTCCGCTCGATTCCGTTTCTGATCCTGATGGTTGCGCTGATTCCTTTCACCCGCTTGGTCGTGGGGACCACTTATGGCGTGTGGGCGGCCGTGGTGCCGCTGACCATTGCCGCCACACCGTTCTTTGCGCGGATTGCCGAGGTGAGCCTGCGTGAAGTCGATCATGGTCTGGTGGAAGCCGCACAGGCCATGGGCTGCCGGCGCAGGCACATCGTCTGGCATGTACTGTTGCCCGAGGCGCTGCCGGGGATCGTCGGGGGCTTCACCATTACCTTGGTGACCTTGATCAACTCGTCGGCGATGGCCGGGGCGATTGGTGCCGGCGGGCTGGGGGATATCGCCTATCGGTATGGCTACCAGCGTTTCGATAGCCAGATCATGCTGACCGTGATCGCCATGCTGGTAGCGTTAGTGGCGTTGATCCAGTTGGGCGGGGACCGCCTGGCGAGGGGTTTGAACAAGCGTTGAGGTCTGGGGCTGCTTTGCAGCCCGCTCTCAATCCCAGCGAAGATCCTCAGCCGGCACTGGCCGCCCGAACCAGTACCCTTGACCCAACTGGCACGCCTCCTGCAAAAGGAAGCTGGCCTGTTCCGCCTGCTCGATGCCCTCGGCATGCACCTGCATACCCATGCTACGGGCCAAGGCAATGATCACCCGCACAATTGCGATGTCATCCTCATCCAGTGGCAACCCAGCTACAAACCCTTGGTCGATTTTCAACTTCTGCACCGGCAAACGCTTGAGCCGCAGCAGTGACGAATACCCGGTACCAAAGTCGTCGATGGCCAGGGTCACCCCCAGCTCGCGCAAGCGGTGCAGTTGCTCCAGTGCCACTTCAGCGTCTTCCATTACCGCGCTCTCGGTCACTTCCAGCTCCAGCAAGGCCGGGGCCAGGCCGGTGTCGTGCAGCACTTCGGCTACCTGTTGATACAGTTCGTGCTGGCCAAACAGGCGGCTGGAGATGTTCACCCCCACAAATGCCAGCTGCCGGCCTTCAGCCTGCCACTGCACCATTTGCCGGCAGGCCTGGCGCAGCACCCAGGTATCGATCTCGGCAATCAGGCCGGTGCGTTCGGCAATCGGGATGAACTCACCCGGCGGTACCAGGCCACGCCTGGGGTGCTGCCAGCGCACCAGCGTCTCGACCCCGACCTGTCGGCCTGATGCCAGGTCGTGTACCGGCTGGAAGTACACCCGCAGTTCATCCTGCTCCAGGGCCCGACGCAATTCAGCGGCGGTCTCGACCCGATGCTGTGCATGGGCGGTCAGCTCTTCGGTGTACAGGGCATAGCAGGCCCGCCCGTTGCTTTTGGCCTTGTACAACGCCGAGTCGGCATTGCGCAGTAACTGCTCGGCACCCAAGGCATCGCTGGGGTACAGGCTGATTCCGACGCTGGCGCTGATGAACAGGCGATTGCCCTCGAACTGAAACGGCTCACGCATGCGCTCGATGATGCATTGCGCCAGCTTGCCCGCCTGGCCGACCTGCTGGCAGTTCTCGGCCAGCACACCGAATTCGTCGCCGCCCAGGCGCGCCAGGGTCATACCGTTACCCAACACCTCGCCCAGACGCTCGCCCGCCAGCTTCAACAACTGGTCGCCAATGGTATGGCCCAGGCCGTCGTTTATGCTCTGGAAATGATCCAGGTCCAGCAGCAACAAGGCGCAACCGCGCTTGTTGGCCTGCGCCGCCGCCAATGCCTGCTCTACCCGGTCGGTAAACAGCAGGCGATTGGGCAGGCCGGTCAGCGGGTCGTGGTGGGCCAGGTAGGCAAGTTCCTGTTCCGAATGCTTGATGGCGCTGATGTCACTGAACACCGCCACGTAATGACTGAGCTCACCTTCGTCATCGCGAATGGCGCAAATAGTCTGCCACTGCGGGTAGATTTCACCGCTTTTGCGCCGGTTCCAGATTTCACCGCTCCACTCGCCCTTCTCGGCCAGGGTGGCGAAAACCTGCTGGTAGAAGGCCAGGCCATGGTGGCCGGACTTGAACTTGCTCGGGCGCTGGCCGATGACCTCATCCTGCTGGTAGCCGGTAATGCGCATGAAGGCACGATTGACGTGCACGATCAGGCCCTGGCGGTCGGTCACCAGCACACCTTCGAGGGTACTGTCGAACACTGCGGCAGCCATGCGCAGCCGTTCACGGTCTTCACAACGCAAACGCGCGCCATGGCCGATGAAATTGAGCAGCCGCACGCGCGACACGTAGATCAGCACGGCACTGAGCAGCACCCAGACCACCACGTTGATCTGCCGCCCCACGGTCAGTGCCAAGGGGTCGTCAGTCATGCTGTGCAGCATCACCTCCGCCAGCGCAAGCCAGAGGATCGAGAGCACCACATACAGCGCAGCCATGCGCAAGGCGTCGCGAACGGAAACAGACATGTCGGGTGGGAAAGGCCATCAAAAAGGAGTGGGTATTATAAAGGCTGAAACATGTCGTGACCTCCTATCTAAACGGTTGACTGGTTTTATTTCCCCGCCAAGGGATAATCAGCCCTTCCCCCTGCATTTCGAGGGTATTTGCACCTATGTGGTATAACGGCCTGCTCGACCTGTCGGCTTGGCAACTGGTCGGCATCACTCTGCTGATGACCCACGTGACCATTGTCAGCGTCACGGTCTACCTGCATCGCTACTCCGCGCACCGGGCCCTGGAGCTCAACGGCGCGCTCAAGCACTTCTTCCGCTTCTGGCTGTGGCTGACCACGGCGCAGAACACCCGCGAGTGGACCGCCGTCCACCGCAAGCACCACGCCAAGTGCGAAACCCCCGACGATCCTCACAGCCCGGTGTACAAGGGCCTGGGCACAGTGCTGCGCAAAGGTGCCGAGCTGTACCGTGAAGAGGCGCGCAACCCCGAAACCCTGCGCATTTATGGCAAGAACTGCCCGGATGACTGGATCGAGCGCAACTTGTACTCGCGTTACAAACTGGGCGGTATCGCACTGATGGCGGTGATCGACCTGCTGCTGTTCGGCACCATAGGCATCACCATATGGGCGGTGCAGATGATGTGGATTCCGTTCTGGGCCGCCGGTGTGGTCAACGGCCTGGGCCATGCCCTGGGCTATCGCAACTTCGAATGCCGCGACGCTGCCACCAACCTGGTGCCATGGGGCATCGTCATCGGCGGAGAAGAACTGCACAACAACCACCACACCTACCCCAACTCGGCCAAGCTCTCGGTCAAACGCTGGGAGTTCGACATGGGCTGGGCGTGGATCCGCCTGTTCTGCCTGCTGCGTCTGGCCAAGGTGCAGCGCGTGGCGCCCATCGCCCACCGGGTGGCCGGCAAGGCCAGCCTGGACATGGACACCGCCATGGCCATCCTCAACAACCGCTTCCAGATCATGGCCCAGTACCGCAAGCTGGTGATCGGTCCGCTGGTGAAACAGGAACTGGCCCGCGTCGACGCCTCGGTGCGTCACCGCTTCCGCCGTGCCAAACGGCTGCTCTCGCGCGAAACCAGCCTGCTGGAAGATCGCCACCACGTGCGCATCGAGTCCATGCTCGCGCACAGCCAGGCACTGAAAACCATCTACGAAAAGCGCCTGGCCCTGCAGCAGATCTGGGCGCGCACCAGCGCCAACGGCCACGACATGCTGGCGGCCATGAAAGACTGGGTACACGAGGCCGAAACCAGCGGCATCCAGGCACTGCGTGACTTCGCAGCACAACTCAAGACTTACTCGCTGCGCCCGACCGGCGCCTGACCGCCGTTGATCGGCACGCCTCTCAGCGGGGCGTGCCGTTCGGAACTTAGCCCCCACCGCTCCACTCGAATCTGGAATATCGCCTGCGTGGCGGGCCGGACGCTGGCCGCACGCCTTCACGTTGAGACCTGCTCCGTGCACATGGCCAAGAACATTCCAACGATATTTCCCGGTACCCCTCCTCCCGAAGCCGCCCAGACCTTGCTGGCCTTATTCCACGCCCAAGGCGAGGTTGCCCGCCTGAGCGAGCGCGATCAGCTGTTCAGCTCGTTGCTCGACAGCGTCAATGCAGTGCTCTGGGCCTTCGACTGGGAAACCCGTCAGGTGCTGTACGTGAGCCCAGCCTACGAGCGCATCTTCGGCCGCCCGGTCAGCCTGGTGCTGGCTGACTACAACGAATGGCGTGACAGCATCTACCCCGACGACCTCGAGTTCGCCGAGCGTAGCCTGGCCCAGGTCCTGCTCAAGGGTGCGGTGGAAGACCGCGAGTACCGCATCCTCAATGCCGACGGGCAAATACGCTGGCTGAGCGACAAGTGCTACGTCAACCAGCAGCACGATAGTGACCGGGTAATCATTGTCGGTATCGCCGAAGACATCACCGAGAAGAAGCAGCTTGAAGGCGAACTGCAGCGCCTGGCCACCACCGACGTGCTGACCCAAAGCAGTAACCGCAGGCACTTCTTCGAATGTGCTCAGCAAGCCTTCGACAGTGCTCGCGAGGACGGTACACCGCTGGCTTTCCTGCTGCTGGATATCGACGACTTCAAACGCATCAATGACAGCTATGGCCACCAGGAAGGCGACCAGGTGCTGCAACACATCGCCGACAGCGGCAAGGCCGTACTACGCCGGGGCGACCTGTTCGGGCGCATTGGCGGCGAAGAATTTGCGGCGGTTTTTCCGGGCTGCAACGCCCAGGTCGCGGAGCAGATCGCCGAGCGCTTGCAGCGACAGATTCAGCACTTGAGCTTCAGCCATGGGCAGCAGACGTACGGGGTGACTGTGAGCCAGGGGCTGACCGGGCTGACCGATGAGGATGTGACACTGGACAGCCTGTATGCGCGGGCCGATGCGGCAATGTACAGGGCCAAGCGCCAGGGCAAGAACCAGATAGTCCGCGGCTGATCAGGCGGCACGGAGTAGGGCACCGGCTTTGGCCGGTATTCGCGGGCTCGCCCGCTCCCACAGAAACCGCACATTCCGCGGCCCGGCGCCACACCCGTGGGAGCGGGCAAGCCCGCGAAGGGCCGCAATGCGGCCCCGGAATCTCAGCTGGAAACCTCGGCCTCAGCCGCTGGCGGTTCTTCCTGCGGCTTTACTTCCGGGCTCTCCACCTTGCGCAGCCGGCTCAGCTCCGGCAGGCCAAGCTTGAGCAGGCGCGCCGTCTTGCCGCTGGCCACCTTCTCCAGCCCCTGCCCGGCCGGCAGCCGCGACAACTGCCCAGCCAGGTTCATGGCCAGGATCTCCAGCGAGTAAACTCCACCACCCAACTGGTAGATCGCAGCGATCAACTCGCGCAGTGCCAGCGGCAAACGCCAGCGAGTGCGCAGCGCCGAGCCGAACGCCGCACCAAACTCCTCCAGCGATTGCTGCACATTGCGCTCGTCCAGATCTCCCCCGGCCAACCGCCACTCTTGCAGGCAGCGCAACACCGCCAGGTCGCCCAGGCAATGCAGCAAGCCCGCGCAATAACAACGCCCCTCGTCCAGCTCGAGCATGCGCGCCAAGGTGCGGCCATATTCGGCAGTGTGCAGTGACAGGTCCCAGTAACGGGTCGCGTGCTCCGCCAACAGCGGGTCACTGAGACGTGCGCTGCGCTTGAGAGTCATACCCAGGATCAGGTTCATGCTTTGGGTACTGCCAAGCTTGTTCAGGGCCTGCAGCAACGTCTGCACCGGGGCTTCACGGTGCAGTGCCGCACTATTGGCGGCAGCGATCAGCACCGCCGTGACTTGCGGGTCGTTAGACACCTCCTCTTCGAGCACCCTGAGGTTCAGGCCCTGGGGGTTGAGCGCTCGATTGATCGCTACCTGCACATCGGCCAGCAGCGGCCCGCCATCGGCGCTGGCGCGGCGCTGCTCAAGGTAGGCTGGCAGGCTGGCCCCCGCCTGCAACGCCGGTACCGGGCAGGCAACCTCCTCGCCAACGCCCAGCAGTAACTCTTCCAGGCGCTTACGCAGGTTATCCAGGTTCAACGGTTTGCTCAGGTAAGCAGTGGGGTGCAAGGGCAGCGCTTCGCGCACACTGGCGCTGTCATTGCGGTTACTCATGAGAATGAACGGCACCCCTGGCCCTTTGGCGCGTACCTCGCGCAGCAGGTCGAGGCCATCGACACCGGCCAGCTCGCGGGCGGCGATGATCAGGTCAGGCTTGCTGGACAAGGCACTGAACGCCTGCGAGCCGTCAGCGCAAACCTGCAGGCGGGCGTCACAGCGCACGCTGAGCAGCATCTCGCTGAGCATGTCCCGTACCCAAGGATCGCCTTCGACAATCAGTACGCTTGGTGGGGCGGGGGCTGCAGCGCTCATCGCCAACTACTCCTGAATACCCTGACACACAGTCCGTCGCAGCTTCCAAAGCCAGTCCTCCGACAACCATAGCGCCACATGGCTTTGCTGGGCATAAAAAAACCCGCCTGGGCGGGTTTTTTCTGAAGCACGTCACATCAGGCGATTTCAGCGAAGCACTCTTCGATGATGGCCAGGCCTTTGTCCAGCAGCGCGTCTTCGGCGGTCAGTGGAACCAGGATACGCAGGACGTTGCCGTAGGTGCCGCAAGACAGCAGGATCAGACCCTTTTCGCGAGCCTTGGCGACAACCTGGCCAACAGCAGCAGCATTCGGGGTGTGAGTGCCTTTCTCGAAGACTTCGACGGCAATCATCGAGCCCAGACCACGGACGTCGCCGATGATCGGGTGCTTCTTCTGGATTTCGCGCAGGCCAGCGGTCAGGCGCTCACCCACAGCCTTGCTGCGGTCCAGCAGTTTTTCCTCTTCGAACACTTCGATCACGGCCAGGGCCGCGGCGCAAGCGATCGGCGAGCCGGCGTAGGTGCCGCCCAGGCCGCCTGGAGCGATGGCGTCCATGTACTCGGCCTTGCCGCACACACCGGCCAGCGGGAAGCCGCCAGCAATGGATTTGGCGAAGGTGGTCAGATCAGGCGCAACGCCCATCTGTTCCATGGCGAAGAAGGTGCCGGTACGGCCAGCGCCAGTTTGTACTTCGTCGGCAATCAGCAGGATACCGTGCTGGTCGCACAGGGCGCGCAGGCGTTTCATCAGCTCTTTCGGCGCAGGCAGGAAGCCACCTTCGCCTTGTACTGGCTCGAGGATGATCGCGGCGATGTCGCGCGGCTCGGCATCGTTCTTGAAGATGCGCTCGACCGAGGCAATGGCGTCGTCAACGCTGATACCGTGCAGTTCGCTCGGGAACAGGGCGCGGAAGATGCCGCCTGGCATCAGGCCCATGCCAGCGGAGTACGGCACGACCTTGCCGGTCAGGCCCAGGGTCATCATGGTACGGCCGTGATAACCGCCGGTGAAGGCGATGACGCCAGCGCGGCCAGTGGCAGCACGAGCGATCTTGACGGCGTTTTCAACGGCTTCGGAGCCGGTGGTGACCAGCAGGGTCTTCTTGTCGAAGTCGCCTGGGACCAGCTTGTTGATCTTTTCGCACAGCTCTACGTAGGGTTCGTAAGCCAGCACCTGGAAGCAGGTGTGGCTGACCTTGGTCAGCTGCTCTTGCACGGCTGCAACCACTTTCGGGTGCAGGTGGCCGGTGTTCAGTACTGCGATGCCGCCGGCGAAGTCGATCAGTTCGCGGCCTTCAACGTCGATCACGGTCGAGTTCTTCGCGGTGTCGACGAAGATCGGGTGGATCTGGCCGACGCCACGTGGGACGGCAGCTACACGACGTTGCATCAAGGATTCGTTGGTTTTGCTCATAATGCCCTCATTGCGCCGTCAGGAATGGCGCTTTTATTCGGGGGTGGCTGGGAGTGCTCGCGAACAGTATTCGTTGATCGACTGTCGTGAACGCCCTGGCCACCAGGTACTGCAATGTAAAAAAGGCCAGCGAGACGTCGCTCTCGCGCCCCGCTGGCAGAGGTAAAGCCTTTACCGTGCGATCAGACGCTGATGCACAGGTATTTGATTTCGAGGTAGTCCTCGATACCGTACTTGGAACCTTCGCGGCCCAGGCCCGAAGCCTTGATACCACCGAACGGCGCCACTTCGTTGGAGATCAGGCCGGTGTTGATACCCACCATGCCGTATTCCAGGGCTTCGGCGACACGGAACACACGGCTCATGTCACGGGCATAGAAGTACGAGGCCAGGCCGAACTCGGTGTCGTTGGACATGGCGATGACTTCGGCTTCATCTTTGAAGCGGAACAGCGGTGCCAGTGGGCCGAACGTCTCTTCCTTGGCGACAGCAGCGGTCTTCGGTACGTCAACCAGGATGGTCGGCTCGAAGAAGTTGCCTTCGATCAGCTTGCCACCGGACAGCACCTTGGCACCTTTGCTGACAGCGTCCTCGATGTGCTCCTGGACCTTGGCGACAGCCTTGCCGTCGATCAGCGGGCCAGTGGTGGTGCCGTCTTCCAGGCCGTTACCGATCTTCAGCTTGGCAACTGCAGCGGCCAGCTTCTCGGCGAACGCGTCGTAGACGCCGTCCTGCACGTAGATACGGTTGGCGCAAACGCAAGTCTGGCCGTTGTTACGGTACTTGGAGATGATCGCGCCCTCGACCGCCTTGTCCAGGTCGGCGTCGTCAAACACGATGAACGGGGCGTTGCCACCCAGCTCCAGGGAAACTTTCTTGATGTCCTTGGCGCATTCTTCCATCAGCTGGCGACCGATTTCGGTCGAGCCGGTGAAGGACAGCTTGCGTACCAGGGAGTTGCCAGTCAGCTCGCCGCCCACTTCGCCGGCGCTGCCGGTAACCACACTCAGCACGCCAGCCGGGATGCCGGCACGGTGAGCCAGCTCGACCAGGGCCAGAGCGGAGTAAGGGGTTTGCGAAGCCGGCTTGAGCACCATGGTGCAGCCAGCGGCCAGGGCCGGGCCGGCTTTACGGGTGATCATGGCGGCCGGGAAGTTCCACGGAGTGATGGCCGCGGTAACGCCGATTGGCTGCTTGATGACAATCAGGCGCTTGTCTGGCTGGTGGCCCGGGATGGTGTCACCGTAGATGCGCTTGGCTTCTTCGGCGAACCACTCGATGAACGAGGCGGCGTAGGCGATTTCGCCCTTGGCTTCGGCCAGCGGCTTGCCCTGTTCGGTGGTCATCAGGCGAGCCAGGTCGTCCTGGTTCTCGATCATCAGTTCGAACCAGCGACGCAGCTTGGCCGAGCGCTCTTTCGCAGTCAGGGCGCGCCAGGCCGGCAGGGCCTTGTCGGCGGCTTCGATGGCACGGCGAGTTTCCGCGGTGCCCATCTTCGGCACGGTACCGATGACTTCGCCGGTGGCCGGGTTGGTCACCTTGATGGTCTGGCCGTTGTCCGCATCCAGCCACTCACCATTGATATAGGCTTGCTGGCGGAACAACTGAGCGTCTTTGAGCTGCATGTCGGCTTCCCGAATTGTTGATTGTTGAAAAGCGCCCAAGGCAGGGCATCGAGCGTTTGAAATCTCAAACGAATGCTAAGCGGCTGCTGGGGTGTTGGACAATAGGCTGTTCGAAAAAAAGAACGAATGGTTGAACAGCCCATCTGAAATCGCCCGCAGAATGGCCGCTAAAGGGTAGACGATGCTGCGGCTGGACGCGGGGCGAAGCCAAAGTTCGTTTCACTGCCTGTCACGGCCAATCTTCAACACACCTTGATGGCGGGCTGAAACGATGATGCTGTCGCCATCGGCAGCGTAATCGACGGCATTGACGTGGGTCCAGTTACGGCCGGCTCCACCCTGGCCGACAGTTTGATCGGTATTGTCGTGTATCCGGCCCCGGGGATCTGCACAGCCAACACGGTAAAAACAGCTACAGATCAAGGCGATGGACGTCAACGATACAGATGGGTATCATGCGTGCGCGTTGCACTCGTAGCTCAGCTGGATAGAGTACTGCCCTCCGAAGGCAGGGGTCGTGGGTTCGAATCCCGCCGAGTGCGCCATATCAAGAAAGCCCTGGGCCTGAGCCCGGGGCTTTTTCGTTTGTGCGCCATGTCACCTTTTTGGTACTCCCGTGCCACGGGTCATTGATGTTAGCGTGGGCGTCTTCCCGTTCTCCGAACGGGTAACCCATAACAATGATTGGCGAAGGAATGCGCACAACCATGCACCTGAGAAAACTCACCGCCACCACCCTGTTGCTGGCCAGCATCGGCCTGTTCACCCAGCCTGCCCAGGCCAACCTCACCCAACAGCAGTCCGCAGCTATCGTCAAAGCCTTCGACGGCAGCGACCCAAGCGACTTCAAGCAATTCCTCGGCAAGCTCAAAGGCAGCGACCTGGGCAAGACCGACAACCTCGAGGCAACCGTCGACGCCTACCTGGCCAACAAGCCATTGGCCGCCGGGCAACAAGACGAGATCAACCGCCTGCTCGGCCTGTATACCCGCATCAAGTATGGCAAGGCCGCTACCGAAACCCTGCGTGAACTGGTAGCCATCCCCACCTTCAACGTCGAGGGTACGCCGCAGTACGAAAACCCTGAATTCCTCAAGATCGCCGACAGGATCAAGGCCTTGGCCGACAGCTTCGGCCTGGCCTTCCGTAACATCGACAACCGGGTGTACGAGATCTCGCTGGGCAGCGGGAAGGAAGTGATCGGCATCCATGCCCACGCTGACGTAGTGCCGGTCAACCCGGACAACTGGAAGCTGGCCGATGGTACGCGCCTGGACCCGTTCAAGGTCACCCTGGTGGGTGACCGCATGTACGGCCGCGGCACTGAGGACGACAAGAACGGCATCGTGGTGGCGATGTACGCGCTGAAAGTGGCCAAGGACGAAAACCTGCCGCTCGCCCGGCAGTTCAAGCTGCTGATCGACACCACCGAAGAAACCAGCGGTGATGCCATTCCCTACTACTTCGAGCGCAACCCTACGCCCGATTACAACCTGGCCCTCGACGGCGGCTACCCGGTAGTGATTGCCGAGAAAGGCTACGGCACGGTCATGGCCAGCTTCAACAAGCGCCCGGCCAGCGGCAAGGGTGCCGAGATCGTCAACCTGACCGGTGGCCTGGCGACCAACCAGATCCCGACAACTTCGGTAGCGACCCTGATTTCTGACAACCCGGCACAGCTGGCCAAGCACCTGCAGCAAGCCGGCGCCAGATATGTGAAGCAGCATGGAGGCGACTTCAGCATCGACGCCAAGGCCGACGGCAAGCAAGTCTTGCTCACCGTGACCGGTGTTTCCGCACACTCTTCGGAGCCGGAATCCGGCATCAACCCGGTGGCGCGTATGCTCGACTTCATCAATGGCCTCGGCCAGCAGGTGTCGCTCAAGCACAACCACTTTACCGACGCTGCCCGCTATGCCGCCGACAACTGGGGCCTGGACTACCTGGGCAACAAGCTCGGCGTAGCCTTCAAGGACCCGTTCATGGGCCCGCTGACCACTTCGCTGACCTTTGTCGGGGTGGATGACAAAGGCTTGAAGCTGGCGGTAAACCTGCGCATTCCCAAGGGGAAGCCGATCGCCACGATCAAAGACGAACTGGCCGACAAACTGGGCAAATGGACCCGGCAAAGCAACACCTCGGTGGCGTTCGATTACAGCCTGGACGAACCGATGTACCGTAACCCTGAAGGCGAATGGGTCCAGGCCCTGCTCGCCGTGGCCACCGAGAACCTGGGTATGAAGCATGAGTTCGGTACCTCGGCCGGCGCGACTTCGGTGCACGATCTTCCCAACGGTGTGCAATTTGGCCTGGCGATGCCGGACGTGAAGTACACCGGGCACAACGACAACGAGTTCAAGACCGTGGAACAGTTCATGCTGGACCTGCAGATAGTGAGCGAGATGGTGGCGCGGATCGGGCAGATGCCGAAGCTTTGATGGGCAGTACGGCCTCTTCGCGGCTTTAGCCGCGAAAAGGCCGCTACAAGCGAACAGCCATGACGTTTTTCAATCGCCTCCATGCCGTTTCCTGCATTGCCGTGCAGAGCGCCGTACCGGATGCTTTAGTTACTCCGAGACAGTGCTTTTTTCACCCGCAGAGGCCCGTATGAAGACCGTCGAACAAATCCTCAAGACCAAGTCCCAGCACCAGACCGTCTACACCATCGGCCCGGATGACTCGGTGCTCGACGCCCTGAAAATGCTGGCGGAGAAAAACGTCGGTGCGCTGCCTGTCGTCGAGGGTGGCCAGGTAGTGGGTATCGTCAGCGAACGGGACTATGCGCGCAAACTGGTCCTCAAGGGCCGCTCTTCCGCGGCCACGCCGGTGCGCGAAATCATGAGTGAACCGGTGGTCACCGTGGCCCCCAAGCAAAAGCTCGATTTCTGCATGAACCTGATGACCGACCGCCACCTGCGTCACCTGCCGGTGGTCGAAAACGGCAGATTGCTCGGCCTGCTGTCGATCGGTGACCTGGTCAAGGAAACCATCGCCGAACAGGCCAGCCTGATCAAGCAAATGGAGCAGTACATCCGCGGCGAATGAAGCGCCTCAATGGTAGGCGCGCTCCAGCTCGTCCAGCTGATGGTCGAAGCTACGCAAGCGCGCCGACCAGGTGTACACCAGCACTTCCAGGTCACGGTTGAGCACTGCCGTATTGCCGTGGCCGCTGTGCGTCGGCTCACCGAGGTCCAGCTGGTAGCGTTCACGGGCCATAGCCTGGGCCACGCTGGACAGGTCGCGAGCATTGGCCAGCCAGTGGTGTTGGCGGTCATGGATTTCGCGGTCGAGCACCCGGCACTGGCGCTTAAGCGCATCCAGGCTCTGCTCCAGCGGTGTACCCCTGAGCTCGCCCATGACCTCTTCGAAAGTACGCCCCGAATGCCAGTAGCTGCCCCAGAAATAGCGGTCGAAAACCGTCTCGACGCGGCGTAGTGCAACCTTGGTGTTCCAGATGGTCAGCAACGTTCGCCCCTGCACCACTTCGCGCTTGTTCAGACGCAGCTGCTGCCAGGCGATCCATGTCAGCGCCACCAGTGCAACCGCCACAGTGACCGCGGCAGCGGCATACAGGAAATGCACCGCCTGGGTCATCTGTTGCGTCTGCCTGATGCCATAGAAGTAACTGGCCGTCAGAGTGCCCAGGATCGTCACGGAACACCAGAAACCTGGTGCGTAGGGATCTTTCATCGCGCTATCCCCTTATTGTTTTCCTGAGCATAGCAACGGCCGATCACTCGTCAGGTGCCACTCGGCGCTTTATTTTCGGGGGCGGCGCAATGCTTCGTTGAGTTGATCGAAGGGCACAGCCCAATCGGAATCTTCAATGATGCTGTCCTTGAGAAATGCACGCTGAGAGTCGTTCCAGAACGGCGCATCCACCAGCTTGATCTCGTTCTTCAGCGGGGAATGGCTGGTGATGAACTGATCGATACTCTTGGGATCGTCGGGCAAGCCCAGCTGCTTGAACAGCTCGGCAAAGGGATGGATCGGCGCTTCCATGGTTCCTCCTGAGCGCCAGGCAAGCCGTCCACGACGCTCGCCTGGCATTGGGTTGAAAACATCAGCACAGCTCGCGCACTTCGGCGTGCGGCACCAGTTTCATGTACTGCTCCATGCTCATGTGAATCAGGTGATCGTGGTCACCCGCCTCCAGGTAGACATCGCCTTGGCGGGTGAGACTCGGGTCGAGCAGCATTTTTATCTGGTAAGCATCGCCAAGGGCCGGCACGGCACCGCGCTCGCAGTCATTGAACAGGCTCGGCAGACCGCTTTCACGGGTCAGATGCCAGGCCCCGGACATACGCACCTTGTCCATGTCCAGATGCCGGTTGGCCGGTAGCACGACCATGATGTAGTTGCCGTGACGATCATCGACCATCACCGCCTTGGCGACCCGCTCTGCGGGCACGCCGGCCATACGGGCTGACTCCAGGCTGGTGGCCGAATGTGGGTGGGGAATGATGTCGTAGTCGCAGTTGGCCTTGTCCAGGCTGGCCTGCAGGGTCTTTGCCATACGCATGATGCACCTCCGGTTTCGCCCCCCAATTTTCAATTTTAGGCCGGGTACGAGTGGTCGGGGCTAAACTTGTGTAAATACGCGCAAATGAGGTGACGACAGGTGATCGCCCACTGCTGGCGCTGGCTGTTGCTGCTGTTGTTGCTTGGCATCACGCCAAGTGGCCAGGCCGCGCCCGGCGCGGTGTGGGTGCTGGGCATCGACGACGCCATCGGCCCGGCCAGCGCCGACTACCTGGTACGCAGCCTCGGCCAGGCCCAGGCACAAGGCGCGCAACTGGTGGTTATCCGCATGGATACCCCGGGCGGGCTGGACAGCGCCATGCGCCAGATGATCAAGGCAATTCTCGCCAGCCCTGTACCGGTCGCCAGCTACGTTGCCCCCAGCGGAGCCCGCGCCGCCAGCGCCGGCACCTATATTCTCTACGCCAGCCATATTGCGGCGATGGCGCCCGGGACCAATCTGGGTGCTGCCACACCGGTGCGGATCGGCGGCCCGCCTGGCACGCCCGATGAGGACAAGGCCAAAGGCGGCGACGATGAAGCCCTCGCACGCAAACAGGTCAACGACGCCGCCGCTTACATCCGTGGCCTGGCGCAAATGCGCGGCCGCAACGCCGACTGGGCGGAGAAGGCCGTGCGCGAGGCGGTCAGCCTGTCCGCCAGCGAGGCCTTGCGGCTGAACGTGATCGATCAGGTAGCCGATGACCTGCCTGACCTGCTGCGCAAGCTCGACGGCAAAACGCTCCAGGTGGCCGGCCAGCCACGCCAGTTGCAGACCGCAGGCGCCAGCGTGATCGAGCATCTGCCGGACTGGCGCACACGGGTTCTGGCAGTGATCACCAACCCCAGCGTGGCACTGATCCTGATCATGATCGGCGTTTACGGCCTGTTGTTCGAATTCATGAACCCCGGTTCTGCGGTGGGTGGTGTGGTCGGAGGTATCTGCCTGCTGCTGGCGCTGTATGCGCTGCAGCTATTGCCGGTGAGTTTCGCCGGGGTGGCGCTGATCCTGCTTGGCATTACCTTCATGATCGCCGAAGCCTTCTTGCCCAGTTTCGGCGTGGTCGGCTTCGGCGGCATCGTTGCCTTTGTGGTCGGCGCGTTGATCCTGATCGACACCGACGCTCCCGGTTTCGGCATCCCTCTGGCCTTGATCGGCACCCTGGCGCTGCTCTCGGCATTACTGATCGGTGGCGTGCTGGGCATGGCTCTCAAGGCCCGCCAACGGGCACTGGTCAGTGGCGACGCCGGCCTGGTCGGCAGCCTGGTCACCGTCACCCAGGTGATGGCAAGTGACCCATTCTGTGGCGTCGTGCTGGCTCAGGGCGAGCCATGGCAAGCGCGGTGCGAAACACCGCTGCAAACTGGCCAGAACGTACGGGTGACCGCGCGCCATGGCGTGATGCTGGAAGTGAGCGCCGCCGCCCCTGCGACGCAAGGAGAATGACCATGTTCATGCAATTCGGTTTCGGCGCTGTGCTGATCGTGCTGGCCATGCTGGTACTGTCGGCGTTTCGCATCCTGCGCGAATACGAGCGCGGCGTGGTGTTCCAGCTGGGGCGCTTCTGGCAGGTCAAAGGGCCGGGGCTTATCCTGGTGATCCCGGTGATTCAGCAAATGGTACGGGTCGACCTGCGTACAGTGGTACTGGATGTGCCGCCGCAGGATGTGATCACCCGCGACAACGTTTCGGTCAAGGTCAATGCAGTGCTGTACTTTCGCGTGCTCGACCCGCAGAAAGCGATCATTCAGGTCGAGGATTTTCTGGTGGCGACCAGCCAGTTGGCCCAGACGACCCTGCGAGCGGTGCTGGGCAAGCACGAACTGGATGAGCTGTTGGCCGAACGCGAGCAACTGAATCTGGACATCCGCCAGGTGCTGGATGCACAGACGGATGCCTGGGGCATCAAGGTGGCCAACGTCGAGATCAAGCACGTTGACCTGAACGAGTCGATGGTGCGCGCCATCGCCCGCCAGGCCGAGGCCGAGCGCGAACGTCGGGCCAAGGTGATTCATGCCGAGGGTGAACTGCAGGCGTCGGAAAAACTGATGCAGGCCGCGCAAATGCTGAGCAAGGAGCCGGGGGCGATGCAGTTGCGCTATATGCAGACGCTGGGGACGATTGCCGGTGACAAGAGCTCGACCATCGTCTTCCCGCTGCCGATAGATTTGCTGAAAGGGTTGGTTGGCAAGGAGAAATAGTGATGGGCCAATCGCGGGCTCCGCGATTGGCCTGTATAAGGTCTGTCAGACCGGCGCACGGCGCAAGGTAGCGAGGAAGGTGGCCGCACCAATGAACAACCCGGCAAAAGTGCGGTTCAAACGCTTCTGCTGTTTGGGTGTGCGCAACATGCGCAACACATGCGAAGCCAACCCGGTGTACCCCGCCATCACCAGCAGGTCGACAGTGACCATGGTCACGGTGATCGCCACATATTGCGGCAGCAGCGGCGCATGCGGGTCAAGGAACTGCGGCAGCACCGCCAGCATGAACACCAGCGCCTTGGGGTTGCTGACGTTGACCAGGAAACCACGGAACACCAGGCTCAGCGGCTTGCCGATCGGGCGCACGCCTGATTCATCGCTCATGTCCATCGGCAAGGCACGCCACTGCTTGTAGGCCAGGTACACCAGGTAGGCGACACCAAACCACTTGATGACCTGGAACGCCGTGGCCGAGGCGGCCAGGATGGCACCGACGCCGGCGGCGATGATGGCGATCTGCATGATCAGGCCCAGCTGCAGGCCCAAGGCGTTCCAGTAACCACGCCAGAAGCCGTATTGCAGGCCGCTGGACATCGAGGCAATCGCCCCGGCACCAGGTGAAAGGCTGATCACCCAGCAGGCAGCAAAGAAGCCCAACCATAC
The DNA here is from genome assembly GCF_017875935.1 of Pseudomonas sp. BP6. Classification (NCBI taxonomy): domain Bacteria; kingdom Pseudomonadati; phylum Pseudomonadota; class Gammaproteobacteria; order Pseudomonadales; family Pseudomonadaceae; genus Pseudomonas; species Pseudomonas sp. BP6. Next base: position 5,147,112 of record NZ_JAGINI010000001.1, read on the forward strand.
TTCCATCGACATCACACACCTCGCTCGAACATTTGTTGCAAAACGTTAAGCTAAGGTTTTGGCGAAAAAATAACCAGTGATTTCTGATGGATTTGTGGTGTCTGACCTGACTTCTTCGCGGGCACGCCCGCTCCCACGCCCAGTGCATCTTCAGACGGTGGGATACCTGTGGGAGCGGGCGCGCCCGCGAAGGGGCCAGTACAGGTTCAGTCAGCTTCGGCAGCTGTTTCTTTGTGCAGGGCCTGTACTTCGGCCCCGCGCCAGCGTCGTACCGACTTCTGGAAGAACTGGCTATTGGGCACCTGCACAAGCGCCCCACCCGCTTCGGGCATTTCCAGCAGCGTGGTGAACAGCAGGTTGATGGCGATCACCCGGCCTTTCACGCCGGGCTTGTCGAGGGTGTCGACCAACTCGACCACATCGCCGATGCGAAACGGCCCAACCGTGAAGATCAACACCGCGCACAACAGGTTGGACAGCACGCTCCACATGGCGAAGAAGGCCACCGCCGCTACCGCGACGAAGCCGGAAAGTGCTGTCCACAACACAGTCGCCGAAACACCCAGGCGCTCCAGCACGAACAGCAGCGCGCTGCCCATGATCAGCCAGCGCAGGCCACCGCGAACGGGCACCAGCAACTCCGGCGGCAACGGGTAACGCTGGCCGAGTCGGCCAAGCCCACGGGCGACGATACGCTGCAGGATGAACGCCGCTACCAGGATCAAGAGGATCTGCAAGCCCAGCCAGAAGGTGTCCATCCATTGCCCTGGCAGCAGCGAACGCAGTTCCTCCATCAGGACAAGGCCTCGAGTTCGGCCTGCATGCTTTCAAGGGTTTCCAGCGCTTCCATCCAGGCCTCTTCCAGTTCGCCTTCGCGTTGCTTGAGCCGGGTCTGGCGCGCCAACAGGTCGCGCAACTCGTCCTTGCGCGCCGCGTCGTAAAGGCCACCATCACCCAGCGCGGTCTCGATCTCGGCCAATTGTGCGTGCACCTGGTTAAGCTCGGCTTCCAGCTTGTCGGCAGCCTTCTTGTGCGGTGCCAACTGCTGGCGCAAGGCTGCGGCAGCCTGGCGCTGGGCTTTCTTGTCGGTCTTGTCCGGGTTGGCCGGTGCAGTACTGGCCGGCGCGCTGCGCTGGCGGTACTCGACCAGCCAGCGGCTGTAGTCTTCCAGGTCACCGTCGAAGGTGTCGACCTTGCCGTCGGCCACCAGCAGGAAGTCATCCGTGGTGCTCTTGAGCAAATGACGGTCGTGGGATACCACCACCACGGCACCGGCAAACTCCTGCAAGGCCATGGTCAGTGCCAGACGCATTTCCAGGTCCAGGTGGTTGGTCGGTTCGTCAAGCAGCAGCAGGTTTGGCCGCTCCCAGGCAATCAGCGCAAGTGCCAGGCGAGCCTTTTCGCCACCGGAGAAGTTCACCACCGGCTCGTCGCAACGGGCACCGTGGAAATCGAAGCCGCCGAGAAAGTCGCGCAGCGTCTGCTCACGCTCGGTAGGGGCGATGCGCTGCAGGTGCAGCAGCGGGCTGGCCTTGTCGTCCAGCGAGTCCAGCTGATGCTGGGCAAAGTAGCCTACAGCCAGGTTCTCGCCTCGAACCAGACGGCCCGACAACGGCGCCAGCTCACCTGCAAGGTTCTTGATCAGGGTCGACTTGCCGGCGCCGTTGGGCCCGAGCAGACCAATACGAGCACCCGGGGTGAGCTGCAGCTTGACCTTGTCGAGGATGGCCTTGTCGCCATAACCCAGGCAACCTTCGGAAAGGCTCAGCAACGGGCTGGAAATTTTCTGCGATTCACGGAAGACAAAGTCGAACGGCGAATCGACATGCGCCGCCGACAGCTCTTCCATGCGCTCCAAGGCCTTGATCCGGCTTTGCGCCTGACGGGCCTTGGTGGCCTGAGCCTTGAAGCGGGCAATGTACTTTTCCATGTGCGCGCGCTGCGCCTGCTGCTTTTCGTAGGCCTGCTGCTGCTGCGCCAGGCGCTCGGCACGGGTGCGCTCGAAGGCGGTATAGCCGCCTTTGTACAAGTTGAGCTTGCGCTGCTCGACGTGAAGCACATGGTCGACCACAGCATCGAGGAAGTCACGGTCGTGGGAGATCAGCAACAACGTGCCGGGGTAGCCCTTGAGCCAGTCTTCCAGCCACAGGATAGCGTCGAGATCGAGGTGGTTGGTGGGCTCGTCGAGCAGCAACAGGTCGGACGGGCACATCAGTGCCTGGGCCAGGTTCAGGCGCATCCGCCAGCCACCAGAGAAATCGCCGACACGGCGGTCCATCTGCTCGTTGGTGAAGCCCAGCCCAGCCAGCAACTTGCGCGCACGGGCGTCGGCGGTATAGCCGTCGGCGCTTTCCAGCTCACTGTGCAGGCGCGCCAGGGCGGTGCCGTCGTGGGCCTGCTCGGCCGCGGCCAATTCGGCCTGGACCTTGCGCAGGCGCACATCGCCATCAAGCACATAGTCCACAGCCAGGCGATCGAGGGTGTCGACCTCTTGGCGCATATGGGCGATGCGCCAGTCGCCGGGCAGTTGGCAGTCACCGGCATCGGGCGACAGCTCACCGCGCAGCAAGGCGAACAGGCTGGATTTTCCGGCGCCGTTGGCGCCGATCAGGCCGGCCTTGTGACCGGCGTGCAGGGTCATCTCGGCGCCTTCTAGCAAGCGCTGCGGACCACGCTGTAAAGTGAGGTTGGATAGTCTGATCATGATGGTCGCGGAGTCTACCAGCTTCCTCGGCCCATAGCGCGAGTGGAACCATGCACACCGACCTGTGGAATTACGCCCTGACCCTGTATGCCAGGCCCGGCGTGCAAGCCGCCTGCCTTGAACTGCAGGCACTGGGCGGTGATGTCTGCCTGCTGCTGTGCGCAACTTGGCTGCAAGCACGTGGCGTGGCCGTACTGGGCGAACGCGCGCAAGCACTGCAAGAACTTGCCGAGCCCTGGCAACGTGAAGTGGTCGCCCCACTACGCAGCCTGCGCCAGCAATGGCGAGCGAATGCATCGGATGATGCACAACTGGCGGCGTTGCGTGAACAGGTGAAAGGGTTGGAATTGCGGGCAGAAAAAACTCTGCTGGAGCGCTTGCAGGAGCGCTCGCGACAGTGGCCCGCGGGCTCCCATGAGCCCGCGGATGACTGGCTGGCCCGGCTGGCACCGGACCAGGCTCTACATCATGACGCGCTAGTCCAGTTGCGCGTCGCGGCCGCTGCGCTTCAGGACGCCGAAGGTGCCTGAGCCGGACTGCTCAAAGGTGCAGACGGTGCTGCCGGGGCCGGACTCTCCGAGTTGGTGGCGGCGGCTGGCGTAGCAGCTTTGGCGTCGGCAGGTTTGACGGCCGTGCGTGCAGGTGCCTTGGCGGCAGCTGGTTTTGCGGCTGGCTTGGCCGCAGGTTTGGCTGCGGCGGTCGACTTGGCAGCTGGTTTGGCCGCTGGCTTGGCGGCAGCGGTCGCCCTGGCAGCTGGCTTGGCCACAGGTTTGGCTGCAGCGGTCGACTTGGCAGCCGGTTTGGCCGCAGGCTTGGCGGCAGCGGTCGCCCTGGCAGCTGGCTTGGCCGCAGGTTTGGCTGCTGCGGTCGACTTGGCAGCTGGTTTGGCCGCAGGTTTGGCGGCAGCGGTAGCCCTGGCAGCCGGTTTGGCCGCAGGCTTGGTGGCAGCGGTCGACTTGGCAGCTGGTTTGGCCGCAGGCTTGGCGGCAGCGGTCGCCCTGGCAGCCGGTTTGGCCGCAGGCTTGGCGGCAGCGGTCGACTTGGCAGCTGGTTTGGCCGCAGGCTTGGCGGCAGCGGTCGCCCTGGCAGCCGGTTTGGCTGCACGCTGATCAAGGGCCTTGGCTGCAGCTTCGCGTACCTTGCCTACACCCTGGGCCAGCTTGAGACTGTCCTGTGCATCGCGTTTGAGTTGCTGAATGTAAGAGCGAGTCTGGGTTTGACGTTCCTTGAGAGAATCGAGCAGTTCCTCAAGTTCACCGATGGCTTTTTGCGCCTTGGTTTGCGCCTTGGCTTTACCTGCCTTGGCCGCGTCTTGCAGTTTCAGGCGACCGTTGTGCAGTTTTTCCTGCGCCTTGCCACGCTGCTTTTCCAACTTCGCCAGCAGTTTTTCCGCATCAGCCAGCGCTTGCGAGCAGGCCTCTTCCAAGTGCTCGAGCAAGCTGCCCGAAAGTTGCTGGAGCAGGTGTAACGGCGTACTTACTGGCTTCTTTTTGGCCGACATGGTTTACCTCCTGGCTGACGAGATTGCGGCTCATACTATGCTTCTGCTGCTACCGCCGCTAGGGCATGTTGACCGTAACATTTACGCCGCGTTGCATGCCTGGGCAAAGTTGTTATCTTGCAGCTGCGTGAAAGTGTAGTTGCTGAATTAATCATTGCTGGCATTTGGGAGTCAGGCGTTGCCTCGATATCTTGTTTTAGGTTTATGCCTGATGGCCTCCCTCGCCTTGGCCGACAACGACGACCACGATTTGGCCTACAGCCTGGGTGCCAGCCTGGGTGAACGCCTGCGCCAGGAGATGCCGGGCTTGCAACTGGATGCACTGGTCGAAGGCCTGAAACAGTCCTATCAGGGGCAACCCCTCAAGCTCGACAAGGCACACATGCAGGCGGTGCTCCAGCAGCATGAAACCCAGGAAGGTAACGCCGCTGTGCAACAGCTGCAGGCCGCCGAAACGCGTTTCATGGCTAATGAACGTGGGCGTTATGGGGTGCACGAACTAACGGAAGGTGTGCTGTACAGCGAACTGCAGGCAGGCACGGGTGCTCAGCCGAAAGCAGGCAGCAAAGTGCAGGTGCGCTACGTGGGCAGATTGCCGGATGGCTCGATATTCGACCAGAACCAGACCCCCCAATGGTTCAAACTGGATTCGGTTATCGAAGGCTGGCAGGTCGCCTTGCCGAAAATGCACGCTGGCGCCAAATGGCGCCTGGTGATTCCTTCTGCGCAAGCCTATGGCGCCGAGGGGGCGGGAGACCTGATTGCACCCTACACCCCCTTGGTATTCGAGATCGAACTGCTGGCGGTTGGCGACTGACGCCAACCTTCAGGCTTGCACTGCACCCTCTTCCTTGTGCGCGTTGTGCAGCACTTCGATCAGGCAGTCTTCGAGCTCGAAGCGCTCATGCAACAGCCCGCCCAACTTGGCCAGCTTCTCGGCAAAGCGTTCGGTGTCCTTGCACTCCCCTTTGGCGCAATGGTCATTGAAGGCCAGTGCGATTTGAGTGCTGTCGTTGATCCGTGGGTTGATCTCTTCGGCCAGCTTCAGCGCCTTCTCGTCTCCGAACGCCTTGGCCTCGCTGACCAGTTGCTCGCAGACTTCGAAGTGCCACGCCGAAACGTAGTCGACCAGAAGTGAGCAAAAGTCCCCGTTGGTGTCCTTGTCGGCGAAGGCTGGCTTCACATCGCGCAGGGCGCGAAAAGCTTGCACCAGTTCCTGGCGCTCCTCCAGCCAACGGTCGATCAGCTTGTGAACCCCACCCCAGCGTTCCTGGGCGTTCTGACAACTATCGAGCATGGCGATCTCTTCCCTTCTGGGTAGATGCCGCTGCACCTCGTACTACGACCGCGCAGCACAAAGGTGACATCAGCAGGACGGCATCGAGCAGTTGTTTTTCCGGTATGCGTGCTGGGAGATTATTCCCGCGCGTGCTGCCCTTCAAGGTACGCAGCACACAAAGTTCATACAAGCGTTTAATACCCTGTTACATCACCATTGGTCGCGCTAATGGCGCAACCTTGCGCCAGGTCATGTTCTTGCCAGGGTGCGGAAACGATACGCCAGCAGACAACTCAAGGGCAGAACCGCCAGCAGCAGGAAGGCCAACAGGCTCCATTCCGGCAGTGTCAGATCAAGAAAGCTCCAGGCAAGCGAACGGCAATCCGGGCCACCCAGCAACAGTTGCCGTGCCGCCTCACCCCAGGAGTGCGCGAACACGCGCCCGATCGGCACCGGGCATACTTCATTTCCTCCCTCAGCACCCTGCAACCAGACATGCCGAGCGGCCAGCAATGCGCCGGCCAGCGAGCAGCCCAGCGCCAGCCGAGCGTAACGAAGGATGCCCTGCGTGCCCGGCGCCTGCAGCACGGCTGCGAAGCACAGCAGCGCGTACACGCCAAGCAGCAACCGTTGGCTGAGGCACAATGGGCACGGCTTCAGCCCCACTGTGTTTTCCAGACGGAAAGACGCAACCAGTACCGCCAGTGCGAGCAGGCAGGCAGGAAGAAAAAAGGTGCGCAAACGGGCCGGCAGCATGGGCAGTGAAGGTCCCGGGGAAAAAGTAGGGGCTTGAAACGGTAGAGGAAAGACACGCTTTGTTTCAAGGCACGACAGCAACGACAAGTCGCTGAATCGCGTAGGAAATTTCTAGATATGCGGTAGGAGGCGACGGAAGAAATGGACTTCAGATCTAACTGACAGCAAAAGATAAATTACCGGCCCCCAAAGCCCGCACCTTGGCGCGGGCCTTAGAGTGGGTCAGGCGCGTACGCCTTCTGGCAAAGGCAGCGCCAGCAGGCGTTCGTCCAGCAGGCCAAGGCCCTCCTGGAATAGCTGGTTGCTGCGCTCGGTCTCGCCCAGCCCAGCGAGCAGGCGGGCCAGCTCAGCACAGGCCTCGGGGTTGCGCTCCATACGCAGGCTGCTTTCCAGGTAGTCACGCGCCTTGCCCCACAGGCGGTTCTGCAGGCTCAGACGGCCCAGGGTCAGCAGCAGGCTGGCGTCTTGCGGGTGAGCCTTGAGCCAACCTTCAGCGGTTTGCAGCTGACGCGCCGGGTCATCACCACGCACCAGGCCGTAAAGGCGGGCCAGGTGGCTTTCGTAGTCGCGCTTGAGGGCAGTACGCAGCACTTGTTCGGCCTCGTTCTGGGCACCTACCTGGCGCAACTGCTCGGCGTACGCCAGCACCAGTTGTGGCTCCTGGCGCTGGGCTGCGGTCAGCTGCTGCCAGGCGCGCTCCAAGGATTGACGTGCACTTTGCGCGTCTTCGCCACGGGTGGTAGCCAGGCTCAGGTTCTGGCCCCAGGCACGTTGTTCCAGAGCAGCCAGCTCGGCGGCCGGCAGCACCTTGCCCTTGCGCAGGTCTGGCAGCAGACGAATCAGTGCAGACCAGTCGCCGCGCTCCAGGTACAGGCTTTGCAGCAAGCGCAGCACCTGGCCGTTGTGCGGGTGGCGTTCCTGCATGGCCAGCAGGGTTTCCAGGGCTCCATCGCTTTCGCCTCGGTCCATCTGCAGTTGGGCATGGGTCAGGGCAATGGCCAGCTCCGCTTGTGGCTGGCGCTCCAGGGCACGCTCCAGCAGGTTGTCGCTGTCTTCGGTGCGGCCTTGCTCGTTGGCCGCGCGCGCGGCACCAAGGTAGTACAACAACGGTTGGCGCTCAGCCTCGGCGGCACGGTGCAAGTGCCGTTGGGCACTGGCCCAGCGGCCTTCGGCGAGATCAAGCTGGCCCTGTTCGATCGCCAGGCGGATACGCCGGCTGCGGTTACGCCGTGACCACGGGTTGACCACACCACTGGAAGTCAGCACCAGGCCGACCAGATAGCGCAGCAACCACAGCAACAGGACGACCGCCAAAACACCGGCCAAGGCTGCCCATAGCCCCGACTGGTAGCGGAAGCCACCATAGGAAATCAGTACATAGCCGCTGTGCTTGGCGACCGCGATGCCCAGTGCCGCTGCAACCACGATCGCAAGCACGGCCAACAGGTAGACACGCTTCATGGCTTGCCCCCTTCAGCCTCGGTCGGCAGGTGACGACGCTGAATATAGGCCTGCACTGCCGCCAGGCTTTCACTCAGGTCAGGGGTAACCACCGACACCGGCTGATCAGCCAAGGCATTGAGGCTGTCGAGCATGGCCTTGCTTTGCGGGTTGTCTGCGTTGAAGTTGGCCAGCAGTACGCTGCGGGCGTCGTCCAGCGCCTGCGTGTAAACCTTGGCATCGCCATTGAGCGCCGCCCACTGGGCCTGCTCGATAGTCAGGCTCAGGGCCAGGCGCAGCTGGTTCAACTGCTGCCCGGCCAGCAACGGACGCACGTTTTCATCGGCGTTGAAGTCGATCTGGAAGTACTTGGATATTTCTGCCCACCATTGCGACAGCCTGCTGGCTCCATCACCGTCGGCGGTCAGGGCACCAAGCGCATCGGCGTTGCTGTCGAACTCGGGTGACTGGGCGCTCAGCTGCTGTACCAGCTCACGCTGGGCAGCCAGTTTCAAGAACAGGCCGGTTCGGTCGGGTTGCTCAGTGCTGTTGAGCATGGCCAGGCTGCGTGCCAGTTGCTCGCGGGCGGCGAAGGCACCCGGGTCGCTCTGCTCGCGCAGGATCTCGTCGGCGCCTTCGACCAGGGCTTTGGCACTGGTGATGTCCTGCAACGCTGAAAGGCGCAGGGTAGCCAGGCGCAGCAGGTGCTCGGCTTCGGCCAGGCGCCACTCTTTGCGGCTTTCTCCCAGCACGGTTTCCAGGCGCTGACTGAGACGCTGCTGGTCGCCCTGTAGCTGGGCTACCAGACGCCGGCGGTCTTCCAGCTCGCTGGCGGCTGGCAGACTGGCCAGTTGCGCACTGATCTGCTGCTCACGTTGCTGCAGCGCCTCGGCGCGCTGATTCAGCGCCTCGATGTGCTGGCCCTGGTTGAACTCACTGCCCTGCAGTTGACGCACCTGCCAGACACCCCACCCACCTACCGCCACCCCGGCCGCACCAAGCAGCAAGGCCAGCGCTGCCAGGCCACTGCCGGAGCGTTTGGCAGGTGGGGTGGTAACGGGTTCCGTAGGCGCCTGTGCCGACGGTTGATCGTTATTGGACAAGACAGTCTCGCTCACGTATCCATCCTTTGCATGGGGGCGCACCGCATTCAGCTTAGCGCCTTAAGAGGCAGGTGCAGCGCTACGCTGCACGGCTGCCAGCAAGGCCGTGGCACTGGCGCCACGGCAATCCACAACCTGTTGGGCCCCGGCGGCCTTGGCCTGCTCGGCGACCCGCGGGCTGGGCACGAACAGCGGCAACTGGGCCAACCGCAGCCAATCGGCACCGGCCATCTGCTGCAAATGTTCAAAACCCTGCCCACTGCTGACCACCAGGCCATTGAGGCGTTCCGCTTCAATGCGGCGCATCAGCGTACCCGCCGGGTAGGCCGGCAGGCAGCGACGATACAGTTCCAGATATTCGACACTAGCACCTTGCTCTGCAAGACGCTCTGCCAGCAGTTCGCGACCTCCGACGCCGCGAACGATCAAGACACGCGGTGCTGGCACGGAAACGGCCTGGCGCAGGGCCGGCAGCGCCAGCAAGGCTTCGCTGTCATCGCCACGCGGCGGAGAGCTTACCTCCAGCCCAGCACCCTGCAGCACCCCAGCCGTTGCCTCGCCCACGGTGAACCAGCCTCGCTGTGGAGGCTGGATACTGCTCTCGGCCAGATGTTCAAGCAACAGCCGGGCGGCCGGCTTGCTGACCACAATGATCGCCTGGAAGTCATGCAAGCCTTCCAGCGACCGTCGCTGCGGGGCTTGCACGATAATGGGTTCAATCGCCAGCAGTGGCAGGCAACTGCTGCCCACTCCCGCTGCCGCCAGGCTTTGCGCCAGCGCCGCGCAGTCCTCGGCAGGCCGGGTCAGCAACAGGCGCCATTGGCTCACGGATGGCCGGCCTCGCCGTAGACTTCCTTGAGAATGGCCTCGGCGCCCTGAGCCAGCAGCTCTTCGGCCACCTGTACGCCCAAGGGCTCGGCAGCTGTACGGGGGGCACGGGCATCGGCCACCAGCAAGGTCCCGCCACTAGGCTGGCCGACCAGGCCACGCAGCCACAACTGGTCACCTTCAAGTACCGCGTAACAGGCAATCGGCACTTGGCAGCCACCATTCAGGCGTTTGTTCAGCGCGCGCTCGGCCATTACCCTGTCAGCGGTGTCAACATGGTGCAGCGGCGCCAGCAGTGCATGGATCTCAACGTCGGCACTGCGGCACTCGATGCCCACCGCGCCCTGACCACCTGCCGGCAGGCTGTCATCGACGCTGATGGTGGAGGTGATGCGATCTTCGAAGCCCAGACGGATCAGGCCCGCGGCGGCGAGGATGATGGCGTCGTACTCGCCGGCATCCAGCTTCGCCAGGCGGGTGTTGACGTTGCCGCGCAGAAAACGGATTTGCAGATCCGGGCGGCGCGCCAGTAACTGGGCTTGACGGCGCAGGCTTGAGGTGCCGACGATGCTGCCGGCAGGCAGCGCTTCGAGGCTGTCAAAGGTATTGGAAACGAAGGCATCACGCGGGTCTTCACGCTCGCAGATGCAGTACAGGCCCAAGCCCTCAGGGAAGTCCATGGGCACGTCTTTCATCGAATGCACGGCGATGTCGGCTTCGTTGTCCAACAGCGCGGTTTCCAGTTCCTTGACGAACAGCCCCTTCCCGCCGATTTTTGCCAGCGGCGCGTCGAGCAACTTGTCACCACGGCTGACCATGGGTACCAGGGTCACCTGCAGACCGGCGTGGGCCTGCTCGAGGCGGGCCTTGACGTATTCGGCCTGCCACAGGGCCAAAGCACTTTTACGGGTGGCAATGCGGATTTCGCGAGTGGACATGAAACGCCCCGATCCAGAGAAATACCGCCGATGATAACAGCATCGCCGGTATCGCTTGCAGATACGGATCAACAGGTCATACGCAGCCAGGTGCAGGAGCGGCCCGGATCCGAGGGCCTCAGAGGGTCTGCATCATCTTGCGCACACCAGCCACATGCCGACGGCTGACGGTCAAGGCATCGCCGTCCAGGCCTTTCAGATACAGCTGAAAGTGCCCCAGCGGGGTGCGCTGCAAGCGTTCGATGCGCTCGCGGGCGACCAATGCATTGCGGTGGATGCGCACGAAGCGTTCGCCAAATTCGTCTTCCAGGGCTTTGAGTGGCTCGTCAAGCAGCACCTCCCCGGCTTCGTGACGCAAAGTCACATACTTGTGGTCGGCAATGAAATAGATCACCTGGGGTAACGGGATCAGTTCAATACCTTTACGCGTGCGGGCGCTTATATGGCTGCGTGGGCCACCGCCTTCATTGGCCGGCCGGGTAAGTGCCGCCAGTTGGGCGCGGTTGGGTTTTTCGGCCTTGCGCAAGGCATCGCGCAAGGCCTGGGCCTGGAAGGGCTTGGTGACATGGCTGAGGGTACTGTCCTTGAATGCCTCTGCACCGTATTCATCATCCCCGGAGCAGAACACCACCGCTGGCGGCGTCTCGCGCTCGCACAGGCGAGCGGCCACCTGCAGGCCATCCAGGCCTGGCATGCCGATGTCCAGCAGGACCACATCGGGCTTGAGGCTTTCAATCAGCGCCAAGGCCTCATCGCCGTTGGTGGCGCTGGGCTCCAGCACAGTGTAACCCTCCAGTTCGCCGAGCAGCCGGCTGAGGCGTTCACGGCCTTGAGGTTCGTCATCAACGATCAGGACATTCATAATTGCGCTGGATTCCTGAATGAGTCTCGCACAGGTATAGCGTAGACAGGTGTGGTTCGAGCGACACTGCGGTCACGCTCTAGACCGGTGCGATGGCCAAAGATTCACTCGGCCCGGCAGATTCACTGCCAGTCCTTTGTCCAACTGTAGACGGTCCGTGGAACACTGCCGTTCATTCCTTGAAATCCTTCTCTGCGATCTTCCGGGTATTTCTCTCGACCGGCGCCCTGCGGCAGCCAGCCCAACCCTGCTATCATCGACGCCACTTTTTCGTTCACGCCTGCAATGAGTGAATCCATGAGCACCGACAAGACCAATCAGTCCTGGGGCGGCCGCTTCAGTGAGCCCGTCGACGCCTTCGTCGCCCGTTTCACCGCCTCGGTAGATTTCGACAAGCGCCTGTACCGTCACGACATCATGGGTTCGATCGCCCATGCCACCATGCTGGCGCAGGTCGGCGTGCTCAGTGATGCCGAGCGCGACACCATCATCGATGGTCTGAAAACCATCCAGGGCGAGATTGAAGCCGGCAACTTCGACTGGCGTGTCGACCTCGAAGACGTGCACATGAACATCGAAGCACGCCTGACCGACCGCATCGGCATCACCGGCAAGAAGCTGCACACCGGCCGTAGCCGCAACGACCAGGTGGCCACCGACATCCGCCTTTGGCTGCGCGACGAGATCGACCTGATCCTGGCTGAAATCACTCGCCTGCAGCAGGGCCTGCTGGAGCAGGCAGAGCGTGAAGCCGAAACCATCATGCCTGGTTTCACCCACCTGCAGACGGCGCAGCCAGTCACCTTTGGCCACCACCTGCTAGCCTGGTTCGAAATGCTCAGCCGCGACTATGAGCGCCTGGTCGACTGCCGCAAGCGCACCAACCGCATGCCTCTGGGCAGCGCCGCACTGGCCGGCACCACTTACCCGATCGATCGCGAACTGACCTGCAAGCTGCTGGGCTTTGAAGCCGTGGCCGGCAACTCGCTGGACGGCGTGTCGGACCGTGACTTCGCCATCGAATTCTGCGCTGCGGCCAGCGTGGCGATGATGCACCTTTCGCGCTTCTCCGAAGAGCTGGTGCTGTGGACCAGCGCACAGTTCCAGTTCATCGACCTTCCGGACCGCTTCTGCACCGGCAGCTCGATCATGCCGCAGAAAAAGAACCCGGACGTGCCAGAGCTGGTACGCGGCAAGAGCGGCCGCGTGTTCGGCGCCCTGACCGGCCTGCTGACCCTGATGAAAGGCCAACCGCTGGCCTACAACAAGGACAACCAGGAGGACAAGGAACCGCTGTTCGACGCCGCCGACACCCTGCGCGACTCGCTGCGGGCCTTCGCTGACATGATCCCGGCGATCAAGCCCAAGCACGCCATCATGCGTGAAGCGGCCCTGCGCGGTTTCTCCACCGCTACCGACCTGGCCGACTACCTGGTTCGCCGTGGCCTGCCGTTCCGTGACTGCCACGAAATCGTTGGCCACGCGGTGAAGTATGGTGTGGACACTGGCAAGGACCTGGCCGAGATGAGCCTGGACGAACTGCGCCAGTTCAGCGACCAGATCGAGCAGGACGTGTTTGCCGTGCTGACTCTGGAAGGCTCGGTGAACGCACGTGACCACATTGGTGGTACGGCGCCGGCGCAGGTGCGCGCTGCCGTAGTTCGCGGCAAAGCCCTGTTGGCGTCTCGCTAACTCCCGGGGCGAGGGCTTCGCCCTCGTTCGCGGGTAAACCCGCTCCTACAACGGTTGTGCTGTACCTGTAGGAGCGGGTTTACCCGCGAATGACCCAACAAGACTCTTAGCGTTTACCGCTGCGAATCATCTCCATGAAGGCCGGCATCGACGCTTCCTTGTCCGCCAAGATCCGCGCCATGTGCGGGTTCTCGCCCATCAGCTGCAGCAACGCCTTGGCCTGCGGGAAGTCCGCCAGGAAGTCGATGTTCAGCACCTTCTTGCCCACCGCGTTGGCCAGGTCGACCGAGAAGCAGAACATCAGGTCTGCCAGTGTCATCTGCTCGCCTGCAACATAAGGTGCAAAGCGCCCGTTGCGTTTGAGCGTGGCAAAACCGGCCAGCAGGTCCGCACGCGCTTTCTCTTTGATCAGTGGTTCGACCGACATGCCAAAGAACGACTCGGCGTAGCAGGTACGCGCCGGCAGTTCGATGTACAGCTCGATTTCCTTGAGCAGCTCACGCACCTTGGCCTGCTCGAACGGGTCGGCCGGCAGCAGTGCCTTGCCGCTTTGGGTTTGCTCGATGTAGTCGAGGATCACACTGGTTTCGCTGAGGAAGCCCTGCTCGGTCTGCAGCACCGGAACCTTGCCCCGCGGGCTCACTTCCAACGCCTGTGGCGCCTGGCCGCCATAGAAGGTGACTTCCTCGAAGGGCAGGCCTTTTTCCAGTAGGGCCAACTTGACCATGTTGTAGTAGTTGCTGACCGAGAATCCATGAAGCTTGAGCATGAGGTAACAGCCTCCAGGCCGTAAGGGGTTGGCCTGGCTTTTATAGACTGAACGCCTGCCGCTGACCAGCGTCATGCACCGCGTCAATGCTCGGGCATTGCCGCCATAGGCATGGCACACTGTTGCATCCCATCCTAGGAGTACCGCCATGAGCGAGCCCACCGACATCGGCAATGACGACGACGAAGCCTTCGCCGAGGCCACGCTGACCCAAGCCATCGAAAACCAGATCGAGAGCGGCGAGCCGCCTGCGGCCAAGGCCACTTTCAACAAGCTGACGCTGGTCGGCTATGAGCGTGAAGACATTCTCAACCTGATGGCGCATGTGCTGGCCTTCGAAATTGACAACATGCTGGTAGAGGACCGTGCGTTCAACGGCGAGTGGTATGAGAACGCTCTGCGGGCACTGCCGGAGCTGCCGCCTGAGATGGATCAAGGCGACGACGAATAACCCGGCTACACTCGAAGATCAGGCACCGCTGACGGTGCCGCCATCCTTGTCTGGAAGTCAGGAGCTGCCATGCCTTTTACCCCCGATCTGATCGACGAACTGGAAGTACTCGCGCTGTTCAAACACGACAGCAGCCAGGAAGGCATCAAGATAACCAGCACCGCATCCCCCGCCCTGATCGCGGCTGCACAACGCCTGCATGAGAAGGGGCTGACCGATCAACCGGATGGCGGCTACCTGACCAGTCTGGGTCATGACGCCGTTGAAAGTGTCCAACTGCTGCAGAACATTCTCAAGGCGCCACAGCCGGCCTGAGCATCAGGCTTGCGCAAGATCTGAGACCTAGCGCGGCCCCTGTGGGACCGCGCAGGTTCCAGTCAGTTGGCCGCAGCACTGCGCCTTTCCGCCAGCCACGAGCGGCCGTAAAGGAACACGATGGCCAGCAAGGCCACCGCCTGCGCCGACAGCGAGTAGGCATCGGCATGAATCCCCAGCCAGTCGAACTCAAAGAACGCCACCGGCCGTGTGCCCAGCACACCGGCCTCTTGCAGCGCCTTCACGCCATGCCCGGCGAACACTACCGACAGCGCGCACAGCAGCGCGGCGTTGATGCTGAAGAACAGCGTTAGCGGCAACTTGGCCGAACCCCGCAGAATCACCCAGGCCAGGCCCACCAGCAGCACCAGTGCCGTCGCGCCACCCGCCAGCACCGCCTGATGCCCGGCAGGGCCTGCCTGCAGCCAGAGGGTCTCGTAGAACAGGATCACCTCGAACAATTCGCGGTATACCGAGAAGAATGCCAGCACAGCAAAGCCGAAGCGCCCGCCGCCGCTGACCAGGCTGCTCTTGATGTAGTCCTTCCAGGCGGCTGCGTGGCGGCGGTCATGCATCCACACACCCAGCCATAGCACCATCACTGCAGCGAACAGTGCTGTGCAGCCTTCCAGCAGCTCGCGCTGGGCCCCCCCCACATCGATCACATAGGCCGCCAGCGCCCAGGTGGCGAAGCCGGCAACCAGCGCCAGGCCCCAGCCGATGTTGACGCTGCGTACTGCCGACTGCTGCCCGGTATTGCGCAGGAAGGCCAGGATCGCCGCCAGCACCAGAATCGCCTCAAGGCCTTCGCGCAGCAGGATCAGCAAACCGGAGATATAACTCAGCGACCAGCTCAGACCATCGCTTCCCAGCAACTTGGCCGCCTGCTCGAGCTTGGTTCTGGCTTCGGCCAGACGCTGTTCGACCTGGGCCACGGGTAGACCGTCCTGCAGGGATTGACGGTAGGCCATCAGCGATTTTTCGGTGTTCTTGCGCGCCTGGGTGTCAATGTTGTCCAGCGAGCTTTCCACCAGCTCGAAACCCTCCAGGTAGGCCGCCACCGACAGGTCATAAGCCTGATCGTGGTCGCCTGCGCGGTAGGCCGCCAGGCTCTTGTCCAGTGTGCTGGCCGTGTATTCGAGCAATTGCGCCGGGCCGCGCTTTACTTGCGGCGGTTGGGCACGCTGGGCACGGAATGCCTCGACGGCCGCAGTGCCTTCGTTGGCGGCGACTTCGGCCGGCGTCTGGCGAGCCAGGTCGGCGAGGTTCCAGGTCTTGTCACCTTTGCCCGCTTCCGGCTTGGCGGTGAAGCTGGCGATATACGCGGCCACATCCCAGCGTTGGCGGTCGTCCAGCTGGTCGGCAAACGACGGCATTTCGGTGCCGTCGATACCCAGGGCCAGGGTGTTATAGAGGTCGAACAGGCTTAACTGGTCCAGGCGCGAGACATCGCGCAGGTTGGCGGGTGCAGGCTCCAGGCCCACGCCAGCCGGGCCATCGCCGGCGCCGGTGTCGCCGTGGCAGACCGAGCAGTTTTGTGCGTACAGCGCAGCGCCGCGGGCTGGGTCCGGGGTAATCACCGGGGCCTGGCTGACCTCGTAGGCCACCGCCAGTCGCGCACCCAGCTGCCGGGCCTGCTTGGCGACCGCGGTACCTTCCTGACGCTGGTCGATGGCCTGGCGCAGCGCCTGGACGCCCTGCTCCAAAGCCGCTTGTTCAGTATTTGCGGGCAGGCCTTTGACCAGGTCAGCCAATACCGCGCTGAACTCCTGTTGCTCGCGGTATTCGCCCTCGTCGATCACCTTGCCGTCTTGTACGGTCGGCGGGTAGTCGGCGCCAATGTAATCCAGCAGGTGCTGGGCTTTGGCAGCCTCGGCGGGGGACTCGGCCAGCGCCAAGGTGCTGCACAGCACCAGCACCGGGCCAAGCAGCAAAGCCGGCAGCCAGGCAAGCAGACGGGAACGGGTATTCATGGCCAGTCTCGAAGGTGAATGCGAAAGAGAACATTGTTCACTTCCACTTTGCTTCACTCAAGGGTGCTGGACAGATTTCATGAAAAATCTTGCTACAAATCAGATCAAGTGGGTGGCATAGAGGACCAGACCTCAAGGATCGCGTCAGGGCTTGGCGATCCCCTTCCAACCACCACCCAACGCCAGGAACAAGGCAATTTGCCCCTGCGCCACTTGGCTATTGGCCGCAGCCAACTGCGCACGCATATCGGTATACGTCCGCGTCGCCTGCAAATCCGCCAGGAACGACTCACGCCCCGCCTGGTAATACCGGTGCGTCTGGTCCGCCGCTTCCTTGGCCGACTTCTCCGCCTCGGCCAGCGCATCGCGCCGATCGAGCAAGGCGCTGTACTGTGCCAGCCGGGTCTGGGTCTCGCGAATGGCGTTCAGCACCACGCCATCGAAGTGCGCCAGTGCCGCCTGGGTCGAGGCCTCGGCCATGCGAATGCGGGCACGGGTGCCATTGGTGGGGATGGTCCAGCTGATCTGCGGGCCAAAGCCCCAGCGGTTGGTCGAAGGCTCGCCAAGGTTCTCCAGGATACCGATGGTGCCAACCTGCGCGCCAATGCTGATGTCCGGGTACAACGCGCCGGTAGCCACGCCAATATAGGCGGTGGCGGCAGCCAGTTGGCGTTCGGCCTGTCGCACGTCGGGGCGGCGCTTGAGCAGGGCCGCACCATCGCCCACAGGAACCAGCTGGTTCAGGTGCGGCAACTCGGCACAATCGGCGGTTCCGGCAGGCAGTTGGTCGACCGGTTTGGCCAGCAGCGCAGCCAGGGTGTACATACCCGTCTCGCGCTCGGCCTTGAAACGTGGCAGTTCGGCACGCAGGGATTTGAACTGGGTCTGCGAGCGGGTGACCTGGGTTTCATCGCCACGCCCAGCATCGCGCAGGCGCTGGTTGAGTTTCACGCTTTGCTCCTGCAAATCGAGCGACTCACGGGCAATATGGTATTCCTCGTTAGCCGAGCACACCTGGGTATAAGCCTTGACCACGTCCGCCACAAGGGTGATGCGGGCAGTGTCGGCAGCGGCCTGCATCGCGTCGGCATTTGCCTTGGCAGCCTCGGTACCACGCTTGAAGGTGCCCCACAGGTCGAACTGGTACGAGGCACTGATGATGGCCTCCCCGATGTTGGCTACCGGCACCTTCTCAGGCTGCAGGAAGGCTTCGCCCGACTCCTGCAACCGCTGAGCGCCGAGTTTGACGCCACCGTTGAAGCCGCCTTGCGATTCAGCCACCTCCACCTGGGCGCGAGCTTTGGCGATGTTGGCCGCCGCCACGCGCAGTTCGGTGTTGGCACTCAGCGCCTGACGCACCAGCTCGTTCAGCCGCTGATCCTGATACAGCTGCCACCAGTCCTCGGGGACCGGCGCCGACACGACGCTGTCGGCATCCTGGCGCAGCGGGCCGTTCAGGTCATTGCGTTGCACGGCCGCATCCCCAGGCACCTCATAGTCGGGCCCCACCATCATGCAGGCCCCCAGCGACAGGCACAGGCCAGCCAGGATCAGCTGTTTCATGGGCGCTGGCCCTCGATGATCGACACCGTGGCAGTACGCCCGGCGATCATGCGGAAGTCTTGCGGCACTTCGTCAAAGGCGATGCGTACCGGAATGCGCTGGGCCAGGCGTACCCAGCTGAACGCCGGGTTGACGTTGGGCAGCAAGTTGGCGCCACTGCTGCGGTCGCGGTCTTCGATACCAGCGGCGAAGCTCTGCACATGGCCACGCAGGCGGGTGTTGTCGCCCATCACGCGGATATCCACGGCGTCACCAATATGGATACCCCCCAGCTTGGTTTCCTCGAAGTAGCCGTCGACGTGGTAGGAGGCACTGTCGACCACCGAAAGCACCGGGCGGCCAGCGGTGACGAACTCGTGGTTACGCGGCGCGCGGTCGTTGAGGTAGCCGTCTACCGGGCTGCGCACCACCGAGCGGTCAAGGTTGAGCTGGGCGGTATCGACAGCCACTTGCGCCTCGCTGACGGCCGAACGGGCACGGGACTCGCGGGACTGGCTTTCTTCAAGTTGCTCGGCGGCCACCAGGTTGCCCAGCTTGCGGTTGCGCTGCGCTTCGCGGGAAGCCTGGGCCAGGGTCTCCTGGCGCTCGCCGAGGGTTGCCTTGGCTTGACGCAGCGCCAGGGTGAAGCGGTCCTGGTCGATGGTGAACAGTATGTCGCCGCGTTTGACGGTCTGGTTGTCGCGCACCTCGACCTTCTGGATCAATCCCGACACATCGGGGGCGATCTGGATCACGTCAGCGCGGATATGGCCGTCACGGGTCCAGGGGGCAAACATGTAGTAGACCACCATCTGCCACACGAGCACGGCGGCGAAGGTCACTACCAGCAAGGTCAGGACCACACGGCCCAGGGTCAACATAGGTTTTTTCATGGCAGCATCAGGTTTCGACAAAAGTGGTCCACCCCGCCGAGCAGCACGGCATACAGGGCAACGTTGAACAACGCCCGGTGCCAGACCAGGCGGTAGAAATGCAGACGCACCAGCACCGCGTGCACCCCAAGGAACAGCAGGTAGGTGCCAAACATCATCACCAGCAGCGTGGGCAGGAACACCCCGCTGATATCCAGTTCACCAATCACAAGGGCGCTCCATCGAGCCCGGGGGGCAGTTGTGGTTGTTCGGCAGGTTCGAGCATCACCTCCACCCCCGGCAGTAGCGCCAGGCGCAAGCCGCTCAGGGCGTGCAGCAAGTGGGTGCGGGCATCGCCACGCTCGTACAGCTCGTCCAGGTTCAGCGCCAGGCGCGCGCGCTCCATGTTGCGCAGCAGTGCGACCGGGGCATGCAGGCGTTCGCCGGCACGCAGGCAGGCCGCGTAGTGCGCGCCGACTTCCTCGACCACAGTGTTCAGGCGCTCGCGAGCCTGCTGGCCGGCGCGCGGCATGTACGCCAGCAGGTCGAGCAGGTTCAACCCCACGCGCAGGTCGCGCAGCGCCACACCACTGTCCTGGCCGGTTTGCGACAGACGTGGCAGGTGCTGCATCAGGCGGTCGAGCATCTGTACGCCAACCTGACGGTGTACGGCCAAGGTCGCAGGCTCGGTCATTTCAACGATGTCACGCCAGGCGAAGCGGGTCATGCGCTTGGCCGCCAGCTCCACGCCGAACGGGCGCATCACCAGGGTCCAGATAAAGGCGAACAGAAGGCCCACGGGACCGGCCAGGTTGGAGTTGAGGAAGGTGAAGAAATCGGCGTCGTAGGCACCCTGGATGCTGATGAAGGTCGACGTGTTGACGATGGTCAGCAAGGTGCCCAGGTAGAAGCGCGGCTGCACGGTCAGCGTGCCTATGCAGATGAACGGCACGGCAAAGGCCAGCACCAGCATCGGGAAGTCGTGCAGGTTGGGCAGTACCAAGAACAGGTACAGACTGGAGAAGATGACCGACATCAGCGTCCAGAAGAAAAACCGGTAGATCTGCGGTGCTGGGTCATCCATGGCAGCGAAGAAGCTGCACGCTACTGCCGCGAGGATTACCGCACTGGCGCCGTCGTTCCAGCCCAGGCCGATCCATAGGCCGCAGGCGACCACGATCGCCAGAACCGTGGAGGCTACCGAGTAGAGCATCAGGCCACGGTCGAAAAACGCTGTCAGGCGGCCCAGGCGCCAATGGCGATACACCGCACGCCAAGGCTTGGCATCATCGGCACGCAGGGCGTGCTGCAGGGTGCAGCAGTCCTGCCACAGGTCGGCCCATTCGGTCAGGCGATACAGGGCGTTGGACAACAGCAGCTCGGCGCGCTGGTCGAGGGCGGCTGTAGCGGGCTGCAGGCGGCCGATCTGCTCGTGCAACATGGCCCAGTGCGCTACTGAAGCGCTTTCGGCAGTGCCTTTGAGCCATTCACGAGCGGCTTCAAGCACGGGTTGAAGCTGGGCGAACTGGGCCGGGGCGCGGCTTTCCAAGGCTACCAGTGCATCGTCGAGGGCGTCGATCACCGGCAGCAGATGGATCATCCGCCCGCGCAGTTCGCGAGCGTTCTTCAGGGTATGCGGGCCGGCGCCTTCGTGGCCGAGTTGACCAATCATCAGCTCCAACGAGTTGAAGGTGGTCACCATCGCACCGCGCATCCCGCCGACCTTGTCGGCACTGGCATCTCGGGCCAGGTAGGTGTCGCTGTAGCGAATGGCCTCAGTGAACCAGTTTCCGGTGGCACCGACTACCACCGGCGCCAGTCGGCGTGGCCAGAAGATAGCCCCGACTACCGCCGCGCAGACAATCCCCAAACAGATTTCCTGCGCGCGAGAAGAGGCCACGTCGAACACTGCCAGCGGATTGTCGACCACGGCCAGGGCAATCATCGGCAGGGTATACCCGGCCAGCATCAGCACATAGTTGTTGGCCGTGCGCAGGTTCAGCGAAAGGAACAGCAAGGTGCCGGTCCACAGGGCAATGGCGATGCTCAACAGCAACGGTGACTGCACCAGCGGCGGCACCAGGAAGATTGCCCCGCCAGCGCCGAGCAACGTGCCCACGGCACGGTACAACGCCTTGGAGCTGGTCGGGCCGACGAACGGGCTGGAGACGATGTACACCGTAGCCATGGCCCAGTAGGGACGCGGCAACTGCATGAGCAGGGCAATGTACAGGGCAATCATGGAGGCGCCGAAGGTACGCACACCGTAGAACCAGTCACGGGCCGGAGGAACGGAGCTGAAGAAGCCGTTCATGCCAGCCCGCCTGCGCTGCCCAGGCCGGCAGCCTCGAAGGCACGAAGCACACGCAAGGCAGCGCCCAGGTCGGCCTGGTCGATACCGCCGAGCACATCGCGGCGCAAGCGCACCAGTTCGGCTTCGATGGCTTCGGCCAAGGCACGGCCTTCGGCAGTCAGGCTCAGTGCCTTGGCGCGGCGATCCAGTGGGTCCTCGCTACGGCACACCAGGCCAGCTTTGCACAGTTGGTCAAGCAGGCGTACCAGCGACGGGCTTTCCAGGCCGGCGGCCTGGGCCACAGCTACCTGATGCACGCCGTCGCCCAGGCGCACGATCATCAGCAGCGGCGCAGCGCAGGCCTCGGAAATGCCGTAGCCGGTCAAGGCGGTATGACAGATGCGCCGCCAGTGACGGGCAGCGACTACCAGGCCACTGCTGACTTGCAGCCGCAGGAGATCAAGGGACATGAAGAGAACCAAATATATTCATAGTTTGCTAACTATCAATATACGCCCCGACATCCCCCTGTCGTCAACAGGGGGCGACGAATAGCCTGGGTTGAATGTTGTTCATTTTCAGCCAGCACTGGAGAGAAATACTCAGGGTTGGATCTGGTCTTCCAGCTTCATGGTCAGCGCCAATGTGCTGCCCATCTGCACCGCCCGGTCCCGCCACTCCTGATACCGTAGCGCGTCACGGCTGCTGAAATGCACCGCCAGTTCCTCCGCCGCTTGCACCACCCCCGCCGCTGCCGCCAGCTCAAGCCAGTACAGCGCTGCCTTGAGGTTGGCCTCTACGTGCAGCCCATGCATCAACCGGTAACCCACTTCAAAACGACAACGCGCCTCGCCCTGTTCGGCTCCACGCAAGAACCACTGATAGGCCTGCACCAGGTCAACCTGCCACTTCAGGTCACCGTCGCACACCTCCTCCTCATACAGGTCACCCAATGCGGCGGCAGCATGCAGCATGCCCCGGTCGAAGGCCTGCCGGTAACACTCCGCCGCCTGCACATATGAAGGGTCAATGCCTTTGCCGAAGTAGTGCTGCTGCCCAAGGTTGAACCAGGCAGCAGCATTGCCCTGCAGGGCCGCCATGCGCAACAGGTGCCCGGCCAGCACGGTGTCGGCCCGCCAGTACTTGCCGTTGAGCCAGATCCAGCCGAGGTCGTTCAATGCGGACACGCTGCCTTGCAATGCCTGGCGGCGCAGGTCGACATACACCGCCTGCAAGTCGTTGGCCTCATCCAGGCGGTTGACCAGCAGCGATCGCTGGCTGGGCAAGCCCACACCGGAAAACAGCCGCTGTCGCCTTCCTGCAGGGGCAGGTGGGGCGATGACCCGCTCGGGCAGAAGGCGTGCAAGTAGCGAATGGATATTGCTGGCAACAGACATGTTCATCCTCATTGAACGACGCACAACCCCAACCTTCGGCTGTGATGAGGCGTGATTCTGCGCGACGTCACGTCAAAACCTGTCGCGAACGATTCGGCACGAGGCAACCAAATGCGACTTCCTTGATCTGAGCAGGCTGTGGCCAATTGCCATGCCCCTCGCATGCCGCCATCCTATTGCGGCAAGCCTAGACAAGGACGTTATCTTTTGCCGTTCGCCACCACTCGCGCCACCCTCAGCCGACAGTGGGCGCTGCTGCGCCAGTTGCCCAGCCGTTCCCCAGGCATCACCAGCGCCGAGCTGGTCTGGCGCCTGCGCGACGTGGGCTTCACGGTCAGCAAACGCACTGTCGAGCGTGACCTCAACGAGCTTTCTCTGATATTCCCACTGGAGCGCAATGACAAGAGCATTCCGTTCGGTTGGCACTGGTCGGCCAGTGCCGTGGGCGAATTGCGCGGTAATTTCGACTTGCTGACGCATCTGCGCGGGGATGCCTTGCAGCCATCGCAGGGTGAGGGCGTGGAGCTGGTTGCGCGAATCAGCGATGCACTGGCGCGGCAGTTGCGGGATGCGCCGTTGAGCAGCGACATGCAGCTGACGGCACTGGAGCATGGGCATCGGTTACGCGGCACGGTAAGTGACGGCTGGCCATTACGCTGGTGGCTGTTGAGCCATGGGGACGGGGTGGTGGTAGAGCAGCCTGCCGGCTTGCGGGAAGAGATTGGCAAAATTCTGAGCAATGCGGCGGCTCAGTACCAGAATTTGTAGCCTGTACCGGCCTCTTCGCTGGCTCCGAACACCAACCCGGCGGCGACTGTCGCGTGAACCAGCTCGCTGTTAGATCAGCCCGCCCTGCTCTTCTTCGTCAATCAGGTTATTGAGACTGCTGAGCGCCTTGCGCGCCGTGGAACGGTTGAGCAGCTTGGCCTGCGCGCCGGCGGGCAGGTCGGTGATCTTGAACACGCCCTTGGCGGTCAGCACGTCGATCAGGTCCTCGAGCACGCGGATCATGTCAAGGTCGCTTTGCTTGAGCTGGTTGAGGCTGTTTTCCACAACATCATCGGCAAACCATTCCTGGATATCGGCATGGTCTGAAGGGAGTATTTCGGTGAACTGATCAAACGCGGCTGCTTCCACCCGCAGCAACTGGCCGGCGGCGTTGCGTTGCACGTAGAACATGGCGATGTCCCTCGTCACGTTGGTTCCTTGTTGGTAGACAGCAGCATAGGCAAAGATCGCCGGGCGCGCAGGCCCGGCGCCAGAGTATGCGCTGTTGGCGGGTGACAGGAAAGAGCCGGGGCCGCTATGCGGCCCCGGTGGTCTATCAGCTGTCCTTGTTGTGGATGATGATGGTCGGGTCGGCACCGCTGATCAACGAGTTGATCGTCTGGTTGGACCAGTTAACCCCTTCCAGCTTGATGGTCACGTCGGCGTTGGCGATACCACCTTCGGCGTTGAGCTTGCCTTCGCTGCTGACTTGCAACGTGGTCGTACCCTCCACCGTGGTGAGCTTGAGGTAGTTATCGATGGTGCTGCCCTTCTCGCCCTGGAGCAGATCCTTCAGGTCGATACGGTCACCCTCGGCCTTGTTGAAGTCCTTGATCACGTCGTTACCGATGTCGCCAGCCTTCCACACGAAGGTGTCGGCACCGCTGCCACCGATCAGGATATCGTCGCCCTGGCCACCGATCAGGGTGTCATTGCCAGTACCGCCCAGCAGGATGTCGTTACCTTTGCCACCACTTAGCGTGTCGTTACCACCTTGGCCGAAGAGGATGTCATTGCCATTGCCGCCCGACAGGATGTCGATGCCGTCTTTGGCACCGGAGATATCGAACTCGGTGTAGTGCTCGGTGATGTACTGGTGAACATTGCTGGTAGTGACAGCGCTGACTTCAACACCACTCTTCTGTGCAACGTACGTCTGCAGGGCCTGGTAGCCCTCGCTGACCACACCGTTGAGGGTGATCAGGTCACCGAAGATGATGTCGTTGCCGTTACCGCCATCGATGGTATCGGCACCTGGCACCGTTGCTTCGGAGTGACCGAGAATCGCCTTGGCCAAATCGGACGGGTCGATATTGGTCTGTGGCTTGCCGGCACTGTCATAAGGTTTCAGATCGTTCAGCGTGACATCGCTGTTCAGGCCGATAGCCTGGACTTTGCTCAAGCCATTGGTGCCGCCCAAGACTGCGAAACTTTCAGTAGAACCTGCGGCCGAGTAGACGTAGTTCCAGTAATCCGCGTAGCCGGTACCGCCCAGGCTGGAGAGTTCATAGGTACCATCACCTTGTGCATGAAGGGTGCCGACCGTCTTGGTGGAGTCAAGCACCAACTCACCTCGGCGGTTCTCGGTATAGGTCAGCACTTTGACCACACCATTGCTGCTGATCTCGACCTTGTGAGTCGCGTCGGCCCACGCGCTGAACGTGTCACCCATCTTGTAATTGTTGACGTTGACTACATCGTCCAGGCTCTTGCCATTCTTCCACAGGCTAGGGTTGGTGGACTCACCGCTCTGATAATAGGTTGGCTTACCGTCGGTAATGAAGTAAGTCAGGTTCTCCGCACCTTGGTTGCTGGTGGCCATGGTGCTGTTGAAGAAGTTGGACGTGGTCTTGAACGCGTCTTCATAGTTGGTACCGCCACCGTAGTAGCCGCCTACCATCGAGTTCAATACCGCTTGCAACTTGCTCAAAGCGTCCGGGTCGGCAAGGTTCACTGCTACGTTCTTGTTTACCTGGGTATCGAAGTCGACCAGGAAGATGTTCACGGTACCCGAGGTGTCCGAGCCCAAGCTGGCCTTGAGCGAATTGAACACCGAAGCCAACTGCGTCTTGGCGTCAGCAATCGACTTGTCGCTCATACTGCCCGAACTGTCGACCATGAAGGCGATGTTGTAGTTCTTGCCCTGAACCACGTTCAGCCCGGATACGTCAGCGACGATGATGTCGTTGCCTTCACTACCGGTCATCGTGTCATTGCCCGAGGTGCCCACACTGGCCTTGTAGGTCGCGGCGTACACCGTCACCGGGATATTGCCGGTGGTGATGGCCGAGCCGCCAAGGCTTTCGGTGGAAGTCGAGGTAACCGTGATGTCGAACGAGCCTTTGTAATAGGCCGGCGGGGTCAGCGTCAGGCTACTGAGTTTCCAGCCTGTCACGTCGACCGGGGCAGTACCAACCGTAACCGTGTGGCCTGCACCATCGCTCAACACAGTACCTTTCGGGATACCGCTGAGTGTCACGTTCAGGCTTTCGGAGCCGTCGGTGTCGGTCAGGGCGGTGGAAATGCCCACCAGCTTCACCGAGCCACCCTCAGGCCCTTCGTTGAGCTTGTAGCCGTCGTAGTAGCTTTGACCGTTCACAGTGTGCAGATCGGACACGCCCAGGCCGGCGTTGGCCATCTCGGTAACGTTCTGGTACATCTTGACGTTCGAGCTGCTCAGGTCGGTAACGGCACCGGAGCCTACCTGGATGTTCAGGTCATAGCTGCCTGGGCCGGACTGGTTGGCATGGTAGACCTCGATCGGGTAGTAGCCGCTGGTATTCGGGGTAAAGGTCCCCGACACCCCGCCACCGGCTCCCCAGGTGGCCGTGACTACAGTCTTGCCACCGATGGTGACCACGAAGCTGTCGTCGGCCGAACCGCTGAAGGTATAGACCTTGCCGGCTTCCAGGTAGATCAGGCCCGACGTTTTCGAACCGGTGCCAGCGGTGACGCTACCATCGGATTGTACGTTGGTAGTGGTGCTGCTGAAATTGGAACTGCCGGAGTTGGCGAAGACCGTCTTCAGATCCTCGCCGGTAATGCCGTTGCCGCCAGTACCCAGGCCTTGGAGGCTGGTCCAGACCTCCTTCGTCAGCCCTTTGGACTCGATATCGGCGCTGCCGAAACTCAGGGTCGGTTTGTCGGCAATCGGGCTGATATCGACCTTCATGGTCACTTCACTGCCCAGGTTGGTGCCATCGTTCGGCTTGAACTTGAACTGGGCGTAGTCAGCCTTCTGGTTACCCACACCATTACCACCGTAGTTGTCCGCACCCGACTGGTTCAGGGCCGGAACGAACTTCAGGTTCTTGGCGGTGATATCTGCCTGGCTGACCACCTGGCCAGCGACCACATTCACCCATGCAGTACCGTTGAAGAACTGCAAGTTGCCGGCGGCCGGGAGCGAGGTGATGGTCACGGACAGGTTAGTGTTGCCATCGGCATCAGTGACTTTGAAATCACCCCAGGCAAACACGTAATCGGTGTCCTCCACGCCAAATACCGCGCTGCCAGGCGAAACGGGCAGATGGTCGTTGTCGAGGATGGTGGTCGTCACGCTCGATTTGCTGCTATCGATCTGCAGGTTCTCGAAGCTACCACCCGTGGCGGTTTCGATCTTCACAACGAAGTTCTCGGTACCTTCGACCAGTTTGTCGTTGATGGTAGCGATGTTGAACGTCGTGCCTGTGCTGTTGGCCGGGATCTTCACGGTCGCGACACCGGTGAAGTCCTCACCGTTGTTGGCGGTACCGCTGTAGCTTAGGGTGATAGTGACTTCGGACTTGGACGCGTTACTGAGGGCTAGCGTGTACTGGCCGGTCTCGCCCTCGGTCAGCGAAGTCGTGCCGGTAATACCGACCGTGGTGGCGTCGCCCTGATTGCCGGTGCCCGGAGTACCCGAACCTGGTTCGTCGGTCACGGCGGTGCTGACCGAAGTCTTGTCGAGTGTCAGCTGTTCGAACTTGCCAACGTCCGCGCCTTCAACGGTAGCGATCGACATCACGACAGGGTCGTTGCTACCGACGTAGACGTTGTCCGGAGCGGCCACGGTCGCAGTGCCCACGGTGCCATTGGCCGGCACGGTGATAACGGTCTTGCCGTCGCTCAGCGTGAAGGTCAAGGCACTGTGGTTGTTGATTGGCAGACCATCTTTGTTGGTCAGCGTGATGGTGTAGGTGATCTCGCCGCCTTCGGTCACCGAAGGGGTCGCAGTCAGCTTGGCTACGACTTCGTCGAGGGTGTCGGTCACTTGAACAGTAGCCGCACCGCCCAGTTCGAGGTTTTCGAAGGTGCGACCGTCTACATCCGCAGCAGACGTGATGCCCAGGCTGATCTGGCCAGCGTCGTTGTAGACGTCATCGCCTTGTGCCGTGTGCTCGTAAGGCGCGCTGGTGTCGCCAGCCTTGATGGTGACCTGAGCGTTGTTGCTCAGGGTCACGACCAGGTCGTGGGCCAGGGCGGTATTGATATGCACGGTGAACGTCGGCTTGACGTTCTCGGCCACCGAAGTCTGGTCGGCCGTGATGGTGACCTTGACCAGGTCGCCTTCGTTGCCTGGGGTACCTGGCTCGTCGGTGACAGTCGTGCTGACCGAAGTCTTGTCGAGTGTCAGCTGTTCGAACTTGCCAACGTCCGCGCCTTCAACGGTAGCGATCGACATCACGACAGGGTCGTTGCTACCGACGTAGACGTTGTCCGGAGCGGCCACGGTCGCAGTGCCCACGGTGCCGTTGGCCGGCACGGTGATAACGGTCTTGCCGTCGCTCAGCGTGAAGGTCAAGGCACTGTGGTTGTTGATTGGCAGACCATCTTGGTTGGTCAGCGTGATGGTGTAGGTGATCTCGCCGCCTTCGGTCACCGAAGGGGTCGCAGTCAGCTTGGCCACCACTTCGTCGGTGGTGTCGGTCACTTGAACAGTAGCCGCACCGCCCAGTTCGAGGTTTTCGAAGGTGCGACCGTCTACATCCGCAGCGGACGTGATGCCCAGGCTGATCTGGCCAGCGTCGTTGTAGACGTCATCGCCTTGTGCCGTGTGCTCGTAAGGCGCGCTGGTGTCGCCAGCCTTGATGGTGACCTGAGCGTTGTTGCTCAGGGTCACGACCAGGTCGTGGGCCAGGGCGGTATTGATATGCACGGTGAACGTCGGCTTGACGTTCTCGGCCACCGAAGTCTGGTCGGCCGTGATGGTGACCTTGACCAGGTCGCCTTCGTTGCCTGGGGTACCTGGCTCGTCGGTGACAGTCGTGCTGACCGAAGTCTTGTCGAGTGTCAGCTGTTCGAACTTGCCAACATCCGCGCCTTCAACGGTAGCGATCGACATCACGACAGGGTCGTTGCTACCGACGTAGACGTTGTCCGGAGCGGCCACGGTCGCAGTGCCCACGGTGCCGTTGGCCGGCACGGTGATGACGGTCTTGCCGTCGCTCAGCGTGAAGGTCAAGGCACTGTGGTTGTTGATTGGCAGACCATCTTTGTTGGTCAGCGTGATGGTGTAGGTGATCTCGCCGCCTTCGGTGACCGAAGGGGTGGCGGTCAGCTTGGCCACCACTTCGTCGGTGGTGTCGGTGACATCCACCTTCGCGGCACCGCCCAACTCCAGGTTTTCGAAGGTGCGACCGTCGACATCCGCAGCAGACGTGATGCCCAGGCTGATCTGACCAGCGTCGTTGTAGACGTCATCGCCTTGTGCCGTGTGCTCGTAAGGCGCGCTGGTGTCGCCAGCCTTGATGGTGACCTGAGCGTTGTTGCTCAGGGTCACGACCAGGTCGTGAGCCAGGGCGGTATTGATGTGCACGGTGAACGTCGGTTTGACGTTCTCGGCTACCGAAGTCTGGTCGGCCGTGATGGTGACCTTGACCAGGTCGCCTTCGTTGTTGCCGCCCGGATTACCTGGGGTGCCTGGCTCGTCGGTGACAGTCGTGCTGACCGAAGTCTTGTCGAGTGTCAGCTGTTCGAACTTGCCAACGTCTGCGCCTTCAACGGTAGCGATCGACATCACGACAGGGTCGTTGCTACCGACGTAGACGTTATCCGGGGCAGTGACAGTGGCAGTACCCACGGTGCCGTTGGCCGGCACGGTGATGACGGTCTTGCCGTCGCTCAGCGTGAAGGTCAAGGCACTGTGGTTGTTGATCGGCAGGCCGTCTTGGTTGGTCAGGGTGATGGTGTAGGTGATCTCGCCGCCTTCGGTGACCGAAGGGGTCGCAGTCAGCTTGGCCACCACTTCGTCGGTGGTGTCGGTGACATCCACCTTCGCGGCACCGCCCAACTCCAGGTTTTCGAAGGTGCGACCGTCGACATCCGCAGCAGACGTGATGCCTAGGCTGATCTGGCCAGCGTCGTTGTAGACGTCATCGCCTTGTGCCGTGTGCTCGTACGGCGCGCTGGTGTCGCCGGCCTTGATGGTGACCTGAGCGTTGTTGCTCAGGGTCACGACCAGGTCGTGGGCCAGGGCGGTATTGATGTGCACGGTGAACGTCGGTTTGACGTTCTCGGCTACCGAGGTCTGGTCGGCCGTGATGGTGACCTTGACCAGGTCGCCTTCGTTGTTGCCGCCCGGGTTGCCTGGGGTGCCTGGCTCGTCGGTGACAGTCGTGCTGACCGAGGTTTTATCCAGCGTCAGCTGTTCGAACTTGCCAACGTCCGCGCCTTCAACGGTAGCGATCGACATCACGACAGGGTCATTGCTACCGACGTAGACGTTGTCCGGAGCGGCCACGGTCGCAGTGCCCACGGTGCCATTGGCCGGCACGGTGATGACGGTCTTGCCGTCGCTCAGCGTGAAGGTCAAGGCACTGTGGTTGTTGATTGGCAGACCATCTTGGTTGGTCAGCGTGATGGTGTAGGTGATCTCGCCGCCTTCGGTGACCGAAGGGGTGGCGGTCAGCTTGGCCACCACTTCGTCGGTGGTGTCGGTGACATCCACCTTCGCGGCATCGCCCAACTCCAGGTTTTCGAAGGTGCGACCGTCGACATCCGCAGCAGACGTGATGCCCAGGCTGATCTGGCCAGCGTCGTTGTAGACGTCATCGCCTTGTGCCGTGTGCTCGTAAGGCGCGCTGGTGTCGCCAGCCTTGATGGTGACCTGAGCGTTGTTGCTCAGGGTCACGACCAGGTCGTGGGCCAGGGCGGTATTGATATGCACGGTGAACGTCGGCTTGACGTTCTCGGCCACCGAAGTCTGGTCGGCCGTGATGGTGACCTTGACCAGGTCGCCTTCGTTGCCTGGGGTACCTGGCTCGTCGGTGACAGTCGTGCTGACCGAAGTCTTGTCGAGTGTCAGCTGTTCGAACTTGCCAACGTCCGCGCCTTCAACGGTAGCGATCGACATCACGACAGGGTCGTTGCTACCGACGTAGACGTTGTCCGGAGCGGCCACGGTCGCAGTGCCCACGGTGCCGTTGGCCGGCACGGTGATAACGGTCTTGCCGTCGCTCAGCGTGAAGGTCAAGGCACTGTGGTTGTTGATTGGCAGACCATCTTGGTTGGTCAGCGTGATGGTGTAGGTGATCTCGCCGCCTTCGGTCACCGAAGGGGTCGCAGTCAGCTTGGCCACCACTTCGTCGGTGGTGTCGGTCACTTGAACAGTAGCCGCACCGCCCAGTTCGAGGTTTTCGAAGGTGCGACCGTCTACATCCGCAGCGGACGTGATGCCCAGGCTGATCTGGCCAGCGTCGTTGTAGACGTCATCGCCTTGTGCCGTGTGCTCGTAAGGCGCGCTGGTGTCGCCAGCCTTGATGGTGACCTGAGCGTTGTTGCTCAGGGTCACGACCAGGTCGTGGGCCAGGGCGGTATTGATATGCACGGTGAACGTCGGCTTGACGTTCTCGGCCACCGAAGTCTGGTCGGCCGTGATGGTGACCTTGACCAGGTCGCCTTCGTTGCCTGGGGTACCTGGCTCGTCGGTGACAGTCGTGCTGACCGAAGTCTTGTCGAGTGTCAGCTGTTCGAACTTGCCAACATCCGCGCCTTCAACGGTAGCGATCGACATCACGACAGGGTCGTTGCTACCGACGTAGACGTTGTCCGGAGCGGCCACGGTCGCAGTGCCCACGGTGCCGTTGGCCGGCACGGTGATGACGGTCTTGCCGTCGCTCAGCGTGAAGGTCAAGGCACTGTGGTTGTTGATTGGCAGACCATCTTTGTTGGTCAGCGTGATGGTGTAGGTGATCTCGCCGCCTTCGGTGACCGAAGGGGTGGCGGTCAGCTTGGCCACCACTTCGTCGGTGGTGTCGGTGACATCCACCTTCGCGGCACCGCCCAACTCCAGGTTTTCGAAGGTGCGACCGTCGACATCCGCAGCAGACGTGATGCCCAGGCTGATCTGACCAGCGTCGTTGTAGACGTCATCGCCTTGTGCCGTGTGCTCGTAAGGCGCGCTGGTGTCGCCAGCCTTGATGGTGACCTGAGCGTTGTTGCTCAGGGTCACGACCAGGTCGTGAGCCAGGGCGGTATTGATGTGCACGGTGAACGTCGGTTTGACGTTCTCGGCTACCGAAGTCTGGTCGGCCGTGATGGTGACCTTGACCAGGTCGCCTTCGTTGTTGCCGCCCGGATTACCTGGGGTGCCTGGCTCGTCGGTGACAGTCGTGCTGACCGAAGTCTTGTCGAGTGTCAGCTGTTCGAACTTGCCAACGTCTGCGCCTTCAACGGTAGCGATCGACATCACGACAGGGTCGTTGCTACCGACGTAGACGTTATCCGGGGCAGTGACAGTGGCAGTACCCACGGTGCCGTTGGCCGGCACGGTGATGACGGTCTTGCCGTCGCTCAGCGTGAAGGTCAAGGCACTGTGGTTGTTGATCGGCAGGCCGTCTTGGTTGGTCAGGGTGATGGTGTAGGTGATCTCGCCGCCTTCGGTGACCGAAGGGGTCGCAGTCAGCTTGGCCACCACTTCGTCGGTGGTGTCGGTGACATCCACCTTCGCGGCACCGCCCAACTCCAGGTTTTCGAAGGTGCGACCGTCGACATCCGCAGCAGACGTGATGCCTAGGCTGATCTGGCCAGCGTCGTTGTAGACGTCATCGCCTTGTGCCGTGTGCTCGTACGGCGCGCTGGTGTCGCCGGCCTTGATGGTGACCTGAGCGTTGTTGCTCAGGGTCACGACCAGGTCGTGGGCCAGGGCGGTATTGATGTGCACGGTGAACGTCGGTTTGACGTTCTCGGCTACCGAGGTCTGGTCGGCCGTGATGGTGACCTTGACCAGGTCGCCTTCGTTGTTGCCGCCCGGGTTGCCTGGGGTGCCTGGCTCGTCGGTGACAGTCGTGCTGACCGAGGTTTTATCCAGCGTCAGCTGTTCGAACTTGCCAACGTCCGCGCCTTCAACGGTAGCGATCGACATCACGACAGGGTCATTGCTACCGACGTAGACGTTGTCCGGAGCGGCCACGGTCGCAGTGCCCACGGTGCCATTGGCCGGCACGGTGATGACGGTCTTGCCGTCGCTCAGCGTGAAGGTCAAGGCACTGTGGTTGTTGATTGGCAGACCATCTTGGTTGGTCAGCGTGATGGTGTAGGTGATCTCGCCGCCTTCGGTGACCGAAGGGGTGGCGGTCAGCTTGGCCACCACTTCGTCGGTGGTGTCGGTGACATCCACCTTCGCGGCATCGCCCAACTCCAGGTTTTCGAAGGTGCGACCGTCGACATCCGCAGCAGACGTGATGCCCAGGCTGATCTGACCAGCGTCGTTGTAGACGTCATCGCCTTGTGCCGTGTGCTCGTAAGGCGCGCTGGTGTCGCCAGCCTTGATGGTGACCTGAGCGTTGTTGCTCAGGGTCACGACCAGGTCGTGAGCCAGGGCGGTATTGATGTGCACGGTGAACGTCGGTTTGACGTTCTCGGCTACCGAAGTCTGGTCGGCCGTGATGGTGACCTTGACCAGGTCGCCTTCGTTGCCTGGAGTACCTGGCTCGTCGGTGACAGTCGTGCTGACCGAAGTCTTGTCGAGTGTCAGCTGTTCGAACTTGCCAACATCCGCGCCTTCAACGGTAGCGATCGACATCACGACAGGGTCGTTGCTACCGACGTAGACGTTGTCCGGGGCAGTGACAGTGGCAGTACCCACGGTGCCGTTGGCCGGCACGGTGATAACGGTCTTGCCGTCGCTCAGCGTGAAGGTCAAGGCACTGTGGTTGTTGATTGGCAGACCATCTTTGTTGGTCAGCGTGATGGTGTAGGTGATCTCGCCGCCTTCGGTGACCGAAGGGGTCGCGGTCAGCTTGGCCACCACTTCGTCGGTGGTGTCGGTGACATCCACCTTCGCGGCACCGCCCAACTCCAGGTTTTCGAAGGTGCGACCGTCGACATCCGCAGCAGACGTGATGCCTAGGCTGATCTGGCCAGCGTCGTTGTAGACGTCATCGCCTTGTGCCGTGTGCTCGTAAGGCGCGCTGGTGTCGCCGGCCTTGATGGTGACCTGAGCGTTGTTGCTCAGGGTCACGACCAGATCGTGAGCCAGGGCGGTATTGATGTGCACGGTGAACGTCGGTTTGACGTTCTCGGCTACCGAGGTCTGGTCGGCCGTGATGGTGACCTTGACCAGGTCGCCTTCGTTGTTGCCGCCCGGATTACCTGGGGTGCCTGGCTCGTCGGTGACAGTCGTGCTGACCGAAGTCTTGTCGAGTGTCAGCTGTTCGAACTTGCCAACGTCCGCGCCTTCAACGGTAGCGATCGACATCACGACAGGGTCATTGCTACCGACGTAGACGTTGTCCGGAGCGGCCACGATCGCAGTGCCCACGGTGCCGTTGGCCGGCACGGTGATAACGGTCTTGCCGTCGCTCAGCGTGAAGGTCAAGGCACTGTGGTTGTTGATCGGCAGACCATCTTGGTTGGTCAGCGTGATGGTGTAGGTGATCTCGCCGCCTTCGGTCACCGAAGGGGTGGCGGTCAGCTTGGCCACCACTTCGTCGGTGGTGTCGGTCACTTGAACAGTAGCCGCACCGCCCAGTTCGAGGTTTTCGAAGGTGCGACCGTCGACATCCGCAGCAGACGTGATGCCCAGGCTGATCTGGCCAGCGTCGTTGTAGACGTCATCGCCTTGTGCCGTGTGCTCGTAAGGCGCGCTGGTGTCGCCAGCCTTGATGGTGACCTGAGCGTTGTTGCTCAGGGTCACGACCAGGTCGTGGGCCAGGGCGGTATTGATGTGCACGGTGAACGTCGGTTTGACGTTCTCGGCTACCGAGGTCTGGTCGGCCGTGATGGTGAC
The DNA here is from genome assembly GCF_017875935.1 of Pseudomonas sp. BP6. Classification (NCBI taxonomy): domain Bacteria; kingdom Pseudomonadati; phylum Pseudomonadota; class Gammaproteobacteria; order Pseudomonadales; family Pseudomonadaceae; genus Pseudomonas; species Pseudomonas sp. BP6. Next base: position 5,181,804 of record NZ_JAGINI010000001.1, read on the forward strand.
CTTGACCAGGTCGCCTTCGTTGTTGCCGCCCGGATTACCTGGGGTGCCTGGCTCGTCGGTGACAGTCGTGCTGACCGAAGTCTTGTCGAGTGTCAGCTGTTCGAACTTGCCAACGTCTGCGCCTTCAACGGTAGCGATCGACATCACGACAGGGTCGTTGCTACCGACGTAGACGTTATCCGGGGCAGTGACAGTGGCAGTACCCACGGTGCCGTTGGCCGGCACGGTGATGACGGTCTTGCCGTCGCTCAGCGTGAAGGTCAAGGCACTGTGGTTGTTGATCGGCAGGCCGTCTTGGTTGGTCAGGGTGATGGTGTAGGTGATCTCGCCGCCTTCGGTGACCGAAGGGGTCGCAGTCAGCTTGGCCACCACTTCGTCGGTGGTGTCGGTGACATCCACCTTCGCGGCACCGCCCAACTCCAGGTTTTCGAAGGTGCGACCGTCGACATCCGCAGCAGACGTGATGCCTAGGCTGATCTGGCCAGCGTCGTTGTAGACGTCATCGCCTTGTGCCGTGTGCTCGTAAGGCGCGCTGGTGTCGCCGGCCTTGATGGTGACCTGAGCGTTGTTGCTCAGGGTCACGACCAGATCGTGAGCCAGGGCGGTATTGATGTGCACGGTGAACGTCGGTTTGACGTTCTCGGCTACCGAAGTCTGGTCGGCCGTGATGGTGACCTTGACCAGGTCGCCTTCGTTGCCTGGAGTACCTGGCTCGTCGGTGACGGTAGTGCTGACCGAGGTTTTATCCAGCGTCAGCTGTTCGAACTTGCCAACGTCCGCGCCTTCAACGGTAGCGATCGACATCACGACAGGGTCGTTGCTACCGACGTAGACGTTGTCCGGAGCGGCCACGGTCGCAGTGCCCACGGTGCCATTGGCCGGCACGGTGATAACGGTCTTGCCGTCGCTCAGCGTGAAGGTCAAGGCACTGTGGTTGTTGATTGGCAGACCATCTTTGTTGGTCAGCGTGATGGTGTAGGTGATCTCGCCGCCTTCGGTCACCGAAGGGGTCGCAGTCAGCTTGGCTACGACTTCGTCGAGGGTGTCGGTCACTTGAACAGTAGCCGCACCGCCCAGTTCGAGGTTTTCGAAGGTGCGACCGTCGACATCCGCAGCAGACGTGATGCCCAGGCTGATCTGGCCAGCGTCGTTGTAGACGTCATCGCCTTGTGCCGTGTGCTCGTAAGGCGCGCTGGTGTCGCCAGCCTTGATGGTGACCTGGGCGTTGTTGCTCAGGGTCACGACCAGGTCGTGGGCCAGGGCGGTATTGATGTGCACGGTGAACGTCGGTTTGACGTTCTCGGCTACCGAGGTCTGGTCGGCCGTGATGGTGACCTTGACCAGGTCGCCTTCGTTGTTGCCGCCCGGATTACCTGGGGTGCCTGGCTCGTCGGTGACAGTCGTGCTGACCGAGGTTTTATCCAGAGTCAGCTGCTCGAACTTGCCAACGTCCGCGCCTTCAACGGTAGCGATCGACATCACGACAGGGTCATTGCTACCGACGTAGACGTTGTCCGGAGCGGCCACGGTCGCAGTGCCCACGGTGCCATTGGCCGGCACGGTGATAACGGTCTTGCCGTCGCTCAGCGTGAAGGTCAAGGCACTGTGGTTGTTGATTGGCAGACCATCTTGGTTGGTCAGCGTGATGGTGTAGGTGATCTCGCCGCCTTCGGTGACCGAAGGGGTGGCGGTCAGCTTGGCCACCACTTCGTCGGTGGTGTCGGTGACATCCACCTTCGCGGCACCGCCCAACTCCAGGTTTTCGAAGGTACGACCGTCGACATCCGCAGCAGACGTGATGCCCAGGCTGATCTGGCCAGCGTCGTTGTAGACGTCATCGCCTTGTGCCGTGTGCTCGTAAGGCGCGCTGGTGTCGCCAGCCTTGATGGTGACCTGGGCGTTGTTGCTCAGGGTCACGACCAGGTCGTGAGCCAGGGCGGTATTGATGTGCACGGTGAACGTCGGTTTGACGTTCTCGGCTACCGAAGTCTGGTCGGCCGTGATGGTGACCTTGACCAGGTCGCCTTCGTTGCCTGGAGTACCTGGCTCGTCGGTGACGGTAGTGCTGACCGAGGTTTTATCCAGCGTCAGCTGTTCGAACTTGCCAACGTCCGCGCCTTCAACGGTAGCGATCGACATCACGACAGGGTCGTTGCTACCGACGTAGACGTTGTCCGGAGCGGCCACGGTCGCAGTGCCCACGGTGCCATTGGCCGGCACGGTGATAACGGTCTTGCCGTCGCTCAGCGTGAAGGTCAAGGCACTGTGGTTGTTGATTGGCAGACCATCTTTGTTGGTCAGCGTGATGGTGTAGGTGATCTCGCCGCCTTCGGTCACCGAAGGGGTCGCAGTCAGCTTGGCTACGACTTCGTCGAGGGTGTCGGTCACTTGAACAGTAGCCGCACCGCCCAGTTCGAGGTTTTCGAAGGTGCGACCGTCGACATCCGCAGCAGACGTGATGCCCAGGCTGATCTGGCCAGCGTCGTTGTAGACGTCATCGCCTTGTGCCGTGTGCTCGTAAGGCGCGCTGGTGTCGCCAGCCTTGATGGTGACCTGGGCGTTGTTGCTCAGGGTCACGACCAGGTCGTGGGCCAGGGCGGTATTGATGTGCACGGTGAACGTCGGTTTGACGTTCTCGGCTACCGAGGTCTGGTCGGCCGTGATGGTGACCTTGACCAGGTCGCCTTCGTTGTTGCCGCCCGGATTACCTGGGGTGCCTGGCTCGTCGGTGACAGTCGTGCTGACCGAGGTTTTATCCAGAGTCAGCTGCTCGAACTTGCCAACGTCCGCGCCTTCAACGGTAGCGATCGACATCACGACAGGGTCGTTGCTACCGACGTAGACGTTGTCCGGAGCGGCCACGGTCGCAGTGCCCACGGTGCCGTTGGCCGGCACGGTGATGACGGTCTTGCCGTCGCTCAGCGTGAAGGTCAAGGCACTGTGGTTGTTGATTGGCAGACCATCTTGGTTGGTCAGCGTGATGGTGTAGGTGATCTCGCCGCCTTCGGTGACCGAAGGGGTGGCGGTCAGCTTGGCCACCACTTCGTCGGTGGTGTCGGTGACATCCACCTTCGCGGCATCGCCCAACTCCAGGTTTTCGAAGGTGCGACCGTCGACATCCGCAGCAGACGTGATGCCCAGGCTGATCTGGCCAGCGTCGTTGTAGACGTCATCGCCTTGTGCCGTGTGCTCGTAAGGCGCGCTGGTGTCGCCAGCCTTGATGGTGACCTGAGCGTTGTTGCTCAGGGTCACGACCAGGTCGTGGGCCAAGGCGGTATTGATGTGCACGGTGAACGTCGGTTTGACGTTCTCGGCTACCGAAGTCTGGTCGGCCGTGATGGTGACCTTGACCAGGTCGCCTTCGTTGCCTGGAGTACCTGGCTCGTCGGTGACGGTAGTGCTGACCGAGGTTTTATCCAGCGTCAGCTGTTCGAACTTGCCAACGTCCGCGCCTTCAACGGTAGCGATCGACATCACGACAGGGTCGTTGCTACCGACGTAGACGTTGTCCGGAGCGGCCACGGTCGCAGTGCCCACGGTGCCATTGGCCGGCACGGTGATAACGGTCTTGCCGTCGCTCAGCGTGAAGGTCAAGGCACTGTGGTTGTTGATTGGCAGACCATCTTTGTTGGTCAGCGTGATGGTGTAGGTGATCTCGCCGCCTTCGGTCACCGAAGGGGTCGCAGTCAGCTTGGCTACGACTTCGTCGAGGGTGTCGGTCACTTGAACAGTAGCCGCACCGCCCAGTTCGAGGTTTTCGAAGGTGCGACCGTCGACATCCGCAGCAGACGTGATGCCCAGGCTGATCTGGCCAGCGTCGTTGTAGACGTCATCGCCTTGTGCCGTGTGCTCGTAAGGCGCGCTGGTGTCGCCAGCCTTGATGGTGACCTGGGCGTTGTTGCTCAGGGTCACGACCAGGTCGTGGGCCAGGGCGGTATTGATGTGCACGGTGAACGTCGGTTTGACGTTCTCGGCTACCGAGGTCTGGTCGGCCGTGATGGTGACCTTGACCAGGTCGCCTTCGTTGTTGCCGCCCGGGTTGCCTGGGGTGCCTGGTTCGTCGGTTACCTCGGTGCTGACCGGGGTCTTGTCCAGGTTCAGGTTTTCGAACTTCCACGCGTCTGCGCCGCTGACCGCGTCGATGGCATTGACCACCGGCTGGTTAGTGCCGACGTAGACGTTGTCCGGCGCGGTTGCAGTGGCCGAACCGGTGGTGCTGTTGGCTGCCACGACGACAGTAGTGCCGTCGGTCAGCTTGAAGTACAGCTCCGAGTGGTTGTTGATCGGCAGACCGTCTTTGTTGGTCAGCGTAATTGTGTAGGTGATCTCGCCACCTTCGGTGACCGAAGGGGTGGCGGTCAACTTGGCCACCACTTCGTCGAGGGTGTCGGTGACTTGAACCGAAGCGGCATCGCCCAGTTCGAGGTTTTCGAAGGTGCGACCGTCTACATCCGCAGCAGACGTGATGCCCAGGCTGATCTGGCCAGCGTCGTTGTAGACGTCATCGCCTTGTGCGTCGTGGGTGTACGGCGCGCTGGTGTCGCCGGCCTTGATGGTAACCTGGGCGTTGTTGCTCAGGGTCACGACCAGGTCGTGGGCCAGCGGCTGGTTGACGTGTACGGTGAACGTCGGTTTGACGTTCTCGGCTACCGAGGTCTGGTCGGCAGTGATGGTGACCTTGACCAGGTCGCCTTCGTTGTTGCCGCCCGGGTTGCCTGGGGTGCCTGGTTCGTCGGTTACCTCGGTGCTGACCGGGGTCTTGTCCAGGTTCAGGTTTTCGAACTTCCACGCGTCTGCGCCGCTGACCGCGTCGATGGCATTGACCACCGGCTGGTTAGTGCCGACGTAGACGTTGTCCGGGGCGGTTGCAGTGGCCGAACCGGTGGTGCTGTTCGCCGCCACGACGACAGTAGTGCCGTCGGTCAGCTTGAAGTACAGCTCCGAGTGGTTGTTGATCGGCAGACCGTCTTTGTTGGTCAGCGTGATGGTGTAGGTGATCTCGCCGCCTTCGGTCACCGAAGGGGTGGCGGTCAGCTTGGCTACGACTTCGTCGAGGGTGTCGGTGACTTGAACCGAAGCGGCATCGCCCAGCTCCAGGTTTTCGAAGGTCGCACCAGTGGCGTCCTCCGCCGAATTGATACCCAGGCTGATCTGGCCAGCGTCCTGATAGACGTCATCGCCTTGTGCGTCGTGGGTGTACGGCGCGCTGGTGTCGCCGGCCTTGATGGTGACCTGAGCGTTGTTGCTCAGGGTCACGACCAGGTCGTGGGCCAGCGGCTGGTTGACGTGTACGGTGAACGTCGGTTTGACGTTCTCGGCCACCGACATCTGGTCAGCGGTAATGGTGACCTTGATGATGTCGCCTTCGTTGCCCGGCGTACCTGGCTCGTCAGTTACCTCGGTGCTGACCGGAGTCTTGTCCAGGTTCAGGTTTTCGAACTTCCACGCGTCTGCGCCGCTGACCGCGTCGATGGCATTGACCACCGGCTGGTTAGTGCCGACGTAGACGTTGTCCGGGGCGGTTGCAGTGGCCGAACCGGTGGTGCTGTTCGCCGCCACGACGACAGTAGTGCCGTCGGTCAGCTTGAAGTACAGCTCCGAGTGGTTGTTGATCGGCAGACCGTCTTTGTTGGTCAGCGTGATGGTGTAGGTGATCTCGCCGCCTTCGGTCACCGAAGGGGTGGCGGTCAGCTTGGCTACGACTTCGTCGAGGGTGTCGGTGACTTGAACCGAAGCGGCATCGCCCAGTTCCAGGTTTTCGAAGGTCGCACCAGTGGCGTCCTCCGCCGAATTGATACCCAGGCTGATCTGGCCAGCGTCCTGATAGACGTCATCGCCTTGTGCGTCGTGGGTGTACGGCGCGCTGGTGTCGCCGGCCTTGATGGTGACCTGAGCGTTGTTGCTCAGGGTCACGACCAGGTCGTGGGCCAGCGGCTGGTTGACGTGTACGGTGAACGTCGGTTTGACGTTCTCGGCCACCGACATCTGGTCGGCCGTGATGGTGACCTTGACCAGGTCGCCTTCGTTGCCTGGAGTACCTGGCTCGTCAGTTACCTCGGTGCTGACCGGCGTCTTGTCCAGATTCAGGTTTTCGAACTTCCACGCATCTGCGCCGCTGACCGCGTCGATGGCATTGACCACCGGCTGGTTAGCTCCGACGTAGACGTTATCCGGCGCGGTCGCAGTGGCCGAACCGGTGGTGCTGTTGGCTGCCACGACGACAGTAGTGCCGTCGGTCAGCTTGAAGTACAGCTCCGAGTGGTTGTTGATCGGCAGACCGTCTTTGTTGGTCAGCGTAATGGTGTAGGTGATCTCGCCACCTTCGGTGACCGAAGGGGTCGCAGTCAGCTTCGCCACCACTTCGTCGAGGGTGTCGGTGACTTGAACCGAAGCGGCATCGCCCAGCTCCAGGTTCTCGAAGGTGCGACCGTCGACATCTGCAGCAGACGTGATGCCCAGGCTGATCTGGCCAGCGTCCTGATAAACGTCATCGCCTTGTGCCGTGTGCTCGTAAGGCGCGCTGGTGTCGCCAGCCTTGATGGTGACCTGAGCGTTGTTGCTCAGGGTCACGACCAGGTCGTGAGCCAAGGCGGTATTGATGTGCACGGTGAACGTCGGTTTGACGTTCTCGGCTACCGAGGTCTGGTCGGCCGTGATGGTGACCTTGACCAGGTCGCCTTCGTTGTTGCCGCCCGGGTTGCCTGGGGTGCCTGGTTCGTCGGTTACCTCGGTGCTGACCGGGGTCTTGTCCAGGTTCAGGTTTTCGAACTTCCACGCGTCTGCGCCGCTGACCGCGTCGATGGCATTGACCACCGGCTGGTTAGCTCCGACGTAGACGTTATCCGGCGCGGTCGCAGTGGCCGAACCGGTGGTGCTGTTGGCTGCCACGACGACAGTAGTGCCGTCGGTCAGCTTGAAGTACAGCTCCGAGTGGTTGTTGATCGGCAGACCGTCTTTGTTGGTCAGCGTGATGGTGTAGGTGATCTCGCCGCCTTCGGTCACCGAAGGGGTGGCGGTCAGCTTGGCTACGACTTCGTCGAGGGTGTCGGTGACTTGAACCGAAGCGGCATCGCCCAGCTCCAGGTTCTCGAAGGTCGCACCAGTGACGTCCTCCGCCGAATTGATGCCCAGGCTGATCTGGCCAGCGTCCTGATAGACGTCATCGCCTTGTGCGTCGTGGGTGTACGGCGCGCTGGTGTCGCCAGCCTTGATGGTGACCTGGGCGTTGTTGCTCAGGGTCACGACCAGGTCGTGGGCCAGCGGCTGGTTGACGTGTACGGTGAACGTCGGTTTGACGTTCTCGGCCACCGAAGTCTGGTCGGCCGTGATGGTGACCTTGACCAGGTCGCCTTCGTTGCCTGGAGTACCTGGCTCGTCGGTGACGGTAGTGCTGACCGAGGTTTTATCCAGCGTCAGCTGTTCGAACTTGCCAACGTCCACGCCTTCAACGGTAGCGATCGACATCACGACAGGGTCGTTGCTACCGACGTAGACGTTATCCGGGGCAGTGACAGTGGCAGTACCCACGGTGCCATTGGCCGGCACGGTGATGACGGTCTTGCCGTCGCTCAGCGTGAAGGTCAAGGCACTGTGGTTGTTGATTGGCAGACCATCTTGGTTGGTCAGCGTGATGGTGTAGGTGATCTCGCCGCCTTCGCTCACCGAAGGGGTGGCGGTCAGCTTGGCCACCACTTCGTCGGTGGTGTCGGTGACATCCACCTTCGCGGCACCGCCCAACTCCAGGTTTTCGAAGGTGCGACCGTCGACATCCGCAGCAGACGTGATGCCCAGGCTGATCTGGCCAGCATCGTTGTAGACGTCATCGCCTTGTGCCGTGTGCTCGTACGGCGCGCTGGTGTCGCCGGCCTTGATGGTGACCTGAGCGTTGTTGCTCAGGGTCACGACCAGATCGTGAGCCAAGGCGGTATTGATGTGCACGGTGAACGTCGGTTTGACGTTCTCGGCTACCGAGGTCTGGTCGGCAGTGATGGTGACCTTGACCAGGTCGCCTTCGTTGTTGCCGCCCGGGTTGCCTGGGGTGCCTGGTTCGTCGGTTACCTCGGTGCTGACCGGCGTCTTGTCCAGATTCAGGTTTTCGAACTTCCACGCATCTGCGCCGCTGACCGCGTCGATGGCATTGACCACCGGCTGGTTAGTGCCGACGTAGACGTTGTCCGGGGCGGTTGCAGTGGCCGAGCCGCTGGTGCTGTTCGCCGCCACGACGACAGTAGTGCCGTCGGTCAGCTTGAAGTACAGCTCCGAGTGGTTGTTGATCGGCAGACCGTCTTTGTTGGTCAGCGTGATGGTGTAGGTGATCTCGCCGCCTTCGGTCACCGAAGGGGTGGCGGTCAGCTTGGCTACGACTTCGTCGAGGGTGTCGGTGACTTGAACCGAAGCGGCATCGCCCAGTTCGAGGTTTTCGAAGGTGCGACCGTCTACATCCGCAGCGGACGTGATGCCTAGGCTGATCTGGCCAGCATCGTTGTAGACGTCATCGCCTTGTGCCGTGTGCTCGTAAGGCGCGCTGGTGTCGCCAGCCTTGATGGTGACCTGGGCGTTGTTGCTCAGGGTCACGACCAGGTCGTGGGCCAGCGGCTGGTTGACGTGTACGGTGAACGTCGGTTTGACGTTCTCGGCTACCGACATCTGGTCAGCGGTAATGGTGACCTTGATGATGTCGCCTTCGTTGCCCGGCGTACCTGGCTCGTCAGTTACCTCGGTGCTGACCGGGGTCTTGTCCAGGTTCAGGTTTTCGAACTTCCACGCGTCTGCGCCGCTGACCGCGTCGATGGCATTGACCACCGGCTGGTTAGTGCCGACGTAGACGTTGTCCGGCGCGGTCGCAGTGGCCGAACCGGTGGTGCTGTTCGCCGCCACGACGACAGTAGTGCCGTCGGTCAGCTTGAAGTACAGCTCCGAGTGGTTGTTGATCGGCAGACCGTCTTTGTTGGTCAGCGTGATGGTGTAGGTGATCTCGCCGCCTTCGGTGACCGAAGGGGTCGCAGTCAGCTTCGCCACCACTTCGTCGAGGGTGTCGGTGACTTGAACCGAAGCGGCATCGCCCAGTTCCAGGTTTTCGAAGGTGCGACCGTCTACATCCGCAGCGGACGTGATGCCCAGGCTGATCTGGCCAGCATCGTTGTAGACGTCATCGCCTTGTGCCGTGTGCTCGTAAGGCGCGCTGGTGTCGCCAGCCTTGATGGTGACCTGGGCGTTGTTGCTCAGGGTCACGACCAGGTCGTGGGCCAGCGGCTGGTTGACGTGTACGGTGAACGTCGGTTTGACGTTCTCGGCCACCGACATCTGGTCAGCGGTAATGGTGACCTTGATGATGTCGCCTTCGTTGCCTGGAGTACCTGGCTCGTCAGTTACCTCGGTGCTGACCGGAGTCTTGTCCAGGTTCAGGTTTTCGAACTTCCACGCGTCTGCGCCGCTGACCGCGTCGATGGCATTGACCACCGGCTGGTTAGCTCCGACGTAGACGTTATCCGGCGCGGTCGCAGTGGCCGAACCAGTGGTGCTGTTCGCTGCCACGACGACAGTAGTGCCGTCGGTCAGCTTGAAGTACAGCTCCGAGTGGTTGTTGATCGGCAGACCGTCTTTGTTGGTCAGCGTGATGGTGTAGGTGATCTCGCCGCCTTCGGTCACCGAAGGGGTGGCGGTCAGCTTGGCTACGACTTCGTCGAGGGTGTCGGTGACTTGAACCGAAGCGGCATCGCCCAGTTCCAGGTTTTCGAAGGTCGCACCAGTGGCGTCCTCCGCCGAATTGATACCCAGGCTGATCTGGCCAGCGTCCTGATAGACGTCATCGCCTTGTGCGTCGTGGGTGTACGGCGCGCTGGTGTCGCCGGCCTTGATGGTGACCTGAGCGTTGTTGCTCAGGGTCACGACCAGGTCGTGAGCCAAGGCGGTATTGATGTGCACGGTGAACGTCGGTTTGACGTTCTCGGCTACCGAGGTCTGGTCGGCCGTGATAGTGACCTTGACCAGGTCGCCTTCGTTGTTGCCGCCCGGGTTGCCTGGGGTGCCTGGTTCGTCGGTTACCTCGGTGCTGACCGGGGTCTTGTCCAGGTTCAGGTTTTCGAACTTCCACGCATCTGCGCCGCTGACCGCGTCGATGGCATTGACCACCGGCTGGTTAGTGCCGACGTAGACGTTGTCCGGGGCGGTTGCAGTGGCCGAACCGGTGGTGCTGTTCGCCGCCACGACGACAGTAGTGCCGTCGGTCAGCTTGAAGTACAGCTCCGAGTGGTTGTTGATCGGCAGACCGTCTTTGTTGGTCAGCGTGATGGTGTAGGTGATCTCGCCACCTTCGGTGACCGAAGGGGTCGCAGTCAGCTTCGCCACCACTTCGTCGAGGGTGTCGGTGACTTGAACCGAAGCGGCATCGCCCAGCTCCAGGTTCTCGAAGGTGCGACCGTCGACATCTGCAGCAGACGTGATGCCCAGGCTGATCTGGCCAGCGTCCTGATAAACGTCATCGCCTTGTGCGTCGTGGGTGTACGGCGCGCTGGTGTCGCCAGCCTTGATGGTGACCTGAGCGTTGTTGCTCAGGGTCACGACCAGGTCGTGAGCCAGGGCGGTATTGATGTGCACGGTGAACGTCGGTTTGACGTTCTCGGCTACCGAGGTCTGGTCGGCAGTGATGGTGACCTTGACCAGGTCGCCTTCGTTGTTGCCGCCCGGGTTGCCTGGGGTGCCTGGTTCGTCGGTTACCTCGGTGCTGACCGGCGTCTTGTCCAGATTCAGGTTTTCGAACTTCCACGCATCTGCGCCGCTGACCGCGTCGATGGCATTGACCACCGGCTGGTTAGCTCCGACGTAGACGTTATCCGGCGCGGTCGCAGTGGCCGAACCGGTGGTGCTGTTGGCTGCCACGACGACAGTAGTGCCGTCGGTCAGCTTGAAGTACAGCTCCGAGTGGTTGTTGATCGGCAGACCGTCTTTGTTGGTCAGCGTAATTGTGTAGGTGATCTCGCCACCTTCGGTGACCGAAGGGGTGGCGGTCAACTTGGCCACCACTTCGTCGAGGGTGTCGGTGACTTGAACCGAAGCGGCATCGCCCAGCTCCAGGTTCTCGAAGGTGCGACCGTCGACATCTGCAGCAGACGTGATGCCCAGGCTGATCTGGCCAGCGTCCTGATAGACGTCATCGCCTTGTGCGTCGTGGGTGTACGGCGCGCTGGTGTCGCCAGCCTTGATGGTGACCTGGGCGTTGTTGCTCAGGGTCACGACCAGATCGTGAGCCAAGGCGGTATTGATGTGCACGGTGAAGGTCGGTTTGACGTTCTCGGCTACCAAAGTCTGATCGGCCGTGATGGTGACCTTGACCAGGTCGCCTTCGTTGCCCGGCGTACCTGGCTCGTCAGTTACCTCGGTGCTGACCGGAGTCTTGTCCAGGTTCAGGTTTTCGAACTTCCACGCGTCTGCGCCGCTGACCGCGTCGATGGCATTGACCACCGGCTGGTTAGTGCCGACGTAGACGTTGTCCGGGGCGGTTGCAGTGGCCGAACCGGTGGTGCTGTTCGCCGCCACGACGACAGTAGTGCCGTCGGTCAGCTTGAAGTACAGCTCCGAGTGGTTGTTGATCGGCAGACCGTCTTTGTTGGTCAGCGTGATGGTGTAGGTGATCTCGCCGCCTTCGGTGACCGAAGGGGTCGCAGTCAGCTTCGCCACCACTTCGTCGAGGGTGTCGGTGACTTGAACCGAAGCGGCATCGCCCAGTTCCAGGTTTTCGAAGGTGCGACCGTCTACATCCGCAGCGGACGTGATGCCCAGGCTGATCTGGCCAGCATCGTTGTAGACGTCATCGCCTTGTGCCGTGTGCTCGTAAGGCGCGCTGGTGTCGCCAGCCTTGATGGTGACCTGGGCGTTGTTGCTCAGGGTCACGACCAGGTCGTGGGCCAGCGGCTGGTTGACGTGTACGGTGAACGTCGGTTTGACGTTCTCGGCTACCGACATCTGGTCAGCGGTAATGGTGACCTTGATGATGTCGCCTTCGTTGCCTGGAGTACCTGGCTCGTCAGTTACCTCGGTGCTGACCGGAGTCTTGTCCAGGTTCAGGTTTTCGAACTTCCACGCGTCTGCGCCGCTGACCGCGTCGATGGCATTGACCACCGGCTGGTTAGTGCCGACGTAGACGTTGTCCGGGGCGGTTGCAGTGGCCGAACCGGTGGTGCTGTTCGCCGCCACGACGACAGTAGTGCCGTCGGTCAGCTTGAAGTACAGCTCCGAGTGGTTGTTGATCGGCAGACCGTCTTTGTTGGTCAGCGTGATGGTGTAGGTGATCTCGCCGCCTTCGGTCACCGAAGGGGTGGCGGTCAACTTGGCCACCACCTCACTGATAGTGTCCGAGATCTCAACGGTAGCCGGGCCACCCAAGGCCAGCTTCTCGAAAGTGGCACCCGGAACTGTAGCGTCGATAACACTGAGTGTGATGGAGCCTGCATCAAGATAGACGTCATCGCCCTGAACCGAGGTCTTGTACTCGACTTCGGTCTTACCGGCTTCGATCGTCACGGTGTCGCCGTTCGACAGGGTTACGGTCAACGGACGGTCCAGCGCCTGGCTAACTTTCACAGTAAAGGAAGGTTGCTGGTCTTCGGTCACATTTCCATTGCTGAGAATACTTACGGTGACGGTATCGATGCTGTCATTGATGACAGTCGAGGCTGGAGTCGGATTCGGGGTCAGTTGCTCGAAGTTGCCGCCCGTGGCGTTCTCGATCGTGACACTGACAGTCGAACCGTTGTTGTAGACGTCATTGGCCGGGGTCTGGAAATCAACGCTGCCCTGGGTTTTGCCCGCTTCAACGGTGATGACCTGGCCGTTGGACAGGGTCACGGTTACCGGAGTCTGGGCAGGGTTGCTCAGGGTCACGGTATAGGTAATCACGCCGCCTTCGGTGACCGATGGGCTCGCCGTCAGAGTCGCAGTGGTGGTATCGACCGAGTCGTTGATCGTGGTCTGAGCAGGGGTCGGATTCGGGGTCAGTTGCTCGAAGTTGCCGCCCGTGGCGTTCTCGATCGTGACACTGACAGTCGAACCGTTGTTGTAGACGTCATTGGCCGGGGTCTGGAAATCAACGCTGCCCTGGGCTTTGCCCGCTTCAACGGTAATGGTCTGGCCGTTGGACAGGGTCACGGTTACCGGAGTCTGGGCAGGGTTGCTCAGGGTCACGGTATAGGTGATCACGCCGCCTTCGGTCACGCTTGGCGAGGCGGTCAGGGTTGCAGTGGTGGTATCGACCGAGTCGTTGATCGTGGTCTGCGCCGGCGTCGGGTTCGGGGTCAGTTGCTCGAAGTTTCCGCCCGTGGCGTTCTCGATCGTGACACTGACAGTCGAACCGTTGTTGTAGACGTCATTGGCCGGGGTCTGGAAATCAACGCTGCCCTGGGTTTTGCCCGCTTCAACGGTAATGGTCTGGCCGTTGGACAGGGTCACGGTTACCGGAGTCTGGGCAGGGTTGCTCAGGGTCACGGTATAAGTGATCACGCCGCCTTCGGTCACGCTTGGCGAGGCGGTCAGGGTTGCAGTGGTGGTATCGACCGAGTCGTTGATCGTGGTCTGAGCCGGCGTCGGGTTCGGGGTCAGTTGTTCGAAGTTGCCGCCCGTGGCGTTCTCGATCGTGACACTGACAGTCGAACCGTTGTTGTAGACGTCATTGGCCGGGGTCTGGAAATCAACGCTGCCCTGGGTTTTGCCCGCTTCAACGGTAATGGTCTGGCCGTTGGACAGGGTCACGGTTACCGGAGTCTGGGCAGGGTTGCTCAGGGCCACGGTATAGGTGATCACGCCGCCTTCGGTCACGCTTGGCGAGGCGGTCAGGGTTGCAGTGGTGGCATCGACCGAGTCGTTGATCGTGGTCTGCGCCGGCGTCGGGTTCGGGGTCAGTTGCTCGAAGTTTCCGCCCGTGGCGTTCTCGATCGTGACACTGACAGTCGAACCGTTGTTGTAGACGTCATTGGCCGGGGTCTGGAAATCAACGCTGCCCTGGGTTTTGCCCGCTCCAACGGTAATGGTCTGGCCGTTGGACAGGGTCACGGTTACCGGAGTCTGGGCAGGGTTGCTCAGGGTCACGGTATAGGTGATCACGCCGCCTTCGGTCACGCTTGGCGAGGCGGTCAGGGTTGCAGTGGTGGTGTCGACCGAGTCGTTGATCGTGGTCTGAGCAGGGGTCGGATTCGGGGTCAGTTGCTCGAAGTTGCCGCCCGTGGCGTTCTCGATCGTGACACTGACAGTCGAACCGTTGTTATAGACGTCATTGGCCGGGGTCTGGAAATCAACGCTGCCCTGGGTTTTGCCCGCTTCAACGGTAATGGTCTGGCCGTTGGACAGGGTCACGGTTACCGGAGTCTGGGCAGGATTGCTCAGGGTCACGGTATAGGTAATCACGCCGCCTTCGGTGACCGATGGGCTCGCCGTCAGGGTCGCAGTGGTGGTATCGACCGAGTCGTTGATCGTGGTCTGAGCAGGGGTCGGATTCGGGGTCAGTTGCTCGAAGTTGCCGCCCGTGGCGTTCTCGATCGTGACACTGACAGTCGAACCGTTGTTGTAGACGTCATTGGCCGGGGTCTGGAAATCAACGCTGCCCTGGGTTTTGCCCGCTTCAACGGTGATGACCTGGCCGTTGGACAGGGTCACGGTTACCGGAGTCTGGGCAGGGTTGCTCAGGGTCACGGTATAGGTAATCACGCCGCCTTCGGTGACCGATGGGCTCGCCGTCAGAGTCGCAGTGGTGGTATCGACCGAGTCGTTGATCGTGGTCTGAGCAGGGGTCGGATTCGGGGTCAGTTGCTCGAAGTTGCCGCCCGTGGCGTTCTCGATCGTGACACTGACAGTCGAACCGTTGTTGTAGACGTCATTGGCCGGGGTCTGGAAATCAACGCTGCCCTGGGTTTTGCCCGCTTCAACGGTGATGACCTGGCCGTTGGACAGGGTCACGGTTACCGGAGTCTGGGCAGGGTTGCTCAGGGTCACGGTATAGGTAATCACGCCGCCTTCGGTGACCGATGGGCTCGCCGTCAGAGTCGCAGTGGTGGTATCGACCGAGTCGTTGATCGTGGTCTGAGCAGGGGTCGGATTCGGGGTCAGTTGCTCGAAGTTGCCGCCCGTGGCGTTCTCGATCGTGACACTGACAGTCGAACCGTTGTTGTAGACGTCATTGGCCGGGGTCTGGAAATCAACGCTGCCCTGGGTTTTGCCCGCTTCAACGGTAATGGTCTGGCCGTTGGACAGGGTCACGGTCACCGGAGTCTGGACAGGGTTGCTCAGGGTCACGGTATAGGTGATCACGCCGCCTTCGGTGACCGATGGGCTCGCCGTCAGGGTCGCAGTGGTGGTATCGACCGAGTCGTTGATCGTGGTCTGAGCAGGGGTCGGATTCGGGGTCAGTTGCTCGAAGTTGCCACCCGTGGCGTTCTCGATCGTGACACTGACAGTCGAACCGTTGTTGTAGACGTCATTGGCCGGGGTCTGGAAATCAACGCTGCCCTGGGTTTTGCCCGCTTCAACGGTGATGACCTGGCCGTTGGACAGGGTCACGGTTACCGGAGTCTGGGCAGGGTTGCTCAGGGTCACGGTATAGGTGATCACGCCGCCTTCGGTCACGCTTGGCGAAGCAGTCAGGGTTGCGGTGGTATTGTCGAGGGTATCGGTCACTTGGGTAACCGCTGGCGTTTGCGGCAATGTCACCGCCAGCCCGCCACCACCGACACTACCTGTCACGGTCGCCGAAATCTGCCCCCCGTCGATGTAGGGGGTATCGTTTGCCGGAACTACGACGTTGACGCTACCACTGGTCTGTCCGGCCGGAATGACGATCACGGCACCGTTGGACAGAGTAATTACCAGGTTGGTGGTCGGTGCCTGACCAACGGTGGCGGTATAAACGATTACGCCACCCGCTTCACTGATAGAAGGGGTTGCGCCAAGAATCAGATCAGTAGCGACGTTGGTATCCGTCGTCGGTGTGGTCACCAGGTTGTTGCCGTTCGTGTCCAGCAGGCCCACTTCTTCGTTATCGAGTACGCCCGCAAAGCCCAGCCCATCCGTCGGGAAACCAACCGTCGGGTCAACTCGGCCAGCCGTTTCTTCGAGCATCACGAAGCTGTGGCCACCGCCCAGCGCACCACCGCCCGCTGCTGACGGGCCAGCGGCGGTAGCTTCAAGTTCAGTAGTCGGGTCAACACCAGCAGCAATAGCCTGCTGCAGCTCTTCCACCGAAGGCGCGGCCTGGGCTGCCGCCTGGCTCAGGTCAGTACTGCTGTCAGGCGCATCGGCGCTCCATTGGCTGTCACGGCCCAGATCGAGCATACGGCCATCAGCCAGCTCCAGCGTCACTGCGCCACCAGGACCGGTGAGCACTTCTTCACCGGTCAATAGACGGTCACCTTCGATAAGTACACGCCGGATGCCCTCTGGGGATACCGCAATAACCTGGCCGACAATGCTTTTGACGATGGCTACAACGCTGCTCATTGGACTCTCCGTGTGACCCGATGGGTACTTCCCTGCCAGAGCGGCGCTTGGTAGCCACTTCAGGCGGAACTATGTCGATGATCTCTTGACGTTTTTGACGTCAATATTCCGTCTATAACTTTTTGGAATTGCTTGACTGCCAAACTATTGACCTTATACATGCCATCCTAAACAATCGGCAATGTAATGTCACATTGATATTTGTACCTTAGCCAAGCGTTCCCCAAGGACAAATGTCTTACGTCATCTAAAACGTGTTAAGCCGTAAGCCCCAGCAGTTTTTCATACACCTCAGTAGCCATAAATCATGCGGCGCGGTTGTCTTACCTCGGCAATGTCAGCGTTACTGGCGTCAATATCCAGATCACTGTCAATGGCCCGGACACTGACTGCCGAATAAGCACAAACCTTGCCGGAATGCGACCCGCAGAGGCCGATAACCGGCCAGAGCCGAGAGCGTGTGCTCGCTGAGGCACACCAGGCTTTCAACTCTGCACGAGCTACGAGCAGCGATTTGTCGCAAATCAAAGACATGACGTACGAGTGCGCAAATACTTGCATCCCGCTCATGGGAAAGCGCTCGCGAATGTTGAATGCTAGAAGGCAATGGATCTGCTTTCTATAGATGAATTTTGACTAACAAGCTACAGGCATGCGCCAATAAACCAGCGCCTGTTTAATGACAATGACTAAGCTGGAGCCCAAGGCCCTTGCATCCCTTGGTTGGGTGGCAAGCTATGCTGCAACAAGCGGATGATGGCTGGACCAAAAATGAAACAATCATTGCTCCACTACGTCTGGTGAAAATGAAGCACGTAGAATTGTTTACTCAACACCGATTCAAGGCGAACATTGGCAGCTGCTCAAGCACCAGGGCGTGATAGCCCATATCAGCACAGCTTTACAGCACCAAAGAGAGCCAGGGTAAGCCGGTCTGACCTTAACGACGGCACACCCACCCCACCCACCACAAGGATGAAGAGAGCGCCGCGTGGAATCCGAAGTCAGTCGAGTCCAACTCAGCCACGATCCACGCAGTCAGCATGACGATCCGCTGCTGGATAGTCTGTTGAGCCTGTGTGTCCTGCATCAAAAGCCCGCCAGTCGGGTCATGCTGACAACTGGCCTACCGCTACCCGCCCAGCGCCTGAACCCGGAACTGCTGCCCCGCGCCGCGGCCCGGGCCGGCCTGCAGGGGCGCGTGCTTCAGCGAAAGCTGGAGCAGATCCCGAGTATCGCCATGCCGGCCATGCTGTTGCTGAAGGAGGGCCGCAGCGCCGTGCTGCTCGGCTGGGAGAACGACGACACCGCGCGCCTGCTACTCAGCGAGAGCGACGGTGGCGAGGTACACGTCAGCCGCGAAGCACTGCTAAGCGACTACAGCGGCCGAGTGTTCTTCGCGCAGCCGCAGCACAAGTTCGATGTAAACCATGGCAACCTCATCCCACGTGCGAAGTCGTGGTTCCGCGACACCCTGCTGCGCAGCAAGTGGTTGTATATCGACGCCATCGCCGCCAGCCTGGTGATCAACCTGATCGCCTTGGCCGCGCCGCTGTTCGTGATGAATGTGTATGACCGGGTGGTGCCAAACCAGGCCACCTCGACGCTCTGGGTACTGGCCATCGGTATCGCCGGCGCGTACATCTTCGACCTGATCCTCAAAGGCCTGCGTGGCCTGTGCCTGGACCTGGCCGGCAAGAAGACCGACCTGATCATCTCGGCAACGCTGTTTGAACGTATCGTCGGCATGTCGATGAAGTACCGACCGGCACGGGTCGGCAGCTTTGCCCAGAACATTCACGAGTTCCAGGGCCTGCGCGACTTCCTCGCCTCGCTGACCCTGACCAGCCTGATCGACCTGCCCTTTACCATCCTGATTTTGGTCGTCATCGCCATCATTGGCGGACACCTGGTGTGGATACCGGTCATCGCCTTCCCGCTGGCTCTGGGCATCGGCTACGCCCTGCAGCGGCCACTGATGGCGACCATGGAGCGGACCATGGCTCTGGCGTCAGAGCGCCAGTCCAGCCTGATCGAAACCCTGGCGGGTCTGGATGCGGTGAAGGTCAACAACGCCGAAAGCGAACGCCAGTACATGTGGGAGCAAACTCTCGGCACCCTGAGCCGGCTGGAACTGCGGGTGAAAGTGCTGTCGAGCCTGGCGATGAACATCACCCTGCTGATTCAGCAACTGGCAGGCGTGGCAATGATCTGCGTCGGCGTGTACCTGATCATCGACGGCAACCTGAGCATGGGCGGCCTGGTGGCTTGCTACATGCTCAGCGGCCGCGCCCTCGGCCCATTGGGCCAGCTCAACGGCCTGCTCGCCCGCTACCAGCAAGCCAAGGTGACCATGGTTTCCACCGACCACATGATGGATCTGCCGCAAGAGCGCAACTTCGAAGAACGCCCGCTGAGCCGCAAGGTGCTACAGGGCAGCGTCGAGTTCCGCGGAGTCGACTTCACTTATCCGAACCAGCAGAACCTGGCCCTGAAGAATAT
The DNA here is from genome assembly GCF_017875935.1 of Pseudomonas sp. BP6. Taxonomy (NCBI): domain Bacteria; kingdom Pseudomonadati; phylum Pseudomonadota; class Gammaproteobacteria; order Pseudomonadales; family Pseudomonadaceae; genus Pseudomonas; species Pseudomonas sp. BP6. The sequence goes on from NZ_JAGINI010000001.1 coordinate 5,200,785, forward strand.
CAACCTGACCATCCGCCCCGGCGAGAAGGTCGGCATCATCGGCCGCAGCGGCTCGGGAAAGAGCTCGCTGGCCAAGCTCATCGTCGGCCTCTACGAGGCCGATGGTGGCTCGCTGTTGGTGGACGGAGTAGACATTCGCCAGATCGATGTCAGCGAACTGCGTCACAACATCGGCTACGTCCCACAGGACATCCAGCTGCTCGCCGGCACCTTACGTGACAACCTGGTCAGCGGCGCCCGCTACATCGAGGACGAACTGATCCTGCAGGCCGCTGAACTGGCGGGCGTACATGAATTTGCCCGACTGCACCCCGACGGCTACGAGCTGCAGGTGGGTGAACGCGGGCAGAACCTGTCCGGCGGCCAGCGGCAGAACGTCGCCTTGGGCCGTGCGCTGCTGCTCAACCCGCAGATCCTGCTGCTGGACGAGCCGACCAGCGCCATGGACAACACCGGTGAAGAACGCCTCAAGCAGCGCCTGCACGCGGTGGTGGAGGGCAAGACAGTACTGCTGGTCACGCACCGTGCCTCTTTGCTGTCGTTGGTAGACAGGCTGATCGTGATCGATCGCGGGCAGATTGTCGCCGACGGCCCGAAAGCCGCGGTCATGGATGCACTGAAGAAGGGGCAGATCAGTGTTGCATAAGCTGGATATGGGGCAGTTCAAGGACGGCCTGCGGCGCTATTTCAAAGGCAGCGACTCGCTTGGCGGCCAGCCGCTGCCAGAGGTAAACAAAGCCCTGATCGAAGATGCGCCGCGGGTGGTTCGGCTGACCATCTGGGGCGTGATCCTGTTCTTCGTGTTCTTGATCGTATGGGCCAGCGTTGCGCAAATCGACGAAGTTACGCGGGGTGAAGGCAAGGCCATTCCGTCTTCCAAGGTGCAGAAGATCCAGAACCTGGAGGGCGGCATCGTCGCCGAAATCTTCGCCAAGGAGGGGCAGATCGTCGAAGTGGGCCAGCCATTGCTGCGCCTGGATGAAACCCGCTTCGCCTCCAACGTAGGTGAAACCGAGGCCGACCGCCTGGCCATGGCCCTGCGGGTCGAACGTTTGAGTGCCGAGGTCCAGGACATCCCGTTGGTAATCGACGAAAAGCTGCGTAAAGCCGCGCCAAACCAGGCGGCCAATGAAGAGTCGCTGTACCAGAGCCGGCGCCAGCAACTGCAAGACGAAATTGGCGGCCTGCAAGAGCAGTTGGTCCAACGCCAGCAGGAACTGCGCGAATACAGCTCCAAGCGCACCCAGTATGCCAACAGCCTTGCGCTGCTGCGCAAGGAAATCAGTATGTCCGAACCGCTGGTGGCAACCGGCGCGATTTCCCAGGTTGAAGTGCTGCGCCTGCGCCGCGCCGAAGTGGAAAACCGCGGTCAGCTGGATTCCACTGCGCTGGCGATCCCGCGCGCAGAGGCGGCCATCCGCGAGGTGCAAAGCAAGATCGAAGAGACTCGCGGCAAGTTCCGAAGTGAAGCACTGACCCAGCTTAACGAGGCACGCACCGAACTGAACAAGGCTACCGCCACCAGCAAGGCGCTGGACGACCGGGTGCACCGCACACTGGTCACTTCGCCCGTGCGGGGTATCGTCAAGCAACTGCTGGTGAACACCATTGGCGGGGTAATCCAGCCAGGTAGCGATATCATCGAAGTCGTGCCACTGGACGACACGCTGGTCATCGAGGCGAAGATCCTGCCCAAAGACATCGCCTTCCTGCACCCTGGCCAGGAAGCGACGGTCAAGTTCACCGCGTATGACTACACCATCTACGGTGGACTCAAGGCCAAGCTGGAGCAGATTGGCGCCGACACCATTACCGATGAAGACAAGAAGACTACGTATTACCTGATCAAGCTGCGCACTGATCGCAGCCACCTGGGGACTGACGAGAAGCCACTGCTGATCATTCCGGGAATGGTGGCGACGGTAGATATCATGACAGGCAAGAAGACCATCATGAGCTACCTGCTCAAGCCGATCATGAAGGCGCGCTCGGAAGCACTGCGCGAGCGGTGATAGCCGGCCTGCTGGTTTCGCCATTGCTGCAGGAGCGGCCTTGTGTCACGACGGGGCTGCACAAGTGGCCCCGTGCATCGCTACGTGAACCCCGGGGCCGCTCCGCGGCCCTTTTCCGGCTCTAGATCGCTTCTAAGGCGGGGCGCAAAAAGCCGTTCAGCGCCAGGGCGCAGGCTCACCTACCAGTTGCCCCTGAATCCCGCCTACTCCCATCTCCTGCAACACCAACCGCTCCCCTTCCGTCTCGACTCGCTCGGCAATCAGCGGCAGGTCGATGCTGTGCGCCGCTCGCTGGATCGCTTCGATGAACAGCCGCTTGTGCTGCTCATGATCGATGTTGCGGATGTAACTGCCGTCAATCTTCAGGTACGCCAAGCCCAGGTGCGCAAGGTTGCCAATCATGCTGAAGCGCCCACCAAAGCGTTGCAACGCCAACCCGAAGCCAAGCCCATGCAGCCGCCGGGTAAGTTGCTCCAATGCTACCTGCTCAGGCAACTGCTCCTCGCCAATTTCAAAAACCAGTCGCGGGCCGAGCGCGGCGTTCTGGCCCAGCAGCTCGAAAACGCGCTGAAGGGCCTTGGGGTCAGCCAGGGTGGCGGCGGACAGATTCAACGCCAGTACCTGGTCATGCCCTCGCAGGTGCGCCAACACTTTCTCCAGCACCAGCACATCAAGCCGCGGCATCCAGCCGAAGCGCTCCAGCCAAGGCAGGAAGCGGCCCGCCGGCAAAGCCTCGCCCTGGCCATCCCGCAAACGCGAAATAACTTTGTGGTGCAGTACCCGTTGCATGGAAGCGCAATCCATCACGGGCTGGAAGAACAGCTCGAAATGCCCATTGATGAACGCCTGATCGAGCCGCTCGTGCCAGTCATGCTGGCTGTCAGCAGCAACCGCGGCAACACCTTGCTCAAGGCATACCCAACCCGGCGTTGGCTGGTTCTCTGCGCGGGCCAGAGCCTCGTCGGCGAGCTTCAGCAACGCCTGCGGTGAATCACCAGGGCTGAATGGCGCCAGGCCTATGCATGCCACCGGGTCGATATCACTGGCACCCGTTTCGTGCAGGCTCTGCAACGTTGCCTCCAGAGCCTGGGCAAGCTGAACTGCCTCCTCATGCACCATGCCCGGCGCCAGCACTGCAAACTCGCCGCCGCGGCTGCGGGAAATAAGGTCGTTGGTTTCCGGGTAGCTGGCACAAGTACGACGCAGCTGTTCACCTACCGCTTGCAACAACTGGTCAGTACGCTGGCCGCCAAGGCGGGCGTTAAGGCCGGCCAGGCCTTGAACCCGCAACAAAAGCAGGTAGCCGGCGCGCGCGTCTTCCAGGTTGCTTACCCGAGTATTCAGCTGCATTTCGAAATAGCGGCGGTTCGACAGCCCGGTCAGGCTGTCCTGATAGGACTCCGCCCGCAGCCGCTCACTGCGCTCGGCCTGCTCGGTGAACAGGGCTTTGAGCTTCTCGACCATCTGGTTCATCGCTTGCACCACGCGGCGTAGCTCCGGCGTGCGTGGCAACTCTGGGAGGCTGAGGAACTCGCGGCGGGCAATGGCATGGGATTGCTCGACCATGTAGTCCAGCGGCTTCAACTGACGGCGCAATAACAAGGCACCGAGCACGGCACTGGCCGCACCGCACAACAGCAACCAACCGAGGCTGCCCAAGGCACTTTGCCAAAGCTTGGCAATGGCGAACATCGGGTGGCTGATCACTTCAACGCGCGCGGCCTGTTGCCAGCCACGGCTGACGATTGCATCGCCGCCGGCAGCCTCGAGGCCGATCAGGCGCACGAACCAAAGCGGGACACCGCCAGGGTCTGGCTCGGCGTGACGCTCCACCAGCACGGCATTGGAGCCCAGGTCGACAACCTTGATGCTTGCATAGTAACCACTGTCGAAGATCGAGCTGACCATCAACTCGACCATCGCTGGGTCGTCGATATTCGGCGTCAGCGAAAGCGCCAGCGCAGTGGCCGCATCCTGGGCGTGCGAGCGCAGCTGGTTGACGTACTGGCTGCGCGAGCTTTCCAGGCTGACCATGAAACTGCCACTGAAGGCGACCACCAGGAACAGGCAAATGGCCAACAGCAATTGTTTGAACAGTGACATCTGTGCTCCTTCAGTAAACCGGCTCGGCCGGGAACCCTTCGGCCTGCATTTTCTTCAACAAATCCTGCCAGCGTGACAGCCGCTTGGTATCACCAACCTTCTTGTTCCCTGCCGCGCCTGTCAGCCACAACCCTTCACCATTGAAGGCGTACACCGGCAGCAGGTCGATACGCTGGCTTGCCGGCTTGATGGCATCCATCAGACTGTCCAGCACCAAAGGCTGGGCCTGTGGGCTTGAATAATAGGTCAGGACCATGTGTGCCCGGTTCTGCCGCAGCGCCTTGACGTAGGTGATGCGCAGTTTTTCGCTGGGGATTCCCATGCGCCGAAGGCTGAAATATTTGGCGATAGCGTAATCCTCGCAGTCCCCTGCACCTTTGATCAGTGCCTGCACAGGTGTGGCCCAGTAGTCGACCTCATGCCACAGATCGATATCCTCGACATAACGCAATTGCTGGTTGAAGAAGCGGTTGACCACTTGCAACCGTTCAAGCTCGGTACCCTGCTTCTGCGTGGCCATCAGGTTCTGCCAGGCATCAATGCGGCCCTTCCCGACGCCCAGTGGGCCGTACAGGGCCTGCGACTTGCGGCTGATCTGGGAGAAATCCCAATCCGCATGCAAGCCGCCCAGCAGAAGACTGCCCAGCAGCGCGGCAAAGCCGACATATCGCACAACGGTTTTGAGCAACCAGGATATCGCCACTGCGAAGCCCTGTTCAGACCAGTCGGAAGCAGCGATGTTGGGGCTTGCCACAGCAAAAGACAATGGCACCCTGCAATCACGCACCCGGCTGTCAGCCCGCCTATACTTTCTGCTTACATCTTTCTATAGGTCGCTTCCTTTGACGTGCGACTTACTCCACCATAGCCGCGCTTTTGGGGCGCCCGTACCAGTGTGGGTGCAGGTTTGACACCCTCACAAGCTATTACTAGCGTTATTGGATCCAATACAGTCATCGTTGAGGCAGGCGTCGCGTGGCCAAGAAAATCAAATTGAGCAATGTGCTGGCCAGCGAGCAATTGTTGCCGCACCAGGCCCGTGGCGTGATCGAAGAACGCCTGCGCAGCGCCATTCTCGATGGTCGCTTGCCACCTGGTACTGCAATTCGCCAACAAGAGCTCGCCACCTTGTACGGCGTCAGTCGCATGCCCGTGCGCGAAGCTCTGCGCCAGCTCGAAGCGCAATCCCTGCTGAAAGTGGAGATGCACAAGGGTGCCGTAGTTGCACCGCTGATCGGCGAGGATGCAGTGGACACCTATGCCCTTCGCGTACTGCTCGAGAGCGAGGCGTTGCGCCAGTCTATCCCGCTGCTTGATGCCAGCGACATTGCCAGCGCCCGCGGGTATATCGAGCAACTGGAGAGCGAGACCAGCCACGCCGAAATTGGCCGCCTCAACCGCCTGTTCCACATGGCGCTGTACAGCAAGGCGCCGAACAAGAAACTACTGCGCCTTATCGAGAACGAACTGAACGAGGAAGAACGCTTCCTGCGTTTCCATCTTTCGTCCATGGGCCTGGGCAAGCTGACTCAGGACGATCACAACGCACTGGTAGATGCGGCCAGCGACAAGCTGGTGGACGAAGCGGTAGCAGTGCTGGAACGGCACCTCAATGGCGGGGCGCGGGTGATCCGCAATTACCTGGATACGCAATTGGGGCGTTAGCCCGTTACCGGCTTTACGCGCGAACTGATGGGTTGCAAATTAATCTTGCTCCGCCAACAATGAGACTAATTATCATTAACGTCCATTGATGCCGGCGCCCTCCTCCATGCCCAGCAACGATTCCGTGCAAACGCTCTACAGTGACCACCACGGCTGGTTGCATACCTGGCTGCGTAGCAAGCTCGGCAACGCAGCCGATGCAGCTGACCTGGCCCAGGATACCTTCGTACGCTTGCTACAGCGTCGTGAACAATTGCAGCTGAATGCACCCAGGGCCTTCCTGCGCACGGTAGCGCGTGGGCTGGTGATCGATCATTGGCGCCGCGAGGAACTGCACAAGGCCTACCTGGAGGCTTTGGCCCATGTGCCGGAAGCACTGGTCCCCTCAGTCGAGACACGCGAGCTGCTGCTGGAATTGCTTGAGCGCATCGCACGCATGCTCGACGGCCTCAAACCCAAGGTACGTCGCGCATTCCTGCTGGCTCAATGCGAGGGGCTGAAGCATCAGACCATCGCCGAACAGATGGGGATCTCCGTGCGCACCGTTGAGCGCTACATCGCCGATGCGCTCTATCACTGCTACGTGCTGCGCTATGAAGACGACTGCTGAATCCATGATCGTCGCACGCCCTGATACAAAAACGGTCAGGCAAGCCATTCAGTGGATGTTGCGGCTGCGTGAAAGCGGACACGATCCGGCTCTGCAACAACAGTGCGCGCAATGGCGCAGCATCCACCACGAAAACGAACAGGCCTGGCAGCGTGTGGTTCACCTTCATCAGGACCTTGACCTGCGCGCTATCCCCGGTGCCGGGCTGGCATTGCAGACACTGGAAACCAGCCAGCAGCGCCTGCGTCGCCGGCAGGCACTGAAGCTGCTTGGCGGCATTGTCATGGCAGGATCGGCGAGCTGGCTGGCCAAAGATCTCGATACTGTCAGTGCCTGGGCCTCAGACTATGCCACCGGCACGGGCGAGCGGCGCGTCTTCACCCTGCCCGATGGCTCACTGATGCAACTCAATACCTGCAGTGCCGTGGACTTGGCCTTCCATGATCAACAGCGTCTGGTTCGCCTGAAGCATGGGGAATTGATGATCAACTGCACCCCCCGGCATCCCCTGCTGCTACAAACCCGCGACGCGCTGCTTGAAGGCTTCGAAGGTCGCTTTGTGGCCTACCAGGATAGTGACTGCACACGTGTCAGCGTCAGCCACGGCAGAGTGGCGATACACCAGCCTGGTAGTGGCCAACTGCAGTGGATCGAAAATGGCCAGAACTGGCGCGTGGATGCTCAAGGTGCGCACCGGCTCGCACACTTGGACATGGATGCGATGGCCTGGACTGAAGGGTTGATCGTCACTCAGGACATGCGCCTCTCCAACTTCCTCGCACAGGTCAGCCGCTATCGCCATGGTTACCTGGGCTGCAGCAATGAGATTGCCGACCTGCGCCTGTCAGGGGTATTCCGGCTCGAAGATCCGGATCAACTGCTTCGGCTGCTGCCGCAGACGCTGCCCGTACGACTTCGTCGACGTACACGCTGGTGGGTGCATGTGGAGAGCATGACCTGATAAGGCGTTATCGATTTTTGGCGGGTTTTGAATCCAGGTCCGGCTAGGACAGTAAGCGACACTTTCTGCCCTCAACACTTTAACGGACCCTTCATGCCTCTTAGCCCGGTGTCAACCCACACTTACATCCCGAATGATTTTCGTCCAGTCCCGCAATCAGCTCACTTGCGCCATGCCATCCGGGCTGTTCTGTTTGGTGCCGCCTTGGGCCTGGCAACTGCTCCGCAACTTTCCGTAGCGGCCGACACAGCCGAAGCGAGCCAACACTATGCAATACCAGCTGGCCAACTGACCGACGTGCTCAACAATATCGCTCGCCAGGCCGGCATCACCCTGTCGAGCACACCTCAGCTGACCGATGGCCTGCACTCCAACGGATTGCAGGGGCAGTACACTACCGATCAGGCGCTGCGCCAGTTGCTAAATGGCAGCGGGCTGGAAGCCGTCAACCAGGCGGGACGTAACTATGTGCTGCAGGCACAACGTCAGAACGCCGCCCTGGCATTGCCAGACACCGACATTCGTAGTTTCTCCCTCGGCAACGCACTGGGCAGCATGGAGGGTTACAACGCCACGCACAGCCAAGTGGCGACCAAGACCAGCATGCCTTTGGTGGAGACATCCCAATCGGTCTCGGTAGTTACTCACCAACAGATGGACGATCAGGGCTCTCAGACCGTAGCCCAAGCCATGCGCTACACGCCTGGAGTACTGACCAACCCCTACGGTGCCACCCATCGCTACGACTATGCAGCCATGCGCGGCTTCAACGACGGCTCGGTGGACAACATCTACGTCGATGGGCTCAAGTCAATGGGCGACAACGGCACCTACAGCACCATGCAGGTCGACCCATACTTCCTTGAGCGCATCGACATTCTCAAAGGACCGTCTTCGGTACTGTACGGGCGAAGCTCGCCAGGTGGCCTGGTAGCCCTGACCACCAAGAAGCCACTCTTTGCCCCTTACCATCAGGTTCAGGCCACGGTAGGTACTCAGGGCCAGCGTGGCGTGGGCTTCGACTTCAGTGGTCCTGTGGATGACGACAAACGCATTGCGTATCGACTGACGGGTTTGGCGGATGCTTCCGACACTCAGTTCGACCATAACAAGGAAGAACGTTACGCAATCGCCCCTGCTATCAGCGTCGACTTCACCGAAGACACCTCACTCACGCTGCAGGCCTATTTGCAGCACGACCCTGACGGTGGATACCACGGCGGCAACCCTGCAGACGGCATGCTGCACAAGCGCAACGGTTTACGCCTGTCAGACCATTTCTTCGAAGGCGAGCCGAGCATCGACAACTACGAGCGCACTCAGCAGTCCTTCAGCTACCAGTTTGAGCACCGCTTCAATGATGTGTTCACCGCGCGGCAGAACTTTCGCTATCAGGATTCCGACGTGTCGATGGACCAGGTGTACGCCGCCGGCTGGGCAGATGTTGACAGCAATATGCTAAACCGCGCCTATACCGGCGGCGACGAGCGTCTGCATTCGTACATCATTGATAACATGCTGCAGGCAGAATTCTTTACCGGGGCCGCCAAGCACACCTTGCTCCTGGGGGCCGACTACCAGCGGCGCAAAGCCGACGTGACATGGCGTTATGGCACCGTCGACCCGCTGGATGCCGGCAATCCGCAGTACGGCAATGGCAACCTTCAGGTACTGGGCGAGAACCGCTACCAGCGGCGCTTGCAACAAACGGGTGTGTACCTGCAGGATCTCGTGGAGCTGGACCAGTGGCGCTTTTCCTTGGGGCTGCGCCAGGACTGGGTGAAGGTGTCCGAAGAGGACCGTGACAGCGACAGCAAGGTCAGTGATCAGCGCTCCAGGTTCACCTCCCGGGCAGGAGTGCTCTACCTGTTCGAGAACGGCATTGCGCCCTACATCAGCTACTCAGAGTCGTTCAACCCGAATACCGTGTCCGACCAGCAAGGCCGGCCGCTGGCACCGACGGAGGGCACTCAGTGGGAAGCTGGCATCAAATATCAGCCACCAGGGAGCGACAACCTGTTCACCGCATCGGTGTTCCGCATCGAGCAGGAGAACTTGGCGTCTAAACAGCCTAACGAAGACTTCTATCGCCCTGTCGGTGAAGTCCGTTCGCAAGGGCTGGAGCTGGAGGCCCATGTGCAGCTGACCGACAGCCTCAAACTGCTGGGTGGCTATACCTTCACCGATATCGAGTATTCGAAGTCGATGCCTAGCCTTGTGTCGGGCAACTTGGACAACAAGGGTAATTCGCCAACTCAGGCACCGAAACAGATGCTCTCGCTGTGGGCCGACTACAACTTCCGCCAAGGGGCACTGGATGGCTTGCGGCTTGGCGGTGGGGTGCGATATGTGGGGTACAGCTGGGTGGATGCGGAAAACAGCATGAAGGTGCCTTCCTACACACTGTTAGACGCCTCGATCGGCTATGACCTAGGCAAGGTCGGCCTGATGGGTGTGGATGTGCGCTTGAACGCCAACAACCTCACCAATGAAAGCTACATTACTTCATGTGCCAGCCTGAACTACTGCTACATGGGTGAAGAGCGCAATGTGAGCGCCACGGTCAGCTATCAGTTCTAACCGATATTGATACCCGTAAAAGACAAAGCCCCTGTCTGCATCGCAGACAGGGGCTTTGGGTTTTAATCTTGACGATGACCTACTCTCACATGGGGAAACCCCACACTACCATCGGCGATGCATCGTTTCACTGCTGAGTTCGGGATGGGATCAGGTGGTTCCAATGCTCTATGGTCGTCAAGAAATTCTGTGTGCTGGCCCGTCCCTAGGACACGCCTGCGAATCTCTGTAGTTCCTACTTAAAGACAAAACCCCTACCTGCATCTGCAGATAGGGGTTTTGCGAAATGAATCTTGACGATGACCTACTCTCACATGGGGAAACCCCACACTACCATCGGCGATGCATCGTTTCACTACTGAGTTCGGGATGGGATCAGGTGGTTCCAATGCTCTATGGTCGTCAAGAAATTCTGTAGCCAGAATGTCCAGATGGACAGCCCAGCGAATCCGGATATGCGATATTTGTGGTCTTACGAATTTTCGGGTCTTTCGTCTTCACCACCGCAATCTGCGTCAGCAAATTGCTTGGGTGTTATATGGTCAAGCCTCACGGGCAATTAGTATTGGTTAGCTCAACGCCTCACAGCGCTTACACACCCAACCTATCAACGTCGTAGTCTTCGACGGCCCTTTAGGGGATTCAAGATCCCAGTGAGATCTCATCTTGAGGCAAGTTTCCCGCTTAGATGCTTTCAGCGGTTATCTCTTCCGAACATAGCTACCCGGCAATGCCACTGGCGTGACAACCGGAACACCAGAGGTTCGTCCACTCCGGTCCTCTCGTACTAGGAGCAGCCCCTCTCAAATCTCAAACGTCCACGGCAGATAGGGACCGAACTGTCTCACGACGTTCTAAACCCAGCTCGCGTACCACTTTAAATGGCGAACAGCCATACCCTTGGGACCGGCTTCAGCCCCAGGATGTGATGAGCCGACATCGAGGTGCCAAACACCGCCGTCGATATGAACTCTTGGGCGGTATCAGCCTGTTATCCCCGGAGTACCTTTTATCCGTTGAGCGATGGCCCTTCCATACAGAACCACCGGATCACTAAGACCTACTTTCGTACCTGCTCGACGTGTTTGTCTCGCAGTCAAGCGCGCTTTTGCCTTTATACTCTACGACCGATTTCCGACCGGTCTGAGCGCACCTTCGTACTCCTCCGTTACTCTTTGGGAGGAGACCGCCCCAGTCAAACTACCCACCATACACTGTCCTCGATCCGGATAACGGACCTGAGTTAGAACCTCAAAGTTGCCAGGGTGGTATTTCAAGGATGGCTCCATGAGAACTGGCGTCCCCACTTCAAAGCCTCCCACCTATCCTACACAAGCAAATTCAAAGTCCAGTGCAAAGCTATAGTAAAGGTTCACGGGGTCTTTCCGTCTAGCCGCGGATACACTGCATCTTCACAGCGATTTCAATTTCACTGAGTCTCGGGTGGAGACAGCGCCGCCATCGTTACGCCATTCGTGCAGGTCGGAACTTACCCGACAAGGAATTTCGCTACCTTAGGACCGTTATAGTTACGGCCGCCGTTTACCGGGGCTTCGATCAAGAGCTTCGCTTGCGCTAACCCCATCAATTAACCTTCCGGCACCGGGCAGGCGTCACACCCTATACGTCCACTTTCGTGTTTGCAGAGTGCTGTGTTTTTAATAAACAGTCGCAGCGGCCTGGTATCTTCGACCGGCATGAGCTTACGGAGCAAGTCCTTCACCCTCGCCGGCGCACCTTCTCCCGAAGTTACGGTGCCATTTTGCCTAGTTCCTTCACCCGAGTTCTCTCAAGCGCCTTGGTATTCTCTACCTAACCACCTGTGTCGGTTTGGGGTACGGTTCCCAGTTATCTGAAGCTTAGGAGCTTTTCTTGGAAGCATGGTATCAACCACTTCGTCGCCTAAAGGCAACTCGTCATCAGCTCTCGGCCTTGAAATCCCGGATTTGCCTAAGATTTCAGCCTACCACCTTAAACCTGGACAACCAACGCCAGGCTGGCCTAACCTTCTCCGTCCCTCCATCGCAATAACTGGAAGTACAGGAATATTAACCTGTTTTCCATCGACTACGCTTTTCAGCCTCGCCTTAGGGACCGACTAACCCTGCGTCGATTAACGTTGCGCAGGAAACCTTGGTCTTTCGGCGTGCGAGTTTTTCACTCGCATTGTCGTTACTCATGTCAGCATTCGCACTTCTGATACCTCCAGCAAGCTTCTCAACTCACCTTCACAGGCTTACAGAACGCTCCTCTACCGCATCATCATAAGATGATACCCGTAGCTTCGGTGCATGGTTTGAGCCCCGTTACATCTTCCGCGCAGGCCGACTCGACTAGTGAGCTATTACGCTTTCTTTAAAGGGTGGCTGCTTCTAAGCCAACCTCCTAGCTGTCTAAGCCTTCCCACATCGTTTCCCACTTAACCATGACTTTGGGACCTTAGCTGACGGTCTGGGTTGTTTCCCTTTTCACGACGGACGTTAGCACCCGCCGTGTGTCTCCCATGCTCGGCACTTGTAGGTATTCGGAGTTTGCATCGGTTTGGTAAGTCGGGATGACCCCCTAGCCGAAACAGTGCTCTACCCCCTACAGTGATACATGAGGCGCTACCTAAATAGCTTTCGAGGAGAACCAGCTATCTCCGAGCTTGATTAGCCTTTCACTCCGATCCACAGGTCATCCGCTAACTTTTCAACGGTAGTCGGTTCGGTCCTCCAGTCAGTGTTACCTAACCTTCAACCTGCCCATGGATAGATCGCCCGGTTTCGGGTCTATACCCAGCGACTAAACGCCCTATTAAGACTCGCTTTCGCTACGCCTCCCCTATTCGGTTAAGCTCGCCACTGAATATAAGTCGCTGACCCATTATACAAAAGGTACGCAGTCACCTAACAAAGTAGGCTCCCACTGCTTGTACGCATACGGTTTCAGGTTCTATTTCACTCCCCTCTCCGGGGTTCTTTTCGCCTTTCCCTCACGGTACTGGTTCACTATCGGTCAGTCAGTAGTATTTAGCCTTGGAGGATGGTCCCCCCATATTCAGACAAAGTTTCTCGTGCTCCGTCCTACTCGATTTCATTGACAAGAGATTTTCGTGTACGGGGCTATCACCCACTATGGCCGCACTTTCCAGAGCGTTCCACTAATCTCAAATCAACTTAAGGGCTGGTCCCCGTTCGCTCGCCACTACTAAGGGAATCTCGGTTGATTTCTTTTCCTCAGGGTACTTAGATGTTTCAGTTCCCCTGGTTCGCCTCTTGCACCTATGTATTCAGTACAAGATACTCAGCTTATGCTGAGTGGGTTCCCCCATTCAGAGATCTCTGGATCACAGTCTGTTTGCCGACTCCCCAAAGCTTATCGCAGGCTACCACGTCTTTCATCGCCTCTGACTGCCAAGGCATCCACCGTATGCGCTTCTTCACTTGACCATATAACCCCAAGCAATCTGGTTATACTGTGAAGACGACATTCGCCGAAAATTCGTACGTCGCTCTTTCGAGCAGAACTCACAAATTTTACCTTAGCCTGATCCACCAGCAGTGAAACTGGTGTTCAGTCTATATCTATCACATATCCGAATTTTTAAAGAACGATCTGACAAAAGTCAGAAATCAACATTCGAGCTGAATGTTCATTTCTAAGTTCTGACAAGTGACTGCGTACGGCGAAAGTGGTGGAGCCAAGCGGGATCGAACCGCTGACCTCCTGCGTGCAAGGCAGGCGCTCTCCCAGCTGAGCTATGGCCCCGTATTTTACGGCTGAACCATGTAATGGTAGGTCTGGGCAGATTTGAACTGCCGACCTCACCCTTATCAGGGGTGCGCTCTAACCAACTGAGCTACAGACCTATAACAGGGTCGCGTTACAGCATCGTCTTTTACAATGAATCAAGCAATTCGTGTGGGAGCTCATCAGCAGGCTGATGTCGTCGATTAAGGAGGTGATCCAGCCGCAGGTTCCCCTACGGCTACCTTGTTACGACTTCACCCCAGTCATGAATCACACCGTGGTAACCGTCCTCCCGAAGGTTAGACTAGCTACTTCTGGTGCAACCCACTCCCATGGTGTGACGGGCGGTGTGTACAAGGCCCGGGAACGTATTCACCGCGACATTCTGATTCGCGATTACTAGCGATTCCGACTTCACGCAGTCGAGTTGCAGACTGCGATCCGGACTACGATCGGTTTTGTGAGATTAGCTCCACCTCGCGGCTTGGCAACCCTCTGTACCGACCATTGTAGCACGTGTGTAGCCCAGGCCGTAAGGGCCATGATGACTTGACGTCATCCCCACCTTCCTCCGGTTTGTCACCGGCAGTCTCCTTAGAGTGCCCACCATAACGTGCTGGTAACTAAGGACAAGGGTTGCGCTCGTTACGGGACTTAACCCAACATCTCACGACACGAGCTGACGACAGCCATGCAGCACCTGTGTCAGAGTTCCCGAAGGCACCAATCCATCTCTGGAAAGTTCTCTGCATGTCAAGGCCTGGTAAGGTTCTTCGCGTTGCTTCGAATTAAACCACATGCTCCACCGCTTGTGCGGGCCCCCGTCAATTCATTTGAGTTTTAACCTTGCGGCCGTACTCCCCAGGCGGTCAACTTAATGCGTTAGCTGCGCCACTAAAATCTCAAGGATTCCAACGGCTAGTTGACATCGTTTACGGCGTGGACTACCAGGGTATCTAATCCTGTTTGCTCCCCACGCTTTCGCACCTCAGTGTCAGTATCAGTCCAGGTGGTCGCCTTCGCCACTGGTGTTCCTTCCTATATCTACGCATTTCACCGCTACACAGGAAATTCCACCACCCTCTACCGTACTCTAGCTTGCCAGTTTTGGATGCAGTTCCCAGGTTGAGCCCGGGGCTTTCACATCCAACTTAACAAACCACCTACGCGCGCTTTACGCCCAGTAATTCCGATTAACGCTTGCACCCTCTGTATTACCGCGGCTGCTGGCACAGAGTTAGCCGGTGCTTATTCTGTCGGTAACGTCAAAACAGCAAGGTATTAGCTTACTGCCCTTCCTCCCAACTTAAAGTGCTTTACAATCCGAAGACCTTCTTCACACACGCGGCATGGCTGGATCAGGCTTTCGCCCATTGTCCAATATTCCCCACTGCTGCCTCCCGTAGGAGTCTGGACCGTGTCTCAGTTCCAGTGTGACTGATCATCCTCTCAGACCAGTTACGGATCGTCGCCTTGGTGAGCCATTACCCCACCAACTAGCTAATCCGACCTAGGCTCATCTGATAGCGCAAGGCCCGAAGGTCCCCTGCTTTCTCCCGTAGGACGTATGCGGTATTAGCGTTCCTTTCGAAACGTTGTCCCCCACTACCAGGCAGATTCCTAGGCATTACTCACCCGTCCGCCGCTGAATCAAGGAGCAAGCTCCCGTCATCCGCTCGACTTGCATGTGTTAGGCCTGCCGCCAGCGTTCAATCTGAGCCATGATCAAACTCTTCAGTTCAATACTGCTTGGGTTTTTAAGAAACCCTAAACTTGGCTCAGCAATCTCAAATGACTATGTGATTTCTCGCATGGCCACTTGTGATGCTGATAATCTTTTTGACTATCAGTCCGTACTCACAAGCACCCACACGAATTGCTTGATTCGATTTGTTAAAGAGCGTTTGGTTAAGAGCTTTTCGTCTCAACCGAGGCGCGCATTCTACGCTTTCCTCAGAGCCTGTCAAGCGTTTATTTTGAAGTTTTTTGCGAGAAACTCGTTTAACTTCAGACACTTAACTCGCTTCGATCTCTCGTCGCGGGAGGTGAATAATACAGCATTCAAAAACACTGTCAACCACCTTTTTACTGCAACTGGCTGACCTTGCGGCTTACCAGGACGAAGCATGAGCTTCTACTTAAAGACAAAACCCCTACCTGCATGCGCAGATAGGGGTTTTGCGAAATGAATCTTGACGATGACCTACTCTCACATGGGGAAACCCCACACTACCATCGGCGATGCATCGTTTCACTACTGAGTTCGGGATGGGATCAGGTGGTTCCAATGCTCTATGGTCGTCAAGAAATTCTGTAGCCAGAATGTCCAGATGGACAGCCCAGCGAATCCGGATATGCGATATTTGTGGTCTTACGAATTTTCGGGTCTTTCGTCTTCACCACCGCAATCTGCGTCAGCAAATTGCTTGGGTGTTATATGGTCAAGCCTCACGGGCAATTAGTATTGGTTAGCTCAACGCCTCACAGCGCTTACACACCCAACCTATCAACGTCGTAGTCTTCGACGGCCCTTTAGGGGATTCAAGATCCCAGTGAGATCTCATCTTGAGGCAAGTTTCCCGCTTAGATGCTTTCAGCGGTTATCTCTTCCGAACATAGCTACCCGGCAATGCCACTGGCGTGACAACCGGAACACCAGAGGTTCGTCCACTCCGGTCCTCTCGTACTAGGAGCAGCCCCTCTCAAATCTCAAACGTCCACGGCAGATAGGGACCGAACTGTCTCACGACGTTCTAAACCCAGCTCGCGTACCACTTTAAATGGCGAACAGCCATACCCTTGGGACCGGCTTCAGCCCCAGGATGTGATGAGCCGACATCGAGGTGCCAAACACCGCCGTCGATATGAACTCTTGGGCGGTATCAGCCTGTTATCCCCGGAGTACCTTTTATCCGTTGAGCGATGGCCCTTCCATACAGAACCACCGGATCACTAAGACCTACTTTCGTACCTGCTCGACGTGTTTGTCTCGCAGTCAAGCGCGCTTTTGCCTTTATACTCTACGACCGATTTCCGACCGGTCTGAGCGCACCTTCGTACTCCTCCGTTACTCTTTGGGAGGAGACCGCCCCAGTCAAACTACCCACCATACACTGTCCTCGATCCGGATAACGGACCTGAGTTAGAACCTCAAAGTTGCCAGGGTGGTATTTCAAGGATGGCTCCATGAGAACTGGCGTCCCCACTTCAAAGCCTCCCACCTATCCTACACAAGCAAATTCAAAGTCCAGTGCAAAGCTATAGTAAAGGTTCACGGGGTCTTTCCGTCTAGCCGCGGATACACTGCATCTTCACAGCGATTTCAATTTCACTGAGTCTCGGGTGGAGACAGCGCCGCCATCGTTACGCCATTCGTGCAGGTCGGAACTTACCCGACAAGGAATTTCGCTACCTTAGGACCGTTATAGTTACGGCCGCCGTTTACCGGGGCTTCGATCAAGAGCTTCGCTTGCGCTAACCCCATCAATTAACCTTCCGGCACCGGGCAGGCGTCACACCCTATACGTCCACTTTCGTGTTTGCAGAGTGCTGTGTTTTTAATAAACAGTCGCAGCGGCCTGGTATCTTCGACCGGCATGAGCTTACGGAGCAAGTCCTTCACCCTCGCCGGCGCACCTTCTCCCGAAGTTACGGTGCCATTTTGCCTAGTTCCTTCACCCGAGTTCTCTCAAGCGCCTTGGTATTCTCTACCTAACCACCTGTGTCGGTTTGGGGTACGGTTCCCAGTTATCTGAAGCTTAGGAGCTTTTCTTGGAAGCATGGTATCAACCACTTCGTCGCCTAAAGGCAACTCGTCATCAGCTCTCGGCCTTGAAATCCCGGATTTGCCTAAGATTCCAGCCTACCACCTTAAACCTGGACAACCAACGCCAGGCTGGCCTAACCTTCTCCGTCCCTCCATCGCAATAACTGGAAGTACAGGAATATTAACCTGTTTTCCATCGACTACGCTTTTCAGCCTCGCCTTAGGGACCGACTAACCCTGCGTCGATTAACGTTGCGCAGGAAACCTTGGTCTTTCGGCGTGCGAGTTTTTCACTCGCATTGTCGTTACTCATGTCAGCATTCGCACTTCTGATACCTCCAGCAAGCTTCTCAACTCACCTTCACAGGCTTACAGAACGCTCCTCTACCGCATCATCGTAAGATGATACCCGTAGCTTCGGTGCATGGTTTGAGCCCCGTTACATCTTCCGCGCAGGCCGACTCGACTAGTGAGCTATTACGCTTTCTTTAAAGGGTGGCTGCTTCTAAGCCAACCTCCTAGCTGTCTAAGCCTTCCCACATCGTTTCCCACTTAACCATGACTTTGGGACCTTAGCTGACGGTCTGGGTTGTTTCCCTTTTCACGACGGACGTTAGCACCCGCCGTGTGTCTCCCATGCTCGGCACTTGTAGGTATTCGGAGTTTGCATCGGTTTGGTAAGTCGGGATGACCCCCTAGCCGAAACAGTGCTCTACCCCCTACAGTGATACATGAGGCGCTACCTAAATAGCTTTCGAGGAGAACCAGCTATCTCCGAGCTTGATTAGCCTTTCACTCCGATCCACAGGTCATCCGCTAACTTTTCAACGGTAGTCGGTTCGGTCCTCCAGTCAGTGTTACCTAACCTTCAACCTGCCCATGGATAGATCGCCCGGTTTCGGGTCTATACCCAGCGACTAAACGCCCTATTAAGACTCGCTTTCGCTACGCCTCCCCTATTCGGTTAAGCTCGCCACTGAATATAAGTCGCTGACCCATTATACAAAAGGTACGCAGTCACCTAACAAAGTAGGCTCCCACTGCTTGTACGCATACGGTTTCAGGTTCTATTTCACTCCCCTCTCCGGGGTTCTTTTCGCCTTTCCCTCACGGTACTGGTTCACTATCGGTCAGTCAGTAGTATTTAGCCTTGGAGGATGGTCCCCCCATATTCAGACAAAGTTTCTCGTGCTCCGTCCTACTCGATTTCATTGATAAGAGATTTTCGTGTACGGGGCTATCACCCACTATGGCCGCACTTTCCAGAGCGTTCCACTAATCTCAAATCAACTTAAGGGCTGGTCCCCGTTCGCTCGCCACTACTAAGGGAATCTCGGTTGATTTCTTTTCCTCAGGGTACTTAGATGTTTCAGTTCCCCTGGTTCGCCTCTTGCACCTATGTATTCAGTACAAGATACTCAGCTTATGCTGAGTGGGTTCCCCCATTCAGAGATCTCTGGATCACAGTCTGTTTGCCGACTCCCCAAAGCTTATCGCAGGCTACCACGTCTTTCATCGCCTCTGACTGCCAAGGCATCCACCGTATGCGCTTCTTCACTTGACCATATAACCCCAAGCAATCTGGTTATACTGTGAAGACGACATTCGCCGAAAATTCGTACGTTGCTCTTTCGAGCAGAACTCACAAATTTTACCTTAGCCTGATCCACCAGCAGTGAAACTGGTGTTCAGTCTATATCTATCACATATCCGAATTTTTAAAGAACGATCTGACAAAAGCCAGAAATCAACATTCGATGCGAATGCTCATTTCCAGGTTCTGACCAGGAAAAACCGTCTTCGACAATGAATCAAGCAATTCGTGTGGGAGCTCATCAGCAGGCTGATGTCGTCGATTAAGGAGGTGATCCAGCCGCAGGTTCCCCTACGGCTACCTTGTTACGACTTCACCCCAGTCATGAATCACACCGTGGTAACCGTCCTCCCGAAGGTTAGACTAGCTACTTCTGGTGCAACCCACTCCCATGGTGTGACGGGCGGTGTGTACAAGGCCCGGGAACGTATTCACCGCGACATTCTGATTCGCGATTACTAGCGATTCCGACTTCACGCAGTCGAGTTGCAGACTGCGATCCGGACTACGATCGGTTTTGTGAGATTAGCTCCACCTCGCGGCTTGGCAACCCTCTGTACCGACCATTGTAGCACGTGTGTAGCCCAGGCCGTAAGGGCCATGATGACTTGACGTCATCCCCACCTTCCTCCGGTTTGTCACCGGCAGTCTCCTTAGAGTGCCCACCATAACGTGCTGGTAACTAAGGACAAGGGTTGCGCTCGTTACGGGACTTAACCCAACATCTCACGACACGAGCTGACGACAGCCATGCAGCACCTGTGTCAGAGTTCCCGAAGGCACCAATCCATCTCTGGAAAGTTCTCTGCATGTCAAGGCCTGGTAAGGTTCTTCGCGTTGCTTCGAATTAAACCACATGCTCCACCGCTTGTGCGGGCCCCCGTCAATTCATTTGAGTTTTAACCTTGCGGCCGTACTCCCCAGGCGGTCAACTTAATGCGTTAGCTGCGCCACTAAAATCTCAAGGATTCCAACGGCTAGTTGACATCGTTTACGGCGTGGACTACCAGGGTATCTAATCCTGTTTGCTCCCCACGCTTTCGCACCTCAGTGTCAGTATCAGTCCAGGTGGTCGCCTTCGCCACTGGTGTTCCTTCCTATATCTACGCATTTCACCGCTACACAGGAAATTCCACCACCCTCTACCGTACTCTAGCTTGCCAGTTTTGGATGCAGTTCCCAGGTTGAGCCCGGGGCTTTCACATCCAACTTAACAAACCACCTACGCGCGCTTTACGCCCAGTAATTCCGATTAACGCTTGCACCCTCTGTATTACCGCGGCTGCTGGCACAGAGTTAGCCGGTGCTTATTCTGTCGGTAACGTCAAAACAGCAAGGTATTAACTTACTGCCCTTCCTCCCAACTTAAAGTGCTTTACAATCCGAAGACCTTCTTCACACACGCGGCATGGCTGGATCAGGCTTTCGCCCATTGTCCAATATTCCCCACTGCTGCCTCCCGTAGGAGTCTGGACCGTGTCTCAGTTCCAGTGTGACTGATCATCCTCTCAGACCAGTTACGGATCGTCGCCTTGGTGAGCCATTACCCCACCAACTAGCTAATCCGACCTAGGCTCATCTGATAGCGCAAGGCCCGAAGGTCCCCTGCTTTCTCCCGTAGGACGTATGCGGTATTAGCGTTCCTTTCGAAACGTTGTCCCCCACTACCAGGCAGATTCCTAGGCATTACTCACCCGTCCGCCGCTGAATCAAGGAGCAAGCTCCCGTCATCCGCTCGACTTGCATGTGTTAGGCCTGCCGCCAGCGTTCAATCTGAGCCATGATCAAACTCTTCAGTTCAATACTGCTTGGGTTTTTAAGAAACCCTAAACTTGGCTCAGCAATCTCAAATGACTATGTGATTTCTCGCATGGCCACTTGTGATGCTGATAATCTTTTTGACTATCAGTCCGTACTCACAAGCACCCACACGAATTGCTTGATTCGATTTGTTAAAGAGCGTTTGGTTAAGAGCTTTTCGTCTCAACCGAGGCGCGCATTCTACGCTTTCCTCAGAGCCTGTCAAGCGTTTATTTTGAAGTTTTTTGCGAGAAACTCGTTTAGCTTCAAACACTTGGCTCGCTGCGATCTCTCGTAGCGGGAGGCGAATCATACAGCACTTAGAAGCACTGTCAACCACCTTTTTAACCGCTTTCGATCATTTGATCGTAGCCCTTGCAGCACCTTCAGAATTGTCTAACTCATTGAATTTCAAGGAGTTTGTCGTTCCGTTGTCGCTGGAAGTGGGGCGCATTATAAGGGGATTCGAGAGGGCGTCAACCTTTAATTTCAATAAACCTTGATAGCGCAGAAAAGCAAAGCGGGGAGGCCTGTCGGCCTCCCCGCTTTTCATCTAAAGCACACCCGCAACACGCAGACGCTGTACCTCGCCGGCATCCAGCCCCAATAATTCCCCCAGCACCACTTCGGTGTGCTCGCCCAGCAGTGGTGGCGCCCGGCGATACTCCACTGGCGTCTCCGACAACCGTATCGGGCTCGCAACCTGCGGCACATTACCCGCCAATGGATGCGGAATACTCACCGCCAACCCACGCGCCAATACCTGAGGGTCCTGGAACATCTGCGCCAGGTTATTGATAGGCCCACATGGCACTCCAGCAGCCTCCAGCTGGGCCACCCACTCAGCCGTGGTCTTGAATACCGTAGCCTGACGGATCAATGGTATCAGCTCGGCCCGGTTGGCCACCCGCAGCTTATTGGTAACGAAGCGCGGGTCTTCCGCCCACTGCGGCTGCCCAGCCACCTCGGCGAACTTACGGAACTGGCTGTCATTACCCACAGTAAGAATGAAATCGCCATCTGCCGTCGGAAAGTCCTGGTAGGGGACTATATTGGGGTGTGCATTGCCCAGCCGACGAGGAGGGGTGCCCGTGGTCAGGTAGTTCATTGCCTGGTTCGCCAGACAGGCGACCTGCACATCGAGCAATGCCATGTCGACATGTTGGCCGATCCCTGTCTGATCCCGGTGGGCGAGAGCAGCCAGCATGGCGACCGTGGAATACAACCCGGTCAGAATATCGGTAAGCGCCACACCCACCTTGACCGGCCCCGCGCCTTCTTCACCCTCCGGACGACCGGTCAGGCTCATCAGCCCACCCAATCCCTGGATCATGAAGTCATAGCCAGCGCGCTTGGCATAGGGCCCGGTCTGACCGAAGCCGGTAATGGAGCAATAGATGAGCTGCGGGTTTACCGCCTTGAGGCTCTGGTAGTCCAGGCCATAGGCAGCCAGCCCACCCACCTTGAAGTTCTCTATGACGATATCGCACTTCGCCGCCAGCTCCCGCACCAACCGCTGCCCCTCTGGCTGGGTAAAGTCGATGGTCACCGAGCGCTTGTTGCGGTTGGCCGACAGGTAGTAAGCCGCCTCACTGGTGTCCTCACCTTCGACATCCTTTAGGAAAGGCGGCCCCCATGAGCGGGTATCGTCGCCACTGCCAGGGCGCTCGACCTTGATCACGTCGGCGCCAAGGTCAGCCAGAATCTGACCAGACCACGGGCCGGCCAACACGCGCGAAAGGTCTAGCACCCGCAGATGTGATAGCGCGCCCATGGCTTGCTCCTTATTAATAGAACGCCTGGATACCAGTCTGCGCACGCCCCAGGATAAGTGCATGCACGTCGTGGGTACCTTCATAGGTGTTGACCACCTCCAGGTTAACCAGATGACGGGCCACACCAAACTCGTCGGAGATGCCGTTGCCGCCCAGCATGTCACGCGCCATACGGGCGATATCCAGCGCCTTGCCGCAGGAATTGCGCTTCATGATGGAGGTGATCTCCACCGCAGCCGTCCCTTCATCCTTCATGCGCCCCAGACGCAGGCAGCCCTGCAGCGCCAGGGTGATTTCGGTCTGCATGTCGGCCAGCTTCTTCTGTATCAACTGGTTGGCGGCCAGTGGACGACCAAACTGCTGACGATCCAAGGTGTATTGGCGAGCGGTGTGCCAGCAGGCTTCAGCGGCACCCAGCGCCCCCCACGAAATACCATAGCGAGCCGAATTCAGACAGGTGAACGGGCCCTTGAGGCCACGCACGTCCGGGAAGATGTTCTCTTCCGGCACGAACACATTGTCCATGACGATTTCACCAGTGATCGAGGCGCGCAGGCCAACCTTGCCATGAATGGCCGGGGCACTGAGACCTTGCCAGCCTTTTTCCAGTACAAAGCCACGGATATCGCCTGCATCATCCTTGGCCCACACCACGAACACATCGGCGATGGGACTGTTGGTGATCCACATCTTGCTGCCGGTCAGCCGGTAGCCACCATCGACCTTCCTCGCCCGGGTAATCATCGAGCCAGGATCGGAGCCATGGTTAGGCTCGGTCAGACCGAAGCAACCAATCCACTCGCCACTGGCCAGTTTGGGGAGGTACTTCTGCTTTTGCGCTTCGGTGCCAAATTCGTTGATCGGCACCATCACCAGCGACGACTGCACGCTCATCATCGAGCGGTAACCCGAGTCGATACGTTCCACTTCGCGAGCAATAAGGCCGTAGCACACATAGTTCAGGCCGCTGCCACCGTATTGCTCGGGGATGGTTGCACCCAACAGGCCGACTTCACCCATCTCGCGGAAGATCGCGGGGTCGGTCTGCTCGTGGCGGAAGGCCTCGAGCACACGCGGTGCCAGCTTGTCCTGGGCGAACTGATAAGCGCTGTCACGCACCATGCGCTCTTCTTCAGTGAGCTGCTGATCCAGCAGCAACGGGTCGATCCAGTTGAAGCTTGCTTTACCGGCCATGAGCGAATCCTCGAAATAGGGGGCAGTTTCTTGTGCCTTTGAGCCTAGGCCTGATCGGCGGCGGGGACAAACGAGGATTGCGCACCGATTAGTGATATTTTGTCACTCCGTAAATCGGCAAAACGCCTTATTGACAGCCTTACAAGTGAGGTTGACGTACATGCGCCGTAAGATCCCCAGTACCGCCGCCCTGATTTGCTTCGAGGCGGCAGCCCGTAACGAGAGCTTTACCAAGGCTGCCCAGGAACTCGCACTGACCCAGGGTGCCGTCTGTCGGCAGATCGGCGGTCTTGAAGCCTTCCTCAATGTGGAACTGTTCCGCCGTTCGCGCCGCGGCGTGACGCTGACTGAAGCCGGCCTGTCCTACAGTCGCCAGGTGGCGGCCCAACTGGATGCCGTGGAGCGCGATACCTTGTCGGTGATGCGCCAGCAAGGCGCCAATGTGATCGAACTGGCGGTAGTACCGACGTTTGGCACTCAATGGCTGCTACCACGGCTCAAGGACTTCCAGCAGCGCCATCCGGAGGTCACGGTCAACCTTACCAACCGCACCCGGCCCTTCCTGTTTGCCGACACTGCCTTCGATGCAGCCATCTATTTTGGTGATGCAGACTGGTCAGGCACCCAGTCGCACCAACTGATGGGCGAAAACCCGGTACCGGTTTGCAGCCCGACACTGCTGAACGGCCAAGGCGTGCTCGAAGCACGCCACATCGCGCAACTACCATTGCTGCAGCAGAGCACACGCCCGTATGCCTGGCGGCAATGGTTCGGCAGTGTGGGCATGCACGTTGAGCGCGACATGACAGGCCCGCGCTATGAACTATTCTCGATGCTCGCCCAGGCGGCCATGCACGACATGGGCATTGCCCTGATACCACCGTTCCTGATCCAGCGGGAGTTGGAGGAGGGTAGGCTGGTGGTCGCTAACAGGCATGCCCTGAGTAGCGACAAGGCCTACTATCTGATGATTCCAGAGCGCAAGGTGGAGTCGGCCTCGCTACGAGCTTTTCGCGACTGGCTTGTGAGCCAGGCTCAGGCCTACATCAATAAGACAGGGACAAGCGCGACGAATTGACTCTGTAGTCAATTATTTTAAACACCTACAGATATATGTATATGTCGCATATACGCAAACTGTAACGCAAGCACAAAAATACCCTTTAACCCTGCTAAGTACGCGGCTTAGCGAGTTATTTTGCGACATCCAACTAGTCGTAAGCGAATTGGCCGATTTTTTTTTGATTTTTTCTCCTAATCTGCCAATGGCCCATGCTTGAAGGGCTGCAGCCCTATCACTGCGACAAGCGGTCACAGGGTGACTTGTAGTTTTGACTTCGTTTCGCTCCAGAACCGGTTGAAGGCCTCTGGGTTCGTCTGCAAAATGCTTCGCCCCGCCCGGGATCCGGCGGGTTGGCGCTCCACAGCCGCCCCAGCGCACCATCCGAAGTGTGCTGGCTTCTACAAAGACAAAAGGTCACCGCAGGAGAAATAGTCGTGCACATTGGTGTTCCTCTCGAGACGCAGACCGGTGAGACAAGGGTCGCTGCGACCCCCGAAACCATCAAGAAACTGATTGGCCAGGGCCATCAGGTCACCGTTCAACGGGGGGCAGGGCTCAACGCCGCCATTCCGGACAGTGCCTATGAAGCCGTGGGTGCTTCCATTGGGAGCGCTGCCGATGCCTACGGCGCCCAATTGGTACTCAAAGTGGTCGCCCCCAACGACCAGGAACTGGCCCTGATCAACAGCGGCAGCCTTCTGGTGGGCATGCTCAACCCCTTCAACGGGGAACTGATCGGCAAGATGGCCGAACGCGGTATTACCGCCTTCGCCCTGGAAGCCGCGCCGCGAACATCGCGGGCGCAGAGCCTGGACGTGCTGTCGTCGCAGGCCAACATCGCCGGTTACAAGGCCGTGTTGCTGGCAGCCCATCACTACCCACGCTTCATGCCGATGCTGATGACCGCTGCCGGTACCGTCAAGGCGGCACGCGTGCTGGTCCTGGGTGCCGGCGTTGCCGGCTTGCAGGCCATCGCCACAGCCAAGCGCCTGGGTGCGGTGATCGAAGCATCCGACGTTCGCCCTGCTGTGAAAGAGCAGATCGAATCACTGGGCGCAAAATTCATCGACGTGCCATACGAGACCGACGAGGAGCGAGAGTGCGCCGAAGGCGTTGGCGGCTATGCCCGACCAATGCCGGCCAGTTGGATGCAGCGCCAGGCCCAGGCCGTGCACGAGCGCGCCAAGCAGTCCGATATCGTCATCACCACCGCGCTGATCCCAGGCCGCAAGGCGCCGACCCTGCTAAGCGCCGAAACCGTGGCGCAGATGAAGCCTGGCTCGGTAGTCATCGACCTGGCTGCCGCCCAAGGCGGCAACTGCCCGCTGACCGTCGCAGACCAGGTGGTGCAGGAGAATGGCGTGACCATCGTCGGCCCGACCAACCTGCCGGCCCAGGTGGGTGCCGATGCTTCGGCACTGTATGCACGCAACCTGCTGGACTTCATGAAGCTGCTGTTCGACAAGGACGGCGCGCTGATCATCAACCTCGAAGACGACATCGTCGCGGCCTGCCTGATGTGCCGTGATGGTCAAGTCGTCCGCAAAAACGGCTAAGGAGCACGACAATGGAAGACATGCTGATTTCCCACGGCATCTATAACCTGATCATTTTCGTGCTGGCCATCTATGTGGGCTACCACGTGGTGTGGAACGTCACCCCGGCGCTGCACACCCCATTGATGGCGGTCACCAATGCCATCTCGGCAATCGTGATCGTCGGCGCCATGCTGGCCGCAGCCCTGACCGTGACCCCGGCCGGCAAGTTGATGGGCACGCTGGCCGTAGCCCTTGCCGCAGTCAACGTGTTCGGTGGCTTCCTGGTCACCCGCCGCATGCTTGAGATGTTCAAGAAGAAAACCAAGAACGAGGCGAAGAAGTAAGCATGAGCATGAATCTGGTAACGCTCCTCTACCTCGTCGCCTCGGTGTGCTTCATCCAGGCGCTCAAGGGCCTGTCGCACCCGACCACCTCGCGGCGCGGCAATTTGTTCGGCATGATCGGCATGGGGCTCGCCATCCTCACTACGGTTGGCCTCATTTATAAACTCGGGGCTGAACTTGCCACCGCCGGTATCGGCTATGTCATCGTCGGCCTGCTGGTCGGCGGCACCGCCGGCTCGATCATGGCCAAGCGCGTCGAGATGACCAAGATGCCCGAACTGGTCGCCTTCATGCACAGCATGATCGGCCTGGCCGCGGTATTCATCGCCATTGCCGCCGTATTGGAGCCGCAGTCGATGGGCATTGTGGCTGCCATCAGCGACCCGATCCCTACCGGTAACCGCCTGGAACTGTTCCTCGGCGCTGCCATCGGTGCCATTACCTTCTCCGGCTCGGTGATCGCCTTTGGCAAGCTGTCGGGCAAGTACAAGTTCCGCCTGTTCCAGGGCGCACCGGTACAGTTCGCTGGCCAGCACAAACTGAACCTGATCCTCGGCCTGACAACCATCGCCCTAGGCTTGCTGTTCACTTTCACTGGCCACTACAGTGCCTTCACTCTGATGCTGGTCCTGGCCTTCATCATGGGTGTGCTGATCATTATTCCGATCGGCGGCGCCGACATGCCAGTGGTGGTGTCGATGCTCAACAGCTACTCGGGCTGGGCAGCGGCCGGCATCGGCTTCTCGCTGAACAACTCGATGCTGATCATCGCCGGCTCCCTGGTAGGTTCGTCCGGTGCCATCCTCTCGTACATCATGTGCAAGGCGATGAACCGTTCGTTCTTCAACGTCATCCTCGGCGGCTTCGGTGGCGATACCGACACTGGCGCGGCGCAAGGTTCGCAAGAACAGCGGCCGGTGAAGTCCGGCTCGGCTGACGATGCCACCTTCCTGCTCAGCAACGCCGACAGCGTGATCATCGTTCCGGGCTACGGCCTGGCGGTGGCCCGCGCCCAGCACGCGCTGAAAGAGCTGACCGAGAAGCTTA
The DNA here is from genome assembly GCF_017875935.1 of Pseudomonas sp. BP6. Taxonomy (NCBI): domain Bacteria; kingdom Pseudomonadati; phylum Pseudomonadota; class Gammaproteobacteria; order Pseudomonadales; family Pseudomonadaceae; genus Pseudomonas; species Pseudomonas sp. BP6. The sequence goes on from NZ_JAGINI010000001.1 coordinate 5,228,569, forward strand.
CCCACAACGGCGTGACCGTGAAGTACGCGATTCACCCGGTGGCGGGCCGTATGCCCGGGCACATGAACGTACTGCTGGCCGAGGCTGAAGTGCCGTACGATCAGGTATTCGAGATGGAAGACATCAACGCCGAGTTCGGCCAGGCCGACGTGGTGCTGGTGCTGGGCGCCAACGACGTGGTCAACCCGGCGGCGAAGAACGATCCCAAGTCGCCAATCGCCGGCATGCCGATCCTCGAAGCGTTCAAGGCCAAGACCATCATCGTCAACAAACGCTCCATGGCCAGTGGCTATGCCGGCCTGGACAACGAACTGTTCTATCTGGACAAGACCATGATGGTGTTCGGTGACGCCAAGAAGGTCATCGAGGACATGGTCAAGGCGGTGGAGTGACAACAGTCGCTACAAACCCGCTGATATAAAGGAAGCCCCGGTCAGAATCTGCCGGGGCTTTTCTTTTGTTGATCCGGATCAACGGCTCAAATACAAGGCTTCTCATACGACCATGGTCGTGGGACGGCAATGGGCGAAATCTCTAGACTGCGCTGCAGTAGTTTCAGTAGCCCGAGATAACAATCCATGTACCGTGATCGTATCCGCTTGTCCTCCCTGCACAGCAAGGTAATGAGTGCGGCTGATGCCGCTGGTCTGATCGAGGACGGCATGACTGTCGGCATGAGCGGCTTCACCCGCGCCGGCGAAGCCAAGGCCGTACCGCATGCACTGGCCGAACGTGCCAAGCAATCGCCACTGAAAATCAGCCTGATGACCGGCGCCAGCCTGGGCAATGACCTGGACAAACAACTGACCGAGGCCGGTGTACTGGCCCGCCGCATGCCGTTCCAGGTCGACAGCACCCTGCGCAAAGCCATCAATGACGGCCAGGTGATGTTCATCGACCAGCACCTGTCGGAAACCGTCGAGCAACTGCGCAACCAGCAGCTGAAGCTGCCGGACATCGCGGTCATCGAAGCCGTGGCCATTACCGAGCAAGGCCACATCGTGCCAACCACTTCGGTGGGCAACTCGGCCAGCTTCGCGATCTTCGCCAAGCAAGTGATTGTGGAGATCAACCTCTCGCACAACACCAACCTCGAAGGCCTGCACGACATCTATATCCCAACCTACCGCCCGACCCGTACGCCAATCCCGCTGGTCAAGGTCGACGACCGCATCGGCAGCACCGCGATCCCGATCGACCCGGCCAAGATCGTCGGTATCGTCATCAGCGATCAGCCGGACTCGCCGTCCACTGTGCTGCCGCCAGATGACGAAACCCAGGGCATCGCCGACCACCTGATCAACTTCCTCAAGAAGGAAGTGGACGCAGGCCGCATGACCAACAAGCTTGGCCCGCTGCAGGCCGGCATTGGCAGCATTGCCAACGCGGTGATGTGCGGCCTGATCGCGTCACCGTTCGAAGACCTGACCATGTACTCCGAAGTACTGCAGGACTCCACCTTCGACCTGATCGACGCCGGCAAGCTGAGCTTCGCCTCGGGCAGCTCGATCACCCTGTCGACGCGCCGCAATGCCGATGTATTCGGTAACCTGGAGCGCTACAAGGACAAGCTGGTACTACGCCCGCAAGAGATCTCCAACCACCCGGAAGTGGTACGTCGCCTGGGCATCATCGGTATCAACACCGCACTGGAGTTCGATATCTACGGCAACGTCAACTCCACCCACGTCTGCGGCACCAGGATGATGAACGGCATCGGTGGCTCCGGCGACTTCGCCCGTAATGCTCACCTGGCGGTCTTCGTCACCAAGTCGATTGCCAAAGGTGGCGCGATTTCCAGCGTGGTACCAATGGTCAGCCATGTCGACCACACCGAGCACGACGTGGACATACTGGTCACCGAGCAGGGGCTGGCGGACCTGCGTGGCCTGGCGCCGCGCGAGCGGGCGCGGGCGATCATCGACAACTGCGTGCACCCAGACTACCGCGCTGCACTGAACGATTACTTCGACCGCGCCTGCCAGCGTGGCGGCCATACCCCGCACATCCTGCGTGAAGCCCTGAGCTGGCACGAAAACCTGGAAGAAACCGGGCGCATGCTGGCTAGCTGATCCAGTCGTAGCAAGAACAGCGGCTTTCCCCCCGCTGTTCCGCTAACGCGACCTGTAGGAGCGGCCGCGTGTCGCGATGGGCTGCACAGCAGCCCCCTGCAATCTCCGCTGTATTGCTGACATTCTCGGTTCCACTTCCGACCTTGTCACGACACGCGACCGGGTCAGCAAATCTGTGCCACGCAGTTAACGTTTAAAACTGTTCTACTGTACTGGTATTTTAACCCTTCCCCGCCTTTCTAAAACCTCAACCGCAGTAAAACGCACCATATGTGTGCAGACCGGTACAGTTGCGCCTATTTCGAGTGCAACAGTAGGGTTACACAGTTAACTGAGCCATCCTCTTTCACCTGAACTGTATCTACTGTTATGGACGACAGAGGAGGATCATTGGCATCAGTTAAATCACTACCTAATCCCGCCATAAGCGGAAGGATGAAGCATCATGGAACGTACCCTCAGTTCCGGTCTGGTTTTTGAAAGCAACGCCCAGCAATCCAACGCCTCGATGCCACTGCGCGCATTGTCGACCCTGCTGCTGTGGCAGCGTCGTATGACCAGCCGTCGTCAACTGGCTCGCCTGGACTCCCGCCTGCTTGCAGATGCCGGTATCAGCGAGTCGCAGCGTTACGAAGAGCTGAGCAAGCCTTTCTGGCGCTAAGCTCCCGGCTTGCCGGCTTCGCCGGCACCGTGAATTCCTCAAACCCGTTGCAGGTGACTGCAGCGGGTTTTTTATTGCCCGACAGACGCGCAGTAGCGTGCTTCAGATTGCGACAGGTACAGTTTTACAGAAACTTAAATAAACCATAACAGTTACCTGGCATTGCGGTCGTTGTCATCTCTAGGCAGCACTGCGTGGTACGCTTGGCCTAACCGTCTGCTAGAACCAGTTGATGAAAACGTACCGTGACGCGCCCTGCAAACGTCCGATACAGCAGAACCAACCTGACCTACCCAGGAGTCCACAATCATGAACCGTAAACACCTGCTTGGCGCCGTCCTGCTGCTAGGCTTGGCCGGCACTGCCAACGCCACCAGTTTCGTTGTCACCACCGACGCGGTAGTGGGCGCCGTTGCTGCCTCCACCGACGCCACTTCCGACGTGAGCTCTTCGTTCCGCGACGACAAGATTGTCCAGGCAGCCCGCGATGACGCTGCCAGCTTCGTCGGCACTCAGGGCGCTATCCGCGGCGCCCGACTGGAAAGCGCCTTTGTACACATCCGTTCGAACATGCCGGCCCTGCAAGCCAGCGATGCACAACTGGCCCAGGCCATCCTGGCACTCTGATACGCGCCATGCACAACAGGTGCGTTGGCTTCGGCCCTCGCACCTGAGGTAGGCTTCGCCGTTCATTTTTCCAGCCTTCAAGAAAGCTCATGCGTTATCTGTTGCCGTTGCTGTTCGCCACCGCAGGCATGGCCAGCGCCCATGCCATGGATACCACCACACAAAGCCTGGTCATCACCGGCTATGTCACCAGCCAGGTCACAACCGCACCGTTCGATCGCAAACTGGTCACCCAGGCCCGCGACGATGCCGCCGCATTCGTTGCCAGCGACGGGCAGATCCGTGGTGCACGCCTGGAAGCCGCCTTGGAATCATTACGCCACAATTGCGCACGACACGCCGTCGGCGATCTGGAACTGGCGCAGGCAATTCTCGTCCAATAACTACACCTGACTCCCTGTATTTTTCGGAGATGCTCCATGCGCAAACCGCTGATTGCCGCTTCCCTCGGCATGCTGCTGCTGGCCGACCTGGCCCAGGCACAGACCCTGGTGGCCACCAGCAACATCATCGTGCGTGCCTTTGGCCGTTCGATCGACTTCACCTCGGACACCACCACATCGATCCGCGACTCCAAAGTGGTGCGCGAAGCCCACGACGACGCTGCAAGCTTCGTCGCCAGCAACGGTGACATCCGCGGCGTCCAACTCGAGGCCGCCTTCAATACCCTGCGCGAGCGCGTACCGGAAGCGCGCAGCGCCAGCGACCAGGTACTGGCTGAAGCCATACTCGCACTGTGAAGCGCGTGCGTGCCTGGCTGCTCGGCTGCGCCCTGACGCTGCTCGGCACGCCCGCCTTGGCCGACCTGCAGCTTGAGCTGCAGGCCTCCGGCCTCGACCCGCAACAAGCACAAGCCTCCCAAGCCCTGCTCGACGAGGCAGTGGGCAAGCTGCCACCGCGTTTCAAGCAGCAGCTGGACCGCCGCGTGCGGGTCAGCTGGAGCGACAGCATGCCGCCCGACACTTACGGGCAGGCATCACTGATATCCACCCTCGAGCTCAACCGCCGCTTGCTGCCCAGCCTCACCGATGGCAGCGCCGCCAGCGAGCGCACCAATCGCCCACATGGCACGGTGCGTGAAGAGCTGCTGGCCACCGTGCTGCACGAGCTCACCCATCTCTACGACCGTGCCCGCCTGTGGCCCAGCGCCGAAAAATCAGTGATTGCACGCTGCAAGCGCCAGCAAGGCACGCTAGGCAAGGTCGGCCTGCCGGAAGAATGCCGCGGCCAGGCCGACCGCCGCTTCACCCTGAGCGACGACCCACGCCTGCTCGACCTGGCCGGGTGGCAGCAGTACGTGGGCCGACGTGGCGAGCGCGAACAGCACAATGGCCAATTCGTGCGCAGCCCCGACAGCTATGAGTTGAGCAGCCCCAAGGAATACATCGCGGTCAACATGGAGTATTTCCTCCTCGACCCGAGCTACAGCTGCCGTCGCCCGGCGCTGTACCAATACCTTCACGAACACTTCGGCTGGGCACCGCAACAGAGCACCTGTGCCAAAGGCTTACCCTTCATCAATGCCGGCAGCGACTTCGCCCGCCAGCCGCTAGGTGAAATCGACCCGGAGCGGGTCTACGAAGTGGACTACCTGCTGGCTGAAGCCAATCAGAACCTGGCCAGCCGTTGGGGGCACAGCATGCTGCGCCTGGTGATCTGCAAGCCGGGCCGCCCACGCGGACCAGATTGCCGCTTGGACCTCGACCAAAGCCTGGTGCTGTCGTACCGCGCCTTCGTCAACGACGTGCAACTGTCCAGCTGGGACGGCCTGGTCGGCAACTACCCGTCGCGGCTATTCGTGCTGCCGCTGGGCCAGGTGATCGACGAATACACCAAGACCGAGCTGCGCAGCCTGGCCTCGGTGCCCTTGAAGCTCAACCGCGACGAAATCGAGAACCTGGTGCGCCAGGCCGCCGAGATGCACTGGAGCTATGACGGCAACTACTGGTTCCTGTCCAACAACTGTGCAGTGGAGTCATTGAAGCTGCTGCGCAGCGGCACCGCCAATCCGCGCCTCAACGACCTGGACAGCATCATGCCCAACGGTTTGCTGGCCGTGCTCAAGGGCAGGGGGCTGGCAGACACCAGCGTGCTTGATAACCCACGCGAAGCGCTACGCCTGGGCTACCGCTTCGATTCTTATCGCGACCGCTACCAGGCGATGTTCGAGGTGCTGAGAAAGCAGTTGCCAATCAAGCAAGCGCTGGTCGAGGACTGGCTGGCCCTCGATGCCGAGCAGCGCCGTAGCTGGTTCACCAAGGCTGACCTGCGCACCAGCGCGGCGCTGCTTCTGCTTGAGCAGGCCAGCTTGCGCCGGCAGCTTCTGCTGGCCCAGGACGAGGTCAAGCAGCGCTACCTGAATGCCGCAGCATTGAAAGATGGCAGCATCAACAAAGCCGATGCCACGCTCAAGCAAATGCTTGCCAACAGCGGTTTTCTAAGCCGCCCGGCAGAGTTGCTCGATTCCAAAGGCTACGGGCTGCCGCAGCCAGAAGAGCGCAAGCACCTCGAGCAGGTGAGCAGAGAGCGGCAGGCACAGCTGTTGCGCTTGAGCACCAGCCTGGACAAAGAGGTGAGGGCGCTGCTGGAGCCGTCGCGAGCCAAGGAAATTGCAGCGGTCGAGGCCAACGTGAAGCAGATCGGCGAGCACTTGCGGGCGTTGCACAAGGCTGCTGGCGGTCTGCAGTTGTGATGCATGCAGGGGCTGGCCCTCTCGCGGGCAAGCCCGTTCCTACAGGCTCTCCTCGTTTTCCGAGGGTAAATCCTCATCCAGATGCAACCAGGGCAACCGGCTGCCCACCCAGATATGCCGGTTGGCTCGCACCCATTCAGGGTGATCCAGCGTCGCCACCGTCACATCGATCGTCTGCGGGCTATGCGTGGTCACCAGCGCCACATGCGCCCCACACTGCCCACAGAAGTAGCGGCTGCAACTGGCTGGCGCCACATAGCAGTTCGGCTCGCCCGTTAACCACTGGAACCCGGAACGGGGCAGGGTAAGCCAGGTGACCACCAGTCCACCGCTGACCCGCCTGCAGATCGAACAATGACAGTGGGCAATGTCCGTCAGGTTGCCCTCCAGCCGATAGCGCACGGCACCACAATGGCAGCCACCTTCGGTTACATCCTGCATCACCTACCTCTCGTCACCTTTGCTTCAGCGAAAGCTGGCTGAAAGCTTGCCCTTTTAGGATAGCGCCCACTACCGGCACAAGACCGGTCAGCCAGGGCACCCGGTCAATACCGCGCCCGGCCCAATCAACAACAACAATGGTGATTCTGATGTATTCCTGTGCCCGCCTTTTCGTAGTCCCCCTCCGCATGCTCCCCGCACAGCGCGCTACGCGCTGATACGCCCGAATCGACTGTCCTTTCGCCGCGCCACGCCTGGAGTATTGCCATGCTGACCTTCCTCGGCTTTGCCATGGTCATCACTTTCATGTACCTGATCATGAGCAAGCGCCTGTCGGCCTTGATCGCGCTGATTCTGGTACCGATCCTGTTCGCCCTGTTCGGTGGTTTTTCCGCCAAGATCGGCCCCATGATGCTAGAGGGCATCAGCAAGCTCGCACCTACCGGCGTGATGCTGATGTTCGCCATCCTCTATTTCGCCCTGATGATCGATTCCGGCCTCTTCGACCCGGCCGTGCGCAAGATCCTCAAGCTGGTCAAGGGCGACCCGCTGAAAGTCTCGGTCGGAACCGCTGTACTGGCCCTGGTGGTTTCGCTGGACGGTGACGGCGCCACCACCTACATGATCTGCTGCGCCGCCATGCTGCCGATGTACAGCCGCCTGGGCATGAGCCCGCGGATCATGGCCGGCCTGATCATCCTAGCCGGCGGTGTGATGAACATGACCCCGTGGGGTGGCCCGACCGCGCGTGCTGCCAGCGCCCTGCACGTAGACCCGTCAGACATCTTCGTGCCGATGATCCCGGCCATGCTGTTCGGTGTGCTGGCGATCCTGGCCATTGCCTACATGTATGGCAAGCGCGAACGTGCCCGCCTGGGCGAACTGCATCTGCCTACCGACGACATCGACCACAGCGAAATCACCGTCTCGCAGTACCCGGACGCACGTCGGCCCAAACTGCTGTACTTCAACGGTGCCCTGACCGCCGCCCTGATGGCCGCACTGATCGCCGGTGTACTGCCGCTGCCAGTGCTGTTCATGATTGCCTTCAGTATCGCCATGATCGTCAACTACCCATGCCTGCAACAACAGAAGGACCGCATTGCTGCCCACGCCGGCAGCGTGCTGGCCGTAACCGGGCTGATCTTCGCCGCCGGCATCTTCACCGGTATCCTGTCCGGCACCGGCATGGTCGACGCCATGTCCAAGAGCCTGCTGGCGGTCATCCCTGAAGCGCTAGGCCCATACCTGGCTGTAATCACCGCGATCGTGAGCATGCCGTTCACCTTCTTCATGTCCAACGACGCGTTCTACTACGGCGTGCTGCCGGTGCTGGCCGAAGCCGCCAGCCACTACGGCATCACCCCCGTGGAAATGGCCCGTGCGTCGATCGTCGGGCAGCCGGTACACCTGCTCAGCCCGCTGGTACCCTCCACCTACCTGCTGGTGGCCCTGGCCGGTATCGAATTCGGCGATCATCAGCGCTTCACGCTCAAGTGGGCAGTGCTGGTATGCCTGTGCATAATGCTCGGCGCACTGCTGATGGGGATTTTCCCGCTGTTCAGTAGTCTTTAATACATCCGTATCACGTACGCGACGCGCCCTGACCGGGGCGCGTTGCCATTACCGCTCGAAGGAAAATACATGGAATGGCTGACCAGCCCGGAAATCTGGGTTGCCTTTTTCACCCTTACCGCGCTTGAGATCGTCCTCGGTATCGACAACATCATCATGATCTCGATTCTGGTCAGCCGCATGCCCAAGCACATGCAGCCACGCACCCGGATCTTCGGCCTGGCCCTGGCCATGGTCACCCGTATCCTGCTGCTGCTGTCGATTACCTGGGTCATGCGCCTTACCGCCGACCTGTTCGTGGTATTCGGCCAAGGCATCTCGGGCCGTGACCTGATTTTGTTCTTCGGTGGCCTGTTCCTGCTGTGGAAGAGCTCGCAGGAGATCTACCACGGCCTGGAAGGCGAGGACGAGAACGCAGAGGAGCCCAAAGGCGCAGGTGGCAAGTTCTTCTACACCATCATCCAGATCGCCATCATCGACATCGTGTTCTCGCTGGACTCGGTGATCACCGCAGTGGGCATGGTGTCCCACGTGCCGGTGATGATCGCCGCCATCGTCGTGGCCGTGCTGGTGATGATGCTGTGCGCCGGCGCCATCAGCAATTTCATCGACAAGCACCCGTCGTTGAAGATGCTCGCGCTGTCGTTCCTGATCGTGGTCGGTACCGTACTGATCGCCGAAGCGTTCGATGTGCATGTGCCGAAGGGCTATGTCTACTTCGCCATGGCCTTCTCGCTGGGGGTGGAAGCCATCAATATACGCATGCGCACCGCCATGGCCCGCAAGGAAGGCAAAGATCATGAACCGGTGAAACTGCGCAAAGACATTCCGGGTCAATAAGGCCAAGGAAGCGCAGTACAGCAAGGGCCCTTCGCGGGGCCCTTTTTCATGCCCGTTTTTTTTCTGTGCGTGATCACTGTGGGGGCTTGCTCGCGAAGCGACCCGCACAGGCAATCATTCATTTCAGATCTGTTTCAAATAAATGACTGCCATGCGAAGCTGGCGACAGCTGGGCAAAACAACTAAAGCTTTGAGTGAGCACTGAAAATTCTTCAAACGCTCACGTTTCATTTCTTGGCCCGATGGGCCTTTGCAACAGGGGGCCTTCGCCATGCTGACCCTGCTCAACCTGCTCTCGGCCGTGACGCTTCTGGTCTGGGGTACCCACATTGTGCGTACCGGCATCCTCCGGGTATTCGGCTCAAACTTGCGGCGCATCATCAGCCAGAACATGGACAAGCGCCCGCTGGCATTCATCGCCGGAATTCTGGTCACGGCCATGGTTCAAAGCAGCAACGCCACGGCCATGTTGGTCACCTCGTTCGTCGGCCAGGGTCTGATGGCCATGACCCCGGCCTTGGCGATCATGCTGGGTGCCGACGTGGGTACCGCACTGATGGCCCGGGTACTGACCTTCGACCTGTCCTGGCTGTCGCCGCTGCTGATCTTCCTTGGCGTGATCTTCTTCCTTTCGCGCAAGCAGACACGGGCCGGCCAACTGGGTCGGGTGGGCATCGGGCTTGGCCTGATCATCCTGGCACTTGAACTTATCGTGCAGGCAGCTGCGCCAATCACCCATGCCCAGGGCGTGAAAGTGCTGTTTGCCTCACTGACCGGCGACATCATGCTCGACGCTCTGGTCGGGGCAATGTTCGCCATGATTTCCTATTCCAGCCTGGCTGCGGTTCTGCTCACCGCAACCCTGGCCGGCGCCGAACTGATCAGCTTGCCGGTAGCCATTGGGCTGGTGGTCGGCGCCAACATCGGCAGCGGGCTGCTGGCTTTCATCAGTACCAGCATGCAGAACGGCGCCGGGCGTCGGGTGGCCTTGGGCAGCTTGCTGTACAAGCTGATCGGCCTGGTGCTGATCATCCCTGTGCTGCACCCGCTGGTGGAATGGATGGACTCGCTGAGTTTCAGCCCTCAGGAACTGGTCATCGGTTTTCACCTGCTCTACAACACGCTGCGCTGTCTGATCATGCTGCCCACCGTCAAACCGATGGGGCGACTGTGCAACGTCCTGCTGCCTGAACGGGAAACCGGCAATGGCCAGATGCGTCCGCGCCACCTCGACGTCTCGGCCTTGGAAACGCCCAGCCTGGCCCTGGCCAACGCCGCCCGCGAGACTTTGCGCCTGGGGGACATCGTCGACAGCCTGCTCGAAGCCATGCTTGGAGCCCTGCGTGGTACCCAGACCGCCTTGCCACAGCAAGTTCGCGCCTTGGGCGAAGACGCCGAAGTCCTGTACAGCGCAATCAAGCTGTACCTGGCGCAGATGTCACGGGAAGACCTCAGCGAGCAGGACAACCGCCGCTGGGCCGAAATCATAGAGCTGGCAATTAACCTCAAACTCGCCTGTGACCTGATCGAACGCATGCTGCGCAAGGTCCAGCAGCAGAAAACCAGCCAGCGCCGGGAATTCTCCCGGGTAGGCCTGGAAGAGCTGTCCGGCCTTCAGGAGCAATTGCTGGCCAACCTGCGCCTGGGCCTGTCAGTGTTCCTCAGTGCAGACCCGGAAAGCGCCCGCTTGCTGCTGCGGGAAAAGCGCCGGTTCCGTGCCCAGGAACGGCGCCTCGCCCACGCCCATGTCAGCCGCCTGCAGCGCAAGGTCGTGCAAAGTATCGAAACCAGTTCGCTACACTTGGAGCTGATCGCCGACATGAAGCGGTTGAACTCTTTGTTCTGTAGCAGTGCCTATGTGGTACTGGGCGGCTCGGACACCGGAGGGCTGATGCTCGACAGTGTGCCCGATGAAGCCCGCCAGCCGTGATTTCTCCTAGCTGAGGACCCTCGCTCGCCCATGCGTTGCCTGATGTTCGTTTGCCTGCTGATCTGCAGCCTGCCCTCGTTCGCCCTCGACCGCTCGCGGGTTGAAGGCTACCTGTTGCCTAATGGTCTGCAGGTCATCCTGAAAAACGGTTACGAACGTGACCATGTGGCGATTCGTCTGGTGGTCGGCGTGGGCCTGGATGATTTCGACTGCGAGCAGAAAGAGCTGCCACACCTGCTTGAGCACCTGTTGTTCAGTGGTATCGACGAAACAGGCGAAGGCGGGCTGGAAGAGCGCTTGCAAGCGCTTGGCGGCGAGTGGAACGCCTATACCAGCAGTGCCGACACCACCTTTGTCATCGAGGCCCCGGCGCGCAACCAGCGTAAGGTCCTCGACCTGCTGTTGGCAGTCATCCGCGATACCCGCATCGACGCCAAGACCTTGGCCACCGCCAAGCGCATCATAGAGCGCGAAGATGGCGGCCACTATGGCCACCTGCAGCGCTGGCTCGATCGCCAGGATATCGGCCACCCCGCCAGCGACCAGTTGGCCACCGAGCTGGGCCTGAAATGCCCGGAGCGCTCCAACCTCGACGACATGACCTTGGCGCAAGTACAGGCTTTGCGTGACCGCTGGTACGCGGCCAACAACATGACCCTGATCATGGTCGGTGGCCTCGACCGCCTGCTTCCGGCCTATCTGGAGCGGTCGTTTGGCGAACTGCCCGCCACTGAACCAGAAGAGCGTCGCAACCTTGAAAGCATCACCCGACAGGCCGAGCAGCGTCGCAACCTGACCCGCGGCTGGCTGGGCGATGGCGTCAAACTGCACTGGCTGTTCATCGAGCCGGTGCTGGACAACGACCACCAAGCCACACTCGACCTGCTGTCGCGCTACCTGGACTGGGCGCTGTACGACCAGCTGCGCCTGCGCAACGAGCTATCCTACGGCCCCTCCGTGCAGCGTGAGAGCTTTGGCGACACCGGCCTGCTCAGCCTCAATGCGGACCTTGAGCGCGATGACATCGACAAGGCCATCAAGGTGATGCAGGGCATGTTCGACCACCTGCGCAAGGAAGGGCTGGACCCGGACACCTTCGCCCGCATCAAGGAAGCCAGCATCGGCAAGGAAAGCTGGAGCACCCAAGGCAACAGTGCCTTGGCCGACTACTACTGGGGGGCGCTGAACGACTATACCGAAGGGCGCTTTGCCAACCCGGTGCGCAAGCTGCGCCAGGTCAGCCTGGAACAGGCCAACGAGGCGCTGAAGGCTCTGCTCAAGGAAGATGGCTATGTGCGCATCGAAAAGCCGTTGCTAGGCTATGACGAGCTTTACGGACTGATGGCCTTGCTTGTAGGGCTGGTCCTGGCGGCGGGGCTGTTGCGCTGGCGGCGGCAAGGGCCTGAACGGCCCAGTGGTGCTACACGGCGGCAGTGAATCGGCGGTATCCTTTTGCCAGTACTTGCCCTTTCGCGGGGTTGCCCGCGCAGAAGCTGGCACAGCCACCTCACTTTTCTGTTGTAGCCCCCAATGCCCCAAATCCCCCATATCGTCCAGCGCATCATCGAACTACTCAAGCGCTACCCCGGCATCATCGCGCTCGGCGGTTTCCTCTCTGGTATCGGCAGCTTCATCCTGGTCGACCGCCAAGCCGGCCTGGCCAGCTGGGTCGCTGTGCTCATGCTGGTCAGCTGGGTCTGGCTGATGCTGGAGAACACCCTCACCGGGCTGTTCGCGCGCACTTTCAACCGCGAGATCCCTCAGCCGCTGTTGCGCTACGCAACGCAGATGATCCACCAGGAAACGCTGTTCTTCGTGCTGCCGTTCTTTTTCATCACAACCACCTGGAACAGCGGTCAGCTGGTCTTCACCGGCTTGCTCGGCGCAGCCGGCCTGGTTTCGATCATCGACCCGCTGTACTACAAGTGGCTGGCACCGCGGCGCTGGCTGTTCCTGGCGCTGCATACCCTGACGTTGTTCGCTGCTCTGCTGACCGCGCTCCCGATCATCCTGCACCTGACCACCGCACAAAGCTTCAAGCTGGCCCTGATCGCGGCCATGGTCCTGTCGTTCCCCAGCCTGGCCAGCAGCTTCCCGATCAACAATTGGCGCCGCGCGGTGGCACTGGTGCTGGTTACCCTGTCGGTCGGTGCCGGGGGCTGGCTGCTGCGCTCTTGGGTACCGCCGGCAACCCTGTGGATGACCGAGGTGGCGGTGAGTACCGAAGTGCTGAACCGCCAACCCGGCGACTCACTGGACGAAATTGCTGCCAGCCGCATCCGCAGCAGTGGCCTGTATGCCTATACCGCCATCAACGCACCACGCGGCCTGAACGAACGGATCTACCATGTGTGGCAAAAGGACGGCAAGGAGGTCGACCGCATTGCCCTGGACATCCACGGCGGGCGCAAGGAAGGCTATCGGGCCTGGACCCACAAGCAGAACTTCCCACCCAACCCGGTAGGCAAGTGGCAGGTGAGGGTGCTGACCGAGGATGGGCAAGTGATCGGTGTGCTGCGCTTCAAGGTGGTCAATGATGCACCAGCGGGTAATTGACACCCTGCCTAGCGCCGGAGCAGCCTTGTGCTGCGAAAGGGTCGGTACAGCACGCCACTTCCGTGCGCGCTCACGACCGCTTCGCAACTCGAGGCTGCTCCAGGTCACGGTTGCCAAGCGTGCACACAGCACATAATCACCAAACAGCCCCTGCCCCCTGCGCTATGATCAGCCCCTAAGCCTTAGCGCCGAGTCAATTGCATGGAGCCTATGACCACCCCCTGCGCCACCCTGGACACCAGCAGCCAACCGGCCTGCCTGCGTATTACCGGTGACTGGACCTTGGCACACTACGCCAACCTCAAGCGCGAGAGCGAGCGCCTGCGCACGCAGTGCGCTGCCGACACCGTCGCCGATCTCAGCCAGTTGGGCCGCCTGGACACCGCCGGCGCTTCGCTGCTGGCCGAACTGCTAGGCTCCGAGCGCCTGTCGCGCTGCACCCACGAACTGCCTGAGGCCAGCCGGGCGCTGCTGAAGAATGTCTACTGCTCGGTCCAGGATTACTGCATCCCGGTCAAGGAGGCCGAGCGCAATGTGCTGTTGCAGCTGCTGGAGCGTATCGGTTGCGCCGTCGGCACGCTCTGGCAGGACAGCATGCAATTGCTTGGTTTCGTCGGTGTGATTCTCGAAACCTTGCTGCGCCGCGCTTTCCAGCCACATCGCTGGCGCTTCACTCCTGTAGTGGCACACATTGAACAGACTGGGCTGGATGCCGCGCCCATCGTTGCGTTGCTGACATTCCTGGTGGGCGCCGTAGTCGCTTTCCTTGGCGCCACGGTGCTGGCTGACTTCGGCGCGACCATTTTTACCGTCGACCTGGTTGCGTTCTCGTTCCTGCGCGAGTTCGCCGTGCTGCTGACAGCCATTCTCATGGCCGGCCGCACTGCCAGCGCGTTCACCGCGCAAATCGGCTCGATGAAGGCCAATGAAGAAATTGACGCCATCCGCACGCTGGGCCTCAACCCCATGGAGCTGCTGGTGGTGCCGCGGGTACTGGCCCTGCTGATTTCGCTACCGTTGCTCACCTTTGTCGCGATGATCTGCGGCATCGTTGGGGGTGCGGTGGTATGCGCCCTGACACTGGATATTTCACCGGCCATGTTCCTGTCGCTGCTGCAAAGCGACATTGGCGTGCAGCACTTCCTGGTAGGCCTGGCCAAGGCACCGTTCTTCGCCTTCCTGATCGCCGCCATCGGCTGCCTGGAAGGCTTCAAGGTCAGCGGCAGCGCCGAGTCGGTGGGGGCACACACGACCTCGGCAGTGGTGCAGTCGATTTTTGTGGTCATCGTGCTGGATGCGGTGGCAGCACTGTTCTTCATGGAGATGGGCTGGTGAGTGGCCAGGATTGCGTAATCGAAGCCCGCGGCATCTGCAACCGCTTCGGCCGCCAGGTGGTACATGAAAACCTTGACCTTGACCTGTACCGTGGCGAAATCCTCGCCGTGGTAGGGGGCTCAGGCAGCGGCAAGTCGGTGCTTCTGCGCAGCATCATTGGCCTGCGCCGCCCCAATCAAGGGCAGATCAAGGTGCTCGGCCAGGACCTGGCCGGCTTGCGCGAAGAACAGCGTTCACTGGTCGAACGGCGCTTTGGCGTGTTGTTCCAGAAGGGCGCGCTGTTCTCTTCGCTGACGGTGACCGAAAACGTGGCCTTGCCGCTGATCGAGCACGCCGGGCTGTCTCGTAGTGATGCCGAGCACCTGGCCGGGGTGAAACTGGCCCTTGCCGGGTTGCCGATCTCGGCTGCCGACAAGTACCCGGCCTCGCTGTCGGGGGGCATGATCAAGCGCGCAGCGCTGGCCCGTGCCTTGGCCCTGGATCCGGACATCCTGTTCCTCGACGAACCCACAGCTGGCCTGGACCCGATCGGTGCGGCAGCATTTGACCAGTTGATCCTTACCCTGCGCGATGCGCTGGGCCTATCGGTGTTCCTGATCACCCACGACCTCGACACCCTGTACACCATCACCGACCGCATCGCGGTGCTGTCGCAAAAGAAGGTCCTGGTGGCCGGCCCGCTGGCCGAGGTCGAGAAGACCAACGACACCTGGATCCAAGAATACTTTCACGGCCCACGCGGGCGCGCAGCCGAACAGGCTGCCACCCGTGCCGGGCAGGAGCGCTGAGCAATGGAAACCCGAGCCCATCACGTCCTCATCGGCCTGATCACCGTTCTGGTGGTGACCGGGGCCATGCTGTTCGGCCTGTGGCTGGCCAAATCCAGTGTCGACGACGCCTTCAAGGATTACGAAGTGGTGTTCAACGAAGCCGTGTCCGGCCTTTCCCCCGGCAGCACGGTGCAGTACAACGGCATCAAGGTGGGCGACGTGTCCACCCTGCGACTGGACCCGAAAGACCCGCGTCGGGTATTGGCACGGGTGCGCCTGAGCGCCGATACCCCCGTGAAGGAAGACACCCAGGCCAAACTGACCCTGGCCGGCGTCACCGGCAACTCGTTCATCCAGCTCAGCGGTGGCACCCCGCAAAGCCCCGAGCTTAAAGGCAAGGATGGCAAGCTGCCGGTGATCATCGCGTCGCCATCGCCAATTTCGCGCCTGCTCAACGACAGCAGCGACCTGGTGACCAACATCAACCTGTTGCTACACAACGCCAACCAGATGTTCTCCGAGGACAACATAGGCCACCTCAGTAACACCCTGGCCAACCTCGACAAGACCACCGGCGCCTTTGCCGGGCAGCACGGCAGCATCGCCGAGGCCATCGCACAGCTGGTGCAGGTGGGCAAGCAGGCCGGCGCCACTCTGGCCGAAACCCAGGCGCTGATGCGCAATGCCAACGGCCTGCTGGCTAGCGAAGGCAAACAGGCGATCGGCAGTGCCGAACAGGCCATGCAGTCACTGGCCCAAAGCACGGCAACCATCAATAACCTGCTCCAGAACAACAGCGAGGCTATTGGTGACGGCGCCCAGAGCCTGAACCAGCTTGCCCCGGCCATTCGTGAACTGCGCGAAACCCTTAACGCACTCAAAGGCATTTCCCGGCAACTGGAGGCCGACCCAAGCGGCTACCTGCTTGGCCGCGACAACAACAAGGAGTTCCAGCCATGAATCCGTCGCTGCGCCTGCTGACCCTGGCGGCCTCGCTGAGCCTGGCCAGTGCCTGCTCGATCCTGCCGAAGAGCGAACCTGTGGACCTTTATCGCCTGCCGGTAAATCAACCTAGCCGCACGGCACCGGCGCTGGACTGGTCATTGCGCCTGAACAAGCCACTGGCCAGTGAAGTGTTGGCGGGGCCAAGGATTGCCGTGATTCCCCAAGGCAATGTGGTGAGCAGCTACAAGGGCGCGCGCTGGAGCGATGCGGCCCCGGTACTGCTGCGCAACCGCTTGCTCGATGGGTTCCAGCGAGAGGGCCAGGTACAGCGCCTGAGCGCCGACGACAGCAACCTGCAGGCTGACTACGAGTTGGCCGGCGAGCTGCAGGCATTTCAGAGTGAATACCGCACAGATGGGGGAGTGGAGGTGGTGATCCGCTATGACGCTCGCTTGGTCCAGGGCCGCAACCAACGCATCCTGGCCAGCAAGCGCTTCGAAATCCGCCAACCGCTGGACGATACACGGGTATCAGCAGTGGTCGCCGGCTTCGGCCAGGCCAGCGACCAACTGGTGGGGCAAGTCGTGAACTGGACCATCACCCAGGCCAATCAGGCACAACTGAAGGTTCAGGCAAAGAACCAATAGCAGACAAAGATCGCCGCGATCACGCCGGACAACTCGGCCAGCAGTGCGCAGCCCACTGCATGGCGCACGCGCTGGATGCCCACGGCACCAAAGTACACCGCCAGCACATAGAAGGTTGTTTCGGTACTGCCCTGGATAGTCGCCGCCAGCAGCGCCGGGAAACTGTCCACGCCGTGGGTCTGCATGGTCTCGATCAGCATCGCCCGTGCAGCGCTGCCAGAGAGCGGTTTGACCAGCGCCGTCGGCAAGCCTTCGACGAAGCGTGTATCCATGCCCATCCAGTTCACCGCATGGCGAATGCCTTCCAAGGCCAGCTCAAGGGCACCTGACGCACGTAGCACACCCACCGCCACCAACATCGCCACCAGGTAGGGCAACAGGTTCCTGGCCACATCAAAGCCTTCCTTGGCACCTTCGACAAAGGCTTCATATACCTGCACGCGTCTCAGGGCGCCGATCACCAGGAACAGCATGATCACGCCAAACAACGTGAGGTTGCCCAACACTGACGACAGACTTGCCAGCGCAGCCGCCGACAACGTGCCAAGAAAAGCCATGAAACCACCCAGCAGCAAGGCACCGGGAATGAAGTAGGCGAGCACGACCGGGTCCCACAGGCGCAAGCGCTGCATCACCGCCACTGACAGCAGGCCGACCACGGTCGAGACGCTGGTAGCCAGCAAGATTGGCAGGAACACCATGGCCGGATCTGCCGCACCTTGCTGGGCCCGATACATGAAGATGGTCACCGGCAGCAGGGTCAGCGACGAGGCGTTGAGCACAAGGAACAGAATCTGCGCATTGCTTGCCGTAGTGCTGCTGGGGTTCAGCTCCTGCAGCGCCCGCATGGCCTTCAGGCCTATCGGCGTGGCGGCATTGTCCAGGCCCAGGCCATTGGCAGCGAAGTTCATGGTGATCAGGCCCAGGGCCGGGTGGCCGGGCGGCACCTCCGGCATAAGACGGGCGAACAACGGGCCCAGCACCTTGGCCAGCCATTCGACGATGCCGGCTTTTTCGGCGATTTTGAGAAAGCCCAGCCACAGGGTCAGCGTGCCGAACAGCAACACCATTACCTCGACCGACAGTTTGGCCATGGCAAAGATGCTTTCGACCATTGCCGCGAAGATGCCAGCGTTGCCACCTACCAGCCATTGGGCCAGGGCGGACACCGCCGCCACCAGGAAAAATCCGAGCCAAAGGCCGTTGAGCATCCGTATGTTCCCCCTGAAAAGTGCCCGAATAATAGCGTATCGCAGCCTGTGACTGGCGATCGCGAGCCTTTGCAGGCGCGGCTCAAGATCACGCAGATAACAAAAAGCCCCGACAAGTCGGGGCTCTTGGTCAAACAGCCATCAGGCTCAGCGCTTGGCGGTTTCGCCAACCACTACAGCTTCCCGCTTCTCGGCCATCAGCGAGGCATAGTACTTCTCGCCCTTGGCGGCGTCGTACATGCCTTCCCAGCGAGCAATGACCAACGCAGCCAAGGCGTTGCCCACAACGTTCAGCGCAGTCCGGGCCATGTCCATGATGCGGTCCACACCGGCGATGAAGGCCAGGCCTTCCAGCGGGATACCCACGCTGCCCAGGGTGGCCAGCAGTACCACGAACGATACGCCCGGCACACCAGCGATGCCTTTGGAGGTAACCATCAGGGTCAGTACCAGCAGCAGTTGCTGGCTCCACGACAGGTCGATACCGTACAGCTGGGCAATGAAGATCGCCGCGATGCTCTGGTACAGGGTCGAACCGTCGAGGTTGAACGAGTAGCCGGTCGGTACCACGAACGAGCAGATCGACTTTGGCGCACCGTACTTCTCCATCTTCTCGATCACCCGCGGCAGTACGGTTTCCGAACTGGAGGTGGAGTAGGCCAGGATCAGCTCATCTTTCATGATGCGCATGATCTTGATCACCGAGAAGCCGAACACGCGGGCCACCAGGCCCAGTACCATGAAGGCGAAGAAAGCGATCGCGAAGTACACCAGGAGCACCAGCTTGGCCAGCGGCAGCAGCGAGCTGAAACCGAAGTTGGCCACGGTCACGGCAATCAGGGCGAACACGCCGATCGGGGCGTAGTTCATGATCATGTGAGTGACCTTGAACATGGTTTCCGAAACGGCCTGGAAGGTACGAACCAGCGGGTCACGCAACTCTGCCTGCAGGCTCGACAGACCCAGGCCGAACATCACCGAGAAGAAGATGATTGGCAACATTTCGCCACGCATCAGCGCTGCGAAGATGTTCGACGGGATCAGGTTCAGCAGGGTTTCGATGAACGCGTGCTCATGCTGCACTTCGGCCGCTGTCGCCTGGTACTTGGAGATGTCCACAGTGCCCAGAGTGCTCATGTCGATGCCGGCGCCCGGGTGGAACAGGTTGGCCAGCACCAGGCCTACGACGATGGCGATCGTGGTCACCACTTCGAAGTAGATGATGGTCTTCAGCCCGATGCTGCCCAGTTTCTTCGCGTCGCCAACACCGGCGATACCCACGATCAGCGACGAAATCACGATCGGGACGACGATCATCTTGATCAGGCGGATGAAGATGTCACCAGCGGGCTGAAGGACGTTGCTGATCCACCATGCCTTTTCTGCACTGAAATGATTCAGTAGCGCGCCGATTGCAACACCCAGGACCAGACCGATAACGATCTGCCAGGCGAGGCTCAGTTTTGCCTTCTTCATGTCTTTACCCTTTGTTTTAGTGGTCATGGCACCTGGCGGAAACACGCGTAACAGAGCCATAGGCAAGGTCACGAGCAGTAAGGTCTTCCGTCAGGCGACGTCATGTAAGGACACCGCAGGCGAGCGACAGGGCGCTCTGGCCAGCGAAAAAGGCGGCAACTATTGCGACGGCAAGGGGCGAAAGCTAATGCCGGAAACGCATGACGCATGCCGTTTATGCATACTGTTTTCGACCTAGTTGGCAGCTTCGCAAGTGCTTGATTTATAACATTCGGAATCCCGAACAAGACCAAACCGCCATATTTCGGCAGATTTGGCGGTACAGATTGGGCACGAAGGATGGCCTGTTCGACAATCCGAATGGCGGAAATGCCACTTGTAGAAGCGCCGAGAAGTCCGAAAAAAAATTGATGTACGGTCGAGACAAAATGTGTCTCAGGGGAAAAAACGCGCAAGGGAAGCGACGTTTCCTACATGGCTCCTCGGAAGTCAGGTCTGGCAAGGCATCCCTGTGACACCGCCGACCTGAAACTTCCGATTTCGCCTTTCCTGACCCGGCCCATTACTGGAGGCACTCCCTGTACCCCTAGGCCTCTCCGATCCTGGAACAATCAGAGCAGCCCGGCCCCTTGGTCATGTGCTACCCCTCCTCGGGGCGGCGCATCATAGAAGGCTGAACTATAGAAAGCTTCAGCTTCTATTACGTGACAGTGAGTGACCTTTCATCCATGCCGGCAATAAATGCTCAGTACCAGTTCGGGTCACGCTTGAGCTGCTCCTGCAGCATTGCCTTCATGCCGTCGTCAGGTTTGCCCAGCCAGCGGTACTGCGCATGACGGGTGGGCGACTTGTCGCTCGGCAAACCTTCGGGCACCTCCACGAGCATCCCGTAGGCATCATCCTTGTCCCAGCTGAACGCCACGATCAGCCGCTTATAGGTGCAATTGTCCTGCTTTTCGCACAGCGGTCCGACCAGAAACTTGTCGCCGTCTTCAGTAACCGCAGACATCTGCTGCTGGGCACTGCCGGTCAGGTTGACCACCCAATCGGGCAGGCGTTCCTCGCCTTCGATGGTGTCCTGCCAGGTTTCCCGGTACTCCGGGTCCGAGCCGAGCAGCTGGTCAACCCGAGCCTGGCCGTCATTGGCCGCCATGGCCGCCGCGCTACAGCCCAGCAACAGGGCGGCGACCACGGCTGAACGAAGCTTCCTGCCCATCTTTAACCTCGTCCGCGTCCAAAGAAGAAGGAGGCTACAAACAACACCAGGAAGACAATGAACAGGATCTTGGCGATACCTGTTGCAGCGCCCGCGATACCACCGAAGCCCAGTACGGCGGCGACAATGGCGATGATGAGAAAAGTGATAGCCCAACTCAGCATGGTAGTTCTCCTTTCTTTTGCGGAATCGATCCGGCCGTCAGGTCAAAAAACCCAACGCTCCTGGGGAACAACTTTTTCCACAGTGGCCGGTGAGGCAATGGCCTGGCTAGCTGGCTGCCAGTCAGCGGCCTTGGCCAAGGTGTTGGCACGAGTTACCTGAATCTGCGTCAACAGGGCAGTTTGAGCTGCCACCTGCTCAGCCAGACGCGCCGTCTGCAAGCTGTAATAGAAGAGGCCAGCGGCCAAGGTCAGCAGCATCGCCATGCCGAGTGTCAGCACCTGGCGCAAAGGCAGTGCGGCGCTCTGCGAGCGGTTGACGGGTTGGCGATTCATGCTGGCTCCTCCTGCTGTAATTTTTGTTCAAACCTGAACAGGTAATTGCAGCCTGCATGCCAGCCTTTTGATTTTTATAAAATCGTTATAAATCAACTAGTTATACAATAAGCAACTACACCACGAGGACGTATCCTGCACGATGGCGCCTGTGGGTTCGTGCGAATTGCACGATCAGCCTTCGACCTTGGTGGCCACCTTCAGCAGGTCAGCATCCACGCCCCGTACGCCGATGATTTGCCGGGCGATCTCCACAGCGATGGTTTTCTGCTCCGCGCTAACCACCTCGCCCGAGAGCCGCACCATGCCTGCTTCGCTGGCCACCTTCAGGTTCAGGCCATCGAGGTTGCGACTGAAGCGATAGCTGCTCTGGATCTTGTCGACGACCCAGCTGTCGCTTGGTTGCGGCCCGGTTGGCGCGCCCACTGGTGTTTCCCGCGCCTTAGCCATGGCGGCGGTATCGAGGCTGACCAGGTTGTTGACCAGATACACGCCGTCGGTGGTACGCGCCAGCACGCCCGCCAGCTCCTTGGCTTCGGCACTGTCGACCTTGCCACGCAACGTCACCACACCCTCACTGCTTTGTACTTCTATAGGTGCCTTTTCGGTGGTACGGCTCCACAACAGCCGAGCACGCACCACAGCCGCCAGGGTCACGTCTTCCAGGCGCTGGGCGTAGGCACGCAGCTCCAGCGGACGCTCCACCAGTTGGGTATTAAGCTGCAGCAGGTTCTCTACCTGTTCGATACCCCGGGTAGCACGGGCCACGTCCTCGGCCAACTGCCGCTCGACCTCGTTCTCCACCTCACCGGAAAGCCGCGCCTGCTTGCCGTTCACTTCAACCTTGATACGAAATGGGTCGAGCATCCGGTTCAGTGACAAAGCGGTTTGCAGGGCGCCTTCCAGGCGCGCGTCCTGCACAGGGTCGGCGAATGCTGGGGTAAATATTGGCAGCAGGGTGGCGGCCAAAACGGCTGTACGCAGGGAAAAGGGCATGACAGTGCCTCCTTCGTGGGCAAAATCTGAAAATCATCGCAACCAATGTGCCAGCGCGTGCCTCTAAGCAAATCATTGAAGAATCGCGGCTCGTGGGCATCGTTTGGCCATTGGCTAGCATGCAAAGGACAGAATCCTTCAGAATTGACCATGCAACTTGCCCGATTTTTCCCACACTAAATAAAGATCTATCCTAAGGAGCACAGGAAATGGAATCAGCCCAGGACAACCAAGGCCGCATTCTGCTGGTGGATGACGAGTCCGCAATCCTGCGCACCTTCCGCTACTGCCTGGAAGACGAGGGCTACAGTGTGGCCACGGCCAACAGTGCCGCCCAGGCAGAGAGCCTGCTGCAACGCCAGGTGTTCGACCTGTGCTTCCTCGATTTGCGCCTGGGTGAAGACAACGGCCTCGACGTGCTGGCGCAAATGCGTATCCAGGCCCCGTGGATGCGGGTGGTGATCGTCACTGCGCACTCGGCGATCGACACCGCAGTAGACGCCATACAGGCCGGCGCTGCCGACTACCTGGTCAAACCGTGCAGCCCCGACCAGTTGCGCCTGGCCACCGCCAAGCAACTGGAGGTGCGCCAGCTTTCTGCGCGCCTGGAAGCCTTGGAAGGTGAAGTACGCAAGCCCAAGGACGGCCTGGATTCCCATAGCCCGGCCATGATGTCGGTGCTTGAAACTGCCCGCCAAGTCGCCATCACCGACGCCAACATCCTCATCCTTGGAGAATCGGGTACCGGCAAGGGCGAGCTGGCTCGTGCCATTCATGGCTGGAGCAAGCGTGCACGCAAAGCCTGTGTGACCATCAACTGCCCGTCGCTTAACGCCGAGCTGATGGAAAGCGAGCTATTCGGCCATACCCGCGGCGCCTTCACCGGCGCCAGCGAAAGCACCCTGGGACGGGTGAACCAGGCTGACGGGGGCACACTCTTCCTCGACGAGATCGGCGATTTCCCGCTGACCTTGCAACCCAAACTGCTGCGCTTCATTCAGGACAAGGAATACGAACGTGTCGGCGACCCGGTTACCCGACGTGCCGATGTGCGTATCCTGGCTGCCACCAACCTAAACCTCGAAGAGATGGTGCGCGAAAGCCGCTTCCGCGAAGACCTGCTGTATCGCTTGAACGTGATTACCCTGCACCTGCCCCCCCTGCGCGAGCGCAGTGAAGACATCCTCATCCTGGCCGACCGTTTCCTCGCCCGTTTCGTCAAGGAATACTCCCGACCCGCCCGTGGTTTCAGTGATGAGGCGCGCGCCGCCCTGCTCAATTACCGCTGGCCCGGCAACATTCGCGAACTGCGCAACGTAGTGGAACGGGCCAGCATCATCTGCCCGCAGGAACGCGTGGAAATCAGCCACCTGGGCATGGGCGAACAACCCGCCGGCAATGCCCCACGCGTAGGTGCCGCGCTTAGCCTGGATGAGCTGGAACGTGCCCATATCGGTGCCGTACTGGCCGCCAGCGATACCCTCGACCAAGCCGCCAAGACCTTGGGCATCGATGCTTCTACCCTGTACCGCAAGCGCAAGCAGTACAACCTATGAAATGGCCGCCCATGAAGCTGCGCACGCGGCTTTTCCTTAGTATCTCGGCGCTCATCACTGTGGCGTTGCTAGGGCTGCTGCTGGGCCTGGTCAGCATGCTGCAGATGGCTACAGTGCAACAGCAGCTGGTGCGCGATACCACCCATGCCCTGGAAGTGGGGCTGAAGTTGCGCCAGAACCTGGGCGAACAGCTGATGCTTATTCTCGATGAAAACACCGCCCCGGAAAGCCTACGGCTGCTGCAGGACAACTTCCAGGACCTGCTCAACCAAGGGCTGGAGCAAGGTGGTGAGCGCACCGGTTTCAGCAAGGCCAGCAGCAATTACCAGTCCTTCCTCCAGACCTATCGCGACAGCGCCACACCCGCTCGCAGCATGGGTGTCGATCAGCCGCTTGGGGCTGCGTTCAATCAGGTGCGCACCGACCTGATCGATACCCACAAGCAGGCATTGGACCTGATTACCCGTAGCGAGGAACGCACCCGTGACCGCGCCTTGCTGGTCAGTAGTGTACTCGGCCTGATGGGGCTGGTGGTATTGGTACTGGGCTTTATCACCGCGCACAACATCGCCCGGCGTTTCGGCCAACCGATCGAAGCCTTGGCCAAGGCAGCCGACCAACTGGGCAAGGGCAATTTCGACGTTACCTTGCCAGTCACCCAGGCCGCCGAGCTTAACCAGCTGACCCGCCGTTTTGGTCTGATGGCCGATGCCTTGCGCAAGCACCAGGCCACCAACGTTGACGAACTGTTGGCCGGCCAGCAGCGTTTACAAGCCGTGCTTGACAGCATCGACGACGGCCTGCTGATCATCGACCGCCAGGGCCGCCTCGAGCACCTCAACCCGGTGGCACAGCGTCAGCTGGGCTGGAACGACAGCCGCGTGGGCAGCAGCCTGGTCGAAGCCTTGCAGCGCCCCGAGCTTGAGCAACAACTGCGCCAGGTTCTGCGCGGGGGCAGCCTCGACCGCCCACCGGACGACCTGAACATGGAGGTCGATGAAGAATCACGTCTGCTCACCTACAGCCTGACCCCCGTCAGCCACCCGCAGGGGCCAATCCTCGGCGCGGTGATGGTGCTGCACGATGTGACCGAGCAAAGGGCCTTCGAGCGGGTGCGCAGCGAATTCGTGCTGCGCGCCTCCCACGAACTGCGTACCCCGGTGACCGGCATGCACATGGCCTTCGGCCTGCTGCGCGAGCGGGTAAAGTTCCCGCCCGAGGCCCGCGAGTACGACCTGCTGGAAACCATCGGCGAAGAAATGCAGCGCCTGACCCAACTGATCAATGACCTGCTCAACTTCTCCCGTTATCAGAGCGGGTTGCAAAAGCTCGAGCTGGCCCCCTGTGCCATCGACGAACTGCTGGAGCAGGCGCAATTGCGCTTTGCCGAACAGGCTGCGAACAAGCAGATCGAACTGATCAAGGAACTGGACCCGCCGCTACCGCGTATCCAGGCCGACGTCGCCCAACTGGACCGGGTGCTGGACAACCTGCTGCACAACGCCATCCGCCACACTGCCAACGGCGGGCGCATACGCCTGCATGCCCGACGCCATGGGGAACGGGTGATCATCAGCGTCGAGGACAACGGCGAGGGCATTTCCTATGGGCAGCAAGGGCGCATCTTCGAGCCCTTCGTGCAGGTAGGTCGCAAGAAAGGCGGTGCTGGGCTGGGTCTGGCGCTGTGCAAGGAGATTGTGCAGTTGCACGGAGGGCGCATGGGCGTGTTTTCTCGGCCGGGGCAGGGGACCCAGTTCTACATGGCGTTGCCGGTCTGACTGCTTTACCGCACCTACACCCGCCGCGGCAGGTGTCCGCGAGTCACCAACTCGGCAAACTGCCGGGCGTTCAGCGGCCGGGCAAACAGCCAGCCCTGGCCATAATTGACCCCCTCGCTGTTCAGCAGGACCGCCTGGTCCTCGAACTCG
Source organism: Pseudomonas sp. BP6 (assembly GCF_017875935.1). Taxonomy (NCBI): domain Bacteria; kingdom Pseudomonadati; phylum Pseudomonadota; class Gammaproteobacteria; order Pseudomonadales; family Pseudomonadaceae; genus Pseudomonas; species Pseudomonas sp. BP6. The sequence continues at coordinate 5,254,540 of NZ_JAGINI010000001.1, forward strand.
ATACCTTCGGCAATTACCCGCAGGTGCAAGTCATGGGCCATGCGGATGATATGCGGGGCCACGCCGCTACTGGCGGCATCGTGGCCCAGAGCGTCGATGAATGCCTTGTCGATCTTCAGGCAGTCCACTGGCAGGGTTTGCAGGTAGGCCAGGCTGCAATAACCGGTACCAAAATCGTCGATCAGCACCTGGTGCCCCACGGCGCGTAGCGCCTGCAGGTTGTCACGGGCGACCACCACGTCGATCAGGCCGCGCTCGGTCACCTCGAAGGCAATCTGGCTGGGTGCCACTCGATGCAAGGCCAACAAGCGCGCCGCCACCCGGCCAATACGTGGCACCATGACATCGCAGGCCGCCAGGTTTATCGATATGTATAGCTTGGGGTGCGAGCGCAGTAGCTGTCCTAGCTGTTCAAGCACGCGCTGCAGGACAAAGTCGGTGATCTGGCGAATCTGCCCGGTATTTTCCGCCAGCGGGATGAACAGGTCCGGGCTGGTCAGGGTGCCGTCCGGGCGACGCCAGCGCACCAAGGCCTCGGCGCCCACACAGCGCCGGCTGTCGAGCTCGATGATTGGCTGGTAGAGCACCTGCAGCTCTCCACGACGCAAGGCATTCTGCAACTCTGAGCTCATCGACCGCCGTTGCAAAATCAACTGGAGTACCAACCAACCGATGCAGCAGGCCGCCAGCACGCTACCGGGGAACAGCAACCAGAGCATGCCGTTCATCCTCAGCGGCAGACTGGCCCTGGGGGCGATCAACACCAACTGGTAATCCGGCGACTTGGTCGGCATTCGGTAGATCAGCCGGTCGCTGAGTTCCAGTAGCGACTTGTGGCTGGTCGACCAGGCCGAGGGCGGTGGCCAAACCTGTGGCGGGCCGAGCACCGGAATGGCCCGGGCGCCGTTGTCCAGCACCACCACCAGGCTGCCGCCCGGGGGCAGGTCCACCACATCGGTCAAATGCCCACGGGAGGTGGAAACCAGAAACTTGCCACGGCCCAGCATCAGTGCTGCCAGGTTCTCGTTCGGCTCGGTGGTGGTGTTAAGCCAGTAGCTGTACGTCGGCCCTTGGATATCCGGCGCCCGCAAGGGAACGAACGCTCGCTCATCACCGCGGTTGGAGCAGGCAACATCACCATCCACATAAGCAGCTTCATAGATGAACCGCGAGTTCAGGCCAACCTGTTGCAAGGCTGCCAGCATCGCCGGGCTGCATCCGCGCAGGGGTTGGGCCTGCAGCAGGTCGACCCCTTCGCGCAACTGGCCGAACACCTGTTCCAGCCGTTCCAGAAAACGCTCGCCCTGGGCATTCATCTGTTCGCTTTCGCTTTGTTTCATTTGTTGCAGGGCAATGCCGATGCTGGCAGAGAGCAACACCGCGGCGCTGGCCAGCGCTGCCAAAGTGGCCAGCATCCAGGGACGGTAAAAAATTTGGCGCAGCAAGGCGATGAAGGCTGACATCAAAGGCATCCAGTTGATAACCAAGGTATAGCAACTGAATCAAGAATCACCCTCACCGTTTGGCGCTTCGCTGCAATCCACCCACGCTCTTTGTAGAAGCAGCCTTATGGTTGCGATGAGACCATTAACGTCGATACAACTGCGTCGACCTAACCCGCCTCTTCGCAGCGCAAGGCTGCTGCAACTAATACCCCGCCCGCCGTGACTCAACGCATGCGGTTAAGTACCTGCAGCATCGCTGCTGTCTGCGCATCCGGCATGCCGTCGAAGCGCTGCGGGCGGAAGCGCATCTGGAACGCGGCGATCACATGGCGTGTGGCTACATCCAGCACGCCGGTCTGATCGATCTGATAGCCAAACCGTGCCAGCTCCTGCTGGTACCAGCCAACGCTTGGCGGGTTGACGCTGAAGTAGGCCTGCTGCCGTGCCACGGCGCTGGCATCCGGCCAGACACCCAGCCCGGCATCGGCCAGGCGCTTCCACGGGAACAATGGTCCCGGGTCCAGCTTGCGCAGCGGGGCGATGTCACTGTGGCCGATGATATGGCGTGGTTCGATGTTGTTGCGTTTGACAATGTCCTTGAGCAGCGCGATCAGCGACTGGATCTGCGCCTCGCTGTAAGGGTGCCAGACCCGGCCGTTCGGGGTATTGGTGAAGCCCGGGTTGACGATCTCGATACCAATGGACGAGGAGTTCAGCCAGGTGCGCCCCTGCCACTGGCTATCACCGGCATGCCAGGCACGACGGTTTTCATCCACCAGTTGATACACCGTGGCCGGGCCATCGCCGATCAGATAATGGCTGCTGACCTCACCATGGGTAAGCAGCGCCAGGGATCGCTCCAGCGAAGCATTGGTGTAATGCAGGACAACGAACTGGATGCGGTTGTCCTGATTGGCAGAAGGATGACTGCGGTCGATGCGCAGGCCCGTCGAGCAACCGGCAACAGACAACAGCAAAAAGGAAATCAGGGTTTTTTTAAGCGTGGAAAGCACGTCAGTGGCCTCAGCGTATGAGCGCTACAGTATAACGTGCTCACCTGCGCTGTGCCTGCCGAAGAGACGGTGGCTGGCTAGCCTTGCTCGACGCGATTACGCCCATGCTCCTTTGCCCGGTACAGCGCTGCATCGGCTCGCTTGAGCACCTGGTTACTGCGTTCGCCGGAACGGAATGCGCCCAGGCCGATGGAGGTGGTGATCACCACCCGCTCACCCTTGAAGTGGAATGGGCAGGCTTCGACTGTGGCGCGCAACACCTCGGCCATTTGCGCGGCGACTGCCGGCGTGGTCTGCGGCAGCAGCAGGACGAATTCCTCGCCGCCAAACCGGGCGATGAAATCACGACCCCGCAGGCGCTTGCGCAACTGGTCGGCAACGATCTTGAGGACCTTGTCCCCAGCCAGATGCCCATAGTTGTCGTTGATGCGCTTGAAATGGTCCAGGTCAAGAATCGCCATCGCCAGGTGGCCGCCGTTTTCTTGCCAGTCGAGCATTTCGCGTTCGACCCGCTCGCTCCAGGCCGCACGGTTGGGCAGGCCGGTGAGCGGGTCCAGCAGGGCTTTCTGGCGCTGCTCTTCCAAGTGCTCGCGATAGCCAAGCGCCTCATGCTCCATGCTCGCCACCCGCTCCGACAAGCCTTGCAGGCGACCGGCCAATTCCTGCTCGCGGCGATCACGCTCGTGCTTGTGCTCGTCCATGGTCACCAGCAAGCCTTCCAGGCGGTTTTCCAGAATGTGCTTGAGGCTGTCTACATCAGCGGCACCTTGCACGCTGCTCTGCAGGCCGTCGACGTGCTCACGCAATTGGCTATCCAGCTCCCGGGCAGCGGTGCTGTTGTCAGCATGGCCGGCGCTGGCCTCGTGCAGATGGCTCTGGAAACCTTCCAGGCGTTCGTTGAGCTGCTGCAGGTAGGTTTCGAATTCGTGCTGGCCGCTGTCGGTGATTGCCAGCATGAGTACTGCCAAGTCATCCAGCACCGGGATCAGCTCATACCAGTTCAATCCGCGGGCAACCCGCTCGCGCATTTCCCGCGCCTGGGCCTTGTGTCGCTCGGGCAGGCTGAGGTCATCGAGCAGACCGATCAGGGTCTGCTCGATGTGCGCGGCAACCTGGCTGTATGGCGGCTCCACTGCATAAGGCAGGGCATAGGGGCCGTCTTCACCAAAGATTTCTTCAAGGGCTTGTAAGGGTTCTGCTTCAGCCAATGCCTCGCTGGCAGCAACTGCAGCGTCCGGCACTGGCGCTTTAAGCTGTGGCAACGGGGCTGGCGGCATTTCGGTCGTTTCGATCAGCGCCGGGCCAAATGCCTCCAGCTCAAGCTCGGGCGCTTCGGCCACCTCGGCAGTCGGAGCAGCAGGGGCCGCCAGCGGTTGTAGCGCATCGACGTCATCGGGCCGCGAGGGCTCGATACTGCCAGCTGCCAAGGGCACAACCTCTGCAACTGGCAACGCCACCGGGGCAAGCTCTGCGCCTACCTGTGCATCTTCCTCGCGGCTTCCAAACAACCGCTGCAGAAAACCCGGCCGGGCTTCTTCACCCGTCTTGCCAAGGGCCGACAGCGCGCGCCCCTGCAAGCCACTCAACTCGCCCAACAGTGGCGGCAGCTCGCGTGACTGGGCAACCCCGCCGTCGAGCTTCTTCGCCAGCTTCTTCAATGACCGCGAAATATCGCTGGGTAACGGGAGACCTTGCAGTTGGCTAACCAGTGCGGTCAGCGCATCGCTGACCTGGTTCATGCGGGCTTCGCGACGCTGTTCAGAATCCAGTACAGCTTTCTCAAGGCGCGGAATCAAACCGGCGAGGCCGGCGTCCATGTTGCCGCTGCGAATGACGTCGCGCATTTCCTTCATGCATTCGTCTACCACCTTGTCACTGCCTTCGGCAGCCAGGGTGGTACGCACCAGGCCGCGACGCAGCAGGTCAAGACGGGCATCCCAACGGCGTTCGAGCTTTTCTTGCTGCTCGATGCTTTTAAGGTATTTTTCTTTCCAGCGCTCAGCGTCTTCAGTCATGCCCAGGTCCGCAAACGGTGATGGCAATTAGCTCAAAACCGGCAGCGTATCCACAGTCAATGCATCAGGCAATCGAATCTCGACAGCAACGGGAAGGTGGTCCGAAATTGGCTGCGCCAGCACCTCTACACGCTCCAGCGTGAGGCTTGAGCTGAGCAGAATATGATCAAGACAACGCTGCGGTCGCCAGCTGGGGAAAGTGGCCTCGACTTGTGGGGCGACCAGGCCCAGGTCGCGCAGCGGCGAGTGCTCGAGCAGATCGGTGGCGTGGGTGTTCATGTCGCCCATTAGCACCTGGTGACGGTAACCGCCAATCAGCTCGCGGATATAACCCAACTGCAGGGCGCGTGTCTTGGCCCCCAATGCCAGGTGCATCATCACCACTATCAGTGCATCGTCGCCTTCGCCAAACCGCACCAGGATCGCACCACGCCCGGCCGGGCCAGGCAACGGATGGTCTTCGAGCAGTTGCGGCTTCAGGCGGCTGAGCACGCCGTTGCTGTGCTGGGCAAAACGCCCAAGGTTGCGGTTTAGCTGCTGGTACCAATAGGGGAAGGCCCCCAAGTGGGCCAGGTGTTCGACCTGGTTGACGTAGCCCGAGCGCAGGCTGCCACCATCGGCCTCCTGCAAGGCCACCAGATCAAAGTCGCCCAGCAGCCTGCCGATTTTCTGCAGGTTGCCGGCACGCCCGTTATGCGGCAGCAGGTGCTGCCAGCTACGCGTCAGGTAATGGCGGTAGCGCTCGGTGCTTATACCCACCTGGATGTTGAAACTGAGCAGCCGCAGACGGCCATCCTCAGGCAGGCCCGGGGCCTGCAGGTGATGTTCGTTGACCTGCGGCTCGTGCAGGCCAATGCCACGCGTAGCTCTGAAGCGGGGCATGGGTTATGCCGCCTACTTGGCGGCGCGCTCCTTGTCGATCAACTGGTCGGCGACATTCAGCACGCCTTCCGGTCCGCCGGCAGTACCCAGGTCGAAGCGGTACTTACCGTTGACGACCAGGCTCGGTACGCCAGTGATTTCATACTTCTTCGCCAGTTCCTTGGCCTGTTTGACCTGGCCCTTGATGGCGAACGAGTCGAAGGTGGCGAGGAACTTGTCCTTGTCCACGCCTTGAGTGGCGAGGAAGTCGGCCATGTCGTTCTTGTCGGTCAGGCGTTTGTGCTGGTTCTGAATGGCATCGAACACCGCAGCATGCACCTTGTGCTCGACGCCCATGGCTTCTAGGGTCAGGAACATCTGGCCGTGTGCATCCCACGGGCCACCGAACATGGCCGGTACGCGCTTGAAGTTGACGTCCTTGGGCAGCTTTTCAGCCCAAGGATTGATGGTCGGCTCGAAGTGGTAGCAGTGCGGGCAGCCGTACCAGAACAGCTCGACGACTTCGATCTTGCCGGGCACGGAAACCGGAACAGGGTTGCTCAGCTCGATGTATTCCTTGCCAGCAACAGGCTCGGCGGCCTGAACGGCAGTCATACCGAATACGCTGGCGGCGACCAGCGCAGCGCTGAGAATCAGTTTACGCATGCTTTACTCCTGAGCAGTCATGGGTCGCCACGACGCGACCTGTACTGAGACAGGCCGGGAAGGGCTCGAGTTCTGTAGTGTAACGGCTGCGGACGGAAAAAAGGGCAGCCCGGCCGCCCTTTCATCATTGGCCTACAACATTAACCGAAGGTTAATGCAGGCCCTGGATGTAGCTGGCCAACGCTTCGATGTCGTGGTTGCTCAGCTTGCCAGCGATGGTGCGCATGGTCATGGCATCGCCATCGTTGGTGCGGTTGCCTTCGCGGAAGTCAGTGAGCTGCTTGGCCACGTACTGCGAGTGCTGCCCGCTCAGGTGCGGGAAGCCGGCCAGGGCGATGCCCGCGCCGTTAGGCGAGTGACAGCCAGTGCAGGCTGGCATGCCCTTCTCCAGGTCGCCGCCGTTGAACAGCGCACGGCCGCGCTCGACCAGCTTGGGATCGGCGGCACCCACGCTGCCTTTCTGGCTGGAGAAGTAGGCGGCGATATCGGCCAGATCCTGGTCGCTGAATGCGGTCAGCATGCCGGTCATTTCCAGCACGGTACGCTTGCCCGACTTGATATCGTGCAGTTGTTTTTCGAGATAGCGCTGGCCTTGGCCAGCCAGTTTCGGGAAGTTCGGTGCCAGGCTGTTACCGTCGGGATTGTGGCAGGCGCCACAGACGGCGGTCTTGGCCTGGCCAGCGGCGGCATCGCCTTTGATAGGTTGCGCAGCAGTGGCCGCACCAGCGACACCCAAGGTCAACAGCAGACTCACGACTAGTTTGTTCATCAGCTAATCCAACACGGCTAAGGGTGAAATGTTATGTATCGGGACTGCCGCTCATCCAAAGGATGACCAAACGGTAGTCCTCGGCACTGCAGTCCATGCACAATCCACGCGGCGGCATAGCCTTGAAACCCTGGGTCACGTGCTTCACCAGTACATCCATGCCTTGCGCCAGCCTTGGCTCCCAAGCTGCCCGGTCACCCCGTCTGGGTGCCTGTGGCAACTGCCCGGTGTGACAGCCCGCACACGTGCGGTTGTACAACACCTCGGGATCCTGTGTAGCCTGTGCGCTGAAAAACGGCAGGAACATACCGACAGCAAGCAGCCATTTCGCCATGCGGAACGACCTTCAGGGTTGGGGGCCGCGCTGCGTTCTGTTGCGCGAGCTATTGTTCGACACCCCATGCCCGTTCTCCTTCGCTGGGAGAATGAGCACACAAAAACTGGGGCATTATATACTTCCGCCATCCAAACGGAAACGACACCGCTTGCCAGGCTTGGCTCTACAAAGTCAGGCAACACCCACATCGGATATCCCATGCAAGTCAAGAACCCCATCCTCGGCCTCTGCCAGAAAGCCAAATTCGCCCTCAGCGCAGCCAAGGTCGAACAATGCCCGGACGACCAGGGTTACGAGGTGGCTTTTGCCGGCCGTTCCAACGCCGGCAAATCCAGCGCCCTCAATACCCTGACTCATGCCAGCCTGGCGCGTACCTCGAAAACTCCCGGGCGCACCCAGCTGTTGAATTTCTTCAGTCTGGACGATGAACGGCGTTTGGTCGACCTGCCGGGCTATGGTTATGCAAAAGTCCCGATTCCGCTCAAGCAGCACTGGCAGAAACACTTGGAAGCCTACCTGGGCAGCCGTGAGTGCCTGCGTGGCGTGATCCTGATGATGGACGTGCGTCACCCGATGACCGACTTCGACAAGATGATGCTCGACTGGGCCAAGGCCAGCAGCATGCCGATGCACATCCTGCTGACCAAGGCCGACAAGCTGACCCACGGCGCGGGCAAGAACACACTGCTGAAAGTGCAGTCGGAAATCCGCAAGGGCTGGGGGGATGGCGTTACTATCCAGCTGTTCTCGGCACCCAAGCGCCTGGGCGTGGAAGACGCCTACCGAGTGCTGGCGGACTGGATGGAACTGGAAGACAAGCCGGTCATTTGATGCTTTGCGCCTGAACCGTAGGAGCGGGTTTACCCGCGAAAGGGCCGGGCCTGCTCTCCACCTGCCGTTCATCGTTGCCGCCACTACCGTATTCGCGGGTAAACCCGCTCCTACACCTGATCGGGGTTGGACACGCTTTGGTGAGTGGGCGCAGGCCCTTGTAGGAGCGGGTTTACCCGTGAATGCAGCGGTGAATTCGACATCGCATTCGCGGGTAAACCCGCTCCTACAAGGGCTCAGTACAAGCCATCCAGCAAATTCCGGGCAAAAAAAACCCCGGACTTCGTATGGGGAGGGGGAAGTTCGGGGTCCAAGTCCGGACCGCTAGGGCGGGGTCCAGATATCTGCCAACACTTAACACAACATAGGAGCATCGAAGGGCTTCACCAGCCATTCAGTTACTCTGAGTTCCGCTTCACCGGTTTAGTTCCGAAGCCCATAAAACTATTTGCGATAGTTTCATGAAACTTAAGCATCCACGGCACTGAGCAGTGCCAGGATCCGCGTCACTACGCCGCAGATCCTACACAGTTTTACCTGCTCAATCAGTGAGCTTCGTCCCAATTCGCACCAACGCCTGCTTCGACAAGCAGCGGCACATCCAGCTGGGCGGCCTGACTCATGTGCTGGCGAATTTCATCTCTCACCTGCTGCACCAGGTCCTCGCGTACCTCAAGCACCAGTTCGTCGTGCACCTGCAGGATCACCCGGGCATCCAGCCCGCTCTCGCTCAACCAGTTATCCACTTTGACCATGGCCCGCTTGATGATGTCGGCAGCAGTACCCTGCATCGGCGCGTTGATCGCCGTGCGCTCGGCGCCCTTGCGCAGGGCAGGGTTCTTGGCATTGATGTCAGGCAGGTACAGCCGGCGGCCAAACAGGGTTTCGACAAAGCCTTGTTCGGCCGCCTGGGCACGAGTGCGCTCCATATAGGCCAGCACGCCGGGGTAACGGGCAAAATAGCGGTCGATGTAGTCCTGCGACTGCTTGCGGTCGACGCCGATCTGCTTGGCCAGGCCAAAGGCACTCATGCCGTAGATCAGGCCGAAGTTGATAGCCTTGGCACTGCGGCGCTGGTCGGTAGTGACGTCTTCCAGGGCCACACCGAACACTTCGGCTGCCGTGGCGCGGTGCACGTCCAAGTCGTTGCGGAAGGCATGCAGCAAGCCTTCGTCCTTGGCCAGATGGGCCATGATGCGCAGCTCGATCTGTGAATAGTCTGCCGCCAGCAGCTTGTAACCCGGGCTGGCGACGAAGGCCTGGCGGATACGCCGGCCTTCAGCGGTGCGGATCGGGATGTTCTGCAGGTTCGGGTCGCTCGACGACAACCGGCCGGTGGCCGCCACGGCCTGCTGGTAGGAGGTATGGATACGCCCGGTGCGCGGGTTGATCTGCCCCGGTAACTTGTCGGTATAGGTGCTCTTGAGCTTGCTCAGGCTGCGGTACTGCATCAGCACCTCTGGCAGCGGATAACCTTGCTCGGCCAGTTCGTCGAGCACTGCTTCGGCGGTGGATGGCTGGCCCTTGGCAGTCTTGCTCAGCACCGGCATGCCCAGCTTGTCGTAAAGGATCGCGCCCAGCTGCTTGGGCGAGCCGAGGTTGAACGCCTCACCGGCGAGCTCGTAGGCACGCAGCTCAAGCTCAGCCATCTTAACGCCCAGCTCACCGCTCTGTACTTTCAACAGTTCGGCATCGACCAGAGCACCCTGGCGCTCGATCCTGGCCAGCACCGGCACCAGCGGCATCTCGATATCCATCAGCACTGGTTGCACGCTCGGCGTTTGTGCCAGGCGGGCCTGCAATGCGTGGTGCAGGCGCAGGGTGATATCGGCGTCTTCGGCGGCGTAGGGGCCGGCCTTGTCCAGGTTGATCTGGTTGAAGGTAAGCTGCTTGGCACCCTTACCGGCGATGTCCTCGAAGGCAATCGTGGTGTGGTCGAGGTACTTCTGCGCCAGGCTGTCCATGTCATGACGGGTGGCGGTGGAGTTCAGCACGTACGACTCGAGCATGGTGTCGTAGGCCACACCGCGCATCTCGATGGCGGGGGAGCCATTGGCGAGGATGTTGATGTCGTACTTGGCGTTCTGCCCGACCTTGGCCTTGGCCGGGTCCTCCAGCAGTGGTTTCAGCGCCAGCAGCACGGCCTCGCGGTCCAGCTGGACCGGCGCGCCTTCGTAATCGTGGGCCAGCGGCACATAGGCCGCTTCATGCGGCTCGACTGCGAAGGACAGGCCGACCAACTGCGCCTGCTGGGCGTCCAGGCCGGTGGTCTCGGTGTCGAAGGCAAACAGCGGTGCCTGGCGCAGCTTCTCCAGCCAGGCGTCGAAACGGGCCTGGTCGAGAATGGTTTCGTATTTGGGCTCGACCTTGGCCGCAGGCTCCACGGCCGGGGCAACATCGTCACCGGCCTTGGCCGCATCGCGCTGCACTTCGGCGACCCAGCTCTTGAACTCCATCTCGGTGTACAACGCCAGCAGCGCCTCGCGGTCAGGTTCACCGCACACCAGCGCCTCGACCTCCACATCCAGCGGCACGTCAACCTTGATGGTGGCCAGTTCGTAGGACAGGAATGCCGCGTCGCGGTGCTCCTCCAGCTTGGCCGGCAAGGTCTTGGCGCCGCGAATGGCCAGCGCTGGCACTTTGTCCAGGTTGGCGTAAAGGTCGCTGAGACCGCCGCCGATGCCGGTCAACAGCCCCACCGCCGTTTTTTCGCCCACGCCCGGCACGCCGGGGATGTTGTCGACCTTGTCACCCATCAGGGCCAGGAAGTCGATAATGTGTTCCGGGCCGACGCCGAATTTCTCGTGCACGCCAGCCACGTCCAGCACGCTTCCGGTCATGGTGTTGACCAAGGTAATGTGCCCGTCCACCAATTGCGCCATGTCCTTGTCGCCGGTCGAGATGATCACCGGGCGACCCAGGGCGGCGCTGCTGCGCGCCAAGGTGCCGATCACGTCGTCAGCCTCGACACCCTCCACGCACAGCAGCGGGTAGCCCAGTGCCTTGACGCTGGCGTGCAGCGGCTCGATCTGTCCCCGCAGGTCGTCCGGCATACTGGGGCGGTTGGCCTTGTACTCGGCGAACATGGCATCGCGGAAGGTGCCGCCCTTGGCGTCGAACACCACGGCGAACAGGCTGTCGGGGTATTGCTTGCGCAAGCTCTTGAGCATGTTCAGCACACCCTTCACCGCACCGGTCGGCATGCCCTTGGACGTGGTCAGCGGTGGCAGCGCGTGGAAGGCGCGATAAAGGTAGGAGGAACCGTCCACCAGGACGAGGGGCGCTTGGCTCATGAGCAGAATCAACCTTTTCGACGGGTCCGGCGCTAGAATAGCCAGAATCATTGACGACAAAGGGACTAGGTTATCATGCGCACACTCAATCGCCTGTTACTGCTCGGCCTGTTGGCAACCACGCCTGTCGTCACCCTGGCGGCGGACGACGCCCCCTCGGCCGATCCCGAGGTGACCATTCGCACGGAAGGCGATAGAACCATCCAGGAATACCGGCAGAACGGCTTCCTGTATGCGATCAAGATCACGCCGAAAAACGGCAAGCCTTATTTTCTGGTACGCGCCGATGGCACTGATGCCAATTTCATTCGATCCGACCAGCCGGACATGCTGATTCCGTCCTGGAAGATCTTCGAGTGGTAAGCTGACGCGCACCGTTCACATCAACCCGGCACTTCCCGGCGGAAGTGCCCGTATGGGCAATTTTTCATCATGTCAGTCTTCACCCCCGTGACCCGGCCTGAGCTGGAAACCTTTCTGGCGCCGTACGAGCTGGGCCGTCTGCTCGACTTCCAGGGCATTGCCGCCGGTACCGAGAACAGCAATTTCTTCGTCAGCCTCGAACAGGGGGAGTTCGTCCTGACGCTGATCGAGCGTGGGCCCAGCGAGGACATGCCGTTCTTCATCGAGCTGCTCGACACCCTGCACGCCGCCGACATGCCGGTGCCCTATGCCATTCGTGACCGCGACGGCAACGGCCTGCGCGAGCTGTGCGGCAAGCCGGCATTGCTGCAGCCCAGGCTGTCGGGCAAGCACATCAAGGCCCCCAACAACCAGCACTGCGCCCAGGTCGGCGAGCTACTGGCACACATTCACCTGGCCACCCGCGAGCACATCATCGAGCGCCGCACCGACCGCGGTCTGGACTGGATGCTGGCCTCGGGTGCCGAGCTACTGCCACGCCTGACTGCAGAGCAAGCCGCATTGCTGCAGCCGGCGCTGGACGAAATCAGCGCACACAAGGCGCAGATTCTGGCCTTGCCGCGGGCAAACCTGCATGCCGACCTGTTCCGCGACAATGTGATGTTCGAAGGCACCCACCTGACCGGTGTGATCGACTTCTACAATGCCTGCTCCGGGCCGATGCTGTATGACATCGCCATCACCGTGAACGACTGGTGCCTGGATGAGCAGGGGGCAGTAGATGCACCACGCGCCCAGGCGCTGCTGGCAGCCTATGCGGCGCTGCGGCCGTTCACTGCAGCCGAAGCCGAGCTGTGGCCGGAAATGTTGCGGGTAGGCTGCGTGCGTTTCTGGCTGTCGCGCCTGATTGCGGCCGAGTCGTTTGCCGGAATGGATGTGATGATCCACGATCCGAGCGAGTTCGAAGTACGTCTGGCGCAACGCCAGCAGGTGGCTTTTCACCTGCCGTTCGCGCTGTAGACCGCGTCTGCTTCTTCGCGGGTGAACCCGCTCCTACAGGGATAGCGACAGCCTTGAGGGCTGTGCAGTACCTGTGGAAGCGGGTTCACCCGCGAAGGAGCCGGTACAGGCTTACAACTGTTCCAGGCAGCCTGCCAGGTCACCGCCCAGCTTCTCGAGCAAGCGCTCATACCCTTTGCCATCTACCGGATCGGTGCCACCCAAGGCATCCAGCTCGGCCAGGCGCACAGGCAAACCGGCAGTCAGGGTCTCGGCCAGGCGCGGCCGCAGTGGCGGCTCGCTGAACACACAGGTCTTGCCCACTTCCTGAAGACGCTGGCGCATGGCCGCCACATGTTGCGCCCCGGGCTGCACCTCGGATGCCACGCTGAACACGCCCGCGTGCTTCAAGCCATACTCAGCCTCAAAATAATCGAAGGCTTCGTGGAAGACGAAGTACGGCTTGCCGGCAATACCGGCCACCCGAGCCTTGATACGCTCATCCAACGCATCCAGGCGTTCATCGAAGGCCTTCAGGTTGCTCTGATAGCGAGCCGCATTGGCCGGATCGACCTTGGCCAGGTCAGCCGCCATTTTTGCTGCGATTACTCGCGCATTGACCGACGATAGCCACAAGTGTGCATCAAGACTGCCCGGGCGGTGGTCATGGTCGTGGTCGCTGTGGTCTTCTTCCTCATGGGAATGGCTGTCCTCGCCAAAGTGGCGCAACTTCATGCCCGGCAGCGCCTGAACAGCCACTGTGGCCTTGCTGCGGCTTCCCAGCACACGCGGAAGGAAGTTCTCCATGTCCGGGCCGATCCAGTACAGCAGGTCGGCATCGCCAACCCGCCGCACGTCAGAGGGGCGCAGCGCATAATGGTGGGGTGAAGCTCCGGGCGGCAGCAGCACGTCAGGGCTGCCAAGACCATCCTGCACGGCAGCGGCAATCTGCTGCAGGGGCTTGATACTGGTGAGCACACGCACGTCGGCCTGCGCGGAGAATGCGATGAAAGCGACAAACAGAACCAGGAATCGGGACACGGTGAATACTCGAGTCGTCAGAAACAGGTAACATAATAACGTCTCTGTCCAGAACCGTCGCTGCCCATGTCCATCACACCGCTGGCCAACCGTCCTCACGACCACTCCCATTGCGTACACAGCGCACTGGCTGAAGCCGACGCCTTGTGCACCCGCCAGGGCCTGCGCCTGACCGCCCTGCGCCGCCGTGTGCTGGAGCTGGTGTGGCAAAGCCACAAGCCGCTGGGCGCCTACGACATCCTCGCGGTGCTCAGTGAGCAGGACGGCCGCCGCGCCGCGCCGCCCACGGTGTACCGCGCGCTGGACTTCCTTCTGGAAAACGGCCTGGTGCATCGCATCGCGTCGCTCAACGCCTTCATCGGCTGCAGCCACCCCGAGCACGTGCACCAAGGCCAGTTTCTGATCTGTCGGGCCTGCCATGTGGCCATCGAGCTTGAGCAGAGCAGCATCAGCGAGGCGATCATCAACAGCGCCAAAGGCGTGGGTTTCACGGTCGAGACCCAGACCGTGGAAGTGGTCGGCCTGTGCGGTAGCTGCCGGAGCACGGCATGAGCGACGCCCTGATTCGCCTGGAGCAGGTCGGCGTCACCTTTGGCGGCGAGGCGGTGCTCGACAGCATCGACCTGTCGGTCGCCCCAGGCCAGATCGTCACCCTGATTGGCCCTAACGGGGCGGGCAAGACTACCCTGGTGCGCGCCGTACTTGGCCTGCTCAAGCCACATCGTGGCAAGGTATGGCGCAAGCCCAAGCTGCGCATTGGCTACATGCCGCAGAAGATTCAGGTTGATGCCACGCTGCCGTTGTCGGTGCTGCGCTTCCTGCGCCTGGTGCCCGGTGTAGACCGCGCGGCAGCCTTGTCGGCGCTGCAGGAAGTGGGTGCCGAGCAAGTCATCGACAGCCCGATCCAGACTATTTCCGGCGGCGAAATGCAACGCGTGCTGCTGGCCCGCGCCCTGCTGCGCGAACCCCAGTTGCTGGTGCTCGACGAACCGGTACAAGGAGTAGACGTAGTCGGCCAGACCGAGCTTTACAACCTCATCACCCGCCTGCGTGACCGCCACGGCTGCGGCGTGCTGATGGTGTCCCACGACCTGCATCTGGTCATGAGCACTACCGACCAGGTGGTGTGCCTGAACCGCCACGTGTGCTGCTCGGGCCACCCTGAGCAAGTCAGCGGTGATCCGGCATTCGTCGAGCTGTTCGGCAAGACAGCACCGAGCCTGGCCATCTACCACCATCATCACGACCACAGCCACGACCTGCATGGCTCGGTAGTCGCCCCTGGCACCCATGTTCACGGAGAGCACTGCAAGCATGGCTGACTTTCTTCTCTACGCCTTGCTTGCCGGCTTGTCCCTGGCACTGGTTGCAGGCCCACTGGGCTCCTTCGTGGTATGGCGGCGCATGGCCTATTTTGGCGACACCCTGTCTCATGCCGCGCTGCTCGGTGTGGCCCTGGGCTTTGCCCTGGACGTCAGCCCGGCACTGGCAGTAACCGTGGGCTGCCTGTTGCTGGCGATTCTGCTGGTGACATTGCAGCAACGCCAGCCGCTGGCCTCCGACACCCTCCTGGGCATCCTGGCCCCCAGCACCTTGTCGCTGGGCCTGGTGGTGCTGAGCTTCATGCACGATGTGCGCATCGACCTGATGGCTTACCTGTTCGGCGATCTGCTGGCCATCAGCCCCACCGACCTGGCCTGGATCCTCGGCGGCAGTGCACTGGTCCTGCTGCTGCTCGCTGCGCTGTGGCGGCCGCTGCTGGCGGTTACCGTGCACGAAGAACTGGCCATGGTCGAAGGCCTGCCCGTGGCCGGGCTGCGCATGGCGCTGATGCTGCTGATCGCAGTGGTGATTGCGGTAGCCATGAAAATCGTTGGCGTTTTGCTGATCACCTCACTGCTGATCATCCCTGCGGCTGCGGCACAGCGGCACGCCCGCTCACCAGAGCAGATGGCCTTGGGTGCCAGCCTGCTGGGCGTCTCTGCGGTCTGCGGCGGCCTGGCCATGTCCTGGTTCAAGGACACCCCCGCCGGGCCGTCGATCGTGGTCTGCGCCGCGGTGCTATTCTTGCTGAGCCTGGCCCTGCCAAAACGCTGAAAAGCAGGGCGTGTGCAGGCACGCCTTGCAACCTTTGGCCGGTAAAGGGTCTGTAAGGCCTATTTTCGAGCGTGCGCACCTGGGTGTAGACTTGCTCGCTTTTTGCGCAAATAGAGAGTCGCAGGAATGAAGCCGTTCGCCTCCCGTTATCTGCTTGTTGCCGCGTTTTCCCTGATCCTGGCTGCCTGCTCCAATGCGCCGGTCGACCAGGCCACCGCACCTGCCCAAGCAGATGCCTGGCAGCAGTTGCAACAGAACATCGCCAGCAACGAGCTGGCTACCGCCGAAGACCAGCTTGCAGCACTGCAGGCCCAGTCGCCGGATGATGCACGCCTGGAGCAATACCAGCGCCAACTGGCCGAAGCCTACCTGCAACGCAGCCAGATCGTCCTGCAGAAGGGCGATGTGAACGCGGCAGCTACTGCGCTGGCCCGTGCCCGGGCACTGATGCCGCAGGCGCCAGCAGTGACCGGCGGGGACGCCGTGACCCAGGCCCGCAAGGCCGAGCTGGAAAAGGCCGAGGCTGCGCTGAAGGCCGCCGAAGCCAAGCCCAAGGCACGCATCATCGACCCGACAGCGTCGAGCACCGTGGTGGCCTTGAAGACCACCGACAGCCGCGGGCTGCGCCGCCAACTGGACGACATTGCCGCGGATGTGGTGAATTACCAGTGTGAGGTGGTATTCCAGGTGCCGCGCACCGAGGATGCACCTTGGCTGAAGACCTTGCTGGAAAAACGCGTGCGCAAGATCGACGATGGGTTCGAGCTGAAGCAGAAGCATGAAATCCAGCGCTCGTTGCCGGCACAGGTGGTACTGGTCCCGCATCGGCAGTAAAAGCTTCGCGGGTAAATCCGCTCCTACAGCAGGAGCGGGTTTACCCGCGAAAAGGTCTTATCAGGCAGGAACAGCTTCAGCAGCCGCCTCCCGTTCCCACACCCGGTGACCTTCTACCGCTTTGACAAAGGCATCCACTGCCTTCTGCTCATCCCCAAGCAACAGCCCCTTGTCCTCCTTGAGCCCCAAAGATTTCACCAATTCCTTGGTCAGCACCAGCGCCTTCAGGTGCTTGTAACCCTCCAGCAAGAAATGCTTGGCCAATCCGCTAGCCGCCAGCGCATCCGTAGAAGCCTTGCCCGCAGGCACGACAATCCCGTCGAACATGATCGAAGGCATCCCCTCCATCGACGCCGCTACTGGCAATTGCTTGCCATCCGCCGCCTTCACCGGCGCCGAGGTAGGCCCCAGCAGCATTGGCCGGGCACTGTGCGCTTCCAGGGCCTTGACCAGTTTGTCCACGCTGCCAGCGTCCACGCCATCTGCCACCAGCACGGCAATCTTGCGCCCCTTGATACCCACTGAACCTGGGTGGTTCATCTGGCTCAACGCAGGCGATTGCGCCAGCTGGCTACCCTTCACCTGCACCGTACCCGCTTTCGGCGCAGGGAGGCCCAGGTTGGCCGCAACCGCCGCCGCCAGCTTCAAGTCGATGTTGGCAAGAATTTCATTCACTTCCCGGGCACGGATATGTTCACGCTCCACTTTGCCCAACTCGAAGCTGTAAGCCTTGATGATGTGCTGTTGCTCGGTCGGGCTCATGCTCTGGAAGAACAGCCGCGCCTGCGAGAAGTGATCGCCGAACGACTCACTGCGCTGGCGAATCTTGTGCGCATCGATACGCTCCTGATAGCTCTCGAAGCCGCCGTCTTGCGCCGCAGGCGGGGTTTCCTTCGGCCAGCCGCCGTCAATCGAGTTGGGCTCGTAGGAAGCCCGGCCCTTGTGCACGACGTGCTGGTGCAGCGCATCACGCTGGTTGTTGTGGTTCGGCGATACCGGCCGGTTGATCGGTATCTGGTGGAAGTTCGGCCCACCCAGGCGGCTGATCTGGGTATCGGTGTACGAGAACAGTCGGCCCTGCAGCAGCGGGTCGTTGGTAAAGTCGATACCCGGTACGATATGGCCGGGGCAGAACGCAACCTGTTCGACTTCGGCAAAGAAATTGTCCGGGTTGCGGTTGAGCACCATCTTGCCCAGCGGCGTGACGGGTACCAGTTCCTCGGGGATGATCTTGGTCGGGTCCAACAGGTCGAAGTCGAATTTGTGTTCGTCAGCCTCAGGCACAATCTGCACGCCCAGTTCCCATTCCGGGTAGTCGCCGGTTTCGATGGCTTCCCATAGGTCACGGCGCTGGAAGTCGGTGTCCTTGCCCGCCAGTTTCTGGGCTTCGTCCCACAGCAGGGAATGCACGCCCTGGCTTGGTTTCCAATGAAACTTGACGAAGCTGGCCACGCCCTCGGCATTGATCAGGCGGAAAGTATGCACGCCAAAGCCTTCCATCATTCGAAGGCTGCGCGGGATGGCGCGGTCAGACATGGCCCACATGACCATATGAGCCGACTCCGGCACCAGCGAGACGAAATCCCAGAAGGTGTCATGAGCTGAACCACCGGTAGGTATCTCGTTGTGTGGCTCTGGCTTGACCGCGTGGACAAAATCGGGGAACTTGATGGCATCCTGGATGAAAAACACCGGCATGTTGTTGCCAACCAAGTCGAAATTGCCTTCATCTGTATAGAACTTGACGGCAAAGCCACGCACATCTCGCACCGTATCGCCAGAACCGCGTGGGCCCTGAACCGTCGAGAAGCGGACAAAAACCGGGGTGATCTTTTCCGGATCTTGCAGGAAGCCGGCCTTGGTCAGCTCGGCGTGATTGCCATAGCTCTGGAAGAACCCGTGTGCCCCGGTACCGCGGGCGTGCACGATGCGCTCGGGGATTCGCTCATGGTCAAAGTGGGTGATCTTCTCGCGCATGATGAAGTCTTCAAGCAGCGACGGCCCGCGATCACCCGCCTTGAGGGAGTTCTGGTTGTCAGCAATGCGCACGCCTTGGTTGGTGCGCAGCGCATGCCCGGTCGCATCGCTGCGGTCGGCCTCCAGGCTCTGCAGCTTGGCATTGGTATTGGCCCGGTCGGGGGTCTGGGTGCCGGCGGCCTCGCTGTGCTTGGGCGCATCCGTTTTCTTGCTGGGCATGATCGGCTCTCCTCATCAGTCTTAAGGCGTGCCCGTTCAGGGCTTGTGCAAGTAGTGACTGGAGGGCGTTGCCGAGCGTTCAATCAGGATTACCGGTTGTCGCGATATGCCCGATGGATTGGTGCATGACGAAATAAATGCTAAGAACAGCTATGGGAAAAGGCTAAAATGCGCGACCCCAGCTAACCGCTGCCCCAAATTTCAATGCGCCCCACAAGGTTCGCTACGTGATCGAGTTCCAACAGGTACATAAAACCTACCGCGTTGCCGGTAGGGAAATCCCCGCACTGAATCCGACCAGCCTGACCATCGAAGATGGCCAGGTGTTCGGCCTGATCGGCCATTCCGGCGCCGGCAAAAGCACCATGCTGCGCCTGATCAACCGCCTGGAGGAGCCCTCCGGCGGCACGATCATCGTCGACGGCGAAGACGTCACCGCGTTCAACGCCAGCCAGTTGCGCGGCTTCCGCCAGCAGGTCGGGATGATTTTCCAGCACTTCAACCTGCTGGCCTCCAAGACCGTCGCCGACAACGTCGCCCTGCCACTGGCCCTGGCCGGTGAGCTGTCGCGCAGCGAAATCGACAAGCGCGTCACCGAGCTACTGGCTCGCGTTGGCCTGTCGGAGCACGCCAAAAAGTACCCGGCGCAGCTGTCCGGCGGCCAGAAGCAGCGCGTCGGCATCGCCCGCGCCCTGTCCACCAACCCGAAGATCCTGCTATGCGACGAGGCCACCAGTGCCCTCGACCCGCAAACCACGGCCTCGGTCCTGCAACTGCTGGCCGAGATCAACCGTGAACTGAAGCTGACCATCGTGCTGATCACCCACGAGATGGACGTGATCCGCCGTGTCTGCGACTGCGTGGCAGTGATGGACGCCGGTAAGATCGTCGAGCAAGGCTCGGTGGCCGAGGTGTTCCTGCACCCGCAGCACCCCACCACCAAGCGCTTCGTCCAGGAAGACGAGCAGGTCGACGAAGGCGAGCAGCGCGACGACTTTGCCCACGTTCCAGGCCGTATCGTACGCCTGACCTTCCAGGGCGACGCCACCTACGCGCCGCTGCTGGGCACCGTAGCCCGCGAAACCGGTGTCGACTACAGCATCCTCGCCGGGCGTATCGACCGCATCAAGGATGTCCCCTATGGCCAGCTCACTCTCGCCCTGATCGGCGGAGACATGGAAGCGGCGTTCGCCCGCTTCAAGGCAGCTGACGTACATATGGAGGTACTGCGTTGATGGACGCTCTGAGTTTCTTTGCCAATGTCGACTGGGCCGAAATCTGGCTGGCCACCGTCGATACCATGATCATGCTGTTCGGCTCGCTGTTCTTCACCGTGCTGCTGGGCCTGCCACTGGGTGTGCTGCTGTTCCTCTGCGGGCCAAAGCAGATGTTCGAACAAAAAGGCGTCTATGCGCTGCTGTCGCTGGTGGTCAACATCCTGCGCTCGCTGCCATTCATCATTTTGCTGATCGTGATGATCCCGTTCACCGTGCTGATCACCGGTACCTCGCTGGGCGTTGCAGGCGCCATCCCGCCGCTGGTGGTGGGTGCCACGCCGTTCTTTGCACGCCTGGTTGAAACCGCCCTGCGTGAAGTGGACCGCGGCATCATCGAGGCCACCCAGTCGATGGGCGCCACCACCCGCCAGATCATCACCAGTGCGCTGCTGCCGGAGGCCCGTCCGGGCATCTTCGCGGCCATTACCGTGACCGCCATCACCCTGGTTTCTTACACCGCCATGGCCGGTGTGGTGGGTGCCGGTGGCCTTGGCGACCTGGCTATCCGCTTCGGTTACCAGCGTTTCCAGACCGATGTGATGGTAGTGACCGTGGTACTGCTGCTGGTACTGGTTCAAGTCCTGCAGAGCGTGGGCGACAAACTGGTCGTGCATTTTTCCCGTAAGTAACCCCAATGGGGTCGGCCTGGCCGACCCGTTCGGGGGCCGTCGCGGCCCTCACAAGGAGTGATCAATGAAGAAGCTGCTTGCTGTCGCTGCCGCTGTCGCGGCCTTCTCGGCCCAGGCCGATACCCTCACCGTCGCCGCCACCCCGGTGCCGCACGCCGAGATCCTCAACTTCGTCAAACCACAACTGGCGAAAGAAGGCGTAGAGCTGAAGGTCAAGGAATTCACCGACTACATCCAGCCGAACGTGCAGGTGGCCGAAAAGCGCCTGGACGCCAACTTCTTCCAGCACCAGCCTTACCTGGATGAGTTCAACAAGGCCAAGGGCACCAGCCTGGTGAGCGTGGCCGGCGTGCACATCGAGCCACTGGGCGTGTATTCGACCAAGATCAAGAAGCTGGACGAGCTGTCCTCCGGTGCCACCGTGGTCATCCCCAACGACGCCACCAACGGCGGCCGCGCCTTGCTGCTGCTGGACAAGGCTGGTGTGATCAAGCTCAAGGACAACAAGAACATCCTGTCGACCGTGAAGGATGTTGCCGAAAACCCGAAAAACGTGAAGTTCCGTGAGCTGGAAGCCGCCACCATCCCGCGTGTGCTGACCCAGGTAGATGCAGCCCTGATCAACACCAACTACGCGCTGGAAGCCAAGCTGAACCCGGAAAAAGACGCGCTGGCCATCGAGGGCAGCGACTCGCCTTACGTGAACATCCTGGTTGCCCGCCCGGACAACAAGGACTCGGACGACATGAAGAAACTGGCGGCTGCACTGCACTCGCCCGAGGTGAAGCAGTTCATCATCGAGAAGTACAAAGGCGCTGTGGTTCCGGCGTTCTGAGCCGACCTATCACGCTCTATTCTTCGCGGGTAAACCCGCCCCTACACACATCGTTGTAGGAGCGGGTTTACCCGCGAAGCGTTTGGGGCTGACTCAATCCCGCTTGACCAGCCCAGGCAACTGCGCCCCCAGCTTCTGGTTGTTGAACGGCGCCCGAATGAACCCCCGCTGTCGCCCATCCGGCCCGACAATCGCCAGGTTACCGCTGTGATCCACGGTATACCCCGGCTTGCTGGTATCCGCCGGAATGAACGGAATGCTCAAGGCATTGGCCAGCTTCTGGGTATCCTCGATCGACCCCGCCACCCCGACAAAGTCCTTGTCGAAATAGCTCAGATACTGCTTCAGCTGGTTCGACGTGTCGCGGTTAGGGTCCACACTCACCAACACCACCTGCAGCCGGTCGACGGCATCCTTGGGCAGCTCGCTCTTCACCTGGCGCAGCTGGGCCAGGGTGGTCGGGCAGATATCCGGGCAGTAGGTGTAGCCAAAGAACAGCAGCGACCATTTGCCCTTGAGGTCATCCATCTGCACCGGCTGGCCGTCCTGGTTGGTCATGGTGACATCGGCCACGGCGCGGCTCTGAGGCAGCAGAATGATGCCCGCATCGATCAGCTCGGCAGGGTTGGGCTGGTCACGACCATTAAGCACTTTGTTGACGGTCAGGCCCATGATCAACGCGACCAGGGCAACGAGGATGAAGACGGTTTTCTGGGTTCGGGTCATAGGTTCAGCAACAGGTAGTGGTCAAGAAGCAACGCAATGAACAGCGCGAACAGGTAGCCGATAGAGTACTTGAAGGTGCCGATCGCCGCGTGCGGCCGGCTGCTACGGTACAACACCCAGGCCCATTGCAGGAAGCGCAGGCCCAAAGCCAGGGCACAGGCCAGGTACAGCGGGCCACTCATGTGGATGGCATACGGCAGCAGGCTCACTGCCAGCAAGATCAGGGTGTACAGCAGGATATGCAGCTTGGTGTAGTACTCGCCGTGGGTCACCGGCAACATCGGGATATCGGCCTTGGCGTATTCTTCCTTGCGGTGAATGGCCAGCGCCCAGAAATGCGGCGGGGTCCAGGCGAAAATGATCAGCACAAGCAGCAAGGGTTCGGCACTGACATGGCCGCTTACCGCCACCCAGCCGAGCAACGGCGGAGCGGCACCGGCCAGGCCACCGATGACGATGTTCTGGGGCGTGGCGCGCTTGAGAAAGCCAGTGTAGAGCACCGCATAACCGAGTAATGAGGCCAGGGTCAGCCAGGCGGTGAGGGCGTTGGTGAACATCAGCAGCAGGACCATGCCCAACAGGGCCAGGGCCAAGGCGAACAACAGCGCCGGCAGAGGCTCGACTCGGCCTTGGGCCAAAGGCCGTTTGTGGGTGCGCGCCATCAGCGCATCGATGCGCCGATCCACCACATGATTGACCACCGCCGCGCCACCCGCGCACAGGCCAATGCCCAGGTTGCCAAACAACAGCACGCTCCAGCTGACGCCCGCCCGGGTGGCCAGGAACATGCCCGCCAGCGAGGTGATCAGCATCAGCACCACCACCTTGGGCTTGGTCAGCTCAAGGTAATCGCGCCAGCGAGCCCGTCGTACGCTTAGAAGCGTCGCCACGAGTCGTTCCTCATATGATGGGAAATGCCCACCCCGACCACGGGCCGCAGACGCCAGCCATGGCCGACACCCACTCGAACCTTGTCGACCACTCGAATGCGGTAGTTCACCAGCACCATGCTCAGCAGCAGCATCGCCCCGCCGGCATTGTGCGCAACAGCCACCGCCAGCGGCAGGTGGAACACCACGTTGCTGATGCCCAGGCCCACTTGCAGGGCCAGCGCCAGCAGCACCAGCCGCGCCAGGCCGGGGAGACCACAGCGGTGCAGCTTCCAGCTGAGCATCAGCAGCACGCAGGTCACCAGCAGCGCGCCCAGCCTGTGGCTGATGTGGATGGCCGTGCGCGCATCACTGTCCAGCTGTCCGCCCAGGTAATTGGGGCCGACGTGCTGGGTCAGGTGGAAGCCGTTGCTGAAGTCCGCCGCCGGCCACCACTGGCCATGGCAAGTCGGCAGGTCGATGCAGGCCACGGCGGCGTAGTTGGCGCTGACCCAACCGCCCAGGGCGATCTGGCCGATTACCACCAGCAGCGCCAGCGCAGCGATCCGGCGCAGGCTCAGCGGCAGTTTAGGCAAGGGCGCAAAGGCCCGGGACAGACGCAGAGACAACAGGAACAGCAAGCTCAACGTGGTAAAGCCACCCAGCAAGTGCGCCGTGACCACCTGCGGCCATAGCTTCAGGGTGACCGTCCACATACCGAAGGCTGCCTGGGCCAGCACCACACCCAGTAGCAGCATCGGCAGGCGATAAGGCTGCCCATCACGGGCATGCCGGCGCATTGCCTGGAAAGCGAGCAGGGCGATCACCACGGCCAGGCTACCGGCAAAGTAGCGGTGGACCATCTCGGCCCAGCCCTTGGCAGCTTCCACCGGGTGCTCAGGAAAGTGCAGCTCGGCATGGGCCAACTGCGCTTCACTCTTGGGCACGCTGATAAACCCATAGCACCCCGGCCAGTCGGGGCAACCGAGGCCGGCGTGGGTCAGGCGGGTATAGGCACCGAGCAGGACGACCAGCAGTGCCAGCAGGGTGGCGAACACAGCAAGGCGAAATCCAGGTCTGGCCATGGCAGGC
This sequence comes from Pseudomonas sp. BP6, assembly GCF_017875935.1. Classification (NCBI taxonomy): domain Bacteria; kingdom Pseudomonadati; phylum Pseudomonadota; class Gammaproteobacteria; order Pseudomonadales; family Pseudomonadaceae; genus Pseudomonas; species Pseudomonas sp. BP6. The sequence continues at coordinate 5,278,728 of NZ_JAGINI010000001.1, forward strand.
TCCTAGCCGATGTTGGACAGCTTGAGCAGGTGGCGCAGGTCATCCAGCACGTGCTTGCCGTTGACCTTGCCGTCGTAGCGCAGCACCAGGTTGCCGTGCGGGTCGACGATCCACAGCTGCGGGCCGGGCTCGGCAACCTTCTGCTGGTAACGTTGTGCATCCAGCGGGTAGCGCTGCAACTGCGGGTACTCGCGGCCGAGCAGTGCCTGATAGTCGGCACTCAGCGGCTGGGCGGCGGCCAGCGCGTGGCTGGCGCGGCTGGCATCACGCCCCAGCCCGACCTGAACCTGCCGAGCCAGGTACACCAGGCGCTGACAGTCTTCGGTGCAAGCCTGGGGTGCGCTGACCAGCAACTGCCAGCGATCGTCCTGCCCCGCCACGCCGAGATCGGCACGGCTTTCCCCATTGCCAATCATGGCGCCATGGTAGCTGCGGCCTTCCGGCACCCAGAATTTGAGCTTGTACATGCTGGTAGCCAGAACCATCGGCCCAAGCACCACCAGCAGAATAAGCAACAGCTGCAAACGCCCACGGGCTCTGGGTTTGCTACGTTCAGGCGCGTCCAGTGGAGTGGCGGTGGCCATGGCGTTTCTCCTTGTTTTGGTGCCAGCCGAAGTAGAGGTAGAGCAGAACCAAAGCGGTCGCCAGGGCAAACCACTGCACGGCATAGCCCACGTGTTTTTCGGGGCTCATGGCGACAACCGGCCAGTCCAGGCGATAGCTCGCCGGGCCCGGTTCCAGGCGCAATTCCTGGGCGAAGCCTTCACGATCAAGCTGTTGCCATAGCAGCGCGGCATCGATAGCGGTCAACAGATGTGGCCATTGCCCGCCGATGGGGTCCGGGTGCAGCTGGAAGGTGCTGCCAGGCGCGACATACACAGAGGTATCCAGCGCCAAGGCCTGGGCAGGGGTTTCGAAGTGCACCGGCACCCGGCGGTCCATCCATGGCAGCCAGCCACGATTGATCAGCAACCACAGGCCGCTGGCTTGGTCGTGAAAGGGCTGCAGCAGCTCGACACCGGCTTTACCGTCGCGCATGCGGTTGTCCAGCAGCACGCTGTGCTCGGCGTCGAAGCGCCCATACAGGTGCACGCGGCGGAAGGCGTTGTCTTCTTGTGAGAGGAGCTGGGCGGCGGCGATCGGCGCTTCAATCCGCCGTTCTGCATAGGTGGCCAGCAGCACGCGCTTTTCCTCGGCACGGCCGAGTTGCCAGCAACCAAGCGCAATCAACCCCGGCAGCAGTGCAAGCACCACCAGCGTCGGTACCCAGCCTGGGCGAAACGGCCTCACAGGCGCCTCGCTATACTTATCCACATCACCGCATCCCCCCGGAGTAACGCCATGCTCAAGGCCGCGATTGTCCTGATGCTGTTGGCCACCATTGCCAGCCTGTTCAGTGGCCTGGTGTTTCTGGTCAAAGATGATGAAAACTCGACCCGTCTGCTAAAGGCCCTGACTGTACGGGTGACCCTGGCAGCCCTGACCATAGGCCTGGTCGCCTGGGGCTTGATCAGCGGTCAATTGGTCTCCCAAGCCCCTTTCTGAAGTTCTCACCCGCCCCTACAGGGTTTTCGTATTCACAACACATAGACAAAGATGAACAACCCCACCCACACCACATCGACGAAGTGCCAGTACCAACTGGCCGCCTCGAAGCCGAAGTGTTTTTCCGGGTTGAAATGCCCGCGCAGAATGCGCACGAACATCACAATCAGAATGATCGTGCCCAATGTCACGTGGGCACCGTGGAAGCCGGTCAGCATGAAAAACGTCGCACCGTAGATTCCTGAGCCCAGTGTCAGCCCCAGCTTGGTATAGGCCTCGTAGTACTCGAAGGCCTGCAGCGCGATAAAACTGATGCCCAGGACAATGGTCAGCGCCATCCAGAATTTCAGCGGACCGCGGTGGTCACGGCGCAAGGCGTGGTGGGCAATGGTGATTGTCACACTGGAACTGACCAGCAGGATGGTGTTGATCAGCGGCAGGTGCCACGGGTCGATCACCTCCTTGGGGGGAGGGAACAGCTTGGGGTCGGGGGTGTGCAGCAGCGGCCAGGTGAATTCGAAGGTTGGCCACAGCATGTGCGCAACACCTTTGGCCCCTTCGCCACCCAGCCAAGGTCCCGCCAGTACGCGTACATAGAACAGCGCACCGAAGAAGGCCAGGAAGAACATCACTTCGGAGAAGATGAACCAGCTCATGCCCCAGCGGAACGAGCGGTCCAGCTGCGGGCTGTACAACCCGGCGCGGCTCTCCTTGACCACTGCCCCAAACCAGCCGAACAGCATGTAGGCCAGAAACAACGCACCCACGAAGAAAATCAGCGGCCCGTGCGAATCCGGGTGGCCCGCCTTCATGTCGTTGAACCAGGTGCCCAGGCCGAATACCGTGATGAACATGCCGATGGTGGCGATGATCGGCCATTTGCTCTGCGCCGGAACGTAGTAATGCTCATGACTTGCCATTGCTGTTCTCCTTCCCTTAACGGGCGCCCTGGACGTCCTGGGCCGCGACATGCGCGACCGGCGGGTGGCGAGCGGTGATGTCGAACAAGGTGTAGGCCAGCGTCAGGTGCTTCACGCTGGCCGGCAGGTCGCGGTCGACGATAAAGCGCACTGGCATCTCGATACGTTCGCCGGGCTGCAGCACCTGCTGGGTAAAGCAGAAGCACTCGGTCTTGTGGAAGTAGGCCGCGGCCTCGGCCGGGGTAATGCTGGGTATTGCCTGTGCACTCATCGGCCGGTCGGTCGGGTTGTGGGCAATGAAGATCATCTGATTCACCGCCCCCGGGTTGACCTCCAGTTGGTCGGCAGTGGAGTAGAAGTCCCAGACCATGTCGCTGGCATTGGTCGACATGAACTGCACCCGCACCGCACGGGTCGGGTCACTGACCTGGCTACCTTCGTATTGGCCGCCGGTCTTGCCGTTGATACCGAAGGCTCTGCACATCACGTCGTAGATCGGCACCAGCGCGAAGCCGAACGCGAACATCACCACCGTCAGCATCAACAGGCGCGTTACCAGGCGTTTCACCGACAGGCCGTTCATGGCGGGTTCCTATTTCACTTCCGGGGGTGTCTGGAAGGTGTGGTAGGGCGCAGGCGAAGGTATCGACCACTCAAGGCCCTCGGCGCCATCCCAGGGTTTTGCCGGTGCCGGCGCGCCCCCGCGGATGCACTTGATGACAATGAACAGGAAGAAGATCTGCGTGGCGCCGAACATGAACGCGCCGATCGACGACACCATGTTGAAATCGGCGAACTGCAGGTTGTAGTCGGGGATGCGCCGCGGCATGCCGGCCAAACCTACGAAGTGCATGGGGAAGAAGGCCATGTTCATGCCGACGAACGACAGCCAGAAGTGCAGTTTGCCGAGAGTTTCGTCGTACATGTGGCCAGTCCATTTCGGCAGCCAGTAGTAGGCCGAGGCGAAGATGCCGAAGATTGCACCGGGTACCAGTACGTAATGGAAATGCGCCACCACGAAGTAAGTGTCGTGGTACTGGAAGTCCGCCGGGGCGATCGCCAGCATCAGCCCGGAGAAACCACCGATGGTGAACAGGATGACAAAGGCGATGGCGAACAGCATCGGCGTTTCGAAGGTGAGCGAACCTTCCCACATGGTGCTGACCCAGTTGAATACCTTCACCCCGGTGGGCACCGCAATCAGCATGGTGGCGTACATGAAGAACAACTCGCCGACCACCGGGATACCGACCACGAACATATGGTGGGCCCAGACGATGAATGACAGGAAGGCAATGGCGCCGGTGGCATACACCATCGAGGTATAACCGAACAGCGGCTTGCGCGAGAACGCCGGGATGATCGAGCTGACGGCGCCGAAGGCCGGCAGGATCATGATGTACACCTCAGGGTGACCGAAGAACCAGAACACATGCTGAAACAGCACCGGGTCACCGCCACCTGCGGCACTGAAAAAGCTGGTACCGAAGTGGATGTCCATCAGCATCATGGTTACCACGCCGGCCAGCACCGGCATCACCGCAATCAGCAGGAACGCGGTAATCAACCAGGTCCAGACGAACAGCGGCATTTTCATCAGCGTCATGCCGGGGGCACGCAGGTTGAGGATGGTGGCAATCACGTTGATCGCCCCCATGATCGAACTGATACCCATCAGGTGGATGGCGAAGATGAAGAAGGTGACGCTGGCTGGCGCATAGGTGGTGGAAAGGGGTGCGTAGAACGTCCAGCCAAAGTTTGGCCCTCCGCCCGGGCTGAACAGGGTCGATACCAGCAGCAGGAAGGCCGCCGGCAGCAGCCAGAAGCTGAAGTTGTTCATCCGTGGCAGTGCCATGTCGGGCGCGCCGACCATCAGCGGAATCATCCAGTTGGCCAGGCCGACGAAGGCCGGCATCACCGCGCCGAACACCATGATCAGGCCATGCATGGTAGTCATCTGGTTGAAGAATTCCGGCTCCACGATCTGCAAGCCAGGCTGGAACAGCTCGGCGCGGATCACCATCGCGAACGAGCCACCCAGCAGGAACATGATGAAACTGAACCACAGGTACATCGTGCCGATGTCTTTATGGTTGGTGGTCAGCACCCAGCGCATCAGGCCCTTGGCCGGGCCGTGCGCATGGTCGTGGCCGTGGGCGTGGTCGTCGATCACTGCACTCATGTCCTGTCTCCTGCAATCCATTGATTGCCGCGAGTAACCCGGTTCACTTGGCTTCTGCCTGCTTCAGCGCCAGCACGTCCTTCGGCGTGACCATGTCGCCTTTGTTGTTGCCCCAGGCATTGCGCTCGTAGGTGACCACAGCAGCGATGTCGACTTCCGACAGCTGCTTGCCGAAAGCGGCCATGGCCGTGCCGGGCTTGCCATGGAAGACAATGCTCAGGTGGTCTTCCTTCGGCCCGTTGGCAATCTTCGAGCCCTTTAGCGCCGGGAACATTGGTGGCAGGCCCTGGCCTTCGGCCTGGTGACAGGCCACGCAGGCGGTGTGGTAGACCTTGTCGCCACGCTCCACCAGCTCTTCCAGGGTCCATTCCTTGCTGGTCAGCTCCTTGAGCTTGGCGGCTTCAGCCTTGCGCTCGCCCAGCCAGGTGTCGTAGTCGGCCTTGGACTTGACCTCGACCACCACCGGCATGAAGCCGTGGTCCTTGCCGCACAGTTCGGTGCACTGGCCGCGGTAGATGCCTGGCTTTTCGATACGGGTCCAGGCTTCGTTGACAAAGCCTGGGATGGCGTCGCGTTTGACCGCGAAGGCCGGCACCCACCAGGAGTGGATGACATCGGCGGCGGTCACCAGGAAACGCACCTTGGCCCCCACCGGCAGCACCAGCGGCTGGTCGACTTCCAGCAGGTAATGCTCATCCTTGGGCGCCTTGTTGTGAATCTGGTCGGTGGGAGTGGCCAGGTTGCTGAAGAACTCCACGTCCTGGCCCAGGTATTTGTAGTGCCATTTCCACTGGTAGCCGGTGACCTGGACGTCGATGTCCGACTCGCTGGCGTCATAGATGTCGATCAAGGTCTTGGTAGCCGGAATGGCCATCACCACCAGAATCAGGAAGGGCACCACCGTCCAGAGAATTTCCACCCACGTGTGCTCATGGAAATGCGCGGCCTGCTGGCCAGTGGAGCGGCGGTGGATGACCATGGACCAGAACATCGCGCCAAACACCACGATGCCGATGATCACGCAGATCCAGAAGATGGTCATGTGCAGGTCGAAGACGGCGTTGGAGACCTCCGTCGCCCCTGGGTGCATGTTCACGGTCCAGGCGGCGTTCGCCTGGCCATAAACCGACCACAACAGGAGGCCCATCCAGACATGTGGATGTCGCATCATTGCGGGTTCCCCTTCTAATTCTTGTTGTCCCGGAGGCGTGGCCTGCGGCAAGAGGGAACGGCGGTCAAGACTGCATGGCTTCGACGACCGAGCCCCTGCTAAAAGCAGTCGGGCCTCATCAACGAATCACGTTCAACGGGAGTATAGACAGCGACCAATGGCACGCAATGAAGCCTGTGAAATGAACTTCATGAAATGGCTGAATGGCCTGAAAACCGCGTGCTTGATAGGGCATGGCGTAATAATGGCATAGCTATATACCTGATAACGCACACGTTTGCGTGACTTATAACAAATACGTCTTAGGTATTCTGTATACCGAGCTAATTTAGTGTCTTCCGTTTGAAACGTAATGTCCCTGGAGTTGTCATGAACATCGCTGCTGTACGCGAGCAGGTAAGCCAAGCCCATCAACATGAAGGCCAGACCGGCCAATTGAAACAGCGTCTCGAGCTGCAACTGCCCCACCTGCACCCCTCGATCCGACTGCCTGAGCAGGACGCCCAGGGTACTTTGGCGCGCTTCGTCAGCGCCTACATCGACCAGGTTCCGGAATTGCTGGAGGCCGCCCACGAGGTCGCCCGCGAAGCCGGGATCGAATCGCAGATCAAACCTGTACTGAAAATTGCCGAAGCCTACTTCCTGCAGCCGCCCAGCTTGATGCAAGGGCATGTAGGCCTGGACTGCCTTCTGGATGAAGCCTACCTGGCGCACCGCCTGGTGGAAGAGGTGAATGACTTGTACATTCGCCACTTCCAGCAGCCGTTGATCCCGGTCGATACCACTGTCGCCAACCTGATTGCCCACCAGTTGATTGGCGAAAGCTTTGCCAACCAACTGGATGAAGTGGTGCACCACTCGGTCGACGAAATGCTCAATGACGAGAGCTTTGCGGTTGAATCGGTGGAGGCCTATCGAGAGAAGCTGAGCAGCCCGGCAACTGGCGCAGCGTGGAAGCGCTGGCCGTGCCTGTCGCGCCAACTAGGTGTCGAGCTGGGTCAGCCGGCCTGATATACCTGTCACGGCGTAGGTGCATCGGTGGTTCGGCGCAGGCCGTCGTAGGAGCGGGTTTACCCGCGAAAGGGCCGGCCCTGCTGGCCAATCTCCACCCACCGATCACCGTTGCCGCCACTACCGTATTCGCGGGTAAACCCGCCCCTACACACGCATCGGTGGTTCGCCACAGGCCGTCGTAGGAGCGGATTCACCCGCGAAAGGGCCGGCCCTGCTGGCCAATCTCCACCCGCCGATCACCGTTGCCGCCGCTACCGTATTCGCGGGTAAACCCGCTCCTACGCCCCAACCCCCGCCGTAGTCCGCAACCGCCCCTCGATCCGCCGCTTAAGGCGCCGCTGCTCGATCAACAAGCGCGAACCATTGGCAGAATTGCTGCGGCTCCAGTCCTCCAGCAATTCAAGGCACGAGTGGTCGATATAACTCAGGTTCCCCAGTGGCACATGCAGCGTGGTGCCCGCCGGTACGGTATCCAGCACCTGGGTCAGCGCCGGCACCTTCAGGAAGGTCGCCGCGCCACTGAGGCGCAGTTCCATATGCCCATCCTTGGCCAGGCTCACCAGGTTTATCTTCAACCGCGCCGCCTTGAACGCCAGCTTCAGCAAGGTCAGGGCAAAGCCCAGCAGTACACCGGTCAGCAGGTCGGTAAAGATGATCGCCAGCGCAGTCGCCGCATAGGTGAACATCGGCATGCGCCCATAACGGCCCAGCCCGCGAAACGCCTTGAAGTCGACCAGTTTGACCCCGGTAAACACCAGCACCCCCGCCAGGCTCGCCACCGGGATTTGCTGCAGCACGCTGCTCAGCGCTACCACGAAGGCCAGCAACCACAAGCCATGGAAGATTGCCGAGGCCCGGGTTTGCGCCCCCGCCTGGACGTTGGCCGAGCTGCGCACGATCACCCCGGTCATCGGCAAAGCACCCAGCACCCCGCAAAGCATGTTGCCAATGCCTTGGGCTGAAAGCTCGCGGTCAAAATCCGAGCGCTGACCACTGTGCATGCGATCGACCGCTGCAGCCGACAGCAGGGTTTCGGCACTGGCGATGAAAGCGAGGGCAAAGGCAGCGACCAGCAGAGCAGGGTCAGCCAGTTGCATCAGGTCACCCGGGCGAATCCAGTCAATGGCCTCGGTCAGGTCTGCCGGCACTTGCACGCGGTTCACCGGCAGGACCAGCCACATGCTGATGGCGGTCATGCTTGCGACGCCGAGCAGGGCACCCGGCACGAAGCGCAGCCGCTGCGGCCGAAGGCGCTCCCAGCCCCACATGATGGCGATGGTCCCCAAGCCTAGCGCACCGGCCATCCAGCCTGAGCCAACGCTTTCCTGTGGCAGGGCTGCCGCCACGGTTGCCGGGAACGCCAGCAGGTTCTGCAGACCTGACGGTTGCGGCGCGGTGTCGAACATCACATGCACCTGAGACAGCACGATCAACACGCCAATCCCCGCCAGCATGCCGTACACCACCGCCGGCGCAGTGACGCGGAACCAGCAGCCCAGACGCAGACGCCCGGCCAGTAACTGCAGCAGGCCGGCCAACAGCAGGATCGGCCCAAGCATGGCCATACCATGTTGGCGCACCAGCTCGAACACCAATACCGCCAGACCAGCGGCCGGACCGCTCACCTGCAGCGGCGAGCCGGCAAGGAAACCCACGACAATGCCGCCGATAATTCCGGTAATCAGGCCTTTCGCCGGAGGCATGCCCGAGGCGATCGCAATGCCCATGCACAACGGCAGGGCCACCAGGAAGACCACCACCGACGCCAGCAACTCACGCGGCAGGGCCGCTTTCAACTGTGTAATGTTCACCGTGTTTCTCCTTTCTCTAAACACACGGCCATTCCCCTGGCCGTGGGCACATTTGCCCCTGAAGAGCGCGCAAGCGCAGGCCGCCAGCGGGCTTGCCGGCAGGGCAGTCAGGGAATTCAAGGCAGCCGAAGGCCGCGCCACACCCCACAGGGTGCAGCCGGCTATCAAGGTTCTAGCGGCGGACGGGTCGCTTAGTAGCGGCCTCTCGGAGTGGCGCAGGGCACGGGTTCACCCGCGGCCAAGGGCAGGAAGCTGTCGCTGGCAGCGTCATAGGCTTCGATCTTGCTGGTCTCGATGTCGTACACCCAACCATGAATGAACAGCTCACCGGCCGCCAGGCGCGAAGCCACCGAAGGATGGGTGCGCAAGTGATGCAACTGGGCGATGACGTTTTCTTTGGTCAGCACTTGCATCGTCTCGTGTTCGCTGCCGCAGGAGCAGTTGTTCTCGACCACGGTGCGGGCCACTTCAGCGTGGCGCAACCAGGCGCCAACGGTAGGCATCTTGGTCAGCGACTGCGGGTTGAGTACCGCACGCATGGCGCCACAGTCGGAGTGGCCACAGATGATGATGTGGTGCACTTTAAGCGCCATCACGGCGTACTCGATGGCGCTGGAAACCCCCCCGTTCATCTGGCCATAAGGCGGTACCACGTTACCCACGTTACGGGTTACGAACAGGTCGCCTGGCGAGCTCTGGGTGATCAGCTCGGGAACGATGCGCGAATCGGCACAGGTGATGAACATGGCGCGTGGTGTTTGCGCGGTGGCGAGCTTCTTGAACAGCTCTTGCTGATCCGGGAAAACATCATGGTGAAAGCGCAGGAAGCCGTCGACGATGTGCTTAAGGGCAGCATCGGCGCTTTCCGCGGGGACCTGCGGTACGACCTTGGATGGGTCCTTGACGGGCATGATTCATCCTCTTGACGGTGTGTAGGTAAATCCATTTTACCGGTGAAAGATTCAGGCTATGCAGGGTTTTAGATGACACGCACGGGCCATAGATCACAGCCGGTGTGGACTTATTACCTACGCTAGCGGGGAAAACTTAACTGAAACTTAATTAGAAGGCTCTAGAACGGGCGTTCCAGAGAAAAAGGCGGGAGTTGGATAATAGCAAAAAAACATCAGCTGCCAATATGTATTAGCACAATTATTGGTTGTTATTAGTTGCGTTGTGAGCAATGCACAGCCCCTGTGGGGGCGGGTTCATGTCAGAACAGCGCCATCTGCCCACCCGGCGGGCAAAACGCCGAACAATCCAGCGCCTGCGCCTCGCGCCCTTCGAAGTCCAGCCGCTTCATTGCCTTGGCAAAGCGCTGCGCCAGCAACTCGGCAAACACCCCTTCACCACGCATGCGCACGCCAAACCGGCTGTCGTACAGCTCGCCGCCGCGGCTCTGGCGGATCAGGCTCAGAACATGCGCCGCCCGCTGCGGGTAATGGTCCTGCAACCATTGCTCGAACAACGGCGCCACCTCGCGCGGCAAGCGCAGCATCATGTAGGCCGCACTCTGTGCGCCAGCCTCCCTGGCCGCCTCCAGCAGGCGCTCCAGCTCACTGTCGTTGATCATCGGAATCATCGGCGAACACAAAACGCCCACCGGTACGCCCGCTTCACGCAATACCCGGATGGCCCTCAACCTTGCACCGGGTGAAGCCGCTCGGGGTTCGAGCACCCGTTTGAGACCATCGTCCAGCGTGGTCAGGCTGATCATCACCCGTGCCAGGCGCTGGCGGGCCATCTCGGCCAGCAGGTCGAGGTCGCGCAGCACCAGTGAACCCTTGGTGACAATGGTCACCGGGTGACGGAAACGCAGTAACACTTCAAGCAAGCGCCGGGTCAATAACTGTTCCCGCTCGATCGGCTGGTAGGGGTCGGTGTTGGAGCCGAGATTGATCGGCGCGCACACGTAGCCCGGTTTGCTCAATTGCTGTGCCAGCACCTCGGCGGCGTTGGTCTTGGCAATCAGTTTGGTCTCGAAATCCAGGCCGGGAGAAAGGTCCCAGTAGGCGTGTGAGGGGCGGGCATAGCAGTAGATGCAGCCATGCTCACAGCCACGGTAAGGGTTGATGGAGCGATCGAAGGGCAGGTCGGGCGAGGTGTTGCGGCTGATCACCGACTTGGCCGTCTCGGTCCGCACCTCGGTGCCCTGGGTTTGCGGCACTTCCTGGTACCAGCCGTCATCTTCTGCCACCGAATGACCAGGGGCAAAGCGGTTGTGTGGGTTGTGTGCCGTGCCACGGCCCTTTTGCGGTGCTGGAGGAATCATGGCTCACCCGAATACTGTATTCATATACAGTACAACGCATCCCAGGATCTTTCCAGCACCTCTGGTCTGGCTAATTCAGGCCATGCCAATTGAGGTACGCTGCCTGGCTCGATTGCCGCCCTAGAAATGCCTCGATGCCTTCACGTAACGGGCGGGATGCCCCTGGGACGAACAGTGCTTCCTGCAGTGCCCGGCCCGTGGCTCCGTTCAACAGGCCCTCGGCTTCGAAGCGGGTGAACACATCGAAGGCATGCACATCCGACCACAGGTAGGCGTAGTAACCAGCATCGTAGCCGTTTACAAGGTGGTCGAAGGCATGCGCCGGATGTTCGAAATCAGCGAGCGGCCAGTAACCACAACGCTCGCGGGCATCACCCAGTCGCTGTTCCAAGGACCTGCCATCGTTTGGTGTGCCATGCAGGTCCATGTCGAACAACGCCAGGCACAGATCACTCGCGATCTCCTCCACGCCCTGCTGTCGTAACTGCTGCAGGCAGCCATCGGCTTGCTTGCGGGATAGTTGGCGGCCGTCCTGTGTGCGCGCCGAGATCGCCACCAGATAGTCTGCATCCCAGACCCAACGCTCGAACAGCTTGCCGAACAACTCCACACCATCGGTGCCCAACTCGGTCACGTTGGACATGACGTGGTTCGTCGTACGCACCAGCAGGTGGTGCAGGGCATGGCCGAATTCATGGAAAAGCTTGCGCAGTGACAAATGGTCGAGCAACGGCTGAAAACCTGACAGCGCTTGCGGTACATCACTGAACACCACCACCGAGGCTGCCTGGTAGATACCCTCTGCATCGACCCGGCGATTCCTTACGTAAGTGGTGAACACCGCGTCTGGCTGCTTGCCTGCGTGTTGCACGGCATCCAGATACAGAAAGCCAATGAAAGCGCTGTCCTGCCACACCTCGAATGGCTGCACGCTGTCATCCCAAGCAGGCAGCGCTTTGGGCTGCAGCACTGCACCAAACAACTTCCGCGCCAATTGCTGTAACGCACTGACAACGGTATTCAGCGGGAAGTAATCGCGCAGCGCTTCGGCAGGACACTCACTGCGCGAAGCACGCCGCAGGTACTCGAAATCCCAGGGTTGAGGTTTGCCCAGGCCCTGCTCGGTAGCCCCGCGCTCCACCTGCGAACGCCACCGCAACATGGCGGGTCGCACATGATCGGCCAGATCGTGAAGAAAGCCGCATACCTGGGCTACCGAGCCCGCACTCTTCACCTGCAGACTCTGCTCCAGATGGCCGGAATAACCGAGCAGGAGAGCCTTCGCCTCAAGCAACTGCGCCAGTTGCTGCAGATACGTGCCGTTGTCCTGTTGCGGATCATGGCTGATGCCGCGGGCGTGGAAAGCCCGGTACACACGCTCACGGAGCTGGCGGTTGGCAGCATGTTTGAGCACCTCTCGAGTAGTCAGCGTGTCACAGGCAATCAGCCACCCCTGCTTACCTGCTTGTTGCGCTCCTGCAGCCAATTCGTCGCGTACGCGCTGCGGGAGGCCGCTCAGCTCGGCTTCATCGGTGACAGTGAGCCCAGGCCGGTTGATGTTGCCGCGGAACGCCTCGCGTACAGTGCCAATCTGCTCCTGAAGGTTTGCCAGACGCGCTTTGCCTGTGGAGTCGAGTAACGCACCGCCAGCGGCGAACTTGTCCAGGTGCCAACGCAAGGTGGCGCGCTTTCCGGTATCCAGTTGTTTGCCGATGTCACTGCCGGCCAAGCGTTCATAAAGCTCATGCAAGCCAGTGTTGGCGAATTTCTGCTCGAAGCGTGCCGTCACTCTGCCGTAGAAATCGATGATGGCGTTGGCCCAGGCCGTATCCCGGCCGACCAGTGGTGAGGCGGCATACAACACTGCCAGCAGTCGGCTATCCAGCCCATCCACCGCCAGCACCATGTCATCCCAGGTGGGCATGGTTCGTTGATCAAGGATGATGCGTTCGACACCGTTCTCGTGTGCCTGCAGCACGTGAGCGAATGCCGCCTGCATGTTTTCGAGGGTGATGGAGGAGTAATCGACGGGGATATGGCTATCTTGCAGAAGAGGGTTGGCCATGACGCACACCTTGCTGGTAGAAATGAGCAAGAGAGCTTGCATGGCCAGCGTGTGCCAGGTGGCCTGACTATCTAACACCTGTCCATGCCTGCCCGGGCATTGCGCCCGGGTGGCATGACCGTATTACTCAGCCGGCTTTTTCAGCTTCGGATTTGGGAAGAACTGCACGGTCTGCACCTTGGCCGGCGCGGCTTTCGGCGCCAGGTGGTTGACCCGGGTGCCCAGTTCCTTCGGCACCGACAAGCCCTGCTCGTTGAGGGTGTCGGTAAAGCCGCAAGCCACACACTCGCGGTGCGGTACGCCGTCTTCGTTCCACATCATCAGCTTGTCGGGCTCGCTGCACGCCGGGCACACGGCACCGGCAATGAAGCGCTTCTTGGTCTTGTTCACAGCTACCTCACTCATGCTGCAGCGTCCTCGGTGAGACCACTGTGGCGCAGCAATGCATCGATGGAAGGCTCACGGCCACGGAAGTCGACGAACAGCTCCATCGGCTCGCGCGAACCCCCACGGGCCAGGATCGCCTCGCGGAAGGCGCGGCCGGTCTCGGCGTTCAGCACGCCTTCTTCCTCGAAGCGCGAGAAGGCGTCAGCCGACAGCACTTCGGCCCACTTGTAGCTGTAGTAGCCCGCCGCGTAACCACCCGCGAAAATGTGCGCAAAGCTGTTGGGGAAGCGGTTGTAAGCCGGCGGGCGCATGACCGACACCTCGTCACGCACACCTTCGAGCACCTGCAATACGCTGCGGCCGTCGCCATGGCTGGCGTGCAGCTCGAAATCGAACAGCGAGAACTCCAGCTGGCGCACCATCATCATGCCCGACTGGAAGTTTTTCGCGGCCAGCATTTTGTCCAGCAGGTCCTGGGGCAGGGCGGCGCCGGTTTCGTAGTGACCCGAAATCAGTGCCAGGCCTTCCGGCTCCCAGCACCAGTTTTCCATGAACTGGCTTGGCAGCTCGACCGCATCCCAGGCCACGCCGTTGATGCCGGACACGCCGGCATGCTCGATGCGGGTCAGCATGTGGTGCAGGCCGTGACCGAATTCGTGGAACAGGGTGGTGACTTCATCGTGGGTCAGCAACGCGGGCTTGCCGGGCGCGGCCGGGGTGAAGTTGCACACCAGATTGGCCACCGGGCTCTGCAGCTGGCCGCCGGCGGTGCGGCGACGGTCACGGGCCCCGTCCATCCAGGCGCCGCCACGCTTGTTGGCGCGGGCGTACAGGTCGAAGAAGAAACGGCCAACGTGCTGACCGTTTTCCTTGATCTCGAACAGACGTACGTCCGGGTGCCAGCTGTCGAAGCCATTGAGCTCGGCGATTTCGATGCCGTACAGGCGTTGCACGATGCTGAACAGGCCGTCCAGCACCTTGTCGATCGGGAAGTAGGCGCGCAGGGCTTCCTGCGACACGCTGTAGCGCTGCTCGCGCAGCTTCTCGCCAAAGTAGCCGGCGTCCCAGCTGGCCAGCTCGGGGCAGCCTTGTTCGGCAGCGTAGGCCTTGAGCTGTTGCAGGTCCTGGGCGGCGAACGGCTTGGAACGCTTGGCAAGGTCACGCAGGAAACTCAGCACCTGGTCGCTGGACTCGGCCATCTTGGTGGCCAGGCTCAGCTCGGCGTAGTTCTTGTAGCCCAGCAGTTCGGCCAGTTCCTGGCGCAGGTCGAGGATTTCGCGCATCACCGGGCCGTTGTCGAACTGCCCGGCATTCGGGCCCTGGTCGGAGGCGCGGGTGCAGTAGGCGGCGTAGAGCTCTTCGCGCAGGGCGCGGTCGCTGGCGTAGGTCATCACCGCGTAGTAGCTGGGGAACTCGAGGGTGATCAGCCAGCCTTCCAGGCCCTTGGCCTGGGCTGCAGCGGCCATCTGCGCCTTGGCCGAATCGGTCAGGCCGGCCAGCGCAGCTTCGTCGGTAACATGCTTGGTCCATGCCTGGGTGGCGTCAAGCAGCTGATTGGAGAAACGGCTGCCCAGCTCGCTGAGCTTGCTCTGCACTTCGGCGTAGCGCTGCTGCTTGTCCGCCGGCAGGTCGATACCCGACAGGCGGAAGTCACGCAAGGCGTGCTCGAGGATAGTCTTTTGCGCCACGTCGAAGCCGGCAGCCTCCGGGCTGTCGATCAGCGCCTGGTAAGCTTCGAACAGCGCGCGGTTCTGGCCCAGTTCGGTAGAGTAGGCACTCAACGCCGGCAGGCACGACTCGTAGGCCTCGCGCAACTCGGCACTGTTGCACACCGCGTTAAGGTGGCTGACCGGGCTCCAGGCGGCGCCCAGGCGGTCGTTCAGTTCGTCCATGGCCAGCACCAGGCCGGCCCATGTAGGGTTCTTGCCCTGCTTTTCAAGGATCTCGGCAATGGCTTTACGGTTGTCGGCCAAGATCGCTTCGATCGCCGGCAACACGTGTTCGGCACGAATTTGCGAGAAGGGCGGCAGATCGTGGGATTGCAGAAGCGGGTTGTTCGCAGTCACGGTTTGGATACCTTGGCAGAAGAAACACTGCCCCATCTTAATTACAATCGACGCCGACCGCAGCAGGCAGCCTGCCTATCGGCACAGATGAGAGACGCTATCATGGCCATTCGCAGCTTCCAGCAACACACTCCGAAAGTTGGGCCCAGGGCCTTCGTCGACCGTTCGGCGGTGGTGCTGGGCGACGTGGAGATCGGTGCAGACAGTTCGATATGGCCGCTGACCGTGGTGCGCGGCGACATGCACCGCATCCGCATTGGCGCGCGCACCAGCGTGCAGGACGGCAGCGTGCTGCACATTACCCACGCAGGGCCTTTCAACCCGGATGGTTTCCCGCTGATCATCGGTGACGAAGTGACCATCGGGCACAAGGTGATGCTGCATGGCTGCACCTTGGGCAACCGCATCCTGGTGGGCATGGGCAGCACCATCATGGACGGTGCCATCGTCGAGGACGAAGTGATCATCGGCGCTGGCAGCCTGGTGCCGCCAGGCAAACGCCTGGTCAGTGGCTACCTGTACATGGGCAGCCCGGTGAGACAGGCCCGGCTGCTGAACGACAAGGAGCGCGCATTTTTCTCCTACAGCGCCGGCAACTACGTGAAGCTCAAGGACCAGCACCTGGCCGAAGGCTACGATCAACCTGAATGACCGCATTCGCGGGCACGCCCGCTCCCACAGGTTGAGTGGCGCCTTCAAGGCCTGCGCTTTACCTGTGCGGGCATGCCCGCGAAGAAGGCCACGCAGCACTCAAGTGGAACCCTGTACATGCACCAGCAAAACATCCTCTTCGACCTCGACGGCACCCTGACCGACCCACGCCTGGGCATCACCCGCTCGATCCAGTATGCCCTGGCCAAGCTGGGTATCGACGAACCGGACCTGGCCCGCCTCGAACATTTCATCGGCCCACCCCTGCTACAGGCCTTCATGCAGTTCTACCGCTTCGACGAAGCCAAGGCCTGGGATGCGGTGAACTTCTACCGGGAGCGCTTCCGCGTGACCGGGCTTTACGAAAACCTGGTGTTCGCCGGCGTGCCCGAATTGCTCGAAGCCCTGAACAGGCAGGGCCGCACGTTGTACATTGCCACCTCCAAACCGTGGGAGTTCGCCCGCGAAATAGCCCGGCACTTTGCCTTCGATCATCACTTCAAGGTGATCTACGGCAGTGAACTGGACGGCACGCGCACCAACAAGGTCGAGCTGATTCGCCATTTACTGGATGAAGAAGGGCTGGACCCTGCACAGACGCTGATGATCGGTGACCGCAAGCATGACCTGATCGGCGCGCGCAGCAACGGGCTGCAGGCAGTGGCGGTGGGATACGGGTTTGGTAGCCGGGAAGAGCTGATGGCGGAAGAACCCGCTTTCCACTTCGCCACGGTAGCCGATTTGCATCAGGCTTTTAGCAAGGCTTGAGGGCCAGCAGAGCTGCTTTGCAGCCGGCCCTCCCACATCGATCGGCGTAAGCAGGGCCTTTGTGGGAGCGGCCTTGTGTCGCGATGGGCCGCAAAGCGGCCCCAAAATCTCAAAGGCTAACCATCAGACGCTGCAGTGCCGCTTTCCTTTCTTCAATCGGCAACCGCCCCAAATGCTCGACCCGCGCGTAAAACCGAACCCAATCCCCACCCACCTCACGAAATAGCGCCGCAAACGCCGGCACCCACTGGTCATATAGCCCGAACGGCAACAACTTGGCATTGTTCATCGGCCCATACATCCAGGCGTCATAGCGTTTGTCACCGCCCCACTGGCCATCACGCACCTGCCGGTATTCACGCCTCAAACGCTCAAACTCGGCCTGCTTGGCCCGGCGCTTGTGCGCATCATCCAACGGCCCCGCATAAATTGCCTGCAATCGCTCACGGCTGGCCAACACCAGGCGGATAAACTGGTCGCGCTGCTTTCCCTGATCCCCGCCAACCGCCGCCAGCCCACGCGCCGCGCGCCATTGCCGCGTCCCCTCCTGCTCGACGAACGAGGCAAACGATTCATTGAACTCGGTATCGTCCTGCACATAGAAGCGCTGGTGGGCCAGTTCATGAAAGATCAACGTAGCCAGGCGCTCATCGCCCCAGCCCACCATCGACGACAAAATCGGGTCATCGAACCAACCCAGGGTCGAATAGGCTTCCACACCGCCTACGTACACATCCAGGCCATCCTGGCGCATCAACGCCGCCGCGCCTCGCGCCGCGCCTTGCCGGTAGTAGCCGCGGTACGCCACGCACCCGGCAATCGGAAAGCAGTGCGTTACCGGTTGCAACGACAACTCGGGCGCGGCGAACACATTCCACACCACGTAAGGGCGGCCAAGGTCGGCGTATACCCGGTAGCTGCGGTTGTCCGGCAGTTTCAATTGCTGGCTGGCAAACACCCGCGCCTGTTCGGCCTGTTGCAGGTGCGCGCGCAAGGGTGCAGGGGTAGCAGGGTCGGCCAATACCTGCTCTACAGGCTGCCGCGCCCGCAGCAACTGCCACTGGCCCTGCGCCAATTGCCCATAGTAGGCGACATTGCTGCAACCGTTCAGCAGAAGCGCCGCAAGCAGCGGAACCAAACGGGTGAAGTTGCGGTCGAGTGCCCCAAGGCCTGAGCGCTGCATAAGAAAAAGTCGAAGCATCCGGGACTGTCTGACTCGCTCAAGGCCATTTCGCTCCAAGACTATCTCGCCAAGGGGGAGTTTCGCCATGCGTGCATTGTTGGTCGCCGGCTCACTGGTGTTGATCGCTGCCTGTTCAACATTGCCAGCCCCAGACCCGAACCAGGCCTGGATCGACCTCACGCGCTACGACAACACCTCGCTGGACGCCGTGCAGGTAGATAAACGTGACTGGGCTGACAGCCGCTATTTCGAGGTTCAACCCGGCAGCCATGAACTGACCGTGCGCTATCAGTTTCCGGTTAACCCCAGCAATATCGGCCCCGTCGATAAGCCGCTGTGGCGCGATTGCCAGATCAAGCTGACCTTCAAGGACTTCAGCGCCGGGCAGCGTTATCAGTTGCAGGCCGGCAGCATTGGCTTCCGCCCTTGGATCAAACTCTACGACCACCAGCAAAAACTGCTGGGTCAAGGGCTGCCGGCGGGTTGCCAACGCACCTGAACCGCACAAACGGCGCTATGCTTGTTACTTGTAAATCGCAAGTGGGAGTTTCGCCATGCGCCAGCCCATGATGCTGATCGCCCTCAGTACACTGGGGGCTTGCGCCAGCCCCTTGCCGCCCGTCGACCCGAAACAGGCGTGGGTCGACCTGTACACCATGACCCCCGGCCGGGTGATCATGGCCGACCGCCTCGATGGCAAGCGCCTGGAGGATGGCCGTTACTTCCAGGTGACGCCGGGCAAGCACGAACTGGTGGTGCGCTTCGATTATGAAATCTACTCGGGCGGCATCATGTCACAACCCAGGGACCGAACCTGCTACCTGACCGTGCGCTTTGACAACTTCAAGGCCGGCGAGCGCTATCGCCTGGAGGCGCGAGCGCCAGTGATGGAGCCGCAGGTACTGCTGTATGACGCCAACCGCAAGGTGGTGGTGAACGAGCCTAGCGAAGTGTTCTGCATACCGTGAATTCGGGGCTGCTTTGCAGCCCCGAGCCCTGATGCTTATCGATCGTTCTTCTGATAGATGATCTTCTTCGTCCCACCATCGCAGGTCCCGACGACCATGTTCTGGTCCTCGACCTCGCTGTTGGGCACGATCTCCAGCGTGTAGGACGTAACCCCTTGGGCCTGGATCTTGGCCTCGATCTCGGCTTTCAGCTCCTCGCATGGCTTGACGGCCGCCAGCGCAGACGTGGCGAAAAGGGTAGCCAACACAGCGGTAGCTACGCGAATCATGGAACGGCTCCTGAAAAGGGCAGTGGCGCTGCCGACGCTCTTTAGACTACAGCAAACCACTACCGTTGCACCGTTTCACCCCACCAACGCTGCATCCAGGCTGATCTTCGCATTCAAAACCTTGGACACCGGGCAGCCTTCCTTCGCCTTGTTGGCAATCTCCAGGAATTGAGCCTCGCTGGCCCCGGGTACCTTGGCCCTGAGCACCAGGTGCACGGCAGTAATGGCAAAACCGTCCGCTTGCTTGTCGAGCGTCACCTCTGCAGCCGTGTCGATCCGCTCTGCGGTAAGCCCCGCCTCGCCGAGCATCATTGATAGCGCCATCGAGAAACAACCGGCATGCGCCGCGCCGATCAGCTCCTCCGGGTTGGTACCGGGTGTGCCCTCGAAACGTGTATTGAAGCCATAAGGGTTCTGCTTGAGTGCGCCGCTTTCGGTAGAAAGCAGACCTTTTCCATCCTTCAGGCCACCTTGCCAGATCGCCGATGCTGTCTTTTTCATGATGCCTCCTGGTCACTGGGTTGCTTACCTACGGTTCAGAGGCCTGCCGACTGCCGCAAGTTCAGAGCAATATGCTTGCAGGCATTGAATCCAACGAATGCGCCCATACAGAATCAAAAAGGCCTCTGGCCAATCACTTTTGCGGAGGCTCCATGACGCAGCTGCGTGACCTGAAGATTTCCACCCTGGACCTGGTGCCCGTACGCGCCGACGCTGGCCCCGCGCAATCGCTGCGCAACTCGCTGGACCTGGCGCAGCATGTCGAGCGCTTTGGCTATAACCGTTTTTGGGTGGCCGAACACCACAACATGGACGGCATCGCCAGTTCGGCGACTTCGGTGCTGATCGGCTACCTGGCCGGTGGGACCTCACGTATTCGCGTGGGCTCTGGCGGGGTAATGCTGCCCAACCATGCGCCGCTGGTAATTGCCGAGCAGTTCGGCACCTTGGCCAGCCTGTATCCGGGGCGGATCGACCTTGGCCTGGGCCGTGCGCCGGGTTCGGACCAAATGACCGCCTATGCCCTGCGACGCGAGCGCGCTGGCAGCCCGGATGACTTCCCGGACGATGTCGAGGAGCTTTCGCGCTACCTCGGGCCACGCACCGATGATCAAAAAGTGATCGCCGTACCCGGGCACGACACCGACGTGCCAATGTGGTTGCTGGGATCCAGCCTGTTCAGTGCCCAGCTGGCTGGCATGCGCGGCATGCCGTACGCCTTCGCCTCGCATTTCGCACCACGCTACATGCACGAGGCGATTCGCGTGTACCGCAACCACTTCAAGCCCTCGACGACGCTGGATAAGCCGTATGTGATGCTGGGCATTCCCATGGTGGTGGCGCAGACCGACGAAAAGGCCGAATACCTGGCCACCTCGGTCTATCAGCGCATCCTGGCGCTGATTCGCGGACAGAGCCTGATGCAGAAGCCACCCGTGGAAAGCATGGATGGGCTGTGGTTGCCCCATGAGCGAGAGACGGTGGGCAGCTTCCTGGGGTTGGCCATGATCGGCAGCCCGCAGAAGGTAAAGGCCAAGGTAGAAGTGCTGCTGGAACAGACGGGTGCGGATGAGCTGATCTTTACCTGTGACCTGTATGAGCATGCGGACCGCATTCGGTCATATGAGCTGATGGCGCAGGCCCTCAAGACCGAGTGATCCTCGTCGCGGGCTCGCCCGTTTCCACCGTTTGACTGGAGCCTTCAAGGCCTGCGCTGTTGGACTGTGGGAGCGGGCAAGCCCGCGAATGAGCGGGCCCATCAGCCGCGGCGGTACACAATCTCCTTGGTACCGGCCTCACAGCTACCAATGACCTTGCCCGCCGGCTCGCCTTTCTTGACGATCTCCAGCTTGTAGCCAGTGACGCCCTTGGCATCCAGCTTGGCCGCAATTTCCGCCTTCAGCTCCTCGCACGGTTTGCCCGCTGCCAGCGCACCACCGGCCAGGGTCATCAGGCCCAGCGCCAGAATCAGTTTGTTCATCACTCGCTTTCCTTGTGCAGATGAAATCAGAAGGGGACCCCACCAAGGCGCCCCGTTCCTGAATACCTCATCACGCCGAGATCATGCAGCCCGACGCTATATCAGCTATTGGCGATACGGAAGCCGACCTTCAGCGTGACCTGGAAGTGCGCCGCCTTGTTGTCACGGATATGGCCACGGGTATCGACCACTTCGAACCATTCCAGGTGCTTGATGCTTTTGCCGGCTTCAGCCAGAGCATTGTTGATGGCGTCTTCGATACTGGTGGGCGAAGACCCTACCAGTTCGATTTTCTTGTAGGTGTGATGATCGGTCATGAGTGCTCTCCATGGGTGACAGTGAGTTTCAGCCTAGCAGCGCAGGCCTGGTTTACCTGCGAGCGGTCACTGTCAGCGAAAGTTCGATCGCACTTTCTCGCAGGCCAAGGGTCGCAATCCTTAGAGCCCATACTGCAAAGGAGAGTCAACATGCACCGTAACTCGCTGCGTAAAACGTCCCTGGAAAGCATGGAAGCGGAGATCGAGAGCCTTCTGAAAAGCTTGGAAAACCTCAAGCATGATGCGTCGGAAGAGTCCCAGAAGTCGGTGAAGGCAATCCGCAGCAACGCTGAAAGCGCACTGCGTCATTCGCGCAGCCTACTGAGCGATGCGTACGAGGAAGTGAAGCAGCGCACCCGCCAGACCGGCATAGCCACCCGGGACTACGCCCAGGAACACCCCTACACCACCGCCGGTGTGGCCATTGGTGCGCTGGGCCTGCTGGCGGCGTACCTGATGTGCAAGCGAAACTAAGCGCCCTGCCGCGCAAGTTCTGTCCGTAACCACTGCGCCAACTGCTCGGCGCGCCCGTCTGCGGCGCGCCGTGGCACCCACAATGCCAGCGCCGCCTGGGTAGGTGAAAAGCCCCACGGCGCACTCAAGCGGCCCGCCCGCAGGTCATCGGCGACCAGTGGCTGCGGTGCAATCGCCACGCCCAATCCGGCCACGGCAGCTTCCAGCAGGTAATACAGGTGCTCGAAAGCCTGGCCATAGTGAATGGCCGCCGGGTCCAGGCCCTGTTGCAGCGCCCAGGTCGGCCAGGCTTGCGGGCGTGAAGTGGTGTGCAGCAAGGCTTCGCCCAGCAGCGCCTTGGCGGGCGCCCCCTGCAAGCGCTGGAAGCCTGCGAAATGCGGGCTGAGCACCGGTCCGATGCATTCCTCGGCCAGCACATGCACCTGCATGTCCGCCGGCCACGGTGGCTCGGCATACACCAGCAACGCATCCAGCCCAGGCCGTCGCGGGTCAAGGTCGCCCTCACCCGCCGACAGGTGCAAGCGCAGCTCAGGCAAATCCGCCTGCAACCGCCCCAGCCGCGGGATGAACCAGCGCGCCAGCAAGCTGCCCGAGCAGCCCAGTACGAACGGCGCCTCACTCACATCACGGCTGAGCTCGGAACACACGCTGCGCAGCCGGTCGAAGGCTTCACCGCTGGCATCGCGCAGACGAACACCCGCATCTGTGAGTTTGATGCCGCGCCCGTCCTTGACGAACAGGGCGACGCCCAGATGCTCCTCAAGCACCTTGATCTGCCGGCTGACAGCGCCGTGGGTCACGTGCAGCGCTTCCGCTGCCTGGCTGACACTGTTCAGCCTGGCTGTAGCCTCGAAGGCACGCAGGGCATTGAGGGGAGGGAGGTCGTGGGCCATTTTACCTGTGAGTTTTTCTGACAAGTTTGCGCAATCTTATCGGTTTTCAGCCGAGCTTGCCGTGGTTAGAGTAAAGCCCATCACTCATTCACTACGCCTTGGAGCGCCCCATGACCCAGTCCCAATACCGCCCCGGCCCCGACGCCAATGGCCTGTTCGGCTCGTTTGGCGGCCGCTATGTGGCCGAAACCCTGATGCCACTGGTGCTGGACCTGGCCCGCGAATACGAAGCGGCCAAGGCAGACCCCAAGTTCCTTGAAGAGCTGGCGTACTTCCAGCGCGACTACATCGGCCGCCCCAATCCGCTGTACTTCGCCGAGCGCCTGACCGAGCATTGCGGCGGGGCGAAGATTTTCTTCAAGCGTGAAGAGCTCAACCATACCGGTGCGCACAAGGTGAACAACTGCATCGGCCAGGTGCTGCTGGCCAAGCGTATGGGCAAAAAGCGCCTGATCGCCGAAACCGGCGCCGGCATGCACGGTGTCGCCACCGCCACCGTCGCCGCGCGCTTCGGCCTGCCTTGCGTGATCTACATGGGTGCCACCGACATCGAGCGCCAGCAGGCGAACGTGTTCCGCATGAAGCTGCTGGGCGCAGAGATCGTACCGGTTACCGCCGGCACCGGCACCCTGAAAGACGCCATGAACGAAGCCCTGCGTGACTGGGTTACCAACGTCGAAGACACCTTCTACCTGATCGGCACCGTGGCTGGCCCACACCCATACCCCGCCATGGTGCGCGACTTCCAGTCGATCATCGGCAAAGAGACCCGTGCCCAGTTGCAAGAGAAGGAAGGCCGCCTGCCTGATAGCCTGGTTGCCTGCGTCGGCGGTGGCTCCAATGCCATGGGCCTGTTCCATGAATTCCTCGAAGAGCCGAGCGTGCAGATCATCGGCGTTGAAGCCGGTGGCCACGGCGTACACACCGACAAGCACGCCGCCAGCCTGAACGGCGGCGTACCGGGCGTGTTGCACGGCAACCGCACCTACCTGCTGCAGGACCAAGACGGCCAGATTACCGATGCCCACTCGATTTCCGCAGGCCTGGACTACCCGGGCATCGGCCCGGAGCACGCCTATCTGCATGAGGTGAAGCGCGTCGAGTACGTCAGCATCACCGACGACGAAGCATTGGATGCGTTCCACGCAACCTGCCGTCTGGAAGGCATCATCCCAGCCCTGGAAAGCTCCCACGCCTTGGCCGAAGCGATCAAGCGCGCACCGAAGCTGCCCAAGGACCACCTGATGGTCGTGTGCCTGTCGGGCCGCGGCGACAAAGACATGCAAACCGTCATGAACCACATGGCCGCCCAGGAGAAACAGGCATGAGCCGTCTTGAACAACGCTTCGCCGAGCTGAAGGCCGAAGGCCGCTCGGCACTGGTCACCTTCGTCACAGCTGGCGACCCGGGCTACGACGCCTCGCTGCAGATCCTCAAGGGCCTGCCGGCTGCTGGCGCCGACGTGATCGAGCTGGGCATGCCGTTCACCGACCCGATGGCCGATGGCGTGGCCATCCAGCTGGCCACCCTGCGCGCCCTTGAAGCTGGCCAGACCTTGGCCAAGACCTTGCAGATGGTTCGCGAATTCCGTGTGGATAACCAGACCACGCCAATCGTGCTGATGGGCTACTACAACCCGATCCACCGCTTTGGTGTGGACACGTTCGTGGCTGAAGCCAAGGCAGCGGGCGTCGATGGCCTGATCATCGTCGACCTTCCGCCAGAGCACGACGCCGAACTGGCTACCCCGGCCCAGGCCGCAGGCATCGACTTCATCCGCCTGACCACCCCGACCACCGACGACGCGCGCCTGCCGCGCGTGCTGGAGCGCAGCTCCGGGTTCGTCTACTACGTGTCGGTGGCCGGCGTGACCGGTGCCGGTTCGGCGACCACCGAGCATGTGACCGAAGCCATTGCCCGCCTGCGCCGGCATACCGATCTGCCGATCAGCGTTGGCTTCGGCATTCGCACGCCGGAACAGGCTGCGAACATTGCCCGCCTGGCGGATGGTGTGGTGGTGGGCTCGGCACTGGTCGACAAGATCGCCCAGGCCAAAAGCGCCGATCAGGCGGTGACCGATGTATTGAGCCTGTGCTCGGCATTGGCTGAAGGGGTGCGTGGCGCACGCCGTTAAACTGCGTCGTCTGCTTCGCGGGTAAACCCGCTCCTACGGGGCCAGCGCCACCCTCTGGCTCTGCGATATCGTTGTAGGAGCGGGTTCACCCGCGAATAGGCCGGCACAGGCTACCCCCGCCTAGCCCCCAAAAATCGACAGATTCAGTGGCCGCACGGCCCCCATCCAGATCGCATGATCCCGGTGATCCGCCAGTTCATCCCCGGTTTCCGGATGCATGAATACCACCAGGCCCTTGCGGTACAGCGCCAACCAGGGCAAAACCACCCCCACCACTTCCGGCCCGAACGCCAGTTGGCAACTCCAGTCCGGATGCGGCCCAACCGGTTTCTGGTGCATGCGCCCCATGGTCACGGGAAACAGCCGCGCCGCCTCCTCGCACAGTTCCCGGGCCTGCTCCATAGTGGCTGCGTCGTAATAAACGTGGGCGTGGTAACCCTTGATCCTCTGCACGATAACTCCTGATTGCGGTCCAACCATCACCACCTGCAACGGGAGTGATGCAGTGAAAAACGCCGAAACCCCAGTGTTCAAACTGGTCCTGTTCGGGCCTGAAAGCAGCCTGGGCAATGCCCTGATGGTCGAGCTGCTGTCGCGCCAGCACGAAGTCATCGCCGTGGTGGATGACCTCAACCGCCACACCGCCCGCCCCGGCCTGCACTTCAAGATAGGCGGGCTGAACAGTGCCGACCAGGCGGAGCAGGGCGCGGCAGGCGGCTCAGCGGTAATCGCCCTTCTATCGACGCTGGCGCCAGGTGACCTGCCAGGGCAAGCACGCCTGAGCGAGGCGCTGGTGACGGGGCTTGAGCGTACGACTATACGCCGGCTGTTGCTGGTGGGCGATTTCGCTGTGCTGGATGAGCCGAACAAGTACAGCCCAGCAGAGCGGGGGAACGTGGATCAGGTAGTTGATGGGTTGCAGCGCAGCGCGCTGCGCTGGACCTTGATCAATACGCCGCAGGCGCTGCCGGACGCGGCGTGGGCGCGCGTGGCGGCGGGGATCGTGGATATGCTGGAACTGGACCTGCACCGGGGCGAGCATCTGAACTTCGTGGTCTAGATGACCGCGCAGCCTCGGGGCTCAGCGGTTGCGCTCCTGCTCCAACCAATCCACGAACCGCTCGATCAACGCTCCACGCCGCTTGCGCGGTGGCAACACCGCGTAATAGCCGCGTTGCGAACGCAAGCTCCCCTCCAACGGCCGACACAGCAACCCTTGCTCCACCAAGCCATCCACCAGGTGCCCCCAGCCAATCGCCACCCCTTGCCCGGCAATCGCTGCCTGAATCAGCAACGTATAGTTATCAAACCGCAACTGCCCCGCTGGCGGTGGGCTGGTCACACCAAACCCACGAAATACCCCCGCCCAGTCAAACCAGCGGCTGGCCTGCTCGCCCTTCAAATGCAACAGCGGCAATCGTTGCAAAGCCACAGCTGACAAGGCTTTGCCATGAGTCAGGCGGGGGCTGCACACCGGGAAGACTTCCTCATCGAATAGCCACCGGCTTTCTCCTTGATGAAAGCGTCCATCGCCAAACAGCACCGCCACATCGATGTCCGGGCGCAACATGCCCTGGCTGCGCTCACCCGTCACCAGGCTCACATCCACCTGTGGATAAGCCTCATGAAAGCGTTGCAGCCTTGGCATCAACCAGAACGCCGCAAAGGCAAAGTCGGTGGCCACCTGCAGCACTTCATGCTGGCCACGCCCGCTGGCCTGGGCGATACCGTCATCCATGGCCTGCAGCCCCTGTTGCACCTGTTCGAACAGCACCTGGCCAGCCTCGGTCAGCTCGATGCCCCGGTAAATGCGGTCAAACAGGCGCGTGCCCAACTGTGCCTCCAGGCGCTTCACCTGCTGGCTCACTGCCGGCTGCGTGGTACCCAACTCCAGCGCCGCAGCGGTAAAGCCACGCAGGCGCGCAGCAGCCTCGAATACACGCAAGGTATCCAGCGACAACCCGGCAAGGTGGTCAAACATAAGCGTAGCTAATCCCAGTCATTGCCCGCCATGGGCTTTACCCATGTTATCCACAGTCGCATCTTGGTAGGCAAGCGGTTCGCATAACCCTCAACGATGGAAGCCCCCATGACGCGTCCGAATATCCTGTTCATCATGGCCGACCAGATGGCCGCGCCCTTGCTGCCGATCTACGGCCCTTCGCCCATCCAGATGCCGCACCTCGGCCGCCTGGCCGAGCACGCCGTGGTGTTCGACTCGGCCTACTGCAACAGCCCACTGTGCGCGCCATCACGCTTCACCCTGGTCAGCGGTCAGTTGCCCAGCCGTATTGGCGCCTACGATAACGCGGCCGACTTCCCTGCCGATGTGCCGACCTACGCCCATTACCTGCGTCGCCTGGGCTACCGCACTGCGCTGTCAGGCAAGATGCACTTCTGCGGCCCCGACCAGTTGCACGGCTATGAAGAACGCCTGACCAGCGACATCTACCCGGCCGACTACGGTTGGACGGTGAACTGGGACGAACCCGATGTGCGTCCAAGCTGGTACCACAACATGTCCTCGGTGCTGCAGGCGGGTCCGTGCGTGCGCACCAATCAGCTGGATTTCGACGAGGAGGTGGTGTTCAAGGCGCGCCAGTACCTGTACGACCATGTGCGCGAAAACGATGGCCGGCCATTTTGCCTGACCGTTTCGATGACGCACCCGCACGACCCCTACACCATTCCCAAACGCTACTGGGACCGCTACGAAGGTGTGGATATCCCCATGCCCCGTGCCGAGTTCAGCCAGGCAGCACTCGACCCGCATTCACAGCGCTTGCTGAAGGTCTACGACCTGTGGGACAAGCCATTGCCTGTGGACAAGGTCCGCGACGCCCGCCGCGCCTACTTCGGCGCGTGCAGCTATATCGATGACAACATTGGCCAACTGCTGCAGACCCTGGAGGAATGCAACCTGGCCGATGACACACTGATCGTGTTTTCCGGCGACCACGGCGACATGCTTGGCGAACGTGGCCTCTGGTACAAAATGCACTGGTTCGAAATGTCGGCGCGGGTGCCGCTGCTGATCCATGCGCCGAAGCACTTCGCAGCGGGCCGGGTCACTGCCTCGGTGTCGACCTGCGACCTGTTGCCAACCTTGGTCGAACTGGCTGGCGGCGCTGTGGATAAAGACCTGCATCTGGATGGCCGCTCACTGCTGGGCCACCTGCAAGGGCAGGGCGGTCACGACGAGGTGATCGGCGAGTACATGGCCGAAGGCACCGTCGGCCCGCTGATGATGATCCGCCGCGGGCACTACAAGTTCGTGTACAGCGAAGACGACCCATGTCTACTCTATGACCTGAGCCGCGACCCGCACGAGCGGGAAAACCTCGCCGGCAGCCCGGACCACCAGACGCTGCTACAGGCATTTGTCGATGAAGCGCAACTGCGCTGGGACATCCCCAGCCTGCGCCAGCAGGTACTGGCCAGCCAGCGCCGCCGCCGGCTGGTGGCCGAAGCGCTGGCCATCGGCAAGCTGAAAAGCTGGGACCACCAACCACTGGTGGATGCCAGCCAACAGTACATGCGCAACCACATCGATCTCGATGACCTCGAACGCAAGGCACGTTATCCACAGCCCGCCCCCCTGGATTGAGAAGAGAGGCCGCCATGCACAAGTTCTCCGCCGCCGTGTTCGCCCTGGCCCTGAGCGCCACCACGGCCCACGCCGCAGACAGCGATACGCAATGCAGTACCGTGAAAATGGCCGACCCCGGCTGGAGTGATATTGCCTCAACCAATGCCGTGGCACGCCTGTTACTGGAAAGCCTGGGTTACCAGGTGAAGATCGACAGCCTGGCCGTACCGATCATCTACGGCGGCCTCAAGGACGGCCAGGTCGACGCCTTCCTCGGCAACTGGATGCCCGCACATCAAGGTTTCCATGACAAGTTCATCGCCAACGGCGATGTGCAGCAGCTGTCGCGCAACCTGGAGGGAACCGAGTTCACCCTCGCAGTGCCCGACTATGTGTGGAATGCCGGGGTGAAGGACTTCGCTGACCTGCAAAAACACGCCGGGCAGTTCGACAAAAAGCTGTACGGAATCGGCTCCGGCGCCCCGGCCAACCTGTCGCTCAAGAAAATCATCGACAAGAATGAATTCAACCTCGGCCAGTGGAAGCTGGTGGAGTCCAGCGAGCAGGCGATGCTGGCCCAGGTCGACCGGGCGGTGAAGAAGCAGCAATTCATCACCTTCCTTGGCTGGACCCCGCACCCGATGAACGTGAAGCTGAAAATGCACTACCTGACCGGTGGTGAAAAGTGGTTCGGCAGCAAAGGCGAGGTATACACGCTGACCCGCAAGGGTTATCCACAAGCCTGCCCGAATGCCGCGAAGCTGCTAGGTAACCTTAAGTTCACACTGGACATGGAAAACAGCATCATGGCCGAGGTGGTGGACAAGAAGATCAGTTTCGATGAAGCGGCCAAGGCCTGGGTGAAAGCGCATCCTGAACGATTGGATGGGTGGTTGGCCGGGGTCACCACCAAGGCCGATGGGGATGCCCTGGAGGCCGTCAAAGCCAAACTGTAATCTCACAAAGCAACACACCAACCCTGTGGGAGCGGGCGCGCCCGCGAACACCGGCAAAGCCGGTGCCAAGCAACGCGTTGGCTTTTTCGCGGGCATGCCCGCTCCCACAGGGCTTGGCGACCCCTTAAGGATTGTGGATAACCCATGCATCGCCTCTCTTTACTGCTGCCCTTCCTCACCTGGCTTCCCCGCCAATCGGGCCGCAGCCTGCGCCAGGACCTGCTGGTAGGCCTGAGCGGCGCCATCCTCGCCCTGCCGCAATCCATCGCCTACGCCCTGATCGCCGGCCTGCCCGCCGAATACGGGCTCTATGCTGCCGTTGTGCCGGTACTGATTGCCTGCCTGTGGGGCTCTTCCTGGTACCTGATCTGCGGCCCGACCGCGGCCATTTCCATCGTGCTCTACACCAGCATCAGCCCGCTGGCCGTGGCCGGCAGCGCTGACTACATCACGCTGGTGTTGCTGCTGACCTTCCTTGGCGGCCTTTTCCAGCTGCTGCTCGGGCTGTTGCGCTTCGGCGCGCTGGTCAACTTCGTCTCCCATTCCGTGGTGCTCGGCTTCACGCTGGGTGCCGCCATCGTCATTGCCTTGGGCCAGCTACCCAACCTGCTGGGCATGGCCCTGCCCAGCCAGGCCACCGCGCTGATGACCGTACAGGACCTGGCCAGCCACGCAGGCGAGGTCGACGTGCCTTCCTTGCTGCTGGGCCTGGCCACCGTCGTGATCGGTGTGGCCTTCAAACTCTGGCGCCCACGCTGGCCGAGCCTGTTGATAAGCCTGATCCTGGTCAGCTTGCTGGCCTGGCTGATGCCGGGCTTCTTTGGCCATGTGCCGCGGGTGGCAGCGTTCACCGGGCAACTCCCGCCTTTCAGCCCGCTGCCTTTGCTGGACGTGGAGCTCATGTTGCGTCTGCTGCCCAGCGCCGTGGCGGTAGGCATGCTGGGGTTGGTCACCAGTCTGTCGATTGCCCGTTCGTTGTCGGCACGTTCAGAACAACTGATCGACCCGGACCAGGAAATACGCGCACAGGGCCTGTCGAACATTGCCGGTGCATTTTTCTCTGGTTACCTGTCTGCCGGTTCCTTCACCCGCTCGGGCCTGAGCTATGAGGCGGGCGCCCGCTCGCCCATGGCCGGGGTGTTTTCGGCGCTGTGGGTGGCGTTGTTCGCGGTGACCGGCGCCGGCCTGATCGCGCACCTGCCGATACCGGCCATGGCCGGCAGCATTTTGCTGATCTGCTGGGGGTTGGTGGACCACCGAGGGATCCGTGCATTGTTCCGGGTCAGCCGCTCTGAGTTTCTGGTGATGGCGCTGACGGCTGCAGCGACATTGCTGCTGGAGCTGCAGACGGCCATCTATGCCGGCGTGCTGGCTTCGCTGTTCTTCTATTTGAAGCGCACCTCACGACCACGGATCCAACAAAGCCGTGAAGGGGACGCGGATGTATTGCGGGTAGGTGGGTCGATTTTCTTTGGTGCGGCGCATTACCTGCAGGTGCGCTTGCAGCGCTGCCAGGGGCCGCATGTAGTGATCGATGCCCGGCAGGTGAATTTCATCGATTACTCGGGTGTGGATATGTTGCACCGCGAGGCGCGGCGGTTGCGGCGATTGGGGGGGAGTTTGACCTTGCACCGGGCCAGGCCGCAGGTGATCGAGGAGTTGCAGAAGCTGGAAGGGGTGGAGTTATGCCCGATCCGGTTTGAGGAATGAGGTTGGGATTCTGGGGCTGCTTTGCAGCCCATCGCGACGCAAGGCCGCTCCCACAGCGGATCGGCGTACGACGTACTTTGTGGGAACGGCCTTGCGTCGCGATAGGGCCGCAAAGCGGCCCCGGCCATCTCAGCCCCGAGCGAGTTGCCGGCGCAGTTCAGCCAACACCGGCGCCGTATCCGGCCTCACGCCACGCCAGATAAAGAAGGCTTCAGCCGCCTGCTCGGCCAGCATCCCCAACCCATCCAGCACCTTGGCAGCCCCCAGCTTGGTCGCCCACTGGCAAAACGGCGTCGGCTCCTTGCCATACATCATGTCGTAGCAAACCGTACGACCCGCCTCGACCAGGCTGTCGGCAATCGGTGGTAATTCCCCGGCCAGGCTCGCCGAGGTGGCGTTGATGATCACATCCACAGGTTCCTGCAACCAGGCAAACCCGCTGGCCACCACCGGCCCCAGTTCATCGAACTCGCGCGCCAGCTGCTCGGCCTTTTCCACAGTACGGTTGGCAATCACCAGCGACTGCGGCTTGTGCGCCAGAATAGGCTCCAGCACGCCGCGCACGGCGCCACCGGCACCGAGGATGAGAATGCGCTTGCCCGCCAGCTCGACCCCGGCATTCACCGTCAGGTCGCGCACCAGGCCAGCGCCGTCGGTGTTGTCGCCCTGCAGGGTGCCATCAGCCAGCTTGCTCAGCGTGTTCACTGCGCCTGCGCGCCGGGCACGCGGGGTCAGGCTGTCGCACAGGCGGTAAGCCTCTTCCTTGAACGGCACGGTGACGTTGCCGCCACTGCCTTGCTTGAAGAAGCCGCGCGCGCAGTCGCTGAATTCGTCCAGCGGCGCCAGCAGCGTGGCATATTCCAGGTCCTGACCGGTCTGCTCGGCGAACAGGCGGTGGATCAGCGGCGACTTGCTGTGGCCGATGGGGTTACCAAAAACGACGTACTGGTCCATGACGGCTCCTTGTTTATCCACAGGCTTACTGGCCGAGCCAGTCGCGGTCCTGCAGGAAATACTCTGTCAGGCGCGCCTCTTCACTACCAGGCGCGGCCTTCCAGTCATAGCCCCAACGCACCTGCGGTGGCAGCGACATGAGGATGGATTCGGTGCGGCCACCGGATTGCAGGCCGAACAGGGTGCCACGGTCGTAGACCAGGTTGAACTCCACGTAGCGGCCGCGGCGGTATTCCTGGAACTCGCGCTGCTGCGGGGTGTAGGGCGTGTTCTTGCGGCGCTGGACGATCGGCAGGTAGGCGTCGACGAAGGCATCGCCAATGGCGCGGATGAAGGCGAAGCAAGTGTCGAAGTCCCACTCGTTCAGGTCATCGAAGAACAAGCCGCCAATACCCCGTGGCTCGCCACGGTGCTTGAGGTGGAAGTAGCGATCGCACCAGGCTTTATAGCGTGGGTACACGTCGGCGCCAAACGGCGCGCAGGCCTGCTCGGCCACTCGGTGCCAATGAATGCAGTCTTCTTCGTTGCCATAGTATGGCGTCAGGTCAAAACCGCCGCCGAACCACCATACGGCCTCTTCACCTTCCTTTTCGGCGATGAAGAAGCGAACGTTGGCGTGGGAAGTGGGCACATGCGGGTTGTGCGGGTGTATCACCAGCGACACGCCCAAGGCTTCGAAACCACGGCCTGCCAGTTCGGGGCGGTGGGCACTGGCCGACGGCGGCAGGCCGGCACCAAACACATGGGAGAAGTTGACCCCACCTTTTTCGATCACTTTGCCCTCACCGATAACCCGCGTGCGGCCCCCGCCACCGGCTTCGCGCACCCAGGCGTCCTCGACGAAGCGGGCACCGCCGTCTTCTGTTTCGAGGGCAGAGCAGATGCGGTCTTGCAGGTCGAGCAGGTAGGCTTTCACGGCCTCGGTGCGGCTAGTCATCGGGTCACCAGGAACGGGCAGGGAAGAATTCGCCGCGTAGCATACCACCGCCAGCGCGCGCGCCGCAGTTGACGACGACCAAGCAAAGGCGTCCGATAGAAGGCCTTTCCCGATCCCGACTACAGGAGTGCGAGATGGCCAAGCGTATCCAGTTCAGCCAGCATGGCGGCCCGGAAGTGCTGCAGTTTGTGGAATTCGAACCCACCCCGCCCGGGCCACAACAGGTGCGTGTGCGTAACCATGCGATCGGCCTGAACTTCATCGACACCTACTTCCGAAGCGGGCTGTATGCGCCGCCGTCCCTGCCTTCTGGCCTGGGTACCGAAGCGGCAGGTGTGGTAGAGGCCGTGGGCGAAGGCGTGTCCCGGCTGAAGGTAGGAGACCGTGTGGCACATGCCGGCGGCCCGCTGGGCGCCTACAGCGAGGTGCATACGCTACCGGAAGCCAACCTGGTCAAGCTGCCGGACACCATCAGCTTCGAGCAGGCGGCGGCGGTGATGCTCAAGGGTTTGACCGTACAGTACCTGCTGAAGCAGACCTATGAGGTGAAGGCGGGTGATGTGATCCTGTTCCATGCCGCAGCCGGTGGTGTAGGGTCGCTGGCCTGCCAGTGGGCCAAGGCCCTGGGCGCCAAGCTGATCGGCACCGTGAGCTCTGCCGAGAAGGCAGAGCGGGCCAAGGCGCTGGGGGCTTGGGCGACCATCGACTACAGCCGTGAAGATGTGGCCAAGCGCGTACTGGAGCTGACCGACGGCAAGAAATGCCCGGTGGTGTATGACGGCGTGGGTGCCGACACCTGGCTGACCTCGCTGGACTGCCTGCGCCCGCGTGGGTTGATGGTGAGCTTTGGCAATGCTTCCGGTGCGGTGAGCGGGGTGAACCTGGGGATCCTGGCGCAAAAGGGCTCGCTGTATGTCACCCGGCCGACCTTGGCCACCTATGCCAACAATGCCGAGAACACCCAGGCCATGGCCGATGACCTGTTTGCGATGATTGCGAGCAGGAAGCTGGTTGTGGATATCCAGCAGCGGTATCCACTGAGCGAGGCGGCCCAGGCGCAGGCAGAGCTGTCGGCGCGGCGGACTGTAGGATCGACTGTACTAATCCCCTGAGCCACACACATTCATGTAGGAGCGGGTTTACCCGCGAAGAAGCCACCGCGATGGATGGCACCGGCTTTGCCGGTGTTCGCGGGCAAGCCCGCTCCCACAGGTACTGCGTCGGCTTCGATAGCTTCGCTACGCCTGTGAGGGTCGGTTTGTCGGCGGTGGAGTCGACTCGATGCCATCGAGTATCGCCTCGATCACACCCTCAGCCATCTCAATCGCATGCAGGTTCGACCAGAACATGCCACGGCCTTCCTCACGCATGTAGTCCAAAGCTTTGTAGCCGGTTTCGTAAGCGCTGCGCAGGTACAGGGCTACGTGGACCAGAGCGTCCTCGGCAGAAATGTTTGGGTTGACGGTGAAGAGTGGATCGTGGCCGGCATCGCAGCGGCCGAAGGGGCGGGTGGAGGTGCATGGGAGAGGTGGATCGGGGACTATTTTCTTCATCATTGGAAAATGCTCCTCAAGGCCGCCAACCTTCACTACCACGTGAATGGGTGGCGACTGTACGCGAGGTGGTAGACCCGGGCATTTTCCAATCCAGGCAGGCTCGAAAGCCTCCCACGCACAGCCACCATAGACTGTCATGGAAAAAATGCATCCGGGCTACCACACCCGATCGCCAAGTTATTCGGCGACGGATAGAGCCTAGAGGCAGAGGTTCCCACTTAGAAGGTGATGGAAGGAGACGCGGGTCGTAGGATATTTCCGAAGTGCCCAGCTGGACAGACATTTTGGCAAAAATCAGAAAACCCTGATCACTTAGAAAGCCACAGAAGGCCCATCTATAGCACGCGAGAAAAAGATCCCGGCTTGACCGTACAGATTCGGAAGCGTAGCCTTTCTGCTTGAGGATGTGCTGGTGCGCCGGTTGAGTTTCAAGTTATCCGGGCGAGTGCATCCCCGCCATTTAGGCCGCTTAAGCGGCCTTTATTTTTTGGCTTGTTTCTATCCCCTTTCGGGATGATGGAATAGAGCTCTGCCTTGGGCTTGCGGGCCGTCAGTTCAAAAATCGCCTCATCGAAGACCTCGTTACCATAGCCATCATCGCGACCAAACGTGCTGCGAAGGGCAGTCATGTGCGTGGCACTTTTCCAGATCGACGTCGCAGCCAGTGCTGCCTTGATCTGCAGAATCATGTCATCGATGGTGTAACCATCTCGTACTACCCGGCTTCTGTAGGCATGGCTACCGATGAAAACGATGCCTGGGTCCTCAAGCTGTGGCAAATCCTGCCCGTCCTTCTGCCTATTGATCGCGTCAAACTGATCAGCGGTGAACCTACCAATTTCCACCGCCCTGACCCGGTGGTTGGACGCAAGCTGCTCAAGATTCGCCCTTATCAGGTACTCGGCATTTTCGAATAGCGGCATGTTCCCCAGTACTCCCGCCGATTGGCGACGGTTCTTGCTAGCGTCAAAGATCGAGCGCCGCACGTGCGACGCATGGCTAGCAAGCTAGGGGCTGGGGTTTATACAGGGAAGGTGAAGACTGTGGACGCAGGGAGTAAGAAATTTCCCAAACTCAGTACCGGACAGCCATTCGAGACATAATCAGAAAAATCTGCGGTGAATTGGCCCTAACCTCGTGGGAGCGGGCATGCCCGCGAACACGGGCGAAGCCCGTGCCAGGCACCGAGTTGTATTCTTCGCGGGCGCGCCCGCTCCCACAGGGGCCCGAGTCCCGAGCCAGGCCTGTGGATTGTTATCAACCCGGGCGAACGACTTCGCCGGTTGCCAGGTTGCGAATCACACTCGGGTTCTTCCGCCCCCCCAGCGCGCCACCAAGCACCAGGTCCAACTGGCCATGGAAGTACTGCTCAACCCGCAAGCGGGTCTTCGCCGCCGGGCGCCCGCCAGGGTTGCACGAGGTGGAAATCAACGGCCCCACCAGCGCGCACAGCTCACGCACCACCGGGTGATCACTGACCCGCAGCGCCACCGTGTCATGCTGCCCGGTCACCCATTCGGGCAACAGGTCCTGGTGCGGCACCAGCCAGGTGTTCGGCCCCGGCCAGGTGCTGCTCATGCGGTCGATCCAGTCTTCGGGGAAGTCCTCGAACAGGAAGTCGAACTGACGGATGTTATCAGCGATCAGAATCAGCCCTTTATCCACAGGACGCGACTTCAGCGCCAACAGGCGATACACCGCGTCCTCGTTCCATGGGTCGCAGCCCAGGCCCCAGACCGCTTCCGTCGGGTAGGCGATCACCGCGCCCGCCCGGATCTCACGTGCGGCTTGTTGCACACGAAAACTGCTCACCATTGCTGTTTCTCCGCCTATATACCTTGCATGTGAGCAGTGTACTTAGCCCGCGCGGGCAAACCAACGCCCGGCTTCATTGCTGACCCGGCCTTCCAGCTCCAGCTCGGTCAACTGCGCCAGCACGTCGGCCAGCGGCTGCTCGCTACAGTGGGCCAGGCTTTCACTGGTCTGGGGGGCGGCATGCAGCAGGGCAAGCAGGGGATGGTCGAACCTGTCCACAACCGCAGGCGGCAGGTTCTGCCAACCCTGCAAGCTTTCCAGAATCTGCTCCACAGTTTCCACCAGCAGCGCCCCATCACGAATCAGCTGGTGACAGCCCTTGGCCCCCGGGTGATGAATGGAGCCCGGAATGGCGTACACCTCGCGGCCTTGTTCCGCCGCCAGACGCGCCGTGATCAGCGAGCCGCTGGCGAGGCTCGCCTCGACCACCAGCACACCGAGCGACAGCCCACTGATGATGCGGTTGCGCCGGGGGAAGTTGCCGGGCAGCGGCCCGGCATCCAGGGGATACTCGGAAACCAGCGCGCTGCCGTTGTCGATCATCGCCTGCGCAAGGTCCCGATGGCGCTGTGGATAAAGTTTTTGCAACCCCGTCCCGAGCACGGCAATCGTGCCGCCGCCAGCCTGCAACGCGGCCCGATGAGCGGCACCGTCGACCCCCACCGCCAGCCCGCTGGTAATGGTGAAGCCGGCCTGCGCGAGGTAGCGGGAAAATGCCCGAGCGGTGTCGAGCGCCGGGGGTGTGGCACGTCTGCTGCCCACGATGGCCAGCTGAGGGCGATCGAGCAAGGCAGGTTCGCCAGCGACAAAAAGCAGCGGCGGGGCATCGTCGATTTCTGCCAGCAAGGCTGGGTAGTCTGGGCCGTCCCACATCAGCAAATGCTGGCCAGGGCGCTCCAGCCAAGCCATTGCAGCCAGTGCGCCATCGCGTACCTCGGCACTGCGCCGGGCATCGATGGTGGCTTGGGGAATGCCCAACGCTCGCCAGGCCGAAGCGGGAGCACTGAGCGCGGAGGAGGCACTGCCGAAGGCTTCGAGCAACGTTCGAAAGCGCCGCAGTCCAGCCTCGGGGAGGCGATGCAGGCGTAAGCGTGCCTCCAGTTCGGCAGGCGGGCAGGGCGACGAATGGTGACTGGGCATTGAGATCATCCTTGATCGAAACAGGGCCATTTACGTGGCACAAGCTGTGGATAACTCTGTGAGTAACACTTTGAAAAGCTGTCCATTGATTGGGGGCTATCAAGCCCATAGTCACCCTAGACGAGCTTGCCAGGTGCCGAAATCCCCGTTTCCCTTTATTATGTGTGCTCAGTTTTCAACCGAACGCACAGTGACTGCCTGACCTTATGGCCATCTTGAACATTCTCGAATTCCCGGACCCGCGCCTGCGCACCCTCGCCAAACCGGTGACGGAGTTCGACGACGCCCTGCGTCAGCTGATCGACGACATGTTTGAAACCATGTACGAAGCCCCTGGCATCGGCCTGGCCGCTACCCAGGTGAACGTGCACAAGCAGGTTGTGGTCATGGACCTCAGCGAAGACCGCAGCGAACCGCGCGTCTTCATCAACCCGTCGGTCGAAGAGCTGACCCATGACATGGGCCAGTACCAGGAGGGCTGCCTGTCGGTACCGGGCTTCTACGAGAACGTCGACCGCCCGCTGCGTGTCCGGGTCAAGGCCCAGGACCGCGACGGCAAGCCGTTCGAACTGGAATGCGAAGGCCTGCTGGCAGTGTGCGTACAGCACGAATTCGACCACCTCAACGGCAAGCTGTTCGTCGACTACCTGTCGCAGCTCAAGCGCGACCGGATCAAGAAGAAGCTGGAAAAGCAGCACCGCCAGCAAGCCTGATCCCCACCTTCCTGAAGGCTTGCTCCGGCAAGCCTTTTTCTTTTTTGAAGCGAGAACTCCATGCGCATCGTCTTTGCAGGCACTCCAGAGTTTGCCGCCGAACACCTCAAGGCCCTGCTCGACAGCCCCTACGAGATCGTGGCCGTCTACACCCAGCCAGACCGCCCGGCCGGCCGTGGCCAGAAGCTGATGCCAAGTGCGGTCAAGGCACTGGCCGTGGCCCATGACATCCCGGTGTTCCAGCCGCAGACCCTGCGCAACGCCGATGCGCAGGCCGAACTGGCCGCACTGAAACCAGACCTGATGGTAGTGGTCGCCTACGGCCTGATCCTGCCGCAGGTGGTGCTGGATATCCCGCGTCTGGGTTGCATCAACAGCCACGCTTCCCTGCTGCCACGCTGGCGCGGTGCCGCGCCGATCCAGCGTGCCGTGGAAGCTGGCGACGCCGAAAGCGGCGTGACCGTGATGCGCATGGAGGCCGGCCTGGACACCGGCCCGATGCTGCTCAAGGTAGTCACCCCGATCAGCGCCGACGACACCGGCGGCACCTTGCACGATCGCCTGGCCGAAATGGGCCCGCCCGCAGTCATTCAGGCCATCGCCGGCCTGGCTGACGGTTCGCTGCAAGGTGAAGTACAGGACGATGCCCTGGCCACCTACGCGCACAAACTGAACAAGGACGAAGCGCGTATCGACTGGACCCGCCCGGCTGTCGAGCTGGAACGCCTGATCCGCGCCTTCAACCCATGGCCGGTGTGTCACAGCACTCTGGATGGTGAAAGCGTCAAGGTGCTGGCCGCCAACCTGTCCACAGGCCAAGGCGCCCCAGGCGAGATACTTTCCGCCAGCAAGGACGGCCTCGTAGTTGCGTGCGGTGACCAAGCCCTGAGCCTGACCCGCCTGCAACTGCCTGGCGGCAAGGCATTGAGCTTCAGTGATCTGTTCAACAGCCGCCGCGAGAAGTTCGCCGCTGGCAAGGTGCTGGGCCAATGAACCCACGCCTCGCCGCCGCCCGTGCGCTGGCCGCTGTGCTCAGCGGCAAGGCTTCGCTGAACAGCTCGCTGCCGGCGCAACTGGACAAGGTAGATGAACGCGACCGCGGCCTGACCCAGGACCTGGCGTTCGGCACCGCACGCTGGCAGCCACGCCTCGACCTGCTGGCCGCACAGCTGCTGCAAAAGCCCTTCAAGGCAGCCGATGCCGATGTTCAGGCGCTGCTGCTGGTCGGCCTGTACCAGCTGTTCTACACCCGCATTCCGGCCCATGCCGCCATCGGCGAGACCGTGGGCTGTGCCGACAAGCTGAAGAAGCCGTGGGCCAAGGGCCTGCTCAATGCCGTGCTGCGCCGAGCCCAGCGCGAAGGCGAGGAACTGCTCGCCGGCATGGAGCGCGACCCGGTGGTGCGTACCGCCCACCCGCGCTGGCTGCAGAAGGCGCTGAAAGCCTTCTGGCCGGAGCAGTGGGAAGCCATCTGCGCCGCCAACAATGCCCACCCGCCGATGATTCTGCGGGTCAACCGCCGTCACCATAGCCGCGATGCCTACCTGGCACTGCTGGCCGAAGCCGGCATTGGCGCCAGCGCATGCCAGTACAGCCGGGATGGCATCGTGCTGGCCGAAGCCTGCGATGTGCGTGGCCTGCCGGGCTTCGCCGAAGGCTGGGTGAGCGTGCAGGACGAAGCCGCGCAGCTAGCTGCCGACCTGCTGGAACTGGCCCCCGGCCAACGCGTGCTCGATGCTTGCTGCGCACCGGGCGGCAAAACCTGCCATCTGCTGGAGGCCGAGGCTGGCCTGGCGCACATGGTGGCCATCGACCTCGAAGCCAAGCGCCTGACCCGCGTGCGAGAAAACCTCGACCGCCTGCAACTGGATGCCGAGCTGATCGCCTGCGATGCCCGCGACACTGCCAGCTGGTGGGACGGCAAGCCATTCCAGCGCATTCTGCTCGACGCGCCGTGCTCGGCCACCGGCGTAATTCGCCGCCACCCGGACATCAAACTGGCCCGCCAAGCCGACGACATCCCGGCTTTGGCCACGCTGCAAGGCGAGCTGCTCGATGCCCTGTGGCCGACCTTGGAAGTGGGCGGCATGCTGCTATACGCCACCTGCTCCACCTTGCCGACCGAGAACACTGAAGTGATCAAAGCCTTCCTCGCGCGCACCCCGGGCGCCCGTGAGCTGGACCTGGCGACCGAAGCCGGCCTGCGCCAGCCCCACGGCCGTCAACTGCTGGCCCAGGAAGGCGGCCACGACGGTTTCTACTATGCCAAGCTGATCAAGATCGCCGCCTCGCGCGGATAAGAACAAAGGATAGGGAGTAGCGCATGAAGATCATCATCCTCGGCGCAGGGCAGGTAGGCGGTACGCTGGCTGAACACCTGGCCAGTGAAGCCAACGACATTACCGTGGTCGACACCGACGGCGACCGCCTGCGCGACCTCGGCGACCGCCTGGACATCCGCACCGTCCAGGGCCGCGGTTCGCTGCCGACGGTGCTGCGTCAGGCCGGTGCCGACGACGCCGACATGCTGGTGGCGGTAACCAACAGTGACGAGACCAACATGGTTGCCTGCCAGGTGGCCTATTCGCTGTTCCATACCCCGACCAAGATTGCACGGGTGCGCGAATCGTCCTACCTGACCCGCGAAGAGCTGTTCGACAACGACCATATCCCGGTCGACGTTCTGATCAGCCCCGAGCAGGTGGTGACCAATTACATCAAGCGCCTGATCGAACACCCAGGCTCGCTGCAGGTGATCGACTTCGCCGAAGGCAAGGCCCAACTCGTGGCAGTGAAGGCCTACTATGGCGGCCCGCTGGTCGGCCAGCAGTTGCGCCAGATCCGAGCGCACATGCCCAACGTCGACACCCGCGTGGCGGCCATCTTCCGCCGCGACCGGCCGATCACCCCGCGTGGCGATACGGTGATCGAAGCCGACGACGAGGTGTTCTTCATTGCCGCGAAGAAGGATATCCGCGCGGTGATGGGCGAACTGCGCCGCATCGACGAGACCAATAAACGCATTGTCATCGCCGGCGGCGGGCAGATTGGCGAGCGCCTGGCGGAAGCCATCGAAAGCCGATATCAGGTGAAGATCATCGAGATGAGCCCGGCGCGTTGTCGCCACCTCTCCGATACCCTCGAAAGCACTGTAGTGCTGCAGGGCAGCGCCTCTGACAAAGACCTGATGCTCGAAGAGAACATCGCCGACGCCGATATTTTCCTGGCCCTGACCAACGATGACGAAGCCAACATCATGTCGTCCTTGCTGGCCAAGCGCCTGGGCGCAGGCAAGGTGATGACCATCATCAACAACCCGGCTTATGTCGACCTGGTGCAGGGCGGCGATATCGACATTGCCATCAGCCCGCAGCTCGCCACCATCGGCACCCTGCTGGCGCACGTCCGTCGCGGCGACATCGTCAGTGTGCACTCGCTGCGCCGTGGTGCAGCCGAGGCTATCGAGGCGGTGGCACACGGGGACTCGAAGTCGAGCAAGGTGGTCGGTAAGGCAATCGAGGACATCACGCTGCCACCGGGCACCACGATTGGTGCGATCATCCGTGATGAAGAGGTGATGATTGCCCATGACGACACCATGATCGAATCAGGGGACCATGTGATCCTCTTCGTTGTGGATAAAAAGCATATTCGCGATGTGGAGAAGCTGTTCCACGTCGGCTTGAGTTTCTTCTAGGAGAAGAGGGCATGCGCGAATCGCTGGAGAAGATGCTGGCCAAAGGTGTGGATAACCCGCTGCTGAGGTTTGGCCTGGGCAAGGCCTGGCTGGATGAAGGCAACGGCGCTGAAGCAGCGGTGCACCTGGCGCGCTGTGTAGAGCAGGATCCGAAATACTCGGCAGCGTGGAAGCTGCTGGGCAAGGCCTATCAGTTGCAGGGCGACCTGGCGGCGGCGCGCAAAGCGTGGGAAGACGGGATCGTGGCGGCGCAGGCTCATGGTGACAAGCAGGCCGAAAAAGAGATGACCGTATTCCTGAAGAAGCTCAACAAAGCAGCGGGTTGACTCGGCCCTTGTAGGAGCGGGTTTACCCGCGAATGCGTCGGTGAATCCAACATCGCATTCGCGGGTAAACCCGCTCCTACCAGAGGGCGGTGAATGGCTTAATACCAGCGCGGCTCGCCAGCCGGGCGCTTCTTGAAGCGCTTCATGCTCCACATGTACTGGCTCGGGTACTCACGCACATAGCGCTCGACCACCTTGCTCATCGCCGCCGCCGATACGTTCACATCGGTGCTGTACATCTCTTCCGGAGCAGCTTCGAGGAACACCTTGAAGCCCGAGCCATCCGGCAACCGCAGCGCATGCAGGAACACGCCTACCGCCTTGCCACCGGCCAGCATGTTCGGCACGAACTTGCTGGTCAGCGCCTGGGTGCCAAGGAACGGCACGAACACGCCCGCCGATTCCGCCGGCTCCGGGTCGGCAGGAATACCCACCTGGCCACCACGACGCACTTCCTTGATCACGCTGAGGATGCCTTCCTTGGTCGACGGCGCCACGCGATTGCCCATCTGCACGCGCTGCTCGCGCAGCAGATCATCCACCGCCTTCAGCTTCGGCGGGCGGTAGAAGATGATCGGTTTGCACTG
The DNA here is from genome assembly GCF_017875935.1 of Pseudomonas sp. BP6. Classification (NCBI taxonomy): domain Bacteria; kingdom Pseudomonadati; phylum Pseudomonadota; class Gammaproteobacteria; order Pseudomonadales; family Pseudomonadaceae; genus Pseudomonas; species Pseudomonas sp. BP6. The sequence continues at coordinate 5,321,779 of NZ_JAGINI010000001.1, forward strand.
GTTACAGTAGAAGTGGTTCAACACTTCCCAGTTGCCCAGGTGGCTGGTGATGCCGACCACGCCTTTACCCGAGGCCAGGGCCTGCTCCAGCACTTCCAGGCCATGCACTTCCTTGACCAGCTCCAGCGAGCGCTGTGGCGGCCAGATCCAGGCACAGGCACTTTCGACAAAGGATTTACCGATATCCCGCAGCGCCTGGCCCACCAGTTGCTCACGGGCAACCGGGTCCATCTCCGGGAAACATTTGGCCAGGTTGATCCGTACCACGTTGCGCGAACTGTTGGGGATTTTCCACATCAGCCAGCCAATACCGGCGCCGACACGCTGCACAGCGCCCCAGGGCAGCTTGGCAAACAGGCGCAGCACCCCGACCATCAGGGCGCCTTTGAACTTTTCCACAGGCGAATTCCTTATTTCAGCAAGGCGCGCATTGTAACCCCTCAGCGCAACAAGGCGGCGTAGCGATCGCAGTCGGTGGTGTGGTCCATGACCATGCCCGTGGCCTGCATGAAGGCGTAGCAGATGGTCGGACCGACGAACGTGAAGCCAGCTTTCTGCAGGGCCTTGCTCATTGCCTTGGCTTCATCGGTAACCGCCGGCACCTCGCCACGCGCCTTGAAGTGGTTGATCTTCGGCGAGCCGCCGACGAACGACCACAGCCATTCGGCAGGGTTATCCACAGCAAGCCAGGCTTGGGCGTTGCGCCTTGCGGCCTTGAGCTTGAGGCGATTGCGGATGATGCCTGCATCCTGCATCAATTCTTCGATACGTTCGTCGCTCATGGCCGCCAGCTTTACGGGGTCGAAGCCGTACATCACCTGGCGATAACGCTCGCGTTTGCGCAAAACGGTAATCCACGAAAGCCCCGCCTGGAACCCTTCGAGCAAAAGCATCTCGAAGAGCAACGCCGGGTCGCGCTGTGGCATTCCCCATTCCTGGTCGTGGTAGGCCTGGTACAACGGATCGTCGGTACACCAAAAGCAGCGTGGCATAAGGCTCCAATGAGTAGAGGGCGAGGCGAATCAGGTTATACTCCCGCTCTTTACATCCGCATCCCCAGATACAGGTGAATTTCGTGAGCCAGCCTACGCCAGCCGTGCGTACCTTCCAAGACCTGATCCTCGCCCTGCAGAACTACTGGGCGGCTCAAGGTTGTGTGGTACTTCAGCCCTACGATATGGAAGTAGGCGCCGGCACTTTCCACACCGCTACATTCCTGCGCGCCGTGGGTCCAGAAACCTGGAACGCCGCCTATGTGCAGCCTAGCCGTCGTCCTGCCGACGGGCGGTATGGCGAAAACCCCAACCGCTTGCAGCACTACTACCAGTTCCAGGTGGTGCTCAAACCGAACCCGGCCAACTTCCAGGAGCTGTACCTCGGCTCGTTGAAAGCCATCGGCCTGGATCCGCTGGTGCACGACATTCGTTTCGTCGAAGACAACTGGGAATCGCCGACCCTCGGCGCCTGGGGTCTGGGCTGGGAAATCTGGCTCAACGGCATGGAAGTCACCCAGTTCACCTACTTCCAGCAGGTAGGCGGCATCGAGTGCTACCCGGTCACCGGTGAAATCACCTACGGCCTGGAGCGCCTGGCCATGTACATCCAGGGCGTCGATTCGGTGTACGACCTGGTATGGGCCGACGGCCCGTTCGGCAAGGTCACCTACGGCGACGTGTTCCACCAGAACGAGGTGGAGCAGTCGACCTACAACTTTGAACATGCCAACGTCGACAAGCTGTTCGAACTGTTCGATTTCTACGAAAGCGAAGCCAACCGGCTGATCAAGCTGGAGCTGCCGCTGCCGACCTATGAAATGGTCCTGAAGGCTTCGCACACCTTCAACCTGCTGGACGCCCGCCGCGCCATCTCGGTAACCGAGCGCCAGCGTTACATCCTGCGTGTACGTACCCTGGCCCGGGACGTGGCGCAAAGCTATCTGCAAGCCCGCGCACGCCTGGGCTTCCCGATGGCCACCCCTGAACTGCGTGACGAAGTGTTGGCTAAGCTGGAGGCTGCACAATGAGTGCTCAAGATTTTCTGGTAGAACTGGGCACCGAAGAGCTGCCACCCAAGGCCCTCGCCAACCTCGGCGACGCCTTCCTGGCCGGTATCGAAAAAGGCCTGCAGGCTGCTGGCCTGAACTACACCGCCAAGCAGGTGTACGCCGCGCCGCGTCGTCTGGCCGTACTGATTCGCCAGCTGGACGTGCAGCAGCCTGACCGCAGCATCAACATCGACGGCCCGCCCCTGCAGGCAGCCTTCAACGCCGAAGGCGAGCCGACCCAGGCTGCGCTGGGCTTCGCCAAGAAGTGCGGTGTTGAACTGGCCGAAATCGACCAGAGCGGCCCCAAGCTGCGCTTCTCCCAGCACATCCCGGGCAAGGCCACCACAGACCTGCTGCCGACCATCGTCGAAGATTCGCTGAACGACCTGCCGATCCCCAAGCGCATGCGTTGGGCGACCAGCCGTGAAGAGTTCGTACGCCCGACCCAATGGCTGGTAATGCTGCTGGGCGACCAAGTGGTCGACTGCACCATTCTGTCGCAGAAGGCAGGCCGTGAATCCCGTGGCCACCGCTTCCACCATCCGGAATCCGTGGTCATCACCACCCCGGCCAACTATGTCGAGGACCTGCGTAAAGCTTACGTGCTGGCCGACTTCGCCGAGCGCCGCGAGCTGATCAGCAAGCGTACCGCCGAGCTGGCCATGCAGCAGGAAGGCACGGCCATCGTGCCGCCGGCGCTGCTGGACGAAGTGACTGCTCTGGTCGAATGGCCAGTGCCGCTGGTGTGCTCGTTTGAAGAGCGTTTCCTTGAGGTGCCGCAGGAAGCCCTGATTACCACCATGCAGGACAACCAGAAGTACTTCTGCCTGCTGGACAGCGAAGGCAAGCTGCTGCCGCGTTTCATCACCGTGGCCAACATCGAAAGCCGCGATCCGAAGCAGATCGTGCAAGGCAACGAAAAGGTCGTGCGCCCACGCCTGACCGACGCCGAGTTCTTCTTCAAGCAGGACAAGAAGCAGCCACTGGAAACCTTCAACGAGCGCCTCAAGAACGTGGTGTTCCAGGCTCAGCTCGGCACCGTGTACGACAAGGCCGAACGTGTTTCCAGGCTGGCCGCCTTCGTCGCCCCGCTGATCGGCGGCGACGCCCAGCGCGCTGGCCGTGCCGGCCTGCTGTCGAAGTGCGACCTGGCCACCGAGATGGTCGGCGAATTCCCTGAAATGCAGGGTGTTGCCGGTTACTACTACGCGCTCAACGACGGTGAGCCGGAAGATGTAGCCCTGGCCCTGAACGAGCAGTACATGCCGCGCGGTGCAGGCGCCGAGCTGCCGCAGACCCTGACCGGTGCTGCCGTGGCCATCGCCGACAAGCTCGACACCCTGGTGGGCATCTTCGGCATCGGCATGCTGCCTACCGGCAGCAAGGACCCGTACGCCCTGCGCCGTGCTGCTCTGGGCGTGCTGCGTATCCTGATCGAGAAGCAACTGGACCTGGACCTGACCGGTGCGGTCGAGTTCGCGGTCAAGCAGTTCGGCGCCAAGGTCAAGGCCGCCGGCCTGGCCGAGCAAGTACTGGAGTTCATTTTCGACCGTCTGCGCGCGCGTTACGAAGACGAAGGCATCGATGTGGCCACGTACCTGTCGGTACGTGCACTGCAGCCAGGCTCCGCGCTGGACTTCGACCAGCGCGTACAAGCCGTGCAGGCGTTCCGCAAACTGCCGGAAGCCGAGGCCCTGGCTGCGGTGAACAAGCGCGTGTCGAACCTGCTGAGCAAGGCCGAAGGTGCCATCGCCGAGCAGGTCGAACCGAAGTACTTCGACAATGCCAACGAGTTTTCCCTGTACTCGGCCATCCAGCAGGCCGACCAGGCCGTGCAGCCGATGGCTGCGGCACGTCAGTACAGCGAATCGCTGGCCCGCCTGGCGGCCCTGCGTGACCCGGTCGATGCCTTCTTCGAGGCGGTCATGGTCAACGCCGAAGACGCCAAGGTGCGTGCCAACCGTTATGCCCTGCTCAGCCGTCTGCGCGGCCTGTTCCTGGGTGTGGCTGACATTTCGCTGCTGGGGTAAGCCTTGAAACTGCTGATTCTCGACCGTGACGGGGTGATCAACTACGACTCCGATGCGTACATCAAGACGCTGGAAGAATGGGTGCCGATCCCCGGTTCGGTCGATGCGATCGCGCAGTTGAGCAAGGCGGGCTGGACGGTGGCCGTGGCCACCAACCAGTCCGGCATTGCCCGTGGCTACTACCCGCTGGCAACCCTCGAAGCCATGCACGCGCGCCTGCGCGCGCTGGTGGCCGAGCAGGGCGGCGAGGTGGGCCATATCGTGTATTGCCCGCATGGGCCGGACGAAGGGTGCGATTGCCGCAAGCCCAAGCCCGGCATGCTGCGGGCGATCGCCGAGCATTACCAGATCGGCCTGAAAGGCGTCTGGTTCGTCGGCGACAGCAAAGGTGACCTGGAGGCCGCCCTGGCCGTCGGTGCACAACCCGTGCTGGTGAAGACCGGCAAGGGCGAGCGGACCCTGGAAAAAGGTGTCCCGGAAACTACACTGATTTTCGACGATCTGGCAGCTATCGCCAGAGAACTAATTTAAACAGTGCGCCTTTTGGCGCATTTTTCACAGGCGGGCATGCCCCGCAATGGTACAAGCCACTATGTCGATCCTGCAGGCGATCAGAATCTTTCTTTTTTACCTGCTGCTGGGCACCAGTTCGCTGCTGTGGTGCTCGCTGAGCTTCTTCGTCGCGCCGTTCCTGTCGTTCCCCAAGCGCTACAAGTTCATCAACGTGTACTGGTGCCGCTGCGCGCTGTTTCTGGTGCGCACCATCCTGGGCATCGACTACAAGATCACTGGCGCCGAGAACGTGCCAGCTGAGCCTTGCGTGATTCTGTCCAATCACCAGAGCACCTGGGAAACCTTCTTCCTGTCGCAGTACTTCTCTCCGCTAAGCCAAGTGCTCAAGCGCGAACTGCTGTATGTACCGTTCTTCGGCTGGGCCATGGCCATGCTGCGGCCCATCGCGATCAACCGCGACAACCCCAAGGAAGCGCTGCGCCAGGTGGCGAGCAAGGGTGACGAACTGCTCAAGCAGAAGACGTGGGTGCTGATTTTCCCAGAAGGCACCCGTGTGCCGTTCGGCACCATCGGCAAGTTCTCCCGCGGCGGTACCGCACTTGCCGTGAATGCCGGGCTGCCGGTGCTGCCGATTGCCCACAACGCCGGCAAGTTCTGGCCCAAGACCGGTTGGGGCAAGCGTGCCGGTACAATCGAAGTGGTCATTGGCGAACCGATGTACGCCAACGGCACTGGGCCACGGGCCATCGCCGAACTCAACGACCGCGCTGCAGCCTGGAACGAAGCGACCCAGCGGGCCATGGGATCGCTGCCGCCAGCAGAGGAAAAACCTCAGGAGCAGATGGCATGATCTTCTGTGGATAACTTGTGTGCAGTTTTTGGATTAAATGCTTGAATTGATAGCTAAGCCTTTGAATTTGCTATTTATTTTTATGTATGAAATTTTTCTGAAAACCGTGCATAAGTTTTTTTGAGGCATAAGAAAACCGGCTTTTACAGCCGGTTTTTTTATGGCATGTGGACAGCATCAGACTTTGTCGATATCGACATCCTTGGTTTCTTTCAGACAGAAGATCCCTACTACCAGGCTGATCCCGGTCACCAGCACCGGGTACCACAGCCCGTAGAAGATATCCCCGGTGTAGACCACCAGCGCGAACGATACGGTAGGCAGGAAACCACCGAACCAGCCGTTACCAATGTGGTAGGGCAGTGACATCGAGGTGTAGCGGATGCGGGTCGGGAAGAGCTCGACCATCACCGCCGCCAACGGACCATAGGTCATGGTCGCGATCAGGATCATCGCCACGATCAGGACCACCACCATTACCTGGTTGACCTGCGCAGGGTCAGCCTTGGCCGGGTAACCAGCCTGCTCGATTGCAGTGCGCATGGCAGTTTCGTCAAAGCCGTTGATGGTCTTGTCACCGATGTTCACCACCACATCACTGCCGGCCACGCTTACCGAACTGTACGGTAGACCCTGCTTGACCAGGAAGGTCTTGACCTTGTCGCACGGGCTGTCGAAACGAGCCTTGCCCACTGGGTCGAACTGGAATGTGCAGCCTTGCGGGTCGGCGGTGACCACGATCGGCGCCTGACGGCTGGCGGCGTCGATCTGTGGGTTGGCGTAGTGGCTTAGCGCCTTGAACAGTGGGAAGTACAGTACCGTGGCGAGCAACAGGCCAAGCATCAGGATCGGCTTGCGGCCGATACGGTCGGACAACCAGCCGAAGAACACGAAGAACGGCGCGCCAATCACAACGCTGATGATGAGCAGGGTGTTGGCCTGAGCCGAGTCCATTTTCAGCATCTGGGTCATGAAGAACAGAACGTAGAACTGCGCCGTGTAGAAGGTCACGGCCTGCCCCGCGTTGATGCTGAACAGGGCGGTAAGCACCACTTTCAGGTTTGGCCAGGAGGTGAACGACTCACGGATGGGCGACTTGCTGACCTTGCCCTGAGCCTTCATTTTCACAAAGGCCGGCGACTCGTGCATGCTCATGCGAATCCAGGTGGAGATCGCCAGCAGCACGATCGACAGCAGGAACGGCAAGCGCCAGCCCCAGGTTTCGAACTGGTCGCCACTGATATACCGGCTACCCAGCACCACCAAGAGCGACAACAACAGGCCCAGCGTTGCGGTGGACTGGATGAAACCGGTGTGTAAACCACGCTTGCCGGGCGGCGCATGCTCTGCCACGTAAGTGGCTGCACCGCCATACTCGCCGCCCAGCGCCAGCCCCTGAAGCATGCGCAGGATCACCAGGATGATCGGTGCGGCGATGCCGATGCTGGCGTAGGTGGGCAACAACCCCACAGCGAAAGTGGACAGGCCCATCAGCACGATGGTGACCAGGAAAGTGTACTTGCGCCCGATCATGTCACCCAGGCGGCCGAACACCAGCGCGCCAAACGGCCGCACCAGAAAGCCCGCAGCAAAGGCCATCAGGGCGAAGATGAAAGCGGTGGTATCGTTCACGCCAGCGAAGAACTGTTTGCTGATGACCGCTGCCAACGCACCATAGAGAAAAAAGTCATACCACTCGAAAACCGTCCCGAGGGATGACGCGAAAATGATCTTGCGTTCTTCACGGCGGCTGGGGCTGCTGGCCACCGCATCCTGCTCTTGGATGTAATCCGACATCGTTGCTGTCCTCGGCCGTTAGGCCACAGTGATTATTCTTGTTGTTCCACTGTCGGCGACTTCTGACCGCAAGCCGCCGGTACTGCACGCACCCGGGTCAGGGCGTCGGTAACGCGTCTTGGTTCAGGTAGGTCTGGGTAGCAGCTCCTTTGAGGATCAGTTGCGCCGCCTTTTCGGCGATCATCAGGGTGGGGGAACACGTATTGCCGGAAGTTATCTGCGGCATGATCGAAGCATCGGCTACACGTAGACCGGGGATGCCATGCACGCGCAGCTGGTTATCCACAACGTCCATGGCACCGTTGCCCATGCGACAGGTACCGACCGGGTGGAAGATGGTGGTGCCGATCTTGCCAGCGGCCTCGAACAGTTCTTCCTCGCTTTGCAGCGCTGGGCCCGGCAAATATTCCTTGGGCTCGAAAGCGGCGAGGGCAGGGGCCTGGACGATGCGCCGGGTCAGGCGAATGGCATCGGCAGCAACCCGCAAGTCCTGGGGAGCACTGAGGTAATTGGGATCGATCAGCGGCGTGCTGTTCATGTCGGTGCTGCAGATGTCGATGCGCCCACGGCTGGCCGGGCGCAGGTTGCACACCGAGGCAGTAAAGGCCGGGAACTGATGCAACGGCTCACCGAAGCGTTCCAGTGACAGCGGCTGTACGTGATACTGAAGGTTGGCGGTGGCCTGTTCGGGGCTTGAACGCACGAACGCGCCTAACTGGCTCGGCGCCATGGCCAGGGGCCCGCTACGGTCGTAGAGATAACGCAGGCCCATGCCCATCTTGCCCCATAGGCTGTTGGCCATCTGGTTCAAGGTGCGGGTGTTGCGGATCTGGTAGATCAGGCGCAGTTGCAGGTGGTCCTGCAAGTTGCCACCAACGCCGGGCATATCGTGGCGAACACCAATGCCCAAGCTTTCCAGCAACTGACGCGGGCCGATGCCGGAGCGCTGGAGGATGCCCGGTGAACCAACCGCCCCAGCACAGAGGATGATCTCGCGGCGCGCTGCAAACTCATGCCAGGCCCCTTGCCAGAGCGCCTTCACCGCCCTTGCGCGGGTGCTGTCGAGCAGTACCTGGTCAACCTGCACGCCAGTCAGCACGGTGAGGTTGGCGCGATCCTTGATCGGCCGCAGGAAGGCTTTGGAAGCGTTCCAACGTACACCACTGCGCTGGTTGACCTGAAAATATCCACAACCCTGGTTGTCGCCGGTGTTGAAATCCTCGACCTTGCCAATACCGCTCTGCTCGGCGGCATCACGGAAAGCATCAAGGATCGGCCAGCTGTAGCGTTGGCGCTCGACCCGCCATTCGCCCTCCGCGCCATGGTGCTCGCTGGCGCCGGCAAAGTGGTTTTCGCTGGCCTTGAACAGCGGCAACACATCTTTCCACGCCCAGCCGTCGTTGCCTTGCGCGGCCCAATGGTCATAGTCGGCGGCTTGGCCCCGCATGTAGATCATGCCGTTGATCGAAGAACAGCCACCTAGCACCTTGCCCCTTGGATAACCCAAAGCGCGACCACCGAGGCCAGGCTGTGCCTCGGTCTTGAAGCACCAGTCGGTGCGCGGGTTGCCGATGCAGTAGAGGTAACCGACGGGGATGTGGATCCAGGGATAATTGTCACGGCCACCCGCCTCCAGCAGCAGCACGCGGCAGGAAGGGTCGGCGGACAAACGATTGGCCAGCAGGCATCCGGCGGGACCGGCCCCTACCACCACGTAGTCGAAGACAGAATCGGCTGACGGCATGTGCAACCTCGCGCCTGTTTTTTATTCTTGTCCCGGTCCATCTTAGTGAGTAATTTCGTGGTGGAAACACGAGATTTCGCGCAGCCGCTGTGCGTTTTAGCACAGTGGCAAGCCTGTACCGACCTCTTCGCGGGCGCTCCCGCTCCCAACGGGACCACGTTGCCTTCAGGATGTTCAGCGCACCTGGACTGCCCGCGAAGAGGCCGGAACGAACTGCCAAAAAGGACAAGCATGTTCGACTGGAACGATCTGCGGTTTTTCCTCGAGTTGCAGCGCAGCGGCCGCCTGCTGACTGCCGCCAAGCGCCTGAACACGACCCACAGCACCGTGGCCCGGCATATCGAGAGCATCGAGCAGAGCCTGGGAACCGCGCTGTTCGTGCAGCATGCCCAGGGTTACGAGCTGACCCCCTCGGGCCAAGCCCTGCTCAAGCATGCCGAAGCCATGGAAAACGTCGCCCTGCTGGCGCAGGAAGAAATCACCCAGGCCATCACCCCGCTGGGCAAGATTCGCCTGGGGGTGACCGAAGGCATCGGCATCATGTTCTTCACCCCGCGCATGAACGCGTTGTTCGAGCGCTACCCCGGCCTGGAAGTGGAGTTGGTGGCGGTGCCGCGTTTCGTCAGCATCCTCAACCGCGAGGCAGAAATCAGCATCCATCTGGAGCGGCCCAACGCCGATCTGCTGATCACCCGCAAACTCACCGACTACCGCTTGGCGCTATACGCCAGCCAGGACTACCTGGACCGCGCGCCGCCATTGCGCCACCGCGAAGACCTGGCCCGGCACAGCTGGATCGGCTACGTCGACGATTTGCTGTTCAGCCAGGAACTGCTGTTTCTCAACAGTTTCTGCCGAGCACCCAACGTGGTGTTTCGCAGCACCAGCGTGATCGCCCAGCAAGCCGCTGCCCGCGCAGGGCTGGGCATCGCCGTGCTGCCCAATTACATGGCGCGCCACGACCCGACACTGGTGCGCGTGCTGCCGGGTGAGACCATCCAGCGCAGCTACTGGATCTGCACCCGCCGCGAGCTGCACAAGTCTGTGCGCCTGCGGGTGGTGTGGGACTACCTGCTGGCGTTGTGCGCGGCCGAACAGAGCGAGCTGCTAGCCCAGTAGCGCCTTGCCCGCCAACAACAGGGCAGCGACCCAACCTGCCACGGCAAACATCTGCTGCAGGCGCGGCCCGGCCAACCTGGCTGCCAAGGGTCGCGCCAGCAGCAGGCCGAGCACCGCGCCGACGGCAAACGGGGCGCCAACCTGCCAGTGCATGACGCCTGCAAGGCTGGCGCTGACCACACTGCCGGTAGAGACCAAGGCAATCACCGCCAGCGAGGTGGAGACGATGCTTGCCATGCGCAGGTTGGTGTAGCGGTTCAGGGCCGGGATAATGACGAACCCCCCACCCACGCCGAGCAGACCGGACAACAACCCGGACAGGGCCCCCGTGAATGCCAGTGCGCGCGCGCAGGGCAGGGTCCAGCGCAAACGCCCCTGCAGAGGGTTCAGCACACACGGCTCGATAAAGCGATGGGCGTCATGGGCTTCGCCACGCAGTTCTTTGGCCGCCTTGCGCCAGATGCGCAGGCAGGCATAAACCAGCACCCCGGCGAACGCCAACTGCAACGGTGTATTCGGCAGGCGGTGCGCCAGCATCAGCCCGAACGGCGCTGCTGCCACACCAACCAACGCAATGAACAGCGCGGCCCGATAACGCACCAGCCCTTGTCGCAAGCCCAGCACTGCGCCAACCGCCGCAGCCAAACCAACAGCCAACAGGCCGACCGGTGCCGCCTCGACCATCGATAGCCCCAGGCCGAACACCAGCAAAGGTACAGCGAGAATGCCACCGCCTGCGCCGGTCAGTGCCAGCACCGCGCCGATGATTGCGCCCAGGCCCGCTCCTAACAGTTGATGCTCGATCACTGCCCACCCTCGGCTACCAGTTGCGGGCGTGCCAACCACTCGCGCCCCTTGAGCATGCCTTGCCAGTACAACGGTGGTAGCGCCTGTGCTTTGAGCAGCCAGGCCAAGCGTGTTGGCTTGCGGCCATCCAGCAACCAATTGGGGAAGCTCGGTGCCAGTTTGCCGCCATAGGTGAACTCGGCCAAGACGATCTTGCCGCGCTCAACGGTAAGTGGGCACGAGCCATAGCCGTCGTACTGGGCCAGGGTTGCCAGCCTGCCCAGTGCCACCAGCACATTGTTGGCGACCACCGGTGCCTGCTTGCGGGCCGCCGCGGCGGTCTTGGCGTTGCTGGTGTTAGCCACGTCACCCAGGGCATGAACGTTGGTGTATTTGCGATGGCGCAGGGTATGCGGATCGACGTCGACCCAGCCGGAGCTATCGGCCAAGGGGCTTTCGCGAATGAAGTCTGGCGCCACCTGTGGTGGTACCACGTGCAGCATGTCGAAGGCCTCGATCCGCGTTTCGCTGCTGCCATCGGGCAAGGTACGCAGGAATGTAGCGCGCTTGCCCGGGCCGTCTACGGCAACTAGCCGGTGGGAGAAGTTGAGGTCGACGGCGTATTTTTCGATGTACTTCATCAGCGCGGGCACGTAGTCGGCGACACCGAACAGTACGGCACCCGCATTGTAGAAGCTGGCTTTCACCGCCCCCAAATGACCATGGCGCAGCCAGTGGTCGCAAGACAGATACAGCGCCTTCTGTGGTGCACCGGCGCACTTGATCGGCATGGGCGGCTGGCTGAACACCGCGCGTCCTTGCTTGAGCTTCTGCACCAGTTCCCAGGTATAGGGCGCCAGGTCGTAGCGATAGTTGGAGGTGACACCGTTGCGGCCCAGGGTCTCGCTAAGCCCATCGATGGCTGCCCAGTCCAGCTTGAGGCCGGGGCAGACGATCAGCTGTTCATAGCTGATGGTGCGACCATCATCGAGGATGACCAGTTGACCCAACGGGTCGAATCCCTGTACCCGCGCCTTGATCCAGCGAACACCGCGAGGAATGGTCGACGCCATGGTGCGGGCAGTGCTTGGGGCCTTGAACACACCGGCGCCGACCATGGTCCAGCCGGGTTGGTAGTAGTGCACTTCGGCAGGGTCGATCAAGGCGACGTCCAACGATGGGTCGCGGCTGATCAGACTGGAAGCAGTGGCGATACCGGCGGCACCGGCACCGACGATGACCACCTTGTGGTGGTCGGTATTGGCAGGGGACAACAAGGCAGGCATGGCGGCAAATCCTGGAAATCTGATTATGAGGGCAGGGCGGTTACAGCTTGTTCAGCGGGATCTTCAGATAGCTCACACCGTTCTCCTCCGGTGGGGGCAGTTGGCCGCTACGCATGTTCACCTGCACCGAAGGCAGGATGAGCACGGGCATTTCGAGCGTCTTGTCGCGGGCCTCGCGCATGGCTACGAAGCTGTCCTCATCGATACCCTGATGGATGTGAATGTTGTGGGCACGTTGCTCGGCGACAGTAGTGACGTACTGCATGTCGCGGCCACCCGGCAGGTAGTCGTGGCACATGAACAACCGAGTCTGGTCGGGGAAGGCCAGCAGGCGACGGATTGAGCGGTACAAGGTGCGAGCATCGGCCCCGGGAAAGTCGCAGCGGGCGGTGCCATAGTCGGGCATGAACAAGGTGTCTCCAACGAATACCGCGATCTCGCCGGCATCCTCGATCATGAAACTCATGCACGCGGGTGTGTGCCCAGGTGTGTGCAGCGCCCGAGCCTGCAGGTTGCCAATCCGGAAGCCTTCCTCGTCTTCGAGCAGCACATCGAACTGGCTGCCATCTCGGGCGAAGCCGGGCTCTGCGTTGAACAAGGCGCCAAACACTTTCTGCACCTGGGTAATGTGCGCGCCGATAGCGGTATGGCCGCCCAGCTTTTCCTTCAGATAGGCAGCGGCTGAAAGATGGTCGGCGTGTACATGGGTTTCCAGCACCCACCGCACACTGGCATTCAGCTCGTTCACACGCTCGATCAGGCGATCAGCCGAAGCGCTGCAGGTGCGTCCGGACTTGGGGTCGTAATCCAGCACGCTGTCGATCAATGCGCATTGTCGGGTTTCACGGTCCATGACCAGGTAGCTGATGGTCGAGGTCGCCTCGTCGTAAAAGGCGTCCACGTGAAGGTTGTTGCCGATGATCATCACGTTCTCCAATTTATCCGCCCCGCCTTGTACAGGCGTAGGCAGTGACAGGAGCTTTATCAAGATGCATGCCAGGCTTTTTGCCACTCACTGGCCAACAAAACCGGCCAGTTGCAGACAGTTGCCGATAAAACTGACAGCCCAGATGGCAGTCGACTGACAGCTAATGGCAGTGTTTGGCAGTCCTTGTTACCCTGCATCGGTCATCCATACGGTGCCGTCATGCCTGAAGCCCATCCCCTCATCCTAGCTCTGGTTTCCTACCTTGAGCACGATGCCCTCCCGACCATCGTGTTGGACACTGACTACAACATCCTCGCCGCCAATGCGGCCTATCGCCGTCAGTTTGGCCGGCATGATCAGGCCCCACTGGGCGAGAAGTGTCACAGGGTTTCGCATCACTACGCTGTGCCGTGCGACCAGGCTGGCGAACATTGCCCGATGCGCAAGGCGTGGAACAGCAAGGTACCGGAGCGGGTATTGCACATTCATCACACACCACGTGGCCCTGAGCATGTGGATGTCGAATTGCGGCCGATCCTGGATGAACAGGGCAACGTAGTGGCCTTTGTCGAACGCCTCACCACCATCACCCTCGCCTCGGCGCAGCCTCAGGAGCAAGGGTTGGTCGGCCGCGCGCCAACCTTCAAGGCCGCGCTGGCCAGCCTGCAGCGTGCGGCACCGGCGCAGATCCCGGTGTTGTTGCAGGGGGAGTCGGGGACCGGTAAGGAGCTGTTCGCCCGTGCAGTGCACATGGGCAGCCCCAGGGCCAACGGCCCGCTGGTAGTGGTCGACTGCACCGGCCTGACCGAGTCGTTGTTCGAGAGTGAATTATTCGGCTATGAGAAGGGCGCGTTCACCGGAGCGAATCAGCGCAAGATAGGCTTGGCCGAGGCGGCCCATGGCGGCACCCTGTTCCTCGACGAAATCGGTGAAGTGCCGCTGGCGATGCAGGTGAAGCTGCTGCGCCTGATCGAGTCCGGCAGTTTCCGTCCCGTGGGCAGCCTGCGCACTGTGCATTCGGATTTCCGCCTGATATCGGCCACCCACAAACCGCTCAAGAAAATGGTCGCGGATGGCTCTTTCCGTGAAGACCTTTACTACCGCATCAGCGGCTTCCCGATTCGTCTGCCTGCGTTACGCGAACGGGTGGAAGATCTGCCGCTGCTCGCACAGAGCCTGCTGCAGCGCATGGCCGGCCAGCCTACGCCCAGGCTGAGTGAAGACGCCTTGCAGCAACTTGCATTGCATCCGTTTCCGGGCAATATCCGCGAGCTGCGCAACATTCTGGAACGCGCGCGTTTGTTTGCCGATGACGGTGTGATCAGACCGGAGCATTTGCCGGAAGACACCGGACTGGCTGGCGCAGCTAAAGGAAGCGGCCGTCGCATTGACCTGGGTGAATTGGCGCAGGCGCTGGAGCAGTTCAAGGGGTCGCGTAGCGAACTGGCCAGCCACCTAGGCATGAGTGAACGCACGCTGTATCGCCGCTTGAAAGCGCTCGGGCTGCACTGAAAGAAAGGCAGACTTTACCGGACCTTTACCTGCGTCCTGACATTACAAGGGAAAAATCGTGGTCTGATCAGTTAACCGAATCTGGCAATCAATACGTGCCAGGCGATAACACGCAGAGGACCGCATCAAATGAAGAAAACCCTAACCGTGATCTGCGCCGCGCTCATACTCAGCGTACCGCTGGCCAGCTTCGCGCAGCCTGGCCCACCTGATCGACATGATGGCAGCCGATCGCACCAAGGCAAACCGCCACATGCTCAGCCGCACCAGCAGGGCCGCCATGACAACGGCCGCGGTCCTGCTTACCGAGATCCAAACTTCCGTCCACAGCACGGCATGCCGATACCTCATAAGCAGTGGCACTGTGGTCATGCCGTTGATCCACATTACCGTGGTGACCGTTACTGGGTAACCGACTGGAAAGCGCGCCACCTGTATGCGCCACCTCGTAATCATCGCTGGCTGTATGTGAATGGCGACTATGTGCTGGTGGCTATTGCCAGCGGTGTGATCGTGAACATTCTCACCGGCTACTGATTTTTTGCAGACACTAAAAAGCCCGCATCAGCGGGCTTCTTAGTGTCTGGCGACTTACACCTGATCAGAAGTCCAGGTTCGAGACCGACAGCGCGTTACTTTCGATGAAGTCACGACGCGGCTCGACCGCATCACCCATCAGGGTGTTGAAGATCTGGTCAGCAGCAATGGCATCTTCGATCGTGACCTTGAGCATGCGGCGAACGGTCGGGTCCATGGTGGTTTCCCACAGCTGGTCCGGGTTCATCTCACCCAGCCCTTTGTATCGCTGAATCGTATGGCGCTTGGTGGTCTCGTTCATCAGCCAATCCAGGCCCTCTTTGAACTCGACGATTGCCTTGCGACGTTCACCGCGCTGTACGTACGCACCTTCACCCAACAGGCTCGACAGCTTGGCACCAATGTTGACTACGGTACGGTAGTCATTGCTGCCGAAGAAGTCGCGGTTGAACGTGATGTAGCTGGCTAAGCCATGGGAGGTGATCTCCACTTCAGGCAGCCATACGTTGCGCTCTTTGTCTTCACGCAGGCTGGCGTTGTAAGCCAAGCCAGACTTCTGATTGGAGTTCAGACGCGCCTGGAACTGGGCCAGCCAGGCCTGCATCACAGCGTGGTCGCCCAACTGCTCCAGAGTCACCTCCGGCAGGTAGACGAAGTGCTCAGTCAGCTCTTCCGGGTACAAGCGCGACAGGCGCTTGAGGGTCTTCATGACACTACGGAACTCATTCACCAGCGCTTCCAGCTGCACACCAGAAACTGCTGGCGCGGATTCGTCCAGGTGCAGGCTGGCATCTTCCAGAGCCGACTGGGTCATGTACTCTTCCATGGCCTCATCGTCCTTGATGTACTGCTCCTGCTTGCCTCTCTTCACCTTGTACAGCGGTGGCTGGGCAATATAGATGTAGCCACGCTCGACCAGCTCCGGCAGCTGACGGAAGAAGAAGGTCAGCAGCAGCGTACGGATGTGCGAACCGTCAACGTCAGCATCGGTCATGATGATGATGTTGTGATAACGCAGTTTATCGATGTTGTACTCTTCGCGGCCGATACCACAGCCCAGCGCGGTGATCAGCGTGCCCACTTCCTGGGAAGAAATCATCTTGTCGAAGCGCGCTTTCTCGACGTTGAGAATTTTACCCTTCAGCGGCAAGATCGCCTGGGTACGACGGTTGCGGCCTTGCTTGGCCGAGCCACCCGCAGAGTCACCCTCCACCAGGTACAGTTCGGAGAGGGCAGGATCCTTCTCTTGGCAGTCCGCCAGTTTGCCCGGCAGGCCAGCGATATCCAGCGCACCTTTACGACGGGTCATCTCACGAGCTTTACGTGCAGCTTCACGGGCGCGAGCAGCGTCGATCATCTTGCCAACGACGGCCTTGGCCTCGTTCGGGTTTTCCAACAGGAAATCGGCGAAGAACTTGTTCATCTCCTGTTCCACGGCGGTTTTCACCTCCGAGGAGACCAGCTTGTCTTTGGTCTGCGAGCTGAACTTCGGATCCGGTACCTTTACCGAGATGATCGCGGTCAGGCCTTCACGGGCGTCGTCGCCAGTGGTTGCCACCTTGTTCTTCTTGGCCAGGCCTTCCTGCTCGATGTAGTTGTTAAGGCTACGGGTCAGCGAGGAACGGAAACCCACCAGGTGGGTACCGCCATCACGTTGCGGAATGTTGTTGGTGAAGCACAACAGGTTTTCGTTGAAGCTGTCGTTCCATTGCAGGGCGACTTCAACACCCACGCCATCGTCACGCTGAACGTTGAAGTGGAAAACCTGAGAGTTGACCGGCGTCTTGTTGGTGTTCAAGTACTCGACGAACGCACGCAGGCCGCCTTCGTACTTGAAGAACTCTTCCTTACCGCTGCGCTCATCCTTCAGCAGAATGCCGACGCCCGAGTTGAGGAACGACAGTTCGCGGATACGCTTGGCCAGGATGTCCCAGCTGAAGTGAATGTTCTTGAAGGTTTCAGCCGATGGCTTGAAGTGGATGTGGGTACCCGTGGTTTCACTGTCACCAACAACCGCCATAGGTGCTTGTGGAACACCGTGAACGTAAGTCTGTTCCCAGATCTTGCCGCTACGGCGAACGGTCAGAACCAGCTTTTCGGACAGGGCGTTCACAACCGACACACCTACACCGTGCAGACCGCCGGATACTTTGTAGGAGTTGTCGTCGAACTTACCGCCGGCGTGCAGCACAGTCATGATGACCTCGGCTGCGGAAACGCCTTCTTCCTTATGCACATCGACCGGAATGCCGCGCCCGTTGTCGCGCACACTGATAGATTCGTCCGGGTGGATGATGACAGTGATGTCATCGCAGTGACCGGCGAGGGCTTCGTCGATCGAGTTGTCGACCACCTCGAAGACCATGTGGTGCAGGCCACTACCATCATCGGTGTCGCCAATGTACATGCCGGGACGCTTGCGTACGGCATCCAAACCTTTCAGCACCTTGATGCTGGAGGAGTCGTACGTTTGATTTTCGCTCATGCCTTCACTCCCGATGGTCGTGGGTCTGGGTGATACGGCCTTGTTCCACGTGGAACAAAGCAACTGGCGTTTCCGTCTGCCAGCCTTCCCTCAGTAATTCGTGATCTACACAGGTGATGAACACCTGGCAGCGTAATTCTTCAAGCAAGCGGCACAGTGCGCGGCGATGCTGGTCATCCAGTTCGGACGGCAAGTCATCCACGAGATAAATACAGTGACCGCGGCGAGCCTGACTAACGAGATGGCCTTGGGCAATGCGCAATGCGCACACCACCAACTTTTGCTGACCACGCGAAAGGATGTCGGCTGCGTTGTTGCCAGCCAACCGCAAACGCAGATCAGCACGCTGCGGACCGGCTTGGGTATGGCCCATCTGCTGATCGCGAAGGAGAGAGGAGGCGAGTACTTCTTGCAGTTCGCGGTCCTTGTCCCAGCCTCGGTAGTAGCTTAGGGTCAACCCGTCCAGCTCGACCAGTTCGCTCAGGGTTCGCTCGAAGACGGGCTTCAAGGCCTTGATGTAGTTGCGACGGTATTCATCTATTTCCGCGCTAGCCAGGCACAATTCCCGGTCCCAGGCGGCTTGCGAAGCTGGGTCAAGTGTACCATGACGCAACCATGAGTTCCGCTGCCGCAGCGCCTTCTGAAGGCGTTGCCAGGCTGGCAGAAAACGAGGTTCCACGTGGAACACCCCCCAATCCAGAAACTGGCGGCGTATTTTGGGGGCACCTTCAAGCAGCCGGAAGCTGTCTGGGTTGATGAGCTGCAGCGGCAGTAACTCAGCCAATTGCGCGGCGCTGCGCGCATTCTGCCCATCGATGCGGATAGTGAACTCCCCTTGTCGCTCACGGGACACTCCTAGGTTGCTCGTGCCACCCTCCGTCAGCTGCACCTCGCCGAACACCGTACAGGCAGCTTGTTCGTACTGAATAACCGGATTCAGGCGGGTGCTGCGAAATGAACGGGCCAGGCCGAGCAAATGCACGGCTTCGAGCACGCTGGTCTTGCCGCTACCGTTGGAGCCGTAAAGGATGTTGATGCGGGGGGAGGGTAAGAGTGTCACCGGGTGCAAGTTGCGCACCGCGGTGACCATGATACGTCGAAGGGACATTTCGCCTGCTACAGGTTACAGGCGCATCGGCATGACAACGTAGGAAGAATCGTCATTGCCAGCTTCCTGCAGCAGCGCACTGCTGTTTGAGTCGGACAGGATCAGACGAACTTGCTCAGTAGTCATCACGCCCAGCACGTCCAGCAAGTAGCTGACGTTGAAACCAATTTCCAGCGAGCTACCTTCGTAGTCCACGCTGATTTCTTCTTCAGCTTCTTCCTGCTCGGGGTTATTAGCCTGGATCTTCAGTTGTCCGGCAGCCAGTTGCAGGCGAATACCACGGTACTTCTCGTTGGAGAGAATCGCAGTACGGCTGAAGGCTTCACGCAGCGCCTGGCGGTCTCCGACAACCAGCTTGTCACCGCCTTTGGGCAGTACGCGCTCGTAGTCCGGGAATTTGCCGTCCACCAGCTTGGAGGTAAAGGTGAACTCGCCAGTAGTGGCGCGAATGTGATGCTGACCCAGCACGATGCTGACCATGCCTTCTGGGTCTGTCAGCAGGCGCGCCAACTCCAGGATACCTTTACGCGGCACGATGACCTGGTGTCGATCCTCCTGCTCGATCGGCGCGCTCATCGAGCAAAGCGCCAAGCGGTGACCGTCAGTGGATACGGCGCGCAACGTGTTGCGGGAAACCTCAAGCAGCATGCCGTTAAGGTAGTAGCGCACATCCTGCTGGGCCATGGCGAAGCTGGTTCGCTCGATCAGGCGGCGCAGCTTGCTCTGCTCCAGGTTACAGGTCAGCGAACCCGGGCCTTCTTCCACAGTCGGGAAGTCGTTGGCAGGCAGGGTCGACAGGGTGAAGCGGCTGCGGCCGGCCTTTACCAACAGTTTCTGCTCATCGACCTTGATATCGATCAGGGCGTCGTTAGGCAGGCTTTTGCAGATGTCCATCAGCTTGCGCGCCGGAACAGTGATTTCGCCAGGCTCGGCCGGCTCATCCAGTTGCACGCGGCCTACGAGTTCGACTTCCAGGTCGGTACCGGTCAACGACAGTTGCTGGCCTTGTACGACCAGCAATACGTTGGACAGGACCGGCAAGGTCTGACGGCGCTCGACGACACCGGCGACCAGTTGCAGGGGTTTCAACAGGGCTTCGCGTTGAATGGTGAAATGCATGGTCTAGTCCCTTGCCTTCAATTAGCTGCGCAGACGGCCATCAGGTCGTCAGCGTCCGCAGCAGGTTCTTGTAGTCCTCGCGGATGTCCGCGTCGGATTCCTTCAGTTCATTGATTTTGCGGCAGGCGTGCAGCACGGTCGTATGGTCGCGACCACCGAACATGTCGCCGATTTCCGGCAGACTGTGGTTGGTCAACTCCTTGGACAGGGCCATGGCTACCTGACGCGGGCGCGCGACAGAACGCGAACGACGCTTGGACAACAGATCGGAGATCTTGATCTTGTAGTACTCAGCGACGGTACGCTGAATGTTATCCACACTGACCAGTTTGTCTTGCAGCGCCAACAGATCCTTGAGCGATTCACGAATCAGCTCGATGGTGATGTCACGCCCCATGAAGTGCGAGTGAGCGATAACCCGCTTCAGTGCACCTTCCAGCTCACGGACGTTGGATCGGATGCGCTGAGCGATGAAAAAGGCTGCGTCATGCGGGAGCTCGACTTTGGCCTGGTCAGCCTTCTTCATCAGGATTGCTACGCGGGTCTCCAGCTCTGGCGGCTCGACAGCCACCGTCAGCCCCCAACCAAAGCGCGACTTCAGACGCTCTTCCAGGCCTTCGATTTCCTTGGGATAGCGGTCAGAGGTAAGAATTACCTGCTGGCCACCCTCAAGCAAGGCGTTGAAGGTGTGGAAAAACTCTTCCTGCGAGCGCTCTTTGCGAGCGAAAAACTGGATATCGTCGATCAACAACGCGTCCACCGAGCGGTAGAAGCGCTTGAATTCGTTGATGGCATTGAGCTGCAACGCTTTGACCATGTCCGCGACGAAACGCTCCGAATGCAGGTACACCACCTTGGCGTTCGGGTTCTTCTTCAGCAGATGGTTACCCACAGCATGCATAAGGTGGGTTTTACCCAAACCCACGCCGCCGTAAAGGAACAGTGGGTTGTAGCCATGCTTGGGATTGTCCGCAACCTGCCAGGCAGCCGCGCGGGCGAGCTGGTTCGACTTGCCTTCGACGAAAGTGTCAAAGGTAAAGGTCCGGTTCAGGTAACTGGTGTGCTTGAGCGCACCTTCAACCTGCACGGTGCGCTGTTCAGCCCGACCACCACTGGGCGGCGCCGCAGCGGGCTCTGCCATGGCATCAAAGCTGTCACGCGAAGACGTCTCGACCAGTACAGGCTCGGCCGCGGCCACGGCAACGGGTTCAACCGCTGCTGCCGGGGCCGCCTTGTGTGCCTGGGTCTGCGCCAGCGAAGCCGCAACGGCAGCGCTGACCGGAGCGTTGGGCGCAGCCCTTGGGGCCGAGCTGCGGCGGCTACCTATTAATAAGGAAAGGGCAGGTGCAATGCCGCTACCGTTCTCCCCCAACAGCTCGAGCAAGCGACCCAGGTACTTTTCATTGACCCAATCGAGAACGAAACGGTTAGGCGCATAGACGCGCAACTCGTCGCCTTCGGCTTCGACCTGTAGCGGACGGATCCAGGTGTTGAATTGCTGGGCAGGCAGTTCATCGCGCAGAAGCTCCACGCACTGCTGCCAAAGTTCCACTGACACGGATATCCCCTGAGTTTGAAAGCCGGATGAGGCAAAAACAAACCGCCATTGTACCGGTCGAGCGTTCAGTTATCCACATGTGGACACGTTAGGAACCATGACAAAACAGCCATTTATCGACCAAAACGGCTTTCTGCCTCTGTGAATAAGACCTGTGGATAACGGACCATGAGGTCTATGCACAACCCTGGGTACCAGCCTGTTGATAACTTCACTGTGGATAAACTGCATTTTCATCCACAGCTTTCGCCCACGATGGGAACAGTCGCAGCACCGGTTCAGAACAAAGTTGTAAAACTCTGTACACCACGTAAATCATGGCCTAGCGATGGTTATCCACAGAAGGTTATCCACCTAAGATTTATAAGTTCTTCAGAAAAGCTTTTTATATGTCTCTTCTTTTTTTTCATGTTGTCCCCGATTCGTGTGTCCGATCAAGCACCCTTTGGCACGAACCAGGAGGCACCGTCCATCACAGCTCTATATGGAATGACTGGTTGGAAATTGACCTATGGGCTTGCTTTCTCTAGAATCGCCGGTCTCTTAAAAAGGGGGCCATCCCGGCCCGTCGTCGACAAACCAGGTAACACGCCATGAAACGTACTTTCCAACCAAGCACCATCAAGCGCGCCCGCACCCACGGTTTCCGTGCCCGTATGGCTACCAAGAACGGCCGTGCTGTTCTGTCGCGTCGTCGTGCCAAAGGCCGTAAGCGTCTGGCCATTTGATTTTTCGGCACAGGTGGTGAGTCAGGACTTCAGTCGGGAAAAGCGACTGCTTACACCCCGACACTTCAAAGCGGTCTTCGACTCCCCAACCGGCAAGGTTCCAGGGAAAAACCTGCTGATCCTTGCTCGCGAGAACGGCCTCGATCACCCACGCCTTGGCTTGGTAATCGGCAAGAAGAGTGTCAAGCTCGCCGTTCAACGCAACCGCCTCAAGCGCTTGATGCGCGATTCCTTTCGTCTGAACCAGCAATTGCTTGCTGGCCTGGACATCGTGATCGTCGCGCGCAAGGGATTGGGTGAGATAGAAAACCCGGAATTGCACCAACACTTTGGCAAGCTCTGGAAACGCTTGGCACGCAGCCGGCCGACACCAGCAGTCACCGCCAATTCCGCAGGGGTAGACAGCCAAGATGCGTAAACTGGCACTCGTTCCGATCCAGTTTTACCGTTACGCCATTAGTCCTCTGATGGCCAATCACTGTCGGTTTTTCCCCAGTTGCTCCTGTTACGCGTATGAAGCCATCGAAAACCATGGCATCTGGCGTGGTGGGTGGCTGGCCGTTCGTCGCCTGGGGCGTTGTCATCCGTGGAATGACGGCGGTTTCGACCCCGTTCCACCCGCTCCTTCCTCCCGAACTTCTTCGATAGCCGAGTAATCATGGATATTAAACGCACGATCCTGATCGCCGCGCTGGCAGTCGTGTCCTACGTCATGGTCCTGAAGTGGAACGATGACTACGGCCAGGCTGCCCTGCCGACTCAGAATACTGCTGCCAGCACTGTTGCTCCGGGCTTGCCCGATGGCGTGCCGGCCGGTAACAACGGTGCCAGCGCCGATGTACCGAGCGCCAACGCCGAATCGAGCCCTGCCGAACTGGCACCGGTCGCACTCAGCAAGGACCTGATCCGAGTCAAGACCGACGTTCTGGAACTGGCTATCGATCCGGTCGGTGGTGACATCGTCCAGCTGAACCTGCCGAAGTACCCACGCCGTCAAGACCACCCGAACATTCCATTCCAGTTGTTCGACAACGGTGGTGAGCGTGTTTACCTGGCACAAAGCGGTCTGACCGGCACCGACGGTCCGGATGCCCGCGCCAGCGGCCGTCCCCTGTATGCTGCCGAACAGAAGAGCTACCAGCTGGCCGACGGCCAGGAACAACTGGTGGTAGATCTGAAGTTCAGTGACAACGGCGTCAACTACATCAAGCGTTTCAGCTTCAAGCGCGGTGAGTACGACCTGAATGTCAGCTATCTGATCGACAACCAGAGCAGCCAGGCGTGGAGCGGCAACATGTTTGCCCAGCTCAAGCGTGATGCCAGCGGCGATCCGTCCTCCAGTACTGCCACCGGTACCGCTACCTACCTGGGTGCCGCCCTGTGGACAGCTTCCGAGCCTTACAAAAAGGTCTCGATGAAGGACATCGACAAAGGTAGTTTGAAAGAAAATGTGTCCGGCGGCTGGGTTGCCTGGCTGCAGCACTACTTCGTGACCGCCTGGATTCCAGCCAAGTCGGACAACAACGTTGTCCAGACCCGCAAGGATAGCCAAGGCAACTACATCATCGGCTACACCGGCCCAGTTATCAGCGTACCGGCTGGCGGCAAGGTCGAAACCAGCGCCATGCTGTACGCCGGCCCGAAGATCCAGTCCAAGCTGAAAGAGTTGTCCCCAGGCCTGGAATTGACCGTCGACTACGGCTTCCTGTGGTTTATCGCCCAGCCGATCTTCTGGCTGCTGCAACATATCCACAGCCTGCTGGGTAACTGGGGCTGGTCGATCATCGTGCTGACCATGTTGATCAAAGGCCTGTTCTTCCCGCTGTCGGCTGCCAGCTACCGCTCGATGGCCCGTATGCGTGCCGTTGCACCTAAGCTCGCCGCACTCAAGGAACGCTTCGGTGACGATCGCCAGAAGATGTCCCAGGCGATGATGGAGCTTTACAAGAAAGAGAAGATCAACCCGCTGGGCGGCTGCCTGCCGATCCTGGTGCAAATGCCGGTATTCCTGGCCCTGTACTGGGTATTGCTGGAAAGCGTGGAAATGCGCCAGGCCCCATGGATACTGTGGATTACCGACCTGTCGATCAAGGATCCGTTCTTCATCCTGCCGATCATCATGGGCGCCACCATGTTCATCCAGCAGCGCCTGAACCCGACACCGCCGGATCCGATGCAGGCCAAGGTGATGAAAATGATGCCAATCATCTTCACCTTCTTCTTCCTGTGGTTCCCTGCCGGTCTGGTGCTGTACTGGGTTGTGAACAACTGCCTGTCGATTTCGCAGCAGTGGTACATCACTCGCCGTATCGAAGCAGCTAC
The DNA here is from genome assembly GCF_017875935.1 of Pseudomonas sp. BP6. Lineage (NCBI taxonomy): Bacteria > Pseudomonadati > Pseudomonadota > Gammaproteobacteria > Pseudomonadales > Pseudomonadaceae > Pseudomonas > Pseudomonas sp. BP6. The sequence goes on from NZ_JAGINI010000001.1 coordinate 5,346,245, forward strand.
CAAAAAAGCTGCTGCTTGACGGGCTAATACGCTAGCCTGTGAATAAAAAACGCCCCCTAGTGGGGCGTTTTTGCTATCTGTCGTTTTGTCGTAGAGGCTTTCGAGCATGAACACTGTGCGTGAAACCATCGCCGCCATCGCCACGGCCCAGGGCCGTGGTGGTGTGGGTATTGTCAGGTTGTCCGGCCCTCTGGCTGCCAAGGCCGGCCTGTTGATCACCGGCCGCACCCTGACCCCGCGGCATGCCCATTACGGCCCATTCCGCGACGATGACGGGCTGGTGCTGGACGAAGGGATTGCGTTGTTCTTTCCTGGGCCTAATTCGTTCACTGGCGAGGACGTGCTTGAACTGCAGGGTCACGGCGGTCCTGTGGTGCTGGACATGCTGCTGCAGCGCTGTGTACAAGTCGGCTGTCGTCTGGCCCGCCCGGGCGAATTCAGCGAGCGCGCTTTCCTCAACGACAAGCTCGACCTGGCTCAGGCCGAAGCCATCGCCGACCTGATCGAGGCGAGTTCCAGCCAGGCAGCGCGCAACGCCCTGCGCTCGCTGCAAGGGGAATTCTCCAGGCGTGTGCACAGCCTCACCGAGGCGTTGATTGCCCTGCGTATTTACGTCGAGGCGGCGATCGACTTTCCTGAGGAAGAGATCGACTTCCTTGCCGATGGCCACGTGCTGTCGATGCTTGATGCCGTGCGCAGCGAGTTATCCACTGTGCAGCGCGAGGCCGGGCAAGGCGCCTTGCTGCGCGACGGCATGACGGTAGTCATTGCCGGCCGGCCGAATGCCGGTAAATCAAGCTTGCTGAACCAGCTGGCCGGACGGGAAGCAGCCATTGTCACGGACATCGCCGGTACCACGCGGGATATCCTGCGCGAACATATCCACATCGACGGCATGCCGCTGCACGTTGTCGATACTGCCGGCTTGCGCGATACCGATGACCATGTGGAAAAGATCGGTGTGGAACGTGCCCTGAAGGCAATTGGCGAGGCAGACCGCGTTCTGCTCGTGGTCGACTCCACTGCGCCCGAGGCCAGCGATCCGTTCGCTCTCTGGCCTGAGTTTCTCGCTCAGCGGCCGGATCCGGCCAAAGTCACGCTGATTCGCAACAAGGCCGACCTGAGTGGTGAGCGGGTAGCGCTGGAACAGTGCGATGACGGCCACGTGACCATTACCCTCAGCGCCAGGGGCGACGACACAGGGCTGCAACTGCTCCGTGAGCATCTGAAGGGCTGTATGGGTTACGAACAGACTGCAGAGAGTGGATTCAGCGCCCGCCGGCGCCATCTGGATGCCTTGCGCCAGGCCAGCGAGCACCTGGAGCACGGCCGTGCACAATTGACCTTGGCGGGCGCAGGAGAGCTTCTGGCTGAGGACTTACGCCAGGCACAGCATGCGCTGGGGGAAATCACAGGAGCATTCAGCTCGGATGACCTGCTTGGGCGGATTTTCTCCAGCTTCTGCATCGGCAAGTAATCCACAGCCTGGCAAGGTCAAGCGCCGCTCCTTAGGGAGCGGCTTTTTTTTGCCTGAAATTCGTTGCAGAAGCTGAATGCAGGCCGATGACCCAAGCACCCATGTGAGCGGGCGGGCCCGCGAAGAAGCCCTTACAAGCACCAGATCTCTGCGGATGTACCCATCCTTTCGCGGGCTCGACCGTTTCAACCTGATCATGTCTGCCCGCCAGCGCGATGAATTTTTCATGCCCGGCGTGAAAACTGTGCTCAGGAGCCCTGTGGAAAAGTCGCCTTCAGCTCAGTTGATAAGCGGGCTTTTTTTCTGAGGAAAAAACCGCCTGTGGGTAAACAGCTATTTAATCCACAGGATAAATGGCATTATCCATAGCCCTCATGCCACTCCAGACACAGGGTTTAATTTCTCTCTACATAGCGTCATTAGTGGGATAGGAGACTTTATCCACAGATATCGTTGTGCATAAGAATAAACATAAAAACAAAGCTTTTTAAATTTCTTCTCTCTGATTTCTGTTGTTTGCCACTCATCCACAGACTGGTCAAAATTTGCTCAGACGGTTTCTTTACTGGGGGTGAAGTCCCTATACTTGTCCGCTTACCTTCTCTATTCGCAAAAACAGGCACGAGGTGCGTGGTGGATTTCCCTTCCCGTTTTGACGTGATCGTCATCGGCGGCGGCCATGCCGGTACCGAGGCTGCGCTTGCGTCTGCACGCATGGGTGTGAAAACCCTGCTGCTGACCCATAACGTGGAAACCCTCGGTCACATGAGCTGCAACCCCGCCATCGGCGGTATTGGCAAAAGCCATCTGGTCAAAGAGATCGATGCGCTCGGCGGCGCCATGGCGCTGGCCACCGACAAGAGCGGCATCCAGTTCCGCGTTCTGAACAACCGCAAGGGCCCGGCCGTACGTGCCACCCGTGCACAAGCCGACCGCGCCATCTACAAGGCAGTGGTGCGTGAAATCCTGGAAAACCAGCCAAACCTGTGGATATTCCAGCAGTCCTGCGACGACCTGATCGTCGAGCAGGACCAGGTCAAAGGCGTGGTGACCCAGATGGGCCTGCGTTTCTTTGCCGAATCGGTGGTACTGACTACCGGTACCTTCCTCGGCGGCCTTATCCACATTGGTCTGCAAAACCATTCCGGTGGTCGCGCCGGTGATCCACCTTCGATTGCCCTGGCCCACCGCATGCGTGAACTGCCGCTGCGCGTCGGCCGTCTGAAAACCGGTACCCCGCCACGCATTGACGGCCGCTCTGTGGATTTCTCGGTAATGACCGAACAGCCGGGCGATACGCCGATCCCGGTGATGTCGTTCATGGGCAATGCTGAAATGCACCCGCGTCAGGTGAGCTGCTGGATTACCCACACCAATGCGCGCACCCACGAGATCATTGCCTCGAACCTCGACCGTTCACCGATGTACTCGGGCGTGATCGAAGGTGTCGGCCCGCGTTACTGTCCGTCGATCGAAGACAAGATCCACCGCTTCGCCGACAAGGAAAGCCACCAGGTGTTCATTGAGCCGGAAGGCTTGAACACCCATGAGTTGTATCCCAACGGTATTTCCACTTCGCTGCCGTTCGACGTGCAACTGGAGCTGGTCCGTTCGATCCGCGGCATGGAAAACGCCCACATCGTGCGCCCGGGCTATGCCATCGAGTACGACTACTTCGATCCCCGTGACCTCAAGTACAGCCTCGAGACCAAAGTCATCGACGGCCTGTTCTTCGCCGGGCAGATCAACGGCACCACCGGATACGAAGAAGCCGGTGCCCAAGGCCTGCTGGCCGGGACCAACGCTGCACTGCGTGCGCAAGGTCGCGACAGCTGGTGCCCGCGCCGCGATGAAGCCTACATCGGTGTGCTGGTCGACGACTTGATTACCTTGGGTACTCAGGAGCCGTACCGCATGTTCACTTCGCGCGCCGAGTACCGCCTGATCCTGCGCGAAGACAACGCCGACCTGCGCCTGACCGAAAAGGGCCGTGAACTGGGCCTGATCGATGACCAGCGCTGGGCCGCGTTCTGTGCCAAGCGCGACGGTATCGAGCGTGAGGAACAGCGCCTGAAATCGACCTGGGTGCGCCCGAACACTGAGCAAGGCCAAGCGATTGTGGATAAGTTTGGTACACCGCTTAGCCACGAATACAGCCTGCTCAACCTGCTGGCGCGGCCGGAAATCGATTACGCCGGCCTGATTGAGGCGACCGGTGGTGAAGCGATCGACCAGCAGGTCGCCGAGCAGGTCGAGATCCGCACCAAATACGCGGGTTACATCGACCGGCAGCAGGATGAAATCGCCCGACTGCGTGCCAGCGAAGACACCCGCCTGCCTGTGGATATCGACTACTCGACGATCTCCGGCCTGTCCAAGGAGATCCAGGGCAAGCTGGGCCAGACCCGTCCGGAAACCTTGGGGCAGGCTTCGCGCATCCCTGGCGTGACCCCGGCGGCGATTTCCCTGTTGTTGATACACTTGAAAAAACGCGGCGCTGGCCGCGAATTGGAGCAAAGCGCTTGAGTTCCCTGGTCACCCCGCAACACGCTGAAGAGTTGTCCACAGGTGCGCGCAAACTCGGAGTCGAGCTGAGCGCCGAGCATCACGAAAAGCTGCTCGGCTATCTGGCCCTGCTGATCAAATGGAACAAAGCGTACAACCTGACTGCCGTGCGCGACCCGGACGAGATGGTTTCACGCCATCTCCTGGATAGCCTCAGTGTCATGTCGTTTATCCACAGCGAACGTGACAGTTGGCTGGACGTCGGCAGCGGTGGAGGCATGCCGGGGATCCCGTTGGCAATTTTGCATCCGCACAAGCGGGTGACCGTGCTGGACGCCAATGGCAAGAAGACCCGTTTCCTGACACAGGTGAAAATGGAACTCAAGCTGGACAACCTCACGGTTATCCACAGCCGGGTCGAGGCCTTCCAGCCGCCACAACCGTTCGACGGAATCATCTCCCGCGCCTTCAGCAGCATGGAGAACTTCACCAATTGGACCCGCCACTTGGGCGACACCGGGACGCAATGGCTTGCAATGAAGGGGCTGCATCCTGCCGATGAACTGGTAGCATTGCCCGCAGACTTCACAGTGGAAAGCGAACAGGCCCTGACCGTTCCGGGTTGCCAGGGCCAGCGCCATCTGCTGATACTGCGCCGCAAGGCATGACTGGGAACACTCGCAACAATGGCTAAGGTATTCGCAATCGCGAACCAGAAAGGTGGTGTGGGCAAGACAACCACCTGTATCAATCTCGCCGCCTCGCTGGCTGCGACCAAGCGTCGTGTCCTGCTGATCGACCTCGATCCGCAGGGCAACGCCACCATGGGCAGCGGTGTGGACAAGCACGAGCTCGAGCACTCGGTCTACGACCTGCTGATCGGGGAGTGCGACTTGGCCCAGGCTATGCACTACTCCGAGCACGGAGGCTTCCAGTTGCTGCCGGCCAACCGTGACCTGACCGCCGCTGAGGTGGTGCTGCTGGAAATGCAGGTCAAGGAGAGCCGTCTGCGCAACGCGCTGGCGCCCATCCGCGATAACTACGACTACATCCTCATCGACTGCCCACCGTCGCTGTCGATGCTCACGCTCAATGCGCTGGTCGCTTCCGATGGCGTAATTATCCCCATGCAGTGTGAGTACTACGCGCTGGAAGGTCTCAGCGACCTTGTGGATAACATCAAGCGCATCGCCGCCCGGTTGAACCCGGAGTTGAAGATCGAGGGCCTGCTGCGGACCATGTACGATCCGCGTCTGAGCCTGAACAACGATGTTTCGGCGCAGTTGAAGGAGCACTTTGGCCCTCAGCTGTACGACACGGTCATTCCGCGCAACATTCGCTTGGCCGAGGCCCCCAGCTTCGGCATGCCAGCCCTTGCTTACGACAAGCAATCGCGGGGCGCGCTGGCTTACCTGGCCCTGGCAGGGGAACTGGTACGCCGTCAACGCCGTCCATCACGCACTGCACAAACAACTTAAGGAATCCGTATGGCCGTCAAGAAACGGGGTCTCGGACGTGGGTTGGATGCACTGCTCAGTGGTCCTTCCGTCAGCGCGCTCGAAGAGCAGGCTGTGAAGATCGACCAGAAAGAACTGCAACACCTGCCGGTCGAGCTGGTCCAGCGTGGCAAGTATCAGCCTCGCCGGGACATGGACCCGGAGGCGCTGGAAGAGCTTGCGCACTCGATTCGCAACCATGGTGTGATGCAACCGATCGTGGTGCGCCCGATTGGCGACAACCGATACGAGATCATCGCCGGTGAGCGCCGTTGGCGCGCTACCCAGCAGGCCGGCCTGGACACGATCCCGGCCATGGTCCGCGAAGTGCCCGACGAAGCCGCCATCGCCATGGCATTGATCGAGAACATCCAGCGCGAAGACCTCAACCCATTGGAAGAGGCCATGGCCCTGCAGCGCCTGCAACAGGAATTCGAGCTTACCCAGCAGCAGGTGGCTGACGCTGTGGGCAAGTCGCGGGTGACCGTGGCCAACCTGCTGCGCCTCATTACCTTGCCCGATGCGATCAAGACCATGCTCGCCCACGGTGACCTGGAGATGGGGCATGCCCGTGCATTGCTCGGCCTGGATGAAAATCGTCAGGAGGAGGGGGCGCGTCATGTTGTCGCACGTGGCCTCACCGTGCGCCAAACCGAAGCACTGGTCCGTCAGTGGCTCAGCGACAAGCCTGATCCGGTCGAACCGAGCAAACCTGATCCGGATATCGCACGCCTTGAACAGCGGCTCGCAGAGCGCCTGGGCTCGGCCGTGCAGATCCGTCATGGCAACAAGGGCAAAGGCCAGTTGGTTATTCGCTACAACTCGCTTGACGAGTTGCAAGGCGTGCTCGCTCACATCCGCTGAAACAATTCCTGTTGTAGCGTGAAGTCGGAAATCACTACCGAAGAGTTGAATAGGGGTTAATCCACCCCTATACTCTGCGCGCATTTTGTCGGCACAAATTATGCCAAGTCATAGCTGACTTGTTGGTCGACTTCCGAGGAGCAGTTGTGATGGAAATACGCACGCCAAACCGCCTGCCTTTCCATCGCTGGGCGGTTTTTCCGGTACTGCTGGCTCAATTTGTCGTACTGCTGCTGGCAACCTTGGTGTTGTGGCAGTGGAAAGGGTCGGTCAGTGGATATTCAGGCCTTTGCGGAGGTTTGATTGCCTGGCTGCCCAATGTGTATTTCGCCTGGAAGGCTTTTCGCTTCAGCGGGGCTCGGGCGGCACAAGCTATCGTCAAGTCGTTTTACGCTGGCGAGGCAGGCAAGATGATTTTGACGGCAGTGCTTTTTGCACTGACCTTTGCAGGAGTGAAGCCACTGGCGCCGCTAGCAGTATTCGGCGTCTTCGTGTTGACCCTTTTGGTCAGCTGGTTCGCGCCCCTGCTGATGAATAAAAGACTTTCGAGACCTTAGGGCGTTTGAGGCAACCATGGCAGCAGAAACCGCTTCGGGCTATATCCAGCACCACTTGCAGAACCTGACCTACGGTCAACTACCAGACGGCAGCTGGGGCTTCGCCCATTCGGCTGCAGAAGCCAAGGCAATGGGCTTCTGGGCGTTCCACCTGGACACCCTGGGTTGGTCCGTCGCGCTGGGTCTGATCTTCCTGTTGATCTTCCGCATGGCGGCCAAGAAGGCGACTTCCGGCCAACCTGGCGGTCTGCAGAACTTCGTTGAAGTGATGGTCGACTTCGTCAACGGCAGCGTGAAGGACTCCTTCCACGGCCGTAGCCCGGTAATCGCGCCGCTGGCGCTGACCATTTTCGTCTGGGTATTCCTGATGAACGCCGTCGACCTGATACCGGTCGACTGGATTCCTCAGCTGGCCATCCTGATTTCCGGTGACCCGCACATTCCGTTCCGCGCCGTGTCGACCACCGACCCGAACGCGACCCTGGCCATGGCCTTCTGCGTCTTCGCCCTGATCATCTTCTACAGCATCAAGGTCAAGGGCCTGGGCGGCTTCATCGGTGAGCTGACCCTGCACCCGTTTGGCAGCAAGAATATCTTCGTGCAGATCCTGCTGATTCCGGTCAACTTCCTGCTGGAATTCGTCACCCTGATCGCCAAGCCGATCTCGCTGGCACTGCGTCTGTTCGGCAACATGTATGCTGGCGAGCTGGTGTTCATCCTGATCGCTGTAATGTTCGGCTCGGGCCTGCTGTGGCTCAGCGGCCTGGGTGTGGTGCTGCAATGGGCGTGGGCTGTGTTCCACATCCTGATCATCACCCTGCAAGCTTTCATCTTCATGATGCTGACCATCGTCTACCTGTCGATGGCTCACGAAGATAACCATTAAGACCGCCTGGCGTGTCTGATAGCCTTCCCTGCCTGTACGGGGGGAGGGCTTAAAAAGTCCGCAAGGGCATGCTGTACCAAACGATTTGTTTTACCGCTTCAAACTAAAAACCTAACCAATACGACGTAAAAGTCGGGAGGAAAGATGGAAACTGTAGTTGGTCTGACCGCTATCGCTGTTGCTCTGCTGATCGGCCTGGGTGCTCTGGGTACCGCCATTGGTTTCGGCCTGCTGGGTGGCAAATTCCTGGAAGGCGCTGCTCGTCAACCAGAAATGGTTCCGATGCTGCAGGTCAAAATGTTCATCGTTGCCGGTCTGCTCGACGCCGTAACCATGATCGGTGTTGGTATCGCTCTGTTCTTCACCTTCGCGAATCCGTTCGTTGGTCAGATCGCCGGCTAATCACTCGTCACCACGAGTTGATGGCTGTATGAATTAAGACCGAGCGAGGTGTTGGCGTGAACATTAATGCAACCCTGATTGGCCAATCCGTTGCTTTCCTGATTTTTGTACTCTTCTGCATGAAGTATGTATGGCCTCCGGTCATCACTGCCCTGCAAGAGCGCCAAAAGAAGATTGCCGACGGCTTGGACGCTGCCAACCGCGCAGCTCGCGACCTGGAGCTGGCCCAAGAGAAAGCGGGTCAGCAACTGCGTGAAGCTAAAGCACAGGCAGCCGAAATCATCGAGCAAAGCAAGAAACGCGCTGCTCAGCTTGTCGACGAAGCCCGTGAACAGGCTCGCGTCGAAGCTGACCGTGTGAAGGCTCAGGCTCTGGCCGAGATCGAACAGGAACTGAACAGCGCTAAAGACGCCCTGCGTGCCCAAGTGGGTGCTCTGGCCGTTGGTGGTGCTGAAAAGATCCTTGGCGCCACAATCGATCAAAACGCGCATGCGGAGCTGGTTAACAAACTGGCCGCTGAAATTTAAGCGAGGGCGATCATGGCAGAACTGACCACGTTGGCCCGACCTTACGCTAAGGCTGCCTTTGAGCATGCCCAGGCCCATCAGCAACTGGCCAATTGGTCAGCCATGCTCGGCCTGGCTGCTGCGGTGTCGCAAGACGACACCATGCAGCGCCTGCTCAAGGCCCCGCGACTGACGAGCGCAGAAAAGGCCGCCACGTTCATTGACGTGTGCGGTGACAAGTTCAATGCACAGGCACAGAATTTCATTCATGTTGCCGCGGAAAACGACCGTCTCCTGCTTCTGCCGGAGATTGCCGCTCTGTTCGACCTGTACAAGGCCGAGCAAGAGAAATCCGTGGACGTGGAAGTCACCAGTGCCTTCGCGTTGAACCAAGAACAGCAAGACAAACTCGCCAAGGTTCTCAGTGCACGGTTAGGCCAGGAAGTGCGCCTGCACGCGTCGGAGGATGCCAGCCTGATTGGCGGCGTCGTCATCCGCGCCGGTGACCTGGTAATCGATGGCTCTGTTCGCGGCAAAATCGCGAAACTGGCCGAAGCATTGAAATCTTGAGTTTGAAGGGGCAGCAGAGCAATGCAGCAACTCAATCCTTCCGAAATTAGTGAAATCATCAAGGGCCGCATCGATAACCTCGATGTGAGCTCCCAAGCCCGTAACGAAGGTACCGTCGTTTCGGTATCCGACGGTATCGTGCGGATCCACGGTCTGGCCGACGTCATGTACGGCGAAATGATCGAGTTCCCTGGCAGCGTCTACGGCATGGCCCTGAACCTGGAGCAAGACTCCGTAGGTGCAGTGATCCTGGGTGGCTATGACACCCTCGCCGAAGGCATGAGCGCCAAGTGCACCGGCCGCATCCTGGAAGTTCCGGTTGGTAAGGAACTGCTGGGCCGCGTCGTTGACGCACTGGGTAACCCGATCGACGGCAAAGGTCCTCTGGGCAACACCGAGACCGACGCAGTCGAGAAAGTGGCTCCAGGCGTGATCTGGCGTAAGTCGGTAGACCAGCCTGTACAGACTGGCTACAAGTCCGTCGACGCCATGATCCCTGTCGGCCGTGGCCAGCGCGAGCTGATCATTGGCGACCGTCAGATCGGCAAGACCGCCATGGCCATCGACGCCATCATCAACCAGAAAGACTCCGGTATTTTCTGTGTTTATGTTGCAGTCGGCCAGAAGCGTTCCACCGTTGCCAACATCGTTCGCAAGCTGGAAGAAACCGGCGCCCTGGCCAACACCATCGTGGTTGTTGCCAGTGCTTCGGAATCCGCCGCACTGCAATTCCTGGCGCCATACGCCGGTTGCACCATGGGCGAGTTCTTCCGCGACCGCGGTGAAGACGCACTGATCGTTTACGATGACCTGTCCAAGCAGGCCGTTGCCTACCGTCAGATCTCCCTGCTGCTGCGCCGTCCACCAGGACGCGAAGCATACCCAGGCGACGTGTTCTATCTCCACTCCCGTCTGCTGGAGCGTGCATCGCGCGTTTCGGAAGAGTACGTCGAGAAGTTCACCAACGGTGCTGTCACTGGCAAAACCGGTTCCCTGACCGCTCTGCCGATCATCGAAACCCAGGCTGGCGACGTTTCTGCGTTCGTTCCGACCAACGTGATTTCCATCACCGACGGTCAGATCTTCCTGGAATCGGCCATGTTCAACTCGGGCATCCGCCCTGCAGTGAACGCCGGTGTTTCGGTATCCCGCGTGGGTGGTGCCGCTCAGACCAAGATCATCAAGAAGCTGTCCGGTGGTATTCGTACCGCTCTGGCTCAGTACCGTGAACTGGCTGCATTCGCCCAGTTCGCGTCCGATCTGGACGAAGCGACCCGCAAGCAGCTGGAGCATGGTCAGCGCGTTACCGAGCTGATGAAGCAGAAGCAGTACGCGCCGATGTCCATCGCGGACATGGCTCTGTCGCTGTACGCCGCTGAGCGTGGCTTCCTGACCGACGTAGAGGTCTCCAAGATCGGCAGCTTCGAGCAAGCACTGATCGCCTTCTTCAACCGTGATCACGCTGAACTGATGGCGAAGATCAACGTGAAGGGTGACTTCAACGACGAAATCGACGCAGGCCTGAAAGCCGGTATCGAGAAGTTCAAGGCCACCCAGACCTGGTAAGCCGCAGCGGGGGCTCAGGCCCCCGCTTGCTAACCTGATAGGTGATACATGGCAGGCGCAAAAGAGATTCGCAGTAAGATTGCGAGCATCAAAAGCACGCAAAAAATTACCAGCGCCATGGAGAAAGTGGCGGTCAGCAAGATGCGCAAGGCACAAATGCGCATGGCTGCTAGCCGTCCTTACGCGGAACGTATCCGCCAGGTGATCGGTCATCTGGCCAACGCCAACCCGGAATACCGCCACCCGTTCATGATCGAGCGCCCTGTAAAGCGCGCCGGTTATATCGTGGTGAGCAGTGACCGTGGTCTGTGCGGTGGCTTGAACACCAACCTGTTCAAGGCCCTGGTCAAGGACATGAGCGCAAACCGCGAACAGGGCGTGGAAATCGACCTGTGCGTGATCGGCAGCAAGGGTGCGACTTTCTTCCGCATCTTTGGCGGCAACGTCGTAGCAGCGATCAGCCACTTGGGCGAAGAGCCATCGATCAATGATCTGATCGGCTCCGTCAAAGTGATGCTGGACGCCTACCTGGACGGCCGTATCGATCGCCTCTCGGTGGTTTCGAACAAGTTCATCAATACCATGACCCAGAAGCCGACGGTCGAGCAATTGGTACCGTTGGTGGCAACCCCGGATCAGGATCTCAAGCATCACTGGGACTACCTGTATGAACCCGACGCAAAAGAGCTGCTGGACGGCTTGATGGTGCGTTACGTGGAGTCGCAGGTATACCAGGCGGTGGTCGAGAACAACGCTGCTGAACAAGCGGCCCGGATGATCGCCATGAAGAACGCCACAGACAACGCCGGTGATTTGATCAAAGAGCTTCAGTTGATCTACAACAAGGCGCGTCAGGCTGCGATCACCCAGGAGATCTCGGAAATCGTCGGCGGCGCTGCCGCGGTTTAACGGTTCACATATTCAGAGGATCCAGCTATGAGTAGCGGACGTATCGTTCAAATCATCGGCGCCGTCATCGACGTGGAATTCCCACGTGACGTCGTGCCGAGTGTATACAACGCGCTTAAAGTACAAGGCGCGGAAACCACCCTGGAAGTTCAGCAGCAGCTGGGCGACGGCGTGGTTCGTACCATTGCGATGGGCTCGACCGAAGGCCTGAAGCGCGGTCTGGATGTCGTCGACACCGGCGCTGCCATTTCCGTTCCAGTTGGTAAGGCCACCCTGGGCCGTATCATGGACGTACTGGGCAACCCGATCGACGAAGCCGGCCCGATCGGCGAAGAAGAGCGTCGCGGTATCCACCAGCCAGCGCCTTCGTTCGCTGACCAGGCGGGCGGCAACGACCTGCTGGAAACCGGCATCAAGGTTATCGACCTGGTTTGCCCGTTCGCCAAGGGTGGTAAGGTTGGTCTGTTCGGTGGTGCCGGTGTCGGCAAGACCGTAAACATGATGGAACTGATCCGTAACATCGCCATGGAACACAGCGGTTACTCCGTGTTCGCTGGTGTGGGTGAGCGTACTCGTGAGGGTAACGACTTCTACCACGAGATGAAGGACTCCAACGTTCTCGACAAGGTAGCGCTGGTCTACGGTCAGATGAACGAGCCACCAGGAAACCGTCTGCGTGTAGCGCTGACCGGCCTGACCATGGCCGAGAAGTTCCGTGACGAAGGTAACGACGTTCTGCTGTTCGTCGACAACATCTATCGTTACACCCTGGCCGGTACCGAAGTATCCGCACTGCTGGGCCGTATGCCTTCGGCAGTAGGTTACCAGCCGACCCTGGCTGAAGAGATGGGCGTTCTGCAAGAGCGCATCACCTCCACCAAGGAAGGTTCGATCACCTCCGTACAGGCCGTATATGTACCTGCGGACGACTTGACCGACCCGTCGCCAGCGACCACCTTCGCCCACTTGGACGCCACCGTCGTTCTGTCCCGTGACATCGCCTCCCTGGGTATCTACCCAGCGGTCGACCCACTGGACTCGACTTCGCGCCAGCTGGACCCGAACGTGATCGGCAACGAGCACTACGAGACCGCTCGTGGCGTTCAGTATGTTCTGCAGCGCTACAAAGAGCTGAAGGACATCATTGCGATCCTGGGTATGGACGAACTGTCCGAAGCCGACAAGCAACTGGTAGCCCGCGCTCGTAAGATCCAGCGCTTCCTGTCGCAGCCGTTCTTCGTGGCAGAAGTCTTCACCGGTTCGCCAGGCAAGTACGTTTCCCTGAAAGACACCATCGCTGGCTTCAGCGGCATCCTCAAAGGTGACTACGACCACCTGCCAGAACAAGCGTTCTACATGGTCGGCAGCATCGACGAAGCGATCGAGAAAGCCAAGAAACTGTAATTCCTGCGCCCCGCAAGGGGCGCTATCAGGTTGAGGCAAGCAGATGGCTATGACAGTCCATTGCGATATCGTCAGCGCGGAAGGAGAGATCTTCTCCGGCCTGGTCGAGATGGTGGTTGCGCACGGTAACCTGGGTGATCTTGGTATCGCTCCAGGCCATGCGCCACTGATCACCAATCTCAAGCCTGGTCCGATCACGCTGACCAAGCAGGGTGGCGCACAAGAGGTGTTCTACATCTCTGGTGGTTTCCTCGAGGTTCAGCCGAACATGGTCAAGGTGCTTGCCGATACCGTGCAACGTGCTGCAGACCTGGATGAAGCTCAGGCTCAGGAGGCCCTCAAGGCTGCCGAGAACGCCCTGAATCTGAAAGGCGCGGACTTCGACTACGGCGCCGCCGCCGCACGTCTGGCCGAGGCCGCAGCTCAGCTGCGTACCGTCCAGCAAATGCGCAGAGGCAAGTAATCGGCTACGGCTGATAACTTCTGTTGCGATTGAGTAAAAGGGTAGCCTCGGCTACCCTTTTTCTTTTTCTGTTTTCTCCCCCCACGGTCTTTCACTGACCGCCCAGGATTGGTAGCCAGTAATGTCACTCGATATCGTTATTCTCGCCGCCGGCCAAGGCACCCGCATGCGCTCGGCGCTGCCCAAAGTGTTGCACCCGGTAGCTGGCAATTCCATGCTCGGCCATGTTATCCACAGCGCGCGCCAACTTCAGCCGCAAGGTATTCATGTGGTCATTGGCCATGGTGCCGAACTGGTTCGCGAGCGCCTGGCCGCTGACGACCTGAATTTCGTCATGCAGGATAAACAGCTGGGTACCGGTCACGCTGTTGCCCAGGCACTGCCGGCGCTGACCGCTGACACTGTGCTGGTGTTATACGGCGACGTGCCGTTGATCGAAGTGGAGACCCTGCAGCGTCTGTTGGCAAAGGCCAACGATCAGCAACTGGGACTGCTTACAGTCACCCTCGACGATCCGACCGGCTATGGCCGAATCGTGCGTGACGAGCAGGGCAAGGTAACTGCCATCGTTGAGCACAAGGACGCCAACGACGCGCAAAAAGCGATCAAGGAAGGCAACACTGGAATTCTGGCCCTGCCAGCCGCGCGTCTTGCCGACTGGATGGGCCGGCTGTCGAACAACAACGCCCAGGGCGAGTATTACCTGACTGACGTAATCGCCATGGCAGTGGCCGATGGCTTGGTGGTGGCAACTGAACAGCCACACGATGCTATGGAAGTGCAGGGCGCCAACGACCGCCGCCAGCTGTCCGAGCTTGAGCGTCACTACCAGTTGCGTGAAGGCCGCCGTCTGATGGCTCAGGGAGTTACCCTGCGCGACCCGGCACGCTTCGATGTTCGTGGTGAAGTGAGCGTAGGTCGTGACGTGCTGATCGACATCAACGTGATTCTCGAAGGCAAGGTGGTCATCGAAGACGATGTGCAGATCGGCCCTAACTGCGTGATCAAGAACACGACCCTGCGCAAAGGCGCGGTGGTCAAGGCCAACAGCCACCTTGAAGGCGCGGTGATGGGAGAAGGCAGCGATGCTGGCCCGTTCGCCCGCCTGCGCCCGGGCAGCGTACTGGAAGCCAAGGCCCATGTGGGTAACTTCGTCGAACTGAAAAACGCCCACCTGGGTGAAGGGGCCAAGGCTGGACACCTGGCTTACCTGGGTGATGCCGAAATCGGTGCGCGGACCAATATCGGCGCCGGCACCATCACCTGCAACTACGATGGTGCCAACAAGTTCAAGACCGTGATGGGTGAAGACGTGTTCATCGGTTCGAACAACTCGCTGGTGGCACCTGTGGAAATCAAGGCCGGCGCGACCACCGCAGCCGGTTCGACTATCACCCAGGCCGTAGAAGCGGGTGACCTGGCTGTAGCCCGTGCGCGCCAGCGCAACATATCGGGCTGGAAGCGCCCGGAGAAGATCAAGAAGAGCTGAGTTATTCACAGCCATTTCGATCGAAAGCCGACTTATGTGAATAAGTCGGCTTTTTTATTGGCCCTGTCCCGCGTCTACAGGACCGCGCCAAAGCAGAGGAAACAATCCACAGGTCAGCGACAGGTTGACGAATCGCTCGTCTTAGGTTTTGATTGCAACCACTAACTTTCGAATCGAAACTTAAACGCACATGTCGAAACGAAACACACCACAACGGCGACACAATATTCTGGCTTTGCTCAGCGAGCAGGGTGAGGTAAGTGTGGACGCGTTGGCCAAGCGTTTCGCCACCTCGGAAGTGACCATTCGCAAAGACCTCGCTGCCTTGGAAACCAACGGCTTGTTGTTGCGCCGCTACGGTGGTGCGGTGCCGGTGCCGCAAGAGTTGCTCGGTGAACCGGCACAACCCGTCTCTTCCTATAAAAAGGCCATTGCGCGTGCCGCCGTCGGACGTATCCGCGAACATGCGCGCATTATCATCGACAGCGGCAGCACCACGGCGGCAATGATCCCCGAACTGGGGCGCCAGCCAGGTCTGGTGGTGATGACCAATTCACTCAATGTGGCCCGCGCAATCTGCGACCTCGAACACGAGCCGGTGCTGCTGATGACCGGTGGCACCTGGGACCCGCATTCCGAATCGTTCCAGGGCCAGGTCGCGGAGCAGGTATTGCGCTCCTACGATTTCGACCAATTATTCATCGGTGCCGACGGCATCGACCTCGGCCGGGGTACCACTACCTTCAACGAACTTCTTGGGCTGAGCCGGGTCATGGCGGAAGTTGCCCGTGAAGTGATCGTGATGGTCGAGTCGGACAAGGTGGGGCGCAAGATCCCTAACCTCGAGCTGCCCTGGGGCAGCGTGCACACCCTTATTACAGATGAACGCCTGCCAGCAGCAGCGCGCGAACAAATTCAAGCCCGCGGCATCAACCTGATCTGCGCCGCGATCAGCCAGGAGCAATAAAACATGTGTGGAATCGTTGGTGCTGTCGCCGAGCGTAATATCACAGCCATCCTGATCGAAGGCCTCAAGCGTCTTGAATACCGCGGTTACGACAGCGCCGGTTTGGCTGTACTCACCCAGAACGGTGAACTGCAGCGCCGCCGCCGCATCGGCAAGGTCAGCGAGCTGGAGGTTGCTGTTGCTGATGACCCATTGGCAGGCCAGCTGGGTATTGCCCACACCCGCTGGGCTACCCACGGCGCGCCAACTGAAGGCAACGCCCACCCGCACTTCTCGGGCAATGACGTGGCCGTGGTGCACAACGGCATCATCGAGAACCACGAGGAACTGCGCGAAGAGCTGAAAGGGCTGGGCTATGTCTTCAGTTCCCAGACCGATACCGAAGTCATCGTCCACCTGATCCACCACACCCTGAAGAGCATTCCAGACCTGACCGACGCCCTGAAGGCGGCGGTGAGGCGCCTGCATGGTGCTTACGGCCTGGCGCTGATCAGTGCCAAGCAGCCGGACCGCCTGGTCGCCGCACGCAGTGGCAGCCCGCTGGTAATCGGCCTGGGCCTTGGCGAGAACTTCCTGGCGTCCGATCAACTGGCGCTGCGCCAGGTTACTGACCGCTTCATGTACCTGGAAGAAGGCGATATCGCTGAAATTCGCCGTGATCAGGTCTCCATCTGGGACCAGCAGGGCAACAAGGTCCAGCGCGAAACCGTGCAGTATCATGAAGGTGCCGAGGCTGCCGACAAGGGCGCTTACCGTCACTTCATGCTCAAGGAAATTCACGAGCAGCCAAGCGTTGTTCAGCGCACGCTTGAAGGCCGCCTGGGCAAGGACAACGTGCTGGTCCAGGCCTTTGGCCCGCAAGCTGCCGACCTGTTTGCCAAGGTGCGCAACGTGCAGATCGTTGCCTGTGGCACCAGCTACCACGCCGGTATGGTTGCGCGTTACTGGCTGGAAAGCCTGGCCGGCATCCCTTGCCAGGTGGAAGTGGCCAGCGAGTTCCGTTACCGCAAGGTGGTGGTGCAGCCGGACACGCTGTTCGTCTCCATCTCGCAGTCCGGCGAAACCGCCGATACCTTGGCCGCACTGCGCAACGCCAAGGAGTTGGGTTTCCTTGGCAGCCTGGCGATCTGCAACGTGGGTATCAGCTCGTTGGTACGCGAGTCGGACTTGACCCTGCTGACCTTGGCCGGCCCTGAAATCGGCGTGGCTTCGACCAAAGCGTTCACCACCCAGCTGGTTTCGCTGATGCTGCTGACCCTGGCCCTGGGTCAGGTGCGCGGTACGCTGGAAGCCGGTGTCGAAGCTGAGCTGGTTGAAGAGCTGCGTCGACTGCCAACCCGCCTGGGCGAAGCCCTGGCCATGGATGCCACCGTCGAGAAAATTGCCGAGCTGTTCGCCGACAAGCACCATACCCTGTTCCTCGGCCGCGGCGCGCAGTACCCGGTGGCGATGGAAGGTGCTCTCAAGCTTAAAGAGATCTCCTACATCCACGCCGAAGCTTACCCAGCAGGCGAGTTGAAGCACGGCCCGCTGGCTCTGGTGGACAACGACATGCCGGTGGTTACCGTTGCACCGAACAACGAACTGCTGGAGAAGCTGAAGTCCAACCTGCAGGAAGTGCGTGCCCGTGGTGGCGAGCTGGTAGTGTTCGCCGACGAGCACGCTGGCATGACCAATGGCGAAGGCACCCACGTGATCAAGGTGCCGCACATTGCCGATGCCCTGGCGCCAATCCTGTACACCATCCCGCTGCAGTTGCTGTCTTATTATGTGGCCGTGCTAAAGGGGACCGACGTTGACCAGCCGCGTAATTTGGCCAAGTCGGTGACTGTCGAGTAAGGGGTCTGCTCGTGATAAAGCTGTAGATTTAGAGAATTAAACCTGTCGCAGGAGGCGGTGAGTCGACCCCGCCGCCGCCTGCAATGCTCCTGCTCCTTAAAGTTGCCTCACTCGTTCGACGCTGGCTTTTGGGCAATGACGTTAAAGCGATGCCAATGCTTCGTGCCTCGCATGCTGGGCCCATCATATTCATGGATTTTGAACGCCTTCAAGCTAAGGTCTTGGAATAGCACACGGGCTTCTGACTCAGAGTGAAAGGTCCTCTCCGGGTCGGATGCCCAATCATCCTTGTCACCGAAGAGTTGGCCCACGAACACTCCTCCAGGGAGAAGTGCAGACGTCACAACTGACCAGAATTTTTCAAAGTGATCTGGATGACAAAATGGTAAGGCCATGCCTGCATGGATCAATGACGAGGGTGGCAAAGCCTCGATGCTTTCAAACCATTGGGTAGCTGTTTCTAGCTTTGCAGCAGGGTGATCCAGACCTATGGCGTGTACCATTTCGATTGCGGCCGGCTCTCGGTCGATAGCTAGAACATCCCAGCCCGCTTGAAGTAAAGCGCGAGTCTCATTGCCAGAGCCACAGCCCAGATCCACAGCTTTTCTAGAGTTTGTCTGAGTGCTCGCAAGTCCGATTGCTGTGTGAAGAAGCGATGATGCTGGACGGTCTCTGTGGTGCTCGTAATACGTTGTCCACTTGAAAGACCCGCACGCGTCTTTGCATTGCATTTTTGTATCCTTCCCTGAGGTCGTAATCTTGTAAGCGTACGCCCAACTCACTTTGCGTAAGTCAGGCCGATACCCGCTGATGCGGCAGTTGCCCAATCTCACTGGCCCGCTGTGTCGGCAGCCGCGTCAGCACATCTTTGAGACAGGCATACGGATCATGCCCATTCATGCGCGCTGACTGGATCAGACTCATGATTGCAGCAGCTCGTTTGCCACTGCGCAGTGATCCGGCAAACAAGCCGTTCGAGCGACCGAGTACCCATGGCCGTAGCTGCTTCTCGACCTGTTGTTGCCGATGGGTACAGCCCCATCGTCCAGGTAGCGCGTCAGCGCTACCCGGCGTTTCACGCTTTATTCGAGGGTTTTGGTCGTGGCTGATCCGTTGGGTGCCAAGTCGCGTTGGGCCAACATCCAGTCGTGCAGTGTTTTGCTGATCGGTACCGCCATTTCCTGACGTATTCGCCAACGGTCTTCGATGGTCATGTCCCGAGCCTGGCGCTCAACCTCGTACAAACCGCCAATCGAGTGCAGCGCCTGTTCGGCCAACTGGCTTTTGTTCGCGACATGCAGGTCAAAGAACTTGCGGCGAGCATGAGCCCTGCAGCCGATTTCAGTGATGCCTTGCTCAAAACCGGCTTTGTAGCCGGCGAAGTCATCGCAGACCAACTTGCCGTTCCAGTCACCCAGAAAGTTGCGTGCGTGTTCGCCGGTACGGCTTGGTCTGAAGTCATAGATTACTGCCTTGAGCGCTGAAAACGGCGTCGTGGTGTAAGCCCAGACGTAGGTCCGGTGGGTTTTCTTCTCGCCTGGTGCGAGCATTTGCACGGGTGTTTCATCGGTGTGAATCACACCCTGGTTCAGCACCGCTTCATGCAGTGCATCGACCAGCGGCTGGAGCCGTACACCGGTTTGCCCGACCCACTGGGCCAAGGTCGAGCGAGCAATGGTCAGCCCGGCACAGCCACCTTTTCATGCACTTGCCGATTTGCTCTCGCCAGCCGTAATCAGCCAGTGGGATTGAGCAACTGCCACACTTGAATGAGCCCGACCAGGTGCACAAGGCCATACAACAAGCATATTGCCGAGCTGACCACGATGAAACGGCCACTGCGCCCGGTACCCGCCAGAGCAAAAGGGCCAAGTACGCCGCGTAACAGGTAGATCACAGTGATGGCGATCAGCGCAGGTCGTAACAAGGGCAATGGATCGACCACTCCGGCTCCTGACAAGGCATACAGGCCCCAGGTAGCGAGAACCAGGGCGATGCCCGCCGTTACTACCGCTGGATACCAACGCCCAGCCTGGGCCGCACGCACAAAACGCTCGCCAGCGCCGAACAGGCGATACCACGATGGCCCCACCAGGATTACCCCCACGTGCATGATCGACGCCAGTAGGCTAAGCCCCGCGGCCAGCAGCAAAGCGGTGTTGTAGTCATTCGACATATCATCTCTCCATGATGAATTGCACAGCGCCAGCTGCCTCATGCACGACAGGCCTTACCCCCCGGCGTTGCGTTGACTCAAGCGCTTACCTGGGCCTCAGCACGCGTGCCGACATCCATGATCTGGTAGCGTAGCTTGCGGCCGTCGACAGCGGCAGCGGCTTCGACACCACCCGTCATAGCACCAAATATCCCGTGCCCGGTGCGGGTGGATGCGCCACACAAGAACAGGTTTCGTATTTCGGTTTTGGTACCCGGGCGATTATGCAGGAAGTACTCAGGCGTGAATGCCAGGCCATAAGATGTTCCACCGGCTGAACCGATGAAACGGGTCACCGAGAACGGGGTGGAGACTTCCTGATACACGATATGCTGCGACATACCCGGTATCACGCGTTCAGCCAGTGCAATCAGTTGCCGCGCATACCATTCCTTCTTGGCCAGGTACGTTGGGTTGTTCCGGTAGCTGCCATCCGCTACCTCGGCCTGCGTAACACCCCAGCTTTCCGGGTTCGAAGGAACTGCCGACATCAATTGCAGGTTGTAGATGCCTGGCGGGGCAATGGCCGGATTGTCCGGGTCCTTCATGGTGGCATTACCGATGAACAGATGGGGCTCATCCGGGAACTGTCCGGCGAACACCTCACGGTAGGCACGTTCGTAGTCGCAACCGGGATAGATGCGATAATTGGTGTTCTTCAGCCCCATCGCCTTCAGGTCCATATCGACACCCAGGTAAACCACACCCATAGCCGGCGACATTTCGAAACACTCTGCCTTGGTGACGGTTTTAGCCGTGAGGTGGTCCCGTCCGATCAAGTCCAGCAAGGTGTGTTTGATGTCGGCGTTGCAGATCACCGCGTCTGCCTTGACCGTACGTTTGCCCAGATGCTTGTTACTGAATTCGACACCTACCGCGCGGCCCTTCTCGACCAGGATACGCTCGACCTTGGAACGCAGCAGGATCTTGCCTCCGTTGCGTTCGACAACCGCGCCGAGTTTGTCAGAGAACATCTGCCCCCCTCCCGACGGGTAATATGACCCTTGCAGGAAGTGGTTCACCACCGCAGCGTGGCCAGCCATGGTCGCCCTGCTGGGCGGTTGATGGTAAACGCCAAGCTGCCCGGTCAGGATGGCGCGCAGGCGCTGATCCTGTGTGCAGGTGTCGAGAAACTGGGCGACCGTCGATTTCGAATGACGCATCAGCATCCAGGAACGTGGCAGCACCCATAGCGCCGAGAGCGGCCGGGAGTGAATGCCCATGAAATCCCAGACTTGCTGTAGCATCTTGAAATAACGGTTGATGCCTGATTTTTCCTTGGGGAACGCATCGATGAGCCTTTCCCGGAAGCGCTCATATCCGCGCGGCACGGCAAACTGAAAATCGGGGAAACAGAGCGTTTCGAAACCTTCTGGATCCTGCTCGATAAAGTTGATTTCACCATCGTCGATGCCGGCGCCGCGTAAAATACGCGGGATCAACCCTTCCTTGCCACAGTCGCCGATGTAATGAAGACCTACGTCGAACTCGTAATCCTTGCCCTTACGATGAAAGACCGTGGCGCAGCCCCCCATTTCATAGTGCATGTCCAGCACCAATACCTGCTTGCCACGATTGGCGAGGGTAGCGGCTGCGGTCAGTCCACCAATGCCGGCACCCACGACAATCACGTCGAAGGTATCGTTCTCCAGCGTCTTGAATCGGTCATAGCTTTGCATGGGCATTCGTCCGGGTGCACTTCAAGCGTGCTGCAGATGGTGGTCGCGGGTCGGATCGACCGCTTCGGCTTCGCGCACAAGGTGTGCAAGTTTGTTCGGCTGATGACTCCACTTCTGGTAATCGTCCAGCGGTGGGATGCTCTGGAGAATGACGGGCCAATGTTGTGCAAGCTCGGCATTCAACGCCAGGAAGTACCGATTACCGTCATCCAGGCGGTTCTCCGGCAAAATCGCCTCTTCAGGGCATTCCGGCAGGCAGAGACCACAATCGACGCATGCCTCCGGGTTGATCACGATGAAGTTCGGCCCCAGGTGGAACGCGTCTGCAGGGCATATATCCACACAGTTGGTGTGTCGGCACTGGATGCAGTTGTCCGTCACTACATAAGTCATGGTTAGTCTCTCGAGGTCGTATTTACGGGCACATCACTGGCTAGAAGTAGCGGTCAACCAACAAGCGGGCAGACAACATCGTTCCGATGAAGCCAGCACCAGGGAACGTCCACGCGCCCACCTGGTAAAGCCCCTTTACCGGATACTTCTGCGGGAAACGGTTAAACAGTCCGGACTGCTGAGGCGTTTGTTCGAACCCATAGATCGCACCCTGTGGGTTCTGTGTGAACTTGGTCATCGTGCGCGGTGACCCTGCTTCACAGACTTCGATGTGGTCGCGCAGGCCTGGAATGACGCGCTCGGCATTAGCGATCAACAACTCGGTCAGCGCGGCTTTCTTGCGGCGGTAAGCGATTTTTTCCAGCGAGTGCCAAACGTCGGGGCCGGTGAGGGTGAACAGGCCAAGGCTGGACTTTCCAGGCGGCACCATGGACGGATCGACATTGGAGAAATAGTTGATCGACCAACTGGTGTTGTCCTGATGCAGTTCGCCGGCCTGGATATGTTCGAATTGCGCGCGTTGCGTTTTCCCGGGTGAAAAGAAGTGGATGTATTCCTCAGGGTCGACACCCAGTTCACTCAGCGGGCAATCCAGGCCCAGATACACCTGGAAGCCGGATACCGAAAACTTCAGCTGGTTCAACCGAGCGAGGTATTTGCTGGAGAAGTGCTCTTTTCCTGCCAAACCCACCACGGCATGCGGCGAAACATTGGCCACGACGTTGCGGGCCTTCACCGGCCCCGATCTGCGCGTGACGACGCCGGTGACCCTGCCTCGGTCGACCATTATCTGCTGGACTCCCGACTCCAGTTCGACACGGCCGCCGTGCGCCTCGATAACTTCGACCAATGCCGAGGAAAGCGCCTGCGAGCCGCCCTTGATCGAGTAGCCGCCGTTTTCCAGATAGTCGATGAAGGGGTACGAGAAATAGCCGAATGCCAAGTCTTTCGCCGGCAGCCCGTAGTAGCTCCACTGTGCCGACAGTACTTCCTTCAGGCGTTTGTTGCGGGTGAACCTGGAAAAGTACTTATCCACCGTTTCATGGCCATAGCGCAGAACCCGGGGATAGGCGAAGGGGGTCGCGACAAATCGCATCCAGAACGGTTTGGGTGAATAAAGGAAGCCGCAAAGGTCCTTATAGTTGCGCTTGGACTCGGCGAACAACCGATTGATGTTGTCGATTTCCTCGGGGAAGCAGCGATACAGGGTCTGTTTGTAACCTTCCAGGTCGCGATGCCCTACGGTGATGTCGATATCGGGTGAACGGTAGCGATAGAGCGTCGGGTGATGGAGAAACTCGATCTTGTCCGCGACACCGCAAGCCTCGATCACCTTGAATGAATGCGCACCGCGGACGACACCATCGAACGAATGCAGGGACACATCGAAGGTGAAGTCTTTACGGCGAAAATTGCTCGCGTAACCACCCGGAATATTGTGCTTTTCCACCACCAGGACTTTTTGACCCCGTTGGGCCATCAGGCTGGCGCTGGCGAGCGCGCCCAGCCCTGCTCCTACAAAAACAGTATCGTATGATTGACTCATGAATGCTCCAGGCATCACCACGCAGCAGATTGCGCAAGGCGAATCAGGCTGTCAGGCCACCGTCGATCAGGAAGGTCTGGCCAGTGATGTAGTCGGCTTGCGGTGACAACAGGAAGCTGGCCAATGCAGCAACTTCCTGTACTTCACCGAAGCGCTTGAGCGGGATGTTGTCGGTGATCGACTTGCGCACATGATCGGGGATCTGATCGATCATGTCCGTGGCGATGTAGCCGGGCGCGATGGCATTGACATTGATCTTGAAGCGCGCCAGTTCCAACGCCATGGTCTTGGTGATACCAATCATCGCGGCCTTGGTCGCGGAATAACCCAATTGGCCCTTGTTCCCCTTTACGCCACTGACGGAGGACATGTGCAAAATCTTGCCTCGCCGTTCACCAGCCATGGCCGGGACCAACGACTTGCTGAAATAAACCGCCGAGTCGAGGTTGGTCGCAACCACGTCGCGATAGCGCTCGACATCGAGGTTGAACAACAGCTGGTCGCCAGTCACGCCCATGTTGTTGATCAAGCCATAGGGGCCGCCAAGATCGTTGACCAACTGTTCGCACAATGAACTGACCGACTGGAAGTCCCGACCGTCACAGGCATGCCCGTGCGCCCGGCCACCGTTGGCGGCTACCTCCTGCTCGAGCTGGCGGGCCGCGTCAGCAGAGGATTGATAGGTGAACGCGACCTCATAACCCTCACGCGCCAGGTGTTGTACAAGTGCGCGCCCTATACCGCGGGTACCGCCGCTGATGAGTATCCACTTGCCTTTGCCCAGCTGTTGGACATCCATGTTCTGTTTCCTTAATTCAAAGAGCCCAGAGTCAGGCCGTTACAACGGGTTTATGAGATTCTGCACGGGCGAAGAACGCGAAGATCTCCTGGAAGTACCGATCCCGGTGCTTCTTATGGTTTTCCAGGTGGCGACACGCTTCGAAGCCGACCACATGCAGGGATGTGCAATCCAGGCTCAGCCTTGTCACACTCGCCTCGGGGATATAGCGGTCACTCAACCCGTAGAAGTAAGCGATTGGCAGGTGGTGAACGCTCTTGAGGGAATGGTCGATCGCACAAGTACCGGTAGGCACTGCCAGACGGCTTCCGCTGATCCAGCGCATGGCAAGGCGTAACGGACCACGCGTGAAATAGCTGCGAACCGAGACAGGCACGCTGTCCAGAACTGCCGAGGTGAAGGGCGAGGCGTCCCGTGCCAAGGCATGTGACAGGTGGTAGCCACCAAATGAGCAGCCCACAAGATGAATCGGCAGGCCTGGGTATTCCCGGGCGATCTTTCGCGCAATGGACAAGACGTCATCGGCGAATGCATGACCACCGATGGTGCTGCGCCCAAAGCCTTTGAAGTTGAAGGCAATGACGTGGTAGCCCTGTTCCAGGAATACCTGATCGATGCCGTTCTCAAAAAAGTAGTGCATGCCATATTTCAAGAACGGATGGCAAAGCAGCACAACACCCTTGGCTTTGGCTGGGTTGGCCAGCAACACCGCACCTTCCAGCTTGCTGCCGTCGCTGGCCGTCTCAACGAAGCCCTCGGCCCGGCTGGGTACGTCGCGCTCCCACCCTTGTACCTGCCTGAACATCACGCGAATGAAAAGTTTGGAAATGGCTATTCCAAACCGGGTGGGGGACTGTTCAACCGCTCTCATGCGCGTCTCCATTGCCTGGCTTTCATCTCGGCATAGCCAAAGGCGGCCTCGTAACTTGGGCCAGCTACCCAAGCGCTGAGAAATTGCACGCCCTGCACCGGGAAGCCGTGATGGAAGACATGCCCTTTGAGGTCGGTACCCACCATCGCCCCGTAGCCAGAGCCATCAGTGTTATTGGTGAAGCGCACATAGGTATGCGGGGTTGCCACTTCCGTATGCAGAATGTGACCACGCAGTTCAGGAATCTGAGCCAGCAGCCGCTCTACCAGCACCTCACACGCGCGTTGCTTTTTCGCGCGATATTGCGCCGTACGCCTTGCAGGCCAATGTGCGATGGAATCAAGCACATTGATACACACGACCTTGCCGCCAGCGGGCGCCAGGGCGTGATAGTTGGTGACCTCGATCGGGGACATGGCCCAGAAGGCTTGTTCACAGAGCTCTGGCTGAAAACCACTGCGCTCGGCGTTGATGCGCAGCTCGGCTGCCAACGCGGGGTCCGCAGCAAACAGCATCGACTCGCTATGCCGCAGCCCCAGCTGTTCGGGTGCTTGATCCGTGGTCAGGTACACCGTGGTGGTCGAGCGTGCCGGCTTCAACGCGGCCAGCTTCTCTCGGGTGCTCGTCAGGTCCACATCCGCCTGGAACAAATGCTCCACAGCATAATGGGGTGAGGTATTGATGAAGACCTGTGGCGCATGAAACTCACCAGCACGGGTGCGTACCCCCGTGACATTGCTTTGGTTGTCGGTGGTCACCTCTTCTACAGGCGTGCTGAGCATGATCTTGCCCCCGGCCTGTTCGATCTGCTGCGCCAGCAAGTCGGACAAGCGTTGGGAAGAGCCTGCGACATAGGCGTTGCCGCGATTGAGCGTGGCATACACCACATGCAGGTAGTACAGGTAGCCCAGATCCTCCGAGTAGCCGCCAACATAAATGCCAGGGGCTGCCAGAATTTCAATCAGGTAGGGGTCATCGAACAACTCATGCAACGCTTCACGCACGGTCTTGTGCTTGAGGTTACGATGGGCCCAGCGCAACTGCGCCATGTCAGGTTCGAAACTGCCATCGAGCATCTGGAACTGGTAGTACCCGTTGCGCCCATAGGTGCGTACCTGAGTGAAAAAGGTAACCAAGGGCTCTGCCTGATGAGGGAACCGTTCGATCAGTTGCCGTTCGACCTGGTCGGCATCGTTAGCCAACGGCAGCGCCGTGCCGTTCTGGTAGGCGCAGAAATAGTCGTTGGGGTAGACCAGGTTCAGTTCATCCTCAAGGCCCAGATCCCGCAGGATGCGGATGAGGTTGCCCCCTTCCGACATGCCGCTGAGCTTGTGCAGGCTGCAATCGAAAATCGCCGATTGCTTGGGCCGGCTGAACGTCGAGGCATAGCCCCCAACCACAATATGCTTGTCGAGCATCAGGACGCGTGCACCGCGATCACGCTTGACCAGCATGGCCGCGCAGGCCAGGCTCGTGATCCCGGTACCCACGAAGACCGCGTCCCAGGTCGAAGAACTCATTGCCGCAGCCCCAACTTGTCGATCCAGGCGTAAATTTCGGCGAAGCGAGCGTCGTTCAGTCGAGCATTGTTCGGTGAGCGCCAAACCTCTTCGATTTTCGCCTTGTCATCCACTGCAATCGGAAACGCGAAGGAAGTGTGCAACGCGATCTCGGGGTTGTAGGTGAACATGTCGATCAGCGCCGGAATGATTTTCCGGCTCATCGCTTTAACCTGGGCGATCGATTCAGCGCTGGCAGTTTCGAAGTAGGACTCGCTGATCCAGCGGCCAAAGGCGATGTGCCGTGCCTCGTCATAGTGATGCTCACGGAACAGGGTACGGGTCATGGGTTCGACCGCAGCGCCCTGGGAGGTGTGCATGGCTCCCATTTCGGCAACCCATTCGATCAATAGCGTGAACAACACGCCAACCGCCGGCTCCATTTTCGGCAGTGTCTGGGTCAGCAACTCATAGAGCCCGACCGGTGGGTTCCAGATCTGTAGGCCAGCCTTGGCCATGAAGCGCTTGAAGGTGAGGGTATGAACGATCTCTTCCTTGGAAAAGATCATCAGGTATTCCTGCAGGTCCGGCGAAATACGGTCATGGAACTGGGTGATGTAGCCCATGTACAACGGCGGAATGGTCTGCTCGAGCCAGATGAACATGGAAATGTCACGGCCCGTCTCGAGCCAGGCCAATTCCAGTTTCTGGGCCTCGGTCAAGCCTTCGCAATAGCGTGTTCCATTGATCCACAGATGCTCGGGATCCTTGGGGTAGAGGCTTCGATTGATGTCCTGGTCCCATGGTAGTACGGTCGCGTGGTCCATCGTCTTGTGATGCGACACTTCGCTTAACTTGCGAACCTTCGACTCCCTCGCCGGGGAAATAGCGAGCACACTGTTGGTCAGCGTAGACATTTCCTGCTCCTCCATGAATTGGGCCCAGCGGCTCAGGCCTCGACGGCAGTCGATTCCTTGAGCTCAACAATGAATTCACAGAGCTGGCGCAAAGTGGCGATCTTGCGGGTGACGAACGAATCCGGGTTGATCGCCACGCCGATCTTTTTCTGCACGACCACCTGCATCTCGACGAAGTCCAGGCTGTCGAACTCCATTGCTTCAATGGTGGTATCGAGGGTCACTTCGTTGTCGTCGACATCCTTGAGGTCCAGGATCAGATCACGAACGATGGTGAATACTTGGTCAACGGTGGTCATTGTTTCGCTCCTGTGGGGGTGAGAACGGTTTTAATCATCAAGCCTAGGGTTATGGTCATCACATGGCTGCCGCTGACGACGACACCCAGGTCGAGGGTGCCGACGGCCTTGCCTGGTGTTTCAATCAACAGAATGTTGTCGATCTCGCAGCGGATATCGGATTGCAAACTGCCCAATGAACGCAGTTGCGTGCAGAACGTGATCTGGTGACTGGTCTGGACGACCAGGTGATTGGTGATGTCCTCGATACGCTCGGGAACCTGGTGTTGGGCAAATTGCCCGGACAGGCGCTCGAAGATCACCCCCAGATGGTTGCGGATGAAGTGGGAAAATATCAGCGCATCCAGTGCCACCCAATCATCTAGCCCCTTGCCCAACCCGTCACGAAACTGGGTAAGCCAAGCCTCTACATATTCCCGGTCAAGCGCGAAGCCTGGGGATTTCGATGTCCACGTTGGCGGCGGAACTTGAGACACATGGCCGAGCACATGCTCGCCTTCACTTTTTTCTGAACGCAGCGTAAATGCAGTGCTTGCACTGCGGGGGCGGGTAGCAAGCGCGACAGGGCAGTTGCGCAGGACCGGCGCCTTCAGTAGCGCCTTGAACTGTACCCAGTCCTCATCGCGGCCCTCGGCAACACGCCCCATTTGATGTTTGATTGGCAGCAGCGCCAGCATGCCGTGCACCACGACATCCGCGGCGTCCATGCGCCGCGCTGCTTCCAGGTCAAAATGGATAGGGTTGCGGTCGCCGGAAAGATCAGCCCACGCTTCGATCTGTTCAGGGCCAAATTGCCACTGCATGATCATTGCACCTTACGCAGCATGATGCCGGCATTGGCGCCACCGAACCCGAAGCTGAGGTTCAGCACGTTTTCCAGGTGCTGTCCGTGCAAGTGCTCGTTAGGGACGAAGTTCAGGTCGCACTCAGGATCGGCCTCATCCAGATGGATGGTGGCCGGGATCGTTCCGCGGGCAATGGCTTTGAGGCAGAAGATTGCTTCCATCGAACCTGCTGCACCAATCAGGTGGCCGGTGTACGACTTGGTGCTGGACATCGGAATGCCATGGGCAGCGTCACCCAGCGCCAGTTTGATGGAGCGGGCTTCGTTGACGTCGTTCAGCGGGGTGGAGGTGCCATGCAGGTTGATGTAATCGATGTGCGGCGCATCGACACTGGCTTGCCTGCACACTTCCTGAATCACCCGCACTCGAGCCAGCATGTCCTCGGCCGGGGCCGTCATGTCGAAGGCGTCCGAGTAGTTGGCGTAGCCGGTGATTTCGCCAAGGATCTTGGCGCCGCGGGCCTTGGCCAGCTCATAATCCTCAAGACACAGTACCGCTGCGCCTTCGGACAGGATAAAACCGCTTCGCCCTTTGCTGAACGGACAGCATGCCAGGCGCGGGTTTTCCTGCTCCTTGCTCAACGCCTGGATGACGTCGATCGACCAGACGTTGAACTGCTCTTTCAACGATTCGCTGCCACCGGCGATCATCATTTTCGCTCGACCGGCACGAATCGCTTCATAGGCCTCGCCAATGGCGATGGTGCCAGTTGCGCAGGCTGCCACCGGGCTGTTTTGAACGCCGCGCATGTTCCAGTTCATGGTGATGGCAGCCGTCGCGGCATTGCACATCGACATGACCGTGGCGAACGAGGTGGAAATGCCTTGTTGGCAGTATTCGTTGTTGTTGAAGTTCGCCGTGTCCAACCCGCCCCAACCGGTGCCGAGAACGACACCACGGTCGAACGGTGCGACCACGTCATCCAGTGGTGTGTCGCCATAAGCCATGTGCAATGCTTCATGGGCCGCCACCAAGCTGTACTTGGCGAACAGAGGCAACATCTTGGAAATCTTCTTCGAGAACGGTCGCATGGCCTCGCGGCCAAAGTCATCGATAAAACCGAAGAAGCGCGCATGGATCGTCGGATCATCAAAACGGTGCAGACGATAGCCGATCTGGTAATCCATCATCGCGTCCCAGATAGCATCGGCGTTCTGGCCGAGCGAGCAGATCGCACCGTAACCAGTAACGACGACGCGGCGAGGTGCTGGAGAGGCTGGCTTTTCCATTGTCTTCCCTGATTGATGTGCTGACGTGACAACCCTTGTATGAACAAGGGCGGCATTGAGTGCAGGCGATAACTGCCAGGGCCGAAGGTACGATGGTTTTCGATACCCACCGCAACCGTGCGCCTGGCAAATAGCGTCTTGTAAGTTGTGAAAACTGGCGTCCTACACAACGCCCCGAGAAGTGTGCCCAATTTTGCGATGACGACAACTGTATCTAGGTGCAGGTGTTTGGTATTTGGAGAAATACCGACGGCCTGCATGCACTTAAGTACAGGTTGCTCAGCGCCGTCAGTTGATAGAATCAGCAGGTTGTTATACCAACGCCCACGCGAACGCCATACCTGAGGCAAGGGAACAGCCCAACATGATAACTATCGACTTTCACAAGATTGAATACCGTCGTGACCCGCATCCCTGGGTTGCCGAGTTATACGGCTTACGCAAGCATGTCTTCTGTGATCGCCTTAATTGGAAGGTCGCTGTGAGAAATGGCATTGAATTGGATGAATATGACAATTGGAACACGACTTATCTGGTTGGCACTTGCCAAGGCATACCGTTGGCAGGCCTTCGCCTGATCAATACACTGCACCCTTATATGGTTGAAGGTCCCTTTCGCGATTTCTTCAGTTGCATACCGCCCAAGCGGGCATTGATGGCTGAATCCAGCCGCTTCTTCGTCGACAAGACCCGTTCACGCAAGTTGGGCCTGGCGCACTTGCCATTGACCGAAATGTTGCTTTTCAGCATGCATGACCACGGCGAACTGACCGGCTTGAAATCGATCGTCACCGTGGTCAGCGATGCCATGGCGCGCATCGTTCGACAGGCAGGCTGGCACTACCAGATTCTGGACAGCGGCGAGGCGTCGCCGGGTGAGACGGTGCATTTGCTGGATATGCCGATCAGCTCGTCCAACCGCCTGCGACTGCTTGAAAGCATTGCGCGTAAGCAACCGCTGTCATCCCTGCAGACCCAGCAGTGGCCGTTGAGCCTGCAGTTGCACGATGTATCCGACAACCACATCGCCTGATCAGATGATGCCCTGTCGCTTTGCCTCGTAGACGGCTTGCTTGGCGTTGCCGACCTGCAATTTGCCAGAAATGTTCGACATGTGGAATTTCACTGTGCGCTCTGAAATTCCACAGTCCGTGGCAATTTCGCGGTAGGTTTTGCCGCGCATGACCAGTTGCAGCACGCCCAGTTCGCGGGTGGAAAGCGGCCCATCGGCCGCACTGGAAAACAGCTGATCCGTTGTGCGCGAGGTCATCAGCCAACTATGAAATTCGATCAGTAGCAGTTGCAGCTGGCTTTGCTGCTTGGCCAGACGCCGATCAAAATCTACCTGCGAACCCGCATCGCACACACTCAAGGCACAGAATGTCCCGGAAGCATCGCGCAGGGTGAATGTGGTACCCGAGCAGATTTGATAACGGGTGGCGCGCCTGAAGAAGTCCACGCCTTCGGGACCGCTGTTGGCAAGGGCATCGTGCCAGGAGAAGGGGGTGATCTCCTTGAGCCCATGTTTGATGATCGGGTCAATCAGATAGCTCTTGTTATCTTTATAGCTTTTGACCCAACTCGGTGGGTAATTTGAAATGATAATCGGTTCTACGTTGCGATTGTGCGTAGCCGCGTAGTAAGCGTATTTCAAATCCTTCAAACCACACAATTGACGCTGCAACTCGTCGTGCAGGTGTGTGATGGGGTGGTTTTTATCGCATGTCGTGGCTGCGTCCCGGTTTCGACTTTCCATGTCGTCTTCCCTGCCGTTTTTACGGCGCCAATAAACTGGCAGAGCCATTGCGCCGTGCAAACCCTTTTAGAGTTGTTGTTCGAAGAGATCGTGATTCTCGGATTACCGCGCAAGCGTGATGGTCGGAGATATTAAAAAGTAAGTCAATGAGAATGCTGGATCTCTGGTTACCCGTTTTTCGTGGCTATCGAGATTACGTCCAAAGTACGTATCGCATGTTACATATAGATTGCGACTTTCGGATAAGTTCAACGATGGTTCTATTTGCTGGCCGAGGCCATCAGAACCCCAAAACAAAAGAAGGTAATACCGGAGAGCTTGCCGACGATTCGCGCACCACGGTTGGTCGACAACCAACCCCTGGCACCACTGGCCATCAGTGCGTAGCCGGTGTGTACCAGCACGACCAGCAACGCGTAGGAAGAGACCAGCAGGAAGAACTGCCTGTAGTAGTTGGCCTGCGGGCTGATGAACTGTGGGAACACCGCCAGAAAGAAGAATCCAGCCTTGGGATTCAGCAGCTGGATCGACAACGCTTCGACGAAGCGCCGCCAAGGTTGCGTGGCGGTCACGGTGAGCTCCGGGATGAAACGCTGGGTACGCCACATCTTCACCCCCAAGTACAACAGGTACAACGCGCCGACGTACTTGAGTACGGTGAACGCCGTTGCCGAGGTCGCCAGAACCAACCCCACGCTACTGGCCGAGAGCCCAGCGACGATGAAAGCGCCCAGGGCGATACCGAAGATCCCCGTCAGAGCACCGCTCCAACCGTGGCGCAGGGCATTGGAGAGAGTCAGCACCACCCCGGGGCCGGGGCTCAATACGGTAAGGGTCGCGAGGATGAGAAACAGTCCATAACTGGCCATGCAAGGTGCCTCCTGGCAATAAATTCAACAGCTACCGGGTGTCCGCAGCCTGGACTGCTCCAAGTAGCCCCGGTTAACAACGCGCCTGTACCGACCACGTGCAGCGTGGCCCATTGGATCTGCCCCTTCAGCCTGTGACAACCTTTATTATCGAGACGCATGAAAAGCCCTCCATCCGGAGGTCTTTTCATTTCTGATATTCAGAAAACGGCCACTCACTCATACGATCCAGATCATGATCATGGCCTGACGCAGCGAGTGGGGCTCATCAGATTTGCATGGCCATGCCATCCACATTCATCGCCGCCTGGCGCAGGGCCTCGGAGCGCGTCGGGTGTGGGTGGCAGGTGAGGGCGATATCTTCTGCCGAGGCCGAGAACTCCATAGCCACGCAGAACTCACCAATCATCTCGCTGACGCTTGGGCCCACCAGGTGCACACCCAGTACTTCATCGGTTTCGGCATCGGCGATGACCTTGGCGAAGCCTTCGGTCTCGTGGTTGATCTTGGCACGGCTGTTGGCGGTGAAGGGGAACTTGCCAACCTTGTAGACACGTCCTTCGGCCTTGAGCTGCTCTTCAGTCTTGCCCACGGTGGCCATCTCCGGGCGGGTATAGATCACGCCAGGGATGAGGTTGTAGTTGACCTCGTGGGGCTTGCCGGCGATGCGTTCGATACAGGCCACCGCTTCGTCTTCGGCCTTGTGCGCTAGCATCGGGCCCGAAGTGACGTCGCCAATCACCCAGACACCCGGCACTGAGGTACGGTGGTGCTCGTTGCCGAGCATGCCGCGCTTGTCGGTTTCCAGGCCCACGCTTTCCAGGTTCAGCCCTTTGGTATAAGGACGGCGGCCGATAGCCACCAACACGTAGTCGGCTTGCAGCGATTCTGCGGTACCACCGGCGGCAGGCTCCAGCGTCAGGCTGACGCCATCGGCACCTGCGGTAGCCTGAGTCACTTTACTGCCCAGCTTGAACATCATGCCTTGCTTGGCGAGAGCCTTCTGCAGGGCCTTGGCGGTTTCCGTGTCAGTGCCTGGGCAGATGCGGTCCAGGTATTCGATGACAGTGACCTGACTACCCAGGCGGCGCCAGACCGAACCCAGCTCAAGACCGATCACGCCAGCACCGATGACGACCAGGTGCTTGGGCACTTGCGGCAGCGACAGCGCGCCGGTCGAGTCAATGATGCGCTGGTTGTCGACGGTCACACCTGGCAGAGGGGTAGGCTCAGAACCGGTGGCAATGACGATGTCCTTGGCCTGCAATGCAGTTTCGCTTCCGTCTTCGGCCTTGACCACGACCTTGCCGATGCCATCCAGGCGGCCCCAGCCTTTGATCCACTCGACCTTGTTCTTGCGAAACAGGTATTCGATGCCCTTGGTCAGGCCTGTCACGCTCTCATCCTTCTGTCTCATCATCTGGGCGAGGTTGAGGGTGGGCTTTACTTCGATACCGAGGTGGGCGAACTCGTCACCGCTGGCAGCTTCGTAAAGCTCCGAAGCATGCAGCAGTGCCTTGGATGGCATGCAGCCGACGTTCAGGCAGGTACCGCCCAAGGTCGAGCGGCCTTCCACGCAGGCAACGCTCAGGCCCAACTGGCCAGCACGGATGGCTGCGTTGTAGCCGCCAGGGCCACCGCCGATGATCACCACGTCATAGGATTTCATGGGTTCAACTCCAGGATATAGAAGTGCGAGAGGGCACAAGGTTAAGCTGAGACGCACAGATTGTATACAATCTGCTGTGTGGATAAGATCAGTTGGTTCTAGACCATGGTCTTGCTTAGAGGAAACATCCTACAGATGAACTACTCTGATCCGGTGACGTTCGAAATATTAGGCGTCGTGGCCAATTACGGACAGGAGGGGTGTTTCATGCTTGCTCAACTTCCACCTGCATTGCAGAGCTTGCATCTGCCGCTGAGGCTGAAGCTGTGGGACGGCAACCATTTTGATCTTGGGCCTAGTCCTCAGGTCACGATTTTGGTCAAGGAACCACAGCTGATCAGCCAGTTGACCCACCCAAGCATGGACCAGCTAGGCACCGCATTCGTCGAAGGCAAGCTGGAGCTGGAAGGCGATATCGGTGAGGCCATCCGCGTGTGCGACGAGCTGAGCGAAGCGCTGCTGGCGGATGAGGATGAAACGCCGCCGCAACGGTTGTCTCATGACAAGAGCACCGACGCCAAAGCGATCTCCTACCACTATGACGTGTCCAACGCCTTCTACCAGCTTTGGCTGGACCAGGACATGGCCTATTCTTGCGCCTACTTCCGTGAGCCGGACAATACGCTCGACCAGGCGCAGCAGGACAAGTTCGACCACCTGTGCCGCAAGCTGCGCCTGGATGCCGGTGACTACCTGCTCGATGTTGGCTGTGGCTGGGGCGGGCTGGCGCGGTTCGCTGCCCGTGAATATGGCGCCAAGGTGTTCGGCATTACCCTGAGCAAGGAGCAATTGAAGCTCGGCCGCAAGCGTGTGCAAGCGGAAGGGCTTGCCGACAAGGTCGACCTGCAGATTCTCGATTATCGCGATCTGCCCCAGGATGGTCGCTTCGACAAGGTTGTCAGCGTGGGTATGTTCGAGCATGTCGGGCATGCCAACCTGGCGCTTTACTGCCAGAAGCTGTTTGGGGCGGTGAGGGAAGGGGGGCTGGTGATGAACCACGGCATCACTGCCAAGCACGTCGATGGCCGACCGGTCGGGCGCGGGGCGGGTGAGTTCATCGATCGCTATGTATTCCCCCACGGCGAGCTGCCGCACCTGTCGATGATCAGCGCCAGTATCTGTGAAGCCGGGCTGGAGGTAGTGGACGTGGAGAGCCTGCGCCTGCACTACGCTAAAACCTTGCATCACTGGAGCGAGAACCTGGAGAACCAGTTGCACAAGGCGGCAGCGCTGGTGCCTGAGAAGACCCTGCGGATCTGGCGTTTGTACTTGGCCGGGTGTGCCTACGCCTTTCAGAAGGGCTGGATCAACCTGCACCAGATACTGGCAGTGAAGCCATACGCCGACGGGCATCATGACCTGCCCTGGACGCGGGAAGACTTGTACCGCTGAAATCGTAAGTGTCTCAGCCCTGATTTGGCTTTGCAGGAGCGGCCTTTAGCGCGAAAAGGCCGCTTTCAACGGGAGTGCTCACCCTAAAGAATCGGCGATATCAGCCGCGCAATTCGCATCCCCAATTGCTGCAGTCGATGGGTATCTTGGGTGTCTTCTGCAGTAATTTCCCGCGCTTGTTCGAAGTCTTCCTGGAGCATGTGCTCGACCTGGTCCGCGAAGCCGCGATCGACGGTCAGCAGGGTAATCTCGAAGTTCAGGCGGAACGATCGGTTGTCCAGGTTGGCACTCCCAATGGCGCTGACGTCATCATCCACCAGCACTACCTTCTGATGCAGAAACCCGGGTTGGTAACGGAACATACGTACCCCCGCGCGCACTGCTTCGAAGGCAAATAGGCTGGAGGCGGCGTAGACGATGCGGTGGTCAGGGCGTGACGGGATCAGCACCCGCACATCGACTCCTCGTAGTACCGCCAGCCTCAAGGCGGCGAACACGGCCTCGTCAGGGATGAAGTAGGGGCTTGTGATCCACACCCTGCGGGTGGCCGAATGAATCGCTTCAAGGAAGA
Organism: Pseudomonas sp. BP6; assembly: GCF_017875935.1. Lineage (NCBI taxonomy): Bacteria > Pseudomonadati > Pseudomonadota > Gammaproteobacteria > Pseudomonadales > Pseudomonadaceae > Pseudomonas > Pseudomonas sp. BP6. Next base: position 5,382,694 of record NZ_JAGINI010000001.1, read on the forward strand.
ACAGCGAGCAGGTTTCCTGTGAGTCTGCCGGGCCGCTGGCCAAGGCCTGACACAGCACGCCGTTGTCCGGGTACGTATCGGGCAGGATCAGCGGCGGTAGCTGGCGCGTGGCCCAGTACCAGTCTTCGGCGAATGACTCTTGCAGGCAGGCCAGTACCGGACCGCTGATCTGTACGTGGGTGTCACGCCAGGGTGAAAGCTGTGGATGTTCACCCAGGTACTCGTCTCCCACGTTGTGACCGCCGAGGAAGCCGAGCAACCCATCCACTACCACAATCTTGCGATGGTTGCGGAAGTTCACCTGGAAGCGGTTGAACCAGCCGCGACGGGTGGCGAATGCATGGATCTGCACACCGCCGTCACGTAGCAACTGGCTGTAGCTGGCCGGCAAGGCGTGGCTGCCGACACGGTCGTACAGCACGAACACCTGCACGCCTTCGGCGGCTTTACGTAGCAAGAGTTGCTGCAGTGCCTTGCCGAGGGTGTCGTCATGAATGATGAAGAACTGCACCAGTACCACATCGCGTGCTTTCTCGATGGCTGCGAAGATCGCATCGAAGGTGGCCTTGCCGTTGATCAACAATTTCACCTGGTTATTTGCCAGGCATGGCATGCGACCTAGCTTGGGCATGGCGCGCAAAGCTGTATAGCTTTCCGACTCGCGGGCGGCAAGGGCTTCTTCAACCCAAGGCCGCCAGTTGAGATTGGCCATGGCCACGTGCATTTCCTGGTTGGCCTGGCGCCGAGCCTTGATGTAGGCATAGAACGAGCGGGCGCCGAAGATCAGGTAGGGGATCAAGGTGAGGTAGGGGATGAAGAGCAAGGGCATCGCCCAAGCAATGGCGCCCTGGGCTGTCCGTACGGTGAATAGCGCATGCAGTGCGGCGACAATACCCAGCAGATGGATCAGGCCGAGTAGGTAACCAAAGAAGTAGGGGCTGTGGTAATCCATATGCATCCTGCTTGCCGAGTACACTTGAGGTAACAGAACACGTTCCCGGTCCGCCTGCAACCCGCAGGCGGATTTGGCGTCTAAGGCTCAGTCCGGCCCGTTTGACCGGCTTTTTTCCAGGAGCGTTCGTCCATGAAGAATCGTCTGCCACTGTTGGCGTTGGCCCTAGGCATGAGCAGTCCGCTGGTGCAAGCCCAGATGCTGCAACCGGGTTTGTGGGAGCTGACCACCAGCAACATGCAGGTCGATGGCAAGCCGCTACCCGACATGGAATTCATGCTCGGCCAGTTGAAGAACCTGCCGCCAGAGCAGCGCGCGATGATGGAAGGAGTGTTGGCCAAGCAAGGGGTAAGTATAGGTGGCAAGGGTGTGCGTTCGTGCCTGACGCCAGAACAGGTGGCAACGAATGACATTCCGCTGCAGGACCCGAAATCGGGCTGCACGCAGAAAATTACTGACCGTACCGGTAACGTGTGGAAATTCCAGTTCAGCTGCCCAAAGGCACAGGGTAGTGGCCAGGCTACATTCCTCAGTGATCGGGAATTCACCACCCAGGTCAGTGGCACGTTCAACGCTTCGGGTGTGCAGCAGCAAGGCAGCATGAACACGCGTGCGGTGTGGTTAGGCAATGATTGCGGGGCGGTCAAACCGCGCAGCTGAAATCCCCACTGGTGAGTGGCAACCGCGTCGTGGGCATGCAGGCTCGGATAGTTCCACGTGGAACATTTCATTTCGATCCTTGCCTCGATGCGGTTACGGCTTAGCTTTTCGGTCTGACAAAGGGCTGGTCAAGGCTGGCGTTTTCAGCACGAGCTCGACGCTGACTTACAAAAGAGGCGGCAGAGAAAAAGCGTTCTAAATAAAAGCAGGGGTCAACGGCACCCCTCGATCAAGCTGCAATGCAGCTTGAAGCGCTCCCCGCTGGAGCTGGATACGCGGTTCAAAGTGGTCCAGCCTACGCGGCGGCTGTAACCCACCCAGGCCTCACCATCGCTGGCCAGGCCTGTAAAAAAAGTCAATGTGCCATAGCGGCTGTTGGTTTGTGCCCACAGCCGGCGGCTGCTGAAGTCGTAGCCGCGAAGGTAGAACGTGCTGCCTTCAGTACGCACACTGTAATAACTGCCTTTGCCGTCCTGGCAAGCGAGCAGCGTCGCACTTCGCGTACAAAGGGCCAGTGTTTGGTTTTGTGGCATGGCCAACAGGGAAGCAGGCATGGCGAGTAACAGCAATGCCATGACGCGTGGCAGATTCATTTTTCATCCTCTGTGAGCACTCGTCCGTCGAGAACCACTTGGCGAAAGTGTATTGTTACCTTATAACATTATGCAATGCATCGTTTCGAATGCGTCTGCCTGAAGAGGTTCGCCATGTCCAATCGTCTCCCCGTCACCGTGCTGTCCGGCTTTCTCGGCGCCGGCAAGAGCACGCTGCTCAACCATGTGCTGCGCAACCGCGACAACCTTCGGGTCGCGGTTATCGTCAACGATATGAGTGAAATCAACATCGATGCCAGCGAGGTGCAGCGCAATGTCAGTCTCAACCGCGCTGAAGAGAAACTGGTCGAGATGAGCAACGGCTGCATTTGCTGCACGTTGCGCGAAGACCTGCTTGAGGAGGTTGCGCGGCTGGCCGAAGAGGGGCGTTTCGATTATTTGCTGATCGAGTCCACCGGTATCTCTGAGCCACTGCCAGTGGCTGAGACTTTCACTTTCCGCGACGAGCAGGGTCGCAGTCTGTCCGATATGGCGCGATTGGACACCATGGTCACCGTGGTCGATGGCTTGAACTTCCTGCGCGACTATCAAGCAGCAGACAGCCTGGCCAGCCGCGGCGAAACGTTGGGCGAAGAAGACGAGCGGTCGATCAGTGATTTGCTGATCGAGCAGGTCGAGTTCGCAGATGTGCTGCTGCTGAGCAAGATCGACCTGATCAGCCAACATGAGCGCGAAGAACTCATCGCCATTCTGCGCAGCCTCAATGCCCGGGCGCAGATTGTACCCATGGTCATGGGCCAAGTGCCGCTGGCACGTATCCTCGACACCGGGCTGTTCGACTTCGATCAGGCGGCCCAGGCACCAGGCTGGTTGCAGGAACTGCGCGGTGAGCATGTGCCAGAAACCGAAGAGTACGGTATCGCGGCCATGACCTGGCAGGCTCGACGCCCGCTTCATCCACAGCGCTTTTACGACTTTATCCACAAGGACTGGAGTAACGGAAGGCTGCTGCGTTCCAAAGGCTTTTTCTGGTTGGCCAGCAAATATCAGGAAGCAGGCAGTTGGTCGCAAGCGGGTGGCATGATGCGCCATGGTCTGGCTGGCCGCTGGTGGCGCTTCGTGCCACGCGAGCAGTGGCCACAGGATGTGGATAACACCAGCGAGATCTTGAAACACTGGACCGCTGAGACCGGTGACTGCCGCCAGGAGTTGGTGTTTATCGGGCAGAATATCGACTTCGAAAAATTATCCACAGCCCTCGATGCATGCCTGTTGACGGATCAAGAAATGGACATGGGCCACATGGGCTGGTTGCGCCTACCTGACCCATTTGGCCCATGGCATGAGGAGGCGGCAGCATGAACCTGGCGCACCGACCTGTGGATATCTTTCAGGTGTTTGGCGAGACGCCCCAGGTGCTGGCCGAAGTGCTGCAGGATGGCGTAAACCTGGCTGTATGGCGGCGGCGCTTGCCGGCACAACTGGAGGACTTTGCCGCACTGGTGATCAGCCTTGGCCAGCCCTTGGCTGATCAGCGGGTAATTGATGTGGACGAGGAACAGAAGCCGGTATTGCCAGATCTGCTGCGTGAAGCTGCGGATTTGCATGGATATGAAGCTTTCGTTGCTGATGTGACCTGGTTGGTGGCGGCTTATACCTGCCTGGTTGGCGCACGTCGGGTCGGTTTGCGCTTGCGCGTTCTGGACGGTCCCATGTGTCCACGCTTCCATGTGGATAACGTACCTTTGCGCCTGCTCACCACCTACGTCGGCCCAGGTAGCGAATGGTTGCAAGAACGGGATAGCGGTCGTGGTGAGTTACACACAGCTGAACCATCTGTGGATAACATCCAGCAACTGCAAGCCGGTGAGGTGGCGATACTCAAAGGTGAAAAATGGCAGGGTAATGAAGGGGCAGGCCTGGTTCATCGGTCGCCTTCGGCACAGCAGGGGCGTTTGCTGCTCAGCCTTGACTGGCTGGCCTGACAGCGCATAGTGAGGCATCACCGCCGCCTGAAGCCACGCCATGTTGCAGAACATTCCCACCCATGTAATTGCTGGCCCGCTGGGTGCTGGCAAGACCACTTTGATCCGTCAATTGCTGGCTCAGCGACCCGCAAACGAGCGCTGGGCGGTATTGATCAACGAGTTCGGCCTTGTCGGCCTGGATGCAGCCTTACTTAGCCGTGACGAGGACGGCATCGCCATCGGCGAGGTTGCAGGCGGCTGCCTGTGCTGCGTCAACGGCATGCCGTTCCAGGTGGGCCTGGGCCGATTGCTACGCAAATCGCGGCCTGACCGGCTGTTTATCGAACCTTCCGGCCTGGGCCATCCGTTGCAGCTGCTGGCTCAGTTGCAACAAGCGCCTTGGGTTGGAGTGCTGACAATTCAGCCACTCTTGATGGTTGTGGATGCCCAGGCCATGGCTCGAAACGAGCCGCTTCCAGAGGCTCAACAGCAGGCTTTCAATGCCTCTGAACACGTGGTTTTCAATAAATCAGAGGCTGTGGATGAACAACATAAGTTGTTGATAACTAATAAATTTAAAGAAAAGAGCATCATGTGGACCGTGCAAGGGCAACTGCCGCTGTCCGGCCTCCCGACGGCATCTCCACAGATTGTTGACAGCTCATTACTGAAAAACCAGATTGTCGACAATCCTGGAATCGCTCCCGCATTACTGTGGACAGACCCCCGTCAGCCGATCTGCCTTGCCCAGCAAGGGGAGGGCGGTTGGAGTATTGGCTGGCGGTGGCACCCTGGCCAAGAGTTTTATCCACAGCGGCTGAAGGCTTTCTTGTGTGCTTTGCCATGGCGACGGGCCAAAGGAGTTATCCACAGCATGGAGGGGTGGTGGTCATTCAATGGGCTGAATGGGGATATGCCCGCTTGGCAGCCCAGCGACTGGCGCAGGGATAGCCGTATCGAGCTGATTTTCGATCAGCCGCAACCGCAACCCGCGTTGCAAGCCGGGTTGAATGAATGTCGCGTCAGTTGATCAGTTGCGCCAGCGGTTGTGCTCCTGGCGCCATTGCTGCATCTCTATGACGTTGTCGGCGCGTGGTGGGGTCTTGATTTCGAACGGGTAGGGCGCCAGTTCGATCTGCACGCTGTGGGCGCCGAACTGGGTCGCGGTGCCGGGGTGACGTTGCTCACCCGTGACGGTGAATTCGAAGGCATAGACGCGTGCCAGGCGCTTGCGGCCATTGGCATCCCGGACAAAGGCGATGCGCTTGAGCGCTACGGCATCATCAAGCAACTCCAGGTCGAGTTTGGCGCAATGCTGTTTGACCCGTTCCAAGGCCTTTTCACGCAACCCATGGTTGTGCCACAACCAAGCGCCTGCCGTGGCTACCAGCATCAGGACGAAGAGGTTCTCCAGGGTCAACATTTGCATATGCTCCAAACAGATAGATCCAGCTTAACTGCGTTCCTGGCCTGTCGTACAGGTAGCAATCGAGTTCATACTGCGCTGCGCACAATCCTTGAAACAGCTTTGGAAAACTCCCGCATGAAACGTACCCCGCACCTGCTCGCCATTCAGTCCCACGTGGTGTTCGGCCACGCCGGCAACAGCGCCGCGGTATTCCCCATGCAGCGTATCGGGGTCAATGCCTGGCCGCTCAATACCGTGCAGTTCTCCAATCACACACAGTATGGCCAGTGGGCGGGTGAAGTGCTTGCCCCAGCGCAAATTCCTGCGTTGGTGGAAGGTATTTCCAATATCGGCGAACTCGGCCACTGCGATGCAGTGCTTTCCGGCTATTTGGGCAGCGCCGAACAAGGGCGAGCGATCCTGGCCGGCGTCGAACGGATCAAGGCGGTAAACCCAAAAGCGTTGTACCTGTGCGACCCGGTCATGGGGCACCCGGAAAAAGGCTGCATCGTGCCGCCGGAAGTCAGTGAGTTCCTGCTTGACGAGGCGGCAGCCACGGCGGACATCCTGTGCCCCAACCAGCTGGAGCTGGACAGCTTCTGTGGGCGCCGCGCCCAGTCGCTGGAGGATTGCGTGAACATGGCGCGCAGCCTGCTGCAGCGTGGGCCGCAGGTTGTACTGGTCAAGCACCTGGCGTACCCCGGGCGGGCCGAAGAGCATTTCGAAATGCTGCTGGTGACCGCCGAGCACAGCTGGCACTTGCGGCGCCCACTGCTGGCGTTTCCGCGTCAGCCGGTGGGGGTGGGTGACCTGACCTCAGGCCTGTTCCTGGCGCGTGTGCTGCTTGGCGACAGCTGGGTGCAGGCATTCGAATTCACGGCTGCGGCAGTGCATGAAGTGCTGCTGGAAACCCAGGCCTGCGCCAGCTACGAATTGCAGCTGGTACGGGCCCAGGACCGCATTGCGCACCCACGGGTGCGCTTCGAGGCGCAGTTGCTGGCGCTTTAAATGGCGTCGGTTTTCAGGTCCTGGTAGCGCTTTTCCAGTTCCTGGCGGATCTGCCGACGCTGCTGGCCCTGCAGGAAGCGGCGCTTTTCTTCGCTGCTGTGCGGCTGGCGTGGTGGCACCGGCACCGGGCGGCGGTTGTCGTCGACCGCGACCATGGTGAAGAAGCAGCTGTTGGAATGGCGCACCGAGCGCTCGCGAATGTTCTCGGTCACGACTTTGATGCCAACCTCCATCGAAGTGTTGCCGGTGTAGTTGACTGACGCCAGGAAGGTCACCAGTTCACCCACATGTACGGGTTCACGGAAGATCACCTGGTCGACCGACAGGGTCACCACATAACTGCCGGCATAACGACTGGCGCATGCATAAGCCACTTCGTCGAGGTACTTGAGCAGGGTGCCGCCATGTACGTTGCCAGAAAAGTTGGCCATGTCCGGGGTCATCAGGACGGTCATGCTCAGCTGGGCGTTTCCAGGTTCCATAGTGTGCTCACGGTGAGGTTGCGCTGAATCGGGCGAATGGAGGGCGTTATCTGCTGACACTTCTGTTCCCCTCTTTGAATTTGCCTTGCTGATACGGGACGTTGGCTGGCGCGCTGTCGTCACGCTGATCGTGCCATCACGAGCGCTTTTCCAGCCGATCTGTTTCGGCATATTGCACCGACTTTTAGCGGCGGAGTGCGATGTTAACCTGAGTGCGCCCATGCAACATGGGCGTCGCTGCATTCAATACAGTATGTACTTGCTGCTCGCTCAGGTATGCCTCGGCAGGAGCGGTCTGCCCAGGCATTCATAAAAAGACGAGATAAGGAGTATCACGCCATGCATGCCATCAGCTTCATCCAGGACCTGGCAGTCATCATGCTGATCGCTGGCGTCGTCACCATTCTTTTTCACCGCCTCAAGCAGCCGGTGGTGCTGGGCTACATTGTCGCCGGCTTCATCATTGGCCCGCACACCCCTCCGTTCGGCCTGATTCATGACGAAGAAACCATCAAGATCCTCGCCGAACTGGGGGTGATATTCCTGATGTTCTGTCTGGGGCTCGAGTTCAGCCTGCGCAAGCTGTTCAAGGTCGGCGCCACGGCATTTATCGCAGCGTTCCTGGAAATCGTGCTGATGATCTGGATCGGCTTCGAGATTGGCCGCTGGTTTGGCTGGAGCACCATGGATTCACTGTTCCTGGGCGCCATCCTGGCCATTTCCTCCACCACCATCATCGTCAAGGCGCTCAGCGACTTGAAGATGAAGAACGAGCGCTTCGCCCAGCTGATTTTTGGCGTGTTGATCGTCGAGGACATTCTTGGCATCGGTATCATTGCCCTGCTGTCAGGCATCGCGGTCAGCGGCACGGTCAGCTCGGGCGAGGTGTTCTCCACTGTCGGCAAGCTGTCGCTGTTCATGATTGTCGCTCTGGTCATCGGTATTTTGCTGGTGCCGCGGTTATTGGCCTATGTCGCCAGGTTCGAAAGCAACGAAATGTTGCTGATCACCGTTCTGGGCCTGTGTTTCGGCTTCTGCCTGCTGGTTGTGAAGCTGGAATACAGCATGGTACTGGGCGCTTTCCTGATTGGCGCGATCATGGCCGAATCACGCCAGTTATTGAAGATTGAACGGCTGATCGAGCCCGTACGTGACCTGTTCAGTGCCATCTTCTTCGTCGCCATCGGTCTGCTGATTGACCCTCAGGTGCTCCTCGACTATGCCTGGCCGATCGTGGTCATCACCTTGGCGGTGGTACTGGGCAAGATGCTGTCTTGTGGTATGGGGGCGTTCATTGCCGGTAATGACGGGCGCACGTCACTGCGTGTGGGCATGGGTCTTTCGCAGATCGGCGAGTTCTCCTTCATCATTGCCGCGCTGGGTATGACCTTGCAGGTGACCAGCGATTTCCTGTACCCGGTGGCGGTGGCGGTATCGGCAATCACCACGCTGTTGACACCGTACCTGATCCGCGCGGCCGACCCGTTGTCGCAAAAGTTGGGCAATATGGTGCCTGCTCGCCTGGCACGGGTGCTTTCGTTGTATGGCGAGTGGTTGCGCAACATCCAGCCGCAGGGCGAGAGTGCCATGCTGGTTGCGATGATTCGGCGCATCCTGTTGCAGGTGGGGGTGAACCTGGCGCTGGTGATCGCCATCTTTTTCAGCGGGGGCTACTTTGCAGCGCGTATCGGCAACTGGCTCAGCGAGTGGGTAAGCGATGTTAGTCTGCAGAAGGCGTTGATCTGGGGCGCAGCGTTGTTGCTGTCGCTGCCATTCCTGATCGCCGCCTACCGCAAGCTCAAGGCGCTGTCGATGCTGCTTGCAGAAATGGGCGTCAAGCCAGAAATGGCCGGGCGGCATACCCAGCGTGTGCGTCGCGTGATCGCTGAGGTGATCCCGCTATTGTCGCTGCTGGTAATTTTCCTGCTGCTGTCGGCATTGTCGGCGAGTATTTTGCCGACTAGCGAGTTACTGCTGGTGATTGCTGTGGTAGCTGCAGTGGTGGTGGCGTTGTTGTGGCGCTGGTTCATCCGCGTGCATACGCGTATGCAGATTGCCCTGCTAGAGACGCTGGAGAACAGTCGCGAGAACTCGCAATGAGGGGAACACGCCCTGTGCAGTATTTCACCGTCGCCCAAGGGAATGGGGGCGATATCCCTGTCGCCAGGCGCAGAAAGCCTGGCGACTTTAACTACATTGATGGCCTCAGCCGTCTTTTTTCCAGCCTGGAATCGCGTGGATTTCTCTACAGGCGCTAGAAATCAGCTCTCCAGCCAAACATCTCGCGCCCAATGCCACACCGATTCCCAACTGTCTTCGCCGACACCTTCCTCTTCGGCATCCCATAGCACCACGGTGCCGTCTTCTTCCACGCAATAGTAATTGTCGCCGTCCTGGCACAGTGGAATCAGGTCGCGCGGTACGCCGGCATCCCAGGCGTTGGAGGCCACATCTGGCAGGTAGGTGTGCGACTGCGGATCAGTGACGGTAACAGGCTCAAGGGAGCCGTAAACCACATCACTTACGGTCAGCAGAAACTCTTTGAACACGAATGGAATATTGATGAACAGCTGCTCTTCGATCTCTACCAGCTGGTCTTCGTCGGGAAGCTCCAAGGGCACCGGTACCGGCTCATTCGCTTCACGGAGTTGTTCGATCACTTCTTCCACGGTTCACTTCCTCTGACCTAGATGACAACGCTGCGCCTTATACCCTAGTAGCCCACTTTGGCAAAAGCAAAAAACCCCGGGCAAGCCCGGGGTTCTCTGTTTAGCGCGCAGCGATTAGCCGTTTTGACGGATACCGGCTACCAGCCAAGGCTGGTTCTCGCCTTGGGCGCGAACCATGTGCCAGCTTTCGCTGAACACTTCGCCCTGGTCGAAGCGCGAATTCTTCGATACGCCACGGAAGGTCAGGGTAGCGTCGGTGCGGTCGGCGCGGTCATCGACACCGTCCAGTTGCACTTCCAGGTTATCGATGTAGGTAGATTGGAAGCCATCGCCCAGTTCAGCACGCTCACGCTTGAGGAACTCGAGCATTTGCGGGGTAACGAACTCGCTGATCTTGTCCATTTCGTTGGCGTCCCAGTGCTGCTGCAGCGACTGGAAATGGCTACGGGCTGCTGCCAGGAAGCTCTGCTCGTTGAACCAGGCCGGCGCGTTGATCACCGGGGCGGCTGCGGCAGCGGGTGCGGCTGAACCACCGAAAATCGACGGCTGCGAAGGCTGAGCGTGAGCCTCACGCTGCATCGGCGCATGGCCCGGCATGGCCATTTGTGGCTGCTGCTGGCGGCGACGCGCGGCGATGAAGCGGAACACGAGGAAGGCGATAAGCGCCACGATCAGGAAGTCCATGATCTGGAAGCCTTCGAAACCGTCGCCCATGAACATGGAAGCCAGCAGGCCACCGGCGGCGAGGCCAGCCAGTGGGCCCAACCAGCGCGAAGCACCGCTGGCGGCAGCCGGTGCACGGCCAGGTGCGGTCGGCGCGGCAGCAGGCGTGGTTGGCGTAGCCTGGCGGGTCTGGTGGATAGGCGCGGAGCCCGAGCTCTTGCCGCCGCCGAAACGCTTGGCGCTGGCGTCCAGGCTCAGCGTCAGGCCGACGCAGAGCGCCAGTGCGATGCTAAGAAAACGTTGCATAAGTGGGATATCCCCTGTTGTGGATTGCACGCGCGTCATGGTGCACAGGTTCCCGGGCACATGACCAGCGACATAATGTTTCGAGCTTTTGCCTGAATGTTACAAAGCTGGGGGCCCGACCCTTGTGGGCTTTAGATAGCCTCGAGCTTGGCATACCCCAGCATCAGCCATTTACTACCTTCGGAAAAATTCACCTGCACCCGCGCCTGAGCGCCAGAACCTTCGAAATTGAGGATTACGCCTTCGCCGAATACCGCATGCTGCACACGCTGGCCAAGGTTGAACGCGGTCTGCGGAATGCTGGCATTGGCGAACAGGTTGCTGTTGGTGGCCGTCTTGGCCCCGCCGAACGGGCGGCTGACGCTGTTGGACAGGCGTACTTCCTGAACCAGGCCTGCCGGAATTTCACGCACGAAACGCGACACCTTGTTGTAAGTCTCGCTGCCATAAAGGCGGCGTGTTTCAGCGTAGGTCATGACCAGCTGGCGCATGGCGCGGGTGATGCCTACATAGGCCAGGCGTCGTTCCTCTTCCAGGCGGCCGGGTTCTTCCAGGCTCATCTTGTGCGGGAACAAGCCTTCTTCCATGCCCACCAGGAACACATAGGGGAATTCCAGGCCTTTGGCGCTGTGCAGGGTCATCAATTGTATGCTGTCTTCATGCTCGTCGGCCTGAGTATCGCCAGCTTCGAGTGAGGCGTGGCCAAGGAAGGCCGAGAGCGGGGAAAGGTCGGCGTCTTCGTCGGTGGACTCGAAGTTGCGTGCCGCACTGACCAGTTCCTCAAGGTTTTCTACCCGTGCCTGGCCCTTTTCACCTTTTTCTTCCTGGTGATAGGTGATCAGGCCGGACTGTTCGATAGTGGTCTGGGTCATGGTATGCAGCGGCATGTCCACAACCTTGGCGGCCAGCCCCTCGATCAGCTCGATAAAGGCCCCCAGGGCACTGGCAGCGCGGCCTTTCAGGGCCTTGGCGGCGAGCAGCTGGCACATGGCCTCCCACATGGACAGCTGGCTGTGGCGGGCGTGCTCGCGGATGGCTTCGACGGTTTTTTCGCCAATACCGCGCGGCGGCACGTTGATCACCCGCTCCAGAGCGGCATCGTTGCCACGCCCTTCGATCAGGCGCAGGTAAGCCATGGCATTCTTGATTTCGGCGCGCTCGAAGAAGCGCTGGCCGCCATAGATGCGGTAGGGGATGCGCTCGCGCAGCAGGGCTTCTTCCAGCACTCGCGACTGGGCGTTGGAGCGGTACAGGATGGCGATCTCGTTGCGCGCATTACCCTGCTTGACCAGGCTCTCGATGGTTTCCACGACATAGCGCGCTTCATCGTGCTCGTTGTAGGCCGCGTACAGGGTCAGTGGTTCGCCTTCGCCCATGTCGGTCCACAGTTCCTTGCCCAGGCGCCCGCTGTTGTTGGCGATCAGCGCGTTGGCCGCCTTGAGGATGCCGCCGGTGGAGCGGTAGTTCTGCTCCAGGCGGATCATTTCGGCGTCGGGGAAGTCGGCGGTGTACTGGTGAATGTTTTCGATCTTGGCGCCTCGCCAGCCGTAGATCGACTGGTCGTCATCGCCTACCGCCATCAGGCTGTCGCCGCCGCGTGCCAGCAGGCGCAACCAGGCGTACTGCACGGCGTTGGTATCCTGGAACTCGTCCACCAGCACGTGGCGGAAGCGTCGCTGATAGTGTTCCAGCAGGCCCGGGTGGTCACGCCACAGGTCCAGGGCGCGAAGCAGCAGCTCGGAGAAATCGATGACACCGGCGCGCTCGCACGCCTGCTCGTAGGCCGTATAGACCTCGCGCATGGTCGCCAGGAACAGGTCGCCCCCCGCCTGGATATGCTGCGGGCGCAGGCCTTCGTCTTTCTGCCCGTTGATGAACCACTGGGCCTGGCGTGCCGGCCACTTCTGCTCGTCCAGGCCCAACTCGCGCATCACCCGCTTGATCAGGCGCTGCTGGTCGTCGCTGTCGAGGATCTGGAAGTTCTGCACCAGCCGCGCTTCCTGCCAGTGGGCCCGCAACAGGCGATGGGCCAGGCCGTGGAAGGTACCGACCCACATGCCTGCCGGGTTGATGCCCAGCAGTTGCTCGATCCGCTGACGCATTTCTGCCGCGGCCTTGTTGGTGAACGTCACCGACAGGATCGAGTGCGGCGACGCCTGCTCGACCTGGATCAGCCAGGCGATGCGGTGTACCAGCACGCGGGTTTTACCGGAACCGGCGCCGGCAAGCACCAGTTGACGCCCGAGCGTGGCCGCTACGGCCTGGCGTTGGGCATCGTTGAGGGAATTCAGCAGGAGAGAGAGGTCGTCTGTGCGCATCGGGCCATTCTAGGGCGATGCCGGGTAAGGGGCAAATATCTACTGTATGAATATTCACCTGGCTGCATCCCGCTCATCGGCCCGAGGCCAGGTCACGGCCTGCGCAAGCTGGCGGAGGCATGGTCAGTCGATGGCCTTCACGTTATGGATTTCGCACCTTCGAACTTCATCTGCTGCTGTTTCAGATTAAAGGTCGCGCCATCGCGCAGGTCATTCAGCCATGCCAGCGCCTGCCATGCCTGGCGAGCAGGCTGTTGGCTTGCTCGGGCCCGAAACTGCCAGCCGGGTAGGGGCGGGGTGCCTGGAAGTGTTCTTCACAGCCCTTGATGATTGGATCTACCCAGGCCCAGGCTGCTTCCACTTCATCGCGGCGCATGAACAGTGTCGAATCACCTTCGAGCACATCCAGCAGCAGACGCTCGTAGGCTTCCCAGCGGCGAGTCTGGCTGAACACCTGGGCCAGATTAAGGTCCAGCTCCACGGGTTCCAGGCGCATGCCCTTGCCTGGGCTCTTGGTCATCATGCGCAGGCTGATGCGTTCGTCCGGTTGCAGCTGTATCAGTAGCTGGTTGACCTGGCCGCCGCTGAACAGTTCGTGAGGCACTGGCTTGAACTGGATGACGATCTGCGAAGCGCGCCGCGCCATGCGTTTGCCGGTGCGCAGATAGAAAGGCACGCCCGCCCAGCGCCAGTTGTCGATGTGCGCCTCGATGGCCACGAAAGTCTCGGTATCGCTGTCGTTGTCGACATCCTTTTCAAAGTAGTAGGCCGGCACTTCCTGGCCGCCGATACGCCCGGCGCCATATTGGCCGCGTACTGTCTTGTCCTGCACATCCTGGCCAGTGATCGGCTTGAGGGCGCGCAGGATTTTCACCTTTTCGTCGCGTACCGCTTCGGCCTCGAACTGCGCGGGTGGCTCCATGGCCACCAGGCACAGCAGTTGCAGAAGATGGTTCTGCAGCATGTCGCGAATAGCCCCGGCGCGATCGTAGTAGGCACCGCGGTTTTCTACGCCCAGCGTCTCGCAAACGCTGATCTGGACATGGTCGACCTGGTTGTTGCGCCACACCGGCTCCAGCAGGGCATTGGCAAAACGCAGGGCCATCAGGTTCTGCACGGTTTCCTTGCCCAGGTAGTGGTCGATGCGGAACACCTGGCTTTCTTCGAACACCGTGCCAATCGCTTCATTGATGGCAGTGGCGGATTCCTGCGAATGGCCGATCGGTTTTTCCAGCACGATACGCGCTTCGGTGTCGGCCAGTCCGGCAATGCGCAGGTGGTTGGCAATAGGCACGAACAGGTTGGGGGCGGTGGCCAGGTAGAAGATGCGGCTCAGCCCACCGGGTTCGCCCAGGTAGCGTGCCAGGCGGCCAAAATCGGCGCTCTGTGAAGCATCCATCGGGAAGTAGTCGACCCGTGCAGAAAACCGCTGCCACACCTCTTCGTCGAAGTCGTTGCGGGCAATCTGCGCCCGACAATGGCGTTCGGCGAGCTTCAGATAGTCGATGCGTGGCAGGTTGCGCCTGGCCAGTGCGATGACCCGCACGGCTGGGTTCAGACGGGCCTCGCGAAACAGGTGGTAGAGCGCCGGAAGCAATTTGTGCAGGGCCAGATCACCGGTGCCGCCGAAGACCAGAATGTCGCAAGGAATAGTCAAACCACCACTCTCCACGTTCGTTTAACTGGGCGGGTTGGCGTCCATGTAGTATAACTACAAGAAAGCTACAACCCGGCAAGCCGATCATAACCGAGTCCAGCCTGTGAATCTGTTGCAACATATCGCCCAATCGCGCCACCTGCTGCGCAAATCGGAACTGAAAGTGGCCGACCACGTGCTGCTCGACCCGGCTGCCGTCATGCACAGCTCCATGGCCGACTTGGCGCACAGCGTGGGTATCAGTGAGCCGACCATCGTGCGTTTCTGCCGGGCCATTGGCTGCTCGGGCTTCCAGGACCTGAAGCTGAAGCTGGCACAAAGCCTGGCTGCAGGGGCCAGTTTCGGTCAGTTCGCCATCCACGAAGATGACTCGGTCGCCGACTACAGTCTGAAGATTTTCGACACCACCCTGCACACCCTGATGGAAGTGCGCGAGCACCTTGATCCGCAGGCGCTGCAACAAGCAGTGAGCGCCATGGCCCAGGCGCAGCGGGTAGAGTTTTATGGCTTTGGCGCGTCCGGTGCGGTTGCAGCCGATGCCCAGCACAAGTTCTTCCGCCTGCTGCTCAGCGCGGCAGCGTATTCCGACCCGCACATGCAAGCGATGTCGGCGGTTACCCTGAAACCCGGTGATGTGGCGGTGTGTATTTCCCAGTCGGGCCGTTCCAAGGACCTGCTGATCACTGCCAACCTGGTGCGTGAGAGCGGCGCCAACCTGATTACCCTGTGCCCCAGCCAGACGCCGCTGGCCGAGCTGTCAACGGTCAACCTGGCGATCGACGTGCATGAGGACACCGAGATCTACACCCCTCTGACCTCGCGTATTGCCCATCTGGTGGTGATCGACGTGCTGGCCATGGGCGTTGCCATGGCGCGCGGGCCAAGCCTGGTCAACCACCTGAAGAGCGTGAAGCGCAGCTTGCGCAGCTTGCGTCTGTCGCCCAAATCGATCAAGGCTACAGACGACTGAATTCAACCTGTAATGACCTCTTCGCGGGCTTGCCCGCTCCCACAGGTACTGTGCACCTGTATAAATCGGTGCCATTCCTGTGGGAGCGGGCAAGCCCGCGAAGAGGCCGGTACAGGCAGTGAAAATTCACGATTCTGTCACCATTCCACCGCAAAACGGTAAACCATCAAGGCCAGTCTGAAACTCCCGCATCCTATCTGGGAGACAGGCAATGGCTCGTGACTTCGACGGTACGTACCAACCCAACGCCAAGGCTCGCAAGCAGCAGGAAAAGGATCAGCGCCGTATGGAATACCGCCGCGCGATCGAGAGCTATTGCGACCAACGTCAACTGCTCCGCGACCTGGCGGACTACCCTGAGCTGCAAGCACTCACGGTATGGCAGTCGTCTGCGGCAACTTCCCCGAAAAACGTTCAACAAGCGCGCTGATCAGCGCACGTTCGCCGCGGATGAATGCCAGAAATGCCAAGGCCACCGGCGACTGTCGCTTGGCCTTGGCCTGCACCACGCACCAGCTACGGTACAGCGGCAGTTCCTCGACCGGCAATTCCTTCAGCACCCCGGTGGCCAGTTCCAGGTTGACTGCGTGGCGGGTCAGCAGGGCGATCCCCAAGCCGGCGATCACGCATTCGCGTTGGGCATCGGCCGAGGCTACTTCAAGCGTTTGGGCGAAATGCACGCGCTTGTCCTTGAAGTACTCTTCGCACGCCTTGCGTGTTCCCGAACCTTGCTCGCGGATTAACAGGGTATGAGGCTCCAGGTCCTGCATGCGCAAATGCTCCAGCTTGCACAGCGGGTGCTGCGGCGGGGCCACCGCAACGATCGGGTTGTTGAGGAACGGCAGAAACTCCAGGCCCATGTCTTGCGGCACCATCGACATGATGATCAGGTCGTCGCGGTTATCGGAAAGGCGGCGGATGGCTTGGGCGCGGTTGACTACCGTCAGGGTCAGGTTGACCTCCGGGTGACGCTGCTTGAAGGCGGCGAACAGGTGTGGCACGAAGTACTTGGCACTGGACTCGATCGCCAGTTTCAACTGGCCCTGCAATGAGCCCTGCATGTCCGACAGCTGCATGTCCAGGCTTTCCAGGCGCCCGAAGATATCGTGGCTGGCGCGCTGAAGGGCCTCGGCCGCCTCAGTCAGGTAGAGCTTCTTGCCCACGTACTCGAACAGCGGCTGGCCGATCAGCTCTTCAAGCTGGCGGATCTGTAGACTAACGGCGGGTTGCGTCAGCGCCATCTCCTCCGCAGCACGGCTGTACGAGCGCAAATCGCACACCTCATTGAAGATCTGAAGTTGACGCAATGTCATACGCATCAAGGACTTACGCATTTTAATCGGCTCCTCGGCAACACCCTGTTACCCAACTATAAGCTTTTACTAATACAGCCTCTAACAAATATTGATTTTTGTTTATCGACCTACAGCGCTAGGGTGATTACGCGACTGGCCAGCAACGTCTGGTCACGCGCCGACCGGTAGAACCGGCTCGACTGTTCCTACGGCTTTGGGAAGACTCCAGTGATAAAAAAAATCCTGATCGCCAACCGAGGTGAAATCGCAGTTCGGATCGTGCGTGCTTGCGCCGAGATGGGCATTCGCTCGGTAGCGATCTTTTCCGACGCCGACCGGCATGCCTTGCACGTCAAGCGCGCTGACGAAGCCCACAGCATCGGTGCCGAGCCGCTGGCCGGTTACCTGAACCCGCGCAAGCTGGTGAACCTGGCTGTGGAAACCGGCTGTGATGCCTTGCACCCGGGCTATGGTTTCCTTTCGGAAAACGCCGAACTGGCAGAGATTTGCGCCGAGCGCGGGATCAAGTTCATTGGCCCGGCCGCCGACGTGATCCGCCGTATGGGCGACAAGACCGAAGCGCGCCGCACCATGATCGCCGCCGGTGTGCCGGTAACCCCGGGCACCGAAGGCAACGTTGCCGATATTCATGAAGCCCTGAGCGAAGGTGACCGCATCGGTTATCCGGTGATGCTCAAGGCCACCTCCGGTGGTGGCGGTCGCGGTATTCGCCGTTGCAATAGCCGTGAAGAACTGGAACAGAATTTCCCGCGGGTTATTTCCGAGGCGACCAAGGCCTTTGGTTCGGCCGAAGTGTTCCTGGAGAAGTGCATCGTCAACCCGAAGCACATCGAGGCGCAAATTCTCGGTGACAGCTTCGGCAACGTAGTGCACCTGTTCGAGCGCGACTGCTCTATCCAGCGCCGTAACCAGAAGCTCATCGAAATTGCCCCCAGCCCACAGCTCACTCCCGAACAGCGTGCCTACATCGGCGACCTGGCGGTGCGTGCGGCCAAAGCGGTGAATTACGAGAACGCCGGTACCGTGGAGTTCCTGCTCGCCGATGGCGAAGTGTACTTCATGGAAATGAACACCCGGGTGCAGGTGGAACACACCATCACCGAGGAAATCACCGGGATCGACATCGTTCGCGAGCAGATCCGCATTGCCTCGGGGCTGCCCCTGTCGGTCAAGCAGGAAGATATTCAGCACCGTGGCTACGCCTTGCAGTTCCGTATCAATGCTGAAGACCCGAAAAACAACTTCCTGCCCAGCTTCGGCAAGATCACCCGTTACTACGCCCCCGGCGGCCCGGGCGTGCGTACCGACACGGCGATCTACACCGGCTATACCATTCCGCCGTTCTACGACTCCATGTGCCTGAAACTGGTGGTGTGGGCGTTGACCTGGGAAGAAGCCATGGACCGCGGCCTGCGGGCCCTGGACGACATGCGCGTGCAAGGGGTGAAGACCACCGCCGCGTACTACCAGGAAATCCTGCGCAATCCGGAATTCCGTAGCGGCCAGTTCAATACCAGCTTCGTTGAAAGCCACCCTGAATTGACCAACTACTCGATCAAGCGCAAACCCGAAGAGCTGGCCCTGGCCATCGCTGCCGCCATCGCCGCCCACGCAGGCCTGTGAGGAACCCCATAATGTCCAAGAAAATTCACGTAACCGACACGATCCTGCGCGACGCCCACCAGTCCCTGCTGGCCACCCGCATGCGTACCGAAGACATGCTGCCGATCTGTGACAAGCTCGACAAGGTCGGCTACTGGTCGCTGGAAGTCTGGGGTGGTGCCACCTTCGACGCCTGCGTGCGCTTCCTCAAGGAAGACCCGTGGGAGCGCCTGCGCAAGCTGCGCGCGGCGCTGCCCAACACCCGCCTGCAAATGCTGCTTCGCGGTCAGAACCTGCTGGGCTACCGCCACTACAGCGACGACGTGGTCAAGGCCTTCGTCGCCAAGGCTGCGGTCAACGGCATCGATGTGTTCCGCATTTTCGACGCCATGAACGACGTGCGTAACCTGCGCGTGGCCATCGAAGCGGTCAAGGCCGCCGGCAAGCACGCCCAGGGCACCATCGCTTACACCACCAGCCCGGTACACACCATCGAAGCCTTCGTGAAGCAGGCCAAGCAGATGGAAGCCATGGGTTGCGACTCGGTGGCGATCAAGGACATGGCTGGCCTGCTGACCCCGTTCGCCACTGGCGAACTGGTCAAGGCGCTGAAGGCTGAACAGTCGCTGCCGGTGTTCATCCACTCCCACGATACCGCCGGCCTGGCTGCCATGTGCCAGCTCAAGGCAGTGGAAAATGGCGCCGACCACATCGACACCGCCATCTCCAGCTTCGCCTGGGGCACCAGCCATCCAGGTACCGAGTCGATGGTTGCTGCACTCAAGGGCAGCGAGTTCGACACCGGCCTGGACCTGGAGCTTCTGCAGGAAATCGGCTTGTACTTCTACGCCGTGCGCAAGAAGTACCACCAGTTCGAAAGCGAGTTCACAACGGTGGACACCCGCGTGCAGGTCAACCAGGTACCGGGCGGCATGATTTCCAACCTGGCCAACCAGCTCAAGGAGCAGGGCGCCCTCAACCGCATGAACGAAGTGCTGGCCGAGATCCCGCGTGTGCGTGAAGACCTCGGCTTCCCACCGCTGGTCACCCCGACCTCGCAGATCGTCGGCACCCAGGCGTTCTTCAACGTGCTGGCTGGTGAGCGCTACAAGACCATCACCAACGAGGTGAAGTTGTACCTGCAAGGTGGTTATGGCAAGGCACCGGGTGTGGTCAACGAGCAACTGCGTCGCCAGGCTATCGGCAGCGAAGACGTGATCGATGTGCGCCCGGCTGATCTGCTGAAGCCGGAAATGGCCAAGCTGCGTAGCGACATCGGTACCTTGGCCCGTTGCGAAGAAGACGTGCTGACCTTCGCCATGTTCCCTGACATTGGCCGCAAGTTCCTCGAAGAACGCGAAGCTGGCACGCTGACGCCTGAAGTTCTGCTGCCGATTCCGGAAGCCGGTGCCGTGGCTGCGCCCGGTGGTGAAGGCGTGCCGACCGAGTTCGTCATCGACGTTCACGGCGAAACCTACCGCGTTGACATTACCGGTGTGGGCGTGAAAGCCGAAGGCAAGCGTCACTTCTACCTGTCGATCGACGGCATGCCGGAAGAAGTGGTCTTCGAGCCACTCAACGAGTTCGTCAGCGGTGGCGGCAGCAAGCGCAAGCAAGCGACTGACCCTGGCCACGTAAGCACCACCATGCCAGGGAACATCGTTGATGTGCTGGTCAAGGAAGGTGACATGGTCAAGGCCGGCCAGGCCGTCTTGATCACCGAAGCCATGAAGATGGAAACCGAAGTGCAGGCGGCCATCGCCGGTAAGGTCGTGGCCATCCATGTGGCCAAGGGTGATCGCGTGACGCCAGGTGAGATCCTGATCGAGATCGAGGGCTGATTTAAGCCCTCATCTACAAGTGGTTAACCTCTGGGGAGCGGATGCTCCCCTTTTTTGTGCTGGATTCACTAGCCTCTGATTCAGCACACCGTTCAACCTTTACGGCACACCTCAAGGCTTTCCACCTGGCCACCCGGTTGCTGGTTCTCTTCACTCAGCCACCGCTCAAACCCGGCAGCCACCGCCGGCCATTCATCATCGGTGATCGAATACCACGCCGTGTCGCGGTTATGGTCCTTGACCACCAGGTGCTTGCGGAACACCCCTTCGTAGACGAAGCCGAATCGTTCTGCCGCGCGTTTGGAACGGGCATTGGCGTTATTGCACTTCCACTCCAGCCGTCGATTACCCAGCTCGAAGCCCAGCTTGCCCAGCAGGTACACCGCCTCGGTACCCTTGGGCGTGCGCTGCATGGCGGCGCCGAAGGCGATGTGGCCGATCTCGATTCGGCCGTGGTCAGGCACGATCGACATCAGGCTGAGAATGCCTTGGGCCTGGCCACTGGCGCGGTCGATGACGGTGTAGAAAAGCGGGTCGCGGCCAGCTGCGTTGCCTTCCAGCCAGCGGTCAAAGGCGGCACGTTCGGCGAACGGACCGTAGGGCAGGTAGTCCCACAGTACCGGATCGGAGGCCGGCCCCTGCAGCACCTCCCAGAGGTCTTCGCCATGGCGCCCTGGATCGAGCTTTTCCAGGCGAATAAAGCGGCCTTCAATGGGCTCAGCCTTGGGGGTTGCGGCGGGTTTCCAGTTCAATACGTCTGTCATGTTCGACCTACAAGCCTTTGCGGAATTGGATGAAACCCGAGCGCTCGGCAACCTGCTGGTACAGGCTGATGGCGGTGGCGTTGGTTTCGTGGGTCAGCCAGTGCACCTTGATGCAGTTGTCGGCCTTGGCGGTGGTGTAGACGTGCTCGATCAACTGTCGACCAATGCCCAGGCCACGTTGCGTGCTGTCCACATACAGGTCCTGCAGGTAGCAGGAATTTTCGATGCTCCAGTTGGAGCGATGGTAGATGAAGTTGACCATCCCCACCGCCTTGCCGTCGACCCAGGCCAGTGCCGAATGGGTTGGCTCGCTGGGGTCGAGCAGGCGTTGCCAGGTGCTCAGGCTGACGGCATCGGCCAGCTCGGTCTCGTAGAAGTGCAGGTAGGCCTGCCACAGGGCGTGCCAGGCTGCGTGATCTTGGGCCGTGACAGGGCGCAGGGTAAGGTTGGGCATGGGCTATTCCTTCAGAGTTGGCGCATGTGCGCCGCGAGTTGATTGTCCAGTTGATCGGGACTGGCGCTCAGGCCTTCGCGCACGCCTTCGATGTCGTGCCCGGAGCGGTTCTGGCTGAGCTTGCGCGCACCTTGCAGGCGCGCAATGGGTAGGCGAATGCCGACGATGGCGCGGAGCATGCCGTCGATGTAGTCGGCAGGGGCGTCGGTGACTTTCCATGGTTCGCTGCGACCCTGTTCGTGACGGTCGGTCAGGCGGCTAACGATAGCCAGTAGCGGCTCGGCCTCATGGATGACTTCGGCCGAGCCGTAAGCGTGCACCGCCAGGTAGTTCCAGGTCGGCACCACCTTGGGGTTATCGGCCTTGCTTGGGTAATAGCTGGGGCTGACATAGGCATCGGCGCCGGGGAATACCAGCAGCGCTTCGCCGCCTTGCTGCAGGTCTTGCCATTGGCGGTTGGCCCGGGCCAGGTGAGCATACACAGTGCCGAAATCACCCTCGGCGGTATCGACCAGCACCGGCAGGTGTGTGGCCAGAAGGCCCTGTTCGCCCTGACTGACCAGAACGGCCAGGCGGGTGTCTAGCATGTGCTGGTGCAGGCGGGTGAGGTCGTGTTCCTGGTGAGGCTTACTGTTGTACATGGCGGGATCCTTGTCGAATGGCTCCATCCTAGGCAGGCTATTGGTTCTGGGTAAGAGCCATTACTGCCTGTTTTGATAGGTCCAATACCATGAGCGAGTCCCCCCTCATACTGCCTTTCGACCCTGCCGGGATCGCCCTCGATCGCCGCTGCGGGCTTAGCCAGCAGCTATATCAGGCGTTGCGAGCGCGGGTACTGGATGGACGCCTGAGCAGTGGTACGCGGCTGCCGGCCACGCGCGACCTGGCTGCCATGTTGGCGCTTTCACGCAACAGCGTGGTGCGCGCCTACGATCAACTGTATGCCGAGGGCTTCATCGAAAGCCGCGTCGGGGATGGCACTTACGTCAGCCGACTGCCAAAACTGTCCACACAAGTATCCACAGGGTTATCCCGGGGTTTATCAACAGGTTTATCCACATTTTGCGAAGAGAGTACTGAGGATTTATCCAGCGGAAGACTTCTTAGTGAGCCTCTGCAGCGCCTGAAAAGCAACCATTTGCCACCGCCCAGAAGCGGTGCGCCGCGTGCTTTTCGTGTTGGTATTCCGGCATTCGACCTGTTCCCGTTTGACGTCTGGGCCAAGCTACAGGCGGGTTTCTGGCGCAACCCGTGCCCTGCGCAACTGGGCTATGGTGATCCGGCAGGCGAGCCGGCTTTGCGCGATCTGATTGCGGCCTACCTACGACGCTCGCGGGGCCTGAACTGCACGGCTGAACAAATTGTGATCACTAGCGGTGCGCAGCAGGCCATCAGCCTTTGTGCACAGTTACTGCTGCAACCGGGCGACGGTGTGGCTGTGGAAAACCCAGGCTATCGGGCGGCCGCTCATGCCTTCACGCTCGCGGGTGGCCGGGTGGTTGGCGTGCCTGTGGATGAAGACGGACTGGACTGCAGCCGGCTGGAACAGTTGACGAATTGCCGACTGACCTATGTCACGCCTGCGCACCAATACCCGACCGGGGTGACCATGAGCCTTGCACGTCGCCTGGCATTGCTGGCCTGGGCTGAACGTACTGACGGCTGGATCATCGAGGACGACTATGACGGTGAGTACCGCTACAGCGGTGCGCCGCTGGCCCCGCTGGCAGCGCTCGACCGGCACGGGCGAGTGTTGTATGTCGGTACCTTCGGCAAGATAGCCTTCCCGGCCTTGCGTCTGGGCTACCTGGTGCTTCCGTCGAAGCTGGTGCAGGCGTTCAGCCAGGGCAGAGCGTTGGCAGTGCGGCATTCGGAAGTCAGCAGTCAGTGCGTGATGGCCGAGTTCATGGCGCGCGGGCATTTTCAGCGGCATATCCGCCGTATGCGCAAGGCGGCGTTGAAGCGGCGCGATGTGCTCAAGGCCGGTTGGCCGGTGGATATTCCGGGCTTGGGCGCAATGCCGGAAGTGGCCGCTGGGCTGCATGTGAAGGTGGGTGTGGATAACTTTACTCGGGAACAGGAGCTGGTGGCCAAGGCCGAGGCGGTGGGGGTGGAGGTGACGCCACTGAGCAGTTTCTGGTTGACGGACAGTGAGGCGTCTGTGGATAAACGGGCAGGACTGGTGCTGGGCTTTGCGGCGGTGCCAGAGGGCGAGATAGCCGAGGCCTTGATGAAACTACGCAAAGTCTGGAGAAAATGAAGGGGGCTGCAAAGCAGCCCCCGGTTCAACATCAGGTACCGGACTTTATCCGCGTCCAGGCGCGGGTCCTGGTCCGTTCGGCATTTCGCGTCAAGGGCTTGAGCGTATAGAGTTTGGCCATCGCCTCTGCCGTCGGATACAGGTTGGGGTTGTTGCGAATCGTCGGATTCACCTTGTCGGTCGCATCCTTGTTCGGGTTCGGATACCCGACGAAGTCGCTGATCGGCGCAATCACTTCTGGCCGCAGCAGGTAGTTGATGAACGTATGCGCATCCTCCGGGTTGGCTGCGCCCTTTGGAATCGCCAGCATGTCGAACCAGATCGGCGCGCCTTCCTTGGGCAGGCGCATGTCCACCACCACGCCGTTGTTCGCCTCACGGGCGCGGTTGGCAGCCTGCGAGAAGCTGCCGCTGTAGCCCACCGCCACGCAGATGTCGCCATTGGCGATGTCTGCCATGTACTTCGAGGAGTGGAAGTAGGTGATATGCGGACGAATCTTCAGCATCAGCGCCTCGGCCTTCTTGTAGTCGGCCGGCTTGTCGCTGTTCGGCGGCAAGCCCAGGTACTGCAGGGCCACCGGTAGAATCTCCGACGGCGAGTCGAGCAGGGCTACGCCGCACTGCTTGAGCTTGGCGATGTTCTCTTCCTTGAAAATCAGGTCCCAGCTGTCCACCGGCGCGTTGTCGCCGAGTGCAGCCTTGACCTTGGCCGGGTTGAAGCCGATCAGCACGGTGCCGTACATATACGGCACGGCAAACTTGTTGCCCGGGTCATTGGCTTCGATCAGCTTCATCAGCGCCGGGTCCAGGTGTTGCCAGTTCGGCAGCTTGCTGCGATCCAGCGGCTGGAACACCCCGGCTTCGATCTGCTTGGCGAGGAACACGTTGGACGGTACTACCACGTCATAACCGGAGTTGCCGGTTAGCAGCTTGGCCTCCAGCGCCTCGTTGGTGTCGAAGATGTCGTACACCAGCTTCACGCCGCTGTCCTTCTGGAAGGCAGTCAAGGTCTGCGGGGTGATGTAATCGAACCAGTTATATACACGCAGGGTACGCTGCTCAGCTTGCGCATGCAGGGCGCCCGCGAACAGGGTGGCAGCGATGAACGGGGCGAGCAGACGCTTGAGTCGGACCATTATCGGGCTCCTGGCTGGGCGCGCTGGAAACCTTCCAGCACATTGACCGCGTTGATGCCGATTTCTTCCACAGCGTAGCCGCCTTCCATCACGAACAGGGTCGGCTTGCCGAGTTGGCCGATGCGCTTGCCCATTTCCAGGTAGTCCGGGCTGTCCAGCTTGAACTGTGAGATGGGATCGTCCTTGAAGGTGTCCACACCCAGGGAGATGACCAGCACGTCGGCGTCATAGCTGGCGATGCGCTTGCAGGCATCCTCCAGGGCTGCGCTCCAGGCGGCCCAGTCGCTACCGGCGGGCAAGGGGTAGTTGATGTTGTAGCCCTGGCCTGCGCCTTCGCCGGTTTCATCGGCATAGCCGAGGAAGAACGGGAATTCGTCCTGCGGGTCGCCGTGGATCGAAGCGAAGAACACGTCGTCGCGGCTGTAGAAGATGTCTTGGGTGCCGTTGCCGTGGTGGTAGTCGACGTCAAGGATGGCGACCTTGCTTCGGCCTTGATCGAGGAAGGCCTGGGCGGCGATGGCGGCGTTATTCAGGTAGCAGTAGCCGCCCATCACTTCACCGGCAGCGTGGTGCCCTGGCGGACGGCACAGGGCGAACGCGGCATGGGCGCCTTGCTGAATCGCTGCCTGGGCGGTCAGGGCAACTTGTGCAGCACTATAGGCAGCCTGCCAGGTACCCGCGGTGATGGGGGCGCCGGCATCGAAGCTGTAGTAACCCAGTTCGCCATGTAGGCCGGTCGGTTTGACCTGGCGCAGTGTGCGGGCCGGCCAGGTGAAGGGCAGCAGGTCACCCTCGTGGCCCAGTGCAGCCCAGCGGGCCCAGGCGCCTTCGAAGAAATCCAGGTAATCGGTGCTGTGGACGCGCAGTAACGGCTCACGGCCGAAGTCGGTCGGGCCCTGGATGTCGCCGAGGTTGCGTTTTTTCACCTGGTCGAGCACATGGTCGGCGCGCGAAGGCATTTCGAAACAGGGCATCAGCTTGCCATCGATCAGCTCGCAGCGGCCGTGGTGCAGGCGGTGGTCATCGGAATAGATCGTCAGCATTGTTGTTCTCCGGTGGGACTGGCGTGGGTCCATTGTCATGGGCTGATCGGCAGGGGAGAACGACGCAAACGGCCAAAAGGGGATCGATATGGCCAAGGTCTATGGCCAGATGGGTGGTGACCTATCCCAGCCTCGTCGCGGGTAAGGCAGTGGCGGCAACGGTGAACGGCCTTTGGACATTAGCCGGCAGGCCCGGCCCTTTCGCGGGTGAACCCGCTCCTACAATGGGCACCAACGCGTCAGGGGTTGTGACACTGGAGGAGCGGGTTTACCCGCGAAGAGGCCAGAACAGGTCAACCACGAAAATGGCTCGGCGCCACGCCGCTCCAGCGCTGGAAGGCATGCCGAAAACTGGCCGTCTCACTGAACCCCAAAGTCTCTGCAATCCGGTAGATCGGCATCTGTTCATCGGCCAGCAACTGCTTGGCCCGCTCGAACCTCAGCTCGTCCAGCAGCTGTTGATAACTG
Organism: Pseudomonas sp. BP6; assembly: GCF_017875935.1. Taxonomy (NCBI): domain Bacteria; kingdom Pseudomonadati; phylum Pseudomonadota; class Gammaproteobacteria; order Pseudomonadales; family Pseudomonadaceae; genus Pseudomonas; species Pseudomonas sp. BP6. The sequence goes on from NZ_JAGINI010000001.1 coordinate 5,409,191, forward strand.
CAGCCCAGTGCCTGCAAATGCCGGCGCAGGGTGCGCGACGAGCAGTTCATTTGCCGCGCAAGCCCTTCCAGTCCAGGGGCTGCGTCCAGTTGCTGCGCCAGCAGCTGGCGAATCCGTCCCAGCCATGCCTGGCGACCGGTGAATTCAAGGTTCAGGCGCCGGCAGCGCTCGCTCATGGCTTTGTGAGTAATCGGGTCGGCCAGCGGCAGCGGCATATCCAGCCATCGCCGTTCGAAGGCAAAGGCATTGTCCTCGGCGGCGAAACCGATCGGGCATTGAAACGCTCCGGCATAGAGCGCGTGGTAGCCAGGGCGAGGGTGTTCGAAGCGGGCGCCAAGCAGCGGCAACGGACGGCCAAGCAGGTCGTCGCAGATGACTTTCAGCGACACCAGGCAGAACTCGGCGTTGAAAGTGCTCAGCGCTGGGCTGTCCTGGTAATCGCTGGCGCTGAACCAGACACATTGGCCGTCGTCGAGCAAGCGCAGCTTGAAGACTGTTCCCAGCAGTGCCGGATACTGCAGCGCCAGGCGTAAGGCGTCACCCAAAGTGGCACTGGAGAGCAGCGCGTAACCGAGCATGCCGTAGCACGACACATGCATGCGTCGGCCCAGCTCCAGGCCAATGTCCTCGCGCCTGGCCACGGCATTGGCGCAAACCTGCAGTTCCTGCTGGGTGGTGATGCGCGCATCGGCATGCCCCAGGTCTGCCGGGCCAATGCCGCTGCCGGCCAGCAGCGCCGATGCCTCGCAACCGTCTGCCTGGAAGACGTTGAGGATCAGCGAAACTGCGTTGAGGGTGGTCAGGTGGCTGTGCAGCATGCTGGGTAATCCCGTTGGGCTGGGACGCATTATGGAGCAAGTTGTGTGCCGATATCCGGAACTGCAGGCAAACTACATACTCTGCAGGCGGGCCTGGTGTCGCGAAGGCCCGCAAAGCGGCCCCCAAACCTGCAGGCAAAAAAAAGGCCCGAAGCAAGCGCTCGGGCCTTGGAAAGGTTGAGAGGTGTCTAGTCCCTCGACCTGGTGAGACTGTTTACAGCGGCCTGATTACGCCTTCAGCGGAACCAGACGTGGAGCGATCATGTTTTCCGGACGCAGGATGTCGTCGAGCATCGCGTCGTCCAGCAGCTTCTCTTCGCGCACCAGTTCCAGTACGCCGCGGCCGCTTTCTAGGGCAACGCGGGCGATACGGGTGGCGTTCTCGTAGCCGATGTACGGGTTCAGTGCGGTAACCAGGCCGATCGAGTGCTCGACCAGTTCACGGCAGCGCTGTTCGTTGGCGGTGATGCCGACGATGCAGTGCTCGCGCAGCATGTCCATGGCACGTTGCAGCAGGCGGATCGAGTCGAAGATCTTGTAGGCGATCAGCGGTTCCATCACGTTCAACTGCAGCTGGCCACCTTCGGCGGCGACGGTCAGGGCCAGGTCGTTGCCCATGATGGCGAAGGCCACCTGGTTTACAGCTTCTGGAATAACCGGGTTGACCTTGCCTGGCATGATCGAGCTGCCTGGCTGACGCGCTGGCAGGTTGATCTCGTTGATGCCGGTGCGCGGGCCGCTGGACAGCAGGCGCAGGTCGTTACAGATCTTCGACAGCTTGACCGCAGTGCGCTTGAGCATGCCGGAGAACAGCACGAAGGCGCCCATGTCGGAGGTGGCTTCGATCAGGTCGGCAGCCGGTACCAGCGGATGGCCGCTGATGGTGGCCAGGCGCTGTACGGCCAAGGCCTGGTAGCCAGGGTCGGCGTTGATGCCAGTACCGATGGCGGTACCGCCCAGGTTGATTTCGGTCAGCAGTTCCGGAGCCAGCGAGCGCAGGCGCTGCAGGTCTTCGTTCATGGTGGTGGCGAAGGCGCGGAATTCCTGGCCCAGGGTCATCGGTACGGCGTCCTGCAGCTGGGTACGGCCCATCTTCAGTACGTGGTCGAATTCTTTACCCTTGGCAGCGAAGGCCTGGATCAGGCTATCAAGGCTGGCCAGCAGCGCGTCGTGACCCAGCAGCAGGCCCAGGCGAATTGCGGTCGGGTAGGCGTCGTTGGTCGACTGCGCCATGTTCACGTCGTTGTTGGGGTGCAGGTACTGGTACTCACCCTTCTGGTGGCCCATGGCCTCCAGCGCAACGTTGGCAATGACTTCGTTGGCGTTCATGTTGGTAGAAGTACCAGCGCCGCCTTGGATCATGTCAACCACGAACTGGTCGTGGTAATCGCCTTTGATCAGGCGGGCGCAGGCTGCGGAAATGGCAGCGTGCTTGGCATCGCTCAGGTGACCCAGCTCACGGTTGGCGTCGGCAGCGGCCTGTTTGACCATGGCCAGGGCCACGACCAGCTTCGGGTAGTGCGACAGCGGAACACCGGAGAGGTGGAAGTTGTTGGCAGCGCGCAGGGTCTGGATGCCGTAGTAGGCATCTGCAGGAACTTCAAGGGTACCCAACAAGTCTTTTTCGACGCGGAACGATGCAGCAGAGGACATGATGTATATCATCTCGATTTTGACCCGGCACATGCCGGAATGGCGCCAATCCTAGGCCTGAAGGTGTTTTTGCGGCCAATGCTATTGCACGCTAACCTATGCACAAACGGCATAGTGTTTCATGTGACGCCAATTGATATTCGAGCGTGTTCCATTTTGGTGCACGCCGGGAGATGTGCTTTGTGAACCTTGAAAGCAAATGGCTGGAAGACTTCAGCGCTCTGGCCGCTACCCGCAGTTTTTCTCAGGCGGCAGAGCGGCGTTTCGTTACTCAACCGGCCTTCAGCCGGCGCATTCGCAGCCTTGAGGCGGCGTTGGGCTTGCAACTGGTTAACCGCTCTCGCACACCCATCGAGCTGACCGAGGCCGGGCAGCTATTTCTCGTCACGGCGCGTACTGTTGTCGACCAGTTGGGCGAAATTCTCCGCCATTTGCATCATCTTGAAGGCGGGCAGGGCGAAGTGGTGCAGGTAGCTGCGGCACACTCCTTGGCGTCGGGCTTCTTCCCCCGTTGGGTGGCCCAGTTGCGCAACGACGGTTTGAACATCGCCACCCGCCTGGTTGCGACTAACGTCGGAGATGCCGTACACGCACTGCGCGAAGGCGGTTGCGACCTGATGCTGGCTTTCTACGACCCGGACGCGGCCTTGCAGATGGATGCCGAAATCTTCCCGTCGCTGCACATGGGCACCACTGAAATGCTGCCGGTGTGCGCCGTGGATGCCGATGGCAAGCCATTGTTCGACCTGGAAGGCGAGGGCAGCGTGCCATTGCTAGCCTATACCGCCGGCGCGTTCCTCGGCCGCTCGGTCAATTTACTGCTGCGCCAGCGCAACCTGCGTTATACCACCGTCTATGAAACCGCCATGGCCGACAGCCTCAAGAGCATGGCCCTGGAAGGGATGGGCATCGCTTGGGTGCCGCGCCTGTCGATGCGTGGCGAGCTCGAACGCGGTGAGTTGGCGATCTGCGGCGGTAGCCAATGGCATGTGCCGCTGGAAATCCGCCTGTATCGCTGCGCTTTGGTGCGTAAGGCTAACGTCCGCTTGCTATGGCGCAAGCTGGAGTCGTCTGGAGCACAAGGTGAAGCGTCACTTTGAGTTGCCTTTCAGGTAATCAGTGATATTTGCACGATTCCTGTCGCTGTAGCGGTAGCAGTTGGATCGTGTCGGTACACGGGGGGCGTGTACGTTTCACACACCCAGCCATTGAACTTCAGTTCGGCGTCTTCATGCGTGGCGCCTGGCAGATGGCCAATTTCATGAGCTGGTGACGGTGAGCGAGCGGGCTGCGGAAGCGCTTGGCAATTGCATGCCGAGTACCAGGCCAAACGAAAGTACGAAGAAGCATGGAGCGCTCATGTAGACGTACCAAAATGCTCGAGTAACGATGCAGGCTTACAGCACTCGTCGACCCCGAGGCGGCGGGAAAAAGTTGTCCCACGAGACAGCTTGCCCTTTGATCCGACATGTGCTTGTAGGGGTGGGCGGCCAGCCTTTAAATACGTTACAATCCCGCGCCTTCGGCCGACCTGGTCGATTCAGAATCCGTATGACAAGCCACGCCGGCCCACCTGCGTGGCTTGTTGCTTTTAGCGCGCCAGAAGGCGCTTGCAGGAGAGGCTCGACGATGAGTGCACTGGTTGGCGTGATCATGGGCTCCAAGTCCGATTGGTCCACCCTTAGCCACACCGCCGAAATGCTGGAAAAACTCGGCATTCCCTACGAAGTGAAGGTGGTCTCCGCCCACCGCACCCCGGATCTGCTGTTCCAGTATGCCGAGGAGGCTGAGGGCCGTGGCATCGAGGTGATCATCGCCGGTGCCGGTGGCGCAGCCCACCTGCCAGGCATGTGCGCCGCCAAGACCCACCTGCCGGTGCTGGGCGTGCCGGTTCAGTCGTCGATGCTGTCGGGCGTCGATTCGCTGCTGTCGATCGTGCAGATGCCTGCCGGTGTGCCGGTTGCCACCCTGGCCATCGGCCGTGCCGGTGCAGTCAACGCTGCCCTGTTGTCGGCCAGCATTCTGGGCGCCAAGTACCCGCAGTACCACGCGGCGTTGAAGCAGTTCCGCACGGAACAGACCGACACCGTGCTGGACAACCCAGACCCGCGCCAGGCTTGAGGCTCAACCCATGAAGATCGGTGTAATCGGTGGCGGCCAGCTCGGCCGCATGCTGGCCTTGGCGGGTACCCCGCTGGGCATGAACTTCGCCTTCCTCGACCCGGCCCCGGACGCCTGCGCTGCCCCCTTGGGCGAGCACCTGCGTGCCGACTACGGCGACCAGGATCACCTGCGCCAGCTGGCCGACGAAGTCGACCTGGTCACCTTCGAGTTCGAAAGCGTCCCGGCCGAGACCGTGGCCTTCCTCTCGCAGTTCGTGCCGGTGTACCCCAGCGCCGAATCGCTGCGCATCGCCCGTGACCGCCTGTTCGAAAAGAGCATGTTCCGCGACCTGGGCATTCCCACCCCGGCCTTTGCCGACATCCTCTCGCAGGCAGATCTGGACGCCGCAGTGGCCAGCATCGGCCTGCCGGCCGTGCTGAAAACCCGCACCCTGGGTTACGACGGCAAGGGCCAGAAGGTGCTGCGCACGCCAGAAGACGTGGTTGGTACGTTCGCCGAGCTGGGCAGCGTGCCATGCCTGCTGGAAGGCTTCGTGCCGTTCACCGGCGAAGTGTCGCTGGTGGCCGTGCGTGGCCGCGATGGCGAAACCCGCTTCTATCCGCTGGTGCACAACACCCACGAGAGCGGCATCCTGCGCTTGTCGGTAGCCAGCCAGGCACACCCGCTGCAGGCTTTGGCCGAAGATTACGTCGGCCGCGTGTTGCAGAAGCTGGATTACGTTGGCGTGATGGCCTTCGAGTTCTTCGAGGTTGACGGTGGCCTTAAGGCCAACGAAATCGCCCCGCGCGTGCACAACTCCGGGCACTGGACTATCGAAGGCGCCGAGTGCAGCCAGTTCGAGAACCATCTGCGTGCCGTTGCCGGCCTGCCACTTGGCTCGACCGCCAAGGTGGGTGAGAGCGCGATGCTCAACTTCATCGGTGAAGTGCCGGCCGTGGACAAGGTTGTCGCCATCGGGGACTGCCACCTGCACCACTACGGCAAAGCCTTCAAGGTTGGCCGCAAGGTAGGGCACGCCACCCTGCGCTGCGCTGACATGGCTACCCTCGAGCGCAAGATTGCTGAAGTAGAGGCGCTGATCAGCAACTGATCGGGCTTCGAATCGAACTTCTGCAAGCGGCATGCCCTCTGAATATGGCAACAAGTCGAAGCCCGTCTAGGCTTTGGCTTGTTCCAACTTCACTGCAGAGGGATTGCCATGGGTATCATTGGAACCATCTTCATCGGCCTCATCGTCGGCCTGCTGGCCCGCTTCATCAAGCCGGGCGATGACAGCATGGGCTGGATCATGACCATCCTGCTGGGTATTGCCGGCTCCTTGGTGGCTACCTATGGCGGCCAGGCGCTGGGTATATACCAGGCTGGGCAAGCGGCGGGCTTCCTTGGCGCGCTGGTCGGTGCCGTGGTGCTGCTGGTGATCTACGGATTCATCAAGAAGCGCTGATTACTGGTTAGAATGCTCGGCAATTCATTCGAGTTGCCGAGCATTTTCATGCGTGCCTTTTTCGTCATCCCCTTGCTGTTGGCCAGTACCCTGGCCCATGCCGAACTGCCCGAAACCGACTGGCTGGAGCTGATGCCCAAGTCGGACCAGAAGGCACTCGAACAAATGCCTGAAATCGACCACAACTCGCCGGAAGCCATGGGCACCTTTACCGACAAGGGCGGCCTCAAGCAGGGCAAGGGTTTGCCGGCGGTGATGTACTCGACCAAGACCGTGGCGGCCATGAACAACAGGGATATCCGCCTGGGCGGGTACCCGGTACCGCTGGAAAGCGATGCCAAGGGGAACAGCACGCTGTTCTTCCTGGTGCCGTACCCAGGCGCGTGCATCCATGTGCCACCACCGCCGCCGAACCAGCTGGTGCTGGTGCGCTACCCGAAAGGGTTGAAGATCGATGACATCTACACACCGCTGTGGGTCAGCGGCAAGCTGAAGGTGGAAAAGGTCAGCAATGACCTGGCCGATGCGGCCTATGCACTGGATGCGGGGAAGGTGAGGGTGGTGGAGGATGCTGATCTCTGAACGGCTGTGCCGGCCTCTTCGCGGGTAAACCCGCTCCTACGGAACCTCCGCAGGCCTTGCATGCCGCGGGGTATCTGTAGGAGCGGGTTTACCCGCGAAGAGGCCGGCACAGGCACTGTAAAACTCAGATCATTTCGCTGACAATCCTGACCCCCAGCGAACTGCTGCGCCCAGGCTCCAACTCCACCAGGTCATCCCACACATTCGCCGTCTCGATGCACAACATCCGCTGCCAGCCATCGTCAGCCATGTCTGCCAGCTCCTTGGCCCGCTCGGTCCAAGGGTTCCAGATCACCGCCGAGCGCGAGCCGCTGCTGGTCAAGGTAATCCGCCGATTCCAATGCGGGTCGACGATGCTCAGGGTCTGCGGGGTGTTCAGGTAGATCCGGTCAGTTTCCCCGGCAAACATCAGGGCCCCTTGCTGCTGGCGCTGTTCCCAGTCCGCCAGGGTCTCGATGTAACCCAGCCCGTCGACACCCTCGACTCGTGCCTGGCGCACATCGCTCACTGCGAAGTAGCTATGCAGGGCCTGGCTGATGGTCACGGGGGTATTGCCCATGTTGCGGCTGGTCAGGCTCAGTTTCAGGTCTGCGCCCATCTCCACCACCAGTTTCAGCTCGACATCATGGGGCCAACCGGGCAGGTCGCCCTGTGCTTCAGGCAGTTCGAACTCGATCCGCAGGGTCTCCCCCACGTCCTCGATACCCAGCAATTGCCAGTCACGCGTGCGCGCAAGCCCGTGGGCAGGCGCCTGTGCTCCGTGGTACATGGCCTGGACGGCCTGAGGGTTACGCTGCAGGTTGCCAAACCATGGCCAGCACACCGGTACCCCGGCGCGTACCGACTTGCCTTGGCGGAAGAGGGCCTGGTCGCTCAGCCACAGCAGTGGCGGTTCGCCTACCTGCTGGTAGCTGAGGACCTGTGCGCCTTGCTGGGCGATCAGGAGTTCGGCGCGGTCACTGCTGATACGCCAGCAGTTGAGTTCGCCATGTTGCTCGGTTACGACCTGAAAGGTAGCCATTGCGTTCTTCTCATTGATTGCCAGTGGGCCTTGGACCCGGGCAGATGCAATGAGTTTACCGCCAGCGTGGCTCAGCGACGAGGCACCGAGCGGGTACGACCACTGCCGTCGATGGCGACGAAGACGAATACCGCTTCGGTGACCTTGCGCCATTCGCTGGACAGCGGGTCGTCGCTCCACACTTCGACCATCATCTGGATCGAGCTGCGGCCGATTTCCAGGGTCTGGGTATAGAAAGACAGTTGTGCACCTACCGCGACGGGTACCAGGAAGGCCATGCGGTCGATGGCTACGGTGGCTACGCGGCCGCCGGCGACACGGCTGGCCATGGCCGTGCCTGCCAGGTCCATCTGCGCAACCAGCCAACCGCCGAAAATATCGCCAAATCCGTTGGTTTCTCGCGGCAATGCGGTGATTTGCAAGGCCAGGTCGCCTTGCGGGATTGGATCTTCTTGTTCGAGCTCAATCATGCGATGGGGCCTCTGACCCGTGACGCTTTTCGTTGGTGTGGCGCAAAGGCCGGGTAAACGATTCAGCTTGAAACATACTACGCCGATTTCGTTTCACTGGGCGGCCGTAGGGAAACTCTGCGAAACCGCCTGACAATAGTGACCGGCGTTTTCGCACAACATCCCACGTCAGGAGCAACATAATCCTACGAACTGCCAGTATATAGGGCATAACGGCCAGCGACGACCGCGCATTCACGAATATCTGTGTGGATTTTGTATCGCTTTCGGCGTAGCTCGGCAATTTGCTATCTTCGCCTGTCTCCAATCCAGAAGCCGCGCGCCAAGCGGCCTGCATGCCCTATAAAGAGAACAACGAGCGATGACTTCCGTGCCCAGCAGTATCGAGCAGCCCTCGCGGCCGCTGACCCGCAGCGACTACAAGACCCTCTCACTGTCCGCCCTGGGTGGTGCGCTGGAGTTCTACGATTTCATCATTTTCGTGTTCTTTGCCACGGTGGTGGGCAAGTTGTTCTTCCCGGCCGACATGCCCGAGTGGCTGCGGCTGATGCAAACGTTCGGCATCTTCGCCGCCGGCTACCTGGCGCGGCCGCTGGGCGGCATCATCATGGCTCACTTCGGCGACTTGCTCGGGCGCAAGAAGATGTTCACCCTGAGCATCTTCATGATGGCCCTGCCGACCCTGATCATGGGCCTGCTGCCGACGTATGCGCAGATCGGCATGTGGGCACCGATCCTGCTGTTGCTGATGCGCGTGATCCAGGGCGCGGCAATCGGCGGCGAAGTACCGGGCGCATGGGTGTTCGTCTCTGAACACGTGCCGGCTCGCAACACCGGCTATGCCTGCGGCACCCTGACCGCCGGCCTGACCGCCGGCATTCTGCTGGGCTCGCTGGTAGCGACCTTGATCAACAGCGTGTACAGCGCGGAAGAGGTGGCTGACTACGCCTGGCGTATCCCGTTCCTGCTTGGCGGTGTGTTCGGCCTGTTCTCGGTTTATCTGCGCCGTTGGCTGCACGAAACCCCGGTGTTCGCCGAAATGCAGCAACGCAAGGCACTGGCGGAGGAGTTGCCACTGCGCGCCGTGCTGCGTGACCATCGTGGTCCGATCATCCTGTCGATGCTGCTGACCTGGATGCTTTCGGCCGGCATCGTGGTGGTCATCCTGATGACCCCGGCGCTGCTGCAGAGCATCTACCACATCAGCCCGACCGACTCGCTCAAGGCCAACAGCCTGGCCATCGTGTTGCTCAGCTTCGGCTGTATTGGTGCCGGCAGCCTGGCTGACCGGTATGGGGCGGGTCGGGTGTTCGTGATCGGCAGCCTGCTTTTGCTGGCCAGTTCCTGGGTCTTCTACCACAGCCTGCCGACCCGGCCCGAGTTGCTGTTCCCCCTGTATGCCGTGACCGGCCTGTGCGTGGGCGTGATTGGCGCAGTGCCTTATGTCATGGTCAAGGCGTTCCCGGCGGTGGTGCGTTTCAGCGGGCTGTCGTTCTCGTACAACGTGGCCTACGCCATCTTTGGCGGGCTGACGCCGATGGTGGTGACCGCGCTGCTGAAGGTGAGCCCGATGGCGCCTGCCTACTACGTGGCAGGCCTGTGCGCCGTTGGTCTGGCTGTGGGCCTGTACCTGCTCGCCAACAAGCGCTGATCGGCGCTACGGCTGCTGGCCACTTCGCGGCTAAAGCCGCTCCGGCAGGGGGGGCACAGGGCTCAAGGCCGACACCAAACCTGTAGGAGCGGCTTTAGCCGCGAAGTGGCCAGACCTGCTTCCAGTGATGGCCTTTCATCCAATTGTCATAATGAAGTCATATCGTATTCATGCGGCCTGCCGATACTTGGGCCCGTTCCATCCAACACCCCAATATTCCTGCTAGGAGCAAGGCATGAAACTGAAGCGTTTGATGGCGGCCCTTACCTTTGCCGCCGCTGGCGTTGCAACCGCCAACGCGGTAGCCGCTGTCGATCCTGCGATCCCGACCTACACCAAGACCACTGGTGTATCGGGCAACCTCTCCAGCGTCGGTTCCGACACCCTCGCGAACCTCATGACTCTGTGGGCCGAGGCCTACAAGAAGGAATATCCGAACGTAAACATCCAGATCCAGGCTGCCGGCTCCTCTACCGCGCCACCCGCGCTGACCGAAGGCACCGCCAACCTCGGCCCGATGAGCCGCAAGATGAAGGACGTCGAGCTGCAAGCCTTCGAGCAGAAGTACGGCTACAAGCCGACCGCCATCCCGGTTGCCGTCGACGCCCTGGCCGTGTTCGTGCACAAGGACAACCCAATCAAGGGCCTGACCATGGCTCAGGTCGACGCCATCTTCTCCTCCACTCGCCTGTGCGGTGGCAAGGCCGACATCAAGACCTGGGGCGACGTCGGTGTGACCGGTGACCTGGCCAACAAGCCAATTCAGTTGTTCGGCCGCAACTCGGTATCCGGCACCTACGGCTACTTCAAGGAAGAAGCCCTGTGCAAAGGCGACTTCAAGCCTAACGTCAACGAACAGCCTGGCTCGGCTTCGGTCGTGCAGTCGATCAGCTCCTCGCTGAACGGCATCGGCTACTCGGGTATTGGCTACAAGACCGCCAGCGTCAAGACCGTAGCCCTGGCCAAGAAAGAAGGCGGCGAGTTTGTTGAAGACAACGAAGCCAACGCCCTGAACGGCACCTACCCGCTGTCGCGCTTCCTGTACGTCTACGTAAACAAGGCGCCGAACAAGCCTCTGGCCCCGCTGGAAGCCGAGTTCGTCAAGCTGGTGCTGTCGCAAGCGGGCCAGCAGGTGGTGGTGAAGGACGGCTACATCCCGCTGCCGGCAAAAGTCGTCGACAAGACCCTGGCTGACCTGGGCCTGTCGCACACCGGTAACGTTGCAAAGAAGTAAGTAATTAAGAAGAGGCCGGTGCCACTGCCCGGCCTCTTCCACGCATTTTCAGTCCGAAGCCAGGCTCCCTGTGCGGCGGGCTTTCGCGCGTCACCACTTTGTAATGTTTTTGTCACACGGGACCGCTAGGGTGTGCGCATGAATGATCTGGCCAATTCCAACATGACCCAAAACTCCCAGCCCGTGCGCATTGATTTCAATACGCCCGAGTTGCAACGCAAGCGGCGCATGCGCGCGCTCAAGGACCGCCTGACCCGCTGGTACGTACTGGTAGGCGGGCTTGCCGTATTGGCGGCCATCACGCTGATCTTCTTCTACCTGGCTTATGTGGTGTTGCCACTGTTCCAGGGCGCCGAGCTGACCAGCAAGAAGGCCCTGGAGCCGACATGGCTGCAGCAGGATGCCGGTAAGCCACTGATGATCGCGCTTGAAGAGCAGAATCAGGTGGGGATGCGTGTTTCGGACAAGGGCCAGGCACTGTTCTTCGATACCAAGACCGGTAACGAACTCAAGCGTGTCGATCTGGCAGTGCCGGCGGACACCCAGGTTACTTCCATCAGTACTGACCAGCCGGGCAGCGCGCTGGTGGTACTGGGCTTGTCCAATGGTCAGGCCCTGGTGTTCCACCACACCTACAAGATCACCTACCCGGACAACAAGAAAACCATCACCCCTGGCATCGATTACCCGTACGGCGAGCAATCGTTCGTGCTCGACGAGCAGGGGCGTGCGCTGGACCATGTCAGCGTCAACGTCAATGGGGACACCCTGCTGCTGGCCGGCTCTACTGGTGCTCAGCTGCAGGTGGTCGAACTGACCCGCACGGAAAACATGATGACCGAAGAGGTCACCACCGAGCAGAACCGCATCGACCTGCCGCAAATGACCGAAACGGTGAAGAATATCTTCATCGACCCACGCCAGCACTGGCTGTATGTGATCAACGGTCGCGCCACGGCCGATGTGTTCAGCCTGCGCGACAAGAGCCTCAACGGCCGTTATAAGCTGTCTGAAAGCGCTGACACCGAAATTACCGCCACCGCCCAGCTGGTTGGTGGCATTTCGCTGATCATCGGTGACTCCAAGGGGGGGCTGGCCCAATGGTTCATGGCCCGTGACCCGGATGGCGAATCGCGCTTCAAGCAGATCCGTACCTTCCAGATGGGCAAGGCGCCAATCGTGCAGATCGACGCCGAAGAGCGCCGCAAGGGCTTCATCGCCCTGGACGCCGAAGGCAAACTGGGCGTGTTCCACAGCACTGCACACCGAACCCTGCTGGTTGAGCCGGCTGCCGAAGGCCCTGGCACGCTGGCCCTGTCGCCACGCGCCAACCGCATCATCATCGAAGAAGGCGGCAAGCTGTTGCCGTTGAGCCTGCGTAACCCGCACCCGGAAGTTTCGTTCAGCGCGCTGTGGGGCAAGGTGTGGTACGAGAACTATGACGAGCCGAAATACGTCTGGCAATCGACCGCTTCGAACACTGACTTCGAGCCCAAACTGAGCCTGTCGCCGCTGACCTTCGGTACCTTGAAGGCCGCGTTCTACGCCATGATCCTGGCTGCCCCGCTGGCCATTGCCGCAGCCATCTATACCGCCTACTTCATGGCCCCGCGCATGCGCCGCAAGGTCAAGCCGGTGATCGAGTTGATGGAAGCGATGCCGACGGTGATCCTTGGCTTCTTCGCCGGCCTGTTTTTGGCCCCGTACCTGGAAGGCCACCTGCCCGGTGTGTTCAGCCTGTTCCTGCTGATGCCGATCGGTATCCTGCTGGCCGGCTTTTTCTGGAGCCGACTGCCGGAGTCGATCCGCCTGCGTGTACCGGATGGTTGGGAAGCGGCGATCCTGATTCCGGTCATCCTGTTCACCGGCTGGTTCGCCCTGACCATGAGCCCGCATCTGGAAAGCTGGTTCTTCGGCGGCGACATGCGCCTGTGGATCACCAACGACTTGGGTATCACCTACGACCAGCGCAACGCCCTTGTAGTCGGTATCGCCATGGGCTTCGCGGTCATCCCGAACATCTACTCGATTGCCGAAGACGCCGTGTTCAGTGTGCCGCGCAGTCTGACCCTGGGCTCGCTGGCACTGGGCGCGACGCCTTGGCAGACGCTGACCCGCGTGGTCATCCTCACTGCCAGCCCGGGCATCTTCTCGGCGTTGATGATCGGCATGGGCCGTGCGGTAGGCGAGACCATGATCGTGCTGATGGCGACCGGCAACACACCGGTGATGGAGATGAACCTGTTCGAGGGCATGCGCACCCTGGCCGCCAACGTGGCTGTGGAAATGCCGGAATCGGAAGTCGGTGGCAGCCACTATCGCGTGCTGTTCCTGGCCGCCCTGGTGCTGCTGATGTTCACCTTCGTCATGAACACCTTGGCCGAGCTGATTCGCCAGCGTCTGCGCAAGAAATACTCGTCGCTTTGATAGAAAGGTAGCGATCCGTGAAAAAGGATTCCCTCAAAGGCTGGTTCAAGAGCGGCGCCCCAGGCGTCTGGATGAGCGGCGGTGCGGTGGCCATGGCCGTGATCATGACCGTCGGCCTGCTGGCGGTGATCGCCGTGCGTGGCCTGGGCCACTTCTGGCCAGCCGATCTTGTCCAGGCCACCTACAAGGTGCCGGGCCAGGCCGATCACGTCGTCATTGGTGAAGTGGTGCAGAAGGAGGAAGTACCCCGAGCTCGTCTGAAGGGGGCTGGCCTGCCGGTGCCTGACCAGGGGCCGGAGTTCATGACCCGAGAGCTGATCAAGGTGGGTAACCGCGACCTCAATGGTAGCGACTTCACCTGGGTGGTCGGCGACTGGCTGGTCGATGAGCAACACCCAGCCGACCTGATTGCCGTGGAACGCCGTGAGTGGGGCAATTTTTACGGCTACCTGGTCAGCGTCAAGGAAGAAGGCCGCGTAGTCGCTGAGGGGCCTGCCGCCTGGAACGAACTGCAGGCCCGTCTCAAACGCGCCAACCAGCTCAACAACGAGCTGCAAAGCCTCGAGAAGAAGGATATCGGGGCCATCAACCATGGCCTCGAGCGCCTGCGTTTGCAGGCGCGCAAGCTGGAGCTGGACGGCAAGCTGGACGCCGCCGCGCAAGCCGACATGGACGCCGACCGTGCCGAACTGAACAGCCGCTACAAGGCTATCGAAGACCGCCTGACTGGCCTGCACCAGGCCTTTGCCCGTGACAGCCTGGTGGCCCGCGATGCCAATGGCCGTGAAGTGGAAATCAACCTGAGCAAGGTGGTGCATGCCATTCAGCCGAACGGCATGTCGGCGCTCACCAAGTTGGGTACTTATTTCGGCAAGGTCTGGGAGTTCCTCAGCGACGACCCGCGTGAAGCCAACACCGAGGGCGGTATCTTCCCTGCCATCTTCGGTACCGTGATGATGACCTTGATCATGGCGGTGATCGTCACCCCGTTCGGCGTGCTGGCTGCCGTTTACCTGCGTGAATACGCCAGGCAGGGTCCGGTCACCCGGCTTATCCGCATTGCGGTGAACAACCTGGCCGGTGTTCCTGCGATCGTCTACGGTGTGTTCGGTCTGGGCTTCTTCGTCTACGTACTGGGTGGTTCGATCGACCGCCTGTTCTTCCCGGAAGCACTGCCGGCGCCGACGCTGGGTACTCCGGGGCTGCTGTGGGCATCGCTGACCCTGGCATTGCTGGCGGTGCCGGTGGTGATCGTGGCCACCGAAGAAGGCCTGGCGCGTATCCCGCGCACCGTGCGTGAAGGCTCGTTGGCGTTGGGTGCAACCAAGGCCGAGACCCTGTGGAAAATCGTCCTGCCCATGGCCAGTCCGGCCATGATGACCGGCATGATCCTTGCCGTGGCCCGTGCCGCCGGCGAAGTGGCGCCGCTGATGCTGGTGGGTGTGGTGAAGCTGGCGCCATCGCTGCCGGTGGATGGTAACTACCCGTATCTGCATCTGGACCAGAAGATCATGCACCTGGGCTTCCACATCTATGACGTCGGCTTCCAGAGCCCGAACGTCGAAGCCGCTCGGCCGCTGGTATACGCCACTGCGCTGCTGCTGGTGCTGGTAATCGCGACCCTCAACCTCTCTGCCGTGTGGATCCGCAACCACCTGCGCGAGAAGTACAAGGCGCTGGACAGCTGACCCTGATTGCAAGCGTGCCGCCCGTAAGCCGGGCGGGCCTTTGAAACGAATTGATAGCGTATGGAGTTGACCATGCAGCAAGATTCCCACACCCATGGCATCGACATGTCTGCCCTGGGCCGCAACAAGCAGAGCCTGCGCCTGGCTGAAGAAACCGTGGCCATCGAAGTGCCGGGCCTGAGCCTGTTCTATGGCGACAAGCAAGCGCTGTTCGACGTGCAGATGAACATCCCGAAGCAGCGCGTGACCGCCTTCATCGGCCCATCCGGCTGCGGCAAGTCGACCCTGCTGCGCACCTTCAATCGGATGAACGATCTGGTTGACGGTTGCCGTGTGGAAGGTGCCATCAACCTGTACGGCAACAATATTTACCGCAAAGGCGAAGACGTTGCCGAACTGCGCCGGCGTGTGGGCATGGTGTTCCAGAAGCCGAACCCGTTCCCCAAGACCATCTACGAGAACGTGGTCTACGGCCTGCGCATCCAGGGCATCAACAAGAAGCGCGTGCTCGATGAAGCCGTCGAGTGGGCGTTGAAGGGCGCCGCCTTGTGGGACGAGGTCAAGGATCGCCTGCACGAGTCGGCGCTGGGCCTGTCCGGTGGCCAGCAGCAGCGTCTGGTCATCGCCCGTACCATTGCCGTGGAGCCGGAGGTGTTGCTGCTTGACGAGCCGTGCTCGGCGCTGGACCCGATCTCGACCTTGAAGGTCGAAGAACTGATCTACGAATTGAAATCCAAGTACACCATCGTCATCGTGACCCACAACATGCAGCAAGCGGCGCGTGTTTCGGACTACACCGCGTTCATGTACATGGGCAAACTGGTCGAATTCGGGGATACCGATACCCTGTTCACCAACCCGGCGAAGAAGCAGACCGAAGACTACATCACCGGTCGCTACGGCTAAGCGCCGCTCGCGAAACAGGCACCTCGGTGTCTGGCACTGGCGTTGCCGGTGTTCGCGGGTGAACCCGCTCCTACAGGGCCGCGCTACCAAAGGACAAAACGATGATCAACAAAGAAAGCCTTACCCATCACATTTCCCAGCAGTTCAACGCCGAGCTCGAAGAGGTGCGCAGCCACCTGCTGGCCATGGGCGGGCTGGTGGAAAAGCAGGTCAACGACGCGGTTACCGCGCTGATCGAAGCCGACTCTGGTCTGGCCCAGCAGGTGCGCGAGGTTGACGAGCAGATCAACCAGATGGAGCGCAACATCGACGAGGAGTGCTTGCGCATCCTCGCCCGCCGCCAGCCAGCGGCCTCGGACCTGCGCCTGATCATCAGCATTTCCAAGTCGGTGATCGACTTGGAACGCATCGGTGACGAGTCGACCAAGATCGCCCGCCGCGCCATCCAGCTGTGCGAAGAGGGCGAGTCGCCACGTGGCTATGTCGAGGTACGCCATATTGGCGACCAGGTGCGCAACATGGTCCGTGATGCGCTGGACGCCTTTGCCCGCTTCGACGCCGACCTGGCGCTGTCGGTGGCCCAGTACGACAAGACCATCGACCGCGAATACAAGACCGCGCTGCGTGAACTGGTGACCTACATGATGGAAGACCCGCGCTCTATCTCGCGGGTGCTGAGCGTGATCTGGGTGCTGCGTTCACTGGAGCGTATTGGCGACCATGCGCGCAACATCTCCGAACTGGTGATCTACCTGGTGCGCGGCACCGATGTGCGCCACATGGGGCTCAAGCGCATGACGGCAGAAGTGCAGGGCACTGCTGTCGCCAACGGCGAAAAGGCTAATGTTCTGGGCGAATCTGACGATAAGTAAGGTTGCTCCCGAGCATCGACGCCCGGCCTTGGCCGGGCGTTTTCGTTTGCGGTCGAGAGCCGGCAGGCACCCGCGAACGATGTGAAGAGGTCCCGGCGTGACCAGGTTGTGGCAAGTAGCCATCATTGGCAGTAGGCTAGGCGGGATTCGTAAGGAGTATCGATGAGTAAAGTGAATGTGCTGGTCGTGGATGACGCCCCGTTTATCCGTGATCTGGTCCGCAAGTGTCTGCGTAATGCCTTCCCGGGTATGGCCATCGACGACGCGGTCAACGGTCGCAAGGCCATGGCCATGCTCGGCAAGGAAGCGTTCGACCTGGTCCTGTGCGACTGGGAAATGCCGGAAATGTCAGGCCTGGAACTGCTTACCTGGTGCCGTCAGCAGCCTGCACTGAAAAATCTGCAGTTCATCATGGTGACCAGCCGTGGTGACAAGGAAAACGTCATTCAGGCGATCCAGGCAGGCGTTTCCGATTTTGTAGGCAAGCCGTTCACCAACGAGCAACTGCTGACCAAGGTAAAGAAAGCCCTGACCAAGATCGGCAAGCTCGACAGCCTGATGGCCATCGGCCCGGCACGAGCCAATTCGGCGTTTGCCAACGATTCGTTGAACGCGCTGACTGCGGGCAAGCCGGAAGCGGTCAAGGTTGCGGCGCCAGCGCCGGCGTCGGCCAAGCCTTTGGTCGCGGCTCCTGCACCTGCTGCCCCCGCGCCGAGCGGTCGTGGCCAGGGCCAGCTGCGCCTGGCCAGTGGTACGCAGCCATGTGTGATCAAGGCGTTGAGCCTGAAAGAGGCACTGCTGGTGGTACGCCGCAGCGAAGCGCTGCCACAGGTGCTGGAAGGTGCGGTGCTGGACCTGGAGCAGGGCGAAAGTGCCGAAGTCGCTCGCCTGAACGGCTACCTGCATGCTGTCGCGGCGCTGGAGCCAAAACCAGACAGTGACTGGTTGCAGTTGACGTTCAAGTTTGTCGACCAGGATGCCCAGAAGCTCGACTACCTTTCTCGGTTGATCGCCCGCGGCACTGCGCAGAAGCACTTCACACCTGGTGGCTGACCCCGGCCCCGCGCCATGCTTTTGGCAGGAGCAGCACAAGGTGCTCCTGGCAAAAGCTCGCGTCGCCCATCCGACCAGCTGCAATACCGACCGTAAAACCCGCTGCTAGGCTTCGACAGATCATAACTGTCAAAAAGCCACTATCATGCCCGCCCGCCTGCTGCTGTTCTGTGCATTGCTCATGGCCTCAGTGTCGAGCCAGGGCGTGACGCTCTACAAGATCACCGACGATTCCGGTGTCATCTCCTATTCCGACCGGCCTGGCCCCGGCGCCAAGCCCTTGGTGCTGCGCGAGCCCATGGTCGAAACGCTCGAAGGCCAAGTGCGGCTGAATGCGAAAACCTTCGACGGTGGCGTGAGCTTTTCCGCACGTAACGAGCTGCATGTGCCGGTAGAGGTAGAGTTGCGGCTGGACAACCTGGTCAACGCACAAGGCGGCGATGCCCCGCGTATCGTGCGCCGGCTGCTGCCGCCGCGCAGCACGCAGATGCTCAGTGTGCTCAGGGGGCGGCCCGGGCTGCTGCTGAACTACCGTTCGACCCTGCTGCAGGCCATGGGTGACCCGGGCAAACGGCCCCAGGGCTTCCGCTATGCGTTCCCGTGGATTGGCGGGCCGTTCCGTGTCACTCAGGGCCCCAATGGTCGCGTCAGTCATTTTGGACCCAAAGGGCGCTACGCCATGGATATCGCCATGCCCGAAGGCACCACCATCATCGCGGCGCGGGAAGGGGTGGTGGTGAAGACGGAGAACAGCCAGAGCGGGCGCGGCCCCAACCCCTCGGGTAACTTTGTCAGGATTTTGCACCCTGATGGCACCATGGGCGTATACCTTCACCTGATGCGCGGTTCGGTGGTGGTGGCGGAGGGGCAACGGGTACGGCAGGGCCAGATGCTGGCCAAGTCGGGCAATACCGGCAACAGCACTGGGCCGCACCTGCATTTTGTGGTGCAGCGCAATGTGGGGTTGGCGCTGGAGTCGATACCTTACCGCTTCGACAGGCCGATCAGCGGGATGCCGGATTTCACTGCCGGCAACCCCTGAGCGATTTGGCCATCAATCCAGCTTCAGCACCTTGGCCAGTACGATCTTGGGCCCTTTCATCTTCTTGATGATGATGCGCAGCCCTTCGACCTCCAGCGACTCCTCTTCTTCAGGCACGCGCTTGAGCGTTTCGTAAATCAGCCCGGCCAAGGTTTCTGCCTCGATGTGGTCAAGGTCGATACCCAGCAAGCGCTCGACCTTGAACAGGGGGGTGTCGCCGCGCACCAGCAGCTTGCCCGGCTGGTAGGCGAGAATGCCACGCTCGGTCTTGCGGTGTTCGTCCTGGATGTCGCCTACCAGCACTTCCAGCACGTCTTCCATGGTCAGGTAGCCGATCACCTTGCCATCGGCTTCCTCGACCAGCACGAAGTGCGCTCCGCCCTTACGGAACTGCTCCAGCAACTGGGCCAGCGGCATGTGCCGCGACACGCGTTCGAGTGGCCGGGCAAGGTCCTCCAGGTCGATGGTCTCTGGCAAGTGCTCCAGCTCAGCCAGCTCCAGCAGCAGGTCCTTGATGTGCAGCAGGCCGGTGAATTCTTCTCGTTCGGCGTCGTACACCGGGTAGCGGCTGAACTTGTGGCGGCGCACCAGGGCCAGGATCTGCTTCAGAGGCGCATGAGCGTCGATGCTGATCATGTCCTCACGCGAGTTGGCCCAGTCGACCACTTCCAGCTCGCCCATTTCCACGGCCGAGGCCAGCACGCGCATGCCTTGGTCGCTTGGGTCCTGGCCACGGCTGGAGTGCAGGATCAGCTTGAGCTCTTCGCGGCTGTAGTGGTGTTCGTGGTGCGGGCCAGGCTCGCCCTGGCCCGCAATGCGCAGGATGGTGTTGGCACTGGCATTGAGCAGGTAGATGGCCGGGTACATCGCCCAGTAGAACAGGTACAGCGGCACGGCAGTCCACAGCGACAGCAGCTCTGGCTTGCGGATAGCCCAGGACTTGGGTGCCAGTTCGCCGATCACGATGTGCAGGTACGAGATGACGAAGAAGGCGACGAAGAACGAGATGCCCTTGATCAGCTCGGCGCTGTCCACGCCGAAATAAGCCAGCAATGGCTCCAGCAGGTGGGCGAAGGCGGGCTCACCCACCCAGCCCAGGCCCAGCGAGGCGAGGGTGATGCCCAACTGGCAGGCCGACAGGTAGGCGTCGAGCTGGTTGTGAACCTTGCGCAGGATGTTGCCGCGCCAGCCGTGCTTTTCGGCGATGGCCTCTACGCGTGTGGCGCGCAGCTTGACCATGGCGAACTCCGCAGCAACGAAGAAGCCGTTGAGCAGCACCAGCAGGAAGGCAAAAATGATCATGCCGAAATCGGCGAATAACGAGGTGAGGCTGATACCAGAAGAAGGGTCCATGATGGAGTTTTTACGGGGTCCGTCTTTGAGATAGAGAGAAAAAAAGTGCCAGCTTTTGCTGGCACGGGGAATCCAATGTAGCGGCTGGGGCCGTAAAAGCAAAGGGCAGCGGACTCATTGCGGTCCAAGTGGCAGCAGGCATGCCCGCGAAGGGCTGCGCCGCAGCCCCAATCTCAAGCCTTTTCGTTGGCCAATTGTGCTGGCGGAAAGTGGCAGGTGAAGGTGCTGCCATGCCCCGGTACACTGCTGATTTCCAGCTTGCCGCGGTGGCGCATCAGCACATGCTTGACGATTGCGAGCCCCAACCCGGTCCCGCCGGTATTCGATGCACGGCTGGAGTCTACCCGGTAGAAACGCTCGGTCAGGCGTGGCAAGTGCTTGGCATCGATGCCCACCCCCGAGTCCTGCACCGACAGGTGAGCGCCCTGGGCATCGACCCACCAGCGGATACGGATGTTGCCTTCGTCCTGGGTGTACTTGACTGCATTGAACACCAGATTGGAAAAGGCACTGCGCAGTTCCGACTCGCTGCCCTTCAGCTTCAGGCCGGGCGCAGCTTCCAGGCTGATGTGCTGGTTGCGCGGCCCGGACAAGGCCTGGGCGTCGTTCTTGATGGCGGCGAGCAGGGCATCGACTGCCACCGGCTGGTTGTCCGATGGGTAATCGGTGGCTTCCAGTTTGGCCAGTAGCAACAAATCGTTGAGCAGGGTTTGCATGCGCGAGCCTTGCTGGCTCATCTGCTGCAGGGCGCGGCTCCACCGTGGGTTCACGTCTTCGACGTTGTCCAGCAGGGTTTCCAGGTAGCCGGTGATTACCGTCAGCGGCGTGCGCAGCTCGTGGGACACGTTGGCGACGAAGTCCTTGCGCATCTGTTCCAACTGGTGGATGCGGGTGACATCGCGCACCAGCATCAGGTGTTCATTGTTGCCGTAGCGGGTGATGTGCAACTGCACACGCATGCGATCATTGATCGGCGAAGGGATTTCCAGCGGTTCGAGGTAGTTTTCTGCCTCGAAGTACTCTTTGAAGAGCGGGTGGCGCACCAGATTGGTCACCTGCTGGCCGCCGTCCTGTGGGGTCTTGAAGCCCAGCAGGGTCTCGGCGGCGCGGTTCCACCATTCCAGGTTGCCGTCGCTGTCGAGCATGATCACCGCGTCACGCAGCGCGGCGGTGGACTCCTGCACCCGGTCGATCACTGCCTGCAGGCGGCCGCGCACACGCTGGTCGCGGCGTTGCAGGTGGTAGATGCTATCGAACACCTCGCCCCACAGGCCGTAGCCATCGGGTGGTGCTTCGTCAGGTTGGTGATTGCGCAGCCAGTCGTGCAAGCGCAGCAATTGCTTGAGGGTCCAGCCCAGATAGAGCGCCAGGCCAATGGCCAGGCTCCAGCCGTAGTAGCCGCTGACCAGCCCGCCGATCAGGCAGACGGTAATCAGCAACAGCAGATGGCGAATCAGGGTTGCGTGCCAGTTCTGGTTCAATTGACGGTCCTTGTACAACGACGTGCAGCTTGGCGCTCTGGAACTCGATCAGCTCTTGGTCGAGAAGCGGTAGCCAGTGCCCCGGACGGTTTGTACCAGATTCTCGTAAGCTTCACCCAGTGCCTTGCGCAAGCGACGGATGTGCACGTCGACGGTACGTTCCTCGACATAGACGTTGCCGCCCCACACCTGGTCCAGCAGTTGGCCTCGGGTATAGGCGCGCTCCTGGTGGGTCATGAAAAACTGCAGCAGGCGGTATTCGGTAGGGCCCATCTCGGCCGGCTTGCCGTCGATGGTCACGCGGTGGCTGATCGGATCGAGCAGCAGGCCGCCGACCTCGATCGGCGCCTCGCTGTCGCTCGGGCCAGTGCGGCGCAGCACGGCTTTCAGTCGCGCCACCAGTTCACGCGGCGAGAACGGCTTGGTGATGTAGTCGTCGGCGCCCACTTCCAGGCCCTGGATCTTGTTGTCCTCTTCACCCTTGGCGGTGAGCATGATGATCGGGATATCACCGGTCAGCTCGTCGCGCTTCAGGCGACGGGCCAGCTCGATGCCGGAGGTGCCCGGCAACATCCAGTCGAGCAGGATCAGGTCCGGTTTGCGGTCGACGATGATCGCATGGGCCTGTTGCGAGTTTTCCGCTTCCAGGCAGTCATAGCCGGCCATTTCCAGGGCAACGGCGATCATCTCGCGAATGGGCGCTTCGTCGTCGACGATCAGAATGTTCCTGCCTACCATGCTCAAAACCTCTCCTGGATTCGGTGTCTTGGCCCGCATTAGATAACGGAATTATTGCAGCTGTGTGACAGGGTGTTGGCCGTTCTGGCGACATTCCGTGACTGAACTAGGCTACAGAGGGCCGCCGTAATGGCAACCCGAACTCATTTCCCCCGAAACAATGGTGAATCCAATGACACGACATACGCTGAGCTGGATGGCCCTTTTCACTGCGCTGGCGCTCCCGGGGGTGGCGTTGGCCCACCATGCCATGGAGAAGGACGGCATGTGGGTCGATCATTCCGGCATGACCCTGTACACCTTTGACAAGGATGCGGGTGGCAAGTCGATGTGCAATGGCGATTGTGCCAAGAACTGGCCACCGTTGATGGTCAAGAAAGAAGACGAAGCACCGAAGGATAAATGGACCCATGTAACGCGTGACGACGGTTCGATGCAGTGGGCTTACGACGGCAAGCCGCTGTATACCTTCATCAAGGACAAGAAGGCCGGCGACATGACCGGTGACGGCGTGAAAGACGTCTGGCACGTTGCCAAGCCTTGAGATAGCCGGGGCCGCACAGCGGCCCCAAAACACTCAGCGCAACGCGTAATCCAGCACCACCCCGATAAACACCAGCAACCCAGCCCAGTGATTGTGCAGAAACGCCTTGAAGCACGATTCCCGGTCCAGCTTGCGCGTCGACCAGTATTCCCAGGCAAAGCACGCCGCCGCACCCAGCAACCCGAGGTGGAACCAGCCACCCAGATCGAAGCGGCTACCGGCCAGCAACAGGCAGCCCAGCGACAGCAACTGCAGGGTCAGGATGATGCTGCGATCGGCGTCGCCGAACAGGATCGCGGTCGATTTCACGCCAATCTTCAGGTCGTCATCGCGGTCGACCATGGCGTAGTAGGTGTCATAACCCACCGTCCACAGCAGGTTGGCGATATACAGCAGCCAGGCACTGGCCGGCAGGTCACCACCGGCCGCCGTGAACGCCATCGGAATGCCCCACGAATACGCCGCTCCCAGCACCACCTGCGGGTAGTAGGTGTAGCGCTTCATGAACGGGTAGCAGAACGCCAACGCCACCGCCCCGAATGACAGCCAGACGGTTCGGCTGTTGGTGCACAGCACCAGCAGGAAACTCACTCCTACCAGAATCGCGAACAGTGTCAGCGCCTCGCGTGGCCGCACTCGGCCACTGGCCAGGGGCCGGTCGGCGGTACGCTTGACGTGGCCGTCAACCTTGCGGTCGGCAAAGTCGTTGATACAGCAGCCGGCCGCGCGCATCAGCACCACACCAAGGCCGAAGATGAGCACATTGGCCAGTGTTGGTGACCCGTTGCCGGCAATCCACACTGCCGACAGGGTCGGCCACAGCAGCAGGTAGATGCCTATCGGCCGGTCCATGCGGCTGAGCTGGACGAAGTCCCAGGCCCGCGGGTGCAGGCGGTTGAGCGACTTGAGCAGTTGCAGGTACATCAGCGGTTTTCCTCCTTGGCCGCTTGCCACAATGCCGGCAGAAACACTTCTGCCACCAGCAGGTCCAGGCCGTTGCGCTCGAAGCGCGAGCGGCGGCCCCACAGCGCCGCATGTGCAGCTTCGGACGGTAGCCAGGCCTGTGGATAACTGCACACTTCGAGTGGATGACGGATGAACGCCTGGTCGCAGAACAGCAGCTCGCCCAGCGAGCGGCTGCCCAAGGTTTCCAGGTCCAGTCCTCCGCGTTCCAGGGCGCTGCGGCTGGCCACGCTGCGGGCGAATACCCAAGGTTGGCCATGGCCGCGCAGATACACTTCGCGCACCCAGCCTTCGGCGCCGGCAGCGATGCCCAGCGCCTGGCATTCGTCATCGCGCAGCGGCTGCCAGCCTTCGAACAGCGGGGTGACGGAAAAGTGATCGATGGACAGACGGGTCAGGCGGCGGGTCAGCGAGCCCTCGTCGAACAGCCAGTCAAGGGTGGGCTGGTCGATGTCGGTCGCCAGTTGTGAATACGGCAGCCACGCGACAGCGGCTGCTTGCGGGGATTCGTACGACACGTCGGTATGCTTTGTTACAGCCAGAGAGGCGGCGAGCTTAGCATGATTGCCCCAACTGCTTGCATACTGCCGGCAGGGCCGCTACAAAGCCCCCACGAATTGAGCACTGGCCCCATTCGCGGTCGCTGCAGGAGCGGGCTTACCCGCGAAGAGACCATCAGCAGCACAAGCCCCAGCCTGAACCGAGGAAATAGACCTGATGAAAAAGTGGCAATGTATTGTCTGTGGCCTGATCTACGACGAAGCCGAAGGCTGGCCCGACGACGGCATCGCCCCCGGGACCCGTTGGGAGGATGTACCTGAAGACTGGCTGTGCCCCGACTGCGGCGTCGGCAAAAGCGACTTTGAAATGATCTCCATCGGTTAATCGAGGAAAGCACGACATGACGTCCCCTGTGGTAATCATCGGTACCGGCCTTGCGGGCTACAACCTGGCCCGTGAATTTCGCAAGCTCGATGCGCAGACGCCGTTGTTGCTGATCACCGCCGACGATGGTCGCTCTTACTCCAAGCCGATGCTTTCCATGGGCTTTGCCAAGCAGAAGGACGCCGACGGCCTGTGCATGGCTGAGCCGGGCGCCATGGCCGAGCAACTGAACGCAGAGATCCGTACTCATACCCGCATCAGCGGCATCGACCCGGGCCACAAGCGGCTGTGGATCGGCGAAGAGGCCGTGGAATACCGCGACCTGGTGCTGGCCTGGGGGGCGCAGACCGTGCAGGTGCCGATCGAGGGTGATGGCGGCCATCTGGTATTCCCGATCAACGACCTGGAGGACTACGCGCGCTTCCGTGCTGCCGCCGCTGGCAAGCAGCGTGTACTGATCCTCGGTGCCGGCCTTATCGGCTGCGAATTCGCAAACGACATGAGCCTGGGCGGCTTCAAGGTTGACGTCGTGGCGCCGTGTGAACAGGTCATGCCGACCCTGCTGCACCCGGCCGCTGCGGCGGCAGTGCAGGGTGGGCTGGAGGGCCTGGGTGTACGCTTCCACTTGGGGCCGGTGCTGACCCGCCTGCAGCAGGTAACCCAAGGCCTCGAGGCGCACCTGTCGGACGGCAGCGTGATTGCCAGCGACCTGGTGGTTTCGGCCATCGGCCTGCGCCCACGTACCGACCTGGCTGCCGCGGCCGGCCTGCAGACCAACCGTGGCGTAAGCGTAGACCGCGAGCTACGTACTTCACACGCCAACATCTTCGCCCTTGGCGACTGTGCCGAAGTCGATGGCATCAACCTGCTGTACGTGATGCCGCTGATGAGCTGTGCCCGGGCGCTGGCGCAAACCTTGGCCGGCAAGCCGACGGCAGTTTCCTACGGGCCGATGCCTATCACCGTGAAAACCCCGGCGTGTCCGCTGGTGGTCTCGCCAGCGCCACAGGGCTGCGAAGGCATCTGGCAGGTAGAGGGGCAGGGCAGTGACCTCAAGGTGCTCTGCCTTGATGCCGACGGCAAGCTGCTGGGCTACGCCCTTACCGGGACGGCGGTGATGGAGAAGCTGGCGCTGAATCGTCAGTTGCCACCGGTTATGGCGTAAATAGCGCGCGTTCTGTCGGATTTATCCTGTTGTTGCCTGCACAATGGCCGCCCAGATACTGGCGCGGCCCCTGAGCTCGTGCCATTCTCACTCCCGTCTGCCGCAGATTAGAGCCTGCGGTGCCTTGAGCGCTGCTCCCAGAGGCAGCACGGCATAACAACAAGAATTCCGTCAAAGAGGCTTCACTATGCGCAAACCAGAACTCGCCGCCGTCATCGCCGATAAGGCTGATCTGACCAAGGAAAAGGCCAATCAGGTTTTGAACGCGATTCTCGACAGCATCACCGGTGCCCTGGACAAGGACACAGTTACCCTGGTCGGTTTCGGCACCTTCGAAAAACGTCATCGCGGCGCGCGTACCGGCAAGAACCCGCAAACGGGTGAGCCGGTCAAGATCAAGGCCAGCAATACCGTGGCCTTCAAGCCTGGCAAGAACCTGCGCGACAGCGTTAACGCTCCCGCCAAGCCAGCCAAGAAAGGCAAGTGATCGCTCCCTGACAATTCCAGTGTCAGCCAAGCGGGCGCCTCGGGGCGCCCGTTGTGCTTTCTGCAGGCAAAATGTTTCGAACTTGCATAAATAGTTCTGGAAAAGGATAAACTGCGCGCCTTAGTCACTTTTCATTCGAGGCGCGTTGATGAAGTTTCGCTTTCTTCTCTGGGCCATGGGGCTGTTGATGGCCAGGGCCAGTCGTAATAACCCCGCATTCCAGCAGCAGCTCAAGGGCAAGGACCTGGTGTTCCAGATGCAGACCCTGGACGGCAAGGTCGCCCGGCACTTCATCGTCGAGAATGAGCGCATCAGCAGCAAGGGCGGCGCACACCCACAGCCGGCGTTCGCCATTGCCTTCAAGGACGCCGCCTATGGCTTCGCCACCATGCAGGCGGGTAACAAGCAGCTGGCGTTCATGCAGGGGATTCAGGACAAGCACATCCAGATCAAGGGCAACCCGGCGTTGGTGATGTGGTTCCAAGGGTTGATGAAATACCTGAAACCGAAGAAGAAAGGCTGAAGCCCGACGGGGATGCCGATGCTTTACCTGTGGGAGCGGGCGTGCCCGCGAAACAAGCGACGCGGTGCATGGCACCGGCTTCGCCGGTGTTCGCGGGCAAGCCCGCTCCCACAGTCAAATCGCGCCAGCTTTTAGAAATTGAGCAAGACAGTTGCTCCCACAGGCTATGTGTTAATGCTTAATGCGGTGCATGGAACTGCGAAGCCAGCTCACGCAACAGGTTCTCGGCTTCGAGCACCTTGTTCACCACATCCTCGGCCTTGTCCCGGGTAATGCTCAGGCGTTCCAGCAGCTCGTCAGGAATCTCTTCCTGCGGCCCTGAGCCTATACCTCGCAAGCGCAGCAGGCGGGTGGCCAGGCATACCAGGTTGGGGAACGCGAAATATTCGCCGTCGTAGGCCGGATCGTGCTGAAAGCGCAAGGCAGTCGACAGCTCTTCCGGCATGTCCCACAGCTTCATCAGCCAGGCACCGATCTGTTCACGGCTGATGCCCAGCAAGTGTTGCTCCACATAGGTGTGGTTCAAATGCGGGTTGACCTCAAGGTGGCGGCAAATCAGCGAGAAGTGCGGCGGGAACACGTGCGCCAGCAGCAGGTAGCCGAAGTTGTGCAGTAGCCCGGCCAGGTAGGTCAGCCCGGCCTCGGGGCGTTCTGCGCGAGGCATGGCGCGGGTCAGGCCTTCGATGATCGCAGCGGTGTAGATCGACTGTTGCCAGTAGGGCGTGGCCTGCTGCGGGTGGTCCTTGGGCAGGCTCAAGGTCTTGCCTAGCGCCAGGCCCAAGGCCAGGTTGATCACAAGGTCGAAACCCAGCACACGCACGATGGCGTCTTCAACCGAGCGGATCTTGCCCGGCGAACCATAGTAGGGCGATGCAGCCCAGCTCACCACCTGTGCCGCCAGCGCCGGGTCGGTTTCGACCACGCCGGTGATGTCGTCGATGCTGGCGTTGGGATCTACCCGCAGCTTGATGATCTTCTGCGCGCTGTCGGCGAGCGGTGGGATTTCGATGGTTTCTTCCAGGCGCTTCTGAATGCGTCGGGCAGTGAAGGCCTGGACCGCATTGGTGATTTCCCGGGTGTCATCATCGGGGCGGTCGAGGTTGGGGCTGATGGCTTCGACTTGCTGGCCGAAGCTGCTGGCGCTGGCCTTGGCCAGCATGCGCTTGAAGTGTGCGCGTTCGATTTCCAGCAACAGGCCGGCTTCGCCGGACTGGATAAAGACCGTTTCGGCGTCGAGCAGGGCCTTTTCGTACTGACATGGCGAGCTGGTCAGCGCCGGGATGCCCGGCAGCGCCTTGAGGTGGTGCTTGTCGAGCATCTGCTTCAGGCGCGGTACCGACACGGCGGTCAGCTTGCGCCCGGTCAGCTCGGCCAGGCGGTTGAGGTCCAGCAGGTGGCTCTGCGGGAACAGCACCATGAGGGCGCCGACCTCGTCGTCGAGAAGGACAGCCTGCACCCGCGAAGCCGCTGGCAGGTACGGGTGTTCGACCACCTGGCGGTAGGGCACGCCGAGCTTGTCGAGCAGCAGCCTGATGACAGAGGGGGCGTGTGGGGTTGCGGTGTCCAGGGCAACTTCAGTCATGGTCCGTATCCACTGTTTCTTTTAAACGCGAAGTATAACCAGCCTGCGAGCAAATCTGGATCCATTCTGGGACTGCCGTCACACTTGGCCATATTGTTGGCCATGGCGCAGCCAGCGGTCCAGCAGCGGGCTGACGTGTTCCGGCCAGCGTGATACCAGGGCCTGGGCCGCGTCGCGCACGGCTGGCAGCAGGTCGGCGTCGCGCATCAGGTCGGCGACCTTGAACTGCAGCAGACCGGTCTGGCGGGTACCAAGCATCTCGCCCGGGCCACGCAGTTCAAGGTCTTTTTCGGCGATGATGAAGCCATCGTTGGTCTCGCGCATGATCCCCAAGCGCTCGCGGCCGATCTGCGACAGCGGTGGGTGGTACAGCAGTACGCAATGGCTAACGGCGCTGCCCCGACCAACCCGGCCACGCAGCTGGTGCAACTGTGCAAGGCCCAGGCGCTCGGGGTTCTCGATGATCATCAGGCTGGCGTTGGGCACGTCCACGCCCACCTCGATGACCGTGGTGGCGACCAGAAGCTGCAGGTTGCCAGCCTTGAACTCGGCCATGATCTCGGCT
Organism: Pseudomonas sp. BP6; assembly: GCF_017875935.1. Taxonomy (NCBI): domain Bacteria; kingdom Pseudomonadati; phylum Pseudomonadota; class Gammaproteobacteria; order Pseudomonadales; family Pseudomonadaceae; genus Pseudomonas; species Pseudomonas sp. BP6. The sequence goes on from NZ_JAGINI010000001.1 coordinate 5,438,462, forward strand.
TTTTCTGCCGGTTTCATGCGCCCGTGGATCAACCCTACCCTCAGCTCGCCAAGCGCGCTGCCAAGCTCCTCGTAGGTGCTTTCGGCGGCCTGGCAGGTGAGTTCTTCGGACTCTTCGATCAGCGTGCATACCCAATAGGCCTGGCGCCCCTCGGCGCAGGCGGCACGTACCCGCTCGACCACTTCGAAGCGGCGGCTGTCGGCCACCAGCACGGTGTTCACAGGCGTACGCCCTGGCGGCAATTCGTCGAGCACCGAAGTGTCCAGGTCGGCGTAGGCGCTCATGGCCAGGGTGCGCGGAATAGGCGTGGCGGTCATGATCAGCTGGTGTGGGCACAGCTCGCCGGCCACGCCCTTCTTGCGCAGGGCCAGGCGTTGCTGCACGCCAAACCTGTGCTGTTCGTCGATGATCGCAAGGGCCAGGTGCTTGAACCTTACCTCTTCCTGGAACAGCGCGTGGGTGCCGACCACCATGGGGGCGCCGTTGGCGATCTGCTCCAGGGAAGCGGCCCGGGCCTTGCCCTTGAGTTTACCGGCTAGCCAGGCGACTTCGATGCCCAGCGGTTCCAGCCAGCGCTTGAAGGTAATGTAGTGCTGCTCGGCGAGGATCTCGGTGGGTGCCATCAATGCCACCTGGTAGCCAGCTTCCAGCGCCTGCAACGCTGCCAGTGCAGCGACCACGGTCTTGCCGGCACCCACGTCGCCCTGCACCAGGCGCATCATCGGTTCGTGCTGGCTAAGGTCGTAGGCAATTTCGTTGGCTACCCGTTGCTGCGCGCCGGTCGGCTGGAAGCCCAGGTTAGCCAGGTACTGCGCCTGCAGGTGCGTGGCCTTGGGCAGTACCGGCGCACGCAGGCTGCGCAGGCTTTCGCGCAGGCGTTGTTGCGACAGCTGATGGGTCAGCAACTCTTCGAAGGCCAGGCGGTGCTGGGCCCAGTGCTGGCCTTCGGCGAGTTCGTCGAGGTCGGCATCGGCCGGCGGATTGTGAAGGTAGCGGATGGCTTCGTCCAAGGGTGCCAGCTGGTAGTCCCGGGCAAGTTCGTCAGGCAGCCAGTCGGGCAGGCTGCGCGGGCCAAGCAGGGCAAGGCTCTGCTGGCACAACAGGCGCAGGCGTTGCTGGGTAAGGCCTTCGGTGGACGGGTAGATCGGCGTCAGAGTCTGCTCCACCGGTGGCGGCGGCTCGCTGCCGTTCAGCGCGCGGTACTCCGGGTGGTAGATTTCCAGGCCCGAAGCGCCGGGGCGGGCTTCTCCGTAGCAGCGCAGGTGGGTGCCCCGCTTCAGGCCCTCCTTCTGCGCGTTGCTGAAGTGGTAGAAACGCAATGTCAGCACACCGCTGCCGTCGCCCAGGCGCACCACCAGGCTGCGGCGCTTGCCCATGGTCACATCGGTACCACTGACCACTCCCTCGATAACCGCATCCTGGCCCGGACGCAGCTGGCCGATTGGCACCACGCGCGTGCGGTCCTGGTAGCGCAGGGGCAGGTGGAACAACACGTCCTGCAGGTTTTCCAGGCCAACCTTGGCGAGTTTCTCCGCCATTGCCTCGCCCACACCTTTCAGTACTGTGACCGGGACCTTCGACAGCTCACTCATGACTCAGGCCGGTTGTTCCGCAGGGTTTTTGGCGACCGAGCACAGGCGGATCGAATCGGCGAGGATCTCGATCGCCTTTGGCCGCGGGAAGCTGGCGCGCCAGGCGATGGCTACCGTGCGGAACGGTGCCGGTGCCGTCAGCGGGCGCACTTCGATGACGCCGGGGGCGTAGTGATGGCTGTGCACTGCCGACAGCGGCAGGATCGAAACGCCAAGGCCCGAAGCCACCATGTGACGGATGGTTTCCAGCGAGCTGGACTCTACCGTGGTATGCCTTGAGCCTTCACCCCCCTTGTTCAGGGTCGGGCAGGCTTCCAGTACCTGGTCGCGGAAACAGTGGCCTTCACCGAGCAGTAACAGGCTCTTGTCGTTGAGCATGGCGGTGTCGATGGTCTTCTTCGCCGTCCATGGGTGGTCGGCAGGCATCAGGGCGCAGAACGGTTCGTCGTATAGCGGTAGCGTCAGCACGTCGGCTTCGTTGAACGGCAGGGCGATGATCACCGCGTCCAGTTCGCCGTTGCGCAGCTTTTCGCGCAGTACGTGGGTGAAGTTTTCTTCGATGTACAGCGGCATTTGCGGCGCCACGCGGTGCAGCTGCGGGATCAGGTGCGGGAACAGATAGGGGCCGACGGTGTAGATGGCGCCGACCTTGAGCGGGGCGGTCAGCTGATTCTTGCCGGCCTGGGCCAGCTCGCGAATGCCTTGGGCCTGCTCCAGTACCTTCTGCGCCTGGGCGACGATGCTTTCGCCGACCGGGGTCAGACGTACTGCGCTTTTGCTGCGCTCGAAGATCAGAACGCCAAGCTCGTCCTCGAGCTTCTTCACACCGACCGACAGGGTTGGTTGGCTCACGTGGCAACGCTCGGCGGCATGGCCGAAGTGCTGTTCCTGGGCGAGTGTGACGATGTAGCGTAATTCTGTGAGGGTCATAACGTGCGTCCATGAAGTTGCGGGCCCAGCATAGCGGCTGCAATCGATAGACGCACGTTATCAGACTTGCCGAATTGTGACAGAAACAAAAGTCTCAGCGGCGGTCCAGTGAGTAGACGAACGGTGCCACGACTTCAATCGTGCCATTGTTCAGCAACTCGGGTGGCGGCTTGGGTACCGTGCCGGCCCGACGGATCATTTCCAAGGTCGCCCGATCCAGTGAAGCACTGCCTGAACCACCGGCCATGGAGTACGACACGACCTTGCCTTCGGCGTCGACCACGAAGCGCAGGCGGTTCATACCTTGCAAGCCGCGACGGCGCGCGTCTTCCGGGTAGCGCTTGTACTTGGCCAGGTGGCGCAGCAGGTCGCTCTGCCAGGTTGGCAGGGCGTTGCTGTTGGACGCAATGCTCGGTGCCGGTGCCGCGGACTTCTGCGGTGGCGTGTTGCTGGGCGGCGCATCCACCGTTTGCTCGGTGGGGGGTGCTTCCTTCGGCGGCTCAGGCTTTTTCTCGGGCTTGGGCGGCTGGGGCTTGGCCTTCGGCTTGGGCGGCTTGGGGATGGCAATCTTGGGCTTGGGCGCTTCTGCCAGCTTCGGCATCGGCGGTTCCTCGACCGGGGCCGGTGGCTGCGGAGCTGCCTTTGGGGGTGGTGGTGGCGCAGGCTCCGGCAACGGTGCCAGTTCGACCATCATCGCTGCCGGGGGCAGCTCGATGGCCTGGGGCACCGACCAGTTGAGCGTCAGCAGCACGGCGACCACGTGCACGCCCAGCACGATCGCCAGGCTGCCACCGTAGCGCGCCATGTTAGAGCGCGTTTTCATCATTTCTTGGCTGCCGTCTCGAGACCTACCAGACCGACTTTCAGGTAGCCGGCCGCGCGCATGTTGTTCATCACTTCCATCAGGTCGCCGTAATCCACGCCTTTGTCAGCCTGGAAGAAGATGGTGGTTTCCTTGTCACCCTTGGTCTTGGCGTCGAGCATCGGGCCAAGCTGGTCGGGTGCAGCAACCAGATCGTCGCCGACATACAACTTCTGGTCGGCCTTGACGCTGACGAACACCGGTTTCTCGGGCCTTGGCGCTGGTTTGGCGGTTGAGGCCGGCAGGTCGACCTTGATGTCGACCGTTGCCAAGGGGGCGGCGACCATGAAGATGATCAGCAGCACCAGCATCACGTCGATGAACGGCGTAACGTTGATTTCGTGGTTTTCGGCGAGGTCGTCGCCACCTTCGTTGAGATGCAGGCCCATGGCTTACCCCACTTTCACCATGTGCGGGGCGGCGCGCTCGCTGCCCTGGTGGTCCAGATCACGGCTGACCAGCAGCAGTACCTGGGCGGAGGCATCGGACACCTGCGCCTTGTAACCGGCAATGGAGCGGGCGAAGACGTTGTAGATGACCACGGCCGGGATTGCCGCGACCAGGCCCAGAGCAGTGGCCAGCAGCGCTTCGGCGATACCTGGGGCAACTACGGCCAGGTTGGTGGTCTGGGTCTTGGCGATGCCGATGAAGCTGTTCATGATGCCCCATACGGTACCGAACAGACCGACGAACGGCGCGGTGGAGCCGATGGTGGCGAGGACGCCGGTGCCGCTGCTCATGGTACGGCCGCTGGCATGCACCAGGCGCTCCAGACGGAAACTGACGCGTTCCTTGATGCCTTCTTTTTCGCGAGCGTTCGCCGAAAGACGCATCTCTTCGAGGGCATCATGGACCAGGGTATGGGCCAGGGTGCCTGCCTTGTTGGAGACTTCGCTGGCTTCTTTGAGGGTGGTGGACTTCTTCAGCTGGGCGATTTCGCCACGCAGGCGGCGCTTGGCGCCCATCAGCTCGAAGCCTTTGGCAATCCAGATGGTCCAGGTGATGATGGAGGCGATGGCCAGGCCGATCATGACGATCTTCACCACGATGTCGGCGTTCTTGTACATGCCCCATGGCGACAGGTCATGGGCCATGCCCAGCGAGGTGTCTTCGACCAGGGCTTGAACGCTCGGGTCTGCCGCGGCCGGTGCATCTGCCGGGTTGGTGGCAGTGGCATCAGGCGCCGGCGCATCGGCTGGGGCAGCAGCGGGTGCGGCCGGAGCAGTGGCAGCAGCAGGTGTGGCGGCGTTGGTGGTTGGCTCATCGGCCATGGCCACCGGGGCCAGCACCAGGCTAAGTGTCAGCGCGGCGATGGCGCGCCAGGCGCGCGACGGGGTTGGCGAAGCGGAAGATTGAGTACGTGTCATGCTGGCCGGACCTGATGAAGAAAAAGTGAACGTTCTCCAAGGCCTCGATGCAGGCCGAGAACAAATTGGCGGCCATTATTGCAAGTAATTCTTGTTAACAAAAGTAATATTGTAGCTTTTTTCGCCTATGGTCTAGCCGCCCATCGTGTAGCGTGGCCAGGCTGATCAATTGGTCTAGGGGAGTTTAGAGATGTCAGACCTTTCCGTGATGGTGGTGGGTTGTGGTGATGTGGGTGGGCGTCTGGCCAGGCAGATGTTGGCTAAAGGTTGGAAGGTGAGCGGCCTGCGCCGTTCTGTTAATCAGCTGCCCGCTGGGGTTCAGCCGGTTGCTGCAGACTTGGCCGAACCGTCGATACCGCAGGCCTGGCCACAGGGCGCGCTGGACTACCTGGTGTACTGCGTGGCAGCCAGCCAGCACGATGAGGCGGGTTACCAGGCAGCCTATGTCGATGGTTTGCGCCATGTGTTGGCCTGGTTGGCCGAACGTGGCCAACGCCCGCGCCGGCTGTTGTTCGTCTCCAGCAGCAGCGTGTATGCGCAGAAGGGCGGCGAGTGGATAGAGGAGGGCGCTGCCACCGAGCCTGAGGGCTATTCCGGGCGGGTGATGCTGGAGGCTGAACGGTTGGCATTGGGCAGCGGCATCCCGGCGAGCGTGGTCCGCCTGACCGGTATCTATGGCCCGGGGCGCGAGTGGTTGCTGAGCCAGGTGCGTCAGGGTTACCGCGTGGCCGAGGAGCCGCCGCTGTATGGCAACCGCATTCATGCCGAAGATGCCGCCAGCCTGCTGGCGTTTCTGCTGCAGGCCGATGCTGATGGCAAGGCAGTGGATGATTGCTACATCGGTGTCGACGATGACCCGGCGCCGCTGGCCGATGTGGTGGCCTGGCTGCGGGCGTATATGGGGGTTACCGAGTGGTCCGATGAGCAACGGGTACGGCGTACCGGCAGCAAGCGCTGCAGTAATGCCCGGGCGCGGGCGCTGGGTTGGGCGCCGGTATATCCGAGCTACAAGGAAGGCTACGCCGCGATCCTGGCAGGAAAAGCCTAGCTGGCAACTGGCGCGATGCCTTGTGGGAGCAACTGTCTTGCTCAATTTCTAAAAGCTGGCGCGATCCCTGTGGGAGCGGGCTTGCCCGCGAACACGGGCGAAGCCCGTGCCATCCACCGCGGTGTCTTCTTCGCGGGTAAACCCGCTCCTACAGGGGGCGCGCATCATCTCAGGTGCGCTCCAGCGTCCACTGACGCTTGCCGGCTGCCAGCTCCGGCATTTCATCCGGCTGCGCACGGTTCACTGCCTGGAAAATCTCCAGCTTGTCGCCATCGCGCTTGATGATGAACGGTGCACCGCGCTGGTTGCGCTCCAGCCACAGGCTGTCATTGCTGCCACCCATGGTCGCACAATCACCCGCCAGGCACAGGGCGAAGCGGTCCGGCCCGGGTAGGCCGGTGACGTTGCCGGTGTCGCTGAAGCGCACGCTGGCACCTTTGCCCTGGCCTTCGACGATCTTCCAGTTACCGCCCAGGTAGGCCTGGTACAGCGCTTTCTCGAAGCTGCTGCCAAGTGGTGCGTTGGCTGACACCGACGCCTTTGCGCGCACGAAGGTTTGCTTGGCGCCGTTCTGGTCGACGGCCAGCAGCTCGTCGCCATCGAGCGAAAGCTGCTCGGTCTGGCCGCCCTGGAAGCTGGCCTGCCATTGCTTGTCATTGGCGCTCAGCTGGCCGTCAGCGGCCTCGAAACCATTGCTATAGCTAGCTTGCTGATTGGCCACGTCGAGCTTCCACTCGAACACTGGGCCGTGCTCATTCAGCGCCTGGCGCAGGCTGCCGGCTTTGACCGCCGCAGTGATGGCTTCCTGGTTGATCCAGATGCCGTTGAAATCTTCGGGTTTGTGGCTGGTGCAGCCGCCCAGTAGCAGGGCTGCCAGCGCGAAGGGCAGTGCTTGACGCATGACGGGATAACCTTGCGGAGTAAGGAGGGTGACGGGCAGGGCCCGTCACCCGGGCATCATTCGATGACCAGGATGGCGTCCATTTCGACCTGAGAGCCTTTCGGCAGCGCGGCAACGCCGATGGCAGCGCGGGCTGGGTAGGGCTGTTCGAAGTAGCGGCCCATCACCTCGTTTACCTTGGCGAAGTGGCTCAGGTCGGTGAGGAAGATGTTCAGTTTCACGATGTCCTTGAACGAACCGCCAGCGGCTTCAGCCACGGCCTTGAGGTTCTCGAACACCTGCACGGTCTGGGCTTCGAAGCCTTCGACCAGTTCCATGGTCTTCGGGTCCAGAGGGATTTGGCCCGACATGTACACGGTGTTGCCGGCCTTGATCGCCTGCGAGTAGGTGCCGATGGCGGCAGGGGCCTTGTCGCTGTTGATGACGGTTTTGCTCATGATGACTCCTTGCGGTTGGCGGACTACGTACGCATGCGGGTGATGCGGACCACACCGGTCAGGGTACGCAGCTTCTTGATCACACGCGCCAGGTGCACGCGGTCGTGCACGCTGACCACCAGTTGGACCACGCTGATACGGCCGTCGCGTTCGTCCATGCTGATCTTTTCGATGTTACCGTCGGCGGCGTTGACGCTGCTGGCCAGCAGGGCGATCAGCCCGCGCTGGTGTTCCAGCTCGACACGCAGTTCGACATTGAACTCGCCAGTGATGTCCTTGGCCCAGGAGAGCTGCACGCACTTTTCGGGGTTGTGGCGGATTTCACTGATGTTGCGGCAGTTCTCCAGGTGCACGACCATGCCCTTGCCGGCCGACAGGTGGCCGACAATCGGGTCACCCGGGATCGGCGTGCAGCACTTGGCGTAGCTCAGCACCAGGCCTTCGGTACCGCGGATCGCCAGCGGGCCTTCTGGCGCCGGCAGCTGTTCGCCTTCGGCCGACAGCAGGCGGCGCGCGACCACGTAGGCCATGCGGTTGCCCAGGCCGATGTCTTCGAGCAGGTCTTCTATCAGCTCCAGGCGGTATTCGGCGAGAATAGACTGGACGCGTTCCTGAGGGATTTTCTCCAGGCTGCTGTCGAAGCCTGTGAGCACCTTGTTCAGCAGGCGCTCGCCCAGGCTGATGGACTCCGAGCGGCGCTGTTGCTTGAGCGCGTGGCGGATATTCGTGCGCGCCTTGCCGGAGACCACAAAGTTGAGCCAGGCCGGGTTTGGCCGAGCGCCCGGGGCGCTGACGATTTCTACTGTCGAGCCGCTTTGTAGCGGTTCGGACAGTGGCGCCAGGCGGCGGTTGATGCGGCACGCGATACAGCTGTTACCAACGTCGGTGTGCACCGCATAGGCGAAATCGACGGCCGTGGAGCCTTTGGGCAACTCCATGATCCGGCCTTTGGGGGTGAATACGTAGACCTCGTCCGGGAACAGGTCGATCTTCACGCTCTCGATGAATTCCAGGGAGTTGCCGGCACGTTGCTGCAGTTCGAGGATGCCCTTGACCCACTGGCGGGCACGCGCGTGGCTGCCCTTGGGCTGCTCGTCGTCGTTGGACTTGTACAGCCAGTGTGCAGCGATGCCGTTGTTGGCCATCTCTTCCATTTCGCGGGTGCGGATCTGGATTTCGATGGGCACGCCGTGCATGCCGAACAGGGTAGTGTGCAACGACTGGTAGCCGTTGGCCTTGGGGATCGCGATGTAATCCTTGAAGCGCCCGGGCAGCGGCTTGTAGAGGTTGTGCACGGCGCCGAGCACGCGGTAGCAGGTATCCACCTTGTCGACGATGATGCGGAAGGCATACACGTCCATGATCTCGTTGAAGGCACGGCGCTTGCCGCGCATCTTCTTGTAGATGCCATAGAGGTGTTTCTGCCGACCGCTGACCTCGCCCTCGATGCCGTCGGCGGCCAGGCAGTTGGCCAGCGAGTGCTCGATCTTGGCGACGATCTCTTTGCGGTTGCCGCGTGCGCTCTTCACTGCACGGTAAATCAGCGACGAGCGCATCGGGTGCATGGCCTTGAAGCCAAGGTCTTCGAACTCCACCCGCACATTGTGCATCCCCAGGCGGTTGGCGATGGGGGCGTAGATTTCGAGGGTTTCCTTGGCGATGCGCCGGCGTTTTTCGCCAGACAGCACTTCCAGTGTGCGCATGTTGTGCAGGCGGTCCGCCAGCTTGACCAGGATCACGCGGATGTCGCGGGCCATGGCCATGGCCATCTTCTGGAAGTTTTCCGCCTGCGCCTCGGCCTTGGTTTCGAAATTCATCTGGGTCAGCTTGCTGACCCCATCGACCAGTTCGGCCACGGTCTCGCCAAACTGCTGGCTGAGGGCTTCCTTGGCGATGCCGGTGTCTTCGATCACATCGTGCAACATGGCCGCCATCAGGCTCTGATGGTCCATGTGCATGTCGGCGAGGATGCTGGCCACGGCCAGCGGGTGGGTCACGTAGGGCTCGCCGCTGCGGCGGCGTTGCCCATCGTGGGCCTGTTCGGCGTAGAAATAGGCACGCCGGACCAGGTTGACCTGTTCGGGGCCAAGATAGGTCGAAAGCCGTTCGGCCAAGGCTTCTATACCCGGCATGGGTTCACCTCCTGCCGAGGAAGAGGGCCTTGCGCCGTACGACGTCGACCTGGCATCAATCAGACAGCCTCGTTGTTCTCGTCCTCGAACGCGGCGAACACCGGATCCTCGGTGACGATCTCTTCAGCGGCGATGAACTCGTTGGTGACGATGCCTTCGGCAATTTCACGCAGGGCAACAACGGTTGGCTTGTCGTTTTCCCACGCAACGCGTGGCTCTTTGCCGCCGGTCGCCAGTTGGCGAGCGCGCTTGGTCGAGAGCATGACCAGCTCAAAGCGGTTATCCACGTGTTCCAGGCAGTCTTCAACAGTTACGCGGGCCATGGTCTTCCTCAGTAGCAATTGCGGTGGGCGTGCAGCCCATTAGTGGGCAGGCGGACTCGATAGTATAAAAATTCACCAGCCAATAGGGAAGCGCTGTTTTGCCGGGTGGTACCTTCAGGCCCGCGTCGGCTTCTTCGCGGGTAAACCCGCTCCTACAGGTACCACTTACCTCGTAGGAGCGGGTTTACCCGCGAAAGGGTCGCAACAGACACCCTCGACGCTTTGTCCCGACGATAACCTCAGAGCATCGCGTCACGCAACCGCGGGGTCAGCTCTTCGAACAAGGTCTGCACCGAGCGCAACGCCCGACAATCCGGCCGGGTCAGCAGCCACAACTGGGTGTCGCAGCCGGGCAGGGGGCCGCTCAGTGCATCCACCCCGGGCAGCGCATGCACCATGTAGTCTGGCAGTGCTGCCACGCCCAGGCCGGCCGTGACCAACTGGGCAATGGTCGACATGCTGCTGCACTGGTAGCGCGGGCTCAGGCCCGGGTGCTGCTGGTTGCGCCAGACCACCGTAGGGTGGTCCTGCATCGAGTCGTCAGGTGCGATCCATGGCACGCTGGCGGGCGACTCGCTCAGGCGCTCGCGCCACTGTGGCTGACCGCAGAGTACATAGGAGGTAGAGCCCAGGTTGCGGCCCACCAGGTGCTCCGGTGGCGTGTTGGTCAGGCGCAGGGCAATGTCGGCGTCGCGCCGGCTGAGGTTGGCGAAGGTGTTGGAGGTACCCATTTCCAGCGACAAGGCCGGGTAGTTGGGCATGAACTCGGCCAGTGCCGGCAGCAACAGGCTGTGCATCACCGCCTCGGTGCAGGTCAGGCGCACCGTGCCGCTGACCACCTGCTCGCCACTGGTCATGGCAATGCGCGCCGCTTCCAGCGCCTGCTCGGCACGTTCGGCCTGCTCTGCCAAGGCCTGGGCGGTGTCAGTCGGCAGATAGCCCTTTCGGCTCTTGACGAACAAGGCGGTGCCCAGCGCCGACTCCAATCGGCGGATCGAGCGGAACACGGTCGAAACGTCGACTTTGAGCAGTTCGGCGGCTTTGGCCAGCGAGCGGCCACGTTCCAGTGCCAGGACCAGAGAGAGGTCGGCGTGGGTAATCTGATATTGCATTGATGCACGCTCTGCTTGCCAAATTGCCAATGTCTGTTGCGTCTGAGCCATTTTATAGTGAAACGGCCCCCCGGAATCAATGCGCCCGGTCGGGTAACCAGTCCCCACGATGGGAAAGTGAAAACAACAACAGCTGCAACCATCGTCGCCCGTGAGGCGCCAGCCGTATCCCACATCGCCGCAGCACATCAAAGGATGTACACCATGACGTCGGTAACCCCGTGCGCCAGTTCTTCCAGCGAGATGAATGACTTCCTCCAGGCCCATCCGGACACGCAGTACGTAGACCTGCTGATCTCCGACATGAACGGCGTGGTGCGTGGCAAGCGCATCGAGCGGGCCAGCCTGCACAAGGTGTACGAGAAGGGCATCAACCTGCCCGCATCGCTGTTCGCCCTTGATATAAACGGCTCCACTGTCGAAAGCACCGGCCTTGGCCTGGACATCGGCGACGCCGACCGCATCTGCTTCCCGATCCCCGGCACGTTGTCGGACGAGCCGTGGCAGAAGCGCCCCACCGCCCAGCTGCTGATGACCATGCACGAACTGGATGGCCAGCCGTTCTTCGCCGACCCGCGTGAAGTGCTGCGTCAGGTGGTGAGCAAGTTCGACGAACTGGGCCTGACTATCTGCGCCGCGTTCGAGCTGGAGTTCTACCTGATCGACCAGGACAACCTCAACGGCCGCCCGCAGCCACCGCGCTCGCCGATCTCCGGCAAGCGCCCGCATTCGACCCAGGTGTACCTGATCGATGACCTCGACGAGTACGCCGACTGCTTGCAGGACATGCTCGAAGCGGCCAAGGAACAGGGCCTGCCCGCCGACGCCATCGTCAAGGAAAGCGCACCAGCGCAGTTCGAGGTCAACTTGCACCATGTGGCCGATCCGCTGAAGGCCTGCGACTATGCGATCCTGCTCAAGCGCCTGATCAAGAACATCGCCTACGACCATGAAATGGACACCACCTTCATGGCCAAGCCCTACCCGGGCCAGGCAGGCAACGGCCTGCATGTGCACATTTCATTGCTGGACAAGAAAACCGGCAAGAACATCTTCGCCAGTGACGATCCGCTGCAAAGCGATACGCTGCGCCACGCCATCGGTGGCGTGCTGGAAACCATGCCGGCGTCGATGGCCTTCCTTTGCCCTAACATCAACTCGTACCGCCGCTTCGGTGCGCAGTTCTATGTGCCCAATGCGCCGAGCTGGGGGCTGGACAACCGCACCGTGGCCGTACGTGTGCCCACCGACAGCAGCGACAATGTGCGCCTTGAACACCGTGTAGCTGGCGCCGATGCCAACCCGTACCTGATGCTCGCAGCGATTCTTGCCGGGGTTCATCACGGCCTGACCAACAAGGTCGAGCCCGAGGCGCCGATCGAAGGCAACTCCTACGAACAGTTGGAGCAAAGCCTGCCGAACAATCTGCGCGATGCCCTGCGCGCGCTGGATGACAGCGAAGTCCTCAACCAATACATCAGCCCGGACTACATCGATATCTTCGTGGCCTGCAAGGAAAGCGAACTGGCCGAGTTCGAAGTTTCGATTTCCGACCTCGAGTACAACTGGTACCTGCACACGGTGTAAGCCCATGAGCGCAAATGCGGTCCCTTTGATCGGTGTCAGCGCCTGCCGCCAGCAGGTAGGGAAGAACTCATCGCACACGGTCGGCGACAAATATGTCGAGGCGGCCGGCTTTGCCGGCTTGCCGCTGATCTTGCCGGCCCGTGATGGTGGCAGCGACTCGCATACGCTGCTGGCCAGCCTGCACGGCATTGTTTTTACCGGCTCGCCTTCAAATATCGAGCCGCATCATTACAATGGCGCCCCCAGTGTGTCGGGTACCCGGCATGATCTGGCGCGTGATCGCCTGACCCTGCCGCTGCTGCAGGCAGCCATTGCCGCCGGTGTGCCCGTATTCTGCATCTGCCGTGGCTACCAGGAACTGAACGTAGCCCTTGGCGGCAGCCTGCACCAGCGTGTGCAGGAACTGCCTGGCTACCTTGACCACCGCGAACCTGAGGATGCCCCCCTGGAGGTGCAATACAGCCCTCGCCACTCGGTCAGTATCGAGCCTGGCGGGTTGTTCGAGCGCTTGGGCCTGGCGGCGCAGTTCGAGGTCAATTCGCTGCACAGTCAGGGCATCGACCGTCTGGCCCCTGGCCTGCGCGTTGAGGCGCGGGCCCCGGATGGCCTGATCGAGGCGGTGTCCATGCCGGCGGCGCCGGGCTTTGTGCTCGGCGTGCAGTGGCATCCGGAATGGCGCTTCAACGAAAACCCGGTCTCGCTGCGTCTGTTTCAGGCGTTTCGCGAGGCCTGCATTGCCTACGCAGTACGGGAGGGCTTACGGCAGGAATGATTCTGACGTCAGCCGAAGGTCTCGGATGACTCGTCCCCGATAGCAAAATTTCAATGAGTGAAAGCGAGCCTTGCACTCAAGGCTTGTGAAAACAATTCCAAAATCTACGGCAAATACTCATGAGCAATTACACAGAAGCCGGTCGCCCACCCGATGTGGCGACCGACGCGGGCAACACTCAGCGCAGCAAAGGCCTGGCCAAGGGCCGCTTGGGCCTGCTGGCCAGCGTGGTGCTGGGCATTTCCACCATCGCCCCGGTCTATACCCTGACCGGCGCCCTTGGCCCTACCGTGCGTGAGGTGGGTGCCCACCTGCCTGCCGTGTTCATCGTAGGCTTCCTGCCGATGCTGCTGGTGGCCCTGGGCTATCGCGAGCTGAACTCGGCGGAGCCGGACAGCGGTACTTCGTTTACCTGGTCGGCGCGTGCATTCGGCCCGATGATCGGCTGGATCGGCGGCTGGGGACTGGTGGTTGCCACCACGATCGTGTTGTCGAACCTGGCAGGGGTGGCGGTGGACTTCTTCTACCTGTTCCTTGGGCAGATCACCGGCAAGCACGAATTGGCAGCATTGGCCGACAACCTGTTGATCAACATCATTACCTGTTGCGTGTTCATCGGCCTGGCAGTGTGGATCTGCTGTCGGGGTATCGCCACCACCATGACTGTGCAGTACGGCTTGGTGGCACTGCAGTTGCTGGTGTTGGTCGGCTTTGCTTTCGCCGCTTTCGGCGGCACGACCGCGCCTCCACCGCTGGCGTTCGATTTCGCCTGGTTCAACCCTTTCGGTGTCGAGTCGTTCTCGGCCTTTGCCGCTGGCCTGTCACTGTCGATCTTCATCTTCTGGGGCTGGGACACATGCCTGACCGTCAGTGAAGAGTCGGTGGGCAGTGAAGAGGTGCCGGGCAAGGCCGCCACCTGGACAGTGATGTTGATCCTCGGCCTGTACCTGTTCACCGCCATCGCCACCCTGCAGTTTGCCGGTATCAGCGAAACGGGCCTGGGCCTGAACAACCCGCGCATCCAGGAGAACGTCTTTGCCCACCTGGCCGGCCCGGTCATGGGGCCGCTGGCGATCCTGATGTCCATCGCCGTGCTGGCCAGTACGGCGGCGTCGCTGCAGTCCACCTTCGTGGCGCCGGCGCGCACCTTGTTGGCCATGGGTTATTACGGTGCGGTACCACAGAAGTTCGCCAGCGTCTGCCCGCGCTCGCAAACGCCACGCTATGCCACCATCTGCGCCGGCGTGGCTGCAGGCCTGTTCTACGTGACCATGCGTACGCTGAGCGAGAACGTACTGGCAGATACCATCACTGCACTGGGCATGATGATCTGCTTCTACTATTCGCTGACCGCGTTTGCCTGCGTCTGGTATTTCCGCGACAGCCTGTTCGACAGCCTGCGCCACTTCATCATGCGCGGCCTGTGCCCGCTGGTGGGCGGGGTGATCTTGTCGGTGATCTTCGTGCGTACCGCCATCGACAGTGCCTCGCCGGACTTCGGCAGCGGCTCGCATGTGGGTGGGGTGGGGCTGGTGTTCGTGATTGCTGCGATCATCTCGGTGCTGGGTATCGGGCTGATGATCCTGTCGCGCATGCGTGCGCCGGCGTACTTCCTCGGGGCTACCCTGCGCCAGCAGGCTACCTTGCCTCTGCAGGAATAAATCATTGGGGCCGCTTTGCGGCCCTTCGCGGGCACGCCCGCTCCCACAGGTACGGCACAAGCCTCAAGGCAGTGATTAACCCGTGGGAGCGGGCGTGCCCGCGAAGGGCTGCAATGCAGCCCCATCGATCTTTAGCCGATCATTTGCTCCAGCAGCGCTGCATGGCGCTGCTGTTGCTTCTTCAGCAGCAGCCGATTCGAGCGGAACACTGCCTTCAAATCTTCCAGCGCCACGTCGAAATCATTGTTGATGATCACGTAGTCATACTCGTCGTAGTGCACCATCTCGCTGACCGCTTCCTTCATGCGCCCGGCGATGATCTCTTCGCTGTCCTGCCCGCGTCCGTCCAGGCGCTGGCGAAGCGCCTCCTGGCTTGGCGGCAGGATGAACACCGACAGCGCCTGTGGCATCAGCTTGCGCACTTGCTGGGCACCTTGCCAGTCGATTTCCAGGATCAGGTCGTAGCCCTGGTCCAGGGTCTGCTGCAGCGCGCTGCGCGAAGTACCGTAGAAGTTGCCGAACACTTCGGCATGCTCCAGAAAGTCACCTTGCGCGATCAGAGCCTTGAATTCCTCATGGACGACGAAGTGATAGTTCACCCCGTGCTGTTCGCCCGGGCGCATGGCGCGGGTGGTGTGCGAGACCGAGACGCGGATCTGCTGGTCGTCCTTGGTCAGGGCGGTGACCAGGCTGGTCTTGCCGGCGCCCGAAGGGGCCGAAACGATGTAGAGGGTGCCGCTGCTGTGGTTCATGGTCGGGGTGGCCTTACTCGATGTTCTGTACTTGTTCACGCATCTGTTCGATCAATACCTTCAGGTTGACCGCCGCTTGCGTGCTGCGTGGGTCGAAGGCCTTGGAGCCGAGGGTGTTGGCCTCGCGGTTGAGTTCCTGCATCAGGAAGTCCAGGCGCCGGCCAGCGGCCCCACCACCCTTGAGCACTCGGCGTACTTCAGTGACGTGGGTGCTGAGGCGGTCGAGCTCCTCTGCCACGTCGCTTTTCTGGGCCAGCAGGACCATCTCCTGCTCCAGGCGCTGCGGGTCGAGCTCGGCTTGCATGTCGCCGAAGCGGTCGAGAATCTTCTGCCGCTGCGCCGCCAGCATCTGCGGCACCAGGGCGCGCAGGGTAGTGACTTCGCTGGCCATGTTGTCCAGGCGTTCGTTGATCAGCCGGGCCAGCTCCAGGCCTTCGCGCTGGCGCCCGGCCTTGAGTTCGGCCAGCGCTTCGTCGAACAGCGCCATGGCTTCGGCATTCAGTGCCTGTGGATCGCTGGTGTCGGCCACCAGTACGCCTGGCCATGACAACACTTCCAGCGGGTTCAGGGGGGCCGGCTGCTTGATCAGGCCGGCCACTTCCTCGGCGGCGGCAACCAGTTGCGCGGCGCGCTCATGGTCCACCTTCAGCGGTTTGCCGTTGCTGTCTTCGTTGAGGCGCAAGGTGCATTCCACCTTGCCGCGTGACAGGCCCTGGCGCAGGCCTTCACGTACGCCGCCTTCGAGGTCGCGCAGGGCCTCAGGCAGACGCAAATGCGGCTCCAGGTAACGGTGGTTGACCGAACGCAGCTCCCAGACCAGGGTGCCTTGGCTGCCGGCGCGCTCGACACGAGCAAAAGCGGTCATGCTGTGCACCATGGGAGTACCTCGCGTAGATGAATGAACGGTGGGAGCCTCTCGGCTGCAAGGCGCAGGATTGTAGCGCAGTGTCGCCGTGGCGCCCAATCCACCTATGTTACCGACGGGTGGCTACTGGGGTAGGAAAAGGCGACGGGCTGTGCCGGGCGCGACAATAGGCATGTCTTCCCTGGGCTACGGGCTCTATAATGCTCGGCAGATTCAAAGTCCCAGTACAGGTATCCCAGATGAAACGTCCAAGTGGTCGCGCCGCCGATCAGCTCCGCTCGATCCGCATCACCCGCAACTACACCAAGCACGCCGAAGGGTCGGTACTGGTCGAGTTCGGTGACACCAAGGTCATCTGCACGGTCAGCGTTGAAAACGGTGTACCGCGCTTCCTCAAAGGCCAGGGCCAAGGCTGGCTGACCGCCGAGTATGGCATGCTGCCGCGCTCCACCGGCGAACGTAACCAACGCGAAGCCAGCCGTGGCAAGCAGGGTGGCCGCACCCTGGAAATCCAGCGCCTGATCGGCCGTTCGCTGCGCGCCGCGCTGGACATGAGCAAGCTCGGTGACATCACCCTGTACGTCGATTGCGACGTGATCCAGGCCGATGGCGGTACCCGCACCGCGTCCATTACCGGCGCCATGGTCGCCTTGTGCGACGCTTTGGCAGTGATCAAGAAGCGCGGCGGCCTCAAGGGCGGCAACCCGCTCAAGCACATGATCGCAGCCGTATCTGTCGGCATGTACCAGGGCGAAGCGGTGCTGGACCTCGACTACCTGGAAGACTCCGCAGCCGAAACCGACCTGAATGTGGTCATGACCAGCGCCGGTGGCTTCATCGAAGTCCAGGGTACTGCCGAAGGTGCACCGTTCCAGCCGGAAGATTTCAACGCCATGCTCGCTCTGGCGCAGAAGGGCATGGACGAGATTTTCGAGCTGCAGCAGGCGGCACTGGCTGACTGAAGCCAGCCCAGGAGGTGCGGGGCATGAGCGATTCGAACCTGTCGGTCACCCCGCCCAATGCCGAAGTGCGGCAATGGGCGATGCTCTGCCACCTCTCCGCGCTTCTGGGCCTGGTAGTGCCGCTTGGCCACCTGCTGGGCCCGCTGGTGCTATGGCACCTCAAGCGCGAGCAAGACCCTTTTATCGACGCCCAGGGCAAAGAGGCGCTGAACTTTCAGATCAGCGTGACCATTGCCGGGCTCATCTGCTTCCTGCTGATGTTCGTGGTCATCGGGCTGGTGCTGTTTGCCATGCTCGCAGTGGCCGTGATGATCCTGATCATCATTGCGGCGGTGCGGGCGAATGAGGGCAAGCCTTATCGCTACCCGATGATCTGGCGGCCGATCAAATAACCATTGGGGCTGCAATGCAGCCCCAATGGCCTTTTAGATGGTCAGCGTCCAGTCATAGTCGACGATCAGCGGCGCATGCTGGGAGAAGCGTGGCTGACGCGGCAGGCGGGCGTTGCGCACGAAGCGGCGCAGGCCCGGGGTGAGGATCTGGTAGTCGAACCGATACCCCAGGTTGAGCATCTCGGCCTGCTCGTTGTCCGGCCACCAGCTGTACTGGTCGCCTTCACGGCTGACTTCGCGCAAGGCATCGACATACCCCATCTCGCCAGTGATCGCATCCATCCAGGCGCGTTCTGGCGCCAGGAAGCCCGGCGACTGCTGGCTGTCACGCCAGTTCTTGATGTCGAGCTTCTGCTGCGCCACGTAGAACGAGCCGCAATAGATGTATTCGCGACGCTTGCGACGCTGCTTGTCCAGGTACTTGGCGAAGTCGTCCATCAACTTGAATTTCTGGTTCAAGTCTTCGTCGCCGTTCATGCCCGAAGGCAGCAGCAGGCTGGCAATACTGACTTTGTCGAAATCTGCTTGCAGGTAACGCCCGTAGCGGTCGGCTGTCTCGAAGCCCAGGCCGGTGATGACTGCCTTGGGCTGCATGCGCGAGTAAAGGGCCACACCACCTTGGGCAGGCACTTCCGCGTCGCAGGCATAAAGGAAATAGCCATCGAGCTGGAAAGCTGGGTCGTCGAGTTCAAAGGCCGAGGCGCGGGTATCCTGAAGGCAGATGACGTCGGCATTCTGGGCTTGCAGCCAGCTGAGCAAACCACGCTCGGCCGCAGCCTGAATGCCATTTACGTTCACACTGATGATCCGCATAAATGGCCCCAAAAATCTCGTGCGTGTATGATACCCGAGCTCAACCCATTTAGCTAAATCCGTGGTGTCCGGGACTATTCATGCAGCCGTATCAGCGCGACTTTATCCGTTTTGCCATCGATCGCGGGGTACTGCGTTTCGGTGAATTCACCCTGAAATCGGGGCGTACCAGCCCGTATTTCTTCAATGCCGGCTTGTTCAACACCGGCTCCGCACTGGCTGAGCTGGGGCGTTGCTACGCCGCCGCCATCGTCGACAGCAAGATCCCGTTCGATGTGCTGTTCGGCCCGGCCTACAAGGGTATCCCTTTGGCGGCGACTACCGCCGTGGCCCTTGCCGACCAGCATCAGCTGGACGTGCCATGGTGCTTCAACCGCAAGGAAGCCAAGGACCATGGCGAAGGTGGCAGCCTGGTCGGCGCGCCGCTGGCCGGTGACGTGCTGATCATCGACGACGTGATTACTGCCGGTACCGCCATTCGTGAGGTCATGCAGATTATCAACGCCCAGCAGGCCAAGGCCGCTGGTGTACTGATCGCGCTGAACCGTGAAGAGCGCGGCAATGGCGAACTGTCGGCGATCCAGGAAGTGGAACGCGACTTCGGTATCCCGGTGGTCAGCATTGTTTCGCTGACCCAGGTGCTGGAGTTCCTGGCTGACGATCCACAGTTGAAGCAGCACCTGCCGGCTGTCGAGGCCTATCGGGCGCAGTACGGGATCTGATCCTGGCCTGGGAATGAAAAAGGCGACCTTCTTCAGAGGTCGCCTTTTTTGTGCCGCCTGATCTGGCCCTTTCGCGGGTAAACCCGCTCCTAAATGGGGCAGCGCCAGGCTCGAGGTCGGCGATTCCCTTTGTAGGAGCGGGTTTACCCGCGAAGAGGCCAGTGCAGGCTAACCGATCAATCAGCGCGGCTTGCGATTGGTAATCAGGGTGCCCACACCGCTGTCGGTGAAAATCTCCAGCAGCACCGCATTCGGCACGCGGCCATCGATGATGTGCGAGCTGTTCACGCCGCCCTGCACCGCATCCAGCGCGCACTTGATCTTCGGCAGCATGCCGCCATAGATGGTGCCGTCAGCGATCAGTTCGTTGACCTGCTCGGTGGTCAGGCCAGTCAGCACCTGGCCCTGCTTGTCCATCAGGCCGGCGATGTTGGTCAGCAGCATCAGCTTCTCGGCTTGCAGCGCCTCGGCCACCTTGCCCGCCACCAGGTCGGCGTTGATGTTGTACGACTCACCGTTGGCGCCCACGCCGATCGGCGCAATCACCGGAATGAAATCGCCCTTCACCAGCATGCTCAGCAGGTCGGTGTTCACGCTTACCACTTCGCCCACGTGGCCGATGTCGATGATTTCCGGAGTGGTCATCTCTGGCGTCTGGCGGCTGACAGTCAGCTTGCGGGCGCGAATCAGCTCCGCGTCCTTGCCGGTCAGGCCGATGGCGCTGCCGCCGTGGCGGTTGATCAGGTTGACGATGTCCTTGTTGACCTGGCCGCCCAGCACCATCTCGACAACGTCCATGGTCGCCGAATCGGTGACGCGCATGCCGTCGATGAAGTGGCTTTCGATCGACAGGCGCTTGAGCAGGTCACCGATCTGCGGGCCACCGCCGTGGACCACCACCGGGTTGATGCCCACAGCCTTCATCAGCACGATGTCACGGGCGAAGCCCGTCTTGAGCTCCTCGCTCTCCATCGCGTTGCCGCCGTACTTGATCACCAGGGTCTTGCCGACAAAGCGGCGGATGTAAGGCAGTGCTTCGGACAATACCTCGGCTACATGGGAAGCGGCATCGCGATCGAGGGTCATGCAGGGCTCCTGTAAGGAACAGATAGTCGGTCAGAACGGCAGTTGCAGCTCAGGCTCTACCCGCAGCAACTGGGTGCGGAAAACATCCTTGATACGTTGCAATTCGGCGTCGCTGTCGGCCTCGAAACGCAGCACCAGCACCGGGGTGGTGTTGGAGGCGCGAACCAGGCCCCAACCATTGGCGTAGTCGACCCGCACACCGTCGATGGTGGTCAGGCTGGCTTCGCCCCAGTCGGCGTCGCGTTGCAGTGCATCAATGATGCTGAATTTACCCTCGTCGGTCACATCAATATTGATTTCCGGCGTGGAAATATCGTTCGGGAAGGCGGCGAACAGGTTTTCGGCGCTCTGCTCGGTCTTGCTGAGGATCTCCAGCAGGCGCGCGGCGCTGTAGATGCCGTCGTCAAAACCGTACCAGCGTTCCTTGATGAAGATGTGACCGCTCATCTCGCCTGCCAGCAGCGAACCGGTCTGCTTCATCTTCTTCTTGATCAGCGAATGGCCGGTTTTCCACATCAAGGCGCGGCCACCGTGCTGTTCGATCAGCGGGGTCAGGCGGCGGGTGCACTTGACGTCGAAGATGATCTCGGCGCCCGGGTTGCGCGACAGCACGTCCTGGGCAAACAGCATCAGCAGGCGGTCGGGGTAGACGATGCTGCCGGTGTTGGTCACCACGCCGACGCGGTCGCCGTCACCGTCGAATGCCAGGCCGATGTCGGCACCGGTTTCCTTGACCTTGGCGATCAGGTCTTCGAGGTTCTCTGGCTTGCCCGGGTCCGGGTGGTGGTTGGGGAAGTTGCCGTCGACCTCGCAGAACAGCGGGATCACTTCGCAGCCCAGGGCTTCGATCAGTTGCGGTGCAATCACGCCGGCGGCGCCGTTGCCGCAGTCCACCACCACCTTGAGCTTTTTCGCCAGATCTACGTCACCGACGATCTGCTGGAAGTAGCGGTCGAGGATCTCGACCTTTTCCACGCGGCCCGGGGCCTGCGTCAGGTCGTTGGTTTTCAGGCGGGTCAGCAGGGCCTGGATCTGTTCGTTGGCCAGGGTGTCACCGGCGATGACGATCTTGAAACCGTTGTAGTCCGACGGGTTGTGGCTGCCGGTCAGCATCACACCAGACTTGCCGGCCAGCACGTTGGCGGCGTAGTACAGTGCCGGGGTGGGCACCAGGCCGACGTCGCTGGCATGGCAGCCCGCATCGACCAGGCCTTTGATCAGTTGTTCCACCAGCATCGGGCCCGACAGGCGGCCATCGCGCCCTACCGATACCTGCGGTTCGCCCTGGGCCAGGCTTTGCGCGCCGATGGCACGGCCGATCCAGTAGGCGGTTTCGGCGTGAAGGGTCTTGCCGACCACACCACGTATGTCATAGGCGCGGAAAATGCTGTCGGGCAATGCGGCGGGGACCAGGTGGGCCATGTCGTTCATCTCTGGAAGCTCCATTAGTCAAAGGCTTTCTGGGCAGGCGCAAACTGAACGCTTGGACGGTGGTTTCGCCAGAGAGTTCGCCATCCTTGGCCTGAACGGTCATCTGCCGGCTCAGTGGCTGCCGGAGTGACCGAAGCCGCCAGCGCCACGCTGGCTTTCGTCGAACGCTTCGACGATGTCGAAGTGAGCCTGCACCACCGGTACCAGCACCAGCTGGGCGATGCGCTCGCCAACCGCGATGGTGAACGGCGTGTTTCCGCGGTTCCAGCACGACACCATCAGCTCGCCCTGGTAGTCCGAGTCGATCAGGCCGACCAGGTTGCCCAGCACGATGCCGTGCTTATGGCCCAAGCCCGAGCGTGGCAGGATGACTGCCGCCAGGCCTGGGTCGCCGATGTAGATCGACAGGCCGGTAGGAATCAGAATGGTCTGGCCTGGCTCGAGGACGGTGTCTTCCTTGAGCAGGGCGCGCAGGTCGAGGCCGGCGGAGCCGGGGGTGGCGTACGCGGGTAGCGGGAATTCGCTACCCAGGCGTGGGTCGAGGATCTTGGCTTGAAGAGCGTGCATGTAACTTATTGAACCTGGTTGAGCCGTTCGGCGATGAAGGCGACCAGTTGCCGGGCGATCTTGCCCTTGCTGGTCTGCGCGAAGAGGGTCTGGTGCTGCTGGCGGTCGATCACGGTCAAGGCGTTTTCTTCGCTGTTGAAGCCGATGCTGGGGTTGGCCACATCATTGGCGACGATCAAGTCGAGGTTCTTGTCCTTGAGCTTGCGCGTGGCGTAATCGAGCAAGTGTTCGGTTTCGGCGGCAAAGCCGACGCTGAACGGGCGGTCGGCGCGGCCAGCAATGGTGGCAAGGATATCGGGATTACGCACCATCTGCAGCAGCATGCCGTCGCCGGTCGTAGGATCTTTCTTCAGTTTTTGTGTGGCAACCACTTCGGGGCGGTAGTCCGCAACCGCTGCCGAGGCGATGAACAGGTCGCACGGCATGGCCGCTTCACAGGCCGCGAGCATGTCTCGCGCGCTGACGACGTCGATACGGCTGACCCGGTCAGGGGTTGGCAAGTGCACAGGGCCCGTGACGAGGGTAACCCGAGCTCCTGCTTCGGCGGCCGCTTCGGCCAAGGCGAAGCCCATCTTGCCGGAGCTATGATTGGTGATGTAGCGCACCGGGTCGATGTTTTCCTGGGTCGGCCCGGCGGTGATCAGCACGTGCTTGCCGGTCAGAGCCTGGCGTTTGAAGCTTTCTGCGGCGCACCAGGCCAGGTCGGTGGCTTCGAGCATGCGCCCCAGGCCGACGTCACCACAGGCCTGGCTGCCGGATGCCGGGCCGAACACCTGAATGCCACGGCTCTTGAGCTGCTCGAGGTTGGCCTGGGTGGCCGGGTCACGCCACATGGCCTGGTTCATCGCCGGCGCCACGGCGACGGTGGCGTCAGTGGCCAGCACCAGCGTGGTCAGCAGGTCGTCTGCCATGCCCTGGGCCATGCGTGCCATGAGGTCGGCGGTGGCTGGGGCGATCAGCACCAGGTCTGCCCACTTGGCCAGTTCGATATGGCCCATGGCAGCTTCGGCGGCCGGGTCGAGCAGGTCCATGTGTACCGGGTGGCCCGACAGTGCCTGCAGGGTCAGCGGGGTGATGAATTCTGCACCACCCCGGGTCATGACGACGCGCACCTGCGCGCCGTGCTCCAGGAGACGGCGAATCAGCTCGGCGCTTTTGTAGGCGGCAATGCCACCACCCACGCCGAGAACGATGCGCTTGCGATACAGCCGCTGCATAGGCTTGCCTTTTTCCAGTGAGAGCGGGCGACGACGTTTGAAATGCCTGCGGCGGAACGTCGCATGTACGAGGCGAAATAGATTAACACAGGGCCGAAATGGGCCGCAGCAAAGGCAGGGGTGGAATGAACATCAGGGAGTGGCCGGCGGAAGAACGGCCTAGGGAGAAGTTGTTGCAGCGAGGGGCAGGGAGCCTGACAGATACGGAGCTGCTGGCCGTTTTTCTCGGCTCAGGCGTACGTGGGCGTAATGTCGTGGAGCTTTCGCGAGGCTTGTTGGTGAAGTTCGGCAGCTTGCGCCGGTTGCTGGAGGCTGACCGCGAGGCCTTCGTCGGCGAGCTTGGGTTGGGCCCGGTGAGGTACAGCCAGCTGCAGGCACTGCTTGAGATCGGCCGCAGGCACCTTGCAACGTCGATTGAGCGGGAGTCTGCCATGGACAACCCGGCAGCGGTGCGACGCTACTTGAAAGCCATGCTCAGGCATGAGGCCAGCGAGGTGTTCGGGTGTCTGTTTCTCGATACCAAGCACCGGCCACTGGCATTTGAGATCCTGTTCAGGGGCACGATAGATCGGGCGAGTGTCTATCCGCGAGAGGTGGTGCGGCGGGCGTTGGTGCACAACGCTGCGGCATTGATCCTGTGCCACAACCATCCTTCAGGGATCAGTGAACCGAGTCAGGACGATGTGCATTTGACCCTGTCGTTGAAGCGGGGGTTGGCGTTGATCGACGTGCGGGTGCTGGATCACATCATCATTGGTGACGGGGAGCCGTTGTCGATGGTCGAGCATGGGTGGATTGTGGCCTGAGGGAGTACTGAGCGCCTTGTAGGGTCAGTACGGGCCCTTTCGCGGGTAAACCCGCTCCTACAGGGGTAGCGTCAACTGCCAGGCTGGCGCTGTCCTGTAGGAGCGGGTTTACCCGCGAAGAGGCCGGTACAGGCTTACCTGGTGACCGACACCTTGCTGAAATCCAGCCGCCCGAACGGGCTCACCTGGTACCCCTCGACGCCTTGGCGCAGCAAGGTCGCCGCCGTCGGGTGCGCCAGTGGCACCCACAGCGCCTGCTGCTGGATCAGCGTCTGCGCCTGCTGGTACAGCCGGCTGCGCACGCTCTGGTCGTTGGTGGTACGCCCGGCGCTGATCAACTGGTCGAGGCGGCTGTCGCAGAAGCGTGCGAAGTTGGTCCCTGACTCGACCGCCGCACAGGAAAACTGCGGGCTGAGGAAGTTGTCCGGATCGCCGTTGTCGCCTGCCCAGCCCATGAACAGCAAGTCATGCTCGCCAGCCTTGGCGCGGCGGATAAGCTCGCCCCATTCGATCACGCGGATTTCCGCCTTGATACCGATCTTGGCCAGGTCGGCTTGCAGCATCTGCGCGCCAAGGCTGGGGTTGGGGTTGAGCAGGCTGCCCGATGGGCGAGTCCAGATGGTGGTGCTGAAGCCTTCTGCCAGGCCGGCCTTGGCCAGTAGGGCCTTGGCTTTCTTCACATCCAGCGGGTAGCCGGGCAGGTCCTTGGCGTAGCTCCAGGTGTTGGGCGGATAGGGGCCGTTGGCTGCCACTGCAGAGTCTTCGAACACGGCCTTGAGGTAGGCCTGCTTGTCGAAGGCCAGGTTGATGGCCTGGCGCACTTCCGGCTTGTTCAGGGGGGGGTGCTGGCTGTTGATGGCGACGAAGGCCGTCATGAATGCCGGTGTAGCGGCCACCTTGAGGTTGCCGTCCTTGCCCGCTTCGGCAATGTCCAACGGCTTGGGCGACAGGGCAACCTGGCACTCGCCACGCTTGAGCTTCTGCAGGCGAACGTTGGCATCGGTTGTGATGGCGAAGATCAGCGGGTCGACCGCCGGCTTGCCGGCGAAGTAGTCCGGGTTGGCGCGGTAGCGCACCACGGCGTCTTTCTGGAAACGCTGGAACACGAACGGCCCGGTGCCGATCGGTCGGCTGTTCAGCTTCTCCGGCGTGCCGGCCTTCAGCAGCTTGTCGGCATATTCGGCGGAGTAGATCGAGGCGAAGCCCATGCTCAGGGTGGCCAGGAAGGTGGCGTCCGGGTGGCTGAGGGTGAAGCGCACGGTGTTCGGCGCGGGTGCATCGATCGCTTTGATCAGGCTGCCCAACTGCAGCGATTGGGCATGCGGGTAGCCGCCCGGCGCAGTCTTGTGCCAGGCATGAGCCGGGTAGAGCATACGCTGGAAGCTGAACAGCACATCGTCGGCATTCAGCTTGCGGCTTGGCTTGAAATAGGCGGTGCTGTGAAACTTCACGTCATCGCGCAGGGTGAAGTCATACACCAGGCCGTCGGCCGATACCGTCCAGCTGGTCGCCAGGCTCGGCACCACCTTGCCTTGCGCCGCGTCGAACTCCACCAGGCGGTTCATCAGTACGTCGGCGGTGGCGTTGGTGGTGGTGAGCGAATTGTACTGCACCACGTCGAAGCCTTCGGGGCTGGCCTCGCTGCAAACGCTCAGCGGAGCGGCCTGGGCAACGCCGGCGGCGAACAGGGAAGTGAACAATAAGGAAAGTGCGGCGGCACGCATGGTGGCTCCTTGGCTGTCAGTGGCCCATCTGCCAGTGCAGTCTGGAAAAGGCCTACCCTAGTGCGCCCGCCGGTAAATGACCACACCCTTTTTTGCAAATGTTGCGACGAGCGGTCGACGACTGGCGGGGCCTGCCGCTATGCTGGCCCGGCGCGTTCTGGCTTGCGGCAATGTGCATCTACTGTTGTTGCAGCCAAGTCTTTCTGGTATAAAGCAGCGCTCTTTTCTAGGGGCTCGGCCTGTCGCATAAGCGGATCCGGTCGATAAGGCCTCCAGAATCACGGCGCCCAGGCGCCAAAGACTGAGAGATTAAGCGGCCAACCCATGCCGGGTTGGGCATGTGGTTTTAGAGGGCTGAGTCATGTCGAGAGTCTGTCAAGTTACTGGTAAGGGTCCAGTAACCGGGAACAACATTTCCCACGCAAACAACAAAACCCGTCGTCGTTTCCTGCCGAACCTGCAGCACCACCGTTTCTGGGTTGAATCCGAGAAGCGTTTCGTGCGTCTGCGCGTTTCCGCCAAAGGCATGCGTATCATCGACAAGCGCGGCATCGACGCCGTTCTGGTTGACATCCGTAAAGCTGGCGCCAAGGTTTAAGGGAGAGCATCATGCGTGAATTGATCCGTCTGGTTTCGAGTGCCGGTACCGGCCACTTCTACACCACCGACAAGAACAAGCGCACCACCCCGGACAAAATCGAGATCAAGAAATATGATCCGGTTGTTCGCAAGCACGTGGTGTACAAGGAAGCCAAGATCAAGTAATTGATCGGCGACCTGAAAAAACCCGCTTCCGAAAGGAGGCGGGTTTTTTTATGCCTGCTGCCGGGTCAGTTGAAGTCGAAGCCCTGGATCAGCAGGTCGGCACCGGCCTTGATCTGGATGCGCTCGACGTCGTACTCGCGGGTGCACATTTCGTTGGGGCCGACCACCCGGGTGCGGCCGGTAAGGGTGCGGATGGTGTCTTTGAGCGCTGGCGCGTAAGGGGTGCCGACCAGGTGGGCGAGGGTTCGCAGCACTTCTTCGTTGGTCATGGTGTTCTTCCTGTTGAAGTTGGATGGCCCGACATGGGCAGGGCCATCCTCACGCATGCCTGCGAATTGCCTGCGCTACATAGATACTGCTGTGGTTACTTCTGCTCGAACATCACATAGATCTTGCGGCAAGGCTCCAGCACCTCCCAAGTGCCTTTGAAGCCGGCGGGGATTACAAAGCGATCGCCGGCACGCAGGGTTTTCGCCCCGCCATCCTCGTCGCGCAGCACCGAAACGCCCTGGACGATCTCGCAGTATTCGTGCTCGGTGTAGTTCACTGTCCACTGGCCCACCTCACCTTCCCATACGCCAGCGGCAAACTGCCCGCACGGGCTGGAATAGTGGTTGTAGACCGCCTGGTCCGGCTCGCCCTTGAGAATTTTCTCCGCTGCCGGGCGGTAGCGTTCAGCTTCGGTGATGACCTGCGCGAAGTCGATGATGCTATCAATACTCATGGTTCGGCTCCTGTTGTTGTTTAATAAAATGAACATCAGTAGGCTTTTGAGCCTTCCGTGTCAAATATATTGATAGTTTACACCGGCTGGTTTAGGGTATCGCTTGCCAGTGTGCGCTCGGCGCCCGGCCAGAATTCTGACAACGCCTGTGAGTCCTCAGTGCGGCGTTGCACCTAAACAAGAGGAGGAGTTTCGTATGACCACCCTGACCCGTGCGGACTGGGAACAACGTGCCCAGCAACTGAAGATCGAAGGCCGTGCCTTCATCAACGGCGAATACACCGATGCCGCATCCGGTGAAACCTTCGAGTGCCTGAGCCCGGTCGACGGACGCTTCCTGGCCAAGGTTGCCAGCTGCGACCTGGCCGATGCCAACCGCGCTGTGGAAAACGCCCGCGCCACCTTCAACTCCGGCGTGTGGTCGCAGCTGGCCCCCGCCAAGCGCAAGGCCAAGCTGATCCGCTTTGCCGACCTGCTGCGCAAGAACGTCGAAGAGCTGGCACTGCTGGAAACGCTGGATATGGGCAAGCCGATCGGCGACTCCTCCAGTATCGATATCCCGGGCGCGGCCAATGCCATTCACTGGACTGCCGAAGCCATCGACAAGGTCTACGACGAAGTCGCCCCGACCCCGCACGACCAGCTTGGCCTGGTTACCCGCGAAGCAGTGGGTGTGGTCGGTGCGATCGTACCGTGGAACTTCCCGCTGCTGATGGCCTGCTGGAAGCTTGGCCCAGCGTTGGCCACCGGTAACTCGGTCGTGCTCAAACCGTCCGAAAAATCGCCGCTGACCGCCATCCGCATCGCCCAGCTGGCGATCGAAGCCGGTATCCCGGCTGGCGTGCTGAACGTGCTGCCAGGCTACGGCCACACTGTGGGCAAGGCGCTGGCCCTGCACATGGACGTCGACACCCTGGTGTTCACCGGTTCGACCAAGATCGCCAAGCAGCTGATGGTTTACGCGGGCGAGTCGAACATGAAACGCATCTGGCTGGAAGCCGGCGGCAAGAGCCCGAACATTGTCTTTGCCGACGCCCCGGACCTGCAAGCTGCCGCCGAAGCCGCCGCCAGCGCCATCGCCTTCAACCAGGGCGAAGTGTGCACCGCAGGCTCCCGCCTGCTGGTCGAGCGTTCGATCAAGGACAAGTTCCTGCCGATGGTTGTAGAGGCCCTGAAAGGCTGGAAACCAGGTAACCCGCTGGACCCACAGACCACTGTCGGTGCCCTGGTCGATACCCAGCAGATGAACACCGTGCTGTCGTACATCGAGGCTGGCCACAAGGACGGCGCCAAGCTGTTGGCCGGCGGCAAGCGCACCCTGGAAGAGACCGGCGGCACCTACGTCGAGCCGACCATCTTCGACGGCGTGACCAACGCCATGCGCATTGCTCAGGAAGAAATCTTCGGCCCGGTGCTGTCGGTGATTGCCTTCGACACTGCCGAAGAAGCTGTGGCCATTGCCAACGACACGCCGTATGGCCTGGCGGCGGGCATCTGGACTTCGGACATCTCCAAGGCCCACAAGACCGCCCGTGCCGTGCGTGCAGGCAGCGTCTGGGTCAACCAGTACGACGGTGGCGACATGACCGCGCCGTTCGGTGGTTTCAAACAGTCGGGCAACGGCCGTGACAAGTCGCTGCACGCGCTGGAGAAATACACTGAGCTGAAGGCGACCTGGATCAAGCTGTAATCCAGTAGGTCCTTTTCGCGGGCAAGCCCGCTCCTGCAGGTCTTCGCGACCGTTGCAGGAGCGGGCTTGCCCGCGAATGGGCCTCTAGAAATATTGGCTGGGAGGCTGCAATGCGTTGGGGTACCTACTTCGCCGTACTGGCATCGGTGCTCAGTGTCGGGCTGGCGCTCGGCGTGAGCATGCCGCTGGTGTCCCTGCGCCTGGAGGCCTGGGGCTACGGCAGCTTCGCCATCGGCGTAATGGCGGCAATGCCGGCGTTGGGTGTGCTGGCAGGGGCCAGCCTGGCCAGCCGCCTGGCTGGCTGGGTTGGCGTGCCCTCGGCGATGCGCCTGTGCCTGTGGGGCGGGGCGCTGTCGATTGGCCTGCTCGCGCTGCTGCCTAGTTACCCGTTGTGGCTGCTGCTGCGGCTGATGATCGGCATGTCCCTGACCGTGGTGTTCATCCTCGGCGAAAGCTGGATCAACCAACTGGTGGTCGAACAGTGGCGTGGCCGGTTGGTGGCGCTGTATGGCAGCAGCTACGCCCTGAGCCAGTTGGCCGGGCCGTTGGTGCTGGGCTTCCTCGGCTCTGATGACGACTTCGGCTTCTGGGCAGCGACCGGTCTGCTGCTGGCCGCGCCGCTGGTTCTGCTGGGGCGTGGTGGAGCACCGAGCACGGAGGCCTGTAGTGTCACCTTTGGCGACCTGTTCGCCTTCTGCCGACGCTTGCCGGTAATTGCCTGGGCCATTGCCCTGTTCGCCTCGTTCGAGGCGATGATCCTCACTTTACTGCCGGTGTACTGCCTGCAGCAGGGCTTCACCACCGAAATCGCCTTGTTCATGGTAAGTACCGTGGTGGTGGGTGATGCGGTGCTGCAGTTGCCCATCGGCGCGCTGGCCGACCATATGTCGCGACGCACCCTGTTCACTGGCTGTGCGGTGACGCTGCTGGTGTCCAGCCTGGCAATCCCGCTGCTGTTGCACACGCCGGTTATCTGGCCATTGTGGGTGTTGTTCGGCGCCAGTGCCGGCGGCTTGTTCACCTTGTCGCTGGTGCTGATCGGTGAGCGCTACCGCGATGATGAGTTGGTGCGTGCCAATGCCCACGTGGCACAGCTGTGGGGTATCGGCTGTTTGCTCGGGCCGTTGTTGGCGGGTGCGGGGAGCCAGTGGATCAGCGGGCATGCGTTGCTGTTCCTGATGGCGGCCGGGGCTGCAGGGCTGGTGGTATTGACCCGGCGGCGCGGAGCCTTCGAGCCGGTCTCTGCCTGATGGTTTTTGGAGCGCAAGGCCCCCGGAAGTCGCAGTTACAGCATCTTCTCCAAGCCAACCGCCTTGCTGATCCAGGCATTGAGCCGCCGCCAGATCCCACCCGGCTCAGACGTCAGCACGTGCCGTTGGCCATTGTCCTCGGTCGCCCACACTAGCTTGTCACCTATCAGTTTCACCTGATAGCTCAGCGCAGGCGCCATACCCTGCTGGGCCAGCTCGCGGGTGTATTCGGCCAGTTCCGGGCTGTCCACCAGTACCCCGACCTCGGTGTTCCACAACACGGAGCGCGGGTCGAAGTTGAACGAGCCGATGAAGGTCTTGCGTCGGTCGAACACGATCGCTTTGGTGTGCAGGCTTGAATCCGAGCTGCCACGGAAACTCAATCGTCCCGCGCTGGGGTCGCCTGGCTGGCGGCGAAGCTCGTAAAGCTGCACACCGTGTTCAAGCAAGGCACGACGATAGGGTGCGTAGCCTCCATGCACTGCCGGCACGTCGGTGGCTTCCAGCGAGTTGGTCAGCAGCTTTACCGAAACCCCTGCATCGGCGCGGCCGGTCAGGTACAGCAGCCCCGGCTCACCCGGTACAAAGTAGGCCGATGCCAGGACCAGTTCGCGGTGCACGTTAGCCAAGTCCGGTGCCAGTTGCTGGCTCAGCAGTAATTGCGGGTCCGGCTCGTCTTCGGCCAACACCTTGCTGGGCGCATCCCATAGCGCCTGAGCGTGAGCCCAGATCAGCTCGTTGCGCCACACATCCAGGTGCGGCTGCGACTGATAGGCCATCAACCGGTCGTACAGGGCCTTGCGCTGGGTCCTTGCTTCGGCCAGCGACACTTCCAGACGATGGCGGCTGGCACGCAGGTCGTTGGCATCCGGGTCATGCCAGAGGAAGTCGGTGATCGGCCGGCTGAGGGCGCTGTTCCAGTACTGGTCGAAGCTGTGCCCCAGTTGCTCGGCCACCGGGCCCACGCCCAGCAGGTCGATGTCGGTGAAGTTGAGGTTGGGCTCGGCATCGAAATACTCGTCGCCCAGGTTGCGCCCGCCGACGATGGCCATGCTGTTGTCCACCAGGAACAGCTTGTTGTGCATGCGCCGGTGCTGGCGCGACAAGTTGAACAGCCGGCCCACGGCGCGCGTGACGCCGGTACTGCGCCCCAGGTGCAGTGGGTTGAACACACGGATATGGATGTTCGGGTGGGCATCGAGGGTGCCCATGACGGTGTCCAGGCCATCGCTGGTGGTGTCGTCGAGCAGGATGCGTACGCGCACGCCACGGTCGGCAGCGCGTAGCAGTTCATGCACAAGGGCGCGGGTACTGAGGCCGTCGTGGACGATGTAGTACTGCAGGTCGATGCTCGCCTGGGCGTTGCGGATCAGTTCAGCACGGGCGCGAAAGGCCTCGTTGCTGTTGGGCAGCAAGCGAAAGCCCGAGCGGCCGCCATAGGGCGCGGCCTGGCGCAGCACCGAGCGGCCAAAGGCCGAGTCGTTGGCAGGCAACGCCTGACTGGTTTCGCGGGGCACGCTGATGCTTGTGCAACCGGCAAGGCCGAGCAACAACACCAGCAGCAGAGGCAACGCTCGCTGGAGTCTCAAAGGTGAACCGTCCTGTACAGCAAGGGCTTTAGGGTTTTGACCGTGACGGGCGGCGCAAAGTTACGCGTCGACGCTTTCTTCATCCAGTAGACGAAGGGCGGTTTCACCGACCTTGCGCACGGAGGCTTCGATTTGTGGCGTTGGCCTGGCGGCGAAGTTCATGCGCAGGCAGTGGCGGAACTTGCCCGAGGCCGAAAAGATGCTGCCCACGGCAACCTGCACGCCCTGCTCCAGTAAAGCGCGGTTCAGCCGAAGCGTGTCGAGATGTTCGGGTAGCTCCACCCAGAGCATGAAGCCACCCTGGGGCCGGCTGATCCGGGTCCCCGCCGGGAAGTAGCGGGTCACCCAGTCGCTCATCAGGTCGCGGCCACGTTGGTACTGGCTGCGCATGCGCCGCACATGGGGCTGGTAGTGCCCGCCTGCGATGAAGTCAGCAATGGCCAGCTGAGGCTGGCTGGCGGTGCTGCCTGTGCTGATGTACTTCATGTGCAGCACTCGCTCCAGGTAGCGCCCGGGTGCCACCCAGCCGATCCGCAGGCCGGGTGCAAGGGTTTTGGAGAACGAACTGCAGAGCAGCACGCGGCCATCGTCGTCGAACGACTTCAGGGTGCGTGGGCGTGGGTAGGTATAGGCCAGGTCGCCGTACACATCGTCTTCCAGAATCGCCACGTCATAGCGCTGGGCAAGGCTCAGCAGGGCCTTCTTGCGTGCTTCGGGCATGATGTAGCCCAGCGGGTTGTTGCAGCTGGGGGTGATCTGTATGAGCTTGATCGGCCACTGCTCCAAGGCCAGCTCCAGCGCCTCCAGGCTGATGCCGGTGACCGGGTCGGTGGGGATTTCCAGCGCTTTC
Source organism: Pseudomonas sp. BP6 (assembly GCF_017875935.1). Lineage (NCBI taxonomy): Bacteria > Pseudomonadati > Pseudomonadota > Gammaproteobacteria > Pseudomonadales > Pseudomonadaceae > Pseudomonas > Pseudomonas sp. BP6. The sequence goes on from NZ_JAGINI010000001.1 coordinate 5,471,391, forward strand.
ATGCCCAAGCCTTTGAGGGTTTGCATGGCGCCGTGGAAGCTGGGCGAGTCGACTGCGACGATGTCGCCTGGCTCGCAGACCGCGCGGATGCTGCATGACAGCGCCTCATGGCAGCCGGTGGTGATCACCAGGTCGGCGGGCCCCAGGCGGCAGCCGGAGTCGAGCATCAGCCGGGCCACCTGTTCGCGCAGGGCCAGGTTACCGTGGATGTTGTCGTAGTACAGGCCAGGCATGTCCTGGCGCCGGCTCAACTGGGCGAGGCTGCGCAGCAGCGGCTTCAGGGTAGGGCTGTCGATGTCGGGCATGCCGCGACCGAGCTGCACCACGTCCTGGCGCGGGTTGCTTCGTACCAGTTCCAGCACCTGCTCCCACTGGGAGATGTCCACCGGGCGCTGGGCCGGGCGGCTGATTGCGGGTAGTGCCGGCAACTGCCGTTGGTCGCTGACGAAGTAGCCGGACTTGGGCCGCGGCAAGACCATGCCGCTGTCTTCGAGCATGCGATAGGCCTGCTGCACGGTGCTCAGGCTGACCCCGTGCTCCTCACTCAGTGCGCGCACAGACGGCAGGCGCTGGCCGGGGCGATAGAGGCCCTGCTCGATGCGGGCGCCGAGTATTTCGGCGAGATTCAGGTAGAGGGTCACGGCATACTCCTGCGCTGCATTGGCATAGCGACCGGTACAGTTGGGCTGAAAATACAGCATTCAGTCGGCCAGCGGCCAATTCTGTATGGGAATAATAAGGCTGTATTGGATCTGTATTGTCGAGGGTGCCGACGCGCATGCTTTCTCCACGGTAACAACTGAACGGGAGGATGCGGTGATGGGTGGCATGAGCGATGTGCGCTTGCAACTGTTGGCCAAGGAACTGGAAGCCGGGCAGCAGGCCAAGGTGTTCAACGCGCCAGAGGGTTTGGGGCGTTGGGGGCTGATGTTGCATCGCTGGCATACCCGCAGGGCGTTGCTGCAGCTGACCGATGACGAGTTGCGCGATGTCGGGCTGAGCTGGGAGCAGGCCAGGATCGAAGGGCGGAAAGCCTTCTGGAAGGACTGACAGGGTGGTCGCTGGAGGGCCTGTTGTGCCCCAGACTTGAAACTTGCACCGACCCTGTGGGAGCGGGCATGCCCGCGAAGCAGGCGTCGCGGAGGATGGCACGGGCTTCGCCCGTGTTCGCGGGCACGCCCGCTCCCACAGGGGGCTAGTCAGCTTTTAGATTTTAAGCAAGACAGTTGCTGCCACAAGGATGGGGACTTTCAGGCCAGCTCTTTCAGGCGATGCCACAGCATCCCCAGCGCCAGCAATGGCGAGCGCAGGTGCTTGCCGCCAGGGAAGGTGATGTGCGGCACCTTGTTGAAAAGGTCGAAGCGCCCGCTTTCCTGGCCACTGATGGCTTCACCCAGCAGGCGCGCGGCCAGGTGGGTGGCGTTGAGCCCATGGCCCGAGTAGGCCTGGGCGTAATACACGTTCGGCTGGCTGGCCAGGCGGCCAACCTGCGGCAGGCGATTGGCACCAATGCCGATCATGCCGCCCCACTGGTAGTCGATGCGCACGTTGGCAAGCTGCGGGAACACCTTGAGCATCTTCGGCTGCATGTAGGCGGCGATGTCCTTCGGGTCGCGGCCTGAATAGTGGCAGGCACCGCCAAACAGCAGGCGGTGGTCGGCGGACAGGCGGTAGTAGTCCAGCGCCACGCGCTGGTCACACACCGCCATATTCTGCGGCAGCAAGGCGCGTGCGCGTTCTTCGCCCAGCGGCTCGGTGGCGATGATGTAGCTGCCGGCCGGCAGCACCTTGCCGCCCAGTTCGCGGTTGAGGTCGTTGTGGTAGGCGTTGCAGCACAGTACCAAGGTCTTTGCGCGTACCCGGCCTTGGGCTGTATGCACCTGCACTTCAGTGCCGTAGTCGATGCGGGTGACTTCGGATTGCTCGAACAACTTCACGCCCAGGCGGGCGGCTGCGGCGGCTTCACCCAATGCCAGATTGAGCGGATGCAGATGCCCGGAGCCCATGTCGACCAGCCCCCCCACATAGCAGTCGGCACCGACCACGCTGTGGATATCGTCCTTGCCGACCAGCCGCAACTCATGTGCATAGCCCAGGCTGCGCAGCTCCTCGGCGTCTTCGGCGAAGCCCAGCAGCTCGGCGGGTTTGTTGGCCAGGTCGCAGTAGCCCCAGGCCAGGTCACAGGCGATGGCATGCTTTTCTACCCGCTCGCGCACGATCTGTACGGCCTCCAGGCCCATCAGCTTCAGGGTGCGCACGCCTTCCTCGCCGATGACCGGGAGGAACTGCTCCAGACCATGACCGACTCCACGGATCAGTTGACCGCCATTGCGCCCACTGGCACCCCAGCCAAGTTTGCGCGCTTCCAGCAGGATGACCGAGAAACCACGCTCGGCCAGCTCGATGGCGGTGTTCAGGCCCGAGTAGCCGCCGCCGATGATGCACACGTCGGCGTTGTGTTCGCCTTGCAGGAAGGCGTGGTCGGGGTGTGGCGCGCTGCTGGCGGCGTAATAGGAGGCGGCGTGCTGCGCGCTGTGGATCATCGGGGCGGCCCTGAAAATTGGAGGGGGGACGAGGATAAGCTTTGCCATCGCGGCCGGGCAACCAGCGAGGGCTGCATCCTCATTCGCGGGTGGAGCCGCGAATAGGCCTATAATCCAACTACTTTGTCAGCTTGTATCCCGCCATGTCCTGTAACCGCCACAAGATCCACTTCCTGCGCGAACTCATCCCTTCATTCGAGTGCGAGCCCGGCTGCCATGACTGCTGCGGGCCGGTCACCACCTCGGCGGAGGAAATGGCCCGCCTGCCGCGCAAGTCCCAGGCCGAGCAGGACGCTGCTCTGGAGCGTCTGGACTGCGTGCACTTGGGCCCCAACGGCTGCACGGTGTATGAAGAGCGGCCGATGATCTGCCGGCTGTTCGGTACCACCCCGCGTATGGCCTGCCCGCGTGGTCGTGGCCCTGACCCGATGATCGACCCCGCCGCTGAACAGTTGGTCCACCAGTTCATTGCCACCACCCGCCAGGTGCTGGTCTAGCCTCAGTCCGGGATCGGCAGGCAGAGGCTCTCCTTCACCTCTTCCATCACGATGTAGCTCTTCGATTCGCGCACGTGCGGCAGTTTCAGCAGGATGTCCCCGAGCAGCTTGCGGTACGAGGCCATTTCCGAAATACGCGCTTTCACCAGGTAGTCGAAGTCGCCCGACACCAGGTGGCATTCCAGCACGTGGGGCAGCTTCAAGACAGCTCGGCGGAACTCCTCGAAGGTGTCGCCCGACTTGTAGTCCAGGCTGATTTCCACGAACACCAGCAGGCTGCCCTTGAGGTGCTGCGGGTTCAGGCGGGCGTTGTAGCCCATGATGATGCCCTCGCGCTCCAGGCGGCGAACCCGCTCGGTGCAAGGGGTAGTGGACAGCCCAACTTTCTCGCCCAGTTCGGTGAAGGAAATACGCCCGTCATTCTGCAGGATACGCAGGATGTTACGGTCGATCTTGTCCAGTTCACGCTTGGTCTGGTGCTGGGTTCTCATAGGGGATGCCCCTCCGTGAAAGGCGTTTTTGCCGAGAATTCTCGCCAATAATAGGCTTTTATATAGTGAATTGCACTGGTCTCAAATTCCTATACTGCGCTCATTCATGCCATTTCAATAAAAGTGTGCGGCGCGCCGCGTGTGAGGGATAAAACGATGCGAGTTCTGGTACTTGGTAGCGGTGTAATCGGAACCGCCAGTGCCTACTATCTGGCCCGGCAAGGTTTCGAAGTCACGGTGGTCGACCGCCAGCCGGCGGTGGCCATGGAAACCAGCTTTGCCAACGCCGGCCAGATCTCGCCCGGCTATGCCTCGCCCTGGGCTGCCCCAGGTGTACCGCTCAAAGCCATCAAATGGCTGCTGGAGCGTCACGCCCCCTTGGCCATCAAGCTCACGGGCGACGTTGACCAGTACCTGTGGATGGCACAGATGCTGCGCAACTGTACCGCCAGCCGTTACGCGGTGAACAAGGAACGCATGGTGCGCCTGTCCGAGTACAGCCGTGACTGCCTCGACGAACTGCGCGCCGAAACCGGCATCAACTACGAAAACCGCAGCCTGGGCACCACCCAGCTGTTCCGCACCCAGGCCCAGGTCGATGCTGCGGCCAAGGACATTGCCGTGCTTGAACAGTCCGGCGTGCCCTACGAGCTGCTCGACCGCGACGGCATTGCCCGCGTCGAACCTGCCCTGGCTGGCGTGAAAGACATCCTGGCCGGCGCCCTGCGCCTGCCGAACGACCAGACTGGCGACTGCCAGCTGTTCACCAGCAAGCTTGCCGACATGGCGTTGAAGCTGGGCGTGGAGTTCCGCTTCGGCCAGGACATCCAGCGCCTGGACGTTGCGGGTGACCGCATCAATGGCGTGTGGATCGACGGCAAGCTGGAGACGGCAGACCGCTACGTGCTGGCACTGGGCAGCTACTCGCCACAGATGCTCAAGCCGCTGGGCATCAAGGCCCCGGTATACCCGCTGAAAGGCTATTCGCTGACAGTGCCGATCACCGACAGCGACATGGCCCCGACTTCGACCATTCTCGACGAGACCTACAAGGTTGCCATCACCCGTTTCGACAACCGCATCCGCGTTGGGGGCATGGCTGAGATCGCTGGTTTTGACCTGTCGCTGAACCCGCGTCGGCGCGAAACGCTGGAGATGATCGTCAACGACCTTTATCCTCGCGGCGGTGACCTGAGCCAGGCCAGCTTCTGGACCGGCTTGCGCCCGGCGACCCCGGACGGCACGCCTATCGTGGGTGCCACGGCGTTCCGCAACCTGTTCCTGAACACCGGTCACGGTACCTTGGGCTGGACCATGGCGTGCGGTTCCGGTCGCTTGCTGGCCGACCTGATTGCGCGCAAGAAGCCGCAGATCAGTGCCGAAGGCCTGGATATCTCTCGTTATGGCAATAGCGGGGAAGTGGCCAAGCACAGGCAAAGCGCGCCGGCTCACCAGCAGTAATAGCCTGTGCCGGCCCATTCGCGGGCTTGCCCGCTCCCACAGGAACACCACAGCTTTTCAACGCTGTGCGCTATCTGTGGGAGGGGCAGGCCCGCGAAGAATCCACCACCGATTTCAACCCGAACACCATAAGGCAGCCGCCATGCGTCCCGCCCGCGCCCTGATCGACCTCCAGGCCCTGCGCCACAACTACCGTCTGGCCCGTGAACTGACGGGTGCCAAAGCCCTCGCCGTGATCAAGGCCGACGCCTATGGCCACGGCGCCGTGCGCTGCGCCCTGGCCCTGGAGGCCGAAGCCGACGGCTTTGCCGTGGCCTGCATCGAAGAGGCGCTGGAACTGCGCGCTGCCGGTATCAAAGCCCCGGTGCTGCTGCTGGAAGGTTTTTTCGAAGCCAGCGAACTGGCGCTGATCGCCGAGCACGACCTGTGGTGCGTGGTGCACTCGCTATGGCAACTGGAAGCCATCGAGAAAACACCGCTGCACAAGCCGCTCACCGCCTGGCTGAAGCTGGACAGTGGCATGCACCGCGTTGGCCTGCACCCCAAGGACTACCACGACGCCTACCAGCGACTGCTGGCCAGTGGCAAGGTTTCGCGCATCGTGTTGATGAGCCACTTCGCTCGCGCCGACGAACTGGACGCTGACGCCACCTCCCAGCAAATCGCCGTGTTCGAAGCTGCCCGACAGGGCCTGGCCGCCGAATGCAGCCTGCGTAACTCGCCCGGCGTGCTGGGCTGGCCGCAAGCGCCCAGCGACTGGGTGCGCCCAGGCCTGATGCTGTACGGCGCCACGCCGTTCGAAGTGGCGCAGGCCGAGGCCGCACGCCTGCAACCGGTGATGACCCTGCAATCGCGGGTGATCAGCGTGCGCGAGCTGCCTGCCGGCGAGCCTGTGGGCTATGGTGCCAAGTTCGTCAGCCCTCGGCCGACCCGCGTGGGTGTGGTTGCCATGGGCTATGCCGATGGCTACCCGCGCCAGGCGCCCAACGGCACCCCGGTGCTGGTCGCCGGCAAGCGCACCCAACTGATCGGCCGGGTGTCGATGGACATGCTCAGCATCGACCTCACCGACGTACCAGAAGCCGCTGTCGGCAGCCCGGTAGAACTATGGGGCAAACAGGTGCTGGCCAGTGAGGTGGCCGCGCATGCGGGCACTATTCCCTACCAGATCTTCTGCAACCTGAAGCGAGTACCACGGGACTACATCGGCGAATGACACGCTGAAGCGGACAGGTTGGGGGCGGTGTGTTGTAAATACTGAACGGCATTGCCATGATATCGTTCACAACCACCCCTTTCCCACTGTTTCAGGAGGCTCCAGCTTTGGACGTCGGCGAACGACTGCAAGCCATCCGCAAGCTCAAGGGCCTGTCCCAGCGCGAACTCGCCAAGCGTGCAGGCGTGACCAACAGCACCATCTCGATGATCGAGAAGAACAGCGTAAGCCCCTCTATCAGCTCGCTGCGCAAAGTGCTGAGCGGCATTCCCATGTCCATGGTCGAATTCTTTTCGGTCGAGCTGGAGCCCGAAAGCCCCACTCAGATCGTCTACAAGGCCCACGAGCTGATTGATATCTCGGACGGTGCGGTAACCATGAAGCTGGTTGGCAAGTCGCACCCCAACCGTGCCATCGCTTTTCTGACCGAGGTGTACCCGCCAGGCGCCGACACCGGTGCCGAAATGCTGACCCACGACGGCGAGGAGACCGGTATCCTGCTTGAAGGCCGCCTGGAACTGGTGGTCGGCAACGAGATTTTCGTTCTCGAAGAGGGCGACAGCTACTACTTCGAAAGCACCCGCCCGCACCGCTTTCGCAACCCATTCGACCAGCCGGCGCGGCTGATCAGTGCGGCGACGCCTTCAAACTTTTGATCCAGCGCAGTGCATTGATTCGGCAATACCCCTTTCCTGTGTGGGGTCGTTTCACGGCTTCTGGGTTCCCGCTATACTTTTCAACGCTCGCCGATCCGTGGCCGCGAGCGTGATTAGCCACCATGAGGGTGTTCGCGTGAATCAAATCAAGAAGATGCTGGCCGTACCAGCAGCCGTATTCGCCCTCTGGGCAATGAGCGCAACCGCTGCGACCGATGACGACATCGCCAAACGCCTGGAGCCGGTTGGCCAGGTATGCGTCCAGGGTCAGGAATGCAAAGGCATGGAAGTGGCCGCTGCAGCAGGTGGCGGGGGAGCCAAGACGCCGGATGAAATCATCGCCAAGCACTGCAATGCCTGCCATGGCAGCGGCTTGCTCGGCGCGCCTAAAATTGGTGACACCGCCGCGTGGAAAGAACGCGCCGACCATCAGGGCGGCCTGGACGGCATCCTGGCCAAGGCCATTACCGGCATCAACGCCATGCCGCCGAAGGGGACCTGTGCAGACTGCTCGGATGAAGACCTGAAAGAAGCGATCAAGAAAATGTCCGGGCTGTGATTTACAGCTGAATTGCATGAGGCCCGCCGTTGATGGCGGGCTTTGTTTTTGTGGTGCCTGTGCTGGCCCTTTCGCGGGCACACTCGCTCCCACAAGCCCCCCTCAGAACCTGAGGATTATGGTTATCCTGTGGGAGCGGGCGTGCCCGCGAAAGGTCCAGCACAGGCAACCAACCCGCTAGAGCCATGTCCATGGATGTCTCCAGAAGCCCCGATCGGGCTGAGCCTGATTCCATGAGAACTAGCATTTTTACCAGTTCTATTTTTCAGGGTTCTGAAGAACACTGACGCTTCTGATTGCAGTGGTGGCTAACAATGGATCTGGGCGATAACTGTCCCGAGCAACATGCAGCCGGTCGAACACAGCCGCAAAAGCTGATCCCCGGCAGCGCCCCTCGGCATCTGGCCTATTCGCCTTATGGCTATCTCTCGATTTTCCAGGCCGTGCTCGGCTTTAATGGTGGCCGACAGGACCCTGTTACCGGCTGTTATCTACTGGGTAACGGTCGTCGAGCATTTAACCCATCATTGATGCGCTTTATTAGCCCGGACAGCATGAGCCCGTTCGCAGCGGGAGGGTTGAATTCATATGCGTACTGCATAGGCGAGCCTATAAACCGTCTGGACCCAAGCGGTAATGTCCCTGTTGTAAAATTGGCCAAGCAGTTTTTTGGACAAGCTTTTTCAAATAAGCCTGCTTTGAGCGGTAAGCCGCCTACTCAAAAAAACCTGCCTGCATCCATAAAAGCTAACCGCACAGACTACACTTGGAGTTATGCGGGAACTGATTATCCCATGAGCCTGGTTATCGGGACTGACATCGGTAACGCCCCGGAGGGCTATAAATTGTTCGGGCTGCATGGAACCAAGAGGAAGTATATTGATTCCTTGGAGTCAGGACCGGACATTAACTTCTCCAGCGGTGGCATGGCAGGGCGAGGTTTGTATGTGACACAGTCAGCAGAGTTGGCCAATAATTTTGCGGGCGCTGATGGGATTATAATGGGTGTTTACGTTAAAGACTCTTCGCGCTGGGTTGAAAGCGTACATTATTCCTATGTGCGTCGTGATGTGATGGTTATTCATGAGAGAGCTTACTACGCGGTTAAAGTGCGAAGAGATATAAGATTCCCGATAGAACTCAGTGCAGCTTATGGAAAACCACCCTCTGACGAGCCTTATGCGGGTCGAAATTGGTTCTAGACCTTCGGGCTAAAGCGGCTGTTGGGAAATGTCAAAGTCTGGGTGAGGCCTGGCCACAAAGAGGCAGGCCAGGCAACCAACCCGCCAGTGCCATGTCCAATCCCTGAACCCATGGATGTTTCAGGAGGCCCCATGCACCTCTGCTCCATCGACCAGGCTGTCGAGCAGGTCTTGTCCCGGCTGCCAACCCATATCCATATGGGCCTGCCTTTGGGCCTGGGGAAACCCAATGCCTTCGTCAACGCGCTTTACGCCCGCGTACGCGAGCTGCCCGAACGGCGCCTGACCATCTACACCGCACTTTCCCTCGGCCGCCCGCCACTGGGCGATGGCCTGCAGCGGCGCTTTCTCGAACCCTTCGTCGACCGAGTCTTCGCTGACTACGAAGAGCTCAGTTACCTCGCAGACCTGCGCAACGACACGTTGCCACCCAATATTCGGGTCGAACAGTTCTTCATGCAGCCCGGTAGCCTGCTGCACAGCGAATCAGCCCAGCAGGACTACGTCAGCAGCAACTACAGCCATGCCGCACGGGATATCAACGCCAAGGGCCTGAACCTGATCGCCCAGTTGGTGGCCGCCACCCCCGAAAAGCCCGTGCACTTGAGCCTGGCCTGCAACCCAGACATCACCCTCGACCTGCTGCCGATGATCGCCAAGCGCCGCGCGGCTGGCGAAACCATCCTTATGCTGGGCCAGGTGCATGCCGAGCTGCCCTACATGCCAGGCGATGCCGAGCTGCCCATCGATTCCTTCGACCTGCTGCTCGACGAAGCCGAGCAACGCCGGTTGTTTTCCACGCCAAATATGCCGGTCGGCATCCAGGACCACTGCATCGGTCTGCACGCCAGCAGCCTGGTACGCGATGGCGGTACGCTGCAGATCGGCATTGGTGCCATGGGCGATGCGGTTGCCGCGGCATTGCTGGCGCGTCAGGGCGACAACGCCGGTTACCGTGCGGTGCTCAAGGCGCTGGATGTCGGACCGTGGCAGACATTGATCGAGCGAGAAGGGGGTCTGGGCACCTTTGCCCACGGCTTGTACGGCTGCAGCGAGATGTTCGTCAACGGCCTGCTGGTGCTGGCTGAAGCAGGGCTGCTACGACGCCCGGCGGACGAGCAGGGCACAATACTGCATGGCGGCTTTTTCCTCGGCCCGCAAGCGTTCTACCAGCGCTTGCGCGAGATGCCGCTGGAGCAGCGCGCGCAGTTTGCCATGACCCGTATCAGCTTCATCAACGAGCTCTATGGGCAGGAGGCACTCAAGCGCCGACAACGTCGTGATGCGCGCTTCATCAACACCGCGTTCGGCATGACCCTGCTCGGCGCCGGGGTGGCCGACCAGCTTGAAGACGGCCGCGTGCTCAGTGGCGTGGGCGGGCAGTACAACTTCGTTGCACAGGGCCATGCGCTGGAGGGCGGGCGTTCGATCCTGCTATTGCGCAGCTGGCGCGAGGCAGGCGGGGAGGTGACCTCGAACCTGTTCTGGACCTATGGCCACTGCACCATTCCTCGGCATCTGCGCGATATCGTGGTGACCGAGTACGGTATCGCGGACTTACGTGGGCAGACTGACAGCGAGGTGATAGCGCGGTTGTTGGCGGTGAGCGATTCGCGGTTCCAGCCGGGCCTGATCAAGCAGGCCAAAGAAGCTGGCAAGCTTGCCGACGACTTTCAGCTGGAGGCGCGCTTTACCGACAATACCCCGCAACGCCTGGAGGCGATCAGGGCACAGCATGCGCGGCTGTTCCCGGAGTATCCGATGGGCACCGACTTTACGGCCGAGGAGCGGGATCTGTTGCGGGCGCTGAACTGGTTGAAGAGCAAGTTCAAGCTGAGCGAGGTGCTGGAGCTGGGCAAGGCAGCGTTGGATGCACCGGGGCCGGAGGGGTATGAAAGCCACCTGGAGCGGATGCAGTTGGGGCAGCCGCAGGGGCTTAAAGAAGAACTTTACCAGCGCTTGTTGTTGGCGGGGCTGGCGGCAACCAGATAAAAGGGTTGCGGCCATTCGCGGGCACGCCCGCTCCCACAGGTACGGCACAGCGTTCGAGACCTGTGCTGTCCCTGTGGGAGCGGGCGTGCCCGCGAAGCAGGTGTCGCGTTTATTCGATGAAGCTGACTACACCACCTTCCAGCGACTTCACCCGGGCCAGCGATTCAACGCGGTAGCCCTGGCTGTCCAGTTCGGCACGGCCGCCCTGGAACGACTTCTCGATCACGATGCCCAGGCCCGCCACGGTGGCACCTGCCTGCTTGATGATCGAGATCAGCGCCTGCGAGGCCTTGCCGTTGGCCAGGAAGTCGTCGATCACCAGCACACGGTCGCTGCTGTTGAGGTGACGCGGCGAGATGGCCACGGTGTTCTCGGTCTGCTTGGTGAAGGAATACACCGAGGCGGTCAGCAGGTTCTCGGTCAGGGTCAGCGACTGGTGCTTGCGAGCGAAGATGACCGGCACACCCAGTTTCAGACCGGTCATCACCGCCGGGGCAATGCCTGAGGCTTCGATGGTGACGATCTTGGTCACACCGGCGTCGGCGAACAGGCGAGCGAACTCGTCACCGATCAGCTGCATCAGCGCCGGATCGATCTGGTGGTTGAGAAACGCGTCGACTTTGAGAACCTGATCGGAAAGCACGATGCCTTCTTCGCGAATCTTCTGATGCAGTGCTTCCACTGTGATTTCCTCGATGTAGATAGTGGTCTGTATGGCCGATCTGTGAGCTCAAATCGGCCATACAAACCACCGTGGCCGCTAACAGCGGCAAAGTTAAAGAGTAATGGTTGATCAGCGTTTGAGCATTGCCCGGATATCGGCCAGGGCGTTGTTGCCGCGTGCGGCCTTCACCTCGACCGGCGCATCGTCCAGGCCCTCCCAGGCCAGGTCGTCCGGAGGCAGTTCGTCGAGGAACCGGCTGGGCGTGCAGTCGATGATTTCACCGTACTGCTTGCGCTTGGCGGCGAAGGTGAAGGCCAGGGTCTGGCGCGCGCGGGTGATGCCCACGTAGGCCAGGCGGCGTTCCTCTTCGATGGTGTCGGCCTCGATGCTGGAGCGGTGCGGGAGGATTTCCTCTTCCATGCCCATGATGAACACGTAGGGGAATTCCAGGCCCTTGGAGGCATGCAGGGTCATCATCTGCACACCTTCGGCGTTCTCTTCTTCTTCCTGCTGGCGCTCGAGCATGTCGCGCAGCACCAGCTTGCCGATGGCGTCTTCGATGGTCATGTCACCCTCTTCGTCCTTCTCGAGGGTGTTTTTCAGCGCTTCCACCAGGAACCAGACGTTGCTGATGCGGAATTCTGCAGCCTTGTCGCTGGCGGTCTGCTGGCGGATCCAGTTCTCGTAGTCGATGTCGCGGATCATCTCGTGCAGCGCGGCAATCGGGTCTTCCAGGGCGACCTTGTGGCGCACCCCATCCAGCCAATGCTTGAAGCGCTGCAAACGCTCGGTGTAGCGCGCGTCCAGGTGCTCGCCCAGGCCCAGTTCCTCGCTGGCGGCGTACATCGATATACCGCGCTCGGTGGCGTAGTTGCCGAGCTTTTCCAGGGTGGTGGAGCCGATTTCCCGGCGCGGTACGTTGATCACACGCAGGTAGGCGTTGTCGTCGTCCGGGTTCACCAGCAAGCGCAGGTAGGCCATCAGGTCCTTGACCTCCTGGCGGCCGAAGAAACTGTTGCCACCCGACAGGCGATACGGCACCTGGTGGTGCTGCAGCTTCAGTTCGATCAGCTTGGCCTGGTAGTTGCCGCGGTAGAGGATGGCGAAGTCGCTGTACGGGCGGTTGGTGCGCAGGTGCAAGGTGAGGATTTCCATGGCCACGCGTTCGGCCTCGGCTTCCTCGTTCTTGCAACGGATCACGCGGATCTCGTCGCCCACACCCATTTCGCTCCATAGCTGTTTCTCGAACGCATGCGGGTTGTTGGCGATCAACACGTTGGCACAGCGCAGGATGCGGCTGGTGGAGCGGTAGTTCTGCTCGAGCATGACGATCTTCAGGGAGGGGTAGTCTTCCTTGAGCAGCATCAGGTTCTCAGGGCGTGCACCACGCCAGGCGTAGATCGACTGGTCGTCGTCGCCTACCACGGTGAACTGGTTGCGCATGCCGATCAGCATCTTCACCAGCAGGTACTGGCTGGCGTTGGTGTCCTGATATTCGTCTACCAGCAGGTAGCGCACACGGTTTTGCCAGCGTTCCAGCACCTCGGGGTGCTCCTGGAACAGTTTGACTGGCAGCAGGATCAGGTCATCGAAGTCCACTGCGTTGAACGCCTTGAGCGTACGCTGATAGTGGGTGTAGACGATGGCTGCGGTCTGCTCGCGTGGGTTGCGCGCTTTTTCCAGGGCCTCTGGTGGCAGGATAAGGTCGTTCTTCCAGGCACCGATCATGTTCTTGATCTCGTCGATGCCGTCGTCGCCGGAGTATTCCTTCTGCATGATGTCCGACAGCAACGCTTTGATGTCGGACTCGTCGAAGATCGAGAACCCCGGCTTGTAACCCAGGCGCTCGTGTTCCTTGCGGATGATGTTCAGGCCCAGGTTGTGGAACGTACACACGGTCAGGCCACGGCCTTCTCCCGGGCGCAGCAAGGTGGCAACCCGCTCCTTCATCTCGCGCGCGGCCTTGTTGGTAAAGGTCATCGCCACGATGTACTGGGCGCGGATGCCGCAGTTCTGGATGAGGTGGGCAATCTTGCGCGTGATCACGCTGGTCTTGCCCGAACCTGCACCGGCGAGCACCAAAAGAGGGCCGCCGACATAGTCACGGGCTTCCTGCTGCCGGGGATTGAGTCGGGACATGCTAGAAACCGGGGGTCGCCAGAAAATAGCCGCGCATTCTAACAGGCATGGGGCCGTTGTGGCGCGACCGTCTGACGTCTGAGTCAGACTTTTGTCCGTCTCACTATTAGCGCTACTAATGCTAGTAGCTGAAAAAATCATATTTGCCGGTTTGTGCCGTTTCGCGCAGGATGCACGACAAAATACGTCGGGATGCTACGCCCGAGAAACATGTATAAAATTGAAAATCATTTTCATTGAATGCAGTGGCATACCCGCCAGTCTCGTTGCACCGTGAAGCCCTAAGGAGCCCGCTTGTCCACGCCTGTCGAACCTTTGCGTTTGCTGCTGTTGGCCGATGAGCCGGAATGGGCCGCCTTGTTGCACGCCTGCATGCCTGCACTGGGTGGCAGCGCCGTGCTACTGACTGCGCCAAACTGGGAGGCGGTCGACAGCCTGTTCAGTCATGATCGCCAGGCCGTCGTGCTGGCAACGCCAGGCTTGCAGCCCGCCGCCGGGCGTTGCGAGCTGCCGACCATCCTGCTGCTTGACCACGAGCCTGAGGCGGCGCCCAGCGCTGTCAGCGACTGGCTGGTACGCGACCAGCTCAACGCCGATACCCTGCGCCGCTCACTGCGCCATGTGCGAGAGCGCGGTGTGCTGGTCGCCACCTTGCAGCGCCTGGCCGAGCAGGATCCGCTGACCGGCATCGCCAACCGCCAGGGCTTCCAGGCTTTGCTCAATGCGCGCCTGGCCGAAAACGACGGCCGTGGTGTTGCGCTTGGCCACCTGGACCTGGACAACTTCCGCCACGTCAACGATGCCCTCGGCCACCAGTGCGGTGACCGGTTGATCCTGCAGGTCGTGGCACGGCTGAAGCATCAGTTGGAAGCGGGCGACCAGTTGGCACGACTGGGCAGCGACGAGTTTGCCCTGCTGATCGACACCCGCCGCGATGCCAACCGCGCCGAATGGATGGCCGACCGCATCGTCGAGGCCTTGGCCGAACCTTATTGGATCGACGGCGAAAGCCTGTTGTTGGGCTGCAGCCTGGGCCTGGCCCATGCTCGCGCACAGAGCGGCGCCGATCCGCTGATGTGGCACGCGCACATCGCCATGCGTCAGGCCAAGGGCAGCCAAGGCTGCACCTTCCATGTGTTCAACGAACGCATCAACCGCAACGCCCGCAGCCTTGCCGACCTGGAAAGCGAATTGCGCCGCGCCCTGCGCCGCGACGAGCTGGAGCTGCACTATCAGCCCCGCCTTAACCTGGCCGACGGGCGCATTGTCGGGCTGGAGGCGCTGGTGCGCTGGCGCCATGGCGAGCGCGGGCTGCTGCCGCCCAGCGAGTTCGTGCCACTGGCCGAGCAGAGCGGCCTGATCGTGCCCTTGGGCTATTGGGTTATTTCCCGTGCCTTGAGTGACATGCAGGCACTGTGCGAGCGCGGCCTGGAACCGCTGCACATGGCGGTCAATTTGAGTTTCCGCCAGTTCCAGGACAGCCAGCTACTGGCCACCTTGAGTCGCCTGATCCTCGAGCACGGTGTGGATGCCCGCTGGCTTGAGTTCGAACTGACCGAGACGGCGGTGATGCGCCGCAACGAGGTGGTGCGCCAGACCATGGACGCGCTGGGTCGCCTGGGCGTGCGCTTCTCGCTCGATGATTTCGGCACCGGGTTCTCTTCGTTCGTGCACCTCAACAGCCTGCCGATCACCTTGCTCAAGGTGGACCGCAGCTTTGTTGCGGAAATGGAAATGCGTGAAGAAAACCGTAAGCTGGTGCACGCCATGATCAACCTGGCGCACAACCTCAACCTCGAGGTGGTGGCCGAGGGGGTGGAGAGTGAAGAGCAGCTGGCGTTGTTGCGTGGGTTTGGCTGCGACCAGGTGCAGGGTTTCCTGGTCAGCAAGCCGCTGCCGATAGAGGAATTGATGGCGTATTTGCTGCAGGCGCCTGGCCGCCAGTTGGAGGGTGTCCTTTAGGGCCCTTTCGCGGGTACGCTCGCAGGGGACGCGCAATTTTGAGCCTGCGCAATCCTGTAGGAGCGGGTTTACCCGCGAATAGGCCCCCAAGTCAGGCCGAAGCCGTCGCTTTTCCGGTAGCCCAAGCCTTCCCCAGCAACCGCTTCATCCGCCACTCAAAGCCAAAGGTCAGCGCCACCGCCGCACATGCCAGCCCCAGCGCCAGCCCCCACCAGATCCCTACTGCACCACCGCCCAGGGTAAAGGTGAACAACCAGGCGCTCGGCGCCCCCACCAGCCAGTAGCACACCAGCCCGATCAGGAAGGTGGTCTTGGCATCTTTCAGCCCTCGGATAGAGCCCATGGCAATCGTCTGCATGCCGTCGAACAGTTCGAACCACGCCGCCACCATCAACAACTGCACGGCCACCTGGAAGATCGCGGCAAAGGCCGGGTCATTACGGTCGATAAACAGCCCTACCAGCGCTTCGGGCAGCAGCAGGAACAGGGCGGCGAAGGCAAACATGATCATTGCCCCGAAGCCGATGCCCACCCGCCCGGCGCTGCGTGCTGCCAGCAGGTTACCGGCGCCGTAGTACAGGCCTACGCGCATGGTCACCGCATAGGACAAGCCTGTCGGTACCATGAATGCCGTGGACACGATCTGCAGGGCAATCTGGTGCGCCGCCAGTTCGGTGCTGCCCAGTACGCCCATGCACAGCGCGGCGAAGGCGAACAGGCCCACTTCCACCATGTACGTGCCGCCAATCGGCAGGCCCAGCCGCCACAGTTCGCGCAAGGCCGCCAGTGATGGGCGTGACAGGCCCTTGCGCAGCGGGTAGGCGGCGTAGGCCGGGTGCCAGCGGATGTACAGCGCCAGGGCGATGGCCATGCCCATCGACACCACTGCAGTGACCAGGCCGATGCCCATCAGCCCCAGCTTGGGCAGGCCGAACATGCCCTCGATCAGCGCCACGTTGAACAGGTAGTTGAGCACCGTGCCTACCAGGCTGATGACCATCACCGGGGTCGAGCGGCCCAGCGCGCTGGTGAAGCCGCGCAAGGCCATGAAGGTCAGGTAGCCGGGCAGGGCCAGCGGCAGCAGGGTAAGGAATTGCGCCGCCGAGGCCACGTTCTCGGGCTTTTGCCCGAACAGCAGCAGCACCGGTTCAAGGTTCCACAGCACCAGCGCAGCGAACAGTGCAAGGCCCCAGGCCAGCCACAGACCGTTCTGCGCCAGGCGGGTAGCGCCCTCGATGTCGTTGGCACCCTTGCGAATGGCCACCAGCGTGCCGACTGCGGCGATCACGCCCAGGCAGAAGATCGATACGAACGAATAGCTGGCTGCCCCCAGACCACCACCCGCCAGAGCCTGAGGGCTGATGCGGGCCATCATCAGGGTGTCGGTCAGCACCATCAGCATGTGCGCCAACTGCGAGGCAATCAGCGGCCCGGCCAGGCGCAGCAAAGCCTTGAGTTCTGTGGTGGGCGCGACGTGCATGGGGCGGTCCTTCATTCTGGAGTGATCAACGAACGGCGATTCTGAGGCTTCGGTCAACTTTGCACAAAAGGATAAAAGCGATAGTTGGCATGAGTTGAACTCATGTATATAGGTTTCTCGGTGACTTGCCTCACACGCCTATATTGCAGGTGCCTCATGCCACGCCAGCTACCACCCCTGTATGCACTGCGCGCATTCGAAGCTGCCGCGCGGCTAAGCTCCTTCACCCGTGCGGGCGAAGAGCTTTCTATTACCCAAAGCGCCATCAGCCGGCATATCCGTACGTTGGAAGAGCATTTTGCCTGCCGCCTGTTCGTGCGCAGTGGCCGCAGCCTGCAACTTACCGAAGCGGGGCGGGTACTGCTGCCGGGCGTGCGCGAGGGCTTTGCGGCGTTTGAGCGGGCCTGCGAAACCTTGAGTGGTGAAGACGACATACTGCGCATGAAAGCCCCCTCGACCCTGACCATGCGCTGGTTGCTGGCGTGCCTCAGTCGCTTTCGCCACCTGCAACCGGGCAATGAGGTGCAGCTGACCAGTGCCTGGATGGATGTCGACCATGTGGACTTCCACCAGGAGCCGTTCGATTGCGCGGTGTTGCTCAGCGACGGGGTATTCCCGCCGGAGTGGGAGGTGCGCAAGCTGTTCCCTGAGTTGTTGATCCCGGTCGGCGCGCCGGACCTGCTCGACGAGGAACCCTGGAATGTGTGCAGGCTGGCCTCTGTCGAACTGCTGCACCCCACGGTGGACAAGCGTGACTGGCGGGAGTGGCTGGAGCGTATGGGGCTTGGCGACAAGGTATCGCTCAAGGGCGGCCAGGTGTTCGACACCCTGGAGCTGGGCATGATTGCCGCAGCGCGTGGCTACGGGATATCCATGGGCGACTTGCTGATGGTGGCCGAAGATGTGGCGCAGAAGCGCTTGAGCCTGCCATGGCCGACGGCGGTGCCCAGCGGCATGGATTACTACCTGGTGTGGCCGCGTACCCGCCCGGGTGGTGAGCGTTTGCGGCGGTTGAGTGCGTTTCTGGAAGACGAGGTGGCGGCGATGGATTTGCCGGATGTGGAAGTCTTGCCGCGTCTTTGATCACCTGCACCGGCCTCTTCGCGGGCTCGCCCGCTCCCACAGGTCGTATGCCCTGTACCTGTGGGAGCGGGCAAGCCCGCGAAGAGGCCGGTACAGATTTACATCGAGCCCAGATTCAACGCTTGTGCGCAGGCCTGCAGCGACCGGCGCTCGCTTTGCGCATACAGCGCCAGCTCATCCTGTACCTGCAACCCCAACGCCGCTTCGAACGCTTCGCGGTTGGCGTTGCTACCGTACTCGGCCTGCGCATCGTCGCCCAGGTTGGACTGGAAGATCCCCGCTGCGCTCACTGGCAGGAAGTCCTCGTACACCAGCGCCTCGAAGTGCACGTGGCCCGCGTCGATCAAGCCTTGCAGGGTGGTCGGGCGGCCTTCCTGGTCGCGTGCGGCCAGGCCTTTCTCGGTGGCGAAGTAGCGGAAATATGCAAGGCCTTGTTCGCGCATCTGCGCCAGGTCATCCGGGAATTCGGCAAAGTTTGCCTTCAGCAGCGCCATGTAACGCTCGGCATTGGCTTCGGCTGGAGCGCCACCCAGCGCAGCGCGGGTAGCGTCGAGCAACTTGTCGTAGAGCTGGCGACCTTTCGGCGTCAACGCTGCACCGCGTTGCTCGATTTCGCCAAAGCGTGCGGTGTGGCTGCCTTTGCTGCCTTGCTGGTCGCTGAAGGCGACCGTTTCCTGCAGAGCCTTGAAGCTGGTCTGGCGCAGCAGGATTGGGTGGCGGCGGGTGGGCGGGCCTTCAACCACGGCCTTCGGCGGGATACCCTTGGCCGGCATGCCGCGCTGGATTGCATCGATATCCAGGGTACGTGGGGTCAGGTGGTTGATGTGCGGGCCCTTGAAGGCCACCACATCGGCGATCAGGCGGTGTTGGTCGTGCAACTGCTGGTATTGCTCGGCAGTGACGGTAGCGTCCTGGTGCCAGCGGAAGGTGTGCAGCGCTTCCTGCACGAACGTCTCTGCATCCGCGGCGTCAAGGCCACCCTCGCGCTCACACTGGGCGATCAGTTCGAGGGCGCGGGCGGTGAAGATCTGGCGCTTGGCCAGGATGCCCTGTGCCAGCTCGCGCAACTGCGGGTTGTCGATCAGCTCCAGGCGCAGCAGCGAGGTGAACACACGGAACGGGCTGACATGCAGCGATTGCTCGTGCACCGCGCGGAAGGCAGTGGAATGCACCGGTACGCCAGCGGAGCTGAGGTCATAGTAGCCGACCGGCTGCATGCCCATGACGGCGAACAGGCGGGCGATGGTGGCCAGTTCTTCGGCGGTGCCGACGCGGATGGCGCCGTGGCGTTCCTGGTCAAGGCGCTCGATTTCGCCGGTCCAGCGCAGGGCCTCGGCCACTTCGGGTTGCCGGGCCATCACCTGCTGGTTGATTTCGCTCACCAGCTCCAGCAGCGTGCCGTACAGCGGCACTTCCTGTTTGTACATGAGCGACATGGCGGCAGAGAACTGCGCGCGGATGCTGTCTGGGCTGACGAAATCGTGGGCTGGCATCGCTAGCTTCCTGGTTGGGTTCGGACGCTTACATGAAAGCTGGGAATGCACTTTGCTCACAAGCGAAAAAAAGTGAGTGTGTCATTCCTTTTTTGATCGACCTCGACGGCCCTTTCACGGCTAAAGCCGCGCTTACGCGGTCCCCGTAGGAGCGGCTTTAGCCGCGAAGAGGCCCTCAAGCCTGTAGCTGTTCGTGGATCCACTCCACCAGCGCCCGCACCTTGGGCACCTCCGCCGCATGCTCGGCATACGCCAGGTAATGCGCCCCGGCGCTGCGCATCGCATGATTCCACGGCACCACCAGGCTACCTTCCGCCAGTTCCTTCGCCGCCAGATAGCGTGGCACCAGCGCCACCCCGCAGCCGGCCTGCGCCGCGCTCAACGCCATATAGAACGTATCGAAGCGCGGCCCGTGGTAGGCGCTGACGCTTTGCAGGCCCTGCTCCAGGAACCACTCATGCCAGGCCTCCGGGCGCGAGGTGCTTTGCAGCAGCACCAGCTCGGCCAGCTCCTCGGCACCGGCCAGCTTGCGCCCGGCCAGCAGCTCTGGCGCACACACCGGCACCACCTCTTCACGGAACAACTCCACGCAGGTGGCCCCGGGCCAGGTGCCCTGGCCATAGAAGAACACTACGTCAGCCGAGCCTTGCAGAAGGGCGAACGGTTCCATCTCGTTGCGAATGTCCAGGTGGATATTGCTGTGCCGTTTGCCAAAACCCTTCAGGTGCGGGATCAACCAGCGCACGCCAAAACTTGGTTGAGTGGCTACCTTCAATATTTCGGTCTGCTCGCCGTAGGTGAGTACGTAGCGGCTGGACATGTCCACCTGGGTGAGGATTTTGTTGACCTCGGCCAGGTACAGGCTGCCGGCCGGGGTCAGTTGCAAGCGCCGGCGGATGCGCAGGAACAGGTGGTGGCGCAGCATGTCCTCCAGCTGCGCCACCTGCTTGCTGACCGCGCTCTGGGTCAGGTGCAGTTCTTCAGCGGCACGGGTAAAACTCAGATGGCGGGCTGCAGCTTCAAAGCACTGCAGGGCGGTCATGGAGGGTACCAGGCGTTTTGACATAGCGGTCTCTGCGGCTCAAATCATTACCTGACGGAATGATATGCGGAATAAAGGTCGTTTGTTGTACCTATGTGATCGGATTAATACTGATCCACATCATTTTTCCACCCCATCACCGATGTAGGAGATGCACAAATGGTTGCTGGATTGCTCGAGCGCCTTGGCGTTGCCGCCGAGGCTTACACCCAGGGCGACTACCCTGTTCACACGCCGATCGACGGCAGCCAGATCGCCTCGGTGAAACTGCTCGGCAAGGCCGAGACCATCGCCCGCATCGATCAGGCCCAGAGCGCCTTCGAAGCCTGGCGCAGTGTGCCGGCTCCGCGCCGTGGCGAACTGGTGCGCCTGTTCGGCGAAGTGCTGCGTGAGCACAAGGCCGACCTCGGCGAGCTGGTCTCGATCGAAGCCGGCAAGATCACCCAGGAAGGCCTGGGCGAAGTGCAGGAAATGATCGACATCTGCGACTTCGCCGTAGGCCTGTCGCGCCAGCTGTACGGCCTGACCATCGCTTCCGAGCGCCCTGGCCACCACATGCGTGAAACCTGGCACCCGCTGGGCGTGGTCGGCGTCATCAGCGCCTTCAACTTCCCGGTTGCCGTGTGGGCCTGGAACACCGCGCTGGCGCTGGTGGCCGGCAACTCGGTGGTATGGAAGCCGTCCGAGAAAACTCCGCTGACCGCCCTGGCCTGCCAGGCGCTGTTCGAAAAAGCCCTGAAAGCCTTCGGCGATGCTCCGGCTGGCTTGGCACAACTGGTTATCGGCGGCCGTGAAGCTGGCGAAGCCATGGTCGACGACCCGCGCGTACCGCTGGTCAGCGCCACCGGCAGCACCCGCATGGGTCGCGAAGTCGGCCCACGCGTGGCTGCCCGCTTCGGCCGCAGCATCCTGGAGCTGGGTGGCAACAACGCCATGATCCTGGCCCCGAGCGCCGACCTGGACCTGGCCGTGCGTGGCATCCTGTTCTCGGCTGTCGGCACTGCCGGCCAGCGTTGCACCACCCTGCGCCGCCTGATCGTGCACCGCTCGATCAAGGACGAAGTGGTTGCCCGCGTCAAAGCCGCCTACGGCAAAGTGCGCATCGGCGACCCACGTAAAGACAACCTGGTAGGCCCGCTGATCGACAAGCAGTCGTTCGACGCCATGCAAGGTGCACTGGCCAAGGCCCGTGACGAAGGTGGCCAGGTATTTGGTGGCGAGCGTCAGTTGGCCGACCAGTACCCGAACGCCTACTACGTTTCGCCAGCCATTGCTGAAATGCCGGCGCAGAGTGACGTGGTGCGCCACGAAACCTTCGCCCCGATCCTGTATGTGCTGGCCTATGACGACTTCGAAGAGGCCCTGCGCCTGAACAACGAAGTGCCACAAGGCCTGTCGTCCTGCATCTTCACCACCGACATCCGTGAGGCCGAGCGCTTCCAGAGCGCCTCGGGCAGCGACTGTGGTATCGCCAACGTCAACATCGGCACCAGCGGCGCCGAGATCGGCGGTGCGTTTGGTGGCGAGAAGGAAACGGGCGGTGGCCGTGAGTCGGGCTCGGATGCCTGGAAAGGCTACATGCGTCGCCAGACCAACACCGTGAACTACTCGCGTGAGCTGCCGCTGGCGCAGGGTATCGTGTTCGACTGATGTATTGATGCTGCATGGCCGGGGGCCTGGCCCCCGGTTCGCGGGTAGACCCGCTCCTACAGGGTTCGTCCAAGCGACACCGACCCCTGTAGGAGCGGGTTTACCCGCGAATGGGCCGCCTTGCGGCCCCAACAAGAACAAATTGCTGGAGCCGGCCATGTCCGAACTGCGTCAACAATGCTTGTGGGAACACGTCAGCAAACCGACCGTCGCCGCCCAGGCCCTGGCCGGTGAGCACAAGGCCGATGTCTGCGTGATCGGCGGCGGTATTACCGGCCTGTCGGCGGCCATCCACCTGCTCGAACAGGGCAAGTCGGTGATCGTGCTGGAGGCCTGGCAGATCGGCCACGGTGGCTCCGGGCGCAACGTCGGCCTGGTCAACGCCGGCACCTGGATCCGCCCCGACGACGTCGAGGCCACCCTTGGCCAGAAGCAGGGCAGCCGACTGAACAAGGTGCTTGGCGAAGCCCCGGCTGAAGTGTTCGCCATGATCGAGCGCCTCGGCATCGATTGCCAGGCCCAGCACAAAGGCACGCTGCACATGGCGCACAACGCCACCGGCATCGCCGACCTCGAAGCGCGTCACGAACAATGGCGCCGCCGAGGTGCCGACGTCGAGCTGCTGACTGGCGCCCAGTGCCAGGAATACTGCGGTACCGACAAGATTTCCGCTGCGCTGCTTGATCGCCGCGCCGGCACCATCAACCCCATGGGCTACACCCAGGGCCTGGCGGCCGCCGTGGCGCGCCTGGGCGGCAAGATTTTCCAGCAGTCTTCGGTCGAAGGCCTGGAGCGTGAGGGGGATGGCTGGCGGGTGAAGACTGCGCGTGGCGCTGTGCGCGCCGAAAAGGTGGTGATTTCCACCGGCGCCTACACCGAAGGCGACTGGAGCAACCTGCAGAAGCAGTTTTTCCGTGGTTACTACTATCAGGTAGCCTCCAAACCGCTGCAGGGCGCTGCAGCCGACAAGGTGCTGCCACATGGCCAAGGTTCGTGGGACACCCGCACCGTACTCAGCAGCATCCGCCGCGACGACCAGGGCCGCCTGCTGCTCGGCAGCCTGGGCCGGGTAGACAACAAGCCAGCCTGGTTCGTGCGTAGCTGGGCCGACCGCATCCAGAGCCACTATTACCCCGAGCTGGGCAAAGTCGAGTGGGAAATGCACTGGACCGGTTGCATCGACTTCACCCCCGACCACCTGATGCGCCTGTTCGAGCCGGCGCCGGGGCTGGTGGCGGTAACCGGGTACAACGGGCGGGGTAACACAACCGGCACCGTGATCGGGCGTGCGTTTGCTGAGTTCCTGCTCAAGGGCGAGGCGGACAGCCTGCCCATTCCGTTCTCGCCGATGAGCGGCGTGAGCGCGCCTTCGCTGCGTACGGCGTTCTATGAGTCCGGGTTCTCGCTGTACCACGCGGGTCAGTGCCTGAGGGTTGTGTTGTAGCTGCTGGCCTCTTCGCGGGTGAACCCGCTCCTACGCGCGGAGCGGGGGGCACAGATCGGTGGCCCGGCGCAGGCCATTGTGTAGAAGCGGGTTCACCCGCGAAAGGGCCGGACCTGCTGGCCAATTTCCAAAGGCCGATCACCGTTGCCGCCGCTACCGTCTTCGCGGGTAAACCCGCTCCTACGCGCGGAGCGGGGGGCACACATCGGTGGCCCGGCGCAGGCCATTGTGTAGGAGCGGGTTCACCCGCGAAAGGGCCGGGCCTGCTGGCCAATTTCCAAAGGCCGATCACCGTTGCCGCCGCTACCGTCTTCGCGGGTAAACCCGCTCCTACGCGCGGAGCGGGGGGCACACATCGGTGGCCCGGCGCAGGCCATTGTGTAGGAGCGGGTTCACCCGCGAAAGGGCCGGGCCTGCTGGCCAATTTCCAAAGGCCGATCACCGTTGCCGCCGCTACCGTCTTCGCGGGTAAACCCGCTCCTACAGGCGACCGCGCAGGTTGTTCAAATTTTGAGCAAGACAGTTGCGCCTGTTTAGCGCCTGAGAGGTCTGTGGTGAACATGTGAGCGGGTTTACCCGCGAAGAAGCCAGCACAGGCTCACGTGTGCGACCAACCATGGAAGCCGCCCTTCTTGATTGAAGCCGGCTTCTGCAGCGACAACGACTCCCGGCTCTGTCGCCGAACCGCTGCAACTTGCTCACGCCGTCGGCAGCTCTTCACGCTGCTGCAAACAACTCTTCATCTGCTCCTTGTCGATCCGTTACAGCACGCAGTTGGTCAGCGTGTGGAATTCGGCCAGTCAACCCATTACGTTCTTCATCGTTCCTAAAACAGAACGCTAAAGCCAAAAACCGCTATCTACCGCTCCAAAGGTGATGGTTTTAATCTTCTCCCATCAACGCGAAACACCCAGCTGACTGAACATCAAAACCTTAGGAGCAACGACCATGACCAACTTCAAATACAACCGCCTGAACAAAGACGACGCCGCTGTGCTGCTGGTCGATCACCAGGCTGGTCTGTTGTCGCTGGTGCGCGACATCGAGCCGGACGCGTTCAAGAACAACGTGCTGGCCCTGGCCGACCTGGCCAAGTTCTTCAACCTGCCGACCATTCTCACCACCAGCTTCGAGCAAGGCCCCAACGGCCCACTGGTACCGGAGCTGAAAGCCCTGTTCCCGGACGCTCCGTACATTGCCCGCCCTGGCCAGATCAACGCCTGGGACAACGAAGACTTCGTCAAGGCCGTGAAAGCCACTGGCAAGAAGCAGCTGATCATTGCCGGTGTGGTGACTGAGGTCTGTGTAGCTTTCCCGGCCCTGTCGGCCCTGGAAGAAGAGTTCGACGTGTTCGTGGTCACTGATGCCTCCGGCACCTTCAACGCCATGACCCGCGACGCTGCCCACGACCGCATGAGCCAGGCGGGTGCCCAGCTGATGACTTGGTTCGGCGTGGCCTGTGAGCTGCACCGCGACTGGCGCAACGACATCGAAGGCCTGGCCGCGCTGTGCTCCAACCACATCCCGGACTACCGCAACCTGATGACCAGCTACAACGCGTTCAACGCCGGCAAGTAAGCCGACCCGCCCCGGGCGCCGTGAGTCGGTGCCCGCGCAGGGCAGCACACCCATCCAATCCTCCGCCCGTTCGCCGTTGCACAGTGAATGCGGGCAAGCTCATCCCAAGGAACGCCGATGAACACCGCACTCCATGACAACCGCGAAGTGGTGACCGTATGCCTGCAACACAAGGTGCTTGATAGCTCGCCGGGCACCCCGGCGTTGCAACCGCCGCGTTGGAAGCAGGCACTGCTGACCTACCTGGTGATCTGCCCGATGACCATGGTCATCCCGCAACTGCTGGCGCCGCTGTTTGCACGCTTCCCGCAGTTGGGCGGCGTAATCACCGGCAACCTGATCGTCAACCTGTTCGTCATCCTGCCCGTGGTGTTCTACATCATGCCTTGGGTAACCCGCCGCTGCGCCAACTGGCTGCGCGGCTGAGCCGACGCCTTCACCTGGAAACTTTCAAGGAGATACCGCTATGAGCATGTTCGTTACCCGCGATGGCACTTCGATCTACTTCAAGGACTGGGGCAGCGGCAAACCTGTGCTGTTCAGCCACGGCTGGCCGCTGGACGCCGACATGTGGGATTCGCAGATGGAGTTCCTGGCCAGCCGCGGTTACCGCGCCATCGCCTTCGACCGCCGGGGTTTCGGGCGCTCGAGCCAGCCGTGGAGCGGTTACGACTACGACACCTTCGCCGATGACATTGCCCAGCTGATCGAACACCTCGACCTGCGCGACGTCACCCTGGTGGGCTTCTCGATGGGGGGCGGTGATGTCAGCCGCTACATCGCCCGCCACGGCAGCGAGCGGGTGGCCGGGCTGGTGTTGCTGGGCGCGGTGACGCCAGTGTTCGGCAAGCGTGACGACAACCCTGACGGTGTCGACCTATCGGTGTTCGAGGGCATCCGGGCCGGCCTGCGTGCCGACCGCGCACAATTCATCGCCGATTTCGCCACGCCGTTCTACGGCCTGAACCATGGGCAGCAGGTGTCCCAGGGTGTGCAGACGCAGACCCTGAACATTGCGCTGATGGCGTCAATCAAAGGCACCCTGGACTGTGTGACGGCCTTCTCGGAGACCGATTTCCGTCCGGACATGGCCAAGGTCGATGTGCCGACGTTGGTGATCCATGGCGATGACGACCAGATCGTGCCGTTCGAGACCACCGGCAAGCAGGCGGCGGAGCTGATTCGCGGCGCCGAGCTGAAGGTGTATGCCGGGGCGCCGCACGGGTTTGCGGTGACCCATGCACAGCAACTGAATGAGGACCTGCTGGCGTTCCTTCAGCGGTAAATGTGGGAAACATTCGCGGGTGAACCCGCTCCTGCGGACGTTGCAGGAGCGGGTTTACCCGCGAAGAGGCCGGCCCAGGCAGCAAAAAGCTTGACCAGGGCTAACCTTCTTCAACCCACCGCACATCCATTCAAGCCCAGGCCTTGCATCAACCGGCATGCTTCGCAGTCCCCCTGCCGGCCCCTAGTCGGAGAAGCCCATGTCCCAGGATCGCAACGACAAGACCCGTCGCCAGTTCCTCGCCACCAGCACTGTGCTCGGTGCCGCCGGCGCACTCTGGTCCGCATTGCCTTTTACCGGCCAAGCCGGTTCCGCTCACGCATCCACGCAAGGAGGTTCCATGACCGCCGACCTGATTCTGTTCAACGGCAAACTGCACACCGTTGACCGCGAAAAGCCCACCGCGACTGCTGTCGCCATCAAGGACGGCCGTTTCATCGCCGTGGGCAGCGACGCCGAGGCCATGGCCCACAAGGGTGCCGCCACGCAGATCATCGACCTCAAGCAACGCACGGTGATCCCGGGTCTCAATGACTCGCACCTGCACCTGATCCGTGGCGGTCTGAACTACAACCTCGAGCTGCGTTGGGAAGGGGTACCGTCGGTGGCCGATGCCCTGCGCATGCTCAAGGACCAGGCGGCGCGCACGCCCACCCCGCAGTGGGTGCGCGTGGTCGGTGGCTGGAACGAATTCCAGTTCGCCGAAAAGCGCATGCCCACCCTTGAAGAAATCAACCAGGCCGCACCCGACACCCCGGTGTTCCTGCTGCACCTGTACGACCGCGCGTTGCTCAACCGCGCCGCACTCAAGGCCGTTGGCTACACCAAGGACACACCGAACCCGCCGGGTGGCGAGATCCAGCGCGACAAGTTCGGCAACCCGACCGGCATGCTGATCGCCCGCCCGAACGCGATGATTCTCTACGCTACGCTGGCCAAGGGGCCTAAGCTGCCGCTGGAGTATCAGGTCAACTCCACTCGCCAGTTCATGCGTGAGCTCAACCGGCTGGGCCTGACCAGCGCCATCGACGCCGGCGGCGGCTACCAGAACTTCCCCGACGACTACTCCGTGATCCAGGAGCTGGCCGACAACGATCAATTGACCGTACGCATCGCCTACAACCTGTTCACCCAGAAGCCCAAGGAAGAACTCGACGATTTCAAGAAGTGGACCTCCAGCGTCAAGCTGCACAGCGGTACCGACTTCTTGCGCCACAATGGCGCTGGCGAAATGCTGGTGTTCTCTGCCGCCGACTTCGAAGACTTCCTCGAGCCGCGCCCAGACCTGCCGCAAACCATGGAAGAAGAGCTGGAGCCGGTGGTGCGCCACTTGGTCGAGCAGCGCTGGCCATTTCGCCTGCACGCCACCTACAACGAATCGATCACGCGCATGCTCGACGTGTTCGAGAAGGTCAACCGTGACATTCCATTCAACGGCCTGCCCTGGTTCTTCGACCACGCCGAAACCATCACCCCGCATAACATCGAACGCGTGCGAGCGCTGGGCGGTGGTATTGCCATCCAGGACCGCATGGCCTTTCAGGGTGAATACTTCGTCGACCGCTACGGCGCCAAAGCCGCCGAGCAGACCCCGCCGATCAAGCGCATGCTCGAGATGGGCGTGCCGGTGGGCGCGGGTACCGACGCCACTCGGGTGTCCAGCTACAACCCATGGACTTCACTGTACTGGCTGGTCAGTGGCAAGACGGTCGGTGGCATGGAGCTGTACCCGGAAGGTCTGAGCCGTGACACCGCGCTGCAACTGTTCACCCAGGGCAGCGCCTGGTTTTCCAGCGAGCAAGGCAAGAAAGGCCAGATCAAGGTGGGCCAGCTGGCTGACCTGGCCGCGTTGTCGCTGGACTTCTTCAGTGTCGATGAGGAAGCGATCAAGTGTATCGAATCAGTGTTGACCATCGTTGATGGCAAGGTGGTGTACGGTGCTGGTGAGTTCGACAAGCTTGGCCCGCCGCAGGTGCCGGTGCTGCCCGAGTGGTCGCCGGTGACCAAGGTGCCGGGGCACTGGCGTGTCGGTACGCCATCTTTGGCAGCCACCGTGCACCAGTGCAGCGGGCCTTGTGGTGTGCATGCGCACAGCCACGAAAAGGCGCGGCATTCGAGCGTGCCGGTAAATGACTTCCAGGGCTTCTGGGGGGCGCTGGGCTGTTCGTGCTTCGCTTTCTAAGCTGAGCTGATGTGACGAACGGGGGCCAATAACTGGCCCCTTTCTTGTGTCTTCAGTGCCGGCCCTTTCGCGGGTAAACCCGCTCCTACAACGGCCTGTTTCCAACGTCCGGTGTGTGTCTACCGCAGATCATGTGTAGGAGCGGGTTCACCCGCGAATGGGCCGTAAGGGCCGGCATCAATGGTGTGCCTTATGCTCCCCACCAGCCAATAGATGCCGAATCCGCACCTCAACCCCATCGGTCTGCAGCACCCTGACCCGCGCCTCGATCTTCAGTTCGCCACGGGTCACCCGATGGTGATGCCGCAGATGCTCCAGCCACGATTCCTCGAAGAAGAACTCCAGCCACAGCGCCGGATCAGCACTGTCCCGCATCAACCCCCACGACAATGCGCCATTGCGCTTGCGCATCGCTTCCAGCTCTCGCGCCGCCTGCTGGAAGGCCTCGGCTTTGGTGGGGGCGATGTGGTACTCGACGGTGACCATCACCGGTCCGACTTCCTTGTCCATGTCATCGCTCAGCACCGGCACCGGCCAATGCAGCGACGGCGTCAGCTCCTCTGCCTCGGTTTCCGGCAGCGTCACCTTGCAGGTCAGCAAGGTACCCAGCGCCAGGCCGCCTGCGGCCAGCAGCAGGCTGAAGGTGAGCGTTGCATGGCTGGCCAGCGTGCCCCACAGCAGGCCGCCACAGGCCATGGCGCCGAAGAAGATCAGAATGTATACCGACAAAGCCCGCGCCCTTACCCAGGCTGGCACCGAAGTCTGCGCAGCCACTTGCAGGTTGGACAGCACCGCGATCCACGCCGCGCCGCTGAGCAGCATCGCTGGCAGCAGCACATAGAAGTTGCGCACCAGCGCCAGGGCCAGCAGGAACAGGGCATACAGCAGGCTGGCCAGTAACACCAGGCGGTCACGGCTGATGCGCTCACGCAGGCGCGGCAGCAAGGTGGCACCCGCCACTGCGCCAATACCGATGGCCGCCAGCAGCAGGCCGAAGTCCGCTGCGGTGCCGCGCATCTCGCCACGCACGATCAGCGGCAGCAGTGAAGTGCCGGCGCTGGCGCAGAAAAAGAACGCCAACGCGCGTAGCATCACGGCCTGCAAAGGCTTGGCGCTGCGGGCAAAGCGCAACCCGGTGCGCATGGCGCCAACGAAGCGTTCGGCCGGCAGCAGTGGTTCCTTCACCTCGCGCTTCCACAGGAACAACACCAGGATCACACCCGCGAACGAGATGGCATTCAGGGCAAAGGTCAGCCACGGGCCTACCATGCTCACCACCACCCCCGCCAGTGCCGGGCCGATGGCCCGTGACACGTTGATGCCGACACTGGAAAGCGCCACCGCGTTGGCCAGGTCCTCCTTGCCCACCAGTTCCGGTGTCAGTGCGCTCCACGCCGGCATCATCAGCGCTGTACCAATGCCCAGTGCCAGGGTCAGCACCAGCAGCAAGGTGACGTTCATCATCCCGAGCAACGTCAGGGCCGCCAGCACCACCGCTACGCAAGACATCCACAGCTGCACCAGCAACAGGTAGCGGCGTTTGTCGACGATGTCCGCCGCTGCGCCGGCCGGCAGGGCCAGGAAGAACATCGGCAGCGAGCCGGCTACCTGGATCAACGCCACGTGCAGCGGGCTGGCCGACAGCGTGGTCATCAGCCAGCCTGCGCCCACCTCGTGCATCCAGGTGCCGATGTTGGAGGCGATGGTGGCGACCCACAGCATGCGGAAGGTGGTGTTACGCAACGGGCTCCAGGCACCTGAAGGGGATGTACTCATGTCAGAAGCTGCCTTTGAGTGGGTATTCGATGATCAGGTAAATGCGGTCGATATCACCGCCCGCCTGGGCCTGGTTGGCGCGGTGGCTGACGTGGGAGAACGACAGGCTCAGGTCCTTGGCAGCCCCTGACTGCACCACGTATTTCAGGTCGATATCGCGTTCCCAGTGCTTGCCGCCGTCGCCGTACTGGTTCACATAGATGCCGCCCGCAGGCGCATGGCTGCCGTCGATGCCGCGGCCGATGACATAGCGGCCCATCAGGCTCAGGCCAGGTACACCGAGGGTGGCGAAGTTCAGGTCGTAGCGCAGTTGCCACGAGTGCTCGCCAGGGCCGTTGAAGTCGGCGTACTTGATCGCGTTGGCCAGGTAGATCGAGTCGCCGCCGACAAAGTCGAAAGGCGTGTTGCCCTCGACCTTCTGGTAGGCCAGGCTCAGCGCCTGGGCGCCGAAGCTGTACCTGGCCAGCAGGCTGTAGGCGAGGGTGTCGATCGCCCCTGCGCTGGCGTTACCGGTGTCGCGGGTTTTGTACAGGTTGCCGTCCAGGCGCCAGTTGCCCTCGGCCAGGTTCAGGTTGAGGTAGGCCTGGCGCCAGGTGTTTTCCAACTGCCCGGCATACAGTGCGGCGCCGAACGGCCCGTTGGGCGCGAAGGTGGCACCGGCCAGGCTGATGGCCCGGTTGTGGGTGCTGGCGCCGTAGCCGCTGAAGTCGTCGTGGGTGGAACTGTTGTCCTGGTTGTTGAAGGCAGTGAAACGCCCGGCCTGCAGGCGCCAGTCGGGCAGGTCGGTGTTTTCCACCAGCCAGCCGGTGGCGTATTCCGGGTGCAGGCGTTTGTCACCGGTGTCGAACACCGGGGTTTCCACCATCATCTCGCCATAGCGCAACCGGGTGTTGCCTAGCTGCAGTTTGAGCGCGACCCCGGCGCTGGAGTACTCGGATTCGGCGCGGCCATCGCTGTTGCGTGGCAGCAGGCCGGTGCCGGCATGGCCGCGGCCGCCGTCGAGCTTGAGGCCAAGAAAGCCATGGGCATCGATGCCGACGCCGACAGTGCCTTCGGTGAAACCGGAACGCACCTCGCCGATGAAGCCTTGGGCCCATTCCTGGCGGTAGTTCTGGCCACTGCCGGAGGGCGAGCGGAAGTCACTGTGCAGGAAATAGTTGCGGCTGAGCAGCGACCAGCCGGGTTCATCGGCCTGGCTGAGCGCCGGCCAGAGGGCGAGGGTGGCGAGCAGGGCGCGGCCTGGTCCGTGAGTGGCGCGGATCATGAGGGGCTCCGGGGGATGATCCGGGAGTGTGGAAGAAGAGTAGACCCAAGGTCTTGTAAGGGTGTGCTGGGTGGGGATTTGCATTGCCTGTACCGGCCCTTTCGCGGCTAAAGCCGCTCCTACAGGGCCACCACCGGCCCCGAGCCTTGTGCAAATACCAGTGGGAGCGGGCATGCCCGCGAAGAGGCCGGGTCAGCCAGTCGGGACCTCAAGCCATGTCGCTGATGGCAAATTCCTCAGCCAGATGGTCGATCAGTGCCCGCACCGACGGCAGCAACCCTCGCCGCGATGGGAAGATTGCATGCACGATACCGCAGCGCGGGTGCCAGTCCGGAATCAGCTCAACCAGACGTCCCGCCGCCAGATCCTCACGCACCGCCACCCGCGGCAAGTGGGCGATCCCCACTCCGGCCACCACGAAATGGCGCAGGGCAAACAGGTCGTCAGTCACCATGCGTGGTGTATGCGGGATGACAATACGGCGGCTGTTGTCCTCACCCTGGAACAGTTCCCACTGGTACTCGCGCTGGGCACTGCCCCAATGCACGCTGGGTAGCGTGCCCAGCAACTGTGGGTCAAACCCTTTGGGCAGTTGCGCCAGGTATTGAGGCTGGCCGACCAGGCACTGGGTGCTGTTACTCAGCACCTTCATCACCATGTCGGTGTTCTCCAGCGGCGGAAAGCGCACCCGCAGGGCGATGTCGAAACCCTCATGCAGCAGGTCGACGCGGCGGTTGGTGCTTTCGATGAACAGTTCCACCTGCGGGTACTTGAGCATGTAGCGGGTCAGCATCGGCCCGACCCAGGAGTTGAGCAGGGTGGTCGGGCAACTGATGCGCACCAGGCCGCGCGGTTCGCTGCGGTTGCGCTCGATTATTTCCGCCGCGCCCTCTGCCTCCACACGCATGGCCAGACAACGGTTGTAGTAGGCCTGGCCGATCTCGGTCAGCGAGCAGTGGCGGCTGGTGCGGTTCAGCAGCCGCACGCCCAGACGGTCTTCAAGGTCGGCGATTCGCCGGCTGAGTTTTGACTTGGGCATGTCCAGCGCCCGGCCGGCCGGGGCGAAGCCGCCATGTTCGACGACCTGGGTGAAGTAGTAGAGGGAGTTGAGGTCTTCCAATGATCGGTCTCCGGGTATTTGGTTGCCTTTGCCGGCCTCTTCGCGGCTGAAGCCGCTCCTACAGGGTTATGCGGTCCGTGTAGGAGCGGCTTTAGCCGCGAAGAGGCCGGCACAGCCCCCGACAAATCCATCGTTCATAAATCAGAACGCTAAAGCCAGATTCTGCTAACTACCGCCGCAAAGGTGATGATTTTAATCTGTGCCCATCAACGCGAAACACCCCGGATTGCTGAAAAATTCATAACCCTTAGGAGCACAGACCATGAGCAAATTCACCTACAACCGCCTGAACAAAGACGACGCTGCCGTACTGCTGGTCGACCACCAGGCTGGCCTGCTGTCCCTGGTGCGCGATATCGAGCCGGACAAGTTCAAGAACAACGTGCTGGCGCTGGCTGACCTGGCCAAGTTCTTCAACCTGCCGACCATCCTCACCACCAGCTTCGAGCAAGGCCCCAACGGCCCGCTGGTGCCGGAACTGAAAGCCCTGTTCCCGGATGCGCCGTACATTGCCCGCCCTGGCCAGATCAACGCCTGGGACAACGAAGACTTCGTCAAGGCCGTGAAAGCTACCGGCAAGAAGCAACTGATCATCGCCGGCGTTGTGACTGAAGTGTGCGTAGCTTTCCCGGCCCTGTCTGCCCTGGAAGAAGAGTTTGACGTGTTCGTGGTGACTGATGCTTCCGGCACTTTCAACGAAATGACCCGCGATGCTGCCCATGACCGCATGAGCCAGGCGGGTGCGCAACTGATGACCTGGTTCGGCGTGGCCTGCGAGCTGCACCGCGACTGGCGCAACGATGTCGAAGGGCTGGCTGCACTTTGCTCCAACCACATTCCGGATTATCGCAACCTGATGACCAGCTATAACGCGCTGACTGCGGGTAAGTAACACTAAGTAACCTGATGGGTAGCCTCCCCTTGGGGCTACCGTTGACTTGATCGTAGAGTGTTGTTAGCGTTTGAACTGAGCGCGAAACCAGCTGCCATTCAGCGGTAAAAGCTGGCGTAGGAACCCCGTCGATGGCTGAATCATCAGCGTCGGGTGAGACCTCCACACCCCTGCTTGAGGGTGTGTATATGAATATCAAGCGCAAATACAGGGCCACTGGTGACAGTGGCCCTTTTCTTTTCTTGGCAGAAAATTGTACCGCTTGTAGAGCAGCAGCCCGTGGCGATGTTTGTTCAGTGCTTTTGCATCGCACTGCATGAAATTCCACAGCGTTTTGCCGTTGTCGAGGGTCACGATTACCAGCATCTGGCGCCTGGTTTCGTAGACGCCGATGAAGGCCAGCCTGAAAGTGTCATTGGTGTAAGCGACCTGCCATACCTCAAATAGTCCGATTAACGTATCCAGCGCTACCTTTACATAGCGTTCCCGGGCGTCCTGTCTCTTCTCGACGATGTGGTAGATACAGCTGCGCTGAATCCGGATGTCGCCCAGTGGGCTGCTGATGCTGACTACCTCAACGTTTTCGCTGTCCAAGCCCAGATGCAGTGCAGCAACCTCGACTGCAGCGTCATGCGAATCAGCAGGCGCTAGTTCTTCGATAGCCTGGGCGCGTAGTTCACGCGCAAGTGTTCTGAGGTCGGGTAATTGTTCGTCCAGCCAGGAGTTCTGGCCTTTCTTTTCGGCATTTTTTGCGGCTGGGCTGTTGGGGCTCAATGAAATACCTGACTGGGAACAGTCGCTGATGTGGCGGCGGCCAGGTAAGCCTATGGCGAAGGGGCCCCCCTAACAATCAGACGGAGGGTGACGCGTTGTGTAGGGTATTTCCGGCGTTTGGGTAGAGCAGGCTAGTCATTGCAGCCTGCTCAGGACTGATGTAAATCGCTTCAACTTATTGGCTGTGACTCAATCCCATCCAGCAATGCCTCAACCAAACCTTCTGCCATTTCGAGTGCGTTCAGGTTGCTCCAGAACAGGCTCTTGCCTGTGTCATCCAGATGCTCCAAGGCTTTGTAGCCACAGTCGTAGGCACCGCGCAGGTATTGGGCGACATGCACCAGGGCATCGTGGGCGGAAACGCCGGGGTTTACGGTGAACAATGGGGGATGGCCGGCATCGCAGCGGCTGAAAGAGCGTTGTGTGGTGTTGGGGAGGGGTGGATCGGGGACGATTCTTTTCATGGCAATTCCTTCTCCAGGATTGAACTGCAACCACCCGTTTCCACGCAGAAGGCGGCAGTTGTGCGCGGGGTGGAAAACCGGTGAGAAGGCAAGCCGGTAGGCCAAACGGCCTCACGCGCACAACTGCCATAACGGCAGCCCTTCATCACATCCGGGTTTCCACACCCGATCGCTGAACCGACAGCGACCCGGTCAGCCTAGAGAGCAGGCCTTCCCCGGACAATCAGATGGGCGTCGACACGATGCGTAGGATAATTCCTTGGGATTGGCGTGAACGTAGGAAATGGTTCGCGGGGAAGTAGGACCCAGCTGAGAATTAGACGATTTTGTGATGGCTTTTGTGTGTTCGCGTCATGGCGGCGAGGTGATCGTCAGGAAATTGCAGGATGGCTTCCAGGTGCCTGGCGATAGTTTTTGGGCGCCCATGAGATCGAGCGCCGCCCGCGCGGCGCTTCGCGGGTAAACCCGCTCCTACGTTTGTTTCTGGCCAGTCCCTCCTGTGCCAGGCGCGCGCGACCGCCTTGTTTGTACGACGCGATATCGAGGCGTGCGCCAGGGGGCTCGCGTGCGCGTCCCACAGGAATAACTGGCCCGAAACAGACGTAGGAGCGGGTTTACCCGCGAAGCGCCGCGCGGGCGGCGCTCGATCTCACAGGCACTACAACCCTCAAGGCATGCGCCAAAAGGCCTCAATCCGCATCCGATTCAAACAACCGTTCCAGCTCCACCCGCGCCTCCTTGCCCGTCTGCATCACCTTGGCCCGGTCATCACGTACCTGCCCCTGGGCCTCCAGCACCTCTTCGTCATGCTGGGTGAACCGTGCAATGCGGTCCGCCGCCTGTTCATCGCTCAGGCCCAACCCCACCAGTGCCCGGCGGGCCATTTCCAGGCTGGAGTGGTATGTCTCGCGAATCGGTTCGGCGCCCACATCCGCCAGTTTGTGCACGTGCTGGCGGTTACGCGCCCGGGCCAGCACTTTCAGGTGCGGGTACAGGCGTTTTACCCGTTCAGCGCTACGAATGGCGGCTTCCGGGTCATCGATGGTGATGATGAAGTACTCCGCCTCACCCACCTTGGCCGCATGCAGTACCTCGGGGCGCAGCGGGTTACCGTAGAACACCGGCACCTGCTCGAATATACGGGTCATCTCGATGGCATCCACCGAGGTTTCCAGGGCAACGAACGGGATCTTCTGTGCCCGCAGGATACGCGCGACGATCTGGCCCATACGGCCCATGCCGGCGATTACCACCCGCGGTGTGCCGGCGTCGATGGCCTTGTAATGTTCGGGCACTTCACGCACTGGCTGCGCACGTTTGAGGGCGTGGGCGCAGCCAATCATGAGCAGTGGGGTGATGGCCATCGACAGGGTAATGGTCATCAGCAGCAGGTCGTAGGTCTGGGTATCGAACAGGCCCTGGTCCTTGCCCAGCTTGAACACCACGAAGGCGAACTCGCCGCCGGCGGCCAGCACCATGCCCAGTTGCAGCGCGCTGGCGCCGCTCAGGCCGCCGGCCAGGCGACCGGTGCCGACCAGCAGCACCAGCTTCACGGCCACCAGCAACAGGGTCAGGCCCAGCACCACCAGCGGCATCTCCAGCAGCAGGTGCAGGTTTGCACCCATCCCGACACTGATGAAGAACAGCCCCAGCAGCAGGCCCTTGAAGGGTTCGATCTGTGATTCCAGCTCGTGGCGGTATTCCGAGTCTGCCAGCAGCAGGCCGGCGAGGAAGGCGCCCAGGGCCATGGAAATACCGGCTTGTTCCATGAGCCAGGCGGTGCCGATCACCACCAGCAGTGCGGTGGCAGTGGACACTTCCGGCAGGCCGGTGCGAGCCACGGTGCGGAACAGCGGGCGCAACAGGTAGCGGCCGCCGATGATGACCACGGCGATGCTGGCGAATACCTTCAGCCCATTCTCCAGGCTGTCGCCACTGCTGGTGTCCGGGCCAGTGGCGGCCAGCAGTGGTACCAAGGCGATCAGCGGGATCGCGGCGATGTCCTGGAACAACAGGATGGCGAACGCCAGACGGCCGTGCGGGGCATTGAGCTGTTTGTTCTCTGCCAGGCTCTGCAGGCCAAGGGCGGTTGACGAAAGCGCCAGGCCCAGACCGAGCACGATGGCCGCGGGCAGCGTCTGGCTGAAGCCGAACAGGGCGATGGCGCCGATAGCTGCGCCGGTCAGCAGCACTTGGGCAGTGCCAACACCGAACACCGACTTGCGCATCAGCCACAAGCGTTTGGGCGACAGCTCCAGGCCGATGATGAACAGCAGCAAGACCACGCCCAGTTCGGAAATGTGCGCCACCCTTTCTGTGTCGTGGACCAGGCCAAGTGCTTGCGGGCCGATGACCACACCGGCGAGCAGGTAGCCGAGCATGGCACCCAGTTGCAAGCGCTTGGCCAGGGGGACGGCGAGGACGGCGGCAAGCAGGAAGATCACTGCAGTTTGCAGAAGGCTGCCTTCGTGTGGCATTGGCTCTTACTCCATGAGCTGCCGGGGCAGCGTTATTACAGGTTGGCCGACGATTCTGGAGGCTGGGCTGGCATTAGACAATCTGATGTCGGGAAGAAACATTGTCCTGAAAAAAGAGACGGTGGCTGCGGTCAGTTGTGGGAGTGGCCCGCGCTCATCCCCCACCAAACTGTGCCCGATACTGCGCCGGCGTCATGCCAATCCGCTCACAGAATACCTTGCGCAAATGCCGGTCGCTGCCAAACCCGCACTGCGCTGCCACAACCTTTAACGGCAGGTCGCTGCCTTCGAGCAGCTTGCGCGCGCTGTCGATGCGCGCATTCTGCAGGTACTGCAGCGGCGTCATTCCCACCTCGCGCAGAAACGTTCGGGCAAAGTTGCGCCCGCTCATGGCCACCAGTTCGGCCATTTTCTGCACGGTGAATGCCTGCTCGATGTGGTCGACTATATAGGCTTGCACCCGGGCAATCGGCGAGTCATCGCGTGGTACCGCAGCCAGCAATGGCCCGTAGGGTGTCTGCCCACCCTGACGGTGGCGGGCTACCAGCAGTACCTTGGCTACTTCCAGGGCCAGCGCCTTGCCATGGTCCTCGGCGACCACCGCCAGTGCCAGGTCGATCCCTGCAGTGATACCG
Organism: Pseudomonas sp. BP6; assembly: GCF_017875935.1. NCBI lineage: Bacteria > Pseudomonadati > Pseudomonadota > Gammaproteobacteria > Pseudomonadales > Pseudomonadaceae > Pseudomonas > Pseudomonas sp. BP6. The sequence continues at coordinate 5,509,412 of NZ_JAGINI010000001.1, forward strand.
CCCGAGGTGATCAGGCAGCGGTCCATCACGTAAATCTGCTCGGTCTCCACCTTGGCTTCGGGAAACGCCTGTGCCAGGCGCTCCACGTAGTTCCAGTGGGTGGTGCAGCGATAGCCATTCAGTAACCCGGCCCGCCCCAGCAGGAACACCCCGGTGCAGATGGCACCGAAGCGCTTTGCCTGGCGCACGGCCTTGGGTAGCCAGCGCTCGATCCCTGGCAATGCGACGGCATAAGCCCCTGGGCCGCCGGGCACCAGCAACAGGTCGACGGCTTCCGGCAAGTCTTCCAGGCGCCGGTCTGCCACTACCTTCAGGCCGCATGAGCCGCGTACCACCGCTTGTCCCTCGGCCAAGGTCAGCAGCCGATATTGCCGTTCTGCTGGCAAGAACCGGTTGGCGATGGCGAATGCATCCATGGGGCCGGTGACATCCAGCAGTAGCACATCGTTGAACAGCACCATGGCCACGGTGCGGTGTGCGGGTTTTTCCTGCATACCTCTTTCGCCTTGAATGCCGGCCGCGGGTAGCGGCCAGAAGCTGAATACGAAACGCATCTTAAGGTATCGGCAAAACGCTCAGGGCCAGCAGCGCACAATTAACAATAATTCAGGTTTGGCTCAGGACTTCGTCATGTGCCGGGGGCGAGACTTTCTGCATTGAACAGGAGAGTCGCCATGTACCCTGGGACGCCCGAAGCGCCGCTGCAAACCCCCGGCGCACTCACGCCCGCGCGGCTGCGCCGGGCCAAGGAGCTGATGTTGCACAGCCCGTTGTCGATCATTGAGATCGCCGCGGTATGCAACCTTACCCGCAGCCATTTTTCCCGCGCGTTCAAAGTCAACACTGGCCTTTCGCCGCAGGCCTGGCGCCTGCTGGCGCGCATGGAAAAGGCCAAGCGCTTGCTCGCCACCGAGGCGCCTATCACCCATGTGAGCCTGGAGTGCGGCTTTTGTGACCAGGCCCATTTCACCCGCGCGTTCAGCCGCCTGGTCGGCCAGCCACCCAAGGCCTGGCGGCAGGCGCAGGTACTTTCTTAAGCCGAAGCTATCCACCGGTATAACCCCCTGCGGACAGTGCCGGCCCGTTATCCCAACCCAAGGAGTCACCCCCATGAGCCAACCCGATTACAAGCGCCTGAACAAAGACGACGCCGTGGTGCTGCTGGTCGACCACCAGACTGGCCTGATCTCGCTGGTGCAGGATTTTTCGCCCAACGAATTCAAGAACAACGTGCTGGCCTTGGGCGACCTCGCCAAATTCTTTGGCCTGCCGACCATCCTCACCACCAGCTTCGAGCAAGGCCCGAATGGCCCGTTGGTGCCCGAGCTGAAAGAAATGTTTCCGGATGCGCCGTACATTGCCCGTCCGGGCCAGATCAACGCCTGGGACAACGAAGATTTCGTCAAGGCAATCAAGGCCACGGGCCGCAAGCAACTGATCATCGCTGGTGTGGTGACCGATGTGTGCGTGGCTTTCCCGACCCTGTCGGCGCTGGCGGAAGGCTTTGAAGTGTTCGTGGTGACCGATGCCTCGGGCACCTTCAACGAAACCGTGCAGCAAGCGGCTTGGGTGCGCATGACCCAGGCGGGTGCGCAGATGATGAACTGGTTCTCGGTGGCCTGCGAACTGCACCGCGACTGGCGCAACGACATCGAAGGGCTGGGCAACCTGCTGTCGCAGCGTATTCCCAACTACCGCAACCTGATGAACAGCTACGCGGCGCTCGCCTCGCGATGATGTAAACCTGTACCGGCCTCTTCGCGGGTAAACCCGCTCCTACAGCCGCGCCGACCGTAGGAGCGGGTTTACCCGCGAAGAGGCCGGCACAGGCTATGCGTAATTCAAAGGCAGACTGACACGAATCCGGCATCCACCCAACTGCGACACCAGCGCCTGCAGCTGTCCGCCGTGGGCCTGGGCGACCGAACTGCAGATCGCCAAGCCCATCCCCATGCCACCGGTCTTGGTGGTATGAAACGCATCGAATATACGTTCCCGCTCGTCCGCCACGATCCCCGGCCCGTTGTCGTCCACGCAGATTTCCACCCCATCCTCGACCACCGCCGATCCAATCTTCAGCACCCCGTCACTGCGATACCCCGCCAATGCTTCCAAGGCATTGGTAATCAGGTTGAACACCAGTTGCTGCAACTGCACCGGGTCGGCTGTCACGCATACCCCGGCTTGTAACCGCGTCTGCACATCCACCTTGCCCCTGGCGGCGTCGGCCGAGGTCAGGCGCACCACCTCGCGGATCAATTCGTCCAGCTTCACCGCCTTGAGTTGCATCGGTGACTGCTTGGCCAGGGACCGCAGCGCCCGCACGATGTTGCCGGCCCGTTCGCTGTCGTTGCGGATATCTTCCAGGCCGGCAATCGCTTCTTCCAGGTCGGGGTTGGCGCGCTTCAGCCAGCGCAGGCTGGCCGCGGCATTGGAAGCGATGCCCAGTAGCGGCTGGCTGATCTCGTGAGCGATGGACGCTGACAGCTCATTCATCGCCTGCAAGTGCGCACTGCGTGCCAGTTCCGCACGCGAGCGGCGCAACTCAGCCTCCATCTGTGCGCGGATCTGGTTTTCCTCGGCCAGACGCGTGTAGAACTTGGCCGTTTGTAGCGATACCGCCGCCTGCGAGGCGAGGATCTCCAGCATGGCCAGGCGCTGACTGCCGAACAGGTTCGGCACAAGGCGGCTTTCCAGGTACACCAGGCCGATCAGCACGCCCTGGATCACCAGCGGCAGGCACAACACCGAGCGGGCGTTGCGTGCCTGCAATTGTTGGCGGAAGGCCTCTGGGCACTCATCAAGGGCATCGTTGAGCACCAGCGGTTTGCGGGTGCGCATGGTGGCGTTGATGACTGACAGCGGCGCCTGGGTCATGAACTTCTGGCAGTTGTCCATGCTCACGTGCAACCCGGCATCGTCGATGTGGGCCAGGGCAGCCATCTGGAATTCGGCCCCGCTTACAATCAGCAACACGCCATGATCGGCACCGGAGTGCTGGGTCAGATGGCCCATCAGGGTTTCGATCAGGCCTTCGAGCAGTACTTCCTCGGACAGCGCCCGCGCAGCTTCGATACCGGCTTCGAGGTCCAGCCTGGCCTGGTGGGTGGCACGATAAGTTTCCTGAACCGGCTGGGTGCGCAGAAACGGATGCAACGTCTCTAGCTGGTGCACCTTGCCGGTCGCGCCCCAGATATGGAAGCAGTCGCGGGCGATACGCAGGTGCAGGTTGGCGCCGGAGATCAGGCCGTTGGGGATGCACACCTCGGCCAGCTGTTCATGGGCCAGTGCCTGCTCGTGGATGAAACCGGCAGCAGTGGCGGCGATCTGCGCCTGGTCGAAGCAGCGGATCGCGGCCAGGCCGTCGCCATCGAGCTTGGCGATCACGCCCTCGATCAGCAACTGCTTGCTGCGGAAGGTGGCCGGGTTGAAGCCGGCCCAGCGGCTGAAGCGCTCGCGCAGGGCCTGTAGCTCGCGCAGCTTGTCGGCAAGGCTGCCGTGGGCTTCGGGGCTGCCCAGGGCCAGGCCGCGGAACAGGTGATAGTCGGCCAGGTTGATGTGCGCCGGTGCCGCCCAGCTGTTGTCACCAGCCAATGCCAGGTCGCGCATGGCCTTCGGGATATTGCCCATGTAAAAGGCGCACATGGCGGCGAACAGGTGCTGGAAGAACCGCGTGGTGGCCGACCTCGAGGGTGCGGCCGGGGCTGGGCTGGGCAGGCCGCTCAGGTTGGCGACGAACGCTTGCTGGGCCTGCAGGATCAGCTCGATATCGCGGTAGCCGTGGTGACGCACAGTGGCCAGGCCTTGCGCCACTTCCTCGACCACGTCCGGCAGGTAGCGGCCCATGAACAGCGAGTCTGAAACCAGGTGGTTGCAGGCATAGCAGCTCATCGCCAGGTCACCGCTCAGGCGCGCCGAGTCGACCGCGTCCAGCGCGGTGCGTCGGGCGAATTCCATGGGTGAGGTCCAGGCGCTGACCTGGTCCAGAGCCAGCAGCGCACTGGTCAGATCAGCGTCGAAACCGTGCCGTTCGATCAGCTTGAGCGCGGCCAGGCAACAGGCATGGCCATCATGGTAAGCGCCAAAACGCTCGGCAATCATCACCCCGTACCAGGCCATGCCGTAGGTGCTGCCAGGCGCAACACCGTGCAGTAGCGACATCTCCATGAGCTTGGCCAGGTGCAGGAAGCAGATGTCGTCCTTCACGAAGAACGATGATGAAAGAGTGGCCAACAAGCTGATGGCAACCATCACCTCCTCCGAATCGGTGCGCGGCAGCGACTCCAGGCAATGCCGTCCTTTCTGTTCGACCAGCGCCTGGACATGGGCATGACTGGCCTCGACCTCTTGCCAGTCGATGCCCCGTACCGGGCTTATACCCAGCAAGTCCAGGCCGCTCAGGGCGCTGTCGATGGCTGCCTGATAGTCACCGCGCAAGGTATACAGCAATGCCTGCAGCCGGCACGCTCGTGCCTGGTCCAACACCGAGCGGGCACGCTGTCGGCATTCAGTGAGGCGTGCCTCGGCCGCGACCGTTCGTGACAGTTGCATGTCGCACTCCGTCGCCATGCAGGCGATGGCAAAGCCATGCGTGGCGCGGCTTTCCAGTGTGGCGCTGTGGTGCAACAACTGCTCGGCGGTGTGCAGGTAGCCTGCGGTCTGTTCGAAGGCGCCGGCGTCGCGTGCGCGTGATGCGGCATCTCGTAAAAGCTGCAGGAACGCTTCGCAATCATCCGCTGCAAACCCGCGGGGGGTGGCACGTTGCAGCTGGCTGGCGAGCTCGAACAGCCCCTCCTGCATGTGGTCTGGCCAAGCCTGGCGCATGGCCAGGGCGATGCGTGCATGCAGCGAGGCGCGCTCGTGTACGGGCGTGAGTGCATAAGCAGCCTCCATCACCCGGTCATGAGTGAAGCCCAAGCCGTTCTGGCCCGGTTGCAGGAAACCGGCGCCAATCAAGGCTTTCAACGGTTCGTCTGGCGGTTGGGCAAGCACTTGCCGAAGCAGGCGTTCATCGCAGTGGCTGCCCGCCGCGCTGACGACTCGCAAAAGCTCGCCTTGCGATGCCGCCAGGCGCCCCAGGCGGTGGACCATCAGGTCGGCGACATTGTCGGAATAGCAGTGCCGGGCCACGGCCTGCAGGCACCATGACCAGCGCATGGCCTGGGTGTCGAAGATGAACAGCTGGTCCTCGACCATGGCCCTGAGGATCTGGTTGATGAAAAACGGGTTGCCCGCCGTCTTGCCGTGCACCAGTTCGGCCAGCTGAAATGCGTCTTCGGGGGCAACATGGAAGCGCTCGCCAATCAGCTCGGCCACCGCCCCAACGGCCAGCGGCCGCAGGTTCAGCGTGGTGCAGCGCACCGCTGCGGGTATGGCCAGCTGTGCGCTGGTGGTGGGCGTATCGTTGCACCGGGTGAAAATCAGCAGCAGGTTGGCCGGTGCGTCAGCCAGCAGTTGGGCCAGCAGTTGCCGGGTGGCGTCGTCGGCCCATTGCAGGTCGTCGAAGAACAGCACCAGCGGTTGGCCCAGCCGGCTGAAAACCTGCAGGAACTCAATGATCGCGTGCAGTTCCTTGTGCAACGCAAGGCGCGTGGGCTTGGTGGGTAACTGTGGCAGGGGGCCGAGAATCAGTTGCAGGTCCGGGGCCAGCTTGCCGAGCAGACGGCCATGACCTTTGATGCGGCGCAGGATCTCGCGGCGCAGGGTGTCGAGGTCCTGACTGTTCTTGGCCAGCAACTGGGTAGTCAGAGCTCCGAGCACTTCGATCCAGGGCGTGTAGGGCACGGCTTGTGCCTGGCTGTTGCACTTGCCGACGGCCCAGTAACCTTCAGCGTTGGCCTTGAGCGCTGCTTCGACCAGGCTCGACTTGCCCATGCCAGTAGCGCCGTTGATGACCAGGGCTTGTGGTTTGCTGTCGCGATGCAAGGCCTTGAGCAGCAGGGTGATAGCCTTTTGCTCGGCGCCGCGGCCATACAGGCGTGCGTGGCCGGGTGCTACCGGGTCGGCGCAGCCTGGGGTGAAGGGTGCCATGGTTTTGTGGGCGACCCACTGCCGCTGGCAGTGAGCCAAATCCACTGCAAGGGCGCGCACGCTCTGGTAGCGGGCGTCCGGCTCTTTGGCCAAGGCCTTTGCCAGGATCAGGCTGAGGGGCGGCGGTACGCTGCTGCGCACTTCGCATGCCGGCCGCGGCTGCACGCCGGCATGCAGCTGTCGCCAGTGCTGGGTGTCGCGCCCGGCGAGCGGCAGCTCGCCTACCAATAGCTGGTAGAGGATCGCCCCCAGGGCATAGATGTCACTGCGTCGGTCGCAGCTGCTACCGTGCGGGCAAATCTGCTCCGGCGCCAGGTAGGCCCAGTTGCCGAGCGGGGATCCCTGTTCGCTGAACTGCTCTGCCGGGTCGGCGTGAAAGAAGCCCAGGCGCACCTGCTGATGGGCGTGCAGGCACACATGCTCCGGCTGCAGTGTACCGTGCAGCACATTGCGTTCATGCGCTTGCGCCAACGCAAGGGCGGCGTTAACCGCGATGTCGAGAAACGGCTCCAGCGGCGCAGGGCCTTCAGTGATCAGGTCGGCGACTGAGCGCCCGGCCGGGTACACCAGCAATGGGCCTTCGGCCGAGCGCACGAACGCCGAGGGGATCACCGCCCACTGCGGGTCCAGTTGCAGGCGGTAGTCACGTTCCAGGCGCTGACAGGCGGAAGGGGCCTCAAGCGGGGCGCGCACGGCGATCCAGGCCTGGAGTGTGGCCGGGTCACGCAGGCGGAAGTAGCTGAGCTCACCTTCCTTGCCCAGTGCGCTGATCTCGCATCGGTTCAGCCAGCCCTCGTCGATTGACTGGTCGTAATCGATGGGCCTGTGGGCAAGGCGTTCATCGAGCATAAAGCACCCCCGCTAGCGACATCCTGAGGCGCGAGTATACGCAGCGGGCCCAGCATGGATGCGGGTTACAGCCTGCTTGGCAGGAACGGGCACGCTGTTGTCCGTTATCGTCCCCTGAGGGCTGGCGGACTTTTGTATAGTCCTCAGGCCAACCTATCCCTCGGGATAATTGTCTGAATGCGTATGCTGGCTTAGGCTGCCCATGCAGCGAAAACGCCCGTGCCCGCGCGAGGAAGCCATGATCCGAATAGGCAATGCCCTGGTGTCGCTGGAGCGGCGCGAAGTCTTTGTCGACGGCAAGCCGATCCTGTTGGGTGGGCGTGCTTTCGAAGTACTGGCCACGCTGATCAGGGCCAAGGGCCGCGTGGTCGGCAAGGACGAGCTGTTCAGTCAGGTGTGGGCTGGCACGGTGGTCGAGGACAATAACTTGCAGGTCCAGGTGTCCTTGCTGCGCAAGGCCTTTGGCGACCGCGGCCTGATCCAGACCGTGCCGCGCCGGGGCTACCGTCTGGCCGCGCCGATCAGCCTCGAGGTGCCGGGTCAGGCACTGTGTGGGTCGTTGCTGCACACCATGGCCGAGACTGTCGAGCCGCCCGATGAGCGCGTGAATGTGCCGGTGCTGGTGGTGGATGACGACCCGTCGGTGCGCACCGCTTTGGGCCGGCTGTTGCGCTCGCAGGACATCCCGCATCACTTGTTTGCCAGTGCCGAGGCGCTGTTCGAGGCCCGCCTGGAAACCCCCTGTGCCTGCCTGCTGCTGGACATGCACTTGCCTGGCACAAGCGGCCTGGAGGTACAGGATGCGCTGTGCCGGCTGGCGCTGCCCTGGCCGATCGTGTTCATGACCGGCTTCGGCACCATCCCGATGACCGTTCAGGCCATGCGCGCCGGGGCGGTGGAGTTTCTGACCAAGCCATTCGATGAAGACCAGTTGCTGACCCTGTTGCAGACAGTGCGCGCCCGTGCCGTGGCCGAAGGCCGCAAGTGGCTCCATGCGCGGCAGGTCGAGGAAAAGTACCAGCGCCTGACTCAGCGTGAGCGCCAGGTCTTCTCGCTGGTGGTCGGCGGCTTGTCGCACAAGCAGATCGCCAGGCAGATCGGCACCAGCGAGGTGACGACCAAGGTGCACAAGAAGAACATCATGAACAAGATGCAGTCCCGCTCGCTGCTGGAGCTTGCGGCCATGCACAACCTTCTCGGCGCGCGGTCTGAGAGCCTGGGCAGCGCATGAGCAGAGTGGTGTGCATCGTCGACGACGATGCCTCGGTGCGAAAAAGCCTGGCCAACCTGCTGCGCTCGGCGGGGTTCGAGACCTTGTCGTTTTCCACCGCGGACGCGTTCCTGGCCTCGCCACTGGCGGGCGAGGCGGGCTGTGTGTTGCTTGACCTGAAGATGCCGGGGATGAGCGGGCTGGAGGTACAGCGTGAGCTGGCACAGCGGGGGTGGCGCTTGCCGGTGATCTGCATGTCGGCACATTGGGACGATGGCTCGGTACGGGCAGCGATGGGCCTTGGGGCACTGGCCTGCCTGGGCAAGCCGTTTTCTGAAGAGGTGCTGCTGAAGGTGGTTGAAGAGGCTTTGGCCGGCGGTCAGTGAGGTATGGCTGTGCCGGCCTCTTCGCGGGTGAACCCGCTCCTACGGGGGGCGTCACAACCCTGGCAATCTAACTGCTCCCCGGCCGGTACTGCAGGGCCTCGGCCAGGTGCGCCCGGCCTATCGTCTCGCATCCCTCCAGGTCCGCCAGTGTCCGCGCCACCTTCAACAACCGGTGCGCCGCCCGAAGCGATAAGGTCAGCCGCTCGCAGGCCCCTTCCAGCCAGACCTGATCCGCCGCTACCAACCCACAGTGATGCCTTAAACCTTCAAGGTCTAGAAATGCATTCGCACACCCTTGTCGCCTGTGCTGCAGCTCCCGCGCTTCAGCTACCCTGACGGCGACATCGGCACTGGTTTCACCACAAGGCTGGTTGTTCAACGTAGTGCTTTCGCGAGCCACGGTCAGGTGCAGGTCGATGCGGTCCAGCAGTGGCCCGGAAAGTTTGTTGCGATAGCGCGCGATCTGCTCGGTGCTGCAGCGGCAGCGGCCAGTGGGGTCGCCCAGGTAGCCGCACGGCTACAGATTACAAGCTTGGCGTGGACATTTGGCCAATTCCCCTCAATCCGGGGCTTGGCTACCATCCAGATCTGTCCATATGTAGATTCCTTCAACCGTGGACATTCGCAGCAAAAATGTCCACGGTAGAATTCCTCAGGATTTGTCCCGAGTAGAGAGCGCGATTACATTCGATGGCGGAGCTGCGGCACGTAGCCTACGATTTTCGAGTGTCAGTTCAAAAATCTTAGAGTCCGCTTCGACCAGTAGGGCCAACGCTGTATCGCGTTGTTCCTGGAGCGCTTTTATCTGATCCCTGAGTGACCTGTTCTTTTCTTTTTGCGCGCCAAGCATCTGATTTTTACTAGGTGCAGGTTCAGCCGCAGAGTGATCTATCCAAAGCTGAATTTCGGCAACTAAGGTTGGAAACCTCGCTTTTTTTAGCGCGGATGGGTCTAATCCGGCTTCTCTAGCAACATTATTTTGGGTAACCTTGCTTCCTTTGGGAAGTTTGATGGGATTATTGTTTTTTAGACGTTCAAAAGAATCGCGAAATGCTTTTTCCGCGCGTCCATAGGGCTTAGTGGCTAGGCTAGGTGATGGCATGCAATACATTATCCAAGGCTGTGATCTGATATTCTAGGGCGGTTCTGAGGGGGGAACCATCGGTTGAGGATCTTAATCTCTGCTCAGTCTCATTTTTTAATATGAGTAACTTCTTGACGCTGCTACGGTCGTACAATGCGTGTTCGCAAGCAGGACTGCCGTCGCCTCCTGCGCAGTGGACAATGCAGTCGATGCCGCCATATGAGCACGGGGCCGGGTTAGCACAGCCACCCAAAATTGTAGCCCTGTAGGGAAGATTTCCCTGCTTCGCTGCCCTCACCAATTCAGTATGATCTTTCACTGCGATTAAATTGAATAGTTGCTTTTTCCGCTTCTCGCCATGCGGACTAACAAAACGCTCCGATCGTAACGATGAGATTTCTCGTGCCGCATTAACATACATTTCACGAATGTACTCTGACCGAGCTTCTCCATTCAACTTAAATGATGCGCTGTAGTAACCGCTAGCATAGTATCTCGTCATTGTCCTAGATACATGTTTCAACTGATACTGAAGTGATGCGTCGGTAACTAATCCTGATGCCAGCATGTTTACTGCACCTGTTCGTCGAAGTTGGTGCCAAGCCAGGGGCCAGGGTTCGCCTATACGGAAGGTTTCGGGGTTTATATCAGGTGTAATTCTGCGGGCGACCTCAAAATCATCAGGTGTGATTTCCAATTCCTTTGGGTTGAAGAGCTTTTTCATCTTACCTACTGCGGTACTATAATTCTTTGGCGCAGGTCTGATCTTGGTTGGTTGTGATATGTTTCGAGATTGCTTTCTCCATGGCTCATAGGGCCTTAAAATAAGATATGGGTTGGTAACATCCTCCTCGGTTAGGCTTACATCAGGGTTAGCCTTCGCGGCAATTGTTTTAAGATGCGCCACTATTGTCATCGCTTCAACCGCAACTGCTACAGATGGCGAGGTGATCCAGCGGGCGTCATCGTCTTGTAGGGTCTTAGTAGTTTCGCCCTTTATAATATAGATTTTCTCATTCGTGCTAGGGTCGGTCTCGGACGAGAAGCAGTCCGTGCGGAGCGAATGGGTTTCATCTATTCGCATCATAGTAAAATTGACTATGTATGCTGTGCCGACCGTAGTTATAAATGCAAAATATTGTGAGAAAACGCCGATTCCCTGTTTATGGCCAATCCATTCGTCAAGAAGATCATAGATGCCAAATTTCTTGGCCACGTCTGTGAATATCATGTACTCTTGAGAGTTGGCAGGTGTATTAACCGGTCGGTACTTTCTGGTGAGGGGTGCATCTTTTTCTATAGGCGGGTTCTGACAAGCTTTAGCCAATGAACCCGAAGCGGCACTGTAGAGCTCCAAGCAGTAATTGTAACAAGCAGTGATCGCCTCTTTGTGTCGTAGAAATTCATCAAGAGCGAGACGTAGTCTCATTACCTGATATGTCCATATTCGAGGGGGTATGTAGCTTGTTTGTGTTTTCTTATGTTTGGTGAAGCACTCAGCAAGTCTTCGGATTTCATTCGCGCTTAGGATGTGAAATCCTAGTAGGTCTCTCTTTTCCCATAAGTCGTGCAGTATATTTATCACAGATCCCGCAGCGGAGGAGCTGATTATATTTGGCAGCTTCTCTAGCAAGATAGGGAATCGCGCAAGGTCCGATATCAGTATTTTATTCGAAGTGCAAAAGGTAAAAATAGAAACCATTTGCTCAAATCTAGTTATCAAAGTCCTGGACGACTGTATTGAGCCGCTTGTATATAACCAACTGGCTACGATTAATCTGAAGATGTTAGCGTTATCTTTGCTAATCGGTGCGGTATTTTTCCTATTCTTACCATCGCGAAAGTTTAATCTGCGAACCTGGCCGCGCCACGGCGTCAGATCCCATACACTGTCCCCGTATCTGGCCGTGACGACGCCATTGGCATCGATTACAATAGGAAAATCCTCTGTGGGAGGCCAGGTAGGTGGAAGGAAGTTTGCCGCTTGGGGGGAAGAATATGGCAGTTCAAGGCTGAGACCTTGCAGCATGTATTTAGGTGTCATGCTCTTTCCTCCAGCAGCTGAATTGTGACATTTAAACTAGGGTGGTAATTGGCTTCAGCAACTCTAGCCATTGCCTCAACCACCCAAGTTGATCTAGTTTTACTACTTGCCGCAATTGCATTCAGTTTTTCGGATATCCTCTTGATTGTTGCATGAGCGGGATGAGCAGGTGCCTTTTTTTCTGGAGAGATGTAGGTTTCTAGCTCCAGCATTTTACAATAGCGAAGAGTCGCCAGGGTCCACATGTAGTCTAGTGAATCTACATCCCTGTGAAAGAAGCAGAACAAGCAGCCACTAGCATTGATGCAGTCAGGTTTAGGCGCTTCTTTAGGTGTGTTCTCAATAGGCGACGGAGGGCCGCAGGTTATTGAGCAGGCGCCAGGGCCAGCAGGCGTTAATGATGGGTCAGATTCTTTAAGGAATCGTGTAATTTCCATCGTAGCAGTTTGATGGTGCGGTTTTTCATAGACCTGAAGCAGCGTTTCTTCAGTGTGTTGAGCCATTTCTGAAACGATCCCCGGCGTCAGCCGTTGTCTCAGAAGCCAGTTAACCTTCAGGTTTCTCAAAGCAGTTGGTTTGAATATTTTGTAGCCAAGCGGCGTTAGCCTGCTCTCTATGGCTTGGAATGTATGTCGCTTCAGTTTTGATGGAAGCTTGTGCGGGTGATAAAATGGAAAAAGACGCATCTCGTCTGGTCCGAAAATAGCGTCAAGCCACGCTAGGTATTTTTTGAAAATCGAAGCGTATTCTTTGAAAACTCTAAATTCAACTTCTCCGCCTCGCCTTCCTTTGTAGGCTCTGAATACATTAACTGCGTCATCATTAGACTGAAATCGGAACTGGCCTCGTGTATAGGCAATGGCTTGAGCGAGGTTCATGCTGGTTTGTGAAATGAAAATTAGTAGCTCAGCTTCTATTCTGAGATTTATTACGGCATATCTCGTTCGAAGAGAGTGTTCATCCTCCCATCGCTTTCGTGCGTCACTTATGTAAGCGGCTCGGGAAGGTCGCTTTAGAAGGGACTTAACGTCTTCGGGTTTCTTGAGGCGACACCACTCAACTAATGTATTTCCATCTCGAAGATTGATTAATATGGGCAGCTTTCCGTAAATGATTTCCAAAGGAAGTCCGTTCACGATGTCTAAAAGAGCGTGGCCATATTTGAATGCATCGGACAAATTGGTCTTATCTGATTTCTTTACGGGGTGTTTGGCTTTGGTTGTCGAGGTCAGTCGGGTGTTACGAATCAGGCCAAGCTCCAAATCAAGGACGCTAGAAATGAGGCGATCTACAGATGCGGCAACGCGCCAAGCATTGACCTGCTTGAATGATTTCTGGATGGTGATTCGATAAATTAGGTGCTCGACCCAGCCGTAGAATGCTCTTTCAACAGTTTCATGTGTGACGGACATGCACTGCTCGTCCGCCCAAATGTAGAACCTTCTCAGATGCTCTATACGAGCCACTACTGTAACTTCGCTTCTCCCGAGTTGAAGCTGATAAAGAATTGCCGCGTGCAGGTCGGAGAGAAGAGGTAGTCGGCTACTATCAATCGGACCAAGAAGGCTCTGGGCTAAACCAGATGCTGCAATATCAACTCTGAGCGCTGCAGCACCTGGATATGCAAACACTCGTAGGTCATGCGGGGTTTGATGTGTGCCATAGGAGATGCTTGGAAAATTTAAAGGGCGGTGCATGAGTACAGCTCGCAAGAGGCAAGTCCAAGAAAATCAGTTGAAAACTCATTTGCAGCTTTGGCCATGACATTTGTTTTTTCGATGAACTTTATATACTTCAAGGTCGTCGCCTCATCTTTATGCAGCAACGCAGTTTTAACTATTTCCACAGCCATTCCTGCGTTACCGTGACGCAACAAGGTTCTTGCCAGTTCTGTCGCATACGTACAGCGAGCCTGGTGAAATTTGAAACCTCTCAGGTACTCAAATCCTTCAGTGGCAGCTTTTTTTCTTAAGCGCCCGAGCTCAACAGTCATCGCTCGACTGTAGCTGTCATCATCGTTTCCAAAAGGTACGCCGAATTTTGTGAGAAAAATGTGGTTGTTATTGGCCATGGACGACAGTCTTTGTCGCATAAGTCTGCGGTGGCTATAGATATAGTCACGAAGTAATTCTAAGTCGTCGGCATGGATCCAGATGTCGCCTGTCACATCAAACTTAGTATGGACAGAGGGTCTTGCAGCGGAGCCAACACGAATAGTATAAAACCCTCTGAATCGGTGGTCTTCAATCGCGTTGTATATGGTCTCTATTTTCAAGTCCGCAATAGTTCCAAATCTCATTCCTGTGGCAAATCCGATCCTGAGCATAAGATAGAACTCTAAAGAGGCATTCTGCGATGCGTACTCTAGGATCTTTCCAACATGATCTCGCGGAACTGGCATCAACCCATCCTCTAAGGGGTCGCCAATTTTTTTACGATTTTGTATCGCCAAGTCGGTACTTGCTACACGCATAGTGCGCTCAAGTCCAAAATCCTCTACCAAACGAATCCCTATACTTTTCTCGTTCCACATAGGCCATTCTGGTGAAAGCAATCCTGCAGCGACTAACCAGCGATAGAATCGAATAACCGCGGACATTCTCTGCTTTGCTGTGGAGTTGGCGAGATTTCCGCTATCAATCTCCGCCATCAGGTGCCCTCTGAATCTGACTAGACATCGATCCGATTGTCTTGCAGGGAAGTGCCACCATGGTAATGCTTCAGCTTCTAGCCACTTTGCATAAGCGTGAAGGTGGGACATAACGGAAAGAACTGTTTTAAGCTTGCATCTCTTGTCGCAGGCCCGTTCGAACGCCCACAGATTGGCTTCCCTCCAAGGAGTGTTATCGCTCCACACTATCTGTGGTAGTTTTTTAAGAGTGCTCCTTTGGTCGTTAATTTCCCATCGCACCCCTTCGTCGTCGACGACAGCTAAGTGCCTCGGGGCGTTGATACGTTCGAGTGTCCCCAAGCGTGCTCCTCCTATACTGGTGTCCATGGGTCACGTCGTTGGGTGTGAACCTTCCTACGTGCATGTTAACTGTACAAGGGCAGGGGTTCATCGCCGCCACCAGCTGGAAGCGCGCGGGGAAACGCACTTTGTCGCGGGCACGGGCAATCACGATTTCACCTGACTCCAGTGGCTCGCGAAGCACTTCCAGTACGCGCCGCTCAAACTCCGGAAGTTCGTCGAGAAACAACACGCCGTGATGGGCGAGCGTGATTTCACCTGGTTGCGGTCGGCTACCGCCACCGACCAGCGCCGGGCCGGACGCAGAGTGATGGGGGTGGCGAAAGGGGCGCTGTGGCCAGCTATTCAGCGGCGCTTTCCCGCTGACTGACTGGATTGCCGCCACCTCCAGCGCTTCGTGCTCGTCCAGCGGTGGCAGCAGCCCGGGCAGGCGGCTGGCGAGCAAGGTCTTGCCGGTGCCGGGCGGCCCGGTGAACAGCAGGTTGTGCGCACCGGCCGCAGCCAGCAGCAAGGCACGCTTGGCTGCCAGTTGGCCCTGCACTTCGCTCAGGTCCGGGTAGGGGCGTTGCTGCAGGATCAGGCCGTTGGCAGCGTAGGGCGGCAGCGGCACCTGGCCGTTCAGGTGGGCGATCAACTCCAGCAGGTGGCCCACCGCATACACCACCAACCCGCCGGCCAGGCTGGCTTCCTCGGCATTTTCCCGTGGTACCACCAGCGCCCGGCCTGCTTCGCGTGCCGCCAGTGCCGCAGGTAGCACGCCCTGCACCGGGCGCAATTTCCCCGACAGCGCCAGTTCGCCCAGGCATTCCATATCGGCCAGGGTGGCAATCGGCACCTGGCCGTCGGCGGCGAGGATGCCCAGGGCGATGGCCAGGTCATATCGGCCGCCATCCTTGGGCAGGTCGGCGGGGGCGAGGTTCTGGGTAATGCGCCGCTGCGGGTACTTCAGCCCTGAGTTGACAATGGCGCTGCGCACCCGGTCCTTGCTTTCCTTGACCGTGGTTTCCGGCAGGCCGACCAAGGTGAGATGAGGCAGGCCGTTGGCCAGGTGGGTTTCGACGCTGACCGCCGGTGCCTGCACGCCAACCTGGGCGCGGCTGTGGACGAGGGCTAGGGACATGAACACTCCGTTGTTGCTGGAAAATGCCGCTTCCTGCGGCTGGGCAAAGCATAGCCAGTGCTGCCACGGCAGGCGCAACAAGTGTGCGTCGTGGTTTTTCAGGGCAGGGGTTTTCCCTGCGTTTTCATGGGCTTCGGCAAAAATGGATCCAATAGGCTTTGCGCAGTCGTCAGGTATGACTTAGTGTTGTTGGGCAACCGCAGTTGCCATGGGATGGCACTGCGTCTTCTTTCAAATGGACTTGAGGTATTGCTCCGTGCAAACGCTCACCTGCACGCACCAGGCAATTCGCGAACTGGTGCAGGCCAGTGCATTCGTTGAACTCAACCGCTTTTTCGACAGGCTCGAGGCTCAGTGGCGTCAGGCCCCGACCGGCGAGTTCCCGGCCTACCTGGCGGCCATTGAAGGGCACATGCTGCTCGACCAGGAAAACCAGAGTGACAGGGCCCTGAGCCAAGTGCTCAGAGCCTGGATTGACGCCTGCCCCAGGGCATATCACCCACAAGTGGTAATGGGTATGCACTGCTTCCACCGGGCCTGCCAGGTGCAGGTTGGTGGCCAACGCAACGCTGCACGCTTGCTGGCTGTCGCGCAAATTTGTGAATCCGCCAGCGCGCACCTGTTGCGTGCAATGGACCGCTCTGCTCACCCCGTGGCAGCGGCCATTGGCATGCTGCGCATCAGTGCGCAGTTCCATGAGCCTGGTTGGTTGCTGCAACTGTTTCAGGGGGAGCCCGCACGTTTCAGGCCCAGTGCCCATGCCGATGTAGAGGTGCAGGAAGCTGCAGCGCCGTTGCTGGTGAAGCATGGGTTGTTGCCCTTGGCCGAGCTTCCTCAGGCGCTGCCGCTCTGCCTGGGCAGGCGGGTCGAACATGAAAACGAAGACCCTCGCTATTTTTGGCTGCGCCATGCGCTGATCGCTCGCCCCGGTTGCTTCGAGGCGATCCAGGCCCTTGCTGTTTACCTGCTGCCCCGTTGGGGCGGCAGCCTTGATGCGTTCGAGCTGTTGGTCAATGGCCCGTTGTGCGTAGCCTGGGACGAGCGCTTGCGTAATGCGCTGCGCTGGATGGCCGTCGAAGGCCGCCTGATGCTGCCACAGGCTGACCCGTTGCAGGCCGTCGCCGACTGGCAGCAGGTGGTCGAAGACTGGTCAGAACGCCCGTTAAGGCCCAGAGAGCGTGCCGTTGTTCTGGCATGGCGGGGGACGCTGCGTAGCAGGGCATCGGGCGACCATGCTGGCGCGATGCGCGATTTTGCCGCGAGCTTGGCGTGCAATGCCGATCTCGGCACCATCCGCGCCATGGGCGTGCCTTTTCGCTGTTTGGCCGAGCTGATACTGCGCGATGGCATGGCAGATGAGAGGCAACTGTTACACGGCGCCATTGAGCGCCTGTGTGACGGCCGTTCACATGCTGCTGCCTGTGCATTGCGCGCGGCCGGGCACCGTTTCGGGCTGTGGGCGCTGCCACGCTCGGCCGAGCAGGCAAGGCTATGGTTGCAACGGGCGGTGAATCGCCAGTGCGCGGGCCAGGCACCGGGGTTCGAAGTGCTTGAAGTGGCACGGTTGCTGTGGGCAGCCAACCGGCATGAAGTGGCCTGTTACCTGTATGAACGCTGCGCCGAACTGAACCTGCCGGGTGCTGCCTTGGCCTTGTACGAGCTGCACCACGGCGGCCTGGCCAACACCCCGGCGCATTACCTGGATGACGAAGCAGCCGGGTATTGGCTGCAGCGTGCGGTGGAGGCGGGTAGCAGGCAGGCCAAGTACAATCTGGCCTGCCTGCGCATGGATGGCGATGAGGATTTGAACGAGCGCAGTGCCATGCTGGCGGTCAGGCGCCTGCTTGTCGACGCGTTGGGCAACGCGCAGATCAACGCGCGTGCGCGTTTGCATCTGGGAATTTTGTTACGCCGGTTTGGTGAGACGCAGGAGCGAACCGAGGCGGTTGCTTACCTGTTGAGCCTGGTCGAGCACCCGGACCCGCGGCTTGCCGGGCGTGCCTGCGCCGAACTGGGGCTGGCCTGGATGCAGGGGCGCGGCACCCGCAAGCAAAGCCGCTTTGCCGCCATCGAATGGGTCAAGCGAGCGGCCAGCTTGCAGCCACGGGATACGGCCATTGGTGATATCCAGGCCGAGATCCTCAATTCGCGCAATCGGGTGAAGACGCTGTTTACTCAGTGCGGGGCGGCGTTGTTCCGCGGCACACTGCATGCAAGTGAGCTACCACCGAAACAGGCCTTTACCCACACCGAGTCGTTGCGGGTTCAGCCTGCATCGGACCGTCTCAGGCACGTACATAAACCCAGGCTGTCAGGCCCGATGCAAGGGTGACGGCGACGCGCTTGTAGTCGGCAACTTCATAGCGGTCCGCTGCAGCCAGTTCGTCTTCGCTGATCTGGAAGACCATGCCGGCCACGCTGTCGTTCGCCTGGCTGCTGGGGGAAACGATGGGGTGATGGGACTTGCCGCTGGTCGCCAGTACGCCTGGGTCGGTGATCTCGACCCAATCCAGGCGGTAGCCCGGCATGCGGTCGGCCTGACCGTTCAGCTCACGGCCAAAGTTGGCCAGTTGCACGGCTTTATCCTGCAAGGTGCCGTAGGAAAACAACAGTACCGGGTATGCGCTGGAGGGCTGCATTCACTCATCCTGTGAGGTTGGGTTCAACCGGGCTTCCAGTTCGGCTACCTGTTTTTCCAAGGCCTCTAGGCGTGCGCGGGTACGCGCCAGTACGACCATCTGGCTGTCGAATTCGTCACGGCTGACCAGGTCCAGCTTGCTGAAGGCACCTTGCATCAACACTTTGAACTGGCTTTCCAGTTCCGCACGGGGCTGGGCGGCATCGCTGCTGAACAGGCGCGAGGCCTGGTCGCTCAGGGCATCGAGAAGGGCTTTGGGCGCGAGCATGGGGCTGTCCACTGAAACGGAGAAATGGCCGCCAGTGTAGCACGCACAAACCTGGCGCCTGAGTGCACACTGGCCTTCGTAGGAGCGGGTTTACCCGCGAAGAAGACACCGCGGTGGATGGCACGGGCTTCGCCCGTGTTCGCGGGCAAGCCCGCTCCCACAGGAATCGCGCCAACTTTTAGAAATTGAGCAAGACAGTTGCTCCCACAAAAGAATGATCTGCGGTTACTAATCCGTTGCACATTTTTCGCGCAACTTGCCCCGCTGCTGCGCACCGAAATTGTGCATGTTTCCCATGCTGGCGACTGGCCAATCCCGACCAAATCACATAACGCTCTGTTTTTCGGCGCTTTGTCGGAACTGGCAAGGTTTCTGCAATGACCTGTACGAGCCATGCACTGAAGCAGTTCCTTGTGACCAGGCAGTGCGCACGCGGAGCCGGGTGCCGACGACGCGTTACAAAGCCAACCGCTGCGCTTAGACTTGAGACGGGTTTGTTTTCCTGGGGCAAGTCCACCAAATCGGGAGAGAGTTTCATGAAGCTAGTCACAGCCATCATCAAGCCGTTCAAGCTGGACGACGTACGCGAGTCGCTGTCGGAAATCGGCGTGCAGGGCATCACCGTCACCGAAGTCAAAGGTTTCGGTCGGCAGAAGGGCCACACCGAGCTGTATCGCGGTGCTGAATATGTGGTTGATTTCCTGCCCAAGGTGAAGATCGATGTCGCCATCGATGACAAGGACCTTGATCGGGTAATCGAAGCCATCACCAAGGCAGCCAACACCGGCAAGATCGGTGACGGCAAGATTTTCGTGGTGAATCTGGAGCAGGCGATCCGCATCCGTACCGGCGAAACCGATACCGACGCGATCTAAGCAGCAACAAAGCCTCACCAAACCCAACGCCCCAGGAGAAAACAACATGACTCTGCGTAAGATCGCAGGGCTAGGAGCCCTATTGTCCCTCGTAATGCCCGGGCTTGCCCTGGCAGAGGAAGCTGCCCCAGCGCTGAACTCCGGCGACACCGCCTGGATGCTGACCGCAACGGCGCTGGTGCTGTTCATGACCATTCCGGGCCTGGCCCTGTTCTATGGCGGCATGGTGCGTTCCAAGAACGTGCTGTCGGTGATGATGCAGTGCTTTGCAATTACCGGCCTGATGAGCATTCTCTGGGTCGTCTACGGCTACAGCATGGCCTTCGATACCGCCGGTATGGAAAAGGGCGTGCTCAACTTCAACTCTTTCGTTGGCGGCTTCTCCAAGGCCTTCCTCAGCGGTGTCACGCCTGACAGCCTGACCTCGGCCACCGCGCTGTTCCCTGAAGCGGTGTTCATCACCTTCCAGATGACTTTCGCCATCATCACCCCGGCGCTGATCGTCGGCGCCTTTGCCGAACGCATGAAGTTCTCGGCGATGCTGGTATTCATGGGCATCTGGTTCACCCTGGTGTATGCGCCGATCGCACACATGGTGTGGAGCGGTGACGGTGCCCTGATGTGGGACTGGG
The DNA here is from genome assembly GCF_017875935.1 of Pseudomonas sp. BP6. Lineage (NCBI taxonomy): Bacteria > Pseudomonadati > Pseudomonadota > Gammaproteobacteria > Pseudomonadales > Pseudomonadaceae > Pseudomonas > Pseudomonas sp. BP6. Next base: position 5,529,519 of record NZ_JAGINI010000001.1, read on the forward strand.
GCGTACTGGACTTCGCTGGCGGCACCGTGGTGCACATCAACGCCGGTATCGCAGGCCTGGTCTGCTGCCTGGTACTGGGCAAGCGCAAAGGCTACCCGACCACCCCGATGGCCCCGCACAACCTCGGCTATACCCTGATGGGCGCGGCGATGCTGTGGATCGGCTGGTTCGGCTTCAACGCAGGCTCTGCTGCTGCTGCCAACGGCACTGCCGGGATGGCCATGCTGGTCACTCAGATCGCTACCGCCGCCGCCGCACTGGGCTGGATGTTCGCCGAGTGGATCGGTCACGGTAAGCCAAGTGCGCTGGGCATCGCCTCGGGCGTGGTGGCTGGCCTGGTCGCCATCACCCCGGCTGCGGGCACCGTCGGGCCGATTGGCGCGCTGATTATCGGCCTGGTTTCGGGTGTGGTCTGCTACTTCTGCGCCACCACGCTCAAGCGCAAACTCGGCTATGACGATTCGCTGGACGCGTTCGGCGTGCACGGTGTTGGCGGCATCATCGGAGCCATCCTCACGGGTGTGTTCGCGGCCCCGGCACTGGGCGGCTTCGGTACTGTCACCGACATCGGCATGCAAGTCTGGATCCAGGCCAAAGGTGTGATTTTCACCGTGGTCTACACCGCCATCGTCACCTACGTGATCCTCAAGGTGCTGGATGTGGTGATGGGCCTGCGGGTCAACGAAGAAGAAGAGTCGGTCGGCCTCGACCTGGCTCAGCACAACGAACGCGGCTACAACCTGTAACTGCGACGCGGTAAAAACTTGCCCGGCTTGCCGGGCATTTTTTTGCCAGTTTTTCAGCATTTCCCGCACGGCAAACGGTTTATTCGACACGTTCGTGACGTAGGTAAAAAACTTACAAGTCGCAGGGCGTTTATGGTGCTTTGCTTTTTCCACGGGCGCGCTAGAATGCGCGCCGAAGGGTGTTTGACGAGTAGTCCACACACTTCGCCAGCCTTTGCTAGGCTTGCCAATAGCGTGTGGCCAGCAGGGGCTAATGGATTTGTCAGGTCCTGCCAGGAGCAGGGCCTGCTGGGTACCGCCTCCCATCAGGAGTGCCGACCCAAGGGCAGTGGCCTAACCCACGGCCAGTTGAATTTTCACTGGTGGCTGCCGGTCTACGGCTGCACTGGTCTATAACCAACCTGCTTTTCGCAAGTCATGAGGTAGAACATGAGCGACGACGATCTGGAAAATGATGACCTCGAAGTAGGCGACGAAGACGAGGGTGATGAGGGCCTCGAGGCGGCGGCTGATGACGGCGTGGAAGACGCTGGCGATGATGACAGCAGCCCGGCACCCGTTGCCAAGGGCAAATCCAAGGCAGCAGTCTCGGTAGACGAGATGCCGAGCATGGAAGCCAAGCAGAAAGAGCGTGATGCACTGGCCAAGGCGATGGAAGAATTCCTTTCTCGCGGCGGCAAGGTGCAGGAAGTCGAGGCCAACGTGGTCGCCGACCCGCCCAAGAAGCCAGACAACAAGTACGGCAGCCGCCCTATCTGAGTGGCTGATCGCAAAAAAGCCCGCCGTCGCTGCGGGCTTTTTTATGCCTGTGGGTTTTGTGTTGCCTGTTCCGGCCTCTTCGCGGGCACGCCCGCTCCCACAGGTTCACCACAGGGTTCAGGACCTGCGCGGTCCCTGTGGGAGCGGGCGTGCCCGCGAATGGGCCGCAAAGCGGCCCCGTCAGCGCCAGCGCGCAAGCACGTCAGGTAGTTGCGACAGGCGCTGGATCTCGGCATCCGGCGCCTGTTCGCCAGCCCAGGTCTTGCCCTGCGGGTTGAACCACACCGCGCGCAAACCGGCGCGCTGGGCACCGGCAATGTCATCGCCAGGGTGATCGCCGATGTGCACCGCCGCACCCGCATCCACCTCGCCACGGCGTAGCGCTTCGAGGAACGGCGCCGGGTCTGGCTTGCCAATGCCCAGATCCTCGGCGCACAGGGCAAAGCGGAAATAATCGGCCAGCCCCAGCCGGCTGACGTCGGCATTGCCGTTGGTGACCACGCCCAGGATGTATTGATGGCGCAAGATCTCAAGCACCGGCTGCACCTCTGGGAAGATCTCCACCTGGTGGCGGGCATGCAGGAACACTTCGAAGCCCTCGTTGGCCAGCGCTTGCGCGTGCTGCTCGCTGTAGCCGACCTCTTCCAGGGCATGGAACAGCACGCGCCTGCGCAGGGCGCTGATGCGGTGCTTGAGGCCGGGCTCTGCTTGCACCAGGCGCTCGCGGATGGCGAACAGGTGCTCCACCGGTATGCTGCCGAGGGTTGGTGCGTTGGCCTCGAGCCAGTCGCGCAGCACGACTTCCGCGGTGGCAATCACCGGCGCGGTGTCCCACAGGGTGTCGTCGAGGTCGAAGGTGATCAGCTTGATGCTCATGAGTCTGTGCCTTTGCTGCGTTTGGCCCGAGGGTGGGCGCTGTCGTACACCGCGGCCAGGTGCTGGAAGTCCAGGTGGGTGTAGATTTGCGTCGTGCTGATGTCGGCATGGCCGAGCATCTCCTGCACCGCGCGCAGGTCCTGGGACGATTCCAGCACATGGCTGGCGAAAGAATGGCGAAGCATGTGCGGGTGAAGGTGTTGGCCCAGCTCACGCTCACCGGCGGCCTTTACCCGCAGCCGAACGGCCCGGGGGCTGATGCGATTGCCCTGGCGGGTAATGAACACTGCACGGTCGCGCGGGTTGCCGATGCCGCGCAAACGGTACCAGGCCTGCAACGCCTCGCGAGCCTTGCGACCCACCGGCAGCACGCGGGCCTTCCCACCCTTGCCCAGTACCTGCACCAGGCCGGCGGCGAGGTCGAGGTGATCAAGATCGAGGTTGGTCAGCTCGGACAGGCGCAGGCCCGAGGAATAGAACAGTTCGAGGATCGCCTGGTCACGCCGGGCGATGAAGTCGTCGTCCACGCCGCCATCGAGCAGCTGCAGTGCGCGGTCGGTATCCAGTACCTTGGGCAGCCGACGCTCGCCTTTGGGCGCGCTCAGGCCGGTGGCCGGGTCGTGCTGGCACAGGCCTTCGCGGTTGAGGTAGCGGTACAGGCCGCGCACTGCCGACAACAGGCGTGCCAGGCTGCGCGGGGACTGGCCATGGTGGTGCAAGCGAGCGACCAACTGGCGCAGTTGCTGAATTTGCAGCGCCTGCCAGTCGGCAATGCCGTGCTCTTCGCAGTAGGCGATGACTTTTTCCAGGTCGCGACGGTAGCCCAGCGAGGTGTGCTCCGACACTTGGCGCTCGTTGCGCAGGTGTGCGCAATAAGCCTCCAGCTGGCGTTTCATCAGCGTACCGAGCGCAGGGTCTGGGTAACGCGTGGCACAACGCGGCCGAGCACCTCGGCGATATAGCCGAGGAAAAGGGTGCCGACGCTGCTCTTGTAGTGTTGCGGGTCGCGGCTACCGATGGCCAGCACCCCGTGCAGCCCTTGGTACTCAAGAGCTGCCACGGCGCTGGAGCCCACTTCCTGGCGCTGTTCTTCACCGAACAGGAAAGCCAGCTCGTGCTCGCGCAGGTTGCCACTGACGGTCTTGCCACCGCCCAGCAGGGCACCGATGGCTTGCTGCGCCTCGGCATTGCTGACCCAGCGCCCGACCGGCGCGACGTTGTCGCCGAACAGGATCAGGCTGACGAAGGGCACCTGGAATTCCTGGCGCAGGCTGTCTTCGACCGCCATTACCACTTCTTCCAGGCTGCCGGCATCGAGCAGGTCAAGGATCAGCCGGCGGGTCTTGTCGAACAGCCGGTCGTTGTCGCGGGCCACGTCCATCAGTTGCGACAGGCGATGGCGCATTTCGATGTTGCGGTCACGCAGCAGCTTGAGCTGGCGTTCCACCAGCGACACGCTGTCACCTCGCTGGTGCGGGATGTGCTGTTCGATCAGCAGCTCGTCGTGCTCGGCGAAGAAGGTAGGGTGGGCGCGCAGGTAGGCGACCACCGCTTCGGCATCGAGCTCGGCGGACTGCTTGGGTACAACCTTGGGCTGATCGGTCATGGCGGTTACTCGTTTAGAGACGAACCTGTCCTTCGTAGACGCGTACGGCCGGGCCGGTCATCATCACGGGCTTGCCGGGGCCGGCCCATTCGATGTGCAGGCGGCCACCGGGCAGGTCGAGGGACACCGGGGAGTCCATCCAGCCCTGGCTGATCGCCGCCACGGCCGCGGCGCAGGCGCCGGTGCCGCAAGCCTGGGTTTCGCCGGCGCCGCGTTCCCACACGCGCAGGTTGGCGCGGTGGCGGTCGATGACTTGAATGAAGCCGGCATTCACCCGCTGTGGGAAGCGTGGGTGGTTTTCGATCTTCGGGCCCAGCTCGTGCACGGGGGCAGTATGCACGTCGTCGACACGCAGCACGGCGTGCGGGTTACCCATGGACACGGCGGCTATGGAATGCAGCTGGCCGTCGACCTCCAGTGGGTAGCTCAGCGCCTGCGCGTCAGCAACGAAGGGGATTTCGGCAGGGATGAAGCGGGGTGGGCCCATGTCGACACTCACCTGGCCGTCGTTCTGCACGTCCAGCACGATGATGCCGCTCTTGGTCTCCACGCGGATGCGCTTTTTCGCGGTCAGGCGCTTGTCCAGCACGAAGCGGGCAAAGCAGCGCGCACCGTTGCCGCATTGCTCGACCTCGGAGCCGTCGGCGTTGAAGATGCGGTAGCGGAAGTCCACTTCCGGGTTGTTCGGCGCCTCTACGATCAGCAACTGGTCGAAGCCGACACCGGTATGGCGGTCACCCCATTGCTTGGCGTGCTTGGGCTGGATGTGCGCGTGCTGGCTGACCAGGTCCAGGACCATGAAGTCGTTGCCCAGCCCATGCATCTTGGTAAAACGCAGCAGCATGGACTTACTCCGGCAGCAGGCTTTCGCCAGCATACAGTTCGGCGACGGTCTCGCGGCGGCGTACTTCGAACGCCTGGTCGCCGTCGACCAGGATTTCAGCGCAACGGCCGCGGGTGTTGTAGTTGGAACTCATGACAAAACCATAGGCGCCCGCGGACTCTACGGCCAGCAGATCACCTTCGGCCAGATTGAGGACGCGGTCCTTGCCGAGGAAGTCGCCGGTCTCGCAGATAGGGCCGACCAGGTCATAGGCACGGCCTTCGCCTGCACGTGGCTTGACCGCGCTGACACCCATCCAGGCCTGGTACAGGGCCGGGCGGATCAGGTCGTTCATCGCTGCATCGATGATGGCGAAGTCCTTGTGTTCGGTGTGCTTGAGGTATTCCACGCGGGTCAGCAGCACGCCTGCGTTGGCGACGATGTAGCGGCCTGGCTCGAACACCAGGGCCAGGTCGCGTTTGCCCACGCGCTCGCGGATGGCCTTGATGTAGTCGGCCACCCGTGGCGGCTGTTCGTCGCGGTAGCGCACGCCGACACCGCCACCCAGGTCCAGGTGGCGCAGGTGTATGCCGCACTCGGCCAGGCGGTCGACCAGCACCAGCAGGCGGTCGAGGGCGTCGAGGAATGGCTCGACGGTGGTCAGCTGCGAGCCGATGTGGCAGTCGACTCCGACCACTTCCAGGTTCGGTAGCTGTGCGGCGCGCACGTAGATGGCCTCGGCATCGGCGATGGCGATGCCGAACTTGTTTTCTTTAAGGCCAGTGGAGATGTACGGGTGAGTACCGGCATCGACATCCGGGTTGACCCGCAGCGAAACCGGGGCAACCTTGCCCATTTCGGCGGCTACCACTTGCAGGCGCTCCAGCTCGTCGGTGGATTCGACGTTGAAGCAGTGCACGCCAACTTCCAGGGCGCGGCGCATGTCTTCACGTGTTTTGCCGACGCCGGAGAACACCACGCGGTCGGCACGCCCGCCAGCGGCCAGCACACGCTCCAGTTCACCACCGGAAACAATGTCGAAGCCTGCGCCCAGGCGCGCCAGCACGTTCAGCACGCCAAGGTTGGAGTTGGCCTTGACCGCGAAGCACACCAGGTGCTCGGTGCCTTGCAGGGCATCTGCGTAGCTCCGGTACTGGGCCTCGATGTGGGCGCGCGAATACACGTAGGTTGGGGTGCCATAACGTTCAGCAATGGCCGACAGGGCCACGCCTTCCGCGAACAGTTCACCGTCGCGGTAGTTGAAAGCGTTCATCTGGTTTCCTTACTGCGCTGGCGATTGCTCGGGCTCGGATTGCAGCTCGGGCTGCTGTTCTTGTTCCGGGGCCGGCTCGGCTTTTGGCTGGTGCTGGTGCGACTTGTGCGCTTTGCCGTTATCGCCATCTTCAGGCAGATACAGCGGGCCTTTCTGGCCACAGGCCGAAACGAGGCAGGCAACAGCGACCAGCGCCGCGAAGGAGGAAATCAGGCGCTTCATGGGTGAAATCCTTAGAAAAATGCAGTATTGCGCCCGAGTATACCGAGCGACCGGCGGCTTGCCTATGCAAGGACCGGTCCGTCGGGCGGGCTATGCTTAGCCTCTGCGTAGCCCCTGTACAAGCCGGCTTGCCCGCGAAGAGGCCGGTGAAGGCAACGGCTAAACCTTTGCATTCGGCGGCAAGCGCCCGTATCTTGCCCGGCTTGCCTGTAACGCAGCCAATTTCGAGGTTCCTGCAATGAGTTTGAGTGAAGCGCGTTTCCATGACCTGGTCGACGCGACCCAACAGGCCCTGGAAGACCTGTTCGACGAGAGCGGCCTGGACTTGGACATGGAGAACTCCGCCGGTGTCCTGACCGTCAAGTTCGAGGGCGGCGCCCAGCTGATCTTCAGCCGTCAGGAGCCACTGCGCCAGCTGTGGCTTGCCGACCGCTCCGGTGGTTTCCACTTCGATTACGACGAAGACAGCGGCAAGTGGGTGTGCGAAAAGAGCGAAGAGTTGCTGGGTGAAATGCTCGAGCGTATCGTCTGGGAGCGGGCCGGCGAGAAGCTGGACTTCGACGAGATCTGACATGAGTAGCGCCCAGGTTCGGCCGCCCAAGCCGCTTTACAGCAACGTCAGCCCTGCAGTGCCGTCACCGTGCATCAGCGTATGCCGGCTGGACGAACAGCGGGTGTGTACCGGTTGCCATCGGCATGTCGAGCACATTCGCGAATGGCGCTCTGCCGATGACGAACGGCGCCGGCAGATCTGCCGCGAGGCCCAGGTCTTGCGTGAGCAGGCTAAGGCACACTGAGCGCAGGGGCTTGAGTATTTGCCCGGCTGTGGTAGTGTCGGGTTCTGCGTCGGTGACGCCAAAGCCTTCTCAAACCCCGCCCTTGGGCGGGGTTTTGCTTTATTTGCACGTTGAAAACTGCCTGTTCAAAGGAGTCTGACTGGATCATGAGCACCAAGCCTTCCCTCATCCTCACCCGATTGGACGTACAACGTCTGGAGCGTCTGATCGACAGCCTCGACGAGAGTACGCCGGGTGTGCTCGCCCTGCAGGACGAGCTGGACCGCGCCGAGCAGGTGGTCGGTCACGAGGAAGTGCCGGCGGGCGTGGTGACCATGAACTCGCGGGTGCACTGCCGTGAGGAAGCCAGCGGCAAGGACTACCACCTGACGCTGGTGTACCCCAAGGATGCCGGGCCGGAAGGCAAGGTTTCGATTCTGGCGCCGATTGGCTGCGCCTTGCTGGGGCTGTCGGTGGGCGAACAGATCGATTGGCCGGCCCCGGGGGGCAAGACCCTCAAGCTGAAGCTGCTGGAAGTGGAATACCAGCCGGAGGCGGCGGGCGATTACGACCTGTAAGGGCCAGTAGGCCGCTTCGCGGGCCATTTGCAGCACAAGGCTGTTCCATCTTGTGCTGCGAGTTCAGGCGCCTTCCGCCAAAACCTGCTCCAGCCCCTCATTCAAAGCCTGCTCCAGCACCCGCTTGTAGCTCAGGTATACCTGCGTTGCCCCCAGGCGGTCATCCAGCAGCTCGGACAAATCCAGGTCGGTGATATAGCACCGGTACTGCGCTGCACCACGGCGCTGACCGATGATCTGCCGGGCCGCCACCGCATACAGCTGCTCACCATGTTCCAGCTCGGAAAACTCCTGCTGGTCGCAGTACAGCGTCACATGCGCCACACCCGCTACACCGGCCTGGATAATCGCCTGTACCTCATAGTAAGGCTGGTCGCTGCCCTCGGCCGGGGCCAGGCGCGGCTCGATGCTGCGTGCCTTGCCTGGGCCGGTGGGCAACAGCTGCGCGAAGTGGATATCCAGCGAGGCCGGCCGCAGGCTATCGAGGGGCAGGCGTGCATCGCGGCGCATTACCACCGAGCGCAGAAAGCGCTGCAGTGGCAACAACAGATGCGCTTCGTCATGCAGCGGCAGGCGTTGTTGCCACAATGCGTTGTATTCATCCAGCACATACACGTCGGCCCAGCCGCCCTGCAGGCGGTAGAACACCTGAATGCAGGCTGGTCGGCCTTGCTCCAGCACCAGGCGCAGGTCGTGGTCCTGCAGCGCATTGGCATCCAGGTACAGCGGGCTGTAGGCGCTGCGCTCTTCGCCCAGGTAGGCCAGTAGCGCCTCATGCTCGGCCAGGGTCGTCAGGCTGACATGCTCGGGCAGCAGCTCCAGCACATGGGTGTGCTGGGCCACCTGCAACAGGTAGCGGTGGTGTAGCCCTTGATCCCGCAGCAGCTGCGCGGTGTCGAAAATTTCCTCTACGCGCTGGCCGATAGGCTGGGCACGGCTTTGGCAGAAGCAGCGTACTCGCACCCGTGGCCGGTGGCCGCGCTGCGCCGGGCTGTTGAGGAAGTCGCGCAGGCAGCGCACCAGCGCGTGTTCGCCGTCATAGCGCTGGACCAGCACCTCGTTCCAGCTGTTAACGGTGACCTGGTCCAGGGTCAGCACCAGGTTTTCGCGTACGCCAGCGTAGCTCAACGAATCAGTGCGCTCTGTGGTCATCAAAACGTTCAGGTCGCGGTGGTGGCGCAGCGGGTCGACGCCGACGTTGACCAGCAACAACACCTCATCGGCAACGCTGGGCTGCAACAGGCGCACTTCGCTGACGGTGGGCAAGGGCAGGGTGATACTTTGCCGCAGACAGCCCAGCAGGTTGAACAGCTCGAATTCCCCGAGGTCGCTGACCCCTGGATGCAGCGCCAGGCGGGTGCTGTTGTCGATGACCCCGTTGCGATGGGCCCAGGTCAGCAGTTCGAGTAGCTCACGGCAGCGCTTGATCGGGCTGAAGTGCTGCACCTCGTGGGTGTTCAGGTTGCCGCTGTACAGCTCCCAGTGGTAGCTGCCCGGCTCCTTGCGGTTGGGTGCCTGAACCAGCGTCAGGGTGCCTTCGGCGAGGTCAGGGGCGATGCCGGGGTTGATTACTTCGACTTTGCCGGCGCGGCGCTCGAAGGCTGCGTACAGGCGCCGGCCCAACACGTTGAGGTCGCGCTGGTCAGCGCGGCTGCTGGCGTTCTGGGTACGGGCGAACTGGCTGAGGAAGCGATAACTGAGGTTAAGCTCGGCCACCAGTTCGCGGCGCTCGACGGCAACCTGCTGCACTTTCCATTGGCTGCGGCTGTCCAGCAGGGCCAGCTGGCGCTGGTCCCAGCCCCACTCGTCGGCCAGGCGCTGCAGCAGCCGGCGTTGCCAGCCTTGGCTGCGGCCTTGGTCGCTGAGCTTCTTGTTCACCTTCAGGTACAGGCTGCGCCTTACCAGCTCCAGGCGCGCGGGTTCGCCGCGTTGCAGCAGGTAACGTTCGATGCGCCGGTAGACCATCACGTAGGGGTCCAGCTCGTCGAGGTCGAGCTGGTTGGCAAACACTGCCTGCTTGTAGTCCAGGCTCAGGCAGCGCACCGCAGGGTGTTCGCTGGCGTAGGCTTCGGTCAGCAGCAGTTTGAGCAGCGATTTGTAGGGCGAGTCGATGCCTTTGAACAATTGCCACAGGCCCGCGCCGACGAACTCACCGGGCGGAATGTGCGCCAGGTTGCCAAGGTCTAGGGCGTCCTGGCTGCGGATGAAGCGTTTGGACAGCAAGGTCTGGGTGTAGCTGTAGTAGTTGTGTTCCTCGTACACAGGTACCAGCCACCACAGCGGCGTGCGCCCGGCCAGCCACAGGGTGGTGCGGTAGAACTCATCCAGCAGCAGGTAGTGCTGGGTGGTGCCGCAGTCGTCGGAGCCGAGCTGGCCATCGCGCTGACCTTGGGCGAAGCCCTGTGTATCGATCAGGAAAAAGTGTGCTTCGGCTCCCAGGCTTGCCGCCCAGACCTCCAGCAGCTGGCACTTGCGGCGCAGCTCACCCAGCAGCTGTTCGGGCAAGCCGGGTGCATGGCACACCCACAGGTCCATATCGCTGTGCTCAGCCTGCGCCAGCGAGCCCAGGCTGCCCATCAGGAACAGGCCGTGGATTGGGCGTGGCGGGTTGCCATGCTGGGCCTTGTAGGTGAACGAGCGGGCCAGGCGTTGGGCATCTGCCACCAGCTCGGCGCTTGGCTCGTAAGCCGATACGCCCGCGGGTGTGCTGCCGGAGACGTAACCCGGCAATAACGGGTGGTTCACGTGAAACAGCAGCGGCAGCAACGACAGTACCTGTTGCTGGCGCGTTGACAGGCCCTCCTTTGCTCGCTGCAGTCGGCCCTGGTTGAGATGCAGGAAGCGCGCACGCAATGTCGCCAGGACCTTGCGGTCGATGCCTTCGTCCAGGTCAGGGCGGATTTCGTGAGGGTGGTTCATTGCGCGCTCGGGCAGGCCATTGAAGCTGTGGCGAGTTTAGCCTGAGTGGCGGGGTCGGATAAGCGGTAAATGAAATTTTGGCGCCATTTTTCCAGCGCTGGCCTGCTCCAGCTTTCGCTGCACTTCAGGCATGATGGGCGCATTGAGTTCATGTAGAGAGTGTCCAATGCGTGTATGGATCGATGCCGATGCCTGCCCCAAGGCGGCCAAGGATCTGATCGTCAAGTTCGCCCTCAAGCGCAAGTTCGAGGTGGTGATGGTGGCGGGGCAGGCTGTGGCCAAGCCGGCGTTCGCGATCGTGCGCCTGATCGTGGTGCCCAGCGGCATGGATGCGGCCGATGATTACATTGTGGAGCACGCCGTGCCTGGCGAGCTGGTGATCTGCAGTGACGTGCCGCTGGCTGACCGCCTGGTGAAAAAGGGTGTAGCCGCACTGGACCCGCGTGGGCGTGAGTTCGACGAGCGCAACATGGGCGACCGCCTGGCGGCGCGCAACCTGTTCACCGAGCTGCGTGAGCAGGGCCAGGTGGGGGGCGGACAGGCGGCTTATGGGGAGCGCGAGAAGCAGGCGTTTGCCAATGCATTGGACCGGATCATTGCCCGGCTCTCGAAAAGCTGAGCGCTGACATGGTTCCTGTAGGCGACAGCCCAGCGTAGCGCGGTGGATGGCACTGGCTCTGCCGGTGTTCGCGGGTAAACCCGCTCCTACAGGACCTGTGGGAGCGGGCATGCCCGCGAAGAAGCCAACGCAGTCGCTTACTCGTGCGTCAGCTCCAGCACTCGGTCCACCAGCTTGTAGATTCCGCCCGCCGCCTCGCTGATCGACTTGGCCTCCATGTACGCCGGGGTAGTCACGAGCTTGCGCTGGGTGTCTTCGACAATGTCGTGTACATCGCATTCTTCATGGGTGCCGCCCATCTTCTCGACAGCCGCCGCAGTGCCGGCATCGCTGCCGATGGTGCAGACCACGCCCGGCCCATAGATCTTCGCCGCCAGCGCCGGCGAGATGCAGATCAGGCCAACGGGTTTGCAGGCGTCGGCAAAGGCTTCGGCCAAGGCCAGCACGTCTGGGTTCACGCTGCAGTTGGCGCCTTCCACGGCAAAGTTGGACAGATTTTTTGCTGCCCCGAAACCGCCCGGTACGATCAGCGCATCGAAGTCTTCGGCCTTGGCCTCACGGATATCCTTGACCTCGCCGCGGGCGATGCGCGCCGACTCCACCAGCACATTGCGCGATTCGGGCATTTCTTCGCCAGTCAGATGGTTGATTACATGCATCTGTGCGATGTTCGGCGCGAAGCACTGCACCTGCGCACCGCGCTGGTCGAGGCGCAGCAGGGTGATCACGCTTTCGTGGATTTCGGCGCCGTCATACACGCCACAGCCGGAAAGAATCACCGCTACTTTTTTTGTCATGCTCATTACTCCAGTGTCGAGGCGCTAAATGTCCTCTAGTTTGGCAGATGTCGCCATAGGGATTCCTGCGGGTGCGGCCTAATCTTGGTGGATAACGTCTGAGGTCGCGCCCATGGACCTGATACTGCTGGCCGTGCCGTTCTTTTTTGTGCTGATAGCCGTCGAACTGGTCGCCGATCGTGTGCGTGGCCAGCGCAATTTCACCTTGGCCGATTCGATCAACAGCCTGAGTACCGGCGTACTGTCGACCAGTACCGGGCTGCTGACCAAAGGCGTAGGGCTGGTCACCTATGCCCTGGCCTTCGAGCACCTGGCGCTGCTGCGATTGCCGGCAGAGGCATGGTGGGTCTGGTTGCTGGCCTTTGTCCTGTACGACTTCTGTTACTACTGGCTGCACCGCCTGGGGCATGAGCGCAACGTGCTGTGGGCTGCGCACTCTGTGCATCACCAGAGCGAGGAGTACAACCTCACCACGGCGCTGCGCCAGACCAGTAGCGGGTTCATTTTCTCGTGGCTGTTCTACCTGCCGTTGGCGCTGCTGGGCGTGCCGCCACTGGTGTTCATCACCGTGGCCTCGCTCAACCTGCTGTATCAGTTTTGGGTGCATACCCGGCATATCCCCAAACTTGGCTGGCTTGAGTGGGTGTTGATCACGCCATCCAATCATCGCGTCCACCATGCGCAAAACCCTGCTTACTTGGATCGCAATTACGGCGGTGTGTTCATTTTCTGGGACCGTCTGTTCGGCACGTTCAAGGAGGAGGACACGGCTGAGCCGGTGGTGTTCGGGGTGACCACGCCGCTGGCCAGTTGGAACCCGCTATGGGCCAACCTGCAGTTCTATGCCCAGCTCTGGCATGACGCCCAGCGCACCACCAGCCTGTGGGACAAGCTGCGTATCTGGTTCATGCCTACCGGCTGGCGCCCGGCCGATGTGGCTGCACGTTACCCACAGGCCAAGCAGGACCTGGCGTTATTTCGCAAGTTCGAGATTGCCCTGGGGCGCGCGCAGCAAGCCTATGTGGCCGCGCAGTTCGTGGTCTACGTGGCCTTGGGCAGCTACTTGATGGACGTGGCCGAGCGCGTGCCGGTTGCCGCGCTGGTGCTCGGCTGGTCACTGATGGCGTTTGGCTTGTTCGTGCTGGGCGCGTTGCTGGAGAATCGGCCCTGGTCTGCACGCCTTGAGCTGGCGCGGCTGTTTCTGAATGCGCCGGCCTTGTACCTGGCCGGCGCCTTGGGCTTAGCGGTGGTCGTGCCGCTGGCCTGGTTTCTGCTCGTGGCCTACAGCCTGCTCAGCCTCTGGGGGCTGGGCCTGGCTCGCCGCCCTGCGCTCCGCGCGCAACGCGCGGAAGCGCCGGCGCAGCCACAGCAGACCGCCCAGCGCCACCAGGCCACCAAGCACCCATAGCTCGTAACGCTTGACGTTGCCCAGCAAGCCTTCGAGGATGGCGCCGAAGTGGTAGGCCGCGACGCCCAGGGCCACTGCCCAGATGCCCGCGCCAATCCCGTTCAGCAGCAGGTAGCGGCGTGGCGGGTAACCCGACAGGCCTATGGCCACCGGCATGACCGTGCGCAAACCATAGACAAAGCGGAAGCTCAGCACCCAGATATCAGGATGGCGGCGGATGTGGTTCAGCGCGCGGTCACCCATTGCCTGCCAGCGCGGCTTGCGCGCCAGGATCCTGCGCCCGTGGCGTCGGCCCATGAAGTACCACAACTGGTCGCCCGCGTAGCTGCCGAAGAAGGCCACCAGGCACACCAGATTGATATCCATGTAACCGCGGAACGCAAGGAAACCCGCAAGCACCAGAATGGTCTCGCCTTCAAAGAAGGTGCCTAGAAAAAGGGCGAAGTAGCCGAAATCCTGCAGGAATTGTTGAAGCATTTTCTGAGGTGCTGGCGAAATGAACGCGCAGCCTACCCCTTCGCGCGCGTTCGTGAAAGTGTCCAAATGTGTCTCGACGTGAACAATTCCAGCGCAGACAATGCCAGAGGCCTTGCCACGGCTTGCCCATGTGTGTCACACGGGCGTCATAATGGGCGCTTATCTTGCCGCTCAATAGATGATAGGGCGTTAACGTCCTCAGGAACGCCAGATGAATAATGAAGTGCTAAGCCCTGTCGCGATCAAGGATGCTCAGGAGCTCCCAGAAGAGATGGTGCAAACCCCGCCAGACCTGCCTCCGGCGGCCGAGCCTGAAGCGGAACAGGTGGCCGAGCCTGTGGCTCCGGTGCCTGCGCCGGCCCCGGCCCCGGCAATCGCCGTCCCTGGCCTGGACGACAGCAGCCTGTACATTCATCGCGAACTCTCGCAACTGCAGTTCAATATCCGGGTGCTGGAGCAGGCACTGGACGAGAGCTACCCGCTGCTGGAACGCCTCAAGTTCCTGTTGATCTTCTCCAGTAACCTCGACGAGTTCTTTGAGATTCGCGTCGCCGGCCTGAAGAAGCAGATCAACTTCGCCCGTGAACAGGCCGGAGCCGATGGCCTGCAGCCCCACCAGGCGCTGGCGCGCATCAGCGAACTGGTGCACATCGAGGTAGAGCGCCAGTACGCGATCCTCAACGACGTGCTGTTGCCTGAGCTGGAAAAGCACCAGATCCGCTTTATCCGCCGCCGTTACTGGACACCCAAGCTCAAGACCTGGGTACGCCGCTATTTCCGCGACGAAATTGCCCCGATCATTACCCCGATTGGCCTTGACCCGACTCACCCGTTCCCGCTGCTGGTGAACAAGAGCCTCAACTTCATAGTCGAGCTCGAGGGGGTGGATGCCTTCGGTCGCGACTCGGGTCTGGCGATCATTCCGGCGCCACGCCTGCTGCCGCGGGTTATTCGCGTGCCGGAAGAGGTGGGCGGCCCGGGCGCAAACTACGTGTTCCTGTCGTCGATGATCCACGCGCACGCCGACGACCTGTTCCAGGGCATGAAGGTGAAGGGCTGCTACCAGTTCCGTCTGACGCGTAACGCCGACCTGGCGCTGGACTCTGAAGAGGTCGACGACCTGGCTCGCGCGCTGCGCGGTGAGCTGTTCTCGCGCCGCTACGGTGACGCCGTGCGCCTGGAAGTGGCCGACACCTGCCCGAAACACCTGTCGGACTACCTGTTGAAGCAGTTCAGCCTGAGCGAAAGCGAGCTGTACCAGGTCAATGGCCCGGTCAACCTCACCCGCCTGTTCAGCATCACCGGCCTGGACAGCCATCCGGAGCTGCAATACACACCGTTCACCCCGGCGATCCCCAAGCTGCTGGCGAACGCCGATAACATATTCAGTGTGATCAGCAAGCAGGACATCCTGCTGATGCACCCGTTCGAGTCCTTTACGCCAGTGGTCGACCTGCTGCGCCAGGCCGCCAAGGACCCGCACGTGCTCGCCGTGCGCCAGACCCTGTACCGCTCGGGGGCTAACTCAGAAATCGTCGACGCCCTGGTGGACGCGGCGCGTAACGGCAAAGAGGTCACTGCGGTGATCGAGTTGCGTGCGCGCTTTGACGAAGAGTCCAACCTGCAGATGGCCAGCCGCCTGCAAGCGGCCGGTGCGGTAGTGATCTACGGCGTGGTCGGGTTCAAGACCCACGCCAAGATGATGCTGATTCTGCGCCGCGAGCAGGGTGAGATCGTGCGTTATGCGCACTTGGGTACCGGTAACTACCACGCCGGCAACGCCCGCCTGTACACCGACTACAGCCTGCTGACCTCTGACGATGCGCTCACCGAGGACGTCGGCAAGCTGTTCAGCCAGTTGATCGGCATGGGCAAGACCCTGCGCATGAAGAAGCTGCTGCATGCGCCGTTCACCCTGAAAAAGGGCATGCTCGACATGATCGCGCGGGAAACCCAGTTTGCCCTCGAAGGCAAGCCGGCGCACATCATCGCCAAGTTCAACTCGCTGACCGACGCCAAAGTCATCAAGGCGCTGTACAAGGCCAGCCAGTCGGGCGTGAAAATCGACTTGGTGGTGCGTGGCATGTGCTGCCTGCGCCCTGGCATTCCGGGGGTTTCGCACAACATCCAGGTGCGTTCGATCATTGGTCGCTTCCTCGAGCACACGCGGGTGTTCTACTTCCTCAATGGCGGCGAAGAGCAGATCTACCTGTCCAGCGCCGACTGGATGGAGCGCAACCTCGACAAGCGTGTCGAGACTTGCTTCCCGGTGGAAGGCAAGAAGTTGTTGCTGCGTGTGAAGAAGGAGCTGGAAGGCTACCTGACCGACAATACCCACGCCTGGACCTTGCAGCCAGACGGGCGCTACGTGCGCAGCACCCCGACCGGCAACCAGAACCCGCGCAGCGTTCAGGCGACCCTGCTGGAGCGCCTGAGCAACCCGGTCCTCAACGTACGCTGAGGACGAAACCGACCCGGGCCAGCCACTCCGCCTCGTTGGCGAAGTCGGCCTGGGTCAGCTGGTTCTGTTCCAGCCAACCCTCAGGGAAGGCGACATCCAGGCTGTTGTCCCCGCCGTGCAGTTCTACTTTTGGCATTTGCTGGGTGCCGCGGATGTGGTGGAACAGGATGGCAAAGCGCAGCAGCACGCACAGGCGCAGCAGCTTGACCCCTTCCTCACCCAGTTCGGCATAACGGTCCTTGGGGATGTTGCGGCGGTGCCCGCGCACCAGCAGGGCCATCATCTGCTGATCTTCCCGAGAAAAGCCCGACAGGTCCGAGTGCTCGATCAGATAAGCGCCGTGCTTGTGGTAGTGATAATGGGCAATGTCCAGCCCGATTTCGTGCACTTTCGCGGCCCAGCCCAGTAGATCGCGCCAGTTTCCTTCTTTCAGATTCCAAGCATCGGCCACCTGGTCGAATGCGTGCAACGCCTTGCGCTCAACGCGCGCAGCCTGGCCCTGGTCCACGTGATAGCGCTCCATCAGCGAGTTCAGGGTGCGTTCGCGCACGTCTTCGTGGTGGTGGCGGCCGAGCAGATCGAACAGCACGCCTTCGCGCAGGGCGCCGTCGCAGTGGTCCATGCGGTGCAGTTCAAGGGCATCGAAGATCGCTTCGAGAATCGCCAGGCCAGCCGGGAAGATGGTGCGGCGGTCTGGCTTGACGCCGTCGAAGTCGATCTTGTCGACCTCGCCCAGCTTGAACAGTTTGCGTTTGACCCAGGCCAGGCCTTCGGCGTTGACCTCGCCATTGCCCAGGCCGCCGGCCTTGATAGCGGCGCCGATGGCGCGAATGGTGCCGGATGAGCCGATGGCCTCATCCCAGGTCAGGCGGTGCAGGGCATTTTCGATGCTCATCAGTTCCAGGCGCGCGGCAGTGTAGGCCTGGGCATAGCGGGCCGGGGTGATCTTGCCGTCGCGGAAATAGCGCTGGGTAAAGCTTACGCAACCCATCTGCAGGCTTTCGCGCAGCAGCGGCTCGAAGCGCTGGCCAATGATGAATTCGGTACTGCCGCCGCCGATGTCGGCCACCAGGCGCTTGCCGGGGGTGTCGGCCAGGGTGTGTGACACGCCCAGGTAGATCAGGCGCGCCTCTTCACGGCCGGAGATGACCTCCACCGGGTGGCCGAGGATGGCTTCGGCGCGTTGGATGAATTCGTTACGGTTGCGCGCTTCGCGCAATGCATTGGTACCGACGATACGCACGGAGCCTGCCGGCATGCCGTTGATCAGCTGGGAAAAGCGCTTGAGGCAATCCAGGCCTCTTTCCATTGCCTCTTCACTGAGCATGCGCTCTTCGTTGATGCCGGCGGCCAGCTGAACCTTCTCGCCGAGCCGCTCAAGGATGCGGATTTCGGTATGGTGGGCCTTGGCCACGACCATGTGAAAACTGTTGGAGCCAAGGTCGATGGCGGCGATCAGGGACAGGTTCTTCGCGATGGTATGCGGCATGATCTGGTTGTTCTCGGTCGTTAACCTGGCAATCGTGCCACGATAGCAGGCTATCGCCAACGCGTGGCACTCCGCCGTTGTACTGGCCTTGATGCAAGGCAATGTGCCATTCGATTCTATGACGGCCATATGACAGTTTCGATTCGCGGCGTCTTGCGCAACTATAGTTACACTCAATCGTCCGTGGCTTCCTGTCCGGCGTGGGTGCGGCTATCATGGGCCACGTTTTTTGCTTACGACCCTGGAGATATCCATGAGCAGCGATCTGATCAAACATGTCACCGACGCCTCCTTCGAAGCCGATGTCCTGAAGGCCGAAGGCGCGGTACTGGTCGACTACTGGGCTGAATGGTGCGGTCCATGCAAGATGATCGCTCCGGTTCTGGACGACATCGCTTCCACCTACGAGGGCAAACTGACCGTCGCCAAGCTGAATATCGACGAGAACCAGGAAACCCCGGCCAAGCACGGTGTGCGTGGTATCCCGACGCTGATGCTGTTCAAGAACGGCAACGTCGAGGCCACCAAGGTTGGTGCACTGTCCAAATCGCAGTTGGCCGCATTCCTCGACGCCCACCTGTGATGTGAATAGGCCCCGCAAATGCGGGGCTTTTCTTTTTCAGAGCACTAGACGCAGAAAAAAGCAAGTGTTACATTCGGCCTCGCACTGCTTTTCCAGTGCCCTCTACATGCCGTCGCCGAAGCATCCCTAATTCGAATCAGTACGCGATCCTGTCGCCATCCAGCGGCGCGGCCTCATTAAGCCAGAAGCTTAATTCTCCCTTCTTACATGATTACGTCATTCCCCTTATGAACCTGACTGAACTCAAGCAAAAGCCGATTACCGATCTTTTGGAAATGGCCGAACAGATGGGCATCGAAAACATGGCCCGTTCGCGCAAACAGGACGTGATTTTCGCCCTGCTGAAGAAGCATGCGAAAAGCGGCGAAGAGATCTCGGGTGACGGCGTGCTGGAGATTCTCCAGGATGGTTTCGGTTTCCTGCGTTCGGCTGATGCGTCCTACCTGGCCGGCCCAGACGATATCTATGTCTCGCCCAGCCAGATCCGCCGTTTCAACCTGCGAACCGGCGACACCATCGTCGGCAAGATCCGCCCACCGAAGGAAGGGGAGCGTTACTTCGCCCTGCTGAAGGTCGATACCATCAACTTCGACCGCCCGGAAAACGCGAAGAACAAGATCCTGTTCGAAAACCTGACGCCGCTGTTCCCGAACAAGCGCCTGAAGATGGAAGCCGGTAACGGCTCCACCGAGGACTTGACCGGTCGCGTCATCGACCTGTGCGCCCCGATCGGCAAAGGCCAGCGCGGCCTGATCGTTGCCCCGCCGAAAGCCGGTAAGACGATCATGCTGCAGAACATTGCGGCCAACATCACCCGCAACAACCCCGAGTGCCACCTGATCGTCCTGCTGATCGACGAGCGCCCGGAAGAAGTGACCGAAATGCAGCGCACCGTGCGTGGCGAAGTGGTTGCCTCCACCTTCGACGAGCCGCCAACCCGCCACGTGCAGGTTGCCGAGATGGTGATCGAGAAGGCCAAGCGCCTGGTCGAGCACAAGAAGGATGTGGTTATCCTGCTGGACTCGATCACTCGACTGGCACGTGCCTACAACACCGTGATCCCGAGCTCCGGCAAGGTGCTGACCGGTGGTGTCGACGCCCACGCCCTCGAGAAGCCCAAGCGCTTCTTCGGTGCTGCGCGTAACATCGAGGAAGGCGGTTCGCTGACCATTATCGCCACTGCGCTGGTTGAAACCGGCTCGAAGATGGACGAAGTGATCTACGAAGAGTTCAAGGGCACCGGCAACATGGAGCTGCCGCTGGACCGCCGCATCGCCGAGAAGCGTGTGTTCCCGGCCATCAACATCAACCGCTCCGGCACCCGCCGCGAAGAGTTGCTGACCGCTGACGACGAACTGCAGCGTATGTGGATTCTGCGCAAGCTGCTGCACCCGATGGACGAAATCGCTGCCATCGAGTTCCTGGTCGACAAGCTCAAGCAGACCAAGACCAACGATGAGTTCTTCCTGTCGATGAAGCGCAAGTAAGCTTCCCGATCAGGCAGTAATTGGGGCCGCCTTGCGGCCCTTCGCGGGCACGCCCGCTCCCACAGGTTAAGTACAATCCTTGTGGGGGCGGGCGTGCCTGCGAAGGGGCGCAAGGTGGCCCCAGTGCATTTTTGCCCCCAAACAGGCCTCGAACGGCGCTACACTCTGCACCCCGACCGATACGGCCAACACGAGGCTCCTGCATGCAGTATCGCGACTTGCGCGACTTCATCCGTGGCCTGGAACAGCGCGGTGAGCTCAAGCGCATCCAGGTACCGATCTCCCCCGTCCTGGAAATGACCGAGGTCTGCGACCGCACCCTGCGCGCCAAGGGCCCGGCATTGCTGTTCGAAAAGCCCACCGGCTTCGACATCCCCGTGCTGGGCAACCTGTTTGGTACCCCGGAGCGGGTGGCCATGGGCATGGGCGCCGAGTCGGTCAGCGAACTGCGGGAAATCGGCAAGCTGCTGGCCTTCCTCAAGGAGCCCGAGCCGCCCAAGGGCCTGAAGGACGCCTGGTCGAAGCTGCCGATCTTCAAGAAGGTCGTGTCGATGGCGCCCAAAGTGGTCAAGGACGCGGTGTGTCAGGAAGTGGTGGTCGAGGGTGACGATGTCGACCTCGGCGCACTGCCGATTCAGCACTGCTGGCCTGGCGACGTGGCGCCGCTGATTACCTGGGGCCTCACCGTTACCCGTGGCCCGAACAAGGACCGCCAGAACCTGGGCATCTACCGCCAGCAGGTGATCGGCCGCAACAAGGTGATCATGCGCTGGCTCAGCCACCGTGGCGGCGCCCTCGACTACCGAGAGTGGTGCGAGAAGAACCCCGGCCAGCCGTTTCCGGTCGCCGTGGCGCTGGGCGCTGACCCGGCGACCATTCTCGGCGCCGTGACCCCGGTGCCGGACACTCTTTCCGAGTACGCCTTCGCCGGCCTGCTGCGAGGCAACCGCACCGAGCTGGTCAAGTGCCGTGGCAGCAACCTGCAGGTACCGGCAACCGCCGAGATCATCCTGGAGGGGGTAATCCACCCGGGCGAAATGGCCCCGGAAGGCCCATACGGCGATCACACGGGCTACTACAACGAAGTGGACAGCTTCCCGGTGTTCACCGTCGAGCGCATCACTCACCGGCAAAAACCGATCTACCACAGCACCTACACCGGTCGGCCGCCCGATGAGCCGGCCATTCTCGGCGTGGCGCTGAACGAAGTCTTCGTGCCGATCCTGCAGAAGCAGTTCCCGGAAATCACCGACTTCTACCTGCCGCCGGAAGGCTGCTCGTACCGCATGGCGGTGGTGACCATGAAGAAACAGTACCCAGGCCACGCCAAGCGCGTAATGCTGGGTGTGTGGTCGTTCCTGCGACAGTTCATGTACACCAAGTTCGTTATTGTCACCGATGACGATATCAACGCTCGTGACTGGAACGATGTGATCTGGGCCATTACCACGCGCATGGACCCCAAGCGTGATACGGTAATGATTGACAACACCCCGATCGACTACCTGGACTTTGCGTCACCGGTATCGGGGCTGGGTTCGAAGATGGGCCTGGACGCTACTCACAAGTGGCCGGGCGAGACTACACGCGAATGGGGCCGGGTCATCGTCAAGGATGAGGCCGTCACCCGCCGTATCGATGAGCTGTGGGATCAGTTGGGAATAGATTGATGCAGGTAACGTTGCAGCCGTCCGGGGCGGTGCTGGCGCTTGAACCCGGGGAAAGGATCCTGGATGGAGCACGGCGGCTGGGCTATGACTGCCCAAACAGCTGCCGCAATGGCAATTGCCATGTTTGCGCCGCATTGTTGGTTGAAGGCCGGGTTCGCCAGGATGGCGAAGTCCGCGACCATGGCGAGTTGTTCACCTGCATTGCCGAACCGCTGGAGGACTGCGTGTTGCTCTGGGACGGTGTGCTTGCCTTGGGCGAGCTGCCAGTGCGCAAGCTGGCGTGCAGCGTCAGTGAGTGCGTCGACGTCGGTGGCGACGTCTGGCGGGTGCGCCTGCGTGCGCCTGCCGGCAAGCCACTGCGCTACCACGCAGGGCAATACCTGATGATCGAACGTGAGGGCGGCAAGCAGGCGGCCTTCTCGCTGGCATCCGCGCCGCATGCCGGGCGTGAACTGGAATTGCACGTGCTGGCGCGTGAGCCTAGTGCGGTGCAACTGATCGACCAGCTCAGGCGAGATGGCCTGGCACGCATCGAAATGCCGTTTGGCGATACCCATCTGGCCGAACTGCCCGACGGGCCTCTGGTGCTGATTGCCGCCGGCACCGGCATGGGCCAGATGCACAGCCTGGTCGAGCACTGCCGGGCCCAGGGCTTCAAGCACCCGGTGCACCTGTACTGGGGTGTGCGCCGGCCTGAGGACTTCTACCAGATCGAGCACTGGGACGAATGGCAGCGCCTGCCCAACCTGTTCCTGCATCAAGTGGTCAGCGACCTGTGCGGTTGGGAAGGCCGTTGCGGCATGCTGCATGAAGCGGTCTGCGAAGACATTGCCGACCTCAATAGCGTGCATGTGTATGCCAGCGGCTCACCGAACATGATCTACGCCACACTCGACGCTTTGGTCGAAGCCGGTATGGATGCGCACCGCATGCGTGCCGATGTGTTCGCCTACGCGCCGCGCGGTTAATAACCGAAGTTTGAAAGTATGGGTATAAGGCGGTAATTATTACCGCCTTGGCCAATAACTTTCATCGTTGCTGAAACAGTACTTTCCAGTCGTCGGAGCCGTGCACGAAACGCGTGTTCAAGGGCTTGAGTATTCCTGCAATTCTGGCCTATGGTTACTGCAAGCGCCCTTGGTACAGCGGCCTGGCGGCGCAGCGTAATCGAATCTCGCTACCTCCGTAGTTCAAAGGAATAATGGCGGCAGCTTATGTCGGCTCTTGAACGTATGTCTTGGGAAGTTTCATACCCTCCAGCTCTCGATTTCGGTCAGCAACATACTCGCGAACAGTTGTTCAGCTCCATGAAGACAACCATGTCCAGGCATCAGGGTGGCCCGGTGTGGCTGTTTGCCTATGGCTCGTTGATCTGGCGTCCGGAGTGCAATTCGGTGGAGCGCCAGCGCGCGCGGGTACATGGTTATCACCGTGGCTTGTACCTGTGGTCGCATGAACATCGCGGCACCCCGGAAACCCCCGGCCTGGTGTTTGGCCTGGACCGCGGTGGTTCCTGCAGCGGTTTTGCCTACCGGCTGGATGAGCGCAATCTGGACGACTCACTGATGGCTCTGTGGCAACGCGAGATGCCGTATCCGGCCTACCGGCCGCACTGGCTCCACTGCCGCCTGGGCGATGGTAGCAAGGTGCAGGCCTTGGGCTTTGTGCTGGAGCGGCATTTGCCGTGCTATGCCGGCAACTTGCCGGATACCTTGCTCAGCCAGATCCTGGCCAGTGCCAAGGGGCGTTATGGCACCACGCGCGACTATGTCGAGCAGACCTTGAATGCACTGCGCAGTCACCAGATGCCCGATCGCAATCTGGAGGCGCGATTCAGGCGTTGCCATAATCTGCGCGAAGTGTGAACAACCTGTTCCGGCCTCTTCGCGGGTAAACCCTGCGCGGTCGCCTGTAGGAGCGGGTTTACCCGCGAAAGGGCCGGGCCTGCCGGCCAATTCCACCCGCCGTTCACCGTTGCCGTCACCACCGTATTCGCGGGTCCTGCCTTACCTGGCCACCACCACCAACTTACCCACAGCCTGCCGTTGCCCCAGTTTCTCAATCGCGGCCCCAGCCTCTGCCAGTGGATAAGTCTGCGACACCAGCGGCTTCAACTTGCCCTCGGCATGCCAGGCAAACAGCTGGCGGAAGTTGGCGGCATTGTCCTCCGGCTGGCGCTGGGCAAATGCCCCCCAGAACACGCCCAGTACCGCCGCGCCCTTGAGCAGCACCAGGTTGGCCGCCAGCTGTGGAATGCTGCCGCTGGCAAAACCCACCACCAGCAGCCTGCCATTCCAGGCCAACCCGCGCACCGCTTGTTCGAACAGCTCGCCTCCGACCGGGTCGTAGATCACGTCCACGCCCTGGCCGCCGGTCAGGCGTTTGATTTCTTCGCGCAGGTTGGCCTGGCTGTAATCGATCAGTTCATCCGCCCCGGCAGCCTTGGCCACGGCCAGTTTCTCGGCACTGCTGGCCGCCGCGATCACTCGCGCGCCCATGGCCTTGCCGATCTCCACCGCCGCCAGGCCGACCCCACCGGAAGCGCCCAGTACCAGCAGAGTCTCGCCTGCTTGCAACTGGCCACGCTGGCGAAGGGCGTGCATCGAGGTGCCGTAGGTCATGCCGAAGGCCGCAGCGGTGGTGAAGTCCATGCTCGCCGGGATCGGCAGAACGTTATAGAACGGCACCGCCACTTGCTCGGCGAACGCCCCCCAGCCGGTGAGCGCCATGACCCGGTCGCCTACCTGGAACGCGCCGGCCTTTTCACCGATGGCGGCCACCACGCCCGCTGCCTCGCCACCTGGAGAGAACGGCAGCGGTGGCTGGAACTGGTACTTACCTTCGATGATCAAGGTGTCGGGGAAGTTGACCCCGGCAGCCTGCACGTCCAGCAGGATCTCGTTTTTCTTCGGCAGTGGGCTGGCCACCTCTTCCAGCACCAGGTTGCGCGCTGGACCCAGGGTTTTGCACAACACAGCTTTCATCGGGGCTATTCCTTTGCGGGTAGTGGCCGATAAGTGTAGGAGGGCCGCTTGGCAGGTCAACGAGCATGGCCCGCCCTGATGGGCCGGCATAAGCCCGGGCTTGGGTTTGAGCGGTGTGCTGGGTAAGCTGGCGCCAATTGTATTGAGGAGCGAATTCGTGAAAGCGTGGATCTTGATGGTGCTGGCGCTGCTGCTGCCGGCTGCGGCCATGGCCGAAGAAGCCAAGGAAGGGGTGCCCAAGGTCGCCTACATCAGCCTGAGCCCGCCCTTTGTTGGCAACTATGCGCTCGACGGCAGCCCGCGGCTGCGCGTGTACAAGGCTGACGTGGCCCTGCGCGTGACGGGTGACGAAGCGGCCAAGACGGTGAAACACCACGAACCGCTGATCCGTAACCAGCTGGTGGCACTGTTCACCCAGCAGACGGTGGACAGCATGAGCAACGTCGAGGCCAAGGAGCATCTTCGCCAAGAGGCGCTGAAACAGGTGCAGCAGGTGCTGGAGGCGGAAGAGGGTAAGCCGATCGTTGAGGACCTGCTGTTCAACAACCTGATTGTGCAGTGACCTGAAACAGTGTGAGGTCCATCACTGGTAAGTCGGATTGAATTCAGGCTTACCCCGTGTGTAGGACCCTTCTGTCTTTCCTGTAAGCCCGCCAGTTTTCAGTTTTTGGGGCCATGGCCAAGCTAGATTGTGCCCTGTCTTCAGTTGCTCGAGAGTGTTGGCAATGGCTTTGAAGTACCAGCCGAAAGAGGCGACTGTACTGATGTGCGACTTTTCAGGCTTTCAAGTGCCTGAAATGATCAAGGTGCGTCCCGTGGTCGTTCTTCGCAAGCACAGTCAAAATCGCCAGTTAGTGACGATAGTCCCTTTGAGTACCACTGCACCGGATCACATGGCAGGGCATCACGTTGTGCTGCCGAGTTATCTGCCTGGTTCGGCCCTGACATGCTGGGCCAAGTGCGACATGATCTACACGGTGGCTACCTCCAGATTGGACAGATGTCGGGTCAAATCGCGGCAAGGAAGTGGTCGGGAATACATGACCTTTACAATGCGGCCAGAGCATTTCGCCGCCGTGAGGGCTGCAGTTGGCTTTACGCTGGGTTTCACACATCCAGCAACAGAGCGGTCTGTTGTCAATGTTACGCTCGATGCGTGATAATCAGCCTGTTCCCGCAAGGGGCTTGTAAGACTCTGAGGATCCTGGTTCAACCAGCAATTACAGAGCCGGGCAGGTATATGGCGATGACAAGTCGACCTGTCTGTGAGTAGGGCGCCGAAAGGCGCCCTTTGTCTTTGTGCCAGTTTTCCAACTTTCGGCGGACGCTCGCGCATGCCTTCAAGACGCCAGGGTACGGCGGAACCGCGCGAGGGCCACGCTGAAGAACACCAGGCCGATCAGCGTCAGCGCCAGGATATCCGGCCATACCACCGCCCACCCGGCATCCCGGAACAGGATTGCGGCACTCAGGCTGACAAAGTGCGTTGAGGGTGACCCCTGCATCACCCACTGCAGCCACTGCGGCATGCTGTCCAGTGGTGTGCTGCCGCCGGACAGCAAAAGCATCGGGATGATCACCGGGATCGCCAGCAGGCCGAACTGCGGCGTCGAGCGCGCCAGGGTGGCGAGGAAAATGCCCAGCGCAGTACTGGCGAACAGGTACAGCGCGGTCACAGCCAGGAACAGCCCCATCGAGCCAGAAAGCGGCACGCCCAGTGCACCTTTGACGACTACCACCAATGAAATCCAGGTGCAGATCACCACCACCAGCGCGTTGCTGCCGATTTTGGCCAGCATGATCTCCAGCGCGGTCAACGGCAGCACCAGCAGGTGGTCGAGGGTGCCGTGCTCACGCTCGCGCAGCAGCGCGGTGCCGGTGAGGATGATCGCCAGGATGGTGATGTTGTTGACGATCTGGATCACTGCCAGAAACCAGCCCCCCTCCAGGTTGGGGTTGAACAGCGCTTTGGGGTTGATCAGCACCGGGCTTTGCACGTTGCCACGCTGGCTGTAGTCGAGCAGCTCACGCTCGAAGATGCGGCCGATGTAGCCGGCGCCCATGAATGCCTGGCTCATGGCCGTGGCGTCGACGTTGATCTGCAGCTCCGGCGAGCGCCCGGCCAGCAGGTCGCTCTGGAAGTTCACCGGTACGTTGATGACGAAGGTGTACTGGCCGCTGTCCATGGCCTGGTCCAGGCGCTGCGGGGGCAGCGGCACGGCTGGCTGGAACTCGGGGGGTTGCAGGGCTTCGCTGAGCTTGCGCGAGAGCAGGCTATGGTCTTCATCCACCACCGCCACGCTGGCGTTGTGTACGCCGATCACCGAGCCGGCTGCCGGCATGTAGATCGCCACGCTGAAGGCATATAGCAGGAACAGCAGCAGTACGCTGTCATGGCGCAGGCTGGTCAGTTCTTTCAGGCCCAGGCGCAAGGTGTGGTTCAGGCGCGACATGTCAGGCCTCCTGCTTTTTCAGCATTGCCAGGCTCAGGCCGGTGAATGCGGCAAAGAAGCTCAGCAGGATCAGGCACTGCGGCCACAACTCGCGCAGGCCTAACGCCTTGGTGAAGGTGCCGACTGCGATGTCGAGGAAGTAGCCCGCCGGGAACAACTGGCCCATCACCGCTGCTGCGCCGTCCAGCGACGAGCGTGGCACGATCAGCCCGGAAAACTGGATGGTCGGCAGGCTGGTAATGATCATGGTGCCGAGAATGGCGGCGATCTGGGTGCGGGTGAATGCCGAAATCAGCAGGCCCAGGCTGGTGGTTGCCAGCAGGTAGGCCACGCCGCCACACGCCAGGGCCAGTACGCTGCCCTTGAGCGGTACGGCGAACAGCCAGCAGTTCATCGCGACGAGCAGCGCCAGGTTGACCAGGCTCACAGCCAGGTAGGGCATCTGCTTGCCAAGCAGAAATTCCAGGCGGGTGAGGGGTGTGGCGTAGAAGTTGGTGATGGAGCCGAGTTCCTTCTCGCGCACGATGCCCAGTGCAGTGAGCATGGCCGGTATGAAGGCCAGTATCAGTGCCATCACGCCCGGACCGATGGCGTTCACGCTGACCACATCCTGGTTGTAGCGGAAACGCGTTTCCAGGCGCACCGGGTCCTGGCGTGGCTGCGGTTGCGGGCTGGCCTGTGCCAGTTGCTCCAGGTTGGCCTGGTGCACGGCTTCCACGTAGTTGCGGCTGGTTTCTGCGCGGAACGGCATGCCACCGTCGAGCCAGGCAGCCACCACCGGCTGGCGCCCTGCGTACAGGTCGCGGCCAAAACCGGGCGGAATCTCCAGTGCCAGTTTGATTTCCGAGCGTTGCAGGCGCTGGTGCAGCTCGCTGCTATCGCGGATGGGTGCCTGTTCGGCGAAGTAGCGTGAACCACGGAAGGCTTCGAGGTAGGCGCGGCTTTGCGGGCTCTGGTCCTGATCGTGCACGGCGAAGGCGAGGTTTTCCACATCCAGTGAAATGCCGTAGCCGAAGATCACCATCATGAACATTGCACCCAGTAAGGCGAAGGCCAGGCGCACCTTGTCGCGCAGCAGCTCCTTGCCCTCACGGCCGGCCACTGCCAGCAGGCGGCGCAGGCTGAATCCCTGGCGTAGCGGCAGGGTGGGGGTGGACGCCTGTTCCAGCACGCTGCTGTCGGTGGCGGCTGGCGCCAGCTCCTGGGCCTGCTCCAGGCAGCGGACGAACGCGTCCTCCAGCGTGGCACCCTGGTACTGATGCTGCAGGGCATCGGGTGTGTCGCAGGCCAGCACTCGCCCGGCGTGCATCAGCGAAATACGATCGCAGCGCTGGGCTTCGTTCATGAAGTGGGTGGAGAGGAAAATGGTCACGCCTTGCTCGCGGGACAGTTCTACCAGCAGGCGCCAGAAGTCGTCGCGGGCGGCCGGGTCGACGCCGGAGGTCGGTTCGTCGAGGATCAACACTTCCGGGCGATGCAGAACCGCCACTGCCAGCGACAGACGCTGGCGCAAACCAAGGGGCAGGGCGCCAGACGGTTGGTCGGCGATAGTGGCGAGCTCGAAGCGCTCGATCAGCTCATCGATGCGCTGGGCGCTCTCGGCTTTGGGCAAGTCGAACAAGCGGGCATGCAGGGCCAGGTTCTGCCGGGTGCTGAGCTCGCCATACAGAGAGAAACTCTGCGACATGAAACCGACCCGCTTGCGTGTGGCCAGGTCGCTGGCGTCCACCGGGCGACCCAGCAGGCTGGCGCTGCCTTCGCTGGCCGGCATCAGGCCAGTGAGCACTTTCATGGTGGTGGTCTTGCCGCAACCGTTGGAACCCAGGAAGCCGAAGATCTCCCCACGGCCAATGGCGAAACTGACCTTGTTCACCGCTGTGAAGTCGCCAAAGCGCAGGGTCAGGTCGTGTGCCTCGATGGCGACCGGGCCGTCCGTGGCTTGGCGCGGCGGGATTGCCAGTGGTTGATGCTGCGTCTTGCCAGCGCCCTGGTAGTGGGTAAAGGCGTCATCCAGCTTTCCGCTGGGGGTTACCGCAGCCAGTTCGTGGCTAGGGCCGGCGGCCAGCAGCCGGCCGCCATCGAGCATCAGGCAATGCTCGAACTGTTCGGCTTCTTCCATGTAGGCGGTAGCCACCAGCAGGGTCAGTTGCGGGCGTTGTACGCGAACCTGCTCAACCAGCTCCCAGAAGCGCCGCCGCGACAGTGGGTCGACGCCGGTGGTCGGCTCGTCCAGGATAAGCAGGTCTGGCTCGTGGATCAGCGCGCAGCAAAGACCCAGCTTCTGCTTCATGCCACCCGACAGCTTGCCGGCCGGGCGCTGGGCAAAGCGCTGCAGGTCGGTGGCCTGCAACAGATTGGCCATGCGCTGCTCACACTCGCGGCGGCCCAGCCCGAACAGGGTGGCGAAAAAGCGGATGTTCTCGCTGATCGACAGTTCCGGGTACAGGTTGTTGCCCAGCCCCTGCGGCATGAACGCTACTTTGGGGTATAGCGCCGTGCGATGGCGGCGTTGGCGGATCGAGCCGCCCAGCACCTGCAGCTCCCCCTGTTGCAGGCGTTTTACGCCGGCGATCAGCCCCAACAGGGTTGATTTGCCTGCCCCGTCGGGGCCGATCAGCGCGCAGCGGGTGCCCACAGGCAGGCTGAAGCCTAGCGGGTGCAGGGCTACCAGGTCGCCGTAACGGTGGCTGATGCCTTCGGCCAGCAGTGCCGGGGCGTTCATTGCAAGTTGGCCGGCCAGTCCACTTCAGCCGTGCGGACATAGCCGGCGCCTGGCATGCCTGGTTTGGCTTGCGGCACGGCGCCCGGGTCGCTCAGGCGCAGTTTGACCCGGAACACCAGCTTTTGCCGTTCGTCGCGGGTTTCGACCTGTTTGGGGGTGAACTGGGCCTTGGCTGCGACAAAGGCCACCTTGGCCGGCAGCGCGCGCTCGGGCAGGGCGTCGAGCACGATGCGCGCCTGATCGCCTACGGTCAGCCGGCCGCTGGTGGACGCCGGCAGGTACAGGTTCATGTATTGGTCGCTGGGGTCGATCAGCATCAGGACGCGGCCGCCGGCACCCAGCACTTCACCGGGTTCGGCCAGGCGCAGCTGGATGATGCCGTTGATGGGCGCTCGCAGGCTGCTGTCGTCGATTTCGCTGGTGAGCTGTGCCACTTGAGCTTCGGCGGCGCCGATTGCAGCCTTGATCGCTGCCAGTTGGGCGCGGGCAGCGACCACTGCTGCGCTGGCTGTGTCAAAGCGCGCCTGCTGTTGGTCGAGCAACTGCTGGCTGGCGTACTTGCGCTGGAAAATTTCGCGCACGCGCTTGAGCTCCTGGCTGGCCAGCAGCAGTTCGCTCTGGCGCAGTTGCACGCTGGCCTGGGCGGCGGCGTAGTTTTCCCGGGCGCGCAGCACTTCGGCTTCGGCCTGGCTGCGCTGGGCTTCCATGGTGCGGGTGTCGATGCGTGCCAGTAGCTGGCCTTGGGTAACGTTATCGCCTTCATCGACCAGTACCTCGGCCAGGCGACCGGGGACCTTGCTGGCGATCTGCACTTCGGTGGCTTCAAGGCGGCCGTTGCCCATGCTCAGGCCTTCGGGCAACTGGTCGTGGAGCGACTTCCAGTACCCCAGCCCGCCGGCTGCAACGAGCAGTGCGATCAGTGCAGTGGCGAAGATTCTAGGGGCGTATCGGTTCATCGTTCTGCATCCTTGCGGTCATGCACGGTCCATCATGCCTTGCGGCCATGTGTGGCGTGTTGATATTGGTCAAGCCCTTGACCTTAGCTGCGCATTCAGCGCAACGCGACAATCACCGCCCACTGCTCGGGCGTTACCGGCATGACCGACAGGCGGCTGCCTTTTTGCACCAGCGGCAACTCGACCAGCCCGGCCTGCTGTTTCAGCCATCCCAGCTCCAGCACCCTTGGGAAGGTTTGTACGTGGGCCACATCCACTGCGCTCCACGGGTTCTTGTCGGTCGTGGCCTTGACATCGTGATAATGGCTTTCCGGGTCCAGCGCGGTAGGGTCCGGGTAGGCCGCGCGGGTGATTCTGGCAATGCCGGCGATGCCAGGTTGTGGGCAACTGGAGTGGTAGAAGAAAAATTCGTCACCCACGCTCATGGCCCGCAGAAAATTACGCGCCTGATAGTTACGCACGCCGTCCCAGCGCGCTTCACCCAAGCGTGCGAGGGCTTCTATGGAGAGCTCGTCGGGCTCGGATTTCATCAGCCAGTAAGCCATGAATGCTGCTCCTGAAAAGGTTTGAAATAACCTGTTGCACGAAACCGACAGTCGGTTGGCGTCAAGGTTTGCGTGCGGACGCATGTTGTCGGAAAATGCGCACCGTTTAAAGCGCGTGCACCGGCGGTACCCAGAATATCGCCGAGTACAGAACAGTTTGCCTGGGGGGCAATCTTCGATGAATCAACGTAAAAAGCCGGATCTACTGTGGATCCTGGTGTTCATTTTTGGCCTGGGTGTGGTCACTACCGGTTATGCGCAAGGGTTCTGGGAGCGCAAGCTGGACAGCGCCTATCAGATGCCGGTCGACGCCGGCCAGCCACAACGTTGATATCCCCGCTGGCGCCGCTCAACGTGGCGCCAGGTACCAGCCACGGTCAGAGACCGTGCCCTGCAGCGGTACGTCCCAACTGGCCTGCGCCAGCCGCTCGACCTTCTGGCATTCATGCGCCAGCCCCAGCAGCAACGGTTTTTTCCAGGTTTGCCGACGCGCCTGGTAGGCCAGGCTGCGATCATAGAAGCCACCGCCCATTCCCAAGCGGCCGCCCACTTCGTCAAAACCGACCAGCGGTAGCAGAATCAGATCCAGCGCCCAGATCGGCCGTTGGCGTTTGCGATCGATTATCGGCTCTGGAATACGGAAGCGGTTGGGCTTGAGCTTCTCCCCCTGTTCAAAACGCTGGAACACCATGCGCGTGCGCGGCCAGGCGTGCAGCACCGGCAGGTAGGTGCGCTTGCCTCGACGCTGGGCTTCGCGCAGCAGTAGACGAGGGTCGATTTCACCGTCGTTGGGCAGGTACAGGGCAATGTGGCGGGCGCGGCGGAACAAGGGGTGTTGCGCCAGCTGGCGGTACAGGCCGAGGGTGGCCTCGCGTTGCTGGGCAGGGGTAAGGGCGCGGCGGGCATTGCGAAGCAGGCGACGTAGCTGGGGGCGGGTGAGCGGCACGTTTTCGGTCATGGCACGTGGGATCCCAGATGTGCTGGCTTTGTCCGAACAGTGCCTGCGCGGTGAATCGTCGTACAAAGCTTGAATAAAGTCGGCCAAAACGAATTGCCCGCCGGGGGGGCGGGCAAGAAATTCAGGCTCCCCGATAAGACCGCTATCGGTGTAGCCCTTGAACCCGAAAGTTCAAGGTGGAGATTGCAGGGGGCGTTAAGGCTTTCCGTCGGGCGGACATGCACACCGGCCCCAGCGTGCAACCCCCGTGGTTGTGCGTATCGGCTCAGGGACATAACCGACTGGCGCATCCCCCAGGGAGTGGCGCCAGTATACCAATCTCAGCCGATTTTGGTATCCGTGTCGTCGGACAAAGCCTTATCTACCCGATCCAGCAGGTCGCGCACCTGTTCGCGGTTTGTGCCGCTGACCGGTGCATCGTTGCGATCTTCCTGGCGGTGCAGCATTTCGTGGGTAATGTTCAATGCTGCCATGACCGCGATGCGGTCGGCACCGATCACCTTGCCGCTGCTGCGGATCTCGCGCATCTTGCCGTCCAGGTAGCGCGCAGCGCTGACCAGGTTGTTGCGCTCTTCCGGCGGGCAGATGATCGAGTATTCCTTGTCGAGGATCTGCACGGTGACGCTATTGCTTGAACTCATGAGTCTTGCTCCAGAGCCTTGAGGCGTAAAATCATCGACTCGACTTTGCGCTTGGCGATCTCGTTCTTTTCGATGAGGTGGGCGCGCTCTTCGCGCCAGGACTTTTCCTGAGCTACTAGGAGTGCATTTTGCCGTTTTAGTTGCTCGACGCGTTCGATCAGCAACTCGAATCGGCTCATCAGTGCCTGCAGGTCGTTCTCTTGCGTGGGTTGCACTCGATTCGCTCCGTCGTTGAGTCACCTGGCGATGATGCCTCCCCCTGGGCGGCAACGGCCAGTGCAGATGGTCTTGGCGCGCCTGCCGGTGCTAGGATACAAGGTCTTCATTCTAGACATTGCGCCGTCTGGCGCCTAGCTGCCCATGCCCAATACTCAATCGCCCTACAACGCCTTCGCCATGCTGCTCTCGAGCAATGGTCATCCCGTCACCCCGGCCGAACTGCACGGCCTGCTGATTGGCCGCAGCTGCGCCGGCGCCGGCTTCGATGCCGATGCCTGGTTGGCCGATGCCGCCCAACTGCTGGAAACCGAGCCTGGTGACAGTGTCCGCAATGCCTTGGTCGGCTTGCAGGAAATGGTCAAGGGCGAGCTGACCAGCGACGACATGGCGATCGTCCTGCTGCTGCCTACCGATGATGCTGCACTGAGCGACCGCGCCACCGCGCTGGGCCAGTGGTGCCAAGGCTTCGTGACCGGTTTCGGCCTGAACGCTGGCGGTAAGGACTTGTCCGACGAGGCCAAGGAAGTGCTGCAGGACCTGGTGGCCATTTCGCAGGTCCAGGAAGCGCTCGAAGAATCCGAGGACGGCGAGAGCGACTACATGGAGGTCATGGAATACCTGCGCGTGGCGCCCCTGCTGCTGTTCTCCGAACTGGCCAAGCCGGCCGCACCCGCGCCCAAGCCGTCGCTGCACTGATCAACCAGGGGTAGTCTGCCCATGAGCCACATTCCCAAGGCCGAATATGCCCGTCGGCGCAAGGCGCTGATGGCGCAGATGGTCCCCAACAGCATCGCTATTCTGCCCGCCGCCGCGGTTGCCATCCGCAACCGCGACGTCGAACACGTGTACCGCCAGGACAGCGACTTCCAGTACCTCAGCGGCTTCCCGGAGCCCGAGGCGGTGATTGCTTTGATTCCAGGGCGCGAGCATGGCGAGTACGTGCTGTTCTGCCGTGAACGCAACCCTGAGCGCGAGCTGTGGGACGGCCTGCGGGCCGGCCAGGAAGGGGCGGTGCGTGATTTCGGCGCCGACGATGCCTTCCCCATCACGGATATCGACGAGATCCTGCCTGGCCTGATCGAAGGCCGCGAGCGGGTCTACAGCGCCATGGGCAGCAACCCGGAGTTCGATCGCCGGCTGATGGACTGGATCAACGTGATCCGCTCCAAGGCACGCCTGGGCGCCCAGCCACCGAACGAGTTCGTTGCGCTGGATCATCTGCTGCACGATATGCGCCTGTATAAATCGGCGGCGGAAGTGAAGGTGATGCGTGCTGCCGCAGACATTTCTGCGCGAGCTCACGTGCGAGCCATGCAGGCCTGCCGCGCCGGGCTGCACGAGTACAGCCTGGAAGCCGAGCTGGACTACGAATTCCGCAAGGGCGGGGCGAAGATGCCGGCCTACGGCTCGATCGTTGCGGCCGGGCGCAACGGCTGCATCCTGCACTACCAACAGAACGATGCGCCGCTCAAGGACGGCGACCTGGTGCTGATCGACGCCGGCTGCGAAATCGACTGCTATGCCAGCGACATCACCCGCACCTTCCCGGTCAGTGGGCGGTTTTCGCCCGAGCAGAAGGCCATCTACGAGCTGGTGCTCAAGGCGCAGGCGGCGGCGTTTGCCGAAATAGCCCCCGGCAAGCACTGGAACCACGCCCATGAGGCGACCGTGCGGGTCATCACTGCGGGCCTGGTGGAGCTGGGCTTGCTTGAAGGGGATGTGCAGGCGCTGATCGACAGCGAAGCGTATCGCGCCTTCTACATGCACCGCGCCGGGCATTGGCTGGGCATGGATGTGCACGACGTGGGCGAGTACAAGGTGGGCGGCGAGTGGCGGGTGCTGGAACCCGGCATGGCGCTGACCGTGGAGCCGGGTATCTACATTGGCGCCGACAATCAGGCCGTGGCCAAAAAGTGGCGCGGCATTGGGGTAAGGATCGAGGACGACGTGGTAGTGACCAGGCAAGGTTGTGAAATCCTGACTTCGGGTGTGCCGCGTACGGTCGCCGAGATCGAGGCGCTGATGCAGGCTGCCCGCAAGGCCGTGGCATGAGCCGGGTAAACCTGGCGATCATCGGCGGTGGCCTGGTTGGCGCAAGCCTGGCTTTGGCCCTGCAGGCCGGCGCCAAGGCGCGCGGCTGGAAGATCCTGCTGATCGAGCCGTTCGCCCCCGGCGACAACTACCAACCCAGCTACGATGCGCGCTCGTCGGCGTTGTCATTCGGCACCCAGCAGATTTATCAGCAACTGGGCCTGTGGCAGGCCATCGGCCGCCGCGCCGAGCCTATTCGCCAGATTCACGTGTCCGACCGTGGTCGCTTTGGCGCCACCCGCCTGGATGCCCTGGAAGAGGGCGTACCGGCGCTGGGTTACGTGGTGGAAAACGCCTGGCTCGGCCAGTGCCTGTGGCAAGGGCTGGACAGCGAGGTGGTGAGCTGGCGCTGCCCGGCGGAAGTGACCTCGATGCAGGCCATCGAACGCGGCTACCGGCTGGGGCTGAACGACGACACTCAGCTGGAATGTGACCTGGCGGTGCTGGCCGATGGTGGTCGCTCTGGCCTGCGCGAGCAGTTGGGAATCCATGTGCGGCACACGCCTTACCAGCAGAGCGCGTTGATCGCCAACATTACCCCGGGTGAGGCCCACGGCGGCCAGGCTTTCGAGCGCTTCACCGAGGAGGGCCCCATGGCCTTGCTGCCGTTGCCGGAAAACCGCTGCGCACTGGTGTGGACCCGCCAGGGCATGGATGCGCGGCGCCTGGCCGACATCGACGAGCGCAGTTTCCTGCGCGAACTGCAGGGTGTGTTCGGCTACCGCCTGGGCGCGCTGCGCCAGGTGGGTGTACGGCACCTCTACCCGCTGTCCTTGATCGAGGCCCAGGAGCAGGTGCGGCCGCACCTGGTGGTGCTGGGCAACGCAGCACACAGCCTGCACCCCATCGCGGGCCAGGGTTTCAATCTGTCGCTGCGTGACGTGCAGGCCCTGGCCGAAGCACTGCTGGCGGGTCCACAGCAGCCTGGCGACCTGACCACGTTGCAGGCCTATCACCAGCGCCAGCGCCTGGACCAGGCGATGACCATCGGCTTCTCCGACCAGGTCACCCGTCTGTTCGGCAGCAATCAGCCGTTGCTGACGGCCGGGCGCAACCTTGGCCTGCTCGGGCTCGACCTGCTGCCACCGGCAAAAAGCTGGTTCGCCCGCCAGGCCATGGGCCTGGGCACCCGCCCTGATCCGCGGGGCCAGGCATGAGCAACCCGCGTAAACTGGCGCGTCGGGCGCGCATGCTGCGCTGGCTGCTGAACCTTTACCCACCGTACCTGGGGGCCGGTATCCGTGTGCAGCACATCAGCCCGGACCTGCGTAGCGTCAAGGTGGCGATGAAGCTGACCCGCTGGAACCGCAATTACGTCGGTACCCAGTTCGGTGGCAGCCTGTATGCCATGGTCGACCCGTTCTACATGCTGCTGCTGATCGAGCAGTTGGGGCGTGACTACATCGTCTGGGACAAGGCCGCCAGCATCGATTTCATCTCGCCGGGCAAAGGCCCGGTGTATGCCGAACTCCACGTCGATGATGCGCTGCTGGACGAAATTCGCCAGCAGGCCGCCACCGGCAAGAAATGCCTGCCGCGTTTGCAGGTCGATATCCGCGATGGCGCCGGCGAGTTGGTGGCGCGGGTCGATAAAACCCTATACGTGCGGCTCAAGCCGCAAGCGAGGCAGGCGTAAGGCATGGAAATGCGCGCAGATCTGTTGATTGTCGGTGCCGGTATGGTCGGCAGCGCCCTGGCCTTGGCGTTGCGCCACAGTGGCCTG
Organism: Pseudomonas sp. BP6; assembly: GCF_017875935.1. Lineage (NCBI taxonomy): Bacteria > Pseudomonadati > Pseudomonadota > Gammaproteobacteria > Pseudomonadales > Pseudomonadaceae > Pseudomonas > Pseudomonas sp. BP6. Next base: position 5,566,380 of record NZ_JAGINI010000001.1, read on the forward strand.
CAAATTTTGTTGCTCGATGGTGGCCCGCTGACGGTTGTACCCTTCGATGCCCAGGCCCCGTTCGAGCCGCGTGTCAGCGCGCTATCGGCGGCCAGCCAGCGCATCCTCGAGCGCCTTGGCGCCTGGGACGGCATTGCCCAGCGGCGCGCCACGCCGTACTCCGACATGCATGTGTGGGATGGCAGCGGCACCGGGCAGATTCACTTTTCGGCGGCCAGTGTGCATGCCCAGGTGCTCGGCCATATCGTCGAGAACCGGGTGGTGCAGGACGGCCTGCTGGAGCGCCTGCACGACAGCGACATCGGCCTGTTGGCCAATGCGCGGCTGGAGCAATTGCGTCGCTCCGGCGATGAGTGGCTGCTGACCCTGGCGGATGGCCGGCAACTGCGGGCACCGTTGGTGATCGCTGCCGACGGTGCCAATTCGGCGGTGCGGCGTCTGGCCGGCTGCGAAACCCGCGAGTGGGATTACCTGCACCATGCCATTGTCACCAGCGTGCGTTGCAGCGCCGGGCACCAGGCCACGGCCTGGCAGCGCTTCACTGACGAAGGTCCGCTGGCGTTCCTGCCGTTGACCCGCGATGGCCTGCAGGACTGGTGCTCGATCGTCTGGTCGACCACCCCGGAGCATGCCGAGCAGCTGATGGCGATGGATGAAGCGGCCTTCCTGCAGGCCCTGGAGCGGGCCTTCGAAGGGCGTCTGGGGGACGTGCTGCAGGCCGACCCACGGGTGTGCGTGCCGCTGCGCCAGCGTCACGCCAAGCGCTATGTGGATGAAGGCCTGGCCTTGATCGGTGATGCTGCACACACCATTCACCCGTTGGCCGGGCAGGGCGTGAACCTGGGCTTTCTCGATGCGGCGGTGCTGGCCGAGGTGTTGGTCAATGCCTGCGAGCGCGGCGAGAGGCTGGCCGATGTGAAGGTGCTGAGCCGTTACGAGCGGCGGCGCATGCCACACAACCTGGCGTTGATGGCGGCGATGGAGGGGTTCGAGAGGTTGTTCCAGGCCGATCCGCTGCCGTTGCGCTGGTTGCGCAACAGCGGGTTGAAGCTGGTGGAGCAGATGCCGGAGGCCAAGGCGCTGTTTGTGCGCCAGGCGTTGGGTTTGAGTGGTGACCTGCCGGATCTGGCCAAGGCTTGAGAGTGGCGGGGCCGCTTTGCGGCCCTTTCGCGACACCAGGCCGCTCCCACAGCGTGGCGCAATCACCGGTGGTAGTCCTTTGCAACATCCGGTAACGCCTAGGTAGGTGAGCCAGAAAATGGGATTCACTACCATTCGCACCTCTCATACGATCGAGGAGTGCTTAAAATGTTGCCACGCAAGCCCCTACTGGCCGCCTTGGCCCTGACCCTGTTCGGCGGCACTGCCCAGGCAGCGGACGAAGTGGTGGTGTACTCCTCGCGCATCGACGAGCTGATCAAGCCGGTGTTCGATGCCTATACCGCCAAGACCGGTGTCAAGATCAAGTTCATTACTGACAAGGAAGCCCCGCTGATGCAGCGCATCAAGGCCGAGGGCGACAACGGCGTGGCCGACCTGTTGCTGACCGTCGATGCAGGCAACCTGTGGCAGGCTGAGCAGATGGGCATCCTGCAGCCGATCGAGTCCGACGTCATCGACCAGAATATCCCGTCGCAGTACCGCGCCTCGTCGCACGACTGGACCGGCCTGAGCCTGCGCGCCCGCACCATCATCTACTCCACCGAGCGAGTCAAACCCGAAGAATTGAGCACCTACGAAGCCCTGGCTGACAAACAGTGGGAAGGCCGTCTGTGCCTGCGCACGGCCAAGAAGGTGTACAACCAGTCGCTGACCGCCACCTTGATCGAAACCCACGGTGAGGCCAAGACCGAGCAAATCGTCAAAGGTTGGGTCAACAACCTGTCCACCGATGTGTTCTCCGACGACAACGCGGTGATCCAGGCCATCGAGGCCGGGCAGTGTGATGTGGGCGTGGTCAACACCTACTACTACGGCCGTCTGCACAAGCAGAACCCGAACCTGCCGGTGAAGATCTTCTGGCCCAACCAGGGTGATCGTGGTGTGCATGTGAACCTCTCGGGCATCGGCCTGACCAAGCATGCGCCACACCCGGAAGCCGCGAAGAAACTGGTGGAATGGATGACCGGCGAAGAAGCGCAGAAGCTGTTCGCTGACATCAACCAGGAATTCCCGGCCAACCCGAAGGTGAAACCTTCGGAGGAAGTGGCGGCGTGGGGCAGCTTCAAGGCCGACAGCATTCCGGTGGAAATTGCCGGCAAGCGCCAGGCTGAAGCCATTCGCCTGATGGATCGGGCTGGCTACAACTAAGCGCCAGGCTTTATCCTCTTTGGGCCCGTTAGGGCCCTTTCGCGGGTAAACCCGCTCCTACAGGATCTGCACTGCCTTGCGCGGTCCCCGTAGGAGCGGGTTTACCCGCGAACGACCGCGCAGCGGTCGCCATCGCACTCGAGATTTCAGCCTTGCCCCACACCCCCCAACGCCGCTGGTACCTCCCGGTCTCCCTGATCGCCGCCTTGGTGCTGCTGCCCCTGAGCGTGCTGCTGCTGTCCTGGCAATCCATCGACCTGCAGATCTGGTCCCACCTGCTCGACACCCAGATGGGCCGCCTGCTCGGCAATACCCTGACTCTGGTGGTGGGTGTGGGTATTGGTGTCACCGTGCTGGGCGTCAGCCTGGCCTGGCTCACCAGCCTCTGCGACTTCCCCGGTCGACGCTGGCTGGACTGGGCGCTGATGTTACCGTTCGCCATCCCGGCCTACGTGCTTGCGTTCGTCTTCGTCGGCCTGCTGGACTTTGCCGGCCCGGTGCAAAGCGCCCTGCGCGAGGTGTTCGGGCCAATGCGCCTGCCTCGGGTGCGTTCCACCGGTGGGGTAATCACCGTCCTGGTGCTGGTCTTCTATCCCTATGTCTACTTGTTGGCGCGCACGGCTTTCCTGGCTCAGGGCAAGGGCCTGATGGAGGCGGCGCGGGTACTTGGGTTAACGCCCCTGCAGGCTTTCTGGCGGGTGGCCTTACCCATGGCACGGCCGGCGATCGGCGCCGGTATCGCCCTGGCGCTGATGGAAACCCTGGCCGACTTCGGTGCAGTGGCCGTATTCAACTTCGACACCTTCACCACGGCCATCTACAAGACCTGGTACGGCTTCTTCAGCTTGTCCAGTGCGGCCCAGTTGGCCAGCTTGCTGTTGCTGGCGGTGATGCTGGTGCTGTACGGCGAGCGCCGCGCCCGTGGTGCCAGCCGCAGCGGCAACGAACGACCACGCGTGCAGGCGCTTTATCAACTGCGTGGACTCAAGGCGCTGCTGGCCAGTGGCTGGTGCCTGCTGGTGTTCGCCTGCGCTTTCGTCATCCCGTTGCTGCAGTTGCTGGCGTGGTTCTGGCAGCGCGGCCGGCATGACCTGGATGAGCGTTATATCGGCCTGGTGCTGCACACCCTTTACCTGGGCAGCATGGCGGCGCTGGTCACGGTATGTGTGGCGCTGCTGCTGGCCTTTGCCCGGCGCCAGGCACCGACGGGCGGTATCCGCGCCGGGGTTGGTCTGGCCAATCTGGGGTATGCCCTGCCCGGTTCGGTGTTGGCGGTGTCGATCATGCTGGCCTTCAGTTACCTCGACAACCACCTGGTCATTCCGCTGTCCAGCTGGCTGGGCGGCGCCGGCAAGCCGCTGCTGCTAGGCAGCCTCTCGGCGTTGCTGTTGGCCTACCTGGTGCGCTTCATCGCGGTGGCCTACGGGCCGCTGGAGAGCAGCCTGGAACGCATCCGCCCCTCACTCCCCGAAGCCTCGCGCAGCCTGGGTGTCGGCGGCGCAAGATTGTTTTTCAAGGTATATCTGCCGCTGCTGGTACCCGGTGCCCTTAGTGCCGCGCTGCTGGTGTTCGTCGACGTGCTCAAGGAAATGCCCGCCACCTTGCTGATGCGGCCGTTCGGCTGGGACACCCTCGCTGTGCGGGTGTTCGAGATGACCAGCGAGGGCGAATGGGCGCGAGCCTCGCTGCCGGCACTGACCTTGGTAATGGTGGGGCTGCTGCCGGTCATCGGACTGATTCGCCGTTCGGCCCGCCGACCCGGTCACAGTCACTGAGGATGTCAGCTTGCGACCTTGCGGCTACAATGCGCGGCATTCGCGCGGCGGGTGTGAGTAACAAGAAAAGCTGACGACCCAACGTCATCGACCGCCGCCGCTTCGCCACGCCCGGAAGGAGAAACCCATGGGACAGCGCACGCTTTTGTATGACCTGCACCTGGCGCTAGGCGCCAAGACGGTCGATTTCGGTGGCTGGGACATGCCCCTGCACTATGGCTCGCAGGTCGAGGAGCACCATCAGGTGCGCAGCGATTGCGGCGTCTTCGATGTTTCTCATATGACGGTGATCGATGTCGACGGCACTGATGCCACTGTTTGGCTGCAGCGTCTGCTGGCCAACGACGTGGCCCGCCTCGACGACACCGGCAAGGCGCTGTATAGCCCGCTGCTGAACGAACAGGGCGGGGTGATCGATGATCTGATTGTCTACCGCACGGAAACCGGCTATCGCCTGGTCACCAATGCCGCCACCCGTGCCAAGGTGCTCGATTGGCTGCAATTGCAACGTGCCGGTTTTTCCGTGGGCTTCCAGGTCCGCCCTGATCTGGCCATCCTTGCCATCCAGGGGCCGCGTGCCCGCGAAAAGGTCGCGGCCCTGCTCAGCGCCGGGCGCGCAGCTCTCATCCGTGAACTGCGCCCGTTTGAAGGCGTTGCCGACGGCGACTGGTTTATTGCCCGCACCGGCTATACCGGTGAAGACGGCCTGGAGATCATCTTCCCGGGCGATCAGGCGGTGGCCTTCTTCAACGACCTGGTCGGCGCCGGTATCGCTCCAAGCGGCCTGGGCGCCCGCGATACCCTGCGCCTGGAAGCCGGCATGAACCTGTACGGCCAGGACATCGACGAAAACCACACCCCGCTCACCTCCAACCTGGGCTGGAGCATCGCCTGGGAACCGGCCGAGCGCGACTTCATCGGCCGTGCCGGCCTGCTTGCGGAAATCGAGCACGGCGTGCAGGAAAAACTGGTGGGTCTGGTGCTGGAAGAGCGCGGTGTACTGCGCGCCCATCAGGTCGTGCGTGTAGCCGGCATTGGCGAAGGGGAGATCACCAGTGGTAGTTTCTCGCCTACGCTGAGCAAGTCCATTGCGTTGGCGCGCGTGCCTATGGCTACCGGTGATCGGGCCGAGGTGGAAATTCGCGGCAAGTGGTACCCGGTGCGGGTGGTCAAACCGACCTTCGTGCGCCACGGCAAGATCCTGATCTGAACAATTTATAACCGGCGGGCGTACCGCTGAGCCAATCGAGGAATTCAAGACATGAGCAATATCCCCGCCGACCTGCGTTTTGCCGAAAGCCATGAGTGGGCTCGCCTGGAAGCCGACGGCAGTGTGACCGTGGGAATCAGCGATCACGCCCAGCAAGCCTTGGGTGATGTGGTGTTCGTCGAGCTGGCTGAAGTCGGCAAAGTGTTTGGCGCTGGCGACGCTGCGGGTGTGGTGGAGTCGGTCAAGGCCGCTTCGGATATCTACGCCCCTGTCGGTGGCGAAGTGATTGCGGTCAACGAAGAGCTGGCTGAGAGCCCGGAACTGCTCAACGAAGAGCCTTACGATTCGTGGATCTTCAAATTGAAGCCAAGCAACCCGGCCGAGCTGGACAAGTTGCTGGATGCTGCTGGCTACAAGGCCCTTATTGGCGAGTAAGACCGCGTCGCCTGCTTCGCGGCTAAAGCCTCCTACACGGGTACAGCACTGCATTCGAGGCGGCTAAAGCCTCCTACACGGGTACAGCACTGCATTCGAGGCGGGTGCAGCCCCTGTAGGAGCGGCTTTAGCCGCGAAGAGGCCGGGCCTGCAGACAAGTTTCCCCGCACAATCGGCAATCCCTTCCTAGACTTGTAAGTCTCCATGAGACCTGGTCTAGGAAGAGAGCGTCGTCATGTCCCAGTCGCCATCCCTGCATCAACTACAAGAGCTCAACCCATTTCTGCGCCGCCACCTGGGCCCCGATACCACAGAGCAGCAGGCCATGCTCAACGCACTGGGTATCGCCAGCCGCAACGAGCTGATCGAGCAGACCGTTCCGCCCGACATCCGCCTCAATCGCCCCCTCGACCTCCCAGCGGCACTGGACGAGCAAGCCGCCCTGGCCAAGCTCGCCGGTTACGCCGAACAGAATCAGGTCTGGACCAGCCTCATCGGTATGGGCTATCACGGCACCATCACCCCCACGGTCATCCTGCGCAACGTGCTGGAAAACCCCGGCTGGTACACCGCCTACACGCCATACCAACCCGAAATTGCCCAAGGCCGGCTGGAGGCGTTGCTGAACTTCCAGCAAATGGTCATCGACCTCACCGGCCTGGCCCTGGCCAATGCCTCGCTGCTCGATGAAGCCACCGCTGCCGCCGAAGCCATGGCCTTGGCCAAGAGGGTGGCGCGCAACAAGAGCAACGCCTTCTTCGCCGACGAGCACTGCCACCCGCAGACCCTTTCGGTACTCAAGACCCGCGCCGAGGGCTTCGGCTTCGAGTTGATCGTCGATTCTGTGGATAACCTTGCCAAACACTCCGTGTTCGGCGCTTTGCTGCAGTACCCCGACACCCACGGCGAAGTGCGCGACTTGCGCCCGTTGATCGACCAGGTGCACAGCCAGCAGGCCCTGGCCTGCGTAGCCGCTGACCTGCTAAGCCTGGTGGTGCTGGCGCCGCCCGGAGAGCTGGGCGCCGATGTGGTGCTGGGCTCGACCCAGCGCTTTGGTGTGCCGATGGGCTATGGCGGGCCTCACGCGGCCTATTTCGCCTGTCGCGACGACTACAAGCGGGCTATGCCGGGGCGCATCATCGGCGTATCGCGCGATGCCCGTGGCAACACCGCATTACGGATGGCCCTGCAGACCCGCGAGCAGCATATTCGCCGCGAAAAGGCCAATTCCAACATCTGCACGGCCCAGGTGCTGCTGGCCAACATTGCTGGCTTCTACGCGGTGTACCACGGCCCGGAAGGCCTGCAGCGCATCGCTCAGCGTGTGCACCGGCTGACCTTCATCCTGGCTGCCGGCCTCGAGGCCAAGGGCATCAAACGCCTCAATCAGCACTTCTTCGATACCCTTACCCTGGATGTTGGCGGTGCCCAGGCGGCCATCATTGAAAGCGCCGAGGCCGCGCACATCAATTTGCGCATTCTCGGTCGCGGGCACTTGGGGGTGAGCCTGGACGAAACCTGCAACGAGCAGACGGTGCTGCGCCTGCTCGACATCTTCCTGGGGGTGGATCACGGCCTGGAAATCACCGCCCTCGACCAGTTGGCCCTGCCTGAAGGCATCCCCGCCAGCCTGGTGCGACGCACGCCATTCCTCGCCCACCCCGTGTTCAACCTGCATCACAGCGAAACAGAGATGCTGCGCTACCTCAAGCAACTGGAGAACAAGGACCTGGCGCTTAACCAGTCGATGATCCCGTTGGGCTCGTGCACCATGAAACTCAACGCCACCAGTGAGATGATCCCCATCACCTGGCCCGGCTTTGCTCAACTGCATCCGTTCGCCCCGGCGGCCCAGGCAGCAGGCTACAAGGCGATGATCGACGAACTGGAAAGCTGGCTGTGCGCGATCACCGGCTTCGATGCGATCTGCATGCAGCCCAACTCCGGTGCTCAGGGTGAATACGCCGGCCTGATGGCCATCACGCGCTATCACCGCAGCCGCCATCAGCCGATGCGCACGTTGTGCCTGATCCCGTCGTCGGCCCACGGCACCAACCCGGCGTCGGCACAGATGGCTGGCATGGAAGTGGTGATTGTCGACTGCGACAACGATGGCAACGTCGACCTGGCAGACTTGAAAGCCAAGGCACACGCGGCCGGGGAGCGTCTGTCGTGCCTGATGATCACCTACCCCTCGACCCATGGTGTGTACGAAGAGGGGATACGCGAAATCTGCGCTGTGGTGCACCAGCACGGTGGCCAGGTGTACATGGACGGTGCCAACCTCAATGCCCAGGTGGGCCTGGCGCGCCCCGCAGACATTGGGGCCGATGTTTCACACATGAACCTGCACAAGACTTTCTGCATTCCCCACGGCGGGGGCGGCCCGGGTATGGGGCCGATCGGTATCCGCGCGCACCTCAAGCCGTTCGTCGCCAGCCACCCGGTGGTGCCGGTGCCTGGGTTGGACCCGAACAACAGCGCGGTCAGCGCCGCGCCCTGGGGCAGCGCAAGCATCTTGCCGATAAGCTGGATGTACATTGCCATGATGGGCCCGCAGCTGGCCGACGCCAGCGAGGTGGCTATCCTCTCGGCCAACTACCTGGCCAGCCGATTGGGCGCGGCGTTCCCGGTGCTCTACCGTGGGCGTAATCAGCGCGTGGCGCATGAATGCATCCTTGATCTGCGGCCGTTGAAGGCACTGACAGGCATCAGCGAAGAGGATGTGGCCAAGCGCCTGATGGACTACGGCTTCCATGCGCCGACCATGTCCTTCCCCGTGCCGGGTACGCTGATGGTGGAGCCGACCGAGAGTGAGTCGAAGGCCGAGCTGGACCGGTTCGTCGAGGCGATGCTGGCGATTCGGGCGGAAATTGAAGAAGTACAGCAGGGCAACTGGCCAGCGGAGAACAACCCGTTGAAGCATGCACCGCATACCTTGGCTGATGTGCTGGGGGGGTGGGACAGGCCGTATAGCCTGGAGCAGGCGGTGGCCCCCAGTGCTCACGTGCGTCAGCACAAATACTGGCCGGCGGTGAATCGGGTAGACAACGTGTATGGGGACAGGAACCTGTTCTGCGCGTGTGTGCCGGTGGAGGCTTATCGCTGAGGTTGGTGTTGGATGCTTCGCGGGTGCCTGTAGGAGCGGGTTTACCCGCGAAGCAAGCGACGCAGTTACTCGGCTACCGCATTCTTGGCCAGGATGGCATTGGCCAGTTCCATGTCGGAAGCCTGCATCCCTGGGTTCTCTGCCCGTGCCTCGCGCATGGCCGCTTCCAGGAATGGCCCGCGGATCGCGCCTTCGCTGGCGACGAAGCTGCTGGCGTCATCCTGCGCGGCCACCACCCGCTTGTGATCGCGCGAGGTCAGGTAGCTCGACGCCGTGGTAGCGCCGGAAGTCATCACGTTACGCCAGAAGGTATCGGCCATGGCCGAGCCAAGAGGCAGCGAAAGCAAGGTAGCCGCGGCAATGGCGGTTTTGAGACGCATGTTGAAACACCTCGAAGGGTGATGATTGAAGATGCGCGCTTGGATCTTTACGTGCAAGGCAAGTTCCTTGAATACAAAGGACTTTTCGTCAGTTGCAGACGCGCAGCACTTCCTCGGTACGGGTCTGCCCAGCGGCCACTTTGGCCTCGCCGCAACGGCGCAGGTCAATCAGGCCATCGGCCAGCGCCTGGCGCCGCAAACGGGTCAGGTCGGCATCAGGGCCGATCAATGCGCGCAAGGTGTCGCTGGGCTCGAGCAGTTCGAATAATCCCGTGCGCCCCTGAAAGCCGGTGCCGCGGCAGGCTCGGCAGGTGACTGATGAGCCTGCCTGGCAGTCGGTGCAGACGGTTCGCACCAGGCGCTGGGCCATCACCCCGATAAGCGTCGCCTTGATCAGGTAGTCGGCTACACCCAGCTCTTGCAAGCGGGTGATGGCTGCACAGGCGTCGTTGGTATGCAGGGTCGACAGCACCAGGTGCCCGGTCAGCGCTGCCTGCACCGCCACCAGGGCGGTTTCGCGGTCGCGAATTTCGCCGATCATGATGATGTCGGGGTCTTGGCGCAGCATGGCCCTGACCGCGTTGGCGAACCCCAGGTCCAGCGCTGGCTGCACCTGCAGCTGGTTGAAGGCTGGTTCCAGACGCTCGATCGGGTCTTCGATGGTGCACAGGTTGACCTGAGGTGTGGCCAGCAGTTTGAGGCTGGTGTACAGCGTGCTGGTCTTGCCAGAGCCGGTGGGGCCGGTGACCAGGATGATGCCTTGGCGCTGACGTAGCAGGCGCTGCCATTGGGCCAGTTGCTGGCCTTGCAGGCCAAGGCGTTCGAAGCCCTCTTGCAACTGGTGCGGGTCGAACAGGCGCAGCACCAGTTTCTCGCCAAACGGGGTGGGCAGGGTCGAAAGCCGCAGCTCCACTTCGCCACCGCCCGGTAGGCGGCTTTGTAGCCGGCCGTCCTGCGGCCGGCGCTTCTCTGCAACGTCCATGCGGCCCAGGTGTTTCAGGCGGCTGACGAGGGCCAGGGTGACCCCGGCGGGGAAGGCATAGACGGTGTGCAGCAGGCCATCGATGCGGTAGCGCAATTGACCCTGTTCGCGGCGCGGTTCCAGGTGAATATCGCTGGCGCGTTGCTCGATGGCGTACTGCAACAGCCAGTCGACGATATGAACGATGTGTGCGTCGTCTGCGCTGGCCTCGGCCTGGCGTTTGCCCAGCTCGAGCAATTGCTCAAGTTCCCCCAGGCTGGCCGACTGCTGGTATTGCGCGCCTTTTACCGACTGGGCCAGGCGGTGGAACGACTGCGCCGACTGACGGATCTGCTGCGGGCTGGCCAGTACGCGACGGATCTCCCGGCCGAGGCTGCGGGCCAGGTCGGCCTGCCAGTCATCCTGGAAAGGCTGGGCGCTGGCGACGGTGACGCTGGAGGCATCGGCGGCGACGATGAGGATGCCGTGGCGCTGGGCGAAGGCTGGGGAGATCAGGCCGGTGACCTGGGGCAGGTCGAGTTGCATGGGGTCGATGCGCAGGTAGGGTTGGCCGACCTTGTCGGCCAGCCACTGGCAAAGGTGCTCCAGGTCCAGGGGCTGGCCGGGGTGCTGGCGGCTTTCCAGGCTGCAGGCGGCGATGTGCTCCAGTGGGTGGCTAGCGGGGTGGGCAGCGGCGTGTTCGAGTACTTGCAGGGTATCGCTGACGTGCAGGTGCTGGTCAGCGAGCAGGGCCTGGAGCACGTGCTTGAGGTCGAGTGCAGGGTTGTCGGGGGTGTGCATGGTTGGCGTCCGTGCCTGATCGGGTAGTGCTGATCAAGGCTAGCCGGGCGGCGGGAGGCTATCGGAGGTGAAAGGTTTCGGAATTTTGCTGCGCCTGTATCGGACGCTTCGCGGGTGGACCCGTTCCTAAAGGGATCGCACGGGCCTTTAGTGCTATGGCGGTACAGGCCCGGCAGAGAGGGTGGTTCAGACCACTGCCAACGCCACTCGCTGCAAGTTGGTCAGGCTCACCTCACCCACACACACCAGGTTACGCAGCTTCTGTGCTATGACCTCGGCCCGGTGCCAGCTCAACCCGCCAATGCCGATTTCGATATCCAGCCAGTCATCCTGCTGCCTGACCTGCACGCTATGCGGGGTCAGGAACTGCAAGGCGAACAGGTTGAGCACCCGGCACAGGCTATCGGGCTCGGCCTCGGCCTGCAGGCGATAGTGCACGGTGCTGTGGGCGTTGGTGGCGGCCCAGGCGTCGGTACGGGGCTGTGCGTTCATGCTGGTCTCCGCAAATGAGGGAGAAATTCTTGCACGTTGCTGGCGGCATTTTTTCGCTATGATTGGGCTGTTTCACCTTAATGGTGAATTCAATTATTCAATAAAAGCTGTTTTGGAGAATGAATAATGCACAGCGAGCTGGACGCCTACGACCGTCGCATCCTCGAACTGCTGCAGGAGGACGCTTCGCTGTCCAGCGCACAGATCGCCGAGCGCGTCGGGCTGTCGCAATCGCCGTGCTGGCGGCGCATTCAGCGCTTGAAGGAAGAGGGGGTGATTCGTGGGCAGGTGACCTTGCTGGACCGCAAGAAGGTCGGCCTGAACACGCAGATTTTCGCCGAAGTGAAACTGAACGCCCATGGGCGCTCCAACTTCACCGAGTTCACCGAGGCGATCCGCGGGTTCCCAGAGGTGCTGGAGTGTTATGTGCTGATGGGGGCTGTGGACTTTCTGCTGCGTATCGTCACGTCGGACATCGAGGCCTACGAGCGGTTCTTCTTCGAAAAACTGTCGAACGTGCCGGGGATTCAGGAGGTGAACTCGATTGTGGCGCTTTCCGAGATCAAGTCCACCACCAGCCTGCCGCTATCGCGGTGAAGCCATTCGCGGGTAAACCCGCTCCTACACCGGTGTGGTCATTCGCGGGTAAACCCGTGCCTACACACGGCCTCACGCCTGGCGCGAACCCTTTGTAGGAGCGGGTTTACCCGCGAAGCAGGCGACGCGGTATCACGCCTTGAGCAGGTGCTTCCAGCCGCGGCTCTGGTCCACCGCCCGAGCCTGTTCGATACGCGCTTCCAGCACTTCATCGCTGATGGGCTGCTCGGCCAGTTCGTGCAGCTTTTTCAGGTCGCCGTACAGGCGGTCCATCTGCGGCGCTTCCAGCACCTGGCGGGCGTGGTGCAGCCAGGCCAGAAGCTGCTCGATACGTGGCAGCTGCTCGGCCAGGTCTTCCGGGCGCTGGGTGTACAGCGGCAGCTTCAACGCGCGGCCTTCCTCGCCCAGCAGGTGCCCCAGCCAGCTGGCCAGTTGTGCCTTGCCTTGGCGTTCGCCGCGGCCCTTGCGCTCTGCGGTCCAGGTGCGGGCCATCAGCCAGCGTGAGGTTTCCAGCGAGAACTGGCCCCAGCGTACGTCTTCCAGTTCTTCGGCAAACTGCTCAGGCGCGGCGCGACGGATGTCTTCGTCATCGTTGCCGGCCTGCACCAGCGGGCGCCAGTCTTCAAGCAAGGCATCAAGGCTGGCGCGCAGGTCGCGGGTGGTTGCGCGCGGTGCTGCCTGGCCCAGGCTGGCGGTGAGCGCGCGCAGCTCGCTCAGGCACTCGACCCAGTCCTGGAGCAGGCGCCAGTGGCCGTTGTGGCGGTACTGCTCGGCCAGGCGCTGGCTGCTGCCCAGCAGTTGCCAGGCGAGGGCGGCATAGGCGTCGTCCAGGGCCATTTCGGCTTCCAGCGCGGTGTGTGGCAGGGCCAGCTCGTAGCTGTCCGGTTCCAGCAGGCGGTAACCACGCTCGGCCTTGCTGATGTCGCACGGCATCAGTGGCAGGCTGGCGGCCAGTTCTGCGGCCAGTTCCAGCAGGGCTTGCGGCTCACCTTCGCGCAGTTCCAGCTCCAGCTCGCAGATCTCTTCCTTGCGCTTGCCGGCGATCACGAAGCCTTGGTCCAGCGCAGCCTCGATCACCACCTTGCTTTTGCCACGGCCCCAGGCGATTTCAGCGTATTCACGGCTGAAATCGGTGGTGAACAGCGGCTTGATGGTTTTCTTGTCCAGGTTGGCCAGTTGCTCGGGCCAGCAGGTGGCGTCCAGCTTCTTCAGGTCGAGCTTGACCTTGTCCAGGTTCCATTCGTACTCGTTGCGCTCGGACAGGCCGGCCACGCTCTGGCCGCGGCACTTGAGGGTTTGAATGACAGCGTCGCCATCGCGGCGCAGGCGCAGGGCGACACGGGCGGCGGACAGCTCACGCTCGGGGGTGTCGAAGTACTGGTTGAGCAGTTCACGGGTCTGCCAGCCGGACTTGTTGCGCTTTTTCAGCAGAGGGTGCTCGCGCAGGGCGGCAAGGGTCTCGCGGCTGGCGCGGAGCTTCAGTTCGGTTTCTTTGTGCATCACAGACTCGAAAGAGGGGGCGTGGTTGGCAAGGAGTTTACAGCAGTCGGCTGTCGACTGTTGGATCGTGGTGGCTTCTTCGCGGGCTTGCCCGCTCCCACAGGTAACGCGTAGCCCTTGAGGGCAGCGAAACCCTGTAGGAGGGCGAGCCCGCGAAGAAGCCCATGGGGTTGCCCTGCGAACGATAGGCATTGTTATGATGGGCAACGTTTCCGAGGAGTACGCGCATGCCGTTGCCGACGCTGAAAGACCAGTTTGCCGCCTTGATCGCCGCGCCTTCGGTCAGCTGTACCCAGCCTGCGCTGGACCAGTCCAACCGCCAGGTTATCGACCTGCTGGCCGGTTGGCTGGGCGACCTGGGTTTCAAGTGCGATATCCAGCAGGTCAGCCCCGGCAAATTCAACCTGCTGGCCAGCCGTGGCACCGGCCCGGGAGGGCTGGTGCTGGCCGGGCACAGCGATACCGTGCCCTATGACGAACAGTTGTGGGCCAGCGATCCGTTGAAGCTTACCGAGACAGATGGCCGCTGGGTCGGTCTGGGCAGTTGCGACATGAAGGGCTTCTTCGCCCTGGTCATCGAAGCGGTCATCCCGCTGCTGGAGCACGACTTCAAGGAGCCGCTGCTGATCCTTGCCACCTGCGACGAAGAAAGCTCCATGTCCGGCGCCCGTGCCCTGGCCGAGGCCGGCCAGCCACTGGGCCGTGCAGCGATCATCGGTGAGCCTACCGGGCTGCGGCCGATCCGCATGCACAAGGGCATCCTCATGGACCGCATCGACATCCTCGGTCGCAGCGGCCATTCGTCGGACCCAAGCCTGGGCCGCAGCGCCATGGAGGCCATGCATGCGGTCATGGGCGAGCTGATGGGCCTGCGCCAGCAGTGGCAACAAACCTATAGCAACCCCCAATTCACCGTGCCGACCCCTACCATGAACTTCGGTTGCATCCACGGCGGCGACAACCCCAACCGTATCTGCGGCCAGTGCGCCCTGGAGTTCGACCTGCGGCCGCTGCCGGGCATGGATGTGGAGCAACTGCGCGCGGCCATTCGCGAAAAATTGCTGCCGGTTGCAGAGCGCCATGAGGTGCGCATCGACTATGCGCCGCTGTTCCCGGAGGTGCCGCCGTTCGAGCAGGCTGCCGATGTTGAACTGGTTCAGGTCGCGGAGCGCCTGACCGGTCATCGCGCTGAAGCGGTGGCGTTCGGCACCGAAGCACCTTATCTTCAGCAACTGGGCTGCCAGACCATTGTGCTGGGCCCGGGCGACATTGCCTGCGCCCACCAGCCCGGCGAATACCTTGAAATGTCACGAATCGAGCCTACCGTGCGTCTATTGCGTGACCTGATCCGGCACTATTGCCTGCACTAAACGTCAATCGAACTGATTCGTTCCTGCCTAGAGGAGACCGCGCGTGACCGCAAGCCTGTTCCGACGATGATCCTGAACGCCCCCTGCATCGCCGTTCTCCGTCCACTTATCCACAGGCTCTGTCATGCCCGATTACGTCAACTGGCTGCGTCATGCATCCCCCTATATCAATGCCCATCGCGACTGCACCTTCGTGGTCATGCTCCCTGGCGATGGGGTGGAACACCCTAATTTCGGCAACATCGTCCACGACCTGGTGCTGCTGCACAGCCTCGGCGTGCGGCTGGTGCTGGTGCATGGTTCGCGCCCGCAGATCGAAAGCCGGCTGGCCGATCGCGGCCTGACCCCGCACTACCACCGGGGCATGCGTATTACTGATGCGGCTACCCTGGATTGCGTGATCGATGCCGTCGGCGCCCTGCGCCTGGCCATTGAAGCGCGGCTGTCGATGGACATCGCCGCTTCGCCCATGCAGGGCTCGCGCCTGCGCGTGGCGTCCGGCAACCTGGTCACCGCGCGGCCGATCGGTGTGCTCGAAGGCGTGGACTACCACCACACTGGCGAAGTGCGCCGGGTCGACCGCAAGGGCATCAGCCGCCTGCTCGACGAGCGCTCCATCGTGCTGTTGTCGCCCTTGGGCTACTCGCCTACCGGGGAAATTTTCAACCTGGCCTGTGAAGACGTGGCTACCCGCGCGGCCATCGAACTGGGCGCCGACAAATTACTGCTGTTCGGCGCCGAGCCGGGCCTGCTGGACGCCGACGGTAGACTGGTGCGCGAACTGCGCCCGCAGCAGGTTACCCCGCATCTGCAGCGTCTTGGCAGCGACTACCAGGGCGAACTGCTGGATGCTGCGGCCGAGGCCTGCAAAGGCGGTGTGGCGCGCAGCCATATCGTCAGCTATGCCGAGGACGGCGCGCTGCTCACCGAGCTGTTCACCCGTGGCGGTGGCGGTACGCTGGTGTCGCAGGAACAGTTCGAAGTGGTGCGCGAGGCGACTATCGAGGATGTGGGTGGCTTGCTGGAGTTGATCAGCCCGCTGGAAGAGCAGGGCATCCTGGTGCGCCGTTCGCGCGAAGTGCTGGAGCGAGAGATCGAGCAGTTCAGCGTGGTCGAGCGCGAGGGCATGATTATCGCCTGTGCGGCGCTGTACCCGATTGCCGATTCCGAGGCCGGGGAGCTGGCTTGCCTGGCGGTGAACCCGGAGTACCGCCATGGCGGGCGTGGGGACGAGCTGCTGGAACGGATCGAGAGCCGGGCACGGCAGATGGGCTTGAGTACTTTGTTCGTGCTGACTACGCGCACGGCGCACTGGTTCCGCGAGCGCGGCTTTGCACCGAGTGGCGTGGAGCGGCTGCCGGCGGCGCGGGCTTCGCTGTACAACTACCAGCGCAATTCGAAGATTTTCGAGAAGCCCCTGTAAGCCTGGGCCGCCCTCTTCGCGGGCTCGCCCGCTCCCACAGGGTAATTTCGAGGGCTGAATCCTATGGCTTACCTGTGGGAGCGGGCGTGCCCGCGAAGCAGGCGACACCGGTCTCAAACAAAAAACGCCGCCCTTGAGGGGCGGCGTTTTCGTTTACACGGTATGCAGGTACCAGTTGTACTCGAGGTCGGAGATCGAGTGCTCGAACTCTTCCAGCTCGCTTTCCTTGCACGCGACAAAGATGTCGATGTACTTCGGATCGATGTACTTGTTCAGGATCTCGCTGTCGTCCAGCTCGCGCAGGGCATCGCGCAGGTTGTTCGGCAGGCTCTGCTCCAGCTGCTCGTACGAGTTGCCTTCGATCGGCTCGCCCGGCTCGACCTTGTTGGTCAGGCCGTGGTGCACGCCCGCCAGCACCGCAGCCATCATCAGGTACGGGTTGGCGTCGGCACCGGCCACGCGGTGCTCGATGCGCACGGCGTCCGCGGAGCCCGTTGGCACGCGCAGCGCCACGGTGCGGTTGTCCAGGCCCCAGCTCGGCGCGTTCGGCACGTAGAACTGCGCGCCAAAGCGGCGGTACGAGTTGACGTTCGGGCAAAGGAATGCCATGGACGCGGGCAGGGTCTCGAGCACACCGCCGACAGCGTGACGTAGCGCGGCGTTCTGCTCGGGATCCTCGCTGGTGAAGATGTTGTTGCCATCTTTGTCCAGCACGGAAATGTGCACGTGCAGGCCGTTGCCTGCCTGGCCCGGGTAGGGCTTGGCCATGAAGGTGGTGTCCATTTCATGGTCGTAGGCGATGTTCTTGATCAACCGCTTGAGCAGTACCGCGTAGTCGCAGGCCTTGAGCGGGTCGGCCACGTGGTGCAGGTTGACTTCGAACTGCGCCGGAGCGCTTTCCTTGACGATGGCGTCGGCCGGGATGCCTTGTTCTTTCGCGCCTTCGAGGATGTCCTGCAGGCAGTCGGCATACTCGTCGAGGTCGTCGATCAGGTACACCTGGGTCGACTGTGGGCGCTTGCCCGAAATTGGCGAGCGGGGTGGCTGCGGGCGGCCGTTCACGTTCTCCTGGTCGATCAGGTAGAACTCCAGTTCGAATGCGGCGCAGATAGTCAGGCCCAGTTCGTCGAACTTGGTCACCACCTGACGCAGCACTTCGCGCGGGTCGGCGAAGAACGGCTCGCCTTCCAGCTCGTGCATGGTCATCAGCAACTGGGCGGTGGGGCGTTTTTGCCACGGCTCGTTACAGAGCGTATCGGGAATGGGATAGCAGATGCGGTCAGCATCGCCGATGTCCAGGCCCAGCCCGGTGCTTTCGACGGTGGAGCCGTTGATGTCCAGGGCGAAGAGGGAAGCAGGCAGGTTGATGCCTTTCTCGTAAACCTTGTGGAGGCTGGTGCGCTCAATGCGCTTGCCACGCACCACACCATTCATATCTGCAATCAGAAGGTCAACGTAGAGAACCTCAGGATGTTCCTTAAGGAACGCGTTCGCTTCGTTAAGCTGAACGGCACGCGGGGGTACCGACATGATGCAACACCTTTGTTGTTAAAAATATCAATCAAGGGGGGCTTGCAAGACCAGTCAATCGAAAAGAGATACTGATGTCAAGCCAACCCCATGATGCCCTGAAATGGCACATCTACGGCAGATTTGCTGCATATCGGGGCAAACCATTATCCGCTATTTCCTGCGTAAAGGGCTATCTCCGGTACGCCGTGTTTTATTTTTTACGGAGGTGTTGTGTAAAAAAATGAACAAGGCTAAGCTCGGTCTCAACCCAGAACACAATAATACGAGGGTCACATGGTCCGCTTGCCGCGACCTGAAAGCACTGCCTGTGCAGTGCCATCGGGTACTTCCGTCGTTTTTGCAGGCTTCGTCAATGGCGTGGTCGCCCTGGCCGCAATAATTGACGTTTCGCGTTCCCGGACCGGTCCTCGCAGCGGCTTGCCGCCCTTCGCTTCGTCTTCCTGCCTTTTGAACTCATTACGGACACAGCTGATTTCAGTGTATCCACTGTGGCTCTGCGCGTGGGTTTTTGCTTTAGCAATCTACTCCATCCAGAATCAAGTCGTGGACCACCTTACCTCCTGAGGTATTTATGAGTAACAACCTCGACCAGCTCACCGATTGGTTGAAAGAGCACAAGATCACCGAAGTCGAATGCATGATCAGCGACCTGACCGGCATCACGCGCGGCAAGATTTCGCCAACCAACAAATTCATCGCCGAGAAAGGCATGCGGCTGCCCGAGAGCGTACTGCTGCAGACCGTGACCGGTGACTACGTCGACGACGACATCTATTACGAACTGCTCGACCCGGCAGACATCGACATGATCTGCCGCCCTGACGAGAACGCCGTGTTCCTCGTGCCGTGGGCCATCGAGCCGACCGCGCAGGTCATTCACGACACCTACGACAAGAAGGGCAACCCGGTCGAACTGTCGCCGCGCAACGTGCTGAAAAAAGTGCTCAAGCTTTACGCCGACAAGGGCTGGCAGCCGATCGTCGCCCCCGAGATGGAGTTCTATCTGACCAAGCGCAGCGAGGACCCGGACTTTCCGCTGCAGCCCCCGGTTGGCCGTTCCGGTCGCCCGGAAACCGGCCGTCAGTCGTTCTCGATCGAAGCGGCCAACGAATTCGACCCGCTGTTCGAAGACGTCTACGACTGGTGCGAGCTGCAGCAACTGGACCTCGACACGCTGATCCACGAAGACGGCACGGCGCAGATGGAAATCAACTTCCGTCACGGCGACGCCCTGCACCTGGCCGACCAGATCCTGGTGTTCAAGCGCACCATGCGCGAGGCGGCGCTCAAGCACAACGTGGCCGCCACCTTCATGGCCAAACCGATGACCGGCGAGCCGGGCAGTGCCATGCACCTTCACCAGAGCGTGGTCGACGTGGCGACCGGCAAGAACATCTTCAGCAATGAAGACGGCAGCATGAGCGAGCTGTTCCTCAACCACATTGGCGGCCTGCAGAAGTTCATCCCCGAGGCGTTGCCGCTGTTCGCGCCCAACGTCAACTCGTTCCGCCGCTTCCTGCCCGACACCTCGGCGCCGGTGAACGTGGAGTGGGGCGAAGAAAACCGCACCGTCGGCCTGCGCGTACCGGATGCCGGCCCGCAAAGCCGGCGCGTCGAAAACCGCCTGCCGGGCGCCGACGCCAACCCTTACCTGGCCATCGCCGCCAGCCTGCTGTGTGGCTACATCGGCATGGTCGAAGGTATCGAGGCCAGCGCGCCAGTGCAGGGCCGTGGTTACGAACGCCGCAACCTGCGCCTGCCCCTGACCATCGAAGACGCCCTGGAACGCATGGAAAACAGCCGTGCGCTGGTGCAGTACCTCGGCAAGAAATTCATTACCGGATATGTCGCCACCAAGCGCGCCGAGCACGAAAACTTCAAGCGCGTCATCAGTTCCTGGGAGCGTGAGTTCCTGCTGTTCGCTGTCTGATCAACCCTGGTGCCGCAGGAGCGCGGCGGTCCAATAACGGAGAAGCACATGAGCGTCAACAACCCGCAAACCCGTGAATGGCAAACCCTGAGCGGGGAGCATCACCTCGCACCCTTCAGTGACTACAAGCAACTGAAGGAGAAGGGGCCGCGCATCATCACCAAGGCCCAGGGTGTGCATTTGTGGGATAGCGAGGGGCACAAGATCCTCGACGGCATGGCCGGTCTATGGTGCGTGGCGGTCGGCTACGGCCGTGAAGAGCTGGTGCAGGCGGCAGAAAAACAGATGCGCGAGCTGCCGTACTACAACCTGTTCTTCCAGACCGCTCACCCACCTGCGCTCGAGCTGGCCAAGGCGATCACCGATGTGGCGCCGAAAGGTATGACCCATGTGTTCTTCACCGGCTCCGGCTCCGAAGGCAACGACACAGTGCTGCGCATGGTGCGTCACTACTGGGCGCTGAAGGGCAAACCGCACAAGCAGACCATCATCGGTCGTATCAACGGTTACCACGGCTCCACCTTCGCCGGTGCTTGCCTGGGTGGCATGAGCGGCATGCACGAGCAGGGTGGCTTGCCGATCCCGGGCATCGTACACATCCCTCAGCCTTACTGGTTCGGCGAGGGCGGCGACATGACCCCTGACGAATTCGGTGTATGGGCCGCCGAGCAGTTGGAGAAGAAGATCCTCGAAGTCGGCGAAGACAACGTCGCTGCCTTCATCGCCGAGCCGATCCAGGGCGCAGGTGGCGTGATCATACCGCCGGAAACCTACTGGCCGAAGGTGAAGGAGATCCTCGCCAAGTACGACATCCTGTTCGTCGCCGACGAGGTGATCTGCGGCTTCGGCCGTACCGGCGAGTGGTTCGGTTCGGACTATTACGACCTCAAGCCCGACCTGATGACCATCGCGAAAGGCCTGACCTCTGGTTACATCCCCATGGGCGGTGTGATCGTGCGTGACACCGTGGCCAAGGTGATCAGCGAAGGCGGCGACTTCAACCACGGTTTCACCTACTCCGGCCACCCCGTGGCGGCCGCGGTGGGCCTGGAAAACCTGCGCATCCTGCGTGACGAGAAAATTGTCGAGAAGGCGCGCACAGATGCGGCACCGTATTTGCAAAAGCGTTTGCGCGAGCTGCAGGACCATCCTCTGGTGGGTGAAGTGCGCGGCCTGGGCATGCTGGGTGCGATCGAGCTGGTCAAGGACAAGGCCACCCGCAGCCGTTACGAGGGCAAAGGCGTGGGCATGATCTGTCGCACCTTCTGCTTCGAGAACGGCCTGATCATGCGTGCGGTGGGTGACACCATGATCATCGCGCCGCCGCTGGTAATCAGCCATGCGGAGATCGACGAACTGGTGGAAAAGGCACGCAAGTGCCTGGATCTTACCCTTGAGGCGATTCGATAAGCGTTTGCTAGGCTAGCGTTGTGACATTAAGCCGTTACATGGCCCTGCTTTCCTTGATACAGGGCCTTGTAACTTGCCAGACTAGCGGCTGTTTCAGTCGCCGCACGCTCTGCACCGTGGGTTCTGGCTGCTGGACAGTTGCTAAATAAAAATTCTGGAGCATTACGCATGAATAAAATGGGCAAAACGTTGCTGGCCGCCGCCCTGATGGGCGCCATGGCCTCCGCTGTTCAGGCTGAAGACAAAGTGTTGAACGTCTATAACTGGTCGGACTACATCGCTCCGGACACCATCGCCAAGTTCGAGAAACAGACGGGTATCAAGGTCAAGTACGACGTCTTCGACAGCAACGAAACCCTGGAAGCCAAGCTGCTGGCAGGCAAGTCGGGCTATGACATCGTCGTGCCGTCGAACAACTTCCTGGCCAAGCAGATCAAGGCGGGTGTGTACGAGGAACTGGACCGTTCGAAACTGCCGAACTGGAAAAACCTCGACCCCGACCTGCTCAAGGCCGTTGGCGATGCCAGCGACAAGGGCAACAAGCATGCCTTCCCTTATATGTGGGGCTCGATCGGCATCGGCTACAACCCGGAGAAGGTCAAGGCTGCGCTGGGCGTGGACAAGATCGACTCGTGGGACGTGGTGTTCAAGCCTGAGAACATCGCCAAGCTCAAGAGCTGCGGCGTGAGCTTCCTCGACGCCCCGACCGAAATGCTCCCGGCTGCGCTGCACTACCTCGGCAAGCCGACCGACAGCACCAAGAAAGAAGACCTGAAGGCCGCCGAAGACCTGTTCCTCAAGATCCGTCCTTCGATTACCTACTTCCACTCGTCCAAGTACATTGGCGACATGGCCAACGGCAACATCTGTGTAGCCGTCGGTTACTCGGGTGACCTGGAGCAGTCCAAGGCCCGTGCCCATGAAGCGGGCGACAAGGTCAAAGTGGACTACGTCATTCCGAAGGAAGGTGCCGGTACCTTCTACGACATGGTCGCCATCCCGAAAGATGCCGAGCATAAAGACGCTGCCTACCAGTTCATGAACTTCCTGATGCAGCCGGAAATCATGGCTGAAATCACCAACGCCGTGCGCTTCCCGAACGGTAACGCTGCTGCTACCCAGTTCGTGGACAAAGACATCACCAGCGACCCGAGCATCTACCCGCCTGCCGAAGTGAAGAAGCAGCTGTACGCGATCGCTGCGCCTGACGCTTCTGTGCAGCGAGTGATCACCCGCAGCTGGACGAAGATCAAGTCGGGCAAGTAAGCCTGATGCGACAGCTCTGGGCCGGGTTTCCCGGCCCAGAGCCATAGAAAGGTAAATGATGATTGCGGCATCGAAGCTGCGAAGTTAAGTTGCGCGCCGGTTTTGCGTGTGCGGCAGCATTGTCGCTACCCAGGCACTGATTGTGAGGACCCCCACTTGTCTATTTCTGTATTCCGCAAGGCCTTGATGGCCGGCGCGGGCCTGACGCTGGCATGCAGCGTCCAAGCGGCGCCGACGGTGCACTTCTATAACTGGTCCGACTACATCGGCCCGACCACACTCGCGGACTTCGAGAGCGCCACGGGCATCAAGCCTGTGCAAGACGTGTTCGACTCCAATGAAACCCTGGAAGGCAAGCTGCTGGCCGGTAACACCGGTTATGACGTGGTGGTGCCGTCCAACCATTTCCTCGGCAAGCAGATCAAGGCGGGCGCGTTCCAGAAGCTCGACAAGAACCTGCTGCCCAATTATTCCAACCTCGACCCGGCATTGATGAAGCGCCTGGAAAAGAACGACCCGGGTAACCAGTACGCGGTGCCTTATCTGTGGGGCACCAACGGCATCGGTTACAACGTCGACAAGGTCAAGGCTGCGCTGGGCGTGGATACCATCGACTCCTGGGCCGTGCTGTTCGAGCCCGAAAACATGAAGAAGCTCTCCAAGTGCGGTGTGGCCTTCCTCGACTCGGCGGACGAAATGCTGCCAGCGGTGCTCAACTACATGGGCCTCAATCCGAACAGCACCGACCCCAAGGATTACGCCAAGGCCGAGCAGAAGCTGCTGGCGGTGCGCCCGTACGTGACCTACTTCCACTCGTCCAAGTACATCACCGACCTGGCCAACGGCGACATCTGCGTCGCGGCAGGTTTCTCGGGCGATGTGTTCCAGGCCAAGGCCCGCGCTGAAGAAGCGAAGAAGGGCGTGAACCTGGCCTACGCCATTCCCAAGGAAGGCGGCAACCTCTGGTTCGACGTGCTGGCGATCCCCAAGGACGCCAAGAACGTCAAAGAGGCGCATGCCTTCATCAACTATTTGCTGAAACCTGAGGTTATCGCCCAGGTCAGTGATTACGTCGGTTACGCCAACCCGAACCCCAAGGCTGGCGACCTGATGGACCAGGCCGTGAGGACTGACGCTGCGGTTTACCCACCGCAGGAAGTGCTGAACAAGATGTTCGTGAACTCAGAGTTGCCACCCAAGGTGCAACGGCTGATGACCCGTAGCTGGACCAAGGTCAAGTCGGGCAAGTAAAAAATCCAGACCCGCGGCGGCCTCTGCAGGTCTGGCCGCGCGGGCACAAAAATCTTGTTGGGAGTTTCACTCATGGCAGTTGCCTCCGGTGCCTATAAAAAAGCCCTCGAGGGTGACCAGCAACCCAAGCAGGTGCTGGTCAAGATCGACCGGGTCACGAAAAAGTTCGACGAAACGGTAGCCGTGGACGATGTGTCCCTGGAAATTCGCAAGGGTGAGATCTTCGCCTTGCTGGGTGGCTCCGGTTCCGGCAAGTCTACCTTGCTGCGCATGCTGGCCGGCTTCGAGCGCCCTAGCGAAGGTCGGATCTTCCTCGATGGCGTCGACATCACCGACATGCCGCCCTACGAGCGGCCGATCAACATGATGTTCCAGTCCTACGCACTGTTCCCGCACATGACCGTGGCACAGAACATCGCCTTCGGCCTGCAGCAGGACAAGCTGCCCAAGGCCGAGATCGATGCGCGCGTGGCCGAGATGCTCAAGCTGGTGCACATGACCCAGTACGCCAAGCGCAAGCCGCACCAGTTGTCGGGCGGCCAGCGTCAGCGTGTGGCGTTGGCCCGCTCGCTGGCCAAGCGCCCCAAGCTGTTGCTGCTCGACGAGCCAATGGGGGCACTGGACAAGAAACTGCGTTCGCAGATGCAGCTGGAGCTGGTCGAGATCATCGAGCGCGTGGGTGTGACCTGCGTGATGGTGACCCACGACCAGGAAGAGGCCATGACCATGGCCCAGCGCATCGCCATCATGCACCTGGGCTGGATCGCCCAGATCGGCTCGCCAGTGGACATCTACGAGACACCTACCAGCCGCCTGGTGTGCGAGTTCATCGGTAACGTCAACCTGTTCGAAGGTGACGTGGTCGATGACGCCGAAGGCTACGCGATCATTGCCAGCCCGGAGCTGGAGCGCAAGATCTACGTGGGCCACGGCATCACCACTTCGGTTGAAGACAAGCACATCACCTACGCCCTGCGCCCGGAGAAACTGCTGGTAACCACCAAGCAGCCCGAGTTCGAGCACAACTGGTCGCGCGGCAAGGTGCACGATATCGCCTACCTGGGTGGCCACTCTGTGTTCTATGTGGAACTGCCGAGCGGCAAGGTCGTCCAGTCGTTCGTCGCCAACGCCGAGCGCCAGGGTGCCCGTCCTACCTGGGGCGATGAAGTGTACGTATGGTGGGAAGACGATAGCGGCGTGGTACTGCGGTCATGAAACTGCGCAAGCTCAAGCGAGCCTTCCAGCGTCTGGTCCCGGAGGGGCGGCATCTGGTGATCGGCGTGCCGTTCATCTGGCTGTTCCTGTTCTTCATGCTGCCGTTCTTCATCGTCCTGAAGATCAGTTTTGCCGAAGCTGATGTGGCAATTCCGCCGTATACCGAGATCTACACCTACGTCGAAGACAAGGTCCAACTGGTCCTCAACCTGGCCAACTACGGGCTGTTGACCGAGGATGATCTGTACCTTGCGGCCTACCTGGGTTCGTTGAAGATGGCCTTCTTCAGCACCCTGCTGTGCCTGCTGATCGGCTTCCCGATGGCCTACTCCATTGCCAATGCCAAGAAGGAGACCCAGACGGTCCTGCTGTTGCTGATCATGATGCCCACCTGGACCGCGATCCTGATCCGCGTCTATGCCTGGATGGGTATCCTCAGCAACAACGGCCTGCTCAACGGTTTCCTGCTGTGGACCGGGTTGATCGACCAGCCGTTGCAGATCCTCAACACCAACCTGGCGGTATACATCGGCGTGGTCTATTCGTACCTGCCGTTCATGATCCTGCCGTTGTTCGCCAACCTGGTGAAGCATGACCCGAGCCTGCTCGAAGCTGCATCCGACCTGGGTTCGAGCACCTTCAACAGCTTCTGGAAGATCACGGTACCGCTGTCGAAAAACGGCATCATCGCCGGCTGCATGCTGGTGTTCATTCCGGTGGTGGGCGAGTTCGTGATCCCGGAACTGCTGGGCGGTCCGGAAACCCTGATGATCGGTAAAGTGCTGTGGCAGGAGTTCTTCAACAACCGTGACTGGCCGGTGGCATCTGCCCTGGCGGTGGTAATGCTGGCGATCCTGATCGTGCCGATCCTGCTGTTCAACCGTAGCCAGGCCAAAGAGATGGAGGGCCGCGCATGAAACGCTTCAGTTTCTCCAAGCTGATGCTGGTGCTCGGCTTGCTGTTCATCTACCTGCCGATGCTGATCCTGGTGATCTACTCGTTCAACGCCTCCAAGCTGGTGACGGTGTGGGGGGGCTGGTCGATCAAGTGGTACGTCGGCCTGCTCGACAACACCCAGCTGATGGGTTCGGTGATGCGCTCGCTGGAAATCGCCTGCTATACGGCGGTGGCAGCGGTGGCGCTGGGTACCCTGGCAGCCTTCGTGCTGACCCGTGTCACCCGCTTCAAGGGCCGCACGCTGTTCGGTGGCCTGGTCACTGCGCCGCTGGTAATGCCCGAAGTGATCACCGGTCTGTCGCTGTTGCTGCTGTTCGTGGCCATGGCGCAGTCGATCGGCTGGCCCCAGGAGCGTGGTGTCGTCACCATCTGGATTGCCCACACCACGTTCTGTGCGGCCTATGTGGCGGTGGTGGTGTCGGCTCGCCTGCGTGAACTGGACCTGTCGATCGAAGAAGCGGCGATGGACCTGGGTGCCAAGCCGTGGAAGGTGTTCTTCCTGATCACCATCCCGATGATCGCGCCGTCGCTGGCGGCGGGCGGCATGATGTCGTTCGCCCTGTCGCTGGACGATCTGGTACTGGCCAGCTTCGTGTCCGGTCCGGGTTCTACCACCTTGCCAATGGAAGTGTTCTCGGCGGTGCGCCTGGGTGTGAAACCGGAGATCAACGCCGTGGCCAGCCTGATTTTGCTGTCGGTATCGCTGGTGACCTTCTTCGTCTGGTACTTCAGCCGCCAGGCCGAAGAGCGTCGTCGCAAGGCGATTCAGCAGGCGATCGAAGAGGGGGCTGCGGCCAACGCTTCTCAGCCGCAGGTCAAGCGCCCGGCGCAGGTGGCTGCGTCGGCCTGACCCGGCCCTTTCGCGGGCACGCCCGCTCCCACAGGGACCTCACAGCCTTCAGGGTTGTGCTGACCCCTGTGGGGTAGGGGTATCAGAGTTTTCAAGGTTGTGGTGAGCCCTGTGGGAGCGGGCATGCCCGCGAAGGCTCCAGCACTGATTCAAAGCCATACCGCATCCCAATGTGGATAGTCCCTGATACTTCTGACCAATCCAGCTCTCAAGGGATTGGCAACAATGTACCGGGCGACATGAACCACACGCTCTTCCCGCCGCAGCGCATGGTCCTGGTAGCCCGGTTGCCATATCGGCTTGTGCCCGACACCGGCCTTGCGCAAGGCAATCGCTGTGCGTGATTTGAACTTGCGCATCAGCGTTCCTAATGTCACTTCTTTCAGCTCAATCAGCCAATGAAGATGGTCCGGCATCACTACCCAGGCCAACGATTGGCAATCCTGAATGTCATTGGAGACCCGAAGGTGTTTGACCACTAGACGGGCGTGGTGGAAGTTCTTGAACAGTGGTTTGCGTTGATGCGTGATGGTGGTCAGCATGTAGAGCCTGCCAGGCTCGGAGAAGCGCCCACGGCGCAGTCGGTGGGATTCGGCTAACGGCATATTGATCTTCCTTGAAGTTGAACCTCCCTGTGAAAGGTAGCGGTTGGAGCGGGGGTGGCAGATGACTGATGGTTTCTGGATATGGCAGACACTGATACATGGCTGTGGGGCCTCTTCGCGGGCACGCCCGCTCCCACAGATACCGCGCAAGTCTCAAATAGAGCGCTCTCTCTGTGGGAGCGGGCGAGCCCGCGAAGAGGCCCCCACAGCCACCAGAAATGCCAGCATGGCCACCGCCAGTGATGTTTATCGAACCCTGAACTACGCTCACAGTCGCATCCCACAAATCATTTGTGCGCAAGCAAGGAGCCAGCATGGCGTTGATGCCTCCGCTGTCGGTCGTCTGTCTGGGGTTGTTGTACATGCTCACCGGCTGTAGCAAGGAAGAGGTCCCCGAGACACTGCCTCGGGTGGGTGTGCAGCAGGTACAACCCACCGATTTCGCTGCCAGGGTCACCCTGACCGGCGACGTACAGGCGCGGGTGCAGACCGATTTGTCATTCCGCGTCGGCGGCAAGATCATTTCGCGTAGCGTCGACGTGGGCGATCACGTGAAGGCCAACCAGGTGCTGGCCCGGCTCGACCCGAAAGACCTGCAGAACAATGTCGACTCGGCCAAGGCCGAAGTGTTCGCCGCGCAGGCGCGGGTCACCCAGACCAGCGCAGCCTTCGTGCGCCAGCAAAAACTGCTGCCCAAGGGCTACACCAGCCAGAGCGAATACGATGCTGCCGAGGCCGCGCTGCGCAGCAACCAGAGCGCGCTCAAGGCCGCCCAGGCGCAACTGGCCAATGCCAACGAGCAACTCAGCTACACCGCACTGGTCTCCGAGGCTGCCGGGGTAATCACCGAGCGCCAGGCCGAGGTTGGCCAGGTGGTGCAGGCGACCATGCCGATCTTCAGCCTGGCCGTCGATGGCGACCGCGATGCGGTGTTCAACGTTTATGAATCCTTGTTGGTGGCACCGCCCAGCGATGCCGGGGTAGTCGTGAGCCTGCTGGACGATCCCAAGGTCCAGGCCCGTGGCTTCGTGCGAGAAATCACCCCCACCGTGTCCGCGCAAAGCGGCACCGTGCAGGTCAAGGTGGGGCTCAAGGACGTGCCGCCCGGGATGCAGTTGGGGGCACCGGTTACTGCCACCACCAATGCCCAGGGCCGGCCCAGCGTCGAGCTGCCTTGGTCGGCGCTGACCAAGGCCCTGCATGAGCCTGCCGTGTGGGTGGTGGGCGAGGGCGACAAGGTGGAATTGCGCAAAGTCGAGATCCGCCGTTACCTCACCGGCAAGATCGTGATCGCCAGCGGCCTGAAAGGCGGTGAGACCGTGGTGGTCAACGGTGGCCAGTTGCTGCACCCCGGCATGCAGGTGCAGAAAGTCGACGCCAAGGCCCCAGGGGGTGAGCTATGAAGCGTCTGCTGCTGATGCTGTCGGCCGGTGTGCTGCTGGTTGGTTGCAGTAGCGAAGAAGAGGCACCAGAGGCGATCCGGCCAGTGCTGTCGGTCAAGGTGGAACCTCAGGTGCAGTCGCAGCTGGGGCGCTTCGCCGGCAGTATCCAGGCGCGCTTCGAAAGCACTTTGGGCTTCCGGGTTTCCGGGCGTATTGCCCGGCGCTGGCTGGACGTCGGGGCCCAGGTGAAACCGGGCGACACCTTGGCCACCCTGGACCCGACCGACCAGCAAAACCAGCTGCGCGCTGCCGAAGGCGATCTGGCCAAGGTGCAGGCACAGTGGATCAACGCCCAGGCCGATGCCCGTCGCCAGCAGCAGTTGTATGACCGTGGGGTTGGCGCCCAGGCACAGCTGGATATCGCCCAGACCAACCTGAAAACCACCAGCGCAGCGTTGGAGCAGGCGCGCTCCGCTGTCAGCCAGGCCCGTGACCAGCTCGACTACAGCACCCTGCGTTCCGACCACGCTGCCGTGATTACCGCGTGGCAGGCCGAAGCCGGGCAAACTGTAACCGCTGGTCAAGCCGTGGTGACCCTGGCCCGGCCGGACGTGAAGGAAGCAGTCATCGACCTGCCGATCGATCTGGCCGAGCAGTTGAGCAAAGACCTGACCTTCACTGTTGCCTCGCAACTGGACCCGACCATCAACACCACAGCGAGCCTGCGCGAACTGGAGCCCCAGGCTGATGCCACCACCCGTACCCGCCGTGCTCGCCTGACCCTGACCAGCACACCGGCGGCCTTCCACCTCGGCACCTCCATCAGTGTGACCCTTAGCTCGGAAGTGTCCCCACGCAGCGAACTGCCCTTGAGTGCCTTGCTTGAGCGTGACGGCAAGACCCAGGTGTGGGTGATCGATACGCAGCACAAGACCGTGGCCACCCGTGACGTGGCGCTGATCGACCGCACCGCTGACAGCATCGTACTGAGCTCCGGCGTGCAGCCCGGTGAACGCGTGGTCACCGCCGGCGTCAACAGCCTCAAGCCTGGCCAGAAGGTCACCTTCGACGAGGATGCGCAATGAAAGGAAGCTTCAACCTGTCCGACTGGGCACTCAAGCATCAATCGTTCGTCTGGTACCTGATGTTCGTTAGCCTGTTGATGGGGATTTTTTCCTACTTCAACCTGGGCCGCGAGGAAGACCCGTCGTTCACCATCAAGACCATGGTCATCCAGACCCGCTGGCCCGGTGCGACCCAGGACGAAACCCTGTACCAGGTTACCGACCGCATCGAGAAGAAGCTCGAAGAACTCGACTCGCTCGACTACACCAAAAGCTACACCCGCCCCGGCGAGTCCACGGTCTACGTGTACCTTCGCGATACCACCAAGGCCAAGGACATTCCGGATATCTGGTACCAGGTGCGCAAGAAGATCCAGGATATTCGTGGCGAATTTCCCGCCGGTATTCAGGGGCCGGGCTTCAACGACGAATTCGGTGATGTATTCGGCTCGATCTATGCCTTTACCGCTGACGGCCTGACCCTGCGCCAACTGCGGGACTACGTGGAACAGGCACGGGCCGAGGTCCGCGATGTACCCAACATCGGCAAGATCGAGCTGGTCGGCACTCAGGACGAAGTGCTGTACCTGAATTTCTCCACCCGCAAGCTGGCAGCCCTGGGCATTGATCAGCGCCAGGTGATGCAGGCACTTCAAGCGCAGAATGCGGTGACGCCGGCCGGCATGATCGAGGCCGGCCCGGAGCGCATCTCGGTGCGTACGTCCGGGCAGTTTGCCTCGGAAAAAGACCTGCAAACCGTCAATTTGAGGATCAACGACCGCTTCTTCCGCCTGGCCGATATCGCCGACATCGAGCGCGGCTACGTCGACCCGCCTTCGCCAATGTTCCGTTACAACGGCCAGACAGCCATTGGCCTCGCCATCGGCATGAAGGCCGGCGGTAACATCCAAGTGTTCGGTGCGGCGTTGAAAAAGCGCATGGACCAGGTGGTCCAGGACCTGCCGGTGGGTGTCGGTGTACACACCGTTTCTGACCAGGCCGTGGTGGTCAAGCAGGCGGTCGGCGGTTTCACCAGCGCGTTGTTCGAGGCGGTGGTGATCGTGCTGGCCGTGAGTTTTGTCAGTCTTGGCGTGCGCGCCGGGCTGGTGGTGGCCTGCTCGATCCCGCTGGTGCTGGCCATGGTGTTCGTGTTCATGGAGTACAGCGGCATCACCATGCAGCGGATTTCGCTGGGCGCGCTGATCATTGCGCTTGGCCTGCTGGTGGACGATGCGATGATTACCGTGGAGGTAATGGTCACGCGGCTGGAGATGGGCGAAAGCAAGGAGCAGGCGGCGACGTTCGCCTACACCTCCACAGCCTTCCCCATGCTTACCGGCACCTTGGTGACCGTGGCCGGGTTCGTGCCTATCGGCCTCAACGCCAGCTCTGCGGGTGAATACACGTTCACCCTGTTCGCGGTGATCGCCGTGGCCCTGATCGTGTCGTGGGTGGTGGCGGTTTTCTTCGCGCCGGTGCTTGGGGTGCATATTCTCAAAAGCGACAAGCTCAAGGCCCACGAGGCTGAGCCTGGCCGGGTCGGGCGGGCATTTGAAGGCGGGTTGCTGTGGTGCATGCGCAACCGCTGGTTGACCATCATCGGCACTGTGGTGCTGTTCGCCCTGTCGATCTTCTGCATGCGTTTTGTGCAGAACCAGTTTTTCCCGTCCTCGGACCGCCCGGAAATTCTCGTCGACCTCAACCTGCCGCAGAACGCTTCGATCGAGGAGACGCGCAAGGTGGTCGACCGCTTCGAGGCGCGGATCAAGGACGACCCGGACCTGGTGCACTGGAGTACCTACATTGGCCAAGGCGCGATCCGCTTCTACCTGCCCCTCGATCAGCAGTTGCAGAACCCGTACTACGCGCAGCTGGTGATTGTCAGCAAGGGCTTCGAAGAGCGTCAGGCCTTGATGGACCGCCTGCAGAAGATCCTGCATGAAGAATTCGTCGGTGTCGGCACCAACGTGCAATCGCTGGAGATGGGCCCGCCAGTGGGCCGGCCGATCCAGTACCGGGTCAGCGGTGCCGACATCGACCAAGTACGCAAACACGCCATTGAGCTGGCCACCTTGCTCGACCAGAACGAGCACATCGGCGAGATGATCTACGACTGGAACGAGCCGGGTAAGGTGCTGCGCGTGGAAATTGCACAGGACAAGGCACGCCAGCTGGGCCTGTCGTCCGAAGATGTTGCCAATGTGATGAACAGCATCGTCAGTGGCGTGCAGATCACCCAGGTCAACGACAACATCTACCTGGTCGATGTGGTCGCCCGCGCCGAAGACAGCGAGCGTGGCTCGCCTGATACTCTGCAGAACCTGCAAATTCTTACCCCTAACGGCACCTCGATCCCACTGCTGTCGTTCGCCACCGTGCGCTACGAGCTGGAGCAGCCACTGGTATGGCGACGCGACCGCAAGCCAACCATCACCATCAAGGCCTCGGTCAACGGCGACATCCAGCCCACCGACCTGGTGGCCCAGTTGAAGCCGAAAATTGACGAGTTCGCCAGCAAGCTGCCGGTCGGTTACGAAGTGGCCACGGGTGGTACGGTTGAAGAAAGCAGCAAGGCCCAGGGGCCGATCGCCAAGGTCATCCCACTGATGCTGTTCCTGATGGCGACCTTCCTGATGATCCAGTTGCACAGCGTGCAGAAGCTGTTCCTGGTGGTCAGCGTGGCGCCGCTGGGCCTGATTGGTGTAGTGCTGGCGTTGGTGCCCACGGGGACGCCGATGGGCTTCGTGGCGATCCTCGGCATCCTTGCGCTGGCGGGCATCATCATTCGTAACTCGGTGATTCTGGTGACCCAGATAGACGAGTTCGAAGCCCACGGCCTGTCGCCGTGGAATGCGGTGGTGGAGGCCACCAACCACCGGCGCCGGCCGATCCTGCTGACGGCGGCGGCGGCGAGCCTGGGCATGATCCCGATTGCCCGCGAGGTTTTCTGGGGCCCCATGGCCTACGCCATGATTGGCGGGATCATCGTGGCGACCTTGCTGACGCTGCTGTTCCTGCCGGCGCTGTACGTGGCCTGGTACAAGATTCGCGAGCCGCAGAAACACTCCTGAAGGCCCATATGGCCCCTTGTAGGAGCGGGTTTACCCGCGAATGCGATGGTGCATCGACTACCGCATTCGCGGGTAAACCCGCTCCTACAAGGGGATGTGTGCTTTAAAAAGGTTATATAAAAATTCTTAAACAGTATTTTTAAGAATAACTGCGCCTCACTACTATTGCCCTCAAGCCAGGCGCAACCCCCCTTCAAACCTCTGCCCGGCGCCCTCACTCCAAGGAGAACGAGCATGAGTGCATCTCTGCGCAGCATCGACGGCCAGGACGAAGCCACCCTCTTGCGTGAAATTCAGAGCGCCTTGCGCGACCTGCGTTTCGGTGCGGTGGAGATCACCGTGCACAACGCTCAGGTTGTGCAGATCGAGCGCAAGGAGAAGTTCCGCCTGCAACAGCCCGGCAACAAGCCCGGCTGATCTGCGGTGCAACATCCAAAACTGGAAAAATGCCAATCGGGAGCTTCACCATGTCCATCCGCCGTTATGCGCTCGCCGCCCTGGCCAGCGCTGTTTTTGCCGGTTCCGCCATCGCCAAGGACTACGAACTGCTCAACGTGTCCTACGACCCGACCCGTGAGCTTTACCAGCAGTACAACGCCGAGTTCATCAAACACTGGCAACAGGCCCACCCGGGTGACAAGGTGAAAATCCAGCAATCCCATGGGGGGTCGGGCAAGCAGGCCCGTGCGGTGATCGACGGCCTGCGCGCCGACGTGGTGACCCTGGCCCTGGCCGGTGACATCGACGAAGTGGCCAAGCTTGGCAAGACCTTGCCCGAGAACTGGCAGACCCGCCTGCCTGACGCCAGCACCCCGTACACCTCGACCATCGTGTTCCTGGTGCGCAAGGGCAACCCGAAAGGCATCAAGGACTGGGGCGACCTGATCAAGAAGGACGTCTCGGTCATCACCCCGAACCCGAAAACCTCTGGCGGTGCGCGCTGGAACTTCCTCGCGGCGTGGGCCTACGGCCTGAAGGCCGGCGGTAGCGAAGAGAAGGCCAAGGCCTATGTGCAGGAGTTGTTCAAGCATGTACCGGTGCTGGATACCGGCGCCCGTGGTTCGACCATCACCTTCGTCAACAATGGCCAGGGCGACGTGTTGCTGGCCTGGGAAAACGAGGCCTTCCTGGCCCTGAAGGAAGACGGTGGTGCCGACAAGTTCGACATTGTCGTGCCGTCGCTGTCGATCCTGGCCGAGCCGCCAGTGGCCGTGGTCGACAAGAACGCCGAGCGCAAGGGCAATACCGAGATTGCCACCGAATACCTCAAGCACCTGTACAGCCCGGCCGGGCAGAAAATTGCCGCCGAGAACTTCTACCGCCCGCGTGACGAGAAAGTCGCTGCGGAGTTCGGCAAGCAGTTCCCGAAACTGGACCTGGTGACCATCGACAAGGACTTTGGTGGGTGGAAGGCTGCACAACCGAAATTCTTCAATGATGGCGGTGTGTTCGACCAGATCTATCAGGCACAGTAAGGGCCAAAGGAAAGCGGAGCCGCGTTGCGGCCCATTCGTGGCACAAGGTCGCCTCCACAAGGAACCATGATCCCCTGTGGGAGCGGCCTTGTGTCGCGAATGGGCTGCCAAGCAGCCCCAGCATTCAAAAGCTTGCACCGGCCCGGGATTGTTTCCGGGCTGAGTGCGTTCAACCAGGGATATTTATGTCGCGTCGTATCTCCCCCGTCATACCCGGCTTCGGGCTGACGCTGGGCTACACCTTGGTGTACCTCAGCCTGATCGTGCTGATACCGCTGGCGGCCATGTTCATTCATGCCTCGCAGCTGACCTTCGAGCAGTTCTGGAACATCATCAGTGCGCCGCGGGTGATCGCCGCGCTCAAGCTGAGTTTCGGCACCGCCCTGTTCGCCGCCATCATCAACGGTGTGATCGGTACCCTGCTGGCCTGGGTGCTGGTGCGCTACACCTTCCCCGGACGCAAGATCATCGATGCCATGATCGACCTGCCGTTCGCCTTGCCCACCGCGGTTGCCGGTATCGCCCTGACGGCCCTGTACGCGCCGCAGGGCTGGGTCGGCCAGTTCGCCACCGACCTGGGCTTCAAGATCGCCTACACCCCGCTGGGCATCACCCTGGCACTGACCTTCGTGACCTTGCCGTTCGTGGTGCGCACGGTGCAGCCGGTACTGGCTGACATCCCGCGTGAAGTGGAAGAGGCTGCAGCCTGCCTGGGGGCCAAACCACTGCAGGTGTTCCGCCACATCCTGGCACCGGCCCTGCTGCCGGCATGGCTCACCGGCTTCGCCCTGGCCTTCGCCCGTGGCGTAGGCGAGTACGGTTCGGTGATCTTCATTGCCGGCAACATGCCGATGAAGACCGAGATCCTGCCGCTGCTGATCATGGTCAAGCTCGACCAGTACGACTACACCGGCGCGACCGCCATCGGCGTGCTGATGCTGGTGGTTTCCTTCATCCTGCTGCTGCTGATCAACCTGCTGCAGCGCCGCATCGAAACCCCTTGAAGGAGGCCGGCATGTCCAGTTCATCCCTGAGTGCAAGTGCCGCAGCCAACGCCGCCCGCCGTGGCAGTGCCACGGCGCGGCGTATCCTGATCGGCCTTGGCTGG
Source organism: Pseudomonas sp. BP6 (assembly GCF_017875935.1). Classification (NCBI taxonomy): domain Bacteria; kingdom Pseudomonadati; phylum Pseudomonadota; class Gammaproteobacteria; order Pseudomonadales; family Pseudomonadaceae; genus Pseudomonas; species Pseudomonas sp. BP6. The sequence goes on from NZ_JAGINI010000001.1 coordinate 5,601,860, forward strand.
CTGGTCTTCACCCTGTTCCTGCTGCTGCCGCTGGTGATCGTGGTATCCCAGGCGCTGAAGAACGGTTTTGGCACCTTCTTCGAGGCGATTTTCGAACCCGATGCGTTGTCGGCGCTGAAGCTAACCCTGCTCGCCGTGGTTATCTCGGTGCCGCTCAACCTGGTATTTGGCGTGAGCGCCGCCTGGTGCGTGAGCAAGTACACCTTCCGTGGCAAGAGCATCCTGGTCACCCTGATCGACCTGCCGTTCTCGGTCTCGCCCGTGATCGCCGGCTTGGTCTACGTGCTGATGTTCGGCGCACAAGGCCTGTTCGGGCCGTGGCTGCAGGACCACGATATCCAGATCGTGTTCGCCCTGCCGGGCATTGTCCTGGCGACCATTTTCGTTACCGTACCATTCGTGGCCCGTGAGCTGATCCCGCTGATGCAGGAGCAGGGCACGCAAGAGGAGGAGGCTGCACGGCTGCTCGGTGCCAACGGCTGGCAGATGTTCTGGCACGTCACCCTGCCGAACATCAAATGGGGCCTGATTTATGGCGTGGTGCTGTGTACCGCGAGGGCCATGGGCGAATTCGGCGCGGTGTCGGTGGTGTCGGGCCATATCCGTGGCGTGACCAACACCTTGCCGCTGCATGTGGAGATCCTCTACAACGAGTACAACCACGTCGCGGCCTTCAGCGTGGCCAGCCTGTTGCTGATCCTGGCGCTCTTCATCCTGCTGCTCAAGCAGTGGAGCGAGAACCGTATTAACCGCCTGCGCCACAGCGCCGCGGAGGAATGATTCATGTCGATCGAAGTTCGTAACGTCAGCAAGCGCTTCAACAGTTTCCAGGCCCTGAACGCTATCAACCTGGACATCAACAGCGGCGAGCTGGTGGCTTTGCTCGGCCCGTCCGGCTGCGGCAAGACCACCCTGCTGCGCATCATTGCCGGCCTGGAAACCCCGGACCAAGGCAACATCGTGTTCCATGGCGAGGACGTTTCCGGCCATGACGTGCGTGACCGTAACGTCGGGTTCGTGTTCCAGCACTACGCGCTGTTCCGCCACATGAGCGTGTTCGACAACGTCGCCTTCGGCCTGCGCATGAAGCCCAAGGGCGAGCGCCCGAGTGAGAGCAAGATTGCCGAGAAGGTGCATGAGTTGCTGAATATGGTGCAACTGGACTGGTTGTCCGACCGCTATCCCGAGCAGCTTTCCGGTGGACAGCGTCAGCGTATCGCCCTGGCCCGCGCCCTGGCGGTGGAGCCGAAGGTACTGCTGCTGGACGAGCCATTCGGTGCGCTGGATGCCAAGGTGCGCAAGGAGTTGCGTCGCTGGCTGGCGCGGCTGCACGAGGATATCAACCTGACGTCGGTGTTCGTTACCCACGACCAGGAAGAAGCCATGGAAGTAGCCGACCGCATCGTGGTGATGAACAAGGGCGTGATCGAGCAGATCGGCTCGCCAGGTGAGGTATACGATCAGCCGGCCAATGATTTCGTCTACCACTTCCTCGGTGACTCCAACCGCCTGGCCTTGAGCGAAGGGCATCACGTGCTGTTTCGCCCGCACGAGGTGTCGCTGTCGCGGCACGAGACCGAAGGACACCATGCGGCCGAGGTGCGCGACATTCGGCCGTTGGGCGCAACCACGCGGGTGACCTTGAAGGTGGAAGGGCAGAGCGAGCTGATCGAGGCCGAGGTGGTGAAAGACCATGACAGCCTGACCGGGTTGGCGCGGGGGGAAACGTTATTCTTCCGGCCGAAGGTGTGGCAGAAGGTGGCGGATATCTGAGTCGCACAAGGATAAGAGAACCCGGGCATGGTCCCGGGTTTTTTTACCTGAAAGGTGGATGGGGCGGTTATGCAGGCCTTTACGCGAGAGCGACTGCAGTGTGTTGTTTATTCTATTAAGGAATTATCAAATATTTTCTTATTCCTTTACGTATATGTCGCCTTCCCTATACTTGTCTCCAAGCACGCAAACTTACTGGAGGCGTCCCCATGCGCAATGACTCGATTCGCTACCTGATTGTGCCGGGCTGGCAAGGGTCGCCAGACAACCATTGGCAGAGTCACTGGCAACGCACCCTGCCCAACAGTGCACGGGTCGAACAGGAAGACTGGCTTACCCCGCAGCGGCAGGACTGGGTGCACGCGCTGGAGCAGGCGATTGCCGCCGAGCGCTCGCCGGTGATCTTGATTGCCCACAGCCTCGGTTGCATCACTGTCGCCCATTGGGCTGCGCAGGCAAGCCCGGCCTTGCTACGGCAGGTGCGTGGTGCACTGCTGGTGGCGCCGGCAGATGTCGAACGGCCCACCTGCGCGCCAGTGCTGCGCAACTTTGCGCCGATCCCTACCGAGGTGCTGCCGTTTCCCAACCAGGTCGTCAGCTCGGACAACGACCCGGCCGTGAGCGTGCCGAGGGCGCTGTACCTGGCCCAGGCATGGGGCGCCGAAGCAGGGTTGCTGAGCAATGCCGGGCACATCAACGTCAAGTCCGGTCATGAGCGCTGGGAACAAGGCTTCGCCTACCTGTATCGCTTGCAGAGCCGGATCGAGCAGCGCGCACTGCTCCGCGCCTGATCGCCCTCACTGTTCACCCTTTGCCTGACGCCTGGCCATTACGGGCCTGGGGCGGGAGTTCGTCATGACGTTTCAAAACCCGTTCGGCCAGCCGCTGCTGACCTTCCCCGAGCTGGACAAGAGCCCGCTGAGCATTCGTGCCAAGGCGCTGGTGTTCATCGACCCGCGCTCGCAGCGGCTGCGCGAGGACCTTGAGCGCCTGGCGCCACAACCTTTGCCGGTGCTGATCCGTGGCGAGACCGGTACCGGCAAGGAGCTGCTGGCCCGGCAGATCCACCGTGCCAGCGACCGGGGTGGGTTGTTCGTGTCGGTCAACTGCGCGGCCATCAGCCCCACCTACGCCGATGCCGAGCTATTTGGCTATAGCGCCGGTAGCCATGGCGGTACGGCCAGCAGCCGCGCCGGCTGGTTCGGTTCGGCCAGCGGCGGCACCTTGTACCTGGACGAGATTGCCGACTTGCCGCTGGCCATCCAGGGCAAGCTGCTGGCGGCTCTGGAAAACCGCGAGGTCACTCGGGTGGGTGCGCAGCAGCCACAGCCGGTGGATGTGCGCCTGGTCGCCGCCACCAGCATCGACCTGGCGCGTGTGGTACGTGCAGGGCGCTTCAACGAGCGCCTGTACCAGTATCTGCGCGAGGGCGCGCTGGAGCTGCCGCCGCTGCGCGAGCGACCGGGCGATATCCTGCCGCTGGCCGAGTACTTCGTGGGCATCTACAGCGTGCGCCTGCAGCGGCCTGTGCCCTTGGTGAGCGAGGCGGCGCAGCAGGTGCTGGAGGCACATTTCTGGCCCGGTAATACCCGCGAGCTGGAGAACGTCATCCACTTTGCCTTGCTGGTCAATGACGGCGAAGAGATCCTGCCAGAGGATCTCGACCTGCCCGACCCCGCGCGTTAGGCATCGCTCATGGGGAGAGCGGCTGATGCCATTATGTTTTTGGAATAAGCAGCTAAGTAAAAGATATTGTTGCGGAATAAAAAATTTGGGTATCGTCCGCCTCAAGCCCACTGGTGACCGGTTGGGCACCCGACTCGCCATCGTCGATGGCCCAGATTCAGAACAAGGACCACCATGAAGAAGACCCTGCTGACCACTGCCCTGGCTGCTGCCCTGTCGTTCTCCGGCCTGGCCGCTGCTGCCGAGAAACTGGTGGTTGCCGCTACCCCGGTACCGCACGCCGAAATTCTCGAACTGATCAAGCCGACCCTGGCAAAAGAAGGCGTGGACCTTCAGATCAAGGTCTTCACCGATTACGTACAGCCGAACGTGCAGGTTGACCAGAAGCGTCTGGATGCCAACTACTTCCAGACCCTGCCGTACCTGCAGAACTTCAACGAAGGCAAGGGCACCCACCTGGAAACCGTGGTGGGTGTACACGTAGAGCCCTTCGGTGGTTACTCGAAGAAGGTCAAGGCCCTGAGCGAGCTGAAAGAAGGCGCAACCGTTGCCATCCCTAACGAAGGCAGCAACAGCGGCCGCGCCCTGCTGCTGCTGCAGAAGGCCGGCCTGATTACCCTGAAAGACCCGAAGAATGCCCTGGCCACCCCCAAGGACATCGCCGAGAACCCGAAGAAGCTGAAGTTCCGCGAGCTTGAGTCGGCCATGCTGCCCCGTGTGCTGGACCAGGTCGACCTGGACATGATCAACACCAACTATGCCCTCGAAGCTGGACTGAACCCGGCTAAAGATGCGCTGGTGATCGAAGGTTCCGATTCGCCCTACGTGAACTTCCTGGTGGCCCGCCCGGACAACAAGGACAGCGAGGCCATCCAGAAACTGGCCAAGGCCCTGACCAGCCCGGAAGTCAAGGCATTCATTGCCAAGAAGTACCAAGGTGCCGTACTGCCGGCGTTCTGATTTCGCTAGCAACGCCCGGTATGTGCCAACGCCGACACCTTTGTGTCGGCGTTTTTTTTCAGCCCTGCCCGCACAGCACCCTAGAGCCCTTTTGCTGCGAACCGGCTGCAAAGCAGCCCCTTACCTCGGGGGTACCAGCCGTAAGGTACTCTGCGCCGGAATCACCCCCATCTGCGCCCGCTGATACTGCCCCTGCACATACCCCTCAGCCTGGTCCGCGTAATGCCGGTCGAACGGCACGCCACTCTGCCCGACCGGGTTGATGGTCAGGGCCTGCCCGGCATCGGCGAAGTCGATCAGCCGCCGCGTCGACGGCCCATAGGTCACCGGCCATGGCGCAGAGCTGATCTTCGCCGAGAGGTTGTTCGGCACCTCATGGGTACCGGGTGCGGCGAATGGCCCAACGTTGAACAGCAGGTTCAGCGGCTTTTTCACCCCAAGCGGATGGTTGTGGGTCAGGGTATGGGCCTTGCCCCATTGCCAGCTGGCCGGATCGCTGCCCAAGGTGTCACGCAGATGCTTCAAGCTTTTCTGCCAGGCCGTGCGCACGACGGCGGTACGGTCGGTATGCTGGCTGCCACCACGGGTGTTCCACCAGGGTGAATCGGCTTGCGCTGCCAGGCGTGGCAAGGCGGCGTCGATCACGCGGGTGCTGATCAGCACCGGGAACCAGGTATCGCCCAGCTCGTCATGCAGGGCCGCGAATGCCAGTTCATAGAGGAACTGGTTGAACAGTGTGGCGCTGGTCGAGTCGAGCGGGTAGTCGCCAGCCCAAGCCGCCAGTTGCTCGACCAGCTCTTTCTCTTCGTCACCTTCGGCCACTGCACGCAGGGTTGCCAGGAGCGGGGCAAGGGTGCGCGGGCCATAGTCACTGGCGGTGTCCAGCTGCAGTGCCTGGCTGTTTTGGGTGTCCCATTTCACCTCTGGGTTGGCCAGGTGACGATCAAGCTGGCGGCCACGGTTGGGCAGGTTGTAGTAACCCGGTATCGGCACCGCCGCCGGTGGCTGGTAGTTGGCCGAAACGATATAGCCGCGCGTGGGGTTTTCCTGCTGCGGGTTGACGCTGAAGGGGTAGAAACCGAGCTTGTCGGCCTGCGCATTGGCGCCGTCGAGGATGAACGCCGGGTCGACGCCGTCGGGGCGGATTGGCAGCTTTGCCGCTGCCCACCAACCGATATCGCCACGGGCATTGGCCCAGACAAAGTTGAGCCCGGGCGCGTGAACCTTGGCGGCGGCCTCGCGCATCTTGCCCAGGGTGTCGGCGCGGTTGAGCTGGTAGAAGCCGTCGAGGATCGGGTTTTCAGTTTCCAGGAATGCCCACCACATGGCGATTGGCGTGGTGCCGGAGGTACTGCCCAGCACGTTGTTGACGATCGGGCCGTGGGGCGAGCGGCGCAAGCTGATGGTGACCGGCTGCTCGCCTTTGACAGCAATCTTCTGTTCGGTCATTTCCAGTGTGCGCCACTGGCCATCGACCATCACCTGATCGGCGTTGGCGGGGTTGGTCTTTTCGGCGACCAGGTCAACGTCATCGTTCTGGAACATGGTCAGGCTCCAGCCAAAGTCACGGTTGTGGCCGAGCAGGGCGAACGGGTTGAGTGCCTGGAAATAGCCGTAGAGGTTGAAGCCGGGCGCTGACAGCTCGGCTTCATACCACACCGCAGGTACGGCGAAGCTGATGTGCGGGTCGCCAGCCAGCAACGGCTTGCCACTGCGGGTGCGGCTACCCGCCACCGCCCAGGCGTTGCTGCCTTCGAACTGCGGGATACCGGCGTCGCTCAGCGCCTCATGGCTTAAGCGCGCAAGTGCTTCCAGGCTTTGCCAGTCGGCGGCGGCCAGTGGCGTGCCCAGCGCGCCCTCGGGTTGCCAGCCAAGGTCGAATATTTTCAGGTAGTCAGGCCCAAGCTGGTCGCGGATGTAGGTCAGAGCAGGCTCGGTGCGGAACGCGGCGGCAAAACTGTAGGCCAGGTAGCCGGCGATGCTCAGCGTGTCCTCGGCGGTGAACGGGCGCGGGGGGATGCCGAGCAGGTCGAATTCCGTGGGTTTGGGGTGGCTGGCCTGCCAACTGTTGACCCCATCGAGGTAGGCTTGCAGGGCCTGCCATGCCGGCGCCTGCGGATCCTGCCGCTTGGCCATCAGCGCGGCCTGCTCGCGTATGCGCAGGCTGCGGAACAGGGTATCGGTGGGCAGTAGCTTGTCGCCGAGCACCTCAGCCAGTTCACCACGGGCCAGGCGGCGCAGGATCTCCATCTGGAACAACCGGTCCTGGGCATGCACGTAGCCCAGTGCGCGGTAAAGGTCCGGCTCGCTCTGCGCCTGCAGGTGTGGCACGCCGCGGGCGTCGTAGCGCACGCTGACCGGGGCTTGCAGACCGGCAACGGCGACCTCGCCCTCGCGCTGCGGCAGCTTGCCCTGCACGTACCAGTAACCGGCGCCAGCGGCCACGGTGACTACCACCGCCAGCAGGGTCAGGCTGCGCTTCATTCAGACTCCTTGTGCATTCAAACGGAAAATGTGGTCCGATCATCGGCGGATTCGCGAACAGAGCATAGCCCCAGGAAGGAGTTTCCATGTCCCTCAGCGAAAAACACAAAATGCTCACCGGCCAGCTCTACCACGCTGGCTGCCCTGAACTGCAGGCTGAGCAGATCGCCAACAAGCACTGGATGCTCCGCTACAACAACAGTGTCGAACTGCTCAACGACGCACGCCACGGGCTGCTTGTGGAGCACTTTGGCCAGGTTGGCGAAGGCGCGGTGATTCGCCCACCGTTCTATTGCGACTACGGCTACAACATCAGCGTTGGCCGTAATACCTTCATGAACTTCAACTGCGTGATCCTTGACGTCGTGCCGGTGCGCATTGGCGACGACTGCCAGATTGGCCCCAACGTGCAGATCTACACCGCCGACCATCCGCTCGATCCTGAAGTGCGGCGCAGCGGGCTGGAGAGCGGGCGGCCGGTGACCATCGGCGACAACGTGTGGATTGGCGGTGCGGCAATCATCCTGCCGGGGGTGAGCATCGGTGATAACGCCATCGTCGGCGCCGGCAGTGTGGTGACCCGGGATGTGCCCGCGGGCGCGACGGTGGTGGGCAACCCGGCGCGGGTCTGTCAGCCCGACCAAGGGCAGTAGCAGCCTACCGCCAGGGTATTGGAGGCGCTGACCTGGCGGCCGTCGAGCAAAGCCTTGAGGATTGGCTCGATGAAGCTGTTGCTGGCGTTGCACACGGCGCCTTCGCTGTACGGGCCAAAGTAAGCCAGGCGGCCTTGCCGGTCCCAGATGGCCACGGCCGGGGAGGCAGGTAGGTGCTCGCTGCCGGGCAGGTGGGTGATGGGTTGCAAGCTACCGATATTGGCCGGTAGCTGGCCGTGGCTGCCAGGCTTTTGCAGCACATGGAAGGTAACGTCGTGGCCTGCGAACTGGCTGACAAGGTCGCCCAGGTGCTGTTGGTTGCCGACGTTGCATGGGCAGGCCGGGTCCCAGAAATGCACCACGCGGATCGGGCCCGCACCGGCCAGCTCGGCAGGTAGCTGTAACTGGCTGCCGTCGAACAGCGTGGCCTGGTTGTCGAACGGGCGCAGGTAGCGAGCCTGAAAGGCGCTGTAGGCCTGCCAGAGGATTACGGCGCCGACCAACAAGGCGATGACCGTGCACAGCGGTTTGATGATTCGGCTATTCATGAAGAGTCGGTGGCCCTTGTGGGAGCAGCTGTCTTGCTCAATTTCTAAAAACTGGCGCGATCCCTGTGGGAGCGGCCTTGCGTCGCGAAAGGGCCGCGCAGCGGCCCCAGGATCTCGGCATCATGCATAGATCGCTGGGGCCGCTTTGCGGCCCTTTCGCGACACAAGGCCGCTCCCACAATTAGTTCGATGCTGGTTGTTCGAGGTGAGCAAGCTTGCCATGGCGCCGGCCAGAGCTGAAGATTCCAGTTCAATACTTGCATCAATGTGGATGTACCCGATGCCCCCTGCCTTTCACCCCGACCGCCTGCGCACCAGCCTGGCGCCGTTCACCACTCGCCAGCCACTGTCGGCACAAGCGCAGGACTACCAGCGCTTCTATGGCCTGAACCTGCCGGCACACAGCTGGCTAGGCAGCTTCCAGGCGGCGGGGTTCGACCTGGTCGGGCAGGCCTGGCTACCCGAGCAGCCAAGCGCGACGCTGTTCCTGCTGCACGGCTATTACGACCACATGGGGCTGTACCAGCATGTGATTGCGTGGGCACTCAAGCAAGGTTTTGCGGTGATCAGTTGCGACCTGCCCGGCCACGGCCTGTCCAGCGGCGAGCGGGCCAGCATCACTGACTTCGCGGTGTACCAGCAGGTGCTGGAGGCCTTGTTCGAACAGGTGCACACGCTGCAACTGCCGCACCCGTGGCACCTTTGTGGGCAGAGCACGGGGGGGGCGATTGCCGTGGACCATCTGCTGCACCATGGCGCACGCAGCCCCATCGATGGCCAGGTCATCCTGCTGGCCCCGCTTGTGCGGCCATGTTCCTGGCGCTGGTCGAAGTTCAGTTATTGCGTGCTGCGCCACTTCGTCAATGGCATCGAACGGCGCTTCAGTGAGAACACCAACGACCCGGCCTTCCTGCCGTTCCTGGAGGCCGACCCGCTGCAACCGCGTCGCCTGCCAACGGCCTGGGTGGGCGCACTGATCGCCTGGGTCAAACGCATCGAGGCCGCGCCGCGCAGTGCGCGGCGGCCATTGATCGTGCAGGGGGAGGCGGATGGTACGGTGGACTGGCCCTACAACCTTGAAGTGCTCAAGGCCAAGTTTGCCGAGCCGCAGATCCTGATGCTGCCCGAGGCCCGTCACCACCTGGCCAACGAATTGCCGGGCATCCGCCAGCGCTACTTCGACTTCATCGACCAGCGTCTGGGCTGATCACTTCAGGTCGTCGGCGCTCTGGCCAACCGCCAGGCCGGCGCGCACAGCGGCCAGGGCCGCCTGGTAGTAAGCCTTGCCCTCGGGCGACTCGGCAAAGGTGGCGAACGCTTCCAGTTCGGCATCGGACAGGTCGCGGTAGACGTACAGCAGGGTGTTGTTCAGGTCTTCGCCAATCTGCCCCATCAGTCGCTGGCGCTGGCCATCCAGCAGGCTTTGGGCCTGGCCGCCGCCGAACAGGCCGGGGATCATCGAGCTGAGGCTGTCGGCGGCTACACCGGCGATGGCAAGGCTGACTTCGGCGCCGGCCTCTCGTGCAGGCAGGGCTTGGGCCAGATGGCCGATGACCAGCAGACGATCGTCGCTGGCCTGGATCTTGGGCAGGCCTTTGGCGTTCTTCGCCAGTTCGTCCTTGCGGGTGGCCCTGAGCTCGGCCGCCACCACTTTGCGCCCCAGCGGTGACTGGAAGAAGGCCAGGGCCGGTGCCGGGTTGGCCAGGGTGGCGCGCAGCTTGGTCTGGGCGCGACGGTCCATCGCCTGGGCCTGGAAGCGCTGGTTGCTGTTGTTGACCAGCGCCTGGTAAACGGCGGGTGGCAAACTGTTGCGGTAGCGCTCCTGGGCGGCGGTCAGGGCATCGTTGAAGTGGGCGCGCTGGTCGGGCCAGCCGGCAGCCTTGTACAGTTGATCCAGGTTGTCTGCCCAGACAGGCAAGGTGCAGATCATCAGCAGAATCAGGGAAAACAGACGGCGCATTCAGGACTCCTGTCGGCAGGGGCCTATTGTCCTTGGCCCGGCGCCGGTTTGTCGAGATATCCGCGTGTTTCTCGGCCAAGTGGCGCTGTGCGGCGACAGGGCGAATGGATATGATGCGCGCCATGCACATCTTCCCTGAATACCCGATGCTTGCGGCCGTCGTCGACGATCTGGCCACCCATGGCTGGTCCCAGCAGGCGCAATTTCTGCCTGCCGACCTGGTGCGCGCACTGGCAGCCGAGTGCCGGCGCCGTGATGCCGAAGGCGAACTCAACCCCGCAGGGGTTGGGCGGGGTGCTACCCAGGAGGTGCGCGAAGCCATTCGCGGTGACCAGATCCAGTGGATCGACCCGGGGCAGGCCGAGGCCTGCGACCAGTACCTGGCGGCTATGGATCAGTTGCGCCTGGCGATCAACCAAGGCCTGTTTCTGGGCCTGGAAGACTTCGAATGCCACTTTGCCCTGTACCCACCGGGGGCGTTCTATCGCCGGCACCTGGACCGCTTCCGCGACGATGACCGGCGTATGGTCTCGGCGGTGCTTTACCTCAATGAAGGCTGGCAACCGCATGACGGTGGCCAGTTGCGCATGTTTCTGGCCAACGGTGTCGAGCACGATGTCGAGCCAGTGGCCGCTTGCCTGGTGGTTTTCCTGTCGGGCGAAGTGCCTCACGAAGTATTGCCGGCCGGGCGCGAGCGGCTGTCGTTGACCGGCTGGTTCAGGAGGCGTGGCAATGACCTTTTCTGATATGCCCAAGGTGTTGGTGAGCGCCTGCCTGTTGGGGCAGCCAGTACGCTATGACGGCCGTGCCAGCGGCCATCCCGATTTGTTGCAGCAGTGGCAGGCTGAAGGGCGCGTCGTGCCGTTGTGCCCGGAGGTGGCCGGCGGCTTGCCGACACCGCGGCCGCCAGCGGAGATACCCGGAGGGCAGGGCCGCGCTGTGCTCGATGGTGACACGCAGGTGCTGACGGTAACGGGTGAAGATGTCAGTGCCGAGTTTCTGGCCGGTGCGCAGTTGGCGCTGGAACTGGTGCGCCGGCATGGCATCCGCGTAGCGGTGCTGAAGTCTGGTAGCCCTTCGTGTGGCAACCGGTTGACCTATGATGGCACCTTCAGTGGTGTGAAAGTGGCGGGGGAAGGGGTAACCACCGCGTTGCTGCGGCGGGCGGGGGTGCAGGTGTTCAGCGAGCTGGAGCTCGACCAGGCGCAGCGGGCTTTGGCTGATATATCTGTTTGAACCTGTGCCGGCCCTTTCGCGGGTAAACCCGCTCCTACACAGATCGGTGGTGGACACACATCGGTGGTTGGACACAGCCCGTCGTGTAGGAGCGGGTTCACCCGCGAAGAGGCCGGCCCTGGTGGCCAATTTCCACCCGCTGTCCACCGTTGCCGCCGCTACCGTATTCGCGGGTAAACCCGCTCCTACACAGATTGGTGGTGGACATACATCGGTGGTTGGACACAGCCCGTCGTGTAGGAGCGGGTTCACCCGCGAAGAGGCCGGCCCTGCTGGCCAATTTCCACCCGCTGTCCACCGTTGCCGCCGCCACCGCATTCGCGGGTAAACCCGCTCCTACACAGATTGGTGGTGGACATACATCGGTGGTTGGACACAGCCCGTCGTGTAGGAGCGGGTTCACCCGCGAAGAGGCCGGCCCTGCTGGCCAATTTCCACCCGCTGTCCACCGTTGCCGCCGCCACCGCATTCGCGGGTAAACCCGCTCCTACACAGATTGGTGGTGGACATACATCGGTGGTTGGACACAGCCCGTCGTGTAGGAGCGGGTTCACCCGCGAAGAGGCCGGCCCTGGTGGCCAATCTCCACCCGCCGTTCACCGTTGACGCCGCTACCGTATTAGCGGCTACAGGTTGCAAATAAGACCTTACTGCCCGCCTGCAGTCTCCTGCACACCCTTGAACCACTTCTGCTCAAGCTCGCCAGTCCGGCCACTGTCCTTCAAGCGCTGCAACGCATTGTTTACGGCGCTTTCAAAAGCCGGGTTGTCCTTCTGGAACGGGATCACCAGCTTCTTCTCGCCAATCGGCCGGCTCACATCGAGCGGGCCGTCGCCTGTGAGCGAATCACTCGACGGGGTGAGTGCGATGTCGTACTTGCCACTCTCGACACCCGCCAGCACTTCGGTCGCCGGGGCTTCGACGAACTCGGCGCGCAGGTCCAGTTCCTTGGCCAGGGCCTGGCCAAATTCGATGTCAAAACCTGTCAGATGGTCGTCTTGTTTGAAAGCGTAGGGCGAGTTGTCGGCTTGTATGGCAATGCGCAGTTCGCCCCGGTCGGCGATTTCGTCGATCAGCTCCGCCTGAGCCAATGGACTGATCAGTACTGCCAGCAGTACACCTATGGTCGAACGCATGTATGCCCCTTTTCTTTTTGCAGATTGAAAACGATCGCCACGGCTTTCTTCCTCGCCGTGATCGAGCGCAGCCTATGACCTTCAAGCCTCGGCATTGTTTAACCCTGATTGAAATATTTCTGTCAGGCAATGTGAACACCTTGGCGGTTATTTCAACTAAGGTGAACTACCGCCGCTTTTGGATGACAGGCAGCGGTCAATAAGTGAATCACAGGAGAAGTGAATGAACAGCCTATTTTCGCGTGCTGCCGTTGCCGGTCTGCTGATGGGAGCGTCGGTGTTCGCCAGTGCCGCAGACGCCCTGAAGAGCCAGGAGCCGCCCAAGGAGGCGAAGGTCTTCATCGTTTCCCCCGCCGATGGTGCCACGGTCGACAAGACCTTCACCGTCAAGTTCGGCATCGAGGGTATGGGCCTCAAGCCTGCGGGCGATCAAACACCGCACACCGGGCACCACCATCTACTGGTGGATGTCGACAAGGAGCCCGTGGCTGACATGCCGCTGCCGACCAGCCTGATGCCAGAGGCCGGCGTCGCACTGCCGGCAGGGCCGCAAGTGCTGCACTTCGGCAAGGCACAGACCGAAACCAGCATTACCCTGACCCCGGGCAAGCACACCCTGCAACTGATTCTGGGTGACCAGTATCACGTGCCGTTCAAGCCTAGCGTCGAGTCGAAGAAAATCACGGTTGAAGTGAAATAAAAAAGGGAGGCCTTCATGGCCTCCCTTTTTCATGCTGCACCCAGACTTAGAACAGGACGCGGGAGCGGATGGTGCCCTTGACCTGTTGCAGTTTCTCTTGCGCGAGGTCCGAGTACTCGGCGTCAACGTCGATCACCACGTAACCGACTTTCTCGTTGGTCTGCAGGAACTGACCGGAGATGTTGATACCGTTCTCGGCGAAGACCTTGTTGATCTCGCTGAGCACGCCCGGGATGTTTTCGTGAATGTGCAGCAGGCGATGTTTGCCTGGGTGCGCTGGCAAGGCCACTTCCGGGAAGTTGACCGAGGACACCGAAGTACCGTTGTCGCTGTACTTGACCAGTTTCTCGGCCACTTCCAGACCGATGTTGGCCTGGGCTTCGGCGGTGGAGCCACCAATGTGCGGCGTCAGGATCACGTTGTCGAGGCCGCGCAGCGGGCTCTCGAACTCTTCGTCGTTGGAGCGTGGCTCGACCGGGAACACGTCGATGGCAGCGCCGATCAGGTGCTTGTCCTTGATGGCAGCGGCCAGGTGGTCCAGTTCGACCACGGTGCCACGGGCGGCGTTGATCAGGATCGCGCCCTTCTTCATCGAGCGGATTTCCTTCTCGCCGATCATCCACTGGGTGGATGGCAGCTCAGGCACGTGCAGCGAGACGATGTCAGCCAGGCCCAGCAGCTCGTTCAGGCTGGTGACCTGCACGGCGTTGCCCAGTGGCAGCTTGGTCAGCGGGTCGAAGAAGTACACCTGCATGCCCATGTTCTCAGCCAGTACCGAAAGCTGGGTACCAATCGAGCCGTAGCCGACGATGCCCAGTTTCTTGCCGCGGATTTCGAACGAGTTGGCAGCACTTTTGATCCAGCCGCCACGGTGGCAGGAGGCGTTCTTCTCAGGGATGCCGCGCAGCAGCAGGATGGCTTCGGCCAGTACCAGTTCGGCGACCGAGCGGGTGTTGGAGTATGGCGCGTTGAACACGGCGATACCGCGCTCGCGGGCAGCTTCCAGGTCAACCTGGTTGGTACCGATGCAGAAGCAGCCAACAGCGACCAGTTTCTTGGCGCAGTCGAAGATCTCTTCGGTGAGCTGGGTGCGCGAACGGATGCCGATGAAGTGGGCATCGGCGATCTTTTCCTTCAGCTCGGCTTCCGGCAACGAACCAGTGAGGTATTCGATGTTGGTGTAGCCGGCGGCCTTGAGGGTATCGACCGCGTTCTGGTGCACACCTTCAAGAAGAAGGAACCGGATCTTGCTCTTGTCGAGAGAAGTCTTGCTCATCTGCGTAAACCTGTATCCCGGAGATAAAATGGCGAGGGGTGATGCCAGGCGCGAGGGCAGCCTTAGCATGAACAGCGGGAGGGCTATGCTAGCATACGCGACACAATCTGAGCTTATCCCGACAGTTGAAGAGTGCTCAGGGTGACCATGAATAAGTCGAGAGTTCCAGCGATGACCCGCCCCGCTGTTATTGAAGAACTGATGACCCTTGTCGACCCGGGCAAGGTCCTGACTGACCCGGTTTCCCTCGAAGCGTATGGCAAGGACTGGACCAAGCATTACCCGCCAGCGCCCAGCGCTATCGTCTTTCCCAAAACGGTAGAACAGGTGCAAGCCATTGTGCACTGGGCCAATGCGCACCAGGTGGCGCTGGTGCCCTCTGGCGGGCGTACCGGGCTTTCTGCTGGTGCGGTGGCGGCCAATGGCGAGGTTGTGGTTGCCTTCGACTACATGAACCAGATCCTTGGCTTCAATGCTTTCGACCGTACTGTGGTTTGCCAGCCAGGGGTCATCACCCGCCAGTTGCAAACCTTTGCCGAAGAGCAAGGCCTGTATTACCCGGTGGACTTCGCTTCCAGCGGCTCCAGCCAGATTGGCGGGAATATTGGCACCAATGCCGGCGGAATCAAGGTGATCCGCTACGGCATGACCCGCAACTGGGTGGCCGGGCTGAAAGTGGTCACCGGCAAGGGCGAGTTGCTGGAACTGAACAAGGACCTGATCAAGAACGCCACCGGCTACGACCTGCGCCAACTGTTCATCGGTGCCGAGGGTACGCTGGGCTTCGTGGTCGAGGCCACCATGCGCCTGGACCGCGCACCGCGCAACCTCACCGCCATGGTGTTGGGCACACCGGACTTCGACTCGATCATGCCGGTGCTGCACGCTTTCCAGGGCAAGCTGGACCTGACCGCTTTCGAGTTCTTCTCCGACAAGGGGCTGGCCAAGATCCTCGCCCGCGGCGATGTACCTGCGCCGTTCGCGACTGATTGCCCGTTCTATGCATTGCTGGAGTTCGAGGCCAGCACTGAAGACGTTGCCAACGAAGCATTGGCTACCTTCGAGCACTGCGTCGCGCAGGGTTGGGTGCTGGATGGGGTAATGAGCCAGAGCGAGACCCAGCTGAAAAACCTGTGGAAGCTGCGCGAGTACCTGTCGGAAACCATCTCGCACTGGACACCGTACAAGAACGACATTTCCGTCACTGTCTCGAAAGTGCCTGCGTTCCTGCGCGATATCGACGTCATCGTCTCTGAACATTATCCGGACTATGAAGTGGTGTGGTACGGCCATATTGGTGACGGCAACCTGCACCTGAACATCCTCAAGCCTGAGCATATGAGCAAGGATGACTTCTTCGCTTCGTGTGCCAAGGTCAACAAGTGGGTGTTCGAGATTGTCGAGCGTTACAACGGGTCGATTTCTGCCGAGCATGGTGTAGGCATGACAAAGCGTGACTACCTGAGCTACAGCCGTTCCCCTGAAGAAATCGCCTGCATGAAAGCAATAAAGGCCGTGTTCGACCCTAACGGCATCATGAATCCGGGTAAGATCTTTGCACATGAATAAAAAGCAGTATCCAGAGGAGTCGGCCATGAGTTACCAGCACCAGTACGTAGACGGCACGCGCATTCACTTCCCCCTGGGCAAGGTGGTGTGCATCGGCCGTAACTATGCCGAGCACGCCAAGGAACTGGACAACCCGATCCCCACCGAGCCGCTGCTGTTCATCAAGCCGGGCAGCTGCGTGGTGCCGGCCGAAGGTGGCTTCAAGATCCCGGCCGAGCGTGGGTCGGTGCACTATGAAGTTGAAATTGCCGTACTGCTGGGCAAACCGCTGTCGACCCATCCGAGCGAGGAAGAGGTGCTGGACGCCATTTCCGGTTACGCGCCGGCGCTGGACCTGACCCTGCGCGACGTGCAGGCCAAGCTGAAGGAAAAGGGCCTGCCCTGGGAGCTGGCCAAGTGCTTTGACGGCGCTTGCGTGCTGCCACCGTTCGTCTCGGCTGCCAGCTTCGAGGATGTGACAGACATCCCGGTGCGCCTGACCGTGAATGGCGAAGTGCGCCAGGAGGGTAACAGCGCGCTGATGCTGAACCCGATCGTGCCGATGATTCAGTACATGGCAGCGCATTTCTCGTTGCAGGCGGGGGATGTGATCCTCACTGGTACACCGGCGGGCGTTGGGCCGTTCAATGTCGGTGACGAGCTGGTGCTGGAGCTGCCGGGTGTGAGCCGCTTCGAAAGCCGGGTGCTTTAACTCGAAACCGCGTCGCCTTCTTCGCGGGTAAACCCGCTCCTACAGGGATTGCACAGGCCTTGAATACTGTGCAGAACCTTGGGCGCGGGTTTACCGGCGAAGAGGCCGGCCCTGTTTACCGATTTTTCACACCCAATCCGGATAATGCGCGCACCTACGCCCATTTCCCCAGGATCACCGCATGCCATCCTCCTCCAGCGCCCCGGCAACTCCCAAGCGTCGCTTCTACCTGCGCTGGCCCTTCGGCATGGCCGTGGCGGCGGTGATCGGCTATGGCGTGGCCGTGGCCATGCACTGGGATGACCGCGGTGCACTGTGGGTAAAAGAAGGCTTCGAAAGCACCGCCGAGCGTAGCGAAAGCGTGTGGTTGCCGGATTACCAGGTGGACATCGACGCCAAACCGCTGCCGGGCATGGATGATGATGAAGCCTCGGATGTGGCCTTCAACCCGCAAACGCGCACCCTGTTCGCGGTCATGGGCAAGAACCCGATCCTGGTCGAGCTGAGCCTGGAGGGCGATGTGCTGCGCAAGATCCCGCTCAACGGCTGGAACAACCCCGAAGGCGTCGCGGTGCTGGAAGACGGCAACCTGGCCATCACTGACGAGCGCCTGCACGATCTGACCGTGGTCAAGGTGGACGCGCAGACCACGGCACTGAATCACGACGACTTCCAGAGCCACGACCTGGGCCCGTCGGTCAAAAGCAACAAGGGCTTCGAGGCCATCGCCTGGGACCCGCTGCGCAAGCGCCTGATCATTGGCGAGGAGCGCCCGCCCAAGCTGTACACCTGGAGTACCGATGGCCGCAGCCCGCTCCAGGGTGACAAACAGCCGTTGCCGAGCGATGAACTCGACTTGCGCAACCTGTCTGCCCTGGGGGTCGACCCGCGTACTGGGCACTTGCTGGTGCTCTCGGCCGATTCCAACATGCTGCTGGAGCTGGACGAGCAGGGCCAGCAAGTCAGCTTCATGACACTGCTGGGCGGCTTCAACGGGCTTGAAGACACCATTCCGCGGGCTGAGGGGGTGGCCATGGACGACAAGGGCAACTTGTACATGGTCAGCGAGCCGGCGCTTTTCTATCGGTTCAAGAAGAACTGACAACATCATCAGATTTGCCTGACGCTTGCATTAAGCTTTGCTTCAGCCATTCATGATTAGATTCGCCATCCTTGTGTCGAGTCTGTCCCTATGCGTCGTTTTGTTCGTCTGCTCCTTGTTCTGGCTGCCGTTGGTCTGCTCCTGCTTGGCTGGGCTGGGCAGGAGTTTCGCCTGTTCGAGCGTGGCTGGTTCAATCTGAAGACCTGGTGGCAGCCTGTGGAGCGCAGCATTGGCCTGGACCGCTACCGGGTGGTGCTGGAGGCGCAACCGATCGAAGGGCTGGATGATGACATTTCGGCGCTGACCTACGACCCCGACCGCAAAACCCTCTTCACGGTCACCAATGCACGTTCGGAGCTGATCGAGCTGTCGCTGGACGGCCGTATCCTGCGACGTGTGCCGCTGACTGGCTTTGGCGACCCGGAGGCTGTGGAGTACGTTGGGCCAAACAGCTATGTGATTACCGACGAGCGTCAGCAGCGGCTGATTCGCGTACGACTGGAAGACGACACGATGTTTCTCGATGCCGGTGATGCCGAACAGCTGACGTTGGGCATTGGCCTCAATGGCAACAAGGGCTTCGAGGGCCTGGCCTACGATTCAGCGGGCAAGCGCCTGTTCGTGGCAAAGGAGCGGGACCCGATGCTGATCTATGAGGTGCATGGCTTCCCACATGACAATCCGGAAAAGCCCTACGCCGTGCATGTGGTGCAGGACCGCAAGCGCGATTCACGGTTGTTTGTGCGGGATTTGTCGAGCTTGCAGTTCGATGAACGCAGCGGGCATCTGCTGGCGCTGTCGGACGAGTCGCGGCTGGTGCTGGAGCTGGATGTCGAGGGTAGGCCGCTGAGTACCTTGTCTTTGCGCAAGGGCTTCCAGGGGTTGCAGGCGACGGTGCCGCAGGCGGAGGGCATTGCGATGGATGAAGCGGGGACCATTTACCTGGTCAGTGAGCCGAACCTGTTCTATGTGTTCAAGCAGCCGGCTGACTGATTGCCTGTCAGGGCCTATTCGCGGGTAAACCCGCTCCTACAGGGATCGCCTCGGTTCCAGGCTTGTGGGGTACCTGTAGGAGCGGCTTTACCCGCGAAGAGTTTTACTCGGCCTTGAGGCTCTTAACGCCCTCAACAGTGCCCAATAACAGCAGATCCGCCGGCCGCGCCGCGAACAGACCGTTGGTCACCACGCCGACGATGGCGTTGATCTGCGCTTCCAGCTCCACCGGGTTGGTGATCTGCAGGTTGTACACATCCAGGATCACGTTGCCGTTGTCGGTGACCACGCCTTCACGGTACACCGGGTCGCCACCCAGCTTCACCAGCTGACGCGCCACGTGGCTGCGGGCCATGGGGATCACTTCGACCGGCAGCGGGAAGGCCCCCAGTACCGGCACCAGCTTGCTGCCGTCGGCGATGCAGATGAAGGTCTTGGCCACGGCCGCGACGATCTTTTCGCGGGTCAGGGCTGCGCCGCCGCCCTTGATCAGGTGCAGGTGTGCATCGCTCTCGTCGGCGCCGTCCACGTAGAACTCAAGCTCGCTGACGCTGTTCAGTTCGTAGACCGGGATGCCATGGCCCTTCAGGCGCTGGGCAGTGGCTTCGGAGCTGGCGACTGCGCCGTCGAAAGCGGTCTTGTGCTGAGCCAGGGCATCGATGAAGAAGTTGGCGGTCGAACCGGTACCGACGCCTACGACGCTCTTTTCATCCAGCTTGGGCAGAATGAAGTCGACAGCGGCCTGGGCGACGGCCTGTTTGAGTTGGTCCTGGGTCATGCGGGCTCCGGAAGGGGCAGGGCGGTTTCAAAGTCACCTAGTATAACGGCTCGCACGGCTTTGCTGTGGTCGCCCGACGTAGCGCTGGGGTAGACTCCCAGCCCTCGTCCCGCGGCCCAGTGATGCTTTCCCGATGCTCGAACAGTACGTCAAGAAGATCCTCACCTCGCGCGTCTATGACGTTGCCGTCGAAACCCCGTTGCAGAGCGCCGGGCAGCTGAGCAAGCGCCTGGGCAACCAGATTCTGCTCAAGCGCGAAGACCTGCAACCGGTGTTCTCGTTCAAGATCCGCGGCGCCTATAACAAACTGGCCCAGCTGAGCCCGGAAGAACTGGCCCGTGGCGTGGTCACCGCCTCGGCCGGCAACCATGCCCAAGGCCTGGCCCTGGCCGCGCGCGAAATGGGCATCAAGGCCACCATCGTGATGCCCAAGACTACTCCGGAGATCAAGGTCGAAGGCGTGCGCTCGCGCGGTGGCAAGGTGGTGCTGCATGGCGATTCGTTCCCTGAAGCGCTGGCCTACTCGCTGAAACTGGTCGATGAAAAGGGCTTCGTCTACGTTCACCCTTACGACGATCCGCACACCATCGCCGGGCAGGGCACCGTCGCCATGGAAATCCTGCGCCAACACCCTGGCCAGCTGGATGCGATCTTCGTGCCGGTGGGCGGTGGCGGCCTGATCGCTGGCATTGCTGCCTACGTGAAGTACCTGCGTCCGGAAATCAAGGTAATCGGTGTCGAGCCGGACGATTCCAACTGCCTGCAGGCGGCCATGGCTGCCGGTGAGCGCGTGGTGCTGCCGCAGGTCGGGCTGTTCGCCGATGGCGTGGCGGTGGCGCAGATTGGCCAGCACACGTTCGATATCTGCCGCCACCATGTGGACGAAGTCGTCACTGTCAGTACCGATGAAATCTGTGCAGCAATCAAGGATATTTACGACGATACCCGCTCGATCACCGAGCCTGCTGGCGCGCTAGGTGTGGCGGGCATCAAGAAGTACGTCGAGCTATACGGCGTCAGCGGCCAGACCTTGGTGGCCATCGACTCCGGTGCCAACGTCAATTTCGATCGCCTGCGCCATGTGGCCGAGCGTGCCGAGTTGGGCGAGAAGCGCGAGGCGATCATCGCCGTGACCATCCCTGAGCGCCCGGGTAGCTTCAAGGCCTTCTGCGAGGCTATCGGCAAGCGTCAGATCACCGAGTTCAACTACCGCAAGCACACCTCTGACGAAGCGCATATCTTCGTTGGGGTGCAGACCCACCCGGAAAACGACCCGCGCGCTGCGCTGGTGCAGCAACTGACCGAGCAGGGCTTCCCGGTTACCGATCTGACCGACAACGAACTGGCCAAGCTGCATATTCGTCATATGGTCGGCGGCCACTCGGCCGGTGCCAGCGACGAAATGGTGCTGCGCTTCGAATTCCCCGAGCGGCCGGGGGCGCTGTTCAACTTCCTCAACAAGCTGGGTGGGCGCTGGAACATCTCGATGTTCCACTACCGCAACCATGGCGCGGCTGACGGGCGCGTGGTGGCGGGGCTGCAGGTGCCGGAGGACGAACGTCACCTGGTGCCGGCAGCGCTGGCCAAGATCGGTTACCCGTACTGGGACGAGACCGAAAACCCGGCCTACAAACTGTTCCTGGGCTGAGCGGCTAAGCTAGGGCTGATGGCCCTTTCGCGGGCTTGCCCGCTCCCGCAGGTACTGCGCAGGCCCCAAGGCCTGAGATACCTTGGCAGGAGCGGGTAAGCCCGCGAAGAAGCTACCGCAAAATGCCAGTTTAAGGACGACCGAGACATGGAACACCTGACCACGCTCAAGACCTTGCACATCATTGCCACCGCGCTGCTGTTTCTGGGTGCCCTGGGCCTGGCGATCTGGACCTGGCGCGCCCGCCGCCAGGGCGATGCCGAGGCCTACGCCAAGCTGCTGCGCCGGCCGTTGGTGTTCGTCTGGCTGGTGATGGGCCTGTGCCTGGTGAGCATGCCGTTCACCGGCTGGTGGCTGGTACACCTGGTGGGCTGGCCACTGGGGCAGACCTGGGTGTTGGCATCCAGTGTCATCTATACCGTCGGTGCGTTTGCCCTGTGGTGGCTGCTGGTGCGGCTGAACCGGCTGCGCAAGGCCAAGGTGGTCGGGTTGCGGTTCACCCTGGCGCTGGCGGTGTTCAGTGGGGTTTGCTTCCTGTCCATTGCCGGGCTGATGGGGGCCAAGCCGGTCTGACAGCCTTGTGCTGTTTGTGCCGGCCTCTTCGCGGGTGAACCCGCTCCTACAGGTACAGCGCAGCCCTCAAGGCCTGTGGTGATTCCTGTGGGAGCGGGCGTGCCCGCGAAAAGGCCGACACGCGAAACCTCAATCCCGCAGCGAGATCACCGGCCACCCACGGTTATCGGCCTCGGCCCGCAGGTCCGGGGCCGGGTCCACTGCCACTGCGTGGGTCACCCGCTGCAACAACGGCAGGTCATTCATCGAGTCGCTATAGAAGTAGCTGTCCTCAAGATCAAAGCCGTTCTCCAGCATCCAGCGCTCCAGCCGCGTCACTTTGCCTTCACGGAAACACGGTATATCGGTACTACGCCCGGTATAGCGGCCGTCGCGTATCTCGCACTCGGTTGCCAGCAACACCCGCACCCCCAGGCGCCGGGCGATCGGTGCGGTGACGAAGCGGTTGGTAGCAGTGATGATCACCAGTTGGTCGCCCGCCTCGCGGTGCTGCTGCAGCAAGGCCAGGGCCCTGGGCAGGATGATGGGCTCGATGCAGTCGCGCATGAAGTCGCGGTGCCATTCGTCGAGTTTGGCCATGGGTGTTGCCGCCAGGATCTCCATGGAAAAGGCCAGGTAGGCCTGCAGGTCCAGGGTGCCATTGAGGTAGTCCTGGTAGAAGCTGTCGTTGCGTTGCTTGTAGGCGACCGGGTCGAGAATGCCGCGCTCGCAAAGATAGTCACCCCAGGCATGGTCGCTGTCGCCACCGAGGAGGGTATTGTCCAGGTCGAATAAAGCCAGGCGCATCGCGGTCACTCGCATCAGCCACAGGGTAGGCCCGCAGAATACGGAGTTTTCACGCAGCTGCACATAAGCTTGGCGGGCGCGTTGCTGCGCTCGCAAGCTTTGTGGAACAATGCGTTGACATGCGTTTGCGAGGTTGCTGCCGTGATCGACCCGGATGGTTTTCGCCCCAATGTCGGGATCATTCTCACGAATGATGCCGGGCAGGTGCTATGGGCTCGACGGATCAACCAGGATGCCTGGCAATTCCCCCAGGGTGGTATCAACCCTGACGAGACGCCGGAAGATGCCCTGTACCGCGAGCTGAACGAAGAAGTTGGCCTTGAACGCGATGATGTAGAAATTCTTGCCTGCACCCGTGGCTGGTTGCGTTATCGTTTACCACAGCGGTTGGTACGTACCCACAGCCAGCCGCTGTGCATCGGCCAGAAGCAGAAGTGGTTCCTGCTGCGCCTGGTCAGCAACGAACAACGGGTGCGGATGGACCTGACCGGCAAGCCGGAATTCGACGGCTGGCGCTGGGTGAGCTATTGGTATCCGCTGGGCCAGGTTGTGACATTCAAGCGCGAGGTGTACCGACGCGCCCTGAAAGAGCTAGCACCGCGTCTTTTGACGCGCGACTGACGACGGAGTTCGACCCCGAGCCATGCTCAATACGCTGCGCAAGATCGTCCAGGAAGTAAACTCCGCCAAAGATCTCAAGTCGGCGTTGGGGATCATTGTCTTGCGCGTCAAGGAAGCCATGGGCAGCCAGGTCTGCTCGGTCTACCTGCTCGACCCGGAAACCAACCGCTTCGTGCTGATGGCTAGCGAAGGCCTGAACAAGCGCTCCATCGGTAAAGTCAGCATGGCCCCCAACGAGGGCCTGGTTGGCCTGGTCGGTACCCGGGAAGAGCCACTGAACCTGGAAAACGCCGCCGACCACCCACGTTACCGCTACTTTGCCGAAACCGGCGAAGAGAAATTTGCCTCTTTCCTGGGGGCGCCGATCATCCACCACCGCCGTGTGGTCGGGGTACTGGTCATCCAGCAAAAGGAGCGCCGCCAGTTCGACGAGGGCGAGGAAGCCTTCCTGGTCACCATGAGCGCCCAGCTTGCCGGGGTTATCGCCCACGCCGAGGCTACCGGCTCGATCCGGGGCCTGGGCCGTCAGGGCAAAGGTATTCAAGAGGCCCGCTTCGTGGGTGTGCCGGGGTCGCCTGGCGCCGCCGTAGGGCGTGCGGTGGTGATGTTGCCGCCGGCTGACCTGGAAGTGGTCCCGGACAAGACCGTCGATGACATCGACGCCGAACTCAAGCTGTTCCAGAACGCCCTGGAAGGTGTGCGCGACGACATGCGCAAGCTGTCGGCCAAGCTCGCCACCCAGCTGCGCCCGGAAGAGCGCGCGCTGTTCGACGTGTATCTGATGATGCTTGAAGACGCAGCCTTGGGCGGAGAGGTGACCGAGGTCATCAAGACCGGCCAATGGGCCCAGGGCGCCCTGCGCCAGGTGGTGGGTGAGCACGTCAACCGCTTCGAGCTGATGGACGATGATTACCTGCGTGAGCGTGCCTCCGACGTCAAGGACCTGGGGCGGCGCCTGCTGGCGTATCTGCAGGAAGCACGCTCGCAGTCGCTGGTGTATGCCGACAACACCATCCTGGTCAGTGAGGAACTGACACCGGCCATGCTTGGTGAAGTGCCGGAAGGCAAGCTGGTCGGCCTGGTCTCGGTACTCGGCTCGGGCAACTCCCACGTCGCCATCCTCGCGCGGGCCATGGGCATCCCCACGGTGATGGGCCTGGTCGACCTGCCGTACTCCAAAGTCGACGGTATTGAACTGATTGTCGACGGCTACAAGGGCGAGGTGTTCACCAACCCCAGCGAAGTGCTGCGCAAGCAGTACAGCGAAGTGGTCGAAGAGGAACGCCAGCTGGCCCAAGGGCTGGATGCACTGCGCGAACTTCCGTGCATCACCCCCGACGGCCACCGCATGCCCCTGTGGGTCAATACCGGCCTGCTCGCTGACGTGGCCCGTGCCCAGCAGCGCGGCGCCGAAGGGGTGGGCCTGTACCGCACTGAAGTGCCGTTCATGATCAACCAGCGCTTCCCCAGTGAAAAAGAGCAGCTGGCCATCTACCGTGAGCAGCTGGCAGCCTTCCACCCGCTGCCGGTGACCATGCGTACCCTCGACATCGGTGGTGACAAGGCGCTGTCGTATTTCCCGATCAAGGAAGAAAACCCGTTTCTCGGCTGGCGCGGCATCCGCGTCACCCTCGACCACCCGGAAATCTTCCTGGTACAGACCCGCGCCATGCTCAAGGCCAGCGAGGGCCTGAACAACCTGCGCATCCTGCTGCCGATGATTTCCGGCATTCACGAGTTGGAAGAGGCGCTGCACCTGATCCACCGCGCCTGGGGTGAAGTGCGTGATGAAGGTACCGATGTACCGATGCCGCCCGTGGGTGTGATGGTGGAAATTCCAGCGGCGGTGTACCAGACCAAGGAACTGGCGCGGCAGGTGGACTTTCTGTCGGTCGGCTCTAACGACCTGACCCAGTACCTGCTGGCGGTGGACCGCAACAACCCGCGGGTCGCCGACCTGTACGACTACCTGCACCCGGCGGTACTGCAGGCGCTGAACACGGTGGTGCGCGACGCCCATGGCGAAGGCAAGCCGGTGAGCATCTGCGGTGAGATGGCCGGTGACCCGGCAGCGTCAGTCCTGTTGATGGCCATGGGTTTTGACAGCCTGTCGATGAACGCCACCAACCTGCCGAAGGTCAAGTGGATGCTGCGCCAGATCAATATGGGCAAGGCCAAGGAACTGCTGGCCGAGGCCTTGAGCCATGACAACCCGCAGGTTATCCACAGCTCGCTGCAACTGGCCTTGAAGAACCTTGGGTTGGCGCGGATGATTGGGCCTGAGGCCAACAAGACCCTCTGACTGAGCGCTGCCTGTTCGGGCCTCTTCGCGGGTAAACCCGCTCCTACGCGCGGAGCGGGGGTGTGCACATCGGTGGCCCGGCACAGGCCGTTGTAGGAGCGGGTTCACCCGCGAAGAGGCCCGAGCAAACAACATCAAATGCTCAGGCCAACAACTCAATTTCCCCCAAATGCCCGCCAAAAGGCCCGAAGCTGCGCTCAACCAGCCGCCTTCGCCCCTGATTATCCACAATCAGCACTGTACTCGCCCGGGTCCCGTAATTCTGGCTGGCGATGAATACGCTCGACAGCAACTTCTCGGTCGCCAACCCCACGCCTGTCTCGGGTAGATCACCATCAGCCGCGGGCTCGTTGTCCGCAAGCAATGCCAGCAGCCTGTGCGGCTCCGGTGTGTCCAGCAGGCTCTGCAGCCCGTCACGTGCCTTCACCAGTTTCGGCCACGGTGTATCCAGCCCGGCGTTCGAAAGCCCGTAAACCCCAGCCTTCAGCAGGCGCGGCGTGGCCTCACGGGCATGCAGATAACCCAGTCGCTGCCCATCACCCACCAGCAGGTTGAACCCCGAGTACTGCTCGCTACGGCTGGCCACTTGGTCCAGGTAAGCCTCGACCCCCAGCTCCCCTTGCAGAAACGCCGCCACCAGTTCACCCCGCGAGCGAGGCCCCGGCGCCTGGCCTGGGTCGCGGATGTTGGTCAGCGCGGCAAAGCGCTGCTGTGGGCCTACGCCCAGCCAGGTACCGCCTGCCTCCAGGTCGCGCCCGGCATGCACCCCAGGTGCATCCTCCCAGGCCGCCAGGGGCTGAGTGGGGCGGGCATAGAATTCGTCGCGGTTGGCCGCCACGATCAGCGGCAGGGCGTGCCCTGGCCGCCAGGCAAATACGATCAGGCACATGGGTTGGGCCTCAGTGTTTTTTGTCACTGTACCCACAGGAGCGGTGCGGATCCATCCTGACACAGAGTTCACTAGAGCCACGAGCCCGGCTTCCGTTACCATGCCGGATTGATTTCTAGGAGAAGCCGAATGGAATTCGTGCTCTATCTGTTGTTGGGCGCCTGCGCCGGTGTGCTGGCCGGGCTGTTCGGCGTGGGCGGCGGCATCATCATCGTGCCGGTGTTGGTGTTCAGCTTTACCCTGCAGGGTTTCGACGCTTCGGTGCTGACCCACCTGGCAGTCGGCACGTCGCTGGCTACCATCGTCTTCACTTCTATCAACGCCGTGCTGGAGCACCACCGCAAGGGTGCCGTGCAATGGCCAATCTTCGCCTGGATGACCTTCGGCATCCTCCTGGGGGCGGGGGTCGGCGCCAAGACCGCCTCGCTGATCCAGGGCCCGTTGCTGCAAAAGATCATTGGCGTGTTCGCCCTGGTCATCGCCGCGCAGATGGCGCTGGACCTCAAACCCAAGGCCAGCCGTGGCGTCCCCGGCAAGCCCGCATTGATCGGCGCAGGCGGCGTAATCGGTTGGGCTTCGGCCATTTTCGGCATTGGCGGTGGTTCGCTGACGGTGCCGTTCCTCACCTGGCGTAGCCTGCCCATGCAGCAGGCAGTGGCCACGTCATCGGCCTGTGGCCTGCCGATTGCTGTGGCCAGTGCCCTGAGCTTCATGCTGCTGGGGTGGCACGAGGAGCACCTGCCGCCTAACAGCCTGGGTTACGTGTACCTGCCGGCGCTGGTCGGCATTGCCGTGACCAGCATGTTTTTCGCCCGCTTCGGCGCGCGCCTGGCGCACAAGCTGTCGCCCCGTTTGTTGAAACGCCTGTTCGCAGCCCTGCTGTTCTGTGTCGGCCTCAGCTTTTTGATTTGAATCGAGAGGAAGTTCCATGCTGCCTTACCCGCAGATAGACCCCGTGGCCTTGGCCATCGGGCCGCTGAAAATCCATTGGTACGGCCTGATGTACCTGATCGGCATCGGCGGTGCCTGGCTGCTGGCCTCACGCCGGCTGAACCGCTTCGACCCCACCTGGAACCGCGAGAAGCTGTCCGACCTGGTGTTCTGGCTGTCGATGGGGGTGATTGTCGGCGGGCGCCTGGGCTATGTGCTGTTCTACGACCTGCACGCCTACCTGGCCAACCCGACGCTGATCTTCGAAGTGTGGAAGGGCGGTATGTCGTTCCACGGCGGCTTCATCGGCGTGATGCTGGCGGCCTTGTGGTTCGGCAAGCGCAACAACAAGTCGTTCTTCGAGCTGATGGACTTCGTCGCCCCGCTGGTGCCGATCGGCCTGGGCGCCGGGCGTATCGGCAACTTCATCAACGCCGAGCTGTGGGGCAAACCCACCGACGTACCATGGGCGATGATCTTCCCGCCGTTCAGCGACCCGGCCCAGTTGCCGCGCCACCCGTCGCAGCTCTACCAGTTCGCCCTTGAGGGCGTGGCGCTGTTCGTCATCCTGTGGCTGTTCTCGCGCAAGCCACGGCCGACCATGGCGGTGTCGGGAATGTTCTCGTTGTGCTATGGCATCTTCCGCTTTGCCGTGGAGTTTGTCCGGGTGCCGGATGCACAACTCGGTTACATCGCGTTCGGCTGGCTCACTCAAGGCCAGTTGCTGTGCATTCCGATGATAGTCGGTGGCCTCGTCTTGATCTGGTGGGCTTATAATCGCAAGCCCACGGCGAAACCCGCCTGATTAATCCCACGGCAGGGGCGATCCCCCTGCCGTTTTTGCTACAGGTAAGCCATGAAACAGTATCTGGACCTGGTCCGCGACGTCATCGACAACGGCACGTTGCAAGGAAACCGCACCGGCATCCGCACCATCAGCCTGCCGGGCGCGATGCTGCGTTTCGACCTGCAGAAGGGCTTTCCGGCCATTACCACGCGCAAGCTGGCGTTCAAGTCGGCGATTGGTGAAATGGTCGGTTTCCTGCGTGGCGTGAAGAACGCCGGTGAGTTTCGCGAGCTGGGCTGCAAGGTCTGGGACCAGAACGCCAACGAAAACGCTCAGTGGCTGGCCAATCCGTTTCGTCAGGGCCATGACGACCTGGGCGAGATCTATGGCGTGCAATGGCGCCAGTGGCCGGGCTACAAGCGCATCCCGCTGAGCAACCCGGCGGCTATCGAGATGGCCGAGCAAGCCGGTTTCCGCCGCATTGCCCAGGACGAAGAGGACGGCGTCGCGTTCGTCATCCTGTACAAGGCGATCGACCAGGTGCGCCAGTGCCTGGACACCATCGCCAACGACCCGGGTAGCCGCCGCATCCTGTTCCACGGCTGGAACTGCGCGCAACTGGACGAAATGGCACTGCCTCCGTGTCACTTGCTGTACCAGTTCCACCCGAATGTCGAGACCAGGGAAATTTCCCTGACCCTCTACATCCGCTCCAACGACCTGGGGCTGGGCACGCCGTTCAACCTCACCGAAGGCGCGGCACTGCTGTCGCTGTTCGGCCGCCTGACCGGCTATACACCGCGCTGGTTCACCTACTTCATCGGCGATGCCCATGTGTATGAAAACCACCTGGACATGCTGAACGAGCAGCTCAAGCGCGAGCCGTTGGAAGCGCCGAAGCTGGTGATCAGCGACCGTGTTCCGGCATTTGCCGAAACTGGCAAGTATGAGCCGGAGTGGCTGGAGAAGATTGAGCCGAGTGATTTCTGGCTGGAAGGTTATGAACACCACGCGCCGATGACAGCGCCGATGGCGGTCTGATAGATCTCCATTGTTTGAACTGGCCTCTTCGCGGGTGAACCCGCTCCCACAGGCTGCTGCACAGGCCTAAGTCGTGCGCGGTCCCTGTGGGAGCGGGTTCACCCGCGAATCTTTTGGCTCAATGCCCGTGACTGCGCCCCACATGCGAATGTTCGGTATCCGGCACCGATACCGCCCCGTTCGTCTCCAATTGCTGCAAGATCGCGCATTCACTCCCCTGCGCGTTGCAGCGCCGCCGCAGCTCCACCAACTGCTCCTGCAATGCCACCAAGCCATCGATCCGCGCCTGAACATGCTCGATATGCTCGTCGATCAGCGCATTGACGCTGCCGCACGCGTCGTCGGGGCTGTCGCGCAGGCGTAGCAGGCTGCGAATTTCGTCCAGGGTCATGTCCAGCGTGCGGCAGTTGCGGATGAAGGTCAGCCGCTCCACATGGGCCTGGGTGTACAGCCGGTAGTTGCCGTCGCTGCGTGCTGGCTCCGGCAGCAGGCTTTCACGCTCGTAGTAGCGGATGGTTTCCACCGCGCAGTCGGTGGCTTTGGCCAGTTCTCCGATCTTCATCACGAAATCTCCAGCAAAGAGGCTTGACCCTATAGTGGCTACAGGGTGTTCACTTGGCAACAGGCTCAATTTAAGGATGACCCATGAACCAGCCTGTCAGCCACGAACACAAGCATCCGCACGATCACGCTCATGGCGATGACGACCATGGCCATGCTGCCCACGGCCACAGCTGCTGCGGCGCCAAAGCCGCGCCGCCGCTGGTGCAACTGAGCGAAACGGCCAGTGCCCAGGCACAACTCAGTCGTTTCCGCATCGATGCCATGGACTGCCCCACCGAGCAGACCCTGATCCAGGACAAGCTGAGCAAGCTGGCCGGTATCGAACAGCTGGAATTCAACCTGATCAACCGCGTGCTTGGCGTGCGCCACACCTTGGACGGCACCGCCGATATCGAGCGGGCGATCGACAGCCTCGGCATGAAGGCCGAGCCGATCGCCGCCCAGGACGATGGCAGCGCCAGCGTGCCACAACCGGCCAAGGCCCACTGGTGGCCACTGGCATTGTCGGGCGTTGCCGCAATCGCCGCCGAAATCGTGCACTTTGCGGCACTGGCCCCGGAATGGGTGGTGGCGGGACTGGCACTGGCAGCGATCCTCGGTTGCGGCCTGGGTACCTACAAGAAGGGCTGGATTGCCCTGAAAAACCGTAACCTCAACATCAATGCGCTGATGAGCATCGCCGTGACGGGGGCCGTATTGATCGGCCAGTGGCCGGAGGCGGCTATGGTGATGGTGCTGTTCACCGTTGCCGAACTGATCGAAGCGCGCTCGCTGGACCGTGCGCGCAATGCCATCGGCGGGTTGATGCAGCTGACCCCGGACATGGCCACGGTGCAGCAGGCCGATGGCCTGTGGCGCGAACTGGACGTGCGTGATGTGGCCATCGGCGCACTGGTGCGGGTGCGCCCGGGTGAGCGCATCGGCCTGGACGGTGAAGTGGCCAGTGGGCAATCCAGCGTCGATCAGTCGCCGATTACCGGCGAAAGCCTGCCTGTGGAGAAGGATGTGGGCGACAAGCTGTTCGCTGGCACCATCAACCAGGCGGGGGCGCTGGAGTTTCGCGTCACCGCCGCTGCCGGGCAGTCGACCCTGGCGCGGATCATCAAGGCGGTGGAGGAAGCGCAGGGCGCGCGGGCGCCTACCCAGCGCTTCGTCGACCGGTTCTCGCGCATCTACACCCCGGTGGTGTTCGCCATTGCCCTGGCCGTGGCGCTGATACCACCGCTGTTCATGGCTGGCGCCTGGTTCGACTGGGTCTACCGGGCCTTGGTGCTGCTGGTTGTGGCCTGCCCATGCGCGCTGGTGATCTCGACCCCGGTGACCATCGTCAGTGGCCTGGCCGCTGCAGCGCGCAAAGGCATCCTGATCAAGGGTGGCGTTTACCTGGAGGGTGGTCGCCACCTGGACTTCCTGGCCCTGGACAAGACCGGCACCATCACCCATGGCAAGCCGGTGCAGACCGACGGCAAGGTACTCGTACCGCTGTTCGAAGACCGCGCGCAAGCCTTGGCGGCAAGCTTGGGCGAGCGGTCGGACCACCCGGTGTCCCGCGCCATTGCCGAGTTCGGCAAGCAGCAAGGCCTGGCCTTGAGCGAGGTCAGTGACTTTGCCGCCCTGGCCGGGCGCGGCGTGCGTGGCGTCATCGCCGGCGAGGTCTACCATTTGGGCAACCACCGCCTGGTCGAGGAACTGGGGCTGTGTTCGCCAGCGCTGGAGGCCCAACTGGATGCGCTGGAGCGCCAGGGCAAGACCGTGGTCCTGCTGCTCGACCGCTCCGGGCCACTGGCACTGTTCGCCGTGGCCGACACGGTCAAGGACAGCAGCCGTGAGGCGATCGCCGAATTGCATCAACTGGGTATCAAGACTGTCATGCTGACCGGTGACAATCCGCATACTGCGCAGGCCATTGCCGCCGTGGTGGGGATCGACCGCGCCGAGGGCAACCTGTTGCCGGCCGACAAGCTGAAAACCATTGAGGCGTTGTACGCCCAAGGCCATCGGGTGGGCATGGTCGGTGACGGCATCAACGACGCTCCGGCGCTGGCCCGCGCCGAAATCGGCTTTGCCATGGCTGCTGCCGGCACCGACACCGCCATCGAGACGGCCGATGTGGCGCTGATGGACGATGACTTGCGGAAAATCCCGGCCTTCGTCAGGCTGTCGCGCCAAAGTGCGGCGATCCTCATGCAGAACATCGTGCTGGCATTGGGCATCAAGGCGATGTTTCTGGCGATCACCTTTGCCGGCATGGCCACGATGTGGATGGCGGTGTTCGCTGATATGGGCGTGAGCTTGCTGGTGGTGTTCAACGGCTTGCGCCTTTTGCGCAAATAGAGGACGTACATGCTGAGTTCCGAGCTGAAGGCCTTCTACATGGTGGCCCGTCTGGGCAGCATCACCCAGGCGGCGAAGAAGCTTGGCCTCAGCCAGCCCACGGTGACCACGCAGATCCGCAGCCTGGAAGGCCAGTACGCCGTGGAGCTGTTCTACCGCGGCGGGCGGCGCCTGGTGTTGAGCGAGGAGGGCTTACGCCTGCTGCCGATGGTCAAGGCGCTGCTGCAGCAGGAAGCCGACATCGAATTCGAGCTGCGCAACAGTGGCCAGGCCCAGGGCAGCCTGCGCATCGCTGCTACTGCGCCTTACTACATTCTCGACCTGGTCAAGGTCTATCGTGAACGCCTGCCACAGGTTGAAGTGGCGGTAGAGATCGGCAACTCGCAGCAGGTGCTGGAAATGCTCGAGGATTACCGGGTGGATATTGCCGCGTCGTCGCAATGGGTGGAGGACGCGCGGTTGGTGCGGCGGATACTGGGCACTGACCCGTTGGTGGTGGCGGTGCACCGCACCCACCCGCTTGCCCATCGCCAGACGGTGTCGATCGAGGTGGTGTCGGGGCATTGCCTGCTGATGCGCGAGAAGGGCTCGACCACACGCAAGCTGACCGAGCAGATGATGCAGGAGGCCGGGGTCAAGGCCGGCGCCCTGATGGAAATCGGCAGCCGCGAGTCGATCCGCGAAGCGGTGCTGCGCAATATCGGCATCAGCGTGATTGCCCGCCATGAGGTGCCGCACAATCCCGAACTTCGGGTGCTGGCGCTGGAAAATGCGCCGGTGATGCATGAGTACCTGTATTGCCTGAAGGAGCGGCGCCAGGCCCGGTTGCCGGCGGCATTCCTGGGGGTGGCGCAGGAAGTGGCCGGTTCGCAGTTCTAGATTCGTGTTGGCTTCTTCGCGGACAAACCCGCTCCTGCATTTCTGTGTACCCGCATGCCTGCATTTTCCGCGTACACGCATTCCGTTGTAGGTTTTTCCCGCGAAGAGGCCGGCACAGGCCACTACTAAATCTGCCTATACAACTATCACCGGCTTTTGCCTTACAGCCACAGAACCTTCGCACAGCCTGCCTAGCATGGCCCCATCTCTTCGATGAGGCCATGCCATGAACCACACCACCCCCGGCGCACAGATAAAAGTGTGCAACATCCACAAGCGCTTCGGTGCCTTCACGGCGCTCAACGATGTCTCGCTGGACATCGCCGCGGGCGAACTGGTGTGCCTGCTCGGCCCATCCGGCTGTGGCAAGACCACGCTGCTGCGTTGCATTGCCGGCCTGGAGCGCCAGGATCGCGGTACGCTGTACATCGGCGAACGCGATATCTCCAATCTGTCTCCCCAGGCGCGGGACTACGGCATCCTGTTCCAGTCCTACGCGCTGTTTCCCAACCTTACCGTCGAAGCCAATATCGCCTATGGCCTGACGGGCAGTGGTCGGGAGCAGGCCCGTCAGCGGGTGGCCGAAATGCTCGAACTAGTAGGCCTGACGGGCAGCGAGAAGAAGTACCCAGGCCAGCTCTCCGGTGGCCAGCAGCAGCGTGTGGCCCTGGCCCGCGCGCTGGCACCGTCGCCATCGCTGCTGCTGCTCGATGAGCCGATGTCGGCGCTGGACGCCCGGGTGCGCGAGCACCTGTGCACCGAACTGCGTCAACTGCAGCGCCAACTGGGCATCACCACGTTGATGGTTACCCACAACCAGGACGAGGCCATGTTGATGGCCGACCGCATTGCGGTGATGAACAACGGCCAGGTCGAACAGTACGCTACCCCGCAGGAAATCTACGACCACCCGGCCACGCCGTTCGTTGCCGAGTTCGTCGGCCAGGGCAACTGGCTGCCTTTCCAGCGCAGCAGCGATAGCCATGCCCAGGTCGGCGACATGAACATGCGCCTGGCGCCGGGTTCAGTCCAGGCCAGCAGTGGCCGGCTGTTCTGCCGCCCGGAAGCGATCACGGTCAACCCGGTGGTGCACGAAGAAAACCTGTTCCCGGCCATGGTCCGCGAAATCACCTTCCTCGGTAACCGCTGCCGCATGAGCTTTGAACTCAAGGCTCTGCCAGGCCATGCCCTGCTGGCCGAGCTCGCCCCCGAGGCCATGCCGCGCCTGGGTTCGCAGGACATCTGGGTGGCGTTGCCACCGCAGAGCCTGCAGGTGTTTGCCTGAGATGGCCGCGCCAATGTCCGTGCCGTTGAGCCAGGCCAAAGCCACGCCGCGTGCTGGCGTCGCCCTGGGTGACCGGCTGTTCGTCGTCGGCGGCAAGAGCGTGCTGCTGATTCTGTTGGTGCTGGCCGTGCTGATGCCGTTGCTGGCGATCTTCTGGCGTGGCTTCAGCGGTGAAGCGGGCCAGGGCGGTGGCTTGCTGGCGGCCCGTGAACTGTTCGCCAGCGCCAGCTTCCACTGGTTGCTTGGCAACAGCCTGTCGGTGGCCTTCACTGTCGCGGCCATTGTGGTACCGCTGGCCTATTTGTTCGCCTTTGCCCTTCAACGCACGTTGATCCCGGCCAAGGGCCTGTGGCGGGGGATTTCGCTGCTGCCATTGCTGGCACCGTCGATGCTGCCGGCCATCGCCCTGGTCTACCTGTTTGGCAACCAGGGCCTGCTGCGCGGGTTGCTCAGCGACAATATCTACGGCTTCTGGGGTATCGTGCTGGGCGAGGCTATCTACACCTTCCCGCATGCGCTGATGATTCTGCTGTCGGCACTGTCACTGGCTGATGCTCGCCTGTTCGATGCGGCCTCCAGCATGGGGGCAGGCTCGTGGCGGGCGTTCACCAGCATCACCTGGCCGGCCTCGCGCCAGGCGGTATTCGCGGCGTTTTGCCTGGTATTCACGCTGACTATCACAGACTTCGGTGTACCGGTCGTGGTGGGGGGCGACTATCAAGTGCTGGCGCTGGAAGCCTACAAGGCGGTGGTGGGCCAGCAACAGTTCGGCCGTGGCGCGCTGATCGGCATGGTGCTGCTGTTGCCGGCCCTGTTCAGCTTTACCGTCGACGCCTGGCTGCGCCGACGCCAGGGCGAGTCCATGGGTGGCCGTGCGCAGGTGTTCGAACCCAAGCCATCACGCGGCCGCGATGCCTGCTTCCTGACCATTGTGCTGCTGGTGTGCGCGGCGTTGCTGTTGGTGATCGGCATGGCGGTGTACTCCTCGCTGGTCACTTTCTGGCCCTACAACCTGTCGTTGTCGCTGCGCCACTACATGTTCGAAGACACTGCCGGTGGCGGCTGGCTGGCCTACCGCAATAGCGTGACCATGGCCATTGGCACCGCGCTGATTGGCAGCATCGTGATCTTCACCGGTGCCTACCTGATGGAGAAGACCCAGGGCCAACGCCTGCTCAACCATGCGCTGCGCCTGCTCAGCTTCATCCCCATGGCCGTGCCGGGCCTGGTGCTGGGCCTGGGCTACGTATTCTTCTTCAACCTGAACGGCAACCCGCTGCATGTGCTGTACGGCGGCATGGGGTTGCTGGTGGTGTGCACCATTGCCCATTACCTGACCACCGCGCAGATGACCGCGACCACCGCCCTGCGCCAGCTCGACGGCGAGTTCGAGGCCGCCGCGCTGTCGTTGAAAGCGCCGCTGTACAAGCACTTCCTGCGCGTGACTGTGCCGATCTGCTTGCCGGCACTGCTGGATATCATCCGCTACCTGTTCGTATCGGCGATGACCACCGTGTCGGCAGCGATTTTCCTGTACAGCCCCGACACCATCCTGGCTGCCGTTGCCGTGCTGAACATGGACGACGCCGGCAACGTTGGTGGTGCCGCCGCCATGTCCACCCTGATCCTGCTGACCAGTGCCGGCGCCTCATTGTTGCTGGCTGCAGCCTCGCGCGGCCTGCTGCGCCGTTCCCAAGCCTGGCGCCAACGCGCCGCGACCGTCTGACTTCCAAGGAACCTACCCATGCACAAGCACCTTACCCTTGCCGCTGCCGTTTCCGCCGTGTTCAGCCTGCAGGCTTCAGCCGCCGATACCCAGCTGACGGTCTACACCGCCCTGGAAGCCGAACAGCTAAAAACCTACAAGCAGGCCTTCGAGAAGGCCAACCCGGATATCGAGATCAAGTGGGTGCGTGATTCCACTGGCATCATCACCGCCAAGCTGCTGGCCGAGAAAGAGCGCCCGCAAGCCGATGCTGTGTGGGGGCTGGCGGCATCGAGCCTGGCCATCCTCGACCAGAACGGCATGCTCGAAGCCTATGCGCCGAAGGACCTGGGCAAGATCTCCGGCAATTATCGCGACGCCGCCAACCCGCCAGCCTGGGTCGGCATGGACGTGTGGGCCGCCACCATTTGCTTCAATACCATCGAGGCCGAGAAACAGGGCCTGAGCAAACCGGTGAGCTGGCAGGACCTGACCAAGCCCGAGTACAAGGGCAAGATCGTCATGCCCAACCCGGCTTCGTCCGGTACCGGCTTCCTGGATGTCAGTGCCTGGTTGCAGACCTTTGGCGAGCCGCAGGGCTGGGCCTACATGGACGCGCTGCACCAGAACATCGGCCAGTACGTTCATTCCGGCTCAAAGCCGTGCAAGCTGGCGGCGGCGGGCGAGTTCCCGATCGGTATTTCGTTCGAATACCCGGCCGTGCAGCTCAAGCGCCAAGGCGCGCCGTTGGACATCGTGCTGCCAAAGGAGGGTTTGGGCTGG
The DNA here is from genome assembly GCF_017875935.1 of Pseudomonas sp. BP6. Classification (NCBI taxonomy): domain Bacteria; kingdom Pseudomonadati; phylum Pseudomonadota; class Gammaproteobacteria; order Pseudomonadales; family Pseudomonadaceae; genus Pseudomonas; species Pseudomonas sp. BP6. The sequence goes on from NZ_JAGINI010000001.1 coordinate 5,638,532, forward strand.
GAGATCGAGGCAACCGCGGTGATCAAAGGCTCGCCCAAGGCGGATGCGGCCAAGCGCCTGGCCGATTTCTCGGCCAGCCCGGCGGCCATGGAACTGTACAAGGAAAACTTCGCCGTACTGGCCGCGCCGGGCATCGCCAAGCCGCAGACCGAGCTGCCGGCGGATTATGAGCAGCGGCTGATCAAGAACGACTTTGCCTGGGCCTCGAAGAACCGCGACCAGATTCTGGCCGAATGGCGCAAGCGCTATGACGGCAAGTCGGAGAAGGTGGTCCAGCAGTAACGCTTCACTATTGCAGGGCCGGCCTCTTCGCGGGCAAACCGCGAAAGGGCCGGCCCTGCTGGCCAATTTCCACCTGTCGTTCACTGTTGCTGCCGCTACCGTATTCGCGGGTCAACCCGCTCCTACACCGGATTGGTGGTGGACACACATCGGTGGTTGTACACAGGCCGCCGTGTAGGAGCGGGTTCACCCGCGAAGAGGCCGGCCCTGCTGGCCAATTTCCACCCGTCGTTCACTGTTGCTGCCGCTACCGTATTCGCGGGTAAACCCGCTCCTACACCGGATTGGTGGTGGACACACATCGGTGGTTGTACACAGGCCGCCGTGTAGGAGCGGGTTCACCCGCGAAGAGGCCGGCCCTGCTGGCCAATTTCCACCCGTCGTTCACTGTTGCTGCCGCTACCGTATTCGCGGGTAAACCCGCTCCTACACCGGATTGGTGGTGGACACACATCGGTGGTTGTACACCGGCCGCCGTGTAGGAGCGGGTTCACCCGCGAAGAGGCCGGCCCTGCTGGCCAATTTCCACCCGTCGTTCACTGTTGCTGGCGCTACCGTATTCGCGGGTAAACCCGCTCCTACACCGGATTGGTGGTGGGCACACATCGGTGGTTGTACACAGGCCGCCGTGTAGGAGCGGGTTCACCCGCGAAGAGGCCGGCCCTGCTGGCCAATTTCCACCCGTCGTTCACTGTTGCTGGCGCTACCGTATTCGCGGGTAAACCCGCTCCTACACCGGATTGGTGGTGGGCACACATCGGTGGTTGTACACAGGCCGCCGTGTAGGAGCGGGTTCACCCGCGAAGAGGCCGGCCCTGCTGGCCAATTTCCACCCGTCGTTCACTGTTGCTGCCGCTACCGTATTCGCGGGTAAACCCGCTCCTACACCGGATTGGTGGTGGACACACATCGGTGGTTTTACACAGGCCGCCGTGTAGGAGCGGGTTCACCCGCGAAGAGGCCGGCCCTGCTGGCCAATTTCCACCTGTCGTTCACTGTTGCTGCCGCTACCGTATTCGCGGGTAAACCCGCTCCTACACCGGATTGGTGGTGGACACACATCGGTGGTTGTACACAGGCCGCCGTGTAGGAGCGGGTTCACCCGCGAAGAGGCCGGCCCTGCTGGCCAATTTCCACCCGTCGTTCACTGTTGCTGCCGCTACCGTATTCGCGGGTAAACCCGCTCCTACACCGGATTGGTGGTGGACACACATCGGTGGTTTTACACAGGCCGCCGTGTAGGAGCGGGTTCACCCGCGAAGAGGCCGGCCCTGCTGGCCAATTTCCACCCGTCGTTCACTGTTGCTGCCGCTACCGTATTCGCGGGTAAACCCGCTCCTACACCGGATTGGTGGTGGACACACATCGGTGGTTTTACACAGGCCGCCGTGTAGGAGCGGGTTCACCCGCGAAGAGGCCGACCCTGCTGGCTCAAATCTGTGAAACCAGCGCCTCCAACTGCTCCTGCCGCTCAGCCTGATTCAGCTTGGCCCCGGTATTCAGGGTGGACCACTGCGGGTGCGCCCGCGCTTTGACCAACGCTTCCGGCAACTTGCCCTCACGCCAGGCCTTTTCATCCAGCTCACCCAGGCGAATACTGTCCTGCGCCGCATGCCCGCGGTTATCCAGCGCCACCATCAACTGCTGCTGACGCAAGGCCAGCAGACGCAATACCGTGTCGTCCACGGTCAGCTCGCGCTTGCCCTTGAGCTTGCCCATCAACCGCGAACCATAGTTGCGCGCCGTCTGCAGCGCACCGCCGGCAATCGCCCCGGCCAGCGCCGCCGCGCCGAGGGTAAGGCCACCAACCAGCAAATCGACCCCGGCCCCCGCTGCCGCCCCCGCCGCCACGCCGCTGCCCAGGCGCACGCCCAGCAGTTTCAACGTCTCTGGATTGAACAAATCATCGCCCCAGCGGCCATCCAGCAACGGCAGGTCGCTGGCATGGGCATCCTCGCGGCGGAAGGCATACAGCTTGAGCAAGGCCTCGACGCAGCGTTGTTCTCGTTGGCGTATGTCCTGGCGCAGCGCCTCGATGGCCCGGGCTTCTGCCGCCGGTTCGGCCTCGACACTGCGCCGGCATGCAGCGCAATCGAGCAGCAGTTCGGCGATCAGGCGCTTGCCGCTGTGCCGGCGTGCCAAGCGCTGTGCCTGCTGGTCGTCGATCAGCCGTTGCAGCGCCGGGCGGGCGCTTTCCAGCAGCAGCGCCAGGCTTTCGTACAAACGGCGTTCGCCATCCTCTGGCGGGGCCACGCTGTCGAACCGCACCAAGGCGTGAAGCCCAAGCCGGGCAAGGGCTTCACGCCATTCCGGTTCGCGGTGCTGGCTGCTGGCGACGAAGTTGAGCACCGGCAGCAACGGCTTGCCGCAGTTGGCCAGTACTTCCAGTTCGTCTCGGTACTTGGCCAGCACCGGCTCGCGCGCATCGATCACATACAGCCCGGCATTACTGGCCAGCAGTTGGCGCAATACCTTGGCCTCCTGCTCGAAACGTTGGCGTGCTTCGCTGCCCTGCAGAAAACGCTCCAGGCGGGCCGGGCCGTCCAGACGCTCGCCCGGGCGTTCCAGACGTTCAAGGTAGTCCAGCAGCGCGATGGCATCTTCCAGGCCGGGCGTGTCGTACAGCTCCAGCAAGGGTTCACCGTCCACAGACAGTCGCGCACCTTCCACATGGCGGGTGGTGCTGGGGCGGTGGGACACTTCGCCAAAGCCGACGTCGCGGGTCAGGGTGCGCAGTAGCGAGGTTTTGCCAACATTGGTATGGCCGACGACGGCCAGTTTCAGTGGCTCAGTCATGGCCATGCTCCAGCCAGGTCAGCGGTGAAGTGTCGGCATGTTGCAGGCCAAGGCGGTCAAGGGCTTCGTGCCAATCGCCCAGGCGTTCGGCATCGAGGGGCTGACCTTGTGCAGCCTGCAGCAGCCAGATACGGGTGGCGCCGGCATTGCGCGCCAGTTCGGCGAGCAGCGCCAGGCTGCCGCGGTCGGGCGAGCGGCGTGGGTCGCAGGCGATGGCCAGGCGTGCCGGTGGGAAGCGGCTGAGCTGTTCCAACAGGCGGTTGCGTGATTCGCGGCTGTCGAGCACGCCGGCATCGGTCACGCTTTTTGGCAGGGCGGGTGGCCAAGGGCGCTGGTCGTCCAGCTCCAGGCCCACCAGCAGGGCACCGCTGCTGCCGCTTTCCAGCTGCCTGGCGGCAAACTGCGGCAAGGCTTCCGGGGCTGCATCCTGCACGCCGATGCGCTCGCTGCGCGGCATCAGTGCTTCGCGCAGTTGCGTGTAGCCGGGCAGGCCCAAGTCTAGCATCAGGCGTTCACGGCCCTGGCGCCAGCGCCACAGGCACAACCCGGCCAGCAGCAGGCGGGGCAGCAGGCCGTATACCAGCACTACGCCGAGCAGCCAGCTGGCCCAGGCCTGGCGTGCCATGTCCAGGGCCGGCAGGCTGTCGCCGCTGGCGCGGATCATGGCTTCGTCTGGCACGGCGAAGCCTAGCAACGAGGGCAGGGCGCCCAGCGATTGGGTCAGGTGAATGAACGGGGCGGGGGCGAGCAAGGTGGTTTCCCAGACAAAGCCATAGCGCCGGGTCGCCAGCAAGGCCAGCAGCATGCCCAGTGCGGTAAGCATCGCCAACAGCCAAAGGCCATGTACCAACAGGCCGAGCAGCCACCGGTTGAGGTGTTGACGTTGCAGCAGCATCAGCAGCGCTGGCGCCAGGTGCGCGGCCTTGGCATCGCGGGCAAAGCGTTCGCTTAGCCACAGCCACAAGCGGCCCAGCCCTGCGCCATGCTCGCCGCTCAGGGCAAAACCCATGGCCCAGCCCAGCAGCATCAGCAGGTTCAGCCCGAGCAGGCTGCCCAGAGCCCAGAACACATTCACCGGGCGCTGCCCGTCACCGAGGGCGGCCAGCCCCAGGCCTGCGCCGCTGAGCACGGCCATCAGCAGCAAGGCCAGCAGCGCCAGGCGCGCGCCCTGCTTCCAATGGCGCAGGGCGCCGGTCATGCCATCGCGCTCGGCCAGGAACAGCGCACGTGTTTCGATGCGCGTGGCCAGGTCGCCACCTAGCTGGCGGGCGTGGCGATTGGCTTCCTGGTCTTCCAGCGGGCCTGCATGTTCTTCGCGCAGGCGTACCGCTTCGGTGAGCCAGCGCTTGTCCAGTGGCGTGGGTGCAGTCACAAGGTCTTCCATTGCACAGGTCAAGGCAGAAGCATAACCCACACGCCCGGTGCTATCCTCGCTGGCATGAATACATCACTCCCCCTCAGCCTGATCGCGGCGTATGCCGAGAACCGCGTGATCGGCATCGACAACTCCATGCCCTGGCATTTGCCGGGGGACTTCAAGTACTTCAAGGCCACCACCCTGGGCAAGCCGATCATCATGGGGCGCAAGACCTGGGATTCGCTGGGGCGGCCGCTGCCGGGGCGGCTGAACATCGTGGTCAGCCGCCAGCCGGGGCTTGAACTGGCGGGTGCCGAGGTGTTCGCCTCGCTTGAAGAGGCGTTGGTGCGGGCCGAGCAGTGGGCGCGCGAGCAGGGCGTCGGTGAGCTGATGCTGATTGGTGGCGCGCAGCTGTATGGGCAGGCGCTGGAGAAGGGGCTGGTCAGCCGCATGTACCTGACGCGGGTTGAGTTGGCGCCAGAGGGGGATGCGTGGTTCCCGGCGTTTGATGAAGGGCAGTGGAGGCTGACCTCTAGCGAGGCACGGGCTGAGGAAGGTAAGCCGGTGTATCACTTCGAGGTTTGGGATAAGGGTTGAGATGTTGGGGCTGCTTTGCAGCCCTTCGCGGGTGAACCCGCTCCTACAGCGGCCTGTGTCCAACCCCCGATGTGTATCCACCACCCTGTAGGAGCGGGTTTACCCGCGAATACGATAGCGGCGGCAACGGCGAACGGCTGGTGAAAATTGGCCAGCAGGCCTGGCCCTTTCGCGGGTGAACCCGCTCCTACGGGGGACAGCAGGGTGTTCAGACTTTGAGCAAGACACGAGCGGTCTTGTCGCGAAAGGGGCGCATTGCGCCCCGGCGATCTGTCAGGTGTGGCTCAGCTCGGCATGTTCATCACCGGCCAGCACTTCCTTGTCCGTCTCTTTCAACAGCTGGCTGGTGACAACGCCCGCCGTCATCGAACCGTTCACGTTCAACGCCGTACGGCCCATGTCGATCAGCGGCTCCACCGAAATCAGCAGCGCCACCAACTCCACCGGCAAGCCCATGGCTGGCAGCACGATCAGCGCGGCGAAGGTGGCACCGCCGCCCACGCCGGCAACGCCTGCCGAGCTCAGCGTGACGATTGCCACCAGGGTGGCGATCCACAGCGGGTCGAAGGTATCGATGCCTACCGCTGGCGCGACCATCACCGCCAGCATGGCCGGATAGAGCCCGGCGCAGCCGTTCTGGCCAATGGTGGTGCCGAACGATGCGCTGAAGCTGGCGATCGATTGCGGCACCCCCAGACGGCGGGTTTGTGCCTCGATGTTCAGCGGAATGCTGGCGGCGCTGGAGCGGCTGGTGAAGGCGAAGGTCAGCACCGGCCACACCTTGCGGAAGAAGCGCAGCGGGCTCACGCCGGTGGCGGCGAGGATCATGCCGTGCACCACGAACATCAACCCCAGGCCCAGGTACGACACCACCACGAAGCTGCCCAGCTTGAGGATGTCCTCCGTGTTGGAGCTGGCCACGACTTTGGTCATCAACGCCAGCACGCCATAGGGGGTCAGCTTCATCACGACCCGCACCAGGCGCATCACCCACGCCTGCAGGGTGTCGATGGCCGACAGGGCGCGCTCGCCCTTCTCGGCGTCGTCCTTGATCAACTGCAGCGCGGCCAGGCCGAGGAACACCGCAAAGATCACCACGCTGATGATCGAGGTCGGCTTGGCCCGCGCCAGGTCGCCTACCGGGTTGCTGGGGATGAACGACAGCAGCAGTTGCGGGATGTTGAGGTCGGCGACCTTGCCCGCGTAGTCACTGTGGATAACCTGCATGCGTGCGCTTTCCTGGACGCCGGCCACCAGGCCCTCGGCGCTTAGGCCGAACAGGTTGGTCAACACAATGCCGATCAGGGCAGCAATGGCAGTGGTCAGCAGCAGGGTGCCGATGCTCAGCACGCTGATGCGGCCCAGCGAAGAGGCATTGTGCAAACGTGCCACGGCACTGAGGATCGAGGCGAAGATCAGCGGCATGACGATCATTTGTAACAGGCCGACATAGCCGTTGCCGACCAGATCGAGCCAGGCGATGGTTGCCTTGAGCACGGGGTGGCCTGCGCCATAGATCGTATGCAGCACAAGGCCGAAGACCACGCCCAGCACCAGGCCAAGCAGTACCTTCTTGGCCAGGCTCCAGTCGGTGCGGCGGGTTTGTGCCAGGCCCAGCAACAGGGCCAGGAACGCCAGCAGGTTGAGTGACAGCGGCAGGTTCATTGAAGCTCCAGCAGAAAAAAGCAGAAGTGGCATCGCCTCTGTGAGCGATTGCGAACGGAAATGCTAACAGCCTGAAAACAAACGAATTTATACCCAAATGGAATTTACATAGTCGTTTATGGAATAACGAGGTGTCGCGAATTGCAATGAACAAGGCGTTTACAGTTGCCTGGGGGTCGTTATCGAGGGTTTGCAGTGAGGATTGTTGCACTAGCGTTTCTGGGTCATTTCAGGAGATTCGTACATGAAAGTCGCTGTGAAAGCCGCCGCCATCGGCCTGTCCCTGCTGTTCAGTATCGAAACCTTCGCCACCGAGCTCAAACACTGGCCTGCCGACGCGGCCAAACAGCTCGACAGCATGATCGCCGCCAATGCCAACAAGGGTAACTACGCGGTATTCGACATGGACAACACCAGTTACCGCTATGACCTGGAAGAAGCCTTGCTTCCGTTCATGGAAAACAAGGGCCTGCTAAGCCGCGACAAGCTCGACCCTTCGTTGAAGCTGATGCCGTTCAAGGACACTGCCGAGCACAAGGAAAGCCTGTTCAGTTACTACTACCGGCTGTGTGAAATCGATGACATGGTCTGCTACCCGTGGGTAGCCCAGGTGTTCTCCGGTTTTACCCTCAAGCAGCTGAAGGCGCAGGTGGATGAGCTGATGGCCTCGACCAAGCCGATCCCCAGCACCTATTACGAAGGCGACCAGGTCAAGGCCATCGAGGTTCAGCCGCCCAAGGTCTTCAAGGGCCAGGCCGAGCTGTACAACAAGCTGATGGAGAATGGCATCGAGGTCTATGTGGTTTCGGCTGCCTCCGAAGAGCTGGTACGCATGGTCGCCTCGGACCCCAAGTATGGATACAACGTGAAACCCCAGAACGTGATTGGCGTGAGCCTGCTGCTCAAGGACCGCGCCAGCGGCCAGCTGACCACTGCGCGCAAGCAGATCAGCGCCGGGCACTACGATGCCAAGGCTAACGAGGGCCTGGAGCTGACCCCCTACCTGTGGACTCCGGCCACCTGGATGGCGGGCAAGCAGGCGGCGATCCTTACCTACATCGATGAATGGAAGAAACCGGTGCTGGTGGGCGGCGACACGCCGACCAGCGATGGCTACATGCAGTTCCACGGGGTGGATGTGGGCAAAGGCGGTATCCACCTGTGGATAAACCGCAAGGCCAAGTACATGGACCAGCTCAACGGGATGATTGCCAAAAATGCGGCGGCGCAGGCCAAGGAAGGGTTGCCGGTGACGGCCGACAAGAACTGGGTGATCGTCACGCCGGAGCAGATTCAATAGGGGTTAGGTTTGATTTGAGCTGGCTGCGCCCTGGCAGGTGTGGATCCAATGACTATGGTTGATGGCACATGGATGTCATTTCTGCCGGAGGTTGCCAGTGGCTATTCGAGATCAGCAGTTCATCTACCACCTGACAAGTATTGAAAATGTCCCTTCCATCATGCGAAGGGGCTTGCTTCCCAGAGCCCACTTGCAGGCCGGTTTTACCGATATCACTGATCCTGAAATTATCGAAGGCCGGCGGGATGAGGGGCTGGAACAGTTTGTGCCATTTCATTGGTTTGCGAAAAACCCCTTCGATGGCAGAGTGCATCAGGATCAATCGGGTGAGCGTTTTGTGTTAATTGCCGTGGCCAGAAGCCACGCTCGTCAGTCCAACTGGCGGGTGATACCAAGGCATCCGTTGGCCGGTGGCACGTTCGAGTTACTGGATTATGAAGCAGGGTTTGGAGCAATTGACTGGGACATGATGGAGCGACGAGAGTATCGTGATCCCTTGTGCAAGCACATTTGCATGGCTGAGTGCTTAGCCCCGGGCCCAGTACTGGCGGCCCAGTTTTCAAAAATCTATACGCCATCACCTGAAATCCAGCAATCCGTAGCGCGGGAAGCAAGAGGAGCGGGGATGGGCAATCTGTGGATCGACTCGAATCCAAACATGTTCCCACCTAGATGATTTATTCCAGTCTCAACCCATCCAAGGCACTCATCTGGCGAATTGTTCACCGCGATAACCTGTCGTGGGTTCTGGATCATGGGCTGCACGCTGTCTCCTCCGGGAAGCTTTCCAGCACCTACGTTGGAATTGGCAATCCAGAGCTGATCAGCAAGCGAGCGCAACGCCGTGTGCCTCTGGAACCCAATGGGACGCTGGCAGATTATGTACCGTTCTACTTCACCCCGTTCTCCGTGATGATGAAGAATATTCATTCGGGGTGGGGTGTTCCTCAGCGGCGGAACGAAGAGATCGTGATTCTTGTCTCCAGCCTGTACCATGCGCAGTCGCTGGGTTTGCAGTTTGTGTTCACGGATGCCCATGCCTACCCGCATTGGGCCGGCTACTACAGTGACCTCACGCGGCTGGACAAAATCGATTGGGAGATTTTGCAGCGCAGGGATTTCAAACGTGACCCTGATGACCCTCGGAAAATGGAGCGTTATCAGGCGGAGGCCCTTATCCATGGACATGTCCCAGTTGCTGCCCTTCTGGGAATTGTCTGCTACAACGAAGCTTTGAAGGGGCGTGTCGACAAGGAGGTTCAGCAACGTCGATTGAATCTCCCTGTGTATGCTCGTCCTGGGTGGTACTTCTAATGATCCGCTTTATGCAAGGTAACCTGCTGGAGGCCAAGGCCGAAGCGCTGGTTAACACAGTTAACACCGTAGGGGTGATGGGGAAAGGCATCGCGCTGATGTTCAAGGAGCGTTTTGTCGAGAACTATCGCCAGTATGCTGCTGCCTGCAAAGCGAAAGAGGTAGTTACCGGGAAGATGTTTGTTACTGAAGTGCGTGAGCTGGACGGTCCACGCTGGATTGTGAATTTCCCAACCAAGCGGCATTGGCGCTCACCTTCGCAAATCGGCTGGATCGTCGAGGGCCTTCATGATTTGCGCAACTTCATTATCAATAACCAGGTGGCATCGATTGCTATCCCTCCACTTGGTGCTGGTAATGGAGGGTTGCCTTGGGCTGCGGTACGAGAACAGATTCAGAGCGTTCTGGGTGATCTGGACGCGGATGTTTTCGTTTTCGAGCCTACGGCAAATTATCAAAACGTTTCCAAGCGCAGTGGTGTTGAGGTTTTGACCCCGGCTCGAGCCTTGATTGCAGAGCTTGTGCGCCGCTATTGGGTGCTGGGGATGGAGTGCAGCTTGCTCGAAGTCCAGAAGCTTGCCTGGTTTCTGGAGCGATCAATCGAGCGGTTCACGCCAGGCATCAATCCATTGGAATTGAAGTTTGTCGCTCATAAGTATGGTCCTTACGCCAACCGGCTTGAGCACCTGCTAGATAACCTGGATGGCAGCTATTTACACTGCCGAAAGCGGATCAGCGATGCAGGCCCTCTGGACGTTATCTGGTTTGATGAGGGGCGCAAGTCATTTTTACAGGCGTATCTGAACAGTGAAGCCAAGGCCTATTTGCCGGCGTTGGAGTTCACTGCCGAGTTGATTGATGGTTTCGAGTCTCCGTTTGGTATGGAGCTGCTGGCCACCGTTGATTGGTTATTGCATGAAGATGGTGTTGAGCCGACAGTCCCGGCAGTTCGCGAACACCTGAAAAGTTGGTCAGGAGGGGTAGGTGCCGCTGCTCGAAAAAGCAAACTGTTCGATGACGAGGCACTTGGAATCGCTCTTCAAAAGCTGTCAATGTTTCGATCCGACCCAGTCACCTCGCTTCACTGACCGTCAATGAACAATCAAAAAAAACCGGCGCCCAGGGCGCCGGTTCTTTTTTTCACGCTAAAAGCACCTCAGAGGCCTTCCAGCATCGCCTTGTTACGCACCGCGCCCTTGTCGGCACTGGTGGCCAGCAGCGCATAGGCCTTGAGCGCCGTGGTCACCTTGCGTGGACGGACCTCGGCTGGCTTCCAGCCTTTCTTGTCCTGCTCGACACGGCGTTCCGCCAGCTCTTCATCGCTGACCAGCAGGTTGATCGAACGGTTAGGGATGTCGATCAGTACCTTGTCGCCGTCGCGCACCAGGCCGATGGCGCCACCCGCCGCGGCCTCTGGCGAGGCGTGGCCGATCGACAGGCCCGAGGTACCGCCCGAGAAGCGACCGTCGGTGAGCAGGGCGCAGGCCTTGCCCAGGCCTTTGGACTTGAGGTACGAGGTCGGGTACAGCATCTCTTGCATGCCTGGGCCGCCTTTCGGGCCTTCGTAGCGGATGATCACGATGTCGCCGGCTTTCACCTCGTCGGCGAGGATGCCGCGCACGGCGCTGTCCTGGCTTTCGAAGATCTTCGCGGTGCCCTCGAACACGTGGATCGATTCGTCGACACCGGCGGTTTTGACCACGCAGCCATCCAGCGCGATGTTGCCGTACAGCACGGCCAGGCCGCCCTCTTGCGAGTAGGCGTGTTCGAAGCTGCGGATACAGCCGTTTTCACGGTCGTCGTCGAGGGTTTCCCAACGGGTCGACTGGCTGAATGCGGTCTGGGTCGGGATACCGGCAGGGCCGGCCTTGAAGAAGGTGTGCACGGCTTCGTCATCGGTCTGGGTGATGTCCCATTTGGCGATGGCTTCTTCCATGCTGCGGCTGTGCACGGTCGGCAGGTCGGTGTGCAGCAGGCCGCCACGGGCCAGCGAACCGAGGATGCTGAAGATGCCACCGGCGCGGTGGACGTCTTCCATGTGGTACTTCTGGATGTTCGGCGCCACTTTGCACAGCTGCGGCACTTTGCGTGACAGGCGGTCGATGTCGCGCAGGTCGAACGCCACTTCACCTTCCTGTGCTGCTGCCAGCAGGTGCAGGATGGTGTTGGTCGAACCGCCCATGGCGATGTCCAGCATCATGGCGTTTTCGAACGCTTTGAAGTTGGCGATGCTGCGTGGCAGGACCGACTCGTCATTCTCGCCATAGTAGCGTTTGCACAGCTCGACGATGGTGCGGCCGGCCGTGAGGAACAGCTGCTCGCGGTCGGAGTGGGTGGCCAGGGTCGAGCCGTTGCCCGGCAGGGCCAGGCCCAGGGCTTCGGTCAGGCAGTTCATCGAGTTGGCGGTGAACATGCCGGAGCACGAACCGCAGGTCGGGCAGGCGCTGCGCTCGTATTCTGCGACTTTCTCGTCGGAGGCCGTGGAGTCGGCTGCGATGACCATGGCATCGACCAGGTCCAGGCCGTGGCTGGCCAGCTTGGTCTTGCCGGCTTCCATCGGGCCGCCGGAAACGAAGATCACCGGGATGTTCAGGCGCAGGGCGGCCATCAGCATGCCGGGGGTGATCTTGTCGCAGTTGGAGATGCAGACGATGGCGTCAGCGCAGTGCGCATTGACCATGTATTCCACGGCGTCGGCAATGATTTCGCGGCTTGGCAGCGAGTACAGCATGCCGTCGTGGCCCATGGCGATGCCGTCATCGACCGCGATGGTGTTGAATTCCTTGGCCACGCCACCGGCGCGTTCGATTTCGCGAGCCACCAGCTGGCCCAGGTCCTTCAGGTGCACATGGCCCGGGACGAACTGGGTGAACGAGTTGGCGATGGCAATGATCGGTTTCTTGAAGTCTTCGTCCTTCATCCCGGTGGCGCGCCACAGGGCGCGGGCGCCGGCCATGTTGCGGCCTTGGGTGGAAGTCTTGGAACGATAATCAGGCATGAAACACTCCTGGCGGCTTAATCAGGTCACAAATAGGGGAGTGAGCTTCTCTTGTCCTTTGCGCCGCAGGCCGGTTGCCACTGGCACGGATGGGGCCAAGACGGCGCGGGATCGCCGCGTGCTTGACCAGAGCTCATAAACCCGCCGGGGATGACTGGCGATGAATAGGCCGATTCTACACCGCTGGCGCGGTGAGGGAATGCAGATGTGGATGGTTGGCGGGGGGATTGCGGCAGGAAAGGGCCGCTGGGCGGCCCTTTTTGGCAGATTTCAGCTGTTCGGCAGTAACCGGCAGGTGATGCTTTTGATGTAGCGGGTTTCGGCGATGGCCGGGTGTACCGGGTGATCCGGGCCCTGACCGCCTCGCTCGAGCAACTGCATGTTGCGGTCCAGGTGGCGGGCGCTGGTCAGCAGGATGTTGTTCAGATCGTCCTCGGGCAGGTGCATCGAGCACGAGGCGCTGACGAGGATGCCGTCTTTGTTCAACATGCGCATGGCCTGTTCGTTCAGGCGGCGGTAGGCCGCTTCGCCGTTTTTCAGGTCTTTTTTGCGCTTGATGAAGGCAGGTGGGTCGGCAATGATCACGTCGAAGCGTTCTTCGGCCGCCTTCAGCTCGCGCAGGGCTTCGAACACGTCGCCTTCGATGCAGGTCAGCTTCTCGCTGATGCCGTTCAGTGCAGCATTACGCTCCACGCCGTCCAGGGCAAAGCCCGAGGCATCGACACAGAACACTTCGCTGGCGCCAAAGGCACCGGCTTGCACGCCCCAGCCGCCGATGTAGCTGAACAGGTCGAGTACACGCTTGCCCTTCACGTACGGTGCCAGACGGGCGCGGTTCATGCGGTGGTCGTAGAACCAGCCCGTCTTCTGGCCTTCGCGCACCGGGGCCTCGAACTTGACGCCGTTCTCTTCCAGCGGCACCCAGTCCGGCACTTCGCCGTAGACGGTCTCGACATAGCGCTGCAGGCCTTCGGCGTCGCGCGCGGCGGAATCGTTCTTGAACAGGATGCCGCTGGGCTTGAGCACCTGCACCAGTGCGGCGATCACGTCATCCTTGTGCGCTTCCATGGTGGCCGAGGCCAGCTGCACCACGAGGATATCGAAGAAGCGGTCGACCACCAGGCCTGGGAGCAGGTCGGAGTCACCGTAGACCAGGCGGTAGCACGGCTGGTCGAACAGGCGCTCGCGCAGCGACAGGGCGACGTTCAGGCGGTGTACCAGCAGCGACTTGTCCAGCGGCAGCTTGATGTCGCGTGACAGCAGGCGGGCGCAGATCAGGTTGTTAGGGCTCAGCGCGACGATGCCCAGCGGCTTGCCGTTGGCTGCCTCGAGAATGGCCTGCTGACCCGCCTGGAAGCCTTGCAAAGGGGTCGCGCTGACATCGACTTCGTTGCTGTAGACCCACAGGTGGCCGGCGCGCAGGCGGCGGTCGGCATTGGCTTTGAGGCGAAGGCTGGGCAGGGACATGACGTCGCTCCGGGAAAAAGAGCGGGATTATAGCGTGTCTGCGGTGCTTTCGCCTTTAGAGGAGTGGTAACCGGGGGCGCTTAGAGGGTTAAAATGCCGCGTCCTAAACGAGTGTGCACGTATGTCCCAAGAACTCAGCGCCGAACAGATCCAGCAAGCCTTGCAAGGCATCACCATCCCGCCTCAACCGCAGATCATGGTCGATCTGCAGTTCGAGCAGTACATGCCTGACCCGGACCTGGAAACCATCGCCAAGCTGATTTCCCAGGACCCGGGCCTCTCTGGCGCCTTGCTCAAGCTGGTCAACTCTCCGCACTTCGGCTTGTCCAACAAGATCGGTTCGATCCAGCGTGCGGTGAACCTGCTGGGTAGTCGTTCGATCATCAACCTGATCAACGCCCAGTCGATCAAGGGTGAGATGAGCGACGAGACCATCGTTACCCTCAACCGCTTCTGGGATACCGCCCAGGACGTGGCGATGACCTGCCTGACGCTGGCCAAGCGAACCGGCATTCAGGCGGCGGACGAGGCCTATACCCTTGGCCTCTTCCATGACTGTGGCGTGCCGTTGATGCTCAAGCGCTTCCCCACTTACATGGACGTGCTGGAAGAGGCATACGCCAAGGCCGATGAAGAAACACGCGTGGTCGATACCGAAAACCGAGCGTTCAACACCAACCATTCAGTGGTTGGCTACTTCACAGCCAAATCCTGGCGCTTGCCCGAACACCTCAGTGCGGCCATCGCCAACCACCACAATGCCTTGGCCGTGTTCCGCGACGATACCTCGCGCAACACCCAGAGCCAGCTGAAAAACCTGCTGGCGGTGCTGAAGATGGCCGAGCATATCTGCGCGTCCTACCGGGTGCTGGGCAACCAGTCGGTGGACCACGAATGGAATGCGGTCGGCCCGTTGGTGCTCGATTACATTGGCTTGTCGGAATACGATTTCGAAAACCTCAAGCAGAACATTCGCGAGTTGGGCGGACACTGACACATGCCGGAATTGCCAGAAGTAGAAACCACCCGGCGCGGTATTGCGCCACACCTGGAAGGCCAGCGCGTCAGCCGTGTGGTGGTACGCGACCGACGCCTGCGCTGGCCGATTCCGGAAGACCTCGATGTGCGTCTTTCAGGGCAGCGCATCGTCAGCGTGGAGCGACGCGCCAAGTACCTGTTGATCAATGCCGAAGTGGGGACGCTGATCAGCCACTTGGGCATGTCGGGCAACCTGCGGCTGGTCGAGCTGGGCTTGCCGGCGGCCAAGCATGAGCATGTCGACATCGAACTGGAGTCCGGGCTGATGCTGCGCTACACCGACCCACGCCGCTTTGGTGCCATGCTGTGGAGCCTGGACCCTCTGAACCATGAGCTACTGCTGCGCCTGGGGCCTGAGCCGCTGACCGACCTGTTCGATGGTGAGCGGCTGTTCCAGCTGTCCCGCGGGCGGTCGATGGCGGTCAAGCCGTTCATCATGGACAACGCGGTGGTGGTGGGAGTGGGCAACATCTACGCCACCGAGGCGCTGTTTGCTGCCGGTATCGACCCACGCCGGGAGGCGGGCGGGATTTCCCGGGCGCGCTACCTGAAGCTGGCGACCGAGATCAAGCGGGTGCTGGCGGCGGCGATCGAGCAGGGCGGTACTACCCTGCGTGACTTCATCGGTGGCGACGGGCAGCCGGGGTACTTCCAGCAGGAACTGTTTGTGTACGGGCGTGGCGGGCAGCCGTGCAAGGTATGCGGCACTGAGTTGCGCGAGGTGAAGCTGGGGCAGAGGGCGAGCGTGTACTGCCCGCGTTGCCAGCGATGAAACGTTCGCTGCGAACCTGTTGAAGCGAAACCTGAACGTTGGCGCGGTAAATGTGGGAGCGGGCATGCCCGCTCCCACAGGGACCGTGCAGAGAAGGGCAGTGATCAGCCCTTGCCAGTGATCCGGCGATACTTGGCCATCAGCTGTTCTTCGGTTTCCGGGTGCGCTTCATCCAGCGGGATGCAGTCGACCGGGCAGACCTGCTGGCACTGCGGCTCGTCGTAATGGCCTACGCACTGGGTGCACAGGTTAGGGTCGATCACGTAGATCTCTTCGCCTTGGGAGATAGCCTCGTTCGGGCACTCGGGTTCGCAGACGTCGCAATTGATGCAATCGTCGGTGATGATCAGGGACATGGGGGCTCCGGCCGGGGCTCACAGCCCGGGCATGTTCAACGCAATGGGCACAATTGTGCCGCATTCGCGCCCGCAGTGCACGCGGGCGCGACAATCAGGCGTCAGGCTTGCTTCTTGAAGCGTTCAGTCAGCGCGTCGGCTACCACCGGGTGGACGAACTTGCTGATATCACCGCCCAGCGCTGCAATCTCCCGGACCAAGGTCGAGGAAATGAACGAATAACGCTCCGACGGCGTCAGGAACAGGCTCTCGACATCGGGGGCCAGTTGCCGGTTCATGTTCGCCAGCTGGAACTCGTACTCGAAGTCGGACACCGCACGCAGGCCACGCAGGAAGACGTTGGCACCCTGTTCCTTGGCGAAATGCGCCAACAGGGAAGAGAAGCCGATGACTTCGACATTGGGCAGGTGCTTGGTGACCTCACGGGCGAGCTCAACCCGTTGTTCCAGCGGGAACAACGGGTTTTTCTTGGGGCTGGCCGCCACCGCGATGATCACGTGGTCGAATAGCCGCGAAGCGCGCTCGACCAGATCGCCATGGCCTTTGGTAATGGGGTCGAAAGTACCCGGGTACAACACTCGGTTCATCGCGTCATCCTGGCTGGAGTGCGTTGGGGAGTCGGATGGTAGCGCAGCGACGGCGCCCCGGCCAAGTCATGCGGCCGACTGATGGCACTATAGACAGGGGTCATATTCGTTGTCATGCGCTGTGTGCCAGGCGGGTGGCCAGTGCTTCACTGAGCCTGGCGCTGATGGCATACACCGACAATTGCGGGTTGGCGCCGATGCTGGTGGGGAACAGCGAGCCGTCGTGAATCGACAGGTTTTCCAGCTGGTGATGGCGGCCCAGGCTGTCGCACACCGCCTGGCGCGGATCTTCGCCGAGGGCGCAGCCGCCCATCACATGGGCGCTGCCCAAGCGCGTGCGGAAGAGCTCCAGGCGCAGCCTGTCGATCATGGTCAGGGCCTGCTCCAGGCCTGATGCGGCGCTGGCGTCGCTGTGCACCGGGGTTACCTGGGTGGCGCCAGCGGCAAACTGGACTTGTGCCATGCTCCGGTAGGCGCGCCGCAAGCCGTCACGCAGGTAGTCGGTGACCGGGTAATCGAGCACGGGTGAACCATCGCCGCGCAGTTCCACGGTCCCACCCTGGCTTTCGGGGTGAAAACCATCGCGTAGCAGCGCCAGCATCACATGGGTATGGGGCAGCTCGGCCATGCGCCGGGCATTCTCGTGGCCGTGCCCGCCCAGCAGGGTGCTGGCCAGGGCCGGATGCAGCGGCGGTACTTCCAGCTTGTAGCCAACCGGACCGTCTGCGCCCCCTTGCCACTGGAAATGGTCGCTGTAGATCGACTGCGGGGCGCCATAGTAGGGGTCGATACGCTCGCTGAAGCGTGCCGCACTGAAGTTGACCAGGTGCAGGAAGGTCCGCTTGCCCAGGCGGCCATGTGGGTCGGGCGCGGCAGAGCGCAGCAGCAGGGCCGGGCTGTTGATACCGCCACCGGCCAGGAGGTAATGGCGTGCCCGCACGCTGACCTGCCTGCCGGTTGGGTGTATGCCTTGGGCGTCCAGGGCCTGGCATGTCAGGCTCTGAATGCGTTCGCCGTTGTGGGTGAAGCGCTCGGCCCGTGCCAGGTACAGCAGCTCGCCGCCTTGCTCGAGGGTGGCAGGTATACGGGTCACCAGCATCGATTGTTTGGCATTCACCGGGCAACCCATGCCGCAGTAGCCCAGGTTCCAGCAGCCGCGCACGTTGCGCGGGATCACCCCCCAGCGGTAGCCCAGATGTTCGCAGCCCCGACGCAGCACATCGTTGTTGGCATTCGGCGGCAAGGCCCAGGGGCTGATACCCAGTTCCTGCTCCATGCGTTCGAACCAGGGGCGTAGTTCATCCTCGCCCAAACCGTTCACGCCGTGGACCGAGGCCCAGTGCGCCAGGGTTTGCGGCGGGGTGCGAAAGCTCGAGGTCCAGTTCACCAGCGTGGTGCCCCCCACGGCACGGCCCTGCAGGATGGTAATGGCGCCATCCTTGCTCATGCGCCCCAGGCCTTCCTGGTAAAGGCTGGCGTAAGCTTCATTCTCCAGCAGGTGAAAATCGCTGCTGGTCTTCAGTGGGCCTTCTTCGATCAGCAGTACCTTGAAACCGGCAGCGCTGAGCACCTGTGCGCTGGTGGCGCCGCCGGCACCACTGCCGATCACGGCGATGTCGGCCTCCAGAAACAGGTCGTGCTCCAGGCGCGAGGCGTCGTGGGTGATCCAGCCGCGTTCGAGGCCTTGGCGAAACGGGTCGGGGACAGGCATTGGCGATGCTCTTGTTGTTTTCAGATTTTTGGTGGGCCCGGGTAACCGCAGTCTGCCCAGGATTCGGGGCGTTCGTACCAGGCCATTTGCAGCAGTTGCAGCAACGAGGCGTGCCCCATGCGTAGCAGGTTCAGCGAGCTGTCCTGCCAACGCTGCAGGAACGCCGTGACCTGTGTGGCGCCAGCTTGGCCCCAGCTGCCCCAGACGCCGGTCAGCGGGCCGCGAGTCAGCGGCAGGCTGAGCACGTCGAACAATTGCCGGGTGAGCTTGAGCATTTCCGGCGACAACGCCGCGAGCTTGTTGTCGAGGCTGCGCAACACCGGCGCATCGGTGGCCTGTGTACCGGCCAGGACCACCGGGATCAGCGCACGCAGCAGGGGCAGGTCGTCGTCACGGAGTACCTGATAGCCGGTCGCGGCGGTTTGCGCGCTGCACCCCACCAGGCTGGCGCCAGCCAGAAAAGCACTGGCGCCGAGGCTGAAGCGCAGCAGTTCGCGGCGGTGCATGGCGCGGCCCTCAGCGGATGAACAATTTGTAGACCAGGCGCTGCAAGGCTTTGCCATAAGGCGGGTAAATCAGCCGTGCGGCGTTGAAACGTTGCTTGGCAAGTACCGCCTTGGCCTTGCTGAAGGTCAGGAAACCGTCGTGACCATGGTAGTGGCCCATGCCTGAAGGGCCGATGCCACCGAAGGGCAGATCGTCCTGGGCGACATGCAGCAAGGTGTCGTTCAGGCACACACCACCGGAGTGGGTGTGACGCAGCACATGCTCCTGGGTTCGGCGGTCATAGCCAAAGAAGTACAGCGCCAATGGGCGCGGGCGCTGGTTGATGTAGGCCAAGGCCTGGTCGATGCCGTCATAAGGCACTAGCGGTAGTAGCGGGCCGAAGATTTCGTCCTGCATCACCTGCATGCTGTCGTTCACGTCCAGCAGCAAGTGTGGCGGCATGCGCCGGCCCTGAGGGGCTTCGCCTGGGTACAAGTCGAGTACTTGCGCGCCTTTGGCGCGGGCATCGTCCAGCAGGTGCTGCAAGCGCTGCAACTGGCGCGGGTTGATGATGGCGGTGTAGTCGGGGTTGTCGGCGATGCGCGGGTACAGTCGGTGCACGGCGCGCTGGTAGGCGTCGCTGAAGGCGGGCAGCCGTTCGCGCGGCACCAGTACGTAGTCGGGGGCGACGCAGGTCTGGCCGGCGTTGAGGGTCTTGCCGAAGGCGATGCGCTCGGCGGCGCTGTCCAGCGGCACATCGGCAGAAACAATAGCGGGGGACTTGCCACCCAGCTCCAGGGTGACCGGGGTCAGGTTGTGTGCGGCAGCCTGCATCACCTGGCGGCCCACGCTGGTGGCACCGGTGAACAGCAGGTGGTCGAAGGGCAGGCGGGCGAAGGCCTGGCCCACCTCGACCTCACCGAGCACAACGCTGACCAGGTCTGTGGGGAACACGCGCTCGAGCACTTGCTGCAGGGCCAGGCCCGTCGCGGGCGTGGCCTCGCTAAGCTTGAGCATGACCCGGTTGCCGGCGGCCAGGGCGCAGGTCAACGGGCCGATGGCGAGGAACAGCGGGTAGTTCCACGGTACGATGATGCCGACCACGCCCAAGGGTTGATAGCGCACCTGTGCGCTGGCCGGCTGGAACGCCAGGCCGACGCGGCGTCGGCTGCTGCGCATCCAGCGTTGCAAGTGCTTTTCGGCGTGGCGCAGGCCCTGTACTGACGGTAGCAGCTCGGCCAGCAAGGTCTCGTCCGCACTGCGCCCGGCAAAATCCTGGCTGATGGCGTCGATCAGTTCTGCCTGGCTGCTCAGCAAGGCTTCACGCAGGCTTTTCAGCCACTGCCGCCGCTGCGCCACCGGTGGCAGCGGGTTACCGGCAAAGGCCAGGCGCTGGGCCGCGAACGCCGTCGCGAGGTCGAGGTCGGATTGCACAGAGGGCAAGGCACTGGACGAGTTCATGGCGGTGTCGAGTCCGGGCAGGGGTTGCCTAGAGCCTATACTCTAATTTGTACCATGGTGCGAATTTTTACAGGCCGTTCAACGGTGCATTCCACCTGTAATAAGCCGTAAGATAAACCTTTGATGAAGGCCCGCAGACTGGGAGCTGAGCATGGCCCCGCGCATGAAGACCCGAGAGCGCATCGTGCAGAACAGCCTGGAGCTGTTCAACCAGCAGGGCGAACGCAGCGTCAGTACCAACCACATCGCCGCGCACATGGAAATCTCGCCCGGCAACCTGTATTACCACTTCCCCAACAAGCAGGCGATCATTGCCCTGTTGTTCAGCCAGTACGAAGCGCTGGTGGACAGCTTTCTGCGCCCGCCACAGGGCCGCGCGGCAACCGTGGAAGACAAGCGCTTCTACCTCAAGGCCCTGCTGGCGGCGATGTGGAACTACCGCTTCCTGCACCGTGACCTGGAGCATCTGCTGGACAGCGATGCCGAACTGGCCGCCCGTTACCGGCGATTTTCCGAGCGCTGCCTGCGCCAGGGCCAGGCGATCTACCGCGGCTTCGTCGAGGCGGGCATCCTGGCCATGGCGCCGGCACAGATCGAATCGCTGACCATCAACGCCTGGATCGTGCTGACGTCATGGGTACGTTTTCTCAGCACCACGCGTGAACATTCCGCGCACTTGGGTGAAGAAGCCTTCAAGCGCGGCGTCTATCAGGTGCTGGTGCTGGAACTCGGCTTCGTCACCGACAATGCTCGCACTGCCGTGGACGCACTGTGCGAGGAATTCCATGTACCGTTCAACCAGGCCCTGGAGCACTAGCTCAGGGCCCTCGTGCCATTGATCAGGAGATTGTCATGCCCCTTGCGCAATTGATCACCCCGCAGCAGTTGGCCGAGCGACTGGACTCGCCCGGGTTGGTGATCCTCGACTGCCGTTTTGCTCTCGAGGATGTGGACTATGGCCAGCGCAGCTATGCCCAGGGGCATATTGCCGGGGCGCATTTTGCCGACCTGGACCGCGACCTCAGCGGGCCGGTGAGCAAGGGGCGCACCGGGCGCCACCCGTTGCCCGATCCGCAGCGGCTGGTCGAGCGCCTGCGAGAGTGGGGCCTGAACAACGATAGCGAAGTGGTGCTGTACGACGATGGCCCCGGCGCCTTTGCCGCCCGGGCCTGGTGGCTGCTGGTCTGGCTGGGCAAGCGCAGCGGTGTGGCGATTCTCGACGGCGGCCTGAAGGCCTGGCACGCGGCGCACCTGCCGTTGAGCCTGGACCCGCCGCCCAAACGAGAGGGCACTTTCAGTGGTGAACCGGACGCGAAGCTGCTGATTGATGCCGACCATCTGGGCAAGCGCCTTGGTAGCATAGACCTGACCTTGATCGATGCGCGTGCCTTGCCGCGTTTTCGTGGTGAAGTGGAGCCGATCGACCCGGTGGCGGGGCATATTCCCGGTGCCCAGTGCGCGGCGTTTACCGACAACCTGGGGGCTGATGGGCGTTTTTTGCCGGCGGATCAGCTTAAGCAGCGCTTTGCTGAAAAGCTGGCCGGGCGGGCACCGGCGCAGTTGGTGTCTTACTGCGGCTCTGGGGTAACGGCTTGCCATAACCTGTTTGCCATGGCGCTGGCGGGGTACCCGCTGGGCAAGTTGTATGCCGGGTCGTGGAGCGATTGGATCAACAACCCGCAGCATGCTGTGGCCACTGGCGAGTAAGCAGACCGGGTTGAACCCTGTGGGGCGGGCAGCCGTTACGAATTGAGGCTAGCTACCGTCCACCAGCCACTGCGGAATCCGTCGTTCCAGGTAGTACCCCGGATTTCGCAGGCTGCCATCGACAAAACCCACATGCCCACCGCGGTCATGCAGTTCGAAGCGGGTCTGTGGTGACAGTTCACGGGCCGTCGGCAGGCTGTGGCTGGACACGAATGGGTCATCGCTGGAATGGATGATCAGCGTTGGTGTGCGGTTCTGGCCAAGGAAGAAGTGGCTGGATGAGCGGCGATAGTAGTCGTGTGCATCGCGAAAGCCATTGAGCGGTGCAGTGACTTTTCCGTCGAAGTCCCAGAATGTGCGCAAGTTGTCGAGTTGGCCCAGGCGTTCCAGTGTCGCCAGCTGTTCATGCTGGCCCTGGGCGTGGAAGTGCCGCTGCTTGAGCTGAACATACGCCAGCATCTCGCGCATGAAATGCGCCTGATACACCTTGGAGAATCCTTGGCCGATACGGTCGGCACAGTGGTCCAGGCGAAAGGGCACCGATACTGCAACTGCTGCCTCCAGTTGGCTGGCGACGCCGCTCTCACCCAAGTATTTCAACAGTACATTGCCACCCAGCGAATAGCCCACCGCGTACAGCGGCGCCAGCGGACGCTGGGCGCGAAGATGACTGACGATTTCCGCCAGGTCTTCGCTGGCGCCGGAATGGTAGCTGCGCGGCAACAGGTTGGGTTCGCCTGAACAACCACGCCAGTTCACTGCCACGCTGGCCCAGCCGCGGCCTTGCAGCGCTTGCTGCAAGCCTTTCACGTAAGGTGAGTGAGACGAGCCGGTCAGCCCATGCAGCACCAGTACCAGTGGTGCATGGGGTTGGTGCGGGCCGTGCCAGTCCAGGTCGATGAAGTCGCCGTCGGCCAGCCACAGTCGCTCGCGGTCACGCTGCAGCTCAGGCAGCTTGCGCCAGAGCGGCCCCCACAGGGTCTGCAGGTGGGGATTGGACAGGCCTATGGCCGGACGGAATGTGGCGTTGTGGCTGGGCATGCTAGGCGACTCATGATGTGCCGTTCTAGCTTGCCACGAAACAGCGCCCCAGTACCTGCGCTATTGGTGGAAGTGAAGGTGCAGCTTCAACCATGGCGCAGGTGGGGTGTGGTCACTGCGTACACCCCACCCGGCGGGTAATCAGCCCCGCTGCCAGAGTGCGTAGTGCACCTGGCCGGTCTTCTTCTCGCGGTGCAGGCGCCAGTTGCCTGGCAGTTGCAAGGTCGAGGGTGCCGCTTCGCTTTCGGTGTAGACCCATGCCTGCTCGCTCAGCCACTGGTTCTGCTCCAGCATGTTGCAGGTGTTGGCCAACAGGTCCTGGTGGAACGGCGGGTCGAGGAACACGACATCGAACTGCTGCTTGGCCGGGCCTTGCAGGTAGCGCAGGGCGTCGGTCTGCAGAATTTGCCCGCGAGGACAGCGCAGGATTTCGAGGTTGTTCTTCAGGTTGGCGATGGCTGCGGAGTTGCTGTCCAGCGCCACGGCGTCCTCGGCCCCACGGGACAGGGCTTCGAGCACCAGGGCGCCACTGCCGGTGAAGGCGTCCAGCACGCGGGCACCCTCGATGTAGGGGGCCAGCCAGTTGAATACGGTTTCCCGTACGCGGTCAGGCGTTGGCCGCAGGCCTTCGCCTTCCGGCACCGCCAGGCGGCGGCTGCGCCACTCGCCGGCGATGATGCGCAGGTGGCCCTGGCCCTTGCTTTGGCCCGCTTGCGGGCGGGCGGGAGGGGTGGATCTTGGCATTAGTGCTCCGGTACCCCGAGCGGTTGCTCGGAGGGCTTGTCAGTGGGTGCTGGCAGCGGTTTTTGTGGCACTTTCGGGCCAACGGTGACGATCACCAGTTTATCGGCTGACAGGTGTTTGTTCATGGCTGCCTTGACTTGTTCGACGGTAAGGGCCTGGGACTGTTGCATGAAGTCCTCCAGCCAGGTCAGCGGCAAGTTGTAGAAGCCGATCGCGCCCAGTTGGCCGACGATGCTGGCGTTGCTGGCATTGGACAGCGGGAAGCTGCCGGCCAGCTCGCGCTTGGCATCGTCCAGCTCCTGTTGGGTCGGGCCCGTCTTCAGGTAGTCGGCGAGAATGCCTTGCACCAGCTTGAGCGTGCCTTCGCTAAGCTCGGCACGGGTTTGCAGGTTGATCATGAACGGGCCGCGCACCTGCATCGGGCTGAATGCCGAGTAAACGCCGTAGGTCAGGCCGCGCTTCTCTCGCACCTCGCTCATCAGCCGGGTACCGAAGGCGCCACCGCCAAGGATCTGGTTGCCCATGGACAGGGCTGGCCAGTCCGGGTCCTGGCGGTCGATCCCCAGTTCGGCCAGCATCAGGTGGGTCTGCTTGGACGGGAAGTCGATGTGGGTCAGGCCGGCCTTGGCGTCTGTGGGTTGGGCCGGTGCGGCCAGCGCAGGGCCCTTGGGCAGGCCGGCAGACACCTGTGCGGCGATGGCTTCGGCCTCTGCACGGCTGAGGTCGCCGACCAGGGCGATTACCGCATTGCCGCCGGTATAGGCCTTTGCGTGGAACGCGCGCAACTGCGCAAGGCTGATGCCCGTGATGCTCTCGGCGGTGCCGTCGCTTGGGTGGGCGTAGGGGTGGTCGCCATAGAGCTTGCCGAAAAGGGCCTTGCCGGCGATCTTGCCGGGGTTTTGCTTCTCATACTCGAAGCCAGCCAGCATCTGGTTCTTGATGCGCTTGAGGGCATCCTCGGGGAATGTCGGCTTGCCCGCCACCTCTGTAAACAGTTTGAGGGCCGGTTCGCGCTTGTCCTTGGCACTGAGGCTGCGCAGCGATGCGACGGCCATGTCGCGGTAGGAGCCGTTGCCAAAGTCTGCACCCAGGCCTTCGAAGCCCTCGGCGATGGCGGTGACGTCCTTGCCGGCCACGCCCTCGTTGAGCATGGCGTTGGTCAGAGCGGCCAGGCCTGGCGTGCCGCCATCCTGGCTGCTGCCGGCGGCGAAGGTGACACGCAGGTCGAACATGGGCAGTTCGCGAGCCTCGACGAACAGCACCCGGGCACCCTCGGCGGTGTTCCAGTGCTGGATGTTCAACTGACGCCGGCTGGGTGCCTTGCCATTCAGTTCGGCCAGCGATTGCAAGGTGTTGGCCGGGCGGGCTGCGCTGCTGTCGGCCTTGGCAGCGTTGTCGGCCATGGCCGGAGCGGCCAGCACAGCTGCCAGCGCCAGGGCACGAATGCCCGTGGCCAGCAGGGTTGGGCGTGGTGCGCGGCGATCACTCATGAGCGGACTCCTCGGGCAGTACATGGGCAACGCTCAGGCGTTCGCGGGTGAAGTAGGTGCGCGCGGCGTTCTGGATGTCCTGCGGGGTGACGCGCTTGAGCTCGTCCAGTTCGCTGTCGATCAGCTTCCAGGACAGGCCGACGGTTTCCAGCTGGCCGATGGTGGTGGCCTGGCTGCTGATGGAGTCGCGGTCGTAGACGAGGCCGGCGATGACCTGGGCGCGTACGCGTTCCAGCTCTTCGGCGCTGGGTGGCGTGCTCTTGAGTTCGTCAAGCAGTTGCCAGATGCCTTTCTCGACGTCGGCGAGGGTTTTCTGCTTCTGCACATTCGGCGTCGCCGAGATCAGGAACAGGCTGTCGCCGCGGGTGAAGGCGTTGTAGCTGGACGAAGCGCCGGCGACCAGTTCCTGGCCACGCTCCAGGCGGGCCGGCATGCGGGCGCTGTAGCCACCGTCGAGCAGTGCCGAGATCAGGCGCAGGGCATGCACCGTACGTGGGTCCTTGGCGGTGGGCAGGCCGGGCACGTTGAAGCCGTAGATCAGGCTTGGCAGTTGGGTGCGTACGTGCAGGGTCAACTGGCGCCAACCTGGTTCGGCCAGTTCCAGAGGCAGCTTGGCTGGCGGCACGGCGCGTTTGGGAATATTGCCGAAATACTTCTGCGCCAGGCCCTTGACCTCGTCGGCGGTGACATCACCGACCACCACCAGGGTGGCGTTGTTGGGGGCGTACCAGGACTCGTACCAATGGCGAAGTTCCTCGACCTTCATACGCTCCAGGTCGGCCATCCAGCCAATGGTCGGCGTGTGGTAGCCGCTGGCCGGGTAGGCCATGGCGCGGAACAGCTCGAATGCCTTGGCATTGGGCTTGTCGTCGGTGCGCAGGCGGCGTTCTTCCTTGATGACCTCGATTTCGCGGCTGAACTCGTCGGCAGGCAGACGCAGGCTGGCAAGGCGATCGGCCTCCAGCTCCAGCGCTACCGGCAGGCGGTCACGGGCCAGCACTTGGTAATAGGCGGTGTAATCGTCGCTGGTGAAGGCGTTTTCATCGGCGCCGAGGTCACGCAGAATGCGCGAGGCCTCGCCGGGGCCGACCTTTGCGCTGCCCTTGAACATCATGTGTTCCAGCGCATGGGACAAGCCGGTCTGGCCCGGGGTCTCGTAGCTGGAGCCAACCTTGTACCAGATCTGCGATACCACCACCGGGGCGCGATGGTCTTCGCGGACCACGACCTTCAGGCCATTGTCGAGGATGAATTCGTGGGTGGGTTGCACATCGGCGGCGAAGGCCGCGAGCGGCAGGCAGAGCGTGCCGAGCAACAGGCCAGCGGCGCGGCGGGCTAGAGCATTCATACGGTGTTTAACCTGTTCGGCGGCCCGCTGGGTTTAGCGTCGGCAGGCCAGGAGGTGCTAGGATACTGATCCGGTTGCCTGGCGACCATGCCTGTCGCCGTTCTGGCCCACAGGACACTAAGACAAAACGTTGCGCATGAACCAGCCGGCTTCAAGATAGTCTGTTCTGCGTAGAGAGAATTCCCGATTGGCCATAGCTGGCCTATCGCTACCCTGAGATAGCCGTCTTCCATGTTTGGTTCCAACGACGACAAAAAAGCGCCGGCCGAGGCTGGTGAGAAGAAAGGCCTGTTCAGCTGGTTTCGCAAGAAGCCGCAGCCACCTGTGGGAGCGGACGTACCCGCGAATGCCCCCCCCGCTGTCGAGCAGTCTGCAGCCGCTCCGGTCGAGGGTTCTACCGCCGAAACGCCACAGGCCCCCGAACCCGCCCAGGCCCCTGCGGCCCCACAGCTGACCGAGCCGCAGCCGGTCGCTGCACCCGCCCGGCCCCCGGTAGTCGAGGCCCCCGCCCCTGAACCGGTAGCGTCCCAGCCGTTGCAGGCCCCTGAGCCCGAGCCGGTCGCATCCCGGCCACTGGTGGCACCTGCACCGCAGCCGGTCGCGTCCATGCCCTTGCAGGCGGCCCCTGTCGAGTCCGCCCCTGTCGAGGCCGCAGCGCCGGTCAGCAACCTGGTGTTGCCGGTTGCCGAAGAGCCCGTCGCCCTGGTACCGGACCTGGAGCCGAAAGCACCGCCGGCAATCCCGGAGCGCGCGGTGCCAGCCCCCGTGGCCCCTGTTGCTGCACCCGTCGAACAGGCCAAGCCCGGCTTCTTCGCGCGCCTCAAGCAAGGCCTGTCCAAGACCAGTGCCAGCATCGGCGAGGGCATGGCCAGCCTGTTCCTCGGCAAGAAAGTCATCGACGACGACCTGCTCGACGAAATCGAGACGCGCCTGCTGACCGCCGACGTGGGTGTGGAGGCTACCTCGGCCATCGTCCAGAACCTGACCCAGAAGGTTGCGCGCAAGCAGTTGGCCGATGCCGATGCCCTGTACAAATCGTTGCAGGAAGAACTGGCTGCGCTGCTGCGCCCGGTCGAGCAGCCGCTGAGTGTACAGGCCCAGAACAAGCCTTATGTGATCCTCGTGGTTGGCGTCAACGGTGCCGGCAAGACCACCACCATCGGCAAACTGGCGAAAAAGCTGCAACTGGAAGGCAAGAAGGTCATGCTGGCTGCCGGTGATACCTTCCGTGCAGCAGCGGTCGAGCAGTTGCAGGTGTGGGGCGAGCGTAACCAGATTCCGGTGATCGCCCAGCATACCGGCGCCGACTCAGCTTCGGTGATCTTCGATGCCGTGCAGGCCGCCAAGGCCCGTGGCGTCGACGTGCTGATCGCTGACACTGCCGGCCGCCTGCACACCAAGGACAACCTGATGGAAGAGCTGAAGAAGGTCCGCCGGGTCATCGGCAAGCTCGACGTTGAGGCACCGCACGAGGTGCTGCTGGTGCTTGACGCCGGCACCGGCCAGAACGCCATCAGTCAGGCCAAGTACTTCAACCAGAGCGTCGAGCTGACCGGCCTGGCCCTGACCAAGCTGGACGGCACTGCCAAGGGCGGGGTGATCTTCGCCCTGGCCAAGCAGTTCAACATCCCGATCCGTTTCATCGGTGTCGGTGAAGGCATCGACGACCTGCGTACCTTCGAAGCCGAGCCGTTCGTCAAGGCTCTGTTCGCCGAGCGAGATTGACCATGATCCGATTCGAGCAGGTTGCCAAGCGCTATCCCAACGGTCATGTGGGTTTGCATGAGCTGAGTTTCCGGGCGCGCCGGGGCGAATTCCTGTTCGTCACCGGCCACTCGGGCGCTGGCAAGAGCACCTTGCTGCGCCTGTTGCTGGCCATGGAGCGCCCGACCAGCGGCAAGCTGATGCTGGCAGGGCAGGACCTGGGCCAGATCAGCAATGCGCAAATCCCGTTCCTGCGCCGGCAGATCGGCGTGGTGTTCCAGAACCACCAGCTGTTGTTCGACCGCACGGTATTCAACAACATTGCCTTGCCGCTGCAGATTCTCGGCCTGTCCAAGCTCGAGATCGCCAAGCGCGTGGACTCGGCCCTGGAGCGTGTATCGCTGTCCGACAAAGGCGAGCTGTTCCCGGCCGACCTGTCCACCGGGCAGCAGCAGCGGGTGGGTATCGCCCGCGCCATCGTTCACCAGCCGGCGCTGCTGCTGGCCGACGAGCCCACCGGTAACCTCGACCCGCGCCTGGCTGCAGAGATCATGGGCGTGTTCGAGGACATCAACCGCCTGGGCACGACGGTATTGATCGCCAGCCACGACCTGGCACTGATCGCGCGCATGCGCCACCGCATGCTGACCTTGCAACGCGGCCGCTTGATCGGCGATGGGGAGGCCGGGCAATGAACACTACACGTACGCCGAAGGTTTCAGAGCGGGTCGCACCGAAACCGGCCGATCCGCAACCTGCGAAGAAAAAACGCGGTGAAGACGATGATGGCCCGGACTTCCGCACCCTGCTGCATGCCTGGCTGGAAAGCCACCGTGCCAGCTTGGCCGACAGCCTGCGCCGCCTGGGCAAGCAGCCGATCGGCAGTTTCTTCACCTGCCTGGTGATGGCAGTGGCGTTGAGCATGCCGATGGGCCTGTCCTTGTTGCTGAAGAACGTCGAGCAGCTTGGCGGTTCGTGGCAGCGCGCTGCGCAGATTTCGCTGTACCTCAAGCTTGATGCCGGCAGCCGCGATGGCGAAGCGCTGCGCGACGAGATCAAGGGCATGCCTGGGGTGGCGGACGCCCAGTATGTCAGCCGCGAGCAGGCGCTGGAGGAGTTCCAGCAGCAGTCCGGGCTGGGCGAGGCCCTGCGCGAACTGCCAGACAACCCACTGCCGGGTGTGGTGGTGGTAACCCCGACCGAGGTCGACAAGCCGGCCCTGGAAGCCTTGCGTCAGCGCCTGTCGGAGTTGCCGCGGGTGGACGTGGCGCAACTGGACCTGGTCTGGGTCGAGCGCCTGGCAGCCATCCTCAAGTTGGGTGACCGCTTCGTCTTCGGACTGGCCGTGATGCTGATTTCTGCCCTGCTGTTAGTAATCGGTAACACAATTCGTCTACACATTGAAAACCGCCGAATCGAGATCGAAGTGATCAAGCTGGTCGGCGGCACCGACGCCTACGTGCGCCGGCCTTTCCTGTACATGGGCGCCCTGTATGGCCTGGGCGCAGGCCTGCTGGCGTGGGGCATCCTGGCGTTTGGCCTGAACTGGCTGAACGAGGCGGTGGTAGGGCTTTCCGGGCTGTATGGCAGTGACTTCGCCCTGGGCGGCGTCCCGGCTTCCGATGGTCTGTCGCTCTTGATCGGAGCC
This sequence comes from Pseudomonas sp. BP6, assembly GCF_017875935.1. NCBI lineage: Bacteria > Pseudomonadati > Pseudomonadota > Gammaproteobacteria > Pseudomonadales > Pseudomonadaceae > Pseudomonas > Pseudomonas sp. BP6. The sequence goes on from NZ_JAGINI010000001.1 coordinate 5,668,401, forward strand.
GTGCTGTTGGGGTATATCGGTGCATGGATTGCAGTCGCCCGCCACTTGAACGAGCTGGCGCCGCGATAGTTTTTACCTGCCAGCATTGACATTTTCTTCACTACGGAACTTGTACCGTCGTTCCGGGTCAATGTTGGCAGCGCCCACAAGGTGCGAGTTTTGTAAGTCGGAGGTTCTTGAATGACCACATCGTTGCAACCTGCCTATGCCCTGGTACCCGGTGCAAACCTGGAAGCCTATGTGCACACGGTCAACAGCATCCCGCTGCTGACGGTCGAGCAGGAGCGTGATCTGGGCGAGCGTCTCTATTATGAGCAGGATGTCGAGGCCGCTCGTCAGATGGTGATGGCCCACCTGCGTTTTGTTGTACATATCGCCCGTAGCTATGCCGGCTACGGGTTGGCACAGGCTGACCTGATCCAGGAAGGCAACGTCGGCCTGATGAAAGCCGTCAAGCGCTTCAACCCGGAAATGGGCGTGCGTCTGGTGTCGTTCGCCGTGCACTGGATCAAGGCAGAGATCCACGAGTTCATTCTGCGCAACTGGCGCATCGTGAAGGTGGCTACCACCAAGGCTCAGCGCAAGCTGTTCTTCAACCTGCGTAGCCAGAAGAAGCGTCTGGCGTGGCTGAACAACGACGAAGTGCATCGCGTGGCGGAAAGCCTTGGCGTCGAGCCGCGCGAAGTGCGCGAGATGGAAAGCCGCCTCAGTGGCCAGGACATGGCCTTTGACCCGGCAGCGGAAGCTGACGACGACAGCGCCTTCCAGTCGCCTGCGCATTACCTGGAAGACCACCGTTACGATCCGGCGGTGCAGCTGGAGGATGCCGACTGGAGTGACAACTCCACCAGCAACCTGCACGAAGCGCTGCAGGGCCTGGACGAGCGTAGCCGCGACATTCTCTACCAGCGTTGGCTGGCGGAAGAGAAGGCCACGCTGCATGAACTGGCAGACAAGTACAGCGTATCGGCTGAGCGTATTCGCCAGCTGGAGAAGAATGCGATGAACAAGGTCAAGGCCCTGATCGCTGCCTGATCGAGTCTGGGTTGTAAAGAAAAGCCGCTGACCCTGATGGGGTGAGCGGCTTTTTTATTTGGCTGGTTTTGCCGGCCTCTTCGCGGGTAAACCCGCTCCTACAGGAGATGCGGTTGCCCGTAGGCGCGGGTTTGCCCGCGAGGAGGCCGGGGATGCGGTTGCCCGTAGGCGCGGGTTTGCCCGCGAGGAGGCCGGGGATGCGGTTGTCCGTAGGCGCGGGTTTGCCCGCGAGGAGGCCGGGGATGCGGTTGCCCGTAGGCGCGGGTTTGCCCGCGAGGAGGCCGGGGGTGCGGTTGCCCGTAGGAGCGGGTTTACCCGCGAAAGGGCCGGGCCTGCATTCAAAGCTTTCTGGATGAGTCCAGCTGCATCAAGTAGCTGGGCCCGCCCAACTGGCTCATCTGCCGGCGAATCCAGCTGGCCCGGCTGGCCACATACGCACTCGGCCGGCTGGCACTCCACTTGATCGGGCTAGGCAGCACCGCAGCCAGCTGCGCTGCCTGCTGACGGCTGAGCCGGCTGGCGTCGACACCAAAGTGATAACGCGCCGCCGCCTGGGCACCAAACACGCCCTTGCCCCACTCAGCGCTGTTCAAATAGACCTCGAGAATCCTTTCCTTCGACCAGAGCAGCTCGATCAGTGCAGTGAACCAGGCCTCCAGTCCCTTGCGAAACCAGCTGCGGCCTGACCACAGGAAGAGATTCTTGGCCACTTGTTGGGTCAGGGTGCTGGCGCCGCGAATATTACCGCCGCGCTCGTTGTGCGCCAGGGCCGCCTGAATGGCCGGGATGTCGAAACCCCAGTGGCTGGCGAACTTCTGGTCCTCGCCAGCAATGACCGCAACCTTGAGCTGATCGGAGATGTTCTCCCATGGCTCCCAGTCGCGCTGCAGGTCGATCGGTTCACCACTCACCCAAGACTGTACCTTGCGCTCGACCATCAGCGCCGTGCCGGGCGGTGGGATCCAGCGGAACACCAGCACCAGTACGATGCTGCCGGCAACGAACCAGAGCAGGGCACGGGAGAGGCGACGGATAAGCGTTGACAGCATGTCGATGGCTTGGCCCTAAGGGTGGAAGGGGCCATTATACAGACCCGATACAAGGAGTCGTCCCATGCTTCGCAGCTTCCTGATGCTTGCCGCCTTTTTTGGCTTTACCGGGGTCGCCCTGGGCGCCTTCGCCGCTCATGGCCTGAAAAACCGGCTGACGGCTGACTACCTGGCGATCTTCCATACTGGCGTGACTTACCAACTGGTCCATGCCTTGGCGATCTTCGGCGTTGCGGTGCTCTCGGCGCACCTGCCCGGGCGCCTGGTGGGGTGGGCCGGCGGCCTGTTTGCGTTGGGCATCCTGCTGTTCTCCGGCAGCCTGTACCTACTGACCCTCAGTGGCCTCGGCAAGCTTGGCATCATCACCCCGATTGGTGGCTTGTGCTTCCTCGGCGGCTGGTTGTGCCTGGGCCTGGCAGCCTGGCGGCTAGGCTGACCGAGTGGTCCACAATCACGACTAATGGCGCGCACCGCCCTTGGGTTGCAGGGCGGTTCGGCGCTAGAATGCTGGCCCCAAAGAACAATGGTGGCCGTGCGCATGCGCATTAAATTGAACGGTGAACCTTACGAACTGCCTGCCGGCGAAAGCGTTGCAGCCCTGCTGGCGCGCCTGGAACTGACCGGGCGCCGTGTTGCAGTGGAACTGAACCTGGATATCGTGCCGCGCAGCCAGCACGACAGTACGCTGCTGAATGACGGTGACCAGGTCGAAGTGGTCCACGCCATCGGTGGCGGCTGACAGCAGCCCGGCGGTTCACAAGCAAGCCCTGCAACCTTTTCCCGAGGAACAACGATGAGCAACGTTCGTAGCGACAAGCCCTTCACCCTGGCCGGGCGTACTTTCCAGTCGCGCCTGCTGGTCGGTACCGGCAAGTACCGTGACATGGAAGAAACGCGCCTGGCCACCGAGGCCTCGGGTGCCGAAATCGTCACTGTCGCTGTGCGCCGCACCAACCTTGGCCAGAACGCGGGCGAGCCGAACCTGCTCGATGTACTGTCGCCCGACAAGTACACCATCCTGCCGAACACTGCAGGCTGCTTTGATGCGGTGGAAGCGGTACGCACTTGCCGTCTGGCCCGCGAACTGCTCGATGGGCGCAAATCGCACGAGTCCCGCACGCTGGTGAAGCTGGAAGTGCTGGCTGACCAGAAAACCCTGTTCCCCAACGTGATCGAAACCCTCAAGGCTGCCGAAGTGCTGGTCAAGGAAGGTTTCGACGTCATGGTCTACACCAGCGATGATCCGATCATCGCCCGTCAGCTGGCCGAAGTCGGCTGCATCGCAGTCATGCCGCTGGCTGGCCTGATTGGCACCGGCCTGGGTATTTGCAACCCTTACAACCTGCAGATCATCCTGGAAGAATCCAAGGTGCCGGTGCTGGTCGATGCCGGTGTGGGTACCGCATCCGACGCCACCATCGCCATGGAAATGGGCTGTGAGGCGGTGCTGATGAACTCGGCCATCGCCCATGCCCAGCAGCCAGTGCTGATGGCCGAGGCCATGAAGCACGCCATTGTCGCGGGTCGCATGGCCTATCTGGCCGGTCGTATGCCGAAGAAACTCTATGCCAGCGCCTCTTCGCCGCTGGATGGTCTGATCAAGTAAGAGCAACTGATGACTGAATCGCACGATACGCCGATCACCCCCGACGGCGAAGCCCGCCCACACCGCCGCATCAAGAGCTTCGTGATGCGTGCCGGGCGCATGACCGAAGGCCAGCAACGCGGCCTTGACCAAGGCGGCCCGCTGTACATCCTGCCACTGGCTGACAGCCCGGTGGACTACGACCAGGTGTTCGGCCGCTCGGCCCCGCGCACCTTGGAGATCGGCTTCGGCATGGGCCATTCCCTGCTGGAAATGGCCGCTGCCGCACCGGAGCAGGACTTCATCGGTGTGGAAGTGCACCGCCCGGGTGTTGGCGCGCTGCTCAATGGCGTGCTGACCCAGGGACTGAAAAACCTGCGGGTGTATGACTGCGATGCCATCGAGGTGCTGAACCGCTGCGTGGCGGATAATAGCCTCGATCGATTGATGCTGTTCTTCCCAGACCCTTGGCACAAGGCGCGTCACCACAAGCGCCGCATTGTCCAGCTGGAGTTCGCCGAGCTGGTACGTCGCAAGCTCAAGCCCGGTGGTGTATTCCACATGGCCACCGATTGGGAGCCGTATGCCGAGTACATGCTGGAGGTAATGAGCGCTGCCCCGGGCTATCGCAACCGTGCGGCAGACGGCACCTATGTGCCGCGCCCCGAAGAGCGCCCGATCACCAAGTTCGAACGCCGCGGTGAGCGGTTGGGGCATGGGGTGTGGGACTTGAAGTTCGAGAAGGTGGATTGAGCGGCTGATACGGCTTTTCGATGTGCTGATGCCTGCAGGAATGCAGGCGAAAATAACCGCCTTGAGAAGGGCGGTTTTTTTCGGTAATACACAACACCTCAGGGCATGCCCGCGAAGAAACCAACGCGGTGGATGGCACCGGCTTTGCCGGTGTTCGCGGGCGGCTGCGACGGTGAGCGGCGGGTGGAGATTGGCCAGCAGGGCCGGCCCTTTCGCGGGTAAACCCGCTCCTACAGTGGGCTGTGTCCAACCACCGATGTGTGTCCACCACCAATCTGTGTAGGAGCGGGTTTACCCGCGAATACGGTGGTGGCGGCAACGGTGAATGGCGGGTGGAAATTGGCCAGCAGGGCCGGCCCTTTCGCGGGTAAACCCGCTCCTACAGTGGGCTGTGTCCAACCACCGATGTGTGTCCACCACCAATCTGTGTAGGAGCGGGTTTACCCGCGAATACGGTGGCGGCGGCAACGGTGAATGGCGGGTGGAAATTGGCCAGCAGGGCCGGCCCTTTCGCGGGTAAACCCGCTCCTACAGTGGGCTGTGTCCAACCACCGATGTGTGTCCACCACCCATCTGTGTAGGAGCGGGTTTACCCGCGAATACGGTGGCGGCAGCAACAGTGAATGGCGGGTGGAAATTGGCCAGCAGGGCCGGCCTCTTCGCGGGTAAACCCGCTCCTACAGGCGGCCGTGCAGGTCTTTCAAATGTTGAGCAAGACAGTTGACCCAGGGGCCATTGGCTCAGCCGCGGCGATCCGCCACCACGCCAATCAACACCAGCACCACCAGCAACACCGGCGCCAGCGCATAGTTGTTGAACTGGCTCAGCCCCTTCACCACCCACGGCGTGGCATAGATCAGCGCAGCACCGCTGCCGATCATTACCATCAGCGCCATGAACGGCACGCGCAGGGCGCCGGCGAGGCCGCCCAGGCGTTGCTCTGCCCAGGCTTTGACATCGGTGCCGAACAGCACCAGCAAGCAGCCTACCAAGGCCAGTGAAATCTCCGACAGGTTGCTGCGGCTCCAGCGGGAAACCGTCGCGAGCAGATCAAGTACCAGATCCATGGGTCATCCTCAGGTCAAGAAATACTGCAGCAGGTCATTGAGGAACAGTTGGCCCCTTGCGGTGGCCACCAGTCGATCCGGTTCGACCTGCAAAAGGCCCTTTTGTTCGGCGGCGCGGCGTGCCTCATGCAGCTGTGCCAGTGGCAAGCCGGTGCGTTGGGTGAACAAGTCGGCTTCCACGCCATCGGTCAGGCGCAGGGCGTTCATCAGGAACTCGAACGGCAGTTCTTCGACTGGCAGCAGCTTCTCGCCGGCCTTGAACGGTTTGGCCAGGTTCAGGTAGTCCTTGGGCAGGCGAGTCTTCCAGGTACGCAGGATGCGCCCGTCGGCGAAAGTGAGCTTGCCGTGGGCGCCGGCGCCAATGCCGATGAAGTCGCCGAAGCGCCAGTAGTTGAGGTTGTGCCGGGCGGCGCGGCCTGACTGGGCGTAGGCCGATACCTCGTACTGGCGGTAGCCGTGCGCGGCCATCAGCGTTTGGCCGGCTTCCTGAATATCCCAGAGGATATCGTCTTCCGGCAGCTCTGGCGGCTGGTTCCAGAACACCGTGTTCGGTTCCACGGTCAGCTGATACCACGACAGGTGTGTCGGCCCCAGGTCGATGGCCTGGCGCAGGTCAGCCAGCGCGTCGTCCAGCGACTGGTCGGGCAGGCCGTGCATCAGGTCCATGTTGAAATTGTCGAAACCGGCCGCGCGCGCCATGCCAGCGGCCCGAACCGCTTCGTCGCCATTGTGGATGCGCCCAAGAGCTTCCAGCTTGGTTGGCTGGAAGCTCTGCACACCGATCGACAGGCGGTTGATGCCCGTCTGCCGGTAGGCCTTGAACTTGTCCTGCTCAAAGGTGCCTGGGTTGGCTTCCAGGGTAATCTCGATGTCTGGCGCGAACGCAATACGTTGCTCTACGCCCCGCAGCAGCCGGCCGAGGGCGTTGGCACTGAACAGGCTTGGCGTACCGCCACCGAAGAAGATCGAGCTGATCGGGCGGCCTTGTACGGCAGCCAGTTCCTGGTCGAGGTCGTCGAGCAGGGCTGTGACATAGGCATCTTCCGGTAGCTCAGGCCCGGCAGCGTGGGAGTTGAAGTCGCAATAAGGGCATTTGCGTACGCACCACGGAATGTGGATGTAAAGCGCCAGCGGCGGCAAGCTGGTAAAGCCCGCCGCGCCGGAGGGCGACAGCATTTCGATCATGCCAGGCCCAGACGTTGGCGCAGCAGGGCCATGGCACGGGCGCGGTGGCTGAGCTGGTTCTTGTCTGCGGGGGTCAGATCGGCGCTGGAGCAGTTGCGCTCCGGTACCCAGAACAGCGGGTCGTAGCCAAAGCCCTGCTCACCGCTGGCCTCGAACAGGATGCGCCCTTGCCACAGGCCTTCGCACAGGATCGGCAACGGGTCGTCGGCGTGACGTACCAGTGCCAGAACGCAGACGAACTGTGCACCGCGCTCAGCTTCAGGCACGTCTTTCAAGGCTTCGAGCAGCTTGGCGTTGTTTGCCGCGTCACCCTGGCCATCGGCATAACGTGCCGAGTAGATGCCCGGCGCGCCACCGAGGAAATCCACCGCCAGGCCGGAGTCATCGGCCAGGGCCGGCAGGCCGGAAATGCGGGCGGCGTTGCGCGCCTTGAGGATGGCGTTCTCGACGAACGACAGGCCGGTTTCTTCCGGCTCGACCTGGCTGAACTCACCAATCGAGCGCAGTTGCACGGATTGGCCGAGCATGGCCTGGAGTTCCTTGAGTTTGCCGGCGTTGTGGCTGGCCAATACGAGTTGCTGGAAATTCATCATTCGCCTGGGAACACTTCCTGGTTGAAGCGGAGAGAGTTGCTGATGCCGCCGGTTTCGATGTTCAGGTCGAAGGTGACGGTTTCTGGCTGGTCGATCTTGAACTGGGCGATGTAGTACACCGCGCCCTGTTCGGTAATCTGCTTGAACGACAGCGGGCTGCTGCGCCCGGTCAGGTCCTTGATCGTGCCGCTGACCACCGCTGTGGCCGGTTTGCTGGCCTTGAGTACGGTAATGTTGAGCACGCCCTGGTTCTTGCTGCGAACCAGGCCGGTGGCCGCGGCCACTTCGGGCGTGAGCATGCTCGACGTGAATGCGCTGTAGTGCACCGTCACGTCGCCAAATACCTCCTTGCGCTCGGGGCGTGCGGCATCGGCAGCCAATACTGGCAGGGCCAGGCACAGGCTGATCAGGAACAGGGCTAGGCGACGCATGGGGCGATTCCTCCGGTGGGCGTCAGACCGCGAGCCGCTGCTCTTGCAGGCCCGAACTGCTGACGCGGTAGATGCCGATCTCACCTAGAAGATTAGGCCATAGCCGGCCGCCCCACCCATTGCGGTGCAAGTGGTCGACCGCCAGGCGGTCGAGTACCTTGGCTCGGCGTTCGTGCACAAGTTCTTCGAAGTCGGCGAAGGTGCAGAAATGGATGTTCGGCGTGTTGTACCAGGTATAAGGCATGAAGTCCGATACCGGCATGCGGCCTTTGGTCGCCAGGTACCAGCGGCAACGCCAGTGACCGAAGTTGGGGAAGGTGATGATGCACTGACGGCCCACCCGCAGCATTTCGTCGAGGATGCGGTCAGGGTATTCCACGGCCTGCAGGGCTTGGGTCATGATCACCACGTCGAAGCTGTCGCTGGCAAAGTTGCCCAGGCCTTTGTCCAGGTCTTGTTCGATGACGTTGACGCCTTTGGCCACGCAGGCGGCGATGTTGTCGGCGTCGATTTCCAGGCCATAGCCGGTGACCTGCTTGCGGTCACGCAGCGAGGCCAGCAGTTCGCCGCTACCGCAGCCCAGGTCGAGTACCCGGCTGCCGGCGGGAATCCAGTCGTGGATGATTTCCAGATCGGCTCTCATGCTGTCCTCAGATGGCAATGCGGTTCATGTAGTTCGAGAAACCCTGCATGTAGCGAGGTGTGGGGATCAGGAAGGCATCGTGCCCGTAGGGCGAATCGATCTCCAGGTAACAGACGTTCTTGCGCGCGGCCATCAGCGCGTTGACGATCTCACGTGAACGGGCCGGAGAGAAGCGCCAGTCGGTGGTGAACGACATGATGCAGTAGTCCGCCGTGACGTGGGCCAGGGTGGCTGCCAGGTCACCACCGTGCGTGGCGGCCGGGTCGAAATAGTCCAGTGCCTTGGTCATCAGCAGGTAGGTATTGGCATCGAAACGGCCGGAAAACTCCTCGCCCTGATAGCGCAGGTAGCTTTCGACCTGAAACTCGACGCTGTGGAAGTCGTAGTTGAGCTTGTCGCTTTTCAGCTCACGGCCGAATTTTTCACCCATCGAGTCGTCGGAGAGATAGGTAATGTGCCCGACCATGCGTGCCAGCATCAGGCCCCGTTTGGGGATCACGCCCTGGTCCTGGAACGAACCGCCATGGAACTCCGGGTCGGTGAGAATGGCCTGGCGCGCCACCTCGTTGAAGGCGATGTTCTGCGCCGACAGCTTGGGCGCCGAGGCAATGTCGACGCAATGGCGCACACGCTCGGGGTAGCTGATGGTCCATTGCAGCGCCTGCATGCCGCCAAGGCTGCCGCCGACGACAGCGGCCCATTGCTGGATGCCCAGGCGCTCGCCCAGGCGCACCTGGCTGTGTACCCAGTCCTCTACGGTCAGTACGGGGAAATCGGCGCCATACGGTTTGCCGGTGGCAGGGTTGATGCTGCTGGGGCCGGTGCTGCCGTTGCAGCCGCCGAGGTTGTTCAGGCTGACCACGAAGAAGCGGTTGGTATCGATCGGCTTGCCGGGGCCGATGCAGCTGTCCCACCAGCCCGGCTTGCGGTCGGTGGCGGCATGGTAGCCAGCGGCATGGTGGTGGCCGGACAGGGCATGGCAGATCAGCACGGCATTGCTCGCGCTGGCGTTCAGGGTGCCATAGGTCTCGTAGACCAGTTCGTAACTGGCCAGTGAGCGGCCACAGGCCAGTGCCAGCGGTTCATCGAACCGGGCGGTTTGCGGTACTACCAGACCGACGGAATCTTCGGGAAAGACAGTTGACATCGACCCTGCTCACGCTTGACGGAGGCGTAAGTCTAAAGAGCGCTACCCCCAGCGGCAAGCAAAGGCTTGCGACTGGGGGCAAGCTGGCTCTGGCGAGCCTCAGATCATTCGCCACAGCTCTTGAGGCATGCCGGCGTAGGCAGCCAGCGGGGGCATGACAAACGACTGGATTACCTGGATCGCCAGGAAGGCGAAGATCGGCGAGATGTCCATGCCGCCCAGATTTGGTACCAGGCGGCGGAATGGCGCCAGCACTGGCTCGCTGATCTGGTAGGCCAGTTCGGCCGCCGGGTTGTGGCTGTTGGGTGCAACCCAGGACACGATCACCATGACGATCATCGCCACCCAGAAAATCTTCAGGAACAGCGAGGTGATGCCGATGATCGCCCACATCAGCAGGTGCAGGACGTCACCGAAGGTACCGTAGGTGACCATCAGCACGAAGCCCATCAGCAGGGCTTGGATAACCACCGCCAGCAGCAGCGACGAGGTGTCCAGCCCGCCAACGCTGGGGATGATCCGGCGGATCGGCTTGAGCAGTGGTTGGGTGGCACGAACTGCGAACTGGCACAGCGGGTTGTAGAAGTTGGCCTTGACCAACTGCAGTACGAAGCGCAGCAGGACGATTACCAGGTAAAGGCTTACCAGGGTTTGCACCACGAAAATCGCGGCGCCTGACAGTGCATTCATCTAAAGCTCCTTATTTGCCCAGTTGTTCGGCCAGCTCGGCGGAGCGCGTGGCTGCAGCCTGCAGCGCCTGCTCGACGATGGCTTCGAAGCCGCTGGCCTGGAACGACTTGATTGCCGCTTCCGTGGTGCCGGCGGGCGAGGTGACGCGGCGGCGCAGTTCGGCGGCATCGACATCGCTTGCAACCGCCATGCGCGCCGCGCCCAGGGCCGTCTGCAAGGTCAGTTGGGAGGCGGTTTCGCGTGGCAGGCCGAGTTTTTCGCCGGCCGCAGTCATGGCCTCGATCAGCAGGAAGAAGTACGCCGGGCCACTGCCGGACACAGCAGTCACGGCGTCCAGTTGCTGTTCCTGCTCCAGCCACAGGGCGGTGCCCACGGCCGACAGCAGTTGTTCGGCCTGCTGACGCTGTTCGCCGGACACTTCAGCGGTGGCGTACAGGCCGCTCACGCCTTGGCGCAGCAATGCCGGGGTGTTGGGCATGCAGCGCACTACCGGGCGAGCGCCCACCCAGCTTTGCAGGCTGGCGCACGTGATACCGGCGGCGATGGAAACGATCAGCTGGCCATCCTGCAGGTTGGGTTGCAACGCCTGACAGACGGTTTTCATGACTTGTGGCTTGACCGCCAGCACGATGACGTCGGCGCCATCGATGGCCTGGGCGTTGTCCTCGAACGCTTCAATGCCGTGCTCGGCCTGGATGCGACTGCGGGTCTCGGCGCCCGGGTCGCTGGCGCGGATCTGCGAGGCGTCCAGGCCCTGGGCACGCAGACCACCGATCAGGCTGGCGGCCATGTTGCCGGCGCCGATAAAGGCAATACGTGTCTTGCTCATGTCAGGTCCTTGTGGGAAAGAGTGAGTGAAACATGGAATCAAGTGTTGCCGTAGTCGCGGGCACCGAACAGGGCCGTGCCAATCCGTACCCACGTCGCGCCCTGGGCGATGGCCGCTTCCAGGTCGTGGCTCATGCCCATGGACAGGGTATCCAGGCCAAGACCGAGGCCTTCCTGCAACTTGCGCAGGCTGGCGAACGCGGCCTCTTGGGTGGTGCGGTCTTCGGTGGGTTCGGGGATTGCCATCAGTCCGCGCAGGCGCAGGTTGGGCAGTGCGGCTACGGCTACGGCCAACGCGGGCAGGTCAGCCGGGGCGCAGCCGGATTTACTGTCTTCGCCGCTGACGTTCACCTGCAGGCAGATGTTCAGCGGTGCCAGGCCGGCAGGGCGCTGTTCCGACAGGCGTTGGGCAATTTTCAGGCGGTCCACGGAATGTACCCAGTCGAAGTGCTCGGCGATGGCTTTGGTCTTGTTCGACTGAATGGGGCCGATGAAGTGCCAGATCAAGGGCAAGTCGCTGAGCGCCTGCTGCTTTGTCAGTGCTTCCTGTAGGTAATTTTCCCCGAAGTCGCGGACACCGGCGGCATGGATCTCACGGATAGCGCTGGCGGGCTTGGTCTTGCTCACGGCCAGCAACTGGACGCTGGCCGGATCACGCCCGACTGCCTGGGCAGCACTGGCGATACGGGCGGAAATCGCGGAAAGGTTGTCTGCTAGGGTGGACATGGATCAATGCCGGCAGCTGTAGGGTCTGCGGCATTCTACCTGCTTGAAGGCCTTTGGGGAGTCTCATGGATGTGACCGACCTGTTGGCCCGAGCTGTGGATGCGGGGGCTTCGGACCTGCACCTGGCGACGGGCCAGATTCCGATGCTGCGCCTGGATGGCGAGTTGCAGCGTATGGGCTTGCCGCCCTTGAGCGCGGGTGCCGTGATCGAGGGCATGGCGAGCGTGCTGGATGACCACCAGCGCCAGCAGTGGGCCCAAGGCGATGAATTGGACCTTGCGCTGGAGTTGCCGACGCTTGGGCGCTTTCGGCTGAACCTGTTTCGCCAGTTGAATGGCCCGGCGGCGACCTTTCGGCTGATTCCGGGGCGAATTGCCACGGTGAGCGAGCTGGACCTTGCGGATGTGTTTCAAGCTGTTGCGCAATGCAGTGATGGCTTGATCCTCGTGGGCGGGCCGACCGGCAGTGGCAAGTCCAGCACCCTGGCAACGCTGCTCGACCAACTGAACCGCGAGCGGGCACTGCACATCATTACTTTGGAAGACCCTGTCGAGGTCATCCATGGCAGCCAGCGCAGCCTGGTCAACCAGCGTGAGATGGGGCGCCATAGCCGCGGCTTTGCTCAGGGGCTACGCAGTGCGCTGCGCCAGGATCCGGACGTGATCATGATCGGCGAGTTGCGCGACCTGGAAACCATTCGCCTGGCCCTGCGCGCGGCCGAAACCGGGCACCTGGTGCTGGCAACCGTGCATGCGCGTTCGGCGACCAGCAGCCTCGACAGGTTGGTGGAGGTTTTTGCTGCCGAGGAAAAACCGTTGGTGCGGGCGATGCTGGCCGAGTCGCTGCGCCTGGTAGTCGCGCAGGTGCTGGTCAGGCGCGTGGGCGGTGGGCGGGTGGCTGTGCGGGAAGTGCTGGTGGCGACGCCGGCGGTGCGTAACCTGGTTCGGGAGGGGCGGTTGGCGCAGTTGTCTTCGGTGATGCAGGGTGGGGCAGCGGAGGGGATGCGGACGATGGAGGGGGCGATGCGGAGGCTGAGGGAGCGAGGGTTGATCAAAAGCTAGTAGTACCTGCAAAGGCCCTTTCGCGGGCGCGCCCGCTCCCACAGTATGGCGCTGCCCGCGAGAGCGACGCGGTACCTGTGGGAGCGGGCGTGCCCGCGAAGGGGCCGGTACCGGATAGCGCCGATCAGATTAACGCTTGGCCAGACTCAGCTGCTGCTCTTTCGGCAGCACCCGTTTGGCCACCACGTAGTGCTTCTGCCAGTAAGGCTTGCTCAAGGTATCGATACTCACGCGCTTGCCACGGCGTGGAGCGTGGATGAAACGGTCGTTACCCAGGTAGATGGCGACGTGATTGACCCGACGGCTCTTGATGTTGAAGAAAATCAGGTCGCCAGGCTTCAGATCTTTCTTGGCCACTTTCACCCCGTGGCCCTTGGCCATCGCATTGGAGGTGCGCGGCAGATCGACGTCGGCGATGTCGTTGAAGGCGTATTTGACCAGCCCGCTGCAGTCAAAGCCTTTTTTCGGGCTGCTGCCGCCCCAAACATAAGGGGTGCCGAGCACATTTACCGCACGGCTGAGCACATCGCTGCTTTGCTTCGGCGACATGGCGGTGACCTGCGCACCGTGGCTGCTGGCGGCATTGCTTGGGCGGGCGTGTAGCGCGGTCTGTTTGACGGGGGCGCGTTTCACCGAGGCGTTGGTCGTGTAGCCGGTGAAACCATTGGGAAGACGTTGCTCACGATTGGTGGCGTGGGCGGCCAAGGGCAATAATAGGCAGAGGGTCAGCCATGTCTTGATCAAAGGCGGCATAGATGAAGCTCTTATGAATAGTTGTGTGTTGGCGCGCAACTTTATAACAGCTTTTTGATCAGTTATTGATCCGTTGGTCGATTGTCCAGGTGCCGTATGTCGGCTTGCGACGAAAAAGTCACATTTTTTCTTAGAAAATTTTTGGATAACCCACAGGGGCTATGAATGAACAGTTATCAACAGGGGGTGCCCTTTCACGACACCCACAGCAAAACCATCGGCTACCTGCTGTGGATTTTCGGCTTCACCGGTTCCCATCGTTTCTATTACGGCAAGCCGATTACCGGGACCATCTGGTTCTTCACCTTGGGCTTGCTGGGCATTGGTTGGTTGATCGACCTGTTCCTGATTCCGTCCATGGACCGTGAAGCCGACCTGAGGTTTCAATCGGGGCGTATCGACTACAACATCGTCTGGATTCTGCTGACCTTCCTGGGTGTGTTTGGCCTGCACCGGCTGTATCAGGGTAAGTGGATCACCGCGATCATCTACTTCTTTACCGGCGGGTTGTTTCTGGTGGGGGTGCTGTATGACTTCTGGACGTTGAACAGCCAGGTGTCCGAAAGGAATGCGGGACGGGGCTGACGGTGCCGGGGGCTGTTTTACAGCCCATTCAAGGGCTAGCCCGCCCCTATGAAAAAAGGCCTTGTCGCATCGCTGCGGCAAGGCCTTCTTCGTTACTGGCGGGTCTGCCGCTGTTGCAGCAACAGGTTGCTGAAACCGGCCCCAGCCAGCTGCTTCTGAGCCCCGGTCAGCTGCTCGCGGTTGCTGAACGGCCCGACCAGCACGCGGTACCAGGTTTCTTCCTTGACCGTGCCTGACTCCACCTTCACAGACTGGCCCAGCAGGATGATCTGTGCCCGTACCTTGTCGGCATCGGCCTGCTTGCGGAACGAGCCGGCCTGAAGGAAGTACTGCGTGGTTGCCGCCGGCTTGATCACGGGGGGTGGCGGTGGCGGGGTCTGGCCGAGCAGCGCTGCCTGTGCCCTCGCCGTGTCGATTTTCGCCGCTTCTGCAGGCGTCACCGGGGCTACCGGCTGGGCCGGCACTGGTGGCGTTTTCTCCGGTACGGCTTCCGGCGGCACGATCACCTCAGACTCCGGCAGCAGGGTGTAGAAGTCGTACTTCGGCTTCACCGGCTGTTGCGGGGTAGCTTGCGCTGGCTTGCCGGCTTCGGCCGTTTTCGCCGGCTTCTGCTGCTCGGGTTTGGTGCGTTTGATGTCGTCGCCACCGGGTTCGAGCTTCATCAGGAATACGATGAACGCGCCTACGGTCAGGCCGACCGCCAGCCATACCCAGCCGGGGATCGGCTGTTTGGCCGGTGCCGTCTGGCGGCTGGCGCCGCGTTTCGGAGCAGGTTTTTTCTTGGCAGCCAACTTACATGCGCTCCAGGGTTTCCAGGCCGAGCAGTTCCAGACCTTGTTTGAGGGTGCGGCCGGTCAGGGCGGCCAGGCGCAGCCGGCTCTGCTGCTGCGAAGGGGTTTCGGCAGCGAGGATCGGGCAGTTCTCGTAGAAGCTGGAGAACAGGCCGGCCAGGTCGTACAGGTAGCTGCACAGCACATGCGGCGTGCCTTTTTCGGCGACGTTGTTGAGAATTTCGCCAAACTGCGCCAGGCGCGCGGCCAAATCTTGTTCGTGGGCAGCCTGCAGCACGATTTTGCCGTCGACTTCGTCAAAGCCTTTGCCCAGCTTGCGGAACACGCCGGCTACGCGGGTGTAAGCGTACAGCAGGTAAGGCGCGGTGTTGCCTTCGAAGTTGAGCATCAGCTCGAAGTTGAAGCTGTAGTCGCTGGTGCGGTGCTTGGACAGGTCGGCGTATTTCACCGCGCCAATGCCCACCACCTCGCCGATGTGGCGCAGTTCGTCGTCGGCCAGGCTCGGGTTCTTTTCCTTGACCAGCGCGTAGGCGCGCTCCTTGGCCTCGGTGAGCAGGTCGATCAGCTTCACGGTGCCGCCGTCACGGGTCTTGAACGGGCGGCCGTCGGCGCCGTTCATGGTGCCGAAGCCCATGTGCTCCATTTGCATCGGGTGGCTGACGAAGCCTGCGCGGCGGGCTACTTCGAACACCTGGTTGAAGTGCAGGGCCTGGCGCTGGTCGACGAAGTACAGTGCGCGGTCAGCTTTCAACACGTTGCTGCGGTAACGCACGGCAGCCAGGTCGGTGGTCGCGTACAGGTAGCCGCCGTCGGCCTTCTGCACGATCACCGGCAGGGGGTCGCCTTCGCTGTTCTTGAACTCGTCGAGGAACACGCATTGGGCGCCCTGGTCTTCCACCAGCAGGCCCTTGGCCTTGAGGTCGGCCACCACGTTGGCCAAGTCGTCGTTGTAGGCGCTTTCGCCCATCACGTCGGCCATGGTCAGCTTGACGTTGAGCAACTCGTAGGTCTTCTGGCAGTGCGACAGCGAGATATCCTTGAAGCGAGTCCACAGGGCCAGGCACTCGGGGTCACCGGCTTGCAACTTGACCACCAGGCCGCGGGCGCGAGTGGCGAACTCTTCCGATTCATCGAAGCGTTTCTTCGCCGCGCGGTAGAAGTTTTCCAGGTCCGACAGCTCGTCGCTGGTGATCGGGTTTTCCTGCAGGTAGGCCATCAGCATGCCGAACTGGGTACCCCAGTCGCCGACGTGGTTCTGGCGGATGACGTTGTCGCCCAGGAACTCCAGCACGCGTGCAACGCTGTCACCGATGATGGTCGAGCGCAGGTGGCCGACGTGCATTTCCTTGGCCAGGTTGGGTGCCGACATGTCGATCACCACCTTTTGCGCCGGACCGGCTTTGCGCGCACCCAGGTGGGCGTCGGCCAGGGCGGCATCCAGGCGGTTGGCCAGGGCGTCGGTGTTCTGGAAGAAGTTGAGGAAGCCGGGGCCTGCGATCTCAACCTTGCTGATGTCGGCGCTGGCCGGCAGGGCGTTGATCAGTTTTTCGGCGAGGTCGCGCGGCTTCATGCCGGCCGGCTTGGCCAGCATCATGGCGATGTTGCTGGCGAAGTCGCCGTGGGTCTTGTCCCGGGCGTTTTCCACCTGGATCGCCGGCGACAGCCCTTCAGGCAGCACACCGTCGGTGACGAGTTGGGTGAGGGCTTGCTGGATCAGCTGGCGAATGGTGTCTTTCATGGGGATCTCTTTTCGACCGCAAGCGCGGTGAGCGCCTGGATGCGCAGGTGGAAAAACTGGGCATTATCCGTTGCCGGGAGCAGGTTGCCAACCTTTGGGCGGCAAGCTGGAGACCACAAGCTGCAAGAAAAAGCGGCATCGCACCCACCCGGCGCATGCTTGCGGCTGGTAACTCGCAGCTTGCAGCTCAATACAGGTCTACCGGGTCGACATCCAGCGACCAGCGCACCTGGCGCCCGCTTGGCATCTGTTCCAACACTAGCAACCAGGCGCTGATCAGTCGATGCAACGGCGCCCGGGTATTGGCCTGTATCAACAGCTGCGCGCGGAATCGTCCGGCGCGACGCTCCATGGGTGCCGGTACCGGGCCCAGCAGTTCGATGCCCGGCAGGCGTTGTTCGGCCACCAGGCGCTCGGCGGCGGCACAGGCTTCGTCGAGGAAACCTTCGGCCTGCCCCGGCTTGTGTGCTTCGGCACGCAGCAAGACCAGGTGTGAGTAGGGCGGCAGCCCGGCGGCCCGGCGTTCGTCCAGGGCCTGTTCGGCGAAAGCGAAGTAGCCTTGCTCGGTTAGCTGTACCAGCAGTGGGTGGTCTGCCAGGTGGGTCTGGATGATGACCTTGCCGGGTTCTTCGG
This sequence comes from Pseudomonas sp. BP6, assembly GCF_017875935.1. Lineage (NCBI taxonomy): Bacteria > Pseudomonadati > Pseudomonadota > Gammaproteobacteria > Pseudomonadales > Pseudomonadaceae > Pseudomonas > Pseudomonas sp. BP6. The sequence continues at coordinate 5,685,694 of NZ_JAGINI010000001.1, forward strand.
CCCGCCCGGCCCGCCCGGCCACCTGCACGATAAGTTGTGCCATGCGCTCGCTGGCGCGGAAGTCGCCGGAAAACAGCCCGCCATCGGCATCAAGGATGGCCACCAGCGTCACCCGCGGGAAGTGGTGGCCCTTGGCGAGCATCTGGGTGCCGACGAGGATGCTCGGCTGGCCGCGCTGGATGGTGCTGAACAGGTTGTGCATGGCGTCCTTGCGTGCCGTGCTGTCGCGGTCCACACGCAGGATCGGGTAATCCGGGAACAGCACCTTCAGGCGCTCTTCGGCGCGCTCGGTGCCGGCGCCGACCGGGCGCAGGTCGACGTGGTTGCATTGCGGGCACTGGTGCGGCAGGCGTTCGTCATAGCCACAGTGGTGGCAGCGCAGCACGCCGGAGCGCTGGTGCACGGTCATGCGCGCATCGCAGCGTGGGCATTCGGACAGCCAGCCGCAATCGTGGCACAGCAGGGTTGGAGCAAAGCCGCGGCGGTTGAGGAACACCAGCACTTGTTGGCCGGCCTCCAGCGTCTGTCGGATAGCCTGCTGCAGCGGGCCGCTGATGCCGCTGTCCAGCGGCAGGCTTTTCACATCCAGGCGCAGCATGCGCGGCGGGCGTGCCCCTCCGGCGCGCTGGTTCATACGCAGCAGGCGGTAACGGCCGGTCAGGGCGTTATGCAGGGTTTCCAGCGACGGGGTGGCGGAGCCGAGCAGGATCGGAATGTTCTCCTGGTGAGCGCGTACCAGCGCCAGGTCGCGGGCGTGGTAACGCAGGCCTTCCTGCTGTTTATAGGAGCCGTCGTGCTCTTCGTCGATGATGATCAGTCCAGGGTTTTTCATCGGCGTGAACAAGGCCGAGCGGGTGCCGATGATGATATCGGCCTCGCCGTCCCGAGCCGCTAGCCAGGCATCCAGGCGTTCGCGGTCGTTCACCGCCGAGTGCAGCAGGGCAATACGCGCGTTGAAGCGTTGCTCGAAGCGCGCAAGGGTTTGCGGGCCGAGGTTGATCTCCGGGATCAGCACCAGCGCCTGCTTGCCGGCTTCCAGGGTTTCGCGGATCAGTTGCAGGTAGACCTCGGTCTTCCCACTACCGGTGACGCCGGCCAGCAAGAACGCGCCGAAACCGCCAAAGCCTTCGCATACGGCGTCGAAGGCATCGCGTTGTTCTTCGTTGAGCGGCAGTTCCGGTTGTGCCAGCCAGTGCTCATGGCGTAGTGCCGGCAGGTGGCGGCGCGTCTCGACCTGCACCAGATCCTTGGCCAGCAGCAGGTCGAGGCTGTCCTTGTTCAGGTTGAGTTTGGCCAGCAGGCTGTGGGCCACGCCGTGCGGATGCTGGGCCAGGGTCTTGAGGGCGTCGCGCTGGCGCGGCGCGCGGGCAATGCGCGGGTCTTCCAGGCGGGCGCCAGGGGCTATGTGCCAGAAACGCTCTTGGCGCATTTCGGCGGCTTCGCCCTGGCGCAGCAGCGTGGGCAACGCCCAGCTCAGGGTATCGCCCAGGCTGTGCTGGTAGTACTGGGCGGTCCACAGGCACAACTTGAACAGCGACGCTGGGATGGGGGACACCGGGTCGAGCAGGGCGCTGGCTGGCTTCAGTTTGTCGGCGGGCACTTCGCTCTGCGTGCACACTTCTATCAGTACACCGATCATTTCGCGGCGGCCAAAGGGCACGCGGATACGCATGCCAGGGGTCAAGGTCAGGCGCGCCATGCTCGCCGGTGCCTTGTAGTCGAACAGGCGCCGCAGCGGAGAGGGCAGGGCAAGGCGCAGGATGACGTCGGACACGCGAAAAGTCTCGGAGGGCGTTACAAGGACTGGCGAGCCTAGCAGACGACGGTCGGTGCAAGCGACATCTTGCGCTGACGGTGTGCTCTGGTATTATTCGCCGCCTAATTACGTGCGGTATTCAACAATTGGTGTTGGGTGGCGGCACGCAGCTCGAGGAAGTGACCATGAAAGAAGGTATCCACCCGAACTACGAAGTAGTTGCAGTCACCTGCAGCTGCGGTAACAAGTTCGAAACTCGTTCGACCCTGGGCAATGTCCTGTCGATCGACGTTTGCAACCTGTGCCACCCGTTCTACACCGGTAAGCAGAAAGTTCTGGACACCGGTGGTCGCGTACAGAAGTTCGCCGATCGCTTCGGCATGTTCGGTGCCAAGAAGTAATCATGCGCATGGCGAATCCTTCGGGTTTCGCATTGTTGCTGAAGAAGGCGCCCCTTGTGGGCGCCTTTTTTGTGGGCGTTATCTGGCATTTCCCGGTCCTGGCGTTCTGCCCGCAGCCGGATAAGCCCCAATGGGTAGCGGTACGACAGGTGGTCGATGGCGACACCTTGCGTCTGGTCGATGGCCGCAGTGTGCGGCTGATCGGCATCAATGCACCGGAAATCGGTCGCAAGGGACGTAGCAGTGAGCCCTATGCCGAAGCTGCCAGGCGGCGATTGCAGGCCTTGGTAAAGGCCAGTGACCATCGCGTCGGGCTGGTGCCTGGTGTTGAAGGTAAAGACAAGTACGGTCGCACACTGGCGCACATCTACAGCCGCAATGGCGACAATCTGCAAGCACAATTGCTTAGCGAGGGCTTGGGCTATCGCGTGGCAATTGCCCCTAATGTGCGTTTCAGCGGCTGCCAGCAGCTTGCCGAACAAGTGGCGCGCCAGGCTGGCGCTGGCCTGTGGCGGCGTTCACCCGTGGTGCCTGCAGGCGACGTCAGGCAGTCAGGGTTCGCTGTTGTACGTGGTCGTATCGAAGGCATCGAGCGAAACCGTGGCGGGGTCTGGCTTACTCTGGGCAGTACCATGGTGCTGCAGGTTCCCGCTCGTCTGCAGCGCAACTTCCCTGCCAGTTTCTTCGATAACCTCAAGGGACGCCAGGTCGAAGCGCGCGGCTGGGTGCTGGATCGTTCCCGCAGGGGTGGCCTCAAGCACGAGCAGCGACGCTGGGTGTTGCCATTGACCGATCCGAGCATGTTGGAGCGTACTTCAGGCTAAAAGATGTAGACATTTCGCTACTGGATTGTACACACTGTAGGTCGTATGCCCCCGTGGGTTGTAGCGTAAAGTCGTAGGCTAAAGGCCTTGACACAAGTGACCGGCCAGTCTTGTGGCTCCCCGGCTCTTTGCGTATCCTCGGCGGTCCGTCAGAACAGTAAATAGCGGAATGCCCACCATGTCAGACCTGAAAACCGCCGCTCTCGAATATCACGCTCAACCTCGTCCGGGGAAACTGAGCGTTGAACTCTCCAAGCCCACTGCCACCGCCCGTGATCTCGCCCTGGCCTACAGCCCAGGTGTTGCAGAGCCGGTGCGCGAAATTGGCCGTGATCCAGAGCTGGCTTACAAATACACCGGCAAAGGCAACCTGGTTGCGGTGATTTCCGATGGCACTGCCATCCTCGGTCTGGGTGATCTTGGCCCACTGGCTTCCAAGCCGGTCATGGAAGGCAAGGGTGTTCTGTTCAAGCGTTTCGCCGGTATCGATGTGTTCGACATCGAAGTCGAGTCGGAAAGCCCGCAAGCGTTCATCGACACCGTTCGCCGCATTTCGATCACCTTCGGTGGCATCAACCTTGAAGACATCAAGGCACCTGAGTGCTTTGAAATCGAACGTACCCTGATCGAACAGTGCGACATTCCGGTGTTCCACGATGACCAGCACGGTACTGCCATCGTGACTGCCGCTGGCATGATCAACGCCCTGGAAATCGCCGGCAAGAAACTGGAAGACGCCAAGATCGTCTGCCTGGGCGCCGGCGCTGCTGCCATCTCCTGCATGAAGCTGCTGGTAAGCATGGGTGCGAAGGTCGAGAACATCTTCATGATCGACCGTAGTGGCGTGATCCACGCTGGCCGTGACGACCTGAACCAATACAAGGCGCAGTTCGCCCACGCCACCGACAAGCGCACCCTGGCCGACGCCCTTGACGGTGCCGACGTGTTCGTAGGCCTGTCTGGCCCGAACCTGCTGAGCCCAGAAGGCCTGAAGTCGATGGCCGCCAACCCGATCGTGTTCGCCTGCTCGAACCCGGACCCGGAAATCTCCCCAGAGCTGGCGCATGCCACTCGCAACGACGTGATCATGGCGACCGGTCGTTCCGACTACCCGAACCAGGTCAACAACGTGCTGGGCTTCCCGTTCATCTTCCGTGGTGCTCTGGACGTTCGCGCCAAGCGTATCAACGAAGAAATGAAGATCGCTGCCGCTATCGCCCTGAAAGACCTGGCCAAGCTGCCAGTGCCGAAGGAAGTTTGCGAAGCCTATGGTGTTGAAGGCCTGGAGTTCGGCCGTGAGTACATCATTCCGAAGCCGCTGGATGCACGCTTGATCACCGTCGTTTCCGATGCTGTGGCCAAGGCCGCCATCGAATCTGGCGTGGCTACCCTGCCTTATCCGAAGCATTACCCGCTGACCAGCGTGGATGAAGTGTTCAACGGCTGATTGCCGCAGCGACACTAAAAAGCCCCGGCTCGCATGAGCCGGGGCTTTTTATTGGGGCTTGGGAATGTGTCAGGGCTGCAGGGTGTTCGTCAGGGCACTTGCGGCGCCTATCAGATCGAGCGCCGCCTGCGCGGCGCTCGATTCACGCGCCCACGCAAAACCTGAGTCAGGCGCCCTGTTTCAGAACAGATCCATCGGCGTCGCTTCATCGGCTGGCAGCGGGCTGCCCGGTGCCACGCCATTGCCCAGTTCGTCCACCGACGGCGGTGAATCTTCGGCTTTGAACAGCTCGAAGTAGGCATTCGGTGTGCTCGGCGATGCTGCTCGACCGCTGACCGGGTCGACGCGCAAGCTGAGAATGCCTTCCGGCTCTGCCGGGGCATGCGCAGGCTTGTCCTTGAGCGCCGCGCCCATGAAACTCATCCAGATCGGCAGTGCCGCAGTCCCGCCATATTCGCGGCGGCCGAGGGTTTCCGGCTGGTCGAAGCCGACCCAAACGGTAGTCACGTAATCGGCGTTGTAACCGGAGAACCAGGCGTCCTTGGATTCGTTGGTAGTCCCCGTCTTGCCCGCCAGGTCGGTACGGCCCAAGGCCAGGGCCCGGCGGCCGGTGCCGCGCTTGATCACATCCTGCAGCATGCTGGTGAGGATGTAGGTGGTACGCCCGTCGATGATCTGTTCGGCCACTGCTGGCGTTTGCGGTGCGGCGGCCACCTGGCTGAGGGCAGCAGGTGCCTCGCCTGGCATGGCCGCAGTGCTGATTGGCTGCTCGGGGGCGGCCAGGCCCGCCTGGTCCTCGGCACCCTGCGGTACGCGGGCCGGGTTGGCGGTGAACAGTGTCTCGCCGCTGCGGCTTTCGATGCGGTCGATCAGGTACGGGGTGATCTTGTAGCCACCGTTGGCAAAGGTACTCCAGCCGGTGGCAATTTCCATCGGGGTCAGGGTAGCGGTGCCCAGGGCCAGCGACAGGTTGCGCGGCAGGTCCTGTTTGTTGAAGCCGAACTTGGCGATGTAGTCGATGGTGCGGTCCACGCCCATGGCTTGCAGCAGGCGGATCGACACCAGGTTACGCGACTTGTACAGCGCCTCGCGCATGCGGATAGGGCCGAGGAAGGTGTTGTTGTCATTCTTCGGTCGCCACACTTTATCCACCGACTCGTCAACGAACACGATCGGCGCATCGTTGACCAGGCTGGAAGCGGTGTAGCCGCTGTCCAGCGCGGCGCTGTAGACGAATGGCTTGAAGCTTGAGCCCGGTTGGCGCTTGGCCTGCACGGCGCGGTTGTAGTTGCTCTGCTCGAACGAGAAACCGCCAACCAGGGCGCGGATGGCGCCGCTGTTCGGGTCGAGGGTGACCAGGGCGCTTTGCGCAGCGGGTACCTGGCTGAACTTCAACGTGCCATCTTCGAGGCGTTGCAGGCGCACCAGGTCACCGACCTGGGCCACGTCGGCCGGCGATTGCGGTGCGCGGCCCTGGGCGTTGTTGTTGATGAACGGACGCGCCCATTTCATGGTGTCCCAGGCAACCTGCGCCTCTTGGCCGTCACGGGTCAGCACCTTGAGGCCGGTTTGTTCCACCTGGGTGACAATGGCTGGCTCCAGGTCGCCAAGGGTGCGTTGCTTGCCCAGCTCCTTCAGCCAGGCTGCCGGGGTGCGGCCCGGGAAACGTGCTTCAGGGCCACGATAGCCGTGGCGCTCGTCGTAATCGGAGAGCCCTTTGAGGACGGCCTTGTTGGCCATTTCCTGCATGTCGCTAGGCACGGTGGTCGTGACGCGGAAGCCTTCGGTGTAGGCGTCGCTGCCGTAGCGGCCGACCATTTCCGCGCGTGCCATTTCAGCGATGTACGGGGCATTCACCTCAGGCGTCGGCACGTGGTAGCTGGCGTTGAGCGGCTCGGCCAGGGCGGCCTGGTAGCTGGCCTCGTCGATCTTGCCCAGCTTGTACATGCGCCCGAGGATCCAGTCGCGGCGCTCTTTGGCACGCACCGGGTTGGCCAGCGGGTTGAAGCGTGACGGTGCCTTGGGCAGGCCCGCGATCATCGCCATCTGCGCCAGGCTCACGTCACGGATGGACTTGCCGTAGTACACCTGTGCAGCTGCATCGATACCGTAGGCGCGGTTGCCCAGGTAGATCTTGTTCACGTACAGCTCAAGGATTTCGTCCTTGGTCAGCTCACGCTCGATCTGCAGGGCCAGCAGGATTTCGTTGGTCTTGCGTGAGAAGCTGCGCTCGCTGGTGAGGAAGAAGTTCTTCGCCACCTGCATGGTGATGGTGCTACCGCCGGTCTGGATATGACCGGTTTTCACCAGTTGGGTCGCGGCTCGCATCAGGCTGCCGGGGTCGACACCGTAATGGTTGAGGAAATTGTCGTCCTCGGCTGACAGCAGCGCCTGAATGAATTGTGGGGGAATATCCGCGAAGCGGATCGGCGAGCGGCGCATTTCGCCGAATTCGGCAATCAGCTTGCCATCGCTGCTGTACACCCTGAGGGGGATCTGCAACTGGATGCTTCTGAGGGACTCGACCGAGGGCAGGCTGGGGCTAAGATACAGAAACGCACCGCTCACACCGAGTGCGAGCGCGCAGATGACTGCGACGGAAGACCACCAGAAGAACTTCAGCAGACGTATCAAGGCTTTTCGGTGTCCAGGTTGGGAGTGGATTGCACGCAGGTCCGGTGGACCAAAAAACGCTGGGCATTATAAGCATTTTTCGCCTCTCCGGGTGACCGGCCAGGCTACCCGTCGACTCGATGAGTAGCTCCGGCCCAGTGTTGCCGCGGGGTTGCGACAGGTGGCTGCGCTTGGCAGCTGCAACAGACAGCAAAGGAGTCGCCATGCTTGGACGCTTCGGCAAGGATGCCGGTTCACTCGTGGGGGTGGAAATCACGCCCGACGCCGTTCGGATAATGCAACTGCAGCAGCGCAATCGGCGCTGCCGTGTAATGGGGTCGGCACAAGAGCTGTTTCAGACGCCGCTGGCCGATGACTGGGTCGCAAAGCCTGAAGTGGTGGTGGCTGCGCTGCAGCGAGCTTATCGGCGCAGCGGCATCAGGCAACGCCGGGTGGCGCTGGCGCTGCCGGCGAGTCAGGTTATCTGCAAGTTGTGCCATCTGCCCGTGGAGGAGGATGGGGCACAGTTGGAGGCGCAGTTGCTAGCTGATGCAGAGCGGCTGTTTCCGTTCCCGCTGGAAGACCTGGCCCTGGACTTTCAGGTCATGGGGGCTTCCCATGACCAGCCAGATTGTTCCGAGGTGATGGTTGCTGCCTGTCGGCAGAGTGCGCTGGCGTCACTCGAAGCCGTCGTCGAGGAGGCGGGTTTGCAGTTGGAAGCCGTCGAGGTCGACAACATTGCCTTGTGCCGCATGTTGCCACGGGGCGGCCTTGAGGGAGCAGCACTGCTGCGTGTCGAAGCCCGCAGCGTGACCCTTCATGACTGGCAGCCGGGCAGGGCGTACCAGCGCTTTGAACTGCAAACGGCTGGCCCGGACATGAGCGGGCAATGGCCAGAGCGCCTGCAGGCTTTGCTTGCCGGGCAGAGCCTGCCCGCGGGGTTGTGGGTTGCCAGCAGCTCATCGATCAATCCGGGCTGGCTGCAAGGCCTTGGCAGCCGGCTGAATGTGCCGTGCACGTACCTGCCTGGGCTGGCAGGGCTTGAACATGTCGATGGGTCGATGCTTCTGGCCTGCGCCTTGGCCATGGGAGGGTTGCGCCCATGATGCGGCTGAACCTTCTGCCCTGGCGCGAACGGCAGCGTCAGGCGGCGCTGCGGCGCTTTCGAGGCCAGCTGGTTGCTGGCGCGCTGTTGGCTTTGTGCGCGGTGATGCTGGTCGATCAGCTGGCCCGCCAACGCGGGCAGCAGCAGGTGTTGGCCAATACCCAGCGCCAAGCGACCCTTGGCGTACTGGGTGAGCAGTTGCAGCCGCTGGTCGAGGTACGTGCACAGCATGAAGCGTTACTTGCCCGTGCGGTGGCTTTGGAAGGCCTGCGTGCCCATCAGGATGTATTGGCCGGTGTGTTCGCCGACCTTGAAGGGGCGCTGCCTGAAGGTGTGCAGCTACTAGACCTGAGCCTTGATAGTGGCCGCTTGCAAATGACAGGGGTGGCTGCGTCCGGTGCTGTGGTTGCGCAGTTCATGCGCGATTTGAACCGCTCGAACGTTTTGCTCGATCTGGAACTCAAGCGCATCAAGAGCCTGCCGGACGGCGATGAGTTTTTGCTGACCGCTCGCGTTGCGGCGTTTTGGTCGTGAGTGCAGCACAGATGCTCGCTTGGCTGGCGGTGGTCGAGCGCTCAGGCCGCTTCCGACGGTTGGCGCCAGTGCTGGTAGCTGTTGTGCTGTTCGGCCTCGGCTGCGCGATACGCCTGCCCCCACTGTTACAGCAGCAGGCGCGTGAGGATGCCAGGCATGTCGAGCTGAGCCAGCTGCAGGCAGCCAGTGCATCGCAGTTGGCAGAACTGGAGCGGCTGAAGGCTTTAGTGGTGCTTGTCGAGCAGCGGTTGCAAGAGGCGTACTGGTATCTGGCTGCCGGGGAGAGCATGAGCGACCTGCTTGAGCGGCTGGCAGTGTCGGGGCATGCGCATGGCTTGCTTGTCGAGCGCCTCGATGTAGGTGAGGGCGAACAACAGGCCGGGTTCAGCAAGGTACCGCTGGTGGTGCAAGTGGTAGGGCGTTATCCGGCCTTGCGGTTGTGGCTGGACGACTGGTTAGGCCAGGCACGGGTTCTGCGCAGCAGTGACATGAGTCTGGCAGCCGTTGATCGCCAGCCTGGGTTGTTGCGTCTGCAGTTGCGGGTTGATGCCTATCACGCGGCTACGCCCATGAAGGCACCTGCAATGCTGGCGCACCTGCCGGCAAGGGCCGCAATGGCTGCACCTGAAGTGGATCCGTTTGCTCCCGCTGCGGCGCGAGTGGCCAGCGCCGGTCTGGTCGGCGTGCCGTTGGCGCAGCTGGAAATGGTCGGCAGCCTGGCGCGCGGGACGGCGCGCGAGGCACTGCTGATGGCGGCTGGCAAGCTTTATCGCGTGCGTCCGGGTGACCGGGTAGGGCGCGATCAGGGGGTAGTGATGCATATAGACCAACGCCAGGTCGAAGTGCGTGAGCGGCTGTTCATGGCGGGGGTATGGCACGAGCGCACAGCGTTCATCACCCTCGCCAAGCGCCTGGGCAAGGAGGCCTCGGACCCGAATGAGAACATGGATGAAATACCTGCTGGCAACCCTGTTGTCGATCCCGTTGGCTTCGGCGACGCCTTATCAGGGTGAGCCCCTGTCGCTGAACTTCCAGGATGTTGAGGTGCGAGCAGTGCTGCAGGTGCTGGCTGACTACGCCGGCGTCAACCTGGTCGCCAGTGATGCAGTACAAGGCAGTGTCACTTTGCGTTTGCAGGATGTGCCGTGGGATCAGGCGCTTGATCTGGTGCTGCGCAGCAAGGGCCTGTCCCGGCGTCAGGAGGGCAATGTGCTGTTGGTGGCGCCTGCAGCCGAGTTTGCCACGCAATCAGCAGACGCCCGTGTGAGTCAGGTGCTGGATGGGCACCTGCAGCCACTGCGTCGGGAGCTGCTGCCCATTCACCACGCCAAGGCCGCCGATTTGGCGCAGTTGCTGCAGACAAGTCTGGAGGGTGACGGCATCCCCACGGGTAGCCTGAGTGTCGATGAGCGCACCAATACGCTGGTGGTGTATCTGCCCGCTGAGCGCCTGGCCGAGTTGCGCCAGTTGGTGGCGCAGTTGGATGTGCCGGTGCGCCAGGTAGCGATCGAGGCGCGTATCGTCGAGGCTAACGTCGATTACGAGAAAAGCCTGGGGGTACGCTGGGGTGGGCCGCTGTACGGCGAGAAGCTGCGGCCTGGCAAGGAACTGTTCGTCGACCTCGGCCTGGAGCGTGCCGGCAGCAGTATCGGTCTTGGTTTGTTGCGCGGTGACGTGTTGCTGGACCTGGAACTCAGTGCCATGGAAAAAAGCGGCAACGGCGAAATCATTTCGCAGCCCAAGGTGGTCACGGCTGACAAGGAAACGGCGAGGATCCTCAAGGGTACCGAGGTGCCTTACCAGGAAACGAGCCAAAGCGGCGCTACCTCGGTATCGTTTCGCGAAGCCTCGCTGTCGCTGGAAGTAACGCCACAGATCACTCCGGACAACAAGGTGATCATGACCGTCAGGGTGACCAAGGACGAGCCGGATTACGTCAATGCCTTGAACAACGTACCGCCGATCCGCAAGAACGAGGTCAATGCCAAGGTTCGTGTGGCTGACGGCGAAACGATCGTGATCGGTGGCGTCTACTCGACTTCGCAAAACAATGTAGTCGACAAGGTGCCATTTTTCGGCGATCTGCCGTATGTTGGGCGGCTGTTTCGACGCGATGCATTACAAGAGAAAAAATCCGAGCTGCTGGTCTTCCTGACTCCGCGTATCATGAGTGACCAGGCGATTGCTGTGAGTCGTTGATTCTGTGCGAAATTTGATACTTGTGGGGCCCATGGGCGCTGGTAAAAGCACCATCGGACGCCTGTTGGCCAAAGAGCTGCGCCTGCTGTTCAAGGATTCCGACAAGGAAATCGAACTGCGATGCGGCGCAAACATCCCGTGGATTTTCGACAAGGAAGGCGAGCCGGGTTTCCGTGATCGCGAGCAAGCGATGATCGCCGAGCTGTGCGCGCTCGACGGTGTGGTTCTGGCCACCGGCGGTGGCGCGGTGATGCGCGAGGCTAACCGCCGGGCGCTGCATCAGGGTGGCCGGGTGATCTACCTGCATGCTTCGGTCGAGCAGCAAGTCGGTCGCACTGCGCGCGACCGCAATCGCCCGCTGCTGCGCACGGCCAATCCCGAGGCGACCTTGCGCACCTTGCTGGAAACCCGTGACCCGCTCTACCGCGAGATCGCCGACCTGGTGGTTGAAACCGACGAGCGGCCACCACGCATGGTGGTGATCGATATTCTCGAGCGCTTGCAGCAGTTGCCGCCCCGTTAACCCGGGACTATTCTCGGCTTCCAGCGCCGAGGCGAGGCTCAACGTTACCGCGCAGGTCGCCGGATGGCGCCGCGCCCAAGTACATTGTGGGGATACATGCAGACACTAAAGGTCGACCTGGGCGAGCGTAGCTACCCGATCTACATTGGCGAAGGCCTGCTGGACCAGCCCGAGCTGCTGGCACCGCACATCGCGGGTCGGCAGGTTGCCATCGTTTCCAACGAGACCGTCGCGCCGCTGTATCTCGAACGCCTGAGCAAGGCCCTCGGTGCCTACTCGGTACTGCCAGTGGTGTTGCCCGATGGTGAAGCCCACAAGAACTGGGAAACATTGCAACTGATCTTCGATGGCCTGCTGACAGCCCGCCATGATCGTCGTACGACTGTGGTCGCTCTGGGTGGGGGCGTGATTGGTGACATGGCTGGTTTCGCTGCCGCCTGCTACCAGCGCGGCGTCGACTTCATCCAGGTGCCGACTACCCTGTTGTCTCAGGTCGACTCTTCCGTGGGTGGCAAGACCGGCATCAATCATCCGCTGGGCAAGAACATGGTCGGTGCTTTCTATCAGCCCAATGCGGTGCTGATCGATACCACCAGCCTCAAGACCCTGCCAGCGCGCGAGCTGTCTGCAGGCCTGGCTGAAGTGATCAAGTACGGGCTGATTTGCGACAAGCCGTTCCTCGCCTGGCTCGAAGACAATATGCAGGCACTGCGTGCCCTCGATTCGGCAGCCCTGACCGAGGCCATCCGCCGTTCTTGCGCGGCCAAGGCTGCAGTGGTGGGGGCCGACGAGCGCGAGTCTGGCGTACGGGCCACGCTGAACCTGGGGCATACCTTTGGGCATGCTATCGAAACCCATATGGGCTATGGCGTGTGGCTGCACGGCGAAGCCGTGGCGGCGGGTACAGTGATGGCTCTGGAAATGTCCATGCGCCTTGGCTGGATCGATCAGGCTGAGCGCGATCGTGGGATCCGCCTGTTGCAGGACGCAGGTTTGCCGGTGGTGCCACCACAGGAAATGACCCCGGCGCATTTCATGGAGCACATGGCGGTCGACAAGAAGGTGCTCGACGGCCGTTTGCGTCTGGTGCTGCTGCGCCAGATGGGCGAGGCCGTGGTGACCGACGACTATTCGAAAGAGATTCTCCAGGCCACGCTGTCGGCGGATTACCGCGCGATCGTGGCCCAGCTTTGAGGTTGTGACAGCGCAATGACAAGTTTGCATGCCGATGAGGCCTTTCTCGACCATTACCAGTTGAGCCATGATCCGTTCGCGCCCCGCGTACCTGGCTTCAAGTTCTTCCCGGCCCAGCGCAAGCCCGTGCTTGGCCAACTGCACCACCTGGCGCGCTATAGCCAGTTGATGCTGGTGGTCAGTGGCCCATTGGGCAGCGGCAAGTCGCTGCTGCGCCAGGCCCTGGTGGCCAGTACCAACAAGCAGGCTGTGCAAAGTGTGGTGGTGTCAGCCCGCAGCGCCAGCGATGCCTCCAGTATGCTCGCGCAGGTCGCGCAGGAGTTGGGTGTCGCCCAGCCCGAGGTGCAGGCGATCCTGTCGAAGGTGGTGCAACTGGCACTGACCGGGCAGGAAGTGTATTTGCTGGTGGACGATGCGGAACAACTCGACGAGTCTGCACTCCAAGCGTTGCTGGAATTGGCGGCGGGGGTACCTGAAGGGCGTCCGCACGTGTTTCTGTTCGGTGAGCCATCGCTGATTGCCGGGCTGGATGAGCTCAATGTCGAGGAAGAGCGGTTCCACATCATTGAGCTTGCGCCCTACAGTGAAGAAGAAACCCGCGAGTATCTGGAGCAGCGCCTGGAAGGTGCAGGCCGGGGCATCGAGGTGTTCAGCCGTGAACAGATCGCCGATATCCATGAAAACTCCGACGGCTGGCCTGGCAACATCAATCAGGTCGCCCGTGACACTTTGATCGAAACCATGATCGCCAGCCGCTCGACGGCCAAGCGACCAACCATGGGGTTCAAGATGCCTACAAAACATGTACTCGCGTTGTCCGCTGTGGTCGTGGTTGCCGTTGCGGCCGCGGTATTGATGCCCAAGAAAGGCGACAAGGCCCCTGCCGAAGCGCCGGCCGCCCAAGCCCAGTTGCCGCTGGGCGATGGCAAGCAGGGCGCTGCCATCGAGTTCTCTGGCTCTTCCCAGCCAATGCCGCTGCCTCTGGTTGGCCAGTCGCAGCCGGTGATGCGCGAACCGCTGGCCCAAGCCGCAGGCATGGGCGAGGGTGAAGAGGGAAGCCCGGCTGGCGACACCGCGCTGCAGCCTGGCAACCCGCCACCTACCGTGACCACCATCGCCCCGCCACAAGGTGTGCCGGCTGGCCCGGCGCCTGCCCAGCCGGTTGCGCCTGCGCCGAAGCCTGTCGCAACCCAGCCCGTCAAGCCGGTTGCACCTGTAAAGCCAGCACCAGCGCCGACCCAGGTCGCCGTGGCCAAGCCGGCCCCCAAAGCTGCCGAAAAACCAGCCGCCGCTAGCGCTGGTAATGGTGGCTGGTATGCCGGGCAGAAGCCTGGCAACTATGTGGTGCAGATCCTCGGAACCAGCTCCGAAGCGTCGGCCCAGGCTTACGTCAAGGCCCAGGGTGGCGACTATCGCTACTTCAAGAAAACCCTGCAGGGCAAGCCCCTGTACGTCGTGACTTACGGCAGTTTCGCCAACCGTGACGCAGCGGTTGCGGCAATCAAGAACTTGCCAGCGAAGGTCCAGGCTGGTAAACCTTGGCCACGTACCGTCGCCAGCGTCCAACAAGAGCTGGCCGCGGCCCGCTGATACCTTCCGGGCGGCATCACCCCGCCGCCCAGTAGCTAAGCGAATTCTAGCTTTCGACTAGCCTGCTGCGCCCGAGCGCGGCAGGCTTTTCTGTCCCGGACTGCCGGCCACAAGCCCCTAGTTGCAGTCATGGCTGAAACGCTTCAGACTCGAGTCAAGCCGCTATCACGGCGCATGGCGCAAAAACATTCAAAATTGCGACATAAATTTTCAATGCCGAGACATGAAAATTTGTGGGCATCGCTGTCGCTGTGCAACAATGGTTTTCCATGACCACCGCAAAAAAGCTGGCGTTTGATCGGCGTGGATGGTAAGTGGTTGTTAAAAAAGAGATTTACCTCCGTTGAGAGGTGAACCTGGTGAGAATGTGTCTATGAAAACAGGTCTGTACCATCCCGAAGAATTCAAGGACAACTGTGGTTTTGGCCTGATCGCCCATATGACGGGCGTGCCGAGCCACCACCTTCTGCAAACTGCCATGCAGGCGTTGACGTGCATGACCCACCGCGGCGGCATCAATGCCGACGGCAAGACCGGTGACGGTTGCGGTCTGCTCATGCAGAAGCCCGATCAGTTCCTGCGAGCCGTGGCCCAGGAGCACTTCGCTGTCGAGCTGCCCAGGCAGTACGCCGTCGGCATGGTGTTCTTCAACCAGGACCCGGTCAAAGCCGAAGCTGCCCGCGCCAACATGGACCGCGAGATCCTCGCCGCCGGCCTGAAACTGGTCGGCTGGCGCAAGGTGCCGATCGACACCAGCGTACTCGGCCGCCTGGCCCTGGAGCGCCTGCCGCAGATCGAGCAGGTGTTCATTGGCGGTGAAGGCCTGAGCGATCAGGAATTCGCCATCAAGCTGTTTAGCGCCCGTCGTCGTTCGTCGGTGGCCAACGCCCATGACGCCGACCACTACATCTGCAGCTTCTCGCACAAGACCATCATCTACAAAGGCCTGATGATGCCGCGCGATCTCGCGGCGTTTTACCCAGACCTGGGTGACGAGCGCCTGCAAACCGCGATCTGCGTGTTCCACCAGCGCTTCTCCACCAACACCCTGCCAAAATGGCCGCTGGCGCAGCCGTTCCGCTTCCTCGCCCACAACGGCGAGATCAACACCATCACCGGCAACCGCAACTGGGCCGTGGCTCGTCGCACCAAGTTCGCCAACGACCAGATCCCCGACCTCGAAGAGCTCGGCCCGCTGGTCAACCGCGTCGGTTCCGACTCGTCGAGCATGGACAACATGCTGGAGCTGATGGTTACCGGTGGCATCGACCTGTTCCGCGGCGTGCGCATGCTGGTACCGCCAGCATGGCAGAACGTCGAGACCATGGACGCCGACCTGCGCGCCTTCTACGAATACAACTCCATGCACATGGAGCCGTGGGATGGTCCGGCCGGTATCGTCATGACCGAAGGCCGCCACGCGGTGTGCCTGCTCGACCGTAACGGTCTGCGCCCGGCGCGCTGGGTGACCACCACCAATGGCTACATCACCATCGCCTCGGAAATCGGCGTATGGGGCTATCAGCCTGAGGAAGTGCTGGCCAAGGGCCGTGTCGGCCCGGGCCAGATCCTTGCCGTGGACACCGAAACCGGCCAGATTCTCGACACCGACGCCATCGACAACCGCCTGAAGTCGCGGCACCCATACAAGCGCTGGTTGCGTCAGCACGCTACGCGTATCCAGGCGACGCTGACCGACGACCAGGGCGTGGCCAGCTACGACGCTGACCAGCTCAAGCAATACATGAAGATGTTCCAGGTTACCTTCGAAGAGCGTGACCAGGTACTGCGCCCATTGGGTGAGCAGGGCCAGGAAGCCGTTGGTTCGATGGGTGACGACACGCCGATGGCCGTGCTGTCGCAGCGCGTGCGTTCGCCGTACGATTTCTTCCGCCAGCAGTTCGCTCAGGTGACCAACCCGCCGATCGACCCGCTGCGCGAAGCGATCGTGATGTCGCTGGAAATTTGCCTGGGTGCCGAGCGCAACATCTTCCAGGAGTCCCCGGAGCACGCTTCGCGGGTAATCCTCAGCTCGCCGGTCATCTCACCTGCCAAGTGGCGTTCGCTGATGAACCTGGAGCGCGAAGGCTTCGACCGCCAGCTGATCGACCTCAACTATGAGCAGAGCGTCGGCCTGGAAGCGGCCATCCGCAACATTGCCGACCAGGCCGAAGAAGCTGTGCGTGAGGGCAAGACCCAGCTGGTGCTGAGCGACCGTTATATCGCCCCGGGCAAGCTGCCGGTGCACGCGTCGCTGGCCGTTGGTGCCGTGCACCACCGCCTGACCGAACAGGGTCTGCGTTGCGACAGCAACATCCTGGTGGAAACCGCTACCGCCCGTGATCCGCATCACTTCGCCGTGCTGCTGGGCTTCGGTGCCTCGGCCGTTTACCCGTACCTGGCGTATGAAGTACTGGCTGACCTGATCCGTACCGGCGAAGTGCTGGGCGACCTGGACGAAGTGTTCAAGTACTACCGCAAGGGTATTTCCAAGGGCCTGCTGAAGATCCTGTCGAAGATGGGGATCTCCACCATCGCCTCGTACCGCGGTGCACAGCTGTTCGAAGCCATCGGCCTGGCCGAGGAAGTGGTGGGCCTGAGCTTCAAGGGCGTGTCCAGCCGCATCAAGGGTGCGCGCTTCGAAGACCTGGAAAACGACCAGAAGCTGCTGGCGGCCGAAGCCTGGAGCGCGCGCAAGCCGATCCAGCAAGGTGGCCTGCTGAAGTTCGTCCACGGTGGCGAATACCACGCCTACAACCCGGACGTGGTCAACACCCTGCAAGCG
The DNA here is from genome assembly GCF_017875935.1 of Pseudomonas sp. BP6. Classification (NCBI taxonomy): domain Bacteria; kingdom Pseudomonadati; phylum Pseudomonadota; class Gammaproteobacteria; order Pseudomonadales; family Pseudomonadaceae; genus Pseudomonas; species Pseudomonas sp. BP6. The sequence continues at coordinate 5,702,665 of NZ_JAGINI010000001.1, forward strand.
GCCGTGCAGCAGGGCGACTACGCCAAGTTCAAGGAATACACCACGCTGGTGGACCAGCGCCCGGTGTCGATGATCCGTGACTTGCTCAAAGTGAAGGTGGCCGACCAGCCGCTGGCGCTGGAGCAGATCGAGCCGCTGGAGGCGATTCTCAAGCGCTTTGACTCGGCGGGGATCTCGCTGGGTGCACTGTCGCCGGAAGCTCACGAAGCGCTGGCCGAGGCCATGAACCGCCTGGGCGCCCGCTCCAACTCTGGTGAAGGCGGCGAAGACCCGTCGCGCTATGGCACCATCAAGAGCTCGAAGATCAAGCAGGTGGCCACCGGCCGTTTTGGTGTGACTCCGGAGTACCTGGTCAACGCCGAAGTGCTGCAGATCAAGGTTGCCCAGGGCGCCAAGCCCGGTGAGGGCGGCCAGTTGCCGGGCGGAAAGGTCAACGGCCTGATCGCCAAGCTGCGTTATGCGGTGCCTGGCGTGACCCTGATCTCGCCACCTCCACACCACGACATCTACTCGATCGAAGATCTGGCCCAGCTGATCTACGACCTCAAACAGGTCAACCCGCAGGCGCTGGTATCGGTCAAGCTGGTAGCCGAAGCGGGCGTGGGCACCATCGCTGCTGGTGTGGCCAAGGCCTATGCCGACCTGATCACCATCTCCGGTTACGACGGTGGTACCGGTGCTTCGCCGCTGACCTCGATCAAATACGCCGGCGCCCCTTGGGAGCTGGGCCTGGCGGAAACTCACCAGACCCTGCGCGGCAACGATCTGCGCGGCAAGGTGCGGGTGCAGACCGACGGTGGCCTGAAAACCGGCCTGGACGTGATCAAGGCGGCCATCCTCGGTGCCGAAAGCTTCGGCTTTGGTACCGCGCCAATGATTGCCCTGGGCTGCAAGTACCTGCGCATCTGCCACCTGAACAACTGCGCCACCGGCGTGGCCACCCAGAACGACAAGCTGCGCAAGGACCACTACATTGGCACCGTCGACATGGTGATCAACTTCTTCACCTTCGTCGCCGAAGAAACCCGCGAGTGGTTGGCCAAGCTGGGCGTGCGCAGCCTTGGCGAGCTGATCGGCCGTACCGACCTGCTCGATGTGCTGCCAGGTGACACCGAACGCCAGCAGTACCTCGACCTGTCGCCGCTGCTGGGCAGTTCGCACATTCCGGCGGACAAACCGCAGTTCTGCGAAGTCGACAAGAACCCGCCGTTCGACCTGGGCGAGTTGGCCGAGAAGATGGTTGATATGGCCATGCCGGCCATCCGCGACCAGGCGGGTGGCGAGTTCAGCCTCGACATCTGCAACTGCGACCGCTCCATCGGTGCGCGTGTGTCGGGCGAAATCGCCCGCCTGCACGGCAACCAGGGCATGGCTGCGGCGCCGATCACCTTCCGCTTCAAGGGGACTGCGGGCCAGAGCTTTGGCGTGTGGAACGCCGGTGGCCTGAACCTGCACCTGGAAGGCGATGCCAACGATTACGTCGGCAAAGGCATGACCGGTGGCAAGGTCACCATCGTGCCGCCAGCCGGCAGCCCGTTCGAAACCCAGCACAGCGCCATCGTCGGCAACACCTGCCTGTACGGTGCCACTGGCGGCAAGCTGTTTGCCGCAGGTACTGCGGGCGAGCGCTTCGCTGTTCGTAACTCCGGCGCCCATGCTGTTGTCGAGGGCACTGGCGATCACTGCTGTGAATACATGACCGGTGGCTTTGTCTGCATTCTGGGCAAGACCGGTTACAACTTCGGTTCTGGCATGACTGGCGGCTTTGCCTACGTGCTCGACATGGACAATAGCTTCGTCGACAAGCTCAACCACGAGCTGGTGGAAATCCAGCGTATCAGTGGCGAAGCGATGGAGGCCTACCGTAGCCACCTGGCGCGTGTCCTTGCCGAGTATGTGGATGAGACCGGCAGCGAGTGGGGGCGTGAGCTCTCGGAGAACCTGGACGACTACGTGCGGCGCTTCTGGCTGGTCAAGCCGAAGGCAGCCAACCTGAAGCAACTGCTGTCCAGCACCCGTGCCAACCCGCAGTAAAAACAGCTGCAAGTGGCAAGCCCCGAGCTGCAAGTAAATGGCAGTTCGAGGTTTGCCCGGCTTAAGTGATCGTCTTGCGGCTTGCAGCTTGTAGCTTGCAGCTGCTGTGAAGAGGTTTTGAAAAATGGCTGAACGTCTGAACAACGACTTCCAGTTCATCGAAGTGGGCCGAAAGGACCCGAAAAAAAAGCTGCTGCGCCAGCGCAAGAAGGAGTTCGTGGAAATCTACGAACCGTTCAAGCCGCAGCAGTCCGTAGAGCAGGCGCACCGCTGCCTGGGCTGCGGTAACCCGTATTGCGAGTGGAAGTGCCCGGTACACAACTTCATCCCCAACTGGTTGAAGCTGGTCTCCGAAGGCAACATCCTGGCCGCGGCGGAACTGTCGCATCAGACCAACACCCTGCCCGAAGTATGCGGCCGTGTTTGCCCGCAAGACCGCCTGTGCGAGGGTGCCTGCACCTTGAACGACGGCTTTGGCGCGGTGACCATCGGCTCGGTGGAGAAGTACATCACCGACACCGCCTTCGCCATGGGCTGGCGTCCGGACATGTCCAAGGTCAAGCCAACCGGCAAGCGCGTCGCCATCATCGGCGCCGGCCCGGCGGGCCTGGGCTGCGCCGACGTGCTGGTGCGCGCTGGGGTAACCCCGGTGGTGTTCGACAAGAACCCGGAAATCGGCGGCCTGCTGACCTTTGGTATCCCCGAGTTCAAGCTGGAAAAGACCGTGCTCAGCAACCGCCGCGAAGTCTTCACCGGCATGGGTATCGAGTTCCGCCTGAACACCGAGGTGGGCAAGGACGTGACCATGGAACAGCTGCTCGCCGAGTACGATGCAGTGTTCATGGGCATGGGTACCTACACCTACATGAAGGGCGGCTTCCCGGGCGAGGACCTGCCGGGCGTGCATGACGCACTGGACTTCCTGATCGCCAACGTCAACCGCAACCTGGGCTTCGAGAAGTCGCCGGAAGACTTCGTCGACATGCAGGGCAAGAAAGTGGTGGTGCTGGGCGGTGGTGACACCGCGATGGACTGCAACCGTACCTCGATCCGTCAGGGCGCCAAGGCGGTGACCTGTGCTTATCGTCGTGACGAAGCCAACATGCCGGGTTCGCGCAAAGAGGTGAAGAACGCCAAGGAAGAGGGCGTGAAGTTCCTCTACAACCGCCAACCCATTGCCATTGTGGGTGAGGACAGGGTCGAAGGCGTCAAAGTGGTCGAGACCCGCCTGGGCGAGCCTGATGCCCGTGGCCGCCGCAGCCCTGAGCCCATCCCAGGCTCCGAAGAGATCCTGCCGGCAGATGCCGTGGTGATCGCCTTCGGCTTCCGCCCGAGCCCGGCGCCGTGGTTTGAGCAGCATGGCATTCAGCTGGACAGCCAGGGCCGTGTGGTTGCCCCGGAAAAGGGTAAGTTCAAGCATCAGACCAGCAACCCGAAAGTGTTCGCCGGTGGCGACATGGTGCGTGGTTCGGACCTGGTGGTGACTGCGATCTTCGAAGGGCGTACGGCCGCCGAGGGTATCCTCGACTACCTAGAAGTCTGATTGGCGACCTATTCGCGGGCATGCCCGCTCCCGCAGGTTTGAGCGCAGAACCTGTGGGAGCGGGCATGCCCGCGAAGCTTTTGTATACAAAAACGCTTGATCTGTGGCATCCAATAGACAAAACACATGGCCATGGCCGTGCCTTTTGCGCTGGTGTCTGAGAAAATGCCCGCACTATTTTTCCGGATGCCGACATGACTGCCCTGAAGAACGATCGTTTCCTGCGTGCACTGCTCAAGCAACCTGTAGACGTCACCCCGGTGTGGATGATGCGCCAGGCCGGCCGCTACCTGCCGGAGTACCGCGCCAGCCGCGCCAAGGCCGGTGACTTCATGAGCCTGTGCATGAACCCGCAGTTCGCCTGCGAGGTCACCCTGCAGCCGCTGGACCGCTACCCGCTGGACGCGGCGATCCTGTTCTCGGACATCCTCACCATCCCCGACGCCATGGGCCTGGGTCTGTACTTCGAAACCGGCGAAGGCCCGCGTTTCAAGAAGGTCATCAGTACCCCCGCCGACATCGAAGCGCTGCCAGTCCCGGACCCACAGAAAGACCTCGGCTACGTGATGGACGCGGTCAGCACCATTCGCCGTGAGCTCAATGGCCGTGTGCCGCTGATCGGCTTCTCCGGCAGCCCGTGGACGCTGGCCACCTACATGGTCGAAGGCGGCTCGTCGAAAGACTTCCGCAAGACCAAGGCCATGGCCTACGACAACCCGCAAGCCCTGCACATGCTGCTGGACAAGCTGGCCCAGTCGGTCACCAGCTACCTGAACGGCCAGATCCTGGCCGGCGCCCAGGCCGTACAGATCTTCGACACCTGGGGCGGCAACCTGTCGGCGGCGGCCTACCAGGAGTTCTCACTGGCCTACATGCGCAAGATCGTCAGCGGCCTGATCCGCGAGCATGAGGGGCGCAAGGTGCCGGTGATCCTGTTCACCAAGAATGGCGGCTTGTGGCTGGAAAGCATCGCCGACGCAGGTGCCGACGCGCTGGGCCTGGACTGGACCTGCGAGATCGGCGATGCCCGTCGCCGCGTGGGTGACAAAGTAGCCTTGCAAGGCAACATGGACCCGACCGTGTTGTACGCCAAGCCCGAGGCCATCCGCAAGGAGGTGGCGCGCATCCTGGCCAGTTATGGCCACGGCACCGGCCATGTATTCAACCTCGGCCACGGCATCACGCCGGAAGTTGACCCGGAACATGCGGGTGCATTCATCAACGCCGTGCACGAACTGTCGGCGCAGTACCACCAGTGACTTGATGCACTGCACAGTAAACCCGGCTTCGATGCCGGGTTTTTTGTACGTTAAGTTTGAATTCAGCGATCGTCGCTAATCTGGTCCCATCGAAACCGAAACAGGACCCGATTATCATGAAAATCCGTTATCTCGCCCTCATCTTCGCCCCCTTGTTCAGCACTGGCGCATTTGCCGCTGGCTACACCGGCCCTGGCGCCCAGTCGGTAACCACTGTTGCCGCCGCCAATGACGCTGCCGATGACACCCCGGTTGTACTGCAGGGGTTCGTGACCAAGAAGATCAACAACGACGACAAGTACGAGTTCAAGGACAACACCGGCACCATCACTGTCGAGATCGACGATGAGGACCTGCCGCCGACGCCGTTCAACGACAAGACCAAGGTGAAGCTGACCGGTGAGGTGGAAAAGCACCTGATGAGTCGGGAAGTGGATGTGGATATTGTCGAGATCATCAACTGATCTAATAGCCTCTTCGTGGGCACGCCCGCTCCCGCAGGTTGTGGATGCGGGCGTGCCCACGAACGCATCACACCGTTTTGGGTGGTAACTTGCTCAAGTGCAACGCCACCAGCAATGCCGCCGCCAGCAAGCTGCCAATGAACAGCCCGATCCCGTTCCAGCCCCACTGGTGCCAGAATACTCCGCCCGCCGTACCGGCCACGCTGGAGCCGGCGTAGTAGCAGAACAGGTATAGCGACGACGCCTGTCCCTTGGCCTTCAGCGCCCGGCGGCCGATCCAGCTGCTGGCCACCGAGTGCGCACCAAAGAACCCGAAGGTGAACACCAGCATGCCCACGATCACCATCACCAGTGGACTGGCCAGTGTCATCAGCAAGCCACTCGCCATTACCACGATGCTGGCCCAGAACACCTTGCGCCGGCCCAGTTTGTCCGCCAGGGCGCCGACCTGTGCCGAACTGTAGATGCCTGACAGGTAGACCACCGACAGCAAGCCGACCAGTGCCTGGTTCATGTGGTAGGGCTCGGCCAGCAGGCGGTAGCCGATGTAGTTGAACAAGGTGACGAAGGCGCCCATCAGCAGAAAGGCTTCAAGGAACAGCCAGGGCAGGCCGGCGTCCTTGAAGTGCATGACAAAACCGTCCAGCAGGCTGCGCGGGTTCATCGTCTGTGCGCGAAAATTGCGTGACTCCGGCAGCACCTTCCAGAACACCAGCGCAGCCACCAGGGCCAGGCCGCCAATGGTCAGCATCGCCGTGTGCCAGCTGACGAAGTCGATCAATACGCCCGTGATGAGCCGCCCGCTCATGCCGCCAATCGCGTTGCCGCCGATGTACAGGCCCATGGCCAGGCCAATGTGCTGCGGGTGGATCTCTTCGCTCAGGTAGGTCATCGCCACTGCCGCCAGGCCGCTCAGCGACAGGCCGACCAAGGCGCGGGTGGCCAGTACCAGCTCCCAGCTGGGCATCACGGCGCTGGCCAAGGTGGACAGGGCGGCGCAGACCAGCGCGAACACCATCACGGGCTTGCGTCCGATGCGGTCAGAAATGGGGCCGGTGATCAGCAGGCCGAACGCCAGCATGGCGGTGGACACCGACAGCACCAGGCTGCTCTGTGCCGCGTTGATGGCAAACTCACTGGATAGCAGAGGCATCATCGGCTGTACGCAGTACAGCAAGGCGAAGGTGGCGAACCCGCCGCTGAACAAGGCCAGCACGGTTTTCATGAAGGCGGGTGTGCCTTTTTCGATCCACATTTCGCTCAGGATGGCAGGCTTTGGCTCAAGGAGGAGGGGGGCTACTGCAGTTTTCACGGGAGGGTACCTCTGGCGCAATGAAAAAAGCATATAGCTGCCTAACGATTAGATCCAATATATTGTTCGACCTATTTGAGACGTCTGGCGACTTATTTGGAGCGGATCATGGAACTGCGTCATCTGCGTTACTTCATTGCTGTGGCCGAAGAGCTGCACTTTGGCCGCGCCGCCCAGCAGTTGGGTATTTCCCAGCCGCCCTTGAGCCAGCAGATCCAGGCTCTGGAGCAGGAGTTAGGGGCCCGGCTGTTCGAGCGTACCAACCGTCGTGTCGAACTGAGCGAGGCCGGTCGATTGTTCCTCGAGGAAGCGCGCCAGGTATTGGCGCAGGTTGAGAAGGCTGCGGATGTAGCCCGGCGTGCGCAGTTGGGCGAGCTGGGGGAGATGAAAATCGGTTTCACCTCCTCGGCCCCGTTCACCTCGAAAATCCCCAAGGCCATTCATGCCTTCCGTCAGCGCTTTCCGGCGGTGCACTTGAACCTCAAGGAAATGAGCAGCCGTGACGTTGCCGAAGGGGTATTCGACGAGTCCATCGAGGTGGGGTTGATGCGGCCGATGCCGCTGCCGGAGGGGTTGGTGGCCACCGAGTTGTTCCGAGAACCGTTGGTGGCGGTGATCAATGCCTCGCATCCGCTGGCCGAGGGCACTGAGCAAGGCGTCTACATGGCGGCGTTGGCCCCTGAGCCCTTCGTGTTCTTCCCGCGCAGTTATGGCAGCGGTTTGCATGCACAATTGCTGAGCCTGGCGCGGCATGCGGGTTTCAGCCCCCATTTTGCGCAAGAGGCAGGTGAAGCGATGACCATCATCGGTCTGGTCTCGGCGGGGCTGGGGGTGTCGGTGTTGCCGGCTTCGTTCCAGCGCATGCGCATAGAAGGGGTGGTGTACCGTACCTTGCTCGATGAAGAGGCGATGACGGCGGTGTGGCTGGTGCAGCGCGAGCGCGGTCATTCGGTGATGGCCAAGGCATTTACCGAGTTGTTGACAGGACAGGTGGTCGGTCAGGCGTGATGCCGGTCAAATGGCACTGGTCATTGCCCCCATGCCGCCACATACTCGGGCATTCGTTGATACACGGAGGTCAAGCATGCGGCGCGTGGTGTTCAATCAAAAAGGTGGCGTAGGCAAGTCGAGCATTGCCTGCAACCTGGCGGCGGTCAGTGCCAATGAAGGTTACCGGACCTTGTTGATCGACCTGGATGCCCAGGCGAACTCGACCCAATACCTCACCGGCCTGACCGGCGAGGACATCCCCATGGGCATTGCCGATTTCTTCAAGCAGAGCCTGTCCAGCGGGCCGTTCAGCAAGAAGAACAAGGTCGATATCTATGAAACGCCGTTCGACAACCTGCACGTGGTCACTGCCACTGCCGAGCTGGCCGACCTGCAGCCGAAGCTGGAGGCCAAGCACAAGATCAACAAGCTGCGTAAGCTGCTCGACGCACTGGACGAGGATTACGAGCGGATCTATATCGATACCCCGCCGGCACTGAACTTCTACGCAGTTTCTGCGCTGATCGCTGCTGATCGCGTGCTGATCCCTTTTGACTGCGACAGCTTCTCTCGCCAGGCCTTGTATGGCCTGTTGGCCGAGATCGAAGACCTCAAGGAAGACCACAACGAAGACCTGATGGTCGAAGGCATCGTGGTCAACCAGTTCCAGTCACGTGCCAGCCTGCCACAGCAGATGCTCGACGAACTGCTGGCCGAAGGGTTGCCGGTGCTGCCGGTGTACTTGGGCAGTTCGGTGAAAATGCGCGAATCGCACCACGCCAGCCTGCCGCTGATTCACCTGGAACCGCGGCACAAGCTGACTCAGCAGTTTGTCGAGTTGCATTCGCTGCTTGAAGAGAACGCTTAAACCCCGTGGCTACGCAGCCACTCCAGCAATGACTGGAGTGGAAACGCCCCGGCTTGGCGGCTAATTTCGCGGCCGTTCTTGAACAGCAGCAGGCTGGGGATCGAGCGTATGCCCAGTTGCCCTGCGAGGTTACGGTTGGCTTCGCTGTCGAGCTTGGCCAGGCGGCAGCGGCCAGCAAGTTGCCGAGCGGCCTCTTCGAAGGTGGGGGCGAATGACTTGCACGGGCCGCACCAGTCGGCCCAGATGTCGACCAGCAGCGGCAGGTCGCCTTTGATCTGGCTGGCGTAGCTGGCTTCAGTCAGTTCGAAGGGGATGCTCAACAGCACATCCTTTTTGCAGCGACCGCATTTCGGCGCATCGCCCAGGCGCTCGGCGGGCAGGCGGTTGAGGCCGTTGCAGTGGGGGCAGGGGATTACCAGTGGGTCGGTCATTTCATCTCCGGTGTTGGGTTCACGGTTTCCTTGTGGGAGCGGTGCTAATCAGGAAGAGCAGCTGATTTCCAGGTGTTTGCCCCACTCTGGCGGTCGCTCGGCGTAGGCCTGCATCCCGGGCTGCTCCTCAAAAGGTCTGGCCAGGACTTGGTGCAGCCGTCGAACTTCACTGTAGTCCCCCGCCTCGGCCGCTTCGATGGCGTTCTGCGCCAGGTAGTTGCGCAGCACGTACAGCGGATTCACCGCATGCATACGCTCACGGCGGCCTTCGGCATTACCGGGTTCACGCCCACAACGGGCCAGGTAGTCTGCGCCCCAGGCATCGAAACCGGCCAGGTCGATAAAGTCATCACGCACTACCTGCAGTGCCTCAGCCACCGGCTGCTCACCCAGTTTGCGGAAGAACAGGTTGTAGTCCACGCCACCGCGTTGCATGCACTGCAGCAGGCGCTCGACCAGCCCCATGTCGTCATCTTCGGCCGTGGTCAGCCCCAAGCGCCGGCGCATCAGGTCCAGGTAATGGGCCTGGTACAGCGGCAGGAACAGGCCCAACGCTTCCTTCAGCGGCTCAACTTCGATCACGGTGGTCAGTGCCTGGGCCAGCGCGCTGAGGTTCCAGTGGGCGATGGGCACCTGGTTGGCGTAGCTGTAGCGGCCACGGTCGTCGGAGTGGTTGCAGATGAAGTTGGCATCGAAGTCGTCCAGAAACGCGTACGGGCCGAAGTCGAAGGTGATGCCGAGGATCGACATGTTGTCGGTGTTCATCACGCCGTGGCAGAAGCCATACGCCTGCCAGCGGGCGATCAGTTCGGCATTGCGCTCGACGATGGTGCGGAACATGGCCAGGTAGGGCTGCTCGGCGTCACGGCATTCGGGATAGTGTTGTTCGAGCACGTGGTCGATCAACACGCGCTGCTGCTCGGGCTGCTTGGTGTAGTAGAAGTACTCGAAATGGCCGAAACGCACATGGCTCTGCGCCAGACGCGTCAGCATGGCCGCGCTTTCACGGGTTTCGCGCCACACCGGGGTGCTGGAACCGATCACGCACAGCGCCCGGCTGGTGGCGATGCCCAGGGCGTGCAAGGCTTCGGAAGCGAGGAACTCGCGGATCGACGAGCGCAGCACAGCGCGCCCATCACCCATACGGGAGTAGGGGGTCTGGCCGGCGCCCTTGAGGTGCAGGTCCCAGTGTTCGCCAGCGTCGTTGAGCACTTCGGCCAGCAGTAGGCCACGGCCGTCGCCCAGACGTGGGTTGTACGAGCCGAACTGGTGGCCGGAATAAACCATCGCCCGAGGGTCGGCCTCTTCCCACAGCTTGTGGCCGCTGAACAGCTCGGCGAACACCGGCAGTTCGGCCTGGGCGGGGTCGAGGTCGAGCAAGGCCATGGCCGACTCGCTCGCTACCACCAGGCGCGGGTCTGCAATGGGTTCGGGCAGCACCTGGGTGGAGAACGCATCGCCCAGACGGGCGAAGCGGTTGTCGAAGGTGAGTTGGTCGAGGGCTTTCACGGGACTGCTCCTTGGAATCGGTGCCAATGGGGCCACTTGGCGGCCCTTCGCGGCTGCCCCCCCTACAAAGAACATGCAGCGCCTGAAAGCAGTGCGGTCCCTGTGTAGGAGCGGGTTCACCCGCGAACGAGGGCGAAGCCCTCGCAGCCATTTTGCACACAATAAAGTATTCGAGCCCATTCAGGCCGAAGCAGTGCCATCCGATTTCGGCTGTTCCATCGGAATCAATTGCTGCTTGCCGCCCTTCGCGTCCATCAAGAATACCTCTACCTGGCGCACCGAGATCTTGATGTTGTGGACCTTGAACTCGCGGTTGATGTAGCGGTTGATCTCGTCCAGTGTCGGGTTGCGGTCGCCCAGGTCACGGACGTGCATGCGCAGTTCGTGGTCCAGCGAGCTTTCGCCGAAGTTGAGGAAGTACACGATCGGTTCCGGGTCCTTGAGCACGCGTGGGTTCTCATGCGCGCCTTTGAGCAGCAGGTCGCGCACCAGCTCGAGGTCTGAGCCATAGTCGATGCCCAGCTTCAGCGTCACCCGGGTGACCGTATCGGTCAGCGACCAGTTGATCAGCTGGCCAGTGATGAAGGTCTTGTTGGGGACGATGATGTCCTTGCGGTCGAAGTCGGTGATGGTGGTGGCACGGATGCGGATCTTGCTTACCGTGCCCGACAGGTTGCCGATGGTGATGGTGTCGCCAATCCGTACCGGGCGCTCGAACAGGATCATGATGCCGGAGATGAAGTTGGCGAAGATTTCCTGCATGCCGAAGCCCAGGCCTACTGACAGCGCGGCCACCAGCCATTGCAGCTTGTCCCAGCTCACCCCCAGGGTCGACAGGGTACTGACGATGCCGATGCCGACGATGGTGTACGACAGCAACGTAGTAGTGGCGTAGGCACTGCCTTGGGCGAGGTTCAGGCGTGACAGCACCAGTACTTCCAGCAGGCCTGGCAAGTTGCCGGCCAGGGCGAAGGTGATGCCGACGATCACCAGTGCGCCGAGCAGGTCGCCGAGGCTGATCGGTACCATGCTGGCGGCGGCGCCGGTGCCGCTGGTGTATTCGTAGAGGACGAAATTGTTGAGGTAGGCGAACACCGAGATCAGGTCGGCCCATACCCAGTACAGGCCGGCGATGAAGCCGCCGAGCAGGGCCAGGCGGATCAGGCGCAGCGACTGCTGGTTGACCTGTTCGATATCCAGCGTTGGCTCTTCGGTGATGACTTCGCCATCCAGCCCTTCCTTGGCCGCCGCACGCTTGCTCAACGCACGCTGGTAGGCCAGGCGTCGTGCCGCTACCGACAGGCCGCGCACGAAGGCGGCCTCGATCACCAGCCAGAACAGCAGCAGGTACAGGGTATAGATCAGACGGTCGGTGAGCTTCAGTGCGGTGTAGTAGTAGCCGAAGCACACGGCGACGAACAGGGCGACGGGCAGGGCGGTGAATGCTACGCCCACGGCCCTGCGGAACAGCGAGGTGTCACGGTGTGCCGGGCTGCTGAGCAGCAGGCGGCTGAGTAGCCAGGCCATCAGCGCATAGCAGGTCAGTACCACGCCGATGCCCAACACGTCGTCTGCCAGTGCCGAAGGCTGGTGCTCGGCCACTGCCACCACGCCGACCAGTGCCAGCACCACGGTGCCCAGGCGGCGAACCCAGCCGCGCAGGAACTCGACCTGCGGTTTGTGCCAGCGGAAGTGGACTTCCGCCACGCCACCGGGTGCCAGGATACGGTAGGCGGTGTAGAACACCAGCCAGGCCTGGGCCAGCTGCCAGAGTGCGGCACCCAGGTTGGCATTCTGCCCGCGGGCGTCGATCTGCAGGGCGTAGCTGCACAGCGCAAGGCCAAGGCTGACCGGCATCGCCAGCAGAATGTTGATAAGGATTGCCTGGGGCGTGTGCCATTGGCTGTCACGGCGGAAGTGGCCGATATCCTGGTGCACTTTGCCTAACCGTTGGTAAAGGTATTTGCGCCGCCACAACAGCGCGCCGATCACCAGTAGCAGCGGCAGGAACAGCAACGGGCGCTGGCTCAGGCCATCGGCCAGCTCTTTCAGGCTGGAGCCCCACGGCAGGTTGGCGACCTGGTCGGCCAGGCGCGCTGGCACGTATTGCAGCCAGTCCCAGTCCAGCGGCTTGTTGCTGGGGATCCAGAACATTTGCTCGTCGAGGGTGGTACGCAGGCTCTGCGCGGTGCCCAGCAGTTGCTTCTGGTTGAGTTGCAGGGTGATCGATTCGTTGAGCAGCGCCGACAGCTCGCGGTTCAGCCGCTCCAACAGGTCGCTACGGGTGATGGCTACATCCAGCAGGGCCTTGCGCAGCTGCGGGGTCACATCTTCCTGCGGTTGCGCCGCCAGCAGCTTGTCGACGTAGGTGACCGGGCTGCTCATCTGCTCGCGTTGCTGGTTGACTTCGAACTGGTACAGGCGGGTGTCGGCGATCTGGTCGGCCAGGTCGCGGTCGACCTTCAGGTGCGGCAAGGTCTGTTTCTGCTTATAAAGGATCTTCGACAGTAGCAGGCTTCCCTTGAGCACGTTGATCTGCTCGTCAAGCGCCTGGTCGGCCTGGGTCAGGCTGTCGAGCTGCTGCTTGGTGCGCAGGTTCTGCTGGGTCAATTCGTTGAGGCGATCGGTGCTTTTGAGCAGGTAGTCGGAAAGCTTGAGGTTGATCGCGCTCTCAGTGGCCAGCAGGCTGCTGCCGCCGGCCTTCTGAGCCTCGATCGACTGCTGGGTGACGGCTTCCTGGGACTGGGCCAGGCGTTTGTCGTTGATCAGCGTCTGCAGGTCCTGGATTTCCTGCTCCAGGCGCGCAGCACGCTCGACCAGCAGGTCATGACACGCATTGCCGAGGTCTTGCAGCACGCTGTTGCCGGCCAGCTCCTGGCGGCGCAGCAGGGTCAACGCGTTGAGCGAGGCCAGCTCGGCGTTGAGCTGGTTGCGTTGGTCGGCATTGATGGATTTGCCGCCGTCCTTGCCGGTTTTGAGGATGCTGTTGATCTGCTGGGTGCGGGTCTGGCTGCTGCTGATCTCGGCCTGGGCGCGCTCGGGGCGGGTTTGCGAGTTGATGATCAGGCTGTTGGCTTCAGACAGCGCCTTTTGCAGTTCGCCCTGCTGCGTGTTGCGTTCGCTGAGCATCTGTTCAAGCTGTGGCACGGTGAGGTTGGCGTAGCGCTGGGCCACCGGTTGTGCCTTGGTTTCCTTGAGCCTGGCCAACTCCTTCTGGCTGTCACTGGTCTCTTTGGGGGCACTGCTCAGTTGCTGCTTCAGTGCAGCAAGCTTCTTCTCGCTATCTTCCTTGGCAGCAAGCAGGCTCAACGTTTGTTCGAGCACCTGCTGCAGCGCCTTCTGGTCTGCCTCGGGCAGCTTGCGCTCGGCGATCTTGTCGAGGCTGTTCTGGATGCTGGCGGTGGTCGGGGCTTCTGCCGCGGTAGCCGCAAAAGAAAGGGACAGGCACAACCCGAGCAGGGCTGTGCGAAGGTACACGCGCAGGGACATAGGCAGGCTACTTGTGGATCCGGCTGAAACGAAGTTTAGAGGAACAATCCTGGTCCGGGTCGCGTTCCTTCGGGGAATCTGACGCCTACTTTCTGGATCTTGTTCCCGTCCATGGTTGCCACGGTCCAGATCGTGCCATGCCATTCGACCTGGTCCCCTACTACTGGAGCGCCTCCGACCTTCTGTCGGATGAACTGCGCCAGCGGCATTTTCGCGTCGAGGCCATCGAGTTTCAGGCCGTACAACGCCGCCACTGCACCCAGTTCGGCATCGCCTTCGAGCACGAAGTCGCCGAAGAAACGCAGGTCCAGGCCACGTTGCGGCGCCTGGCTGAACAGTTTGCCCAAGGCAGGCAGGTTGTGCTCGTGGCCGATCACGCAGAGCATGTCGCCAACTTCCAGCACGGTGCTGCCCGACGGGTGCAGCAGTTGCTCGCCACGGAACAGCGCGGCAATCCGCGTGCCTTCGGGCATTTTCAGTTCGCGCAGGGCGGCACCGATGCACCATTTTTCTGCGCCCAGACGGTAGACGAACATTTCCCACTCGCTGGTGATGTGCACCTCAAGGGCGGAACGGGAGATCGGCGCCGGGTCTGGCGGTACCGTCACCTTCAACAGCTTGGCCATCCACGGCAGGCTGGTGCCTTGCACCAGCAGCGATACCAGTACGATGAAGAAGGCCAGGTTGAAGAACAGTTGGGCGTCTGGCAGGCCCGCCATCAGCGGGAACACCGCCAGAATGATCGGTACCGCACCGCGCAGGCCGACCCACGAAATGAAGCCCTTTTCACGGCCGTGGAAAGCCTTGAACGGCAGCAGGGCAGCAACCACCGACAGTGGCCGCGCCACCAGGATCATCCACAGCGCCAGGCCCAGTGCTGGCAGGGCGATGGGCAGCAGGTCGTGCGGCGTGACCAGCAACCCCAGCACCAGGAACATGCCGATCTGGGACAGCCAGGCCATGCCGTCGAGCATATGCAGGATGCCATGGCGGCTACGGATCGGCCTGTTGCCCAGCACCAGGCCGCACAGGTATACGGCGAGGAAGCCGCTACCATGCAGGGCGTTGGTCAGCGAAAACACCACGAGGCCGCCGGCCACTACCAGAATGGGGTACAGGCCGCCGGCCAGATTAATGCGATTGACCAGTTGCAGCATCAGCCAGCCGCCGCCCAGGCCCACCAGCGCGCCGATACCGAACTCACGCAGCACGTGGCCCAGCAGGCTCCAATGCAGGCCGGTCTCGCCGCTGGCGATCATGTCGATCAAGGTGACCGTGAGAAACACCGCCATTGGGTCGTTGCTGCCCGACTCGATCTCGAGGGTAGCAGAAACCCGCTCGTTCAGGCCTTTACCGCCGAGCAGCGAGAACACTGCAGCGGCGTCGGTGGAGCCGACGATGGCGCCGATCAGCAGGCCCTGGATCAGGCTGAGTTGGAACAGCCAGGCGGCAACCAGGCCGGTGAGGGCGGTGGTGATCATTACCCCGACCGTGGCCAGCGACAGCGCCGGCCAAAGCGCTACGCGAAAGCTTGCTACCCGCGTGCGCAGGCCGCCGTCAAGCAGGATGACGGCCAGTGCCAGGTTGCCCACCAGGTAAGCAGTTGGGTAATTGTTGAAGATGATGCCGCCACCATCGACACCGGCGAGCATGCCGACGGCGAGGATGATGACCAGAATAGGGATGCCCAGGCGCGACGACAGCGAGCTGACCAGGATACTTGCACCCACCAGTAATGCGCCGATCAGGAACAGGCTATTGATGGTGCTTGCATCCAAAGGCAGGTACTCCGAGACAGCGAGGGGGAGGGACTTGGTAGCGCATTTATCAGCAAAAGCTAGCAGGTCGCGTGCCAATCGATTCTAACCTGAGGCCGACGCAGGCTGTAAAGCGATACCGCATCGTCGTTGCAGCTTGTGGCTGCAATGGTTCGCCCACTGTCAGGCAGCCGAGTAACATGAATGGCAGGAAAACCATTTCCCTCGCCTAGATGGCTCAGTGCCCGCTCGGGCAATTTCCTGATTTGCACTATTTGTTGGCGCACCAGGCGGCGGGCCATGTGCTTCGCTACCAGGCCACCGCGACAGCGGGGCGAGAGCGGCTGGTCAGGCAGATCAGTGGCAGGAATGCTTTCTCACGCTGCCCGCCTGAGCAAACGTGAAAGGGGCCGCTGTGCGGCCCCTGATCGAGGTCTCAGCCCTGCTTCACTTCACGCATCGGCTTGCCTTTCACTGGTGCATCCCCTGCCACGTAGTACTTGGCGGTGCTGCGCGGCAGTGGCTTGCGACCACGGATCTTGTCCGAAATCTTCTCGGCAATCATGATCGTGGTGGCATTGAGGTTACCGGTGATGATCAGCGGCATGATCGACGCATCGACCACGCGCAGGCCCTGCATGCCATGCACGCGGCCTTCACCATCGACCACGGCCATGTCGTCGGTGCCCATCTTGCACGAGCAGGATGGGTGGAAGGCGGTTTCGGCGTGCTCGCGGATGAACTTGTCCAGCTGCTCGTCGGTTTGCACGTCGGCGCCCGGGCTGATTTCGCGGCCACGGTACGGGTCCAGGGCCGGCTGGGCCATGATTTCACGGGTCAGGCGGATGCCGTCACGGAATTCCTGCCAGTCCTGCTCGGTGGACATGTAGTTGAACAGGATGCTCGGGTGTTGGCGTGGGTCTTTCGACTTGGCCTGGATGCGGCCACGGGCAGGCGAGCGCATGGAACCCATGTGCGCCTGGAAGCCATGTTCCTTCACGCCATTGGAGCCGTTGTAGTTAATCGCAACCGGCAGGAAGTGGTACTGGATGTTCGGCCACTTGAATTCAGGGCGGGTACGAATGAAACCACCGGCCTCGAACTGGTTGCTGGCGCCGATGCCGGTGCCATTGAACAGCCACTCGGCACCGATGGCCGGCTGGTTCCACCACAGCAGCGATGGGTACAGCGATACTGGCTGGGTGCAGGCGTACTGCAGGTACAGCTCCAGGTGGTCCTGCAGGTTTTCACCAACGCCCGGCAGGTCGTGCACAACCGGGATGTCGAGGCTTTCCAGCAGGGCGCGCGGGCCGACGCCGGAGCGCTGCAGCAGCTGCGGCGAAGCGATGGCGCCAGAGCTGACGATCACTTCCTTGCGGGCGCGGGCTTCAACGCGTTCTTCGCTGTCGCCGACCAGGTAGGTCACGCCTACGGCGCGCTTGCCGTCGAACAGCACGCGGTCGCTCAGGGCGTGGGTGACGATGGTCAGGTTCGGGCGTTTCTTGGCCTGGTCCAGGTAACCACGGGCGGTGCTGGAGCGGCGGCCATTCTTGGTCACCGAACGGTCCATCGGGCCGAAGCCTTCCTGCTGGTAGCCGTTGAGGTCTTCGGTGCGCGGGTAACCGGCTTGCACGCCAGCTTCAACCATGGCGTGGAACAGCGGGTTGTTGCCGGCCTTTGGCGTAGCAACGCTGACCGGGCCGTCACCACCGTGGTAGTCGTTAGGGCCGATGTCACGGGTTTCAGCTTTGCGGAAGTACGGCAGGCAGTCGAGGTAGGTCCAGTCTTCCAGGCCTGGCAGTTCTGCCCAGCCGTCGAAGTCCATGGCGTTACCGCGGATGTAGCACATGCCGTTGATCAGCGACGAGCCACCCAGGCCCTTGCCACGGCCACATTCCATGCGGCGGCCGTCCATGTGCGGCTCTGGGTCGGTCTCGTAAGCCCAGTTGTAGCGGCGGCCTTGCAGCGGGAATGCCAGGGCCGCTGGCATCTGGGTGCGGAAGTCGAAGCGGTAGTCGGGGCCACCGGCTTCCAGCAGCAAGACGGTGACGCCGGCGTCTTCGGTCAGGCGGGTCGCCAGGGTGTTACCGGCCGAGCCGGCACCGACGATGATGTAATCGAATTCTTGGGACATGAAAGTACCCTCGTGTTGGCGGTGATCGGGGAGCGGGTACGCCCGTGCGCGGTGGCACGGGCGTGGCTAGACAGGGTTCAGAAAACCGAGGTGTAGCCGCCCAACTCGACCTGGACCGACTTGATGCGAGTGTATTGAGCCAGCGAGCTGACGCCGTTTTCACGGCCGACGCCCGACTGCTTGTAGCCACCTACCGGCATTTCGGCCGGCGATTCACCCCAGGCGTTGATCCAGCAGATACCGGCTTCGAGCTTGTGGATGATGCGGTGGGCGCGGGTGATGTCGTTGGTGCAGACGCCGGCGGCCAGGCCGTAGTCGGTGTCGTTGGCACGGCGGATCACTTCTTCTTCGGTTTCGTAGGTGAGAATGCTCATCACCGGGCCGAAGATCTCTTCCTTGACGATGGTCATGTCGTCGGTGCAGTCGGTGAACACGGTCGGGGCAACGAAGGCACCTTTGGCGAAGTCACCGGCAGTCAGACGCTCGCCGCCGCACAGGACGCGGGCACCTTCTTCCTTGCCTTTGGCGATGTAGCCCAGCACGCTTTCCATGTGCTGGAAGCTGACCAGCGGGCCGAAGTTGGTGTTTTCGTCTTCCGGGTTGCCAACGCGGATGCGGGCAACGCGCTCGGCGATCTTGGCTTCGAAGGCCGCCTTCATTTCAGCTGGGATGAATACGCGGGTACCGTTGGTGCACACCTGGCCCGAGCTGTAGAAGTTGGCCATCATGGCGATGTCAGCGGCCTTGTCCAGATCGGCGTCGGCACAGATGATCAGTGGCGATTTGCCGCCCAGTTCCATGGTCACTTCCTTCAGCGAAGAGCTGGAGGCGCTGGCCATGACTTTCTTGCCGGTGGTGGTGCCGCCGGTGAACGACACTTTTTCGATGCGCGGGTGCTCGGTCAGCCAGGTGCCGACTTCGCGGCCGCTACCGGTCAGAACGTTGAACACGCCGTTTGGCAGGCCGGCTTCGGTGTAGATCTCGGCCAGTTTCAGAGTGGTCAGCGAGGTGACTTCCGACGGTTTGAAGATCATCGCGTTACCAGCGGCCAGGGCCGGGGCAGATTTCCACAGGGCGATCTGGATCGGGTAGTTCCAGGCACCGATGCCCACGGTCACGCCCAGCGGCTCGCGGCGGGTGTAGACGAAGGACGATTCGCGCAGCGGGATCTGCTCGCCCTCGATGGCCGGTACCAGGCCTGCGTAGTATTCCAGCACGTCGGCGCCGGTGACGATGTCGACGTAGCGGGTTTCGGAGTAAGACTTGCCGGTGTCCAGGGTTTCCAGCATGGCCAGCTCGTCGTTGCGCTCGCGCAGGATGTCGACGGCGCGGCGCAGGATGCGCGAACGCTGCATGGCGGTCATCGCGGCCCAGATCTTCTGGCCACGCTCGGCGCTTTCCACGGCCTTCTCGACGTCTGCCTCGGTAGCACGCTGTACGTGGGCGAGGACTTCGCCAGTGGCCGGGTTGATAGCTTCGAAAGTGGCATCGCTGCCAGCGTCGACGTAAGCGCCATCAATGTAGAGTTTTTGCGTTCCGAAACGGGCCATAGTGTCCTCGCAAGTGCAGTGTGTGGTTTGGCTTGCGCGTCATGCTCCTGCCGGGTTGGCAAGGGCCCTGCGCGCATGGTCAGCAGCCTGGTCGTTTGTGCCCAGGGTGTGCTGCTTGGCCAGTTGTAGTTCCATGTATTCGTAAGCAATCCGTACCGCCTGGTCGGTGTCGAATGCATCACCCGACAGGGCGCCACGCAGCCACAAACCGTCGATCAGGGCTGCCAGACCGCGGGCTGCCTTGCGCGCATGGTAGAGCGGCAGGACGCGGCGGAACTGGCAGCACAGGTTGGAATACAAGCGGTGGTCGTTGATCCGCTGCAACCTGTGCAAATCGGGCTGGTGCATGCTGGAAGCCCAGAAGGCCAACCAGGTTTTCATTGCCGGGCCGTTTACCTGGCTGGCATCGAAGTTGCCCTCGATGATCACTTTCAGGTGAGCGCGCGGGCTGTCGTCTTTCAGGGCCTGGCGACGTGCTCTGACGCCTTCGTTGAGCATGCTCATGATGTAACCCATCGTCGCTGCGATCAGGCCGTTCTTGTCCCGAAAGTAGTGACTGATGATGCCGTTCGACACACCGGCCAAACGGGCAATCAGCGCAATGCTGGCGTCCCCCAGTCCGACCTGATCGACCGCCTGCAAGGTGGCTTCGATCAACTGCTGGCGCCGGATGGGTTGCATACCGACCTTGGGCATCTTGCTATCTCCTCAGGCCTGCGAGCAGACGACAGGCGGCTGACTCGGCGAAGGCCAGTCTATTTTGTTTTGATTGAACGTTCAATCAATAAAGAATAAGCTCTGCGACAATTTGTGCCATTGACAGTTTTTCAGGCGGTCGAGAAGGCACGGATTGACACCCCAGGAAATCGTGTAACCCCCGGAATACAAGGCGTTGACGGGCGTGAGCGATGCGAAATGCAGATTCTGCCGTACGGTCATTGGTCCTGCGACAGGCCCTTGGAGCGGGCGGGGTGACCTGTGACGAATGCGCGCACCTGCGTTGAGGCGTGGCATTTTCAGCAGGCCACCTATCTGTTTTTGGCAACGTATCGATTCGGGATCACGGTTTCCAGGGTTCATTTATAACACCTGATGCAGTGGGGATATTCCACCAATTGCTCGGGAAAGACTGATTAGCCTCCACAGCCGCACTGCCCGGAGCATTCGTGCAATGAGTTCTGCCTCACTTATCAAGCCCCCCGCCGAGAGGGTACGGGTCAACCGCGTGGTGTTCTTCACTTCTGCGCTGATGATCCTTGTTCTGACTGCCTTGCTGATCGCTGCACCCGAAACCGCCGGCCAGGTGCTGGGCGTGGCCCAGAAGTGGCTGACGCGCACCTTCGGCTGGTACTACATGCTGGTCATTTGCGGATACCTGCTGTTCGTCGTCTACCTGGCTTTCTCCGACTACGGCAGCCTCAAGCTGGGTGGCAAGGACGACCAGCCGGACTTCAGCTATGGCGCCTGGGCCGGCATGCTGTTCTCGTCCGGTATCGGTATTTCGCTGCTGTACTTCGGCGCCTCCGAGCCGCTGGACCACTATTTCAACCCACCGGAAGGCACACCGGCCAGCCTTGAGGCCGCGCGCCAGGGCTTGCAGCTGACCTTCCTGCACTGGGGCCTGCACGGCTGGGCGATCTATGCCCTGGTCGGCCTGGCCGTGGGTTACTTCGCTTACCGCCACAACCAGCCGCTGGCACTGCGCTCGGCGCTGTACCCGCTGGTGGGCGAGCGTTGGGTCAAGGGTGCTGCCGGCAATGCCGTCGACATCTTCGGCATGTTCGTCACCCTGCTTGGCCTGGTGACCAACCTGGGTATCGGCTCGATGCAGGTCTCTTCGGGCCTGGAATACCTGTTCGGCATGGACCACAGCAAGACCAACCTGCTGGTGGTGATTCTGGTCATGGCCGGTGTGGCCACCGTGGCTGCGGTCTCGGGTGTGGAAAACGGCATTCGTCGCCTGTCCAACCTGAACATCGTGCTGTTCAGCGGCCTGCTGATTTTCGTATTGCTGGGCGGCGAAACCCTGCACCTGCTCAATGGCCTCGTGCAGAACGTCGGTGACTACCTCAACGGCATCGTGCTGAAAACCTTCGACCTTTATGTGTATGAAGGCGAAGCCGGCAAGTCCGAGCGCTGGTTGGGCCTGTGGACCGTGTTCTACTGGGCCTGGTGGATCTCCTGGGGCCCGTTCGTCGGCATGTTCATTGCGCGTATCTCCAAGGGCCGTACCGTGCGCCAGTTGGTCATGGGCGTGCTGCTGATTCCGCTGGGCTTCACCCTGGCCTGGCTGTCGATCTTCGGCAATACCGCACTGGACCTGGTGATCAACCAGGGCGCTGTGGAACTGGGCAAGACTGCGCTGGAACAGCCGTCGATGTCGATCTACCAACTGCTGGAATACTTCCCAGCGGCCAAGATCGTGATTGGTGTGGCGGTGTTCGTCGGTTTCGTGCTGTTCCTCACCCCGGCCGACTCCGGCGCGGTGATGATGGCCAACCTGTCGTGCAAAGGCGGCAAGGTCGACGAAGACGCCCCGCACTGGATGGTGGTGTTCTGGTCCGTGGTGATCACCCTGGTGACCATCGGCCTGCTGTTTGCCGGTAACTTCGAGGCCATGCAGACCATGGTCGTGCTGGCGGGCCTGCCGTTCTCGGTGGTGCTGGTGCTGTTCATGTTCGGCCTGTACAAGGCCATGAAGCAGGACGTGGTGATCGAGCAGGAGCGCGCCGAACTGGCCGCCCGCGGCCGTCGCGGCTTCAGCGAGCGCCTGACCCAGCTGGAACTGCAGCCGACCCAGGCCGTGGTGCAGCGTTTCATGGACAAGCAGGTCAGCCCGGCGTTGAAAGAAGCCGCTGCACAGCTGCAGACGTTGGGCTTCGAGGTGGAAACCCGCGTTGGCCAGTCGCGCAACCTGATGGGCTTGCGGGTGATGATGGAAGAAGGCAACCCGTTCGTCTATGAGGTGAGCCTTGACGGCTATATGGCCGCGCCGAGCGAGGCGCCGGTCGAGGGTGAGCCTGAACTGCGCCAGCGCTTCTACCGCGCCGAGGTCTACCTGCATGACGGCAGTCAGGAATACGACCTGATGGGCTTTGCCCCAGACCAGATCGTGCGTGATGTGCTCGACCAGTTCGAGAGCCATCGCCAGGTGCTTGGCCGCGTCTATAGCTGACTGCCCGGCAGGTCGCCGCACCGCCAGGTGCCGCGGCCTGCCAGCAGTAATATGTAGCACCTCTTTCGATAACATCTCCAGGACGCTTTGTGGTTCATTCCATAACGAGTCCTGGTCATGCCCGCCACTCACGCGCACAACCTCAAACACGCAGTCGCCGCCCAGTTCGCCAGCCGTCCCACGCTCCGCCAGGTCGCAGGGGAACAGGTCATGAAGGTGATCCTGGAGCACTATCCTCTGGTTGGCGTGCATCGCCCTGAGATGACCTCGGCTGCACCGCTGTACCTGATGTCCCTGCAGCCGGATGGCGTCTGGCACCCTCAGCCGCTGGTGGATGTGGTGCTGCAGGCCCTGCTTGCGGCTAAACCACTGGACCTCGCCCCAGCGGGTGACTACCGCCTTAGCCTGAACCCGCCCCGGCGCTTTTTCGCCATCGAGTCGAGCCTCGAAACTGCCGAGGGCGATTTGATCGAGCCCGCGCGCCTGACCGATGGCCTCAACGCATTGCTGCCGATGCTGCTATGGCACTTCCAGCAAGCGCAGATCGACTATTGGAACGGCGACGCCACGATCGACCGCGACCTGTGGTTGCAGCAGTTGTTGCGCGCCAACCTGCTCGATGGCCTGAAAGACGAAGCGCTGGACGACGAACAACGCAAGCTGCTGCGTGACCTGATGATGGGCAACCGCACCGGGCTCGATGTGCAGCTGGTGCGGGTTGCGTTACGTGAGGGCGAAGACACTTTCCATGAGCTGTTGCCCGGTTTGCTGATTACCGCCTCCAGTGAAGTTCGCGAACTGACACTCTGGTGTTCTCCCGAAGGCCTGGTCCGCAGTTTTGACGCCCAGGCTTCATTCGGCGCGGCGTTGCAAATACAGATGGCTGGACGTTACCGGTTTGATGAGTTGAGCTGGCAGGGCCTGACTGTGGAGGGCGACGCTTTCGCCCTGTACAGCGCCTTGCTGCTGGAAATCTTGCTCGAACGCTTGGCCCGCCTGCGCTGGAGTGCGATCGACAGCGTCGACCAACTGGAGCATTACTGCCATTTGGCCTGCGAGCCCGCGTCCTTTTTTGCCGAGTTCAGTGACCAGGGCACCGGTGGGCTGGGCCTGGCGCTTCCCAAGGGCCTGTCGCGAGCCGATACGGATAGCCAGACCGCCTACCTGCAAGCCATGCTCGACTTGTCGCTACTGCAACAGCACAGCCCAGCCCAGGGCATTCAGGACGGTCTGCCGGACTTGCACACCTATGCGGCGACGCGCCTGCGCGAAGCGATGCTGCATGACCACCCGGTAGACGCCAATTACTTTCCTGATGACCTTATCCTCAGCGTCGAGACCTTTGTCAGTGACGGTCACGGGCTGGGCTTCGGCCAGAAGACCGGTGAAAAGAAGTTGACCCTGACGCAACTGGCGATCGGCCGCCTGGATGCCACAGCAGGAGGGGTGGTGACACACATCGCGCACCGGGAAAACCAGCTGATCATGAAGTGGATGACCATTGATTACGTCCGTGAGCTGGTGCAGCGAGTCGACATCGGCGGTACGTATCCACGTCATGTACAGTCGATGCTCGATCGCTCGGCGAGCCGCGCCGAACACATCTCGGCATTTGCCATACGCTGGCGTATTACCCTGATGTTCGATGCCGCGCGGGCGCGTGCAGTCAAGCGGCTCGACAAGTTCGCCTACGGTGCCCTGGCAGAATTCTGCCGCAGCGGCCAGGAAGGTGCAGCGGCTGTGCGCATTGCGGCGCTTGCGTTCAAACGCTCGCCGACATCAGAGAGGGTCGATGTGGCGCATGGTTTCTACGTGATCGAACTCATCGAGTTGGGGGCTCATCTGTTGTATTGCCCGCTGTACACCGACAAGGCACTGATTCAGTTCGACAGCGCTCAGGCACTGTTGGATGCGATCAGCCGCCCGGGGGCGTTGCAGGACAACGTGCTGCTTTGGATCGAGCAAGCTCAGCGCGCGGTCTACGACAATGGTGGCTTCCGGGAGCCGCACCTGCCCCAATGGCTGCCCGACCCTTACACACTCCCGGAGAAACCGCAGCCTGTTCAGTTGGCGCTGCAATTCTGGGCGCAGGACGTGGATCGGCAGATGTTCGAAGCCAAGGGCCGGATGTTGCTGGAGCTGGCGGATCGCAGCGCCATGAGTAACAGCGAGGTGCGCTGGCGGCTGGTCACGGCATTTTCCTGGGAGCTGCTGAACGTTGTGTTTCCGGTGTTACCAGGGCCGCTCACCTCGGTTGCCTGGCTTTACATCGGCATGCGCAGCTTGATCAACGATGTGCAGGGGCTGGCCAGCTCGCATCTCGACGAGCGAATCCAGGCGATGGTCGATGTGCTGAACAACACCTTGCTGGCCCTGATACACCTGCAAACGCCGCAACTGGCAACGCCGGCCATTTCTGGCGACCTGCCGCCATTGCTGCTCGAGGGGCCACCTGCGGGCAATGGGGTCGAGCTGGCGAAGCTTTCCACGGTAACGCGGGAGCCTAGTGCCTCGGTCGACAGCCTGCAGGCCATGGCCAATACCCAGCTCGACTTTTCCTGGCGTGGGGCTGGGGGGCTCAACGGCCTGTCAAGTGCCCAGCGCGGCCAAATGCGGGCGTTGGCGGCCAGCGTTTCACTGGAGGGGCGCAAACCGCAGACGCAGGGCGTGGCTGCGGGGCTGGTACGGATTGGGGGTGATTTTCATGTGTCTCTGGACGGTGATGTCTACCGAGTCAGCCTTGATAACGCAGCATTTCGCATCATCGGTCCGGACGGCACGCTTGGGCCGTATCTGATGCGCGACGGTGATGTCTGGCACCTCAATAATTCGCGCTTGCACGGTGGCAATGATCGCTCCGGCGAGTTGGCCCGCGAGCGATTGCGCAAGAAGCTTAGCGGTCCGATCGCCAAGGCTCAGGCCGAGATAGAGCGGCTTCTCTTGGCCGCGGAGGCTGCCACGAAGGATTTCAACGCGTTGAGCGAGCAGGTTGTCGGTTTGCGTGATCCGGTAAACAAAGTCGAGGACCGGCTGCAAAAGGCGCCACCAACCGACCCGGGCGAACGTGCGCAATTCGAGCAGGCTACCGAGTTGTTCAAGCGCAAACTCCAGCAGTTGCACGAGCAGACGAATGCGCTGCGCACCCGGCGCCTGGCGTTGAACGACAGACTGTTTCAGGGGTATCTCGAGGCTGAACGCAACATTATCTATGTGCTCGACAAGGCGAGCGCCTCGACGCAGGGCGGCAGCGTGAGAGATCAACGGATACTCTTGGGCCAGGTCCGCAAGAACCTGATCAGCTTTGGCATGTTCTTCATTGATGAACTCCTGGCCTTGGGTGGGTTCAGGGAATATGACCAACTCACCAATGCGCTCAATGTCGCACCGCCAGAGAAACAGGCCGAGTTGTATGCCAGGTTCCGGACGATGTTGGAAAAGTTGCTTGAAGAGCAGCCCAGGATCATCAATGTCTCCGGCCAGTTGGATCGCCTGTTGGCCATCACCGATATCGACATGCAAGTGCCTTACATCAATACCACTCTTACCGTCTCGAGCATTATCGCGAGCCGTAAGACGACCACGATCAACATCCGGTTTTTCCAGGCCATGGGCCTGGTCGAGCTGGCCCTGCAGTGGCACACAGGCACGCCTACCCAGCACTACATGATCTTCCGCCATGCGCTCGCCAGTCAGCGTCTGCGGGTGGCCGCACAAACGCATCATCTGCTGATGTTCTGTGACTTGCCTGTCGCCGAACGCATCGAGGTGCTGCAAAGTGCGTGGGACGAATACCTCGCGGCGATTCTCAACGCCGAACGGATCAAGACACTCGGCAGCAAGCTCATCGATGTCCAGCGCCTTGAGGCCTACAAGCAACAGATGGTGGAACTGAAAACCATAGCCGGTGAGGCGTTGGTCGAGGCCATGCGCGAGCAGGCGGACGGGCAGGTTCGTGGCACACGTCGTGCGGTCTATTCACGAAAGAGCCTGCAGGTGGCCCATACGCGGGCTGGTCAGATAGTCATTGGCAGCGAATCGGTGGTCGACGGGCAGGCGGTGCTGCAAGTTGTAGCGGCTTTCAACAAGAGCGCGCTGCATCGCTTCCAGAAGCAGGGAAACACCTGGGTTGAAGAGGTAGCCGCGGGCGAACCGGAACAGCAGTCGAGGAATTCTACGCCGGACTCCGAAAGGAACAACCGGGAACTGGCCGAGGCCATGCTGGCACAGAACGAAAATGTCATCGCTCAAGCCAGAGCCCTGGTTGCCAAGGATGCTGACGACATGGGCCTGATGTCGATGCTGGACGGCCAGATCAACGAAGTGGCCGAGCTGCGGGAACAGCTCAGCGATGCCGACGCAGAGCACGCGCTGCTGGCAGGCATGGACGATGCGTTGATTCAGTTGCGCCAGGCCCGCCGCGACTGTTTGGTAGCGCTTTACAGCAAGACGCGCTACCCAGGTTCCAGAGGGCTGAATTTTCTCCATCAGCAGGGGTTGCTCGCCGTGGAATATGTCGGGCCTCGGCAGGTGGTCTCCGATGGCTATCTGGACGAATACCGGATCAGCCTGTTGCCTGCTCCCGGCGAGGCCAAGGGTAGACCCTTGTGGGCCGCGCATTTCCACTTTGCCGACTCGCAGGCAGCGCCGACGGCGTTTGGCAAAGGCCATCTCAAGCTGTGGAGCCAGCGCAAGATGGGGTATCGCGAGCAAATGAAGGCGGCGAGCGAGGGGCAGGTACTGAGCATTTATCGGGGTAACCTGACCTACGCACAGGCCAGGGATGTCATTCCGTTCAACCTCTGAACATTCGCCCGGGTGGCCCAGCGGTTGCCCGTGATCAGCAAATGCTAGCGATTGCTGTAACGGCCATGCTTACCGTGTGCAGGCATGGCCTGGTTGCCACGTGTGGCGATCATCTGTTGCAGCGTGACCAGTTCGATACCCAACTGCTTGAGCCGGGGAATTTGACTTTCCAGCACCGCGAGCGTCTGCGGGTATGGGTGGCCGATCAACACCGCGGAGCCTTGCTTGCGGGCCAGCGCGATACCCTGTTGCAGCTGAGCGTCGATGGCTTCCAGTGTGCGCACGTCATCCAGAAATACATCCCGCGACACATGCGCCACATCGTGTGCTTGAGCCTCGGCCGCGGCGACCGTGGCGGCACTGGTGCGGCTGTCGACGAAGAACAGTTGGCGCCGCTGCAGCTCGCCCATCAACCACGCCATGGGTTCACGCTGTGCGGTCATGCGGCTGCCCATGTGGTTGTTGATGCCGGCGGCGTAGGGCACCTTGACCAATGCTGCGTCCAGCCGCCGCGCCAGCTCTTCGATGGCGATGCCCGGGTGCCAGGCATAGGGCCCGGTGGCCGGGTCCATGGGCATGTGCAGGATCACCGTCTTGCCGGCCTTGTGTGCCTGGCGGGCAAAGTCGGTGGCATGCGGGGTGTCGGGCATGATCGCCATGGTTACCGGCCCGGGCAGGGCCAGGGTACGGCTGTCACGCTCGGTGCTCTGGCCCAGGTCGTCGATGATGATGCTCATGTAGGCCTTGTTGGCCGGCGCCGCTTGCGCGATTCCGGCCATCAGGCAAAACAACAGACACAGCAGATAACGCATAGGGTGGCTCAGTCGCCCTTGGTGATGTTCAGGCCCTTGAGCAGGCTCAGTGCCTGGCTCAGCTGGAAGTCGTCATCCTGCGGGCGTTCCTTGCGCTTGCTGCTGCCCGTCGGGCGGTCGGCGCCGCCGTTGCCGTTGCCCAGGTGGCCCTGCAGGTCGGCTTCCTTGAAGTTTTCGGTGTCGGCCTCGGCGGTGAGCTTGGCCTGGCGCACTTCGATGTCCGGGACGATGCCCTGGGCCTGGATCGAACGGCCGTTGGGGGTGTAGTAGAGCGCAGTGGTGAGCTTCAGGGCGCGGTCGTTGGCCAGTGGCAGCACGGTCTGCACCGAGCCTTTGCCGAAGCTGTCGGTACCCATCAGTACGGCGCGCTTCTGGTCCTGCAGGGCGCCAGCGACAATTTCCGATGCCGATGCACTGCCACCGTTGATCAGCACCACCAACGGCACGCCTTCGCTGGCATTGGCCGGGTTGGCCGAGAAACGCAGCTCGGAGTTGGCGATGCGGCCCTTGGTGTAGACGATCAGGCCTTTGGTCAGGAAGTGGTCGGCCACTTCCACCGCCGACTGCAGCACGCCGCCTGGGTTGTTGCGCAGGTCCAGCACTACCCCGCGCAGCTTCTTGCCGTTGTCCTTGCGCAGCTTGGCCAGCGCCTTGCCCACTTCGTCACCGGTCTTGACCTGGAACTGGGTGATACGGATGTAGCCGTAATCGTTCTCCAGTAGCTGGCTCTTCACGCTCTTGACCTGAATGACCGCACGGGTCAGGTTCACGTCAAACGGGGTGCCACCGTCGCGCACCAAGGTCAGGGTGATTTTCTCGCCGACCTTGCCGCGCATCTTGTCGACCGCTTCGGTCATGGTCTGGCCGCGGGTCGGGGCGCCGTTGATCTTGACGATCAGGTCACCAGCCTGCACGCCGGCCCGCGAGGCCGGGGTGTCGTCGATTGGCGAGACCACCTTGATGAAGCCGTCTTCCTGGCCTACTTCAATGCCCAGCCCGCCGAACTCGCCGCTGGTGCTTTCCTGCAGTTCCTGGAAGTCCTCGGGGCCAAGATAGGCCGAGTGCGGGTCAAGGTTGCTAAGCATGCCCTTGATGGCGTTTTCCAGCAGGGTCTTGTCGTCTACCGGTTCGACATAGGCGGCCTTGATACGGTCCAGGACCTCGGCGAAGGTGCGCAGTTCTTCCAGCGGCAGTGGCGCCTTGGCGGTCACCTCGGTGGCTGGCACTGCGGCGGCCTTGGCCGGCTCTGCGGCGGTGGCCAGGGGCGCGCCTACCGCCAGGGCGATGGACAGGGCCAGCTGGGTGAGACGAGGCGAGTGCAGCATGTCGAACGAACTCCTGATCCTGTAAGCGCTCCCTGGGGAGCATCGGCGCAGCACTCAGGCTGCGCCGTAGAAATGTGACTAGGCTTTGTACGAAAAGCCTTGATACTTGTTCATGCTGCGTTGAAAACAGCCTCGGAATGCTCATGTACTCCAGTACAGTCGGGCGCGACCCCGGCCGTTCCTCGGCTGTTTTCGCCTTGCCTGACCTGCGTCTCAAGACTTTTCGTACAGAGCCTAGCCCCGGCACCACTGCGAAGGGTCGGTAGGCCGGCCCTGCTGGCGGATCGCGAAATACAAGCCTGTCGTGTCCTGACCACCGCTGTTGCCAACGGTGGAAATGGCTTCACCGGCCTTGACGATGTCACCGGCATTCTTGAGCAGGCTCTGGTTGTGGCCGTACAGGCTCAGGTAACCGTTGCCATGGTCGAGAATGACCAGAAGCCCGGCGCCGCGCAACCAGTCCGCGAAAACCACGCGCCCGCCGTGCACGGCGCGTACCTGAGTGCCCGGGGTGGCGCTGATCATCACTCCGTCCCATTTGGCACGGGCGTCGCTGCCGCGGGCATCGCCGAAACGAGCCAGCAGTCGACCATTGACTGGCCATGGAAGTTTGCCCCGCGCAGCAGAAAATGCGCCGCCGTAGTTCGCACCATCGCTGGAAACCATCGGCCCGAGGGTGGTGCGGGCCTTTTTCGGCGGCTCCGCTGGCTCACGGGCCTGGTCGCGGGCAGCCGCGGCGGCCAGCGCTTCCTGCTTGCGGCGTTTTTCCGCTTCCTGCTGCGCCAGCAGGGCCTTCTTGCGCGCTTCTTCAGCTTCACGGGCCTGGCGGGCGAGGGTTTCCTCGATGGTCTTCAGGACCTTGGCCAGGTCGGCCTGGTCCTGTTCACGCGCTTGCAACTTTTGGCCGCGGTCCTTTACATCGCTGTTGAGCTTGGCCAGTACCTGCTGGCGCTTGGCGCGCTCGGTTTCCAGCGCCTGGCGGCGGCTGTCGAGGTCCGCGCGCTGGGCCAGCAGCTGTTGCTGCTGGCTGGAAATTTCCTGTTCGACGTTGGCCAGTTGGCGCAAGGTCTCGTTGAAGGTGCGCAATTGCTCCAGGCGCGCCTTGCTCAGGTAGTCGTAATAGGTGAGGGTGCGGGCGAATTTCTCGGGGTTCTGCTGGTTGAGCAGCAGCTTGAGGTATTCCTCGCGACCGTTGTTCTGGTAGGCCGAACGGGCCTGGATGGCGATCAGTCGTTGTTGTTCAACGCGGGCGCTCTGGAGTTTTTTTTTCTCGGTATCAAGGCGCTCCAGCTCGCCTTCAGTCTTTTTTAGTTCTTGCTGCAGGGCCTCCACCTGCTTTTCGAGGTTGCCGATGTCGGTTTCGGTGGTTTTGAGGTCCTTTTGCACACCGGCCTTTTCTTCCTGGAGCTTGCTCAGCGTTTTCTTGAGCTCGGCAATGTCCTGGCGGGTGGCATCCAGTTGCTGCTGGGTCTGCGCGCGCTCATCGGCGAAGGCCGGGCTGAGCAGGCAAGACAAGGCTAGGAGGATCAGGGCGCGAAGCATGGGGTTTGGCGTACCAAGGATGGAGACTGGCCTAGTATGCCCGCGTGGGCAGGCAAAAAAAACGCCTCGCTGCGGATGCAGGGGGGCGTTTGTCTGGAATTCATGTGCAATTGGGGCTGCAAAGCAGCCCCTCGTTGCCATTCAGGCGTCGACCAGAATCGAGGTACCGGTCATTTCCACCGGCTTTTCCAGCCCCAGCAGCTTCAGCATGGTTGGCGCCACGTCGGCCAGCACGCCGCCCTCACGCACTTTCACGTTGCGCTTGCCAACATAGATGAACGGTACCGGCTCGGTAGTGTGTGCAGTGTGCGCCTGGCCGGTGCACTCGTCCTCCATCTGCTCGACGTTGCCGTGGTCGGCGGTGATCAGCGCCTCGCCGCCGACCTTGTCCAGCGCGTCGACAATGCGGCCTACGCAGGTATCCAGCGCTTCGACGGCCTTGACTGCCGCTTCGAACACGCCGGTGTGGCCGACCATGTCACCGTTGGCGTAGTTGACCACGATGACGTCGAAGCGCTGCTGTTCGATGGCTTCGACGATGCGATCGGTCACCTCTGGTGCACTCATTTCCGGTTGCAGGTCATAGGTGGCGACCTTCGGCGACGGGATCAGGATGCGTTCTTCGCCTTCGAACGGCTCTTCGCGGCCACCAGAGAAGAAGAAGGTGACGTGGGCATATTTCTCGGTTTCGGCGATGCGCAGCTGGGTCTTGCCGTTTTTCGCCAGGTATTCGCCCAGCACGTTGTTGAGGCTGGATGGCGCAAAGGCTGCTGGTGCCGGGATCTTCGCCGAATACTGGGTCAGGCCGATGTACGCCGCCATCTTTGGCAGGCGCGCACGGGCGAATTCCGTGAAGTCTGGCTCTACAAATGCACGCGACAGTTCGCGAGCACGGTCGGCGCGGAAGTTCATGAAGATCACGGCATCGCCATCTTCGACCTTGACGGCTTCGCCGATGCGCGTGGCCTTGACGAATTCGTCGCTCTCGTCGCGGGCGTAAGCTGCTTCAAGGCCTGCTTGGGCCGTGTCAGCGGTGTACTCGGCAGCGCTGTCGACGATCAGGTTGTAGGCGGCGCTGACACGGTCCCAGCGGTTGTCGCGGTCCATGGCGTAGTAGCGGCCGATCAGGCTGGCGATGCGGCCCTTGCCCAGCTTGGCGAAGGTGGCATCGAGCAGTTCGATGGACGACTGCGCGCTGCGTGGCGGGGTGTCGCGGCCATCGAGGAAGGCATGCAGGTAGATCTTTTCGGCGCCACGCTGGGCGGCCAATTCGGCCATGGCCACCAAGTGGTCCTGGTGGCTGTGTACGCCACCATCGGACAGCAGGCCGAGAATGTGCACGGCCTTGCCAGCACTGGCTGCCTTGTCCACAGCACCGGTCAGCACCGGGTTTTCGAAGAACTCGCCGTCGCGGATGGCCTTGGTCACCCGGGTGAAGTCCTGATAGACGACACGACCTGCGCCGAGGTTCATATGACCGACTTCGGAGTTGCCCATCTGCCCGTCCGGCAGGCCGACATCCATGCCCGAGCCGGAAATAAGGCCATGCGGCTGGGTGGCGCACAGGCGGTCATAGACCGGTTTATTGGCGGCAAAGATGGCATTGTGTTCGGGGATATCGCTATGGCCGAAGCCATCCAGGATAATCAGGACCAGGGGTTTGGGCGTGCTCGTCATCAATCAAACTCACGGTTGTTCAAAGATGATAAAGACACGCATTTTAGGGCAAATACGCCACCCGCGGCGAATATTCGTCCCATTCCACCGACCGGCGCACCTGTGCTAGCAACATGAAGGTGGTTTTGTGGCCGGCCCGTCGGGCTTTGGTGGCACCAAGGGGCTGTGTATACTGGCCGGCATTTTCAATCGCCTGGAACACCGCTGATGGTTGCTCACCTGATTCAATTCGCGACAGATCACTACATCCTGGTTGCGATCTTCCTCATTTTGCTGGTCCTGCTGCTTATCAATGAAATCCGTCGTGGTGGCCAGAGCCTGACTAACGGCCAACTGACAGCCATGGTCAATGCCGAGAAGGCCCTGGTGATCGACATTCGCCCGGCCAAGGAATACTCCGCTGGTCATATCGTCGGTGCGGTGAACATCCCGCAGGACAAACTGGCCAACCGCATGACCGAGTTGGGCAAACATAAAGAGAAGACCCTGATTGTCGTCGACGCGATGGGCCAGCAGTCCGGCACTATTTGCCGCGAGCTGCTCAAAGCTGGTTACAACGCCGCCAAACTGAGCGGTGGCGTTTCCAGCTGGAAAGCCGATAACCTGCCCCTGGTGAAGTGATATGAAGCCTGTCATCGTCTATTCCAGCGACTACTGCCCCTACTGCATGCGCGCCAAGTACCTGCTCGAGAGCAAGGGCGTGGCCTTCGAGGAAATCAAGGTCGACGGCAAGCCGCAGGTTCGCGCCGAGATGAGTCAGAAAGCCGGCCGTACGTCGGTGCCGCAGATCTGGATCGGCAGCACCCATGTCGGTGGATGCGATGACCTCTATGCCCTGGAGCGCGCCGGCAAGCTCGACGCGCTGCTGGCGGCCTGATTTGCACTGCATTCAAAAACATTAGGATAAGGATCTGACATGACTGACCAACAGACCAACGGCGCTGCTGCAGAAGACAACAGCCCTCAGTTCTCCCTGCAACGCATCTATGTGCGCGACCTGTCGTTCGAGGCCCCGAAAAGCCCGCAGATCTTCCGTCAGACCTGGGAGCCGAGCGTTGCCCTGGACCTGAACACCAAGCAGAAATCCCTGGAAGGCGACTTCCACGAGGTCGTGCTGACCCTGTCGGTTACCGTCAAGAACGGTGACGAAGTGGCTTTCATTGCTGAAGTGCAGCAGGCCGGTATCTTCCTGATCGCCAACCTCGATGCGCCTTCGATGAGCCACACCCTGGGTGCGTTCTGCCCTAACATCCTGTTCCCTTATGCCCGTGAGGCCCTGGATAGCCTGGTGACTCGCGGTTCGTTCCCGGCGCTGATGCTGTCGCCTGTCAACTTCGACGCCCTGTACGCGCAAGAAATGCAGCGTATGCAGGAAGCGGGTGAAGCGCCTACTGTGCAGTAATAACTGCCGGTATGAAGAAAGCGCCTCTCGGGGCGCTTTTTTTTGCCTGTGCGGGCCTCTTCGCGGGTAAACCCGCTCCTACAGGGGATTGGGCCGTTCCCTCAATCTGTGTAGGAGCGGGTTTACCCGCGAAAAGGCCGGCACAGGCGACACATCAGCTCCCGGCAAACCCGTTCTGCCGCCACGCCTCATACACCGTCACCGCCACGGTATTGGACAGGTTCAGGCTACGGCACCCCGGCCGCATCGGCAGGCGCAGGCGGTGTTCGGCCGGCAGGCTGTCCAGCACCTCGGCCGGCAGCCCGCGGCTCTCCGGCCCGAACAGGAAGGCATCGCCCGGCTGGAAGGCCACTTCGTGGAACGGGTGCGAGCCCTTGGTGGTAAAGGCGAACAACCGTGGGTTGCCAAGGCTTTCCAGGCATCCGGCCAAGCTCTCGTGACGCTTGAGCGTGGCATACTCGTGGTAGTCCAGCCCTGCGCGGCGCAGGCGCTTGTCATCCAGTTCGAAGCTGATGGGTTCGATCAGGTGCAGGGCGCAGCCGCTGTTGGCGCATAGACGAATGATGTTGCCGGTA
Organism: Pseudomonas sp. BP6; assembly: GCF_017875935.1. Taxonomy (NCBI): domain Bacteria; kingdom Pseudomonadati; phylum Pseudomonadota; class Gammaproteobacteria; order Pseudomonadales; family Pseudomonadaceae; genus Pseudomonas; species Pseudomonas sp. BP6. The sequence goes on from NZ_JAGINI010000001.1 coordinate 5,737,316, forward strand.
TTCGGCGGAATTTCTGGTTGAAAAAGGATGACGTGAAACATGCACGGCTCCAAGCGTGAAGATGACGGGCATTCTACTCCTGAACCGGACGTGCGTTCGAAGGCCTTCCCACGGGTGATGCTGTCGTTGGCGATCGTCGGCTTGATGGTGGGGCTGATGATCGGTCGCCTGACTACGCCCGACGAGCGTGAGTTGCAACAGGTGCAGGTGATGCAGGATGGCCTGGAGCTTTGGTTCAACGAAGAGCCCAAGCTGCATGGCGAGAACGTGGAAGGGACAGTGGCATTGCTGTTCCAGGCCCAGGGCAAGGCTCAGCAAGGGCAGCTTAGCCTGCAAGGCAAGCCGGTGAGCTGGCGGATACAGCACACCAAGGAAGGTTTGTTGCTGACGGTGGTGGCCGCGCGCCCTCTGCACGGCGAATGGGCCGGTGCAGAGGACGCTGGGCGCTGGCGGGTGCAAGTGAAACTGCACGAATAAAAGAGGGGATATCCCGGCCTGCCTGTACCAGGGTCCCCAAAAGGGGTACTGCGTATAAAGGGGGGATGTCCCGGCCTGCCTGTACCGAGGTCCCCAAAACGGGCGGTGCTGCGTATAAAAGAGGGGTTCACCCGGCCTGCCTGTACCAGGGCCCCCGAAACTGGAGATGTATTGCTTATTGCAGGGGGCGTGCCAGTTTTGCAAAAGCCGTGAATACTGGGCTTTGCGGGTGATTTGGCCGGATTTTAAGGGTATTTGTGCCTTCGAGAGGTGCAGCCGGCACAGGAACGGTGCATTCAGACGGCTGAAATGGCTGGGGCCGCTTTGCGCCCCATCGCGACACAGGATCGTGGTAGGAGCGGGTTTACCCGCGAATACGGTGGTGGCGGCAATGGTGAGCGGCAGGTGGAGATTGGCCAGCAGGCCCGGCCTCTTCGCGGGTGAACCCGCTCCTACGACGACCCCGATGTATGTCCATCGCATCAGCCTTGGGGCAGAGGTGATCCCGTGGGAGCGGCCTTGTGTCGCGATGGGCTGCAAAGCAGCCCCAGCAATCTAGAAGGCTAATTCAGAGCTCAGTGGTCATCACCTTCCTCATCATCCCCACCAGCCACATTCATCCCCAATTCCTTGATCTTGCGCGTCAGGGTGTTACGCCCCCAGCCCAGCAACAGCGCGGCATCCCGCCGGCGTCCGGCGGTGTGCTTGAGTGCCGTCTCGATCATGATCCGTTCAAAGCTCGGCACTGCGCTGTCCAGCAGGCTGGTCTGCCCGCGCGCCAAGGCCTGGTCGGCCCACTGGCGCAGGGCCTGCTCCCAGTTGGTTACCGGCGCGGCGTCTTGTGGCAGGTTCAGCAGTTCTGGTGGCAGGTCACCGATCAGCACTTCGCGGCTGGAGGCCATCACGGTAATCCAGCGGCAAGTGTTCTCCATCTGCCGCACGTTGCCCGGCCATGGCAGGTTGCGGATGAACTCTTCAGTCTCCGGCTTGAGGATCTTCGGCTCGACTGCCAACTCCTGGGCGGCCCGGGCAAGGAAGTGGCGGGCGAGGGCGGGGATATCTTCGCGGCGGTCGGCCAGGCGCGGAATGTGGATACGGATGACATTAAGACGGTGGAACAAGTCTTCACGGAACTTGCCGGCCTGCACCAGTGATTCCAGGTTCTGGTGGGTGGCGGCGATGATGCGCACGTCGACCTTGACTGGCACGTGGCCGCCCACGCGGTAGAACTCGCCGTCGGCCAGCACGCGCAGCAGGCGGGTCTGGGTGTCGGCGGGCATGTCCCCGATTTCGTCGAGGAACAGCGTGCCGCCATCGGCCTGCTCGAAACGGCCCCGACGCAAGTTGGCAGCACCTGTGAAGGCGCCTTTCTCATGGCCGAACAGCTCCGACTCCATCAGATCCTTGGGGATGGCGGCCATGTTCAGGGCAATGAACGGCGATGCTGCGCGCGGGCTGTGTCGGTGCAGGGCGTGGGCCACCAGTTCTTTGCCGGTGCCGGACTCGCCGTTGATCAGCACGGTGATGTTGGAGTGGCTGAGGCGGCCGATGGCACGGAACACCTCCTGCATCGCCGGGGCTTCGCCAATGATTTCCGGGGTGCGCGCCAGGTTCTGTGGCACATCCAGGCCTTGCTGCTCCTGGGCATGCTGGTTGGCGCGCTTGACCAGCGATACCGCTTCGTCGACATCGAATGGCTTGGGCAGGTACTCGAAGGCACCGCCCTGGTACGAGGCCACGGCGCTGTCCAGGTCGGAGTGGGCGGTCATGATGATGACCGGCAGGCGCGGGTGTTGCTCGCGGATCTGCGCCAGCAGGTCGAGGCCGCTGGTGCCAGGCATGCGGATGTCGGAAATGATCACGTCGGGTTGCTGGCGTGCCAAGCGCCCCATGACACCGTCTGCGCTGTCGAAGCTCTGGGTGGTCATGCCTTCCTGTTGCAGGGCTTTTTCCAGGACCCAGCGGATGGAGCGATCATCGTCGACGATCCAGACGGTTTCACTTCGGCTCATGAGGCGGTGGCTCCTTGTTCCAGAGGCAGGTAAATCGAGAAGGCGGTATGGCCTGCGTGGCTTTCACACTCGATCAGGCCCTGGTGCTGGCTGATGATGTTCTGGGTAATGGCCAGGCCCAGCCCGGTACCGTCCGGGCGACCACTGACCATGGGATAGAAGAGGGTGTCTTGCAGTTCCGGCGGGATGCCCGGGCCGTTGTCGATGATCTCTACCCGCGCTACCAGGCGGTGACGCACGTGGCCGATGGTGAACTGGCGCAGGGCGCGGCTGCGCAAGGTAATGCGACCCAGGCGCAGCTCATTCTGCGCGCTGATCGCCTGCATGGCGTTGCGCACGATGTTGAGTACGGCCTGAATCATCTGCTCTCGGTCGATCAGCACGTCCGGCAGGCTCGGGTCGTAATCGCGCACCAAAGTGATGCACCCCTGGCTTTCGGCATCGACCAGGCTGCACACCCGCTCCAGCACTTCGTGAATATTGGTCATGGCCAGCGAAGGCAGCTTGTTCGAGCCGAGCATGCGGTCGACCAGGTTACGCAAACGGTCAGCCTCTTCGATGATTACATTGGTGTAATCGCGCAGCCCTTCCTCGGGCAGTTCGCGGGCCAGTAGCTGGGCCGCTCCGCGGATGCCGCCAAGGGGGTTCTTGATTTCGTGGGCCAGGCCGCGTACCAGCATCTTGGTGGTTTCCTGCTTGCTCAGTTGAGCCTCTTCCTTGGTGATGCGCAGCAGCCGGTCCCGCGGATGCACTTCGAGCAACAGCAGGGTCTGGCCTTGATGCAGTATCGGTGTTACCGCGTAGTCGACAGTGATGGTCTGCCCGGTCAGCGATGTAAGCTGCGCTTCACGCTTGGTGAACGGGTGCGCCTGCTCGACCGCCTGGCGCAGCGAGCTGAGCGCCTCGGTCGATTCGGTGAACAGTTCGCTGATGAACTGCCCATGGCTGCGCTGGCCACTGACGGCCAGTAGCATTTCTGCGGCCGGATTCATGTACTCCAGGCGCAGCTCGGCGTTGAGCAGCAACGTGGCAGTGGTCAGGTTGTCCAGAAGCAGACGGTGCTGTGCATCGCTGATGGTCATAAGGCGTCGTTGACCTCTTTTGGCGCTTGCCTGGCACTGTTATGGCCAGGGCCGGACGCGGGGTGGATCCACTGATGCGAGACTCTTGATAAGAAAATGCAAGAAACAAACCAAAGCGCCGAAAAGAAGCGGAATTTGCCGAGAAAGGCCTGAAACTGCGCAAATTCGGACCAGAAAGTCTTGGTGAAACGTTTAATTTGAACCAGATTGGGGAGCAAATGAGGGCATGGTGTGAATTAGTGCACCAAGATAGAGCATAGCGTGACAGGCGGGGTTGCAGTGCTTCTGCTTGGTGCGCAGAAACGAAAACGGCCTCCCGGAGGAGGCCGTTGTGATCAGGTCATCGGCGCGGGGCGCCAATCAGATCAGCAGCTGTAGTACAGCTCGTATTCCAGCGGGTGTACGAAGGTGCGCACCTTGATTTCTTCTTCGCTCTTCAGCTCGATGAAGGCATCGATGAAGTCGTCGGAGAACACGCCGCCCTTGGTCAGGAACGCACGGCCTTTATCCAGCTCTTCCAGAGCTTCTTTCAGGCTGCCGCACACTTGCGGGATGTTCTTGGCTTCTTCTGGCGGCAGGTCGTACAGGTTCTTGTCGGCCGCGTCGCCTGGGTGGATCTTGTTCTGGATGCCGTCCAGGCCAGCCATCAGCAGGGCCGCGAAGGCCAGGTACGGGTTGGCCGATGGGTCCGGGAAGCGTGCTTCGATACGGCGGGCTTTCGGGCTGCCAACGTAAGGAATACGGATCGAGGCGGAACGGTTGCGAGCCGAGTAGGCCAGCATTACCGGGGCTTCGAAGCCTGGAACCAGACGCTTGTAGGAGTTGGTCGACGGGTTGGTGAAGCCGTTCAGGGCCTTACCGTGCTTGATGATACCGCCGATGAAGTACAGGGCGGTGTCGGACAGGCCGGCATAGCCTTCACCCGAGAAGGTGTTCTTGCCGTCTTTCCAGATCGACATGTGCACGTGCATGCCCGAGCCGTTGTCGCCGTACAGTGGCTTCGGCATGAAGGTGGCGGTACGGCCGTAAGCGTCGGCAACGTTGTGCACGACGTATTTCAGCGCCTGTACTTCGTCAGCCTTCTTCACCAGGGTGTTGAACTTGACGCCGATTTCGTTCTGGCCGGCAGTCGCCACTTCGTGGTGGTGAACTTCAACGGTCTGGCCCATTTCTTCCAGAGCGTTGCACATGGCAGTACGGATTTCGTGGTCGTGGTCGAACGGCGGAACCGGGAAGTAGCCACCTTTCACGCCTGGACGGTGGCCTTTGTTACCGCCTTCCACGTCAGCGCCGGTCATCCACGAGCCCTGCTCGGAGAAGATCTTGAACATCGAGCCGGAGATGTCCGACTGGAACTTCACTTCGTCGAAGATGAAGAACTCAGGCTCTGGGCCGGCGAATACGGTGTCACCGATGCCGGTGCTCTTCAGGTACTCTTCGGCGCGCTTGGCGATTGCACGTGGGTCACGATCGTAGCCCTGCATGCTCGACGGGTCGACGATGTCGCAGGTAATGATCAGGGTTGGCTCTTCGGTGAACGGATCCAGAACGGCGGTTTCGTCAACCGGCATCAGGATCATGTCGGAGGCTTCGATGCCTTTCCAGCCAGCGATGGAGGAACCGTCGAACATCTTGCCGACTTCGAAGAAGTCTTCGTCCAGCGCATCACGCGACGGCATGGTCACGTGGTGCTGAGTGCCTTTGGTGTCCGTGAAACGCAGATCAATCCACTTGACGTCATGATCTTTGATGAGTTGAACCGACTTCGACATGTTGTCCTCCGGATGGTCTAGAGCGCGGTGGGCCGCTGCCCTGGAAAAAGGGTGTTGCCGGGCGCGGATAGTCGGCCAAGCTTACCTGCCTCACAAGGGAGCAAATTGCATGCCAGTGCCCGAAAATGGCGAGGCTGGGATAAAAGGGGGCGTTTGCGGGCATTTGGCGTTGGGGTGGCGGGCAGAAGTGCACCCTTACGATGCGTTTTTTGATCATCTCGCACCAATAGGGTGCGTGGCATGAGTGGTGTGCCAGCTTCTAGGGCCTCTTCGCGGGTAAACCCGCTCCTACGGGCTTTGCACTGCTTGTAGGCGCGGGGGCACCCGCGAAAGGGCCGGAACAGGCACTGCAAAACCCGCTCTCTGCATTTATCTCAAAGCTTCTGATCAAAAGTTGGTCAAATCCTGAGCAATTTCCGATATAATTCGCGCCCCTCATTTTCGGCAGGCCCTGCGCGCGCTGTTAACCAATGAAACTTATCGTCAAAGTCTTCCCAGAAATCACCATCAAAAGCCGGCCGGTGCGCAAGCGCTTCATCCGCCAGCTTGGCAAGAACATCCGCAACGTGCTCAAGGATCTCGACCCTGAGCTCGCGGTAGATGGTGTCTGGGACAATCTCGAAGTGGTTACCCGCGTCGAAGACGAAAAAGTCCAGCGCGAGATGATCGAACGCCTCACCTGCACGCCGGGTATCACCCACTTCCTGCAGGTCGAGGAATACCCGCTGGGTGACTTCGACGACATCGTCGCCAAGTGCAAGCACCACTTCGGCCACCTGCTGGCCGGCAAGCACTTCGCCGTGCGCTGCAAGCGCGGTGGCCACCATGACTTCACCTCGATGGACGTCGACCGTTACGTCGGCAGCCAGCTGCGCCAGCAGTGTGGCGCCGCCGGGATCGAGCTGAAGAAGCCTGAAGTGCTGGTGCGCATCGAAATCCGCGACCAGCGCCTGTACGTGATCCACAACCAGCACAATGGCATCGGCGGTTATCCGCTGGGTGCCCTGGAACAGACCCTGGTGCTGATGTCCGGTGGTTTCGACTCCACCGTTGCGGCCTACCAGATGATGCGCCGCGGCCTGATGACCCACTTCTGCTTCTTCAACCTCGGCGGCCGTGCCCATGAGCTGGGCGTGATGGAAGTGGCCCACTACCTATGGAAGAAGTACGGCAGCAGCCAGCGCGTACTGTTCATCAGTGTGCCGTTCGAAGAAGTGGTTGGCGAAATCCTCAACAAGGTCGACAACAGCTACATGGGCGTGACCCTCAAGCGCATGATGCTGCGCGGCGCCGCCCATATGGCCGACCGCCTGCAGATCGACGCGCTGGTGACCGGCGAAGCGATTTCCCAGGTGTCCAGCCAGACCTTGCCGAACCTGTCGATCATCGACTCGGCCACCGACAAGCTGGTGCTGCGCCCGCTGCTGGCCAGCCACAAGCAGGACATCATCGACCAGGCCACCGAAATCGGCACCGCGGACTTTGCCAAGCACATGCCGGAATACTGCGGCGTGATCTCGGTAAACCCGACCACCCATGCCAAGCGTCACCGCATGGAGCACGAAGAAAAGCAGTTCGACATGGCCGTGCTGGAGCGCGCTCTTGAGCGCGCCAAGTTCATTTCCATCGACCATGTGATCGATGAGCTGGGCAAGGACATCGAAATCGAGGAAGTGGCCGAGGCGCTGCCTGGCCAGATCGTCATCGACATTCGCCACCCCGATGCCCAGGAAGACGAACCACTGGTGCTGGAAGGTATCGAGGTCCAGGCCATGCCGTTCTATGCCATCAACAGCAAGTTCAAGCACCTGGACCCTACGCGCCAGTACTTGCTGTATTGCGACAAGGGTGTGATGAGCCGTTTGCACGCACACCACCTGCTCAGTGAGGGACATGCCAATGTGCGTGTTTATCGTCCGACATAAGATGCCGGGGCTGTATGGCGGCAGTATTCGCCATCGCCCTCCCGACCGCCGGGCCCGCTGAGCCTTAAACAGTACATATTGGCCGCCTACACTGGGCGGCAACCGAATCCTCTGATCGAGATACACTTGTGATCGAAAATCTGCGTAACATCGCCATCATCGCCCACGTTGACCATGGTAAAACCACTCTGGTCGACAAACTCCTGCGTCAGTCCGGCACTCTGGAGCGTAACGAGCTCAACGACGAGCGCGTCATGGACTCCAACGACCAGGAAAAAGAGCGCGGTATTACCATTCTGGCGAAAAACACCGCCATCAACTGGAACGGCTACCACATCAACATCGTCGACACCCCCGGCCACGCCGACTTCGGTGGCGAGGTTGAGCGTGTAATGTCGATGGTCGACTCCGTGCTGCTGCTGGTCGACGCCCAGGACGGCCCGATGCCGCAAACCCGCTTCGTGACCAAGAAGGCCTTCGAAGCTGGCCTGAAGCCAATCGTCGTGATCAACAAGGTTGACCGCCCAGGCGCGCGTCCTGACTGGGTTCTGGACCAGATCTTCGACCTGTTCGACAACCTCGGTGCCACCGACGAACAGCTGGACTTCAAAGTGGTCTACGCCTCGGCCCTGAACGGCATTGCCGGCCTGGACCACACCGCCATGGGCGAAGACATGACCGCGCTGTACCAGTCGATCATCGACAACGTACCGGCACCGTCTGTTGACCGCGAAGGCCCGTTCCAGATGCAGATCTCCGCACTGGACTACAACAGCTTCCTCGGTGTTATCGGTGTTGGCCGCATCGCCCGTGGTCGCGTCAAGCCGAACACCCCGGTTGTCGCCATCGACACCAACGGCAAGAAGCGTAACGGCCGTATCCTGAAGCTGATGGGTCACCACGGTCTGCACCGCGTTGACGTCGAAGAAGCCCAGGCTGGCGATATCGTCTGCATCAGCGGTTTCGATGAGCTGTTCATCTCCGACACCCTGTGCGCCCCGGATGCGGTAGAAGCGATGAAGCCGCTGACCGTTGACGAGCCGACCGTTTCGATGACCTTCCAGGTCAACGACTCGCCGTTCTGCGGTAAAGAAGGCAAGTTCGTCACCAGCCGTAACATCAAGGACCGTCTGGACAAGGAACTGCTGTACAACGTTGCCCTGCGCGTTCAGGAAACCGACTCCCCTGACAAGTTCAAGGTATCGGGCCGTGGTGAGCTGCACCTGTCGGTGCTGATCGAAACCATGCGTCGTGAAGGCTTCGAAATGGCCGTGGGCCGTCCTGAAGTGATCATCCGCGAAGTCGACGGCGTCAAGCAGGAGCCGTTCGAGAACGTCACCATCGACATCCCTGAAGAATCCCAGGGCAAGGTCATGGAAGAAATGGGTCTGCGTAAAGGCGACCTGACCAACATGGTTCCGGATGGCAAGGGCCGTGTTCGTCTGGAGTACAACATTCCAGCCCGTGGTCTGATCGGTTTCCGTAACCAGTTCCTGACCCTGACCAACGGTGCAGGCATCCTGACCTCGATCTTCGATCGCTACGACACCATGAAGTCGGGCCAGATGTCCGGCCGCCTCAACGGCGTACTGGTTTCGGTCGAGACCGGCAAGGCACTGACCTACTCGCTGGAAACCCTGCAGGCTCGCGGCAAGCTGTTCGTTGAACACGGCCAGGAGATCTACAACGGTCAGATCATCGGCCTGAACAGCCGTGACAACGACCTGGGCGTGAACCCGACCAAAGGCAAGAAGCTCGACAACATGCGTGCTTCGGGCAAAGACGAAGTCATCGCCCTGGTGCCGCCAGTTCGCCACACCCTTGAGCAGGCCCTGGAATTCATCCAGGACGACGAGCTGTGCGAAGTGACTCCTAAGTCGATCCGTCTGCGCAAGAAGATCCTGGACGAAGGCGAGCGTACCCGCGCAGCCAAGAAAGCCAAGAACTGAGTTAGCTCAGGCTGAATGAAAACGCCCCCGGTCGAAAGGCCGGGGGCGTTTTAGTTTGTCTGGGTTTTTTGTGCTGGTTGTACCGGCCTCTTCGCGGGTGAACCCGCTCCTACAGGATATCCACAAAGGTCAAGACCTGTAGGAGCGGGTTTACCCGCGAAGAGGCCGGTGCAGGCACTAGATCAGCGCCCAACCACTTTGGGCTTGTAAGCACAATACCCCGGCCGCGGCCCGACCTTGGGGTGGTTGCGGCAGGTATCCGGGCGCTTGTCATAAATGGTGCACAGGCGGCTTTTACGATCCAGGTACATGCAGTCGTCGTTGCTCATCCGGGTCAGGGTGAAGATGCCCGACTTCTGGTTGAAGCGCTCGATGATGCCTTCTTTTTGCAGGCGTTTGGCCACGTTCTTGGGTGGTTCGTCTTTTTCGAACTCGTCGACCACGCCGATACGGATCAGATCCTTGATCTTCACCTCTACCGGCAGGGTGCAGCAGGTCGAATGGCAGCCGTGGCACATGTGGCTGGCGTAGCGCTGCCAAGTCTCCAGGCGGTCGACTTCGGCGGCGGCGATCAGGGTCGTTTTCATCTTTATAAGGTGGATCACGGTCTTGGGGCGCGCGATGATACCGGAATTGTTCAATTTATGAACAACCTTTTGCCGGAATCGCAGAGTGGGCATGAAAACTGCGAACCGTAACTGTCGCTCCCTGTCGAAGGGTCTAGTCTCATCACTCTCCCTCCGCTTTCGTCAACTTGCCCGAGGATGCCGCATGTCCCAGGAACCCAAAGCACGTGACGCCGAAGTCGCGGATTTTCGCGCCGCTGTACTGAACAAGCTGACCTACGCGGTCGGCAAGGACCCCGAGCATGCCTTCGACCATGACTGGTTCGAGGCCATTGCCCTGGCTGCGCGCGATCACATGGTCGACCACTGGATGGATCACACCCGGCAGGCCTATCGGCGTAGCCAGAAACGGGTCTACTACCTTTCCCTTGAGTTTCTCATCGGCCGCTTGCTGTACGACAGCCTGAGCAACCTGGGCCTGCTGGACATCGCGCGCGATGCGCTGGAGGGGCTGGATGTGGACCTCGAGCGCATTCGCCTGCTCGAGCCGGATGCTGCGCTGGGCAATGGCGGCCTTGGCCGTCTGGCGGCGTGCTTCATGGAGAGCATGTCTACCTTGGGTATCGCTGCCCATGGCTACGGCATCCGCTACGAGCATGGGTTGTTCCGTCAGGCCGTGGTCGATGGTTGGCAGCAGGAACAGACCGAAAACTGGCTGGATTTCGGCAACCCCTGGGAGTTCGAGCGCGCCGAGGTGATCTACCCGATCAGTTTCGGCGGCAGTGTCGAAACGGTGCACGATGCAAGCGGTGCCCAGCGCCAGGTATGGTGGCCTGGCGAGACGGTGCGGGCGGTAGCCTACGACACGCCGGTGGTCGGCTGGCGCGGATCCAGCGTCAACACCCTGCGCCTGTGGCGTGCCCGTGCGCTGGAAGAGTTGCACCTGGAGCGTTTCAACGCCGGTGACCACTTGGGGGCGGTGGCTGAAGTGGCGCGTGCCGAGAGCATTTCGCGGGTACTTTACCCGGCCGACAGTACCGAGGCTGGTCAGGAGCTGCGCCTTCGCCAGGAGTACTTTTTCGTCTCGGCTTCGCTGCAGGACTTGCTGCGGCGCCACCTGAACATGCACAAGGACCTGCTCAACCTGCCCGATGCAGCGGCCATCCAGCTAAACGACACCCACCCTTCGATTGCGGTGGCGGAGTTGATGCGGTTGCTGGTGGACCAGCACGAAGTGCCTTGGGAAAAGGCCTGGGAGCTGACCGTCGGCACGCTCGCCTACACCAACCACACCCTGTTGCCAGAAGCCTTGGAAACCTGGCCGGTAGCGCTGATGGAACGCATGCTGCCGCGGCACATGCAGATCATCTACCTGATCAATGCCTACCATATCGATGCGTTGCGGGCCAAAGGCCTGCACGATTTCGACGTGCTGCGCGCGGTTTCGCTGATCGAGGAGGACAACGGCCGACGGGTGCGCATGGGCAACCTGGCGTTTCTTGGCTCGCACAGCGTCAACGGCGTGTCGGCGCTGCACAGCAAGTTGATGAAGAGCACGGTATTCTCCGAGCTGCACAAGCTCTACCCGAAACGGATCAACAACAAGACCAACGGCATTACCTTCCGCCGCTGGTTGTACCAGTCCAACCCCCAGTTGACCGAGATGCTGGTCGAGGCGCTTGGACCGGAACTCAAGGACGACCCGCAGACGCGTCTGGCGGGCCTGGTGCCGTTCGCCGACAAAGCCGGTTTCCGCAAGCAGTTCGCTGCCCAGCGGCTGCACAGCAAGCGTGCCCTGGCCAGCATCATTCAGGATCGCATCGGTGTCACGGTCAACCCCGAGGCGCTATTCGATGTTCAGGTCAAACGCATTCACGAATACAAGCGCCAGTTGCTCAACCTGCTGCACACCGTTGCACTGTACCAGGCCATACGCAATGACCCTGGCACCAACTGGGTGCCACGGGTGAAGATCTTCGCTGGCAAGGCTGCGGCCAGTTACCACCAGGCCAAACTGATCATCAAGCTGGCCAACGACATCGCCCGGGTGGTGAACAACGACCCGACGGTGCGCGGCCTGCTGAAAGTGGTGTTCCTGCCCAACTATAACGTCAGCCTGGCCGAGAGCATCATCCCGGCGGCGGACCTTTCCGAGCAGATATCCACTGCGGGCTACGAAGCTTCCGGTACCAGCAACATGAAGTTCGGCCTCAATGGTGCACTGACCATCGGCACCCTGGATGGCGCCAATGTGGAGATGTGCGAACAGGTGGGGGCTGACAACATGTTCATCTTTGGCCTGACCGCGCAGCAGGTTGAAACGCGCAAGCGTGCCGGTGACTTTGGTGCCAACGCCGCCATAGCCGCTTCCAACCGTTTGAGCGATGTGTTGCAGGCTATTCGCAGTGGTGTGTTCTCGCCCGACGATCCCTCTCGTTACACCGGGTTGATCGACGGCCTGGTGGCCTACGACCGCTTCCTGGTGTGCGCCGATTTCGATGCCTACTGGGATGCCCAGCGGCGGGTCGAGGATCTGTGGCACACGCCGCAGGAGTGGTGGCGCAAGGCGGTGCTCAATACCGCGCGGATGGGCTGGTTCTCGTCGGATCGGACTATCCGTGAGTATGCGACCGAGATCTGGAAGGCGCTGGATTGAGGTAGGCCTGTGCTGGCTTGTTCGCGGGTAGACCCGCTTCCTGCAGGGCTTTCATCAACCTGGGAGCGCGCGTGCCCGCGAATGGCCCCACAACCAGACCACCGGCCTGGCGCGCGCTGAACTACCGACCTATTGTGCCGTCTGAGAGCCGTGGCGAGTCTCATCACTCGCTAGCCCGTCACTCTCCCTGTAAACTGCGGGGGTTTTTCATCCCCCCCAATCCGTTCGGAGCCATACATGTCCCGCGTTACCCTGAGTCGCTATCTGATTGAGCAGACCCGCAGCAACAATACCCCTGCCGATCTGCGCTTCCTGATCGAAGTGGTAGCGCGTGCGTGCAAGGAAATCAGCCATCACGTGTCCAAGGGCGCCCTCGGTGGTGTGCTGGGCAGCATGGGCACTGAAAACGTGCAGGGCGAGGTCCAGAAGAAACTGGACGTGATTTCCAACGATATCCTGCTGGAAGCCAACGAGTGGGGCGGCCACCTGGCTGGCATGGCTTCCGAAGAAATGGACAACGCCTACCAGATCCCGGGCAGGTACCCGAAAGGCGCCTACCTGCTGGTCTTCGACCCGCTGGACGGTTCGTCGAACATCGATGTCAACGTGTCGGTCGGTACCATCTTCTCGGTTCTGCGTTGCCCTAACCAGTACCTGAGCCAGAACGAAAGCCTCAACGAAGAAGCGTTCCTGCAGCCAGGTACCGAGCAGGTTGCTGCCGGTTACGCCATCTACGGCCCGCAAACCATGCTGGTCCTGACCCTGGGCAATGGCGTCAAGGGCTTCACCCTGGATCGCGAACTGGGCAGCTTCGTGCTGACTCACGAAAACATCCGCGTACCGGAAACCACTGCCGAGTTCGCCATCAACATGTCCAACCAGCGCCACTGGGAAGCCCCGGTACAGCGCTATGTGGGCGAACTGCTGGCAGGCGAGACCGGCCCGCTGAAGAAGAACTACAACATGCGCTGGATCGCCTCGATGGTGGCCGACGTGCACCGCATCCTGACCCGTGGCGGCCTGTTCATGTACCCACGTGACGCCCGCGAACCAAGCAAGCCGGGCAAGCTGCGCCTGATGTACGAAGCCAACCCGATGTCGTTCATCATCGAACAGGCCGGCGGCGCTTCCACCAACGGTTACGATCGCATCCTCGACATCAAGCCAGAAAGCCTGCACCAGCGCGTGTCGGTGATTCTCGGCTCGAAGGAAGAGGTCGAGCGCGTCACCGCCTACCACAAGGAGTAAGTCATGCTCGCACCTTGGCAGCCGTTGCTGGAGTGGTGGTTCGGTTGGGGCACCAGTGCCCAGGCCGTGGCTGACGAGAAGAGCACGCTGTGGTTCGGCAAGCATCACGATGCCGACGCCTATGCGCTGTTTGGCGATCTCGTCGAGCACGCCCTGGCGGGTGGGCTCGAGGAGTGGCAGCAAAGTCCGCAGGGCTGGCTGGGCCTGCTGATTTTGCTGGACCAGCTGCCACGCATGATCTACCGCGACACGCCGCGTGCCTTCGAGGGCGACCGGCGTGCCCAGGTGGTGGCCATGCAGGGCCTGCAGAAGGGCTGGGACTACCAGCTGCTGCCGATCCAGCGGGTGTTCGTGCTGCTGGTGCTGGAGCATGCCGAAGTGCTGGACTGGCAGAACCTGTGCGTGGAACGCTATCAAATGCTGCTGGACGAACAGCCCGAGGCCAACCGCCGGCTGTTCGAAGGCTTCCTCGACTATGCCGAGCAGCACCAGCGGGTAATTGCCCGGTTCGGGCGTTTCCCGCACCGCAACCTGGTGCTGGAACGGCCAAGTACCAGCGAAGAAATGGACTTTTTGCTGGAGCCTGGGTCTCGTTTCTGACGCCCAAGGGGCCTGCTGTGCAAGACATCGCGACGCGAGGCCGCTCCAACAGGGGCGGCCTTTTTTATTGTGCGCATGACTAATGCTTTGTGATTAATCGCACAGTAGTGGCCATTCGACCAATGGTGTAGGGGCAAAGGGGGGGGGCAGGGAACCTGGGAGGGATTTTCACGTCGAAGGTCACTGCAGGCCACTCGCCTGTATCATCTTTCAGGAGTGTCCCTTCATGTCGTTGCGTTCCCTCGCCCTGTTGTCGCTGTGCGTCGTTCTGACTGCCTGCAGCAAGATCAACCAGGAAAACTATTCCAAGATCAAGGCCGGTATGAGCAAGGCCGAGGTCGAGCAGTTGCTCGGCACGCCGACCGAGTGTTCTGGCGCGTTGGGCATGAGCAGCTGCACCTGGGGGGACGAGAAGAGCTTCATCAGCGTGCAGTACGCAGCTGACAAGGTGCTGATGTACTCCGGGCAGGGTCTCAAATGAGGCGTGCGTACCTGCTGATGGGGGTATGCCTGGCGTTGCTGCTGGGCGGTTGTGCAGGTTCCTCGCACGACCCGCTGGCACCGAAAACCGCCGGCCATGTCGACCTCAAGCGCTACCAGGGCAAATGGTACGAGCTGGCGCGCCTGCCCATGCGCTACCAGGAAGGCTGCGAGCAGTCCGAGGCGCATTACAACCTCAAGCCTGATGGCAGTTATGGCGTGCTCAACCGCTGCCGCACCATGGGTGATGAATGGCTGCGCGCCGAAGGGCATGCGAATATCCAGGAGCCGGGGCACACCGACAAGCTGTGGGTCGAGTTCGATAACTGGTTCACCAAGCTGGTGCCAGGCGTGGCGCGGGGTGAGTACTGGATTCTTTATGTGGACGACCACTACCGTACGGCCATCGTCGGCAGCCCGGACCGCAAATACCTGTGGATATTGTCGCGTACGCCGACGCTGCCTGCCTGGGAGCGCGAGAACCTGCTGTCCAGGGCGCGGCAGCAGGGGTATGACACCAGCCGCTTGATCTGGCGGGCGTCCGATCAGCAAATAGTAAAGATGCACTGAGTTTTTTAGGGTTGCGTGGCAACCCTTCGCGGGCAAGCCCGCTCCCACAGGTTCTGCGCTGAACCCTGGGCTACCCCCAAGACGCTTTGTGGGGCAGTCCACCAATCTGTGGGAGCGGGCTTGCCCGCGAAGGGCTGCAACGCAGCCCCGGTACCCTCAGCCTAAAAGCTGGCGCAACACCTCGGCAAACGCCCGCCCGCTTTCTTCTTCTTGCGCATGCCGCCCCTGGCGCACCACCCACTGCCCATTCACCATCACATCGCGTACCTGGCGATCGCCGCCGGCAAACAGCCAGCGGTTGAGAATGGCGTCACCCTCCGCCATGGCGATGTACGGGTCCTGCCCATCGAGCACCAGCCAATCGGCGCGCTTGCCCACCGCCAGCTCGCCGACCGCCTGCCCCAGCGCCTGCGCACCACCGGCCAGCGCCGCGTCATACAGCGTGCGCCCGACCATCGGCTGGTCGCCGCGATACAGGCGGTTGCGCCGTTGATCCCGCAGGCGCTGACCATATTCCAGCCAACGCAGTTCCTCCACCACGCTTAACGACACATGGCTGTCCGAGCCAATGCCCATGCGCCCACCCTGTGCCAGGAAATCCACTGCCGGGAAAATCCCGTCGCCCAGGTTGGCTTCGGTGGTCAGGCACAACCCGGCCACCGCGCCGCTGCGGGCCATGGCAGTTACTTCGTCCGGTTCGGCATGGGTAGCGTGTACCAGGCACCAGCGGCGGTCCACGTCTACGTGCTCATATAACCACTGCAGCGGGCGCAGGCCGCTCCAGGCCAGGCAGTCGTCGACTTCCTTCTGCTGTTCGGCGATGTGGATATGCACCGGGCACTGCCTGTCGCTGGTTGCCAGCACTTCGGCGATCTGCCCAGGCGTCACCGCCCTCAGCGAGTGGAAGCACAGGCCCAGGTGCTGCGCGGGTTGCGCGGCCAGCAGCGGGGCGAGTTGCGCTTGCAACTGCAGGTACTGTTCAGTGGAGTTGATGAAGCGCCGCTGCCCGTCGTTCGGCGCCTGGCCGCCAAAGCCTGCATGGCTGTACAGCACCGGCAGCAAGGTCAGGCCAATGCCGCTATCGGCCGCAGCCGCGCTGATGCGGAGCGACAGTTCGGCCGGGGCGGCGTAGGGCTTGCCGGCCTGGTCGTGGTGCACGTAATGGAATTCGGCCACCGAGGTGTAGCCGGCCTTGAGCATCTCGATGTACAGCTGGCGGGCGATGACCTGAAGCTGCTGTGGGCTGATCTGCCCGACCAGGCGATACATCAGCTCGCGCCAGGTCCAGAAACTGTCGTTGGGGTTGCCGGCAACTTCCGCCAGGCCTGCCATGGCGCGCTGGAAGGCATGTGAGTGCAGGTTGGGCATGCCGGGCAGCAGCGGGCCGGCCAGGCGCTCGGCGCCTTCGGCCGAAGCGCCTGGCGCGATGCTGGCCACATGGCCATCGCTGGCGACCTCGATACGCACATGGCTGGCCCAGCCCGTAGGTAGCAGGGCGCGTTCGGCGAAGTAGGCAGACATCGGTGGAGTCCTGTTATTGTTAACTTGTATATACATATACAGGCGTTTGCCTGCCGGGTAAACTGCGGCAAGCTACCGCTCATTTCATTTGCACAAGGATCCATCGCCGTGCCGACACCTCCTGTCTCCGCGCTGGTTGCCCAGATGGGCGAGGGCCCGGCGCCGCTCTACGCCCGGGTCAAACAGATGATCATCCAGCAGATCGATAACGGCAGCTGGCCACCGCATCACCGGGTACCCTCCGAGAGCGAGCTGGTCAACGAGCTGGGCTTCAGCCGCATGACCATCAACCGCGCCCTGCGTGAACTCACCGCCGAAGGCCTGCTGGTGCGCATGCAGGGGGTCGGTACCTTCGTGGCCGAGCCCAAGGGCCGTTCGGCGCTGTTCGAGGTCAACAACATCGCTGACGAAATCGCCGCGCGTGGCCATCAGCACAGCTGCCAGGTGATCACGCTTGCCGAGGAAGCGGCCGGCTCCGAACGGGCGCTGGCTCTGGACATGCGTGAAGGTCAGCGGGTGTTCCATTCGCTGATCGTGCATTTCGAGAATGGCGTGCCGGTGCAGATCGAGGACCGTTACGTCAACGCGGCCATCGCCCCCGACTACCTCAAGCAGGACTTTACTCGGCAGACGCCTTACGCCTACCTGTCCCAGGTGGCGCCGTTGACCGAAGGCGAGCACGTGGTCGAGGCGATCCTGGCCGAGCCGGAAGAATGCCGCCTGTTGCAGATCGAGCAGGGCGAGCCTTGCCTGCTGATTCGTCGTCGCACCTGGTCCGGTCGTCAGCCGGTGACCGCTGCACGGCTGATCCACCCCGGTTCCCGTCATCGCCTGGAAGGACGTTTCAGCAAATGAGTCAGCTGCAGTTGATGCGTGCGCACGATTACCCGCGCATGCCGTGGAAGAACGGTGGCGGTTTCACCGAAGAGATTACCCGCGACAGTGGCGAGGGCCTGGACGGTTTTGGCTGGCGTCTGTCGATTGCCGATATCGAGGAGTCGGGCGGCTTTTCCGCCTTCGTCGGTTACCAACGGATCATCACCGTGCTGCAGGGCGACGGCATGCGGCTGCTGGTCGACGGCCAGGCCAGCCGGCCATTGCTGGCGTTCGATGCGTTTGCCTTCAGCGGCGAGAACCAGGTCAGCTGCAAGTTGCTGGGCGGGCCGATCCGCGATTTCAATCTGATCTATTCGCCGCAGCGATATCGGGCGCGGTTGCAGTGGCTGGATGGAACCAGCCGCGTGTATAGCTCGGCGTCGACGGTGTTGTTGTTTGCTGCCAGCAGCCTGGTCGAAGTCACTATTTCCGGGCGCGAGACGCAGCGGTTGGGGTTGTTCGACTGCTTGCGGCTGGATGGCAATGACGAATTGCTTGGGTTGGAGGTTCAGGGGCGGTTCTGCCTGATCGAACTGATTGAGTGCTGAGGGTCTGGCTGTAGGTTTTTATCGCCTGTGAGATCGAGCGCCGCCAGGTGTCCGCCTCGACACATTCTGCGCCTGTGAGATCGAGCGCCGCCCGCGCGGCGCTTCGCGGGTAAACCCGCTCCTACGTTTGTTTCAGGCCAGTCCATCCTGTGCCTGGCGCGCGCGACCGCCTTTTTGGTACGACGCGATATCGAGATAGGCACCAAGGCGTTCGCGCGCAAATCCCACAGGCATAATTGGCCCGAAACAAACGTAGGAGCGGGTTTACCCGCGAAGCGCCGCGCGGGCGGCGCTCGATCTACGCACCGCCGCAGAACTTAAGCCGGACCGGCGCTCGATCTACGCACCGCCGCAGAACTTAAGCCGGACCGGCGCTCGATCTACGCACCGCCGCAGAACTCAAGCCGGACCGGCGCTCGCTTTACCCCCAAGAAGTCAAGGTAGGAACGGCAAGGTCCGATTATTTTGGTTGTCCATGCTTGTACATACAAGTAAAGGTGTGTTTGTATATTGACCACGACATACCCGCCCGCGGACGACCGCAGAGGACCTTTCCCGTGACCGACAACAACAAATACCGTGACGTTGAAATCCGTGCCCCACGTGGCAACAAGCTGACCGCCAAAAGCTGGCTGACCGAAGCGCCACTGCGCATGCTGATGAACAACCTCGATCCACAGGTCGCGGAAAACCCGAAAGAGCTGGTGGTATATGGCGGTATCGGCCGCGCCGCGCGCAACTGGGCCTGCTACGACAAGATCGTCGAAACCCTGACCCGCCTGGAAGACGACGAAACCCTGCTGGTGCAGTCGGGCAAGCCGGTCGGTGTGTTCAAGACCCACAGCAACGCACCGCGCGTGCTGATCGCCAACTCCAACCTGGTGCCACACTGGGCCAACTGGGAACACTTCAACGAACTGGACGCCAAGGGCCTGGCCATGTACGGCCAGATGACCGCCGGCAGCTGGATCTACATCGGCAGCCAGGGCATCGTCCAGGGCACCTATGAAACCTTCGTCGAAGCCGGTCGCCAGCACTACGGCGGCAGCCTGAAAGGCAAGTGGGTACTCACCGCTGGCCTGGGCGGCATGGGCGGCGCGCAGCCACTGGCCGCGACCCTGGCCGGGGCTTGCTCGCTGAACATCGAATGCCAGCAGAGCCGTATCGACTTCCGCCTGGAAACCCGCTACGTCGACGAGCAGGCCACTGACCTCGACGACGCCCTGGCACGCATCGCCAGGTACACCGCCGAAGGCAAGGCCATCTCCATCGCCCTGCACGGCAATGCCGCCGAAATCCTCCCAGAGCTGGTCAAACGTGGCGTGCGCCCGGACATGGTCACCGACCAGACCAGCGCCCACGACCCACTCAACGGCTACCTGCCTGCCGGCTGGACCTGGGAGCAGTATCGCGACCGTGCGCAGACCGAACCGGCTGCAGTGGTCAAGGCCGCCAAGCAGTCGATGGCTGTGCACGTGCAGGCCATGCTGGACTTCCAGAAGCAGGGTATCCCGACCTTCGACTACGGCAACAACATCCGCCAGATGGCCAAGGAAGAGGGCGTGGCCAATGCCTTCGACTTCCCAGGCTTCGTCCCGGCCTATATCCGCCCACTGTTCTGCCGCGGGGTCGGCCCGTTCCGCTGGGCGGCGCTGTCCGGTGAAGCCGAGGACATCTACAAGACCGACGCCAAGGTCAAGGAACTGATCCCTGACGACGCCCACCTGCACCGCTGGCTGGACATGGCCCGCGAGCGCATCAGCTTCCAGGGCCTGCCGGCACGTATCTGCTGGGTGGGGCTGGGCCTTCGCGCCAAGCTGGGTCTGGCCTTCAACGAAATGGTCCGCAGCGGCGAGCTGTCGGCACCGGTGGTGATCGGCCGTGACCACCTCGATTCCGGCTCGGTATCCAGTCCGAACCGCGAAACCGAGGCCATGCGTGATGGTTCGGACGCTGTTTCCGACTGGCCGCTGCTCAACGCCCTGCTGAACACCGCAGGCGGCGCCACCTGGGTGTCGCTGCACCATGGCGGTGGCGTGGGCATGGGCTTCTCGCAGCACTCGGGCATGGTCATCGTCTGCGACGGTACCGATGAGGCCGCCGAGCGCATCGCCCGGGTACTGACCAATGACCCAGGGACAGGCGTCATGCGCCACGCCGATGCCGGTTACGACATCGCCATCGACTGCGCCAAGGAGCAGGGCCTGGACCTGCCGATGATCACTGGTTGATCGCCTCGCTTTGGACCGCCCCCCACAAGGGGTGATACTGAACAACAAGAAGGAGCGCGCAGGCACCTGGATACGGGCCTGCCGCTCTACGCGATTGGAGTAGCAAAGTGACCGAACTCACCCTCAAGCCTGGCACCCTGACCCTGGCCCAGCTGCGTGCGATTCACGCCGCGCCCGTGCGCCTGCAACTGGATGCCAGCGCCGCGCCGGCCATCGACGCCAGCGTCGCCTGCGTCGAACAGATCATTGCCGAAGACCGTACCGCCTACGGCATCAACACCGGTTTCGGCCTGCTGGCCTCGACCCGCATCGCCAGCCATGACCTGGAAAACCTGCAGCGGTCGCTGGTGCTGTCCCACGCCGCCGGCATCGGCGCGCCGCTGGATGACGACCTGGTGCGGTTGATCATGGTGCTGAAGATCAACAGCCTCAGCCGTGGCTTCTCCGGCATCCGTCGCAAAGTCATCGACGCGCTGATTGCATTGGTCAACGCCGAAGTCTACCCGCACATCCCGCTGAAAGGCTCGGTAGGCGCCTCCGGTGACCTTGCACCGCTGGCGCATATGTCGCTGGTGCTGCTGGGCGAAGGCAAGGCCCGCTACAAGGGCCAGTGGCTGCCGGCCACCGAAGCCTTGGCGATTGCCGGCCTTGAACCGCTGACCCTGGCCGCCAAAGAGGGCCTGGCCCTGCTCAATGGGACTCAGGCTTCCACCGCCTATGCCTTGCGTGGCCTGTTCCAGGCCGAAGACCTGTATGCCGCAGCCATCGCCTGCGGCGGCCTGAGCGTCGAAGCTGCGCTGGGGTCGCGTTCGCCGTTCGATGCGCGTGTCCACGAAGTGCGTGGCCAGCGTGGCCAGATTGACACCGCGGCCTGCTTCCGCGACCTGCTGGGCGACTCCAGTGAAGTGTCGCTGTCGCACAAGAACTGCGACAAGGTCCAGGACCCGTACTCGCTGCGCTGCCAGCCGCAGGTCATGGGTGCCTGCCTGACCCAGCTGCGCCAAGCCGCCGAGGTACTGGGCATCGAAGCCAACGCCGTGTCGGACAACCCGCTGGTGTTCGCTGCCGAAGGTGATGTGATCTCCGGCGGCAATTTCCACGCCGAACCGGTGGCCATGGCCGCCGACAACCTGGCCCTGGCCATCGCTGAAATCGGCTCGCTCAGCGAGCGCCGCATCTCGCTGATGATGGACAAGCACATGTCCCAGCTGCCGCCGTTCCTGGTAGAAAACGGCGGGGTCAACTCCGGCTTCATGATCGCCCAGGTCACCGCTGCCGCCCTGGCCAGCGAGAACAAGGCATTGTCGCACCCGCACAGCGTCGACAGCCTGCCAACTTCGGCCAACCAGGAAGACCACGTGTCGATGGCCCCGGCGGCCGGCAAGCGCCTGTGGGAAATGGCCGAAAACACCCGTGGCGTGCTGGCCATCGAATGGCTGGGCGCTTGCCAGGGCCTGGACCTGCGCAAAGGCCTGAAGACTTCGGCCAAACTGGAGCAGGCGCGCCAGGCGCTGCGCAGCGAGGTGCCGCACTACGACCGTGACCGTTTCTTCGCGCCGGATATCGAGAAGGCCGTGGAACTGTTGGCCAAGGGTAGTCTGACCGGCTTGCTGCCGACGGGTGTGCTGCCAAGCCTGTGATGCCCCTTGGGGCCGCTTGGCGGCCCTTCGCGGGCAAGCCCGCTCCTACACAAATTGCGATAGGCAAATCCATGTAGGAGCGGGCTTGCCCGCGAATGGGCTGCGCAGCAGCCCCTCAATCTCACGACCACAAAAACAATTCAAGGACGTGACATGCAACAAGCTCAAGGTCTCAAGCGCGGGTTAAGTGCCCGCCACATCCGTTTCATGGCCCTTGGCTCCGCCATCGGCACCGGCCTGTTCTACGGCTCGGCCTCGGCCATCCAGATGGCAGGCCCGGCCGTGCTGCTGGCCTACCTGATCGGCGGCGCTGCCGTGTTCATGGTCATGCGCGCCCTTGGCGAAATGGCCGTGCACAACCCGGTGGCCGGCTCCTTCGGCCACTACGCCACGACCTACCTCGGCCCAATGGCTGGCTTCATCCTCGGCTGGACCTACGCTTTCGAGATGGTCATCGTCGCCATCGCCGACGTCACCGCGTTCGGTATCTACATGGGCTTCTGGTTCCCGGAGGTAGCCCGCTGGATCTGGGTGCTGGGCATCGTCTTCCTGATCGGTGGCCTCAACCTGTGCAACGTCAAGGTGTTCGGCGAAATGGAATTCTGGCTGTCGCTGCTCAAGGTCGGCGCCATCGTGGCGATGATCCTGGCCGGCCTCGGCATCATGGCCTTCGGTTTCAGCCAGGTGGGTACCGGGCATGCCGTGGGCATGAGCAACCTGTTCGACCATGGCGGCTTCATGCCTAACGGCGTGGGTGGCTTGATTGCGTCGTTTGCCGTGGTGATGTTCGCCTTCGGCGGTATCGAGATCATCGGGGTCACCGCCGGTGAGGCAAAGGACCCGCAGCGCGTCATTCCCAAAGCAATCAACGCGGTGCCGCTGCGTATCCTGCTGTTCTACGTGCTTACCCTGTTCGTGCTGATGTGCCTGTACCCCTGGCCGCAGATCGGCAGCCAGGGCAGCCCGTTCGTGCAGATCTTCAGCAACCTGGGCATCGGCTCTGCCGCTGCCGTGCTGAACGTCGTGGTGATTTCCGCTGCCATCTCTGCCATCAACAGCGACATCTTTGGTGCTGGCCGCATGATGTATGGCCTGGCCCAGCAAGGCCACGCCCCGCGCGGTTTCAGCAAGTTGTCGAAGCATGGCGTACCGTGGATGACCGTCGTGGTGATGGGGGCTGCGCTGTTGATCGGCGTATTGCTCAACTACCTGATCCCGGAAAATGTGTTCCTGCTGATTGCCTCGATCGCCACCTTCGCCACGGTGTGGGTGTGGCTGATGATCCTGCTCACCCAGGTAGCCATGCGCCGCAGCATGAGCCGCGAGCAAGTGGCCCAGCTCAAGTTTCCGGTTCCGTTCTGGCCATACGGCCCGGCCATGGCCATTGCATTCATGGTGTTCATCTTTGGCGTGCTCGGCTACTTCCCGGACACCCAGGCGGCATTGATCGTCGGCGTGCTCTGGGTGGTGTTCCTGGTGGCGTCCTACCTGCTGTGGTGCAAGCCGCGCGCAGGGCAGGGCCAGCCGGTAGCGGAGCCGGCCGAGCTGCATCGCTAGCATAGGAGATTGTGCATGAGAACCCTCTGGCAGCATTGCCATGTTGCAACCATGGCCGACGGCCGCTACTCGGCCATCGAGGATGCGGCGATCGTCACCAGCGCCGGGCTGATCGAGTGGATAGGCCCACGCGCCGAGCTGGCGCCAGTCGAAGCTGACCGCACGGTTGACCTGGGTGGTGCCTGGGTCACCCCTGGGCTGATCGACTGCCACACCCATGCGGTGTTCGGCGGCAACCGCAGCGGCGAGTTCGAGCAGCGCCTGCAGGGCGTGAGCTATGCCGAAATCGCCGCACAGGGTGGCGGTATCGCCAGCACTGTGCGGGCTACCCGTGCGGCCAGCGAAGACGAGTTGTTCGCCAGTGCTCGCCAGCGCGTCCGGGCACTGATGCGCGATGGCGTGACCACCATCGAGGTCAAGTCCGGCTACGGCCTGGACCTGGCCAACGAGCGCAAGATGCTGCGAGTGGCCCGGCGCCTGGCTGACGAGCTGCCGCTGACGGTGCGTGCCACGTGCCTGGCAGCGCACGCTTTGCCCCCGGAGTACGCAGCCCGGGCCGATGACTACATCGCGCACATCTGTGATGAAATGTTGCCGGCCCTGGCCGCCGAAGGCCTGGTAGATGCGGTGGATGCCTTCTGCGAACACCTCGCGTTCTCGCCGGCCCAGGTCGAGCGACTGTTCATCAAGGCACGCGAACTGGGCCTGCCGGTCAAGCTGCATGCCGAACAGCTGTCATCGTTGCACGGCTCAAGCCTGGCCGCGCGTTACCAGGCACTGTCGGCTGACCACCTGGAGTTCATGACAGAGGAAGACGCCATGGCCATGGCAAACGCCGGCACAGTCGCCGTGCTGCTGCCGGGCGCCTTCTACTTTCTGCGTGAAACCCAGCTGCCGCCAATGGATGCATTGCGCCGGCACGGGGTGAAGATTGCCCTGGCCAGCGACCTTAACCCCGGCACCTCGCCAGGGTTGTCGCTACGGTTGATGCTGAACATGGGCTGCACCTGCTTCCGCATGACGCCGGAAGAAGCCCTGGCCGGCGTTACGGTCCACGCTGCCACGGCGCTGGGCCTGGGTGACAGCCACGGCTCGCTGCAAGTGGGCAAGGTGGCCGACTTCGTCGCCTGGCAGATCGAACGCCCCGCCGACCTGGCCTACTGGCTGGGTGGCGACCTGCCCAAGCGCGTAGTGCGCATGGGCCATGAAATCTCCAACTGAGCGAGGCACGATGGACAAGGTACTGAGTTTTCACCAAGGTCGCCTGCCGCTGCTGATCAGCATGCCGCACGCTGGCCTGCGCCTGAGCGATGCCGTGCGCGACGGCCTGGTCGACCAGGCGCAAAGCTTGCCGGACACCGACTGGCACATCCCGCAGCTTTACGACTTTGCCCGTGACATGGGCGCCAGCGTGGTGGCTGCAGAGTATTCACGCTTCGTCATCGACCTGAACCGGCCGGACGACGACAAGCCACTGTACGCCGGCGCCACCACGGGCTTGTACCCGGCGACGTTGTTCGGTGGCGAACCCCTGTTCAAGGATGGGCTGGCGCCGTCTGGCGAAGAACGTAAACGCTATCTGGAGCAGATCTGGCGTCCTTATCACGCCACCATTCGTCGTGAACTGGACCGCTTGCGTGAGCAGTTTGGCTATGCGCTGCTGTGGGATGCCCATTCGATCCGTTCGCTGATCCCGCACCTGTTCGATGGCAAGTTGCCGGACTTCAACCTGGGTACTTTCAACGGCGCCAGTTGCGATCCGGCACTGGCTGAGCGGCTGCAGGGGGTGTGCGCCGAGGTGCAAGGCTACAGCCATGTGCTCAACGGTCGGTTCAAAGGCGGGTACATCACCCGGCATTATGGCGACCCGGCCAACCATATCCATGCTGTGCAACTGGAGCTGGCGCAAAGCACCTATATGGAGGAAGTCGAGCCGTTTGCCTACCGGGAAAACCTGGCGCAACCGACGCAAGCGGTCTTGAAGCAGCTGCTGCAAGCGCTGCTGGCTTGGGGTGATGAGCGTTACAGACGTTGAGTGGAGGAGGCGACGCTATCGGCGTCGCCAGGCATCGTGGCGGGCAGTGGCTGGAAATCGGCGCAATGGTCAATTCGCGCCGTTCGAACGCGTCAGCAAGGACGGTGCTGAAAGCGCAATTCAGGTTTATGATGGCCCACGGCCGAATAATCCTCACACGGAGTGCGCAATGCAGACCCTCTACCCGCAGATCAAACCCTACGCCCGGCACGATCTGGCCGTGGAAGCGCCGCATGTGCTTTATGTCGACGAAAGCGGCTCGCCGGAAGGTCTGCCCGTGGTGTTCATCCACGGAGGCCCTGGCGCTGGCTGCGACGCCCAGAGCCGCTGCTACTTTGACCCCAACCTGTACCGCATCATCACCTTCGACCAGCGCGGCTGTGGCCGCTCCACGCCCCATGCGAGCCTGGAGAACAACACCACCTGGCACCTGGTCGAAGACCTGGAGCGCATTCGCGAACACCTTGGCATAGACAAGTGGGTGCTGTTTGGTGGCTCTTGGGGCTCGACCCTGGCCCTGGCCTACGCTCAGGCTCACCCCGAACGTGTGCATGGCTTGATCCTGCGCGGCATTTTCCTGTGCCGGCCGCAGGAAATCGAGTGGTTCTACCAGGAGGGCGCCAGCCGCCTGTTCCCCGACTACTGGCAGGACTACATCGCACCGATTCCACCGGAGGAGCGCGGCGATCTGGTCAGGGCCTTCCACAAGCGCCTGACCGGTAACGACCAGATCGCCCAGATGCACGCCGCCAAGGCGTGGTCCACCTGGGAAGGCCGTACCGCCACCCTGCGCCCCAACCCGCTGGTGGTCGACCGCTTTTCCGAACCGCAGCGGGCGCTGTCGATCGCTCGCATCGAATGCCACTACTTCATGAACAACGCCTTCCTCGAACCAGACCAGCTGATCCGTGATCTGCCCAAGATCGCCCACTTGCCGGCGGTGATCGTGCATGGGCGCTACGATGTGATCTGCCCACTGGACAACGCCTGGGCGTTGCACCAGGCCTGGCCGAACAGTGAGCTGAAAGTGATCCGTGACGCCGGTCACGCGGCTTCCGAGCCTGGCATCACCGATGCCTTGGTGCGTGCCGCCGACCAGATGGCCCGACGCCTGCTCGACCTGCCCCTGGAAGAAGCATGAAGGGCCTGTTGCAGCGCGTGCGCGGTGCGCGGGTTGAGGTGGCGGGGGAGGTGGTCGGTGCCATCGACCAGGGGTTGCTGGTGCTGGTGGCGGTCGAGCCTGACGATTCCCGCGAACAGGCCGATAAGCTGTTGCACAAGCTGCTGAACTACCGTGTATTCAGTGACGAGCAGGGCAAGATGAACCTGTCGCTCAAGGATGTCGGGGGTGGCCTGCTACTGGTGTCACAGTTCACCTTGGCGGCCGACACCCGCAACGGCATGCGCCCAAGCTTCTCGACAGCGGCGCCACCGGCCCTCGGCGCCGAGTTGTTCGACTATCTTTTGCAACAGGCAAAGGCTCAGCACGCCGACGTGGCCAGCGGCCGCTTCGGTGCGGATATGCAGGTGCACCTGGTCAATGATGGCCCTGTAACATTTATGTTACAAATATGAGGTCAAAAACCCCTTTGTTCGCAGGAAAACAAGGGGTTTTGTACGATAAATAGTTGCTCCAGCCTGATGCGTTGTCACGCAACCTGCTGGATAATCGCGCGCTGCATGGACCTGCGTTCGCAGGTCCGTTTCACTCTGACTCGAGCATTGTCTGGATCCGTTTGGGGAATCATTACGCCCTCACGGGGTCCGAACAGTGCTCGCCAACCCGGCATTTGTCGCTGGCCGTTGGTTTCATGATCTGTTTTCGGCGAGGGTTGCTCGTGATTGTTAGTCCCCAAAAAGCATCAAGAATCCCCGGCGTTCGGCTGCGCAAGGCGCTGATGGCCAGTGTGGCTATGGTTGGCCTGATGAGCGCGGGCCAGCTGTGGGCATTCAATCTTGACGATGTTGCAGCCAAGGCAAAGGATCTGGCCGGCCAGAAGTACGACGCACCCAAAAGCAACCTGCCGGCCGTATTCCGCGACATGAAGTTTGCGGACTACCAGAAAATCCGTTTCCTGCAGGAAAAGGCCGAGTGGGCCAAGGACAAGACCCCGTTCAAGCTGTCGTTCTATCATCAGGGCATGCACTTTGACACCCCGGTGAAAATCAACGAGGTCACCGCCACCAAGGTCCGGGAAATCAAGTACGACCCGGACCGCTTCGAGTTCGGTGACGTGCCGCACGACCCGGAAACCACCAAAAACCTCGGTTACGCCGGTTTCCGCGTGCTGTACCCGATCAACAAGGCCGACAAGCAGGACGAGATCATGACCCTGCTTGGCGCCAGCTATTTCCGCGTAGTCGGCAAGGGCCATGTGTACGGCCTGTCTGCCCGTGGCCTGGCCATCGACACCGCACTGCCATCGGGCGAAGAGTTCCCGCGCTTCACCGAGTTCTGGGTTGAAAAACCCAAGCCAGCCGACAAGCACCTGGTGATCTACGCGCTGCTGGATTCGCCGCGCTCCACCGGCGCCTACAAGCTGATCCTGCGTCCGGGCAACGATACCGTGGTCGACGTGCAGTCCCGCGTGTTCCTGCGTGAGCATGTCAGCCGCTTGGGCATTGCGCCGCTGACCAGCATGTACCTGTTCGGCCCCAATCAGCCGTCCAAGGTGCTCAACTACCGCCCGGCACTGCACGATTCCGAAGGCCTGTCGATTCACGCCGGCAATGGCGAGTGGCTGTGGCGCCCGCTGAACAACCCGAAACACCTGGCCGTGAGCAACTTCAGCGTCGAGAACCCGCGTGGTTTCGGCCTGATGCAGCGTCAGCGCGCGTTCAGCGACTACGAAGATCTCGACGACAACTACCAGAAGCGCCCAAGCGCCTGGATCGAGCCGAAGGGTGACTGGGGCAAGGGTAGCGTGGACCTGGTCGAAATCCCGACCGCCGACGAGACCAACGACAACATCGTGGCCTTCTGGAGCCCGGAGAAACTGCCGGAGCCAGGTAAACCGTTCGAGTACGCCTACCGTATGCACTGGACCATTGACGAGCCGAAGTTCCAGGCCCCTGATCTGGGCTGGGTCAAGCAGACCCTGCGTTCCACCGGTGACGTCAAGCAGTCCAACCTGATCCGCCAGCCAGACGGCAGTGTGGCGTTCCTGGTCGACTTCGCCGGCCCGGCCCTGGCCGCCCTGCCGGAAGACACCGCCGTGCGCAGCCAGATCAGCGTGGGCGACAATGCCGAGGTGGTCGAGAACAATCTGCGCTATAACCCTGAGACCAAGGGCTGGCGCCTGACCCTGCGCTTGAAGGTCAAGGAAGCCAACAAATTGACCGAAATGCGTGCCGCGCTGGTGCGTGATGTACCGGTCGAGCCCGCCAAGCCTGCCCAGAACGCCAAGCAGGACAAGGCCGCAGCCAAGCATGCCAAGGCCGAGAAAGCCGTCAAGGCCGAACAACCTGCCGCCGATGCGGCGTCCACCAACGGGGCACCGGCCACCACCGAGAAGGTGTTGACCGAGACCTGGAGCTATCAGTTGCCTGCCGATGAGTAACTCAAGCGCAAGGCCGGAGTCGCTTGGCGAGTACCTGGCCCACCTACCTCTGACCGACGAGCAGCGGGCTGAACTTGCCAGCTGCACTTCGTTCAGTGAGCTGCACCAACGCTTGGCGGCCAAACCGGCCGCCAGCTCTGCCGAGGCCGTGCAGGCCTCGGTGGGCCCGCGCCTGACCGTGGGCA
The DNA here is from genome assembly GCF_017875935.1 of Pseudomonas sp. BP6. Lineage (NCBI taxonomy): Bacteria > Pseudomonadati > Pseudomonadota > Gammaproteobacteria > Pseudomonadales > Pseudomonadaceae > Pseudomonas > Pseudomonas sp. BP6. The sequence goes on from NZ_JAGINI010000001.1 coordinate 5,766,806, forward strand.
GCGCCGCCGAACTTGAAGACGCCGAAATGCTCGGCGTCGATGGCAGCGGCCGCCTGTGCCTGAAGATCGCCCCGCCGATCAAGCGCACCAAGGTTGTGCCCGAGCCGTGGCGCACCAATGTGTTGATCCGCATGTGGCGGCGCATGACCGGCCGCACCAACGCCCCGCAGCCGCCCAAACGCGAACTGCCACCGGCCCGCTGGCGCACGGTCGGCTCGATCCGCCGTTACATCCTGCTGGCACTGATGATCGGCCAGACTATCGTCGCCGGCTGGTACATGAAAGGCATCCTGCCGTATCAGGGCTGGTCGTTCGTCGACCTCGACGAAATCCTCAGCCAGTCGCTGTGGGACACGGTGGTGCAGGTGTGGCCGTATGCCCTGCAGACTTCCATCCTGATCCTCTTCGGCATCCTGTTCTGCTGGGTGTCGGCGGGCTTCTGGACCGCGCTGATGGGCTTCCTCGAGCTGCTCACCGGGCGCGACAAATACAAGATTTCGGGCAGCAGTGCAGGCAACGAGCCGATCGCGCCCGAGGCGCGCACCGCGCTGGTGATGCCGATCTGCAACGAAGACGTGCCGCGGGTGTTCGCCGGCCTGCGCGCAACGTTCGAGTCGGTGGCCGCCAGCGGCAACCTCGACCGTTTCGACTTCTTTGTGCTCAGCGACACCAACGACACTGACATTGCCGTGGCCGAGCAACAGGCCTGGCTGGATGTGTGCCGCGAAACCAAAGGCTTTGGTCGCATCTTCTACCGCCGCCGTCGGCGCCGGGTGAAGCGCAAGAGCGGCAACCTCGACGACTTCTGCCGTCGCTGGGGTGGCGAGTACAAGTATATGGTTGTACTCGACGCCGACAGTGTCATGAGCGGCGAGTGCCTGAGCAGCCTGGTGCGCCTGATGGAGGCCAACCCGGACGCCGGCATCATCCAGACCGGGCCGAAAGCCTCGGGCATGGACACCCTGTATGCACGTATGCAGCAGTTCGCTACCCGCGTGTACGGCCCACTGTTCACTGCCGGGCTGCACTTCTGGCAGTTGGGTGAGTCGCACTACTGGGGCCACAATGCGATCATCCGCATGAAGCCGTTCATCGAGCACTGCGCCCTGGCGCCGTTGCCGGGCAAGGGCGCATTCGCCGGTGCCATCCTTTCCCACGACTTCGTCGAAGCTGCGCTGATGCGCCGTGCCGGCTGGGGCGTGTGGATTGCCTACGACTTGCCGGGCAGCTACGAAGAACTGCCGCCAAACCTGCTCGACGAGCTCAAGCGCGACCGCCGCTGGTGTCACGGCAACCTGATGAACTTCCGCCTGTTCCTGGTCAAAGGCATGCACCCGGTTCACCGTGCGGTGTTCCTCACCGGGGTGATGTCTTACCTGTCGGCGCCGCTGTGGTTCCTGTTCCTGGTGCTGTCGACCGCGCTGTTGGCGACCAACACGCTGATGGAGCCGCAGTATTTCATCGAGCCGTACCAGCTTTACCCGCTGTGGCCGCAATGGCACCCGGAGAAGGCCGTAGCGCTGTTCTCCACCACCATCGTGCTGTTGTTCCTGCCCAAGCTGCTTAGCGTCATCCTGATCTGGGCCAAGGGCGCCGTCGAGTTTGGTGGGCGAGTCAAGGTTACCTTGTCGATGCTGATGGAGATGCTGTTCTCCATGTTGCTGGCACCGGTACGCATGATCTTCCACACCCGCTTCGTGCTGGCCGCGTTCCTCGGCTGGGCTGCGACCTGGAACTCGCCGCAGCGCGACGACGACTCCACGCCGTGGGGCGAAGCCGTGCGCCGGCATGGCCCGCAGACGCTGCTGGGCATTGCCTGGGCCGCACTGGTGGCGTGGTTGAACCCGAGCTTCCTGTGGTGGCTGGCGCCTATCGTCGGTTCGCTGGTGCTGTCGATCCCGGTATCGGTGATTTCCAGCCGCACCCGCCTGGGTCTGGCGGCCAAGGACGAGAAGCTGTTCCTCATCCCCGAGGAATACGCCACCCCACAAGAGCTGCTGGCGACCGACCAGTACACCCACGAAAACCGCTGGCATGCCTTGCATGATGGCTTCGTGCGGGCCGTGGTCGACCCGCGGCAGAATGCCCTGGCCTGCGCCATGGCCACTGCTCGCCATGGCCAGGCGGCACCGATCGAAGCGTTGCGTGCCGAGCGCGTTGCCAAGGCGATTGAAGCCGGGCCGAAAGGCCTGGACCTCAATACGCGCCTGGCCTTGCTCAGCGACCCGGTGGCATTGAGCCGCCTGCACGAGCAGGTATGGGCCGAGCACAATGCGGCATGGATCGATGTGTGGCGTGCGTCGATCAACAATGACCCGCATTCGCCGCTGTTGCCGTTGCATCCGGAAAACGCAGGCCAACCGAGCCTCGTCGGCGCCTGATCGGGCCTGTTCGCGGCGGATCGACGCCCCGATGGACCTGATCCTACAGGGTACCTGACAGGGCCTCTTCGCGGGTGAACCCGCTCCTACCAGGGATACACATTCCCTTGTAGGAGCGGGTTCACCCGCGAAGCTTTTTGCCCTAGCCCCCCATTTTGGCCAACAAAGTCCCCCCGCGGCTCTAGGTCCTCGGGCCGCCATGCGTTAGCATCCCTCTCCGATACGACGCTTCGGCCAGCACGGCCGTGCCAACACAATAAGATTCGCTACTTTTATTGCTAGGGGACTTGGTGATGATCAAGAAATACCTTTCGCGACTGCTGGTCGGTGTGACCGCCCTGGTCGCCGTGACTGCGGCCCAGGCGGGCGCCATCGATGACGCGGTCAAGCGCGGCACCCTGCGGGTGGGCATGGACCCGACTTACATGCCGTTCCAGATGACCAACAAACGTGGCGAAATCATCGGCTTCGAAGTCGATATCCTCAAGGCCATGGCCAAGTCCATGGGCGTCAAGTTCGAGGCTGTGTCCACCGCCTATGACGGCATCATCCCGGCCCTGCTGACCGACAAGTTCGACATGATCGGCAGCGGCATGACCCTGACCCAGGAGCGCAACCTGCGTCTGAACTTCAGCGAACCCTTCATCGTGGTTGGTCAGACCCTGCTGATCCGCAAGGAACTGGCTGGCGAGATCAAGTCGTACAAAGACCTGAACAACGAGAAGTACCGCCTCACTTCCAAGTTGGGCACCACAGGTGAAATGGTCGCCAGGAAGCTGATCAGCAAAGCCAAGTACCACGGCTACGACAACGAACAGGAAGCGGTCATGGACGTGGTCAACGGCAAGGCTGACGCCTTTGTCTATGACGCACCGTACAACGTGGTGGCGGTAGATAAAGCCGGCGCCGGCAAGCTGCTGTTCCTCGACGAGCCCTTCACCTACGAGCCGCTGGCCTTCGGCCTGAAGAAGGGCGACTACGACAGCATCAACTTCATCAACAACTTCCTGCACCAGATCAAGCACGACGGGACCTACGATCGTATTCACGACAAGTGGTTCAAGAACAAGGACTGGCTGAAGGAAATGGAATAAGGCCCAGGCCACAAGCCCGGCTTTATGACCCCGACGCGCAGGCAAACCCTGCGCGTTCGCATTTACGGAAGTACCCCACGTGATCAAACACAAGAAAGCCCAGTGGCCCTGGCATGGGTTGACCGCCCTGGTCCTGGTGGGCCTGGCGCTCAGCCTTTACATGGCCACCTCGATGATTTCCTACGAGTGGCGCTGGAACCGCGTACCGCAGTACTTCGCCTACAAGGCCGAGGACGCACAACGCGCTGCCGGTTACGGCACTGTGCAGGAAATCGTCATCTCCGGTGACAACGCCCGCGTCACGCTGAAGGACGAAAGTGGTGCCGAGCAAGTGCTCGATGTGGCCAAGGACAGCCTGCAACTGAGCCGCGGCGACGATGTTGCCGAAGGCGACCAGATTGGCGTAACCCGCCACTGGGCCGCTGGCCCGCTTGCGTGGGGCCTGTGGACCACCTTGTGGATCTCGGTGGTGTCCGGGGCGCTGGGCCTGGTGATCGGCCTGTTCGCCGGATTGTGCCGGTTGTCCAACAACCCGACCCTGCGCGACCTGTCGACCGTGTATGTCGAACTGGTGCGCGGCACGCCGCTGCTGGTACAGATCTTCATCTTCTACTTCTTCATCGGCACCGTGCTCAACCTGTCCCGCGAGTTTGCCGGGGTGGCGGCACTGGCATTGTTCACCGGTGCTTACGTGGCCGAAATCGTCCGCGCTGGCGTGCAGTCGATCGCCAAGGGCCAGAACGAGGCTGCCCGGTCGCTGGGCCTGAACGCTGGCCAGTCGATGCGCCATGTGATCTTGCCGCAGGCGTTCAAGCGCGTGCTGCCGCCCCTGGCCGGCCAGTTCATCAGCCTGGTCAAGGACACCTCGCTGGTGTCGGTGATCGCCATCACCGAACTGACCAAGAGTGGCCGTGAGGCCATCACCACCTCGTTCTCTACCTTCGAGATCTGGTTCTGCGTGGCAGGCCTGTACCTGCTGATCAACCTGCCGCTGTCGCACATTGCCAGCCGGCTCGAACGGAGGCTTGCGCAAAGTGATTGAAGTCCGTGACCTGCTGAAAGTCTTCGACACCCGTGGCCAGGTGGTAAGGGCTGTGGATAACGTCACCACTCAGGTCGCCAAGGGCGAAGTGGTGGTGGTGCTCGGCCCGTCGGGGTCGGGCAAGTCGACATTCCTGCGCTGCCTCAACGGCCTGGAGCATTTCGACCAAGGCCATGTGGCCATCGATGGCCTGCAACTGGCCGACCCCAAGACCGACATCAATGCCTACCGCCGCGAAGTCGGCATGGTGTTCCAGCACTTCAACCTGTTTCCGCACATGACCGTGCTGGAAAACCTGTGCCTGGCGCAGAAGGTGGTGCGCAAGCGCAACAAGGCTGACCGCGAGGCCAAGGCCCGGGCGCTGCTGGAAAAGGTCGGTATTGCGCAGAAGGCCAACGAATTCCCGTCCCGGCTTTCTGGCGGTCAGCAGCAGCGGGTAGCGATTGCCCGGGCCCTGGCGATGGACCCGAAAGTGATGCTGTTCGACGAGCCGACCTCGGCGCTCGACCCGGAAATGGTCGGTGAGGTGCTGGACGTGATGAAGACCCTGGCCCAGGAAGGCATGACCATGGTTTGCGTCACCCACGAAATGGGCTTTGCCCGTGAAGTGGCCGACCGCGTGCTGTTCTTCGACCACGGCAAACTGCTGGAAGACTCGGCACCGGCCGCGTTCTTCGCTGCGCCGAAAGACCCGCGTGCGCAGGCATTCCTGCGTCAGGTGCTGTAACCGCGCCGGTTTCTTCACGGGCAAGCCCGCCCCTGCATGTCCATCACTGCCTTGAAGGGGGTGCTGTACCTGTGGGAGCGGGCTTGCCCGCGAAGAGGGTGACGTGATGTCAGATGCTGAACCGCCCCACCATCCCCCGCAATTGCTGCCCCAGATGCTCCAGCTCTCCACTCGAGGCTGCTGTCTGCTCACTGGCGGCACTGGTCTGATCCGAGACATCCCGCACATTGATCACGCTTCGATTGATCTGCTCGGCCACCACGCTCTGCTCTTCACTGGCGGTGGCGATCTGCTGGTTCATGCCCTGAATGCTCGACACCGTGTCGGTGATCTGGCTCAGCGCGTGCCCGGCTCTACGGCTCAGATCCACGCTCTGTTCGGTCAGGCTCTTGCTGCTGTCCAGCAAACGGGTCACTTCGTCGGTACCGTTGTGCAGACTGTCTATCAGTTGGCCGATCTCCTCGGTCGCCGTCGACGTGCGCTGAGCCAAGCCGCGTACCTCATCGGCCACCACGGCAAAGCCACGCCCGGCTTCACCGGCCCGTGCCGCTTCGATCGCCGCGTTCAGCGCCAGTAGGTTGGTCTGTTCGGACACCGACTTGATCACATCGAGGATGCTGCCAATCCGCTGGCTCTCGCCTGCCAGGTGCTGCATGGCCGCCAGGCAATGGTCCATCTGCCCGGCCAGTTGTTCGATACGGCCGATGGCTTCGGCTACTACCTGGTCACCCACCTGTGCCTGCTGGTCTGCGTTGGTCGCGGCCAGCGAGGCTTGTTCGGCGTTCTGTGCCACTTCCTGCACGGTGGCACTCATCTGGTTCATGGCAGTGGCCACCTGGTCGGTTTCCTCGCGCTGCTGATTGATGCGCAGCTTGGTGTCTTCGCTACTGGCCGCCAACTGCGTGGCGGCCTGTGACAGCTGACCGACACCCTGATCGATGCCACCGATCAGCTCGCGCAGGCTCAAGGTCATCTCGCGCATACTGGTTTGCAGCTGGCCCATTTCGTCGCGGCGTTGCACGGTATCAACCTGGCTCAGGTCACCCTTGGCGATGCGGGCGGCCACAGCCAGCGTCTGGCGCAGCGGCTGGGTGATCTGCAAGGTGATCAGCCAGGCGGCCAGCGCCCCTACCACCATTGCCAGCAGTGCCACACTGGTCAGCAGCGACCGGGCGGCCAGGGCCTCTCTGTCGCGTTGTTCGACCTTGCGTTTGCCCAGTTCGAGGCTCACCGTTCGCAGCTCGTTGCCCATGTTTTCCATGCTGTTCTGCAACTGCTCGACACGAACGGCGGCGCGGCGGTACTGATCCAGGCTGGCGCGGTACTTGCTCAGCTCGGCACCGGGTTGCTCACTGATGGCACGTGGCAAGCTCAGCGGCGCAAGGCCTTCAAGCAGTTGCGCAAGGCTACTGTCGGCAGCGTCCAGGGCGCTATCACCGACTTTGGCAAAATCCTCGACCGGGACGAAGGTGTAGGCTGGAACCAGGCTTTGCTGATTGGCACCTTCGACATGCCGGCTGAGGGTGTCCATAAGGCCCAGCACGCCACTTTGCTGACTGTCGTCAGGCATTTTCAGCAAGGCCTGGGTCTGCAGTTCGTCAATCGCCTCGCTGAGTGCATGCTCCTGCGACTGCAGGGCTTCGCGCAGGGCTACACGGCTGGCGACGCTGCGCTGCAGTTCGCTGAAGTTGTCGCGCAGGCTCTGCAACAATGCCATTTTTTCTGTCAGCAACTGCCGTGACTCATCGACGTTGCTGCGTTGCTGCAGGGTGGTCAGCATGCTGTTGAGCTGGTCGAGGATGTTGCTGATGCGCGCTCTGCTGGCATCGTCGTTGAGCACGCGGTAGGTGATGCGTTCCGCGCGCAGGTCTTTTGTCAGGTCGTTGATCAGGCCTATTTCGCTGAGTTGCTGTGAGCGCACGATGGCACCATCCAGGGCACGCCAGCCGCTGATGGTGGTGGCCAGGGTGAGCAGCAGGACCACGGCGAAGCCGAGGGCCAGCTTGGCGGCGACACTGATGTTGCCGAGCTTGCGGTTGAGGGAGCCAAGCATGGGGAATCTCCGAGCGAGTGAGAGAAAGGATGCAGGCGCATGGCTGGCATCACATCTCTGCCCATCGGCAGCGGAGCTGTAGGACTTGACCTGATAATCAAGTAGGAAATTTCGCCGCGAACAGTAGGATACATAGGAGCGGGTTTGCCCGCGAATACGGTGGTGCCGGCAACGGTGAACGGCGGGTGGAGATTGGCCAGCAGGGCCGGCCCATTCGCGGGTAAACCCGCTCCTACGACGGTCTGTGCATGTGTGTAGGAGCGGGTTTACCCGCGAATACGGTGGCGGCGGCAACGGTGAACGGCGGGTGGAGATTGGCCAGCAGGGCCGGCCCATTCGCGGGTGAACCCGCTCCTACGACGGCCTGTACATGTGTGTAGGAGCGGGTTTACCCGCGAATACGGTGGTGCCGGCAACGGCGAACGGCGGGTGGAGATTGGCCAGCAGGGCCGGCCCATTCGCGGGTGAACCCGCTCCTACGACGGTCTGTGCATGTGTGTAGGAGCGGGTTTACCCGCGAATACGGTGGTGGCGGCAACGGTGAACGGCGGGTGGAGATTGGCCAGCAGGCCTGGCCCATTCGCGGGTGAACCCGCTCCTACGACGGCCTGTGCATGTGTGTAGGAGCGGGTTTACCCGCGAATACGGTGGTGCCGGCAACGGTGAACGGCGGGTGGAGATTGGCCAGCAGGGCCGGCCCATTCGCGGGTGAACCCGCTCCTACGACGGTCTGTGCATGTGTGTAGGAGCGGGTTTACCCGCGAATACGGTGGTGCCGGCAACGGTGAACGGCGGGTGGAGATTGGCCCGCAGGGCCGGCCCATTCGCGGGTGAACCCGCTCCTGCGACGGCCTGTGCATGTGTGTAGGAGCGGGTTTACCCGCGAATACGGTGGTGGCGGCAGCGGTGAACGGCGGGTGGAGATTGGCCAGCAGGGCCGGCCCATTCGCGGGTGAACCCGCTCCTACGACGGTCTGTGCATGTGTGTAGGAGCGGGTTTACCCGCGAATACGGTGGTGGCGGCAACGGTGAACGGCGGGTGGAGATTGGCCAGCAGGGCCGGCCCATTCGCGGGTAAACCCGCTCCTACGACGGTCTGTGCATGTGTGTAGGAGCGGGTTTACCCGCGAATACGGTGGTGCCGGCAGCGGTGAACGGCGGGTGGAGATTGGCCAGCAGGCCTGGCCCATTCGCGGGTAAACCCGCTCCTACGACGGTCTGTGCATGTGTGTAGGAGCGGGTTTACCCGCGAATACGGTGGTGGCGGCAACGGCGAACGGCGGGTGGAGATTGGCCAGCAGGGCCGGCCCATTCGCGGGTGAACCCGCTCCTACGACGGCCTGTGCATGTGTGTAGGAGCGGGTTTACCCGCGAATACGGTGGTGGCGGCAACGGTGAACGGCGGGTGGAGATTGGCCAGCAGGGCCGGCCCATTCGCGGGTGAACCCGCTCCTACGACGGTCTGTGCATGTGTGTAGGAGCGGGTTTACCCGCGAATACGGTGGTGGCGGCAACGGTGAACGGCGGGTGGAGATTGGCCAGCAGGGCCGGCCCATTCGCGGGTAAACCCGCTCCTACGACGGTCTGTGCATGTGTGTAGGAGCGGGTTTACCCGCGAATACGGTGGCGGCGGCAACGGTGAACGGCGGGTGGAGATTGGCCAGCAGGGCCGGCCCATTCGCGGGTGAACCCGCTCCTACGACGGCCTGTGCATGTGTGTAGGAGCGGGTTTACCCGCGAATACGGTGGTGCCGGCAACGGTGAACGGCGGGTGGAGATTGGCCAGCAGGCCTGGCCCATTCGCGGGTGAACCCGCTCCTACGACGGCCTGTGCATGTGTGTAGGAGCGGGTTTACCCGCGAATACGGTGGTGCCGGCAACGGTGAACGGCGGGTGGAGATTGGCCAGCAGGCCTGGCCCATTCGCGGGTGAACCCGCTCCTACGACGGCCTGTGCATGTGTGTAGGAGCGGGTTTACCCGCGAATACGGTGGCGGCGGCAACGGTGAACGGCGGGTGGAGATTGGCCAGCAGGGCCGGCCCATTCGCGGGTGAACCCGCTCCTACGACGGCCTGTGCATGTGTGTAGGAGCGGGTTTACCCGCGAATACGGTGGTGCCGGCAACGGTGAACGGCGGGTGGAGATTGGCCAGCAGGGCCGGCCCATTCGCGGGTGAACCCGCTCCTACGACGGCCTGTGCACATGTGTGCAGGAGCGGGTTTACCCGCGAAGAGGCCCGACCGGGTGACCGCTAGTTCAGATCACAGCCTGAACCGCCCAACCAACCCTTGCAAATGGGTCCCCAACCGCGCCAGTTCCACGCTGGAGCTGGCGGTCTCCTCACTCGCCGCGGAGGTCTGGTCGGAAATATCCCGCACATTCATCACGCTGCGGTTGATCTCCTCGGCCACGGCCGTCTGTTCCTCGGCCGCCGTGGCAATCTGCTGGTTCATCGCCTGAATCGACGACACCGTGCGGGTGATGGTTTCCAGCGAGCTGCCGGCGCGGCGGGTCAGCTCGACGCTGCTGTCGGTCAGTTGGCGGCTATTGTCCATCACGCTGGCCACCCGTTGGGTGCCGCTTTGCAGGCCGGCAATCAACTCCTCGATCTCTTCGGTCGATTGCTGTGTGCGTTGAGCCAAGCTGCGCACTTCGTCGGCAACCACAGCAAAGCCACGCCCGGCCTCACCGGCGCGTGCCGCTTCGATGGCCGCGTTGAGGGCCAACAGGTTGGTTTGCTGGGCCACCGATTTGATCACGTCGAGTACGCTGCCGATCTTGTCGCTTTCGGTCTTGAGCAGGTTCATCGCTTCGCTGGAATTGACCACTTCGCTTGCCAGGCGCTCGATCTGTGCCACCGCCTCGCCCACCACGCGATCGCCCTCGCGGGCCTGCTGGTCGGCCATCAAGGCGGCTTCAGAAGCCTGTTCGGCATTGCGTGCCACATCGTGCACGGTGGCTGTCATCTGGTTCATGGCCGTCGCTACCTGGTCGGTTTCGACCTTCTGGTTGTTGACTCCGGCGCTGGTCTGTTCTGTCACCGCCGACAGCTCCTCGGCAGCGCTGGCGATCTGCGTGACGCCGTCGCCAATGCCGCCGATCAGCTCACGCAAGCCCTGGGTCATGCGATGCATGCTGGCCTGCAATTGGCCCAGTTCGTCGCGGCGTTGTACTTGCAGGCTCTGGGTCAGGTCTCCGCTGGCCACACGTTCTGCGGCGCGCAGGGTTTGGCGCAGAGGGATGATGATCTGCCGGGTAATGGCCCAGGCAGCCAGCAGGCCAAGGGCCAATGCCAGCACGGTGGCGACTGTGAGCAGTGTTTTGGCCTGCGCGGCCGCGGCATTACGCACCTCGGTTTGCGAGGTGGTCATCGTCTGGCTGGCCTGCAGCAGTACCGTGCCTTGTTCAGCCATGCTTTGCAGCGCTTGCTCACTGGCACGCTGGGCGTCGCCGAACTGGGTCACGGCATCGCGGTAGCCGCCCATGGCCGTGGCGGCATCATCCAGGCTGGCAGCATGTTCGGCTGGCACTTTGGCCGGCAGTGCGCGCAGCTCGGCCAAGGCCTGGTCGATGGCTTTCAGTGCCGTTTGCTGGAAGTCGGCATTGCCGCTGTAGGTGTAGCCACGCACCTGGAAACGCGCTTGTTGCAGCAGGGCGCTGACGTCCACCGCGTGCTGGTACTGATTGATGTCTGCACCCTGCAGCAGGCTGCGCTGTACGCGGCCAATCAACTCCACGACTTTATCGGCGCTGCTACCCAGTACATCACGGCTTGCTTCGCGGCGTTGGTCGGCCTGCTTCAGCTCGTTGAATGCCTGCTGGTAGACGCGCACTGCCTCGCGCTGTTGTTCGAGGCGCTGGCGGTCGGCGGGTTGCTCGATCTGGCCAAGCATCAGTTGCACCTGGCGGTCGAGGTTGCTCAGGGCTTTTTCCAGCTCTGCCAGCGAAGCGTCGTCGCGGCGGCGATCATAGAGCTGGCGGGCGATGCGCAGTTCCTGGGTGTATTGCTGGACGACAGAGATATTTCCCAGTTTGTCGCCACGGTCGATGATGCTGTCCATGCCGTGCCAGCCGACCAGGGTAATGGCCAAGGTCAACAGCAGCACCAGGCCGAAGCCCAGCCCCAGTTTGCGATTGACGCTCACATTGCCCAGCGATTGGGCTAACCATTGATACATGTTCGACTCCCCGGCGGCTTGGCAGCACAAATAATTGTTTTGTTGCCAAGGCCATCGGCCCGGGAGAGGGAAACTTGATGGGCAAAAAAGGGGTGTTTGTGTCAGAAAATACGCGAAAGCAGCGCGGTGACGGCGGTCTCCACCCGCAAGATGCGATCACCCAGCTGCACCGGCGCCAGGCCTGCCTTGCCCAGCAGGTCGATTTCGTAGGGGATCCAGCCTCCCTCGGGGCCGATGGCCAGGGTAACGGCTTGTTCTACGGCGCGCGGACAGGCTGGGTAAGGGCCGGGGTGGCCGACCAGGCCCAGGGTGCCGGCGGCGATGGTGGGCAGGCGGTCTTCGACAAAAGGCTTGAAGCGCTTTTCGATGATGACCTCGGGCAGCACGGTGTCGCGCGCTTGTTCCAGGCCCAGGATCAGGTTCTCGCGAATGGTGTCGGGCTGCAGGAAAGGCGTTTGCCAGAAGCTTTTCTCGACTTTGTAGCTGTTCAGCAGGATCAACCGCGGCACGCCCAGTGTGGCCACGGTCTGGAACAGCCGTCGCAGCATTTTGGGCCGAGGCACCGCCAGCACCAGGGTCAGCGGCAGCTTGGCCGGTGGCTGCCGGTCGAAGGTCACTGCCAGCTCGGCTTCGTGTTTTTCCAGGCGCAGCACCGTGGCCTTGCCCATCAGGCCATTGATACGGCCCACGCGCAGGTTGTCGCCCACCGCCACGCGGTGGATTTCCTGCATATGGGTGAAGCGCCGATCAGCAAGAACGACGCGGTTGGCCGAAACGAAGTCGGTCTCTTCAAGAAGCAACAGGTTCACGGTTGGGTCGCAGGTGGCTGGTCGTTATGGTCGTCGGCGGTTTCGTCGTGGGCGCTGCGCTTGCGGATCAGGCTGCCGCACAGCACACCGATCTCGAACAGCAGCCACATGGGCACGGCCAGCAGGGTCTGGGAGAAAATGTCCGGTGGGGTGAGGACCATGCCGACCACGAAGCAGCCGATGATCACATACGGGCGGGCCTTTTTCAGGTACTTCACGTCGACGACGCCGATCCACACCAGCAGCACCACTGCCACCGGGATTTCGAAGGCCACGCCAAAGGCGAAGAACAGCGTCATCACGAAGTCGAGGTAGCTTGCGATGTCGGTCATCATCGAAACGCCTTCTGGCGTGGCGCTGGCGAAGAAACCGAAGATCAGCGGGAATACCAGGAAATAGGCGAAGGCCATGCCGGCATAGAACAGGAAGATGCTCGACACCAACAGTGGAATGGCGATGCGCTTTTCATGGCGGTATAGCCCTGGCGCGATAAAGCCCCAGATCTGCTGGAGGATGAACGGGATGGCCAGGAACAGCGAGACGATCATGGTCAGCTTGAACGGCGTGAGGAACGGCGAGGCCACATCGGTGGCGATCATCGTCGCATTGGCCGGCAAGTGCTCGCGCAGTGGCGCGGAAACCAGTGTGTAGATCTGCTGGGCGAAGGAGAACAGCCCGGCAAAGATCAGGAAAATGACGGCAACGCAGCGCAGTAGGCGGGTGCGCAGTTCGGTCAGGTGTGAAACCAGCGGCATCGGCTGGTCGTGTTCCGGATTCTCGCTCATGGGGCTCGCGGCGGTTGAGGCGGTTCAGACGGTGCGGCCGGGGCAGCAGGTGCTTCGACCGGCCTGGCTTCGAGCCCGGCAGGTGGCTGCACGCTGGCCGTGGTGACCGGCGGCTGCGCGGGTGGCGTCATTGGGTTGAGGATGCGCTTGGCTTCCTCTTCCATCTGCAGGATGTGCTCGTTATGCAGCTGGCGGCGGATGTCGTCGGCGCCAATTTCTCGCTCCACTTCCATCTTGATGCTATTGAAGCTGCGCTTGAGCCGGCCGATCCACAGGCCTGCCGTGCGCGCGGCACCCGGCAGGCGCTCGGGGCCGAGCACCAGCAGGGCGACCAGGCCGACGAGCAGCAGCTCGCTGAAACTCATGCCGAACATGGGTCAGTCTTTCCGCTGCGGCTCTTGGACCGGTTGTGCCTGGCCTTCGATTGTGTGGCCTTGTTGCGGCTGCGCGGTGTTTTGCACCGGCGGCACAGGCTGGGCAGGCGGCGGAGTCTGCTCGGCCGGCTTGGACTCTTCCTCGTTCATGGCCTTGCGGAAGCCCTTGATCGATTCGCCCAGGTCGCTGCCGAAGTTCTTCAGTTTCTTGGTGCCGAACACCAGAACCACGACCACCAGCAGGACGATCCAGTGTTTCCAGTCAAAGATACCCATTTCGTACTCCTGAGAATTGTGTGTACAGCATATCGATCCGGCAACCCGGTGCCTGTGGGAGCGGGCGCCCCCAATAAAACGTCAGGCAGATGGCTGGCGTGCGGCCTTCTCATCATGCCCGGACAAGCCGAAGCGGCGTTCCAGTTCATCCAGCACGGCTTGTGGATGCTGGCCCAGCGCACTGAGCATCACCAGGCTATGAAACCACAGGTCGGCGGTTTCGTAGATGACATCGCTGTAATCCTTGCTGATCTGGGCATCCTTGGCAGCAATGATCGTTTCGACCGACTCTTCGCCGAGCTTTTCAAGGATCTTGTTCAGGCCCTTGTGGTACAGGCTGGCCACGTAGGAGCTGTCAGGCGCCGCTTGCTTGCGTTCTTCAAGCACTTCGGCCAGGCGGTTGAGGGTGTCGCTCATGTCAGTGTCCTGCGTTGTAGATGGCATCCGGGTCCTTCAGGACCGGGTCGACGATTTTCCACTGGCCGTCTTCATAGACGCGGTAGAAGCAGCTTTCACGACCGGTATGGCAGGCGATATGACCCAGTTGCTCGACCATCAGGATGATCACGTCGGCGTCGCAGTCCAGGCGCAGCTCATGCAGTTTTTGCACATGCCCGGATTCCTCGCCTTTACGCCACAGCTTGCCACGCGAACGCGACCAGTAGATGGCACGCTGCTCGGCGGCTGTCAGGGCCAGCGATTCACGGTTCATCCAGGCCATCATCAGCACACGTCCGGTCTTGTGGTCCTGAGCGATTGCCGGTACCAGGCCATCGCTGTTCCACTTGATCTCGTCCAGCCAGTCTTTCATCGTCGACTCCAAAGCGGGCCCGCTCCTGTGCCGAGCCCTTTGCGCTAGTGTGCCAGCCACAGGCGCGGCTGGCTATTGGCGCACGATCAGGTAAAGGCCCGCAGCCAGCATCAACCAGGCGGGCCAGGCGGCCGGGGCGGCCAGGCTGGCGGTTTCAGCAGCGCCTGCGGCCAAAACTGCGCCACCGCCGAGCAGGCCGGCGCCGAGCAGGCGCAGCGCCCAGCGGTCGCCCTGGCGGCGCCGTTCCGGCAATTGTGGATCGTGCAGGTGAGGCTGCGACAGGCGTTCGAGCAGGTCGCGGGTCATGCCGGCCAGGTGCGGCAGTTGCTCGACCTGGCTGTGCAGGTTGCCGAACACGGCCTTGGGGCTATAGCGGTCGCGCATCCAGCGTTCGAGGTACGGTTTGGCGGTGCTCCACAGGTCCAGGTCGGGGTACAGCTGACGGCCCAGGCCTTCGATGTTGAGCAGGGTTTTCTGCAGCAATACCAACTGTGGCTGCACTTCCATGTTGAAGCGCCGTGCGGTCTGGAACAGGCGCATCAGCACTTGGCCGAAGGAAATATCTTTTAACGGTTTTTCGAAGATCGGCTCGCACACGGTGCGAATCGCTGCTTCGAACTCGTTGACCTTGGTGTTTGCCGGCACCCAGCCCGAGTCGATGTGCAACTGGGCCACGCGGCGGTAGTCACGTTTGAAGAAGGCAAACAGGTTGCGCGCCAGGTAGTCCTGGTCCTCGGCGGTGAGGCTGCCGACGATGCCGCAGTCGATGGCAATGTACTGCGGGCTCCACGGCTTGACCGTGCTGACGAAGATGTTGCCGGGGTGCATGTCGGCATGGAAGAAGCTGTCGCGGAACACCTGGGTGAAGAACACTTCCACGCCGCGCTCGGCCAGCAGCTTCATGTCGGTGCGCTGGTCGGCCAGGGTGGTCATGTCGGTCACCGGTACGCCGTAGATGCGCTCCATCACCAGCACCTTGGGGCGGCACAGGTCCCAGTACACCTGGGGCACGTACATCAGCTCGGAGCCTTCGAAGTTGCGCCGCAGCTGGCTGGCGTTGGCAGCCTCGCGCAGCAGGTCGAGCTCGTCGTAGATGGTTTTTTCGTAGTCGCCGACGATTTCCACCGGGTGCAAGCGACGGGCATCCGCCGAGGCACGTTCAGCGGCCTTTGCGATCAGGAACAGCCAGGCCAGGTCCTGGGCGATGACCGGTTTCAGGCCCGGACGCACCACCTTGACCACCACCTCTTCGCCGGTTTTCAGGCGTGCGGCGTGCACCTGGGCCACCGAGGCCGAGGCCAGTGGCTCGACGTCGAAGCGGCTGAACACCTCGCCGACCTTCGCACCGAGCTGTTCCTCGATCAAGGCCACGGCTTTTTTCGGGTCGAAGGGGGGGACACGGTCCTGCAACCGCATCAGCTCGTCGGCGATGTCGGGGGGGAGCAGGTCGCGGCGGGTGGAAAGCAGCTGGCCGAACTTGATGAAGATCGGCCCCAGGTCCTGCAGCGCCAGGCGCAGGCGCGCGCCGCGGCTGAGCTCGGTGGGTTTGCGTGGCAGCCAGCGCCATGGCATCAACAGGCGCAGGCTGGCCAGCCACCAGGGCAGCAAGGGTTGGTCGAACAGCAGGTCATCGAGGCGGTAGCGGATCACCACACGCTGGATGCGAAAAAGACGTCGGACGGCGAGCAGCTTCATGCGTTATCGCTGGTATCAAGGGATCGGGACAGGCGCCTGAGGCGCGCTTCGAGGCGTTCTGTATCAAGCTTCAAGGCATCGAGCTCGCTGAAGGCGGCTTCGGCCTCGCGCTTGCCGACCAGGGTACGGGATTCTTCGGCCAGGTATTCGGACAGGCTCTGGCTGAAACGTGCCAGGCCTTGGCGAGTCCAGCGAGCGCGCAGGCGGATATGGCCGGCCAGCATTGCCGTGGCGACCGGACCAAGCCAGCGTTGCAGCTCGTGCTCCCAGTCCAGTTCCAGGTCCTGCAGCACACCAAACAGGTCGAGCAGTACGGCGCTGTCGCCGTGCAGCTCGACCTGCGGGCTGTGCAGCACGGCGGTCTTGTCCTTGGCCAGGGCCAGTTGCGCCAGGCTACCGGCGGGGGCACGCAGGCTGCAGTCGACCTCACCCTGCCAGTGGGCGGCGAGCATCAGGCCTTCTTCGTCGGGCAGGATGAACAGCTGCAGGGCTGGTTGGCGGCAGTCGATTTCGATGACCTTGCCTTCCAGCGCGGCCAGCCGCGGCAGGGCCGTGCTGTCCAGGCGCAGGATGCGGTTCAGGCCATGTTCGACGCTGGCGAGCAGCCCGGCCAGCAACATCAGGGTTTGATTCCCCGGTGCACGGCAACGATGCCGCTGGTCATGTTGTGGTAGGTGACGCGGTCGAAACCGGCCTCGACCATCATGCTCTTCAGGGTTTCCTGGTCAGGGTGCATGCGGATCGACTCGGCGAGATAACGGTAGCTCTCGGCGTCATTGGTGATCAGCTTGCCAGCCAGCGGCATGAAGGCGAACGAGTAGGCGTCGTAGGCCTTGGACATCAGCTTGTTGGTCGGCTTGGAGAACTCCAGGATCAACAGGCGGCCACCGGGCTTGAGCACGCGCAGCATCGAACGGATGGCGGCGTCCTTGTGGGTGACGTTGCGCAGGCCGAAAGCGATGGTCACGCAGTCGAAGTGGTTGTCCGGGAACGGCAGCTTTTCAGCATCGGCCTGGACGAACTCGATATTGCCGGCCACGCCGCGGTCAAGCAGGCGGTCACGGCCTACCTTGAGCATCGAATCGTTGATGTCGGCCAGCACCACCTGCCCGGTCGGCCCGACAAGACGCGAGAACTTGGCCGCGAGGTCACCGGTACCGCCGGCGATGTCCAGCACGCGGTTGCCGCTGCGCACGCCCGACAGCTCGATGGTAAAGCGCTTCCACAGGCGGTGCATGCCGCCGGAAAGCACGTCGTTCATCAGGTCGTACTTGGCTGCCACCGAGTGGAACACTTCGGCAACTTTCCTTGCCTTCTGGCTTTCAGGTACGTCCTGATAGCCGAAATGGGTGGTGGGTTCGGCGTGGTCGCCTTTGCGCTGGTCGTTCATATCGCTTCACCGGAAAAAATTACCGCCATTCTAGGGCGAACGGGCGGATTTGTCTTGGCGGGGTGTGCCAGTGGGCAGGGGCGGGCATAATGCTCATTATGTCTACATCTTCAGGAACGCCTGCATGACCCAGATCAGCGTCGAACGCAAACACTCCCTCGGCCGTGATGCCGCCCGCGCCAAGGCCGAAGCGCTGGTCGACAAGCTCAGCCGCGAGTACGACCTCAAGGCCACCTGGAACGGCGACCGCGTGGACGTTGCGCGCAGTGGCGCCAATGGCAGCGTGCACATTGGCGACGACAGCATCCGCGTGGAATTGAAGCTGGGCATGATGCTGTCGATGATGAGTGGCACCATCAAGGGTGAGATCGAGCGGGCGCTGGACAAGGCCCTGGCCTGAGCCGGCGCCGCTCTCTGGCTACTGCGGCGCGTCCGCCGGGAAGGGAATGATACCAATCACCTGCTCCAGGCGCAGATCGCCGCGGTAGATCGCGATGCGCTCCCGTGCGCTTGCTGCTTGCTCGAGCAGGGCCTTGCGGCCCCTTACGCCCGCATCCCAGAATTTGAGGTGGCCCTTGACGAAGTCATGCCCCCTCGCTTCGAGGCTGGGATAATGAAAATGCGCCTCCCACAGTAACCGCTGTGGCGCTTGCACATCGCGAACCTCGTAGACGTCGAGGTAATCATTGGCGTGACGTAACTGCCGGCGAATCACGGTTTGCCTGATCCGAATCCGCTTCTGCTCAGCCAGGAAGCGAAGGGCCTTGCCGTCGGGATGGCGGGTGTTCAGATACGCGTCGGTGAGTAGCCGAAGTTTTTCGTGATGGACGCGGTCTACCGCTGCCCGAAGGAGTTCGACCAAGCCGTAATCCAGTGGATTGTTAAGCTCGGTCAGTTGCTGCTGCACTTCGCGCATGTCACCTGCCGGCCATTCCAGAAAGTCGCTCAGGCTGTTGGGCTCATCGGCATAGTGAGCGGCGAAGGCGATTTTTCCATCCACCTCTGCCAGCAGGCGGTTTGCTCGCTGGCGCAACTGTGCCCGGTCATGCAGGGCCGGCCGCGCGTGCTCAGGCACGGCATGCCACACCCCGTCGCGTTGCGCGAAACTGCCCGCAGGCTCCTGGTTGAATGCACTGCGCTGGATGGCCCGGTTGCCCATTTGATCGATTTCCACCAGCAGCGGTCGGCCTTGGTCAACACGGATGACCCGGCGCTTGATCGTTGCGGGGCGATGATAGGGCGCTGGCGAGGGGGGACTGATGCCACTGTCGAGGTTGGTCAAGGTCGCGCTCAGTTGCTGCTCCGTGATCTGGGTAATGGAGGACAGTTCGCGTATGTATTCGTCCAGTACGTCAGCGACCAGCGCAGGCGAGTCCAGTGTCCTCATGTATTGGGCTCGATCCAGCACGGTACGGTATTTCTGAAGGATATCCTGAAGCAGTTCGGCTTTGACTTGGGCCGTCTCTTCGGTGGCTGCCAGCCCGTCGTGGCTCCACACTGTGCGGCTGAATTCGATGCCGCTGAGCGGCGCGCGCATCGCAAGCAAGTCCTCGGCCGTGTCCGCAGAGAGGCGGGTCTTGTCCACGGCGAGGTAGGCCAGGTCACTGAGCAGCTGGGCCCGAATGACCAGTGTCGAATACGTCCTGCGTTCAATGGTCTGGGCGAGTTTCGTGGCTTTATTGGGAAAATCGATCTTGGGGTCCTGCAGTGTTTCCGCCAGGATCCGATCCAGCCGCTGGCTGACGACAAGCAGGCGGCGGCTGGCCTGGCTAGAATCGCGTACCCGTTCGCGATAATCGAGGTATTGCTGTATCTGCTCGGCAGTCTCTGGAACGCGGGGCAGCCCGATGGACTGTGCGCTCAGTGCCTGGTGGTCGACCTGCTCCAGCAAGCGGCGGCACAGCAGCATGTCGTTTTCGATGGCTGCACCGTACCAATTGCCGTATCGGCGTCGGTTCGGGGCTCGGGTGTCGAATTTGCTGAACCGTGGTTCGGCCATCTCCTTGAACACTTCGATGTTCCCATGCAACAGCGTGCTCTGCCGTTCCAGGTAGAGTGCGGATGCCCTGATCTCTGGCAAGTGGCGCAGGCGCTGGGCTTTGAGTGCCTGCCTCTGAAGTTGCAATGCTGGCGGCGGTGAAGCGCGCTCCTGTGCAGGCAGAGCATCGACAGCCAGGCTGTACTCCAGCGCGAGGTCGTCATAAACCTGCAGTTGCACTTGACTGCGTTCCATCAGTGGCGCCATCTGATTAAGCGTGTATTGATTCGCCGTGGCGGTTGCGCTCAACGTGTCGAACCGTTGGCGGTTTTCAGCGTTGATGGTGTGCCTGTCCTTTGGCATGCCGCCAAAGAGGCTCACGTTCAAAGTCCATTGTTCATGCCAGCGCGTAAGCCATGGCCCTTTTTGCCGCTCACGACCAATGATGTGGTAACCGTCCGGGTCGCCATTCCATTGCGACACCCATTCGCTGTTGCTCGGCTCGGGCCCGATGATCTGCATGCCGTTCCAGGTCTCGATGACCTCATAGGCGTCATCGCCGAGCTTGACGTAGTAACGGCCGGCGATGCTGTACAGCCCCCGCAGACGGCCCTTTGCCAGTGGCACGTGCCCTTCCAGCGGCTGCGAAGCTTGCAATTGGGCCATTGACTGACGCACCTGGACCGACAGCTTGCTCAGGCTCTGCTCCTCACACCAGGCATTTACCCGCATGATCCTGGGCTGCGTCGCCTCGACGGGGGCCTGCCAGGGTTTCTCCTGTGGCTGCTCGAGCGCTGGCGGCGGGGAGTCTGCCTTCGGTGCAGGGCCTGAAAAACGGAGCGTAGCGGCCTCTTCGCTGTTGACGGGTGGCGTTGCAGGGCGGTGGGCAAGGAGCAAGGCCAGGTTGGTGATCAGGTCTATGGCAGCGACGATCTTGTTGTCACCGCTGCGCTTGATCAGCGCCTCCACGTCTTCCTTGGCTGCCGACAGCGCCACCACCAGCCACACCAGGGTGGTCATCGGGCCATGCCAAAGTTGGGTGACGGTATTGAAGATCGCCCAAGCAGCCTCCTTCACCAAAGCCCGCACTTCTTGAGCATTGGAGACGCTGTTGCTGGCTGAGGCCAATAACATGGTCTCGATACGGGCGTTGAACAGATGAGTGTCCAGGTCTTCCGTCCACGCCTGGAACGAGGCCTGGACCGGGCGTCTGAGGCGTTGCAAAAGGCCGTCCAGCAGCTCGACCGGCACATTGAGCAAGTGCGTCAGCGTTGTAATATTCGGGTGCAAGTGCGGGTGCTTGAACCCGTCGTTCTGGTAAATCGGACGCGCGTCATCGTCGAGCCAGGCCAATACGCTCTCTTGCAGTTCGCCCCTGCTGCGGATTGCGTCCATCAACAGTTCGAGGGTCGGAAATTCCTGCAACGCCTTGTCGACATAGAATGGGCGGTACAAGACCCAACTGCCGCTTGCCGGTATTTCGATGATGAACATCCCGTGTGCCACATCGCTTGCCGAAGCGCCAGGCGCGCAAAGGAACGCCAGGGGGGCGATGCGCAGAAGGTCCACGCCATTGTCCATGCCCTGGCAGAACCTGAGCATTGCCTGGCTTGCCGTTTCGCCAAGCTGTTGCTCGATCTTGGCCTTCAGGGTGCTGAACCGAAGGGCGTAACGCCATTCCCTGGCATGCTGTCGTATCCGCTCGGCCCTGCGCGGTTGGGTGTTGACTTGGTCCTTCAGGTAGGAGGGGTAGTGACCGCCGATGTCGACCTGATGAATCAGGCCCCTGATCTGGTCGATGCTCAGCCAGTCGGTTACAGGCGAGCCGTCCTCGAAATTCATCCCGCTCATCACCTCGCCAGCCTCCAGCCGCAGGCGTGAAATTGCCAGGTCGGTCAGGGGCACCGTGCGCAAGAACAGTGACTGCCCTTGTGTGCCGGGGCCGATGATGGCCTGGGAAATGCGGATGTGCACCTCGTTCGGGTCGTGTACCGCCTTGTCTGGGTAGCTGGTCTGCAGGGTCTCACGCAAGCGGCGAGCGGCGTAATCACGGATATCCTCGACATCGCCCAGCGATGTGCGACCTTTCGACCGACCTTGGTTCGCCGCCAGATCGAGCAGTGCAGTGTGATAGGCATAGCGGTCCTCAGCGCTGGCATTGAGCAGCCATCGCGGCGGGCTGACGGCGGGTGCAGTTCGTTCCTGTGAAGGCAGGTCGAAGAAGTAAGCTGACGGGTCGCTCACCTGGCGCAGTTGTCGCTCCAACTCGTCGACGGTTGCCAGTCCACCAAGACGCAGGCGTCCGATGTCGTCAAGGATATCGTTCAGCAGCTGCCTGGCCTGGAAGGCGAAAGGCCGTCCGATCACCGGTGTGTGCGCCCAGGACAACGCCTCGAAGCGATAGCGTTGCGCTAGCTGCTGTTGCAGCGCAGTGGCAAAGCTGGGCAGGTCGACATGGCGACGAACCGAACCGCAGGGCTTGCATTGCAGAACCAGGTTGCGGTTGCCACTTGTGGTGATGAGCAATAGATCCGGTAGGGTAACGGTGTGTGCCCCGCTATCCGTTCCGAGCGTGACTTGTATCGCCTCGACAGCCAGGCTGTCGTGTACCCCGTCGAGCAGGGTGTACATTGCCGCTGTTTCATCATCTTCAAGGCCTTGGCGAGGGAGGTTCTCGAGCAATGCGGCCTTGATGGTGTGTTCCAGCCAGAGCATGCGCGAGATTTGGCTGTCTTCGTCGAATCCGTTCCAGAAGCCGACCTGGGCTTGCTGGAAGGCGGGTATCAACGCACCAAGCACGGTATCGAAGTCATCGCTGAGCTTCGTCAGGTCCGGCATGATTTCGGGTTGGCGAATGTTGTCCTGGCCTTGCTGCTGAACTTGAAACACATGGGGAGGGCTGATGCTCAGCTTGTCTGCGGCGCCCAGTTGCACACGTTCCTTGGTCAGGAAATGCCGGAGAAGCTCGTCCAGCAGCCCGCTCTGACGTGGCAGATCATCTGTGCTGGCCGGTGCATGCAGGATGACGAAAGGGTCGAGCGATGTGATATGAGGATGGTTGCGGTGCAACCATGGATACCGGTCGCTGAAAGTCAGGAATGCTTCCTTTGATAAAACGTCCCGCAGGCTGGGTCGTTTGGAGAAACAGGCTGCCACGCTTTGCTTGAACGTCAGCCTGGGTGGGTTTGCTACAACAGTCATGGCGTCGATGTCCGTGAGGTGAAGCTTGCGACGCTAGCGCTATGGGCGAAGGGGCTTGCGGTATATAGATGCGACAACGAAGACCTTAGGGTGAGGTTTCTAATTTTCTTCCCTACCTTATGTTCAAGCCCAACCTCCGTGGGCGGTTTTCCACCACTCATGAGCATGAGGTACACAGCATGGCCAAAGTGATTGTGAAGAAAAAAGACGAAGCCCTGGGCACGCTTGGCGAGGTGCGCGGCTATGCGCGCAAGATCTGGCTGGCCGGTATCGGCGCCTACGCCCGCGTTGGTCAGGAAGGCTCTGATTATTTCAAGGAGCTGGTCAGGGCGGGTGAAAGTGTCGAGACGCGCGGCAAGAAGCGCATCGACAAAGAGCTCGATGCCGCCAACCACCAGCTTGACGAAGTCGGTGAAGAAGTGAGCCGCGTACCCGGCAAGGTAGAAATTCAACTCGACAAGATCGAAAAAGCTTTTGACGCACGGGTCGGTCGCGCCTTGAATCGCCTGGGTATTCCGTCTAAACATGACGTTGAGGCGTTGTCGATCAAGCTTGAACAGTTACATGAGCTGCTTGAGCGTGTCGCGCACAAACCATAAGGAGAGCAGGATGGCTGGCAAGAAGAACACCGAAAAAGAAGGCAGCTCCTGGGTCGGCGGGATCGAGAAATACTCCCGCAAGATCTGGCTGGCGGGGCTGGGTATCTATTCGAAGATCGACCAGGACGGACCGAAGCTGTTCGACTCGTTGGTGAAGGATGGCGAGAAGGCCGAGAAGCAGGCGAAAAAGACGGCTGAAGATGTTGCCGAGACTGCCAAGTCTTCGACCACTTCGCGGGTGTCGGGCGTGAAGGACCGTGCGCTGGGCAAGTGGAGCGAACTCGAAGAAGCCTTCGACAAGCGCCTTAACAGCGCCATCTCGCGTCTTGGCGTGCCGAGCCGCAACGAGATCAAGGCACTGCACCAGCAGGTGGATAGCCTGACCAAGCAGATCGAGAAGTTGACCGGTGCTTCGGTTACGCCGATTTCTTCGCGCACTTCGACGAAGCCGGCTGCGGGCAAGGCCGCGGCCAAGCCACTGGCCAAGGCAGCGGCAGCCAAGCCTGCTGCTAAAACCGCAGCGGCAAAACCCGCAGCCAAGCCAGCAGCCAAGCCTGCAGCGGCCAAACCTGCGGCAGCCAAGAAACCTGCGGTGAAGAAAGCTCCAGCCAAACCGGCAGCGGCCAAACCAGCAGCACCAGCTGCCAGCGCTGCGCCTGCTGCGACCACAGCACCGGCACCTGCCGCTTCCCCGGCCAGCAGCACGCCGTCGGCACCGACTGGCACCGGTACCCTGATCTGATACCGCGTCGCTTTCTTCGCGGGCTCGCCCGCTCCCACAGGTACAGCGCAGATCCGAACATCAGCGCAGACCCTGTGGGAGCGGGCATGCCCGCGAAGGCCCCACCACGGATCTGCTCGGCCTACCCCTCCAGGTACTTCATCGCCAGTTGCTCCGCCGCTGCCCGGGCCTGGGCCTGCAGATGCGGCGCCACCAGCATCATCACCTGGTACACCACGATCCCCACATCCCCCTCGCGCCCCAGCACACGCTGGTAATCCAGCGAGAACATCAGCGTCAGGGTGATCTGCTCCACCAGTTGCCCCAGCGCCTGGGTATCACTCTCTACCAGCCCCTGGCTCTTGAGGCTGGCCAGCAGCGCTGCCAGCGTGCGTTTGAGCGCATTGATCAGGCCGCGCATGCCTCGGGCGAGCTTGGGCAGGCGCCCGGTGAGGTTGGACAAGTCCTGGAAAAGGAAGCGGTACTGAGCCATGCGCTCGACGATCAAGTGCAGAAACAGCCAATAATCCTCTGCGTCCAGACGCACCTCCAGCGGCGGGTCCAGCAGCGGCATCAACGCTTCCTCAAAACGCTCGAACAAGCCCAGTACCAAGGGCTCCTTGCCATGGAAGTGGTAGTACAGGTTGCCTGGGCTGATGCCGAGTTCGTTGGCAATTTCCAGGGTGGATACGTTGGGTTCGCCCTGCTGGTTGAACAACTGCAGGGCGCATTCAAGGATACGGTCGCGGGTTTTCATCCAGTCAGCAGCTCATCGGGTCAGCACGTAGGTGCCTGGCGCGGGGCCTAGCGGTGGGTAAGTGGCGTTGCCCAGTTCAGTGCGCGGCGCCTTGAGCAGGCCGGAGCGGGCGGTGATCCACTCCAGCCACAACGGCCACCAGCTGCCTTCGCTGCGCTTGGCATCGTGGAACCAGGCGCGCGGGTCGTTGCTCAGCTTGGGGTTGGCCAGGTAGTAGGCCTTGGGGTTGCCTGGCGGGTTGATGATGCTCTGGATATGCCCGCTGTTGGCCAGCACGAAGCGCCGCTCGCCACCCAGCAGTAACGCCGAGCGGTACACCGCATCCCATGGCGTGATGTGGTCGTTGCTGCCGGCCACGGTAAAGCTGTCGATATTGACCTGCTGCAGGTCGATCGGCGTACCGCACACCTCCAGCCCGGACGCGTAGGTCAAGGGGTTGAGCTTGAAAAACTCCAGCAGGTCGCCATGCAGCGCGGCGGGCAGGCGCGTGCTGTCGGCATTCCAGTACAGGATGTCGAAAGCCGGCGGTGTCTTGCCGAGCAGGTAGTTGTTGACCCAGTAGTTCCAGATCAGGTCGTTGGGCCGCATCCAGGCAAAGATCCGCGCCACTTCGCCACCGTCCAGCACGCCACGCTGATAGGAGCGCCGCTTGGCCGCTTCGATGGTTTGTTCATCGGCGAACAGGCTGGCCGGGCTTTCGAACTTGCTGTCCAGCAAGCTGACCAGATACGTGGCACTGCGCACCCGGCGCAATTGCTTCTTGGCTTGCAGGTGGCCTTGCAGTGCGGCCATGGTCAGGCCACCGGCACAGGCGCCCATCAGGTTGGGGTCGCGGTTGCCGCTGATACTGCGGCAGGCATTGAGCGCTTCCTCCAGGGCTTGCACGTAGCTGGAAAGGCCCCATTCACGGTGGCGTGGGTCGGGGTTACGCCAGCTGACCATGAACACCTGCAAGCCGCTTTTGAGCATGTACTGGACGAAGCTGTTGGTAGCGCTGAGGTCGAAGATGTAGAACTTGTTGATCTGAGGCGGCACGACCAGCAGTGGGCGTGCGTGCTGCTTTTCGCTCATCGGCGAGTACTGGATCAGCTCCAGCAGCTCGTTGCGAAATACCACTGCGCCAGGGGTTGCGGCCAGGTTAACGCCCACTTCAAAGGCGCGCTCGTCCACCTGACGCGGCAGCCCATCGTTGTGACGCAGGTCGTCGAGCAGGTGGGCCACGCCGCGCACCAGGCTCTGGCCGCCGGTGTTGAACAGCTCCTTGACCGCCAGCGGATTGAGCAGTGAGTTGCTGGGCGCCAGCGCATCGTTGATCAGGTTGAACAGGAAGTGGGCGCGGGCTCGATCATCGTCGTTCAAGTGGCCTTCATCGATCCACTGGCGTGTCTGCTTCTGCCAGGCCAGATAGGCCTGCAGGCTGCGGCGGTAGAACGGGTTCTGGCTCCAGGTCGGGTCACTGAAGCGTGCGTCACGCGGGTTCGGCTGGTAGGGCGTGTCCCCCAGCATCACCCGCCCCAACTGCCCGCCAAGCGCCAGCAGATGGTGTGCGGCATGCAGCGGGTGGCGCAGGCCGTGGCGGCCGACGTTGCGTAGCGTGGAAAGCAGGTCGCGGCCGCGAAGGCCGAGGATGGCGTTCTGCACGTTCATGCGGGTGGCGGGGAGCGTTGTCGATCCTTTGGCCGGTTTGTCTTTCATGGCAACACTCCCTCGTCTAATCCATTTCCCTGTCAGGCCGCAGCTGTTTCACCCCCCCGAAGCCGGACGGGGATGCATGACCGCACGCTGACGTTCTTCCTGCAGGAACTTCATGATGATCGGGGCGACGGCTTCTGCCCGGGTGATCAGGAACAGATGGCCGTCGTCGATAATGTGTAGCTGGGCATTGGGAATCCGCCAGGCCAGCAGGCGCATGTTGATCAGCGGGATCAGCGGGTCGTCGTCGCCGGCCAGTACCAGGGTGGGCTGCTGGATCTTGTGCAGCCAGTGGATGCTGGTCCAGCCGAGCCCGGCGAACAGCTGCCAGTAGTAGCCCAGCTTGCCGCCGGAGCGCACCTTGGCGGCATGGTGCATGGCCAGGTCGGGGTCACGTCGGAAGCCGCCGCCATAGATCATCGGCGCAATGCGGATGACATGCGATGGCTGCACGTAACGCCGGGGGCTGGCCATCATCCATAGCACCTTGGGCTTGCCTGGCACCATGACCGCACCGGCAGCGGTGGCGGCCAGCACCAGCTTCTTGCAGCGCTCGGGGTAATCGTGAGCAAACTGCTGGGCCAGGGCGCCGCCCCAGGACACGCCGATGACGTTGACCTGGCCGTAGTCGAGGTAGTCGAGCATCCGCGCGGTCAGCTTGGCCAGCCCAGGGAAGCGGTACGGGTTGCGTGGCGTAGACGAGCCGCCGACCCCGGGCACATCGAAGGCGATGACTTCCAGGTCCGGGTCAAGTGCTTCGATGAAAGGAAACACCAGCTCGAGGTTGGCGCCGATGCCGTTGAAGATCAGCAACGGCGTCAGGTGCGGCTTGCCGGGGCGAACAGCGGTGCGGATGGACTGGTTGTCCAGCTCGACGGTCCTGAAGATATAGGGTTGCGGCATGCACGTGACTCTTGGGTGAAGTAAACACCGTGGCGCCTTGCAGGCCGCCACGGCGCTGTAACTCAACGCTCGTGAACGTAGGTGCCTGGGGAGGCTTCACCGGCGGCATACGCACGGTTGCCCAGGCGGGTCGGTGCCTTTTTCAGCGCGCCGGCACGCTCGCCCAGCCAACTCTGCCAGTGCAACCACCAGGAGTCTGCATGCTTGATGGCGTTTTCCTGCCAGGCCACCGGGTCGCCCGGGCGGTCGGCACCGGTCATGAAACGTGCCTTCGGGTTACCCGGCGGGTTGAGGATGCTCTGGATATGCCCGCTGTTGGACAGTACGAATTCGATCTTGCCGCCGAACAGATGTGCCGAGCGGTAGCATGACGGCCATGGGGTGATGTGGTCGTTGGTGCCGGCGAGGCTGTAGATGTCGCATTTGACCTGTTTCAGGTCGATCGCGGTGCCGCACACTTCCAGGGCGTCGGGGCGGGTCAGCGGGTTGCTCTTGAACATTTCGATCAGGTCGCCGTGGAAGGCGGCCGGCAGGCGCGTGGTGTCGTTGTTCCAGAACAGGATGTCGAACACGGGGGGCTCATTGCCGAGCAGGTAGTTGTTTACCCAGTAATTCCAGATCAGGTCGTTGGGGCGCATCCAGGCGAACACCTTGGCCATTTCGCTGCCTTCCAGCACGCCCGCCTGATAGGAGTGGCGCTTGGCAGCCTCCAAGGTCTGCTCGTCGACAAACAATGCGACCTGGTTGTCCATGGTGGTGTCCAGCACGCTGACCAGCAGGGTCAGGGCGTTGACCTTGTTCTCGCCAATGGCGGCATAGTGGCCCACCAGCGCGGTGCAGGTGATACCGCCGGAGCAGGCGCCGAGCATGTTCAAGTCTTTGCTGCCGGTAATCGCCAGCACCGCGTCGACGGCTTCTTTCAGCGCATCGATGTAGGTGGACAGGCCCCACTCGCGCTGGGCCTTGGTCGGGTTGCGCCAGCTGATGATGAAGGTCTGCTGCTGCGAGCGCAGGCAGAAACGCGCCAGGCTCTTTTCTGGGCTGAGGTCGAACACGTAGAACTTGTTGATCTGCGGTGGTACCACCAGCAGCGGGCGGGCATGCACCTGTTCGGTGATGGGGCTGTACTGGATCAGCTCCAGCACATCGTTGCGGTATACCACCGCGCCTTCGCTGGTGCCCAGGTTCTTGCCCACTTCGAAGGCATCCATGTTCACCTGGCTGGGCATGCCGCCGTTATTGACCATGTCCTTGGCCAGGTTGGACAGGCCATCGAGCAGGCTCTTGCCGCCGGTTTCGAAGAAGCGTTTGACCGCAGCCGGGTTGGACAGGGTATTGGTCGGCGCCATGGCCTCGGTCATCAGGTTGATGACGAACTGGCCGCGGCTGATGTCCTGGGGGGACAGGTCGCTGCTGCTGACCCAGTCCTGCAGCTCCTTGCGCCAGGCCAGATAGGTTTGCAGGTAGCGGCGGTACAGCGGGTTGTTGCTCCAGGCCGGGTCATTGAAGCGACGGTCGTCGCTTTCCGGGGCCAGGCTGGATTTGCCCAGCAGCACGTTCTTCAGCTCCAGGCCAAAGTGAGCCACATGTTTGGCGCTGTGCAGCGGTTGGCGCACGGCCTGGCGCAGCACGGTGCGTGCCGAGCTCAACAGGTCCTTGCGGCGGATGCCGATGACCGGGTTCAGCCCCAGGGTGTTTTCCGAGGCCTGCCGCTGCAGCTCATCGTTGTTCTTGTTACTCATCTACGACGCTCCGTTGTCCTGAGACGAGTACCGGTTGCTGTGGCGGGTGCACAGCCCTGAGCCCGGTACTGCTACTCGGGTGACCAGTGATAAGGAACAGCGGTGCTGCGTGGCTCCTGACGACCTGAAAAGCCATGCAGGGAACTTGCCACACACATTGGTTACCCGACTTTCGTGTAATGCGCAAGACAGCCCTTCACTGGGCTGTCTTCAAGTCATTCAAACAGATGAATTTAGAAAATGCGCTCTAAACCCCGCAGGCCTTGCGCTAGAGCATGAGCTTGACCACAGATTCGGCCGGGTCGCGGGATTTGCCGGCCTTGTGTAACTCGTCGAGGTACTCCGCCCACAGTTGTTCCTGGCGCAAGCACAGTTGCTCAAGGTATTCCCAGGTGAACAAGCCGCTGTCATGACCGTCGTCGAAGGTCAGTTTCAGTGCATATTGGCCGGCAGGTTCCAGGCCACTGAGGCCGACATTGATCTTGCCGAACTGCAGGATGGGATTGCCGTGGCCCTGGACCTCGGCGGAGGGAGAGTGCACGCGCAGGAATTCGGCGGGCAGGTGGTAGACCTCGCCGGGCGCGTAGGTGAGGCTGAGGGTTTTGGAGGCTTTGTGCAGGTTGATGGCGGTAGGCAGGCGGGCCATGGGCAGAATCTCTCGGGAGCTGATGAAGCACAGCTTCCAGCTTATGGGAAAGGGATTCAAGGGCCTCTTCACGGGCAAGCCCGCCCCTGCACAGATCACGACATGCCTTGGGCCTGTGGTGGTCCGTATAGGAGCGGGCGTGCCCGCGAAGCTGTCGAAACCGGTCTTACAGAATGTAACGCGACAGGTCTTCGTTCTGTGCCAGCTCACCAAGGTGGCTGTTCACATACGCCGCGTCGATCTGGATCGGCGCTTCGTCATGGGTGCTGGCCAGGTCGCCCGCACTGAACGACACCTCTTCGAGCAAGCGCTCGAGCAGGGTGTGCAGGCGGCGGGCACCGATGTTTTCGGTTTTCTCGTTGACCTGGTAGGCAATCTCGGCCAGGCGCTTGATGCCGTCGGCGAGGAACTCGATGTTCAGGCCTTCGGTCTTCAGCAATGCCTGGTACTGCTCGGTCAGCGACGCGTGCGGCTCTTGCAGGATGCGCTCGAAGTCTTCCGGGGTCAGTGCCTTCAGCTCGACACGGATCGGCAGGCGGCCTTGCAGCTCGGGCACCAGGTCGCTCGGCTTGCTCAGGTGGAAGGCACCCGAGGCAATGAACAGAATGTGGTCGGTCTTGACCATGCCCAGCTTGGTGTTGACGGTGCAGCCTTCGATCAGCGGCAGCAGGTCGCGCTGCACGCCTTCGCGGGACACGTCGGCGCCGCCAACGTTGCCACGCTTGGCAACCTTGTCGATTTCGTCGATAAACACGATGCCGTGCTGTTCGACCGCTTCCAGGGCCTTGGCCTTGAGCTCTTCCTCGTTGACCAGGCGGCTCGCTTCTTCATCGCGAACCATCTTCAGCGCTTCTTTTACCTTCAGCTTGCGCGCTTTGCGCTTGCCCTTGCCCATGTTGGCAAACAGGCTCTGCAGCTGGTTGGTCATTTCTTCCATACCGGGCGGCGCAGCAATTTCGACACCGACGGCATCGGCCACTTCGATCTCGATTTCCTTGTCGTCCAGCTGGCCTTCGCGCAGGCGCTTGCGGAACAGCTGGCGGGTGTTGGAGTCGCTGCTGGTCTGTGCGGCTTCTTCGCTGAAGCTGGTGACGCGCGCCTGGGGCAGCAGGGCGTCGAGGATGCGGTCTTCGGCGGCGTCTTCGGCGCGGTGGCGCACGCGGATGATTTCCTGCTCGCGCAGCATCTTCAGCGCGGCATCGGCCAGGTCACGGATGATCGACTCGACGTCGCGGCCCACGTAGCCCACTTCGGTGAATTTGGTGGCTTCGACCTTGAGGAACGGCGCGTTGGCCAGCTTGGCCAGACGGCGGGCGATTTCGGTCTTGCCGACGCCGGTAGGGCCGATCATCAGGATGTTCTTGGGGGTGACTTCGGCACGCAGCTCGGCAGGGAGCTGCATGCGCCGCCAGCGGTTGCGTAGCGCAATGGCCACGGCGCGCTTGGCGTCGTCCTGGCCGATGATGTGGCGGTTGAGTTCGTGGACGATCTCGCGGGGGGTCATGGACATGATCAATACGGTCCTTGGGCAGATGAGTCAGCGTGGAAAAGCCCCTTCGCCGGGAAGGGGCGCCAGAACAGCTGAATCAGTCGGCCAGGTCCTGCTCCTCGATGGTCAGGTTGTGGTTGGTGAACACGCAGATGTCGCCGGCGATGTTCAGGGCGGTCTCGGCGATTTCGCGGGCCGAGAGGTCGGTCTTGTTCAGCAGGGCACGGGCTGCGGCCTGGGCATAGGCGCCGCCGGAACCCATGGCGATCAGGCCGTCTTCGGGTTCGACCACGTCACCGTTGCCGGTGATGATCAGGGATGCATCCTTGTTGGCCACGGCGAGCATGGCTTCCAGGCGGCTCAGGGAGCGGTCGGTACGCCATTCCTTGGCCAGCTCGACGGCGGCGCGTACCAGGTGGCCCTGGTGTTTTTCCAGCTGACCTTCAAAGCGCTCGAACAGGGTGAAAGCGTCGGCGGTAGCGCCGGCGAAGCCCGCGATGACCTGGCCGTGGTACAGGCGGCGCACCTTCTTGGCGTTGCCTTTCATCACGGTGTTGCCAAGGGATACCTGGCCGTCGCCGCCCATGACGACTTTGCCGTTACGGCGGACAGAAACGATTGTGGTCAAGGGGAGAGTCTCCACGCAGCGGGGCGAAAGTGCCTGATGCAGACTCATATGGGGGTGGGGGGAAGGATTTCAACCGGGGGGGATGAATGGTCGCGCTTGGCGGGGGGACTATGTGAAGGCATTCGCGGGCATGCCCGCTCCCACAGGGTTACCACATGCCTTGGAATTGTGGTGATCCTGTGGGAGCGGGCGTGCCCGCGAAGCATGTTACTCAGGCCTCGTGGCAGACGTGGCCATCGACCAAGGTATAACGCACCGCACCCGGCAGGCAGTGGCCGATGAACGGGCAGTTCTCGCCGCGGGAGAACCATTGTTCGCCGGCAACGGTGGACGCTTGCGGGTCGAACAGCACCAGGTCGGCCGCGCCCCCCACTTTCAGCTCACCGGCCGGCAGGCGCAGGGCGGCAGCCGGGCCGCTGCTCAGACGGGCCAGCAAGGTCGGCAGGTCGAGCAGGCCGTCCTGCACCAGGGTCATGGCCAGTGGCAGCAGCAACTCGACGCTGCTGATACCCGGCTCGGTGGCGCCGAACGGGGCCAACTTGGCGTCGCGCTCGTGCGGCTGGTGGTGGCTGGAGATTGCCTGGATCACCCCCGACTTCACCGCCTCGCGCAATCCGTCACGGTCGGCAGCGGTGCGCAGTGGCGGCTGCACGTGGTACAGGCTGGAGAACTCGCGCAGCGACTCGTCCGTGAGGATCAGCTGGTACAGCGCTACATCGGCGGTCACAGGCAGGCCCAAGGCCTGGGCCTGGGCGATCAGCCGCGCGCCACGGGCACTGGTGATCTGGCTGAAGTGCGCACGCACGCCGCTTTGTTCCACCAGCAGCAGGTTGCGCGCCAGGGCCACGGTTTCGGCGCTTTCCGGGATGCCTGGCAGGCCGAGGAAGCTGGCCATGGCACCTTCGTGGGCCAGGCCGCCCTGGGCCAGATCGCGGTCCTGGGAGTGGAACACCACCGTCAGATCGAAGGTGGCGGCATACTCCAGGGCGCGGGCCAGGGTACGGTTGTTGGGGATTTCCTTCAGGCCGTTGCCAAATGCTACGCAACCGGTGTCACGCAGGGCCACCAGTTCGGCCAGTTGCTCGCCTTCCAGGCCCTTGGTCAGGGCGCCGACCGGGTAGACCTTGCTGTTGGCGGCTTCGCGGGCGCGGTCAAGGATAAGCTCGGCCACTGCCGATGTGTCCAGCACCGGCTTGGTCTGCGGCGGGCAGCACAGGCTGGTGACACCACCGGCAACGGCCGCGCGGGTTTCACTGGCGATGTTGCCTTTGCGGCTGTAACCCGGCTCGCGCAGGGACACGCCCAGGTCGACCAGGCCGGGCGCAGCGACAAGGCCAACAGCCTGGATCGTGCGGCTGGCGCTGAAACCGGCCGGTGCGGCGCCGATGGCGGCAATGCGGCCGCCGTCCAGGTGCAGGTCGGTGACCTGGTCCAGGCCGCTGTTGGGGTCGATGACCCGGGCGCCGAGAATACTGATGGTCACAGGGCGTTCTCCTGGTCGAATTGACGTTGCGCGTTCTGCCCGCTCATGGCCATGGACAGCACGGCCATGCGCACGGCGATGCCGTAGGTGACCTGGTTGAGGATCACCGAGTGCTTGCCGTCGGCAACCGCCGACTCGATTTCCACGCCACGGTTGATCGGGCCCGGGTGCATGACGATTGCATCGGGCTTGGCCGCGGCCAGGCGTGCAGTCGTCAGGCCGAACAGGCGGTAGAACTCGCCCTCGCTGGGGAGCAGGCCGCCGGCCATGCGCTCACGCTGCAGGCGCAGCATGATCACCACGTCGACGTCTTTCAGGCCTTCGGCGAGGTCGGTGTAGACCTTCACACCGTACTGCTCGATACCGATCGGGATCAGGGTTTTCGGGCCGATCACGCGAATGTCCGGGCAGCCCAGTGCCTTGAGGGCGAGCATGTCGGAACGGGCCACACGCGAGTGCAGGATGTCGCCGACGATGGCCACGGACAGGTTCTCGAAGCTGCCTTTGTGGCGGCGGATGGTGAGCATGTCGAGCATGCCCTGGGTCGGGTGCGCGTGGCGGCCGTCGCCGCCGTTGATCACGGCAACCTCCGGGCACACGTGCTCGGCGATGAAGTGCGCGGCGCCGGAGTCGGAATGGCGCACGACGAACATGTCGGCCGCCATGGCTTCGAGGTTGCGCAGGGTATCGAACAGGGTCTCGCCCTTGCTGGTCGAGGAGGTCGACACGTTCAGGCTGATTACGTCGGCCGACAGGCGCTGGGCTGCCAGTTCGAAGGTGGTACGGGTACGGGTCGAGTTCTCGAAGAACACGTTGCACACAGTCTTGCCGCGCAGCAACGGGACTTTTTTCACAGCCCGGGCGCCGACTTCCAGGAAGGAGTCGGCGGTTTCGAGGATCTCGGTGAGCAGTTCGCGGGGCAAACCGTCAAGCGAGAGGAAGTGGCGCAGCTGGCCCTGATCATTGAGCTGCAGCGGGCGCTTGGCGTCGATTGGCGTCATCGCGGGGGACTCTTAAAGGGCGGAAGCGGAGGCGAGGTCCTGGCGCTCGAGGGCGAGCGGTGCGGGTCCGGTCAATTTTACCCGTTCATGGGCGGCCAGCGACAGGGTGGCGCCGAGCACGTTCGGGCGAATCGGCAGTTCGCCGGCATCCAGGTCCAGCAGGCAGACCAGGGTAACGCTGGCCGGGCGGCCGTAATCGAACAGTTCGTTGAGCGCCGCGCGGATGGTACGACCGCTCATCAGCACGTCGTCCACCAGCACCAGGTGCTGGCCTTCGACTTCGAACGGCAACTCGGACGGACGCACTTGCGGGTGCAGGCCGTTCTGGCTGAAGTCGTCGCGGTAGAACGATACGTCCAGAGTACCCATGGGGCTGGTGTCGCCCATGGCTTCCTGCAGGGCCTGGGCAACCCAGACGCCGCCGGTGCGGATACCGATGTAACGGGGCTCGGTGATTGCCCGGCGCGCCAGGTGGGCACGAAGGTCGACAGCCATCTGCCGGATCAGCTCGGCGGGATTGGGTAGGCTCATTGCGGGCTCCTCGGAAGGGTGCGCCGGGTGGGCCCGGCGGCAAAGATGATCAGGTATTGGCCTCCAGCCAGCCTTGCAGCAACAGGGCAGCGGCAATGGCATCGACCGGGTTGTCGCGGTAGCTGCCACGCTGGCCGCCACGGGCCATGCGCTCGCCTTTGGCCTCGAAGGTGGTCAGGCGCTCGTCGTGCGTGTGCACGGGCAGGTTGAAGCGGCCGTTCAGGCGGCGGGCGAACTTTTCGGCGCGGGCGCTCATTTCGCTGGGCGTGCCGTCCATGTTCAGCGGCAGGCCGACGACAATGGCATCTGGCTTCCATTCGGCAATCAGCTTTTCCACCTGGGCCCAGTCCGGTACGCCGTTCTGCGCCTTCAGGGTGCACAGTTCGCGGGCCTGGCCGGTAATCACCTGGCCGACGGCCACGCCGATCTGTTTGCTGCCATAGTCGAAGCCCAGCAGCAGGCGTAGCTCAGCCATCAGGCGTGGCCCGCTTGGCTGGTCAGCAGGTGCAGGTTGATCCCCAGGCTGGCGGCCGCAGCCTCCAGGCGCAGGTCGCTGGCCACGCCGAAGACAATGTCCGGGTCGAACGGGCAGTTCAGCCAGGCGTTGTCGGCCAGCTCCGCTTCCAGTTGGCCCGCTTCCCAACCGGCATAGCCCAAGGTGATCAGGCTCTGCTTCGGGCCCACCCCGGCCGCGATAGCCAGCAATATGTCCTGTGACGTGGTCAGCGACAGCCCCTCCAGCGCCACGCTGGCCTGGAAGCTGCACTCGCTGCTGTGCAACACGAAACCGCGGTCGGTTTGTACCGGGCCACCCTGGTAGATCGGCACCTGCAAGGTGCTGGCCGGCGGCATTTCGTCCGGGCGCAGTTGCTCGAGGATGTCGGCCAGGCTCAGTTCCTGTGGTCGGTTGACCACCAGGCCCATGGCGCCATGCTCATTATGCTCGACGATGTACGTGAGGGTCTGGGCGAAGTTCGGATCGGCCATGTGCGGCATGGCGATCAGGAACTGGTGCTTGAGGTAGCTCGGTGCGAGGGTTTTCATGGGGGATAGTGTGGCGCCAGGTGGCGAGGCTGACAAGGTGGGCTTTGTGTCGCTTGTGCCGGCTCCTTCATGGGCATGCCCGCTCCCACCGGTACTCCACAGGCTTCAGCGCCGGTTAGCAACCTGTGGGAGGGGGCGTGCCCGCGAAGGGGCCGGAACAGGCAGAAAATCAGTTACTGGACAAACGGTCCCCACGGGCAAAGCGCCAGGTGCGGATGATCTCCAGCCGGTCGAACTCGGCCAGGTCCCCGGTAAACGGTGCAAACGGCGCCGCCAGCCGCACGATGCGCTGCGCCGCCTGGTCCAGCACGGGCTGGCCGGATGATTCCAGCACCAGCACCTCGTACAGCGAGCCATCGCGGTTGATCGACACCATCATGCGCAAGTTGCCGTAGATCTGCTGCCGGCGCGCTTCGTCGGGATAGTTCAGGTTACCCACGCGCTCGACCTTCTTGCGCCACTCTTCCTTGTACCAGGCGCCCTTGTCGCGCATGGTCGACGCGGCGTTCAGGCGATGGATGCGCGGGCGCTTGGCGTACATCTGCTGCTCGTTGGACAGCTCTGCCTCCAGGCTGGCGATCTGGCTGGACAGCTGCGAGCTGTCGAAGTCCGGCACCGGTGCGGCTGGCTTGGGCTGTGCTTTGCTTTCCTTGGGTTTGGGTTCGACCTTGTGCGGCTTGGGTGCAGTAGTCACCACCGCCGACTTTTTGGGAGGAGGGGGTGGGACCACCTCGGGCCTGGCCGCAGGCGGTGGGGTGATCTTGTTGATCTTGCTGTCCTGGAACGGTGCCAGCTCGGTGGTCTTGGGCACCGCCTTCTTGTCCAGGGTGCCGCTGCCTTGCTGGTTGTCCTGGGCCTGAAAGTCAGCCTTCTCGGGCGGTTTCTCGCTTTTGAAGGTGGCCAGGGTGATGTCCATGGTGTGGCGGATTTCGGCAGGCTTGACCACGGTGAAGCCGACGCCGAGGATCAGCGCCAGGTGCACCAGCGCAGCCAGGAACAGGGTGAAGCCGAGCCGGTCCGCAGGGCGAACACGGGGAGGCAGCAGGTCGGCAGGGACGTCAGCGGGCAGCGTCATCAGGTATCCAGCAACCGCAGGGCGGGGCAGCAGCTCAGTCGAATAGGACCGGCATCATACCCCACTCTACGGCTTTACTTCGCGTTGGCTGTCAGCGTGCCTTGAGCTTGCGATCAATGGCATCCATCAGCTTGCCACCGATATCGGTGTTGTAGGCGGCATCGATTTCGCGAATACAGGTGGGGCTGGTGACGTTGATTTCGGTGAGGTAGTCGCCGATTACGTCCAGGCCAACGAACAGCAGGCCCTTCTCGCGCAGCGTCGGGCCGACCTGGGCGGCGATCCAGCGGTCGCGCTCGGTCAGTGGGCGGGCTTCGCCACGCCCGCCAGCGGCCAGGTTGCCACGGGTCTCACCGCTGGCCGGAATGCGTGCCAGGCAATAGTCCACTGGCTCGCCGTCGATCATCAGGATGCGCTTGTCGCCGTCCTTGATTGCCGGCAGGTAGGCCTGGGCCATGATCTGTTGGGTGCCCAGTGCGGTCAGGGTTTCCAGGATCACCGACAGGTTGGGGTCGCCCGCCCGGTGACGGAAGATCGACGTACCGCCCATGCCATCCAGTGGCTTGAGGATCACGTCGGCATGCGTGGCAGCGAATTCGCGAATGATGTCCGGGCGGCGGCTGACCAGGGTCGGGGTGGTGCATTGCGGGAACAGCGTGGCGAACATCTTCTCATTGCAGTCGCGCAGGCTTTGCGGGCGGTTTACCACCAGTACGCCGTCGTTCTCGGCTTGTTCCAGCAGGTAAGTGCTATAGACGAACTCCATGTCGAAGGGCGGGTCCTTGCGCATCAGGATCACGTCCAGTTCGGCCAGCGGGCTGTCCTGCTCCTCGCCCAGTTCGAACCAGCGCGCCGGGTCGGCAAACACCTTCAGCGGGCGCATGCGGGCGCGGGCCTTGCCTTCGCCCTGATACAGGTCTTGCTGTTCCATGTAGAACAGGCTCCAGCCGCGTGCCTGGGCGGCCAGAAGCATGGCCAGCGAGCTGTCCTTCTTGTAGGAGATGGACGCGATGGGGTCCATCACAATGCCGAGGCGAACGCTCATGGGGGGTCCTCTTGGCGGCAGGTGGCCGCGGTGGATCGAAAGAAAAGTGGCTCAGGGTGGCGCCGCGAACGCCGACGGTCAAGGGGCGCGGCAGATGGAATGGCCACCCGGAGTATGCTAAAAATGCAGCTGCAAGCCTTGAGCTACAAGCCTCAAGAAAAGAGCATCCATGCGCCGAGCTGCTTTCTTGCAGCTTGCCGCTTGCAACTTGCGGCTTCAATCCTATTGGTAGGCGTCTATGGAACAACCCCTGAAGGTGATGGTGATCGACGATTCCCGCACGATCCGCCGCACCGCGCAGATGTTGCTCGGTGAAGCGGGCTGCGAGGTGATCACCGCCAGCGATGGCTTCGATGCCCTGGCCAAGATCGTCGACCATCAGCCCAGCATCATTTTCGTCGATGTGCTGATGCCACGCCTGGACGGCTACCAGACCTGCGCGGTAATCAAGCACAACAGTGCCTTCAAGGACACCCCGGTTATCCTGCTGTCGTCCCGCGATGGCCTGTTCGACAAGGCCCGCGGCCGGGTGGTCGGTTCCGATCAGTTTCTGACCAAACCGTTCAGCAAGGAAGAACTGCTCGACGCGATCCGCGCCCATGTGCCCGGGTTTGCCGCACCTTAACAACACGCACCCTGACCGAGCCCCCGCCATGGCGCGGTCCTACTTTCCTGATGGGGAAACAGCATGGCCCGAGTTCTGATTGTCGACGACTCGCCGACAGAGATGTACAGATTGACCGAATGGCTGGAAAA
Organism: Pseudomonas sp. BP6; assembly: GCF_017875935.1. Lineage (NCBI taxonomy): Bacteria > Pseudomonadati > Pseudomonadota > Gammaproteobacteria > Pseudomonadales > Pseudomonadaceae > Pseudomonas > Pseudomonas sp. BP6. The sequence continues at coordinate 5,805,712 of NZ_JAGINI010000001.1, forward strand.
GCACGGCTACCAGGTGCTCAAGGCCAGCAACGGTGCCGACGGCGTGGCCCTGGCCCGGCAGGACAAGCCCGACGCGGTGCTGATGGACATCGTCATGCCTGGCATGAATGGCTTCCAGGCCACCCGCCAGCTCAGCAAGGACCCGGACACCAGCGCTATTCCAGTGATCGTGGTAACCACCAAGGACCAGGAAACCGACCGTATCTGGGCCACGCGCCAGGGTGCCCGTGACTTCCTGACCAAACCGGTGGAAGAGGAGGCGCTGATCGCCAAACTCAAAGAAGTGCTGGGGGCTTGACCACCCGCCCGCAAGGCGCGTCGCTGACCGCCTTTGAGTTGCTGCTGGACATCGACCGGCGCTGCCGCCTGCTGGTCGCCGACCAGCCGCCGCAGGACAACCGCGTGCAGCAGTGGAGCGGCATTGGCTTTCGCATTGCCGGGCAGTGGTTCGTCGCGCCCATGGGCGAAGTGGCCGAGGTATTGCGCGAACCGCGCAGTAGCCGCGTCCCCGGCGTGCAGCCATGGGTATGCGGGGTGGCCAACCTGCGTGGCCGGCTGTTGCCGGTGATGGACCTGAGCTGCTTCTTCGGCCTGGGCCACGCCGCACCGGGCAAGCAGCGGCGAGTGCTGGTGCTGGATCACGACGACCTGTTCGTCGGCTTGCTGGTCGACGAGGTGCTGGGCCTTCAGCACTTTGCCCTCGACAGCCTGCAGTTGTCGCCGCCGCAGCCTCTGATCGCTGCCGCTGCACGCTTTGTGCAGGGGTATTTTCCGCGTGAACGTAACTGGGCGATCTTCAGCCCCTTTGCCCTGGCCCAGGCGCCGGGCTTTCTCGATGTGGCGTTATAGGACCTGCGAACGTGAACAAGCCTGCCACCCCCGTCACTGCCACCACCGTGAGCCCACGTACCCGCAGCATCGCGCAGATCACCGTGCTGTTCCTGATACTGATCCTTTCGATCATCTTGCTGTTCGCCAACTTTGCTTACCTGAATACCCAATCCAACTACGACAAGCAGTACATCGGCCATGCCGGCGAGCTGCGCGTGCTGTCGCAGCGTATAGCCAAGAACGCCACCGAGGCGGCCACTGGCAAGGCCCTGGCCTTCAAGCTGCTGTCGGATGCGCGCAATGATTTCGAACAGCGCTGGGGCTACCTGCGCCAGGGTGACAAGTCCACTGGCCTGCCGCCTGCGCCGCCTTCGGTGCGTGACGAGATGGAATCGGTACGCCGCGACTGGGAAAACCTGCGCAAGAACACCGACATCATCCTGGCCAGCGAGCAGACCGTACTGTCGCTGCACCAGGTGGCAGCGACCCTGGCCGAGACCGTGCCGCAGCTGCAGGTGGAATACGAAAAAGTGGTCGAGATCCTGCTGCAGAGCGGTGCCCCGGCCAGCCAGGTTGCAGTGGCCCAACGCCAACTGTTGCTGGCCGAACGTATTCTTGGCTCGGTCAACACCGTCCTGGCGGGTGACGACAGCGCCGCGCAGGCGGCCGATGCCTTCGGCCGTGACGCCGGGCGCTTTGGCCAGGTGCTGGAGGGCATGCTCAATGGCAATACGACGATCCAGGTAACCCGTGTCGAAGACGCCGACGCCCGCGCACGGCTGGCCGAAATCGCCGAGTTGTTCCAGTTCGTTGCCGGTTCGGTGGATGAAATCCTCGAAACCTCGCCCGAACTGTTCCGTGTGCGGGAGGCTGCGGGCAACATCTTCAGCCTGTCGCAAACCCTGCTCGACGAAGCTTCACACCTGGCGAACGGTTTCGAGAACCTGGCCGGCGGTCGTACCCTCGACACCGTTGGCGGCTATGCCTTGGGCCTGCTGGCGCTGGCCTCGATCATCCTTATCGGCCTGGTCATGGTGCGTACCACCAACCGCCAACTACGCGAGACCGCAGAAAAGAACGAACGCAACCAGCAGGCCATCATGCGCCTGCTCGACGAAATCGAAGAGCTGGCAGATGGCGACCTGACGGTGACCGTATCGGTGACTGAAGACTTCACCGGCGCCATTGCCGACTCGATCAACTATTCCGTGGACCAGTTGCGCGATCTGGTCGCCACCATCAACCACAGTGCAGTGCAGGTCGCGGCCGCCGTGCAGGACACGCAGAACACCGCGCGGCAACTGGCCAAGGCCTCCGAGCACCAGGCCGCACAGATCAGCGAGGCGTCCGAGGCGGTGGGTGACATGGTCGAGTCGATCGACCGGGTTTCGGCGCATGCTTACGAATCGGCCAAGGTGGCCGAGCGTTCGGTGGCCATCGCCAACAAGGGCAACGAGGTGGTGCACAACACCATCGACGGCATGGACAACATTCGCGAGCAGATCCAGGACACCGCCAAGCGGATCAAGCGTCTGGGCGAGTCTTCTCAGGAAATCGGCGACATCGTAAGCCTGATCGACGACATTGCCGACCAGACCAACATTCTTGCCCTGAATGCCGCCATCCAGGCGTCGTTGGCCGGTGAAGCCGGCCGCGGGTTTGCCGTGGTTGCCGACGAGGTGCAGCGTCTGGCTGAGCGCTCATCGTCTGCCACCCGCCAGATCGAGGCGCTGGTGCGTACCATCCAGGCCGATACCAACGAAGCGGTGATCTCCATGGAGCAGACCACCGCCGAAGTGGTGCGTGGTGCCCGCCTGGCTCAGGATGCCGGGGTGGCGTTGGCCGAGATCGAAGGGGTATCGCAGAACCTCGCCGACCTTATCCACAGCATCTCTGACGCTGCCCAGTTGCAGACTTCGTCGGCCGGGCAGATCTCCCACACCATGGCGGTGATCCAGCAGATCACCGCGCAAACCTCCGCCGGCTCCGGTGCCACCGCCGACAGCATCCGCCACCTGGCCCGCATGGCCAGTGAGATGCGCCGTTCGGTGTCCGGATTCACCCTGCCGCCACCTACCGAGCCGCGTTGAGGAATAGTGACCATGGCGTCTGCAGTAAGCCCCGAGCGTCACGAAACAGTGGCATTGGCCTGGACCAAGGCCGCCATTCTCGATTGCCTGGGCCAGGCAAGGCAGGCGCTGGAGCGCTTTGCCGGCGAGACGGGCGACCTTTCGATGATGGCTTTCGTGGTCGACAACCTGCATCAGGTGCACGGCTGCCTGCGCATGCTCGAACTGCGCGGCGCCACGCGCCTGGCCGAGGAGCTGGAGCTGTTTGCCAAGGCTTTGGCCGATGGCCAGGTCAGCCCCCGGGGTGATTGCCTGGGTGCATTGTTCCGCGGCCTGGAGCAGTTGCCCTCGTACCTGGAGCGGTTGCGCGGTGCTCGCCATGACCTGCCACTGGTGATGCTGCCGTTGCTCAACCAGCTGCGCGCCTGCCGGGGGGAGGAACCGCTGGCCCAGGCCAGCCTGATGACCGGCGCCGCCCAACGCTTCGCGGGTGACGATGACCTTGCCAACCTCGACTTGTCGCTGGGCAACTGGCGTGACCAACTGCAGGCCGGGTCGGGGCGCGATGCGCTGCGTTCGGTGGTGACTGCACTGTGCGATGACTTGATGCGCATCAAGGAGCGCCTGGACCAGTTCGGGCGCGGCGACCGTCAGCACCGCGAGCAGCTCGATGCGCTGCTGGCCCCGTTGCGCCACGTGGCTGACACCCTGGCGGTTCTGGGCTTTCAGCAACCGCGGCGGGTGATCATCGACCAGGTGCTGGCGTTGCAGGCATTGGCTCAGGGCGAGCGGGCGGTGGACGACGCGGTGTTGATGGATGTGGCAGGGGCTCTGTTGTACGTGGAAGCCTCCCTGAACGGCATGGTCGGCCCTTTGGAGGAAAACGGCCAAGGCAATTTGCCGGGCTCGGACCTGGCTGAGATACGCCAGTTGGTGCTGAATGAGTCGCTGAACGTGTTGCAGCAGGCCAAGGATCTGATCGGCGATTACCTGGAGTCCGACTGGCCCCGGCAACGCCTGCAGCCTTTGCCGGGGCTGTTGCAGCAGATCCGCGGGGCGCTGGCCATGTTGATGCTGCCCGCCGTGGCCGAGCTGTTTGTCGGCTGCGCAAGCTATGTGCAGCGTTGGTTGCAGCACCAGGAGGAAGAGCCGCCGATTGATGAGCTGACGCACTTGGCCGAGGCACTGAGCGCTGCCGAATGCTACCTGCAATGGCGGACGGCAGACCCGCTGGCCGATGGCCAACCCTTTATCGAGATGGCACGGGCCAGCCTGGCGGCGCTGGGTGTGCAGTGCGCGGTGATCGGGGCCAGCCCAGACCAGGACGGCAATGGCGATGGCATCGATGATGAGCTTCGTGAAGTGTTCCTAGACGAGGCGGGCGAACTGCTGCCGGAAATCGAGCGCCACTGGTTGCGCTGGCGTGCCGACAACCAGCAACGCGAGGCACTGGGCGAAGTGCGTCGCGCGCTGCATACACTCAAAGGCAGCGGCCGCATGGTACATGCAGAGGCGGTGGCTGAACTGGCCTGGGGCGCCGAGCACCTGCTGAACCGGGTACTCGAGGGCCGCAGCGTGCTCAGCCCGGAAGGGGTTGTAGCGCTGCAGCAGGTGTTCGTCCACCTGCCTGACCTGCTGGCCGACTTTGCTGCCGGCCAACTGCCGCAACTGACTGAAATCGAGCAATTGGCCGGGCACCTGCACAGCCTGGCCGAAAACGATGCCCCGGCGGCTACCGGTGTCGATGGCCTCGATCCGCAGTTGCTGGGCATTTTTCGCACCGAGGCGCAGGGGCATCTGGCCAGTCTTGAGGTTTATCTGCAAAGCGCCGGTGGCCACGACACGCCGGTCAGCGATGATTTGCAGCGTGCCTTGCACACGCTCAAAGGCAGTGCCGCCATGGCCGGGGTGATGCCGATCGCTGAACTGGCCACTGCCTTCGACCGCCTGGCCCGTGAGTACAAGGGGCATCAACTGCCACTGCAAATGGCTGAGATGGAGTGGCTGGAAGCTGCGCGCTCGTTGTTCCATCTGGGCTTGGCGCAACTCGATAGCACGCCACTGGCCGCCATCCCCGGCGCCGCGGAACTGATCGAACAGGTCGGCCAGGCAGTGGACGGCCGCCTGGCCAGCCTGCATGAAGACCCGCACCATGCCGGCCGCCGCAAGCATGATCCGCAGTTGGTCGCCAGCTTCCTGGCGCAGGCCATGGACATTCTGCTCGATGCAGAGACGCTGTTGTCGCGTTGGCAGCAACAGCCCGCCCAGCGTGACGCACTGGATAACCTGCTCGACCAGATGACCACCCTGGGGCATGCCGCGCACCTGGCCGACCTGTGGCAGATGGATGAGGTGTGCGAGGCGTTGCTGGACTTGTATGGCGCTGTGGAGGAGGGCAGCCTGCCTGCCGATGCCCGCTTCTTCAGCCAGGCGCAGCGGGCCCATGAGACCCTGCTGGACATGCTCGACGAAGTGGCGGCCGGGCAGGATATTCCGCCGCGCCCGGAGCTGGTCGACAGCCTGCGCAACCTGCTGGACCAGGCCCTGGCGCCAGATGCCACCGGCCTGGTGGGCATCGATACGGTCACACCACTGCACCCGGACATGGACCTGTCCGATACCCTGGGGTTGCCACACCCGCCGTTGCAACCGGAGGTGGCCGGGCCGCTTGCCGAGGCGCCGGAAAGCCCCGGCGAAGAGCTGCTGGAAGTGTTCCTGGAAGAAAGCTCGGACATCGTCGAAAGCGCCGCGGCGGCCTTGGCACGATGGCAGGCCGACCCGCGCAGCAGCGTCGAGGTGGACAACCTGATGCGCGACCTGCACACCCTCAAGGGCGTGGCGCGCATGGTCGAAATTACCCCGATCGGTGATCTGGCCCACGAACTGGAGTTTCTCTACGAGCTGTTGGCTGCCGGCAGATTGCCGCCAAGCGCGCCACTGTTCGCCCTGCTGCAGAACTGCCACGACCGATTGGCGCATATGCTTGACGCCGTCCGCCTGGGGCAGCCGTTGCATGCCGCTACGGCGCTGATCGACTACATTCGCAACTTCAGCAGTGCGGCACTGACAGACAGTGCCGCGGGCCAGGGGCCGCCAGAAGCTGCAACCGCCGAAGCACCGGCAGCAGCGCCAGAGCGGGCACCGGGTGACATGGTCAAGGTCGACGCCGAGCTGCTCGACGACCTGGGTAACCTGGCCGGCGAGCACTCGATCATCCGTGGGCGCATCGAGCAGCAGGTCAACGACGCGCAGTTCGCCCTCAACGAGATGGAAACCACACTCGAGCGCATGCGCGATCAGTTGCTGCGTCTGGATGTGGAGACCCAGGGGCGAATCTCCAGCCGGCAGCAGTTCGAAGGCGATGCCTATGACGACTTCGACCCTCTGGAAATGGACCGCCACTCCCAGCTGCAGCAGCTGTCACGGGCCCTCTTCGAGTCTGCCTCGGACCTGCTGGATCTGAAGGAAACCCTGGCTCAGCGTGCTCAGGAGGCGTACAGCCTGCTGCAACAGCAGGCGCGGGTGAACAGCCAGTTGCAGGAGGGCCTGACCGCCACCCTGATGGTGCCGTTCGAACGCCTGGTGCCGCGCTTGCAGCGCGTGGTGCGTCAGGTGGCCAGCGAGCTGGGCAAGCAGGTGGAATTGGTGGTTGGCAATGCCGAGGGCGAACTGGACCGCAGCGTGCTGGAACGCATGGTGGCGCCACTGGAGCATATGCTGCGCAACGCCGTTGACCACGGCCTGGAAAGCCGCGCAATGCGCCTGGCCGCCGGCAAGCCGGAGCAGGGCACCATCCATCTGAATTTGCTGCATGAGGGCGCCGATATCGTCATCGAAATGACGGATGATGGTGCCGGCGTGCCACTGGAAGCGGTGCGGCGCAAGGCCATCAAGCGCGGCCTGCTGGACCCGCAGGCGCAGTTGAGTGACCACGAGATCCTGCAGTTCATCCTGCGGCCAGGCTTTTCTACCGCCGAAAAGATCACCCAGATTTCCGGGCGCGGGCTGGGCATGGATGTTGTGCACGAGGAGGTCAAGCAACTGGGTGGCTCGATGAGTATCGAGTCGGCACAGGGCAAAGGGGCGCGCTTTCTGATCCGCCTGCCGTTCACCGTGTCGATCAACCGTGCGCTGATGGTGCACCTGGGCGAAGAGCAATACGCCATTCCGCTCAATACCATCGAGGGCATCGTCCGCGTGCCACCTGCCGAACTTGCGGCGTGCTACCAGCTGGACTCGCCCCGCTATGTGTATGCCGGCCACGAATACGAGCTGCGCTACCTGGGTGAATTGCTGCAAGGCCTGCCGCGCCCGGCGCTGCTGGGGCAGAGCGTACCGTTGCCGGTGCTGTTGGTGCATTCCAAGGAGCAGTCGTTCGCCATCCAGGCCGATAGCCTGTCGCCCAGCCGCGAGATCGTGGTGAAAAGCCTGGGGCCGCAGTTTGCTGCGGTTGCCGGGCTATCGGGGGCGACACTGCTAGGCGATGGCCGGGTGGTACTGATTCTTGACCTGCTGGGCCAGCTGCGCGGCCAGCAGCGACGGCTGGCCCGCCTGCCCGGTGGCGGTAGCCAACGCCAGTTGCTTGGCCCGGCACCGCGCCGTGCCTTGCTGGTGATGGTGGTGGACGATTCGGTAACCGTACGCAAGGTGACCAGCCGCCTACTGGAGCGCCACGGCATGAGCGTGCTCACGGCCAAGGATGGCGTCGATGCCATGGCCTTGCTGGAAGAGCACCGGCCCGACGTGTTGTTGCTGGACATCGAGATGCCGCGCATGGACGGCTTCGAGGTGGCCACACGTATCCGCCGTGACGCGCGGCTCAAAGACTTGCCGATCATCATGATCACCTCGCGCACCGGGCAGAAGCACCGGGACCGCGCCATGGCCATCGGCGTCAACGAATACCTGGGCAAGCCGTATCAGGAATCGCTGCTGCTGCAGAGCATCGCACATTGGAGCCAGGCCCATGCTTGAACTGATTTCCGGCCAGCGCAGCAGCCTGACCGGGCTGTTGCTGCCGTTGGGGGACCGCACGCTGGTGTTGCCCAACGTGGCGGTGGCCGAGCTGAGCGGGCAACGTAACCTGGTGTGCCAGCACGGCGACCCCGCCTGGCACCTGGGGTGGATCGACTGGCGTCAGCAACGCCTGCCGTTGATCGGTTTCGAGGCCGCGTGCGGTGGTGAGACGCCGTGCGGGGAGCGGGCTCGCGTGGTGGTGCTCAATGCCTTGGGCGATACCGGTTTGCGGTACCTGGCGCTGTTGCTGCAGGGCATTCCGCGCTCGTGCAAGCTCGACAGTCAGCTGAACTACGTTGATGTGGCGCTGGGCAGGCTGGAGCTGGCGGCGGTGCAGGTGGGTGAGCAGGTGGCGCGGGTGCCGGACCTGGTCGCACTGGAAAGGCTGGTGCGTGACGCGGATCTGCAACCTGATCTTGGGTAGGATGTGAGGCACAGGGCCTCTTCGCGGGTAAACCCGCTCCTACAATGGCTGCGCTCCGTTGTAGGAGCGGGTTTACCCGCGAAGGGTTCATCAACATCACATCAGGAACCCAGCCCACCTCAGGAGGTCTGTGTTTGCATGTATTACGGTGAACGCTTCAACGCCTGGACCCACCTGGTCGGTGCCGTCCTCGCTGCTATTGGTTCCATCTGGCTGATCGTGGTCGCTGGCCTGCAAGGCGACCCGTGGAAGATTGTCAGCTTCTCCATCTACGGCGGCACGCTGCTGTTGCTGTACAGCATCTCCACTCTGTACCACAGCACCCGTGGGCGGGCGAAAGTGATCATGCGCAAGCTCGACCATCTGTCGATCTATCTGCTGATTGCCGGCAGCTACACGCCGTTTTGCCTGGTCAGCCTGCGCGGCCCTTGGGGATGGAGCCTGTTCGGCGTGGTCTGGGGGCTGGCGATCATCGGCATGTTGCAAGAGATCAAGCCGCGCTCCGAGGCGCGGATCCTCTCGATCATCATCTATGCGGTAATGGGCTGGATCGTGCTGGTGGCCGTCAAACCACTGCTGAATTCGCTGGGCACTGCCGGCTTCGCCTGGCTGGCTGCCGGCGGCGTGTTCTACACCGTCGGCATCATCTTCTTCGCCTTCGACAGCCGCTTCCGTCACTGGCATGGCATCTGGCACCTGTTCGTGATCGCTGGCAGTCTGATGCACTTCGTGGCGGTGTCGCTCTACGTACGCTAATTAAAAATCGCCCCACAACTGCTGTGCCACCGACAGCGCCACCACTGGCGCGGTCTCCGTGCGCAGCACGCGCGGGCCAAGGCGTGCTGCGTGGAAGCCGGCGGTTTTGGCCTGCTCGACTTCGGTTTCGCTCAGGCCGCCTTCGGGGCCGATCACGAAGGCCAGGGTTGCGGGCTTTTCATGGCTGGTGAGCGGCTCGGCCACCGGGTGCAGGACCAGTTTCAAGTCAGCCTTGGTGCTGCTCAGCCATTCGGCCAGGGTCACAGGCGGGTGGATGACTGGCAAGGTAGAGCGCCCACATTGTTCACAGGCGCTGATCGCCACTTGGCGCCAGTGGGCCAGGCGCTTGTCGGCGCGTTCGTCTTTCAGGCGCACTTCGCAGCGTTCGCTGACGATCGGGGTGATTTCGTTGGCACCAAGCTCGGTGGCCTTCTGGATCGCCCAGTCCATGCGCTCGCCACGGGAAAGGCCCTGGCCCAGGTGCACATGCAGCGGTGAATCGGCCTGGCCGGCAAAGGCCTGGTCAAGGCTGACGCGGACAGTTTTCTTGCCCACCTCAAGCAACTGACCACGGAATTCCTGGCCGCTGCCATCGAACAGCTGCACGGCGTCGCCGGGGGCCATGCGCAGCACGCGGCCAATGTAGTGGGCCTGAGCCTCGGGCAGGTCGTGCTCGCCAAGGCTCAGGGGGGCGTCGGTGAAGAAGCGGGACAGTCTCATGGGTTTGCTCGGTAAATAGAGAGACGCAGATCCCCTGTGGGAGAGGGCGTGCCCGCGAATCAGGCGCCGCGGTGCCTGGCAAGGGCTTCGCCCTTGTTCGCGGGCTCGCCCGCTCCCACAGGAAAAGTGGTGTGGCGAATTGCCGGGCCTAGCCCGGGTCGCGGAAATCGGGGTGGAAGTTGGCCGGCACTGCGATACTGACGCTGTCGCGGGTGGCGATATCGATGCCTTCGCTGGCCACTTCGCCAAGGAAGTCGATCTGCTCGGGGGTGATCACGTACGGCGGCAGGAAGTACACCACACTGCCCAGCGGTCGCAGCAGAGCGCCGCGGGTCAGGGCGTGCTCGAACACCTTCAGGCCACGGCGCTCCTGCCAGGGATAGGCAACCTTGCCTGCCTTGTCCTGAACCATTTCGATGGCCAGGGCCATGCCGGTCTGGCGAATTTCTGCAACGTGAGCATGATCGGCCAGGTGTGCAGTGGCTGTGGCCATGCGCTTGGCCAACGCTTTGTTGGCCTCGATCACATTGTCCTGCTCGAAGATATCCAGGGTTGCCAGCGCCGCAGCGCACGCCAGCGGGTTGCCGGTGTAGCTGTGCGAGTGCAGGAATGCGCGCAGTGTCGGGTAATCGTCGTAGAACGCCTGGTACACCTTGTCGGTGGTCAGGCAGGCGGCCAGCGGCAGGTAGCCGCCAGTCAGGGCCTTGGACAGGCACAGGAAGTCCGGGCGGATGCCGGCTTGCTCGCAGGCGAACATCGTACCGGTGCGGCCGAAGCCTACGGCGATTTCGTCGTGGATCAGGTGCACGTCGTAGCGGTCGCAGGCTTCGCGCAACAGCTTGAGGTACACCGGGTGGTACATGCGCATGCCACCGGCACCCTGTATCAGTGGCTCGACGATCACGGCGCTGATCGAGGCATGGTGTTCGGCCAGGGTCTGCTCCATGGCCTGGAACATGTTGCGCGAGTGCTCTTCCCAGCTCATGCCCTCGGGGCGCAGGTAACAGTCAGGGCTTGGCACCTTGAGGGTGTCGAGCAGCAGTGCCTTGTAGGTTTCGGTGAACAGCGGCACATCACCCACCGACATGGCGGCAATGGTTTCGCCGTGGTAGCTGTTGGTCAGGGTGACGAAGCGCTTCTTGTCCGGTTTGCCGATGTTCTGCCAGTAGTGGAAGCTCATCTTCAGCGCCACTTCGATGCACGACGAGCCATTGTCGGCATAGAACACCCGGTCGAGGCCGGCCGGGGTCATGGCGACCAGGCGCTCGGACAGCTCGATCACGGGCTGATGACTGAAGCCGGCCAGGATCACGTGTTCGAGCTGGTCGACCTGGTCCTTGATGCGCTGGTTGATGCGCGGGTTGGCATGGCCGAACACGTTGACCCACCAGCTGCTCACCGCATCCAGGTAGCGTTTGCCCTCGAAGTCTTCCAGCCACACGCCTTCGCCGCGCTTGATCGGGATCAGCGGCAGCTGCTCGTGGTCTTTCATCTGGGTGCAGGGGTGCCACAGGACCTTGAGGTCGCGTTGCATCCACTGATCATTGAGGCCCATGGGCACTTCTCCTGGCTTTGCGGCGTGGTTCGACCGCGTAAGCCTAAGCAATGCCGCAGGGCAGGACAACCGCTGCCGTTCAATGGGGTGGGTGCCGGTCCATTCGAGCTTGCTGCCTTGCATGGAGCAAAGCCCTCCAGGATGTGTTGCCGGAGCGGAGGCTCAGGCCTGAGGCTGTGCAAAGTCACCAAGATCATGCAGAGCTCCCCTGCCACTGTGTGGCCTAGCGACTGACAAAAATGTGAGCTGCCAAAAGGACTTGATGTCACTGCGCTGGCAGGGTGGTCGGACCTGACGTATTCTTAACGCATCTACCCGGGGCATTCCTGCCTCTCCCCGTTTCTGTAACCTCTGACTCGGAGTTCGCCGACATGGCTGCTGCTTGGGTGCGTCTGTGCGCGTTGATATTGATTGGTGTGTCCAGCGGCGCTGCGCTGGCGAAAGACAAGACGCCCACGGCGATTGTCGTGGGGGGAGGCCTGGCAGGCCTGACGGCAGCCTACGAGCTGCAGAACAAAGGCTGGCACGTGACCCTGCTGGAGGCCAAGGCGGGCATGGGCGGGCGTTCGGGCCTGGCCACCAGCGAGTGGATCGGCAACGCCAAGGCACAGCCGGTGCTTAACCAGTACCTCAACCGTTTCAAGCTTGAAACACTGCCGGCGCCGGAGTTTGTGCGTACCCCGGGTTACCTGATCGACGGCGAGTACTTCAGCGCCAGCGACCTGGCCACCAAGCAACCGGCCACTGCCGAGGCGCTCAAGCGTTACGAGAAAACCCTCGATGACCTGGCCCGTTCGATCGATGACCCGCTGAACCCGCAGGCAACCAGCACGCTGTTCGCCCTGGACCAGATCAACGTCTCCACCTGGCTGAACAAGCTGCAACTACCGGCCACCGCCCGTCAGTTGATCAACCAGCACATCCGTACCCGCTACGATGAACCGTCGCGCCTGTCGCTGCTGTACTTCGCCCAGCAGAACCGCGTGTACCGCGGCGTCAGCGACCGCGACCTGCGCGCCGCGCGGCTGCCCGGCGGCAGCCCGGTGCTGGCTCAGGCTTTCGTCAAGCAACTGAAAACCATCAAGACCAGATCGCCGGTTACCGCGATTGTCCAGGACAAGGATGGTGTCACGGTAAAAGTCGGCAGCGTCGGCTACAAGGCAGATTATCTGGTCATGGCCGTGCCTTTGCGCGCGCTGGCCAGGATCCAGATGACCCCTGGCCTGGACAGCCAGCACCTGGCGGCGCTCAAGGGCACCAACTATGGTTGGCGCGACCAGATCATGCTCAAGTTCAAGAAACCCGTATGGGAAAGCCGTGCACGCATGTCGGGCGAAATCTTCAGTAACGCCGGCCTCGGCATGCTGTGGGTCGAGCCGGCGCTCAAGGGGGGGGCCAACGTGGTGATCAACCTGTCCGGCGACAACGCTCGTCTGCTGCAGGCCTTTGGTGACAAGCAGATGGTCGACCAGGTGCTGATCCGTCTGCATGCGTTCTACCCCCAGGCCCGTGGTGCTTTCACCGGTTACGAGGTCAAACGATACAGTGCTGACGTGGGCACAGGTGGTGCCTACCTGGCCTACGGCCCGGGGCAGATCAGCAAGTACTGGCGCCTTTGGGAGCGTCCGGTGCAGCGCATTGCCTTTGCCGGTGAGCACACCGATGCCCTGTACCCCGGCACTTTGGAAGGCGCCCTGCGCAGTGGCCAGCGTGCGGCCAGCCAGGTACAGGACCTGTTGGCCGGCAAGTCGTTCGACCCGGCCAAGACGGCGCCAGTTGCGGTGACGGCAGGTGCGGCGGCCGCCAAGGAGAGCAAAGGAGGGTTCTTCTCCAATATGTTCGGCGGTTCGTCCGACAAGGGCGACAAGACTGACAAGGCGCCGGTCAAAGCTGAGCCGAAGCCGTCCGAGGAGGCGAAGCAGGACAAGCCAGGCTTCTTCAAGCGCGTGTTTGGTGGGGCGGACACGCCCGAGGTGAAGGCTGCAGCCAATACCCAGGCCAAGGCTGGCTGATTGTTCGACAGTGTCGGCCTGTTTGCAGCCTGAAGGCCGGCACTGCAACCCCAGCGCTCCGACTATCGTTAATGTTTTCTTAATGGTGAGCCAACAGAATAAATATCGGATTCCTCGATAATCCGAAGCAATTTTTTCCGCTTTTCTTCGATACGTTTCGCGTTAGTCTGTGCACAGCTTTCACGGGGAAACACGCAACATGCAACTGCGCAATTCACCTTCTCGCTATGGCGTGGTCAGCATCATCCTGCACTGGGGTGTGGCGCTGGCAGTCTTCGGCCTGTTTGGCCTGGGCCTGTGGATGGTCGGCCTCGACTACTACAGCCCCTGGCGCAAGGCCGGCCCGGACCTGCACAAGAGTATCGGCCTGGTGCTGCTGGCGGTGATGCTGCTGCGAATGCTCTGGCGTTTCATCAGCCCGCCACCACCGGCTCCGGTCAATCATGGTGCACTCACTCGCCTGGCGGCCAAGCTGGGTCACCTGGTCCTGTACTTTGGGCTGTTTGCGGTGATGGTTGCCGGTTACCTGATTTCCACTGCCGACGGGGTCGGCATTCCGGTGTTTGGCCTGTTCGAAGTGCCGGCACTGATCAGCGACCTGCCCGACCAGGCAGATGTGGCGGGTGTGGTTCATTTGTGGCTGGCCTGGGGCTTGGTGATTTTCGCCGTGCTGCATGCCCTTGCCGCGCTCAAGCACCATTTCATCGACCGTGACGCGACCCTGATTCGCATGCTGGGCCGCAAAGCTTGACTCTCAACCTCAATTACACAGGAAGGAACAGGATGTTGAAAAAGACTTTTGCCGCTCTGGCGCTCGGTACCGCTCTGCTCTCTGCTGGCCAGGCCATGGCTGCCGAGTACAAGATTGACAAGGAAGGCCAGCACGCGTTCGTTGACTGGAAAATCAGCCACCTGGGCTACAGCTTCATCCACGGTACCTTCAAGGATTTCGACGGCAATTTCAGCTGGGACAGCGCCAAGCCTGAAGCCAGCAAGATTAGCGTCGACTTGAAAACCGCCAGCCTGTGGTCGAACCACGCCGAGCGTGACAAGCACATCGCCAGCGCCGACTTCCTCGACGTGAAGAAGTACCCGGACGCCAAATTCGTCTCCACCAGCGTCAAGTCGACTGGCGACAAGACGGCTGACGTGACTGGCGACCTGACCATGCACGGTGTCACCAAGCCGGTGACGTTCAAGGCTACCTTCAACGGTGAAGGCAAGGACCCATGGGGTGGTGAACGCGCTGGCTTCAACGCCACCACCACGCTGAACCTGAACGACTTCGGCATCAAAGGCCCAGGTGCCACTTCGCAGACCCTGGACCTGGATATCAGTGTTGAAGGTGTGAAGCAGAAGTAATTTCTGCCAGCTGAAGACCGAGGGGGCCGCTTTGCGGCCCTATCGCGACACAAGGCCGCTCCTGTAGAGAATTTCTTGATCTCTGCAGGAGCGGCCTTGTGTCGCGATAGGGCTGCGAAGCAGCCCCCTCGGCATTTCCATCAGCCCTTGCGGGTCAGCAGCGCCGGGCGCTCACCACGTGGGCGGCTTGGCAGGTCATCCAGTTGCTCAGGCGTCGGGAAGCGGTCCAGCTTGGACTCCTTGCGAATGATCACTGGCTGTTTTTCCGGCTGACGCGGGTTGCGCAAGGCCGGCTCTTGCCGGGCAGCATCGTCACGCGCAGGGCGACCACGGCCACCGCCGCCATCACGACGGGTACCGCCACCGTTGTTGGCGCGGGGCGGGCGTTTTTCTCCGCCACCACTGCGTGGCTGGCCGCCATTGCGGGCTTGGCCCTGGCCGCCAGCGTTGCTGCGTTGGCCATTGCCTTGCCCCTGACCTTGGCCAGCACCACCTGGGCGGCGGTTGCGGCCCTGGTTCTTGCCCTGGTACGGGCTGACATAGTCGGCGCGGTTACCGAAGTTATCGAGCTCGTCGTCCAGGAATTCTTCCGGGTCGCGGTCTGCCGGCGGCTTCGGCACGCTGCTATTGCTGGCCTGCTGCTGGCGTGGCTTCTTGTCACGCGGCTTGCGCGGTTGCTGCTGCTTGTCACCGCTCCTTTCCTTGTCCTCCGGCTTGGCCGCAGCTTGCTGCCTGGCTTTGCCTTTGTCCTTGCCTTTGTCCTTGCGGCCGCCGTTGGTGTCTTTACCACCTTCGCCACGGGCTTGCTGGTTGCGGCCACCGCGGCCGTTATTCTGCGGGCGCTCGCGTGCTTCGGGCTTCTCGGCTTCTACCTGGCTGGCGTCGAAGCCCATCAGGTCGCCATCCGCGATGCGCTGCTTGGTCACCCGCTCGATGCTCTTGAGCAGCTTCTCTTCATCTGGCGCGACCAGGGAAATAGCTTCGCCCGAACGACCGGCACGGCCGGTACGGCCGATGCGGTGGACGTAGTCTTCCTCGACATTCGGCAGCTCGAAGTTGACAACATGGGGCAACTGGTCGATGTCCAGGCCGCGGGCAGCGATGTCGGTGGCGACCAGTACGCGCACGCTGTTGGCCTTGAAGTCGGCCAGCGCCTTGGTGCGGGCGTTCTGGCTCTTGTTGCCGTGGATCGCGGCGGCGGTCAGGCCTTGCTTTTCCAGGTACTCGGCCAGGCGGTTGGCGCCATGCTTGGTTCGGGTGAACACCAACACCTGTTCCCAGGCGCCCAGGGTGATCAGGTGCGCCAGCAAGGCACGCTTGTGGCTGGCAGGCAGGCGATATACCCGCTGCTCGATACGCTCGACGGTGGTGTTCGGCGGGGTGACCTCGATACGCTCCGGGTTGTGCAGGAGCTTGTCGGCGAGGTCGGTGATGTCCTTGGAGAAGGTGGCCGAGAAGAGCAGGTTCTGGCGCTTGGCCGGCAGGCGGGCGAGGACCTTCTTGACGTCGTGGATGAAGCCCATGTCGAGCATGCGATCGGCTTCATCCAGTACCAGGATTTCCACGTGGGCCAGGTCGACCTTGCCTTGGCCGGCGAGGTCGAGCAGGCGGCCTGGGCAGGCGACCAGCACATCAACGCCTTTGGCAATGGCCTGGATCTGCGGGTTCATGCCAACGCCGCCGAAGATGCAGGCGCTGACCAGTGGCAGGTCACGGGCATAGACCTTGAAACTGTCATGCACCTGGGCTGCCAGTTCGCGGGTCGGTGTCAGGACCAGAACGCGAGGCTGGCGCGGGCCGTGGCGCTGTGATTTGTCGGGATGGCCGGCCGGGAACAGGCGCTCGAGAATCGGCAGGGCGAAGCCGCCGGTTTTACCCGTACCTGTCTGTGCGGCAACCATCAGGTCGCGGCCTTGCAACACGGCGGGAATTGCCCGCTGTTGCACGGGGGTCGGCTGGGTGTAGCCCGCAGCCTCGATAGCGCGGACAAGAGCCTCGGAGAGACCGAGGGAAGCAAAGGACATGGGCGATCCTGTTCTCGTGTGGGCTGGGCCCGTTGGGATGTTCTGCCTGGCGCGACGGGCATCGGTGGAATGCGATCGCGTCCGGTCCAGCTGGGCTTTCACTGCACATCCGGGAAACGGAGGCTGGACGCAAAGGAGCGTCGGTGCCGATCGGGATGCCTGTTGCGAGGCCGAGCGTCCGGGCGTGAGCCGGGCGGGAAGGCCCGAGTATAACAGAGCTATCGCGCTGTGCTGCTTTCCTGCTGCTCAACGGCGTTGAGAATGTTTCCGGTGTCGCTTGTGTAGCGGTTGCTGATCGCTGCATAGGCCGGTTCCTGCTTGAACCGCTGCAGCTCTTCGGCAAAGGCCAGAGCCAGTGCCTCCCGGCCGGGTTTGCGCACTAAACCCAGGTACTGTGACTGATGGCTTACTACCAGCGGCAACTCTTCGACTTGCCGCTGCAAGCCAAGTTGGTGAAGCAGGTAATGGCCAACCCTGCGATCGGTGATCGCCAGATCGATGCGGCCCAGCATCAGCTTGCCGAAGTTGGCTTCGAGGGTAGGCGCGGCTTCGCGCTTGAAGTAAGAGGCCTCGCTGAACGCGGTGCCATAGGTATAGCCGGGCGATGTGCCGACGGTAAGGCCAGAAAGGTCCTTCAGCTGGGTGACCGCATGGCGACGTGCATGAGCCTGAAACAAGACGAATTCGACCTCCGACATGGGCTCGGGGGCATATACCAGGTAGGGGCGGCGCGACTCGATCATGAAGATGTCGAGGATACCGTCGGCCAAACCTTGCTCGACCATCGCCAGGCAGCGCTTCCACGGCAGGAACTGCCATTCCACCTCGACCCCCAGGCGCTTGAAGACCTGAGTGGTAACCTCGTAGTCGATACCGCGTGGCTGGCCTTCATGCTGATACACGTAGGGCGCCCAGTCATCGGTCACCAGACGCAGTCGCTCACCCAGAGCCAACGGGCTCAGGCTGGCGAGCAGCAGGATCCAGAACAGACGGGCGATATGTGGCATGGCCGGAGATTACGCGTTCGGCCGGTGTACGGTAAAGGCATGCACGATCGATGCGGGAGCGGGCGTGCCCACGAACACCGGCGAAGCCGGTTCTAACTATCGGGTTGCGCTCTTCGCGGGCACGCCCGCTCCCACAACCGCGCAAGACAATGAATTTTGCGGGCACATCAGGATTGAGTGGTTCGCAGCAGATGCGCCTCGATATCCTTGCGCCGCTCGCCCAGCGATAGCCGCAACCCTGGATGGCGCAGGCACTGACGCAGCCGCTCGGGCTCCATGTAGCCATGGCGGTCGTAGAGGTTTTCCAGAGCCTTGTCCCACCAGGCGGACGCGCAGGCGCGGTCGAACTCATTGGGGTAGGGGTAGCAGCCATAGAGCAACTCGCGGGCAAACTGGCGCTCGTGGCTGGGCAGGGTCAGGCTCAGCGCCTTGTAACCCAGACGGTGCAGGGTTGGTGGCCGCGGCAGTTGGTCGTTGACCCGCGCAACGTCCGCCAGGGCCGAGGGGCTGAGTGGGTCGTGGTCGTGCTTGCGCAGCCAGGCCTGGATCTTGGCGCGGAACTGCGCCTTCCGGCTCCAGTAGTGATGGATGACATCGGTGCACTCGGCCAGCTCCAGGTTGCGGTAGGCCGCCACTGCCAGGCAGAACTCCTCAAGGGTATAGGCCTCACGCGCCAAGGGGTAGAATTCGTCCATCATGGCGATGGAGCGGTCGAGGGTGCCGCAGTCCTCGGCAGTGAGGCCGATAACGCCGGAGTTGACGAGCGGCATCTGGCAGTCGGCCAGTCCCCGGGACTCGAGAATGGCCAGCAGGTTCTTGTACAACAGGCACTTCTGGTCAGCGCCGTAGCGTGTGCCGATGGCGTTGCACAGCAGGCGGTTGGGCGCCACACGGGCGAACAGATGCAGCGGCGAAGTGCGGAAAAAGGTGTCTGTGTCGATCAGCACTGCCAGTGGGTGTTCCTGCAGTACCCGGCGCAACAGCACATGCTTGCTGCGAAAGTGATAACCGTGCGGGGCGTTCCATGCCTGGCGCGTGGCCTCGTCCAGCAAGTGGACGGTGACGGGCAGCTTGGCGTAGGGCTGCGCATTGTCGGTGTAGACCTGGATGTCCATGGCCTCGCCGGCTGCACTGCCCAACTGGGCGAGGGCGCTGACGATGCTGAAGCAGGCTTCCTGATGGTAGGTTGCCGGGCCGAAAGCCAGATATACAAGCTGTGGGCGCGAAGGTTGGGGACGCTGCATGGCAGGCAAGACCTGTTTAACCCGAAAATGAATAAGGCTTTAGTCTATGACCAAAGCCTTAAGCATTTCTTAAGCAGACTTTGCCAAAAGATTTCAGCGCGGCAGCTTCAGGTTGTTCCAGATCGCCAGGCTCGGTTCGGCCTGGTTCAAGGTATAGAAGTGCAGGCCCGGTGCGCCGCCTTGCAACAGCTGTTCGCACATGCGGGTAATCACTTCTTCGCCGAAGGCCTGGATGCTGGCGGTGTCGTCGGCATAGGCCTCCAGCTGCTTGCGGATCCAGCGCGGGATCTCGGCGCCACAGGCATCGGAGAAGCGGGCCAGCTTGCTGTAGTTGGTGATCGGCATGATGCCCGGTACCACCGGAATGTCCACGCCCAGCTTCTGTGCGCGCTCGACGAAGTAGAAGTAGCTGTCGGCGTTGAAGAAGTACTGGGTGATGGCGCTGTCGGCACCGGCCTTGACCTTGTGCACAAAGTTGGCCAGGTCGGCCTCGAAGTTGCGCGCCTGCGGGTGCATTTCCGGGTAGGCAGCGACTTCCAGGTAGAAGTGGTCAGCGGTTTCCTGGCGGATGAATTCGACCAGCTCACTGGCGTAGCGCAGTTCACCACTGGCCATGCCCATGCCCGACGGCAGGTCGCCACGCAGAGCGACGATGCGTTTGATGCCGGCGGCCTTGTACTCGGCCAGCAGGGCGCGCAATTCGGCCTTGGTATCGCCCACGCACGACAGGTGCGGCGCGGCAGGGATCTTCACTTCGCTTTCCAGCTGCAGCACGGTATTGAGCGTGCGGTCGCGGGTCGAGCCACCGGCACCGTAGGTGCAGGAGAAGAAGTCCGGGTTATAGGTGGCCAGCTGGCGGGCAACGCCCATCAGCTTTTCGTGACCGGCGTCGGTCTTGGTCGGGAAGAACTCGAAACTGTAGCGGCGTTCTTGTGACATCAGGCGTTCCTCTGGCAACAAGCGTCTTGCGGCAAGCTGCAAGTAAAAGCCAGATCGGTGATGGCCGGTCTGGCTTGGGCGTCGTTCAAGATCTGTGTTTCCTGAGCTGCAAGTGGCAATGGCGCGGACCGCCTTTGCTTGCCGCTTGCAGCTCCAAGCTTGCCGCTTAGTAGCGGTAGGCGTGCGGCTTGAACGGGCCTTCGACGGTCACACCGATGTAGTCGGCTTGCTGCTTGGTCAGCTGAGTGACCACGCCGCCGAAGCCGCGGACCATTTCCAGGGCCACTTCTTCGTCGAGTTTCTTCGGCAGCACTTCAACGGTCAGGCGCTCGGCTTTCTTTTCGGCCGGCAGGTCAGCGAACTTCTGCTCGAACAGGAAGATCTGTGCCAGAACCTGGTTGGCGAACGAACCGTCCATGATGCGGCTTGGGTGGCCAGTGGCGTTGCCCAGGTTGACCAGGCGGCCTTCGGCCAGCAGGATCAGGTAGTCGTCGTTTTGCGGGTCGAAGCTGCCAGCGCCGGTACGGTGGATCTTGTGAACCTGCGGCTTGACCTCTTCCCAGGCCCAGTTCTTGCGCATGAAGGCGGTGTCGATTTCGTTGTCGAAGTGGCCGATGTTGCAGACCACGGCACGCTTTTTCAGGGCCTTGAGCATGTTGGCGTCGCAGACGTTGACGTTACCGGTGGTGGTCACGATCAGGTCGATCTTGCCCAGCAGGGCCTTGTCGATGCTGGCTTCGGTGCCGTCGTTGATACCGTCGATGAACGGCGAGACCAGCTCGAAGCCGTCCATGCAGGCTTGCATGGCGCAGATCGGGTCAATTTCGGAGACCTTGACGATCATGCCTTCCTGGCGCAGGGACTGGGCCGAGCCCTTGCCCACGTCACCGTAGCCGATCACCAGGGCCTGCTTGCCCGACAGCAGGTGGTCGGTACCACGCTTGATGGCGTCGTTCAGGCTGTGACGGCAGCCGTACTTGTTGTCGTTCTTGCTCTTGGTGACCGAGTCGTTGACGTTGATCGCCGGGACTTTCAGCTCGCCCTTGGCCAGCATGTCCAGCAGGCGGTGCACGCCGGTGGTGGTCTCTTCGGTCACGCCGTGCACCCGGTCCAGTACCTGCGGGTACTTCTTGTGCAGCAGTTCGGTCAGGTCACCACCGTCGTCGAGGATCATGTTGGCGTCCCATGGCTGGCCATCTTTCAGGATGGTCTGCTCCAGGCACCACTCGTACTCTTCTTCGGTTTCGCCTTTCCAGGCGAACACCGGGATACCGGCGGCGGCGATCGAGGCAGCGGCCTGGTCTTGAGTCGAGAAGATGTTGCAGGACGACCAGCGCACTTCGGCACCCAGGGCAACCAGGGTTTCGATCAGCACGGCGGTCTGGATGGTCATGTGGATGCAGCCCAGGATCTTCGCACCCTTGAGCGGTTGCTCGGCCAGGTACTTGCGACGCAGGCCCATCAGCGCAGGCATTTCCGATTCGGCAATGATGGTTTCGCGACGGCCCCAGGCGGCCAGGGAGATGTCGGCGACTTTGTAATCGGTAAAACCAGCAGGCATGTTTGCAGCGCTCATGAGAGCCTCCATTCGTAATGTGCGAATGGGCGCCGTTGTGCGTTAAGCGCTCGCGGGAGCGAGCAACGCCCCATCCGAGCCTGACAGGCCTAGCCTGCTGCAGCGCCCCTCGGACAGGTGGCGGGCATGGCACCGCTGTGGGCAACCATGTAAAACGGCGCAGATTATAGCTGCCCCCGCCGGCTTGCCCAAGGTTTTCCGTCGATTAATCGCGACGATAGTCGATGTTCAATGGAGCGAAGGCAGCCGCTCTGCCATCATTGCTACACGTTAGCCAAGCAGGTCAGGAGTACAGATGAACTTTCACACCCGCAAGTGGGTTAAACCCGAAGACCTCAACCCCAATGGCACCCTGTTCGGTGGCAGCCTGTTGCGCTGGATCGATGAAGAGGCGGCGATCTACGCCATCGTCCAGCTGGGCAACCAGCGTGTGGTGACCAAGTACATGTCGGAAATCAACTTCGTCAGTGCTTCGCGCCAGGGCGACATCATCGAGCTGGGCATTACAGCTACCGAGTTCGGCCGCACCTCGATCACCCTCAAGTGCGAAGTGCGTAACAAGATCACCCGCAAGAGCATTCTGACTGTCGACAAGATGGTGTTCGTCAACTTGGGTGAAGACGGCCAGCCGGCGGCCCATGGGCGCACCGAGATCAAGTATGTGCAGGACCAGTTCCCGGATTCGGCAGTCGAATAGTTCCTGGTTGTCTGTGCTGGCCTCTTCGCGGGTGAACCCGCTCCTACAGGGGTACGCGATCCCGTAGGAGCGGGTTCACCCGCGAATGGGCCGCAAAGCGGCCCCGGCATTCTCAAGGCTGGGCGCTGACCTTGCGTACCACCCGCCCAATGCTCAACCCCTGCACCAGAATCGACGACAGCACCACGATGTAGGTGATCGACAGCAGCAGGTCCCGTTCCTCGCCCAGCGGTAGCGACAGCGCAAGTGCCACCGACACGCCACCGCGCAGGCCCCCCCAGGTCAGCACCCGCACCGTGCCTTTGGGCACCGGACGCCAGCGCCGCAGCAGCACGATCGCCGGAGCCACGGTCAGCAGGCGCGACAGCAGCACTGCCAGTGCCAGTACGCCGCCAGCCGCCAGGTGCATCCAGTTGAACGGCAGCAGCAACAGCTCCAGACCGATCAATGCGAACAGCAGGGCATTGAGCATGTCGTCGATCAGTTCCCAGAAACCGTCCATGTAACGGCGGGTCATGTCATTCATCGCCAGGTTGCGCCCCAGGTTGCCGATGATCAGGCCGGCCACCACCATGGCGATCGGCGCCGACACATGCAGCTCGTAGCACATTGCCGAACCACCGATCACCAGCGCCAGGGTCAGCATGACTTCCACCTGATATTGCTCGACGCTCTTGATCATGCGGTAGGTGGCATAGCCGATCAGGCCACCGAACACCGCACCGCCAATGGCCTCGCGGGCGAACAGGATCGCCGTGTCGGTCATGCTCGGTGTTTCACCCAGCCGGATGATGCCCAGCAGCACGGTGAATACCACGACTGCCGTACCGTCGTTGAACAGTGACTCGCCGACGATGGTGGTTTTAAGCGGTTTGGGCGCATTGGCAGTACGCAGCGCGCCAAGTACGGCAATCGGGTCGGTCGGTGAGATCAGTGCACCGAACAGCAGGCAGTAGATCAGTGGCACCTGCCAGCCGAACAGGGCAAACACCCAATGCGCCAGGTAGCCGATGACCACGGTGGCGATCAGCACACCCAAGGTGGCCAGCAGGCCAATCGGCCAGCGGTAGCTGCGCAGGTCGCTGAGGTTGACGTGCAGGGCGCCGGCAAACAGCAGGAACGCCAGCATCCAATGCATGAGCAGGTCGTTGAAGTCGATCTGGCTCATCAGCCCTTCGACGCGTTCTTCCAGGCCAGGGAAGCCGATAACGCTCAGGCCTTGCAATATCAGGGAAAACAGCAGCGCCGTAACCATCACGCCGATAGCGGGGGGCAGGCCGATGAAGCGGTAATTGACATAGGTAAGAAGGGTGGTGAGGCAAATAAACGCGGCAACGAGTTCAAGCATCCTGAATCCTGTGACAGTGGCTTCCAAGTCTCAACCCGAATGGCTCGGGCAGTTCTTTGATGACCTGGCTCGGGGTTCGGGGCACAGGGTTTGACCGAATTAGTCCAAATCGTTCCCGTGACAGTCTGCACTGGTTACCCTGTGGGAGCGGGCGTGCCCGCGAACACCGGCAAAGCCGGTGCCATACACCGAGTTGCATTCTTCGCGGGCATGCCCGCTCCCACAAAGCCCCCCTGAACGCTATATATTCACAGCCATGAAAAGCCATAAGGATAAGAAGGCGTGTTGGCAACATCTCTGGTGCTGGTTGCCGCCCTGCTGCATGCAACCTGGAATACCTTGATCAAATTCAGTGGCGAGCGCTTGCTGGTAATTGCCAGCATGGACACGGTAGCGCTGGCCTTCGCGGTGCTGGCGGTGCCCTTTGTCGATGTTCCGCCTGCTGAAATCTGGCCCTGGTTGGTAGCCTCGGCACTGGCTGAGCAGTTGTACCGCTATCTGCTGATCCAGGCCTACCGCGTGGGCGACCTGGGGCTGGTCTATCCTCTGATGCGCGGGCTGTCACCGCTGGTGGTGCTGGGGCTGACCCTGGCCTTTGCCGGGGAATCGCTGAGCCAGCAGCAGATCATCGGTATCCTGTTGATCCCCTGTGGCATGGCCTGCCTGTTGTGGCAGGGCGGCGGCGGTGACCGGCTGCCATGGTCGATGCTGCCGGTGGTTGCCTTGATTGGCCTGTGCATTGGTTGCTACACCTGGTTCGACGGCCAGGCCGTGCGCCTGTGGGGCAAACCGTGGGATTACCTGGTCTGGCTGACCCTGCTCAGCGCCTGGCAATTCCCGTTGTTGGCGAGCGTAGCGCGGCGGGCGCCATTCGTACTGTTCTGGCGAACCCAATGGCGCCTTGGGTTGGCGGTAGGGTTCTGCGTATTGTTCAGCTATGCCCTGGTGCTGTGGGCCATGCACCTGGGGTCAGTGGCCGAGGCGGCGGCTCTGCGGGAGTTGAGCGTGATCCTGGTGGTGGTGCTGGGTATGCGCTACCTCAAAGAACCTTTTGGCGGGCCGAGACTCCTAGCTTGCGGGCTGGTGTTGGCCGGCATGCTGGTAATGAAGCTTTGACCTGAAGACTGAACAAGGAGTCCTGTCCATGACTGTTGCCCTGTGGTGCATCCTGATTGCGCTGCTGTTGAACCCGCTTTGTGCCTTGATCGCCAAGGCGAGCAGTGGCCGCTTCGGCCTCAAGGACAATCACGATCCGCGAGCCTTCCTCGATACCTTGTCGGGCCTGCCACGGCGTGCCCATGCTGCGCAGCAGAATGGCTACGAAGCGTTTCCGGCATTTGCTGCGGCGGTGCTTGTGGCGGATATCGTCGGCAATGCAGAGCAGGTGACCCAGGATGTGCTGGGGGTGATGTATATCACCAGCCGCTTGCTTTACATCATCTGCTACCTGGCCGACTGGGCTGCCTTGCGATCGCTGATGTGGTTTGCCGGCTTGGCGTTGATCGTGTCGTTCTTCGTGGTTTCCATCTGAAACCGAGTGGCCTTCTTCGCGGGCTTGCCCGCTCCCACAGGTACACCACAGTATTCAAGGGCTGTGGTGTACCTGTGGGAGCGGGCAAGCCCGCGAAGAATCCACCGCCGATCAAGGTACCTTAGGTACCTCAGGTAGCGGCTGGCCTTTAGGCCAGAGCATCCAGATCTGCCCCTGCTGCTTCATGTTCCCCGCCAGCTCGCCGGCTTCCGGCCCGGTGCCCCAGAACAGGTCGGCACGCACTTCACCCGCAATCGCCCCACCAGTGTCCTGCGCACCCACCGGGCGCACCACTGGCGAGCCGTCCGGGCGCGTAGTGGAAAGCCACAACAGGCTGCCCAGCGGAATTACCTTGCGGTCGATGGCCACGCTGTAGCCGGCGGTAAGCGGTACGTTCAGCGAGCCGCGCGGGCCTTCGTTGCTGTCCGGGCGGGTGCTGAAGAATACGTAGCTGGGGTTGCTCGCCAGCAGTTCTGGTACGCGCTGCGGGTTGGCCTGGGCCCAGGCATGAATGGCACCCATGCTCACGTCTTCTTTTTTCAGCTGGCCCTGTTCCACCAGCCAGCGGCCGATCGGCCGGTAAGGGTGGCCGTTCTGGTCGGCATAGCCCAGGCGCAGTTGACGGCCATCTTCCAGTTGCACCCGGCCAGAACCCTGGATCTGCAGGAATTGCAGGTCCATCGGGTCGGTCAGCCAGGCCAGCACCGGTGCCTTGACGCCGTTACGGTTGATGACTTCGGCCGTGTCGTATGGCTTGAGCACCCGCCCCTCCAGACGGCCGCGCAGGCGTTTGCCCTTGAGTTCGGGGTACACGCTGGCCAGGTCGACCACGATCATGTCATCAGGGATGCCGTAGACTGCCACATGGTTGGTTGCCGATTGGCTCAGGCTGCCTGGGTAGACTGGTTCGTAGTAGCCGGTAATCAGGCCATTGGCGTTGTTCTCTGCAGAGCGCAGGCCGTACACCTGCAGGTTCTGCTCAAGGAAGGTACGCACTTGGGCGGCGCTGGCTGTGGCACTGCCGGCCGCTTCGCAGGTGGCGGCCCACACCGGATCGCGCTTGAGTTTTTCGCAGCCGTTGCGCCATGCATAAAAGCCTGCCAGCAGGTCTTCATCGCTGACGGCCGGCAAGTCTTTCCAAGTGGCCGGGGCATAGGTGGCGACAGCGTGGGGCTCGGGCTTGGCGCTCTCGCCGCCGTTGCAGCCGGCCAGCAAAGCCAGCACCGGCAGTGTCCAGGCCAGGTGACGCAGGGCAGATTTCATGTGTGCATTCCTGTCAGAAGCGAACATGAAGGTTCGCCCCTGCCTTTTATGTGGCTATTGGTGTTTGGCCTGGGGGCAGCGATACTGGCCGCCCATTTGCGTAGGCCGAAGTGAGCGTGATGTTTAAGCGATTGACCGTTGTTCTGCTGGCAGTACTTACCCTGGGAGGGGCTCTGACGGGGTGTGACCGGGTAGATCCGAACTCGCCGCTGGGGAAACGCAAGGTGATCTTCAAGGACATGCTCAAGACCAGCGAAGACCTGGGTGGCATGCTGCGTGGCCGGTTGCCGTTCGACGGGGTGAAGTTTGCCGACGGTGCATTGAAGCTGGACAGCCTGTCGCATCAGCCGTGGCAGCATTTTCCACAGGTGCGCGATGGTGGTGACAGCGCCGCCCGCGCCGAGGTGTGGGAGCGCCAGGCGCGGTTTCATGACCTGGCCCGGCAACTGGAAGGTGTCACTGGTGAACTGGTCGATGTCAGTCGCAGCCAGCCGCTGGATGCTGCGCAACTGAAAGCACCGATGGACAAGGTCGAGGCTGCGTGCAAGGCCTGTCATAGCGAATTTCGTAATCATTGAATGGCTGTGCTGTTTGCGCAAACCGTCGAGGCGTGTCCAAATTCCTGTGGGAGCGATCTTGTGTCGCGATAGGGCCGCGCAGCGGCCCCAGGATTTCAGCAGAAATGCATGCATAGCCGGGGCCGCTGTGCGGCCCTATCGCGACACAAGGCCGCTCCCACAAAGACCAGGCTTGCCGGCCAGATGCCTTAGCGGTCGAGATCGTCGACCGCTTCCTGCAGCTCTTTGCGCGACTCGGCCAGCTTGTCCTTGCGCTTGTTGATCTTCTCGGCGTCGCCTTTCTTCTCGGCTTTCTTCAAGTCCTTTTCCCGCTGCGCCACTTCATGGCGTGCGTCGAGCACCTTCTGCTCACGCTCTTTGCGCAGGCTGGCGTCGGTGCAGTTGTCCACACCACGCAGGGCTTCTTCCAGCCCGGCGACCTGGTCGCTGTTGCCGTGGTCACGGGCAATCTTCAGTTGGTTTTCAATGGCGCTACGCTTGGCGGCGCAACCGGTCAGGCCCGGGTCCGGCTGGGCAGCTTGCACGCTGCCCGCAGCCAGGCCCAGTGTCGCGAGCAGGAAAAGAGTCGAAATACGTTTCATGAAAAGCCTCTTGAACGGGGCGGGGCAGCAAAAGTTGGTGGAAATCCTGCCTTGGTTTTGCCCATTTAGAAACCCTTGGTGGGGTTTTCTGTCCGAGTCTCGGGTTTTTCCTACGCACTATTTGGTAAAAAATCATTGCTCAATGCGCTGGGACGGGGTCAAGAACCCTTCTATACCGGTTTCTGCCAACTGTGCGGCAATGGCTTGCACCTCAGAGGCCGCGAAAAATTCCACAAGTTGGCGCGAGCGTTTTGCGCCGATGCCGGGCACGGTTTGCCATTGCCCGGCACTGCGTGAGGCCAGTTCCTGCCAGTCGCCAGTCAGTGGCAAATGCTTGCCAATGGGCGCGCCAAGGGCGCGCAGCCACTGATCGAAGGGGCGTGAGCGTGCTTCGTCGAAACTGCCCAGCAAGTGTGCCGCAGTGAGTCTGCTGATTCCGGGGGCCTGCTGCAGGCGCTCGGCATCGAGCTGCAGCCAGTCGGTCATGGACGTCACCAGGCCCGCTTCGACCAGCCGACGCCATGTGCCGGGCCCGGTGCGCGGCAAGGCCAGGCCCTGTTTGCCGCTAAGCCAGGTGAGGCGGGCAATGAACTGCTCATCGCAGCCCTCGCCAGCCTGCCAGCAGCTGTGGGCATGATGCTGCTCGGGTGCTGGCGCGGTAATCGGTTGGCGCTCTACAGCGCGGTGCACGACGTGATCGAGCCGCGGAATGGTCAGCCCGGCAAGGCTGATAGCCACCTGATCGCCGGGGCGAATATCCAAGGTTTGCCAGCGCGCCAGCGACCCAAGGCTGACCTGGGTAATACGACGGTCATCGAGGGTAACGGGTTGCACTTGCAGAACGGGCGTGACCCTGCCAGTGCGGCCGACCCGAAAGCGCACGTCCCGTACTTCAGCCAAGGCTTGTGCATAAGGGTACTTCCAGGCCGCGATCCAGTAAGGTGCCTTGGCCTGCCAGCGCTCGGCAGGCGGCCGGCTGCCCTGGCGCAGGATTACACCGTCGGTGGCGAAGGGCAGAGCAGAGCGATACCAGTGCTCGCGCCAGTGTGCCGCATCCTCCAGCGTGTCGATGGCGATGCTGTAACGCTGGCTGTCCGGAAACCCCAGCCGTGCCAGCTGGTCGAGGCGATCGGCCTGTTGCTCGGGGCCGTGCGGCCAGCCCCACACGAACAGGCCGATAGCGTTGCCTTGTGCGCCAGTCAGTTGCTTGCGTGCAAGCAGCCCTGCCACGGTACCCCGGGCGTTGGCGCTGCCTGCCATGGCTTGCACATGGTCGTCCAGGCGCAGATACAGTTCACCTTGCAAGTGCAGGTCGACCGCCTCAGGCAATTGCCGAGTGACAGCGCCGAGTTGTGGAATGTGTCGGCTCCAGTCATGGCCGTGTACACCGTCCCCCCGGCTGGTCAGTTGTACCAATCGGCCCTGCTGGTAAGTGAGGGAAACTGCAACACCGTCGACCTTGGGCTGTACCCACACGCCGGTCTTGCCGGCCATCCATCGCGCCACGGCCTGGCGGTCTGCCAGCTTGTCGACGCCGGTATGCGGCACGGTGTGGGGGACCGGGCCGCGAGCACTGACCAGGGGGGAGGGGCTGGTGCCAACCGCGAAGCACTGCTGCAGGTGATTCAGGCGCTCGCGGCTCTGATCGTACAGTTCGTCGGCTACCAGGGCTATGCCCTGGCGATGGTAGTGCTCGTCCCATCGGGCAAGCGTGGCGCGCAGTTGTGCAACTTCGGCCTTGGCCTGTTGCAGGTCCCAGTGTGGGCAGGAGGCAGCCCTGGCCAATGGGACGTTCAGCGCAAATAGCAGGGCGAACAACAGCAGGTACGGCATGGCCTGGCATCCTTGCATGGCGGTGAAGCGCTTAGCGTAGGCGGGTAGCGGGGCGGCTGGCGTGTGCAGTTGTCAGGTGATATTTCGCAGATGTTCGTCTTCAATCCCGGGCTGGGGCAAGAAACCAGCGCCGCTTGGGCGGCGGCCGATCTCACAGGCGATGAAAATGCTGTGACAGGCACAAAAAAGCCCCTGCCGATCACTCGGCAGGGGCTTTCGTCCAGCGCTGCAGGAAAATTTACAGGCCGGCAGCGTCACGCAGCGACTGGGCGCGGTCGGTGCGCTCCCAGGTGAAGGTGGTGAAGGTGTCGTCGCCGACAGTCTTCTGCTGCGGTGTGCGGCCGAAGTGGCCGTAGGCAGCGGTTTCCTGATACATCGGGTGCAGCAGGTCGAGCATGGTGGTGATGGCGTACGGACGCAGGTCGAAGCATTCGCGCACCAGCTGGATGATCTTGTCGTCGGAGACCTTGCCGGTACCGAAGGTGTTGATCGAGATGGAGGTCGGCTGGGCCACGCCAATGGCGTACGACACCTGGATCTCGCAACGCTCGGCCAGGCCGGCGGCGACGATGTTCTTGGCCACGTAGCGGCCGGCGTAGGCGGCGGAACGGTCAACCTTGGACGGGTCCTTGCCGGAGAACGCGCCACCACCGTGGCGGGCCATGCCGCCGTAGGAGTCGACGATGATCTTGCGGCCCGTCAGGCCGCAGTCACCCACCGGGCCACCGATGATGAAGTTGCCGGTCGGGTTGATGTGGTACTGGGTGCCTTTGTGCAGCAGTTCGGCCGGCAGGGTGTGCTTGACGATCAGCTCCATCACGGCTTCCTGCAGGTCTTTCTGCGAAACCTCCGGGTTGTGCTGGGTCGACAGCACCACGGCGTCGATACCGACCACTTTGCCGTTCTCGTAGCGGCAGGTGACCTGCGACTTGGCATCCGGGCGCAGCCACGGCAGCAGGCCGGACTTGCGCGCCTCGGCCTGGCGTTCTACCAGGCGGTGCGAGAAGCAGATTGGTGCAGGCATCAGGACTTCGGTTTCGTTGCTGGCATAGCCGAACATCAGGCCCTGGTCACCGGCGCCCTGGTCTTCCGGCTTGGAGCGGTCCACGCCTTGGGCGATGTCTACCGACTGTTTGCCAATGATGTTCATCACGGCGCAGGTGGCGCCATCGAAGCCGACGTCAGAGCTGTTGTAGCCGATGTCGATGATGACTTTGCGCACCAGGTCTTCCAGGTCGACCCAGGCCGAAGTGGTGACTTCGCCGGCGATGATGGCGACACCGGTCTTGACCAGGGTTTCGCAGGCTACGCGGGCGTATTTGTCCTGGGCGATGATGGCATCAAGGACAGCGTCCGAAATCTGGTCGGCGATCTTGTCCGGATGCCCTTCGGACACGGACTCGGAGGTGAAAAGGGAGTATTCGCTCATCTCGAAGGTTCCTGAAATTTACCGATGGTGTATGTCGCCAGCCGTCCGCTGGAAATGGCGGACCTGGATCTGGAAACCGTTACGCAAGCCCACGTACAGGCTGTCCGCATGGGCCAGCCCGGCAGCGTTGGCCCAGCGCGCCAGGTCGTCCTGTTCGAAGCCCAGCCAGAGGTCGCCGCAGGCTTCGCGTGCCCACCCCTGGTCATGGCTGCACAGTTCGGTGACCAGCAGGCTGCCGCCTGCCTTCACCCGTTTGGCCAGCTGGCGCAAGGCCAGGGCCGGGTCGCTGAAATGGTGCAGCACCATGTTCAGCACAACGCAGTCGGCGGCCACATCCGTTGCACCCAGTGCATCGGCCAACTGCAGGTTCACGTTGTCGAGCCCTTCGCGCTGGCACACCTGGCGCGCAAGTTCGAGCATGGTAGGGCTGTTGTCCAGAGCGGTGACCTGGGCGAAGCGCCGGGCCAGGTCGGGCAGGAAGCCACCGTCGCCGGGCCCGACTTCCAGCGCGCTGGCGGCCGGGTCGAAATGCAGTTTGTCGAGCAGCGCCAGCAGGCTGTCGCGGTACTGCGGAAGGCCGGCGATCAGGTCTTGCTGGGCACGGAACTTCTCTTCCACGCGCAGGAAGAAGTCCTGACTGGTGGCCGCTCGGCGCTGCTGTACATGGGCTATGCGCGCCTGCACATCGGGCGGCAGGGCCAGGTCGTCGACTTCTTCGAGCAGCGCCGCGTGAAGCCGACCCCCCAGGCGCAGGCCATCGGGCAGGGCGCGGCGGTAGAAGATGGCGTTACCTTCGCGGCGGGTTGCCACGAGGTCGGCCTGCGCCAGCACCTTAAGGTGGTGGCTCATGCCCGACTGGCCGATGTCGAAGATTTGCGCCAGCTCCAGCACGCCGAACGAGTCGTTGGCCAGGGCGCGCAATACGTTCAGGCGCAACGCATCGCCACTGGCTTTGCACAGGGCGGCCAATGTTTCGCGTTGCTCGGGGATCGATTGCGCACGGAGATTCATGGGGCGGCAGTCTAGACAGGCATCGATGCCCTAGCAAGGCCAATATCAAAAAGTTTTGATATTGGCGATGAGCTGCAAGCCGAAAGCCTCAAGTTACACGCTTTGGGGCGCCCCGAGTCGCGCTCTGCTTCTTCAGTTGCGGCTTAAAGCTGGCGCTTGGCGCTTAAATGTTTGCCCCAAGCGCCCCCAGTGGGCGAAAATGGCCGCCTTTTTCGTGACACCACCTATTCAAGCCCCCTAGGAGATCAGCGATGCCCAGCCGTCGTGAACGTGCCAACGCCATTCGTGCCCTCAGCATGGATGCCGTGCAAAAGGCCAACAGCGGCCACCCAGGTGCCCCCATGGGCATGGCGGATATCGCCGAAGTGCTTTGGCGCGACTACCTGAAGCACAACCCGAGCAACCCGAGTTTCGCCGACCGTGACCGCTTCGTACTGTCCAACGGCCACGGTTCGATGCTGATCTACTCGCTGCTGCACCTGACCGGCTACGACGTCACCATCGATGACATCAAAGGTTTCCGCCAACTGCACAGCCGCACCCCGGGCCATCCGGAATACGGCTACACCCCAGGCGTCGAGACCACCACCGGTCCGCTCGGCCAGGGTATCGCCAACGCCGTGGGCTTCGCCCTGGCCGAAAAAGTGCTGGCTGCCCAGTTCAACCGTGACGGCCACAATATCGTCGACCACAACACCTATGTGTTCCTCGGCGACGGCTGCATGATGGAAGGCATCTCCCATGAAGTCGCCTCGCTGGCAGGCACCCTGGGCCTGAACAAGCTGATCGCCTTCTACGATGACAATGGCATCTCCATCGACGGCGAAGTGCACGGCTGGTTCACCGACAACACCCCGGCGCGCTTCGAAGCCTACAACTGGCAGGTGATCCGCAACGTCGACGGCCATGACGCCGAAGAAATCAAGATGGCCATCGAGACCGCCCGCAAGAGCGATCGCCCGACCCTGATCTGCTGCAAGACCATCATTGGTTTCGGCTCGCCGAACAAGCAGGGCAAGGAAGATTGCCACGGTGCACCGCTGGGCAACGACGAAATCGCCTTGGCCCGTAAAGAACTGAACTGGAACCACGGCCCGTTCGAAATCCCTGCCGACATTTATGCCGAGTGGGATGCCAAGGCCGCTGGCGCCAAGGCCGAAGCCGAGTGGAACCAGCGCTTCGAGGCCTACGCCAAGGCCTACCCGGAGCTGGCTGCCGAGTTCAAGCGTCGTGACAGCGGCGAGCTGCCGGCCGACTTCAGCGAAAAGGCCCAGGCCTACATCAACGAAGTGGCTGCCAAAGGCGAAACCATCGCCAGCCGCAAGGCCAGCCAGAACGCCCTGAACGCCTTTGGCCCGCTGCTGCCGGAGTTCCTCGGTGGTTCGGCGGACCTGGCCGGCTCCAACCTGACCCTGTGGAAAGGTTGCAAGGGCGTCGAAGCCAATGACGCCAGCGGCAACTACGTGTTCTACGGCGTGCGCGAGTTCGGCATGACCGCCATCATGAACGGCGTTGCCCTGCACGGTGGCCTGGTGCCTTACGGCGCGACCTTCCTGATGTTCATGGAATACGCCCGCAACGCCGTGCGCATGTCGGCCCTGATGAAGCAGCGCGTGATCCACGTGTACACCCATGACTCCATCGGTCTGGGCGAAGACGGCCCGACGCACCAGCCGATCGAGCAGCTGACCAGCCTGCGCAGCACGCCAAACCTGGATACTTGGCGCCCAGCCGACGCGGTGGAATCCGCCGTGTCCTGGAAAAACGCCCTGGAGCGCAAGGACGGCCCATCGGCGCTGATCTTCTCGCGCCAGAACCTGCAGCACCAGGACCGCGATGCCCAGCAGATCGCCGACATCAGCCGCGGTGGCTATGTGCTCAAGGACTGCGCCGGCGAGCCCGAACTGATCCTGATCGCCACCGGTTCCGAAGTGGGCCTGGCTGTTCAGGCCTTCGACAAGCTGACCGAGCAAGGCCGCAAGGTGCGCGTGGTTTCCATGCCGTGCACCAGCGTGTTCGATGCCCAGGACGCTGCCTACAAGCAGTCCGTGCTGCCGCTGGAAGTCGGTGCGCGCATCGCCATCGAAGCTGCCCACGCCGACTTCTGGTACAAGTACGTTGGCCTGGAAGGTCGTATCATCGGCATGACCACTTACGGTGAGTCGGCGCCGGCTTCGGCACTGTTCGAAGAGTTTGGCTTCACCCTGGAGAACATCCTCGGTACTGCCGAAGAGCTGCTGGAAGACTGATTTAAAGATCTGCGGGCGGTGTCGCCTTCTATTCGCGGGCAAGCCCGCTCCCACAGAGGTTGCATGAAACCCTGTGGGAGCGGGCTTGCCCGCAAATGCCACACCGCAAACTCCGCAGGCTGACGACAATTGAACTGTCTCGTGAGCCCCGAATGCCCCACCTGCGTCCCTACAAAGTTGCACTCAACGGTTATGGCCGTATCGGCCGCTGTGTCCTGCGCGCGCTGTTCGAGCGGGGGGCAAAGGCCGGCTTCGAGATCGTAGCGCTGAACGATCTGGCCGATCAGGCCAGCCTGGAATACCTGACACGCTTCGACTCCACCCACGGGCGTTTCCCCGGCGAGGTCAAGGTCGACGGCGACTGTCTGCACATCAATGGCGACTGCGTGAAGGTAATGCGCAGTGCCACCCCCGAAGGCATCGACTGGGCTGCGCTGGGCACCGACCTGGTGCTGGAGTGTTCCGGTGCCTATAACACCCGTGCCGATGGCCAGCGTTTCCTCGACGCCGGTGCACCAAGGGTGCTGTTCTCGCAGCCCATGGCCAGCGAGGCCGACGTTGACGCCACGGTGGTCTACGGCATCAACCAGGCCTGCCTTACCGGCAGCGAGCGCCTGGTGTCCAACGCCTCGTGCACCACCAACTGCGGCGTGCCGCTGCTGCGTGTGCTGGACCAGGCGTTCGGCATCGAATACGTGCAGATCACCACCATCCACTCGGCGATGAACGACCAGCCGGTGATCGATGCCTACCACCACGAAGACCTGCGCCGCACGCGTTCGGCCTTCCAGTCGGTGATCCCCGTGTCCACCGGCCTGGCGCGTGGTATCGAGCGCCTGCTTCCGGAACTTGCCGGGCGAATCCAGGCCAAAGCGGTACGTGTACCGACCGTCAACGTCTCGTGCCTGGACATCACCCTGCAGACCGCCCGCGACACCAGTGCGGCCGAAGTCAACCGAGTGCTGCGCGAGGCCGCGCTGGAAGGCCCGCTCAAAGGCTTGCTGGCCTACACCGAGCTGCCGCACGCCAGCTGTGATTTCAACCATGACCCGCATTCGGCGATCGTCGATGCCAGCCAGACGCGTGTTTCCGGCCCCCGCCTTGTAAACCTGCTGGCCTGGTTCGACAACGAATGGGGGTTTGCCAACCGTATGCTCGACGTTGCCGAACACTTTCTGCACGTCGTTCACCCAACCCGCAACAAACAGCCCTGAAGGACTGCATTCATGACCGTGTTGAAGATGACCGACCTCGACCTGCAAGGTAAGCGTGTACTGATCCGCGAAGACCTCAACGTGCCTGTAAAGGACGGTGTGGTAGCCAGCGACGCACGTATCCTGGCAGCGCTGCCGACCATCAAGCTGGCCCTGGAGAAGGGCGCAGCGGTAATGGTCTGCTCGCACCTGGGCCGCCCGACCGAAGGCGAATTCTCTGCCGAGAACAGCCTCAAGCCGGTCGCCGATTACCTGAGCAAGGCCCTGGGCCGTGACGTACCGCTGGTTGCCGACTATCTGGACGGTGTCGCGGTACAGGCCGGTGAACTGGTGCTGTTCGAGAATGTGCGCTTCAACAAGGGCGAGAAGAAAAACGCCGACGAGCTGGCGCAGAAGTACGCTGCCCTGTGCGACGTATTCGTCATGGACGCTTTCGGCACTGCACACCGCGCCGAAGGCTCGACCCATGGCGTCGCCAAGTTCGCCAAGGTTGCCGCTGCCGGCCCGCTGCTGGCAGCCGAGCTGGATGCCTTGGGCAAGGCCCTCAAGGCTCCGGCCAAGCCAATGGCGGCCATCGTTGCCGGCTCCAAGGTTTCCACCAAGCTGGACGTGCTGAACAGCCTGAGCAGTGTTTGCGACCAGTTGATCGTTGGTGGCGGTATTGCCAACACCTTCCTGGCAGCTGCTGGCCACCCGGTGGGCAAGTCGCTGTACGAGCCTGACCTGGTCGACACCGCCAAGGCCATTGCCGCCAAGGTCAGCGTGCCGCTGCCAGTCGACGTGGTGGTTGCCAAAGAGTTCGCCGAGAGCGCTGAAGCTACGGTCAAAGCCATTGCCGACGTAGCTGCCGACGACATGATCCTGGACATTGGCCCGCAAACCGCAGCCAACTTCGCCGAGTTGCTGAAGTCGTCGAAAACCATTCTGTGGAACGGCCCGGTTGGTGTGTTCGAATTCGATCAGTTCGGCAACGGCACCAAGGTACTGGCCAAGGCGATCGCCGAGAGCGCTGCGTTCTCCATCGCCGGTGGCGGTGACACCCTGGCGGCCATCGACAAATATGGCGTCAGCAAGGAAATCTCCTACATTTCTACCGGTGGTGGCGCCTTCCTCGAGTTTGTCGAGGGCAAGGTCCTGCCAGCTGTGGCAATCCTGGAAGAGCGGGCCAAGGCCTGATGACGTCGGCGCTTGGCAAAGGGAGTGGCCTGGTGGTCAAGCAATTGTCTGTGATGATGCTGGCCGGTCTGCTGAGCGCTTGCGCGGGCAGCCCGACCTCGGATGCCGACCCGGCGCGATCGCACAAGGGCGGTTGCTACCAGTCCGAATGGCAGGCCGAGACCGTGCCGGTCATCGGCAAGCGCGTGGGCCCGGAAGGCCTGGAAAAGTACGACGAAGACCACCAGCGCAAGGCGCCGGGTTGCCCTTGATCGGGTAATAGGCAACCTGAAGGTTGATTTGTGGTCTTGAAGAAGGGGCCGCTGTGCGGCCCTTCGCGGGCTCGCCCGCTCCCACAGAGACCGAACTGTACCTGTGGGAGCGGGCGAGCCCGCGAAGGGCTGCACAGCAGCCCCAAATCGAGGAAACTGAATGAAAGCGCTTTTGGCCGTGACGGCCCTGGCGACACTGGCAGGATGCTCACTGCTGCAGCCGGCGCAACCCGCCCCGGCAGACAACTGGACCCGTTGGGTCTGCGACACCCAGGCTGAGGTGCTTTGGCGCTTTGCCGATGTGCAACGCGAACAGGTTGACGTGCGCCTTGGCGGCGGCGACCAGGTCTACCGGCTCAAGGCTGAACCGGGTGCCTCAGGCGCGCTGTACAGCGATGGCATGCTGGCCTTCCACACCAAGGGCGAAGAAGGCCTGGTGTACTGGGTGGCAACCAACGATCTGATTGGGCGGGGCTGCAAGGCACCGTGACTGGCCGGGCCGCAAGGGTGGCCCACACTACTTGAACAGCAACCGCCCCTGCGGCAGGCTTGCACGAAACAAACGACGCTTGTCGGGAGAGAGATACACAATGGCACTCATTAGCATGCGCCAGATGCTGGACCACGCCGCCGAGTTCGGCTATGGCGTTCCAGCTTTCAACGT
Organism: Pseudomonas sp. BP6; assembly: GCF_017875935.1. Lineage (NCBI taxonomy): Bacteria > Pseudomonadati > Pseudomonadota > Gammaproteobacteria > Pseudomonadales > Pseudomonadaceae > Pseudomonas > Pseudomonas sp. BP6. The sequence goes on from NZ_JAGINI010000001.1 coordinate 5,843,072, forward strand.
CAACAACCTCGAGCAGATGCGCGCCATCATGGAAGCGGCCGACAAGACCGACTCCCCCGTGATCGTCCAGGCTTCGGCCGGTGCCCGCAAATACGCTGGTGCGCCATTCCTGCGCCACCTGATCCTGGCTGCCATCGAAGAGTTCCCGCACATCCCGGTGTGCATGCACCAGGACCACGGTACCAGCCCTGACGTCTGCCAGCGCTCGATCCAGCTGGGCTTCAGCTCGGTCATGATGGACGGTTCGCTGGGTGAAGACGGCAAGACCCCGACCGACTACGAGTACAACGTCCGCGTTACCCAGCAGACCGTTGCCATGGCTCACGCTTGCGGCGTTTCGGTTGAAGGCGAGCTGGGCTGCCTGGGTTCGCTGGAAACCGGCATGGCCGGTGAAGAAGACGGGATCGGCGCCGAAGGCGTGCTGGATCACAGCCAGATGCTGACCGACCCGGAAGAAGCCGCCGACTTCGTCAAGAAGACCCAGGTCGACGCCCTGGCGATCGCCATCGGTACCAGCCACGGTGCCTACAAGTTCACCAAGCCACCAACCGGTGACGTGCTGGCCATCGATCGCATCAAGGAAATCCACAAGCGCATTCCCAACACTCACCTGGTGATGCACGGTTCGTCCTCGGTACCGCAAGAGTGGCTGGCGATCATCAACCAGTACGGCGGCGACATCAAAGAAACCTACGGTGTACCGGTCGAAGAAATCGTTGAAGGCATCAAGCACGGCGTGCGCAAGGTCAACATCGATACCGACCTGCGTCTGGCGTCCACCGGTGCCATGCGCCGCCTGATGGCGCAGAACCCGAGCGAGTTCGACCCGCGCAAGTTCTTCGGTGAAACCATCAAGGCCATGCGTGACGTGTGCATCGCCCGTTACGAAGCCTTCGGCACCGCTGGCAATGCCTCGAAGATCAAGCCGATCTCCCTGGAAGGTATGTTCCAGCGCTACCTGAAAGGTGAGCTGGCCGCCAAGGTCAACTGATCGACTGGTAACCCTGAAAAACCCGCAGCGATGCGGGTTTTTTTATGGGCGATGGATACGTGGACATAAATCAGGCAGACCGACCGTTAGTCGGCTACCGTACAGTTTGGCCATTGATAGCGTTCTGATTGCATTGCGTGTTGCTGCCTCAGGTCTAGAGTACTAATGGATCCAACCGTATTTTGAAGTCGGTCACATAACAGAGAAGCAGCATGGATGGCGCTCACCCTAAACAGCAGCCACTGGATGGCAGCTCAGTTCTTCTGGTGGTAGACGACTACCCCGAGAACCTCATCAGCATGCGGGCCTTGCTGGCCCGGCAGGATTGGCAAGTATTGACGGCAAGCTCTGGGATAGAAGCCTTGAGCGCATTGCTGGAGTACGAAGTCGACCTGGTGTTGATGGATGTACAGATGCCGGAAATGGACGGCTTTGAAGTCGCACGGCTGATGCGCGGCAATCAGCGTACCCGACTGACCCCGGTCATTTTCCTCACCGCCAACGAACAGTCCGAAGCGGCCGTGCTCAAAGGCTACGCCAGCGGCGCCGTGGACTACATGTTCAAACCGTTCGACCCGCAAATCCTCAAGCCCAAGGTTCAGGCTCTTCTCGACCAGCAGCGCAACCGGCGCATGCTGCAGCAGCTGAGTCGCGAGCTGGAGGCGGCCAGGGCATTCAATGCGTCCATCCTGGAAAATGCCGCTGAAGGCATTCTGGTGGTTGATGCCAATGGCATTATCAGTTTTGCCAATCCGGCCATTTCCCGTTTGCTGGGGGCGCCGGTGCAACAACTGCAGGGCACCCAATTGCTCGACGTTGTGCATCTGGCCAGTGCCAGCCTATGGCGCGAGTCGGACTTCTACAAGGCCTATCAGGGGCGGCAGATCTTCCGCGTACACGATGCCCAACTGCGTACCCAAGGGGGTGAATCTGTACCGGTGGCGCTGTCCTGTGCGCCGTTGCCGGCCGACCAGCAGGCGATGGTGGTGACCGTGCTGGACATGTCGGTGGTGCGTAACTTGCACCAGCAGCTGGAATACCAGGCCATTACTGACCCGCTCACCGGTCTGCTCAACCGCCGGGGTTTCTACCAGGCTGCTGAAGGTGCTCTGTTACGCAACGAGCGCTCGGCCAAGGCGCAGGCGCTGATGTACATGGACCTGGATGGCTTCAAGCGCATCAACGACTCGCTCGGCCACGACGCGGGCGACCGGGTGTTACGCTGGGTCGCCGAGCAACTCAAGGACTGCCTGGGCAGTGAGGCCTTGCTGGCGCGTATGGGCGGCGATGAGTTCACCGCACTGTTCGACAGCTTGCCCTACCCGGAGCAGGCCGGGCGTTATGCCGAACGGTTGCTCGAGCGTGTTTCCATCAGCCATGAGGTAGATGGGCTCGATGTCTGCCTTGGGGTCAGCATCGGCATTGCCACCTACCCGGACTGCGGCGCCAATGTCGAAGGCCTGCTGCGTTCGGCCGATACAGCGATGTACGCAGCCAAGCAAGCTGGGCGTCAGCAATACCGCTTCTACGACCAGGAGCTCAATGGGCGGGCACGCTCGCGGTTGATGCTCGAAGACAGCGTGCGCGCGGCCATCGAGCAGCAGGACTTTACCTTGGTGTACCAGCCACAGGTAGCTTTCCACGATGGTCGGCTGCGTGGTTTCGAGGCCTTGCTGCGCTGGCAGCACCCCAGCGTTGGCGATGTACCGCCGGGGCTGTTCATCCCGTTGCTGGAAGAAGCGCGGCTGATCAACCGCCTGGCCAGCTGGATCTACCGCCAAGGGGCCGCGCAGCGGCAGGCCTGGTACGACCGGTTTCCGCCGGACCTCGTGCTTGGCATCAGCCTGAGCCGCGCGCAGTTCGTCATGCCTGGCCTGGTCGAAGAACTGCAACGGGTCATCCAGCTCTACCAGCTTGTCCCGACGCAGTTGGAAGTGGAAGTGGCGGAAACCTCGCTGATGTACAACATCGATGCGGCCGTCAAACAGATACACCGCTTGCGTGAGCTGGGCGTGAGGGTGGCCCTGGATGACTTCGGAGCGGGTGACTGTTCGTTGCGCATGCTGCGCGACCTGCCTATCGATACCCTCAAGCTCGATCGTCATCTGGTTGCACGCCTGCCCGATTCGGCGGTAGATGCTGCGTTGGCTCGCAGCGTGATCGGCCTGTGCGCCGACTACCGTATAACGGTGATCGCCGAAGGCGTGGAGACCCCGGCGCAGGCAGCCTGGCTCAAGGCCAATGGTTGCGAATACGTTCAGGGCTTCCTGGTGGCTTATCCGATGACTGCTGCTGACGCCAGCGGCTTCCCGGCAATTTTCTCCTGGCCAGGGCCGTGATTGGCTAGAATCGGTATTCGTTACGCCGAATACAGCGCCATGACCGTACTACGTTACTTGCAAGCCTACCCCCCGCACCTGCAGCAGCAGGTGCGGCAGATGATCGACAGCGACCGCCTGGGTGAATACCTGCAGCGCCGTTACCCTGACCGCCATGACGTGCAAAACGACAAGGCGCTGTATGGCTATGCCCAGGATCTGCGCCAACAGTACCTGCGAAGTGCGCCAAACCTGGACAAGGTGCTGTTCGACAGTCGCCTCGACCTGACGCATCGGGCCCTGGGCTTGAACACGGCGGTATCGCGGGTGCAGGGCGGCAAGCTCAAGGCGAAGAAGGAAATCCGTATTGCCTCACTGTTCAAGGAAGCCGCGCCACAGTTCTTGCGCATGATCGTTGTGCACGAGTTGGCGCACCTGCGCGAGCGAGATCACAACAAGGCGTTCTACCAGCTCTGCCAGCACATGGAGCCGGACTATCACCAACTGGAATTCGACCTGCGCGTCTACCTGACCTACCGGGAGCTGCCGGGCAACCTCTAAGGAACAAGCAGCATGGAAGTAAGCAAGACCAAGAGCAGCTTCTACCGCCGGCTGTACGTGGCCTGGCTGATCGACAGCCAGACGGCGACCAGCGTGCCCGCCCTGATGGAGGCCACTGGCATGCCCCGCCGGACAGCCCAGGACACTATCGCCGCGCTGGCCGACCTGGACATCGTCTGCGAGTTCGAACAGCAGGAAGGCGCACGCAACCACGCCGGGCATTACCGCATTCATGACTGGGGGGCGATCGACAAGCAGTGGATCATCCGTCACCTGCGGCAGATCCGCGAAGTACTGGGCTACCCCTGATCTGAAAAGCCTGCGCGGTGTCAGCTTCGCGGGCAAACCCGCTCCCACGCGGTTGACTCAACCCTTGCGCATTCCGATAGACACGATGCCGTCCACCAGAGACTCCCCGCTCACCACCGCAAACCCATGGCGGGCATAAAAATCCTGCAAATGCGCCTGAGCCGACAGATAAACCGGCACCCCAGGCCAACAATGGTCCGCTGCCTCCAACCCCTTGAGCAGCAAGCTTTCTTCAAGCTTCAAAGTTCGCGCCTGCGGTGATGTCACCAATCGCCCCATCACCACATCCCCACCTTGTGACTGCGGATCCAGCAGGCGCAGGTAGGCTACCAGCTTGTCTTTGTGCCAGGCCATGAGATGCAAGGTATCGCCAGTCAGGTCCTGACCATCGACTTCCTGGTAGGCATGGCGCTGCTCCACCACGAATACTTCAGTGCGTAACTGCAGAATGGCGTAGAGCTGCTCTTTGCCGAGGTCAGTGTGGTGCTTGCACAGCCAGGCGATTGACATTGGCGCGAACTCCTTGGATGGGTCTCGATCATCGCATGCTGCATGTGCTTCGGCCAAAATAGAGGCTAAATGACACTATTGGCCGCTGCCCTCGGCAACAGCTTTGTGTAATCTCACTGCCAGTGTTGCCCTCCATTGCGAAAGGACGTGAACATGCGGCCACTGCTTTGTGTTCTGGGATTACTGGCAACGATGCTGGCAACACCCGCCCTGAGTCGCGACAAGCTACGCCTGGTGGCTGACAACTGGCCACCGTTCACCGATGCCAGGATGCCGGGCGGCGGCCTTGCGACCAGCATCGTTACCACGGCACTGGCCCGTGCCGGCTACGCCAGCGGTTATGAAGAGGTGCCGTGGGCGCGTGCGTTGCTGGGGGTAGGTGAAGGGCGCTACGACGTGCTGATCAATGCCTGGTACAACGATTCGCGCGCCAGTATCGGGCAGTTCTCCAACGCCTACCTCAGTAATCGAATTCGCCTGCTGCAACGTAAGGGCGAGACGTTTAGCTACAAGCAGCAGTCTGACCTTTATCCCTACAGCATTGCCGTAGTGCGTGATTACGCCTATTCACCGGAATTCGACGGGGATCCCCGGCTGCGCAAGGTGGTGGTGCGCAACTTTTCTTCTGCGGTACGCATGTTGGCGGCGGGGCGGGTGAGCCTGGCGGTGGAAGACGAGTACGTGGCCCGCTACAACCTGCAGCGTGAGCCGCAGGAAGTGCGTGATGGGGTGATGCTGGTGGAGCCGCCGCTGGGGGAGAACACCCTGCATATACTGGTCAGCCTGAAGCACCCGGAGCATAAGCGGATCGTCGAGCGCTTCGAGCAGGCGATAGCGGCGATGAAGGCGGATGGCAGCTATGCCCGGCTGCTGCATCAGTATGGTTTTTGAGCGCTGCGGCCAGCACAGGAGATAAAACTATCAGGCCGGGGCACCTTCCTTGATCAGGTGTGCCGCCAGGGTCCGCAATGGCCCCAACTGCCGGCATATCAACGCCAACTGCGTCTGCACCAACCGCTGATGCTCATCCAGATCTTCCGGCATCTGCTCCAGGGCATTGGCCAGCGCCTCTTCGGTATCACTGTGAATCGCCACCGGCAGCCGTGCGGCCAGGCCGTTGGCAATCTCGTCCAGGCTGCTGGCCAGGCTTTGCCCGGCGCCTTCGATCAATTGCTCCTGCACCTCCGCCGGCAACGCCGTGTCGCGGTGCGCGCCTAACCCCGAGAGGTAGCTGAGCAAGGTGTGCGACAGCACCAGGAAGCGAAAGCCAACGTCGGCCTCCTTACGGAAATGCCCCGGCTCCATCAGCATGTTGGCCAAGGTGGTGGACAGCGCCGCATCAGCGTTGTGGGCATTGCGCCGGGCCAGGCGGTAGGCCAGGTCGTCGCGCTTGCCGTGGGCATACTGCTGCATGATCTGGCGCAGGTACACGCTGGCGCAGGCCAGGGTATTGGCCAGCGCCTTGTTCAGCCGTCGGCCCTGCCAGTCAGGCAGGAACAGGAACACCGCGAGGATGGCAATCAGGCTGCCCACCAAGGTATCGAACAGGCGTGGCAGGAACAGGCCGTAGCCATCGCCGATCTGGTTGAAGCAGAACAGCACCATCAGGGTGATCGCGGCAGTGGCCAGGGTGTAGCGGGTGGTGCGGTTGACGAAGAACACCACCCCGGCAACCACGGCGAACAACGACTGGATGACCGGGTTGGGGAAGAGGTCGAACAAGGCCCAGCCCACTGTCAGGCCAACGGCAGTGCCGAAGATCCGCTGCACCAGCTTGCGCCGGGTGGCGCCGTAGTTGGGCTGGCACACGAACAGCGTGGTGAGGATGATCCAGTAGCCCTGGGTCGGGTGAATCAGGTGCACCATGCCATAGCCGATCGACAGTGCCAGCGGCAGGCGCAAGGCATGGCGGAACAACAGCGAGGTCGGTGTGAGCTGAGTGCGCAGGCGCGTCCACACGTCCTTCAGCGAGCGTGGCGAGCGGTCGAGCAGGCTGCTGTCGCTGGCATCGGCCAGGCTGTCCGGGTTGCTGGCGGCACTGAGCAGGCGGTCCAGCGTTGCCAGGTTGGCAGCCAGCGCCCGCAGCGACCGCAGCAGGCCGCGCCAGGCCGGGTTGCTCTGGATGCGCAGGTGCTCCAGCGAGGCGTTGAGGTCCTCGAGGGCTTCTGGATAGCCGCTGGCCAGCACGAACGGTTGGCGCAGGCGGATCGAGCGGGCCAGTTCCTGGCAAGATGAACCCTGCTTACGCAACAGGCGCTGGCAGCGGAACATGACGTCGCTGTGGAAAAACGCCTCGGTCAGTGCGTTGTAGGGGTAGTGCGAGGCGCTGACACGCTCGTGGATGTCCTGGGCCAGGAAGTACAGCTTGAGGTAGCGGCTCACCTTCGAGTTTGGCTGGCTGTTGCCCACCCGGTGCAGGATGATCTCCTTGGCGGCGTTCAGCGCTGCCACCACCTTGCCGTTCTGCTGGGCCAGTTCCAGGCGCCGGGCCTCGACGTCGAGCGTGCGGATCGGTTCGAACAGGCTGGCCTTGAGCTTGAGGTAGCTGCCCAGCTCGAAGAACAGTTTGGCCAGGCTCTGTTGTACCGGCTGGTTGGAAAACAGCGCCTGCCATAGTACCGACAACAGCCCGTACCAGGCCGCACCTGCCACCAGCAGCAGCGGTTCGTGCCAGAAGTCGGTGACCTGGCCGCCGCGCTGGTCCACGCCGATCATGGTGTAGACCGCAGTGATCAAGGTGGCCGAAGCGATGGCGCCGTAGCGCTCGCCCAGCGCCCCGAGCATGGTCAGGCCAAAGGCGGCCAGGGCCAGGGCAATGACGAAGATCCAGGGGTAGGGGAACAGCAACTCGACCGCCAGTGCAGCGATGGCGAAACACACCAGGGTAACGGCCAGGGCGCTGAGGCGGCCCTGCCAGCTGTCGTCGGTTTCGGCCAGGGCGCTGGCGATGATGCCGAGGAACAGTGGAATCAGCAGGGCCATCTCGTTCTGGTACCAGCACAGGGCCAGACTGCCGGTGAGGGCAATGGTGACCCGGATGCTGTAGCTGAACTTGTCTTGGCCCCACAGGCGACGCAGTGACTGACGGAACGAGCTCGATGACATGATGGCCTGCCAGGCGGTGATCAGAAGAATACCTTTCAGGGCCGGTTATTGGGGCCGCTTCGCGTCCCTTCGCGGGCACGCCCTCTCCCACACGTTCTACAAAGAACCCTGTGGGAGCGGGCGTGCCCGCGAAGGGACGCGAAGCGGCCCCAATAACGGCTCCAGGCACGGGCCAGCAAGAAGCGTTCCGTGCTGCTGAAAGGATTCTACCCTACACGAACTGCGCTGCGGCGTTCGCCGATGCCCAGGCCCACTGGAAGTTGAAACCGCCCAGGTGGCCGGTGACATCCAGCACTTCACCGATGAAGTACAAACCGGGGCTTTTCAGCGATTCCATGGTCTTGGACGACACCTCGCGGGTATCCACGCCGCCCAGGGTCACTTCGGCGGTGCGGTAGCCTTCGGTGCCGGCCGGCACAACTTGCCAGTTCGCCAGCGTTTCGGCGATTTGTGCCAGTTCTGCCGGGGTGTACTGCTTCATCGGTCTGGACTCGAACCACTGCTCGGCCAGCAGGTTGGCCAGCTTGCGGGTGAACACTTCGCCCAGCACGGTCTTCAGTTCTGCGTTGGCGCGTTCGGCCTGCATCTGTTGCAGCCAGGAAAGCGCATCGCGGTCGGGCAACAGGTTGATCTCGACTGTGTCACCGGCTTCCCAGAACGACGAGATCTGCAGGATCGCCGGGCCGCTCAGGCCGCGGTGCGTGAACAGCAGGTTTTCGCGGAAGCTGGTGCCATTGCAACTGGCAGTACAGTCCAGCGAGGTGCCGGACAACTCGGTGCACATCGCCTTGAGTTGGGGCTCGGTGATGGTGAATGGCACGAGCCCGGCGCGGGTTGGCAGCAAGGTGTGGCCGAACTGACGGGCTACCTGGTAGCCAAAACCGGTGGCGCCCAGGGTCGGGATCGACAGGCCGCCGGTGGCGATGACCAGCGACTGGCAGGCGAACTGGCCGCTGCTGGTCTGCAACAGGTAGCCGCTTTCGGTCTTCTCGATCTGTTCGATGCTGGTGTGCATGCGGATTTCGGCACCGGCCTCGTCACACTCGGCCAGCAGCATGTCGAGGATGTCACTGGCCTTGTTGTCGCAGAACAGCTGGCCGAGCTTCTTCTCGTGGTAAGCCACGCCGTGCTTGCACACCAGTTCGATGAAGTCCCACTGGGTGTAGCGGGCCAGGGCCGACTTGCAGAAGTGCGCATTGTGCGAGAGGAAGTTGGCCGGCTCAGTGTACAGGTTGGTGAAGTTGCAGCGCCCGCCGCCGGACATGAGGATCTTCTTGCCTGGCTTGTTGGCGTGGTCGAGCAGCAGCACCCGGCGGCCACGACGGGCGCTGAGCTGGGCGCACATCAGGCCGGCGGCGCCGGCGCCAAGGATGATCACGTCGGTGGAGTGCACGGTATGAACCTTCAGATTTGAAATGCTGAACCCTGTGGGGGCGGGTTCACCCGCGAATGCGATGGTGCATTCACTGCCGCATTCGCGGGTAAACCCGCTCCTACAAGGGATTTGCCTGGCTTTAGATAATGCGGACTTTCAGGGCGCGGCCCTTGATCTTGCCGCTGTTCAGCCGCTGCATGGCCTGCTTGGCCAGCGCCCGCTCCACGGCCACAAACGCCTGGAAGTCGAAGATGGCAATCTTGCCCACCTGCTTGCCCGGGATGCCGGCATCACCGGTCAAGGCCCCCAGGATGTCGCCAGGGCGCAGCTTGTCCTTGCGGCCAGCGGCAATGCACAGTGTGGTCATCACCGGCAGCAGGGGCTCGCCGCCCTTGTTTTTCAGGCTGTCCAGCTGGTCCCAGCGCAGCGGGCTCTTCTGCAGCGCTTCGATGGCCTGGGCGCGGTGGCCTTCGGCCGGTGCCACCAGGCTGACCGCAACGCCTTTCTCGCCGGCGCGGCCGGTACGGCCCACGCGGTGCACGTGGATTTCCGCATCACGTGCCAGCTCCACGTTGATGACCATGTCCAGGCCATCGATGTCCAGGCCGCGGGCGGCCACGTCGGTAGCCACCAGCACCGAGCTGCTGCGGTTGGCGAACATGGTCAGCACTTGGTCACGGTCGCGCTGCTCCAGGTCGCCGTGCAGGGCCTGGGCGACGATGCCCTTGGCGGTCAGGTGGGCAACCACGTCCTCGCATTGCTGCTTGGTGAAACAGAACGCTACGCACGACTGCGGGCGGTAGTGGCCGAGCACGCGGGTGACAGCCTCCAGACGTTGCTGCGGGTCAATTTCGATGAAACGCTGCTCGATCTGGTTGTCAGTGTGCAGGCTCTCGACCTTGACCTGCTGCGGGTTGCGCATGAAATCGGCGGCCAGTTGCTTGATGCCGGCCGGGTAGGTGGCCGAGAACAGCAGGGTCTGGCGGCGCGACGGGGTCTTGCCGATGATGCTGGCGATGGCGTCGAAGAAGCCCATGTCGAGCATGCGGTCGGCTTCGTCCAGTACCAGGGTGTTCAACCCGTCCAGTACAAGGGTGCCTTTGTCCAGGTGCTGCTGGATGCGCCCTGGGGTGCCGACGATGATGTGCGCGCCGTGCTCCAGCGAAGCGATCTGTGGGCCCAGCGAAACGCCGCCGCACAGGGTCAGGATCTTGATGTTGTCCTCGGCACGGGCCAGGCGACGCAGCTCCTTGGCCACCTGGTCGGCGAGCTCGCGGGTAGGGCAGAGCACCAACGCCTGGCAGCCGAAGTAGCGCGGGTTGATCGGGTTTAGCAGGCCGATGCCGAAGGCGGCGGTCTTGCCGCTACCGGTCTTGGCCTGGGCGATCAGGTCCTGGCCTTTGAGGATGACAGGCAGGCTCTGGGCCTGGATAGGCGTCATCGACGCATAGCCGAGGGCGTCCAGGTTGGCCAGCATGGCAGTGGACAGCGGCAAGGTGGCAAAGGCGGTGGATTCGGTGGTCACGAGGCGGGCCTGCGTTGCGAAGCGAAAAATGCCGCACAGTCTACCAGCCTCGTGGCCATTCGCCCTACGACTCCATGTGTTGTTCCGGACGACGGGCACGCCTTCCGTCCGTCGGCGCCAGTTGCAGGAAGATCGCCGCCGCCAGCATGGCCATTACGCCGATGGTGACGAAGGTCAGCTGGAACGCGCCCAGGGTGGTTTCCACGCCCTCGGCGCTGCCTGCCGCAGTAAAGCCGCCCAACAGTGCGCCGGCGCAAGCCACGCCCAGGCTCAGCGAGAGTTGCGCAACCACCGACAACAGGCTGTTACCGCTGCTGGCGCTGGCATCGTCGAGATCGATGAGCGTCACTGTGTTCATCGCCGTGAACTGCATGGAGTTCACGGCACCCAGAAGGCCAAGTTGCACCAACAGCAGCCAATAGGGCGTCTGCTCGTCCACCAGGCCCAGGCTTGCCAGCAGGATGCCTAGCAGCAAGGTATTACCGGTGAGAATGATGCGATACCCGAACCGTTCGATCAGCGGTCGGGCAATGGACTTGGCCAGCATGGCCGCCACCGCCAGCGGGATCATGCTCATGCCTGCCTGGGCGGGTGAGTAGCCCAGCGCGACCTGCAGCAGCAACGGCACCAGGAAGGGCAGAGCGCCGCTGCCCAGGCGGGCGAACAGGTTGCCGAGGATGCCGATGGCGAAGGTACGCACGCGGAACAGGCTGGGCGAGAACAGCGGCTCCGGGTCGCGCCCGGCTCGCAGCCAGTACGCGGCCAGGCAGGCCATGCCGGCGAACAGCAGCAACATTACCCGCAAGTGCGGCAGGTGCAGCTCGCCCAGGCCTTCCATGGCAATGGTGATCAGTACCATCGCTGCGCCGAACAGCAGGAAACCAGGGCCGTCGAAGGTGGTGCGCTCGGCGCCGCGCAAGTCCGGGATGAACTTCCACACTGCAATGCAGCCAAGCAGGCCGACTGGCAGGTTGAGCAGGAAGATCCAGTGCCAGCTGAGGATTTCCACCAGCCAGCCACCGACCGTTGGCCCCAGCAATGGCCCGAGCAGACCGGGGATGGTGATGAAACTCATGATCCGCACCAGCTCGCTGCGTGGGTAGGCGCGCAGCACCACCAGCCGCCCGACCGGCAGCATCAGCGCACCACCCAGGCCCTGCACTACGCGGGCGAAGATCAGGAAGCCAAGGCTGTTGGCTGCGGCGCACAGCAGCGAGCCAAAGCTGAACAGCAAGATGGCGCTGAAGAAGATGCGCTTGGTACCGAAACGGTCGGCGATCCAGCCTGAGGCAGGGATCAGCAGGGCTACGGTGAGCATGTAGGCAATGATCACACCCTGCATGCGCAAAGGGTCTTCGGCCAACGAGCGGGCCATGGCCGGCAGCGCAGTGTTGAGGATGGTGCCGTCCAGGGACTGCATGAAGAAAGCGATGGCCACCACCCAAGGGATCCAGCGGGCGGTGACGGGGTCCAGCGGGGTGCGTTCGGGCATGACGTCCTCGTTTGTCAGTGCCGGCCCTTTCGCGGCTAAAGCCGCTACAAGGTTTACGCGTTCCTTGTAGGAGCGGCTTTAGCCGCGAAAGGGCCGGCAAGTCCAGTCACAATGTCAGGGTCAGGCCTTTGACCAGTGCCCCGGGCAAATGACTCGACCCGGTACTGCGCTGTCCATAAGTACTGGTCGACAGAATCATCTCGCGCTCCTGGGTCAGGTCCTCCAACTGGCTACCCAGCAAGCTGTACAGGCTGTCATCGAAGCGCATGGTGCTCACCGGCCCCTGGATCTGCCCGTCTTCTACCCAGAAAGTGGCGAAGCGGGTCAGCCCGGTCATGCGCGCCGCTGGCAGGTCCGAGTAGTTCAGGTACCACAGGTTGCTGATGTACAGCCCGGTGCCTAGACGCTCAAGGATCTGCGCACTGGCCAGATTGCCCGGCGCCAGGCTGAGCGCACAGGGCGATTCGTAGCCGTCGGCGCCATTGGCCTGCAGCTCGAACTCGGCCGCGCTGCGCGCACTGATCAACCGCTGCCGGGCTTCACCTTGCTGGATCAGCGGCACATCCAGGCGCGGTGCACCTTCATCGGAAAATGCCGGGCTAAGCGAGCCGCTGACCTGCTCGGTAAAACTCACCAGCGGGCTAAGCCGAGCATCGCCATTGTACAGGCGCTGCAGGGCACTGTTTCCAGTGGCCAGGGCTTGCGCGGAAAAGCCGCCCCAGCACAGCATGCCGGCGATTTCGTCCATGGCCGCGGGTGCCAGGTAGGCACGGTAGGTGCCGGGCTTGAGGGTAACTGCCGGGCGATCGAGGAAGCCCAACTGCTCTCGTGCTTGGCGCAGGCGTGCGGTGAAGTCGTCGGCACTCCAGACCTGGCCGGCATAGTTGGCCTTCACCGCCTGGCCATTATCGTGGAACAGGCTCCAGTCGACGTTGAAACTGTTGGCCTGGTGCCAGCCGAAGGCGCCGAACGAGCTGGCGAAGCCACGGCAGACCGGGCCGGCGGCATAAATGCCGACCAGGTCCAGGTCGCCTGCTTCACGCTCGAGCAGGGGCAGAACTTCGTTCAGTGCGGGCAGGGGGTGTTCCTGCAGGCTATGGCTGTGCCAGGCATTTTCGTCCAGGCGCAGGTAAGGGTCGAGGGCAAGCAGCGGCAAGGTCTGGCGCAACTGCTCGAGCGCAACGTTCAGACGCTGGCGATCCAGTTGTGCGTCGCCACTCAAGGTCACCTGTTGTTCCGCCTGGCGCCCATCGCGCACCAGTCGCAGTTGCGCACAGGCCTGGCTGACTTCGCCGGCCTGGCGCACCTTGGCATGGTTGAAACGCACGAACTGCGATTGCTCGGCACTGTAGCCGAGGGTGAACTGCTCGCCAGCCTGAAGGGCGGCGTGCACGTCCCCTACCAGGTTTTCGAAAGCGTGCTTCATCAGGCGTCTCCTCCGAATACATCGATCTGGCGGAACACGCAGGCCGGTGAGGCGTGGCCCACGCGCACCACCTGGTTGGGTTCGCCCTTGCCGCAGTTGGGCGTGCCCAGCACCTGGAAGGTACTGCGGTCGCCGACCGCCGACAGGTTGCGCCAGAACTGCGCGGAGATACCACGGTAGTTGGGGTTCTTGACGATGCCCTTGAGCTGGCCGTTCTCGATCAACTGGCCCCATTCGCAGCCGAACTGGAACTTGTTGCGCGCATCGTCGATGGACCAGGAACGGTTGGTACGCATCAGGATGCCATGTTCTATGCCCGCGATCAGCTGGTCGAGGGACTGGTCGCCCGGCTCGATGTTGAGGTTGGCCATGCGGTCGATCGGTGCCCGGTTCCAGCCGCAGGCGCGGCTGTTGGCCACGCCGTCCAGGCCAGAACGGAACTGAGACAGCGCGCCACCCAGCGGGCGCAGCAGCAGACCGTCGCGTATCAGGAACGCTTTGCTGGCCGGGGTGCCGTCGTCGTCATGACTGTAGCTGGCCAGCTCTTCGCCAATGGTCGGGTCGAAGGTCACGTTCAGCAAGCTGGAGCCGTACTGCAGATGGCCGAAGTCGCTGGCTTTGACAAAACTGGTGCCGGCGTAGTTGCGCTCGTCGCCGAGAATGCGGTCCATCTCCAGCGGGTGGCCGATGGATTCGTGAATCTGCAGCATCATCTGGTCCGGCATCAATAGCAGGTCGCGCGGGCCGCTGGGGGTGTTCGGTGCCAGCAGCAGTTGCAGCGCTTCATCGGCCACCCTGCTGGCCGCGCCGATCAGCCCACAGCGCTCGATGATCTCGAAACCACCCTGCTGGCCGAAGTTGTCGCGGCCCAGGCTGCGGCTCTGGCTGTCCTGGCCATCGCTGGCCGTTACGCCAAGGCCCGGGAACAGGAAGCGCTGGGCATGGCGCAGCTCGGCGCCGGCCGAGTTGAGGTAGGTTTGCTCGACCAGGCTCAGCCCCAGGCTGGCCTGCCAGTCCACCAGGCGGCTGTCCCTGGGCACGCTGGCCGATTCGGCGGCGAGCAGGCCAAGGCAGTCGGCGAGGCTGGGCAAGGGTTGGTCGAAGTTGGGCGAAACATGGTCGTGGCGTGCGCTGGTCACCGGTTGTTCGCGCAGGTCCAGCAGGCTGTGCCGGCCGATCTGCTGCGCCAGCGCCTCGGCTTGCTCAAGGGCGCGCTGCAGGCCAGCCTGGGACAGGTCGGCGGTGGCAGCATAGGCCTCCACGCCATTGACCCGCACGGTGAGCATGGCGCCCTCATCCTGGCTGAAGAAGGGTGGTTCGGCGACGTTGCGGCGAACCGAAAGCGCCTGGTGTGACTGTTTTACATGGCGCAGGGAAAACAACTCGGCCGTACTGCGCAGCGCGGCAAAGCGCTGGCGCAGCAGGGCGCTGGAATCGAACATGCGGATGCCTCCGTGTACACGGTGGCTCCCCCTAGAACCACCCGTCTTGCATGCCGAGGCAGGTATCGTCGTGTGCCTCGAGCAATGCCAGGTCATTATGGCAGCCCGGTACTTCCCAGGTCAGGAAATAACGTGCGGCTTGCAGCTTGCCAAGGTAGAAGTCGCGATCAGCAGCGGTTCCCTTGAGCAGGCCAAGCTCGGCGTGAACCGCCTGCTCCAGCCAGCGCCAGCCGATCACGCAGTGGCCGAAGGCCTTGAGGTACAAGGCAGAGTTGGCCAGGGCGCCAGCGACTTTGCCTTGGGCCAGGTCGCCGAGCAGGGCCAGGGTGACGCCTTGCAGGCGGTTGACCAACTGCTCCAGCGGCTGGCGCAGCAGGTCCAGGTTGGGGTGATGGCTGGCGCGCTCGCCGGTGGCGGCGATCAGGCGGATCAGTTGCTTGAGGCCGGCACCATTGTGCTGTGCCAGCTTGCGGCCGAGCAAATCGAGCGACTGGATACCCTCGGTACCTTCGTGGATCGGGTTCAGGCGGTTGTCGCGGTAGTACTGCTCAACCGGGTATTCGCGGGTGTAGCCATGGCCGCCAAGAATCTGGATCGCCAGTTCGTTGGCCTTGAGGCAGAACGCCGAGGGCCAGGATTTGACGATCGGGGTCAGTAGGTCGAGCAGGTCTTGCGCCAGTTTGCGGGCGTTTTCGTCCGCGGCCGTATGGGTGTCGTCGAACAGGCGCGCGGCGTACAGGCCAAGGTCAAAGGCGCCTTCGACGTAAGCTTTCTGGGCCAGCAGCATACGTTTCACATCCGTGTGCTCGATGATCGGTACCGCCGGGCTGTGTGGGTCCTTGTTGTCCGGCAGCCGGCCCTGCGGCCGCTGGCGAGCGTATTCCAGGGAGTAGAGGTAGCCGGCGTAACCCAGCATCACCGCGCCCATGCCTACGCCTATCCGCGCCTCGTTCATCATCTGGAACATGCAGGCCAGGCCTTGGTGTGGCTGGCCGACCAGATAGCCGACGCACTGGCCATTGTCGCCGAAGTTCAGCGCGGTCGAGGTGGTGCCGCGCCAGCCCATCTTGTGGAACAGTCCGGCCAGCAGCACATCGTTGCGCGGGCCGCGGCTGCCGTCCGGGTTGACGTGGTACTTGGGCACGATGAACAGCGAGATGCCCTTAACGCCGGGCGGGGCGTCCGGAAGCTTGGCCAGCACCATGTGCACGATGTTTTCCGACAGTTCGTGGTCGCCGCCGGAAATGAAGATCTTGTTGCCTTTGAGCCGGTAGCTGCCGTCGCCTGCTGGTTCGGCGCGGGTGCGGATGTCGGCCAGCGAAGAGCCGGCGTGGGGTTCGGTCAGCGCCATGGTGCCGAAGTAGCGGCCCTCGATCATCGGTTGCAGGAACAGGCGCTTCTGCTCTTCAGTGCCGAAGCTCTCGATCAGGTTGGCCGCGCCCATGGTCAGGAATGGGTAGGCCGTGGTGCCCGCGTTGGCGGCCTGGAAGTGGGCGAAGCAGGCTTGCGAGATCAGGCTGGGCAGTTGCATGCCACCCACTTCGAAATCACGGTTGGCATTGAGGAAGCCGGCTTCGAGGAAGGCATCGACGGCGGGCTTCACCTCGGGAATCAGCTCGGCGCGGCCGTCCACATAGCGTGGTTCGTTTTCGTCGGCCTTGCGGTTGTGCGGGGCGAAATACTTTTCGGCGATGGTACGCGCGGTGGTCAGCGCCGCATCGAAGGTTTCACGGCTGTGCTCGGCGAAGCGTGGGCGCTGAGTGAGGGCTTCGGCGTCGAGGACTTCGTAGAGCGCGAAGGCGAGGTTGCGGGGGCTGAGCAAGGTCTCGGGCATGGTGGCGGTCCTGAGGCGGGATGCTGCGAGTGTAGGAGTGTGTTAGGACTGGGGACAGGTTAATAGGTTTGCGTGATATGGGTTGAGAACGCCGGGAAACCTGCCGTTTTTTGGTGAAACCAACGCCAGATCAGGTCGTGTAATGCCTATCCGGGACAATACAGAGACGTTTCCCACGAGCCAGATCGTAATTGGACTGCTGCGGATCGTATGTCAGTTGGCCTTGAATGTGCGTTTTGGTGTTCACAAGGAAACGTTTCAGATGAGTGATGCCCACAACGCTGACTTGGCTGAGGCCAACGGCAATCAGGTTCCCTTCTTCGTAGTCTCACCCATGAAATTTGGCGTAATGACTTTCTTTACCTTGGGCTTCTACTGGGTTTATTGCTTCTATCAAAGTTGGAGTCTGCATAGAGAGAAAACGGGAGAGCGCGTAAGTCCGTTCTGGCGAAGTGCTTTTGCAGTGTTCTTCATCTATCCATTATTGAGAAGGGCAAATAACCATATTCGCGACTCAGGTAAAACCTATCCGTGGTCCATCCTGGGGCTCACTCTGGGCTATTACGTTTTTTGCGTTATCTGGGTGGTTGCTAGCGTCGTGTTGGAAGGCCGGTTGTGGCCAGCCTATTTTGCGGGCTTAGTCATTCAGGCCGCTTGGCTGATCATTCTGGTGTCCATGCAGAAGGGCATCAATTTCTGTGCGGGTGACAAAGAAGGGAAGGCCAACAGCCGGTTCACGCTGGCCAATTGGCTTTGGATGCTGCTGGGTATTGCGCTTATGGCAGCGCAGCTGTTTGCTTTGATTGTGCTTTCACGAATGGTTTGAGCAATTTTGGCCGGAGCTCTGTATGAGTGGAGCTCCGTACAGTCCCCGATCCGCCCCGCGCTTCCACTTTCCGTGAAGACAATTCGATGCTGGGGTAGAAGCCTGCTGCAAAGTTTTTTGATATGTCTGGACTGGCCCTTTCGCGGGTAAACCCGCTCCTACAGCGGCCTGTGTCCAACCCCCGGTGTGTGTCCACCGCCGTGGTAGGAGCGGGTTTACCCGCGAATACGGTGGTGGTGGCAACGGTGAACGGCGGGTGGAGATTGGCCAGCAGGGCCGGCCCTTTCGCGGGTGAACCCGCTCCTACGACGGCCTGTGTCCAGCCACCGACCTGTGTCCGCCACCGATCCGGTGTAGGAGCGGGTTTACCCGCGAATACGGTGGTGGTGGCAACGGTGAGCGGCAGGTGGAGATTGGCCAGCAGCCCCGGCCCTTTCGCGGGTGAACCCGCTCCTACGACGGCCTGTGTCCAGCCACCGACCTGTGTCCGCCACCGATCCGGTGTAGGAGCGGGTTTACCCGCGAATACGGTGACGGCTGCGACGTTGAATGGCTGGGGATATTGGCCAGCAGGTCCGGCCCTTTCGCGGGTAAACCCGCTCCTACGACGACCTGTTTCCAGCCCCCGACCTGTGTCCGCCACCGATCCGGTGTAGGAGCGGGTTTACCCGCGAATACGGTGGTGGCGGCAACGGTGAACGGCGGGTGGAGATTGGCCAGCAGGGCCGGCCCTTTCGCGGGTGAACCCGCTCCTACGACGGCCTGTTTCCAGCCACCGACCTGTGTCCGCCACCGATCCGGTGTAGGAGCGGGTTTACCCGCGAATACGGTAGCGGCGGCAGCGTTGAACGGCGGGTGGAAATTGGCCAGCAGGGCCGGCCCTTTCGCGGGTGAACCCGCTCCTACGACGGCCTGTTTCCAGCCACCGACCTGTGTCCGCCACCGATCCGGTGTAGGAGCGGGTTTACCCGCGAATACGGTGACGGCTGCGACGTTGAATGGCTGGGGATATTGGCCAGCAGGGCCGGCCCTTTCGCGGGTGAACCCGCTCCTACGACGGCCTGTTTCCAGCCACCGACCTGTGTTCGCCACCAATCCGGTGTAGGAGCGGGTTTACCCGCGAATACGGTAGCGGCGGCAACGGTGAACGGCGGGTGGAGATTGGCCAGCAGGGCCGGCCCTTTCGCGGGTGAACCCGCTCCTACGACGGCCTGTTTCCAGCCACCGACCTGTGTCCGCCACCGATCCGGTGTAGGAGCGGGTTTACCCGCGAATACGGTGGTGGTGGCAACGGTGAACGGCAGGTGGAGATTGGCCAGCAGCCCCGGCCCTTTCGCGGGTGAACCCGCTCCTACGACGGCCTGTGTCCAGCCCCTGCTTCGGGACAGCACCCATAAAAAAAGGAGAGCCGAGGCTTAATGCCAGTCAGTTAAGCTGACTGGCATTTTTCATTTTCGGGTGGGGTACTTCGCTGGACGTTGCTTCACCGTTCGCGGAAACCATCGGTCAGGCCGTCGATGTGGCAAAACATATTGTGCCGCCGAAGCCTGCAGATCCGACAAAAATCCCGGCAAATTCCCGGGGTGGTTCAAGGATGTGCCATGCAGCAAGCCCAGTATTGCCCAGCTACAGGCAGTAAAACTCATCTCGCATGGGTACACACCGGGGCACTGTCGAGACATCTGCACCATCTGATAACGCAACAGGTTGTAGCCCAGCAGTACGCCCCATAGCTCTTGTGCAATCATCTCCGGCGTCTTGCTTCTCAGCGTATATTCACCGCCTAAAAGCCCTTGCTTGATCTCTCGGTATCCCAGTTCGATTTCCCAGCGCTGACTGTAAAGGTCGACGATCTCATCACCTGGGAAACGCAGCGGATCGACCATTGAGGTCAGTACATTCACCACCTTGCCTTTGATCGTCTTGCTTAACAGCCGCGCTCGAATCTCCAGCGGCAGGCCGGGCCATTGCTTACGGGCTTGCGGCGAGGTGCGCAGAACGACCACGGCATCATTGCGCCCAAGCTTGTGCTCGACCTCGTACTGGGTACCCTTCTTCAAAGGAATAAGCCAATGACGCTGCTCGCCTTGTGATTGCCAGTGATGCAGCAAACCCAACGAGTAGAAACCTTTATCGAACAGGGTCAGCGAGTGATCAGGCGTGGTAGCACTCAGCTGTTCGGCCAGCTTCATTTCGCTACTGTGATAGCTCTCGAAAGTACTGCTTATCAGCAGATGGCTAGTCAGTTCCATCTGGCAGACCATTCGGACTTGAGGGTAGCTGCCATCGCCATGCTGGTTGGTCGCGCCGCCGTAGCACGCCCGGTTTTCTGTGGTGTCGGGGGTATTCCAGACCACGCCATCCACGCCCAAAAGCGTTAACCCCAACCATTGCGGGTGTTGAACTTCTGCATGCCATCGTTGCTGGGTGAGCGAGAACACCTCGCGAACAGCTTCGCTACCCAGTCGTTGCCGTCCCTGAACAACAGCGCTGGGCGCCACCAGAGGTCGCTTGCCCGGCAGCAAGATGTCCATGTGATTCACGACATCCCAGACCGACATCCGGCGGAACAACGCCATGCCGATGATGCACCAGACCAGGCTTTCCAACGGCAGCCGGCGCTTGCGTATAGTCGAGACGCCTGCCGTTTCGAAGGCCTGTTTCACAATGTCTGGATCAAGCAACGCTCCAAGCCCTTCGAGGGCATGTGGCCGCGATGCCATTTCATGAGTGAGGGACAGGGCTTTTGACAGGCGCATAAAAAATCCGATGCTCGTTTCCAAGCATCGGATTTTGCGGCCTATGGGCTAAAGGTCAATGCGTCAGTCTTAACTGACTGGCATTAAGCCGAGGCTCTCCTTTTTTTCAACAACCCTCAGCCATTAGCCAATGGTCATCAGGCTGGCGTTACCGCCTGCCGCTGCAGTGTTCACACTCACCGCGCGCTCGATGACCAGGCGTTCCAGCGCAATCTGGTGATCACCGCTGGACAGCCCGTGCACCCCAACGATCGCCCCGGCACGCTTGGCTACCTGCTGGCATACGCCGCGCAGCTGGTCCGAGTCGCCATGGTGGATCACGGCGTCGAACGCCACTTCATCCTTGTTCCAGTCCGCGACCAGCTTCACCTTGGCCTGCAGCTCACGCGGCAGGCGGGCGCGCAGGGCCTTGCCCGGTTCACCGTCAACCCACACCGCCGAGCTGCCAACGGCCAGGACTGCGGCGAACTGCGCCAGCAGGTCGGTTTCGTTGTCGGCCAGGCACAGTACGTGCTCACGCGGCAGGATGGTGTAGCTGTTGCGCTCGCCGGTCGGGCCTGGCAGCAGGCGGGCGATGCCGCTCTGCGACTGGCTGGCGAACTGGCTGCACAGCGCGGCCAGGTCGGCCAGCTGGTTGTTCTCGGCCCAAGCCTTCAGGCCGTGCAGCGGCTTTACCAGCTGTTCGTGCAGGGTGCGGTCCGGCGTGCCTTCGCCGTCCTGCTGCTGGAAGTGGCGGCCAATGGCGTCGGCCGGGCGGGTCGACAGCAGGCGGTAAAGGTACAGCGGGCCGCCGGCTTTCGGGCCGGTGCCAGACAGGCCTTCACCACCGAACGGCTGCACGCCCACCACGGCACCCACAATGTTGCGGTTGACGTACATGTTGCCGGCATTGGCGGTTTCGACCACTTTGGCAATGGTCTCGTCGATGCGGGTGTGCACGCCCAAGGTCAGGCCGTAGCCGGAGTTGTTGATCTGCTCGATCAGTTGGTCCAGATTGCGGCGGTTGTAGCGCACAACGTGCAGTACGGGGCCGAAAATTTCGCGCTTCAGCTCGTCGAAGCTGTCCAGCTCGATCAGGGTTGGCATGACGAAGGTGCCGCGCTTGATCTCGGCAGCATCGGCAATGGCGACTTGGTAGACCGAGCGGCCTTTCTCGCGCATGCCCTGAATGTGCTTCTCGATGCCGGCCTTGGCTTCGGCGTCGATCACCGGGCCGATGTCCACGGCCAGGCGGTCTGGGCAGCCCAGGCGGCTTTCAGCCATGGCGCCCTTGAGCATTTCGATTACGCGGTCGGCGGAGTCTTCCTGCAGGCACAGCACGCGCAGGGCCGAGCAACGCTGGCCGGCACTGTCGAAGGCCGAGGACACCACGTCGATCACGACCTGTTCGGTCAGTGCCGAGGAGTCGACGATCATCGCGTTCTGACCGCCGGTTTCGGCGATCAGCGGGATCGGGCGGCCCTGGTTGTCCAGGCGGCCAGCGACGTTGCGCTGCAGCAGGCGGGCTACTTCGGTGGAGCCGGTGAACATCACGCCTTTGACGCGCTCGTCTCCGACCAGGCCGGCACCGACGGTTTCACCGCGGCCTGGCAGCAGCTGCAACACACCTTCGGGGATGCCCGCTTCCAGCAGCAGGCGCACGGCCTGGGCGGCGATCAGCGGGGTTTGCTCGGCAGGCTTGGCCAATACCGGGTTGCCGGCAGCCAGGGCTGCGGCCACCTGGCCGGTGAAGATCGCCAGCGGGAAGTTCCATGGGCTGATGCACACCACCGGACCCAGTGGGCGGTGGGCGTCGTTGCTGAAGTCGTTACGTGCCTGCACCGCGTAGTAGCGCAGGAAGTCCACGGCTTCACGCACTTCGGCGATGGCGTTGGCGAAAGTCTTGCCGGCCTCGCGGATGAGCAGCCCCATCAGCGGCTGGATTTCTGCCTCCATCAGGTCGGCGGTGCGTTCCAGAATGGCAGCGCGCTCGGCTGGCGGAGTGGCCTGCCAGATCGGCGCGGCGTTCAGTGCGCACTGGATGGCGTTGTCCACGTCAACAACAGTGGCTTCTTGCACGTGGCCCACCACATCGCGGTGGTCCGCCGGGTTCAGTACCGGTGCGGCAGCGCTCTCGCTGGCGGTGCAGGCCAGCAGCGGGGTAGCCTTCCAGTCGTTGTGAGCGGTGGCCAGCATGGCGCAGGACAGCGATGCCAGGCGGTGTTCGTTGGCCATGTCGATGCCGGCCGAGTTGGCCCGTTCAGTGCCATACAGATCGCGCGGCAGCGGGATACGCGGGTGTGGCAGGCCGATACTGCCTTCCTGAGTACCCATGCGCTCGATGCTGACCACCGGGTCGGCGACCAGTTCCTGGATGGAGATCGAGTGGTCGGCGATGCGGTTGACGAACGAGGTGTTGGCGCCGTTTTCCAGCAAACGGCGCACCAGGTAGGCCAGCAGCGTTTCATGGGTGCCGACCGGTGCGTACACGCGGCACGGGCGGTTCAGCTTGCCATCGGCAATCTTGCCGACCACTTGCTCGTACAGCGGCTCGCCCATGCCGTGCAGGCACTGGAACTCGTATTGACCCGGGTAGTAGTTCTGCCCGGCAATGTGGTAAATGGCCGACAGGGTGTGAGCGTTGTGGGTGGCGAACTGCGGGTAGATGGCTTCTGGCACGGCCAGCAACTTGCGGGCGCAGGCCACGTAGGACACGTCGGTGTACACCTTGCGGGTATAGACCGGGTAGCCTTCCAGGCCTTCGACCTGGGCACGCTTGACCTCGCTGTCCCAGTAGGCGCCTTTTACCAGGCGGATCATCAGGCGGTGGCGGCTGCGCTTGGCCAGATCGATGACATAGTCGATCACGTACGGGCAGCGCTTCTGGTAGGCCTGGATAACGAAACCGATGCCGTTCCAGCCAGCCAGGGATGGCTCGAAGCACAGGCGCTCGAGCAGGTCCAGCGAAAGCTCCAGGCGGTCGGCTTCTTCGGCGTCGATGTTCAGGCCGATGTCGTACTGCTTGGCCAGCAGCGTCAGCGACAGCAGGCGCGGGTACAGCTCTTCCATCACGCGCTCGTACTGGGCGCGGCTGTAGCGCGGGTGCAGTGCCGACAGCTTGATCGAGATGCCTGGGCCTTCGTAGATGCCACGGCCATGCGAGGCCTTGCCAATCGAGTGAATGGCCTGCTCGTAGGACGCCAGGTACTTCTGCGCGTCCTGCTCGGTCAGCGCGGCTTCGCCGAGCATGTCGTAGGAGTAGCGGAAGCCTTTGGACTCGAAGCGGCTGGCGTTGGCCAGTGCTTCGGCAATGGTCTCGCCGGTGACGAACTGCTCACCCATCAGGCGCATGGCCATGTCGACGCCCTTGCGGATCATCGGCTCGCCGCTCTTGCCGATGATGCGAGTGAGCGAGGAGGTGAGGCCAGTTTCGTTGTGGGTGCTGACCAGCTTGCCGGTCAGCAGCAGCCCCCAGGTGGCGGCGTTGACGAACAGTGACGGGCTGTTGCCCAGGTGCGGCTGCCAGTTGCCGGTACTGATCTTGTCGCGGATCAGCGCATCGCGGGTGCCTTTGTCGGGGATGCGCAGCAAGGCTTCGGCCAGGCACATCAGCGCCACGCCTTCCTGAGACGAAAGGGAGAACTCCTGCAGCAGGCCCTGGACGACACCGGCACGGCCGCCGGCGCTTTTCTGATTGCGCAGTTTCTCGGCAATGCTTGCGGCCAGTTTGTTGGTGGCTTCGGCCAGCGGTGCGCTCAGGCGCGCCTGCTCCAGCAGCATTGGCACCACTTCCTGCTCGGGGCGGCGGTAGGCAGCGGTGATCGCCGAGCGCAGTACCGACTGCGGCAAGATGCTCTCGGCAAATTCGAGGAAGCACTGGTGGCTGTGGTCGGCCTGGACTTCACCGGCATCGTCGGCCGGGTTGCTGGCCTGACCGTTGAGTTCGGTCAGGGTGGCACCACCCTCGAGCTTCTCCAAGTAATTGAAGATCGCTTGCTTGATCAACCAGTGAGGCGTGCGGTCGATGGACTGCGCAGCTGCTTTGAGTCGCTCACGGGTCGGGTCGTCGAGTTTGACCCCAAGGGTGGTAGTCGCCATTTCTTATCCTCGTTATTGCCACGGTTGTGGCCTAAGCTGGCATCAAGAGTAGCTGTAGGACAATTCGGGTGCAACTAGGTGCAACCTGAATTTTTCTCGTAGAAGGTGCAACTCGTCCGATAGCCATTCCCTCACCCTGAAAAGGGGCGTTATCGGTGCGATTTATTCTGAAAAACCGGTTTTTTACTCCCAAAAGGAGCAAAAAATGGGCTTTGTCGGAAAATGCACGGGCAGGTGCAACTTGCAAAAGAAAAATGGTTGCACCTTCTTTGCGTTGTTGCATAGCATTCGCCGCCTGGGTGCAACCGCCATCGCTGCGGTTGTGCATGATAAAAACAAACGCCAGGGCACACGCATGGGCAATCCACTAACGATCACCTTCGTGATCTACATCGCAGCAATGGTGCTGATCGGCTTCGCCGCCTATCGCGCCACCAAGAACCTTTCCGATTACATTCTGGGCGGTCGCAGCCTGGGTAGCGTGGTCACCGCGCTGTCTGCCGGTGCCTCCGACATGAGTGGCTGGCTGCTGATGGGCCTGCCTGGTGCCATCTACTTCGCGGGCCTGTCCGAGGTCTGGATCGCCGTCGGCCTGACGGTTGGTGCCTACCTGAACTGGCTGTTCGTGGCCGGCCGGCTGCGTGTGCAGACCGAGCACAACGGTGACGCGCTGACCCTGCCGGACTATTTCTCCAGCCGTTTCGAAGACAATAGTGGCCTGCTGCGCATCATTTCCGCCATCGTGATCCTGGTGTTCTTCACCATCTATTGCGCCTCCGGCATCGTTGCCGGTGCCCGTCTGTTCGAGAGCACCTTCGGCATGTCGTACGAAACCGCGCTGTGGGCGGGTGCAGCGGCGACCATCGCCTACACATTCATCGGTGGTTTCCTGGCTGTGAGCTGGACCGATACCGTGCAGGCCACGCTGATGATCTTCGCGCTCATCCTCACCCCGGTGTTCGTGCTGATCGCCACCGGTGGCTTCGACCAGACCTTCGCCGCTATCGAGGCGGTGAACCCGGCACACTTCGACCTGCTCAAGGGCGCTACCTTCATCGGCATCATCTCGCTGATGGGCTGGGGCCTGGGTTACTTCGGGCAGCCGCATATCCTGGCGCGCTTCATGGCCGCTGATTCGGTGAAGTCGATCGCCAAGGCGCGCCGCATTTCCATGACCTGGATGATCCTGTGCCTGGCGGGTACCTGCGCCGTAGGCTTCTTCGGTATCGCCTACTTCTCGGCCCATCCTGAACTGGCAGGCCCGGTAAGCGAGAACCACGAACGTGTGTTCATCGAACTGGCCAAGATCCTGTTCAACCCATGGATCGCAGGTGTCCTGCTGTCGGCTATCCTGGCCGCGGTCATGAGTACCCTGAGCTGCCAGTTGCTGGTGTGCTCCAGTGCCTTGACCGAAGACTTCTACAAGGCCTTCCTGCGCAAGAATGCTTCGCAGGTCGAGCTGGTGTGGGTCGGCCGTCTGATGGTGTTGGCCGTGGCCCTGATCGCCATCGCCATGGCTGCCAATCCGGAAAACCGCGTACTGGGTCTGGTGGCCTATGCCTGGGCTGGCTTCGGTGCTGCCTTCGGTCCGGTTGTGCTGATCTCGGTGCTGTGGAAAGGCATGACCCGTAACGGTGCGCTGGCCGGTATCGTGGTGGGTGCGCTGACGGTGATCCTGTGGAAGAACTTCGACACCCTCGGGCTGTACGAGATCATCCCAGGCTTCCTGTTCGCCAGCATCGCCATTGTTCTGGTGAGCAAGCTGGGCAGCCCTTCGCAGGCGATGGTCAAGCGCTTCGAAGCTGCTGATGCGGCGTATCACGCCGACAAGTAACACCCGTTGAATTGGCGGCGCCTGCTTTGCGGGTGCCGCCAATCAGCAGCCAGGCCTGACTCCGCCTGCAAGGCAAGGTAAACTTGCCGCCTTCGCAGGAGTTGCCATGAACTATCGTCACGCCTTCCACGCCGGCAACCACGCCGACGTCCTCAAGCACATTGTGCTGACCCGCCTCATTGCCCTGATGTCGCGCAAGGAGCAGCCGTTCGCCTATATCGATACCCACGCAGGGCTCGGCCTGTACGACCTGCAGGGTGACCAGGCAAGCCGTACCGGCGAATGCCTGGAAGGCGTAGCCCGCCTGTGGAATCGCGATGACCTGCCGGCCATGGCCGACGACTACCTGCGCATCATCAAGCGCCTGAACGCCGATGGCGAGCTGCGCTACTACCCGGGTTCGCCCGAACTGGCCCGTCGCCTGATGCGCCAGCAGGACCGCGCCCTGCTCAACGAGAAACACCCCGAAGACGGGCCGCTCCTCAAAGAAAACATGAAAAAAGACCCGCGCGTGACCGTGCACCTGGGTGAAGGCTGGCATGTGCCGCGGGCCTTGCTGCCGGTGCAGGAAAAGCGCGCGATCATGCTGATCGACCCGCCGTTCGAGCAGGCCGATGAGCTCAAGCGCTGCACCACTGCCATGAAAGAGGCGATTGGCCGCATGCGCCAGACGGTTGTGGCCATTTGGTACCCGATCAAGGACCAGCGTTCGCTGACCCGCTATTACCAGGACCTGACCAGCACCGGCGCGCCGAAGCTGCTGCGGGTCGAGCTGTATGTACACCACCAGGACAGCCCGCAGGGCCTGAATGGTTCGGGCCTGGCCATCGCCAACCCGCCGTGGGGGCTGGAGGATGAGCTCAAGGAGCTGTTGCCATGGCTGGCCAAAGAGCTGGCACAGACTGCTGGTAGCTACCGCATGGACTGGCTGATCGCCGAGTAGACCTGTAGGCGCGGGTTTACCCGCGAACGCCGGCGACGCCGGTGCCATCCACCGCGTTGCCTGCTTCGCGGGTGAACCCGCTCCTACAAGGGGGCGGTGTGCCCCCGATGTTTGCGTTATAATCCCGCGCTTTAGCCGCCATCCGCCCAAGCGGCCGATGGCGCATTTTTACCGAATGAAGAGGCTAATCCCTTGGCATTGACGATTCTTGGCCTGTCCGGCGCCCTTAGCCATGACCCTTCCGCGGCCCTGTACATTGACGGCAAGCTGATTGCCGCCGCCGAAGAAGAGCGCTTCGTGCGTGACAAGCATGCGAAGAACCGCATGCCCTACGAGTCGGCGAAGTTCTGCCTGGAACAGGCAGGCATCAAGCCGTCCGACGTCGACGTGGTAGCCATTCCGTTCGCCCCGATCAGCCTGTTCGGCAAGGCGCGTTGGCACTATGCCAAGCGCTACTGGTACGCCCCGGATCGTGCACTCGATGCCATCCTGATGGGCAACCGTCGCTACAAGCGCTATCGCAAGAAGATCGTCTGGTGCCTGGAGCAACTGGGCTTCGACCCGAAAAAGGTCAAGATCGAGCCCGTCGAGCACCACCTAGCCCACGCTTCCAGTGCTTATCACTGCTCGGGCTTCAAGGAAAAAACCGCAATCCTCGGCATCGACGGCAAGGGCGAGTACGCCACTACCTTCTTTGGCTACGGTGAAAACGGCAAGATCCACAAGATCAAGGAATTCTTCGACCCGGACTCGCTGGGCGGCCTTTACGGTGCCATCACCGAGTTCCTTGGCTTCGAAATGCTCGACGGCGAGTTCAAGGTCATGGGTATGGCGCCGTATGGCGACGCCAGCAAGTATGATTTCTCGCGTCTGGCCAGCTTCGAAAACGGCGAGCTGGTCATCAACACCGAGTACGCCAACGTTATCGGCCTGCGCCGCTATAAAGAAAAGGGCAAGGGCTTCTACTTCTCGCCAAAGCTGATCGAATGGCTGGGCCCCAAGCGCGAAGGCGACATCGCCGACGAGCCGTACATCCATTACGCCGCCAGCATGCAGGCGCTGTTCGAGAAGCTGGCGTTGCAGATGATCGACCATTATCTGGGTGACACCCTGCGTGAAACCGGCAAGCTGGCCTTCGCCGGCGGCTGCGCGCTGAACGTCAAGCTCAACCAGAAGATCATCGCCCGTCCGGACGTAAAAGAACTGTTCGTCCAGCCGGCCTCCGGCGACGCCGGGACTGCCGTTGGCGCCGCTGCCTATGTTTCTCACGCCCGTGGCGTTCCGGTCGAGAAGATGGAGCACGTCTACCTCGGCCCGTCGTACTCCAACGAAGACGTGATCGCTGCCTGCGCCCGTCACCCGAACCAGCCAAAGTGGCGCAAGCTCGAGAACATGCCGCAGCAAATCGCCCAGATCATGGTCGATGGCAACCCGGTAGCCTGGTTCCAGGGCCGCATGGAGTTCGGGCCGCGTGCCCTGGGTGGCCGCTCGATCATCGGTTGCCCGAGCGTGGAAGGCGTGGCTGACCGCATCAACCACCAGATCAAGTTCCGCGAACGCTGGAGACCTTTCTGCCCGTCGATGCTCGACACTGTCGCCCCACAGATGATCAAGGTCGACCATCCCGCGCCGTTCATGACCTTCACCTTCGAAGTGGCTGAAGAGTGGAAGACCCGCGTGCCGGAAGTGGTACATGAGGACGGCACTTCGCGTGCCCAGGTGCTCAAGCGCGAGTACAACCCGCGCTACTACGACATGATGAAGGCACTGGAAGACCTGACTGGCAACGGCGTGTCGCTGAACACCTCGCTGAACCGTCGTGGTGAACCGATGATCTGCTCGCCGACCGATGCGTTGAACATGTTCTTCGGCTCGGACCTGCAGTACCTGATCATGGAAGACATCCTGGTTGTAAAGGACGGCGCGGCCCCGTATGACCAGCCGCTCTGAACCGCGCATCCTGCAGTTCTGCCATGGCTATGACGGGCCGTTCCTGGACTGCGCCCGTCAGTACGCCAGCCTGTTTCAAGGGCGTGGGTATCAGGTCACCACGGTGTTCCTCACCGGCGCCGCCGACGCGCAGGTAGCGGCTGGCTGTGCGTCGGACGAGGTGCTGTTCCTTGAGTTCAGTTCCAAGGCCGTGCGTGGCCTGAAACTTGGCGCCATCCGCGCATTGCGGCGCATTGCGGCCGAGCGCAATTTCGCCTTCTGCATCGCCCATCGCTTCAAGCCGATCTACGTTGCCCTGCTGGGGACCGGCCTGCCGGTGATTGGTGTGCACCATGCCTTTGGCGACTACCAGCGCAAAGGCCGCCGCCTGTTCGCGAACCTGTTCAGCAAGCGTCTGAGCCTGTTGGGGGTTTCGGACGCGGTACGTGACGATATGCGCCGTTGCTTGCCGCAGTGGCCGGCCGAGCGCATCCAGACCCTGTACAACCGCATCGACATCGACGCCCTGCAAGCAGCGCTGGTGCCGCGCGCTGATGCACGCCAGGCCCTGGGCCTGGATCCTCAGGCGTGGATCGTCGGCAATGTTGGGCGCCTGCACCCGGACAAGGACCAGGCTACCCTGTTGCGCGGTTTTGCCCAGGCACTGCCGGGGCTGCCTGCCGGCGCCCGCCTGGCGATCCTCGGCAAGGGGCGTCTGGAGGCCAGCCTCAAGGCGTTGGCCGCCGAGCTTGGCATTGCCGGGCAAGTCGACTTTCTTGGCCAGGTACCGGATGCGCGCCGTTACTTCCAGGCGTTCGACGTGTTTGCTTTGAGTTCCGATCACGAACCGTTCGGCATGGTCCTGCTCGAAGCGATGGTTGCCGGTGTGCCGGTGCTGGCCACGGCCTGTGGCGGTGCCCGCGAAGTGGTCGAGGGCGTTGGCGTTCTGTTCCCGCTGGGCGATGCCGCGCAGCTGGCCCAAGGCCTGAAGCACATGGCCGTACTGGAGGCTGAGCAGCGCCAGGCCTGTGCCAGCCACATGCTGCAGCGCCTGCGTGAGCGTTTCTCTGACCAGGCGGTGCGCGAGGCCTTCTGGCACCTCCCGCAGGTGCGCGCGTTGGTGGGGCAGGCCTGATGCTCAATCGTATCCAGGCCTTCCGCGAACGCGGTTGGCAAGCTATTGATGCCAAGGCTTATGCCGAGGCATGGGCGCGCTTTGGCGGCAGTGTCGCCACCCATCCGCTGGTGGTCGAGCAACTGGCGGATCTGGCGCAGATCCCGGTGCGCTATCTGGGCTGGCACCAGGCTGGCGAGCTGAAAGCCGCGATCCCGGCCTGGGGGCGTCACCTGGCGCTGTCCAAGGACGTGCTGAAGCGTGCTGGCAAGAAAGCCCTGTTCGACCTCGGTAATGCCGAGATCATTCTGCCGGCGGCGTCTGATGCCGCTGCGCCGTTGCGCCATACCGTGCGTTACCTGTCCGAGCTGAACCAAGGCCGTTTCAGCGGTCTCAAGGCGCAGAAGGAGCAGTTGGCCATGGCCCGGGCGCCTGAAGACCTGTCGAAGAAGTTCCGCTACAACCAGCGCCGTGAACTGCGCCTGCTGGAAGAGGCGGGTGGTGTGGTGCGCCCGATCAGCGACTTCAGTGCTCAGGAAATCGCCAGCATGTACTGCGACCTGTTCCTGCGCCGCTGGGGCTTCCCTGCCACCGGTGCCGAGCGTATGGCCGACGTGCTGGAGCGCCTGCGTGAGCTGCTGATCGGCTCGGTGTTGCTGCTGGACGGTAAGTCGATTGCCATCCAGCTGGTGTACCGGGTCGAAGCGCCGGAGTGGATCAGCGTCGAGTACATCAATGGCGGCGTCGACCCTGAAACCAAGGCCTTCAGCCCAGGCAGCGTGCTGAGCTTCCTCAATACCCAGGCCGCCTGGGAAGACGCCCGGGCGCGCAACAAGCCGCTGCGGTTTTCGTTCGGCCGTGCTGACCGTGAGTACAAGGACCGCTGGTGTAACCCTGTGCCGGTGTATCAAGCGTGAGCCGCAAGCAGCAGTTGCTCAAGCGCCACCGGCGCAACAAACGCCTGGGGTTGCTGGCGGGCCTGGTTGCGCTGGTCGCCCTCGGGATATTCAGTTGGTGGTGGCTGCCACTGCTGCTGTTGCCGCTGCTCTGGGCTGCGCATGAGGCCTGGTTTGCCGACCATCTGTTCTATGCGCCGGGCGAGGACTACGCATACGACTTCGGCGATCAGGCGCAGCAGGTTCCTGCCAGCCTGCTCGATGGCTGGCTCAAGGCCGAGTGCACGTTGCAAGGTGACGAAACCCTGGTGCTTGAACTGCGGCTCAAAAGCAGCTGGTTGGGGCGCTTTCTCGACCCTCGGGTCGAGCTGCTGGCCGGCGAGCAGACCGATCGGCAAACGTTCGAGCGTGGCGTCGATGGCGTGCGCTTCCTTAACCTGACCGGTCTTGCTGCACCACTGCAGGCCGGTACGTTGCGACTGCGCGGCCGGAATTGCCGGCTGCAGGGGCAGTTGCGCCTGTGGATAACCCCTTCGGTCGAGTTGCAGCGGCGTCGGGTGATGGTGATCGCGCCACATGCCGACGACGCCGAATTGGCCGCGTATGGTTTGTACAGCCAGGCGGATGAAAGCTGGGTGGTGACTCTGACCGCCGGTGAGATAGAGGCCGAGCACTATCAGCAGATGGGCTTGGCAAAGGCCGAGGCCGCGCGCCTGAAGGGGCGCCTGCGTGCCTGGGACAGCATCGTCGTGCCGCGTTGGGCCGGTGTGCCGGAGTCGCGTTGCATACAGCTGGGTTACTTCTGCCTGCAGCTGCCTGCCATGCAGGCCGCACCCGACCAGCCGGCGGCCTCACGTGAAGCCGACCTGGCCGATATCCGCGTGTTCCGCCAGTTCAACCCGTTCCCGTTACCGGGCGACCGTGATGGCGCACCCACCTGGCACAACCTGCTGGCCGACCTGCGAGCCTTGCTGGAGCTGGCCAGGCCAGAGGTGCTGGTGATGCCCCACCCGCAGCTAGACCCCCACCCGGACCATATCTGCGCTCAGGCGGCAGTGCTGGAAGCCTTGCAAGGTATGGCCTGGCAGCCAAAAACCTTGCTGTGTTACGCGAACCACCTGCACGATAACGACCGCTGGCCGATGGGCGACAGTGGCGATGGCGTGGCCTTGCCGCCGCAATTGAGCGCTGCCCAGGCCTGGGCACCCTGCAGCCTGGTGCTGGATTGCGCGACCCAGCGCGACAAGGCCATGGCCTTGGGCATGATGCACGACCTGCAGCCGCCGGCACCGTTCAAGCGCCGCCTGCGCCGCGTGCTGCAACGCTGGCTTGCCGGGCGACAGCCATCGCCTTATGGGGAGAACGAATTCTTCCGCAAGGCCGTGCGCCGACACGAGCTGTTCTGGCGGCGTGAGCTGTAAGCACACCCCATGGTTGACCGCGAAGGCGCAGAGCGCCCAAGGAAAGCAATGAAAGTCCTATTTCTGGTGCAGAAGGAACAGCGGGCCATTCTTGACCGCCTGTACGATGGCGTCGCGGCCAACTGCGAGTGCGACCTGCGCTGGCTGACCAGCCAGGATCAGCGCAACCTGCGCCGTTACTTCAAGCGTGAGGTGCAAGTCGAGCGCTATGACCGGATCGTGTTCTTCCTGCGTTTCAAGCAGGAGATCCGTCAGGTGGCCTTTATCCGCACTGTGCCGAACCTGGTGATTCTCGAGCACGACGCCTACCAGAACTACATCCCGTGCAAGTACACCGGCAAGTTCAGTGCTCATTACCGCCAGTTGCCATGGGCGCGGGTTATCAGCTCCGGCTACATGGTCAGCGAGCGCCTGCGCCAGGAAGGTTTTGACGCGGTGTTCGTGCCCAAGGGCTACGACGAGCAGTTGCTGACCGACCAAGGGCGTGAACGTGATATCGAACTGGCCTTTGTCGGCAGCGTCAACAGTGTGGCCTATAGCGGCCGCAAGGCACTGCTGGACGAGTTGGGGCAGGTCGAAAACCTGTTGGTAACCCGCACCAAGTCTGGCGAGGACTACTGCAACACGCTCAACCGTATTCGTTTCTTCGTCAGTGCCGATGTCGGCATGGGCGAATACATGATCAAGAACTTCGAAGCCATGGCCTGTGGCTGTGTGTTGCTGGCATACGATCAGGGCGAGGAAGAGAACCGTGCGCTGGGCCTGCAAGACATGCACAACGTGGTGTTCTATGACAACATCCCGACCCTTCAGGAGAAGCTCCGTCGTTTGCGCGCGGACCCCGAGCTAGCCCGGCAGATTGCAGAAAATGGCCGCCATCTGGCGGTTTCCCGTTTTAGTTTCGGCGCAGTTGGACGTAGCATCGTCGACCACATGCGCCCGGCGCTCAGGCCCCATCCGCCATTGTCTGCATGGCAGCGGCTGCGTCTGAAGCTGGGCATCTAAACAAGAGCTTTCACGCCCAGGAGCGGGTCGTTGAAGGCCGATAGTCGTAATGCGGAGGGAATCCGGTGCGCTTTTCAAATGAGAGTGATGTCACGCTCGTCGTGACCAGTTGTGGGCGGTTCGATCTGCTCAAAGACACCCTTGAGAGTTTCGATCGCTACAACACCGCGCCCATTCGCGAGGTATTCATCACCGAAGACTCTGGCGACGATGCTGTGCATGCCGCTGTACCGGGACACTGGAAGCCGCATTGCAAGGTTTTCGTCAATCGGCCCAAACTTGGCCAGTTGCCGTCTATCGACCTGGCCTACAGCCACGTCAAGACACCGTACATTTTTCACTGCGAAGACGACTGGCAATTCTACCGCCAAGGCTTTGTCGAAGACTCGCAGGCCATCCTGGATGTCAGCCCCAACCTGCTGCAGGTGTGGCTGCGCAGCCATGCCCACGACTTGGCTATCCACAGCCCGTACATCCACTTGGGCGATCGCCAGGTGATCGCCGGGGTGCCGTGTTATCCGCTGCTGTCCGACAAGGCCGAGTGGCAGGCGTTTTCGCTCAACCCAGGGCTGCGCCGATTGAGCGATTACCAGCGCTGTGCGCCATTTGCCGCCTATGCTGGAGAAAAGGCGCTTTCCCGTCGCTACGCTGAGTTAAATCTGACAGCGGTCACCTTGGAGGGTGATGCAGTATTGCACACTGGTTTTGGCAATCACGTGACCTTGCCCATTGAGGTGGAGCGTAAGGCCAAGCGTCGTCAACGTGATCGGATGAAGCTGGCATTGACGCTGTTAGCGGGTGCCTTGATCGGCATGGGAATCACCATTTTTGTTCAATGAAGTCGCTGTCCCACCTGACTTGAGCGGGAGAGGGCCCATGAACATCGTCAATATGATGTGGGCGGGTGGAACGCCGTACATGTCCATCCACAAGGTGCATCGGCAGGTCTTGTCGAACGCGGGTGCCGATGCCCGGATCAGTAACTGGCTGTTGCTGGGAAGCGGGCTTTGTTGTGGGCTCGGTTCGACCCGGGAATGGCATATGCCGTCACGTGCGCTCAAAGGGCGGCACTTGTGGCGCTTGCTGCGCCCGTGGCTGCGCATGCGCTTGCGCAAGGCACTGGCCGAGGCCGGGGCAGAAATCGTGCTGCTCGATGGTATTGGTGTCGCCCGGTTGTTGCTGCCGTTGTTACAGCGCATTCCGCACGTGCGTGCAAAGGTACTGTTCCATGGCAAGACGCGTCTGCATGCCAGCGATATCCGCTTGTTGCAGATGTTTCCGTCTGAGCGTCTGAGTATTGCAGCGGTATCACAGACCTTGGCCGAGTCGCTGGCGTGTGACCTGGGCAGGCCGGTGCAAACGCTGCGCATGGCGCTTGACCCGCTTGCATTCGTCGAGCCTTTGTTGAGCCGGGACCAGGCCAGGCAGGCGCTACGGTTGCCTCAGGGTGCTGGAGTGATGCTGGGTGCGGTAGGGCGGTTGGTAGAGAGTAAAGGCTTCGAAATGCTGATTGGAGCATTCGCCAGGGCCAGTGCACGGCAGCCGGGCTTGCAGCTGGCGATCATTGGCGAGGGGCCGCAGCATGCCATGCTGCAGCAGCGTATCAACGCGCTGGGCCTGGCTGAGCGTGTTCATCTGCGCGGTCACCGCGAAGACCTGCAGCAGCTGTATCGGGCATTCGACTGGCTATTGGTGCCTTCGCGTTCCGAGGGTCTGGGGCTGGTGGTGCAAGAGGCGGTGATGGCCGATGTACCGGTGGTGTGCAGCGACCTGGAGGTGTTCCGCGAACAGCTGCGCGACACCGGTGGCTACCTGCCGGTTGCCGACGAAAGCGCCTGGGCTGAGGCGATCGAGCGCTGTACGGCGCTCAGTGCATCGGTGATAGCCGCGAAGCAGCGCCAGGCACTGGCACCGGAGCAGGCCTGGCAGGCGTTCTGCAACGGCTCGCAGAGCCTGTTGCGCAGTTGACGCTCAGCGTGTCAGCAAGGCTGACTCGAAGGCGGCTAGGGGGAACCGATCGCCCAGGTTCTCCCGCTCGATATAGCGCACCATGTGCTGCACATTGCGTCGAATCATGCGGGCCGACAGTGGCGGGCGCAGAAAGCGCATGTCGGCCACGTCGATCAAGCCCAGATGCTGGTCGGGGGTGACCACCACATTGCCCAGGTGCAGCGAACGGAAGTAAACGCCGCTGCGGTGCAACTGACGGATCAGTTCGATCAGGCGTGGCAGGTAAATGTCCCAGCTGAAGCCGTCATCGCGCGACATCTGCAGCAGCGTCCGTCCTGGTAGTGGGCGATACAGCACCGCAGTGCGGCCTGGCAGGTCGAGCTTGTGCTGGCTGATCACTTCGAGGGTGGGGATGCCCAGTTGCGCCAGGCGCGCGGCGTTATCGACGAAGCGCTGCGAGTAGGGACGTAGCAGTGCAGACGAAATCAGCCGCTTCCTACGAAAAACCTTGAGGAAATTTCCATCTGTGAGCAGGTAGACTTTGGCGCCATGGCTGTCTGCCTCAAGCACCTGTGCGCCGAGTGTCAGCTGATCGAAGTCGACCTGGGTGAGCCGGGAGCATTGCATGAATAGAGCCTTGTCGTCTGGCGAGCAAAATGACCGGCAATAATGCCGAAAATAATGCTGTAGCACCATGGATGGTGTTTTTGATTCATCGGGGGAAAGGATGTTGTATCAAAAAAGCTGGGCACAGGCCTGGTTAGGTTTTGGCCTGGTCTGGTTCCTGGCGGCGATTGCCCTGGCACCCAGCAACAAGGTTTATCAGCAAGGTCTGGTGTTGTTCTTGTGGCTGCCAACGCTGGTATTGGCCTGGTCGGCCCGAGGTGTGCTGGTGCAAGCCTGGAGGCGCCAACCGGCGCTGTGGGGGAGTGTGCTGCTCCTCCTGGTCTGGAGCGGCCTTAGCCTGGCATGGTCGCCCGCCGAGGAGCCCGGGCGCGAGCTCAAACGCTTGCTCTACATTCTGGTGTTCCTGCTGGCGTTTCCGCTGTTGGCCCAGTTTGGCCAGGCCCGCATTCGTCAGCTATTGCAGCTTGGTAGCGTGCTGCTCGCCATCGCTGCGTTGCTCTCCATCATCAATTTCTATGGGTTGCAGCGTACGCCGCTGCTGGTCAGGCTGGCGGGTATCGGCGAGATATCCCACCCCATCCTGGGGGCATATGTCATTGGTGCGGCCGTGCTCTTGATGCTCTACGAGCCACCTCGGCAACGTGGCTTGCAGTTGTTGTGGCTGGCGGCACTGGCTTGCCTGGGGGCCTTCGCCATGCTCAGTCAGAGCCGTGGCGCTATTCTGGCACTGGTGATTACCGTAGTGATGGCGCCGCTGTGGTTCCGTGACCGCCACAGCCGGGTGTTTTCTGTTCTGGCGCTGCTTGCCACCGGCCTGGCCTTTTTGGCCGTGTACGACCTTATCGCCCAGCGGGGCTCGTCCTTCCGGCCGGAAATTTTCCATGCCGTGGTCGAGATGATTGCCGCGCACCCTTGGGCTGGTCTTGGCCTGGGGGCTGATTACAAAGTGAGCGCCGTCGGCATGCACTTCGATCACACCCACAACATGTTCACCCATGTTGCCGTTGAAGTGGGCTTGCCCGGCATGTTGCTGTGGGTAATGGTATGGCTGTTCACGCTGGGCGAAATCGTGCGCGCACGCGGTACCCTGCTGGGCAAGGTTCTGCTGGGCTTCTGGGTGTACTCGACCCTGGCCATGCAGTTCGATGCCGCCAGCCTCACCGGTACGCCACGTGCCGAATGGTTCATCAGCTGGCTGCCGGTGGGCCTTGCCATGTTGCTGCCATGGGGGCGTGCCGAAAATGACGCCTGTGGTAAAATTGCCGGTTCAACCTGAACAGCGAGCTCGATAATGGCCGAAACACCGCGACCAGCGGAGCACACCTCCAGCCTGAAGATCTACTTCCGGCTGTTGAGCTATGTGAAACCCTATGTCGGCATTTTCCTGCTGAGCATTGTCGGTTTCGTGATCTTTGCCTCGACCCAGCCAATGCTGGCCGGCATTCTCAAGTACTTCGTCGATGGGCTGAGCAACCCCGAAGCGGTATTGTTCCCCAACGTCCCCTACCTGCGTGACCTGCAACTGCTGCAGGCGGTGCCGCTGCTGATCATCTTGATCGCTGCGTGGCAGGGCCTGGGCTCGTTCCTCGGCAACTACTTCCTGGCGAAGGTCTCTCTGAGCCTGGTGCATGACCTGCGGGTGGCATTGTTCAACAAGTTGCTGGTGTTGCCCAACCGCTACTTCGACAACCACAACTCCGGGCACCTGATTTCGCGCATTACCTTCAATGTGACCATGGTCACCGGCGCCGCTACCGACGCCATCAAGGTAGTGATCCGCGAAGGCCTGACCGTGGTGTTCCTGTTTGCCTATCTGCTCTGGATGAACTGGCACCTGACCTTGGTGATGGTCGCCATCCTGCCGGTGATCGCGGTAATGGTCAGCATCGCCAGCAAGAAATTCCGCAAGCAGAGCAAGAAGATCCAGGTAGCCATGGGCGACGTCACCCACGTTGCCTCGGAAACCATCCAGGGGTACCGCGTAGTCCGTAGCTTCGGTGGCGAGGCCTATGAGGAGCGGCGATTCGACCAGGCCAGCCAGAGCAACACCGACAAGCAACTGCGCATGACCAAGACCGGCGCGCTGTACACACCGATGCTTCAGCTGGTGATCTATAGCGCCATGGCTGCGCTGATGTTCCTGGTACTGTTCCTGCGCGGGGATTCTACTGCCGGTGACCTGGTGGCTTATATCACCGCTGCCGGCCTGCTGCCCAAGCCTATTCGCCAGTTGTCGGAAGTCAGCTCGACCATCCAGAAGGGCCTGGCAGGTGCCGAGAGCATCTTCGAGCAACTGGACGAAGCACCCGAAGTGGACACCGGTACTGTCGAGAAGGAGCGCGTGGAAGGGCGCCTGGAAGTGCGTAACCTGAGCTTCACTTACCCGGGTACCGAGCGTGAAGTGCTGAGCGACATCAGTTTTGTCGCCGAGCCCGGGCAGATGATCGCCCTGGTCGGCCGCTCCGGCAGTGGCAAGTCTACCCTGGCGGCCCTGATCCCGCGTTTCTATCACCACGACAAGGGGCAGATCCTGCTCGATGGCGTGGAGATCGAGCACTATCGCCTGCGCAACCTGCGCCGCCATGTTTCGCAAGTCACCCAGCATGTCACCCTGTTCAACGACACCGTGGCCAACAACATCGCCTATGGTGATCTGGCTGGCGCGCCGCGCGCAGACATCGAGGCCGCCGCGGCCGATGCCTATGCCAAGGAATTCGTCGATCGGCTGCCAAAGGGCTTCGATACTGAAGTGGGTGAGAACGGTGTACTGCTTTCTGGTGGCCAGCGCCAGCGCCTGGCTATTGCCCGTGCGCTGCTTAAAAACGCGCCGTTGCTGATCCTCGACGAAGCCACTTCGGCGTTGGATACCGAGTCCGAGCGGCATATCCAGGCCGCTCTGGACCATGTGATGCAAGGCCGTACCACGCTGGTGATTGCTCATCGCCTGTCGACCATCGAGAAGGCCGACCAGATCCTGGTCATGGACCAGGGCCGCCTGGTCGAGCGCGGTACTCACGCCGAGCTGCTTGCGGCTAATGGCCATTATGCCCGCCTGCATGCCATGGGGCTGGATGAGCCGGCCAAGGCCGATATCACCTGAACCCTCCTTGATCGGGGCCGTCATGGCCCCGATTGTCACGGGAATTTTCCAGGGATGATCTGGCCATAAAGCCATTGACTACCCTGTGCTAATATCCTGCCCCTGTTCATTATTTCCATATGGGTTGCCCATGAAGTTGTCCATGCCGCGTTTCGATCAAGCCCCGGTACTGGTGGTCGGCGATGTCATGCTCGACCGCTACTGGCATGGCGGTACTTCGCGTATTTCGCCCGAAGCGCCAGTCCCGGTGGTCAAGGTCGATCAGATCGAGGATCGCCCCGGCGGTGCGGCCAACGTTGCCTTGAACATTGCTGCGCTGGGCGCGCCGGCTTCGCTGATCGGTGTTACCGGCCAGGATGAAGCTGCCGACAGCCTGGCCAACAGTCTGCAGGCTGCCGGTGTCCGTTCGGTATTCCAGCGCATCGCGCACCAGCCGACTATCGTCAAGCTGCGGGTCATGAGCCGTCACCAGCAACTGCTGCGTATCGATTTCGAAGAGCCGTTCGCCACCGACCCGCTGTCGCTGGGCGCGGAGGTCGATGGCCTGCTCGAAGGCGTCAAGGTGCTGGTGCTGTCCGACTACGGCAAAGGTGCATTGAAGAATCACCAAGACCTGATCCAGGCGGCGCGCGCCAAGCGTATTCCGGTGCTGGCCGACCCCAAGGGCAAGGACTTTTCCATCTACCGTGGCGCCAGCCTGATTACCCCGAACCTCAGCGAATTCGAGACCATTGTCGGCCGTTGCGTCGATGAAGCCGAACTGGTCGCCAAGGGCTTGCAGTTGCTGCAGGACCTGGATCTGGGCGCCTTGCTGGTCACCCGCGGTGAGCATGGCATGACCCTGCTGCGTGTTGGTCAGCCGGCGTTGCACCTGCCAGCACGGGCACGTGAAGTGTTCGATGTTACCGGTGCCGGCGATACCGTCATCTCCACCCTTGCCGCGGCCATTGCCGCGGGTGAGGACCTACCCCATGCGGTGGCCCTGGCCAATCTGGCGGCGGGCATCGTGGTCGGCAAGCTGGGTACGGCTGCCATCAGCGCCCCTGAACTGCGCCGGGCCATCCAGCGTGAGGAAGGCTCAGAACGCGGCGTGCTGGGCCTGGAGCAATTGCTACTGGCCATTGATGACGCGCGGGCGCACAACGAGAAGATCGTCTTTACCAATGGCTGCTTCGACATCCTGCATGCCGGGCATGTCACCTACCTGGAGCAGGCGCGGGCCCAGGGTGATCGCCTGATCGTTGCGGTAAATGACGATGCCTCGGTAAGCCGCCTGAAGGGACCGGGCCGGCCGATCAACAGCGTTGACCGGCGTATGGCCGTACTGGCCGGTCTGGGCGCGGTGGACTGGGTGATCAGTTTCCCGGAAGGCACCCCGGAAAACCTGCTGAGCCAGGTCAAGCCGGACGTGTTGGTGAAGGGTGGCGACTATGGCATCGACCAAGTGGTGGGCGCTGACATCGTCAAGGGCTATGGCGGCACCGTGAAGGTGCTGGGGCTAGTCGAGAACAGTTCGACCACGGCGATTGTCGAGAAAATTCGCAAGAACTGATCTGACCTTGGGGCCGCTGTGGCGGCCCTCTGCAGGGGCGGGTTTACCCGCCCCAGCAAGCAGGTGAAAGCCTCCGGGATGTCACTTGTTCAGCGAGGTACGTGCCCGCTCCAGCAGCGCTCGCGCCTTGTCGCCAAACCGTTGCAAGTGCGACGCCCGTGCGGGCTTGCTTTCCACCAAGCCCTGCTGCTTCACCCAATCCTTCCAGCGTACCCGTTCATCTGCCACCACCCAGCCTTCCTGCCGGGCAAAACTTTCTGCCAGGTACAGCCCACGCGTACTCGCCGGCACCAGTTCATCCTTTTTCAGCGTGTACAGCTCTGCCAGTGGCTGGCCGTCCTTCAATGGCATCAGGTACAGGTCGGGCCGTTTGCGGTTGAGTCGCGCCACCAGTTGGTCGCCCTCCAGCCGCTCGTCAACGTGGAACAAGCTGAGTTTCTTGGCGTCCCGGGGCACTTGCAGGCGCATGTCATAGATCAGCTGTAGCGAAGCGGTGGGCAGGTGCACATAGGCCCGTGGGCGCTCCAGTAGCATCAGCTTGCCGCAATGCACCGGGCGTGCGGCACCGGACTGAGGTGCCAGCACGAAGTGGGGTGTTTCGCGGTAGTGCAGGGCGGCGGCGTAGGGTACGGGCAGCCAGGTGTCGTTGAAGCGACCGCCCAGCCAACCTTCCGGGGTTTCCAGCAGACACTCCTCGGCCACTTCCTGTACAGCCGTGTGCAGCGGCAGGTTCAGCTCCTGTGCCGGTACATAACCGGAAATCAGTTTCAGCACCACATCGCCACGGTCTTGGCGGCGCTGGCGCACCAGTACCCAGTAATCGCGGTTCTGCCAATGCAGCGTGAGGCGCACTGACACGCCCAGGTTGGCCAGTTCGACCACGAAATGTTGCGCGTCGGGTAACTGGATGGCCTTGCGCCGTTGCTGGGTCTGGGCAAAGTTCAGCGGCATGCCGATGCTTTGGTAGATCAAGCCTTCGGGCGTGGCCTCGACATGCAGTGGCAGTGTCTTGAAGTTGCTCGGGTTCTTGCGGATCAGCGTTCGCGCCACGAGGCTCCTCCTTGCGTCGGGTCCGTCTCCAGGCCCTGAGTCGGAGGCCTGAGGTAACTCAATGCTGGCCCAGGATGCGGGCGACGGTGGCCACGTTGTGGGCCAGGTGCAACGGGTTGATGGTGCCGACAATAGCACTGCTGACGCCCGGGTGGGCGAACAGCAGCTCGAAGCTGGCCTGCACCGGGTCGACGCCCGGGGCCAGGCAGATGTGCCCGCTCGCCAAGGCCTTCTTTACCAGGATGGCCTTGCCGTGTTCGGCAGCGTAGTCCAGCACCGGGCGTTCTGCCTGTTCGTTGAGGTTGTAGGTGACCATGGCGCAGTCGCCTTGCTCCAGCGCCTTCAGGCCGCCGGCGACGGTCTTGCCGGACAGCCCGAAACCGAGGATCTTGCCCTCCTGCTTGAGTTCGGCCAAGGTCTGGTAGACCTCCTGCTGTTCGAGGATGGCCAGGTCGTTGCCATCGGAATGCACCAGCACCAGTTCGATGCGGTCGGTTTCGAGCCGGCGCAGGCTGCGCTCCACCGAGCGGCGGGTGTGGGCGGCGCTGAAGTCAAAATGCGACAGGCCCTCCTCGAACTCTTCACCGACCTTGCTGACGATTACCCATTCATCACGTTGGCCGCGCAGCAGCGGGCCCAGGCGTTCTTCGCTGTGGCCATAGGCCGGGGCGGTGTCGATCAGGTTGATGCCAAGCTCGCGGGCCTGGGCCAGTAACAGGCGGGCGTCTTCATCGCCGGGGATCGTGAAGCCCGTGGGGTACTTCACGCCCTGATCGCGGCCCAGCTTGACCGTGCCGAGGCCCAGTGGCGAGACCTTGAGGCCGGTGCTGCCCAGCGGGCGATGGAATTCGTGCAGGGTTGGCAGGCTCATGGCAGCAGTTGCTCCCAGGCCGGTACGCCCAGCGGAGGGCGTGGCAGGTCGGTCAGGTCGGCCTGTGCTTGTGGACGAATGCCGTCGCGCTCCAGGTGGCTGATCACCCGGTCGCTGAAGTCCGGTGCCAGTGCCAGCTTGGTCGGCCAGCCCACCAGCAGACGCTGCTGGTCGGCAAGGAAGGCGTTGTCCGGGCGTACCAGGCCAGATTGTGCCGGCTCAGCGCGGTCGACGCGCAGTGTGGCCCAGCGCACCAGGCTCTGATCGACCCATGGCAGCAGGCTGGCGATTTCCTTCTGCGCTGCAGCAATCTGCGCTGCAGGCTCGCGCGCCACGCCATCGGCTTCGGCCAGGTCCCCACCGAGGTACCAGACCCACTGGCCATCGGCTGCCGGATGGGTGGTCACCGTTACCCGCGGCTTGGGCCCGCCGCCGAGGCAGTGGGCGTACAAAGGTTTGAGGTTCGGGCCCTTGGCCATGACCATGTGCAGCGGGCGGGTTTGCATCGCTGGCTGATCCAGGCCCAGCGCCTGCAGCAAGCCTTCGGTGCCGGCTCCGGCGCTCAACACGATGCGCTGGGCACGGATTTCCCGGTCGTCCACACGCAGGCCGACCAACGCATCAGCTTCACGCAAGGGTTCGATGCGTTCACCTGCCAGCAAGGACTCGCCGGCCAGCTCGGCCAGGTTGGCCAGCAGGCTCGGGACATCGACCACCAGTTCCGCCAGGCGGTACACCTTGCCCTTGAACGCGCGGTCCTGCAGTGCCGGTGGCAACTGGTCACCCTTGACCTGGTCGACCCGGCCGCGCACGGCCTTGCTGGCGAAGAAGCTTGTGAGGTTGCCGGCCAAGGTGCCCGGCGACCACAGGTAGTGGGCATCGGAGAGCAGGCGGGTACGCCCGAGGTCGAGTTCACCGTTGCCGGCCAAGGCCTCGCGCCAGCGGCGCGGCATGTCGGCGATGGCTTCCGAGGCGCCGGTCAGGGCGCCGTGCAGGGCGTATTTGGTGCCGCCATGGATGATGCCCTGCGACTTGATGGTCTGCTCGCCGCCAAGGCTGGCGCGCTCCACCAGTACTGTCGAGTAGCCCAGGCGGCGCAGGCGGGCATTGAGCCAGAGGCCTGCGACCCCGGCGCCGACGATCAGCACGTCAGTGGAAATGGCAGATGGCATGGCGGTACCTCGAAGACTGGGACAGCTGGCAAGTATACAGGCTATACCTGTGAGGGCCCTATCGTCGGCGAGCCCCGCACACGGGCTCTCAATGCCCAGCGGTCTTCGAAAACAGCTGAATCACCACCACGCCACCCACGATCATGGCCATGCCAAGCATCGCCGGCATATCCAGCTTCTGCCCATAGATCACCAGCGCCGCCACACTGATCAGCACAATCCCCAGCCCCGACCAGATGGCATAGGCAATCCCCACCGGAATGCTGCGTACCACCAGCGTCAGCATCCA
Organism: Pseudomonas sp. BP6; assembly: GCF_017875935.1. Lineage (NCBI taxonomy): Bacteria > Pseudomonadati > Pseudomonadota > Gammaproteobacteria > Pseudomonadales > Pseudomonadaceae > Pseudomonas > Pseudomonas sp. BP6. The sequence goes on from NZ_JAGINI010000001.1 coordinate 5,887,375, forward strand.
GAACGCAATGCCATAGCCAACCACCATCAGCAGCAGTGGCAACGGCGTGCTCAGGCCTTTCACCGCCTTCATCGAGGCGGTGGCGACGACTTCGGCGCAGATGGCAATGGCGAGGTAGGTATAGGCATTCATGGCGGGATCCTCCGTTACTGAGCGGGCATTCTAGACGTTGCCTGGATGGGGTAAAGTCATTACCTATCAATGTGGGAGATAGGTTGATGGCCGAGCAGTGGAATCTTGAACAATTGCGTACCTTTCTGCGCGTTGCAGAACTGCGCTCGTTCTCCGCGGTGGCACGTGAGCAGCACAAAGCCCAGTCGGCGATCAGCAGCGCCATCGCGCTGCTCGAAACCGACCTAGGGGTCACCCTGTTCGAGCGCAGCAGCGGCCGGCAACCGAAATTGACCGAAAACGGCAGCGCCTTGCTGGAGGACGCCCGCGAATTGTTACGCCAGTGCGAACGCCTGGATGGCCGCGCCCTGGCCCTGATGCGCGGGCAGGAGGCCTTGCTGCGGGTCGCTCAGGACGAAGCCATGCCGTATCAGCCGGTGATCGACAGCCTCGACGAACTGGCTAGCCGCTACCCGTTCCTGGAGGTGCAACTGGCCAGCGGAGCCCAGGGCGATGTGGCGCGCAAGCTGGTGGAGCGCCGCGCCGATCTGGGCCTGTTCTTCCTCCACGAAAGCATCCCGGCTTCCTTGGAACGCCGTGCCTTGGGCAGCGTGGAGATGGTCACGGTGTGCGCGGTCGGCCACCCGCTGGCGGGCGAAGGCCGGGTTACCCGGCAACAATTGGCCCGCCACCGGCAGTTGCTGATCACGCCACAACAAAGCGGTTACCCCGGCGGCGAGGCGATCAGCCCGCAGGTATGGCGTGCCGACAGTTTCTACGCCATGGCCGAACTACTGATGCGCGGCCTGGGCTGGGCCTGGTTACCCCGGCATGTGGTGCAGTACCCGACCTACCAGGCGCACATGGTCGAACTGGACAGCGACTGGCGGCCGCCGGCCTTGGTGGCAGAGCTGGCCTGGCGCCGCGATGAACCTCTGGGCCCGGCCGCGCAGTGGCTGGCCGAGCGCTTTGCAGTGCACCTTCGCGCGATCGGGTAGACTTAGCCGCCATGAACAGAACTCTCTATACCTTGCTGTTTCACCTGGGCCTGCCGCTGGTTGCGCTGCGCCTGTACCTGCGCGCGCGCAAGGCGCCGGCCTATGGCCAGCGTATCGGCGAGCGCTTTGCTTTCAAGCTGCCGGCCCTGCGCCAGGGGGGCATCTGGGTGCATGCGGTATCGGTGGGCGAAAGCATTGCGGCCGCACCCATGGTGCGTGCCTTGCTCAAGGCTTACCCGGAGCTGCCGATCACACTGACCTGCATGACCCCTACCGGCTCTGAACGCATTCGCGCCATGTTCGCCGACGAACCGCGCGTGCAGCATTGCTACCTGCCCTACGACCTGCCTTGGGCGGCGGGGCGTTTTCTCGATCATGTGCAGCCTAAGCTGGGCATCATCATGGAAACCGAGCTTTGGCCCAACCACATTCACCAGTGTGCCAGGCGCGGCATTCCGGTGGCGCTGGCCAATGCGCGCTTGTCCGAGCGCTCGGCCCGTGGCTATGGGCGCTTTGCCAGGCTGACCCGGCCGATGCTGGCCGAGATGAGCCTGATTGCCGTGCAAACCGAAACCGAGGCCCAGCGCTTCCGTGACCTGGGTGCACGCCCTGAGCGCGTGCGAGTCACCGGTTCGATCAAGTTCGACCTGACGATCGACGAACAGCTGTTGCCGCGCGCCAGGGCATTGCGTGAACAGTGGGGGGGCGGCCAGCGCCCTGTGTGGATCGCCGCCAGCACCCACGAAGGTGAAGATGCCTTGATCCTGCAGGCGCATCGGCAGTTGTTGCAGGTGCATGGCGATGCCTTGCTGATCCTGGTGCCGCGCCATCCCGAGCGCTTCAATGCAGTGCATGCGCTGTGCAGCGAGCAGTTCACCACCGTGCGCCGCTCTGCCGGCACGCTGGTCGATGCGCAAACGCGGGTATTGCTGGGCGACACCATGGGCGAACTGCTGTTCCTGTATGCCCTGGCCGACATTGCCTTCGTCGGTGGCAGCCTGGTGCCGACCGGTGGGCACAATCCGTTGGAGCCTGCGGCGCTGGCCTTGCCGGTGCTCATGGGGCCGCATGTGTTCAACTTCCTCGAAATCAGCGCGATGCTGCGCGAGGCGGGTGCGTTGCAGCAGGTGGATGATGCTGACGGGCTGGCCGGCGCGGTGCGCCGTCTGGTGGAACTGCCGCAGGATGCCCAGCGCATGGGCGAGGCGGGCAGGGCGGTGATGCGGGCCAATCAGGGGGCTTTGCAGCGATTGCTCGAGGGTCTGGGGGCCTTGATCCGCTGATAATCGACATATCCACTCAAAGACCCGGTCTAGAGTGGGTATGTCTGATTCTGGTTATTTATTCCTACGGCGTAAGTTATAACTTCCTACACTGGATTTCTCGCCGTTAGGAAACTTCCTACGAATAGACTTTAAAAGTCAGAAGTGTCACACGCTTGCGTCGGAAGCTTGTAGGACGTTTGTCCTATTGCTTCGGGCTAGTATCGCCTCATGTCCGATTTTCATAAGAGGTGGCGTGATGGCTGATTTATCTGATGGCAATGCCAACACTATTGAAAGTGGGCTGGTGTGTCTTATCACGCTGGCGCGTTACCATGGTGTTGCCGTCTCTGCCGAGCAGTTGCAGCACGATCATGCAGCAGCGGGTGAGCGGTTCTCTACCAGCACACTACTTCGGGCATTTCAGCAACTTGGCCTCAAGGCCAGACACCGCAGCGTCGATCCGGCCCGGCTGCAGCATACGCCTTTGCCCGCTATTGCAGTGGATGCGCGTGGTGAGTACTTCATCATCGCGCGCGTGGAGGGCGAGCAGGTTCTGGTGCAGGACCCCCATTCCCGCGCGCCGCAAGCGCTGACCCTCGCGGAACTGGTGGTGCGCTGGTCGGGAGAACTCATTCTGGTTCGCTCCGATGCCCAGTTGCCCCTCGGGCTGTCACGCTTCGACTTTACCTGGTTCATTCCTGCCCTGGTGAAGTACAGGCGGCTATTTGGCGAAGTGCTCGTGGTTTCCCTGGTCATTCAGATACTGGCTTTGCTGACGCCTTTGTTCTTTCAGGTGGTAATGGACAAAGTCCTGGTGCATCGCGGTTTGACCACGCTGGATGTTATCGCCTTGGGTTTATTGGTCGTCGTTCTATTTGAAACATTGCTGAGTGGGTTGCGTACCTATGTGGCAGCTCATACAGCGTCAAGAATCGATGTCGAACTGGGTGCAAAACTGTTCAGGCATTTGATCGATCTTCCCACCGCCTATTTTCACGCCAGGCGAGTCGGTGACTCGGTTGCCCGAGTGCGAGAACTGGAGAACATCAGAAGTTTCCTGACCAACAACAGCATCACGCTAGTGCTGGATGTGCTGTTCTCGGTGGTCTTCATCGCAGTCATGTTCCTCTATAGCGGATGGTTGACGCTGGTCGTCGTTGGCTCGCTGCCTTTCTATTTTCTCGTATCCCTGGTCGTTACTCCGCTACTGCGGGCGTTGATTGATCAAAGCTTCCAACGCGGCGCCGAGAACCAGGCCTTTCTGGTCGAGGCGGTCAACGGCATCGACACACTGAAGTCGATGGCCGTGGAACCTCAGGTTACCCGGCGCTGGAATGATCAGCTGGCCGCTTATGTATCTGCCAGTTTCAAGACCCAGAACCTTTCCAGTCTCGCCAATGAAAGCGTCGGCCTGATCGGCAAGCTGGTCACGGTAGCCACCTTGTGGCTGGGGGCCCGGCTGGTCATCGAAGGCGCACTCACGGTGGGCGAGCTGATCGCCTTCAACATGCTCGCAGGGCGCGTGTCGCAGCCCATCATCCGCCTGGCCCAACTCTGGACCAGCTTCCAGCAGACAGGGGTATCGATTCAACGCCTGGGCGACATTCTCAACACCCGTACCGAGGTCAACCAAGGCAAGGGCACGGTGCTGCCCACACTTGTCGGGCAGATCGAGCTCGATCGTGTGTGTTTTCGCTATCGGCCGGACGGGGGCGAAGTCGTGCGCGACGTCAGCCTGAAGATCGCCGCCGGAGAAGTGATAGGCATTGTAGGTCGCTCGGGGTCAGGCAAGAGCACGCTGACACGCTTGATTCAGCGGCTGTACTCACCCGAGCGGGGGCGGGTATTGCTTGACGGTGCTGACCTGGCGGTAGCCGATGTGGCGTCACTGCGTCGGCAGATCGGTGTGGTGTTGCAGGACAACGTGCTTTTTCGGCGCACCGTGCGCGAGAACATTGCCCTCGGCAACCCAGCAGCACCGCTTGAAGAAGTGATCGCCGCAGCGACGCTGGCGGGTGCTCACGAGTTCATCCTCGAATTACCGGATGGCTACGAAACCCTGATTGGTGAGCACGGCGCCAGCCTGTCGGGTGGGCAGCGACAGCGCATAGCCATCGCCCGAGCGCTGTTCGGCAACCCACGCATCCTCATTTTCGACGAAGCCACCAGTGCGCTGGACTATGAGTCCGAACGGATCATCCAGCAGAACATGGCGCGGATTTGCGCGCAGCGCACGGTCATCATCATTGCCCATCGGCTTTCGGCAGTACGCCATGCCGACCGCATCGTGGTCATGGAGCGTGGGCAGATCATCGAGCAAGGGACACATGATGAGCTGCTGGGTTATCCACAGGGCACCTATGCCTACCTGCATCAACTGCAGCTCGGGGCCGCCGTATGAGTGTGGCGTTCAAGGACCTTGCCGAGCGCTACCGGGATGCGTGGAGGACGGCATGGCGAAAGCGCCGGAGCATGGACTGCCCCGTACGTGAGCCCGACGAACTGGCCTTTTTACCTGCGGCACTGTCCTTGCAGGAAACGCCAGTGCATCCCTTGCCGCGCTACCTGCAGTGGAGCCTGTTGATGTTCATTGGGCTGGCGCTTGCCTGGGCTTGCATCGGTGAGATCGATGTCATCGCCAGTGCCGAAGGCAAGATCGTGCCCAGTGGCAGGAGCAAGTTGATACAGGCCAGCGAGGTCGCGGTGGTGCAGTCGATCCACGTCGTCGATGGCCAGCCGGTGCGCAAAGGCGATGTGCTGGTCGAGCTGGAAGGGCAGTTGACCGAGGCTGATATCAAGCGCCTGGGCAGCGAACTGCTGGCTGCACAGATCGACCAGGCCCGCGCCAGCACATTGCTGAGTGCGCTGGACGGCGATGTGGCACCTGCCTCCCTGGCACCATTGATACCGCAGGCCACGGCCGCGCAGCAGGCAGGCGCGCAGCGCTGGCTGGAGGGGCAATACCTGGAGTTGCAGGCCACGCTGGAACAGGCCGATGCCGAAATCGGTCAACGCGCTGCCGAAATCCGTTCCGCCCAGGGGCGGGCTGACGCGCTCCGGCAACTGTTGGTGATCACCCGCCAACTGACGGCGGATTACAAGCTGTTGTTCAGCGAATCGGCCGTGGCCAAGCACACCTACCTGGAAAAGGAGCAGGCCCGCCTGGAGCAGGAACGCGAACTGGCACTCCAGCGCTCGCGCATCGACGAACTGAACGCTGCACGACTTGCTGCTCAGCACCGCCGTAGCGGTGCCATTGCCCAACTGCGCAGAGCCATGCTCGATCTTCACGGTGAGGCGCAACGGCGCATTGCAACCCTTGAGCAGGAGTTGAACAAGGCCGAGCAGCGGCATCGCCTCAAGGTACTGACATCCCCCGTTGACGGCACCGTCCAGCAGTTGGCGATCCATACACAGGGCGGGGTGGTTACACCCGCGCAGACACTGATGGTCATTGTGCCTACGGGCGAGCCGGTGGAAGTGGAAGTGAAAGTCGAGAACAAAGATATCGGCTTTGTATATCCGGGGCAGCCAGTGGAAGTGAAAGTTGAGACGTTCACGTTTACCCAGTACGGGGTTGTCCCGGGGGTGGTGGAGAGTATTTCTGACGATGCCATTGAAGATGAGAAGTGAGGGTTGGTTTATAGCGCTCGAGTCCGCCTGGGTAAGGAAATAATGCGTGTAGGAAAACAGGATGTTCCGTTGACGGCGGGTATGTCAGTGCGTGCGGAGGTTATTACGGATAAGCGCAAGGTTATAAGTTATTTTCTAAGGCCTTTGCGGCGACATGTGCAGGAAAGTTTAACGGAGCGCTAAGTGATTACTTGTGAGGGTGATAACAGATGGACGCGAATCGGCTACGAGAAAAAAGCGGCTGGAGAATGCTGTACGAAATTATATGGAATGCACTGAGGGTTAGCGCAGCGGTCGCGTTGTGTCTTCCCGCGAGCTGTGTTGCTTTAGCAGTGGCGACTGTTGCTTTAAGCGAGAAATCGAAGCCGGTCGCACCCCCTGCGCCAAAAGTATGTGGTGTGGTGTCCGGTGTTATGTATGAGTTTTCAAGCGAATATGTTCCTTTCTGGCCGGAATATGAGGATGAAGGAAATTATAAGAGAGGTTCTGGCGGCGTTGATAGAGGGTGTGAATCAAATTTATATTCTTTAAGTCTGGCCATGAACTGGCCTGAGTTAACGCCGGGGAACTATTTCTCAGAGACGTTTAGTGGAATCGTAGTGACGCTTGAACCATGGCCCGCTGGTGAGAGGGGACTGCGCGAAACCTTTGATTTTTTCATTTCCGAGGCAACTCATAAGCAGCGAGAGGCCAAGGTGTTTGATAGACAATTAGGTTTGAATCGAGTGGAGGGTGTTGATAGCGTTTTCCCCAATTCACCACGGATGATTTTCTGGTCTGAAAGAAATGGGTACATGGAGCAAATTGGAAGGTGTAGCTGGAGTAAGTATAGGTCTAAATACCATCGGTGTCATTTTAGATATTTGCTGGAGGACAGTAAAGCTATTGTAAAGATTGATTTTGGATGGGACGAATTAAGCGAGTGGGGTGAGATGGTGTCGCGTGTCAAGAACTTCTTGGAATCTAATGGGATGTAAGGGTGGTTTTTAATGATGAAGTTAACCTCTTCTGATCAGGGGCAGTAAGTGGAAATTAAAGTTGAGATGTTAACGTTTACCAGGTACGGGGGTGTCCAAGGGGTGTGGAGAGTATTTCTGATGACGATATTGAAGATGAGCGGCGCGGCCTGATGTATAGCGCTCGAATAGAACTGGCCAAGGAAATTTTACGCGTAGGGGATAAAGACGTACCGCTGACGATAAGTATGGCTGTGCGTGCAGAAGTGATTGTGGATAGGCGCAGGGTTATCAGTTTCTTCTTGAACCCCCTGCAGCGGCACGGTGGTTCAGATGCGTTTGGGGCTGGGGGCAACATTTCCGTGTTGTGCGAAAGAAATTTTGGAAAAGTTTATGCATTGTCTAAAACAAAGTTTGCTTAGTGGCTGATATGGGCAGACTGGCTCTAGGGAGGGGTGATGATTGGTTGCAGGTATATCTTTCTCTTTGTGAAGGTGCTGTTCGGAAAGCTAATTACGCTGTGTAGAAGATTTGGTTTGGTGCTGTGGGGGTTTAGCAAATTGTTGTTGTTGCTAAGTGTGGTGTGGTTATTGGTCGCCATTGTTATTACTCCGACTTGGGCGCCGAAGAAGCTGACGACCCCTAATCCAATGGTGTGTGGAAAGGTCTCGGGTGTTGTTTATGAGCTCCCTAGGAAGTATGTGATCTATTGGCCTGAGGATGAGGGCAAGAGTTCTTGGGAGCCGGTATTTATAAATATCAAAAAAGGCTGTGGTGCAAACTTGGCGTCACTCTATATGGCAATGAGTTGGCCGGAGATGCAGCCCGTCTCTTACGGTGAGGCGACGTCTTTTCGCTTTGATGGGATATCGGTCGCAATTGGGCCTTGGCTGCATGGGGAAGCAGGGTTGAGAAAACAGCTCCAGCATTATCTTCGTGAAACACCCGCGGCTCTAGTTAAGGCTAGCAAGCTGAACGAAGATCTCGGCCTAAATTTTCTCGAGGGTGTTGATAGTGAATTTCCTAATCGGCGCAAGGGCTTTTTCTGGCTGGAGGCCAAGGGACGCATGCAATACATCGGTTATTGCAACTGGGTGGAACCCAAGGCCAATTACTCGCGTTGCTATTTGAAGTTTTTGATACCCGGAGGGGATGCAATTGTTAATGTGGAGTTTTTATGGGAGAGGCTTGGGGAGTGGCATAACATTGCTTTGGCAGTGGGTGAGTTTTTCATGAATGCTGCGAGGTATCGGGTCGATAAATGATCAGGATGGAAATGTCCGATGTGGAAGAGGCGCGTCAGGCTTAGCGTGATAAGAGGGCTGGCTCTTGTGAGTGTTGATTTTTTTGCGGGGTGAGTTGAGGTGTGTGGTTAATAGAATTGAAGAATTGCAAGGCGAGGTGTAAGGCAAGGAGAAGGGAAATGATCAAAGTTAGATTCTGCCCTCTTTTGGTTGCATGTCCGAGAAAGCTTGAAGGAGCGCTAAGTCATTATGAGAAAAATACCATGTTTGTTTTTCCTATGGGCTTGGAGTTTTTTGAGGCTTTGCTCCGCTGTACTCTTGTTGACTCCCGTGCTGGTGATGATAGTTGTGGCTTGGAAAAGCGAACCTTGGAAGCCAGGGGAGGTAACGTTTGATCCTTTCGTGTGCGGCAGAATTTCAGGGGAAGTGTACAAGTTCTCTAGGTTGTACTTTCCATTTTGGCCAGAATATGAGGGAAAAAGCTCTTTTGATCCTGGCTTTATTTATAACAAAAAAGGCTGTGACGCAAACCTGGTATCTGTATTTTTGTCAATGACCTGGCCAGAGCTCGAGCCGGCGGATGACAGTTTAGTGTTCCGGCAGGGCTTGGAGCATGAGGGGCTGTTGGTCGCAGTGGGCCCGATAACTGCAAGAGAGGGGGATTTACGGCGTCAACTCGAGTTTCTTTTGCGGAAAAGCCCAGCAGAAACAATAACGCTTGCTGAGTACGATGAGTCAAGCAGCCTCTATCGTGTAGAGGCGCGTGACACGACTTTGGAAAATCACAAGAAGCTTATCTATTGGCAGGGTGAGCTCGATGACTTGGCTGCTGTGGGGTATTGCAGTTGGCGCCCGAAAGTGCCGAATTACTATTCGTGTGAAATGACCTTTGTGGTGTTTGGAGACGTACTAGTCGAGGTGATAATGCGCCCTGATAAGTTAATGCGATGGTTGGAAGTGAGGCGCTCAGTGGTCGATTTTTTAATTAATAGCAGAAGATGAGGTGGCAAATGTCGGGGTTGACAAAAGAAGATATAGCGGTTGCGCGTAAAATTTTTGAGTCCAAAGGTGTTGGCGATATGTATGACTATATGGCTATGAAGGGGGACCGATATGCCGTGCTTGCCAATGGCGTTGCTAAAGGCAACTCCATAGCAGGGTTGGCTGCTATAAATTTCATGAAACGAACTGAGGCGGATGCCGGGCGCCCCATGAGTGAGGCAGATGTTGAAGAAGTAAGATTGGAAATGGGCAAAGCTTATTTGAAACTTCAAGAACGCAGGGTGATGGGTGGTAAGGTGGATGGTGATCCAAATCATAAGGAAGTTTGGGCGTTCCATAGTAAAGTATTTAAAAACTTGGGTAGGTCGAAAGATGCCTGGACTTTGAATTCTGTGTTTGAGTTAACCCATCCGGAGCATCGTGAGTCATATTGGAAAAAGGTACTGGATGCGGCGGGAAGCCCGGGTAGTGAGTTTTGGTTGTCCATTCAGACTGATAGTAGAATGGCTTATAGCACTGTAGTGGCACCGGATGATATGCGTGGCATGGCCAAGTACTGGAAATCTCGTATTGATTCGCCGACCGCCATTGCATCGTTTCTTTATTCAATAGGAGAAGTTGCGGGAAATGGCTTGGCCAGTGTGATCTCCGAGCTCGTAGATTCCGAGAACCCTGGGGCTATAGATCCATCCTTGAACATCGAAATCACCCCCACAACCGAATCCCGCCGCGACCTCCAAGGCCAGGACGATATCCGCAATGACGTCTCCAACGGTTACGTCGATCGTCGCCTGACCCACAGTATCGCATTCACCGACAGCACCCTCGACAACACCGACTTCACCTCCGCTCAGTTGGGCAGTTTGGCCACCGGTGGTGTTCGCCCCGGCGAGCTCCAGATCGATCCCAATGTGCGACCCAATCAGCATCTGGCTCAGTTCTATCGTGATGGCAATGAACAACCGGATTTCAGCCTGCGCAATGCCGTGGTACTCAACGGGTTGGCAGCAATGACTACGGTGAACACGTTTGTCGACCCGCTCTTGCTCGACCTCAGCGGCAAGGGCGTTGGTCTGACGGGTATCGAGGAAGGCGTACTGTTCGATATCGATAACAGTGGTTCACTGCGCCGCACCGGCTGGGCAGACCGGCTGACCGGCATGCTGGTGCATGACAACGGTACCGGCCAGGTGAGCAACGTCAGCCAGCTGTTCTCCGAATACTACGGCGGCAAGGCAGGCAGCGATGGCAGCTCTGGTGAAACGCCGTTCAAGGATGGCTTCGCCGCCCTGGCAAGTGTTGAGTAAGGGATCCATCATCCCCACATTCCAACCGTCCACCTGATTCCCGATGCTGTGCTCCCGATTTCTTTCTGGAGCCAGCCCGCCATGATGCGCCCCGACAGCAAAGTCGATAAAGTCTACCTCTACCCCAAGCCCGTGGACTTTCGAAAGTCCATCGACGGCCTCACAGCCTTGGTCGAACTGGACATCAAGGTCGCCGTGTTCGACCCGGTACTTTTCGTCTTCCTCAATAAAGCCCGTAACCGCATCAAGGTGTTGTATTGGGAGCGCAACGGCTTCTGCCTTTGGCTCAAGCGCCTCGAAGCCGAGCGTTTCAAAACTTCACCCAACGCGACCGACGAAGCTATCGTACTGACCGTCCAGGAACTGAATTGGCTACTCGACGGTTTCGATCTCTGGCGCAACCGTCCGCATCAGGTTTTGACTCCTCGTTTCGTCGCCTGACCGGGTATAATCCGGGCCATGATTTCAGTGCCCGATAACCTTCCTGACGACCCTGCCGCGCTCAAACTACTGCTTGCGCAGTTGTTGGCCGAGCGCACGGTCGACAAAGGTCAGATCGTCGATCTTAAAGAACAGGTCAAGCTGCTGCGTGACCGATTATTCAATCGCAAGTCCGAGCAAACCGTCGAGTCCAACACGCCCCAACTGGCGTTGTTCAATGAACCCGAAAGTCAGTGGGTTCCTACCGCTGATGATGCCGACGAAGAAGTTGTTGCGCCAAGCAAGCAGCGCGGCAAACGCAAGCCACTGTCGGCTGACCTGCCACGCATTGAAGTCATTCATGACTTGCCCGAGCACGAACTGACTTGCGCCTGTGGTTGCCGCAAACACGTGGTTGGCGAGCAAACCAGCGAACAACTCGACATCGTGCCGATGCAGATCCGTGTGCTTAAACACGTACGCAAAATCTATGGCTGCCGTGGCTGCGAATCCGCGCCGGTCACCGCTGACAAGCCGGCCCAATTGATTGAAAAGAGCATGGCCAGTCCCAGCGTGCTGGCGATGTTGCTAACCACCAAGTACGTCGATGGCCTGCCGCTGCACCGCTTCGAGACGGTGCTGAACCGACATGGTATCGAGATCCCCCGGCAAACCCTGGCCCGCTGGGTCATCCAGTGCAGCGAACACTTTCAGCCACTGCTGAACCTGATGCGTGACCGCCTGCTGGAAAGCCCGGTGATCCATTGCGATGAAACTCGCGTGCAGGTGCTCAAAGAGCCGGATCGTGATCCGACCAGTCAATCCTGGATGTGGGTGCAGGCCAGTGGCCCGCCTGATCGACAAGTCGTGCTGTTCGATTACACCACCAGCCGCGCGCAGGAGGTGCCGCTGCGCCTGCTGGAGGGCTATCGCGGTTACGTGATGACCGATGATTACGCCGGTTACAACGCGTTGGCGCTACAGCCGGGCGTTGAACGACTGGCGTGCATGGCGCATGTTCGGCGTAAATTCGTCGAAGCGCAGAAGGTGCAGCCTAAGGGCAAGACCGGTCGCGCCGATGTTGCGCTGACGATGATCAACAAACTGTATGGCATCGAACGCGACCTCAAGGATGCCAGCGATGAACAGCGATTCATCGGTCGTCAGGAACGAAGCCTGCCGATCCTTGAGCAGTTGAAAAGTTGGCTCGACAAGACGCACTCACAGGTGACACCGCAAAGCGTACTGGGCAAGGCGGTGCTTTACCTGGCAAACAACTGGAACCGCTTGGAGCGGTATGTCGAGGCGGGCCACCTGCCGATCGACAACAACCTGGCAGAGCGGGCCATAAAGCCGTTTGTGATCGGGCGCAAAGCTTGGCTGTTCAGTGACACGCCCAAGGGAGCCACGGCTAGCGCGCAGATCTACAGCTTGGTCGAAACCGCCAAGGTCAACGGCCAAGAGCCCTATACGTGGCTGCGCCACGTCCTGGAGCGACTGCCGCACGCCTCATCGGTAGCAGACTACGAAGCGCTGCTGCCATGGAACTGTTCGCCAGAGATGCCACGGTAACCTTGGCTTCCACCTTGTGGTAGGTGGGGTTCATGGATCGGTTACAGTGTTGACGCCAACGCCGATGGCGTCATCAACGTTGAAGACGCCGTCTGGGCGCAATTGAAGGTGTGGGTCGATGGCAACCACGACGGGCGTGCCGATGCCGGTGAGCTGAGGGCATTGCAGGAGCATGGCATTAGCCAGATCAAGCTCGGCCAGGTCGAGCCGGTAGGAGAGGTGCGTCAGGGTAACGAGGTCATTTCCCGAGGCGCTTTCACTGTCAATGGTGAGGACCGGGAAGTACTGGCGGTGAGGTTTCTCGCCGATACCGTCGGTAATCGGATCGAGGCCCAGGAGGGTGGCACTCTACTCACTTCGTCAAGCGGGCCCACTTCCCGAAGGGCCTACATCAGCCAGAGTGCTCAAGGAAGCACGCTGGACGCCGCAGCGCTCGGCGTACAGACGCTGTACGGCAGCGCGGGCGATGATGTCTTGACCGCGGCTCCAGAGGGCAGTTGGCTGGTTGGTGGCGGTGGCAGCAACACCTATCACGGCGGGGCGGGCGACGATGTATTCGTGATCAGTGCCAGCGACGATTGGGCGAACATGCAGGGCAATGGTGGGCGCGACACGGCACTGATCGTGGGGGAGCATGGCGTTGGGCTGAACATGGCCAAGGCCGGGCTGACCATCGCGCAAGGCGGGCGGGGTAAGGACATCATCGCCAGCGGCGGTCAACGCGGAGTATTCATCAAGGGCGGCTCGGGCGACAGCTTGCTGATTGGCGGGGGCGGCAACGATGTGCTTGTGGGGGGGACAGGCCGTAACGACATCATTGGCGGTACCGGCAAGTCGGTGATCTATGCGGGCCCCAAGGGGGATCGCATCCGGGCCTCGGCGGGCGGAAGTATCATTTACGCCGGTGGTGGCGCTGATCGGATTACGGGCGGTGCTGCCGATGACGTGATCGAGGCCGGACGCGGCGATGCCACGATCGACGGAGGCGCGGGCACCAACCTGGTCAGTTTGCATGGTGCTCACGACGAGTACCTGATCACACGTACCGAATCGGGCCACCTGATCACCGACACCGTGGCGGGACGAGATGGCCGTCTGAGCTTGAGCAACATCCAGAAACTCAGCTTCGCCGACATCGCTGCCATCGATCTTCTCGGCGGGGGCGCCATGCCAATCGGCGACAGGCTCTCGCCTGAGCAACTGGCTACATTCGCCACCACTGACACGGCGCTGATAGTCCCTGCAACGGCGCTGCTGGGCAATGACCAGCCACTTGGCAGCAGCGGGCCATTGCGCATCGCCTCAGTCAGCGCTGGCAAGGGTGCAACAGTGCGGCTGAATGAGCAGGGTGATGTGGAGGTCACGCCGTTGCCAGGCCATGACGGTGATGTCAGTTTCCGCTACGACTTGGTCGATGCTGCCGGCAACGCCTCCATGAGTGTGACCGAGGTGGGCAGTGCTGCATCAGCACCCTTGCGGGCAACGGTAACGTTGCGCCATGAACAATCCCCCGCTGACCCGCTGTCGGGGCGGCAGTGGTATCTGGACGAGATCAATGTCGCGCCGGTATGGCGTGACTTCACGGGCAAGGGGGTGAGGATAGGGCAGTTCGAGCCGGGTGGGGAGTTTGCCGTGGCGCCGGAAATCTTCGATATCGGGCACCCCGATCTCAAGCCGAATATCGATCCCATCTGGCTGCACACCCAACGCACCAATGGCACGCTGCCCGCTTTGGCGTCCAATCATGCCACTCAAGTGGCTGGGGTCATGGTTGGCGCGCGCAATGATCAAGGAGGGATCGGCATCGCATATGATGCGAAGATCGGCGGGCATTACCTGGCCAACAAAGGCGATGACCTGACCAATCTGGGGCAAATGGTCAACTACGACATAGCCAACAACAGTTGGGGTTTCAAAACGGACTTCGGACTTACAAATGTTCCAGAAGGAAAAGTCGATACTGCTCTGGCGCTGGCATTCAGCACTACGCTTGCCGCCACCAACGGCCGTGGCGGGCTAGGCACCATCGTCGTCGCCTCTGGTGGCAACCAGCGCCATAAAGGCGGTAGTGCACAGGGCTCGCTGACCAACAACAACCGCCACGCCATTGAAGTGGCGGCCATCAACGCAAAGGCAGACCTCTCGGTACTGCAAGCTGCCACGGCACCCTTTTCCAATCCAGGCTCCAGCTTGCTGGTCGCTGCACCGGGGAGCCATGTTTTATCCAGTGGCGTCAGCCTTGAAGCGGAGCGCGGTGCGTCGGTCGGCAGCGCCTACAGCACGACTCAGGGCACCAGCTTCGCCGCGCCGATCGTCTCAGGCGTGGTGGCGTTGATGTTGCAGGCCAACCCGGGGTTGGGTTACCGGGATGTTCAGCAGATCCTCGCACTGTCTGCGCGCAAAGTGGATGACGCATCAACCCAATGGGCTTACAACGCAGGGCGCAATTGGAATGGCGGTGGCATGCACGCCAGCCACGACTACGGCTTTGGCATGATCGACGCCCGCGCCGCGGTGCGCCTTGCCGAGTCCTGGGGGAGCCGGGCGACCAAGGCCAATGAACGGCTGCTGACAGCCAGCAGTGCACCAGTGGCTCAACAGGTTGCGGCGGGGCAGGTTGCGACTTTGTCTTTGACCCTGCCGGCTGATTTGCTGGTGGAGCATGTGGAGGTCGATGTCCACTCGATGGTCGGCCGCCTTGGCGACATGACGCTCACGCTGGTGTCGCCTGGCGGCACGCGCAGCGTACTGCTCGATCGCACAGGCAAGGCGCCGGGCTCGGGTGATGACGATCTGGGCGATTCGCGTTCAGGGGCGTTCAAATATGGGTTCATGTCGACCCATCATCGCGCAGAGCGCTCGGCTGGGGAGTGGAAGCTTGAGGTGCGTAATGCTGTTGCTGGCTTACCGCTAACGCTTGATCGCTGGACGCTGCGCCTCGTCGGCAGCCCCGGCACCACCGATGATGTCTATTACTTCACCGACGACTACGCGAACCTGGTGGCAGAAAACCCAGGGCGCGCGAAGCTTGACGATGCCATCAGCGGCACCGCTGGCGGGCGCAATACGTTGAACGCGGCTGCAGTAAGTCGCAGTATCTCGGTGGATCTGGCCAGCGGCAGCGCCAGTATTGCCGGTGCGGCGCTCACCATAGCCCCTGGTTCGGTGCAAAACCTTATCAGTGGTGATGGCGACGATACCTTGATTGCCGGGCCCGCAGGGGCATTACTGGATGGTGGCCGTGGGTACAATCTCCTCAAGGGGGGTGAGGGTACCGACCGCTTTGTCATCCACAGGCGTGCAGGCGGTAACGATGTACTCAAGCAGTTCGAGACTTCGCGTGAGGTGATCGACCTGGTCGGCTTTGGTGGTTCAGGGTTTACTGACTTGCAGGTGCAACAGGACGGCAATTCGACTGTGCTCGACCTTGGCAGTGGGCAGAAGCTGACGCTTGCGGACACTACGATTGCCGAACTGCGGTCAGCGAACTTCCGTTTCCTTGACGCTTTCACCGCTGCACCAGGTTATTTCGAGGGCAGCCCTGAAGAGCAGACGACCCCGCCTGTCAGCGCGAATGTTCTGCTTACCGGTGGTGCAGGTGGCGTGTCGCTTGCCAGTGACGCCTCCGGGCAGTTGGTGGCTTCGTTGGCAGGCACGATATATTCCCCGCCGACGGTTGCGCCCAGCGTGTTTCTGGTGACAAAACAAGAAGGTGTGAGCGATTACAAGAACACCCTTCGGGGGTTCCGACACGGTATCGACAAGATTGACCTGACCCAGGTAGGCATCAGTCGCTTCGAGGATCTGCACGTCAGCAAAGTCCAGCGCTTCAAACTCAATGACTTTGCGCAGATCCACGGTGTAGCCGTTGATACCCAGGCAGTGCCGGGGCAGGAAGGTATTGTGAAGATGCTGTACCTGGATGCGCTCGAAGTTGCGCAGGTGACAGCGGAGGACTTTATCTTTGCGCAGCCGGCAATGGTCACATCTGAAGCGGTTGCCGTGCCAGAGGTTTCAGCCCTTTCCGCAGGGGCGTCGCTGTTTGCTGTCGAGCACTCGCTACCGAACCTGGGGAATCTTGTTGATGCAATGGCTGCGTTCGCCCCTGAACCTTCGGGGCCTATGCTTATCGGTGATATGTCGGCGCAACGCATTGACTCGACGATTGCCGTAGCCGCCTAGGCGTTGTCGTTCAGGGCTGGAGTGATATTGGAGGCCTATCGCCAGCAAGCCAGCTCTCACAGGTGCATCATGCCTTCAGGCTTGGCACCATGTGGGAGCGGGCAAGCCCGCGAAGAGTCCAGCCCCTATCTCAAGGCCTGCGCTCGAAGTTCTTGGCCGCTGCTGCCGCCAGGTCCGGTGGCAGGAAGTCCTTGTCCGGGTTGTAGTCAGGTTTCAGGTAGCGCTTCAGGTCCTGCAGGTCTTGCGGGCTCAGGGTGCCGGCTGCCTGCTTCAGGCTCAGGTTGTCGAGAATGTAGTCGTAACGGCTATTGTTGTAGTCGCGCACCGAGGTGTACAGCTGGCGCTGGGCATCAAGCACGTCGACGATGTTGCGGGTACCGACCTGGTAGCCGATTTCGGTGGCTTCCAGCGCGCTCTGGTTGGAAATGATCGACTGCTTGCGCGCCTGTACCTGTTCCACATCGGTGTTCACTGCGCGGTGCAGGTTGCGGGTGTTTTCCACGACCTGGCGGCGCAGGCTTTCACGCTGTTGCTCGCTCTGGCTCAGGCGCTGGTAAGCCTCGCGTACCTGCGAGCTGGTCAGGCCGCCGCTGTAGATCGGGATATTCAGTTGCAGGCCAACGCTGGTCTGCTCGACGTCGCCGCTGTAGCGCACCCCCAGTTGCGATGGGTTGGTGAAGCCAAGGCTGTCGTTGTCACCCTTCTGGTACTTGGCCACGGCATCCAGGGTCGGTGCATGCCCGGCCTTGCGCTGACGCAGGGTTTCTTCTGCGGCAGAAACCGCGTAGTTGGTGGCCAGCAGGTTGAGGTTCTGGCGCCCGGCGGTTTCGACCCAGGCCTTGGCATCGTTGGGCGTTGGCACTTGTACCGGCAGGCTATGCACCACGCCCTGGATAGAGGTGTACTCACGGTTGGTCAGGGTCACCAAGGCCTCGAAGGCATCCTGCACCTGGCGTTCGGCGATGATCCGGTTGGCGCGTGCAGTGTCATAACTGGCTTGGGATTGCAGCACGTCGGTCTTGTCCGAAAGGCCCACGTCGAAACGCTCGTTGGACTGATCCAACTGGCGCTTGAAGGCAGCTTCTTCTGCCTTGGTGGCGGCCAGGTTGTCCTGGGCACGGAGGACGGCGAAGTAGTTTTGCGCGGTTTGCAGGATCAGGTTTTGCTCGGTCGCCGACAGCTCCAGGGCTGCCTGTTCGTTGACGGCTTCGGCGGCTTGCAACTGGAACCAGCGATCAGCGCGGAAGATCGGCTGAGCCAGGGTCGCGCTCCAGGAGTTGCCGCTGCGATTGGACGTCATGGACGGCTCGTCCAGCTTGGTGCGGGTGTTCATCATCTCGGCACCGGCCGACAGGTTTGGCAGCAACCCGGCGCGGGCCTGCGGCACCACTTCGCGGCGCGCCCCGTAATCGGCGCGTGCGGCAGCCAGGTCGGCGTTGTTGTCCACTGCCTCCTGGTAGACGCTGACCAGATCGGTCTTGACTGTCGAGGGCACGTCCGCTGCCCAGACCACTCCGTTGGACGCACAAGACACGGCTATCGCCAGTGAGAGTTTGCGCAGCATAGAGGCAATCCTTGTACGAAATTTAATTACTGAACTGTTGAGTATCGAGCGATGGGCCAGTGTAGTGCCATGCGCACCCGGCAACAATCGCTCGGTGTGCCTTTCATCATCCGCGCATTTACCTGCTTGGCTTTGCTGACCACTCCAGTCTAGACTGCGCATGTTCTTGTCGGGGTGCCTTGAAGCAAAGGCTGAGATCGCAGAGGTGCGGATCCCGTTGAACCTGATCAGGTTAGCGCCTGCGTAGGGAACAAGATTGCTCACCTTCCCGGGGAGCCTCTTGTGCCAGGTCCGGGATTGTCACAGCTGCATACAGCTTCAGGCACCCCCATATCCGGCACTGCACCCAAAGAGGGTGCGTCCGCGCGTTTCAGGTTCACCCCGACATTCCACTGCTAGGAAGCCGTCAGGAGAGCCTGTGATGACCAAACAAGAAAAAACGATCAACCTCAGCGAATCGGCACAAGTCGATCAGCAGTCCGTACAACCGTTCCCGCGTTCGCGCAAAGTGTATGTCGAAGGCTCGCGCCCGGACATCCGCGTTCCCATGCGTGAAATCAGCCTGGATGACACCCCGACCGATTTCGGCGGCGAGGCCAACGCCCCGGTGCTGGTGTATGACACGTCTGGCCCGTACACCGACCCCGACGTGATCATCGACGTGCGCAAAGGCCTGGCCGATGTGCGTTCGGCGTGGATCGAAGCCCGCGGTGACACCGAGCGCCTGGAAGGCCTGAGCTCCGACTTCGGCCAGCAGCGCCTGAACGATGCAGAGCTGGCCAAGCTGCGTTTCGCCCATGTGCGCAACCCGCGTCGTGCCAAGGCCGGCGCCAACGTCTCGCAGATGCACTATGCCCGTCAGGGCATCATCACCGCCGAAATGGAATACGTGGCCATCCGCGAAAACATGAAGCTACAGGAGGCCCGCGCCGCCGGCCTGCTGAATGAGCAACATGCCGGCCACAGCTTCGGTGCCAACATCCCGAAAGAAATCACCCCGGAATTCGTTCGCCAGGAAATCGCCCGTGGCCGCGCGATCATTCCGGCCAACATCAACCACCCGGAAGTCGAGCCGATGATCATCGGCCGCAACTTCCTGGTGAAGATCAACGGCAACATCGGCAACAGCGCCCTGGGATCCTCGATCGAGGAAGAGGTGGCCAAGCTGACCTGGGGCATCCGCTGGGGCTCGGACACGGTCATGGACCTGTCCACCGGCAAGCACATCCACGAAACCCGCGAGTGGATCATTCGCAACTCGCCGGTGCCGATCGGTACCGTGCCGATCTACCAGGCCCTGGAAAAGGTCAACGGTGTGGCAGAAGACCTGACCTGGGAACTGTTCCGCGACACCCTGATCGAGCAGGCCGAACAGGGCGTGGACTACTTCACCATCCACGCTGGTGTGCTGCTGCGCTATGTACCCCTGACCGCCAAGCGCGTCACAGGCATCGTCAGCCGTGGTGGCTCGATCATGGCCAAGTGGTGCCTGGCGCACCACAAGGAAAACTTCCTGTACACCCACTTCGACGAAATCTGCGAAATCATGAAGGCCTACGACGTCAGCTTCTCGCTGGGCGACGGCCTGCGCCCTGGCTCGATTGCCGACGCCAACGACGCCGCGCAATTCGGTGAGCTTGAAACCCTCGGCGAGCTGACCAAGATTGCCTGGAAGCACGACGTGCAATGCATGATCGAAGGCCCCGGCCACGTGCCGATGCAGTTGATCAAAGAGAACATGGACAAGCAACTGGAGTGCTGCGACGAGGCGCCGTTCTACACCCTCGGCCCACTGACCACCGACATCGCGCCGGGTTACGACCACATCACCTCGGGCATTGGTGCGGCGATGATCGGCTGGTTCGGTTGCGCCATGCTCTGCTACGTCACGCCGAAGGAGCACCTGGGCCTGCCGAACAAGGACGACGTCAAGACCGGCATCATTACCTACAAGATCGCCGCGCATGCCGCCGACCTTGCCAAGGGCCACCCGGGTGCACAGATTCGCGACAACGCCTTGTCCAAGGCGCGTTTCGAGTTCCGTTGGGAAGACCAGTTCAACCTGGGCCTCGACCCGGACACCGCCCGTGCTTTCCACGACGAGACCCTGCCCAAGGAATCGGCCAAGGTCGCGCACTTCTGCTCGATGTGCGGGCCGAAGTTCTGCTCGATGAAGATCACCCAGGAAGTGCGTGAGTACGCTGCCAAGATCGAGGCCGTGGATGTGACGGTCGAGCAAGGCATGCGTGAGCAGGCCGAGCGGTTCCGCCAGGAAGGCAGCCAGCTGTACCACAAAGTCTAAACCGCAGCACCTTACCCTGTGGGAGTGGGCTTGCCCGCGAAGCAAGCACTGCGGTGCATGGCACCGGCTTTGCCGGTGTTCGCGGGCAAGCCCGCTCCCACAGGGTGGTGCATGCCACTCACCATCATTCCTGCGGACATGACAATGACATCACCCAGCCAGTTCTCTCCCGACCATCCAATCCCCATCCAGCAGCGCATCTTCGGTGCTCGCGACCTGTTCTCACTGTGGTTTTCCCTCGGCATCGGCCTGATGGTGCTGCAAGTCGGTGCCATGCTGGCGCCAGGTCTGGGCCTTGCTGGCGCGGTGCTGGCCATCGCCCTGGGCACCGGTGTCGGTGTGCTGTTGCTGGGTGCGGCGGGGGTTATCGGCAGTGACACTGGGCTGTCCGCCATGGGTACCCTGAAACTCAGCCTGGGCAGCCATGGCGCGCGCTTGCCGGCGCTGCTCAACTTGCTGCAACTGGTGGGTTGGGGCGCTTTCGAGATCATCGTCATGCGCGATGCTGCCAGCTTGCTGGGTGCACGGGCGTTCGGTGAGGAAAGTGCCTGGAACAGCCCCATGCTCTGGACCCTGTGCGTCGGTGCCCTGGCCACCCTGCTGGCTGTCAGCGGGCCACTGGCCTTCGTGCGCAAGGTGCTGCGCGCCTGGGGCATCTGGTTGTTGCTGGGCGCCTGCCTCTGGCTGACCTGGAACCTGTTCGCCAAGGCCGACCTGGCGGAGCTGTGGAACCGTGCCGGGGATGGTTCGATGTCGCTGGCGGTTGGCTTCGATATCGTCATCGCCATGCCGCTGTCCTGGCTGCCGCTGATCGCGGACTACTCGCGCTTTGCCCGCAATGGCAAGCATGTGTTCGGCGGTACGGTCGTTGGCTACTTCATCGGTAACACCTGGCTGATGAGCCTGGGCGTGGCGTACACGCTGGCGTTCGCCGCCAGTGGCGAAGTCAATGCCTTGCTGCTGGCCCTGGCGGGCGCCGGCATGGGGATTCCGCTGCTGCTTATTCTGCTGGACGAGTCGGAAAAGGCCTTCGCCGACATTCACTCGGCGGCGGTTTCCACCGGTGTGCTGCTACCGCTGAAGGTCGAGCACCTGGCGTTGGCCATCGGCGTGTTGTGCACCCTGATCGCCCTGTTGGCGCCACTGGCACAGTACGAAAACTTCCTGTTGCTGATCGGCTCGGTGTTCGCACCGCTGTTCGGTGTGGTGCTGATGGACCACTACGTGGTCCGTCGACGCCGTTTGCCAGCCCAGGTCAATGGCTTGCACTGGCAGGCGTTGGTGGCCTGGTTTGCCGGGGCGGTAGCCTATCACCTGATTGCCGCCAAGGCGCCGGAACTGGGCGCGACCCTGCCCGCATTGCTGCTGGCAGGTGTGCTGCATGGGTTACTGAGCCTCAGCCGCGGCCGGGAAACAGTTCAGGCTTGAGTACGCCATTCAGGCGCGGGTAGGGGATCTTCAGTTCCACGTGGCCCATGGAATAGGGCGCGATGGCATAGACCTCGTACTTGACCACTACCGCGCCGTACGTCAGGGCGACGTGCGGCGATTTCTTGAACGGCCAGGTCTTGACGAACTCGGCATCCTTGTCCATACCCACGCTCATCAGCCAGGCACGGTGCGATTCTTCGACGGTTTTCCAGAAGGTGTCTTCCTGGCCGGGCACCAGCATGTCCTGCAGGGTCAGCACCTTGTCCAGCTTGCGTGAATAGTTGATGAAGCCGCGCCCGGGCATGCCGTGGGCGCCACCGCTGTCCAGGTAGCTGGACAACTCGATGATCACCAGCCCGTCATGCTGCTCGCGTACCTTGGCTTGCAAGTAGCTGCTGTTACGTTTGTCGGCACTGGCCAGATATTGCTGTTCGTAGGCCTGCAGGGTGCCTGGTGCGGTGCCATGCTGATTGTCTTCGGTCAGTTGCAGCAGGCGTTTTTCGACGATGCCGTCGAGCTTGGGCAGCGCCGGGAAGTGGATCATGTCGATGTTCACCAGCGGGCAGTCGCTCTCGCTGCAGCCGGGTTTGACATGCTCCCAGGCGTCGCGCTTGACCTCGAGCGGGGCCCGGTAGTTGGGCGTGAACAGGCTCTGGCAGGCGCCCAGAGCGAGTGCCAGCACGGCCACGGAAGTCAGTTTGACAAGTGTCATGATGATCCTTGCAGAACAGGGAAAAGTCGGCCTTTGACCGTCTGCGCGGCCTTCAGTTCGCCACTAAGCTAACAGAGTGAAGGGCTGCTGTCCCGAGTGCGCCAGCGGTTGCTGGAAAGGGATGAAACCAACAGGCGTGCGGAGTAGGATGGCGCGAAGCAGTATTCGAGGTAATGAGGATTTCCATGTCAGACGCGTTGAACGCTGTGCCCAAGGGCTTCGAAATCATCGAGCGGGCCAATTGCTTCCAGGGCTTTTACAAGCTCGACAAGTTACGCCTGCGTCACGAGCTATTTGCCGGTGGTATGGGGCGCGAGATCAGTCGCGAGCTGTTTGTGCGCCACGATGCGGTATGCGTGCTGCCGTACGACCCTGCGCGCGATGAAGTGGTGCTGATCGAACAGTTCCGCGTGGGCGCACTGGACAAGGTCGCCAACCCTTGGCTGATCGAGATGGTTGCCGGGCTGATCGACAAAGACGAGCAGCCCGAGGAAGTCGCCCATCGCGAGGCTGAAGAAGAAGCCGGCCTGACCTTCAGCGCCCTGTGGCCGATGACCCGCTACTTCCCGTCGCCTGGCGGCAGTGACGAATACGTTCACCTGTTCCTCGGCCGTTGCAGCAGCGAGGGCGCGGGAGGGCTGCATGGCCTGGAAGAGGAGGGTGAAGACATTCGCGTACGCGTGTGGTCGTTCGAGGATGCCCTGCAGGCGGTGCGCGACGGGCGCATCTGCAATGCGGCCACCATCATTGGCCTGCAATGGCTGGCGCTGAACCGTGACGAAGTAAGAGGTATGTGGAAGTGAACCTGCTGCGCGAGCGCTATCGAGTTGACCTGGTCGGGCTGCAGGCAGCCTGCGAGGCCAACTATGCCCGGCTGATGCGTTTGCTGCCCGACATGCGCACCACCCAGAGCTCGCGCCGCATCGGCATGACCCAGGGCGACCAGATGCTCGGCGTGCTGGTAATCGACGTGGTGCTGGCCTGCCCGTACACCACCACCCTGCATGTGCGCCAGGAACACAGCCTGCCGTGGTTGCCAGTGCCACACCTGGAAGTGCAGGTGTATCACGATGCGCGTATGGCCGAAGTGGTCAGTGCCGAACACACCCGGCGCCTGCGCAGCATCTACCCGTATCCGAACGACGCCATGCACCAGCCGGACGAAAAGGCCCAGCTCAACCTGTTCCTGGGTGAATGGCTTAGCCACTGCCTGGCCTGCGGCCACGAACTGGCAAGTGTTCGCTGAATTGTGACGTGAGTCGGTTGCGGGTGTTTGCTCGTCACCGTCGCACAGCCATAATCCCCGCTGAATCCATTCGAGGAGATGGCCGTTGTCGCCGCCAGACCAATCCCGCCCTGTGCACGTGGTGCAACTGACCGATGCCCACCTGTTCGCTGACCCGGCTGGCAGCATGCTGGGCCTCAAGACCCGCGACAGCCTGCGCCACGTGGTGGCCCAGGTGCGGCGCGAGCAGCCGCTTGTCGACTTGCTGCTGTGCACGGGCGACCTGTCCCAGGATGCCAGCGTGGCATCCTATGAAGCGTTTCGGGAGCTGACCGCACCGTTTGCCGTACCCACTCGCTGGCTGCCGGGCAACCATGACGAGGCTCAGGTGATGGCGCAGGTGGCGCCGGAACTGGTGCAGGCGGTGACCGATATTGGCGCATGGCGGGTGGTCATGCTCAACACCGCCGTGCAGGGTGCTACCCACGGGTTTCTGCAAGATGACCAGCTGGCCGTACTGGAATCCGCCTTGAAAGAGGCCGGCGAGCGGCATTGCCTGGTGTGCTTCCACCATCAGCCAGTGGACATCGGCTGCGCCTGGATCGCGCCGATCGGCTTGCGCAATGCCCAGGCGCTGTTCGATATCGTTGAAGGATATCCACAGGTACGGGCTTTGTTATGGGGGCATGTGCATCAGGAATGGGATGAAGTCCGAGGGGGGCGGCGCCTGCTGGCCACGCCGTCGACCTGCATTCAGTTCGCGGCGCGCAGCGAAGACTTCCAGGTGAGCGAAGAGCATCCGGGGTACCGCTGGTTGCGCCTGCATGCCGATGGGCGGCTGGAGACCGGGGTGGAGCGGGCGCTGGATTTCGAGGTGCAGCTCGACTTCGATAGCCCTGGCTATTGATGATTTTGGGGGCTGCTGCGCAGCCCTATCGCGACACAAGGCCGCTCCCACAGGAGATCGCGTACCCCTGTGAGAGCGGCCTTGTGTCGCGACAGGGGCGCAAAGCACCCCCGGCACTTTCAAAGCTGTTGAAGAATTTGTTGCTAAAACCCCTGTGCGGCGCCAAAACCCGGCGAACGCGCTACACTGCGCGTCCCTGCGCCCGCATTATCAGGCGCGAAGCCACAGATTCCGGGGGCAGCATGTCGGGTTCCATCCTCTATATCCATGGCTTCAACAGCTCGCCGCTTTCGACCAAGGCGCGTCAGCTGGAGGCAGTCATGCAGCAGCTCGGCCTGGCCGAACAGCTGCGAGTGCCGGCCCTGCACCACCACCCACGGCAAGCCATGGCCCAGCTCGAAGCGGCCATCGCCGAACTGGGTGCGCCACTGCTGGTGGGCAGTTCGCTCGGCGGCTACTATGCCACCCATCTGGCCGAGCGCCATGGCCTCAAGGCCCTGCTGGTCAACCCGGCGGTAACCCCGCACAAGCATTTCGACGGTTACCTGGGCACCCAGCGCAATCATTACAGCGGTGAAACCTGGGAGCTGACCCACGATCACGTGCAGGCCCTGGCCGAACTGGAAGTCGCGGCCCCGGCCGATGCCGACCGCTATCAAGTGTGGCTGCAGACCGCCGATGAAACCCTGGACTACCGACACGCCGAGCGCTATTACCGTGCTTGTGCCCTGCGTATCCAGGCCGGTGGCGACCACAGTTTCCAGGGCTTCGCCGAGCGCCTGCCGGCACTGCTGGCGTTCGCCGGCATTGCCCGTGGGCAGTATGCGGCGCTCGATTTTTCTGTATTTTGACTTTTTTGCATTCACCAGACTGACGACGAGACCCTATGGCCAATCCCAGCGCTAGCGCCTATAACGCAGACGCCATCGAAGTCCTCTCGGGCCTTGATCCGGTCCGCAAGCGGCCGGGCATGTACACCGACACCAGCCGCCCCAACCACCTGGCCCAGGAAGTCATCGACAACAGTGTCGACGAAGCACTGGCCGGCCACGCGCGTTCGGTGCAGGTCATCCTGCATGCCGACCATTCGCTGGAAGTCAGCGACGACGGCCGCGGCATGCCGGTGGACATCCATCCGGAAGAGGGCGTGTCCGGGGTCGAGCTGATCCTCACCAAGCTGCACGCCGGCGGCAAGTTCTCCAACAAGAACTATCAGTTTTCCGGTGGCCTGCACGGGGTGGGCATCTCGGTGGTCAACGCCCTGTCGACCCAGGTGCGCGTGCGCGTCAAACGTGACGGCAACGAATACCAGATGACCTTTGCCGATGGCTTCAAGGCCAGCGAGCTGGAAGTGGTCGGCTCTGTCGGCAAGCGCAACACCGGCACCAGCGTGTACTTCAGCCCCGACCCGAAGTACTTCGACTCGCCCAAGTTTTCCATCAGCCGCCTCAAGCACGTGCTCAAGGCCAAGGCGGTATTGTGCCCGGGGCTGCTGGTCAGCTTCGAGGACAAGGCCAGCGGCGAAAAGGTCGAATGGCACTACGAAGATGGCCTGCGCTCCTACCTGGTCGACTCGGTCAACGAATTCCAGCGCCTGCCCGACGAGCCGTTCTGTGGCAGCCTGGCGGGTAACAAGGAAGCGGTTGACTGGGCTTTGCTGTGGCTGCCCGACGGCGGCGACAGCATTCAGGAAAGCTACGTCAACCTGATCCCCACCGCCCAGGGCGGCACCCACGTCAACGGCCTGCGCCAGGGCCTGCTGGATGCCATGCGTGAGTTCTGCGAGTTCCGCAACTTGCTGCCGCGCGGGGTAAAGCTGGCGCCGGAAGACGTTTGGGAGCGCATCACCTTCGTACTGTCGATGAAGATGCAGGACCCGCAGTTCTCCGGGCAGACCAAAGAGCGCCTGTCATCACGTGAGGCCGCGGCGTTCGTCTCCGGCGTGGTCAAGGATGCTTTCAGTCTGTGGCTCAACGC
Organism: Pseudomonas sp. BP6; assembly: GCF_017875935.1. Lineage (NCBI taxonomy): Bacteria > Pseudomonadati > Pseudomonadota > Gammaproteobacteria > Pseudomonadales > Pseudomonadaceae > Pseudomonas > Pseudomonas sp. BP6. The sequence goes on from NZ_JAGINI010000001.1 coordinate 5,914,183, forward strand.
CCACCCCGAGCTGGGCATGCAACTGGCAGAACTGGCCATCAGCAACGCCGGTCGCCGCCTCAAGGCCAGCAAGAAGGTCGAGCGCAAGCGCATCACACAGGGCCCGGCATTGCCCGGCAAGCTGGCCGATTGTGCGGGCCAGGACCCGATGCGTGCCGAGTTGTTCCTGGTCGAGGGTGACTCGGCCGGTGGTTCGGCCAAGCAGGCGCGGGACAAGGAATTCCAGGCCATCCTGCCGCTGCGCGGCAAGATCCTCAACACTTGGGAAGTGGACGGTGGCGAAGTCCTGGCCAGCCAGGAAGTGCACAACATTGCCGTGGCCATTGGTGTCGATCCGGGTGCCACCGACCTTGCGCAACTGCGCTATGGCAAGATCTGCATCCTCGCCGACGCTGACTCCGACGGCCTGCACATCGCCACACTGCTGTGTGCGCTGTTCGTTCAACACTTCCGGGCACTGGTCGAGGCTGGGCATGTTTATGTGGCCATGCCGCCCCTGTACCGCATCGACCTGGGCAAGGAAATCTACTATGCCCTCGACGAAGCCGAGCGTGACGGCATCCTCGACCGCCTGGTGGCCGAGAAGAAGCGTGGCAAGCCGCAGGTAACACGCTTCAAGGGCCTGGGCGAGATGAACCCGCCGCAGTTGCGCGAAACCACCATGGACCCGAACACCCGACGCCTGGTGCAACTGACCCTGGACGATGTAGAAGCTACCTGCGAGCTGATGGACAAGCTGCTGGCCAAGAAGCGCGCCGGTGACCGCAAGAGCTGGCTGGAAACCAAGGGCAACCTGGCCGAGGTCATGGTTTGATTCGGCAAGTCCTTGCCGTTTGCCTGGCGTTGGTTGCCCTGCCTTGCCTGGCGGGCAACTGGCCAGAGCTGAAGATGAGAGCCGAGCACCCGATCGACGGTATGCGCGGTGGCAACCTTTCGGGTCTGGTGGAATGCCGGGGCGGGTTGTGGGGCGTGTCCGATCGTGACGACGACCGTATCTACCGCTTCGATCAGCAGAACCCCACCTGGCGCGCGCAGCCGCTTACCTTCACCCCGCCGGCTGTCCCGGAAAGCGGCCTGCCATGGGGGTTGAAGTCGCGCAACTGGGCGGCATCGTACATTCGCGGTGGCGAGCTGGATTTCGAAGGTATCACCTGTGATCAGGCGGGTAACCTCTATCTGGTCAGCGAGGCGCATGCCGCGGTGCTGCAATTGCCGCTGGAAGGCGAGCCGGACTGGTTGAGGATCGACTCGGCCATGGTGCGCCAGGCCCGGGCAAGCGGCATGCTGCTGAACTTCAATGCCCTGTTCGAAGGTGTGGCGATCAACCCGGCGGGCGACCGCCTGTGGCTGGCCGCCGAGCGTGAGCGCCGTGGCCTGGTGGCCATTGAGCGCCGGCAGTCGGTATGGACTTGCGGGCGCAGTTGCGTGCTGCTGAGCGAGGCTGGGGTCGAGATGCAACCGGCGCAAATGCCCAATGCCCGGGCCCTGTCGCGCGACTTCGCGGACCTGGCCTGGTTCGAGGGCAAGCTGTTTACCCTAGAACGTAACGCCTACCGGGTGTGCCGGCGTGATGCCGACAGTGGCAAGGTCGAGCGTTGCTGGTCGTTCGCTGCCGATGCGCTGGTCGAGTCACGGCGTTACGCGCAGCCGTTTGGCCTGGCCGAAGCACTGGTGATCGATGCCAAGGGTGCCTGGATTGGCCTGGACAACAACAACAGCGCCCGAGCCGATGGCGAAACCCGCCCGGTCGTCTGGCGCTTCGACGCACCGCAAGGCGGCTGGAGCGCCAAACCATGAGCCAGGCGCCGGGCAAGCGCGCGGGCAGGGTGCTGATGATCGTCGCCTGGGCGGCGGCGCTGTTTCTTGCCACGCGCTTTTTCGGCCAGTGGGAAGACAGCCAGCGTAACCCCAACAGCCAGGTGCAATCCGAGCATGGTGCAGGCTATATCGAAGTGCGCCTGCTGAGTAATGGCCAGGGCCACTTCGTGGTGGATGGTGCCATCAACGGGCAGGTGGTGCATTTCATGCTCGACACCGGCGCCACCGACGTGGCGATCCCGGAGGCGTTGGCTCGTGAACTGAGCCTGGAGCGCGGTAGCCCCGTGCTACTGAGCACCGCCAACGGCCGCACCGAAGGCTACCGCACGCGCTTGGCCAGCCTGCAACTGGGCGATATCCGCCTGCAGAACGTACGCGCCATCGTGGTGCCGGGCCTGGACGGCCCCACCGTACTGCTGGGCATGAGTGCCCTGCAACAACTTGAATTTACCCAGCGCGGTGGCACCATGCTGCTGCGCCAGAACCTGAAATAATGACGAGGCCCGCATGAGCGACTCACTGGAACTCAGCCTGGACGGCGTCGAACGCCGCTCGCTGGCTGACTTCACCGAACAGGCCTACCTCAACTATTCCATGTACGTGATCATGGACCGTGCCCTGCCGCACATCGGCGACGGCCTGAAGCCGGTGCAGCGACGCATCGTCTATGCCATGAGCGAGTTGGGGCTCGATGCCGATGCCAAGCACAAGAAGTCGGCGCGTACCGTCGGTGATGTGCTCGGCAAGTTCCATCCCCATGGCGACTCGGCCTGCTACGAGGCCATGGTGCTGATGGCGCAGCCGTTCAGCTACCGCTACACCCTGGTCGATGGCCAGGGTAACTGGGGTGCGCCGGATGATCCGAAGTCGTTCGCCGCCATGCGCTATACCGAGGCGCGGCTGTCGCGCTACGCTGAAGTGCTGCTCAGCGAAGTCGGCCAGGGCACCGTGGACTGGGTGCCGAACTTCGACGGCACGTTGCAGGAGCCGGCCGTGCTGCCCGCGCGCCTGCCCAACATCCTGCTCAACGGTACCACCGGTATCGCCGTGGGCATGGCCACCGATGTGCCGCCGCACAACCTGCGAGAGGTGGCCAGTGCCTGTGTGCGACTGCTCGATGAGCCCAAGGCGACCATCGAGCAGTTGTGCGAGCACATCCAAGGGCCGGATTACCCGACCGAGGCAGAGATCGTTACGCCGCGGGCAGAAATTCTCAAGATGTACGAAAGCGGCCGCGGCTCGATCCGCATGCGCGCCGTGTACCGCGTCGAAGATGGCGACATCGTCGTCACGGCGCTGCCGCACCAGGTCTCCGGGGCCAAAGTGCTGGAGCAGATTGCCGCGCAGATGCAGGCCAAGAAGCTGCCGATGGTCGCCGACCTGCGCGACGAGTCGGACCACGAAAACCCGTGCCGTATCGTCATCATCCCGCGTTCCAACCGCGTGGATGTCGACGAGCTGATGCAGCACCTGTTCGCTACCACTGACCTGGAAAGCACCTACCGGGTCAACGTGAACATCATCGGCCTGGACGGCCGTCCGCAGTTGAAAAACCTGCGAACCATATTGGTAGAGTGGCTGGAGTTCCGCACCAATACCGTTCGTCGCCGCCTGCAACACCGTCTGGATAAGGTCGAGAAGCGTCTGCACCTGTTGGACGGTTTACTCACCGCGTTCCTCAACCTGGATGAAGTGATCCACATCATCCGTACCGAGGAATACCCCAAACAGGCCCTGATCGAGCGTTTCGAGCTGACCGAGATCCAGGCCGACTACATCCTCGAGACCCGCTTGCGGCAGTTGGCGCGCCTGGAAGAGATGAAGATCCGCGGTGAGCAGGATGAGTTGCTGAAGGAGCAAGCCAAGCTGCAGGCCCTGCTGGGGAGCGAGGCCAAACTGCGCAAGCTGGTGCGCAGCGAGCTGATCAAGGATGCCGAAACCTATGGCGATGATCGTCGTTCGCCGATCGTAGCGCGTGCCGAAGCCAAAGCGCTGTCGGAAAACGAGCTGATGCCGACCGAGCCCGTCACCGTGGTGCTGTCGGAGAAAGGCTGGGTGCGCTGCGCCAAGGGCCACGATATCGACGCCACTGGCCTTTCCTACAAGGCCGGCGACGGCTTCAAGGCTGCTGCAGCCGGGCGTTCCAACCAGTTTGCCGTGCTTATCGATTCGACCGGGCGCAGCTACTCGCTGGCCGCCCACAGCCTGCCATCGGCGCGTGGCCAGGGTGAGCCGCTGACTGGCCGTCTGACGCCGCCACCGGGGGCGACTTTCGAATGTGTGTTGTTGCCTGACGACGATGCGCTGTACGTGGTGGCTTCGGATGCCGGTTACGGCTTTGTGGTCAAGGGTGAGGATCTGCAGGCCAAGAACAAGGCCGGCAAAGGCTTGCTCAGCTTGCCCAACGGGGCCAAGGTCATGACCCCGCGCCCAGTGGCCGATCGCGAGCAGGACTGGTTGGCGGCGGTGACCACCGAAGGCCGCCTGCTGGTGTTCAAGGTCAGCGACTTGCCACAGTTGGGTAAAGGCAAGGGCAACAAGATCATTGGCGTGCCGGGTGACCGGGTGGCCAGCCGTGAAGAATTTGTGACCGATCTAGCCGTGATTCCCGAAGGTGCGACCCTTGTATTGCAGGCCGGCAAGCGTACCCTGTCTTTGAAGGCGGACGACCTGGAACACTACAAGGGCGAGCGCGGTCGGCGCGGCAGCAAGCTGCCACGCGGGTTCCAGCGTGTCGATGGGTTGCAGGTGGAGGTGCCGACATAACCGGTTGTAATGCCTGGAACGGCAATTTCAACGCCGTTTCGGGCAGAAATGCTGGAGTCGTACGGTTATTTCGCGGATGATATGCCCCTTGCGGTGCCGGCGTAGCCGTGTGCCCGTTTGAATATACATGTATCACTGCGGTGTGCCTTGTGGCAGCCGCCTGGATGGGATGATGAAATTTCTGCGCCTTCCATTTGCGCTGTTGATGACTGGCCTGCTGGGCCTTGGCGGGTGCACCATGCATCAGCCGGTTGCCCTGTATCAGCTCGACAGTGGTGATCCTGGTCAGCCTTCGCAGAGTGCGGGTATGGCCGTTGTACTCGGCCCGGTATCGGTGGCCGATTATCTTCAGCGTGAGACGTTCCTGCAGCGTCAAGCTGATGGCAGCCTGAGCGCGGCGACCGACGGTCGTTGGGCTGGTAGCCTTTCATCGGATATCGACCAACTGCTGGTGCGTCAACTGGCCTGGCGCTTGGACAGCCAGCGCGTAGTACTGGCCCCGGCGACCGAAGGCTTCACCCCGGACGTGCAAGTGCTGTTGTCGATCACTCGCCTGGACTCGGGCAAGAACCAGCCGGCCATCCTGGATGCCCAGTGGCGTTTGCTGGACCGCCGTGGCCATGTGCGTGACAACCGCATCATTCACCTCGAGCAACAGCACGAGGGCAGTGAGTCGTCGCAGGTGCAGGCCCAGGGGCAACTGCTGCAGAAGTTGGCCGAACAGTTGAGCACAGCGGTGAAGCCGCTGGCCAACCAGCCGGCGATTGCCGAAGAGGCACCGAAAAAGTCCGCTGCACCGAAGCAGGTGAAGAAAGGGCCGGAGAAACCCAAAATCCCGATGGCCTCGCCGATTCGCACCGATATGGAAGTTTATCGGTTCTGATCAAGCGGCCAGATACGACAAAGCCCGCATTCGCTGCGGGCTTTTTTGTATCTGCCGGTCTTCGTAGGAGCGGGTTTACCCGCGAAGAGGCCGGCCCTGGTGGCCAATTTCCACCCGCCGTTCACCGTTGCGGCCGCTACCGTATTCGCGGGTAAACCCGCTCCTACACCTGATCGGGGGTGGACACACATCGGGGGTTGGACACAGGCCGTCGTGTAGGAGCGGGTTTACCCGCGAAGAGGCCGGCCCTGGTGGCCAATTTCCACCCGCCGTTCACCGTTGCGGCCGCTACCGTATTCGCGGGTAAACCCGCTCCTACACCTGATCGGGGTGGACACACATCGGGGGTTGGACACAGGCCGTCGTGTAGGAGCGGGTTTACCCGCGAAGAGGCCGGCCCTGGTGGCCAATTTCCACCCGCCGTTCACCGTTGCGGCCGCTACCGTATTCGCGGGTAAACCCGCTCCTACACCTGATTGGGGGCGACACATGTCGGGGGTTGGACACAGGCCGTGGTGTAGGAGCGGGTTTACCCGCGAAGAGGCCGGCCCTGGTGGCCAATTTCCACCCGCCGTTCACCGTTGCGGCCGCTACCGTATTCGCGGGTAAACCCGCTCCTACACCTGATTGGGGGCGGACACACATCGGGGGTTGGACACAGGCCGTGGTGTAGGAGCGGGTTTACCCGCGAAGAGGCCGGCCCTGGTGGCCAATTACCACCCGCCGTTCACCGTTGCGGCCGCTACCGTATTCGCGGGTAAACCCGCTCCTACACCTGATTGGGGGCGACACATGTCGGGGGTTGGACACAGGCCGTCGTGTAGGAGCGGGTTTACCCGCGAAGAGGCCGGCCCTGCTGGCCAATTACCACCCGCCGTTCACCGTTGCGGCCGCCACCGTATTCGCGGGTAAACCCGCTCCTACACCTGATTGGGGGCGACACATGTCGGGGGTTGGACACAGGCCGTGGTGTAGGAGCGGGTTTACCCGCGAAGAGGCCGGCCCTGGTGGCCAATTTCCACCCGCCGTTCACCGTTGCTGCCGCCACCGTATTCGCGGGTAAACCCGCTCCTACCGGTGTTTGCGCTATTGGCTGGCTTTTGCGCCAGGCACGTGATCGCAAGGCAACCAGCCTGGCTCAAGACATACGCTGTAGATGCAGCGTATGCCTGTCAGGCGCGGTGCTCATGCATGCGCGCCAGTTGCCGTTCCAGCATTGACGGGTAGGGCTCCATCAGGCGCTCCACACAGCACGCGCCTTCGGGGCTGGCGATCGGGCGAATACGCGCACGCTGGCGAATCAGGGCGTCATCGTTGATCTGCCGCTCTACCAGCAACAGGTTGCGGCTGTGCTGCGACAGCGCCAGGGCATCCTGGACTTTCTCGGCAATCAGCAGGTCAACCAGTTCCAGCCCATGCAGGTCGTTGCCCAAGACCAGGCCTAGCTGCAGTTGCAGGGTGATGCCGCTGTCGGCTACCTCGATCTGCAAGGCGTGGCCCAGGGCGCGCAACAGTTCGCCACAGCAAATGGCGTTGGTCAGGTAGTCCTCGCCACATTCGCGGCTGTGGAACAGCACCAGGGTGCTGCCGTCGTTCAGTGTGTGGGTTTCGCCGTCATAGAGCGAAGCCGCGTGCTCCAGGCAATCGCGGTAGCGCTCGGTCAGCTCGTCCAGGCGTGTACGTGGCAGGCGGCGCAGTTGCTCCTGCGAGCCCAGCTGCACGGCAAGTACGGCGCTGTACTGCGGCTCGTCGGACTCGACCTCTGCGGCGGCCTTGGGTGCAGTGTCGTCGTCCAGCAGGCCGGCGAAGGCTGCGTCGTCATCTTCGTCTTCCAGGGCGACCTTGGTGCGCGGTACTGCCTTGGGTGCCGGGGCAGCTGCGTGCAGGTCGTCGAATTGCTCGTCGTCTTCTTCCTCGGGCTCCGGCTCTGGTGGCGGAGGCGGGGCCAGGCGTGCATGCAGCTGTCGGGCGATGTCGCCGATCTCGTCCTGGCGGTCGGTGGCCGGGGTATAGGGCTGCGGGTCGCGCAGCCATACCCGCAGCTGCAGCAGTGGCAGGGTGATGAAGCGGCCTTGACGCAAGCTGAGGGCCAAGGCCAGGGCCAGCAGGATGGCGGCCAGAATGCCCATGCTCTGCAGGCTGATCAGCATCGGCTGCTGGAACTGGCTCATGTCCAGGCTGATGCGCAGTTGCCCGGCCATCACGTCCTGGAACGTGATCTTGGTCTGGTACAGGCCTTCGGCCTCGCCCAGCAGGCTGTTGCGCGGGCGCTGGCCAGCTTCGGCGAGGATGCGGTTATCCACGCTGTAGATTGCCGCATGGGCCACCAGCGGGTTTTTCACCAGGTTGCCCAGTAGCACGTTGAGGCTGAGGATGTCGTTGGACACCAGCAGCTCGGTTGCCGATGTGGCAGTCTGGGTGGTCAGGCTCTGGCCCAGGGCATCGGCCTGCTCATGCATGGCCTGCTTGAACTGCAGGCCCATCACGCAGGCGTAGATCACCAGCGCCAGCGCCACCAGGAAAATGTTGGTGCAGGCGATGCGCAGTGCCAGCGGCACGCGACGTTGACTCAGGGCGCGATAGATCATCAGGAAGAAGTTGTCTGGTTTGACTGGCGTGGGCCGGTTCACAGAGCTCGGCTCTTAATGGCATGAAAGTGGGGGGAGTATAGCGAGCCGGGTTTTGTCGGCAAAGTATCGTTGGCGCCCGATGGTCATGGAAAATCGGTAGAATGCGCATTTTTCATCGAAGTCGGAGCCAGGTTGTGCGCGAAATCGTCCTGATCAACATCACCGGTGAGGACCGTCCCGGTCTCACTGCGGCTATCACCGGCGTCCTGCTGCAGGACGGTGTGAGTATCCTCGACATCGGCCTGGCGGTCATGCACGGCACCTTGTCGTTTGGCATCCTGGTCGACATCCCGGACAACGAAGTCGCTACCGCACTGCTGCAAAGCGTGCAGGCAAAAGCCCACGAACTGAACCTGCAGGCCCGTTACACGCCGATTTCCGAGGCGGACTACCAGCATTGGGCCGATGGGCATGGCGAAGCGCGCCACATCGTTACCCTGCTCAGCCGCAAGATCACTCCCGAGCAGTTGCAGCGGGTGAGTGCGGTGATCAGCCAGTACGGCCTGACTATCGAGCGCATGGAGCGCCTGTCGGCCCGGGTGGCACTGGATGCCGAATTCGACAAGGGCAAGGCAGCCGTCGAGATCTCCGTGCGTGGCGTGCCGAGCGATGCCCAGGCCCTGCGCGCCGACTTCTTTGCCCTGGCTGAAGAACTGAGTGTCGACATCGCCTTCCAGAAGGACGATCTGTTCCGCCGCAACCGCCGCCTGGCGGTGTTCGACATGGACTCCACGCTGATCGAGGCCGAAGTCATCGACGAATTGGCCAAGGCAGCGGGTGTGGGGGAGCAGGTGGCGGCGATCACCGAGCGCGCCATGCGCGGTGAACTGGACTTCCGCGCCAGCTTCAAAGAACGCATGGCTCTGCTCAAGGGCCTGGATGTGGGTGTGCTGGACGAGATCGGGGCATCGCTGCGCCTGACCGAGGGTGCCGAGAACCTGTTTGCCGAGCTCAAGCGCCTGGGATACAAGACTGCGATTCTATCCGGTGGCTTTACCTACTTCGCTCGTCAGGTACAGGCGCGCCTGGGTATCGACTATGTGTTCGCCAACGAACTTGAAGTGGTCGATGGCAAGGTGACCGGCGTGGCTGTTGAGCCGATTGTCGATGCCCAGCGCAAGGCCGAACTGTTGAAGAAGCTGGCCAGTGAGGAGGGCTTGCAACTGGAGCAGACCATCGCTGTGGGCGATGGCGCCAATGATCTGCCGATGCTGTCGCTGGCCGGGTTGGGCGTGGCGTTCCGTGCCAAGCCGCTGGTGCGCCAGTCGGCCAAGCAAGCGATTTCCACCTTGGGGCTGGATGGGGTGCTGTATCTGCTGGGCCTGCGTGACCGCGACGCCCGCGGCTGATCCGTGAATCTGGGGCCGCATGCTGGCCCCAATGGAAAAGGCCCTGCATTTGCAGGGCCTTTCCATATGGATCGAATCAAGCCTGCACAGGTGCCGCCAACTGTTGCCCCATGCGCACTGCTGAGCCAGCACCCAGGCTCTCGGCCCATTTCACCTGCTCTGGCCCGAAGAGCACGATGGCAGTCGAACCCAGCTTGAAGCGGCCTAGTTCGGCACCTTTCTCCAAGTGGATCGGGGCGCGGCTGGCTTCGTCGTAGCGGAAGGTCTTCAGTTCACGCTTGGGCGGTGTGACCAGCCCTGCCCATACCGTTTCGATCGAGGCGACGATCATCGCACCGACCAGTACCACGGCCATTGGCCCGCGCTCTGTATCGAACAGACAGACCACGCGCTCGTTGCGGGCGAACAGTTCGGGGACATTCTCTGCGGTGGTCTGGTTGACCGAGAACAGACGGCCCGGCACGTAGACCATTTCGCGCAGGGTGCCGGCCAGCGGCATGTGCACGCGGTGGTAGTCCTTGGGCGACAGGTAGATGGTGGCAAACTCGCCGCCCATGAACGGCGCGGCCATGGCCGGGTCACCGCCCAGCAGCTCTTGCGCGCTGAAACCGTGGCCTTTGGCCTGGAAGATACGGCCGTGCTCGATCGGGCCGAGCTGGCTGACCGCACCGTCGGCCGGGCACAGGATGGCGCCCGGGGTTTCGTCCAAAGGGCGGGCGCCTGGCTTCAGGGCGCGGGTGAAGAACGCATTGAAGTGCTCGTAAGCGCTCAGGTCTTCGACCAGAGCCTCGCTCATGTTGACCTGGTAGCGCTTGGCGAACCATGCGGTGAAGGCGTTCTTGAACCAGCGCACACGGCACTCGGCGATGCAGCCGGCCAGCCGCGACAGCAGGTGGTGCGGCAGCAGGTACTGGCTGATGATGAACAGACGGGATTTCATGCAGGTTCCTTAGACTTCTACAGGCGTGTCCGGGTGGTTGCCCCATTCGCCCCACGAGCCGGCGTAGGCCTTGACGCGTGGGTAGCCGAGGGACTTGGCCACCAGGTAAGTGAAACCGGAGCGGCGGTGGGTCTGGCAGTGGGTGATCACTTCCTTGTCAGGGGTGATGCCCAGCTTCTCCAGGACTTCAGCGATGTCGTGGCGGATGCGCAGGTGGTCGTTGAAGTCCATGCCGGCGGTCCACTCGAAGTTGATCGCGCCGGGAATATGGCCGCCTTTGGCTGCCAGCACTTTTTCGCCGCTGAATTCCTGCGGGCCGCGCGCGTCCCAGATGACCAGGTCATCGGCGCCCAGGCGGCTTTGCAGGTACTCGCGGGTGGCAGTGGGTGCGCTGTCGATGTGCAGACGGACCGGGGCGTTGCCACTGGCCGGCACTTGGGTGGACAGCTTGTCTGCCGGCCAGGCCTGGATACCGCCATTGAGGTAGTGGTAGCGCTTGTGGCCGATGACATCGAGCAGCCAGATGAAGCGCCCGGCCCAGCCACCGCCTTCATCGTCGTACACCACATACACGGCGTCGGCGCGGTGGCCTAGTTCGCTGAACAGTTTCTCGAGCTCGCCCAGGGCCGGTAGCAGGCCGGGCGCCGGGGGCTGGCCGAGCTGGGTGCGCTTGCCTTCGACAAAGCGCGCGCCGGGGATATGCCCGCTGACATAGCGGTTGGCGCTGCTCAGGTCGACCAGGATCAGTTGCGGCGAATCCAGGCGTGGCAGCAGGTCTGCAGCTTCGATCACCAGGGGCAGGCCGGAAAAGTCGGTCATCCACGGTCTCCAGTGTGGAAAGAGGGGCGATTGTAGCGCAAGGCTCAACCCTTGCGGTTGGTAAACACCGACAAGGCCCGCTCGATGCATTGCGCGGTCTTGCCGAAGGCTTGCACGCTGATATCGGCCATCGGCCGGCAGCCCTGGTCGGCGACCAGCAGCATCAGCACCTGGTCGTTCGCAGCCAGCGAGCGAAGTAGAACATGCTCGCTGCGAAACAAAGCGCGCAGCGGGGCAGGCATCAGCGCCGAGAACTGGCTGTGGTTTTCCGGTGTGATGCGCAGCTGCCCGGCCTGACTCAGCAGCTTTTGCAGCAGCTTGTTCTGTGATACCTGCAGGGCCAGGGCCCCAGCCTCCTTGGGCAGACCGGCAATTTGCTGCACGCGCAGGTAGTCGCTGGCCTTGTCCAGGCTAAGCAGCATGATGCGTTGCATGCCGCAGGCCAGCAGGGCTTCCTGGGCCTGGGTGGCCAGGTGCACGGCGTTGGTGAACGGGCTGGGTTGGGCCAGCAGGTGCTGGCACAGCGTGCGCCAGCGCGCCAGGTCGTCGCTGCTGGGTGGAGGCGGGGCCAGCATGTCCGGGTGAGGGCGGCGTTGGTGCCACGGCCAGATCAAAGCCTCGGCCGGGTGGAACAGGGCATGCCGGGCGTGGCGGCGGGCGCTGGCAGCCGCCTGCTGGTGCACTTGCTGCTGCACGTCTTCCAGCGTGGTTTGCAGGTACAGCGCGGTCAGCAGTTGCCAGCGCAGCAGGTGCGGGTTGTCCCAGCCGACCTGTGCCGCCAGGGCCAGGTTGTTGGCCAGCAGTACGGTATTGGCCGGCTGGTTGAACCAACGTCGCAAGCCGGGCTCGGCATCCAGGCGGTGCTGTTGGCTGAGCAGGTCTTCGTCGCGGGCGATGCTCAGCACCTGGGCCAGTTGCTCGCGCTCTTCCAGCAGCAGGCGATAGCCCTGGGTGACCCACTGGGGCAGGCGCCAATACTCGGCCATGGTCTGGCACAGCGCCATGATGCGCACGCCGAACAGTTCTTCCTCGACGTGGGCGGCGTCTTCACCTTTGTGAATAACCCGCAGTTCCCAGGTGTCGAGCAGCTTGGGGTAAGCCAGTGCCAGTGGCCAGAGTGGCGACAGGAACAGCAGGCTGCCCCAGTGAATCTCTTGCCACAGCCGTGCCAGGCGGCTGGCGAACAGGCCGCTGGCCTGCTGTGCCGCATGCTGGCTGATCATCTGGAACTGGCACAGTACCGGCGGAATCTCCTCCACGGGCAGTGCCGGCAGGCGTTTGAGAAGCTGCTCGCTGCGCTCCAGGCCCAGGCGGTTGAGTGCGACTTCCAGGCTTTCGGCGGGCTCGGCGAGGCTGGCATTGGTGGGGTGATTGGCTTCGCGCATCACTGACAGCACCAGTGCCGGGCTATCCTGCATCAGTTCGGCGATATCGCGCAGCGAGCGGCGGTTATCGTGGATGGCGGCCATGACCCGATCGTAGCTGTGCTTCGGCACGGGGATGCGAACACTCTCGAGCAGCTTTACCCAGGCCTCTAGCGTACGCGGGGCCTGAGTGGGCACCTTGGTTTCAATTGGCATTTTGACATCAGTCCGAACTGGCTTTTCGCATTGAGTGGCTATAGTCTGGCGCAGTTCTGCCGATAAGTAGAAGAAGAGTTTTAAAGCTCCCGTCTCTTCCCCTGACCACGACAGCAAGTGCTTTGAACCTATGGCTAAAATTATCGGCATCATCGTCGTATTCGCGAGCGTGCTCGGCGGCTACGTACTCTCCCACGGCAAGATCGCAGCGCTGATCCAGCCGTTCGAAGTACTGATCATCGGCGGTGCGGCCTTCGGTGCATTCCTGCAGGCCAACCCTGGCCACATGACCATGCATGTCATCAAGAAGTCGATAAAGATGTTCGGCTCGCGCTTCAGCCATGCCTTCTACCTGGAGGTGCTGGGCCTTGTATACGAAATCCTCAACAAGAGCCGTCGCGAAGGCATGATGGCCATCGAGGCCGACATCGAGGACGCCGCTGCCAGCCCGATCTTCGCCAAGTACCCGACGGTACTGGCCGATGAGCGCATGACTGCGTTCGTCTGCGACTACCTGCGCATCATGTCCACCGGCAACATGGCCCCACACGAGCTCGAGGGCCTGTTCGACATGGAACTGCTGAGCATGAAAGAAGAGCTGGAGCACCCGTCCCACGCGGTGACCGGCATCGCCGACGGTATGCCCGGCTTCGGTATCGTTGCGGCGGTACTGGGTATCGTGGTGACCATGGCCTCGCTGGGCGATGGCGACCAGGCGGCCATCGGCATGCACGTAGGTGCGGCGCTGGTGGGTACCTTCTTCGGTATTCTGGCGGCTTACGGTTTCTTCGGTCCTTTGGCCAAGTGCCTGGAGCACGATGCCAAGGAAGAACTGAACCTCTACGAATCGATCAAGGCTTCGCTGGTGGCCTCGGCGTCGGGCATGCCACCTTCGCTGGCGGTCGAGTTCGGGCGCAAGGTGCTGTACCCCAAGCACCGCCCAAGCTTCGCCGAACTGGAACAAGCGGTTCGCGGTCGCTGAGTCATGGAGAACAATCAGCCCATCATCGTCAAGCGCGTCAAGCGCTTTGGCGGCGGCCACCATGGTGGCGCCTGGAAAATCGCCTTTGCCGACTTCGCCACGGCGATGATGGCGTTCTTCCTGGTGCTGTGGCTGTTGTCCACGGCCACGCCTGAGCAGAAGATCGCCATTGCCGGCTACTTCCAGGACCCAATCGGTTTCTCCGAGAGTGGCACGCCTTATGTCATCGACCTGGGTGGTTCACCGGAAATGGCGCCGGACAAAACCATCAATCCGGAAGTGAAGACCGAGCCGACGCAGCAGTCCCCCACTCAGCTGAGCAAGGACCAGGTCGAGACCATGGCCGAGCAGGTCGAGCGCGAGCGTCTGGAGCTATTGCTGCAGGAACTGCAGAACAAGGTGGAAGAGAACCCGCAGCTGCAGAAGTTCAAGGACCAGATCCTGTTTGAGATTACCCAGGATGGCCTGCGTATCCAGATCATGGATGCCGAGAACCGGCCGATGTTCGACATCGGTAGCGCGCGCCTGCAGCCCTACTTCGAAGATATCCTGCTGGCCATGGCCGACACCATCAAGGCGGTGCCGAACAAGATCAGCATCAGCGGCC